>BBMT01000045.1 GCA_000755425.1 Vibrio maritimus
TTGGTCTTTTTTGTCTTGATGTCTAACGTAACGCCGAATTATGTCCTCGTTCACACCTACCGTATCAACAAAGTATCCCCTCGCCCAAAAATGATTTCCCCATAGTTTCTTTCGAATATGAGCAAACTTATTAAACAGGCGAATTGCAGACCGTCCCTTCAAAGTGCCCATTAACGTTGAAATTGAAACTTTCGGTGGGACGATGACAACCAAATGAACGTGATCAGGCTGAATATTTAGCTCCAGTACCTCACAGTCCTTCATATTGCAGAGGATGTAGATAGACTTGTACAACTCTTTGGCTACGTTGCCCTTAAGAATTTTGAACCTGTACTTTGGAGTCCAAACTATATGGTATTTGCATCGCCAGTAGACGTGTGATGAACTTCTATAATCGCCCATGTTAATTGCTTCCTCTTACTTGTGGTGAATAAGAGTCTTACTTCTAACATGGGCGTGTTTTCGGGCAACAGCCCTTAGGAACAATCACCACCGCCAAAGGCGGTGGTTTAGGGATGACAATAAAAAA
>BBMT01000044.1 GCA_000755425.1 Vibrio maritimus
ATGATGTAAAGAGAAATGTAAGTGCCCAACACTTACAACTTAGTGTCCCGTTCGTCTAGAGGCCTAGGACACCGCCCTTTCACGGCGGTAACAGGGGTTCGACTCCCCTACGGGATACCATTGGGTCGTTAGCTCAGTTGGTAGAGCAGTTGACTTTTAATCAATTGGTCGCAGGTTCGAATCCTGCACGACCCACCATTCTTTTCCACGAAGGAATGGCCTTTGTTTTACTTTTTTAAAGTAAAACAATAGGAAACTTATGTGGGCGATTAGCTCAGTTGGGAGAGCACCTCCCTTACAAGGAGGGGGTCACTGGTTCGAGCCCGGTATCGCCCACCATTCTCTAAGAATTTTTGGATTAAGAATTTCCAAACCACTTCAGTAAAGCGTATGTGGTTGGAATTTTTGACGCCGCTAGGCACTGAGAATCTTTAGAAAATGCATTAAGTTTGCATTGCTCTTTAACAATTTGGAAAGCTGACAGATAACAATTTGATTGATTGTTATCTATTAAAAGTTCTCAAATCCTAATCGACCTTTTTATTAAGGAACG
>BBMT01000043.1 GCA_000755425.1 Vibrio maritimus
ACGAAATCGTATTCATGGTGCACCCTGATCAAAGCGAGCAAGTTGCTGGCATGATCGAGCGTTACACTGGTTCAATCACTGAAGCTAACGGTACTATCCACCGTCTAGAAGACTGGGGCCGCCGTCAAATGGCTTACCCAATCAACAAGCTTCACAAAGCACACTACGTTCTAATGAACGTTGAAGCGCCACAAGAAGCGATTGATGAGCTAGAAACTGCTTTCCGTTTTAACGATGCAGTTCTACGTAACATGATCATGCGTACTAAAAAAGCGATCACTGAGCCTTCTATCATGCTTAAGCAGAAAGAAGAGCGTTCTGAGCGCGCTCCACGTCGTGAAGAGCGTACAGAAGCTAAGCCAGAAGCATCTGCAGAGTAATTTTTTACTCATTTAGTACTTGGTGGTGGTTCACCACTGCCGACTTTTAAGACTTTAATTTAGATCAGGAGATAGCCCATGGCTCGTTTCTTCCGTCGTCGTAAATTCTGCCGTTTCACTGCAGAAGGCGTTCAAGAGATTGATTACAAAGACGTAACAACTCTAAAAAACTACATTACTGAATCTGGTAAAATCGTACCTAGCCGTATCACTGGCACAAGTGCTAAATACCAGCGTCAGCTAGCTCGCGCTATCAAGCGTTCACGCTACCTAGCACTACTTCCGTACACTGATAAGCATCAGTAATCGGCACCGTTTAGAAAAGAGGATTAAACAATGCAAGTTATTCTACTTGATAAAATCGGTAACCTAGGTGGTCTTGGCGATACAGTTAACGTTAAATCTGGTTACGCTCGTAACTTCCTTATCCCACAAGGTAAGGCTGTAATGGCAACTAAGAACAACGTTGAAATGTTTGAAGCTCGTCGCGCTGAACTAGAAGCTAAAGTTGCTGAGCAACTAACTGCTGCTGAAGCACG
>BBMT01000042.1 GCA_000755425.1 Vibrio maritimus
TCTGGTAGAGAGATGTCACCAGTTACGTCAGTTGTACGGAAGTAGAACTGTGGACGGTAGCCTTTGAAGAACGGAGTATGACGGCCGCCTTCGTCTTTAGAAAGTACGTATACTTCAGACTCGAACTTAGTGTGTGGGTTGATTGAGCCAGGAGCTGCAAGAACTTGACCACGTTCAACTTCGTCACGCTTAGTACCACGTAGAAGTGCACCAACGTTCTCACCAGCACGACCTTCGTCAAGAAGCTTACGGAACATCTCAACACCAGTACAAGTAGTAGTTGTAGTATCTTTGATACCAACGATTTCTACTTCGTCACCTACGCGTAGGATACCGCGCTCGATACGACCAGTTACAACAGTACCACGACCTTGGATCGAGAATACGTCTTCGATTGGTAGTAGGAACGGTTGGTCTACTGCACGCTCTGGCTCTGGGATGTAAGAGTCTAGTGCTTCAGCTAGTTCAACGATTTTCGCTTCCCACTGCTCTTCGCCGTTTAGTGCGCCTAGTGCAGAACCTTGGATAACTGGTAGGTCATCACCTGGGAATTCGTACTCAGAAAGAAGTTCACGAACTTCCATTTCTACTAGCTCTAGAAGCTCTTCATCGTCAACCATGTCACACTTGTTCATGAATACGATGATGTATGGGATACCAACCTGACGGCCTAGTAGGATGTGCTCACGAGTCTGAGGCATTGGGCCGTCAGTTGCAGCAACTACAAGGATACCACCGTCCATCTGTGCAGCACCAGTGATCATGTTCTTAACATAATCCGCGTGTCCTGGACAGTCTACGTGTGCGTAGTGACGAGTTGGAGTGTCGTACTCAACGTGAGAAGTTGCGATTGTGATACCGCGCTCACGCTCTTCTGGAGCGTTATCGATAGATGCGAAGTCTTTCGCTTCACCGCCGTACACTTT
>BBMT01000041.1 GCA_000755425.1 Vibrio maritimus
TGAGCAAGTACTCCATTTTCAATATTCCATTCACTCGCTCAGCCAGAGCATTTTGATAACAGTCATATCCATCTGTCATTGAACATGTCACGTGATGTTTTCTATGTACGGTCTGGTATTCCTCAGAGCAGTATTGTGCTCCACGGTCAGAGTGATGAATAAGTTCTCCATCATATGCTCGTCTCTTCAAGGCTTTTACGAACGCTTCTTTGACGGTATGAGCCTTCATATCCTGAGCTATGTGATACCCAACGATTTTCCTTGAGTACGCATCTGTGACTAAGCTGAGGTAACTGTTACCCGCTCGTGTCGCGAGGTAAGTAATATCAGCGACCCAGAGCTGCTCAGGCCGATTTGGAACAATCCCTTCTTTTATCCTATTTGGATGACAGTGAAAGCGATGATGGCTGTTTGTGGTTCGATGGTAAGCTCTACGATTGAAAACTAACATCCGATGCTGTTTTAGTAATGAAAACAAACGGTCACGGCCTATATGAAGATTGTTTTGATCAAGTAAGTACTTGAGTTTTCGAGTTCCTATACGTGGATGTAGCATTCTTTGTTTTTTGACAAAACCAATGACAGACTGCTCTTCTCTATTTCTTTGGAGCTCTTGCGCACAGCGCTTGTAGAATGCTTGTCTAGTAATGCCAAGAAAGCCACACGCTTTGGTCACCGTTAGCTTCTGGATCGTCTTTGCTTTAATAACTCGGCTTTGCGCTTCTTTGAGATTCGGACACCAAAATCTCTATCCATTACTTTTACGACTGCCTCGAAGAAGTCCGCTTTCATTTGCATCTCATCAAGTTGTTGCTCAAGTTCTTTGATTCGCTGCTCGGGAGTTTGGGGGGAAGATGAATCTGGCATACTGCCACCACTCGTAATTAGTTTGCCTGCCTCTTTAATCCAATTTAGTTGACCATGCTTACGAAGCCAAGCCATGACAGTAGAATGACCCTGTATTCCATATCGGTCTTGAGCTTGCGCAGGTGTCATTTCACCTTTTTCTACCTGTTCGACAACAGCTAATTTAAAGGCAAGAGAATA
>BBMT01000040.1 GCA_000755425.1 Vibrio maritimus
ACCGGTTGGCACAACACTTGGCACTTTAACCATCGATGCAGCGGGTGTTTGGACTTATAAAGTCGATAATTCCCTACCGCAAATTCAAGCGCTGGATGTGGGCACCAGTCTTACTGAGTCCTTCACAGTGACCTCCGCCGATGGCACTGAGCATCAAATCGATGTCACGGTTAATGGTACTGAAGATCCAACCATTATCAGTAACTATCAGCCTGGCGCAGTCACTGAAGATACGGCGGGTATCCTCACCGATTCAGGCAGTCTAACGATTACTGACCTAGATGCGGGTGAAGCGCTGTTTAATACCACGGTCACCAAACTCAACAATGGTGATGGTCAGTCACCATTGGGCAATCTCACCATTGATGCCAATGGTAATTGGACGTATACGGTCGATAACTCACTCTCTGGCGTGCAAGAGCTGGGTGATGGTATTACTCGTGACGAAGTGTTCCAAGTGACCTCAATTGATGGCTCTGTAAGTCAAACTATCGTGGTGACAATCACAGGTGTTGATGGCGCGCCGTCCATTGTCAGTGGAGAGTCTGGAGCTGTAACTGAAGACGCCGTTGTGGCTCCAAGCGATACGTTAGTAGCCACAGATAAATTAGTGATTATTGATGAAGATGCCGGTGAAAACGTCTTTGACGCAGGGACAGCAACACCAGTGGGCACCACGCTAGGTTCGCTCACCATCACGGCTGATGGCACTTGGACTTATACGCTGGATAACACGCTCACTGAGGTTCAAGCGCTGGATGTTGGCGACAAAGTGATTGAAGAGTTCACGGTGACGTCTGCGGACGGCACTGAGCACACCATCGCAGTCACCATCAACGGCACCGAAGATGAAACTATCATCACAGGGCCAACGACAGACACAGTGAAAGAAGACACTAATGTCGATGCGGGTCTTCTGATTGCTGGTGATAGCCTCACCATTACAGATAACGACGCGGGCGAGAATAAGTTCAGCACCACCGTCACCAGTGTTGCGAACGACAGTGGTCAGCTTCCGCTGGGCACGTTAACCATCACCGAGGATGGCGATTGGTCTTATCAAGTCTCAAACGCACTGCAAGAGATCCAATCTTTAGGAAAAGATGAAACTCGCGTTGAGCGCTTTACGGTTACCTCTATCGATGGTTCTAAAACTGAAACCATTGAAGTCACGATTCAAGGTACCAACGACTTGCCTCTCATTGGTGGCAATGCGGTGGGCAGCGTTACTGAAGACTTTGAAGTTCAAACCGGTGACCTTCTCAAAGACAACGGCCAGCTGACGATTTCTGATGCGGACACGGGCGAAGCTAAGTTCCAAACGCTCGTGACGCCGGTTGGCGCTGTACTTGGCACGCTCACCATTACCGAAACGGGGGCGTGGAACTACGAAGTTGATAACACCCTCCCAGCGGTTCAAAGCTTGGGCAAA
>BBMT01000039.1 GCA_000755425.1 Vibrio maritimus
TTCAGTATTCATTGAGCCGACAAAATCTTAAATTGAAGAGTTTGATCATGGCTCAGATTGAACGCTGGCGGCAGGCCTAACACATGCAAGTCGAGCGGAAACGAGTTAACTGAACCTTCGGGGAACGTTAACGGCGTCGAGCGGCGGACGGGTGAGTAATGCCTGGGAAATTGCCCTGATGTGGGGGATAACCATTGGAAACGATGGCTAATACCGCATAATAGCTTCGGCTCAAAGAGGGGGACCTTCGGGCCTCTCGCGTCAGGATATGCCCAGGTGGGATTAGCTAGTTGGTGAGGTAATGGCTCACCAAGCGACGATCCCTAGCTGGTCTGAGAGGATGATCAGCACACTGGAACTGAGACACGGTCCAGACTCCTACGGGAGGCAGCAGTGGGGAATATTGCACAATGGGCGCAAGCCTGATGCAGCCATGCCGCGTGTGTGAAGAAGGCCTCGGGTTGTAAAGCACTTTCAGTCGTGAGGAAGGTAGTGTAGTTAATAGCTGCATTATTTGACGTTAGCGACAGAAGAAGCACCGGCTAACTCCGTGCCAGCAGCCGCGGTAATACGGAGGGTGCGAGCGTTAATCGGAATTACTGGGCGTAAAGCGCATGCAGGTGGTTAGTTAAGTCAGATGTGAAAGCCCGGGGCTCAACCTCGGAACTGCATTTGAAACTGGCTGACTAGAGTACTGTAGAGGGGGTAGAATTTCAGGTGTAGCGGTGAAATGCGTAGAGATCTGAAGGAATACCGGTGGCGAAGGCGGCCCCCTGGACAGATACTGACACTCAGATGCGAAAGCGTGGGGAGCAAACAGGATTAGATACCCTGGTAGTCCACGCCGTAAACGATGTCTACTTGGAGGTTGTGGCCTTGAGCCGTGGCTTTCGGAGCTAACGCGTTAAGTAGACCGCCTGGGGAGTACGGTCGCAAGATTAAAACTCAAATGAATTGACGGGGGCCCGCACAAGCGGTGGAGCATGTGGTTTAATTCGATGCAACGCGAAGAACCTTACCTACTCTTGACATCCAGAGAACTTAGCAGAGATGCTTTGGTGCCTTCGGGAACTCTGAGACAGGTGCTGCATGGCTGTCGTCAGCTCGTGTTGTGAAATGTTGGGTTAAGTCCCGCAACGAGCGCAACCCTTATCCTTGTTTGCCAGCACTTCGGGTGGGAACTCCAGGGAGACTGCCGGTGATAAACCGGAGGAAGGTGGGGACGACGTCAAGTCATCATGGCCCTTACGAGTAGGGCTACACACGTGCTACAATGGCGCATACAGAGGGCGGCCAACTTGCGAAAGTGAGCGAATCCCAAAAAGTGCGTCGTAGTCCGGATTGGAGTCTGCAACTCGACTCCATGAAGTCGGAATCGCTAGTAATCGTGGATCAGAATGCCACGGTGAATACGTTCCGGGCCTTGTACACACCGCCCGTCACACCATGGGAGTGGGCTGCAAAAGAAGTGGGTAGTTTAACCTTCGGGAGGACGCTCACCACTTTGTGGTTCATGACTGGGGTGAAGTCGTAACAAGGTAGCCCTAGGGGAACCTGGGGCTGGATCACCTCCTTATACGAATAGATTATTGCGATGAGTGTTCACACAGATTGATTAGGTTT
>BBMT01000038.1 GCA_000755425.1 Vibrio maritimus
CTTTGGGGTTGTATGGTTAAGTGACTAAGCGTACACGGTGGATGCTTGGCAGTCAGAGGCGATGAAAGGCGTAATAACTTGCGATAAGCTCAGATTAGGTAGTAATAACCTGTGAGTCTGAGATTCCTGAATGGGGAAACCCACCTGCATAAGCAGGTATCGCTGAGTGAATACATAGCTCAGCGAGGCGAACCGGGGGAACTGAAACATCTAAGTACCCCGAGGAAGAGAAATCAACCGAGATTCCGAAAGTAGCGGCGAGCGAAATTGGATTAGCCCTTAAGCTTTTAATGAGACAGGTGAAGGCTCTGGAAAGTGCCGCGATACAGGGTGATAGCCCCGTAACCGACATCTCATCATCAGTGAAATCGAGTAGGGCGGGACACGTGATATCCTGTCTGAATATGGGGGGACCATCCTCCAAGGCTAAATACTACTGACTGACCGATAGTGAACCAGTACCGTGAGGGAAAGGCGAAAAGAACCCCTGTGAGGGGAGTGAAATAGAACCTGAAACCGTGTACGTACAAGCAGTAGGAGCACCTTCGTGGTGTGACTGCGTACCTTTTGTATAATGGGTCAGCGACTTATATTCAGTGGCAAGGTTAACCGTTTAGGGGAGCCGTAGGGAAACCGAGTCTTAACTGGGCGTTCAGTCTCTGGATATAGACCCGAAACCAGGTGATCTAGCCATGGGCAGGTTGAAGGTTGAGTAACATCAACTGGAGGACCGAACCGACTAATGTTGAAAAATTAGCGGATGACTTGTGGCTAGGGGTGAAAGGCCAATCAAACCTGGAGATAGCTGGTTCTCCCCGAAATCTATTTAGGTAGAGCCTCGGACGAATACTACTGGGGGTAGAGCACTGTTAAGGCTAGGGGGTCATCCCGACTTACCAACCCTTTGCAAACTCCGAATACCAGTAAGTACTATCCGGGAGACACACGGCGGGTGCTAACGTCCGTCGTGGAGAGGGAAACAACCCAGACCGCCAGCTAAGGTCCCAAATTATAGCTAAGTGGGAAACGATGTGGGAAGGCTTAGACAGCTAGGATGTTGGCTTAGAAGCAGCCATCATTTAAAGAAAGCGTAATAGCTCACTAGTCGAGTCGGCCTGCGCGGAAGATGTAACGGGGCTAAGCTATAAACCGAAGCTGCGGCAATATACTTTGTATATTGGGTAGGGGAGCGTTCTGTAAGCCGTTGAAGGTGGATTGTAAGGTCTGCTGGAGGTATCAGAAGTGCGAATGCTGACATGAGTAACGATAAAGGGGGTGAAAAACCTCCTCGCCGGAAGACCAAGGGTTCCTGTCCAACGTTAATCGGGGCAGGGTGAGTCGACCCCTAAGGCGAGGCCGAAAGGCGTAGTCGATGGGAAACGGGTTAATATTCCCGTACTTCTTACAATTGCGATGGGGGGACGGAGAAGGCTAGGTGGGCCTGGCGACGGTTGTCCAGGTTCAAGTGCGTAGGCTTGAGAGTTAGGTAAATCCGGCTCTCTTTAAGGCTGAGACACGATGTCGAGCTACTACGGTAGTGAAGTCATTGATGCCATGCTTCCAGGAAAAGCCTCTAAGCTTCAGATTGTAAGGAATCGTACCCCAAACCGACACAGGTGGTCGGGTAGAGAATACCAAGGCGCTTGAGAGAACTCGGGTGAAGGAACTAGGCAAAATGGTACCGTAACTTCGGGAGAAGGTACGCTCCTCGCGGTGAAGTCCCTTGCGGATGGAGCTATGGGGAGTCGCAGATACCAGGTGGCTGCAACTGTTTATTAAAAACACAGCACTGTGCAAAATCGTAAGATGACGTATACGGTGTGACGCCTGCCCGGTGCCGGAAGGTTAATTGATGGGGTTAGACTTCGGTCGAAGCTCTTGATCGAAGCCCCGGTAAACGGCGGCCGTAACTATAACGGTCCTAAGGTAGCGAAATTCCTTGTCGGGTAAGTTCCGACCTGCACGAATGGCGTAATGATGGCC
Organism: Vibrio maritimus; assembly: GCA_000755425.1. Taxonomy (GTDB): domain Bacteria; phylum Pseudomonadota; class Gammaproteobacteria; order Enterobacterales; family Vibrionaceae; genus Vibrio; species Vibrio maritimus_A. The sequence continues at coordinate 1,984 of BBMT01000038.1, forward strand.
ACGCTGTCTCCACCCGAGACTCAGTGAAATTGAAATCGCTGTGAAGATGCAGTGTACCCGCGGCTAGACGGAAAGACCCCGTGAACCTTTACTACAGCTTGGCACTGAACATTGACCCTACATGTGTAGGATAGGTGGGAGCTTTGAAACGAGTACGCCAGTATTCGTGGAGCCGTCCTTGAAATACCACCCTTGTAGTGTTGATGTTCTAACTTGGTCCCTAATCGGGGATGAGGACAGTGCCTGGTGGGTAGTTTGACTGGGGCGGTCTCCTCCCAAAGAGTAACGGAGGAGCACGAAGGTGGGCTAATCACGGTTGGACATCGTGAGGTTAGTGCAATGGCATAAGCCGCTTGACTGCGAGAATGACAATTCGAGCAGGTGCGAAAGCAGGTCATAGTGATCCGGTGGTTCTGAATGGAAGGGCCATCGCTCAACGGATAAAAGGTACTCCGGGGATAACAGGCTGATACCGCCCAAGAGTTCATATCGACGGCGGTGTTTGGCACCTCGATGTCGGCTCATCACATCCTGGGGCTGAAGTCGGTCCCAAGGGTATGGCTGTTCGCCATTTAAAGTGGTACGCGAGCTGGGTTTAGAACGTCGTGAGACAGTTCGGTCCCTATCTGCCGTGGGCGTTGGAAGATTGAAGGGGGCTGCTCCTAGTACGAGAGGACCGGAGTGGACGAACCTCTGGTGTTCGGGTTGTCATGCCAATGGCATTGCCCGGTAGCTAAGTTCGGAATCGATAACCGCTGAAAGCATCTAAGCGGGAAGCGAGCCCTGAGATGAGTCTTCCCTGGCACTTTAAGTGTCCTAAAGGGTTGTTCGAGACTAGAACGTTGATAGGCAGGGTGTGTAAGCGTTGTGAGGCGTTGAGCTAACCTGTACTAATTGCCCGTGAGGCTTAACCATACAACACCCAAAGGGTTTTGATGGACTCAAAGCAAGAACAAATTGAATGTGTATGAGAACGCATTAACAGCTTTCCGAATTAAGAATTTGCTTGGCGACCATAGCGTTGTGGACCCACCTGACTCCATGCCGAACTCAGAAGTGAAACGCAATAGCGCCGATGGTAGTGTGGGGCTTCCCCATGTGAGAGTAGGACATCGCCAGGCTTT
>BBMT01000037.1 GCA_000755425.1 Vibrio maritimus
TGCTGAGAAAGTTAACGCTCTAGAAGCAGTTGTTATCGCTTCTAAAGCGGGTGACGAAGGCAAACTGTTCGGTTCTATCGGTACTCGTGACATCGCTGACGCAATCACTGCGGCAGGCGTTGAAGTTGCTAAAAGCGAAGTTCGTCTTCCAGAAGGCGCTCTACGTACAACTGGCGAGTTCGAAATCAGCGTTCAACTTCACTCTGAAGTATTCGCTCAAATCGCACTACAAGTTGTTGCTGCTGAGTAATCTCAGTTGCAACAATACGAAAAAACACCAGCTTCGGCTGGTGTTTTTTTTGCTTATTTTCTATGGGTTTAAAATGTGACTTGCTTTTATTTAGGCTCTAGAAGGCGAAAAGCAGATTCACCGTAAAGATAGAATCGCGCTTGCTTAAGTTCGGGCTAGGCACCTTGGTATGATATTTACTGTCATAGGCGAGCTTAAGGGCTATGGTCTCGGTAATGTCATTGGTGACGTTCAATTCAGTATCCATACGCGTGTTGCTTTGACCTGCAGTAACAGTGAGCTTGGTGGCGAACGTTAGGTTCTCCAATGGGTTCCAAGAAAAATTAATGTTACCGCGGACAATAGGCTCTTTGACTATGTCCTTGAAGATGATGTCATCGTCATCAATCTCATCAACGTTAGGTTCTTGATAACGAAAGCCGGGACCGAATTCGGCCTCAAGTAGCAGTGATTCGGTATTGTACAATTGATAACCCAAACCGCCTGAAACGGTATGATCTTCAAAATACGAGCTGTAGCGGGAAGTAAAACCGTTATAGTTTCCGTAAAGATAGGTTCTTGGACCCAACTTGTAGTCGGTCTGCAGCAAGTAGTTTTGCTGATTTTTGTCCTCATCCCCATTTTTATACAGCTGATAGTATTTCCATTCGCCGTTGGTACGGTGTCTTCCCTCGGTGTATTCTGCAGCGACACGGGCATTGAGCGACTGTGAGTCGGTGTTGCCGGAGTGTGCTTGGTAGCCAAATTCTACTTCGGTTTTTAGTGGGGAAGGCGGAGTCTCTTCACTGTCACCAGAAGGCGTGAACTCTTCAGCATAGACAGCCGGCGACGCAAGCAGCACTAAACCAAATAACAACTTCTTAGACACGAAAACCTCATGGCATGGAGAAAAGGGCTGGGGATTATATGTGTGGCATATTCGTTCATCGTCAGCGATAGGTCAAATATTGATTCATGAACCATCGCTTTTGTCGCGTTTTCTTTACTTTAGCCAACACTGAGTTGTGTATATAATGGTGGGTCTTAGTGTGTTATCGAGTTAGGTCATGGCGGATAGTCGAAATCAGAAAAGTAAAGATGCTCAAGTGGACTCAGTGAAGGTACCTCCTCACTCCCTAGAGGCTGAGCAATCGGTCTTAGGTGGTTTGCTGTTGGACAACCAACGTTGGGATACCGTGGCTGAAAAAGTCATTAGCAGCGATTTCTATAGTAGACCGCATCGTTTGATCTTCGAAGGTATTCAAGCCATTCTCGAAGAGAGTAATCCACTCGATTTAATCACGCTTTCCGAACATTTAGAGCTGCGCGAACAGCTCGATGATGTTGGCGGTTTTTGCTTATCTTGCTGACTTGGCGAAGAACACGCCGAGTGCAGCCAACATCAATGCTTATGCCGATATCGTTGCGGAGCGAGCGCTGGTTCGTAACCTCATCGGTGTGGCTAACGAGATTGCTGATGCGGGTTATGATCCGCAAGGACGCTCTTCAGAAGATTTGCTTGATTTAGCGGAAAGCAAAGTCTTTAAGATTGCTGAAGATCGTACCAACGAAAATGAAGGTCCTCAGAATGTTGATAACATTCTCGAGAAAACGCTAGAACGGATTGAGATCCTCTACAAAACGCCGCAAGACGGTGTGACGGGTGTGACGACAGGCTTTAACGACCTTAATAAGAAAACTGCAGGCCTACAAGGCTCTGACTTGATTATTGTGGCGGCGCGTCCATCGATGGGTAAAACCACCTTCGCGATGAACTTGTGTGAAAACGCAGCCATGGCCAGTGACAAGCCTGTGCTTATTTTCTCGCTAGAGATGCCTTCTGAGCAGCTGATGATGCGTATGCTTGCTTCCCTTTCTCGAGTCGACCAAACCAAAATCCGTACCGGTCAGCTGGATGATGAGGATTGGGCGAAAATCTCGACCACCATGGGCATGCTCATGGAAAAGAAAAACATGTTCATTGATGACAGCTCTGGCTTAACACCGACGGAAGTTCGCTCCCGTGCTCGTCGAATTGCCCGTGAACATGGTGGCCTGAGCCTAATCATGATCGACTACCTTCAGTTGATGCGCGTTCCTTCACTTTCTGAAAACCGTACTCTGGAAATCGCGGAGATTTCTCGCTCGCTTAAAGCTTTGGCTAAAGAACTTAACGTGCCAGTGGTGGCGCTTTCGCAGCTTAACCGTTCCTTGGAGCAGCGCGCTGATAAGCGCCCAGTAAACTCAGACCTTCGTGAATCGGGCTCTATCGAGCAGGATGCCGACCTTATCATGTTCATCTATCGTGATGAGGTATACCACCCAGATAGTGCGCTAAAAGGCATTGCTGAAATTATCATTGGTAAGCAGCGTAACGGTCCTATCGGTTCGGTTCGCTTAACCTTCCAAGGTCAATTCTCTCGCTTTGATAACTACGCAGGTCCTGCGTTTGACGAAGAATAGTAGGATAGTTGCATGAGTTACATGAAAGCGGCGACTGCGCACATTAATTTAGATGCGTTGGCGCATAATCTGGTGTGCATTAAACAACAAGCGCCCGATAGCAAAATTATGGCGGTGGTGAAGGCGAATGGCTACGGTCATGGTCTTAGACACATCGCCAAGAATGCCAAAGGTGCCGATGCATTTGGTGTGGCGCGTATTGAAGAAGCGCTGCAGCTAAGAGCCAGTGGTGTAGTGAAGCCTATCCTTCTATTAGAGGGTTTTTACTCGCCGAATGACCTACCGGTTCTAGTGACTAACAATATCCAAACCGTCATTCATTGCTACGAGCAACTTGACGCGTTAGAACAAGCCGAACTCGAAGGGCCTGTCGTGGTCTGGCTAAAAGTTGACAGCGGTATGCATCGTTTGGGCGTTCGCGAAGAGCAATATAAAGAGTTTGTCGAGCGTCTGCATCGCTGCGATAACGTGGCGAAACCGCTTCGTTACATGAGCCACTTTGGCTGTGCGGATGAGCTTGAAAATCCAATGACGAAGCAGCAAATTGAACTGTTTCTCTCGTTAACCGAAGGTTGCAACGGGGAGCGCTCAATGGCTGCGTCTGCTGGCCTCCTAGAGTGGCAGCCAAGCCAGCTCGATTGGGTTCGCCCTGGCATCATTATGTATGGTGTGTCGCCATTCGGAGACAAAACCGCCGCAGAGATGGGCTTTAAGCCGGTGATGACATTAAAGTCTCACTTGATTGCGGTTCGTGACGTTAAAAAAGGCGAGAGCGTGGGGTATGGCGCTACATGGACTAGCGAACGAGACACCAAAGTCGGCGTGATCGCGATTGGCTACGGCGATGGTTACCCGAGAACAGCACCTAATGGTACGCCAGTACTGGTTAATGGCCGTAAAGTGCCGATTGCCGGTCGAGTATCGATGGACATGCTGACCGTTGATCTTGGCCCAGATGCTTCAGACCGAGTGGGTGATGAAGCCATTTTGTGGGGCGAAGAGCTACCCTCTGAAGAAGTCGCAGACCATATCGGCACTATCGCTTACGAGCTAGTGACCAAGCTCACCTCACGTGTTGAAATGAGTTACAGCGAAACCAACTAGTCGCTACCTTTCTCTGTTAATATCGATGTCATCCCACTAGCAGCGCGCCTGCGCAGGCAGGGATCTTCTCACCGCGATTTCAAGACCCAACATGGGTCTTGTCTCAAACCTGCCCCTGCAGCGTTGCAATCACTCGGCGTTCACCACCAAAATCTCGATGCTCCCCTAAGTAAATGCCCTGCCATGTTCCCAAAGCTAACCGGCCATTGCTAATCGGAATCGACACGCTTGCACTAAGTAATGAGCTCTTAATATGCGCAGGCATATCGTCGCTGCCTTCATAGGTATGACGGTAATAGGTGCATCTTCCGGTACATAACGATTGAAGTGGCTCTCCATATCCGTACGCACAGTCGGATCGGCATTTTCGTTTAGGGTTAAACTTGCTGAAGTATGTTGAATGAAAAGATGTAGCAAACCTACAGAGTAGTCGCGAAGCTGTGGCAATTGTTGTTCAATTTCATCAGTGATTAAGTGAAAACCACGCTTTTTCGCGCTGAGGTAAAGGGTCTTTTGTTGCCACATAATCACTCCTCTGTATTATAGTGCTTAGCATATATAAAGTGTTTACTGAAATTGTTTATATTGTGAACCGATACGTGACCTAACTCAAGGAGAGTGCGAGCGCTCTGGTTCATAATTACGCCTGAAAATTTATTACTAAACAAAGTCTCGGCTTTGTGAACAACATACAAGATTGTAACGACGAGTGATCATCAAAGGCACTCGTCTGTATTTAGAATATACTGTTTATTATTCGCTAAACTGGGGGTTCCTTTTCCTTGGGGGGATTGGGAATAAAACCGACTAAAAATTGGGATAGAGACCATGTTGAAAAACATCAATCCAACGCAAACTGAAGCTTGGAAAGCACTGACAGCGCACTTTGAGTCTGCGCAAGATATGGATTTAGCAGAGCTATTTGCACAAGACGCTGACCGCTTTGGCAAATTCTCTACACGCTTCGGCTCTGACATTCTTGTTGATTACTCAAAAAACCTAATCAACGAAGAAACAATGAACAACCTTTTTGCTCTAGCGAACGAGACAGAGCTTAAAGGCGCAATCAAAGCGATGTTTGCAGGCGATACCATCAACCAAACCGAAGGTCGTTCTGTTCTTCACGTAGCTCTACGTAACCGCAGCAACACGCCAATCATGGTAAATGGTGAAGATGTGATGCCAGCGGTAAACGCGGTTCTAGAGAAGATGAAAGGCTTCTCTGAGCGCATTATCTCTGGTGATTGGAAAGGTTACACTGGCAAAGCCATTACTGACGTTGTAAATATCGGTATCGGTGGTTCTGACCTTGGTCCTTACATGGTGACTGAAGCGCTAGCGCCATACACAAACCACCTAAACATGCACTTCGTGTCTAACGTTGATGGTACTCATATTGCCGAGACTCTGAAGAAAGTTGACCCTGAAACAACGCTATTCTTGGTGGCTTCTAAGACATTCACGACTCAAGAAACCATGACAAACGCGCACTCTGCACGTGACTGGTTCTTAGCGTCTGCATCAGATGAAGCGCACGTTGCTAAGCACTTCGCAGCGCTATCGACTAACGCAACGGCTGTTTCTGAGTTTGGTATCGACACAGACAACATGTTCGAATTCTGGGACTGGGTCGGCGGTCGTTATTCTCTATGGTCTGCAATCGGTCTTTCTATCATCCTAGCGGTTGGCTACGACAACTTCGTTGAGCTACTAGCTGGTGCTCACGAGATGGATAAGCACTTTGCTGAGACTGATCTAGAGAGCAACATTCCAGTACTGCTTGCTCTTATCGGTATTTGGTACAACAACTTCCACGGCGCTGAATCAGAAGCGATTCTACCGTACGACCAATACATGCACCGCTTCGCTGCGTACTTCCAGCAAGGCAACATGGAGTCAAACGGTAAGTTTACTGACCGTAACGGTGACGCAGTAGATTACCAAACGGGTCCAATCATCTGGGGTGAGCCAGGCACTAACGGCCAACACGCGTTCTACCAGCTAATTCACCAAGGTACTAAGCTTATCCCTTGTGACTTTATCGCACCTGCGATCTCTCACAACCAAGTAAGCGACCACCACCAGAAGCTAATGTCTAACTTCTTTGCACAAACTGAAGCATTAGCGTTCGGTAAGTCTAAAGAGACAGTAGAAGCAGAATTTGCAAAAGCAGGTAAGAGTGCGGAAGAAGTAAAAGATCTTGTACCATTTAAGATCTTTGAAGGTAACCGCCCAACGAACTCAATCCTAGTGAAGCAAATCACGCCTCGTACTCTAGGTAACCTAATCGCGATGTACGAGCACAAAATCTTCACTCAAGGTGTTATCTGGAACATCTTCAGCTTTGACCAATGGGGTGTAGAGCTTGGTAAGCAACTTGCTAACCAAATCCTACCTGAGCTAGCAGACGACAGCGAAATCTCGTCTCACGACAGCTCGACTAATGGTCTAATTAATGCATTTAAAGCGTTCAAAGCTTAAATCATTGAAACCAGAACTGAAAAAGGTGCCGAGCGGCACCTTTTTTTATGTCTTT
>BBMT01000036.1 GCA_000755425.1 Vibrio maritimus
ATTGAATCCAGTTAGTGGAATAAGATCCTAATTGAAGTTGGTTCTATGCCCTGTGGGTGTCTGGTGTAATAGAGTAGACCATTCCAGCTTTTGGTTTGCCGTTAAAGATGTAGCGATTCTGGGCGACACATTCGAAGGTGGCACCCAAACGTTCTGCAAGGTTGTGACTAGGCGAGTTGTCTGGGTCACAGACAATCTCTAAGCGCGTTAGGAGTAGGTGAGCAAAGGCAAATTCAATAATCGCTTCCATAGCTTCCAGGGCGTAACCTTGGTGCTGCGCCGAATCTTTCAGCCAGTAGCCTAGGCTTCCCATGTTGAAGGTATGATAAAACTCATTGAATGCGGCCATACCGAGAAACTCCGCGCTACCGCGGTCAAACAAAGCAAAGCCAAATGCCGACGCTTTTACCCAATTGAGTCGCGTGGCACTAATAAATTCGAGTGCTTCTCCTTCGGTGTAATTTGAGTGGCACCAATCGATCCACTGATGAAGTGACGGTGAGGTTTGGATCGCTTTTGCAAACTGTGGTGCATGTTCTGGTGTTAGCAGACGTAAGCATAAGCGCTTGGTGTATATGGTGTAATTGACGTTCATAGAGAAAGTATAAACGTTTATGCGAGTGAGTTCACAGCTCGATTGGCTTTTTGAGAAGTTGGGGAAATAGAGGTAAAAAAGACCCGCAATGCGAGTCTTTATAAGAGAGTGTGTTGACTAGTTTTGAACACGTCTTACTTGAATGATCATTCCCATCAAAGGGTGATCGAGATAGTGTGTTTCACTGCTACGCATACGACGTTTCTGGTCAAGGCGATAGTCTTTCAAGAAGGTCAATGTTTCACGTTCTGGCTCAATGGCTTCTAGATTTCCAGCGATAACATTACTATCAGGCTGCGCGACATCGTCGGTTGTTTCTGTGCTAGTCTCGGTGTCTGTAAATTCATTTGGCGCTTCGCTTATTGGCGCTTCAACAATCACTTGTTTGGTGCTTGGTGATTTAAGGTCAAGTTGCGCCTCTGCATAGAGGTAGTGCTGAACATAAATCTGCAGTTTTCCATCAAGCTCATACAGTGGTTTATCGATGGCTTGCTCAGTTACACCTTCTACGGGTGACGTTGTGTTGCTAAGACTGCCTTTTTCAGAACCGTCAGAATAAAACTCAGTCGAATAGTCTTTGCCTGCGCGAAGGTGGAAGATAGGTGCAGAGCCTTTACCATTGTCGCCCTGGCGCCATGCTTTATGAAGCAATACAGTGTACCCAGCATGGTTCTTTAGCTTATTGGCTTCTTCGTTTAACTGAAAAGAGGCTGTCGGCAACACGGTAACATTCTTTGACGCGCGATAACTCGCATCGTTGAGAGAGCCGGCGCGACTAAAATCAATGTCTGCCACATCGTTGGGCCATGATTCATTCACTTTTTCAGGATTGACGGCGCGCTTAAAAACGATCACTTCTATGTCAAATTGTCTCTGTGCCAAGCTAGGCATTGAGACCAATAGGAGTAGCAGTGGGATCAGCTTTTTCATTGTTTCTCCATTGATGGCCACTGTCGGTGAGTGGGACCCAGTATATCAATTAATACAAAGTGTTGCCGAAACAATTTGTGCCATTCATCAGCTTTATGTTTCGGCAAGGCTCAACTTGTGTCGTTTAGGCCGGTAGTCGATTGGCTTCAAACTCATCAAGCATGCTGTTCAAGTAGTTCAAGCGCTTACGGCGATCGGTCAGCGATTCCATAAACTTAAACTTGGTTGGCCCTTCCATCGCAAACTTGGTTGGTTGAGCTTGCAGTAGTTTAACCAAGAAGGCTGGGTTAATGTCAGCGTCTGGATAAAACTCAATATAGCCGCCTTTCTCATGTGCTTCTACTTTCTTCACTTTCAGCGACCCGCCACGAAGCTTCATTTTCGCTACTTCGAGTAGGTGTTTCGCTGCATCAGGAAGCAGACCAAAGCGGTCAATGAGTTCGACTTTAAGTTCGTTGAGCTCATCTTCGTTGCTCACACTCGCAATGCGTTTATACATTGATAGGCGTGTGTTGATGTCTGGGATGTAGTCGTCGGGGAGCAGCGCGGGGATCCGCAGTTCTACTTCGGTTTGTTCGCGTAGTAGGTCGTCTAGTGAAGGCTCTCGGCCTTCCTTAAGCGCTTCCACCGCTTGTTCTAGCATTTCCATATATAGCGAGAAGCCGACAGACTGAATTTGTCCACTTTGTTCATCACCCAGCAACTCGCCCGCACCACGTATTTCGAGATCGTGGGTGGCAAGAGTGAAGCCTGCGCCCAAGTCTTCGAGTGAAGCGATAGCATCTAAACGCTTGATAGCATCCTTAGTCATTGCTTTAGGGTGTGGCGTCAGTAGATACGCATACGCTTGGTGGTGCGAACGACCCACACGTCCACGAAGTTGGTGCAACTGGGCAAGACCTAAGTTATCGCTCTGTCCATAATGATGGTGTTCGCCGTTGGAACATCGATGCCGGTTTCTATAATGGTGGTACACACCAACAAATTGAATCGCTGATGATAAAAGTCGTTCATCACGCGCTCGAGTTCGCGCTCGCGCATTTGGCCGTGAGCGACAGTCACGCGTGCCTCTGGTACTAGCTTTTCAAGATCAGCTGCAACCTTCTCGATGGTTTCCACTTGGTTATGTAGAAAGTAGACCTGACCACCACGCATGATCTCACGGAGAATCGCTTCCCTAACCACGCTATCTTCGCTTTGACGCACAAATGTTTTAATCGCAAGTCGTCTAGCGGGTGGCGTGGCGATGATCGATAAATCTCGCATGCCACTCATGGCCATGTTTAGCGTTCTTGGAATTGGGGTTGCGGTCAGCGTCAGAATATCGACATCCGCTCGCATCGCTTTTACTTTTTCTTTCTGACGAACGCCAAAGCGATGTTCTTCGTCAACGATCAGCAGACCTAGATCTTTGAATCGAATATCACTAGACAGTAGCTTGTGAGTACCCACCACGATATCGACTTTGCCATCTGCGACATCTTGTAGAATCACTTTTTGTTCCTTAGCCGACTTAAAGCGAGACAGCACTTCCACTCGGATCGGCAGGTTAGCGAAGCGATCGCGGAAGTTCTCAAAGTGTTGCTGGGCGAGTAGGGTAGTCGGGACTAAAACGGCCACCTGTTTGCCATTGTCCGTAGAGACAAAGGCCGCTCGCATCGCCACTTCTGTTTTACCAAAACCTACGTCACCACAAACTAGGCGATCCATCGCTTTTGGCTGGCACATATCCGACATGACTGCGTTGATTGCCTGAGCTTGATCATCAGTTTCTTCAAATGGGAAGCCAGCTTTAAAGGTGGCGTATTGGTCACGGTCTAGCTTGAATTTGTAGCCAGGTTTAAGTTCACGTTTGGCGTAGACATCAAGCAGTTCTGCGGCCACGTCACGGACTTTTTCTGCCGCTTTGCGGCGAGCTTTCGCCCAAGCCTCGCCACCAAGTTTGTGTAGCGGTGCGGACTCTTCTGCGCCGCCAGAATAGCGACCAATAAGGTTAAGTGACGCAACAGGGACGTAGAGCTTGGCGTCGTTTTGATACTCAAGTGTTACGTATTCCGTGGTCATGCCGCCGGCTTCAAGAGTCTGTAAACCGACATAGCGGCCAATTCCGTGGTCGATGTGTACCACAGGTTGTCCAGGTTTTAGTTCTGCGAGATTTCGAATTACCGTGTCGCTGTTTATGGAGCGTTTTTCTTTCTTGCGGCGTTGGATAACTCGGTCACCCAACATGTCACTTTCACAGATAAGTGCAAAGCTGTCTTGGTAACGGAATCCATGCTCGCATTGGCCGATGATCAGAGTGAAACGTTCATTACTGGCAAGGGCTTCAGATAGATTGCTCTGCTCAACTGGACGAAGCTTTATGCGATGCAGGAGCTCGAGTAGTGCTTCGCGGCGACCTTCAGATTCTACTGAAAAGACAATATTACCGCTAAACTGCTCGGTAAATTGACGGATCTGCGCCATCGGCTCTTTTAACTGATGTTGCACCGTAATGTCTGGCAGCGCTTCTACCGGGGCGTTGGTGCGTCCTGCTTTCTCGTCGATCGCATCCGTATGATATTGCAACTGTGGATACTGCTTAAGACGACTAAAAAACTCATCTTTTTCTAGCCATAGCTCTTTGGGTGCTAATAATGGTCGAAGTGGATCGACTTTGCGCTGCTCGTAACGGCTATCGACATCAGTTAGGAAATTGTCGACGGCGGATTCTACTTCTCCCACCATGATGACTTGTGCGTCATCACTAACATAATCAAATAAGGTTTCCGTATGATCAAAGAATAGCGGCTGCCAATATTCGATACCTGCAGGCCAAGTCCCTTTCGTAACTTGCATGTAGATAGATTCTGGCTCGCGTCTAGCATCAAATTGCTGGCGCCAACGAGTTCGAAACTCTTCGATGGCCTCTTTGGTGGTTGGAAATTCATGCGCTGGGAGTAGGCGGATCTCTGAAATGTCTTCAATTGAGCGCTGATTTTCAGGGTCAAAGGTGCGAATAGTGTCGATCTCGTCATCGAAAAAGTCGATGCGATACGGTGCCGAGCTGCCCATCGGGTAGAGATCTAAAATCGAACCGCGGCTAGCGTATTCACCAGGTCCAAATACTTGGTCAACGTGACGATAGCCTGAGTTCTCGAGCTGTACTCTGAGCTTGTCGAGAGAGAATAGATCGCCCGTTTTCACCATCAAAGTGTGCTGCATCAAATAGTCACGTGGGCTTTGGCGTTGTAGCAAAGTGCTCACGGGCACGATGGTGATACCGTTGGCTTGTTGCGGTAAGGCGTAAAGTCTAGCAATACGATCGGAAATGATATCTTGATGCGGCGAGAAATTGTCATAAGGCAGTGTTTCCCAGTCCGGGAAAAGAGCAACATCACCCGGGTAGAATTGCTCTAGCTCACCTTGAAGTTTTAGCGCTAGCTGCGGATCCGGCACCACCAGTAAGGTGTGCTGGTTATGGGCTAACGCGTGCTCTCCGATAGACAGCGCCAGTGCGCCACCAATCAGGTTTCCGAGATGTTTTTTATCACCTTTGCCTTGTGGGGCATTCAGTGGAAGTAATGGAGAATGACTCATAATGGATTAATTGTTTTCTCTATCTAACGAGCGCTGACGAAGCAGTTTTTGTTGTTGATGTAAGGCTGCCTTAATAAGAAGGTCTTGGTGCTCTTCCAAAATACGAACAAAGGAAAGCGTGATGAGGAAACCGTCGTCTTGCGGCTCTACTTGACTAACTTCAGCATAACAATAGACGCCAGAAGGCGGGTGATCTAAAAACAGTTTCAGTTTGGCGTATTGTCCAACCTGCAAGGCGTCGTGATTAACGTAACTTAACTGACTGGCGCCAAAGCTTTTGGTGATATATCGAAGCTCCGGCTCGTCTTGCTGGGCAATCATGTAGTTGAGCAGTAGATTGAGTTTACTATTTTGTTGTTCAAGCAGTTCAGCGACATGTTTTAGGTTGTGCTGACTAAGCTCATGCTGAGCGGCATCCGTTTTTTGATCAAGCTGACTGAACTCGCTTGATGCTACGAATGAAGGCGGGATTTCCGCAATATAGTCCGTTAATTCAGGAAGCTGTGAGCCAATAGCGAGTGGTTCAATGTTTGCTTTCAGCGGTCCGTTTACGGTAAAGAAGTCGTTGTGCTGCATAGTTTTTCCCTAAATCAACATCTGTTAATTATCTCTGTGTATCCGTGAGTTATCAAGAAAACGGCCGATGAATTCGGCAAAAGTCGGTAATTTAAAAGGAAAATGACATCCAGGGCTACAACCCTGACAGTTTTCTGGTTACATTAGCTAGTAGTTTTCTTTCTATGGCGAACACTATGTTTCACCCCTTGCCAATTTTTATTGGGTTGCGTTATCTCAGAGGCCGCTCCGGCGACCGATTCAGTCGATTTGTCTCTTACATGTCTACCGCAGGTATCACGATTGGTGTGCTGTCTCTGGTCACGGTATTGTCGGTGATGAATGGCTTTGAAGCCCAGCTTAAAGGCCGGATTTTGGGCGTCTTGCCACAAGCGGTCATCAGTCACGACTCTGGTCGAGTTTCTATGAATGAAGAGCCCGTTGAATTGCTCTCCCAATACGGCAGCAGTCAACCTGCAGTTCCTATTGTTCGAAGTGAAGCGGTGTTACAAAGTCATCAAGGACTTGCTGCGGCAATGATGATCGGTATTGAGCCTGACAGCGATGACCCGATTCGCTCTCGCATCGTCAGTGGCAGTTTGGAAAGACTGAGCGCAGGCAAGTATCAAGTGTTGCTTGGTCATAGCTTAGCGCGGGAGCTAGACGTTCGAGTGGGTGACAAAGTCCGTCTGATGGTCACCAGCGCCAGTCAGTACACCCCATTAGGCCGGATCCCTAGTCAGCGTATGTTTACCGTTGCTGGACTATACAGCACAGGCTCCGATGTGGATAGCCAACTCGTGGTTACCCATATTTCTGACGCCGCTAAACTCATGCGCTACAAAGCGGGTGAAGCCAGTGGCTGGAGACTGTTCTTTGACGATCCGTTTGTTGTTTCTGAGCTGAGTAGTCAACCGCTACCAGAGGGATGGCGTTGGAGTGATTGGCGAGAGCAAAGAGGCGAGTTATTCCAAGCTGTGCGCATGGAAAAGAACATGATGGGCTAATGCTTGGACTCATTATTGGTGTCGCTGCATTTAATATTATTTCTGCTCTTATTATGGTGGTGATGGAGAAGCAGTCAGAGGTGGCTATCCTGAAAACGCAAGGGATGAGTGATCGACAAGTGCTGGCTATCTTTATGGTTCAAGGCGCGAGCAGTGGTGCGGTGGGAGCTGTCGTTGGCGGCCTGCTGGGGGTGTTGCTTGCCACTAACCTTAATAGCCTCTTAGATACGATGGCGTTGCCCTATTTAGTTTTGGTGGTCAATTGCCAGTGGTGATTAACCCGTATCAAATTACTGTTGTTGTGGTTGGCGCGGTGTTGCTCAGCTTGGCCGCAACCTTATTTCCTTCTTATCGAGCATCGTCAGTGAAACCCGCAGAGGCCCTTAGATATGAGTAATCCATTAATCGCGTGCCGTAATATTCGCAAAACTTACCACGACGGCGCAGTTGATACGGAAGTGCTAAAAGGGGTGAGCTTTGACATTGAAAAAGGTGAGTTGGTGTCGATTATTGGCTCGTCTGGTTCGGGTAAATCGACTCTATTGCATGTGTTAGGTGCACTCGATGAAGCAAGCGAAGGAAGTGTAGAGTTTCTCGGTCAGTCTTTGCTTGATATGGGCGGCAACCAACAAGCCAAATTACGTAACCAACATTTAGGCTTTGTGTATCAATTCCATCACCTTCTGAGTGACTTTACTGCTGTCGAAAATGTGGCAATGCCGCTACTGATTGGTGGTGTTAAGGTCAGTCAGGCACGTCAGGAGGCGAGCGATCTTTTGGAGCGCGTGGGACTTGGGCATCGATTAAAACATCGTCCTTCTGAGTTATCTGGTGGTGAGCGTCAACGTGTTGCTATTGCTAGGGCTTTGGTGAACAAGCCAGATTTGGTCCTGGCTGATGAACCGACCGGTAACTTAGACCATGCAACAGCGTTGTCTATTTACGATTTGATGCGCACTTTGAATCGCGAGTATGGTACGGCGTTTTTGGTGGTCACCCATGATAATGAACTGGCCGCTAAGATGGACAAACAGCTGCATATGCAAGATGGCCTTCTGGTCAACGCAGTAACAAATGCTACGACAGTTGGCGCATAGGTAAGGAGCAGTCGTGTCATTATCGTTTTTTATAGGTAAACGCTTTAGTAAAGCCAAGCAGCGCAACAAAATGGTATCGTTTATTTCCATGTCATCCATCGTTGGAATTGCGGTGGGCGTTGCGGTCATTGTTATTGGTCTATCAGCGATGAACGGCTTTGAACGTGAGCTGAAAAACCGAGTGTTGTCAGTTATTGCCCATGGTGAGTTTGAAGGTGTCAATGCGCCTATTAGTGCTGGCAAAACGTCGTTGATGCCTCGCTTAGTCACTCTCGGGTCGAAGGGGCTGCGCCTTATGTGCGTTTAACAGCGCTGGTAGAAAAAGGCGCTCAGCTCAAAGCGGTGGAGCTTAGAGGCGTATCGCCGGAGCTCGAGAGTCAAGTTTCAACGCTGCCAAGCTTTGTCTCGCAAGCCGCGTGGTCTGAGTTCGAAGCGGGTGAACAGCAAGTCATTTTAGGTCAAGGTGTGGCGCAGCAAGTCGGCGTCGATGTCGGAGACTATGTCACATTAATGATCCCAACCAGTGGCGATGCCAGCAAAGTACAATCACCAAGACGTGTCCGTGTAAAAGTAACCGGATTACTAGAGCTGAATGGCCAGATTGACCATAGCTTGGCTATCGTACCTTTGGAAGATGCGCAAAGTTATGCGCGACTTGGTGACAGAGTTACTGGCGTATCAATAAAAGTGGATAACGTATTTGATGCGCCATTGGTAGTACGTGAAGTCGGCAATACACTTAACGAGTATGTGTATCTTCGTAGTTGGAAACAAAAGTATGGCTTCTTGTATCGCGATATTCAGTTGGTCAGAACCATTATGTATCTTGTGATGGTGCTGGTTATTGGGGTGGCGTGTTTTAACATTGTATCGACGCTCATGATGGCAGTGAAAGATCGCGCCTCTGAAATTGCGATTCTGCGCACTATGGGTGCGACGGACGGTTTGATTAAACGAATCTTTGTCTGGCAGGGCGTATTCTCGGGAGTGGTGGGCAGTGTTGTCGGTGGTATCGTCGGCAGTGTTGTTGCGCTCAATTTAACGCCAATTATCTCCTCGTTGGAGGAGCTGCTTGGTCACAAGTTCTTATCTGGTGATATTTACTTTGTTGACTTTTTACCGTCACAACTGGTTTGGAATGACGTGTTATTGGTCGCTGGTACTGCAACCTTACTCAGTCTGATCGCGACGTGGTATCCGGCGACGAAAGCCAGTCAACTCAACCCGGCTACGGTACTCAGTGCTAAGTAGTTGTTGAAATGGACGGTGAGTTTCATCACTGGTTTATTTTTATCACAGACTAAAAGACAAAAAGGACCACATGATGTGGTCC
>BBMT01000035.1 GCA_000755425.1 Vibrio maritimus
ACTTTATCAGGCTTTTTTGTTGCTATCGAGAGGCGTTATTTCGCTTTGGGTAACACCACAACTTTAGTCTTCGCCCAGATATCGTGGAAGCCACGCTTTTGCGGGTCAATTGGCACTGCTAGGTTGGATAGACCAAATGCAGAGGTTGCGAGGCGAATCAGCGCCTGCGTGACAGTGATTCTGCCTCCTTCAAGGTTTTGCACTTCAATCTTCCAAGCGCGCATACCAAGCGTTTGGCCTGCTCTTGTCCAAAAGAACACGATGAAGTAGATCCAAACAAACGCGAGATACCCGGTGTACACAGGGCTCCAAAATGGGTGACTGCCTAAGAAGTCGCTGGCATCGGCATACGGTGCGTAAGACATGAGTCCTGCGGCAACAAGCGCTTCCATAATTGCGACAACAACGCCGCCAGCCATCATCACTACTGCAAGAATAATCAAGCTATCGTAGAACAGTGCACCGAGCCTGCGGAAGAATCCTGCAGGTGGGAGAGATTGGGTTTCCATTGAGACAAACTTCCATAACTAAAACTTGCCACAGCATAGCGATTTCAATGCCAAGGGGAAAGCCTTGCCCACCGCATTGCTTCACATTGTGGTGAAAATAGCAGCAAACAATAGAATATTCAGCGTTTTGCTCTTGCGCGATCTAAATGCTTACGTATAATGCCAAACATCAAAGGACATCAGTCCAAGATGCCGGTGTGGTGAAATTGGTATACACGACGGATTCAAAATCCGTTGCCTTCGGGCGTGGCGGTTCAAGTCCGCCCACCGGTACCATATTTAAACAACAAAGCCTCGACGAAAGTCGGGGCTTTGTTGTATCTGGAGTTTGTAAACTCAACATCGCTATTCTTCTGCCACCTGCTTTTTAAACGCCTTATCAAAAAACACAATCGCATTTTTTCCCTGTGTCGCGGTGAAGGTGTGATTGCCATCGTGGGCGTATTCTTCATGAGGGATGTGACGTTTTTTCAGTTCGGCTGCAAGATACGCACTGCCTTTTGGTATCCAAGGAAACTGGTCGTTCATGCCGTATTCGATACGAATCGAGCTCAGTTTTTGCGGCTTTTTGAGATAGTGCTCGAGCTTGTCAGGGATAGCACCAAATCCTGACTCCCACATCGCTTTGATTGCAGGGTCGTTCGCATCCCAGTCGTACCATTCGGCCTTGGCTTCGCTATTTTCAATGGGAGCAAAGGCGGCAGCATAGCCTTTTAGTACTCGATACCAGCGCATCGTTTGCCATTGGGTGACCGCGTCTGTTAATCCATTTTCATCAAACAGCCCGGCGCTAAACGCATGCATATGTTGAAAGGTATCGGGGTGGCGAAGGGCGAGGTTGGTGGTAGCAAAGCCACCCATTGAGAAGCCTGCCAGTCCTCTATAATACGCTTCGCTTAACGTCCGATAGTGGCTGTCGACATAATTGATGACGTCTTTGACTACAAAGTCCTCCCAGTTACCTGTCACGGCCGAGTTAACATAAAAGCTGCCGCCAAACTGATTGGCGCCATTAATGCCAACAATGATCATTTCTGTGAGCGCATGGTCTTGCGCTAAAAGAGTCGGTAAATGTTTGGCGATTCGGTCTGCTTCGCGCACTGAACCGTTGTAACCGTGGAGGTAATAGATAACAGGGTAGCGTTGATTGCTGGTGTGATAACTCGGTGGCAGGGCAATAAATAGTTGCTGGGTGTCGCTATTCTCTAGGTATCCTGATTGCAATGAAGGGGCTGGGATCTGAATGGTCTGCTTGAGTACTGAGCTGGCCAAGGCTTGGGGAATGGCCATAACCAAAATCAGACAAGTAAATGCGGCGCGGTAGAGTAGTATCACAAAAAACTCCTTCAAATGACGTGGGTTGATGGCTTTTTGTACAACAATACCGGCGCCTTAGGAGGATAAGATGCGAAATGGAACACTTTTATGCGAGTGTGTTCATATTTGGTGGTGTGAGTTTGATGAAACGGAGAGTTTAAAAATATCGCACCATATCGGATTCGTGCTTCGCTGTGTTTGTCTCAGACACAGCGAAGCGCTAGAATCTAGGTATCAGAGAGGAGAATGACTGTGGGCGCAAAATATACCTATCTCGCTTGGCAACAAACCAATTTAGAAGCGAGCCATAAGTTAGTATTGTTGAAGTTGGCTGACTTATGTGGACAGGATGGCTCCGTCGCTGTTGTGCTCTCAGAGATCGCTAAAGAGTGTTTGCTTGGAGAGTTTGGCCTTGCCGATGTGCTTACTGCGTTGGCGCAAAAGGGCATGCTGCAAAAAGGTCAGGTGAGCTCATATGGCCGAGAGCAAGTGCATCACTTTACTCTGTCGCTGTCTGAGCCAAATAGCCTACCGGTGATTGAGACCAGTCGTGAAAATCAGCCGCAACCTACACCTGTGGTGACAACACCTCAGGCATCCCCAGCGCCTCCTTGGACGTATCATCCGATGAACTTGTACAAAGTGCCGGTGGCGAACCGAGACAGCTTGTGGCAGCGGTTTATCCGCGAACGTGATGTACGTAATGTTAATGAAGTGCGTCGCGATTCGATGTTGCGAGACTGGCTGGAAATGATGAAAGGCTCTGGTGGTTTTGAGCAATACTTTGAAGGTGAGTCGCAAGGGCGAAATGACCGAGTTCCAGCCACTCGCCAGCGCACGCAAACCCCTTCGAATGCCAAGTACATTTCAACTCATGACTTGCAAGAGAATGAAATTGCGGAGTGGGCGATGCAGTCTATCCTGCATTCAGGAATGACAGCCGATCCTCATCTGTTTTGGGAGAAGTTTGTTGTCTACTACAAAGCACGCGCCAACGAATTTTTGTCGGTCACGCAACTGCTGAATAAACTTCGATTGTGGATCGTTAACGAGAAACAAGCGGAAGACAGACGCAGACAAGCCGATGAAAGGCGTCGTCAGTCTTTCCAACAAAGCCAGAAAGCGGGTGAAGTAAGTCCGTCGGAAGAGTTTCGTGAATACTTGCGTGGGCAAGGTAAGAATCCGAATTTTTAGTATGATGATCCCGTTGTGGTCACTAAGGTAAAGGGTCAATATGAGTAGTGGCAAGAAGCCAAAAAACTTAGATTTTGGCGCCATGGAAAAGAAGCTCCGCGAAATGGGCGTCAGTGGCAACCTTGAGCATTTGAAATCTGCAAAATCAGAGCCTTCGGTGCAGGTAAGTAAGCCTTCAGAGTCGGTTGCCAAGCCTAAGATGGATGCTCCGAGTACTCAGGTGCGAGCGACCCCGTCTGTCGAATCACCTCCGGTGGTGAATGACACTCGTCCCATGCTACAAACTGATGGTGAGCCGGAGCGTCAGCCGAGTGATTGGTGTAACTACATTTTTGGTACTTTGCTGAGTATTTACGAATCGACGTGGATAAAATCTTATGGCAGAAGGCCAACAGGTCGCTTCTTAGACTTCGCAGACAGCCTGACTGAGGCTGAGTTGATGCGAGTCATTCAGCATTGTCGTGAGCGCTTACAAGCAGGGGAAAGGTGGCCGCCAATTATGGGTGAGCTTGCCCTGCTGAAAAGTCAGCTAACCGAATCTGAGTCGTTGGAAGCTCTAAACCGTGTAGTGACCAAAACGCCGAAGAACCAAATTGAAAAGTGGATCATGCAAAACAAAGGCTACGAGTTAAGACGTTTGCCTCAATCGATGATCGTTCGACGTTTTAAAGAGTTCTACCGTGAAGCAATGAGTCTGCAAGAAAAAGGCAAGTTGGTCACTGAGGCACCGAAAGCGCTGCCAAGTCAGTCGGTGAAGAACTTAGTAGATCTCAAACGCGAGGAGTACGAGCAGCAACACGGTAAGGCTCTCGACCCGCGAATTCAAGCCATCCTTGACCGTAAAGCTTAACCAAATGCCGCGCTCGCTGTTGTAGCGAGCGTCTTACTTTATATCGTTCTGTTATATATCCGAATCACACTTTATTGATTAATGAGTGAATATTCGCCGTAAGTTCTTTAGAATCACCGCGTGTTTTTCAGCCAATTGCAGTATCGGTGTGGCAAGTATCAAAATTTCAGTGGATCGAATTCAGCCAGGTCTTCATATCAAGATCCCCCTCAAATGGAATGAACATCCCTTTCTATTCAACGTTTTCAAAATCAAATCTGATCAGCAAGTACAAGTGATCCGTCAACTAGGCGTGAAGTATGTCTATGTCACCCCTGAGCTTAGTGATGCTCTGCCGCTACCAGTACAACAAGCCTTAGCGCCTGCCGCGAACGATGAGGCTACGCAATCGGAGTCTGATGCGCTTTGGCAAGAGAAGCAGCAACGCATCGAAGAGCTGTCGGCCTATCGTAGGAAAGTCTCTCGCTGTGAAAAAGAGTTTGACCGTTCATTGGCACGCATTCGCAACTTGATGACCAAGCTGAGAAGTCGTCCAGAGCAAGCGGCAAAAGAGGCAGCACAACTGGTCGACGATATTGTTGAATCGCTGCTATCACAGGACGATGTGACCTTACACCTGATGGGCAGTAAGACGGAATTCGAAGATCTCTATTTCCATTGCTTAAATGTCTCGATTCTGGCGATGATGATCGCGAAAGCGAAAGGGCTTAAGGCAGAAGAGATCAAAATGGTCGCGATGGCAGCGCTATTTCATGACATTGGTAAGGCAAAAATCCCAGCAGCCATACTGCGTAAGAGCACACCGTTGACCGAGCCTGAAAATAACTACCTTAAACTGCATACCAAATACGGCAGTGACATTGCAAGGGCGATAGACATCTTGCCAGAGAAGGTGATCACGGTTATCGAGCAGCATCATGAACTTCTCGATGGCTCAGGTTATCCAAATGGCCTTAAAGGTGATGAGATTGATGTGATCACTCAAATTGTCTCGGTAGCAAATGCGTTTGATAACTTGTGCCATCATCAAAATCCCGCAGAGAAGAAGATCCCATATACCGCGCTTTCTTACTTGTATAAGCACGCTAAATCGCAGTACAACAATGAGAATTTGAACATTCTTATCAAGTACATGGGTGTCTACCCTCCAGGTACTATCGTGAAGTTGTCGAACGAGATGGTTGGCCTTGTAGTATCCATCAACAGCGCGAGTTTACTCAGCCAAATGTGCTGCTTTACGATCCAAGCGTACCTAAACTGCAAGCTCCTATCATTGCGCTTGAAGACAAAGACTTGAAGGTAGAGTCGGTGATTCATCCTGAACGCTTACCTGAAGAGATCCGTGAATACTTAAATCCACGTGCTCGAGTGTCTTATTACTTTGATGACAACGCCAACTAGCGTTGCACTAGTTGGCGTATTTCATGTCACAGTACCCATTAGTTAGGGTAAGCGGGTAAATACAAGCAGATTACTGTACGGGTGCAAACAGTGTTGGTTCAGCATTCGGTGTCCAGTTAGCTTGTGACACGTGTGCGGTAATGACTTGATATTTAACCCCGTTGTAAATCACGACATCACCAAGCGCATAGCTAACATTCAATTGCCAGTTGGTCGCTGGATCTGCGTTGTACCATAAGGTTGAATGCAGAGACGGTGCCCAATCATTTGCGCAAAGTGATCTTTCTGAGCGACGTAAATGGTGCCTTGGTGGTTAACGTGATCACCCGCTTGATAGTGAGTATCTGGTGCCCAATCTTCGATGTAGTTATCTAAAGTATCAAATACATAACCTGCTTGTAGCGCTAGCTCTAGGAACTTGTCCAGTTTCGGGATATTTTTGGTTTCGCCCATCCCACGGTGACCATCTTCAAACAAAAACTCATGGGTCAGAACAATAACTTTGTCTTTATGAAGTGGGGTATCACAAGGGAAGTTTTGCGCTTTCGAGTTTACAGGTTCAATGGTGACCGGTGCGCAAGAATTGATAGACGCTTCAACATATGCCAAGAATGGCTCTGGTTCGGTCAAGCTGTTTGCTGGCATCTCAATTCCCCAGTTCTCCGGTGCCCAGTCAAGATCCCAGCCGAAGAGTTGATAGCTATCGTTGGTGAGCATGTCTGATAAAGTCATCGCATTGCTGGAACTGTTTGATGGGTTGTCTGGATCGCAGACATAGTTAGGATCCCACGGTAGATAATCATCAGAGGTCGCACAAAGGCCATCGGCTTTAAAGCTTTTAGCGACACGCCAGCCATTGGTGTACGGAAGGCGAGCGAATTGATCCGCGACATAATTTGGGTAGCTGGTGATGTTCGGGATGTATTGTTCAAATTTCGCTAAGTTGAGCGGGAAGTAGGTGTAATCGTAAGCTGGATCGCGATAGGAATTGACGTTGTGCATGCCTGTTGCATTACACGCCGCCGCAGTATTTTCACCGTTAAGGCCATCGCAGTTGTGCACCATGTGATCATAGCTGTGGTTACCAACCATATGTCCAGTATTGAGTGCCAGTAGCAGTGCCTCTAGCGCTCGATCTTCATTTTCATCACCAATGCCATCTAAGTGCCAAGCATTGAAGAAGAACGATCCTTTCACATTGTGTTTGTTGAGGGTTTCGATCACTTTGATCGACGCGTTAATAGGGCCATCATCAAATGTCAGATAGATGGTGGCTTTGTGCTCAGTCGCAGCAGCATTAAATGATAGAGGGATAAGTAAGCTACTGACGATGCTAGTGATTTTCTTCATAATAAGTCCTATAAGTGTGAGTTTTAATAATACTTCTTTCCAAAAATCGACTTTAATTTAACGAAAAAAATAAAAGCAAATTAGCAGGGGTTTTATTTTTTGCGATCCATTTCAATTAAAAACGCAACCGGTTGCGCTTTAATGTTAATGTTCTTTTTGTTACCGTTGTTTTGTAACTGCTATGGAGGCTTTATGAAGAAAATATTACTTTGCTGTAGCGCTGGAATGTCGACCAGTATGCTAGTGAAAAAAATGGAACAATCGGCGCAATCTCGCGGTATCGAGTGTGAAATTCAAGCTAAGTCTGTATCAGATTTTAACGATGCAATTAGTGAGTACGATGTATGCCTATTGGGGCCTCAGGTAAGGTTTCAGCTAGAAGAATTGAGAAAAGTAGCCACGGAGCATGGCAAGAATATTGATGCCATATCACCGCAAGACTACGGAATGATGAAGGGTGCGGAAGTATTAGATCAAGCGCTTGCCCTAATAGATTAATCAATTAATAACGTTAACGTGAAATAAAGGAATATGTTATGAAGCTTTATGATGCGATTATAAGTATCGTCGAAAAGCACATCGCGCCAATAGCCACAAAAGTGGGTAATCAACCCCACGTTCGTGCAATGAGAGATGGTTTTATTGTCGCGATGCCATTTATTATTGTTGGTAGTTTTTTACTTGTTTTTGCTTTTCCCCCATTTTCGGAAGACACCACCAATAGTTTTGGTCGAGTTTGGTTAGATTTCGCTACTACACATTTTGATACCATCATGATGCCATTTAGTATGTCGATGGGCATTATGACGATCTTTGTCTCCCTAGGGGTCGCTTATAGCCTCGCCAAATCCTATAAGATGGATGGGATCACCAGTGCCACTCTGTCTCTGATGAGCTTCTTGTTGGTAGCTGCTCCAGCGACAGATGGCGGTCTACCTACCGGTCATATGGGGGGTACCGGTATCTTTACTGCAGTGATCTGTGCATTTTTCGCGGTTGAGCTTTATCGCTTCATGAAAAAGCACAATATTACCATTCGTATGCCAGAGCAGGTGCCACCGGCAATTGCGCGTTCTTTCGAAGTGTTACTACCAGTCTTGGCTGTCTTCTTTACCTTGTACCCACTGAGCATCTTTGTTCAAACTCAATACGACATGCTGATCCCAGATGCGGTAATGGCGATGTTCAAGCCATTGGTGAGTGCGTCCAATACTCTGCCAGCCATCATAGGTGCATTGTTAGTTTGTCAGTTGCTTTGGTTTGCAGGCATTCATGGTGCGGCGATTGTGGTCGGTTTGCTATCACCAATCTTCCTAACCAACATCAGCGCCAACATTGACGCGTTTGTGGCGGGCGAGCCGGTACAAAATATCTTTACTCAACCGTTCTGGGATTTCTACATCTTCATTGGCGGCTCTGGTGCAACGTTTGCGCTTGTGTTGCTCATGATGTTCAGTCGTTCAATCCACTTAAAGAGCTTAGGTCGCATGAGTGTGGTGCCAGGTTTCTTCCAAATCAATGAGCCTGTGATCTTTGGTAGCCCAGTCGTACTTAACCCAATTCTGTTTATTCCGTTTGTGTTTACGCCAGTGATTAACGCGACGATTGCCTACTTTGCAGTGCATGCCGGTTTAGTTGGCATGGGTGTAGCGACAACCCCTTGGACGGCGCCTGCCATTATCGGTGCATCTTGGGGATCAGGTTGGACACTATCACCAGTGCTGCTCGTTATCGCACTGTTGATTCTGGACTTATTCCTTTACTTACCGTTCTTCAAGATGTTTGAAAAGCAATTGCTTGAGCAAGAGCAACCTAAACAAGAGAACGAAGTGGCACAGCAGGAAAAGCAGCAACCGCATAACGATTAGCAATATTGAGGAGAGTATCATGGACCAAGAATTGGTAGTGATGGAGATCATCTGCAACGCGGGTGAAGCAAGAAGTTTGTGTTTTGAAGCGCTGCAAGCGGCCAGAAAGCAAGATTTAGCCACCGCAGAAGCATCATTAGCACAGGCAAAAGAGTGCTTGAACAAAGCACACTTGATTCAAACTCAGCTTATCGAGTTGGATCAAGGTGAGGGTAAGGTACCCATGACGTTAGTGATGGTTCACGCCCAAGACCATTTGATGACTACCATTCTTGCCCATGAGCTCGCCACAGAGTTGGTGGAGTTAAGAAAAGCATTGGTAAAGGAGTGATCCTATGACAGCCCAATCCCTGAAAATTGCTGTTATTGGTGGTGGGAGCAGTTATACCCCAGAGCTAATAGAAGGCATACTACTGAGGCAAGACTCATTACCTGTTCGCGAAATCTGTTTAACTGATATCGAGGCGGGTAAAGAAAAGCTAGCGATTATAACTGCGCTAACCCAGCGTATGGTTGCCAAAGCGAAAGCCGATATCGTCGTCTCTCAAACCTTGGATAGAAGACAGGCGATAAAAGGGGCAGACTTTGTGATGACGCAGTTTCGTGTTGGTGGACTTAAAGCTCGCCAGCGTGATGAAGCCATCCCACTGAAATATAATCGAATAGGGCAAGAAACGACAGGGGCGGGTGGTTTTGCTAAAGCGCTTCGAACCATCCCTGTTGTTTTAGATATCTGTCGAGATATTGAAGAGCTCGCGCCTAATGCGTGGATGCTAAATTTCACCAACCTGCAGGCTTGGTTACCGAAGCCATTCATAAGTACAGTAAAGTGAAGACGATTGGACTTTGTAATGTCCCAGTCTCAATGCAAATGATGGCGTCAGAGATGCTAGATTGTGAACCTAGCGCTTTGCAAATGAAGTATGCAGGCCTTAACCATCTTGTTTGGGTGACTAGTGCCTACCTTAATGGAAAAGACGTCACCAAAGAGCTGCTTGCTAAAGTGGGGGACGGAGCTAACTTCTCGATGAAAAATATTTTTGAGGAGCCTTGGGATCCCGATTTTCTGAATGCACTCGGTGTTATTCCTTGCCCGTATCACCGCTACTACTATCAAACTGAAGCCATGCTGGCAGAAGAAAAGTTATCCTTTAAAGAAAAAGGCAGTCGCGCCACGCAAGTCATGGAAACCGAAGCTGCGCTGTTTGAACTTTATAAGCAAGCTTCTCTTGATAGCAAACCAAAAGAGCTCGAAGAGCGCGGTGGTGCTTACTACTCTGATGCATCATTAAATCTTGTGGATGCGATCTTCAATAATCGCAATGATATCCATGTGGTTAACGTAGCGAATGCGGGCGTGATTAGTGCTTTGCCGGATGATGCGGTGATTGAATGCTCCGCTGTGATTGGCAATAACGGTGCGACGCCTATGGCTGTGGATCCGCTCCCTCATTTTGTAGAGAGTTTGATTGCTCGGGTCAAAAGCTATGAGATGCTGACGGTGGAAGCGGCTGTGCATGGAGATAAGGAAAAAGCGTTGCTGGCATTGGCGACTCACCCTTTAGTTGGCGATATTCAAATCGCAAAATCGTTGCTTAGTGACCTGCTAGAGCAAAATAAGGATTATTTGCCACAGTTTGTATCGCAACAGGGAACGTTGGATTGAGTAATAAGAGAGGGAAGTGGCATGAAGTTAATTTTTAATGCAGACGACTACGGGCTTTGCCAGGCGGTAAATCAAGGCATCATTGCAAGCCACCTTAACGGTGTCGTGACATCGACAACAATGATGGTTGGTATGCCGGGTGAACAAGATGCCTTAGAACGTTTGGTTGCGGCACCTAATTTAAGTGTCGGTGTGCATTTACGTCTTACTGCGGGCAAACCGTTATCTTCACATTTCCCTGTTATCACGCCAGAAGGGAGCTTTCCTAAGTACGATGTACTTATGACGAAGTTAGAGTCAAAACATGAGACGGCAATTTATGAAGAGTTTCGAGCTCAAATAGAGCGCTTTTTAAGT
The DNA here is from genome assembly GCA_000755425.1 of Vibrio maritimus. GTDB lineage: Bacteria > Pseudomonadota > Gammaproteobacteria > Enterobacterales > Vibrionaceae > Vibrio > Vibrio maritimus_A. The sequence goes on from BBMT01000035.1 coordinate 10,513, forward strand.
TACGGCATTCCACTTAGTCATTTGGATAGTCATCATCATGTTCACCTTCATCCTATCGTCACCAAAGTGGTCGCTCGGTTGAGTCATGAGTTTGATGTTCCCTATCGCGCAACGCCTTCTTTGGCGGGCTATCAATTTAGTGACGGCTTTTACGATGGCAACATTTCGTTGGACTGGCTAAAAGCTCAGCTCACTGATTGGTTAAAACACTATGATGTTGTCGAGGTGATGTGCCATCCTGCCGTTGTCGATGATGAACTCGCTTCGCTCAGTTCGTATCTAGAGAAAAGGGAGTTAGAACTTGAAGTACTTAGCTCACAGGAGCTGAAACAATATTTAAAAAGCCATCAGATTGAATTAACCCATTACAGTGCTGTTATTTAGTCGATACTTTTATCGATAACCATGAGTGCGTTCCCAAAAATTCACCTTGCGCTCATGGTTACTTCTTTCCCTATCTCACTCGGTTTCGTAGTATTGAGTGCAGCGATTCATTTTCATAATTACCAAGGAAGCATAGTCAATGGCGAGTATTAAGGAAGTTGCTGCATTGGCGGGCGTCAACCGCTCAACCGTCTCACGCATTATTAACGGAGAGGGCAGTTTTCGATCTGATACAAAGCGAAGAGTCGAAGAGGCCATGGCGCAACTTGATTATCGTCCTAGTGCCATTGCCCGTTCGTTGGCAAAATCGCATTCGAACATGATTGGTTTAATGGTGACCTACTATACCGGCGGCTTTTTTGGTCAAATGATGAATCAAGTGCAATTGGAACTCGACGTGCAAAACAAGTTCCTGTTGACAGCGCAAGGACATCATAGTGCCGATGGTGAGAAGAAGGCGATAGAGAAGTTTAAAGACCTACGTTGTGATGGCTTTATACTGCATAGTCGCTACTTGAGTGATGAAGAGCTTATTGCCCTATCAAAAACCAAAACACCATTTGTGCTTCTTGACCGCTATATAGAAGAGATCAAACAGCAATGTGTGACTTTTGATCATCAAAAGGCTTCCGCATTGGCTACGAGTTATCTTCTAGAACGTGGCCATACCAACATAGGTTGTATCACAGGCCCCCTAGGCAGAGTGAGTAGCCAGATTCGTTTGACGGGTTATAAGAATGCGATAGCCGAAAAAGGTATCGCGTTGAATCCAGATTACATTGTTGAAGGTGACTATGAGCTAGATAGCGGTTACGAAGCAATGGCTCAATTGATGAGCTTAGAGCAAAAGCCAACGGCATTGTTTTCAACCGGTGAAGAGATGACTCGTGGCATCATGAAATATTGCTACGAACATCAAATACGTTGTCCGGAGGATATCTCTATTATTAGCTACGACAGTGTGAATAGTTGTCGTGGCCTTTATCCGCAAGTCACCACGCTAGACTTTCCTATTAGTGATATGGCGCATGAAGCTGTGCTGCTACTCAACGCTCAGCTTAAAGATCAGAGCAGTGAACAAGGGCAACTAAGCGTTTCTCCACGAATTCAAGAAGGAAACAGTGTTATAAACCGCGCTTAAATGGAATTAAAAGGCGATTTTTGAACACTTCGACTGTTTTTTCATCAAAAGATCGTTTTTTTAGAAAAAGTTCTAAAAAACACTTGCCAATGAATCGGACATCTCTATAATGCGCTTCCACTGACACGGCAGAGCCACAAGGGTTCGAGGCGATAGTCAGTAAGGCATTCAGCTTAAAAGATGGTCTTCTAGTTAGATTTGAAAAAATCAAAAATAATTAGAAAAAGTGTTTGACACTGAGAATCATCTCGCTAGAATGGCCGCCTCTTCAGACGAAACGCAGTAGCGAGTAGTTGAAGAGATGTTCTTTAAAAATATAGACCTATC
>BBMT01000034.1 GCA_000755425.1 Vibrio maritimus
TGGAAGTGTGACATTGTCACAAGAACAGCTTCTATCACAAGCATCAGACGTAGAAGGCGATGATCTGACTGCAGCAAACCTAAGCGCAGGCGACAATGCCACGGTTACAGCAAACGAGGACGGTTCATTCACCATTACACCGGATGCGGACTTCAATGGCGACATTGACCTAAGCTTCGACATCTCTGATGGTACAGATACCATCGTGGCGAATGCTGACCTCACTGTGAATCCAGTGAATGACGCAGCTGTTGTGGAAGATGTCGGTTATACCATCCAAGAAGACGGTTCGTTGACCTTTACTGACGAACAACTTTTAGCTGGCGCATCTGACATTGATGGTGATGACCTATCCGTAGCAGATGTCAGTTACTCAGGTACCGAAGGGGTGTTCACCGACAATGGTGACGGTACGTATACCTTCGCACCAAACGAGAACTTCAACGGTGAAGTGGATTTAAGCTTCTCAGTGAGCGACGGTACCACTACGACAGAAGCCAATATTGATGTGACGGTTGAGTCTGTCAATGACATCCCAGTAGCCGGATCAACTTCATATTCCGTCGATGAAGATGGCATCATCACCATCTCTGACGATCAACTTCTAGCTAATAGTTCAGACATTGAAGGTGAAGTTGCGGTAGATGACGTGTCTTACTCAGGCACGGACGGTATCTTTACCGACAACGGTGATGGTACTTATAGCTTCGCACCAAACGAAAACTTCAACGGCAATGTCAGCCTAGATGTCGTTGTCGTAGATGAAGACGGTGCAACTGCTGAAACAACGGCAGGCATAGATATTATTGCGGTTAACGATGCGCCAGTCTCAGGTGATTTAGCTTACTCAGTTGACGAAGACGGTTCTATTACTCTGACTCAAGAGCAACTTCTGTCTCAAGCGAGTGATGTAGACGGCGATGATCTCACTGCGGCTAACTTATCAGCAGGTGACAACGCGACAGTCACTGCCAACGAAGATGGTTCATTCACTATTACTCCAGATGCGGACTTCAATGGCGACATTGATCTTAGCTTTGATATCTCAGATGGTACTGACACCATCGTGGCCAATGCGGATCTGACTGTAAACCCAGTGAATGACGCAGCGGTTGTGGAAGATGTGGGTTACACCATTCAAGAAGACGGTTCGTTAACCTTTACTGATGAACAGCTTCTAGCAGGCGCCTCTGACATTGATGGTGATGACCTATCAGTAGCGGATGTCAGTTACTCTGGTACAGAGGGTGTGTTCACAGACAATGGTGACGGCACCTATACCTTTGCACCAAACGAAAACTTCAATGGTGAAGTGGATCTAAGTTTCGCTGTAAGCGATGGCACGACCACCACAGAAGCCAATATTGATGTGACTGTAGAGTCGATCAATGACATTCCCGTTGCCGGTTCAACCACATACTCAGTCGATGAAGATGGCATCATCACTATCTCGGACGATCAACTTCTAGCGAACAGCTCTGATGTTGAAGGTGAGGTTGCGGTTGAGGATGTGTCTTACTCAGGAACGGATGGTATCTTCACTGACAATGGTGACGGTACTTACAGCTTCGCACCAAATGAAAACTTCAATGGCAATGTATCGCTTGATGTCACCGTTGTAGATGAAGACGGTGCGACGGCGGAAACCACTGCGGGTATTGATGTCATCGCAATAAACGATGCACCAGTTTCAGGCGACTTAGCATATTCGGTTGACGAAGATGGTTCGATTACTCTGACACAAGAGCAACTATTGTCTCAAGCGTCAGATGTAGACGGCGATGATTTGACTGCTGCTAATCTAAGCGTGGGCGATAATGCAACCGTCACTGCTAACGAAGATGGCTCATTCACCATCACACCGGATGCGGACTTCAATGGCGACATTGACCTAAGCTTCGACATCTCTGATGGCACCGACACCATCGTGGCGAATGCGGATCTGACTGTGAATCCAGTGAATGATGCAGCCGTTGTGGAAGATGTAGGTTACACCATCCAAGAAGATGGCTCACTGACCTTTACTGATGAGCAGCTTCTAGCGGGTGCGTCAGATGTCGACGGTGATGACCTATCAGTTGCTGATGTCAGCTACTCCGGTACAGAAGGTGTGTTCACCGATAATGGTGACGGCACCTATACCTTCGCGCCAAATGAGAACTTCAATGGTGAAGTAGATCTAAGCTTCTCTGTAAGCGATGGCACGACTACGACAGAAGCCAATATTGATGTGACTGTAGAGTCTGTCAACGACATCCCAGTGGCCGGTTCAACGACTTACTCAGTCGATGAAGATGGCATCATCACTATCTCGGACGATCAACTTCTAGCGAACAGCTCTGATGTTGAAGGTGAAGTTGCGATAGATGATGTGTCTTACTCGGGCACGGATGGTATCTTCACTGACAATGGTAATGGTACTTACAGCTTCGCACCAAACGAAAACTTCAACGGCAATGTATCGCTTGATGTCACCGTTGTAGATGAAGACGGTGCGACGGCAGAAACCACTGCGGGTATTGACGTCATAGCAGTGAACGACGCTCCAGTTTCAGGTGACCTAGCTTACTCGGTTGATGAAGATGGTTCGATTACTCTGACTCAAGAGCAATTGCTATCACAAGCAAGTGATGTGGACGGCGATGATCTGACGGCTGCTAATCTAAGCGCGGGTGATAATGCCACAGTTACTGCCAACGAAGATGGCTCATTCACCATCACGCCAGGCGCAGACTTCAATGGCGACATTGATCTAAGCTTCGACATCTCAGATGGTACCGAGACCATCGTGGCCAATGCGGATCTGACTGTGAATCCGGTAAATGACGCAGCAGTCGTAGAAGATGTGGGTTACACCATCCAAGAAGACGGTTCGTTGACCTTCACGGATGAGCAGCTTTTAGCAGGCGCGTCAGATATTGATGGCGATGACTTGTCAGTAGCAGATGTCAGCTACGCGGGCACCGAAGGGGTGTTCACCGACAACGGTGATGGTACTTATACCTTTGCACCAAACGAGAACTTCAATGGTGAGGTGGATCTAAGCTTCTCTGTAAGTGATGGCACGACCACAACAGAAGCCAACATTGATGTGACTGTAGAATCTGTCAACGATATTCCAGTAGCAGGCTCAACCACATACTCAGTGGATGAAGATGGCGTTATCACTATCTCAAACGATCAACTTCTAGCGAACAGCTCTGATGTTGAAGGTGAAGTTGCGGTAGATGATGTGTCTTACTCGGGCACGGATGGTATCTTCACTGACAATGGTGATGGTACTTACAGCTTCGCGCCAAACGAAAACTTCAACGGCAATGTATCGCTAGATGTCACCGTTATTGATGAAGACGGTGCTACCGCAGAAACCACGGCCGGTATCGAAGTCATTGCCATCAATGATGCGCCAATCGCGGGCTTCACTTCATATTCTATGGATGCCAATGGCTCCATTACCATCACTGAAGCACAGCTGCTAGCAAATAGTTCGGACATCGAGGGTGATGTATCTCTAGAAAGTGTGAACTACACTGGCAGCTTTGGCGAATTAACAGCCAATGATGATGGTACGTATACTTTCGAGCCTGTTGAAGATTTTGCGGGTAACTTGCTGCTCGATGTAACGGTAGTGGATGAAGACGGTGCTACCGCAGAAACTCGAGCCGGTATTGAAGTTTTCCCTGCTGCCCCTGGTCCAGTCGACCCAGAAGAACCCGAAGAACCCGAAGAACCACAGGAGCCAGGAGGTGGTGGAGAGACAACTGAACCTCATCCGCCAGTAGAACCGGAAAACCAAGCGCCGGAAGCTGAATTCATCAACTATTCAATGAATGAAGATGGTACCTTGACTTTCAGTGAAGGCGATTTGCTACAGCATGCTACGGATGCTGATGGCGACGATTTAACTGTCATGGTAGACAATTATTACGGCAGTGACGGTATCTTTACGCATAATGCCGACGGTACCTTTACCTTCGCACCGAATGAGAACTTTAATGGTGAACTAAGCATCAATTATGCCGTAACAGATGGTGAAGCGATATCAGAAGCGAAGATTAATATTACCGTTGAAGAGGTCAACGATCCTCCTGTGGCTGGCAGTACCTCTTACAGTGTTGATGAAGATGGTACAATTACAATAAGCCAGGAACAGCTACTTGCCAATGCTAGTGATATTGAAGGCGATGAGCTTACGGCGAGTAATCTAACGGTGTCAGGAAATGCCGATGTTGTTGCTAATGAAGATGGTTCTTTCACCATAACGCCAGATGTCGACTTTAATGGTGATATTGACCTCAACTTCGACGTCTCTGATGGAACAGACACCATTTTGGCCAATGCCGATCTCACTGTGAATCCAGTAAATGACGCGGCAGTCGTAGAGGATGTGGGTTACACCATCCAAGAAGATGGTTCATTAACCTTTACTGACGAACAACTTCTAGCAGGCGCGTCTGATATTGATGGTGATGACCTGTCTGTGGCGGATGTGAGTTACTCAGGCACTGAAGGTGTGTTTACCGATAATGGTGATGGCACCTATACCTTCGCTCCAAATGAGAACTTCAATGGTGAAGTGGACCTAAGTTTCTCAGTAAGTGACGGTACGACTACCACAGAAGCCAAAATTGATGTAACGGTTGAGTCTGTTAATGACAATCCAGTGGCCGGATCAACTACATATTCCGTCGATGAAGATGGCATCATCACTATCTCTGACGACCAACTGCTTGCTAACTCAAGTGACGTGGAAGGCGAGGTAAGTGTAAGCGATGTGTCTTACACAGGTACAGACGGCATCTTCACCGATAACGGCGATGGAACCTACGGCTTCGCTCCGAACGAAAACTTCAATGGCAATGTATCGCTTGACGTGACCGTTGCTGACGAAGACGGAGCAACTGCAGAAACCACAGCGGGTATTGAAGTTATCGCAGTCAATGATGCACCTGTATCTGGTACTGTTGCGTATTCAGTTGATGAAGACGGCTCTATCACGCTAAATCAAGACCAATTACTTGCTCAGGCGTCAGATGTTGAGGGAGACGCTTTGACTGCGTCTAATTTAAGCGTTGGCGGAGATGCCACCGTCGTCGATAACGGTGATGGAACCTTTACCATTACGCCAGATGCCAACTTCAATGGAGAAATTGATCTCAACTTCGATATCTCGGACGGCACAGACACTATTGTTGCGTCCGGTGGCTTGACAGTTAACCCGGTCAATGACGCTCCTGAAGTATCTGGTATTGCAGCTCAAGTGGATGAAGATAATAGTATCACTATCACTCAAGAGCAGTTATTGGCGAATGCTTCGGATGTAGACGGCGACGATCTCGTTGCGAGTAATTTGCAATTGTTTGGCACTGAGGCAGAAATTGTTCAGAATGAAGATGGCTCATTCACTATCACTCCAGAAGAAAACTTCAACGGCGAATTAGACTTCACGTATACCGTTTCTGATGGTGAAGAGAATGTTGTTACGACCCTGGATCTTACAGTCAATCCAGTAAATGACGCACCTGATGCGGGCGATGAAATCTACATTCAAGCGGAAGAGGATCAAACTGTTGGCGTAAGTATGCGCGAAGAGCCAGCGATTCGCCTCGACCAACAACCTGAATTCGGTATTGTTCAAGCAAACATCGAAGATGAGTGGGTCACTCTGGAAGTTGGTCAAGAAGTTTCTCCAGACACTGAGATTCGCTTTGTTCCAGATGAAACTGCGGTATCGGATTCTACATCAACGACGCAACTTGGTACCTTCGATGACAACGCTAAAGTCAGCGATTGGGGTGATGAAGTTGATTCTCATACTCGCCAATTTACTGATGGTGACTTAACCATTACCACACAAAGTACCGATGGCCCGCTTGGTGCTTGGAACGGTAACACCCATATAGGTCATGGTATTGGGGATACTGACAGACAGGGCCTAAGTGGTGATGAACAACTTGTCGTCACGGTAGAAGGTCAGGACATCAACGAAATCAGTTTCAATCTAGATGGTCTAGGTGGCTGGTTTATGGAAGAGTCTAGACACTTCACAGAGGTTGAGATCCGCGCGTTTGATGCGGATGGAAATCTCATAGATTCTGAAACTTACCACAAAGATGATCGTAACAGCTATGAACATGAGTATACGTTAACGACCGATGAACCAGTGGCTCGTTTCGAATTGGGCACTATTCAAGGTAATGGTACCTACGTCGTTCAAAACATGTCTGTCTCTCAAACGCTACCTGACGATGTGGTATTTACATCTATTGGCATTGACGGTACGGAGGTTACAGAAACTATTAATCTCAATGTTCGTGAAGGCGATCAAGAGATCGATCTAACAGCTGACTTACCAGCCGTAACCACGACAGAAGAAGGAGCAGATGGCTTTGCTTCTATCGTCATTACCGAAGAGCAGCTATTGGCACAAGCCAGTGATATCGATAGTGATGAACTTGATATCATCAACTTGGCTCTCGAAGATGAAAATGCAACCTTGACCGACAACGGTGATGGTACTTGGACTGTTACACCAAATGAAAACTTCTCGGGTGATATTGACCTAACTTATCAAGTCACCGACGGCGAGTTGGTTGACGACAATACTATCCACATCAACTTCGCAGAAGTAAATGATGCGCCAGTGGTATCTGGTCCAGTTATCTTGAGTACCGAAGAAGACAACTCAATCACCTTTACCGATGAAGATCTGCTTGCGAATGCTTCAGATATCGAGGGTGACGAGTTAAGCATCTACAACGTCAGCTACAACGGGGACAGTGGTGAGTTAACCGATAACGGAGATGGTACTTACACATTCGTTCCAAATGAAAACTTCAATGGCGATGTGGATCTCAGCTTTGGTGTGAGTGATGGCGAAGACGTCACTATGAACCAAATTGATTTAGCCGTGATTCCAGTGAACGACGTTCCTGTTCCAGGGGCTCCGCTGAATTTGGATATGCTGAATGATGGCACCATCACAATTAGTACATCGAGCTTGTTAAGCGGTGCGACTGATGTTGATGGAGACATCTTACATGTTGAAAACCTTGTCCTAACCAATCAATTGGATGGCACACTGGTTGATAATGGCGACAATACCTTCAGCTTCACACCATCTGAAGGCTTCACTGGCAATGTCTCATTGTCGTTTGATATCAGTGATGGCCAAGCATCGGCGCCAAGCTCACTGAATATTGATGTCGTTGACTCCAACGTTGGTCCAGAAGTAACAGGACCACTATCTGCTACGGTAGAAGAAGATGGCACCATCACTATCTCTCAAGAAGAGCTCCTTGCTAACGCGAGTGATCTTGATGGCGACGATCTCACCGCAGTCAACCTAAGTACGAACGATGAGAACGCCACCATTGTTCAAAATGAGGATGGTAGTTTCACTATCACCCCAAGTGAAGACTTCTATGGCGATATCGACTTCACCTATGATGTTACAGACGGAATCGCTACGGTAGGCACAGAGTTAGACTTAACCGTAACGCCTGTAAACGATGCACCAGATGTCCCCGATTTATCATTCAATGTCTTGGAAGATGAATCAATCATCGTAACTACAGAAGAATTGCTTGCTCAAGCAACTGACGTTGAGGGTGATGATTTAACTGTCGTCAACGTCAACTCCGATGATCCAAATGTATCAGTAACCGATAATGGTGATGGTACTTATACCTTAACGCCAGCACCGGAGTATAGCGGTAGTGCTGGTCTTACATTTGATGTCAGTGACGGTACCGATACGGTCACAGCTGACATCGCGTTAAAAGTTCAGTTTGTCAATGATGCGCCTGAAGCAGAGCCTGTTGTCGCAGAAATGGATGAAGACGGTGTTATCTTGGTTACACAAGATATGCTGCTTGAGAATGCGACTGACAGAGACGGTGATTTCTTAGTTGCAGAAAACCTTGAGACTAATGATCCGAACGCAACGATAGTCAATAACGGCGATGGTACGTTTAGTGTTACGCCGTCACAAGACTTCAGCGGTGACATCGTATTTAGCTACAGCGTTTCTGACGGTGAACTAGATACAACCAGTGAGCTTACATTAACGGTTAATCCGATAAATGACGCACCAGACGTTGCTCCCCTTAACGTTGAAATACAGGAAGACAATACATTTGTCTTCACAGAAGAGCAGCTTCTAGCTCAAGCGACAGACGTCGAAGGTGATGAGCTGAGTATTACCGACGTGAGTTACAGCGGTGATGAAGGTTCCTTAGTTGATAATGGAGATGGCACATACACCTTTACGCCAGAAGAGCACTTTAGTGGCAATCTAGATATTGGCTTTACCGTTTCAGATGGTGAAGCTGAAGTTGCCCAAACAATCGGTGTGAATGTCGAAGCTGTAGCAGATGCACCAGACTTAGAGGTGACCACTGGTAATGGTGACGCCGTCACAGATGAGGCCATTGTTGTAGAACCGGGTAGCACCACCGAACTAAATATCGGTGCAGCGCTTGTAGACCAAGACTTGTCTGAGACACTAACGTTGGAAGTAGGCGGCTTACCAGAAGGTACTGTGATTCGCTATGACAACGAAGGTGTGCTTGACGATCAATCTGGCGGTATTACGAGTTATGAAACCACGGATATCACTGTCACTTTCGAAGGTGAAGGCGCCGGTTTCCAAAATACGGCTGGTTACTACACTGTCGATGAAGATGGCAATATAACCGACGTAAACATTGGGTTTGAGAACGCATCCCAAGTAGGTTCCGGTGGCGACTTGATTCCTGGTCAATCGTCAATCACGTTTGAAGTAGAAGAAGGCGAGAGTTTTAACCTGTTCGTTATTCCGAATGGCTTCAATCGCAATGATTTCGACTCAATGCAAGATGGAACCTTTATGTTCCGCGACGCAGACGGAAACCCAGCCACCATTGATTCTGTTGATCCGCAGCTAGTTCATATTGACCCAGATGGCAATGAAACCGTTATCCAAAGTCAATTTGGCGACTCGGTGTTCCATGGCGGTACGAATACCAACCTAAACCAAGATGGCGTTGAACATACCAGAACAACGTTAAATGATGATGGCGAGATAGTTTATGGCATCGAAGATCTCTATGGAAGTGGTGATCGAGACTATGATGACTTCACCTTTACTGTAGACGTCGGTGAAACCAACAGCCAAATCTTGCAGGGTGAGATCGTTATTGGCGAAGATGGTACAGCCGTGCTTCCAACGCTGGTCATCGATCAGAACATCGAAATTACCTTCCCTGAGGACTACACAGGCTCCACTGCGTTAGAAATCAAAGCGACCGCAACAGAGCTTTCTAACGACGATGAAGCGAGTACGATTCAAGTCGTTAACTTTGAAGTTGACCACGCGCCAGAATCAGACTCAGTCTCTGCACAAGTCGACGAAGATGGTTCAATCACCATTACTCAAGAGCAGTTACTGGCGAATGCCACTGACCTCGATGGCGATGCTTTAACTGCGCTTAACTTGAGCACGGAAGATGAAAACGTCACTGTTGTGGATAATGGCGATGGTACCTTTACCATTACGCCAGACGCAGACTTCAACGGTGATGTAAACCTTAGCTTCGATGTCAGCGATGGCGACCAAATCATATCGACAAATCTAGATTTGACCGTTAATCCTGTTAACGACGCTGCAGTGGTTGAAGATGTCGGATATACCATTCAAGAAGATGGTTCATTGACCTTTACTGATGAGCAGCTATTAGCGGGCGCTTCAGACATTGATGGCGATGACCTGTCTGTCGCCGATGTGAGTTACTCCGGTACGGAAGGCGTGTTTACCGATAATGGTGACGGCACTTATACCTTCGCGCCAAATGAGAACTTCAATGGTGAAGTCGATTTGAGCTTCTCAGTAAGCGATGGAACTACAACGACTGAAGCGAACGTCGATGTTACCGTAGAGTCTGTCAACGACATTCCGGTTGCGGGTTCAACAACGTATTCAGTTGATGAAGATGGCATAATCACAATCTCCAATGAACAGCTTCTAGCAAACAGCTCAGATGTTGAAGGTGAGGTCGCGATTGACGATGTATCTTACTCAGGCACAGACGGTATCTTCACTGATAATGGTGATGGGACCTACAGCTTTGCGCCAAATGAAAACTTCAACGGTAATGTATCGCTAGATGTAACCGTGGTAGATGAAGATGGTGCAACGGCTGAAACAACGGCTGGCATCGAAGTCATCGCTGTTAATGATGCGCCAGTCTCTGGTGATTTGGCATACAGCATTAATGAAGATGGCTCGATTACGCTTACTCAAGAGCAGCTACTGTCTCAAGCTAGTGACGTTGAAGGTGATGATCTTACTGCTCTAGATGTCACCGCAGCAGACAATGCTACCGTTGTTGCTAATGATGATGGTTCATTCACTATCACACCAGAAGCGGATTTCTATGGTGATATCGACCTAACGTTCTCTGTCACTGATGGTACAGACTCAACGGTCGCAAATATTGATTTGACTGTAAATCCAGTTAACGATGCAGCGGCGATTCTTGAAGATGTGGCCTACACCATGGAAGAAGATGGCTCGCTCACCTTTACTGACGAGCAATTACTCGCCAATGCCACCGATGTAGATGGTGATGACCTCAGCGTTGAATCGGTCACATACAATGGCGCAGAAGGGGTATTTACAGATAACGGTGATGGTACTTATACCTTTGCTCCAAACGAGAACTTTAGTGGTGAAGTCGACCTCTTGTTTGAAGTATCTGATGGCACGGAAGTCACCCCTGCGAATATTGATATCACAGTAACTGAAGTCAATGATTTACCAGTCGCTGGTTCAACGACTTATAGTGTTGACGAAGATAACATTCTCACGTTCACTAACGAGCAGCTGCTTGCCAACAGCTCTGATGTCGAGGGCGATGTCGCGGTCTCTGATGTTTCGTACTCAGGTACAGACGGTATCTTTACCGACAATGGTGATGGCACATACAGTTTCGCACCAAATGAAAACTTCAACGGTGAGGTATCGATTGACGTCACTGTTGTGGATGAACAAGGTGCGACAGCAGAGACAACTGCAGGTGTAGAAGTTATTGCAGTTAATGATGCACCAGTCTCTGGTGACTTGGCGTACAGCGTCGACGAAGATGGTTCTATCACACTGACTCAAGAACAACTGCTGTCTCAAGCTTCAGATGTAGACGGCGATGATTTGACTGCGGCTAACTTAAGCGCAGGCGATAATGCGACAGTGACTGCCAACGAAGATGGCTCATTCACTATCACACCAGATGCAGACTTCAATGGCGACATTGACCTAAACTTCGATATCTCTGACGGCACCGACACCATAGTGGCCAATGCAGACCTCACTGTGAATCCTGTGAACGACGCAGCGGTTGTGGAAGATGTTGGCTACACCATCCAAGAAGATGGTTCACTGACGTTTACTGACGAGCAACTTCTAGCAGGCGCATCAGACATTGATGGTGATGACCTCTCTGTTGCGGATGTTTCGTTCACAGGCACTGATGGCGTATTCACCGATAACGGTGACGGCACCTATACCTTTGCTCCGAACGAAAACTTCAACGGTGATGTTGATCTTAAGTTCTCTGTTAGTGATGGCACAACGACAACAGAGGCCAACATTGGTGTCTCGGTCGAAACTGTTAATGACATTCCAGTAGCAGGCTCTACCTCGTACTCAGTGAATGAAGATGGCGTGATTACCATTCAAATGATCAGTTGCTTGCTAATAGCTCTGATGTTGAAGGGGACGTGAGTGTTAGCGATGTGTCTTACTCTGGCACAGATGGTATCTTCACGGACAATGGTGACGGTACCTACAGCTTCGCACCAAATGAAAACTTCAACGGCAACGTTTCGCTTGATGTCGTCGTTGTTGACGAAGATGGTGCAACGGCCGATACCACAGCAGGTATCGATGTGATTGCGGTTAATGATGCGCCAGTCTCAGGCGATCTTGCTTACAACATCAACGAAGATGGTTCGATTACGTTAACTCAAGAGCAGTTGCTATCTCAGGCTTCAGATGTGGATGGTGATGACCTCACAGCTGCTAACCTATCTGCTGGCGATAACGCGACCGTGGTTGATAATGGTGACGGTACCTTTACGGTAACACCTGAGGCCAACTTTAACGGCAACATTGACCTGAGCTTCGATATTTCGGATGGTACAGAAACCATTGTTGCTAATGCCGATCTATCGGTCAATCCAGTCAACGATCTTCCAACTACTTCAGATGTTTACGCTAATGTTGATGAAGACAACACCATTACGATTACTCAAGAGCAATTGCTTGCCAATGCGGCTGATATCGAGGGGGATGCACTAACTGCAGACAGCTTGGTAGCTGACAATGCAACCATTGTTGATAATGGCGATGGTACTTTCTCCATCACGCCAGATGAGAACTTCAATGGTTACATCGATGTGGCTTATAGCATCAGTGATGGTGACACTCCAGTTGCAGCCAACCTCGGCTTAACAGTTGATCCTGTTAATGATGCGCCAATTGTGTCTGCTGATGTAGCCATTACGATTGAGGAAGATGGCTCTTATACCATCACTCAAGAGGAGCTATTGCAGTTCGCAACTGACATCGAAGATGATGACATGACAGCTATCATCGGAGAGCAGGGCGATGATACAACGGTGACAGGTACCGTGCTAGACGCGGAAACTAGTAATCCGGTATCCGGCGCTGAAGTTACGCTGACTGACGGTGCAGGTAATAGCTACACCACAGTAACCGATGACTCGGGTAACTACTCCGTCAGTGGATCTATTGTTAATGAAGGTACAGTCACTATTGAGCAAGAGGGCTCAATTACGACGAGCTTTGTCGTCCCTGCGGGTGAAGAGACCAACGGCGGTGTAACCGCAATATCTGAAGTCCTTGATGACGCAGATATGCGAGTGGTGGTGACTTGGGGAGATGATCCTCGAGATCTTGATAACCACCTATGGTTGTACGACCAAGATTCAGGGCAAGAACTTGACCATATCTACTATCGAGATATGAGCTACACCCAAGATTCAGGTGACCGCGTCGCCCAGGATGTCGATGATGTGAATGGTCACGGCCCTGAAACCATCACCATTCCAAACTACGAAGACATGAACATGCACTATTCAGTGCACAACTACAGCGGCCGTAGTTGGGATGTGGACGGCGTGGAAGATGTTCAAGTACAAATCTTTGTTGGTGATACACTGATTCAATCCTTCACACCAGATCTGCCAGACAACCCACAAGGCGATCACTGGCATGTGTTTGACATCGTCGATGGCGTGATAGTAGCGAGCCAAGATGTCAGCACGGTCACTAACTTCGAGCTACCAACGTCTGAAGAAGCCGCTGCGGCCGACAATGCCATTGATATCTCAGAAGTAATTGCCGGTGATACCGAAGAAACAGGTTCTGGCGAAGAAACTGACGGTAATGAACCTAGCATCGGTGATATCGCTATTGAGAACGCGCTCATCACAGACAATGGCGATGGTACCTATACCATTACTCCGGAAGAAAACTTTAACGGTGAGTCTCAATCAGCTATAACGTTGACGACGGAAATGGTGGCGTTACCCCAGCAGAACTGGATGTTACGGTGACTGCTGTGAATGACTTGTCTGTCATTTACGACCACGACTACACCATTAATGAAGATGGCTCGCTAACCTTTACTGACGAACAGCTACTCACTGGCGCAACTGACATCGACGGTGACGATTTAACTGTTGAGTCCGTGAACTATGAGGGAGCCGATGGTGTCTTTACTGACAACGGCGATGGCACCTACACCTTCGCGCCAAATGAAAACTTCAATGGTAATGTTGATCTTACCTACGACGTAAGTGATGGAACCGATACTGTCTCCGCCAATATCGATGTCCAAGTCGTTCCAATCAACGATGTTCCAGTAGCCGGCGCGACAAGCTATAGCGTAGATGAAGATGGAAGCATCACCATCAGCGACGCACAGTTGCTTGCCAACAGCTCTGATGTTGAAGGCGATGTCGCAGTCGATAGTGTCACTTATACCGGTACTGATGGTGTGTTCACTGACAATGGTGATGGTACCTATACCTTCTCACCAAATGAGAACTTCAACGGTGACGTAAGCCTAAATGTTACTGTTATCGATGAAGACGGAGCAACAGCGGATACAACGGCAGGTATCGATGTCATCTCAGTGAACGACTTGCCGGTTGCGGGAGCGACGACTTACAGCGTTGATGAAGATAACATCATCACCATTACCAGCGACCAACTCCTTGCTAATAGCTCTGATATAGAGGGTGAGGTAGCTGTAGATGATGTCTCTTACTCTGGTACGGACGGTATACTGACTGATAATGGAGACGGTACATATAGCTTCGCGCCAAATGAAAACTTCAACGGTAATGTATCTCTTGATGTAACCGTTGTAGATGAAGATGGTGCAACAGCTGATACCACGGCAAGCATTGACGTGATTGCAGTAAACGATGCGCCAGTATCTGGTGATTTAGCTTATAGCGTCGATGAAGATGGCTCAATTACATTGTCTCAAGAGCAACTTCTAGCTCAAGCCAGCGATGTTGAAGGCGATGATCTTGAAGCAGCGAATCTAACTGCTGGAGACAACGCTAC
Source organism: Vibrio maritimus (assembly GCA_000755425.1). GTDB lineage: Bacteria > Pseudomonadota > Gammaproteobacteria > Enterobacterales > Vibrionaceae > Vibrio > Vibrio maritimus_A. The sequence continues at coordinate 14,639 of BBMT01000034.1, forward strand.
AGTAACTGCTAATGAAGATGGGTCATTTACCATCACACCTGATGCGGACTTCAATGGTGACATTGACTTAAGCTTCGACATCTCTGATGGCACTGATACTATCGTGGCCAATGCTGACCTCACTGTAAATCCAGTGAATGACGCAGCGGTTGTGGAAGATGTGGGTTACACCATCCAAGAAGATGGTTCATTGACCTTCACTGATGAGCAGCTCCTTGCGGGGGCGTCAGATATTGATGGCGATGACTTGTCAGTAGCAGATGTCAGCTACTCAGGCACCGAAGGTGTGTTCACCGATAATGGTGACGGAACCTATACCTTCGCGCCAAATGAGAACTTCAATGGTGAAGTGGATCTAAGTTTCTCAGTGAGTGACGGTACGGCTACGACAGAAGCCAATATTGATGTGACGGTTGAGTCTGTTAATGACATTCCTGTTGCCGGTTCAACGACGTATTCAGTACAAGAAGACAACTCTATTACCATTACTGACGAGCAGTTATTAGCTAACAGTTCAGATGTTGAGGGTGATGTTTCCGTTCAGGATGTCTCTTACTCAGGTACTGATGGTGTCTTTGCGGACAACGGTGATGGTACATATACCTTCTCTCCAAACGAGAACTTCTCTGGTGAGGTGAGCTTTGATGTTGTCGTGGCAGATGAAGAC
>BBMT01000033.1 GCA_000755425.1 Vibrio maritimus
TGCTCTCGAGGTCGATTTGGTCGGCGTGGAGTTCGCGCGCTTCCACGTCACGAAGTCCGAGATCGTGCTTTAGCTGCTCCCGGTCGCCCCAAAATTCGCCGAGCTTGTACGCCTCTTTGATGTACTGATCGACCGCCTCGGCGGGTACTTGGTCTACGCGTTTAATGTCTGTCATGGTTGCCACCTTCAAAGATTGAAAAGATTGAAAAAAACCAAAGAAGATTGATTTAATCAATTCCAAATGTCGCTTGGTCGGGACTGAATAGCTAGTCTTATTCGTCTATATGTAACAAAGCCGCCAACGTGGGCGGCTCGGTCTATAGCTCCGGGAAATCCGGATCCAGTTTGGCAAGCGCTGCGATTTGCTGCGCCTTCTCGGTTGTCAGTGTTGCCAGTGCTCGCGCTAGGTTGGTCGCTGCGTGCTGCGCTTCGTGTGCTAGCTGCAAGGACTCCCCAAGGGCGCAAACCTCGCCTCGAGTAAGGTGCCCGGCTTGGGTATCCTCCAAGGCTTCGATCGACTCGTCTAGCGCGACGCTAACTTGGCGGAGTTTGATCGCTATGTCGGTGATGTGGATCTTCACGCTGCCACCTCTTTAATAATTACGTTTGATGTCTTGTTGCCACCTCGGAAGGCGTCGAAGCATTGGTAGACTTTGCCGCCAAGCTCGAACTTGAACCCCCACGGCAGCGAGTGTTCCCAACCTTTCGCGCTCTTGTACTTCTTGTGAAGCTTTGCCGCCGGGCTGCGGCGAACCGCGTTGAATACCACGGCGAAGCGTCCAAAGGTCATGCCCGCCCTTGTTGCTGCCTCAATGATTGCCGTTGCTGTTTGCTTGTCTAGTGTTTGCATGGTCTGCGCTCCTAAGTTACTTAAAATGATAAGGGGGCGCGTTATGCGCCAAGTTGTGCTCGGTGGTCACTTCGACCACACCCCAATGGCTAACAATCTCGTGCTCGCCCATCTTTTCAGTGAATGAGCCGTGTACGTCTCCACGCGCAACCGCTTCGTTAATGATTGCGAGGTCTTTGCTAGGCGCTTGCCTAGTACCTTGCCGTTGTTGTAACGCATTAGCGTGATGCCGTTGTCGCTCATGCGCTCGCCGCCTAGAAAAGAAAAAACTTTGATTTTCGTGATTGTGTTAAACATGGCGTCGGTTCCTGTAGTTGGTTGCCTTAATATGCTTACAATTGTAATTACACTTGTAATTATAGTCAAGCACTCATTACAAAAAAAACCCGGAACGTGTCCGGGCTTGGTTGGTGGGGGTTGGTTATTGACCTGCGCAAACCGGGGTAACGGTTAGCTTCGCCGTGTTCTTGCCCGCCGGAAGTTGTGCCGCCGTCGCGCTTGTCGCTGTGAATAGCATAACCTCGCTGCCGTTGATGCCTTGGTCGTATTCCGTGCTCGGGTTGATGTCTGCGAACGCAACACCCGAAGCATAGGAGCCGACGCCGTTCACCTTCGTGTTGCTTGCTGTCATGCCCGTTCCGCCGTTCTCGATCTGCGGGTTGCTTAGTTTGTATTTGAATGTTGGGTTGGTCGCGTTGGTCGTGAACGTTAGCGTGATGCCGTTGCCCGCGCCGCCCATCTGACTGTTCAAGCCTAGCGAACCCGTACCGCTTGCCGGGGTGATGCCGCAAGTAGCCCTTGTTTGCGTGCTCCACTCAAGATCCGAGCTTGGGTTAGCTGCCACGTTGAAAGAAAGAGAAGCCGCTGCGATTACTGTTGCGATGATTGATTTTTTCATGGTCAAAATTTCCTAAGTTACTATTGGTTAAATGTGTTGTTTTGTTGGTGGCTTTGTGCCGCCTTAAGTTGTTTCTTTAGCGCCTCAATTTCGAGGCTTTTAGCTTCCAACTCTAGGTCTTTTCGTTCTTCGACCTGTCGCTGAAAATTGGAGCATTGCCCCGCCTCGACGCGCTCCCCGCCAAATGAATATTCAACTTCAAAATAGGCGCGTTGCTCGTTGTCCCTGTAACCGGGGCGATCCCTGTAATGGTGGTCGTAGTGATGCCCCCTTCGCCCGTTGTCTACCCCGCCCTTGAGCTTCCAAGGTTGGGTGGTTCGCACCTCACACCGCGAGCCGTCGTTGTCTTGAATAATCAGGCTATCGTTTGCCTGAGTAGCCCCGGCAACAAGTAGCAGCGCAAGAAGTGCCTTTTTCATTTATCGCCCCCCGGTCGGTGTTGTTACGTTTACAAGCGTGCAAACCCTAGTGTTCACCGCCTCATGTTCGACCAATGTGCAAACTTCCGTGGTTCCGTGCTTCGCGTTTAGGTTGACAGTGGCTTCGCCTTTGTCGCCCTTGCGAATGGTCGTCATAGTCCCAAGGATCACCCCGTCCACTTCAATCTGTGGCGTTATGTCCTTGTCGTCGCTCCCTACGTCGATCGTGATTGGCAACCGTGCTCCGTCTGCCGTGAACTTGTCCACGCTGATCGGCGCTTGCCAGTGCGCCGAGGCGCTTGCGCTAATAAGCGCGGCTGCTAGTGCTAAACGTTTCATGGTTGCCCCTTGTTCGTTTCGTTGGGTGTATAATTACAAATATAATTACGTGTGTAAATACAAAAATAATTACAACGGATTGAAAGTGTGAGGTGCGTCACAGTAAGCCGGGTTTTTGGTTAAAATTCGCGCTATTTCACACGAAAAGCCAGGAGGGTTCGAGTCAGATACCTATCGGAATTTTTGAAAGTTACGTATTGACTGTTGGGAAAGGTGGCGCGCGTGCTCGTCCTTGAGTAGTGGAGACAACGAAAAGGAAAGCCCACCACGCGCGCCGAATTGAGGAGCCGAGCGACCAAGAAGGGTGGCACCCCCTCTTTCCGTGCAGGTCGCCCGGCTTTGAATGGGTGCCCGGCTGTTAGGAGGGCTGCCGGGGCTTTTACTCCTTATTGGTGAGGAGCGGCACACAACAAGCAAATACAGTTATTGGGCGCGGTCGATTGCTAGGCACCGCGTCAAAGGTCGAATAAATGAAAACCTTTGAACTTTTCCCCGTCCCCCGCCTAGCTAGTGCGGTTTCCGGTTAAAAACTGTTCGCGTTCGAGTCTTTCGCGTTCGAGCTGTTCGTCTGTCTTGGGGAATACTCTTGCTCCCCAACGTTCGTGCATGTCTTTTATTACACACCCGCAAGATTTTGTGTTGTTGCTTGTTAGTGAATTCATTCGGATCACTTTCTCGGTGCCGCAATCGCATTTGCACAAGTAACGGCGCTCGGTTACGTCTCGTAACGCCTTCTCGCCTGTTCTCCGATTGGTCGCCCAAGCCTTTCGCTTTGTCGGCTCCACTTCTTCCAACGCTACGAGCTTTCCGAAGCGCTGCCCGGTGATGTCTTTCAATGGTCGCGGCTTCTTCGGCTTCGGCTTCGGCTTCTTCGGTTTCGGCTTCGGCTTCGGCTCCGCGCGCTTTGTTGCATTTTCTCGTTTCCGCGTCGATGCTGCTTGCTCGACTGCCTTCACCGGGGGCAAACCCGCCCCGGCTCGCTTCTTGTTGCGCAATGCGTCAAACTCCGGAGCTATGGAGTAGCTAAACGTCTCCAAGTCGCCGAACCTCTCGAGCCACTCTTTCGGCTCCATTTCGACGGCTTCCACGGCTTCGACCAAGATCGAATAGTAGGCTGCGTATTCTTCAAACGTTGTCGGCTTCTTCATTCTTCCACCACTAGCGCCCGGCTCGCCATGATGCCTTTGCGCTTCAATGTGTCCATAAATGCGGCGCGGGGGATTGTCTCCAAGTCGTACCCGCACCGGGTGATCGTTATCTCTAATTCGGTAACTTTGAGTCCGTACCCGCGACGCTCGTAGAAGGTGCGAGCGGCTAGGATCCACTCCTCAAGAAGTCGGCGGCGTTCGCCTCGTTGCCCTATCTTCTGACCGCTTCGCACTCTCATGTTGTTAACTCCAAATGGTCTGCCAATCCGTCGCCGTGACTTGGCTCAAGTTCGCAAAGCTAGCCTCGACCACCAAGCCATAGACCGGGCTTGTGCCGTCGCTAGGCTTCAAGGTGAACCCCCAACGGTGCCCGAGTCGGTTAGCCGTTAGCGTGTAGGCTCCAAGCGGCACACCGTCCGGGGCGGGAACCGAAATCAGCTCCGCGTCTTCTTTCGTTCGGCTAAAGTCGTGCCCTGCGTCCACTCTTGAGAACACGATCGTGTCGGCACGGTTGCGAATGTCGATCGTGAACAAGTTGTTAAGTTGGTCGGTTAGGTATGCCATAGCGCCCTCTTAGTTACTGTTCGATTCTTGAGAAACCGCCAACCGTGGCGGCGTCTCTGTTGCTGTCTTACTCGCTTCACGGCTGCGGCGGCGTCAGGTCGATTTCTTCCCAACTATCCACGCCAACGGTGCGCAAGTGCCACCAACCCGGAACGACCACCTTGTAAGCCGTGCTACTGTCTTCGTTACGTAGCCAAACTTCGAGGTAGTTGCTGTTCTGGTCGAAGGCTTCGATCGTGGTGTTCTGACCTAGCGTTAAGTTTGCCGGGTGAACCACCAAGTAGGCGTTGTTATCCGCCAACAAAAAGAGGTTTACATCTTGGCGGACTAGCATCACGCTCGCGCCGTCTTGTCGGTTGATTAGCTTCATTGGTTAACTATCTCCATTCGTCCATCTGCTAACATTTCGTCAAGCGTGCCGCCTTGGAAGCGTGCCGCCTTGATCAAGTCGTCGTGCACATCCTTGGTTTCATTGGGGGCAAAGTCGATCCATTTGGTCGAAGTTACCGGGAACGAATAAGGATGCGGTAAATTTGATTTAATAATCATTAGTGAAGCCCTACGCCAAGCGCCGCGAAGCCGTTGCCAAGCTTGGAAAGCTTCTGCGCTGTCTCGTTGTAGTGGGTAGCAAAGCCCGCCAGTAGCGAACGCTTGAGAGGCGTGCCCGCCGCTTCGAAATGTGCCGCCACTGTTTCGACCACGTTCTCTTTGATGTAGCCCGGCGCGCTTGTGTTGCTGATCGCCGTCTTAATGACTCGGCGGCAAGCGTTCACGGTGCCGATCGCGTATGGCTGCAGGTCTTGTTCGGTGTATTGTCCCGGTACCTTTTCTTGTAGGTACTCCGCCATAGCGCCCGCGATTGTGTTGATCTCGCCTTGCTTCATGAACTCGTTGCGCCCCTTCGCTGCCGACTTGGTAGGCGCTGCCGGGTTCGCTGCCTTTCCTTCGACTTGTGCGCCACTGTAAGCGCCCGGTTGGGCTGCTTTAGGGGTTCGCCCTTGGGCTTTCACTTCGTCCAGTAGGAGCGCGTCCACGGCTTCTCTAAGTTGCGCAATTGTGTATCCGCCGAAGCTGTCGAAGAAACGCGCTTGGGCTTCTTCTTCGTTCTCGCCCGGTAGACCGTCCACCAAGTAGGCATGCCCCTCTACGCCGCGAATGTGCGCCGCTAGTTCTTGAACCTCTTGCGCTTGGTCGAATAGTTGGCGGATCGTCGGCTCAATAATGCGGCTCGTTGCGCGGTCTGCTACCAATTTCAGGTCGGTAAACTTAGCCGCCAACGCTGCCGAAACCGTCTCGCGTCGTCCCGGTGCGTAGTCAAGCATTACGGTTGTGTTGTACGGCGTTCGCTCCACGCTGTCAGTCATGCGCGTTTGCTCGCCTTGGGCGCTAACTCGCACGCCTTCGACCGGGTTAAACGGCTGCTCGTCTGCCAGTGTTACGGGCTTCGCTTCGTTGGCGTCGTCGCGCATGAAAAAGCGTTTTAAGAGTCGTTTCATGTTATGCGCCTCGCTTGTCGCGGAGTGCTTCCGCTTCTTCCGGGGTTAGGTCGCGCGTTTGGTGGTCATAAACGCCCTGCAGTTTGAACGGCTCGTCGGTTGGTGTCTGTTGCGCTTCGCGTGGGTCTAGGCGTCCGGTCTGCAAGCCTAGCTGATATTTCACATCATCCGGCAATGCGCTCAAAGCTCCTGTAAGGCTCTGTAAGCCGACTTGTGGCGAATTCATACCAATGACCGCATTAATGGCTTTTCGTGCGTCTGTGGTGATGTGGGCGGCGATAATCGCGCAAATCTCGTCGAACTTGTCACGGTTGCCGCCTGACAGGTAGCCCGCTTCGATGTCGAGTTGTGGGTAGCCGTTCGGGTGCTGATCCATAAAGATCAACGCTAACAGGTCGTCGTTTGTTAGGTGCTCCGGCTTGATTTCTGAGAAGTCGTTCTTCTTGCCACCACTTGAGGCGAGCGAGCAAAGTACCACCATGCGGTTTTTTGCTTCGTTGATGTCGCCTTTCGGGTAGCGCTTGCGAGCCTCTAGGATTGCATAAGCCGCCGCTTGTCCGCGTGCTTGCTTCTGAATGTCTAGGATCGTCGCTTTCTTGAATGGCTCAAGCGCGGGTAGCGAGTCGTGTAGGTCTTGAGCGGCTTTGAATAGTTCGTTGGCTTTGCTAACTGCTTCGGTTAGCGCTTTGCGTGCTCCACGGGTTAGCACTTCAATGTCACGCGTAAAGGCGTGGTACTCTGCAATTTTCATAGGTCGGCAACCTTCCCTAATTTCCTTAAAAGTTTGTTTTAGGTGGTTGCCACTACCTTGTTCGAAACTTTACCGACTTCGCCGACTTGGGGCAAGGATCCGGGACTGTTACAACGGTTGCGCCTTTGGGTTACTTAGGGTTTCGCAATTAGCGGCAAAAAATGTGCAAATGTGCAAAACGAAGAAGGGGCACCACCACGGCACCCCCTCAAACTGAAAAACTGATTTAAATCAGATTTACGACAACTTGACCACCATCTGATACCCGTCGGAAGTCTCGACCAACTCGACCGCTGTTGCCGGGTTGCCTCCAACGATTAGCGGAATATCTCCGCCCTTGAGCTTGTCGCCTGTTGCGCGGTTGTGTGCCTTGATGATGCTGTCCGTAGTGGAAGCGGTGATCGTCTTTCCGTTCTCGGCGCGTGTAACTCGTAGTACCTTCATGTTGTGCCCTTCTTACATTTGTAAATATGATTGTAATACATTGTCGCACCCTTTGCCGTGTAATTGCAAGTGTAATCATTGAGACGCTTGGCAAATGCTATAAGCCCCAAAGCTTGTAGATTTGATAAGTGTCCGACAAGCGTAGCGCGTCAGTTTCACGCACCGAACAAACTGTGTAACAAAAAACACAACCGCGCCCCCCTTATAGGGGGCGGGTGTTTTGTTACAGTGTTACAGATTGGCAAAAATGTTACAGATCCAAAATGTTACACTTTTAAGGGCAAACCCTTACAGGGCAAGGGTTCGAGAGTGTTACAGTTTTTGTTACACTTGCGCGAAATGTTACACTTTTCGAGGTGTAACACTTTTGCTTTTGTTACACTACGATTTGTTACAGATTTCGGCTACTTTTTCGCCGAGTTTATTACGTTTGTACTCACGCAAGATCATAACCCGAACCGATGCCGGATTCTTCCCGGTGTGGGGGTATTCGTCCCAAACTGCCCGAGCGAGTTGCGTAGCGTTCTTAATGTCGGGGTTCTCGTCCAACACTCCACCAACCACCAACCGCAACAACTCCGCGCCCTTCACTTCACCCGGTGCGCTCTGCTTCTTGGGCTTGGTCGGTGCCTTGGTCGGCTCGCTGTCGTCGTCTAAGTCCCCGTTGCTTACATCTGTAATTACCTCGGAAGGGACAAGCGTTTCGCCGTGCTCCTCGAAATTGAATACCAACGGTGCCGGGTCTGCCGTGCTTCGTTGCGCCTCCGATTTGAAGATCACCGTCAGCGCGTGCCCGGTCTTGTCGTCCTTCTTCACCGTGTAAACATGGTCTGCAGCGTTCGGCACGTGGTCGTGTCCTCGGTTGGCTCCGTTGCCGCCGCAATGGTGGACGTTAACCAATGCCGCCCCGGTCGCGGTGATTTTCTTCAAGGCGCGCACGTACTCGCCCATAGTGCCGGGGTTGTTCTCGTCGCCGTGTAGGTATTCGGTCTGCGTGTCTATTACCACCATGTCGGCTTTGGCTTCGCGTGCGCTATCTGCCAAGGTCTGCGCGTGGGCGATAATGTTAACGTTTACGGTGGACAGGATGACGTTTTGCGGGTTGGTTAGGTGCCCGGACGTGTGAAGCGCTCGGAGGCGTCGTTTAACCGTCTTGGGGTCTTCGGTGCAAAGGTAAAGGACTCGCCCGCCCTCGTTAGCCACGCGAGCCGCTAGCGCCATTATGCCGAACGTCTTGCCTTGCTTCTTCTTGGCTTGTACGTGGACAAGTGCGCCGCGTTGGATGTAGCCGTCGACCAACCATTCGATCTCGTCGTCGCTCTCGTCCAAGTCTGCTACCGATTGGAAGCCGAACACGTTGCTAGGGACTTCGACGCGCTCCACCTCCGGCACGATTTCGAGCGGTTCCGGGCTGCGTGGCGTAGTACCCAAAAGGACACTTACAACTTCGCGCCACTTCGCGGCAACCTTCCCGGCTTCCGGGTTGCGTTCGGTCTTCTCGTTGCCGTCGCTGTCTACGGTCTTTATCGGCTTCGACAAGGTGTTGATCTTCAAATCCACCCAACGGGTAAGACTGCGGATCTCGGGGTTTTGCTGAATGTCTCCGGGGAGTGATGCAAGATAGCCGCCCCAACGATCGAGCCAACCCACGACGCTTTGAACGTCGCCAAGGTGCGTTGTTAGGTGCTCCGCCAACCCGTGAAGGTCTTGCGGGAAGTTCTGCGGGTTCGGGTCTTTCTTGATTGTTTCTAGCCACTCGTTCGGGCTACTGTCGATCGGCGTTAATTCCACGGTTTTGTCCTGTTTACTATGGACAAACCAAAGGGGGAGTTTTATCATTGAGGGTATGCGGTGAGAGCGCCAACTCGCATCGCTACCGATAAAACCAAAGCCCAGTGGTTTATCCGGTTCGATTTGTAGCCCTGCCTTTTGGCGGGGCTTCTCCGTTTTATGGCTCCGCGAATCTTCCCGAAGGGGTTGCCCAAGACGCAACGAAACCTCCTGTAATATACAAGAGAATCCCCCGCTCGATCAATCTTATCCTTGGTTTTATGCTGCTCGTAGCAACTCGCCAACGGTGCCCGCTAGCGTTACAGGGTCGCCTTTGAAAAATTCCCGGAACTGGTTAACCCTGCAATCGTCCAAAGCCTTGTGGACGGCTTGTTCTGCGCTGTAGGCGCAAGACTCGATCCAAAACTCCGCCACAATATCGAACGGCACCGGAACCCCGGTCGCCCCGCTCAAGTCCTCGACTCGCTCCGCCACCGTTTCGGCTTTCGTGTATCCAATCTTCGCAACGCCCGGCATTATCTCGTTACTGAGCACGTACACCCAACCCGCGCCCGTTTTCGGCTCTCTCGGCGTCTTTGTTACGGTTACTTGCTTCGGTATCGGCATTGGATCCATTCCGAGCACTAGCCGACGCGCTAGCGTGTAGGACTTGCAAAAATCCGCACCGCTCGCCATGCCTTGTTCGAATAGCTCGTCCACCCGTTCGAGTTCTGCCGGGGTTAGGTTTTTCATGGCGAGCGCGATTGGTATGTCGTAGGCGTTGGGCGTTGGGCGTGGGTTCTTGCCGCGAAACTTGCCCGCCAACACTTGAATCATATCTTTTTGCTGTTGGGTCTGTCTCTTGCTCATGCTGCCACCCCTAGCGACTCCGCGTTCACGTCGTCGAGTTCACGATCTGCCGCTGCGGAGTGGTCGAGGTAGTCGGTTGTCGTGGCTAGGTTGCCCTTGCCGTTACCGTGACCAATCCACTTGCTAGCGGCTTCGATTCCCTTAGCTTTGAAAATGCGTTGGACGGCTGCTTTGCGCATGGAGTGAAGACCGAGGCGGATACCCTCGAACAAATCGCGCACCTTGTTCGATTGCTTTGTTACCCATTCCGCCAACCGCTCTCGAATCGTTGCGATCTTGCGGTATGAGCTTTGACGGCTGATCGGCTTCCAAGCGTGCTCCTTCTGCGCACGGTTCGCGCCCGTCTCGCGTGCCGGGAAAAGGTACCGGGTGTTCTTGTCGTCCGGGAGCGCCTTGTTCACTCGCTTAATCAAGATTGCGCGCGTCTTCGGTAGCTTGGCAAACGAGATCGTGCGGGCTTTGGTCTTGTTGTCCTTGATTGCCTTCGCGCGTGCTGCAGCTTGGTTTTCGGCATAGTACGCGGCGCGCTTATCTGAGTAACCCGGAATCCCGAGGTCGTCGAACATTTCCGCCAAGGCGCTATCCGACTCGACCGACTTAACCGCCATCGTTGCCAGTACCCGGCTTTCGCCCTCGGCTAGTAGTTGATCGCGTAGCATGTTGCGACCAACCCGGAGCCAACCCGCCGCGAGTGTCTTGTTCGCGTCCTTGGTGATCGCGCTCTTGATTTGCTTGGAGTTCGTTAGCGTTACGGTCA
>BBMT01000032.1 GCA_000755425.1 Vibrio maritimus
TTGAGAGCGAGAGAATATAATACAAACTCGTCTCTAGTGCCAAGGTTTTTTTCAAAAAACTTGCCACTTTAAAAGTGGCAGGGCTACCTGATTCGAACCAGGGAATGGCGGCATCAAAAGCCGCTGCCTTACCGCTTGGCGATAGCCCTGCAGAAACAACGAAAGCGTTGTTCAACAATAATGGTGCGGAAGGAGAGACTTGAACTCTCACACCTTGCGGCGCCAGAACCTAAATCTGGTGCGTCTACCAATTCCGCCACTTCCGCATTATTTCCTAAAAACTCTAAAAAGAGTGCTTAGGAAATGGTGGCTACGACGGGATTCGAACCTGTGACCCCATCATTATGAGTGATGTGCTCTAACCAGCTGAGCTACGTAGCCATTTCCATATTGTTGATTCTCTTCGAAAGTTGCCTTATCGCTGAGAACGGGGCGCATTATGCGTAGTTGAGTGTGATGCGTCAACTTTTTTTGTGAAGAAATTTGCGAAAAAGTGCCGTTCGAACTTTTTTTAATCAAACAGCTCTGTTTATGATCTAAAACTGCTAAATAATTGTCGATTTTCTGAAGTGCTGTTTGCTCTGAAGTAAGATCTCATTGTGAGTTGATAGCCTTGTAAAACAACAAAAGCCAGCAACTGCTGGCTTTTTAAACAATAACGAGTAGGTATAAATTACACGTTGAAGCGGAAGTGAACTACATCACCATCTTTAACGATGTATTCTTTACCTTCTAGACGCCATTTACCTGCATCTTTTGCTCCAGACTCGCCGTTGTATTGGATGAAGTCGTCATAACCAACAACTTCCGCACGGATGAAGCCTTTCTCGAAGTCAGTGTGGATCTTACCTGCTGCTTGCGGCGCAGTTGCACCAACAGGGATAGTCCAAGCGCGAACTTCTTTAACGCCAGCTGTGAAGTAGGTTTGTAGAGTTAGTAGTTCGTAACCAGAGCGGATCACTCGGTTAAGACCAGGCTCTTCAATACCCATGTCAGCTAGGAACTCTTCGCGATCTTCGTCGTCTAGCTCAGAAAGCTCAGACTCGATAGATGCACAAACTGCAACAACCACGTTGTTTTCTTTTTCAGCGTACTCGCGCACTGCATCAAGGTACGGGTTGTCTTCAAAGCCATCTTCATTCACGTTTGCGATGTACATGGTTGGTTTTAGCGTTAGGAAGTTTAGGTAACCAACAGCTGCTAGCTCTTCTTTTGCTAGATCAACAGTACGCGCCATACCACCTTCAGTAAGACTGGTAGTAATTTTTCAAGTACAGTTAGCTCGAACTTCGCGTCTTTATCGCCGCCTTTGGCTTTCTTAGCATTACGCTGAATTGCACGCTCACAAGAGTCTAGGTCAGCAAGCGCTAGCTCAAGGTTGATCACTTCGATGTCTTCGATCGGTGATACTTTACCTGCAACGTGAACGATGTTTTCGTTCTCAAAACAGCGAACAACGTGACCGATAGCGTCAGTTTCGCGGATGTTTGCTAGGAATTTGTTACCTAGACCTTCACCTTTAGAAGCACCAGCAACAAGACCTGCGATGTCCACAAATTCCATTGTTGTTGGAAGGATCTTTTGTGGATTAACAATTTTCGCCAGCGCGTCTAGACGTAGATCTGGCACAGGTACCACGCCTGTGTTTGGTTCGATAGTACAGAACGGGAAGTTTGCTGCTTCGATACCAGCTTTAGTCAGTGCGTTAAACAGAGTTGACTTACCTACGTTTGGTAGACCAACGATGCCACATTTAAAACCCATGATTGTAAACCTTATTCAGCTTTGAAGGTGTGTAAGCGATTTTGTGCTTTTGTCAGGCCATCTTTAAGTAAGATGTCGAGACTGCGAACGGATTCATCGACAACAGCATCAAGCATTCTTGCTCTTTTGCTGGTGCTTTACCGAGTACATAACCTGCTACTTTGTCTTTGTGCCCAGGATGGCCGATACCAATCCTTAGACGATAAAATTCTTTATTGTTGCCCAGCTTGCTAATGGTGTCTTTTAAACCATTGTGCCCGCCATGACCGCCACCTTTTTTGAACTTGGCAACGCTGGAGGTAAGTCTAGCTCATCGTGAGCGACCATGATCTCTTCAGGTTTGATCTGATAAAACTTCGCAAGTGCTGCAATAGCTTTGCCAGACAGGTTCATAAATGTTGTCGGGATTAACAGTCGTAAGTCACTGCCATTCACCAGGATTCGTCCTGTGAGACCGAAGAACTTTGGTTCGTTTTTCAAAGTGACGTTATGGATACGAGCGAGCTCCTCTACCACCCAAGCACCAGCATTGTGACGCGTACGAGCGTATTCAGGTCCAGGATTGGCAAGGCCTACAAGCAATTTTATCTGCTGAGTCAACGTTAAGATCTCTCTTGAATCTCAAAAGCGCGGTATGATAGCACACTAAATTGGCACAAAAAAATGTGAATACAAAAAAACCACTTCGAAGAGAAGTGGTTTTTTCATGTCTAAGCGAGAATTACTTTGAAGTAAACATCGCAGAGATTGATTCTTCGTTGCTGATGCGACGAATAGCTTCTGCAAGCATGCTAGAAAGAGTTAGCTGAGTTACTTTACCAGTAGCAGCCATCTCTTTTGTTAGCGTGATAGAGTCAGTCACGATAACTTGGTCTAGAACAGAGTTCTTGATGTTCTTAGCAGCGTTGCCAGAGAATACAGCGTGAGTTGCGTAAGCGAATACACGCTTAGCACCGCGCTCTTTAAGCGCTTCTGCTGCTTTACATAGTGTGCCGCCAGTATCGATCATATCGTCAACGATCACACAGTCGCGACCTTCAACATCACCGATTAGGTTCATCACTTCAGATACGTTAGCGCGTGGACGACGCTTGTCGACGATTGCGATATCGATGTCGCCTAGTGCTTTAGCTGTCGCACGAGCACGCACTACGCCACCTAGGTCAGGTGAAACAACCACTGGATCTTCTAGACCACGTTCAGCCATGTCTTCAAGAAGCACTGGAGTACCGAAGATGTTGTCTACAGGTACATCGAAGAAGCCTTGAATCTGCTCTGCGTGTAGGTCGATAGTAAGAACGCGGTCAACACCAACGTTTGAAAGGAAGTCTGCAACAACTTTTGCAGTGATTGGCACACGTGCAGAACGTACACGACGGTCTTGACGAGCGTAACCAAAGTAAGGAATAACAGCAGTAATACGGCCTGCTGAAGCGCGGCGCATTGCATCAATCATTACCACTAACTCCATTAGGTTGTCGTTAGTTGGCGCACAAGTTGATTGAATGATGAATACATCACTACCACGAACGTTTTCGTTGATTTGAACAGCGACTTCGCCGTCAGAGAAACGGTCAACAGTAGCATCTCCTAGAGAGATGTATAGACGGTCAGCAATACGTTGGGCTAGTTCAGGTGTTGCGTTACCAGCAAATAGCTTCATATCAGGCACGGTGGAAACCTCAGGGTTGCGTCCAGTTTAAACAGATTGTAATAGGGCCAACTCATAGTTAGCCAGGGTCTCTAGTAAAGGAGAGCGGTTGCACCCTTTCGCCACATAAGCGGAGACAGTGTCAGGAAGCAGTTCTAGGACTTTTTGTGCATTTTCCTGAGTTTTAAACTCGGAAAACACGCACGATCCAGTACCCGTCAATCTTGACGGCGCGTATTGTAGCAGCCATGAAAGTTGGTTATCAACCTCTGGATACAGCATTCGGACAATTTTTTCGCAATCGTTTCCGTAAGTGCTGTCTAGAAGCGTTGCCAGCTCTTGCTTCGGCGTATTTCGCGGCAGATCGGGATGCGTAAAGATATCCACGGTTGCAATGCTGACTTTTGGTTTGACGACCAAATACCAAAGCTCTTCGGGCTCGGCTGGGCTGAGTTTTTCACCAACGCCTTCTGCAAATGCAGCGAAGCCACGTACGAATACCGGTACGTCTGCACCGAGCGCAAGACCGATTTCCGCCAATTCATCAACACTGAGCTGGGTTTGCCATAAGAAGTTTAGGCTACCAGTGTCGTTGCCGCATTCGATGAGCCGCCGCCAATACCACCGCCCATTGGAAGAATTTTATCGAGCTTAATATGGGCGCCATACGTGCATTGAGCCTTCGCTTGAAGCGCGCTGGCTGCTTTCCAAATGAGATTGTCTTGTGTGGCTACCCCTTCGATCTCTGGCGACAGAGTAATGTCACCGCTGTCGTTGGCAGTGATTTCTAGTGAGTCACAAAGGTCAATGAATTGGAATAGAGTCTGCAGCTCATGATAGCCATTGGCCTGTCGACCTGTGATGTAAAGAAACAGATTGAGCTTAGCTGGGCTTGGCCAAGTGGTGGTGTCGGTGATCATGGTACGTTCGGTCACTGTTTGATAGTCCATTTGGAAACAACGAGATTAAGTTTGGTATCGTCTTGTACTAACTGCATTCGAGTTGGCATCGGTAGCGTGCGGGTCTCATCTTCGAGTGTGAAACTGCGATACTCGGTGTAGTTAAGCTGCCAAGTCTTTTGGTTGAGTTGTTTGGTCAGACTCGCCACAGTGTTGAACTCATTGAGCTGATAGCTATCGGCGGAGTTTGGCTGACCAATAAGCCAATCTGCCAGCTGCTCGATAGGAATATTGAGTCCTATCAGCTGGTAGATAAGCAAGTTAGCGTCTTGCCCAGAAAGCTTCTGATCGTCATAGGTTTCTATAAACGCACCATTGGGCGTGGACGTAAGGTTGAAGACCGTTTGGCCAAGGAAGGTGGTAAGGCGAACTTGGTCAAATTAGCAGAGTAAGTCCAATAGAAATTTAGGGTTTGGCGCTGTTCTGGTGAAATGTAGCCAAGTTTGCCACTGGCCTTATATTGGGTGAGGGCGTTGAGTTCAGCTCGGTGAGCTTGCCATTCGACACTTTGTGGCTCAGGTGGCATTGTGCTACAGCCAAACAAAAACAGTGCCGTCAATGTATAAAACAGGCGACGAAAAAGTCTGTGCATAGGAAACTACTTACGTGATGGATTATTGTGCAAATTCAATACAATATTGACAGACTATAGCATCAATCCCACAAACTCAGGAAAACATATTGGTCAGAGTCTTTCAATAAGTGGTGCCATCAAGTAAAATTCTGCCCTATTTGTCAAATCTGTATCAGAGAATTCGCGTTACATGTCATTGCTTGCTATTGGTATTAACCACAATACAGCGTCAGTGGATCTGAGAGAAAAGGTGGCGTTCCCACCAGAAAAACTCGACCGAGCACTGAATGAGCTGAGAGACAATACCAAAGTTAATGGCTCGGTAATTTTGTCGACCTGCAATCGAACTGAAATCTACTGCGACACCGGTGATACCAATAAAGCGCAACTCATTGATTGGTTGGTGCGCTTTCATGACGTCCCAGCAGAGGAGTTAAAACCTTCTCTGTATGTTTACGAAGAGCAAGCGGCAATTAAACACCTAATGCGCGTGTCTTGCGGTCTGGATTCATTGGTACTTGGTGAGCCGCAGATTCTCGGTCAAGTGAAACAGGCCTACAGTGATGCTCGTGACCACCAATCGGTAGAAGGTGGGATAGAGAAACTGTTCCAAAAAACCTTCTCTGTAGCGAAACGTGTTCGAACTGAAACCGAAATTGGTGGCAGTGCGGTTTCCGTCGCTTATGCAGCAACGACACTAGCACGACAGATCTTTGAGTCTTTGGCGGACTCGACCGTGCTGCTCGTAGGCGCTGGTGAAACCATCGAGTTAGTTGCCAAGCACCTTGAGGGACAAGGCTGCAAGAACATGATCGTCGCCAACCGAACCAAAGAGCGCGCAGAAGTGCTCGCCACTCAGTTTGGTGCTCAGGTCATTGCCCTGAATGATATTCCCGAGGTATTGCCAAAAGCGGATATCGTGATCAGCTCAACAGCGAGCCCATTGCCTATTATTGGTAAGGGTATGGTAGAGACCGCGATTAAGAAACGCCGCTTTCAGCCAATGCTGCTTATCGACATCGCGGTGCCGCGTGACATTGAGTCACAAGTCGGTGAGCTAAATGATGCTTACCTCTATACCGTAGATGACTTGCAGTCTATCGTTGATAGCAATATCGAGCAGCGTAAAGTAGAAGCTATCCAAGCTGAAGCGATTGTCAGTGAAGAGAGCGCGCAGTTTATGTCTTGGATGCGTTCTTTGCAGGCGGTAGATAGTATTAGGCAGTATCGCAAACAAGCGAATGACACCAGACAAGATATACTTTCAAAAAGCTTACAAGCATTAGCAGCAGGGGGAGACCCAGAAAAAGTGCTGCTAGAGCTGAGTAATAAATTAACAAACAAGCTTATTCACGCGCCGACCAAAGCGCTGCAAGATGCTGCAGAGCAGGGTGATCCTGCGAAACTGGCAGTTATCCGACAGAGTTTGGGTTTAGACCAAACGAAATAAGCCTCACCCCGAGAAAAGACGCAATTATGAAAGCCTCCATTCTAGTAAAATTGGAAACTCTGGTTGAACGCTACGAAGAAGTTCAACATCTACTTGGTGACCCTGGTGTTATCGGTGATCAAGACAAGTTCCGTGCTCTATCAAAAGAGTACTCTCAACTTGAAGAAGTGACCAAGTGTTTCCAAGCCTATCAGCAAGCGCAAGACGATCTTGAAGCGGCAGAAGAGATGGCAAAAGAAGACGATGCAGAAATGCGCGAAATGGCTCAAGAAGAGATCAAAGAAGCAAAAGCATCGATCGAAACGCTAGCGGATGAGCTGCAAATTCTTCTTCTTCCAAAAGATCCAAACGATGAGCGTAACTGTTTCCTAGAAATCCGTGCTGGCGCGGGTGGTGACGAAGCAGGTATCTTCGCGGGCAACCTATTCCGTATGTACTCTAAGTTTGCAGAGAAAAAAGGTTGGCGCATTGAGGTGATGAGCTGCAACGAATCAGAGCAAGGCGGTTATAAAGAGATGATCGCGAAGGTGTCTGGTGATGCAGTTTACGGCACCATGAAGTTTGAATCTGGCGGTCACCGTGTACAGCGTGTTCCTGAAACTGAGTCGCAAGGTCGTGTTCACACCTCTGCATGTACTGTCGCAGTAATGCCTGAAATCCCAGAAGCGGATCTGCCAGAAATCAAAGCTGCCGATCTTAAGATTGATACCTTCCGTGCATCAGGCGCGGGTGGTCAGCACGTTAACACCACAGACTCTGCGATTCGTATTACTCACTTACCGACAGGTACTGTGGTTGAGTGTCAGGATGAGCGTTCACAGCACAAGAACAAAGCGAAAGCGATGGCTGTGCTAGCGGCTCGTATCGTTCAAGCTGAAGAAGCTCGCCGTGCGGCAGAGGTTTCGGATGCTCGTCGTAACCTACTGGGTTCGGGTGACCGTAGTGACCGTATTCGTACTTACAACTACCCACAAGGCCGTGTGTCTGATCACCGCATCAACCTAACACTGTACCGTTTGAACGAAGTCATGGAAGGCGATATGGCAAGCCTTATCGACCCAGTACTTCAAGAGCACCAAGCTGATCAGCTAGCTGCGCTTGCAGAGAACAACTAATTCATGTCGTTAGATATGTCGATAGAAGCGGTGCTCAAACGAGCATCGCTTGTTCTTTCTGAGTCAGGTAGCGACTCGCCAAGCCTAGATGCGGCAGTATTGCTGTGTCACGCTCTTGAAAAGCCGCGAAGCTACTTGCTTACTTGGCCGGAAAAAGAGCTAACCACAGAGCAGACGACTCAGTTCGACGCGCTTATGGCAAGACGCATAGCTGGTGAGCCCGTCGCGTATATCCTAGGTGAGCGAGAGTTTTGGTCATTGCCACTCAATGTTGCACCCAGCACGCTTATCCCAAGACCTGATACCGAACGTTTAGTCGAACTTGCCTAGATAAAGCGATCCTTATCGATGGTGACCTGCTTGACCTAGGCACAGGAACCGGCGCGATTGCGCTTGCTTTGGCATCGGAGCTTCCAAAACGTCAGCTTCAAGGCGTGGACTTTCAGCAAGAAGCGGTAGAGCTTGCCAATAGCAACGCCGACAAACTGAATATTCGCAATGTTCGCTTTGCTCAAGGCAGCTGGTTTGCGCCAATTGACCAGGGTCACAAGTTTGCGATTATTGTTTCCAACCCACCTTATATTGACGAAAACGACCCCCATCTTTCTCAAGGGGATGTGCGTTTTGAGCCGTCGTCTGCATTAGTTGCAGAAAATAACGGTCTGGCCGATATAGAAACGATCACAGCGGCTGCGCCAAGCTATTTGCTTGATGGTGGCTGGCTTCTGTTCGAACACGGTTTTGAACAGGGGGACGCGGTGAGACGCATCATGGAAAACCATGGTTTTACCGACGTCACCACAGAGAAAGACTACGGCAACAACGATAGAGTGACACTCGGAAAGTGGCACCCATAACAACCAAAAGAAAGTAAGAGAGACGCTCATATGTATGAAGGATTAAAGCATTTTCACTTGTTGACGATTGCGATTTCAGTGGCCTTATTGTCGGTTCGATACGGACTGATGATGATGAATTCTCCAAAAGTGAATGTACCGTTCCTAAAACGCTTCCCACACATTAACGACTCTCTTCTACTGCTTTCTGGTTTTGGACTTATTGCTTACACCGGCTTTGTCCCTTTTACTGATGCAGCGCCGTGGATGACGGAGAAAGTGACCTGCATCATGGCCTACTTTGCATTGGCCTTTTTCACGCTAAAGCTGGCTAAGAACAATTTATTAAGAACATGCGCCTTTTTTGGTGCGCTAGGGTGGCTATTGATGGCAGCGAAGATTGCCATGCTAAAAACGCCATTCCTAATGGGGTAAACCATGATTGAACTGTTTGACGAAGATTTTGATGCGATAGAGTTAGCAGAAGGTGCACTGATCTTAAACAAAGCAGTGGATCCAGAGACGCAGCAGCATTGGGCTGAACTTGAACTCGCGCGCTTAGCCAAAGAGGCTGAGCAGCAAGTGTTTCACGAAGTGGATGATAAGCAGCGTTTAGATGCGCTGCTTCGCTTGTTTTATACTGAATGGCAATTTAAAGGTGATGACGATGAGTACTTTTCATCGGACAATGCCTTCATCGACAAGGTACTAGAGCGCCGTAAAGGTGTGCCAGTGAGCCTTGGCTCTATTTTGCTCTATCTTGGTAGCAAGCTTGGCTTACCAATGGAAGCGGTCACTTTCCCAACTCAATTTTTGGTCAAAGTGTGCTGGCCGAATGAAGCGCCAGTTTACATCAATCCATACGATGGTGAGTACGTTAGCAAAAAACGTTTACAGGCATGGCTGATTGGTCATGAAGGACCACTTGCTAAGCTTGAAGCTAAACACCTTGAAACGGTTGATAACCCAACTGTCATTGGTCGTTGGTTGGCGCTACTGAAAAGTGCGTTGCTACGTGAAGAGAAATACACCTTAGCTCTGCATTGTACCGATTTGGCTCTAACGTTTGTGCCAGACGATCCGTACGAAATTCGCGATCGCGGCTATATTTATCAACAGCTAGATTGTCATCAAATTGCGGCAAGTGACTTTCAATATTTTATTGACCAATGCCAGATGACCCAGCAATCGAATTACTGAAAACACAGGTGACTGCGATTAGCCGTACCCCTGTGACCCTTCACTAAACTCTGAGAATAACAACATGGAAATGAAAACTGTACACGTAGGCGATATCCCAGTTGCGAATGACAAGCCTTTTACGCTATTCGCGGGTATGAACGTATTGGAATCACGTGATCTTGCGATGCAGATCTGTGAGCACTATGTGAAGGTAACAGAGAAGCTGGGTATTCCTTACGTATTCAAAGCTTCATTTGATAAAGCAAACCGCAGCTCTGTGCACTCTTACCGTGGCCCAGGCCTTGAAGAAGGCATGAAAATCTTCCAAGAGCTGAAAGATACCTTTGGCGTGAAAATCATTACTGACGTTCACACAGAAGCCCAAGCTCAGCCTGTTGCGGACGTTGTTGACGTGATTCAGTTACCTGCATTCCTAGCTCGTCAAACAGATCTTGTTGAAGCGATGGCTAAGACAGGCGCTGTGATCAATGTGAAGAAGCCTCAGTTCATGAGCCCTGGCCAAGTTGGCAACATCGTCGATAAGTTTGCTGAGTGTGGTAATGACAACATCATCCTTTGTGAGCGTGGTTCTTGTCACGGTTACGACAATCTAGTGGTTGATATGCTTGGCTTTGGCGTAATGAAAAAAGCGTCAAACGGCAGCCCAATCATTTTTGATGTGACCCACTCATTGCAAATGCGTGACCCATCTGGCGCGGCTTCTGGCGGTCGACGTGAGCAGACGGTTGAACTGGCGAAAGCAGGCCTTGCGACTGGCATTGCGGGTCTATTTATCGAAGCGCATCCAAACCCAGACAAAGCGCTATGTGACGGTCCATCGGCATTGCCACTTGATAAGTTGGAGCCGTTCCTAGCACAGATGAAAGCGCTGGATGATTTGATCAAAGGGTTCGATCATATCGACATCAAATAGTCTCTAGCGACGCAGTAGAAAACACAAAGCCAGCTTGTACTCAAG
Source organism: Vibrio maritimus (assembly GCA_000755425.1). Classification (GTDB taxonomy): domain Bacteria; phylum Pseudomonadota; class Gammaproteobacteria; order Enterobacterales; family Vibrionaceae; genus Vibrio; species Vibrio maritimus_A. The sequence continues at coordinate 10,511 of BBMT01000032.1, forward strand.
CTGGCTTTTTTTCATGTTAACTAATCCTGTTGGGCAATCGTTTCTTCGCAGAAAAATTGATCTTAACTGATTGAATAACTCGCTCTGAAGCGCGTCTATCCAGTACAGTTTCCGAGCAGTAGCATATATTACTGACTATTATGCCAGCGAGTTTATATCAACTTGTGATATAGATTACATAAAAGTGAAATCAGAATGTTATGTTTGATAGCTTACTTTAAACTAACTCAAATTTTGTCGATGTTTTTCTTGGCAATTTAAGATGCTTATCGGCAAAAAGTGAGCTATTTCAATATGCTCTAGGCAGTGGATCCCCAAAGTTCAAAAGGTATGACAATGAAAAAAAGCCTTATGTTTAAGTCCGTACTCAGTGCGGCTATCATCGCGTCACTAGCAGGATGCGCAACTCAACCCGAGCAAGAATGGAATGCTGATGAAACGTACAAGCTAACCATCCTGCATACCAATGACCATCACGGTCGCTTCTGGCAAAACAAATATGGCGAGTATGGCATGGCAGCGCGTAAGACGTTGATCGACCAAATTCGCTCAGACGTGGAAGCAGAAGGCGGTAGCGTATTGCTACTTTCTGGTGGTGACATCAACACAGGTGTACCAGAGTCTGATCTTCAAGACGCTGAACCGGACTTTAAAGGCATGAGCATGATTGGTTACGATGCGATGGCGCTAGGTAACCACGAATTTGATAACCCACTAGAAGTTCTGTTTAAACAGAAAGAGTGGGCAAACTTCCCGATGTTGTCTGCCAACATCTACGACAAAGAAACTGGCGAGCGCCTGTTCGATGCTTACCATATGTTTGACAAGCAAGGCATCAAGATCGCGGTTATCGGTCTAACGACAGAAGATACGGCAAAAATTGGTAACCCTGAGTACATCGGTGGTATCGAATTCCGCGATCCAAAAGTAGAAGCGAAAAAGCTTATCGCTGAACTAAAAGAGACAGAGAAACCGGATCTTATTTTTGCTGTGACTCACATGGGTCACTATGAAAATGGTCAACGTGGTGTCAATGCACCAGGTGACGTAGCACTGGCGCGTTACTTGAATGAAGGCGACCTAGACATGATTGTGGGTGGTCACTCACAAGAGCCTGTATGTATGGAAGGACCAAACGTCGTTAAGAAGAACTTCAAGCCAAGCGACGAATGTAAGCCAGATATGCAAAACGGTACTTGGATTGTTCAAGCGTACGAATGGGGTAAATACGTAGGCCGTGCTGACTATGAGTTTAAAAACGGCGAGCTGAACATGGTGAGCTACGACTTGATTCCAGTGAACCTTAAGAAGAAAGTTAAAATTGACGGTAAGAAACAGCGCGTATTGGTTGAAGATGAAATCAAGCAAGATGCAGAGCTACTCGCTTTCCTATCACCATTCCAAGAAAAAGGCCAAGAGCAGCTAGGTGCGAAAATTGCTGATACAAACGGCAAGCTTGAAGGTGACCGTAATGTGGTTCGCTTTAGCCAAACTAACCTAGGTCGTTTAATTGGTACTGCACACATGGAACGCGCAAAAGCGGACTTTGCTGTGATGAACTCGGGTGGTGTTCGTGATTCTATCGCTGAAGGCGACGTCACGTATAAAGATGTACTGATCGTTCAGCCATTTGGCAACATCATTACTTACACTGACATGACAGGTGCGGAAGTTCTTGATTACCTGAATGTTGTTGCGACAAAACCTGTAGACTCAGGTGCTTACGCTCAATTCGCTGGCATTGAAATGACAGTGGGTAAAGAGTCAGTGTCTGACGTTGTTATTAATGGTAAAGCGCTGGATCCTAAAGCGACCTACCGCTTTACCGTACCAAGCTTTAACGCAGCAGGTGGTGACGGCTATCCAAAACTGACGGGTCACCCAGGTCACGTCAACACAGGCTTTGTTGATGCAGAAGTACTTAAAGAGTACCTAGAAGCGAACAGCCCAATCGATGTGAACAAGTATCAGCCAAAAGGCGAAATTGTTTATAAAAACTAGACTTTAGCTGGTTTTTATTCAATAAATAGAACGGTGCCGAAAGGCGCCGTTTTTTGGTCTGCGAGTTTTGGAGTAAGCAATGACCCCGGCAATCAACCTAGCAAAAAAGAAGAAAATCACTCACACCGTTCATCAATATGATCATGATCCTCGCCATGAGAGTTATGGTTTAGAAGCGGTAGAAGCACTAGGGCAAGATCCCGCCACAGTATTTAAAACCTTACTGTTTGCTATCAACGGTGAGCCGAAGAATCTAGCCGTTGCCGTCATTCCTGTGGCAGAAAAACTCAATTTAAAGCTGGCAGCGAAAGCCGCTGGTGGCAAAAAAGCCGACATGGCGGACAAAGACATTGCTCAGAAAACGACAGGTTATGTACTTGGTGGTATTAGCCCTTTAGGCCAAAAGAAAGCATTGCCGACATTTATTCACAGCTCCGCCGAGAGCCTAGAAGCGATGTGTGTGAGTGCTGGAAAACGTGGGTTAGAGATTGAGTTAGCACCCACCGACTTGGCGGCACTAACTCGAGCGAAATTTGTGAATTTATGTGAGGCTTAGTCTTCTGCTGAACTGAAATGTCATTTTTTCAGCGACAAAGTCCCACCAACACGCGGCTTACGTTGCCCCGACTCTGACTGACTGGATTTCGGGTTAACGGGTCTTTTTGCTGCAGGTTTGGCTGGGCGTGATTTATTACCAGAATGGCTCGGTTTGCGCTGGCTAGGTTTGCCACCACGTCCACCTTCACTGCGTTGGTTATCGGAGTCAGAGTGACGACGCTTGCTTGGGCCGCGACGGTACTCATCGGCGCCGTGACCAGTATACGTTTTCATGTTGTCACGGTTGTTGCGACTGGCCGAGCGCGGGTTTTTGCCGTCACGCTGGTTCTTCTCAAACTCAGCTTCTCGACGCGCATCGTGCAGTTTCGCATCGGTAGCCTTAGTGATATGACGACCCTTAGCGTCTTTGCGTGAAGCCTCTTCTGTACTGACAGAACCCTCGCACATGCGCAGAATCTCTGCCACTTCTTCATCGCTTAGATAACGCCATTTTCCGTTAGGAATACCATCAATAGAGATGTTCATAATACGCACGCGACGCAGTTTTAGAACGTCATAGCCTAGTGCTTCACACATACGGCGGATCTGACGGTTGAGGCCTTGTGTCAGCGTAATACGGAACGAGAACTTGGTCTCTTGCACGACTTTACACGGCAAAGTGACGGTATCAAGGATAGCGACACCTGCGCCCATCTTTTTGATGAAGTCTTTAGTGATCGGCTTATCGACACGGACAACGTACTCTTTTTCGTGGTTGTTGCCAGCACGAAGAATCTTATTCACGATGTCGCCGTCATTCGTTAAGAAGATTAGGCCATCGGAAGGTTTATCTAATCGACCAATAGGGAAGATACGCTTGTGGTGACCAACGAAGTCGACAATGTTTCCAGGTACATCACGCTCAGTCGTACAGGTGATACCCGTCGGCTTGTTTAGCGCGATGTAGATAGGTTTTTCCTTGCTACGAACAGGTTTACCATCAATCTCAACATCATCGCCAGGTAGCACCTTTGTGCCCATTTCTGGCACCTTGCCATTGATCGTTACGCGTTGCTGCTCGATGAGCCTGTCCGCTTCACGACGCGAGCAAAAGCCCGTTTCACTGATGTATTTGTTGAGACGTTTTCCGTCAGCAGGGTTCGACATGCGAGGTTATCACTCTATGTTGGTCAGTTTTAAAGGTCGCGTATTTTATACCCAACTTGCCGTTAAGTCACTTAACTCATGCGCTTTTGATGACGTTCGCGGTTTTCGAGCTTCTTTTCTTGGCTCTTTCGAAGCATGACATACACCGCACCACTGCCACCATGGAAGCGTTGAGCACTATGAACACACTGGACATCTTTGATTTGCGTTAGCCAGTTTGCCAAGTAGCTTTTCATAAGAGCGGGCGGATTTGAGCGCTCTCCGCGGCCATGGACAATAATCACGGTGCGAATATCCATGCGCATGCATTGCTGCAAGAATTTAATTACTTCATCACGAGCTTCTTTCAGCGTGCGCCTGTGTAAGTCGAGTTTTGCTTGAAGTGGGTATTTGCCCAGCCTGAGCTTGCGATACACCCCCTCCTGCACACCATCACGTTTGAACTCAATAATGTCGTCAGGCTTGACCATAGGTGCATAGTCGATGGAGAGATATTCTGGGTCTTGCTCAGATAGCCAAAGTGCGGCTTGGCGCTTTGCTATTTGCGCGTCAGAAACCTGGTGGGACTTTTTCAGTTCGACGGTGTCGTGCTGGATAGCTTTACATCGCCCATCATTTGTTGGAATAGGTCTAGATCATCGTCTTGAGACATAACTGCATCTCGAAATAAGCCAATTTAATGGCAGTATATACGAAGTCAGCACAAAAGTGAGAGCATAAAAACCGGAGTGAACAGGCGATCCACTCCGGTGCATAGCAGTTATCTATTTACATAGACGCTAAGCGATTCTAGTGAGGAGATTTGTCATTCATTACTTTATATATGAAGAAAGCACCGTAAAACAGCATCAGACCAAACGCCCCGAAGATGACAATCATCGAAGACAAGCCCACTGCATTACCAAATAGGAGATCAAGCCAAAAGTCCATGTTTCCTCCAAAAAGTAGTGAAGACAGAGTTACGTTAACGTTTGGTGCAAAAATGAACACTGATCTGGATCAATTGTACCCAGACTGTTAATGACCTGTATGTTAGTGTGTGTATTTGGTCACATTTTTCGTGCTTCTGGCTAGTTGCTGACCAAACAAGTCGGTTTTAGTAAAAAGATGCCATAAAACCCTTGCACGCCTCAGAATTATCAGTAATATACGCATCCGTTGACAGGCAATAAGCCACTCAGCAATCTCGGTGAATAGCGCAGCTTGGTAGCGCATCTGGTTTGGGACCAGAGGGTCGGGGGTTCGAATCCCTCTTCACCGACCATTTTTAGAAAAGCCTCGCTATTTAGCGAGGCTTTTTGCGTTTAGGGGATATAGAATTCAAACAGTGTTGCTCGTGTTCCAAATGCAGGCGATGTGACGCTAGGAACGAGCCTTGGTTCTCCCCCTTTATAAGGGGGAGTTAGAGGGGGTGCTCTTGGTTTTTCTTTTTAG
>BBMT01000031.1 GCA_000755425.1 Vibrio maritimus
AGTGACGCATTGGTTGCTCCTTACGGATTATTAGCTTCCACAGTTGGTCGGTCATCCAGAGGAAGCAAGGAACGAATAATAAGACCGAAAATGAGCGGCGATATTACAAGAAGTTGCTACGTTAAACAACTAACTATTTAGGTAATTATCTGGATAGACCATTGTCTTGAGTGGCATCAGTTATACTTCCGCCAGTTTTTAAATTAATAGTGTCGTTGTATGTTTCTAACACCTTATATTTCAAGAGAAAATTCAAAGTTTCAGTTCACTCGTCAACAAGCTAGCCATTTTGCTAAAAAAATCGCCGGGGACTTCAATCCTATTCACGATGAAGACAGCAAGCGCTTTTGTGTGCCGGGCGATCTGCTATTTGCAGCCTTGCTTGATAAAGAGGGCATCAGCCAAAAGATGCGCTTTGAATTCTCTGGAATGGTCAACGACGGTGTTGAGCTCGAAGTACAGCGCAACAGCGACAGTGAATCTGTGGTTGTCGATGACAATGGTAAAGAGTACCTACGCTTTTCTCATTCTGGTGAGCAAAGCCGTTCTGCGGAGTTTATTGAGCATGTGGTATCGAACTATGTTCAGTTCTCGGGCATGAACTTTCCGCACATTATGGTGCCACTGATGCAAGAGAAGCAGATGATGATCAACTGCCAGCGTCCCTTGGTGATTTACGAGAGCATGGAAGTGGAATTTTCTCGTCTCGACCTGACTCACCCAGAGGTTGAATTTTGCGGTGCAACGTTTGATATTGAAGGTAAGCGCGGTACGGTAACACTGAATTTTAACTTTAAAGAAGACGGTATTGTCATCGGCAAAGGCGTTAAGAGAATGGTGGCTAGCGGACTCAAACCCTACTCTGATGAGGCGATTGATGATCTAGTAGAACGATTCAATGCTCGCAAAGATGCTTTCTTAATGAAGCAGGCGGCTTAACTGGCTCTAAGTACCAAATTTTGCTAGTCTATTTCGGATTACATCAACCTGCCCGGATGATGAATCATTAGGGGAGGAGCGCAATGCTCTTCCTCTTTCCAAGGAAAAGGACGCATGACCCCGAGTAAAACCAAAACTTCATTTTATCGCCGCTTGTATCTCGCTTATCTTATTGATTCTGGCTGTAATACCATCCCAAAGATCCAATCTAACATCGAAATTCCACGCCGAACGGCTCAAGATACGATTAATGCCTTGCATGAACTCGATATCGAGTGTGAGTTCACTGGTGCGCTGAAAAATGGCCACTATCAAATAGTCTCATGGGGACCTTTTGATTCTCACTGGGTTAAAGAGAACGCCGAGCGTATGGCGCAAACGCTAGGCTATTTGAAAAAGTAGCACGGCTAGCGACCTTAAACGTAACCACATAGCGCGGACGTTTGATAATAGTCAGAGGTTTTGGCAGCTAGTCTGTACTTTTAAAAACAGGTAGAATGATCAACCCGAACAAATAAGGGCTGTATGTTTGTACAGTTCTTGTCTACTATTGGAAGCGTCATTGTTATGATGTCCAAAGAGAAGAAAATGAATTTTAGTGTTGAAGTATTAGCGGATATCCTTTCCCAATCTAAATCGACCATGGAAGCACGTATTCGTCGTGGCGAGTTAAAGCGCTGCGAGGAGTCTGGCACCATTGGGCTTGACCAAGTTGAACATCACCCAGAGATCCAATCTATGGTTCAAACCCTTTGGATGATGAGCTTGCCGTGAGACCATTGCGACCTTACAAGCTAGTGGAGCTGTTCGCTGGCGGCGGCGGTCTTGCAATTGGCATGGAACAAGCGGGTCTTGAGAGTATTCTTCTTAACGAAATGGACAAGCACGCATGTGCCACGTTGCGCCACAACCGACCAGATTGGAATGTGATTGAAGGCGACATTGCGAACGTGGACTTCACCCAGATTGAAGAAGAGGTGGATATTCTTACTGGTGGCTTCCCATGTCAGGCATTTTCTTATGCTGGTAAGAGCCTAGGTTTTGAAGATACGCGCGGTACTTTGTTTTTTGAAATGGCGCGTGCCATCAAAGAAACTCAACCAAAAGTATTCTTGGCAGAAAATGTGAGAGCACTGCTTACTCACGACGATGGTCGTACCCTAGAAACCATTAAAAGCGTCATTGATGAGCTCGGTTACGAATTGGTAGAGCCGCGTGTACTCAAAGCGATTTTCTACAAAGTTCCTCAAAAACGTGAACGCTTGATTCTGGTCGCTATCCGAAAAGATCTGGCGCAAAAAGTGAAGTTTCATTGGCCTTCACCCTATCGCAAAGTGATGACGCTTCGCGATGCATTTTATGCAGGTGAGCTGTACGATACAGACGTACCTGAGTCAGAAGGTCAGCTTTACCCAGAGCGCAAACGCGAAATCATGGAGCATGTACCGCAAGGTGGCTACTGGCGTGATCTGTCAGATGATCTGCAGCGTGAATACATGGGGGGGAGTTACTTCCTAGGTGGTGGCAAGACAGGTATGGCAAGACGTCTTTCTTTGGATGAGCCGAGCTTGACTCTCACCACGTCTCCAGCACAAAAACAAACTGAACGCTGTCACCCCATTGAAACGCGTCCGCTGCAAGTAAGAGAGTACGCACGTATTCAGACTTTCCCGGACAATTGGGAGTTTAAAGGCTCGAAGAACGCTGCATACAAGCAAATCGGTAATGCAGTACCGGTGAATATGTCTAAAGCGTTAGGGCATTCATTGGTAAGGTTACTCAATGATATTGAATCGCTCGAGCAGCCAACCACTGGCAACGCATAATAACAAGTAGTACGTAATAGCTAGCAAGGAAGCCTTTTGGCTTCCTTGTTTGCGTTTAGCCGTGGTGTTGTATATCCAAACTCAGACGCTTCGGATTTTTGTGATTCCAATACAGTCTCTGGAATATGGGGTTTCTTAGGTCAAAGACGTAACTGCCAGAAGAATCGCCTTTGGTGTAAAAGTTGTCTTTGTCATAACCGTTTGAGGTGATGTTCTTCAGCTTGCCTGTCGTAGGGTTGACCAGTCTTGGTTCAAAGCTTTTAAGGTAATCAAACCAAGCCGTGTGTTCAGAGTCATCGTGTGAGTATTCAGGTGGCTTGCGAAATTCTTCCTTGTACCAGTGAATGGGCACTTGATAGTCACGTTCGAACTGCCGCAATTGGGAGAAATTCACCTTCCATATTCCTGCTAATTGTCCAACTTCAATGACGTCGCGATTGTAGCTCTTCTGCCCATTTATAAAGGAATAGCGTTGCATTGATTTGGCTGCCCACTTCACCCAAACATAGATGGTGACGTCTGTACCCTGCTCAAGCAGTTTGTTGTAGTGTAACGAGTCCTTTAAATCCATAGTGAGTGCATATTGAGGATCGATACCGTAGTTCTGCGCCATAAACAGCGGAGACGCTTTGGTTTTTAGTTCAGCGACTAGCTTATCGTTGACGATCAAATCGGGGTGATAAGGGTTGATTTCCTTCTCTGGATGGATGGCGATACGCTCTTCAGACTGAATAAATCCCTTGTCTTGTAATCGTTTAAAGGTTTTTACGAACAAGCTCTCTTGATTCTCCCCTTGCGTGCAGGCAAAAGACTTGTTGTTCAGCTCTTCGAAACTGATTTCTTTATTTTTAAAATCCTTTAGCTCATACGGCATGGTTTACTCACTTTCCCTAGTCTAAGTGCCACAAGATAGAGGTTTCTACTTGGCTGATATCAGGTTAATCCGATTCAATGCGCTGTCGCAAACCCTAACATGCGTAACTTGTTTGATATGTATCGAGAAATGTGAGGCTTTTAGTGATGATGTTGTCAGATAGCTGTCGATAGACCGAAAAGGGCGCTATCACATTCAACCGTTGAAAATGAGTAGGCTACATGGCGGCATTCGATGATTGTCTGCTAGTTGCATGTAGGCCGTCTCTTAGCCGTTGGTGTAACTATTGAGGTCTTGGTTATTCCTAAACCCTTTTGGTGAGTGACCACTCCACTTTTTGAATGCATGGCGAAAGTTAGCGCTATCAGAAAAGCCAACTCTATCGGATATCTCTTCAATGGTAATCTGCGTATTGAGAAGATAGTGCCTCGCTAGGCGGTACCTAACATCATCGAGCAATTGCTGGTAACTGGTGCCCTCACTCTTTAAATGCCGACGTAGCGTTCGCGATGACATGCCAAGTTCTGACGAGAGCGATTCAATCGACGGATAGTTACCCAGTCGCTCAACAAACAGCTGAGTTATCTTCTCATTAAGGCTGGTGGAGCCTTGAACCGTAGCCAGTAATTCATCACATGATTTTAGGCACATTTGTAGCGTCATTGTGTTGGCCGCTGGGAGTGGGTCATAGAGCGTGGTAGCGTCAAACTGCCATTCGAGGTAGTCCGCATTAAATTCAATTGGGCAGTGAAATATCTGCCTGTACAAGTCGCTGTGTTCTGGCTCTGGGTAAGGAAACCGAATCAGCTTGGATGAGAAAGGTTGTTGCATGACCTCTTCGCAGAGGTTTTGAATAGCGGTAAACCAGTATTCGCAGAAGAAGGGCAGCAAGTCTCTTAGGTCAACGAGCTGCTCGGCTCGAAAGTATCCTAGATGGTTCTCAACCCACATCTGTTTTTTTAAAATAGGTCCAGCCAGACGTAAGTATTTAAAGCCCATCATTAGGGCATCTAACATAGTGTTGCTGCTAAAGACGGCGTAACCTAATACTCCAAAGTCACTAAATCTTGCTTGTTGACCCACTTTTAGACCAAGCCCGGGTTCATGAACATGGGAGAGGGCATTGCTGAAAATGGCCATCTTCTGTGCCATCGTCACCTTAGTATCGGGTTGATAGAGTTGCTCGGCGGTCAGTGGAGTACCTTCAAATAGAGATCCGGTTGGCATCTTCCCCTCGAGGTATCGGGTCATAAGCTGAAGATCTAAAATCCCACACGCTTGCAGATCAGGCTCGTAGACTGCGGTGTACTGCATTGATGATTCTCCCGTTCCTAACCGACTTAGTTTCAATAACTTAGCGTCAACATAGCTCAAATGCGGACATTCCATGTCTGACGAATGTCCGAATATCACCGTTTTTTGTCTCTATGCAACCTGTGATTGATGTTATCAGAATGTTGTAATTAAGCAAAATAGCATGCGGGATAGATAAATGAGTGAAATGATTGATTGGTCTAAAAGTGGCTTGGTTGAATGTAACAATCAAGGGGTGAGCGAGTTAACAACTTGGTTTTCGGAGCTTAAGCAGGCGTATCAACAAGAGACAAACCCGAGTCTTGCGATAAGAAAGCAGCGTTTACAAGCCTTGAAAACGCAACTGACTCGCTACCAAGATGTGTTGGCAGCGGCGATGAGTGATGATTTTGGTAGTCGCAGTCATACAGAATCCATCATGGCCGATGTAATGGCACCGGTTCTCGATATCAAACATGTGCTAAGCCACCTAAAGGCTGGATGAAATCGCAACGTCGCCCTACAGAATGGCTATTTAAGGGTAACAAGTTGGAGGTTCGTTATCAGCCTAAAGGGGTGGTTGGTATCATCTGTCCTTGGAACTTTCCACTCTACCTATCCCTTGGTCCAATGATCACAGCTCTGGCGGCGGGTAATCGATGTATGATCAAGATGCCCCAAATTGTCCAGCAACCACAAAGGTGCTGATGCGCATGTTGGCAGAGATCTACCCAACGGATCTGGTTCGAATCATCAATGGCACTCATCCTGAAGCCATGGAGATCTCACATCTTCCTTTTGACCATCTGGTTTTCACTGGCTCGCCTGCCAGTGGGAAAATTATCATGGCTAATGCCGCAGCTAACCTAACACCCGTCACGCTTGAACTTGGTGGAAAGTCACCGGTTATTGTGTTTGATGATTATGATATCCAAACGGCAGCGAGCCGTATTGCTCACGGCAAAGGCTTTAACTCTGCAGATCTGTATTGCGCCAGACTATGCCTTTGTTCCTGAGTCTAAATTGACCGAGTTTGTCGAGGCGTTAAAGCAAGGTCATATCTCTATGTACAGTGATATCAAGGGAAATGCTGATTACACCTCGCTGGTGGATGATGCTCAGCATCAAAGGTTTAACGAACTGCTCGAAGACGCAAAGCAAAAGGGTGCAACCATCACTCAATGTTTACCGGAGGGTGAAGGGCGTAAAACACCGCTTTATGTAGCGACCAACCTAACGCCTAACATGCGTATCTGTCAGGAAGAGATATTTGGACCGCTACTGCCTGTCCATGGCTACCGAGACGTCGATGAGGTGATTCAGTACATCACAGAACGTCCAAGGCCACTTGCTTGTTACCTGTTTAGTCATGATAAAGCTGTGCGAGAGCAGGTGTTAGAGCAGACCCACAGTGGTGGTGTCACTATCAATGATTGGGCTGGCATGTGCTTAACCACTCGGTTCCGTTTGGCGGCGTGGGCAACTCAGGTATCGGCAATTATCACGGCGAAGAGGGTTTTCGAGAGTTAAGTCATGCCCGCTCTGTGTTGCAGATGCGCGGTTGGTTCCCGATTCAGTTGTTCTCTCCCCCTTATGGAACCCGGGTTCAGAAGCTGGTTGTGCGCGTGTTTGTCGGCAAGCCAGATCCGAGTCTGAATAAGCGCAGTTAGCAACAGCTTACTTTCATCCAATAACGAATTTAATCCAACGTCTTACAAGAATCTTCGACACGCCAGCGAGGGCTGGCGTCGTACACCCTAAAAGGAGACCTAAGATGCACAACCTCGCCGTTAATTTAGAGCGAAGTGCTGCGCTTTTCCCTACCAAAGCCGCACTTAAAATGGGCGCCGATGACGTGAGTTATCAGCAGTTGAACGACTACGCAAACATCGTGGCTCACAATTTAGTAAAACTTGGCTTAGTACTGGGTGATAAAGTGGCGCTATCGTGCCCCAATATGACCTATTTCCCCATTGCGTATTACGGCATTTTGAAGGCAGGCTGCGTGGTGGTTCCTCTAAACACTTTGTTCAAGAGTAGAGAAATCGCTTATCACCTGAATGACTCTGATGCTAAAGCGTATTTTTGTTTTGAAGCGCCGCAGACCAGTGCCGATGAGCAGTATGGAAGAATTGGCTTTGCTCAGGCGCCGAATTGCGAACACTTTATCTCTATGCTTGCATCAAGCAACGATGAGCATGCACTCGAGACCTGGCTTGAGGCATCGCCACAGCCGTTTGAATCCATCGCAAGGCAAGGTGATGATACCGCCGTTATTCTCTATACCTCTGGTACCACAGGGCAACCCAAGGGTGCGGAGCTGTCCCATACTAATATGCTAACCAATGCCATGCGTCTCAGTATTTGATGCGCCTTGAGTACAGCGACACCACGATGCTGACCCTACCTTTATTCCACAGTTTTGGTCAAACCGTGATGATGAACGCCAGTGTATTAACCGGCTCGAGCATGGTGCTGATCCCGCGCTTTGAGCCCAAGCAAGTAATAGAGCAGATTATCTCACATAAGGTGAGTGTCTTTGCTGGGGTGCCAACCATGTACATTGCTCTGCTTACCGCTGGCGAGCAGTGTCCTGAGCAATCTGAGCTGGTCAAACACAGTTTGAGGTTGGGTGTGTCTGGTGGCGCTTCTATGCCAGTAGAGGTGATTCGTCAGTTTGAATCAAGGTTTGAACTTCCCGTATTAGAAGGCTACGGACTGTCGGAAACTGCGCCCGTTGCCACCTTTAATCATATCGATGGCGATAGGCTGCCTGGCAGTGTTGGACAGCCTTTGTGTGGTCATATGATAAAGATTACCGATGTTCAGGGTAATACGTTGGGCTGCGGTGAGTTGGGAGAGGTATGCATTAAGAGTCCAAGTGTGATGAAGGGCTATTATGGACGCGTTGAAGCAACCGCAGAGTCGATTCGAGACGGTTGGTTTTTAACGGGTGATATTGGACGTTTGGATGAGCACGGCAATTTATTCATTGTCGACCGCGTCAAAGACATGATCATTCGTGGCGGCTACAACGTCTATCCGCGAGAAATCGAAGAGGTGCTGATGTGTCATCCGGATGTCGAGATGGTTGCAGTAGTCGGGGAGCATGATGACAGGCTAGGGGAAGAGATACACGCGCATGTGGTGCTCCATGAAACCTCAAGCTGCGAGGGTGAAACTCTGGTCGCATGGTGCAAAAGCCAGTTGGCCGACTATAAGTATCCCCGTCGCGTCTTCATTCGTCCATCACTTCCGATGACAGCAACGGGTAAGATCCTCAAGCGAGAGCTGCATCCTCTAGATATCGTCAAAACCGTTGCAGAGGAGATTGGCAATGGATCGCTATGATTTTATTATTGTTGGCGGCGGCTCTGCTGGGTGTGTGCTTGCCTCACGTTTGTCCGAGGATCCATCGGTCACAGTATGCCTGCTAGAGGCGGGAGGTAAAGATTCAAGCCCGTTCATTCACACGCCTGTTGGCTGTGTGGTCATGATGCCAACCAAGATTAACAATTGGGGTTTTGAGACCGTGCCGCAGCCGGGGTTGAATGGTCGTAAGGGCTATCAACCGCGAGGTAAAACACTCGGTGGTTCGAGCTCAATAAATGCCATGATGTATGCGCGCGGGCACCGTTACGATTACGATCTTTGGGCATCACTTGGAAACAGCGGCTGGGACTATGAGCAATGTCTGCCTTACTTTAAAAAGGCTGAGAATAACGAAGTCTTCAACGATGAGTATCATGGTCAAGGTGGACCGCTTAACGTAGCGAACCTGCGCTCACCGAGTGAGATGGTTAAGCGTTATCTTGATGCTTGTGAGTCTATTGGGGTGCCAAGAAACCCGGATGTGAATGGAGCCGAGCAGCTTGGTGCGATGCAAACACAGGTTACTCAGAGAAATGGCGAGCGATGTAGCGCAGCGAAGGCGTACCTGACGCCGAATCTTCACCGACCTAATCTAACCGTGCTAACCAAAGCAACCACGCACAAGGTGCTGTTTGAAGGTAAGCGTGCAGTGGGCATTGAGTATGGATTAAAAGATCAGCGCTTTCAGATTTTTTGCGATCGAGAAGTGATTTTGAGTGCGGGTGCCTTTGGCTCGCCGCAGATCCTTAAGCTTTCCGGTGTGGGCGCGAAAGCGGAATTAGACAAGCATGGCATTGAGCAAGTGCATGAGCTACCGGGTGTCGGGGAGAATCTGCAAGACCATATCGATTTGGTGCACAGCTATAAATGCTCAGCGAAGCGAGATACGTTTGGGGTGTCGCTGCAGATGGCGGCTGAAATGTCCAAGGCATTACCGAAATGGCTCAGACAGCGTGAAGGCAAGCTGAGCAGCAACTTTGCCGAAGGCATTGGTTTTTTGTGCTCCGATGACAGCGTGTCGGTACCAGATTTGGAGTTTGTGTTTGTGGTAGCTGTGGTGGACGATCATGCGAGAAAAATCCATGCCAGCCATGGCTTTAGCTCTCATGTGACTTTGCTAAGACCAAAAAGCTCCGGGACGGTGAAGCTTAATAGTGCCGACCTTATGATGCTCCTCAGATTGATCCTGCTTTCTTTAAAGATCCTGACGATATGACGGTCATGATTAAAGGGTGGAAGAAGCAATATCAAATGCTCAACAGCGCTTCGTTTGATGAGGTTCGTGGGGATTGTTTTTATCCTGTTGATCCAAATGATGATGAAGCGATAGAGCAAGATATTCGCAATCGCGCAGATACTCAGTACCACCCAATTGGCACCTGTAAAATGGGTACAGAGCAAGACCCATTAGCTGTGGTGGACAATGAGCTTTCGGTTTATGGGCTAGAAAGCCTAAGAGTGGTCGATGCATCAGTAATGCCAACCTTGGTTGGGGGCAATACCAATGCGCCAACGATTATGATTGCTGAGAAGATAGCGGATGTGATCAAGAAAGCGTATGCGGATGCTCACGAGAAGAGGGCGGTTCACGCATAGCCACTGAAGCTTTGCTGAATTCGTATAGCTACAAACTAAAACACCAACCGTAATGGTTGGTGTTTTCTAGCTTCATGACCAAGCGAGTTCGCTAGCCATATTAGGCAACTTGACCTAGAAGATTAGTGACCGGCGAACTTAACGCGGATCTTGCTGCCACCAAACATGGTTAGGTTTAGCTCTTTAATCGCTACCTTCGCTTCTTCTGGTTCTGGCATAGTTACAAACGCGAAGCCTTTCGACTTTCCTGTCTCTTTGTCTAGTACCAGTGTGCACTCGGTAACTCGGCCGTACTCACGGAACTGAAGGCGTACATCGTGCTCTGTGGTTTCGCGAGATAGGTTGCGTACTAAGATTTGCATAATTGACCATCTGTAATCAAGGGTGAATAACGGGCGGATTGTCGCAGGTTATGCCTTTGAAACCAAGTGATTCCTGCCCGTTTCTTCGATTTTCTTAGCTTCTTTACATGACTTCAGCGCTTTTACATAAAGCTAAGGCGTGATGTCACTAAAGCTGACCGCCTGAACCTTGCCATTATTGAGTGACGTGGCCTTGTTCACTTTGCCTTGGTAATAGTATGGCGTGAAGCTTGGGAGTGTTTCATCGTTCACCGCGTAGTACAGTGTCACTGGGTTGTGATTGAGTGAGCCTGATGTCAGCGTGCCAATTAGAGCGTGTTCAAACTGGTGGTAGCCATTCCCCCAGTGGAAGGCTTTGGTTGATTTAGGGTTTAGACCTACACCGCCATACGTATGGTCAACCCACACATTCATAAAGCCCGTGGTGGTATAACCGAGAGGAGCTTGGACTTTGCCAGTGTTCATAGAAAGCGTCATAGCCGCTTGGTCAAGCTCCGCCCATTCCCAAGAAGAGGCGCCACCGCTGTTAGGTCTGCTTTGCCATGTCGGGATGGTGGTTCCTTTTAACGCTTCTTGCTGCTCTTTGGGGAAGTAATCGGCAACGTAGTCAAATGGCATGTTGTACTGGGCTCTTTCTAGCGTTACTTCCATCCCTTGTTTGGCGAAGGTTTCCCAGTCTGGCTTATCTAGGAGCTGAGCGGTGAGATAGGTCATCCAATACGCTTTAATGGTATGACCGAAATCATTGTGTTTGGCGTTGGGTAGCATAACGGCTTTGTGGTGTATCGCTCCGTAGAATCGTTGCTCTTCATCGGAGTGGTAATCATTGACCAAGATTTGTGTGAGCCACTCGAGATCCGTGAGCCATTTGGTTTTGTGAGGCTCTGGAAGTAGGGGAGCGACTAGCAGCATGTAGCCGTTGATTTGATCTAGCTGTGCGACCAGCTCGTGTTGTTTGGCGCTTTGGTCATCGCCATCTTCCAATACCCAAGCTAAACCGACGTCGTCGTTGAGTTTGTATTTATCGAAGATGAACGCTTGCTGTTCGATGAGTGCTCTCTCGACCTTAGTGTCACGAGTGAGGTAGTAATACATGGCAAGTCCAACAAGGGCGTAAGCTTGATCTTGTGAGGTGCGCTGTGTCCATTTTAGTCCTGGCTTATCGTCTTCGGTGAACGAGATAAATCCACCGTTTTTGGCATCTTGAAGCTGATCGATGAGGTAGTAAGCCCCGTCTTTGGCAAGTTCGAGCGCTTTAACATCGCCGGTAAGATGAAATAGAACGCCGTAAGCGTAAGTTTGGCGTGACTTCATACGTGTGTATTCGCGGCCAAAGTGAGGGATGATCCAGCCGTGTTGTAGCTCTGGGCAGACATTAGATACGTCTAATAGCTCGCCGTTATCGCAGCGAAATGTTGGGAAGTTGCCGACGGGTACACCTTGCGCTGCCTCATGCATCCAATAAGGAGCAAGACCTTGTTTGGCGTGTGTTAGCCACGCTTGTGTGCTCGGAAAGGTATCTTCTGGCGTCACAGACGCAGCTTGTGACGCCATCGCACCACAAGAGGCAACGATCGACAGAGCTAAAATTGAGGTACGAAGAGAATAAGACAACATGACGTATCCTTGTTTTTTATAAGTGTTTGAATTGCTGAAACTATAGCGCCATGACACCTATACAAACTGTCGTGCAGTTCAAGACTTTAACAATGAAAAAAGCCAAGCAGGGGGAGCTTGGCTTGGTCGTAACGCTTTATCAAGCGCTGGTTTTGGAGAAGGTAGTTCGTTTGCCGGTGACATCTTTGATTTTCATAATCAGAATGATGGACGAGAGCAATAAGGTGATGGCGTTGGCAATAATGATTGGTGGGTCAATCACTAATACCCCATACACAAGCCAAAGCGCGACACCAGTGACGAAGATAGAATACATAGCTAGCGAGATGGATTGGGTATCTCGGGTTTTGAATATGTGCAGCACTTGAGGAATGAAAGAACAAGTGGTGCAAAATGCTGCGATATAGCCCAGCGTAGTAATGTCTAACATTAACTGTGCTCCGTATAATGCCCTGTCGAGACAGGGCATTGTTTATGATTTAGCTGAAGTATAGGAGGGAAATGAATTACTTCATTTCAACCCAGTACTCTTTGTTGGCTTCAATCAGGTCATCCAAAATTGCTTTCGCAACGGTTGCACTTGGAATCGTCGCTGACAGTGTTAGCGCTTGCCATAGTTTTTGGTAAGAGCCTTCAACGTGAGCTTCTACAACCAGTTTCTCTACCGATACTTGTTGGCTCATCATGCCTTTTTGGAACTCAGGAATGGCACCAATTTGAAGTGGTTTAGCACCTGTGTTGTCAACGATACACGGAATTTCGACCATGGCTGTTGGGTCAAAGTTCGCAATTGCGCCATTGTTTGGAACGATGAGCAGCATGCGCTCTTTGGTGTTGAATGCAATCGCTGTTGCTAGGTCAACAATGTAAGACGCGTGCTCTTCGACTTCGATGGTTGTGTCTACCGCTGTGCCAGCAGCAATGATGCGGTGACATTCTGTGAACACTTCTTTTTCACGGCCTTCCATAACTTCGTTTGCACGAGTGAACTCTTTGTTAGAGTGCTCTACTACGTAGTCTGGGTACATGTAGTACTTGAGGTACGTGTTTGGAATGGTTTCTGGGTCAAGTGCGTACACGTCACGAACTTTGATGAAGGTTTGCTTCCAAGATTCGTCTGTGTGCTGTGCACCGTTCATTGCGCTTGGTGGCAAGTAGCCGTTCTCTTTGATGTACTCTTTGATGCGTGGCATCAAATCTTCACCCGTTTTCGCATCTTTGAACTCTTTCCACCAACCGAAGTGGTTTAGGCCGTAGTACATGATGTCGAACTGTTTGCGATCTTCGTAGCCAAGGATCTCTGCGATACGAGTTTCGATACCAATTGGCATATCACAGATGTTCAGTACTTTTGAATTAGGGCGCATTACGCGACACGCTTCTGCCACGATAGCTGCTGGGTTTGAGTAGTTCAGCATCCACGCGTTTGGCGAGTATTTTTCCATGTAGTCAATCATTTCGATAACTGCAGGGATTGAGCGAAGGCCGTAAGCTACGCCGCCAGCACCACAGGTTTCTTGGCCTACACAGCGTGGCGTAGAGGAATTTTCTCGTCTTGCTCACGCATTGCGTAAAGACCAGCACGAATGTGAGCCATACAGAAGTCGATGTCTGTGAACGCTTCTTCAGGGTCAGTGGTGTATGAGAACTCAATGTGCGGTGCACGCTCTTTTAGCAAGATTTTACAGGCTTCAGCGATAGTCTCTTGGCGCTGAGCGAAGTTGTCGTAGAATTTCAGTTTGCGGATTGGAAAACGCTCTTGGTTTTCAAGCAGCATCATAACGATGCCAGGAGTGAATGTTGAGCCGCCGCCTGCGATAACTACTGAGAATTCTTTTTTCATGATATGCCTCACTTGGACTAGGGCGGTACGCTACCGCCCTTTGGTAGTATGTTGTTAGTATCTGTTTTGTTTACGTTATTGGACTAGATGGATTATCTAGGTATTGCTATTCGTTGCTCTTGGACTACGTGGCTGGAGCCATTGTCATGTCGACAGTCTTAGTAGCGCTGTAGATTTTTTCGCACTCTTCCCTAAGCTGAGGGACATTGAGCCCGATGATGACTTGGATGGCATTACCGTTTTTCACGATGTTCACCGCACCCGTTTCCATAAAGTACTCTGCTGTTTGAACTCTACTTGGGTCTTTGACCGTGACGCGAAGTCTGGTCGCACAGTTACTTAGATCTTCGATGTTATGAACGCCGCCCAAACCTTCGATGGTTTCTACTGCTTGGATTTGCAGAGGGGTTGCCGTACCTGCATCACCTTTACTAGTAATGCCGTGTTTCTCATTGAAGTCTTTTTTGGTGTGCAGTTTCATTTCTGCATCGCCGCGACCCGCAATTGGCACATCAAACTTAACGATGAGGTATTTGAAGGTCACGTAGTAGATGGCTGTGAAGCAAAGACCGATAGCGATTTGAGTTACGACCATGCCAGTGTGGTTGCCCAGTAGTGGGATCCAGTTACCTGTCGCAAATTCAATCAAGCCACCGCCCATGTTGCCAACCACACCAAAGGTGTACATAACCATCGCCATAGTGCCTGCAAGAATCGCGTGGATTGCGAATAGCCAAGGCGCGATGAATAGGAAGGTAAACTCAAGTGGTTCAGTGATACCTACCAATACTGCGGTTAACGTTGCTGGGATAAGAAGTGCCGCAACTTTCTGACGGTTTTCAGGTTTTGCAGTGTGGTACATCGCTAGCGCAATACCAGTACAACCGAAGATCTTAGAGTTACCGTGCAGTGCAAAGCCGCCAGCAGGGAACAGATCTTTCATTGATTGTGTTGATTGCGTGAACGCCTCTAGGTTAGTAAACCAGTCAACCGTGATGCCATTTGGCGTCGCTACGTTACCGAATACAAATGGTGCGTAGACGAAGTGGTGCAGACCTGTTGGGATCAAGATTCGCTCTAGGAATGTGTATAGCCACACACCGAATGAACCTGAGCTGACCAGGAAGCCTTGTAGGTTAAGGATGCCGTGCTGGATTGAAGGCAGATGTAAAGCGTTAACCAAGCCGCTGGCAGCATGGCAAAGAATGAAATCATGGCAACAAATGACGCACCTTGGAAGATACCTAGATAGGCAGGCAGCTGTTTTTCAAAAGTACGGTTGTGGATCCAGGTAACAAAGCCAGAGATGATGATGGCACCAAAGATACCAGTATCTAGCGTTTTAATACCTGCAATTTCAGTCAGACCCGATGTTCCGCCAATCGCTTGAGAGAAGTCGACACCGAAGAATTCACCCCAGAATCCACCCATCGCACCAACAAAGTAGTTGAAGGTTAGGTAAGAAACCATGACCACCATAACAGCGCGAGCATGAGCGGTCTTAGCAAGACCAATCGGCAGGCCGACGGCAAAAAGTAGCGCCATGTTACGGAAGATAGTCCAGCCACCTTCTTCAATGACTTGTAAAACTTGATAGTACAAACCGTCTTTATCAGCGAGATCGCCAACAAATATGGGGTTTTTGAGAACAATGGTTAGTCCCACTAAGATCCCGACAAAAGGAAACAGCAAAACTGGGGTAAACATTGCTCCACCTAAGCGTTGTATAGCACTTAACATGGAAGGGTCCTTTTTGTTATTGGTATAGAGTTTTGTTTTTGTAATTCTTTGTGTCTCTCGACAGGTCTTAAATTACTCCTGAAAATAAAACATGACAAATCAATAATAAGTAAACTGTGATTGAGTACAAATAAAGCATGTATTATGTGATTTGGAGCATAAAAAGAGACCTATAAGGGATGTTTTATCGACTGTAGTGCTGAGTTGTGACGAAGTTAGTGTGATTGGTTATTGATTTGTACTTTTGGTGGTGATAGCGTGGGACCTAAGAGGTGAAAACATGTTATACAAAAAGGTAATGCAGGACTTAAAGTCTCGCATTGATTCTGAAGAGTTCGCAGTCGGCGACACCCTTCCTACTGAGCGAGATCTTATCGACGCTACTCAGTGAGTCGTATTACTGTGCGTAAGGCGATTGAAGAACTAGTAAAGCTAGGCTTGGTTGAAAAACGCCAAGGTGCAGGCTCTACGATTATCGGAAAGACAATGACAGGCTCGATGTCGAACCTACGCAGTACTAGCGAGTACATGAGTGATGCTGGTAACAAGCTAGAGTATAAGGTTGTTGAGTTTACATTGATGGATCCGGATGAAGAGGTTGCCGCGGCCTTAAAAATTGGTTCCGATGAGAAAGTGTATTTTATACGCCGCTTCAAGTTGATAAATGGTGTACCTTCCATTTATGAAGATTCGTATATGCCAGTCGCAATGTTCCCGCAAATGAACATCATGTCGCTGCAGGGATCTAAGTACCAATATCTTGAGAAAGAACTGGGTCTGCACATAGATGGCGCCCTCCAGGACTTTGAGGCAGTTATGCCAGACGAGCACTTATGTGAGGTTTTTGAGCTCTCACCAGAGGTACCTATTATTCGCCTACTATCGACCGGTAAGCTTAGCGATGGTGCCATTTTTGAATACACCAAGTTGTACTTCAAACCTAATACTTATTCGTACAAGCACTATCTAAAGCGCTAACCAGACCAATGCCGAGGTACTCTTCTCGGCATTGATTACTGTACTCCTTTCTTGACCCATTCATACCTTACTTTATACAAAGCATTACAGCCTTGACGGCTTAAATATATAGACTAATTGTTAAAGTGTGGACTCTAATTTCCCTCATTTATGAATTCGTGGGGAATTTACAGAGAATTGACTTAGTTTACTTTTCTCATATGCTCAACCTGAGTAAAGTCTGCCGCCAAACCCCTGAAATTAACCGAATCCAAGGGCGTCTATGCTGTCTACTATTCTTCATTTCGACCAATCACCAAACACCCCAACTGATATTGCTCGTTCACATCGCGCTGCGTTGATCTGGTGCTTTTCTTACGCTGTGGCGTGGTCGTTGGTTTCTTATCACCTTGATCCAACAGTCCCTTATGATGCTGTTGAGGCGTTGAACTGGGCCAGCAATGGAGAGTGGGGCAGCCCAAATAACCCATGGTTTGTGGGTTTTGTCGCGCGTATTTTGCTGATTTCATCGTCTACGGAGTTTGCATCGGCATTTTGGTATGTAGGCCACTTTAGTGTGGTTGCTATAGGTATGCTAGGTTGCTACCGTTTGGCGTATAAGCTGACGGACTCAATCGCGTTAGCTTGGCTTGGTATGCTGACATTGAATTTGTCAGGGGTCATCAATTTCGATGCTATTCCTTACAATGATAACTATCTGTTATTTGGTTCTTGGTCTTGGCTACTGCTGATGTTCGTTAAGGCTGTTTACGAAGACTCAAAATGGTGGATCCCATTCGGTATTTTGGCTGGCTGTTCTGCGATGGCAAAATACACCACGTTTGCACCTGTCGCGATGATCTTCATTTTAAGCTTGGCAGTACCGAGTGTGCGTCGTAACTGGAGCGATCGTAATTTCTATATTGGTATCGCGGCTTTTCTCGCTTTGGTCACTCCAAACTTCTTTTGGATGTTTGCTAATAATTTCTCTTCGGTGAAATGGGTGAGTGGCCAAGTCTCGGCTCAACTTAGCCCGGGCAGTTGGCTGGCGCTTCTGTCGGTCTTTTACCCGCTAATTTTACTTGCAGGTTTGCTAGGTAAACGTGGTCTGCGCTTTACTAAAAATGTACCGGAAAAGGTTTGGCTAACTACTTTTGTTTTGCTGGCACCGCTGGTGGTGATTATGGCGTGGTTTACGTTCCATAAAGGTGGTCGACTCGTTGAATGGTTGCACCCATTCTTTATGCCTGCACCTGCGGTATTAGTAGCGTTTTTAGCCAAAGATGTGATTGGCAAACTATCACGCGCTTACAAAGTTTTAGTGACAATGGCGTTACTGATGATCGTGGGTTACAGCTCAGTAATGGTATTTAATGTGCGCAATGCAGGTCAGAACTTTGAAGGCGTTAAAGTGCTAGCGCATGATGCAGAAACGTTCTGGTACGAGAATACAGACAAACCACTCAAGCTGGTGGGCGGTGCGGAGATCTCAGAATGGATGACGTTCTACATCGCACCACACCCAGAAATGTCAAACCGTTGGAGCAACGAGACGCTACCGAACGTTTATAACCGCCATATCACAGCGGAAAAGATCGAATCACAAGGTGTGTTGTTACTTAGCCACGTAGGTGCGACCTGTGAAGGTCAACCGTTCAAGCGTTTCACTGATGAATGGCCACAGTTTGAAATATCGGTGACCAAGCAAATAGCTTATCAAGATTCCCCTCAAGAGCCGTTAGAGCAGATTTGTTTGGGGATGATTGCTCCGAAGTGATTGAGTAAAGGCGATGCGACGAAGGAGCTAGTCAGTAGTTCTCCCCCTTAATAAGGGGGAGTTAGAGGGGGTGCTCTTAAAGTTTTCTTTTAATTTTAATTAGTTTAAAAGAAAAAAG
>BBMT01000030.1 GCA_000755425.1 Vibrio maritimus
GTAAGTTATACTTACTACAAAACGTTGAGATTGAGTTTTACCAATTACTCTCTTAACTACAAAGATTTGTTGCGGAAGTGGCGGAATTGGTAGACGCACCAGATTTAGGTTCTGGCGCCGCAAGGTGTGAGAGTTCAAGTCTCTCCTTCCGCACCATCATTAAAAAGGCTCGTCATTTGACGAGCCTTTTTTCTTTCTTTTCTATTATCACCTACTACTTGATACAGTGAGTGAACACTCAATACCCCGCTAAAAGTAACTAGCTTGTATTATCTTTCGCAACACTCATCACAGATTTTCCTATTGCCCCTATCCAAATGGCATCGTCACGCAGATCCTTGTTCCATATGGTTATTTATTGAAGTGGTTCACAGCGATATGCAGTCTAACGTATATATTGGTCAATATTCACAACAAGGCCACCTTGGCTTTTCTCAAGTCAAATTCGGAACAAACGGTGTAGCTAGTTCACCCTCCGTCAAAACTGATATCGTTAACCCCTCTTACCTAGCCCATTCCCAACATGGCCTTTATGTGGTCTCAGAGGTTTTCCAAGCGGAGGGGGCTGCTTTATATTTTTCAGCACGCGATGAGCAAGATACTCAAAAGATTGATCTTGATGGAGATGCGCCCTGTCATATTGCGATTTCCGAGGCACTCGACAGAATCGCGGTTGCCCATTACGGTACTGGAGATTTTGAGCTGTTTGCTTTGGAGTCAGAAGGAAAGATAGGACAACGGATAGCCAAGCTATCCAACTATGGCCAAGGCCTCATGCTACACGCCAATTATCACCTCATGGCCATCAAGTGATGTTTATTCCTAACACGACCCAATTGGTCACGGTCGATCTTGGTATCGATTTGCTTACCTTCTACCACTATGAAGACAAACAAGTTCAACAGTCCCAGCGTTTGGAGTTACCACCAGGAAGCGGGCCAAGGCATGCCAGCTTTACCCAAGATGGTCTATTTGGTTTTGTCTTGTGTGAGCTAGACGAGTCTCTGACAGTGATTACCCGAACCAAACAACAGTGGCAAATAGTCACCACTATCGCCGCATTTCCAGAGCACGCATGCCATGAAGCCGCCGCGGCCATTAAACTCTCAGTTGATGAACGCTATATGTACTTAACCAGTCGTGGGGAATCAGTGATAAGCTGGTTTGATGTGAGGGAACCCGAGCACCCAATCTATAAAGGCTATGTAGAAACGTGTGGGGCATTTCCAAGAGATATCAGTATCACGCCAGATGGCAAATACTTGCTCGCGGCCAACCAGCATTCAAATAACGTTTCCATATTTGAACTCGATCCTCAAACAGGTAAGCCAAATTGGCATTCAGACTTACCTGATGTTATTGCTCCGACATGCCTAGTAATTAGTCTTTAGTCTTCGTTCATTACTTTAGGCCAATGGCGTATTTCAACACCTGTTGTTTAATTGGCCCAGAGTGCTCCGCCAACTTAAGTATGGCGTTACGTGCAAACATCATAGGCGGCAGCGTATTGCTAAAGCCTTTATAGAACACATCCATGCCAGTTTGCATGAGTAGGTTATCTGGACGACGTAAACGCTCGTATTGAACAAGAGCTTGTTGTGTCACTCCTTTAGATTCAAAACATGCGAGCAGCGCTTCTACATCTTTAAAGCCTAGGTTGACACCTTGTCCCGCTAGAGGATTTATCGTGTGTGCAGCGTCACCAACGATTACACAGCCCTGCTTATGATAGCTTTGAGCATGACGCGGGTCAGAGGAAAGGAACCGTGCTGCAGCACTTTCACTTTCCCGAGCTCAGCCGGAAAGTAAGTGGCGATCTCAGACTCTAACTGAGCAGGGTTCATATTCTTCAACTGTCGAATACGCTTAGGAGCGTCATACCAAACCAACGAACCTTGATTACCACATAAAGGCAAAAACGAACGAGGTCCACTTGGTGTAAACCATTGCCACGTAATATCTTGTTGCGGTAGCTCAGTTTCAACATTGATCAGCATACATTCTTGGCGATAGTCCCAAGCGGTAATACCAATGCCCGCCGCTTGCCTCACCCTCGAGTTAGCGCCATCGGCACCTACCACCAGATGAGCCTTAAGCACCCTACCCGATTCAAGCGTGATGCTGGAGTCATTTGGATCAAGCTCTAAGCCTTCAACACCATCACCTTCAATGACTTTTAAGTTATCAAAACGTGCGAATTGAGCCCAAAGGCCTAACTGAATCATGCGATTCTCAACGATATAGCCCAACTGCGGTAGCGCAAGTTCGCCTGCATTGAATCGGATTCGACAATTGTCTGCCTCCCAGGTTTCAAGCCTCGCGTATGGACAGACTCGAGTGTCTTGAATCGCGCCCCAGGCGTCTAAAGAGTGCAGAAGATCAACAGAACGATGTGAAATAGCAGACACCCGTAAATCCATTGGCTGAGCTTGTTCAAATGGTTTCGGCGTAAATTTCTCAATAACGGCAACTGAACGCCCCTGCGTTGCAAGACCGAGAGCAAGAGCAGCTCCTACCATCCCACCGCCAACGACGACTATTTCATACTGTTCCATAGTGCTAATACTGTCTTAAAATCAATGTGTTCTCATTGTACGTAGCGACTAACTAAAGCGCGAGTTTTTTCCCGTCAAAATCCATGCTTTTGTGAGCTAATTTCGACGTGCATCAATTGAAATATAAGCTCTCAAAGAGATTTTCCCCTACCCCTAGTCAGGCGGTTTTTAAAGCAGTACAATACGCCGCTTACCGCCGAGATGGTGGCTATAATTTGAACAATAGTTCAGCATAAGATTTACATAACTGACGAGCGATAGTGATGAGTAAGAAACTGCTAATTAAAACCTGGGGTTGCCAGATGAACGAATACGATTCATCAAAAATGGCCGATCTGCTTAATGCTGCAAATGGCTACGAGCTAACTGAAGTGCCAGAGGAAGCAGACGTACTACTGTTGAACACTTGTTCGATCCGTGAAAAAGCGCAAGAGAAAGTTTTCCACCAACTTGGTCGTTGGAAAACCCTGAAAGATAAGAAAGAAGGCGTTGTGATCGGCGTTGGTGGCTGCGTAGCGACTCAAGAAGGTGACCACATCCGCGAGCGAGCGCCATATGTAGACGTGATCTTTGGCCCGCAAACTCTGCACCGCCTACCTGAAATGATCAAACAGTCGCAAAACGACGAAGTTCCGGTTATGGATATCTCGTTCCCAGAGATTGAGAAATTCGACCGTCTGCCTGAGCCTCGTGCTGAAGGTGCAACGGCATTCGTTTCTATTATGGAAGGCTGCTCAAAATACTGTACTTACTGTGTTGTACCATACACGCGTGGTGAGGAAGTGAGCCGCCCAATGGATGACGTTCTATTCGAAATCGCTCAGCTTGCAGAGCAAGGCGTACGTGAAGTGAACCTTCTAGGTCAAAACGTTAACGCGTACCGCGGCCCAATGCACGATGGCGACATCTGTTCATTCGCGGAACTACTGCGCCTAGTCGCGTCAATTGATGGTATTGACCGTATTCGATTCACAACTAGCCACCCGCTAGAATTTACCGATGACATCATCGCAGTATACGAAGACACACCCGAACTTGTAAGCTTCCTGCATCTTCCTGTACAGAGTGGTTCAGACCGCATCCTAACGATGATGAAGCGTCCACACACAGCAATCGAATACAAGTCTATTATTCGCAAGCTACGTAAAGCGCGTCCTGATATTCAAATCAGTTCTGACTTCATTGTTGGTTTCCCTGGTGAGACAGACAAAGACTTCCAAGACACTATGAAGCTCATCAAAGACGTTGATTTCGATATGAGCTTCAGCTTCATCTTCTCACCACGTCCTGGTACGCCGGCGGCTGATTACCCATGTGATTTGCCTGAGCAAACCAAGAAAGACCGTTTGTACGAGCTTCAGCAAACAGTGAACACGCAAGCGATGCGCTACTCTCGTCTCATGCTAGACACTGAGCAACGCGTTCTTGTTGAAGGCCCATCGAAGAAAAACCTGATGGAACTACGTGCACGTACTGAAAACAACCGCGTGGTAAACTTCGAAGGTGGCGCTGAGCTAATCGGCCAATTTGTTGATGTGAAAATCACCGATGTGTTTGCGAACTCTCTACGCGGTGAGCTCGTAAGAACTGAGAAAGATATGGATCTTGCTCGGTAATTTCACCAACGCAAATGATGGCGAAAACCAAACGCGAAGATGAGCTAGGTGTGGCTACCTTTACGCCTTAACGCCTATACCCAATACGCTCCATTGTGCTATTTTGGAGTGACATGGGAAGAAATGTGGAGTCCGGTCAAAATCGGGCTCCGTTCATCGCCCTCAAAGGGCAAAATGCGAGGCAACATTGAGTAATCAAATCGTAACTCTAGAAATCAATCTAGAACCTTCAGACAACCGCCGTCTGTCCAGCTTGTGCGGTCCTTTCGATGACAACATCAAACATTTAGAACGCCGTTTAGGTGTCGAAATTAACCACAGAAGTAATTACTTCACGATTGTTGGTAAGCCACACACCAGTGCTGCTGCACTCGACATCATTAAATCACTCTACGTAGATACTGCGCCTGTTCGTGGTCAGATCCCAGATATTGAACCTGAGCAGATTCACTTAGCAGTAAAAGAGTCCGGCGTACTTGAGCAAAATACCGAATCGGAAATTGCTCACGGTAAAGAAGTCTTTGTTAAGACCAAAAAAGGCATCATCAAACCACGTACACCAAACCAAGCACAATACTTGGTAAACATGGTTACGCATGACATCAGTTTTGGCATTGGTCCTGCAGGTACAGGTAAAACATACCTTGCTGTTGCCGCCGCTGTTGATGCACTAGAGCGCCAAGAGATCCGCCGCATTCTATTGACTCGACCTGCGGTTGAAGCCGGTGAGAAACTGGGTTTCCTACCTGGTGACCTTAGCCAAAAAGTCGACCCATATTTACGTCCACTTTATGATGCCCTGTTCGAGATGCTTGGCTTTGAGCGTGTTGAAAAACTGATTGAGCGAAACGTCATTGAAGTTGCACCGCTTGCTTACATGCGCGGTCGGACTCTTAACGATGCGTTTATTATTCTCGATGAAAGCCAGAACACAACGGTTGAACAGATGAAGATGTTCTTGACCCGTATTGGCTTCAACTCGCGCGCTGTTATCACTGGTGACGTGACTCAGATTGACTTGCCACGAGGCGCGAAATCTGGTCTTCGCCATGCTATCGAAGTACTTAACGAAGTGGACGAAATCAGTTTTAACTTCTTCCAATCTGACGACGTAGTGCGCCACCCTGTTGTGGCTCGTATCGTTAACGCCTACGAAAAGTGGGAAGCAGAAGATGCGAAAGCTCGCAAAGAGATCGAGCGTAAACGTCGTGAAGAGCGAGAAGCTGCCCAAGCGCTGCTCGACAAAGCCGCTGCGACAAGCACACCTTCGGAAAGTAAATAATGAGCATTGAACTGGATTTACAACTTGCTGTCGAATCAGAGCAAGGCCTTCCAAGCGCTGATGAATTTCAGCGCTGGTTAGATAAGACGATTGTCCCGTTTCAAAAAGAAGCGGAGCTGACTATCCGCATCGTTGACGAGCAAGAGAGCCACCATCTCAATCACGAGTATCGTGGTAAAGACAAGCCAACTAACGTGCTTTCATTCCCATTCGAAGCGCCTCCAGGCGTAGAGATGAACCTCCTTGGCGATATGATTATCTGCCGCCAAGTAGTCGAAAAAGAGGCGATTGAGCAGTCAAAGCCCTTGAACGCACACTGGGCACATATGGTTGTACATGGCAGTCTTCATCTGCTAGGTTATGATCATATTGAAGATGAAGAAGCCGAAGAAATGGAAGCTTTGGAAACTGAAATTATGCTTGAAATGGGCTTTGAAGACCCATATCTTGCAGAAAAGGAGTAGAGGCTAATCTCGCCCCTGCACATGTGCGCTATCACACATCTGATAGCATTCTGAATTGAGAAGTCATGAACGAAGAGTCTTCTCCCTCTCAACCAGAGGGAAACAGTAAAAAATCTGAAGGTCCGAGTAGGAAGTCCTTCTTTGAGCGCCTAGGTCAAATTTTTCAAGGCGAACCAAAAGATCGCCAAGAGCTAGTGGATGTTATCCGCGACTCTGAAGAAAACGACCTAATTGACCATGACACCCGCGACATGCTTGAAGGTGTTATGGAAATTTCTGAAATGCGAGTACGTGACATTATGTTGCCACGTTCGCAAATGGTCACTATCGAACGTTCCGATAACCTCGATAAACTGATCGCACTAATGACCGATGCACAGCACTCACGCTACCCAGTCATCAGTGAAGATAAAGACCATGTAGAAGGCATCCTCTTAGCTAAGGACCTCCTCCGTTACTTGGGCTCTGACAGCGCCCCATTTGATATTGAAGAAGTGATCCGCCCTGCTGTAGTGGTTCCTGAAAGTAAGCGTGTAGACCGCCTGCTGAAAGAGTTCCGTGAAGAGCGTTATCACATGGCCATTGTTGTTGACGAATTCGGCGGAGTATCGGGTCTGGTGACCATCGAAGATATTCTTGAAGAAATCGTTGGCGAAATCGAAGATGAGTTCGACGACGACGATGAACTAGATATCAGAAAACTGAGTAAGCACACGTTCGCTGTGAAAGCGCTCACCACGATTGAAGAGTTTAACGACACGTTCGGCTCTACTTTTAGTGATGAAGAAGTGGATACCGTTGGTGGCTTAGTCATGACTGCATTTGGTCACTTACCGACTCGCGGTGAAGTGGTTGAAATAGAAAATTACAACTTTAAGGTGACAGCGGCGGATAACCGTCGTGTGGTCCAAGTCCAAGTGACTATCCCGGACCAAGAAACCGCTCCAAGCGTTGAAGAGTAAACACCTACCTCAACCTTGAGCTCACCGAATAAGTGAGAAAATCATAAATGAAGAAAAGTCTTCGACTACTGCGGCCCATTG
This sequence comes from Vibrio maritimus, assembly GCA_000755425.1. Classification (GTDB taxonomy): domain Bacteria; phylum Pseudomonadota; class Gammaproteobacteria; order Enterobacterales; family Vibrionaceae; genus Vibrio; species Vibrio maritimus_A. The sequence continues at coordinate 6,961 of BBMT01000030.1, forward strand.
GGGCCGCTTTTGTTGGCGCAAGCACTACGCTCGCCTTTGCGCCTTATCAGCTATGGCCTCTTGCCATTGTCAGCCCATTCCTTCTTATGCTACTTATCCGTGGTCGAAGCAGCAAAAGTGCGCTTTGGACAGGTTACGCATGGGGACTCGGTCAGTTTGCAACTGGGATCAGTTGGGTTCACGTCAGCATCGATACCTTCGGTGGCATGCCAAAGATAGCGAGCCTATTTCTCATGGCACTGCTGGTCGGCTATCTTTCAATCTATTCTGCGCTCTTTGCGTGGTCACTCAATCGCTTTTTCCCATCAGACAGCAAAACTCGCTATTTTGTTGCTGCGCCAGCGTTGTGGCTTGTATTTGACTGGGCACGTGGCTGGGTAATGACCGGGTTCCCATGGCTGTGGTTGGGATACAGCCAAATTGATTCTCCCCTTGGTAGCTTTGCGCCTATCGGAGGCGTCGAACTCATCACTCTGCTCGTGATCATCATGGCAGGTAGCTTTGCTTACCTTACTGCAACAAAGCAGTGGCAACTACTACTTATACCTATGGTGGTGTTAGCAACCGGGTTTGGGCTTCGAAACTATGAATGGGTCACGCCTGCCCATCAAAGAACCAAGTCCGTGGCGCTCATTCAAGGTAATGTCGACCAAGCGCAAAAGTGGCTTCCTAATCATCGCTGGCCGACCATCATGAAGTACACGGATCTCACTCGTGAAAACTGGGATGCGGATATCATCATCTGGCCTGAGGCTGCGATCCCTGCAATGGAATTCGAACTGCCTTCATTTTTGAGCAACTTAGATTCTGCCGCTAAGATGAACAACTCTGCGGTAATTACCGGCGTTATAAACCGAACGGATTCCGGCGAATACTACAATAGTATCTTAGTGGTCGGCCAAACGCCTTACGGTGACTACGAGTTGGATCTGGATGAACGTTACCACAAGCACCACCTACTGCCATTTGGGGAATTTGTACCGTTTGGTGATATTCTAAGACCGATTGCACCGTTCTTTAACTTACCAATGTCATCATTCAGCCGTGGTGCTTATGTGCAGCCAAACATTGTTGCCAACGGCATGCATCTCGCGCCAGCTCTGTGTTATGAGATCATCTTTGGAGAACAAGTTAGACAAAACGTGACTGACGACACTGACTATCTGCTAACCCTATCCAATGATGCTTGGTTTGGCCGCTCTATCGGACCTTTGCAACATATGGAAATTGCCCGTATGAGGCATTAGAGCTCGGCTTGCCATTAATACGCTCAACCAACAATGGCGTCACGGCTGTCACTGATCACAAAGGTGACATTATTGCCGAGGTTCCACAATTTGAAACCGCCGTTCTCCGTACAGAAGTCACCCCAACTGATGGTACTACTTGGTACCGCGAAGTCGGCAGCTGGCCACTGTATATATGGGTAGCGCTATGCCTTGGTTTTGGCACTTTACGTCGTAAATTTTAAGACATCCCCTTAGTGGCTTGCTGCGTCAGCGCTGAGCCACTAAGGCTTTTCCACCTTTCCTACAGCACTTAAAACGCCTGCCGATAAACTTTCTTCCATAATATATAACTATTTGGTTCTTTTACGTTGCCAAACAAAGTCATATTCTTATCAGGTAATCAATAACCACCACGGTTGAATGAAGGAACATAGAATGAGCAAGATTTACGAAGATAACTCCCTGACGATTGGTAACACCCCTCTAGTTCGCCTAAACAAAGTAAGCAACGGCAACGTTCTTGCAAAGGTAGAAGCGCGTAACCCTAGCTTCAGTGTTAAGTGCCGTATCGGTGCTAACATGATTTGGGAAGCAGAAAAAGACGGTCGTCTAAAAGCGGGCGTAGAGCTTGTTGAGCCAACCAGCGGTAACACAGGAATCGCACTAGCCTTCGTTGCAGCAGCTCGTGGCTACAAACTAACACTAACGATGCCAGAGTCTATGAGTCTTGAGCGTCGTAAACTACTGAAAGCTCTAGGTGCAAACCTTGAGCTAACGGAAGCGGCAAAAGGCATGAAAGGTGCTATTGCTAAAGCAGAAGAAATTGTTGCTTCTAACCCAGAGAAATACCTACTGCTTCAACAGTTCAACAACCCTGCAAACCCAGCAATCCACGAGAAAACGACGGGTCCAGAAATTTGGGATGCAACAGACGGTGAAGTGGACGTGTTCGTAGCTGGTGTTGGTACCGGTGGTACTATCACAGGTACTAGCCGCTACATTAAAGGTGAGAAAGGCAAAGCGATCGTTTCTGTGGCTGTAGAGCCAGCAGAGTCACCTGTTATCACTCAAGCACTAGCAGGCGAAGAAATTCAACCAGCTCCGCACAAAATCCAAGGTATCGGTGCAGGCTTTATCCCAGAAAACTTGGATCTAGAACTTCTAGACCGTGTTGAGCAGGTAACCTCAGAAGAAGCTATTGAAATGGCGCGTCGCCTAATGGAAGAGGAAGGTATCCTTGCTGGTATTTCTTCAGGCGCAGCCGTTGTTGCAGCTAATAGACTAGCAGAACTACCTGAATTTAAAGGAAAAACAATTGTAACCGTATTACCAAGTTCTGGTGAGCGTTACCTAAGTTCAGCATTGTTCGCAGGTATATTTACTGACAAAGAGATTCAGCAGTAATATGTAGCCAAATCAATTTTTGAGTGAAAAAAGCCCCTTTTAAGGGGCTTTTTTGTTGAATCTCTGTCAGCCTTTGGTAATATCAGGACAGTTTTATTTTAAGCTTAAAAATAAATAGGCTAAATACCGAATTTCGTAGAACATGCATACGGCGAAGACTGCAATCATGTCCTACAATTCTAGTCCGATACAATTCTTAACGGTTATGACTTTCGTCCAATGGCGGAACATAACACATAGCGATAAGCTTTGTTTGGTCTAGAAACTAAACATAAAATAAATCAATTGGGGTATAAAAAATGTACGAGAAGCAAGTAGAAATCACAGCAGAAAACGGCCTTCACACTCGTCCGGCTGCTCAGTTCGTTAAAGAAGCTAAAGCATTTGACGCTGACATCACTGTGACTACTAACGGCAAAAGCGCTAGCGCAAAAAGCTATTCAAACTACAAACTCTTGGTCTAGTTAAAGGCACTACTATCACTATCGCTGCTGAAGGCCCACAAGCTCAACAAGCAGTTGACCACCTAGTAGCTCTAATCCCTGAGCTTCACTAAGAACCCAGTTCTCCTTAAAGCCATTTTGTGAAAACAGAATGGCTTTATTGGAAATGGCTCGGGCTATCAGCTACAAATTATAAGTGGCTAAAAACCATCCAATCTTTAATACACTAGACCATATAAAGGTAAAGCTATGATTTCAGGCATCCTAGCATCTCCTGGTATTGCTATTGGTAAAGCACTACTACTTCAAGAAGACGAGATTGTTCTAAACACGTCTACTATTTCAGACGACCAAGTTGAAGCAGAAGTTGCGCGTTTCTTTGACGCTCGCAACAAGTCTGCACAACAGCTAGAAGTTGTTAAGCAAAAAGCGCTTGAGACTTTTGGTGAAGAGAAAGAGGCTATCTTCGAAGGCCACATCATGCTTCTTGAAGATGAAGAGCTAGAAGAAGAAATCCTAGCACTCATCAAGAAAGACAAACTATCTGCAGACAACGCGATTCACACAGTAATCGAAGAGCAAGCGACTGCACTAGAATCTCTAGATGACGAATACCTTAAAGAACGTGCAACTGATATCCGTGATATCGGTACTCGTTTCGTTAAGAACGCACTAGGCATCAACATCGTTTCACTAGGTGACATCGATGAAGAAGTTATCCTAGTTGCTTACGACCTAACGCCATCTGAAACAGCGCAAATCAACCTAGACTACGTACTTGGTTTTGCATGTGACATCGGCGGTCGTACTTCGCACACTTCTATCATGGCACGTTCACTAGAACTTCCTGCGATTGTTGGTACTAACGACATCACTAAGAAAGTGAACAACGGCGACATGTTGGTTCTTGACGCAATGAACAACAAAATCATTGTGAACCCAACGCAAGCTGAAATTGATGAAGCTAAAGCGGTACGTGAAGCGTTCCTTGCTGAAAAAGAGGAACTAGCAAAACTTAAAGACCTACCGGCAGAAACTCTAGACGGTCACCGTGTAGAAGTTTGCGGTAACATCGGTACAGTGAAAGACTGTGATGGCATCAACCGTAACGGCGGTGAAGGTGTTGGTCTGTATCGTACAGAATTCCTATTCATGGACCGCACTGCTCTTCCTACTGAAGAAGAACAGTACCAAGCTTACAAAGAAGTTGCGGAAGCAATGCACGGTCACGCGGTAATTATCCGTACTATGGATATCGGTGGTGATAAAGACCTACCATACCTAGACCTACCTCAAGAAATGAACCGTTCCTTGGCTGGCGTGCAGTACGTATCAGCTTGGATCGTCGTGAAATCCTTCGTGACCAGCTACGTGGCATCCTACGTGCATCTGCACACGGTAAGCTACGCATCATGTTCCCGATGATCATTTCTGTTGAAGAAATCCGTGAGCTGAAAGCAGCTATCGAAGAGTACAAAGCAGAACTTCGCGCTGAAGGTCTGGCATTCGACGAAAACATCGAAATCGGTGTAATGGTTGAAACTCCTGCTGCTGCAGCGATCGCTCACCACCTTGCGAAAGAAGTTTCATTCTTTAGTATTGGTACAAACGACCTAACTCAGTATACTCTAGCTGTAGACCGTGGTAATGAGCTGATTTCTCACCTATATAACCCACTATCACCTGCTGTACTAACAGTAATCAAGCAAGTGATCGACGCTTCTCACAAAGAAGGCAAGTGGACTGGTATGTGTGGTGAGCTTGCTGGCGACGAGCGTGCGACTCTACTTCTACTAGGCATGGGTCTAGACGAGTTTAGTATGAGCGGTATTTCAATTCCTAAGGTTAAGAAAGTAATCCGCAACGCTAACTTCTCTGAAGTTAAAGCAATGGCTGATGAAGCGCTACAAATGGCGACTGCAGCAGAAATTGAAGCGCACGTCGAAAAATTTATCGCAGAAAAGACAAACTGCTAATATAATTGACTAGATTAAAATCAAACCTTTAGGAGCACGACATGGGTCTGTTTGACAAACTGAAGAAGCTAGTATCTGACGACAGCGCTGACACTGGTGCAATCGAAATTATCGCACCTCTATCTGGTGAAATCGTAAACATCGAAGATGTGCCAGACGTAGTATTCGCTGAGAAAATCGTTGGTGACGGTATTGCAATCAAGCCAGCTGGTGACAAGATGGTAGCTCCTGTAAACGGTACTATCGGTAAGATCTTCGAAACGAACCACGCGTTCTCAATCGAATCTGACGACGGCATCGAGCTATTTGTTCACTTCGGTATCGACACAGTTGAACTGAAAGGCGAAGGCTTCAAGCGTATCGCTGAAGAAGGCCAAACTGTTAAAGCTGGCGACACTATCATTGAATTCGATCTAGCTCTTCTAGAAGAGAAAGCGAAATCAACGCTAACGCCTGTAGTTATTTCTAACATGGACGAAATCAAAGAGCTTAACAAGCTTGCTGGTGCCGTGACTGTTGGCGAAACACCTGTACTACGTGTAACTAAGTAATTAGTTATCTCGAAGTAGAAAAAACGCAGCTTAATCGCTGCGTTTTTTATGTCTGCTTTTTGGCGTCATCTTGGTTATGAGTCGGCTTACAATTCGATGGATACCAATACGTCACCATCAAAGGTTTGAACACTAAGTCTATTGCCTTCCAGTAGACCAAAGCTCGCCGCAAACTCATTGCGCGGGAACGTAATCGACCCTGGGTTAAAGATGATCTGCTCGCCTTGCCACTCGGCAACTGGAATATGAGTATGACCATGCGCAATGACATCGCCCTGTTTAAGTGGCGGACGCTTATCACTGTTATACAAGTGACCATGAGTTAGAAACAAGCGCTGACCAGTCGGTAACATCACCCAGGCGTAATCGCTCATCATCGGGAACTCAAGCAGCATCTGATCCACTTCACTATCACAATTGCCGCGAACTGCAATGATCTCTTGCTTATGTGCATTGAGGAGCTCAGCCACCTTCGGTGGGTTATAGCTGCTTGGTACCGGGTTTCGAGGCCCATGATTGAGGACATCTCCCAAAATCACCAAATGTTCAGCCCCTGACTGGCGGTAATGCTCTAACACTTTCTCGGTGGCCTCCTGGCTGCCGTGTAAGTCCGATGCAAAGAACAGTTTCATTGATATATCTCCAACACTTTCTATGTGGCTATTGTATCGAACTTACCGACACGGTGCAGAGCTAATCGAGCCCGAGCATACCATTCACAACAATGTTATTGTAACTAACCATACCAATCACACGTCCCTCTTCAATCACTGGTGCTCGGCTGATCCCAAATCGCTCAAACAATCGGGCGCAATACTTCACATTCATATTCGGGTCGACGCACAGGGCAGGCTTAGTCATGATTTCATAAATGTTGGTACGCTGCGGGGAACGGTTGCGGGCTAACACCTTTTTGGCGATATCGTTCATAAGTACAATACCAAACTCATCGCCATCACAGCGCTTTTCAACTACCAGCGCTTTCACTCTGTGCTCTTTCGCCAATACAATTCCATCGTGCACGGTTTTAAGCCCATCGACCATCACATAAGTGTCAGCCATCACATCGCGTACGCTTACCCTTTTCTGTTGACTCATAGTTCGTCCTCCACGACTTTGGTCAATGTCTCTACTTGATGAGCGACACCCACCGCATCTTCTATATCTATTTGAACTGCAATCCCTTGTCCTGACGTTTGGTCAAACTCCCCTACTTGGCTAATCGTCTCTAATATATGGCGAGACAAGTGCTCCTCAACCACAAACAGCACCACATCTTTTTGCACCTCTAACGTTAGCCCAAAAAAGGTTTGCTTCTTATTGAGGCCTTCACCTCTGGCATTGTTGATTACTGTCGCACCGGTCGCACCCGCATCACGAGCTGCGTCCAATACCTGCTCTGTCTTGCTATCTTCAACAAAGGCAAGGATCAGTTTAAAGCGCATTGTTCTTCTCCTTAGAAGTAAGATGATGTTCGGCGTCCTGTCCCTCTGTAGCATTATGATTGGCAGAGGAGCGTGCCGTTAAATATTGAGTGAGCTGGGCATACGCCATCACAGAGATAATTGGAAATAGGCTGGCAAAAGCGATGAGACCAAAGCCATCTATCATCGGGTTTCTACCAGGGACTGTTGACGCTAAACCAAGGCCAAGTGCCGTCACTAAAGGGACTGTCACAGTAGAGGTCGTCACACCGCCTGAATCATAAGCGAGTGGGACAATAAATTTCGGCGCATAATAAGTTTGGATCACCACCAGTATGTAGCCCGCAATGATGTAATAGTGGATAGGGTCTCCCACAACAATCCGATAGCTACCCAACGCTATGCCAAATGCCACGCCAAGCGCTACCGCGATTCTAAGGCCATTGACCGATATTGCCCCTGCAGACACTTGGTTCGCTTTTATCGCAACGGCGAGCAAAGAAGGCTCTGCAATAGTCGTACTAAACCCAATACAAAAGGCGAACAAGAAAACCCAGTAGTAATCTATCCATTCAAGCGCCCCACCGAGGGAAATACGCACTTGATTTAGAAAATCCGGTGCAGTGAGCTGCATAGCCATGGTTTCACCCAGTGGGAACAGCGCAAGCTCTAGGCCGACCAAAAATAGACTCAGACCAACAATCACATAGGCAAAACCAATCATGACTTTGACCGGGTTAGCGATAGGCTTTTTGAGAATGGCAAATTGAAAACCAAAGATGATGACCATGATCGGCGTGACATCGCGAATGGTCATGAGTAACGTGTGTAAAAACTCCCAAACAAAGCTCATACCATCACCATCCCATAAACCATCACAAACATCATGGGTAACAAGGACGCAAAGGCAATCAGTCCAAAGCCATCTAACATGGGATTCCGACCTTTAATAGTGCTTGCCAGACCAACCCCAAGCGCCGTAACTAAGGGGACGGTTATGGTCGAGGTCGTGACCCCTCCCGAGTCATAGGCAACACCGATAATGTATTCGGGGGCAAACCAAGTTAACACCACCACGCCAACATAGCCGCCAATGATCAACACATGAATTGGCCAACCTTTGAGTATCCTCAATACGCCAAGTACGATGGCTAATCCAACAGAAAACGCGACTGAAAGACGCAGCCCATCGGCATAGCTTTGCATTGAATCTTCGGTCATCGGGATAATACCACCCTCCGCAGCAACCTCTGCGGCTTCCGCTGAGACTGCCGTTAGTGCGGGCTCCGCTATCGTAGTGCCAAAACCCAGACAAAAAGAAAACACCATGAGCCAAAACACGCTCCCTTTGCGGGCGAAAGATTGCGCCATGGTCTCCCCTATGGGGAACAGCCCCATTTCAAGGCCAAATACAAAGAAAGTCAGGCCAAGCACAACCAGCAGTAAGCCGAATAGAATCGAGAGGACATTAGGGAGGGGCTCTTGAAGAACCACAAGCTGAAAGAACAAAACGACAAGGACGATGGGCATAAGATCCTTAAAGCTATTTATCATAGCGCCAAGGAGTGATTTCAAACCTTGCATGGGCACCTCCCTTATCCAGCCTTTACTAAACTAATGATGGCAAAGAAAAGTGTAAGAAAGTGTGACACACGAGACACTGTCAATGCTGCTACAAAAAGAGTACCGTTTTTGTGAACCAAAGCGGCTGTGCTACATATAAACATCCGCTGCAGTTGGGTTAGTTAATTCCATGATTCATTGCTATATTTAAACCCAAATGCCCGCGACGAGGCGTGTCTTAGTAGTAGAGAGCTACTTTTAGAGGAGAGAGAATGAAGCTGTTATTAACCGGCGGGACCGGCTTTATAGGACGCGAATTACTCAAGCATCTCACGACTCATAGCGTGACGCTGCTTACCCGCGATGTTGCCGCAGCTAAACGTATCCTCAATCACACCGATCTTGGCAACATTGACTACATTGATTCCCTCGATACTTATAATGATCTCAACGAGTTTGACGCCATCATTAACTTAGCTGGAGAACCTATTGCAGATAAACGCTGGAGTGCGGCGCAAAAACAACGTATCTGCGACAGTCGCTGGAAGGTCACAGAAAAGATCGTTGAGTTGATCCATGCCAGTACCAAACCACCGTCGACGTTCATCAGCGGATCGGCGGTGGGCTACTATGGCGATCAACAAGATCACCCTTTTGATGAAAGCTTAAAAGTACACCATGACAATTTCGCTCATACAGTGTGTGATCGTTGGGAGCAAATCGCTATGCGTGCCCAATCGGATCATACTCGTGTGTGCATACTAAGAACAGGTGTGGTACTCGGTGATGGCGGTGGCGCTTGGCGAAAATGATGCTGCCATACAAACTGGGGGTTGGTGGCCCTATCGGTGATGGCGCACAATACATGCCGTGGATCCATCTTCTGGATATGGTACGTGGGATTGTTTTCTTGCTTGAGACCGATCATGCCGTCGGTCCTTACAATCTCTGTGCGCCCCACGCCGTATCAAACGCAACGTTCAGCAAAACACTGGCAAGCACACTGGGAAGACCACACTTCTTAATGACACCAAAATGGGCATTAAAACTCGCAATGGGTGAGTCTTCGTGTCTGTTGTTTGACAGCGTTCGAGCCAAGCCCAAGAAACTCACCGAGATGGGGTTTAACTTCTCTTTCCCTCATATCGATACTGCGTTAAAAAACATCATCACTAATGCACGGTAATACTTGCTACTCCCTATGAAGTGTCGGTAAGGTAGTTAAAAACAAATCATAGGGTTAGCTAAGTAATGGCCAAGTCAGTACTCATCACAGGATGTTCTAGCGGCATCGGTTATGTCGCCGCACATGCACTTCAAAAACAAGGATACCAAGTCATCGCGACATGCCGCCAAGAAGCGGATGTGACACGACTTCAACAAGAAGGATTGACCTGCATACAGCTTGATCTAGCGGATCCTAAAAGCATTAAACTGGCTGTTCAAAAAACCCTAGCCCTAACTGAAGGACGCCTCTATGGCCTGTTTAACAACGGTGCTTACGGCCAGCCTGGTGCACTGGAAGATCTGCCAACCGACGCGCTGCGAGCGCAGTTTGAAGCCAACGTTTTTGGCTGGCATGAGCTCACCAAACAAATTCTCCCAATCATGCGTGCACAAGGTGAAGGCCGTATCATACAAAACAGCTCAGTGCTTGGGTTTGCTGCAATGAAGTATCGTGGTGCGTACAACGCCTCTAAATTTGCCCTTGAAGGCTGGACAGATACATTGCGTCTAGAGCTGTACAAAACGGGTATACACATTTCACTGATTGAACCAGGCCCAATAGAAACCCAATTTAGAGCTAACGCTAAGCGTGCGTTTTTACAATGGATTAACGTTGAATCAAGCCCGCATCGAGCGCAATACGAACAGCAACTTACCCGCCTATCTGCAGACGCTTCGGGTAACCAATTTGTGCTACCGCCAGAGTCTTGCGTACCGCCTTTGCTGCATGCGCTTGAATCTCAGTCACCAAAACTGCGCTATCGTGTTACTACGCCAACCAAAGTGTTCGCCGTACTAAAACGGATCCTTCCTAGCAAGTGGTTAGATCCTATTCTGCGAAAGGCTGCATAAAAAACGATCACTTGTAATTTTAGTGTCACAATTAAACGTTATATTGACCACCGTGGTGAAACCACACTGTGCATCATTCCTTCAGGTATCGTTACCCAAAGGCAGATGCCAGAGCAATATCTAACTCACAGCATTCACGTGGATTACAACGAAAATGACGCTAAATCAGCTTAACTGGTTAGCTGTGGGGGTTACACTAGCTTACTTCGTAATGTTCTAGACACCTTTGCTTGCTGCCGTTCTGGAATCCATTAACGCCGCGCTTTATAGTGCGGCGTTTTGGCATCTAATCTTCCCATTTCTCTGCGCATAACCTTGAATTTTCGGTCATTGATACCAATCTTGAACTAAGAACGATAGACATCACCTACAAGGAACACTCAATGCAACCTGCGACCATTGTGGAGTTAAACGAACAAAACTTTCGCCAAGTATTAGAAGGCTCAATGACCGCGCCTGTGCTAATCCATTTTTGGGCACCAATGAGTGAAGAAAGCGCACAAATCATCCCATCTCTTCGAGCGCTGACTGAACAATACGCCGGAGCCTTCTCCCTAGCACTGCTCAACTGTGAAGAGCAGCAAGCTATCGCTGGTCAGTTTGGTGTTCAAGCGCTACCAACCATTGCTCTGTTTGTTAATGGCCAGCCTGTTGACGGGCTCGGCGGTCCTCAGCCTATCGAGGCGGTGAAAGCCATGCTGGCTAAACACTTACCAAGTGAAGATGAGCTAAATGCACGTAAAGCTCTAGAGCTATCTCAGCAAGGTGAGTACGAAGCCGCGATTGAGTTATTCAACAGTCTGTCAGACGAGTACAAACAAAAAGGCGAAATCAAACTCGCTCTTGCGCAATGTCTGCTGGAAACCAACCAATTTGATGTGGCAGAAGCTGTCCTTAATACCATACCAATGGAATACAAAGACAATTTCTATAAGAGCCTAATTGCCAAACTTGAACTGCACAAACAAGCAGCGGATAGTCCAGAAATTCAATCACTTGAAGCAGCGCTGCAAGCAAATCCAGAAGACCTCAAACTCATCGCTGAACTGGCACTGCAATATCACCAAGTGAATCGTGATGAAGAAGCGCTTGCGCTTATGTGGACGCCACTAAGTCGCAACCTAAATGCCCTTGATGGCGATTTGAAAAAGTCATTTATGGATATCTTGTCGGCACTCGGTCAAGGTAACCCTATTGCCGCAAAATACCGTCGTCAGCTGTATTCTTTGTTGTACTAATCGCAAGACAATTCGTTGACCCGTCCTGATATGGGTTGACACTTTTAGTTAAAACGCTCGATGTACTTCATCGGGCGTTTTGTATTTTAGAGCCGTATGTGGTCTATGTTCATTATAGAGTCTCACCGACTCTGCAACCATTTTCCGAGCTTCGTTTAGGTCTTTCGGTTTGT
>BBMT01000029.1 GCA_000755425.1 Vibrio maritimus
ATTTACCTCAGTTAGGGGAGAGAAGACGTCCTTGTTTTAATTCGCTTCCTGCGGATGTGTCGCAGAATGCGACATTATGATGACTTCACCTCGTCTTCGGCATGAGTCGTCACTTTCGAAATTTGATTGTCGCTTTTGTCGTCATTCATGCTGTCTTAAAGCCGTTAATCGCGGTGCCTACATCACCACCTAGAGTGCGCAGACGCTTCGTGCCGAACAGTAACGCTACGATGATTGCGATGATTGCCAGTTGCCAAATACTAATTCCAGCCATGATAGTGCCTCTTATTGATACTAAAGAATTAAACAGTAAGTCGACTATCCCTGCGACTCTTGGGATGTGCATTTACTATAAAGATCAATGTGCGAATGAAGAAGTCAGGTACTTTCAGCTAAATCGAAAGGTTTAATATTTATTATTTATTTACAGGTGCTTAAAACGAAAAATGCCAACCAGCAGAGCTGATTGGCATTGAGAGATGGAGCGAATATCTATTTATTAGTCATTAAACATCATCACGGTTAATTGGTTGAGTTGCGCAGCGCAGCGCACCACCTAACATAGACGCTACCTGGAATGGTTGCTCGATAACGTTGTGACCGTGTTTGCGAACTTCCGCTACGATACGTGCATGGTGTGGATCCATGATAACGGTATCTGGGCTTACAGGGAGACCGTTACAACCTAACCATGCGGCTTCCTCTGGCGTTACGTCTATAAACGTATAGTGAGACAAGCTCTCTGGCAGCTCAGACTTAATCCATTCACGGCAGATAAGCGCTAAATTAGGGCTCAAAATAGACAGAGCACAGTCTAGGTGCAGCGACTTCTTATCTAGGATAAATGGTGTCACTATGTACTCGTCACCGAACATAGACTTCACAAATTCGTAGCCGTTCATGTTAGAACCTTTACCAATACCCAGATAGATGTTCTCACCATCTACAACGAAGTCACCGCCATCCAAACAAATCGCATCTTCATTTGCTTGTTCTACTCGCTTCTTGTCGCCCGCGAAAATGTCCATTGTCGCTTGTGGCGTAGAGAAGAACTTGCCTTGTCCGTTCTTCATGATGTCTTTGTAGAACGAAGTAAATGTGTATTGCTGCTTACGTTTGAAGTCCATGCGCAGTGAAGATACGACTGTAGTGTTACCGACTGTACAGAACACATCACGTGGGAAAATCTGGTCTATCCCCGTCGATAGGTATTTTGCATCTTCACCCGTTACGCGTGGCGGGCGGTGTACTGTTACGCCAAGGTCTTCAAGTGTTTTGGCTAGTCCGTCAATCTCTGCGGTTGCTTGGTCTAGAACGTCTTTCCCAAGCGCATCTTCCCAACGTTTACCTGAGTTTACTTCCATCACCTTAGCGGTTTCAGGTTTTAGCCAAGGCTTCATGTTAGTGACACTTTTCTCGTTCCATTCGATGAAAAGGTCATCAGCGTGAGGTGCTCGACCTACGAAGATTTCGTTAAGCTTACCGTATTCAGTTGTTACGTGAATACGTTTAGTTGGGTCTACTTTTGGAGCACAGCTATTGGTAACTGTGTTAGCAATAGCAGTTGGTGCAATCGATGCTGCTCCAGCAACTACAGCAGCGCTTCCTGCTAGTTTGAAAAAATCACGGCGGTCAATTGAGTTTGCCATTGTGCGTCTCCTGTTGAGTTAATCTGGTTGACGAGACGCAGTATCTATCAGATCAATGAAAAGATTGAGTTAGGTATATTCAATATTATTTACACATTAGTGAGCCAATAGCAGAGTGAGTGACTAAAATGAAGGGTGCACCTACGCTAAATTTAGCCAGTAATTGAGGTAAATATGTTTTCTATTGAACAGGTTAAAGTGTTTGTCGCATCTGCGGAATTAGGCTCTTTCTCTGCAGCCGCTCGCAGTATGGGTAAGAGTCATAGCTCTATAAGCATGGCAATTACAAGCTTGGAAGATGGCCTTGGTGTTCAGTTATTTGACCGTTCTACCAAGATGCCAACGCTGACCGAAGATGGTGAACGTTTTTATGAGCAGTCTTTGTTATTGCTTCGACAAATTGAGCGTATGCACGCCTCAGCGCAAAGCTCGTTAGATAAAGTAGAGAAGAAGCTTCGTATTGGCCTTGGAGAAATGGTTCCGTTTGCGCTTATCGAGAACCTTTTAGAGAAAACAGCAGAAAAATACGCTCATACTAAGCTAGGTGTCTTTAGAGGAGAGTATGCATCGCTCATCGAAAAGTTACAGCGAGGTGAGTTAGACATCGTGGTTTCCACGAATGCGGAAACAGCACCGCGTGCAGTCGACTTTTACGCCATATTAGAGATGGAGTTTGTGTGTATTTGTTCCCCTGATTCCTCTTTGGCGGACATGCCGGTTGTCGATAATGAGCGTTTGCTGGCAACCCGTCAGCTGGCATGTGTGGATATGTTAAATAACCCGGTGTTGAAAGCTTATGCGTCTGTATCACCGGAAATTTGGGAGATGACCGATCAAGACGATATGATCAAATTGGTTGAGCAAGGTGTTGGTTGGGCCACCGTACCAAAAATGTTAGCAGAAGAGCGTATAGAGATAGGAACATTAAAGATCTTCAGACCTGAGTTTAGCCACACTAAGCAAACCATCCTTATTGATATGCTAGTTTCCTCTTCTCGAGAACGAGGGCCCGTTCAACAGTTTTTGATGAAAGAGCTTCAATCTTTGGCCAAGTAGCTGAGTGAAAGGGTAGGCCTAAAATGCCTGCAAAACATATATCGAAATAAAGTTATTTCAATAATTATGAAAGATATTTGCGGAGAGAATTGTTGCGGATAACAGCCGGATAGCCCTGCCAAAAGCAGCTGATGATTCGTTCGCTACAAATTAACCTTTACGGTAGATTGGCTGAGTGTTACAGCGCAGAGAGCCGCCGATTTTGCCTACTTCGTAGTATGGGAAGTGGTGGATTTTGATATCAGGGCGCAGTTTCTGGATCTCTTTACGTAGACGCTCCGCTTCTGTAGCCATGACGATTTCAGTTGGGCTAATCATGATGAAGTTAGCAAGTTTTAGGTGCGCTTCTTCGTCAGTCATTTGAATCCAATCTTTCTTACGTAGTGATTCAGGTAATCCGGCGATGCCGCCTACGATGTCTTTCTCTAGGATTACACCCCAATCACCGAATGCGTTCATTACGCAGTCTAGGTGCTGGTGAGGAAACTCATCTGTCTTGATGTCAATCTCATGTACGTTGAACTCTGGGTATGCGTTACGAATCCACTGAGCACCAAGCTTGTTCGATGCTAGACCTGAGTAACCTACGTAGATGTTCTCGTGGTCAATCATTACGTCACCACCTTCGATTAGAGGCTCAAGGTCGTGATCGTGGTTGTACGTATCTAGCGGTTGAGGTAGTGACTTAATATCAACACCATTGCGCATTAGTTCCATAGTTAGGTGGCGTACTGCGTGCTTGTTACGGCCACGTTCTGGTGTAGTAAAGGCCGTTTCAAATAGCGTGTTACCTACCGATACCATACCGTCACGGCAGTACACGTCGATGTTCATGTTAGTGTTGTTGTTATAGTCATTTTTCATATCGTCCGTTAAGTCAGCCGGACGGTGTACTAAAATACCTTTGCTTTCAAGAAACTTAACAACAGTTTCCATTTGACTAGCGGCTTTGTTATACCACTCTGGATTCGCTTCGGAGAATAGCTTGCCACCGTGTTCTTTCAGCATATCTACTGTTGGTTTACCTGCGAAATCCCAGATTTCGTTGTATTCAGGTAGTCGAAAGTTGTCGATACGGCCGAACATAACTTCTTTAAGCTCGCCATCTTCTGAGAACACGTTGATGTTTTTAAGTGGCCCCTGATAAGCCGTATTGTTTCCGCCAAAGTCCTTTTTAGCCGTCGCAGCATTCGCAGCCCCAGATAGCGATAAAGCGCCTGTCGATGCTACACCTGCCACTGCTGCTGCACTGCCAGCAAGTTTGAAGAAGTTGCGACGGTCTAATGATTTCATAGTTACCTCGTTAATCTATTGATGATTAAAGTTGAATAAGGGGTCTGTTTGTCTCGAGATAGATAATGCTCTCAAATTAACCTAAGATTAAATCAGGACATGTCGAAAATTTGGGAAGGTTGATGTATCACTTAGATCAGTTAATCGCTTTAGTCACGGCTGTCGAAGCGGGGTCGTTTTCAGCAGCGGGTAGGAAACTCGGTAAGGGTCACAGCACGATCAGCACATCTATCAATAACTTTGAACTTACGTTGGATGTGCAATTGTTCGACCGCAGCCAAAAGTACCCAGTCTTGACACCTATCGGGGAACAGATTTACGCACAAGCCAAGTTGATACTCAGGCAAAATGAACGAATGATGGCTTTCTCGGCGAGTAAGGCGAAATTTGAAGAGGAGTCTTTGGAGATTGGTTTGGATACTATTCTGCCTTTTGCTTATATCGAGGAAGAGCTGGAAAAACTCTCGACCGAGTTTCCTCATACAGAAATTCACGTGTCTCGTTCAAACGGAGATTCACTTCAGCAACAGTTGGTGGCCGGGGAACTCGATGTCGCCATTCAAGCAAATCGAGGAGCCGTCACTGAGAGTGTGGACTTTGTGGATCTACAACCATTGATCTTTGATTGTGTATGTTCGCCCGACTCAGAATTAGCAGACATGGAAGTAGTGGATAGCGAGACGCTAATGATGACTCGGCAAATCTGTAGTCGCGATATGCTCGAAAACCCTTTGACCGGAGTTAAAGCTAAGTTTTCTAATGAGATTTGGACTGCAGTGGATATGCAAGACGTAGCTAGAATGGTGGAGCAAGACCTCGGCTGGGCTTACTTACCAAGAGAAATCTCAAGTGAGAGGGCTGGAATGGGAACGCTTTCAACATTTGTTACTGACTATAATCCAGACAATATTCCTGCTCGCTGTGAAGTGGATTTATTGACGACCCCCGGAAAGATCAGTGGCCCTGCGTTATCCCGACTTATAATGTTAATGAGAGCAAAAACGCTGAATGTAGTGAATGACTGATTTTAGCCTGCCTGTAAATAGTGTTGTTCAAAAGCTTGTTAGGTATCGCTCAACCTTTATTGTTACTCTCTAGACTTCACGAGTCGAAATGACGCATAAGTGATCAAACGTTGTTTCCCAGTTCGTCTATTTGCGAGCTTTGGTGACAGAATCTACCCATCAATAACGTCCCCCAATATTCATCGGATCTGAGTGACAAGCTCTTTAGCACTATAAATCGCGTCCTTGGTTTCGACATCGATGATAGTCATCGAATGAAAGCGGTCAGCGTCTTTAATCGCCACATCGTGAGCGAGAATCACAAATTTAGCTCGCTCAATATCTTTGGCGGTAATTCGGTTGGCAATACCATTCGCCCCTTGGGTTTCGACTTTGATTTTGATGCCTTGCTCGGCGGCGGCTTTTTCTAGTGAGCGAGCCGCTAGGAAAGTATGGGCAACGCCAGAAGGACACGAGGTGACGGCCAATACGTCAGCAACACCTTCGCTAGTGATTGAGCTAGTGGTATCTTGAGCGGTTAATGCTCCTTCATTCTGTTCGACGTTTTTCTTGAGGGAGATAACAATTATTGCGGTGGTCATCGCGCCTACTAGTGTCCCTAATATATAACCAAACACGCCATCTACGACCGGAAGTACAATCCAGCCGCCCCAAGGTGCGTGGTTAATTACATTGAACGTAAAACCGATGATGTTACCAACCATGCCTCCAGCAATCACGGCAGGCAGGACACGAGCTGGATCGCTTGCTGCAAATGGAATGGCACCTTCACTGATGCCTATCATCCCATAATACCCGCAGCTTTACCGGCTTCACGTTCTTCGCGGTTAAACTTGTTTGGGGAAAGAAATGTGGCTAATGCCAAACCTAATGGCGGAGTACAAATCGCGATGCCGACGCCACCCATGAGCCAAGGTTGGGTGTTGATTTGAGTCTGAGCAAATAGTGTCGCCATCTTATTGATCGGGCCGCCCATATCAAACGCAGTCATCGCGCCTAATACGCTACCAAGCACTACCTTTCCTGAACCTGCCATTCCCGCAAGCAGTAAGTTCATCTGTTCCATCACATAGGCAATTGGCGCGCCAATGCCCCACATGACCACGCCGCAAGTGATGAAAGTGCCTATTAGCGGGTAGATAAAAATGGCACCTAGTGCAGTCATGCTATCGGGTAGCTTAATGCGTTTAAGTGTTTTTACGGTAATGCCCGCGACAAAACCAACGACAATGGCGCCGAGAAATCCGGTCTGATAATACTCAACCGTGATCCATGAGCCAATCATACCTGGAGCAAGGCCGGGTTTGTCTGCGATGGAATAAGCAATGTATCCACCTAACGCTAAGGTAAAGAGTGTCAGCCCAGCTTGTCCCATCTTAGCAATATCTGCCAGGATGCCAGACTCAGGTAAACCACCATGACCACTAAGCATTACAGACAGCGAAAGCAGCACACCACCGGCAACCACAAAAGGGATCATGTGTGATGTGCCAAATAGCAGGTGCTCTTTTATTCGTCGAAGATAGCAGGCGTTGGACGGGGTTATAGGGAGAACTGGCTCAACTGCGTTTTGGACTTCAGTAGCTTGCTGTTTAGAGTCCACATCTGAGAACAGTGCCAGTACTTCAGCCTTGGTTTGTGCTGACTTCAGTTTTGTAACAAAGCCATCTTCTATCAGTTTGTGGAAACTTGCGCCAAGACTTCGATATGGTGCTCGTCATTATTGTCTGGGGAGGCAAGCATGATAAACACATCAGAGCATTCGCCAGTTTCCGACCCGTAGTCAATGCCATGTTGGCTAATACCAATCACCACACAAGGCTTGATGACTGTATTGCTTTTTGCGTGAGGAATCGCAATGCCGTCTTCGAAGCCCGTATTGCCGATGTACTCACGCTGCCAGAGTGCATCGAGAAATAAGGTTCGGTTGGCGAGTTTACCGGTGCTGTCGAGCATATCCACTAGTTCTTCAAATACGGCTTGCTTGCTAGTGGCTTTTAAGTCCAAACAGATGGTGTCTAGGTCGATGAAGTCGGTGATGTCCATAGCGAAAACCCTTACTCAAACAATTGACAGACTACCGAGCGATGACCTCTGGAACTATAGTAATAAACACCGATTAGCTGGATTTTTGTAACCAAGATCTAAGAGTGTGATTTTCACCTTTCTCTTGGTTTTATTTTCCTCATAAAATTTAAGGGTTTTGTTTTACTACCTACTTTTACCGAGAAGATAAACGATGAAGATTGTAGCGGTAACAGCTTGCCCTACTGGCATTGCTCACACATACATGGCAGCGGACGCATTAACTAAAATGGCATCAAAACTGAATGTTTCCATTAAGGTTGAAACGCAGGGTGCAATGGGGGTGGAACATCAGCTTACCGCTGTCGATATCGCTCATGCTGACAAGGTGTTGATTGTGTCTGATATTGAGATTGAGCAGCCACATCGCTTTGACGCTAGCAAAACCGTTTACATCGAGATGGAAGAAGTGCTGCTTAATGTCGAAAAAGTGTTTATCCAGCACTGTCGTGATGTATGAGCTTTTTAGGTGAACATAGCGTACCGATGAATAAAGAGTACCAACTCACTTTCTTGGTTGAAGACACCGCTGCGACCAGTCGTGCTGCGCAGCCATTGTGCAAATTGGCGCGTCAGTTTAAAAGTACGCTACGTATCATCAATATTACTCAAAACCGTGATGCTGACCTATCAAAGTCGGTCGCGATGCTACAAGTGGCTCTGAAGAAGGGCGACTTGGTTCAAATCACGGCTACAGGTATTGATGCTGAACTTGCCTGCTTTGTGCTGAAAGACCTCGTCGCTGAGCACTATGTACTCGTGGGTTCACAAATCACCCATGAGTTCACGACAGATTTAAGCCAACGCTTTCCGCAGATAAGCCCCCTGTGTGAGACGCGATGGTTTCATGCCAAAGCGCAGACAGCACTCACGAAGTTTGAATGTCTTAAAGGCTTGGCAAAGCTGGTTTACCCTGCAGAGCCCGACGAGCTGCTGCTCTCGTTTATCAAACGTGAAGAGCGTTCATCGACTAGCGTCGCGCCAGGTATTGCACTACCGCATGTGATGTTTGAACATGTCGAGGAGGTGTCTATTGCGGTTATCACTACCGAAGATGAAATAGATTGGAACTCTCGGATGGGCGGTGTGACGGTCGCTATTGCGCTTGTGCTCCCCACTGCACCGAGTCGAGAGCAAATCGTCGCCGCTACCACACTGACAAGAAACCTACTTAATGAACACGTTACTCAACGTTTGCAGAAAAACCGTAGCAGCGTCGATCTTCAAGCGCTGTTAATGTATCTCACATCACGACTTATTTAAGGGTTAACTTGCGCCGCGATATTCACTTGGCGTCATTCCTGTACGCGTTTTAAATACACGACAAAAGTAATTCACATCTTTAAACCCACAGCGCTCCGCGACTTCATTGAGCCTGAAATCATACTTCTTGAGCATAAACTTGGCGCGGTCGATCCGTACTCGTGTGATGTATTCGGCAAGCGTCATGTGGCCTTGCTGTCTGAACAAGCGTGATAGATGATTGGCAGATAAGCTAAACCTCTCAGCAATACAGTCACGATTAAGAGGGCGATGGAAGTTCTCTTGAATGTAGATGCAAATGCCTTGGTAGAGATCTTTAACGCGATTTTGTGGCTCGGCAATTGGCGCATCAAGCATAGTATTGCTGTATTGCAGTAACGCTTGGAATAGCAGTTCATCCATCGGCTTTTTGTTTCTCTCACGAGATAGAGATATCAGAGCTTCCAGAATGTTATCAATCGCAAACCCTGAGCGTGTTTGCAGACTGTGTTTCTGTATATCACTAAAGCCCGCTTCACCTTTTGTTTTGCTCACATAACTCAAACCAAGTTGACTACGACCAAACAGTAGACTCAGCACAGTGCATCCTTGCTCCCAGTCTGGTTTGTTCCAGCAGTTTGGTGGGATAAAAAAGGCATCTCCAGCTTTTGCGGTGATCTTTTCTACCTTGCGTTCATGGGTTTCGACTTCATTAATGTATTCCCCATCTAGCACAATCTCGAGTCGGGGGAAGTTGACTTGATAGCTAAACGTAGGGGGAATGTGAAAGTTGCCCGCAAACCAGATGTTTTGGTCTGAGTGGCGCTGTTCTAAAACCGAAGAGATGACTGCTTGGAAGTTCATAACTCGTACTCAAAATCGCACAAAGAAAGCTAGCGCATAGATATACAATGTTACTTATACCGCGTCTATCTCGGTAGATCACACTTTCATTCTGATGTTACAAAAATCCAGCTAATCGCTTTAACTTACAGTCGAAGTGTAAAGCTAAATACAAGGGTTAAATATGCGGTAATTCACAATTATTGTTAAATGAATTATCTGTCTAGTAAATGCATTTTATTTTCCCTATCCCAAAAAATGTAAAATATAAAAACTAAAGGCATCTTGTTTACTAATTAGGTAACGCTATGTCTATTTTACTTTCTTCAACAATTGAAGATGCTACGCTCGATAAAACAGTTTTGAATCATGCGGTCTTTTTGCCAATGGAAAACGTTATTCAGAGCTATCCATGGGGCAGTAAATCTTCTCTTTCAGAACTGTTTAACATTGCCAACACGAACCGTGAGCCTCAAGCAGAACTCTGGATGGGATCGCATCCCAATGGCTGTTCGATGGTGGGATTCAATAGTGAACAGCGAGACTTAGCCTCGGTAATCGATTTCAATTCAAGCGCGATGCTGGGTGCGCGAGTTGCTGCTCAATCGGCAGGGTTACCGTTTCTATTCAAAGTGCTTTGTGCGGAAAATGCGCTGTCTATTCAGGTGCACCCAAGCAAGGAGCGCGCGCAGTTGGGCTTTGCAGAGGAAGAAGAGAAAGGCATTCCGCTCGATGCGTTTAATCGCAACTACAAAGATCCTAATCATAAACCAGAACTGGTATACGCACTCACGCCTTATACGGCGATGAATGGCTTTAGACATATACCAGAGATCATCCAATTGTTTGAGCGTCTTGACTCTAAGGTATTGAAACCCCTAGTCGATGATTTTGCTAAGATGCCGAACTCACAAGGGTTACGCAATTTCTTTGAGCAAGTTTTAAGTCTAGGTGGAGATGTGAAAGATGCTGCTATTCAGGAGCTTCTCAAGTTCACCGTCGACAATGACTCTCCGTTGAATACCCAGATTCAAGCGCTCGCGAACCAATACCCGAACGACATTGGGCTGTTTGCGCCGTTTATCTTAAATGTGCTGACTCTCGAGCCTGGAGAGGCGATGTATTTAGACGCAGAAACCCCGCACGCCTACATCCAGGGTACAGCCCTAGAGATCATGGCGAACTCCGATAATGTGCTGCGTGCTGGCCTCACTAATAAGTATCTCGATGTCGAGGAACTAGTGTCGTGCACCAAGTTTATTGAAACGTCTCGTGATTCGATTTTACTTAACCCACTGCATGATCAAGGAATGCTTCACTATCCGGTGCCGGTGGAAGACTTTAGGTTTTCAATTTTGATGAATCCGACTGAGCTTCACGTAGATGTAGAAGGTGCAGAGATCTTATTTGCGCTTGAGGCTCCAATTTATCTTGAACATCACAATGGTGAGAGGTGCCGCATTGAAAAAGGACGGTCAGTATTTATACCGGCATACACTCAGAAATACGAAGTCTCCTGCTGTGGCCGAGTGGCTCGCGCTTATTATTGATTAAGGTTCTAACGGTTAAGCCTCGCTATCATTTAGCGAGGCTTTTTTATTGCCGAAAGGTTTAGATAAGACATAAATCACACTTCAAAATCCATGATACAAAACTGCTATTGATGACTTTTTTATTCCTATTTCTGAAATTTCATTCTTCTTTTAAATTTAACTCATCAAGTAAATATAGAAGAGTTAAAACATGCTTATCCAATTAACCAATACCCAACTTATTAAGCGCGAACTTAATGCGACTTCGAAAACAGAGGTTTTTGATGAACTGGCGCAAATGCTACTCGACAATCAGCGCATTAATAATAAAGCCGCTTTTTTAGATGACATCCTAACTCGCGAAGCGATGAGCGTGACTTCAATGGATGGCATTGCTTACCCTCACGCGAAAAGCAAAACCGTCATCGAGCCAGCCATTGCTGTGGGCGTGAAACGTGAAGGTATTGATTACGACGATGAAGACGGCGTCAAACCAACCGTGTTTTTCATGATTGCTTCACCAGATAACGGTGCAGACCACCATATTTACGTTCTTCAAGAGCTGTTCGGCAAATTTGAAGAATCGTTTATTGAAAATATCCAAAACGCGAAAGATGAAACTCAGATCCTAGATATTCTAATTAATTCATAAGGTCAGAAACTATGAGCACTCTAACAGCACAAGCTACTAACGACAGTGGCGACTTTAAAAAGCTCTTAAGTACAATGAAAGGGCATCTCTTATTCGGTACGTCTCACATGCTGCCATTTATCGTGGCAGGCGGTGTACTCTTGGCATTGGCGGTAATGGCATCGGGTAAAGGTGCAGTACCAGCAGATGGTTTGCTAGCAGACATTTCAAACATTGGTATCAAAGGGCTGGTTCTTTTCCCAATCATTCTTGGCGGCTTTATTGGTTACTCAATTGCAGATAAACCAGCACTGGCACCAGCGATGATCGCATCAGGCATCATGGCAGATATGGGCGGGGGCTTCCTTGGCTGTATCGTAGCAGGCTTTATTGCTGGTGGTGTGGTGTATCAACTCAAGAAGATACCACTTTCAACGAACATGACAGCGCTAGGTGCTTACTTCATATACCCACTTATCGGCACGCTTATTTCTGCGGGTATCGTATTGTGGGGCATTGGTGAGCCAATCAAACTGTTCATGTCGTCGATGAATGAGTTCTTGGCATCGATGGCTGGCGCGTCAAAAATGGTGCTAGGTACCATTCTTGGTGGTATGACAGCGTTCGATATGGGCGGTCCAATCAACAAAGTTGCGACACTATTTGCTCAAACTCAGGTAGATACTCAACCTTGGCTAATGGGTGGTGTGGGTATCGCGATTTGTACGCCTCCACTAGGCATGGCGTTAGCGACCTTCCTATTCAAGAAGAAGTTTACGAAACAAGAACAAGAAGCTGGTAAAGCAGCGGCTATTATGGGTTCAATCGGTATCTCTGAAGGTGCTATTCCATTTGCAGCGAATGATCCTATGCGTGTTCTACCTTCAATCGTAGCAGGTGGTATCGTTGGCTGTGTATTCGGTTTCCTAACAGATGTTCTGCTGCATGCGCCATGGGGAGGTCTGATTACGGCTCCTGTATCAAGCAACATCCCAATGTACGTGGTCGGTATCGCTTTGGGCTCAATAACCACAGCGGTGATTGTTGGCTTCTGGAAACCTGTTGCTGAAGAAGAATCAGAGGAAGAAGCAATACAAGCAGCTCCTGTACAAGCGGCGCCAGTTGCTGGCGAAGGCGAGTACGACATCGTAGCCGTAACATGTTGCCCATCTGGCGTGGCTCATACCTTCATGGCTGCAAAAGCACTAGAAAAAGCGGGTGCGGCAGCAGGTCTGAAAATTAAAGTCGAAACGCAAGGCCAAAACGGCATTCAAAATCGAATTACAGACTTAGATGTAGCGAACGCGAAACTGGTGATTTTGGCACACGATATTCAAGTGAAAGATGCGCACCGCTTCAGCAACGCGAATGTGATTGAGTGCTCAACCAAAGAGGCAATGAAAAACGCAGCGACGTTAGTTGTCGCATAAACAAGTCCTAAGTAAGCTCCTAATCCTAGAGCCCTTCCCCCTAAGGGCTCTATCTTCTTATTTCTCCCGCTCAATTTTTTTTATCGCTATTTGTCTCAGCTTTCGCAGTGTTCAGAGCCGCGACTATCGTCCGCATTTTTACTCAGCAGGTATGTGATAACCGCTATCAAAATAGAGCAACCAATACCGAGGTAGATGGGATAAATGGGTGCCAGTGTAGCCGTAAAAGCAAGCAGTGAAGCGAGGCCATAACCTATGGTGTGGGACGTGGCTATATACCCTGCCACCGTGCCAGGTGCATCAGGTTGTTTGCTTGTCGCCTCTGAGGTATAGGCAGGTACTAGCAATGCAGCGCCACTTGATACAATGGCCATGGCAATTCCATAACACCAAATATTAGGTGCGAGAAAAAGAACAAAGCCACATGAGAACATGATAGCGCCAGTGCGAAACATGCCGATTGGCGTTACTTTCCTAGCTTTGACAATAAGAGTTTGGACTGCGAATGTACAAGCGGCGCTAATGGTTAAAAGTATGCCGATGACATCACTGACTTGCGATGTTGACCAGTCAGTTATGGAAAGAATCAATGGGGAAAAGCTGTATTGTAGTAGCGCTATACCGACACAAAGTGTGATTGCACATACGAGGTAAGGCAGATACTTTTTGCCTGGTAACCAAGGTAAGTTGGCGCTTGTTTTTTCTCTTTGCTGACTAACCTCAGGTGCAGGGTGCGCAGCAATCATTGTTAGGGAAATCGCAGGGAGTACAACCATTAGACAAAGGGCAGCATATGGGGAGACCTTTAGCGCTGCAATAGCAACAAGTGGACCAATTAGCCTTCCCGCGCTTAATCCTATACTGACGCTCGTAATCGCCTTTAATCGGTTCTCTGATCCACAGATAAGCGTTGCCCAATGTTGGCATGCGGGCACTATGCCAGAAGCTGTGCAGCCGTATATGATGCGCGCGATTAAGGCGCCGATGAAGCTAATTGTTATCAATGAGGGGTTAGTACTTAAAAGTGTGAATAGGTATAACAATAAGAAGCTCACCATCATGCCGATGAGAGAAATCACTACGACTCTTTTGGGGCCATTTTTATCACTATACCGACCCAGTAGGGGGCTGACGGTAGAAAAAGAAAGCTACCGAGAGCAATCAATATTGACCAAGTTGGCAAATCAAATGCCGATTGCTCTACTAAAAACGGTAACGAAACGAGCAATCCATTCTGGCCAATACCCATCAGTGCTGCTGTAGCTCCAATAACCCATAGTTGGACTTTCTTATGTTGGGAAGCGCCCATAGATTCAACCTCCCTCACTTTCAAACAAAGTCAGTGAAGCGTCTTCGAGATACCCGATGAAGCCGAAATCTAATCGATAACGCGCCCCCAGCACTTTTTGCATGTTAAAGTATTTAGCTTTGAGACAATAAGTTAGCGTCACACTGAGGGTTTGGTAAAATCCATTGATGGTCATCGTGTCGCATCTGTCGAAGGCATTCGCGTTTAGTATTTTCAACTTTGCTCTTTTACTTGTGATTCTGGTTATGAATCATGATTGTACTTTTGAAGCGAAAAGACGATCAATAGTAAAAGAGTGAGTTTGTGTTTACCTTATGAGCAAGAACAACAAGAAAAAGTCATTTATGGAAAAGATAGCAATAACGAAACTTCAGCAAGATTTGTTCGGTAAGGTCGTACGTAAGCTCAAACAAGAGCATGCAAAAGTGGGCGATAGCTTAAATGAGTCTTCATTGGCGCAGCAGTTTGAAGTGTCGAGAACACCGATGCGTGCCGTACTTACCTATATGTCAGATCTGGGTATCGCCAAAGCCGTCCCATATAAAGGGTTCGTACTTCAAGTGAATGCAGAATCGATAGAGAGCAGTGAGGAACCCACGGATCAAGACTCTCGCCAGGACAAACTTTATTTAAGATTATTGATGGATCTGTTTTTCGGTGAGATCGACTCTGCTTTCTCTGAGAAAGAGCTTCAAGAACGTTACACGGCTAATCGTGGAGAGATCCACCGAGTTTTACTCGTATTAGAAAATGACGGCATTCTACGCCGCAGTCCCGGTTATAAATGGCACCTTGATGGCGTGCTCAATACATTGGAAAGGCATACTGAAAGTTACCGTTGTCGCTTAATCTTCGAGCCGTCAGGTTTGCTTGAACCAAGTTGGAAAATGAGTCTAAGTGCTTTTGAGCAATGTCGCGAGCGACACGTGAAAGCCATTCAAAATCCTCAATGTGTCACAGCAATTGATCTGTTCAGCTTAAGCGCAGATTTTCATGAGTTACTCGCTGCCAGTTCTGGCAATCGTTTCTTACTGAGTAATATGCAGCAGCACAATCGAATGCGTAAAGCGACAGATTTAGTTTCGATGCATATTCAATCTTCTGTGAGTAAATCGTGTCAGCGTCGCCTCGATATCTTGGAGCTTGTCATGCAAGGCGACAATCAAGCTGCCGCCCAGAAACTCACTCAACTGCTAGAAAACGATATACGTGCTATGCACTACACCTACAATGATGTGATAAACCTTCCACAACAAGAACGTGAGCACCTGGTCAGGTCAATCACAGAGATTGACGCTTAATCCTAGAGGCAGAGCTAATTGCTCTGCCTTTTTTTAATCTCATTTTAATGAAAGCCTTTTTGGTTGTCCTTTCGATAGAGCGATAACTCGCCTCTCTATATTTCCTTTCTATCTTAGCTTCACGCTTGAAGCATGTTGGTCAAACTGGATACGTATTGACCAAAAGTAAAATAGTTATTGTTCGTTATTGCTTTTTCGTATCAGAAAAACAATAATAATGATTCTCATTTATGAATAAGTTATAGAGAGTGCTGCTGAAACGGTTTTTAAGCGGCTTTACATAGATAAAAAAGAGAAATGAATGGAAACGAGTAAAGGGAAATTCCCTCTATCTACTATTGCGTTGGCGATTGCCGCCGCTAGTACAGTCTTCACCGCTCAAGCGCAAGAAAAAACGACAGATGAACAAATGGTGGTGGTTTCAAGCCGAACACCTAAAGCAATCAGTGACATCCCAGGTACTGTTTGGTATATCGATTCTGACAAGATCGAGCAAGAGTACCGAGGCGGTAAAACACTTGGCGATATTTTAGCTTCGGCGATTCCTTCGTTAGACGTTAGCAGTGGTGCGCGTACGAACTTAGGCCAAAACCTTCGTGGACGTAAAATGTTGGTGATGATTGACGGTGTCTCTTTGCAATCTTCCCGCTCTATTAGCCGTCATTTAGATTCCATCGATCCGTTTAATATTGAAAGTATTGAGGTTTTATCAGGCGCTACCTCTATTTATGGTGCGGGTGCAACTGGTGGTGTCATCAATATCATTACTAAGAAAGCACATAGTGAAGAGCTTGAATTTGAATCTTATGTAAGCGGCAGTTCTGGTTTTAACTCGAGTGAAGATTTCGACTACAAACTCGCTCAGTCAGTATCGGGTGGCAATGAAACGGTGAAAGCGCGAAGCGCCATCGTTTATACCGAAACTCAAGGGTACTTTGACGCCAATGGTACGATCGTTACTCCCGATATTTCGCAAGGCTCATTGCAGTTCAATAAAACCGTCGATTTTCTTACAACGGTTGGTGTGAATGTTTCTGAGTCGAAAAAGCTGAATTTCCTCGCTCAATATTATGATAGTCAGCAAGATTCTCCGTATGGCCTTTATATTGTCGGCAGTGACTTTATTGATGTTAGAAAAGGCTTTGAGTCGGATCGACAACATGGAACAAACCGCATTATGCTAAGTGCGTCTTATGTTGATGAGCAGTTCCTAAATCATCAGTTAATCGCTGAAGCGTCATATCGTAAAGAAGATCAGACTTACTCTCCTTATTATCAATCTTCAGGTCAACAAATCACCGATGTTATCTCGCTTAAAGCGGCGCTAGCGAAAAGCTTCGATAGTTTAAAAATCGTCTATGGCGTAGACGCTTATCAGGATAAATTGGAGAGTAATCAAGCTCTCTATGATCCAACGATTGCGAATGGCTCGGGGAATATGATCAACAAGACCTATGCTCAAGTTGGGCGTTACCCTGGCGTAAAAGTTAGTTCGGTCGCTGCCTTTGCGCAGGCGGATTATTCCATTACAGAAGACTGGACGGTCGAAGGTGGTGTTCGCTACCAGCACTTATCTAACAAGATTGATGATTTCGTTGCTTACAACGTACAAAAGAAAATTGCTGCTGGTGATGGCACATCTGCAGATGCAGTACCGGGAGGCGAAACTGACTACGGAGTCACCCTCTTTAACTTTGGCACTATTTATCACCTCAACAACGCGTCCCAAGTATGGGCAAATTTCTCGCAAGGCTTTGACCTAGCGGATCCTGCCAAATATTACGGTCAAGGTGACTATACGTTGGTTGGTGATCACTGGAAACTCAATGATAGCATTAACGTCAATGACTCAAAGATGTCTGGGATTAAGACTAATAGCTATGAGTTAGGCTATCGCCTCGATCAGGGAGACTTCAACCTGCAAACAGCAGCGTACTATTCGCAATCGGATAAGAACGTCAAGTACAACAAAGACACATTGCTAATCGAAGAAATCGACGATAAGAAACGCGTTTATGGTTTAGAGGCGATGGCATCGTATTGGGTGCATAAAAACATTCAAATTGGCGCGTCAGGTCACTATGTTAAATCTGAAGTAGAAGGTGACAATGGCTGGGAAAACTATGACGCTGGGTACGCGAGTACATCTAAAGCAAGTGCTTGGGCGGGTTGGCATGATAGTGATCTTTCGGTAAAGCTTCAGAGCCAGACTATGTTTGATTATGAAGATGCGTCAAATAACAAGCTTAATGGTTATACTTTGTTCGATCTAGTTGGTAGCTATCAGCTTCCAGTTGGTAGCTTAGGCTTTGGTATTCAGAACCTGTTCAATAAAGATTACACCACAGCTTGGGGGCAACGTGCGCAAATTATCTATTCTTCACACTACGCGCCTGAAGCTATAACTATAAGGGTAGAGGAAGAACGTATACACTGAACTACCAAGTTAAGTACTAAACGGTAGCATCGATGAACATAATGCCGTTCACGTTGAGTGAGCGGCATTGTTACTTTCAAAATAGACAGTGTCATCAAAACTCAGACAGGACACGCTAGGCTACTTTTTGTAGATTTTCCCATCATTGATTTCTGCTCGTTTGGCGTTCGCTCTCGTTCTCACCTCATAAAGCATGAAGGTATTCCTATCGCGCGTCCAAGGCTGTCCTGATTCGGCATCGTAGTCAGAAGGCATCTCATAACCTGCCGGTGCGAATGCTTCTAAACCCGCTTCTCTCGCTGTATTTACTGCTCTCAAACTATGTTCATAAAACGCCAATACAATGGTTTTGCCCATTTTTTCAAAACCGCCCGCTTGTTTAACTGCGTCGAGTGCGACCCCAGTGGTATTTAAATATATGAGTTCTCCACCTTCGTTCACGGTAGGGTAGATAGGGAACAGCATATCTTCTGCGACTCTATCGCCAATTTGCTGTGCAATTTCCCACTGTGCGTATACTGGCTTACCGGTTTTTTTATGCAGCTCAACCGTAAGATCCGCTAATTGGCCATTCATAGGACCAGGCGTTTTGATTGCCGTTTAATGCGTGTCTGTTGCCAAACGCGAAAGCTAGGATGCTATCGGCCTCTTCAATGTCGAGAGTTTCTGCTCGCCAAGTCAGTACATCTTCAATTAAAAACTCAGAAAGTAGTTTTGCAGCTTGCGGATCTTTGAGTTGCTCCACTAGGCGTGCCTCTATTGCCATTTGTAGCTCTTTATCAGTGAATTCAGATTCGGCTGCATTCGTGACAGCCGATGCCGTTATTAAGCCTGTAACTAAGACCGGAACTAAGGCGGTTGTTATCATCTTCATATACTTGCCTCTTATTATTCGTTTGACGCATTTATGGTTCGGCTTAAGTGTAGGTTCGTGAATCCTAGGTAACAAAAAACCTAAGTTAAAAATCAAGATTAGTTAGCAAAACAGCCCGCTATATCCTTAACTTTAAAAGAGGTTTGTGAGTTAAGGCTGAGAGCATGACTGAGAAAAAACAAAGCAGTGAAAATCAAACAAAAAAGCAATCACCGCGACAGGTTTCTACACATCCAAGCGAAACGAAAGCCAAAAAGAAGCAGCGGGAAAAACGTCGTCTTTTTAATACGTTAAGATATCAAGTAGCATTCCGCCGACACTTGCTCTCATATTACCCTCTCTCGTCAAAGCCAGTGATGATACGAGTGATGCAGGTAATGTAAGAGAGAGTCATGCTCCAACCCAAAAAGTGACTGGATCTCACGAAAATATACAAGCCCCTGATTCAGAGACACCTACTTCGCCCTCTAGCGAGCATCAAGAGCTAGTAACAAACAGTGGTGATACAGAAAGCAGTCACACACACGCACTGCCGAGTAGACACCTTGCTCTTCATCACTATCCAATGCATGCATACACTTCGCATCATATTGTCAATCAATCAGGTACAGCTTCGTCGGCTAGAGACAACTATGTTGACGGAATTTCTCCTTTTTCTGTATCCACCGAAAAAACACAGCAAACTGATAAAGTACATAAATCGCCTCATTTCAATTCCGCACCGAAAATGTCGGAACAATCCAATACGGTGAATGAGGATGATGCCATTTTTCATGGAAAGATGGGGGCAACAGATGCTGATGGAGACAGCCTAAGTTATGTAATATCAAAGTCCATCGATGGTTTGACGTTTCATTCTGATGGCAGCTACACGTTCGATCCTAGCCACACCTCATATCAGCATTTGGCAAAAGGTGATACCCAAGTTGTCACTACCATGGTCACTGTAACCGATAAGGCTGGTGGCTCGCATCGAGAGCAGCTCAAATTCACCATCACAGGCACGAACGACTTACCAGTGATGGCAGGCCAATCGCAGTCAGTGAAAGAAGATGGCGCAGTTTCCATGGCCAAATGGTAGCCACCGATGTTGACCAAGATTTGCTCACGTACACCACCTCGAACCCAGTTGACGGCT
>BBMT01000028.1 GCA_000755425.1 Vibrio maritimus
AAATGCGACACTAGCTCAGTTGGTAGAGCGCAACCTTGCCAAGGTTGAGGTCACGAGTTCGAACCTCGTGTGTCGCTCCATTTCTCCCTCGAAATGGACAAAGACGCGGTTATATCATAGAGATAACAAAGTTGAGAAACTTAGTCCCACACCGCATGCTCTTTCCTAATGCTGAGAAGCATCACTCCCTAAAATTTAAAGCTAAATCATCGTCGATATCATTGGATTACATCGTCGAAATTTTTGCTGTGTACTCTATTTTCTACACACCGCCAAAGCAGTAGGTTATTGCCTTAGCTGAGGGTCAGTTACACTTAAATTAACAGAGTTATCCACATTACTAAATTGTGGATAAGTTGGTTGATAAATTGTTTTTGAATAGGTATGTAGAGAACAAACTGAAAGATCTTTACATCAATATACACAGTCGCTGCATGACTTTAATGGCTTTAAGTTATTGTTTTATATTGATTATGTCATTTTGTTTTTACTTTTCACTTGACAATAAAATGATCACCAAGTGACATTTATTTGATCCTGGTCATATATTCAATCTGTGTTTAACCTGATTTCTCAACGACTAACTGTCGATGAAAACGTAGTTTTTCCACAAATCCAATTTTGGGATGTCAGTCAAGAAAATTAATTTGATTTTTCTGAGCCCACTGGCGACTAGGCATCTCGAGGTAAGCCTTTCTGAATGATGCGAATCAGACGTTGGCTTTTGGATGTTAGAGCGTTACCTGATGAGTTGGGTAATTGGTTGGTTTGTTGTTGTAGAGCCACTGTATATGTTCATCAAGCAGCTCTGACTGGCCTTGTACTTGTTCTAGTGCATCAATGTAGCGCTGGGAGTAGGGCGCATTACCTATTGCGATAATGATGTTGCGCTGCCACTGTTCATGCCCAATGCGGCGAATAGCAGACCCTTCCATGTTCTTAAGAAATGTCGTTTCATCCCAATTAAGCAAAGTACACAAATCGGTATCGTTGAAAGCTTGGCGTCTTTGAAAATCTGGTTGCTGGCCAAGCTCAGCAAAGCGATTCCACGGACAAACCAGCTGGCAATCATCGCAACCATAGATTCGATTCCCCATCGCTACGCGAAGGGATTCAGGTATCACACCTTTATACTCAATCGTGAGATATGAGATACAGCGCCTTGCATCGATAACACCATCTTCAAGTATGGCGCCTGTTGGACATGACGTAATACAGGCGCTGCACTTACCACACTGATTGTCTATTGGAGCATCAACAGGTAGTGGCAGATCAACAAACAGTTCACCAAGAAAAAACCAAGAGCCTGCGTCTTTATCTAGCAGAAGTGAGTGTTTGCCTGTCCATCCCAGGCCAGCCTTTTCGGCAATAGGGCGCTCAAGCACGGGAGCAGAGTCGACAAAAGGTCGGTAGCCAAGCTCCGAGACTTCCTTTTCGATTCGCTGTCCGAGCTTTTTGAGCTGATTGCGAATCAACTTATGATAGTCGCGACCTAAAGCATAACGGCTAATGTAACCGGCATGCTGGTTTTCCAAATTGGATGCAAAGCCTGCTTCTTCAGGAAGGTAATCCATGCGAACGCTGATGATGCGGCAAGTATTGGGGTGCAGTTTATCGGGATGGATGCGTAGGTCTTGGTGAGTTTCCATCCAAGCCATGTCACCGTGATAACCCGCTTCTAGCCACTGCTTGAGCATCGCCTCTTGATCAAGAAGATCGATATCGCTGATACCAGCCTTCTGAAAACCGAGTTCTTGTGCCCAAACTTTAATGTCGCTGGCTAGCTTGTCTAAGTCCATCACGATTACCCAAGTAGAAAAGGACGCGTATTCTATACTCAAATGCAATGCGACCCAAGTATGAACGCTAAAAAAGCGTGGATCCAATTGTCCAGAAAAGTGTCTTAATGCTTTGTATAAACTTTCGACGACTATTTTGTACTTTCACAGTAGGGATAATTTGAAAATAATGGTAAATTTTCTGATTACTTACAGAAGATCACTTGTCTGTGAAAAGCGACACAGTTTACTATTTCGGCTCTCAAAGGCACCACTCAGAGAAAAATGTGATGAGTACTAAAAAATTTTCCTTAGCAGATGAATCAGCAACGATTTTAATTGGAACTAAACTAGCAAATCTTTGTTCAAAACAAACAACGATCTATTTGCACGGTGACCTTGGAGCGGGGAAAACCACCTTTAGTCGCGGGTTTATTCAAAGCCTTGGTCATCAAGCAACGTAAAAAGCCCAACTTATACCTTGGTTGAACCGTATCAACTTGAAGGATGGAACGTCTATCATTTTGATTTGTATCGTTTAGCGGATCCAGAAGAGTTGGAGTTTATGGGTATTCGCGATTACTTCTCTGAAGATGCCATCTGTTTGGTTGAGTGGCCAGAGAAGGGACAAGGCATTCTGCCTTCTGCTGATCTCGATATTGATATCCGATACGTCGGAGAGGCAAGAGAAATCGCCTTCACGGCAAATAGCGATTATGGAAAAGAGTTAATTAGTCAGTTGGAGTTAAATTGATCAGTCGTTTTCTTAGCAGCATGATGAAATCGTGCTGCCTTTGTGTTTACTGTTTCCTGCCGTCACTCTTGCTAATGCGCTAGAGGGAATTCGTGTTTGGCCTTCTCCGGATGAAACACGCGTGGTGATCGACCTCAAGTCCGAGGCGGATTACAGTTATTTCTCATTGAGTGGGCCATCGCGAATTGTCGTAGACTTAAAAACACCTCGCTAAATACAAAATTACCTATCGGCGTATCTGATAGCCCGTGCTAAGTAAGATCCGCAAGAGTTCACCACCGAACAAAGGCACTTATCGCCTGGTGTTTGAGCTAAAGAAGTCCGCGACTCCACAGATTTTTAAACTTAATCCAACCCCTGGTGGTCAGTACGGCCATCGATTGGTGATTGACCTGCCTCATGGCAAAGCAACCAGTCAAGCGGTACCGAGTACACCGACGAGCAAAACCGAGGTCAGTCGTGACGCTTCGCAGCTGCGGGGCAATGCCGATATTGTTGTGGCAATTGACGCCGGTCACGGTGGTGAAGACCCGGGTTCAATTGGTCCGACTAAAAAGTACGAAAAACACGTCACATTGAGCGTATCGAAAAAGCTGGCAGCTCAAATTAATGCCATTCCGGGAATGAAGGCAGTATTAACCCGCAGCGGTGATTACTTTGTTAACCTCAACAAGCGATCCAACATCGCTCGTAAGAATGGTGCGCATCTTTTGGTTTCTGTTCACGCTGATGCGTTTAGAACGCCACAGCCTCGTGGTGGTTCTGTGTTTGTGTTGAACACACGCCGTGCGAATACCGAAATCGCTCGCTGGGTAGAGAATCATGAACAACAATCTGAGCTGCTTGGTGGTGCGGGAGAAGTGCTCGCTAAAAATACTAACGATAGAAATGTAAGCCAAACGCTACTCGATTTGCAGTTTAGCCATTCTCAGAAAGAGGGCTATAAGGTTGCAACCAAGATCCTCAAAGAGATGGGTAAAGTTGCTCATCTACACAAGAAAGAGCCGGTGAATGCCAGTCTTGCGGTATTGAAGTCGCCAGATATACCGTCTGTTTTAGTCGAAACCGGCTTTATTTCTAACCCAACAGAAGAGCGTCTACTGACGACTAGAAGTCACCAGGACAAATTGGCTCGTGCGTTAGCAAAAGCGATTGTTCAATATTTCGAGGCGAATCCACCAGAAGGCACTTTGTTTGCCAATCGTGGTCAGCAGCGCAAGCATACCGTAAAACGTGGTGAATCTTTATCGGTGATTGCTCAGAAATATGGTTCGTCGGTTTCTGCTATTAAGAGTGCGAACAGCCTCAAGAGTACGTCTCTGGCTGTAGGTCAGACCTTGGTTATTCCAGGGAATAGTGCACCGATTCAAGTGAGCTCTAAAGTAAACACAGTAGAAACCAAGACGCTGACACACACCGTGGTCAAAGGCGATTACTTAGGAAAAGTGGCGAGTAAATACAAAGTGTCGGTGGCGGATATTAAGCGAGAGAACCGCTTAAAATCAGATGTGCTGAAGCTGGGTCAGAAGCTAAAGATAACCGTCAGCTTGAAAGATTTACCTCTGCGTAAACACAAAGTTCAGCGCGGAGAGTACTTAGGCAAAATTGCCTCTCGATATGGCGTGAGTGTTAGCAGTATCCGTGAGGCTAACAAGCTTCGTTCTGATTCACTCGCCGTCGGGCAAGTGCTGCTGATCCCGCACAAGTGATGAATGTTTAAATTGATGGATTCGGAGAAGCGTCGTGACGATTAAGATCTTACCTGCAAGATTGGCGAACCAAATCGCCGCAGGTGAAGTGGTTGAGAGGCCAGCGTCCGTAGTCAAAGAGCTGGTTGAAAACAGCCTAGACTCAGGTGCCACTCGTATCGATATTGATATCGAGAAAGGTGGTGCCAAGCTTATCCGTGTTCGAGATAACGGCAAGGGGATCCCTAAAGACGAACTGCAATTGGCGTTGAGCCGACATGCAACGTCAAAAATCCATACTCTTGATGACCTAGAAGCTATCATGAGTTTGGGCTTTCGCGGTGAGGCACTGGCGAGTATTAGCTCGGTAGCAAGACTCACTCTGACGTCTCGCCCTGCAACTCAAGAACAAGCCTGGAGTGCATACGCGGAAGGGCGCGACATGGCGGTGAAACTGACCCCGGCTGCCCACCCGATTGGTACCACACTTGAAGTATTGGATCTGTTTTTCAACACCCCTGCACGCCGTAAATTCTTGCGAACGGAAAAGACCGAATTCAATCATATTGATGAGCTGTTGAAGCGCATTGCGCTGAGCCGCTTTGACGTGTCGATCAACCTTAAACACAACGGCAAACTGGTACGCCAGTACCGCGCTGCGAAAACAGAACCTCAGTTAGAAAAACGCATAACCGCCGTGTGTGGAGCAGGGTTTGTACGTCACATGCTTAAAATTGAGCTTGAGCACAACGACCTTAAACTGCATGGCTGGATCACCACACCAGAGGGAGCTCGCGCGCAGAGCGATCTGCAATACTGCTATGTGAATGGTCGTATGATGAAGGATAAACTCATCAACCACGCCATTCGCCAGAGCTATGAGAATAGTCTGGCTCCCGATCAGTACGCGGCGTATATCTTGTTTATCGATATCGACCCACATCAGGTGGACGTGAACGTGCATCCTGCTAAACACGAGGTGCGTTTTCATCAAGCAAGATTAGTGCATGACTTTATTTATCAGGCACTGAGCGACGCGCTGGTGCAAGCGAAATCCATTGATGCGCCAGTGACGTCTAACTCGGCATTCAGTCATGTTGAACCGATGAATGCGTCAGACCAAGTCGAATCCGCCTCTTCTCATGCACCTGCTGAAGTGACACAGCCGCAGCAGCCGGTGTCTTTGGCGACTTCTGGTGGTTCGAGTGTTTCAGAGTCATTGATACAAGCGGTGGAAAGCATTCCTGCTTACCCTGGACGTGCTGACTATCGTTCAGCAAGTACAGATTCACCAGAAATGCAGCCATCGAGAGAACGAGTTCCCCGTGAACGCAGCGAGGCCAATGGTTCTGCCCACAAAGTAGAAGAACCATACCTTCGTAATGAATGGAATTCGAGTCGAGCAGCTAGTTCATCGAAACCTAAGCCCCGAGCACAAGAAGCCGCACCGACGGCAGAAGAAGTTCGCGTATACCAAGAACTGATGCAAACACCGGATATCGCCGAGCCAGAAGCAGAAACAGCGGAAGTTCCGCCATTGAAGCAAGATGCTGCCCCTATATCGATTGAGATTGATCGCATTGGGAAAGCAATCACTATGGCAGATGCGACATACGTATTGGTGAAAGCAGAGCCGTGCTGCGCACTAGTGTCATTGCGCAGAGCGGAGTTCTATAAGCTGTTTGCTCAGTTGGATCCGAAAGGTCAGCCGCTGAAAATGCAGCCGCTGCTCGTACCTCTGTCGCTAAAAGTCAGCGACATGCAGCAGCAAGTGGCGACAGCGCAGCGAGATCTTTTACTTAGCTTTGGCATCGACCTCGCCATTCGCAATAAGCAAGCACTCATGGTGATGGGAGTACCAGCACCGCTTAGGCAGCAAAATTTGCAATTGTTAATTGATGAAATGCTGTCATACTTGGCGACCCTTGAGCAGCAAGACCTTAGCCCGAGCCGTTTGAGCTTATGGTTAACGAAAAAAGTGCTGCAAGTGAAAAGTAGCTACACTTTATCTGAATCTGTTCAGTTACTTGGTAATCTTGAGCAGCTATACGACGGTAAGCTACCTTTGAGCGATCCAAAATTTGTCCGCCCAGTCGATTTTACGGCCACAATTGCAGCGTTTTCATCATGAGCCAACAATTACCTTTAGTTCTGTTTTTAATGGGTCCTACCGCTTCTGGTAAGACTGAGTTAGCGATACGTCTTCGTCAGCAATATCCTGTTGAGATTATTAGCGTAGACTCTGCGCTCATCTATAAAGGCATGGATATTGGTACGGCTAAGCCTGATGCCGAAGAGCTCGCACTGGCACCGCACAGACTGATTGATATTCTCGATCCTGCGGAGTCGTACTCTGCGGCTGATTTCCGCCGCGATGCACTAAATGAAATCGCCAAAATCCACGCAGAAGGCAAGATCCGCTGTTAGTGGGGGGCACCATGCTCTATTTCAAAGCTTTGCTTCAAGGCTTATCACCGCTACCAGCCGCGAACCCAGAGATCCGAGCGCAAATAGAAAAAGAGTCACAAGAGAAGGGCTGGCGAGCACTTCATAATGAACTAAAGCAGATAGATCCTGTCTCAGCAGAGAGGATTCATCCGAATGATCCACAACGTTTGTCGCGTGCGCTAGAGGTGTATAGAATCTCGGGTAAGTCATTGACAGAATTGACTGAGACTAAAGGTGAGCCATTGCCGTTTCGCGTCAAACAATTTGCGGTAGCGCCCAAAGATCGCGCTTTGTTACATAAACGGATTGAATTGCGCTTCGAGAAAATGATACAAGCAGGCTTTGAAGATGAAGTCAAAGCGTTATATGCTCGTGAAGATCTTCACCCAGATCTGCCGTCGATCCGTTGTGTCGGCTACAGACAGATGTGGGAGTTCTTAGATGGCGAGAGCACGTTAGATGATGCGATTTTCCGTGGCATCTGCGCGACTCGACAATTGGCCAAGCGACAAATCACCTGGTTAAGGAGTTGGGATGATTTGGTTTGGCTTGATAGCGAACACATTGAGGATTCAATGAAAACTCTCACAGACGCCATAGCATCTGATGGTGTTAACTGTGTATAATGTGGGCGCTTTTGCGTAGAAATACCCAAAAAGGAACTGAGTTTTGTTTTCAAAGACGATTGTTGTTCTATGATTATAAAACTAAGGGGTATTTCATTGGTTTAGCTCAGATGCAAAGGCAGCACCAAATTGCAGTGCACCAATAGCTAAATAATTAAAACTACAATACTAATATAAGGAAAATAAAAATGGCTAAGGGGCAATCTCTTCAAGACCCATTCCTAAATGCACTACGTCGCGAGCGTATCCCAGTTTCTATCTACCTAGTGAATGGCATCAAGCTACAAGGTCAGATTGAATCGTTTGATCAGTTTGTGATCCTTCTGAAAAATACTGTAAACCAAATGGTTTACAAGCATGCGATTTCAACGGTTGTTCCAGCCCGTGCTGTTAGCCATCACAGTGGCGAGCGTACTGGCGGTGACCGTCAACAAGAGAAATCTGACGATTAATAATAAATCTCTTAAAAACAGATATTTAAATAGGAGTTGGTCGCTTGTTTGACCGTTATGAATCGGGTGAGCAGGCTGTACTTGTTCATATCAACTTCACGCAAGAAGGTGAGTGGGAAGATCTCAGCGAATTTGAAATGCTGGTTTCTTCTGCAGGTGTTAACGCGTTGCAGACCGTAACGGGTAGCAGACAGTCCCCTCACCCTAAGTACTACGTAGGGGAAGGCAAAGCGCAAGAAATAGCACAAACGGTGCAATTAACCGGTGCTGATATTGTGATTTTTAATCACGCCCTTTCCCCTGCCAAGAGCGTAACCTTGAAAGTCTGTGTAAATGTCGAGTGTTGGATCGTACAGGTCTGATCCTCGACATTTTTGCCCAACGAGCCCGTACCCACGAAGGTAAGTTGCAAGTTGAGCTAGCACAGCTTCGTCATATCTCGACTCGATTGATCCGAGGTTGGACGCACCTTGAAAGGCAGAAAGGTGGTATCGGTCTGCGCGGTCCTGGCGAAACCCAGCTGGAGACTGACCGTCGATTGTTGCGTGATCGTATTAAAGCGATATTGCGTCGCTTGGAGAAGGTTGCCAAGCAACGTGAGCAGGGCAGACGTGCAAGAAGTAGAGCCGAAATCCCAACGATTTCCCTGGTGGGCTACACCAATGCGGGCAAATCTACGCTATTTAACCGCATTACTGAAGCTGGGGTGTATGCAGCTGATCAGCTATTCGCAACCCTAGATCCCACACTAAGAAAGATTGAATTGGCGGACGTAGGTTCGGCAATTTTAGCGGATACGGTCGGATTTATCCGTCATCTTCCGCATGATCTCGTCGCAGCATTTAAGGCAACCTTGCAAGAAACGCAGGAAGCTGACATTTTGTTACATGTTGTCGATGCCAGTGACGAGCGTTTTCGTGAGAATATTCAAGCTGTTCATGACGTGCTAGAAGAAATTGATGCCCATGAGGTACCAACTCTCGTCGTAATGAACAAAATAGATAATCTAGATGGCCAGCGTCCACGTATAGAACGTGACGATGAGGGTATTCCGAGAACTGTTTGGGTCTCTGCCATGGAAGGGCAAGGCATCGAACTGTTATTCGACGCGCTCACAGAGCGTTTAGCAAGCCAAATGGTTCAGTATCAGCTGCGAATTCCACCCCAGTATCAAGGGCGTTTTCGGAGCACATTTTTCCAGATGAATTGTATTCAACGAGAAGAGTATGATCCTGAAGGTAACTTGTTGATTGATATTCGGATGCAACAAGTAGATTGGTCTAGACTTGAAAAAAGAGAAGGGGCAGTTTTGAGTGGCTTTATAGTTACTTAAAGGACTGCTACAGTATAACGTCATACTAAATGATGGAGCTTCCTAATGGCGTGGAATGAGCCTGGTAATAATAATGGAAATAACGGCCGCGATAAGGACCTTGGGGGAACAATAATCGTGGAGACCGTAATCAAGGCGACCGAAATAACGGTGGCCGTGATCAAGGACCGCCTGATTTAGATGAAGTCTTTAATAAGCTGAGTCAAAAAATCGGTGGTAAATTTGGCAAGCGTGGTGGTGGCGGTAGCCCATCCATTGGCGGCGGCGGTAGTGCAATTGGCTTCGGCGTGATTGTATTGATTGCAGTGGTCATTTGGTTCTTTTCCGGCTTCTACACCATTAGCGAAGGTGAGCGTGGCGTCGTGCTTCGCTTAGGCAAGTTTGACCGCATTGTTGATCCGGGTCTGAACTGGCGTCCTCGCTTTATTGATGAGTATGAACCGGTAAACGTTCAGGCAATTCGCTCTTTGCGTGCCTCTGGTACAATGTTGACCAAAGACGAGAACGTTGTTTCTGTCTCAATGGACGTTCAGTACCGTGTATCTGATCCATACAAATACCTATACGTGGTGACCAACGCAGACGACAGTTTGAGTCAAGCAACTGACTCTGCTCTACGTGCTGTTATTGGTGACTCATTGATGGATAGCATTTTGACCAGTGGTCGTCAGCAAATCCGTCAAAGCACTCAAGAAACGCTAAACGAAATTATCGATAACTACGATATGGGTTTATTTATCGTTGACGTCAACTTCCAGTCGGCACGTCCGCCTGAGCAAGTTAAAGATGCGTTCGATGATGCGATTGCGGCTCGTGAGGATGAAGAGCGTTTCATTCGTGAAGCAGAAGCGTACAAGAATGAAGTTATTCCGAAAGCGACAGGTCGCTCTGAGCGTTTGAAGAAAGAAGCTCAAGGTTATTCTGAACGCATTACTAATGAAGCGCTTGGTCAAGTAGCTCAGTTTGAAAAACTGCTACCTGAATACCAAGCGGCACCGGAAGTAACGCGTAATCGTTTGTACCTAGATACGATGGAAGAAGTGTACTCAAGCACCTCGAAAGTGCTTATCGACTCTGAGTCGAGCGGTAACCTTCTATATCTTCCAATTGACAAGTTAGCTGGTCAAGAGGGTACGTCGAAGTCACGTAAACCGAAAGAAACCTCAGTTTATGAAGAGATCCAGTTGGATCCAGTGACTACCGACTCGTCTAATAGCAGCAACTCGCGCAATAACACGACTCGTCAAGGGAGATACTAATCATGCGTAAATTGATGATACCAGTATTAGTCGTTGCCTTAGCATTGATGCTGATGTCTTTGTTCGTTATCCCAGAAGGTGAGCGAGGAATCGTAATCCGATTCGGTCGTGTACTGAGTGATGACAACAATGTGTCTCGTATCTACGAGCCAGGCTTGCACTTCAAAATGCCACTGTTCGACCGTGTGAAGACGCTAGATGCGCGTATTCAGACTATGGACGGACGTGGTGACCGTTTCGTAACGTCTGAGAAAAAAGACGTAATCATTAACACCTACGTTAAGTGGAAGATTGAAGATTTCCGTCAATACTACTTGGCAACAGGTGGCGGTAATGCGCTGACGGCAGAAGCGCTACTTGAACGTAAAGTGACTGACGTACTTCGCTCTGAAATTGGTGCGCGTGAAATCAAGCAAATCGTTTCAGGTCCACGTAACGTCGATGTACTACCAGACAGCGCTGATAGTGAAGAGGTGACTACTGAAGCTGCACGCCAAGCGCTAGAAATCGATGGTGAGCGTGACAAGATCATGGTCAACGTATTGAACGATACGCGTGGGAGCGCAATGACTGACTTGGGTGTTCGTGTCGTTGATTTCCGAATTAAGAAAATCAACCTACCGGATGAGATCAGTGAGTCGATTTATCGTCGTATGCGTGCTGAGCGTGAATCAGTAGCGCGTAGACACCGTTCTCAAGGTCGTGAGAAAGCAGAAGTTATCCGCGCTCAAGCAGAGCTAGAAGTAGCGACGCTATTAGCGGAAGCGGACAAAACAGCTCGTGTGACACGAGGTGGTGCGGACGCAGAAGCAGCGGCTATCTACTCGGCAGCGTACAGCAAAGATCCTGAATTCTTCAGCTTCTTACGTTCATTGAGTGCGTACAGAACGTCATTCTCAGATAAGAGTGACATCTTGGTTCTAGACCCGAACAGCGAGTTCTTCCGTTACATGAACGATATGAACGGCGCACCGGCTAAATAACCAATCTTACATTGATACAATAGGGCTCCTGCGGGAGCCCTATCTTTTGGAGAAAAGAACATGTCCGAATCACTTTGGATTGCGTTGGGATTGGTGTTGGTCGTGGAAGGGTTGGGGCCGTTGCTCGCGCCTAAAGGCTGGAGAAACATGGTGTTGCAGCTGGCTGAGCAGCCAGATGAGCAGATTCGCCGTGTTGGTGGTTGCTTGGTAGTCGCAGGGACTGTGATCACGATAATGCTGCTAAACTAGTCGCAAATATTGACTTTTTATTAATCAGCATCAGTTACTTATCCTTGTGTGACCGTTTTATGCTTAAAAAATGACTGCATAAATGTGATTTCGGTGCTAGAATCCTTTTTTAACTAGCAATCAGATTGGAAAGATGGGAAATAACGTAGTCGTTCTGGGCACCAATGGGGTGACGAAGGTAAAGGTAAAATCGTAGACCTTTTAACTGAAGATGCAAAATACGTGGTTCGCTACCAAGGCGGTCACAATGCAGGCCACACTCTAGTCATTGACGGTGAAAAAACCGTTCTTCATTTGATTCCATCAGGTATTCTTCGCGACAACATCAAGTGCATTATCGGTAACGGTGTTGTTCTATCTCCTGAAGCATTAATTAAAGAAATGAAGCCTCTTGAAGAGCGCGGCATTCCAGTACGTGAACGTCTTTTCGTTTCTGAAGCTTGTCCTCTAATTCTTCCTTACCACATCGCAATCGACCAAGCGCGTGAAATCGCTCGTGGTAAGAAAGCGATCGGTACAACTGGTCGTGGTATCGGTCCTGCGTACGAAGACAAAGTTGCTCGTCGCGGCCTACGTGTTGGCGACCTGTTCGACAAAGAAGTGTTCGCAGAGAAACTAAAAGAAGTAATGGAATTCCATAACTTCCAACTAGAGCACCTATACAAAACTGACACTGTTAGCTACGAAGAAGTACTAGAGCAATGCATGGGTTATGCAGACCTACTGACTTCAATGGTTATCGACGTCACTGACGAACTTGATGCGGCACGTAAGCGTGGCGATAAGATCATGTTCGAAGGTGCTCAAGGTACACTTCTTGATATCGACCACGGTACTTACCCATACGTAACGTCTTCTAACACTACTGCAGGTGGTGTTGCGGCAGGTTCTGGTTTCGGTCCTCGTCACATCGGCTACATCCTTGGTATCACTAAGGCGTACTGTACTCGTGTAGGTTCAGGTCCATTCCCAACAGAACTTTACGATGGTCTAGATAAGCAAGATCCAATCGGTAAACACCTAGGTACAGTTGGTCACGAGTT
Organism: Vibrio maritimus; assembly: GCA_000755425.1. Lineage (GTDB taxonomy): Bacteria > Pseudomonadota > Gammaproteobacteria > Enterobacterales > Vibrionaceae > Vibrio > Vibrio maritimus_A. The sequence continues at coordinate 12,614 of BBMT01000028.1, forward strand.
CGGTGCAACAACTGGTCGTCTACGTCGTACAGGTTGGTTCGATGCAGTGGCAATGCGCCGTGCAATCCAAATCAACTCTATCTCTGGTTTCTGTCTAACTAAGCTAGACGTACTAGATGGTCTAGAAGAGCTAAAAATCTGTACTGGTTACAAGATGAAAGATGGCTCTATCCTAGAAGTATCGCCAATGGCTGCTGAGTCATTTGAACAAGCGACACCTATCTACGAAACAATGCCAGGTTGGTCTGAGACAACATTTGGTGCAACGTCTATCGAGCAGCTTCCTCAAGCAGCACTAGACTACATCAAGCGCATTGAAGATCTAACGGGCGTGCCAGTAGACATCATTTCTACCGGTCCAGACCGTAACGAGACAATCATCAAGGTTCACCCATTCGAATCTTAATCCGTCTCTAAAGACAGCTAAGCCAGCGATATTTCGCTGGCTTTTTTTTACCTGTTATTTAGTCTCTCACACGTCATAGTGTGATCTTGTGCCAAGTATTTGACGGCTTTGCCTGTGAATAGAAGAAAAGTGGCAAAATATTGCCGTTTTTTCTAAAGCGCGGCGGACGTCTGCCGATAAAAATGAGACCATTGATGAGTTTTGTACAATGGACGGACGTTGAGTATGAGGAGCAGGAAAAAGTGATAAAGCGACACAAACTGGCAGCACTTGTTTGCATGGCGCTACTTGGCTCTGTGAAATCGGTGCAGAGCAAGGAGCTTGGTGCCCCGATTCCGATTTACTCAGAAGACGAACTGATTGGTTTAATTGAAGAAAACCGACACCTTGCCCGCGTTAAAGAAGATAACTGCCAGTTGGTTGAAGATATCATGGCGCGCGCCACGCGTATTAGTTTGCCGTCTTATGAATTCCTCTATGGTGACATGTTGGCTTGGGGTGTTTGTGTCCCTCAAGATGTGGAGCTTGGTCTCTACTACATGGAAAATGCCGCTCATCAAGGCCTACCTGTTGCACTTGAGCAATTAGGTCGATACTACTCAAAAGGTACCTTTGTACAGCAAGACAAAGAGCGTGCTATCCCATATTTCCGTGAAGCGGCCTCTATGGGCAATATCGACGCCCGCATCCAATTAGCCGAGCTTCTACTGCGCGATTACGGCAGCCCACTTGACTACGAAGACGCTTATCGTTGGCTGTACAACTCGGTCACACCCGATGGCCGCAAACACAAGCGTATTTCCATGTTAAGACGCGGCCTTGAGCAGCGTATGCCAGAAAATATTATTGCTCGCGCCAAGCGTCGCACGGCATTTTGGTAATCAGAGCCCATCTGTAATCTCTGAATTAGATATAGGAAAGCTAAAGCAATTCTGTAGCTTATCTGCTGCGTCAGTTATAATCGACCTATCCCTCCTAAAATATAGGTCTGACGATGTCGAAAAAGCCTAGCGATATAAAAGTAGACGACCCTTTTGCTGCAAGAGAGTCCGAGAACTACGAAAACCCCATCCCAAGCCGAGAATTCATCTCTGACTTCCTAGAAAGCGTTAATGTCCCAATGAACAGAAACGATCTGTTTGAAGCCTTGGGTCTTTCTGGCGAAGAGCAGTATGAAGGCTTGCGTCGTCGACTGCGCGCGATGGAGCGTGACGGCCAGTTGGTGTTTACTCGACGTCAATGCTACGCCCTGCCAGACAAACTCGAAATGATCAAAGGCTACGTCATTGGTCATAAAGATGGGCACGGCTGGGTTCGACCTGAAGGGAGCATGAATAAAGACAATGATGTGCTGTTGCCACATCATCAAATGCGCACCTTGCTACACGGCGATTTCGTATTGGTTCAACCATCTGGTACCGATAAGCGAGGCCGCAAAGAAGGTCGTTTGGTTCGCGTTCTAGAAGAGCGAAAAACCCAAGTTGTCGGCCGTTTCTTCATGGAATACGGTTACGCTTATGTCGTGGCGGATGATTCCCGCATTAGCCAAGATATCCTGATCCTAATGAGCACCGAGGCGGTGCACGTATGGGTAATGTGGTCGTAGTTGAAGTGACCGATCGCGGTAGTCGCTCCCGTGGCATGATGGGGCAAGTGGTTGAAGTGCTGGGTGAGAACATGGCGCCGGGTATGGAGACACAAATTGCTATTCGCACTCATCAAATTCCTCATGAGTGGCCTGACGAAGTCGAAAAGCAAGTCAAGCAGTTCGGCGAGTTTGTACCTGAAGAGGCTAAAGAAGGACGCGTTGATCTGCGTGAGCTACCTCTTGTTACTATCGATGGCGAAGACGCGCGAGACTTTGATGATGCGGTTTACTGTGAACGCAAGAAAAGCGGTGGCTGGCGTTTGTGGGTGGCGATTGCTGATGTTAGTTACTATGTTCGTCCAAACACGCCACTCGACAAAGAAGCGATCGTGCGTGGTAACTCGGTTTACTTCCCGTCTCAGGTTGTGCCTATGCTTCCTGAGGTGCTGTCTAATGGTCTTTGTTCACTTAACCCACAGGTGGATCGCTTGTGTATGGTGTGTGAAATGACCATCTCTGAGACCGGCAAGCTGTCGGGCTACAAACATTACGAAGCGGTAATGAACTCTCATGCGCGTCTGACTTACAACAAGGTGAGCGACATTCTAGAGGGGAACGAAGAACTGCGTGAGCGTTACAGCGCTGTGGTTCCTCATCTCCATGAGCTGCACAACATGTATCAAGTACTCAAGCGTGCACGTGATAATCGTGGTGCGATTGAGTTTGAAACCGTTGAAACCAAGTTTATTTTCAATGCCGATCGTAAGATTGACCGCATTGAGCCAGTCGTTCGCAATGACGCACACAAGATCATCGAAGAATGTATGATTCTGGCGAACATCGCTTCTGCTTCGTTAGTTGAGAAGCCAAAGAGCCATCACTTTATCGAGTGCACGAAACTCCGGGTGAAGAGAGACTGCAAGGCTTTAGAGACTTCCTTGGTGAGCTAGGCCTAGATCTATCCGGTGGTCTTGAGCCATCGCCGACCGATTATGCCGAGCTGATTAAAAAGATTGGTGAACGTCAGGATAAAGAGCTGATTCAAACCATGTTGCTGCGCTCTATGAAACAGGCAGTTTACAACGCAGATAACGCCGGGCACTTTGGCTTGGCGCTAAAACGCTACGCGCACTTTACTTCGCCAATTCGTCGTTACCCTGATTTGCTGTTGCACCGTGCGATAAAATACCTCATTGCCAAACAAGAAGGTCGTAATACCGATCGCTGGACGCCAACCGGTGGCTACCACTACTCGTTTGACGATATGGATTACTACGGTGAGCAGTGCTCTATGACTGAGCGCCGCGCCGACGACGCAACTCGTGATGTGGCAGACTGGCTCAAGTGTGAGTACATGCAAGACCACGTAGGCGAAGAGCTTGATGGCGTAATTGCTAATGTGACTGGCTTTGGTTTCTTCGTGCGATTAACAGAGCTGCACATCGATGGTTTAGTACATATTTCGTCATTGGCGAACGACTACTATCAATTTGACCCGATTGGTCAAAGACTTATCGGCGAGAGCTTTGGTGCGATTTACCGTTTAGGCGACGCTGTTAAAGTGAAAGTGCTGTCGGTTAATCTTGATGACAAGCAAATAGACTTTGAATTAGTCGAAACAAGTCGTAAGCTACGCGGCAAAGGAAAAACGGCGAAAAAACGCATGGCTGAAGCTGAAAAGAAAAAAGCCAAAGCCAAACAGCGTGTCGCAGAGGTCAGAGGCAAGCGCAGCCCGAAAGCTGCGAAGCCAATGGTTGAAGCCACCAAACGCCCAGATGGACAAGAAGAGGATGTACTTCCTCACAAACGCAAGAAGTCCAAAGCAACCAAATCTCGCAGCAACAAGGCGCGCCAAAATAAGGCTCGCGGCAAAGCGAAGAAGAAATAACGAATTCAGGATTATTCCATGAGTAATGAATTTATTTACGGTATCCACGCGATTAAAGCCGTTCTTGAAAAAGATCCAGTGCGCTTTGTGGAAGCCTATGTACTAAAAGGGCGTCAAGACGATCGCTTGATGCCACTATTGAACGAACTCAACCAAATTGGTGTGTCGATTCAGCAAATGAACCGCAAAACTTTAGATGATAAAGCCAGCGGTGCTAACCACCAAGGCATCATCGCTAAGGTAAAACCGGCGAAGCAACTCAATGAAAACGATCTTGATGATGTACTAGCGCAGCATGAACAGCCGCTACTCCTTATCCTAGACGGTGTTACTGATCCGCATAACCTTGGCGCATGTTTGCGTAACGCGGATGCGGCGGGTGTGGCGGCGGTGATTGTACCGAAAGATCGCTCTGCACCAATGACGGCGACGGTCAGCAAAGTAGCATGTGGCGCAGCAGAGACGGTACCACTTATCCGTGTGACCAACTTGGCGCGTACCATGCGTGCGCTGCAAGAAAAGGGCATCTGGATTGTGGGCACAGCAGGCGAAGCGACACATGATATCTATCAAGCGAAACTGTCTGGCTCTCTCGCGGTGGTCATGGGTGCCGAAGGTGACGGTATGCGTCGCCTAACGCGTGAAACTTGTGATGACCTCATCAAAATCCCAATGGCGGGTGCAGTATCAAGCCTGAACGTGTCAGTGGCATCGGGTATTTGCCTGTTTGAAGCGGTTCGTCAACGCGCGCTTTGATCAGTCACGAATAACAGTTATCGAACATCAGTCATCGAATAACGACAAAGCCCCAGTATGAGACTGGGGCTTTGTTTTATCTGTGACTTGCTAAGCGATTAAATCGCGACCGCAGAGCGCCTTAATAGTGCGGAGGCGGTGTCTCTTCCGATGGATCCGCCAAGTTTGAGGTATCCATGTTTTTCACTTTGCCAACCACGTATTTCATCTGATCTTGCATCTTGCTGATGAGTAGCTGCTGCTGAGTCAGCGCATCATTAAGCTCTTCAATCGTTTGCTCTTGGAACGCCATTTTGCATTCCATATCGTTAATTCTCTCTTCGAGAGCTTGAATCTCTTTATTACTCATAATGTCACTCACTAATTTTCCAAGCTTGGATGACGCCAGCTGACGAGGCAGAAAGCACGCGCTGGTTGCTCTCAAAGGCGGCATCATACACTACTCCCCGTGGTGGGCGAACATCTTTTAGTAGTTCCACTTCGTAGCCTTCCAATCGTTTACCCGTTTCAGTGTTCCACACCATGAGTCGAGAGGAAGGGGAGCCGGTGACGAGTAGCTTACCATCATCAGAAAATCGTGCTGAAGAGAAAATAAGTTGGCGTGTCCAGGTGCTTAGCTCACTGACTTTACCACCAGTTTGCAAATCCCAAATAATGGCATCATTGCCGGTATCCGAGGTGAGGGCATAGCGGCCGTCGCGCTGCAGCTCAACGGTACCTACTCGCTGTGAATGCTCAAACCTGTGTAATATTTGTCCAGACTCGGTACTCCAAAAATAGCCATTATGATCATTTCCTCCTGAAAGGGCGTATTTCCCATTCGGGGATAAAGCAACAGAATTAACTTTTTCAACGTGAGCAAGGAACTCTAGCCGCCTTCCAGTGACTAAATCGATGAATATTGCTTTACCGTTGCTAAGACCGATCAATACTTCGTCTCCGCTGTTACCCAAGGCAATATCTTGAATAAGCCCGTCAGCGACAGACCAAAGGCCGGTTGATTGTGACCAAGCCAAATCCCAAATCGCAAAGTTGGTTTGGGTTGCGGTGATGGCAAAGCGGCCATTATCGCTAAAGCGGATAAGGGAAATGATGTTCTCGTCGGGATCTTGAATTCCCAAGCGAGATAGGATTTTATTTTGCTCGAGATCCCATAGCTGAAGGTGTTGCTGCTTAGAATAAAGCAAAGCAAATCGGGCGTCGCGACTAAGCGCAATGGCGGTTGAGCCTCTAGGGCAAGTTCCCAGCGCTGTTCGGAGTTGGTGGAGAATAAGCAGCCATTTAACAAGCCGATGACAATTAGCCACAGCACAGAATGAGATATTATTCGCATCATTACTGTTATTCCACGTTGAGTATTGAGTTTAAGCTAGTATATTTATAGCTTGAGCTAATAGGAAATAGTTACTAGATTTAGTTAGTTACGCATGACTATTGAACAAGTTTTTATAGTATGGCTAGGTATTAAGTCTACAAGAAGTCCATCATTGGAGAAATAAATGAAATCACTATTTAAAGTGTCGCTGCTTGCTGCGACAGTTATGTTGGCAGTCGGTTGTCAAAAAGAAGAAGAACCAAAAGTAGAGCCAGCAGCGCAAGAGCAAGTTCAAGCTGAGACAGGCAAAGCGGTTCACTTTAAAACAGAAGATGACAAAGCAGCTTACGCGATTGGTGTTTCTTTCGCGAACTACCTAAGCACAAGTATTGAGAAACCAGCCGAGTTCGGTATCGAACTGAAAAAAGAGCTAGTTCTTAAAGGTATTGAGCAAGCATTCGCGGGCAAAGCAGAACTGAGCGAAGAAGAAATTCGTGCAGCGCTAGAAGGCCTAGACAAGCGTGTTGCTGAAACCATGCAGCAGCAAGCGGTTGAGAAAGCTGCGGCAGCAATGAAAGCGGGTGATGACTTCCGTGCTGAGTTCGCTAAGCAAGAAGGCGTGACAGCGACTGAGTCTGGTCTCCTTTATCAAGTAGAGACTGAAGGCACTGGTGAGCAACCAAAAGATACAGACACTGTTCAAGTACACTACAAAGGTACTTTGATTGATGGTACTCAGTTTGATAGCTCTTACGACCGTGGCGAGCCTGCAACATTCCCGCTAAACCGCGTTATCCCTGGTTGGACTGAAGGTGTTCAGCTAATGAAAGTCGGTTCTAAGTACAAGTTCGTTATTCCGCCAGAGCTAGCATACGGTGAGCAAGATACTCCGACTATTCCAGCGAACTCAACGCTAGTATTCGAAGTTGAGCTTCTAAAAATTGAAGGCGATGACACTCAAGCAACTCAGTAATGTTTGATTAGTCTCGGAAAAAGCTCACTTCGGTGAGCTTTTTTTATGGTGGTTTGTCACCACCGTTGGAATTGAAGTGATAAAAAACCGCACTTTTTTTGCCCTAAATCACTAGTTCGTGACATACATAGGGTAGCGCTCAAATTTTCTGATAACTTACGTTAATTTTTTTAAAGCATTTTTCTTTATCTTTAGGGTCCAATGACTGTGACTGAAATTACCAACCCAGATGAGCTGCTCGAAATGGAGTCCGTCGATGTGGCGCCATTCAGTGAGCACGACAAAATCATCTTACAATCCTATGAAGCGGTGGTAGATGGGCTTGCGAGCTTGATCGGACCGTTCTGTGAAATTGTTTTGCACTCGCTAGAGTCTCTAAATACTTCTGCCGTGAAAATTGCCAATGGTGAAAACACCGGCCGTCAGGTTGGCTCACCTATCACAGATTTGGCGCTAAAAATGTTGAAAGACATTGAAGGTTCAGAACGCAACTTCTCTCGTTCTTACTTTACTCGCGCAAAAGGCGGCGTATTGATGAAGTCGATCACAATCGCTATTCGTAATGGCGATAATCGCGTGATCGGACTCTTGTGTATCAACGTCAATCTCGATGCCCCGTTCTCTCAGATCCTACAATCGTTCATGCCAACGCAAGAAGCAAAAGATGCTGCATCATCGGTTAACTTTGCTAGCGACGTAGAAGAGTTGGTTGACCAAACGGTTGAACGCACCATCGAGGATATCAACGCTGATAAGTCTGTGTCGAACAACACCAAAAATCGCCAGATCGTGATGGAGCTGTATGACAAGGGCATCTTTGATATTAAGGATGCGATTAACCGCGTTGCTGATAGACTGAACATTTCTAAGCACACGGTTTACCTGTACATTCGTCAGCGTAAGACTGAGGACGAGTAATTGTCTGCCTTGACCTACAGTCTAGTGGTAAATGGCTCCGTGTACGGAAGCCAGTCAGCGCGTAACGCCTATCAATTTGCCAACGCGCTGATCGCCAAAGGGCACAAGCTTGTCAGTGTCTTCTTTTATCAAGACGGCGTTCACAATGCTTCACGCTTAACGGTACCTGCCAATGATGAGTTCGATTTGGTCTCAGCCTGGCAAGCGCTCGCGACAGAGCATGGTGTTCGCCTAGAAACCTGCGTTGCGGCTTCATTGCGTCGTGGCGTTTTAGGGAGCGATGAGGCGTCGCAGCATCAACGTGATGCCGACAACTTAGCGAGCGGCTTCGAGCAAGCCGGGCTGGGCAGTCTTGCCAGTGCGATGCTGACTCAAGATAGGGTGGTGCAGTTTTGACGACATTAGCTTTTGTATTCAACTCACTACCGCATGCGAGTGCCGCAGGTCGAGAAGGCTTAGATGCGCTGCTTGCCACATCCGCGTTTACTGAGGACATCAAAGTGTTCTTTGTTGGCGATGGTGTAAATCAGCTGCGCAAAGGCAGAATACTGGCTCTATTTTATCTAGAGACTACATCAGCGCATTCAAACTGATGGAACTTTACGATATTGAGCAAGTGTTCATCTGTGAGCAAAGCCTGCAGCGCTATCACCTAGCCGAAGAAGAGCTGCTTATTTCTGCTCAAATTGTCTCAGCGTCTGCAATTGCTGATGAACTCAATCAGTGTCATAAAGTATTAACCTTCTAGGATTACCATGCTGCACATTATAAAAAGCGAAGCTGGCTTCCAACAGGCCAAGACATACCTAAAAAAAGGGGATGACGTCCTTTTTGTCGAGAGTGCGTGCTACCTAGCAATGAGTGTTGATACGACTCAAGAGTGGCAGTGCTACTTTCTAGAACAAGATATGGATGCGCGTGGCTTAGTGACAGAGGGTAGGAAGTCTTTGCAAGTGACCGATTTTAAAGGCTTTGTCGAGCTAACTGAACGTCACATCGCCAGCACGACTTGGGATTAATCCTCTTTCTTATGTCTTAGTCATCGATACTGAGATACGCATATTCCAAAAAAGATCTGTATATTTCTTGACACACCTCTCACTGCTGCATAGAATTTTGCGTCCCTAATTGCCATTGGTGATTGGGGATAGATTTTTCACAAAGCTTACTTTCAAGTAAATCAGGAGCTAGTTAATGGCAACTATTAACCAGTTGGTACGTAAGCCTCGTGCAAAGCAAGTTGTTAAAAGCAACGTGCCTGCACTAGAAGCGTGCCCACAAAAACGTGGTGTATGTACTCGTGTTTACACTACTACACCTAAAAAACCTAACTCAGCACTTCGTAAAGTATGTCGTGTTCGTCTAACGAACGGCTTCGAAGTAACTTCGTACATCGGCGGTGAAGGTCACAACCTTCAAGAGCACTCAGTTGTTCTAATCCGTGGCGGTCGTGTTAAAGACCTTCCGGGTGTACGTTACCACACTGTTGCGGCGCACTTGACTGTGCTGGCGTAAATGACCGTAAACAAGGTCGTTCTAAGTACGGTGTGAAGCGTCCTAAGTCTTAATGGATTCCGTTAAGTAAGGCCAAACACTAAATTATTTTTAATTTTTGAAGAAACTGAAAAGTTTTGGATAACCTGAAGAAGACAACGGAGAATATCCATGCCACGTCGTCGCGTAATTGGTCAGCGTAAGATCCTTCCAGATCCAAAGTTCAAATCTGAGCTGCTGGCAAAATTTGTAAACATCGTAATGGTTGACGGTAAGAAATCAACTGCTGAAAAAATCGTTTACGGTGCACTAGAAACTATGGCTGAGAAGTCTGGCAAAGACCACTTAGCTGTATTTGAAGAAGCTCTTGAAAATGTTCGCCCAGCGGTAGAGGTTAAATCTCGCCGTGTAGGTGGTTCAACTTACCAAGTACCTGTAGAAGTTCGTCCGGTTCGCCGTAACGCACTTGCTATGCGTTGGTTGGTTGAAGCTGCGCGTAAGCGTGGTGAAAAATCTATGGCTCAACGCCTAGCTGCTGAAATGCTAGACGCGTCTGAGAACAAAGGTACTGCGGTTAAGAAACGTGAAGACGTTCACCGCATGGCTGACGCTAACAAAGCGTTTGCTCATTACCGCTGGTAATACCTTTTCAGTGCTGCGAGGTTCTCTCGCAGCGCTTTTCTATACTCTAAGGTTAACCTTAGTAAGAGGATACAATCGTGGCTCGTAAAACTCCTATTGAGCGCTATCGTAATATCGGTATCGTTGCTCACGTAGATGCAGGTAAAACAACCACAAGTGAGCGTATTCTGTTCTACACTGGCCTTTCTCACAAAATCGGCGAAGTTCACGATGGTGCTGCAACCATGGACTGGATGGAGCAGGAGCAAGAGCGTGGTATCACTATCACATCTGCTGCGACTACTACCTTCTGGCGTGGTATGGAAGCACAATTCCAAGATCATCGCGTAAACATCATTGATACCCCTGGACACGTTGACTTTACTATCGAAGTAGAGCGTTCTTTGCGTGTGCTTGATGGTGCAGTGGTTGTATTCTGTGGCTCATCAGGTGTTGAACCTCAGTCTGAAACTGTATGGCGTCAAGCTGATAAATATCACGTTCCACGTATGGTATTTGTGAACAAGATGGACCGTGCAGGCGCAGACTTCCTACGCGTTGTGGACCAAATTAAAAATCGTCTTGGTGCGAACCCAGTTCCAATCCAATTAAACATTGGTGCAGAAGATGAGTTCAAAGGTGTCATCGACCTTATCAAGATGAAAGCAATCAACTGGAACGATGCCGATCAAGGCATGACCTTCACTTACGAAGAGATTCCAGCAGAACTGCAAGATGAAGCTGAAGAGTGGCGCAACAATATGGTTGAAGCCGCTGCAGAAGCAAGCGAAGAGTTAATGGATAAATACCTTGAAGAAGGCGAACTAACGGAAGCTGAAATCAAGGCGGGTCTGCGTACTCGTACACTAAATAACGAAATTGTACTCGCAACATGTGGTAGTGCATTTAAGAACAAAGGTGTGCAAGCGGTACTAGACGCGGTTATCGAATATCTTCCTTCTCCAGTAGACGTACCTGCTATTAAAGGTATCGACGATGATGAGAACGAAGTAGAGCGTCATGCTGACGACAACGAACCATTCGCTGCACTTGCATTTAAGATTGCAACTGACCCGTTTGTAGGCACCCTTGCGTTTATGCGCGTTTACTCAGGTGTCGTAAACTCGGGTGATGCCGTTTATAACTCAGTGAAGCAAAAGCGTGAACGCTTTGGCCGTATCGTTCAGATGCACTCGAACAAGCGCGAAGAAGTAAAAGAAGTTCGTGCGGGTGACATTGCAGCAGCGATTGGTCTGAAGGACGTAACGACAGGTGATACCCTGTGTGACCAGAACCACAAAGTGATTCTAGAGCGCATGGAGTTCCCTGAGCCAGTTATTCAGATCGCGGTAGAGCCTCGCTCTCAAGCTGACCAAGAGAAAATGGGTATTGCGCTAGGTAAACTAGCGGCAGAAGACCCGTCGTTCCGTGTGGAAACCGATGATGAAACTGGCCAAACGCTAATTTCAGGTATGGGTGAGCTTCACCTAGACATCATCGTTGACCGTATGAAGCGTGAATTCAGTGTTGATTGCAACGTGGGTAAACCTCAAGTTGCGTACCGCGAAACTATTCGCGGCAGCACAGAAGTTGAAGGCAAATTTGTTCGCCAATCAGGTGGTCGTGGTCAATATGGTCACGTATGGCTTAAGCTTGAGCATCTGAAGCGGGTGAAGGGTTTGTGTTCGTTGACGAGATCGTGGGTGGTGTGGTTCCTAAGGAATACATCAGCTCGGTATCGAAAGGTATCGAAGAGCAGATGAACAACGGTGTTCTTGCTGGCTATCCAGTATTGGATGTAAAAGCGACACTGTATGATGGCTCTTACCATGATGTCGACTCTAGCGAGATGGCGTTTAAGATCGCCGGCTCGATGGCCTTCAGAAAAGGTGCGCTTGAAGCACAACCTGTTCTGCTTGAGCCAATGATGAAGGTTGAAGTAACCACTCCAGAAGATTGGATGGGTGATGTTGTTGGTGACCTTAACCGTCGCCGCGGCATGATCGAAGGTATGGATGACGGCCACGCTGGCCTTAAGATCATCCGTGCACAAGTACCGCTCTCTGAGATGTTTGGTTACGCAACTGACTTGCGTAGTGCGACCCAAGGTCGTGCGTCATACTCGATGGAATTTAGCGAATACGCTGAGACTCCAAAGAATGTGGCGGATGCGATCATTGCACAGCGCAGCTAATCAGCTATTGTTTAGTAATGAATCTGTTGCGTTGAGTAAAATTGACGCATAAAATAGCAAATTCTGGCGCGCCCCGACAAAATTCGTTCTCGGGGCGAATCATAACTAGGAAGGAACACGATCGTGTCTAAAGAAAAATTTGAACGTACTAAACCGCACGTTAACGTTGGTACTATCGGCCACGTTGACCACGGTAAAACAACTCTAACTGCTGCAATCTGTACTACTCTAGCT
>BBMT01000027.1 GCA_000755425.1 Vibrio maritimus
GCAGGCTCTAGCCTGCTTTCTTTTTCCTCAATTCCCGATTACAGCAGAACTAGATAGGTCATAAACAACGCCGACAACACATAAATCACCGGGTGAACCTCTTTGCCCTTACTTGCCACAACCATACTAAACGCATAGCTAATAAAACCCATCGCCATGCCGTTAGCCGGTGAGAAGCTCAGAACCGTGAACATAATGGTAAAGAAAGCGGCTATGCGAGACTCTTTCTTATCCCACTTGATATCTCCCAAACGGCCAATCATGTAGATACCTACCACCACCATCGCTGGTGCCACCATAGCTGCCGAGAACAATGAAAATAGCGGGTATAGGAACAAGGATACAAAGAACAAACCAGCAACCACAACGGCGGCCAGACCTGTTTTCGCCCCCTGTGAAGATGCAATGCCCGATTCTGAGAATGCTGTTACTGACGTTGTACCAAGCAGTGAGCCCATCACAGTACCACCCGCATCAGCCACAAGTGCCGAACGAGCGTTTGGCACCTTACCATCTTTGTCGATAATACCTGCGTCGCGACCTACACCCACAATCGTGCTAAGCCATCGAAGAAGTCGACAATTAGGAAGATGATGACAATAAACAGGAGATCAAACATCTTCTCAGCCGTTAAACCTGAGAAATCAAAGATCGCACCAAAGCTACCAGCCATGCTTGGTGGCATTGCGACGAGCTGATCTGGAATTGGCGCGTTGTTCGTGCCCATAAAGGTGTCAGCAAGAATGGTAAGAATGATAGCCGATACAAATGAGATGAATGTCGCCAGCTTGATATCGCGAACCATACAACCCAGCGCAATGAAGATACTGATGTAAGCAATGATCACTTTAGGGTCTAGAATATCCCCCATGCTCACCAAAATGATTGGATTTGAAACGATGATACCTGCGTTCTTAAGACCCAAGAATGCGATAAACAAACCAAGTGAAACCGTAATCGCCAACTTAAGATCTTCTGGAATCGACTCGATCATCGCTTTACGGATCTTAGTCATCGATAAGATGAGGTAAATGATGCCAGAGAAAAAGATACCAAGCAGTGCCTCATGCCAGACCAGCGCTACCGATCCACTTAGCAGCATGCCTTTGAAAAAGCCGTTCATGCTCATACCTGGAGCAAGCATCACTGGGTAGTTACCAAATACACCCATAATTAACGTCGCAAACGCCGCCGCCAACGCTGTTGCGGTAAATACTGCGCCGCGATCCATACCAGGAATATCGCCCAGAATAGCTGGATTGACTGCCAAGATGTAGCTCATCGCTAGAAAGGTAATAAAGCCCGCGTACACCTCAGTGCCAATCGTAGACTTACGCTCACTCACCTTGAAGGTCGCTTCGATAAAGGAAGGGTTGGTCTGTCTCTGACCTGCTAATTCTGCACTCACAGTGGTACCTTTTAAGATAGAAAACACGCCGACGCAAACGTATGCGCAATAAAAATATTGGCGCGAATTCTAATTGGCCAGAGAAATAAATCAACGTTTTTCTTGTTGGTTTTTATCGCTTAAAAAACAAGATGTTGATATATAAGCAAACGTTTGCTTTCAATGTTGACCATCCACTCCTGCTGCCTACTCCAAACTCCTTATGCAAGTCCTCACATCAAAGAGAAGACCGCTTGTCGTGCTCCCCTCAATCGTGATACTCTTCGCCTCCATTTTTCTGGCCGAAATTTCAGCACTTCGGCCAGTGTTTTATCTAAAATAGAAGAAGGCACTAGCCGGCTTCTATTCCTTCAACCCAAGAATGCGGACACTGACAAATGATTGGTAAAGGCACCCTTTATATCGTATCGGCTCCTAGCGGCGCTGGTAAATCGAGCCTAATTTCGGCGATGTTGGAAAAGAACCCAACCTACGCAATGAAGGTTTCAGTTTCTCACACCACTCGTGGCATGCGCCCTGGTGAAGAAGATGGCGTGCACTACCACTTTGTTGAAAAATCAGAGTTTGAATCACTGATCGAGCAAGGCGCATTCCTTGAGTATGCCGAAGTGTTCGGTAACTACTACGCACGTCTCGCCTGTGGATTGAAGAAACCTTAGATAAAGGTATCGATGTTTTCCTAGACATCGACTGGCAAGGCGCACGCCAAATCCGTGAGCAAATGCCTCAAGCGAAAAGCGTATTTATCCTACCGCCTTCAAACAGTGAGCTAGAGCGCCGTTTGAACGTTCGCGGCCAAGATAGCGATGAAGTGATCGCAAAACGCATGAGCGAAGCAAAATCAGAAATGTCACACTACAACGAGTACGACTATGTTATCGTCAACGATGACTTTGATGGCGCACTGGTTGATTTTAAAGCCATTTTACGTGCTGAGCGCTTGAAGCAAGACAAGCAAGCGGTGAAATATAAAGGCATGTTGGATGCGTTGCTAGCGGAGTAATTCGCTCGCTCTTTGTCTCTATTCTGCTTTTCGCTTATCGCGATTAAATGAAATAACGGGCGATCTCATTCGTGATATCGCCGATTAAACCCTAAGTAACAGTAGCTAAACGGATCATTTGTGATCTAGAATCTAAATGTAATAGCCTGTATACTTTCTCGTCATCAAAAATTTAGTTAACTATTGGAGTTCTTATGGCACGCGTAACTGTTCAAGACGCTGTTGAAAAAGTTGGCAACCGCTTCGACCTAGTTCTTATTTCGGCTCGCCGCGCACGTCAGATGCAAATCGGTGGTAAAGATGCACTAGTGCCAGAAGAAAATGATAAGCCAACGGTTATCGCTCTACGCGAAATCGAAGAAGGCTTGATCACGAAAGAAGTACTAGACGCACGTGAGCGTCAAGAGCAGCAAGAGCAAGAAGCTGCAGAACTAGCGGCAGTAAGCAGCATCGCTCACAACCGTTAATTCGACCTATCCAATCAGAGTTCCATCGACGTTCGGGCCTATAATTTGTACCTATTCGATAGCCTTAAAGACGTTGCCCAAGAATACCTAACAGAGCCTCAAATTGAGGCTCTGCGTCAATCTTATGTGGTAGCAAGAGATGCCCATGAAGGGCAGACCCGCTCTAGCGGTGAACCTTACATCATCCACCCGGTTGCGGTTGCTCGTATCCTCGCAGAAATGCGTCTGGATATTGAAACACTTCAAGCGGCTCTGTTGCATGATGTTATTGAAGATACGGAAGTCACCAAAGAAGAGCTAGAAGAACAATTTGGCAATACTGTCGCGGAACTCGTGGACGGCGTTTCCAAGCTCGACAAGCTAAAATTCCGAGATCGCAAAGAAGCTCAAGCGGAAAACTTCCGTAAGATGGTGCTTGCCATGGTGCAAGACATCCGCGTGATCTTGATTAAGCTCAGTGACCGTACTCATAACATGCGTACATTGGGCGCGCTTCGTCCTGACAAGAAACGTCGTATCGCTCGTGAAACCCTAGAGATCTATGCGCCGCTTGCGCATCGTCTAGGTATTCACAACATCAAGACCGAGCTTGAAGAGCTGGGTTTTGAAGCGCTTTATCCAAACCGTTATCGCGTTCTAAAAGAAGTGGTGAAAGCTGCTCGTGGTAACCGTAAAGAAATGATCCAACGTATCCACAGCGAAATTGAAGGTCGTCTTGAAGAAGTTGGTCTAAACTGTCGCGTCTTGGGTCGTGAAAAGAACCTGTTCTCCATCTACAACAAGATGAAAACCAAAGAGCAGCGTTTCCATACCATCATGGATATTTATGCCTTCCGCGTTATCGTGGACACGGCAGACACCTGTTATCGCGTACTTGGTCAAGTTCATAGCCTGTACAAGCCTCGTCCTGGCCGCATGAAAGATTACATCGCGGTACCAAAAGCGAACGGCTACCAATCCCTACACACCTCAATGGTTGGCCCTCACGGCGTACCCGTTGAAGTGCAGATCCGTACTGAAGATATGGATCAAATGGCGGATAAAGGTGTCGCGGCGCACTGGGCTTACAAAGGCAATGGCGATCGCACTGGCACTACCGCGCAAATTAAAGCGCAGCGCTGGATGCAAAGCCTGCTTGAGCTACAGCAAAGTGCCGGTAACTCATTTGAATTTATTGAAAACGTAAAATCCGATCTGTTCCCAGACGAAATTTACGTGTTCACACCAAAAGGTCGTATTGTTGAGCTGCCACTTGGCGCAACCGCGGTCGACTTTGCTTACGCCGTTCACACCGATGTGGGTAACACCTGTGTTGGTGCTCGCGTTGACCGTAACCCTTACCCGCTAAGTAAAGCGCTTAAGAACGGTCAAACGGTTGAGATCATCAGTGCACCGGGCGCTCGTCCGAATGCAGCATGGCTTAACTATGTGGTGACATCTCGAGCTCGCACTAAGATTCGTCAGGTTCTTAAGACGATGCGCCGCGAAGAGTCTATCGTACTAGGTCGCCGCCTACTCAACCACGCGTTGGGTCGCCACTCTATTGATACCATCTACCAGATAACATCAATGAAGTGCTGACCGATCTTAAGCTCGACTCTGTAGATGACTTGCTAGCCGATATCGGCTTGGGCGAGTTGATGAGTATCGTCATCGCGCGTCGCCTGCTAGGTGATACCGATGAGCTGACGCAAACCAGTTCTGTGCCTACTACAGGTAAAAAGCTACCAATCCGCGGCGCGGAAGGTATTTTGCTGACGTTCGCGAACTGTTGTCACCCGATCCCAGACGATCACATTATTGCTCACGTATCACCAGGTCGTGGCCTTGTGGTTCACCGCGAGACGTGTCCAAACGTGCGTGGTCACCAAAAAGAGCCGGATAAGTACATGGCCGTTGAGTGGAGTGACGACTTCGAGCAGGAATTTACTGCTGAGCTGAAAGTCGACCTGCAAAACCACCAAGGTGCACTGGCAGAGCTGACTAATGTGATTGCCAAAACAGGCTCCAACATCCACGGTATCTCAACCGAGGAGCGTGATGGCCGCTTGTATACGGTGACCGTTTTGCTAACGACCAAAGATCGTGTACACCTTGCTGGCATTATGAAGCGCATTCGCGTGATGCCGCACGCGCTTCGCGTCCGACGTCGTAAGAACTAGCACAGCTTTTTGATTTAATACGGGTTCGATGAATATCGAGCCCGTTTTATTTGGAACATCCTAATGAATTTAGAACGCTACAATCGTATTCAAGAAGTACTCAAAGCACGCCAACCCGACCTGACTTTGCTGCTCGAGCAAGTGCACAAGCCAAACAACGTCTCTGCGGTGATCCGCACTGCCGATGCAGCTGGTGTCCACAAAGTCCACGCTGTTTGGCCTGATGAGAAGATGCGCACCTTAAGCCATACCTCGGCAGGTGCCCGCAATTGGGTGGAAGTAGAGACACACGACACAGTAGCGGAAGCGGTTCGCGAACTAAAATCACAAGGCATGCAAGTTCTAGCAACCAACCTTTCCGATTCTGCGGTCGATTTTCGCGACATCGATTACACCAAACCTACCGCTATCATTCTCGGTGGCGAGAAGAACGGTATCACTCAAGATGCGCTCGGTGAAGCAGACCAAGACATCATTATTCCTATGGTTGGCATGGTTCAGTCACTCAATGTCTCTGTTGCTAGCGCACTCATCCTGTTCGAAGCACAACGACAGCGCCAACTTGCGGGCATGTACGATCGTGAGGCAAGCGCGCTATCAGAAGAAACCATCCACCGCATCTTATTCGAACGCGGCCACCCGGTTCTCGCCAAAGTCGCCAAGAAGAAAAACATGCCGTACCCTCCACTTGATGATGAAGGCAGATCGTGGCGGATGAGTCGTGGTGGAAGGAGATGCAGAAGAAGTAATGGTCCTTGGTCTTTGGCTCTAGATTATCGGCTCTTATTCCTAGAACCTAGGACCATCTTTTCCCCAAGAACCGTCTCTAACTAAAACTGTACAAAAAGACAGTAAGATGCTTGAATATTCCCATCTAACACTCTGATGGATGGTGAATATGGCTCAGTTACTGTCGGCAATTCCTTTAACTTCGCTTACTGGCGTAGGGGCAAAAGTCGCAGAGAAACTTGAAAAGGTAGGATTGCACACGGTGCAGGATCTGCTGTTTCACTTGCCTCATCGCTATGAAGACCGCACTCGCATCTACCCTATCGTCAAACTGCACCCAGGCCTTTGGGGTTCAGTGCAGGGTAAAGTGATGAGTAGTGATGTCGCCTTTGGCCGTCGTAAAATGTTGACCGTAAAGGTCAGTGATGGCAACGGCACCATTACCCTACGCTTTTTCAACTTCACCGCTGCGATGAAGAATAACTTCTCCGAGGGGCGCGTTGTTGTTGCCTATGGTGAGGTAAAGCGCGGCAATCACGGCCTTGAAATCATCCATCCTGAATACAAGTTTCATGCTGAGGGGAAAACGCCAAAGCTTGAGCAAACTCTGACGCCTATCTACCCGACGACCGAGGCTTAAGGCAACTGACTCTGAAGAGTTTAACCGACCAAGCGTTAGATCTTATGGATGGTGCCGCTGTTGATGAACTACTGCCCAGTGGCCTGTACAACCAGCAAATGACGCTTAGCCAAGCGCTACACATTATTCACCGCCCGCCACCGAACATTAACCTCGACGATTTTGATGAAGGCAAGCACCCGGCTCAGCAGCGCTTGATCATTGAAGAGCTCATGGCGCAGAACTTATCGATGCTCGCCGTGCGCAGCAAAGGTCAGCAAGATGCTGCGATTGCTCTTGATCCGGTACAAACGCTTAAACAAAAGCTTTTAGAGCAACTGCCCTTCTCACCCACAGGAGCTCAAGCTCGAGTGGTTCAAGAGATTGAAACCGATCTTCAAAAACCTATTCCTATGATGCGCTTAGTGCAGGGCGATGTGGGCTCGGGTAAAACGCTGGTCGCAGCCTTGGCTGCGGTGCGCGCTATTGAGCATGGCTATCAAGTCGCCATGATGGCACCTACGGAATTGCTCGCTGAGCAGCATGCGATTAACTTTGCCGGTTGGTTTGAGTCAATGGGCATTCAAGTAGGTTGGCTGTCTGGTAAACAGAAAGGCAAGGCAAAAGAAGCTGAGCTTGCACGCATTGCTAGCGGTGAAGCACAAATGGTTGTGGGTACCATGCGCTGTTTCAGGAATCTGTTGAGTTTAAAAACTTAGCACTCGTTATCATTGATGAGCAGCACCGCTTTGGTGTCCACCAGCGACTAGAGCTGCGGGCGAAAGGTGCCAAACAAGGGTTTTACCCGCATCAATTAATCATGACGGCCACGCCAATTCCTAGAACGCTGGCGATGACCGCGTATGCAGATTTGGAAACCTCGGTGATCGATGAACTGCCTCCAGGTCGAACCCCGATTCAAACGGTCGCCATTCCCGATACCAAGCGTGATGATGTGATTGAACGCGTCAAGAATGCCTGCCTTCATGAAGGCAAACAGGCGTATTGGGTATGTACCTTGATTGATGAGTCTGAAGTGCTTGAAGCGCAAGCCGCCGCGGATACCGCCGAAGACCTACAACGCAAACTCCCCGATCTTAAGATTGGTTTGGTACATGGCCGCATGAAGCCGGCGGAGAAGCAAGATGTGATGCAGCGCTTTAAAAACAACGAGCTGCATCTTTTGGTTGCAACAACGGTGATCGAGGTCGGGGTGGATGTGCCCAACTCCAGCTTAATGATCATCGAAAACCCAGAGCGTCTTGGTCTGGCTCAGCTACACCAGCTACGCGGCCGTGTGGGGCGTGGCAGCGTCGCAAGTCACTGTGTGCTGTTGTATCACTCTCCACTGTCTAAAACGGCTCAGAAGCGCTTAGGCGTGCTAAGAGAAAGTAATGACGGCTTTGTCATTGCTCAGAAAGATTTAGAGATTCGAGGCCCTGGCGAGCTGCTTGGTACCAAACAAACCGGCTTGGCTGACTTTAAGATCGCGACTTAGTTCGTGACCAGCGCTTAGTACCAGAAGTGCAGCGCATTGCCCGTCATGTTCATGAACAATATCCGGACAACGCTAAGAAGATTATCGACCGCTGGTTGGGTGATCGAGAGTTTTACGCTAAAGCTTAATGAAAACCGGTTCCTAGACTCTAGGAACCATATTCTTGCCATTCTTCACTGCAGGAAAACTCACCTGCGCCTTTAGGCCGCCTTCACTGCGGTTCGAGATACTCACCGAGCATGGTGCTGGCTAATAATGCGCTTAACTATCGCAAGCCCCAGCCCAGTGCCTTCACTGCCGCGAGCAGTATCACCACGTGTAAAAGGTTCGAATAGACGGCTGATTTGGTCTGGCTCGATACCAGGACCATTATCTTCCACTGTTACCCAAGCTAGTTTGTTATCAGCAGTCATACCTGTCGTCACTTTCACCCAGCCATTTCCGTAACGCACGGCATTAACCACTAGGTTGGTGATAGCACGTTTGATGGCAATAGGACTACCTTCGATGTCTTTGATACGCGCCATAGGGTCAAAATCAATTTGAATCTCATAACCGCCTTCAGATGAGACAATGTCCGAGGCAATATCATTCAAGCTAAGCGGTTCGAACGACTGAGTGTTAACCGGTTTTAGATAGTCCATAAACTGGCCGATGATTTCGTTACACTCTTCCGTGTCACTAATAATGCCTTCCGCCAAGTAGCTGTCTTCTGGCGACATCATCTCTGTAGCAAGGCGAATACGTGTCAGCGGCGTGCGAATATCGTGCTGATACCGGCCATTAATAGTGTACGATCTTGTTCCAACTCTTGGATGCCTTTAGCCATTTGGTTAAAAGCTCGAGTTACCGAACGGATCTCAGACGCCCCTTTCTCTGGCAATGGCGGAGGAATTTCCCCTTGCCCCACCAGCTTCGCCGCATTCTCAAGCGCTGTCAGCGGCCTATTTTGCAAGCGAATAAACAGCCAACCACCAGCAAGGACAAGCAGAGCCATAATTAAGCTATTGCGAAATAGCGGTGCAAAGTCTTCTTCTTGCAGCTCAGAGAGAGGGATGCGTATTAAGGAGTTTGGCAACGCGGCGATTTTCATCCATAAAATATAGCTCTCCTCACCAAGTATCAGACGAACCTCAGTCTCGGTTTCGAGTTCGTCGCTCATCTCTTCACTCATCAAATCGATCGGCAGCGCTTGGCTAAACTCTTCGGCCATCGGACTATCATCAGCATGGATCGTCACACCCAATTGAGCCAATACTTGGCGACGCATAGGCGCATCCATCTCGATCTGCCCATCGACCGCCTCCGTGTCTTCCAAGAAAAACACCAACTCATGCGCCAAGATCTTGTTGAACTGCTGCAAACTCGGCAGTAACGCATAGTTGTACACGGCGTAATAGGAGAAAACTTGGCTGGCAATCAGCAGAGAGAAAACAGTAGGATGGATTGCGTGAAGGAGCTACGAAAGCGCATAAGGTTTCCTTTGGAGCGAAGATCGAGACAGGATAATAAACAAAAAAGGCTCTGAATCCATCCAGAGCCTTATCAATCAATTATGCTTCTTTGCCGTCTGGCACGAAGACATAACCCAGACCCCATACAGTTTGAATGTAGCGAGGTTTACTCGGGTCGATTTCTAACATACGACGCAAGCGAGAAATTTGCACGTCAATAGAACGTTCCATCGCTGAATACTCACGGCCGCGAGCCATGTTCATCAGCTTATCACGCGACATCGGCTCACGTGCGTTGGTGACCAATGCTTTAAGCACTGCAAACTCACCAGACGTCAGAGGCATAGCCTCTTCACCGCGGAACATCTCACGAGTACCAAGGTTTAGTCGGAAGTCACCGAACTCGACGACAGACTCTTCTTGGCTTGGCGCTCCTGGCGCTTCGATGGTTTGACGGCGCAACACCGCTTTAATACGAGCTAGCAGCTCACGCGGGTTGAACGGTTTTGGTAAGTAGTCATCTGCACCGACCTCAAGGCCGACGATACGGTCTACTTCATCGCCTTTCGCTGTCAGCATTAGAATCGGCAACATGTTGTTGGCGTTACGTAAACGACGACAAATCGACAGGCCATCTTCACCTGGTAGCATTAAATCCAATACCATCAAATGAAAGTTTTCTCGGGTTAACAGGCGGTCCATCTGCTCACTGTTAGCAACACTGCGTACTTGGAATCCTTGCTCTGATAAGTAACGCTCTAGCAATGCACGTAGACGTGCATCATCATCAACAACTAAAATCTTGTGATTTTCTTGCATATTCGATTCCACCACTAAAAAGCAATTCACACCTTCAGCTTGCTATTTTCTGAAGCAAACCAAAGGTTCAGCGGTAAATGTAACATTCTTTGGACAAAATTTGTGCGCAGAATTGTTAGCGTTTATTAATTATGGTCTATATTAGCTGCCTTCGACACCATTCTGTGTGATATATACGGTGTTTATCGTATGTTGCCAATCTTTGCGCCCTGAAACACGATTAACCAAAGCGTCATAACTCTCGCGTTCGCTAACGCTTTGTAACGCTTCGTAATAGGGTTTTCACAGCTCAAACCGCCGCTCTCATATACCCTAAGTAACGTCTCTGGTCTCGATACATCAAGGAGAGGGTTATGACCATATCGTCCCAATGGGAGCCACAATTTTCCCGTGACAGTTTTGCCACCGCACTTAAGTACTGGCGCAGCGTTAATGGCCTGTCTCAACTCGAACTCGTTGAAGCACTCAGTTTGTCTCATCGGGCGTTTCAAGGGGTCAACCAGCCTATGCTCAGTAAATGGGAGCACGGCAATGGACAGCCCTCTCTAATGCGTCGTGCTGGCGTGGCTGCCTTTTTCCAACTGCCCTATCGCTACACCCAAGAAGAGCGTCGACTTATACAAGGGGTAGAAAAATACGATGAGTTCTTTATTGGCAATGACCCCGTCTATCCTTGTTCAATCGAAAAGTTCATCAACTACTCTTGGACACAACTGCCTATCTCTATCGCGAGCAAATAGAATACGCCCAGCAGCACTACCGCAATATCAGCTTTCAGGACTTAATTACTGCCATGTCGGTAAAAGAAGTGAATGTGGTGGTCGCTTTACATCAACAGGCGATGGTCGGTCATATTGTCTATGGCAAAGATGCCAACGGCCAAGACTGCTTGCTTAGCTACTTAGCACAGGACAAACCGCTTCATCGCCAAGTCCATCGTCATGCTTGCCAGTTATTTGAAGGGAAAAAAATCTTCGTTACCGCCATCAAGCCTTACGCGAAAACCTTGATGTCTGATATTTACATTCCTGAGAAATACCAAGTTGGTGAGCTAAGTATCTTTGAATGTGATTTAACTGCACTCGATGCCAATCCATTCTTTGAACAAATACACGATGAAGGGCGAGTGCTATCGCTGTTGAGTCATCATCAGAAAGTGCAACGAGACCGCCGAGCACCTGAATTGACCTCTTAACGTTTCAATTTTGATGCGTTAGCCAGATTGAGCTTTTTTGTTTTCATGGCAATATGGTGGCGGTCTCATCCGCAACTCGATGGATTTATGAAAACAAACCTGATCACCCGCGAAGGGTACGACAAGCTTAAAAAAGAACTCGATTTTCTCTGGCGTGAAGAGCGCCCTGAAGTCACCAAAAAGGTGACTTGGGCAGCATCGCTTGGCGATCGCTCTGAAAACGCAGACTATCAGTACAACAAAAAACGCCTACGCGAGATTGACCGTCGTGTCCGTTACCTGCGCAAGCGTTTAGAGCAAGTCACTGTCGTTGACTATTCACCACAGCAAGAAGGCAAAGTCTTTTTTGGCGCTTGGGTTGAGATTGAGAATGACGATGGCGACGTAATGCAGTTCCGTATTGTCGGACCTGATGAAATCTATGGCGGTGCAAAAGGATATGTTTCTATAGACGCACCTATGGCTCGTGCGATTCTTAAAAAAGAAGTCGATGATGAGTTTGTGGTGAAAACACCAGAAGGGATCAAAGAGTGGTTTGTGAATCGGATTAGTTACTCGGGATTATAAAAACGTTAAACAACCCCTTAAGGCTCAAATCAAAAAAGCGGTCGCCTCTGCCACCGCTTTTACAAAAATCTAGGACTCGCACTTGGGAAGATGGGTTAAATCTCTACACCAATGTTGCTAACACTCTGTTCTTTTAGTTCTGCACGCAAATCTTTAATCAATTCGATATCACGCTCAGTGCAATCACGTAGTGGACGGAAAATTGCCCACTGGACATCCCACTCTTCACACACAGCTTCGTTTTCTTTTTGGTTATCATTAGTGATTTCCACACCGGTTTCTGCTTGTTCAAGCTGAGCCACGGTCGCGACAGACTGTTGACTGATCTTAAGCGTTGATTCCAGTAAGTAATCGCGATCGAGCAAACCATGCAGTAAAGTCGATAAGGCAAAACACGCGTCAATCGCAGGATAGACGCCGTAGATGTCGAAATCTTCCGAGTTTGGAATGACCTCTTCTAGCTTCTCAAGCTGCTTTTCGAAGTTGATTTTAGCGGTTTTCACCGTCAGCAGTTCCCATACCGCATCCAAAATATTGCGGTACACGCGCGCTTCAGCAAACTCGGTTTGCTCACAGAACATAGCGAAGTTGGGGTACATACGCTCGCACAAACAGGTCATAAAAGTGATATGCTGCCAAGGCTCAAATTTTTCGATACGTACCTGAATAGGGTTCTTTAACATGGTCGCTCTGCCGTAGTGAATATAGTCTGCGGAAGTGTAACCAAACGGATAGGGAATAGCCAGAAATGACGACGCAAAAGCATCGCTTAGCACTTGTGACGGACAACAATGACCAGTACCGAGCTCTCCTCGAAAGCAAACAGTTGCCAGATTTAGCATTCACCACCCAGCTGGACGATGCCACGATCTTGCTCGCAGCCCCACCTAAGCTGGCGCTAAAACTGGATGAAGCAAAGCAGGTAGAATGGGTGCAGTCGACATATGCAGGTATCGATGCATTGCTTAGTGAGTCGCTTCGCAAGGATTACAAGCTCACCAATGTGAAGGGCATTTTCGGCCAGCAGATCAGCGAGTATGTGCTTGGCTACTCGATTAACTATTTTCGTCATTTCGACCTTTACCGCCAACAGCAACAAAAGCGCGACTGGCACCCCCACAGCTACCAATCGATGATCGGTAAACGCATGGTCATATTTGGTACTGGTGCCATTGGTAGCCACTTAGCCAATACAGTGAAAGCACTTGGTGTTGTCCCTATTGGTATCAATCGTACCGGCATTCCGCCAAGACAAAGTGCGTTTGCAGAAACCTACCATATTAATGAAGCTGCGAAAGCACTTGAGAGCGCTGATATCATCGTCAATACGCTTCCGAATACGCCAACTACCGATGGTCTTTTTGATGAGCATTTGTTCTCAGCCTGTCGCCATGCCCTGTTTTTTAATGTCGGGCGAGGTCAAACCGTAGACGGCAATGCTCTGCTTCAAGCTCTCGAGCGAGGCCATTTAGTGCATGCTTTTTTGGATGTATTTATCGATGAGCCATCTCACAAGAGTGCCCTTACTGGAGCAACCCAAATGTGACTGTCACCCCTCACATAGCGGCCATTAGCTTCCCTGAACAGGTGGTGGATATTTTCGCTGAGAACTTTCTGCGTTGGCGGGATGGGTTCCAATTGCAGAATGTGATTGATTTTGAGCGTGGGTATTAGGGCTTCTTGGTCCCTGATCCTTGGTCTTCCGAGAGCCTAGAGCCAAGGACCGTTCTTTACCATTATTTTATTGGATATTCCTCAAACATCTTATGAACCTGTTCCTGAACAAAAGCGTCTCTATCAGCAGGTTCCATCGTTTCCGTTAACTGTCGCTGTGAGACAGAGCGCCACACGACATCATTGGTTTTTGGGTCAACCAGCTCAACGGCCAATTTGCCGAACTTCTTCTCTTTGACACGTGTTGGGGTACGAACGCCAACACCATAGCCACTGTTATAGCTTCCGGTACCAAAGCCAAAACCGAAACTGGGTCCATCCGCTCGAAGCTCGGTGCCTTCCAAAATATCATAGCGAACTACAAGGTCTGCGCCCTGCTCTATCATCGTAAAGCCGCGGATACCGAGTTCATTGTCGACCGCTTGCTTAATACGCGCACCATCAAGGCTCAGAGGCGCAGCTTCATTTTCTTGATATTGATAAGTGTTGAACGCGGAAAAATTGACGCCAGCGTTGTAGTCGGTGGCGACATCAGAAGCGCAGCCGGTGGCTATGAGCGCAGAGGCGAGCAAGGAGAGAAACACTTTAAACATAAAGTTGCCTCGTTAAACGAAACCTAGTTAAAGCGTAGTCAAGAGGATACAAAAATGCCGCCAACTCCAATGAGGAAATGACAGCATCTCACTATTTAGACACAATAGCTTAGATGTAAAAGTCAATGAGACCGAGTCTAAGCGCTTCGTATCTCAACACATTACTTGTGGTACGGCTTGGATAACTCGTGAACCGCCTCAACAAACACGCCCGCGTTTTCTGGCGGCACATCAAGGTGAATACCGTGACCAAGGTTAAACACGTGACCTGTACCACCGTCGCCAAAGCCTTCTAGAATGGTCGCCACTTCTTCACGAATACGCTCAGGTTGTGCGTAAAGCATCGATGGATCCATGTTGCCTTGCAGCGCCACTTTGTCACCCACGCGAGCTTTCGCATCGGCAATGTTAATAGTCCAGTCTAGACCAACAGCATCACAGCCCGTTGCTGCGATTTGCTCTAGCCACATACCACCGTTCTTAGTGAACAAGGTCACTGGAACTCGGCGACCTTCGTTTTCACGAATCAGGCCATCCACAATCTTGTGCATGTACTGAAGTGAGAACAGGTTGTAATCACGAGGTGTTAATACGCCGCCCCAAGTATCAAATACCATTACAGATTGTGCACCGGCTTTGATCTGCGCATTTAGGTATTCAATTACGCTGTCTGCTAGCTTATCAAGAAGCGCATGCAAGATTTGTGGCTCTGCGTACATCATCTTTTTGATCTTAGTGAATGCTTTCGAGCTACCACCTTCAACCATGTAGGTAGCCAACGTCCACGGGCTGCCAGAGAAGCCGATAAGTGGTACGTCACCGTTTAGGTCTTTGCGGATCTGACGAACCGCATTCATAACGTATTTCAGCTCACCTTCTGGATCTGGAATGCCAATCTTGTCGACATCGGCTTTACAAGTGATCGGACGCTCAAACTTAGGACCTTCACCCGCTTCAAAATACAAGCCTAGACCCATTGCATCTGGAATCGTCAAGATGTCAGAAAATAGAATGGCGGCATCTAGCGGGAAACGGCGTAGTGGCTGAAGAGTCACCTCAGACGCTAGCTCTGCATTCTTACACAGTGACATGAAATCACCCGCCACGGAGCGAGTCTCACGATATTCTGGTAGATAGCGGCCAGCCTGGCGCATCATCCATACTGGTGTGTAATCTACAGGTTGCTTGAGCAACGCTCGAAGATAGCGATCGTTCTTTAATTCCGTCATTCTTTTTTCTCCAATTCGAAAGGCGTTAGTTTACCGCTATTCATTCATGGTTGGCAGCCTTAGATAACAATTCTTTTACTAAATTTTGAGGGTCATCCAGTATGCTGCGTGAACGCTCAAAAAAGAGTCACTTTGCAAAGCAGATCATATTATCAATACGCAGTTTTGAGGTGAGTTTGCCAATGGCGGGAAGGAATGTTAAAAGTTTGTTTGCTAGCGAAAATTACAATAATACTACTGAGTCTTAGGACTCAGCATCTCATAACGACATCTTACTTACCCCCTCCGCACGCGGAGGTTTTTTTGTCATTTTTCTGCCGAAGCTGCGTCGACCGTGGCATGAATCAGCGCTCTAGCAATCGTTCCTTCCGGTGCTACTAGAGGCAGTTCCTTGGTATCAAACCACTGCGCGTCTTTCAGTTCCGTATAGTCCGGCTTGATCTCACCACTTTCGTAGTCGGCAAGAAAAGCCATCATCATGCTCGATGGAAATGCCCATGGCTGACTGCCAAAATAGCGGATGTTGCCCACCTTAATTCCGGTTTCTTCTTCCACTTCACGGGCAACGCAAGTCTCAAGTGTTTCGCCTACTTCAAGAAAGCCCGCAATCACCGTGTACATCCCACCCGCGTGGCGGTTGTGCTGAGCGAGCAAGATTTGCTGTCCTTTTCGAACGGCAACAATAATGCATGGGAAAATGCGTGGATAATGCAGCGTTCTGCAGTCCTGACACTGCATAGCGAGCTGATTGTGGTTGAGATGGTTGCGACCTCCGCACTGAGGACAAAAACGCATAGATTGGCTCATGTAGCCATATTGAATCGCTTTCGAGAGTTGATAAAACAAAGCTTCTGGCAAGTGAAGCAGTTCGCGCAGCATGTCAGTTCTCGCTCACCGTCTAAGTCGGCATCGTTAAGCCACATCACGGGGTGACCTTCAAACTCTCCCACTTGAATCGCTTGCTCGGCTGGTAAAGAGAATTGCTCTGCTGAGCCAAATGGGACTTCACCATCTGCAAGCCAAAGTTCGTTCCCTGAGACCACACACCAATAAGCTTGACGAATGGTTGCTTTACTTTTTTTTAACATCATCAATCCTCTTCACTTGCAGTTCGACCATTTTACTGGCAATCTAAATTCATACCAGCTAGAAAACTCGAAATTCTAATTCTGGTAAATGAGAAATGATTTCTCTTTACTCTTTGTCATTACAAAGCGTGCAGCTGCCAATTGCAGTGCCGATCATGAGGACATGGTCATGTTAAATAAATTCAAACAAGTACAAGAACAATGGGGTGGCTCTAGCGAAGTCATCGACCACTGGCTAGAGACAAGACAAGCGCTTATTGTTGAATACTGTAAGCTCGGCTCCCTACAACCTGCCAACGCTCAATCCAACGTGATCGAGCTGCCTACCGCCAAAGAAATCAGCTCATTCTGCGATCATCTCGTGGATTACATATCCGAAGGTCACTTTAAGATCTATGACATGGTGATGGATAAGTGGAAAGCGACTGGTTTCAAAACTAATGACGATATCGATGCGACCTACGCTAAGATCGTTCTCACTACCGACCCACTGCTTGAGTTCAATGACAAGTACGTGCAAGTGAAGATTGAGGATGAGCTTCCTGGCTTTGAAGAAGATATGTCTAAGGTTGGTGAGATACTTGAGCTGCGCTTTGAAGTGGAAGATAAGCTGATTCAGCTGATTGCGGACAGTTTGGCGATTCCGCCAGGCGCGTAACAAACCACTGGATATTGTCGATTAAGACTGTACTAGAAGTGCAGTCTGAGTTGTTGCACCGAGAGATTTACTCTAGCTGCTGTTAACTGCTCCAAATTCTTGTCGGTTGTCCACTTTCTTACAGATACAAAAAAGGCGCCTTTCGGCGCCTTTTGTCATTTCGCTCTGCGATTACTCGTCAGAAGAAAAACCTGCGTTTAGTAGCGCAGCTAGGTTATCCGTCGCTTGTTCAGCTGATGGACCTTCCTGAGCTTCGTCACGCTTAGCTTGACGGTCTTGGTGATACGCAAAACCAGTACCCGCTGGGATCAGACGACCCACGATAACGTTCTCTTTCAGACCACGTAGGTCATCACGCTTACCAGATACCGCTGCCTCTGTTAGTACGCGCGTCGTTTCTTGGAACGATGCTGCAGAGATGAACGATTCTGTTGCTAGCGATGCCTTAGTGATACCTAGTAGGTCACGCTCGAAACGTACAAGTTCTTTGCCTTCAGCTTCTAGCTGACGGTTTGCGATCTTAACGCTTGAGTATTCAACCTGCTCGCCTGGTAGGAACTCAGAGTCACCAGCATGAGTGATAGTACACTTACGTAGCATTTGACGAACGATAGTCTCGATGTGCTTATCGTTAATCTTTACACCCTGTAGACGGTATACTTCTTGAACTTCGTTCGCGATGTATTGAGTCACAGCGTGAATACCACGTAGACGTAGAATGTCATGCGGAGTTTCTGGACCATCAGCAATTACGTCACCACGCTCTACGCGCTCACCTTCGAACACGTTTAGCTGACGATGCTTAGGAATCATCTCTTCGTAGTTATCGCCACCATCACGAGTGATGATTAGACGACGCTTACCTTTCGTCTCTTTACCGAATGAAACGGTACCAGAGTGCTCAGCAAGGATTGCTGGCTCTTTTGGCTTACGAGCTTCGAATAGGTCCGCAACGCGAGGTAGACCACCGGTGATATCTTTGTTACCGCCAGATTTCTGTGGAATACGTGCTAGCGTATCACCCACACCTACTTCTGCGCCATCTTCGATGTTCACGATCGCTTTACCAGGTAGGAAGTAAAGTGCTGGCATTTCAGTGCCTGCGATCATTACGTCGTTACCTTGCTCATCAACAAGTTTGATTGCTGGACGCATATCTTTACCTGCTGCTGGGCGAGCTGCCGCTTCTGTTACTTCGCTTGAAGATAGACCTGTTAGGTCATCTGTTTGACGAGAAACAGTTACGCCGTCGATCATGTCTACGAACTGGATGCGACCTGCTACTTCAGTGATGATTGGAAGCGTGTGCGCTTCCCAGTTTGCTACTGTTTCACCAGCTTGAACTGCATCGCCGTCACCTTTAGTCAGTAGTGAACCGTAAGGAAGTTTGTGCTTCTCTTTGGTACGACCGAACTCATCGATAATTGTCATTTCTGACGCACGAGAGGTGATAACCAGTTTCTTATCTTTGTTGATAACAAACTTAGCGTTGTGAAGTTTCACAGAACCTGTGTTCTTAGCTTGGATGCTGTTCTCTGCTGCTGCAGTAGATGCCGCACCACCGATGTGGAACGTACGCATCGTAAGCTGTGTACCCGGCTCACCGATAGACTGAGCAGCGATAACACCCACTGCTTCACCTTGGTTCACTAGGTGACCACGTGCTAGGTCACGACCGTAACACTGTGCACAACAACCGAAGTCTGCATCACAGGTAACTACAGAGCGCACTTTCATGCTATCTACAGAGTTATCTTCCATGATCTGACACCACTTCTCATCAATCAGAGTATTACGTGGGATCAGAACTTCTTCAGTACCTGGCTTAAGAACGTCTTCAGCAACTACACGACCTAGCGCAAGCTCAGAAAGTGCAACTTTAACGTCACCACCTTCGATATGCGGCATCATGTCGATACCTTCGTGCGTACCACAGTCGTGCTCGTGAACTACTACGTCCTGAGCTACGTCTACTAGACGACGAGTTAGGTAACCCGAGTTCGCTGTTTTCAGTGCCGTATCCGCAAGACCCTTACGAGCACCGTGCGTTGAGATAAAGTACTGAAGTACGTTTAGACCTTCTTTAAAGTTCGCGGTGATTGGCGTCTCGATGATTGAACCATCTGGACGAGCCATCAGACCACGCATACCAGCAAGCTGACGAATCTGAGCTGCAGAACCACGAGCGCCCGAGTCAGCCATCATGTAGATGCTGTTAAACGACTCTTGTTGTTCTTCTTCACCGTCACGGTTGATAACCGTTTCAGATGATAGGTTGTCCATCATCGCTTTCGCTACGCGATCGTTGGTCGATGCCCAAATATCGATCACTTTGTTGTAGCGCTCACCCGCTGTTACAAGACCAGATTGGAACTGATCCTGGATTTCGCGAACTTCTTCTTCTGCCGATTCGATTTCGTCGTACTTCGCTTGAGGTACAACCATGTCATCGATACCAACAGATACACCTGAAAGTGCTGCGTAAGCAAAACCAGCGTACATAACTTGGTCAGCGAAGATTACAGTGTCTTTTAGACCCAGCTTACGGTAAGCCTCGTTCAGTAGGTTCGAGATTTGCTTCTTACCTAGCTTTTGGTTTACCAAGCTGTATGGAAGACCTGATGGCACGATTTGCCATAGCATTGCACGACCGATAGTGGTATCAACCATCTTAGTCTCAGTTGTGCTGTTGCCATCTTCGTCAACTACAGTTTCAGTGATACGTACTTTTACGCGAGCGTGTAGCTCTGCGCTCTTAGTACGGTATGCCTTCTCAGCCTCTTCAGGGCCTGCAAGGTACATACCTTCACCTTTCACGTTGATCTTGTCACGTGTCATGTAGTACAGACCCAATACAACGTCCTGAGAAGGTACGATGATCGGATCACCTGATGCTGGCGACAGAATATTGTTTGTCGACATCATCAGAGTACGAGCTTCAAGCTGTGCTTCTAGAGTTAGAGGCACGTGAACCACCATTTGGTCACCATCGAAGTCCGCGTTGTACGCCGCACACACTAGTGGGTGTAACTGGATCGCTTTACCTTCGATTAGTACTGGTTCGAACGCCTGGATACCAAGACGGTGAAGTGTTGGTGCACGGTTCAATAGTACTGGGTGTTCGCGGATTACTTCGTCTAGGATATCCCAAACGATCGCTTCTTCGCGCTCTACCATCTTCTTAGCCGCTTTGATTGTCGTCGCCATGCCACGAGTTTCTAGCTTGCTGTAGATAAATGGTTTGAATAGCTCTAGTGCCATCTTCTTAGGAAGACCACACTGGTGCAGACGAAGGTATGGACCTACTGTGATTACAGAACGGCCAGAGTAGTCTACACGCTTACCTAGTAGGTTCTGACGGAAACGACCTTGTTTACCCTTGATCATATCAGCAAGAGATTTCAGAGGACGCTTGTTCGAACCTGTGATCGCACGACCGCGACGACCGTTATCTAGAAGGGCATCAACAGACTCTTGCAGCATACGCTTTTCGTTACGTACGATGATGTCCGGAGCCGCTAGCTCTAGAAGACGCTTCAAACGGTTGTTACGGTTGATTACGCGACGGTATAGATCGTTCAGATCAGACGTTGCGAAACGCCCGCCATCTAGTGGTACTAGAGGACGTAGATCTGGCGGAAGTACCGGAAGCACAGTTAGGATCATCCACTCAGGGTTGTTACCTGATTGAATAAACGCTTCAACTAGCTTCAGACGCTTAGTGATTTTCTTACGCTTAGTTTCTGAGTTTGTAGACTCAAGCTCTTCGCGCATCATCTCTGCTTCAGCGTGCATGTCCATAGTAGACAGCAGATCTTTGATCGCTTCTGCACCCATCTTAGCAGTGAACTCATCACCCCATTCTTCTAGACGGTCAAGATACTCTTCTTCAGTAAGCATCTGTGATTTTTCTAGATCCGTCATACCCGGCTCTGTTACTACGTACATTTCGAAGTAAAGAACGCGCTCGATATCACGTAGCGGGATGTCCATTAGCAAACCGATACGAGATGGTAGCGATTTTAGGAACCAGATGTGAGCTACTGGAGACGCAAGCTCAATGTGCCCATGCGGTCACGACGAACTTTAGTTTGTGTAACTTCTACACCACACTTCTCACAGATAACACCACGGTGCTTCAGACGCTTATATTTGCCACAAAGACATTCGTAGTCTTTAACTGGACCAAAGATACGCGCACAGAACAGACCATCGCGCTCAGGCTTGAACGTACGATAGTTGATAGTTTCTGGTTTTTTAACTTCACCAAAAGACCATGAACGAATCATGTCAGGTGAAGATAGACCGATTTTGATTGCATCAAATTCTTCGGTCTTATGCTGTGCTTTTAGAAAGTTTAATAAGTCTTTCACAATCAGCTCCTGTAAGGAGTTTAAAAAGGAACCCGCTAGGTCAGCAAACCTGTGCGAGCTCCTTTTCTACCAGATAATCCAGAGGGATTATTCGTCTTCTAGCTCGATGTTGATACCTAGCGAGCGGATCTCTTTCAACAGTACGTTGAACGATTCTGGCATGCCAGGTTCCATGCTGTGGTTACCATCGACGATGTTTTTGTACATCTTCGTACGGCCGTTAACGTCATCAGACTTAACCGTTAGCATTTCTTGAAGCGTATATGCAGCACCGTATGCTTCTAGTGCCCATACTTCCATCTCACCGAAACGCTGACCACCGAACTGAGCTTTACCACCAAGTGGCTGCTGAGTTACTAGGCTGTACGAACCAGTTGAACGAGCGTGCATCTTGTCATCAACAAGGTGGTTTAGTTTCAGCATGTACATGTAACCTACAGTTACAGGACGCTCAAACGCATCACCAGTACGACCGTCAAACAGAGTTAGCTGACCAGATTCTGGTAGGTCACCCAGTTTTAGAAGTTCTTTAATAGACTTCTCAGACGCACCGTCAAAGACAGGTGTAGCAATCGGTAGACCGCCACGTAGGTTCTTAACTAGAGTACGTACTTCGTCATCAGACAGTGATGCAATATCAACGTTCTGACGAGTACCACCTAGATCGTAAACCTTCTGCAGGAATTCGCGGAATTTCGCTAGCTCTTGCTGCTCTTTCACCATCTGGTTGATCTTGTCACCGATACCTTTCGCTGCCAGACCTAAGTGAACCTCAAGGATCTGACCGATGTTCATACGCGAAGGTACACCCAGTGGGTTAAGTACGATGTCTACAGGCTGACCTTTCTCATCGTAAGGCATGTCTTCAACAGGGTTGATCTTAGAGATTACACCTTGTTACCGTGACGACCCGCCATCTTATCACCAGGCTGGATACGACGTTTAACCGCTAGGTAAACTTTAACAATCTTAAGAACGCCAGGCGCTAGATCATCACCTTGAGTGATCTTACGACGCTTAGTTTCAAACTTCTTATCGAAGTCTGCTTTTAGCTCGTCGTACTGCTCTGCAAGTTGCTCAAGCTGAGTTTGCATTGCATCGTCTTCTAGCGTTAGCTCTAGCCACTTCTTACGATCGATAGTATCTAGTTTAGCGTCAGAGTAACCACCTTGAAGTAGTACAGCGCGAACACGGTTTAGAAGGCCACCCTCAAGAATCTGGAATTCTTCAGTTAGGTCTTTCTTCGCTTCTTTCAGCTGCATTTGCTCAATTTCTAGAGCACGCTTGTCTTTCTCTACGCCATCGCGAGTGAAGACTTGAACGTCAATGATGGTACCTGAAATAGAGTTAGGTACACGTAGTGAAGTATCTTTAACGTCAGATGCTTTTTCACCGAAGATCGCACGTAGTAGCTTCTCTTCTGGAGTTAGCTGAGTTTCACCTTTAGGCGTTACTTTACCAACTAGGATGTCACCACCCTTAACTTCAGCACCGATGTAAACGATACCTGACTCGTCTAGTTTAGACAGAGCAGACTCACCTACGTTTGGAATATCCGCTGTGATCTCTTCAGAGCCCAGCTTAGTATCACGTGCCACACAAGATAGTTCTTGGATGTGGATAGTCGTGAAGCGGTCTTCTTGAACTACGCGCTCAGATACTAAGATCGAGTCTTCGAAGTTGTAACCGTTCCAAGGCATGAACGCGATACGCATGTTTTGACCAAGCGCTAGCTCACCAAGGTCTGTTGAAGGACCATCAGCAAGAACGTCACCGCGTGCTACTGGCTCGCCAGGTAGTACGGTTGGGCGCTGGTTAATACAAGTGTTCTGGTTCGAACGCGTGTACTTAGTCAGGTTGTAGATATCGATACCTGCTTCGCCAGGGATCAGCTCGTCTTCGTTAACTTTGATAACGATACGAGAAGCATCTACAGACTGAACTGTACCGCCACGCTTAGCTACTGCTGTTACACCAGAGTCAACCGCTACGTTGCGCTCGATACCAGTACCAACTAGAGGCTTGTCAGCCTTAAGTGTTGGAACAGCCTGACGTTGCATGTTCGCACCCATCAATGCACGGTTCGCATCATCGTGTTCTAGGAACGGGATAAGCGATGCAGCGATAGATACTACTTGGTTTGTTGCAACGTCCATGTAGTTAACATGGTCGCGTGGGTGAAGACCAGATTCACCTTTTTGACGTGCTGTGATTAGCTCGTCAGCAAACGTACCTTCTTCAGTTAGCGCAGCGTTAGCCTGTGCGATAACGAATTGGCCTTCTTCGATTGCTGATAGGTAATCAACTTCGTCAGTAACTACACCATCAACGACACGGCGGTACGGAGTTTCTAGGAAACCGTACTCGTTACAGCGCGCGAATGCTGATAGAGAGTTAATTAGACCGATGTTCGGACCTTCAGGCGTTTCGATAGGACATAGACGACCGTAGTGAGTTACGTGTACGTCACGTACTTCGAAGCCAGCACGCTCACGAGTTAGACCGCCAGGACCAATGCAGAAATACGACGCTTGTGCGTTACTTCTGAAAGCGGGTTGTTCTGGTCCATAAACTGAGATAGCTGTGAAGAACCGAAGAATTCTTTAACTGCCGCAGAGATAGGCTTAGCGTTGATTAGGTCTTGAGGCATGATTGCATCAAGGTCGCCTAGGCTCAAACGCTCTTTTACTGCACGCTCAACACGTACAAGACCAACACGGAATTGGTTCTCAGCCATTTCACCCACAGAACGGATACGACGGTTACCTAGGTGGTCGATATCATCGACTTCACCGATACCGTTACGGATCGCGATAAGCTTCTTCATCACTTCGATGATATCAGTCTCATCCAGCGTACCCTGTTCAAGAGCATCTTCACGCATGATAGAGCTGTTGAACTTCATACGACCAACGGTCGATAGGTCATAACGCTCTTCAGAGAAGAATAGGCTTTCGAATAGTGCTTCTGCAGCTTCTTTTGTTGGCGGCTCACCAGGGCGCATCATGCGGTAGATTTCTACCAATGCAGAGATGCGGTCTACCGTGCTGTCGACACGAATTGTGTCAGACATGAACGGACCGTGGTCTAGATCGTTCGTAAATAGAACTTCTAGTTTCTTAACGCCTGCCTGAGATAGGTTCGCTAGTGCTTCTAGGCTGATCTCTTGGTTTGCACCAACGATGATCTCACCTGTCGCTTCATTGATGTAGTCTTGAGAAGCTACTTTACCTACGATGTACTCGACAGGTACTTCAATGAACTCAACGCCATCTTTTTCTAGTTGGCGGATGTGACGAGCAGTAACGCGACGACCAG
The DNA here is from genome assembly GCA_000755425.1 of Vibrio maritimus. Classification (GTDB taxonomy): domain Bacteria; phylum Pseudomonadota; class Gammaproteobacteria; order Enterobacterales; family Vibrionaceae; genus Vibrio; species Vibrio maritimus_A. The sequence goes on from BBMT01000027.1 coordinate 24,855, forward strand.
TCTCAACATAAGTATTGCCGTTTGCTTCGATATCGAAAGAAGCAGTCTCACCACGTAGACGCTCAGGAACCAACTCCATAAGTAGAGTTTGATCCTTAACTTCGAAGTTTACTTTTTCGAAGAAGATATCGAGGATTTCTTGCGTAGACTTACCTAGTGCACGAAGAATGATCGATGCTGGTAGTTTACGACGACGGTCGATACGAACGTACAGGTTATCTTTCGGGTCAAACTCGAAGTCGAGCCATGAACCACGGTAAGGAATAACACGTGCGTTATAAAGAACTTTACCTGAAGAGTGAGTCTTACCCTTATCGCTGTCGAAGAACACGCCTGGGCTTCGGTGCAGCTGGGATACGATAACCCTCTCGGTACCATTGATAACGAAGGTACCATTGTCTGTCATAAGCGGAATTTCGCCCATGTAGACTTCTTGTTCTTTAATGTCTTTTACGGTACCTGCTGGTGCGTCTTTATCAAAGATAACTAGACGTAGTTTTACGCGTAGTGGCTTTGAATACGTAACGCCACGAATTTGACATTCTTTAACGTCAAATACTGGCTCACCAAGACGGTAGCTAACGTATTGCAGCTCAGAGTTGCCGTTATAGCTCTGAATTGGGAATACAGAACGAAACGCAGCTTCAAGTCCGTATTGACCCTCTGGATCCTGTTCGATGAATTTGTCGAACGAATCAAGCTGGATCGATAGCAGGTATGGAATGTCCAAAACTTGTGGACGAGTACCAAAGTCCTTACGGATGCGCTTTTTCTCGGTATAAGAGTAAACCATGGGGTTCCTCAGCTCGCTGATAAGTGACCCAAACTGCCCTTCCATCCTAGTTACTTAAGGTGGAGTATGGGGCAGTGACTAACAACTGTTTACTGTAGTGACGTTGACTCTAGCGTCGAGACAACGTTTTTTGCTTGGTGCATAGACGCTTAAACAGCGGGAAAATTCATCTATGCCCTACAGCGCAAAAAGGCCGGTGGTCAATAAACCACCAGCCATTAGCCTATTCGGCTAAGAAATTAAGCAATAATTACTTAACTTCAACAGAAGCACCAGCTTCTTCTAGCTGAGCTTTAAGAGCTTCAGCTTCAGCTTTGTCAACGCCTTCTTTTAGAGGTGCTGGAGCTGAGTCTACAAGACCTTTAGCTTCTTTAAGGCCTAGACCTGTTGCGCCACGTACCGCTTTGATAACAGCAACTTTGTTACCGCCAGCAGCAGTTAGGATTACGTCGAATTCAGTTTGCTCAGCAGCAGCTTCGCCACCAGCAGCACCGCCAGCTACAACAGCAGCTGCAGCAGATACGCCGAATTTCTCTTCCATAGCTTCGATAAGCTCAACAACTTGCATTACAGACATTTCTGCAACTGCGTCTAGGATTTGCTCGTTAGTAATAGACATAACAATTCTCTTTTAAGTCAACAATAAGTTTATTTTGCAACCAGTAAAAAGCAAGCTGATTAAGCAGCTTCTTCTTGCTTCTGGTCGCGTAGTGCAGCGATAGTACGTACCAGCTTGCCTGCAGAAGCTTCTTTCATGCACATCATTAGGCGTGCAATAGCTTCGTCGTAAGTTGGTAGTGTCGCTAGCAGTTCAGCATCAGTAACCGCGCCTTCAAATGCAGCAGCTTTGATCTCGAATTCTTTGTTCTCTTTAGCGAAGTCTTTGAAAAGACGCGCTGCAGCACCTGGGTGCTCGTTAGAGAACGCGATTAGAGTAGGACCAGTGAAAGTGTCAGTTAGACACTCATAGTCAGTACCCTGAACCGCACGGCGTGCTAGAGTGTTACGCACAACTTTCAGGTAAACGCCCGCTTCACGCGCTTGTTTACGTAGAGAAGTCATTGCGCCAACTTCAACGCCACGAGAGTCAGCTACAACTGCAGAAAGTGCACCACTGGCTGCTTCGTTGACTTCAGCAACAATTGCTTTTTTGTCTTGAAGGTTTAAAGCCATCTTGGATTTACTCCTGGTTGTTTTTACACCACCCGAAATCTTCGCGATTTTGGGAGTTCATACGGTGCTTTCCAGAAGAAAGATAAACGTTACGCTCAACTTCCTTTCTATCTGGCACCATCTACGTAGGTAGTATTAAGTTCTTTTCAGAACGCCTACGGTCTTGGATGGAGACTAAAGTCACTAGGATTTCAGCCTCAACCACAAATTTTGATAGGCGCAAAATTATACAAGAATTTCGCGCCTATGCAAGCAATTAAGCTTGAGTGTTTAGTGTAGATTGATCTACAGAAACACCAGCACCCATAGTAGTAGAGATGCTTACTTTCTTCAGGAAAGTACCTTTCGCTGAAGACGGCTTCGCTTTCTTAAGCGCAACTAGTAGAGCTTCTAGGTTCTCTTGTAGTTGGTTAGCTTCGAAAGACACTTTACCGATGGTAGTGTGTACGATACCGTTCTTGTCGTTACGGTAACGAACCTGACCAGCTTTAGCGTTCTTAACTGCTTCAGCAACGTTAGGAGTTACAGTACCAACTTTAGGGTTTGGCATAAGACCGCGAGGACCTAGGATAGTACCTAGTTGACCAACAACACGCATTGCATCTGGAGAAGCAACAACTACGTCGAAGTTCATTTCGCCTTTCTTAACTTGCTCAGCAAGATCTTCCATACCTACGATGTCTGCGCCAGCTTCTTTAGCTGCTTCAGCGTTTGCACCTTGAGTGAACACTGCAACGCGGATTTCGCGGCCAGTACCGTGAGGTAGTACAGTTGCACCACGTACGTTCTGGTCAGATTTACGAGCATCGATGCCTAGGTTAACAGCAACGTCTACAGACTCAACGAATTTAGCAGTTGCTAGTTCTTTAAGAAGAGCTACAGCTTCGTTAATTTCGTATTCTTTAGTTACGTCAACTTTTTCGCGGATAACGCGCATACGCTTAGTAAGTTTTGCCATGATCTTAACCCTCTACCACTAGGCCCATTGAACGAGCAGTACCCGCAATAGAACGCTTCATCGCTTCAATGTCAGCACCAGTCATATCAGCAGCTTTAGTTTCTGCGATTTCTTGGATTTGAGCGTCAGTCACTGTACCCACTTTTTCAGTGTTAGGACGACCTGAACCAGACTTAACGCCAGCAGCTTTCTTAAGAAGAACAGCAGCAGGTGGAGTCTTAGTTACGAACGTGAAAGAACGGTCGTTGTAAACAGTGATTACTACTGGAGTCGGTAGACCTTTCTCAATAGATTCTGTTTTTGCGTTGAACGCTTTACAGAATTCCATGATGTTCACACCGTGTTGACCTAGAGCAGGACCAACCGGTGGACTTGGGTTTGCCATACCAGCTGCAACTTGCAGTTTGATATAAGCTTCAACTTTCTTAGCCATGATATTTCCTAATTTTGGGTTCAAACGCTATCCGAATGGGAAAGCTCCCCGTGTTTTGAAAAAACTTTCTACAGTCATTACTGTAAAAAGGCGCGAAATTATAAGCATAATTCGCGCCTTTAACAACCCTAAAATGGTGTTTTTTTATACTGTCATTTTTAAAGGCCTAAGCCATTAAAAATTCAGTATTAATCAAGTTTGTCAACTTGACCAAAGTCGAGCTCAACTGGTGTTGCACGACCAAAGATCGATACAGACACTTTCAAGCGGCTCTTCTCATAATCCACTTCTTCAACAGTACCGTTGAAGTCAGCAAACGGACCTTCGTTAACACGTACCACTTCACCCGCTTCGAACATAGTTCTTGGACGAGGAGCTTCGCTAGCTTTCTCTAGACGATTAAGGATAGCGTCAGCTTCTTTATCTGTGATAGGTGCTGGACGGTCAGAGGTACCACCAATGAAGCCCATGACACGCGGTACACTACGTACTAAGTGCCAAGACTCATCGTTCATGATCATCTGAACAAGAACGTAGCCTGGGAAGAACTTACGCTCGCTTTTACGGCGTTGGCCTGCGCGCATTTCCACAACTTCTTCAGTCGGTACTAGCACTTCACCAAAGTACTCTTCCATTGCGTGCATTTTGATATGTTCGCGAAGAGACTGAGCCACACGTCCTTCAAAACCAGAAAAGGCTTGAACAACGTACCAGCGTTTTTTCGGAGCTTCACTCATGAATTAACACCCTCTATAACCCGGTTATGAACGCAACAAGACGGACCATAATGCCGTCGATACCCCATAACGCAAGCGCCATTACAATACTTACTGCAAGGACAATCAGCGTAGTTTGCATCGTTTCTTGGCGTGTTGGCCAAACCACTTTGCGAACTTCTACGCGCGCTTCACGTGCGAACGTGATAGCTGCCTTACCTTTTGTTGTTGTAGCTGCAACACCAAGTGCCGCGGCAATCAATACAACTACACCTGCAGCGCGAAGAACTACAGATAGCTCTCCGTACAGGTAATTACCCACAACAGCGGCGGCTAGCAGCGCAAAAGCGACGATCCACTTAATTACATCTGCTGCATTTGAGCTATCAGGAGTTTCAGCGTTTGCTTTCATAAAACCAACCTGTGACAAGTCTTAACTAGACGACAACAACCCCGCTGCTGCAGGGCTTATTCCTTTAATGTTGGTAAAATTTGAGTCAAACCAACATATTATGCAAAGGCTCAGGTAGAAATTGCTTTCCAACTCAACCCTTATAAATCCTTTATTCATTCACTCTTTGAGCAGTCATTGAGTGAATTATGCGCCCCTATAAATAGTAGCGCAGAAAAAGGGCATCAAATGATGCCCTTTTTAGCATTGCTTAGTCAAATCTTATTCAAAGATTTTACCAGAGCTTGCGACAATTCTAAGAATTAGTCGAAGATCTTAGCAACAACACCAGCACCTACTGTACGGCCACCTTCACGGATAGCGAAACGTAGGCCTTCATCCATAGCGATTGGAGCGATTAGCTCAACTTTCATTTGGATGTTGTCGCCTGGCATTACCATTTCTACGCCG
>BBMT01000026.1 GCA_000755425.1 Vibrio maritimus
CCTAATTTGAAGCCGAAGCTTCTAATTTGATTATCATCAACGAGTGCCCACACAGATTGATAGGTTTAAATTTTTAAAGAACGTTTCTTCGAGAAGCTAAACTTTTCGTTTTTGAGCCTTTCGGCTTTTCTCTCGAATTGGGCGGCCATTTTAACTAGATAACTTGTCGTGTCAACCACTTTTTCAAATTATTTTCGTTTAGGCTTTTTGCCCGCCAAACCTGTTGGGCTCTTGCTTTGCTGCCCTCCCGTTTGGTGTGGTGCGCATTATAGGGAGAATGAGAAGCCGCGCAACCCCTTTTTCAATATTTTTTAGAAAAAACGTTCTTTTGATTGAAATACCATCAAAAAACAAAAAGGAGAGTATAAAAACTCTCCTTTTAGCCACAAATCACTAACAATTAGATAAATGCGTACGCATCACCATACATGTGTTCTGATTTTGCCTGCTTGTTTTGCGTGAACTGTTCACGTGCAGCGCCAGCCATTTCGAAACGACCTGCGATATAGATATCGAAATCAGCAAGTGAATCAAAATCATCACTGACCGCTTGAAGTACGTTGCCTTGTTTGCCTGTCCACTCAGCTAGTGTTTCTTCAATAACAGGAATGAACTGAATACGCTCATGAGCATTGGCGATATCAGCCAGCTCTTGTTTAGCATATAGCTGAGCTTCATCGCGACCACCCCAATATAGATAGATAGGCTGCGCAATGTTTTGGCTGATGCAGTGATCAAGAATAGAGCGTACATAGCTAAAGCCAGTGCCACCAGCAATCAATAGAATTGGGCGCTGGCTATCTTCACGAATCCACGCTTCGCCATGAGGGGCATCAATCTGAATGTCGCCACCCACTTCAAGTGCATGCTTCATTGATTCAACCACTTCTAGCGCATAAGCATTGTGCTCTGCAGCGCCAATGTGGAGTTCGATCTCGCCTTCATGACGGCAAGGACTGCTAGCAATAGAGAAAGGACGCTTGTCGGCCTCTCCCATTACTACCATTAAATACTGACCTGCTTTAAAGCCAACAGGCTGTTCTGGGTGCAGCAAAATTTGATAGGTATTCGCTGCTAAAGGCTCAATAGACTTAACTTTACAATTGATGGTCATGGTTTATCTCTTTTATTCGTCTCCAAAGGTGATCACCAAATCACTCTTTGGATAAGCAAGACAGGAGAACATCCAACCTTGCTGCTTTTCTTTCTCGGTAAGTAATGGTTCCAAATCATAGTCAACCGCACCCGACTCGATACGGCATAAACAAGAAGCGCAGGCCCCCACCATACAGCGATGAGGAAAAGCAAGATTCTGGTTGAGCGCAGCCTCTAACACTGTCTGCCCTTCTTCGACTATAAACTCAAGGTTCTGAGGCTTGAGCACTACTCGCTTTGTCATAGGATATTTAGTTCATCCCAAATGCTATCTATCTTTGCAACCAATGCTGGGTCTTTTTTAATTGGTATGCCCCACTCGCGCGTCACTTCGTCTTCAAGTTTATTGGTTGCATCTAAATAAGCTTTAGAGGTGTTATCGTTGACCAACAATGTATCTCTGGACGGATCCATTCTCGTAGTGATCGCCCAAATTACATCATTCCAATCACGCACATTTACGTCTTGATCGCAGGCAACGATAAACTTAGTCGCCAAGTAAGGTGAGAGTATAGCCTCTACTCCTTTCATTACCTCAATAGCTTGACCTGCGCGTTGCTTATCTAGAGTCAGCAGTACCATACGATTTGTACCCGTTCCCGGTGCAATATACAAGTCAGTCACCTCTGGATATTGAGCTGTAACCTGTTTCGTCAATAAGGTTTCATCCCAACTATTCGAGCGCTCGATATCTTGTGCCGTTTGATACTTGGCCGCCTCCAACTCCAACTCTGCGTCCCACTTGATCGTGGCATCCAGTCCCATTTTGGAACCTAAACCAGTAACCGGTGATGCAAAGTCCAAAGAATCTATCGGCGTGCTTTCGATCATCAAGGTGTCGCGGCTCGGTACCATATGGTCATTCATAGCTTGGGTGACTTGCTGCCAGTCGCGGCCATTGACGCTTTCATCACATACAATGACAAACTTGGTGTACATGAACTGACGCAAGAAAGACCATACCCCCATCATCACACGCTTAGCATGCCCTGGGTATTGCTTCTTCATGGTTACCACCGCCATGCGATACGAACATCCTTCTGGCGGAAGATAGAAGTCTTCAATTTCCGGGAACTGCTTTTGCAAGATTGGCACGAAGACTTCGTTCAGCGACACCCCAAGTACAGCCGGTTCATCAGGCGGGCGACCTGTATAAGTGCTGTGATAGATAGGGTTTTCACGCATAGTAATGTGCGTAATAGTAAAGACGTGGTGCTTTTCTTTTTCGTTGTAGTAACCGGTGTGGTCTCCATACGGACCTTCATCGGCAAATTCTTGCGGATCGATGTAACCTTCAAGGACAATTTCGGCACTTGCAGGCACTTCAAGATCGTTGCTAACCGATTTAACCACTTCGGTACGTTCGCCACGCAGCAATCCAGCGAAGGCATATTCAGACAAGGTATCAGGTACGGGTGTGACCGCCCCAAGAATGGTGGCCGGGTCGGCGCCAAATGCGACCGATACCGGAAATGGTTTTCCTGGATTGGTTTCCATCCAGTCTCTTAGATCGAGCGCACCACCACGATGCGCTAGCCAGCGCATGATGATCTTATTCTTGGCTATCTTCTGCTGACGATAGATACCTAAATTTTGACGCTTCTTATTCGGTCCTTTGGTGACCGTAAGTCCCCATGTTAGCAAGGGTGCGACGTCATCAGGCCAGCAACTCATTACCGGGATTTTATCAAGGTCGACCTCATCACCTTGCCAAACGACTTGCTGGCAAGGCGCTTTGCGCAGCCTTTTGGCCGGCATGTGCAGCACTTTCTTAAATAGAGGGATTTTATTGATCGCGTCTTTAAAGCCACGCGGTGGCTCAGGCTCTTTTAGGTAGGCCAGTAGTTTGCCAACTTCTCTAAGCTCAGAGACTTGCTGTCGACCCATTCCCATCGCAACACGCTCAGGGGTACCAAATAAATTGGTCAACACTGGCATGTCATAGCCAATCGGGTTTTCAAACAGCAGAGCAGGTCCACCAGCTCGCAGAGTTCTATCGCTGATCTCCGTCATTTCATAATCTGGATCGACGGGGTGCGAGATGCGCTTGAGCAGCCCCTGGCTTTCCAGGTGCTGAGTGAAATCACGTAAGTCCTTGTAAATCATAGGGGATACTTCGCCTTGAAAGAAGGTACCATTATATACGCAAATCTATCATCGGGCGAAATGTCCTCTGCGATGTTGAGAAGCTGAGAAAATTCAGTTAATTAGACAGAGCTTGCAACACCAAACTCGCTTTCACCTGACTATTGGTCGACAACACATCCCTCACCCATCCACTATGACCATTCTGCGCCAATTGACTGGCGACAAAACTGGCGTCTTCCACCTTGGTCATTCGTGTCACCAAGAAGGTTTTCACTTCATTCGGTAATGGGGTGATTTGAGCAAGTTCAGTGATCGCCTGACGCTTTAGACTCGGATTACGTGCAGCCGCCATGATTTGCTGCTGAGCAAACGGAGAAGAAAGACCCGCTAGCCTCTCTAATTCTACTTGGCTGTGATAATCCGCGCGCATTTTCCACAGCAAGTCATATAAGGCTGCGTCTTCATTCACTTGCGCCATTCGCACCAATACGCGAGTAGAAGGTAGCCACTCGGTGATATTGGTATCGGTAAGTTGCTGAGTAATAAATGCGTTCGCTTTCGGTGACAGACTATCAAACTCTTTGACTAATAAGCCTCGCGGATCTTACGTTCATAATCACTACCCTCAGATAGCCAGTCACGTAATACCAACTGCTCACTTTCCGCCTGCAAGATAAACTCCAAGGTTTTTTGGTCACTGTTCCAGCGCTTAATCAAGCGCGCAGAAATAGCTGGGTAGTTAAACGCAGGAATCGAAAACTCGTAGCCATCACCACGTTCGAGCATAGTATAGGTAGGTGGCAGGGATTTTTGGCCTTGAACGAAAATGGCCATTTTAGGGGAAAGAATGCGTTCGTTGTCTTCAATATGTTTGAGCAACAAAAACCTCACCACCTCTTGCTGAGGCAACGCGAGTCTATTTAACGCAAATTTAAGGCCGTCGGTGTCATCTTGTTCCACCAACAATAAAAAATCGTCGACTTTTTGCAGCACCACTGGGCTTTGCAACCAGCGTTCTACTTCCTGCTGCGTCATTTCCTTAGACGCGTGCACCGGTTGTGAGAATGAAACAACCAATACGAGGAGTAACGACGCTAACCATCCTTGTAGCATATTAACCTCCTGTTAACACACTCAGTATTGTGCGCGTGAAACAGGGGAAGTGCAAACAAAAACGTCACCCCATAAGGGTGACGTTTAAAATTTGAGACTCGTTGTCCGCTTTGCGGACAAGATTAACGACTACTGGCGACGCATTGCGTCAAAGAACTCATCGTTAGTCTTAGTCATTGCAAGCTTGTCGATTAGGAATTCCATCGCATCGATTTCGCCCATTGGGTGGACAATCTTACGTAGGATCCACATCTTCTGCAGTTCATCGGCTTTCGTCAGTAGCTCTTCACGACGCGTACCCGAACGGTTGAAGTCAATCGCAGGGAAGACACGCTTTTCAGCAATCTTACGGTTTAGGTGCAGTTCCATGTTACCTGTACCTTTAAACTCTTCGTAGATAACTTCATCCATCTTAGAACCAGTATCGACTAGCGCTGTTGCGATGATAGTTAGGCTGCCGCCTTCTTCTACGTTACGAGCTGCACCGAAGAAACGCTTAGGACGGTGTAGTGCGTTCGCATCAACACCACCAGTTAGAACCTTACCTGATGAAGGTACTACCGTGTTGTAAGCACGAGCTAGACGAGTGATAGAATCCAGTAGGATAACCACGTCTTTCTTGTGTTCAACAAGACGCTTCGCTTTCTCGATAACCATCTCTGCAACTTGAACGTGACGAGATGCTGGCTCATCAAACGTCGATGCCACTACTTCACCTTTAACTAGGCGCTGCATCTCAGTTACTTCTTCCGGACGTTCGTCGATAAGAAGAACCATCAATTCACATTCAGGGTGGTTGTGGGCAATGCTCTGCGCGATGTTTTGCAGCAGCATGGTTTTACCCGCTTTAGGTGGTGCAACGATAAGACCACGTTGACCTTTACCGATTGGAGACGCGAGATCAAGAACACGTGCAGTGATGTCTTCTGTTGAACCGTTACCGCGCTCCATAGTCATGCGCTCATTAGCATGCAGAGGGGTTAGGTTTTCAAACAGGATCTTGTTACGTGCGTTATCTGGCTTGTCAGCGTTAACAGTGTTTACTTTTAGAAGTGCGAAATAGCGCTCGCCATCTTTTGGTGGGCGAATCTTACCGGCAATCGAGTCACCTGTACGCAGGTTGAAACGACGGATCTGACTTGGAGAAACGTAGATATCATCTGGGCCAGCAAGGTATGAACTGTCTGCGCTACGCAGGAAACCAAAACCATCTTGAAGAATCTCTAAGACCCCGTCACCAAAGATATCTTCACCACTTTTCGCATGGGCTTTTAAGATGGCGAAGATGATGTCTTGCTTACGCAGACGAGCTAAGTTTTCCAGACCAAGAGATTCGCCAAGTTTAACGAGCTCAGAAACAGGTCTGTTCTTCAATTCTGTTAAGTTCATTGTGGTGGATGTTTGTTTAGTCAAAATAGGATCTGTTTTGTTGTTAAGAAGGATTTGGTCACAGGATCGACCAAGAAGTGAACACTTGTTTAATTAACGTGCGATAAATTATCACTAAAAAAGAGTCTAGTCTAGCTTTGAAAAAAACAAAACCGTGTATTTGTTAAGATACACGGTTTTCGTTACTTCTCATTATAAGTTCTCGTCTAAGAACTCTTTTAGCTGAGTTTTTGACAGTGCGCCAACCTTAGTTGCTGCTACTCCGCCATCTTTGAAAAGTAGTAGCGTAGGAATGCCACGGATACCAAACTTAGGTGGAGTACCTGCGTTTTGGTCGATGTTTAGCTTGCCGATAGTGAGTTTGCCTTCGTACTCATCTGCGATTTCATCGAGGATTGGGGCAATCATCTTACAAGGACCACACCACTCCGCCCAGAAGTCAACAAGAACCGGGCCTGCAGCATTAATTACGTCAGTTTCAAAACCGTCATCCGTCAGCTGCAAAATCTTTTCACTCATCTTTCACTCCGATATTTTTTGTATTGATGAGATAATCACCAACAATTAGATCTCCTATTGGAATGTATTTACCTTCGTATTGCAAGCTTAAGCTGATATTCTATACCGATGAAAAAGACGCATATCACAGAGCAAAAGTTCGCCGATTTAGATTTGCACCCGCAAATCATTGAAGGATTGGAAAAAAAAGGGTTCGAATACTGTACCCCTATCCAAGCCTTGGCGCTGCCGGTACTGCTCGCCGGCCAAGATATTGCAGGACAGGCCCAAACCGGGACGGGGAAAACGCTTGCGTTTCTCACTGCTACCTTTAACCATCTGTTAAATACGCCTGAGCATGAAGGCCGCAAAGCGACACAACCGCGCGCGATCATCATGGCTCCAACGCGCGAACTTGCTATCCAGATCCACAATGATGCCAAGCCGCTCATTGAAAGCACGGGTCTGAAAACAGCACTTGCGTACGGTGGTGATAGCTACGACAAGCAGCTTGCTAAGCTGGAACAGGGCGTCGATATCCTTATCGGTACCTGTGGACGTATTATCGACTTCTACAAGCAGCGTGTCTTTAACCTCAACAACATTCAAGCAGTGGTTCTTGATGAAGCCGATCGTATGTTCGACCTTGGCTTTATTAAAGACATTCGCTTTTTGTTCCGCCGTATGCCTGAGCCTAAAGACCGTCTCAACATGCTGTTCTCAGCTACCTTGTCATACCGTGTACAAGAGCTTGCGTTTGAACACATGCATAACCCTGAGCACGTAGTGGTTGAGCCTGAGCAAAAGACCGGTCACCGCATTCAAGAAGAACTGTTCTACCCATCAAACAATGAAAAGATGGCTCTACTACAAACGCTAGTAGAAGAAGAATGGCCTGATCGCGCTATTATCTTTGCCAACACCAAACACAAGTGTGAAAAAGTGTGGGGCCACCTAGCTGCTGACGGACACCGCGTAGGTCTTTTGACTGGTGATGTACCGCAGAAGAAGCGTGAGAAGATCCTTGAGCAATTCACAAAAGGTGATGTGGATATTCTGGTTGCGACGGACGTTGCAGCGCGTGGTCTACATATCCCTCAAGTAACGCACGTATTCAACTACGACCTACCTGACGACTGTGAAGATTACGTTCACCGTATTGGCCGTACTGGCCGTGCTGGTGCAAGTGGTCACTCAATCAGCTTTGCTTGCGAAGAGTATGCGATCAACCTGCCAGCGATTGAAGAGTATATCGAGCACTCAATTCCAGTGTCTGATTATGACTCAAGCGCGCTGTTGACCGAGCTACCTGCTCCGCTTGTTATGAAGAGCCGTAACTCAGGTCCTCGTCGCACTAACACAGGTGGCTCACGACCATCAAACAGAAAGCCTCAAAGAAGGCCAAGATCACCAAGGTCTTAATAGACCGAGATCTGACATAAGCAGTAATCTGAACAGGAAGTAAGCAGTTTTTATGAGTCTCGCAGTGAATTCTTCACCTTTGTATGCGGCTATCGATCTTGGCTCCAACAGTTTCCATATGTTGGTTGTACGTCATATCGATGGCAGCATTCAGACCATGGCCAAGATTAAGCGCAAAGTGCGTTTGGCCGCAGGCTTGATGATGAGATGGCTCTCAGTCAAGAAGCGATGCAGCGTGGTTGGGATTGCCTTAGTCTTTTCGCGGAAAGACTTCAGGACATCCCACAAGAAAACATCCGTATTGTTGGTACCGCCACACTACGTACTGCAACTAACGTTGATGTATTCTTAGAGAAAGCGAATCAAATCTTGGGTTACCCAATCCAAGTGATAAGCGGTGAAGAAGAAGCAGCGACCATCTACAAAGGTGTGGCTCATACATCTGGTGGTACAGGCCGTCGCCTTGTGGTCGATATTGGCGGAGCCAGTACCGAGCTTATTATTGGCGAAGGGTTCGAGCCAAAAGCATTGACCAGTCTGAAAATGGGCTGTGTCACTTGGCTAGAGCGTTTCTTTAAAGACCGCCAGCTAAACAAAGCCAACTTCGAACGCGCTATCGAAGGCGCCAAACAGACGCTCGCCCCAATTCTAGAGCAGTATCAGGAATTGGGTTGGGACGTGTGTGTGGGTGCCAGTGGTACAGTTCAAGCTCTGCAAGAGATCATGCTGGCTCAAGGTATGGATGAGGTCATCACTCATGCCAAGCTTAAGCGCCTGCAAAAACAAGCGATGCAAGCCGATCACCTTGAAGAGCTCGACATTGATGGTCTAACGCTGGAACGCGCTTTGGTGTTCCCAAGCGGCTTATCTATCCTGATTGCCATTTTTGAACTACTCAATATCGACTCCATGACGCTTGCGGGCGGTGCGCTGCGCGAGGGAATGGTGTATGACATGGTTGAAGAGCTGCAACAAGATGACATTCGTGCGCGCACTATCAACAGCGTACAAACCCGTTGTCAGCTCGATGTGGAATACGGCGATCAAGTTGCTGCTACTGCCACCAGCTTATTAGTGAGCTGTGGTAATGAAAGCTGGATTGAAGAGCCCATGCTATTGCATTGCTCGAAGCTGCATCAAAACTGCATGAAATCGGCCTCACTTTGGACTTTAAAAAGGCCGGTGAGCATAGTGCGTACTTACTTCAGAACTTAGACTTGCCGGGTTTCACTCGTGCGCAAAAACACCTACTTGCTGAAGTGGTTCGTCGATACAAAGACCAGCTAACGCCACTACCATCTCAACATGCTTTGTCTACACAGAGTGCGGAACGAGTTCTGAGATTGTTGCGCTTATCGGTGATCATTACTCACCGCCGCCAGCGTAGCCTGCAGCCAAAGTTTGAAGTGCAATGCGCGGGCAACAGCCTAACGCTCTCTATCGACAAGCAGTGGTTAGAAGCCCATCCTCTGTCAGCAGCAGAGTTGGAAATCGAGTCTAACCGACAGTCAGATGCCGGTTGGCCATTGACGATTCAGGCGGTCTAAGCCTGACTCAAGCGGCTCAAGCGGCTCAAGCTGATTACTGTGAAAAAATCCCGAACCAAACAGTTCGGGATTTTTATTTTTAGCTTCTAGATACTCGTTAGGCTTTTACGCCAGTCACCTTCAACTCTGGGTTCACTGCGGTAAGCTTCTTCACCAAGAAGTTGAGCAGCACGCCGTACATAGGAACGAATAGACCAAGACTGATCACCAGTTTAAAGCCGTAGTCGACCAAGGCGATCTCCGTCCAGTGCTCTGCCATAAACGGATCTGGGCTTTGGTAGAATGCGATAGCAAAGAAGGCCAGCGTATCCAGCGCGTTACCAAACAGTGTTGAACATGTCGGAGCCACCCACCACTGCTTCATTTGGCGCAGACGATTGAAAACATGCACATCTAGAATTTGTCCCAGCAGGTAAGCCATAAAGCTTGCCGCAGCGATACGAGCAACAAACAGGTTAAATTCACCTAAGTGCCCAAAGCCCTGGAACTGCCCTTCAAAGAACAATACCGATAATCCATACGACACCGCCAATGCAGGTAGCATGACCAAGAAGATGATCTTACGGGCTAAACCAGCACCAAAGATACGTACGGTCAGATCGGTCGCAAGAAAAATGAATGGGAAAGTAAATGCGCCCCACGTGGTGTGGAAACCGAAAATAGTAAACGGTAGCTGCACCAAGTAATTACTGGATGCGATGATCACCAAGTGAAATAAAACAAGAAATGTCAGGGCTTTGCGCTGCTGCGCAGGGGAAAACGGGTTCATATTGTACCTTTTTCGTTTTGCTTGGGGTTGAGGGAACCCAAGTTGAGGCAAAGCCTCGAGTGACTAATAAAATGGTTTGTTGTGCCGCTTATTTAACTCATAGTTTCATTAACTAAGCTCAGCGGCGGGCGATTATACATTAATCAATTTAACGCGCAATAGAGGATAATATAGCAAACGTTTTCGAGCTAACGACGGAATGCGTTATGTCAAAAACCGCGACGAAATAGCCCCGCCAAGAAATCAAACTCTTCTTTGCTTGCAGAAATATCTAAAGCTTCAAGCCACATCGATTCACTATAGTGCTCACCTTTTAACAGCATACGGCAGCCTTCAAAATCCACCAGCCAAGAGTGAATGTCTGCGTCCCACTGCTTTTCCACCACGGTTGCGCCGAGCTGGTCGAGCATCAACATCGCTAGTGAATCAAAGCTATCAAAATCAAAAGAAGGCGCAACGATAAGTAGCTTGCCTTCCTGTTCAATATATTCACGAAGACCAAAATCAACCATGACCCGTTAAGTGCTCCTGTATTAAGTCGAGAAAAGGATCCGCATACTTTTCAAGCTTGCGCTCACCCACCCCATTCACGGCAAGCATTTCACCATACGAGGTCGGTAAGATTTCTGCCATATCAATCAAGGTCGCGTCACTGAACACCACATAAGGTGGCAAGCCATCTTCATCAGCAATCGACTTACGCAGTTTACGAAGTTTGGCAAACAGCTTTTTGTCGTAGTGTTTCGACGCCAGCTTATCGGATTTCGCGCTGCGCGCCGCGGTATCGAGTCTTGGTACGGCAAGCTCTAGTGTGGTTTCACCGCGCAGCAGAGGACGTGCTTCTTCTGTCAGTTGCAAGGTCGAGTTACGAGTGATGTTTTGGCTCAATAACCCTTTGTGCACCAGCTGTCTAAAGATACTCACCCAGTAGTCGTGACTATGATCGCGGCCAATACCGTAAGTGGTGAGTTTGTCATGTCCATGCTCGCGAATACGGATATTCGACATACCACGCAGCACCTCCACTACGTAGCTAATACCAAAGCTTTGATTGACGCGATAGACACAAGAGAGTGCTTTTTGCGCCTCTTGGGTGGCATCAAAGTGCTTCGGTGGATCCAAGCAGATATCGCAGTTACCACAAGGCTGCTCGCGATACTCACCAAAGTAATTAAGCAGCACCTGACGACGACAGGTTTGCGCCTCCGCAAAGGCACTCATGGCGTTAAGCTTATGACTCTCGACCTGCTTTTGTGGTCCCTCGGGCTTTTCATCCACCATACGACGCAGCCAGCCCATATCAGCAGGATCGTAAAGCATCATCGCTTCTGCGGGTAACCCATCACGCCCTGCTCGCCCTGTCTCTTGGTAGTAAGACTCTATATTGCGCGGAATATCAAAGTGAGCAACGAAACGCACGTTCGGTTTGTTAATGCCCATTCCAAAAGCCACCGTTGCGACCACAACCTGAATGTCATCACGCTGAAACGCATCTTGAACATAAGCACGTTCATCGGTATCCATGCCGGCATGATAGCCAGCCGCTCGAATATGGTTGCCACACAGCTTTTCCGTGAGCATTTCCACTTTCTTACGGCTCCCACAATAGATGATTCCGCTACCGCCCTTGTTCTCACCAAGAAAGCGCACAATCTGCGAGACTGGCTTATGCTTCTCAACCAAGGTGTAGCGAATATTAGGTCTGTCGAAGCTGCCTAAGTATTCGTGCGGGTTTTGTAGATTGAGCCTGTGGATGATGTCTTTGCGAGTGGCATCGTCGGCCGTTGCTGTCAGCGCCACTACTGGCACGTACGGAAATTGCTCTTTGAGGCGACCGAGCGCGGCATACTCAGGGCGAAAATCGTGCCCCCACTGAGAAATACAGTGCGCTTCATCCACGGCAATCATCGACAGCTCAATATGCTCTAGCCTTTCGATGAAGTCGTGCATCAACACACGCTCTGGCGACACATACACCAGCTTGATCTGCCCGCTGTTCATGCGGCGATAAATATCAATTAGTGCCTCTCTCGACTGAGTCGAGTTAATGCACTCTGCAGCAACGCCGTCAGCCTTGAGCTGGTCGACTTGATCTTTCATCAGGGAAATCAGTGGCGAGATCACCAAGGTCACGCCGGGTCTCACTAAGGCAGGGATCTGATAGCACAGAGATTTACCGCCACCGGTTGGCATGATCACTAGTCCATCGTTGCCCGCAATAGCACTGTCGATAACTTCTTGCTGTCCTGGACGAAACTCTTGATAGCCGAAAACGGACTCTAAGACCGACTGCGAACTGGGTAGTGATTCAGATTGTTCTGCAGCGAGTACGGCTGTCATGCAATATCCTGATGAAAGTCTTTGATGGGTCGAAAACGCTACATTGTAGAGGGGTTGTCACTTGAAGGAAACTCAATTTGCTCTGCGGGATGAAGAAAAAGTAGCTTCAGATCGAGCATTAAATAGTCCAAAACACCACAACACGTTATACTCAAACGCTTTCCTCCCCCTTTTAGGTCACAGACCTGCTCTTGAGAAAATTTGCATGTCATTAGAAGAACAACAAAGAGCCAAACAAGGCGTTTTACTCGCCATCGGTGCTTACACAATGTGGGGATCGCCCCTATCTACTTTAAAGCACTAAGTAGCGTCTCTCCCTTAGAAATTCTCAGCCACCGAGTGATCTGGTCATTTGTATTACTGACTGTCTTACTTCATTTCGGTCGACGCTGGCGCAGTGTTCGCGATGTATTGCGTTCAAAAAAGAAGATGGGCTACCTAGTCACTACCGCACTATTAGTAGGTGTTAACTGGCTAATCTTTATCTGGGCGGTTAACGCCAATCACATGCTCGATGCGAGTCTGGGTTACTACATCAATCCACTCATCAACGTGATACTCGGCATGCTGTTCTTAGGTGAACGACTTAGAAAACTGCAGTGGTTTGCGGTCGCACTCGCCACTATCGGCGTTCTAATTCAGCTAATTGCATTTGGTTCGGTACCCGTTGTTGCCCTCGCACTGGCAATGAGCTTTGGCCTTTACGGTTTGCTGCGTAAAAAAGTCAGTTTAGATGCGCAAACAGGGCTGTTCATTGAAACCTTAGTAATGCTGCCAGCAGCCGCCATTTATGTGCTATTTATCGCGGATACGGCGACGTCAAACATGATGGATAACAGCACGACACTGAACCTACTGCTTATCTCAGCGGGTATCGTCACCACGCTTCCACTATTGTGCTTTACCGGTGCGGCGACACGCTTGAAGCTGTCGACTCTTGGCTTTTTCCAATACATTGGTCCGAGTTTGATGTTCTTGCTGGCCGTGCTGGTGTATGGCGAAGCCTTTACCTTAGATAAAGCGCTAACCTTTGCTTTCATCTGGGGTGCATTGGTGGTGTTTAGCTTTGATGGACTGAAAACCAACCGAGCTAACAAGAAGCGTTAATACCGCAATTTGATGTGTGAGGTGTCCATTTTTTACAAGACACCTCGCCTTTTTCCCTCCTATACTGGAGCCAATGTTATTAATAGAAGGAGATCATATGGAGAAGATAGATTATCTGTCGTCGCCTATCCCAGATATTAATCTCATTAGCGGCTCATACAAAAAGTTTGCATTTCAGAAGCACTACCATCTCGACTATCACTTTGGTTGATTGTCAGTGGCCAGCAACAGTTTCAGCTAAAGGGCACATCCTACACCAGTGGTCCTGGAGACTTGGTCTTGATGCCCCCTGATGAACTCCATGACGGACAAGCACGCTTTGAAGAAGGTTATGAGGTAAAAGTACTGACGGTCTCTGCTCCTTGGCTAACGCAATTTTCGATGAATAACAGCTCTGGCGGTTTGGGCTTTCACTCACCTATTGTCCGTGAGCCCGGATTGTTTCGCTCATTGCTGGAGACGCATCAAACGCTCAGTACCAACCAAGTGAGTGCTTTGGCGCTAGATTGCATTCCACTAGATAGCTTTCAGAACATACTAGACCGACACGGCAAACCACTCTCTACCGAGACACATGCCATTGGTACTCAGTCACTCAAGCTAGTTCGGGACTATGTAATGGCATATCTCGACCAAGCAATCCGCCTAGAGCAGCTTGCTAAACTTTGCGATTTGAGCCCAAGGCAGTTTCATCGCCAATTTAAACTGGCAACCGGGATGTCACCGCATGCTTGGCTAACCAGACTAAGGCTTGAGAAGAGTATGGCACTGATGAAAGCCGGAAAGAGCGCAGTGCAAGTTGCGCTGCAAACCGGGTTTTACGACCAAGCACACTTTAGTAAGGCATTTCGAAACGTCTACGGCGTTTCTCCTTCAAACATTAACTAACTAGTTTTCTTAGAACGATCATGAATGAAATTACTATCCTAATGACACTGGCTACGGTGCACTTTGTTGCGCTTATGAGCCAGGGCCCGACTTTGCTCTTGTGGTACAAAATGCGACTCGATTTGGACGCCAGACTGGCTTCTATATTGCCCTAGGACTGTCATTTGGCATCTTACTACACTCAATTTTCAGTCTAACGGGCGTGAGCTATGTCGTTCATCAGCACCCGACATTGTTTGCCGTCGTGCAGATCGCTGGCGGCAGCTATTTGCTTTACCTGGGTATCGGCGCATTACGCTCCGTATGGGGTAGATGGCACAACGCCACCAGCCAAGTGACCTTGCCAATGACCCAAGTCTACTGCTTTCAAGTCGAAGACAGGCATTCTCTCGCGGCTTTACCACCAATATTCTCAACCCAAAGGCCTTGGTGTTCTTTATCAGCTTGATGTCTAGCTTGGTGCCATCAACCATGTCGATACCGGGTAAAATGGCTGCACTAGTGATTCTATGGTCGCTTTCCTTGGCTTGGTTCTCTTTTTTAGCCTGGGCGCTGTCGACTAAGCGCATGCAGCGTAAGCTTGGATCAGCCGCTATCTACATCGATGGACTATGTGGAGTGCTGTTTTCAGGGATTGGTGTGACCATCTTCACACAGGTGATTTCCGGCCTTTAGGGTATTTTGCGTCATTCGACATGCAGCGTGTGCGAGATCTCTCACAAAGGCTTAGGTGTTTATCGCTTCGTGCTACAAGCATTCCACCCTAAAATAGCATAAGTCATTGTTTTATATATGATGGCGATAATTTCTCTTTGTTGAGACAATGGATTATTACTGCTTAACTGGATTGCTCCGAGGCCAGTTTCGTTTAATATTAACCATGTCGGAAGGATGCTGACACGGAACAGGAAACGCTCAGGGATTTGGGCATCTTCAGGAAGAAGATACGGTTATTCAGGATGAATGATCGGCATGGATAGCAAATTGGACATTGAATGGACGCAATAGTAACTAGGATGGTTACTACTAAGGAAAGACAATGGACACCTCTGGATGAGGCAAGGACTTAGCATCAGGATGATGTCAGGGACACCGCTCAGGGAACAAGTGAAGTGCGCTAACGAGGATTGTTAGCAGATCAGGATAAGATCATTAGGACACCGCTAGGAAGGCGACGAAAGGACTAAGCTGACGGATTACAGCACACTATCATGGATTAGATGCATGGAGCACTTTTAGTAGCCGGATTGCTGCGAGTAAGACTATAACCCCGATGGGCGCAAGCCTCGGGGTTTTTCTTTGCCTGCGATCTAGCGATTCAAAACAACGCTCAACCTAGAACACTAGATACAAAAAAGGAGCTCATCGATAAGCTCCTTTTCAGTTCAACGTTCACATCAAGTCGTTTACAACTTTTCCAGCTTGGCGTACTGCGTCACCAGCCATTTAATACCTTCACCGTTAAAGGCAACTTGTACGCGGCTTTGCGGGCCACTTCCTTCAAAGTTGATGATGGTTCCTTCGCCAAATTTCGGGTGCATCACGCGCTCACCCAGATTGAAGCCCGTTTCGTTGAAGTTATTCTTCACTTCCGTTTGGCTAAAGCGACCCGCAGTAGTTGGTCGGCTAACCTGCGCCTTCATGCGGACTTCTTGCAAACACGTTTCTGGCAGCTCACGAATAAAGCGCGATGGCTTGTGATACTTATCTTGACCATACAAGCGACGCATCTCGGCATAAGTGATGAACAGCTTCTCCATCGCACGGGTCATACCCACATAACAAAGGCGGCGCTCTTCCTCTAACCTGCCCGCTTCTTCTGCCGACATTTGGCTTGGGAACATGCCCTCTTCAACACCCACCATAAACACCATTGGGAACTCAAGACCTTTGGCACTATGCAGTGTCATTAGCTGCACCGCATCATCAAATTCATCGGCTTGACCTTCACCAGCTTCTAACGCCGCGTGAGTTAAGAACGCTGTCAGCAGCGTCATATCTTCCGCTTCTTCCGGTTTTTCAAACTGACGCGTTGCGGTTACGAGCTCTTCCAAGTTTTCAATACGCGCCTTGGATTTCTCGCCCTTCTCTTGCTCGTACATAGCAAATAACCCAGAGGTCTTAATCACATGGTCAGTTTGCTCATGAAGCGGCGATTCAAACGTGTCGTCTTCGAGTGCATTGATAAGCTCAATAAAACGCGATAACGCGCCGGCTGCTCGCCCAGCGAGAACCTTCTCATCCAGCAGTGCAATACTTGCTTCCCACAGCGTTGCGCCGCGATCACGCGCAGCAAAGCGAATGGTATCTAGGGTTTTATCCCCCAATCCACGAGTCGGCGTATTCACAATACGCTCAAATGCAGCGTCATCATTGCGATTGGCCATCAAGCGCAAATAACCCAAGGCATCTTTGATTTCTTGACGCTCGAAGAATCGCATACCACCATAGATTCGGTATGGCAGCTGTGCTTGAATCAAGGCTTCTTCTAAAACACGGGACTGGGCGTTGTTTCGGTATAGCATAGCGCAGTCTGTCAGACTACCACCTTTATCTTGCCACTCTTTGATTTTACCCACAGCAAAACGCGCTTCATCCAGCT
The DNA here is from genome assembly GCA_000755425.1 of Vibrio maritimus. Taxonomy (GTDB): domain Bacteria; phylum Pseudomonadota; class Gammaproteobacteria; order Enterobacterales; family Vibrionaceae; genus Vibrio; species Vibrio maritimus_A. The sequence goes on from BBMT01000026.1 coordinate 16,919, forward strand.
CGTTATACGCAGAGTAAACAGAAATCTTTTCACCCTCGTTGCCTTCCGTCCATAGCTCCTTACCCATACGTTCTGTATTGTTGGCAATCAGTTCGTTGGCGGCTTCTAGGATAGTTTTGGTTGAACGGTAGTTCTGCTCAAGGCGAATGGTTTTCGCGCCTAGGTACTCATCTAAGAACTTCTGAATATTCTCGACCTTAGCACCACGCCAGCCATAAATAGACTGGTCATCATCACCAACAATCATCACCTTACAGTCAGCGCCGGTCATCATTCGTAGCCAAGCGTACTGAATGTTGTTGGTGTCTTGGAACTCATCCACCAGAATGTGCTTGAAGCGCGCTTGGTAGTGCTCACGCACAAACTTATTGTCACGCAGCAGCTCATGGGCACGCAGTAGAATTTCTGCAAAGTCCACCAGCCCAGCACGATCACACGCCTCTTGGTAAGCGGTGTAAATCTGTAAATAGGTCTTGGTCACTGGATCTTGGTAACTATCGATATGCTGAGGTCGTAGCCCCTCATCTTTCTTACCATTGATCCACCAAGCCGCTTGACGTGCTGGCCACTGTTTATCATCCAGATTCTGCGCCTTGATGAGACGTTTTAATAGCCTTTGCTGATCATCGGTATCAATAATTTGGAAGTCTTCCGGCAGCTTAGCATCGAGATAATGCGCACGCAGGATGCGGTGACAGATGCCATGGAAGGTACCGTTCCACATACCAGAGGCACTGCCCATCATCAGCTCTTCAATACGCCCTCTCATCTCTGCTGCCGCTTTGTTAGTAAAGGTCACAGACATAATGGAAAACGGAGAGGCATTCTCAACCGACATAAGCCAAGCAATACGATGCACAAGCACGCGCGTTTTACCACTGCCGGCACCGGCAAGGACGAGCATGTGCTCTAGAGGGGCTGCAACAGCTTCACGCTGCTTGTCATTGAGACCGTCGAGAAGAAGAGAAGGATCCATGATGAGTCTTAGCTACTGGTTATTTATACATATCCGTTGATTATAACTCAAACAGTCTCACCATTTCAGAAAAAGTTCTGATTTTTTAAAAGACAATTAATCCATTAATATCAGGTAGATAAGATTGCACTTAACATTTTAGTAAATATTTTTTGATCTTTTTGAAAGATTTCTCTTTGGCTTCCTATCCTATTGGTTAAGCAAGTCGCAAACAGTGACCTGTGAAAATAAACATCAAGGATCAAGTCTCGAGGAAAGTATTATGAAAACTACTAATCTAGCTATCACTGCAGCAGTTACCGGTCTAATCGCTCTTGGCGGTGCAACACTTGGCGCAGCACCAGCACATGCAGCTGACAAAGAAAAATGCTACGGCGTGTCGAAAGCTGGTCAAAATGACTGTGCAACCAAAACCAGCTCATGTGCAGGTACTGCGAAAGCAGATAACCAGAAAGATGCGTTTGTGGTCGTCCCTAAAGGCCTATGTGACAAGTTGGTTGGCGGTAGCACAGAGTCAGCATAATTGCCTCGCGTGTAAAAAGCCGTAATACGGCCTGTATAGCTTGATTGTCATTTTGTCTTCACTTTGTTTGTCCATACGCTTTCAAGTTACAGCACTATCGGAGGGGCGTGATTATACGCCCCTTCCGTTTTCTACAGTTTACCCACAGAAACCAACAGATCAGGGAGATCATCATGGATCGAAGTCATGCCTTTCAGCTTGTCGGTGTAGGATTACGCACACCCCACCTCGACTATTTTGAGCACAACGCTCACAACGTGGGCTGGCTAGAAATCCACAGCGAAAACTATTTTCAATCCCATAGCACTCAATATCGCCAACTCACGTCAATTCGAGAGCAAGTTGAAATTAGCTGCCACGGTATTGGTTTATCACTCGGTTCAGCATCAAAGGTAAATACCGATCATCTAAAACAGCTCAAGCGATTGATTGACGATATCCAGCCCTTCGCCGTATCAGACCATTTAAGCTGGAGCGAGCATGGCGGCCACTATTTCAATGACCTACTGCCACTACCCTATACCGAAGAGGCATTAGATCTGTTTTGTCGCAACGTACTGCAAGTTCAAGATGCGATTCAACGACCACTGTTAATTGAGAACCCATCCAGCTATTTGCGTTTCCGACACTCAACCATTCCAGAGTGGGAATTTCTCGCTGAAGTGCAGCGTCGCACTGATTGTCGCTTGCTGCTCGATTTAAACAACGTCCATGTTTCCTGCTTCAACCATGGTTACGACGCCAACCGCTACTTAAGCGCGATAGACCCCGAAACGGTTGATGAGATTCACTTGGCCGGATTCACACGCAAGCAACTTGAGCAAGGCGAGATTTGGATTGATACCCACAGCGCGAGAGTCTCCAATGAGGTTTGGGAGCTGTACCGACAATGGAACAACCATCGTGCAGCCGTACACACGCTTATTGAGTGGGATCTCGATATTCCCGCTCCCGAAGTGCTGCTTGAAGAAGCAGAAAAGGCCATCGACATTCTCGTATCGCGTCACGACACGACTCTGAGGAGCGCTTAATTATGATTGGCCTTCACGAATTACAGTCGCTTTCAGCCAATCTTTGCGCAGTCAAGACAGTGACATAGAGCATTTCATTATCGCAGACCATTTTAGTGCCGATGAACGTATTCAGATTTACCGCAACAACTTCGTGTTCAGTTTGAGTGAAGTACTCGAAGCTTGCTACCCGATCACCTTGCAGCTTGTTGGTGAGGAGTGTTTTCAGTCGATGGCAAAACACCATGTTATCCATCATCCACCAACAACAGGTAATGTCGCCGATTATGGCAAAGGGTTTGCCGAGTCTGTGTCGGAGCTTAATAACATCACCAATGCCGTGCTCTATTTAGTCGATGTCATGAAACTTGAATGGGCTATCGACTCACTCAATCAACGCCCTCTAAATAAGGCAGAAGAACCCATTGAGCCAATCGTTAACATGCAGCTTGTACCAGAAGCACAACATGGCAACTTGGTGTTTCATGTGAAACCAAATCACACCGTGCTGCAATCTCAATTTGCTATCGCCAACTTAGTCAACGCGATACACAGTAATAACCTCGAAGGTTTTGAAATCAATCAGCCGGAAAACGTGTTGATTATTAAACAAGGGCTAGCGACAAGCACGCTTCACGTTCTTGACGACAACGTTCTTGAACTGCTCAACGCCCTCAGTTCACAACAACCTCTTAAGTTCATTGATCCTGCTCTTCTAACAGCACTACCAAGTTTATTCGCTTTGGATGTTGTAGCTGGATTTACTCTCCATGACGACACCTCACAAGGAGCATGATATGAAAACGACCTTATCTCACTGGCTTGTTAGTTATGACAAGCTTATTGATACGCTACAAAGCGGCTTTGTGCCCCTACTGCTACTATTCTGTCGCCTCTGGGTAGCGTGGGTATTCTTTAAATCGGGAATGACGAAGATTAGCTCTTGGGACAGCACTCTGTATCTGTTTGAGCTTGAATACCAAGTGCCTATTTTGCCGTGGGAGCTAGCCGCCTATATGGGAACAGCCGCAGAGTTAATTTTGCCAGTATTCATTGCGCTTGGTTTATTAACTCGCCCTATGGCTGCCATCTTGTTTGTATTCAATATTATTGCCGTCGTTTCTTACCCACTACTTTGGGAGAAAGGATTCTATGACCACCAGCTTTGGGGATTGATGATACTCATTGTGGTTGTATGGGGGCCTGGACCACTCTCTGCAGACAAAGTGATCCGTTCACAAATCACCTAAGTGAAGGTGTTGCTAATAGAGCACAATAGTTTGAGGTCACTGAAAGTAAAAAGCCCCGCATAGATATGCGGGGCTTTTTTTAAAACTAACGATTATTTGCTAGCAAGAAACGCTTTCAGCTCTTCTGCTGAAATCCCTTGCTCGGCCAATTCTTTGGCTAGTGTTTCTACTTGTTCACCCTTACGAGACTCAATCACTTGTTGAAACTGATAGACGATGTCACGAAGAACATGAATTGGAACTTGCTTTGCTGCGCTGCGAATACGCTCTTCACTTTGGTTGCCTAATTCATTAAGCAATTTACCAAACATGATCTTTTCTGGAGACTCTTCCATTTGCTCGAGAACACGAGCCATTTCGTATGTAGTCAAAGACATTACTGCGTTTATCCAGTTATAAATAAATACGGGGTGTATAAAGCTAAATATACACCCGTTTCTTAAATTGGAAAACCTAATCGTTTTTTAATTAACCGATTTTTACTGTTTGATGCCAACCTTTGCCAACTTTGCTTTTAAGAATGAATAGTGCTGGCAGTACCAACCACATTTGCAAAGCAATCATGTACGGAGCTTCTAGTCCAGCACGCTGCATCAAACCCACTAACAGACCCGCTCCACTCATTTGGAATAGTCCTAATAGAGCAGCGGCGGTCCCCGCTTTATCACCAAATGGGGCCAACGCTTTACCTGCTGCCGCACCAAGGATGAGAGCAAAGCCTATCGAAGACAATATAACAGGTACCATGAATGAAGCCGGTGTTTGAAGCTCGGCTCCCCATACCATTAGTGCCCCCGCAACTAACAAGGTCACGATACCGAATTGCAGTGTTTTGTGGGTACCAAGCTTATCCATCATTTTTGGTGCGAGCAGACAAGCTGCGATGTTAAATACCGCATTAAGGCCAAACCAAAACGTAAAGGCATTCATCGACAGACCCATTTTTTCCATCAGTACCACTGGTGCAGACGTGACATACGCAAGTATCACACCCATAGCCAATAGACACAGGGTGGCATGAAACAAGAACGTCGGTGTACTCAGGACATGGGTATATCGAGATAGCGCGAAATACTTCTGATTAGATTGCTGCGGATTAGTCTCTCTCAAGTTAAGAACAACCATAACACCTACGAACAACGCAAAACCTGCCATGAAGCTAAAGTTCGCACGCCATCCAAACTGCTGCGTTAGATAGCTGCCTAAAATCGGCGCCAATGCAGGGATAAAACAAATAGCCCCATTTAGGTAGCTAATCATCTTGCCACTACGCTCTGGGCCGAACATATCGCGAACGGTTGCAAAGGCTGCCACAGATGTCGCGCACGCACCTAAGCCTTGTAGCAACCTTGCGACTAGCATCCACTCAATGGATTGAGCTGCCCACGCCAAGCAAGCACTCAAGCCGTAGATCACTATGCCGCCAAGGGCAACCGTTCGACGTCCGAGTTTATCGGCAAGTGGTCCCGCGAACAGCTGCCCCACACCCATAGCAAACAAAAACCATGTAATCGTATCTTGAGCACGTGTATGAGCTACGTCAAACGTAGAAGAAATCTGCGTTAACGCTGGCAAATAGATGTCGATGGCCAAAGGGCTAAAAAATACCAACATCACCAATGCAGCGAGTTGGACTTTAGAAGGTGTGGTTTGCAACGGGGTGCCTCTTACCAATAGTAAAACGAGTTAATGAAGACGCAATTCTATATCCGTTAAGATATGAGCAGAAATGGTTTATAATCATTAGCATTATTCCTACGAGGAATTTCACATGATGAACCTAGAAAAGCTAAGTCGAATCGACCTCAACCTACTCTTGTGCCTCTCAGTACTACTTGAAGAGTGTAACGTGACCCGCGCTGCGAGTCGGTTATGCCTAACGCAATCTGCGGTGAGTAAATCACTCTCTAAACTGCGTGAGCTGTTTGACGATCCACTCTTCACTCGCCACGCCCACGGACTATCTCCTACAGCTAGAGCACTGCAGCTAAAGCCCAAGTTAGATGTACTGATGGCGCATATGCAGGCCATCACCGTGCCTCCAGAATTTTCGCCCACGTCAAGTGAATACCGATTTCACATAGCAGCAGTAGAAAGCGTTTATCCCCTCATTATGCCGCACTTTCTCCCTGCTATTTTTAGCCAGGGGCCTAACTTAAGTATAAGCACTCACGCATGGAATGAATCTACTTTCGAGCAAATGCAAAAAGGCGAACTGGATTTAGGGATCACCGGCAAAGACATTGATATTCGTGATGCTCAAAGAACGCTACTGCCGCCGGAAGACATTCAAGAGTTAGAAGTCTATCGGGATAATCAAATGTGTTTGGTACGAGCCGACCACCCTGTGCTCACCAAACCTTGGGATCTTGAAACCTATTTGTCAATGCGTCACGTACAGGTGCGCTGCGATGGCAGTGACCGTTGGCTCCTTGATTACAAACTCGCAGATATGGGTAAAGAACGCGATATTGCCATCACTGTACCCGACTTCAACAATGCCGCTGCGCTGTGCAGTTACACCGACTTTGTGTTTACCGCACCGCGGCATTTTGTTCATCTTGTTGCCGAGCAGATGGGGTTGCGAGTGCTCCCATTACCACTTGAGTTCCCACCGATGGCTTACACTTTATTCTGGCACAAAGACAGAGACCGCGATCCAGCGCTCAACTGGCTTATCGACATCATTCGACAAAAAACGCTTCACTTACGTTAGGCGACACGCAGAGCCTGCTAACTGACTCGCAGAATCGATTGTATATCATCCACAAAAGCGCTAGCTTATAGACCAAAATAATAGCAAGGTGATCGATTTCGCCATGACAAAGGAACTACAGATGCAGGAACATATTTCAGGCCGAGTTGAACAGATTCAATCTTGGCTTTCTGACAACGATCTCGATGCGTTTATTGTTGCTCATGAAGATGAGTACTTAGGCGAGTACGTACCCGCTCATAATGAGCGTCTTCATTGGCTAACCCAATTTACCGGCTCTGCAGGTGCTGCTGTTGTCACGCGAGAAAAAGCCGCTATTTTTGTCGACGGTCGCTACACAGTTCAAGTTCGTAAACAAGTTCCAGCAGATAGCTTTGAATACTGTCACCTTATCGAGCAACCACCTCTGGACTGGTCGATTGAAACACTTGAACTCGGTGCACGAATCGGTATTGACCCTCGTATGCATAGAGGTAGCTGGTACCAGAATGCACTAGAGAAATTAGCGGGTCGCTACGAACTGGTTGCTGTTAACGATAACCCAATTGACCTCTTCTGGAGCGATCGCCCGGCAGCTCAATTAAGTAACGTTCGTTTGATGCCGCTAGACAAGGTCGGCCAATCAAGCCTAGACAAACGTTCCCAGCTAGCACAAAACCTCACAAGCAATAATGCGGATGCCGCTATCATTACTGAGCTAGATTCGATTTGCTGGCTTTTAAATGTCCGCGGTCTCGATGTGTCTCGTCTTCCTGTATTGCTGGCGCACGCGATCCTTTACTCAGACGGCTCAACTAAGTTCTTTATTGACCCAACCCGCATCGATGACATGAACGCATTTACCGATCATGTAGGTGCAGGTGTTGAAGTCTGCCTTCCGTCGTCTTTGGAGACTGAACTTGAATCGTTAAAAGGGAAAAAGGTCACTCTAGACCCTGCGACAAGTAATGCTTGGTTCCAGCTACAATTGGAGCAAAATGGTGCCAAACTTCTCGACCTTGCTGACCCGTGTTTAATGCCAAAAGCAGCGAAGAACAGTGTTGAAGTTGAAGGCATGCGTAGCAGCCATGTTCGCGACGGCGCTGCAATGGTTAACTTTTTAAGCTGGCTTGATAGCGAAATCGCTAAAGGCAACCTTTCTGATGAAGCAGTAGTAAGTGACAAGTTGGAAGCCTTCCGCCGTGTTGACCCTACTCTGGTTGACCTAAGTTTCGATACCATTTCAGCCTCCGCAGGCAACGCGGCCATGTGCCACTACAATCATGAGAATCAAGAGGTTCCTGGATCCTTGGTTCAAGATACCTTGTACTTGGTTGATTCAGGTGGCCAGTATCTCGATGGTACTACTGATATCACGCGTACCATTGCGATAGGTACTCCAACAGATGAGATGAAGCGCCAGTTTACCTTGGTACTGAAAGGTCACATTGGTCTGGCTACCGCACTGTTCCCGAAAGGCACATGTGGTCACCAACTGGACGTTCTAGCTCGCCAGTATTTGTGGGCAAATGGTTTTGATTATGACCATGGCACTGGTCATGGTGTCGGCCACTTCCTAAGTGTTCACGAAGGACCGCAGCGCATCGCAAAAGCTGTAAACAATACACCGCTTGTCCCTGGTATGGTGCTATCAAACGAACCTGGTTACTACCGCGCAGATGAGTTCGGTATTCGTATCGAGAACCTAGAATTGGTAGTTGAAAAAGCAACAGCTGGTGATAATTCGATGTTTGGCTTCGAGTCACTTACTCGATGCCCTATCGACAAGCGCAACATCGTAGCAGATATGCTAACGGAAAAAGAAATTGCTTGGTTGAACGACTATCACCAAAAAGTGTGGAGTGACGTTTCTCCACTCGTTACAGGTGATGCACTAGCTTGGCTGGAAACAGCTTGCCAACCGCTCTAACTTGTTAGTCTCCTAGAAATAGAAAGGCGCTGGAACTCCAGCGCCTTTTTTAGTTTCACGTGAAACATAATTAGAAACCTAGCCTGAGTAGGACTGATGCCAGTCTTTCCAAACAGGCTCCATACCTGCCCGTTTCACCGACTCAGCAACCAAAGCAGCACTGCGCTCATCACTGATCGCGAACTGTTCAAGCTCTTCTTGGTCATCCGCGTAGCCACCTGGCTGAGTTTTTGATGCCGCACTAATACTCGTGATACCTAGTGGGTAAACATGATCGCGAAATGTCGCGGATTCACGAGTCGAAAGTGAGAGTTCAACTTCATTGTTAAACAAGCGGTAGGCACAGATAAGCTGCACTAGTTGCTTATCTGACATGACCGATTTCGGTTGTAATGCGCCTTCACAAGGTCGAAGTCGTGGAAAAGAAATCGAGTAGCGTGTCTTCCAATATCGGCTCTCTAAATATTGAAGATGCGCAGCGACAAAGAAACAATCGGTTCGCCACTCCTCCAAACCAATCAGAGAACCAATACCAATCTTATCGATGCCTGCTTGTGCCAACCTATCAGGTGTTTCAAGTCGGTAATTGAAATCCATTTTATTGCCGCGAAGATGATGCTGTGCGTATGTCGAGCGATGATACGTTTCCTGATAAACCATGACAGCATCGAGTCCGTGCTGTTTCAGGGACACATACTCTTGGGTTTCCAATGGCTGAACTTCCATCGCCAAATAGCTAAAGTGCTTTTTGATTTCTGGCAACACTTGTTGGAAGTACTTCATACCCACTTTGTTCTCGTGCTCACCTGTGACCAAGAGAATATTGTCGAAACCCATCTGTTTAATCACGTCGCACTCGCGCCCTATTTCTTCGCTACTGAGCGTCTTACGTTTAATTCGATTTTCCATTGAAAAACCGCAATAGGTACAAGCATTGGCACATAAGTTTGAAAGGTACAAAGGTATGTACATGGACATGGTATGCCCAAATCGCTTGCGAGTTAATGCAAACGAACGCTGAGCCATTTGTTCTAAGTAGGGTTCTGCGGCAGGACTAATTAGTGCCTTAAAGTCTTCTAAGTCGAGTCGCGTTTTAGACAAAGCTCGCTCTACATCTCGCGCCGATTTCGCATAAATGGAAAGACGAATATCATCCCAGTTATACTTAGCATGCTCCTGAACAAAGCTCATTATGTTCTCCTACTCTGAATCGAGAAATGCTGTTAGCGGGCTCGAGGCTACGGCATGATTTACGGTACCCGCCAAGCCACTTTCATATGCCAGCCTTCCGGACTCTACTGCCAGCTTAAACGCTTTTGCCATAGCAACCGGATTAGCGGCAGCAGCGATAGCTGTATTGACCAAGACAGCATCCGCGCCCATTTCCATCGCAAGCGCTGCATGTGATGGTGCACCGATACCAGCGTCAACCACAACCGGAACGTTAGCTTGTTCGATTATGATCTCTAAAAAGTCTTTGCTGACGATGCCTCTATTACTACCTATTGGAGCACCAAGTGGCATCACAGCTGCGCACCCTACTTCCTCAAGGTGCTTACAAAGCGTTGGATCACTATGACAATATGGCAGTACTACGAATCCATCCTTAACTAGCTGTTCAGCCGCTCTAAGCGTCTCGATCGGGTCTGGTAGTAAGTACTTCGGATCTGGGTGTATCTCTAACTTCAGCCAATTGGTACCCAATGCCTCTCTAGCAAGATGAGCAGCGAAAATGGCGTCTTTGGCATTCTTAGCGCCTGAGGTGTTAGGCAACAGACTAATTTTGTTCTCAATCAATGGTCGTAGGATGTTGTCATCCTGACCTTGTAGATCTACGCGCTTGAGCGCCATTGTCGCAAGCTGTGAACCACTCTCAGCAATAGCCTGAACCATAAGAGACTGATCCGAGAACTTTCCGGTTCCAGTAAACAGACGTGATTCAAATGTTTTATCGGCAATTGTTAGCATGATTAGCCCCCTGCAATGGCTTGGAAGATGTTTATGGACATGTCGTTTTTGACGACAAACGTAGACCACTCTGTTCGTGGCACGATTTGGTCATCGACCGCAATGGCACACCCATGGGTGTCAATATCGAGACCTTTAATAAGATCCTCGAGTAAGCTGTCTATTTTCGTATTCTGCAATGTGTTATTAACTGTTACTTGAATCATTTTTTTGTTCTCGCGTACAAAATCAGTGTCTACACCATGGTGTATTTATTCAGTCGAGCAAACCGTGCAATTTTGCTCACGAGCAATCTGTAGTGTTTGCCATTGACCATTTAGTCCATCGAATAACTTCAATGTCGGTGGTTTTTTCTCGGTCACCTGTGGGTGTACACCTGCAACCAATTTAATCGTTTCTAAAGCTTGGTAAAGCCCCATCATGCCAACCACCGGCCCCATGACAGATGACTCAGAACATCGGCTGCTTCCCTGGATTTCATCAAAAGGATATAGGCACCGATAGCAAGGGATCTCGAGGGACGATGAGAATGGAAAAACACTAAGTTGGCCATTCCAGCCGATTGCGGCAGCGCTAACCAGGTCAGTGTGGCTCTGTTTACAATAGGCATTAATAGCATGCCTAGTCGCTAGGTTATCTGAACAATCAACCACAACATCAGCTAACGTGATCTCTAGTAATAACTGACTACCATCAAGCTTTTTGTTAATACTTCGCACTCTGACATCCGGGTTCTGTTGCTGGAGGCTGGTCTTCAAACATTCGACTTTGGCGATTCCAATATCTTTTGTGTGATAAGTTATCTGGCGAGGTAAGTTCGACACTTCTACTACATCATCGTCAGCGATGACTACACAGCCCACACCAGCACCAGCCAAATACATGCTTGCTGCGGTTCCGAGCCCACCACAACCTACAATCAGCACATTGGCTTTGAGCAGTTTGCTCTGTCCTTCCTCACCTATGTTCGGAAGACTGATTTGGCGCAGATACTGCTTGAATTGGTCATCATTAACCATCAAGGCGACCATCCATGATTGAGTTAAATTGTTGAATAACTGCAGGTACATCGTCAGCTAATGTGATTGCTCGAACCACTGCCAAACTTGTTACGCCACAACTCCAAACTGCTGGTGCAGTCTTCAAATCGATGCCACCAATAGCTACTGTTGGATATCCCAATTCCTGACCGTAAGGTATTGAATCGATCAGTCGCTGATAGAGTTCCAGCCGTATCAAACCTTGAGGTTTTGAAGGCATGTCTTTTGTGGTAGTTGCGAATATGTGGCCTAGAGCAATATAGCTAGGGTGAATTTGAACGATGCGTAGCAACTCATAATACCCGTGAGTCGATAGACCAAGCGCAATTCCTTGCTCTGCTAGTTGCTTGAGGTTTGCAACTTCAATATCTTCTTGCCCTAAGTGAACACCATAAGCACCATGCTTTATCGCTAGCTGCCAATAGTCGTTGATGAACACTTGGGCATCATGTCTGCGACCAAGTTCAATCGCTTTTTCAATCTGCTGTTCCAGATCAGGGAGGTCAGGTTGTTTAATTCTAAGCTGCACCGTCTTGATGCCCTGTTCGAGTAGTTGAGCTACCCAATCTACATTATCGACAACAGGATAGAGCCCAAGCTTCGATTTACTTACGGTAGGAAATGGTAGAGCCGATGCCTCGACTGCCCAGCCAACACGTATACCTAAATTCGTATTTTCTATGACAGGAACGGGGAATTGGTCCAAGTGACTTGGCCATGTTTCACGTGAAACACATCCCGCTCTAGCCACCATAACTGCATCTTCGAGAGGAAAATCGAGGGCAATACTCACCACTAGCCAAGCTAAATGCTCAGTGTGATCAGTAATCAAAGAAGCTGCCGCAGAAGCCTTAATAACGTTGTCTCTGCAAGACCAAACATCGAGCCATCGAGACCTACTTGCTACTGTTATGTAGACGTCACCTTGTGTGGCCGTCGCAAGTGAGGATGAAAGCTTGCTTTCATCCATATCATGCAAATACCTTACACGAACATCACTATTCAAAGCGCTATCTCCCGTCCGGAAAGTAGAGCCTAGAACATCACTTGAAATATAACGAATGTTTTCTTCGTACTGGATAACGACCGCCTCACCTTCTTCAGAAGATGAGATTGCGATGTTTTCGGTTGAGAAGCCGGCTTGTTTTGCTAGGCCGAGAACGCAATGAATATGACGATTCAAAGCGTCTGCACCAATGGGCAACATGAGTTTCAACGGAAGCTCCTTGGATTATGGTAGTTATTCTTCAGTAACAGCTGGATGATATAATTCGGCACCCGTTGCTCTGAACTCTTCAGACTTTTGACGCATCCCTTCTAAAGGGTCATCAAGCATTGTGATAGCGATGCTGTCGCCTTGTTGTATGTCTTTAGCGTACTCTCGTACCTCTTGTGAGATCTTCATCGAACAGAATTTTGGACCGCACATTGAGCAGAAATGAGCAACCTTGCCAGACTCCTGCGGAAGCGTTTCATCGTGGAACTGTCGCGCAGTATCAGGGTCAAGTGAGAGGTTAAACTGGTCTTCCCAGCGGAATTCAAAGCGAGCCTTTGAAAGCGCATTGTCACGAATTTGAGCCCCTGGATGTCCCTTCGCCAAGTCCGCTGCATGAGCAGCGAGTTTGTAGGTGATAAGCCCAGTCTTAACGTCTTCTTTATTTGGTAGACCAAGGTGTTCTTTAGGCGTCACGTAACATAGCATCGCACAGCCGTACCAGCCGATCATTGCAGCACCGATGCCAGAGGTAATGTGGTCGTAGCCCGGCGCAATATCAGTGGTCAGTGGACCAAGTGTGTAGAACGGTGCCTCATGGCAATGCTCAAGCTGCTCTTCCATGTTCTCTTTGATCATGTGCATCGGTACGTGGCCTGGACCTTCAATGATGACCTGAACATCGTATTCCCAGGCAATTTTGGTTAGCTTGCCTAGAGTTCTAAGCTCAGCAAACTGAGCTTCATCATTGGCATCGGCAATAGAGCCTGGACGCAATCCATCTCCTAGCGACAAAGCCACGTCATAACGTGCACAGATTTCACAGATCTCTCTAAAGTTGGTATATAGGAAGCTTTCTTCATGGTGTGCCAAACACCACTTAGCAATGATAGAACCACCACGGCTAACGATACCCGTGACGCGCTTAGCGGTAAGTGGATATGATGAAGCAGCAAGCCAGCATGAATAGTAAAGTAGTCCACACCTTGCTCTGCTTGCTCGATTAATGTATCTCGCATCACTTCCCAAGTTAGGTTTTCGGCGACACCGTTAACTTTCTCTAGTGCTTGATACATAGGTACTGTACCGATCGGCACCGGGCTATTACGCAGGATCCACTCACGTGTTTCGTGGATGTTTCGTCCAGTCGACAGATCCATAACTGTATCCGCACCCCATCGTGTACCCCAGACGAGCTTCTCTACTTCCTCTTCTATTGAAGAGGTGACTGATGAGTTGCCTATGTTGGCATTGACCTTAACGAGGAAGTTGCGACCAATAATCATCGGTTCAGATTCTGGGTGATTGATATTTGAAGGGATGATCGCCCTGCCCTCAGCGACTTCTTTACGTACGAATTCTGGTGTAATTTCTTTAGGTAAGTTCGCGCCGAAGTGCTGACCAGAATGCTGTTGAGTGAGCACTTCGTCCTTGAGCTTTTGTCGCCCCATGTTTTCTCGAATCGCGATGTATTCCATCTCAGGGGTGATAATGCCCTGGCGTGCGTAATGAAGCTGGGTGACGCAAGCGCCTTCGATACCACGTCTTATTCGAGGTAGTTGCCCGTATCTAAGCTCATCAAGCGTATCATCTTCGAGTCGTTGTTTAGCAAATTCGGAACTGACGCCTGACAAGACTTCAGTATCGGCGCGTTCATCAATCCAAGTTTCTCTCAGCTTAGGTAAACCTGAATACAAATCGATAGCGTGTTCTGGATCGGTATAGACACCAGACGTGTCATACACGTTGATGGGCTCATTTGGCTCGTAGATTGGGTTATCTTGGTTGCCACCGATTAAACTGTCTGCAAGAGAGATAGTACGCATTGGTACTTGCAGATCGCTTCGGCTACCTTGAATATACGTCTTTTGAGAGTTTGGGTAAGGCGTCACCGATAGAGTATCGATGAAGTTTTTCGCTTCCAGCCTATTTTGCTTGCGTGTCGACATAGCATTTCCTTATATATCATATAGTTATAAAAGATAAATGCTTGACGGATGTGTGAATACAAGAGGTATCAACCACAATAGCGTGCGCTATTTGATAAATAGAATATGATGCTAGTTCTATTCTCTTGTTCCCTTCGCTGGTACTAACCAGATCAGGTTCAACGGATCCCGAATTAACGGTCTCAGCCCTATGGGCACTCCGACAAGTATTGACTCGATTATAAAGGAATTAGTTTTAATACATCAACAGGACATGGAAGTTTTTCGTTTAACTTTTGGTCAGCATCTGAAAACCAATCCAACACGCTGAGATGCTCAAAACAACATTGAGTACTATATTCAGACCCATCTTCAAAAACGCCCCCTGCTGCATCAGGAGCACGTTATCCATAGAAAACGTAGAGAATGTCGTAAGTGCACCTAGAAAGCCCAGACCGATGATTTGACGCCACGGATCAGGTGCGAAAATCTCAGCTTCGAATGCTGCAATCAATAGTCCCATAATAAACGAACCAACCACATTGACGGTTAACGTTCCGTATGGAAAACCACGACCAAAAAGTAAAACACAAAGCTCTGATATCAAATACCGGGAACAAGCCCCGACAGCACCGCCCAATGCAATAAAACCTAAAACTGAAAACTGCCCCATCACCGAATCCCAAACTATGAATAGAAAAGGTAATAATATACCAACAACGAAGAAATTCGAGTCAACATCACATTTTTAACCACAAAATCCAACGAACAACCCATCTAATTGACGTGTAAATTTAAAAAGTTACATGCGTCACTTTTTGAAGCTGTGATAACAATTGGTTAGCGAATTAAAACGAAAAGAAGATTGGAGCTGAAAAACCTAAGCTCACTAATGGAAAAGCTAGACTGAGAAGAAATATATTGCAGATAGCAAAAAGCCCGACGCTTTCGCATCGGGTTCTCTAATAAGTGGCGGAGTGGCTGGGGTTGCATCC
>BBMT01000025.1 GCA_000755425.1 Vibrio maritimus
GGCGCTTACGTTCTTTCTGCAGAAGAAGCTGAGAAGCTAACTGCACAAATCCTAACTATGGACGAAATCGACGGTGCTAAGCCATGTACTGCGCAAGAAATTGCTCGCGTATGGCACCCAGTTAAGCAACACGTTGGTCAAGACGCAGGTGAAATCCTTAAGTCTATCGGTGTTGAGTCTGAGACTCGCCTAGCGGTTATGGTTGTTGAGAACGATCACCCACTAGTACACGTAGAGCAAATGATGCCAGTACTTCCAGTTGTTCGTTGTGCGAACATCGACGAAGCTATCGAGCGTGCAGTTGCTGCTGAGCGTGGTAACAAGCACTCTGCATGTATCTACTCTGGTAACATCGAGAACGTCACTAAGTTCGGCCGTGCTATCAACACAACTATCTTTGCTCACAATGGTCCAACACTATCTGGTGTAGGTTACAACGCTGAAGGTACTTCAACGTTCACAATCGCAGGTCCAACTGGTGAAGGTATCACAAACGCGTACTCGTTCACTCGTGCACGTCGTTTCGCAATCGCTCAAGGCGGTCTGCGTATTGTTTAATTGGTTGTTTGACTGATTGACTTGAGAAAGCCGAAGCATTTTGCTTCGGCTTTTTGCTTTTTAAGAGCACCCCTCCTACCCTCCCCTTATTAAGGGGAGGAACTACTGGCTCGCTTACGCATCGCCTGAGTTTAAGTTAACGATGCGACGATAGGAGCGAGTAGGGTGTTCTCCCCCTTAATAAGGGGGAGCTAGAGGGGTAAATGCGCAGAATCCAAAGAAACCACACCACCCCTAAAACAAATCGTAAATCCCTTCTTCAATCCCATCAATCAATGCCTGACGCGTCTCAACCGTATGGTCATTTGGTCTCGACATCTCACCAAAGCTCTCGTAGTACATCCCATTCGGGTGTTTCAACACCACAAGGTGCTCTTTACGTAGCTCTTGTTTCACTAGTGTCTCAGGAATAATGCCCCAACCTAGGTTATCAACGACGGCCTCTAGAACTTCTTGGTAGTTAGAAAAACTCATCGTACTACTAGAAATTGGGCGGAAATCTTGGTGAATTTCGTCGAAAAGATGCGATAAAACAATCTGGCGGTGAGCTGTGATGTCAGTGCTGGTCACGTTTGTGAGCTTCGCCAATTCGTGTTGTGGTGAGCAGACAGCCATCATACGAATGCGGTGTAATGCGCGAACTTTGATCGCCGGATCGTCGCCTGAGCTAAATACGAGTCCGTAGCCAAGATCAACGTGGTTTTCTTTCACGAGTGTTGGGATATCCGCACTGGATGATTTTATCGCAGTGAGGGATATGTGAGGAAACTCATCAGACAGTGCGACCAACTGACGACGCCAAAAGGTCGATGGAAGTGTGTCGTCGTAGGCAATACGGATTTTGTCGCTGTCGCCTTGGCGGAACTGTTCTGCTTTTGAATACAAGCTTTCGGCCATATTGAGAATATTCCGACAGTCTGGCAGTAAGGCTGCACCGGCATCATTCAGCACTAGGCGATTACGAGTTCGTTCAAACAGTTCTACACCAAGCTCATCCTCTAAGCTCGAGAGAGCCATACTCAAAGATGTGCGGGTTTTGCCCATAATATTGGCAACTTTGGTTAGCGAGCCGTGTTCGGCAGTCAGTGCAAACACTCGCAGTTTTGTAAGGTTCATAGGGGGAGCTCCCGCCAAAAGAATTAGCGTGTGAATGAGTCGCTAATGAGTTTATTGTTATGATGCGTAGAGTATAGCATTTCTGACGCTCAGTGAAGTGTTATGTTGACAGTGGGGAAGGTGGCACTATTACTGCTCAATGGAGACCTTGCTATGATTGCGGCCTTTAAATGCCTGCCACAATTAGCGCGCTAGGGTAACAGATAAGCACAAAAAACGTGTACTAGTATGTTACTTATTATTGACGATTGTGAGGGCTATGATGAGTGTGGGTAAAAGAAGGACTTTTTTTGCCGACTACTCCTTAATTCCAACAACCCCATGGATTGCTCTTAAAGAGGTCTGCAACATGTTGAAAAAACTCGGCTTAGAAGGCTGGTTCGCTGCTCACTTTGCTTACGGTATTGTGCAAATTGTATTTATCCCAATGCTCATGCCTTCATTTATTCTTGCTCGAACTGGCAGCGCTACACAAGCTGGCTTGGCAATGGCTGTTTTTGGTATGCTGGTCTTGCTGCGCCGATTATTGGTGCGTTGGCTGATAAATTCAAAGCTCACCGACATGCACAGCTATTCGGTATGATTTGTTACTTGCTAGCTGGTGCAAGCTTTATGGTTGCAGGCGAAAACTTCGCATTGATGTTGGTTGGCGCTGCATGCTTTGGTGTGGGCTCTGCGATTTTGCTTATGCTTAACCCGGTTTTCATTACATTTGCAGGTTATGACACGAAAACTGAAGCGATGAAGCTTGGCCGTATGGCACAGACGCTGATTATCGGTGCACTTTTGTCTGGTGTTGCTCTGGCCTACATTACTGGTTTGGGTTGGTCATACGAGATGCGCTTTGGTGTCATGATTGCTATCGTTGTTGTGCTGTTCTTCGTGACTTTGTTCACTAACAAAGCCGCAGCTCAACGTGTACTCGACAATGCAGAAGCTTCTTCTCAATCAGAAGAAGAAGGTCAAGAAAGTGGCGGCCTTGTTAAGTCACTATTCTCTAACTTTGGTCTGTTCCTTCTGGCAGTTGGTCTGTTGTGTGCGGGTCAAGGTGCTTTCCAAGCTCAGTACCCTAACTTGCTTGAAAATGCATACGGTGTAGCTCAATCACTATCCGCTGCGAACCTGTCGGTAGCATCGGTAGTTGGTCTATTTGTTCTGGTTGGTGCTGAACGCTTTGTTGCTCGTTTCGGTAACTTAAGCCTATTTAAAGTATCAGCCATAGCGTCAATCATCGTAATTGGTTTGCTTTACGTTATCGCAGAAACCGGTATGGGTGTTCACTACATTATCACTCTTGGCTTGTTCTTGATTTACCTGCAGGGTATTACCATCACTGACATGATTTCTCCTGCAATTGCAGCGCGTTTGACGGTAGTGGGCGGCGGCCTAACACAGGGTTTGATGATGTTCTTCATCTCGCTAGGTTTTGCAGCAGGTAGTGTTATCTCCGGTGTTGCGGTTGATGGCTTCGGCTGGGCAGCTCTACCATTTGCAATCCTTGGTCTAACAATTGCCTCTTATGTTTGCATCGTTATCGTTGGCATGAAGCATAAAGCTGCGGTAAAGCGTGAACAAATCAAATCTGCTTAATTCAGATTTAGATAGCAAAAAGGCTTGGCATAGTGCCAAGCCTTTTTTGTATGGGCGAGATAGCTATTAGCTCAGGCGTGAACGCTCATCAATACCGCCAGCACCTTGGAACCAGATAGTAAGGTGGTGTTTGAGATCTTTGAGTTCATCCGGGCCGATAAGTGCCAGTCCAAGATCTTCTGCACGAGTAATGTCGTTGTGACGAAGCGGTCTAAAGCTGACTAGCATCGCTCGTGCTTGGAGGCCGCCTAGGAGGTCGCGCAGTGACTCTAACTTATAGAGGGTATCGTCACCGTCATCACGCATACCTTTGGTTTTACATTCGATAATGTGCAGCTTGTTGTTTACCACAGAAGCAACATCCAACTCGTTACGCACTTCACGCTCTCCGAGCTGACGGTATACCTGTACGTTAAGCGAGTGATCTTGGATGGTTGGTAAGTCATCACGGATTTGTTTTACGGTGCTGTGGACTAAGTTCTCCAGCCATTCACCGTTTGAGAAACGTCGAGCGTCTTCACTAATGAAAGTGAGTACACCGTTGTCATAGCTTGCAATTTGAGATTCGACTAGGTCGCTTATCAGCATGTTGAGTTCTCGGTAGCCTTGCTGTTTTTCAGACAAGGCGACGTCGAGTTTCTGCTCTTTACGGCACGTGGTCGCTAGGTAGTTTAGCGTCGCAAGGCCAGGGCCAAGCTCTAGGGCATTACTTGCCCATTTTTCGCCAAGTTCGTACAGCTTCTTATCTAACTGTGGTGGTAGGTCGTAGTCTGTGAACTCGCCTCTCGCACCAAAGATGGTTAGATAGTCGCCAATAGTAATGTGGTCTTGCACCTGCGCATCTTGTGCACCTTCTGGATACAGCCAGCACATCTTGTCACTGTTTGGCTCCACCACAAAAATAGGCCAGTGGAAGGTGCGGAAAACTTCATATACGGAGAGTAGTCTGTGCCTTAGGCCGCAACTTGCGTTGAGCTTGACCTCAAGGTTTTTCTCTTTGAGCGTATTGGCGAGGGTGAGAATAGATTGTTTGATGGCTGAAGTGTTGACGATATTGGGAATTTCAAAAAACTCAGAGGTGATTTCTCGCTCACCAAGTACAGCGCTCAGGCGCTCATACATATCAAATTGGGACTCGTCACCGATAAAAATGATATGACGACTGACGGTGCGGTCATCGAGTAATGGAGTGACCAAGCGAATTGGGTCTTGGTCAATGATGCCTACATGAACGGCCATAGTGTTTCCTTCAACATTTGGCTTGCCGAAGAAAATGGAAGACGACTCAACGCAACCTTGCGTTAGGTCTTTAAAAAGTAAAGCAAGCCATACTCAAGATATAATGGCGCTAAGTTTAAAAAACAAGAGCGAGACTCTAGGAATCTCGCTCTTGATGAATTATTGACGCTTTATTGACTCAGTTAAAGCTTAAATCGATGTACCAACTCGCCTTGTTGGTTGGCAAGGCTAGTCAAGCTTTGGCTGGTCGCGGCAATTTGCGACATGGCTTGGTAGCTGTCATCTGCAATGTGATTGATTTCTTCAATGTTTTTCGCAATATCTGCGGTTGTCTCGCTTTGCTCTGCAGCGGCTTGAGAGATGTGAGTACTCATTTGGCTGATTTCAATAATGAGCGCTTGAATCTCTTCCATCGCGCCATTGGCACTGGAAGCTTGTTCAACGGACAATTCCATATCTTTCATGCAGCTTTCAATCACAGAGCCAGCACTCTTAGAGCTAGACTGCAAGTTACTGATCATGGTTTCAATCTCAGTTGTCGATTCAGTGGTCTTTTGTGCCAACACTCGAACTTCATCAGCAACGACAGCAAAGCCTCGACCTTGTTCGCCTGCACGTGCGGCTTCAATCGCTGCGTTCAGGGCAAGTAGGTTGGTTTGCTCTGCGATATTGCGGATCACATCAAGAATGCTACCAATTTGGCTACTCATGCGTTGCAGCTCACCTACAGCCTCAACCGATTCATTCAGACGTGTTTCAAGCTGGTTAATCGTGCTGATGTTGGTGCTCATGATCTGACGACCAGATTCAGATGCAGACTCTACGGCATGCACTTTTTCTAGTGAGCTTTGCGCGCTATTGGCTACTTCTTGTACCGAATGGGACATTTCTGTCATTGCCGTAGCAACGTTAGCTGTTTGTTCACGCTGTGCGCTCAACTGTTGCTGGGCACTGGCTGATGTCGACTGGTTACTGCTAGCGGTATCCGTTAGGTTGTCGGATGCATCGTTTAGTTTAACCAATACGTTGTGTAAGCTGTCCGCTAGGGTATTGATGTGATTACCTAGGCGGCGGAACTCGTTGTTGTATTTCACTTCGATACGCTGAGTCATGTCGCCTTCGGTTAAGCTCTCCAACGTTTTAAGTGTACTGTTAAGTGGCTGGCGGACACTTTGTGCAATGTGGTAGCCAATACCCACCGCAATCAAGGTCACAACAAAACCGATTCCGACAGCTTTGATAACGCCTTCGTCATAGATGTCACCGGCGTGAGCCAATGATTGATTAAGGTTGCTTGTCGCAATGTCATTGAAACCGTTTAGGGTCACCATTGCACCGTCAACCACGACAGCTAGACTCTCAATGTTCTGGTACAGCGCATCTTTAGCAATCAGGTAGTTGTTGTGTTGGTCGAGTACGCCGTCTTTTCGGCCGACGTCCTGAGTAAATTGAGCAACTGACTCAGCAAAAGCGTCTTTTAGCTCTGGCATCTGAGTTACTAGGCCGTTAAACGCGTAGTTTAGGTGGCTCACAGCTTTACGGTTCTTGTTTACGGCTTGCTGTACAAACTCGGTATCACTGCTAGCAAGCGCATCGGATGTGATGATTTCTGCATCTTTAAGTTTAATAAAGTAGCTTTTCGCCATGACTTTCACAGAGATGCTTGATGAATCATCCACATACTCTTTCATACCAATTGACAAGTCAGCATGCAGTTTTTGGAAGCGACGAGTCGATTGTTGAACTTGCTCTTGCGCGGCAAACATGGACTGGTAGTTGTCCATTGCTGTTTGCGCTTCCTGGTCATAACGTGCTTGCACGTCACGCAATTCGGTAATAGCCGTTTCAAGCTCTGGGATACCTTGGCTTACTTCAGAAAGCTGATTGAGCGCCTCGCCAAATTTTTGCATCGAAACCATGAACTCTTCACGGCGGATGGTCATGCGCTCTTCATTCTGTGTGGTGAGAAAGTCTTTGAATGACTTATCAGCGGATAATAACTGCACACTGGTTTGGTTAGACATGGACACCAGGGGCAACGATGTGTTCGATACCGAACCAAAGTTCTGGTGAATCTGATTCATGCCGTTAAGCATGATGGCGATAGTGATGACGAATAGTACGACGATCAGCGTAAAGCCGGCATACATTCTTCTGATGACAGAACCCTGCATTTATCTCTCCCTATAAAGTGCAGCAATACAAAAACGATACAAAAATAGTCTGGACGCTTGTCACCAACCTGTCGCACAATCTGCGTGCGAACTAAACATAAGTTGGTGCTATGTCTCTCTATCGTTAGAAATAGCAAAAACTGAAATATATCTAATAAATAGTGCTACGTTTTATGACGCACTCATCAAAAACACAACAAAACGGATAGTTTTGTGAAGAAGTGTTAGCTTAGTCTTCGAGAGGAAGAGTCGACACGTTGAAGTTTTGAACAATAATAAAAACAAGTAGCTAGTTGGGTTTGCTTTCAATTGTGATCCCTAGGCCATGGTGCATACTTTCTTTTATTATTAAGAGTATTCACTCTCACACGTATCCTATCTAGTAATTGGAGACCTTCATGGCTGAAGAAACCATTTTTAGCAAAATTATTCGAAAAGAAATTCCAGCTGATGTTTTGTATCAAGACGACTTAGTGACAGCGTTTCGCGATATTAATCCACGTGCGCCAAGCCATGTTCTTATCATTCCAAACAAACTGATCCCAACAGTGAATGATGTTGAAGCGGATGACGAAGCGATGATGGGGCGTATGTTTACGGTCGCGAAAAAGATCGCAAAAGAAGAAGGCATTGCTGAAGACGGTTATCGCCTTATCATGAATTGCAACGCTTATGGTGGACAAGAGGTTTATCATATTCATATGCACCTTGTAGGTGGTCGTCCACTAGGTCCGCTATTAGTCGGCTAAAACGCCATAGGTAGCAAGTTAACCAGACCTGTTACTTAGGAATGAAACTGTGACCAATAATGGCCTTGTTGCAACCATAATGGCGTTTAGCGGTCATAGTTTCACAAACAAATGAGTCATGTTATTCAAAATTTATGTTAAGACGTTGCGTTAAACATACGGCAACGGTCGCGCTCACGGCGACCTTGACCGCTTGTGCCGGGCTTTCCGCCGGCAATCTATTTAGTCACTACACTCAGCAAAATACGATTGTTTATCAATCGGTCAAAACGGGTCAGTACGATAAGGCTTTGTCGGCATTGCCAGCTGAGCCAGTGGCGGGCGACATTTTGGATAACTTTGAACGCGGTAGAGTGGCGTTTTTGAACCGCGACTACCCGGAAAGTAAGTCAGCGCTAGAGTTAAGTGATAAAGCGGTGCGCGTGCAGCAGGATAAAGCGTTGATTTCGATTACCGACACTGCGACTAGTGTCGGCGCACTGGCAATCAATGACAACATCACTGAGTATACACCGCCTGACTATGAGCTGGGTTTTCTGCACTTGTACCTTGGACTCAACTACGTTGAAAGCAACGATCTTGAAGCGCTTTGGTCGAAGTAAGACGCGCCAACCGGGTTCAAGAGCGTGCACGTCAAGCAAGAGAAAAAGATCTTCAATCGGCGGAACAGCAGCTTAAGCAGCAAGGCCTATCACCAAACTTGGGGTCAGTACTGTCACGCTACCCTGATGCAGGTAACAAGCTCAAGGCGGTGCAAAATGGCTATTTACTGTACCTTTCGGGCCTTTTATATGAAGCTTCGAACGACTTAAACGGTGCTTATATTGATTACACTCGTGCTTTGGCAGTTGCACCTGATAATGAAGCCGTCATTGAAGCTGCGATTCGCGTAGCGAAACGTTCTAGTCGTAATCAAGATCTAGATAAGTTGAAAAAGCAGTACGGTGATCGAGCTGGTCCTAAACAAGGTCAGGGTCGGGTGATTGTGTTGGAAGAGCAGGGGGTTGTCTCGGCTATGCAAGCGTGGAACCTGACTTTGCCTATCTATGACAGTCGCGGGAATACGGCGTTGTATACTGTCGCCTTACCTTACTACGTACCAAATGTTTCGCCGAAACTGTCGCCTCTAGTATTAGACAATAAATCGATGAAGAGCGATGAACTGGTTGATGTAAACTTGATGGCGCAGCAGCAACTTTCTGAAAACATGCCTTCTATTTTGTTACGGCAAGCTCTGCGTGTGTATGCAAAAGATCAGATTCGTAAAAGCTCGACGGGTGATGAAGATAACGTAGGTAACTTGCTGTTCAATGTATGGAATACCTTGACTGAGCAACCTGATACCCGCAGTTGGCAAACATTGCCGGAGCGAGTGAATGCGGCGAGTAGCATTGTGAAAGCCGGTGAGCATACACTCACAGTGGATGGTCAAGACTATACTTTTGAAGTAAGAGATCGCCAAACAGCTTTAGTGTGGATTTCGAGGCAAGGTGGTAATGCCACTATTTGGCATAAGCAACTAGGAAGATTGTAATGAAAAAGTGGTTAGTAGTAATCGGGATATTGCTTTCAATTGTAGGCTGTAGCTCAAGCAAAACAGCCGGTATTAAAATTGAAGGGCAAACGCAGACGGTTCTTTATGGAGATGAAAGAATGGGGGATAAGTTCTCCATTGACGATATCTCTACTGTCGACACAAATGGTCACCCTAGAGCGGTGGTTAAGCTATCGAATAAGACCTCGGTCGATCAAACGATCCAATATCGTTTCTATTGGTATGACGAGCAAGGCCTAGAAGTAAACACAAAACAGGCACCATGGCGCAGAGCATTTTACGTGGTGATGAAACTATTACCCTCTCTGAGGTGTCTGTTAATCCAAATGGTAAAGAATTCCGTGTGCAGTTGCGCGGAGCTGATGATTAATTTCCACAAGTTGGAAACGTAAGCAAGACTAAGGAAACAAAATGAAAAAGAGTATTATTGCTTTGTTGGGTTTAGCTGTCATTCTTGGCGGTTGTTCAAATAAAGTCAGCTATGGTGATGCACAGGCAACTGAAACAACAACCATCGATTTTGGCTCGACTGATTTGCAAAAAATTGCGGGCGATATGGTTGATAGCATGTTGATGTCGGGCTCTGTAGCGGCAATCACTCGCGACAGCCGTCCAATCGTGTTTGTTGAGCGCATTAAGAATAAAACCACAGAGCATATTGATACTGAGTCGATTACTGACACAATCAGTACCAAGATGCTTAACTCAGGCAAATTCCGCTTCGTAGATATGGATCGCGTAGAGTCTGTACGTGAACAACTTAACTTCCAAAACAATGATGAGCTTGTAAACCAAAAGTACTGCGATTCAATTCGGTCAAATGGTGGGAGCACAGTACATGCTTTACGGTAACTTGAGCAGCATCGTAAAAGAGGCGGGCAGTGACAAAGACGTTTACTACAAAATGACGATGCGTCTTATGGATCTAGAAACTGGCCTAATTGAGTGGGCTGACGAGACCGAAATTCGTAAGCAAGAGTCTCGCTCGGTATTAGGCCTGTAATGCCGATATTACAGAGTTAATGATGCAGCCATGGAAACAAGCGCTGCAATCAGCGCCCAATCTAGCGGCCATCCCCTCTCTGATTAATGAAGTGCCCCTCGGGGCACTTCCTCTTTCTGGAGGGTTAACCAATCGATGTTGGCGTGTTCTTACACCGAGTTATGGTTGGTTAGTCTGGAGAGTGGACAGTGAGCATTGCCATGTATTCGATATTGATCGGCGCAACGAAACTAATGTGCTATTGAGCGTTGAAGGGCATATTTCAGCCAATCGTGTTGTGGCGCAAGGTGAACAAGGATTATTGGTCACTTGGTGTGAAGGGAAACCTGTTTCAACTGAACATCCAGCCGATGTCTTAGTGGGTGAATTAGCCAAGGTCCACGATATTAATCCGTCCTTATCAATACGTCATTTTGACCTAGCCGCCAAACTGGAACATTACTGGGCGCATATTCACGATAGTGTCTTAAAACGTCGTTATAAATCATTGTATGAGAAATACCGCTTCCCACCTAAGCTTAAGTGCAAAGATAACGTGCTTTGCCATTTCGATTTTGGTCGCCACAATTTACTGAGCGCAAAAGATAAACTTGTGGTGATAGATTGGGAATACGCGGCCATGGCTTCCCCGACACTCGATTTGGTCATGACATTGGATATGTTGGGGCTAGATTACGAGACAGGACTTAATCTTTATCAGCAACATCGGTATATCGATAGCGTACATGAGTGGCTACATGATATGCATAGTTGGAGACCCCATACGGAAATAATGGCCATGCTTTGGTATGTACTTGCTGCAGAGCAATGGAAAAATCCGGAGTTTTTGGTTGCCGCTGAGCAAATTTATCAGCGAAATTGTTGAATAGATCACTGTTTATCAGTTCCATCTACGCAAAACGCGTTTAACCCCTTTGAAGTTATGGCTTTCATGTTAGATTTAAGGAAAGCGTACCATTACAGGAATGATCGAGAGGTACTATGATTATCTATCTTCACGGCTTTGACTCAACAAGCCCAGGCAACCATGAAAAGGTGCTTCAGTTGCAATTCATCGACGAAGACGTCCGCTTCGTTAACTACAGCACGCTTCATCCTAAGCATGACATGCAGTTTCTTCTCAAAGAGGTCAACAAGCTAGTTCAGGAATCTTCGGATTCCAATCCATTGATTTGTGGTGTTGGACTTGGCGGTTACTGGTCTGAGCGCATCGGCTTTTTGTGTGGCATTAAACAGGTTATTTTCAACCCGAATCTTCATCCTGAAATCAATATGCAAGGACGTATCGACCGTCCTGAAGAGTACGAAGACATCGCCACTAAGTGTGTGGAGAAGTTCCGTACTAAGAATGCGAAGCAATGTATGGTTGTTCTGTCTCGTGAAGATGAGATCCGTGACAATCAGGAAACAGCTGATGCATTAAGTGATTATTACGATGTGACATGGGATGAGACTCAGACTCACAAGTTCAAGAAGATTTCTCAGCATTTGCAGGCGATGAAAGCTTTCAAAAATGCATGATATCTAAAGAATATTCCAGGCTTAGCCTGTAAACGGTCCTCACAGTAGGGCCGTTTTTTGTTGTGCCGGCAATTGATGCTTTAATCACCATTTAATTTACCAAGCAAAAATAATCCCACGGAATAGTTGCGGACATTGATTTGCTCTATATAATAAAACCGTTCTACAAAATTTGATAAATATCAAAAAAAATTGAGAGCAAGAAGAAAACTTGCCCAAAGGTCGCAAAACTAGACGATTTTGTGCCGATATGTGAAGTGAAACCGGATTTGTAACGCGTTAGGGGCACTCTGTACTCACGTAACTTAACGCAGAATGACAAGAATTTTTGTGCTTTGACTTAGTCGGGGCACGTTCAATTTTTAAATTTTCACTTTTTAGGAGAGCCATTGTGACTAATATTGTCGTAGTAGGTGGTGGCGCAGGCGGACTCGAGCTTGCAACCAAATTAGGCCGTACACTGGGACGTAAAGGGCGCGCCAATATTACCCTAGTTGATCGTAAAGCCAGCCATTTATGGAAGCCGTTGTTACATGAAGTAGCGACAGGATCGCTGGACGAAGGTGTGGATGCACTAAGCTATCGTGCGCATGCAAAAAACCACCATTTCGATTTCCAAATGGGCAGCCTTCAAGAGATTGACCGTGAAAGCAAACACATCACGCTCAGTGCGCTGAAGGATGAGCACGGTGAACTGCTGATGCCTAGCCGCAACATTGACTATGACATTCTTGTTTTGGCGATTGGCTCAACATCGAATGACTTCAACACTCCAGGCGTTCGCGATAACTGTATCTTCTTGGATAGTCCAGAGCAGGCACACCGCTTCCGTACTGAGATGAACAACGAATTCTTGAAGTTACATGCGAAAAACGGTCAGGGCACGGTAGATATCGCTATCGTTGGCGCGGGCGCAACGGGTGTTGAGCTCTCTGCTGAACTGCACAATGCGGTTAAAGAACTTCGTACATACGGGTTTGGTGATCTGGACTCGAGTAAGCTGAACGTAAACTTGGTTGAAGCCGGCGAACGTATTTTGCCAGCACTTCCGCCACGCATCTCAAGTGCAGCACACTCTGAGCTAACAAAACTTGGTGTGACAGTTCGTACAGCGACTATGGTGACGCAAGCGGATGCTACCGGTCTAACCACGAAAGATGGCGAGCATATCCCAGCACAAATCATGGTATGGGCTGCAGGCATTAAGGCGCCGGACTTCATGAAAGACATTGCTGGTCTTGAGACTAACCGTATCAATCAGCTAGTAGTAAAAGACACGCTCCAAACCACTCGTGATGACGATATCTTTGTCATTGGTGACCTTGCACAGTGTACTCAAGCGGATGGTAAATTTGTGCCGCCACGCGCTCAGGCTGCTCACCAGATGGCGAGTCGCGCTTTTGGTAACATCGTAGCTAAGCTAAACGACCGTGAGCTAAAACCTTATGTATACAACGACCATGGTTCTTTGGTGTCTCTTAGCCGCTTCTCAACGGTTGGCAGTCTGATGGGTAACCTTACTAAGGGCTCGATGATGGTTGAAGGTAGAATCGCGCGTGTTGTGTATATCTCACTGTATCGAATGCACCAAATGGCACTTCATGGTGTATTAAAGACAGGTTTGATGATGTTAGTCGGTCGTATCAACCGTGTACTTCGCCCAAACCTCAAACTTCATTAATCGCTGATTATGATTGAATATAAAAAGCCCCAACCAAGGAAACTTGATTGGGGCTTTTTGTATTGGTTGTAAATTGTTGCTACTTACATGGCGAGACTTGGAGTGTAGTCGCCATTTTTGATGGCTTTAGTGACGATGTCGGCTTGTTTTTGTAATCGCTTGTATGTGTTATCGCTTAAGTTGAACATCAATCGGAGCTCATTCTCTGATGCGATTGGGATATCGAACTTAGTCGCAACCATCGCCCATAGGTAAGATTGCTCTGGTTGTTCAAGGCTTTGAGTGACACTGGCGAGCGCTTGAATCACATCATTGTTAACTGAGCTAACGCCTTCAGACAGCATTAAAGAGCGGTTGAGCAACTGATAAGTTTTGGTTTTATCGCGTGAAATGTAGTACGTCGCCAGAGCGTACTGGAGTTGTGGTGTGTCTAGCTGGGGCGATCCTTCCATTGCCAGAAAGCGCCTTCTCGCCGAATGATCACCTGTTTCACTCCACAAGAAGTATAAGGTGTCAGGTGAGGTGGTGGTGCTCAGTGACTGCGTCACGCGCTCCTGTTCGTTGATCGTGAACATAAGAGCGTCGAATCGACGCGCCTTTAGATCAGCTTGCTCAATTGGCTGTATCTGTGAAGCAAGTTCTAAGCATTTACGATATTCCTTGAGCAGGTAATAATCTTGCACAGCATTCGCTTCAGTTGGTGCGCTAAGCATATCGTAGCGATGCCAAATTAGGTTGGTTCTTGGGATCCGGCATTGGCCATCCGACGTATTCATTACTGCACAATTCAATGCGGGTTCTTGTTCGCACAATTGATCCGTATTCTTGCGTGTTTCAAAACAGCCGGTTAAAAGAGACGCACTTAAAAGAACGAGCAAAAAGTGGGGTAAATTCATGTTACTACTTGTGATCGAATACACTGATTTATCTAGCTTAACTTGACTCAGTGTATCATCAGGTTATGGTTCGAGTAATGAATTAACCTCTCAGAACCGCAAAATTGCGGGGCTGTCATCTTTAGAATAAGAAGGTTTATTATGGATGTAGAGCAATTATTAGCTGCAATGACGCCAGATGTATATGAAAGGCTACTTTACGCCACAGAAACAGGCCGTTGGCCGGAGGGCAATCGTCTTTCAGAGGAACAACGCTCTTCTTGTATGCAGGCCGTTATGTTGTATCAGTCAAAGCACAATGTTGACCCGCAACACATGTCGGTGGCTGCTGGTGGGGATATTACCTTCAAAAGTAAAGCTGAGTTGAAAAACCAGTTCGCTGACAACTCCAATGAAATAGCGCGAGTGAAAGTCACTCAATAAGATTGAGTGCTGGTATTGCCAAAAATAGTTGGTAAAGGATAAATAGCAAAAAGGGGTGTCACCACCCCTTTTTATCGCGCTGATTAACCAGCAAGTACATCCGTTGCAACTTTATAGCTTGGATCTTCTTTTACGTTAATCTCCACTAAGCTACCTGCTTTATCGAGTAGCTTGCGGCAATCTGGGCTTAAGTGGCGCAGGTGTAGGGTTTTACCTACAGCTGAATAGCGTTCCGCTAGCGTCTCAATCGCTTCAATCGCCGAGTGGTCAGTCACTCGTGAGTTGGCAAAATCTACAATAACATCTTGAGGATCGTTTGGTGCGTCGAACAGCTCTAAGAAGTTAGCGGCAGAGCCAAAGAAAATCGGACCATTCACCATGTACTCTTTTGAGCCTTCGTCATTAATGCGGCTGCTCGCATAAATGTGTTTTGCGTGTTCCCAAGCAAACATAAGTGCCGATACCACCACACCTACAGCAACTGCCACAGCAAGGTCAGTCAAAACAGTAACTACAGTGACTAACACGATGACAAAGAAGTCTTGCTTAGGTACACGGCGTGCAAGTTTGAATGTTGCCCATTCGAAGGTGCCGATAACCACCATAAACATCACACCAACAAGCGCTGCTAGAGGAATCATTTCAATCAGTGCTGCGGCGAACAGAATGAACATCAGTAGCGCAACCGCAGCAACGATGCCTGATAGACGACCACGACCACCAGAGTTCACGTTAATCATCGACTGACCGATCATCGCACAACCACCCATTGCACCGAATACGGAACATGTTACGTTTGCTAGACCTTGGCCCACACATTCACGGTTTGATTGACCACGAGTATTGGTCATTTCATCCAAAACGGTAAGCGTCAGTAGTGACTCGATAAGGCCGATAGCCGCTAGGATGATCGCGTAAGGAAGTATAATCTGCAGCGTTTCCCACGTTAGTGGTACCGCTGGAATTGAGAATGTTGGTAGTGAGCCTGCAAGCGTCGCTGCTTCATCACCAGACATAGAACGCAAGAAATCCACAACCGTGCGCGTATCAAGACCTAAGCCTTGAACCAGCAGAGTCACTGTCACAATCGCAACGAGAGAAGAAGGTACCGCCGTCGTGATTTTTGGTAGGAAGTGGATGATACCCATCGTCAGCGCCACTAAGCCTAGCATTAGCATCATTTGGTCTTGTGGTAGCCAAGTGAGTGCACCAGATAAGTCAGGCGCTTTAAACTGACCAAGCTGAGCAAGGAAGATTACAATGGCGAGACCGTTAACGAAGCCAATCATAACCGGATGAGGCACCATACGGATAAACTTACCGAGTTTGAAAAGGCCTGCACTGATTTGCAAAAGGCCAGCAAGCATGATGCTGCAAACAGGTATTGGACGCCGTGAGTCGCAACCAAGCTAACCATGACCACAGCCATCGCGCCTGTTGCACCGGAAATCATACCCGGACGGCCACCAAAGATAGAGGTGACCAAACCAACGATAAACGCTGCGTAAAGGCCAACCATAGGGTCAACACCAGCAACGAAGGCAAACGCCACCGCTTCTGGTACCAGTGCTAGAGCCACTGTAAGACCTGACAAAACGTCATTCTTTACAGAGTGTTTAGAAAACTGTGGGAATTCAAACATGAAATTAATCGTACTTATGTTGTTGGGTTAACATCCATTTCATCCAGCACACATTCGACATTTAAACTGTTTCAACTGTATTAACAGCGAGCAAAAAAGAGTAAGTGAGCGTCGTGAGCTATGAGCCTTGACTCATAGGTGAGGTGCATTACTAATGAAATAATCAAAGTCGGGCATGCTACCTAATTGTCTCCAGAAGTTCAATATTGAAACAAATTGTTATGCATAAATAGTGTCGAGATTAGGGAGCGCCGAATAATAAACTAGGTGATCTCAAGAATAAAAAAAGGGCTACCAGTGGGTAGCCCTTTCGTTGTTGTCAATTTCTAACCGTGATGGGTTAGTAATTTGGTTTGGTCATCGCCGCTGAGGCAGAGTTAGTCGCAACTTGACTACCTGCGCCTTTTGGCTGGTAACGCTCTGCTTTGGCAGGCGCAGCGTTGATGATGATTTCACCGAGCTCTTGCTTGCCTTCCGCTTTCGCCATTGGTGCACTTGCGTGACCTTTAAACGTTACTTTCGCAGGAGCCGCTTGCTTAGGCTTTTCAGCCTCAACTGGCGCTTCTACTGCAGGAGTTACAGCTTCGGTTGCAGGCTCTACAGAAACTTCCGCTTCAGCAACTGGTGCTGGAGTGCTTTCTGGAGCCGCTTCAACAGTTTTAGGCGCTTCTGCTACGACAGCTTCTGCGATTACTGGTTCAGCAACGGCAGGTGCTTCAGTTGCTACCGCTTCAACGACAGCAGTTTCGACAACCTCAGCTACAGCCTTTGGCTCTGGTGCAACAACTGGCTCTGGCTTGCGCATAACGATGACTTTACCCATCGCCATTTCTGGCATTGCCATACCTGTTACTGCTAGTACTGGCGTTTCAACGACTTCTGCTTGCGGCTTCGCTTTCGGTTTTGGTTTCACAATACCGTAGCTTGGCATCACTTTACCCATTGCCATCTCTGGTGATGCAACACCGCCTTTACGTAGGCGGAATGGGTTAGGGCGACGATCACGACCGCGACGACGACGTTGACCACTTGCACGCAAGTGACGTGGTGAACGACGGTTACGACGTTGCTTGCCTTCCTCTTTAGCACCCGCTTCGTTTGACGCTTCTGGAGCTTGCGGTTTTTCTACCGGAGCTTGAGCGACAACGGCTGCTTCTTGTTGCGTTTCGAGTTCTTCTTGCTTCGCGTTTTGATCTTTCACGCGAACTTGCTTAGTGAGTTTACGACGCTGACGACGCTCTTTCACTTTCGCTGTTTTCTCTTCCGCACGAGGAGCTTTCTTCTCAGCTTGAACGTCAGCAGCGATTTGCTTGCCTTGTTCTTCTACCTTCGAGTTGTTAGCTGCTTCGTCACGTTTCTTGTTGCGACGGTCTTGCTGCTTGTTACGACGGTTTTGAGGTTTGCGCGGCTCTTGTGCGTTGCTTTGCGTTTCTTTTTCTTCATCGCGGTCACGGTTAGGCTTGTTACGACGATTCTTGTTGCGATCGTTGTCACGAGTCTCTTTGTTGTTGCGACGACGCTGATCGTTGTTGCGGTTACGGCGCGAACGATTATTGCGATTCTTGTTGTTCTCTTCTTTCTTCTCTGGCTCTTTCTTTTCAGGCTCTGGAGACGCAAATAGCGAACTAATTGCCGAAAGAATTCGTGAGAACAGGCCTGGTTTTTCAACTTTAGGCTCAGCTGCAGGTTTCTTCTCTGGCGCTTTAGGCGCTGGAGTTGGAGCGCTTTGCGTTGGTGTCGCGAAGCCTTGCAGTGCTGGTTGTTCTACTTTACGTGGCTTAACCTCTGTCTCACCAGCTTCTTTTGCTTCTGCTTCACGCAGAGCTTCAAGCTTCTTAGGCAGTAGGTAAGACAATAGATCTTGCTCTTCGCCTTCACGAACACGGATCACCTCAAAGTGCGGTGTTTCCATGTCTGAATCAGGAACGATAGTGATCTTCACTTCTTGAACACGCTCGATGTGGTTAATTGAGCGGCGCTTCTCATTGAGTAGATAAGAGGCGATAGGCACAGGAACAATCGCTAAAGCCTGCGATGTGTTGTCCTTAAGCGCTTCTTCTTCAATCAGACGCAATACAGAAAGTGCAAGTGATTCGTTGTCACGAACGACACCAGTACCGCTACAACGCGGACAGATGTGGTGGCTAGCTTCAGCCAACGATGGGCTTAGACGCTGACGCGACATTTCTAGTAGGCCAAAGCGAGAGATTCGACCGATTTGAACGCGAGCACGGTCAATACGAACCGCTTCGCGTAGACGGTTTTCTACTTCACGTTGGTGACGAACTGGCGTCATATCGATGAAGTCGATAACCACTAGACCGCCTAGGTCGCGAAGACGTAATTGACGTGCAATTTCATCTGCTGCTTCTAGGTTGGTGTTCAGTGCCGTCTCTTCGATATCGCTGCCTTTCGTTGCGCGTGCTGAGTTGATATCGATAGAGGTTAGTGCCTCTGTTGGGTCGATAACAATGGAGCCACCTGAAGGTAGGCGCACTTCGCGTTGGAATGCAGATTCGATTTGGCTTTCAATTTGGTAGTGGCTGAACAATGGTACTTCGCTGTCGTACTTTTTAACACGGTTAACGAAGTCTGGGCGCACCAATTGAATGTGTTGGCGAGCACGCTCATAGATAGTGTTGCTATCAATAAGGATTTCACCGATATCACGACGTAGATAGTCACGCAAAGCGCGTACAATCACGTTACTTTCTTGGTGGATCAAAAATGGTGCAGGGTTTTGGTCTGCAGCGCCTTTGATGTTTTCCCAGTTGTTCAGTAGAAAACGTAAGTCCCACTCAAGCTCTTCTGCACTCTTACCAACACCCGCAGTACGGACAATAAGACCCATACCTTGTGGCAGTTCAAGAGTACTTAGTGCTGCTTTTAGTTCAGTACGCTCTTCACCTTCGATGCGACGAGAAATACCGCCAGCGCGAGGGTTGTTTGGCATTAGAACTAAGTAGCTACCTGCTAGAGAGATGTACGTTGTCAGAGCAGCGCCTTTGCTGCCACGCTCTTCTTTTTCAACTTGCACGATCACTTCTTGGCCTTCGCTCAAAACATCTTTGATGCTTGGGCGGCCTTGATAGGTATAACCTTCTGGGAAGTATTCTTTTGCAATTTCTTTAAGAGGGAGGAAACCGTGGCGTTCGGCACCGTAGTCAACGAAAGCGGCCTCTAGGCTAGGCTCAACTCGAGTGATACGTCCTTTGTAGATATTTGCTTTTTTTGACTCATGACCAGGACTTTCGATATCAAGATCGAAAAGCTTTTGGCCGTCAACCAAAGCAACACGCAACTCTTCTTTTTGAGTTGCGTTAATTAACATTCTTTTCATTACAGAAATTCTCGTTGTATTTTCTTTGTTTTCATCATTGCTCTTGTCACAGGTTTCGTAACTCGCGGTGCCTGATCCCATGGCTTTATTTAATGCAGCCTCCCGGCTGGAAGGGATGCTCGTGGGCACTACAGTCATCACACAAGGCTGAGGCTGTGTGATCCGCGTATCTAGCGGTATTACTCAAACACGAGTACGTGAGTAGGTGACAAGGAAGACTTAGCTTTCAACGTCTTATGCCAGTTGCTGCGTTTCAATACTAAGCGGTCTACTCAAGATATAATTGCTCAAAGATAATAGCGATAAATGTTAAATCGATTCTAATTACCCAGTGCAGCTGTGAACTATAGCAGCGCAACGAATTATCAGCAATCAGCTTTAGTGTAAACCACAGAAAAAAACCAAGCTTTTGCGCGGTCTGTACGGTTAATGTACTGATTTTAATCGCCAAAATTAGAAGGTTGTGAAATTGGCTCTAATCGTGGTTAAAATTTATCCACAACTTGTACAGCCACCACTACTTCGTCTGTTTTGACACAGTTCACAAGTTTCCGAATCGAGTACGGCAAATAGAAAGCGTTCTTTTCTTGATACTTTGAGTGTTATAATAACGAAATGAGTGAAATTAGAACAAAAGTCCAATTCGTCGACATTGACGACGATATGGCTGGTCAACGCATTGATAACTTTTTGCGTAACCAACTTAAGAACATCCCAAAAAGCGTTGTGTATCGAATCGTGCGCAAGGGCGAAGTGCGAGTTAACAAAAAGCGCGTTAAGGCTGAGTACAAGCTACAAGCGGGTGATTTAGTTCGTATCCCGCCTGTTACGTTGGAAGAAAAAGAGCAAGAAGCGCCGCTAAATACCAACCTAAATCGTGTTGCTGAGCTGGAATCTCAGATCATCTATGAAGATGATCACATGCTGATCCTGAATAAACCGTCGGGACTGGCCGTTCACGGAGGCAGCGGCCTAAAGTTTGGTGCTATCGAAGCATTACGCGCGTTGCGACCACAGGCTCGTTTTCTTGAACTGGTGCACCGAATCGACCGCGATACGTCTGGTATTTTATTGGTGGCGAAAAAACGCTCTGCGCTACGCCATCTGCAAGCTCAGTTCCGAGAGAAGACTGTACAGAAGTATTATTATGCTTTGGTGATGGGCAAGTGGAAGCCAAGCTGCAAAGTCGTCAAAGCGCCACTTCTTAAAAACGAAGTGAACAGCATTGTTAGAGTGAACCCTAACGGCAAGCCATCAGAAACACGATTCAAAGTACTGACGGCTTTTGAGCAAGCGACGTTAATTCAGGCAAGTCCGATTACTGGGCGTACTCACCAGATTCGCGTGCATACTCAATATACCGGTCACCCTATTGCATGGGACGACCGTTACGGCGACCGCCGCTTTGATGCGTACACGGGCAAAGCCGGGTTGGATCGCTTGTTCTTGCATGCTGCGAACATTATCTTTACCCATCCGGGTAAAGAAGAGCGAATGGAAATCCACGCCGAAATGGAGCCTAAGCTTCAAAAAGCATTGGACAAGCTTAAGACGATGTCTTGAGATTAGTGTGTTCTATTGATGAGCGAAGCCGATTTGGCTTCGCTTTTTTTATCCATCAATAAGTTTAGCGCTGAAACTAGCCTAAAGGTGAGAGCCCATGTTTATCGAGCATACTCACTAAATCGATTAGGGGCAGACCCACTAACGTGTTTGGATCTTTGCCTTCTAACGCGCTAAATAAGCTAATGCCAAGTCCTTCGCTTTTGAAACTGCCGGCACAGTAATAAGGTTGCTCAAGATCGACGTAACGCTTAATCTGCGCTTGGTTAAGTGTTCTAAAAGTCACATCGAAGGTATCAACGGTGACGTCACACTCTCCGGTGTTGGTATTGACCACAGCGAGGCCGGTGTAGAAACGAATGGTTTTACCACTCTGCTGATTAAGTTGGGCAATCGCTGTTTCGCGATTTAGCGGTTTACCGATAATTTGGCCGTCGATAATACAGACTTGATCACTACCAATAACAAGCGCGTTGGGCTCGTTTTGCAGTGCACGTGCTTTTTGTTCAGCTAGACGTTGAACCAGCTGCATCGCTGACTCATCAGAACGAGCGGTTTCATCGACTTGTGGAGCGATGGCCTCAAAGGGCAGACCTAACTTCGCCAATAGCTCGGCACGATAAGGGGAAGTTGAGGCTAAAATGAGTCTTATGGATTTCATTTTCGGTTCAGTTTTTCTATCATAATTGCAGTTTCTAGACATATTGATAGATTCTTAATCTGTAGGCAAAAAAAGTACAACTTTTTCGCCTTTTTCTTTGACTAAATCCGTTTTGGAAGATAATATTCGCGCCCTATGCAAAAGGTAAAAATACCGCGAAGTGTTGACCCGGGTAAGACGGCACAAAAAAGACTCGACTATGATGGCATCATCCAAGTTAGCCTTTTTTAAGCGTTTGCACGAGTCAGTTAGTAGCGTAAAACGCGATGCTGAAGTGACATTGTCCTTTGGGCATGATGAACAGCGACTCGTTGTTATCTCTGGTAAAGCTAACATCGAAGTTGATTTGGAATGTCAGCGTTGTAATGAGATTTTCACACACTTGTGTGAAGTCCAATTCACTTATACTCCTTATTACAGTGAGAAGAGTGAAGAGGAAGCACCCGAAGATTATGATTTGGTAGATCTTAATGAGTACGGTGAGGTCGATCTCATACAACTAGTTGAAGACGAGTTCATCTTAAACCTGCCTCAAGTCGCAATGCACGATATAGCAGACTGTAGCGTTGACTCAAACAACATGGTGTTTGGAGATATTCCGGAAGAGGTTCCAGAAGAAAAGCCAAATCCATTTGATGTTTTAAAGAGCTTAAAGCGTGAGTAACTAAGTTACTGACGTTTAAATTACTAACATAGGAGTAGGGTCCATGGCCGTACAAAAAAGCAAGAAGTCACGTTCTATGCGTGGCATGCGTCGTTCACATGATGCGCTAACTTCAGCTGCACTATCTGTAGACGCAACTTCAGGTGAAACTCACCTACGTCACAACGTGACTGCTGACGGTTACTACCGTGGCAAAAAGGTTATCAACAAGTAAGGTTGACCTTTGCATAATATAACCGTTGCACTTGATGCAATGGGCGGGGATTTCGGTCCTTCCGTAACAGTGCCTGCCGCCGTGCAGGCACTGTCGCATTTCCCAGAGCTAAAAGTGGTGCTTGTTGGCGACGCTCCGTCAATAAACACGCAACTCAAACAGTTAGGTTACCAACGCAGCCCTCGCCTTGAGGTGATGCATAGTGACCGAGTCATTTCGAATTCCGAAAAGCCTTCCTTCGCCTTAAGAAACAGTCACGATACGTCTATGCGTATTGCTTTAGATCTGGTTGAATCTGAGCGTGCAGATGCATGTGTTAGCGGCGGAAATACCGGCGCATTGATGGCGTTGTCACGTTATCGACTCAAACTTCTCCCTGGTATCGATAGACCGGCTCTTGTTTCTGCACTGCCAACCAAATCCGGTGCGAAAACCTGGATGCTCGACTTGGGCGCAAACGCGTCGGTTGATGCAGACTCTTTATTTCAATTCGCCGTCATGGGCAGTGCACTTGCCGAACAACATTTGGGCCGCAGCCACGTGTTGCCATTCTCAATATTGGTGCCGAAGAAATTAAGGGTAATGATTTAGTTAAACGTTGCTCAGAAATGCTGACACAATGCCCATCCATTAACTATATTGGATTCGTCGAGGGTAATGAGTTACTGAGCGATTGTGCCGATGTGATCGTTTGCGATGGATTTGTTGGTAATACCACATTGAAAGCGTGCGAAGGAACTGCGCAGTTTGTTTTGGACAAACTCAAAGCGAAGTTGGCTACGTCAACCATCAAGGGGTGGCTGGCTAGATTGCTGTTTTCTGACATGTTAAGTGAAGTAAAAGCACTGAACCCCGACCAGTATAACGGGGCAAGTTTGTTAGGATTGCGCGGCATTGTCATAAAAAGCCACGGAAGCGCTGATATTTCGGCGCTTGTTAATGCAATAGGCGAAGCGGTTCACGAGGTTAAGCGCCAAGTGCCAAACCAAATAAGCGATCGTCTAGAAGCAGTGTTACTCGAGAGGCAGTATTAGTCTTCATGTATAGCAAAATTTTAGGTACGGGCAGCTACCTGCCATCTCAGATCCGCACCAATGCCGATCTAGAGAAAATGGTAGACACGACAGATGAATGGATTGTCACTCGCACAGGTATTAAAGAGCGCCGCATTGCCGCCGAAGACGAAACCGTCGCGGATATGGGCTATGAAGCCTCATTAAAAGCGATTGAAATGGCGGGTATCGATAAAAACGATATCGATCTGATCATTGTTGCAACGACAAGTAGCAGCCACGCGTTTCCGTCGTCTGCGTGTCAAGTTCAAGCAAAACTTGGTATTCAAGGTTGCCCTGCATTCGATATGGCGGCAGCATGTACTGGCTTTGTTTATGCGTTGTCAGTTGCAGACCAACATATCCGCTCTGGTATGTGTAAAAACGTATTGGTGATCGGTTCAGATTGTCTATCAAAAACTGTTGAAGAGATTGATCGCTCTACTATTATTTTGTTTGGCGATGCTGCAGGCGCCGTAGTTCTTGGCGCAAGCGAAGAGCAGGAATTATCTCGACACATCTATATGCAGATGGCCGTTTTGGCGATTTGCTTAGTCTTGAAATGCCAGTTCGTGGTGGTGAGCTAGATAAATGGCTTAACATGTCAGGCAACGAAGTCTTTAAGGTAGCGGTAACCCAGCTATCTAAATTGGTGAAAGACACTCTGGCAGCCAATGGGATGAGCAAAGAAGATCTCGATTGGTTAGTGCCTCATCAAGCGAACTATCGCATTATTGCCGCGACAGCGAAGAAACTTGGCATGTCGATGGATCAAGTGGTACTGACACTTGATCGTCACGGTAACACGTCAGCCGCTACGGTACCGACCGCACTCGATGAAGCCGTGCGTGATGGCCGAATTAAGCGTGGACAAAACCTGTTATTAGAAGCGTTTGGTGGTGGATTTACTTGGGGTTCGGCGCTCGTACGCTTCTAACTCCGCCCAAACCAAACGGTATAAAAGTCATAGATTGCGTTGTTTAAGGAAATAACGATGAGTAATTTTGCAATCGTGTTCCCAGGTCAGGGTTCACAAACAGTTGGCATGCTTGCAGAGCTAGGCGAGCAACATGAGATCGTGAAAGCGACATTTGCAGAAGCATCAGATGCACTAGGTTACGACCTTTGGGCATTGGTTCAAAATGGTCCTGCTGAAGATCTTAATCAGACACACCGTACGCAGCCTGCTTTGCTCGCTTCTTCTGTTGCTATTTGGCGTGTGTGGCAAGAGCAAGGACTTGCTCAACCAGCATTGGTTGCTGGCCACAGCTTAGGCGAATACTCTGCGCTAGTTTGTGCAGGTGTGATTGATTTCAAAGAAGCCATTAAGCTTGTTGAGCTGCGCGGTCAGCTAATGCAAGAAGCTGTACCAGCTGGTGTAGGCGCTATGTACGCGATCATCGGTCTAGATGATGAGTCTATTGCAAAAGCGTGTGAAGAAGCAGCACAAGGTGAAGTGGTTTCTCCTGTAAACTTCAACTCGCCAGTCAGGTCGTGATTGCTGGTAACAAAGCGGCAGTTGAGCGTGCAGGCGCATTATGCAAAGAAGCGGGTGCAAAACGTGCATTGCCGCTCCCTGTTTCAGTACCTTCTCACTGTGCACTAATGAAGCCAGCAGCAGAAAAGCTAGCCATTGCTCTAGAAGCAATTGAATTCAAGGCGCCATCTGTTCCAGTTATCAATAACGTTGATGTGGCAACAGAGACTGAGCCTGCAAAAATTAAAGATGCACTTGTACGTCAGCTACACAGCCCAGTTCGCTGGACTGAAGGTGTAGAGAAGATGAGTGAGCAAGGTGTAGAGAAACTGCTAGAACTTGGTCCAGGTAAAGTTCTAACCGGTCTAACCAAGCGTATCGTTAAGACATTGAGTGCGGCAGCCGTAAACGACGCTGCATCACTTGAAGCTGCAAAATAAAAGGAATCCAATAATGATGAACCTTGAAGCAAAATTGCCTTAGTAACAGGTGCAAGCCGTGGTATTGGTCGCTCAATTGCTGAGCTACTGGTCGAGCGCGGTGCAACGGTAATTGGTACAGCTACGTCAGAGAACGGCGCAGCAGCAATCAGCGAATATTTAGGTGAGAACGGTAAAGGTCTAGCACTAAACGTGACAGATACCGACTCAATCGAAGCCGTTCTTAAGCAAATTAATGAAGAATTCGGTGCTATCGACATTCTAGTTAACAACGCTGGTATCACTCGAGACAACCTTCTAATGCGTATGAAGGACGATGAGTGGACGGATATCATGGACACGAACCTAACGTCTATCTTCCGCCTGTCTAAAGCGGTACTACGTGGCATGATGAAGAAACGTCAAGGCCGTATTATCAACGTAGGCTCTGTTGTGGGCACTATGGGTAATGCAGGTCAAACAAACTACGCAGCAGCAAAAGCAGGCGTTATCGGCTTTACCAAGTCTATGGCACGTGAAGTTGCTTCACGTGGTGTAACAGTAAACACAGTTGCACCTGGTTTTATTGAAACAGACATGACAAAAGCACTGAATGATGAGCAACGAGCTGCTACACTAGCGAACGTGCCTGCTGGCCGTTTGGGTGACCCTCGTGAAATCGCTTCAGCTGTTGCATTTCTTGCATCGCCAGAAGCGGCATACATCACAGGTGAGACTCTTCACGTAAATGGTGGCATGTACATGGTTTGATCTGTGCAACATTTGTGCATGATTTAAGTCAAAAATGTGCTGAATTTCGGTTAAATTCGCTAAAATTGTGGTTTGACCAGCAAGGACCCCCTTGCAACTTTCAACAGTTCGAATAAACTACGGAAACATCGCATAGAGCGAAATCTGTAAAGGAAAATTAAAATGAGCAACATCGAAGAACGCGTAAAGAAAATCATTGTTGAACAGCTAGGTGTAGACGAAGCAGAAGTTAAAAACGAAGCTTCTTTCGTTGACGATCTAGGTGCTGACTCTCTAGACACAGTTGAGCTAGTAATGGCTCTAGAAGAGGAATTCGACACTGAGATTCCTGATGAAGAAGCTGAGAAGATCACTACTGTTCAAGCTGCTATCGACTACGTAAACAGCGCTCAGTAATATCTCTTTCTAGGCGGCCACCATGGCCGCCTGTGTTTTTTTAAAACGTCTTCTATCCTTTCAAAATAGAATCACAAATATCCCGGAGAAAAAATCGTGTCCAAGCGTCGTGTTGTTGTCACTGGCATGGGTATGTTGTCACCGGTAGGCAACACCGTAGAATCTTCATGGAAAGCCCTTCTTGAGGGCAAGAGTGGTATCGTAAATATTGATCATTTCGATACAACCGATTTCTCAACTCGTTTCGCAGGCTTAGTTAAAGACTTTGACGGCAGTGAGTATGTGTCTAAAAAAGATGCCAAGAAAATGGATTTGTTTATCCAGTACGGCATCGTGGCAGGTATGCACGCTCTTAAAGACTCAGGTCTAGAAGTCACACCAGAAAACCAGCACCGTGTCGGTGTTGCGATTGGTTCTGGTATTGGCGGTCTTGACCTCATCGAAGCGGGACATCAAGCGTTGGTATCGAAAGGCCCTCGTCGCGTAAGCCCTTTCTTTGTTCCTTCGACTATTGTAAACATGGTTGCTGGCCAACTTTCTATTCTTGCTGGGTTACGTGGTCCTAACATCGCTATTTCAACAGCGTGTACTACAGGTTTGCATAACATCGGCCATGCAGCGCGCATGATCGCATACGGCGATGCGGAAGCTATGGTTGCGGGCGGCTCTGAGAAGGCGTCTACACCACTAGGTATGGCTGGCTTCGGTGCTGCTAAAGCGCTGTCGACTCGTAACGATGAGCCACAAAAAGCATCACGCCCTTGGGATGTGGATCGCGATGGTTTCGTACTAGGTGATGGCGCGGGCATGATCGTACTAGAAGAGTACGAACACGCAAAAGCACGCGGTGCTAAGATCTATGCAGAGCTTGTTGGCTTTGGTATGAGCGGTGACGCTTACCACATGACATCTCCAAGCGAAGATGGTTCTGGTGGCGCACTAGCAATGGAAGCGGCACTTCGTGATGCAGGTCTTACAGGCGAACAAATCGGTTATGTAAACGCACACGGTACGTCAACACCTGCGGGTGACGTGGCTGAAATCAAAGGCATTAAACGTGCACTTGGTGAAGAAGGCTCGAAGAAGGTATTGGTGTCGTCTACAAAATCGATGACTGGCCACCTTCTTGGCGCAGCAGGTTCTGCAGAAGCGATTATCACAATTATGTCGCTAGTTGACCAAATCGTGCCACCAACGATTAACCTAGATAATCCAGACCCAGAGATCGATGTGGACCTAGTCCCACATACTGCGCGCAAAGTGGAAATGGAATACGCACTGTGTAACTCGTTCGGTTTTGGCGGTACAAACGGC
This sequence comes from Vibrio maritimus, assembly GCA_000755425.1. Taxonomy (GTDB): domain Bacteria; phylum Pseudomonadota; class Gammaproteobacteria; order Enterobacterales; family Vibrionaceae; genus Vibrio; species Vibrio maritimus_A. The sequence continues at coordinate 28,019 of BBMT01000025.1, forward strand.
TCACTTATCTTTAAAAAGATGTAAACTCTATTCATTGAGATAAGAGACTTGTATTTAAACGGCTTGATGCTTAGCATTGAGCCGTTTTGTTATTTTAAGGGAACAGTATGCATTGGCGCGATGGTCGGCCTGTCGAAAGGATTTCGGTAAGTGACAGAAGTTTTCAATACGGTGACGGCTGCTTTACAACCATATTGACTCGAGATGGCAAACTCCAACTCTGGGAGCAGCACGTGAAGCGTATGGAACGGGCGCTTGAAGCGTTGCGTATTGAGCCTGTAGAGTGGCATGCTCTGCGGGAAGACATCGAAAGCCGGGCACTTCCACACCCACAAGCGGGTATCAAACTTCACGTGAGTCGTGGAGAGGGTGGACGAGGCTATAGTGCCAAGTTAAACCAGGTCCTTTCATTACGATAAGCTGCTTTGAATATCCGGAAAAATATAACGAACTTCGAGAAAAAGGCCTAGAACTTACGGTATCAGAGGTTGTGTTGGGTCATAGTCCGTTATTGGCTGGCTTGAAACACAATAATCGACTTGAGCAAGTTTTGGCGAAATCTGATGTGGAAAATGCGGGCTATCTAGACGGTATCGTCCTCGATTTGGAGGCGAATGTCATAGAAACCACAATGGCGAATCTGTTTTGGGTTAAGTCTCAGCAGCTGTTTACCCCTGACCTTTCGCTTGCGGGTGTTTCCGGTGTTATGCGTGAGCAAGTACTTGATGCAATGCGCTCACTTGGCTACTCAGCGACCGTGGGTCAGTTTCCTCTCGAGGCGGTTCTAGATGCCGATGAGGTTTTCGTTACCAATTGTATTTTAGGGGTTGCGCCTGTCATAAAAATTAGGGAAGTTGAGTTTGTTAAAGGCTCACTAACAAAACAGATTCAGGAGAAGTTAAGTCTGTGCTAAAGAAGTTTGTATTACTCGTCATTGTGCTGTGTGCGATAGCCGCTGGCGGCTTTGTGTATGTAAAGAACAGTGTTGAAACATTTATCACTCAACCACTCAATATCGAACAGTCTGAGTTGGTAACTGTTCAGCGCGGGAATAGTCTCAATACGATAATAGGTAAATTTGTCGCCAACCAATGGATCGAACCAACAGATTTCGAGTCATTAATTCGTCGTTTCCACCCTGAGCTTACCCAGATCAAAGTTGGAACATTTGAGCTTAAGCCGGGTATGAATTTCGAGCAGGCGATAAACGAAATCATCCAAGGTCAAGAGTATCAACTTGCTATTACCTTTATCGAAGGCTCCACGTTTAAAGAATGGCGTCAGCAATTTGCAATTGCTGAACATCTGGAACATGCAACGGAAGAAATGACAGAGGTCGAAATTGCCAAGGCTCTGGGTATTGAACATGAAAAGCTTGAAGGCTTGTTCCTTGCAGAAACGTATCACTATTCGGTTGGTGATAGCGATCTGGATATCTTAAAACGTGCTAATGGCAAACTTGAAAAAATACTCAACGAGAGTTGGGAGCAGAAACAAGATAAACTGCCGCTAAAAAATCAGTACGAAGCGCTAATTTTAGCCTCAATCATTGAGAAAGAGACCTCGGTTCCGTCTGAGCGTGAACGTGTCGCATCAGTGTTCGTGAATCGTTTGAACAAAGGTATGCGTCTTCAAACTGACCCAACAGTCATTTACGGCATGGGCGATAGATACGATGGCAATATCCGCAAGAAAGACCTTCGTGAGCGTACGCCTTACAATACCTATGTTATCAATGGACTGCCACCAACGCCGATTGCGATGCCAGGCAAAGCATCTATCATGGCGTCAGTGAATCCAGAAGACAGCAACTATCTCTATTTTGTTGCTAGCGGCACTGGCGGCCATGTTTTTTCTAAGAACTTACGCGACCACAATCGAGCGGTCCAACAGTATTTAAAACAGTTAAGAAGTCGAAAATGAACCAAGGTAGATTGATGAACCCAGGTAAATTTATAGTTATTGAAGGCCTGGAAGGCGCAGGAAAAAGTTCTGCGATTAATGTTCTTCGTGAAGAACTGGATGCTGCAGGCATTGGACATATTGAGAATACTCGTGAGCCCGGCGGTACTGTACTGGCAGAAAAGATGCGAGCCTTGGTTAAAGAAGAGCAGCCTGGTGAAGCGTTGCAAGATCGCTCCGAGCTTCTATTGATGTATGCTGCTCGTATTCAACTAGTAGAAACTGTGATTAAGCCAGCGTTGCAAAAGGGCGCTTGGGTAATAGGGGATCGTCATGATCTATCATCACAGGCGTATCAGGGTGGCGGTCGTCAAATTGACGCCGATATTATGTCGTCGCTAAAGCAGATTGCACTTGGTAGCTTTAAGCCTGACTTTACTTTGTATTTAGACATTGAGCCACGTCTCGGTCTAGAGCGTGCTCGTGGACGCGGTGAACTGGATCGAATAGAAAAAATGGATATTAGCTTTTTTGAGCGTACTCGTGACCGATACTTGAATTTAGCGAGTGAGGATTCGAGCATTGTCACGATTGATGCCAGCCAAGACATCGATTCGGTTCAAGCGGATATTCGCCAAGCAGTTAAAACTTGGCTAGCACAGCAGTAGGGAAGGTTATGCACGCGTATCCTTGGCACACGGTAGTTTGGCAGCAACTTAAGTCCAACCTGGAACGAGGTCACATCTCGGGGGCGATGCTATTGCAGGCAAAACCGGGTCTGGCGCCTCAAGCATTAATAGATCGCTATGTTAGCGGTTTGATGTGTGAAAATGATGCGTCTGAGCCGTGTGGGTTCTGTCATGCCTGTAGCTTAATCACTTCAGAATCTCACCCTGACGTACATATGGTTTTGCCCGAGAAGGATAAGAAGACGCTTTCTGTAGAGCAAATACGCCAAGCCAATAAGTGGGCACTAGAATCCTCCCAATTTGGGGGCTATCGCGTGATAGTGATTCCACAAGCAGAGCGTATGAATGCCTCTGCCGCCAATGCTTTGTTAAAAACGCTTGAAGAGCCACCAAGTGCCTGTGTGTTTATTCTGTCAACGGACAACGCACAACGTTTACTCCCGACAATTAGAAGTCGTTGTGAGGCTTGGCCTATTGCTGCACCGACACAGCAAGTCGCTTGTGAGTGGGTGACTCAGCAAGTTAGTAAAGAGGTGTCACCTCAAGTTGCTTACCTGTGTCAGAGTGAACCTCTAGTGATGAAGGCTTTTATTGAGCAAGGGCATGAGAAAGTCTTTAAAGGCCTACTTGAGTCTTTTATCCAAGTCGTAACTAACGGCCAAACCGACGTGTCGTCGTGGATGACGACCTTGATTAAAAGTGATGTGGCTGTCGATGTTCAGCTTTCTTGGCTGTGGCTAGTATTGGTTAATGCTCAAAAACAAGCACTCGGTGTCACCGATGATACGACAATATCCGAGGCCAAGCAGTTAGCGGCACATTTCGATTATCAAACCTTGTATCAACAAGCTCAGGCGTTGTCAGAGTTAAAGCAACAACTGTCGGTTTCTAGTGGCCTCAATACTGAACTCTTGATGACGAATTGGCTATATCGTTTTTAGTTGCTTAATTTTCGTCTCGTTCTAACTTTCAATACGGTTTTGGTCTACCCTATGGGATAGGCCAATGCCGATTGTCTAACTTCATACCAACGCCGTATCCCTCAAATTTTTCATAGTTAATTAAGTAAATTATTATGTTTGTAGATTCACATTGCCATCTTGATAAGCTCAACTACGACGAGCTACACGACGGTATTCAAGACGTTCTCAATAAAGCTAAAGCAGCAAACGTCGAACAGCTCTTATCCGTTGGTGTTACCTTGGATTCTTTTCCTGCGATGATGGAGCTAATCAAACCCTACCCTCAAATTATGGCATCTTGTGGCGTTCACCCTTTGGACGTAGAAAGTGATTTCTCTCTAGAACAGTTTAAACGCTACGTGGCTGACGAACGTGTTGTGGCTGTTGGTGAAACGGGTCTGGACTATCACTACCAGCCAGACACTGCAGAACTTCAGAAACGTCGCTTTGAGCAGCAAGTTGACGTTGCTGTTGACGTGAATAAACCACTCATCATACATACTCGCAATGCACGTCAAGACACACTCGATATACTAAAAAAAGGCCACGCAGAGCGTTGTGGTGGCGTTATCCATTGCTTTACGGAAGACTTGTCTTTCGCGGAAGCTGCTATGGAATTGGGCTTTTATATCTCGATTTCCGGTATTGTTACCTTCAGACAAGCAAAAGAACTCAAAGAAGTCGTGAAACAATTACCGTTAGAGCGCCTACTTATTGAGACAGATTCACCGTACCTTGCACCGATCCCGCACCGCGGAAAAGAGAACCAACCAGCGTATGTAGTCGAAGTTGCGGCCTACATTGCGCAGCTAAAAGGGCTGTCATTGTCTGAGGTTGCTGAAAAAACCAGCAAAAACTACCGAGATCTTTTTTTGAGGTAGGAAATAACAACTCTGACACATGTGGTTATGAAAGGCGCAATTTGCGCCTTTTTTGTCGAAAAAAATTGAAAAGTTCAAATAAATTTAATGTTAACGATTTCTGTTGAGAGAAAAGAGGTGATTCTGCACAAACTGTAATTATGTTACGTAAAATAACTTAGAGGCCTATTTTATTCACCCAGTAAAATTAATTGATATAATTATTTTATGGTTAAATATCAATTATTTATGTGCACTGAAAACCATTACACGAGCCCGTTTGAAACGTGATCTATGCGTAGTTTTGAAACTAAATTTCGTAAGTGTGTAGAAACCTTGAGTGCCATCAAGATATATTTAGAGGCAGAAAATATAATTCGAATCGTGGTTACATTTTCTATGGGTGCTAACATTTAGGCTACGGGGGTGTGCCGTTAGAGCCCATAAATACTAATAACTTTATCAGGAGCATAAACATGTTTAAGAACCTTTTTGCTAACCTGCAAAAAGTTGGTAAGTCTCTGATGCTACCAGTATCGGTACTACCAGTTGCAGGTATTCTACTTGGGGTAGGTGCTGCCAACCTTGGCTTCATTCCAGATGTGGTTTCTAACCTTATGGAACAAGCTGGTGGTTCAGTATTCGGCCAAATGGCACTGCTATTCGCAGTAGGTGTAGCACTTGGCTTCACTAACAACGACGGTGTTGCAGGTCTAGCGGCAATCGTTGGTTACGGCATCATGACTGCAACGCTAAGCGTTATGGCTGGTGTTATGGGCGTTGAGAAAATCGATACAGGTGTACTAGGTGGTATCCTTGTCGGTGGTGTGGCTGCTTGGGCATTCAACCGTTTCTTCAAAATCCAACTTCCAGAGTACCTTGCTTCTTCGCTGGTAAGCGTGCTGTGCCAATCATCACTGGTTTTACTGCAATCGCGCTTGGTATCGTACTGTCTATCGTATGGCCACCAATCGGTTCAGCAATTGGTGCATTCTCTCACTGGGCTGCAGAGCAAAACCCACAACTAGCATTCGGTATCTACGGTGTTGTTGAGCGTTCTCTAATCCCATTCGGTCTACACCACGTTTGGAACGTACCATTCTTCTTCGAAGCAGGTACTTGTGTGAATGCTGCAGGCGAAACTCAAAACGGCGTACTAACTTGTTACCTAGTTGCAGACGAAGCGTCTCGTGCTGCTGGTAATGGCTTCGGTCAGCTAGCGGGTGGTTACATGTTCAAGATGTTCGGTCTACCAGCTGCTGCAATCGCTATTGCACACTGTGCTAAGCCTGAGAACCGCGCTAAAGTTATGGGTATCATGGCTTCTGCTGCTCTAACATCGTTCCTAACAGGTATTACTGAGCCAATCGAATTCTCGTTCCTATTCGTAGCGCCAGTACTATACGGAATTCACGCTCTACTAGCTGGTTCTGCATACGTTGTTGCAAACACTCTAGGTTTTGTACACGGTACTTCATTCTCACACGGTCTAATCGACTTCCTAGTTCTGTCTGGTAACTCTCAGAAACTAGGCCTGATGATCGGTGTTGGTCTAGTATACGCAGCAATCTACTACTTCGTATTCCGCACAGTAATCACTGCAATGGATCTTAAGACTCCAGGTCGTGAAGACGAAACTGAAGAAGCAGGTGCAGCAGTTTCTGGTAACGAAATGGCTGGTGAACTAGTTGCAGCGTTTGGCGGTAAAGCTAACATCACAGGTCTAGATGCATGTATCACACGTCTACGTGTTGCTGTAGCAGACACTGAAATCGTTGACCAAGACAAGCTTAAGCAACTTGGTGCAGCAGGTGTAGTTGTAGTATCTGGTGGTGTTCAAGCTATCTTCGGTACTAAGTCTGACAACCTGAAAACAGATATGGATGAGTGGATTCGTAACCACGGCTAATCAGCTCAATCCAAAATGAACAAAAAAAGGAAGCGTAAGCTTCCTTTTTTTGTTTTGT
>BBMT01000024.1 GCA_000755425.1 Vibrio maritimus
AGTTTAGAAAGAGCACGTTACTCTTCTAGATCACCACAGAAGCGGTAACCTTCACCGTGAATCGTAGCGATGATCTCTGGCGTACCAGACACTGATTCAAAGTGCTTACGGATACGACGGATCGTCACATCTACAGTACGATCATGTGGCTTAAGCTCACGACCAGTCATCTTCTTAAGAAGATCGGCACGAGTTTGGATCTTGCCTGGGTTCTCACAGAAGTGTAGCAGTGCGCGGAACTCAGAGCGTGGCAGCTTGTAGCTGTCGCCGCTTGGGCTAACAAGTGAACGGCTATTGATGTCCAGTACCCAACCATTGAACTCGTATTTTTCAACGCTGCGTTTTCTTCTGTCGCTGCGCCGCTGCTCATAGAGCGAGTTAGTAGGTTACGTGCACGGATAGTCAGTTCACGTGGGTTAAATGGTTTCGTGATGTAATCATCAGCACCAATCTCTAGGCCAAGGATTTTATCAACTTCGTTGTCACGACCAGTTAGGAACATAAGAGCAACGTTAGCTTGCTCACGTAGTTCACGTGCTAGCAGTAGACCATTCTTACCAGGAAGGTTGATATCCATGATAACTAGGTTTACAGAGTTTTCTGACATCACCTGGTGCATTTCCTGACCGTCGCTGGCCTCGAATACAGCATATCCTTCTGCTTCAAAAATGCTTTTTAGGGTGTTACGGGTTACTTGCTCATCTTCAACAATAAGAATCTGCGGGCTTTGCATCGGCGGTACCTAAATTAAACTTGTGAAAATTCTGTCTGTAGTAGAATAAATTCTAGGCAAAAAGTTAACATATAGGTAATGTTTCTTGGAGCTTTTACTCACCATCACTGAAACAGTTACGTTTTACGTCGCCATCCATGATGTTGCCAAAAAACGAGAAATCCCTGTAATCTCTTATTATTCTGCTAGGTCATTGAGGCGAATTCTATAATGTTAACAGCATGCTAACAATGGTCAAATGTTAATTCCATGCAGTTTGTTGATTTAAATCAATAGGCGCTTTGTAACAAATATTAATAGTATTGGGCAGAGGCTAAATTTTAGATAGTATGAGTATCGATGCACAACTTTGGAGTGCTTATTCAAGCATTGCAATGCGGTTTCTCACTGAGTGGGAATGCGATAGCTACGCTGTTATAACGGCTTGTAACCCACGGAGTCGTAAACTAAGTGATGAAGAAAACTGCATAAAAAACCGAGAGCTAGAACGAAATTTAGCAGATTTTTGCCATGTAAGTGTAAACGTCGGTGACCCAAGCTTTGAGTGGGTGGAAGCGAGTTTTGCGGTGGACATCCCGTTTTCGCAAGCGTGTGAGTTAGCGCAAAAATATGAGCAAAATGCCATCTACTGGGTCGAAAATGGTGTACTGTTTCTGGTCTCCTGTGATGAAGATCAGACAAAAAAGAATTTAGGCTTGCTGAGTCAGTACGTGCGTCAATGACCGTTTGGCTGGGCAAGTAAAAAGGGATTTTACTTTAATGCTCTCTAAAGGTGCGGCTGGTTTTTGCACCTATTGAGCTATTATCACGGAGGAAACATGAGAGATATCACACCTGATATTTGTGACCAACACGAAGACAAAGTGATGCTGCTGAACTTGCCGCTGCAAAACTTTGGTCAACGCGCCGCCTTTTGGGGCGAGATTGTCACGGTACGTTGCTACCACGACAATTCCATGGTGCGAGAAGTGCTCGGCCACGATGGTAAAGGGAAAGTACTCTTTGTTGATGGGAATGGCTCGTGTGCGAAAGCGCTTTTGGGCGACCAGTTGGCGATCATGGCCATTGAGAATGGCTGGGAAGGCGTCATTGTTAATGGTGCAATTCGCGATGTTGCCGCAATGTCGGAGATGGATCTTGGGGTGAAAGCACTCGCAGCGTGTCCATTTAAGACAGAAAAACGCGGAGCTGGGCAAATCAACGTCACACTGACCATGAACAATCAAATTGTTCAGCCAGGTCATTATGTGTATTCAGATTGGAATGGGGTGCTAATTAGTAAGGAAGCACTGGAATTTTAGTCTGTGAGCGGTAATCGCTGTATTTACACACTCAACTAAAAACGGAAACCTAGACCGACTTCAACCCCTTGCTGAACTTTTTCAAAGTCAAAGGTGGCGTGAACGTCTAGGTTTTCTGTTAACCTCATTCGGCTCGAAACCTCGGCCGCCATCGCACCTTGTGTCTCATTATTCTCTTCGTATTGATATCCACGCAGCGTACTCTTCACAGAAATACGGTCAGACACCTGATAGTTAACGCCACTTAGAAAGCCACGGTCGTTAGAGATATCTGAATTGTTGAGGCGGGCACCAATGTACACGTCTAGAGAATCAAACACAGCGTACGAGTAGCCGCTATCGACATTCCACACATCAAAAGAATCTGCACCGTTGGATTTACTACCAGAAGATAAGAAGAAGCTGTGCGGTGATTGATTATGCTGAGAAGGGAGCGCAGGGAGCTCAACAGAGAGTGCTGAAGCGCTGAACAATAAACCACTACAAACCAATAACGCTGGGGCGTATAAAGACACTGCTCTCATGGCACCACTCCTTGGTTATAGTTTTTATAGTTTATTGATTTCTAATTAAAGCACAGAATCTAAGCAAAAAGTTGTAAAACTATATAGCATTTAGTTATGTATAAAGATCCTAACTGCATATAAATGCATTATTATCCTTTTTTATGCTTTTGATAAAAAAATGCTCGCCAAGCAACAAAAGTACAATTTTTGATTGACTAATCGCCAACAAATGCGGTACACGTATGGGTAAGCACATAACAGAATCTGAAGCACGACCTATTATGTTTAATCACCAGCACGTAGTAATGACCACCACCATTATTATTACCGACATTATCGTTGGGGCAGGCTGGTAGACGAAAGAAATTCAAAAACAAGGCCTGTATCACCAAGATACGGGCCTTTTTTTACCTGTTTTGAGTATTTCGGGAGGAAAGGATGCGAGTACTAAAATTTGGAGGCTCATCGTTAGCCGATGCGGACCGTTTTTTAAGAGCGGCGGACATCATCGCCAACAATGCCCAGCAAGAAGACTTAGCGTGGTGCTATCAGCACCAGGTAAAACAACCAACAAACTAGTAGCAGTCATTGAAACTGCACTCAAGAACAATGAAGTTGAACTGCAAATCTCTGAACTAGAGACTTCATTCAATGAGCTGTTCTCCAACATTAAAAAAGTCCTCCCGAACATCGACAGCACAGATTTTGACAATCAAGTCAAAACATCGCTGTTCCAACTTCACCAGTTCGTCCATGGTATTCGCCTGCTTGGCACTTGCCCTGACCATGTTAATGCTCGCATCATTTCTAAAGGTGAGCGCATTTCTATCCAGTTGATGAAAGCGGTACTTATCGCGAAAGGCCAAGCGGCGGATCTTATCGACCCTGTGAAATACCTGTTTGCCAACGGCGACCACCTAGAAGCTATGGTTGATGTTGAAGTATCGACTCAAAACTTCCAAGCGAATCCGCTTGCTGAGGGTGTTGTACACATCATGCCTGGTTTCACTGCAGGTAATGCGAAAGGTGAACTAGTGACGCTAGGTCGTAATGGTTCGGACTACTCTGCAGCGGTACTGGCTGCGTGTTTGCGTGCGGATTGTTGTGAAATTTGGACCGACGTTGATGGCGTTTATAACTGTGACCCTCGATTGGTTGACGATGCTCGCCTTCTTAAGTCTCTTAGCTATCAAGAAGCAATGGAACTCTCTTACTTCGGTGCTTCGGTTCTTCACCCGAAAACTATTGCTCCAATTGCTCAGTTCCATATTCCTTGTCTTATCAAGAACTCCTTTAACCCACAGGGTGCCGGGACTTTGATCGGTCAAGATACTGGTGAAGACAACCTACCAATTAAAGGTATCACCACACTTTCTAACCTCATCATGGTTAACGTATCGGGCCCAGGTATGAAGGGCATGGTAGGCATGGCAAGCCGCGTATTTGGCGCGATGTCATCGGCAGGTGTCTCTATTGTTCTCATTACTCAATCTTCATCAGAGTACAGCATCAGTTTCTGTATCGAAGAAGAAGACAAGCTAGAAGCTGAGCGTGCGCTTAGTGAAGCGTTCGAGCTTGAGCTGAAAAACGGTCTGCTTGAGCCTGTAGAGTTCATGGACGACGTTGCTATCGTAACGCTAGTCGGTGACGGTATGCGCACTTCTCGCGGCGTTGCCTCCCAGTTCTTCTCATCCCTTGCTGAAGTAAACGTGAACATTGTAGCTATTGCTCAGGGCTCATCAGAGCGCGCGATTTCTGCGGTTATTCCAGAAGATAAGATTTCTGAAGCTATCAAAGCCTGTCACGAAAACCTATTTAACTCAAAGCACTTCCTCGATGTGTTTGTCGTTGGTGTTGGCGGCGTAGGTGGCGAGCTGGTGGATCAAATCCAAAGACAGCAAGGGAAGCTAGCCGAGAAAGGCATCATCATTCGTGTTTGTGGCCTGGCAAACAGCAAAGGTGTATTGCTTGATGGAAATGGCTTACCGCTTGAGCAGTGGCGCGATCGTATGGGTGATGTCAGTGAGAAGTTCACCGTCTCTAGCCTAGCAGCACTGGTTCAACGTAATCACATCATCAACCCTGTGTTGGTTGACTGTACATCAAGCGAAGATATCGCGAATCAGTACGCTGAGTTCCTAGCCGCAGGCTTCCATGTAGTGACGCCAAACAAGAAAGCGAACACAGCAAGCATGTCATATTACCATCAGCTTCGCGATGTGGCTCGCAGCTCTCGTCGTAAGTTGATGTATGAAACGACTGTAGGTGCAGGTCTGCCAGTTATCGAAAACTTGCAGAACCTGATTGCCGCCGGTGATGAACTTGAGAAGTTCAACGGCATCCTGTCTGGCTCTTTATCATTCATCTTCGGTAAGTTGGATGAAGGGCTAACGCTGAGCCAAGCAACTAATGTAGCTAAAGATAAAGGCTTTACTGAGCCGGATCCACGTGACGATCTCTCTGGTATGGACGTGGCGCGTAAGCTCCTTATTCTGGCACGTGAAGCGGGTATGGCACTGGAACTTGAAGATGTAGAAGTTGATCAAGCTCTACCGCCAGGCTTTGATGATTCAGGTTCTATCGATGAGTTCATGGCTCGTCTTCCAGAAGCAGATGCTTACTTCAGCGAGTTGGTAGAAAACGCCGCTAAAGAGGGCAAAGTACTGCGTTATGTTGGTGAAATCGCCGATGGCAAGTGCCGAGTTCGCATTGCTGCTGTCGATGAAAACGACCCGATGTTTAAGATCAAAGATGGTGAGAACGCACTGGCCTTCTACAGCCGTTACTATCAGCCAATTCCACTAGTACTTCGCGGTTACGGCGCAGGTACAGAAGTCACTGCAGCGGGCGTCTTCTCTGACGTGATGCGTACGTTAGGCTGGAAACTAGGAGTATAAGATGAGTGATAGCGTTGTCGTTTATGCGCCAGCCTCGATTGGCAATGTGAGTGTTGGCTTTGATGTGTTGGGCGCGGCGGTATCACCTGTTGATGGTACCCTACTTGGCGATTGTGTTGAGGTGAGACTGGGAGATAAGCCGTTCGACCTTGCCACCAAAGGTAGCTTTGTTGATAAGCTGCCAAGCGATCCTAAAGAAAACATCGTTTACGATTGTTGGAAGGTTTATGCGCGTGAGCTAGACAAAAAAGGTGTGACTCTCAAGCCTGTCTACATGACGCTTGAGAAGAACATGCCTATTGGCTCTGGACTCGGTTCTAGCGCCTGTTCTATTGTTGCAGCGCTCGACGCTCTGAACCAGTTCCACGGTAATCCACTGAATGAGACTGAGCTTCTCGCGTTAATGGGTGAGATGGAAGGGCAAATTTCTGGTGGCATCCATTATGACAATGTGGCACCTTGCTACCTAGGCGGCGTGCAGTTGATGCTGGAAGAGCTCGGTATCATCAGCCAAGAAGTACCATGCTTTGATGAGTGGTACTGGGTTATGGCTTATCCTGGCATCAAGGTGTCGACTGCAGAAGCGCGTGAGATCCTACCATCTCAGTATCGCAGACAAGATATCATTGCCCATGGTCGTCACTTAGCTGGGTTCATCCACGCTTGCCACTCTAATCAACCTGAGTTGGCAGCGAAGATGATCAAAGATGTCATCGCTGAACCTTATCGCGCTAAGTTATTACCAGGGTTTAGCAAAGCTCGTGAATAGCTGCAACAGCGGGTGCATTAGCGACAGGAATTTCAGGCAGCGGCCCAACGCTATTTAGCATTTGTAAAGACAAAGATGTCGCGGACAGAGTGGCTCGCTGGTTAGAAGAGAATTACGTACAAAATAACGAAGGATTCGTCCATGTTTGTCGCCTCGACAAGCAAGGCTCGAAGGTAACAGGAAGTAAGCTATGAAGCTGTACAACATCAAAGAGAACGACGAGCAAGTCTCGTTTGGCCAAGCCGTACGCCAAGGTTTAGGTCGTAACCAAGGTCTATTTTTCCCATCTGAGCTGCCAAAGTTCGATGATGTAGACGCACTGTTGGCTGAAGACTTTGTCACGCGTAGCGCAAAGATTTTGTCTGCGCTGATCGGTGATGAGCTTCCAGCAGAGAAAGTGAATGAATTGGTCGATAATGCCTTCCAATTCCCAGCGCCTATCAATCAAGTAAAAGATGGCGTATATGCGCTTGAGCTTTTCCACGGTCCAACGCTAGCGTTTAAAGACTTCGGTGGCCGCTTCATGGCGCAGTCTTTGGCGGCAGTCTCTGATGGTGGCAAGATCACTATCCTTACCGCGACATCAGGCGATACGGGTGCGGCAGTTGCTCATGCATTTTACGGCATGGAAGACATCAATGTTGTTATCCTTTATCCAAAAGGCAAGATCAGTCCGCTACAAGAAAAGCTATTCTGCACATTAGGCAAGAACATCCACACAGTGGCAATCAACGGTGACTTTGATGCCTGTCAGGCACTAGTTAAGCAAGCTTTTGACGATGCGGCGCTGCGTGAAGAGATCGGCCTTAACTCGGCGAACTCAATCAACATCAGCCGTCTGATGGCGCAAATCTGTTACTACTTCGAAGCGGCATCTCAGATGTCTAAACAGGAGCGTGAGAACCTAGTTGTCTCGGTACCAAGTGGTAACTTTGGTAACTTAACGGCAGGTCTATTGGCGAAAGCACTAGGTCTTCCTATCAAACGTTTCATTGCGGCAACCAATGCCAACGATACGGTACCTCGTTACCTAGAAACAGGTGAGTGGGATCCTAAGCCAACGGTTGCGACAACTTCAAATGCGATGGACGTAAGTCAGCCAAACAACTGGCCACGTATCGAAGAGCTATGTCAAATCAAAGGCTGGGGTCTGGATACGTTGGGTAAAGGCATGGTGACGGATGAACAAAGTGCTGAATCCGTGCGTGAACTAAACGCGCAGGGCTACCTATGTGAGCCACACGGCGCGATTGCCTACCGCTTGCTCGACGAGCAACTGCAAGAAGGCGAAACCGGCCTGTTCTTGTGTACTGCGCACCCAGCGAAGTTTAAAGAAGTGGTGGATGAGATCCTTGAATCAGACATCGACCTTCCGGGGCCTCTAGCGAAGCACGCAGCGATGGAGTTACTATCGGAAGATCTTGATAACGACTTTGATGCACTGAAAGCCGTGTTACGTCGAGTTCAGTAATCAGATTTGATGCTATCAATGCCCAAGCCTATAACAGCTTGGGCATTTTTTATCTTCAGTAAATGCTAAAGAGCGGATAAACCGAGTTTAAATCATTGACCTCAGGTTAGGTTGAGGTTTTATGCTTATGGACAGTCAGATCAATACCAAACAATAGGAATACTCATGACACCAAACCAGTTGCAGCAATATTTGGATAAATTGGATGTCACGCTCAGTGGCGTAGATAACGGTGTGGTAAGCAATACGTTTTTTGCAAGCTATGCCGATATGGCTGAGCTGCAAAGCGCTCAGCACCGCACCATCCCTTTTGAGAACTTTGATGTGTTTGTTGGTGACAGTATTAGCCTTGAAGCTGAAGTGAGATTTGAAAAACTCATTACGCGCTCTCGCGGTGGCTATTGCTTTGAGGTCAATGCACTGTTTTTAGAAGTGCTGAAGACTTTGGGTTATCACGTTAAACCTAAGCTTGCTCGCGTACATCTCTCTGGCACGCCGTCAGGCCGAAGCCATCAAGTGACGCTGGTGACGATTGGAGAAGAACAATGGGTTGCCGATGTCGGCTTTGGTTCAAACACGCCACGCGCCCCCATCAAGCTGGAGACTAATATTGAGCAGCAGGCAGATTTCCAAGTGTTCCGGTTTATTGAGGTAGAGGACTTCGGCTACCTTTTGCAGCGTAGAGTTGAAGAAGGGTGGCTGGATTTGTATAGCCTAGATTTAGCGTTTGCTGCAAGGGGCGACATTGAATACGCCAATCATTACACTTCAACTAGCCCCAATGCGGTGTTTACCCAGTCTATAACTGCGGCTCTTGCCACTTCTGAGGGCAGTGTGACGCTACTTGATACCACACTTCGTATCCGTCAGGGGGAACAAGAAACGCAGGTGAGTGAGCTTGATCAACACGGTTATTTTGATGTTGTGGAGCGAGAGTTTGGGATAGTAGTGCCCGACGAGAAGCGAGCATTCATCTTAGCCCGTCTGTATTCATAGGTCACTGGGAGTGTGCCTTGGTGACAGTGTTTCTTTAAGAGTTGACTGACGTTAAAAAGACAGGGGGACACAATGCCCCTTTGTCTTTGTCTTTGTCTTTGTCTTTGTCTGGGATTTCGTTGGATCTTTGCAACTAGCTACTGAGTGTTTTGCGAAGCCCGATACGGCTGTGGCCTTTTGGAAAATCATCAAAGCGTGTGAATTCTACAAATCCCAATTTTTGATAAAACACTGGCGCTTGCCAGCTTTGAGTCCACAACCAAAGCCCAGACAACTTGTTTTCAATGGCATATTGTTCTGCATGTTCCATCAGTTTACTGCCCATTCCAGTTCCTCGACAGCGGTCGTCGACCCAGAGTTCATCGATATACATCCAGTCCCAAAGAAGGTCTGCGGTCAGTGCAGCAATTAGCTCACCATTGTCATCGCGAACTGTCCAATTGACATGCTGTTTGTCATAGTTTGGCGCTACCTGTATTTGACTATGAGACTCAAGACCGGCAGTGAGCTCACTTTGTGACGTGTCATTCAGGCGACCTTGGGCGAATTCGATATTAGGCATTGTGCACCTCTGCTGCTTTATACGCGGGTAGGTAGATAGTGACTGCAATAGTACTAGAGTTGGTTGGCTTTTCCTATGAGAGTGAAAAAAGCCTCAACAGATGTTGAGGGCTTCAAAGTGTTCAGCTCAAATTTTGAGTTCAGCGTTTAGGGATAACTCACGCCGTCTCTGTTTTGCCGATCGGTTTCTCTTCATCCGCTAGGTCAATATCACCTTTGCCTTTTGATTTCTTAATCACGTAGCCTGCGATAGAAAGTGAAGACACGATACCTAGGATAGTTGATAGCTGCATTGGCAGACCGAAGCCTAGTGTCGCGTTGTTCAGGATGAAGGTAATGACTACCGTTGTCATGAATACCGCTGGTACTGTGGTTACCCAGTGAAGCTTGTTATGGCGCAGTAGGTAAGCCGACGCAGTCCAAAGCATCATAACTGCCGTGGTTTGGTTCGCGAAACCGAAGTAGCGCCAGATAACACCGAAGTCTACTTGAGTTAGGATGCCACCGATAACGAACAGTGGGATAGCCATCATCAGGCGGTTGCGCAGGGTCTTTTGTTCCATGTTGAAGTATTCAGCAAGGATAAGACGGCTTGAGCGGAACGCTGTGTCACCAGAAGTAATCGGTAGAATAACCACACCTAGGAAGGCAAGCACACCACCAAACACACCGAGTAGACCAAATGACGCGCTATATACCACGTTACCAGGACCACCGTTCTTCACTGCTTCTGCTAGAGAATCGATAGAGCCGAAGAAAGATAGAGCCAGGGCACACCAGATTAGCGCGATAACACCTTCACCAATCATTGCACCGTAGAATACGAAGCGACCATTCTTTTCATTTTCCATGCAGCGAGCCATCAGAGGAGACTGAGTCGCGTGGAAGCCTGAGATAGCACCACAAGCGATAGTGATGAATAGAGCAGGCCAAAGTGGCAGGTCATTCGGGTTCATGTTGGTAAACATGTCACTGATTTCAAAGCCGCCCATGATTTGGTGCTCGCTTGACAGTGCAACCGCTGTGATAAGGCCAACAGACATGAAGATAAGCAGCGCACCGAACAGTGGTAGAAACGGCCGATGATTTTATCAACAGGTACAATTGTCGCGATGATGTAGTACGCGAAAATAATCACTACCATGGTAGTCATGCTCATCGACATGTCCATTTGGTCGTTCACTAGGTTAGTAATCATGCCAGCAGGCGCTGAAACGAAAACCACACCAACCAGTAGCAATAGGACGATGGCAAAAATGTTCATAAAGTGTTTGGCGCCATTGCCTAAGTAACGACCGGTAATGGTAGGTACAGATGCACCGCCATTGCGAACCGATAGCATACCTGAGAAGTAATCGTGTACCGCACCTGCGAAGATACAGCCGATAACAATCCAAAGCATTGCTGCAGGACCATAAAGAGCACCCATGATTGGGCCAAAGATAGGGCCAACACCTGCGATGTTCAGTAGTTGAACCAAGTACACTTTCTTGGTCGACATTGGAACGTATCAACGCCATCTGCTTTCGTATGAGCAGGGGTTTGACGTTTTTCGTTAATACCAAAGACTTTCTCAATGAAAGCCCCGTAGATAAAGTAGCCGCCAATCAAGGCTGCAACACAAGTTAAAAACCACAACATAACTGTTATCCCTAGTTTGTGATGACATTAATTTCTGGTAACCATTATAAAAATGATGAATTGACTCCACATTGGCTTATTCGGTTAGTGGCGAAATAGCTGATTAAGTGGTCAATAGCTAAGTTAAGTGGTTTTGCTGATAACTAAGCGGTCGAATTTATCGGGTAAGTGGCAGAATAAAAGCGTGAAGTGAGTCACTTTCGCTGTTTGAGAGTGGCAAAACTGCGTGAGAACTGGCATTGTTATCGACAGATATTTATCGACATAAAGGGAAATCATGAGAGCGCTAATCATCGTTGCGACCAGCTTGTTGGCATTTGGCTGTGCTAAAGGTGTGGACGATCTTGCTAAAGAAGGAAGCTGGGATCAGATCGGCTATCAAGATGGCGTGAGAGGGCAGCTATCTCGTAGTTATTCAGATTTAAATAAGCTCGGTGAAGCGGTGCACTCTGAATATGATGCCGGCTATCAGCGCGGTGTTATCGAGTTTTGTGATGCTGATTTCGCGTACCAAATTGGTTTGTCTGGGCAATACTATACTGGCGCATGTGAAGGTCTGCCTGAAGCGCAACGTTTTCGAATGGAGTGGCAACGAGGCTGGACAGATTACTCTCAGCAAAGTGGCTTTTAATAGCCTCTCTCATTGCCGTAAAAAGGTTAGCTTAGTGCTAACCCTTTTGGTTTTATATGACCATCCAACGTAAAGCAGCGTTTAACTGGCGCTGTTCTCGCTATCTACGGCTTTGCGAAGAAATCCATCTTGCTTGGTAAGCTGCTTTTCGGCGCTGACTTTGTCTAGACCTGTTAGGATCATCAATATTGATAGCTTCACATCATAGTCTGTCTGTTTGAGTGCTGTCGTCGCAGTCTCTTTGTTGCAGTCGGTTGCTTGCATCACGATGCGGGTTGCACGGGCAACCAATTTTGCGTTGGTTGCCTTCACATCCACCATCAGATTTTGATAGCTCTTGCCTAAGCGGATCATGCTCGCGGTGGTTAGCATGTTCAGAACCAGCTTTTGCGCAGTGCCTGACTTTAAACGCGTCGAGCCAGTGAGTGCTTCTGGTCCGACGACAGGGCTAATGGCAATATTCGCTACGTTGGCAATATCAGAGGCTGGATTACATGACAGTGCCACCGACGTCGCGCCTATTTCGTTGGTATATTCGAGAGCTCCAATAACATAAGGTGTACGCCCGCTCGCCGCGATGCCCACCACCACATCTTTGTCGGTAAGCGCGATACCTTTTAAGTCTTGCGCGCCGAGCACAGGGTCATCTTCTGCTCCTTCTTTGGCTCTAAACATTGCATCTTTACCGCCAGCAATGATGCCAACCACCATCTCTGGGGCGGTACCAAAGGTAGGCGGGCATTCTGATGCATCCAGCACTCCAAGACGACCGCTGGTTCCAGCGCCAACATAAAGTAAGCGCCCTCCTTGCTTGAAGGCTTTTGTAATGGCATCGACAGCCTGGGCTATCTCAGGGATCACTTTTTCGACGGCTAGCGGAACCAGACTGTCCTGCTGATTCATACGCACCAGGATTTGCTCTGACGAGAGCAGGTCGATATCCATGGTTTCTGGATTGCGTCCTTCAGAGACGAGCTGGGAAAGCGCATTTAATAAAGCGTCGTTTGTCATAGTGAGTCCTAATCAGCAGGGTAAAAGACACCCAGTGGCACGGCTTTGCTAGCGCCGGTCACTGAGGGAAGATTGCTAGGTATTTTATGGATAAAACAGTGCGCCAGCCAAGCAAAGGCCATCGACTCCATGTAGTCACCACTGATCGCTTCGCTATCGGTAGAATCAACATGCCAGTTTGTCAGTAGCTCACTAAGGCGGCTCATGATAATCGGGTTGTTAGCACCTCCGCCACAGACGAGCAGTTTTGGGCTGGCGCCAACGCAGTAAGGTTTGACTGTTTGGGCGATAGTTATGGCGGTAAACTCTGTCAGCGTGCGCAATATGTCGTGGCTGTCAACGGCGTTATCTAATTTTGCCAGCTGAGCTTGCAACCACTCACCGTGATAATACTCGCGTCCGGTACTTTTAGGAGCGCTGCGCTTAAGGTAAGGTCGGTGAGCATCTGTGCCAACAAACTATTGTTAACGTTTCCTTGTTTGGCAAGGTGTGCATCCTGGTCGAAAGCTTGGCCAAAAGCGTGGGTACACCAATGATCCAAAAGCACATTGCCGGGGCCGGTATCAAATCCTACGACATCACCATTTGGTTGCAGGACGGATACATTGGCAATGCCACCAATATTAAGGATCACCTGAGTCGATTCACTGTCGCTAAAAAGGTAGCGATGAAAAGCGGGTACCAAGGGCGCACCTTGACCACCTAGCGCCATGTCTTTGCGCCTGAAATCACCGACAGTATTAATGCCTGTGAGCGCAGCAACTAGGTTGTTATTGCCAAGCTGAGTAGTAAATGGCGTGTCACCATCTGGTTGGTGAAAAACCGTCTGGCCATGATTGCCGATTGCGGTGATTTCATCAGCGCTGTAGTTCGATTTTGCGAGTAGTGAGTCCACCGCACGAGCATAGAGTTTGCCGAGTTTATGGTCGAGCTCACCAATTTTTTTAGGCTGGTGAGCTGTCCCTGGCATATCGCGAGTACCTCACTTTTTAGGGCGTCGGGATAGCTCAAGAAATCGCTGTCGACGAGACGAATCTGCTTGTCCCTAATCGCAACAATGGCGGTGTCGACACATCTAGGCTCGTGCCTGACATGATACCGATATACAACGCTTCCTTTGACATCATAAACTTACTCCGTTTTTACTCAGCTTTATTGTAAATCAAAAACAATAGGAATAACCTCTGGGGATGCCCATTTGATAATAAATTTGCAGAGGAGCAATTATGGGACCGCTATGGATTGATGTGGCAGGCTACGAACTGACTGCGGAAGATCGCGAAATTTTGGAGCACCCAACCGTCGGTGGCTTGATTCTGTTTGCTAGAAACTACCATGACTCCGAGCAGCTTATTGAACTCAATCGACAAATCCGTCAAGCGGCGAAAAAGCCTATCGTCATTGGTGTCGATCAAGAGGGTGGGCGAGTACAACGTTTCCGTGATGGGTTTACTTTGCTGCCGCCTGCGGCGCGGTATGCCAAGCTTAAAGACGAAGCCTTGGCTCATCAGGCTGGCTGGCTGATGGCCGCAGAGCTGATTGCTCATGACATCGATTTAAGTTTTGCGCCTGTGCTTGACCAAGGAGAGCAAAGTAAAGCCATTGGTAATCGCGCCTTTGGTGATAACTTCCAAACTATCGTTCAGTACACCACCGCTTTTATGGCGGGTATGAAGTCAGCGGGTATGGCGACAACCGGTAAGCACTTTCCTGGACACGGTGGCGTAACCGCAGACTCGCATCTTGAAACACCAGTGGATAATCGAGATTCTATTTTTGAGGATGATATGCGCATCTTCCAGGCTCACATCAAAGCGGGCGTGCTTGATGCGATGATGCCAGCACACGTGGTGTTCCCTCACTATGATGACAAGCCAGCGAGTGGCTCAAGCTATTGGCTAAAAGACGTTCTTCGCAAGCAGCTTGGCTTCAATGGCATTGTGTTCTCTGATGACCTTTCTATGGAAGGCGCTGCGATTATGGGCGGCCCTGCGGCGCGCGCTCAGCAAGCACTCGATGCGGGCTGCGATACGCTGTTGATGTGTAATAACCGCAACTCGACGATTGAAGTATTGGATAACCTGCCGATTACCAAAGTGAAGCAGGCAAGTCGTATGCTTAGAAAGAAAAACTTCGACTTTGAAGAGCTTAAGAAAAGCGCTCAGTGGAAAGCGGCGAATAGTAAGGTGTTGTCGGCGCTGGAAGGCTAGAGGGGGAGTCTCAGAATTAGAACAACTCCCAGCGAGCGTCATTCCACTGGCCGTGCGCCTGCGCAGGCAGGAATCTACTTGAAGCTTGGTGCGCGCATTGAGTAGACCCCTGCCTACGCAGGGGTGACGAAGTATTTGAGCTAGCTGAAGGTATCAGTGAAACCCCAGCGTCTCTTTCAACGACTTCAAATACCGACGACTCACCGGTATCGGATGGTCACTTTGAGTAATGATCTCTGCCAGCCCGTTCTCCAATAGCTTGATCTCTTTAATCGCCTTTACATTGACCAAAAACTGTCGATGACAGCGAATAAGCGACGTCTTATCTTCAATCACTTTCAGCGTTAATTGCGAGGTCGCTTTCTGGGTCGCGGTTTGAACGTGCACACCTGAAAGGTCACTATAAGCAAACTCTACATCTTTAGTGGCAATAATGACGATACGGTTATGGCCGGAACAGGGAATTTGGTCGAGCGCTTTTGGTGCTATGGGATCAAAGCTTTCTGTTTGGGTTGTATCGCGTTTGTTTAGGCGCTTGACGGTTTTGGCTAAACGACAAGGGTCGACGGGCTTGAGCAGATAATCGAACGCATTGTCTTCGAAAGCTTGGATTGCGTATTGGTCATACGCAGTGACAAATACGACATTCGGCATAGTATCTGGGTCTAACATGCTCAAAAGCTCAATGCCAGTGATCTGTGGCATCTGAATATCGAGGAACACCACATCAGGCTTGTGTTGATTTATTTTCTTCAAACCTTCGATTGCGTTGCTGGCCTGATCGATGATCTCAATCTGCTCAAACTCAGATAAAAGCTCAATAAGCTCCTCACGAGCAAATAACTCATCATCAATTACTATAGCGGTTAACCGTGTCATGAAGCGATAGCCGTCCTTTTAT
This sequence comes from Vibrio maritimus, assembly GCA_000755425.1. Classification (GTDB taxonomy): domain Bacteria; phylum Pseudomonadota; class Gammaproteobacteria; order Enterobacterales; family Vibrionaceae; genus Vibrio; species Vibrio maritimus_A. Next base: position 15,629 of record BBMT01000024.1, read on the forward strand.
CGTCTGAATTTACGGGCGCTGGAATAATAAAGCTCATCCGTGTGTGTTGCTGGTTTTCCACTTCAATTTTTAGCGCTGAGTCACGTCCAAATTGATTGCGTAGGCGTTTATCTACGATTTGCATGCCCAGGCCTTGGTGATCTTGTTTTTGTGGCTGGTAGGTGCCAGCGTTATCTTCTACTGTCAGCCGATAACCTTGCTCACACGGTTCACTGAATATTCGAATCGACCACCTTCGAGTAGATTAGAGATGCCGTGCTTAATGGCATTTTCAACCAATGGCTGCAAGGTAAAGCTAGGCACGGTTTGTTCGAGTAGCTCGGGGCTGATATCAATATCTACTTCTAAGCGGTCGGTAAACCGGGCTTTCTCTATGGTTAGATAGGCATTGACGTGCGCGAGTTCTTCTTTAAGTGTCACCGTCTCGATGTTTTGTTTTAGGTTACTGCGGAAGAACTGCGACAAGTGCTGGATCAAACTGCGCGCTTTATCCGGGTCACGACGGGTAATGGCACTAATGGTATTGAGCGCGTTAAACAGAAAGTGAGGATTGACCTGCGCATGTAGCAGCTTGATTTCCGCTTGGTTAAGCAAGGTTTGCTTGTGGATGTAATCACCATGCAGGATCTGACTAGAGAGTAGCTGGGCAATCCCTTCGGCCATCGACATGTTAATGGTCGAGAACAGTTTTCGTTTCGGCTCGTACAGCTTTATGGTACCAATTACTTCATCACCTGTACGTAGTGGAATGATCAGTGCTGAACCTAGCTTACAGTCTTTGGAGATCGAGCATTGATAGGGGTTTTCCTTACCGTCAAGGTAGATGATATCGTTGTTGTTCATCGAGTCGAGGGTGCTTTGCGATGAGATGGGGCGGTTGAGTTTATGATGGTCTGCGCCAATACCAACAAACGCCAGAATCTTCTCTCGATCAGTAATGGCAACAGCACCGACATTGGTCTCTTCGTAGATAATACGTGCAATTTTGCTGGCATTGTCGGAGTTAAAACCGTGCACCAAAATCCCCACCGAGCGTTCAGCAATGTTTAAAGCACGACGTGAAAAGGTTGCTGAGTACTCTTCAAAGATGGTTTTGCGATCTTGCAGTATGCTCATAAATAGCGCGGCACCTACCGAATTGGCAATGATCATTGGCGCTGCGATATTGGAAACGAGCGTGTAAGCTTGATCGAATGGTTTGGCGACTATCAAGATAATCAGCATCTGTACCACTTCGGCGACAAAGGTCACATAGAACACTACTAATGGATTGAATAGTTGCTCTTTCTTGCCTTTATGAAGAAAGTAAAGGTGCATGATGCCACCAATGACCCCTTCAGCGGTGGTTGAGATAGCACAAGCGACATCCGTAAAGCCGCCCAACGTGTAGCGGTGCATCCCCCCAGTAAAGCCGACAGCAAAACCGACGACTGGTCCACCAAATAATCCACCCATGACCGCACCAATGGCTCGCGTATTTGCAATCGCATCGTCGATCTGAAGGCCAAAGTAAGTGCCAAGAATACAAAATGAAGAGAACAGCACGTAGATGCTGAATTTATGACTCAAGCGATTAGTCACGCTAAACAGCGGCAGGAACAGTGGTGTTTTGCTTAGCATATAAGCCAGCATCAGATACACACACATCTGTTGCAGTAGAGAGATAATTAAGTCCATGGATACCACCTCAACCTCGATGGTTTTATTGTAACTCAAGTATGGACAAAGAGGAGAGGCTGGTGTCGAAGTCTGATCGCAGATCGAAAGCTAACTAGAGATGAATTGTTGTAAACATAATTTTACGATGGGTGTTTTTTTAAGTTTACGCTTGCATGTGTTTTTTATCTATGTATATTACCAGTTAATGCTTAGCCGAACACGGAAGTGATAAAAGTTCGGTGTAAAAATAAATTTACAGGTGACGAGATGAAAAAGAGCGAACTCAGTAATATTAATATCAGTGACGAACAAGTACTGATCACGCCAGAACAGCTAAAACAAAAACTACCGCTAAGTGAAAAAGCGCGCAAGTTCATTCAAGACTCTCGTGAAACCATCGCTGATATCATCCATAAAAAAGACCATCGCCTATTGGTTGTGTGTGGACCTTGTTCTATCCATGATGTGGATGCAGCAAAAGAATACGCGAAGCGCCTAAAAGCACTCTCAGAGCAACTGAGTGATCAGCTTTACATCGTGATGCGAGTTTACTTTGAAAAGCCACGTACCACGGTAGGTTGGAAAGGTCTTATCAACGATCCTCAACTTGATGGTACGTTCGACATTGAGCACGGTCTGCATGTAGGCCGAGAGCTGCTGGTGGAACTGGCAGAAATGGAAATCCCTCTGGCAACAGAAGCGCTTGATCCAATTAGCCCGCAATACCTAGCGGATACCTTCTCATGGGCAGCGATTGGTGCTCGCACAACAGAATCACAAACTCACCGCGAGATGGCGAGTGGTCTATCGATGCCGATTGGCTTCAAAAACGGCACCGATGGCAGCCTAGCCACCGCAATTAATGCGATGCAAGCAGCCTCTTCAAGTCACCGCTTCATGGGTATTAACCGTGAAGGTCAGGTAGCACTATTGACGACCCAAGGTAATGCTAACGGTCACGTAATTTTGCGTGGTGGCAAACAAACTAACTACGATTCAGTGTCTGTGACGGAATGTGAGCAAGAGCTTGCCAAATCGAACCTAGATGCATCTCTAATGGTCGATTGTAGCCACGCTAACTCTCGCAAAGACTACCGTCGTCAGCCTCTGGTTGCAGAAGATGTGATTCACCAAATCCGTGAAGGTAATAAGTCGATTATTGGTCTAATGATTGAAAGTCATCTTAACGAAGGTAATCAGAGCAGCGATATTCCTCTAAGCGAAATGAAATACGGCGTGTCTATCACCGATGCATGTATCAATTGGGATTCAACTGAGGCACTATTACGTCATGCTCATACTGAGCTCGTCCCATTCTTGGAAAATCGTATTAAGGAATAATGACATCCATGGCTGCTGAACTGAACGCATTGCGTGACCAAATCGATGACGTTGATAAGCAGATGCTTGAGCTTTTGGCAAAGCGTCTATCTCTTGTGGAGCAAGTTGGTGAAGTAAAGAGCGACATGGCTTACCAATCTATGCCCCGGATAGAGAAGCAGCCATGCTGGCCTCTCGCCGCGAAGAAGCAGAGAAAAAGGGTGTGCCGCCGCAACTTATAGAGGACATTCTGCGAAGAACTATGCGAGAGTCCTATGCCAGTGAGAAAGACTCGGGCTTTAAGTGTCTTAACCCAGAATTGCGCTCGGTTGTGATTGTAGGTGGTAAAGGGCAGTTGGGCGGCTTGTTTGGTCGTATGTTTACCTTGTCTGGTTATCAAGTAAAAGTACTTGGCAGCCAAGATTGGGATCGCGCTGATGAGATCTTAGATAATGCAGGCCTTGTGGTTGTGACGGTGCTATTCACCTAACAGAAGGGTGATTGAGAAGCTTGGCAATCTGCCTGAAGACTGCATTTTGTGTGATTTAACCTCTGTTAAATCTAAGCCACTCAACGCGATGCTTAACGTTCACCAAGGTCCTGTTGTAGGCCTGCACCCAATGTTTGGTCCTGACGTTCCAAGTCTTGCTAAGCAGGTTATTGTGTACTGTGATGGCCGACAAGAAGCCGAATACCAATGGCTGCTCGAACAGTTCAAGATTTGGGGTGCGAGTCTGTGTCAGATCTCTGCTGAGCAGCACGACAAAGGCATGACGCTTATTCAGGCGCTGCGCCACTTCACCTCGTTTGCCTACGGTCGTCATCTGAGTCAGCAAAACCCAGACCTTGATACGCTAGTTAAATTGAGTTCACCTATCTACCGTCTCGAGCTTGCGATGGTAGGCAGACTGTTTGCTCAAGATCCAACGCTTTACGGTGATATTATTATGTCGTCGGATGAAAACATTGAGATGATCAAGTGTTTCCACAAACAGTTCGGCGAAGCGTTGGCGCTGCTCGACAGCAAGGATAAAGCCAAGTTCGTGACTGAGTTTAATGAGGTCAGCGATTGGTTTGGTGATTACTCACAGCAGTTTATGTCTGAAAGCCAAAACTTGCTCAAGCAAGCGAATGATGCGATTCATCGTGCTAGCCAACTAAACATATCGAGTGAATGAAATAGAAAAAACGCAGCTCGTTAGCTGCGTTTTTTTAATGGGTTTGTTCGGTCTCTATCGCGTCGACTTCTTCATTGCCTGCGGTCTTAATTGATGAATCTACATAAGGTGCGTTGGTCAGGTTAATCTGAAGCTTAACCACACTACTCACCAACTCAATCAATGGTGCCCATTGTACTTTCTTCTCTTTTTCAAAGACATAATCGAAGTTTTCTGGATTCCAATCGATAAAGTACTGAGGGTTTAAAGTACGACCCAAGAAGCGGATTTCATAATGAAGGTGGGGACCTGTTGAGGTGCCACTGTTGCCGCATGTGGCAAGCACATCGCCTTTACTTACAAATTGACCACTCTTCGCTTTGAACTTATGTAGGTGAGCGTAAGAGCTCATAAAACCAAAGGCGTGACGTACGGTGAGATAGTTACCATAGCCTTGGCGACTAGGCCTTACGGTTTCAACTACGCCGTCGGCGGGGGCTAAGATCTGTTCACCAGTTTTACATGTTAGGTCGATACCACTATGTACATGACGCTTACCGGTAATAGGGTGCGTACGTCGACCATAAGAAGAAGAGATGCGCTGATAAGTCATCGGGCTGTCATTGGGAATGAGTCTTAGCATGGTTGCGCGCACCGCTGAGTCAATAGCTGCCGCATCAATGCGCTCTTCTAATGGCATTTCACTGTCGTACTGCTCTTCATCGACAAGACCAAGTACAGCTTCAACATCGTTAACACGCTTACCTAGAAGCTGTAATGAATCACGTTTCTCTTCAAGCTCTTGAGAGAGAGTGTGCATTTCATTCACTTGCTCTTCTAGTTTCGCCTCGAGCATCGCCTTTTCTTGATTAAGACTCGCCAATGAGCCTTCTGTTGAGGTCAGTTCAAGTTGAGACTGTTGATATGAATAGCCAACTAAGCCTAAGCCAACAGGAAAAGCCGCAGCAAGTAAGATCGCTGTATAGGTGCGCTTTTTCCCTAGGCGCAGCGTTTTCTTCTTTCCTTGTTGTGTCGGGATAACAACCCGGATCTTATTAGGCATAGTGACAGTTCGTAAAAGACAGTGTGTCTATAAAATAAGGTGAATTTTCAGTAAATTTCGCTGATTTGTGGTGCAAAATCACAAAAAAAGAGGGCGCCATTATCGGCGCCTCTGGGAAAAAAACAAGTTTATCTCAAATATGTATGATTATTTTGAGATACGTTTGTACTTGATACGGTGTGGTTCAGCGGCTTCAGGACCAAGCGTCTTCTTCAACCATTCCATGTACTCAGTATAGTTACCTTCGTAGAAGTTAACCTGACCTTCGTCACGGTAGTCGATGATGTGCGTTGCGATACGGTCTAGGAACCAACGGTCGTGCGAGATAACCATAGCACAGCCAGGGAACTCTAGAAGTGCTTCTTCTAGTGCACGTAGTGTTTCAACGTCAAGGTCGTTGGTTGGCTCATCGAGTAGTAACATGTTACCGCCAGCTTTAAGAAGCTTAGCAAGGTGAACACGGTTACGCTCACCACCAGAAAGTTCACCGATGATCTTCTGTTGGTCGCTGCCTTTGAAGTTAAAGCGCGAGCAGTAAGCACGAGCTGGGATCTCAAAGTTGTTGATCTTGATGATGTCTGCGCCTTCAGAGATCTCTTGGAATACCGTATTAGTATCGTTCATTGAGTCACGGAACTGCTCAACAGACGCTAGCTTAACGGTTTCACCTAGGTCGATCGTACCTGAATCTGGCTGCTCAGTGCCGCTTAGCATCTTGAATAGCGTTGATTTACCTGCACCGTTGGCACCGATAATGCCCACGATAGCACCCTTAGGAATGCTGAACGATAGGTCATCGATAAGAACGCGGCCGTCGAAAGACTTCGTTAGGTTGTTCACTTCAAGAACTTTGTCACCTAGACGCTCACCTGGCGGGATGAACAGCTCGTTGGTCTCGTTACGCTTCTGGTGATCGCCGCTTTGCAGCTCTTCAAAGCGTGCCATACGTGCTTTAGATTTCGCTTGGCGACCTTTAGGGTTTTGACGAACCCACTCAAGTTCTTTCTCGATGGTCTTTTGACGAGCTTTCTCTTGAGACGCTTCTTGTTGTAGACGCGCATCTTTTTGCTCAAGCCAAGAGGTGTAGTTACCTTCCCATGGAATACCTTCACCACGGTCAAGTTCTAGGATCCAACCTGCTGCGTTATCTAGGAAGTAACGGTCGTGGGTAATTGCCACAACAGTGCCAGTGTAATCAACAAGGAAGCGCTCTAGCCAAGCTACTGATTCTGCATCCAAGTGGTTAGTTGGTTCGTCAAGAAGCAGCATGTCTGGCTTCTCAAGCAGTAGGCGACAGATAGCAACACGACGACGCTCACCACCAGATAGGTGTTGGATCTTCGCATCCCACTCAGGAAGACGAAGTGCATCTGCAGCACGCTCTAGAGCGTTCTCTAGGTTATGACCTTCTTTCGCTTGAATGAGCGCTTCCAATTCACCTTGCTCTTTTGCTAGTGCATCAAAGTCGGCATCTGGTTCTGCGTAAGCTGCGTAAACTTCGTCAAGACGCTTCATCGCGCCAGCAACGTCAGCAACGGCTTCTTCAACAATTTCGCGAACCGTTTTTGATTCGTCTAGTACTGGCTCCTGAGGTAGGTAACCTACGTTTAGGCCTGGTTGTGGGCGTGCTTCGCCATCGATGTCAGTATCAATACCTGCCATGATGCGTAGCAGTGTCGATTTACCTGCGCCGTTAAGACCAAGTACACCGATTTTCGCGCCGGGGAAGAAGCTTAGAGAAATGTCCTTAAGGATCTGTCGCTTTGGTGGCACCACTTTGCTCACGCGCGACATAGTATAGACGTATTCAGCCATTGCCGATCGTTCCTAATTTTGAAGTCAATAAAGTTCCTATTTTACACCACCGAGCGGAATCCTTTCAATTTTACTTCGGAGATTCCTTTGGATAATGCGTATATCAATTAGGCTACTTGTCTCCGTCATTGCGTAACAAACAGTCAGAAACAAATTCTTAATGACAAAGCCATTGGAAAGTTGACCTATTTGGTCTTAAATTGAAGTTTGACCATGCACTCAACACCGGCTGACACAGCGGTACAGAAAACAATAACAATACTTCTCTTGGTCAACTGTTACAACATCGAAGGAACGGTTACATGAATTCTAAACAACGATACCGGAAGCCGCTCGTCAGCATTGCTTGCGGAGCTATCGTGACGTTGGCTTTACCTGCGCTAATGAGTAGCGCGATTGCCTCTGAAACTAATGCATCAGCCTCTAAAAATAAGCTCGAGCGACAGCGTGCGGCTTACGACATGGCGCAAGAACTGATTGATAGTAGAAACGTCAACGGTTACAACAAAATCCGACCGCAAATCGCGGATTATCCTTTAACACCTTATGTCGATTATCGCGTATTTTCGCTGCAGTTAGCTGACAAATCTGTTTCGCAAGTGAATCGTTTTATCGAGAAACATCAGGGTTTTCCATTTTCATCGCGCATTCGTGCCCCCTTTGTAGACCAACTCGCCAGACAAAAGCGTTGGGATGACCTGCTTTTGTTTCAAACCAGTTACCCAAGCGGGGAACGTTACCAATGTCACTACCATTATGCGCAGCTAAAAACAGGCGATACGGATTCGGCCTATGACGGCGCCAAAACTTTGTGGAAAAGTGGTGACAGTGTTGATAGCGCTTGTGATCCTCTATTTGATTCGTGGAACAAGGCGGGGCTGCGCAGCGATGAACTGGTTATCGAGAGAATGACGCTGGCCTTTCAACGCCGCAATGGCTCTTTGATTAACTATCTGAATAAACAGCTCAAAACGTCTAAAGGTAAACAACAAGGTAAGCAGATTCAAAGCTTGTTTAAATCGCCGAAGACGGTGACCAAGTTTGCTTCAAGTAGCTTCCCTGAACCCAATCGTTCCGCCCTCACCGAACTTGCTCTGCAAAAGCTTGCTCGCAGCGACAAAGATCAGGCTCGCACAGCGTTATCTTCACTGAACAAAAATAGCCAATTGAACTCTGAACTCCAACAGTCGATGAATGAGTACGTGGCGATGCGGTTTATTACTACCGATTCAGATAGCGAAGCCAAATGGCGCGACAGTATCTTGGCGAAATCCAGTAACGATGGGTATTTAGAGCGCCGCGCTCGACTAGCGGTGCAGCAAGCCGATTGGAAGGGGCTGGAGCAATGGATTGGCAAGCTCAGTGATAAAACCAAGCAGACCAGTCGCTGGCAGTATTGGCTTGCGAGAGCGGAGATCAGTCGTGGTGACAAAGCGCAGGGTGACAAACGTTTGGAATCGATTGTCGGGCAGCGCAACTTCTACAGCGCGGCGGCTGCAGTACAGCTCAAGCACTCGATTGTTTACCCTATTTCTACCACTACGCTCGATAATGCCGCGATAGCGCCATACCAAACGAGTTTAACTCGCATAGAAGAATTGATTGCGCGCGATAAAATTGCGGCAGCAAAATCTGAGTGGCGCTTTTTGCTGTCCAGAGTATCTACATCAGATAAAGAGATGTTGGCAGCGTATGCAGGCAAAAAGCGTTGGCATCATCTTACGGTTGTCGCAACTATTTCAGCCAAAATGTGGGACAACATGAGTCTTCGCTTTCCACAGGCGCATGCATGGTGGTTTAATTTTTATGGCGAGAAGCTTGGCTTAGACAAGGATCTTCTCATGTCCTTGGCAAGACAGGAGAGTGCAATGGATGTGGAAGCACGCTCACCAGTCGGGGCAAGGGGGGTAATGCAAATTATGCCCGCTACGGCTAAGTACACCGCTAAGAAGCATAAGATTGCCTACAAGCGCACGAGCGAGCTTTATCAGGTCGGCAAAAACATTGAAATCGGCTCACATTACTTGAATGAGCTATTAGGGAACTACGACGATAATCGCATTTTTGCGCTGGCGGCTTACAACGCTGGACCCAACCGGGTTAAACGCTGGCGTGCGGTATCCGATGGTAACTTAGATGCGATAGCGTTTATTGAAGCGATACCATTTAGAGAGACTCGTGGTTATGTTCAGAACATTCTGATGTTTCAAGTGTATTACCGTGATCTGATGGGTGTTCAGGGAAGTTTCCTAACCGATGCAGAGGCGAAAAGACGTTACTGATACCCTGGGCTAGGCATTGGCGTGAGCTTGAGGTTAGAATGGAGTATTGCAAGTATCTAATGGAATGATTCATGGAACCTCAATACCAAGACTGGCAACAAGTTCTCGACCTGATCCAACGCTCACAAAGTACAGAGCAGCAAGCGCAGCTAATGACTCTGCTACTGACACCTGATGAACGTGAAGCGGTAACGGCTCGCGTTAATATTTTGTGTGAGCTGCTAAAGGGGGACTTATCTCAGCGTCAAATTAGCCAGATGTTAGGGGTGGGTGTTGCGACAATTACTCGCGGCAGTGCTGAAGTGAAACGTCTTGAGGACGCCGACAAGAACGCACTTAGCGACTTATTACTTAAATAGCGAGACCTTAGTGTCTCGCTCATTTTTTTAGCGTTAGGCGATAGAAAGCAGGTAACTAGAAATGCTCAGGGTTAACGAAAGGAATTAAAGCCAGTATTAACGCTTGATGATACACCGAGCTTCGAGTGAGCTGGTGCTGTGTGAGCAGCGCAATGGCTCCGCCTTTTTGCTTGATGTTGTCGGTACCAAATGTTTTGTCCATTACATCCCCGAGCTCAACGGTGGGTGACAGTTGCTCTACGACCGCTGGTGGCAGCATCAAACTGGCGCTTCGTGATTCACCAATCAACCTTGAGATTCAATCACCATCCACGCAAACGTGCAGCCGCCGTCAAGTCCGGCTTCAATCCCTACGTAGTAATCGCCACCTTGCTTAGACTGCTTCGCGTTATTGACTCGGTTTACTGCACCGCGGTGTGTTTCTTCGTTGTCCATGGGTTGATCGGCTACACCACTTGGAACGCTGACGCCCTCAAACTCAAAACTTTGGTTTGGAAAAGCCGACTCAAATGCGCTTTTTACAGCATTAATTTTGGCGGGATTAAGAGAGGCGATGACAACCTTTTTCATGACAGACATATCCATGTAGAGAACGTAACAACCTAATTCTAACGTAAATCTTCCCTAGCTATGTCATTAAATTTTTCAATATCCGTACTCTGCTATTGAGCTTATTTGAAGTTCAATTAGTAACGAATATAATTTTTATAGTATGATGTTCTGTTTTCTAGGTCAGAAACATCGACAAGAGACAATGGATATGAAATTAAAACAAGTAGTGGTGGCTTTAGGAATTATGACGCTGGCAGGTTGTCAGGCAACGCAGCGTCAAAATGCCACAACCGGTGAATACGAAACGAACTCTGCAACCAAAGGTGCTGTAATTGGTGCCATTGCTGGCACTGCAGTGGGTATCGCCTCGGGTGGTGATAGTAAAGGCATTTTACTAGGTGCGGCGAGTGGTGCTGCCATTGGTGGCGGTGCAGGTTACTATTTCGATCAGCAGGAAAAAGCACTTCGCCAAGAGTTGCTAAATTCTGGTGTGCAAGTTGAACGTACTGGTGACAACCAGCTCGTACTTCGTCTTGAAAATGGTATTGGCTTTGCCAGCAACTCACACGCGCTTGATCGCAACATTCATAAAACGCTGCAAGGCGTGGCGCGCATTTTGGTGGAATACCCAGATACTAGCTTAGTGATTGATGGCTACACTGATAGTACGGGTAGTGCGAGTTACAATCAGGAGCTATCTGAGAAGCGCGCTGAGCAAGTTCGCGCTTTCCTCGTTAGCCAAAACGTTGCTCCTGGCCGTGCGGTGGCGCGCGGTATGGGTGAGCGCTTCCCTATCTGTAGCAATGCTACGACGGAAGGGCGCCAATGCAATCGACGTGTAGAGATCAAAATCTTGCCTCTTACATAAGCAGCGCTCTCTAAATGACATAAAAAAATCCCTAGGTCGTGCCTAGGGGTTTTTTGTTTTAGTCTTTCTTATCGGTCAGATCGGGAATGACCGGTTTGACATTGTCGATAGGGTAGCAGCCGAGCACTTTTAAGTGCTTAGTGATCTTCACTAGTTCATCGACCGCGCACTTCATCGCTTCAGAGTCTTTATGGCCTTCTACATCGACATAAAACATCTCTTCCCACGGGTTACCCATGATAGGACGTGACTCCAGCTTGGTCATGTTGATGCCATAACGCTGCAGTACCAATAGGGTTTCCACCAGTGAGCCCGCTTCCTGTGACGTCGCCATAATGAAGGTGGTTTTCGCCGGAATTTGTGCAGACACTTCGACTGGCTTTCTCGCTACGATAATAAAGCGCGTATGGTTTTCGGTTTGGTTGGCAATGTTGCCTTGAATAGACTGCAGCCCATAAAGCTTGCCGCTTGCAGCATGGCCGATAGCCGCCACGTCATCCCGGTTTAGCTGTTGCACCTTTTGCATCGCATCTGCTGTGCTCGCACAAGACTCTAAAGTCACGCCTTTTAAACGGCTCAAAAACTCACTGCATTGCTGATGTGGCTGTGGGTGTGAATAGAGCGTTTTGATGTCTTCAAGACGCAGCTCTTTGGTCGCCACGAGACAATGTTCAATAGGTTGGGTGATTTCGCCAACGATGTGCAGTGTTGTGTGCTGAAGTAAATCGAACACTTCGTTGATGGAACCTGAGCTCGTGTTCTCAATGGGAAGTACACCGTAATCTGCATGGCCGGATTCAACGGTTTTGATGACTTCTTTAAACTGATCGCAGTTAAGCTCTACTAATTCGGTGTTTTTGCGAGAGAAGTAGTCACGACTTGCCAAGTGCGAGTATGAGCCTTTGGCACCTAAGAATGCGACGCGTGCGACTGGCTTTCTGCTCTGGTCTGGGTTGGCGAGATTTTGCAGGTAGACCTGTTGAAGTAACACTGAGTCTTCAATGATAGTGTGAAAAATCTTGGTGATGTATGGCGCATCAAGCTCGTATTTATCTTTACCATTGTTAATCAGCTTAACGAGTAGCTGCTGCTCACGAGCGGCATCACGAACCGGTTTTGAAGTCTGTACCTTACTTTTGGCCACTTCAATACTGAGCTTACGGCGCTCGGATAGCAGTTGCAGCAGGTTGTCATCCAACTCGTTGAGTCGCAGGCGAATATCGTCAAGAGAATACTTAGTGTCGGTCATCAAATAATCCTTATAAAAAAGCCTCCCGTTTGGGAGGCTTTCCGTTCGTTTTTGACTTTTCTTTCGAAAACGAAGAAGCCTCCAAGCCTAGTGGAGAAAAAAGAAGTCAAAAAAGAACAGAATAAATGGGCGCATAAATCGTTGTTTATCATTTTGTATTGGCTAAGCCCCACAATAAGCAAGGGAGCATGGGGCGTCAAGCAAAAAAATAGCGCCCTTAGGCGCTATATAAAGATGACTAAATTGAATTGCTATTCGCTAAGACGACCGAATTATTCGACTTCTTCTGCTTCAGCTAGCTCTGGCTTCTCTGTGCGGCGAGCTTCTGGTTTATGTCTTAGTTTGTTTAGCTGACGTTCTAGCTTCTGTTCAACCTCGTTAACGGCAGCGTATAAATCTTCATGAGTAGCGGAAGCGACAAGTTTGCCTTTGGGTACCGTAATGGCCGCTTCGAATTTCATCTGTTTGTTTGGCTCTTCGTTGAAAGCAGTTTGGCAGCTGATGATGTCGACTTGCCACTTTTCTAACTTCTTAAATTTGCTCTCGATATGCTCACGGATTGCAGAGGTGATCTCAATGTTTTTACCAGTGATGTTTACTCTCATATGTTTTTTCCTCTGTTGCATCCCTCATGGGTTAACTCCAGATTACTCATCCAGACCGAAAAGAATGTGATCCAGATCACTCTTGTGTAATGGTTTTTGATGTCCAAATCTAAATGTGATCTATCGCAAAACTTTGTATCGTTAACAGTAAAAAAGCCTTTTCTTTCCTCCAAAAGTCATTAATTTGGATAGAGTAGCGTTCTGAAAATTCCCCATTTTTGGCGACTTAGTACGACCTAAGAAAAGTCACTGTCTATTAAACGCTCACTAATAAAGTGTGATCTCTGTCACTTGGTGGTTTCCTCCTTGCTTCCCCCCAGTATTCTATAGAATTCGATGTCTTGATTTTTGGCTTGTTGCTCTTCACGGATCTCCTGCAATGACTCTAATTGTTTGTAGATAACAAAGTATCGATTGATGTTGGCCACATAGGTAACTGGCTCTGAGCTGATGTTGCGGCGCGCCATGAGTTCGACGTTGCCAAACCATTTATTGGGATCGTACCCGTGCTTTTCGGCTAAGCGCCTCATGCGTGATATATTGCCTGGACCGGCGTTGTAAGCAGCCAGCGATAGGTAGACTTTGTCATCTTCACTAATAGCATCATCACTAAAATAGCGATCGCGGATAAAGCGTAAATACTTCACCCCTGCATGGACGTTGTTATCTATGTTGTTGATGTTTCTTATGTTGACGTTCTTATCTCGAGCTGTACTTGGTAACACCTGCATAATGCCAACGGCACCTTTTGGAGATATCTTATTTTGATTGAGGCGTGATTCTTGAAATGCTTGTGCCGCAATCATGAGAAAATCGAAGTCGTATTGGTCGGCGTACTTTTTAAACAGTGAAACTAGCTTCTCTAGTTGATCAATATTTTTGGGATCAAGCGCTTTTGCAAACCATGAAGTATTCTCTAGGTACTTGTTATAGATAACATTGCCAAGCAGCGTTCCTTCTTTCGCTGTTTTGATGTAAGCATTGACTTGCTCCGCAAGCTTGGGGCTGTCTTTGCGCATCGCCCAAGCAATCTGTCCACCGCTACGCAGTGGAATACCGCTATGAATGTTCAAATCATCAAAGGTTTTGTTCCAAAAGTAGGCTTTGTGGCTATCAAGAACCGTAGCGCTGATGAGTCCTTGTTTGACCATCTCAACCAGTTCGTAATCTTGTAATGTCTCTTCAATGTATTGAACTAATACAGGAGTGCGTCCTTCTTCAGTCAGTGCTTTATTGAGCTCTTGTAGGCTCTCAAAGTAGCTTGAGCTGGCGCGCACCCAAACTTCTTTACCACTTAAGTCTTCGGGACTCAAAAGAGTAGGGTAGTCGTCGCTAGTGATGATGAGCTCATCGATATTCTCAAGGATGGGGCGACTGAACTCGATGACGGCTTCACGAGCAGGAGTTACGGTAAGGTTCGCAACAATGAGGTCGCCGTAACCATTGACCAGCGCAGGGATAAGATCGTCGCGCGGTACGGGTATGACTTGTACTTTAAGCTTAGGGAATCTTTTCTTTAAATAATTCTCGAAGTGATAGAGCTGTTCGGCACCAATTCCTCTAGGCTGCCCTTTCTCAATATAATAAAAACCGAGATCGGCAGAGACTAATACACGCAGTACTCGCTTTTCAGACAGTGTGTTTAAATCCCCAGTATAAGGGGTGTTGCTTAATGGGCTGAGTTCTAGTGCCCGCAGTGGCAGCGAGAAGACAACGAAAACAATAACCAGTAGTAGCGCTTTCACTTCAATTCCTTTTTCACTACATTCCTAATGATAACTATATAAATGAAAAAGGATTTTCGCCAATCTAAGCACAAAAAAGCGCTGATGACACAGCGCTTTTACTAAAGGTTTAACCCATTATATCGGGTTGAGCTCCATGAGCTTTTCGGTGCGCTCGACTTGCTCTTTCATGCCAAGCTCTTCATAAGCTTGCTTCTGAATGCTGAGTGACTTACGCGCAGCCTCAGTATCTGGATAGTTTTTTGGAGCTCTTGTGTGCGATTAATCGCAGCTATCCAAGCTTCACGTCGCAGGTAAAAGTCTGCCGTTGCTAAATCGTAATTCGCGAGACGATTCTTCAGTGCCACCATGCGTTTTGCTGCATCTTCGGCATAGGCGCTGTTCGGATAGCGTTTAAGCAAGCGGTCGAAATCTGCGAACGCTGCTTTTACTGGTTCAGGATCTCGGTCAGAACGGTCGATACGGAAGATATCGTGCATAAAGTTACGATCTTGCGCCATATGGCTTAAGCCGCGCATATACAGAACCCAATCCGAACGCTCATGCGTAGGGTTTAGACGAGAAAAACGTTCGATGGTCGCAAGTGCTAGGGGCAGGTCATCGTTCTTATAGTAGGCATAGATAAGGTCGAGTTGTACCTGCTCAGTGTAAGCACCAAATGGGTAACGAGAGTCTAGCGCTTCAAGGCGCTCAATGGCTGACGTCCAGTTACCACCTTGCAGTGACTCTTGAGCCTCTGAATACAACTGAGACGGCGGGACATCTGACGGTGACTTCTTTGTCAGCACAACCAAACAACAAAGCTATAGAAAGCAAGCCTGTTAGTTTAAGTAGTTTCATACGAGAACGAGTTTCCTTGACGTAAATATTTTTCCGCTTCCATTACTTTTCTTGCCAGTAACAGATACAATGATGGGCTATATTATCCACACTCGTGGTATTAGTCCCAAGGTTTTTTAAAAAGTTCGATATGGCTCAGCAGATTGAATTAACAAATACAGTAAAAGACAGCCAGTTAGGTCAACGTTTAGACCAAGCTGTAGCTGAACTCTTCGCAGATTTTTCTCGCTCACGCCTGAAAGAATGGCTACTTGACGGAAAAATTGCGGTTAACGGTGAAGTGGTTACCAAGCCTCGCACTAAGGTGATGGGCGGTGAACTGATTACCGTTCAAGCTGAACTAGAAGATGAAGAACGCTTCGAAGCGCAAGATATTCCTCTAAACATCGTTTACGAGGATGATGACATTATTGTTATCAATAAGCCAAGAGATTTCGTTGTCCATCCTGGAGCAGGGACACCAGATGGCACGGTTCTGAATGCGCTTTTGCATCACTACCCAGCTATCGCGGAAGTTCCACGTGCAGGTATCGTTCACCGTCTCGATAAGGACACCACCGGTTTGATGGTGGTGGCGAAGACAGTTCCATCGCAAACGCGTTTGGTTCGAGCTCTGCAAAAACGTAACATTACTCGTGAGTACGAAGCGATTGCGATCGGCAAAATGACCGCGGGTGGTATGGTGGACAAGCCAATTGGTCGCCATTCTACGAAACGTACGTTGATGGCAGTGAATGAACTCGGTAAGCCGGCGGTGACTCACTACCGTGTTGCGGAGCATTTCCGTGAACACACTCGTATTAGACTACGTCTAGAAACGGGTCGTACTCACCAGATCCGTGTACACATGTCTTACCTACAGCACCCACTTTTGGGTGATACCGCTTACGGTGGTCGTGCACGTATCCCGCGTGGTGCGAGTGAAGAGCTAACGGATATGATCCGTAGCTTCGACCGTCAAGCACTGCACGCGGTAATGCTGAAGTTTGCTCACCCAGTGACTGGCGAAGAAATGGAGTTCCACGCACCAGTGCCTGACGATATGGTGGCAATGGCTGAAGCGCTGCGTGAAGATACAAAGCTAAATAAAGAAGAAGACTATTAATGTCGACTCTTAAGCCAAATTGGCACACAGTACCGAATGTGAGTGCTGTGACGTCAACTCGAGAAGGCGGTGTATCGAAAGCGCCGTTTTCTGGCTGAACCTAGGAATGCATGTTGGTGATGACTCAGCAGATGTTGAAGCGAATAGAGCTCAACTAGCTTCGTTAGCGAACATGCCATCCGCGCCAGTTTGGCTTAATCAAACCCATTCTACTGTCGTTGCCAATATTTCGACTCCCACGGATGTTGTTATCAATGCCGATGCGAGTTTTACAACACAGCCAGGTGTTGTGCTTAGTGCAATGACCGCAGACTGCTTGCCGATTTTGCTAGCGGCGAAAAACGGCACTGCCGTTTCAGCGGTTCATGCAGGCTGGCGTGGTCTTGCTGATGGTATTGTTGAGAATGCAGTGTCTCTTTTCGAGTCTGATCTGCAAGCTTGGATTGGCCCTGCCATTGGCTTTGATAGCTTTGAGGTCGGTGAAGATGTTCGTGAGGCATTTTGTGCAAGTCACCCTGAATACGCTATCGCATTCAAGCCACATCCGACATCGGGTAAGTGGCTCGCGGACTTAGCATCGATTGCCGAGATGAAGCTTAAATCGCTCGGAGTAAATTCAGTTACTCAGAGTGGTCTTTGTACCTACGAGGATCCTACTCGTTTTTATTCTTATCGACGCGATGGGCAAACTGGCCGTATGGCGAGCTTTATTTGGATCAACGCCTGATTTTCCGTCCCCTCTCTTGAAATCCTCAATGTGAGTAACCATCTTATTTGCATATCAAGCCGTATGTAATTAAAGGGGGTTGCTGTGCGCTTAGATCGATTTACTAGCAAATTCCAAGTCGCTATTTCTGATGCTCAGTCTCTAGCTCTAGGGCGAGACCATCAATATATTGAACCTGTCCACCTCATGGTTGCTTTGCTCAATCAAGAGGGAAGTTCTATTCGTCCACTGCTGACAATGTTAAACGTCGATGTTGTTCATTTGCGTTCAAAACTGGCCGAGCTTTTGGATAAGTTACCGAAAGTGACGGGCGTCGGTGGTGACGTTCAGCTATCTAGTTCAATGGGGCAACTATTTAACCTATGCGATAAGGTGGCTCAAAAACGTCAAGATGCGTATATCTCCTCTGAGATTTTCTTGCTTGCGGCTATCGAAGACAAGGGCGCGTTAGGTCAACTACTTAAAGAGCAAGGCCTTACAGAAGCGAAGATCAACCAAGCCATTGAGCAGATCCGTGGCGGTCAAAAGGTTGATGATCCAAACGCAGAAGAAAAACGCCAAGCGCTAGAAAAGTTCACTATTGATCTGACCGAACGAGCAGAGCAGGGCAAACTTGACCCTGTGATTGGTCGCGACGATGAGATCCGTCGAACGATTCAAGTATTGCAGCGCCGTACTAAAAACAACCCGGTTATTATTGGTGAACCTGGTGTGGGTAAAACCGCCATTGTTGAAGGGTTAGCTCAGCGCATTATCAATAATGAAGTGCCGGAAGGTTTACGTGGCCGCCGAGTTCTATCCCTTGATATGGGCTCTTTGGTCGCTGGCGCCAAATATCGTGGTGAATTTGAAGAGCGTTTGAAATCGGTACTTAATGAGCTTGCTAAAGAAGAAGGCAACATCATTCTATTTATCGATGAACTGCACACCATGGTTGGAGCCGGTAAAGGCGAAGGTTCCATGGATGCCGGCAATATGCTCAAACCAGCACTTGCTCGAGGTGAACTGCATTGTGTTGGCGCGACTACTCTAGACGAATATCGTCAATATATAGAGAAAGATGCCGCGCTAGAAAGACGATTCCAAAAAGTGCTGGTGGATGAGCCAAGTGTTGAAGACACGGTGGCAATTCTTCGTGGACTGAAAGAACGCTACGAATTGCATCATCACGTAGAAATCACGGATCCAGCGATTGTTGCGGCAGCCAGTCTTTCCCATCGTTATGTAACGGATAGACAGCTACCTGATAAGGCGATTGACCTTATTGACGAAGCAGCGTCTAGCATTCGTCTGCAAATTGATTCTAAGCCAGAGTCATTAGATAAGCTCGAGCGTAAAATCATCCAGCTTAAAATAGAGCAGCAAGCTCTGAAAAACGAGTCGGATGATGCAAGTAGCAAGCGTCTCTCTGCATTAAATGAAGAGCTGCACACTAAAGAGCGTGACTATGCTGAGCTTGAAGAAGTATGGAATGCAGAAAAAGCGGCGCTTTCGGGTACGCAGCATATTAAAGCTGAGTTGGAACAAGCAAGATTAGATATGGATGTGGCAAGGCGTGCTGGTGATCTAAACCGTATGTCTGAGCTTCAATACGGACGTATCCCAGAGCTAGAGAAACAGCTAGACCTAGCGACGCAAGCTGAGATGCAAGAGATGAGTCTGCTTCGCAACAAAGTGACAGACGCTGAAATTGCAGAAGTGTTGTCGAAGCAAACCGGTATTCCAGTCTCTAAGATGCTAGAAGCAGAAAAAGACAAACTGCTTCGTATGGAAGAGGTTCTGCATAAACGCGTCATTGGTCAGGCGGAAGCAGTGGAAGTGGTTTCCGATGCAATTCGTCGGAGTCGTGCAGGTCTTGCCGATCCTAATAAGCCTATTGGTTCGTTCTTATTCTTAGGTCCGACAGGCGTGGGTAAAACCGAGCTGTGTAAAACACTCGCCAACTTCATGTTTGACAGTGAAGATGCCATGGTGCGTATCGACATGTCTGAGTTCATGGAGAAACATTCGGTAGCGCGCTTAGTTGGTGCTCCTCCTGGTTATGTTGGTTATGAAGAAGGTGGCTATTTAACGGAAGCGGTTAGACGTAAGCCATATTCGGTGATCTTACTTGATGAAGTAGAAAAAAGCGCATCCAGATGTGTTTAATATTCTTCTACAAGTATTAGATGATGGTCGTCTTACCGATGGGCAAGGTCGTACGGTGGATTTTAGAAACACGGTCGTCATCATGACGTCGAACTTAGGGTCGTCAAGAATCCAAGAGAATTTTCAAGTTCTCGATTATGAGGGTATTAAGCGAGAAGTGATGGATGTAGTGACGTCTCACTTTAGACCTGAGTTCTTAAACCGTGTTGATGAAAGTGTCGTATTCCACCCACTAGGTCAGCAACACATTAAGTCGATTGCTAACATTCAGCTTGAGCGTTTAGGCAAACGAATGGAAGACAGTGGGTATTCGTTGGTCGTGGCAGATGCGGCTCTCGATTACATTGCTAAAGTGGGTTACGACCCGGTATACGGAGCAAGACCTCTAAAACGAGCGATTCAGCAAAGTATAGAGAATCCACTCGCGAAAGAGATACTAGCGGGTAAAGTGGATCCAACTAAACCGGTCAAACTTATCGTTAATAACGATAAGATTGCGGTTGGCCAGTAGTGGTTTACTAGCGTTTGGTAAATAAAAGGGGAGGTTACTCCCCTTTTTTGTGTCTTTTTTGGACGTTCTGATTCATTTGTGTTCGAACGGAAAGAAAAAGTGAATTAAGTGCAATTTAGCGCTTGCCAAGTTAATGGCGATCTCTATAATGCCACCTCGCTGACACGGGAACGGAGAGATAAATCCCCAACGAGTCAGAAGGTCAAAAGCTTCTGAGGAAGCCAAGCAAAATAAGTTGAAAAAAGTGGTTGACACTAAAGCTTATCTCGCTAAAATGGCCGTCCGTTTTGAGCGAAGCTCGAAACAAGCTCTTTAACAATATAAACCTATTAATCTGTGTGGGCACTCGTTGATGATAATCAAATTAGATACTTCGGTATCAAATTAGGTTTTCAATGAACTGAGTGACCAATCAAGTCGAAA
>BBMT01000023.1 GCA_000755425.1 Vibrio maritimus
GACAATCGGTGTTGCGGCTACTTTGGCGGTCAAATAGACCTTAATGCCCATTGCGGTTAGTACGCTGGCGGTATCGTGAGCAAACTGTTTTGAATCGATTCTGCCATCATAGCCGACAATCACACCTCGTGTGTCCGCATTGTTTACTTGCTCAAGCAGATATTGCCCAAGTCCTGTTGCGGTTTCTTGGATAACGAGTCGATTCATTCGGTTTGGCCCAGCGCCGACTTTGCCTCTGAGTCCTGCTGTACCAAACGCTAGACGAGCACTGAATCTATCCGCTAGCTCTTGTTGATCGTTGCTATCGATAAGCTGTTGCAGCTCTTGACGAGTTTTTGAATCCGGGTCTCGTGCTAACCATTGAGTGATTGCTGTGGTCATGGTGTTCTCCTTGCCCGCAGTGAATGGGCAGATGTCGCATCTTTAATGTCTTTAAGTGTAAATGACTCTTACTCTCATTTCTGGGGTGGCAATCGATAAAACTGTGTTTGATAAATCTTAGCTCAATGATCAGGCGACGGGTCAACCTAGTATGGTGTATAGCCCAAACCCAATAAACAGTACCCCTGCGAACTTCTCTATCGGTTCTATATAAGTATTGACCACTGACTTAAACGGTTTGGTGGTCAAAAAGTAGGGAAGGAGGATAAACCAACCTAAACAAATGGCGGTGATGACAAGGCCATATTCAACTTGGATCCAAATTGATGTGTCGCCAGATATGACTTGGCTGAACACACTAATGAAGAAAAGCGTCGCTTTAGGGTTAAGGGTGTTGTTGATAAAGCCTTGCAACCAAAAGTTACCATTCGATCTCGCTTTAGAGCAGTCAACATCGTCTTGTCTCGTCTTCAAAGATTGATACCCCAAGTAAATGAGGTAGCCCGCACCAACGTACTTCATTCCTTGAAAAAGCAATTGAGAGTGAGAGGAAGCCAAATGAACAAGCCCAATGGAGTAAGAAATATGTATCCAAACGGCGGTAGCCACACCGCAAGCAGTCAACCATCCAGCCTTTCTTGAATGTACTACCGCATTGCGTGACACAATGAGAAAGTCCGGACCTGGGACGATAACTGTAATGATGGTTAGGGCAACTAATGTAATGAGTTCTGGCGTGTTCATAGGTGTCTCTTGTTTTATGGGGGAGCCATGAGTATGCAAAATCTACCTGAAACAAGTTGGTTGATTTATCATCAGAACAGAGCCAGTATGAAATAGTTTTTCTTTAGTGGGCTGATAAATGAAACAAAATACCGATAACCTTAGTAGAACGGATATAAACATACTTGAAGAGCTACAAGGTGATAGCCGGATAACGGTGAGTGAGTTGGCAGAGCGCGTTAGCTTAAGTGATAGCCCTTGTTGGAGACGTTGGAAGAAGCTTGAGCAAGACGGTTACATTACGGGTTATCATGCAAGCTTGGATCGTAAGAAGCTAGGGTTGCAAGTTGTTGGTTTTAGCCAAGTTCGTTTGAGTCGCCATCATCCTACCGATACCGAGAAATTTGAAGATGCGGTCAATGAGTTAAGTTGGGTTATAACATGCTTTTGTATCGCTGGTGATGCGGATTATATTGTTCAGATTGTCGCTTATGACCTCGACCAATATTATGAGCGAGTATCTGAACTGAGAAAATTACCGAGTGTATTTTCAATTCAATCTAGCATTGGCATTAAAGAAGTTAAAAATACACATAGGTTGCCCATTTAACTTGGGTCGACAGAGGCGTATTTGCTAGTCATCAATGAGTTAGATAGTTAGCTTTTTGACCTATTTAAAATTTCAATTGTCAGTGCTTGGTGGTTTTGTCATCAAAGTCGGTGAGCAATTATACTGGGCTATCTGTTGTCATTTGCCTTCTTGAACCGATTGAGAGAAGCGCTAAGTAAAGGGTAGAACATGGATCACGCAGCGATTCAAGCACTAACGTTGGCCTGCCCAACATGCAAGATTGAGGTCAAAAATGAGGAAGGTCGTACTTGCACTCGGTGTCAGGTTAGTTTCAATAAGACGCCATTCTGCCCTGATTGCGATACAAAGCTGGACGCATGAAAGCGTGTGGAAACGTAAGCTATTATTGCAATTGTTGTCGCATTCCAAAGTCACGATCCGTCATTGAATGGAAGTTGATTCCAGCGTAGTTACTCATTTTTCAGCGTACGAACATCAGTTGAAGCCCAATTTTCAAATTGGGCTAACGTCTTCAGACGAACGGTTGAGCGCGAAACTGGGATTTAGTCGTCTGAGCGAGACTCATCATCGACGATGTCATTACCAATGTCGTCATTACTATCATCATAGTCAGACTCATCCTCGACGCTTTCATTCGCAGCCGCCTTTTTCCCATTTAGGGTATGGAACTTCTTCCGGTCTCGAGCGAGATGGATGTACTTGATCCACGTTTTTTCGAGTTTGCTTTCTGCTTGCTTCTCATCGGCAACGACTTGCAGAAAATGGCGCTCCTCTTCAGACTCAGGCACGAGCTCGCCGCCTTCAAGTAAGTTCATCGTATCTCCGAAGCGGATCAATATCTCCTCTTCAGCAATGGTAAAGTCTCCGGATTTTGCAAACCCACGTCGAAACCGTTTGTTGTCGTAGAACGGTTTCTTTCCAAGACGAAAATCTACATTAGACATAGCCACCCTCATAAAATGACGTTTATCATCAAACTCTGCCTCAGTATAGACAGAGCTTTGGCGTTTTTTGAAATTTTGCCAGACGATTAATTTAAGCATTTAGTAAGTCGTTACTTTCACGCGAAAATTTGAAACTTAGATGACAATGCTATGAAGCTTTCCTTGCAAAAATTCGCTTATGTTGAGTTCCGAAAATGGCTAGTCACTGGACTCACTTGGTTTACACTGGACACTAATGACAAATAGAACGAGGCGACATAGTGGCGGTAATCTCAATGACGAACGAACAGTATCAGCAGGCGAGGCTTGCGCGCGACGCCCGCTTTGATGGCGTGTTTTTTGTCGGTGTTAAAACCACCGGCATATTTTGTCGGCCGATTTGTCCTGCGAACTTGGCGAAAGAGCACAATGTAAGTTATTTTCAGCATGCTCATGCTGCCCTTGAGGCAGGGTATCGTCCTTGCTTACGTTGCCGCCCTGAAAGTGCCCCTAATTCATGGGCCTGGCTTGGTGCGGAAACCAGTTTTCGCCGGGCTCTTGCGCTTATCGAGCAAGGGGCGCTAAACCAGTCCAGTTGCGAGGCACTGAGTGACCGTTTAGGGATTAGTAGCCGTTATCTGCGTCAGTTATTTCAAGAGCACCTAGGGTTTCGCCCAAGAAATACGCTCAGTACCATCAACTGATGTTTGCAAAGCAGCTTCTTCATCATAGCCACCTGTCGATCTCGGATATTGGCTTTGCCTGCGGCTTCAATAGCGTAAGGCGATTTAATGATGCGTTTAAGAAGACGCTTAAGTTAACGCCATCGGAATTGCGGCGCGGAGACGGAAAAGTCACTGCCCGGAACGAAGTCTATTTAGCTTATCGTGGTGCTTATGATTGGCCTGCAATGCTTGGTTTTCTTCAAAAGCGTGCGATCAGTGGCGTTGAGCGAGTGACTGAGCAAAGCTATGAACGCTACGTAGATATCGATGGGACGCTCGCATGGTTTCGTCTGTTTGCTGATTTAGAAGGGGCGCAGACGGTTAAAGTCGAGTTCGAATTGGAACAGGTCACCAAGTTGGCCAGTTTGTTGAGTGGTATCAAGCGTGTATTCGATCTCGATACCGACATTACTGCCGTCGAATCCCATCTACATGCTGTCGACGAGGCACTTATTCTAAAGCCGGGTCTTAGATTGCCTGGAGTTTGGTCAACTTGGGAAGCGGGCGCTCGGGCAGTTCTTGGACAGCAGGTATCCGTAAAAGCGGCGATAGGTCAGCTCAATCTTTTGACTGATACTATGGGTCAGTGTCTTTCTGGTCAGAAAGTGTTTCCGACACCCGATTTTATAGCAGGCAAAGATCTTAGCTTTTTGCGCATGCCTGAAAGTAGAAAAGAAACCTTATTGCGACTTGCCAGCCACCTATGCGAACACCCAGACGATCATCCCGATAACTGGTTGTCACTAAAAGGTATCGGGCCGTGGACAGTCAACTATGCAAAAATGCGAGGTTTATCGTCGCCAGATTTACTACTTAGTTCAGATCTGATTGTTAAAAAGTACTTGGTTGATCATAGCGAAGTTAACGCAGAGCATACTGCACCGTGGGGCAGCTATGCCACTCTTCACTGTTGGAGTCATTTCTCATGAATTATTATACTGTGCTCAAAAGTGAGCTAGGGCCTATTACTGTTCAAGCTAATAATGAGGGTTTATTAGGTATTTGGTTTGAGCAGCACACAACTTGCCCCGATGTGCTAGGGGAGCACAACCCAAGCCATCCAATGCTCAAACAAGCCGAAAATGAGCTAAGGGAGTATTTCGCAGGTGAACGTCAAGCGTTTACTCTGCCGCTTGCTGCGATAGGCACTGAGTTTCAACGTAAGGTTTGGAAAGCACTTTGTGAAATTCCCTATGGCGAAGCGATTAGCTATCAAGAGCTTGCCCATCGAGTAGGTAATCCAAAGGCGGTTAGGGCGGTAGGAACGGCGAATGGTAAGAATCCGCTGTCTATCGTTGTGCCTTGTCACCGAGTGGTGGGTAAAGATGGCAAGCTATCCGGTTACGCTGGTGGTGTGGAGCGAAAACTTAGATTACTCAATTTAGAGTCAGATAATCGCTGATTTTTGGCACATTATGTTCGCCGCCTTCGAATTGAACGGGTCGATTGCCAGTCAACCTTTATTGTTGATTACTGTGCAACTAGTAACATTAGAGGGTTACGTATTTTGTCAATATTCCTACTATGAGAACCATCGCGATTGCATTTTGCATTTAACTTTGCATTTTTGCAAATGTGATATGAACGTTATTTCCCTGAAATTGGTGTAGAATTGACCAAATTCAATAAAAAAGAGACTTTAAAAAGTTGGCACGCATACTGCATTAGTAATAGTGACCCTTTTTAAGCCGAGGGTCACCTAGCCAACTGACGTTGTTAGTGAACCTATTTTGTTCACACTTGTATATAGCCAGTCACACGTAATTCGTGGCTGGCTTTTTTTCTTTCTAGGTTTAGGAAAGGCTCTTTCCAAGCCCACTCCTTCCCTTCGAATGATTAACTTTCCATTACTAAGCCTTTCGCTTGCCACACCTTGTACGTATCAAACTATGTCTCCAAGCGTTTGATTTGCGCCATCCTGACAACCTTCATAGCAACTTGGTTTACGCGGACAAACAGCACCTCGGGAGCAGATTAATCGAGCATCGCCTTCAATACCACGCTCCACCCAGTTGATATTCAGTATTTTGGCAACGGTTTGCAGGTCTTTCTTGATATGACGCGGGATGGTGACACTACCACCGCCTTCAACGCACGAACGCTTAAGTTCGCTGGCGATGTCTAATGCATTGCCTCCCTGCGCATCAATGGCTGGGTTGAGATCGATGCCCGCACACAGAACTCGATTATTACCTGCAGGATCGGTCATGTTGATGGATTCACAACAATAGATCCTTGGTTCATCACCGACATTCAATATAGATATTTGCGCCGACGAACCATTTTGTGGCTCAGATAACCTTCTAAATACTGCCCAGTGCTGACAGGGGTCATTAACCATCCGCATGTTTCCCCACGGAAGCGGAATACCATTTCCGCGGTATACGGCCTTGAGTTTCCCTGGACCATAAGCATCGAAATAGTGCCAGTGAGGATATGGTGACACAACAGTCATACGGCGCATAGCTACCGAAGGTGATACGCCGACCCGTTTGTGAACATCAATCTCATAGCCGCTTCGGTCGAGAAGTTGTCGAAAGGGCACCTTGGGGCACAGTAGTGCCCCAGCAAAGAAGCTGGATTCAAAATCGCGCCATGCTTGAAGGATATCCTGTGAGTTGAGCGCCGAAGAGGATTGATGAGCATTGCTGTCGTCCCAGGTATTTTGGTTGCCAACGCTAAGCACACTTTTTAATCCTTCATCGCTATGCAGAATGCGATGACCGATATACACCGCTAAATCGTACTTTAGGCGCGTCGGGTAGGCTTTAAGGATTTCGTTGAGGTAGATGGTGCCAGGAGGCTCAAAGAATGACGTTACCAGCTGCTTAGCGTTCACCCAAGTTCGTCCACCACATCTTTGGGAGTCCGGTTTACCCATTGCACGCGCAGCCCTAAATCGCTCGCAATATCGATGAGATCTTCAATCGAGAGATTGAGTCGTTTCAAGCCAACGTCTTCTGCGGCACGTTCAAGATCGGGGAAGTGGTTCTGCAAACTTTCCTGATGCGCGCGTATTAACAAGTGAGCAAATTGACGACCCGTGATCCCGGTTTGCGAGAGCATTTCGGGAATGGCGATCTGCAAAATGTCATTGGAGAACAAAAAGCTTGGCTCAAGCGCCATACCACTTATTCCGCCGCGATTTCCTTTTACCGGGGTAATTTCATCTGGCTCGGGTTCATTGTCGAGAAACCAAGCGGGATCCTTTTGAAATACTTCGGCGATCACCTCCAGCATATCGATGCTAGGGACGCGCTTTCCACGTTCAATCATCGACAGGTAAGAGACGGAAGGCGCGTACTCTGGGTTGACGCGAATACAACGCGCAGACAGATCTTCCATGGTTAAGTGGTTACGTTTTCGTAGGTTACGAACTTTGGTGCCCAAAAATGGGACTGGCGGATCAGACTTTTCGACACTGGCATTTTGTAAAATTCACATTGTAAAATTTTTGTTGTGAAATTGTAGTCAAAAACACGCTAGTCTACAAAGTATACAAATCACAAAACGAATATAAATTTAAACATCCGTTTGGGTTGATTACTCTAATTTGGATCTAGCAGCAGTAAGAGGGATAGACTATGAACATGCTGACATTCGATAAAACAGAACTTCATAAGAACCATTCAACCTTTATCGCAGAAGCCGTGTTCGCCGTCGAGATGGTCAAAGCTGATGAGCAGATGGAAAAACAAAAGATGGCGAAACAGCTGCTAGACACCCTATTTCCTCTTGAGAAAGGTTCACATGAGGACGTGGTGAGTTACGAAATTGACTATCGTCACGTACAGGCGTATTTCAAAAATGGTGAGCATACGGGACTAAAGCGTGCCAAGCACTTTGTGGCCTACCTTGGTGACAAATGTGCACCAGAAGGTATTTTGCTTCGCGATGAAAGCGGTACTCACCTAGAGGTAACGATTGGTCGTCGTAAAGGTACTGGTAATTTAGAGCTGGTAGAAATTGAAGACATTCAATTGGAAACATGTACCACGTTTGGTCAGTCAGAAAACTGTCACGCTTCGGGAATTCGTCACTGGGTTAGTCTAGTGAAAGGCGATGAGCAAGGACGACCACGCGCTTGCAGTGAGGATAAAGAGTACACCGCGAAAAACGGTGATGATTACACATTAGGATTTAGCTTCGCATTTTAATTCACGCTAGCACATTTATTATTACCGCATTTTCCTTTGGTAGTATTGCCCCGCCTTTACGGTGGGGCGTTTTTTTAGAACGGCATCACTCGGTTGCGACCAGAGCGTTTAGCGTCGTAAAGCTGCTTGTCGGCACGATCAACCAGCGACGCGTAGCTGTCACCTGTTATGAATTCTGCCACGCCAAAAGAGGCGGTAATATTGCCGACTTTTTGGCCGTTTTTACGATCTTTAATGGTCATTTTTTCAATGGCTAATCTCAGAGCATCTGCCATTTGTCTTGCTACGCGCAGTGATTTGTTTGGCACAATCAGCGCGAACTCTTCACCACCGAATCGATAGGCAGTAATGCCACCACGACAAGCTTGCTTAAGACGTTGAGAGATCCCCTTCAAAATTGTGTCACCGAACAAGTGACCCATTTCATCGTTGAATTTTTTAAAGTGGTCGATATCTAACAGAATCAAACTCAGCGGCTGCTTGGCTTCGCAAAACATGGTCAAGTCGGCATCAAAAGCGCCACGGTTGTATAACGTGGTTAAACTGTCGAACATGGCGTTACACTGGACTTTTGCTAGCTGAGACTTGAGACGGCTGATCTCGTCACTGGCATTTTTTAGCTGCCCATGAATAAAGTCGGTTGAATGCCTGATCTCACTCGCTTCATCGACTAACTGTTTGATAAGAGGCATGACCTCATCGAGGGTAGGAGCCCGTTCAGCATCTAGCTTGAAGACAAGCCGTCAAAGCTATGCTCGAGTGCTTGTGAAAAGTCGCTGGTGTCACTGAGTGCGTCATCCATAGAGCTCGACATCTCAGTCACAATCGCTTCGAGGTTTTGTTTTAAACCTTGAAGATCCACTTCTGCTTTTTCAGCAATATGGTTTCGGTAAAGTGAGGCGGAATTGACAGGTGGAAGGACATCGTAATCTTTTAGAATGGCGTCCATATCGGCATTTAACTCAGGAATAGTTTGATCCACATAGGTATACCACAACGCGTAATTCGCCGGCGTCGCCGGTACGTGATGTTTGACCATCAGCGGTACCGCCTTTTTTAGGTTGGCGGCCGATTTTTGAAAATCGTTTTTCTTCATAGTCCCTTCGTTGTCCTTAGCTCATTCCGATATTTGCCATGTTTTCTTGTAGTTATTTTTTCTGTATAGCTTTGTAATTATCTAATGAGATGAGTAAATTGTCACTTTCGGATCCTCAGTTTTTGAAAATAGACACTAAAAAAGGCGTGATCTTGCTTCCGCAACAGCATTCTTATAAATGCTGTTGCAGTTTACAATTAGCGTTGAACGCTTTTTTAACGTTATTGACTAAGTTTGTTCATCCGGCGTGTTCGTCGCTTGACCATAGACTCTTTAACGACATGGTCGAACAGCGGAGCAAACAGGTTAGCGAACAAAATAGCGAGCATGATGCCTTCTGGATAAGCTGGGTTGAGCACGCGTATGAAAATAGTCATAACACCGATTAGTACACCATAAGCCAGTTTTCCGGAGTCGGTAAATGCAGCGGAAACCGGATCGGTCGCCATAAAGAAGGTACCAAACGCGACACCACCAATCACAAAGTGCCACCATATCGGCATGGAGAACATAGGATTGCTATCTGATCCAATCAGGTTGAGCAATGTCGCGGTAGCAGCCAGGCCAATCAATACACCAAGTACAATTCGCCAAGACGCAATGCCTATCGCAATCAAGAATATACCGGCCAGCATGATAAGTAGCGTCGACACCTCGCCCATGGATCCTGGCAGATTACCAATAAAGGCATCACTCCAAGAGAGGGTTTCACCCGTCATATTATTGATTAGCGCACTTTGACCACCTTCATACCATTGGCTCAGTGGCGTTGCGCCCGAATAACCATCAGCAGCCACCCAAACTGCTCCTCCAGACATTTGAGCTGGGTAGGCGAAATACAAAAAAGCCCGCCCGGCGAGCGCAGGGTTTAAGAAGTTACGTCCCGTCCCTCCAAATACTTCTTTGGCAACCACTATACCGAAGGTGATGCCTAGCGCTGCCTGCCATAAGGGAATCGTAGGGGGCAAGATGAGTGCAAACAGGATGGAGCTGACGAAAAAACCTTCGTTGACTTCGTGTTTACGGACGATAGAGAACAGCACTTCCCAAAAACCGCCGACGATAAACACCGTCGCATAGACGGGTAGAAAGAAGAGCGCGCCGTAGAACATTTCACTGCCCCAACCCGCACTGGCCAGTGCCTCCGGAGACCCAAATGCTAGAGACAAGCGCCAGCTTTGCTCAAAAACTGGCACCAGTTCATCCAGTGTATAGGTGACGCTGAGTGCCGCTGTTGCTTGGTTACCTATGTTGTACATTCCCCAAAACATGGCTGGGAATACCGCAATCCATACCATGATCATGATGCGCTTCAAGTCGATGCTGTCTCTCAAATGGGTGCGCCCTCGGGTTACGTGACCCGGCGTGTAGAAAAGGGTAGCGACAGCTTCGTAAAGAGGGTAGTAGGTTTGGTATTTTCCTCCTGGCTCAAAATGTGGGGCGAGATTATCGAGTGTTTTTTTGAGTGCCATAATGCAAGCCTCTTATGGTTTAGACACACTTTTTACGTGTGTACTTCGCGAACCGCCCACTCATTGACTAAGCTAACTAGCGCGTCTGTACGTATGTGTAAACACTGCCCACGCTTAACGCGATGAACATAGCGAGAACAAGATGGCCATCAAACGAGGATTGTATTGGTTTTATAACGACTTGCGGTTGCATGACAACGCACTGCTCGCCAAAGCGGCCAGAGAAGTTACCTCTCTTCACTGCGTGTTTTTTCCTGAATTAAAGACGCAGTTCGAACGTCGATTTCTCCCGGTTGAAATCAATAATGATGCTAAGCAGCACTTCTTAATGCAGTCAGTCGGAGAGCTGAATCAGTCCCTCAGACAAATTGGGCAAGTGCTCCACAAGTTGGAGGCAGATAGCCTTGGGGAAGCATCGCAGCAGTTAAGCGAACTAATTGGCCGTTATGACATTACTGACCTGTTCGTTGCACAAACAGCCAGCTGGTACGCTGAGACTGTGGTGGATCACTTGGCTCGTCATCATCCAAGACTCACCGTACATAGAGAAGAAAGCCACAGTCTGTTTTGTGAAAACACATTACCTTTCGACTTATCTGATTTACCCGATTCATTTTCAAAGTTTCGAAAGCTGATAGAAAAGCAGCCCATTACTCTACCCGGAAGTACGGTGACTGAGCTGCCACCTCCGATTAACAATCGCCAAGGACTTCCTGAAGCGTACGGGTGCTTCGAGCAGGCGGTAAATTTGGGAGAACAAGGTGTTCGGGGTGGCGAGCTTGCAGGACTTGCGCATGTGCGAGGATATTTCGAAACAGATGCCGCGCTTAGCTACAAGCAGACACGCAATACGTTGGATGACTGGCGAAGCTCCACCAAGTTTTCGTTGTGGCTTGCCAATGGCAATGTGTCACCGAGATCGATTGTAAGTCAGCTGCATCGGTTTGAAAGGCGGTTTGGTGCCAACGAGTCGACCTACTGGATTGTGTTTGAGCTGCTGTGGCGTGAGTATTTTCATTGGTACGCTCGCTGTCACGGCGCCAGATTGTTCGCGTTTTCAGGTATTAAGTACAAGTCGCCGCTGACTTCATTTTATGCTCAGCGATTCCGTCAGTGGGTAAACGGCACCACCCCTTACCCCATTGTAAACGCCTGTATGCGTCAGCTGAAACAGACAGGCTATATGTCTAATCGTGGCCGACAACTGGTGGCTAGTTGTCTTGTCCATGAACTCGCCATTGACTGGCGTTACGGCGCTAACTACTTTCAGCATACATTGATTGATTACGATGTGGGTTCGAACTGGGGGAATTGGCAATACTTGGCAGGTGTTGGGGCTGATCCTCGTGGCCATCGTAAGTTTGACTTACAAAAACAGACACAACTCTATGATCCTGAGGAAGTTTTCATTCGTAAGTGGGAGGGTGATGGCGTTTCTATGAATGTAGATGCAGTAGACGTAGTGGACTGGCCGCTTGATAACGGCTAAATGACCCGCTGAAGATGTCGCATCATACAGACGGAGCCAGATATCACGGGCATATTGATTGCCAACATACAACAGAAAAGGAGAGTAGCGATGGCGTATCATACGGTTCGACTCATATTGGGTGATCAACTCAACTTAAAGCACTCTTGGTTTTCCGATGTAGAAAATGGTGTGCTCTATCTTATTGCGGAGCTAAAACAAGAGTCGGAGTATGTGACTCACCACATCCAAAAGCAGGTCGCCTTCTTTCTCGCTATGGAATCTTTTGCTAATGCGTTGGCTGAGCAGGGGCATCACGTGGAGCATTTAACGCTTGATGACAGCGCTCGGTTTGAGTCGCTAGACGAACTCATTTTTGCAACGTGTCTACATCATGGCGCCGAGCATTTTCAGTATCAAAGACCTGACGAATGGCGTTTGCTCGAGCAGTTGAGACAAATCGCACTGCCAGATATAGCTGTGAAAGAGGTGGATACCGAGCACTTTCTGTTGCCGTTTTCAGAGATCGAAGCACTGTTTCCGAAAGGGAAAGCGATCGTTATGGATCGCTTTTATCGGAAAATGCGCAAGAAACATGGCATGTTGATGGAAAGCGAAGATAAACCGCTTGGCGGTAAGTGGAGCTTTGATGCAGACAACAGAAATAAACTGAAAAGCAACGACTTAAATGACTTACCTGCGCCTCTCCTGTTCGCCAACTCTACCCGTGATGTCATCGACCGCATGGTTAGACATGACATAGAGTCTATCGGAGAGATTGGACAGCAACTGCTGTGGCCGATTAATCGCGAGCAATCGCTGAACTTACTCGCCCATTTTTGCCAGATCTGTCTACCCAACTTTGGACGATTTCAAGATGCGATGACAGCGGAACATGAGTCGATGTGGAGTTTGTATCACTGTCGGTTGTCTTTTTCACTCAACAGCAAAATGTTGTCCCCGTTGGAAGTGTTGTACGCCGCGATAAACACGTATTCTGAATCGGATGGCTCGATCAGCTTAGCGCAGGTGGAAGGTTTTGTGCGTCAAATATTGGGTTGGCGCGAGTACATTCGTGGAATGTACTGGAGCAATATGCCGGAGTATCAGTACAAAAATGCCCTCGAAGCACATCGGCCTTTACCCAAGTTTTACTGGACGGGGCAAACGAAAATGCGCTGCATGCAGCATGCCATCTCTCAATCGCTAGAGTTCGCCTATGCGCATCATATTCAACGTCTTATGGTCACAGGTAATTTTGCACTATTGACGGAAGTTGACCCAGACAAAGTTGAAGAGTGGTATCTCGGGATATATGTCGATGCCATAGAATGGGTTGAGATGCCTAATACGCGAGGAATGGCCCTGTACGCCGATGGTGGGCTTATTGCGACAAAGCCGTATTGCTCAAGCGGTGGCTATATCAATAAGATGAGCGATTATTGTGGTGGCTGTTATTACAACGTGAAAGAGAGAAGCGGTGATCAGCCTGTCCATTTAACGGCTTTTACTGGCGTTTTATGCACAAACATCGTGACAAGTTGGCGAGAAACCCGCGTGTCGCGATGATTTATCGCACCTGGGATCGAATGGCGTCGGAAGTGCAAGACGAGCATTTAACGACCGCGGAAGCCAATCTCGCTCGAATTGACGAGCTGTAGAGTCGTTACGCTGCTAGGGAGTAAGGTATGTCGGATTTAGGACTATCCGTTTTGATTGTAGGCGGCTCAGGAGGGATTGGGTGGGCACTGTGTAAGACTCTGTCCACGCTTCCCAACGTGAAAGTAATGGCAACCTATCGACAAGATATTCCAGAAGAAGCAAAAGATTATGGCGAGATCGTTTGGCTGCCTATAGATGTACGTGAACAATCACAGTACGTGGCTTTGGTTGAAGGGGTAATCGAGATTCTCTCTGAGACAACTGGGCAGCCTGCTCGCATAGATTGGGTAATCAATTGCGTTGGCCAGCTTTCTATTGACCAAGAGCTGCCAGAGAAAAACCTGAAATCAATTGAGTCTGAACGGTTTGTTAAAGCGATGCAGATTAATACTTTGCCGACTTTGCTTCTCGCTCAGCACCTACAGCCATTGTTAAGGCGATCTGCGGCACCTCGCTTTGCGACAATTTCAGCACGCGTTGGTAGTATCAGTGACAATGGTTTAGGGGGCTGGTATAGCTACCGCTGCTCGAAAGCGGCACTGAATATGGCGTTAAAAAATATCAGTATTGAATGGGGCCGTTTGATGCCCAACTCCTGCACGGTCGCCTTGCATCCGGGGACGACGGATACCTCTCTCTCAAAACCCTTTCAAGCTAACGTGCCTGAGCATAAGCTGTTTTCAGCGGACAAAACCGCACGACTGCTTATGGGGGTGTTGATGTCGCTGCAGCGTGAGAACAATGGTCAATTTCTTGCCTTCGATGGTTCATTGATCGAGTGGTAATTGATGCTTGTTAGAAGCGCAGCGCTTTGAGCAATACTTTACATCATCCCAGCAGCGTTGCCATTTCTTGCGCCAACTAAAGCGGCGATTACACACAGGGCATAGTTTACTCGGCAGATGGGCTTTGCTGTGCATAGAAAACTCATGTCTAGGTCGGTAATTAATATACGAAGCTTGGCTCCAGGTAGGAGCAAATGTGACTATGATTCCGTGGTTGCATAAGGTTTATTGAGATATTCCCTCGTTTATTATCTATTCTTTACACAGCAGTGGTGTAAAAGGGTCATTCTCATGAAACTCGATATTTATCAGGTAAACGCGTTTACCGCCGAGCCGTTTAAAGGCAACCCCGCAGGGTTTGTGTTACGCAGCAGCCGCTGCCAGCATCATTGATGCTCAATATCGCAAAGGAAATGGCGATTTCAGAAACCGCGTTTTTGTCGCTTAGCGATAACCGACTTCGTTGGTTTACGCCGCAAGTAGAGGTCGCGCTATGTGGCCACGGCACTTTGGCTACCGTCAACGTGCTAGATGAGCTTGGTTTGCTAGGTGAGGGTGGGACGTTTACGTTTCAAACCCTATCTGGGGATTTGTCTGCGCAAAAATCTGGAGCGCGGATTTCAATGGATTTTCCTTTGTATCCACCACTCCCACGGGCATCCATGTCAGCCGAGCGTTTGGCAGCGTTGGGGCTAAATAGCGATGATATTGAGTTTGTTGGAGAAGTAGAGGGCGGGAAAGACTTCCTAGTGTTGAAACATGAAGACAGCTTGCACCATTTGCGTCCAAACTTTAATGCGTTATTAGAATCGGATGGTCGGGCAGTGATCGCCACAGCTCAATCTTCGAGAAGCGATGTCGACTTTATTGCCCGTTATTTTGCTCCTTGGGTTGGGGTGAATGAAGACCCTGTAACAGGCTCTGCATACTGCGCTCTCGCTCCATACTGGGCAAAGAAACTCGGAAAGTGCTCACTTGTGGGTATCAGGATTCTGAGCGAGGTGGCTACGTCGGTATGATGGTGAAAGGTGAGCGTATTGAGTTGAGTGGCCAGGCTGTGACCTAATTAGGGGGACGATTGATGTTTAATACTGGTTTTCTATTTTCATAACACGCTGATTTTCTGTAGTCTTTGCCTTTCTATCCCGACGTGAATCTGGAGATTTTATGATTGAACACCAACAAGAACGTCAACGTTTTGTGGTTGCGAAAGATGGCCACGAGAGTGTGTTGGAATATAAATTAAGCGGTAACCGCATCAACTTTACTCGTACTTATGTACCGGATGTATTTCGTGGGCAAGGTATCGCCAAACAATTGGTAGATAAGGGGCTGGAATGGGCTCGAGCGGAGCAGTTTGATATCGAAGCGGACTGCTGGTATGTCGCGAAGTTTTTAGACTAACCGAAACTTTTAGACTCGCTTAAGGTTGCAGAGCGACTTTGTTTATAGAGTGACGTATTTTTAAAGAAGATTGGTTTTAGAGCGGCGATTCGTCAGTGACGGTTCGCCGCTCTGCTTATTACTGGCTATCGATTGGGATCAAAAGGATAGGGATCGAGTCCATTACTCACCCCGTCATGGTCACTGTCGTTATAAATGCCATCTACGGGTGCCTGTCCCCACTCTTCTAATGAGCGGTTGATGGCTTTAGACACAGAGACGTTGTCAAAATATAGGGTTCTCGCGTCACGAATCTCAGTGTACATGCCAAGCTTGGTATAACCATTGTTTCCAATCAGTAGTGTTTTACCTGTGCGATCGAGTTTCAATTCACCATTTACCCAGATCATTACGCGACCATCAGCGTTTAACGACTTCTTGAAGTAGACTCGAATGTCCGTCCAGGTGTCTTGTGGCGCAACACCAAGATCTATTGTTGGGTAGTTCGGCGCGTGGTAAGTGAGTTTAAAGTCCCCGTTGTTGCTTAGTCGAATAGCACCATGTGGCCCCGAGCTAAAGGATTTCCACTGCGTAACGATGATGGAGTACTTGGTGATGTTTTGCCATGATGCATCAGGGCGAATGCTGGCACTGTAATAGTAGTCATCGCCCGGCGCGAAATTGTAATCGTTGTTCATAAAAGCAATTTCACTGCGATATGCCGGTGGCTCGCCATAAAACTTGAGCACATGCTCACCCGTTCTTGCCCAAGGGACGTTCTCTACTTGGTAATAGTGGTAGCTGGCAGGCTCTTTTGTCAGTGAGTCATAGCTACTTGAAAATGAAGCAGTCTGCGTTTGAACCAATCCGGATTGAGGGTCACCATTCTCGAAACCGGCAGTGTAAATAGGGGCGGCATCCTCAATAGGTGTCGTGCGATCTATTTGTACGCTTACCCATTCGGGGTCGGATAAATTGAAACCATCATCAACGCGGTAGCTAAATTCATCAAGACCGACGAAATCAACAGAAGGCGTATACAGGACTTTGCCCTCAGCGACACTGATGGCGCCATATGTTGGCTGTTCTGTCAGTATAATGGTGAGTTGATCGTTTTCAGGATCATCATCATTGGCGAGCACATCGCACAGCAACTGCTGATTTTCCGCCCCGATACATTGATCCGGTTGAGTGCTGGTGGCGATATTTTCTGAACGTGTTGGGTCGAGAGGGTAATCATCATCGACATCGGGCACACCATCATTGTCATCATCAGGATCTTGATTGTCACCTAGACCGTCTTTGTCTGAATCTTTGGTTTCTGCCGGGTCGTTCGGGAAGTCATCTTCGGCATCGACGACACCGTCATCATCGGAATCCTTTGACAGTGGTGACAGCTCGAATTGCATTTTGTCTACACGTACCGAACCATCTCGTGCAAACAGAGTAAATGTGTGTTCGCCGGCGGTTAGAAAAGGGTATGTGGTTGGGTTTGTTCGAAATTTCTTGTCTCCCCAGTACTTGATAGGAAGGGCATCTCGACCAGAGTCGCTTCACCTTCATGCAGTTCGATAGAACGGACTTTTGTTGATTTGGAGCCAAGCCAGGCTGAAAACTCATAATAACCCGACTCAGGGACGCTTACGGTGTAATTCATCCATTCACCGCGGCCAAACCATCCGACATGAACGTTGCCATCGTGAGTGGAGAAATCGACCCCTTCGTTTCGATAATTCTTTGACCCTAGGTTGTCCGCTTCTCGATCCGAGTAAGCAACACCTTGACCACCGAGATCAAAGTCTTCCGCTTCAATGACGGTGGGCAGTTCATGAAACGGCAGAGCCACTTGGCTGGATCCCAAGGGAAAACATCAAGACTGTCATGGATACCATCTCCATCGGTATCGTAAGCCAACGCTGTTGTCGACGCACAGGCAAGCGCAACAGCCATCACCAGTGTTCGATTTTTTATGGTTGTGGACATAATGCCACTCCTTATTTGTAGGTAAGCAGAGCTTCACCGCTTGGCGTACTTGGCGGTGGATATTGAAAATAGGAGTGCACTCACCTTCAACATAGTGAAGTTAATGTATATATCAAACTGGGTTTATATTGGTCTGGTGAATGGTTTGTTGAGTCTGGTACGTAAAGTGAATCTCTGTTGTCTCTTTCTGTATTAACCACGAGAAAGTGACGGTTTAAATAATTTAGACCTTGTTTTTATTATGGTTAATTGAAAATGGAGCTAATCTACGCGGGTAAATCTCATGAGCTCAGAAGGTAAAACTATGATTTTGATTCCGCATTTGAGAGTGCGTACTAGGGTAAGTCGTGGAGAGTTAAAAATTGCTCGATTTCTGCTATCTATCAGTTGTTAATATCTTTTGTATCAATAAGTTGTGATAAACGTTTTCTCAATGTTCTATCGACCATTAAGATGTCGTAATTTGGAACAAAAATCCCTTCATCTCCTTCTAGTACAGGTAGTACCAGTTTGATATGCTAAAAGCGGATCGGTGGTTTGGAGAGAAGTAACATGATGCGGAAGAATTGGGCACTGCTTGTACCCGCAATATTACTCGTAGGATGTAGCAAACCCGAGATGGATGTCACTGACGCGCAGTATCAGGCTCATCATGGCGAGCAGGTCGTGATAGTGCATGGTTTGGCTCGTAGCGCTTGGTCGATGCAAAATATGTCGAAGGGTATTGCAGATCAAGGTTATCAAGTCTGTGTTGTAGACTATCCAACGCTGCGTCAGCCTATTGAAAACACCTTGGACAAAAGTGCCGAAGAATTGTCACGCTGCATCTTAGAGTTCAATGACTCTAGGCAGAAAATAGATAGTCAGGCATTGGCGAAGCATGCTTCTGGCGAACACGTACCAACCAATTTTGCTTTAAAGAATCACGCCAAAATTCATTTTGTTGGCCACTCCCTCGGTGGTTTGGTGATTCGCTCTTACCTTGCGGAGCATCCTGATTTTGTTCATTCAGAGCAAATGGGCAATGTGGTTTTTGTAGGTACACCTAATCATGGTAGTGATGTAGCTGATTTCTTTTCTGATACCTGGATGTTGTCTTTGGTGGGAGGCACTGCAGAATCATTGACGACAAACCCAGAGAGCTTTCCGAACCGTCTCCCGCTTCCTAACTATAACTTTGGCGTGATTGCTGGTACGCAAAGTTACCCGGTATTCAATGGTATGTTTACTAAAACCAATGATGGTTTAGTGTCCGTTGAGTCGACAAAGTTACAAGGCATGCAAGACTTTATCGAAGTCGACATTAAACATGATAGGTTGCGTCGAGATCCGTATGTGACAGGACTTATCGTGCAGTTTCTGCAGTCAGGACAGTTTGAACCTGTCCGTGAATAAATGAACTGCTGACACTTTTCCTTTCTTACTATGCCGCTGGCCGCACGCCGTAAGGCAACTGCTTAAAGAGCTTTGGATCGGAGGACACATTCGGTCCGATATAAGGCGCTTTCCAGTCAAGTAACATAATGGCGAGTACGTTTCGATGCTCGCCATACGCAAAATCGAAATCCCCAGACACTGAAGATCATGCCATGTTTCTTATCAACAGCACGAGCGATAGCGGCGCGAGCTTTCGTTACCACAGGATCATCATGAAGTCCTGCTAACAAAAAACTGATCCCAACTTCAGCAACAATATCCTCCTTGGTGTGTTTGATAATGTCATCGATGTTGCGACGGAAATAATTGTAAATCCATTGATGGTCTTTTTCATTGACGGGGCGTTGATAATAACCTGAATCCGCCAAAATGATGTGTGTCATACCATAGAGTTTGTTGCCAAACTGCTGCTTGCTTAAGCGGTAATCTTCGCTATCTGGATAAGTGCGTTGGAACGCGTCGATAAACTCAGAGACAAGATCTTGCTCTCCGATCTGTCGTAACCAATACGCTTGGTTAGCAAGTTGCGCAGCCCATGCGGTAATCATCGTTTTGTCAGTCAAAACGCTTTCAAAATCGTAGCTTCGTAGCACTTTGCGTAATTGTCGGTCTGATTTATGAGTGACCCCATACTCTTGCAACCTTGCGAGATACCGTAAAAGGTCGAGCCCATATAAAAATAATCAGGGTTATTTTTGGTTGCGGCATAACGGCGCTGACTGCGCTCATCTTTCCCCT
Organism: Vibrio maritimus; assembly: GCA_000755425.1. Classification (GTDB taxonomy): domain Bacteria; phylum Pseudomonadota; class Gammaproteobacteria; order Enterobacterales; family Vibrionaceae; genus Vibrio; species Vibrio maritimus_A. The sequence goes on from BBMT01000023.1 coordinate 19,526, forward strand.
TTTTGTATTCGTTTAGGCGAGCAAGGGAATGTTGACGGATCGCTTTGGGTGTGGTGACTTCCTCCGCTATTTGATTTAATCGATCAGTGACATTTGCGAGGTCGACCAAAATAGTAGTGTGGTATTTCTCGTCTTGAGTTTGGCGGTACATGCGTAACCCGAAGTGCCCTTGTTTGTAGGGAGATAGAGAAAATAGCTTTGACTCGTAAGTATCTTTAACCACGTTCGCGTATGCCTGAAGCTGATGCTGGCTAGGAGAGTTGTTCAGATCAAAGATACTAGCACCGGTGACCAAAAAGGCACTCAGAATTAGGATCAGTAGTCTTTTATTCAATAGCATAGCGTTTACCGAGTGGATAGAGATCTTCCAAGTGTAGGAACAAACCTACAATGCTGTGTAATGGTTGAGTCAGACTTATTGTTGCTCTGAATGGCTAGTGTCAGAATGTGTGATAGAGAATACTAGGTCACTATTTATTTTTATTTGTCTGGTGAATGATTTGTTCTGTCATTATTTTTACTGGTTATTCATACAGATAAATTGCGCTAATTCTTTGCTGTTCTATGAGTTTCTTGTCTATGCTGAAAAAGCGAGCCACGGAGTTTGCCTCGTAGAACAAGACTTTAGCAAGGAGTTTTCATAATGAAGTCATTAATAGTGTTCGTGCTAAGCACGGTATGTTCGTTTTTTGCTTTGGCTGATGATGCAGGTGCGCCAGGCAATATTTGTTTAACTGATACGGGGCTGGTGGTAACCACCCATCTCGATACCTGCCCGAAAAACATGAAAAAACTTTAACGCGATTGAACCAGCATCTTGCTGGTTCAACTTTTCTACATCCTCGATATTTACCTTTCGTTTTGTCTTACTAAGATGAATATCTAATCACAGAAATTAACCTTGGAATAAATTAATTTCCTCAATCTAAAATATACCACAGTAAATACTTGGGTATTTTACTGTGGTATATTTCTCTGTCTTTTGTCGAAGGGGAATATTAAATTAACCTCTCCTATCTGAATCTATGTTAGGTGGTGTTTTGTTCTATTTTTTATCTATATGGGTCAGCAAGGCTATAAAAAATGCCAATTTTTAACACTTTTGGATCATGATTTTCCGTTAATGATGATTGTTTTATCTTTTGCTTAACATCTTTCGTTTTGGAATGAGGTAATTATATAATTTTGAGACATTGAGCATGACTATTTTTCCAAAAAATTGATTTAGGCTATTTCAATATTTAAGTTTGGTAGTAAGTTAATAATCAACAAACAAAGCAATATGTTCTATCGATAACATAAATAAATGTTACACACCGGAGTGACATTTAATTTGTCGTCGTAGGGTTTTTGTACTTGTTTGATACCAGTCAGAATGAAAGGCCACGATGGCCTACTTATTTACCAGAAGGATGCTTGCTGAAATTTTGCAGTGTGGAAGCAGACAGTGCTTTCAGACAAGCAAGAGGGATGCGCAGAATAGTTATGCTAAAAATCTATTTAACAAACTTGGGATCGAACTTTGGTTCTCTGCCCACCTTGCTTACGGCTTTGTACAGCTAGTTTTCATTCCGATTGTCATGCCAGCTTTTGTAGCAGAGCGAACAGGCAGCTTTGCAAATGCGGGTCTGGCAATGGGTTTCTTCGGTGTGGCAGGTCTTGCTGCTCCTATTATTGGCTTGCTGGCTGATAAATTTAAGGCACATCGCTTGGCTCAGTTCTTGGGTATGGTCGCGTATATCGTAGCGGGCTTTTGCTACATTGCAGCAGGTACCGATTTCAACATGATGGCAATTGGTTCGGTATTTTTTGGTTTAGGCTCGGCAACATTGTTGATGCTTAACCCAGTGTTTATCGCATTTGCAGGCTACGACAATAAGACAGAAGCACTAAAGCTAGGGCGCATGGCGCAGGCGGCAATCATCGGTACGCTTCTAGGTGGCGGCGCATTGGCTGCATTAACTGATGGTGGCTTCGGCTACGAAACGAGCTTCTACACTATGATGGTTACCGTTGCAGTGCTTTCAGTAGTTACTTTCCTAACCAACAAAGAAGCGGGTCAGCGCGTGCTGGATACGGCAGAAGCGCGTGAAAAAGCAGCGGCAGAAGAAGCACAAGAGAAAGTGAACCTAATTAAAGTGATTTTCTCTAAGTTTGGTCTGTTCCTGTTTGCAGTCGCGGCACTGTGTGCGGGTCAAGGTGCTTTCCAAGCCCAGTTCCCTAACCTAATGAAAAATGCCTTTACAGTTTCAGAAGCCTTGTCGGCTACGAGCCTGTCAATCTCTGCGGTATTGGGACTTATTGTTGTAGTCGCAGCAGAGCGCTTTTCTGCGAAGTTTGGCCCTACAGCACTATTTAAGCTATGTACTGTCGCATCGATTGTGGTTATTGCGGCACTGTACTTCATCGCAGAGCTACAGTTTATCCCAACGGTGATCTTGCCAGTGGCATTGGTCATTGTTTACTTGCAAGGCATTACGGTTACAGATATGTGTTCACCAGCGGTTGCCTCACGTTTGACGCGTGTTGGTGCAGGTTACACACAAGGCCTAATGATGTTCTTCATCTCCATCGGTTTTGCAACAGGTAGCGCAATTAGTGGCTTTACCGTTGAAGAGTTTAGCTGGAGCGCACTACCAGTTGCGATTGGTGTACTGACTGCGGTTGCACTTGTAGCTATTTGGATTGTAACGCGTGACAAGCAATCATCAGATCATTCTGCTGACGCAAAACATGCGTAATAGAGTTAGATTTGAAAAATGAAAAAAAGGAGCGATATCGCTCCTTTTTTGTGCTAGTTGATTAAACAGCGACGAGTAACGCAGATGGATGAGACTAAAAACTTTGCCAAATCGCGGTGATGCCACTTAATGAACATAAAACCAGTGCTGCAAGGCGAATCTTCTCTTTCGGCAATGAGCCTGTCGTGAGTTTCGCTAACTGGTAGCCAAGCCATGCTGCAGGGATGAGTGGAACTGTAATAAACAAATGGTGTGTGGTTAAAAAGCCAATGGGTGCTTGCATCACAAGTGATATAAACGAGCTAAATACAAAAAACGCAGAGAGATTGCCACGCAGCTGATTGGCTTCTTGGTGTTGAAGTAACAATGCCATCGGTGGGCCGCCGATACCGCTACTGGTACCGAAAAAGCCAGAGAAGAAACCAGCGACTCCCATTCTCATCGGCGTTGGTTCAATGCGAACAGGTAGTAGGCTGACGACAACCGCAAAGACAACCAACAATCCCAACCAAAGTGACAATACTTGTGTTGATACATAAAGCAGAAGTGCAGCGCCAGCGATAGAACCAGGGATGCGCCCAATGATGGCCATTTTGAGTCCACCAATGGCAATGCTGCTACGATGCTTCATTGCGTTGAGAATTGAAATAAAGAGCGCAACCAAACAGATCGGCGCAGGCACGTAGTCAGGAGACACTTGGAATAGCAAAGGAGCGGCGACAATGGCGAGCCCAAAACCGATAGCGGTTTGAACGTAGGAGCCAACGAAAATGAGCAGCATCGCGATAAGCGATGTTTGGCTAAACCAATCAGCGAACATGGAGTGTCCTTTTCAAACAACAAGGCGAAGAATTGGCTATTGTACCCACAACTTAGTCCAAGCGGCATACTGAAATGAAGATAAATTTTGTGTTGTGAGAAGAGAGTAGATAGAGAGATAGGGCAATATGTTTTTTAATCGCGCTCAACATGAAAATGACATAAAAAAAGGGAGCAGAAGCTCCCAAATAAAATATAAAGCAACGAAAAGGTAAAATAGAGGTTTGTCGCGATATATTCCCTACAAACCTCTTATTCAGAGTTTTCCATCCCTGTGCAAAGTAGTTCTGCTGCAACCACACCAGTACTGAATGTGATGCCCGCCATTAGGAGTACGATAGCGTACTTACTTGCAATGATACACATGCCTAAGGTGTTGATAATTCTATCCATATCACTTCTCCTTCATTGAGGAATCGTTATTGACTAACGCTATTTTACGCCAGAGAAGAGATAGAAATTGCGAGATGACGCTACTAATAATAAAGCTTTTGCAACTATATGCTGAAAAAACAAACACCGTCATAGAATTACAACTGATTACAAAATAAACGTTTTGCAATACTTATATTCAAAGTGTTTCGATTCTTATATTTGCTGCTTTTTTAACGTATTTCTTTAAATTGGATTGGCTTTTGTGGCTAAAAAATGGTCATAAAGAAGGCGATGCTACTGAGCATCGCCGACGTTAAAAAAGTGCTTATGGCTGCTGACGAGTTGGTGCCAGAACGATTTCTCGAACACACACATTTTGAGGCTGTGCATAAGCGAACTCAACGGCTCTCGCTACGTCATCAGCAGCTAGTACGCCACCCATGACCTCTTTCCACTCGTCGTAGCCGTCTTTGATCTCTTGAGACGTAGTATGTGACAGCAGTTCGGTCTCAACGGCACCTGGAGCGATAGTGACAACGCGTACATCTGATTCAGCCACTTCTTCGCGCACATTTTCAGAGATAGCATGCACAGCAAATTTAGTGCCGCAGTATGCTGCGTGATTGCCAAAGGTTTTGCGTCCAGCTATAGAGCTGATGTTGATAATTGTACCTGAGTTGCGTGCTTTCATTGGTGCCAGCACCGCTTGCATACCGTTGAGAAGACCAATCACGTTGACGTCGAACATGGTTTTCCACTCTGATGCGTCTTGAGTGTCGATTTGGCCAAGTAGCATAACACCAGCGTTGTTGATTAACGCATCTGCAGGACCAAATGCTTGTTCCGCTTTCTGAATAGCTGCTTCGAAAGTCGCTTTGTCAGTAATGTCGACTTTTTCACACATAGTGTTTGGCAATTCTAGTGCTTCAAGCTTTTCGACGCGACGAGCAAGCAATAGTAGGGGATGGCCAGCATCACTTAGACGACGAGCAATAGCTTCACCAATACCAGAACTGGCACCTGTAATAACAACGAGCTTTTTCATGTGTTCACCTTAACGATTGTTTGGACTTCTCTGTGAAGTTGTTAAGTAGTTTAGTCAATTTATTATTGTTGATATATGGGGATTTAATTAAAACAGTGTTGTTATATGGCAACAAAAAATGGTGAGAATTTATTCCTATAATGTATTCAGTTGCTTGCATCAAATAGCGTTCAGAGCTCATACCACAACGAGGACTTTTCGTTGGAACCTAGAGTGGGAAGGGGTAGAATCGGCCTCCCAAGGCGTGAGTCGTTTGGGGGACGAGAGGAAAGACTGATGTATAAGTGGTTATTAGTTTTGGTTATGGTCATCGCGCTGCTACGCAAGCTGAAGGTATTGAGCTTGAAAAACAGGCAGTGGTTGATCGTGTGGAAGTGAAAAAGTCTGTCAGACGAATGTATTTGATGGACGGCGACGTTGTGGTTCGAGAGTATCGTATTGCTTTGGGTAAGAGTCCACGCGGCCATAAGATCCAAGAAGGAGACAATCGCACGCCAGAAGGAAAATATTATCTGGACTTCGTGATGGATGATTCGGCCTTTTATCGTTCAATGCACATTAGCTACCCCAATCTAAGAGATAAAAACCGCGCGGAGAGTTTAGGGGTGAGCCCTGGTGGGAACATCAAGATCCACGGGTTAAAAAATGGCGATCGCCGTGCACCGCAGTTTGTTCAGAGTTTTGATTGGACGAATGGCTGTATCGCTATCACTAATGAAGAGATGGATGAACTTGTGTCTTTGGTGAAAATAGGCACCCCTATCTATATTCGTTGGTAACTAAGCTTGTTGGTAACTATGTTCGTTAGCAAGCATGTTCGTCGATAACCATGAACAACTCTAGCTGCAAAGTAGGTGCTCTGGATAGCAGAGCACCATGTTCTCTAAGCACCACTTACATCAAAATATTCGTAGTCTTAAAATACGAGTCATACCAAGTCTTACTTAGTATCGATACGTCATACCCAAGCTAATGCCATAGCCTTGATTGAGTACGTCTACTTGAAGGTCGTCTGTCACTTTCACGTTCTTTCTCGCATAGTGTTCACTGAAACCGCTTAAATCCACAGTTAGATTCTCACTGAACGAATAAGCGGCACCCAGGCGATAACGCACATCTTCTCCGCCAAATGCATCAATCGCTTCATCGATGCTTACACCACCACGCAGCGCTAAATCACCGAGTCTGTATTCCATCGACGTTGCATAACGTTTGCTATGACGAGATCCCTTGAGTAGTTGGATAGGATCGCTGTAATCGGCATAAGTCACGCCTTGCCCATCCCAACGTGACAAGCTAAAGGTGTTGTGCCAAGACCAGTTGTCAGTGATTGCGATGGTGCCGTAGAGGCTGGTTATAGAGGGGAGGTCAAACTGAATATTACTGTCCCGAAAATCGCTTGCTAGTCTATGTGTGGCTGCCAGTGTTAACCACGAGTTAGCCTGCCATGTTGCACTTAGTGCACCGCTCCAACCATTTGTGTTTCCTTCTGTTGTTTCTAGGCTGCATTTGCCCCAGAAATTGCAGTCATTGCGTTCAAGAAGGTAGTCAGCGTATTGATACTCGAGAGTAACGCCGAGACTCACATCTCCTATTTTGTAGGCTACGCTTGGTGCAAAAGAGACCACAATAGGTCGCACACGAGCTTGATCCAAGATACGCAGGTTAAGTGGTGGCGGAAGTTTGAATTCTGAAATCGAAATATCCGCGGCCGTCCGGCTGTATGCGGCCAATCCGACATACCAATTTGATTCGAGAGGTATCACCAAGAAACCAGCCGGAATGGGGTTGGCCTTGGAGTAAGCGGATTTGGTTCCCAAAATGTCGTAATCGGTGTCCACTTGGTAACGAGTCACACTCGCTGTTACCGTAGTTGACTTTAACTGCGTCATACTTGATGGCGCTGTCGCCAAGATACTGGCGTCGACTGCGGATGCACCGTTTGCACTAGCAAGGGCACTATTCGAGGTGGACGATTCCCAAAAGTTAAGCCTGTAGCGCTTGAAACAGGGGCAGCATTAACGTCGACAGGCCAATGCAGGCCGTTGTTGTAACACGTTGTGTGAAAGACATTTTCGTAATGGTTGAGTAAAAAGACGCACAGTCTAGCACGTAGGTTTTTTCTCTATGGACAGATTTGTGTGAATAAAGATGTCAATCTGTAGGCAAACTGCGTCAGTGAATCAGTACTAGAAATATCGAACGAAGTGGACATTAGCTAACTGTTTGATCGCTAAAAAGGTCAATGAGCTCACAGCGCTTGACAGTAAATAGTGGTAAGAGATCTTCGAATGGTTTACCTGGTTGGTAGGGTGTCAGACTTTTCTTGTCTGGGCTGATTTGTGAGACTGGTTGTGATGTGTGAGTAGTTGTTTTTTGTGAGTAGTTGTTTTGAAGAGGCGATAACTGAGGAAATAGAAGTGTTTAATTGGGGGTAGCATAAACATGCTTCCCCAGCTATCGCAATTCGGTCTATTTAAGGAACTGACAAGTTTTGGCTAGTTGAATTAGTGCTTCAGTTTGCCAGCGTGGACGATGCTTTTGACTCGCCATCAGGTTCAAGTAATAAGTTGTCAATGGGTGTGCTGGCTTTGTTTGGTTATTGGTTTTCATTTGGGGGCTCCGGCTGTACATGTCTTTGAACATGTGCCTATTATGAGTCTTTATGGGGAAGCTAAAAACAGAGCAGTTAGATCTAAATTGGTGCCTTAATTTAAGATAAATAGCGAATTTATCGCTAAAAACTTCACTTGGAGTTAAAATAAGGAACGCTACTTTTCGTTTGGAGTACCTATTATTGGAATCTATTAATCTGTACCGCTATTATCAGCGCCTGTTAGATTTGGAGCTGGGCAAAGAGCACGCGGTGACTCTTGGACAGGTGTCGGAGATGCTGTTCGCCAGCCCTCGTCACACGAGATCCATCCTCAAAATGATGACTGAAAAGCGCTGGATATCATGGCTTCCAAGAGTGGGGCGCAATCAACGCTCAACTCTAATTCGGGCGATAAGCGATGATGAGGTTAAACGAGATGTGGCGTCGGGCTGGGTTAAGTCGAGTCAGTACGATAAGGCGTTAGAATTTCTGGATCATGACCAAGTCGCTTTTGGGCAATTGCTACAGCAAAATGCTGGTGCGCAGGTTTCTGAAGGTAAAGTAAGAGTACAGTTGACTTACAACCGTCCTTTTACTGTGTTGTCGCCTAGTCGACCACACCGTAACAGTGAGAGATTTTTGATTCGTCAGGTGCACTCTGGGTTGGTGACGTTGAATGAGCAAGGAGATGTTGTCGCAGATATTGCTCATCATTGGGAGGCAGAACAAAACTTCCACGTTTGGCGATTCTACCTTCGCCCATCGGTTCATTTCCACAATGGCAGCCGCGTGGATGCCAAAGCGGTGTCGGAAAGCTTGGCTTATGCACAATCGTTACCTTACTTTCGAAATGAGTTAGATCATGTGGTGAGTATCGAAGCGGTTGGAGAAAACACTCTTGAGGTAACGCTGACGCGGCAAGACAAAGGGTTCGCTGCATTACTGACTGATCTCAAATATTCCATTGAACCAAGAGAGTCATTTGGCTCAGCGTCGAGTCCAACAACTAAACCTGTTGTAGGGTGCGGCGTATTTTCGCTGGCGGAACATACTTTGGAGAAGATGGAGCTTACTGCTAATGACCGTTACCATGGCTTGCGAGCATTGACCGATCAGGTATCAATATGGTCGCTTAAGAAGGATCTGTTTTCGAAGGAATCCACCAGTTGCAATCATACCGTCACCGACAGCGTAGGTCATGAAGCGACCCCAGTGATTTCACATCCAGAACTCGACTACTTAGCGGACGAAGGAAAAAGTGGGGGGAGTACAGATTCGAAAGCTCGTATCGAGCACGGGTGTATGTTCATGATTTTTAATCAGCGGAACACCAGCCTGAATCATGACCAACGCCGCTGGCTAAGCCAGGCGCTTAGTGGAGAACAAATTTGGAAGCAATTGCAACGGGACGACCAAAAGTTTGGCGCCCAAAATGCGACCAACTTTTTCCCTTTTTGGCAGCCGATTAAACGTCTTAGCTCTAATACTGTAATGTTACCCGATACGCTGAGTATTGCTTTCTATCATCACCCGGGAATCACTCGTGGTGCCAAAGCGATGAAACGCCTTTTACAACAGCAAGGGGTAGAAGTCACTCTGAATGACTATAGCTTTGACGAGTTTATTGATAAGTCGTTTAACCGAGGGTTTGAAGAGGAACTGGTGCTTAGCAGTCTTAACCTTGATGACAACTATCAGGTTTCCGCGCTCTTGTTCTTTTTGAGTGACCCTGTTCTTCACACAACGATTGGTGAAGATCTAAGTGCTTGGCTTATTAAAGAGATCAACCAGATCCGTGCCCATTGCGAGCCCAAAGATTATCTTACTGAGCTGGAGCCATTTGGTTCAATGCTAATACATGAAGGGGTGATAAGCCCAATGTTCCATCACAGGCAAACATTGAGCTTTGAAGGTGTGATAAAAGGCGTTGAGATCACCTCGTGGGGTTGGCCTCAACTACGGGATGTTTGGTCTGCAGGTTGAGTATGAAGAGACTCAGTTTCGTGCAGATGCTGTGTGATGATCCTTTGGTTTTCGGTGGTCGTTTCAAGTGATTCGGCGGTTTTGTGAATCGCCGACGCCATTTTGGAAACGTTGCGTGTGGCGTGCAAGATGGTGCCTTGCATTGGACGCAGCAATAACCAGTAGGCCGCTACCAATGCCAATACAATGGACAGTACCAACAGCGCTAACAGCAGCAGAACGTTAAAACGAACATCGTAAGCAAACTTTTTTGTGCTATTGGCAATAGAGTTTTGAGATTGCTCAAGCGCCCCTGGTAACGCTGCTAGAGACGACTTAGACATCTCAGTAAGCTCATTGATGTTATCCATAGTATCCACCAACACTTGGCGCTGCTCTTCGTTCAGGCTTTCATTTTGTGACAGAAGGGTTAGTGACGTTGCTAGGTTATCAATCGCAACACTAGAGCGGTTGATTGACTGCTCGATGCCGTCGAGATCAAGCATCATACTTATATTTACCAAAGGCTGCTCAGTTTCATCATCAGAGGCTGAGCAGTAACTACCGTGTCATCGCTGGCAGCGAATGTGGTTGTGATTGGAAATAAAGTGGCAAGGGTGAGTAAAAATAGAGTTCTCATTGGCATCTCAATAGGCAGTTCGGACTAAGTTAACTTGGCTATAAGTTAGTGCAGATTGCGCTCAGATACCAATTAAGGTTTTGTATCTTATCTAGATTTCTATTTGGTATTCATTGTTGTTAGTTGTTTAGTCTTAATGGCTATTTTATGACTTCTACACCGGAACGAGACTTAGCCCATGTTGTTAGGGCTATGCCAGACAAAATTAATGCAGTCGCTAGCAACGACAGGTAAGACGGCACTTCTGCAAGCAAACCCCACCCGAGAAACATCGCAATGGCAGGTACGCTCAGTTGCATCAATGACGCTTGCAGTATGTCGATACTTGGCAGTAGGCGGTACCAAAGATAATAGCCGAGTCCAGAAGCGATAACGCCAGAAAGTAGGGCATATAGGATGCCGGACGCAGTGAATGTACTTGGTAAAGCGAACAGCACCTGGCTTAGAATCGCAAAAGCGAAAACCATCACACTGGCTATGATGAAACCTTGCTTCGTTGCTAATACCGGAGATTTCACCCGCTTTCCTAGTAGTGTAAAACCACTCCAACAGAGCCCAGAAGCTACCATTAGACTTGCTCCCCACCAGGATGGTTGAGCTGCCCCCGGCAGTAGCAATAAGATAAAGCCGCCAACAGCGACGAACATGCCGATAACTTCGAGTGGGGTGAGGTTATGCCCGGTGAGGCGATGGTGGATGACAAGTGCAAACTGTACGGTGCCGAATAAGATTAGGCTCCAGTGCCAGTATCCAATGTAATGTAAGCTAAAGAAAACAGTAGCGCATAACCAAATAAAGTTGCTCCTAGTGCTACGGATTGTTTGAATGGAATGGATGCATTTGGTGTTTGAGCATTAGTGCCCTTCCTGCGGGCAATCAAGGTACTGAGAACAATAAGTGTCGCGGCTCCGCTGATCAGACGAATTGAGGTAAAACTCATCGGATCGATAGCGCTACTACCAAGCGCTAGGCGACACAGTAGCGAGTTGAATGCAAACGCCGTCATGGCGGCAAAGGAGAGAGTAACGGTGCTGTTCATGGTTAAAAATTTATGGTCAAAGCCTATCAAAATCAGTAGTAAATCCTAACCCGGTGCCAACAATAGCTAAACAGAGAATTGTTCATAAGATATATTACTCGGAAGAGCGTCGTCGTTCCTCTCATAATCACAATGGAAAATGCAATGGATGTACAAGTAGTAAAAGTGGCCGCCGAACATGATGACGCGCTATGTGACGTAATCAAAACAGTTGGTGCAGAATATGGAGCGATAGGTGATGGTTTTGGTCCATCAGATCCTGAAGTCTTGGCAATGAGTCAGCATTACCATGAAGAAGAGGGAAGCCTCTATTTAGTTGCCTTAGTGGATGGTGAAGTTGTTGGTGGAGGTGGTATTGCTCCATTTGGTGAGCACGTCGGGGTTTGTGAGCTGAAGAAGTTATTTTTACTACCAAAAAGTCGTGGGTATGGATTGGGTAAGAAGCTAACAGAGCAATGTTTGGCGTTTGCCAAGCAGACGGGCTATCAAAGTTGTTACCTTGATACGCTGAGCTCCATGTCAGCTGCTATCAAGCTTTATGAGCTTGCAGGATTTGAGCACCTTTCAAAACCTTTCCCGGGCACTCTCCATAATGGCTGCGATGTTTGGATGCTGAAAACGTTATAAACTTCAAAATCAGTTGCTGCAACGTTCAATTAGCTTTTCTTTTGAGCCGCCAGTGTTTCTAACCAATGCTGGTGGTAGGTGTCGACTTGCTTTTTAACAAACATACCAGTGAGCCAGCGAAGGCCGCCTCGCTGCGTCGATTCAGTAATAATGTGGCATCCTTGGGTGCAAGGTGTAATCAACCAAGCGTGGTACATATCGACCCCACCCGTCTTGCCTCGCCACGCAATACGTTCAAACGGTTCATACTCAACCACCGTGCATTCAAAATGCATGGTTTTCGTTACCCAGTTAAACACTGTCCCTTGTGTAGCTCGCTGCTGTCACCTTTTACAATCTGCACTTGTGTTTTACGATGCTGCCAGTTCGGCCAGCATGGCGCACGAACAATCCAAGACCACACCTGCTCACAGTCGGTAGGCACAATCTTCTCGTTTCTCACATGCACCGGCGCATTTTTGGGGTGGAAGTACTCAGGCCATTGTATTTGCTTTAACTCTTTCATAATCATCTCGCATGGTGTTGCGGGGGATGTTTTAACTATATACGCGCTTTGTGAGTTAGGTTAGTTTCTCATCTTCCAGAGTTTGTATGGAAGTCAGGGATAGGTCTTAACTCATCAATATTCTCGACTTCTTTGACTTCCTTAATGGAAGCAACGGTTTTAAGTGCTGAGATAAAAAGGTATAGCTTACTGGTTCAATAAAAAAGTAGTAAGGTGACATATGATCGTAGTACACGGACTGTCGCGTCTCAGTTGGGAAGTGGGGATGGATCGACATGTACCAAGATTTGCGATGGTATTTGAATGAGACAACTTCATGGAAATGGAAAGAGCTATACACGGTTTGTCTTTTAAACTGAGTAAACTTAGGTGCCATTAACGCGAATGCCGCTCCACCCGCAAAGGCCAATGGGCCAATAGCGAAAAAGGCGATGACACATGCTATACATCCTATCCAAGCTGCTTTACGGGTGGCAGAGTAGAATATCTCATGCGCATTGTCTGTAGTGCCAACCCGTACTCCGTGTTTCGTGAGTTCAAAGGCATAGGTTTGAGGTTTGAACATCGTAAAGTAAGGCACTAAGGAGATTAGCAACCACAAGGTGGTAGAAAATAGTACGAATCCCAGCGATGCTTCATTAACGAACATATATACACCCATCGAAATAGAAATGCAGAGGTAAAATCCGACGATGAGATAATCACTGAGCACGCGACTTGGGGTTACTGTCCATGTAAAGATTGATTCGGCTTCGTTTAGTACTTTCTGTCTAGCACCTTCACTCTGGTTACTAATGTTGAATTGCTTTAGGTCTTTGTTTTTCAGATCTGAATTGTACATTATGCGCTCGTTAACGTGATGCCTTGGAGTTGAGCCGATTTATTTTCGCTGGAAACGACAGTGACTTTATTCTGACTGTTTGCCGTAATGATAAACTCAGGTAAAGGACTACCCTCGTAGCCAACTCGAAGTTTTACTTTGTTGAGCTTAGTGCTGATCCAACACCTGACCGACTGATATCCCTCAATGTTGACTATTTCATTGTGAGATAAGATAGCAGCGTTACTATCACAGAGTTCAACAAATGGAGCTTGACCTAGTTTGGTGAAAGAAATATCGATAATGTAACTTTCAGGTTTTATTGGAATTTCGCCTATATAGCTGGAATCTTCAATGTATGGGGCATACTGTATATTTTGTATTTTTGCTATTGGCTGGAAGATCAAGCTGTAATAATCATTAAGCTCTTTGATTTCAGAGCAGTTTTTTGAGTTCTTTCCCCAGCTTGATTCGCTTATCCACTTTTCAAGCGGCGTTCTCTCGAGCAGATAAAGTAAAATCGATAGAACTAGAAAGACTAGACTTCCCCAAAAGAGCGTTGAAGTAGCCATATTGGAAGTGCCATGGAATAAGGGAGTTTCCGTACAAACGCGTTTATAAAATATGTCGTCCATGCTACTGACTGAGTTAAAATAGTTCCTACTCTAGCAGCTAATAATGATCTGACTACAGGGTCATCATCTTCACTTAGTATCCGTTTTATATCCCTATAGGATTCCCACATGACGGCCGCTATTCCTGCTACGCACCCGACAGCAATACCTTTTACTAGTAAGCTGGTTACTCTTCTAGTTGCTTTTGAATGACTTCTGCTAACAGCGTCTTTAAGGCTAAACTCTAGTAGATTAGTGCTTGTGTTACGACCTAACCAATATTTAGCTGCACTCTCCGTAGTTGTCCCAATAGCATGCAAAGTCCACAAAAAACTAATACTAAGATCTTCCCATGCTTTCCTATATTGTTTCGATTCCTCCGGCAGTGATCGAAGGGTATCTATAGATGTTTGTAGATTGAGCAAGTTTATTAGAACAATAGTGGAATTAAGTAATCCACCGACAGATTGAGTTCCGTGAGCTGCTTTCTCCCTAAAGTTGTTATAAGAAGCACTCACATACTGCTCGACTTGCCTACTCACCTCAGCCCTAAACTGCTTACTTCGGTCGTTGTTAACTATGGTGATGAAGTCAGTGCTTTGTAGTGTCTTCGCAAATCGCTTTTGTAGATTTAGCAGTTCGAGGGCACGTTGATGATAGCGCTTTCGGCTCATGATTTTTTCATCGTATAGACGTTTTTTGTACTCGATAATATCGCGTAGCTGTTGGCGTGCACTTTGTGAGGCTTGAATATAGTCGCGGTTGATTTTAAGTGTGAAGCGATTAACGGTTGCTCCCCAAAGAGACATAAGCAGCAGTCGTTTGGCTGAGAACCTGTACTTGGTGTCATTGGGAAAAGGGCGAGCAAAATCCTATCAAAAGCACCTGACGTCGAATCTACAACGGAAGAGGTAATTGCCTGCATAACTTTTTTGGAATGCTCGTCGAGAATACTGAACCAGTGCTGTTCTCTTACATCGGGCTGTTCGACCAAGTGCTGAAATTGTTGGTAACACCTAGAAGATCCGAGAATCGAGACATACCAGCAAAATCGGCATCGTGATTGAAATCTCGCGCTATGGCTTGGGCAAGTGCTTTGCTGCTCCGTAAGGAGCGTAGGCAAGTATCGTGCGTTCACTCAATAAGCGATTGACTGCCGATTGGCTATTTTCTCGATGCTCTGAGCCCGTTTTTAACGTTGTGACCACAAGATCCATAAGGTCGAGGTACTGATCGACACCTTGTTTGGTTTGGTTGTCGATTCCCAAAGAAATAGGATCGTCATCGAGGTCCCGAATGAGTGCGCATAGGAGATCAATACTGAGTCCCAATTGCGCACCCACTCGATCGAGTTGTTGGTCTAACTGGGTAGAGAAAGCGTCGAGTCTTGACCAATCAACGTACTTGTTGAGTGATTTCTTTTTTGCCCATTGCTCGTGGATATTACCGCTTGGTCGATATCCCCAAATGTTTAAAAGTTTCTCTCGCGCTTTTGTTGAATGTTGACTGCCGTGCCTCATGGTGTTGGCAAGGTTAGTGTTTTTTACCTGCCTAGCCATGGTTTCCACATCCAGTGCTACGAGATACTCATGTAGGTCTTGTTCAAACTGGACATAGTTCTCTTGGGTTACTTTCGATGGCCAGTCTTTTTGGTCTAACTGAACCCGAGCTAGATTACGTACTATTCCAGCCATCAATAACTTGTGTTGTGTCTCTTCATCTCCTTCAGTGACCATCAAATAATCTCGAACATGATGAAGAATAGGGTAGGTCAGGTCTTGAAGATCAGAATAAGGGTCATCTAGTGCAACGACTAGCTTGTCTGGCGTTGTCGCATTGGCTAGCCACTGTGCTGAGTTGAAGGCTGGCTTTACATGGTTGAGTGGATGATCAGATTGCCCCGATGCAGACGTCGAGCTGTGAGCGAATTGATGTTCTACATGATTATCGGTGAGAGAGTCTAAACCTTCTGCATTGCTAATGTGCTCTTGAGGGGCTTGCTGACAGCGGATCTGACGCATAAACCGAGTTCTAAGATACGCTTCCTCACTAAGCGTGTTTTTGATTCGCGGTGTCCATTGAAATAGAGAGAACGCGAGACTTAGTGTCGTGCCTTCAGGATATTGGATGCCACCGTTACTTATGACAGCGCCATTTATTTGATGCTCTTTGAGCTCTTTAGTGGTTTCGTTGAACACATATACCCAGCCATCTCGGAGTTGGCGGGTGATTTTTGGTAGTACTTTATTAAGCTTATTCTGTGCGTAAGGTGCAGGCGGTGGATTGGCTAAGAACTCTGTGTCGTAAGCATAACGAATCGGAATAATTGAAATAGGTAGAGCGACTTCTTCAGACTCGTTATGAGAGTTAGTTGCAGTGTTTCTATTATCCTGTGTGTTACTTGATTTCGATGCGCTGCTTTTAGCCTTAGAAGCTTTGCCACTGTTTTGCGATGAACCGCTTTGTGATGAAGGGGGTGATGACGACTCGGACTTAGATTTACCTTGTTTAGATTTAGATGTTTTAGCTTTACTACCAGAACTTGAAGAAGCTGCAGGCGATTTACCTGCATTGCCGATGAAGACATTTCCGCTACCAGCGACAATCTGCCCGCCATGCGCGGTTCCATCTCCCATGCGTGCTGCAGGTTTACCATCAATAAATACTGAAGATGAGCCTTCTTTAATCGTGTCTGGTGGACCAACGCAAATCAGTTTATCGCCTTTACGGGCGGCAGGCATACCGTTAATGGTGATATTGGGTGAACCTGCAGCAACGGGGCCTCCGATGTGAGAGACTTTTGCTGTGGTTTCTGGACACTGATGATTGTCACCGATTCGCGCGGCGGGCTTTCCCATTTCGAACTCTAACTTAGACTAAATATCGAGCGATGCTAGCATGGTGTCGGTAGCTATATAAGTTAGGTTGCATAAAGTGCGAAGTGTCTCTTAGGGACTAGTACTTTTGACTCATTTACTGCAAAGACAGAGGTCAGTTTTGTAGCATCAAATGTGTCAGTATCGTCATGCTATCGACACATAGCTTTCGTCAAACTGGCATTGAAGTGTCACTTAAACCCGCAACACTGGATAGGCGAAATGACTCAATAGGAAGCTCACTATGCCAGCGTCGCTATCCAGGAATGTTAAGACTCGACTATTGCCCCTTTTCTCGGACACCAAGCTCAATAACACTACGCCTCAACGCTTTACCAACTCCGAAACCCTTTATAATCCGACGTTTAAAGATACGATTACCACACTACGTTCCTATCTAAATCTCGATAAAATCCTCAATTTTCAAACTCCTACGATTCCTGTCGAAACGATATGTTCTCACTCGGTCAGCGTTGAGACTCGCGATTGTGTTTATCGATTGGGACACTCTTCGGTACTTATGAAAGTTGATAGGGTAACTATCTTAACTGACCCAGTTTTGGGCAACCGAGCTTCTCCGCTGGAGTGGGCTGGCCCTAAGCGCTATCACGACTTACCGATTTCGGTGAATGAGTTGCCATTCGTTGATGTGTGTTTGATAAGCCATGACCACTACGACCACTTAGATAAGCAAACTATCAAACAGCTTCACAATAATGTAGGGGTGTTCTTGGTGCCGAAATGCGTGGCGAGTCATTTGTTAGAGTGGGGTGTGCCAGATAACAAGATTTTTGAGTTTGATTGGTGGCAGTCGATGAAGATAAGTGGTGTTCGATTTGCATTTGCGCCAACTCAGCATTTTTCTGGGCGCTCGTTTAAACAGCGCGACAGTTCGTTGTGGGGAAGCTGGGCGATTCTAGGGCAAAAATCGAACATCTATTTCAGTGGTGACTCGGGGTATTTCTCTGGATTTAAAGAGATTGGCGACCGTTATGGCCCTTTTGACCTGACGCTAATGGAAACCGGAGCCTACGATGAGAATTGGGCTGACATCCATATGTTTCCAGAGCAGAGTGTTCAGGCGCACTTGGATGTACGGGGTAGGGTGATGCTACCAATCCATAACACGACATTTGACCTTTCTTATCATGTTTGGAATGAGCCACTAATTAGAGCAGAGCAAGAAGCCAGGCGCCTAGGAGTAGATTTCTTATGTCCAAAGATTGGCCAAAAGGTGTTGATTAGTGAACTAAACGTGAATGGGCAAGAGCGCTGGTGGGATGAAAACGAAAAGGCTCACGAAGTGTGAGCCTTAGGATTAGTAGGGGGTATATCAGGGCAAAAGGGATGACTAAGCAGAAGCTTCGGCTTGGTTGCCAGCGGTTTGCTTGTTACGCATACCCAGAACAATCGTTAGACCAAATGCGATAACAAATGAAATAGCCATGCCTGCGATGTAGTAGCCGATGTTCTCTGGGCGAATCGAGATGATACCTGGCAGACCAGCAGCGCCAAGTGCTTGTGCTTTAACATTGAACATTGTGATGAAAGCACTTGATATAGCTGCACCGATGATAGCTGCAATGAATGGGTAGCGCAGTTTCAGGTTAACACCAAACATTGCCGGCTCTGTAATACCTAGTAAAGCAGTAACACCAGAAGGCATTGCAATCCCTTTAAGCTTGATATCTTTAGTGGTTAGGCCAACAGCAAGTGCTGCACCACCTTGAGCGATGTTGGACATTGCTGCAATAGGGAAGATGAACGTGCCGCCTGTAATCGCGATGTCAGTTAGAAGCTGAGTCTCGATAGCAATAAAGCTGTGGTGCATACCGGTAATTACAAACGGTGCGTAGATAAATCCAAATAGTGCGCCACCGACAAAACCGGCTGAGTCGTATAGCCAGTTAAGGCCATCACCAAGTAGGAAGCCAATATCACGAGTGAATGGACCGACAACCGTAAAGGTTAGGAAACCAGTGATAAAGATAGCTAGCATTGGTGTTAGCAGGTTATCCAATACGGATGGGATGAACTTGCGAAGGCCATTTTCTACTTTAGCAAGAATGAACGCAGACACCAGTACAGGTAAAACAGAGCCTTGGTAACCGACTTTTTGGATTTCAAAGCCCAAAATGTTCCAAGTTGGGATCGTACCTGACACTGCTGCGCCGCCAAAGCCCCAGCCATTAAGTAGATCTGGGTGAACCATCAGCATACCAAGGGCAGCACCAAGGAAAGGGTTACCGCCAAATTTCTTCGAAGCCGAGAACGCGAGCAGAACAGGTAAGTAAACAAATGGTGCGTTCGCAAAGGTGTTGATCATACTTGCCAAATCAGCAAGACCTGGATTTGCATCAATTAGAGACTGTCCTTCAATGAACAGACCAGATGCGGTCAGCAAGTTGAAGATACCCATCAATAGACCACCGGCAACGATTGCAGGGATGATAGGAACAAAAATATCCGACAAGCCTTTTACTGCACGTTGTAGCCAGTTTTGTTTTTGAGCACCCGCAGAAGCAACGTCCTTAGTTGACATTTCGGACATGCCAGTCAATTTAGCGAGTTCAGCGTAAACTTGGTTAACGATCCCAGAGCCGAAAATGATCTGATACTGACCAGCGACTTTGAATTGTCCTTTCACGCCTTCTAGATCATCGATGGCCGTTTCTTGGATCAGCGATTCATCTTTTACAGCGAGGCGTAAGCGAGTAGCGCAGTGTGCTAAGGCAGAGAGGTTGTCCTTTCCCCCAAGCAGTGCAAGTAGTTGTTTGGCTATGACTGGATAGTTCATAACGAGCTCCGGTTACATTTTGTGCGTTATTATCTTTTGTTGTTCTCAAGAAGGTGTGTTGAATACATTTTTGGGAACGTTTGCAGAATCGAATCATAAGCATGTTCGAATTAGTGTCAAAAGATAAAGTGCCACAATGTGATTACGATCATCTCTTGTCATATAAGGCTCGATAAGAGTGTGCGCTCTGTAAGAATTTTGGTTGAAATGAGCCAATAAGCAAGTTGTTGATTGGTGGCTAAGCTTATTCAAGCCCCATTTTTCATGGTATTCTTTGCAAACATTCCCATAAATATCGGACATTTATCCCATGGCAAGCTTACATGATGTCGCCAAACTCGCTGGCGTTTCCAAATCTACCGTATCTCGAGTTGTGAATAACGAGTATGGGGTAAAGCAAGCAACGAAGGATAAGGTTCAGAAGGCCATTGATGAACTGGGATATCAAACAAACCTCGTGGCGAAAGAGCTTAAGTCACAAAAGACCAATCTTATTGGTGTAATTGTTCCAAGGGTTGCGTCAAGCGCCACCTCTCAAGGGGTTGACGGGTTAAGTCGTGTGTTTGATAACGCGGGTAAGCAGGTATTGCTTGCCAGTACGCAGCAGTCTTTTCAAAAAGAAATTGAGTTCATCCGTCTTTTTAACCAAAAGCGCGTCGAGGGCATCATCTTATATGCAACCCATTTAGATGAGGAGTTGGTTGAGATCATTTTGCAATCTGCTGCACCTGTAGTGCTGGTGGGACAGGATGGCTCACTGTTTAACATTCCAAGCATAGTTCATGACGATTTTCGAGTAGGATTTGAGGCTGGAAATCGTTTAATATCATCGGGTTGTAGCAATGTAGGGTTTATTGGAGTAGCCAGCTCAGATATTGCGGTAGACAAGCTTCGTTATCAAGGTCTTGAACAGGCGCTTCAATTTAAGCGCAAAGGTGAGCCACTGTTTCATAGTCGCGGCGAATTTACTATTGACTCAGGCTATCAACAAGCAAAGCAGCTATTGGCAGAGCATACCAATCTTGATGGCTTGTTTTGTGCGACCGACCGAATTGCGATTGGTGCGGTAAAGGCCATTCAAGAACGCGGATTGATTGCTGGTTCGGACATCAAAGTACTAGGGGTAGGTAATGATGAACTTGGCTCTGTGTCGTCACCAAGTATTTCTACCTTTAACTATCCATTTGATAAAGCTGGTGAAAGTGCCGCTAATCTACTGATAGATTTACTAAGTGGAGAGCCTGCAACTATGAGCAAAATTGTTCTTACCTTCCAAACGATCGACCGCGAGACCTGCTAGTCTCTTTATTTTTCAAATGTTCCAATCGCCTCCTTTGCTTTGATATTTGCGAGGGTATCAAGCAGAGGCGAGACGTGTTTCAGGTCACAAAACGATTCACTCACTTTGAATGCGCTTGTATCAGTCCTGTTTTATAACTAGTATTGCAAACGTTCCCAAAAAAGAATTCTTAGTATTAAGGTGATAAGCCAACATGTTCTCAGTTAGCGATCTTGTAACAATGCTCGGTGGTCAAGCCAATATCACACGTGTGTTATACCCAAACAATCAGTTGGTTATTGAAGTTGATGACCTATCACTCATTCATGACACCTCGCCGTCTTATCGCCTAGAGGAGGTGTTGGGTAAGCCGCAGCTTACTTTCTCTATGCCTGATCATTTTGATGAGATGAGCTTGCTTGAGTTAGGTGCTGTGATTGCGGAGCAACAAAAGCTTCTCGCGGTCGATGCAAGTCAGCCTGCACTCTGTGAACATCGTCCTACATGGCATATCTCACCGCCAAAAGGGTTGTTGAATGACCCGAATGGCTTTATTTATCACCAAGGGCAATATCACCTTTTCTACCAGTGGTATCCGCATGGTTGTGTCCACAAAGACAAATACTGGGCGCATCTGACGAGCGTGATTTAGTTAATTGGGATTGGCAGCCACTGGCACTAACACCATCTGATTGGTTTGATAGTCACGGGGTATTTTCGGGTCATGCACTGAGCCAGGGTGAACAATTGATGTTGTTCTATACCGGTAATACCCGAATTGGTAACCAACGAGACCGCCATACCACCCAGTGTTTGGCAGTCTCTGAAGACGGTATCCATTTTAAAAAACTGGGCCCAGTTATTCCTGAGCTGCCTGAAGGTGTCACACCACACATTCGCGATCCAAAAATTGTTCGACATGGCGATCATTGGCTGATGTTACTCGGCGCGCAAACGACAGATCTAAAAGGAAGATTGGCAGTTTATCGTTCACAGGATCTCCTTAAATGGGAGTTTGTTGCCTTGTGTGGTGATGAGATGGGGGACTTTGGCTATATGTGGGAGTGCCAGATTTATTTGAGCTAGGCGGTGAATACTTTGCTGTTGTTGGGCCTCAGGGTATTGAATCGGAGAGCGCTCTTCACACGATTCCCCACCACAATGGCTATGCAAAAGCTCAGTTAAATGCGGAAGACAAAATTACCTTGTCGGAATTTGGAAATCTCGATAAAGGTTTTGATTTTTACGCGCCTCAAACCCTATTAACCGCTGATGGCAGACGCGTCCTTTCTGGCTGGATGGGACTGCCGGATGAAATCGATCATCCTTCTGTAGATAATGGTTGGGTGCACCAATTGACCGCGCTGCGTGAACTTAGCAGTAAAGATGGACGTTTGATCCAAATGCCAATTGCGGCGATCGAGAGCTTGTATCAAGACAAGCAGTGCTTCACCCTCGATAACGAGCGCTATCAGCAACTCAACAACAAAGCGTTTGATATGAGTGTTGAGGTAGATTGGGGGAGCGAGTTGAGACTGCACGCTAAAGATGATCAGTATGTTTCGATTCGATTAGATGAGGCAACTCGTACATTGCTTTTAGACAGAACTCACACCTTGATCCGCGAAGGTGATACCAAGCGAGAAGTGGCTTTAACCAGTGACAAGGTGGTACTGCGCATTTTATCTGATGAGTCTTCGCTTGAGATCTTCGTGAATGGTGGTGAGCAAGTGCTGACGAGTCGAGTGTTTACCGATAAAGATGCAACAGCTATTGAGCTTGTGGGTGGCTTAGCGCACGTTGAGCTTTTCCCGCTCAACGCAGCAAGTGCCCCATTCGTAGTGCGCTAGTTATTGCCACACTCTATTAAAAAGCCCTGAACTGCCGATGATAGTTCAGGGCTTTGTTGTTTATGACATTGCCTCTGCGGCATTATTTCTGCGATATAAGTAGCGCAGTTACTTGGTCGAGCGAATCAAAGATATAGTCAGCACTTTCCAACACGTCTTGGTGCGGAGGCATAATGTCGGGAATCATCGCGGCGTAGCATCCAGCAGCTTTACCCGAACGCATCCCATTGTTTGAATCTTCAAGTACTAAGCAATCTTTAGCCGACAGTCCAAGTTTTTCATAGGCCATAACGTAGCAGTCTGGCTCAGGTTTACCGTTGGCGACATCTTCGGCTGTGATAACAAGATCGAACTGGTTTAAGTAGTCGGTGTTGCTAAAGTTCAATTTGGTCTCGGGTAGGCAGATGAAGTAACAAGTGCGATAGTAAGTTTCTGCGATTTCGCTTCGGCAAATAGTATGTGGAACCCCTCTTTAAACGCAATTCCAGCTTTACGCGCTTCGTGGTAATGAGTGTCTCGGATTGTTCTGTATTCAACTAGATCAAATCCCTCCCCAAAATGCTCAGCGAGCATTCTTTCACAGTCAGGGTCTTGAACCCCAATAAATCGCTGATAAAACTCGTCGGTTAAATCAAACCCCATCGACTCAGCAGCATACTGCCAGCTAATTTTGTAAACAGCTTCTGTATCAAAGATAAGCCCATCCATATCGAACAGTAGTGCTTTGAACATTGCCATGCTCCTTTTATTTTCACGTTATTTTATCTGCATTACTTTGTCAGAAGTTCTCTGAAATTGAAATGTCATTTCTGTAATTAAATTACATAATCAAGGTTTTCGGGTTAAGTTTTGTGCGAGATGTAGTCTTGAATTGCTCGGATGAATAGGTGGGTGAGTAGTGATTTGCCATTAATGTGATCTTCCTCACTAACTATTTGTGGGTGTCTTGGTGACAAATAGTGATCTACATCACTGTTGAATGATAATTATTATTACTATTTTGGCTATGTAATTTATCAACGGCAAAATGATGTGATCTAAATCACTATAAAATTTACCATTCCGAGTTGTGGTGGTGATCTTTATCACAAAAAATGCCCGTATGCGGACTTTTGGAAATCATGTGTTACTTTTTAATGGACTTTTGAATAAACATTTTTAGTCCTTTGGACACATTTTCTGATAACGAGGTTGATCTTATGCTATCTCCTGAAGCAAAAATCAAAGTACAAAACTTTGGTCGTTTCCTCTCCAACATGGTGATGCCAAACATTGGCGCATTTATCGCTTGGGGTTTGATTACGGCACTATTTATTCCGACTGGTTGGATTCCAAACGAAGCATTGGGTTCAATGGTTGGCCCAATGATCACTTACTTGCTACCACTACTGATCGGTTACACGGGTGGTAAGATGGTCGCTGGCGATCGCGGTGCGGTTGTTGGTGCAATCACTACAATGGGGGTGATTGTTGGTACTGATATCCCTATGTTTATGGGTGCGATGATTGTTGGTCCTTTAGGTGGTCTAGCAATTAAGAAATTTGACCAAGCGGTTGAAGGTAAAGTGAAGAGCGGCTTCGAAATGTTGGTGAACAACTTCTCTGCCGGTATCGTTGGTATGCTTTGTGCCATCCTTGCTTTCCTTGTGATTGGTCCAGCTGTAAAAGTGCTATCAACTGCGCTAGCAGCTGGTGTTGGCATGATGGTTAACGCAGGTCTTCTGCCTCTAACTTCTATCTTTGTTGAACCTGCGAAGATTCTATTCCTAAATAACGCAATCAACCACGGTATCTTCTCGCCACTAGGTATCCAACAAGCAGAAGAGATGGGTAAATCTATCTTCTTCTTGATTGAATCAAACCCAGGCCCAGGTCTAGGTCTACTACTTGCTTACATGTTCTTCGGTCGTGGCAACGCAAAAGAGTCAGCACCTGGTGCAGCGATCATCCACTTCTTTGGTGGTATCCACGAAATTTACTTCCCATACGTATTGATGAACCCACGTCTAATCATCGCTGTAATCGCAGGTGGTATGACAGGTGTGTTCACTCTAACTATGTTTGATGCAGGTCTGGTTTCTCCAGCATCACCAGGTTCAATCTTCGCGATTCTACTGATGACGCCTAAGTCTTCTTTCATCGGTGTGATTCTGTCAGTGATTGCCTCTGCAACCGTAACTTTCTTTGTAGCCTCTCTACTAATGAAAACGTCTAAACAGGATGACGAAGAAGAGTCACTAGAAAAAGCAGCAAGCCAAATGGCGAACATGAAAGCCGCATCTAAAGGTCAAGCTGGTGCAGCTCTAGATCTAGCAGCTGTTCGCAAAATTATCGTAGCGTGTGACGCTGGTATGGGTTCAAGTGCAATGGGTGCAAGCATGCTTCGTAAAAAAGTAGAAGCAGCAGGCCTTGGCATTGAAGTTACAAACCTGGCGATTAACAACCTACCTGCTGGCGCTGACATTGTCATCACTCACAAAGACTTGACTGACCGTGCTCGTACTCACGCAGCAGATGCACACCACATTTCACTAGGTAACTTCCTAGACGGTGCTTTGTACGATGGTCTAGTAGCAGATTTAGTGAATGCACAACAAGCGGGCGCAGAGCCAAAAAAGCCTGAAGCACCAGCAGACACTAGCTCAAGCAATGAAGAAGGAACGCTTAAGCTATCAAATGAAAATATCTTCTTGGGCATGGAAGTGAAGACCAAAGAAGAAGTTATCAAGTTTGCTGGTGAGCAACTCGTAAAACTTGGTTATGTAGAACCGCAATATGTTGAAGGCATGTTGGCTCGTGAAGAGTTGGTTTCTACTTACTAGGTGAGTCGATTGCAGTACCTCACGGCACAATTGAAGCAAAACAGTTCGTTAAGAAGACAGGTATCGTGTTCTGTCAGTTCCCTGAAGGTGTTCAGTGGGGCGAGGACGAAGATGATGTCGCTAAGATGGTTATTGGTATCGCGGCGCAAGGTGATGAACACATCCAGGTTATCACAGCGATTACGAATTCACTTGATGACGACGAAGCTGTCGAATGTTTGAAGTCTACCACTAATGCAGAAGATGTCCTTCGCATCCTAAGTGGTAAGTAGCAGAAATGGTGATTATCACCTTGGCTTTGAGTCATAGCTCCTAAGTGAAACGAGACCAACAGCCCCCCTTGTTGGTCTCATTTTTGATTTTTTCTTTTTCTTTTTTTAATGAGTTATTTAGGAAGACGTCTTATGAAAGCATTACATTTTGGCGCAGGTAATATCGGTCGTGGCTTTATCGGAAAACTACTCGCAGATGCAGGCATTCACGTAACATTTGCTGATGTAAACGAAACCGTAGTTAACGCTCTGATTGAACGTCAGTCCTACCCGGTAAAAATTGTTGGTGAAGATGTAGTAGTAGAAGAAGTGACAAACGTTACTGCAGTAAACTCGACCAGCAGCGACATTATCGACCTTATCGCTAACGTAGAGTTGGTAACAACAGCCGTTGGCCCAACGGTACTGAAGATCATCTCTAAGTCAGTCGCACAAGGTATTGAGAAGCGTGCAGCCAATGGCAATACCGCTCCACTTAATATCATCGCATGTGAAAACATGGTACGTGGCACCAGTCAGCTTAAAGCGATGATCTTTGAGCATCTTGCTGAAGATGTTCAAGCATTTGCAGAAGCGAACATTGGCTTCGTTGATTCTGCAGTCGATCGTATTGTGCCGCCGGCAGAAGAAGGTGAAACGGATCCTCTAGCGGTAACCGTTGAAACGTTCAGTGAGTGGATCGTCGATCAAACTCAGTTTGTAGGTGACATCCCAGCAATTAAAGGCATGGAATGCACTGATAACCTAATGGCATTCGTTGAGCGTAAACTGTTTACCCTTAACACCGGTCACCTAATCACTGCTTACCTTGGTGTACTAGCGGGTCACGAAACCATTAAAGATTCTATTGAAGATGAAGCAATTCGTGCCGATGTAACCGCAGCAATGCAAGAGAGTGGTGAAGTATTGATCCGTCGCTACGGTTTTGATGCGGATGCACACGCTAAATACATTCAAAAGATTCTAGGTCGTTTTGCAAACCCATACCTACGCGATGAAGTTGACCGTGTTGGTCGTCAGCCTATTCGTAAGCTAAGCCCACAAGATCGCTTGATTAAGCCTCTTAACGGTACGCTAGAATATGGATTGCCGAATGGTCACTTACTAAAAGGTATCGCTGCAGCATTCCTTTACAAAAACGACGATGACCCACAAGCGGTTGAGCTTCAAGCTATGTTTGCAGAACAAGGATTTGAAAAAACACTGGCTCATTATTCAGAGCTGAATGTTGATTCAGAAATTGTTACACTAGCGCACGAAGCGTATTTAGCGCTCAAATGATTCAAGCTGTTGGTGCCACGCAAGTGGCACCCTTTGTTTTAAGAGATGTTATGCCACTGCACCCGCCCAATGAAACTGAACTATTAGAAGCTCTGTCTGAAGCTAAGGACGCGAGTGAGTGTCTTATGGCTGCGTATGATGCCATCGATGATACTCTGGACACCCTTATCAATAGTATTTTTCATAAAGACGACTATGCAGTGAAGTATGTTGTTGATCCCCTTCTTACCAGTGATGGCCCTTTAGGCGACATTCTTGTTCGCGCCAAACTGCTTCTCGGTCTTGGCGTCATTTCTAAAGAAGTGTTCGATGACATCGATATTTTTGTCACCTTGAGAGAGTGGACAAAACACCAAGAAAATAAGGTCAGCTTTACTGAAGTCGACGTTTTATTCGAACTCAATAAAATCAGTGCTATTCAAAAGATGATGCCCATTGAGTACGATGACAGTATGACCAAAGGTCTTGATGCAGTGATGCTGGAAATGTTTTTAGAGCGTCACTATCAGCGAGTGAAGTCCACGATAATCCTCGCAATTACCGAAATGGTAGAGACGCTCTGTAGGGACAACCCACTTGTCTGATTGATAATCGCCCCAATGCTTAATCCGCTTGGGGCTTTTTTGTAACGCCTTTCTTATCCTTCGCGTCAATTTTCATCTTTTCTTATCCTTAAGTTTCGAAACGAAACTTATTTGTTCAAATAAACACCAGATAAACCGTGTCTTAGAAATAATACAGTCAATTTCTTGCGGTATAACTTACGTTGTGAAATAATTTTTGCATCGGTTAAGTTTTGAAGCGAAAGTTAAAGTGAGAAAACGTAATACTCAAGTTAGACGTCATTCTATTGCCCAGCTTGTACAAGAGCGTGGTGAAGTCAGTGTTGAAGAGTTATCGGCTCTCTTCGATACCTCTGAGGTGACGATTCGAAAAGACCTTACTTCGCTTGAAAAAAACGGTCAGCTATTGCGTCGCTATGGCGGAGCGGTTTCGCTTCCACAAGAAGCGGTTGACGAAGTACTAAATGAATCGGTCGCTACCTCTGAAACGAAGGATAAGATCGCCGAAGCCGCTGTCGCTTTAATTAACGATCACTATCGCATTGTGATCGACTGTGGCAGTACAACCGGTGCTTTGGTTTCTCGCTTGGGGAACAAAAAAGGTTTGGTTGTGATGACCAATTCACTTTCTCTCGCTAATGCAATTAATGAGCTGGAAAACGAACCTACGCTGCTGATGACAGGTGGTACTTGGGATGCGCATTCCGAGTCCTTCCAGGGCAAGGTCGCAGAATCTGTTCTGCGTTCTTACGATTTTGACCAGCTATTTATCGGTGCAGATGGTGTTGACTTAGCTCGCGGCACAACGACGTTTAATGAGTTAATTGGCTTAAGTAATGTGATGGCCGAAGTCGCTCGCGAAGTCATCGTCATGATTGAATCCGAGAAAATTGGCCGAAAAATTCCTAATCTAGAATTAGCGTGGGATGCCATTGATGTGCTGGTGACCGATCAAGGCTTAACAAAAGAGCAAAAAGCTCAAATTGAATCTAATTGCGTAAAGGTGATTTGCGCTTAAACGAATTGTCCCTCTTTTTTTGACTTGCTTGCGTTCATAGAGGGAAACAGAAACTAAAAA
Source organism: Vibrio maritimus (assembly GCA_000755425.1). Lineage (GTDB taxonomy): Bacteria > Pseudomonadota > Gammaproteobacteria > Enterobacterales > Vibrionaceae > Vibrio > Vibrio maritimus_A. The sequence goes on from BBMT01000023.1 coordinate 48,127, forward strand.
TGGAGAATTGATATGTGTGGAATCGTAGGTGCGGTAGCACAACGAGACGTAGCGGAAATTTTGGTAGAGGGTCTACGCCGTCTGGAGTACCGTGGATATGATTCAGCGGGTGTAGCCGTTGTTGATGCAGATCTGGAGCTTAAGCGTGTTCGTCGTTTAGGTAAGGTGCAAGAGCTTGCTGATGCAGTAGACGCACAAGATGTAACTGGCGGAACAGGTATCGCACACACACGCTGGGCAACGCACGGTGAACCTTCTGAAGCGAACGCTCACCCACACGTATCTGGCGATATCGCTGTTGTTCACAATGGCATCATCGAGAACCACGAAGAACTGCGTGCCTTGCTTCAAGAACGCGGTTACGTGTTCCAATCTCAAACGGATACTGAAGTTATCGCCCACCTTGTAGAGTGGGAGCGTCGCAGCTCTGAAACGTTGGTTGAAGCGCTACAAAAGACAGCCGCTCAACTTGATGGTGCGTACGGTACAGTTGTTGTTGACCGTAAAGACCCAAGCCGTATCGTTGCTGCTCGCTCTGGTAGTCCAATCGTTATCGGCTTTGGTGTTGGTGAAAACTTCCTAGCTTCTGACCAACTTGCGCTTCTTAGCGTGACTCGCCGCTTCATGTACCTAGAGGAAGGCGATGTGGCTGAAATCACCCGTCGCGAAGTTAAGGTTCTTGATGTTGAAGGCAATCCAGTCGAACGTGAGATCACAGAATCGAACGCAGAGCATGACGCAGGTGACAAGGGTCAATACCGTCACTTCATGCAAAAAGAAATCTTCGAGCAGCCTCGCGCGCTGGTCAATACTATGGAAGGCCGTGTGACCGATAAAGCAGTAGTAACTGAAGCTATCGGTGTTAACGCGGTTGATATTCTCAAGAAGGTTGAACACGTACAAATCATCGCGTGTGGTACGTCTTATAACTCAGGTATGGCGGCTCGCTACTGGTTTGAGTCTATTGCGGGCGTAAGCTGTGACGTAGAGATCGCGTCAGAGTTCCGCTACCGTGACTTCGTTGTACGTCCAAACAGCCTACTTGTGACGCTTTCACAGTCGGGTGAAACAGCCGATACGCTAGCAGCACTTCGTCTTGCGAAAGAGAAAGGCTACATGTCTGCAATGACCATCTGTAACGTAGCGGTTCATCTTTGGTTCGCGAATCTGACTTTGCATTTATGACTCGCGCAGGTACAGAAATTGGTGTTGCTTCAACCAAAGCATTCACGACGCAGCTTGCAGCAATGCTAATGATGGTTGTGTCTATTGCTCGCCTTCAAGGTCGCATGACAGCAGAGCGCGAAGCAGAAATCGTGAAGTCATTGCACGAACTGCCTGCAAACATCGAGAAGGCGCTAGCGTTCGACAAAGAAATCGAAGCACTGGCAACCGATTTTGCTGACAAGCACCACACGCTATTCTTAGGTCGTGGCGAATACTACCCAATCGCGATGGAAGCATCCCTTAAACTCAAAGAGATCTCGTACATCCACGCTGAAGCATACGCAGCGGGTGAGCTTAAGCACGGTCCTCTAGCACTTATCGATGCTGACATGCCGGTCGTTGTTGTAGCACCAACTAACGATTTGCTAGAGAAGCTAAAGTCAAACATCGAAGAAGTACGTGCACGTGGCGGTCTACTCTATGTATTCGCAGACGAGAAAGCAGGTTTTGAAGGCGATGAAAACATGAAGATCATCCAAATGCCACATGTCGACGACATCATTGCGCCAATCTACTACACAGTGCCAATGCAGTTACTGTCTTACCACGTAGCATTGATCAAAGGTACTGACGTTGACCAACCACGTAACCTAGCGAAAGCTGTAACGGTTGAGTAAGTGAACGCTTAGTAATGCTATATGTGTCGGCGGAAAATGAAGGTTAGAGCTCGACAATAGAGTTTGAAACGCTGGCATTAAAGCCGAAAATGTTCAAAGCCCGGTTTGGTTGATTAATACCTAACCGGGCTTTTGTTATGGCAAAATCAAAACATTCTGTAATGGGAAGTGTCCGCGGATAATATAGATTGAGCTATTTGGGGTAATGCCAGGTCAGTAGAGACGAAGTTGATAACACAATTCTCTCTAAAATGAGTCTATCTATTCCATTGTTTAGTTTGACCTTTACCAACTTCGACTTAGTCTGCCAAAGAAGATCTATCGCCGGGTTCATCAATACTCATTTTTTAGCGTCATCTGCTTTTGTATCAATAGCTTCCAGTTCTTTGGTCAATTGACTGGTTACGCGACTAGACATCTCTTTTACTTTTTTGATGCTATTTAGGATGCTGCGAATAGTCTTCGTCATTTGTTGTGGACCCATGACTACCAGAGCCACAATGGCGATCATACTCATTTCCCAAAAACCAATCTCGAACATAATGTTACCCTCTTAAGTTGAGTTGTGACGGCGTGCTTCGATACACCGTGTTCTAGTGGTGAGTCTTATCTATTGCCAATTGAGTGGAACAAATGCTTTCTGAATCGTTCGGTTCGTAGAATCGTGCAATTGCGAGTCCGGCTTCAAACAAGATCCACATTGGTAGAGCTAGCAATGTTTGTGAAATGATATCCGGCGGTGTGAGCAGCATACCGACAATAAACACGCCAACAATCACATGAGAACGCTTGCTTGCTAGTGACTTAGGTGTACTCACGCCTGTCCAGCACAGTAGCAATGTGGCAATTGGGATTTGGAACGCTAAGCCAAAGGCAAAGAACAGTTTGAGGACAAAGTTTAGGTAGCTAGAGATGTCCGTAGCGATGCTGACGATATCTGGTGCGACAGAGGTAAAGAACGCAAACGCCAATGGAAATACCACGTAGTAAGCGAAAAAGGCGCCTAGGTAGAAAAGCAGTGCTGACCCAAAAATAAGTGGAACAAGCATGCGTCGCTCATTGTTATACAGACCTGGTGCGATAAAAGCCCATACTTGTGATAGCCAGTAAGGCACTGTGGCAAATATTGCTACTACAATGGTGAGCTTAATGGGAGTAAAGAACGGTGCAGCAACATCAGTAGCAATTATTGCACCACCTTCGGGTAAAACGTCAAGCAGAGGTTGCGCTACAAATGAGTAGATGTCACTAGAAAAATACACGAGGCAAAGAAACGCTACCAAGATAGCGACAACCGATCGCAATAGTCTATTACGCAGCTCTACTAAATGACCAATCAAAGGTTGGGAGTGGTTAGCGCTCATCGTCTTTTT
>BBMT01000022.1 GCA_000755425.1 Vibrio maritimus
GCAAGAGTAGTACAGATTGCAGCTGTTAGAGTTGTTTTACCGTGGTCAACGTGGCCGATAGTACCAACGTTTACGTGCGGTTTCGTACGTTCAAATTTTTCTTTAGACATGAGTTGTCCCTCTAGGTACGGATTTAGGTGGCTTTGAAGACCACGCAACCAAAAAATCTTGGTAATAAAGCTTCTTTCAACCAATAAACATAGTTTAGGCAAAAGAAAGTATCAAAAGGAAAATTGCTTTGAGAGCTGGTGCTGATAGGCAGACTCGAACTGCCGACCTCATCCTTACCAAGGATGCGCTCTACCACCTGAGCTATATCAGCACTCTAAATGAGTTGGAGCGGGCAGCGGGAATCGAACCCGCATCATCAGCTTGGAAGGCTGAGGTAATAGCCATTATACGATGCCCGCAACACGTAACTCTGAGAGCTATTCCCTAAAGAATATGGTGGGGGGGGACGGATTCGAACCATCGAAGGCAGTGCCGGCAGATTTACAGTCTGCTCCCTTTGGCCACTCGGGAACCCCCCCAAATTTTACTTACCATTTTCGTCATCATTGCCCTAGGCAAAGTGAAAATGGTGCCGACTACCGGAATCGAACTGGTGACCTACTGATTACAAGTCAGTTGCTCTACCTACTGAGCTAAGTCGGCATAAGTGGAGCGCATTCTATTGAATGAATCTTGTGGATGCAACCGTTAAATTGAAAAAAAATCCGATTTTCACCACATTCTTTTTGTTTGACGACTTTTTGTACACATTTCGGGGAATTAGCGTGAGCCCTTTGCATGAATTATTTGATTTATCCTTGCTTCAGGTATGTTCAGCACTCAGTCACTTTATTCCATGGTTAGGTTACCTATGAGTCCCTTTATGTCATTCAGTCGAGAGCAATGGTCAGCGCTTCGTAACGCCGTACCCATGACCCTCACAGAAGAAGACCTTAAAGAGCTTCAAGGCATCAATGAAAAGCTAACTATGCAAGAAGCTACTGACGTCTACCTGCCACTTTCTAGGTTGCTAAACCTTTACGTAGCAGCAAGACAGCGCCGTAACTCTGTACTTGGTGAATTTTTGGGTAATACCGAACATACGCCGCCGTTTGTCATAGGTATCGCAGGCAGTGTCGCCGTTGGTAAAAGCACCACCGCGCGTCTTCTAAAAGCACTATTAAGCCGCTGGGACAATCACCCAAAAGTTGAGCTGATTACCACTGATGGCTTCTTGTACCCAAATAAAACGCTACTAGAAAAAGGGTTGATGGGTAAAAAAGGCTTTCCAGAGTCTTACGATATGCGCCGCTTAGTGCAGTTCGTGTCAGATGTGAAAGCGTGCAAAAGAAATGTTCAGGCGCCGGTCTATTCGCATATCACTTACGATATTACGGAAGAAGAAAAGGTCGTTGACCTTCCTGACGTGCTGATTATTGAAGGGTTAAACGTACTGCAAAGTGGCATGGACTACCCACACGATCCACACCGCGTGTTCATCTCCGACTTCCTCGATTTTTCGCTTTATGTCGACGCAGACAGCGAGCAAATTGAGCAGTGGTACGTCAATCGCTTTATGAAATTCCGTGAGGGTGCGTTTACCAAGCCAGGCTCATACTTCAGCCACTACACCCAATTGAGTGAAGCGGAAGCGCAATCAAAAGCAAAGACGATTTGGGCTTCGATCAATGGATTAAACTTGGTCGAAAACATCCTACCGACTAAAGAGCGCGCTCAGCTTATCTTGCAGAAAGGCGCAGACCATAGCGTTGAAACGGTGTATTTAAGAAAGTAGGTAGAGTCTAGGTTTATTGGTCCTTGGAAAGATGAATCCTTTAATCACTCGCTTTTCGTAGCGATATTTCACCGCCAACGTACGACTCAATCCCTCGCTCGGTTTCAAGCAGTACTGCACCGGTCGCATCAATGCCTCGCACAATGCCTTTGATTTCACGCTGACCCATGATGAGTTTAACTTCACGACCTAAAAAGTTGTCATGCTGATTCCAGCGCTCGACAAAGCCATGCAAACCGCGCAGTTCATAATCTTCCAATGCCGCTTGCCAAGCTTTAATAAATGCGACGACTAAATCATTACGGCTAAACGGTGTGTCTACCACTTCACTGAGCGATGTCCAAGGCTGATCGATACCAGTCACTTGCTCACTCATGTTGAGGTTCATACCCATACCAATCACTAAGTTTGCGGCTCCGCCCGCTTGGCCTGACATTTCAACCAAAATTCCCGCGAGCTTTTTATCTCGGTAGTACAGATCATTCGGCCACTTAAGTTTTACTCCCTCAATCCCTAGCTCTTGCAGCGCTTCAACTATAGCAACACCCACGACTAGGCTCAGCCCCATCGCCGCTGCCATCCCAGCTTCCAAGCGCCAATACATAGACAAGTACAAATTACTGCCAAACGGTGATACCCATTGTCTACCGCGACGTCCACGACCTTTCGCTTGATACTCTGAGATACAAACGCTGCCAGACTCTAAGGACTCTTGCTTGTCGAGTAAGTACTGGTTGGTTGAATCAATAATTGGGATCAGCTCAAACGGTGTCGGCACACTCTGTGCTAGGCGTTTTTCGCTCAATAGTTCCATCGGCTGAGCTAATTGATAGCCTTGCCTTGAACTCGGAAAATATCTACGCCCCACTCTTGAATGCCTTTAATGTGCTTGCTCACTGCCGCACGCGAGATCCCAAGATCTTCACCCAATGTCTCACCAGAGTGGAAGCCGCCGGTGGCGAGTCTAGCGAGGATGGCCAACTTCATTTGATGCTCTTTCATAGCACGTCCTTTAAATACACTTCTTGACTCGCGCCCATAAAGCGCACTTCATGCTCGAGTTCAACACCAAATTTATCGAGTACGGTTTGGCGCACAAACGCTGCTAGGCGCACTACATCGTCAGCCGTGGCGTCATCATGATTAACCAGTACTAAGGCTTGGTTTGGATGCACCATGCACCACCGATTTGATGCCCTTTTAGGCGCATTGGTCAATAAGCCAGCCTGCTGCAAGCTTCATCCCATCCTCGGTTGGATAAGCAACAACGGCGTCGTGCTCAGACTTAACTGATGCGTACAAGGCTTGGCTGATAATTGGGTTTTTGAAGAAGCTACCCGCATTGCCAGTCACAGCTGGGTCAGGCAGTTTTTCTTGACGAACTTTCACAACAACATCGAACACCTGCTTAGGCGTTACTGTGGTCAGATCCAGCGATTGTAGAGGGCCATAACTAAGATTCGGGCGCCATTGTTTATCCAGCTCTAGGCCTATAGCCGTCACAATGGCCTTATCTTTCAAGGCATGTTTAAAAATAGAATCGCGATAGCCAAATTGACATTCATCTCGAGAAAGCCTTTTGACTTCGAATGTTTGCAAGCATAGATAATCAACGTAGCGACACACATCTTTTAGCTCAATACCATAAGCACCAATATTTTGAATCGGCGCGCTGCCCGAGCAGCCCGGTATCAAAGCCAAATTTTCAATGCCCCCATAGCCGTTTTCTACGCACCACTTCACCAGATTTGGCCAATCTTCCCCACCACTAATATGCAGCTTGTGCGTGGTCGCCGTATCGCTCACTTCAATACCGCTCAAGCGATTGATGATCACTACTCCTTCAAATGGCGCAGTGAACAGCATATTACTGCCTTTACCTAACATCAGTTTTGGTAGAGTTTGCCACTCTGGGCGCTGATAGACAGCAATTAAATCCTCAACCGAGTGAACCTCGACTAAAGCGCGACATTGCTGATTAATACCAAAGGTGTGATATGGGCGGAGCTGAGCGTTGTTTTGAATTTGCATGGGCGTCGATTGATAGCTTACACTGCCGCTATTCTATCCTTTTGGAGTCCGAATTGGCTATGGATACGTTAAATTTCGGTGTGCTTGACCCGATAAAACTCCCTATTGCAAAAAACTCTACAAAGCGCACTACCCTGCTGGGAAGCCAAAAAGCGATGAACGCATCCTGACACTCAGTCGCAATCAAACCCTAAGCGCTCTAGTTCGATTTCGCTCCATTGAGCAGTATAGGCTCATGACCGGCATGCTGGTCATCCCTGAGCAGCGCGGTCTCGGTTTAGGTCACCAACTGATGGTGCAGTTACAAGAAACCGAACTCAAAGATGGGGATTTTTGTTTTGCTCTGGGTCACCTTGAGAGTTTTTACGCACAACATGGCTTTAGGACTCTAGCAGAAGAGGAGCTACCTAACCCTCTTAAGCAGCTGTTTTGTCGCTATATTCAGGGTGGTAAGTCGCTCGTTGCGATGCGTTACCTTGATCCCCGTTAAACTTATCAACGGTTTACTACCCATTTAGGACAAGAATTTGGTAAAATTCTAGGTTCGCAATTTTGCAATGACCAAAGGTACAGTCTCTACATGATGGCTTTTAGGAACTCTTTTGAACAGCTTCCCTCAATCGCGCAGGATCCGAGTAAACTCGATGTTTTGCTCTCTGCTAGCGACTATCGCGAACACCTCATTCAAGCGATACGCGAAGCAAAGTCAAGAATCTACCTAGTCGCACTGTATTTGGAAGATGACGACGCAGGACGCCAAATTCTTAGCGAGCTTTATCAAGCGAAACAAAATAACCCAGCCCTGGATATCGCAGTCTGTGTTGACTGGCACCGAGCGCAGCGTGGCCTTATTGGCGCTAAGCAATCTGACGGCAACGCGGTGATGTATCGCGAGTTTCGTGAAAAACACCAATATGGTGTCCCTGTCTATGGTATTCCGGTTCGCGGGCGTGAAGTGTTCGGCGTACTGCACCTAAAAGGCTTTATCATCGACGACACCGTCATTTATAGCGGTGCTAGCCTAAATAACATCTACTTAAACTACAATGACCGCTATCGTTTCGACCGCTATCACGTGCTCGAAAACGCTAAGCTTGCCGACAGCATGGCGAACTTTGTGGCCACAGAGATGATCGCCAACCCAGCGGTCAATGACTTGTCACTGACACAAAAGCCAACCACAAAAGAAATCAAAGCAGAGATCCGCCAACTACGTGGTTCGCTGTCTCAAGCACGTTACGAGTTTGATGCCGAGCCGGCGAACGAGAGCCAAGTGTCGGTCACTCCGATTGTGGGTATTGGCAAGCGTCGCAATAAGCTTAACCAAAGCATCAATCAGCTTCTTGCCAGCGCTAAAGACGAAATCTTTATCTGTACGCCTTATTTCAACTTCCCTAAATCGGTCGCAAAAGAGATCAAACGCGCGCTAAAACGTGGCGTCAAAGTACGTATTGTCGTTGGTGATAAGACCGCGAATGACTTCTACATTTCACCAGAAGAAGACTTTAAGACCATTGGTGGCTTGCCTTACCTGTATGAAATGAACCTGCGCCGCTTCGCAAAAGCTAACGAAGCGCACATCGCAAGTCGTAATTTGTGCATCCGTCTCTGGAAGCACGATGACAACAGCTTCCACTTAAAAGGCATTTGGGTGGATAAACGCTACATGCTAATCACAGGTAACAACCTTAACCCACGTGCTTGGAGCTTGGATTTAGAGAACGCGATTCTGATTCAAGACCACTACTCGCATTTGGTTGAGAAGTTTGATGCTGAGATTGAGAATATTCTTGAGCATACTCAGCTGATTTGTACTTATAAGCAGCTTGAGAAGGTAGAGAATTATCCGGTGCCGGTGCAGAAGTTGTTGAAGAAGATTACTCGGGTTAGGCTGATCGGGTTTTGAAGCAGTTGCTCTAGAAGATCAAGAGCTTACCCTCCTAACCTCCCCTTATAAAGGGGAGGAACTGCGGGCTCGCTATCGCATCGCCCTTATATAGAAAGCGAGCGATGTGACGATAGGAACGAGCCAGTGGTTCTCCCCCTTTATAAGGGGGAGCTAGAGGGGGTAACGACGCGAAACTCACCCCAACACCAACACTCAAAAATTTCCAAAACCCCAAACACAAAAAAACCAGCCTCACGGCTGGTCTTTTCACATCTAACCTAAGTCAATTAAGACTTAGCTTCACGGCTTGCGCGCTTACGGTCGCTTTCCGAAAGGAACTTCTTACGGATGCGGATGCTTTCAGGTGTTACTTCTACTAGCTCGTCATCGTCGATGAACTCAAGCGCTTGCTCTAGAGTCATGATGATTGGCGGAGTAAGAACCTGTGCATCATCTGTACCAGATGCACGAACGTTAGTTAGCTGCTTACCTTTAAGCGGGTTAACTGTTAGGTCGTTGTCGCGGCTGTGGATACCGATAACCATGCCTTCGTAAACTTCAACACCGTGACCGATAAACATACGACCGCGCTCTTGTAGGTTGAAGATTGCGTTAGTCAGTGCTTTGCCTGCACCGTTAGAAATCAGAACGCCGTTCACACGCTGACCGATCTCACCGCCCTTGAATGGACCGTAGTGATCGAACGTGTGGTATAGAAGACCAGAACCAGACGTTAGCGTCATGAACTCAGTTGGAAACCGATCAGACCACGAGATGGCATCATAAAGTCCATACGGATACGGCCTTTACCATCTGGAGCCATATCAGTTAGCTCACCCTTACGAAGACCGATAGCTTCCATGATGCTACCTTGGTGCTCTTCCATTACGTCGATAGTCACAGTTTCGTACGGTTCTTGCTTCTGACCATCTTCTTCTTTGATGATAACTTCAGGGCGAGAAACCGCTAGTTCGAAGCCTTCACGACGCATGTTTTCGATAAGGATAGATAGGTGTAGTTCACCACGACCCGATACACGGAACTTGTCTGGATCGTCAAGTTGCTCAACGCGTAGTGCAACGTTGTGTACCAATTCCTTCTCTAGACGCTCAAGGATGTTACGTGAAGTCACGAACTTACCTTCTTTACCAGCGAATGGAGAGGTGTTTACTTGGAACGTCATCGTTACTGTTGGTTCATCAACAGAAAGCGCTGGTAGTGCTTCGACTTGGCCTTGGTCACAGATAGTGTCTGAGATTTTTAGCTCGCCAAGACCAGTGATTGCGATGATGTCGCCTGCAGTCGCTTGCTGAACTTCGTGACGCTCAAGACCTAGGTAACCTAGGATAGTACCAACTTTACCGTTGCGAGTCTTACCGTCTGCACCCACTACTGTTACTTGTTGGTTTGGCTTAACCGTACCACGAGTTACACGGCCTACACCGATAACACCTACGTATGAGCTGTAGTCTAGCTGAGAGATCTGCATCTGTAGTGCACCCTCTGGATCAACTGCTGGCGCTTCTACGTTGTCAACGATAGCTTGGAATAGGGCTTCCATGTTCTCGCCTTCTTCGCCTTCTTCAAGCGTAGCCCAGCCGTTTAGTGCTGATGCGTAAACCACTTGGAAGTCTAGCTGCTCGTCAGAAGCACCTAGGTTGTCGAATAGGTCGAATACTTGATCCATAACCCAGTCAGGACGAGCACCTGGACGGTCAATCTTGTTGATAACAACAATTGGCTTTAGACCGTGTGCGAATGCTTTTTGCGTTACGAAACGCGTCTGTGGCATTGGACCGTCTACTGCGTCAACGATAAGTAGTACTGAGTCTACCATCGACATAATACGCTCTACTTCACCACCGAAGTCCGCGTGTCCCGGAGTATCTACGATGTTGATGTGGTAGTCGTTCCAGTTGATCGCGGTATTCTTAGCAAGAATGGTAATACCACGCTCTTTTTCAATATCGTTCGAGTCCATAACTCGCTCTTCAGTTTCACCGCGAGACTCAAGAGTACCGGATTGCTGAAGCAGCTTGTCAACAAGGGTAGTTTTACCGTGGTCAACGTGCGCGATAATCGCAATGTTTCTTAACTTATCAATCTGTGGAGTTGACATAGATTTCTTTCACTCAGTCAAGAGTCGCCGCACGATAGCCGCTGACTCGATTAAAAAAACGCCCGCAATATACCAGAAATAACGAGAGTTGTGATCTTCTTCGTTGAAATCTTGCTTAAACATAGTCGCTTTACACTAGTTTTGCCGTAAAACGACGCCATAAAGCGGTTGTTTCACCAAATCAACGCATGACAAAAACCAAGCTTAACGTATCGGTTGACAGGTGAGCCAAAACCATGCTGAATGTATGGGCTATTTGATTCAACTTGGTGCAAGAATTTAACATTGCACACTTATGGTGCAGTAGATGATCATTTTGGTGCAAACGTTTGCTCCAATTTGGAACCAAGTTTTGTATAGCATTGAAAAGTAACGGATTTATTTTTTGGCACGGTTTTAGCTTTATAAGAATCAGCATCGATTAACGCACTTCATTAAGCAGACGTTAATCAATGCCGATTAACACTAATCGAGCACTTAACCGCTTTAATAACACTGGAGGTTTTCCAAGATGTCAGTAGAAAATGTTCTATCGCTGATCCAAGAGAACGAAGTTAAATTCGTAGATCTACGCTTTACAGATACTAAGGGTAAAGAGCAACACGTTTCTATCCCTGCACACCAAGTAGACGCAGACTTCTTTGAAGAAGGTAAAATGTTTGACGGTTCTTCTGTTGCTGGCTGGAAAGGCATCAACGAGTCAGACATGGTGATGATGCCAGACGCAGCAAGCGCGGTTCTTGACCCATTCACTGAAGATGCAACTCTGAACATTCGTTGTGACATCCTAGAGCCTGCAACTATGCAAGGCTACGACCGTGACCCACGTTCAATCGCTAAGCGCGCTGAAGACTACCTACGTTCAACAGGTATCGCAGATACTGTTCTAGTTGGTCCAGAGCCAGAGTTCTTCCTATTTGACGACGTTAAGTTTGCAACAGACATGTCTGGTTCATTCTTCAAAATCGACGACGTAGAAGCAGCTTGGAACACAGGTACTGACTTCGAAGGCGGCAACAAAGGTCACCGTCCTGGCGTTAAAGGTGGTTACTTCCCAGTAGCTCCAGTCGACTCTTCTCAAGACATCCGTTCTGCAATGTGTCTAGTTCTTGAAGAAATGGGTCAAGTTGTTGAAGCGCACCACCACGAAGTAGCAACTGCGGGTCAGAACGAAATCGCAACTCGTTTCAACACGCTAACTGCTAAAGCGGACGAAATCCAAGTTTACAAGTACGTTGTACACAACGTTGCTCACGCATTTGGTAAAACGGCAACATTCATGCCTAAGCCTCTAGTTGGTGACAACGGTTCTGGTATGCACGTTCACCAATCTCTAGCGAAAGACGGTGTTAACCTATTCGCTGGCGACAAGTACGGCGGCCTATCTGAGATGGCACTTTACTACATCGGTGGTGTTATCAAGCACGCTAAAGCAATCAACGCATTTGCTAACGCATCAACTAACTCGTACAAGCGTCTTGTACCAGGCTTCGAAGCACCAGTTATGCTTGCTTACTCTGCACGTAACCGTTCTGCTTCTATCCGTATCCCAGTGGTACCAAGCCCGAAAGCACGTCGTATCGAGCTACGTTTCGGTGACCCATCAGCAAACCCATACCTATGTTTTGCTGCAATGCTTATGGCTGGTCTTGACGGTATCAAGAACAAGATCCACCCAGGCGAAGCAATGGATAAAGACCTTTACGATCTACCAGCTGAAGAAGCGGCAGAGATCCCAACAGTGGCTTACTCACTAAAAGAAGCGCTAGAGTGCCTAGACGCTGACCGTGAGTTCCTAACATCTGGCGGTGTATTCTCTGATGACTTTATCGATTCTTACATCGACCTTAAGTCTCAAGACGTAGAGAAAGTAAACATGACAACTCACCCACTTGAGTTTGAACTGTACTACTCTGTTTAATAGACAGAATGACATGACTTTCATGTTTTCATAAATTTTAGGCTCGCCTCGCAGGCGGGCCTTTTTTCTATTCGAAATCCCTCTTCTGCGCGTTAGCATTACTAGACTTTCTTACCCAATTTAAGGTCTATCGCATGATCGCTGCGCGATGTATTTTTCCGACTCTAGCTGGCCTATTCGTCCTTGTTAGCGGTCCTATTTTTGCGACCGATATTTATCATTGGAAAGACGAGCAAGGAAACATTCACTTTAGCGATTTTCCCGATAGCCAAAATGCTAAGGTTCTATCGCTGCCAGACATTCCACCTCCGCCTCAAGTTCTCAACGAGGCACCTGTGAATTGGACATCAAGCCCATACTTGGAGCAGAACCAAACAGACACCAAGCTTACCGTGGCTATTGCGAGCCCACAGCATGATGCAACACTGCGAAATAACTCAGGTGACTTCTCTGTCAGCGCTTCTCTAAAGGGCTCGCTTAGTGAAGAACAGACGTTGCAACTTCTTCTCGATGGCAAGTCTTATGGCTCATCACAAACCACGACAAGTTGGCGTTTGACCAACATAGATCGCGGTACTCACACCTTAACCATACAAGTGCAGCAAAGCGGCAAGGTAATTGCATCATCCGATACTATAACAGTGCATCTTCATCGTGCATCGGTGCAATAGTAAGCAGAGCCGCCCTAACGCTTTTACTCTAGTTTAAATTGCGCCATACTTAGCTATGCGATGCACCATTTTAGTGCACGAAGCGAACCTCGCTCGTGCAGTGCACCAAATTAGAACAGAGTAAGGAGAGCGTGTGGCAAATTGTGAATTGACCGATGCAATACTCAACAATGTTGTGACCGCAACATTGATGCTCAACGAAGGGCTGACGGTTCAATATGCCAACCCTGCTGCCGAACAACTTTTTTCTCAAAGTGCCAAACGCTTAGTAGGCTGCCATTTATCGCAGTTTATCCAGCATGCATCACTCGATCTCGCACTGCTGACGCAGCCACTGCAAAGCGGCCAAAGTATCACCGACAGCGACGTCACCTTTGTGGTCGATGGCAAACCTCTTTTACTTGAAGTGACCGTCAGTCCGCTCTCTTGGAACAAAGAGCTGATGCTATTGGTAGAGATGCGCAAAATTGGCCAGCAAAAGAGACTGTCCCAAGAGCTTAACCAACATGCTCAGCAGCAAGCAGCGAAACTTCTGGTTCGCGGCCTTGCCCATGAGATCAAAAACCCACTAGGTGGTTTACGTGGCGCGGCTCAACTGCTGTCGAAGATGCTGCCCGACCCTTCTCTCAACGAATACACCAACATTATTATTGAGCAAGCTGACCGGCTAAGAGCCTTGTCGATCGCCTACTCGGCCCACAAAAACCTGGCACAAAAAAACAAGAAAACCTCCATCTGATTTTGGAGAAAGTACGCCAGTTAGTGGAGCTAGAAGCCGGCACTGGATTGGCTATCGAGCGCGACTACGATCCGAGTCTGCCACCAATTTTAATGGACACGGATCAAATCGAGCAGGCGCTACTCAACATCACCAGCAATGCCGCACAAATTCTCAGCCGTCAAGACAATGGCAAGATCACCATGCGCACCCGCACCGTGCATCAAGCCAATATTCACGGCCAGCGCCATAAGCTCGCGGCTCGCATAGAAATTATCGACAATGGACCAGGCATTCCTGCCGACCTTCAAGACACACTGTTTTACCCTATGGTCAGTGGTCGAGAAGGCGGCACAGGACTTGGTTTGTCCATTTCGCAAAACTTGATCGACCAACACAATGGAAAAATAGACGTAGAAAGTTGGCCCGGTCGTACCATTTTTACTATTTATTTGCCCATTTAACGCCCCGAGAGGCTGTTGGGTAAGCTTGCTGTAAGGAAGTTTGGCTATGAGTAAAGGATATGTATGGGTCGTCGATGACGACAGCTCGATACGATGGGTAATGGACAAAACCCTATCGTCGGCAAACATCAAGTGTGAAACCTTCGCTGATGCGGAAAGCGTGCTAATGGCATTGGAGCGTGAAACCCCCGATGTATTGGTATCGGATATTCGCATGCCTGGCATCGACGGTATTGAGCTGCTCAACCGCGTTCAGCAGAGCGCACCAGAGCTGCCAGTGATCATCATGACGGCGCACTCTGATTTGGACGCAGCGGTCAACGCCTATCAAAAAGGGGCGTTTGAGTACCTGCCAAAACCATTCGACATTGATGAGACACTTACGTTAGTCGAGCGTGCGATCACCCATAGCCAAGAGCAAAAAAGCGCCCTATCCACTGAAGAAACCATTGCCGCTGAAGCGCCAGAAATCATCGGTGAAGCACCAGCGATGCAAGAAGTTTTTCGTGCCATCGGCAGACTATCGCGCTCTTCGATCTCAGTGCTCATCAACGGTGAATCTGGTACCGGTAAAGAGCTCGTCGCACATGCGCTGCATCGCCACAGTCCTCGCTCAAGCAAACCTTTTATCGCCCTTAACATGGCGGCAATCCCTAAAGATTTGATTGAGTCAGAGCTGTTCGGCCATGAGAAAGGCGCATTTACTGGTGCCAATAGTGTTAGACAAGGCCGCTTTGAGCAAGCCAATGGCGGTACCCTGTTCCTGGATGAAATTGGCGACATGCCACTCGATATTCAAACCCGTTTACTGCGTGTATTGGCCGACGGTCAGTTCTATCGCGTTGGTGGTCACTCAGCTGTTAAAGTTGATGTGCGAATCGTCGCTGCGACGCACCAAAACTTAGAGAAGCTAGTGAATGACGGTGAGTTTCGTGAAGACTTGTTCCATCGCTTGAACGTCATTCGCATCCACATTCCTTCTCTGAGAGAGCGTAAGCAAGATATTGAAAAGCTCACGCTACACTTTCTATCACTCGCTGCGGAAGAGCTGGGGGTAGAAACCAAATCGCTTAATCCCGACACCGTTGAAATCCTCAATCAGCTTGATTGGCCTGGCAACGTGCGCCAGCTTGAAAACACCTGTCGCTGGCTAACAGTGATGGCGAGCGGCAGCGAAATTTTGCCTAATGACTTGCCACCAGAGCTGCTTGACGAACCGAAACGCATGACTGAGATGACCGGTGGCGACTGGCAACAGCTGCTCTCCTCATGGGCACAGCAAGCTTTAGCGTCGGGAGAAACTGAGATCCTCAATCGAGCTCAACCTGAGTTTGAACGCATTTTGCTTGAAGCAGCGTTATCGCATACCAATGGTCACAAACAAGATGCTGCGAAAGTACTCGGCTGGGGACGCAATACGCTAACTCGCAAACTAAAAGAGCTCTACTAGCCGAACTCAAAACAGAACGCGGGAAATTTAAGCAAGTAATGGAATGAGTTACGCTAATGAGCTTACTATCAACAAAATAGGCGGATATTTGTCATAATGGCCTAAACTTCCCGCTAATTTAGCCGATAAAACAACAGAGCGTGATGTCTGTGCGCGCGCTCTACTTGAATTATGTTTTATCGGTTAAGTGCCCTATCTCTATGCCTGGATTGTTTACGCTCTCTCTTAAAAAAGCACTCATTGCACCTTTTATTGTGGTGTTTTTGTGCTCGGTTGGCACTATTTTATGGCTGCAAAAGCAGCGCTATGATGATCTAGCACTCGACGTCAGTGAAAAGCAGCTATCCAGTCTAACCACCAATGTGGTACAGAGCTTAGATATTTACTTAGATAAACCGATGACCGCGGTAAAGGCGCTTGCTCATGCTATTGAGTACCATAAACTCTACACCGCCAATGATGCCGCCAAGCTCGAAGATTACCTTCGTTCAAGTTTCGCTACTCTCAATGTCCAGTCTCCGCAAATCGACCTAATGGGATTTGGTGGAGAGCAAGGTGAATTTCTAGCAATAAGAGCGGCAGAGCGCGCGAACGATACGGCGCAATTTTCACTGATGGTAAAAGACTCGGGTACCAATGGCGACCTGTTGATTTACGCCAATGACCACAGAGGCTCAGAGGTTCTAAGCAGCATTGCCGACTACGATCCACGTCAACGTCCGTGGTACAAACCCGTTAGCCAAAAATATCAGGCAGCATGGTCTGAGGTATATACCAATGCCGATGCAGCTCAAGAAATCACCATTCTGCTCTTGCACCTGTATTTCAATCTGATTTAGGACTGCGCAACTTGGTCGGCGTCGCGGCTATCGATGTACAGATCGACACCTTTCGACAGTTTTTGGCAAGTTTGAATGTCACCCATCAGGCTAAAGTCTATGTGATGGATGCTCAGCAAGCGTTGATCGCACAAAGCGATCCGACAACTATTCTTGATGATTTAGGTCAGCGCCGATTACTAACAAACAGCAAAGACCCTATGATTCAGCGCATTAGTGAGGCCATTGAATCTCTATCTACTACGCAGTCTGTGTTATTGACCCACCAAGATGAGCAGACTCAGTACATCATGGTCAGTCATTACCAGACCAACACGCACATCAATTGGTATGTGGTCGTCGTCATCTCTGCTTCCGATCTGATGGGTGATATTTCTGTCGTCGGCCAACAAACACTCTGGGTCAGCCTTTTACTCGGCCTCTCTGGTATGGGGTTAGGTATTTTTGTTCTCAATCGCCTTACCGTGCCTTTGTCAGAAACGGCTAAAGCGGCCAAACAGATTGCCAATGGCTCCTGGGATTACCCACTGCCTAAGCGTAACCAAATCACGGAAATTTCACAGCTACTGCAAAGCTTCTCGGCAATGCGTTCGCACCTTCAAGCTTCATTTCATGCGCTCAGAGAACAACTTGTCCGAGACAACCTGACTAAGCTCTACAGCCGACAGGGATTTATCGAAACCTGTGATTCTCTCAAGGCACAACAAAATGGTTGCGGCGTCATATTACTGATCGGCATCAACCAATTTCGCGACATCAATGACAGCTTAGGACACCACTATGGTGATGTACTGCTGACCATTGTTGCTGAACGCCTAAAAGCGTGGGTACTCACTGAAAGTGGTGTACTGGGGCGTGTCGGTGGCGATGAGTTTGCCATCTATCTACCGAACCTCAGCTCGCAAGAAAAACTCTGTTATCAACATCGGCTAAAGCAGATTTTCGCTGCGCCCTTTGTCGTTGCTGGTGAGCCGCTCAGCCTTAATATATCCATCGGTGTCGCCCACGACTGTGATACTGCCGATACGTGCTTAAGGAATGCTGGGATTGCCTTAAGTCACGCTAAAACCGACAACAACCGAATCAGCGTCTACACGCCGGTGATGGCGGAGCAATCTAAGAATAAGACTAGAATGCTGACTTACCTGCGACATGCGCTCGACCATGATCTATTCGAAGTTTACTTTCAACCTTTGGTCGATATCCGCACTGGTGCCCCTTTTGGCGCGGAAGCGTTATTGAGACTGCGTGACCAAGATGGAAAATTCATCTCACCACTGAGCTTTATTCCGTTAGCGGAAAGCTCCGGCCTTATTAAGGCCATCGGTCAGCATATGGCAGCAGGTGCCATGCAGACCGTCAATCGCGCCATTGAGCAAGGGACGCTACCACCGCAATTTCAGCTGCATATCAATGTCTCTGTTATCGAGCTCTCTGACCAAGAATATATTGGCCAACTGCAGCGTCTACTTGAACAAACAAGGTTCCCGGCGACGCAATTGACGGTAGAAATCACCGAATCACAGCTCGCCGATAACGACCCTGTCATCCTTGCCAATATGGCGAAAATCAAAGGACTTGGCGTCAGTATTGCGATTGATGACTTTGGCACCGGTTACTCATCGCTTGCCTACCTGCACAAGTTACCGTTTGATAGCATTAAGATTGATAAGGCATTCGTCGATAGATTAACGCGCGACAATGTGGATGACAGTGTCGTCTCGGCGATCAGTAAGCTATCTCGAAGCTTCGGCTTCAGTTTAGTAGCAGAAGGAGTTGAAACACCAATGCAAGCGGAGCTTATCCGTACGTTGGGTTGTCATCATGCGCAGGGGTACTTATTCAGTCCACCACTCCCACTTGAACAGTGGCCTTCCCTGCACTGGGAGCAAGAGCCCAATTTAGAGACTGTAATCTAACAGGCACAAAAAAGTCCGCTATTGAGCGGACTTTTTCTATCGGTTTGAGTAGTTAAATCACTCGCGAGAACTGCTGCTGACGCGCGCGTTGACGTAAGTACTTATCGAAGCTCATGCAGATATTACGGATAAGCAAACGACCACGAAGCGTCACATCAATCGTGTGCTCAGAGACACTCACCAACTCATCGTCAATGAAAGTCTGCAGCAGTGACATATCTTCTGCAAAGTACTGATTAAATTCGACAGAGAAGGTGTTCTCGATGAATTTCTTATCTAGGCTAAAGTTACAGATAAGCTGTTTAATCACTTCACGACGGATCAAGTCATCTTTGTCCAGGACAACCCCTTTCCACAAGGCATGACGCGATTCGTTGACCTGAGCATAGTACTTCTTCAGCTCTTTTTGGTTTTGTGCGTAGCTATCACCAATCATAGAGATTGCCGACACGCCAAAGCCGACCAAGTCACAATCACCCTGTGTGGTGTAGCCTTGGAAATTACGATGCAATTCACCGGCACGCTGTGCGACCGCCAATTCATCTTCTGGAAGAGCGAAGTGATCCATACCGATAAACTGATACCCAGCTCCGGTTAGCGTCGCGATAGTATCTTGCAAGATAGCCATCTTTTCTTCCGCTTGCGGTAAGTCTTCGTCTTTAATTTTACGCTGCGCAGCAAACAAGTTCGGCATATGAGCGTAGTTAAACACCGACAAACGACCAGGACGCATGGTCAGCACTTGCTCAAGAGTTTCAGCGAAACGCGCTTGAGTCTGTTTTGGCAAGCCGTAGATCAAATCAAGGTTGGTTGAACGGAAACCAAGCTCTTTAGCGCGCTTAGCCATCGCAAAGATAAACTCTTCGTCCTGCTCACGATTAACCAAGGTTTGAACTTCTTTATTGAAGTCTTGCACGCCGATACTCAAGCGGTTAAAGCCTTCTTCACGAAGGTGGTCAAGCATGTCCAGTTCGATTTCGCGAGGGTCTACTTCAATACTGATTTCAGCGCCCTGTTCAAAGAAGAACTCACCACGCAGAATCGCCATCAAACGACTGATTTGGCTCTTCGACAAAAACGTTGGTGTACCGCCGCCAAAGTGTAGCTGTGTTACTTTACGACCTTGCAGCAAGGTCGCACGCTGACGAATTTCATGCTCCAGCACATCTAAGTACTCATCCGCCTTATGAGCGTGACGAGTAATGACCTTATTACAACCACAGTAGTAACAAAGCTTATGGCAGAATGGAATGTGGACATACAGCGACAGCGGACGATCTGGGTACTGAGTGCAAGCCATATCGAAATCAGAGATGGTATACGCTTCATGAAACTCAACCGCAGTCGGGTAAGAGGTGTAGCGTGGCCCGAGTAATTATACTTATCGAGAATCGCTTGATCCCATACGATTTGCTGTTGAGTGTCGGATTGATTTTGAGACATGGTCATACTTCCAATAAACACGGTGCTGTCACCCTACGCCTTCCAACCCGAAGTTGAGTCAGTGACGCTTTAGATAAGGCGCTATTCTGCCACACTAGTAAACCACATAGCGACTGTGGGTGTTTCAATCACTACGGTTTGTGGCGAGTAATCGCCAAATTTGCTAGGGTGATCACTCGCCCTAGCTTTAGCAAATACCCTTAGCCCACCAGCTTAATATCAATTTGATCGTTAAGCGGCTTTACAGTGCGTTGCAGCACTTTCATCTCTTCAATGATGTTGTCATTGAGGCGCGCTTCGGCTTTTTGCCTAGCTAAATTGTCGCGCATGCGCTGCTGCTTTTCCATTGCTTGCCTTGCTTCACCACGCGGCATGTCTTTGACGACATGATAAAGCTCAGCGGTAGCAGGAAAGTCCTTATCGAAGTCGACACGCTCTTCACCTTGAACATAGTCCATGATGTTGTAGAGACGAATCGCTGCTTCCGATAAATCGCACTGCCCCTGGATCGTTGCTAAGCAAATAGTGTCAACACTTTCAAAAATGTTGGCATTACGCTTTTTAATCGCCAGATCACGATGCTGCTGTTGCAACTCCTTTTGCTTTTTAAGTTGCAGTAGCAAATACCCAGCGTAACCTGCCAAACCCACAATAATGAGCGTGCCAACAATGGCTAACAGAGTAACGGTATTCATCTACTTTACCTCTCGTTACCCTTTGAACTGGTCCATATCGACATCTTCGAACTGAGACAGAAGCTCGTCATCGCTGCTCGCTTTCTTGCTTGGTGCAGAAACAGGCTCTTCGAACATTTCTTCTTCGTCGTATTCAGGTTCCATCAGACCCAGTTGGTTCATCAGCTTCTCAATGCGATCCAGCTTCTCATCAACGTATTTCTGTAGGCCTGCACCTAGGTTCTCACCACTTTCGATGCGATCCAGCAACACATTAAGTTGTGCATCATTCTCTAGCATCTCTAGCTCTTGCTCAGCAGAAAGACGGCGCTCAACCTTAGTTGGTTTCTTCTTCGGCTCAACAATCAATGGGATCTTTTTCTTGCTGCCAAGACGCGGATCCAGTTTTGCAGAACCAGTACCCTGCTTCACTTCTTTGCCTTCAGAGTGGCGGCTACCTGACTTCTGACCTTTACGCTTTTTCAAACGCTTGCGAAGACGGCCGTCTACATCCGCTTGTGAACGGTTACGCGTAACCGCAACTACCGGCTCTGGATTCGAACCCGGCTTTCTTGATTTTTTCTTACGACTCATTACGTAAGCTTCCTCAGTAAAATGACATCATTACCAATGAATTCTATATCTAGCCCGTCTCGCTCTGCGAGGTACAAGAACGTGGCTCGACTAAAGAAAACAACATGTGTCTGGTCATTTTTGTAGTGCCATTTAGCAAATGCGTCTACATCGATGACCAGTTTTGTCATTAAGCCTAACCATCCTCCAGGCTTAATGAGCGATAACCATTGTTGCCAAACCTGGTTTGGCTCATACAAGTGCTCGATCACCTCTGTCGCGGTCACCACATCGTAACTAATATCGAGTACGGATTTATCCGGATAATAGTACAGATCGTACAGGGCCATGTCATGGCCTTGCTCAGTGAGCATCAGTGACAGAGTCGGACCCGGACCACATCCAAAGTCTAGTCCTTTTGAACCGGGCGCAATTCGCTGCAAAATTGGGTCTGCCAATCGAGACAAAAAGCGGCGGTATCCTTGGTCTTGGGGATCGTTATTATGGAGGTCATAGTGCGCCTTTTCACTCACTGCATCTAAACGCTGCGCTCTTGGCACAAACACCAGCTCACAGCGCGTGCACTGCAAGTAATCACGCTTTTTGTCACTATGATAATGGTGGACGGATTGTCCCGAACACAGTGGGCAAGCTTCCACAATTCCTCTCCTTCGCGATACCCTGATCAATACAAGGGTGCGAAACATACCAGAAAGTGAGCACTGTGGGGAGTAGAGATGGGTATTTTTTCTACAATTTAGTCAATTTAATCGCGGAAAATCGGCGGACGACCAAGGATGACCGCACCGCCACGAGACATTACATCCAATCTGTGTTGCGAATAATGCCCACTGCAATACCTTCAATCGCAAGGTGTTGTGCAGTCAGATCCACTTCAATCGGCGAAAACTCTTCATTTTCAGCATGCAGTAACACGGTTGCCCCTTTGCGCTCTAAACGCTTCACGGTGACGTCTTCGTCTACGCGCGCTACGACGACCTGCCCATCGCGAACATCTTGCGTTTTGTGCACTGCTAGCAAATCGCCATCCATGATGCCGATGTCTTTCATACTCTCGCCGTTAACGCGAAGCAAGAAGTCCGCTTGTGGCTTAAACATACCCGGATCGACTTGGTAATGCGCTTCAACGTGCTCTTGAGCCAAAATCGGCTCACCTGCTGCAACTTGACCAATAAGAGGCAAACCTTGGTCTTCGTTCGCGGGCTCTTGCTCAAGCAAAATACGGATCCCGCGCGAGGCGCCAGGGATAATTTCAATCGCTTTTTTACGAGCGAGAGCTTTTAGGTGTTCTTCGGCCGCATTCGCTGAACGGAACCCAAGTTCCTTGGCGATTTCGGCGCGCGTAGGTGGCATACCTACATCGTCTATTTTGGCTTTGATTAGATCAAAAACCTGCTGTTGTCGGGGCGTTAGCGGCTTCATACATCACCTGTCTGTTTATACAGTTAACTGTGAGTATATCCAGTAATTAGTTAATTGCAACGATAATTGGTTGTTTTTTTAGCAAGTTGGCACCATAACTAATCACAGTGGTGTGGTGATTCTTAAATCAACGGCTAGGTGCTTTTTTTAATAAAAGGTAAGACCAGTTTCTGGTATGCTTGGCGCGCGTTAAATTTAATGTCTAGGATTTATCTGTAACATGGTAATACCATGCTTACTCCTCGGCATTGTTTCTTTGAACAAATTGAGGCTGTGAACCTTTATGTCTTCAGGACAATCACTGTTCCGTTCCTTTATAAAACTGCCCATGTCGGTGCTAGTAAAAGGGACGGCGATTCCATCTAACCCCATCGAAGACCACAACATCGATATCTCGAAGCCTGTGGTGTATGCACTGCCCTTCAGCTCTAACGTTGATCTGCTCACTCTACAAAAGCAAGCTATTGCGGTAGGACTGCCAGATCCACTCGAGCCGATCGTGCTTAATGGCGAAGAACGTAATCGCTTTGTGTTCATTGCATCAAGGCCAACCTTGATTAATAGCGACCAGCATGTCCCTAGCGAATCCATTGCTCTGTTCTCAGATTTACTCAAGGAACACGAGAAAGACCCAACGCTTGACGTGCAAGTGATCCCAACCACCGTATTATGGGGACGCAAACCAGGCAAAGAAGAGACGCCAAAACCTTATTTGCAGCCAATGAACGGCCTACAGAAAACCCAAGCCGTATTGGCCTCAGGACGCGACTGTATGGTGCGCTTTAGCCCAGTGGTCTCGCTGCGCTATATGGCTGACTCACACGGCACAGATGAGTCTATCGCCCATAAACTGGCACGTGTAGCTCGTATCCACTTCTCTCGCCAGAAAT
Organism: Vibrio maritimus; assembly: GCA_000755425.1. GTDB lineage: Bacteria > Pseudomonadota > Gammaproteobacteria > Enterobacterales > Vibrionaceae > Vibrio > Vibrio maritimus_A. Next base: position 20,830 of record BBMT01000022.1, read on the forward strand.
TAGCGGCGTCAGGCCCTAACCTGCCTAACCGCCAAGTGTTATTCCACCGCCTGTTGAACTCGCAGGTGATTGAGCAAGCGATTAAAGATCACGCGCAGAGCAACAATGTTCCAGAAGAAAAAGCGCGTAAAGAAGCTCAGCAAATCATGGATGAGATCGCCGCGGACTTCTCTTACAAACTGGTGAAGAGTGGTGACCATGTCCTAACTTGGCTTTGGAACAAGCTCTATCAAGGTATCAACGTCAGCAATGCCTCGACGGTACGTCGTCTGGCGCAAGACGGACACGAAATTGTCTACGTGCCGTGTCACCGCAGCCATATGGATTATCTGCTACTGTCGTACGTGCTTTACAAAGAAGGCATGGTACCGCCACATATCGCAGCGGGCATTAACCTAAACTTCTTCCCAGCAGGCCGATTTTCCGCCGTGGTGGTGCGTTCTTTATACGTCGCAGCTTCAAAGGCAACAAACTTTACTCGACGATTTTCCGTGAGTATCTCGCTGAGCTGTTTGCCAAAGGCTACTCCGTCGAATATTTCAGTGAGGGTGGCCGCTCACGTACAGGCCGTCTATTGCAAGCCAAAACGGGCATGCTGGCCATGACTATTCAAGCCATGCTACGCGGCCTAAACCGTCCTGTTACTCTCGTACCGGTATACATCGGCTATGAACATGTAATGGAAGTAAGCACTTACGCAAAAGAGCTGCGCGGTAAACGTAAAGAAAAAGAGAACGCAGGTCAGGTACTGAAAACGCTGCGTAAGTTGCGTAACTTCGGCCAAGGGTACGTCAACTTTGGTGAACCAATCCCACTGAACCAGTACCTCAACGAGGCGGCGCCAAATTGGACGCAAGATATCGACCCTATGGGCACCAGCAAACCTCAATGGTTGGTTCCTGCAGTAAACGACCTTGCGACCAAAATGATGACCAACATCAACGACGCAGCAGCAGCTAACGCCCTAACACTCTGTGCGACTGCTCTGTTGGCCTCACGTCAACGAGCTTTATCTCGCGATAGCTTGGTCAATCAAATTGATTGTTACTTATCGCTACTAAAACAGGTGCCATACTCGAAGACATGTACGCTACCAGATGCTTCTGCGGAAGAGTTGGTGGCACACGCTGAGTCGTTGGATAAATTTGTGATTGAGTCGGATACCTTGGGCGACATTATCTCGCTCGATCGTCATCAGTCGATCTTGATGACCTACTATCGCAATAACATCATTCACTTGTTTGCACTGCCGTCACTCATCGCTCAGATGCTGATCCGTCAGCACAAGCTATCGCTTGAACAAATCCAGTACAATGTTCGCAAACTATACCCGTTCCTGAAAAAAAGAGCTGTTCTTAAGTATTGAAGAGAGCGAACTGGAATCGGTAGTCGATAGCATTGTTAATGAACTGACCAGGCAAGAGCTGGTGATTGTTGAGCAAGGCGTGGTGTCGATGAACCAATCGAACACGCAAACGCTAATGCTACTCGGTCGAACCATTTCAGAAACCTTGCAGCGCTATGCGATTTCTTTGAATCTACTGGCCAGCTACCCTGAGCTTGGTAAACGCGATCTTGAACAGAAAAGCCAAGACATCGCTCAGCGCCTTGGTCGTCTGCACAGCATTAACGCGCCAGAGTTCTTTGATAAAGGCGTATTTGCAGCCCTGTTCAGTACCCTAAAAGAGCAAGGCTACCTCGACATTGATGGCAACTGCGACATCGCTGCCACCGAGAATCTAGCAAGCCTGCTGTACGGTCTGCTTTACCCAGAAGTTCGCCTCACCATCCAAGAGAGCGTGCATCAAAGCGAGCCTTTGCTAGAGGATGCGAGCGACGAGCCTGAAGGTGCCTAGCAAGCTAAACCCCAATTAAAAAGGGCGCGTTCATTACGATGAACGCGCCCTTTTATTATCTGTATTTTCTATTTTTGAATCGTTGTAGCTCGTGTTTATTGGAGCCACTGCTTATTGAAGCAAGAAGGCACTCAGTAGGCCAACGGTCACCGCCATCCCTACATAGTTGTTATTGAGGAAGGCTTGGAAGCAAAGTGGGCGCTCACGATGACGAATAAGCCACTGCTGATATACAAACAGTGCACTCACTGCCAGAAGGCTCCAATAGAAGCTCGCGCCCAACTGATAGCTATAACCAAGTCCCATCAACATCAATAACGTAGTGAGCTGCAATACACCAATGATCAGCTTGTCGCGCTTACCAAACAAAATCGCCGTCGATTTGATGCCGATTTTTAGATCGTCTTCTCTATCCACCATTGCGTATTGGGTGTCATAAGCGATCGTCCACAGTGCGTTGATAACAAACAAGAACCACACCACCGGCGGCAGAGAGTTAGCCTGTGCAGCGAAGGCCATAGGGATAGACCAGCTAAACGCCAAACCCAGGAACAATTGTGGCAGATGAGTATAGCGCTTCATAAACGGGTAAATAAAGGCGAGCGCGACACCCACAAACGACAGTTGAATCGTCAAGGTGTTCATGGTCAGCACTAATACAAAAGAAGCCAATGCCAAAAACAGAAACAGACCTAATGCCTCTTTTGACGAAACCATGCCAGAAGGCAGTGGTCTGCCTTTGGTGCGCTCAACGTGGCCATCGACCTTTCGATCCGCAAAGTCATTGATCACACAACCGGCGCTGCGCATCATCACGACCCCAAGGGTAAACACCACCAGCACCAGTAAATCCGGCATGCCTTCGGCGGCAATCACCAGGGCCCACAATGTTGGCCACAACAGCAACAGCGAACCAATCGGCTTATCCATTCGCATTAATTGCCAGTAGGCTTTCGCCTTAGTTGAGGTCATAGCTGAGGTCATTGACCACTCTCCTGTTGGTAGATTGGCGACTGAGGCAGAAACAGCTCAGCAACCAAAATAGGGTGTCCCTTCACCCACAATCTTGAGCGACGAGCAAACAGCTCGCCATTTGGCGTCGCAATTTTTGCCACTTGCAGTGCATCACGCTTGGTGTCAGCACTTGAGAACACAGTAACCCCAATTGGCACAGTGCCTTGCTGGGAAATGTCATATTGGCTGCGATCCATCGACTCTAGTGACATGAGAGTCCGGCCAATAACCCAAGGGGTATCATCACCGTAGAGCACCACTTCACGTAGCCAACATGCCTCATGGTCAAGGAGCTCGACTTCATCTTGCAGCATGTCCTGTGATGGGCTGGCCTCACTGCGCACTATCTCGACAGAAAAATGGTCACAGTGCGTAGCCAATTTGTGAGAAAGCGACCCCTGCTCCGTCAGCCATTGCAGAGCATGGCGATTTAGAGAGGGAAACTCGTCGGGGGATTGCCATTGAGCTTGGCGTAATATTTTCAGATAGTCGACAGCGGAATCATTCATTTTTGCTATTCAATAACACGCGCTAAGCGCGTACAATCATTATTCATCTCGATGGCGTATTGTACCATCGTTAGAGCACGTTCACTCCAGCGATATTACGTCATTGTAACAAAATTAGACTCATGGAATATCGGCTAAATCGAGTTTGAAAGAGAGAAATATGCGTAAACGTTACCTGACCCAGTTTTTCCTCATCATGAGCTTGACTGCAGCTATGCCTACATTGGCATCCCAAGAGTCAGCGCCCAACCTCGCCTATTTCACCCTTGAACCGGAACTGACCACCAACTTTTACACTAAAGGTAAGCGCCTCGGCTATGTGCAAGTGCGTATCGATGTCATGGTGGCCGATGTCAATGACTTAGCAGTGATTGAGCATCACCAGCCACTGATCCGCGATGCGGTCATCGAACTGCTTGGTAAACAAAATGCCGATGTGATTAAGTCGTTGGCAGGAAGAGAAGAAATTCGCCAAGCCCTAGTGAGCAACCTCAATAATCTATTGCTGGCAGAAACGGGCAAGGCGGTGATTGCAGACCTGCTTTTCACCAAGTATCTCTATCAATAACCGCCCAGCGCGACGAGCTGAGCGTTTAGTTATATGCTCCACTTATCGCTTGAGGCGTCGGCAATCAATCAGTCCAAGCAACACACCCGCTGCCAGTCCAGATAGATGCGCCATATTGGCGATTGCCATAAATGGCTGCACAAAACCGAGCACCAGCCACACCAACATAAAACCGACGATAGGCTTTTGGATCTCAAGCCCAAGGTCTGGGCGTTTAATGGTTAGCATCCATAAATAGCCAACCAAGGCATACACCACACCAGACAAGCCGCCAAAGTTAGCGCCCTCAACCCAATATTGACCTGTACCGGATACCGCCGCGGACAACAAAAAGATTTCTAACAACTTTTTCGCGCCAAGACGCTGCTCGATGTCACCACCAAGCTGCCACCACCATAACAGGTTGAAGATGATGTGCATCGCCGAGAAGTGCAGCAACGCATGACTGAACCAACGCCAGATTTGCCATTGCTGACCGTCAAACGCAGGGAAATGCAGCGCCGCGAAAATCGCATTGCCTAGCCCAAGCTGCTGCAAGATAAAGATAACCGAGCAGATCACCATAACGGCCAGTGTCACCACGCCCGCCTTGGCTTTGATCATCGACATAAAGCTTGGTGTTTGATAGCGAAATGAGTTTTGTCTCGTTTCGGCCATCTCCCAAGACGACGCTTGGTACTTAGCATCAAATGGATTGTCGAGAAACTGCTTGAGCTCGACTTCGGCTTCAAGCTGGTCTTCACTGTTCATCAACCACAAGGCAAATTGCCCCTCACCCTCAGGCATCATCTGCACATCAATGCGCCTTGACGCCATATAGTCAATAAACGCCTGCCCCATTCTTGGGTTCTGAAGGGTGATAAGTCTAACCATGTTTATCCTCGTTAACTGTGACTTTCTGTCGGCAGCGCGGCGCGGTGCCAAGCTTCAAAGCCGCCATCCACGCTATATACCTGCTCAAAGCCTTGGTTCAGCAAATACTGAGCAGCACCTTGACTGCTAATACCGTGATAGCACATCACTAACACGGGTGCATCAAACTCAACTTGCTGCATGAAATCGACGATGCTGTCATTGGTGAGATGGTAAGCACTGGCTGCATGTGCAACCGAGAAACTTTGGATATCACGAATGTCCACCAGCCTCGCTTCTTCGTTGTCTTGTAGTAGCTGATGTGCCGCTTGCACATCGATATGTTGAAACTGCTCCATAGAGTCTAATCCTTTACTTTCATCACACATGGCGCCACATCAAAGTTAAGCGTATTCCATGCGTTTTTTCATGTTTTTATTAGCTTCGATAATAGCACTATTCAGTGCTAACAAAGTACCGACACCTTTTAGGGTTATCCACCCCAGTCTATATTTTCACCAGCTGTGAGTAACTCTGTGGATTGCGTTGATAAAGTGGTTTTGGATCTTTTGATCCACTATATCTAGGTATGATCTTGATCTAACTGTGGGTAAGGCAAAAGGTATCCCCAAGGCCAAAAGCGCCGAAAAGCCCCATTTGTCGCTGCTTTCTGACAGTTGGCAAATAATTTTGTCACAGACTTATCCACAGGCCATGACAACAAAATCCGGATCGATGATCGGCGAGAGAAACGAAGGTCGATCACCATTGCGATCAACATCATGTGCCTGGTCTGATTTTGAGTACGATAGGTGGTAGAGAGGTGATCAAACGCGAGCCATCAAAAAGGCCGAAGTCTTTCGACTTCGGCCTTTAAAATTTGAACTGCGCGTCATGCTCAGTGATTCGAACTCTACGTGATTAAAACTCACCAACTGCGGCTTTGAGCTTCTTCATTGCATTCTTTTCTAGCTGACGAATACGCTCTGCAGACACACCATAGTTATCGGCTAGGTCTTGCAGTGTCGATTTGTTGTCATCTAACCAACGAGAACGAACGATATGTTGGCTGCGCTCATCCAGTGTCGCCAGCGCATGGCCAAGACGATTATTGGTGTGCGCTTCCCAGTTTTGAGCTTCGTAGTCTTCAGCAAGGTCTGAGCTTTTGTCTTCTAGGTAAAGTGCTGGCGCCGTGTATGTGGTGCCCGCTTCATCGTCATCGCTTGGCATTTCAAACGTTGAGTCTTGCGCGGCCAAACGGGATTCCATTTCGCGTACTTCAGCTGGCTCTACACCTAGCTCTTTCGCGACGGTTTCCACTTCACCGTTGTTAAACCAACCAAGACGCTTTTTAGACTTACGCAGGTTGAAGAACAATTTGCGCTGCGCTTTTGTGGTCGCAATCTTAACGATACGCCAGTTACGCAACACGTACTCATGGATTTCAGCTTTGATCCAGTGTACTGCGAACGACACCAGTCTTACCCCAACTTCTGTTGAAGCGTTTTACCGCTTTCATCAGACCAATGTTGCCCTCTTGCACGAGATCCGCCATAGGCAGGCCGTAACCTGAATAGCCACGAGCGACGTGAACAACAAAGCGAAGGTGTGACAAGATGAGCCCTTTCGCCGCATCAATCTCACCGTCGTAATGCAATCTTTCTGCTAGTTCACGCTCCTCATCAGCGGTCAGCATTGGGTAGCCGTTCACTGAGCGGATGTAGCTGTCTAAGCTATCTTGTGTTACTAAAGCCATTGGATACGCTTGGTTTGCCATTCACTTCCTCATCTATCTCGAGTAGGGTTAACACCTTCTTAACCTGTCAATACTGAACCTAATCGGTAGCAGATTCAAGAAGGGGTTAGTAATTATGCATAATCAATTGGTCTAAACAAGTGTATTTGCCGATTAAATTTCACTCATTAATAGGTGAACACCTTGTTAATGAGACATAAATCTCACTATCTTGTTGAATCCCGGTATGATTATGACGCTAGCCCCTATCATGCTTTGTTACCGATTATTTTGACTGCAGTTCTCTAAACCGGTTCAATTTCTTTTAAATGGCGCTTGGCAGAAATTCTCGCCGCTCCAGTGCCAAGGAACAGACCAAGCATCAAGATAAGCAGCGTCTCATCCCAGCTAAGTCCTAGCAGGCGAAAATCACTGTCGTACATCATCGCCAAGTCAGTCACAGTGCTGTTGATGATTACCGTGAGCAAAGCCGTCAGTAGCCAAGCGACAAGTGCACCGATAAGACCGAACCACATACCTGAATACAGATAAGGCCTTAAGATAAACGCATCGGTAGCGCCAATCAGTTTCATGGTCTGGATGGCTTCTTTATTAGCTAGCACATTAAAACGCAGCGTGTTGCCAACGATCAGGAATACTGACACCAGCATCAGCACCGACAGGCTCACCACCAGCGTCGAGGCTAAATTTTTAATCGCATCGAAGCGACCTAGCCAATCTTCATCGCGGCGTACATCGGTAATGTCACCTCGAGTGCGCAGTTTCGAGACCAACTCTCGGTCAGTCTCTACGCTTGCATCGCTAGGAATGATCACTAATACGCCTGGTAAGGCATAACCATCAAGGAGGCTTAATGCTTGATCAAGACCGGAATGTTCACTCAAATCAGCCAGACCTTGCTGCGGCGTGATGTACTCAACCTTGCTGACCGTATCCCAACTTTCGATATCATCTTTGAGCACTAGCACTCTGGCATCGGCAACACCGACATCAATGAACGCAGTAATTTGCGACTGACTGGCCACATTGGAGGTCACAGCAGCGACGTTCTTACCCAGCAGGTACAAACAAGCGGGCATGGTTAACGCCATGGAAATCACCGCTAGCGTTAAGATATTGCCAAGCGGGCGCTGCCACATCTCGATAAGCGAGTTTTTCGCTTGGCGCCAATGCACAGCAAAAAAGCCATCGGATTTCAGGCGGTGCTTCACCTGTTTTTGTTTACGCTTAAACGCCATCACTCACCTCACTCAAAAAGCCTTGGTTCAGCTCAAGGTAGCGGTACTGTGGGCGCGAGCGCACCAAATTAATGTCGTGAGTGGCCAGCAGTATCGAGACGCCGGCACGGTTAAACTCTTCAAACAGCTTCAACACTTTGTTCGACAGCTCTGGGTCGAGGTTACCCGTAGGCTCATCGGCAAGCAGCATGGTAGGTCGATTAACCACCGCACGAGCGATACCGACACGCTGCTGTTCACCACCAGAGAGCTGGCTTGGCAAGCACTTCATTTTGTCGAGCAGTCCTGTTTTATCCAGTGCCGCCGACACTCGGCGCTTGATTTCATTTTCTGAAATAGACTCGATACGCATCGGCAAGGCGACGTTGTCAAACACGGTGCGATCCATCAGTAATCGGTGATCTTGAAACACGATACCGATATTACGACGCAAGAAAGGAATGTCCTTTGCTGGCAGTCGACTAATGTCATAATCGTTAAACAGTATGCGACCATCAGTTGGTCGCTCGATAGCGCAGATAAGTTTTAATAGAGTACTCTTACCTGCACCCGAGTGGCCGCCCAAAAACGCCATTTCACCGCGTTTTAGGTGGAAGTCGACTTTTTGCAGTGCTTGTCGTCCCCCACGATAGGCTTTACTCACTTGTTCAAATTTGATCACCGAATCATTCCTCTGATCTGGACGTCCTAGGTCAGAAAAGGGATGCCATGCATCCCCTTCCATTACTCTTCGCGACTAAACAGTGCGTCGATAAAATCTTGCGTCTCAAATGGCCTTAAGTCATCAATCCCTTCACCCACTCCAATATAGCGGATTGGGATCTGGAATTGATCAGCAAGAGCAAAGATCACCCCGCCTTTTGCTGTACCATCAAGTTTGGTGAGCGTAATACCAGTCAGCGGCGCGACATCACTAAACAGTTTCGCTTGGCTAATGGCATTTTGGCCAGTGCCCGCATCCAGTGTTAGCATGATTTCGTGCGGTGCCGAGTCATCAATCTTCTTCATCACGCGTACGATTTTACGCAGCTCTTCCATAAGGTTAGCTTTGTTTTGCAAACGGCCAGCGGTATCGGCGATGACTACGTCCACGCCACGAGCTTTCGCCGCTTCAATCGCATCGTAAATAACAGAGGCACTATCCGCGCCAGTATGCTGAGCAATCACAGGAACGTCATTACGCTCGCCCCATACTTGAAGCTGCTCAACGGCAGCCGCACGGAAGGTATCACCCGCGGCCAGCATGACTTTCTTGCCTTCAGCCTGAAATTGCTTCGCCAGCTTACCGATGGTCGTCGTCTTGCCGACACCATTGACACCCACCATAAGGATCACGAATGGCGATTTGGTCGTATCCACTTCCAGCGGTTTTTCAACCTGGACTAGGATCTCCGCCATTTCCTCTTTAAGAAGGCCGTATAACGCTTCACCATCTTTTAAATCGGCACGAGACGCTTTTTCTGTAAGGTTATCAATAATTTTTACCGTGGTGTTCATGCCCACGTCAGCAATTAATAGCTGCTCTTCAAGCTCTTCAAACAGCTCATCGTCAATTTCTTTGCCTTTGAACAAACCAAAGAAACCGGCACCGATGTTGGCTTTGGTGCGGCTTAAGCTGCGTTTAAGGCGGGCGAAGAAGCTTTCTGTTGGCTTCTCTTGCTCTTGAACGCGCGCAGCGACAAGCTCTTCTGCTTCTGCTTCTGCTTCTGCTTCTGCTTCTGCTTCTGCTTCTGCTTCTGCTTCTGCTTTTTCAGTATCTTGAGTTTCATCCTCAGCAACCACGTCTGGCTCTACTGATTCTGGAGCAGTTTGCTCTTCTTGCTGTTCTAGCGTCTCTTCAACACTGACTTCAACCTTGTCAGTTTGCGATTGCTGCTCATCACCAGATTCTACTGATGGCTGCTCTGATTCGGTCTGTGCAGACGTGTCTTGTTGTTTTTGCTCAGTTTGCTCTTCATCGCCAAAACCGAGCCAAGAGAGGAGTCCGCGCTTTTTCTTTTCTGTCATCTGAAACTATCCTGAATACTGTCTTTTCAAATGTCTTAAATTCGTCGTTGCCAAGACGCGTCTATTTCACGTCTGGCGCTGCAAAAATAATTGTGACAAAGCAGTGAAAACTTTTCTCAGAGATTGGTACACTTCGTCACTTATCAATTTAAGCTCTTTAATGAGCCCGTTATAGTATCACTTTATTGGCGGTCAAAAAATCTATGGTTAGACGTCGCAAGCAAACTCCATCACAAAAACCATCGAGCCAGATGGGCAGTGTTCGCATCATCAGCGGACTTTGGCGTGGTCGCAAGCTCCCTGTGCACGATGCAGAAGGCTCAGACCCACCACCGATCGCGTTAAAGAGACGGTATTTAACTGGCTAGCTCAAGATGTTCCGCACGCCAAGGTGCTCGATCTGTTCGCAGGTTCCGGCGGTCTAGGTTTTGAAGCCGCATCGAGACAAGCTGAACACGTCACTATGATCGAGCTTAATGACAAAGCCTACAAGCAAATTGTCAGTAATATCGCACTGGTCAAAGCAGACAACATCAAAGCTCATCACGGTGATGCACTGAGTTTCTTGTCTCAAGCTGGGCAACCGCAAGATTTGGTGTTTATCGATCCGCCTTTTCGCAAAGGGTTGCTACCGGATGTCATAGAACGTCTAGAGAGCAATGGCTGGCTCGCTGACAATGCGTTAATCTATATTGAAACGGAAAAAGAACTGCAGCTTGACGCTATCCCAGAGCACTGGGATCTCCTAAAAGAAAAAACAGCGGGTCAGGTTAGCTACCGATTATTTGAGAGGGAATCACAATGAAAGCGCTATTAATGCTAGCAAAAATCGCCTTTGGATTTGTTTGGTTTGTGTTGATCTTAAACATCTTCCACCCATTTCCAGGTAAGGGCGCGATCGCGCTGTACATCATGACCGCATTCCTATTTATGATGCACGGTATTCAAATGGCAATTTTCATTGGTGCGTTCGGCGACAAGCTTAAACTCGGTACTTGGGAGAAATACTCAATACTGGCGTTTGGTATTTTCGCGCTGCTGGATATCCGCCAAAAGTACATGATGGGACCGGCGCCTGAGCAGGATGACGAAAGCCAGGAGCAAAAGTAGCCCCCTTCTCAAACTAGCGATAAAAAAGAGCCGCGAATGCGGCTCTTTTTTGTTATTTACGTGTCACGATTAACCCATGTAGCTTTTCACACCATTTAGGAACATTTGGGTCGAAATCATCACGAGTAATAGGCCCATCAAGCGCTCGACCGCTTTCAATCCCCTTTCTCCCAACAGTTTGTGGAAGAAGTTATAGAACATCAAAATGAAGAACGTCGCGCCCCAAGCAATTAACACCGCAGCAGACAGCTCAACCAAACTGTCTGGATTTTGCGTTGAGAGCAGTAAAACGGACGCAATCACCGATGGCCCAGCAATCATAGGGATCGCCATAGGGACAATAAATGGCTCTTCACCTGCGGCTAAACCCGTCACACTGCCCGCCTGTGGGAAAATCATCCTAATCGCAATAATAAACAAGATAATACCGCCCGAAATACTCAGCGTTTCCGGCTCAACGTGTAAGAAGCTAAGTATGCCTTTGCCTGCAAAAAGGAACAGCAGCAGAATGAGCAAAGCAAAGCACAGCTCGCGTACTAATATCTTGCGACGACGCTCAGGATCGATGTGTTTGAGTATTGAAAGAATGATGGGAAGGTTGCCAAGCGGATCCATGATGAGGAATAACATGGTCGCCGCTGAAAGAATATCCATGGATTACAGCCTGCTAACGAAATTTTCTGGGAGTATAGCAGGCTATTTATCGTTTAGTGAGAACAGACTCGCTCGATGTTTAGGCTCCACAGTCCATCATTCTCAATCACTTTTTGCTTTTCGACAAAAAATGCTAGCAATGAGTCAAGGTCAAAACCATCGCGACTGCAAGTGCGAAAAGTGGCATTGGCGCCAAACTGTTCAATAACGGTTTGCTCAAGTTGCGTTCGGCTCATCGGCTGCTCGCGCAACAGGTTAAGAACTTTATGAGCGTGAATGTCAGATGCTGTCATGATGAATACCTTACTAAATGTTCAGATCGCCATGCTAGCCCAGTTTATTGCCCATCACGATGATCTATCGCAAAGGCGCTAACTTAAACATAAGACGCTTACTGCGCCGCGAAAGACAAAGCAGAAGCGACCAGCAGACTTTGCGCGGCATAGTAGCTGCCAGATACCGCATAACGGGCTCGCCTAGATTGAAAGTGATACTGGTCGAGTGCCAAAAGTAGCGCAGATAGCATCAATACCAGCGCCCCCGACAAAGCCTAGGTCGATGATGATGTTCCGGCGACGAGCCACGCCTCTCCTGCAGCACAAAGCACGTGCACTAAAGATAGCCCCATGAATGCCACAGGCATTAAAAATGAGTCCAAACGCGGTAAAAGTAGCAAAAACGTCACGATAGCAATACACAGAAGTAATGCAGGCAACCAGAGCACAAACTGACTATCCACCACTCCCCACATCGCCCAGCTATAAACCAGCTGAGCAAGAATAAAGCCCACAAAACTCAATTTAGTATGCTGTTGCCACTGCGCTATCGCGTCGCTCACCGCGAACACCCCAAGCCCGAGCAACATCCACATTTGGTAGGACTGCAAATGGTCAATGGCCAAAATCATTGTGGCCAACAGTGCATGCGTCAGCAAACTGAACAGCACCATTCTGACCTTGTCCCCTTTTTCATCCGCAAAAATATACAGCAAGCCCGAAAGCGCGACTGCCAGCCAACTCCACATACACATACCCAGTTCTTATTATCGCTCCCAGTGTATGAAGCTCACTTATCCTGTCCAGTGGTAAGGGGTAAAAGTTGGACTTGTCTTAAACTAAACCATTCTCGTTTTGACATTGGCAAATTTCACGCCTTTATAGGTCTTGTTACTGACAAAAGCATGAACTTAAAAAGCAAACGTTTACTTAGCCATTTGCCAATAGAGCTTCTATTTCTTCTGCTCAACTTGAGAGCGGCAACATATTCCTTTCATATCCACTCCCCAACACCCACATAACATACTGTTTTAAAAGAGCATTAATATAAAACGAACCAGCACTAAGAAACGTTAACTTTCTAATAACCTAACAAAAATAACGATTTTCTATCACTGAGCAAGAAAACCCAGACCAATTTCTCACCCCTCAAGATAACTGCAGCGAAAAACCCTAGCCTCAACATCACAACAAACACCACAGAGAGCAGTGACAACACCAAAGCCTCAAAAGTACACCTTGTTTTATTGAGCAACATGTAAACACAATTTAATCCAATTAAAACAATGTCTTATTCAGGATATACATCACAAAACGTCATGCGGACAAAATTAACACAAAATAAATACACTGTTTCTTTGTGGCATTAAGATCAAATTAACGTTAGAAAACGTCATAAAACAGAAAGAATTAAAGAATATTATTGCCTAAAAGCCAAAAACAGTGCTATTCTTATTTCCAACGACAGAATTATTGAAAGGAGCAGTGTTATGATTTCATCTTCTCAGAAGCAAGGTCTAGTGATGATAGCCGTAGTAGTAGGGCTAATGACACTGCCGATGCTTTACTAGTATTGACTGAGTCAAAGCCGCATGATCAAAAAAGGGACGCTTTCAGCGTCCCTTTTTCGTTTCTGTTTGATGGGTAGTCAGGCTAGCCGCTCATTTAAGCGTCCATCGACTACCCCATACGATTATTTAGCGAGAATGTGCAGCACTTTTTCCCAGTGCACGTAATAAAAGCCCATCGCAATTAACGTGATCAAGGCCATCAGCCACATCGCGGTGCGCCAGATAAAACGGCTACTGCGTGGTGTGAGTTCTTGTTCACACTCATCGCAAGCACGCAAAAACCAGACTTGTCGTCCAATTCAAAATCATCCTCGTGAACGATTTTATTGCGAATGGTGGCGATATAACGCAACTTGCTGACCACATCATGCGGCAGACGCTCCTCACAGCTCGTCACTAGCTGATGCAGACCTTTGCCATCCGCTCGATACTGCTGCCTAAGCAATTTTTCCAAACGTCTTGTGCGTACAACCACACTTTCTATATCAGACATATCCATCCCTCCCAACACCAGCGAAATGTGAAAAAGCCGTGCTGGCTCATGTCTTTACTTTCGGTTCACTCCATTGTTAACCATCTGTATTAAGAATTCGACAATTGTTAGGTAAATTCAAGTAAAGATTTAACCCTAATTCCACTGCCTTTTGTGTGATATGAGCCTAAAATTCTCGGCAAAACACACGATGACAGCTTATTTTCTGCGGTTTTTATGCGATCTTACTTCCAGCGCATTGGAATATACGGGGTTTGTATGCCTATCTCTCTCATTCTAGCGGTGGTGCTATTGATTGGCGTTGCCGGCTATCTCTTTGTTTTTGTTCAACGAAAGCACACGTTTGGTGTCGATGCACCGGAGCGAAAAGCCGCAGTCACTATTCTCGATAAGCAGGTGGTTGCCACCGAAGATCCGACTCAAGAAGACGAGTATTGGATCTATATTCAAAAAGGCACCTTCGGGCCTAAGCGAGAGTTTCAGATCGGTGTTCACTATTATCACCACCTCAACCCTGGTGACAAAGGAATGCTGACCTATCAAGGTGATAAATTCTTACACTTCGCCCTTAAGCGTTAGTAAAAACAGCAAACCGCTTAGATTTACGTCACTTAGCTGTCGTGATAGCGTAAGCCGTGATAGTTTTAGCAAAGCTAAATCACAGGGACGTAAATCATGAAATTAGCCTCAAGCGCGACACGCAATATGATGCTCGCGTGTTTTGCCATACTCACATCTGGTTGTAGTGCCGCCTATCAAGGTCGAATCAATGACGCCGAAGTACACCTTGTCGACTATTTTCAACGCTCAGATGGCGCAGCTGCATTAATCAGCACCATGGACGAACAAAACATTGACCATGCCTACGTCATGGGCTTACCCGTGATGAAGAAGTGGGATGCCAGTGCACCAAAAGCGCCTCGCTTCGTCTACGGTGACGATACTCCTGTGTATTACTACTCTTTCACTGATGAACTCATCGCACGTGAAGTCGAATCATTGCCAACCGAAAGCCAAGCCAGACTGCACCCATTTATCAGTGGCTTCAACACCACAGACATGAATGCCGCTGAGCATATCGAGCGAGAGCTCAACTACCGTCCTGGGTTTTGGAAAGGTATTGGCGAAGTGATCACTCGCCATGACCACCTAACAGCGTTAACCTCAGATGAAAAACCGCGGGCCAACCACCCTGCACTAAGCAAGGTGTATGACCTCGCCGCGAAACACGATATGCCGGTACTACTACACACCAACATCACGTCACAACGAGAAGACAACCCGCTTTACTTGCAAGAGCTAGAACAAGCGCTGAGTCAACACCCTGATACCCGTTTTCTATGGGCTCACGCAGGAACGACGACGACACTGACCAGAACCATCACCATGAAGTTTCTGTATCAAACCGTCGCTGATTTGCTCAGCGAGCACGATAACCTGTATATCTTGGCGTCGTGGAGTTTGATTGAGGTTATGATGCCTCAGGGGCAAATTGACCGCCGCTGGCTATCGCTAATTGAAGCCTATCCAGAGCGATTTATGATTGGCAGTGATGTGGTTGGACAGTTCCAATATCAGGCAGGAGCCTGGCAGTATGGTCGCCTATCTTGTCCGCACTTCCGAAGCACGTTGCGACAAGATGGCCTACCAAAATATGCTGAGTGTGTTACCGAAGAAAGCGCAGCAGAAATAAGATTAACTCAACGCTTGCACTTTTTGACTCCAGCGCTGTGCATCAGCCAGCGCTGCAAACACCTGATTTTGTGACACACCAAGTTGCACCCGGTGCTGCTCGAGCCCTTGCCAGTCTGCAGATTCAAAACACTCACCAATCAGCAATAAACGACCATAGGGTCCCTGACGCTCAAGCAAAGCGCGCTTTATCTCTTCACATAACGGCAGTTGAGTAATCAACTGCTCAAGAGAGAGATCCATCAACGCATCCAATATCGAGAACAAACCAATCATGAAGGCTTGATCTTTGTATTGTCTAAATGGCGGGTATTTGGTCATTAAACGGCAAAATTGCGCTCGCTGCAGCGATAGCTCATACAGAGCTTTAGGCTTATTGCTTGAGATAAATGACGCCACTGTAAGTGATACAAACAGCTTGAGCTTGTCTTGTCCAAGATAGACCAAAGCTTGGCGAAACGAGGAGATCTCCGACTCTAGGCGCGGACTCATGGTATTCACAAACTGCAGTAGCTTGTAGGATAAGGAGACATCCTTAGCGACGATCTGTTCAATTTTATCAAAATCGACTTCAGGCACACACACTTGCTGAAACAGCTCCATAGCCACCAGTTGCTCAGGACTAATATAGACCTGTTTCTCCATGATGGGCTTGCTAAAGAAAAAGCCCTGAAAGAACTTAAATCCAGCCTGCTTGGTGAGTAAAAACTCCTGTTCCGTTTCAACTCGCTCCGCCAAATAGTGCCTTGGACTGCCTTTGGCTTTCTGACGTTGAACAAATTGACAGGCTTGTTCCACACCCATCGACATGATGTCGAGCTTAACGATCTGTACAAAGGGGAGGAAACGCTCCCACGCTTCCTTATAAACGAAATCATCAAGAGCAATCATGTAACCGCTGCGAGATAGCTCTTTAATTGCCTCATAAAGCTCATCATTGGGCTCGCAGGTTTCCAAGATCTCAATCACCACTCGCTCTTTTGGCAAAATGAGTGGCAAGCGGCGTATTAGACTCTGTTGCGGGAAGTTAATGAAACAGCGGGAATTGGAGATCGTGGGGTTAACCCCGAGAGCAAGGAAATTTTCTGCAATAAGGCGATAAGTCGCTCGGTTAGCCTCAACATGAGCCGGAAACGCATTGCGCTCACCATCACGAAACAGTAGCTCGTAGCCCAAAGTATGCCGACGTGCATTGAAAATGGGCTGACGAGCCACGTAGGTGGCGTACATATCCAAACCGCGAGCCTACGATTTGGCTGCGGCCAACAAGGCGCCGCACCCCACAAACATAGAGCCAAACACTTTGTTAATACGCCCCATTACTCGATCTGAACGAATATAACGCCCCATCTGAGAGGCAAGCGAGGTATAACCAAGCATAACCACAGAATCGATAGCGACGGTGGTTATGCCTAAAATCATCAGCTGTTGAAACTGGTCGCCCGCAGGGTCGATAAATTGCGGAAACAGCGCCACCAAAAACACGATCGATTTCGGTTGGTGAGGTTTATCAGTACAGCGCTGCGCAGCAGTTGTCCTGCACTGCGGCTTTCATGTGCAGCTTTAGCGGATACAGATTCTGTATCTCGCCATTTTTGAATGCCAAGCCAAATGAGGTACACCACCCCAACCCACTTGATCACACTGAATGCCAATGCAGATTGCGCGACAAGTGCGCCAATACCTGCACCCACCAGCACAATATGAATCGCCAGCCCGATCTGCAAGCCTGCAATGGCCGCAAGGGATTTACGCGTCCCGTAGCTCAAGCCATTGCTGATCGAATTAACGGTGCCCGATCCCGGGGCCAAACTGAACACGATTGCTGTCACCACGTAAGCGAACCAAACATGATAATCCATTGTATTTCCTCACCACTGGTTTACTCTTAACTAAATAAGACATCCCGTGGACTAATCAACCTGTACATCGACATAAAAATGTCGAAAAAACAGTGCATTATACACAAATATTGAAGTAGGCCTATGTATGCACAAAAAAAATGCTACTGACATCTCTTATACTCAAGAGCCACAATTTGAGCAAGTAATAAACACACAAATCGCTCAATTATGGGAGAGTCGCCATGAGGGCAAGTTCAAAGCAAAGGATGGCACGCAGCTTTATTGGTGTAAGTTAACCCATGAGAGTCATACCAAAGCCCTTGTGGTCGTCAACGGACGCATCGAGTCAGCCTGGAAATATCAGGAGCTGTTTTTTGACTTCTACCAGCAAGGCTACAACATTTATTCATTTGATCATCGCGGTCAGGGACTGTCTACTCACCTAGCACCCAACCCTGAAATGGGTCACGTTGTTGAGTTTGACGACTACCTCGATGACATGCAGTTACTGTTAGAGCACTTTGATTTGAGCCACTATGAGCAGCGCCACTTACTCGCGCACTCTATGGGCGGCAACATTTCTACTCGCTATCTGCAAACTCGCCCTAATCATGGTTTCGATAAGATTGCACTGAGCGCCCCGATGTATGGCGTGAATGTTCCTTGGTACCTAAAGCCGATTGCCATTTGGCTCTCGCAAATCATGACCGCGGTTTACCCCAACTCCAACCTATGCCCCCGGTTATCAAGGTTATGTGGCAAAACCGTTCGACATCAATCCGCTCTCTTCAAGTGAAGTGCGTTATCACTGGTTTCGCGACCTATATGAAAAGATGCCAGAGCTAAAAATCGGCGGCCCGAGCACGCGTTGGGTGTGGCAAGGCTTGATGGCAGCTAAACAATGCATTCAACAAACTAGGCAGGTTAATATTCCACTGCTAGTGGTCCAAGCAGGCGCCGATCAGATTGTAAGTAACCAAGACCAACTGCGCTTTATCAATAAACTGTCACGCACCAATGCAAACGCAGCCCTTGTCACTGTCGATGGTGCCAAACACGAAGTGCTGTTTGAAAAAGACCAATATCGCAACCAAGCACTGGATGCGATAACCACATTCTTTGACGAGAACACGTCCTTTACTGATAAACAGTACTGAAAGCCATAAATTGCGGAAAAGTCGGTAAATGAGGAAACAAATCAATTCACCATTTACCCTCTTTTTCTGCGCCCAGATCCCCTACAATTGTCACCATTGTGACGGCTTTGTTGGCCGCGCCAAGCGACTCGCTTTTACCTGTGACACGAAGAGAGAACTATGACCCTGAATCGAGATTCCATCAAAATTGTTGCTTCTGATCTAGACGGTACCCTACTGGCACCCGACCACCTACTCAGTGCCAACTCTAAGCAAACCTTAAAAGAGCTGCACGCCAAGGGCTATACCTTCATCTTCGCCACAGGTCGTCATCATGTGGACGTAGCGGGCATTCGTGAATCAGTCGGTATTCCTGCTATATGATCACTTCTAACGGCGCCCGTGTTCACGATGAGCAAGATGAGCTGCTATACAGTGAAAACATTCCACAAGACATGGTTCAATCTGTTGTGGATGTTTTGAACACCGACAGCGAACTGTTTGTTCACATGTATCAAGATGACACTTGGCTACTAAACCAAGAAGATGAGTTCTTACGTAAGTTCCATACTGAGACGGGCTTTACCTATACCTTGTTTGATGCCAGCAACGCACCAACTCAGGGTATCGCTAAAATCTTTATTACCCATCCAAAGCAAGACCATGAACATTTGGTTGAGTTTGAGGATGCACTGCGTGAGAAGTTTGGTGATTCGCTCAATATCGCGTTCTCGACACCTTGGTGCCTGGAAGTGATGGCAAAAGAAGTGTCTAAGGGTGAAGCGCTGAAAGCCGTCGCAGAGAAGCTAGGGTACGGACTTGAAAATTGCATCGCGTTTGGTGATGGCATGAACGATGCAGAGATGCTAAGCATGGCAGGTCATGGCTTTGTAATGGAAAATGCTCACGAGAAAGTGAAAAAAGCCCTACCAAACAATACCGTCATCGGTAGCAATGCTGATGACGCCGTTGCAGAGTTTTTAAAGAAACACCTACTGTAACGAAGTCGAATCCAAACTCCCATGCTCACCCCTATATGGTGCATATCCTCACCATTGGGCATGGGAGCTTGCTGATCTTTATTCCCTAGAGCAAAAAGCTTCATAAACAAAAGTCCCAAGAATAAAAAGCCTCGCGCACCAATCTAGCGAGCCACTCGCGCCAAAATCGCCGACCACTCAGACTCTGATACCGGCATCACGGATAAGCGGTTTCCTCGTTTTACCAACGGCATATTCTCTAGCTCAGGCATTACCTTCAGGATACTTAGCGGCAGAACGCGCTTAAACTTTTCGACATATTCAATGTCTACCATTAACCAGCGCGGGTTATCGGGAGCGGATTTTGGATCATAGTAATCACTGTCGATATCAAACTGGAAATGGTCGGGATAGGCCTCTTTGGTAATACGAGCAATACCGGCCACGCCTATCGTCTTGCAGGAGGAGTGATAGATGAGTACTAAATCGCCCAGCTTCATCTCATCACGCATCATGTTACGCGCTTGATAATTACGAACGCCTTCCCAGCATGAGCTTCCTTTTACGCGCAGCGTGTCGATGGAAAACTCATCTGGCTCTGTTTTAAATAGCCAATATGCCATAATGGTGTGGATACCTGTGATCGTTTCAAATAAGGAAAATTCAATGACAATGTCGCGTCTACCGCTCGCGGTTGCTCCGCTCATATTGCTTCAAGCCTGTTCGTCTTTCAACTCAGAGTCACCGCAAAGCGCGCCTCAAGTGCCTTCTGCTGAGCTATCACGTCCAGAAACGATCACACCGCAAACCTATGTGATGCGTGGACAGGCCATTATTGGTCACGAGACACGCACCATTCAACCGTGCGGCAGCCAGCATCAGTACTGGCTCGATCTGCCAGAGGATATTCGTCCAGAAGCTGAGAAGCTGACTCGCGAACCTTATCAACCTGTCTATGCGGAAGTCATTGGCTACCTTGAGCCACCAAGCCATCGTGGATTTGATTCCGATTACACCGGTCGCTTTGTAGTGAAACAGGTCAACATGCTTACCGCGGAGAACCCAAAGCGCTGCGATCAGCCGCTTAGACCTACACAGGTGCTGGGCAACGAGCCTTTCTGGTCGCTGAAATTCGACAACAGTAAGCAAGCAAGCTTCGCGATGATGGGTGAAGACAAACAGTCGCTGACGCTTAAAGATCGCAAGGTGACCCAAACGACCCGCCGCTATGAGTTTGACGATGCCAATCTGCAGATGAGCAGTAAACTGTGTAACGACACCATGAGCGACACCATTTATGGTTGGACAGGCGTCATCACCATGGATGACCAAACTCGACAAGGCTGCGCCACGCTGTCCAACACAGATACCACGCTAAGTTGGACCGGCAGTTATGTTGCGCAGTCCACTGAAACGGCCGGGTTCACTGTTTCAATGACACTGCTTCCTGACCATACCGCTATCACTCGCTATGAGTACCCAGATGACTCACCCGCAACCGAAGAGCGCGGCTTTTGGCAACAACTGAATAACCAACAAGTGCAAGTCATCATGACTCGCCACCAGCAGCAATACTTAGTGTCGCAGCGAATCTTTACACTAGACGGCAACAAGCTGATTGCTAAGCAAGAAAAGGTGGGAGATATCCTATACCCCATCGCCAATGGTGGCTTAGTGCTGTTTAAAGGCGAATAGATCCCAACTATGAAGCAATGTGTACAACGTGTGGTTTTATCCACAATTGCTATTGTGAGGCGATCCCAACGATCGCCTCTGATCTTTGCTTTACCTTACTCACTCACCCTAATGAGCTTTCTCGCGCAACCAATACGGGGAAGCTAATCGATAGATTATTTACGGGCAGTAAGGTCACAGAATGGCAACGTAAACAGCCCTGTGAGCGCTGCTTGCCAAAAACCAGCCCTAGCCTGCCCGTATTAGTGTTTCCAAGTGAAGACAGTGTGCGGCTTGAAGAGTGGCAAGCGCAACAACAAGGACAGACAAGTAACTTCATCGTGCTGGATGGCACCTGGCAAGAGGCGAAAAAGATGCTCAATCGCAGCGCTTGGCTGCAATCACTACCCAAAGTGCATCTGGATACGGATCAGCTATCGAGATATGCATTGCGAAGAAACCAGCAAGCCGGGAATTTGTGTACCTTTGAGGTGTGTACAGAGATCACTCGACAAGTGGCAAGCGAGCACGACGCCAATGCCATGCTCACATTCTTTGACGAGTATATGCTGCGCTTTCAAGCAGAACGCAGCGGACACGCTTTGACGCGATAGTGCTTAGCGCGTTAGCTCAAGCAACTGCTCAATGCGGCTTATCTCAACGTCTGGCAGCAGCTTCATTCGAGGAATATCACGAGGCTCAACACCTTTATCGTTAAACCAGCAAGCACTAAAGCCGTTGCGTTTAGCCCCTGCCACATCCGTCACCACATGATCGCCCACATGCAAGATCTGCTGGCGCGGCAAGGCAAGAAAATCGGCCGCTTTGTCGAACATATCCGCATAAGGCTTGGCTCTGCCATCAGGACCAGCCTTTAGCACTAAGGAAAAGTAGCGCCCCAAACCGATTTTATCGACATCGACATTGCCATTGGTGATGGCCACCAGTGGCATCTTCTCACTCAAAGCTATCAAAAACTGATGTGTTTCATGTGGAACATCGAAGTCGCTGCGCCATTCCAACACATGATTTATTAGCGTTTTCGCAGCCTCAGTCGCTTTGGGATCATCGTAACCCAAATGCCCCAGACCCTGCTTTATCTGCTGATAACGCCACTCGGTGACATCGTGTTTCAGCATCGGATTTTGCTTAGCCAACTGCAACTTGAACGCTTGCCATTGCGCTTTGTCCCACTGCTGGCTGATTGGATGGTTTTGCTGTAACCACTGAGTCGCTTTCCTCTCTACCTCGCGAATGATCGGCCAATTGTCATAAAGGGTGTCATCGAGGTCAAAGGTCATCGCTTTGATGGTCTCTAGGCTGCGATAAAAGCGCATTAGGAATCCTCTTGTTGCTTAGGCTTACCTTTCTTATGGGCTCGAGGGTGAGCTTGATCATACGCTTGGGCAAGATGTTGAAAATCAAGGTGGGTATAGATCTGTGTGGTAGAGATGTTCTCATGGCCAAGCAGCTCTTGTACCGCACGTAAGTTATTGCTGGACTCAAGCATGTGAGTCGCAAACGAGTGACGCAGTTTGTGCGGGCTAACATGACTTGCCAAGGACTGCTTTTGTCCCCACTCAGCCATGCGCTTTTGTACGCTGCGATGAGAAATGCGCGTCCCCAGTTTGGAAACGAACAGCGCTGGCTCGCCCGGCTTGGCTAGTTCACCACGCACCTTAAGCCACTTTTGCGCCCATTCCGTCGCATACCCAGAGAAAGGCACCTTACGCTCCTTGTTGCCTTTACCGATAACGCGAATTTCGCCACTCGACAAATTGAGGTGCTTAACATCAATCCCCACCATTTCCGCCAAACGCAGCCCTGCGCCATACATCATTTCCATCATGGCGCGGTCGCGAATCGCCAGCGGGTCAGTTTCATCCACTTCCAAAAGCTGAGAAACTTCATCCACATCTAAGTTCTTAGGCAGAGGTCTTTGCTTACGCGGCGCACTGACGCCTTTTGCAGGGTTCGCAGTCAGTTCACCGCGCAGAATGAGAAAATCGAAGAAGCTGCGTAGCGACGATAGACGTGTGGCAATGCTGCTCGCTTTCATCCCTTCACGCATCCCCTTACCTGCAAGCTGCCTTACCCATCCAGCGTCCACTTGAGTCCAAGCTTTTACGCCCATCTCATTTAGGTGTTGCCCCATTGTTTCGAGCTGCTGACGGTAGTTGCGTTGAGTATGCAGGCTGAGCCCTTTCTCGCTACGCAGGTACTCGTAGAACTTATCTAGCGGCTTTTGCAGTCCGCTAGGAAGGTTTGCATTAGGCGTGGCTTGGTCTGACATTGTCTTCCTCTTGCACCTGCCAATCGAGGTGCTCGCATAGATAGGAAACCACCAGCGCGAGGTGGCGCAAAAACAGGGTATCCATATCCGGTTGGAAGTGACCTCCGTCGTCACTTGAGAAGATGAGCAGACCTTGAGCAAACTTACGCTTGAGCGGTAGAACCACATAAGAACCAAGCTCTGGCACTTGGCCATCGCTGATCTGCTGCTCAGTAAATAGCATAGTGCGATCCGCTTGACGTAGACGCCCTAAGTACGCCTCTTTGCCATTGAGGTGATTAGTAGTAAAACGTTTCCAGCTTTCCATCGACAATGGGTCGGCATTGTCATCGCTGTCGATAAGCTTGAGGTAACCACGCAGATTCAGACCGGTTGCGGTGTGTTTAATGGCCGAAACAACACTTTGCAGATCTTGGCACTTCAACAGGTTTTCTTGCAGCGACATAAACTCATAGAAGGTTTTATCATTGCGAGCCGCTAGGGACATCAAGGCGGTGATCTCTTCCTCCAGCGCTTCAATACGCTCACGCTGTCGTTGCAGCTGAATCCCCACTAAAGACACCGCACCTTGCTGCTGGTGTGGTAAGGAAAGCGATTCTACTAGCGATTCTCTGCCCTTAAAAAAATCTGGATGATCAGAAAGATACTCTGCTACCACTTCTGCTGTTAGGTGGCTCGCTTCAAACTCAGACAAAATGATTCCCTTTAGTCCCTGTCATAAAAATAAAAAATGGCGGGTCTCGAAAGACCCGCCATTAGTATAATGGGTTATTGGCTAACAAGAAATCTGCCCATCGAAAACGTGAGCCGCTGCGCCTGTCATATACAGCGGATGACCTGGGCCTTTCCAGCTGATCTTCAAATCACCACCCGGTAAGTGCACCTCCACCGTTTCATCCAGTAGCCCTTGCACGATACCCACTGCAACTGCACCACACGCGCCACTGCCGCAAGCTTGGGTTTCACCCGCGCCGCGTTCATAAACGCGAAGGTTTACCTCGTCACGGCTGAGCACTTGCATGAAACCAGCGTTGACGCGCTCTGGGAAGCGCTCATGTGATTCTAATAGCGGACCTAAGGTATCCACATCCGCGGTTTGCGTATCGTCAACCACGGTGACGACATGAGGATTACCCATACTGACGGCGCCACAGAATAAGGTATGGTCGCCGGCACGTAGAATATAGGTCTTTTCTTTTTGCTTCGCTTTGAATGGGATCTTGCTCGGCTCGAACTCAGGTTGCCCCATGTTGACCGTCACCAAGTCATTCTCTTCTAACTTGAGCACCATTTTGCCTTTCTTAGTGCTGACACTGATGCTGTACTTGTTGGTGAGCCCTTTCATCTGCACAAAGCGAGCAAAACAGCGTGCGCCATTGCCACACTGCTCCACCTCACTGCCATCCGCGTTGAAAATGCGATAATGGAAATCCGTTTCAGGATCGTAAGGTGCTTCAACAATCAACAGTTGGTCAAAACCAACGCCCGTGTGCCTATCCGCTAAACGACGGATAAGCTCAGGTGAAAAGAAAACGTTCTGGGTAATACAGTCAACAACCATAAAGTCGTTACCCAAACCGTGCATTTTAGAAAAGTGGAAGTGCATAGTGGTTCTGTTACTCCGGCAAAATGCTTTCTAGTTCCCAAAGACTCTCTAAGGTTTCACGTTTACGTACAAGGTGCGCCGTCTCGCCGTCAACCATCACTTCGGCAACTCTTGGTCGCGTGTTGTAGTTAGAAGACATTACAAAACCGTAAGCACCAGCAGAGCGAACGGCCAGTAGATCGTTTGGCTCGAGTGCTAAGGCGCGATCTTTACCGATGAAGTCGCCCGTTTCACAGATTGGGCCAACCAAATCGTAAGTCGTCGCTTCACCTTCACGAGGCGTAACCGGGATGATATCTTGCCACGCTTGATACAGCGCCGGGCGCATAAGGTCGTTCATCGCCGCATCAATGATGGCGAAATTCTTATGCTCAGTGTGCTTTAGGAACTCAACCTTAGTCAGTAGCACGCCAGCGTTAGCCGCAATCGCACGACCAGGTTCAAATATCAGTTCAAGCTCTGGATGGTTCTCTAAGCGAGCCAGCAGCGCTTTGGCGTAATCCGATGGCTGTGGTGGCAACTCATCACGATAAACCACACCAAGACCACCACCGACATCTAAGTGGCGAATATCAACACCGTCGCCACGCAACTGGTCGATAAGCGCTAACAAGCGATCGGTCGCATCGATGAATGGTTCGATATCCGTGAGCTGAGAGCCAATATGGCAGTCGATACCATGAACCGCTAGGTTTGGTAAGCTGCTGGCAAACTTATAAACGGCTGGTGCGCGATCAAACGCAATACCAAATTTGTTATCACGAAGACCGGTTGAAATGTATGGGTGAGTATTCGCATCGACATCTGGGTTAATACGCAATGAAATTGGTGCCACAACTCCCATCTCACCAGCAACTTGGTTTAGACGCTCTAGCTCAGGCTCCGATTCAACATTAAAGCACTTAATACCCAGCTCAAGCGCACGACGCATCTCTTGCGCGGTTTTACCAACACCGGAAAACACGACTTTGCTTGGATCGCCACCCGCGGCAACCACACGTTCTAGCTCGCCGCCAGAAACAATATCAAAGCCTGAACCCAAACGTGCCAATACGTTAAGCACACCGATATTCGAGTTCGCTTTCACCGCATAACACACCAAATGAGGGTGGTCGCCAACAGATTTATCAAATGCATTCCAGTGACGCTCTAGCGTCGCACGAGAATAAACATAAAGTGGTGTGCCGTATTGCTCGGCAAGTTCGGTAAGTGACGTATTCTCGGCCCAAAGCTGGCCATCGTCCTGATAGTTGAAATAATCCAAATCCTGTATCCCTTTACACTGTGTCGATGGCTATCGTTATTGTGCTTGCTCGTTGGTTGGTGCGTCTTTAGCAGGCATATACAACTCGCCAGTCTGGCCGCATCCCGCTAGTCCTACTATTACCAGCATAAACATTGCTGTAATCGTCTTTTTCATTTTGCATATCGTGATTATTGAATCAATGCCCCTATAATCGCACCACGAATTAGAAAAGCAATAGGATTACAAAATGAACGACACGGAATTTCACCAACTGGTCGATGCTCAACTACAAAACATCGAAGAAGCCATCGACGAATCGGGTGCCGATATCGATTATGAAGTGACGGGCAACGTCATGACACTGGAATTTGAAGACCGCAGTCAAATCATCATCAACCGCCAGGAGCCGATGCACGAGATCTGGCTTGCGTCGAAATCAGGTGGTTTTCACTTCAAACTCATTGAAGATAAGTGGACATGCTCAAAGACCGGTCTTGAACTAATGGCGATGGTCAAAGAAGAGTGTGAGAAACACGCGGGTGAAGACATCGACTGGGTTTAATCCCAATCGATGCATTAAGCATTCACTGCTTTTGAATTACGAGAGTTGGATGAGCCGCCATCGTTACGGTAAGGAATGATGTAAGGCTCTCCTTCTTCCGCATGCACCAGCTGGTAGTACTGCGGCAAGTTGAAGTTGATCAACTTGGATGACACTTCACTGTCATTGTTAACGTTTGACGTGTAGAAACTGTTTACGCTAGCAATCATCTCATCTTTACTGCCACGCATCTGATGGTAAACCTCAACCTGATTTGATTCATCCAACACATAGATGTTGAAACCGTTGTCAGTGTCTTCGAAGAAGAACTGAATCAAACCTTCGCTGGCAAACCCATCGACCACTTGCGGCAACTGATACTCAACTTCTTTATCAAGCATGAGTAACGGTGATCCCTGCAATTTGTTAGTCGAAATACTGCGGTAGAAATCCACCGAGTTCTCCAACTTCTGCACCGAAACACCGCGACGTTCAAAGAACAAGCCGTACATCTGGTTGGCGACTTTCAGTGCTTTGAAGCGACGACGCTTTTCCTGGTCAATCGGCTTCAAGCGCAGCTCAATACACTCCGCTAGCAATTGATAAACCGTGTTTCTTAGCACGCCACGCAAATTCTTGCTGTAACAGAACACGTCTACCGATTCTGGCGGGAACGCGTCTTGGTGCATTTTGCCGAGCACGGTTTTCAGTGCATCCAGCATTGCCGTTTCACCTTCAAAGTGAAGGGTACGCACTTCATGCCAAGAGTTACGGTACACCAAATCGACCGAACCAATCAGGCTTTTACCTTCGCTGCCAAAGCTTAAGATATCAACATTCTTCAAATCGACTTTGGACGCCTTCGCAGAAAGCTCCTGCGTTGGATCGTTCTCGAAGTTGATGAACATGGCGAGCTGGCTGATCTCACACGGGCTACCCAATGCTTGCATACTTGGACGGCGCTTGCGTAGTGAGAAGGTATTACGCAGATCGCTGACCATCTGATAGAACTTATCGATATCAATATGCGCATCACGCACCACCGAGTTCAGACGTGTCGACTCAGTGATAAGACCATTAAAGAACGCCCAAGCAACCAGCTTACTTAAGTACTCGTTATGCTCGAGTGGCGCTTGGCCTAGGATTCGATGCGGGATCAGCGGCTGTTTATACAAATACCAACCCGACTGGTAGCTCTTACCTTCCTGAACCTCGATAAACGTTAGATCGCTCATGCAAATCAGGGGAGATTTGCGGATTGAGCAGAGTGACTTTGCCAGGCAATACCTCAAACGCCGCGTACAGCTTACGAGCAAGAATGCTGATGTCTTGCGGGCTGATTGCCGAGGTAATGTCATTGCGTCTCGCAAACTGAATCAGGTTACGATAGCTGAGCATCAGTGCATCAAGCAGAGAGTTATGCACTTGCATCACCTGCTCAACCTTCCAATTACGGCGGTTGTCGAGCTCTTTGAGCACCTCTTGCGACCAATTCCAATTGGTGGTCATTTGCGTCAGCGCTTCACGGCGCCATGGCATCGAACCTACACCAGGCTCGCGAGATAATTTCTCGTGCGTTTTGAGATAGAAACAGCGACGTACCAAATCCAAGCGGGTCTCATCGCCAATACGCTCAAGATAGCGCGTTACTTTCTCAAGCATCAGATAATACGCGTCCATCCCATAGAGATCAGGCTCATGGGCAAAGAAGCGACGTTTAGTATCAATGCTTAATAATTGGGTATGCGGGTATTCCCAAGAATACGCCTCAAGCAAAATAGCTTTAAGTACCGATTTATAAGGGGAGTCGATACTCTTATAAAGTTGCCACAGACTCGAGCCAAAGTACTCTTCTGCGGGAATGCGATTCAGGCGCCCGAAGTCGATCCACTCATCGCAGTTGATGTGGCCTTCATTGCACATTTTGGCAACGTAATCTTCGTAGCACTCTTCCATCTCTGGCGGCACGATTTGCCACAACAGACGCTGTCCGCCTAGGCGTACTGCGGAACGATAGAACTCATCCAGTAGCAATAGGTGTTGTGATGAACCACAGTTATCACCCGTCATCTCCTCAGAAATGTTGCTACGAAAACGGTCTTCATCCATCAAGAAGAAGTTCGCTTCAACCCCAAGGCCTTTTGCCAGTCAGTTATCAGCAAACACTTATTGCTGAGCAATTCTCTGGATTTAGTCGACATTTGCGGGGAGATACAGACCCAGATATCCAAGTCACTAGACGTGCTTTGACCTATCGATGAGGTGCTTCCCATAGTGTACAGACCAAGGATCTCATTTTGACTTGGCTGCGGCAAAGGTTGACCCAATGCGAGCGCGATATCATCGAGAAATTGCTGCTGGAGTTCGTTGGCTTCAAAACCAAACAAGCCGCTTGGGCTATTGGCTTCGTAAAAACCGGGAATGATCGGGTGGTTGAAGTGAAACAGTGCTGGAATAAGCTGGAATACACGTTGGCCTTGCAGATCCATAAGTGCCAGCGCGCGCTCAATACGCTGCTGGTTTAGGGTATCTAACCTTTGTATAAGGGTTTGAGTGTATGCCTGCAAGGGTGATTCCTAGGTTCAATCTAACTGCTATTTTGCATAGGTTTTAAACAAACAAGCGTTCAAAACGTGATCAATGTATCATTTTTATTATAAGCGGTAAAGTGATACTCGGCACTACGACAACTCAATACCCACTGCGGTGGCGTTTAGTTCAGCCTTCCAAATCATAGCGGACAATTCTAACAGTAGTTACCACAACAAATGCGATTAACCTCACACTATTGATAATATCTGTGATCGCTAAAGTTCTCGTTTGCGCCCGGCTTTGGGAAATCGCTAAGCATTTCTTTGAGTCAATGATACGATTGGCTCATCAGAACAAACGAGATGCCTACGAGAACACTATGACCCAGACTCAGCCTATTCGAATTGCCACCCGTAAAAGTCCCCTTGCGCTATGGCAAGCTCACTATGTGAAGGACGCTCTGATTGCTGCACACCCTGGACTCGAGGTTGAATTGGTGACGATGGTAACCAAAGGCGACATCATCCTAGACACGCCCCTAGCGAAGGTTGGCGGTAAAGGGTTGTTCGTTAAAGAGCTCGAAGTGGCGATGCTGGAAGGTCGTGCCGACCTCGCTGTGCACTCTATGAAAGATGTCCCGGTTGATTTCCCAGAAGGTCTGGGGCTCGTGACCATCTGTGAACGTGAAGACCCACGTGACGCCTTTGTCTCTAATACTTATGCGAGCATTAGTGACCTCCCTCAAGGCGCTACCGTCGGTACGTGCAGTTTGCGTAGCAGTGTCAGCTAAAAGAGCAGCGTCCTGATCTGATCATCAAAGAATTGCGCGGCAACGTGGGTACCGCCTGGGTAAACTCGACAACGGTGAGTACGATGCCATTATTCTAGCCGCTGCTGGCCTAAAACGCCTTGAGCTTGAGTCACGCATTCGTAGCTTTATCGAGCCTGAAGAGTCTCTGCCGGCGGTTGGTCAAGGCGCGGTCGGCATTGAGTGCCGTCTTGATGATGAGCGTCTTATCAAATTGCTAGAGCCACTAAACCACACAGAAACTGCTGATCGTGTGCGTTGTGAGCGCGCCATGAACCTGACGCTAGAAGGTGGTTGTCAGGTGCCAATTGGCAGTTACTCTCTGATTGATGGCGACAACATTTGGCTGCGCGCTCTAGTCGGTGAGCCTGATGGCAGCAAAATCGTACGCGGCGAAATCCAAGGTAACCGTCAAGATGCCGAAGCATTGGGTGTCCAGCTAGCGAACCAGCTCCTCGCAGATGGCGCTAAAGAAATCCTTGAGAAGCTTTACCAAGATCACGAGTAATGCCTGATGAGAGTACTGGTGACAAGGCCTGAAACCCAAGGTATTGAACTCTGCGCTCTGATTGAAAAGATGGGGGCTATGCCCTCCATTATCCCCTTATTGATATTCATCTGACTTCCCTCGATTCATCTCAACTCAACGAGCTTCGCTGCGCCGACATTGTTATAGCGGTCAGTCAATACGCCGTACATGGCCTTACAAAGCCGCTTTCAGCACACCCGGACAGCATGCCGAATCACGCTATTTATCTTGGGGTTGGTCAAAAAACCGCACATGAATTGAGCAAACTAGTGCAACAAAACGTACACTATCCCTCGGTTAGCGACAGTGAACACCTGCTCGCCATGCCTGAGCTAGTCGGCGTTGCCGGCAAGCGTGTTGTCATTCTGCGTGGTAATGGTGGTCGTGAGCTCATCTTCGATGAGTTGACGAAACGAGGCGCTCATGTGCATTATTTGCAGCTATATCAGCGCCAATATCGAGCCGTCGAATCTGCCGCGATAGAACAATGGCAACAAGCCCAAATTGACACCATGGTGGTCACAAGTGCTGAGCAACTGGATCATTTAGTGGCTGCAATGCCAGAGTCACGACAAGCATGGTTGAAACAACAATGGCTATTGGTTCCCAGTGAACGAATCGCCAAGCAAGCGATAGCCCAAGGATTTAATAACGTTACTAATAGCCAAGGTGCATCGAACTCTACTCTATTTGCTGCTCTCCAGCGTCTAAAAACAGGACTTAACAATGACGAACAAAAATAAAGACGAGCAAATCCAGTCTGAAGACAAAAAAGACGTAACTCTAGCCCCAGAGAACACCCAACAAACGAATGAACCTGAGACGAAAGCCGTCGATGACCAATCCTCACAACCCAAAGCCCCTGAGTTTGAAGAAAAGCAAGGCAAGCGTGGCGTGAAACTCGGCACCGCCGCGATCATACTTGCCCTACTGCTCGGTGGTGGCATGACCTTTATGATGCAAAAGCAGGCTGGCGATTACGAAGCTCGAATCGCCAGACTTGAAGCTCAAATCAAAGCATCACAAAGCTCGCTAAGTTCTGAAATGCAGCAAGTGCAAGCTGACACATTAGAGCAAGCAAAAACCATGACCCACAAAGCGGAAGTGGTATTAGGTCAGCAGAAGAAGAGTATTGAGAGCTTACAGCTAGCTGTTGCTGACGTAAAAGGCCGCCGTCCTAACGATTGGCTATTAGCAGAAGCGGACTACTTGGTAAAACTGGCTGGACGTAAACTGTTTTTAGAACACGACGTGGTCAGTGCGACACGCTTGATGGAGAGTGCCGACCAACGCATTGCCGCACTCAACGACCCAAGCCTTGTTTCTCTGCGCCAATCTATGGCAAACGACATCACCAAGCTGCGCACGGTACCTCTTATTGACCGTGATGGCTTAGTACTTCGTCTTACTTCCCTACAGCGCGAAGTAGACCAACTGCCACTTGCTAACGCTATCCTACCTGATGCGCCAGCGCTGGAAAAACGTCAGGTATCGCAGGATATCTACGACTGGCAAGATAACTTGATGACGTCTTTGAAAGACTTCTCAGAGAACTTCATTACCTTCCGTAGCCGTGACGGCAATGTTATCCCACTACTGTCGCCAGAGCAGCACTTCTACCTGCGCGAGAACATCAAGTCGAAGATTGAGACTGCATCCGTGCCGTGTACAAAGAGCAAGGTGAGATCTACAAGATGTCATTGGAGACCGCAGAGCAGTGGTCAGAATCCTTCTTCGATATGGATAACAATAGCGTTAAAGAATTTAATGCTGCACTGGGTAAGCTGAGTCAGCAAAACATCCAGGTGAACTATCCGGTGAAGCTAGAAACGCAAGCGCAACTGTCTGATGTGATTAGCGAACGCTTGCGCCGTGAAGTGACAACCATTATCACGGAGGAGAAATAATGATTCGATTAATCTTTCTCTTCGTTGTACTGGGCGCAGGGCTGTTTGTCGGCACCCAGTTCTCTGGTCAACAAGGCTATGTGCTGATTTCGATTGCCGATAAGACCATTGAAATGAGTGTCACGACACTGGTTGTCTTTGTGATTGCTGCGCTTGCCGCGCTGTTTCTGCTTGAGTACATCATCAAGAAGATTCTCTACACCAGTGTGACCACCTTTAACTACTTCAGCGTGCGTAAAATGCGTCGCTCTCGCCGCTACACTAACGAAGGTATTGTTAAGCTGCTAGAAGGTGACTGGAAGCTCGCTGAAAAGAAAGTGACACGCTGGGCGGACTATCATGATATGCCTTTGTTGTGTTATCTCGTGGCCTCTGAAGCCGCGCTAGGTCAAGGCGACAAAACGAAACGCGACCACTATCTTGAGTTGGCTTCTCAGCAAGAAAACTCGGATCTCGCGGTTCAACTGACACGCGCTAAGCAAGCGGTACGTGAAGAAGAGTGGGAACTTGCTGCCTCAACACTTGAGACACTAAAAGCCGAGTACCCTAGCAATACGATTGTACTTA
Organism: Vibrio maritimus; assembly: GCA_000755425.1. Classification (GTDB taxonomy): domain Bacteria; phylum Pseudomonadota; class Gammaproteobacteria; order Enterobacterales; family Vibrionaceae; genus Vibrio; species Vibrio maritimus_A. The sequence goes on from BBMT01000022.1 coordinate 54,088, forward strand.
GCCTGCTAAAAACTACCTATCGTGAACTTGGTGCGTGGCAAGCCCTTATCGACCTACTGCCTAAGCTAAACAAAACCAAGCTTATCGATACTGAAGAGCAAGTTGAACTTGAAGAACGAGCTCAGTGTGGCCTACTTGAAGACATCGCTAGCCAGCAAGGCAGTGAGGGTTTGATCGGTCATTGGAACAAACTGCCACGTAAAACACGTCAAAGCACACATCTTGTGGGTTGCTTTACCAAGCAGCTTATCGCTCGCAAAGCGGATGCTGAAGCCTTTACCGTGATTAAAGAGACGCTGAAGAAGCAAGGCCACGATGACCTTTATACTCTGCTACCTGAGCTGAACCTTGCGGATGCTCACCCGGTGGTTGTCATGCTAGAAGATGTTGTCAAAAAGCAGCCTGACAACGCCAAAGCTCAGAGTGCTCTCGCTCAGTTCTACTTCCGCGAAGAGAAATGGCCAGAAGCTCAGCGCCACTTTGAGCGTGCATTATCAGTTCGCCCAGACGTTTCAGATTATGCATATCTAGCTGATACACTTGAGAAGCAAGACCTCACTAAAGCAGCAGGTGAAGTGTCTCGTAAAGCGCTGACCTTGATTGACAGTAAGTAACTGGAACACTTCGATAAATGATAAAAAGCTCCCTCGGGAGCTTTTTTTACAACTGACTTTTTACAACCGAAAGTCGTCGAGTGCCTCTAAAGTCAGCTTGTTCGTAAAGGCATTCACTCGCACATGAACTGGGCTCCAGCCAAGCAGGAAACGCTGGTAGTCAGCCCAAGCGAGTCCTAAGAGCTTTCGCCACTCATGACACACATCGCTTGCAACCACATTAGGCTGATAGCGAGCTAACGCCATTTCTATCGCTTCAAAATAGGTTTCAACATAGCTGTCGATAGATAACTGTAGTTCATCAAAATCGAGCACTGTGCAAAGAAATAGCGCCACATCTTTCACACCCACGCCACCGCCAACATATTGAAAATCAACCGCACTGACCTGCGTTCCAGTTTCATTAAAACAAAAGTTAGCTAGCTTCGCATCGCCATGTACTAAAGTCTGGTAGGGGCAATCATTGAGCATGTTATCTATGCGCTCAGCAGCTGATTTATATCGACTTTCCGTCATTGCCTGCCACTCATCTGGGCGCGTTGCTAAATGCCAATAAGTGCCTTGCTGCCACAGCCCTGTAGGGTCTGTACCTAACCAAAAAGCATGAAACTGCGCTAACCAGCAAAGTACCGTTTCTATCTCTTGGTTTGATGGCGTTTTTACCACCCGAGCGCAATCAGCAAGTTTGAGATCTTCCAATACCAACTCATAGTGTGAATCATGGCTTTCAGCAGCTAAACAACGTGGCGCCCAACCAACAGGCATTCGACCAACATAGCGCTGGTACCAGTGAAACTCTACTTGATAAGACTTAAGCTTTCTTTGGTTTGAAAGCTCGGTGTTCCAGCCTTTCGGGTGATGCTTAGGTGCAGTCTTAGGGAGGTCAATGGCTTTAACGATTAGGCTAGGAAAAGCAGGGCTATCGGTATGAATGCGAAACAGCTCGCCATAACCGCTCCAGAGACTCTGTATTGTATCTTTCGACACCACATGATGTTGGTCACCAAGCAGTGTTTTCAGAGGCTCTGCTGGCTCGTAAGAACAGGAACTCAAGGTTTAGCTACCTTTAGTGATTGAGAGTAACGTTAACTTTGACAGACAAAGGCAATAAACGGAAGGGCAACAGAGATCGATAACGGTTAAGTTAGCTTTTTATAGAAGTTCAGATATGAAAAAAGCCCGCTGATTTCTCAGCGGGCTTTCCAATGTGGCGGAGAGATAGGGATTTGAACCCTAGAACCGCTATTAACGGTTGCCGGTTTTCAAGACCGGTGCTTTCGACCACTCAGCCATCTCTCCACAAATTGTCATCAACAGATTAGTACACTGATGATGTGGTTACTTACTATTGCAAGTAACAGTATTT
>BBMT01000021.1 GCA_000755425.1 Vibrio maritimus
AGGCGTAGAAATGGTAATGCCAGGCGACAACATCCAAATGAAAGTTGAGCTAATCGCTCCAATCGCAATGGATGAAGGTCTACGTTTCGCTATCCGTGAAGGTGGCCGTACAGTAGGTGCTGGTGTTGTTGCTAAGATCTTCGACTAATATTTAGTTGATATCGCAATAAACGCGAAAAGAGGAGCTTAGGCTCCTCTTTTTTTATTTGAAAAATAAATTTAACGTCGCTTCAGGGACTTACCTTCGTTAGCTCGATTTAGAGATAAATAGTACTGGTAATGCTAACAATTCTCGTTTATATTCTTCTGCGTGAATTGTGAAAGGTTGTATTATGTTTGTTTGTTTATGCCACGGCATCTCTGATAAAAAATTGCGTAAGCTCGCTATCGAAGAAGGTATCACCGATATGCGTACTATCAGAAAGTGCACGTCTCTTGGCTCTCAATGTGGCAAATGCGTCAAACAAGCAAAAGAAATCTTAAGCGAAACACAGGCGATGCAGTTTGCAAAAGTAAGCTAACCTCAAACCTTCGCTAGGTTGCTTTGACACCTCCCCAATTGGTTCTACAGTTAATAGTGAGCCAAAGAGGAGGGCTTTGTCATGAAAGGCGATCCAATCATTATTCAACATCTCAATAAAATTCTCGGCAACGAGCTGGTTGCTATCAATCAATACTTCCTACACGCAAGAATGTACAAAGACTGGGGCTTAAAGCACCTAGCCGATAAGGAATATCACGAATCCATTGATGAGATGAAACATGCCGATCATCTGATTGAGCGGATATTGTTTCTAGAAGGGATACCCAACCTGCAAGATTTGGGCAAGCTCATGATCGGTGAGGATACCAAAGAAATGTTGGAGTGCGACCTCAAGTTGGAGATGATTGCCATTCCCGACTTAAAGGATGCCATTGCCTACGCCGAAGATACTCGAGATTTTGTTTCTCGAGACTTGTTCCAAGACATATTGAATGATGAAGAGGAGCATGTGGATTGGCTCGAAACCCAGCTTGGACTTATTGATAAAGTGGGCATTGAAAACTATCTTCAAGCTCAGTTTGTTGACGAAGAGTAGGGCGCTATAATCAGGGTCTGGCACATTCCAGCTAGACCCTAAAAGTAAATTCGTTTATTTTTCCCCCACCTATTGCATCCCATTTTGTGATCTGTATAATACCGCCCACTGACTTAGTTCAGTTGTGAACCAATGAGCAAAGAGGAGTAAGCAATTTGCCTCGGCAAGTGCTTAGTAACGTAGACTCAGCTTATGTTCGCAGTTAATACAATTGACTCTCTGCTTGGCAGTAGAGTGAATCGAAAATTAGCTGACAATGCGCTCAATTAGAGTGCTACGGTTTCACATAAATCAATCGGCATTCTCTCGCCTTCGCGAGTATGAGTGGCGATATTGTTTGTGTAATTTTTAATTATTGGAGCTCTGTCTCATGCAGAACCAACGTATTCGTATCCGCCTAAAGGCTTTCGATTATAAACTAATCGACCAGTCGACTGCGGAAATCGTTGAAACAGCTAAGCGTACCGGCGCACAGGTTCGTGGTCCAATTCCACTACCTACTCGTAAAGAGCGTTTCACTGTTCTTATCTCTCCACACGTCAACAAAGACGCACGTGACCAGTACGAAATCCGTACTCACAAGCGTTTGATCGACATCGTTGAGCCAACAGACAAAACTGTTGACGCTCTAATGCGTCTTGATCTTGCTGCTGGCGTTGATGTTCAAATCAGCCTAGGTTAAGGGAGATTAGAAGAATGATTGGTCTAGTCGGACGTAAAGTGGGTATGACCCGCATTTTTACCGAAGAAGGCGTTTCTATCCCTGTAACAGTTGTTGAGGTTGAAGCGAACCGTGTAACTCAAGTACGTACACTTGAAGCAGACGGTTATGCAGCAATCCAGGTAACTGCAGGCGAGAAGAAAGCTAGCCGTGTTTCTAAGCCAGAAGCTGGCCACTTTGCGAAAGCAGGTGTTGAAGCAGGTCGCGGTCTTTGGGAATTCCGTTTGGAAAACGGCGAAGAGTTCGCAGTTGGCGCTGAGCTAAACGTAGAACTATTCAACGACGTTAAAAAAGTAGACGTTACTGGTACTTCTAAAGGTAAAGGCTTCCAAGGCGCAGTTAAGCGTTGGAACTTCTCTACTCAAGATGCTACTCACGGTAACTCTTTGTCTCACCGTGCTCCGGGTTCAATTGGTCAGTGCCAAACTCCAGGTCGCGTATTTAAAGGCAAAAAATGGCAGGTCACATGGGTGCTGAGCGTGTAACGACTCAAAACCTAGAGATCGTACGTGTTGACGCTGAGCGCAATCTGCTTCTTATCAAAGGTGCAGTACCAGGCTCAACAGGCGGCAACGTGATCGTAAAACCAGCTATTAAAGCTTAACGTCTAGGAGTAAGTAATGGAATTGATGGTTAAAGGTGCTGATGCACTAACTGTTTCCGAGACTACTTTCGGACGTGACTTCAACGAAGCTCTAGTACACCAAGTAGTTGTTGCTTATGCAGCAGGTGCTCGTCAAGGTACTCGCGCTCAAAAGACTCGTTCTGAAGTATCTGGCGGTGGCGCTAAGCCATGGCGTCAAAAAGGTACTGGCCGTGCACGTGCTGGTACAATTCGTAGCCCAATCTGGCGTACAGGTGGTGTTACTTTTGCTGCGAAACCACAAGATCACAGCCAAAAAGTTAACAAGAAAATGTACCGCGGTGCTATGAAGAGCATTCTTTCTGAGCTAGTTCGTCAAGAGCGTCTAATCGTTGTTGATAACTTCTCTGTAGAAGCTCCAAAAACGAAAAGAGCTTGTAGCTAAGCTTAAAAGAGCTTGAGCTAACAGATGCGCTAATCGTGACTAGCGAAGTAGATGAGAATCTATTCCTAGCTGCTCGTAACCTATACAAAGTTGACGCACGTGACGTAGCTGGTATTGACCCAGTTTCTCTAATCGCGTTCGACAAAGTTGTTATTACTGCTGCTGCAGTTAAACAAGTTGAGGAGATGCTAGCATGATCACTGAAGAGCGTATCCTAAAAGTTCTACGTGCTCCGCACATCTCTGAAAAAGCAACTATGGCAGCTGAGAAAGCGAACACTATCGTTTTCAAAGTAGCTAAAGATGCAACTAAGAAAGAGATCAAAGCAGCTGTAGAAAAGCTATTTGAAGTTGAAGTTAAGTCTGTAAATACTCTTGTTCTTAAGGGTAAGACTAAACGTCAAGGTCTACGTCAAGGTCGCCGCAGCGACGTTAAGAAGGCGTATGTGACTCTGGCGGAAGGTCAAGATCTTGACTTCGTTGGCGGTGCGGAATAACAGGAGAGTTAAACAATGGCTATTGTTAAATGTAAGCCGACTTCCCCTGGTCGTCGTCACGTAGTTAAAGTTGTTAACGCTGACCTTCACAAAGGTAAGCCTTACGCTCCACTTCTAGAGAAAAACTCTAAGAACGGTGGTCGTAACAACAACGGTCGTATCACAGTACGTCACATTGGTGGTGGTCACAAGCATCACTACCGTTTGGTTGACTTCAAACGTACTAAAGATGGCATCCCAGCGAAAGTTGAGCGCCTAGAATACGATCCAAACCGTAGCGCAAACATCGCTCTAGTTCTGTACGCAGACGGTGAGCGCCGCTACATCATTGCACCAAAAGGCATCCAAGCGGGTGACTCTATCCAGTCTGGTGTTGATGCGCCTATCAAAGCAGGTAACACTCTGCCGATGCGCAACATCCCAGTAGGTTCTACAGTACACTGTGTTGAACTTAAGCCTGGTAAAGGTGCACAAATTGCTCGTTCTGCAGGTGCATACGCACAAATCATCGCTCGCGATGGTGCATATGTAACTCTACGCCTACGTTCTGGCGAAATGCGCAAAGTACTATCAGAAGGCCGTGCAACAATCGGTGAAGTTGGTAATGCTGAGCACATGCTACGTGAACTAGGTAAAGCTGGTGCTAGCCGCTGGCGCGGTGTTCGTCCTACCGTTCGCGGTGTGGTAATGAACCCGGTAGACCACCCACACGGTGGTGGTGAAGGCCGTACTTCTGGTGGTCGTCACCCAGTATCTCCTTGGGGTCAGCCAACTAAAGGCTTTAAGACTCGTAAGAACAAGCGCACTGACAAGTACATCGTACGTCGTCGTAACAAGTAATCTATAAAGAGGAATCGCCATGCCACGTTCTCTCAAGAAAGGTCCTTTTATTGACCTACACTTGCTGAAGAAGGTAGAGAAAGCGGTGGAAAGCGGAGACAAAAAGCCTGTTAAGACTTGGTCCCGTCGTTCAATGATCATCCCATCAATGATTGGTTTGACCATCGCTGTCCATAATGGTCGTCAGCACGTACCAGTTTTCGTTACCGAAGAAATGATCGGTCACAAACTGGGTGAATTTGCACCAACTCGCACTTACCGCGGCCACGCTGCGGATAAGAAAGCTAAGAAGAAATAAGGAGTAGATGATGGAAGCTATCGCTAAACATAACTTTGCTCGTATTTCTCCTCAGAAAGCTCGCTTAGTTGCAGACCAAATCCGCGGTAAAAGCGTGGATCAAGCTCTTGAACTACTAACTTTCAGCAACAAAAAAGCTGCTGAACTAGTTAAGAAAGTTCTTGAATCAGCAATCGCGAATGCGGAACACAACGAAGGTGCAGATATCGACGATCTTTCAGTCGCAAAAATCTTCGTAGATGAAGGTCCTATCATGAAGCGTATTATGCCTCGTGCTAAAGGCCGTGCCGACCGTATCTTGAAGCGTTCTTGCCACATCACTGTTGTTGTTGCAGACGCTTAAGACTAGGAGATAAGCAATGGGTCAGAAAGTACATCCTAATGGTATTCGTCTTGGCATCGTTAAGCTTGGAATGCTACATGGTTTGCTAACACCAAAGATTTCGCTGACAACCTAGACGGCGACTTCAAGGTACGTCAGTTCCTTACTAAGGAACTAGCAAAAGCGTCTCTTTCACGTATCGTTATCGAGCGTCCAGCTAAGAGCATCCGTGTGACTATTCACACTGCTCGTCCTGGCGTTGTTATCGGTAAGAAAGGTGAAGACGTTGAGAAGCTACGCGCAGCTGTAGCTAAAATCGCAGGTGTACCAGCGCAGATTAACATCGCTGAAGTACGTAAGCCTGAGCTAGACGGCCAACTTGTGGCTGATAGCATCGCGTCTCAACTTGAGCGTCGTGTTATGTTCCGTCGTGCTATGAAGCGTGCGGTACAAAATGCTATGCGTCTTGGCGCTAAAGGTATCAAAGTGGAAGTAAGTGGTCGTCTAGGCGGCGCTGAAATCGCACGTTCTGAGTGGTACCGTGAAGGCCGTGTGCCTCTACACACTCTACGTGCTGACATTGATTACGCAACTTCTTCGGCTCACACTCAATACGGTGTGATCGGCATTAAAGTTTGGATCTTCAAAGGTGAGATTCTAGCGGTATGCCAGCAGCTAACGCTGTAGAGCCAAAAGGCGACAAGCCTAAGAAGCAGCGCAAAGGCCGTAAGTAAGGAGTCGACAGATGCTACAACCTAAACGTACTAAGTTCCGTAAGGTTCAGACTGGTCGCAACCGTGGTCTAGCTAAAGGTACAGACGTAAGCTTCGGCACATTCGGTCTTAAGGCTGTTGGTCGTGGTCGTCTTACTGCTCGTCAGATCGAAGCGGCTCGTCGTGCAATGACGCGTCACGTTAAGCGTCAAGGTAAAATCTGGATTCGTGTATTCCCAGACAAGCCTATCACAGAAAAACCACTAGAAGTTCGTCAAGGTAAGGGTAAAGGTAACGTTGAGTACTGGGTAGCCCAAATCCAACCTGGTAAGGTTATGTACGAAATGGACGGTGTACCTGAAGAGTTGGCACGTGAAGCGTTCCGCCTAGCGGCTCGCAAACTGCCGTTCAAAACTACATTTGTAACTAAGCAGGTGATGTGATGAAAGCACAAGATCTACGCGAAAAAAACGTTGAAGAGCTTAACGCTGAGCTTTTGAATTTGCTACGTGAACAGTTCAACTTGCGCATGCAAGCTGCAACTGGTCAGCTTCAGCAAACTCATACTCTAAAAGCTGTACGCCGTGATATCGCACGTGTGAAAACTGTTTTGACTGAGAAGGCAGGCGCATAATGAGCGAACAAATCCGTACTCAACTAGGTCGTGTAATTAGCAACAAAGGCGACAAGTCTATTGTTGTTGCAATCGAACGCATGGTTAAACACCCAATTTACGGTAAATTCGTAAAGCGTACGACTAAACTACACGCACATGACGAAAACAACGAGTGTGGCATTGGCGACACTGTTGAAGTTCGTGAGTGCCGTCCACTGTCTAAGACTAAGTCTTGGACTTTGGTAAGCATCGTAGAAAAAGCGAAAATTTAATCGTTTTTCTCTAGCGAAATCAAGCGGCTCCAAATTATTTTTGGGGCCGCTTATTTTTTGTCTACCCAATCACAAAAAAGGGTGGTACAATTCGCGTCCCTTTAAAGAGGCAGCCCGACCCGAGAGGGTCTAGTTTTTAATATTTAGCGGAGCACTAACAATGATCCAAATGCAAAGTACACTTGACGCAGCAGATAACTCTGGCGCGCGCAAGGTAATGTGTATTAAGGTTCTGGGTGGCTCACACCGTCGTTACGCACACATCGGCGACATCATCAAAGTTACTGTGAAAGAAGCAATTCCTCGCGGTAAAGTTAAAAAAGGTGATGTTCTGAAGGCGGTAGTAGTTCGCACCCGTAAAGGCGTACGTCGTCCAGACGGTTCTGTCATTCGCTTCGACCGTAATGCTTGTGTATTGTTGAACGACACTACTGAGCAACCAGTCGGCACACGTATCTTTGGTCCAGTGACTCGTGAACTTCGTAACGCGAAATTCATGAAAATTGTTTCACTAGCACCTGAAGTACTGTAAGGAGCTATAAAATGGCAGCTAAAATCCGTCGTAATGACGAAGTAATCGTTCTTGCTGGTAAAGATAAAGGCAAGAAAGGTAAAGTAACTAAGGTTCTAGCAACTGGTAAAGTTATCGTTGAAGGTATCAACCTTGTTAAGAAGCACCAAAAGCCTCAACCGGCTCTAGGTCAACAAGGTGGCATCGTTGAGCAAGAAGCAGCAATTGACGCTTCTAACGTTGCAATCTTTAACGCGGCTACTGGTAAAGCTGACCGCATCGGTTTCCGTATCGAAGATGGCAAGAAAGTTCGTTTCTTCAAGTCTAACGGCGAAACTGTTTCTAACTAATAGAAAGTAATTTGGAGTTCTACTATGGCGAAACTGCATGATTACTACAAGTCGTCTGTAGTTGCTGAATTGACCAAACAATTCAACTACTCAAGCGTCATGCAAGTCCCTAGGATTGAGAAAATCACCCTAAACATGGGCGTTGGTGAAGCAATCAACGATAAGAAACTGCTAGAAAACGCAGCAGCTGATATGGCAACGATCTCTGGTCAAAAGCCTCTTATCACTAAAGCGCGTAAATCTGTTGCAGGTTTCAAAATTCGTGAAGGCTACCCAATTGGTTGTAAAGTAACCTTGCGTGGCGAACGTATGTGGGAATTTTTAGAGCGTTTAATCTCTATCGCACTTCCACGTGTACGTGACTTCCGTGGCGTTAGCGCTAAGTCTTTTGACGGACGCGGTAACTACAGCATGGGCGTTCGCGAGCAAATCATCTTCCCGGAAATCGACTACGATAAAGTAGACCGTGTTCGTGGCCTAGACATCACTATTACGACGTCTGCTGCAAACGATGAGGAAGGCCGAGCTCTGCTGGCTGCCTTTAACTTCCCATTCCGTAAGTAAGGTGAAGGGTTACTGTTATGGCTAAACAATCAATGAAAGCGCGCGAAACTAAACGCGCGAAGCTAGTAGCTAAGTTTGCTGAAAAGCGCTCAGCTCTAAAAGCTATCATCAGCGATGTAAACGCATCTGAAGAAGATCGTTGGAACGCAGTACTTAAACTGCAAGCTCTTCCACGTGATTCAAGTGCTTCACGTCAGCGCAACCGTTGCAACCAAACTGGTCGTCCACACGGTTACCTACGTAAGTTCGGTCTAAGCCGTATCAAAGTTCGCGAAGCTTGCATGAAAGGCGAGATTCCTGGACTTCGTAAGGCTAGCTGGTAATTGCCACTTAATCATTTGGAGTAAATCTTATGAGCATGCAAGATCCGATTTCGGATATGCTGACCCGCGTTCGTAACGGTCAGGCAGCAAACAAAGTTGCTGTAAAAATGCCTTCTTCAAAGCTTAAAGTTGCAATCGCTGCACTACTGAAAGCTGAAGGTTACATCGTTGACTTCGCTGTTGAAGGCGAAGCAAAACCAGTGCTAGAAGTTACACTTAAGTACTTCCAAGCAAAACCAGTAATTGAGCAAATCAAACGTGTTTCACGTCCTGGTCTGCGTGTCTACAAAAACAAAGACTCGCTACCAACTGTGATGGGCGGTTTGGGTATTGCTGTTGTTTCTACTTCCAAGGGTCTGATGTCAGACCGCGCTGCACGTAAAGCAGGTCTTGGCGGTGAAATCATCTGTTACGTAGCTTAATAGGAGTAGATTATGTCTCGTGTTGCTAAAGCACCTGTCGCTATTCCAGCTGGCGTAGAGGTGAAACTAAACGGCCAAGAAGTTACTGTTAAAGGCGCTAAAGGTGAACTTACTCGCGTTCTAAACAACGCGGTAGTTATCGCTCAAGAAGAGAGCAACCTTACATTCGGTCCTCGCGACGGTGTTGCTAACGCATGGGCACAAGCAGGTACTGCACGTGCACTAGTTAACAACATGGTTGTTGGTGTTACTGAAGGCTTTACTAAGAAGCTAACTCTTAAAGGTGTTGGTTACCGTGCTGCTATCAAAGGCAACGCTGTAGGCCTAACACTTGGCTTCTCTCACCCAGTTGAGCACGAGTTGCCAGCGGGTATTAAAGCTGAGTGTCCTAGCCAAACTGAGATCATCATTACTGGTTGTGATAAGCAACTAGTTGGTCAAGTTGCAGCTGACATTCGTTCTTACCGTGAGCCTGAGCCATACAAAGGCAAAGGTGTTCGTTACGCAGATGAAAATGTGCGTACTAAAGAAGCTAAGAAGAAGTAAGGTAACACTATGGATAAGAAAGCATCTCGCATCCGTCGTGCTACACGTGCACGTCGTAAGATTGCAGAACTGGGTGCAACTCGCCTAGTAGTACACCGTACTCCTCGTCACGTTTACGCTCAAGTAATCGCAGCGAACGGCTCTGAAGTTATCGCAGCCGCTTCAACTGTTGAAAAAGCGATTCGTGAAGAAGTTAAGAGTACTGGTAACATCGATGCAGCTAAAGCAGTTGGTAAAGCTGTTGCTGAGCGCGCTCTTGAAAAAGGCGTATCTGCTGTTGCATTCGATCGTTCTGGTTTCCAATACCACGGTCGAGTAGCGGCGCTAGCAGAATCTGCTCGCGAAGCTGGTCTGAAATTCTAAGGTAGGGTTGGAAGATGGCTAAAGAACAACAACAAGCTAGTGATTTGCAAGAAAAGCTAATCGCCGTTAACCGTGTTTCTAAGACGGTTAAAGGTGGTCGAATCATGAGCTTCACTGCACTAACAGTAGTTGGTGACGGTAATGGTCGCGTAGGTTTCGGTTACGGCAAAGCTCGTGAAGTACCTGCTGCGATTCAAAAAGCAATGGAAAAAGCACGTCGTAACATGACTACGATCGCGCTTAACGAAGGCACTCTTCACCACCCGGTGAAAGGTCGCCACTCTGGCTCTAAAGTTTACATGCAGCCAGCAGCAGAAGGTACGGGTGTTATCGCAGGTGGTGCGATGCGTGCAGTACTAGAAGTTGCAGGTGTACACAACGTACTATCTAAAGCATACGGTTCTACGAACCCTATCAACATCGTTCGTGCAACGATCGACGCTCTAGGTAGCATGAAGTCACCAGAAATGGTTGCTGCTAAACGTGGTCTAACTGTTGAATCTATTTCGGAGTAAGAACACCATGGCAACTATCAAAGTAACTCAAACTAAGAGCTCAATTGGTCGCCTACCTAAGCACAAAGCGTGTCTTAAAGGTCTTGGCCTTCGTAAAATCAACCACACAGTAGAACTTGAAGATACTCCGTGCGTTCGCGGTATGATCAACAAGGTTTACTACATGGTTAAAGTTGAGGAGTAATCAGAATGCGTTTGAATACTCTATCACCGGCTGCGGGTTCTAAGCCTTCTAAGAAGCGCGTAGGTCGTGGTATCGGTTCTGGCTAGGTAAAACTGGTGGCCGTGGTCACAAAGGTCAAAAATCACGTTCTGGCGGCAGTGTTCGTCCAGGTTTTGAAGGCGGTCAAATGCCTTTGAAACAGCGTCTACCAAAATTCGGTTTCACTTCTCGTAAGAGCCTAGTGTCTGCTGAAGTTCGTCTAGCTGAGCTAGCGAAAGTAACTGGTGACGTTGTTGACCTAAACAGCCTTAAAGCAGCTAACGTTATCACTAAGAACATCGAATTTGTTAAAGTTGTTCTTTCAGGTGAAATCGACAAAGCTGTGACTGTTAAGGGTCTACGCGTGACTAAAGGCGCTAAAGCTGCAATCGAAGCTGCAGGCGGTAAAATCGAGGAATAATCTCGAGGGATGAGGTACAGATGGCTAAGAAACCAGGACAAGATTTAGTAGTGCAAAGAATGGCTTAAACGAACTTAAGTCTAGACTTTTATTCGTTATAGGCGCACTTTTAGTGTTCCGTGCCGGCTCTTTTGTGCCGATCCCTGGTATTGACGCAGCTGTACTTGCCGATTTGTTCGAACAGCAAAAAGGTACCATCGTAGAAATGTTTAACATGTTCTCCGGTGGTGCATTAGAGCGTGCATCTATTTTAGCACTGGGCATCATGCCGTATATTTCGGCGTCGATTGTTGTCCAGTTGCTAACGGTAGTTCATCCAGCGTTAGCCGAACTCAAGAAAGAGGGTGAGGCAGGGCGTCGTAAGATTAGCAATATACGCGTTATGGTACGCTTGTACTTGCAACATTCCAGGCAATAGGTATCGCAACTGGCCTTCCAAACATGGTCAATAATCTGGTTGTTATCAACCAAACCATGTTTACGCTAATTGCAACCGTAAGTTTAGTAACTGGTACCATGTTCCTAATGTGGTTAGGTGAACAAATTACAGAGCGTGGAATCGGTAATGGTATTTCCATTCTGATTTTTGCAGGTATTGTTGCTGGATTGCCTTCTGCAATCGGTCAAACAATCGAGCAAGCGCGTCAAGGTGAACTGCACGTACTTCTTCTGTTGTTGATTGCTGTACTTGCTTTCGCAGTGATTTACTTTGTTGTGTTTATGGAACGTGGTCAACGTCGTATCGTCGTTAACTACGCTAAACGTCAACAAGGCCGTAAGGTTTTCGCTGCACAGAGCACACACCTACCGTTGAAAATCAACATGGCAGGTGTTATTCCAGCAATCTTTGCTTCAAGCATTATCCTGTTCCCAGGAACACTGGCTCAGTGGTTTGGTCAGAATGGTGAGAGCAGCGCGTTCGGTTGGTTAACTGACGTGTCATTGGCTCTTAGCCCAGGTCAACCGCTGTATGTAATGCTTTATGCAGCAGCGATTATTTTCTTCTGTTTCTTCTACACGGCTCTTGTTTTCAATCCGCGTGAAACAGCAGATAACTTGAAGAAGTCAGGTGCATTCGTACCCGGCATCCGCCAGGTGAGCAGACAGCGAAATACATTGATAAAGTAATGACTAGACTAACCCTTGCTGGTGCTCTATATATTACATTTATCTGTCTGATTCCCGAGTTCATGATGGTCGCGTGGAACGTACGTTTCTACTTCGGCGGTACTTCACTACTTATCGTAGTGGTAGTAATTATGGACTTTATGGCACAGGTACAGACTCATCTGATGTCACAACAGTATGATTCTGTGTTGAAGAAAGCAAATCTGAAAGGTTACGGCCGTTAATTCGGCGGTAGTCTCAGATTTCATCTACGGAGTTTAGCAATGAAAGTTCGTGCTTCCGTTAAAAAAATCTGCCGTAACTGTAAAGTTATCAAGCGCAACGGTGTTGTGCGTGTTATCTGTAGCAGTGAGCCAAAGCACAAACAGCGCCAAGGCTAATTAAGCAGAAATTTTTACTTGAAATATAAGGTATGGTCGAGTATATTCCTCGGCCTACCTTTTGCGTGCAAAAGAAGTAGCACTCCGCAGCGTATCCATAACGGGCTTTGCTGCGGCTATTCTTTTTAAGAAACACTAGGAGTGAATAATGGCCCGTATAGCAGGCATTAACATTCCTGATCAAAAACACGCTGTAATCGCGCTAACTGCGATCTACGGCATCGGTAAAACTCGCTCTCAAGCTATCCTAGCTGAAGTGGGTATTGCTGAAGATGTTAAGATCAGTGAACTAACTGAAGAGCAGATCGATCAACTGCGTGATGGTGTAGCTAAGTACACTGTAGAAGGTGATCTACGTCGTGAAGTATCAATGAACATCAAGCGTCTTATGGACCTTGGCTGTTACCGTGGTCTTCGTCATCGTCGCAGTCTACCACTACGTGGACAGCTACTAAAACCAACGCTCGCACCCGTAAGTCCGCGTAAGCCGATCAAGAAATAATCGGGAAGGTAGAGTACAATGGCTAAACAACCAACTCGCGCTCGTAAGCGCGTACGCAAGCAAGTTGCAGATGGCGTTGCGCACATCCATGCTTCTTTCAATAACACAATCGTAACCATTACTGACCGTCAAGGTAACGCTCTAGCATGGGCAACTGCAGGTGGTTCAGGTTTCCGTGGTTCTCGTAAGTCTACTCCGTTCGCTGCACAGGTTGCTGCTGAGCGTTGTGCTGAAATGGCTAAAGAATACGGTCTAAAGAACTTGGAAGTTATGGTTAAGGGTCCAGGTCCAGGTCGCGAATCTACTGTTCGTGCACTGAACGCTGCTGGTTTCCGCATCACGAACATCGTTGACGCGACACCAATCCCTCATAACGGTTGTCGTCCACCTAAGAAACGTCGCGTATAACGTTTCTAGGATAATTGGAGAAGAATCATGGCAAGATATTTGGGTCCTAAGCTGAAGCTTAGCCGTCGCGAAGGTACAGACTTATTCCTTAAGTCAGGCGTACGCGCGATCGATACCAAGTGTAAAATCGATAACGCACCAGGTGTACACGGCGCTCGTCGCGGTCGTCTATCTGAGTATGGCGTTCAGCTTCGTGAGAAGCAAAAAGTTCGTCGTATTTACGGCGTTCTAGAAAAACAATTCCGTAACTACTACAAAGAAGCAGCTCGCCTTAAAGGCAACACTGGTGAAAACCTACTTCAGCTTCTTGAAGGTCGTCTAGATAACGTAGTTACCGCATGGGCTTTGGTGCAACTCGCGCAGAAGCACGTCAGCTAGTTAGCCACAAAGCTATCCTAGTTAACGGTAATGTTGTAAACGTTCCTTCATTCAAAATTACGGCTAACGACGTTGTTTCTATCCGCGAGAAGGCTAAACAGCAAGCTCGTATTAAAGCGGCTCTAGAAGTTGCTGAACAACGCGAAAAACCAACTTGGATTGAAGTAGATGCTGGCAAGATGGAAGGTACATTCAAGCGTATGCCTGAGCGTTCAGATCTATCTGCTGACATTAACGAACACTTGATCGTCGAGCTTTACTCTAAGTAAGGTTTAAACTAAAGAGAGGACACAATGCAGGGTTCTGTAACAGAATTTCTTAAGCCACGTCTTGTTGACATCGAACAAGTTAGCACGACACACGCAAAAGTAACTCTTGAGCCATTAGAGCGTGGCTTTGGTCACACTCTAGGTAATGCGCTTCGCCGTATTTTGCTTTCGTCAATGCCAGGTTGTGCAGTGACTGAAGTTGAAATCGAAGGCGTTCTGCACGAGTACAGCACTAAAGAAGGTGTACAAGAAGATATCCTTGAGATTCTTCTTAACCTGAAAGGTCTAGCTGTTCGCGTTGCTGAAGGCAAAGACGAAGTGTTTATTACACTAAACAAATCAGGCTCAGGCCCTGTTGTTGCAGGTGACATCACCCATGATGGTGATGTAGAGATCGCTAACCCAGAACACGTTATTTGTCACCTAACGGATGACAACGCTGAGATTTCTATGCGAATCAAAGTTGAACGTGGTCGCGGTTATGTTCCAGCTTCAGCTCGTATCCATACTGAAGAAGATGAGCGTCCAATCGGTCGTTTGCTTGTTGACGCAACTTACAGCCCAGTAGACAAAATTGCCTACGCTGTAGAAGCGGCACGTGTTGAGCAACGTACTGACCTAGACAAGCTCGTTATCGATATGGAAACGAACGGTACTCTAGAACCTGAGGAAGCAATCCGTCGCGCAGCTACTATCCTAGCTGAGCAATTGGATGCGTTCGTAGATCTTCGTGATGTACGTGTTCCTGAGGAGAAGGAAGAGAAGCCGGAGTTCGATCCTATTCTACTGCGTCCTGTAGACGATCTTGAACTAACAGTTCGCTCTGCTAACTGTCTAAAAGCAGAAGCGATTCACTACATCGGTGATCTTGTACAGCGTACTGAGGTTGAGCTACTTAAAACGCCAAACCTTGGTAAAAAATCTCTTACTGAGATTAAAGACGTACTTGCATCACGTGGTCTGTCTCTGGGCATGCGCTAGAAAACTGGCCACCAGCGTCTATCGCTGAAGATTAATCGATACTAGTTAGAAGGATTAGGTCATGCGCCATCGTAAGAGTGGTCGTCAACTCAACCGCAACAGCAGCCATCGCAAAGCGATGTTCAGCAATATGGCTAGCTCTCTTGTACGTCATGAAGTAATCAAGACTACATTGCCTAAAGCAAAAGAGCTACGTCGCGTAGTTGAGCCTTTGATTACACTAGCTAAGACTGACAGTGTTGCTAACCGTCGTCTAGCATTTGCACGTACTCGTGATAACGAAGTAGTTGCGAAACTATTCAACGAACTAGGTCCACGTTTTGCTGCTCGTCAGGGCGGTTACACTCGTATCCTAAAAGCTGGCTTCCGTGCTGGCGATAAAGCTCCAATGGCTTACATTGAGCTAGTTGATCGCCCAGAAGCATCTGAAGAAGCTGCTGCTGAGTAATCAGTAAAGTTCGTAGAACTAAAAAAGCCGAGCATTTATGCTCGGCTTTTTGCTATCTGCTATTTTGAAATTGACCGTAATTTAAATCGCCTCTCCCCTTTACTGCCATAGTGATGTCAGTGATTCCATAAGACCTGAACTTGCTCCTTGTGAACCAAGGTAATCCAATACAACCGGTGCGAACTGTGAAATCATCGACGGGTCCAGACCTACTGATGAAAATGCACTTTTAACACTCTCCATATTTTGTATTGAAGAGAGAAGGCCACTGTTTGTTAGCGAATCCATTCCGGGAATCAGCGAACTTAGTTCACTTTGCTGCTCTGAACCTAATGAGCTTTGTGCCAGAGAGAGTAGTGCTCCAACACCTGTTGTCGCTTGTTCGGGTGAGATTGAGAGATCGTTTACTAAGTCATTAACGACCGGCGAGTCTTTTGCCTTCATCATAGAATTCGCGCTAGAAAGCAAACTGTTAGCATCGTCTGCTGATACACTCGAGAGATCGAGTGCTGCGTGGGTTGGGACTGAAATTAGTAGTGCCGCAGTAAGGGCTAGAAAAGTTCTCATGATACCGTCCATTTTATTGTCTACTCACTAAGATTAGACAATTAAAAAAGCAGTGACGAGTCACTGCTTTTAAAAACTGAGTATCAGAGCTGAGATTAAGCGATGATGTCTAGTAGCTCAACTTCGAATACTAGTGCTGCAAACGGAGGAATCGCTGCGCCTGCGCCGCGCTCACCGTATGCTAGATCTTGAGGAATGTACAGCTTCCACTTAGAACCTACAGGCATAAGTTGAAGTGCTTCAACCCAACCTTTGATTACGCCAGTTACTGGGAACTCAGCAGGTTGACCGCGAGATACAGAGCTGTCGAATACAGTACCGTCTGTTAGCTCACCGTGGTAGTGAACACGTACAGTTTTGTCTGCAGATGGAATTTCGCCAGTACCTTCAGTGATCACTTCGTATTGAAGACCAGACTCAAGAACTGTAACTTCTGAACGAAGTGCGTTGTCTTTTAGGAACGCTTCACCGTCAGCTGCAGCTGCTTTTGCTGCTTCTTGACGTAGTGCTTCTGCACGAGTGTGTAGCTCTTGCAGTGCGTTGTTGATCTCGTCAATTTCGATTTCTGGCATGTCACCAGTTAGTGCAGTTGCAATACCTTTAGCGATTGCATCTACGTTTAGACCTTCTAGGCCGCTACCTGCTAGTTGTTGGCCCATTTGTAGACCAATACCATAGCTTGCTTTCTGTTCTACAGTTTCTAATTTCACGTCAGACATGACGGTCTCTCTTGCTATTCGAATGAAGACAAAAGCATACCAGTTCTGGCTTTAAACCGAAACGCTCTAACCAACTTTTACCAATTAATTCGTTTTGGTTGTTAAACTTGTGACATTAGGCGGTTATAAATTAGCAGACCTGCGATTTTTCTATACTCTGAACGCAGGTTTTCTTAAACTGAGACGGTTGTGTAGTAGGAGACCAATGGGAATGAATCGTCGTCACCGTAAAAAGCAAAAAGTTGACCACGTTCAAGTGCTGAAAGAAAAGTGGCAAGCGCTGGATTTATCGCGTCTAAAGCAAATCGACTTCTCTCGATTGTTTGCAATACGTGATAAGGCTAAGGCGTTCTGGCATCGTTTGCCGCGTCTACACAGAAGGATTTTGAGTGTTCTCATTCCTGTTGTTGTTGTATTGCTGCTACTGCCTGGTCAAAAGGCTGAGGCACCTCAAGCAACGCCTACCAATCAACGAGTCGCAGTCAGTGTTAATACTGCCCCATTGAGCGAGCAGTCTTCGCAGGTTAGCGTAGAAGAGCGAGTTGAAACGGATTGGCGCGAGTACACGGTGAAAAAGGGTGACACGTTAGCGCGTGTGTTCCGTACCAATCAATTATCGATGGCCGATTTGAACGCGTTGGCACGTATCGAAGGCAGTGACAAACCTCTAAGCCGAATTAAACAAGGCCAACTAATCCGATTTAAGTTCAATGAAGAAGGTAGCTTAGATATCTTGCAGATTGAGCGTGGCGATCAGTCGATCATGTTCTTCCGTTTGTCTGATGGTGGATTTGGTCGCAGTAAATAGATGGAACAAAAAGGGCTCGTAAGCCCTTTTTTCGTTCAACCCGTGATTATTTAACTTACGACTATTTGAGAAGCCTCATGTCAATATGAGGGATATCATCTTCTAGGTATTCATCTGAGCAAGCACTAAAGCCGTGCTTTGAGTAGTAGCCTTGCAAGTGAGATTGCGCACCAATTTGGATGCTCTCATTAGGCCACAGACGCTCACATTCAAGTTTTGCTTGCACCAGTAAGTCATGCCCTAAACCATCCCCTCTATGTGTCTGCTTTGTCGCGACACGGCCAATACTTACTTGCTCGTACGTCGTCCCTTTTGGTAACAATCGTGCACAGGCAATGAGCTCATCACCTTGATAACCCAGTAAATGGTGTACGCCTTCGATTTGATCTTTGTTATCCAGTTCTGGATAAGGGCAGGTTTGTTCAACCACAAAGACATCGACGCGCAGCTTGAGCAACTCATATAGTTCAATTGTGTTGAGTTCAGCGAACGTTTTTGTCTTCCAAATAATCATGATGTATTTCTCTTTATTACTGTCAAAGGCTAATCATTTCTTTAACCTTAGACTAAACCGAGGCCAATAAAAAAGCCACGCATTACGCGTGGCTAAACTCATTAAGGCGGTATCTAAATCTAGAGACCCTTATTTTTGTAAGTCTATCTGGTAAACCGCAAAACCAACATCGTCAGTAGCTACCTTCTTCATTGGGTATTGACCTTTGTCGCTGATAAATTGCGCCGCTTTCTCTGATGGAGATGTTTCAAATCGCACGTCCAGCTTAGCGCTTGTGCTAATTGGAGCAAATGACCAGTTGTTGTCCGCACTCGGCGTTACTTCGCCTTTCTCTTTGCTTACTTTCGAGATGTAGTTAGCAACGATTGAGCGGTTTTCATCTGGAGAATCAAATGCGATAAAGTCGCTACCAGTACCAGGGAACTTGTTGCTGTATGCACGGTAGTTGTTAGTCGCAATGATGAAGGTTTGCTTCATGTCGATTGGTTTGCCGTTATAAGTCAAACCAACGATACGCTCGCTACCTTCGTCTAGCAGCTTACAGTTACCGTCATAACGGGCAGGTTTAGTGACGTCGATTTGATACTCAACACCATCCATCACATCAAAGTTGTAAGTGCGGAAGCCGTC
Organism: Vibrio maritimus; assembly: GCA_000755425.1. GTDB lineage: Bacteria > Pseudomonadota > Gammaproteobacteria > Enterobacterales > Vibrionaceae > Vibrio > Vibrio maritimus_A. The sequence goes on from BBMT01000021.1 coordinate 18,335, forward strand.
CCAATCGATTAGTGATTGTGGCTTGTTCGAGTTCGCATCGATTTGTTTGAACTGACCTGCAGAACACTCCAACCATTCCTTCACTTCTTTACCCGTTACTTTCAAAGCAACGAGAGTATTTGGGTATAGATATAAGTCGGCCGCATTACGGAATGTAAGCTGACCCGATTCTACTTCGGTAAAGTTAGCCGGATCGTTCTTACGGCCGCCCGCTTTAAATGGCGCAGCAGCAGACAGCACTGGCAGACCATCAAGATCCGGATCGCCTTGGATCATGGTTTCTACATAGTCTTTCTGAGCGAGGTTAACAATCTGAACTGTAGGATCATCTTGAACTAGCGCCAAGAAGCTGTACATCACGTCATTCGCTTTACCAATCGGTTGGTTAACGAAATCACGTGTGGCACTGTGATCGCCTTTAACCGCATCGACAATACCTTGGTCTGCTTTAGCAATTGGCTTTTTGTTAGCAGCGTCGAAGATAGGACGAGCTTCTGTTTGTGCGTCAGCTACTTTCCAGCTATCACCGTCTTGCTCAAGTACAAGATCCATTACGCCAACGTGACTACCCCAACGTCCTGGCATTACCGCAGCAACACCATTGATGGTGCCTTTTTCGTTATCGACGCCTTGGATATTGTCAAAGCCTTTACCTGGGAACACCGCGTGAGAGTGACCAAACGCAATCGCATCGATGCCTTCTACTTCAGAAAGGTAGTAAGTCGAGTTCTCTGCGCCGGCTTTATACGGATCGCTTGAAACGCCTGAGTGCGGGATAGCAACGATAATGTCCGCACCTTCTTTCTTCATTTGTGGCACTAACTTTTCAGCGGAAGCTTTGATGTCTTCAGCGAACACTTTGCCTTCGAGGTTTTTCTTATCCCACACCATGATTTGAGGTGGTACGAAGCCAATGTAGCCAACTTTCACGTCGTGTGCATTGCCATCGGTGTCTTTGAACGTATGGGTTTTGATTAGGTAAGGCTTGAAGTAGTGGTCACCGGTTTTTTTATCAAATACGTTAGCGCTGATGTAAGGGAAGTTAGCGCCTTCCAGTGAGGTTTTAAGGAACTCAAGGCCATAGTTAAACTCATGGTTACCGATGTTACCCACATCGTAGTCAAGCTGGTTCATGGCTTTGTAAACCGGGTGGATTTCACCTGGCTTAATCCCTTTCGATGCCATGTAGTCGCCCATTGGGCTACCTTGAAGTAGGTCACCGTTATCCACCAATACGCTGTTCGTTACCTCACCACGAGCTTCTTTTACCAAAGTAGCAGCGCGAGTCAGGCCGATTTTCTGCGACGGCTTATCCTTGTAGTAGTCGTAATCCATAACATTAGTATGAATGTCCGTCGTTTCGATAATTCTTAACTTGATCTCGTCAGCCATCGCTGGGCCTGCCATTGCTAGCATCCCGCCTAGCACAGCGATAGAAATTGGGGTCACTGCCACTTTCATCTTCATATCCTTCTAATTCGAGGGTGATTCAAAAACTCGCTAAGTGTATCAATTTGTGATGTAAGAAATGTTTCTATGGCTATAAAAGTGTGATCTGTATTTGTTACTTACTGGTGTTCTGATACTGATCTCTCACCTTTACTAGTAAGACTACAACTGATAGAGGTTTCATGCGGCGAGTTAGCTCGAAATTTGACCATATTTTCAGGCCAAATAGCTTCTTTAGTGACTTTTGGAATAAAAAATGAAATTTTAGAATTTCAAGTAATATAGGCGAGTGGTCATAATGCCATCATTCGATATGCGAAGGATTGCCATTATGACCCCAACTTTTACTAACCAGCCGGGCAAAGGAAGTACACCCACTTTGGTTAGCAGCCAAGATAAGCCAAGACTAGCCAAATCACAGCTCAACAAAGGCGAGGTGGCTTTAATCGGTGCCGGTCCTGGGGATCCTGAGCTGCTGACCATAAAAGCATTAAATCTTCTGCAACAAGCTGACGTTGTGCTCTATGACTATCTTGTTTCTGAAGAAATTATGGCGCTGGTACCAGATAGTACTATTTTAGTTTGTGTGGGCAAAAGAGCAGGCCATCACAGCGTTCCTCAAGAAAAAACCAATCAACTGTTGGTCGAGTTTGCCCAGAGCGGTCATAAAGTCGTTCGTATTAAAGGTGGCGATCCGTTTGTATTTGGCCGTGGTGGTGAAGAGCTGCAAATTCTCGCATCAGCAGGTATTCGATTCCAAGTAGTACCTGGCATTACTGCAGCCGCTGGTGCGACGGCTTACGCAGGTATCCCCTTAACTCATAGAGACTACGCGCAATCGGCGCTGTTTGTCACCGGGCACCTAAAACCGGACAGCGATGATATGGATTGGTCAACGCTGGCGCGCGGCAATCAGACTCTCGTTATCTACATGGGGCTAATGAAATCAGACTATATCCAGTCGCAACTTATTGAACACGGCCGAAGTTCAAGTGTACCTGTTGCCATTATTGAGCGTGGGACACAGGCAACCCAAAAGGTCTTACGTGGCACTTTGGCAACACTACCGGAGATGGCCAAAGATGCGCAGTCGCCATCACTTATTGTTGTCGGAGAGGTGGTCTCGTTAGCCGATGAACTCTCTTGGTTTGGTGAAGATAGTGCACAGCCAAGCCAAATCGAAACACTACAAAGTATTAGAGCTTAATCCTAAGAGGGTAGCTCACTCATATTCTAAATCAGTCGTGTGTTGGCCAAGTCACGTCAACATGAACAAAGGAAGCACAACTCATGGACCAAGAAAGACTCACACACCTTAAACAGTTGGAAGCGGAAAGTATTCACATCATCCGCGAGGTCGCGGCGGAATTTGATAATCCCGTCATGATGTACTCGATCGGTAAAGACTCGTCGGTGATGCTGCACTTAGCGCGTAAGGCATTTTACCCAGGTAAGATCCCGTTCCCATTACTGCACGTGGATACCGATTGGAAGTTCAAAGAGATGATTGAATTTCGCGACCGTACAGCAAAGAACTACGGATTCGAGCTTTTAGTGCACAAGAACCCAGAAGGTCTAGCCATGGGCTGTAGCCCGTTTGTGCACGGTTCATCTAAACATACCGACATTATGAAGACTCAAGGTCTAAAGCAGGCGCTCAACAAGTACGGTTTTGATGCGGCATTCGGTGGTGCACGTCGTGATGAAGAGAAGTCTCGTGCTAAAGAGCGTGTCTATTCATTCCGCGACAAGAATCATACATGGGATCCGAAGAATCAACGTCCTGAGCTGTGGAAAACCTATAACGGTCAAATCAACAAAGGTGAGAGCATCCGTGTGTTCCCACTTTCCAACTGGACCGAACTCGATATCTGGCAATATATCTTGCTAGAAGGCATTGAAATCGTGCCTCTGTATCTTGCAGCACCACGTCCAGTGGTAGAGCGCGATGGTATGTTGATCATGGTGGACGATGACCGCATGGAAATAGGCCCTGATGAAACGGTTGAGCACAAGAGTGTGCGCTTTAGAACGCTTGGCTGTTACCCATTGACCGGTGCTATTGAGTCGGAAGCGACCACACTTACTGGAATTATCGAAGAGATGCTCGTCGCTACCTCAAGTGAGAGGCAAGGGCGAGCGATCGACCACGATCAGTCAGGATCGATGGAGCTTAAGAAACGTCAAGGATACTTTTAAGGATCGAAGGAACAGATTATGAACAGCGCAGTAGAAGCACAACTTGCCGAACTCGGTATTGAAGGTTACCTGAGTCAGCACCAGTACAAATCGTTACTTCGATTCCTAACGTGTGGCTCAGTTGATGATGGTAAAAGTACCTTAATTGGACGCTTGCTCCACGACTCGAAACAAATTTATGAAGATCAACTAGCGGCTGTTCACTCAGACAGTCAACGTGTTGGTACGACCGGTGAAAAACCAGATTTAGCCTTGCTTGTAGATGGCTTACAGGCAGAACGTGAACAAGGGATCACGATTGATGTGGCATACCGCTACTTCTCGACCCAGAAACGTAAGTTCATCATCGCTGATACTCCAGGACATGAGCAGTACACGCGAAACATGGCAACGGGCGCATCGACCTGTGATCTTGCGGTGATCTTGATTGATGCTCGTAAAGGTGTGCTCGATCAAACGCGTCGTCACTCGTTTATCTCTAGTCTACTTGGTCTAAAGCACTTTATTGTTGCAGTGAACAAGATGGATTTGGTCGATTACTCACAGCAGCGCTATGAAGAGATCCGCGATGAGTATCTGACCTTTTCAGAGAATCTAGGCAAAGACATCGACATTCAAATGATCCCGATCTCTGCTCTAGAGGGCGACAACGTGGTGGATCTCAGTGACAAGATGGGCTGGTATCAAGGTGAGCCATTGCTCGATCTACTAGAGAAAGTCGACATTGACCAAGGCAAACAGCAAGGCGAGTTCCGCTTCCCGGTGCAGTACGTTAACCGACCTAATCTCGATTTCCGTGGTTTTGCGGGCACCATTGGTTCTGGTGAAATTCGCGTTGGCGATGAGATTAAAGCATTGCCGTCCGGTAAGACTTCTAAAGTCGAGCGTATCGTGACGTTTGATGGTGATTTGCCGAGTGCATTTGCGGGTCAAGCAGTGACATTAACGCTGACTGATGAGATTGATATCAGCGTGGTGACTTGATCGTTAAGCAAGATGCCCGTGTTGCTTCATCCAATCGTCTACTGGCGGATGTAGTGTGGATGACGGATGAGCCGCTAGCGGCAGGTCGCAGTTACGACATCAAAATCGCAGGCAAGAAAACCCAGGGACAATTGGATGCGGTTCGTCATCAGTACGACATCAACTCACTGAAATCGTTTGAGGCAGAGTCATTGCCGCTAAACGGTATCGGTTTGTGTGAGTGGTCACTGACGGAAGCGGTAGCGATTGATAGCTACGATTCGGTTCAAGATACCGGTGGTTTTATTGTGATTGATCGCCTCACTAACGTAACGGTGGGTGCCGGCCTTGTTCGTGAAGCTCTAGCGGAACAGCAGCGTTCGCCACAAGAGCGTATGGGCGCCTTTGAGAAAGAGCTTAAAGCTTTGATCATGAAGCACTTCCCTGAGTGGGACGCGAAAATATAATCTCCGCGATACAACCGTAACTAAGGGCTCTAGTTGTCGCTAGAGCCAATAATAACAACGCCGTGACTTTGCATAAGGAATAGGATGATGTGGGAACAAGGAGTGGTGCTAGCTTTGCTGATGTCTATCATCACTTGCTTGATAGCAACCCAGATCAAACCGAGTCTTATTTTTGCAGGTGCTGCGTTTTTGGCGTTTATTGCTGGCATGATAGATATCAATGCGGTTGCGAGCAATTTCACCAACTCATCGCTACTCACACTGGTGTTACTAATTTTATCCTCAGCAGCGCTAGAGAAAACACGTCTAATTAGCTGGGTTAGCCGCTCTATTGCTACTGGGCGTTTAGGGGCCGTGGTTGCTAAGTTGGGTATCTCGACCGCACTGCTTTCCTCGTTCACTAACAACACGGCGGTAGTCGTCTCGTTAATTGGTGCTATCAAGCGTAATCAACGTCATGCACCATCCAAGTTACTTATCCCGCTATCTTATGCCGCCATTCTAGGTGGCACACTGACGCTGATTGGTACCTCAACCAATCTTATCATCAATAGTTTTGTAGAGGATGTAGGCTTACCAAGCCTAGGTTTTTTCGAACCGACTTGGATTGGTTTGAGCGTATTGCTCGGTGGTGTGCTGGTATTAATTCCGCTTAGCTATTTCTTGCCGAATTACGATGATACTAACCAAGATGATTTGCCGTATTTTTAGAAGCACGAGTGGAGCCCGGCTCACCATTAGTAGGACGCAGTATCGCCGAGAATAACCTTAGAGCATTGCGTAAGCTGTTCCTTGCCGAAGTGGTTCGAGATGGACAAACATTGGCATCGGTTGGCCCTGAGTTTGTATTGGAAGCCAAAGATCGCTTACTGTTTTGTGGTGACGTGGAAAGTGTTGCGACTCTACAAGAAATTACCGGTTTAACCTTTTTTGGTCAGCATCACCTTAACGGACAAAATCTACTGGAAGTGGTAGTGAGCTCGTCGGCGACATTTTGTAATAACACCCTCAAATCGAGTCAGTTTCGAGATCGCTTTGATGCGGTGGTCGTGGCGATTCGTCGCGGTCATGAACGTTTGGAAGGTGGGCTAGGCAATATTATCCTCCAAGCGGGAGATACGTTAGTACTCGCTCCGGGGAAACGCTTTGAGGCACTTCGTCGTCAGCATCGCAAAGAGTTTGTGCTTGTTAACGATTTAGACTCCAGTGCCAAGCTTGATTTAGTGAAGTCTAGCTATGTTCTATTTGGCTTTGTTGCTGTCATTGCGTTAGCACTTACTAACGTGCTGCCTATCATCAAAGGGCTTGCACTGTATCTAATCGCGGTGTTGGCGTTTGGTATCGTTAATTTGGGCGAGCTGCGCCGCCGATTCCCAACTGATATTGTGGTGATCGTCGGCTCCGCACTTTCCATTGCTCAGTTAATGATTTCAACTGGCCTTTCTGAGCGCATGGGTGACATGTTCATTGAGATGTTCAACGGCTGGGGCGTATTCGGTGCGTTAGTGGCCACTTACTTAGTAACACTCATATTGACCGAGTTAGTCACTAACAATGCCGCAGCTGCGCTGGCATTCCCGATTGGCTACAGCATGTCGGTGGCCTATGGTGTCGATCCTATGCCGTTTATCATGGCAGTGCTATTCGGAGCGAGCGCAAGCTTTGTGTCTCCTTACGGTTATCAAACCAACCTATTGGTGTATAGCGTTGGTAATTATCAGCTTAAAGATTACATGCGGATTGGCATTCCCATCTCCATCGTTTATTCGGTGTTGGTGCTCGCTCTTATCCCTTATTTTTTTCCTTTTTAACGGCGTTACCTAAGGACGAGTTATGTCGAATACTGTACAAGCCTCTGACACTATCGAAAAAGATGAAAACGTGATTTGGCATCAACACGTGGTGACCAAGTCAGAGCGTGCTGAGTTGAAAAAACAGCAGCCAGTGGTGCTGTGGTTTACTGGCTTATCGGGAGCTGGCAAATCCACCGTTGCTGGTGCGCTGGAAACAGAACTAGCAACTCGTGGCTACCATACCTATTTGTTGGATGGTGATAATGTAAGACACGGACTGTGTCGTGACTTAGGATTTTCGGAGCAAGACCGTCGAGAAAATATTCGCCGTGTTGGCGAGCTGGCTAAGTTAATGGCGGACGCAGGTCTGATTGTCCTCTCTGCGTTTATCTCTCCGCATCGTGAGGAGCGCGCCTTGGTTCGTGACCTTTTGCCTGAGGGCGAGTTTATGGAAGTGTTTGTCGATGCAAGCTTAGCGGTGTGTGAATCACGCGATCCAAAGGGTCTGTATAAAAAAGCGCGTGCCGGCGAAATCCCTAACTTTACTGGTATTGATTCTGAATACGAAGCGCCGCTTGACCCTGAGATCCATCTTAAAGCCGGCGACTACGCAGTCGCAGAGCTGGTGGAACAATGTCTAGCTGTACTCAAGGCTAAGCAAGTCATCAGTTAATCAGTTGGGCTGCTACACCGTATGATGAAAAGAGGTTGGCAGCTCACCTTTGACCACAAATTTTCGATTCAGCAGCGCCACTAATTGCTCTTGATACTGAGCATTACTGCGATGACCAAGCAGTTGGCACAGCTCATTGCCGGTTGGTGTAAAGCGGTAGTAAGTTAGCGTAATGCCTTTGGTTTTCGCTGCCAACGTCATTTCATGGCCTTGATAGCTTAACTTTAGCGGTGCTTCTTTACTGATCTCTCCTGATTCGAGCTCTGTTGCCAGTAATACACCTAACTCGACTAACAGCAGGATGCTAGAGTAAGGCAATTGATACTCACCCAAACTCAGTTCATCGACACTCTCGCGACGAGAGAAGCTGAATAAACCTGTTTGATGTTTGATGCCGAGCAGTAACTTACGACTGCTGTCCGTCCCAAAGCTGCAAGCCAACGACGAGGCTCTTTGTAGAGTTTGCGCTTCTTTAGGGGTCATGTCTCGAAGCGTTTTTAGTGCTTTCATCGACGTGGCGCCAGGGTTGGTGATTTCGCGTTTTAACACTTGAGCCCAAAGCTTTTGCATTGACGAGTTGTGGATCTCTTTCGCCATATCAAAATAGCGCACTAACCAGTCAAAATCAGGCTCCCCCGCCACTTCGTTTTTGCAGGCTGCCATAGCCGCTTTGATGATTTGCTCCAGGTTCTTCTGGCGTTGCTCTTTCCCTTGTTTTTCACGCAGCATGGCTCGTTCAAACAATGACTGGCTTGGCGTTTCCTCACGGATCAGAGCGTCGAGGTAATGAGATTCGGCAATCGCGCGTAAACGACTGGCGCTGTCTTTCATGTGATGGGATTTCTTTTGCCCAGACTCAGTGGACGAGTTAGATTCTACTTTAGCAGGCTTGCTCTCAACGGATGATGACTCATTACTCAGACTCAATATGAAGCGAAAACGAAGCAATAATGTGCAATAAGTCTTCAATTTAGCGGGAATTTCGTGCAAAAACCAGCGTAATTTATGTGAGCTGATGTCCGAAAATAGCGGCGGTGAGAAGCGGTTGTAAAAACTCTAGGATAAATGCTAAAATTTTGTTAAGTTTATGCTTCATAATAGAGGAGGGCGTTATGAGGCACTCAAGAGACAATCACTCGTTAGAGAGTCATGCGCCACAGAGCAAAATGAAAAAGCAGGTCTCGGTTATCTTGCTGCTGTGTGTCTATATTGGCGTACTGGGCTATCTTTCTACATTAATAGGCTAATAGCCTAGCACGCGGTTTGGTATCTAACGGTTTCGTATATAACTACTACGTGGCTCAATTACCACTCGGTTTCGTCATAACCATCATCGTAGTCTTCAATCTCATAACCATCGATTAAGTAGCCAGTCTGCGCCAGCTCTGAGTCGATGGTTTCTGTTTTTAGCGTACCTACAACATAAATCACATCCCATAGACGGTGTACAGGCGCGCCTTCTTTGAACTTCACGTAGATGATTTGGTTTGGTGGCGGTGGTGGAACGTGGATACAGGCACCGAAGTAAGGTACCAATAAAAATTCCGTTACTGCATTTTCATCCCCTTCGAGTGGGATCACGAAACCAGGGATTTTTACCTTACTGCCATTGAGTTCTTGGCGCACGGTACCGACTTTCGATTGCTCCATCACGCCCCCGGAGTGGTCGACTGAAGGCATCCCCATCGCATCAAACTGATTGCGCTCTTTCTCTGGAATGAGATCAATCCAATCAAGTGTTAATACATCTGAGTCAGTTTCAGCCATCGCCAGTGGCGCAGCCAGTACGCTCAGGGATAGCAGTAAGCCACAAAGTAGCGTTTTCAAGGTTTTCATCGAAGTCCCACTAAATACGGATGGTCATGCCATCACTTAATGATTGTCTGTACGCACGCAACGCAGGGAAGAAGCCAATAATAATGCCTGCTAACTGCACAAACCCAAGTAGCATCCATTCGTGTGAACTGATCCCAGATAAGGCAATATTAATCCCGTAATTTGAGGTAATGATTGGCGCTGCGACCGCAAGCATCGCATACATACCACCCACACCGCAAATGATACCTATGGTGGTTAAAACCGTAGCTTCACTAATCAGCAAAACAAACACATGGCGCGGCCTTGCCCCCATTGCTCTGAGAATTGCCATTTCGCGGCGACGCTCCTGAAGGCTAGTCAGGAGACTCGATAACATGCCCATAAGACCGGCTACAACCACAAACACCGAGACAATCAACAGCGCTTGCTCCGCGACACTCATCATTCCCCACAGCTCATGCAAGGCAACACCCGGGAGAATTGCGCTGAGTGGCTCTTGCTTATAAGTGTTGATCTGGCGCTGCAAGGCGAAGGTTTGGATTTTACTTTTCAGTCCAATCATCATCGCCGTGATTTGCTTGGGATGGAAATCCATTTCGAGCAGTTGCTCTTTCGTTGGATTGTTGCCGAGATTAGCTCCAGACTCCCAACCGACATGAATCGCTTCAATGGCTTCAAGTGACACGTGAACCGTTTTATCTACTGGCGTTCCAGTAGGTGCTAAGATACCGACCACTTTGAATGGCGTGTTTTCATGGCGGCTGAAACCTACATCGCTGATGCCATGAGCAATAATGATCTCAGTGCCGATGTCATAGCCAAGCTTCTTGGCAACCTCAGAGCCAATCACGGCTTCAAATAGGCTGTCGAACTCTTCTCCTTTGCTTAGAGAGAGGTGCTGCTTTTGACCATATTGATAGTGCTCAAAGTAGCTGTGATTGGTGCCCATTACTCGAAAGCCGCGATGAGAATCGCCGAGAGAGATAGGGATCGCCCATTTCACCGCGCGATGATTGCTAAATTCTTCAAAACTCTTCCAGTCGATGTTGTTGGTCGCATTACCAATACGAAATACCGAGTAGAGCAATAAGTTCACTTGTCCGGAGCGACCGCCCACAATTAAGTCTGTGCCAGAAATCGTGTTGGCAAAGCTGCTTTTTGCTTGAGTTCGAATACGCTCAACGCCCATTAGCAAAATGACTGAGATCGCCACTGTCAGAATGGTGAGCAATGCCGTGGTTTTACGATTCAGCAGGCTTTTCCACGCCAGCTTTAATGTGATGCTCATAGCGGCCTCACTTGATTAATATCTTGTAGGTTTTCAGTACGCTTGAATAAAGGCTCGAGCGTTGGGTCGTGGCTAACAAAAATGAGTGTCGATTCCGCGCGATTCGCTTGCTCCATGAGTAGCTCGATGAAGGCTTCACGATTGTCGTGATCTAAGGCTGAGGTCGGCTCGTCAGCAATCAGAAATTCGGGCTGGCCAATAAGAGCTCTTGCGGCCGCGACACGTTGCTGCTGACCAATACTGAGTTCAATCACGGGTTTTTGCAGCAAATTGGACGGCAGACGTAAATGATCAAGTAATCGCTTGGCCTCATCAGCTAGCGAGCCAGGTACCTTCTCTTTGCGTCTCTGTGAAAAGTGGCAAGGCAACGTGACATTATCGATGACCGACAAATATGGGATCAAATTAAACTGTTGAAAAACATAACCGATGTGGTCGGCGCGAAATCTATCGCGCTTTGACGCTGAAAGTGCAGTTAAGTTTTGATTGAGTGCCAAGATATCTCCGCTGGTGGCCGTATTTATACCAGTAAGTAAACCGAGCAATGTCGATTTACCACTGCCACTTGGGCCTTTGAGAAATAAATGCTCACCTTGTTCGATGATAAGAGAGGGAATATCAAGAGTTGGAGCTTGGTCGGGCTGCCACTTAAACGTGACGTCTTTGAGTTCGATTACGCTAGCCATAGTGTCCTCTAAAAACTACCCTCAAGCCTCGGGCGAGACCTGAGGGTTGGACGGTTTAGAATTTAATAGTTGTGCTACCTGATGTCAGTTCCGTTGCCGATTGTGCGCTATCCGTTAGCAGGTTTACTGATACTTTCTCAGTTGCAGGGAAGTGTGTAAACCACTGAGTATCAATTTGAGAGACTTTAGCAACGTCTTCACAAGAGAATTGGTATTGAATTGAGAATTCACCGTGGCCATCATGATGGTCGTGGTCGTGGTCGTGGTCGTGGTCGTGGTCGTGGTCGTGGTCGTGGTCGTGGTCGTGGTCATGACCTTTGTGCTCGTCATGATGCTCGTGGTCATCATGTCCTTTATGGTCGTCATGGTGGTCATGACCTTCATGATCATGTCCCTTATGATCGTCGTGATGATCGTGACCTTTGTGATCATCATGATCTTTATGCTCATCATGGTGATCATGCTCGTCATGATGTTCATCTTTCTCTAGTGTGTTTTCAACATGAGCCTCAACCAGTTTACAGCTCGCCGCAGTTGGAATAGTTAGGATGCTATCCACATTGTTCAGTTTTGCTTTCGCATCAGCCATGGCTGCTTTCTCAGCGTCTGTCTTTGGCGCGTGTTCAAAGCCACTACATCAGCGCCTGGAGCGGTAATTTCCACTAAAAGATCTTGACCATCTTGAGCAATGTTAAATTCTACGTGACCATGCACATGAGCGTCATGTTGGCGAAATTGGTCTTCAGCGACAGCGAATTGCGATACAACAAGACCAGCTAAGAGTGTCATCTTCAGTTTCATGATTAATCCTTAAATTGCAAAGTAAAAGTAGTGAGCGCCAATGCAGGTCATGATGCTGTTGAAATAGCCGAATGCAGAGGTCTCTGGTGAGAACGATGCGATCCGCTCTCATTTAACTGTTGTTTGTTATGTTATAACAAACAAATATATTTTCCAGAGGAAACAACATTCAGCCTGAGCTTTCTGACCTGAAAACAACAAAAAAGGAGCCGCAAGGGCTCCTTCTCAGAATCTTTTACTGTCAATTAGATGTTGTCAGTAACCAAGCTCAGCACTTGCTGAATGTCAGCATCGCTTAGTGCCCCTTCTTTAACATAGAGGATCTTACCTTGCTTGTCCTGAACGATAATTGCTGAGCTTTCTTCTGCAAGTTGCCAAGCATTCGCCACCAGGCCATGCTTATCTAGCACCATTGATGACCATGGAAACTCTTTTTTGCTATCTTCGGCGGAAGACTTAACAAATGAACTGGTGCCCCACATAGCATCGTCTTGGTTGATGACGGTTGTGGTTTGATAACTTTCTTTCGGAAAATCTGCAGCGGTAATGGCAGCCATCAGTGGTGCGTTCATCTCTTTCGAGCTGCTGCGGCCAGCGATAGCTTGGATGACACGAACTTTACCTAGCATGTCTTTAGTACTCCATGCTTGGTAGTTGATTGCGTCGTTGTTTAGGATAAGTTCACCGTGATCACTGACCGATACAGAGCGAGCATTTCCACCGACTTGTAGGTTGGTTGCCATAGCAAATGCTGGTACAAGCAGCATCGCGAGAGTTAGGAGAGGCTTTAGTTTCATTGTAATAGTTTCCGTTACTTTGTATTGGGCGGCTACCTTAGGCGAACTCAAGGTTAGCCACAACGTAAATAATAGTGATTTGACCAAGAATTGTCTGTCTCTCAATAAAATCATCTCAAGCATAACAGTAATTTATAGTTTGTTGCAAAGTTGTTAACTTTTGTTTGTGTCCTCAAGAATTTCGCGTATAATTTCAATCGAACGCAAACTATATTGCGAAATGACTCGCAGAAATGTGGTCACTATTAGATGTACTCAAACGGATATTGAGGTTAGGTTATGCTGCGTAAGTTTACGGTTTATCGTCCGCGTCAAATTGCGAAGTTCGTAAAGACGTTGTTTAAAGGCCAGTTCTTTATTGCAGGAATTGGATTGTTTCGTTTTGATAACGGCAAGGTACTGCTTCCAGAAGTAGAGGACAGACAAAAACTGGTAGCGTTTAAAGAGATAAACGGTGAGATTGCCGCATTGGCAATCTAAAAAAAGCCAAACAAATTAATATGAAATGCCCTCGCGATTGCGAGGCATTTTTGTATGTGTCAGTTTAACTCAGGCGGGAAGCAGACTCCGGTACCGCCAATGCCGCAGTAGCCATTCGGATTCTTAGCAAGGTATTGCTGGTGATAGACCTCTGCAAAATAGTATTCACCAAGTGGAGCAATTTCAGTGGTGATGCCAGTATCGCCGAGCGCTTGCTGATATTGTTGCTGGGTTTGCTTAGCAATGTCTGCCTGCTCGTCATTCGTGGTGTAAATCGCTGAGCGATATTGAGTACCGATATCGTTGCCTTGACGCATCCCCTGAGTCGGATCGTGCTTTTCCCAAAATGTGCGCAAGATGGTAGCTAAAGAGGTTTGCGTAGTATCAAACACGATGCGAACTACTTCGGTGTGGCCGGTTAAGCCGCTGCATACCTCTTCGTAAGTTGGATTAGGCGTAAAGCGCCAGAGTAGCTACAGACGTTGAAACTACGCCCGGCAACTGCCAAAACAAGCGCTCTGCCCCCCAAAAACAACCTAACCCTAAAACAATGCTCTCTTGCTGTGCATTAAGCGGTGCGTAAAGGTCAGATTGATTGATAAAGTGCGGCTCCATATTTGCTATGGCGCTATCTCGACCAGGTAGTGCTTGGTCGGCTGAAATCATTTCTTGTCTACGCATCGTCAGTTCCTTTTTTAGACTAGTATTTCAAATGCAAAGCGTCTGAAAACAAAATGAGTGTAGTCACTTATCTGTTTCACCCTTGTCTGCAGACTTCTCTATCAATCAGAGTTATCATTCTACGTAACAACAAAAATAAACGCATCACAGCCTCACAATAAAGCATGATAAAGAGACTTTTACCACCGCTATTCTTGACCTTATCGCCCGCACTCGTTTTTGCTGAGGGGAGCGTGTCTTTGGATGTTCAAGGATTAAGTGGTGCGCTTCAAGATAACGTTAACGCCTACGTTTCCGCGATCGCTGAGAATGAATACTCAACGTCCTTGCGATTCCAATCTCGCCTCACTAAAGAAATCAACGAAGCACTCAATGCTCTAGGGTACTACAACGCTGATATCGACTTTTCCGTGAATGAGCGTGGAGATGAATTGGTTGTCAAGGTTAACCCTGGGCCGCCAACTCGCATTAAGTTGGTGGATGTTCAGTTGACGGGTGAAGCTGAAAAGGATGAGGATTTCATGCGCCTTATTCGTATCTCGCCGCTCAAAGAGGGTGATACGCTCAATCACAATCAATATGACAGTCTGAAATCGGGCATTCGTAATTTGGCGCTGCAAAAAGGCTACTTTGATGGCGCATATACTATGAGCCGTCTCGAAGTTATCCCAGAGCGGAATGAGGCGATTGTAAGACTCCATTACGACAGTGGTATCCGTTACCAGTTTGGTAAGTCAACGATTACGGGCAGCCAAATTGATATCCAGAAAGTACAGTCATTGCAGCCTTACAAAATTGGCGATGAGTACCAAGTTGCCAAGGTGGGTGAGCACAACCAAAACTTGTCTAATACTGAGTGGTTTTCATCGGTATTTGTCGAGCCGGATTTGTCTGAGGTAGGCAAGGGGCGAGAATTGCCAATGAAAGTATCATTGGCACCTCAAGTGCGAAATCAGTTTGAAACCGGTCTTGGTTATTCCACAGACGTGGGAGCAAAGGTGAAATTTGGTTGGAAGAAGCCGTGGCTCAACGAGCAAGGTCACAGCTTTAAAACTAGCTTGGACTTATCCATTCCTGAGCAGCAGGTAACGGCGAGTTATAAAATCCCTCTCGACGATGTGCTAAAAGACTACTATGTCATTCAATATGGTCTGAAAAACGTCAATCGAAGTGACAAAAAGACTTTGGAATCGAACCTGGCGTTTGAGCGCCACTGGGTGTTAGGCAGTGGCTGGCATCGTACAGCTTACTTACGATATTTGATTGAGAATTATGAATTCAATGCGCAAGGGGAGCTAGGTCAGTTTGTGTTACCCGGGCTTTCCTATTCTCGCGTAGTCTCACGCGGTGGCGTCTTACCTATGAGTGGTAACAAGCAAACCATTATGTTTGAAGTGGGTGACGAGCGAGCGCTGTCTGAAACTTCGGTGTTTAGGCTTCGCGGTACCTCGACTTGGATATCCAGTATTGGTGAGAATCATCGTGGTTTATTCAAAGTGGATATTGGTGCCAACATTGCCAGTGACCCTTCTAAACTCTCGCCATCGCTGCGTTTCTATGCTGGTGGTGATAACAGTGTTCGTGGTTACGATTACGAAAGTATATCGCCTGTGGATGACGCGGGTAACAAAACCGGTGGCCAATACCTCGCCACGAGCACGCTTGAATATCAATATCGCCTCACGGGTAATTGGTGGGCGGCTACCTTTTTTGATGTCGGTGATGCGTTCGATGATAATCCTGAGTGGAAACGTGGCGCAGGTTTTGGCATACGTTGGGTCTCTCCTGTCGGCCCCGTTAAATTCGATTATGCGAAAGGATTGGATATTAAACCGCAAGCCGAATGGCGAATTCACTTTAGCTTAGGGCCCGAACTATGATGTTGAAAGTTTGGCGAGTCACCAAATGGTGTTCTATTGGCCTCATCACTCTGATTTTACTGATTCTCGCGACACTGGCGTTCGCTCTGTTTACCAATGCCGGTCTTAATAGCATTTTATGGGGGGTAAACAAAGCCTTACCACAATTTGAGGCGGGCGAGACACAAGGTGCGCTGTTTCCCAGATTCACGATCAATGACGTGAGCTTTAAAGATGAAAGCTTGTTTATTGACTTAAATGCGCAATCATTGACGCTGGCTGTCGATCTTAATTGCTTGTCAGATCCAAGAGTCTGCGTAAATGAACTGGCGATTCAAGGGCTTGATTTTAGTATGCCGGAAGTGGCACCAAGTGAGCCTTCTCCAGAGCCTACAGAGCCATTAACCAAAATAACATTGCCAATTCCAGTAGCGATTGGTCATGTCAATTTTGACGATATTCGTTTGGATATTCTTGGTACTAAGGTGAGCTGGGATAGTTTTTCTACTTCATTGTCGATGACGGGCTCTAACTTAACGATCGGTGAGACACAGTTAACCTCTCCTTTGGTTGCGCTGCCACCGACTCCGGAAGCCGAGCAAGCCAGTAACGAAGCACCGGCGGCATCAAGCGAACCTGCGACGGCGATTGAACTGCCAGAGGTACTCATCCCCTTATTCGTCAACATTGCTGGGATAGAGATTCTAGATTTCAAACTCGAACAGTCTGAGCCTGTGATTGTCGATAGGCTCAAGCTCGTCGGTAAGGCGGGTAAGCACGATGTGGATGTGTCTACGCTAGAACTGGAAATGCCGTTGGTTGATGCAAGTCTGCAAGGCAAGGTGACCCTGAAAGATGGCTATCCACTTGACCTTGATTTAGCAGCACACCTCAAGCAAACCGATTTTGCCGGGCAGAAACTGAAGCTCAATGCCTCGGGTAGTGTCCAAACTCTTCAGCTTGATAGTGAGTTCTCTGGACTGATTTCAGGTCTATTAAAGGGGCAAGTTCAACCGCTAGAGCCGACGATTCCATTTGATGCCACCATTACAAGCGCCAAAGCAAATTGGCCATTGAGTGGTGAGTCCGATTACCAAGTATCTATCGATACCTTAGGAGCGAAAGGCTCGTTAGAAGGTTATGAAGTTAATCTAGCGGCGTCAGCTTCAGGAAAAGAGATCCCTGACCTTGCTGTGGATTTGGATGGAACTGGCGATTTAGAGCATATTGACTTGAGTGAGCTTTCCATTGACACGCTAGGCGGTAATGTTGCGGGTCAAGTGATGGCGAACTGGTCTTCTCCGGTGAACTGGCAAGGTGATATTAACCTCACAAACATTCAGCCGGGGTTACAGTGGCCAGAAGCTGAGGGGGATATTAGCGGCAAGATAATGACATCTGGCTCTTTGACTGATGCGGGAGGCTGGCAAGTCTCAGTGCCGACATTAGATATCGTCGGCATACTCAGAAACTACCCAATAAATATCAAAGGTCAGCTTGATGCGTCTGATCAAGCCGGAAAAGGAGAGTTTAAGGTCGATACCCAGGGACTTTCGGTCGCCCATGGACCTAACCAGCTTAATGCACGTGGGAAGCTTGATCAAAACTGGGATATGAGCGTCGATATCGACTTCCCTGAGCTCGCGAAATCTGTCCCGGATCTCTCGGGCATTCTACGCGGAAAGCTTAGCCTCAAGGGAGCAATGAAAGAGCCAGATATCGCCACTGATCTGAGTATTGAAAAGATTCAGTGGAAGGACGAAGCAAGTCTTGAGGCGTTAACTTTATCAGGTACGGCTAAACCTTTGCCAATCGAGAGCGCGCAAGCGGATCTACGACTCAATGCGCGCGGTGTTAAGTATCAAGAACAAGAGGTCGATTCCGCTAGTCTGACACTCTCTGGCACTCAAGCCGCACATACGTTAGCACTGGATGTGGTTTCTAAGATAGCGTCTTTAAATCTCGAGGTCAGCGGTAAACTTACGGATAAGCCAAATCTAGTTTGGGATGGCGAGCTGGCAGAGGTGCACCTTGAGACAGAGCAAGGCCCTCTTGATTTGACTGAGCCAGTGGCAATCAAAGTCGATATTGATAAGCAAGTGGCTAATGTGGCGGCGCATTGTTGGAAACAGGCCGACTCGCGATTGTGTCTAGAAAAAGACATTGAGGCAGGACAGTCTGGAGAAGCGTTGGTCACGGTGAAGAACTTCGACTTTGAGCAAATTAAGGCTTATATCCCTGAAAACATGTTGGTAGAGGCAGTGCCAATATTACTGCGTGGGCAAAATGGGCGCCTGAAACATCCCCTCAAGTGAAGTTGGATGTGGCACTACCAAAAGGCACCGTGACCCAAAATCTAGAGACGCCATTGGTGGTAGGATGGGAGTCGGTGAGTGTCAAAGCAAACCTAGCCGATGATAAGCTCGATGCGAGTTGGCTGATTGACGTGACCGACAATGGTGACCTCTCAGGTAAGGTGACCTTGCCAAACGTGCTTGCCGAACAAAAAACGATTGATGGTGAGTTGAATCTTTCAACATTTAATCTCGATTTCTTGCAGCCGTTGGTGGGGGAGTTCAACCAGCTGAAGGCGAACTTAGCGGCGGACATTAAGATCAAGGGTGATGCGTTGCATCCTGAGCTTTATGGTCAGTTCTCTGTCGCTGATTTGTCGTTGCAAGGTGATATCTCACCGATTCAGGTTGAGTCTGGCAAGGTCGATATTGCCTTCAATGGCTACAATGCGTTGCTTGATGCAAACATTCAAACTAATGATGGTGAGCTTAAGCTGGAAGGTGATGGCAACTGGCAAGACTTGAAAGCGTGGCGAACTAAATTAAGAGTGTTTGCCGATGAGCTCAATGTTGACGTACCACCTATGGTGAAAGTGAAGGTGGTGCCAGATATGACGATCGAGGCCAATCCGAGCTTGGCAAAAATCACCGGTTCTATCGGATTGCCTTGGGGACGAGTTTTAGTTGAGGAACTGCCGCAAAGTGCGGTCGCTGTCTCTAGCGACCAGGTGTTACTGAATCCTGATATGACCCCTGTAAATGAGGAAAAGGCGGTACCATTTAACGTTGAAACCGATGTGTCGATTTCCATTGGGAACGACTTTACCATCTCGCATTCGGTCTTAAGGGTGGACTGCGCGGTAAGCTCCATGTGTCTCAAAAAGACCAAGGGCCATTCGTGCAAGGTGAAATCAATATCGTTGATGGCTCGTACAGTTCATTTGGTCAGGATTTGCTGATTGAAGAAGGTAAAATCCTCATGACAGGCCCGGTCGATCAGCCTTATGTCAACATTACGGCGATCCGTAACCCCGACACGACGGCTGATGATGTTAAGGCGGGGGTAAAAGTATCTGGCCTTGCGACAGAGCCGAAAATTGATATTTTCTCGGATCCAACTATGCCACAGGCAAACGCGCTTTCTTACTTGTTACGTGGACAAGATATCGATGGTGAAACCGGTGGTAACGCTCTAACCACGACGCTAATCGGCCTGAGCCTAGCGCGAAGCGGTAAGGTGGTTGGTGATATTGGCCAAGCATTTGGTGTACAAGATCTTCAACTCGATACTGCGGGTACGGGCAATGACTCACAAGTCACCGTAAGTGGCTACGTATTACCGGGATTACAGGTTAAATACGGCGTAGGTATTTTCAACTCGCTAGGTGAATTTACGGTGCGCTACCGCATCATCGAGGATTTCTATGTGGAAGCCGTTTCTGGTCTTTATAGCTCTGTCACCTTCCTATACCAATTTGAAGTGGACTGATAAACAGTGATGCCGAAAAGGTTGTCGTTCGTACAACCTTTGGTAACAAGGAGTAACTATGTTTAGGAAAGGGGTAATTGTTGCGACATTCGTGCTGTTATCGGGTTGCGTGCAGCTCACGCCGCCCACCGATGAAAGTGCTCAAAGTTGGCAAGATTTTGGTTATCAATGGGCAATGAAGGGTTACATCATCGAAAGCCAATCTGATTTGGTGAAAAAAGTCCCTGAATTGTCCACAGATCGGTTTGCTCAGTATCAATCAGGCTATGCAACAGGCAAGGCTGAGTATTGCAAGCAGAACCCGTTTGACCTTGGCTATGCTGGTAAGATCTACTACGGCATTTGCAACGACCTCGACCGCCGTTACAACGACGAGTACTGGCGAGGTAAGAAGGCTCGCAGTCGCAATTGATTGAGCGATTTCTCTACCAAGCGAGACACAGGCAATTAGGAGGAGCAATGAAAATAATTTGGCTTTCATTGTTTGCCGCGACACTGGTGGCGTGCGCTCAAAACAGCGGACCGAACAGTACTTCGCAGCAAGATTGGTTTCAGTTTGGAGAGCAGCAAGCGCTGGTCGGCTACGAGAAACAGAGTGATGATGAATTGAAGCAGTCATCACAAGTCAGTGTCGATAGTGAACTGTATCAAGCGTATTCAGCAGGCTACGAGCAAGGCCGCCAGGAGTACTGTCAGCAAGACCCGAAAATACTCGGTAAAAAAGGCGAGTTATACCGCGGTATTTGTGACGATATTCGACCGACGTTTCGGATTTGGTACAACAACGGCAAAGCGTCGCGAAGTCGCTATTAACGACCTATCTCTTGCTAAAACCAACTCAATTTAAAAAGAGCTCACCAACGACAAGTTAGTGAGCCCTTTTTTAATGTTTGTATTGGTCAGTCGGCTAAAAGCCTACTCACCTTGAGCGCGCTCATACGATGATTGGATTTCATCGCGTGCAGCTTGAACATCTGCCCAGCCATCGACTTTCACCCACTTGCCTGCTTCTAGCTCTTTATAACGCTCAAAGAATTGCGTGATTTGCGCTTTTAGAAGCTCTGGAATATCGCCGACATCTTGGATGTGGTCGTACTCTTTACTCAGCTTGCTGTGTGGAACCGCGAATACTTTGGCATCTTCACCTGACTCATCGGTCATTTTTAGCACCCCAACAGGGCGGCAGCGAATGACGGAGCCTGGCATTAATGGATAAGGCGTTGGAACCAACACGTCTACCGGATCACCATCCAGTGACAAGGTGTGGTTTACGTAGCCGTAGTTGCAAGGGTAGAACATAGGGGCTGACATAAAGCGGTCAACGAATACGGCGCCAGAGTCCTTATCGACTTCGTACTTGATGGGATCAGCGTTTGCAGGGATTTCAATGACGACATAGATGTCATCTGGGAGTGACTTACCCGCAGGCACATTGTTTAAGCTCATTTTGACTTTCCTTTTCTTTGTTCGATATTCCTTTAGGCGCAAGGAACTGAGGGCTGAAACACGAATCGTTTACAGTCAGTATACTTGGTTAATTTTAAAACAAAAAGTGCCTCATTGAGAGGCACTTCGAAGTTATTAGTCTTGGTACTCTTCGAGGAAGGACTCGACTTTTTCAACCATGTTCTTTGAACCTACAAAGAATGGCACGCGTTGGTGAAGCTCTGTTGGTTTGATATCCATAATGCGTTGGGTGCCATCTGACGCGACACCGCCCGCTTGCTCCATGATAAATGCCATTGGGTTGCACTCATAAAGCAAACGCAGTTTACCGCTTGGGTGACTTTGTGTACTTGGGTACAAGTAGATGCCACCTTTAAGTAGGTTACGGTGGAAATCAGACACCAGTGAGCCGATATAGCGAGAAGTGTATGGACGCTTCTCTTCCGGCACGTTTTCCTGGCAGTACTTGATGTACTTCTTCACACCCATAGGGAAACGGATGTAGTTGCCTTCATTGATTGAGTAGATAGTTCCGTCTTCAGGAATCATCATGTTTTCGTGTGAAAGGCAGAAGCTGCCGATAGATGGGTCGTAAGTGAAGCCATTTACGCCTTTGCCTGTTGTGTATACCAACATGGTAGACGAGCCATAAACCACATAACCTGCAGCCACCTGTTTATTACCAGGCTGTAGGAAATCCTCTTGGGTTGGAGGCGTGCCTACTGGCGAGATACGACGGTAAATAGAGAAGATAGTACCTACCGATACGTTCACATCGATGTTTGACGATCCATCCAATGGATCCATCAACACAACATATTTGGCGTTCTTATTGAGCTCTTTATTGAACGCGACTGCCTCATCTTCTTCTTCACTCGCGACACCACAAACTTGGTCACGAGCTTCCAGCGCAGCTTTGAACTTATCGTTCGCATAGACATCGAGCTTTTGCTGAGCTTCGCCTTGAACATTGTCTGTACCAACAGCACCTGTGATATCAACAAGGCCAGCTTTGTTGATTTCTCGGTTTACAATTTTTGCAGCAAGTCGAATCGAGGACAAAAGAGAGGAGAGATCACCGCTAGCGTGGGGGAAATCATGTTGTTTTTCAACAATGAATTCGCCAAGGGTGCGCATATCAGACATGTTATATCCTTAACTTTTTTACTTATTTTCTTGGGGGTATGTGTGTGGAATGACGCGAAATCAAACGATTGCGCGAGTTGGGGGTATTCATCAACACACATGGATATTGTAGGGGGCAGAACTTTTTAATGGTAATGAAGTAAGAGTACAGAGCGGCAATTTGTATGATGAATGTCACATTTATCTGTCTAACCACTAACTTTCTCGCTTTTAACACACGCTTTGGGTATATATAGCGACAATGGCGTAAACTAAGACGCAACGGAATTTAAGAGAGCAAGCTATGCATATTCATATCCTTGGCATTTGCGGCACCTTCATGGGTGGCGCTGCTGTACTGGCTCAGCAACTTGGACATCGAGTCACGGGCAGTGATGCAAATGTCTACCCACCAATGAGCACTCTATTGGAATCGGAAGGAATCGAGATCATTGAAGGTTTTGACCCTGCGCAGCTCGACCCAGCGCCTGATCTCGTAGTGATTGGTAATGCAATGAGCCGTGGAAACCCTTGCGTTGAATATGTCCTAAATCACAATCTTAAGTACACTTCAGGGCCTCAGTGGTTGCAGGAGTTCCTTTTGCATGACCGTTGGGTATTAGCAGTGTCGGGCACGCATGGAAAAACCACGACTTCGAGTATGCTTAGCTGGATTTTAGAAGACTGTGGCTATAAACCGGGCTTCTTGGTGGGTGGCGTCTTAGGCAACTTTGGGCAATCGGCGAGACTGGGTGAGTCGATGTTCTTCGTGGTCGAAGCGGATGAATATGACAGCGCCTTTTTCGATAAACGCTCTAAGTTTGTTCATTATCATCCTCGAACTTTGATCATGAATAACCTTGAGTTTGATCATGCGGATATTTTTGATGATCTCGAAGCGATTAAGAGGCAGTTCCATCATCTAGTGCGCACGGTTCCAGGGAACGGAAGGATTATGGCACCGAAAGGTGACAAAGCTCTCGGAGATGTTCTGGGCAGAGGTTGTTGGAGTGAAGTCGAACATACGGGTGCTGGCGCAGATTGGAACGCCAATAAACTGACTGCTGACGGCTCGCACTTTGAAGTGTTCTTGCATGGTGCCAAAGTTGGCGTGGTGAAATGGGATCTAGTGGGTGACCATAATGTCGATAACGCACTGATGGCAATTGCTGGCGCAAGGCATGTGGGTGTTACGCCCGATTTAGCTTGTGAGGCGCTGGGTAAGTTTATCAATACTAAGCGACGCCTTGAGTTAAAAGGTGAAGTGAATCAGGTGACGGTCTACGATGACTTTGCCCATCACCCAACGGCAATTGAACTGACTTTAGATGGTTTGCGTAACAAGGTCGGCGACAAACGTATTCTCGCGGTATTGGAGCCGCGCAGTGCGACCATGAAACGTGGCGTGCACAAAGAGACGCTTGCACAATCGCTCACTAAAGCTGACCAAGTGTTCTTGTTCCAACCAGATAATATTGAATGGTCGGTACAAGATATTGCCGACGCATGTAGCCAACCCGCTCAAGTTGACAGCGACATTGATGCGTTAGTGACTAAAATTGCAGAGCAGGCTGAGTCTGGCGACCAGATCTTGGTGATGAGTAACGGCGGCTTTGGTGGTATTCATCAAAAATTATTGGAGGCGTTGGCCTAATGAAACCGGCAGAAAAAGCCATTACCCTTGCATTTACTGGTGCCTCAGGTGCACTTACGGTATGCGCCTGCTCGAGTGTTTACTGGCTCAAGATTACACCGTGTATCTATTGATTTCGTCGGCCGCGCGCGTGGTGCTAGCCACCGAGCATGATATTAAAC
The DNA here is from genome assembly GCA_000755425.1 of Vibrio maritimus. Lineage (GTDB taxonomy): Bacteria > Pseudomonadota > Gammaproteobacteria > Enterobacterales > Vibrionaceae > Vibrio > Vibrio maritimus_A. Next base: position 42,458 of record BBMT01000021.1, read on the forward strand.
TGCCAAGTGGCCCAGATGCTGCCCACAAAGCTCTGGTAGAGCGTTTAAACTGCAAGCCAGAAAAGCTGGTGGTGTGTGGTAAAGAAGATTGGTTCTCGCCTGTGGCTTCTGGTTCAGCGGCACCTAAACAGATGATCGTCTGTCCGTGTTCGGCGGGAAGCGTTGCGGCGATTGCTCACGGTATGTCAGATAACCTAATTGAACGTGCCGCAGATGTGGTGATTAAAGAGAAAGGGCAGCTTCTACTCGTAGTTCGTGAAACGCCGTTCTCAACCATTCATCTCGAGAACATGCATAAGCTCTCCCAAATGGGAGTCACCATAATGCCGGCGGCGCCTGGCTTCTATCATCAGCCACAATCTATCGAAGACTTGGTGGACTTTATTGTGGCAAGGGTGCTCGATCACATGGGGCTAGAACAAAACCTAGTGCCGCGTTGGGGCTACGATCAGCGATAGATTGATGCTAGCTAACGAATGTTAAGGATAGATTTGGCGAATCTGTGACGAAAAGGTTACAATTCGCCTTCAAAGGTTGTAACTCACGGGGTGCACTAGCAGTGGTGCTGAGAGAAGGTCAAGCCTGATACCCGCGTACGTTAAGTAACAGCCCTGATCCAGATAATGCTGGCGTAGGGATGAGGCTCCTTTGCTATTAATCGGCTAAGTAGACACTCTAGCTCCAATGTATTGGATGCACTCCCACATCGCGTGTTTCTCTGGATCTCAAAACAATAACTAAGGACAGAACCAGTGAAAAACCATTCAATCAGCAAAATCGCGTTAGCGACGGTACTCTTTTCTACTCCACTCATGGCATCGGCGCAATCGCTGACTGTCTATACCTACAGCTCATTTGCATCCGATTGGGGGCCAGGTCCTGCGATTGAAAAAGCATTCGAAGCACAATGTGGTTGCGATCTTAACTACGTAGCGCTGGATGATGGCGTGTCTATCCTCAACCGTCTTCGTTTGGAAGGCAGCAGCACTCAAGCAGATGTCGTGCTTGGTCTTGATAATAACCTAATGAGTGAAGCGAAAAAGTCAGGCCTGCTGGCTAACCATGGCGCTGATTTGTCGTCAGTTGTCCTGCCGAATGGTTGGAGTGATGAAGTGTTCGTCCCATTTGATTACGGCTACTTTGCCTTTGTGTACAACAAAGAAAAGGTAAAGAACCCACCAAAAAGCCTTAAAGAGCTCGTTGAGCAGCGCGATGACCTTAAAGTGATTTACCAAGACCCACGCACATCGACACCAGGCCAAGGCTTACTGCTGTGGATGAAGTCTGTGTACGGAGATGACTCAAGCGCTGCATGGCAGCAGCTGTCGAAGAAAACCGTCACTGTGACTAAGGGCTGGTCAGAAGCGTATTCGATGTTCTTAGAAGGAGAGTCGGATCTTGTGCTGTCTTACACCACATCTCCGGCCTACCACATTATTGCTGAGCAAGACGAGCGCTTCGCGGCGGCTGATTTTTCAGAAGGCCATTACACTCAAGTAGAGGTCGCTGCCAAGGTTGCTAGTAGCAGTAATCAGAAACTAGCCGATGAGTTTATGCAGTTTATTGTCTCTGATGGCTTTCAATCTAACATTCCAACGGGCAACTGGATGTACCCAGTAGTGGACAGCAAGTTACCCGCTGGGTTTGAGAGCCTAACTATTCCGGCTAAGGCGCTGTCTTTCTCTCCTGATGAAGTGGCGAATAATCGCAAAGCGTGGATCCGTGAATGGCAATCTGCGTTGATTAAGTAACGCCGTCTATTCGACGATACGTTATTCTTGCTAGAGAATAACGTATCGTCGGAAATTTTTTCTTCCCTTGAGGTCACTGTGATTCGAACTCCCAAAGCCGGCTTAGTCGTTGCGCTGCTCATTGGCCTGTATGTCGTCGCGTCCTTGTGGACATTGCTTTCCTACTCTTCCATTGATGATATTGGGTTGCTGTTTAGCGATCCCTATTATCAGCACGTGGCCAAATTCAGTTTCTGGCAAGCGAGTCTCTCGACGCTGTTGAGTGTTGGACTTGCTATACCCGTAGCTCATGCAATTTCGCGTCGCCATTTCTGGGGGCGAGAGTGGCTACTCAAACTGTTTGCCACAACCTTGGTGATGCCTGTACTCGTTGGCGTGTTTGGTATTGTGGCTATTTATGGCAACCAAGGGGTGATTGCCAAATGGTTCGCTGGTGGCTCTGCGCTTTTTTCCATCTATGGGCTCAATGGTATCTTGCTCGCCCATGTGTTCTTTAATCTGCCATTTGCTACTCGGCTTTTGTTGGTAACGATAGAGGGCGTGCCTGATGAACAGCGTAAGTTGGCGCTTCATCTTGGCATGAACAGTTGGCAGTGCTTTCGATTAGTGGAATGGCCAAGGCTTAAGTCGCATCTTCCCCATGTCATTGGTTTGGTGTTTATGCTTTGCTTTACCAGCTTTGCGACTGTGATGGCGCTTGGGGGGGGCCACAGGCGACCACTATCGAACTCGCTATCTATCAAGCGATAAAGTTCGACTTTGACTTGCCTACGGGCGCCGTGTTGGCTCTTTGGCAAATGACAATCTGTGCTGCTTTGGTGATGTTTGTTGGCCGATTCAGTAAACCCGTTTCTGGAAAGAGTAACTTTCACGGGACGCCTAGCTTGCAACCCAAAGATACGATGCTTAAAAAGGGCTGGGATAGCTTTTGGATCATGGCAACTCTAATGCTCGTCATACCTCCGATACTGGCTATTTTGCTCAGTGGTTTGAACTCGAAATTGCTTGATGTGTTTACGGATTTACGCTTTTGGAGTGCTGTAGGCACTTCGTTGCAAGTGGCTGTATTGGCTGGGAGTATTGCTCTGCTGGTGGGTATTGTCTTGTTATCAACAACGCGAGTTTACCGGCTTAAATCTCAAGCCCGCCGAGCGGACAGTCTTGAGCTAGTCGGAACCGTTATTCTAGTAACACCAGCGCTAGTCCTCAGTACTGCTACTTTCTTGATGTTGCGAGGCATGACAAATGTGTTCAGTCTAGCATTTGGTATTGTGGTGTTGGTCAATGCCCTAATGGCGCTGCCTTATGTGATTAAAACCTTGAATCAGCCAATGCAGCGCCTTGCTACTCAATACTATCCGCTATGGCAAAGCCTCGGTATGCGCGGTGTTCGCCGATTTTGGCTAATGGAGTGGCGCGCGATTCGAGCGCCAATACTGCATGCATTTTCGATAAGCTTCATTTTGTCTATGGGTGACCTTACCGTGATTGCCTTATTTGGTAGCCAAGATTTTAATACCCTGCCGTTATATCTTTATCAGCTAATGGGCAGTTATCAGCTCGAATCGGCTGCGGTAGTATCGCTGGTGCTGTTTGCATTGAGTATCGGTGTTTTTTCACTGACCGATACACTGAATAGAACGTCTAAAAAGGTTAGTTCAACCAAAACCCACTCACCGAAAGGCTCTCGCCATGTTGCACCTAAATAACGTTGCTTATCGCTACCATAGTGATTGGTTCCATTTTGATCTTGAGGTAAACCAAGGCGACATCGTTTCCTTGATAGGACCGAGTGGTGCAGGCAAATCCACATTGTTGGCTTTGGTGTCTGGCTTTTGTCAGCCTGAATCTGGGTTTATTCGAGTAGAAGGGAAGGACATCGATAGACTTGAACCTCATCAAAGGCCGCTGTCGATGCTGTTTCAAGAGCACAATCTTTTTGATCACCTATCGGTATTTGACAACATTGGTTTGGGATTAAGTCCATCCCTCAAACTCACTGAAACAGACAAAAAGACAGTGCGTAATGCGGCAGAAAAAGTAGGACTAGAGGAGATGTTAACGCGACTTCCTTCTGAGCTTTCTGGTGGCCAAAAACAGCGGGTGGCGCTTGCACGCTGCTTTGTACAGCCACACCCAATATGGCTACTCGATGAGCCTTTCTCAGCGCTTGACCCTATCCTTCGTAAAGAAATGCTCAGTGTAGTGAAACAGCTGGCGAGCGAGAAACAAGTGACCGTGATTATGGTGACGCACCATCTAAGTGATGCTCGCGCGATAGCGAATCGCTTTGCTTATTTGGCGAACGGTTGCATTGAAGCACAAGGGGAGGTTTGTGAGCTGACGGATGCACATCCCAATACGGCATTGGCTGAGTTTGTGCACGCAGCGCACTAGCGTCCATAAACAAAAAGGCAACTGATTACTCAGTTGCCTTTCGTGATACTCAGTCGAGAACAGTCTTAAAACTCTTGCTCTTCTTCGTGCTTAAGCATTTGGAAGATTTCGCGGAATGCTTTCGCAGGCTTCCCAGCTTTTTTCTCTTTGTTTGCTTGGCGAGCAAGCTGGCGTATGCGCTGACGATCTAGCTCTGGGTAAAGTGCCATTGCTGCTGCAATCGCTTCATCACCTTCTGCAATGATACGGTCGCGCAATTGCTCAAGCTTATGCAGAGCTGCGGTAGATTGTGAGTGCTTGTTGCGTACGCGATCAAGAGCGGCTTGAATTGGCTCAGGATCTTCGGTGCGCATTAGCTTACCAATGTATTGCAGCTGACGACGCTTAGCTTCGTTCTTAAAGCGCTGCGCGTCTGCGATCGCTTCTCTCAGATCTTCGCTTAGTGGGAATTTATCCAACACAGCAGGTTTTAGGTCAACCAACTCTTCGCCGAGTTTTTGTAACTCTTCCATGTCGTTTTTCATTTCGGTTCTACTTACCCAAATGATCTCTTCTTCCTCTTCCCAAGGCGCTTTCTGATTTTTGCGGGCCATGATGTCTGCCTATATCACTATCTCATTACGAATATCCGCTATTTTAGCAAGAAATCTGGGGAGAATGCGAAAACCTTGTTATTCTAGACTCAGTTATTAGCAAAGAATTAGATAAATATGGACGTAAGAGAGCAAGTTGCTCAGCAAAAAGCTGAGCTAGAAGCGGCAGTTGCGAAAGCATTGGATATGGCTTCGGTAAGTGCAGATGCGGCCGAGGTTGCGATCACCAAGAGTACGGGTCTTAGTGTATCGACGCGTATGTGCGAGGTGGAAAACGTTGAGTTTAATAGTGACGGCGCTTTAGGTATCACGGTTTACCGTGGGCAGAAAAAAGGCAGCGCTTCAACGTCTGATCTGAGCGAAAAAGCGATTGCTCAAACGGTAGCGGCTGCGCTGGATATTGCTCAATACACGTCAGAAGATCCATACGCAGGCCCTGCGCCAAAAGAGCTTATGGTCACTGACATTCCAGATCTTGACCTCTTCCACCCAGATGAGCCAAACCCAGACATGGCAGCGCAAAAAGCCATTGCTGCTGAAAAGGCTGCGCTGGAGTTCAGCGACAAAATCAAACAAAGTGATGGTGCGAGCTACGACAGTCACTATGGTGTGAAGGTATATGGTAACTCTCACGGTCTGCTTGCCGGTTACGCGTCAAGTCGTCACAGCATTAGCTGTAGCGTGATTGGACAAGGCCAGAACGGTGACATGGAGCGAGATTATAGCTATACGCTTGCTCGCCATCGCGACGATCTTTGGACACCTGAGTCAGTAGGCGAGAAAGCGGCGAAGAAAACGATTGAACGCCTTGACGCAAGAAAGATCAAAACGGGTCAATACCCAGTGTTATTTGCCAATGATGTTGCGACTGGATTGATTGGTCATCTCGTGATGGGTATCAGCGGTGGTAATCTTTATCGCAAGTCTTCGTTCCTATTGGACAAACTGGGCGAGCAAATCTTGCCAGATTGGTTCTCGGTACAAGAAAAACCACACGTATTACGCGGTCTGGCATCGAGCCCGTTTGATAATGAAGGTGTTGCTACGCGCGATATGGACATCATCACCGACGGTAAACTGGCGACCTACCTACTAACCAGTTACGCAGCACGTAAAATGAACATGACGCCAACAGGACATGCTGGTGGTATCCACAACTGGTACGTGAAATCGACAGGCCAAGACTTTGACGCCATGCTCAAACAGCTTGGAACTGGCCTGCTGGTGACTGAAGTGATGGGGCAGGGTGTGAATATCGTTACTGGCGATTACTCGCGCGGCGCAGCAGGTTTCTGGGTTGAGAACGGTGAAGTCCAATTCCCAGTATCTGAAATTACGGTTGCGGGCAATTTGGCACAAATGTTCCAACAAATTGTTGCTGTAGGTAATGACGTGGAAACACGTTCACAAATCCAAACCGGTTCGATTTTGCTTGAGTCCATGAAGGTGGCGGGTGAATAACCCTTAAGGTATTACCAAAGATAGTAAAAGGGCGTCATAACCATGACGCCCTTTTTGCATTTTAGCGATATGTGTTTATTCAAAACAAATTTCAATAAACGCATTACCCCAGTCTGAAGTAAATGGCATGATGATGATCGCGCCATCGCATTTGTGTCGGATGGTGTGACCTTTGCCTGATACCACAACCGGTGTCGCCATATCAAAATCAAAGCCGTTTTCAGCTAGGATACGTTTTGCACCGCCCGTCACCATGTTGGTGATTTCGCCGACCATATCGGTCACTTCCTCATTCAAACCATGTGGTCGTTCACCCAGCATGTTTTGCATGATCTCAAGGGCAAGCCCTTCTTCAAACGTAATCGACATTGAGCCACGGGTTTGTGTGCCTACCATACCAATAAGGCCAGACACATCGCCTCGAGCGATCTCGTCTTTTTTAATTCTTGGCTTAAGTGGCTTGATCTCCATTGAAGCCATCGTTTTTAGCACATTCATCAATGAGGCTAAAAACGGATTTACAAATTCAGCGCGCATAACTTCTTCTATTTGTTCGATTCTTCCAATGATGAACACGTCTGACATGTGCCATGAGTTTCTATGACGTGATTTGAAAACTGGAAGCCATGTTTTTCAACGTTGCTATTAAGCAAGGCTATCAGAATATCATCTTGTAGTTCAACGACATTACCGCACTTGTCACAAATCAGCAGATGCGAGTAGTGTTTATGCTCACCAAATGAACAGCAAGAGACAAAACTGTTAGTAGATTCAACGCGATGGATAAATCCTTGCTCTAAAAGAAAGTCCAATGCTCGGTATACCGTCGGCGGCTTAGCCTGCGGTTCGGTGACTTGAGTTGGTCAAGGAGTTCATAGGCACTTGAAGCCTTATTACTGTCACAAATCAGCTCATACACACGCTTACGCTGAGGTGTTAAACGAACCCCTCGCGCAGAGCACGTTTCTTCTAGTTGTTTGATTAGCTTCTGATCCACATGTCCACCTATGTTTGCGAATTCTGTTCATTTTATACTAATTCCTTCGGTAGGTCGTTAGTCTCGATTATAGAATTGTTGGCAGCGTGTCTAGTTGTATGTTGCAAAGCAGAGTCGACGACATAAGAGCAGCTACAGTTCACAATTCTAGAGTGTGGGTAGAGTGAGATTTTTACGACCGGCGTCAACTTAAATCAGTCTTTTTTCGGTGCGATGACCAGCATAATAATATGGCATTGTAGAAAGGAGGCGGTATGTTGAGAGTGGGATATTGTGAAGTTAACGACCGGCAACTTAGTCCATCAAGCCGAACAGCAGTATCACAAGTTCACGATATTATTAATCGGGGGGAATGCTGGGCTTTGCGATTGCTTCAACACCGCTCTATCAGATATTTTTTAGTCCAAGTGTGACAGGGAAGCCGACTGAAACCATGATTACAATTCGCGAATACGATTGGGAGATCTTTGGCGAGGCAATGTCGAGTGTTTCCAAAATTTCAAAAGACAGGGTTTTGCAAATAACAGAACCTCTTACATGGACAACAAGTGGTTCGGAACAAAAGTTTTGGAGGTGCATAAGTGAAGCTGCACTTTAATAGGATTCTGCTTCTTCTACCTCTCTCGGCGTGCGCTGCTGAAACAACTTCAGACCGCTTTGATTTATTGGTCGAGTGGAACAATAGACACGCGGAGTGCTTTGATCTCCGAAGCAACAATGCTGACACGTTTCCAATAACACCTTGGTTTGAATCTTTGACTGAAGATGATAAGAGGCGGGTCGTTTTGTATTTGTCTGAGCTCAAGATGTACCAATGTACGCTCGAGGAGGCAAGTAAGATAAAGCAGACATACTCGAAACAAGATATTCAAGAAATGGAAAAGATGTTTGGTTCTGCACTTAGGCTTGATGAACCCGATAAAAACGACATTGAAGATTTGGACTACCGACAAATTGAGCTAATCAGCGAGCAGATCTCTGTATTCAGTGTTTTGGTTGTCGCTGAACAATTGAATGTCTTTTAGAGTCCAATACGCCAGTTAACAATAGAGTGCAGTGCTTTTTTTCTGAATGTTTTCGAATCTCTGTGTATAATCTCCGACCTATTTTTGAAGACGACGTCTACAATGAAGCGTTTTGGCGCTTTGTAGTATGCGTTGCACTGCTGAATGATGTCATTTGTCCTACTTCTTCCACATGATTATGGAGGGGGCATTTGGGGGCAATTCTAGCAAGTTCATGTATATATACAGCATCAAGATTTCGAGTAACACCATATGAAGCCTGAAGAAACTAGTAAATACACTGCGAACCGCTTATCCGTTGCGCCCATGCTCGATTGGACAGACAGGCATTGCCGTTACTTCCATCGCCTTCTGTCATCACAAACTCTGTTATACACCGAGATGGTGACAACCGGTGCGATCATTCATGGTAAAGGTGACTTTCTCGCGTACAACGAAGAAGAGCACCCAGTGGCACTTCAGCTAGGTGGTTCAAACCCTGCTGATTTGGCAACTTGTGCAAAGCTTGCTGCTGAGCGTGGCTATGATGAAGTAAACCTAAACGTAGGTTGTCCATCAGATCGCGTACAGAATGGCCGCTTCGGTGCATGCTTGATGGCTGAACCAGATTTAGTGGCTGAGTGCGTGGCAGCGATGCGTGAAGTGGCTGATATTCCAGTGACGGTAAAAACTCGCATTGGTATCGACGATCAAGACTCGTATGAGTTTTTGACTAAGTTTGTCTCTACAGTATCTGAGAAGGGCGGTGTGGATCAGTTTACCATTCACGCACGTAAAGCGTGGCTAAGTGGCTTGAGCCTAAAGAGAACCGAGAGATCCCACCGTTAGATTACCCTCGCGCATACCAAATCAAGAAAGACTTCCCACATCTAAATGTGGCAGTAAATGGCGGCGTAAAAACTCTAGAAGAATCTCTAGAGCACTTGCAGCATCTTGATGGCGTTATGATCGGTCGTGAGGCGTATCAGAACCCATACATCCTTGCGCAGGTTGACCAGCTTATCTTTGGTTTAGACACTCCAGTGAAAAAGCGTAAGCAAGTCGTTGAAGAGATGTACCCGTACATTGAACGTCAGCTTTCTAACGGCTCGTACCTTGGTCATATCTCTCGTCATATGATTGGCTTATTCCAAGCAATGCCAGGCGCAAGGCAATGGCGTCGTTATATCAGTGAAAATGCACATAAGAAAGGTGCTGGCATTGAAGTGCTTGAAACAGCACTAGCAAAAATCCCATCTGAACTGGATGTGTAATTTACCAATCATTTGGCGATAAATACCAACTCCGACTGTGCGAAAGCCAGTCGGAGTTTTTGTTTCTAGCTATCTATATGATTTTTAAAGAATCTAAAAGTTGGAACGCTTCCTGCAATCCATTTAAGTAATTCAAAAGACTTAAACTAGCAACGAAATGGGAGAGGTTATGTTTGAACTAATTTTCGTTTTGGTATTTCTTGCAACTCTTGTCATGACAGGCGTTACGTTTGTCACTGTGACAATGGCGATTGTAGTGTCGTTCGCGGTGATGTTTCTGTTAGGCATGGTTGGGGTTGTTTTAAATCTCTTGCCCTACATTATCGCCTTCCTTATAGCGATTTGGATCTATAAAAAGGTAATGGCGCCCACAAATTAACAAACTGATCACAAATAACCCTACAGGGATAAGCACAATTGCTATAGTTATCTATATGACCAAGGGCGTCGGTCATTATAGGATTTCTGGAGGGAGCCATGACAATTACGGAATTGAAGTATTTATTCCATCAAGATTTACTGGCAGAAGCGATCATTGAACCCGCCGAATCCGAAGGTGGTTGGATCGTTGAGTTTCGCCACAAGCAAGGCGGTTTCGTTATGCTGACGGATATTCACGGCGCTGAGTGTCAGTACAATGATCTCGACAAAGCGTCTAAATCCGCGCTCGCCGTCGGCTTCACTGAGGTTCGTATTGAGGCTAAATAACCTCCCTACCAAACGAACCTCTTCTTCCAAAAAGTTATAAAACATTCATATCTATTCTTTCTTGTTATTAAGGTGGTTGGTTAATCTATCGTCACGCAATGATTAGGGATGTCGTGACAATGTCTTCAAACGTAAAACAGTCGCCGAACGGTAATAACAATTCTCAAGAATTACCAAGCCTAGCTGCTCCACTTAACGATCAGCAGCTATCACAACTACAACAAGCATCAACGAACCTATCTTCAAACCAGCTTGCATGGGTAAGCGGGTATTTTTGGGGATTGAGCCAGGCGGGTGCACCATCAGCGCTTACTCCAGTTGCTAGCGCAGTAAGTACAGCTGCGGCAGCCGTACCAGCAGGTAAGCTGACCATTATCTTTGCTTCTCAAACAGGTAACGCCAAAGGGGTTGCTGAGGAGCTAAAAGAAGAAGCTTCTGCGCTTGGTATCGATGTTGAGCTATTTGATGCAAGTGACTACAAAGGCAAGAACCTAGCGAAAGAGACACACGTCATCGTTGTTGCCTCTACAAACGGTGAGGGCGAAGCGCCTGATAACGCCATCGAGCTACATGAGTTCCTTCAATCTAAGAAAGCACCAAAACTTCCGAACCTTAAGTATGGTGTTATTGGCTTAGGCGACTCTAGCTATGAGTTCTTCTGCCAAACGGGTAAAGATTTTGATGAATACCTTGGCAAGTTAGGTGCAACCTCATTTATTGATCGCATCGACTGCGACGTTGATTACGACGCGCCAGCGGAAGAGTGGCGAGCGAGAGCGCTTGAGGTCATCAAAGAAGATCTTGCCTCTCAACCAGCAGACGTTGTGACACTGCCTGTTGCAACTGCAGCCGCTACGGTTAACTACACCAAGAAAAATCCATATACCGCTACACTACTGACTAGCCAAAAGATCACGGGTCGTGATTCTGGCAAAGATGTTCGTCATGTCGAGATTGATCTTGAAGGCTCTGGCATCACTTACAAGCCGGGTGACGCACTGGGTGTGTGGTTCGAGAACAGCAGTGAGCTGGTGGATGCACTTCTTTCTCAAGTTGGTTTATCAGGTATTGAAAGTGTAGATGTGGATGGGGAGAGCCTATCTTTACGCTCAGCGCTGATTAAGCACTATGAGATCACTGCAGCAAATCCTCAGCAAGTAGCACAATACGCGGAAATTTCAGGCAGCAAGAAGCTTGAGAAGCTAGCGGCTGATAAAGACAAACTTCGCGAGTATGCTTCGAATACTCAAGTGCTTGATGTCTTTAAAGAGAAGAAAGCAAAACTAGAGGCCGAACAATTACTGGGTCTACTACGCCGTTTAACCCCACGTCTCTATTCTATCGCATCGAGCCAAGAAGAAGTGGATGAAGAAGTTCATCTGACGGTTGGACTTGTTGAATATCAAGCAGGTGAAGAAAGCCGATTTGGTGGTGCATCTTACTTCCTATCTCGTGGATTAGAGGAAGGTGGTGAAGTTAAAGTATTCGTTGAGAACAACAATAACTTCAAGCTACCAGAAAATGGTGACACGCCAGTGATTATGGTGGGCCCTGGTACGGGTATTGCGCCATTCAGAAGCTTCATTCAAGAGCGTGATAACCAGGGCGACACCGGCAAAAACTGGTTGTTCTTTGGCGACCGCACTTTCACTCAAGATTTCCTATATCAAGTGGAATGGCAAAAGTATCTGAAATCAGGTGTGCTAAGCCGATTGGATGTAGCCTTTAGCCGTGACCAACACGAGAAAGTGTATGTTCAGCATCGATTGCTAGAACAAGGTGAACAGGTATGGCAATGGCTACAGGAAGGCGCCCACATTTATGTATGTGGCGATGCCAACCATATGGCCAAAGACGTTCACAATGCCCTGATTGAGATTGTTAAGGTGCATGGTGGAAAAGAAGCTGACCAGGCAGAAGAATTTGTCAACGAACTAAGAAAAGCAAAACGTTATCAGAAGGATGTGTACTAATGAGCAAGCAATCAGCCACTATTCAAGAAGTGTTGGGTGAAGAGTTGGGGCCGTTGTCTGATAACGAGCGTCTAAAAGGGCAGAGTAACCTACTGCGCGGAACCATTGAGAACGATCTACAAGATCGCATCACAGGTGGATTTACCGCTGACAATTTCCAGCTCATTCGTTTCCACGGTATGTATCAGCAAGATGACCGTGATATCCGTAACGAGCGAGCTAAGCAAAAACTAGAGCCTCTTCATAACGTGATGCTTCGTGCACGTATGCCGGGCGGTATTATCACGCCTAAGCAATGGTTAGCTATCGACAAGTTTGCGACTGATCATTCGTTGTATGGAAGTATTCGTTTAACGACGCGTCAAACGTTCCAGTTTCATGGTGTTCTGAAGCCAAACATCAAGCTAATGCACCAAACATTGAACTCTATCGGTATTGATTCTATTGCGACAGCCGGTGACGTGAACCGTAACGTGCTATGTACGACTAACCCTGTGGAATCAGAGCTACATCAAGAAGCCTACGAATGGGCGAAAAAGATCAGTGAGCATTTGCTTCCGAAAACCAAAGCGTATGCAGAGATTTGGCTTGATGGTGAGAAAGTAGAAAGCACAGAAGAAGACGAACCTATTCTGGGTAAAAACTACTTACCACGTAAGTTCAAAACGACAGTCGTGATCCCACCACAAAATGATGTAGACGTGCACGCCAATGATCTGAACTTCGTAGCGATTGCTGATAACGGCAAGCTGGTGGGTTTCAATGTTCTTGTTGGCGGTGGTCTTGCTATGACTCACGGTGATACGTCTACGTACGAGACGTGCCGATGACTTTGGTTTTGTTCCTCTGGAGAAAACACTAGATGTAGCAGCAGCGGTTGTGACAACTCAGCGTGACTGGGGTAACCGTTCAAATCGTAAGAATGCCAAGACTAAGTACACATTAGACCGCGTTGGTATTGATGTATTTAAAGCAGAAGTTGAAAAACGTGCGGGCATTAGCTTCGAGCAAAGCCGTCCTTACGAGTTTACTGAGCGTGGCGACAGAATTGGTTGGGTTGAGGGTATCGATGGTAAATACCACTTAGCGCTATTCATTGAGAATGGTCGACTGCTTGACTTCCCAGGTAAGCCTCTTAAAACCGGTGTTGCTGAGATCGCTAAGATCCACAAAGGCGACTTCAGGATGACGGCAAACCAAAACCTGATTGTCGCTAAGGTATCTAAGTCAAATAAGGCGAAGATTGAGAAGATCGCTCGTGAACATGGTCTGATGGACGATGCGGTATCTGAGCAGCGCAAAAACTCGATGGCTTGTGTGGCTTTCCCAACTTGTCCTCTTGCAATGGCAGAAGCGGAACGTTTCCTACCAAGCTTTGTTACTGATGTAGAGAGTATTTTGGATAAACACCAGATCCCAAGTGATGAGAGCATCATCTTGAGGATCACCGGCTGTCCAAATGGTTGTGGTCGAGCGATGTTGGCTGAAATTGGTTTGGTTGGTAAAGCACCAGGTCGATACAACCTGCACTTAGGCGGCAACAAAGCAGGTACACGTGTACCTAAGATGTACAAAGAGAACATTACGGATACGCAAATCCTAGAAGAGATTGATGCTTTAGTAGGTCAATGGGCGGAGCAGCGTAATGAAGGTGAAGCATTTGGTGACTTCGTTATCCGCGCTGGGATTATAGAAGAGGTCAAAGTATCGAAAAGGGACTTCTATGCCTAGAGACGTTATTTCCCAGAAACAAGCAGCTAAACAAGGCTCAGTTAGCGAAAGCGTGCAAGGTCAGACAAAAGCGCTAGAGCTTCAAGAACTGCTGTCACTGACTAAAACCGAGCAGATTTTAAAGCTAGCAGAGCTAAATGGTCAGCTTGAGCTATTGAGTGCGAAGCAGAGAGTTGAGTGGGCGCTAGAGAATTTGCCAGGTGGGCATATCCTAAGTTCAAGCTTCGGAGTTCAGGCGGCGGTTATGCTTCACTTAGTGACAAGTGTAAAAGCGGACGTTCCGGTAGTGCTTACCGATACTGGGTATCTATTTCCGGAAACTTATCAGTTATAGATGAGCTTCAGAAACAGTTAGATCTGAACCTACATATCTATAAAGCGAACATCTCGCCAGCTTGGCAAGAGGCTCGTTACGGTAAGTTATGGGAAAAAGGGCTCGATGGACTTAAGCAATACAACCAACTTAATAAAGTAGAGCCAATGAAAAGGGCACTCGAAGAGTTGGATGTTCACACTTGGTTTTCTGGCCTAAGACGTGAGCAGTCAGAGAGTCGAGCTAACTTGCCGGTACTGGCGATTCAAAATGGTCGTTTTAAGTTCCTGCCAATCATCGATTGGAGCAACGAACAAGTTGATAGCTATATAGAAGAGCATGGCTTGAGTTACCACCCTCTTAAAGAAGCGGGTTACCTATCTTTAGGTGATACTCACTCTACAGTGAAGTGGGAACCTGGTATGAAAGAAGAGGAAACGCGCTTTAATGGTTTAAAACGTGAATGTGGTTTGCACGAAGATGACGGTGAGACAGACGGTTCTGGTATTTAGCCTCTGTTTACATCATTACAAAAAGGAGGGCTAAGCCCTCCTTTTTTAATAACTCTGTGGATAACCTGTAGTCATTATTAGGATAAAGTTGAATAAATAAGCCTTTGAATGAAAAAGACGCGGTTAGGCGTTGTTTTTGTGTTTTTTCTAAAAAAAGGCTTGCTAATGTGATGAGGCTCTCTATAATGCGCTTCCACTGACACGGCAGAGCCACAAGGGTTCGAGGCGATAGTCAGTAAGGCATTCAGCTTAAAAGATGGTCTTCTAGTTAGATTTGAAAAAATCAAAAATAATTAGAAAAAGTGTTTGACACTGAGAATCATCTCGCTAGAATAGCCGCCTCTTCAAACGGAAAGCGAAACGCAGAGTTTGAAGAGAATGTTCTTTAAAAATATAGACCTATCAATCTGTGTGGGCACTCGTTGATGATAATCAAATTAGATATTTCTCTTAATAAAGAGCGGTATCAAATTAGG
>BBMT01000020.1 GCA_000755425.1 Vibrio maritimus
ACTTGTGTTTGTCGTCACTGAATCACTCTTCAGTTTCTTCCGCTTCTTCGTCATCAAAACTTACATCGAGTGGCTCTTGCGACAATATGATCCCTGTGTTGTCAGCATAGACATAATCCTCTGGCAAAAAGGTGACACCACCAAAGTTGACTGGCACATCCACTTCCCCGACATCTGACTGCGCAGCACCAACAGGAATAGAGGCCAGCGCCTGAATGCCCAAATTCATGTCTTCAAGCTCGTCGACTTCACGAATGCAGCCGTAGACAATAATGCCTTCCCACTCGTTATCCTCTGCCAATTGAGCGATTTCCGCATCAATCAGGGCTTTTCGCAGCGAACCACCGCCATCAATCAACAGAACGCGACCCACGCCGTCTTGCTCCAAAATGTCACGGATTACACCGTTATCTTCAAAGCATTTTACGGAGGTCACTTGACCTGCAAATGAGGCTCTGCCGCCAAAATTGCTAAACATTGGCTCGACAACATCTACTTGATCTAGGTAGATATCACATAGGGCTGAAGTACTGTATTCCATGGCGGCTCTTCTATGCAGTTTTCAAAAGGGATAAATCGAGTATATCGGTTGAATAGGTCAATGCAATGACAAGGCTCAATTAAGTGATCAGAGTTTGAGCTATAACCACACCAGAAAACAAGATGTTGGTGACCAATGAGCACTTCACCACAATAGGCATCATTGGGGCGATTTGTGCTGGCTGTGTGGTTTGCCATACCGCGGTACCATGTTTAATAACAACCACTAGACTCAGTACAAAAGGCAGACTTATCCAAAGAGGTGATTGCTGCACTGACAGATATATCGCAAACGCGCTCACTGCGACAGCGAGTAGGGCAAAGTGATACAACTTAGCCTTGCGCTCACCAAGACGTACCGCAACGGTACGTTTGCCGCACGCGCTGTCGTTTTCGATGTCGCGCATATTGTTGACGTTAAGTACTGCAACGGCGAGTAAGCCACAACCAATGGCTGGCAAAAACAGCAGTGTGTCTAAGTGACCGGTATGAAGAAAGTAAGTCCCAGAGACGCCGAGCAAACCAAAGAAGATAAATACGGAAATATCACCAAGTCCTACATAGCCATAAGGTTTATTGCCAACGGTGTAGGCGATAGCGGCGGCGATAGCGAGTATGCCAAGGCCGATAAAGGCGAGGATGTTTTGCAGCGATTCAAGGGCGTGTAGCACTAAGAACAAACCAGAAGCGATAGTCAGCACCACATTCAGGATGATGGCTTTTTTCATTTCTAGCTGCGTGACTTCTCCGGACTGAATGGCGCGCATCGGTCCTAGTCTGTTTTCGTTGTCGGTGCCTTTTACTGCATCGCCATAGTCATTGGCAAGGTTAGATAGAATTTGCAGCAAAGTCGCCGTTAGCAGTGCGAGCAGCGCCACACTCCATGACATCTCACCTTTGGAAAATGCGAGGGCACTGCCGGTGATGATAGAAACCAGTGCCAGTGGCAATGTTTTAGGTCTTGCGGCATCGAGCCAAATACGAAAAGAAGAAGTCATGATTACGCTACGAATTAACTATTTAAAGTAAGTATACGGCAAAATGGGAAGTGGCTAAACACAGATGCTATTTATGGTCTTAGTATGGGATTAGTATGATATCGGGAGATGTGTGAAGTGCGCTGAAATTCTTCATGGTTAAGCGGTATAGCATGTGGCGCTTGGCTAGGGAAAACAAGAGAAAACAAAATGAACCCAAACAAGACTAACAAGCCGTGTGTCTACATTACGACCTCAAAGGGACGTGGTGTGGTCTATATCGGCGTGACATCAAACCTTTCAGAGCGAATTTGGAAACATAAACATGGCGTTACGGAAGGTATCGTCAAGAAATATCGCGTCAATCAGCTTGTACACTATGAGTGGTTTGACACAATGGAAGAGGCGACTTCAAGAGAGCTAGAGTTGCGCCACTGGGAGCGAGCTTGGAAGAATCAACTAGTGACCAGTCGCAATCCGTACTGGAAAGATTTAAGCCACGAACTGTGGTGATGTTAAAGGTTCGTCATTCCTGTGTAGACAGGAATCTTCTGGAGACTTGGTGCATGCTTTGAGTAGACCCCTGCCTGCGCAGAGGTGACGGCAACTTTGAGTGCAGTGATTTTAAAGACTCGTCATTCCTGTGTAGACAGGAATCTTCTAGAGGCTTGGTACGTGCTTTGAATAGACCCCTGCTTGCGCAGGGGTGCGATATTATTAGTTGTGGCGATAACTTGTTCTAATTCTTAAAGAATAAAGCGACTCAAATCTTCATCTTCAACAAACTCACCTAACTTCGACTTCACGTAGCCAGAATCAATCACCAGCTTAGAACCAGGTTTGTCGGTCGCTTCAAATGAAATCTCATCCATTAGACGCTCCATCACTGTATGAAGGCGACGCGCACCGATGTTCTCGGTAGTTTCGTTCACTGTCCACGCTGCATCCGCGATCTGTTGGATGCCGTCGGTGGTAAATTCAACATCGACTTCTTCTGTCTTCATCAGTGCGATGTATTGTTCCGTCAGTGATGCTTTTGGCTCGGTTAGGATGCGTTTAAAGTCATCGCTGCTCAGTGCTTCTAGCTCTACACGAATTGGCAAACGACCTTGTAATTCCGGAATAAGATCTGATGCTTCGCCACTTGGAACGCACCAGAGGTAATAAACAGAATGTGGTCTGTTTTCACCATGCCGTGTTTGGTTGAAACGGTGCTGCCTTCAATTAGTGGTAGTAGATCGCGCTGTACGCCTTCGCGTGATACATCAGGACCTGATGCTTCACCACGTTTACAGATTTTATCGATCTCATCAATAAATACGATGCCGTTGTTTTCAACGTTGTAGATCGCTTTGCTCTTTTAGCTCTTCTTGGTTAACCAGTTTAGCGGCTTCTTCTTCGACAAGGGCTTTGAAAGCATCTTTAATTTTGAGCTTGCGTTTCTTCTTCGTATCACCGCCAAGATTCTGGAACATGCTTTGCAGCTGGTTTGTCATCTCTTCCATACCAGGAGGCGCCATGATTTCTACACCCATTTGAGGTGCAGCTGTTTCGATGTCGATCTCTTTGTCATCAAGCTTGCCTTCGCGAAGCTTCTTACGGAAGATTTGGCGAGTGTTAGACGAAGAGTCATCTGGCTGCTCGTTTTGACCCCAAGCATCACGTGCTGGTGGTAGTAGGGCATCAAGAATGCGCTCTTCTGCTTGTTCCTCGGCGCGGAACTTTACTTTTTCCATTGCTTGCTGGTGGGTCATCTTGATCGCAACGTCTGTCAGATCACGGATGATAGTTTCCACTTCTTTACCCACGTAGCCGACTTCTGTGAACTTAGTAGCTTCTACTTTGATAAACGGAGCATTGGCCAGCTTCGCAAGGCGGCGTGCAATCTCGGTTTTACCCACACCCGTTGGCCGATCATTAAGATATTTTTTGGTGATACTTCTACACGCAAGCTCTCTTCAAGCTGCATGCGACGCCAGCGGTTACGAAGTGCGATAGCAACAGAGCGCTTAGCTTTGTCTTGGCCAATGATGTGGCGGTTTAACTCATGAACAATCTCGCGAGGGGTCATCTCAGACATAATTAGTTCCTTACAAAACTTCTGACATTAATCGGTGTCAGTTGGAAATTAGACTCATGACCTTTTTAGGTTCAGTGTCATGCTTACAAGCACGTCATTCCTGTGCAGACAGGAATCTACTCAAGGCTTGGTGCTCGCTAACAGTAGATCCCTGCCTGCGCAGGGATGACGCACTAGGTTAGCAGCCTGAGAAATTTATTTAGCGAGACGACCTTACTTGGTTTCTGCCGCGTCGCTTTCTAGTTCTTCAATAGTGTGGTGATGGTTGGTGAACACACAAATATCGCCAGCAATCTTCAGTGCTTTCTCTGCGATCTCGCGTGCATCTAATTCAGTGTTTTCAAGCAGTGCAGTCGCTGCTGCTTGAGCAAAGTTACCACCAGAGCCAATGGCAATCAGATCATTCTCTGGCTGAACTACGTCACCGTTACCTGTGATAATCAGTGAAGCCGTTTCATCCGCTACCGCCAATAGCGCTTCTAGTTTGCGAAGTGCACGGTCGCTACGCCAGTCTTTAGCAAGCTCAACGGCTGCTTTGGTTAGGTGGCCTTGGTGCATTTGCAGCTTGCTTTCAAAACGCTCAAACAGAGTAAACGCATCAGCCGTACCGCCTGCAAAACCTGCGAGTACTTGGTTGTTGTAGAGTCTGCGAACCTTGCGGGCATTGCCTTTCATTACGGTGTTGCCTAGGGATACTTGTCCATCACCCGCGATCACGACTTTGTTGTTACGACGCACAGATACAATAGTAGTCACGACGTTTGCCTCTTATTGGTTTTAATTTGGTTATGGAATGGATATGTGGACGCGAAGAATGGAATTCAAGGGGAAGTGCTTTTCGGGATGTAAACGAAATCAGCCCCTGCTACGAGGGGCTGATTATTGGTTGTTTTTTGTTGGCGAGCGTGAGTACTTACTGTGCTTCTTTCCAAATAGCGCAAGGCTCGATTTTAGCGCGCTGGAGCTTATGTTTATCGCGCTCGGCATCGCGTTTAAGCTTGTAAGGACCCAGTACGACTCTAAACCAGCTGCTGTTTTCTTTCTTGCGAATTTGGCTAGAGATACCTTGGAAGGCAATGTCCAGTTTACGAGCTTCCGCCTGTGCCAGCGTTTTGTACGCGCCGCACTGCATGATGTAAGGGATCTTAGACACCACTTGCTCTTTGGCTTTCACCTCAACCTCACGCTTTGGCAAGGTCTCCACATAGTCCCACTTTTCTTCAGGTGGTGGTGGGATTGGCTTCGCCGGCTTTGGTTTCGGCTTAGGAGCTGGTTTGGTGGCCACAGGCGCTGGTTTGGATGGCTCTGGGTCGTTGCTCAGTAGGTACAACCCGTAACCAAATGCACTGGCGAGCACAATCGCTAGCAAGCCACTGCGCCAGGGTTTCTTACCGGAAGTTTTCTTTTTTGCAGGGCGACGGCTGGTGCCTTTGCCCCGTCTTACATAGTCTCGGTTTGCCACTTAGATTGGTTCTGATTGAAATAACTCACTGACCTCATGGTAAATACCGCAAGGTCAAGTTGCAAGTCAGTATCGCGCCAACTATAAGATTCTTGGAGGAGCCGCACTGTCGCGGATCACAAGTTCGGTATCCAATAAGCGAGAGCCTGCACGTACATCGACGCCTTTGAGTACCTCAAGCATCATATACATGGCTTGTCGGCCAATCTCATAGCGCGGCTGAGATACGGTGGTTAGCGGTGGATCGCAGTATTGAGCAAATTGAATGTCGTCAAAACCGACCACAGATAAATCTTGAGGAACTCGTAGTCCGAGTTTCTTCGCTTCCTGCATTGCGCCAATCGCCATCACGTCGTTGTGACAGAATATAGCGGTTGGTGGCTCTGGCAGAGCGAGAAGGGTGCGAACCAATCGTGCGCCCGCTTCAAACGTAAAGTCACCTTTAACCGTATAGGCTGGATTCATCGGTAGGCCAGCTCGGCGTAGCGCTTGCTGGTAGCCCTGCTGTCTAAAACGACACAAAAATGCCGTGTCAGGACCGGCGATTTGTGCAATCCGCTTATGACCTAAATTTGAAAGATAGTTAACCGCCTCAAATGCTGAAGTGAGGTTATCAATGTGGACTGTTGGTAGCTCAAGCTCTGGTGCAAACTCACACGCCATGACAATCGGTGGCAAGTTTTTTTGCTCAGGTTTACTGATATCAAATGGTAGATCAGTACCGAGAAGCAACATACCGTCGGCCTGTTTAGTAAACACGAGGTTTACAAATGAGGTTTCACGTTTTTTCGACTGACCACTGTCACCGAGTAATACTAGGTAACCATGTTCCATTGCGGCATCTTCAATGCCACGAATGATCTCGGAAAAATATGGGTCGCAAATGTCGGGAACAATCGTCACTATGGTTTTTGATTCATTTCTGCGAAGATTGCGTGCGAGTGAATTGGGAGAATAACCAGCTTCCAAAACAGCATCTTCAACACGTTTACGCGTAGAAGATGACACTTTTTCTGGGTTCATCAAAGCTCTCGAAACCGTAGCCGTTGAGACGCCTGCAAGCTGGGCAACATCCTTCATTGTCGCCATAAACGTGTGTCCTCTCTCTGTATGTCTGAACCTATAGGGAAGTACTATTATTTATTGTTATCTTTCCCTGTAGGTTATTCCTGTGTTAAATGATTAATTTATCTAGTAAATAGATTTATAAGATCTATTTTTACAATCATGAACCAATACTAAATATTATTCATTTCTCGAATGAAAGTTACGGCCTGATTAACAGATTTTGCAAAACAATTGTGAAGCATATCACAACTAACGCCGCTTATGGTTTTGTCATTAACCATTTTGCCCGGTGTGTTAGGTTAAGAATGGGCATCTAGCTAAGGTCTTGCGGCTCAACATCCAGTGACCAGCGCACTTTTTTAGCCAAAGGTAATTGAGCAATGACAGGTTTGGCCGCACTGATGATCTTTTGCATTTGTGGACGACTAGGCACTTGCAACACCAGTTGCCATCGCGCTTTTCCAGCACGTTTCGCAATAGGCGCAGGAGTTGGACCCAGTACCAGGCAAGCGTTGTCAAAGTGCGGATGAGCTTCCAATGAGTAGCGTACTTGTCTTAAGAAGTTCTCGACATCGTTACTATTGTTGGCTTCGGCGCGAACCAAAGTCAAAAAGCTAAATGGCGGTAGCTTCGCGAGCTTACGTTCTTCAATGACCGTTTCGGCAAAGTGTCGGTAGTCTTTATGCAGCAAGCTTTGCAGCAATGGATGCTCTGGGTGGTGAGTTTGCAGCAGTACTTCGCCTGGCTTGCTGGCGCGACCAGCACGTCCAGCAACTTGAATGAAGAGCTGAGCGAGCCTTTCTGAGGCTCTAAAGTCACTGCTATAGAGTGAACCATCGACATCCAACAACGCCACAAGTGTCACATTGGGGAAATGGTGCCCCTTGGCGAGCATTTGGGTGCCAATCAAGATTTGATACTCATTCTTCTTAATAGCGTCCAATGCGGCTTCTAGGCTGCCTTTGCGCCTAGTACTATCACGGTCGATACGAATGGTATTGTACTCGGGAAATAAGCTCTCAAGTTGTGCCTCTAACTGTTCTGTCCCCACGCCGACAGTGACCAACTGATGCGATCCACAGCCTTCACATTGATGCACTATCGGGCGCTGAGAGCCACAATGGTGACAGCGAATTTCATTACTTGATTGGTGATAGGTGTAGTACGCATCACAGCGGTGACATTCTGCAGTCCAGCCACATTCGTGGCACATAAGCGCAGGACTAAACCCTCGTCGGTTCAAGAACAACATGACCTGGTTGCCTGCCTCTAAATGGCGGCGCAGCTCGGCGATAAGCGGTGCCGAAAGTCCAGCTTCAAGAAATTGACCTTTTACATCAATCACTTTATTGGTGGTCGGAACGGCGAGTCCTGCGCGCTGGCTAAGGATCAAATGATGATACTTTCCTGCGAGTGCGTTTTGCAGTGTTTCGATACACGGTGTTGCGGATCCTAAGATGATAGGGATCTGCTCTTTGTTCGCACGCATCACAGCGACATCGCGAGCATGATAACGAAGGCTATCTTGCTGTTTGTAGGATGTATCGTGCTCTTCATCGACAATAATGATGCCGAGATCGGCAAACGGTGTCAGCAGCGCCGAGCGGGTGCCAATAACAATGCCGGCGACCTTATCGCGCGCACTTAACCAAGCATTTAGGCGCTCGGTATCATTGAGCCCGGAGTGAATGACTTCAATCGGCACATTAAAGCGTTTACGAAAGCGGTTGATAGTCTGGGGTGTGAGGCCTATTTCCGGTACCAGAACCAAAGCTTGCTGGCCGCGCTCCAACACCGGCTTGATCATTTGTAGGTAAACTTCGGTCTTACCTGAGCCCGTGACACCTTCAAGCAGATAGCAACCAAACTCGGTCTGACTATTGACTGAAGCAATCGCCACAGCTTGTTCAGCGTTTAAGCGAAGATCAAGCGGATCGTTACAGATCGCCTCTGGCCAAGTGGTGGACCGAGTCTGTTTCTCGATGGAAGTGATCCAGCCTTTTTCCGTCAATGTTTTGAGCACACTCGTACTTATGTCATTATCGACAAAGGTTTGATGCGAGCATGGTCCTGATTCGAGCATACTCATGACTTTCGCTTGCTTGACCGCGCGACCGAATCCAGAGATAAGCTGATTTTTCCCCGACTCCGTGATATGCCATTCAACAGTCGCCGCAAACTCTGCGGGTTTCCCTTTGCGCAGTGCGGCGGGTAGGGCATTACTTAGCGTGTCCCCAAGCGGATACTGGTAATAAAGCTGCACCATGAGATAAGCTCGAACAGCGGTTTAGACCAGACAGGTGAGCTGTCGAGCGCTGCTTTTATTGGCTTGAGTTTTTCTATCGGGAATTCAGATTCGTGGCTGAATGCTATCACAATACCGACCAAGGTCTTTGGCCCAAAAGGGACAGACACTCGTCCGCCAACCACAGGAAATAGGTGGGCAGGAACTAGGTAGTCGAACTGTTTGTCGAGTGGCACAGGTAAGGCCACACGAGCGACATTTGGGCGCATAATGAGGTCGATATTGATAAAGTAGAGGTCTATTCTAACGGTATGGGCTGCCTTGTATAGACTGCGGAATCAATTTATCGGCTAAGGCGCACCGAAGGTGGCGAAAAAAGTCGCAATTTTAGTTGATTCCCCTGGCACTATTCATTACTATACTGCGCCTTGATGGCATGGCTTCTTGCTTTCTTATTAAAGTGTGAAGCGATGGTATCGACTATTTATTAACTACGTGTGGTGTCCGGCTTAGAATCGGATGGCGACACGGCCTAAATTATTGAGGTTTCCCATGAAAGCTGGTATCCACCCAGAATACAAAGCTGTAACAGCAACTTGCTCTTGCGGCAACACATTCGAATTCAACTCTACTCTAGGTAAAGATTCAATCCACCTAGACGTATGTGACAAGTGCCACCCATTCTACACTGGTAAGCAACGTATCGTTGATACAGGCGGCCGTGTTGATCGCTTCAACAAGCGTTTCGGTGCTCTATCTAGCAAGAAGTAATTATTACTTTTGCAGATTAAAAAAGGACGCTTCGGCGTCCTTTTTGCGTTTTTAGGGCGACAGTATCGTCCATTTTATGTGTCAATCTCAGTCCTTTGATTTTGGTACTCACTTCCAATTTTTTCCTGCTTTCATTTCGTCCATCCATTCAAAACCGTGATGAACTCGCGTAGTATTGTTTTTGCAAGGTATAACTTTGCCAGAGTATTGAACATCTGAGATACCTCCTCTCCGTTCAAATGTACCCGCTCTGTGTATGTAACCCTTTAGAAGCAAAGCTAATAAAAAATAACGGGTTTATACTCATAATAAACAATACCATTCAGTCTCAAATATGCAGGATCGCTAACCATGTCCGATGATCATCAAATCGACGAATTTCGCCAACAAGCGCTTGATTACCATGCCAACCCCGTCCCTGGAAAAATTGAAATAGCGTTAACTAAACCCGCTAACTCTGCTGCCGATCTGGCATTGGCCTATAGCCAGGTGTGGCTGAGCCAGTGCGTGAAATCGCGCAAAATGCTGAGAACGTTTATAAATACACCGCAAAGGGCAATATGGTAGCGGTTATTTCTAACGGCACCGCTATTCTAGGCCTTGGCAACCTAGGCCAATGGCTTCTAAACCCGTTATGGAAGGTAAAGCCCTGCTGTTTAAGCGCTTTGCTGGTTTGGACTCTATTGATATCGAAGTCAAACACCGCACCATCGATGAGTTCGTCGATACGGTTGCCAACATTTCCGATACGTTTGGCGGTATTAACCTAGAAGACATTAAAGCGCCGGACTGTTTCGAAATCGAACGCCGCCTTATCGAGCGTTGTGATGTTCCAGTATTCCATGATGACCAACACGGTACGGCGATTGTTACCGCTGCAGGTATGCTCAATGCAATTGAACTTCAGGGCAAAGATCTTAAGGAAACGACGATTGTTTGCTTAGGTGCCGGTGCGGCGGCGATCGCTTGTATGGAGCTTTTGATTAAATGTGGCGCGATGCGCGAGAAGATCTACATGCTGGATCGCAAAGGTGTGATCCACACGCGTCGTGATGATCTTAACGAGTATAAAGAGCTGTTTGCCAACAACACCGACAAACGCACGCTAGAAGATGTGATTGAAGGTGCGGACCTATTCCTTGGTGTATCGGGGCCAGACTTGCTGCCACCAGAAGCACTTAAACTGATGGCGGACAAGCCAATTGTGTTTGCTTGTTCAAACCCAGATCCAGAAATCAAACCGGAGCTTGCACACCAGGTTCGTGATGATCTGATTATGGGTACGGGTCGTTCAGATATCCAAACCAAGTTAACAACGTGCTGTGTTTCCCGTTTATCTTCCGTGGCGCGCTAGATGTGCGTGCAAGCGAGATTAATGATGAGATGAAACTAGCAGCGGTAGAAGCGATTCGTGAGCTAGCGAAAGAGCCGGTACCACAAGACGTACTGGATGCTGCGGGCGTTGAATCGCTGACGTTTGGCAAAGACTACATCATTCCAAAGCCGATGGACCCGCGTTTGCTTCCTCGCGTAGCTAAAGCGGTAGCAAAAGCAGCAGTGGAGTCTGGTGTGGCTCGTATTGAGTTGCCTGATAGTTATATGGATTAAAGCGGTTCTTGATCCTAAATCCTAGGAGAGCAGCTCTTTAACCTCTAAAGAAATAAAAAAGCGCATTGGATAATTAACCAATGCGCTTTTTTAATGTCTCCACCAAGGACCAAAGGACCAAGGAGCGCTCTTAATCTTTACTCTTCATCAAACGCTTCAAACTCGATACCCATCGCTGTCATCAGCTCTTTCGCTTCTGTAGGGATATCGTCTGGACGGTCTTTTCTCAAGTCTTCGTCGGTTGGAAGCGGCTGGCCAGTGTAGGCGTGCAAGAACGCTTCGCACAATAGCTCACTGTTGGTTGCATGGCGTAGGTTATTGATTTGGCGACGAGTACGCTCATCGGTCAATACCTTTAGCACCTTCAGCGGGATAGACACTGTGATTTTTTTTACCTGCTCGCTTTTTTTACCGTGCTCCGCATATGGGCTAATGTATTCACCATTCCAATCTGCCATTACACACCTTCGCTCTGTTAATCATAAATAGTACTAATAAGAATGCTGCAATTTTAGCGGGATTTACTGCCATAAGCAAAGACATATAGACGTCTAGAAGTGTTGACGTCTCACATTTTGGAAAGTAAAGTGGGGCAACGAATGTGGACATTTATTTTAATGCAATGTTAATTCTTTAACGTTTGTGGCGTTTGCCGGTTCCCATATTACCGGTAAAAGTAGACACTGTGGCTCTAGCCATGCGATCTGAGAAAGGAAGTTTCTATGAGCAATCGGAAGCCAGCGACAATAGCCGTACGTACTGGTATCGAATCGGATACCCAGCATCACGCTGTGGTGCCACCTATTTATCTTTCTACTAACTACGGATTCCCTGCGTTTGGGGAAGTGCCGACTTACGATTACACCCGCTCAGGAAACCCAAACCGAGGTTTACTCGAAACCGCTCTGTACGAGTTGGAATCTGGCAAAGGTGCGGTGGTGACCAACTGTGGAACTTCTGCTCTTAACCTTTGGGTCTCGGCGTTCTTAGGTCCAGAGGATACAATCATTGCTCCGCACGACTGCTACGGCGGTACATACCGTCTATTCAACACTCGTGCGCAAAAGGGTGATTTTAAAGTTCAGTTTGTGGATCAAAGCGACGAGCAAGCCTTTGATGCCGCGCTTGAGAGCAAGCCAAAGCTCATCTTACTTGAAACACCGTCTAATCCACTGGTTCGCGTCGTTGATATTGCAGCCGTGTGTGAAAAAGCCAAGAAAGTTGGCGCGCTGGTGGCGGTAGACAATACCTTTTTGACACCTGTGTACCAAAAGCCTCTTGAGCTTGGTGCGGACTTTGTTATCCACTCAACCACTAAATACATCAATGGTCACTCTGATGTGATTGGCGGTGTGGTGATCACCAAAACCGAAGAGCATGCAGAAGAGCTCGCGTGGTGGGGCAACTGTATCGGCGCAACGGGTACACCATTTGATAGCTACATGACGCTGCGTGGTATTCGCACCCTTGGTGCACGTATGCGTGTTCACGAAGAAAGCTCACAGCAGATCCTCGATTTTCTCAAGCCGCAACCATTGGTGAAAGTGATTTATCACCCAAGCCTGCCAGAGCACCCTGGTCATGAAATCGCTAAGAAGCAGCAATCTGGTTTTGGTTCTATGCTGAGCTTTGAGTTCGCAGGTAGCTTTGAGCAGCTTAAGTGTTTTGTCGGTGAGCTGGAGTTATTCTCGCTCGCGGAATCATTGGGCGGTGTAGAAAGTCTGATTTGCCACCCTGCTTCTATGACACACCGTGCGATGGGTGAGGAAGCACTTGCAGAGGCAGGCGTATCTCAGCAGCTACTTCGTCTATCTGTTGGTCTAGAAGACGCGCAAGATCTGATTGATGACCTTGCTCAGGCATTTGAGAAAGCATCTGCGTTTGGAGGATAAGCCGGCATGAGTCAAAGCAGTACCCTAAGCAGCGCCTTAGGCGGAAAGAGTAACAAGCAGTTGCACAAATTTGGCGGCAGCAGCTTAGCCGACCCTGAGTGCTATCGCCGCGTTGTCTCTATTTTAAGAGACTACTCTAGCGAAGAAGACCTCATTGTGGTCTCGGCGGCGGGTAAAACCACCAATCGTCTTATCGAGTTTCTCGATGCACTGAATAAAGATGGGCGCATTGCTCATGAGCATCTTCAAGGGCTGCGTCAGTTTCAGATTGAGCTGGTGGAATCGCTGTTAACCGGTGAAGAAGCAGAAAGCCTTGTCTCTCAGTTGAAAGATGAATTCAGTACGCTGGGTGAGCTTAGCTACCCACTGACAGAGGCCGATCGCGCTGCTGTGCTGGGTCATGGTGAAGTGTGGTCTTCACGCCTATTAGCGGCACTGCTGAGACAAAATGATCTGCCAGCTGTGGCACAAGATGCGAGAGCGTTTCTACGTGCTGAGTTCGGCACTCAGCCAGAGGTAGACCGCGCTAAATCATACCCGCTAATCAAAGAAGTATTGGCTCAGCATGCACATCACCGTGTAGTGATTACTGGTTTTATGGCGCAAAGTGAATGCGGTGAAACTGTACTACTCGGCCGCAATGGCTCCGACTACTCCGCGACTGTGATTGGCGCATTGGCGGAAGTTTCTTGCGTAACCATTTGGAGTGATGTCGCAGGCGTATACAGCGCTGACCCGCGTGTGGTTAATGATGCTTGTTTGTTGCCATTATTGCGATTGGATGAAGCCAGTGAGTTGGCGCGTTTAGCTGCTCCTGTGCTTCACAGCCGTACACTCCAGCCTGTCGCACAAAGTGCCATGGATCTGAGTCTTCGCTGCAGTTATCAGCCGGAGTCGGGCTCAACACGTATTGAGCGTGTGCTGGCCTCTGGACGCGGTGCAAAGATTATCACATCGCTTGATGAAGTACTGCTTATCGAGCTGGCTTTCGCTGCTGGTCACGACTTTGAGCGTGCTCAAACCGAAGTACTTAATGGTCTAAAGCGTGCGCAATTAGCGCCGCTAGCGTTTGAAGCGCAAGCTGACCAATATCGTCTCCGTCTTGCTTACACTGCAGAGATTGCCTCTGGTGCTCTCACTGAGCTGCAAGATCTAGCGATTGAAGCTGAGATAAAACTGAAAGAAGGTTACTCCATGCTAGCCGCTGTTGGTGCTGGCGTGACTAAGAACGCCAATCATTGCTTTGGTTTTTATCAGCAGCTAAAACATGCGCCAGTTGAGTTTTTCTCAGAAGCTGAGTCGCAATTGAGTCTAGCTGCTGTACTACGCAAATCCGACATTCAGCCGCTGGTGAAATCGGTACACACACAGCTGTTCCAAGCGCAAAAGCGCGTTGCGGTGGCGCTGTGTGGTAAAGGTAACATCGGCTCAAGCTGGCTAGAGCTGTTCAAAGAGCAGAAAAGTGAGCTTGAGAAACGTCGTGGCATGAGTTTCAACCTAGTCGCTGTTATCGACAGCCAGACTTATTGGTTTGATGAAGAGGGTATCGACGAGCAGCAGGTACTTGCACGCTACGAAGATGAAGCCACTGAATACCAAGGTGATATCTGGCTGCAACGTTTAGCTGGACTTCAAGGCTATGATGAAGGTGTAGTGTTAGATGTGACGGCGAGTGCGGCACTAGCCGAAAGATATGTGAGCATTGCAGAGCACGGCCTACACCTGATTTCAGCAAACAAAGTTGCAGGCTCAGCACCAAGTAATGATTACCATGCGGTGCAAGATGCGTTCTCGAAAACCGGACGTCACTGGTTGTACAACGCTACAGTGGGCGCAGGGTTACCGATAAACCATACCGTTCGCGATCTGCGTGAAAGCGGAGATGACATTGTTGCGCTCTCGGGCATCTTCTCTGGCACTTTGTCTTGGTTGTTCCAACAATTTGATGGCTCAGTGCCATTTGCAGAGCTTGTCGACCTAGCGTGGCAGCAGGGTTTAACAGAGCCTGATCCGCGCTCAGACCTAGATGGTTCAGATGTGATGCGTAAGCTGGTCATCTTGGCACGCGAGTCTGGGTTGGATATCGAACCTGACGCGGTTGAAGTGGAGTCTTTAGTTCCTGAAGAGCTTGCTGAGTTATCACTTGAAGGATTCTTTGAACAAGCTTCTTTGTTAAGCGAAATTCTGCAAGAGCGCCTAGAGAAAGCTCAGCGTGAAGAGAAAGTGCTGCGCTACGTCGCTCGTCTTGATAGACAAGGTAAAGCACGAGTAGGGATTGAAGCGCTATCGAAAGAGCATGCGCTGGCGAATCTTCTGCCTTGTGACAATATCTTTGCGATTGAGAGTAAGTGGTATAAGGATAATCCGTTGGTGATTCGTGGACCTGGTGCAGGGCGTGAAGTGACAGCTGGGGCTATTCAGTCGGATTTGAATTTGATGTCTAGCTTTTTTTGATTTGGTTGGATATTAAAAGCAAGATCAAGGATTGACCCTCCTAGCCTCCCGGCTGCGCGCCCCGCTTTAAAGGGGAGGAACTACTGGCTCGCTGCGCATCGCCTGACTTTATTCGAGTACTAGAGTAGGCATTGCGATGCGACGATAGGAGCTAGCAGTGGTTCTCCCCCTTAATAACGGGCGCGTAGCTGGGGGAGTTAGAGGGGGTAAGCGCCAGCGCTGCGAAACTTCCATAGTCCACCTATCTCAAACATCCCCCAGATAAACCACACCCACACCCATCTTCAATTTCCCTAACTCACCACATGAAAAAAATTCATAATCCCTCTATTGACTTTAAAACCTATTCATTTCATTCTGTAGACATATAGACGTCTAAACGTCAAAAATAAAAAATCATCATTTAAAGACAGACAGGTTTTATCTGAGATTGGATGGGATAACCAATCTTGGTGATTAGGGAGAGGACCATGGGATACACACACGCAGGCCACATTGATGCTTTGAACCAGAATATTGCTGAGCTTTCGGACAATATTAATGTTTCATTCGAGTTCTTTCCGCCGAGCACGCCGACAATGGAAGAGACGTTGTGGAAATCGGTTCACCGCCTAAAGACACTCAAGCCTAAGTTTGTTTCTGTGACTTACGGCGCTAACTCTGGTGAGCGTGATCGTACCCACTCTATCATCAAAGAAATCAAATCAGAGACTGGTCTTGTGGCAGCGCCGCACCTAACTTGTATTGATGCGTCTCGTGATGAGCTTATTGATATCGCTGAAGATTACTGGGCGAACGGTATTAAGAACATCGTTGCCCTGCGTGGTGATATTCCAGAAGGTGGCGGTCAGCCTGATATGTATGCGTCTGATTTGGTGGAGCTACTAAAATCTCGCCATGATTTTGATATCTCAGTAGCAGCCTTCCCAGAAGTTCACCCGGAAGCGAAAAGCGCTCAGGCGGATCTTCTTAACCTAAAGCGTAAGGTTGATGCTGGTGCTAACCGTGCGATTACGCAGTTCTTCTTTGATGTGGAAAGCTACCTGCGTTTTCGTGACCGTTGTGTGGCGGCTGGCATCGATGTGGAGATTGTTCCGGGTATTCTGCCTGTGACGAACTTTAAGCAAGCGTCGCGTTTTGCAGCCATGAATAAGGTGAAAGTGCCGGGTTGGATGCAAAAGCAGTTTGAAGGTCTAGATGATGACCTAATGACTCGCCAGTTGGTCGGCGCTAGCCAAGCTATCGACATGGTTCGTGTACTTAGCCGTGAGGGCGTGAAGGATTTCCACTTCTACACGCTAAACCGCGCAGAGATGACTTACGCACTGTGCCATACGCTCGGTGTTCGTCCGGAAGCATAAATGCTTGTTCAATGACAAATAAAAAACGCCAATCTGTATAGATTGGCGTTTTTTATGCATTAAATCAGAACTGGATTACGCCAGCGCTTCTAGTTCTGCCAGCGCTTCTTCTGCCCAGTCTAACCATGCTTGACGTGCAAGTAGGTTGCGGCGAAGAGTCAGGCGCTCAAGGCGCGCGTGTTTCTCTAGCGTGCTTGGTGTTGCATAGTAAGCCGCTTCAATCTCACGGTAGTGTGCAACCAGTTTTTTCGACTCTTCGATAAGCTCTTCAAGTTGGATGCGGAACGCAGCTGAAGGCTGAACGGCGCATGCTGCCAGTTTCGCTGAGAACTCATCACGAACAGTTGGGTGTACGGTAGGTTGCTCAAACCACTCGCCAAGTGCGCTGCGGCCGGCATCTGTGATTGAGTAAACTTTACGATCCGGTTTGCCTTCTTGAGGTTCAAGTTTGCAAGTAACTAGGCTTTGTCCGCCATCTTGTTCAGTTCGCGGTAGACCTGTTGGTGGCTTGCTTTCCAGAAGTAACCGATGCTAGCAGAAAATTCCTTAGTAATGTCGTAGCCCGTTGCGTCACGAGTGCTTAGGACAGTAAGGATAACGTGTGGTAGTGACATGTCTTAAATCCAAATGGTCAAAATCTTAGTAATAGTTATTTTGTTCTTGTAAGTGCGTTTGTGGTTGAACGAATACACCGTGCAAGCGCCTTGGAATCTTGTTGATTCCAGGAAACTCGCGCAAAGAACAGTGCACCTCGCCAAAGCGGGTACCAATAACCGTGTTTAAAGCCTTTGTCACCTAGACAGCCACATGAACATGTGACCAACGCCGTCGACGTCGTATTTTTGTTTTTATCGAACAGCGGAATGTAATTATATCTGAATTATATAAGCAAAAAGTGGAATAGAATGCGATACCACTTCAAAAAACTAACAAAACTCTCAGTAAGTATGCCAGTAAAAAGAAAAGGCCGCAATGTGCGACCTTTTGTCTCTTTTGTAAAATAATATATCGTTTAGCCAGTATTTCGCATACCAGCCGCGATGCCAGCGATGGTCACCATCAGCGCTTCGTCTAGCTCAGATTCGGTTTCACCGCTCTGGCGAGTACGATATAGAAGCTCTGCTTGCAGCATGTTGAGTGGCTCAACGTAGATGTTACGCAGGCGAATCGACTCTTGTCCCCAAGGGTCGCTTTGCATTAGGTGGTTGTGGTTTTCTACGTTCAGTACCGCAACGATGTCTTTTTGCAATTGACCACGCAACTTGTCACCAAGAGGTAGCAACTCAGGATCCGCAAGACGCTTGTCGTAGTAGCGAGAGATTTCCATATTACACTTGGTGTAAACCATCTCTAGCATACCTAGGCGTGTTGAGAAGAATGGCCACTCGCGACACATCTCTTCAAGCAGCGCTTGATGACCCTTGTCGATTGAGTATTGAATCGCTTCACCAGCACCAAGCCATGCAGGCAGTACTAGGCGGTTTTGGCTCCATGAGAAGATCCAAGGAATCGCACGCAGGCTTTCTACACCACCATTCGGGTTACGTTTCGCAGGGCGAGAACCAAGTGGCAGTTTACCCAGTTCTAGCTCAGGCGTTGCTTGGCGGAAGTAAGGAACAAAGTCTGGCTCGCCGCGAACCACTTTACGATACGCATCGCAAGACACTTCAGAAAGCACTTCCATAAGGTCACGCCAATCTTGCTTAGGCTCTGGTGGCGGCATTAGGTTCGCCTCCAGAATCGCGCTTGCGTATAGGTTGAAGCTGTTGACTGCAATCTCTGGTAGACCGAGTTTAAAGCGGATCATCTCGCCTTGCTCTGTCACACGTAGGCCGCCTTTAAGGCTCTTCGGTGGCTGAGACAGCAGTGCCGCGTGTGCTGGCGCACCACCACGGCCAATGGTACCGCCACGGCCGTGGAATAGGTAATGTCGATCCCCGCTTCTTCACCGACATCAACCAGTTTTTCCATCGCGCTGTACTGAGCCCAGCCTGCTGCCATTACGCCGGCGTCTTTTGCTGAGTCAGAATAGCCAATCATCACCATTTGATGGTTTTGGATATAGCCACGATACCAGTCGATATCGAATAGCTGCTTCATGACTGCTTCTGAGTTGTTCAGGTCATCAAGGGTTTCAAACAGTGGGCAAACGTCCATACGGAACTTACAGCCACACTCTTGAAGGATAAGATGAACAGCTAGAACGTCAGAAGCCGTGCGGGCCATAGAGATAACATAAGCACCAAACGCTTCACGAGATTGTGATGCAATCACTCGACAAGTATCGAGAACTTCTTGTACTGGCTCTGAAGGTTCCCAGTCGCGTGGTAGCAGCGGGCGTTTCGAGCTCAGCTCGTTGATTAGGAAAGAAACCTTGTCTTGCTCGCTCCACTGGTCGTAGTCGCCAAGACCAAGGTGACGCGTTAGCTCAGAAATCACATCTGAGTGACGTGTGCTTTCTTGGCGAATATCGAGACGTACTAGGTGAACACCGAACGCCTTCACGCGGCGAAGTGTGTCGAGCAGTGAACCGTCGGCGATGATTGCCATACCACTTTCGCGAAGTGACTTGTAACAAGCCATGAGAGGCTCCCAAAGCTGGGAGATGTCTTCAAGGATAGGCTTGTTTGGTACATCTTGATGATTAATTTGCGCTTCAAGCACTTCCATGGTGTCGACTAGAAGTTTGCGAACCGGTTTTAAGATAGCGCGGTACGGTTCGTGTGCATCGCCTGCAAGATCGCGAACCTGGTCGTTGCAATTCACCATAGAAAGCTCAGTGATGAGCTCTTGGAAATCTTTTAGGTAAAGCTCAGCTGCTTTCCAACGTGATAGTAGCATGACTTCACGCGTGATTTTGTGCGTGACAAATGGGTTACCGTCGCGGTCACCGCCCATCCAAGATGAGAAGTGAACTGGGCGCGCATCAATAGGCAGACCTTCGTCTAGGTAGCCTTTTAGGCGCTCGTCAAAATCACGCAAGAACTCAGGAACCGCATCCCATAGTGAGTTCTCAACCACGGCAAAGCCCCATTTTGCTTCATCAAGTGGCGTTGGGCGCTGCTGACGGATCACATCTGAGTGCCAGCTTTGTGAGATGAGCTGCTCTAGACGACGTTCGGTTTTCTTGCGCTCTTTATCAGATAGCTCGTTAAGCTCTAGCTTAGAGAGACACTCGTTGATTTTGACC
The DNA here is from genome assembly GCA_000755425.1 of Vibrio maritimus. GTDB lineage: Bacteria > Pseudomonadota > Gammaproteobacteria > Enterobacterales > Vibrionaceae > Vibrio > Vibrio maritimus_A. The sequence continues at coordinate 19,649 of BBMT01000020.1, forward strand.
AGCTTGTTGATCATGGTGCGGCGAGTGATTTCTGTTGGGTGAGCGGTCAGTACAAGCTCGATATTGAGGTCGCGAACGGCCTGAACGGTGTCAAACTTGCTCACATCTTGCTGGCTAAGCTTAGAAAATAGTGTGTAGATTGGGTCTGGCTCACACACATCGGCTTCGCAGCTGCGCGAGATCGTGTGGTATTGATCGGCGATGTTGGTGAGGTTTAGGAACTGGTTAAATGCGCGAGCGACTGGGGTCAGTTGTTCATTTGGCAGGCTTTTAATCTCTTCGATGAGAATTTCACGATCGGCTTCATTGCCTGCGCGTACTACGGATTTAGAAAGCTTACGAATCTTCTCCACTTTCTCTAGGATCTCGTCTCCATGCGCTTCCCTGATGGTGTTACCCAACAGGTGCCCTAGCATCCTAACATTGCTCTTCAATGGGGCATATTTTTCGTTCATAGTCGTCCTGCCTTGTAATTTAACTACATCCGTTATTCCTTATCAGCCTCACAATCTAGCGAAAAATGTTAGTGCGAGTCAAATAAAGTAAACCAAGTTTGCATTTATCGTGCTGGCACGAAAAACGCACACTTGGTCGAGTTAAAAGGTTGAATTGTTGAAAATTTATTACAGAATATCGTTTATTCGAAGCAATACTGCTTCATTGCTTTGGCTAAGATATCGATGGTCGGGTCAATAAAATCAAAGCTTAAAAACTCATCAGGCTGGTGGGCTTGGTCTATTGAACCAGGGCCGAGCACCAAGGTAGGGCACAGCTGCTGCAAAAATGGTGCTTCGGTACAATAGTTGACCGTTTCTGATGGGGTTTCACACAATGTTTCCATTCCACCAACAAATGGGTGTTTATGGTCGCACTCATAGCCAGGAATTGGCTCGTGTAGCGCGGTAATGGTTAATCGTCCCGGCCATTTCGCTTCCACTTCTTTGAGTGCATCACGCAGTAGGTTATCCAAACCATCCAAGCTGATCCCCGGCAGTGGTCTCACATCGTAATGCAGTTCACAGCAGCCACAAATACGGTTGGCGCTATCACCACCGTGAATATGACCAAGGTTGAGGGTAGGGCTAGGGATAGCGAAACCAGGGTGGTGATACTCTTTTACTAGCTTGTCACGCAGTTTCATCATCGCGTACATGACTTCATGCATGATTTCGATGGCGTTAACGCCCAATGCTGGGTCTGACGAGTGACCAGATTTACCCGTCACTCGTATCGCATTGGCCACATGACCTTTGTGGCCACGAATAGGCACTAGGCTGGTGGGCTCGCCGATAATGCAGTAATCCGGTTTGAACGGTGCGTTGTCGGTAAAGTGTCTTGCACCCAGCATAGTGGTTTCTTCGTCACAGGTCGCCAACACATAAAGTGGTTTGGTTTGCTTGCTCCAGTCGATTTTCTTGACGGCTTCGTAGATAAACGCGAAAAAACCTTTCATATCTGCGGTGCCTAAGCCGTAGAAGCGGTTGTTGGCTTCGGTCAGATCGTGCGGATTGAAACTCCAGCGACCTTCATCAAATGGCACAGTATCACTGTGACCTGCCAATAGTAGGCCGCCTTCACCTTGTCCTTTCTTGGCAATCATATTGAACTTGTTGGGTTCAACTTCGATGACCTCAACCTCAAAACCTAGGTCTTTCATCCATGTCGCCAGCTTTTCGATCACTTTCTCGTTGCCATGATCCCAGCTTGGATCCGTGGAGCTAATCGAAGGTGTGCTGATCAGGCCTTTGTAGACCTCTAAAAAACTAGGTAATTGCATATTATCTTCGCTTCTACTGTTGACAGATTAATCTTAAGACTGTAAAACACATATTAAATCAAAATTAAATGAATAAAAAATCAATTAATGGCATTTTTACTATATTTATAATCATTAATTGCAGTTTTTACTAACAACGTTAAATCGACTTACTTACGGAATCAGAGTCATGCTAAAAACCACTATTATTGGCGCATCAGGATACACAGGAGCAGAGCTGGCTCTCATGGTGACCAAACACCCAGAGCTCACGCTATCAGGTTTGTACGTGTCCGCCAATAGTGTCGATGCAGGCAAACCGATTTCTCAGTTGCACGGTAAGTTGGCAGGCTTAGTTGAAATGCCAGTGCAGCCACTGGTCGATGTGCAAAAAGCAGCGAGCGAGTGTGACATTGTGTTTTTGGCAACAGCCCACGAAGTGAGCCACGACTTGGCGCCAGTGTTTTTAGCACAAGGTTGCCAAGTGTTTGACCTATCAGGCGCTTACCGCGTGAAAGCCGATGACTTTTATACCACCTTCTACGGCTTTGAACATCAGCACGAAAACTGGTTGGACAAGGCGGTGTATGGCCTTGCTGAGTGGAATGCAAAAGAGATTGAAAGCGCGCAGCTAGTGGCAGTACCAGGTTGCTACCCAACCGCTTCACAGTTGGCAATTAAACCGCTGCTAGAGGCTGGTCTTGTCGATAGCACTATGTGGCCAGTTATCAACGCAACCAGCGGTGTCTCTGGTGCAGGACGTAAAGCGTCGATGACCAACAGCTTTTGCGAGTCAGTCTTCAGCCATATGGCATTTTTAATCACAGGCACCAGCCAGAGATTGCGACGCATTTGGGTTGTGATGTGATTTTTACTCCGCATTTAGGCAATTTTAAGCGTGGCATCTTGGCGACCATCACTATGAAGCTTAACGATGGCGTGACTGCAGAGCAGGTTGCATCAGCATTTGCAACGGCTTACGAAGGCAAGCCTGGTGTGCGTGTTAAAGGGGAAACTATCCCAAGAATTCAAGATGTTGAGAACACACCGTTCTGCGATATCGGTTATAAGGTTCAAGGCCAACACATCATTGTCGTGTCGGCGATTGATAACCTACTTAAAGGTGCATCGAGTCAAGCGATGCAGTGTTTGAACATCAAAAATCAGTTTGCACAGCTAACCGCGTTGGTTTAGTCGAGGAGAGCAGCATGAGTCAGCAAAATACACCATTAGTGATCAAGTTAGGCGGCGCGGCACTGTCGTGCTCAGATACGCTTGGACAACTATTTAAGGCTATCTCTGATTACAGCCAGCAAGCACAGCGAAGCATCGTGATTGTTCACGGTGGCGGTTACCTTGTAGACGACCTAATGAAGAAGCTCGACATTCCCACTGTTAAGAAGCAAGGTTTGCGCGTGACTCCTTATGATCAGATCCCTTTGATTGCGGGCGCGCTAGCGGGCACTGCAAACAAGCTACTTCAAGGCGATGCGATTAAAGCGGGTCTTAATGCGGTTGGTTTGAGCCTTGCTGACGGTGGTCTTTGTGAAGTGATTGAGCTAGACCCAGAGCTTGGCGCGGTAGGCGATGCTAAGCCCGGTAACCCAGCGGTTTTACAAGCGATTTTGGCTGCAGGTGCACTGCCTATCATTAGCTCAATCGGTTTAGATAGCCAAGGTCAGCTGATGAACGTTAATGCCGACCAAGCAGCAGTCGCAGTGGCTGGCGCATTGGATGCAGAATTGGTGTTGCTATCTGATGTGAGCGGCGTGCTGGATGGCAAAGGTCATCTGCTACCAAGTCTCACTAAGCAAGAAGCGGATGCGTTGATTGAAGGCAAAGTGATTACCGATGGCATGATTGTTAAGGTACAAGCTGCACTGGAAGCGGCTAACGACCTAGGTCGCCCAATTGAAGTGGCGACATGGCGATACCCAGAAAAATTAGTCGAATTGTTTGCAGGTAAGAGTATCGGCACACAGTTCGTCCCAAACTGAATTATCAAAATTTACGATTAACGAATTTTAAGTGAAGTAACCCCGAGAAGCTGACCGCCAAAATCAGGCTCGGACAAGGAGAGAGACATGAGTAAACCATCTGTAAAAAAAGTTGTTGTTGCCTACTCTGGCGGTCTAGATACGTCAGTGATCATCCATGGCTAAAAGAGAACTACGACTGTGAAGTTGTGGCATTCGTTGCGATGTAGGCCAGGGCGAAGAAGAACTTGTAGGTATCGAAGAAAAAGCGAAGGCATCAGGTGCTTCTGAGTGCTATATCGCTGACCTGAAAGAAGAAATGGTCGCTGACTACATCTTCCCAACACTAAAAACAGGCGCGTACTACGAAGGTAAATATCTACTAGGTACCTCAATGGCGCGTCCGATTATTGCTAAGGCTCAAGTAGAAGTGGCGCGTAAAGTCGGTGCTGACGCACTGTGTCACGGCTGTACAGGTAAAGGTAATGACCAAGTGCGTTTTGAGGGGCATTTGCAGCTCTTGCCCCAGACCTAACTGTGATTGCGCTTGGCGTGAGTGGGATCTAGTGAGCCGTGAAGAGTGCTAGATTACCTAGCAGAGCGCAACATCCCTTGTACTGCTTCACTAACTAAGATCTATTCACGTGATGCTAACGCATGGCACATCTCTACAGAGGGTGGCGTTCTGGAAGATACATGGAATGCGCCAAACGATGATTGCTGGGCGTGGACAGTGGATCCTGAGCAAGCACCTGATCAAGCAGAATACGTAACGCTAGAAGTAGCAAAAGGCGAAGTAGTTGCCGTTGACGGTGAGAAAATGACGCCATACAACGCTCTGGTTTACCTAAACGAGAAAGGTGTGAAGCACGGCGTTGGTCGTATCGACATCGTTGAAAACCGTCTTGTCGGTATGAAGTCTCGTGGCTGCTACGAAACTCCGGGGGGCACAATCATGATGGAAGCATTGCGTGCGGTTGAGCAGCTAGTGCTAGACAAAACATCGTTTGAGTTCCGTGAAGAGCTAGGCGTGAAAGCCTCACACCTTGTTTATGACGGTCGTTGGTTCACACCACTTTGTAAGTCTATCTTGGCGGCGTCGGAAGAGCTGGCACAAGATGTGAACGGCGAAGTTGTGGTTAAGCTATACAAAGGTCAGGCAATTGTGACTCAGAAACGCAGCGTCAACAGCCTGTATTCAGAAGAGTTTGCAACGTTCGGTGAAGATGAAGTGTACGACCAAAGTCACGCTGAAGGCTTCATCCGCCTTTACTCGCTATCAAGCCGTATCAGAGCATTAAACGAAGCAAAGAAAAAATAATTTCGCTCCATTATACTGATTGAAATCTAGAAACCCATTTGATATCAAATGGGTTTCTTTTTATCTGGACGATAAAAATGGACGACAAAACCCTGAAATTGCATTGATTTGAATATTTATGTGAAATAAGTGAATTTTTACTTTATTTTTAATTCGGTTTGTCGTACCTTGAACCCTATCAACAAAGACACTGAGTTGCATTCAATTCACTCAGCGAGAATAGCGGTTTATTCTTACAATAAGTAACCACAGAAGCAGCGACGCAGACTGAGCAGTTAGGAGAGACACGATGGCATTATGGGGCGGAAGATTTACCCAAGCAGCAGATACGAGATTCAAAGACTTTAATGATTCATTGCGCTTTGACTACCGACTTGCTGAGCAAGACATTGTTGGCTCAATTGCTTGGTCAAAGGCGTTGGTTTCGGTCGGCGTTCTTACTGAAGATGAACAGCAGAAGCTAGAGCTAGCACTGAATGAGCTTAAACTCGAAGTGATGGAGAATCCAAAGCAGATCCTAAGATCGGATGCGGAAGATATCCATAGCTGGGTTGAGCAACAGCTGATTGGCAAAGTGGGCGACCTAGGTAAGAAGCTGCACACCGGCCGTTCTCGTAACGACCAAGTGGCGACCGACCTGAAACTTTGGTGTCGTCAGCAAGGTCAGCAACTTTTGCTTGGTCTCGACAGACTGCAATCGCAGATGGTTGAGGTTGCAAGAGCACACCAAGATACCGTTCTTCCTGGTTATACCCACCTTCAGCGTGCTCAGCCTGTTACGTTTGCTCACTGGTGCTTAGCGTACGTTGAGATGTTTGAGCGTGATTACTCGCGTTTGGATGATGCCATCAAGCGTTTAGATACCTGCCCACTGGGTTCAGGTGCGCTAGCGGGTACGGCTTACCCAATGGATCGTGAGCAGCTTGCTCATAACCTAGGCTTCAGAAGAGCAACTCGCAACAGCTTGGACTCGGTATCTGACCGTGACCATGTGATGGAGCTGATGTCTATCGCTTCTATCTCTATGCTGCACCTATCGCGTCTGGCTGAAGATATGATCTTCTACAACTCAGGTGAGTCGAACTTTATTGAGCTTGCGGATACTGTGACGTCTGGCTCTTCTCTGATGCCTCAGAAAAAGAACCCAGATGCTCTAGAGCTTATCCGTGGTAAAACCGGTCGTGTCTACGGCTCGCTAGCGGGCATGATGATGACGGTGAAAGCACTGCCACTTGCCTACAACAAAGATATGCAAGAAGACAAAGAAGGTCTATTTGATGCACTCGACACGTGGAGTGACTGCATGGAAATGGCCGCGCTGTGTTTCGATGGTATCAAGGTAAACGGCGAGCGTACGCTGGAAGCGGCGAAGCAAGGTTATGCAAACTCTACCGAGCTTGCAGACTACCTAGTTGCTAAAGGTATCCCATTCCGTGAAGCGCACCATATCGTAGGTGTTGCGGTAGTCAGTGCGATTGCTAAAGGCTGTGCACTCGAAGAGCTCTCCATTGAAGAACTGAAAGAGTTCTCGCCAGTGATTGAGAATGATGTTTACGACATCCTGACCATTGAGAGCTGCCTAGAGAAACGTAATGCCCTTGGTGGTGTAGCGCCGCAGCAAGTCGCTTACGCAGTAGACCAAGCAGAGAAACGTCTCACAGCGCGTGATAACTCAGCGGTGAAAGTGCGCTCTGCTCGTCTGACGGATATCGATGCGCTAGAGAGCATGGTCGCTTATTGGGCGAACCTTGGTGAAAACCTACCTCGTAGCCGCAACGAACTGGTGCGTGATATTGGCTCATTCGCCGTCGCAGAGCATCATGGTGAAGTCACGGGTTGTGCGTCGCTCTATGTGTATGACTCAGGGCTTGCAGAGATCCGCTCTCTAGGTGTTGAAGCGGGCTGGCAAGGTCAAGGGCAAGGTACGGCGATTGTTCAACACTTGGTAGAGAAAGCGCGTAAGATGGCGATCAAGAAAGTGTTCGTTCTGACTCGTACGCCAGAGTTCTTTATGAAGCACGACTTCATCCCAACTTCGAAGACGCTGCTGCCTGAGAAAGTTCTGAAAGACTGTGACCAATGTCCACGACAGCATGCTTGTGATGAGGTAGCGTTGGAAGTGAACTTGGTAGAGCAAATTATTGCCAAGATGAACGTTGCGTAACTCGTTGAAAAATAAGTGAGTAACGAAAAGATCGGAAAAATTTTAAAAAAAGATCATTTTTCTGGGAACAAATAAGAAAAGGCACGGTCTATTAAAGTACCACTGCTTTTTCTTAGAAGAATCTAAGAAGGCCCCGAGTCAAGGTTGACTACGGGGCTTTTTTCTTTTTAGCGCTTGTAAAAGTTCTTTCCTACTCAATCTAACCTTCTCATTTTCCTTTAATCAAATTATTTGGTTTTGCCTGCGGCGGAGAAAAACTTCGGTTCGCCAAGCATGTCACAATGTTCGCGTGTTGCTTGTCCTTGGTATCCGATAGAATATGCCTTCCTGTTTCAGCCCTATCGTTCGGATAGCCTAAAAAAGAGCAATAACATTATGATTGAACGCCTTCATACCAAAGAGCGCATGAGCGCATCGTTAAGCACAATGGCACTATCTACCTTTGTGGTCAGGTGTGTGCAGATGCCAATAAAGACATCACTGAACAGACGCAAACCATGCTTGATAAGGTCGAGGCTCTGCTACTTGAAGCGGGCAGCGACAAAGAGCACATGCTGTCTGCGACCATCTACCTTAAAGATATGCAAGATTTCCAAGCAATGAACGCGGTATGGGACGCATGGGTACCTGCAGGCTATGCGCCAGCACGTGCTTGTGTGACTGGAGATATGGCTCGTGAAGCCTTGCTGGTGGAGATCTCTGTGATTGCTGCTGAGATTGCTAACTAGCCGTTAGCTTGCCGAAAAACAAAAATGCGAGCCCTGTTGGCTCGCATTTTTTATAGGTAGGAAGGTTAACCTAGGTAAGCTTCTAGCTCTTCACTGCCACCAATGTGTTTACCACCGATAAACACCTGCGGTACAGTCGTGCGGCCGCTTACTGCACGTAGAGTCACTGTCGTTGCGTCTTTGCCTAATACGATTTCTTCATACTGAAGGTTGTGGTCAATCAGGTTTTGCTTCGCTTTCATGCAGAATGGGCAACCTGGCTTAGAGAATACCGTGATAGATTCTTGAGTCTTGTAGCTTGGCGCGATGTAGTTCAGCATCGTATCTGCATCAGACACCTTGAACGGGTCGCCTGGCTCGTTTGGCTCGATAAACATCTTCTCTACGACGCCGTTTTTCACCAGCATGCTGTAACGCCATGAACGTTTACCAAAGCCAAGGTCATTTTTCTCAACCAGCATACCCATGCCATCGGTGAAGTCGCCGTTACCATCTGGAATGAAGGTAATGTTTTCTGCTTCTTGATCTGATTTCCATGCGTTCATAACGAACGTGTCGTTTACTGATACACATAGGATTTCATCCACGCCGTGATCTTTGAACACAGGAAATAGCTCGTTGTAGCGCGGTAAGTGGCTTGATGAACATGTCGGTGTGAAAGCACCCGGTAGGCTGAATACAATCACAGTCTTGTCTTTAAAAAGCTCATCTGTTGTTACGTTGACCCACGCATCACCCTGACGAGTTGGGAATGTCACTTGAGGTACTGCTTGGCCTTCTTTAGATGCAAACATACTAATGTCCTTCTGGATAATTAAATTCTTGTGAGTCTAGCGTTGCTAACAGAGAGTAGCGTTTATTGCTTTGCTTCGTTGGGACTATTATCAAAAAATGGTTTGATAGTTCTAATCGTTTATTGTTATGGTATCGATAGTCAAATTCTATCGGAGCATGCGATGAACATTCGTGATTTTGAATACCTAGTGGCCCTGGCTGAACACAAACATTTTCGTAAAGCAGCAGAAGCTTGCTTTGTTAGTCAGCCGACACTAAGTGGTCAGATCCGCAAACTGGAAGATGAGATTGGTACTTCATTGTTAGAGCGCAGCAGTCGCCGAGTACTGTTTACGGATGCTGGTTTGCAACTGGTGGAGCAAGCAAAGCGTATCCTTAAGGAAGTTAAGACGTTTCGTGAGATGGCTGCGGGGCAAAGTGGTGAGATGATGGGACCGATGCATATCGGCTTTATTCCCACGGTGGGGCCATATCTACTTCCTCGTATTGTGCCAAAGCTGAAAGAGTCATTCCCCGACCTTGAACTTTTCCTGCATGAGGCTCAAACACATCAATTGGTTAGACAGTTGGAAGAAGGAAAACTCGATTGTTTAGTGCTGGCGTCAGTCCCAGAAACTGCACCATTTAAAGAGATTGAAGTCTTTAATGAGCCGATGAGCATTGCGGTGCCATGCGACCATGCTTGGGCAAAACGCGATGAGATAGAGATGGATGAGCTGAAAGGGCAAACCGTGCTGTCACTCGGTGACGGACACTGTCTGCGCGACCAAGCCCTTGGCTTCTGTTTTGCTGCTGGTGCGAGAGATGATGAACGATTCAAAGCAACCAGCTTAGAGACGTTGCGTAACATGGTGGCGGCAGGAGCAGGCATTACTTTGCTGCCTGAATTGTCTCTGCCTAAAGAGAAAGAAAAGGATGGCGTGTGCTACGTGACTGCGGTGAATCCGACGCCGTCTCGCAGTATTGTTTTAGCCTATCGCCCAGGCTCGCCGCTGCGTGCGCGTTTTGAGAAGTTGGCGGAGTCGATTAGTCGTTATCTTAGTACTTAGTACTGAAATTCAGATGATAAAAAAGGGGCTTCGCGCCCCTTTTTACTTGTTACGTCCAATCTAGAACAGACTTTCACCGCCTGACTCATCACTAGAGTACAAGGTATCCGTTAGGCTTTCCTGTACGTACTCTGTTGGCTCGGTACCAATCTTGAAGTATTCAAACATGGTTGAACCATCAGTCTTATTGGTGAGAAGACCTGAGTCACGGTCGATACGCACGCGAGTGATATCGTTTGGCACTTGCTTAGCTACCACTTCGTGACCTTCAAGCGCCATGCCCATAAAGTCTACCCACGCAGGTTGAGCCGTTTTTGCACCTGCCTCAGCACCGGTGATTTGATCCTTACCTAAGTTCGCATTTGCCGTTGTGCGGCCAAGCTTTCTTTGGTGATCATCAAATCCAACCCAAGCGGTTGCGACAATACCCGGTCCATAACCGTTGTACCATGCGTCTTTCGAGTCGTTTGTAGTACCCGTTTTACCGCCCACATCGCGGCGCTTAAGTTTTTGAGCGCGCCAGCCAGTACCATTCCAACCAGTGCCTTCGCGCCAGTTACCACCTCCCCAAACGTTGCTGTAGAGCATTTCACGCGTCAGGAACGCGGTTTGCTCGGAGATTACTTTTGGTGCGTAACGTGGCTCGTTGGTTTCCGTTAGGTCTTCTTCGTTAAATTGCGCGATGTCCAGTGGCTCGATTTCAGAGGCATTGGTTGCTTCTTCAATGCTTGGTGCGGCATCTTCTGTTGCTGCTTTGGCAAACTCAGGAGCCTGCATATCAGGACAGTTCTGATGACACACCACTTTCGGGTTTGCTTCAAATTCAACTTTGCCAAATGGGTCTTCAACTTTGCTGATATAGAACGGCTCAACATAGTATCCGCCGTTAGCAAATACAGAGAAACCCTGCGCCATTTGAACTGGCGTCAAGCTGCCAGCACCCAGAGCAATGGTCTCTGAACGAGGTAGTTTAGACTTATCAAAACCAAATCGAGTTAGGTAGTCACGAGTCTCATCCAGACCCACTTCACGCAACACGCGTACCGCCATAACGTTCTTCGATTGCGCTAGACCGATACGAAGACGCGTTGGGCCTGTATAGGTGGGCGGCGAGTTTTTAGGGCGCCATGCGGTGCCTGCGCTCTTATCCCATTTATTGATTGGCGCATCGTTCACGAGACTTGCTAGCGTCATATCCTTATCTAGTGCAGCAGCATAGATAAACGGTTTAATGCTCGAACCTACTTGTCGTACCGATTGTGTTGCACGGTTAAACTTACTGTGTACGAAGTTAAAACCGCCCACGAGAGATAGCACTGCGCCGTTTTCTGGTTGATGGCAACAAATGCTGTATTGGCATTCGGCACTTGGCTTAGACGCCACGTGATGGCCGTTGGCTCAGAGACTTGGTCGTCTTCAGTTTGCGCTTCTTTTTCCTCTGGAGACACATCTGGAGTGATATCGAGATCCGCAGCGCGAACCCAAATCTGCTCACCCACAGCCACGATTTCGCTCGGCGCTTTTGGTGCTGCACCTTGGCGATCATCGGTACGGAACTTACGTGCCAGTTCATGTTTTCCCAGCTAATGGTCTGTTCGCCGTAGCTTTTTACATAAACCGTAGCGGACTTGTCCGCAACGTTAGTGACCACTGCAGGACGAAGCTCACCATAGGTAGGTTGGCGACGAAGGTGTTTAGCGATCTCTTCGTTAGTCATCGCCGTTTGACCTGCTTTCCAAAGCACTTTTTCAGCGCCGCGGTAACCGTGTCGCTCGTCGTAGTTTAGAAGGTTTTTAATCGCGGCTACGTGCCCTGCTTTTTGCAGCTTAGAGTCAATTGTAGTGGTGATGCGCATGCCTGATTCGTATGCTTCTTCACCGTAACGACTCACCATCCAAGCGCGAGCAATTTCTGCCACATAAGGAGCGCTCAGCTCGATCTCTGCACCATGAAATTGAGAAATAATCGGTTCAGCACGAGCCTCATCAAACTCAGCCTGGGTGATGTATTTTTCAGACAGCATGCGTGACAGCACGACGTTACGACGCTGAGTAGCACGCTCCACTGAGTAGATAGGGTTCATGGTCGATGGCGCTTTAGGAAGGCCTGCCAATACTGCAATCTCACTGAGAGTGAGTTGATCAAGGTTACGACCGAAGTACGCCTGTGCTGCTGCGCCAAAGCCATATGAGCGATAACCCAAGAAGATCTTGTTAACGTACAGTTCCATGATCTCTTGTTTAGTTAGCAACTGCTCAATGTGCACCGCGATAAAGATCTCTTTTATCTTACGCATAACTTTCTTCTCATTAGATAAGAAGAAGTTACGAGCCAGCTGCTGCGTGATGGTACTCGCACCTTGTGAGGCACTACCGGACGCGATAACTGCGATTGCAGCACGAGTAATGCCAATAGGGTCGAAGCCAAAGTGGTCGTAGTAACGACTGTCTTCTGTCGCAACAAGGGCATCGATTAGCTCTTGAGGGATCTCGTCGTAAGAGATTGGAATTCTGCGCTTTTCGCCGAATTGTGCGATCAGCTTCCCATCTTGGCTGAACACCTGCATCGGTGTTTGTAGTTGGACGTCTTTAAGAGTCGCGACATCAGGTAGCTCAGGTTTTACGTAGTAGTAAAACCCAAAAATTGTGCCGACTCCAAGGAGTATGCAAATGAATGCAAGAACCAACAGTCTCTTTATGAACTTCACCGAGAATTTCCTAATTAATTGGGGTTACGAGTAGGTAATTACTTGTAGGCTAGGACAAAAATATACCTATAGGGTTAATTAACGCTTATTTGAGCGTCGATCTCAACCTTTTCACGTTGTTTATGTATTTGTTGAGGTTATTTTTCATGGCAAGAAAATGGATCACCGGGATAGATATTGGTCATCACAGTGCCAAAGCTGTTGTCTTGGTTTGTGATGGGAGTGATATCTCCTTGGTTAACCATCTGGAGCTTAAAGGATGTGATGCTATTTTCTCCGATCCCCACGCCCTTAAACATCAAGATAGTGTTAAGAAACTTAAAATTCTGCGAAAGATTGCGCCGTTATTTCGTAATAGTGCGCTATTGTGCTGCCAGAAAGTGCAGTGATCAGCAAAGTCGTCACACTTGAGGCGGGTCTTGAGGGGCAAGAGCAGGAGCTTGCCATTGAGCAAGCGATGAATCATCAGACGCCTTACCCGATGGATGACATTGCTTTGGACTTTATTAAAGAGACCGAAGAAGACAATGTTGCGGTAGAGGCGTACCGAGTACATGTGACCAAACAATCGATCGTCGATAACTGGTCTCACGTGGCCACTAAGCTTGGTTTTCGCCCTACGTTAATGGACACCAACAATGGAGCACTGCGCGGCGTACAAAGCTGGGTTTGCGCTCATACACCATCGTTGGCAAATCATGCGGTGCTGGATCTTGGTTGCGTACAAGCGACACTGCTTCCACCGTCGGCGCTATCCCAAGAACTCGCAAAATCATGGGTACTGGAACCTATCCCTGAACTACAAAATCGTGCAGATAGTCAGTTTAAGTCGCTATCTGAAGTGGTGTTTGAGTCTGTTGCTGGGCGGGTTGCTTCGCAATTGCAGTTGTATCGTTCGGTGGCCGGACAAGAGGCTATCCATGGAGTTATTTTAATGGGAGGGCACGCGCAGCAAGAGGGGGTGATTGATAGCGTCACTAAGACCTTGTCCTGTCCAATCACCTGCATTGATTTTCAGCGATTATCGACAAGTAAGACCAAATCGTCCCAAGCATTATCACCATGCTATGCCTCTGCGGTTGGAGCGGCAATCAATGGTCTGAATTGGCTTAAGAGACATTGATATGAAGATAATCAACCTATTGCCTTGCGAGAAGCCAAGCGTAAGCAGCATCAACAGCGCTTTATCGCGATGCTTGTTGCGGCGCTGCTCTTTGGTTATTTGACGTCACACCTATTGAATCTGAAGCTAGCGGGTGAGGTCAGCACTCAACAACAGCGAGTTGCTTATCTGCAAGGCGAAATTGATGACTATCGACGTCAAATCCACGCATTGTCGTCGACCAAAAGTGAACAGCAGTCTCTAGAAGCTCGCCTTGACTACGTTGATGGGTTGCAGCAACAGCGCAACAAGACAACAGCGGTGATGAATCTACTGCCGACACTGATTCCTTCTCAAGTCTATGTAGACAAGATTCGTATGCAAGGTGAACAGTTTAAGGTCAGCGGCATCGGGGAAAGTACCGCCTTCCTCGCTCAAATGTTGGATAGATTTGAGCAATCAAGGATGGTCAATAATGTAGTGCTTCACTCTATCGTTCATGATCGCGAGCGCTTTGGTAATAAATATCAAGCGTTTGAGCTGTCGTTTGCTATTGATAGTGCAGCGCTACTTGCCAGCCCGGCCAAACAGCCACAAACAGGAGTGAATTGATGTCACTCGACCTTGAACTTGATGAATTGAGTAGTTGGCCGTTGATACCACAGCTTATCGTGGTCGGTATTGTGTTTGTGATGGCAGCATTGGTCAGTGGATGGCTGTTGGTGAAACCAAGCCTTGAAGACCTCGATTATTACAAACAACAAGAAACTCAACTGAAGAAAGAGCTACAGGTTGTCGCTCGCAAGGCCGCTATGTTGCCTGTGATGTCAGCGCATCTTAGCGAACTTTCTGACCATTATGACAGGCTTTTGCGTCAATTGCCTGCTCAGCAAGAGTTAGCAAGCTTGCTCGCAGACATCAACGAGCAAGGCCTCAACAACCACCTTACGTTCACTCGCATTAATTGGGGGAAGCGTCAGCCGCAGAAATTTCTATTAAAACTCCCTTTAGATATCGAGCTAACCGGAAGTTATGACGATATCGGCCGCTATGCACAAGCAATCGCTGAGCTGCCTCGCATTGTATTAATTGAAAATGCTGAATGGCAGAGAGTTAGTTTGGAAAGCAGCACACTGCACTTTCGAGTCAATGCGACTACCTACCAGTTTATTGCGGAGGCGGAAGGTGAAAAATAGCACTTTAGCCATATTGATAACTATTGGTTATATGGTTGCAATGCCAATCAGGATTCATTGCAACAGTTTGTTTTAACTACAGAATCTAGCGCTGAGCCGCAAAAAATGGCGGCGCGATTGATTCAGTCTTCTAAGGTAGTACTCTTCCAAGAGTCGAGCAGTCAATCGCCGTTCAGTTTGCCGAAAATGGCAACCCAGCAGAGCCCTGAGCGAGGGCAAAGCTGCTGGCAACCGAAGACCAGGACCAAGCAAGGACTAGAGCTTTATCGAATTAGCGAACTACAGGTCAAAGGGATCATGAGTAAAAACGGCAAGATGACGGGCTTGGTGATGTTGCCCAATCGACGTGTAGTGAAAGTGGAAGAGGGGCATTTTCTTGGCGAGAACAACGGTCAAATCAAACAAATAACCGAAAATGCGCTGATTGTAGGCGAGACCTTGTCCGATGGATTGGGATGCTGGTACCAGAGGCAAATAAAGCTGGCATTGAAGTAATGGAGAAACACGTGCAACGTATAGTGGTGCAAGTCATCAATTTTCTTATCTGCGGTCTTGCTTTGAGTATTGGCTTGCTAACAAGTTGTGAGCTTGCAGCCAATGAGATTACCAACGTCTCATTTCAGCTCAACGAGCAGCGCCAGGGGGTGTTGATAGTTGCTCTGTCCGAGCAGGGCAGTGCTGTCGATGTCAGTAGCAACGATAATGGGTTGACGATTATGCTTCGGCAAACGAAAGTGACGCCTGAGCATTTGTCTATTTATGATGTGACCGACTTTGCTACCCCAGTCACCACCATCGAACTTTTTGATGAGTCGCCTCATGTGCGCTTAGCCGTAAAAACCAAACAAGCGGTTGATTACCAATACGTGGTAGCTGATGATCAGCTTCGCGTTACCTTCGTTGAGCTTAGCCAAGCTCGCGCTGACGAGAAGGCATTAGAGTCGCGCAACAAAGGTCAACTTACCTCGATCAATTTTCAAGATATGCCAGTCCGCAATGTGCTGCAGCTACTCGCTGACTACAATGATTTCAACTTGGTTGTCTCGGATACGGTTCAGGGCAATTTGACGCTGCGTCTTGATAGTGTGCCGTGGACTGATGTACTCGATATTATCCTACGCGTTAAAGGCCTGGATAAACGAGTCAAAGGGGATGTCGTGCTGGTGGCGCCGAAGGCAGAACTCGACCAACAGGAAAAGCTTGAACTAGAACGTCATCAACTGACCGAAAAAATCGGTAAGCTTGAGTCCGAAATCATCAAGATTAATTACGCCAAAGCTTCTGAAATGGCCGCCATGATAGGTGGCAATGAGACCCTCAGCATGCTATCTGAGCGCGGCTCTGTGACGGTTGATGAGCGCACCAATTCACTATTGCTTCGCGATCTTCCCGACAATATAGAAGTGATTAAAAGTATTATTGCTGAGCTCGACATACCCGTAAAGCAGGTTCAGATTGAAGCGCGAGTTGTGACGATTAGAGAAGGTAACATTGAAGAATTAGGGATCCGCTGGGGAGTGAGTTCAACTAATGGCACCACGACAATCGGTGGTTCCATAGAAAGCAACCTGGTTGCCGCAGGCAGTGGCAGTGAACTTGAGATAGATGACTTTTTGAACGTTAATTTGCCCGCGCTATCTGATAATGCATCAAGTATTGCGTTTCAAGTGGCGAGTCTTGGGACTAACACCTTGCTCGATCTGGAGCTTTCAGCACTGCAAAATGAGTCAAAAGCTGAAATCATTTCTAGCCCAAGGCTGATCACTACCAATAAGAAGTCGGCATACATAGAACAAGGTACTGAGATCCCTTACCTTAAATCCACATCAAGTGGTGCTACAGCAGTGGAATTCAAAAAGGCGGTGCTGTCACTGACGGTCACACCGCAAATTACCCCAGACAATCGACTGATTCTTGACCTGGATGTTACCCAAGATCAAGTCGGTGAAGTATTGAAAACACTAGAAGGAGAAACCGTCGCGATTGATACTCAGCGCATCGGCACGCAGGTTCTAGTGAACAATGGTGAAACTGTCGTGCTAGGCGGAATTTACCAACACACCTTTTCCAATAAAATCGATAAAGTGCCACTTTTAGGTGATATTCCGGGCTTGGGTGCCTTATTTAGACGAACCTATGAAAATATCGGCAAGAGTGAGCTACTAATCTTTGTGACGCCGAAGATTATTACTCCAACGCCAGCACTCACAGAGCTTGGTAACCCTTTGTAAATTGGTCATTAATTGAAAAGGATTAAAAATAAAGTTGCATTAAAGCCACCTTGCTTGATAATTTCGGGTCTTATCACGACTTATCTGTGAGGAATCGGTGCCACAAGCCCTTTTTTCCGAGGTTCCTTTTCGGTCTTTTCTTGTGGCGATGTCATTGAATTAACGTTGTAAATTAATGCTGAACATGGCTGAGAAACGTAATATTTTTCTTGTTGGCCCTATGGGTGCCGGCAAAAGTACAATCGGTAGACACCTAGCTCAACAACTTCATATGGAGTTTGTTGATTCTGATACCGTAATTGAAGAGCGCACTGGCGCAGACATCGCATGGGTGTTTGACGTTGAAGGTGAAGAAGGTTTCCGCAAGCGCGAAGAAACTGTCATTAACGATCTAACCGAGCAGCAAGGTATCGTACTTGCGACCGGTGGTGGTTCTGTGAAGAGCAAAGATAACCGCAACCGCTTGTCGGCTCGTGGTATCGTTGTTTACCTAGAAACCACAATCGAAAAACAACTTGCTCGCACTAACCGCGACAAGAAGCGTCCATTACTTCAAACGGATAACCCACGCGAAGTACTAGAGAACCTAGCGGACGAGCGCAATGATCTTTACAAAGAAGTGGCGGACTATGTGGTTCGTACTGACGATCAAAGTGCAAAAGTGGTAGCCAACCAAATCGTAAAAATGCTAGAAGAAGGTTAATCGAAACCTTTTTCATTAGGAGAGCAAACCATGGAACGGATTACGGTCGAGCTTGGTGAGCGCAGCTACCCAATTTCAATTGGTGCCGGGTTATTTGATGACTCGGCTCAATTTGCCCAAATTCCCGACGGAAAATCAGTTGTGGTGATCACCAACACCACAGTATCCCCTCTTTATGCTCAAGTGATTCTTGACCAGTTGGAAAGCAAAGGTTGCAAAACCTCATTGCTTGAACTGCCAGACGGTGAGCAATACAAAACTCTAGATACCTTTAACACGGTTCAAACCCATCTGCTCTCAGGCAACTACGGTCGCGATGTCGTTGTAGTCGCACTCGGCGGTGGCGTGATTGGCGATCTTGTCGGTTTTTCGGCGGCTTGCTATCAACGCGGTGTTGATTTTGTGCAGATCCCAACCACCTTGTTATCGCAAGTGGACTCATCGGTCGGCGGTAAAACAGCGGTGAACCATGAGTTGGGTAAAAACATGATCGGTGCTTTTTATCAGCCTCAAGCGGTGATTATCGATACCAACTGTTTGCGTACGTTACCTGAACGTGAGTTTGCAGCGGGTATGGCTGAGGTGATTAAGTATGGCATCATTTACGATGAGGCATTCTTTGATTGGTTAGAGGAAAATCTCGATAAACTCTACGCACTTGATCAGCAAGCGTTAACTTATGCGATTGCGCGATGCTGCCAGATCAAAGCCGAAGTCGTTGCACAAGATGAGAAAGAGTCGGGTATTCGTGCGTTATTGAATCTAGGTCATACATTTGGTCATGCTATCGAAGCGGAACTAGGGTATGGTAAATGGCTACATGGAGAGGCTGTATCTTCCGGTACTGCGATGGCGGCTCATACCGCTCAATTGCTTGGTGATATCACGCCGCAGCAAGTCACTCGCATTATTGCTTTGCTAGAGCGAGCAAAATTGCCCGTACATACGCCTGAGTCTATGAGCTTTGATGATTTCATCAAGCACATGATGCGTGACAAAAAGGTGCTATCGGGTAAGTTGCGTTTGGTGCTGCCAACCTCTATTGGCAGCGCGCAAGTGGTCTCTGATGTACCAAGTGATCTGATTGAGCAAGCGATTGATTTATGTCGCAAGTAGCCAATACTTAACGATAGAGTGTTGAGGTTAGGCGACATCCGCGAATAGAATAAGAGGCTCCAGTTGGAGCCTTTTTTAGTTTGGATTGGTGGTAGAAAATCGGGATGAGTCTGTCCTATGAACTGCGAGTACTAGAGCTCGATTCACAAACCCAGCTGCTTGAAAGAATGCAGTTGCTGACGCAATTTGCTGCAAACTTTGTGGTCGTCAAAGGTGAAGCGGGAGCCGGGAAAACCTGGCTTGCTCATCGTTATCTCGAAGCATGGTCTTATGATAAAAACCAGTCGTTGGTGACCTGTCTGCCTAACCTGGAGGATGAGGTCAATCGCGGAAATATCCTGAGACAGCTGTTCCCGCATCAAATGTACAGTACTACCGATTCACTCAATGACAGTATCGAGCGCATTTTAGATGGTGAAACATGTAATATCGCCATTGTGGTCGATAATGCCCACCATGCTTCTCAAGCACTACTAGCTGAACTATGGCTGCTGTATAGCGCTGCGCTTTCCACACCTAAGCAAAACATTAGTGTGGTGCTGTTTACTGCGAGTGATTCAGTATCGACTAAGCTTGCTAGATTGAGTCATGGATTGGATATTAAGCCGGTAGAGCTGGATATTGATGAGTTACCAGAAGAAGAGGCTGAACGTTTTTTTGAGAGTTTGGTTCTACGCTATCTCGATGAAAGCGTTGAAAAAAGAATCAAAAGCGCGTTTACTAATACCAGACCACTTCCGGGAGAAATTTTGGCGCTAGGAGAGCACAAAGTGGAAAAGAAAGTGATTATTCGTTCATTAGTGGGCTCGCCCGCGAAGATTGCCGTCACCGTTGCCGTCATTCTGCTGTTGCTGTTCTTGGGCTATCGCTGGTTACTGCAAGCGCCAAAACCAAGCGTTGCCCCAGTCGAAACGGCGAGTGAACAGACCGTGATCCCGACCTTAGAGCAGCCAGCAGATGTTGCAAGTGAAGAGCAAGCTCAAAAAGCCAACCAAGAGATGCCATCGGATCTGACCGCTACGGATGATTCTGAGGCATTGCCACCGGCGGTGACGTCAGAAACCGCTAGCGTAGGCGTCGCGGAAACCGGTGAACGTGTCGTGATTACTTCAGATGTGGTTGATGCTTTGCTAGAAGATAAGACTGATATTGCCGCGCAGCAAGCAGAGGAAATTCAGCAAGCAGTAGATAGTGCAAAAACCACGAGCAATATTCAGCGTGGCCATTGAGCCTCCACCAGAGGTGGTGATTGATGATGGTGTAACAGAAGCGCTGCAAACGCTATCACCTTCTCGTTTGCACGAGACCAGTTGAATGCCTTAGCCTCAAACAGCTACACACTGCAAATTGCGGCCATGACTAAACTGGAAGATGTGCAGCTATTCTTGAACCAACACAGCTTTGAGAAGCCGGTGCGCATTTACCCAACGCTACGTGGTGAGGAAAAGTGGTATATCGTCACTTACGACAATTACGCGACGATTCAGCAGGCGCGAGATGCAGCCGAGAAGCTCCCTACAGAGTTACAGTCGCTTGGCCCATGGCCAAAAGCGCTGAGCCAAGTGAAGCGTGAAATTGCTCGCTGGACGGAATAAGCTTTCGATCTAGTCGCCTGTGAGCGAGTTAACGGCGACTCAGTCAACATTTACACCAAGCGCTGTTGACCTTTCTACCAGAAAGGTCAACATAACAATTTGAATTATGATATATTCCCCAGCCTTAATTTTTGGGGTGGCAGTAAATAGAGCAAGTAATGAAGAAGCAACGTGCCTTTCTTAAGTGGGCTGGTGGAAAATATGGCTTGGTTGAAGACATTGAAAAGCATCTGCCAGACGCTAGAAAACTGGTAGAACCCTTCGTTGGTGCAGGCTCTGTTTTTCTCAATACGGATTATGAGCAATACCTGCTCGCCGATATTAACCCTGATCTTATCAATCTTTATAACCTGCTCAAGACGCAGCCAGAGCAATACATTGCTGAGGCGAAACGTCTATTTACCCCAGAGCACAATCGGAAAGAAGTCTATCTCGATATTCGCGCTCAGTTTAACCAAACTGACGACATCATGTTTCGTTCGGTCGCGTTTTTGTACATGAACCGTTTTGGTTTTAATGGCTTATGTCGTTACAACAAAAAGGGTGGCTTTAACGTGCCGTTTGGCTCCTACAAAAAGCCATACTTCCCTGAAAACGAAATGGAGTTCTTTGCAGAAAAAGCGAAGAAAGCCACGTTTGTGTGCGAGGGTTACCCTGAGACCTTTAAGCGCGCCCGCAAAGGCAGCGTGATTTACTGCGATCCTCCGTACGCTCCGCTTTCAAATACGGCCAATTTTACCTCTTATGCAGGTAATGGTTTTACTTTGGACGATCAGGCTGCACTTGCAGATGTAGCAGAGCATGCGGCGTTTGACCGTGGTATTCCGGTACTTATCTCTAACCACGACACCACGCTGACTCGCCGCTTGTATCATGGAGCCCAGCTCAATGTGGTTAAAGTGAAGCGAACCATCAGCCGTAATGGCGCGGGTCGCAATAAAGTCGATGAATTGTTGGCATTATTTGAACAACGAGATCAATAACTCCTAGCCAAGGGCTAGGATTTACCCCCTTGCTTCGGTAGAATTGCGCGCACTGTTACTGTTATGTAAAGACTCGCTTGCAATCCATTTCACTGAGGTTAGGTATGAAAGACTTTCTTATTGCTCCATCCATTCTCTCTGCAGACTTTGCTCGTTTGGGTGAGGATGTCGAAAAAGTACTCGCTGCGGGTGCTGACGTCGTTCACTTCGATGTGATGGATAATCACTATGTGCCTAACCTAACGTTCGGTGCGCCAATCTGTAAAGCGCTACGCGACTACGGCATTACTGCTCCTATTGATGTTCACCTGATGGTGAAACCTGTCGACAGCATCGTACCTGACTTCGCGAAAGCGGGTGCAAGCATGATCACTTTCCACGTCGAAGCGTCTGAACACATCGACCGTACTCTTCAGCTCATTAAAGAGCACGGCTGTCAGGCGGGTGTGGTATTAAACCCTGCAACACCGCTTTCTTGCCTAGATTACATCATGGATAAGGTTGACCTGATTCTTCTGATGTCGGTGAACCCGGGCTTTGGCGGTCAGTCATTTATCCCTTCAACGCTGGATAAGCTGCGCGAAGTTCGTAAGCGTATTGATGCTTCTGGCCGCGATATTCGCCTAGAAATTGATGGCGGTGTCAAGTTGATAACATCCGCGAAATAGCTGAAGCGGGCGCGGACATGTTTGTTGCGGGCAGCGCTATTTTCAATCGTCCTGATTACAAAGAGGTGATTGATGAGATGCGTGCTGAACTTGCAAAAGTAGAAAGCAAGTAACGGGCAGGCATGATGAGCGCAATTAAACTGGTTGTATTCGATCTCGATGGTACGCTGCTTGATAGCGTGCCAGATTTAGCACTTGCTGCTGACCAAGCGGTTCAAGAACTTGGTTACCCAGCTGTAACCGAAGAGCAAGTTCGCGATTATGTTGGCAATGGTGCCGACATCTTGATAGGTCGTTCGCTGAGCCAGAGCATCAATGTTGATCCTAGCTTGTCGCCAGAACTGCTCGCGAAAGCGCGTGTTCTATTTGATGATTTCTATAAAGCGAGTGGTCACAAACTTAGCCACCTTTATCCAGCAGTGCACCAAACGCTGGATACTTTGGTAGCCAACGGTATCACTGTCGCTCTTCTGACGAATAAGCCATCGAAGTTTGTTCCAGAACTACTAGAGCAGCACAAGCTGGATAAATACTTTAAGCATGTGTTGGGTGGCGATGCGTTTGAAAAGCGTAAGCCCGATCCGATTGCTCTGCACTGGCTGATGGAGCAAGAACAAGTGTCGGCGGATCAGGTGCTGATGGTCGGCGATTCAAAGAATGACATTCTTGCTGCGCGCAACGCGGGCTGTCATGCGTTTGGTCTGACCTATGGTTACAACCACGGTGAGCCAATTGCCAATGCCAAGCCTGATTTTGTCGCTGACATTGTGTCGGACGTGCTAAAAGCGGTCGGTATCGACGCTTAACTTCCTCAAAATGCCGCGAAGCCAGTGTCTTTGGGTATCCTCGTTATAAAACACTGGCAAAATACTCGCCAATGAGTACACTGCTAAAACCGCGTTAAAATAACGCGGTTTTTCATTCTCCTAAATTATCTCGTCAAGAAGTCAAAGGAATCATAATCATGAGCAAACCCATTGTATTAAGTGGTGTTCAGCCGTCAGGTGAACTAAGTATCGGTAACTACTTGGGTGCTCTACGTCAATGGCAACAAATGCAAGACGACTATGACTGCCAGTACTGCGTTGTTGACCTTCATGCCATCACGGTTCGCCAAGATCCGAAAGCGCTGCATGAAGCAACTCTAGACGCACTAGCAATCTGCCTTGCGGTTGGTGTTGATCCAAAGAAGAGCACGCTATTTGTTCAGTCACACGTACCAGAGCATGCTCAACTTGGTTGGCTTCTTAACTGCTACACCCAAATGGGTGAACTGAATCGTATGACTCAGTTTAAAGACAAGTCTCAGCGCTATGCGAACGATGTGAACGTCGGTCTATACGACTACCCAGTGCTGATGGCTGCGGATATCCTGCTTTACGGTGCGCACCAAGTACCAGTCGGTAGTGACCAGAAGCAGCACCTAGAACTAGCGCGCGACATCGCGACTCGTTTTAACAACATCTACAGCCCTGAATCGCCAATCTTTGAGGTACCAGAGCCGTACATTCCAACTGTGAATGCACGCGTAATGAGCCTGCAAGATGCGACTAAGAAGATGTCTAAGTCGGACGATAACCGTAAAAACGTGATCACGCTGCTAGAAGAGCCAAAGTCGATTCTTAAGAAGGTCAACAAGGCGCAAACAGACACAGAGACGCCACCACGCATTGCTCACGATTGGGACAACAAAGCGGGTATCTCTAACCTAATGGGTCTGTACTCTGCAGCAACCGGTAAAACGTTTGAAGAGATTGAAGCGCAATACGCAGGCGTTGAAATGTACGGTCCATTTAAGAAAGATGTCGGTGAAGCACTCGTCGCTATGCTTGAGCCAATCCAATCTGAGTACCGTCGTATTCGTGAAGACCGTGCTTACATGGATGACGTCATGCGCCAAGGCGCTGAAAAAGCATCAGCTCGCGCAGCAGAGATGCTAGCGAAAGCGTACAAAGCGGTTGGTTTTGTGGCTCGTCCATAGGCGTGTCTCGCTTAGTTATTGGTAATTAAATCATTGAATTAAAAGCTCCTTGGTTCGCCAAGGGGCTTTTTTTATGCGTATTCACTTATCCTGTTGATTGTTTGGCACAGGTGGCAAACTTGGTACTTTAAATTTGATCGATATCTCAGTTAACTGAATGTTCATTATTCATTTGCAATAAAAATGACAACACTCGTCTCGAAAATAGCAAGCTTATATACAACAAAGTGCAATCATGGCAACGGACAGATTGCCATTCAATTCGAGGTGAATGATGACACGCACAAACAAAAAGCAGTGGTTGGCGTTAGCTGTCTCATCCGCATTAGCGGCTGGAGCAAACGCCGAAATTTTTATTTCGCAGTATGTTGAAGGTGGTGGCTTTAACAAAGCCGTTGAGATAGCGAACTCAGGTGATAGTGATGTCACTTTGACAGGCTATCAACTGGCGAAGTCTTCGAATGGTGATGGTACCTGGGATTCGCTCGATCTCTCTAGCTATGCCATCCCGGCGCATTCGGTATTGGTGTTTGCGAACTCTAAGGCGAATGAAGCAGTATTGGCGCTAACGTCGGTACCAACAAACCATCAAGCGCTGAATTTTAACGGCGATGACCCTATTGCTTTGTTGGATAGCAATGGTCAGGTGTTGGACATGGTTGGAGCGATGGGTGAGACCTTCGGCAAAGATAAAACCCTAGTTCGCTACCAAAATGCCTATCAGCCATCGAGTGTCTATATTGCACAGCAATGGGCAACGTTAGCGAAAGATGACCTTACAGGACTCGGGGAGCTCGAAGCACTTGAGCCTCCGCAAGCCTTCCAGTGTCTAGACAATGGTAATGATCCGGTGTTTACCGCGATTCAGGCGATTCAAGGAGAGGGGGGTAGTTCGCCATACATCAATGGCTACCCTTATATCACTGATGAGCAGTTCTTTGTTCAAGGTGTGGTATCCGCAGTCAGCACGGGCATTAACCAAGGCTTCTACTTGCAGGCACTAGAAGATGATCATAACCCGCTGACATCAAATGGTTTGTATGTTTACACCCAGTCTAATCCAAGCCTTGCGGCTGGAGATGTGGTGTGTGTTCGTGGGCAAATCCAAGAGTTTTATGGTCAAACACAGCTAAAACTCAATGAGCAGGATTGGGTAAAACAGGGCGAGCAGACAGCGCCTGTAGCGACACAGGTTGAGGTGTTGGCATCCGATGAGAACTTTGAGCAAACCCTTGAGCGCTACGAGGGAATGCTGGTGAATCTGCCACAAGCCCTCGATATGCGCGTCAGCCGCACTTTTGGTTATGACTATTCTGCTCGACGCAATAACATGGTGCTTGCCCACGAGAGGGTGAATCTGCATCCAAACCAAATATACGCGGCAGGAACGGATGAAGCCAAAGCGCAGAGTGAAGATAACTCACTACGCCGTCTATTCGTAGAGTCACCGACGCCAGCCGCCAATGGCGTGGTGCCTTACTACCCTGAATTTGGTCGCAGCGATGTGGACCAAGATGGTAGCACCGAAGACTACATTCGTATCAACGATACCCTGTTTGGTATCGAGGGTGTGATTGGCTACAGCTATGGCGACTATCGCTTGTTCGTGACCAATACCATCTCTAAGGATAATTTTGTTCGCAATACGCCGCGTACCGAGCTGCCTAATCTAGCCGAACAATCATGGAATAAAAAAGATCTGCGCGTTGCGACCTTTAATGTACTCAACTATTTCACTTCACCATTTGGCGGTGACGAGAACCGTTTTGGCAGTAATCGAGGGGCGAGCAATCTAGGTGAGTTCGAGGTACAGCAAGAGAAAATCCTACAAGCTCTGCTGCGTTTAGATGCCGACATCATTGGGTTGATGGAAATTGAGAACAATGGGTTTGGTGATAACGGCGCCATCGCTCAGTTGGTGAATGAGCTGAATGCGCGAGTGGATAATCGCAAACAACGCTACGAGTTTGTGTCTGTCGACAGCAATCAAGATGGTGTAATTGATGCCTTAGATGCAATGGGTAGCGATGCGATTACTACGGGTGTTATCTATCGCCCAAGCAAGGTAAAACTCAAGCAGGCCAACGTCATAGAGATGCCGCGCCAAGTCGCTCCGGAAGTTCTGGATGATGATGGCAAAGTGATTGAAGATGGTAAGAACTATCAGCGTAATACTCTAGCGCCAACCTTCAAGGTGAAGGGTGGCAAAGAGAAGCTGACCGTAGCGGTGAATCACTTTAAGTCAAAAGGCTCCAAATGTTGGGAAGATGCAGCCGCCAAGTCTGAGGGGGGCAAGGAGGCCAAGATATCGATCAGCAAGGCTCATGTGAGGCATTTCGCGTAGCGGCAGCAGTGGCATTGGGTGATGTGCTTGCTCAAATCAAGGGGCATAAGGTGGTGTTAGGTGATTTCAATGCCTACGGCAAAGAAGACCCAATGCTGGTACTGACAGACTATACCGCTGAGCGATATGGTAAAGTCATTCGCGCGGCCCGCAACACCTTCATTGGTGAAGAGGAGCAGTTTGGTGATCAAGGGGCTGTTATCGACATAGCTATGGCTTTATCAACGTGCTGGGTGAGATGCACCCTGACGGTTGGAGCTATTCTTACAATGATGAAGTCGGCGCGCTAGACCATATCCTCCATTAGCCCGAGCTTATCTAAGCGCGTGGTTGATGCGACTGAATGGCACATCAATGCGCGGAATCGACCTTGTTTGATTATAACGATGAGTACAAAGGCGATCTGCCTAAGTACCAAGATCATTTCCGTTCATCAGATCATGATCCTGCTGTCATTGATCTCAACATAAACGGTGGTTCTGTTGGCGTCTTTGCTTTATCAGTACTTGGCCTTATGGGATGGCGTCGTCGCCAGGTAAGTCGCTAACGTATCCCAAACAAATTTGCAGCTACGCGGTGGGGCATTACGTCTCGCCGCGGTTTTCTTCCCATTTTTTCTTGCCTTTCTGTCGCCATGTTGCAAAATACCGCCTTATTTTCTGCAAACTCAATGTGACCGCGAGCGCTATGCTACTCATCATCGACAACTACGATTCCTTCACCTTCAACCTGTTTCAGTATTTTTCTGAATTGGGTACAGAGGTCAAAGTCGTGCGTAACGATAATATTGATATTGCTGGCATTGAGGCTCTAAACCCTTCTCACTTGGTCATTTCCCCTGGCCCTTGTACACCCAATGAAGCCGGGATCTCACTCGAGGTGATCAAACACTTTGCGGGCAAATTGCCACTGCTTGGTGTCTGCTTAGGTCATCAGGCGATTGCGCAGGTGTTTGGCGGAGAAGTCGTGCGCGCAAGGCAAGTGATGCATGGTAAGACGTCACCGATTCGACATACCAACCAGAGTGTGTTCACTGGACTTAACAACCCTCTTACTGTGACGCGCTATCACTCGCTTATTGTGGCTCGCGACAGTTTGCCTGACTGTTTTGAAGTGACCGCATGGACTGAGCTTGAAAATGGGGAGTTTGACGAAATCATGGGATATTGTCATAAGAGTCTCAACATCCACGCAGTACAATTCCACCCGGAATCCATCAAGACTGAGCAAGGGCACGAGCTTTTACGTAACTTCCTGTTGCAGAAATAGTCGATCTAGATCACTCTTTTTTGTTTTCTTATCTCTCATAAGTTTAACTTATGGCTTTGCAAATTTATTCGCTTTTACTGATGTGAAGCGAGTGAACACCTTACCTGAGCAGTTTCTTCGCCCCTTCGTTAAAAAACACTTCATTCAAATTCATTTATGATGCATAAATACTCATAAGGCAATATTGAATCCGGCGCAAAGTGCGCCTAAAAAGATTTTTTCACTATTGCTATGGTTAAATAAATGTAAATACAATGCTGCATCTGTGGAAAGTCGATAGAAAATGTTCTGTTGCCGATGGAAAGAGAAGGTTCCCCTACAGCCGCCATATTGAAGGCTAACCTCTTTCAGCCACACGCAGTAATAAGAAGGAATGTGTTATGACAACGGAAAAAGCGGTAACTCGTGAGTGGTTCGATGAGGTAATGGTACCTTGTTATAACCCAATGGAGATGATTCCAGTTAAGGGCGAGGGTGCACGTGTTTGGGATCAGCAAGGTAACGAGTATATCGATTTTGCTGGTGGTATTGCGGTGAGCTGTCTAGGCCATTGCCACCCTGCAATGGTGAATGCCGTTACTGAGCAAGCTAACAAAATTTGGCACCTAAGTAACGTAATGACCAATGAGCCTGCGCTGCGTCTGGCGAAAAAACTCACCGAAGTGAGCTTTGCTGAGCGCGTGTTCTTTGCTAACTCTGGTGCAGAAGCGAATGAAGCGGCATTGAAGCTTGCACGTCGCTGGGCAGCGGACGTACATGGCACTGAAAAGTCGGAAATTATTGCTTTCAATCAAGCTTCCACGGTCGTACCTTCTTTACGGTAACGGTGGGTGGTCAAGCCGCCTACTCCGATGGCTTTGGTCCTAAGCCAGGTGACGTAACACACATTCCTTATAACGATATCGCTGCGCTTGAAGCGCAAATGTCTGAGAAAACCTGTGCGGTCATGATGGAACCACTACAAGGTGAGGGCGGTATTGTTTCTCCGCAACCTGAGTTCGTTCAAGCGGTTCGTGAACTTTGTGATAAGTACAATGCGCTACTTATCTTTGATGAAGTGCAAACAGGTAACGGTCGTACTGGTAACTTCTATGCTTACCAAGGTCTAGGTATCACGCCTGATATTCTGAGCACGGCTAAATCTCTGGGCGGCGGTTTCCCTATCGGCGCTATGCTGACGACAGAAAAACTGGCCGCTCATATGAAGGTGGGTACCCACGGTTCGACTTATGGTGGTAACCCGCTCGCGTGTGCGGTAGCAGAGGCGGTTGTTGATGTGGTTTCTCGCCAAGACGTGCTTGAAGGCGTTGCGGAACGTGAAGCTTGGTTCCGTGACGGTCTTGAGAAGATCAACGCGAAATACGGCCTATTTAGCGAAATTCGCGGTAAAGGCTTGCTACTTGGCGCTGCGCTTAACGAAGAGTGGCAAGGCCGAGCTCGTGATGTACTGGTTGCTGCGGGTCAACAAGGTTTGATGGTGCTTGTTGCTGGTGCCAACGTTGTACGTTTTACGCCTTCACTCGTCATCACTCAGCAAGAAGTTGAAGAAGGATTAGCTAAACTAGACAAAGCCATTAGCACGCTAGTTTAAGCAGACAGCCGATAAGTCGGCTATTTGATACTCTCTCGGATTTGGATGTTCCGAGAGAGCTTGCGTCAGGAGGGATTATTGATGCTTGTTGTTCGTCCTATCACTATGTCTGACTACGATGCGCTGCACACTTGCGCGGTAGAATCAGGCCACGGTTTTACTTCTCTTCCTGTTAATGAAGAGCTTCTGACAAACCGAATTACCCACTCTGAATACAGCTTTGCTAAGCATGATGTCACAGCACCTACCGATGAAGGTTATCTGATGGTTGGCTTTGACACCGAAACAGGCGAAGTCGCAGGGACAACGGGTATTGAAGGTGCGATTGGTTGGGATGTTCCTTTCTACTCTTATCACATCAGTACCGTGGTGCACTCATCACCGAAACTCAATGTAAATAACGTGGTGAAGCTACTGACCTTTGGTAACAACTACACAGGCTGTAGCGAGATCTGTACCTTGTTCCTGCGTCCAGAGTTTCGAGGTGGTCTGAATGGTCGCCTAATGTCGAAGTGTCGCTTCTTGATGATGGCAGAGCACCCAGAGCGCTTTTCAAAAACCATCTTTGCAGAAATGCGTGGCGTATCGGATGCAGAAGGTAACTCACCGTTTTGGCAGTGGTTGCAAGAACACTTCTTCTCGATCGATTTCACGATGGCAGATTATCTAACGGGTATTGGTAAGAAAGGCTTTATTGCGACCTAATGCCAAAGCTACCTATTTACATCAATCTGTTGAGTAAAGAGGCGCAAGCGGTTATCGGTCAAGTACATGAAAACACGCGTCCTGCATTAAAACTACTTGAGAAAGAAGGGTTCACTTGTCGTAACTATGTCGACATCTTTGATGCGGGTCCAACGGTTGAATGCGATCTTCGTAATATCCAAGCGGTACGAGACTCATTCCGTGCCAAGGTATCGGTCGCCGAGCACACCAGTTCACAAGACTACTTGATTGCTAATACTTCTTTTGAGCACTTCCGTGCGACGGCGGCTAAAGCGGCGTTTGACGCTGAGTCTGGAACCGTATTGTTGTCTCCTGAGGCGGCGGATGCACTGAATGTTGCTGATGGCGACATGGTTCGCATGCTGGCTCAATAAGCAACATTACTCGCCTCTACAAGCAATAAGATGGCCGCTTACAGCGGCCACATTTAAAAGACCAAAGGAACTTCACTATGTCTCAACAAACTCAATGGATCTCGGGCAACTGGGTAGCGGGTCTCGGTGACGCATTTCAGTCACTGTCACCCTACGACAATAATATTATCTGGGAAGGCCAGTCAGCGACGCCAGAGCAAGTCGAGCTGGCGGTATCTTCTGCTCGCAAAGCGTTTGTTGAGTGGAAAAAAAGACCGTTCGCGGAACGTGAGGCTATCGTGCTGGCGTTTGCGACAAGGTTAAAGAGCGTAGTGAAGAGATTGCCATTGCGATTGCCAAAGAAACCGGCAAGCCGTTATGGGAGACCCGTACTGAAGCGGGTGCGATGGTAGCAAGATTGCCATTTCTATTCGTGCCTACCATCAGCGCACTGGTGAGAGCCAACGCGAAGCTGCTGGCAACCAAATTGTCCTCCGTCACAGGCCCCTTGGTGTTATGGCAGTGTTTGGCCCTTATAACTTCCCTGGTCACTTACCAAATGGTCACATCGTGCCGGCCTTATTGGCAGGGAACACGGTAGTCTTTAAGCCTTCAGAGCAGACCCCACTAGTTGGTGAGATCGCGATGAAGATTTGGCAAGAAGTGGGACTGCCAGCGGGTGTTATTAACCTCGTTCAAGGTGGTAAAGAGACTGGTATCGCTCTTGCTGACTCGAAAGGCATTGATGGTGTGTTGTTTACCGGTAGTGCCAATACAGGTCATATTCTTCATCGTCAATTTGCTGGTCAACCGGGCAAGATGCTGGCGCTTGAGATGGGTGGTAACAACCCTCTTGTTGTCAGTGAAGCATTTGGTGATGTCGATGCAGCGGTGTACACCATTTTGCAATCGGCTTACATCAGTGCTGGACAGCGTTGTACCTGTGCACGACGCCTTTATGTGCCATTTGGTGAAAAAGGTGATCAACTAGTCGAAAACCTAGTGTCTGCCATTAATAAGATCCGTATTGATGAGCCGTTTGCAGAGCCTGCACCATTTATGGGGCCGCAGATCTCAGAGCAGGCTGCTGACCATATTATTGCAGCGCAAGCTGAGCTATTGAAGCTAGGCGGTAAGAGCCTCGTTGAAGCAAAACGCTTGAATGCAGCGTTTGTGACGCCAGCACTACTAGATGCTACAGACATCGCAGAGCTTCCTGATGAAGAGTACTTCGGACCGCTACTACAACTGGTGCGCTATGAGACTCTAGAGCAAGCGGTAGAGTTGGCAAACGATACTCGATTTGGTCTATCGGCAGGGCTTATCTCTGAGCGTGATGAGGAGTGGCAATATTTCACAGACCACATCCGAGCAGGCATTGTAAACCGCAACCGTCAGCTGACAGGCGCGAGCGGTGATGCGCCGTTTGGAGGTCCAGGTGCTTCTGGCAACCTTCGCCCAAGTGCGTTCTACGCAGCGGATTATTGTGCTTACCCTATGGCATCAATGGAAGGCGATAACACCGTGCTTCCAGCGACTTTGAGCCTGGCATTGAACTATAAGGAGCGGGTTATGACTGTTGACGCGTTATTTGGCCACTTGTGGCAAGATTACATTACTCGCTTATGTCCTTCTGCTCACAAGGTTCATGACTTGCTGAGGGAAGATGAGTCGCTCATCAATGACCATATTGCACTGAGAACCTTTAATGTAGCGCCATTGGGTATCGAAACGCTGGCTAAGCCGTTTCTAGACCTTGGTTATGAGGTGAGTGGTCATTACGACTTTGAAGCTAAAAAATTGACCGCGGTTCATCTAGAGCATAGTAATACATTGCTTCCTAAAGTGTTTATCAGCGAATTGCGAGTGGAAGAGTGCTCCCAATCGCTACAAGATATCGTGGCTAAGCTAGTGGCGCAGGTGGACAGCGTTAAGCTTTCCTCTGCTGAGTTCTTATATGGCGGTCGTTTGTGGGATCTGAGCTATCAAGACTTCCAAACGCTGGCGCAAGAAAGCGAGTATGCTTCATGGCTTGCCGCTCACGGTTATGGCGCTAATCACTTTACAGTGAGTGTGAATCAGCTTGATCGCTTTGCCGAAGTGGTTGAGGTCAATCAGCATCTTCGTGATGCTGGGTTTGCGATTAATGAATCTGGTGGGGAAGTTAAAGGCTCGCCAGAGGTGCTACTAGAGCAATCCTCGACCATGGCAGATAAAGTGTCTGTTGCATTTACTGAGGGTGATCAGGTGATTCCTGGTGGCTTCTATGAGTTTGCTAAGCGTTACCAACTGGCCGATGGCAGTTACTACCAAGGTTTTGTTGCTGCATCGGCGGACAAGATTTTTGAAAGTACGCATCAGTAACGATAAACCCCACAGCGCCGTCACTCCACTGGCCGTGCGGCTAGTGGGCATGAGCTAGAAACAAAAAAGCCACCCGAAGGTGGCTTTTTAAATCTTGCGACGCGCTCTTAGCGAGTACCGTAAACCACGATAGTCTTACCGTGGGCAGAAATTAGGTTCTGCTCTTCTAGCATCTTAAGAATACGACCAACTGTCTCACGAGAACAGCCAACGATTTGGCCAATCTCTTGACGAGTGATCTTGATTTGCATGCCGTCTGGGTGAGTCATTGCATCAGGTTGCTTCGCTAGGTTTAGTAGCGTCTGTGCAATACGACCCGTTACGTCTAGGAACGCTAGGTCACCTACTTTTTGGCTAGTCACTTGTAGACGACTTGCCATCTGAGCAGATAAGCGCATTAGAATGTCTGGGTTAACTTGGATAAGCTGACGGAATTTCTTGAATGAGATTTCCGCAACTTCACAAGGTGATTTTGCTCGTACCCATGCTGTACGTTCTTGGTCCTCTTCGAACAAGCCAAGTTCACCGATGAAGTCACCTTGGTTTAGGTAAGACAAGATCATCTCTTTGCCTTCTTCATCTTTAATCAGTACCGCTACAGAACCTTTGACGATGTAGTAAAGCGTTTCTGCTTTCTCGCCCGCGTGGATAAGCGTGCTCTTTGATGGGTACTTGTGAATGTGGCAGTGTGAAAGGAACCACTCTAACGTTGGGTCGGTTTGAGGTTTACCTAGAACCATATATCTTACTTCCTCTGCAGGGTATGCTTGCTGCTTTCCATATTTGTTAGCAAGCCCGTTGGTTAAGACCTACTAGCATAAAAGCACTTTGAAGATGGCGCAAGCGATCTTCTGTTTCCTAGAAATAGTATCCTTTTTTGCGCCGCTTTTCTTGATTTTAATCGTGTCAAAAGCGTATTTATCTATACAAAACTGTGCACATGATCACGATACAAAAAACAGGCTGATTTGGCTCACACTTCCTAACCTATTTTTCCTGTTTCTATAAGTTGCTGAAGTATTGGTCTGACGATTAACTCCATCGCAAAACTCATCTTACCGCCTGGCACGACAATGGTGTTGTGACGCGACATGAATGAACCATCAATCATCGCTAGTAGGTAAGGGAAGTCGACATTCTTGATACCACGCAAGCGAATCACGACAAAACTCTCATCCAAACTCGGAATGCCCTTAGCATTGAGCGGGTTCGAAGTGTCTACCGTTGGGACGCGCTGGAAGTTTATGTGTGTGCGCGAAAACTGCGGAGTAATGTAGCTTAAGTAGTCGTCCATCGAGCGAACAATTGAGTCAGTAACCGCTTCTCGAGAGTGACCGCGATCGCGTGTGTCTCGTACAAACTTTTGGATCCACTCTAGGTTAACAATAGGCACCATGCCGATAAGCAGGTCAACGTGCTGAGAAGCATTGACATCACCATCTACAACGCCGCCATGTAAGCCTTCGTAAAACAGCACATCGCTATTTTCAGGTAGGTCTTGCCATGGGGTGAAGGTGCCTGGCATTTGGTTATAAGGCACAGCCTCATCGAAGGTGTGCAGGTAGCGGCGAAACTGCCCGGTACCATTTTGCCCATAGTTGCGAAAAAACTCTTCAAGGGCAGGGAAGTCATTTGCTTGTGGGCCAAAGTAGCTGATGTGTTTACCTTGCTCTTTGGCTTTGCGGATCTCGATATCCATCTCTGGACGAGTAAAGCGGTGAAAGCTATCACCTTCAATAAATGCAGGCTTGACGCTCATCATGTTGAACATCTTGCGAAATGCTTCTGACGTTGTGGTGGTTCCAGCTCCAGAGGAGCCCGTTACAGCAATGATCGGGTGTTTTGCTGACATAACACTTCCTGTGTATTTGTAATTGTCGTTATAAATTTGCTAACTCACATAAGGAGTTAGACCTTGTAGGCCAATTTCAGTTCAATAGCCTTTCAATATAGCAGCTACTTCAGTAGCTACCGAAAAATTACAGCGAGCGGCGAGATTTAATGTCGACGGTTTCGTGCAGTTCAGAGAAAACGATGACGGCTTCACCGCTTTCGAGTTGACTGCGAACATGGCGTACCTTGTCATCTAGCGACACTTCCGACTCGCCATAGTCGGTGCCTTCGCGCAGCACGAACTCTTTAATAAGGTTATCTAGCGTATCTGCGTCAATTTGTTGCCATGGGATGATCATAAATACCTCTCAATTCTATGACCGCAGGATTATACCATTGCTGATTCACAAAGGGAGCTATCGCTGTTTTTGGCTAGTCAATAAAGTGCCGGTAGTAACTAGGTAGGCTTTCTTCCAACCAAAAACGTGGACGTCGCAAACTACCCGTCATAAACCCTACGTGACCACCTCGGTCAAGCAGTTGGTAATTGATATGGCTTGGAAGGCTAAAGGTTGGAATGACTTCGTGTGTCATAAAGGGGTCATCCTTGGCATGAATAAACCGGGTCGGGACTGTGATTTCTCGTAGGCGAGGCAGACCGGAGCAGCGCTGATAATAGTCATCGGCGTCTTTAAATCCATGCAGCGGAGCAGTAATTAGATCATCGAACTCGTAGAGCTTTTTCATGTTCTTTATCCGCTCTTCGGTCAGTCCGAGGACTTCGCTTAGCAGATGAAGTTTGTTGAGCGCATTCTTTTTCATCGAACTGAGCAGGTATGAGCGATAGACCTTAGAGAAACCTTGTTCAATACGTCTGGCACACGCTGCCAAGTCGAGCGGCGCAGAGATGACAGTTGCGCCATCGAGCTTAGTATCATCGCCGTAGTGAGCGAGGTAGTTGGTGAGCATATTGCCGCCAAGGGAAATGCCTACAGCAACCTTTTTACTGTTTGGGTAACGATGATCCAAAAGCTCTATGAACTGTCTCGCGTCCCCAATCTCACCAGAATGGTAAGCTCTAGCAAGTCGATTTGGGTTTGGTCCACAGCCACGAAAGTGCATCATGACCGACAGCCAGCCTTGCTTAGCAAACGCGTGCATTAGCCCGTTAGCATAAGGGCTGTGAAAGCAGCCCTCTAAGCCATGAAATAGAACGAACACAGGTTTGTTTTGAGCACTTTGACCATGGGGATCTTCACTCCACGCGAGTTCGACAAAGTCTCCATCTGGAGTATCCAGGGTTTCCCATATCGGCTCAAATAGTGCTTTGCGCCGAACAAAGCGTGGGATCAGCGTTTGGATGTGTGGATTGGCGAGCCTTTGGCGGCGATAAAGTGTTTGCTGCTCATAACGTAAATTCACTAACGGGATTGGATTGTAGTAGTGCTTTTAGAGTATCTACGCCTAATTGTAGCTGCTCGATCGTTTGTGGTGAACTCAGCGACAGACGCACCGCAGGCGCCACTGAACCACCTGGAGGAGCAAATAGCTCGCCCGATTTAACGACAACCCCTTGCTCTGCTGCTCTGCTGACAAACTCACTCAGTCGCCAGTGCTCAGGCAGGGTTAGCCAAACGTGGAAACCGCCTTGTTGATAACGAAGGTCAAACTCGGTGAGAGCGTCTACCGCGATGGCAATACGCTTTTTCATTTCGCTATGGATGATAGCGAGGTTTCGTTCGGCATCACCAGAGGTCAGCATTTCACAGGTTAGGGCTGTGAGCAGCGGGCTTATCATCCAGCTGTGGTTTTGCAGTGTCATCACCAGATGTTGATGAAGCTTTTCCGGAGCGCTCATGTAGCCCACCCTTAGACCTGGTGCGAGACATTTCGAGAAAGCGCCGATATGGATAACGCGCTCAGGCGCGAAGTTAACCATGGGCGCAGGGGCTTTTTCTAGCAGCAGACCGTTGATCTCATCTTCAATCACGTAAACATCATAGGACTCACAGATACGCAGGATATCCTGGCGGCGCTCTTCAGGCATAATCGCAGTGGTTGGGTTTTGCAGCGTTGGCGTTAAGTAGATAAATCGCGGCGAGTAGCGCTGGCAGCATACCTCTAACGACTCTGGTGTTATGCCAAATTCATCCATGTCCACGCCTTTGAGCGTCAACTGATTCTGACGTGCCAAGCTAATCACACCTGGTAAGTGTACTTTTCTACCAAGAGGGTATCGCCCGCACGAGTGAAGGTGTCGAGCACCATCTGAATCGCATGCTGTGCGCCTGAACTAAACAGCATCCTATGTGCGGGAAGTTTGATGCCTTTGTCATTGAGCCAATTGGCGACGATGCTGCGGTGTGCATCCAATCCTGCGGGTGGCTGATAGAGCATCAATTGATTGAGGTGTGAGTTCGAGCTTGAGATGCGCTGCATGGCTTGTTTTAGCATATCGCTTCTGTCGAGCAAGGGGGGAATGTTATAGCCGAAATTCATTTCGCCTTGTGCCACCGTGCTTTGTTCAAACACCCAGCTTGGTTTATTGGTATCGGAGACATAGTGCCCGCGCCGACTTTTGCTTCCACTAAACCTCGTCGCTCTACCTCCGCATAGGCTCGGGTAATAGTACCTACCGTGACACCGAGCTTGTCTGCGAGCCAGCGGTGAGTGGGCAGTTTACTGTTTGCCTTGAGATCGCCATCTTCGATCATTGTGGCGATCTGATCAGCGATCTGTTTGTAGATCGGCGCTGGATCTTGTTTGAATACTGTAATTGTCTCGATTGTCATGGTGACAATAAACCTTTGCGTGTGGTTTCTGGCTTTGATAGGGTTATTTTGTGCTCATATTAACAATAAATCAACGTATTTATGAAAATTGTACCGATACAATTTTCATTGTAGAGGGAGAAGAGGGATGGATTGGTCATTTTTGCTATCAGTGGCATTGTTTGCCGTGGTCATGACGGGGACGCCAGGCCCTAATAACGTCATGCTAACAGCGTCGGGCGCTAACTTTGGCTATGTCAGATCGATTCCGCACTTTCTTGGGATTGGTCTCGGCCTGATCAGCTTGATCTTATTGAATGGCGCAGGCCTCGGCGTGATCTTCCAGACTTATCCCATGGTTCAGGAAGTTCTCAAATGGCTGGGCAGTGCCTATTTGCTGTATTTGGCTTGGCGAATTCTGACCGCTGGGATCAATAAGGGAGAGTCCGATAGCAAAGCCAAACCTATGACCTGCTTTGAAGCCATGACATTCCAATATTTGAACCCGAAAGCTTGGGTAATGTCGGTAACTGCCGTGAGTTCGTTTGCATTGAGCGGTGACTACTATTGGTGGTCGCTGGTGGGGATATCGATGATCTTTTTGCTGGTTCAGATACAAACGTCGTCGGTATGGGTAGGGTTTGGCACCTTCATTCGCCGCTGGCTGGCAACACCGACCGCATGGCGACGCTTTAACTCCAGCATGGCGCTACTTACTGCTTCATGTGTGGTGTTTATTTGGTAGCGAGTTCGCTGACGGGCTTGGCAAAGATAAGACCTAAGTGTTCAGCACCAAGTTGGCGACAGTAGCCAAGCACCAGTGGTTCATCCTGTTTGGGACTGAGCGTTAACGCATTAATGCAATCAACAAGGTCGGATTGCTGCTGCTTCTCAAGGCTGAGCTCAAACTCAAGCGCTTCACGATAGAGACTATCAACTACGCTGTGTTTGAGTTGACGGCGGATATCGCGAAATTGATGCAGCAGCTTTTCCGTACGACCGAGGCAGGATTGAACATGATGCCAATCCTCGGCATTGAAGCGAAGTGCCTGTTCGTCCAGGCACTTCAGAAGTAATAGCAGATTGACGTTGCCGTGGTAGTGATTTTGCAGATTTAAACACGCCTCTTTTACCTCACGCACCCCATAGTACTGCAGGCTAAACTGCCATAGGTGCTCTAGAGTGAGGTTTGAAGGTGCGTGCTCGCGGGTCATGACTGATTGAATTCCTGTTCCATCTGCTCAAGAACTTCTTGCTGCGCCATCCAATCCATTTCGACTTCTTCAAGTTCGGATTTACTGGAGGCTTGCTTGGCAAGTACTTCATTAAGTTTAGCTTTATTTTCCGCATCATACAGAGAAGTGTCAGACAATTGCTCTTCTGCCTCAGCGATGAGGGCGGATAACTTATCCATTTTTTCTTCAAGCTTTGTCAGTGTTTTGCGAATTGGCGCCGTT
This sequence comes from Vibrio maritimus, assembly GCA_000755425.1. Classification (GTDB taxonomy): domain Bacteria; phylum Pseudomonadota; class Gammaproteobacteria; order Enterobacterales; family Vibrionaceae; genus Vibrio; species Vibrio maritimus_A. The sequence goes on from BBMT01000020.1 coordinate 58,428, forward strand.
TGCTTACGAAACTCGGCGTCTTTGCGCTTTTGCTCTTTCTTAGCCGCTGCACTGTTGTTTGAGGTTTTGTCTGGCTCATTGGCTTGAGCCTCTTTACGCTCAATCTTTTGCTGCTCTGTCAGCCACTTATAGTAGTCAACCAAGTCGCCATTAAATGGCGCTACCTGACGATCGTGCACTAGGTACAAGTCATCGGTGGTGGCGCGCAGTAGGTAGCGATCGTGACTGACGATGACCATTGCGCCTTCAAAGGTTTGCAGAGCAAGCGTTAAGGCTTGACGCATATCCAGATCAAGGTGGTTGGTCGGTTCATCGAGCAGCAATAGGTTTGGTTTTTGCCACACGACAAGCGCTAATACCAGTCTGGCTTTCTCGCCACCGGAGAACGGCGCGACTTTCTCAAGCGCTTTATCGCCTTGGAAGCCAAAGCTACCCAAGTAGTCACGAAGCTGCTGCTCTGTGTGTTGCGGTGCGATTTGCATCATGTGTTGCAGCGGTGTCTCTTCTGGATGCAGGGTTTCTAGTTGGTGCTGGGCAAAGTAACCAATCTTAACCCCTTGCGAGTAGTTGAGATCGCCCCCTTTGGCGCCAAGCTCGCCTGACAGCAATTTGATCAGAGTGGATTTACCAGCGCCGTTACGACCCAACAGACCAATTCGGCTACCCGGAACTAGGTTTAGACGGATCTTCTCAAGAATGATGTTGTCATCGTAACCCGCCGAAACGTCATCCATCATGATGATTGGATTTGGCAGTGCCGCAGGCTCTCTGAACTCGAAGCTAAACGGGTTATCAAACTGAGCTGGGAGCACTTTCTCCATACGCTCTAGCGCTTTAATACGGCTTTGCGCTTGGCGTGCTTTCGATGCTTTATAGCGGAAGCGGTCGATGTACTTCTGCATATGCGACATCTGCTTTTGCTGCTTCTGGTATTGAGCTTGTTGCAAGATGAGTTTTTGCGCGCGCTGCTCTTCAAACGAGGAGTAGTTGCCAGTGTACTCGTTCAGCAACTGATTTTCGATATGAATGATGCGGCCAACAATTGGGTCAAGGAAGTCTCGGTCGTGCGAGATCAAACAAGTGTACCTGGGTAGCTTTGTAGCCAGCGCTCAAGCCACATGACGGCATCCAAATCCAAGTGGTTGGTCGGCTCATCGAGCAGCAGCAGATCTGAGCGGCAGAGTAGCGCCTGCGCGAGGTTAAGGCGCATACGCCAACCACCCGAGAACTGGGTCAGGTTCCAAGTCATCTGCTCTTGCTAAAACCAAGACCATCAAGAAGCTCCGCCGCGCGAGCACGGATGCTATAGCCGCCAATGACTTCGATTTTGCCATGCAGCTCAGCAACTAGGGTGCCGTTGTCTTTCTGCTCAGCATCCACCAGCTTTTGTTCCAGTGCGCGAAACTCACGATCGCCATCAATCACGTATTCAATAGCGGTGCGCTCTAGTGCTGGGGTTTCCTGTGCAACCCAAGCGAGCTCCCAATGGGATGGCTGACTAAATGAGCCTGCATCAATAGAGAGTTCGTCTTTGAGCAGCGCAAACAGAGTGGATTTACCACAACCGTTTTTGCCGACTAGACCTACTTTATCACCAGGGTGAATGGTGGCAGAGGCTTGGTCGAGCAGTGGTTTACCGCCGCGAAGCAATTGAATATCAGAGAAGGTGATCATAAGGAAACAACTAGCTAGTGATTGAAATTTCGACCCACGAATACTATGAGGAAAGCAGCGAAATGTCGATCATTATCCCTTGTGAGAAGTCATAAATAGCAAGGCAATCAGGGGTAAACTAACCTGCACGAACGGTGAGGTTTGGTATATGATGGAACAAACTGATAACAAAAACAGAATGATTTCAATAACAATCATCACTGTCTACCCTTAAAGATTAGGGTAAAGAAAAGTGACTGACTCTTGCTGTTGCTAGAGAGCAGTTTGCGAAGCCGTAAGTATGGAGATGGTTTTCAAGGAATGACGTCAGAATTACAACACTCAAACCAATCCCCAAAAGTTCTGGTGATCTATGCGCACCCAGAGCCGCAAAACTCTATCGCCAATCAGGTGATGCTCAAGAAAATCCAATCACTGGATAACGTTACCTTGCGTGACTTATATGCCCTGTACCCTGATTTCTTTATTGACGTCAATGCCGAGCATCAATTGCTGCTTGAGCACGATGTGATTGTGTTTCAGCATCCACTTTATATGTATTCCTGTCCATCGCTGCTCAAAGAGTGGATTGACCGAGTACTAGGTAAAGGCTTTGCATTTGGTGATGATTGCGCCTTGGAAGGCAAGTATTGGCGCAGCGTGATTACCACAGGCGGTAAAGAATCGGCCTTTAGCCAGTCTGGCTATAACAAGTACCCACTTGAGCAGATATTACAGCCGTTCGAGCTGAGCGCAGCCCTATGCAAAATGCATTGGATGGAGCCTTTGGTTCTCTACTGGTCACGCCGTGTGGGTGATATGGATCGCTATCAGCATGCCGAGCTTTATAGGCAGTGGTTGATGCACCCCTTTGACGAGTCTTTGATGATGTCGTCGCTTACGGCAAAGGAGGCGGCTGATGGCAATGGCGAATGATTTTCTGCAGAGCAGTGTGATATTTCTCTCAGCGGCGGTGGTGGCAGTGCCAATTGCTCAGCGCTTTGGCCTTGGGAGCGTGCTCGGTTACTTATTGGCGGGCGTAGCGATTGGCCCTTGGGGACTGGGTCTTATTAGTGATGTCGATGAGATCCTTCATTTCTCCGAGTTTGGTGTCGTGCTGCTTCTGTTTTTAATAGGCCTTGAGCTAAACCCCAAGAAGCTTTGGCAAATGCGGGTACCAATACTTGGTCTCGGCGGGGCACAGGTATTAGTGACCACTTTAGTGTTATCGGCCATCGCCTCACTGTTTGGTCTGACTTGGCAGACCAGTTTGGCTATAGGGATGGCATTAGCCTCTCCTCTACCGCGATTGCACTGAGAGTGATAGAAGAGCAAGGATTAGCGGGCGGAGAAACAGGGCAATCAGGCTTTGCGGTATTGCTGTTTCAAGATATCGCCGTAATTCCTATGCTGGCGCTGCTTCCAGTATTGGCTGGCAACACAGCAGGTAACTGGGGAGACATCTTGTGGATGCTTGCCGGCGTGCTTGGGCTGCTCATTGGTGGTCATTACCTAATTCGCCCCCTATTTCGCTATGTCGTGATGAGCGGTGTGCGTGAACTATTTACGGTCGCAGCATTGCTACTGGTGATGGGCATCGCTGCCTTTATGCAGCAGCTAGGTCTTTCGATGGCACTCGGCACCTTTTTGGCTGGGGTGTTACTGGCCGAAAGTGAATATCGTCATGAGCTTGAGATTGCCATTGAGCCTTTCAAAGGCCTACTGCTTGGGTTGTTCTTTATTGCAGTGGGAATGGCGGTCAATCTAGGGCTTTTGGTCTCCGAACCGTTAAAGGTACTGTTTGCCGTTGTCTCATTAGTGGTCATCAAAGGCTTGATACTGTATGTGTTAGCAAGGTTGTTTGGTATTCGTCCTAAAGCGCGTAGTAAGATGGCGGCGATATTAAGCAAGGTGGTGAGTTTGCCTTCGTTATTTTTACCGCCGCAAGCGCGCAGGGATTGTTGCCTGCTGAAGAGTCAGCTTTCCTATTGGTGGTGGTGAGCTTGTCCATGGTGACCACGCCACTGCTTTTGATGGCACAGAAAAAAATGGTTTGAAAAGTCTCTGAACCAAGAGCAAGAAACCACGATGAAAACTGATGTTGAAGACAGACAACCGAGGGTCATTATTGCTGGCTTTGGTCGTTTCGGACAAATCGTTGGCCGTTTGATGTACGCCAATAAGGTCAAAATCACCGTACTAGAGAGTGATGCGAGCCAAATTCATCTACTGAGGAAGTATGGCTATAAGGTGTTCTATGGTGATGCAACTCAGCTTGATTTATTGAGAGCGGCGGGAGCCACAAAGCAGAAGCCATAATTGTCTGTACTGACTCGCCAGAAGAGATCATGGAAGTGGTGGATATGTGTCACAAGCATTTTCCTTCACTCAAGGTATTAGCGCGTGCTCGGAGCCGTGTGGAGGCTTATCAGTTAATGAACCATGGTGTGGAGAGTTATTCGCGAGAGACCTTCCTAGGGGCGCTTGACCTAGGTCGTCAAGCCTTATCGAGCTAGGATTTCACCCTTATGAGGCCAAGCGCGCAGAAGCGCATTTTAAAAAGTTAGATAATGCCATGCTTAAAGAGCTGCTGCCGCAACACAGTGAAGATAAACAGCTAGCGCAGCGCTCAAAAGAAGCTCGAAAAGAGCTCGAAGAGATCTTTGGCCGTGAAATGGAAAAAGACCGCCAGTCTCGAAATTTTTGGGATTAGGCAAGTAAGGTCGTCTGTATAGTAGGAAGTAACATGAGTAGTACCAAGAAACGTTTTATCGCGGGGGCAAGCTGTCCGAAATGTTCCACGCAAGACAGTTTGCGCTGGTGGATAGAGAATAATGTTGAATGGGTGGAGTGTGTGGATTGTGAGTTCACCGAGCAACGAACCCCTAAAACTGTAGAAAAATCTGAACGAAGTGATGAAGAATTAATCGGTATTTTTAAGCCGGAATGATTGAGTTTCTATTTTCTATCCCCATAATATGCTCACACGCCGCTTAATGGCGGCATTGTTTTAATAAGACTGAGTGGTTCTCGTAGCCGTGCAGTCTTAGTGCCAATCCTTTGGAGTATCCATGAAAATTGCTAAGAACGCAGTAGTAAGCCTAGCGTACCAAGTAAAAACTGAAGATGGTGTTGTTGTTGATCAATCAACTGTAGACGCGCCTCTAGATTACCTACACGGCCACAACAACCTTATCACTGGCCTAGAAAAGGAACTTGAAGGCAAAGAAGCGGGCGACAAGTTCACTGCAACTGTTTCTCCAGAAGATGCATACGGCGAGCACAATGACGCGCTAGTTCAGCGTGTACCTGCGAACGTATTCCAAGGTGTTGACACAATTGAAGTGGGTATGCGTTTCCTAGCGGATACTGACCAAGGTCCAATCCCTGTAGAAGTAACAGAAGTTGATGGTGACGAAGTTGTGGTTGATGGCAACCACATGCTAGCTGGCCAAACACTAACGTTTGACGTTGAAGTTGTTGCACTTCGCGAAGCAACAGCAGAAGAGATCGAGCACGGTCACATTCACCAAGGTGGCGGTAGCTGCTGTGGTGGTGAAGGTCACGGTGAAGAAGGTGGCTGTTGTGGTGGCGAAGGCCACGGTGAGAAGAAAGAAGACGGTTGCTGCGGTGGCGGTGGTTGTGGTTCTCACTAATCACATGCTTTTCAAAGGCCTCCCATTGGGAGGCCTTTGTCGTTTATAGTACTTGTAAAAAATAACGAAGAATAAGGAAGTGATGTATGACCCAGCCTTTTGCTATCGCGATTCACGGCGGTGCCGGTACCATCCTTAAAACGCAGATGAGCGGTGAGTTAAAGCAACAGATACTTGATGCGCTAACTAAGTCAGTGAGAGCGGGTGCTGCGGTATTAGAAATCGGTGGTGATGCGCTTGATGCAGCAGTGGCTGCTGTGCAGGTAATGGAAGATTCGCCGCACTTTAACGCTGGTAAAGGCTCAGTGTTGACTCACAATGAGATGGTCGAGATGGACGCTTCTGTGATGCACGGCGCTCAGCAAGACGCGGGTGCGGTGGCAGGTGTCAGACACATTAAAAACCCGATTGCGCTTGCTCGTGATGTGATGCGCGACAGTGACCACGTGCTCTTGATTGGCGAAGGCGCTGAAAAGTTTGCTTTTGAGCAAGGCCATGAGTACACAGAACAAGACTATTTCTTTACCGAGCGACGCTACGAGCAGCTTCAATCGATGAAAGAAAAAGGGTTGTTTGCGTTATCTGAATCTAAATATCCTGATGATAAAAAGTACGGCACAGTCGGTGCAGTGGCGCTGGATAAGCAGGGCAACCTAGCAGCAGCAACCAGTACTGGCGGCGTAACCAATAAAAAATATGGTCGCGTTGGCGATACCGCTATTATAGGCGCGGGCACTTACGCTGAGAACAATAATGTCGCCGTATCGACTACGGGCATGGGCGAGTACTTTATCCGCAAAACGGTAGCCAGTGATGTCGCGGCGCGCATGCGTTATCTCAAAGAAGATGTGCATACGGCCTCAGAAAGCGTGATACAGGGTGAACTCAAACAGATGGGTGGAGAAGGTGGCCTTATCGCCATCGACGCAAATGGCGACATTCATTTCGCAATGAACAGCTCCGGCATGTACCGAGCATCGATTGATGCGGAAGGTGCGCTCACCGTTAAGATATATGCGGATGAGTAATCGGCTTGTTAGCCATGCCCCAGGGCCAAGAACCAAGTAACCGCTCTTTAAAATTGCTTGCTTCTTATTCGCCCTTTCTGTAACATTTGCGCTCCTTAATTCTCGGTCTTTTTTATTAGTTCCTTGCTTCCTCTGGATGACCGAGCCAAACGTGGAAGCTAATAATCCGTAAGGAGCAACCAATGCGTCATT
>BBMT01000019.1 GCA_000755425.1 Vibrio maritimus
GAGTATGAGGCTCAGTTGGAGTTGAAGATGAACTAACAGCGTGGAGATGCCCCCTTTGAGGGGGCTGAAAGCTAAAACCGCCTTCTAAGAAGACGGGTTTTTACATGCCCTCTATCTATTATTGATTGTGATGACAAGCACGTTTCTCACGTTCAATACGACAAAAAGGTTTATCCTGTATTTTACCTGTATTACATTAATACACGTTGAATACAGGTTACTATTTTGTGCTCTTAGGAGAGAACGAAAACATGGCAAGAAATGCTAAAGTTGTCGCATCGCAAGTTATGGACTTGCTCGGTGGTGAAGGCAACATCGAACAGTTGACGCACTGTGCAACACGTCTTCGCATCGTCACTAAAGACGACTCAAAAGTTAACGCTGAACAACTCGGTGAAACTGAGGGTGTTCACGGATACTTCTTTAAGAATGGCCAACATCAGGTCATTCTAGGTACCGGCTTTGTGGGCAAAGTGTTTGCTGAACTCACTGGAAATGGTGAAGTAGACACAAGCGCTGCATCTAAGAAGGAAGAATCCGGTAGCACGTTTCAACGCGTTACTCGAACTTTCTCAGACATCTTCGTTGCGATTATCCCTGCACTCGTTGCAACGGGATTGCTCATGGGACTGCGCGGACTGATTGTCAGCGGTTTTGGTGTTGAGCTTTCTCCACAGCTGACAACACTTTCTCAAGTACTGACTGACACTGCCTTTATATTTATCCCTGTTTTGGTCACTTGGTCTGCAATGCGCGTGTTTGGCGGCAACCCGGTATTGGGTATTGTGCTCGGATTAATGCTGGTGGCACCGCAACTTGCTAATAAGTGGGATGTGGCATTTGGCAACGCAGAAGCACTGATGATCCCATTCTTTGGCTTTGAAATTGCGGTCACTGGCCTACAAAGCTCGATTCTACCTGCAGTATTTATGGGTTGGTTTGCGGCGATGGTTGAAAAAACATCACGTAAATATGTACCTGAGGTACTGGATCTTATCTTAACGCCTTTTATTACCTTATTAGTTTCACTTATCGCTGGCCTAGTATTTGTTGGCCCGTTGTTGCTAGGTATTGAGAAGTTCATTACTGATATCGTGGTTTACTTCTTACAAATTCCATACGGTATTGGTGGCCTAATATACGGTGGCGCGATTCAGTTTATGGCCGTGACCGGCATGCACCACACCATTGTCCCTATCACGATTGCCATGGTGACAGAGACAGGTTTTGACTACATCAACCCACTAGGCACCGCTGCGATTGCAGGTCAGTTTGGTGCGGCGATGGCGGTGATGACGATGCAGACCAGCAAGGTCAAAAAGTCAGGTATGTTTGGCGCTGCGCTACCAGCACTGTTTGGTATTACAGAGCCGGCAATGTTTGCGGTAACTCTACCTCGCGTTAAACCTTTCTTGTACGGCTGTGTGGGTGGTGCGATTGGTGGTTGTATCGGTGCGATTGCGGGTATTGGCTCAGCAGGTACGGGCGCTACAATGCTTCCGGGCATGTTGCTTTACTTGGGCGGCGGTCTAGGCATGTATGTTGTTGTTATGCTGGTTGCTGCGTTGGTTGCCTTTGCTATGACTAAGCTGTTCTACAAAGAAACAAACTAATACATTGATTTTTATCCCCTCATGGATGAGCGAGTCACATGAGGGGATTTTTTTATTTTGAGTTTTAAAGAGAGTCGTTATGGATTTTTCGAACCGTCAAAACCGTATGGTTAGGCTAGACGAAGTGTCGGATGAGTATTTGCAGCATATTGCGAAGCTCACCAAACAAGATCCTTATTATCCAAGCTATCACATTGCGCCGAAACACGGCTTAGTCAATGACCCGAACGGTTTGTGCTACTTCAACGGTGAACACCATATCTTTTATCAGTGGTTTCCGCTCGGGCCTGTGCATGGTTTGAAGCATTGGTATCACGTGTCGACGAACGATTTTGTGCACTTTACTGACCGAGGTGTCGCGCTATATCCAGATCAAGATTATGACCAACACGGTTGTCATACTGGTGTGGCCGTTGTTGAAGGTGAGCATTTGAACCTTCTTTATACCGCGCACTATGTACCTGAGCCAGAAGCAGGCCATCCGACACAGATATTGGCGGTCATGGATAAACAGGGCAATGTCCAGAAAAAAGGGGTAGTGGTCGATTTCAACTCAGAGCACTACACGCACAATATGCGTGACCCTGTCACTCTTAGGCGTGGTGATGACTATTACATGTTGATTGGTGCTGAAAGCCATCAGCATGAGGGAAAGCTAGCAATCTATGGCGGCTCAGCGCTCGATAGTTATCAGTACCTTGGTAATGTCGATATCGGCCTCGATAACTTTGGTTTCATGTGGGAATGCCCAAACTATTATGAGCAAGATGACAAGGGAGTCTTTATCTTCTCACCTCAAGGCGTGTCGTCTGAGAGTAAATACGATTTAAAGAACGTCTTTTCCGTGGTCTATATTGTGGGCAAACCTATCGATACCGAAAAGCGCGTGTTTGAAAACCAAGGCTACTCTGAATTAGATAAGGGTTTTGATTTCTATGCCCCACAAACGTATTTAGACCCGCAAGGCAGACGAATTCTTATCGGCTGGCTAGGGAACTCTAAAAGTGAATACCCAACGGACAAAAACTGTTGGGCTCACATGCTAACGCTACCAAGAGAAGTGACGATTCGCGGTAATAAACTGATTCAACAACCGCTTGAAGAGCTTAAGGCACTGAGACACACCACTCAACCGTTAACGGCGAGCAACGCACTGAACAGTCGTGCATTTGAGCTAGAGTTAACCGTTGAAAGCAATTTTTGTCTTGAGCTTGCGAATGATAACGGTGACAAAATGGTGTTCTCAGGCAATGAAGATGAGTGGATTTTAGATCGAACGGATGTGACGGAGGTACACGCTGCTGAGTTTGGCACGGTACGTTTTGCTAAGCGCCTGAGCTCTCAAAGCCAAGTCAGAGTGTTTGTCGATCATTCGAGTATTGAAATCTTCTGTGATGATGGGGAAACGGTATTTACTTCACGCCTGTTCGTGGCGCAGCTAAGTCAGCTTTTGTTAACTGGAGCTGAAGGGAACATTCATTATCTGAAGGGGCTTCAGTATCAGTAGTGGGCTTTGATGCTCTCGTTATCAATAACAAAGGCCAGCAAATGCTGGCCTTTGTTTTGTCTATATTCTGGAGAGCGGGATGACAGCGAGCACTAACAGCGCTGCTTACTCGCGCTGACTCTGAGTAGCATATCCAGCTCTTCTTCAGTGACCAAGTCTTTAATCCGTTTCTCGCTTGATAAGCGCTCAACAAACGATTTGACGTCTCGAAGCTGGTTAGTATCTAAATGATGAATGGCGTCAACAATGTCCTGTTCCAACGTTTGGTTCATGCGACTCACTCCTCAATTAATTTCATATTGTTAACCTAGACCATATGCGCCTAATAGCAAGTTTATTTGCAGCTTGATGCACCTTGTCTGACCACGGCACGACCGAGAAGCTTACATCAAGAGGTGTTGTTGCGAGTTCTTGTTGATCACGGTGCAGCTGTACAACTTATTAGTTAACCGTTGTTATGTAGATTCGCCAAACAACGATTACATTTGCGCTACATGCCCTATCTGCAATTTAAACAAATAATTAATATTTTTATTAATCTGTAATTGTGACAGGCATCACTGTAAGACCGTTAATTCAATTAAAGTTCATATAAATTGACTCAATAAATGTTTTTAAAGCTAAATGGATATTTATTTATATATAAACTATTGATTACTATAAATTTTTCCATATTTCTAAAAGCGTGATTTAGATAGGCATTTTTAACTTATTAGGATTGATGGGGTGAATGAATTTGCCCAAAATTGCTCTCGTTCATTCGATAAATGATTTCAAGTTTTTTGTTTGATGTGACGTGTGAATGAGGCGCTAGGTTTATCCCTTCTCATTCACTACAAACAGAGAGCTTTTAAATATAAAAAAATAGTTAATTACAATCCCTGGGGTTAATAATGAAAAATACATTTAAGCTATCGCTAGCTGCAGTTTTGGTTTCTGCTGCTATGGGTGCAAACGCTGGCATCAGCATCGTAGATAACGAGCAAGGCAACTTCTCTATCGGTGGTGACGTTGAATTTGACTTCAACTTCCAAGACCGCGAAGGCCAAGAGAACAACGAATTCAACCAATCTGGTCGTATTCTTCTTGAGTTTGCAGGCGAGCGCATTACTACCAACGGTCACATTTTCCAAGTAAATGTTCAACCTTTGATGCAAAGCAACGGTGACGTCGCACTGGATGATGCATGGTTTGCGTTTGGTGCACAAGATGGCTGGAACCTACGTATGGGTCGTTTTGAAGCATTCGACATGTTCCCTGTAGGTCAAGATACGTTCCTAGAGTACTCTGGTGACACTTCAAACGAACTAGTTGCTGATGGTGCACCATATGTATACCAAATGAAAGAAGCGCGTGGTCGTGGTTCTGACGGCCAAATCATGTACAGCCAGTCTTTCGACAACCTATACGTTGAGCTAGGTTCTATGATTGGTGACCGTTCAGACCTATTTACTGGCGGTAAATACCACGGTGCAAACATTGACCAAAGCAAAACAAAAGACTCTGTACTAATTCGTCCGGTAGTTGGCTACCAAGCGGGTAGCTTCGGCATCGCAGCGTCTCTAGAAACGAACTTAGTTAAAGATGCAGTTGTCACTACTAGTGGTGTAGATATCTCTGACCGTATGGGTTACGGTGTGACTGCAAACTACACGACTGCTGACTGGAACTTGATTGCAAACTTTGCATACATGGACGCAGTTGACGAAGACAACATGACTGTTGGTGTGAACGCGCTATACAAAGGCTTCGGTCTTGGTTATATCCATGCGAACAACGAGTACGAAAACAAAAAGCTAACGTACACAGAAGGTAAAGCGAAAGTAGACACGGTTTACGCATCTTACGAGTTTGCAGACGTGCTAGCAGTTGATGATTTCTCAATCTACCTAGGTGCTTACTACACGAAAGTTGATGACCAAACAACTGCGAAAGTGTTTGAGGAAGATACAGACAAAGGTGTTCGTGTACGCTTCAAGTACTTCTTCTAATCGACAATCCGTTTAGAACAACACTGCCAAATACAGAAACGGAGCGATCATCGCTCCGTTTTTTTCTATCTGCTTAGCTATTAGAATGTAAATGCTAAGTTTGCAGAAGCGCCTAATTGATTGCTACCCGCGTAGTTGCCAGCAATATCCAGACTTACCACATCAAATGGACTTAAACCAATACCTGCAGTGATGGCACTGTCGGCGTTGTCTTGCATGTCAATCTCATATCCTGCACGAAGCTGTGCCCAGTCCCAAGCGTTACCCTCGATACCAAAACGTAGATACTGTGTTTCATCGTTAAGGCTAGCAAAGCGCTCTTGCTTGTTCAGTTCGATATCTACCGCAACTGTTACGAATTCGCCATTGTATGCAGAACCAAGGGTCGCCATCGGATTTAACTTGTAAGTATCAATCTTGGTACCTTCGTAGGTTTGTACATCAATCTCTTGTTGAATGAGGTCACGAACCGATAGGCCAAGGCGCCAGTTGTTGTAGTGCCATGCTGCACCCAAGTCGAAGTTAAAAGCGCTCTTTTCAACCATGCTATCTTCTGCATTGTCAGCATCGAATTCTTGCACGCTCGCGATTAGTGCGTACGTGCGCAACTTTTGGAACTTAGGTGTGATACCAAATGAGACATCTTGGTTTGCAATATTGAAGTTTTTACCCAGTGCTAAGCCAAATTCTGCGCTAGCAAAAGCTTGCATTTGCACTTCAGAGTTCTTGTATCGATTTTCGATGTCAGCAACAGAACTTCCCTGAGAGGGTTGGATTATCGGGGCTGCAATCGCTTCTGCGTAGCCACGAGCGTAGAGATTACTAGATACTAGGCTCGATGGAATCGCAATCGCAAAACCTAAGTTGGCACTTACGGTTGTCGGCTTGTTGCCTTCGAGTTGATCAAGTAGGCGGTTGATTTCGATTAGCTTTGCTTGCTCGCCTGACGGGTTTTTCTCGTACTCTTCGATCAACGATTGTAGATCGTCAAGTGTAGAAATACTTTCGTCAGCATCGCGAGCGCTAACGCCAAAGCTAGGCAATAGAAGGCCGACATCGTCGTTGTCCTTGTATGATGCCGTTAGCGCTGGGTTGTATAAGCCTGCAGTCAGATAGTCAGCGGAGGCTACGCCGGTGTTACCCATGGCGGCGCCGCGCGCTTCGATCATATTGTTAGCTGCATTCGATAGTGTTGGAGTGGTTGCTGCCAAAACGATGGCGGCCACTTTAGTGATATTTTTCATTATTATGTCCTGCGATTCATTCGCATTAGTACTCATTATCCGATGAGTCTTATCATTACGTACTTCCTTGCAGGAGTTCTGCAAAGAGTACGCCACTGCTTTGCTGTGAGTTATTCACATGCGAGCATAGGATAATTGATATTTATATAATGTAAACGATGCATCATGTTGTTTTTATGGAATAAAAAAAGGCTCACCTAAAAAGGTGAGCCTCATCAAGAGAAAAGTGGTCTGCGATTTAGAAGATTAAATGCGCGACACCAGCAATCACAGGCAGTGTGATAAGCGTACGCAGAATAAAGATAGCGAACAGCTCAATAATATTCACTGGGATGCGGCTACCTAGCAGTAGAGCCCCAACTTCTGACATATAGATAAGCTGAGTCACCGACATGGCTGCGATTACGAAACGCGTCATTTCGTTATCAATCGACGCCGCCAGAATCGATGGGATGAACATATCAGCAAAGCCAACAACCATCGTTTTTGAAGCTGCTACAGCTTCCGGTACACCAAGTAATTCTAGATAAGGAATAAACGGTGTCCCTAAGATTTCAAATACCGACGTGTACTCAGCGATAACAAGCGCAACAGTACCTAGACCCATTACAACAGGCAGTACGCCAAATACCATGTCCACAGCGTTCTTAACGCCTTCACCGAATACGGACTTAGCCGATGTCACTTTACCAGCACGCTGCAGCGCGAGATCTAAACCCCAAGAGAAGGTGGTGTGCCCTTTTGGTGTTACTTCTGCGTCTGCAGATGGTTTGGTGCCATCGATGAACAGGTCTTTCTTGTTACGCAGTGGTGGAAGGCGAGGGATAATAATTGCCGCTACAATACCCGCCAAACAAATCGCCCCATAGAAAGGTAGGAATAGGTGCTCAAGCTCAACTTGGGCAATAACTACCAAGCTAAATGTAATAGATACTGCTGAGAATGTGGTACCAATCACTGCTGCTTCACGCATGGTGTAGAACTTGTTCTCATACTGTTTGCTGGTCAGAAGAATGCCCACACTACCATCACCGAGCCAAGAAGCCATACAGTCGATAGCGCCGCGACCTGGTAGATTGAACACTGGACGCATGATCTTGCTTAGTAGTGCACCAAACAGCTCAAGTAGACCAAAGTTCAAAAGTAGTGGTAGAAGAAGACCAGCAAAAATGAAAACGGCAAATAGCGTCGGCAGTAGGCCTTCCAAAACTAGGCCGCCAGTGTTTTCTTCCCAAATGGCTTCTGGACCAACTTGGAAATAGGTCATAAGTACCGCAATACCGCCGATGACACGAACTGCGAGCCACATTGGTGTTGGGTTAAATAGGCCGTTTAAAAATTCATTGTTAGTAATGAAAGCAGGCTTAAAAATGCGTGATAGAACGGAAGCTGCTGCCATCACAGCGATGATTGCCGTGACCAAAGGAACAATAAAGTCACCCACTGCTGCTTGTAAAGCTTTAGCAAGTACAGCGACTGGGATAGTTAGACCGCCATCGTAGCTGATTGGCGCCATAAACAGGAATAGACCGATTAACGACGGGATGAAGAACATCCAGAAGTTGCCTTTTTTGCCGCTTTCCGGCACAGATTGAGCACTATTTTGCATTTTTCTCTCGTGTTACAACTAGTTAATAATGACGACGTCCTGCGCCTATTTATTCACTAAACATCCATATTTGTGCATTGAGCGCAAGATTACTCTTTTTTTTGAAAGCTGGCAATACTATTCATCATTAAAGGGTAATTATTCACTATATGGTTCTAAAGTAACCAATAATACGCAATAGAATGTATGGTGAGTGTTTGTGTGAATATGCACAAAGTATAGTGGGGATTGATGCTTTCGACGTCTTCAAGAACGCGCTAAACTGTAATGATTGAATAAGTTATTGAGAATTATAACAATGCCTAGGAAGAAGCTTCCAGTTCCCCTGATTCTATTGATCCCTCTTTGTTTACTCGCCGTTGTTATAGTGGCGGGTATCTATCGGTTCTCTCTATCTGATGAGGAGATTCTTGCCAAATTCCCTTCGCAGCAAAATCTGCAGGCAGATCCCGTTGTTGAAGCCATATTGGGACTTCAAGTACCCAACCCTTGGACAATTCAAGTGCCAGAGACCAGCGCATTTTCATTGTTGACGGATCTTGACCCAGATACTCAAGTTGCGGCTGGGAGCTACGATGATGGTATGGAGCGAGGTAGTGTCTATTTGCTGTATGCGTATCAGCAGTCTATTTACAACGACAAGTCGCTATCTGCCGTGGTTATCCCTTTTGCTGTAAGTAATCAAGGCTCAGGTGTTTTCTATTACTTGGGACTGTTTAAATGGGACTCAGCACGTCAGCGAGTGATTTTGTCTGATGCCAAACTAGCAGGGGATCGCATTGATATCATAGAACTGCAACGCAGCAACGATACGATGACTCTGAATTTCAACAGACACGGCCAAGCTCAATCAATGGCTGAAGTACCAACGGAAGCCGACAGCTTGAGCTGTGAAGTAAAAGGTTTTAAATGGAGCGGATGCTGAGCAATTCACAATGAATTGGTTAGCTCTCATTGGCTTGGTAAATCATTGGTTGCAAATGCACGCTTGAGAATGTGACATTAATTACATAACATGAGGTTTTGATGTTGTTATTTTTAGACAAATGGAGCTTGCAATGATTAATAAGCGTTTTTTTAAAACTAAAGATGAAGTTGAAGTCACGTTCGAGTTGGATGCAACCGATGTTCAAAGTGCCGTGTTGATGGCGGACTTTCTTGATTGGCAACCCGTGCCAATGAAGAAAGTTGCAAAGACAAAGTCGTTTAAATACAAAACCCGACTACCAAAGGATGCCGAGTTTCAGTTCCGTTACTTAGTGAACGAGAGCGAATGGGTAAACGATGCCCAAGCAGATCAGTATGTGCCAAATGGTTTTGGTGCTGATAATTGCATCGTTAAAACGGCGCAAGCTTAACCTTTTGAACGGGTTACCTACACAAAACAATACAAGCCGCACACCTAAAGGTGGGCGGCTTTTTTTAAACCTGCTCGCTAGGGTGTCCCCACATTAACGGATCAGCATATGGCCCGCTTATAGAGGATGCTGACACTCCTACACCTTGCATTGCGCCAGGAGTCAACTCCCTAGCAAACCAACATTCTAGTGGTGCTTGGGTTTGTACAGGTGGCAATACCTGATGAGGTGTGTTGTAGCGATTTCCGTAGTGGAACGGTTCGCCCATCACAAATATGACGTCAGCGTCAAGCTCTCGCTCCGCTTGTTCCATCAATCGTGTAGCATAACCTTTCCCTTGATATTCAGGTAACACGGCCAATGGGGCGAGCACATAGCATTTCAGGTGCGGTGCTTCGTCAATGATGATAGGCGTGTAACAGCCATGAGCGACTCCCTCATATACAATGGAATAACTCCCATCTTGGATCAGGTTATCGGCAAACTCTGCATAGAGTTTGGCGTGTCTTTCATCGTATAGTCCTCCGGCGTTGGCGAAGGCTTCGTATTGAATGTGATAAGGCGTATTTGCCATAGTTTTGCCCTTAATTTACTGACTGACCAGCCAGTCAGTTGTTATTGTCAAAAAATCACGCAGTTGAATTTGCGTGATTTTAGGTTCGTTTGCGTAATGCTAGCTTGGTCTGCTAACAATATTTGCTGATAAATTCTTGCCGAATCTCTTCTATCGGAAAGCCATCGTTCAATAAGTAGTTCATTGCAATACCATCGACTTCGGCCACCAACATTTGCGCGATGACTTTGGGGTTTGGGTGTCCGATGGAACGGAATACCTCTTCGGTAGAGGATTGCAATGCCAAATACCTTTCTTGGATAAGATCCAACACAATATTTCGAGTGGTAGGATGTACCATGACACTAAAGTTAAACTGATACATCTTGCGATGCTTTGTTATGGTCATTCCATCAAAGATCGAGTCGATCAATGCTTTGACTTTGTGATCGTTTGAGGCCACGTCTTGGTCGCTGTTATCGGCTTCATTTATCACCTCAGTGATATGCATGAACACGGCTCTCAATAGCTCATTCTTGTTTTTGAAATGGTGAAAGACCAAGCCTTTTGAGACTTCAGCCTCCTCTACAATGGTAGAGATAGGGGTCTTCTCAAAGCCACGTTCAGCAAACAGTTTAGTGGCTACTTGTATAATTTTGTCTTTCTTATCCATGTCATCACTCAAATCATGACTGACCAATCGGTCAGCTTTGTCGAATGTTAGTGTTGGTCTGATGTTATGTCAATACTTTTGTTGATCAGAACTCATGAAATAACGGGCTAATGGATTTTCTAAGGAGTGTCCAATTTGGCTAAGTGACGGATTTTGAGGGGGGAATGATTGCAAATCAAAGAGGTATACTGATGAAAAACAGGCTTATCGGAGGAGATCCGATAAGCCTTCTCAATTATCTAGATTGTTTGCTGGCAACTTTTGGCTGCTCAACCTCAGTGAACAGGCCTTTAAGCAGACTCACACAACCCAATATCAGAATAATCGTAAACGGCAGAGCCGCAATAATCGTAATGGATTGCAGTGCTTGAATGGAATCAGTACCGCCGATCCACAACATCACTGTCGCGATTACTGCTGAGATAACAGCCCATACGACCTTCTGCTTGATTGGAAGCTCGAGTTTGCCGCCCGCGGTCATGCTATCAACCACAATTGAGCCAGAATCGAGTGTCGTAACAAAGAACACCACTATTAGCGCAACAGCAATCATAGAGAGGATGTTGCCGATAGGGTAGGCATCTAGCATGTAGAACAGGCTGAGTGATACATCTGAGATCCTTGTTCCATGCCAAGTAAGCCAACTTTATCGATAATTTGCTGGATAGCGATACCACCGAAGAAAGACATCCAAGCTGTGGTGACCAGTGTTGGAATGATCAACACGCAGAATAGGAACTCACGAATGGTTCTGCCTTTTGAAATGCGAGCAACAAACATACCGAAGAATGGCGCATACGCTACCCACCAAGCCCAGTAGAACACAGTCCAGCCGTGTAACCAGGTTGTATCTTCACGGCCAGCACTTTGGCTCAATGGAATGATGTTTTTCACATAACCCACAAGCGAGGTCGTTAGTGAATCAAACACCGTAGTGAAGTTCAAAACGCCCATAAAGCCAAGGAAGACGAAAGCGATGATCATATTAAGGTTACTTAGCACCTTAACACCACCATCCATACCACGAACGACAGAAACAATAGCCAGACCCATGATAGTCAAGATGATGGCAATCTGTAGCATAAGGCTGTTTTCTAGGCCAAACACATGGCTAATACCACTCGCGGCTTGTGAGCCACCAAGTCCTAGAGATGTGGCAAGACCGAACAAGATAACGAGAACGGCCATCACGTCGATGACGTCACCGATTCTTCCCCAGACTCTATCTCCTAATAACGGATAGAACACTGAACGCATCGAAAGAGGCAAGCCTTTGTTATAAACAAAGTATGCCAGCGATAGTGCTGTCATGCCGTAGATAGCCCATGCGTGTAGTCCCCAGTGGAACACGGTGGCACCGAGTGCCGCTTCACGGCCTTCTGGAGTGAACGGTTCTGCATTGAGCGGTGTACCGAACCAGTTGGTAAAGAATGCCGTTGGCTCTGCCACGCCCCAGAAAATAAGGCCAATACCCATACCCGCTGCAAACAGCATTGAGATCCAGGATAAAGTTGAATAGTCCGCTGTGGCGTCGTCGCCACCTAAACGAATTTTCCCGAGCGGAGAAAAAGCAATGAGTACTGCGAATATCAGTAGGATGTTCGCTCCCCACATAAACACGAAATCAAACTTCGAGAGGACGACGGCTTTTACCGCGTCGATAGCTGCCTTAGCATCCGCTGGCGAAAGAACAAGAAGAGTGACGATGAAGAGGATGGATAGACCCGCTGACGCGGTAAACACTGTGTTGTGGACATCCATGCCCCATTTGGTGATGTTGTCTTGGCCGACTTGATAGTCGGTTGAATCGATACTGTATTTTTGAGATTTGAAACTCATAATTATGAGGTTTACATATTCGTAAAGACGAATATAAAGACCAACTCCATGTTTAATGAATTACTGATTAGAATTCGAAAATCCTTCGATTAAAGTAGTTTTTAATCAGAGGGTTATGATGAAATTATCCGTTTTACATCTAATCCTGAACTGACAATTCTATCATATTTAGACGATCATATGGGGATGGTTATGAATAGAAAGTGTAATTAAAGGCATTGATATGCTACCAAATCCGCTGTAAGGCAATGATGAACATAGCAAGATTCATCATTTTGTTGGTTTCAAATGCTCATTTTTGACGCTATTCGACACTGTTCAAGTAAATTCAAGCAGTTAGATAATTTTTGCTTTGATGATTAAAAAACGTGCAAGACTGAATAGATGACAAACGTCGCTTTTTTACACTCTCATCACATGTTTTACCTGACTTTTCCCGACATTTGGGTGCATTTAAAATAGGAAACGATTACTCTATTGGCTCAATTTACGACATGCATCGGAACCATTGTGCAATCGAATCAACCAGCAGACGGATCAACCACGGCTAAGATTCCGTCGCGAAAACTCAAAACAAGCATCGCTTTTGGACTGCCTTTTGTGGCAGCGTTTGCTTTTCTTCACAGCCTACCTGACTCAAATATGAAAGGTACCATTGAGCTTAATCTCAATGATTCTCCAGCCGTTGCTGTGCTTTCTGAAGAACCGCCAAAAGCTGAATTGCCACCTAAATACGCTTACAAAGTAAAATCTGGTGATAGCCTAAGCCAGATCTTTGACCAATTGGGTTTTCCATACAGTGACATGATGTCCGTAATGGAAACCGATTTGAACTTTCTTGTACTCGACACCCTAAGACCGGGCGACAGATTGCGCTTTTGGCAAAATGAAGCGACCGGTACGCTAAGCAAGCTAGAGGTGAGCCGCAATGTCGCGGAGAAAGCCGTCTATGCTCGCTTAGATGATGGAAGCTACGAATTTAAAGATATATCGATCCCGGGTGAATGGGAAAGTGCCGCTATGGTTGGCAGTATCAACGGCAGTTTTTCAGCCTCTGCGAACAAGCTCGGACTTAACCCAAGAGAAATCGACCAAGTCGTGACCTTGCTAAAAGATAAGATTAGCTTCACGCGTGATTTGCGAGCAGGGGATCGCTTTGAAGTGGTGAAAAATAGCCAGTTTGTTGATGGTACCCCAACCGGAAACTCGGAGATCCAAGCGATTAAGATCTTCAACCGCGGCGCTATGTTCTCAGCTTACCTGCATACCAACGGTCAATACTATGATGCTAAAGGCGACAGTTTGCAGCGTGCCTTTATGCGCTATCCAGTGAAAAATCACCGCATTACTTCTGGCTTTAATCCAAATCGTCGTCACCCAGTGACCGGGCGCGTTTCTCCACACAATGGTACGGACTTTGGCGTCCGCACCGGTACTAATGTTTATACAACTGGTGACGGTGTTGTCGCTATGGTTCGCAATCACCCTTATGCCGGTAAGTATATTGTGATCGACCATGGTGGGCCATACAAAACGCGTTATCTTCATTTGAGTAAAATCTTAGTGAAGAAAGGGCAGAAAGTGACACGAGGGACTCGAATCGGTTTGTCAGGTGCAACGGGTCGGGTTACTGGGCCACATTTGCATTACGAGTTGATTTCTCGTGGTAGGCCAGTAAATGCTATGCGAGCTAACATTCCTATGGCAGACTCTGTCCCGAAAAACGAACTCAAGCAGTTTATCGCGCGTCGAGACGAACTGGACGCCATGCTTGAGAAACAAGAGACCAAATTAGCGAGCCTTTAATCTCTAAGATTTTTAAAGTGCTAGGGCTTCAAATAACACTTGGTTTGCAAATAACAATGGTGTAATGCATGCAACAATTAGAATTTCAGCTGCTGGTCATGCAGCTATGTGAGTTGAAAACACTTCCAGACGCATTGAACAAGCTGAAAAGCTCTGAAAACCCAGAGATCAAAGAAGCGGCAGAGAGCCTAACGGGTCAGTTCGCACTGGCAACCGTTGATGGTGAAGAGCGCATCTATCACGTGTTTAACGATGTTGATGATAACGGTGAAGAGCAGGAGTACGCTGAGCACATCATGAACGAAGGTGACGACGTCATTAAGTTTGTCGCATGGTTCTTTGATGTGATGTTTGAAATCAAACAAAGCGATACTTACAAAACTGCGGGTAAAACTTACCGTCAGCCAAAACGTTCGTAATCGTTAAGTGACAAACAACAGCGGCGCTCAATTATGAGCGCCGCTGTTGTTTTTGCTGTTTGTGATTGGGCAATTTGGCGTGAATGTGCGATGCTTTTTGTATGCTCCCGTCATTGAGGTTGTCATGGAGAAATCACAGTCCGCACAATACATTGTCTCGCAGCGTTTTGGTTTTGGTCCAAGGGTTGGGGATGCAAAACTCGCCTCCTCACTCAATGATCAACTCAAATCTCAGCCTTATATAAACAAAGCAATCACGTCGTTGCCTACGACCGATGAGCTGCTTGCACATATGGGCGACCTCAATCGTCGCCGCAAACAGTCTATGACGGAAGAAGAGAAAAAACTGTTCACCAAATCGAACAATGCATTCTTCCAAGAAAGTTATCAAGCATTGGCCACGGCTCGCAATTTACAAACCTTATCTACCCCTCTCGGTTCCAAGAGCGCCTGATTCAGTTTTGGAGCAATCACTTTGCTGTGTCGGCGGATAACCGCCGCATTAGACCTATCGCAGCTGGTATAGAAAATGAAGTTATTCGTGAGCTTTGGAGTATCGACTTTCCGTCTATGTTGCTGGCCGTTTGTCAGCATCCGACCATGCTGATTTATTTGGATAACCATCGTTCGATTGGTCCAGGCTCCAAAGCCGGCCAAAAGCGCAATAAAGGACTCAATGAGAATCTCGCACGAGAAATTTTGGAGCTGCATACTTTAGGTGTCGATGGCGGTTACTCGCAAAACGATGTGATTGAGTTAGCACAAGGCCTTACAGGTTGGAGTGTCAGCTTCAAAGCAGACCGTCCCGGCTATCAGTTTGTCGAAGACATGCATGAGCCGGGGGCAATCAACGTACTTGGTCAGGTGTATGACCAAGCCGGTGAAGAGCAGGGCGTTACCTGTTTACGTGACCTTGCGAACCATGAAAATACCGCAAGGCATTTGTGCCGCAAGCTGGTGGAGCATTTTTATGGTTCTGGGCACGCTTCTTTAATCGATGAGCTGACCAAAGTTTGGCGCAACAATCAAGGGATGCTGATCCCTGTATACCTTACATTAATTAACTCACCACTAAAAAACAGCTCCGAGCAATTGCGCTTTCGTACTCCTCAAGAGTGGTACTTTGCTGTGCTTCGCAGTGCCGATTTTGAACCGAACCCAAGACAAATGATTCAACATCTTAGACTGTTAGGACAGCAGCCTTTTATGTCTGGTTCACCGGCTGGTTGGCCTGACAGTGATGCCGATTACAATTCTTCGTCGGCGCTCAAGCAGCGTTGGCAAGTTGCGGATCAAACCGGAAAACTGGTTGTGAGGCAAATGGAGCGCAGCAAACAAAATGTCGATGACAAACTGATACAGATGATTCAAAGGCTGTATGGCAGTGAAGTTGATGAGCATGTTCTTACCGCGATTGATAAAGCACAAGATCCCGTCTCCAAGCTTGTAGTGCTTTGGATGAGCCCACAGTTTCAATATAGGTAAAGACGATGACGACAAGACGAGATTTTATTAAAGGCGTTGGTGCGGCATCTCTGGTTGGTTTACTACCCAGCTTATCGTTCGCATCGACTCAATCACCTAACAAACTGGTTTGGATAACGCTGCGTGGTGCCATGGATGGATTGAATGTTGTGGTACCAACTTTTGATGATGACTACTATGCGTTGCGTCCCAACATCGCGATGGCGAAAGCCGACCTTAAGTCGCTCGACAAAGGTTTTGGCTTACACCCATCACTAGTTAATGTTCATCAATGGTATCAACAAGGGCACGCTTTATTTGTGCATGCCAGTGCGACAAATTACCGACAGCGCTCTCATTTTGATGGTCAAAAAGTGCTAGAAAATGGAACCTCCGATCCGTTTGACCCCATTGGCTGGATGAACCGATATCTGGCAACGCAGAACTCTCAAGCAACGTCGCAGCAAGCAATTGCAATCGATGCGGGTATGCCGCTCATAGTGCGCGGCGATGTTAAAGTGAGTAGCTGGTTTCCACACAAATTGAAAGCCAAACAGCAGCAGGCGGAGTTGCTTGCGGAGCTTTTCCAAAATGATGAAGTTTTATCGGCTAATTTTGAAGATGCGATGAAACTGGAGTCTATGACCTCAGGTGGTAATCAAAGCAAACAATTTGCAGGCTTAATGCGTCAAGCCGGAGAGTTCATGAGCGCGCCTAACGGTCCCAATATTGCTGTACTAGAGCTAGGAGGGTGGGATACCCACTCTGCGCAAGGTACAGTTAAGGGCCGACTTAGCAATCAATTGACCAAGCTGGATAAAGGCCTTGCTGCTCTCAAAGAGGCACTGGGTGAACAGTGGTCAAAAACCGTTATTATCGCCGCCAGTGAGTTTGGTCGTACCGTGGCAGAAAACGGAACCAAAGGCACCGATCATGGTACAGCCAACGCCATGTTTGTGCTTGGAGGCGCATTGAAGAAATCTGAAATTATCACCGAGTGGCCCGGGCTCTCAGAAGCACAGCGCTATCAAGGGCGTGATTTGGCGCCAACGACCGATACTCGTTCCGTGATTAAGGCGGTGTTAAAACAGCATATGGGAGCCGATAGCACCGCTTTAGCGCAAGTTTTTCCCGGTGCACCTGAGCCACTAGCTCTCAATGGCTTACTCGGTTAGTGAGCACTAGCACTGCATTTTGCGATCTCGCTGGCAGTCTCGGATTTTGAGGCTGCCACTTTTGCTCAATTGTGTATAATCCTTCCCATCACTTCCCTAGGAGCGCACGCCTACATGAACAACTAACTCAATTTCGAACGTTTTATACAAGTAACTTTTGAAATCGCAGAGTTAGTGGGCGTTGGCTCGTTCTATATTTTTGTCTACTGATCATGGCATCGCTACTGGTCTAGACATCACTACTTAATACGATATTACTGTATGTACTGCCATGCGTCTCATGCTCTGCCAAGGAGGATGTATGACTGCTATTCATGCTATTTCACTATCAAAACAATTTTCAGATGGACAAGATCTGTTTAACGAACTCTCGTTCACGATTCCATGCGGTGTTACCGCCCTAGTAGGGAAAAATGGCAGTGGCAAAAGCCACTTAGCCTCAATATTGGCCAAGCAATCTCAACCAACAAGCGGCAGTGTAGAGTGGGAAGGCGGCGTCAAGTCCGTAGGTGTTTACCTTCAAGAGGCATCGCTCGATGATCTTGAATGCTCGATTGCTTCCTACCTTGGGATGGAGGATAAGCTCGAAGCGCTTACACAGATTTCTCGAGGCGCAACCGACAGCCAGTGGTTTGAGCGTATTTCAGATTCAGACTGGCAACTGGAGCAAGCGCTCGCAGACTTGATGGAGACACTGCGACTCCCCAAAGATGTGAACACCAAATTGAGGCGTTTAAGCGGAGGACAGCGAGCCATCATTAGACTCTATCGTTTGCTTAACCAAGAGCACGATGCTTGGATCCTTGATGAGCCCACCAATCATCTCGATGCAAAGCATATTGATTGGTTGGTGGCGACACTAAAGAAACGTTCTGTACCCATTTTAGTGATCAGCCATAACATCACTTTTTTGAATAACACGGATCGCATTTTAGAGCTCAGCAGTTTGGGTATCACTTGTTTTGGTGGTGGTTTTCAAGGCTACCTAAAGCAAAAAGAAGAGAAGATAGCGGCCGTCAATAAGATGGCCAAAACATTGGAGAAAGCTCGGAAAGTTAAGGTAGAGAGAGCCCAACGCCGCGAAATTACTGCCCAACGACTCGCTAGCAGAGGAGAGAAACAGCGGGCTTCAGGCAGTCAGCCAAAAATATTAATGGATGGTAAAAAGCAAGGTGCACAAGTAGCCAACGCGGCAGTCAAAGCGCAAAATGAGCGCCAAATGGCGGAACTTGATCAAAAGCTACAGGAGGTGAAATCACAGCTTGAACAGTTCAAACCACAAAAATGGTACACCAGTGAGGCTCAGTCTGGTGGGAGAGTGAAGGTGCATTTTCAAGACTTTAGCCACGCACTTATTGAATCGGAGTCAATTAATCAGCAGATACTTTCCGGGGAGCATGTTTGGCTCAAAGGGCTAATGGCTCTGGAAAATCCACCTTATTGCGCCTGCTGGAGTGTGGCAATCATTCGAGCTTTGGTGGACATCTCACGCTAAATGGCGAGTGCTTCTATCTTGATCAGCATTTCTCCTTTTTAGACTCTGAGGTTTCTATTCTGGATATGGTCTGCCATCGCTGTGAAGCCTTGAATATACCCAAGGCGCGAACGCTTTTGGCTGGTATTGGTTTTCGGCGTGAATCGGTGCACCAAAGCGTGTCTGCTCTTAGCGGAGGAGAAAAAATGAAGCTTGCGATGTTGATTGCCTCGCACCAATCCAAAGCCTCAATTTTGCTACTGGACGAGCCCGACAACCATCTCGATTTGGACGCCAAACAGCAGCTGATTTCAGCCATTAATAACTATTCGGGTACCGTGATAGTTGTCAGCCATGATGCTGGATTTGTTGAACGCCTAGTGATTCACAAAACGATAGCGCTGGGTGTGTAACCACGCACTATACTCAAGTCATTGTGCGATGAACACGGATAGGAGAAGTGATGAAATCAGTAATGATATGGCTTGGGTTAGTGATAGCTTTTAGCGGCACTGCGCTGGCGAGTATGCCTGATGGGATGATGGGCTGGTTCGTGTTAAAAGTGCACACGATGTTTCGATGACGGCGAATAAGCTAGTCAGCTTGCTTGAAAGTAAGGGGATGACCGTTTTCAATCGTGTAAAACACTCAGAGTCTGCGAAAAAGGTGGATGTGGTTCTAAGGCCAACTGAGCTTGTTATCTTCGGTAATCCTAAAGTCGGATCGCCACTGATGGCATGCATCCAAAGTGTCGCGATTGATTTGCCGCAAAAAGCCCTAGTTATGGAAGATGAAAAAGGCGAGGTATGGCTGGTTTACAACAGTCCCCGCTACCTTGCTTCACGACATCATATAGAAGGCTGCGATGAGGTACTGAGGAAAGTAGAGGGCGCACTCGCCAATTTTGCTAAAGGTGCGACGCAGTAGCCTACAGAATCTGCGTCATTCAAATTGCAGTGAAATCAAAAAGGTCACCATAACGGTGACCTTTTTGCTGTTATTCTCCCGCGACCAAGTGTTTCTTGGTGCGGATACTCGCGATAAACATGTAGATCGCAGTTGCCATCATGGTGGCTAGCAAGTATGCCATCAAACCTTGTGTACCATTCATAAACCAGTCTGCAATCACAGGGCCGGCTACTGAACCAATGCTGTAGCAGAAAAGCATCACTTGAGTCGCTGACACAATAAAGCTTTCATCAAGTTTGTCACAGCCAAGGTTAATCGCGATCGGGTAGAGCGCGAACGTGGCCATACCAATCAAGAATAGGCTTATGGCAAGTACGCTCAAGTCATCGCTCAAAATCACCAAACCCACGCCAAACACACCGAGTAGGCAGAATAGACCCATTAGCGGTGTGCGCCCGGCTACTTTAATCAGTGTTGGAACAATCGTTTGTACTGCCATACCGCCAAGAATGACTAATGCCATTAGGCACTTAGGTTCGTCTGTGACACGTTGCGGTGCGTCAGCTCTACTGGCATTAAACCGTAGATAGAGCCGAGTGTCAGACCTGATACGATACAACCAATAATGGCGGCATGGTTCAACTTCGCCACTTGCTTGAGTGACAGTGTCGCTGAATGTGCGCTTTGTGGCTGCTGAGTTGGTACAAATATCAGCACTAGAATCGCAGCACTAAGCATAGATAGAATCACCACAAACGGCACGCTACCTTCGATTCCAATGAAACCGATGCCTAGTTGACCCAGAGCAGAGCCACCGTATAGTGAACCCATGTATAGGCCTAGACGCTTTGCTCGGCTTGATTCATCACCCACGAGCAACCATGACTCAACAATAACAAATACACCTGCAACCGCGATACCCGCAATAAAGCGTGCGACGAGCCATGCCCAAGCAATAGGGACAAGCGGCAATACAACGATGGTGGCGATAAATAGCGTCAAGCAAGCAATAAATGCGATACGATGACCTACGTGTTTAACCGCAGGCTCAATAATCACAGCGCCAACTAATAGACCCGCATAAAACACACTTGCGAGCCAACTTGCGTTGCTTGCATCTATGCCATATTGATTGAGCATCAACGGGATCAAGCTCATTAGATAGCCTGATGCCACAGCATAGAGTGATAGCGCAATAACAGGAACTTTAAAGCCAGTTTTTACTGCGAAATCAGTTGTGTTTTCCACTCGCGGTGCCTCCAGATTTAGTCGTGGGAAATCAAAAAGTGTAAGATTTGATGAAGTTTTCGCCGCGACTATGAGGCTTTAGGGGAGGTGAGTAAAACGAAAAAAAATGACCATTACGATAAAAGAAATTTATCGAATTCTTGAAGTTATATGGTAAGAAATAATCACGATTAACTCATTGAAAATTCTTTATATTCTTCTTTGTTGGCAAGTTCGTCTGACATCAATACTTTATTCCGGCCAGTGGCTTTTGCTTGATACAATGCCGAGTCTGACTCCAGGATGTATTCTCGTAATTCAGTAGATTCTGTGCTTAGCTGAAAACAAGCACCAGCGCTGATGGTGACAGAGCTATTGTGCTCAGAAAGCAACAACTGCTCAGTTTGCTTACGAATCCTCTCTAATATATCAACAAACTGTGCTCTGGAGTCAAAGCGGCCTATGAGTACAAACTCTTCGCCACCGAACCGGCCAGCGAACACGGCACTTGAAGTGTGAGCATTGATGAGGTTAGCGACTTTAACTAACACCTCATCCCCAAATAAGTGACCGTAGGTGTCGTTAAATTGTTTGAAGTGGTCGATGTCAAAGAGTGCAACGCCAATGGGCTGTTGACGAATGATGGATAAATACTTCAGTCCAATGAAGCGTTTTTCGTATTCTCGCTTGCGGTACAGCCCAGTCAAGTTGTCGAATTCGGCATGTTCTGTTAGTTGTTTTTCTGCTTGTTTCAACTTGGCGATTAGCTGTGTGTGTTCGAAGTGCTCATAGAGCCGCAGTGTAGCGATGTCTGATTGATGCGTATTGAAGAACACAAAGTGAAGCATCCCTAAAACGAACACTGAGCCAATAAGGTTGAAGCCCTCAACGAAAAAATAGAGGGTTGGCAAGCTGAAAACGGCAACAAAGTACCCAATGTAGCTGGCTCTGCTGTAGGAAAGGTATGAATATCCGTGAAAGGCGACGGACGCAGCCACAAGCAATGAAGCGATAGTAACTTGAAAGTTATTCTGAGATAGAGCGAGCCATATTCCAATACTCCAGATAAAGCCGTTTAGTATTGGTGGAGCTGCAAATAAGAGGTCAAACAGATGACTGGTCTTAGTTAGGCCATCGAGCTTCTTTACCGCAGCATTAATTGACACATGGCGTAGTCCAATGACTACGCACATACTGGCATACCAAATGAGAAGCTCTGTTTCTAGATCGGTCGTGAAGAAAAGAAATGCCGCAAATAGAACACCCATCATGGCGTGGTTCTTTACTGCATGCCGAAACAAGGCAGCAGTTCTAAGGTAGCGTTCTTTGTATACACGTAATTGGATAGAATCCATAATCAACCGATTTCCTCGTGCTTGTTCACCTTTGATAGCACTTCGCTAATCAAGTTATCACTGATATTGGAGAGCGCATAATGTATTTGATGCAAGATGTGAAGGCTTTCGATAGATCATGCGATTACGAGCACGCATTTAAATTAAATTGAGGAAAAATCCTACTCAACAAGGTGCTGAGTAGGATTGAGAGAGCGGGTTATGTGTAAACGCTGTCACCATCGATTGGCGGTGATTTAATGAATACGGCTTTCCAGTCCTGAGTGCCTTTGTTGACAACATAGTGATTTTCTTTGGGGTCACATTTTAGAATGTCACCTTGTTTGAGTACTTGAAGCTCATCATTGACATACATGTGAATCTCTCCGGAGAGCGTGTAAAACGTCTCTGAGGCATGAGCATGGTGGTGCTGCTTGAATTCTTGATTGGGCTTGAGTACCACAACACCAAGATCATATTGCTCGGTACGCATGAGGTATTTTGGACCGTGATCTTCGAATCGATATTGATGACGGTCTTCGCTTGTTTTAATCATAATTCGCTCCTATCCCTACAATCCTGTTGCCTTCCAAAGTGGCGTGGTGAGCCCATCGTCCACAAGGTGCAATTGTTCTTTGTATATGCTGAGCCATTTTTGCTTGAGTTCTTGGTAGGTTTTGTTTGTTGTCCGGATTTGGGTAATAGCTGGTCTCCCATTCGACTAAGGTTTCGCCCGCGCTGGCAAGATCTCGATACACGCCCGCGCCAACACCGGCGGCAATCGCACAACCAAGAGCTGTTGCCTCTTTGACGACAGGTACACGAACTTCCAGCCCCGTCACATCGGCTAAAATTTGGCTCCACAGTTTTCCTTTGGAAGCGCCGCCCGCAAATACGATAAAGTCGGGATTCGCGTGTGAGAAATCAAACACTTGCTCTAGATTGCAGCTGGAGACGATTGAGGCATTTTCTTCTAAGGAGCGGAATAGGGTTGGTTTGTTGCATTTCTCAGGATCAATCGATAGGTTGATAAACGATGGTGCAGCGTGGTACCAAGTTTTAAAGTGCATCGCATCTGAGAAAATAGGCATCACACCGTGAGAGCCACACGGCACATGGCTTGCCATCTCTTCTAGCAAAGTATAAACGTCTTTACCTAGACGTTCCGCAACCAACTTTTCCTCGCTGCAAAACGCGTCTCTAAACCAGCGCATTGTGAGACCTGTGAAAAAGCTGATGGACTCGGCTTGTGCCATGCCAGGTATCACGTGAGGGTTAATGCGAATATTGATATCGGGATCCGTCATGGGTTTAGGGAGGTTCACGACCTGTTGCCAAAAGGTACCACCAAGAATCGCGGTTTGATTTGGACGCACCACGCCAAGACCTAGGCAACCAAGCTGGACATCACCACCACCCATCACAAATGGTGTACCTGCACATAAGCCTGTTTCTTTGGCCGCTTGTTCGGTAATGGCACCTAGCACGCTGCCTGTTTCCAGTACTGGGGAGAGAATATCTGGGTTAAGACCTGCCTGCTCTAAGATTTCAGGCTGCCATTGGCGAGATTTCAAATTGAGCATCCCTGTGGTACCTGCATTGGAGGGATCCACTGCAATCTTGTCACACAGCTTGTAGCCTACCCAGTCACTTAACATGCTGATGGAGTGGATGCTGAGATAAATATCAGGTCGGTTTTGTTTAAGCCATAACAGTCTTGCGAGAGCGCCGAGGGCGAGAGTTTGCCCCGTTTGATGGTAGACCTGCTCTTCAAACTCACCATTGGCGAGTGTTTTAAGTTCGGCGACTTGTTTGCCGGCGCGAGCATCGACATTAGCGCAGGCCCAAAGAGGGACTTGTTTGCTATCGTAAACCGCGATCCCTTCTCGCATAGAGCAGCTCGATACACCGACGATAGCGTCAGCTGGGATATTCGCTTCTTCCATGGCCTGGCGGGTGCACTGGCATACTAAGTCCCAGTTGTTGGTAAGATCGAAGTCCATTGAGCCTTCGGCACCAACAACGGGGCGATGTGTCCACTCCCTTTGACCAACGGCGATTTGCTCACCTAGGGTGTTAAATATAACGGCACGTACTGAACCTGTGCCTGCATCAATAGCCATCAAATATTGATGGTCGCGCCTGTACTCTTGCATAGCATCCTCATTCTTATTTACTCAAATAGTGTTAAGCAAACTCCCCCAACCAGATGCTATGCCGCGCTTCACACGGGTATGCTAGCGATCAGTTTGGAATGAGTTCAAGAATCTTTGTTGCTGTTGCTTCGTTGGTTACCAATGCATTGATATACTGCCCCTTCAATGCCGCCAATATGGCCTCGGCTTTCACCGTGCCACCTGCAACACCAATTACCATTGGAATGTCTCTGAGTTTTTCTGGACGAATAGAGATCAACTCTTCGTGCAGCTTGATATCTTCAAGGACATTACCTTGCTCATCGAAGAAGTAACCCAAAATGTCGCCTTGAGCCCCTTTTCGTTGAAGTACTTTTTTGTTCTCCAAGCGAGATGTAACCCGTTTGGTGCATGGTTGCTTTTTCAACCTGAGCGACCGAGCCGATGGAAATCACTGCGATGTCTGCTGAGCTCGATGCCATGAGCACATCACTGACGCTGTCTTCTTTGTAAAGCACGTCAGCTACCGCTTTCGATGACACTCGCAACGGTGCAGGAACTAGGTTGACGTCACAGCTCGCATCAAGGTGTGAGATGCCCTTCATATAGGTGCCCACGCCTCCAGCCAATGAAACGACCGGTACTTGCTTGGTTTGAATAAAACTGCCCAAATTTTTTTAATGTGGCCATGATGGTTTCTCCGAAACCAATCGCCAGTAAATCCTCCGGTCCAACATGGCTGACCACCATACTTGCCGCCCCAACGCTGACTCGGTGATTAATATCTGTTCCCATTGGGTCAGCATCGGGTATCACTCGAATGTCTTTCAGGTTGAAGTGCGCCTTTAAACGGTGTTCAAGATCCATGCACCCCTCAAAACGAGAGTGGATCCTGACGTGGATCAGCCCTTGTTGACGCCCTTTTTCTAGTAATCGCGAGACTTTTAGCCTTGGTAGTCCCAATAAGTTGCCTATCTCGGTTTGAGTCAGGTTGTCGTTGTAGTAAAACCAAGCGATTCTCGCGACTAGCTCTTCTTCGGTCATCATATCTGTTGGCTCCAGCATCGATCTCTCCATCTTGAAAATCACAATTTATAAAAATCAAATGTTCAAATATATCATTCGGAAATTATAAATTTTTTTCGTCATAAATGAAGCGTAATCGTCATATATGAGAGATTGATTGTTCGAATGTTAATCCATTTCTGGCCTGTCTGAAATATATAATTAACGATATATCAAGGAATAAGTGTGATCATTGCGAGGTTTTGCACTTATTTACAGTACGATTAATAGATTGTGATCTGTGCTCAAGTTTTAACCTAATTTCAGATCTATCATTTTGAACAATTGAAAAATACAAAAACATTTGTTCAATTTTATGTAGTGTTTGGAGGCAAAATGGATGTTTCTAGCAGTACCACACTTCAATCAGCTCGTGAGCTGGTTCGTGTACAAGGGGTATCAAAGCAGTTCTCAGGAGTAGAAGTGCTTAAAGATATCGACTTTCTATTATTGGAAGGGCAAATACATGCTCTGCTTGGCGGCAATGGGGCAGGTAAATCCACATTAATGAAGATCATCGCTGGTCTGCTTCAGCCAGATGGTGGTGATATTGTGATTCGTGGTGAGGCGATTTCTCAGTTTACGCCTACGATGGCGCATAAACTGGGTGTCTATTTAGTACCGCAAGAGCCATTGCTGTTTCCTAATCTTTCCGTTCGCGAAAACATCTTGTTCCAATTGCCGAAAACAGAGGCAATGGAAGTGAAACTTCAGCAGACCCTAGAGGCACTCAACTGCACATTAAACCTAGATGCCGACGCTAATACGCTTGAAGTCGCGGATCAGCAGATAGTGGAGATCATGCGCGGTCTTATCCGTGATTCAAAAATCTTGATTTTGGATGAGCCAACCGCCTCTTTGACTCCCAAAGAAACACAGCATCTTTTTGAACAAATGCGCGATTTGAAAGCATCTGGTGTTGGGCTGGTGTTTATCTCTCACAAAATACCAGAAATCTTTGAAATATCTGATGTAGTTACTGTGATGCGTGATGGTTGTATTGCCTTGTGCGAAGCCATTGATGCCGTAAGTCCAGACCAAGTGATTGGCGCGATTGCACCGCAATGCAAAATTGACAAGAGCAAGCGTGAGACAGAAACGCAGTATGACTTTAAGTTGTCGACCAAGTTCAATAAAGACGATGTCGTGCTTTCGGTGAGTAATCTTACTGGAGAAGGCTTCAAAGATATTTCGCTGCAAGTAAAGGCTGGGCAAATTTTAGGACTGGCGGGTGTTGTAGGTGCTGGACGCACTGAGCTTGCTGAGACCCTATGTGGTGTAAGAGCACCCTATGCAGGTAGCGTGCACTTTGCTGATCAAGATATTTCCTCCATGTCGTTTTCAGAACGACTACAGCTCGGCATGGTTTACCTTCCAGAAGATAGACAAGCTTCTGGCCTGTTCCTTGATGCTCCTCTTAGCTGGAATATTCGTTCCATGGTTCACAACCGATTTGGTCTCTGGTTACAAAGTCCAACTGAGAAAGGAAGATTAGAGAGCTATATCGATGCGATGTCAATTCGCACCACTGCCGACGATCAACCTGCTCGCACTTTGTCGGGAGGAAATCAGCAAAAAGTACTGATTGCTAAATGCTTAGAAGCAGATCCCAAACTGCTCATCATTGATGAGCCAACTCGTGGCGTGGACGTATCCGCGCGCTACGACATCTATGAAATCATTCGATTTATTGCCGCCAAAAACGTGGCTGTCGTGGTTATTTCTTCGGATCTCGATGAAGTCGAGCTGCTTTCTGACTCTGTGTTTGTTTTGCATCACGGTGAGCAAAGCGGGCAGTTGTGCGGGGATCAAATAACAGTCGACAACATTATGAAGATTGCCTTTGGAACAGGCAAGGAGGCACCTCATGCTTAATTTTATTAAGAATAATCGAGAGTCCACAGTTCTCATTGCTATCTTGCTGTTGTTTATCGCCATCAGCCTTGCCGATAGCAATTACTTCCATATTCAAACGCTCACTATGGTGTTCTCAAGTGCGCAAGTCCTGATATTGCTGGCGATAGGCGCTTCAATGGTGATGCTGACTCGTAATATTGATGTGTCGGTTGGCTCGACCATGGGTCTATCTGCCGTTGCGGTCGCGACCGCATTGAATGCTGGGTTCCCTCTACCTATTGCCGCGGTTATGGCGCTTTGCGTAGGTGCAGCTTGCGGGTTTTTAAACGGCGTTTTGGTCGCCATCGGCAAGATCCCAGCCATCGTGGCTACTCTAGGTACCCTGGGTCTGTTCCGCGGATTAATGCTGCTTTGGACTGGCGGTAAATGGATTGAGGGGTTGCCTAATTCCATTAAAGCGCTGTCTTCTTCAAGTTTCCTCGGCATCTCTTACTTTGGTTGGATCATTCTTTTGATCACCGCAGGGTTCGCCTATTTGCTATCCCGCACTCAGTTTGGGCGTAATTTCTACGCTGTGGGTGACAACCTTCAAGGCGCTCGTCAACTTGGCGTGAATGTGGATGCGACTCGAATCATCGCGTTCACCTTAAACGGCACTATGGCAGCGATGGCTGGCATCGTTTTCACCTCACAAATTGGCTTCGTGCCCAATACCACAGGGAATGGACTTGAAATGAAAGCGATCGCTGCTTGCGTACTGGGTGGCGTCAGCTTACTGGGCGGCGTTGGAACAGTTGTCGGTGCGATTCTTGGTGCTTTCTTCCTCACTCAAATCGATAGCGTTTTAGTACTGATGAGATTGCCTGCTTGGTGGAATGACTTTATCGCAGGCTTGGTGCTTCTGTCTGTGTTGGTCTTCGATGGCAGATTGCGTGTCTCTATTGAGAAAGCGATTAAGGCGCAGCGCTACGCCAGATTTAAAGTTGAGCCCGAGCCAAGTAAGAACGGCAAGTCCAACAAGTCTATCTCTGTTGTTAACGAGAGCAAAAGGGAGCAAACATTATGAAAATGGGTCGACTCGCTAGTTGGGAAGGTGCGCTTGCGGCACTTATCGTGATGGAAATACTGGTGTTTGGCGCGATCAACCCAAGCATGTTGAGCATGAATGTTCTGCTCTACAGTACCAGTGACTTTATTTACATCGGCATCGTCGCATTGCCATTGACCTTAGTGATTGTTAGTGGCGGTATGGATATATCACTAGGTTCAACCATTGGCCTAAGTGCGATCGCCATGGGTGTGCTGTTTAAGCTTG
Source organism: Vibrio maritimus (assembly GCA_000755425.1). Taxonomy (GTDB): domain Bacteria; phylum Pseudomonadota; class Gammaproteobacteria; order Enterobacterales; family Vibrionaceae; genus Vibrio; species Vibrio maritimus_A. The sequence continues at coordinate 28,568 of BBMT01000019.1, forward strand.
GTCTACCCATTGAGCTTTGTATGGTTCTGACATTGGCTATCGGCGCGCTATGTGGACTGATCAATGCGCTATTGATTTTGTACACCGGTGTGAATCCCTTGGTGATTACCTTAGGCACCATGTACCTCTACGGCGGTAGTGCACTGTTGCTATCCGGCATGTCGGGTGCGACAGGTTACGAGGGTATTGGTGGCTTCCCTAGCTCATTTACTGATATCGCCAATGGCATGGTGTTAGGACTGCCGTTCCCATTGTTCCTATTTATCGTGGCCATCGTGCTACTGGCTATGGTGCTACATAAGTCAAAAATTGGTCGCAACCTGTTCCTTATCGGCCAAAACGCACGAGTTGCGAAGTACAGCGGCATACCAGTGGCTTCAACTCTTTGTTTTGCCTACAGCATGGTGGGCGTGTGCGCGGCCATTTCTGGCATCTTGCTGGTGTCTTACTTTGGTTCGGCACGTTCAGATTTAGGTATTTCATTCTTGATGCCTGCCATCACGGCTGTGGTACTTGGCGGTGCCAATATCTACGGTGGTGCGGGCTCAATTCTTGGCACGGCGTTAGCCGCTCTGTTGGTCGGTTACATGCAGCAAGGTCTGCAAATGGTCGGCGTGCCAAATCAAATCTCAAGTGCGCTTTCTGGTGGGCTATTGATTGTTGTGGTTGTTGTACGTTCGATAGTGAGCCATCGAGATGTTCTTAAAGATAAGTGGAATAGGATGGTTTCATCCTATCCCGCGAATAAAGCAGCAAACCAATAACAATCCCCTACATTGAAACGGAAATCCCTCGGAGGATGTATGAATAAGTCAATGAAAACATTAGCGTTAGCAATTTCTATGGGTATCGCAATGACGTCGGTAGCACAGGCTGCTGAAAAGATTGCCTTTATTCCTAAACTGACAGGCGTTGGTTTCTTTACCAGCGGCGGCCAAGGCGCTGTGGATGCGGGTAAGGAACTGGGTGTTGATGTGACCTATGACGGTCCAACAGAGCCTAGTGTTCCGAACCAAGTTCAGCTTATCAATAACTTTGTAAACCGTGGCTATGACGCCATCGTAGTCTCTGCGGTATCGCCAGATGGTCTTTGTCCTTCGCTCAAGCGTGCGATGCAGCGTGGTGTGAAAGTATTGACTTGGGACTCGGATACCAAACCAGAATGTCGCAGTATCTACATCAGCCAGGGTACACCTGATCAGTTGGGCAGCATGCTGGTGGATATGGCAGCAGATCAGATCCCTGAGAAAAAAGCGCAAGTGGCATTCTTTTACTCGAGTCCGACTGTAACAGACCAAAACCAGTGGGTTGCTGCAGCGAAAGACAAAATCGCTAAGGAATATCCAGGTTGGGAAGTGGTGACGACACAGTTTGGCTATAACGACGCGACTAAGTCCTTGCAAACCGCAGAGAACATTCTTAAAGCCTATCCTGAGCTAGACGCAATCATAGCGCCAGATGCCAACGCGCTTCCTGCGGCTGCGCAAGCGGCTGAAAACCTAAAAGTTGAGGATGTTGCAATTGTCGGCTTTAGCACCCCGAACGTAATGCGCCCTTATGTGAAGCGTGGCACGGTTGAACAATTTGGTCTTTGGGACGTAGTCAATCAAGGCAAGATCTCTGTTCACGTAGCTAATCACCTATTGAAGAGTGGCGACATGAACGTTGGCGATACCTTAGACATTCCAAACGTAGGACCAGTAAAAGTATCGCAAAACGCGGTTCAAAAATATGACTATGAAGCGGATGGCAACGGCATTGTGGTTATGCCGGAGCGTACCGTGTTCACCAAAGACAACATCGATAATTTTGATTTCTGATATGAGTAACAGAGCCAGCTCTGTTGCTGGCTCTCACCTCTAAAACTTGGAGTAAGAGAAATGGCTGATTTAGACGATATCAAAGATGGTAAAGATTTTGGGTTAGACAAACCTCAGGTAAACCCAACGTTCGACATTAAAGGATGTGGTGCGCTGGATTGGGGGATGCAGTCGCGTTTGTCTCAGGTGTTCAATCCTAAGACAGGCAAAACGGTGATGCTGGCGTTTGACCATGGTTACTTCCAAGGGGCGACAACAGGGCTTGAGCGCATTGACCTCAATATCAAACCTCTGTTTGAGCATACAGATGTGTTGATGGCCACCCGTGGTGCGGTGCGCTCTATGGTGCCGGCGAACACCAATAAGCCAGTGGTGTTGCGCTGCTCGGGTGCTAACTCGATTCTCACTGAGCTTGAAAATGAAGCCATCGCGGTTGGGATTGAAGACGCGATTCGTCTGAATGTGTCTGCGATGGCGGCGCAGGTCTATATTGGTTCTAAATTTGAGCATCAGTCAATCAATAACATCATCAAGTTAATTGACGATGGTACTCGCTATGGCATTCCAACGATGGCCGTAACAGGTGTCGGTAAAGAGATGGCCAGAGACCAACGCTATTTCACTCTTGCAACACGTATTGCTGCTGAAATCGGCTCGCACTTTGTGAAGACCTACTTTGTTGAAAAAGGCTTTGAGAAAGTGGCAGCGGGCTGCCCAGTACCTATCGTGATTGCCGGTGGTAAGAAACTTCCAGAGCTAGAAGCGTTGGATATGTGTTATCGCGCGATTGACCAAGGCGCTGCGGGTGTGGACATGGGACGCAATATTTTCCAATCTGACGATCCAGTTGCCATGATTAAGGCCGTGCGTGAAGTGGTTCATAACAATATGTCGGCTCAGCATGCCCATGAGTTGTTCTTGTCATTAAAAAACAGCTAGGAGTTCACTATGCACGTCACATTGGTTGAAATTAATGTAAAGCCGGATATGGTTGAGCGCTTCAAAGAGGTTTTCTTGCCTAACCACCTAGGCTCTATCGCGGAAGAGGGCAACCTCAGATTTGATGTCCTTCAAGATGAAGAAGAGCCCACTCGTTTTGTGATTTATGAAGCGTATCGAGATGAGGCGGCGATGCTTGCTCACAAGCAAACACCTCATTATTTACAGTGTGTTGAAGATCTTAAGCCTATCATGACAGGGGCAAGAACTAAGCGTCTCTATCATGGCCTGATGCTTGATAGCTAGAGGTGAACATGAGTGATAGAAACTGGGTGCTTCCTAAAAGCAAACGCTGTTTAAGTGTTGGTGTGACAGCGGCGGATTGGCGAGATCTCACGGCTTCGCTATCCCCGTTGGGGCCAGATACAGAATGGCTACATCTTGATGTTATGGATGGACAGTTCGTGCCTAAGTTGACGCTGGGACCATGGTCAGTATCCGCTTTACCTGAAGGCTTTATCATTGATGCCCATGTGATGACGCAGTCACCCATTCAACATGCTGAAGAGTTGGTCAAGCAGGGTGCTCATGTGGTGACATTGCAATATGAAGGGTTGCGCAATGCAGCTGAGGCATTGATCGCTCTAGAGCCAGCCAAAGTGAGTTATCAAGGAGAGCAGTTCCCACTTATTCGTGGGATCAGTCTATGTCCTGATACTTGCTTGGGAGTGCTTAGTGATCTGTTGCCTCATGTGGAGATGATTCAACTGCTCACGTTAGACCCTCGCAGTGGCGTGAAGCTAGAGAATGACGCATTTATTGAAAGGTTACATGAGTTGAATGCGTTATTAGAAGAGACGGGCTTTGATCCATTAGTGAGTATTGATGGTTCAATGTCGCTCGAACTGGCAAGAGCGTCGGTAGCTGAAGGTGTGCAAGTGGTTGTGTCTGGCAGTGCGTTGTTTAGCGGTAACTCGCTGAACGATAACTTGCTGTTATGGCGCAATTATATGTATTGCTAACTGACTGATAGTTAATCCTATTCTAGGATTGAGTGTCATTAATAACGAAAAACATCAAAAAAGCGTCGTCTTTTTTGGTGTTTTTTCGTCTTATTGATAGTTATCGATTAAGAAGATGAGAAACATGTTCACATTCAAACCTTCCATAATGTCTATCGACGGTCAAACTACTGTTATTCAAGCGAATGAGACCAATTTGGTTGAATTGGCGAGTCGTGTCGGGATCCGCATTCCCGCCCCTTGTTTGAAGAACAAGCGCAAGCATGGCTGCTGCAAGGCGTGCTTAGTTGAAGTCGATGGCGCTCAGACGTATGCATGTAGTTCTAAACCGAAGCCTAACTCAGAGGTTATTGTCGAGAGGGAAGATCTTAAACAGATTCGAAAAGACTCAATCAGGGATTTTAAACACAATGTGAGGTTGGGAACCACCCAGGCTTGTCAGTGTTCATAGTCTTGCCACTGGACAGCAATCACATTGCATAGCACTCGCCGCTGAGTAGTGGCGAGTGATTGAAAGGAAGACGTATAACAGGCTTTAAGTCATTAAACTTTAAAGAAGTTCGTGGCGAACTTGTAGCTCTCCCAGCGATGTTTCACATTCGAATACTCAAAAATCTCGCCGTCATCTAAGTACACAACCTGCTCAACGTTGACAAGAGGCTCCCCCTCAGAAATACCAAACTCTTTAGCGTAAAATTGACTCGCTTTGACCACGGTAATTTCCATCGTTGAACTGTGTATCTTTAGGCCAAGTTTATTGGTGATGAAGCTGTAGATGGAGTCCTCCGCGTGTTCACGTTTTAGACCTAAAATGATACTGATCGGCATATAGGTTTCTTCTAGCGAAGAGGCGATGCCGTCGATGATACGCAGTCGGGTGGTGTTATAGAGCATGTCTTCAACATCGCAGTTAAGACGCTTGGCAACGTGCTCATCGGCCGGTACTACCTGAAATTCAAGCACTTTAGTCTCTACGGACTGACCGTTAGCGAGGACATTGGCTTTGGTGCCATGTAAGTGAGCGTAGCTAGCATTCCCCAGAGGCCTTTTAACAAACGACCCTGAGCCTCGTTTTCGAACCACCAAACCTTCTGTAACCAATATATCCAGCGCTTTTTTGATTGTCAGTTCACTACAGCCGAACTCTTCGGCCAGTTCACTACCTCCAGGCAGTTTTTGCGTTGTGGAGTATTGCCCACTCAAAATGCGCTGCTTGATCGATTGGTAGATATCGGAGTATTTCGCTTTGGTGGTCATAGTGTCGCGCTGTCTATAAGTCGATGATTTGCGACATAGTATGACAAAACGAGCAGGAGTAAAAACAATAGCGGCGATTTAGCGGTGATTTGGAGATATCGGTGTAAGACTTCTAGGAAGAGGCGAGCTACACGTGCTTTTCTACTAGCGGATTATTGAGCTAGGACAATAAAATCACTATTGATTATGAAAATGATATTGATTCCTATTTTGCGGTAAGTGATAATGGGCGAGTTAACTATAACCATAAAGTATATAAGGAAATCGGAATGAGTCAGTCCTTTGGTTTCGTCAAGCGTTTGGCGCTAACCCTTACCGCAAGTCTAGCTTTGGCCGCTCAAGCAAGTGCCGTTACTATTCAGCATTTTAAAGGCACCAGTGAGTTTGATGGCACACCAAAGCGTGTCGTTGTGCTGGGTAATGGTAGTCTAGACGTGTTAGATCGTATTGGTGTGAAACCTGTAGGCGCGCCTCACTCGCTACTTCCAGAATATCTAGCCGACTATAAACAAACGACAGGCAACACAGGTTCTGTCGGTGAGCCGGATTTTGAAGCCATCTTTACCTTAAAGCCTGACGTAATCATCGCAGAGAATCGCATGCTTCGCGTCTACGATGATCTTAACCAGATTGCACCTACCGTCATGTTCTACGTTGATAACGGTCAGTACTGGAAAGACACGCAAGCAAACTGGCGTATGCTGGGCAAACTGTTTGACAAGCAAGAGAAGTGGAAACACTTATTGCAGAAACTCAGCAACAACTTGACAACGCATCATCTAAAGTCGCTAAGCAAAACCTAAATGCACTAATGCTAATGAACAATGGCAGTAACGTAGCGATGTTTAACAAAGGTAGCCGTTTCTCAATTGTGTTTGATGATTTCGGTTTTGCTGAGTCTAGCAGCAAAAATGTAGCACCTATTGAAGGTGCACACGGAAACCTAATCTCGTTTGAATATGTTGCCGATGCTCAGCCAGAAGTTATCTTCATTCTTGACCGTGAACAAGCGATTGGCCGCAGTGTTGGTAAAGCGAAAGAGCTGTTCAACAACCCGCTAGTAGATTCAACGCCAGCGGCGAAAAACAATAAGATTGTTTATATCGATCCAAACGCCTGGTATATCTCGGGTGGCGGTGTAACCGCAACGCAAACCATGATCAGTGATATCGACAAAGCATTGAACTAATTTGTTCTCCATTAAAAGTCTCTGCTGATTAGCAGAGACTTTTCTCGTTAAGTATCTTTTTAGCCCATCGTTGTAATGACCATTCATAAAACCATTTTGGCGACTGCTCTGCTTATTGTATTGGCCGTCTGCTCTCTAGTTCTTGGCGCTGCTTCCGTATCACTGGCCGACTTGTTTCGTGGTGATGAGCATGCCTATTCCATCTATGTCGTCAGCCGCGTTCCTAGATTGCTTGCCATCATTCTTGCCGGTGCCGGTTTAAGTGTCGCGGGTCTCATCATGCAGCAAATCGTGCAGAACCGTTTCGCGTCACCATCGACGACGGGCACGATTGATTGCGCGCTGCTTGGCTACGTTGTTGGGCTAATTTTCCTTGGCGGTGCTAGCCAATGGGTACACTTGGGTGCCATTTTCTTTTTTCGCCGTTGCAGGTACGTTGATATTCGTACGCTTCTTGCAAAGGCTGCAATTTAAGAACGCAGTTCTCGTGCCGCTTATCGGTATCATGTATGGCAACGTGATCTCTGCGCTCACTACCTTCATTGCCTATAAGTACGACTTGGTGCAAACCATGTCTTCGTGGACAGTGGCTAATTTTGCCAGCGTGCTGCAAGGCAACTACGAGATCTTATATCTAGCCGTACCTGCGTGTCTTTTGGCCTATTTCTATGCTCGACAGTTCAGTGCCGCGAGTGTGGGTGAAGCTTTGCTAAGAACATCGGCCTCGACTATCAGAAGATTGTCTTTATTGGCGTCATCTTGGTTGCAGTTAGCTCCTCTACGGTCGTGATGATCGTTGGCGTTATCCCATTCCTTGGTCTTATCGTGCCGAATATCGTGTCGCTATTTATGGGCGATAACATGAAGCGGATCTTGCCTTGGACAGCATACTGGGGCGTCATACTCGTCCTCGCTTGTGACATTCTAGGTCGCTTGATTATTTTCCCTTATGAAATGCCTATCTCGATGATCATCAGTATTTTCGGTGGCGCAGTGTTTATTTATCTGGTGTTGAGAGAGAAGCGCAATGCGTGATTCACTGAAAATTTCCTTACTCATCGCAGGGTGTGTGGCGATTATCGCTTGGTTTGTGGGGCAGGGGCTGACGGCCGACAACTACCAATTTTTCCTATCACGCCGTATTCCTAAAGTACTGGCAATTGTGCTGGCTGCCGTTGCGATCTCCGCGTCTTCTTTGGTGTTTCAAACCATCACCAATAACCGAATCTTAACGCCATCGATATTGGGCTTTGATAGCTTATATCTTATGGTGCAAGTCCTGATGGTAGTCATTCTCGGCAGCACCAGTTTTTGGGTGATTCACGCAATGAGCAATTTTCTGCTTTCTACGTGTGTCATGATTGGCTTCTCACTGCTGCTGTTTCATTTTTACTTCAAGCGTAAGGACAGCAATGTTTTCACGCTATTGTTGATTGGTATTGTTTGCGGCAGTTTGTTTAGCAGTGTGACCGGCTTTTTGACCATGTTGGTTGACCCTAATGAGTTTGCGAGTATTCAAAACTCCATGTTCGCAAGCTTTAACAACGTGAATGCTAAATTGGTCTACTGGAGCTTAATCCCACTCTCACTCTGCTTAGCAATTCTGTTCTACTACGCGCCAAAGCTGGATGTGCTTTGGCTAGGGACAGACAACGCGACAAGCCTCGGTGTCAATACTCAGCAACTCACTCAACGAGTGATGATCCTCATTACTATCATGATTGCTATTTCTACGGCCTTAGTGGGGCCTGTGCTGTTTTTTGGCTTGATCACGGTGAGTTTAACTCGTGAAATCTTTAGGCACTATCAGCACCGTTTTCTGATCATCGCGAGCAGTTTACTAGCGGTATTTTTGCTGGTTACAGGTCAGTGGTTTGTTGAAAAAGTATTAGCGTTCCAGACGACGATCAGCGTGATCATCAATCTCGTCGGTGGCTCCTACTTCCTGTTCTTATTGCTAAGAAACAGAATTAATTAAGAGGTATAACAGTGATCAAGTTAACAGGTCTAAGTAAAAAGTACGGCAAAACCTTCGTTGTGCAAGATGCAGATGCGCTTTTCCCGAAAGGAGAAGTGACTTCGATTATTGGCCCTAACGGTGCAGGTAAAAGTACGCTGTTATCGATGGCAAGCCGCCTGACAGAGAGCGATGCGGGTGAAGTCGTGATTGGCGATAAGCTGCTTGCCCAATGGGATACCAAAGAGCTGGCAAAACACCTCGCTGTACTTCGTCAATCCAACAACATCAATATGCGTTTTACCATTCGTGAGTTGGTGTCTTTTGGTCGCTTTCCACATTCTGGTGGCCGTCTAACGACAGAAGACAATGAGATCATTGACCAGGCTCTCGGTCATTTAGGGATTGAAGAGATCCAAAATAAGTACCTTGACCAGCTCAGTGGCGGTCAGCGTCAAATGGCGTTCATCGCCATGGTAGTGGCACAAGATACCGACTACGTGTTCTTGGATGAGCCTTTAAATAACCTTGATATCAAACACTCAGTCGAAATCATGCACACGCTTCGTCGTCTCGCTCACGACTTCAATAAGGCTGTGGTGATTGTTATTCACGACATTAATTTTGCGTCTTGCTATTCGGACAATATCGTAGCGATGAAGAAAGGCAAGGTCATCAAGTCGGGTAAAGTTGATGAAGTGGTTCAGCAGGAGACCATGGAAGCCATCTACGAGATCCCGTTTGATATCCGTGAGGTCGATGGGCGCAAGGTCTGTCTCTACTTCAATAGCTAGTTTTGACTGTGAATCAATGAAGGAGCCTAGTAGGCTCCTTTTTTGGGCCTTATATTTGTCTCTATTTTGATATTTATTGTATTTATGTTGATAATAGGAAGGTTGATTACCACTTCATAATGCGTCCCATGTTAAAGATTAACGAGGACACAAAAATGAATACGAAACCTTCTTTGTGGCTGATGGTTGTGATGCTGATGTTTCCACAAATTGTGGAAACCATTTACAGCCCAGCGCTAGGTTCAATTGCACAGTCGTTCGCGGTGAGTTATGCGCAGGCTGCTCAAACGCTATCGATTTACTTTTCGGCATTTGCTGTTGGAGTGGTGGTTTGGGGTGTATTGGCCGATAAGTGGGGCAGACGTCCGACGATGCTGTTGGGTCTTCTCATCTATGGCGCTGCGGCCTTAGTGGCGATGCAGACAGAAGATTTTACCACAGTGATGCTGGCACGAGCTTTGAGTGCATTTGGTATTGCAGTCGGCTCCGTTGTGACGCAAACCATGCTGCGCGATGTGTTTCGCGGAGAAGAGCTGGGCAAAGTATTTAGCTTAATGGGAATGGGCATTTCTATTAGCCCGGTTGTTGGCATGTTGCTTGGTGGACAGCTATCGCAAGCTGGTGGCTACCAATATGTGTTTCTAACGCTGTTTGTTATGGCTCTTGGTCTGTTCGTTTATAACCTAGTCAAGCTGCCGGAAACACAGCAGCAAAAACAGCCACTTCAGCTTGCTGGTTTAAGTGTGCGCATGATGAAAGATGCAAAGATCTGGCAATCTGCGCTGCTGGTCGCGCTTTATAACATCGCGTTATTCTCCTATTACCAATTGGGGGCATTTCGTTTTGCCGAGCTCGGCTTTAATGCAGAGCAATTTGGTTATAGCGGCGTTATATTGGGCGTGGGAACCTTGATGGGAAGCTATTTGAACAAGGCTCTGTTATCAAAAGGCTTGTCTCAGTGGTTACTGTTGTGCGTGTCAGCAGTACTGCTAACGCTAGGTGCTGTGGGTGTTTATGCATTGCTTGGCTCGATTTGGTTTGTTGCGCCAATGATGTTGGTGGTTATGTCATTTGGTATTGCGATTCCAAATGTACTGAGTGCTGCGCTGACGGAGTACAAACAGCAAGCGGGCAGTGCCGGTGCGTTGCTTGGGCTGATGTACTACCTAATGATAGGCGCAGGGCTCGGTCTTGCTGGCGCCATTCAGAATCTAGGCGCGGTGCTACTCGCTTGTGGTGCGGTGGCCATGGTAGTGACTTTGAGCACCAAAATATTGTGATTTGACGGCCTCTTTACTTAGTGAAGAGGCCATTTTTGTTCTATGAGTAACTTTGGCAATCGCTGCTTAAGTCGTTAATATTAAGTTGAACCTTGGATATAGCGAGTGAGGAAGCATGGCGATCATTGATGCGAACAGTCAGTTTGATGCAGACAGCATTGATAATCAGATTGTCGGTATTGCCGCCATGGTTGGAACGCATGATTCTGGCATGCACCGTCATCATAAACATCAATTACTCTTTGCCGCTTCAGGCTGTATGTCTATTTCTCTTGATGGGGCTAAGTGTATCCTACCGCCAACACGTGCTGCGTGGATCCCTGCAGGCGTAGAGCACTATGCAAGAATGAGTAATGTTGTCGCTTATCGATCGCTGTATTTTGATGTCGATATTTGCACATCGGCGCCAGATGCGGTCACCGTATTCTCAATCAACTCCTTACTCCGAGAGCTCATCGAACGAATGGCAATGTGGGCATGGGACAAACCCACGGGAGAGCAAACTCACATGACTGCGCTATTTTTTGAAGAGCTTCAAGCTGCACCAAAAGAAGAGTTGGCGTTGCCCCTTCCCGGTGACAGAAGGCTGGCCAATTGGCTAGATGGCGTGCTGCGTCAAGACTACTTGCCTCAGCCTCTCAATCAAGTCGCTAATACGGTTGGAGCCAGCGCTAAAACCGTCTCGCGTATTTTTAGCAAGGAGACGGGCATGCCATATCAATCATGGCGCCAGCAATGGCGTTTAATGATGGGGATCCAGTCACTTTCGGAGGGAAACAGTGTTGCGGATACCGCAGCTTCACTCGATTTTTCCAGTGATAGTGCGTTTGTGGCTTTTTTTCGCCAGCAAACCGGAGAGACACCGGGTAAATATATCATCGAAGGTCGCTAGATTTGGAAACCCCTCGCTAGGTGATAAACTAGTAAAAACAAAGCACTTGAGTTCGAGTAAGTATGCCAAGCACCGAGTCTACGCCCATGCCGAAGCCCATCACGGAGCAGCAAATCCAGAGCACCTTAGAGAAGATCGTTGTCTTTCCGCCGTTCTATTCCTCTCCTAAGCTGGTGGCGTTTTTTCGCTTCATTGTGGAACAGACGCTGGCAGGCCAAGGTGGTCAGCTTACTCAATATTCCATCGCGACAGATCTGTTTGAAATGCCAGCGAGCTTTAACCCTTCCTCGGATCCTATGGTTCGCATGTTAGCAACGAAATTGCGCAAGCTGCTGACCGCTTTTTATGAAAGCAACAACGACAGTGAGCTTATCGTCATTTCTCTGCCAAAGCGCAGTTACATGCCTGAGTTTGCTCTAAAAGAGAGCGCCGAGCCTTCGCCGCTTATCCCAAATATTAACTATCCGACTCTAGTTGTTCAGCCTTTTGCGATGACCTTGCAAGACCCTATCTGCAATGAAGTCGCACTGTCGCTGCAAGAAGAGCTCAGTCATGCCCTAGGCGTGTTTGAGCAGTTAGCGGTGATATCGCCGCTACGGGTGCAAGAAATGGCAGGAGGTTCACTGTCATTGAGTGAGTTTCGTGACAAGTTAGGTGCACGTTACGTTGTGTCTGGATCAGTGCGCCGTGCCGGTGAGTCTCTGCGTGTAACTGTCGCTCTCAATGAGACAGAGCACGGCCTGCAAATCTGGAGTGAGCGATTTGTTTTGACGGTCACTAGTGGTGATGTACTTGTCGACCAAATCACAATGGTGCAACGGATTGCGACAAAAATGGCGTCTTCCTATGGCGTAATATCGATGCATGAATTTCAGCGTGTAAAGCAGCAAGGTTCGGTCTCACTCAACGATTATCAAGCGCGTCTTTATTACTTAGAGTACCTGACCAAAATGAGCCAGGAGCGCTTGCAAGATATGATCGCACTCTATCAACAGTTGGTCGCTGGTCGATATGCCAATGATGCGAGAACCCTGGCTACGTTAGCTCAGCTCTATTGTGACGCGTTACTCTTTGGCATGATGAGCTATGACGAGGTGATTGAGCGTTGCGAGAAGTTGGTTTCGAAAGCGTTGGACTATGCACCGCGTGACGGCGAAGTGATGTTGGCTCAAGCTTGGTGGGCTTTGCTGACAAACAATCCACAGAAAGTCAGTGGCTGCGCTGAGCGTATTATTCAGCTCAATCCTAACTCTCACTACACTATCGGCGCGGTGGGATGGTTAGTATGTTTGTCGGGCAATTTTGATTATGGGATCAAGATTTTAACCAATCTATTGGGTAAGGATGATTATTTCCCTATCTGGCTCAAGCTAAGCCAAGCATTGAATGCCATTCGTCAACAGGACAATGAAGCTGCGCTGCAAAGCTAGATTTGTTTATGTAGAAGGGAATGTGCTGCAAACCACGCTACTTGCTTTGATTTATCAGCTTGCAGGCCGAGAAGAGACGGCTAGGCAGTATTGGAACGAGGCTGAGCAGAGCGTGATAGATATTAACGCTATCGCCGCCCAGCAACTTGATGTCATGATACTTGATGATTCTCTTCGCGCGACGTTAGAACATGCCAGATTAAGCTTGGCCAACGCCACAGATTAGTGCTTTCAAGTCGTCCCTCATTTTTTGTATTTCGTATGAAAAGCAATGTCCTCGACCACTAAAAGGTAATTTAGGTAATTTACGTTTATGAGAACGTAAAGCGTACCTACTGTTACTGTTGGTGCCCAAATCATTACGCTAATATTGAGCCATCAACCAAGTAGAGAGGCAATATCATGTCTAATATCAAAAAGTGGCCTGCAATCGACCCAGAAAAAGTAGCGAAATATAAGCACATCTGGGAAAACGTTTCTGCAGCAGACAACCTAGACCCAGAAGTTGCGGCATACCTAGCTCGCGTTAAAGAGCAAGGCGGCGGCAAGGGTATCGAGCAAATGAGCTTTATCAACAAAGACTACCTAGGTTTCTACCAAGCGCCATTCTCTCAAGATCTAGATAACACTGATGTTGTTATCTACGGTATGGGCATTGAGAAGTGTTCTCCTACTGGTTCTTCACACAAGTTCGCACCACAGCGTCTACGCCACCTAAGTAAAATGGGTATGGGTACGGTTGGTGACAACGGTGAAATCCCATTCGAATGGTGTCGTATTTCTGACTACGGTAACTGGGATAGCCTAGGCCAATTCGAGCTGAAAGCAGAAGTTGAGCAGCTAACAGAACTTCTTCACCACATGGTTGTTGAAAAAGATTGTACACCGCTAGTATTTGGTGGTGACCACACAATCCCATACCCAACAATGCGTGCTCTAGGTGAGAAATACGGTCCTCTTCGCGTAATCCACTTCGATGCGCACTATGACCTATCAACTCGTGCTGACTTTGACTACCCATACACGTCAGGTCACTGGCTACCAAAACTGTACTCTGAAGGTCTAGCGGATCCAGAGCGCACAGTACAAATCGGTATGCGTGGTCGTCAAACTGCGCTTGTTAAAGGTAACCACATCGCATTTGGCACTACTGGCTTCACGACTAACGAAGTTTACGAGCAAGGCGTTGATGCCGTAGCAGACAAGATCATCGAACTTTGTGGCGATGGCGGTCCGGTTTACTTCACATTCGATCTAGATGCACTAGATACTGCGTTCTGTCGTTCAAACTCAAGCCCAGATCCATTCGGTCTAACGCACCTTCAGGTTTATGACATCATTCGTAAAGTGAAGGCATCGGGTAAAGTTCGTCTTGTTGGTGCTGACGTAGCTGAGTACACGCCAGATACTGACCCAACAGATAAAGACGGCATCATTGCAGCTGGCTTCGGTTGGGAACTACTTTGTTGGCTAGCAGAAGAGCGTAAGAAAGAAAACGGCGGCGAAAATCGTCACACGGTATGGCACCAAGCATTTGGTTCTGTATCGCTGTAATCTTACGGCACTGATTTCAAAAACCATCGCTTTTGGCGGTGGTTTTTTTATGTCTGTTTGATAACAAAAATTGATGCAAACGACAAAAAATCAGATTAGTGATACTTAACCAACTTTGCTTCAATAGCGCCCGAAAGATTGCTGTTAATCTTACTTCCAATTAAGGGTTTAAAATGTTTGCTATTGATGATGTTGTAGTTGCAACTAAAGGTATCGATCTAGGTAAAATGGTCGTGACTGGTTTGAGCAGTGGCGGCTTCTACGTTCGTGTAGAAGTAGACGGCATGTCTCTAACTTACCCAGCAAAAGACCTACAAAAAGCGTAATCTTTGACGCTGAGTTCTTCTTTGTAAATGGCGACCCTAGGGTCGCCATTTTCTTTTGTTCTTAATTTTATCAATACATTGCACCGTCACTGTGCAATGCCCTTCATTAGTCCAGTGCTGCGCATTAAGTGTGCAACCGCAAGTTTTCATGCAAGCGTCGGTGCTACTTAGTATCAATATAAATTCGTTTCTCAACTTTTGTCTGGAACGAAAGTTGCACTTCAATCATAGACATAAAGAAAGTGGGTCTTTAGCCAAGGAGGGGAGAGATGATACTTATCTTGCGCACAACACCTTTAAAACTACTCAATTTGATCATTCTATTAGTGCTGCTGTTTTCAGTGGTGCTATTTGCGCTAGGTGCCATGTTAGCCGGGTTTTTGGTATTGCTATCCATTGCGACGATAGCATGGCTGATGCTGTTTACATTGAATCGAGAGTTATGCGTACTTAATACGTACTTTCAGCAGCTAAAACATGTTGAGGAGCCTTCTGTGCCTCAATCACTTGGCCTACTTTATTCAAGCTTCCACGCCTTCGATGATGTTCATCAACTGCTGCTACGAAAACAGCGTAAAGCGGAAGCCGTGCGTTCGGAAATGGCGTTCTGCGCTCAAGAATTAGCAAGCAATGCGGCCGATGCGGCCAAGGACAGTGATATGCAGGCGGAGTCAACGCTCTCTTCTGCATCAGCGGCAACGGAAATTGCACAGAGTATTGAAGATGTATCAACTCGCATTGAGCAGACCTTGCGGGCCATTGAGCAAGGCAATGTTCTTTGTGGGCGAGGCAATCAGGCGCTCGTGAGCGTTCAAAGCAGTGTTGAGCAGGTGGAGTCTCAAGTGGGCTCAACGGCGAAAAGCATCGTTACTTTGGAGAGTCATTTGTCCACAGTTTCGGAGATGTCCCAATTTATTCGAGAGATTGCCGAGCAAACCAATCTGCTCGCACTCAACGCTGCGATTGAAGCGGCGCGAGCCGGTGAACATGGACGCGGGTTCAGTGTGGTGGCCGAAGAAGTTGGCCGCCTCGCTAAACGAAGTCATGAGTCTGCGAATGCCATTACTTCTCATGTTGAGCAGGTGACGGCAAGCATGAGTGATGTTACAGCCATGATAGAGCAAGTTCGCGAAGGGAACACGCGTTGCACTGAGCAGACCCAGGTGGCGCAAAACACGTTGGAAGAGATGAGCGTATCCATGGCATCGATTACCGATCAAGTCGCTGGCGTATCAGCCGCGTCCGAGCAACAAGCTATCGCGATTCAAGAAATATCGAGCAATATGGAGCAGGTTGCAGTAACAGCAAAACACAATGCCGATACTGCCG
Source organism: Vibrio maritimus (assembly GCA_000755425.1). Taxonomy (GTDB): domain Bacteria; phylum Pseudomonadota; class Gammaproteobacteria; order Enterobacterales; family Vibrionaceae; genus Vibrio; species Vibrio maritimus_A. The sequence goes on from BBMT01000019.1 coordinate 44,357, forward strand.
CTGACAACGCTCAGGTGGCTGAGCATCTTGAAAAGCTTACGGCATAGGGAGTGAATGATGATTGATATTGTAATTGCTAATGTTCAAACTGTGGTTGTTATGCTTTTGGTTTTATTGAGCATGGTTGTTTTCTTGTTTAATAGGAGACGCATTTTTGGCAAAAGCCAACAAGCCAAGCTATCGGGATTGATGCACTTGACCACACTTAGACAACTATTAGCATCGATTCAGCAACACAGAGGAATCACCAATAGTGTGCTGTGTGGAGACAACAAATTGCAGTCTCGGCTTCCAGCTATACAAAGCGATATCAACAACCACCTGCAGACGCTGACTCACCTTGATGAGAGTGTCCGCAATACTAAAAGCTGGCGCAGTGTTGAGGAGAACTGGCCAAGGGTTCGTGTACAGTTTAAACAGTGGTCGACAGAGCAAAATCTTGCCAATCACAATCAGCTATTGGCCTCACTGCTTGAATCAGTGGAGGAGTGTGCCCAGCATTACCGCTTGTCAGAGCTGCCGCAAGAAAAGGGAGAGTCCATCGCATTGCTCTGGAATGACTTATTGAGGATTGCGGAATGTGTCGGCCAGGCTAGAGCTCTGGGCACCGGTGTGGCTGCAAAGGCGGCGTGTAGCAGCGTTGAGCGAATTCGATTGAAGTATCTACATCAGTCGATCGATCGCTTTGTCATCGCGCAACATCATTCGGACTTCCCAACCGTCAAGAAGCTTCTTGGAACTATTGAGAACAAAGTTCTCGTGCTTGCCCCAAGCGTTGCAGCAGTCGACTATTTTGATGATGCGACGGCCGCTTTAGATGAGGTATTTAGAGTATTTGACCAACGGGTTACTGCACTGCGTGACAATGTTTGAGTTGCCTGGGTTTGAGCCGCTGGTTTGAGGAGAACGAAATGTGGGCGCTCTGAAGCATTGTTACCTCAGAGCGCATTGAAGGTTACAACTGCTCTTCAATTGGCAAAATACCGCTGAACCAAGCGCCCATGCGGCGCCAAATGCTGGCATCTGGCTCAGACGTCAAGGTTTCCCCTGTTGTGTGGTCAAACCATACTAAGTCGCCATTCTTCATTCTCAACTCGTAAGCGGATTGAGGGATGTCTTCTAGAATGCTTGTATAGACCAGCTCTGCATATTCAGGTTGCTCGATGACAACGCCCATTTCGGTATTGAGATGGGCTGAACGAGGGTCTAGGTTCATTGAACCAACAAACACTTTCCGTCTATCAATAACCATCGCCTTGGTGTGAAGGCTTGAGCGACTGCTGCCCGTTAAGCTCCAGTTCTTTTTGATTTCAGCATTGGATTTCACTTCCCAAAGCTTACGCCACCTTCAACCAGATCTTCACGGTATTTCGCGTACCAACCGTGCACGGCAAACACATCATTAGAGGCCAACGAGTTGGTAATGATGACGACTTCTAGACCCTGCTCCACCGCTGCGATGAGCTCTTTGGTGCCTTGCTCCGTGGGTACAAAGTAGGGGGAGATGAATATCAGTGATGCCTCAGACTCTTCAAGTACCGCATTTAGGCTGTCGATAAGTGTACTCTGTTTGCTGTCAGGTTTATTGGGGAGATCGTAAAGCAGATCACCAATTCCCCAATACAGCTCGACCCTGCCATTGACCAAATCGTTGTAGAGTGGGAGTTTAGCGAAATCATATTGACCACCAGAGAATTTCGCTTCTAGACCAAGCTCGTTGACCCAAGCATCGACATCAGCGTCGGTGTAGCGAAGATCTTCGTTAGGTGCAATCCACTCGATAGGAGCACTGTAATCACTGTTCCAATAAAGATCGAACTGGCGGTTTACTTGGCGCACAGCTTTACCCACCATCATTAAATCTAGATCAGAAAACTCAACGGTAGATTCAATGGAGTAGTATTCATTGCCCACATTACGACCGCCAATGATGGATACGACACCATCTACAGTGAGAGACTTGTTGTGCATTCTGTGGTTTAGGCGTTCAAAGTCACTGAGCATTGCTATGCCGCGCGCAGAGCGAAGATGATGCGGGTTGAACATACGTACTTCGATGTTGGGGTGGCTACTAAAGCGCAGCAGATCGTTGTCGTCGTATTTTTGCATGTCGTCAAGCAACAAGCGAACGCGTACGCCTCGCTCAGCGGCTTCGAATAGTCGCCACGCAATTAGATTGCCCGCTTCATCATCTCGGAAAATATAGTACTGCACGTCAATGCTAGATTGAGCGGTTTCGATGATCGCTAGTCGAGCGAGTAGCGCATCGTGACCTTTATCTAATGGATGGAATCCAGTTTCATCAATCAGAGAATGAGACGCCACTTCTCTTGCAAAATACAGATCAAGCTTAGTTGGTTCATCGTTAATGATGGTGTAGGAAGACTGTTTTTCGTATCGGCTAGGATCAATGCTGGAGGAAACACACCCGCTCAAAGTAACAATGAGCAATAAAGCGAAGAAATTTTTGATAGACAAAATGTTGGGCATAGTTAAAGTGCTGGTGTTCGATTAAGTTCTAAAATGCAGCGAGAGTGTAACGGCTAATCGTAGAGTTTGCACTGGGTCGCTGGCGTTTTTACTGATAATTTTCATAGCAATTAAGTATAGCCTAATTGAAATTGACTAGGTTGCATAACAATTACTTATAACGATTCTTGCTCGTTTTTAGTTGCCGGATATTAGGAGTACTGATGGCAGGTTTAGGCACCAATAAATATACCTTGTTTGGCATTATGGCTATTTTACTTTGGAGCTGTGTGATTGCGTTAACAAGGGATATTGCTGAGTTATTTGGCCCGATCGGCGGCGCGGCGTTGATGTATAGCGTGAGCACACTAGCCTTGATGTTGGTCATGGGAAGGCCAAAGATTGGCGAGTATCGACTGAGCTACGTGTTGCTTGGTGGCGGACTGTTTGTCAGCTATGAGATCTGTCTTGCTCTTGCACTTGGGATGGCAAATGATCGTCAGCAAGCGATGGAAATGGCGGTGATTAATTACCTGTGGCCAGCGTTAACCGTATTGCTCGCAGTGGCGATGAGTGGTCGTAGAGTAAACCTTCTTGTTTACCCTAGTGTGGTGCTGGCCTTTGTTGGGGTCGTCTGGTGTATTTCGGGGGATGCGTCTTTCTCTATCGAAGGTGTTAAAAACAATGTGGCGACGAACCCGCTGACCTATTCCATGGCATTCGCCGCGGCATTTATTTGGGCGCTGTATTGCAACATTACCCCCAAGATGAGCGGCGGGAAAAACGCCATAGTGCTGTTTTTTGCGATGACGTCGGTCACGCTGTGGATACAGTACGCATTGAGTGACGAACGTCAGATGGTGTATACGTTCTCTTCGGTTTTCACTCTACTGCTTGCAGGTATCATCATGGGAGCTGGGTATGCTTTGTGGAATCAAGCAATTATCGGCGGCAATATGGTGCTCATTGCGACGTTTTCCTATTTTACACCAGTATTTTCAACGGTGTTTTCTTCACTCTATTTATCCGTTGCGTTGACGCAGTCGTTCTGGAAAGGCGTTGCTTTGGTTACGCTAGGTTCGCTGCTGTGTGCCTGGGCAACCCGTGAGCGAGAGGCCGATAACAAAGCGGCTAACGCTTCAGAACAGTAAACACAACAAACAGTAACAGCAATCGCTTTCCTGTCGACTATCGTAATAGGTATAAGACTAAAGAAAAGGACAAAGCGGAATGCGAGGCGTTGCTGGCTTGATAAGGGATGTTTGCTGGGTGGGGTTGGTGATTATCGGTTGATGCCCAGCCCGATCGTTCACGCCGCTCCGAGTGGTAAGCCTTGGTTAGTGAGTTATAACCAAGATGCGGTGACCCTGTATAAACGTGAGCATCAAAGTGGCCTGATAGAGATCCGCGTACACGCGGATGTAACCACTACGTTTTCTGCTTTTCTTCGCCTATTTGAAGACACCAACAACGTGCCCAACTGGTTACACAATGTCAATCAAACCAAAGTTCTAGCACAACTCTCACCAAATGAAAATGTTGTCTATACCACCTTCGCTGCCCCTTGGCCTGCCAAAAATCGAGACATGGTGACCTACTCACGTTATTACCAAACTGGGAAACGATTTGTACTAGAAATCAGCGACGCTTCAGACTATCTCGCGCCTCAGCCTGACTATATTCGCATTGATAAAGTACGTTCTCGTTGGGAGCTAACGAAATTGGAGGATAATCAGGTCTTTGTTGTCTATACGGCTTTCGCTGATGTTGGCGGCGCTCTGCCGGACTGGTTAGCCAATCAGCTAACGATAGAAGGGGCGATAGAAACGTTTAAAGGATTGAAGAGAGAGATTGCTGACTATCAACATCTCTCTCATCCAAATGTGACTGATTGAAAACGCGCTTATGAATTGCTTGCTAAAGTGACATTGTTAGCGCGTGATAGTGATTTACAAGCCTCTATCAGCATTTGCGTAGGCACTTTAATAAAATACACCGACATCAGGATCATCATCATAGGATCCGCGTAAACACTTAGGTGTGCCCACGGGGTGAATTCCATAGCCCATGCTGAGATAAAGCCTGCCATAACCGCTACGCTAAGTAGCGTGTCCATTTGCCATTGTTTGGTTTCTGCTTCAATCAGATTAGCGTTCATCTGTTTGTTTTTACGAGCAATGTACCACCAAGCATAAGCACAACCCATCACATTAAACAGTCCGAATAACGTGGCGACTGTGGTGTCGACTGGGCGACCACCGGTAAACATAGAACTGACTGCAGAGTACAGCGATGCCAATACAATCACTAAGATGACCGCAGCTTTAATAGCAATGACCATAGATTCAACAGTTTGACGTCCGTATTTTGAGGCTTGACTGTTTGGTTTTTTTAGCTGCTGCGCAGCAGCCAGTGACAATAAAGTTAACAGTAAGCTGACTAGAGAATAAACACCGTCAAAGGCGATGACCAGCGAGCCCATCAACACACCAACACTAGCCTGCGACAGCGAAGCCAGTAGCAATAATGGCTGATACTCTCAAGACTGATGATTCGTTGTGTTGCGTTAGCGAAGACATGGGATTTACCTTTTGTTTGAACTAAGGCCATTATTTCGCGTGGTGATTAACATTCAAACATTAACTGTATCACTGAGTGAGAAGGGATAGACTATGGGTTATTAATGTTATTTAAAATCAGAAGGTTAAATTGAAAATCTTGCTGTCAGGATTAGTGACACCCACTGATGGCACACACATTTATTTGTGAGCAACTAGAAGGTAAACAAGTAATCACTGACTTGGTCAGCAAGCCAAGTCATTGCAGGATGCTCTGACATACCCGACGAGGTCAACATACAGAAATCCTCTTGCGTTAGACCGTAAGTATGTTTGATGACAGAGAGTGTTTGCTCACGGAGGAGCTGACGAATAAGTGGCTCAGGCAGTACTCCCCAAGCACCTTCAGAAAGGATGGTTTTTAGCATGAATTCAAAGCTTGAAAAACCAATGTACTTCAATGAAAAAGGCAGTAGCTCAGGATTGTCTCTTAAGTTTAGGTATGCGAGTGATACTTGCATCTCATCTCGCAACACTTCATCAGAGACACGCGGCAGCTTCGACAACTTGTGGTCGGCTCTGCATACTGACATCATGCGAATTTTTCCAAGAGGCTGGTAGGTGAGCCTTGGATCATCCTCCCTTTCAAAATCAACGCCAAAGGCGAAATCGACCTGCTTCTTTTCAACGATGTCAGCCAAATCACCGGATGAAGCCAGTACGATGTTGAGTGATAGAGCAGGGTAACGCTGGTTGAGTTCCAATGTGAGATCTTGCCAAACTTGGTCTGGCAAGCTGTCATCATGAGCGATGCGCAGTTCGGTGGCAAAGTCGCCAGATACTTGAGCACAGGTTTGTCGAATGCGAGCCGAGGTGACAAGTAGGTTCTCGCAGTCTTTATAAATCGCCTTCCCTGTTTCTGACAAAGTAACATTATTACCTGTACGGACAAAAAGATCGGTGTCTAGGTCTTTCTCTAGTGCTTTGATAGCCATGCTAAGTTTGGTTCGGTTGCAATCGAGCACTCGCGCCGCCTCGGACACGGAGCCTGCACTAACCACGGCACAGAAGGCTTCTATTTGAGAAAGATTGATAGACATTGCTCGCAAAACGCCAGTAAATCAAGGGAACAAAAATCATAGCACGTGTGCCAAAGAATACGAAGATAACACTAGGAATTGCTTGGCGTTCTGGTTTAATCTATGCCTAGTTATTAAGGATTAAAATGAAGTGCTCATATTATGTTCAGCACTAGCAAAACAATGGAGTAAACTATGTCTAACGAGTGGGATGAGTACGCCGCGACATGGGAAAAAAATCAAGCAACGGCTGCCTTTGCACAGTCTTGTTTTGAAGAGCTAACCGCGCAGACCTCACTAACGCGCAAAACGGTGCTGGACTTTGGTTGTGGCACAGGTCTTTTAAGTCAATTAATGTCGCCAGCGACAAAAGAAATCGTGGCGCTTGATGGCTCTGAAGCCATGATTGAAGAGCTCGATAAGAAAGGTTTAGAAAACGTCGAGCCTGTTGTTGATTTGCTAACCCGCGGTTGGTTGCTCAGCATCCAGCGTTCCGCAATCAGTTTGATTTGGTGGTTGCTTCCTCTGTATGTGGATTTCTTGATAACCTTCAAGAGACCGTCAATATCATCTATACCTTGCTTGATGAATATGGTTTGTTTGTGCATTGGGATTGGGCGGTAGACAGCGATGACCAAGGCTACGGTTTGACTGAGCAGCGTGCAAAAGAGATTTTATCTAAAGCAGGCTTCGCCCAAGTAGAAGTAAGCATTCCGTTTGAAATTGATGCTGGTAAGGGACCAAAGAAAGTTCTCATGGGTATTGGTCGCAAGTAGCATAAAACACAATAGTTTTTATCTGAATCACGAATAGGTGAAGCCTCTGGCTTCACCTTTTTTTGTTATGCTGCGGGTTTATTTATTTTTAAGCAGGTTAATTATGTTTCAGAAATCAAAACGATTACGTAGCCCGCTACTTGCTATCCTGTTAGCTGCGACGAGCGTATTATTTTCGGGCTCCGTGTATGCTAGTGATGAAAAAAATAGCGAGAAAGCGCAATTGCTCATCGAACAGGCTTCCGAAAAAATTGACATGTTTGACTCCACGGAGCATTGGGAGTCGGTGAAAAATCTTACCGGAGTGGCAAAAGCTATTCTGGTCTTTCCTTCTGGTGGGCAAGCTGGATTTGTTCTTGGGGCTCAATGGGGAAAAGGGATATTGCTGACACGCAATGATCATCGTTGGAGTGAGCCAGTCTTTGTTAAATTCCATAGCGCAATGATTGGGCTGTTAGCCGGTGCTCAACACATTAGTGGCGTTGGTGTGATTCTCTCTAACGATGTACTAGAGAGTCTTAAATCTGGCCCGACTAAAGTGGGTGGCACAGCTGACCTGACAGTGGGAAAAGGGGTTAGCGGCAAAGTTATTGGTGGTACAGGTGGTGTCAGCGCGATGATGGTGTCAGAAAATAAAGGACTATATTTTGGCGGAAGTATCGATACCTTTACACTATCGCTAGACAAAGACCTCAACCAAGCCCTGTATGGTGACGATTTTTCACTAGAGGCTGTTCTTTCAAATTACGACGCCAATCGAGGTAAAGCTCAGAACTTGCGCAATAGGTTAGAGGGCGTGGCTTACAGAGCGGTTTACCATTAAACGCCAATATGCTGGGTAAAATTTGAACTTGTTGTTTTTTAGTGCATTATTGTTTCTATGTACTTCTTTCAATGACCGCCTTGGACGACAGCCTATGAAAAAACTGCTTCCTTGTCTGATGATTGCCAGTCTTGGCTTGATCGGATGCACGACGTCAACGAAGCCAGCGCCACCGTTAAACTTTTCCTATGGGGTAGCAAAAACCGGGGATTTTAGTTTTCTGCCAACCACGGGGGTAGTCACATACTCTTGGCGAACTGATGTTCCTGTTGCGCATGTGTCTGACGAGTTCGATGCTGATCATTATCTCAATGTTATCAAAGAACAAATAGACTCGGTCTTAGCTGCAAAAGGGTATATTGAAGTCCAAGACGAGCAAGCTGCGTTTATGTATCTAGACTTCGGGATTGCGACCGAATCTGCGATGGGCGATGACCAGATCTTTGAGAGTACTCAGATAGCGACGGGTATTCAGGTTAATGAGCAGACTAAGGGCGCAGGAGAAAAAGGTAGCTTATACATTGCTGTGTTTGATGCCGCTGGTGCATTTCCTCGATGGAGAGCTCTGGCTCAAGGGCCAACCAAAAATCGCATCAATGATCCCGAGGAGCGAGAAGCGATGCAAACCTTGATAAGCTCTATGATGGATGATCTGCCATCGAGATAACAAAAAACCGAAGCCTGAGCTTCGGTTTTTCACTTTGGTTTATGTCGTATTACTTCGGCATTATTACGGTGTCGATGACGTGAATGACGCCATTCTTTGCTTTGACGTCGGTTGCAACGACCGTTGCATTGTCTACCATCACACTGCCATCTTTCTTAGTGATCATGATCTCTTGACCCTGCACAGTTTTCGCTTTGTCGAGACCCATTACGTCTGCTGCCATCACCTTACCCGGTACCACATGGTAAGTGAGAATAGCGACTAGCTTGTCTTTATTCTCAGGCATTAATAGTGTCTCGACCGTCCCCTCAGGTAGTTTTGCAAATGCTTCATCGGTTGGTGCAAATACAGTGAAGGGACCTTCGCCTTTCAATGTGTCTACTAAGCCCGCCGCCTGCACGGCAGCGACAAGAGTTGTGAAAGAGCCATTTTCTGCTGCAACATCGACGATATCCTTTTTCATTCCGTGATGACCCGCAAAAGCCGAGAGTGAAAGAAGAAGTGCTGCCATTGCTGCAAACGAACGTGTTAGTAGTGTTTTCATGTCTGCGATCCTTTTTAATTGCTATTCGCAGTCGTCTGTTACGCGGTGAATAACTCATCGATCACCAGTTTCAGGTAACAAAACGCATTCAACTCAAAATAGTTTGCTTAGCAGAGTCGTGACGGGGAGGCTAAACTTCTCACATCAAATAACGCAAAGTGACTGAGCATGTTGGATTATTTTGTTGAAAAGCGAATAGATATCGCAACCCAAGCGGAGAGCGCCATTAACTTTTTGGCGGACTATAGAAACTGGCCCCAGTGGTCACCTTGGCTTATTATGGAGCCTGAATGTAAGCTCGATTATCGGGGTGAGCAGGGCAACATCGGTGATGGGTATCAATGGGATGGCGACCTTGTGGGCGCTGGTGAAATGACGTTGATGAAACGCAGTGCCACGCAGCTCGACATGCACCTTAGTTTTCAAAGGCCGTTTAAATCTGAAGCGCTGGTGCGTCTTCAAGCCGTTCAAATGGGCAACAATACCGAAGTGCGTTGGAGTATGAAGAGCAAAGTGCCGTGGTATCTGTTTTTTCTGAAAGGTCTGTTTCAAACTATGATAGGGATGGATTATGAGCGTGGTTTGAAGATGCTTAAGTCTGCTCTTGAGACAGGAAATGTTCACTCAAGACTAAAGCTCATTGGTGAGCGACGTCAGGACGCTATCCACTATGTTGGCATTCGTGGCAGTGGTACGATTGCGGAACTTGGTTCGCAAATGCAAACCCACTTTTCAGAGCTTAATAAGCTTGTAGCGGAGAAAGGACTTGAGATAGCAGGGCCACCATTTGCGTTGTACCACTCAATGAAAATGAAGTCACAATTTTTCGAGTTTACGACTTGCTACCCAACTCAACAAAAGGTCGAAATAGCGACCCCATTTGAATCGGGCACAGTGGACAGTTGTGATACTTATGTTGTTGAACATACCGGGGAATACCCCTTTATGGGGAACGCTTGGTCTATGGCGATGAATGCATCACGCCATCACAAGGTGAAAGTGAAGCGTCGTCCTTTGGGTATTGAAAGGTACCTCAATGACCCACGCGAGCATGACGCCAAAGATTTGGTCACTGAGGTGATGTTGTTCAAGAAATAGTTTTACTTAGAAAACAAGCCCCGGCAGTAGCACGGATCTCGTTGGCCACAGGTGATCTTTGAAAGGCTTGACCATGGCCGATACTGGTGTCGGTTGAGCCAACGGATCTTCTTGAAGAACATTCAAGTTGGTCACCCGAACATACCCACTGGAGCCATAGACTTCATCTCGACCAAACAAAACCGAGAAATGCATCCCTTGCTGCTCCATCCACTGATGAACGACAGTGAGTAATGCTTTGACGTATCCCTTTTTTCGGTAATCTGGGTGGACACACACCTCCGCCACACCACCAATGGGATGGGATTTGCCTCTGACTTCTATGGTCTTTTCGTGCACTGCGACGTGAGCGACGACATGATTCTTGTGATCGCCATTGATATACCAGCGGTGCTGCGGCATCTCATTGTAAAATCGCTGAGTTTTAAACCTTGCATCGCTTGGTTTGGTAAAACAAGCACTGAGTAGGTCGATCAGCGCTTGATTGAGTGGCTCATCCACTGAGCTATCTTTTATATAATGAACTTTCATAGTGCTATTGGCTATCGACGCATCGCTCGGTCACGATGCTATGTGTGCTTGGTCTGGTCCTTTATCTATAGTGAGTTGGCTTACAATGCTGTAGCAAGTCGCGCTACCTTTTTGTTCCTTAGACTGGATCTTAACAGTACCGGAGTTACCACTGGTGGTGTTTTTCCACGGTACTGATTTTCCGGACTTTGGACTTCTCATTAGCTTTTCAACGGCGTTTTTGTGTAGTGTTTTATCTTTGTCAGAATAGCTCTCATCTTTTACCCCGAAGGTTTGAGATGTGAGCGAATCAACGAGTTGGAATGGTGAGCTTAGAATACCGCCAATCACGCCTGTGACGGCTCCTTTACTGGCTTCACGACCAGCTTGCTCTGCCTGTTGAACTAAGCTCTCCGCCTGACTGATTATCTCAGGCATCGCCTTACGCACCGCTTCACTTTCAGCCAAAATTGCAGGGATCTGTTTGGACGTTGCGGCTATTTGCTTGTTGGTTTGTGCAATCGTCTGATTGGTCTCATCTATCTGTTTCAGAATGCTCGGCAACGAGCGGTGCCAGTTTTGTGCCTCTGCGAGAATCGGGGGAATGGAGTCTCTCACGTTCTCAACTTCGGCAATGATAGAGGGTATTTGGTTGTTGATGTCGTCAACCCGAGCCAGCACTTCAGGTATCGCTTTTTGATATTCTGCACTTTGCTCGAGAATACTTGGGATAATCGCTTGTATCTTTTGGACTTCTTCTATGACGGGCGTGATACGTTGTGCGGTTTGGTCTATTTGTGTCAATAAACTAGGGAGCTCGATACGGACCTGTCTTGCCTCTATGGTAAAACTGTAAATCGACCAGGCTAACGCCATGATGGCGATGGCGAAAACTAATCGGGTTCCTGCTAGTACTTTTTCCATGTTACCACTCACTATCATGTCACAAATTACTTTAGTGTCGGCAATCCCAAAGATTGCTTGCGCACGCTAATACGACCTCAGTTTTTTCTAACATAACCAAACTAAACTAGAGAGTAAACGATGCGATCGTTGGTTGGCTAGGGATGTTGGTAGGAATTGCGAGATTGTACAAAAAGGCAGCAGTTGAGCGTATTTACCTAGTAAGTCACTAAAATGTAAAGCCAATTCAGCTAAACTGAAATCAATAAGGGAAAAAAGTAGGAGCTGGTGATGGCGATTCAAAGACTCGAAGCTAAAAAGCTATACCATGCCGCAGAACTGAAAAAACTGCCATGCAAGTCGACCAAAGAACTGGATCCGATTGACGAAATTGTCGGCCAAGAGCGTGCTCAAAAAGCGGTTGAGTTCGCAATGTCGATTAAGGAAAAGGGTTACAACATTTACGCGATAGGCCAAAACGGCCTGGGTAAGCGTACCATGATATTGCGCTACTTAAGTCGCCATCCTCACGATACTGAAGCACTCTATGATTGGTGCTATGTGGCCAATTTTGCTGACACTCGTACGCCTCAGGTATTAAAGTTGCCATGTGGTATGGGTGAGAAGCTGAAGAAAGATGTTGAGAAGCTGATCTCGAAACTCGTGAAAGCCATTCCAATGGCCTTTGACAACGAGCTCTACTTTGGCCGAGCGGATAAACTCAAAAACGACTTGTCTCGCAAGCAGCAAGTTGAATTGCAAAAGCTCAGCGAAGAGGCGAAAGAGAAGGCATTAGCCTGACTATTACGCCGCAGGGGGATTACCAGTTTGTCGCCCTAAATGGTGAAGACTTACATACCGATGAGAGTTTTTCGGAGTTGCCACCGGAAGAGCAAGAGCGATTTGGTACCACCATTGATGAGCTTGAAGTGAGTCTGCGCGGAATGGCGAGAGAGCTGACCGATTGGGAAGAGACTTTCACCGATAACATTCAAAAGCTCAATGAAGAAGTAACCCTTGGGGTGATCAGTCATCTGATTAAAAAAGCTAAAAAAAGAATACAATGGCTACACGGAAATCAAAAAGTACTTGAGCGCCCTTCAGCAAGATATTTGTGAGAACGTGGATATCTTCCTTGAAGAGGGGAATGAGCAGGGAGAAATCGCTACTGCCTCTCTCGATAAAAAATTCCCGCGTCGTTATAAAGTTAACTTGATTGTGAAGCAGTCTTGCAGTGATTTTCCAATTATTGTTGAGGAAAACCCAAACTATCACTCTCTATTTGGTTACATTGAAACCGCGACCTACAAAGGCACAGTCTTCACAGACTTCTCTTTAATCCGTTCAGGTAGTTTACATCGAGCGAACGGTGGCGTGCTGCTGATGGATGCGATTAAGGTGTTAGAGCAGCCTTATGTTTGGGATGGTCTAAAACGAGCGCTGCGCGCACGTCAGTTAAGCTTTACCTCACTTGAAAAAGAGGTGACGCTGACCGGAACAGTATCACTCGATCCTCAGCCTATTCCATTGGATGTGAAAATCATTTTGTTCGGTGATTACCGCACTTATCAACTACTACAACATTACGATCCAGAATTCAGTGAGCTGTTCAAAGTCACCGCTGATTTTGAAGATGAGATGCCGCGAACAGCGGACTCTGAGCTCCATTATGCGCGTTTTATTTCCAGTATCGTCCATGATAACAACATGCTGCATTGTGACCGCAAAGCCATTGCTCGCATCATTGAGCACAGCTCGCGATTATCAGGTGATCAAAACAAGCTGTCGCTCCACTCTGCGCACATTGCCAATTTGCTACGAGAGTCGAACTACGTAGCACGAAATGCGAAATCCAATCTGATCCGCATGGGGCACGTTGATCAAGCCTTGGAATATCAGCAGATGCGAGTCAATCGATTGCAAGATAGTGTGATGGAAGGTTTCGTTAACGGTACGACGTTAATTCACACTGAAGGTTCGGCGATTGGGCAAGTGAATGCACTTTCAGTATTAACGACCAGCGATCATATGTTTGGTGCGCCAAACCGAATCACGGCCACAACCTCTTACGGTGATGGTGATGTGATTGATATCGAGCGTAGTGTCGACCTTGGCGGTAGCATTCACTCTAAGGGCGTAATGATCCTGACCGCTTATCTCTCGTCGGTATTTGGTAAAACGGCGAAAGTGCCTCTTACTACAACAATTACTTTTGAGCAGTCTTATGGCGGTGTCGACGGTGATAGCGCCAGTATGGCGGAGTTCTGCGCGGTGGTTTCTGCGTTCTCTGGTCAGCCAAACCGACAAGATATTGCCATTACCGGTTCAATGAACCAGTTTGGTGAGTCGCAGCCAATTGGCGGTGTTAACGAGAAAATTGAAGGCTTCTTCGATGTTTGTGCTATCAAGGGGCGTAACTCCGAGCAAGGAGTCATCATTCCGCGCTCTAACGCTCACAATTTGATGTTACGTGCAGATATCGTTAAAGCCGTGGACAAAGGAGAGTTCCACATTTGGGCTATTGACCATGTGACTGAGGCGATAGAGCTGTTTACTGGCAAAGAGGCGGGCACGGCTACCCTCGAGGGGAGTTACCCTATCGACACCATATTCGGCATTGCCCAAGCAAGGCTCAATGCACTGCGTAAATAACCCAAAAGCCAAGCGAATGCTTGGCTTTTAAATATCTTTAATGTTGTGCTGTTAGGGGCTAACGATCAAGCGCGAAGCTTGAGCTTTGTGCCATCAAATTTAAGGTGAGAGAGCAGTTCTTTGGCGTTCGCCTCACCTTTCTCATCAAATTTAATGCCGTATGCGGTGTAGTGGCTAGATTTCTGTTGGTTGCAGATAAGCCCGCTTAGTGGAGGAAAATAGCGCCCTTTATATGCACCAGCTGCAACATTCAATGCGACTTCTTGACCAATGACTAAGCTCTTACCTAGTGCAGGCAAGATAAATCGACAACCACTTTTCGACATGTCTCTCAGTTCACAGCGCGTTTGATTGTGACCACTAAGGAGCGTGGCCTCAAGGTTCACTTCGTATCGAGGCTCTTTCCGAAGGTTTGTAACTTGCATGGCCTGCGGGATCGAGAGCACAAGGATTGGTAGCGGCTCTTCAACAATGTTTAATAGCTGAGAACGGAACTGGACAATGCCTCCTTCACCGCGTTGTGAAATCGCTCTGACGGTTAACAAGAAACCCTCTTGGAAGAAATACTTGAGGTCGCTTTCATCGATCTTAGGCGTTTCCAGCAAAATACGATGCTCAGAATGGGCACCAATAAATTGGGTTGCACAGCGAAAGGAAGTGCCTACCGGTGTATTAACCGTCAATGTCACGTCGCCACCATGCTCAATCATAGCGAGAGCATCGGTGCTATTGAGTGTTTGCGTCGTGCGTGATGGGGGATTGGATTTTTGTTGTTGCGTCACTGCCTGATAATTCCTGACGTTTTCTCTCTTACACTCAAAGCTTTATCTCGGATATTTTATATGAATCGCTTTGAGTCACACGCGTTTAATTTTTGAACCGTGTTCACAAAATTCTAGGGTGTCGATCATCAAAGTGCAATCAAAAACAAGAATTCAGGAGTCAAAATATTGACTTAGATGTCAATATTGAGTTCAACCGCACAACTTTCGTTTTTGCCAAAGAGGGTATCCATCAAAGCTGGCTTTAATTTCTTGTATTTATAAAATCATCCTCTGAGGGGAATTTTAGATTGATTGGTATCGCATTTTATTATCACTGTTGATTATGTACTTACTTCTATATATCATGCTTCGAAATCATTAATGAGGTCGATATGAACGAAAGCGTCAAAAATGAGCTTGGGAAGTTGCTCGTAAATCAAGAAGCATTACTGGACGTGCTGGCAAAGAGTCACTCCTCGCTGAATGACTACCCTGAGCTCCAAGATTATTTGGCGCGTAAAAATCCAAATGTGGTTAATTACAACCGAGCACTTCGCGAGGGGCAGTTTACCAAGCAAGAGTTCCTCGATGAGATCGGTGAGCGCCTAAATTGGCTTGCCTATGAGTTGCAACCACATATCGACATGGACTTTTTGACTGAGCGTGTTGCGTCGCTTGTCGGTGGTGACCTTGAAAAAATTAAAGCCCTAACTATCGAAGAAATCGGCGCTGACTTGTTATCTAAGTTGGTGAACTTATATGGCGGTGCTCTTTATTCAATCCAACAGTCCAAACCAAGCTATCCGTTTCTCGCAACCAAAGGGCAGGTGGATCATGCTTTTTGGAAGCAGTCCCATCTCGCCTATGATGCTTGGATTGATGCTACCAAAGCCATTACAAGTTGACGAATTATTGCCAAGACAAGTTTGACTGTAAGGCGCCGCAGAGTTCGGTTCGATTCTTTCGTCAGTTTGGCGACCCCCGCGACATTCCTGAATGGCGAGAATACGCCGGTTTCGATGACAATTGAGGCCTCGGTGTTCACATTCTATTAATTGAGTGCGAGGGATATGCGCTCACTTACTTATTAGATCTCGAGTTACTCTCCTTTAAATGTCACTCGCCATTGAGATGGTGAGGCATTAAAACTGCGCGAGAAGTGCTTACGAAAAACACTCTCGGAGCCAAATCCCGATAACTCAGCAACGGTAGCGATGCTGTAATCAGTTGACTCTAATAGCTGTTGGCTAAGTGCTAATCTCCGATTAAGGAGCCATTCTCCAAAAGTGCAACCATAAGCGGCTTTAAACTGGCGGGTAAAAGTACGGCGACTCATTGCACAACGCTCTGCAATACCGTCAAGATCATAACTTTGGGTTAGGTTTCTCTCTACGTCACTGATGACATGTCCGAAGCTGGTCGCTTTGTCAGGCTGCTTGGCAATAGGGTTAGGAATATACTGCTGCTGACCACCACTGCGAAAGGGTGCCGTCACCATCATCCGAGCTATTTGAGTAGCGACTTCGCTACCACAAAGAGAACGCACGATGTGAAGACAACAGTCCAGAGATGCAGCGGTACCAGCAGAGGTGATGATGTTGTCTTGCTCGATAAATAGTGGGTCGCAATCGACAATAATGTCGGGAAATTTCTCTGTAAACGCCTGCTGATAGCCCCAATGCGTAGTCGCTCTCTTACCATTAAGAAGTCCTGCCTTGGCAAGGGCATACGCACCAAGACATAACCCTACGACCATAGCGCCTCTTTGATGCGCGGTGATTAACTTTGCAATAAGAATATCACTTGGCTCAGGCAAATGATTTGGCCAGCTAGGGATGACTATGATGTTCGCGCTGTCCAATATATCTAGCCCAACGCTGACCGATGCCTGAAAGCCACTGCTTAGATTTACGTGTTGATTTTCCTCACTGCAAAGGGTCAGCTCAAAAGCTGCTTTCTGGTCAAGAAACACATCTTGAAAAACAAGACACGGGACAGAGAGATGAAAAGCACTAATATCATTGAGCGCAACTAGCGCGACTTTATAAGGCTGCATAGAACTAAACCGTAAATAGAGGTAAACCGTAAAGATGAATTAATTGGCCTGATTTGAGCGATAAGTGGCACTAGGGACAGTATTGCACAGTTCGTAACAGCTGCATAATTGAAACATCTTGAGAATCGGAGGTTACTATGAAAATTCACCATCTAAGAAGCGCGACATTTGTTATTGAATCGGGCGAACACTTTATTCTTATTGACCCTATGCTGGGTAGCAAAGGTTCTATGCCTCCGTTTTCTGTGTTTCGATTCAAAGCGGAAAAAAATCCAACAGTAAATCTACCTGTGAATGCTGATGAGCTGCTTGCTAAAGTGACTCATGCACTCGTGACGCACAGTCAAACCTTTGGCTTCAAGCCTCTTCAACATGGCGATCACCTAGATCCTGCAGGCGAAGCTTTTTTGATTGAAAACCAGATTCCAGTGACCACACCGAGCAAAGACAAGGCGTATTTGGAAAAGTATGGGATGACCGTCGAAAATGGTTTAGAACCTTGGCAACCAACCCCGTTTTTGGGCGGACAAATTACTGCAGTACCTGCGCAACATGGACATGGTTGGATTCATAAAGTGATGGCCAACGGCTGTGGTTTCTATATTGAGCTGCCTAACGAGCCAAGCATCTACATTAGTGGCGATACGGTGCTAACAAATGATGTTAACAAGGCGCTCACTGAGCTTAAGCCAGACATTACTGTTGTTGCAGCGGGTCAAGCACAGATGGACGTTGGTCAGCCACTTCTAATGCCAACAGACGAGGTGATGGAATTTATTAAGCGTTCACCAGGCAAAGTTATCGCTAACCATATGGAAGCGTTGAATCACTGCCCGGTGGATAGATCAACGCTGAAGCGAACATTGAGCGCTCATAGCTTAGTTGACAAAGTATCGATTCCAGAGGATGGTGAAACACTCGAGTTCTAAGATCGACATAGTGAGGCAGAACGTGCAAAAGCATCAATATGAATGGCAGGAGATTGAAAATGGTCGCCTGCTTTACATTGAAAAACTGTTTGACCATGACTCTGCTGAAACCGTGTTTAACGAGTTGCAAAGGGCGCTAAATTGGCGACAAGATAATATTCGCCTGTTTGGAAAAGTACACCCGATCCCGAGACTTCAAGCTTGGTATGGGGATGCCAGTTATCGCTATTCTAATTTAGAGTTAGAGGCTCAGGCTTGGTATCCCAAACTTGCTGAGTTAAAGATTCTGTGTGAACAATATGCGCAGCATAGGTTTAATACAGTACTCGCCAATTTGTACCGTGACGGCCAGGATTCAAATGGCTGGCATAGTGACAATGAACCCGAGCTTGGTACAAACCCAGTAATTGCCTCACTCAGCTTTGGTGGTGAGCGGCGGTTTTTGCTCAAACACAAACTGACTGGTGAGAAGTTGGAGTTCAATCTAACATCCGGCTCACTATTGATCATGGCCGGAGAAACTCAGGATCACTGGCAACACACCATTCCGAAGACCAAACGACCTGTGCCACCAAGGATAAATTTAACTTTTCGAAAAGTTCTGGTTCCTTAAAACAACAAAAGCTCCCTAATGGGAGCTTTTGATTAGCTAAATCAGAGTTTGATTATGCTTTTGCAGATGCCGCTTTCTTTGTGTTCTTAGCGTAGCTAGGCGTTCTTGCTACAGCACGCTTAGATGCAGGCTTCTTCGCCGCTGGCTTTTTCTTCTTTTGCTTTAGACGCTCTGGAAGAATCTGAGTTGCGAACACATCTTCAACAGTTTCAGCACGCTTGATTAGTTCAGCTTCACCGTCTTTAACTAGTACAGTTGCAGGGCGTGGTAGAGAGTTGAACTGGCTCGCTTGAGACTCTGCATAGTGACCCACATCCATGATAGCTAGAACATCTTTTGGCTCTAGAGCTGGCATGCGAGCACCGCTTTCCCAGATTGATGGGATACAGATTGGACCTGCGATTTCAGTTGTCTTCTCAACAAGTGGCTGAGTCATCTTGCTTGCTGGTAGAACAGGGTTCTTAGACTCTTGAGACTCAACTAGCGTCGCTAGGTAAGTAGATGCGTCAACCATTGTGTAGGTGTAGTCCATCTCTTGGTCATCTTTCACTACGTATACAGATGTTAGTAGTGTACCGATGTTACCTGCGATGTAACGACCAGGTTCTAGCCATAGTTGTGGGATCTCGAAGCCTTCTTTGTTGAATTCTTCTAGCATGCCTGCACACACTACTTTCGCGTAATCTTCGATAGTGTTCGGGTTCATCATGTGCTCAGCGCTACGACACTCTGGCTCACGCTCACGTGGCCAACCGCCACCAAGGTCGATTTGGAATGGTTGAACGCCACACTCGCGAGAGATTTCGATAACGTTGCGTGCATACTCACGGTATAGCGCATCCCAACCTTCAGGTTGCTTAGAGAAGCGGCCTAGGTGAGTGTGGAAACCGTAGAATTCGAACACATCGATTTCTTTCACGCGGTTGATGATCTTCTTCGCTTCTTCTTTTAGCAGACCGAATTTGATCCACTTCATCGCGCCGATGAAGTTAGGGAACGGGTATGCATCTGGTTCGAAGTCGTTGAAGAAATCTTCTGGGATAACTTTTAGACGTACTGCGATGCGTACTTTTTCTTTTGGCTTCACTTCGCGAGCGATACGCTCAACGATTTCGATCTCTTCGTACGAGTCTAGGTGGATTGCGTAGCCGTATTCAATCGCTTTACGGATAGCAAGCTCAGGCTTAACTGTACCGTTAAGTGCGATAGTTTTTGGGTCCGCACCTGCGATGTAAGTTGCTTCAACTTCACCAGGACCAAAACAGTCACCACCCACGCCTTCTTCGTGACAGATAGCACGAACTGCGAAGTTAGTGTTTGATTTGATTGCAAACATGACGTTCACAGGCTTTGGCCAGTTTGAACCGAATGCTGCTTTAACGCGGCGTAGGTTGCCACGCAGTGTGTCTTCGCTAAGAACGAATAGCGGGCTACCGTATTGCTCAACCAGGTCAGAAGCTTTACAGCCGCCGATGTATAGGTCGTCGCCTTTTGTTGTTAGCTCGTCAGTTGGCGTTAGGATGTTTTGTAGACGCTCAGCGTAGTTCTGGTTTGCTTTGTGTTCAGCAAGAAGACGCTGTTGCTCTTCTAGTACAGAACTTAGTTGCTTTACTGAGTCTTCTAAACGCGCTTGATATTTCATATTCGTTCCTCACGAAATCGTTGAAAAGGTATGAACTGTTTTGTTGGTACCTAGTGTATTCGGCGATTGAAAAAACAACACGTCACCCAGAGTCAAAAAAACTTACACCAGCCCCTAATGTATTGATGAGTATTTATTTTGCTAATGAATGGAACGTTAACATTAGATTGTCGTGCTAGGTAAGTTACTTTGGGGTTGCAGATACACTCCAGTAACACATGAGTAGCCTTAATAGCGGGTGTTGCACAGAGTCCCGGGCGGTTTTGTAAGCTGAGTTAACATTTTGTGAGTAAATGAATTGTGTTTACAACAAGTCAAGTAACGGCGTGAGTAAAAAGCGTTCATTTTTCCACTCTTTGTTCAAATATATTGACTCTCAGTGACGTTACAACTTGAAGCTAGATGGCTAATTTATAGGCATTCGATAACGGTTAGCCCAATCGCTTCGTTCAGTGATAAGGCAAATATAAGTCACCGTTATTAAACAGCAAGCACAACAAGAGCTTTGTCTCTATAAAGCCTGTCTCTATAAAAATAGTGTACAGACCATTTATTCTTCACGAGGTAATCATTATGTCTTTTGATATCAATAAAGCTAAAGGTGTATTCGCGACAGTGGACGCTGCGATTGAAGCAACCCATAAAGCGCAAGTTGAGTTTTATGCGACGTCTACGAAAGAAGGCCGCGAAGCTATCCTTACTGCTATTCGTGGTGCAGTTCTAGCTAAAGCAGAAGACTTCGCGAAAATGGTTCGTGAAGAAACGAAACTAGGTCGTGTAGAAGACAAAATTGCTAAGCATCAGCTAACGGCTGCTAAAACTCCAGGTACTGAAGTTCTAGAAACGAAAGTATGGTCTGGTGACAACGGTATCTCTCTAGAAGAGCGTGCACCTTACGGTGTTATCGGTGCGGTTACTCCTGTCACTAACCCAACTGAAACTATCGTTAACAACGCTATCTCTATGCTAGCGTCTGGTAACGCTGTAACGTTCAACGTTCACCCATCTTCAAAAGTAGTTTCTGCGGTAATGATCGACATGATCAACAAAACTATCGTTGAAGCAGGCGGCCCAGCTAACCTAGTAACTATGGTTAAAGAGCCAACTCTAGAAACGCTAAACGAAATCGCT
>BBMT01000018.1 GCA_000755425.1 Vibrio maritimus
AAAGAACAAAAAAACGGGAGCATCATTGCTCCCGTTTCTCTATTGATTAACGCGTCTAGTCATTACCAAACAAGTCACGCGTATAAACCTTATCCGCGACATCTTCCAACTCAGGCAACATGCGGTTAGAGATAATCAAGTCGGCTTCTTGTTTAAAGGCATCCACATCTTGAATAACGCGCGAATGGAAGAAGTGCTCTTCTTTGAGTACAGGTTCATACACTATGACCTCAATACCCTTCGCTTTCAAACGCTTCATAATGCCCTGAATGCTCGATGCACGGAAGTTATCCGAGCCCGACTTCATGATCAAACGATACACACCGACAACCTTTGGGTTGCGCTTCATAATCGACTCAGCGATAAAGTCCTTACGTGTGCGGTTCGCATCCACGATGGCGCCAATAATGTTGTTCGGCACTTCTTGATAGTTCGCTAAAAGCTGCTTGGTATCTTTTGGCAAACAGTAACCGCCATATCCAAACGATGGATTGCAGTAGTGACTGCCGATACGAGGATCCAGTGCCACACCTTCAATGATTTGTCGCGTATCCAGCCCGTGCGCTTCAGCGTAAGAATCAAGCTCATTAAAATACGCCACACGCATCGCAAGATAGGTGTTCGAGAACAGTTTCACAGCCTCTGCTTCAGTTGAGTCAGTAAACAGCACATCGATGTTTTCTTTCTGCGCGCCTTCTACCAACAAGGCACCAAACACCTTGGCACGCTCACTGCGCTCGCCAATGATGATGCGAGATGGGTTAAGGTTGTCATACAAAGCGCTGCCTTCACGCAAAAACTCAGGAGAAAAGAACACGTTCTCTGTACCAAGCTCTTCACGAACTCGAACCGTGTAGCCCACTGGAATCGTAGATTTAATTACGATCACCGCATTCGGGTTCACCGCGATAACATCTTTGATGACCGCCTCAACAGAGCCCGTATTAAAGTAGTTGGTCTGAGGGTCATAATCTGTCGGCGTTGCTACAATCACGTAGTCAGCACCGCGATACGCCAACTCTTTGTCCAGTGTTGCAGTGAAGTTGAGATCGTCACGTTTTAGAAACGCTTCAATTTCACTATCGACAATCGGTGATTGTCCACTACACAGCATCTCTACTTTTTCCGCATTAATGTCGACTGCTACTACCTCATGGTTCTGAGCCAGAAGCATCGCATTCGAAAGGCCTACATAGCCTGTGCCAGCAATTGCAATTTTCATATTAAATCCCGAACTTAGATAATTTGTCAAAAGTCTACAGACAGCCATTCAAACTGGCAACCTAGCACCTTTGCATTTGATGACATAAAAGTTGTTGACTGACTTAACTAACGTATGCGATCTCCCGAGCCCTTGCCAACTGCAGTGGCAATAATGAGCCGAATATACTGAGATAATGAGTGGTTACTTATCATTCTCGCGTCTACTTGTGCAAGCTTCTTCGGCTCGGACATATCGATACCATTTACTTGAGCAAGTCCCGTTATTCCGGGTAAAACAGCATCCACACCCAGCTTTTTCCGCTCTTCAATCAGCTCTTTCTGGTTAAACAAACACGGTCTCGGTCCTACAAAGCTCATCTCTCCTTTAAGGACATTGACCAATTGCGGTAATTCATCCAATTTGCTCTTTCTAAGAAATGCACCTAGTTTAGTGACAGAGTGCGCATCAACCATGTGGGTAGCCACTGATTGGGTAGTCATTGCCATAGTGCGAAACTTATACAGAGTGAATGCCTCGCCGCGTCTACCTACTCGAGTTTGACTGAAAACGGGAGAGTCACTTTCAAACCTTCCTAACACATACACGACAGCCATCACTGGCCAAAGTAGGCACAAGCCAATAGTAGCGAAACTAATATCAATAAGTCTGACTAGAGGTGAATTCATTGTTTGTTACTATCCTTTACCGTTTTGATAATTCCCTGTTCAAATGAATAAGGAGGAACCCAATTTAACGTTTGTTTTATATGGCAAATATCAAACTGAAGGTTACTAAACAAGCGCTCAGCTATCATTGGTTTACCCACCATTTGCAATAGTATTTTGAGCAGTTTTACTGGAATGGGCACTAACAAAGTTCGAGATTCATAAGCCTTAACCAACGCTCTTAACAATTGCGTGGTTGATACATCTTCGTCATCAGAGACCAAAAACGTTTGGTTTGCAGCCAAAGGATGCGTGATACAGAGATTGATCGCATCACACAGGTTATCTATCGAAATAAGAGAGCGTGCATTGTTTATTGCCCCGAAAGGCAGAGGTAAGCCAAATCGACTTAGCTTCATCAAAGACGCAAAGTTAGCTTTCACCTCCGCACCATAGACTAATGGCGGTCGGATTATGACCACTTCCATACCAGACTCTTCACTGATTTGAATCAGTGCTAGCTCAGCTTCGTATTTACTTAAAGCGTAATGATCCGTAGGTGCTTTAGTGACATGTTCATCAAGAGCATGACCTGCGGTGCTCACCTCACCATTCACTTTTGCGCTACTAATAAAAATGAAGCGTTTCACGCCCGCTGCTGCAGCTTGCTTTGCCAGCTCAATGGTCGCGGTAGTGTTAACTTTACGATATTCCTCTAGTGGGCTACTCGCCTCATCATTAAGGATATGAGCACGCGCAGCACAGTGAATAATCACTTCTACCTGCCGCTCACTAAGCTCTTGCACAACATCAAAATGTTTCGAAAGGTCCAGTTTGATCTCTGACTCATGAGAGGTTTTTCTGCACATGGAGAACACTTCAACTGACTGATTTCTTTCCTGCTGTTGAACCAACGCCTTACCCAAAAATCCAGTTGTCCCTGTTACCGCTACTTTCTTCACTCGTCTCTCTATTGTTGCGCCTATTCCGGGCTCCATTATGCAAAAAAATGTCGGTAAAATCTGCCAAATATTTTTCTAGAATGCTATGCCTGCTGTGAGTGAACTCATAAATTTTGTAGCTTACAAACGCCGCCACCCCTGAGGAAACTAGCCAGCCTTGCCAACTAAGGGTAAAATCAAGAGAAAACAATACCCATAAACACCGGTGCTTCTAGGTTACACATGCTATCTCACACTCCCTTTAACTTCTTGCTATCTGCGGATAGAAGACTAAAGCGAACAATTACAATCGCCTATGATGTGGTCGCTATCGCTTTTTCTTTGTATCTTGCAATAGCATTACGACTCAATGTGTATACATTTGAGGTGGATTTGCGAGAAGCACTGACCTTGCTCAGCACCATTGTTGTTACTATTGGGTGCTTTATCAAGTTAGGGATGTATCGCGCAGTACTGCGCTACATGATGCTCCCAGCATTAAGTCACATTTTTCTTGCGGTATTTTTTTCCGCCATCACTTTGGCTTTGTCTGGCTTCTTTTTTCACACATTTATTCCACGCAGCGTCCCGTTTATTTATGCTGGACTCGCTATACTCACCCTAGGAATGCCTAGGGTGTTAATCCGTTCCGTTTACTACCAACTGTATAAACGGAAGAAAGCCAATGTTTTCATTTATGGAGCTGGTGCTGCGGGCAGAGATCTTACCTACGCATTAATTCAAGGTGAGGAATACCACCCCGTTGCAATTCTTGACGATGATCCTGCAAAAATCGGACAAATCTTTTTTGGTATACGTGTTTACCCAAGCTCAGAATTTCACGATCTAGATAGTCTTTACAGCCCTAAAAAAGTCCTCCTTGCGGTCAATAATATTTCCAAGGGCGAAAGGCTGCGCTTATTAGAAAAACTATCACATTGGCCTGTAGAAATTCTGTCCGTCCCCTCGGTAGAGGACATTGCGCTAGGCAAAGCAGAATCCACTGAAGTCAAAGAGCTGGATATTTCCGACCTGTTAGGGCGCGAAGCTGTAGAGCCCGATATGGCGCTAATGACGAAAAATATTGAGGGAGCAAGCGTGATGGTAACCGGTGCCGGCGGTTCCATTGGCTCAGAGCTTTGCCGTCAAATCCTGCGCTTAAAACCAAAATCATTGGTTATCTTTGAGCTCAATGAATACAACTTATACAAAATTGATCAGGAGCTCTCAGCAATTAAGGAGAGGCTGAACCTGAATGTGGTTATCACCCCTGTACTAGGCTCAGTTCAGCGTCAGAACCGCCTGGAAAAAACGATGATTACATACAGCGTCAATACCGTTTTCCACGCTGCCGCCTATAAACATGTCCCACTGGTGGAAAACAATATAGTTGAAGGGGTGCGCAATAATGTCTTTGGCACCCTGTACTGCGCTCAAGCAGCGATTAACTGTAAGGTACAAAACTTTACATTGATCTCTACAGATAAAGCGGTCAGACCTACCAATGTCATGGGCGCAACTAAACGCATGGCGGAGTTGGTCCTTCAAGCACTTGCTGACAAACAGCATAACACCACCTTCACTATGGTTCGTTTTGGAAATGTACTGGGCTCATCAGGTTCGGTTGTACCGCTGTTCAAACAACAAATCCGTCAAGGAGGGCCTGTTACAGTCACGCATCCTGATATTATTCGTTACTTTATGTTAATTCCAGAAGCCGCTCAGTTAGTTATTCAGGCAGGGGCTATGGGTCATAATGGGCAAGTTTTTGTTTTAGATATGGGAGAGCCTGTTAGAATTCTAGATCTCGCCAAACGAATGATTCACTTGATGGGGATGAGAGAACACATTGATGAATGTGGTCAGGAAGGTGACATCACTATTAAGTTTACCGGTTTGCGGCCAGGGGAAAAGCTATATGAAGAGTTGTTAATTGGCGATAATGTCGAAGGCAGTGGTCACCAAAAGATTATGACAGCTATGGAAGAGATGCTCTCCTGGACCGACATGGAGCTGCTTTTATCCGAGCTTGATACATGCTGTCACAATTTTGATGAAGAGTGTATCATAGCCATCCTTTTGAATGCGCCTACAGGGTTTAACCCCCATAAGAAAGACTGCTAGCTGAGAACCAAATGAAAGTACTACATGTTTACCGCACTTGCTACCCTGAAACTAGAGGTGGCGTAGAGCAAGTTATTCGTTACATTACCCAAGGGTGCCAAGAGTATGGTGTACAAAGCAAGGTACTTTCTGTATCTCACAACGATAGTTATTCAGTAGAGGTGCAAGGCACAGAGGTTATTCTATGTAAAGCAGATATGGAGATCGCTTCAAACAGTTTCTCATTTCAGCTTTTTTCAGAATTCAAGCGGTTAGCCCAATGGGCCGACATTATTCACTTTCATTATCCTTGGCCTACAGGTGATCTACTTTTTCTTTTCAATAAAGACAAGCCTTCAATAGTAACCTATCACTCAGATATAATTAAGCAAAAGTGGTTAAAGAAAGTCTATAAGCCGTTAGAAACCTTTTTCTTAAATAACGTTGATGCCATCGTGGCTACATCACCACAGTATCAAAAACAAAGCCCTAATCTACTAAAATACTGTAAAAAAACCCATGTAATCCCACTAGCGGTGGACCCTAAAGACTATATATCTCCCGATACAAACTGGAGTAACGATGACCAATATAGTTTTTTGGAGAATGATTACTTTCTTTTTGTAGGCGTTTTGCGATATTACAAAGGCCTAGGCTACCTACTTGATGCTTCAAAGAAAACAGACGCAACGATTGTTATCGCTGGTGATGGGCCACTCTATGATGAGTTACAGCAAAGAATTACCAAAGAAAATATACAGAACGTTATACTAACCGGTTACATTAGTGATTCAGAAAAACTTAAATTAATAGCAAATTGCAAAGCTTTTGTTTTCCCATCTCATATAAGATCAGAGGCCTTTGGTGTATCACTTATAGAAGCTCAAATGCTAAAAAAAGCAATAATTAGTTGTGACATATCAACAGGTACCAGTTACGTAAATATTCATGGTGAAACTGGTTTAGTTGTCCCGCCAGGAAAAGCCGACAGTTTGACGAATGCAATAGAAGAGCTAAATCGAGATTCGCAAAAAAGAAGTAAATTTGGCCAAAATGGCTATCAAAGGCACTGTCACTATTCACGATAGAAAAGCAGGCACAACAGTATCACCACCTTTACTCCAAAATTTCAGGAAAGTCTAAGCACTAATGAAGATAGGAATAGATGCACGCCCCCTGAGCCATGAGCTTACTGGTATAGGACGCTATACGTTGAACGTGCTTACGGAATTATTTAAGCTAAACCAAGATGTTGAATGGTACCTCTATTCAGACAGACCATTACTGATAGACTTTGAACAGCCGAATGTAACGATACGTTTTGGAAGAGGTACTGCCCCATTTACTAGCACATTATTCTCGCAATTTGTCTTTCCATTTTGGGCTTTGAAAGACAAGTTAGAAGCCTTCTGGTCACCTCGACACCACTTGCCTCTAGCAATGGCTGCTATGCCTAATATGCGTAAAGTAGTAACCATTCATGACATCGTCTGGAAAAGGCACCCTGAGACAATGTCAAAGTTCGGCTCATTCTCGAAAAATTGCTTTTCATCCCATCGGTGCGCATCGCTAACGCCGTGATCACAGTATCAGATTTCACCAAGTCAGAGCTAAGCAATGAATTGAAAGGTATCAAAGAAAAAACTCATACGATCCCTCTACAGAGCTTTATCTCCACAAAAGACATGAAAGCAGAATACCCTCGTTATATTGATGGACAGTACATCTTGTTTGTCGGCACGTTGGAGCCTAGGAAAAACCTTGATAATCTACTCAAAGCTTTTCAAAGGATAAGCCTAACACATCAAGGTTTAAAACTAATAACTGTTGGCAAAGACGGCTGGGGTAATGTAAAAATATCTAGTCAAGCGAAAGAACTGAACATCGAAGATAAAGTCATCGTTACCGGCTTCGTCTCAGACGAAGAACTTTTGTCTCTTTATCAGCACTGTGATATCCTCGCCATGCCTTCAATATATGAGGGGTTTGGGCTTCCTGCATTAGAAGCTCTATCATTGAAGAAAAAAGTCGTTGTGAGTAAATTCAACGCTATCGCTGAGATCACTGGTGATAATGTTTTCATTTGCGAGCTTCATCATGAAGCGATCGCCAGAAGCATTGAAGAAGCACTGAATGCTTCACCACATCAGCTAGCAAACGTAGGCAATGATTGGTCAAACATTGCTGCTCGCACATTTACCATTTTAGATTCTGAGGATTCGCGTGTTTCTCTTAAGTAAACAACACCGAGATATTATCTACTACAAAGCGAAAGTTCATCTTCGCTCCGAAGCATCGAACACTTATCTTAGCTACCTATGGTGGATATTTGAGCCTGTAATTTCTCTAGGTATTTACTACCTTATTTTTGGTGTGATATTTCAACGAGGTACAGAAGACTTCGTCCCATTTTTGCTAATTGGTCTAGTAACCTGGCAGTGGTTCAGTAATATAGTCAGCCACTGCAGTAACTCGATAAATGGCAATATAGCCTTGATAACTAATGTCAGTTTCCCAAAAATCATTTTACCTAGCGTCAACATTGTCATGGATACGGTAAAGTTCTCTGTCGTATTTATGATTTTACTTGTTTTCTTATGGGTTTACGGCTTCTCACCAAACGGGGATTATATTTATCTACCTCTGGTCTTTTTCTGCCAACACTTATTTAATACTATGATCGGTAACGTAGTGGCTGCTATCGTACCATTTGCACCAGACTTGAAGATAATCATCTCCAATATTCTACGTGTCGCGTTTTATATGTCAGGTATCCTCTATGCTGTTTCAGAACTACCGCAACACGTGCAGTTCTACTTCGAATTCAACCCGATGGCACAGATTATTCAATTCTATCGAGATATTTTGATGCATCACGGTGGAGTAGATGTCGTTAAAATTTTACTTTATACAGGCATGTGCTTTGTTGGTGTTGTACTAAGCCACATATTGTTAAGAAAACTTGATCCAATTTATCCACGAGTACTACTTCAAAAATGAGCAAGCCTGTAATTACACTTGAAAATATTGCTGTTACTTATAAAAGCGGCATACCTCTTTTCAAACAAACCAGCGTCCATACGGCTCTGAAAGAGATTTCCTTTGAGCTCCACGAAGGTGACTCCCTTGGAATCATCGGTCGTAATGGTGTGGGCAAAAGTACACTACTAAATTTACTAAATGGTATCATCAAGCCCGATAAAGGACGAATAGTGAACCATGGGTACCGTACAGCCCTATTGTCACTCAGTGTTGGTTACGATAATAATGTTAGTGGCTACAACAACGCAATTATGAGCGGTATGCTATTGGGACGCTCCAAGAAGGAGATGATCGCATTAATGCCGGAAATCATTGAATTTTCTGAACTAGGCGATTTTATTTACCAACCCGTAAAGAACTATTCCACAGGCATGAAACAGCGACTTGGGTTTTCTGTTGCAACTCAAATAGAGACAGATGTCCTACTTATCGATGAGATCCTTGGTGTAGGCGATGCACGCTTTAAGAAAAAGTCCACGGAAGTGATGAAAAAGAAAATACTTTCGGGAGACACTGTTGTATTGGTATCTCATAATGCAGGAACAATAAAAGAACTATGTAACAAGGCTGTATGGATAGAAAAAGGAGTAGTCAAAGCCTCTGGTGAGCCAGGAAAAGTAGTCTCAGAATATGAAAAGTATATTACTAAATAATGAAATATAGAGACGTCGCGTTAATCGACTCGAATTATACTCTAATGCTATTTTGTATGCTTTATCCAAGTAAAGTAGATGGTGCTCTATTTATTGTTTCTGATGGAGTGTCTTCCAAAGTAAGGAAAAGACTGAAGCACTGTGTATATCTTACTGACACAAACTATTTAAAAGCACGAAAAATAAGAGAGCTGATAAGAAACCTAAAATACATTCTATCTCCTTTTTTTATCCGATTAAGAATAACAAAAGAGATACAGTTTTATGGTCAAGATCATGCCTGGTTTTCATTTATTGGAAGAAACAAACCTTTTATATTATTAGAGGATGGGTTGGATAACTATTTTAAAACTCCATCATCTGGATTAAAGAGGAAAATATTTTCTTTTTTCGGTTTTCCTTATCATGAATTTGGCCGTAGCAAGAATACTACTGAGATAGTGCTTACTGGCCTAAAAGAATTACCGAAGGATATTATATATAAAACCAAAATAATCGTTCTTGATGATGTTTGGCAGAAACTAACAAAAAAAGAAAAAATTAAAGTAAAGTCGTTATTCTTTGCTGATAAATACAGCCTTAAAGATTTAAAACAAAGTAATTCGGTGTTAATCCTTACCCAACCACTAAATCAGGATCGTATATTAAGTGAAGCAGATAAAATAAATCACTATCTAGAACACATATCTCCAGGTGACATTGTTTTTTATAAAAGACACCCCAGGGATACAACTGATTATACAAATTTAGGATGGCAAGAACTTAAGTATAGAGATGTTCCGATTGAATTGCTGTTGTTGTGTGGATTGAATTTTGACAAAGTAATAACATACAACTCGACAGCAATATGCCGATTTCATAACACAGAAAAAGTAACAATAAAAAAATAGTGCGCTTGATTTTATTTTTTAAGTCATAAATAAGGTGACATATTACCGACTGAATATTGGAGGTATTATGATATCAACAGAAAATATATCAATAAAATTACTCTATAGTCTCAGGTAAACCTATTGGCTTAGCGACACAGATAGGCTTATTATTGGTGTTTCGTATATCTCAGATTATTCACTCTCTAAAACTCTCGAGCAATAAATCAAAGAAATAGAGTAATAACTGGTGGAAAGGTAAATAGAGCTGAATTTCAGTATGGCTTCCATAAAAAGACCCTACCTACAAAATTGAATAGAATATTGAAGCATACTAGGTAAACTAAACTGGCACGGAGTCGATAACGAATATTGAGTACATACAAGCCCAAATAAAAAACGCCCGATGAATACACCGAGCGATTTAACCAAAAGTTTCACCTATCTGGATAGGTCGCTATTTTAATTTACTAACGAGTTTTCTAGGTATAGCTGTGATCTTCCAACTATTTGAGTTCACAACATCAGAGTGTTGTTTTTCTACAGCAGCTAGTTTTTTCTTCAAGCTAATCAAATCTTGGTCTAGTTTCTGACATTTACGACTTAAATCAGCAGAGTTATTTTTAGCTTGTGACAGCTTAAATTCACTTTGTTTAAGCCGCTCTTTAAAATCTTGATTTTCCAATAACAACGATTCTAATAATGATTTAAGCTCTAGGTTTGAATATATAGAATCATGAGCAAGCTTATGATACTTTACAAACTCATCTTTGGCATGCTCGTTATAACTATCAGACGTTGCTTTTCTTTTGAGTAGAGCTCTTAAATGAATTCCATTCAAATCAGTACGATTATAAAGATAATCTCTAATTTTAACTTTAGTCGTTATATAGTCATTCATTTCTGGACCACTTGTCCCAAGCTTTACTATTTCGAAGCATGTATGATTTTTAATTAAACTTTCAAATGCATCTAAAGTAAAGTGGGTTAAATGCCCCGATTTTGAAGTAAGTCGTGAGCTGTTTAAAAAATCAACATTTTCTATAGGAACCTCAATAAAAATAATTCCGGATTCATTCAGGTTTTCAGACAGTTGGTTTAAGAAATCAGCTGGATTATTTGCGTGTTCAAGGACATGTGATGCGCAAATGATATCATATTTTACATTAGATTCTTCAATTGATTCGAGTAATGATACTTGAGTATTACTATAGTATTGGCTGACTTTCGGGTCAGGTTCGATCGCGAACAACTCGTGCTGAGTGCTATCAAATGACTTTATCAGTGAACCAATACCTGCACCTATATCTAGAATATTTTTATAGTTTGTAATAACCCCATCCTGAAAGATGAATTCTTTTTGAAATGACGCTCGAGTATCAAATTGTTTAATTTGAGCGTCAGTAAAATCAACTCGTTCAGGCCTAAACTCTTGATTGTAATAAAGAGTTAGAGATAGATCGCTAATTTGCGAAGTTTGAATTAAGTTACATTCGTTACATTTAAATATTGGAAGCAAAAAAGACGGATTATCCGTAACATACTCAGTATCTTCACTACCGCATATTTTACATATATCTTTATGATTATCCTTTAAAGACACCGTTCCAGATTCTGAGCAAAATACGTACCCGATATTACTTAATCTTGATTGGAGATGTTCGCTTGCTAAGTTTGGCGTTGGTAATTTAATTACCGAACTATAACACAACTTTCGTTTAAGCAATTGTAGGAACCGCCAAAGCGTATCTTCATTGATCTCAGAGGAAACTGAAACATAAGCAATAGAATGACTTGGTATTTCGCGACCATCATCAAAGTAAAGCTGATCATCCTCTAGCTTTCCAGAAAAATAATTGTTACTTTCATTTGATAATTTAAAAGTAAAATCCATAATCGTATCCAGTAGCTCCTCCTCAATAGCGATATTATCACGCTGTGCTAGGTGCTTATCAAATAATTTTTTACTTGATTTAAAATCACCTTTTATTTTTTCGAGTCTTAAAGACTTAAAAAACAAAAAGTCTTCTTTTGAACGATAAGAAAAAACTTTTGCAGGATGCCCGCCAACAATAGCAAAATCTGGAATATCACTCACGACTACACTTTTTGCCTGAATGATAACACCTTTTCCTATGTTAACCCCTTTCATGATTAAAACATCATCACCTATCCATGTATAGGCTCCAATGCTGACATCCTCAGATTTATACCCAGCTAGACTACGGTGCACCATTGGATAACCAGATATAAAATCATGATCAGAGGTTCTTATTTGACATCTCTTTCCTGTATGAACATGCGAACCAATCGTTACTGTAGCCCTGGAGCCACACTTCGGTAAACCATCATTTTGAATCACTAGACCATTAAAATCAGCACCTTCTCCGATAATTAGATCGACGTTATCATTGCACTTTAGTGATTTGTAACCTGCAATCTCAATCATTCCCATCTAACTATAACTCCAATATATCTACTTTTGGCAAGATAGTCAGACTTCCATCAATCGTTGCATCATATAAATTTATTCCACAAGCATCTAGCGCTTCCTTCGCAACTTGATAGCAATATTGACCGTAACTATCGGAAAGCCAAGTCTCATTTAGGTTGTCATTATTAGTACATAAAGATGTATGCATAGCAGAGTCGTAGAAATAATTATCTTGAGCTTTTCCCGAATAATTCGAATCGCAGCCTAAAAGATAAATATTACTAAAGTTAGCAAGTTTTCCAATTGTCATTCCAAAGGTAATCACGCCAGTACGTCCATCATCGACAAATGAGTGGGCGCATAACTCGGTAGCTCCTTGGTGATCAATAAAGTTTTTAAAAGGCTTTTCGAACAGCAAGTAGTTACAATCAAACTCTTTATCTAGCCCTAATTTCTCAAATAGAGGTTTGAAATAAAAAGATGTCCATAACGATGGCTTATGTTTGTGGGCTCGCAACTTTTCTAAGTATTCATTAGGGAAACTTGGTATCTGTGTATTCCAGCCACCATAAAACATGTGTGAAGCAATTACCAAATGATCTACTTTAATATCATCAAAATCTTCATGGTTAACAAACCAATTAAAAGCTATTTTAGTTTTATTTCTTAATCTACTGAAATCTACTTTATTTAACGACGGTCCGTTCCCAATTAATAAAAGATCTTTACCTATGCCACTATTACTAATCTTCTTGAATCTATCTTTAGAATATTCATTAAACAGTTTTAAACGATGGTTTGCTTTTAGCACTCTATACTTACTTTCCCATAGATGGTGAAAAGTCAAACTCTTACCTTTATCCTTCAAAGCAAACTGACCATCGATATAGTCTGATTTGAACCAAGGTTTTGGTCCAGTAAAGTGTAAGATTGAAATAAAGTCACTAAACCCGTTATCATGTTTTCTGACGTATTTTATATTACAGTTGTAATTGATAGGGAGTTCAGTTTTTTCCTTATCTTTTAGAAAGATATTCCAAGACTTTTGATCAGCGAATCTATTTAATATAGAACAGTCAGCCTCAAAAGAACGTAAAACGACCTCTTTCATTTCATCAAAATATTCTTCACCTAAGTATTTCTTAGGTATCGATATCACTCCACTATTAATTACGTAATCATCAGTGTATTGTGAAAATGCGGAATACTCTCTTTCACCGACATCATAGCAAAATTTAAACCCTTCTTCTTTTGTCCACAATTGGCTGATATCATTTTGAATAATCATATCACTATCCAAAATAATTACATGCTCATACTGCGAATACTTAAGTGCATTAACATTCATATACCCTAACTTGCCAATGCGCTTATGATTATCAGAAGATATATTTCGCAACTCCAACCATTCCATTTCGTCATGTACGAATATCACGTTTGGATATATCTCAGACAATTTATGTTGAAAGAATTCAGAAATACTACCATCATGATACACGTAAAAGTCAGATTCAATATCATGATAAATATCTTTTATTGATAATAGTAAAGCTTCTAAACCTGGTATAAACTTATCATTACCTACAGTTAAGAATGCTATATCTTTTGATGGTGGGCAAATCTGGTGGTATTTTTTCTCTAATTTAGCGGGTTTGCGCTTATTCAGAATTTCAAGCTCATTAATAGTCAATAATTCTGCTGGTTTTTCTGAAATTTCAACTACTTTGGAGCTACGCTCTCTTTCATTTATAAAAAAATTACTTTTGGTAAATCCACTTGAGTCTTTACTTTTCTTATTGCTAGAACATCTACTCTTTAGATTATCTCTTTGTTCTCTAGCATCATCCCTTTGCTTTCTAGCAACATCACGCTGTTTTTTTAGCGTTTTAATTTCATCATATTCGCGAGAAAGGATCTTTTGTTTTACGTTATTAATTTTTTTATTAATTACTTTTTTCATAACAACCGCCGATAAAACACCTCCTCAAGTGAGGAGGTGTTAAATGTTAATTTAAGATTTTTTCAAGCTTTGATAGGCTACTCCAGAAGCCTTCTCCATTGTTTTTATGGCCTTGCCATATTTCAGGTATCCAAGTCGTGTTAGCTGCATCATTTTCTAATGCGTCAAAAATTGCAATAAAGTCTACTTCACCATCACCAACTTGCAGGCCTTCGCCATCAGCGCCTTTGGCATCAGATATGTGGTGGTGCGCAGAATATTTAGCCACTTTTTCGGTGAAGCGGTATAGATCCCAATTGTAGTAGTTACAAGCTAAGGCTGTATGCGATAAATCGAAACAAATACGGTAGCTATAGGTATTACAAAACTCAACGATCTCATCTTGGTCAACGAATAGATTGTGGTATTGCTGACCGCCAAAGTGCCAAGGGAATGGAGGCATGGTCTGAGGAATAAGTTCTACACCCTCAGTATCTAACATCGCAAAACTTTCAGCAACTTTTGCGTACAGTGCTTTGCGCTCTTCAGCAGGCACAAAACCTTCAGAAGTGAATCCGCCGCAGTTTACAACAATACAAACTTTTTCATCTTTGTTTCTAAAATATTGCTTAACGTCACGAGCCATATCTATAACTCGTTGCATATGCTTAATCGACTGCTGACGATAATCTTCATCTGCTGAACACAAGTCTAGAACATGATCATTTTCAAATAATTCCGGAGCATGGATTGCAACATCCATATTATAACTTCCTGCTAAATATTCCGTAATATCCACACTGAGGTCTTTATAACTCAAGTGGAATTCAATCATTTCCAACTCCCCACCTTCACAAATAGTCGCGAAATCATGGTATCGAACAGGAATACCATATTTTAACGGAAGCTTATATTTTCTAGCTTGAACGACATTACCATCGATATCACTCTGATATAAGAAATCATTCTTTGGAATATCTCGAACCGCTATTCGATTGACAAGTTCTGAAAGCTTATATGGCGCCAACCCCTTACCCGGTGACTTAATGGCAAGCATATCTTCGGTAATTATATCGCCCTTCTTGATGTTAACACCCGCAACGACACTCTTCGCTAAAGTTTCACGGTTCATCATTTCACCCTGCGTAATCGTCTTAGAAATATCAGGACTACCAAGGGATTCCTCTACAGCTCGTATTGCTGCGACCATCTCTTTAAACTCATTTGGAAGTAAACTAACTTTATGATCGTTACCTTCCATTGATTTGTCGATGGTGAAATGTTTCTCTACTATTTTTGCTCCCAATGGAATACTAGCGACAGGAATGGCATAACCACGTTCATGACCAGAATAACCAACAACAGTGCGACCAAGTGATTTTAAACGCTCAAGATATGACAGATTGACGTCTTTGAACGGCGCTGGATAGGTTGAGTTGCAGTGAAGTAATGCAAAAGATGTCGACTGCTTCTCTAGTAATTCAACCGCTGAAATAATCTCTTGCTCCAGACTCATTCCCGTAGAGAGAATAAGCGGTAGGCGTTTTGCTGCAAGGTATTTAAGCAAAGTATGATTTGTCAGATCTGCAGATGCCACCTTGAAGCCTGCAATACCAATTTTTTCTAGTTTGTCAGCACTTACCTCATCAAAAGGAGTACACAGTGCAAGAATGTTATTTCGCTTACAGTAATCGAATAGTTCAACGAACTCTTCATCAGATAGCTGGAAACGCTTCAGAAGATCAAGTACATATTGGGCACCAAGATCTTGTGATGCATCATCATCATCACCTTCATTGTTATACATTGAAGCCATATCGCGCATTTGAAACTTGACGCAATCCGCACCAGCATCCACAGCAAGGTCAACTAACTCCTTTGCCAGTTCTATCGAACCATTATGATTATTGCCTATTTCAGCAATAATGAATGTTGGCTCCTTATCGCCGATTCTTTGACCAGCAATCTCAATAACTGGTTCATTTGTCCCGATAACACCAGTCAAAAGATCAGAACGGTCTAAAACTGGTACATTTTTTACTTTGGTTGATAGTAAGTTGTAGCCGTTTGAAATTGGTTGGTCACTATATATATATTGGAAGTCTCTATTTACAGCATTTAATACTGACTCAGTTAAGTCCTGGCTCTTCTCTACCAAATAACGTCTGATGTCACCATCTGCCAACGAGCCTACGACTGACTCATTGTGATCAACAACGAATAGAATCTTGTTTTTTTTATCTGATAATTTTTGAAGAGCCTCAAAGAGGCTAGCTGTATGTGCTATTTTAAAGCTGTCTACATCTCGATTAATATACATTACTTTTCACTCATTAACTGTTCGATAATTTTAAAATCTACAGGTGTATCTATTTCATATCCTGTTGCTTCATCCATCACATGTATACCAACTCGTCCATTCAATCGACACTTTGTATTGATCAAATCTTCGGTTTTCATAACGTAGATAGAGCCATTTTCTTGATACTCATTAATTTCCTGGCGCATTTTTCTATTGTGAGGATCATAATTTACCGGTGTGGCTGTATTATTTGCATCCGTCCGCCATAAAAATCGATGGTTTTCGACCACAGTCAAAGCACTATCAAACTGCTCAGATAGCACTAATTCAAGAGTTTGCGCAATATCAGTACTTTTGCGAATTGGACTTGTACATTGCAAAAAGACCACATGCGAAGCTGTCCAACCTTCATGTTCTAATTCATTAATTGAATGGATTAGAGCGTCCTCAGATGAAGCAAAATCACCACTAATATCTTCGGGTCTCTTTATTACTTCAGCACCATATTCCAATGATACCTGTGCTATCTCATCACAATCGGTACTTACAATGACTCTGTTGACGGTTTTCGTTGAAAGAGCGTGTTCAATTGAATAAGCAATTAACGGCTTTCCGTTTATAGCTTTTATATTCTTCTTTGGAACACCTTTCGACCCACCTCTTGCTGGAATAATAGCAACCACATTCTTATTCATAACTTAACCTTAAAAACCAAATTTTTCACGAAGTATATTGACTGCTGTATCATCTTTAGCATCTGACTGCTTGATATAGTTTTCTGTAAATCTTTGATAAGCAACTTTGTCGACATCTATATGACTTTCAAAGTCTAATGGATATTGCTTATCGATATCAATGATTGGTATTTTCAATCGCTGCGAAAAGTCATGCATTCTACGCACATCATGATGCATATCCATCAACCTATTTGTGACAATTATGACTGGCTTCTTTAAATAAACAGCGGAGTAAATACAAGTCGAAAAATGACTGATTATACCCTCACTATATTCAATAAGTTCTTCAGTCAGACCTTTGAATGTATCATACCCTGTAAAGTATTCAGCGTACGTCTCTTCTGTTCTGGGGTGAAGAGCTACCACTACTTTTTTATTTGTACTTTCCTCAATGTAATTAAAGTAGCTAACAAGTGAATGATAATAGTCATCTGCAAAATGCTCGTAGTTAATCCCAACACGTTTTGAATCTCGATGGAACGGCAGAGCTTGGTCTATAAAAACCCAATAAGAACCATCAACTACTCTTCGAAGTTTAGATTCACGACAGACAGTCGAAAAATGGCCAATTTTAATCTGATTATAAGCATCACTAATCAAACGGTAAGCCAAGTGATTCTTTGCTCCACTGGTCACTAAATAAGTATTCTCTCGAATTTTATTTAAGTTGATTGTACGTCTCTTATTTATTTTAACAGAAATCCGTACGGGCAAACGTGATTTTATAAAATCGACGCAATGGCGAATAAAACCTACCGCTCCCTTAGTTTGAAATACTCTAAGAACTTTTTGAATAGGGTTGCTATAGTGGGCATTGTTACTCATGTCTGTTGATAAAGGTACAATCGGCAAGCTGAATGTTGTATCGCAAACAACACTCACACCTTTTTCTGCGAGCTTATATCTAATCTCTTGACTTACCCCTCCACCAGTTGGAGCAAATGCTATGTTCCCTTTGACTATCGATGCTAAAACTGATTCCAACTCATTGCTTGAACGACAAACTCTGTAATATTCAACTTGAGCATTCTTTACCGCAATATCTTTCGAACTGTCATTAATAAGATCATAGATATTAATAACTTTTACTTCAATATTATTTGCAAGTAGCTCTTTTAATATCCAGTAGTCATTCAATGGGCTTAAAGAGGATGAAAAGTAGTAAATTTCTTTCATTTTACTTTCTTAAGATATTGAGGATTTCTTCTGTCATCTGTGTCATTAGTTTTACATCTGAGATAGATTCTACATTCAGCCTTACAACAGGTTCTGTATTCGAAGAACGTAGATTAAATCTCCACTCTGAAAACTCTAAGCTAATACCGTCCGTTTCATCAAAAACCAATGCTTCATCTTTATAAGCGTCTAAAACTCGGCTAATCGCTTGTTGAGGGTCAGCAAGCTTTGAGTTGATTTCACCAGATGAAGGGTACGCAGATATGCGCTCTTTCACGGTTTCAGACAACTTCATATTTTTAACTGAGAGTAGTTCTGTTACCAAAAGCCAAGGAATCATACCTGAGTCACAATATGCAAAGTCACGGAAGTAGTGGTGGGCACTCATCTCACCGCCATAAATTGCATCTTCTTTACGCATGCGTTCTTTGATAAATGCATGGCCTGTTTTTGACATGACAGGTACACCACCAGCTTGGTTGACTACGTCAATCGTATTCCAAGATAGTCGTGGGTCATGAACAATCTTTCCACCCTTTTCTTTCTGCAAAAACGCTTCAGCAAGCAAGCCAACAATATAGTACCCTTCAATGAAATCACCATTTTCATCAAACAAGAAACAGCGATCGAAATCACCATCGAAGGCAATGCCATATCAGCCTTATGTTCTTTCACTGCATTCGCGGTATCTTCACGACACTCGGGTAATAACGGGTTTGGGATACCATTCGGGAAATTGCCATCTTCCTCGTGATGAACCTTAATAATTTCCAACGGAGTATTCAAAGCCTTAAAACGCGCTTCTAAAGAATCGATAACATGACCAGCAGAACCGTTACCCGAGTTGATCACTAGCTTCATCGGTTTGATATTTTCAGGGTTAACGTAACCCATTAAATGGTTAGTGTAGTCACTTAGGATATCAATCTTTTTGTAGGTACCTTTAGCTGCTACATCAACAAACACATTCTCTTCTGCAAGAGTCTGAATATCACGTAAACCTGTATCACCACTGATTGGTTTAGCGCCTTCACGCACCAACTTCATACCGTTGTAATCCATAGGGTTGTGACTTGCCGTTACTTCAACACCCCCATCAACGCCTAAATGAAAAGTGGCAAAGTAAACTTCTTCTGTACCCGATAGGCCTATATCCAATACATTAACACCTGCATCCATTAGTCCGTCGCTTAGAGATAGCTTTAATTCTTCACTCGTAAGGCGAACATCACCACCGACAACGATCGATTTTTCACCTTCACTTTCGCTTTTTAAGAACTGCCCATATGCACGACCAATGCGGTAAGCGATATCATTATTGAGCTCTTCTCCAAGCTGACCGCGGATATCGTAGGCTTTAAAACATGTTAATTTAGTCATTACTTACTTTCCTCTAAACGTACAACATCGTCTTCGTTTAGGTATGAACCTGATTGAATCTCGATTAGCTCCAATGGCATTTTACCTGGATTTTCCACCATATGGCTGACACCGACTGGGATATACAGTGATTGGTTTTCTGTGATGATTTGCTCTTTGCCATTGCTGCTCACCTTCGCCGTACCAGAAACCACAACCCAGTGTTCTGCACGATGATAATGCATTTGCAGTGACTGCTTTTTACCAGGTTGAACAGTGATTCGATTCACCTTATAACGATCACCGCCATCAATTGCATCTGATTTACCCCAAGGGCGATATACTTCACGGTGTTCACGATACTCCGCTCGATTTTCCGCTTTTAGGTGTTCAACAATCTTTTTCACTTGTTGTACGTTGTCTTTGTTAGCAACTAACACGGCATCCTTTGTTTCAACAACCACAATGTCTTTCACGCCGACGGAGGCAACAAGTTTGTTTGGCGCATAGATATAACAGCCTTCTGTGTCCTCTATGATCGCATCACCATGAATAACATTGCCAGCATCATCTTTTTCAGACACTTCCCACAGCGCAGACCAAGAACCTACATCGCTCCATCCTGCATCCATAGGTACCACAACCGCTTTGTCTGTGCGTTCCATTACTGCGTAGTCTACAGAGTCATCTGGACACTTAAGAAAATCACTCTTCGCCACGCGAATAAAGTCCATATCCTCGACAGTACCCTCTGTTGCCTTTGAGCAACACTTATAGATTTCTGGAGAATACTTTTGCAACTCTTCGAGGAACACACTTGCCTTGAACATAAAACAGCCACTATTCCAATAATATTCACCACTGGCAACATACTGCTCGGCCACCTCAAGCTGAGGTTTTTCTACAAATTGGTCAACAACATAGGCATCATTACCTTGATTCGCTCCACGCTTAATGTACCCATATCCCGTTTCCGGTGCGGTAGGAACGATACCGAATGTCGCCAATTTCCCTGCTTCTGCAACGACTTGTGCTTTTCTAATGGAATTTTGAAAAGCTTCCGTATTCTGCACCACGTGGTCAGCAGCTAAAACTAGCATGACAGGATCATCGCCATGAATCACTGCTTGCATTGCCGCTAAAGCGATCGCGGGCGCTGTATTTCGACCCGCCGGCTCCAAAACGATCCTCGCTCTCTGCCCATAAGTTCGAAGCTGCTCTGCCACTACAAAACGATGATCTTCGTTGGAAATGATAATGGCTTCCGACGAGGTCATACCATCAATTCGATCCAACGTTGACTGCAACATAGTTAATGAGTTGTGATTATCCAGAGCTAAGAATTGCTTAGGAAATGCTGAGCGAGAGAGCGGCCACAAACGAGAGCCAGATCCCCCAGCCATAATGACAGGTACAAACATATTACAACCTATTGATTTATAATTAACATTCTTAATTTCTTTAATTGAACAGCACAAAGTTTCAAACCGTATTCAAACTTGTTCGTTATCAACAGTAAGCTTTCGCTACACGGCCTTTTGCATTCAACGTGTATTCATCGACAAAGGCGGGAACAAATACTGATTGTCCCTTTTTCAACGTTAGAGATTGTCCACTTTTGTGAGTCAGCGTCGCATCGCAATCCAAAGACAATAGGATTTCCGCACTATTAGGGTAAACGAGTTGCGTGGAAGGTGATGCATAGATTGAAAACTTGAAATCTGGAACGGGTATTGGGTATGTTGATACCCCATCTTCAGTTTTTGGTTCTAGAAGCAACGAACTTCTTGGTTTCTCTTGAAAAAGGGTGCATTTTGCAAGTTCTTCAACGTCGATATACTTAGATGTAAGCCCTGCTCGTAATACGTTATCTGAGTTTGCCATCACTTCTAAAGCCGTGCCTTTTAAGTATGCATGTGGTGTACGAGCATCTAGAAACATTGCCTCACCCGGTTGAAGCGTAATCACATTTAGAAACAATGGAGAAAACAGACCGATATCACCTGGATACTGCTCTGAAAGTTCCAAAATCAATGAAAATACCGGCTGATCCTTATTTTCACTGGCGAAACTTAGTAGTACTTCTAAAGCCTTCGCTTTATCGCCTCCAGACAAAGATAGCAAACCTACAAAGAACTCACGCAATGCTGCAGGTGTGTCGTATTTTTTGTAATTATCTACTGCGTTTTTTACCAGTTCGATATCTAGCAGAGAGAAAAACGAAACAATTTCGGTAGAAGATCGAAAACCATTCATGGCCTGGTATGAGGTTAACGCATACACGAGTTCTGGCTTGTGATTAGGATCTTTGAAGTTGCGATGCGCTGCGTTCAACGGAATGCCAGCAAGTTCTTCTCGTTTATAGCCTTCTTCAGCTTCCACTTTGCTTGGATGGACTTGAATCGACAACGCTTTCTCAGCTGCCAATATTTTGAACAAATATGGCAGTTCACCGAACTTTTGACTGGTTTCTTCAGAAAGGTACTTGTCTCTATCAACATTGATCAGGTCAGATAATAGGATATCGTCATCTCGTACTCGGACACTAGAGCAGCCGTTTGGGTGGGCGCCCATCCACATCTCAGCTTGTGGCTCGCCTTTTGAATTTTCTACACCAAACAGTTGATTTAATGATGAGACGCTGCCCCAAGCAAAATGCTGGATAACATTGCTCATTGGGTAAAAGACTTGGGTTGAATTAATATTCATGGTCAACATAAAC
This sequence comes from Vibrio maritimus, assembly GCA_000755425.1. Lineage (GTDB taxonomy): Bacteria > Pseudomonadota > Gammaproteobacteria > Enterobacterales > Vibrionaceae > Vibrio > Vibrio maritimus_A. Next base: position 22,147 of record BBMT01000018.1, read on the forward strand.
TTACCCGTAATCCGGGCTCCCCTTAACTTAATTCAGGTACGCTACCGCCCTTGAGTCAAGCCCTCAAAAGCTAATTCTTTACTTTATATAAGTGAATCTTTAGGACCTGAGTACAATAAAGATAAATTTGATAGATTATATAGGAAATCGAGTTAAACCGCGATAGGTCACAAGGTACACCATGTATGAGAGCGTCATGCTAGAGCAAACGGTTCAACACAACGTGGAGTATGTCTAATGAAGAGAGGGCAGGACTACACAACTGACTGATATTGTTTCAAGCTCAAAAGAAATTATCTATCTAAGTCCGCTTTATCGCTTGATTTTTTCTTTTAGGCTACGAGCAATAGCTTGCTCATTTCACTTCTGATTTCCATTTCTAGCAGTATTGTCAATTAAAACAGGTACAGGATAAAGATAGATCACCACCTTCATATGGATCCTCTCTATACAAATGTGACAAAGGTCTCAGTAGAAAACCCCACAACATTCACACGGTAAATACTTACACCTCACATATAACCTCAACTGGACAAGCGTTAGCTACATATCGAGATAAAGCCATCTATTTAGCAACAGCAACGCCCTGATGCATATCGAGCACCATAAACAATATGCAACTCTGCCATATACCTCTCGCGTTATAACTGCACCTTATATGAACGTGATCACAACAAACAAAAATAAGCACTATCTAAATAGGTTACTATCACCCAAACAACCTTCTAAATTTCATGCAGTTGCCACACACTGCAACTAGTAACAATATCACTCACATGTATATTTGTATGAACGTCATAACCTATCAATACGGATCGCGACCACCCCAGAATTATCATATGATCTCAGGCCTATAAGGAAAATAACTGAGTTCTTATAGGTAGATTTGGCACTAAAAACAATCATTGCCCGCGACTTAGCAGCAAAAACAGTTAGGATAGTTATGGCTTAGCACATGTTCAGTGTTGTGATGAGCACCTTTGTGGTGTTGCTCGTCATGCATAAACTCGCACCTCTATTAGGTTTAGTAGATAACCCGGATTCACGTAAACGACACACTGGTCAAATGCCCTTGGTAGGTGGCGTATCTATTGCAATTTCATTGTGCGGGACACTGTTACTCATTCCTAGCTTCATCCTTTCCAATACGTATTTGTCGTATCGATTGGCGCGTTAGTTTTACTGGGTTTGCTCGATGACCGCTACAATTTGAGCTGTCGCAGCCGATTGATTGTACAAGCACTTATCGCCTCTATTGTGGCTGTGATGGCTGATGTGCAATTAGTAACCTTTGGTAATGCCTTTGGATTCGGCTACGTCAAGTTTGATTGGCTTGCATCACCGCTCCCTATTATTGCGGTGATTGGCGCTATTAATGCGTTCAACATGGCCGATGGTGTTGATGGCCTGCTTGGCAGTTTAGCGTGTGTCGCTTTCAGTGAGCTTAGCCTCTATTTGCTTTGCAAGGCGATACGGCCCACTTACAGTTGTGCCTGTTGCTAATGTGCGCCATCGGTCCCTATCTTGCCTTCAACTTAAGCCTACTCGGTAGCAAATATCGACTCTTCATGGGTGATGCGGGCAGTATGATGATCGGTTTTATCGTGGTTTGGCTGCTTTTCACACTGACTCAACCCACGGAGTCATCTCTCCTATCTGATCTCAACAACTCGGTGCGACCGGTTACGGCATTATGGCTAATTGCGTCCCGCTCATGGATATGATTGCCATTATGGCAAGGTTAATGAAAAAGGGGCAATCACCAATAGCGCTCGACCGAGGACATCTTCACCATATTTTTCAGCGCATTGGATTCAACTCAAGACAAACACTGCTGATCATCACAGCTATCGCTACTGTATTTGCTTTCCTGGGCATCATCGGCGAGCTTGCGGTGCATCTGAATCAACCATGCTCTACCTATTCTTGGCACTATTTGGTTGCTATTACTGGATATTATCAATAATTTTCAGGCTCACCGCATATATACGCTTGATGAAAAAAAGCAGCCTCAGCAGATCTCTGCGCGGTAGTCATACAAAAGAAACACACTTAAACTAAGTTCACAATTCGTGATATGCATCAAACTTATCAAAAAACCAACGAGACAAACACGGTTTATGCAACACAGCATTCATATGCAACCAAAAATTCAGTAGTATTATGCCACAGGTCACAAAAAAAGACCTCGAATACAAATAATTATAGAACAGTACTCAGTGGGATTTATGCTATTGCTCCTCGGCTTCGTGGCGGTCACCGCTTCATTACTCTATTTTTTGCACGGCGACTGGCGAAAATTATTGGCCTAGTTGACAAACCCAATGCAAGAAAACACCACCAAGGCGTCGTACCACTTGTTGGCGGAATTTCAATCTGTTTTACAGTGACTCTCACTGTACTAATGTTCGATATCGACATCGCTCACACGGGCCTATTCTTATTCTCTATCTGCACGCTAACGGTGTTAGGCGCACTAGATGACAAGTACGATATTAGCTTCAAATCACGGATGCTCTGCCAAGCCTTACTTTCACTTGCCATGATGCACTTCGCAAATCTAGAGCTACATACATTGGGAAACATGTTCGGTTTGGGTCACACAAACCTGGGTGGGTTTGCTACCCTTGTCACTGTTTTAGGTGTGATTGGTGCTATCAATGCGTTCAACATGGTTGATGGAATTGATGGGTTACTTGGTGGATTGTCGATTGTCTCGTTTAGCGCACTCGCATACCTGCTCTATCAAGAGGGGCACTCTGGCCTTGGCTTGCTTTGCCTCATATTTATTGTAGCTGCACTTCCTTACATAGGAATGAACCTTGGTTTATTGGGTCGACAGCGAAAGGTATTTATGGGCGACGCCGGAAGTATGATGATCGGTTTTACCATCATTTGGCTACTGTTGAGCAGCAGTCAAGACAACTCCGGAGCTATTATGCGTCCAGTGACCGCACTTTGGCTGATAGCGCTACCATTAATGGATATGGTGGCTATCATGATTCGTCGAATTCGACGTGGCGACTCACCATTTCACCCAGACCGAGAACACCTTCACCATATCTGCCAACGTTTAGGGCTAAGCTCAAGACAAACGCTCTTTGCGATCTGCTTACTGGCATCAATGCTAACTGGTTTCGGCTTATATGGCGAAATAGCGCAAATCCCAGAGCCCGTGATGTTCTACGCGTTTATTGCATGCTTTGTAGGCTATGCGATTAGCCTGTCTTACATCTGGCGAATTACACGCTTTGTACGAGCAAAACTTGGCCAAGAAGTCGAGCCGGAAACTGTTGCATTAAAGTAACCAGTACACACCCAAAACAAGTATTAGACTGAAAGCCTCCCACATGCTTACCTTTCACTGTAAGCATGGAAGGTGTACCTCATCACAGAAAGTCCCCCCTTCAAACCCCATCACCTGGACCCTTCTGCCAGATAATTTTTGCGCACAACCTCTAATTGATAACCTTATAAATTAGAGGTTCATTCCAGTTTTAGCGACCAAGATTAATGTATCGATTCTAGCTGCCGTATTCTCACTGTGTGATTTGAATATAAGAAAACACTGCTTTAAGAATATTAGCAGGGTTCGGCAGTAGGAGGCTATTTCCCAATGGCATTTGGACTTACACTTCGTTACGCGTCATTCCGCCACAAAAACAGAGGCATAGGACGGGCAATTGAACTAACAACGATCGTCATGGCCGTGATAGCACTGGATGTACTACTAAGTACCGACAATGTTCAATATATTGTTGCGGCACTCGCTGTAGTATTTACCTGTGTCGGTTTATTTTGGTTCTTTAAACAATCTGACGCGATGCGCCGTACCATGCCTGACTGAGCATTGGATGCGCCACGAGTTGCAAAGCAAACCGATCATTCCACAATGCAAGTCCCAGGCGCTAGGTGAGGTGCCACACATTCCGCCAGCGCTTGCTTCGCTTTGCTATCACCATGAATCAAGTGCAGTTGCTTTAGCTGGGATTTACAACCAACAATATAGTTTGTTAAATCTGTTTGGTCTGCATGGGCCGAATAGCCCGACATGCTGTAAACACTCGCTCTCACCGCCACCTTGGAATGTTCAATCAATACATGGCTTGCCTTCTTTTGCAATGAACGTCCCAGAGTCCCGCTTGCTTGATAGCCAGTGAAAACCACATCAGTACGAGCATCAGGTAATAACGCATGCAAATAATCCATCACTCTTCCTCCTATACACATACCAGACGCGGCGATGACAATCGCAGGTTCACCGGTAGAAGCGAGACGATTCACTAGTGCCTTATGCTCATGGTGACTGTCTATGACGACACATTGGCGAAAACCTAATGGATTGCGGCCAGCATTTCGCTTATTCCTCGCCTAACGGCTCCAAAGTTTTCGATACTGTCGATAGGCTTTGGTTATTTGCGCGGCCATTGGGGAATCAACGATAATCGGTAGTGAGTCCGATAGCTGGTTTTTCTGCAGCAGCGACTCTATGGTATACAGCAGCTCTTGAGTTCGTCCGACACTGAACGCGGGAACAATGATCGTCCCACCATCGCGTAGACTCTTCATAATGATTGTGAGCAGTCGCTCGCCTCTAGCGGCCACGCTTTCATGCTGCCGGTTGCCATACGTACTCTCAATAAACAGATAATCAGCACGCTTTGGAGGCACAGGATCTGGTAGTAATGGCGTATCCTTAGGACCGAGATCACCAGAAAACACCACAACTTCTTGGTTTGGCAACTTAACCTCTACAAACGCACTCCCCAATATATGTCCCGCCGGGCTAAAGCGGATATAAGTGAAATAACCGCGCTCCAAAGACTTAACGGGTACCCAAGATCCATAGTTGACAGGCTTAAGTTGACGTTTGATTCGCTCTAGAATGCGCGCACGCTGTGGGCGCGTTAAATCAAGTTGCAGCCTGAGCCCATCATCCAATATCAGTGGCACTCGACGCGCCGTAGCGTGTGTACAGTAAATAGAGCCTTGAAACCCAGCGGCAATCAACCAAGGAAAACGCCCGATGTGATCGATATGAGCGTGAGTAAGCACTAACGCACGAATGTGGGAAGTTCTAAATTCAATCTCCAACGATCCGTGCGCCGCATCATTACCTTAGAACAAACCACAATCAATGAGTAAGGCCTCTCCAAGTATGTTCAGCTCATGGCACGACCCTGTTACTGAGGCTTTGTCACCATGGTGGGTAACCTGCACCCCGTCCGTGAGAGTTCGCGCTACTTTTGGGTGCTGACTCTTTGTTGCTCGGTCACGATCCTTATTAGAGCGCGCCAATTGAATGGGTAGTTGATGGGGAGTAATAGACATACTGCCTCCTTGCCCTTTTGACTTTACCGAGCATAAGAAGCCGTATGTAGATTAGTGAGGAATAAGCTGATGTTTGTGAGTGACGGGGCATTCTTTAGGGAGTGCTTTCATGGAAAGGACATAGTACTGAAGGCAAATAAGCTAGCTTTGTTTTTGCTCGAGAATATCATGCACACGCCAGCATCTGGCTTTTACCCGAGGCCCACGCTCGCTTGGTGCGCAATGCGTAGCTCTCAAGCTCTTTGGTCGAGCCCACCGCGCAGCGAAACTTACCCCCAAAACTTTCTGAAAGCCTGAGCCATTCTTCAGCGTTCATCTCTAAACGCTCAAGAAGTGTATTTTTACTAGCGCGAATATAGCCGCGCTTATTCGGCCTTATTACGCACCCCCAACTCTTCAACCAATGCGAAATAATCCAGTAGAGAAAACTCGACACCAAAACCAGGCTGCGCCTCTCGCTGATGACCCAAAAAGCCAACGAGTCCCTTGCGAGGTAGTGAATCAATCTCACCTTTACCCTTGTCTTGCTGACAGGCGACAGAATGGATCCGTTCATAGATAGAGGTAAATTCAGACTCCTCAAGAGATTGCGCTATATCGGCTCGAACTGGATTCAAATCTACATAGGCCATGCAACTGAGCAGCGCTTTTTCATCTAACAAGGCCTGAGACTTAAAACGTCCTTCCCAAAAACGACCTTTGCAGCCTTCTTCTTTATTTGCTTCACGAGCGACGTACTCATTGAGGTTACGCATAAACCACGAGATATCAGTCAAACGTTCACGCCACTCTCCAATCAGCTCTTGGGTTCTGTTCATTTTGCCCTTGGACTTGAGTTCACCATTAAGCCAACGACTTACCAACAACGGAGCTTTATATAAAGTCGTCCAGCGCCGAGCCACCTCTTCATCAGTCCATGATTCCGCTGTAGCAGTGTTAACATGCAGCACCAAATGATAATTGTTGGACATAATGGCATAAGCACATACGTCTACTGCAAACACCTGACTAAGCAACCGCATGCGCTCAACTATCCATACTCGACGGTGTTCAAAGCTCTGCCCTGAGTAAGCATCTTCGCCACATAAAAAAGCACGGCGCACACACCGTGAAATACAGTGATAGTATGCCGTGTCTGGAAGAGAGATTTGTGTTGAGCGTGCTTGAGTCATTATGAACACCAGTGAGCAAACTTTAAGCAGATATAGTAAGCCTAGTTGGTGATTTGGGGAGCGTTAAATATATAGGTGTCCTATATTTCTTTTACTGCAAACACCTGACTGAGTAACCGCACGCGCTCAACTATCCACACTCGACGGTGTTCAAAACTCTGACCTGAGTAAGCATCTTCGCCACATAAAAAAGCACGGCGTACACACCGTGAAATACAGTGGTAATACGCCGTGTCTTGGAGAGAGATTTGGGTTGAGCGCGCCTGAGTCATTGTGGCCACTAGTGAACAAGTTCTAAACAGTTGGGTTAGGCCTAGTTAGTTGATGGAAAAGCGTCAAATACATGGGTGTCATGTGTTTTTATCTTTGAAAACGTCAATTATATGGGTGCCCTATGTTTTCTTTATATTTTCTTCGATGATATACGGGACTGTCATTCAGTTGCTGTTGCATCTAATTCTTGGCTCAACTCCCTAATCGCTTCCAAAGCATGCTCTACTACAAAAACCTCGTCGTAATCTTCTTCAACACGCTTCCTACTATTCGAACACATCAGTTATATGACGTGCTATCGAGCGTCATCATAGCTACCATTTGATCTGCTAAAGATTCAGAACACCTGACCTTACACAGCAGGCCATTGACTCCGTGTATGATTATATGCCTACAACCGGGTACATCAGTTGTAATACTTGGCAACCCCATTGCTCCCGCCTCTAATAATGTGCGTGGCATCCCTTCTCTATAAGAGGGCAACACAACGCAGTCCGACTTAGCATAAACTTGGGCAATGTTGTCACTAGACCCGACCCATTGAATATAATCAAACTCTTCTAGGCTATCTAGTTCATCAGGGGACAACGCCGAAATATTATCGACACCGGCAAAACCACATAATGTTATGGTAAAAGAGTAACCATCGCTTGCAAGTTTATGCGCCGCAGATACAAGCTCCCTTACTCCTTTGTCACCAAGCAATCTACCCACAAAAAGAAACCGAAAAGGCTCACAAAAGCTACGAACTAGTTTCATCGATGGATTGAACTTATTGACATTAACGCCGGAGCCAGGAATGAGTATCAACTTATTCTTACTGACGAGCTTGTTATCAATTAGCAAATCCATGTCTTCAGGATTTTGACAGAACACTTTATTTGCAAGCGGTTGTGATAGTCGATATAGTAGCCTAACAATCTTTGAAGTAAAATCCTCTCGAATAAAAGCAGTCCCCAGTCCAGACACGTTATTTATAACTTTCGAGCGACTGAACCTGGCAGCCCAAGTACCATAAATATTATTCTTCACTGTAAAATTAAATGATACAAAGGGCTTTTCTTTTTTATAGAAGCGCAACAATCTAAAAAAGAGAAGCAAGTCAACAAAAGGATTGCTACCCTTATTATCTAACTTTAAGTTGCACCATCGACAACCAAGTTCTTCGACTAACTTTTGGGAGTAATCATCATGTGGAGACAAACATACCACTGCAAAACCTCTATCTTGTAGGGCTTTTATTGTAGACGACCTAAAATTGTACAAATACCAAGAGGTATTTGCAGACATTACTATCTTTTTCACTATACGTTCACTCACAATATCAAAAGTAAAGCTAAATTACAGCCAGGAAACATTATGCAAGCTTCTGCAAGCACTAATTAATATAAACCAACCCAAAACTCTAATTTAAGGCACGAGATATCACACATCTGTTATGAATTAAACCAGAATTAAAAATCTAATTATTCGACTTTTCCTATAAAGACTCACTAAATAGCCAAGCACTAATTCAGTAAATACACCCCTTTTCTTTACAGCCAAAGAAAGGGATAAAACTTATAGGGTAGCCATGCGTATGCATTTTGGGCGTAGAACAACCAGACAAACTGAACAAGCGCGCAATAAAAGAGAACTAAAGAAGTCCACTGAATATTCGATTTTCTTTTACTGCCAAATACCTCAGGTAGATGAGAAAATACTACCAACTGAAGAGGAAGAAGATAGAGAGCTACTCTATCAATCGCAGTAGAGGCAGAGCTAATATAAAGCAATATTAAACAAGTTATAGAAAGAAACGAAAATATGGTCCAAAGCTTTTTTTCATTAGGCTGAAGATCAAATGAACCTTTCAAAGTGAGAAATATCAACGAAGGAACTACAGACATACATACCCTGACTAGAGCACCTTGCGATTGATATTCAGACTCAATATATCCATAATAAAGAGCATCAACACTATCTTGCAGCAAAATAAAGTAAGCACCACAAAGCGTTAACGCCAACAGAAAATAACCTAGTATCCTGTTACGGTTGGAAAGCATTACACCTATTGGAATTAGCAAAATTGCAGACTGATGAAAAAGACAAGCTAACACCAACCAAAAAGAAAATCTATAAATACTATTGTGTATCAGTGAATAGAAAGCTATCATCGACAAGCCGATAGCAATTGACTGCCTCGTATACCCCATGCTTAACACGATCACCATGTATGGAAAAGCAACAGCGAGAGCCAACATGGGTCTTGGCTGGTTGGCACAGAAAACCATTAAGCCAGTAACGAATAGGGTGGCAGCCATCAAGTTTACACTAAATATCCCTCCTCCAACATATTGAGAAAAGACATTAAGCATCTGATATCCAGGATCTTTTAAAGCTAGCGCTTCTGTCACACTCAAGTCAGCAACACGATCTAAATATCTAAGATAGGCTCCCCAATCCCCACCAACTTCGAAGCGGAAACCTATGACCAAAACTAGAACTAACCAAATGAAACACCACGAAACAGGAATTGAGGATAAACGAATTAGATGTATGCTTATCTGCTTCCGTTCAAAAAAAGACAACATCGCAACAAATGAAAATACCAACCAATAAGTAACCACTTACATACCCAAACTAACAATAAAAAAATTTGATGAAGCACTTGATAAAGCTACTAAATGACTAAGACCTGAAATTCATATTTATATCTTGCAACAAACGAACTGTAATCACATCCCAATTAAAGACAGACATATCAAAGTCTTTAACATCACGAATAATAGTGTTGAAACTTTCAGTAATAGCCCTTGCTATGTCTTCAGGGTCACCTGGTTCAAAGTAACAAGGGTAGTCTTTTAGCAACTCCTTAAAGACTTCCAAATTGGAGCAAGCAATAGGGCATCCAAAAGAAGCAGCCTCTATTAAAGGCATACCAAACCCCTCATAAAAAGAGGGGTAAACCAACAATTTACTTCGCTTATACAAATCACAAAGCTTGTCATCGTCCACGTCAGAGAGTAATCTGTATGAGTGTATTGCATTACTATTAGCTATAGTACTTTCTATCAGTGCTTTGGTTCCATTGTCAAAGCCCACAAAACACACAGACATTGGCTTATCAATATACTTTAGTGCTTTAATCAAATTTATATGGTTTTTCCTTTTCTCGTAAGTGGCAACGTAGATTAAATCTATATCTTTTTCAATTTTCTTACTTGGAGCTAATGAAGAATTATTAGGGGTGCACCCATTGTAGCTTACAACTATACTAGACTCTTCAAGCCCCAATTTAGACACAAGAGCATTCCTAGAAGTATAAGACACTGTTACTATTCGCTTTAATCTCTTCCATGCTTTCTTCATCAAAAACTTTGAGACAGTGCTCCATCGGCCAAAATCAGTGAAGACTCTAGCATCATGTATCAGTTGATACTGATCAGAAGATATATACTGAATAAAAGACACGGGGTTGAAATCAGTGATAACCTTCCAACCCTTTAAGAAAAAATAGATTTGAGCAACATTTAGCCACATGCATAACAACAACCTATTTGAGAATAAAGACTCACCTGTAAAAGGGATACCTATTAACGTAAATTTACAATGTCTGAAGATATTTCCTGTCCCTTGGGGACCATAACATATAAGTTTTCGCCCAATAGTTTAGAGCTAGAAACAACAATTGACTTAAATCTATTGTTCGCGCCAGATGGTTGGCTGCTATAGTACGGTGAAATTAAAACCAGTTTCATAAAACCCTTACAAACACTAGACTAAAAGACCAAAGAACTGTTCCCAGCGCTTTCTAACCCGAGGTAGAGCATAATTCTTAGACTGAAGCTTCGCTGATTCAGAAAACCTATTCCTTAGACATTCATCATTGATAAGAAGTAGTATTTTCTCTGACAACGCTTGATAGTCATCAACATCAATAAGTAATCCATTATTATGAGAAAGAATCTCCTTGGGTCCAGTTACACAGTCTGTTGAAATAGAGGGTAAACCGAAATGCTGTGCTTCTAATAGAGTCATTGGTAAACCTTCCCATCGAGATGTCATCACGTAAATACTAGCTCTGCTGTACTCTATTTCAATGTTCTTTACTTTGCCTGCAAACTCTACTGAATCCGAAACATCAAGAATATTAGCTAAGTTACGCAAATCATTTTCTAACGTACCCGATCCGACAATTCTTAGCTTCCAGTCCGGATAAATGCTAACGACATTAGGCCAAGATTTCAATAATATATCGAAACCTTTTTCATATGAAAGCCGCCCAACTGCTAGCACTATATTTTCTTTATCTCTCCTTATTGCAGGCAATCTTGGTATCGGGTTGCATATCGCTACAATCTCTGATCTAAGATTATATCTACTTCTCCAAGACAAGAGGTCTCTTTCTGTTAGAACAACGATACCATTACTAAATCTTGATGCAAAAAAACGTGATAGAACACGGAATTTTGAACCATGACTGGTACTCAAGTTGAAATGCTCCCAGGTAATGATCCTACTTTCTACTAAATTAACGAATGGAAGACAGAAAATGAAAAGTATAGAGTCAACCAAAACTACAAAATCTGCATTAAAATTCCGAGCAAACTTATAAATTGCCATTGACACCTTTAAAAACTTGACAATTACATTGCAATGGGGATCTATCTTAGCATGAACAATATCCACTCTCGTAGAATAATCAAAGAAAGAATTTTCGACTTTGTTAAACAAGCTAAGAACAGTGACATCGTGCCCCTTTGAGAGCACAGAAGCAACTTCAGAAGTTACTCTTTCCGTACCTCCTGTTGCTGATATATCACCGACAACAAATATTATTCTCATTTAAATATCCTAACTCATATTTGAAATATATTGTTCGGAAATGTGATCGATATAAAATCTTTTTGAGCTCTCCAGGAGCTTTTCTTTATCGACTTCCTCATCAAGAGTTTTCTCGATAGCTACAGACAAGTGTGCTTCATTCGAGATTGGAACTAAATAACCCAACTTACCATTTTCCATTATTTCAACAGCCCCACCACCACAACGAGTAGAGACAACAGGACAACCTGTTCCAATAGCTTCAACTAGTACATTTCCAAATCCCTCTGATATAGAACTTAATACGAATAAATCACTGGATCTCATATAATCCATCGAATTTTGCTTAAAGCCAACAAATTCAACTCTTTCATTGACTCCCAAGTTAAAAGCTAGTTGCTTCAATTCATCCAACAAAGAGCCCTCACCCACAATGATGAGAACAATATCAGGCCTGTGTTTCAGGTTACCTAAAGCTCGTATTAACGTATCAAACCCTTTAATCCATGAAAGGTTACCTACCCCTAGCACTACTTTCTTCTTTGTGTCATTGAACCAAGGATGATCGACAAAACTAAAATCGCTAACACTTTTACTTGAATCTAAAACGGGATTGTGTATAACACTGAGGCTTTTTGAAGGCAATCCGAATAAAGTTACATACTCCTGTGCCATTTCTGAAGACAATACTACTATTTGATTTGCAATTGGATAGAAAATTCTTACTAGTGCTTTCATTAGCCAGTTTTTGGATAGTAACTTAGGTTTTCTAGCCCACAAAATAGGGGAAACGCGACAACTAACCGAAACTTTAAAACGCCAAGGGCAGAACAGTCTTGCGATCAAAACTAATACATTAATATTATCTTGCGCCGATAAAACATACTCCGGCTTGTGAGTCCAAAGGTATCTTATTAGGCCTATAATTCCTTTTTTTGAATTGTTAACCTTTAAGCAATGTATTTTCAAATTTTGATCAAGTTCATTCCTAAATACTCCGGTATCTTGAAAACAAACAACGTCTACTACGTCTCCATTTCTACTGTAGTAATTAGCCATTCTTACTTGACTTCTTTCTACGCCACGCCCGAAAAAGCTGAACATTACTATACATATTTTTCTTTTCAAATTACGCCTTCACTTTTAAATAAACATTTCTCAAAAGGAGCCTTGACCTATAAAAAATTGAAAGTAAGAATAATGGACACGCACCCATTCTACTTAATAACTTAAACTTTAACTCTTTAGGTCGAATTATCATTTTTGATAGAATTTTCAACGTGGGAAAGTTACCTTTGTAAAGATGTCTTTTATAACAACTATAAACACTTCCATTGATAAAGTATTCAGCGTCTATTTTCTGACTTATAGGCAGTTCATCGATGAGCGTGGATAAATAGCCCGCTGCAAATCTGACGTCAAAAATGCTAGAAATGCTCTCTATTTCTGAAGAACTTTCTGCTGTTTCCATCACCCCCATAGTTCCTCTATGGTAATATGACGTTTCTTTGTAGGATACCGCGCACTTATATTTTAAGTTTACCCTACAATAAAGCTCAGTGTCTTCTCCCAGTCTCACATCTTTAAAACCACCAACCTCTAAAAATACAGTTCTTTTTATGGCAATAGAAGACGTTTGTATAAACCCAGGATTATCTATTACAAATCTCCAGATATTTATAAGACGATATTCATTTCCAGCTGAATTAGATAGTTGTTGATTTTTTTTGCCTCTGTTAAAAAAACACCTGTCAACCTCTTTTGATTTCGTAGAGACAAAGTCTATCGACGTATAGAAATTAATAATTCTATAAAGTTCTGATAAATGACTTTCAGACCACTCATCATCAGAGTCTAAGAATGCTATCCATTCTCCACTTGAGACAGTGACACCTTTGTTTCGCGCAACGCTAACGCCCTTATTATACTGATTGACAAGTTTTACTTTCTCTAAGAATAGATCCGCCACTACATTTTCACTTCCGTCCGTCGAACCGTCGTTAACAACTATAATCTCATAATCTATAAAATCCTGATTTAAAACTGAATTTAAGCAACGCTCTATATACTCCGCGTTATTGTAAAGCGGAATAACTATTGAAAAAAAGGGACTTTGTTCATTTATACAATATTTTGGTAAGGTTTTTAAGAGGCATTTCTTGCTCAATTCATGGAAAAGATTAACACCATGCTCAGCAAGCTATACATAGCGACTTTTATTATTTGAAACTTAAAGATTTTAGTGGATATTGATACCGTACAAGAAACATAAACTAACATTGATGCGAAGTTTGATACACCAATAATCATAACAACATAATCAATACCATGGTCTATAACGATAAACAAGAACAATACGGTTATGCATTTTATGAGAAAATCAACCTTAAATATAAGACTTGTTCTGTTATTAGTGATGAATAAATTTTTGTTTAAAAATATAATTGGAATTGGCGAAACACAAATAATTAATTTTGACAGATAAATACCAGCCTCATGCCATTCTGGTCCCATTACAAATAAAACCAGATGTTTAGAGATCAAGCTTATCATAAATACCACTGGAAGTAGCACAAACTTTATATATCTGTAGCTATCCTTGACAATAACTAATGAGCCACCATTAATTCGTTTAGCGTTAGATAGAGCCGGCAGTGTTACTTTTTGTAACACTAAGTGAAAAATACCCACAGGCGTATTTGCTATTGAATTCGCTTGGTTGAACTGGCCTAAATCCTTGAACGTATAATATTTGCCGATAATTACAGTAAATATATTAATATAGACAACATTAAGAACACTTGACATTAGTATTCCAAAGCTAAAACTATATAAGCTTCTAAACCTCGATAAAGAAAATTTATGTTTAGGATACCAAGGATGCACTACGTTTATTAGTATAACTGAAACTATTTCATTAGATATATGCAGAACAATTATAGACCAGTAGGCCATTCCATTATAAGCAGCAACTAGAGATAAGCTTAAGGAAGTAACCCCGGAAATCATAGTTATTAAAGTAAGCGGCATATAATTCATATTAATGTGATATTTTGTTCTAGGTATAAGTGCTAAAACAGCAATCACAGTATTTAAACCTAATATTTTTAATACTAATTCTAGATTTTCTTCGTCGTAGTATGAAGCTATATAAGGAGATAGAAAAAAAGTAATACTATATAGGATTAGGGCAACTGATATACTAAAATAAAATGTTGTTGAATAATCAAGTTCATCTCTGTCAAATTTATTCACTAGCGCTACATTCATGCCGCTGCTTATTAGAATACCACTTAAATTAAAGAAAAACCCAGCTAGTGCAACTAGACCAAATCCTTCAGGTCCTATTATCCTTCCAATTATCACCAGAGATATAATACTAAAAAACTTTCCAAATAATACATCTAGCGTAGCCCAGTGAACAGCTTTACCTGCACCGTATAGCTTTCTTTTATTCACCCTTTATTCCCAATCTAACAGTCAATTACCATGTTATCTAATCCAACATTAAAATTTTTAGACAATCTATACAATATAGACTATTCGTTGCCCTCTACTTCAAATACTATTTGCTCTCTATATCTTGAGTCTTCCGGATATTTAATTTTATTAGTAGCAACAGTTTCATTGACATATTTATTGGGAATCGGAGCTTTAACAATTGCTCTCATTTTCATCCACTCATACTCAACATCTAAATGTCCTATATCTAATGCTTGAACACCTTTTAGACATAAGTCATATGCCAGAACAGTGGCTGTGGGTCCTAAAGCAATTAAAACTAATCGCTCACGACTTTCATCTAAAACACTCGCTAAAATATTATCGTAATAAGAGAAACAATTTTGTTCTGGACATAGAATTCGCTTTATCGATTTGCTCTCGGCAAAGAGATCGTTTCCAACGCCCAATCTACTATATCTTCCCTCAACGATAAGTAAGTCCTTATCTCTCCAAATGCTCATAAGATTTTTGAAGTGTAAGTACGATTTATCTTTATCTATCCTATCCATATAAGGTCTTGTGACTAAGGAATCTCCATAAATGAACCTTCTGGTCAAAAGAGAGTATATTTTATACCGATGATAGGAAACGTATTCAGACCAAAAGAATTTCGCATTTTCATTAAACTTATCTAAAGAAGAAAACACATCAGGAATACAAACCATATGACGCTGGTTTTTGGACTTAATCACCTCAATTAGTCTAGACTTAAGTCTACTATCGTATTCTTGAAAACTAATTGATTTCCCGTATATAATTCTAAACTCTCCATCTCCAAACCTACTTATACTCAAGCCAGAGCCATGAATTCTCTTTACGGTCTGCTCTCTACTTATAACCTTTGGTGATTTAACAAAACTCGGCAGTACCTTAGTATTAAACTTTCTTATAAACCACCTATAAATTGATTTAATGTAAGTCAAGCTTCTACCTTATTTTTACTATACCATTGCAAACTATGCTGAATACCTTCTCGAATCTTTATTTTCTCCACATATCCAAGTTTCAATTTTGCTTTATTTATATCAGCCAGAGAATGTAGCACATCTCCTACGCGAAAGTCTCTATAGATTGGCTCTTTATCATATTCATGTTCTAGATTAATTATTTCACTTTTAATTATTTGGAACAGTTGGTTAAGGCTAGTTCGATCTCCAAGTGCTACATTATAGATTTCATCCTTGCACTTATCTTCAGCTGTAGCAGCTAAAATATTCATTTGAACAGTATTGGCGACAAAACAAAAATCTCTACTCGTCTCACCGTCTCCATTTATAAATATGCTCTCATTTTCAAGTATTGAGTTAGTCCATTTTGGAATAACTGCCGCATAAGCGCCACTAGGATCTTGCCTCGGTCCGAAAACATTAAAATATCGAAGGCCAATAGTTTTAAACCCATAGTTACGCGCATAAACTCCAGCATAAAGTTCATTCACATATTTTGTTACGGCGTATGGCGACAGTGGGTTTCCTATATTCTCTTCTACTTTCGGGAGGCAGGGTGATCTCCATACGTTGAACTGCTAGCAGCATAAGTAAAACTCGCGACTTTTGCTTCTTTAGCCGCATCTAACATATTTAGAAAGCCGGTAATATTAACAGCGTTACTCGTGATAGGGTCTGCGATTGAGCGAGGCACGGAACCAAGTGCCGCTTGGTGAAGCACATAATCAACACCCTTTACTACATTTTTACAAACTTCAGGGGTACGAATATCGCCTTCAACAAATCTAAAACGGTTCCACTGTTCTTCAGTTACTAGTGATTGAACTTCGTCTAAGTTACGTTCATATCCAGTTGAAAAATTGTCCAATCCTACAACAACTTGGTCAAGCTTCAGAAGGGTTTCCAGCAAATTTGAGCCTATGAAACCCGCGACCCCGGTCACTAGCCAAGTTTTTGGATATTTTAATAGTGTTTCTTGGATCTGTTGATATTTAGTCATATGCATCGCAATATCGAATTTGAAAGTATTTGTTAGGAGGAGCCACTCGTTTAAACACAGAGGCGGTTGGCGCAAGTTAAGGCTTGGTAAGAAGTAATTGGCAAAAACAACCAGGCACTAGTTCATGGCTATACATCTAGTGCCTAAGATTATTTCAATCTATAGACGCATATCTATGCTTTCTTTATCGAATACATACTTTAAGTCATAAAGAACATGATTCGCCTTACCAAATGACCGAACCTTTTGTACACCCATAGTTTTAAACTGATCGTGTGAAACAGCCATTATGATACCATCATAATGGTCAGGTTTTTCAATATTGCATAAACTCAAACCATACTCATGCTCCGCTTCCTCGTTAGAACACCATGGATCTACAATATCTACATTGATATTGTATTCTTTTAGCTCAGATACAATATCCACAACCTTTGTGTTGCGCAGGTCTGGACAGTTCTCTTTAAAGGTTAAGCCCATAACTAGAACATTAGCACCTTCAACGTGAATGCGTTGTTTAAGCATCTTTTTAACCAGTTCTGAAACAACGTATTTGCCCATTCCATCGTTGAGACGACGACCGGCCAGAATCATTTCTGGATGGTAACCTAAAGATTGCGCTTTATGAGTAAGGTAGTAAGGATCCACACCAATACAGTGGCCACCCACAAGACCCGGACGGAACGGCAAGAAATTCCATTTGGTACCGGCCGCTTCTAGAACTTCAAGGGTATCAATGCTCAGCTTATTAAAGATGATAGAAAGCTCGTTGATCAACGCGATATTTACGTCACGCTGGGTGTTCTCAATTACCTTCGCCGCTTCAGCGACCTTAATGCTAGAAGCTTTATGCGTACCTGCAGTGATGATAGTTTTGTATAGTTGATCAACAAACTCAGCGATTTCTTCGTTTGAACCACTCGTCACTTTAAGAATGTTCGTCACTCGGTGTTCTTTGTCACCTGGATTGATGCGCTCCGGGGAATAACCTGCGAAGAAGTCTTGGTTAAAAGTTAACCCCGAAACCGATTCAACGATAGGGATACAGATCTCTTCTGTAGCACCAGGGTAAACCGTTGACTCATAAATAATGATGTCACCTTTACTCACAATAGAACCCAGAGCCTGAGAGGCCTTAATCAGGGGAGTAAGATCTGGCTGCTTATGCTCATCGATTGGTGTTGGAACAGTAACAATGTATACGTTGTAATCTTCCAGCTCATTTAACACCGCAGTGTAAGTAAGAAGCTCTGCGCTTTTTAATTCATCTGGTGAACATTCAAGTGTAGAATCTATACCACTTTTTAGCTCATCAACACGAGATTGGTTAATATCAAAACCTACAGTCGGCATTTTTTGCCAAACTCAACTGCGAGCGGCAAGCCAACATAACCCAAACCAATTATTGCTAATTTTGTATTTTCAAACATAGACGTCATAGATATACCTAATATCTTAATTCTTAATTTTTAATTCTTCTCACCAAATTCTTGACTAACTGAGACACTTTTCATTTTTTAGACAGTCCGTTGCGGACAATCCCTTGTAAATCCCTGGTTTTGCTACTTTTGAAAAAAATGTCCCAATAAGTTCGTCTCATCCGATAAAACGATCTTCGATTTCATCCGATTCCATTTAAAAGCCGGGATTAATGACAGAAGAGGCACCCGTTCATTGCATCTTCTTAGCCCCTTATACCAACAAACTTTACGTAGTTTCTCTGAGCCAACAATGATTAACAGTAAGTAGTGACAAAATCATTATAAACTTACTTTTCATTGCTCGTGTAAGAATAATTGTAATAACCATACCCATATGAACTAGAGGCTTTCTTCTCAATTGCATTGAAAATGACACCTTTAACATTAATACCAGCAAGCTGGAACCGGTCTCTTGCAACCTCAAGCTCTTTAATCGTATTTTGACCGAACCTTGTCACCATTAATGTTGTACCAGCCAGGCTCCTACAATACTAGGATCCGTCACTGCTAGAACTGGTGGCGTGTCAATTATAACAAGATCGTAGTGAGTTGAACTCCAATCTACAAACTCTTGAAATCGTGGATGCATCAGTAGTTCGGACGGATTTGGGGGGATCTGACCTCGAGTTATAACATCGAGGTTTTCTATAGGCGATGCTTTAATAACCTGTTCACGAGTCAACTTACCACTGAGTAATTCGGATAGCCCATCATCCCACTTAAGGCCCAAATGGCTCTGCAAATATCCTTTACGCATGTCTGCATCCACCAACAGTACTTTTTGTCCAGTTTTTGCAGCGACCGCGGAAAAGTTCGTTGCAACAAATGATTTGCCAATCCCCGGAGCAGGTCCTGAAATCATAACTATATTGTTTTTCGCCTCCAACATAGCGAAATGCAAACTAGTGCGAAGTCCGCGCAGCGCCTCAATGGATAAATCTGCTGGGTTGGACTCAGCTAGAAGATTTGTATTAGTTGAGCGGGCACCCTTCTTTAACTTTGCACTCATTTTGAGTTGCAGATCGGAGCGCGGTACACTCGCATAAACAGGAAGCCCAATAGCCTCTATTTCATCAGGTGTTTCTATACCCTTATGGAGTAGTGCACGTATAAGCGCGATTCCAGTGGCAATGATAAAGCCGGCTATCATCGCCAAAATCACAATCAGTTTTTTCTTTGGCTTCACTGCATGTGTGTAAGATTGCGCTACATCAAGTATTCTTATATTTCCCACTGCACCAGCCTGACAATTTGGAGCTCTTGGGTCTTGTTAAGCAGTTGAAGATAAATTTGTTGGTTAACTTCAACATCACGCGTTAAACGAAGGACTTCACGCTGAGTAAGAGGCAATTTTTGGATTTGTTTTTCCAATCTCACTTTTTCGTTTAACAGCGTATCTCTTTTATCTAATAGAGCTAAATAAGACGGGTGGTCCGGAGTAAAACGCTGGCTAATTTCACTTTCTTTGAAGGTTAGCTCGTTTAACTGTGCCTCCAATGCAATCATTCCCTGTAGCGTGGTGCTTGCCTCTAAGGATAGATCAACGGATCCATTTTCTAATCTATAGTTGTTTAATACATCTTCCGAATTAGTCAGATTTTTTTTGATATTCGGAAGTTGATTCTGTAAAAAAGTTAAACTCTTTTCCGCTTCTGCTGATTGGCGAGCTACATTTTGTAGCAAATAATTTTGACTGATATCATTGAGAAGACGTTCTATTTCAGTTTTGTCTTCACCTAGCATTGATAATTTTAGTATCCCTGTCTGGCGCCCCTCTTCAGTTATTTCAAGCATCTCCTTCAGTCGGTTAATCGCGTCAATTCGGGCAACTTGTCTAACTATAAACTCTTGCCCCTCTTTTCCCGCTATTTCAGAGACAAACAATTCAACTCCATTGCCACTTGCAGGTTCGCCTGCTTTTCCTGACAACACGAACAGTGGTTTATCACCAGCGGTATAGAGATCATAGCTACGAGTTTCATTGTTTTTTAGTACAAGCGTTAATGCACCATTTACGTTAAGCTCTTCATCCTGAGAGACATCAATACGCGTAATTTGTATTTTCGCCTGATCGCCAGCGAGTCGCGCTAAACCTTTCCCCACATAAGGTGTGTACACAGGGGACGCTACTGTCGTTAGGTTCAAGTTATCGACGGTTTCTCCTAGTACCAGCCTTGAACGAATAATAGCTATTTCTGTTGACGATGATGAGTCTTGAGAAAAAGAACCTCCGAAACCTTCACCAATGAGAGAGGATATCCCGCCACTTTTTTTCTCAATCTGTACAAGAGCGTCTGCTTGATAAATAGGTGTTGATAACACCGAATATACGGAGCCCAGCAACGTAAACAAAAAAACGCATACAATGATGCCCCACTTTGCATCAAGTAAAATGCCGAAAAGCTTGCCCAGATCAATGATGTCAGGGTGCGCTGATCCTGACTGTTGTTGTGTTTGCATGTTGTCGTTCCTGAGGGGGTACATACCGTTTGAAGCTCAAAAGAACAAGAAGACGGAATGCCAAATTAAAAAATTAAGCTAGTTTTTTCTGCCACTCTTTTGCAGCTTTTTCGATCAGCTCGTAAGCAAAATCAAATGCTTCTTTGCTTTGTCTATAGGGTCTGGTATGTCTTTTGGCCCCACCAGCCATTGCCCAAATAACATGGTTTTTCCTCGAGCCTCTGGCGCAATACTTGTCAAGGCCTCAAGGTGTCCTTTCTCCATCACTAGAATTAAATCGTACTCCCTACACAATTCGCTCGTGAGTTGCTGTGACTGGTGATCAGCAAGACTTATTCCATGCTCTAGTGCTACTGCACAGGCTTTATCATCGGCAGGTTTCCCTACTAAACCACTTTTTTCAGAAGCTAACCCTGCAGATGCCACTTTCTTATTTGGCAGCATGGCAGCCAACATACGCTCTCCTATGGGCGAGCGACAAATGTTACCTACACATACAACGAGAACTTTATCAAACATAATAACTTATACTCATAGCTTTACTTCTAGACAGCATTTTACCACTACTATTAATCCCAATTTCTGATTGAAAGGCCTGTATCGCTTAGTAATTTAACACCTTGGACTGTTGGAAGGATTTGCTGAATGACTCTATTCCAACGCGCGACAGGAGCAGCAGTGACATATACAACGTCGTATGACTCTAGGTTAAACTCCGTTCCTAGCACTAACGAGCTTGAATCTGAAATATCTAGTTGATAAATGTCCGCAACCTTCTCTGAACCAGCCACTTGCCTGTTAGCGCGAATGACAAAAATGCCGGTCGGGTTGGCTGTGGTCTCATTAACTCCACCAGACTCAGATAGGGCTTCTGTTAAGCTCATACCTGCTCGATCAATCTTGAGGACTTGTGGCTTGGCTACTTCTCCAAGCACAAATACTTTTTGAGCGTCGTTGCGTGGAATATGCACGATATCGCCATTCTGCAATAAGCGGTTTTGAGTGAGATCTCCTTTTTGCATCAACGCATATAACGAGACACGTTCCTCTATACCATTTCGAGTCAACGTCACATTGCGCCAATCAGCATTAGCCCCAATACCACCAGCTTTGTTGATAGCATCCAATAGTGTCATTGGTATGTTCGTTACAGCTTGATAATCTGCCGTATCTACTTCACCTGTAACGTATACACGCTGCGAGCGAAACGCCGCAACATTTACATCCACTTGTGGGCTTTCTATATACCTTGCCAATCGCTTAGCCACATCTTCACGAATTTCTCGCACAGTCTTGTCTGCGACGTCGACAATACCAATATAGGGGTAAAAGATGGTTCCATCGGAGTGGACACGGTTACCTGACTCGCTGGCACTTCGGTAAGAACCGGCTGGTATTGTTAACTCAGGGTGATCCCAAACGGTAATATTTAGGATATCACCCACACCAACTTTATATTCATAACGAGCGACCTCTAGAGCTAGTTCAGGGTTGGGTCTACTTGTCGGCTCTTGTACTTTAAATTCAGCAACACGAACTGGAGTGAGGGGGTATACATCGACAAGGTTTGAAATATTCGAGTCCGAGTCTTCGGCTCGCTTTATATTTTTGTCTTCCAGTGAGAGGTTGCCGCCGGGTACGGTGCAGCCAGCAAGCAACAATGGGAAAAGAGCTGCTATGGTGAGTTTTTTTACGTGGTTCATGAGTTCCTTGGTCCTACATCCTGAGTTTGCTACTCAGAGGGGCGTCCTAGAGGTATTTTTTGGGGTATTGCTAAAGAGGTCAAGCTTTTGAAACCAATCAGTTTGCATTATGAGTTGTCGATCAATACAAAGCACGCACGCTACCGCCCATCGATAGATTACGCCTAATCGCACTGCGTCCATTTAGCAAGATTTGGTCATGGTGATGAAAAAATGAGTTAAACCAGCAACCGCTCTTTGGCGGTAAAATAGATTCTATTCAACATTTCACTCAGATAACTGAAAAGTAAGCCTTTGGGGAGGGTGCGCGAGTAATTTTTATGTGTACGCATGCCTAACCATCGCTGCAATCAAGAAGCAATATGAAACCAGCCAAACACAACCAGTTCATATGCAACGAAACAGCATCATTATTATCCACACTGACTTAGGAGAAACAATAGAAAAAATATTTTCTCAACGAGTTAACGGCGCATTACCAGCGATAAGCAAAGAGCAAGACCACGCAACACAATCTAAATAACACCTATATGTATTGTCGTTGGTCTCGCTCTTTTCTTAGCTAACTATCTATCAGAGAGTTATGCGGACAGAGCAGTTAAGCCGTATCGTATTAGTTGCCCGTACCGCCACTTGAACCGCCCGAGCCACCTGAGCCGCCAGTACCGCCTGTACCACCCGTACCACCATTGTCCGGTTCTTTATCTTCAACATCTGGAATCTCGACTTCATCAATACCATTTTTGATGTCATCCGCGTCTTCAGGAAGTGTCGGTACGGTTTCGGTTGGGATATCTATCGCGTTATCACCCGTCGTCAGTTCTGTGACATTGCTCTGAATCTCAGTATTCAAGCTCGCCATATCATTAGCTAGCGAATTCAGTGCGTCCGTTGCATCAACTGTGCTTCCGCTTTGCGAAGACTGAACCACTGTAGAAACATTGTCGGCAAATTGTGACAGTGAATCTGTGCCAGTTTGTAACACGGTACCGAAAGAAGCATTGACAAGTGAAAGCTCAGTCAACACAGATGATGTGTTCGAACCTAAATCGGTTGCCGTTGCTGAAGGCAGCGTAGTTTCAAACAAGTTGAGGTTTTGCGCGTCAGCAGACAAACCTAGAGCCTGAGTCACGGCCTTGCTCACTACCTGTTGAGCTTGGCTAAACGTTGTTGGGTCAACAGCCCCTGTCGGCAGACTCACAGTATCGATAAAGGTTTGTGCCGCCATTGTTGAAAGTGCTGTAACGGGAGCAGAAGTGGTCTGGTTCTTAGATGTAGGCTCTTCTACAAGAGTCACCGTTGACAGTTCCAATCCTTCCAGCTCACCAGCAGCGCCTGTACAGCCTGTGTAATCACACACCTCAGTGGTTTGACTGGTCGCAAACATACGAACCAAGACCGCTCTATCATGTGCAGACTCTGGTAGGGTTAAGCTATAAGAGCCATCCGCTTGAGTTGTTGCCACTGAGCCTAGCTGACCGGTTGCTGGCGCATTGTCAAAATCTGCGAATGTGGCGGTACGACATTCAACGCTTGTTGCTAAACAAGCAACTACCGATGCATTACTGAGTACACCTTTAACTGCTGTACCACTCAATACCGCTTGAGGTGCCGATGGTGTCACTGAGTTATCATTATTTGAGTTACAGCCCGTAAGTAGTCCCGCAGCGATCGCTAGAGCTAACCAACTTTTATTCATATCCTTTGTCCCTTAATTTAGAAATTAGTGCTACTACTCACCATTAAAAGTAATAGTTCACGCCAACGCCGTAAGTGTGGAAGCTTGGCGAGCCACCTACCTTGTTGTAGTATTTGTACTCTAGTAGCGCGCCCCAATCGCTGGCGAACTTGTACTCACCACCTAAGCCAACCGTTGCTGCGGTATCTTTATCGTCACAACACACACCATCACCTGATGCTTTCCAGTCGTAGAAATACGCACCTGCGCGTGCAAATACATCAAACTTATCGTTGATCACGTAAGTCGCTTTAACTCCTGCATCAACACCTGTTGCTTTGTATTCACCCGAGACGTCTTTCAGTTCGACTTTACCTAGATCGGTGTAACCTAGCTCCAGTGACAACCAAGGCAATACCTTGTAGCCACCGTAGATCGACCACGTTGTACCACTCTTGTCGATGCTCGTTACATCCGTTACCGCAGAGTCCATATCGGTCACGTTAGTGCCACCTAACTTACCACCCACATACCATGGTGTTTGGTGCTCAGACATCGCTTTTTGCTCAGTCGTGTTATCTTGCTCAGCAAAAGCCGTCATGGACAAGCCCGCAGAGGCGATGAATAACGTTGCTAACGTTGTTTTTTTACTTAGCATTTTTATGCTCCCTTAGCCTTCTATGTTCGTTAATTCAGCGCTAAGATTCTGCTGGCCGAGATTAACTTCCTTACACGAGCTCACTCACTGCAGCTCTATTTGTTTTACTTTTTCAATGCGTACGTCATATAGGCATCTTTTAGACGCACAACATTGGCGTCGATATAGCTCGCCGACAATCTATCTCTGTTGTAGTAGCCGCGATCCAAGTTGTGTTGTAGATCGCTCGTCGCCGCCAATGAACCGTTAAGATCGTTTGATGGATTATTGACCATGGTTCGATAGCCGTAAGTCCACTGCTCTATACCTCTGATTTGGATAGCGCTGGCGCCATATCCTTTCTTGGTGTCAACGGGATCGAGAAACTCAAACCCGCGAAACTTTTGTCTGTGTGTTGGTAATAGATGTTGACGCTGGTATCACCAAACCAGTGCTTACTGGTTACGGTAAATCCTTTATCACCCGCCCAGTATTGACCTGCATTAGCTTCAAGTGCCCAATCATATTGACTCAGGTAGTAACGATAACTGCCCAGTACTGGGGTAATGTTTTCGTCGAACTCGGAGCGCTTGTCTCGGTAGTATGAGGCTTCAAATCCGAACTTATGAGTACCTGCTGAGATTGCAGCGGAACTCAGACGTACCACCCTGGTAGTTTGTCCCAATTTGACCGACACTGACCTGGGCCATCACACCGGCAGGTAGCGTCACCCCTTGGTGTAGCATGATGCGGTCGACCGTCGATGTGTGACGACTGTTACCAAAACGCTCGCCATCGGCGTAATCATCAGAGTGCGAAATAGGCAACATGTGTCTCACGTCCACCATGGCGCCGGTCCAAACTGGCACTTGCACATTCGTGGCCAGTGCTAGTGAGTAATCAAACACACCATATTCGGATCCAATGGTGGAGTAGATGCTCGGTGAAAAAATGACACGTGGCTTAAATAGGTGTGAACTCTCTCGATTCGAATCCCAATTTACGCCATCCAACGCCTTGTAGAGCTGGTTCGTTGTAATGGTAAGGTTGGTTCGCGCCGGGATTTGGCCAAGATTATCGGTATCAAAAAGATTGTTAAGATCCTGCTGTGTTCCCGACACTTTCACTACTGGCAAGTTATTGTTCAGTAATACAAAAACAAACTTAGGCTGGCTCATTTCTTCATTAATCAAGCCTAAAACCACGCCCAGTGAATCAATTTCATTGACGTTAAATAGGTTGTTCTCAAGTTGGACTACCAGCTCATCCTGACGCGTACCAACACTCACATTCTCAAAGCCATAGGCTGTCAGGCGCTGGGTCAGTCTTGTCAGCGAGTGTGTTGGGGCTGTTTTTTCAGCTGTTACCTTTTTCTCTACTTCTTCTGTATTCGCAGGCGCAGCCTCTTTCTTCACCTGCGCGACGCTGCTCGCTTGTTGCAGGTTAATGGTAGGCGCTTGCTGATCGACACCTTCTTGTTGCGACTGAGGTCTGATGTAGCGCGGGGCAGCATTAGGTCCGCTTAACGGCAGCGTCAACCCAATACCAACCCACTGATTATCGCGATTGAAGGTATTTGAGTTTGAATACGCTTGGTAAGTAAGGTGAGCACTCATCCCATACGGAAGCCAAGTTTCTGGCGTAAATAGCTTGGCACCGGCATTAACACCCGTGCCATCATAATCACTAAGGATCTGCAACCAGGAAAAAGGCTGATACTCAACACCACCAAATACGCCAGAGAGATAGTCCGGTCCCATTTGGTGTCGAGAGTCCGTTGGGTTATAGCCATAACCATGGAGAATCTGAAGTCAGAAACCTGCTTAGAGACCACAGCGTAGGCGCTTTCATGGTGGTTCGCTTGACCACCAAAATCACTTAGCCCAAACGCAAGTTGAAACCAGTTTCTGGAATGAGCCACGCACCATCGATTTTTGCTGAGTAAGATAAGTCGCTGCCCGTTTTCCAGGCTTCACCGTTTATCTCTTTATGTGCGTTTTGCACCACAAATTCGACGTGAGGGAGAATGCCAACACCAAGCAAGAAGGTATTGTGTGCCCCTACCCCGTATGGCGTTGATAGGTCAACGTTATCTTCCCTATGGTAATTCAGCGAGATTTGCCCAAAGCCCAATGTCTGCGCATGGGGCGTTCTTAAGAGGCCCGAGCCCCCTGTTTGAGCCATTGTTGTTCGAATGACGGTGCTTTCAGCCCCAAGAGCATCGTTGGTATTTGACAATACCGGTGTTGATGCCAGAAAAGGAATTGCTGCAAAAATCATTAGGTTGGAGCGTGTGTGCCTCATATTACTCTTCGGCCCCACGGGAAAAACTGCAATTCATATTGTTCTCTTGCATCCTTGCTTAGCAACCAGTTGCTCTAAAATCAGTAACTGTACATGTTAATGTATTCACAATGTAAATTCTTGAAATAGGATCGCAAAATCACTCAGGTTTGTGATCGGCATCAACAACTGTACGCATAGCAATCCGTATGCAACTGATTGCGACATACAAAATTAGAATAAATTGCGAGCATGGCTTTTCTGTTGCGCCAGCAATACCTTCCTAACTTCAGAGACTTCTGGCACAGAACCTAGGCACCCTTTTGCAAATCTTATATACTCACTCATCATCTCTTTATATAAGTGGAAGAACTCTATGATCATCGTAACTGGCGGTGCTGGCATGATTGGCAGCAATATTATCAAGGCACTAAATGCGGCTGGCTTGAATGATATTTTGGTTGTCGACAACCTAAAGAACGGACGTAAGTTCAAAAACTTAGTTGACCTAGACATTACGGATACATGGATCGTGATGACTTCCTTACTCAAATCATGGCGGGCGACGATTTTGGTCCGATTGAAGCTGTGTTCCATGAAGGTGCGTGCTCTGCGACTACCGAGTGGGATGGTAAGTATGTGATGCTCAATAACTATGAGTATTCAAAAGAGCTGCTTCACTACTGCTAGATCGTGAAATTCCATTCTTGTATGCATCATCTGCTGCTACCTATGGTGAAACGACAGTCTTTAAAGAAGAGCGCCAATATGAAGGTGCGCTTAATGTCTACGGCTATTCAAAACAGCAATTTGACAACTACGTTCGTCGCCTTTGGGCAGATGCAGAAGCACACGGTGAGAAACTGTCTCAGATAACAGGTTTTCGTTACTTCAATGTTTACGGTCCTCGCGAGCAGCACAAAGGCAGCATGGCATCGGTTGCATTTCATCTAAACAATCAAATGAACGCAGGAGAGAATCCAAAACTGTTTGAAGGCAGTGCGCACTTTAAGCGTGATTTCGTATACGTCGGTGATGTAGCTAAAGTAAATCTCTGGTTTATGGAAAATGGTATTTCTGGTATTTACAACTGCGGCACCGGCAATGCAGAAACATTTGAGGCCATTGCACAGGCAGCGATAAAACATCATGGTAAAGGTGAAGTGGAAAACATTCCTTTCCCAGAACATCTAAAAGGTGCATACCAAGAGTTCACCCAAGCCGATCTAACCAACTTACGCGCAGCCGGTTGTGATGTAAAGTTTAAGACGGTTGCAGAAGGTGTGGCTGAGTATTTGGCGATTGTGAATAAGTAATTTTTTTGGTCCTTGGATGTGATTCCAAGGACCCATCAGGATTTTTTTATGAACATTCTTATGGCTCTGTCCCAGCTTGAAGTCACTGGGGCTGAGGTTTACGCTACTACGGTAGGTAATGAACTGACTGCTCGGGGCCATAATGTGTTTTATGTCTCTGACACGTTGACCAAGCCTCACAATGGAGACTTTTTCTCATTACGATTTAATAAACGAAGTGTACCGCGTCGTTTTTGGCATGTGGGTTATCTGGTTTATCTCATCAAAAAGCACAATATACAGTTGGTTCACGCGCACTCTCGAGCATCAAGCTGGAGCTGTCATGTGGCGTGTAAAATCACCAATACTCCTATGGTCACGACAGTACATGGACGCCAGCCTGTGCACGCATCTCGCAAAAAATTCCATGCAATGGGCGATAAGGCGCTTCCGGTTTGTGAAGCTATTCGCGATCAGCTGCATAACGATTTAGCCGTACCGCTGGAACAAATGGAAGTCAGCCGCAACGGCATTGAAACCGATACGTTCCAATGGGCACCAGCCCCTCACAATACGAAACCCGTTGTGACCATTGTTGGCCGTTTAAGTGGGCCAAAGGGTGAGCTCTGTTATCGCCTGCTTGATGAGTGTTTGGATGCTGAAAAATACGACATTCGAGTGGTGACGGGCTCTAAGTCAGAGTCACGATTTGAAAAGTTTTCATCAAGCGTTAACTTTGTTGGTTATACCGATGATGTCCCCGCCATACTCAGTGAGGCGGATTTAGTGATCGGCGCCGGTCGAGTGGCGATGGAAGCCCTACTTTGTGGCAGGCCGACACTGGCAATTGGCGAAGCAAGCTGCATTGGTATTGTTGACGAAAGTAGCGTTGCTGATGCCATGGCGACGAATTTTGGTGATATCGGTCCTATTGATCTCGATATCAACTTTGCGCAAATTGCAGCCCTGGTCGAAAAAGGTCTGAGCACGCCGCATTGCTCACAAGCCACCAGCGATACCATTCGCGCTAATTACAACCTTACTAATATTGTCGATGATGTCGAGCGCATCTATCAAGACGTCTACGTCACCACGCTAAAACGTGAAATGCCGGTCATTATGTATCATCGATTTATTAACGATGACAGTGGTAAGGGTGTCCATGGTACCTATCTGCACATTGATATGTTCGATAAACACATGGCGCTACTGAAAAGAATGGGCTTTGAAACGCTAACATTTGAAGATTTGCAAGATGGTCGCCTTATTCGACGCTTAGAGGCCAACAAGCGTTACATAATGCTTACCGTTGATGACGGCTATGTAGACAATCTAGAACTCATGCTACCGGTACTAAAAAAGTATGACTTTAAAGCGGTGGTGTATGTTGTGACTGGCGAGACATTTAACCGTTGGGATGTGGAAAATCCAGAAAACCCTGAGAAGTCCGTGCCACTTATGAACGCGGAGCAGGTTAAGCAGCTCGCAGAGTCTGTGTATATTGAGATTGGTGGTCATACTCTTACCCATCCAAAGCTTAATACTTTGACTGATGACGAGCAGCGCTTTGAAATCATTGAGAACAAAAAAGCACTGGAAGCGACGCTAGGTAAACCGCTCACCTCGTTTGCATACCCATTTGGTGAACACAACCAAGCGTCTAAGCAAATCGCTAAGGACGCGGGTTATCAGTACGCCGTGGCGACTAACTCAGGGCCATTGGCGTTCCACCAAGATCCGCATCAAATTCGCCGCATTGCCATTTTTCCAAAAACAGATGTGTTTGGACTGTGGCGTAAAGTACGCGGCAATTATCTGTTTAGAAAGGTAAAGCAATAACATGCGTGCGCTCATTTCTCGCTTACAGCTGTTAAGAGATCAAGTTCGCCGCCATTTAGGCGTGCTGCTTTTTGATAGCATCCGACAAACCTCAGCCATCGAACCATCCTGCCTAAAACACATTGTGTTTCTGCGCACTGACGCCAAGCTGGGGGATGCTTTTGTTTCGTCGTTTGTGTTTGAGGACATCAAAGCCCACAATCCAGATATCAAAATCACCGTCGTGACCTCCCCAAACATGCGCTCACTGTTTTTGGATCATCTAGGCGCCGATGCTGTCGTCGAACTTAAAAAGCGTCCTAGCTATACTGAGATCACCAAGGCATGCATTGAGATTGGAGCGTGTGACCTGTTGGTGTCTCTGAACTTAAAACCTAAAATGAAGGACTTGTTCTTTCTCAAGCAGTGTAAGGCGAAACACATTGCAGGCCTTGATGACTCTCTCAAATCAGTCGATATCAAATTGGGCGAGAAAACTCGCGATCTTCATTTTGCCGATAAGTTTGCGACGTTACTTCAACAAGTTGGCATTGAAGCGCATCCACAACGCTATGTGATCCCTCAGACAACGGAGTCGCGGCGAACTGCAGCGGAATTTATCGACATGCAAAAGCTGACCCGATTTGCAGTAATCAACGCCTATGGCAGTGGCAACGCTCGTAAACTCAATACAGCCTCAGTTCATCGCTTGGTTGAGATGATCAAAAACAGGACTCGAGCCTAAGCATCGTATTGCTGTCGTCTCCCGACACATATGCACAAACTAAGCAGATGATTGCCGAATCTGGAGTACAAGCAATACACTATGATGTTTGTCGCTCTATTTTTGATGTAGCAAGCTTGATAGCAAAAGCTCAATTTGTTATCTCTGTCGATACAGCGATCGTTCATATGGCGTCAGGGCTCCATGTCCCGCAGCTAGCATTGTATAATCCCGGTACTGCCAACTTTTCTCAGTGGCACCCTAATTCTGAGCTTGCTTTCACGAGTATAGCGAGCAAGCATAAGGTCCCAGACATAAATGAGCTAGACTGGCTAGATGTTGAGCAAAAATTAACTCAGCTCATGGCAAAAACAAAAAGATAAATAAATGATGAAAATTCTTGTTATCGGCCCCTCCTGGGTGGGCGATATGGTGATGTCACAAAGCTTGTACAAAGCACTGAAGCAAAAGCACCCTCACGCTACGATTGATGTTCTCGCTCCCGCTTGGTGCAAGCCTATCCTGGCTCGCATGCCAGAAGTTAACCGTTCAATTGAGATGCCAATCGGTCATGGCGCTTTTGATATCAAGGGACGTTGGAAGATTGGACGAGGATTAAAAGCGGAAGGCTATACCCATGCTTTCATACTACCTAACTCAGCTAAATCCGCGCTGATCCCTTTGTTTGCCAGAATCCCAAAGCGAATTGGCTGGAAAGGAGAGATGCGCTATGGCCTGCTCACCGACTTGCGCCTGATAAGCGCCTGTTTCAATACTACGTCGAACGCTTTGTAGCTCTGGCTAGTGATAAAGAGGCAATGAAACAAGAGGTGAAGCTCGAGTACTGCCCTCGCCCGGCACTTAGGGTCGATACCCAAGCACAAGCCAACACTATTAAGAAATTTGGATTAACAAACGAACGCGCCGTCGTTGGCATGTGTCCGGGTGCCGAATTTGGCCCTGCTAAGCGATGGCCTGATGCGCATTATGCCGAAGTAGCTGAACACGCTATCAAACAAGGTCAGCAAGTGTGGCTGTTTGGCTCAAAAAAAGACCGCGAAGTGACTGAAAAGATTCGTGATGCGTTAACAAAAGAGGCGCAGTCACACTGTTACAACCTGGCCGGTTCGACCTCGTTAATTGAAGCAGTAGATCTGCTTGCGGTATGCGACACTGTCGTCAGCAATGACTCTGGTTTAATGCATATTTCAGCGGCGGTTGGTGCAAATGTGATTGCGGTTTATGGTTCAAGCTCGCCAAGTTACACGCCACCACTCAGCGACAGTGTTAAAATAATCAATAATGATGTCGAATGCCGACCATGCTTCAAACGCACATGCCACTGGGACATATGGATTGCCTGAATAAGCTAAGCCCGAAGCGTGTGATCGATGAAATGAGCACTTCTGAGATAAAACATGATTAACAAAAACTTATACAGTAGGCTCACTGCTTTTACGGTTATTTTTAGCTACCTAACCATTTGTGTGTCTAAAGCTGGCTTGAACATCGCCTTTGTACTAATCCTACTCACTTGTATCGTTGGGTTGTTGCTGAAGCAGCCGCTACTCTCAAAAGATGCCTTCGAGAGACGTTTCTCGTTATTCAGCTTCGGCTTGTACGCTATTGGGCTATCCGTTGTCGCACTTTCAGCTTCAGACCTTCAAGATTTAGTTTGGTTTGCACGAAAAGGCGGTTTTTTGCTCCTTATACCGCTCTTAATCCCTATGCTATCAGCGCACCACGACAAAGCATTCAAAGCTCTGCTAATCGGACTAGGTATTGCGATAGGCTACAGTATTTTCTTGTTCCTAACGGGACAGTCATTGGGCGAGGGCAGATTACAAAGCTTTTGGGACGTAGGGCGCTGGGCAGAAATTCTCGCTACATAGCCATTATCTTACTCTCTTTGGCTCTATGCCAAAAAGGTATCAATAGCACACTAAGAGGCGGGGTACTATTTTTAGCCGTTGTCAGTCTCTGCGCACTCATTGCCACTGGTTCTCGTGGACCTATGCTCTTCTTTTTTATAGCTTTAGTTTTACTTTTCGCATTCAACAACCGCAAGCTCTTTTGGGGGCTACTCGTTGTTACCGCCGTAGCACTGTTGGTGATGAAAGAGTCGGTATTATTCCATAGCATTTATGAAAGAGTCGCCAGCATCTTTGCTAACGATAATGCTTCAAACAACGCTCGATTATTGATGTGGAGTAACGCGCTGGGCTTTATCGAGTTTAATATTCAGCACCATTTCTCCACATTTTTGTTTGGTACTGGGGATAGCTCGCTTGAGGCATTGCTTACGCAATACCTAAGTTCTGTAGGCTCCATTGAAGAGATGCAAAAGAGCGTCAACGATCAGATGTCAATCAACGACTTTCATAACCTTTACCTAGATAGTGCGATTAGAATGGGTGCTATATTTACCTTAGCCTACCTCTCTTTTATTGGTTATCTTTTGCTGGCACTGTCCAATATGGTTTTAAACGGTAACAAAAATGCTTGGATGAGTATCAGTCTGATCGTTACCTACCTTGGTATTGGCACCGTTTACAGCAATAACTTAGAATTTCAGACAGCGATTTTCTTTTTCTTACTAGCTCTTTGTATTACATGGCCAAACTCAAAAGCTTCGGCTGCCAATTCCTAAAAGGTTGATTGAATGAAAAGTGATTCCATAGAAGTCATTATGGCAGCGTACAACAATGTTCGAGATATGCGGCTGGTTTTTGAGGGGTATTTACGTCAAACTGATTCCGACTTTTGCCTATGCGTTACGGATGATGGGTCAGGGCCAGAAGTTAAATCTCTCATTGAGACCTATCGTGCGCTTGGTCTCAATATTCGCCACCTCTGGCAGGAGGACCTTGGCTACAGACGTGCACTTGCGCTCAACAAAGCGATCGCTAGCTCAACGAGTGATTACATTATCATGACAGATAATGACTGTATTCCTGCAAAATACTTTATTGCTGATTATCGTCAGGTGCTCCGCTCAGACACTATGTTTTTTGGTCGCCGAGTGGACCTGTATGAATCAGCCAGTAATTTGCTGCGAACTCAGAACGCTTGCCTAAAGCAACTTGAATCGCCAAGCTGGTTGCTGGTTCAGATGTTGCGCAAAGGCCTCAAACGCCAGAAATGGGGATACGTTTTCCTAAAGCACTGATAGCGCTATGGAACAAAAAGCGACGCGGAGCCATTGGAGCAAACCTTGCCGTGCCACGCAAAGCGCTCATGGAAGTTAACGGTTTTGATTCCGATTATGAAGGCTATGGCATGGAAGAAACCGACCTAGTTTGGAGACTGAACAAACTAGGGCTAAAGACCCAAACTGTCCTTGGTCGCTGTGCGTTGTTTCACCTGTATCATATAGAAAAACAGCAAGGCACTGAAGCCAATCAAATGTTTGAGCATAAAAAGAAGCAAAATCTCACTCGCTGTTTAAACGGCATCGACCAGATTAGAGAAACGGAATGACAGACAAAAACCCTAGCATCTCCATCATATGCCCTTGCTATAACGAAGAGCAGGTGCTTAGCTTGTTTATGAAGCGCATCACCGACGTTTTACAGCAAACGCCGTATGACTATGAGGTGATTCTTATAAATGATGGTAGCAAAGACAAAACCTTTTCCGTTATAAAGCAATTACAAGCTCAATACCCAGAGATTCGAGCAATCAACTTGTCTCGTAACTTCGGTAAAGAAGCTGCAATGACAGCAGGTATTGACGTTGCCCGCGGCGAGGTCGTCATCCCTATTGATGCAGATCTTCAGGATCCACCTGAGTTGATTCATGATTTCTTGCGCGAATGGGAGAAAGGCTTCGATGTAGTCGTCGCCAAGCGTGCCGATCGCAGCACAGACTCTTGGGCTAAAAAGCTGACGGCAGAACTATTCTACAAATTCCACAATGCCGTCGCGCAAGTTGAAATCCCGGAGAATGTGGGTGATTTTCGCTTAATTAACCGCCGCGTGGTGAATGCGATTCAACTACTTCCAGAAAATCAGCGTTTTATGAAAGGCATATTTTCTTGGGTTGGGTTTAAAACGTCGGTCGTTGAGTACAAACGTGAAGCCCGAGAAGCTGGAGAGACCAGTTTTAATGGTTGGAAGCTTTGGAATTTCGCACTTGATGGCATCACGAGCTTTAGTACTGCGCCACTGCGCATTTGGCTCTACATAGGTTCGTTCATTTCCACATTGGCATTTATCTATGGCAGCTTCACGATTGTAAAAACCTTAATTTACGGCATTGATGCACCAGGCTATGCCTCTCTGATCACTGTAATTCTGTTCCTGGGTGGCGTTCAGCTAATTGGGATCGGCGTGATGGGTGAATACATCGGGCGCTTATATATGGAATCCAAACGCAGACCGACTTACATCATTGAAGAGGACAGCCTCACAAGTCAGTTTGAGCAAGAAAAACGTGGCGAGTAACCTAACCCAAATGCTTGATCGTTTACTTCAATATCGGTTAATTCGCTTTGCATTGACTGGCGGTATCGCAACCGCCATTCACATTGCAGTGGCTTTTTTTTACTTGCACCTAATCCAAGATAACGTGTTCCTCGCCAACATTTTTGGCTTTAGTTTGGCATTTATTTTTTCTTACTTCGCACAAACCTTGCTAGTGTTTAAAAATTCGGTCAACTGGGGTAATGCATTACGATTTTTTCTGGTGCAGTTTGGCGCCTTGCTAATTGCTCAGGGAATAAGCGAGCTGTTCGTCGATATGAACAGTTACTTGCGCGTCATCTTGGTGGTATTTATCTTACCTATTGTGACCTACATTATTCACAAACTTTGGACCTTCTCGGATCCGCAACCCCCTCAACACAAATCATAGAGAGTAACAGCATGTCGTTGAACTCAAAGGCCGAGCGTGCGTTTAGCTGGCTATATACATTAGGCTTTTTGATTGGGCTTGGTTTTTGTTTTATATACGCACAAAACCAGATTTTAACGGGTGACCAAACTCAAATGCTCCAAAAAGGCTATTTGGGTGCCTATCAAGATATTTGGTTGAATTTTGGTAACGCGGCAAGTGCGGTGGGTAATGTTCCTGGTTCATTGTCAACGTGGCTGATTGGGGCTCCCCTTCTCATTTGGGACTCACCATGGTCACCAATGGTACTGCTCATTATGTTGCGCGTTGTCTCCCTGGTTTTATTAGACAACGTCATTAAGAACACGTTTGAAGGCGAACACCGCCAGCTTGCTCGGTTGCTGTTCTTAGTCCTGTATTGGCTAAACCCATGGTTCTTGTACGACAGTTTGCTCTACAATCCATCGTATTTATGCTTATTCGCCGCCATGCACTTATGGTCAGCCACTAAGATGCGTCAACGCTCATCCTTCGGCTACACATTTATCCATGTATTGTCTGTCGGCTTGGCAATGCAGTTACACTACTCTTGGCCAATCCTAGCGGTGATTTCAGTGTACCTCTTCTACCGAAACATGGGACACGTGTCTTGGCTCGGTGCCATTGCAGCCGTAGTGGTATTGCTTTTGTCTTTGATCCCTTATTTTCAAGAGTTGGCGGTCAACGAATCTATCTCCCGTGAAAGTGATCGCTATATCGGCTACGGACTAGTACATGTCTATCCCGTTTTAAAGGCGCTATTGTATTGGTTGCGTTATGGCTCGATGCTGTTTTCAAACAAGGTCATTGCCTATGGTGAATTCGATTGGCTGACGCAAATAGAATGGCTGAAGATCACTGCTTGATGACGTGGAAGACGCTTATTTTCTTAATTGGGGGATTAGTGTCGTCGTCTCAGCTAGGCTAAACTGGCTATGCTGGCTACGAATCAAACCTATTATTCTCCGTTCCAATCATGTTATTTCATCGGTGCAGTGGATTGAGCTTTATGCATTTGGTGCTGTCATTGGGGTATTGTTGAGTGCTGCTTTATCACCTATCACTTTCTCCTATTGGCACCTGATCATGGTCTATCCATTTGCCATCATTCCAATATTGGCGGGCATATTGCGATTCTTAAATAATGAACCACAGGTAGAGCGCCGCACTGTCTCAACGGATACTCGATTCTCTCGTTTTGTTGACCGCTACACAGCGACTCGCTATATCGCCGATGTATTCACAGATAACCGTAAGTTACGCATTATGCTAGTTGCGAGCTTTGGTTACCTATTGGTACTCAATATGTTGGCCTCTCAAGACAGCTTTAAATACTCATATCAGAGCGACTACGTGTCTCAAGTTGAGGCCTACTTGAATCAAGAGCAGTTGCAGCCAAAAGGGCACTAATACTATGCTGCGTTTACTATATACATTGCTTCTTGCTCTTGTTGCGCCCATCTTTCTCTATGGCCTGTTCAAACATAAACCAGGCAAACCCAGTGTCGGTAAACGTTGGAAGGAGCATTTTGGTTTTACACCAGACATAGCGCTAAAAGACGGCTACCCGGTTGTTTGGTTTCACGCTGTGTCGGTGGGAGAAGTGATTGCAGTCAGTCCCCTGATTCGCCGCTATGCCAGCGCTAACCCCGAACACAATATTATCATCACAACCACAACGCCAACTGGCGCTGAGCAAGCCGACAAGCTGTCTGACATTGCTCAGCACCGATATATGCCGCTTGATTTTACTTTTGCCGTCAATGGCTTTCTAAATCGTATTCAGCCTAACAAACTCATCATAGTTGAGACTGAGCTTTGGCCAAATACGTTGCTTGCGGTCAGCCGCAACTCCACTCCTATTGCGGTAATCAACGCTCGTTTATCAGAGCGCTCTTGTCAGCGGTACGCTAAAGTCAGGCCTTTCTTTTGGCTGGCTGCTCAGCATGTCGACAGTTTCTGTTGCCAGTTTGAAGAAGATGCAGAGCGCTTCACTCGTCTGGGTGTCGATCCAAGCCGCGTTTCGGTAACAGGTTCCATTAAATTTGATATTGAGGTAAAGCCAGAGAGCATAACCAGTGGTGCGAATCTGAGAGCGACACTTGGTACCTCTCGGCCGGTGTGGATTGCTGCCAGCACACACGAAGGCGAAGATGAAAAGGCCATCGCGGCTCACAAGGGTTTACTCAAAACGATTCCTAATGCGCTATTGCTTCTAGTTCCTAGGCACCCAGAGCGCTTTAACCAAGTCGAGCAACTTTGTATAGAATCTGGTTTTTCCGTTGAGCGAAAGAGCCAAACTCAGGGTCCCATTTCCAATACCACTACTATATTTTTGGGTGATACCATGGGTCAGATGATAACCTACCTAGTGTCCAGTGATGTGTGTTTTATGGGCGGTAGCTTAATCGGTAAAAAAGTGGGCGGACACAATGTGCTTGAGCCGCCGCACTTGGCGTGCCGTGTATAACCGGACCAAGCTATTTCAACTTCACCCAAGTTGTTGAACAAATGCGCAGCTCAAACGCCATTGAGGTGGTGCAAGACGAGCACGAGTTAGCGCAGAAGGTTGAATCACTATTGCAAAGCCCAGATGCACTCGCGGCATTGGCCAACTCAGCGCAGCAGGTGGTGAAACAGAGCCAAGGCGCGATTGACCGAACACTGAAATCAGTAAGTGACTAAGGGCAGATTTGCAAAAAATCGTTGGCATGATAATGAATGCTGGCTCGCTGCACTTCTTTCTCGAACGAACGCTTTAACCTTTCATAGTTAGCGAGCTTCCAGTCGTCTCCCTGCTGAATGAAGCATTTGTCAAAATCGATGATCCATACCTTATCGGTATTATCTATCAATATGTTGTGAATATTTAAATCGGTGTGATTCACCTGAGCATCGTGCATCTTGCGGATCTCGGCACCGATCTTTTGATACATCTCAGAGCTGAGCGGCCCCTCTTGTAAGATAGCCACTAAATCACGCGCATTGGGCACCTTTTCACTCAGCAAATCCGCACGATAGTAAGGGCCGATTTTCATCGCTCTCGCCGCAATAGGTCGAGGCACATTAACACCGGCTTCTATCAGGATATTCAGTAGTTGAAACTCTTGATAAGAGCGCGCTTGTTCCCAGCCAGAAAACCAGTATTGATCTTTGACGAGCTTTCCAAACAACCCACCTCGGCGATAATGGCGTAAAGCTGCCGCAACGGTTTCCGTTTGCACAAACCACGTCGTGCCTCGCCCTTGCGCACTGCCAAGAACGCGCTGCTGTGCTTGCCAATATTCTGGTTCAAACACGCGTTGTACCGGCTCTTTAAGTAGCGTTTCATCAAACCAATAAACTGCGTTGTTCTCTTGAATCTCTCTCACACTCTCGCCCTAATTCTCTATTCAAGCTTTTACTAATCACTCGCTTTATCTGTTTCTGATTTTACATTCAAACCGCCCCCCTGCATAATCTTTACATTAGTCGCTAACCATACTTCTCTATGACACTTTTTACCTCTCCTCCGCAATCGATATGTATTTTGCGCCTTTCGGCGATCGGTGACGTTTGTAATACCATAGCTGCCGTGCAGGCGATTCAAACTCAGTGGCCGAGCACTCAAATTACTTGGGTGACGGGTAAGCTTGAAGCTAAATTACTGGAGAGTATTGATGGTATTGACGTGGTGGTGTTTGATAAAAAGCAGGCTGGAAAGGCTATACTGCGCTGTGGAAACAACTCAAAGGGCGTAAGTTTGATGCACTGCTGCATATGCAATATGCGTTAAGAGCCAGCCTTGCCACTCTTGGTATAAAAGCGACCTATAAGCTTGGCTTTGATGCCGAACGAGCTCAAGACTTCCAGCAATTGTTTACCAACGTAAAGGTTCCTTCGCCAACTAAAATGCACGTTTTAGACGGTCTGCTGGCCTTTAGTGAGACACTAGGTTGCGATATTGCTCAGCCAACATGGACACTTAAGTACACATCTGAAGACAGGCAATGGCTGAGAGCCAACTCAGCGCTGCTCGTAACCTTGTTATTGTGCCCGCCGCAAGCAAGGGCTACAAGAATTGGACCGGACAAGGCTATGCCGATGTTATCGACCATGCCGTATCGAAGGGCTGGAATATCATCCTAGCTGGCAGCCCTGCTAAGATTGAGATTGGGCTTGGGCAGGCGATTGAATCTTTAACTGCACGGCCTGTGACAAACCTGATTGGGCAAAGCAGTCTGTTACAGATGCTGGCTCTGATCGATTTGGCCGACTTGGTAATCGCACCTGATACTGGGCCTACGCATATGGCCAATGCGATGAGCACGCCAGTCATTGGCTTGTATGCACACCACAACCCAAAGCGTACGGGACCCTATAAATATCAAGATTATGTGGTATCCGTGTATGAAGAAGCCATTTTGGCTGAAACTGGAAAAACCAGTCGCGAATTGGAGTGGCGTGCCCGCGTGAAAGACAAGCAGGCTATGCAGCGTATTAAAGCTGAAAGCGTGATTGCGATGTTCGACCAAGTTGTGAAATCAGAAGCGCTTTAATAAAGTGGCGAGATAATAAATAGACCAAGGATCATAACAGTGACCAAACCTACACTTGCTGTCGCGCTGATAGTAAAAAACGAATCAAAGCATCTACGCGCTTGCCTAGAAACAGTGCAAGGCTGGGTAGATGAAATTGTCATTTTGGACTCTGGCAGCAGCGACGATACAAAGGCTATTGCCGAAGAGATGGGCGCCAAGTTTTACACTAATAGTGATTGGCCTGGGTTTGGCCTTCAAAGGCAGATTGCACAGAGTCATGTTCAATCAGATTCGTATTTTGGCTTGATGCCGATGAGCGCGTCACACCCGAGCTCAAAGCCAGTATCTTGGAAGCGGTCAGTAAAAACGCTCCAACCACTATTTATCAGTTTGCCCGACTGAGCTGGGTGTTTGGCCGCTTCATTAAACACTGTGGTTGGTATCCAGACAAAGTATTGCGCCTCTACCCGACTAAGCTCACGCAATACAACGACTCCTTGGTGCATGAGAAAGTCAAAACCGATAATTCAATGAAGCTCGAGACCTTAAATGGCGATCTCATCCATTACACCTACGATGATATTCATCACTACTTGGTGAAGTCTGCAGGTTATGCCAAAGCATGGGCGGAGCAGCGTGAAAAACGCGGTAAAAAGTCGAGCATTTCGCAGGGAATCGTGCACGCTATCGCGTGCTTTGTGAAAATGTACATCGTTAAAGCTGGCTTTTTAGATGGTAAACAGGGTTTGCTGCTGTGTATCCTGTCCGCACATTCCACCTTTGTGAAATATGCAGATTTGTGGGTCCGCACCTCGACACAACACCCTGATGAAATCCGAGGAAAACTGAAGTGAGCAAACCTAAATGGCTTAAAACAAGCTACCTAAAGGCGAAACTCGCTCAATCTGTCTGTCGTCGCTTTCCGGCTAAAGGCAGTAGCAGCACCAACCGCGTACTAATCACCTCGACAGATGGTTTAGGTGACACCTTTTTGAGGCTGTCACTAGTACTAGATGTTTGCAATCAATACGGCTTTGACAATGTTTGGGTACTGACGAAAGGCCATTCAAAACTCATTTACGAAAAGCTAGGCGTACAAACCATTCTGTACAGCGATAGAATGCGAACGAGTGTCTCTAAGCGATTAGGTCTATTGAAGAAAATAGATCTAATCGATTTTCATTCGCTGTACTGCTTTGAGTTTATTCGAAATGAAGACCTTGCTGAGATCATTAAGTGTCCGGTTAAGATAGGTTTTAATAACCCTTATATACCTCTGCACGATACCATGGTTGATCAAGTGGTCGACAACCCTGGGTATGTCGGTGATGCGCTGGCAAACATGCAAACTCAGCTCAATCTGTCTACCACGACACCATTGATGGACAACCAATTAACCTTCTCAAAACAGCTTTTTGATTGTCACCGCCCAAATGCAGCACCCGCAGACTCTTTACGTGTTTTA
Organism: Vibrio maritimus; assembly: GCA_000755425.1. Classification (GTDB taxonomy): domain Bacteria; phylum Pseudomonadota; class Gammaproteobacteria; order Enterobacterales; family Vibrionaceae; genus Vibrio; species Vibrio maritimus_A. The sequence continues at coordinate 64,116 of BBMT01000018.1, forward strand.
TTTGCCGTTGGCGCCGCTGATAAAGCGCGAATGATGAGAATATCGAATATCACAAAGCTGCTGAGTAACGCTTTAGAGGCTTTTCCTGATATTAAAATTGAGCTAATAGGCAGTGGGGAGCGAGATGAGCATTACGCTAATCAAATTATGGAAGACCTAAAATCAACCCAACTTTCTTCTCGGATATCTCAATGGTCGATTATAGAAACCGTCGAACAAGTGAAGACAACAGATATTGTTGTGGGGTTCGATTCCGGCATTTACAACTTAGCCTTTACGTTGAAAAAACCTACATTATGTCTCGCGGCTGAAAACCAGCGTGTACTGCATCAAGTTAGTTGGGTACAAGTTGCTGTCGGCACAGATATCGAGTTCGGTATAGCTGATAGTTACGGGTGCACCAGAACCAATTCAATATCCGAGCAAGACTTTACCAAGCAGCTCGACGAATTGGTGTTATTGGCTACTTCAAATAACCAGCAGGCAGCAGCCAAGCATTCAGATTTGTAATAACTTCATCTAAATCAATGCGATCCATATTCTCTTGGCTTGCTTTGTCCTCGGCTTTAGGTGGGCAGAATGCAATGTGCCTACTCTGAGTTTAAAGGCTTCCAACGTAGCGGGGTGGCTGAGCGCTTAGCTGGGAAAAAGCCGACTGTAGGTACATCAAGAGCGGCGGCGATATGCAATGGCCCTGTTGAACCTGCGATAAACAAGCTCGCACACGCTAGCGAGCATGAGAAATCCACCAGCCCGTCATTTTTGTCATAAACAACACTTCGAATATTGTTACTTGCTAACAGTTGTTGCAGCTCTCTTGCTTTCTCTTGTTCACCAGGACCGGCTGTCAGCACAATTTCTGCGCTTTGTTCGATCCCAGTGATCAACTCACAGTATTGCTCCAGAGATAGATTATTGGCAGAACCACCACTCCCCGCATGGACGTAAATCCAAGGTTTGGCTTTGTTTAGTTCTAGCTGAGAGGACAGTTTTTCTTTCTGCTTAGCTAACACATCGAGGGAAAAAGAGAAATAAGGTGCGCGAGGCTCAACAATATCGATTTTCTGACCTTTCAAAAAAGCACGAATAAGATCAAGATTGTATTCGTATTCTGGCTTAGCACTTTGCGAGCGCTTTTGTTTGATGCGATTGGTATAAAAGATTTGCGCTAGCTTAGTTGCAGGGGCAAGGCGGTACGGAATTTTGGCTTTCCAAACAAGTAGAGCGTTGTATGTGGTTGAGAATAAATTAATCGATGCATCGAATTTCGCACCTTTCAAAGTATTCACGAGTGTCGCCTGAATGCGTTTATCTGCCTTCTCTCCACAATCAATGATAATTTCATCAATCCATGGACACGCTTTTGCCAACGCAACAGTATAGCTTGGTACAAGCGCAGTGATACGGCATTCCGGCATAGACGCCTTAAGCATCGCGAAGCTCGGCCAAGCCAACATAAAATCACCGATTTTATCGTTTCGAACGACCAGAATATTTTGCATGACACCTTTCTCTTTATCTTTTATACCTAGCGACTCCAGGATAATAGCAAGTCATTGGATTAATGATAACTGTTGCGTGTCTGTTTGTTCGCATCTATAAAATGTTACACTGAGCAAAATTTCTTACTAGAGCAAACATTGTGACCCAAAAGCGTTTATCTCGAGTTATCTACCCAGGAACCTTTGACCCTATAACCAATGGCCACCTTGATCTTATCGAACGAGCGGCCACCATGTTTGATGAGGTGATCATCGCGATTGCAGCGAGCCCAAGTAAGAACACCATGTTTACGCTAGATGAACGTGTTGAATTTGCTCGAGAGGTGACCAAACATTTGGACAATGTCTCGGCAAAAGGGTTTTCAGGACTATTAGTAAATTTTGCTGAAGACGAAAAGGCCAATGTGCTTATTCGTGGTCTACGAACCACTGTCGACTTTGAGTATGAGTTCGGACTAACAAATATGTACCGACGCTTGCTACCCGGTTTAGAGAGTGTGTTTCTGACACCAGCAGAAGAACATGCCTTTATTTCTTCTACCTTAGTTCGAGAAGTCGCCATACACGGCGGAGATGTGAGTCAGTTTGTGCCGCCTTTAATAAACAAGGCACTTCAAACTAAACAAATCGTCTAACTGTGGAACTTTGTTTATAAAATTACACTCCCTAACAATAGATTGATTGCCAATTTATTGACCTACACTTAACGAATGTGTGAGACTTCGTGAGTTTTTCTTTGGCAGGATGATATAGCTATCATCCTGTTTTGGTTTGTAACAGAGACCTTGTTATCTGTTTTGGCGACAAGTTGGAGCTAACAAAATGATTAATAAAGAGCGAGCGCTGTGGACCTTACTGATTGGTGCGTTGCTCATCCGCCTACTTTCTCTTGGACTTTATCCTCTTATGGATACAACCGAGTCACGTTATGGAGAAATGGCGCGAATGATGGTGGAAACCGGAAACTGGTTAACACCTCTGTTTGATTATGGGGTGCCTTTCTGGGGCAAACCACCGTTGTTCACTTGGATGAGTGCAGCGAGCGTTGAGCTATTTGGCTTATCTGAGTTTACTTTACGTCTTCCACACTGGTTGGCCGGTGTATTGGTCGTATGGGCATCAGCATGGTTTGCGAAAAAGAACGGCTATAACCCGCTTGTTGCAGCAGTTGTGTTATCTACAACGCTTGTCTTCTCTATATCCGCTGGTGCCGTAATGACGGATATGGCGCTTACTGTAGGTTTGACGCTCGCAATGATTGGCTTCTACCAATGCTGGCGTGGTGAGACTCTATGGGGTTACATTGGTTTTGCAGGACTTGCCATTGGCTTATTGGCTAAAGGTCCTGTAGCTATCGTCTTGTTCGGTCTGGCTGTCTTCCCGTGGATGGTGGTTCAACATGGTATTATCGGCGCGTTTGTTGAACTATGGCGTCGATTCCCTCTCATCAAGGCACATTGTTAATGCTTGCGATTGCCTTGCCTTGGTACATCATGGCGGAACGAGCGACACCCGGATTTATTGACTATTTTATTGTCGGTGAACACTATAAACGCTTCGTTGAACCAGGCTGGACAGGTGACCTATACGGCTCCGGGCATGAAGAACCAAAAGGTAAAATCTGGTTCTTCTGGTTATTAGCGGTACTACCGTGGTCAATCATTCTGCCAATTTTAATGCTAGTTCGCGCCAAATTTGGTTGGGAGCAAGCTAAGCAGAATCACGGTTATACTAGCTTCGCAATTTGGTGGGCGCTGTCTCCACTGATTCTATTTACCATGTCGAGCAATATCTTGCCAACCTATGTTCTCCCAGGCACACCAGCTATTGGTATTTTGCTGGCTGTTTTCTGGAAGAAGAAGGACACTATTTGGCTGGCTATCGCGTCAATGGTCGTTCCAGTGGCATTGATTGCTGCTACTTATATGCTAGCAACAGGTAAGATTGCCAATAATAGTGACAAGGCGATCTTTGAAACCATCGACCCTAGTGTACGTGCTTTTTATGTCTACCCAAGGTCATACTCAGGTCAATACTACAGTAACGGTCAAGCCAAGGTGTTTGAATCGGATGAACAGGTGAAAGGGTTAGACGAGTTCTACATCATTTCATACAAAGATCGACAGCGTGATTTTATTCCATTTAAGAAAAATTACGATTGTAGCCAGCAAGCTGTGGCTGAGAGTCACGATAGAATGGCGTTGCTTTGTAAAATAAAGCCAACTAATTGAAAATAAAAAGGGTCGGTATGCAAACATACCGACCCTTTTTTATCTTTGCTATTGGTTAGATGCCATACTCAGCGCGATACGCTTTCACCGCATCTAAGTGCTCCGCATTATCACCCTTCTCTTCAAGAAAGGTCACAAGGTCGGTCAGGCTCACAATCGAAATCACCGCACAGCCAAAGTCACGCTCCACTTCTTGGATGGCTGAAAGCTCACCCTTGCCTTTTTCTTGGCGGTCAATCGCAACCAATACACCGGCTAGGTCAGCACCGTTCGCCTTGATGATTTCCATCGACTCACGAATAGCAGTACCCGCTGTGATTACATCATCCACCAGCATAATACGACCTTCTAGTGCGCTACCCACTAGGTTGCCACCTTCACCGTGGTCTTTCGCTTCCTTACGGTTAAAACAGTAAGGCGTATCGATATCGTGGTGGTCAGCGAGTGCTACCGCCGTTGTCGTTGCGATTGGGATGCCTTTGTAAGCTGGGCCAAATAGTACATTGAACTCAATGCCTGAGTCCGCCAGTGCTGCTGCGTAGAAGCGACCTAGACGTGCAAGGTCACGACCTGTATTGAAAAGCCCAGCGTTGAAGAAGTAAGGCTTTTACGACCAGATTTAAGGGTAAATTCGCCAAATTTTAGGACTTCTTTCTCTAATGCAAATTCAATAAATTCACGCTGGTATGCTTTCATTTTATCTCTCTTTATCAAAGTTATATCGACCCTAGACATAGCGCCTAGGAGATTCATTTCCCATACAAAACGTTGGGCAAAAAAATAGCCCCTTACGGGAGCTATCAATCAATCTTCTAAAGCCAACTTCTGAGCTGCTACGATCTCGGCAATGCCTTTGTTTGCTGACGCCAGTAGCGCCATCAGCTCATCGTGCTGAATGGTTCGCCTTCTGCGGTGCCTTGAATTTCGATCATGCGACCGTCTTCTGTCATAACCACATTCATATCAGTATCGGCTGCAGAATCTTCTGTGTACTCAAGGTCACATAAGATATCTTCACCAAGAATGCCCACAGAGACAGCGGCAACGTGGCCTTTCATTGGGTTCGCTTTTAGCTTGCCTTTCGCAACAAGGTGAGCAAACGCATCGGCCATTGCCACACTGGCACCAGAAATAGAGGCAGTACGCGTGCCACCATCCGCTTGGATAACATCACAGTCTACTGTTACCATGATTTCGCCCATGGCTTCTAGGTCAACTACTGCGCGTAGGCTGCGAGCGATCAGACGTTGGATTTCCATAGTACGGCCGCCTTGCTTACCACTTGCCGCTTCACGGCGCATTCTTGAGTGCGTTGAGCGTGGTAGCATGCCGTATTCTGCCGTTACCCAGCCTTTACCTTGGCCTTTTAGCAGCGAGGCACATTCTCTTCCACGGTTGCGTTACACAACACTTTGGTATTGCCGAACTCTATCAATACAGAACCTTCTGCATAAGCGGTATAGTTGCGAGTAATTTTTATTGGGCGCACTTGGTCTGCTGCGCGATCATTTGGACGCATGGGCATTACCTTAATTGGGGAAGCGAGTTAGGTTGGGCGGAGATTATAGCGGAGAAGTGAAAAGGGATCTAGGTTCTATGCCCAGTCGCGAATCACCAGATTACTTCTCTTCCCCCGCTGTGCTAACATGACAACAGTTTGAACACATTTATTGAATTCAAGGGAATCATTTCATGATCTACAGCATGACCGCGTACGCGCGCAAAGAGGTCAAAGGTGACTGGGGTAGCGCAGTATGGGAAATCCGCTCTGTAAACCAACGTTATCTCGAAACATACTTCCGTCTTCCAGAACAGTTCCGTGGTCTAGAGCCTGTACTTCGTGAGCGTTTTCGTAAGCGTCTGGCACGCGGTAAAGTTGAATGTCACCTGCGTTTTGAAGCGAACCCAGCAGCAAAAGGCGAACTGAATATCAATGAAACACTAGCCAAGCAAGTGATAGGTGCGGCCAATCAAGTTATGGCGCTGACTGGCGAAGACAGCCGCATCAATCCATTTCAAGTAATGCAGTGGCCAGGCGTGATGGAAACCCCAGAACAGGACATGGACACCATCAACAAAGCACTATTAGATGGCTTTGAAGGTGCACTAACGGATTTCATTGAAGCGCGTGGCCGTGAAGGTGAGAACATGAAAGCGCTGATCGTACAGCGTCTTGATGCGATTACTGAAGAAGTGGTGAAAGTTCGTGCTCGCATGCCAGAAATCATTGAATGGCAACGTGAACGTCTACTGGGCAAATTTGAAGAAGCTAAAATCGAGCTAGATGCTTCTCGCGTAGAGCAAGAGCTGATTCTTCTGGCGCAAAAATCTGACGTAGCAGAAGAGCTAGACCGCCTTGACTCTCACGTTAAAGAGACCAACAGCATTATGAAAAAAGGTGGCGCCGTAGGCCGTCGTCTTGACTTCATGATGCAAGAGTTCAACCGCGAGTCGAACACGCTAGCATCTAAGTCTATTAGTACCGACATCACCGCTTCAGGCGTTGAGCTTAAGGTGTTGATTGAGCAAATGCGTGAGCAGATTCAGAATATTGAGTAATCCTACCTTTTAGTAAGCTCACACCATTTCAGCCCATGGCGCTATTACGATACATACCACATGTTCCAAGTAGCGCCATGTCATACTCCTAATACTCTCGTCATCACTGGCACCACGAATGTGTTGCCCAGGCACCTACCTGCTACAATTTACTAATGTTGAAATTGCATTATACTGCGCTTCTTTCTCGATAACCTAGGTTAGTATTTATGACCCGTCAGCAACAAAGCCGCATACTCTATCCGTTGAAATGGCTAATGGGTGGCACTGTAATTAGTGCTGCAGTGCGCTCGCTTATTGTCGGTATCTTATTACTAGTTGCGGAAGCGATAGTAAGAGCTCATTACGACATCGTACCAATCGGCGAACCATACAATATTCCGATCATTGCCGTTGTATTTGGTTTGCTCATTAGTTATTCGCGCTCATGGATTGCTGCTGCGCTCTTAGGTGGTTTCTTATGGATGGCATACGCCATACAGCTATTTAGTATTTCCAACTACGGCTACTTTATTACGCCGATAAAACTTTGGCTGCTGTTTGAAAAATTCCTTGAAGTGCTGATATCAGGGAAAGATGCGGCTAAAACGATGGCACTACCTTCTTTGCGATTGCTCTTGTTTCATTGGGTTTGGCCAGCTTGTTTGCTGCTCGAAAAAACATAACGCGCAAAAGCCACTGGGTCAGTGTGCTAACCATTGCTGTTGTCATTTTTTATCCCGTTAGACAGACCATCAATCAGTCTAATACTTTAGGCCGATTGCCTGTCATGTACCACTCTACAATAAAGAGCTCCTTCTATACGTGGGGTTACTTCGCAGCGCGAGTGGTCCCAGAAGAAGTGTTTGGCTTATCCCGAGTAAGACCCTTCGCAAGTGATGCACCAACGCAAGTATCCAGCGGAGAGGCTCACAATATCGTCTTGATTATGGGTGAAAGTTTATCCTCTGATTACATGAGCGTTTTTGGGTTCTCAGAGCCAACGACGCCCTGGCTTGAAACGCAATCGCAGCAAACAAACCGCTTTCTCTCGGAGGGCTACTCCGGAGGGCTTTTTACTGATGTCAGTTTACCGTTCTTCTTTAATGCTATTCCTAAACCAAATGGCGTTAAACAAATCGGCAGTGGTGAGACGAATATCTTCCGTCTAGCCAAAGAAAATGGTTATAAGACTCACTTTTACTCAACTCAAGCTAACTATGGCCTAAGTCTAATGTCTATTCTGGGCAGAGGCTGGATAGACCATTACGATGATTCCTACAGCATAACAAACAACAGTTATAAAGGTGTTCTAGACGGAGAATTGTTAACTTGGCTTGATACTGTCGACCTTAACAAAAAGAATCTCATTGTTCTTCATCAAACTGGGTCGCACATGCCATATGCAGATCGGACTCCTGGCAGTTACAAGCCTTTTGGCTCTACCAGTGATTACGCTGAATACATGAACAGTGTTCACTACACTGATGATTTGATAAAGCAAGTGCAATCTCGCTTGGAACAGCAGGCTTCAGAGAACTGGGTACTTATAATGACTTCAGATCACGGGCAGTATGTCACTAAGAATACGGCCGGTCATGGCAACTTTAATCACGAGTCAAACTACAAAGTCCCAATTTACATCTCCTCAGACAAACGCAGCAACATTGACTTGGCACAAAGCGCACTAGGACAATGCGATAAAGTATTTCAGATTCAGCTATCTTATTACCTAACGGAACTGCTGGGCTTCAACTATCCAACCTCTCCAGATTGCTCTAAAGGTTATATTGCTGGTTCACGACTGACAGGTGATAACGGCTTCCTCAGAATCGATAGCAGCCAAGAAAAAGAGTCGGAGATCGTATTTGAGTAAGTTCTATTGAAGCGACATTAGC
>BBMT01000017.1 GCA_000755425.1 Vibrio maritimus
GAAATCACATTGGCAATACCCTAAATACAGTTTTTTCGCTTTTTTTGTTCGTATGGTTACTTTTTGCGCTTTTACGCTGTAATTTGCCGCAATAACTCGCCAAAATAGCTCTGTACCATAGATTTAGAGACTGATATGACTTCAATTCGTAGTTACAAAGGCATTGCCCCGCAGCTAGACGACTCCGTCTATATAGATGAAACCAGTGTGATTGTTGGCGATGTTCGATTTGGCAAAGATGCCAGTGTATGGCCGCTTGTGTCCGCGCGTGGTGATGTTAACCATATAGAAATTGGCGAGCGCACCAATATTCAAGACAATAGCGTGTTACATGTTACTCATAAGAACGCAGAGAACCCTGAAGGTTACCCGCTACTAATAGGTAATGATGTCACCATTGGTCATAAGGTGATGCTGCACGGGTGCATTATAAAAGATCGCGTTCTTGTCGGTATGGGAAGTATCGTACTCGATGGCGCCACCATTGAATCTGATGTAATGATTGGCGCAGGTTCCTTAGTACCACCGAACAAGGTATTAGAGAGTGGTTATCTGTATGTGGGCAGTCCGGTAAAACAGGCTCGTCCTCTTACCGAGAAAGAAAGAGCCTTTTTACTTCGCTCTGCCAACAACTATGTGCAGAATAAAGATGACTACATGCAGGATGTGCACGTCATTCGTTAGCGAATCATGGCTTAGTTGATGACAACACGCCCCTGCCCATCGAAAGCCTCATCCTCTATGAGCTTTCTGCTATCTCTTCTAGATCAAAACGAACCGCCTCAAAGCACTCAAATGCCTGTTCCTTAGCAACCTCATTCAAACCATTTAATCTAGCAAGCTTCTCCAGCCCAACAAGACAAACAATCAACATCCCTGCTTGTTGGGCGTGAAACTCAACCATGCCTAGTTCTTGGTTCCATTCAAGCTGATCTGAAAACAAAATTGATTGGTTCATGTTATAGACCTTCTAGATTCTTTCTTAACTCACGTAAGATCTGTTTCGTGCCTGGTCTTAGGCCACGCCATAGCATAAAGCTTTCTGCCGCCTGACCCACTAGCATGCCTAAACCATCATAGGCAAACCTAGCACCCGACTCTTTCGCCCATTGATTGAAAGTCGTCAAACCCTGTCCATAGGTCATATCGTAACTCACCGTATGGTCAGCAAAGATTGCATCACTAATATCGGGCAGTTGTTTATACAGACTGGTTGAAGCAGAGTTAATCACCACATCATAGGCACGAGAAACGTCACTCATAGGTACCGAATTAATCTGACCAAAAGGTTTAAATAGCTCAGCAAGCTGCTGCGCTTTCTCAAACGTACGGTTGGTAATAGTAATAGAGGCTGGTTTTTGGTCGAGTAACGGCTTTAATACACCACGCGCCGCACCACCCGAACCAATCACTAATATAGAAGCGCCTTCCAGCTGAACTTGATGTTGCAGTAAGTCCTGAACTAAACCCTCGCCATCGGTGTTATCGCCAATGATCTCGCCATCATCCAGCTTCTTGAGAGTATTAACTGCGCCCGCAAGCTGAGCACGCTCGGTCAGGCGACCTGCAAACTGAAAAGCATCTTCTTTAAACGGTGCGGTAATATTGCAGCCTTTACCACCCGAATGGAAAAATTCGGTAGCAGCCTGCTTAAACGCATCAGGCTCTGGCTGCTGGCTTACATATTCAAGGTTTTGCGAGGTCTGTCTTGCGAAGAGCGTATGGATATATGGTGATTTGCTTTGCGAGATGGGATTGCCAAATACCACGTATTGATCGGGCTTGCTCATGTTTATGCCTACTGTCCTTGCTGATGGGTACCGAAATGTATAGTTCGACACTATCACTTCGGCACACATTCGCCAAGTTGAACAAAGGCTGTTGTTTAGATTACCACTCTCTCGGTTTAGATAGTCGCTATAGAGGCGCGCTTCTGCGCTACCCTCTTGTGGCTCATAGCTGTATTCCCAGCGAGCCAATGGCGGCATTGACATAAGAATGGACTCAGTACGACCACCACTTTGCAAGCCAAATAGCGTGCCACGGTCGTAAACAAGATTGAACTCAACATAGCGACCGCGACGATAAAGCTGGAAGTTGCGCTCACGCTCACCATATTGCTCAGCTTTGCGTTTTTCAACGATTGGCAGGTATGCATCGGTGTAGCCGCTACCCACCGCTTGCATGTAAGCGAACGAACGTTCAAAGCCCCACTGATTTAAATCATCAAAGAACAAGCCACCAACACCGCGCGTCTCATTACGATGTGGTAAGAAGAAATAGTCATCACACCATTTTTTGTGCTCTGCATACACCTCATCACCGAATGGCTGACAAATCTGCTTCGCCGTATCATGCCAATGCTGGCAATCCTCTTCATATGGATAGAATGGCGTTAAGTCAAACCCGCCGCCAAACCACCAGATCGGATCCTCACCCTCTTTCTCAGCGATAAAGAAACGTACATTGGCATGTGACGTTGGGATATAAGGGTTCTTGGGATGAATCACCAGCGATACACCCATGGCTTCGAACTTGCGCCCAGCAAGTTCTGGTCTGTGCGCGGTAGCGGATGCCGGCATCTTGTCGCCAAACACATGGGAGAAGTTCACCCCACCTTGCTCAAATACTTGGCCATCTTTCATAACGCGGCTGCGGCCACCGCCACCTTGCTCACGCTGCCACTCATCCTGTTGAAAGGTCGCGGCGCCATCTTGTTGTTCGAGTTTTTGGCAGATATCGTCTTGGAGTTGAAGAAGGAACGCTTTTACTTGATGTTTGTCGACTTGCTGCACGGGAACTCCTTAGCCTTGTCGTAATACTTTAAGGGTGCGAGCGTCACGGATTTCGCTCGGCTTATTACGGCCGCCCGTCTCGCCTTCAAGGATTGAAGACAAACGAGAACCCAGTTGCTGCTTAACTTCTTCAGTTGTCATGCAAGATGGCATGCCTGATAAATTCGCACTGGTCGAAGTAATTGGCTTGCCATAGGCCAAACACAATTTTTGCACCAATTCATGATCCGTGACACGCACAGCAATGGTATCAAACGCGCCACTTAGCCAGGGGGAAACACGTGAGCTTGCCGGCATGATCCAGGTATACGGGCCAGGCCAAGTTTGCTGAACACTCTCTAGCTGCTGTTCTGTCAGTTGAGTCTCATCAATATAAGGGCGAAGCTGCTCAAAATTCGCAGCGATCAAAATGAGCCCTTTTTCAACCGGACGCTCTTTAACAGCAAGAAGCTTTTCAATGGCTTGCGTATCGTCTGGGTCGCAACCCACGCCAAATACCCCTTCCGTTGGATAAGCAATTACTTCACCGGATTGAAGCGCCGCAACTGTGGTTTGAAAATTATCCACCGAGACTTCCTTTTATTAAAAGCTAAACAAATATTTTACATTTCTACGGCACTATGCTCAAAAGCCGAGTGAGAATCCAGAAAAAAACACAAAAATCACTCACGCAAACGTTTCCTAAGAAAAAAATCCTCGTATAATGCGCGCAAATTAGTCCATTTCCACACGCCTTGAAGGAGCTTCGGATGAAAGTCGGCATTATTATGGGTTCAAAATCAGATTGGCCAACCATGAAACTAGCAGCAGAAATGCTGGATCAGTTTGGTGTGGATTATGAAACCAAGGTTGTTTCTGCTCACCGCACACCGCAACTACTCGCTGACTACGCGACTTCTGCGAAAGAGCGCGGTATCTCAGTTATCATCGCCGGTGCTGGCGGCGCTGCGCACCTTCCAGGTATGGCAGCCGCGTTCACAAGTGTTCCTGTATTGGGCGTTCCTGTTCAAAGCCGCGCACTGAAAGGCATGGACTCTCTACTGTCTATCGTTCAAATGCCAAAAGGCATCGCGGTTGGTACACTGGCTATCGGTGAAGCAGGCGCAGCAAACGCGGGCATCCTAGCCGCGCAGATCATTGGTGTTCATGACAACGCCGTAATGGAAAAAGTTGAAGCCTTCCGCAGCCAACAAACAGAAACCGTACTTGCTAACCCAGATCCTTCTGAGGACTAATGATGAAACACGTACTGGTTCTTGGAGCAGGCCAGCTGGCGCGTATGATGTCGCTAGCCGGTGCCCTCTGAATATCAAAATCTCAGCATTTGATGTGCGCAGTGAGAATATCGTTCACCACTGACACTTGAAGTGCTGGGTAACGGTCTAGAGCATGCCATTGCTGAAGCTGACGTTATCACGGCTGAGTTCGAACACATTCCACTCGATGTACTCGCGATCTGTGAGAAAAGTGGCAAGTTCCTCCCTTCAACGGATGCCATCAAAGCCGGTGGTGATCGACGCATTGAAAAAGGCCTTCTCGACAATGCGGGTGTGAAAAACGCCAAATACGCAGTCATCAATACTCGCGCAGATTTTGATACGGCAATTGCCCACGTTGGTCTGCCTATGGTGCTTAAGAGCGCGCTGGGTGGCTATGACGGAAAGGGTCAGTGGCGATTAAAAACGCTTGATGATGTCGACACAATTTGGGCAGAAATGGCCGAATGTATTGCAGAATCAGAAAACCAAGCGATCGTTGCTGAAGAGTTTGTCCCTTTCCAGCGCGAAGTATCACTGGTTGGTGCACGCAACAAGCAAGGTGAGGTTGCCATCTACCCGCTGGCTGAAAACGTGCATACCAACGGCGTACTGACGCTATCAACAGCGATTGATGAACCAGAACTGCAAGCTCAAGCGGCACAAATGTTTACCGCTGTAGCCGAGTCTTTGGACTATGTTGGCGTGCTTGCACTTGAGTTCTTCGACGTGAATGGCCAGCTGCTAGTGAATGAGATTGCACCTCGCGTGCACAACTCTGGGCACTGGACGCAACAAGGTGCGGATACGTGTCAGTTTGAAAACCATCTGCGTGCAGTATGCGATATGCCTCTTGGCTCAACACAAGCCATTCGTGCCACGTCTATGGTGAACATTTTAGGCGAAGATACATTACCAGAAGCGGTACACAGCCTGTCTGGTTGCCACGTTCACTGGTATGGCAAAGAGAAGCGCGCCGGTCGCAAAATGGGGCACATCAATGTCACGGCCAATGACAAAGCGGCGCTTAAGGCGCAGCTACTCGCCCTGTCCGAGCTACTTGATGAAGCGGCGTTCCCCGCGCTGAAACCAGCAGCTGAAGCACTTTAAGCTAAGCGTAAACCTATAAAAATGGCTCCCAAGGGAGCCATTTTTGTTTATTCAGTCTCTTGTATTTTGTGGCATCGCCTAGATGCACACTCTTGCACGGTTCCAGATGCTCGCTTTTTTTCCACCAGCAACTCAAATCCGCAGAATTGACAGTGACCCTCGACAGGCGGGTGATTGACCGCAAACTTACACTTTGGATACTGGTCGCAAGCATAGAAGGTTTTACCGAATCGAGACTTTCTCTCTTTGAGTGCTCCTTTAGCGCACTCAGGACAAGAAACCGATGCTTGTTCAGTCTGCTCAGGCTCTTCTTGCTTATTGGGTGATTGAATGAAGTGGCATTCAGGGTAGTTGCTGCACCCAATGAACATCCCAAAGCGTCCTTGACGCAGCAGCAACTCAGAACCGCAATCCGGACAGGGTACGCCTAACTCTTTGACGACATGACCATCGTTTTGATGCAATGGTTTAATATAGTCACAGCTCGGATATTGGTCACACCCTAGAAAAGGGCCATGTTTACCATTTTTGAGAAGCAGCTTACCAGACTGGCATTGGGGACAAGGCTCATGATCTAAGGCGTGTTCATGAGCGAGAAAAGTTGATTGTCGATTTTACCACTCATGGTGTTCTCTTAACGCAAGCAGCCCATTAAGTTGGGCTGGGAGGATTAATGCACCACACCTCTTTCAGCGGTGTAGATAAGCTCTTCCATGAGAGTGTACGCGTTTTCGTTGCCAGGAACATTGAACAAGACCATTAAAATGATCCATTTCAGGTCATCGAGTTCAAAATCATTGGTTTCAAGCCCCATAACTCGGTCAATGACCATCTCACGAGTTTCAGTCGTCAAGACGCCAATCTGTTCCAAGAACATTAGTAGGCCACGGCTTTTGACATCCATACGTGTCATTTCTTGCTGGGTATAGATTCGCGTAGAGGTCGCGGCACTCATCGCAATCGCAGAATGCTCGTCGGTATTTTGCAGCTCAGCAAGATCCTCAAGCCACTCTAGTGCCTTGTAGATATCTTTCTGCTTGAAGCCTGCTCTTAGTAGTTCATCCTCAAGTTCGTCTTGATCTACCTGCAGATCTGCATCGCTATGCACGTAGGTTTCGAACAGGTACATCAGTATGTCCATCATCATAGCTAGCCTCTCCCCTTAAGAATATAACCACCGTTAACCGCAACAACATGGCCCAGTAACTCGAGCTCTAAAAGCTGTTGCATGACCTCTTGAACAGGAATATGGGTCTTTTGAGCCAAAATATCAACTGGCGTTGCCTCTATTCCTACGTTAGCCAACAGATCTGCATATGGCAATTCTTCTTTATCAATAACTTGGTCGAAAAGTGTTGGTTGTACTTTTTTAGACCAGTTTCGACAGAGATTCTATTTCACAAAGTACATCTTCCACACTTTGTACGAGGCAAGCACCAGTTCGTATTAATGAATGACATCCCTGATGATAAGCATGACGAATAGACCCAGGCACAGCAAACACCTCACGCCCCTGCTCTGCCGCATACCTTGCTGTAATTAACGATCCACTTTTCTCCGCCGCTTCCACCACCACGACGCCCAGCGACAAGCCACTGACAATTCGGTTTCGCCTTGGAAAGTGCTCAGCTCTCGGTTTTATCCAAGGTAGATGCTCACTGACGAGCGCTCCTTGCTGAGCGATGCGCTGTGCGAGCGATTTATGCCGAGCAGGATAAATGGATTCCAACCCTGATCCCAACACGGCAATGGTCTTGCCATTTGCCTCTAGTGCCCCTTGATGGGCATGACCGTCGATACCCAGTGCCAACCCACTTGTTATGCAGTAGCCAAAGTTAACAAACTCCGCAGAAAAACTGCGCGCGGTTTCCAAACCGCCAGCACTAGCATTTCGGCTACCAACCATGGCGATTTGCGGCTCTGACAACAACGCTGGGTCACCTTGTACAAAAAGTATTGGCGGGCAGCCTTTAGATTCTCGCAGCAGCGGCGGATATTCATCGTCTTGTTGAAGAAGGATACGATTACTCACATTCTCTCGCCAAACGAAAGCTCGCTCTGCGAGCTCAATAGATTGATTGCGAATGAAACTGACCTGATTGGACTTAAGTCCAATCGCCAATAATGTCTGTGCATCCGACTCAACGATGTTTCGCGGATCATCACTGCGAGAAGCTTATAGAATGTCACGGGGCCAATACCGGGACATAATGAAAGTCGCAGCCACGCCAGTGCAGTACTGTCACCCATACAGGCGCTCATTAGCTTTTTGCACGTTTAGAAGGGGAAGCTATCAACATCTGCTGGGTAATTGGCTCACTTGCTCAATGATTACCGCAATGCTAAAAAATGGATAACTACGGATCACCACAAGCTGCCCCACCTCAATCGTTGGCATCGTCAGCGAGATCTCTTCGCTATCTCCTTCCACCAGCCCAAATTCTCCTTGGGAAAATTGAAAGCCATGAGCGGGTTTCACCAACGCATAACTGCTGCCCTGCTCTACCCGAGACACATAGCCGCGATTAAGCACCACCGCCTGCCCTCGGACGACATAGTTCACCGCATCCATCATTCCCGCGATGCTGAGATCGTCAATAACAGGACCAGCGTGAGGCTGAAAGTGATTGATTTGATCGGGGGTTTGAATTGCGGAGAGAGGAATGGCGACATCACCCTGCTTGATTTCATGGATGAACCTTTCAATCACAAGAGTCGTCACGCCATCGGCTTGAGACTGACTGCGCGCTTTCGCCACCATTCTGACTTGCTGCATGCTGTATTCTGGCTGCGGCGCAGCAAAGCGCTGGCTAGCGCGATAGATAGCCCAATCTGTTTCTTCACCTTGATAGTCAATATAGACATCATCTTCAGCGGTCACGTAGTTCAGCCCATCACTGGAGCCAATCACTTTCGGGAAGTTGGCCAGTTCACTTTCGAGTACCAACCTTCTCTTTGGGTATAACGAGCTTGAGTCAGGGCATTAATGGCAGCGATAGGCGCCTTGGTGGTCACTTGCATCGTCGGAGACAGCTTTTTCGTGCTTTACGCACTAACCTCGGTTGGCCATCAACCAAGTCAGTATCAGTTTGTCGCCGGGATAAATGAGGTCAGGATCTCCAATGTGCTTGTTGTGGTTCCAAAGCTCTGGCCAGCGCCATGGCGAGTGCAAATACAGACTGGAAATACCCCACAAGGTATCGCCCTGTTTTACCTGATAAACAGCAGGGACAGTCCCTTTAATAGTGAGTGGATTATCAGCGAAAGAAGTAAAGCTCAGAGCGAGTGTGGTAACAACAATGTAAACCTTCAATACCAGCACATTTCCCTGTTTCATACACCGCAATCCTTCGCTTTGTTTCAAGGGATGCTGTCATTTAGGTTGGAAAATGTCTAGAATTGAACCAACGAAGTCCAAGCCTATTCGGCACAGTTCAACATTTTGAGTGTATATGTCTGTATTACAAGTATTAACTTTCCCGGATGATCGCCTAAGAACGGTAGCAAAGCCCGTTGAAGCGGTAACGCCGGAAATCCAAAAATCGTCGATGACATGATTGAAACCATGTACGACGAAGAAGGTATCGGTCTGGCAGCAACCCAGGTTGACGTTCATCAGCGAATTGTTGTGATTGATATTTCAGATACTCGCGACGAGCCAATGGTACTGATCAACCCTGAAATCACGGAGAAACGTGGTGAAGACGGTATCGAAGAAGGTTGCCTTTCTGTTCCTGGCGCTCGCGCATTGGTTTCTCGCGCTGCGGAAGTAACAGTGAAAGCACTTAACCGCGATGGTGAAGAGTTCACTTTCGATGCGGATGACCTACTGGCTATCTGTGTTCAGCATGAGCTTGATCACCTAGAGGGTAAACTGTTTGTTGATTACCTATCCCCTCTAAAGCGTAAGCGCATCAAAGATAAACTTGAGAAAATTAAGCGCTTTAACGCCAAACAATAATCAAATAAGAATTTAAGTTAAGAGAGGTCAGTGTGAGCCAATCATTACGTATTGTGTTTGCCGGTACTCCAGACTTCGCCGCCCGTCATTTGGCGGCGTTATTGTCTTCGGAGCATGAGGTTATCGCGGTTTATACCCAGCCAGATCGTCCAGCAGGTCGTGGTAAAAACTTACCGCAAGTCCTGTAAAGAATATCGCGCTTGAGCACGACATTCCGGTTTATCAACCGGTCAATTTCAAGTCTGATGAGGCAAAGCAAGAGTTAAAAGATCTCAACGCTGACATCATGGTTGTCGTGGCATACGGCCTGTTACTTCCACAGGCTGTGCTGGACACTCCAAAACTAGGCTGTATCAACGTACACGGTTCTATCTTGCCTCGCTGGCGTGGCGCTGCACCAATTCAGCGCTCTATCTGGGCAGGCGATGCTGAGACTGGCGTGACCATTATGCAGATGGACATCGGCCTCGATACCGGTGACATGCTAAAAATTGCCACATTGCCAATTGAAGCCACCGATACCAGCACCACCATGTATGACAAACTTGCCGAACTAGGACCAGAAGCTCTGGTTGATTGTCTTGGTGATATCGCTGCAGGTAAAGCAACGCCTGTAAAACAGGACGATGAGCAAGCCAATTACGCCAGCAAGCTGAGCAAAGACGAAGCTAAGATCGATTGGTCTCAAGACGCCGCTTTTATCGAGCGCTGTGTGCGCGCCTTTAACCCATGGCCGATGAGTTTCTTCTCTGTTGAAGAGAACAACATCAAGGTTTGGCAATCTCGCGTTGAAGCGGGAGCGACAGAGGCGCCTACGGGGACTATCCTTAAAGCCGATAAAACAGGAATTTACGTTGCAACGGGTAACGAGACCTTGGTTCTAGAGCAAATCCAGATCCCAGGTAAGAAAGCGATGCCAGTGAGTGATGTACTCAATTCCAAAGCCAGCTGGTTTGAAGTCGGCAGTATCCTAGGTTAGTGATACACACCGCATACGATATTTAGGGCCAGTACTGACCAGTACAGGCCCTAGTTTGTTTTCATAGCAACACAATTTTAGGTAACTAACATGAACGTTCGCGCTGTCGCGGCTAATATCCTTTTCCAGGTGGTTGATAAAGGCCAATCGCTCTCGAGTGCACTTCCATTAGGTCAGCAGCAGGTGAAGCCTCGCGACCAAGCACTGCTTCAAGAAATCTGTTTTGGTGCACTTCGGATTTTGCCTCGCCTTGAATCTGTCGCATCCGAATTAATGGATAAACCACTCAAGGGCAAACAGCGCGTATTTCATCATTTGATTTTGGTGGGTCTTTACCAAATCGGTCATATGCGTATTCCGGCTCACGCAGCCGTTGGCGAAACCGTTGAAGCAACCAAAGCACTGAAAGGTCCGAGACTGCGTGGCTTAATCAACGCTGTACTGCGTAACTACCAACGCAATCAAGAAGAGCTAGATCAAAAGTCGGTCAGCCACAATGCGGGTAAGTACGGTCACCCAAGCTGGTTACTGAAACTACTGCAACAAAGCTATCCTGAACAGTGGCAGAGCATTGTTGAAGCCAACAACATGAAAGCACCTATGTGGCTGCGCGTGAACCACCAACACCTGCCTCGTGACGATTATCAAGCACTTCTCAAAAATGAAGGCATAGATTCCACCCCTCACCCAGAAGCGCAAGATGCCCTAAAATTGGCCGCCCCTTGCGACGTAACCAAGCTTCCGGGCTTTGAAAAAGGCTGGGTATCAGTTCAAGATGCCGCAGCGCAGCTGTCGATCAACTATTTACAACCACAAGATGGTGAGCTGATTTTAGACTGTTGTGCAGCGCCAGGTGGTAAAACCGCTCACATTCTTGAGCGCACCAAAGACAGCCAAGTGGTGGCTATTGATTGTGACGAGACACGACTAAAACGTGTCCACGACAACCTGAAGCGCCTCAACCTACAAGCGAAAGTCGTGTGTGGTGATGCAAGAGCGCCGCAAGAGTGGTGGCAGGGCGAGCAGTTTGACCGTATTTTGTTGGACGCACCGTGTTCTGCGACTGGAGTGATTCGTCGTCACCCTGATATCAAATGGCTGCGTCGCGCGGATGACATTGAGGCACTTGCAGAGCTACAACGCGAGATCTTTGATGCTATGTGGCAACAACTGAAAGTCGGCGGCACCTTGGTGTACGCAACATGCTCAATTACGCCGCAAGAGAACAAAGACCAAGTCATTGCGTTCTTGGCTCGCACAGAAAACGCTGAACTTATTGGCTCAGATAAAGAGAACCCTGGACGTCAGATTCTTCCGGGTGAGCACGATATGGATGGCTTCTATTACGCGGTGCTACAAAAGACGCAGTAATCGAGCATTGTGTAGGGAACTTAAAAATCAATAGCATGCTAACTTATTGATGGCTATGCTATTGACGTAACGAGTTTATAAAAAAACAAAAGAGCGAAATGTTATGAAAATCATCATTCTTGGAGCTGGTCAAGTTGGTGGCACCCTGGCGGAGAACCTGGTGGGGGAAAACAACGATATCACTATCGTAGACCGCGACAGCGACCGTTTAAGAGAGCTGCAAGATAAGTATGATTTGCGTGTCGTCAATGGCTACGCTTGTCACCCAGACGTGCTACGAGAAGCGGGCGCGCAAGATGCCGATATGTTGGTCGCCGTAACCAATATGGACGAAACCAACATGGCGGCTTGTCAGGTAGCATTTTCTCTATTCAACACTCCTAACCGTGTCGCACGTATTCGCTCCCGTGAATATTTGATTGAAAAAGAGAGCTTGTTTAACTCCGGTGCAATTCCAGTTGACCACCTGATTGCCCCTGAAGAGCTCGTCACCAGCTACATTGAGCGATTGATCCAATACCCTGGCGCGCTGCAAGTTGTCAGCTTTGCGGATGAACGAGTCAGTCTCGTCGCGGTAAAAGCCTACTACGGCGGACCGTTAGTAGGTAATGCCCTATCGACACTACGTGAGCACATGCCGCACATAGACACCCGCGTAGCGGCGATTTTCCGCCAGGGCCGCCCTATCCGTCCGCAAGGCACCACCATTATTGAAGCCGATGATGAAGTGTTCTTCGTTGCGGCAAGCAACCATATTCGCTCGGTAATGAGTGAGCTGCAGCGCCTAGAGAAACCTTATCGCCGTATCATGATTGTGGGTGGTGGTAACATCGGTGCCAGTCTTGCCAAACGCCTAGAGCAGACCTATAGCGTTAAACTGATTGAGCGCAGCTATCAACGTGCAGAGAAGCTCTCTGAAGAGCTAGAAAACACTATTGTCTTCTGTGGTGATGCCGCAGACCAAGAGCTGCTTGCAGAAGAAAACATCGATCAAGTCGATGTGTTTATTGCACTCACCAACGAAGATGAAACCAACATCATGTCGGCGATGCTGGCGAAGAAAATGGGCGCAAAGAAGGTGATGGTGCTTATCCAGCGCGGCGCTTATGTCGACCTCGTCCAAGGCGGCACCATTGATGTGGCGATTTCTCCTCAGCAAGCAACGATTTCGGCTCTGCTTACTCACGTTCGTCGTGCAGATATCGTTAACGTATCTTCACTGCGTCGCGGCGCTGCCGAGGCCATCGAAGCAGTTGCGCATGGTGATGAAACCACATCCAAAGTGGTTGGCAAAGCCATTGGCGAAATCAAACTACCACCGGGTACCACCATTGGCGCGATTGTGCGTGGTGAAGAAGTTTTGATTGCCCACGACCGAACCATTATCGAGCAAGATGACCACGTGGTGATGTTCTTGGTTGATAAGAAATACGTGCCTGATGTTGAGGCATTATTCCAGCCGAGCGCGTTCTTCTTGTAAGGCAATTTTATGGTTAACGCCCGTCCGGTCTCGTTCGTTATAGGGTTGGTGCTCTCTAAGCTCGCCCTATTTATGTACGTGCCGACTCTAGTCGCCTTCTTTACTGGTACTGATGGCTTTCTGGACTTTGGTCTTGCAGTCATCATTACTCACGTAGCGGCTTTCCTTTGCCTATCTCTTGGCCGAACCAAACACTTTAAGCTGGGTGTTCGAGACATGTTCTTGATCACCAGCTTAGTGTGGACCATTGCCAGTGCGTTTGCGGCGCTGCCTTTTGTATTCATCAACCATATCAGCTTTACCGATGCCTACTTTGAAACCATGTCAGGCATAACTACCACAGGCTCGACCGTACTCAGTGGTCTCGACAACATGGCACCAAGTATCTTGCTGTGGCGTTCAATACTACAGTGGCTCGGCGGCATCGGCTTTATTGTGATGGCGGTAGCCGTCTTGCCAATGCTCAACGTCGGCGGGATGCGACTGTTCCAGACCGAGTCTTCTGATTGGTCTGATAAAAGCAGTCCGCGAGCGAAGACCGTCGCGAAAAATATCGTGGTGGTGTATTTAGTACTAACCGGACTGTGCTTACTCGGCTATCTTGCTACTGGCATGAACCTATTTGATGCCATTAACCATTCGTTTACCACGTTATCCACTGGCGGCTACTCCACCTCTGATGGCTCTATGAACCACTTCTCAGAAGGGTCACATTGGGTTGGTACCGTATTTATGTTCTTAGGTGGTTTACCCTTCTTGTTGTTTGTGGCTGCACTGTCGAAACGCGACCCTAGAGTGTTGTTCAATGACGCTCAAGTGCGCGGCTTTGGTTACTTATTCTTGGTAGCCAGCACGGTAGTGGCTCTTTGGCTGTTTATCGAGGACGGTTATGCCTTAGATGATGCTTTCCGCGTCTCTATGTTCAACATCGTCTCAGTGGTGACGACGACCGGATTTGGCTTAGAAGACTTCACCGCTTGGGGACCACTACCGTCAGTAGTCTTTGCATTCATGATGATGGTGGGTGCATGTTCAGGTTCAACCTCTGGCGGCATTAAAATCTTCCGCTTTCAGATTGCAGTGACGTTGCTGCACAAACAAATGATGAAGCTTATTCACCCTTCTGGCGTATTTGTCCAGCGTTACAACCAGCGGCCAGTAAATGATGACATCGTGCGCTCAGTTGTGGCATTTGGTTTAATGTTCTTTGTCACTATTATCGCTCTTGCTGGGGCACTCAGCGCGATGGGGTTAGACCCGACCACCAGCATCTCTGGGGCGATTACCGCCGTTGCTAATGTAGGACCTGGGATGGCTCAATCATTGGTCCAACAGGAAACTTTGCTCCGCTGCCCGATGCGGCAAAATGGTTACTGAGTTTAGGTATGCTAATGGGACGCTTGGAAATCCTCACGCTGATCGTACTGTTCTTCCCTGCATTCTGGCGCCGCTGATTCGCGGCGTTACCTCAGTTACACAGGTGTCACGTACCAATATACGGCAAAAAAGTGACACGCAGCCCCCCCTAACACAAACAGATGCCAGATGGCGTGGTTAAAAGGTATGCGTTTGTTGGCGTAGAACACCACTCCCAGTGTATAAATTGCGCCACCAGCAGCGAGTAAGATAAGGCCGGAAGGATCAAGGTGTTTGGCAAGCTGGTAAATCACGATCAGCGATAACCACCCCATCACCAGATAAGTAATCAATGATGCGCGTTTGAAGCGATAGACAAAAAACAGCTTCATGATGATACCAATCACTGCAAGAGCCAGATGACCGCCATGAGTCCAATAGCAAGGGGCGTACGTAAACTCACCAGCATAAATGGGGTATAGCTACCCGCGATCAGTAAGAAAATAGCGCAGTGATCAAAGGTCTTAAGCCAACGCTTACTGCTCGGGTGTGGAATAGAGTGATAAAGAGTCGAGGCTAGAAACAAGGTAATCATGCTGCCGCCATACAAACTCATGCTGGTAATTGTCATTACATCAGCACCAGCGGCCAGTGAGCGCTGCAACAACAATACCAAGCCTACGATCGACAGCAGAATGCCAATGCCATGGGTAACACTATTCGCCCACTCTTCACGTGCGCTGTAATGGGAAGTGATCGTCGACATACCCGCATACTCTCATTTTGGTGACAAAATCAGAGTATGCCATATTCAGCGAACGTGTGTTAGCTCAAAGTTAGGTAGTTTGCTCTAAGTAGTCTAGAACCTGTTTGCCCGCTTCCTCACCAGAAAGAGAACTTGGTAAAGTGAGCTCGCGTTTAAGCTGGCCAAGACCAATCAAGCTAGACAGCATACCCTTGACTCCTTCTTTATTGCGGTCGATCTCGAACCACAACTTGAGTTCATCCTCACTTCGATACGCAATGATCTCCAGCTCTCGCCAGCGGCCGTGATAGGTCCAGTTGTCGGAACAAACTCAAACTCTTGGACAAAGGGCATGGCAAAGCCTTTCGCAGCTTCGCATTCCACTTGGCGTATACGCAATCCTTGATCTTCAAGCGCGACAAAAATGCCATCAATGAGAGGATCAGGGCGAACGGTCAGCATATCTTTGTCTTTCGGATCCGCTGCCATAGCAATATCAAGACCAGTCTCTAGCCACACACGCGAATCACCAATTGTCACCGGAGTATTCCATGGCACATCCAGTTCAACGTCAAAGTCGCGAGTTTCACCAGGCTCTATGGTAAACGCATACGGCAACGACCAAGATTGCAGTTCATAGGTTTTGGAAACTTTCTTTTTTGGCGCGCCAGGATGGTTACTGTTGTCGTTTTGGTTTTGCGCCACCTCATCGATGTAACGGCAGCAGAGCTTAAGCTTGATGTTGTCTACCGTTTGCGCGGTTTTGCCACCATAAACATGAATGGTCACTTTTGCGGTTTCGCCAGGATGCAGAAACTCTTGATGCAGAACAGAGTCAACTTTGGCTGCCCCTATTCCAAAACTTGCTAAGGTTTTTTTGAAAAAAGACATTCTTAGTTCCCTTTATAACCAAAGACACAGCTAGTGTTGTATCGTAAATCGCGAGAGAAAACAAACGTTACGCACACAGAGTTAGTGAAGAAAAAATAACCACTTTTTTTATGAGATCTATCGAATATCCAGACGCTTACTGCTATTCTATGCGTGGTGTGCATGCACACCGTTATTCCTGATTACTTATTTGGAGTGGCATCAGTCAAAAAAGAGTGACATTGGGAGTCTATTCAGTGTTTCTCATAGGTGATCAGGCCATGTATTTGGCAACGGAATTGCCTGACTTGTTAGGTTACAACAATATGCGCCCAACACCCGTCAGGTTTTCGTACTCGGCTAACCGTAGTGCGTTAATGCGTCGTCGCAGTGGCTTTGTCGCTGCACCTGTCGCGAAAAAAGTCGCTCCTTCAATGACCCTAGTTGAGCAAGGTGTCCGAATGACATCAACGCCAGCTAGCGTTGTTAAGGCAGCTTAATAAAAAGCGCAGTCTATCTGCGCTTTTTTTGCCTTCCATTTCACCACATATTGGTATTCTCAATGATCTTTGATACTTTTACTCAAAAATACCTATAAATTTTGTGGAGAAAGTTATGAAGTGTCACCGCGTCAACGAACTGATCGAGCTCATTCACCCAGAATGGCAAAAAGATTCCGATCTCAATCTGCTTGAGTTCTTGGTTAAGCTTGCCAACGAAGCAGGCTACGAAGGCAAACTCGAAGATCTCACTGATGATGTGCTTATCTACCATCTCAAGATGCGTAACAGCAAAAAAGACGAGATGATTCCAGGTCTCGCCAAAGACCAAGAAGATGATTTCAAGACCGCAATTCTTAAGGCTCGCGGCGTTATTAAATAGCTACTAATAGCCGAGGCTGCAAACACGCAGCCTCACTTCGATTACTCGCTATCCTCCGAACTCCGTCGACCAAACTTCATGCCAAGACGTAGTGACCACTACCAACACCTACTCGTAATGAACGCTCTTTCGCGATGGAAACATTCCTATAAATTTGGTTCTACGATTAAAAGATGTTTCATTTTTTTAAGACTTCTTGTCTCAAAAATCAATTAAACCTTTAATATCAATGCATTAACCAAGATGTAGAGTTAAAAAAATCCAACTATCAAAATAAATGTAACGCAATGCGAATACGATTTTGTGTTACTCAGTGGCTTATGTCAGCATTTTATTTATCACGTTAGCGACTGTTCACAACACGATAAAATCATGAATAACCTCAAGAAAACATTGCCATTAAACACCCTACAGATACTTGATGTGATTGATAAAAAAGGTAGTTTTCAAGCCGCATCTCAATATTTTAACCGTTCCATTTCATCATTAAGCTATCAAGTTCAAAAACTGGAAGACGAGTTAGATCTCTTGCTCTTAGACCGCTCAGGTCATCGAGCAAAATTCACAGAAATCGGCAAGATACTACTGGAAAATGGCGCCCACTATTAGACTCAAGCGACAGCTTAATTAAGCTGATGAAGCAAACATCTCAGGGCTGGGAACTTTCTTTCTCGATAGGATACGATGCGATAGTCAATGTAGACGTCGTCTTTGAGCTAACACATAAGCTTTCTCAGCACTCTACGAGTGTGTTGAGATTAAAGGAAGAAGTCTTAGCGGGGGGCTGGGAGTCATTGGAAAGCGGTGAAATTGACATCTTGTTCTCTACACTACCTGAAAGGCCACTTCCACAGCATATTCAAACCATGCATATATACTCCGATACCATGGTTTGGGCTGCAAACCCTGACTACGCAAATAGGCTAAATCTCAACAACAATAGAAAGTGGACAGATGCTACGCTTGTCGTCATACCGGATACAGCAAAAACCTATGCGAAGGAATCAAGAAACCTAGACGCCCACCAATCAAAGCGGTTCTATGCTGCGAATATCAACAATAAAAAACAAGCTATTGTTGCCTCTATCGGGATTGGCACGCTACCCAAGTGCATGATCGAGCAAGAAGACCTCGTTAACTTAGGCACAAGTAAGTCAGTAGACATTTATGCCGCTTGGTCGCGGAGCAATATGGGAAAAACGAAAGCCCTCGCACTTCAAGCATTAAGAAATCTGGCCAACAAAGATTTGTTCTCCACTTGATTGGCCAGAAAACAGAGAGCTTAACGATGACTTTTTACAAAGCGCTTTATTGTTTTTCTCTCACCGGACGGAGTTTCAATATTGAATGTCATAAACTTGTTCGAAGCCCCTGTTCTAAACACTGCTTGGCCTTGCTTATTGGTCAGTATATCGTGGCCATAGCCAATATTGTGGCCTGTTACTTTGGCGTTCTCGATACGGCGCCCATCTTCCAAAACCGTAAGTCTTACCATCCCGTTACTGTTTTCAAAGCCAACCTCAACATCAGCAGAAGCCTTAAATGACATTAAAATAATAGACAGAATTAGCATTGATTTTTTCATGAGTTACTCTCCTTTAATAAACTGAGACCTACTATATTTGCCTCAATAAAACATTGATATTTCAATAATTAAGAAGAGTTGTTCTATATCTTAGCTCTCTCTCCTCTTCCTTAGCAGTTGCGTATGCTTATTCAAAACAACAAAGAATATTTTTCGTTAAAGGTTGATGGCGATAAAGAAATGAAATTGTTATCAAGGTTATAATCCTTGGGTTTTCATACTGCGTACTGAATAGCACTGCCGAACAATGTGGCATGGCACCGTACACAGTTACTGCAATGTCGGAAAAGATAGAGTGTGTACGAAACACACCGTCAGCCCAAGAAGGACACTCAACAATGAGTCAGGACAAAATCGACGTAAAGGATGTAACACCTAAAACGTTCAACCCCAAAACCCACAAAGGCAACGGCGACAGATTCAATCCAAGCAATCGAATCTATGTTCGAGAGAGTAAAGGCACCTTTCAGAAATTAAGACGCTATGGCGGCTGGTTCCTACTGGTATTGTTTGCCCTAGTACCATGGATACCTTATGGCGAGAGACAAGCGGTGCTGCTCGATATCGGTAATCAGCAGTTTAACTTTTTTGGTACCACCCTTTATCCGCAAGATCTCACCCTACTCGCGCTGCTATTTATGGTCGCCGCGTTTGGTCTATTCTTTATCACCACTTTCTTAGGTCGCGTATGGTGTGGCTACTTGTGCCCACAAACCGTTTGGACCTTTATGTACATCTGGTTTGAAGAAAAACTCGAAGGCAGTGCCAACAAACGCCGCAAGCAAGACAGCGGCAAGCTCACCGGTAACCTCATCGCACGCAAAGGCCTCAAGCACGTTGCTTGGATAGCGATTGCCCTTGCCACCGGATTTACCTTTACCGGCTACTTTGTACCTATTGGTCCACTAGTCAGCGACTTTTTCACCTTCAACGCCAGTTTTTGGCCGGTATTTTGGGTCGTGTTCTTCGCAGCTTGTACTTACGCCAATGCCGGTTGGATGCGCTCAATTATGTGTATCCACATGTGTCCGTATGCCCGCTTCCAGTCGGCAATGTTCGACAAAGACACTTTCATTGTCGGTTACGATACTAAGCGCGGAGAAAAGCGTGGCCCTCGCTCCCGCAAAGCCGATCCGAAGCAGCTTGGCTTAGGCGACTGTATCGACTGTGATCTCTGCGTGCAGGTTTGTCCAACGGGTATCGATATTCGCGATGGTCTGCAATACGAATGCATCAACTGCGGCGCCTGTATCGATGCGTGTGACAAAACCATGGATCGCATGGGCTACGACAAAGGGCTGATCAGCTACACCACCGAGCACCGTTTATCGGGCAAACACACCAAAGTAATGCGACCAAAATTACTCGGCTATGGCGCAGTGTTACTGGTCATGATTGCGCTGTTCTTTGTTCAAGTGTCTGCAGTCGATCCTGCTGGTCTGAGTGTACTGCGTGATCGCAACCAGCTGTTTAGAGTGAACAGCGATGGCTTAGTTGAAAACACCTACACCCTAAAAGTCATCAATAAGACTCAGCAAGAGCAGCAGTACACGTTAAGTGTTTCTGGTCTAGATGATGCAACTTGGTATGGCAGACAAACCATTACCGTTGAACCAGGTGAAGTGTATAACTTGCCAATGAGCCTTGGCGCCGATCCGGATGCGCTAAGTTCACCTGTCTCAACAATTCAGTTTATACTGAGTGACAGCAACGACTTCTCCGTACAAGTGGAAAGTCGATTTATCAAAAAGCTCTAGCTCTCTAGCAGCAACCAATAATAGGAAAGGGCTCGGCAACGAGCCCTTTTATCATCACGATGACAGATACTGCGTTTAACTTTGACGCCCTCACTCCCGATTTCATGTGGTACGCCCTTGAAAGCATTGGTGTTAGAGCCGAATCCGGCTTACTTCCTCTCAACAGCTATGAAAACCGTGTGTATCAGTTCACTGATGAAGAACGTAAACGCTACGTGGTTAAGTTCTATCGCCCTCAGCGTTGGAGCCAAGCACAAATCCAAGAAGAGCACGATTTTGCTCATGAACTGCTAGAACACGAAGTCCCCGTTTCTGCACCATTAATCATCAATGGTCAGAGTATTCATGAATACCAAGGGTATCTGTTTACCCTGTTTGCTAGCGAAGGCGGCAGACAGTTTGAGGTGGATAATCTTGAGCAAATTGAGTGGGTAGGACGCTTCCTAGGTCGCATCCACAAAGTCGGTGCCAGTAAGCCTTTTGAGCATCGCCCATCGATAGGGCTGGAAGAATACCTGTACCAGCCACGTAAGTTACTGCAAAACTCCAGCTTTATTCCCGCACACCTAGAAAACGCCTTCTTTAGCGACTTGGATATGCTGATAGGTCAAATTGAAACCCACTGGCAACCCGCAGAGATGATCAGACTGCACGGCGACTGCCACCCGGGCAATATTTTATGGCGTGATGGCCACTGTTTGTCGACCTCGACGATGCGCGCAATGGTCCTGCGATTCAAGACCTATGGATGCTGCTCAATGGCGACCGTCAAGACAAGCTGATGCAGCTCGACGTACTCTTGGAGGGGTATCAAGAATTCAGTGACTTACCGAGCAGTCAATTGAAACTTATTGAACCATTACGCGGTCTACGTATGGTGCACTACATGGCATGGCTAGCTAAGCGCTGGCATGATCCTGCTTTCCCGCTAGCGTTTCCTTGGTTTAATGATGCGAAATACTGGGAAGGTCAGGTACTTGGTTTTAAAGAGCAAATTGCCGCTCTCAACGAAAAGCCACTTTCATTGCAGCCGCAGTGGTGACAAACTAGTCGAAATCCATCAATAGGATTTGAGTTTTACACATGGAGAAAATAATGAAAAAAATCATCGCACTTTTTGCGACGCTACTCGTCAGCCTAAGCGTCAGTGCCGCGCAGTTTGAAGAAGGTAAACACTACAAAGTGTTGGAATTGGAAAAGTCCTCGAAGCCAATCGTGACTGAGTTCTTCTCATTCTACTGTCCGCACTGTAACAGCTTTGAACCTATCATTGCCCAGCTGAAAAAGAAGATTCCTGCCGACGCTAAGTTCCAGAAAAACCATGTTTCCTTTATGGGTGGACCAATGGGTCTTTCAATGAGTAAGGCTTACGCGACGATGATTGCACTGAAAGTTGAAGACAAGATGACGCCAGTGATGTTTAACCGCATTCACAACCTTCAAAAGCCACCTAAAAACGATGAAGAGCTACGTCAAATCTTCCTAGATGAAGGAGTAGATGCTAAGAAATTCGATTCAGCATTTAATGGTTTTGCCGTTGATTCCATGGTTCGTCGCTTCGACAAGCAGTTTAAAGATAGCGGCCTAACCGGTGTTCCTGCGGTTATCGTCAACAACAAGTACCTGGTTGAAGCAGGTGGCATTACCTCTCTTGATGAGTATTTCGAGTTGGTTAACTTCCTATTGAAAAAGTAACCCAACTCTAAAAAAGAAAAACCGAGCCTGACATCAATCAGGCTCGGTTTTTTATTTGCGATGAATCTCTTTCAATACGTCATCTTTTTGCTGCCAGACATCCCCAAGCCATTGCTGGAAACGACGCTTATAGGGCTTGTCGTTGAAGTATCTCCCGACACGTTTTCATCAATGGGCAAAGTACGCACTTTTACCACTATCTTGGTCATATTGCCCATTAATGCGGCTTTGAACGGCTCCACTCTATTTTCTGGGTAGCCAAGGTGACATCGATAATGCTATCAAACTGCTCACCCATTGCGGCCAACGTATACGCGATACCGCCTGACTTTGGTTGTAGCAAGTGCTGATAACCCGCCTTGCTTCGCTTTTGCTTCTCAACTGTAAAGCGAGTGCCTTCTACATAGTTCACCACCGTTGTCGGCGTATCTTTAAATTTGGCACAAGAGCGACGCGTGGTTTCTAGATCTTGGCCACGCTTTTCTGGATGCTTAATTAAATATTCACGGGAGTAGCGCTTCATGAACGGCATGTTGAGTGCCCAGCACGCCATACCGACGAAAGGAACATACAGAAGTTGCTGCTTAAGAAAGAACTTAGGCATAGGGATGCGATCTTTAAATACGCTACACAGTACGACGATATCCGTCCAACTCAGGTGATTGCTGATCATCAAATACCAGCCATCTTGTCGCAGCGCTTCTATGCCTTCGATTTCCCATTCAAGCTTAGGGTTTATCAATCGAAGTATCCCGTGATTAATCGTTGCCCAAAGCCACATAAATTTGTTCGCAAGCGCGGTACATAATGCCTGAATAGGCTTAAACGGCAGCACCAGTTTGATCAGCCCAAAACCTAGAATGGGGATCGAACAAAATGCGGTATTGAGGATGACGAGCGACGAACTCATTACAAAAATTAGGTATCCAAGCATATCTAACGTTCTATGAAGTATTTGTAACAGTTTTATGGCGGTTAATTGTACAAGGGGAGACGCCCTGCGCAACGATTAATTTATTGGTCTGATTTGTGTTGTAACTTGCAAAAAACAAACTTATTCTGAACCAATAACATAACATAAACATATAATTACAACCGTTACCTCAATAATCAGAATGTGATAAGGAACCGTTATGAAAAGGGCATGGAGTGTCTTAGCAGTGTCACTGAGTGTTGTCTCTTATGGTGCAGTAGCTAAATTGGGAGAAAGCAATGGCTTTAGTGGTGAAATCGCGTTAAACGCCGCTTACGCTAGCAAAACGTCAAACCTTAGCAACACCGACGATGAATTTCGAACCTATACCGGTGAAGCGCAAGAGAACAGCAGCGCCTTGGTTCTTCCACTGGGTAACGTTCAATACACTTGGGGTTCACGCTCTAACCATCAAGTTTTCTTAGGTACCTCTCGAGCCGACGTTGCTGTGGGTACACTGGCACTTGAAACCGGCTACCGTTATCAGTTTCAAGATGGGACTAAGTGGAGTCTAGCGATTTTACCAACCATTCTTGAAGGTGAGGTATGGCGCGATCCTTACCTTGAGAACCAAGCTAGAAGCACTACCGACGAGAAAGGTACTGCCTATCGTATGCAGATCGATAACATTGCTGGGTCTCTGTTTAGCCTCGATCTTGCTTATGGTAAGCGTGAGCTGGACTCAGAGCAATCAGGCTTAGGTGAAGGCTTAAGTGCCGAAGAGATGGCTAAACTCGATCGTAATGCCGATGTTTTCTATGGCAAATTCAAAATGATGCTGCCAGTCAACAAAGGGGTTTTACTGTTCCCTGCGCTGATTTACACCCAACAAGATGCGAATGGCAGCGCGATGAAGAGCAATACTTATGGCGCAGAAATTTCGTCATTTGTCTCCGCTGGCAATCACCAATTTGCTTTCACCGTGACATATCTCAACCGTCAGTATGATGGCGCGAACCCGGTGTTTGACAACGTCACTCGAGAAGACGATGAATGGAAAGCGTTTTTAGCGTATGAGTATCCGGGCATCTTCTATGCCGACAACCTATCTTTGGTCGCATTTGGTGGTGTGAACAACAGTAGTTCTAACACCGCCTTCTATGATGAGAAAGATTGGATTACCTCAGTAGGTCTAAATTGGGAGTTCTAATAGAACCCAACGCGAAGCATTAAAACTATCAATATATGGCTTAACAAAACATGTTGTTAAGCCATTTTTTGTCATTAAAGTATCCGCATAAAATATAGGTGCTTGGATTGAGCACTCTAATGAGCCTACTGACGGATATTGTATGACCAAGTTTAAGCCCCTTCTTTCTACAGTCCTATTGACTGTTATTAGCCAATCCACCAACGCAGCATTGGCGCCTGAGTCCGGCTTTAGTGGCGAAATCTCCATCAGTAACGCGCAGATCGGTGACAAATCCAACTTCGTCGCCAGCTCCGATCCCAAGATCAGCAGCGCCGAAGAAGCCTATGATGAATTCTGGATGCCGCTGGGCATGGTCAAATACACCTATGGTGCAAAGCGGGACAAAGAATGGTTTGTCGGTACATCGCGCAATGACATTGCGGTCGGCACCTTTGTACTCGAGGGTGGGTATCGTCAACAGCTGGAAGATGGCTCTATTTGGAGCGTGTCCTACCTTCCAACCGTTATTGGAGAGCCAATCTGGAAAAACCCTTACGTGGGTGCTGACCAACTTGAAGAGACGGAAGCAAAGGGTGAGGCTTACCGTTTGCAGATTGAGAACATTGCGGGCTCATTATTCACGCTCGATATGGCCTATGGCAACCGCGAGGTGAGCAGTGAAAGCTCTGCGACCAACCTCAACAATAATCTGTCTAACCAGTATGACCGAAACAGCGATATGTATTACGCCAAAGGCTCCTACACCCTTGCGATGAGTGATGCTTGGACACTGTTTCCTTCACTCATTTACTTGCTCGATGATACCAACGGGGAAGCGATGAATAACCAAGGAGCCGGCGGAGAGCTAACCGCTCTGTATGCGCATAAAAAACACAGCATTGCGGCAACCATGAGCTATATGAATCATGAATATCGCGGCCAAAACGCCATCTTCGAGCAGTCAGGCCGTATCGACGACAAGTACAGCGCGTTCCTCGCCTATGAGTACCTTGCACTGCAGTCTCTATCTCTGATCTCACTTTCAGGCTACAACGCGACAGACTCCTCTATCGCATTCTACGATTCCGCTGACTGGATCACTTCTATCGGTGTGAACTTCGCCTTCTAACTATACCGCTTGTGCGGTGAGTTGCTTGAGTAAGCGATCCATAGCACGATAACCAAGCGCTTCTGCAATATGAGCCCGTCGTATGGTGGGCTCATTAGCAAGATCGGCAATCGTACGCGCCACTTTGATTATTCGGTGATAAGCACGAATCGACAAGCCAAGTCGATGCAAGGCATTTTCTAAAAACTCAGCATCAGCTTTTTCTAACTGACAGTAATGCTCTATTTCGCGGCTTTGCAGCAGAGCATTCACTTTACCGCTACGTGATAACATCGCCTCTCTTGCAACTAACACACGCTGCTTAACGGTTTGTGTGGTTTCTCCTCTATCTCCACCCTCAGCCAAAGTGCCTTTGGGCAGTGAAGGGATCTCGATGGACATATCAAATCGGTCGAGTAGCGGCCCGGATAAACGACTCAAATAGCGCAGGATAAGCTGCGGGTTGGTTCTAGATTGATTACCCTCATAATAACCTGTTGGGCTGGGATTTAACGCACCAACCAATTGAAATCGAGCTGGAAAACGGGTTTTACCTTGTGCGCGCGAAATAATGATTTCGCCTGACTCCAATGGTTCGCGCAGTGAATCGAGCACTTTGCGCTCGAACTCTGGCATCTCATCTAGGAACAGTAATCCATTGTGTGCCAAAGAGATCTCCCCTGGCCGAGGGATAGAGCCTCCACCAACAAGCGCCGCCATTGAGCTCGAATGGTGAGGCGCCCTAAAAGGTCTGGTTTTCCAGTTGCTCTCGTTAATTTCTTGCTGAGTGAGTGAAGCCACTGAGGCCGTTTCCATGGCTTCATCTTCACTCATCTCAGGCAATAAATCACAAAGACGAGAGGCCAACATGGTTTTCCCTGTGCCGGGGGGACCGAGAAAAAGTAAATTGTGATTGCCCGCCGCCGCGATTTCCAGCGCCCTTTTTCCTTGCTGCTGACCAATGATATCTTGCAAGTCACGACTCTTTGCCGCGACTTGAACAGTCGGTTTGCTAGTGACCAAAGATAAAGTCTGCTGCCCCATCAGGTAACTACAGACGTCGAGAAGTGAGGAGGCCGATTTATGGTTATCTTTACCAACCAGTGCTGCTTGATCGCCATTCTCCTCAGGCACTAATAAACAACGCTGCGCTTTATTGGCGGCAAGTGCGGCAGGCAATACGCCTTTCACGGTTCTAAGCTCACCTGACAATGCCAGTTCCCCAACAAATTCATGCGCCAGTAGTTTATCGTGAGGTAGTTGATCGGAAGCCGCCAGTATTCCCAGCGCTATCGGCAAATCAAAGCGGCCGCCTTCTTTAGGGAGATCGGCAGGGGCGAGATTCACAGTGATTCTTTTGGCGGGAAATTCGAATCGAGAATTAATGATCGCACTACGAACTCTATCCTTAGATTCTTTGACTGTCGTCTCGGGAAGTCCTACCAGTGTAAAGCCTGGCATACCATTGCTGATGTGCACTTCCACGGTCACCAGAGGAGCCTCCACACCAACACTGGCACGGCTGTAAATAATAGATAATCCCATAGAATCCCTTTTTTATTCCGACTTCTCTTTGTTCAAAGGTTAAAAGTCAGATTTTTATATATACCTCATGTTATATCCCGACATTTAATGCTGAGTAAATGTGAAGAAAGTATGATTTTTTGCTTGTCAGCTAACAGAAATTTGTGATACCACTAGGGACGCAAACATTTTCGTTAGACACAACGCAACGATTAATAAACAAGATAATGACTTTTAACGCACACTCTCACACTCTGATTAGCCTGATTATTGTGGTCCTGATTGGTACCGCACGGGGGCATGTGGGCGTTAAATAGCCACAAGATTTGAAAAACCCCCGCACTGAGAAGTCCGGGGGTTTTTTTACAAACTCATAATAGTAATTTGATAGTGATCACTCATTGAAAGCCTACAGGCTGAGATGACAGGAAGAAATGGAGCACAACATGTGCAAGCGAACGACAAATCGTCACGATAAGCGTGGCACTCAAGGAGGCTATAATGACAGGTGCTGAATTAGTTGTAGCCGCATTGAAGCAGCAGGGTATCGAGACCGTGTTTGGTTACCCAGGTGGAGCCATCATGCCCATCTACGATGCTTTGTATGACGGTGGTGTGGAACATATCCTTTGCCGACACGAACAAGGCGCTGCAATGGCTGCCATCGGAATGGCAAGAGCCACCAAAGATGTTGCTGTTTGCATGGCAACCTCGGGCCCTGGAGCCACCAACCTTGTTACCGGCCTTGCCGACGCTTTCCTCGATTCTATCCCTCTCGTTGCTATCACTGGCCAAGTAGCTAGTTCACATATCGGTACTGATGCCTTCCAAGAAATGGATGTGATCGGTATGTCTCTTTCATGTACCAAACACAGTTACCTCGTGACTGATATCAACGAACTTGCTCCTACTCTAGCCGAAGCATTTGAAGTTGCGAAAACTGGCAGGCCAGGTCCTGTCATTGTTGATATCGCTAAAGATGTCCAACTTGCTAATGCTCCGGTGGATGTGCTTCCTCCGTTTACTCCCCCTGCTATCCCGGTTGCCGATGAGCAGCAAGTAAAGCGCGCGCAGCAATTACTTGACGAAAGCTCTCGCCCAGTACTGTATGTCGGTGGTGGTGTTCAACTTGCAGATGCGACTGAGTCCGTTCGTGAGTTCTTACGCATCAACCCTATGCCAAGCGTCAGCACTCTAAAAGGTCTTGGAACGATTGACCGACACGACCCTCACTATCTAGGTATGCTGGGTATGCACGGCACCAAAGCCGCGAACTTGGTGGTACAAGAGTGTGACCTACTCATCGTAGTCGGTGCACGTTTCGATGACCGTGTGACCGGTAAACTGGATACGTTCGCGCCTCACGCGAAGGTGATTCACATCGATATCGATGCGGCAGAGTTCAATAAGCTGCGTGAAGCGCATGCGGCGCTGCGTGGTGACATCAATGTCATCTTGCCTCAGCTTGAGCTATCAAAAGACATTAACGCTTGGGTTCATCACAGTGAAAGCCTGCGCAGTGGCTTCAAGTGGCGCTACGACCACCCAGGCGATCTGATTTTTGCTCCGTTGCTGTTGAAACAGCTTTCGGACATGATGCCGGAAAACTCCATTGTTTCGACCGACGTTGGCCAACACCAAATGTGGGCTGCTCAGCACATTCAGCCAAGACTGCCTGAGAACTTCATTACTTCAGCTGGTCTCGGCACCATGGGCTTTGGTCTACCTGCAGCGATGGGCGCAGCAGTAGGACGTCCTGATGACCAATCTGTCCTGATCACTGGCGATGGTTCATTCATGATGAACGTTCAAGAGCTCGGCACCCTAAAACGTCGCCAAATCCCAGTAAAAATTGTGCTGTTAAATAACCAACGTCTTGGTATGGTAAGGCAGTGGCAGTCACTGTTCTTCGACGGCAGACATAGTGAGACGATTTTGGATGACAACCCAGATTTTGTCATGCTTGCTAAAGCCTTTGATATTCCAGGCAAGACCATCACTCGCAAAGAAGAAGTTGAGCCAGCGCTGAAAGAGATGCTGGAGTCTAAGACATCTTACATGTTGCACGTGCTGATCGATGAAGAAGAAAACGTATGGCCTTTGGTTCCACCAGGTGCCTCAAATAGTGACATGTTGGAGAATACCTAATGGACAGATATCTACTAGACATCAAAGCCGATGACAAACCTGTCTTGCTTGAGCGCGTACTGCGCGTGATTCGCCACCGTGGCTTTATTATCAAACAAGTGGCTGCGACCCAAAACCATGAGAGTAAGATTGCCAGCGTTGAGATCATTGTAGATAGCGATCGACCAATCACTACCTTGATCAACCAAATTGAGAAACTTTGGGACATCAGAACCGTTGAGGTCACAGAACTTAAAAACAACGAACTGACCAATCACAACCTACAAGAACAGAATGCATAAGGAAGGAATGCTAAATGGCTACTAAAACAGCAGATTTTATTTGGTTTAACGGTGAGATGGTTCCATGGGCAGAGGCGAACGTTCACGTCCTGACTCACGCAATGCACTATGGCACATCTGTTTTTGAAGGGGTTCGCTGTTACAACACGCCAAAAGGGCCTGTGGTATTTCGCCATCCTGAGCATGCTAAGCGTCTAAAAGATTCAGCAAAAATTTATCGCTTCCCTATTCCTTATACCGAAGAAGAAATCATGGAAGCAACGCGTGAAACACTGCGTCAAAACAAACTGGAGTCGGCGTATATTCGTCCTCTTGGTTTCGTTGGCAACGTAGGTCTCGGTGTTTGTCCACCAGAAGGCACCATTATGGATCTTATCATCGCAGCTTTCCCATGGGGCTCTTACCTGGGTGAAGAAGCACTCGCAAACGGCGTTGATGCGATGATTTCTAGCTGGAACCGCGCTGCACCAAACACGATCCCAACAGCTGCCAAAGCGGGTGGTAACTACCTATCTTCGCTATTAGTTGGCGGTGAAGCTCGTCGTCATGGTTATGATGAGGGCATCGCACTGAGCGTCGATGGCTACCTATCTGAAGGTGCTGGTGAGAACATTTTCGTGGTTAAAGATGGTGTCATTACAACACCACCAGCCACCAGCGCTATCCTTCCTGGTATTACGCGTGACTCTATCATGACGCTAGCAAAAGACATGGGCTATGAAGTGCGAGAAGCAAATATTGCTCGTGAAGCGCTTTACCTTGCTGATGAAGTGTTCATGACTGGTACGGCAGCAGAAATCGTTCCTGTACGTACTATCGATAAGATTGAGGTAGGCGAAGGCAAACGCGGTCCAATCACTAAAGTGATGCAAGATGCGTACTTCGGTCTATTTAACGGCACCACGGAAGATAAGTGGGGCTGGTTGGACTACGTCTACCCACAAGATAACCAGTAAGCACCAGGTAAATTTAAGGAAGTATTACAATGCCAAAATATCGTTCTGCCACCACAACTCATGGTCGCAACATGGCTGGTGCGCGTGCTCTATGGCGCGCTACTGGCGTTAAAGATGAAGACTTCGGTAAACCTATCATTGCCGTTGTGAACTCGTTCACTCAGTTTGTACCAGGTCACGTACACCTGAAAGATCTTGGTCAGCTCGTAGCACGTGAGATCGAAGAAGCGGGCGGCATCGCTAAAGAATTCAACACCATCGCTGTGGATGATGGTATCGCAATGGGTCACGGCGGCATGCTGTACTCACTGCCATCACGCGAGCTTATCGCTGACTCGGTAGAGTACATGGTGAATGCACACTGCGCCGATGCAATGGTATGTATCTCAAACTGCGACAAGATCACTCCAGGAATGCTAATGGCTTCAATGCGCCTTAACATCCCAGTGATCTTTGTATCCGGCGGACCAATGGAAGCGGGTAAAACCAAGCTTTCTGATCAGATCATCAAGCTGGATCTGGTTGATGCCATGATCCAAGGTGCCGATCCAACGGTTTCCGATGAGCAAAGTGAGCAGATCGAGCGCTCTGCATGCCCTACTTGTGGCTCTTGCTCTGGTATGTTTACCGCTAACTCTATGAACTGTCTGACCGAAGCGCTGGGTCTGTCTCAACCAGGCAACGGTTCTTTGCTTGCGACGCACGCAGATCGCGAAGTGCTATTTAAGAACGCTGGTAAGCGTATCGTTGAACTCACTAAACGTTGCTACGAGCAAGATGATGCGTCAGCACTACCTCGCAACATTGCCAATAAAGAAGCATTCGAGAATGCCATGGCGCTAGATATTGCCATGGGCGGCTCAACTAACACGGTTCTTCACCTACTTGCTGCGGCGCAAGAGGGTGAAGTCGACTTTGATATGGAAGATATCGATCAGATGTCTCGCCGCGTGCCAAACCTTTGTAAGGTAGCGCCATCAACGCCTAAGTATCACATGGAAGACGTACACCGCGCTGGTGGTGTTATCGGCATCCTAGGTGAGCTTAACCGCGCAGGTCTATTGAACAACCAAACCAAAACGGTACTTGGCCTGACAATGGAAGAGCAGTTGTCTCAATACGACATCATGTTGACGGACTCGGAAGAAGTAAAATCCTTCTATCGAGCTGGCCCTGCGGGCATTCGTACTACACAAGCCTTCTCACAAGATTGTCGCTGGGACACCCTTGATGACGACCGTGAAAATGGTTGTATCCGCACTAAAGAAAATGCTTACAGCCAAGACGGCGGTCTTGCGGTACTAAAAGGCAACATCGCACTGGATGGCTGTATCGTTAAGACAGCAGGCGTGGATGAGAGCATCCTGAAGTTCCAAGGTCCTGCGGTGGTATTCGAAAGCCAAGAAGATGCAGTAGATGGCATCCTAGGCGGTAAAGTGAAAGCCGGTGATGTCGTCGTTATCCGCTACGAAGGTCCAAAAGGCGGTCCAGGCATGCAAGAGATGCTGTACCCAACGACTTACCTAAAATCTATGGGTCTAGGTAAAGAATGTGCGCTACTGACTGACGGTCGCTTCTCTGGCGGTACATCGGGCCTTTCTATTGGTCACGCGTCTCCAGAAGCGGCTAATGGCGGTACGATTGGATTAGTGAAAGATGGCGATCTGATCAACATCGATATTCCAAATCGTGAGATCACGCTTGTGGTATCTGAAGACGAGCTAACGGCTCGTCGTACGGAGCAAGACAAGCTTGGCTGGAAACCTGCTGATCGTGAACGTACGGTTTCTCTAGCATTGAAAGCTTACGCTAATCTAGCCAC
Organism: Vibrio maritimus; assembly: GCA_000755425.1. GTDB lineage: Bacteria > Pseudomonadota > Gammaproteobacteria > Enterobacterales > Vibrionaceae > Vibrio > Vibrio maritimus_A. The sequence continues at coordinate 31,787 of BBMT01000017.1, forward strand.
CAGCGCCGATAAAGGTGCGGTACGTGATAAGTCCAAACTCGAGGGCTAATCATGAGTGACGTAGATAATCATCCCGTATCTGGCGCAGATTATCTGCGTCAGGTTCTCAGAGCACCTGTCTATGAAGTGGCGACCGTATCGCCGCTTCAAGACATGCCAAGACTCGGCACTCGCATCGGTAACCAAGTCCAAATCAAGCGTGAAGACAGACAGCCTGTACACTCATTCAAGCTCCGCGGCGCCTACAACATGGTGGCGAACCTCAGCGATGAACAAAAGCGTGCCGGTGTAATTGCCGCTTCAGCGGGTAACCACGCTCAAGGCATGGCGCTATCAGGCACCAAGCTCGGCATCAATACCACGATCGTGATGCCGAAAACCACACCAGACATCAAGGTAGAAGCGGTACGCGGCTTTGGTGGCAACGTGGTACTTCACGGCAGCAACTTTGATGAAGCGAAAGCAGAAGCTGAGCGTCTCTCTAAAGAGCATGGCTATACCTTTGTCCCTCCTTTCGATCATCCTTTGGTGATTGCAGGACAAGGCACTATCGGTATGGAAATGCTGCAGCAAAATGGTCATCTTGACTACATCTTTGTCCCTGTGGGCGGCGGTGGTCTAGCAGCGGGTGTTGCTGTGTTGGTCAAGCAACTTATGCCTGAAATCAAAGTGATCGCGGTTGAACCTGAAGATTCAGCTTGCCTTAAAGCCGCACTTGATGCCGGTGAACCCGTTGTGCTTGATCAAGTGAGCATGTTTGCTGACGGCGTGGCGGTGAAGATCATCGGTAACGAGACCTTTAGACTTTGTCAGCAGTACATTGATGGCCACATTACCGTGTCTAGCGATGAGATCTGCTCTGCGGTAAAAGATATCTTTGAAGACACTCGTGCCATTGCTGAGCCTTCTGGCGCACTGGCGCTAGCTGGCCTAAAGAAATTTGCCGAAAAGCATCAACTGAAGGACAAGCAGCTTGGTACCGTGCTGTCTGGTGCAAACACCAACTTCCACGGTCTTCGCTACGTCTCTGAGCGCTGTGAACTGGGTGAAAAACGTGAGGGCTTGCTCGCGGTGACTATTCCAGAGCGCCAGGGGGCTTTCTTTGAGTTCTGCAATATCATTGGTGGACGTGCTGTTACTGAGTTTAACTACCGCTACAACGACGATGATCTCGCGAACATCTTTGTTGGTGTAAGATTGGTTGGCGGCCAAGATGAGCTTGATGGCATCATTAGCGATCTACGAACCGGTGGCTATCCTGTCGCTGATCTCTCTGACGATGAGATGGCGAAACTGCACATTCGTTACATGATCGGTGGCAAGCCATCTAAGCAGCTTAAAGAGCGCTTATACAGCTTTGAGTTCCCAGAATACCCAGGAGCTCTGCTTAAGTTCTTGAGCACGTTAGGCACGCACTGGAACATCAGTCTGTTTAACTACCGCAACCATGGTGCCGATTACGGTCGAGTGTTGTGTGGGTTTGAGCTTGAAGATAGCGATCTTAGCGAGTTCTCTACTCACCTTCGAGAGCTTGGCTACCAGTGTAAAGATGAAACGGACAATCCGTCCTATAAATTCTTCTTGTCCTAAAATAAAACACCCCGTTATGGGGTGTTTTAATATCCAATATCAAGTGACTTACTAACTTTCGACCAGTTCGAGTTCCGGTGACTTCGCATCACTGTACTGGCGATAATTCACAACTCTATCCCTTCCCTGCTCTTTTGCCATATAAAGCGCTTTATCCGCCATTTTTACCAGACCTTCAATATCAGACGATGGCTCTGGATAAGTCGATACACCAATAGAGACGCTTAGCTGACCTAGAGATAGACCTTTATGTTCAAGGTGCATGGTACGTATCTGAGTTACGATATTGTCGGCGTACTCAGTTGCGTCATCCATATCACTGTGTGGCAAGATCACCGCTAGCTCTTCCCCACCCAAGCGGCAGGCAATTTCATCATCAGAGACCGTGCGTTTTAGCATCGCGCTGATCTCTTTAAGCACGTAATCACCAGCATCATGACCAAAGTTGTCGTTAAATCGCTTGAAGTGGTCGAGATCAAGCATCAACAGAGATAGCGACTCTGTACTGGTGGCCGAGTTATTCACGTGCTCAGTAAGCTTCTGCTCGAAGAAACGGCGGTTGTAGAGTCCCGTTAATGGATCGCTGAGTGCCTGTGAGCGCAACTTCTCTTGCAAGCTCAGGTTCGCCAGTGCCAACCCTAAGTGCTCGGCAACGCTATAAGCAAGCTGCATAGTGATTTCATCGACCTCTATTTCACCTTGACCAAAATAGAGATGCATAATACCAATGGTGTTGCCGTGGGCGGTCAATGGAATACACAAGGTTTGGTTCTGCTCGAGCGACGCCATATGCTCACAAGAGAGATTATGGAAAGTTTCAATCGACAGATGGCTTCGACCTTTGCGCAGTGACCAACACTCATCTGGGCAAAGCTGCGACTCCCCGGCCAAGCCTCTCCCCAATCGAGCTGCGTCACTAGCTGGTTTCGTGAAGAGCGCATCAGTGAGATGCTGCCGTTTACTTTACCCAAAATACGAGGAACGATGTCCTCAACCACACGCTGTGCTTCTATCAAGTTATTGCAAGCGGCGAGCATGTTAGCGAGACGATGCATTAGCTCAATTTCTAAAGTTCGCTGACGGATTCGCTCATCTTGTTTTTGCTTTTCTTCGGTCACGCTAAGGATGATTTGTCGATGACTCCAGACAGAAGTAGTGATCAGAATAGCTAAACTGAGTAGCGCGAGACCGATTAAGATCCCCATCAACTGGTAGGTGATGCTTTCAAGTGATGCATTGGGACAGCAAGGACAATCACATAGTCTTGATCACCGACGTACATCTTGCGTGCCGAGTAGAACATGTCGACCGACAACACCGAGCTAAAGCGGACGTCCTCACCCACCCCCGTTTCCCACGCTTTGATGAACTCAGGGCGATCAGCGTGGTTATCGAGATCCACCAGCGCTCTGTCCGACAACGCCGTGTCCCCCACAACCGTACCAAAGCCATTAATCACCTGAATTCGCGCGTCTGCATCGGCTTGAGTGAGATCGCCGATGTAGTCATCAATCGTCTGACTGCTGACAAAGTTTGGGGCATCTTCTTGAATTTCATAGATAACATCCGCAAGCAACGATTCTGTAGTTCGCCTTACGGAGTCATGGATGGATTTCTCCAATGTGATATAAAAACCGTACAACCCAACCATCATACATACTGATAGCGCTATGACTGGCAGCATCTGCCACTTCTTATCAATCAGCTTAGACATACAACAACGCTACTTTTACCGAACACCATATTTATAGATATGGAAAATAGCGTTCTTTTTAGTCAATAGCAACGATTAGATAACATTTATGAGGATTGCAGCCAGTCACGATAAAGTTGCTGCTCATCGCCTAAATAATCGACCATCCACTCAAGGAGCTTATGATTATCATGTTTACGCCACACCATGCAGCACTCGCTGGATAGTTTAGCATCCGGTAGGACTCGCTCGACCAACAAGCCTTGCTGAACCAGCGGTCTCGCCATATGACTTGGCATATAGCCAATTCCTACGTTACCTTTCAGACACTCAATCGCAGTAAACCAGTTTGGCAGCAACAAGCGGCGCTGCTGTGGATAGTGCTCAGTGTGACGTTTAGGCAGCTCGCGTGAGGTATCATCGATGCAGATAGCGGGATATTGGCTTGCAATCGACTCATCCAATACATCCACGAGAGCACAAGGATGAGTTGGCGACATCACCAGAGCCAATCTAGGCTGCCTATTTTCCTCACTCCATACTCTCCACTCACTGGGACAGCGGAAGTGGCGCCAATAACGATATCCGCGCGTTCTTGGGATATTGCCTCCCAGGCTCCATTGTAAACTTCCATGTTGATCTGCAACTCAGCAAACTCAAACTCGCGATAGAAGTCTTCAATCAACTCTGAAAGTCTATCGACCTTAACAATATTATCTAGAGTCAGCTTTAAGCTACTTTGCCAGCCTTGTGCTGTACGGCGAGTTTGATGAGTAAGCTCATCCATACGGCGCAACATCTGCCGAGCTTCCAATATGAACACTTCCCCTGCGGGCGTCAGTTCAACTTTGCGTGGCAAACGAGTAAAGAGTTGTACACCGAGCTCTTGCTCTATCTGGCGAACACTATAGCTAATCGCTGAAGGGACTTTATGCAGCACTTGCGCAGCCGCGCTGAAGCTCCCCAGATGCGCAACGGCATCGAGCATTTCTAGTGAAGAACGTGAGTACATAACTAGCTTTCAAAAATTTTGATGGATAACCACAAAATATAGCGTTTTATTTTTCTTTTTTCCAAAAATAGAATACCCGTCATCAACAGTATGGCTGGCGCCAAACCATTCCTGTGAAATTATTTCAAGGAATAACAATGAAAATCTCTAAACTTCAACTTATCTACTTATCCGCATTGTCCATGTTGGGCTTTATTGCCACGGATATGTACTTACCTGCGTTTAAACTTATTGAGCAAGACTTTGCTACCGGACCAGAGCAGATCGCACTATCACTGACAGTATTTCTTGTTGGCATGGGTCTGGGTCAATTTGTATGGGGACTGGCCAGCGATCGCTTTGGTCATCGCAAAACGCTGTTTGCTGGACTTACCATCTTTACCATCGCGTCATTTGGTCTGGCTTGGAGTGAACAAGTATGGCAACTGCTATCACTGCGTTTATTGCAAGCGATTGGTGTCTGTGCGCCTGCGGTGATCTGGCAGTCTATGGTTATCGATAAATTTGATAAAAAAACCAGCCAACAGATTTTTGCCACCATAATGCCGCTAGTCGCGTTATCTCCAGCGCTTGCACCACAACTGGGTGTATTACTCACTGAAATGTGGGGCTGGCATAGTATTTTTGTGGTTCTCGCGATCACAGGGCACTACTGGCGATGATCACCCTATCACTTAAAGATCAACCAAAATCCATCGAACAGCGATCGTCAATTGGTGCCGATCTCAAGAGTCTTTTTGGATCGAGAGAGTACATGGGTAATGTGATCATGTACGGTGTGGCATCCGCGGCATTTTTTGCTACCTAACCGGTATGCCTGAAATCATGAACCAACTTGGTTACTCGGCAAAAGACATTGGCCTTAGCTTTATCCCGCAAACCGTGGCGTTTATGGTTGGTGGCTATGCGGGTAAAAAGCTGGTGGCAAAACTCGGTGATGATGCCGTACTCAAGCAGCTACTTGGTTTAGAAACCGTGGCTATTCTGATGGTGTTTGTAGCATGTCAGTGGGAGCTCAGCAGCGTATGGCCAATCCTGTTACCATTCTGTCTACTGGCAGTTGCTAACGGTGCCTCTACCCAATCGTGGTGAACCGTGCACTATCAAGTGCATCGCATTGTTCAGCAACGGCCGCTGGTCTGCAAAATAGCCTACAGATAGGTGTAAGTAGCTTAGCCAGTGCGATTGTGGCTGCGTTTGCTGTAATGGCGCAATCTGCGGTTGGCTACGTGATTCTTGGCTGCTTAGCGGTCATGTGGATTGGCTATTTGATTGCCAACCCAGCAATCACTGAGGAGTTAACAATTCCAGATAACTCTCGCGTAGTGAGCGACGAATAGAAACAAAAAAGGGCGACCTTGCACAGTATGCGGGTCGCCCTTGCTAATTGTCGACTGTACTTATTATCGACTGCAGTTACAGACTTTTCAGTCCCCATTTCTCTGCCGTCGCGTCAAAGAAGCCCTGAGTCTTCTTAAGCTCTACCCAGTGATTCACGTAGTTAATCCATACTTGGTCTTTCTGTGGCAGCAGCATAGAGATTGGCGTTGGCTTGCGCGGCTCTTCTACTGGCACTATCGCTAATTGCTTAAATTTGGTCACCAAGGTGGCTGCTTCAACGTTTGAAGTCACAGAGACATCAGCACGGCGAGCCAATAGCTCCTGGAAATCACGCGCAGGCGCTTCAATGACAATATGCTCAGCATCTGGGAAAAAATCTTTGACCATCTTCTCTTGTACTGTGCCTAGCGTCGCTGCGACCTTAATTTCAGGCTTGTTGAAATCTGCCCAATCCGCGTACTTTTCAACATCTTTCTTCTGCACCACAGGCACAAAAGCTAAGTAGAAATACGGCTGGCTGTATCCCGCTACTTTCGCGCGAGACATGTTGAGTGATGCGCTTCCCGTGATATCGTATTTATTGGCGGTGATACCATTGACCAAGGTTTTCCAGTCGGTTGCAATATACTCAACCTTGACCCCAAGATCTTTGGCAAGCTCTGTGGTGACATCAATATCAAATCCACGATAAGAGTTGGTTGCAGGATCTTTCATGGTCATCGGGTTCCAATCCCCAGTGGTACCAACCCTAAGTACACCTGAATCTAAGATCTTTTGTAGGCGACTGGTTTCTGCCGCTACCTGCCCGATAGAGAGAAAAGTAATAATAAAGCCCAGAATCCACTTCTTCATTGAATAGTCCCTTAAATTATTAAACATTCGTGGTACATCCTTGATAACATAGCAGTAACAGATGGAAATTTCAGTGATTTTAGGGACGATTGTGAGCTATCGATTACTTGCTGTTGTGTTGTGCCTGCCGCTACTAAGTGGTTGTTCTGACTACGAGTGGGGCTGGTATGTACTCGATCCTTCTACCGAACAAGGAAAAACCAACCTCGGCTTCTTGTTAGCAGGTTTTAAGGACACCATCTATGTGTCGCTGCTAAGCATGGTGTTTGCCATGCTGTTGGGTCTTCTTATCGCCTTTCCCGCGCTTTCCGACAAACCTTGGTTACGCGCTATCAACCGAGTCTACGTAGAAGTCATACGTTCAATTCCGGTTTTGGTACTGCTTCTATGGGTCTACTACGGTATGCCAACGCTGCTAGACATTTCACTCAACCATTTCTGGGCTGGTGTGATAGCACTAACTGTCGCTGAGAGTGCTTTTATGGCAGAGGTTTTTAGAGGTGGTATTCAAGCCGTCACACGCGGTCAGCATGAAGCAGCGGAGTCATTAGGGCTCAACTATTGGCAGAAAATGCGCTTAGTGATTTTACCTCAGGCGTTTAGGCAGATACTGCCACCGCTTGGGAATCAATTTGTCTACATATTAAAGATGTCTTCGCTAGTGAGTGTGATTGGCTTAAGCGACTTAACTAGGCGTGCCAATGAGTTGGTGGTTAACGAGTACTTACCATTGGAAATCTATACCTTCCTAGTATTGGAGTACTTAGTGCTGATTCTATTGGTTTCTCAAGCCGTACGTTGGTTAGAAAAAAGAATTGCGATCCCGAGTCACTAATCCACCAGCACGTTATGCCATAAGGCTTAATCAAACACCAAAAACTAAAAAGGGTCTCAATGAGACCCTTTTCTATATCAATGCTATCGCAATTATTTGTTCTTTACTGGACGCTGCCAGCCTGTGATCTTACGTTCTTTAGCGCGAGTAATCACTAACTCACCTTCTGCTACGTCTTTGGTTAGGGTAGTACCCGCTCCGATAGTTGCGCCATCAGCAATCGTAACAGGTGCGATTAATTGGCTGTCTGAGCCAACGAACACATCGTTCCCGATAATGGTCTTGAACTTATTGGCGCCATCGTAATTACAAGTGATCACACCAGCCCAACGTTAGTACGCTGACCGATCTCAGCATCGCCAAGATAAGTAAGGTGGTTCGCTTTAGAGCCTTCACCTAAACGTGCATTTTTCACCTCAACGAAGTTACCCACGTGAGAGTCATTGCGCATATCCGCACCTGGACGCAGGCGAGTGAATGGACCTACGGTACATTGTTCACCGACCGTCGCGCCTTCAATCACGCTGTATGGGCGTACAATCGTGTTGTCATCGATTTCACAGTCTTTCAACACACAACCAGCACCAATTACCACGTTATCACCTAGCGTTACGCTACCTTCGATGATGACGTTCGTGTCGATTTCGACATCCATACCACACTGCAACTGACCACGTAGGTCAAAGCGCGCTGGATCACGCAACATAACGCCCTGCTCTAGCAGCTTCTGTGCTTGCATAGATTGAAATGCACGTTCTAGACGCGCTAGCTGAGCGCGATCGTTAACGCCTTCCACTTCAATTGGGTTTACTGGATGAACAGCTTCGACTGCGCGGCCTTCACTATGGGCAGCAGCAATGACATCCGTTAGATAATATTCGCCCTGCGCGTTGTCATTACTAAGTCCTGACAACCAGCGTTTAAGATCGCCGCCGGTTGCGACCATCACACCTGTGTTGATCTCTTTAATTAGCTTTTGCTCTTCGGTCGCGTCCTTTTGCTCGACAATAGCCACCACAGGACCGTTCTTACGCACAATACGGCCATAACCCATTGGGTTATCTAATACGACAGTAAGTAGCGCAATGCCGCCTGTTGGCTGCGCATCTAATAAGTTTTCGATGGTTTGTTCAGAAATCAGTGGGACGTCACCGTACAGCACCAGTACTTTCTCGTCATCTGCGAGATAAGATGACGCTTGGTCAACTGCGTGACCCGTCCCCAGTTGGTGTGCTTGTAGTACCCAGTTTACCGTCTCTTGTTCAAGAGCCGATTTCATTAGATCACCACCGTGACCATACACAAGGTGGATATTTTGAGATCCCAAACCTTCACAAGTATCGATGACATGTTTCACCATCGGCTTACCCGCAAGGGTATGCAACACTTTCGGCTTATTGGAATACATGCGGGTTCCCTTTCCCGCGGCGAGTACAACTGCGCTGAACTTCATTATTATCAAACCATTGACGTTAAAAAAACTGTCATTATTTTAGCTGTGAATAGCGCAAGAGTTAATGTTGATAGGCAAATTTGCGATAAAAAATAAGCAAAAAGGCGACCTAACGGTCGCCTTTCTCATCGCGGTTAATCTAATCGAGCTAGATTAACGACGTTTTTTGTCAGTTCGATTACTCGAAGCTGAGCAATGGCTTTAGCCAGTTCACTGGCCGCTTGCGCGAAGTCCATGTCGCCATGCTGATTAGAAATAGATTCTTCAGCTTTGCGCTTGGCTTCTTCTGCCTTCGCTGCGTCTAGTTCTTCACCACGGATAGCCGTATCAGCCAGTACAGTCGCTGTACCAGGCTGAACTTCTACAATACCACCAGAGACATAAATGAACTCTTCGTGGCCGTGCTGTTTAACGATACGCACCATACCAGGCTGAATAGCGGTCAGCAGCGGTGTGTGACCATGGAAGATACCAAGTTCACCTTCGCTACCGGACACCTGGAACGTTTCTACGCGACCAGAGAAAAGCTTTTTCTCGGCGCTTACTACGTCTAGGTGAAAGGTTATTGCTGCCATATCGCCTCCTATTTAGCCTTATAGCTTCTTAGCATTCTCGATAGCATCGTCGATAGTACCGCAGTACATGAACGCTTGCTCTGGAATGTCATCGTAGTCACCAGCTAGTAGACCTTTGAAGCCACGTAGAGTCTCTTTAAGAGGTACGTAGATGCCTGGGTCGCCAGTAAATACTTCCGCTACGTGGTAAGGCTGAGTTAGGAAACGCTCAATCTTACGAGCACGAGATACAACTTGCTTATCTTCTTCAGATAGCTCGTCCATACCTAGGATCGCGATGATGTCTTTCAGCTCTTTATAACGCTGCAGTGTTTGCTGCACACCACGAGCTACCTCGTAGTGCTCTTGACCAACCACTAGTGGATCAAGCATACGAGATGTTGAATCTAGTGGGTCAATCGCTGGGTATAGACCCATCGCAGCGATGTTACGGTTAAGTACAACCGTTGCATCCAAGTGCGCGAACGTTGTTGCTGGAGACGGGTCAGTCAAGTCATCCGCTGGTACGTATACCGCCTGTACAGACGTGATAGAACCAGTTTTTGTTGACGTGATACGCTCCTGTAGTACACCCATCTCTTCTGCAAGAGTTGCTGGTAACCTACCGCAGATGGCATACGACCTAGAAGTGCCGATACCTCTGTACCTGCAAGTGTGTAACGGTAGATGTTATCAACGAACAGTAGTACGTCACGACCTTCGTCACGGAAACGTTCTGCCATTGTTAGACCAGTCAGTGCAACACGTAGACGGTTACCTGGTGGCTCGTTCATCTGACCGTAAACCATTGCTACTTTTGATTCTTCAGGCTTCTCAACGTTTACAACGCCCGCTTCCTGCATCTCAAAGTAGAAGTCGTTACCTTCACGAGTACGCTCACCTACACCCGCAAATACGGATAGACCTGAGTGTTGTAGTGCGATGTTGTTGATAAGTTCCATCATGTTAACGGTCTTACCTACACCTGCACCACCAAATAGACCGATTTTACCACCCTTAGCGAATGGACAAACCAAGTCGATTACTTTAACACCCGTTTCTAGAAGAGCGACTTCGTTAGATTGCTCTTCGTAGCTTGGCGCTTCACGGTGAATCGCATAGCTTTCTTCTGCACCGATCTCACCACACTCGTCAATCGCATCACCAAGTACGTTCATGATACGACCAAGAGTCTTAGTACCTACTGGTACTGAGATAGGCGCGCCTGTGTTCTCTACTGTTACGCCACGACGTAAACCATCAGAGCTACCCATTACGATACAACGAACTACGCCACCGCCTAGCTGTTGTTGAACTTCAAGAACAAGACGCTCTTTAGAGTCCGTTACGTTTAGAGCGTCGTATACACTTGGTACGTCACTCTGTGGGAACTCTACGTCGACTACCGCACCGATGATCTGTACGATCTTACCTGTAGCCATCGTTAATCCTCTAATCTATTTCGTTTTACCTAAGCTTAAACCGCAGCTGCGCCGCCAACGATTTCTGATAGTTCTTGTGTGATAGCCGCTTGACGCGCCTTGTTGTACACAAGCTCTAGATCATCAATCAAGTTGGTCGCATTGTCCGTTGCAGCTTTCATTGCAATCATTCGAGCCGCTTGCTCACAAGCAAGGTTCTCTACCACACCTTGGTACACTTGAGATTCGATATAACGAAGCAATAGTGCATCTAGTAGTGGTTTTGGCTCAGGCTCATAAATGTAGCCCCATGAATGTTCGCGCTGCATCTCATCACTGTCAGATTTAGGCAGAGGTAGCAATTGATCGATCGTTGGTTCCTGAATCATAGTGTTCACAAAGTGGTTATACACTACGTACAGGCGATCCAATTCGCCTTCGTCATATTTCTTCAGCATAACGCCTACAGTACCGATTAGGTCTTCAAGACTAGGCTCATCACCCAGACCAGACACCTGTGCCGCTACTTTCGCACCGCTGTTGTTAAAGAATGCCGTTGCTTTTGAGCCAATCACAGCCAGCTCTACTTCAGCACCTTTTTGTTTCCAATCCTGCATCTCTAGGACAGCTTTTTTGAACAAGTTAATGTTCAAGCCGCCACAAAGACCACGGTCGGTAGAAATAATGACATAACCAACACGCTTGGCTTCACGCTCTTCTAGGTACGGATGTTGGTACTCTAGGTTTGCGTTAGCCAAATGACCGATCACTTTACGCATAGTTTCAGCGTATGGACGAGAAGCTTCACGCGCGTCTTGCGAACGACGCATTTTTGAAGCTGCTACCATTTCCATCGCTTTCGTAATTTTCTGAGTGCTTTTCACACTACCGATTTTATTACGTATCTCTTTTGCGCCGGCCATCGTTACTCTCCATAAGTGGTGACCAGAAGGTCACCCACCAATTACCAAGTCTGAGTTGCTTTGAAATCGTCAGTCAGTTTCTTAAGCTGAGCTTCGATATCGTCGTTGTAAGCACCCGTAGTGTTGATCTCTTTAGCAAGATCAGCATATTGACTGTGAGCATACGATAGAAGCGCTGCTTCGAAGTCTAGAATCTTGTTGATTTCAACATCATCTAGGTAGCCGCGCTCAACAGCAAAGATAACTAGCGCTTGGTCAAATACAGACATAGGAGCGTATTGCTTCTGCTTCATTAGCTCTGTAACTTTTTGACCGTGGCTTAGCTGACGCTTAGTTGCTTCATCTAGATCAGATGAGAACTGTGCGAATGCCGCTAGTTCACGATAAGCAGCTAGTGCAGTACGGATACCGCCAGATAGCTTCTTAATGATCTTAGTCTGTGCTGAACCACCTACACGAGATACTGAGATACCTGGGTCAACCGCTGGGCGTACACCCGCGTTGAAGGCTTCAGTTTGTAGGAAGATCTGACCATCGGTAATCGAGATTACGTTCGTAGGTACGAACGCAGATACGTCACCCGCTTGAGTTTCGATGATAGGAAGAGCAGTCAAAGAACCAGTCTTACCTTTCACTTCACCATTAGTGAAACGCTCTACGTACTCTTCGTTTACACGAGCTGCACGCTCTAGTAGACGTGAGTGAAGGTAGAATACGTCACCTGGGAATGCCTCACGGCTGGTGGACGTTTAAGTAGTAGAGAGATCTGACGGTAAGCTACCGCTTGCTTAGATAGATCATCATAAACAATCAGAGCGTCTTCACCGCGGTCACGGAAGTACTCACCCATTGCACAACCAGAGTATGGCGCAAGATATTGCAGTGCAGCAGATTCAGATGCAGATGCTACAACAACGATAGTGTTTTGTAGTGCACCGTGTTCTTCCAGTTTACGCACAACGTTTGCGATTGTAGATGCCTTTTGGCCAATCGCTACGTAGATAGAGAAGATACCAGAGTCTTTCTGGTTGATGATTGCATCGATCGCCATCGCGGTTTTACCGATCTGACGGTCACCGATGATAAGCTCACGCTGACCACGACCGATTGGGATCATTGAGTCAACTGACTTATAACCAGTTTGTACTGGCTGATCAACCGATTTACGGTCGATTACACCAGGTGCAATCACTTCTACTGGTGACGTAAGCTTAGCTTCAATTGGACCTTTGCCATCGATTGGCTCACCTAGCGTGTTTACAACACGACCAAGTAGTTCCGGACCAACTGGTACTTCAAGGATACGACCAGTACCTGTTACTTTCATGCCTTCCTTAAGGTCAGCATATGGGCCCATTACTACCGCACCAACCGAGTCACGCTCAAGGTTAAGTGCTAGTGCATAACGGCCACCCGGTAATTCAATCATTTCACCTTGCATCACGTCCGCTAGGCCGTGGATGCGAATGATACCATCGCTTACCGATACGATAGTACCTTCATTACGAGCTTCACTCACAACATCGAAAGATTCGATACGCTGCTTGATTAGGTCGCTAATTTCTGTGGAATTAAGTTGCATGCTCCAATCCCCATCAAGACTGCATTGCTTCACTCAGGCGGTTCAAACGACCACGTGCTGAGTTATCAATTACAAGATCTCCGGCTCGAATAATAACCCCACCAAGTAGGGTCTCATCTATACTGCAATTCAGCTTAACTTTGCGTTCAAGACGCTTTTCAAGTTTGTTGCTGATCTCAGTGCATTGCTCTTCGGTTAGCTCAGATGCAGAAATCACCTCTACATCGATTTGCTTTTCTAGCTCTTTTTTCAGCTCTAGAAATTCAACTAACACATCAGGCAACGCGACTAGTCGACCATTTTCAGCCATTACCTTAATTAGGTTTTGACCAAATTCATCAAACTGTTCACCACCAATTGCGTTGAAAATTTCAGCCACTCGCGTCGCTGTTACAGAGCCTGAAATCAGGTCTGCAATTTCATCGTTCTTAGCGATTGCAGCGGCAAACGTTAGCATTTCGACCCACTGGTCTAGCGCTTGTTTTTCCACCGCAAAGTCAAATGCTGCTTTAGCATAGGGGCGTGCGATTGTAGTCAATTCAGACATAGGCGCCCCTCGCTTTAAAGTTTCGCAGTAATATTGTCGAGAATATCTTTTTGCGCATCTTTATCGATACTACGCTCAAGAATCTTCTCAGCACCAGCTACAGCCAGAGTTGCAACCTGTTTGCGCAGGTCATCGCGAGCACGGTTACGTTCCGCTTCGATTTCCGCTTCTGCTTGCGCTAGGATTTTTTGACGTTCTGTCAAAGCTTCCTCACGAGCTTCGTCGATAATCTGAGCTTTACGCTTATTTGCTTGCTCAATAACCTCGGTTGCAGTGCGCTTCGCTTCTTTCAATTGATCAGAAGCGTTGGCTTGTGCTAGATCCAAGTCTTTTGCAGCGCGTTCAGCTGCTGACAGACCGTCAGCAATTTTTTTCTGACGCTCTTCAATCGCATTCATGATTGGCGGCCATACATATTTCATGCAGAACCACACAAACATTGCGAATGAGATTGCTTGACCTAGCAGAGTTGCGTTCATATTCACAACAGCTACCCCTCTAAAGATTCATTGACGAGCTAAAGTTTAATCAGGTGACAAGTCCGAAACTTGTCGGAGAAAAGTCTGATTAACCTAGCTGACCAACGAATGGGTTCGCGAATGTGAATAGAAGTGCGATAACAACACCAATCATAGGAACCGCATCAAGTAGACCAGCGATGATGAACATCTTAACTTGAAGCATCGGAGCCATTTCAGGTTGACGAGCAGCACCCTCAAGGAATTTACCACCCAAAAGACCAAAACCGATCGCAGTACCGAATGCAGCCATACCAATGATGATACCTACGGCGATTGCAGAAAAGCTCAGTAAAGTTTCCATTACTATCTCCAATTTATAGTTGTTGGCTAAAATTTGCCTAAATAAAACGCGTTAATATTAGTGATTGTCTTCGTGAGCCATCGATAGATAAACGATCGTTAGCATCATAAACACGAAGGCCTGAATCAAAATAACTAGAATATGGAATATCGCCCATGGTAATGAGCCCATCCATTGTAAATACCATGGCAGCATTGCCGCACAAAGGATGAAGACCACCTCACCCGCAAACATGTTACCGAATAGACGCATACCGAGTGATAGTGGCTTTGAAAGCAAAGACACAACCTCAATAAGCATGTTAAATGGAATCATGATTGGGTTATTAAATGGGTGTAGAGTCAACTCTTTTGTAAAGCCCACTAGACCTTTTACTTTGATGCTGTAGTAGATCATCAGAGCAAAAACACCTAGCGCCATAGCCATGGTGATATTGACATCAGCAGAAGGAACCACTTTCAAATAAGGGATACCCATCTGCTCTGCTGGATAAGGTAGAAAGTCAATTGGCACAAGATCCATGACGTTCATTAAAAATACCCAACAGAAGATAGTTAGTGCTAAAGGCGCGATTAGCGCATTGCGTCCATGAAAGGTTTCTTTGACGTTTTCGTCAACGAATTCCACAATCATTTCAACAAAACACTGCAGCTTGCCTGGCACACCAGCTGTTGCTTTCTTAGCTACTGAGCGAAATACTCCAAGGAATATTAAACCAGTGAACACAGAAAAAAACAGGCTATCGATATGTACGTTCCAGAAACTCGTCTCCTCCACTAGACCTAAGCTTCCTAAAGAAAGGTTAGTCAAGTGGTGAGTGATGTATCCGGCCGATGTTAGCGCTTCACCTGGCGCAGCCATAACTCATCCTATTTTTTGTTGTTAACGAAAATTACTGGAGCCATAAGGTTAATTAAGACGACCAGTAAAAATGTGAGATTCAAGGGAATCACTTCCACCTGAATATACATGTAAGCTATTGAGAATAGGGAGGCAATAATAAGGATTTTCAGGGCAACACCCGCATAGAAAGACGCGGCAACTTTTTTCGCTGCTCGAGCCCCACTAAACAGAAATGCGCACAACGCAAAAACAGCATTCGCGATAACAAAACTGCCACCACCAATGAGCGCTGAAATTCCCCACTCAGCATTTACAGCCACTGTCATCCCAACAGCTACTAACGTAACCGCACTGGCCTGTATCAGTAACAACCGCTTTGCAAGCGCTCGTCCTGGTTTAGCTAATGCCGCTACCATGTATTCTTACCTTTAGTTCTATCCACTTTGCACCTAATAACTACTGTGCTGGGAGATTGGCGAAAATTATACTTTCTACCAAAGTTATTGCAATCAAAGCGTATCAAAAAGATACACTTTCATTCACAAAACCATAACTTTCGCACATAAATTGCATTTATAAATAATTGATGTAGGTCAATTATCTCATTTAGCTCTCAAGCTTGGCAATAAGTTGCTCCAATTTGTGAGGTTCATCAAGACTTATCGTAACCTTGGCTTTTCCACTCGCGTTTCTTACCAAAGACACTTTCGCGCCGAGTTTTTCGCTCAAACGTAGCGAAATTTCTTGTGCGTCACGGTCTTCTGACTGTTTTTCTCAGAAGAGTTCGGTTTTAAGCACTTTTTCACTAAGTCTTCGGTCTGTCGTACCGTGAGCTGCTTCTTAGCAACGGCTTGTGCTATCTCGCACTGCACATCACCTTCTAGCGCAAGCAGGGCACGAGCATGACCCATATCGATCTGTTTGCTCTCTACCAGTTTTTTCACTGGTGCTTCGAGTTGATTTAGCCTCAACAGGTTACTTACTGCGGTTCGTGACTTACCAATCACATCCGCGACCTGCTGGTGGGTGAGTTCAAACTCATCTTGCAAACGCTCAAGCGCTTGAGCTTCCTCGATCGCATTGAGATCTTCACGCTGAATGTTTTCGATCAACGCCATGGCTACAGCCGCGCGATCTTGGACATTTTTCACCAAGCAAGGGACCATTTTTAATCCCGCCTGTCGCGCAGCACGCCAACGGCGTTCACCGGCGATGATCTCAAACTGATCGTGTCCGACATTTCGTACAACAATCGGTTGAATAATACCTTGAGATTGGATGGATGCAGCCAGTTCTTCCAGAGCTTCAGGCGCCATATCTTTTCTTGGCTGATAAATACCTGGTCGAAGGCTGTTAATTGACAGTTCAGTAAGCTGTCCATCACTGGAGAGCGTCTGACTTTGAGTTGCCACCTGCTGCTTTTCTCGTGCAAGCGAACTAGTCGACAGCAGGGCGTCTAGTCCTTTCCCTAAACCACGTTTAGACATCGAATCTTTTTCCTTAAGAGCGTTAAGCCGTTACTTCTTCTCGTCGTAGCATCTCACCTGCCAACGCTAAATACGCTTTTGCCCCGGCGGAGTACTTGTCGTAGTACATCGCTGGTTTGCCATGGCTCGGTGCCTCTGCGAGGCGTACGTTCCTAGGGATAACGGTTCGGTAGACTTTGTCGCCGAAGTGTTTTTTCAATTGCTCTGATACTTCGTTGGCTAGACGGTTTCGTGGGTCATACATGGTACGAAGCAAACCTTCGATCTTAAGGTTTTCGTTGACCACAGCCGCCAGCTTGCTGATGGTATCCATCAGTGCAGTTAGACCTTCCAGAGCAAAATACTCACATTGCATCGGCACAAGCACAGAGTCTGCTGCAGCCATCGCGTTAATTGTAAGTAGGTTCAAAGAGGGAGGACAATCGATAAAGATGAAATCATAGTTATCACGGATTGGCGTTAACGCATGCTTCAAGCGAACTTCGCGCGCAAACACCTCCATAAGCTTGATTTCTGCAGCAGTTACGTCCCCGTTCGCTGCAATTAGGTCAAATTGGCCAGAGGTATCGGTGCACACCACTTGCTCAAAAGGTAGCTCATCAACCAGTAAATCGTAAGCAGTTGTTTCAACTTGATACTTATCGACGCCACTGGCCATTGTCGCATTGCCTTGTGGATCGAGGTCAATCACCAACACTTTACGCTTTGTCGCCGCCATCGAGGCAGCTAAGTTAATACAAGTGGTCGTCTTTCCAACTCCACCTTTCTGGTTCGCGATAGCGACAATTTTTCCCACGACAAGCTCTCCGTTATCCCTTCTTGGATAAGACTACAAGATGACGGTCACCTTCCAACTCAGGAACTTGCAAAGGTTTGATTTCGATCACAGAACACCATGACGGCAGCTCAGTGATCTCCTGATCATGAAGTTGACCCTTTAAAGCATAAAAGCGACCAGACTCAGCTTTTGGTAAATGTTCACACCAGTTCACCATGTCTGTCATCGACGCAAATGCACGACTCAATACTCCATCAAAGCCTTCTCCCTCGTCAAATTCTTCCACTCGAGATTGGACTGGACTGACATTTTTAATCTTCAGTTCGTGCGCAACCTGCTTAATGAAACGAATTCGCTTGCCAAGGCTATCAAGCAGTGTGAAAGACTTAATTGGATGCATGATAGCCAGCGGAACACCTGGTAATCCTGGGCCAGTGCCGACATCGATAAAACGCTCACCCTCAAGATGTTCACCAACGATGATGCTATCAAGAATATGTTTCACTAACATCTCTTCAGGGTGACGAACCGAGGTCAGGTTGTAAGCTTTGTTCCACTTGTCGAGAAGCTGAACGTAACCGACAAGCTGTTCACGTTGAAGTTCAGAGACCTCTAATGAGGTCTCTGCAATAAGTTGATCAAGTTTTACTCTTAAGTTGCTCACGCAGCTTCACCTTTTTTAAGCACGCCTTGTTTCTTCAAATAAACCAACAGGATTGAGATAGCAGCTGGCGTAATACCTGAAATACGTGACGCAATACCGATCGTTTCCGGTTTGGCTTCAGTTAGTTTCGCCACCACTTCGTTAGAGAGTCCTTTGACATCGCTGTAATCGAGATCCGCTGGGATCTTGGTGTTTTCGTGACGCAGCGACTTCTCGATCTCGTCTTGTTGTCTCTGAATGTAACCTTCATATTTCACTTGGATCTCAACCTGCTCGCTCGCTTGGCTGTCTTCAAGGGCCGGAGCAAACGTATCAAGCGCTGTCAGTTGTGAATACGTTAGCTCTGGGCGACGCAATAGATCTTCACCGCTCGCTTCACGTGAAATCGGCGTTTTTAGCAAAGAATTCAGTGCTTCAACCCCTTCCGATTTTGGATTAATCCATGTCTCTTTCAGGCGCTGGCGCTCTTTGGCCATATTGTCCATTTTCTCGTTGAAACGACTCCAACGCTGTTCGTTGATCAAACCTAGCTCATGTGCTTTTTCGGTCAGACGGATATCAGCATTGTCTTCACGCAGCAACAGACGGTATTCCGCGCGAGAGGTAAACATACGGTACGGCTCTTTGGTGCCCATCGTTGATAGGTCATCAATCAGAACGCCCATGTAAGCTTGGTCGCGACGTGGGCTCCAGCCTCTTTGCCTTGCGAGTACAAGCTTGCATTCAGACCCGCCATCAAGCCTTGCGCAGCCGCTTCTTCATAGCCTGTTGTGCCGTTGATTTGTCCAGCAAAGAACAGACCAGAAATAAATTTGGTTTCGTAGGTTTGCTTCAAATCACGCGGATCGAAGAAATCGTACTCAATGGCGTAGCCAGGACGAACAATATGCGCATTTTCGAAACCTTTCATCGAACGTACGATTTGCACCTGAACATCGAACGGTAAGCTCGTTGAAATACCATTTGGATACAGCTCATGGGTTGTTAGCCCTTCAGGCTCAATAAAGATCTGATGACTATTCTTGTCAGCAAAACGCATGACCTTGTCTTCAATCGATGGACAGTAGCGCGGACCAATACCTTCGATCACACCCGCATACATAGGGCTACGATCAAGGTTATTGCGGATCACTTCATGAGTACTTTCATTGGTATGCGTAATGAAACATGGGATCTGCGTTGGGTGCTGCGTGCGTTGACCCATGAATGAAAATACAGGTGTTGGATTATCACCATGTTGTACTTCTAATTCAGAAAAGTTCACACTGCGGGCGTCAATGCGTGGTGGCGTACCTGTTTTCAAGCGATCCACTCTAAATGGCAGCTCACGAAGACGACGAGCAAGCGCAATGGAAGGTTGATCGCCCATACGACCACCTGATGAGCTTTCCATACCAATGTGGATCTTACCACCTAGGAAAGTACCCACCGTAAGAACCACGGACTGTGCGTGGAATTTAAGTCCCATCTCGGTGACGACACCGCGCACTTGATCTTGTTCTACGATCAAATCATCCACGGACTGTTGAAACAGTGTTAGGTTTGGTGTGTTTTCAAGGGCATGACGAACATACGCTTTGTAAAGCGCACGGTCTGCTTGCGCGCGAGTTGCTCGAACTGCAGGCCCCTTAGACGCATTAAGCGTACGGAACTGAATACCAGCATGATCGATGGCTTCTGCCATTAGACCACCCATAGCATCGACTTCCTTAACTAAGTGACCTTTACCAATGCCACCAATTGCAGGGTTGCATGACATCTGGCCCAACGTATCAATGTTGTGTGTTAGCAGAAGTGTTTTTGCCTGTGCGAGCAGATGCGAGTGCGGCTTCCGTTCCTGCATGTCCGCCACCTACAACGATGACGTCAAATGTTTCGTGATAAAGCATGAACCGACCTCAGTATTCAATCGATAAAATAGACAAACCAAAAGGAGCGGTATTCTACCGCTTTTCTGGTATTGAGAAAATCGCTTTTAAAACATTTTGGATCTAAGAAATAAGAATATAAAGATAAGATCTATATATATGATCTTTTACTAGATCTATTATTAGGATCCACGATCTCTGTGGATAACTCAAAAATGATCAACAATACCATGGATCTTTTTGAGATCGATTGTTGTGATCTAGTGTTGATCTGGGGCTGTATTAGTTGGGATCAAAATGGCATGTTATGCACAAGGGAATGAGAGATCAAAACTTGTTCTTTGGATAAATATAGGTTTTTCACCGAAAAGATCATGTTTTATCCACAGAATGGTAGGTTAAATAATGTGCAGTTGAGTTTTGTTTAGTAGAAAAAGTTACTCACAGGTACAAAAAAAGCGGCTTATGCCGCTTTTTTCACACGCATGGTGTTTGATAAGACATGGTGTCTATTGAAACTTGCTTAGGTGCTCATTGAGCCATTCTTCCGCTGCATCTTCCGGAACGGGATGGTTAAGAATGTCGATCTCTAAGCAGTCCGTCAGTGGTGTGCCACCAATATCCTCAAGTAGTGATAGGCATGTTTGCCTGCAGCACAGAAGGTGTCATAGCTAGAGTCACCAATACCGACCACGGCAAACTTGACCTCAGACATGCGAGGTGGAGTTGACTGCAGGGCAGCAATAAATGGCTGAATGTTATCTGGGTATTCACCTGCGCCGTGTGTTGAGGTGATAACCAGCCAAGTGCCTTGTGCTGGGATGTCAGCGAGATCGGGCTGGTTGTGGATAGTGGTCTCTAGACCTTGTTCTACCAGCAAGTCACTTAGGTGGTCGCCTACGTACTCAGCACCGCCAAGTGTACTGCCTGTGATGATATGAATCATTGATGTTCCTTTTTCAATACCGCTTATTTACCAATACAGAAAGACGAGAAGATGCGTCCGAGTAGATCATCTGAGCTGAACTCACCGGTGATCTCATTCAAATGCTGCTGAGCAATGCGCAGCTCTTCTGCCAAAATTTCGCCTGCCATATAGCCTTCTAGCTGCTGCTGGCCAATATCAAGGTGCTCGGCTGCACGCTCCAAGGCATCAAGGTGGCGGCGACGAGCCATAAAGCCACCTTCACTCGCGCCAGAGAAACCCATAATGGACTTGAGGTGCTCGCGAAGGCGGGTACGCCTTCCCCTGTGCGCGCAGAAAGACGAATTAACGTCGGATCGTTGACGTGGCAGATCCCCAGTGTTTCACCGGTTTCATCGACCTTATTGCGGATCACGGTAATGCCGATCGACTCAGGTAAGCGATCAATAAAGTCAGGCCAAATCTCTTTTGGATCCGTTGCGTCAGTTGTGGTGCCATCAACCATAAACAGCACACGGTCTGCTTGTTCGATCTCTTCCCAAGCTCGCTCAATACCAATACGTTCCACTTCGTCAGAAGCATCACGCAGACCTGCAGTATCAATGATGTGCAGTGGCATACCATCAATATGGATGTGCTCACGTAGAACATCACGAGTGGTTCCGGCAATATCAGTCACAATCGCTGACTCTTTACCAGAAAGGGCGTTGAGTAAGCTTGATTTACCCGCATTTGGGCGCCCAGCAATGACCACTTTCATGCCTTCACGCATGATGGCGCCTTGGTTGGCTTCTTTGCGAACAGAATCGAGATTGTCGATGATGGTTTGCAGATCGCCAGCCACTTTACCGTCGGCGAGGAAGTCGATTTCTTCTTCAGGGAAGTCAATCGCGGCCTCAACATAGATGCGTAAATGGATGAGTGATTCCACCAGCACTTGAATGCGTTTCGAGAACTGACCTTGCAGTGATTGCAGGGCTGATTTGGCCGCTTCTTCTGAACTGGCGTCAATCAAGTCGGCAATTGCTTCGGCTTGGGTTAAATCCATTTTGTCGTTGAGGAATGCACGCTCGCTGAACTCACCTGGCCTTGCAGGGCGAACACCTGGAATGAGCAGAATACGTTTAATCAGCATATCCATAACCACAGGACACCGTGGCCTTGAAGTTCAAGAACATCTTCACCAGTGAATGAGTGCGGATTAGGGAAATAAAGCGCAATACCTTGGTCGAGTTCGCCGCCATTCTCATCTTTGAATGGCAGGTAGTCAGCGTAGCGAGGCTTGAGAGTTTTGCCTGTTACTTGCTGTGCGACTTCTTGAGCCAAAGGGCCAGAAACGCGAATGATGCCCACGCCACCGCGGCCTGGGGCTGTGGCTTGTGCCACAATGGTGTCTGTTGTCATTGAATTGCCTATTCGCCGTGCTTTAGCCAAATTGTAATCATGGTCAATGAAAAAGGCGACCACTAAGGTCGCCTTTTATTTAATCGAATCGGTTTGGACTACTTAGAGTGCAGACCTTTCTTCTCGAGCGCTCGGTAAATCAGCGTTTGCTGGATAAGCGTCACGACGTTAGAAACCAACCAGTAAAGAACTAGACCTGATGGGAACCACAGGAAGAAGAAGGTAAACATAACCGGCATAAAGGTCATGATCTTCTGTTGCATTGGATCCGTTACCGTCGTTGGGCTCATCTTCTGGATCAGGAACATACTTGCACCCATTAGTAGAGGCAGGATGTAGTACGGGTCCTGAGCTGAAAGGTCATGAATCCAACCGAAGAATGGTGAGTGACGAAGCTCAACCGATTCCATTAGTGCCCAGTACAGAGCGATGAAGATAGGCATCTGTAGCAAGATTGGTAGACAGCCACCCAGTGGGTTAACTTTCTCTTTCTTGTACAGTTCCATCATTTCTTGGCTCATGCGCTGACGGTCGTCGCCTATACGCTCACGCATTGCTTGCAGCTTAGGCTGAAGCATACGCATTTTCGCCATAGAGGTGTACTGTGCTTTCGTTAGTGGGTACATCGCACCACGTACGATGAAGGTCAAACAGATGATTGCTAGACCCCAGTTCACTACAATACCTTGAATGAACGACAGTAGTGTGTGAAGTGGTTTCGCAATGAACCATAGCCAGCCGTAGTCCACTACTAGGTCTAGGTTAGGTGCAACTTGAGCCATTTCGCTTTGCAGTTTTGGACCTGCCCAAAGCGTTGCTTTCAATGTTGCTTCTTGGCCATCGGCAATCGTTGTGTTTGGCATACGAACGCCGATATCACCTAGGTTACCAATCACGCGAGTGTAAAGGTTAGTGCCCGGTGCTTCACGTGGGATCCACGCGGCTGCGAAGTAGTGCTGGATCATCGCTGCCCAACCTTGACCATCAGTCAGGTTAAGAGACAGGTTACGATCTTGCATATCTTCGAAGCTGTATTTCTTGTAGCGAGTGTCTTGAGTTGAGTAAGCACCGCCATTGTAGGTTGGCATTGTAATGCTGCCGCCTTTGTCTTGAAGATTTTGACGAAGGTGAGCGTACATGCCGAACGTTGCATTTTGACCAGAGTTGTTGTTTACCGTGTATTCAACATCAATGTCGTATTTGCCACGTTTTAGAATGAAGGTTTTGGTGTAGCTGATGCCATTCGCTTCGAATGTCATTGGTACACGTAGCTCGTCTTGACCGTCTGCCAGCGTGAAGCTGTCTGCAGATACTGAGTAAGCTGGACGGCTTGTGCTGCTAAGGTCGATACCTTGAGGGCCTACCAGACCACTTTGAGCAATAAACTGGTGACCTTGTGAGTCTTTTAGTAGCTCAAACGGGTCGCTAGATTCCAACTCGGTTGCGTACTCGTTTAGGTTTGCGGTAACAACATCACCGCCCACTGTTGTGACACCTAGGGTCAGTACGTCGGTTTTCACTGTGATGATTTTATCTGCGGCCGCTGTTGTGTGGCCTGGCGCAGGATCATGCTCATCAGCGAAAGATGGCGCAGGTAGAGTACTGCTTTGCGTCTGCTGAGTCGGAACTGGAGCTGGATTCTTATAAGATTGCCATTGTTGGAACAGCAAAAAAGAAACCAAAGCCAAACCGATTAACAGAATATTACGTTGAGAATCCATCGTTATTTATCTCTGTCTTGTTTTTGGGCTGGTGGTACGGGGTCAAAACCCCCTTCATTCAAAGGATGGCATTTTAATAGACGTTTGCCTGATAACCAACACCCTTTTACAAAACCGTGAGCTTTAAGGGCTTCTATTGCATAAAGAGAGCAAGTTGGGTTGAACCGACAACGTGGCCCAATAAGAGGACTGATGACCCATCTATAAAAATAGACGAGACCGATTGCTAACCACGCGAGGGGCGAGACAGGCGATGCCATAGCTTATCTAGAAGTTGGAACATTTCTTCATTGCTCAGAGTTTGCGCACTCTTTTTCGCAATTACAACAAAATCTTTGCTAGGAAGTTCGTGTTGTTTGTTACGAAAACTTTCACGTACCAGGCGCTTGAAGTGGTTTCTGCCGACAGCTGTTTTAATCTGCTTTTTAGGAACCGCTAGACCAAGACGAGGGTGTGATAGCGAGTTTTTGCGGGCAATGATGGTGAAATGGGGGGAGCCAGCTCGGTGAGCTTGCTTAAATACATTTTGGTAATGCTCGGGAGTTAACAAGCGTAACTCCCGAATAAAGGCATGCTTTTTCAAAATAGAAGATTATTTTGAAAGGCGAGCACGGCCTTTAGCACGACGTGCGTTAATTACTTTACGACCGTTCTTAGTCGCCATGCGAGCACGGAAACCGTGAGTACGCTTGCGCTTTAGAACTGAAGGTTGAAAAGTGCGTTTAGACATGGTTATTACCTTTACTGATCAGTAGTTTTAGGTTCTCGTTGAACCGGCGTGGGACTTATTTCCCGTCTTCTTTCTCTATATAGAGATAGAGAGGAAATCCGACGCCTCTCAACAAAGAGGCGGAATTGTAATCACTGACTCGTCAAGAGTCAATAATCAGTTCAACTTCAATTCCAGCCGGCGAATTATACTTTTTGTGAGCTAGAGCGCAAGGATCAATATTAGATCCCTACTTGATTTAGGAATTTCTTAAGTTGGATATCCTGTGGATCATTAAAGATTTGCTCTGGCGTTCCTTGTTCTACGATATGGCCGTTAGCCATGAAGATCACTCTATCAGCGACCTCTTTAGCAAACTGCATTTCGTGAGTCACAACCAACATGGTTTGATGCTGAGTTGCGAGCTTTTTCATAAGGTTAAGTACTTCACCAACCCACTCAGGATCGAGTGCTGAAGTTGGTTCATCGAAGAGCAACAGCTCCGGTTGGAGCGCCATAGCGCGGCCAATACCAACACGCTGTTGCTGTCCACCGGACAGGGAAGCAGGGTATTGATCCCCTTTATCTCCTAGACCGATGTCATCGAGAATTTGCTGTGCTTTTTCAAGCGCTTGGTCTTTTTCCAGCCTTTTACGGTGATAAGACCTTCGGCAATGTTCTGACGCGCCGTCATGTGCGCGAACAGAGCATAGTTTTGAAATACAAAGCCGGTTTTACGGCGCAATGCCAATACTTCGGCTTTAGTGTGGCTTTGACAATCGACCTTCACATCATCAATGGTGATCGTGCCTTTGTCTGCTTGCTCAAGAAAATTTACGCAGCGCAGCAGCGTCGATTTTCCGGTACCGCTTGAGCCAATAATGACGATGATTTCACCTTGTTTGATATCAATATCGATACCTTTTAGGACTTCTGTATCGCCAAACTGCTTGTGGATATTTTCCAGTTTAATCATCGTTGATATGCCTTGTTCAATCTTTGTTCAGCCCACAGTTGCACGCGAGTAAGCACTAACACCACGCCCCAGTAGATCAGAGCCACTGCCAAGAAAGCCTCAAAGAAGCGGAAGCTGGATGACGCCTCCATTTGAGCCTTGGCCATGATTTCAGCCACGCCGAGCGTAAAGGCCAGCGATGTCGATTTGATCATGTCGATGAAGTAGTTCATTAGCGATGGCAAAGCGACACGGGTCGCCTGCGGCAAAATAATGCGGCGCATGGCTTGGCTGGTCGTCATACCCACTGACAAGCTTGCTTCCATCTGACTGCGATCAATGCCTATGATGGCAGCACGAATACTTTCTGCCATGTATGCGGCGAAGTGGAGCGTTAAACCTATGACAGCTGCACTAAACGCATTCAGTCCGACCATCCACGGGAAAATTTGTGGCAGACCGTAGTAAAGCAAGAACAGCTGCACCAAAAGTGGGGTGCCGCGGAAAAAGCTGATGTAGAGCTGACTGAGCTGATCGAGGACAGGGATCTTGAAAACACGAATATTCGCTAAGATGACCGACAAGATCAGAGAGAACACCAGTCCCCATACTGCCATTTCCATCGTAGTGCCAAGATACTTGAGCAGTATCGGCATCAGCTCCAGCATGTATTGAAAATCAAATCCCATAACGTTACCAAACTTCTAGAAAAACAAACGCCACTAACAAGCGTAGTGGGCGTAATAATAGTGATCACTTACTTTTTAGTGATGTCTGCGCCAAACCACTTCTCAGAGATTTTCTCTAGCGTACCATCTGCACGCATGTCTGCCAGTGCCGCATTCACTTCTTGTTGCAGCTTTTGACCTTTTTCGTTGTTCACGAATGGCCATGCGTTCTCAATCGTTTCGAACGGTTCGCCCGCTAGCTGTAGTGGCAGACCTGTCTTCTTGATAAGCTCAAGTGCAGATAGACGATCCATTACGAATGCATCAGCTCGGCCAAGAGCAACATCGTGTTCAATACCCGTGTCGTAGGTTTTAACATTGATTTTGTTGTCTTTATCGTAGCTGCGCAGTAGCTGTTCAAAGTTAGAACCCAGGTTTACCGCCACAGTTTTTCCTGCGAGGTCTTCAATACCTTGAATGCTGTCATTACCTTTGCGAACAGTAATCTGTGCACCATCAATCACGTATGGGTCAGCAAATAGGTATTTCGCTTTACGCGCATCGGTCATGGTGATCTGGTTAGAGATAGTGTCGATACGACCGGTCTCGAGCAAACCAAACAAACCAGAGAAGTTCGCAGTCACGTACTCGACTTTGTAGTCGTTTCTGCGACCAATTTCGTCCCAAAGGTCAACTTCAAACCCTTGCAACTTGTCTTGCTTAACAAACGTAAATGGGAAGTAGCGACCAGACATGCCGACTTTCACTTCTTGAGTCGCAGCATAAGCTGCTTGAGATACGGTTGCAGAAAGCGCCAAAGCGGTTAGTAAACCTTTAATCCAGTTTTTCATTTTACTACTCCTTCTATTTATGGAGAGGGATGTTACTGGTAAAGCTGTCGATAAGTTAAATAACGAGTTGTTATTAACCATAACAAATCCGTGGTTGAACGCTGACTTTTTGTTCATCGCTGTTCAGTGTTTGATCAAATTCGATGACAGCTTGAACACGGATCTATACACAAGTTAGATCATGTTTCGCATTTTGTGGGTAGATCTGTGTTTTGTGCATGCGTTTGTGAGTAAAATCAGGGCAATTTGTGCGGATCAAGCCAAATTGACCGAAAAAATTGTGAATAACTTAGATCTTATTCACTGGATCGCCGATCATTTGCTGGCGATCTTGGTTATCAACAGGTAAAATTACCAATCTTTTCCAATTCCAATAAATAGAGTGAGAGCACCGTGTCATCTTCGCTTTGGTTGCAATGTTCGCAACGTCTACAAGAAGAGCTACCCGCTACCGAATTCAGCATGTGGGTTAGACCCCTACAAGCTGAGCTTAATGACAACACCCTAACTCTATTTGCGCCTAACCGCTTTGTACTCGACTGGGTGCGCGATAGATACCTCAACAGCATTAACCGTCTACTAAAAGAGTACTGCGGTAATGATGTGCCGAATCTTCGCTTTGAAGTCGGCAGCAAGCCGGTTTCTGCACCGCCAGCACCCAAGCCAGTTAAGACCGCGGCCGACGTTGCGGCTGAGTCTTCTGCTCCTGCGCAGCTACAAGCGCGCCAACCTGTGCATAAAACCTGGGATGATGAGGCAGAAGTCTCGGACATCAATCACCGCTCGAACGTTAACATCAAGCATAAGTTCAACAACTTCGTTGAAGGTAAGTCGAACCAGCTTGGTCTTGCTGCGGCACGTCAGGTGGCGGATAACCCTGGTGCGGCCTATAACCCGTTGTTCTTATATGGCGGTACAGGTCTAGGTAAAACTCACCTATTGCACGCTGTGGGCAACGCCATTGTTGATAACAAGCCAAACGCGAAAGTGGTGTACATGCACTCGGAGCGTTTCGTTCAGGACATGGTTAAGGCGTTACAAAACAACGCAATTGAAGAATTTAAGCGCTACTACCGCAGTGTTGATGCGCTTCTTATCGATGATATTCAATTTTTCGCCAATAAAGAGCGCTCACAAGAAGAGTTCTTCCATACCTTTAATGCGCTGCTTGAAGGCAACCAACAGATCATCCTGACATCGGATCGTTATCCGAAAGAGATCAACGGCGTAGAAGATCGCCTGAAGTCTCGTTTTGGTTGGGGCTTGACCGTGGCTATCGAACCACCTGAGTTAGAAACTCGCGTGGCGATCTTGATGAAAAAGCCGAAGACCACCAAATTCACCTAGCCGATGAAGTGGCATTCTTCATTGCTAAGCGTTTGCGTTCAAACGTTCGTGAGCTGGAAGGTGCTCTAAACCGCGTGATTGCTAACGCCAACTTTACTGGTCGTCCAATTACCATCGATTTTGTTCGTGAAGCACTGCGTGACTTGCTCGCTCTGCAAGAGAAGCTGGTGACCATTGATAACATTCAAAAGACGGTTGCCGAATACTACAAGATTAAAGTTGCGGATCTGCTTTCAAAGCGTCGTTCTCGTTCTGTTGCTCGTCCACGCCAGTTAGCGATGGCGCTAGCAAAAGAGTTGACCAACCACAGCCTGCCAGAGATTGGTGATGCGTTTGGTGGTCGTGACCACACTACCGTGCTGCATGCGTGTCGTAAAATCGCTCAGCTGCGTGAGGAGAGTCATGACATTAAGGAAGACTATTCCAACTTAATTCGCACGCTTTCTTCATAATAGTGGCATAATCACTATAATTAGCATTCAAGTTATTGTATTTCGCATATAAGTGGCATGGATTGCCATCTTTACGAAGAGTTATCTATGAAATTTACTATCGAACGTCATCACCTACTAAAGCCGTTACAACAAGTTTCTGGTGCATTAGGCGGCCGTCCTACATTACCTATTTTGGGCAACTTGCTTCTTAAAGTAGAAGAAGGGGTGCTTTCTCTTACCGCAACCGACCTTGAGGTTGAGTTGGTAAGTAAGGTGACGTTAGAGAGTGAATTTGAAGCGGGCAGTGTGACCGTACCTTCGCGTAAGTTCCTCGATATCTGTCGTGGGCTACCCGATGACTCAACAATCACTATCGTACTAGAAGGCGATCGCGTACAAGTACGCTCTGGTCGTAGCCGATTCTCACTATCCACATTGCCAGCAAGCGATTTCCCAAACATTGAAGATTGGCAGCAAGAAGTGGCGGTGACGGTGACTCAAGCTGAGCTTAAGTCGCTGATCGACAAGACTCAGTTCTCAATGGCTAACCAAGATGTGCGTTACTACCTAAACGGTATGTTGTTTGAGTTAGACCAAACAACATTGCGCTCAGTGGCGACTGATGGTCACCGTATGGCGGTGGCAACGGTGGCGCTAGAAGGCAGCTTTGACAACAAACAGATCATTGTGCCGCGAAAAGGTGTACAGGAGCTTTCTAAGCTTCTAGATGCGCCAGAGCAGCCAGTCACGCTGCAAATTGGCAGCTCGAACATCCGCGCCGAAGTGAATAACTATGTCTTCACTTCTAAGCTTGTTGATGGTCGTTTCCCAGATTATCGCCGCGTTATGCCGCAAAATACCGACAAGACACTCGAAACAAACTGTGATGAGTTGCGTCAAGCGTTCTCCCGTGCCGCGATTCTATCGAATGAGAAATTCCGCGGTGTTCGTGTCAACCTAGCAGACAACGAGATGCGCATTACGGCGAATAACCCAGAGCAAGAAGAAGCGGAAGAGATGCTCGACGTGAACTTCCAAGGTGACGCGCTCGAGATTGGTTTCAACGTATCTTACGTTCTCGATGTACTTAATACGCTTCGCTGCGACCAGGTACGCATGTCGATGTCCAATGCCAACGCCAGTGCGTTGATTGAAAATAGCGAAGATGACAGTGCCATGTACGTGGTGATGCCGATTCGTCTCTAAGACGAGCATGATGTTATGCCGCTTACGCGTTTAATCGTACAGCAATTTCGAAATATTAAAGCCTGTGATATTGAACTATCTACAGGCTTTAACTTTATTATTGGCCCCAACGGCAGTGGCAAAACCAGCTTGTTGGAGGCGATCTATTTGCTTGGTCATGGGCGCTCATTTAAGAGTTCGCTCACCGGTCGAGTGATACAAAATGACTGCCAAGAGCTGTTTGTACATGGCCGTTTTTTGAACTCGGATCAATTTGAGATACCCATTGGCATTAATAAGCAGCGCGATGGCTCAACAGAGGTTAAAATAGGCGGTCAATCTGGGCAAAAGTTAGCTCAGCTTGCCAAGGTTCTGCCGCTGCAACTTATCCATCCAGAGGGCTTTGAATTACTCACTGATGGCCCTAAGTTTCGCCGGGCATTTATCGACTGGGGAGTGTTTCACTCTGAGCCAGGTTTTTTTGAGGCTTGGGGTCGTTTTAAGCGTCTCAGTAAGCAGCGCAATGCGCTACTAAAGACGGCCACCAGCTACCGAGAGTTAAGCTACTGGGATAGAGATTTAGCCCAGCTTGCTGAACAAATCGATGGTTGGCGCCGCACCTATGTCGAGCAAATGAAAACTTTGGCTGAAGAAATGTGTCAGTCTTTTCTGCCGGAGTTTGAAATCAAGCTTGGTTATTACCGTGGCTGGGAAAAAGACACGCCGTATGGCGAGCTCTTGGAACGTAACTTTGAGCGTGACCAAAGTTTGGGATACACCTTTAGTGGCCCAAATAAAGCCGATTTAAGAATTAAAGTGAACAACACCCCTGTAGAGGATGTGTTGTCTCGTGGTCAGCTAAAACTGATGATGTGTGCGCTGCGCCTTGCGCAAGGGCAGCACCTCGCAGAGTTGAACGGAAAGCAATGTATCTATCTGATAGATGACTTTGCTTCAGAATTAGATAGCCTGCGTCGTAAACGCTTAGCGGATTACTTAAAACAGACTCAGGCTCAAGTTTTTGTAAGCTCTATTACCGAAAGCCAAGTTGCCGACATGATTGACGAA
Organism: Vibrio maritimus; assembly: GCA_000755425.1. GTDB lineage: Bacteria > Pseudomonadota > Gammaproteobacteria > Enterobacterales > Vibrionaceae > Vibrio > Vibrio maritimus_A. Next base: position 63,319 of record BBMT01000017.1, read on the forward strand.
AATGGCAAGATGTTTCATGTGGAACATGGCACAATAGAGCAAGGTAAATAGTGAGAGAAACTCATGTCAGAAAATTACGATTCATCGAGTATTAAGGTACTAAAGGGTCTGGATGCGGTACGTAAGCGTCCGGGAATGTACATCGGCGACACGGACGATGGAACCGGTCTACACCACATGGTTTTTGAGGTGGTTGATAACTCAATTGATGAAGCGTTAGCAGGTCACTGTAGCGACATTATCGTGACTATTCATGAGGACAACTCTGTTTCTGTTAGCGATGATGGCCGTGGTATTCCAACGGAAATGCACCCAGAAGAGCAAGTGTCTGCGGCAGAAGTTATCATGACGGTACTTCACGCTGGTGGTAAGTTCGATGACAACTCGTACAAGGTATCGGGTGGTCTGCACGGCGTAGGTGTTTCTGTAGTAAACGCACTGTCTAAGCAAGTGACATTGACAATCCATCGTGGCGGTCACATTCATACTCAAACTTATCACCACGGTGAGCCACAGGCGCCACTGGCTGTGATTGGTGATACCGATAAAACGGGTACAGAAATCCGTTTCTGGCCAAGTGAAGAAACCTTCTCAAATGTAGAGTTCCACTACGACATTCTTGCCAAGCGTCTACGTGAACTGTCGTTCCTAAACTCAGGTGTCTCAATCAAGCTTGTCGATAAGCGCGAAGAAGATAAAATGGATCACTTCATGTTTGAAGGTGGTATCCAAGCGTTTGTTGAGCATCTAAATACCAACAAGACACCAATCATTCAGAAAATCTTCCACTTTGATAACGAGCGTGATGATGGCATTACGGTTGAAGTGGCGATGCAGTGGAATGATGGCTACCAAGAAACATCTACTGTTTTACCAACAACATCCCTCAACGTGATGGTGGTACCCACCTTGCAGGTTTCCGTGCGGCACTAACGCGTACGCTGAACTCATTCATGGATAAAGAGGGCTTCTCTAAGAAAGCTAAGACAGCGACATCAGGTGATGATGCTCGTGAAGGTCTAACAGCTATCGTATCGGTGAAAGTGCCAGATCCGAAGTTCTCAAGCCAAACTAAAGACAAGCTGGTTTCATCAGAAGTGAAATCAGCGGTTGAGTCTGCGATGGGTGAGAAGTTGTCTGAGTTCCTAGTAGAGAACCCAGGCGAAGCGAAGATTGTTTGTACTAAGATTATTGACGCCGCTCGCGCACGAGATGCAGCGCGTAAAGCGCGTGAGATGACACGTCGTAAAGGCGCTCTGGACCTAGCGGGTCTGCCAGGTAAACTAGCTGACTGCCAAGAGAAAGACCCAGCGCTTTCTGAACTGTACATAGTGGAGGGTGATTCTGCGGGCGGTAGTGCTAAGCAGGGTCGTAACCGTAAGAACCAAGCGATTCTTCCACTGAAAGGTAAGATCCTAAACGTAGAGAAAGCACGTTTCGATAAGATGCTTTCTTCACAAGAAGTGGCAACGCTTATCACTGCACTTGGCTGTGGTATCGGCCGCGACGAGTACAACCCAGATAAACTGCGTTACCACAACATCATCATCATGACCGATGCGGACGTCGATGGTTCTCACATCCGTACGCTACTTTTGACTTTCTTCTACCGTCAAATGCCAGAGCTTATCGAGCGCGGTTACGTGTACATCGCTCAGCCACCGCTTTACAAAGTGAAGAAGGGTAAACAAGAGCAGTACATCAAAGATGAAGATGCGATGAACCAGTACCAAGTGTCTTTGGCACTAGATAACGCTGCTCTGCACGTGAACCCTGAAGCACCAGCACTAGCTGGTGAAGCACTAGAGAAACTGGTACAGCAGTTCAACGGCGCAGTGAAAATTGCCGACCGCATGGCTCGTCGTTACCCGCACGCACTAGTGAGTGAGTTCATGTACACGCCACGCCTAACGGCTGAGCAGTGTCACGACGCAGCGGCGGTTGAAGCATGGTCTAAGCAGCTTGTTGAGCAACTCAATGCTAAAGAAGTGGGCGCAAGCCAATACAGCTTTGAGGTTGAACAGCACGCTGAGCTAGGTTTGAATCTGCCGAAAATTATCGTGCGTACTCACGGTGTGACCCATGAGCATGTACTGAGTATCGACCTACTGAACTCGAAAGAGTACGGCAAGCTAGCGTCTCTATCAGAGGCTCTAGAAGGTCTGATCGAAGAGGGTGCATACGTGAAACGTGGTGAGCGTACTCAACCGGTGAGCAATTTTGAAGATGCCCTAAACTGGCTAATCAAAGAATCACGTCGTGGTCTGAGCCTACAGCGCTACAAAGGTCTAGGTGAGATGAACCCAGATCAGCTTTGGGAAACCACAATGGATCCTGAAACACGTCGCATGATGCAAGTTACGATTGAAGATGCGGTTGGCGCAGACCAGCTGTTCACGACTCTAATGGGCGACCAAGTAGAGCCGCGTCGTAACTTCATCGAAGAGAACGCACTGAAAGTAGCTAACCTAGACGTTAGATTGATTTCTCTTGGCTGGCTGAACTGATTTCCGCGTCGAGGGTGCTCATTTATGATTATAAACTGCGCGCCTTCTCCTTGAACTCAGTTCACCCAGCTTCGAAAAATCAAATCTAAAAACAAAAAGACTGCCTTATACGGCGGTCTTTTTTTGTTTTTAACTATATGAAAAATAACCGTTATAAAAATAATTAGAGAAAATGCCTTGAAAGCGATTTTCGCCATCCCTATATCTAGTTGTGAAGGGGAGCTGTCTTGCTCAAGAGAGAAGAAACAGACCTTTTAAACGCCTGCAAAGTATCGCTCAGTGGAGGATAGCTTTAACGGCACACTTTAAAAACTGATTTATTACTACGTCCCCGAACAGCAAGGCTGTCAGCGGAGTGGTGGATAAGTCCCTTAGTCGTCACTACACCCGTTTATAGGCTGGATGTAGGTGAAAACTCACGGCTAAGACTATTGCTTACTAAGAGGATAGCATTATGAGAACTGTAGATTTCACTCCTTTATACCGCAACGCAATTGGCTTCGATCGTCTATTCAACATGATGGAAGCGAACTCAGCGAAAAACTCTTCTGGCGGTTACCCTCCATACAACATCGAGCAACAAGACGAGAACCACTTCCGTATTACTATGGCTGTGGCTGGCTTTGCTGAAGACCAACTCGATCTGACTCAAAAAGAGAACATGTTGATTGTTAAGGGTGAGCGTAAAGCTGAAGAAGAGAAGAAGTACGTGTACCAAGGTATTGCAGAGCGTGATTTCGAGCGTAAGTTCCAACTTGCTGACTACGTAAAAGTAGTAGGTGCGAGCATGGAAAATGGTTTGCTACATATTGACCTAGAGCGTGAAATCCCAGAAGCGATGCAGCCACGTAAAATTGAGATTGGTGGCAACAAACTGATCGAAGGCTAATCATTTCGCTGAAATGAAAGCCCTGATATAAAGAGTGAAAGAGCGCCAGAAGGCGCTCTTTTTATATCTATTCTATTTTATCAACAGCCTTAATCGCTAGTGCCTTGCGAGTATGCTTTAGCAACTTCTTCGGCGATAATCGCTATACCTTGCTGCATCTTGTCGTCATCTTGCACATAGTTCATGCGCAGACATTGATGAGCATGATCCCATTCATCTTCCTGACCGATAAAGAAATATTCCCCAGGCACAATCAACACGCCGCGATCCTTCAAGCGTTGGTAGAGCTCCATAGTGGTAATGGGTAGCTCATCGAACCATAGCCACAAGAAGATAGCGCCTTCTGGCTTATGGATTCGAAAACGTGGATCGGTAATTGCCGATTGCAATAACTCAACCGCACGTTGGGATTTTTGCTGGTAGAACGGCTTAATGACATTTGAGCTGAGCTCTAGAATGTCGCCTTTCTCAATCATATGATGAGCAAGTGCAGGGCCAAAGCTACCCGGTGCTAGGCTAATAATGCCATTCATATTGGTCATCGCTTGTGTGACTTCTTCACTGGCAATCACGATACCGCAGCGCAATCCTGGTAAACCTAGCTTAGATAAGCTCATGCAGAGAATGGTATTTTCATTCCAAAACGGTTCAACATCTTCAAAGATGATGTTTGGGAATGGCAAACCGTAGGCGTTGTCGATGATTAGTGGGATGTTATTTTCACGAGCCAGCTTGTCCAGCTTGTGGATCTCTTCGTCGGTGAGTACGTTACCCGTTGGGTTGGTTGGGCGTGAGGCACAAATCGCCGCAACCGAATCATCGATTTCTAAGTGTTCGAAATCCACATGGTATTTGAACAGGCCATTATCAAGTAGCTCTATTTCTGGGTGATAAGAGACAAAGATGTCTTCGTCGATGCCTGCGTCACCGTAACCAATGTACTCGGGTGCAATCGGCAGCAAGATTTTCTTGTGGCTGCCATCACTTTGCTTACCTGCGAGTAGATTAAATAGATAGAAAAAACCACTTTGGCTGCCATTGGTTAGGCTGATGTTTTTTTCGGTAATGTTCCAGCCATAGGTATCGCGCAGCAGTTTAGCGAGCGATTTAACAAACGCATCTTTTCCTTGTGGACCATCGTAGTTGCCATGGCGGCTACCAGCTCACCACTGGCGAGGAGGTCACTACTGGCTTGGTGAAAATACTCGAGCATGGCAGGAATAGCGGCTGGGTTACCACCTCCGAGCATGATGGCACCTGGAGTACGAAGGCCATCATTAAGATCATCCATTAATTGGGTAATACCTGAGTAACGATTAAATTTTTCACCAAACTTCGAAAATTGCATTGCTGTACCTAGTTCATTGTGTTCACTTGTTGTGTTTATAAGGGGTTTTATCCTGCTGATGGCAAGATGAACCTTTGAACATACAGCAATGATTACAGCAGGCAAAGCACTATTTGAGTGCAAAGAAAATGAGCAATAAAAAAGGAGCGCAGTAGCGCTCCCTTTGATGTGATTTAGTAGGCCTTAATCCATTGATTATTCGCCAGTGTAAACGATGAGTACCTTGTCATCTTTGTAACGACGTTCAAACGCATAGTACCCGCTTTGCTGGTGGGTAATATGCTCACCCTTAGCAATAGCAGGGTGACGTAGGCGGAAATCGCCTAGTGCTTGCCAGTGCTTTAATAAGGCTTCGCGCTGACCCGTTATCTTGTCCCAAGGCATGTCTGAGCGCGTACCTTGGTGTGAGTCAGATCCACTGACACCTAGATCTCTTGCTATCTCATCACCATAGTAGATCTGCACCGCACCCGGACTCAACATAAGTGCATTCGCGGCACGTATCTGATCATCAATGCTTCGGCTTCGAGACGCCAGAACAATGAAGTGTCGTGCGAAGAGAGGTAGCTCAGCACATTAAACTCACTGTCGCTGTTAATACGCTCAGCATAGCGGCGATAGTCGCTGTCTAGGTTAGCAAAACACTTCAATGCCTTAGGGGCAACATCGCCTTGGAACTCGAAGTTAATGATGGAATCAAAGCCGTTATCGAAATAGGCGCTTTTCACCACACTGTGCGCCCAAACCTCACCGGTCATCCAGAACGGTTTTTCATCCAGTGCTTTGTCTGGATTGTTTTGTTTCCATTCTGCCAGTGCTTCATTGCTGGCTTGCTTGAGCTTGGCCCAGCTCTCCATTTCGACGTGTTTAGCGGTATCGACACGGAAACCATCAATGCCATACTCGCGAACCCAATTAGTGAGCCATGTGATTAGATGGTCACTCGGTGTCGCTTGAACATCTCTGGCATTGGTCTCTTTATTGCGATAGAAGTTGGGTAGACCAGTCGTTTGTGTCGATTCGGTTTTAAGATCCGGCAAGAAGTTGAGCGACATGGTTCGTTCGTTATATCCCGGCGCATCGTAATCACCGATGTCAGTACGGATCCAGTCCTTACCCCACCACTTATCCCAAGCTTCAGCATCGCTGTATTTGATGTAGTCGTTGAAGCTATGCCAGCTTTGTCCTGATTTTGGTTGCCAATCGGTCCAGTTTGCACCGAGCTCTTTTTTTGCCTCTTCATCGGAGAGATACAACTGACCGAAGCCAAATTCTTGCATGTCCGCTAGGGTAGCGTAACCGGTATGGTTCATGACCACGTCCCATACGATGCGGATACCTTTCTCGTGAGCAGTATCGACAAACTGACGCAATTCTTCTTCGGTGCCCATATTGGCATCGAGCTTAGTCCAGTCCTGGTGGTAATAACCATGATAGCCATAGTGTTTGAAGTCGCCCTGATCGCCACCGCCAACCCAGCCGTGGATTTGTTCTAGAGGGGAGGTTATCCAGATGGCATTCACACCAAGCGATTCAATATAGTCGAGTTTTTTAGTCAAGCCAGCCAGATCACCACCGTGAAAGGTGCCGATTTCATGTTCGCCGTCTTTGCTTCGCCCATAGCTGTTATCGTTGTTTGGGTTACCGTTGTAGAAGCGATCGGTCATTACGAAGTAGACCGTCGCGTTGTCCCAGTCGAACTCAGCCTTCGGTGTTTGTTCTGCCGGCTCTAGTAGTATTAGACCCTGACTATTTGCGCCGGGCTGCAGCGCAATCTTGCCACTGCTGACTGTGGCTTGTTGCCCGCTCAGCGCATCTCGAAGCACTGTTCCATCGGTAAAGGTGGCGCTAACATCGATGACTTTTGGACTATCACTAGCAACAGGCAGGTGAAGTTAAGTTCGTGACTCTGCTTCGGCTTTACCTTCACAGTGAGCTCATTGTTGGCTGGGTTGAGCATGAATTGGTAAGTGTTTGCCTTGAATACTCGCATTGGAATCGCCGATTCTCCGGCACAATCATCGAGTTTTAATGGACGGTTGAACTTAATGCGTGCGTCTTCAGCCAGGGCAAAGTTGCTGCCACAGGTTTGTGCATTATCACCGATAGAAAAGGTATAGCTGCCTTTATCTAGGTCTGTTTCTGCAACCAGCAGTCCTTGTTCATTGGCAGAAAAAACGACTTGTTGATCATCTAGGCTAAGGAGTAACGCGTCATCTGGCAGTTGGCTACAGGCACTGAGCATCGCCACTGATAGAGATATAAGGGTCTTTTTCATGGGTTCTCTTCCTTGAAGTTACCCCACGTTTATATCAAAACTTGGCCTCTACATTCTGAGTGCTATAACCGCTAGTTTGCAGCCAATTACCCTACCGTTTTCTTACTAGTTCACAGAACTAACAATAACTTGCTGCCAGTTTAAAGAGACAAAAAAGGGAAGCCTCAGCTTCCCTTTTGATTCACTCGTGTTACTAGAATCGATGACTACTTCTGAAGAAGTGAAATGTCGGCGATTTGTAGGAACAGGTTACGCAGGTTGTTTAGTAGCGTTAGACGGTTCTTCTTAAGCGCTTCGTCATCAGCCATGACCATCACGTTATCGAAGAACGCATCCACTGGCTCACGTAGGTCAGCAAGCTTGCTTAGTGCTTCTTGATAGTTACCGGTCGCGAATGCTGGCTCAAGGGCTTCGGTCATCACTTCAACGTTTTCTGCCAGCGTCTTCTCTGCATCTTCTTGTAGAAGGGCAAGGTCGATCTCTGCTGCCAGTTCGCCGTCGAATTTCGCTAGGATGTTACCTACTCGCTTGTTCGCTGCCGCTAGTGCTTCAGCTGCTTCTAGCTCACGGAAGTGAGATACTGCTTTAACGCGTTGGTCGAAGTCTGCTGGTTTGGTTGGACGGTTAGCCAGTACTGCTTGGATGATATCCACGCTGAAGCCTTCGTCTTTGTACCATGCATTGAAGCGACCAAGCATGAAGTCGATGACGTCGTTTGCAACGTTCGCGTTTGTTAGTTTGCTAGTACCGTCTTCTAGGGCGAATAGTGACTGTGCTTTTGCAATTAGGTCAGTTAGGTCTAGGTTGTAGCCGTTTTCTACGATGATACGTAGTACACCTAGCGACGCACGACGAAGTGCGAACGGGTCAGAGCCCTTAGGTGCTTGGCCAATACCAAAGATACCGACAATCGTATCTAGCTTGTCTGCCATTGCGACTGCTGAAGAGATACCTGTGCTTGGTAGATCATCACCTGCGAAACGCGGCATGTACTGCTCGTAAAGTGCCAGTGCTACTTGCTCATCTTCACCATCGTGAGTGGCGTAGTGCATGCCCATCACACCTTGGGTATCAGTAAACTCAAATACCATAGAGGTCATTAGGTCACACTTCGCTAGAAGACCAGCACGCTTAGATTTTTCTACGTCAGCATCGATTTGCTCAGCGATGTAGCCAGCAAGTTCAGTAATGCGGTCGGTCTTGTCTTTGATAGTACCAAGCTGCTTCTGGAAGATAGCTTGCTCTAGCTCAGGAAGACGGTCGATAAGAGGGCGCTTACGGTCCGTGTTAAAGAAGAATTCAGCATCCGCTAGACGTGGACGTACAACCTTCTCGTTACCTTCGATTACGTAGCGAGGCTCTTTAGATTCGATGTTAGAAACGAAGATGAAATTTGGTAGAAGCTTCTTGTTCTCGTCGTACACCGGGAAGTACTTCTGGTCACCTTTCATGGTGTAAACCAACGCTTCAGAAGGCACCTTCAGGAACTCTTCTTCAAACTTCGCCGTTAGTACTACTGGCCATTCAACTAGAGAAGTGACTTCTTCAACTAGGTCATCTTCTAGATCAGCGATACCACCAACAGCCGCTGCTGCTTTTTGAGAATCTGCTAGGATGATTGCTTTACGAGCTTCGTAATCTGCCATGACTTTACCGCGCTCTTCTAGGATCGCAGGGTATTGCTCAGCAGAATCGATAGTGAACTCTTGCTCACCCATGAAGCGGTGACCACGGATAGTGCGGTCAGAGGCTACGCCTAGGATCTCGCCTTCAATCAGGTCGGAGCCCATTAGCATAGTCAGTGTTTTAACAGGACGGATAAATTGAGTCGTCTTGTTACCCCAGCGCATTGGCTTAGCGATAGGTAGGTTAGCTAGCGCTTTAGCTGCTAGGTCTACAACGATTTCAGTCGTTGCCTGGCCTTTGACTTCTTGTTTGAATAGTAGCCATTCGCCTTTGTCAGTCACTAGACGGTCTGCTTGCTCAACAGTGATACCGTTGCCGCGAGCCCAGCCTTGAGCCGCTTTAGTTGCATTGCCGTCAGCATCGAACGCCACAGAAACAGCAGGACCACGTTTCTCAACCACTTTATCAGCTTGACCTTCAGCAAGACCAGCCACCTTAAGTGCGAGGCGACGAGGAGCCGCGTACCATTTCATGCCTTCGTGTGCGAGATCTGCACCTTTAAGCTCTGCTTCGAAGTTTGCTGCGAAAGCTTCTGCTAGGGTACGAAGCTGCGTTGGTGGTAGCTCTTCAGTACCGAGTTCAATTAGAAATTCTTTTGCCATGATTACTTCTCCTCTTCCTTACGGCACATTGGGAAGCCTAGAGCTTCACGTGATGCGTAGTACGCTTCAGCAACAGACTTGGTCAGGTTGCGGATGCGAAGGATGTAACGTTGGCGCTCTGTTACAGAGATAGCTTTGCGCGCATCAAGGATGTTGAATGCGTGACCCGCTTTAAGAATGCGTTCGTAAGCAGGAAGCGGAAGTGGCTTCTCAAGCTCAAGTAGTTCTTTACACTCTTTCTCACACTGATCGAAGAACGTGAATAGGAAGTCTACATCAGCGTGTTCGAAATTATACGTTGATTGCTCAACTTCGTTTTGGTGGAAGATATCACCGTAAGTCACTTTGCTGCCGTCTGGCGCGATGTTCCACACTAGGTCGTAAACAGAGTCTACTTCTTGAATGTACATAGCTAGACGTTCGATACCATAAGTGATCTCGCCAGTTACTGGCTTACACTCAAGACCACCAACCTGCTGGAAGTAAGTAAACTGAGTCACTTCCATGCCGTTCAGCCATACTTCCCAACCAAGACCCCATGCACCAAGTGTTGGGTTTTCCCAGTTGTCTTCTACGAAACGAATGTCGTGAACTAGCGGGTCGACACCAAGTACTTCAAGTGAACCAAGGTACAGCTCCTGAATGTTGTCAGGAGACGGCTTAAGCGCTACTTGGAATTGATAATAGTGCTGAAGACGGTTCGGGTTCTCACCGTAGCGACCATCGGTCGGACGACGTGAAGGTTGAACGTATGCCGTAGACATTGGCTCTGGGCCAAGTGCACGTAGACATGTCATTGGGTGAGAGGTGCCTGCACCTACTTCCATATCTAGTGGTTGAACAATAGTACAACCGTTCTGTGCCCAGTAATCCTGCAGCGCGAGGATCATTCCCTGGAAGGTTTTGATATCGTATTTTTGCATAGTAATTCGCGCAATTCTCTAAGTGAAAAGGTCTATCTGATAATCAGAAAATAACAAATAAGTATACGATTAATCGGTAAGGGGAGTAGGGGTAAAAGTGCTGAATTAATCCCCGCAAAGCTAAAAAATGGGGTTTTTCGGTGTTGTTCGCTAAGTAGAAGGGTTCAAACCCCACGATTGTTGAAATTGATTCGTTGACTGATTACAATGCCGGCCATCTTTGGGAGTAGCTTATCCATACGCTTGCAAGCGTTTGGATTCGTTCGTCAACATAATTGGTGCAAAATCACCATGGCGCTCGAGACTTGTGCCCGCAAGTTTAGCAAGACCATAGATAAACATCGTGAACCGGGGTGGGGCGCGAGGTTTGTCTATAGGTTAAAAACTATAAACCCTGCCCCTTAGAGCATGTCGTGAGCGTTTTAGCTATATCAATTACTACCGTGGCACTCGCCGAAATAGGCGATAAGACCCAGCTTTTGTCGTTATTGCTGGCAAGCCGTTACCGTAAACCCATTCCTATCATTGCCGCTATCTTTCTAGCGACCATTGCCAATCATGCATTAGCTGCATGGCTAGGTGTCGTGGTGGCCGATTACTTATCTCCGGATGTCCTAAAATGGGTGCTGGTGGTCAGCTTCCTTGCTATGGCTGCATGGATCTTGGTACCCGACAAACTGGATGACGATGAGAGTATTTCAAGCCGTGGCCCGTTTGTTGCTAGTTTTATTGCCTTTTTTATCGCGGAAATCGGTGACAAAACTCAGATTGCCACCTCTATCCTTGGGGCTCAATATGCAGATGCCCTAGCTTTGGTGGTGATCGGTACTACGGTTGGTATGCTACTTGCCAATGTACCTGTGGTACTGATAGGTAAACTATCTGCGGATAAATTACCATTAGATTGGATTCGTCGTATTACAGCCATTTTGTTTGTGGGACTCGCTATAGGCGCCGCTGTTTTTTAATAACAATATCAACTGAGTATCGAATTTTAATCGCGATCAAACTCTCGCTCGAATCTGACGGATTTCGTGATGAATGACATATTAGTGTCATAATTGTCATGGTACTTTAATCATGTGGATCCTAGCGAGAGGGCAAGATTATGCTTACACGTTACACAGGAATGACCGCAGAAAGCCAAAGCCGTTTGTTTACTTTCGGCTTGGTATTAACGCTGCTGGGTATGGTACTCACGGATATGTGGATACCTATGGTAGTAGGCGCCATTATTATGGCGGGATTGGCTGTCGAGTCGTGGATTCGGGTTCAGCATCTTATCCCAATGCACAATGAGATTCGTTCGATGCAAAAGCAGATTAAGAAACTTCAATCTGAAGTCAGAACGCTGGAGTATGACGAATAGCTTCAATGAGACGAATAGTAGAAAGGCTGCCAATGGCAGCCTTTTTTAATGCGTTATGCCATGCCTTTTTTGATTAGGTAAAGGTAGGGCACCGTTTCTGTTTGCGCACCAAGTAATTGGTGATCCATAAAGCGACAGAAACTTGGAATATCGCGAGTGGTGGAAGGATCGTCGGCTTTCACCAACAACACATCACCATCTTCCATTTTACGAATTGTCTTCCTGACCATCATCACTGGCTCTGGGCAGCGCAATCCTTCGGCCTCAAGTGTTTGCGTGGCAAGGTCTGTATTGATTGTCATGGGGAACTCTTTTCTCTAGAAAACTGCCCAAATTCTACTTATGAAGAAAAAATATGCAATAACCCCTTGGCAAACGGATCATTTTGCTTTAACTTTATTAACAAGTTGGTAACAAAGAGACAGGGAAGTAGCTATGTTGACCGCACTAGATAGATTAACAATATACTCGGTACTGTGCGTGATTGCGTTTTGTGCCTGGTACTTCAGCCTTCACCACAAGCTGGTTGGACACCTTTAATTGGTTTGAGTGCTGCAATCGTGGGATTGTGGCTTGAGATGAGACGCTGGCAAGATGCTTCTGAGGAGCAAGAAAATTAACAATTAATAAACATTCTGCCATCTAAACTATCCAACACACTACGACATTCCGACACTATCCCCATTTTCTTGGGCTTCCCCGCTGAAAGGCGGGATTTTTTTATCTGAAGAAAAGCAAACCAAGTGTAGACTAAGTAAAGATAAACCCTAGGAAAGGCTTATGGAACTCGAAGAAATCTATCGCCGTGATCTTAACTTGTTGGTGGCATTGAAAGTATTAGTAGAGGAGGGCAGTGTTAGTCAGGCTGCTGTGCGACTCAATCTAAGTCAATCTGCAACCAGTCGAGTGCTGGGAAGGCTGCGAGACTTACTTGGCGATCCGCTATTTACTCGTCAGGGGCAGCGCATTATTCCGACCAGTAAGGCTATTGAAATATGCAAGCAAATAGACCAACCACTAGAATCTTTTCGCCAGTTGTTAACCCCCAGCGAGTTCAATCCTTACTATTGTAATGAGCGTTTCCTTATTGCTACCACTGACTATGCGATGCAAACTATTTTGCCTTACGCGCTGCCTAAGATTTATCAGCTAGCACCGAATATCTCTTTGGAGTTTGCGCCTCTGCAACATGAAAGTCTTTTCAAACAGCTCAGCACAGACAAAGTCGATATGGCAATTTGCCGTCCGACTGGGTCTGTGACGCCTTTGCATCAAGAAGTGCTTGGACCTGTGGGCGTTTCTTGTTTGGTTTCCAAACGTCATCCTTTGGCGGACAAGCCTTTATCTCTTGAAGATTACATTAATGCACCTCATGCAATGATTGCTATCAGTGATGGCGTCAAAGCATTATTGGATGCTGCGCTAGTTAATCAAAATCCAAGAAAAATGGTGTTGCGCGCGTATCACCTAGAAGCGGCGTTAGCGATCGTCGATAGTATGCCGCTTATCATTACCGTTCCGGCTGATCTCGCTTACTTAGTGGCTGAGCGCTACGATTTGGTGATTAAACCACTACCTTTCGCCTTTACGCCATTTGACTATTCTTTGATCTGGCATGCTCGATGCGATACCTCGGAGTCTCAAAAGTGGCTGCGCTCGGTGGTGAAAGAAGAGTGTGGAAAATTGATTGCTAAGCGTATTGAAGATGTGGGTTTAGGTTGAATAGAAAAAAGGCTCTCGTAATGAGAGCCTTTTCTACAACGAGGTTATCGCTAATTAGATTTTGATAGTCACGCGACCCGTTACGGCACCGTTAGTGATGTCTTCAGCCGCTTGAATTGCATCTTCTAGTGCTACGGTTTTGCTAGCTTGTGCGTAGTATGACTCAGGAAGTAGCGTGGCTAACTGTTCCCAAGCTTTGATGCGTTTTTCGCGTGGGCACATTACAGAGTCAACACCTTGTAGACGCACGTTACGCAGGATAAATGGCATCACTGTCGTAGGTAGGTCAAAGCCACCCGCTAGGCCACATGCAGCGACAACACCGTTGTAGTTCACTTGCGCAAGCACTTTAGCAAGCATGTTGCTGCCCACAGTATCAACAGCTGCAGCCCAGAATTGACGCTCAAGCGGTTTCGCTGGCTCTTCCAGTTCGCTGCGCTCAACAATGCGTGATGCACCGAGTGATTTTAGTAGTTCGCCATTCGCTGAAGCGCGACCTGTCACTGCTGCTACTTTGTAACCTAGCTGGCTAAGTAGTGTGACAGATACACTACCCACACCACCACTTGCGCCTGTGACCAGTACTTCGCCGTCTTCTGGTTTTACGCCAGCATCAACAATGGCTTGTACACATAGCATCGCAGTAAAGCCTGCAGTACCGATAGCCATCACTTTTTCTGCATCGAGACCTGCTGGCATTGGCACTAGCCAATCACCGTTTAGACTCGCTTTTTCAGCCATGCCACCCCAGTGATTCTCACCGACCCCCCAGCCAGTGAGAACCACTTCGTCGCCTTCCTTGTAACGAGGGTCGTCTGATTGCGACACTACGCCAGAAAGATCGATACCCGGTACCATTGGGAAATTGCGGATGATTTTACCTTTACCGGTAATAGCCAACCCATCTTTGTAGTTCAAAGATGAATATTTTACATCTATTTTTACATTACCTTCTGGAAGCTGTGACTCGTCTACTTGAGAAATAGTAGCGATTGTTTTTTTATCTTCTTGGTTAAGTAACAGTGCTTTGAACATGATGTTCTCCAATGAGTTGACGTGTTATCTGCTGCAAAGTGTAGGTGAGAAATTCGAAAAAAAACAATGAAACTTCAACATTAGATGTATGCATTACATGCATAAATAAAAACAGCCCCGAAAACGGAGCTGTTTGCGTTGAAGAGCCGTAATGAGAGGACTACGGTCTTTCAAAGATGGTTGCGATACCTTGACCTAAACCAATACACATAGTGGCAAGACCGATCTTAGCGTCTCTGTTTTCCATGATATTGATAAGCGTGGTTGAGATACGAGAGCCCGAGCAACCCAATGGGTGACCCAATGCGATGGCGCCGCCATTCAGGTTAACCTTTTCATCGACCACATCCAGTAGACCAAGATCTTTAGCACATGGCAGAGATTGAGCCGCAAATGCTTCGTTTAGCTCAACAATATCGATGTCGTCCATCGTTAGACCTGCACGCTTCAGTGCTTTTTGCGTGGCAGGTACCGGGCCGTAACCCATAATCGACGGATCGCAGCCAGCAATGGCCATAGAGCGGATCTTCGCGCGAATGGTTAAACCAAGCTCGTTAGCTTTCTCTTCGCTCATGATAAGCATGGCAGACGCACCATCAGACAGTGCCGATGACGTACCTGCGGTTACCGTGCCATTTGCAGGGTCAAATACTGGACGAAGCTTGGACAGCCCTTCAACATTGGTTTCTGGACGAATCACTTCATCGTAATCGAGGGTAAACAGTGAACCATCTTCAGCATGACCTTCGGTCGGCAAGATCTCGTTCTTGAATCGACCTTCAAGCGTTGCAGCTTGCGCTCGCTGGTGGCTTCGCGCTGCAAACACATCTTGTTGCTCACGGCTGATGCCATGCAATTTACCCAGCATTTCGGCGGTGAGACCCATCATGCCCGCTGCTTTCGCGACGTTTTTAGAAAGCTGAGGGTGGAAGTCCACACCGTGCGTCATAGGAACGTGTCCCATGTGCTCAACGCCACCAATTAGGCAGATCTCAGCATCGCCAACCATGATTGAGCGCGCAGCGTCATGCAATGCTTGCATAGATGAGCCACATAGACGGTTTACCGTGACGGCACCAATTTCAATCGGTAGGCCTGCCAGTAGCGCTGCATTACGAGCAACGTTAAAACCTTGCTCTAGGGTTTGCTGTACACAGCCCCAGTAGATATCTTCAATCTCTTCTGGCTTCACTTGTGGATTGCGAGCCAAGATACCTTTCATTAGATGTGCCGATAAGTCTTCAGCACGCTGATGTCTAAATGCACCACCCTTGGAACGACCCATAGGTGTACGAAGACAATCAACAACGACAACATTTTTCATTTTGATATTCCTCATCCAATCGGTGGTTACAGTGAGCTAGCTTGCTGCACGTCATAGAAGCGCTTGCCAGAGCTTGCCATGTCGACCAGCGACTGAGGCACCTTGTACATTGCACCTAGCGACTCATATTGCTTCGCCATCACAACGTAGTTATCGATACCGATACTGTCTAGATAACGGAACACACCACCTCTAAATGGAGGGAAGCCTAGACCATAAACCAGCGCCATATCTGCTTCTTGTGGTGTCGCAATGATGCCTTCTTCCAAACACAGTACGACTTCGTTGATCATTGGAATCATCATGCGTTGAATAATGGTGTCATCATCGAATGATTGTGCTGGCTTGCTGACTGACTCAAGCAGAGGTCTGATGTCCTCGCTTGGGGCTTTCTTAGGACGACCACGCTTGTCTGTAGTGTATGCATAAAAACCCGAGCCATTCTTTTGACCATAGCGGGTGTTTTCAAACAGTACATCAATAGAATCACGCTGATCTTTTGCCATGCGCTCAGGGAAGCCTTCTGCCATCACCGCTTGTGCATGGTGCGCGGTATCGATGCCCACAACGTCAAGTAGGTAAGCAGGACCCATTGGCCAGCCAAACTTACGCTCCATGATTTTGTCGATTTGAATGAAGTCCGCGCCATCCGCCAGAAGCTGACTAAAGCCACCAAAGTATGGGAATAGAACACGGTTAACAAAGAACCCTGGGCAGTCGTTGACAACAATAGGGGATTTACCCATTTTCGCGGCGTAAGCGACAACGCGGTTGATGGTTTCCTCTGAGGTGTGCTCTCCGCGAATGATTTCGACCAATGGCATGCGGTGTACTGGGTTAAAGAAGTGCATACCACAGAAGTTTTCTGGGCGTTTAAGTGACTTCGCAAGAACATTGATAGGAATGGTTGAGGTATTCGAGGCGATGACAGTGCCTTCTCCGACCATCTCTTCGACTTCACTCAGTACTGCGGCTTTGATTTTTGGATTCTCAACCACTGCTTCCACAATCACATCGCTTTGCTCAATGCCGGCGTAATGTAGGCTCGGGGTAATAGAAGCCAGCACGCCAGCCATCTTAAATCCGTCGATACGTCCACGTTGCAAACGCTTGTTGAGAAGCTTAGAGGCTTCGGTCATACCTAGCTCAAGGGAGGCTTGAGCGATGTCTTTCATGATGACAGGTACACCTTTGAGCGCAGACTGATAAGCGATACCGCCACCCATAATACCCGCACCTAGTACTGCTGCGCGCTCAGTGTCTTTACCAGACTTAGCGGCTTTCTTAGCAAGACCTTTGATGTATTGGTCATTGAGGAAAATACCAACCAGTGCGTTAGCAACATCTGAACCGGCAAGATTGATGAAGTAGTTCGCTTCTACATCAAGCGCTTCATCACGACCATAGCGAGCAGCCTCTTCAATCGTTTTAACTGCGGCCATTGGCGCTGGGTAGTGAGGTCCAGCTTTTTGTGCCACCAGACCTTTCGCCATGGTGAAGCTCATCATAGATTCAAGCTTGCTGAGCGTTAGCGGTGACACTTTTGCTTGGCGACGCGCTTTCCAATCAATCTTTTCATTGATGGCTAGCTCAATAGTGTTCAATGCAGAGTCATACAGCGCATCAGTTTCGACGATAGCATCAAGTAGGCCGACTTTTAGCGCCTCACCTGCTCGGCATGCTTTGCCTTGTGTGATGATTTCCATGGCACTGTCTGCGCCAATCAGTCTTGGCAAACGAACGGTACCACCAAAACCCGGCATGATACCTAGTTTGGTTTCTGGCAGGCCGATGCTGGTGGTCTTGTCGCCAATTCTAAAGTCAGTCGCCAATACGCACTCACAACCACCGCCTAGCGTGTGGCCTTTTAGTGCAGATAGCGTTGGTACTGGCAAGTCTTCCAGCTTGTTGAAAATGTTGTTAGCGAACCCTAACCATTCCTTGAGTTCAGCTTTCGGCTTGGCAAAGAGTCCAAGGAATTCAGTGATATCAGCACCCACGATAAAGGCGCTTTTGTCAGTTGTTAGGATAAGTCCCTTAAGGTCGCTCCATGCAGCAAGCGCATCGAGGGCTTTATCTAGGGCTTCGAGAGTAGCCAAGTCCAGTTTGTTGACCGACTTGGGAGAGCTAAAGCACAGCTCGGCGATGCCGCTGCGTACTTCCTTTACCTGTAGAGTTTCAGATTGGTAAATCATTGTCATTCTCCGTGACAGACAATCCGTGATTGTGTGAAAGCGGTTGTTATAGTTTTACTTCTGGTTAGACCAGTTATTTAAGTGTGTACCGCATCGAATTTAATTTCAATACATTTTTTAAACAACTGTTTAACATTATGACCAGTGTCCAATCTTGGAGTCAATTGCTATTGCTCGTGCTAGAATACCCCTTTTAGGCGACAAACCTCGTAAAACCCAATGAACTCAACTGCATACTTGATACCTGAGCACCCAGTTATTTTTGAAGAAGAGATCAAAAAGAGTGTGTTCATCACGCAAATTGCTCATACGCCAAGTATTGAGTTGGCGAAAGCATTTGTTGATCAAGTGAAGAAACAGCACAGCAGTGCCGACATAATTGTTGGGGCTTTGTGGCGGGACGTCCTGAAAATTCGATGATGTGGGGCTTTAGTGATGACGGTGAGCCGTCTGGCACCGCAGGTAAGCCAATATTGGCGCAGCTCAGTGGTTCTGGTATTGGAGAGCTTACCGCTGTGGTTACGCGTTATTCTGGTGGCATCAAACTTGGCACGGGTGGTTTGGTGAAGGCTTACGGTGGTGGCGTACAACAAGCACTTAAGCTGATTCAAACAATCGAAAAAAAAATCACCACACAATTACGTCTAGAGTTAGACTATGCATTCGTGTCTATAGCTCAAGCCGAGCTGAGTCGTTTCGAAGCGGTTGAGGTCGAGTCGCACTACACCGACAAGGTCATTCTTATTGTTGAGTTAGAAGTGAACCATGTTGATGCACTGACGCAGAGTATCATTAATAAAAGCGGAGCCAAGGCAATGGTCTCCCCAGTAGAAAACAACTAGGACGTAACGAAGCACCGCTTCATCAACTCATATGCAATTTCGATCCATAATTCGCATTGTCGGACTGCTACTCGCTCTGTTTAGCGTTTCAATGCTCGCACCCGCTTTAGTCGCACTGATTTATCGAGATGGTGCGGGTGTGCCTTTTGTTACCACATTTTTCGTCCTACTTGTTTGCGGCGGTTTTTTTTGGTTTCCAAACCGTCGTCATAAACACGAACTCAAAGCCAGAGATGGCTTCCTTATTGTTGTACTGTTTTGGACCGTAATCGGTAGTGCGGGTGCACTGCCATTTTTGATTTCTGATTATCCCAATGTTTCTGTCACCGATGCCTTCTTTGAGTCCTTCTCGGCACTAACCACGACAGGGGCGACAGTGATCGTTGGTTTGGATGAGCTTCCTAAAGCGATTTTGTTCTATCGTCAGCTACTTCAGTGGTTTGGTGGTATGGGTATCATCGTACTTGCTGTGGCTATCTTGCCGGTACTTGGTATCGGTGGGATGCAGCTTTATCGAGCAGAGATCCCAGGACCAGTCAAAGACAGTAAGATGACGCCACGTATTGCAGAGACTGCAAAAGCGCTTTGGTACATCTATCTCAGTTTAACTATTGCCTGTGCGGCGGCATTTTGGGTGGCAGGTATGACACCATTTGATGCCATCGCCCATAGTTTCTCGACGATTGCGATTGGCGGCTTCTCGACCCACGATGCGAGTATGGGTTATTTCAACAGTCCGGCTATCAACATGATTACGGTTGTATTCCTGCTGATATCAGCGTGTAACTACTCTTTGCACTTTGCCGCCTTTGCCTCTGGCGGCGTGCATCCTAAATACTATTGGAAAGATCCTGAGTTTAGAGCTTTCATCTTTATTCAGGTGGTTCTGTTTTTGGTGTGTTTCCTTATCTTACTTGAGCATCACTCCTACAATTCCATGTACGATGCGTTCGATCAGGCTCTGTTCCAATCAGTCTCGATATCAACGACGGCCGGCTTTACGACAACGGGTTTCTCCGAGTGGCCACTGTTCTTGCCGGTACTTCTGCTGTTCTCATCATTTATTGGTGGTTGCGCGGGTTCAACGGGTGGCGGCATGAAGGTTATTCGTATTCTTCTACTGACACTGCAAGGTGCCCGTGAAATGAAGCGTTTGGTTCACCCAAGAGCGGTCTATACCATCAAAGTTGGCGGAACAGCTCTATCACAGCGCGTTGTCGATGCAGTGTGGGGGTTCTTTTCCGCTTATGCATTGGTGTTTGTGGTGTGTATGTTGGCGCTTATCGCAACGGGTATGGATGAGCTCAGTGCTTTCTCTGCCGTAGCGGCGACACTGAATAACCTTGGTCCAGGTCTTGGTGAAGTGGCTCTTCACTTTGGGGATGTGAACGACAAGGCGAAATGGTACTGATTGTGTCAATGCTATTTGGGCGATTAGAAGTGTTCACTCTTCTTATACTACTAACGCCAGCATTCTGGCGAAGCTAATTCATCAATACCAATTTACTAATAGATGGCAGCGAAGGAAATCATCGTGGAAAAAGTTCTCTATCTCTATTCTTCTCGCGAAGGACAAACAAAGAAAATTATCGGACGTATCGCTGAGCAGCTTGGTCACAATGATGCCGCCACTATTAACCTGCATGAAAACCCAGATGTAAATCTGAGTGACTATGACAAAGTACTGATTGGTGCTTCTATTCGATATGGCCATCTTAATAAGAAGCTGTATCAGTTTATTGAAGCTAACCAACAGCAACTGAGTGAGATGAAGGCGGCGTTCTTCTGCGTGAACCTGACGGCAAGAAAAGAAGACCAAGGTAAAGATACGCCAGAAGGTAGTGCTATATAAAGACGTTTCTTAAAAAGTCACCTTGGCAACCGACTCTGATTGGGGTTTTTGCCGGTGCCCTCTATTACCCTCGTTATAATTCGTTTGATCGCTTTATGATTAAGCTAATTATGACCATGACAGGTGGCGAAACGGATACCACTAAGGAAGTTGAGTATACCAATTGGGATAAAGTGGGGTTGTTTGCCGAGAAATTTGCCCAGCTATAGAGAGAAAATGTTGGTTTTTACGCCGTTTTGGCTCGTTTTTAAGCGAACGATAAAAAAAAGCGAAAAAACTTAAAAAAAAGGGTTGCCAACTTTAATCC
>BBMT01000016.1 GCA_000755425.1 Vibrio maritimus
TGCGATTTCGTTTAGCGTTTCTAGCGTTGGCTCTTTAACCATAGTTACTAGGTTCGCTGGGCCGCCTGCTTCAACGATAGTTTTGTTGATCATGTCGATCATTACCGCAGAAACTACTTTTGAAGATGGGTGAACGTTGAACGTTACCGCGTTACCAGACGCTAGCATAGAGATAGCGTTGTTAACGATAGTTTCAGTTGGGTTAGTGACAGGAGTAACCGCACCGATAACACCGTAAGGTGCACGCTCTTCTAGAGAGATACCGTTGTCGCCAGACCATACTTTCGTTTCTAGAACTTCAGTACCTGGAGTTTTAGCAGCTGTTAGCTGGTGCTTAGCGATCTTGTCTTCAACACGACCTAGTTTAGTTTCTTCACGAACCATTTTCGCGAAGTCTTCAGCTTTAGCTAGAACCGCACCACGGATAGCAGTAAGGATTGCTTCACGGCCTTCTTTAGTAGAGTTAGCGTAGAATTCAACTTGAGCTTTGTGAGTTGCTTCGATTGCAGCTTCAACAGTTTCGAAAACGCCTTGTGCGTTGTTGATATCGAATGACATTATAATTACCTTCTGTAAAGTATTCAGTGGCAAGCCACTTTTAAAGAGCAGGCGCTCAGCCTGCTCCTAATCTTTATTCAATTAAGCGAGGCTTCGAATTAAGCGTAAACTTGAGCCGCTTCTTCGCCGTTCACTACGCGTAGCTACCTAGTACTAGTGCTTCTAGCTCAACTTCACCTGGGAACTTAGTTACAGGAGCGATGAACTCAACGCGCTTAGTGATTTCAGCTGTGATGTACTTGCTGTATGCGATACCGCCAGTTAGTAGGATACCGTCAACTTTTTCACCGCCGAATACCGCACCCATAGCAGCGATCTGCTTAGAAACTTGGTAAGCCATAGCGTCAGTCACTAGTTTGAACTCAGCGTCGCCAGCTTCTGCTTTCTCTTCGATTTCACGCATGTCGATGCTACCTGTGTAGCTGAATGCGCCGCCTTTACCTTGGATGAATGCTTTCATCTCAGCGTGCGTGTACTCACCGCTGAAGCAGATGTCGATTAGCTCGCGAGTTGGTAGGTCACCAGAACGCTCTGGAGTGAATGGACCTTCAGAAACTGCGTCGTTTACGTCAACAGTTTGGCCGCCCATGTGAGCACCTACAGTGATACCGCCACCCATGTGACAAACGATAACGTTAACGTCTTCGTACTTCTTACCTTGCTCTTCAGCGAATTTACGCGCGATAGCTTTTTGGTTAAGAGCGTGGAAACGACCCTTACGCTTGATAGCTTTGTGACCAGAGAAAGATGCTAGCTCAGATAGCTCGTAAGTTACTGGAGCATCAGTGAAGAATGCTTCGATGCCGTTCTCATCCGCGATTTCTTTACCGATGATGCCTGCAAGGCTAGCTGGGTGCTGGATTTGCGCTTCTAGAAGGTCTGCGATTACTGCATCGTCAACCTTGTAAGTGCCGCCAGCGATTGGCTTAAGAACACCACCGCGACAAGCAATAGCGTTAAGCTCAGAAGCTTTAACGCCCGCTTCTTCTAGAGCCGCTAGAATTGCTTCTTTACGGAATTCTTTTTGGTTTGCAACAACTGCACCGAATGGCGCTAGCTCTTCAGCGCTGTGACGTAGAGTTTTCTCGAAAAGTTCAGTAGTACCTTCGAAAAGACCGATTTTTGTAGACGTAGAGCCTGTTGATAGCTAGAATTTTCATCACTTATAAACCTAATTTAAGTTATTGCTAGTTATAATTAAGCAGACGCGTCTGCTGCTTCTTTCTGCTGGCTCATAGCCGCTACAGAACATGCAAGCGCGATAGATACTGTTTTCTCAGCTTCGCCGTCAGCGCGAGAAACAAGAACAACAGGAATACGTGCACCAAGTAGAACACCCGCCATGCTGAAGCCAGCCATGTACTGAAGTGCTTTAGCAAATACGTTGCCTACTTCGATGTTTGGAACCATTAGGATATCGGCGTTGCCCGCTACTGGAGACTCGTAGCCTTTTAAGTTTGCAGCGTACTGAGATACCGCGATATCTAGAGAGATAGGACCAGAAACGATACAACCTTCGATTTCACCGTTTTGGTTCATTTTTTGAAGTTCTGCCGCGTCCATAGTCGCTGGCATCTTGTCGTATGGCTTCTCTTTCGCACACAGGTTAGCCACTTTAGGCTCTTCAATGCCTACAGAATGCGCTAGGCTCACTGCGTTCTTGATGATGCCTGCTTTTTGCTCAAGCGTTGGCATAATGTTCATTGCTGCGTCAGTGAATACGTGGAAGCTATCGCCGCCTTCTTTAAATAGAACACCTGCGTGGCTAAGAACGTTACCAGTACGTAGACCGTGCTCTTTCTTAAGCACTTCTTTTAGTAGAACTGAAGTGTCGATTAGACCCTTCATTAGTAGGTCGCCTTTACCTTCTGCGATTGCAGATACCGCTGCAGTAGCGATTGCTTCTAGACCATCAGCTTCGATAATGTCGAAGTTCGCTAGATCAACGTTCGCTTTTGCTGCTGCTTCGTTGATTAGCGCGCGCTCACCAACAAGAATCACGTCGGCCATGCCTTCTTGGAATGCGTTGTTTGCTGCGTCTAGCGTTGCATCATCGTGCGCCGCTGCAACAACCATGCGTTGCTTCTTACCGAACTTTTTAGCTTGCTGAATAAAGAAGTCTTTATTGTACATAGGGGCGATACCTTTTATTTAAGAAGAGAGCCACTCGCCCTCTTTCTATTATCGATAAACACTTATCTCTAAAAACAATTCGTCATTGTGGAGCAATAGACGCGAATTATTTTGTTGGACCCTCGTGAAAGGATGGGTTGAATTTATCGTAGGTACTATCGGAATTAACGTCACTCAGTGTCAGTTTTTTGACCGATTTACGGTAACAACTATTTGACCGTGAATGATTCATGGGCATTCATATCACCAGTAACTATGGGAACAGATCGTGATCACAGAATTGCTTAGATTTGGCTGTCAATTTGACAAGCTAATGACAAAACATAACAAGGGGGACTTAGGTAACACACCGTATTGCAAGGTAAGTTACCTGTAAAGCGTTGAGTAACACGGAGTAGATTCGCGATAAATTCACAGCGATTATCTATTCATATTTTACGATTCAGGGTGATGTCGATATCTATAAAAACGACCAAGCATTCAGCCTGTGAATGTTAATGGCGCATTTGTAAAGTGTAATAGTAACGCTAGAGTAAGTTTTTTTGACGCTGAGTGAAGTGCCCCGCTTCATGACCATACCCTATACTGCCCTCAGCTAATCAACGTGATTGAGAAGTTTAAGTTTCTGAATCACAAAGTAGATATACCATTGACTACTATTAAGTAAGGGTCGACGATGACAATCCAAAATCGCCTAGAAGAAAGTGTAAAAAACCTAAACACTGTACTTGAAGAGCAAAAGCAACTCCTTGCTGAGCACAAAGCGAACCAAAACTACGCTGAGCGCCTACAAAACCTGCTAACTCCAACAGATGAACTAAGCACTAAAGGTGATGACCTATACATCGGTGGCTGTAAAGCAACTGATCTAATCGAACAATACGGCAGCCCACTGTTCGTTCTAAGCGAAGACACTCTACGTGGTAACCTACGCCGCGTTAAAGCAGCATTCGGTTCAAACTGGCCAAAGCCAGTGAACGTAATGTTCGCTATCAAATCAAACACTAACTACGCTGTTCGTGCTATCTGTCACGAAGAAGGCGTGGGTGGTGACTGTTTCGGTCCTGGTGAAGTTGAAGCAACTTACATCGCAGGTGCAGATCCAAAAACTATCGCACTAAACGGTACTGTTAAGCCTGAGCTAGCTATCCGTAAAGCGATTGAATACGGCTACGCAATCCACCTAGACTCTTACGAAGAAATTGAAATCGTAGAGCGCATTGCGGCAGAAGTTAAGCCAAAAGAAAAAGTGCGTATCGCGGTACGTCTAAAAGTTATCCCAGAAGATTTCTTCAACGACTTCGAACCAGATGCATACCCGTTCCCTAACTTCATCGGCGCGATGAAGTGGATCAAGTTCGGTCTACTAAAAGAAGAAGCGAAGAAAATCGTTAACCGCGTTAAAGAAATCGATGCATTCGAATTCTACGGTTTCCACACTCACCTAGGTCGTTTCTCTAAGCAACCTGAAGGTTGGGATGCGCTATACCGTGAGTACGCACGCAACGTTATCGAGATCTCTCGTGAGTGTGGCGTTCAGCCATTCCAAATCGACCTAGGCGGCGGTTGGCCACGTGAGCGTGAGCCAGAGTGTCGTAGCGTTGAGCACATGATGAACCGCAACACAATCGAAGACTACGCTGCTATCGTATGTAAAGGCATGCTAGAAGAATTCAACAAAGAAGGCTTCGAGATCCCACAACTATGGCTAGAACCTGGTCGTTACATCGCGGGTAACATCGGTACACTACTAACGTCTGTATACGTAGTAAAAGATGACCAAGAGATGGACTACACCTACACAATGGTTGACGCATCTACTTACCTAGCGACGCTAGTTGAGTCTCAAGAGTCTAAGAACCCAGTTCTACCGGCTAACAAGATGACTCAGCCTCTTCAAGAGAAGACGACTGAAGTAGCCGGTCCAATCTGTATCCCATCAATCTGGGAAAGCGGTGCGCGCATGCCAGCTCTAGAGCCAAAAGACGTTCTAGCTATCATGGATGTAGGTCACTACGCAGAATCACAAGCGAGCCAGTTCAACTCTCTACCACGTCCTGCAACTGTACTAGTTAAAGACGGTGAAGCTGAGCTAATCAAGCGCGCTGAAACTGTGGAAGACGTATTTGCTACGCAAATCCTTCCAGAGCGTTTCAAAAAAGCAAAAGCAGAACTTGAGAAGCAGCGTAAAGCTTAATTCTTAAGTCTTCTGGACAGACTAAAGCCTCTCAATTGAGAGGCTTTTTCGTATCTGTCGCCAAGAGAATGTCACCAATAAACAAGTAAAAAAAAGCGGAACAGTTTCCTGCTCCGCTTTCCGATAATCTCGCTTTCTAACGATGACTACTGTTAATCAAGTAGCTTGCGCGCCGCTTCCACAACAACGCGAATAGAACGCGTCTCTGCTTGTTTCAACGTATCGTGATCCGGTGTCTCTTTTTGCGTACGATTGATGATAACGCCCGCAACACAGCCAGCTCGTAGACCAGAACTTGCACACATTGTTAGTAGTGTGGCAGATTCCATTTCAAAGTTAAGCACACCCATTTGTTGCCACTCTTCCATAGAGCCTTGGAAACGACGTACTACACGACCAGAGAACGTATCGTAACGCTCTTGACCTGGGTAGAAAGTATCGCTCGATGCTGTCACGCCAGTGTGTACTGTTGAACCTGCTTCAATCGCAGCATCTTTCATTGCCGTTGCTACATCGAAGTCTGCAACCGCTGGGAACTCCATCGGCGCGAAGTGCAGGCTTGCGCCATCAAGGCGAACAGAGCCTGTCGTTACAATCATATCACCCACATTCACATGTGATTGAATCGCACCTGTGGTACCAACACGCAAGAAGGTACGTACACCAAGTTGCGCTAGTTCTTCTACCGCGATTGACGTCGATGGACCACCGATACCAGTCGAACAAACCACTACTGGCTTGCCGTCCAATTTCGCACGGTACACAGTGTATTCACGTTGGCTTGCCAAAAACTCTGGCTCATCCATCAACTCAGCGATCTTCTGAACTCGAGCTGGGTCACCTGGAATAATGGCAATTGTCGCGCCTTGTAGATCTTCTTTATTTACTCCGAGATGGAAAACAGCTTGGGACATGGGGGACTCCTTTTGTCTCTTGGGTATGGGTTTAAGCTTATAAGATAGCGCCGCCAATAAACGTACACAGATCACACTTATCCAATGTAACAACCACAACATTTCACATTAAATCGGTTTGCATCACATTTTATTGTCGAATTTGCTCTGATATTGCACAAATTCAGCTTTTCAGCTCACAAAAAAGCCGCTCATAGACGTCAAGTCCATGAGCGGCTTTCATCATTCTAGGAGAATCTAATCCAACGAGGATTTATGACGAAGCAATCTTAACGCATTCAAGGTTACAATCGCCGTCGCGCCACTGTCGGCTAATACAGCGACCCAAAGCCCAGTAATGCCCAGTAAGCTCGTAACAAGAAACACCCCTTTAAGACCGAGGGCAAGAGCCACGTTTTGTTTGATGTTATTAAGCGTTGCACGTGAAAGCTCAATCATCGCAGGTAGCTCGGTTAAACGATTGTGGGTCAGCGCTGCATCGGCGGTTTCGAGCGCGACATCCGTACCGCCTCCCATCGCGACCCCAATATTGGCCGCTTTCATTGCCGGTGCGTCATTAATACCATCACCCACCATCGCCACACGATGCTGGCTTGCCAGTTCATTAACATAACTCACTTTATCCGCAGGCAACAATCGCGCTTTATAGTCCATCCCAAGAGGAGAAGCGATGGATGCGGCACTGCGTTCATTATCACCGGTCAACATGATGGTTCGGATACCTAGTTTGGACAGTTTTGCCACTGCCTCGGCAGTATCTGGCCTGATTTCATCTTGCCACGCAATCAAACCTTGCAGCGCCATTCCATGCTCGCTCTCACAAAGCGCAACCACGACGGTTTTACCTTGATCCTCAAGAACTGCAATTTGCTCTAGAGCTTGGTTAGAAATAGACGCCTCGAGCTTAGAGGGGGCAGAAAGTACCCACTTCACACCCTCTAACATGCCTTCTACACCTACACCAACTAGCGCTTTTTGCTCTGACGCGGGCGAAATTGCTATACCTTTGCTTTCTACATAACGCACCAACGAAGTCGCGAGTGGATGGTTAGAGCCCTGCTCAATCGACGCAGCGGCTGAAAGTAGCTCGTCTTCAGACAATGAACCACTCACTATCACATCCGTCACTTGCGGTTTGCCTAGCGTTAGAGTACCCGTTTTATCAAACGCCACGGATTCGATGTTGCCAAGCTGCTCAAGCGCTGCCCCACCTTTAATGAGTGCACCGCGTCTTGTCGCCGCAGCTAGTCCAGAAGTAATCGCTGCTGGTGTTGAAATAACGAGAGCACAAGGACAAGCTATCAAGAGCAGTGCAAGACCTCGATAAATCCACGTTTCCCAAGGTTGAGCAAATAGAAGTGGCGGCGTAACGATAACCAGCAAAGACACTAGCATCATAAGCGGGGTATACCAGCGGCTAAATTTATCGAGAAAGCGCTCGATCGGCGCTCGGCGTGATTCGGCTTCTTCAATAAGGTGTAAGATGCGATCAATCGCATTCTCACCTTGTTTTGAGGTCACTTTTAGACGCACGACTTTGTCAGCCAGCACTGCGCCAGCCATGACCGTATCACCCACCATGCGCTCAACGGGAACAGATTCACCAGTAAGTGCGCTCTCATCAAAACTTGCATTGGCATTTAGGAGTTCACCATCAGCGGGCATTCTATCGCCAGGCGCGACTTCGATAATGTCGCCAGGCTCAAGCAAAGCAGCACTTTTCTTTTGGCGGGCATTATCAACAATGATTGTCGCTTCTTCAGGTACTAGCGACATTAGTGCTTGAACGCCACTTCTTGCTCGCGAGGCTGCGAACGCTTCAAGCGCTCACCAATCAAAAACAGCAGTAGCACCATTGCCGCTTCTACAGTTTCACCGAGATAAAGCGCACCAATCGCCGCAACACTCATTAGAGTTTCGATGGCAAAAGGTGTACCAGATTTAGCCAGCTTGATGGCTTTGGCACCGATTGCATTAGGCCAAGGATACAAGTCAGAGTGAATAGCCACTCACTGAGAACAGGATAAGCACCTTTAAAGGCAGCGGCGATAACCATACCTGTGGATATCGCTAGGATATGAGCGTTGTCTTTAAAGGTCTTTTTCCAGCCGGTCAGCTCAGCGTCACCGTTGCTATTGACCGTACTGCCATCTAAAGCATTGAGGGTAAATCCAGCATCAGCAACGGCGGCTTCGACTTGTGAAAATAGCGCGGCATCATTGACTCTCACTACCAATTTTTCAGTAGCAAACATCACTTTTGAACTAGTAACGCCTTGGACCCGACTGGTTGCGGTTTCTACTTTTCGCGCACAGGCGGGACAGTCCATGCCTGCGACTTTCCAAGACTTTAGCAGCCCTGTAGATTCGGTTGAGGGTAGTGGTTGGCCACTGGAGGCAGCGGGCTCTTCAGGTTCAGCGCCGCAGCAACTATCACCAGATTGGCAGCCTTCGGCCGAAGCTGCAGCGATAGTGGAAACTTGAGTAATTTTGGGTGCATCGCAAGCGTCACTTACAGGACGAATAGCATTGATTTTTTGCGTACCGCACGCTTTATGTTTGTTACACATGGGACTCTCCTTTTCATATCCTTGATCCCAAGTGTAAACCTTGGAGCTAGCTCCAAGGTCAAGAAAAAGTTAGCCAGAAAGTGTAGGTGATTCGAGTTGTTTGTCGATTTTCGATACTTCTTCGATCATCACTGGGTCATGGGAACAAAAAGGCTGTGAGTTGACGCTAACAATACTTGGGTCTTTGGTTTGTGTGCACTCCCCAGTTTTATGAAGCTCTGCAATATGAAAACGCAGCACAATGTAGCCAAGGACACCAAACACAATATTGCCTACTGCTTGACCATATAACACGCCCAAGGCTCCAAACCACAGAGACCCGAAGTAGACGAATGGCAAGGTACCTGCCGTTGCTTTTCCTAAATTGAGCGCAGTGGAGTAAAGCGGTTTGCCTAGGTTATTAAATGATGTATTGGCTACAAACAGCACACCGTTAAATACGAAGGTGATCGCCACATAAGTGGCAAAAGCCGCAACAATATGCGCCGCATCGCCAGTCAATGAAAACACCGCTATTAAAGGATCTTGTACTAAGTAGAGCAACAAGCAAACCACCAGCGTGTAGAGCGTAGTGACAATTAACGAGTTCTTTAGTGTCTCTTCAACCCTATCAATCCTTGCTGCACCGAAATTTTGGCCAATAATAGGCCCCACCGCCCCAGATAGCGCAAAGATAAACGCGAAACAGACGGGAATAATGCGGCCAATTACGGCAAAACCTGCCACATAATCCTCACCATATTGAGCAATAGCCGTGGTAACAATAGCGTTGCCGATTGGCGTCGCGGTGTTAGTCACAATCGCCGGGAGAGCAATCGCAAGCATGACCTTAGCATCGCGTTTTACAGAGTCAAAGGTTGGTCTCGAAAGCAGCTGGTGTACTTTAATGAGCGGCACAAATGAGAAATAGAATACGGCGAATCGAGCGACGACAGAAGCAGCCGCAGCGCCTTCTACATTCCAGTTGAAGCCAAAGATAAATAACGGGTCGAGAATGGCATTAACAATACCGCCCGCGAGTGTCGCCCACATCGAGCGCTTAGCGTCACCCGCAGCACGGAGCCCCGCGCCACTCGCCATCCCGAGAGCAATGAGTGGAGTACTTGGAAGCAAAATCCACAAATAAGCTTCAGCACGCTCATGCGCTCGACCTTCCGCTCCAATGGCTGTAAGAAGTTCCGGTATATAAGCGCACATCAGTGCGGTCACCAAAGCACTGATTACAAAGGAGATCACCAAGACACTACTGCCAAGCTCTCGTGCATAATCTATCTTCTTAGCGCCAATGGCTTTGGACATCAATGCGCCCATAGCAATGGATGTACCGATACTGACTGAAGTAGCAAAGAAAGTGAGGGTGCCCGCAAAGCCCACCGCAGCGGCGAGCTCTGCTTGTCCGAGCATACTGATAAACAGCATGTCGAGTAAGTCAACAACGAAAATCGCCATGATGCCCACTGTCGATGTCCCGGACATCACCAAAATGTGGCGCATCGTTGATCCTTCAACAAACTTGGCAGACTGTTCAGCCATTGAATTCCCTTTCTGTCTACAAACGCTCTACATACAACAAAGGGCGCCGCAGCGCCCGTTTCGAATAATATCTAGTTTATACTGGATGTTTGAAGCATGCTTCAATAGTTTTACCAATAGCACGCAGCACATCACGACGAGTGATCACACCGACCAAGCGTCCATTGTCGATAACCGGATACATCTTCGGCTTGCCCACTTTCATCATGTCAGCCAGTTCGATGATGGAGGTGTGCGGTGCAACGGACAATACCTCACGGTACATACAGTCACCTACAGTATGCGTATCCTGACAGTGATAGCTCACTTTCACTAGCTTCTCGAGCAAGTCTTGCTCCGAGATAAAACCGATCACTTGTTCTTTGTCGTTAATGACTGGGCCACCTAGATGAGTCGATTGCATCACTTTGTCGAGTGCTGCACTGAGCGACATGTCTTCCGTGAACGTGACCGTTCTTTGCGTCATATAATCTTTTACTTTTAGCGACTCCATAGCACTCTCCTTACTTCCCGATATCCAAACCTTGTACGTTCATTTTGGTGCAATCCGTCACAAGGTAGAAATGGGACTTATCGATACTATCGATAGTGAATCCCTATCACAGCGGAAACTCCTTGATTCCACTGCATTGATATTTCTAAGCGTAAGACGGTTTTTTCGATTTTGCCTATCTTATCGATAAGAATTTTGTAACAATCCCGTGAATTAGATTTTCTGTTACTGGCTTCATTATGTTTAAAAAGCTGCTCCAATCCTTATCCGATGCTGTTGAGTTTCGCTCGCGCATCTGGGTCGTTCACATCTCAGAATCATTTCTTAAAGACCAATCTTTTGTGGTCAATGAAGATCAGTTTTCAAGCCCGTTGTCTTGGATGAGAAGCCGCGGCTACTCTGAAACTATGCTGGGCAAAGTCGAAACAATGAAGCGCTCACAAGTACTCGTTGTTGAACTCGGAGAAACCACTCATCAGCTAATGAGGGTGAAATAACCTCACCCTCACCTTTATTGGGACATCGCTTACGCTGACATCACCCACACTTCCTCACCACGCACTTCCACCTGCCAAGTTTTAACGCTGACTTTTGGCTCTTCAATACATTCACCAGAGATGAGATCGAAATGCTGTTTGTACAGTGGTGACGCCACACAATCTCGTCCGCCGATATCACCAACAATCCCGCGACTTAGTACAAAGGCTTCGCCAATCGGATCCCAGTTATCAATTGCAAACACACCTTGGTCTGTCTCTGGCAAGTAAAACAGTGCAAGTTGCTCATCGCCAACCAGTGCACCTCTACCTTGATAAGGGGTCAAATCAGCCACGTCACAAATCTTATTCCACATGATTAATCCTCCAGTTGCGGGTCAACGATAGTCACAGGGATCCTTTGGCCTCGAACTCGCTGGTAGCCAAGATCCTTACTTTGCTGCTCACTGTTGATAAAAGGCATAAACGTCGCGCGTTTCTCTTCAGACTCGACGGCGGTTTTCCATTCACATTGGTAGGTATCAACAATGTGCTGCATTTGCGTTTCAAGCTGTGTGTTAATGCCTAATGAGTCCTCAATCACCACTTGTTTCAGGTAATCCAGCCCACCCTCTAAGCTTCCATCCAAACCGATGTACGCTGCAGACGTTCGCCCGTCTTAACGTAGAACATCAACACTCTGTCGATCAAAGTGACCAACTCTTCTGTGGTTAGATCAGATGCGAGCAAATCTGCATGACGTGGACGCATCCCGCCATTGCCACATACATATAGGTTCCAGCCATTTTCGGTGGCAATCACACCAATATCTTTACTTTGCGCCTCAGCACACTCACGTGTACAACCTGACACCGCAAACTTGATCTTATGGGGAGCTCGAAGACCCTTGTAGCGATTTTCAAGATCGATAGCGAGCCCCACGGAATCGTCGACGCCATAACGACACCACGTCGAGCCCACACACGACTTCACTGTGCGCAGCGACTTACCGTAAGCGTGGCCGGTTTCAAAGCCTGCTGAGATTAATGTGTCCCAAATTTCCGGAAGTTGCTCCACCTGAGCACCAAACAAGTCCACTCGCTGGCCACCGGTAATCTTGGTGTAGAGATCAAACTTCTTCGCCACCTCACCGAGTACAATCAGTTTTTCAGGAGTAATTTCACCACCGGGGACACGTGGCACGACTGAATAAGAGCCATCTTTTTGTAGATTCGCAAGGAACAGATCGTTTGAGTCTTGTAATCCACGATGTGAGCCTTCTAGAACATGTTCATTCCACAGAGAGGCAAACACAGAAGCCGCAGTAGGCTTACAAATGTCACAGCCTTTACCCTTGCCGTGCTTTTCAATCAGTTCATCAAAGCTCTTAATGGAATCCACTTGGCAAATGTGAAACAGCTCCTGCCTTGAAAATTCGAAGTGTTCACAAAGATGGTTATTAACCTCTTGTCCCATCGCCACCAGCTCTTCATCAAGAACGCTTTTCACCATGTTGGCGCAGCACCACAGCCAGTTCCAGCCTTAGTTTCGTCTTTTAATGTCGCGAGATCATGAGCGCCTGCATGAATGGCTTCGACCAAATCCCCACGAGTTACATTGTGACAAGAACAGATCATGGTTGAGGCACTTGCGCCGCCAGATAATGAACTGGTATCAAACAGCAGCTCCGCTGGATGCTCAGGTAGAGTTTTCTCATTGAGATACGCTTGCAAGAGCAAATCGTAATCGGTGGTATCTCCAACCAGAATTGCGCCTAGGAGACGGCTACTGCTTTCATCAACGATGAGCTTTTTATAAGTGCCTTGAGCCGTATCTTGCAGCACCATCTCTTTTGCCCCAGGTGTTTGCATTTGCGCATCACCAATGGAAGCAACATCAACCCCAAGTAACTTGAGTTTGGTGCTCATGTCAGCACCTTCAAACGTCGCCGCTTTACCCATAAGCTGGTCTGCGACTGCGCGCGCCATGGCATAACCGGGTGCCACCAAGCCAAAGATACGATTTTGCCAAAGGGCACATTCACCGATTGCGTAAATAGCTTCATCACTGGTTTGGCAATGGTCGTTAATCACGATGCCGCCACGCTCACCAATATCTAAACCCGCCTCCCTTGCGAGTGCGTCTTGGGGACGAATACCGGCGGAAAATACCACTACGTCTACATCCAAAGGCTCAGCATCTTTAAACACCATGCGATGATAAGCAGTTTCACCATCACAGATCTTATCGGTACCGGTTGAGGTGTGAACCGTTAGCCTAGGTCTTCAATTTTGTTCTTCAACAGACCGCCAGCACCATCATCAAGCTGCACTGGCATGAGTCTTGGCGCAAACTCTACTACGTGAGTTTCAAGTCCAAGAAGCTTTAAAGCGTTAGCCGCTTCAAGACCCAGCAAGCCACCGCCGATAACCGCGCCCGTTTTCGCTCCCTCACACGCTTTACGAATCGCAGAAAGATCATCCAAAGTTCTATATACGAAGACGTTGTCGCGATCTTTGCCTTCAATCGGCGGCACAAACGGATAAGAGCCCGTCGCCAAGACCAAGTGGTCATAACCAAGAATGTCTTCGTCATCAAGAGTGATACGTTTGCTTTGTTTATCAACGCCGGTGACACGGCTGCCGAGTACTAGCTCAACACCATATTTTTTGTACCACTCTTCGTCTCCTAGCATCAGAGAGTCATGCGAATTACCAGAAAACAGCGATGAAAGCTGAACACGGTCATAGGCAGCATAACGCTCCTCGCCAATCACCGTAATTCGATAATTTAAATGTCCTTGCAGGCTAATGAGATGAGCGATGAAATGATGCCCAACCATGCCATTACCGACTACAACGATATGTTCCATATCTCGTCTCCCTATGCGCTTTTCTTCGCGTCTTGCTGCTTGCTGATTTCTGCCGTCGCTGACAACTCGTTTTTGGCTTGCTTTTCATATAAGAAGGTCAAGACGGCTTGACGGTATTTCTGATATTGCGGGTTGTCAGCCATCGCTACGCGATTTCTAGGTCGTTCCAGATCGATATCTAAAACTTCACCAATCGTCGCTGCCGGTCCATTGGTCATCATCACTATCTTGTCGGAGAGAAGTACGGCTTCATCTACATCGTGAGTAATCATGATGACGGTATTGTTGAGCTCCGCCTGAATCGCCATTAACGCATCTTGAAGCTTGGCGCGCGTTAGAGCATCGAGTGCTCCAAATGGTTCATCCATCAGTAAGACTTTGGGTTTTAACGCTAGTGCGCGGGCAATACCAACGCGCTGCTTCATACCGCCGGAAATTTCATCTGGCCTCTTGTCCGCAGCGTGAGCCATTTCAACCAGGTCGAGATAGTGATGAACCTGCTCTTTCACCCAAGCTTTATCTTTGCCTTTCGCGACCTGCTTTACCGCAAGTTCAATGTTTTCATACACCGAAAGCCAAGGCAGTAATGAATGGTTTTGGAACACAACCGCTCGCTCAGGTCCAGGGCCATCGACTTCACGACCATCGACAATCACACCACCATCGGTTGGGAAATGCAGACCCGCGACCAAGTTCAGTACTGTGGACTTACCACAGCCTGAGTGACCAATTAGCGAGATAAACTCCCCTTTTTGGATCTGTAAATTGACATTCTTGAGTGCCACAAACTCCCCTTGTGGCGTAGGGAACCGCATTCCTAGCTGGGTCAGGTCAAGTAAAGGTTTCGACATCGTTAACTTCCTTATTCGATTATCAAGGCGTCATTTCTTCTCAATGAGAACAGAATGACAACAGAGCCTAGTTAGCGGAGCGATTGTTGTTTGTTCCAAGAAAAATGCTTTTGCAGCAGCAACATGCCGCGATCAAGCAAGAGCCCGATAAAGCCGATGGTAATCACTGCGACCATGATGCGGCCTAGTGATGCTGAGCTACCATTTTGGAACTCATCCCATACGAATTTGCCAAGCCCTGGGTTTTGAGCCAGCATTTCGGCTGCAATCAGCACCATCCAAGCAATACCCAGTGACAGTCGAAGGCCAGTGAAAATCATTGGAATCGCAGAAGGCAATACAATGGTGCGAATATGCTGCCACCAAGAGAGCTTCAACACCTTACTCACGTTGAGCAAATCTTTATCTACGCTAGTGACACCAACAGCGGTATTGATAAGTGTTGGCCATAGGCTACACAGAGCTACGGTAATCAATGAGTTGACAAAAGATTTCGCAAACAAAGGATCGTCACTCACGTATGTCGCACTCACCACCATGGTCACGATAGGCAGCCAAGCCAAAGGTGATACCGGTTTTAGTAGTTGAATGATGGGGTTAAATGCCTGGTAAACACCCTGATTCAACCCCAGCACAATCCCAAGGGGAATCGCAATCACTGACGCCAAGATAAACCCGCCCGCCACAGTAATCAGTGAAGTGCCAATTTGGTCAAAGAAAGTCGGTTTCCCCGTATAAGGCGAATCTTCACTTTCGCGTCCGGATTTTTCGCCAGCTTGGCTGCATTGCGCTTTTCTTGACGCTCAACAAACGCCAGCGCTTTATCGCGTTCCTCAACGTGTTCTGCAGCTAAATTTTTGAACTGTTCAAACGTCTGAACGGGTCCTGGTAAGGTACCTAAAGACGTCTCTACCTGTTTTGCTGCCAAATGCCACATCATTAGGAAACACAAAATCCCAATGAGGGGGAACAGCAGCACTCGGCTGCGGTTCACCACCATCTCGCGGCTTGGCTTAAGTGAAATAACGTTCGTTGCCATCGCCTATACTCCTTAGCTTTTCTCGGCTTACTCGTTTTAACGTTCCAGATAAGACGCTGACGTCTACACTTTGTCGTTACCTTTCAGACCAATAGAGAACTTTTTCAGGTACTCGTTCGGCTTAGTACCGTCATACACGATGTTGTCGATAAAGTGAGTTTGTGGGGCGCGGAAGCCATCTTCATTTTTGAAATCAGGGAAGTCTTTCGACGTTAGCACGCCATCTTCTACCAAGGCCTCAGCCGCTTGTTGATAGATATCTGGGCGGTAAACTTCTTTAGCAATATCCATGTACCACTGGTCGTCTTGCGAGTCTGCAATCTGTCCCCAACGTCGCATCTGCGTTAGGTACCAAATCGCGTCACTGTAGTATGGGTAAGTAGCGTTATGACGGAAGAACACGTTAAAGTCCGGCACATCACGCTTATCACCTTTCTCATACTCAAACGTACCGGTCATGCTGTTGGCGATAACCTCAGCATCAGCGCCAACGTAGGCACTTTTCGAGAGCATTTTCACTGCTTCTTGACGGTTGGCATTGTTGTTTTCATCCAACCAATGTGCGGCGCGGATAAGCGCTTTCACAACGCGGATATGCGTATTAGGGTTCTCTTCAGCCCAAGATTTCGACACACCAAACACTTTCTCAGGGTTGTTTTTCCAAATCTCGTAATCCGTAACGACAGGAACACCAATGCCCTTAAACACTGCTTGCTGGTTCCACGGTTCACCTACGCAATAGCCTTCAATCGTGCCCGCTTCCATCGTCGCTGGCATTTGTGGAGGAGGCGTCACGCTAAGCAGAACGTCTGCGTCTACTTGGCCGCTGTTATCACCTGATTTTGGTGCGTAGTAACCTGGGTGAATTCCCCCGGCTGCTAACCAGTAGCGCAGCTCATAGTTGTGCGTGGAAACAGGGAAAACCATACCCATATTGAACGGCTTACCCTCATCAAGATATCCTTCAACTACAGGCTTTAGCGCATCTGCCTTGATTGGGTGAACAGGTTTGCCATCGGCCTGCTTTGGAATGTGCTGCTTCATCGCATCCCAAGTGTTATTAGAAACGGTGATGGCATTACCATTTAGATCCATGCTGAATGCGGTAATGACCTCCGCCTTAGTACCGATACCGATGGTCGCTCCCAGAGGCTGACCAGCCAGCATATGAGCGCCGTCCAGTTCACCGTCGATGACGCGGTCTAGCAGTACTTTCCAGTTCGCTTGTGCTTCCAAGGTGACATAAAGACCTTCATCTTCGAAAAAGCCTTTTTCGTAAGCCACCGCCAGCGGTGCCATATCAGTCAGTTTGATAAAACCAAACTTGAGCTCTTCAATTTCCGGCTCACCCAACTCAGCCCAAGCCGATGTGCCAACCAGTAGCGTTGCCGTTGCAATAGTCGCGGTACTGACGCGGTGAAACGTCTTACCCACTTTGTTTGCTCGTTGCGTCCATTTCTTCATAGCACTATCTCCGTGTGATGCTTAAAAATTTTTTCCAAAAAAAAGGCGCTACTGCCATATATAAGCAATAGAGCCTATGTTTAAGCAGTAACGCCGTCGCCAACCTTTCATTCACCGCCGTTGATGATTTCAGGAGCTGCCCACTTAAGGGCGGGGGTATTGTAGTTAATATGAGTAATTCAATATGCGTGCCAGCTTTGAATTACCCCTTAAAATCATACACTTAACTAAAACAAGTTCCATCCAGGCCGTTTTTTTGCTTCTCCAGTGTGCACCCTGCACCAATTGAATGAATTATCATTAACCCGAAAGTGGTAGTTAGAGATGAATAGATTCTAAAGTGTTGATCAGATTCTTTGCGACTTGAGCTAGAGATAAGCTCGACTGCATGGCTGATTTGCGAAGCGCAGCAAACGCCGTCTGTTCATCTAGGTGGTGGTGCTTCATCAGCAGCCCCTTGGCCTTCTCGATAACTTTTCGCTCTTCAAGTTTTAGGTTCAGTGCTGCGATTTTTTGGTCATCTTGAATGGATTTCTCTCGCACTTGTCTGGCGTGAATCACCCAGGCACTAAGTTCGAATTGGGAGTCATGAGGCAGCAAAACATAATCATTGCTCACCGGTAAGCGATTGATATCATTATTATTGAGTTGTTTAAGGATAACGAGAAGTGGACGCTGTAGCTGCTTAGCGACCTCAATGATCAGCGACAGTTCAGCACAAGGTTGCTGCCAAGAAATGACAAGGGTAGCTGAGGCTCTTTTTCAAGCATGGACTCCAGCTGAGACAGCTGGCAGCCCATAATTTTATCAAAGTCTCTGGCAAGCCTAGCGCTTATATGCGCCTGCTCGGCGATTGAATCGCAACAAACTAAGACTGGTGTTTTTGGCATACGATTTCCCTAACATAGTGTTCCTTCACTCGTTAGTCCATCGCAATATGTATGCCAAAGTTGCTGAGCTTTAGTTTGTGCCTTGTTCCAATCTGCCGACAAGGTAAACAGCGCCACGGTCATCGTACTAATCACGGTATTGGCCATCAGCTCTTGCTCATCTTCTGGCGTACCCAGCGGACAAGAAATCTCTCGTTGCGAGGTCATGCGCTCTTCAATGTAGCTCGAGTTCACCTTGCCGTTTTCTGCCCACCAAATGGTTTGACTTACTTTGGGGTTATACTCGGTCTCACCAGACTGACCTTTAAAAGAAACCGTTCTCTGAGTTTGCTCCGTTGGTAGGTGCACTAGAGATTCCACTTTAGCGTGCAGCTCTTGGAAGCCGGGGTGGAAACTGCCGCGCAGTGCAAACGGTGCATTCGCTGGGTTTAAAGCGCGAGCGACGGTATTGACGGGCGTTCTTAGTCCGTAACGATGCTTCCAATCGAGCATGGTCTTAACTTGCGGCAGAAAATTCTCAAGGGGTAAGTAAGTAATATTGAACTGCTCAATCTGCTGCTGTGCATCCGCAAGATTATTTGCGGTGGTAATATTAAGCTGGTTTAAATAGTCTCTCGCGTGCAAGCGGTTATGCATTTTATCCAAATCGCCATGGAGCAAGATTCTCACGCCGCTGTCCGCCAATATCTTGGCTGCGACTAAATGCCACGGTAAACCTGACGTTTGGCCGGTGCGTTTTCCTGCATACAAAGGCCAATCGAGATCAGCAAAACTCTCTGATGAAGATTTAAGCGCCTGTACAAAACCAGCAATTTCCTCTGGCGTTTCATCTCTCACGCGAATGAGCATCATCAACATGGCCATTTGGTCATCACCGACCTCGCCATTCATAAACGCGGCCATGACTTCACGAGCCTGAGTTTGCGTCAGCGGACCTCTACCTCGTGAACCACGACCAACCGTGCGAATACATTCTTGAATTAACGACACATCTTCTCCTACTTAATGTGACTTTCCCGGCCTAGCGTCCTAATCTCGGTTACTTCAAGGCGCCGACACCAACAGCTCATCTTGACTATATTCTTTGGCTATATCAACAAGCTGCTGGCGAATCGATACGACTTCACCAATGATCATTAACGCTGGGCTCAAGCCGCGAAGCTGCTCCGCGATTTGATTCAGTTGTGATAGCTCGAAAGTATATACTTCTTCTTCTGCGCTACAACCTTTACCTATAATAGCAACAGGTGTTGAGGCACTCAGTCCAGCTTGTACTAAACCACTCTGAATTTCGAGGCTCTTCTCCAGCCCCATGTAGCAAACTAACGTTTGCCCTTGAGCAATCAGCGATGACCACGCTGGCAGTGCACCGGACACTACATTACCGGTGACAAAGGTGACACTGCGCGCCACTTTGCGATGGGTTAACGGGATAAGCGCGCTTGAAGAGCAGCCCAGTGCGGCGGTAATGCCTGGAATCACTTCAAACTCAATGTTTGCTTCTTTTAGCGCCAGTGCTTCTTCGCCGCCACGGCCAAATACAAAAGGGTCACCGCCTTTTAACCTTACTGCGCGATACCCTTTTCGGCCACAATCTTTAAGGATTTCGTTGATTGAATCTTGATTCAGACTAGGCATACCACAGCGTTTACCTACATAAAATCGTAACGTACTGCTTGGAATCAAATCCAAGATAGGCTGACTGACTAAGCGATCGTAAACCACAATATCCGCCTGAGATATCCGATTATGGGCAGCCATGGTTAGCAAGTCCGGATCGCCAGGCCCCGCCCCGACAATAGAGACAAAGCCATTTGCAGAAAGATAAGGCAGCTCATCAATAAAACCGACATCTTGCTGCTGGTGCAAACGGTATGCGTGCTCATTCCTTTGAGTAT
This sequence comes from Vibrio maritimus, assembly GCA_000755425.1. Classification (GTDB taxonomy): domain Bacteria; phylum Pseudomonadota; class Gammaproteobacteria; order Enterobacterales; family Vibrionaceae; genus Vibrio; species Vibrio maritimus_A. The sequence continues at coordinate 19,888 of BBMT01000016.1, forward strand.
TCATCCTACAACTCCTTGAGTAACTGAACCATTATTTAACTATCACGTCGATGTGCTGAGCGTGCTGAAAGTGCTGATTGGCGAGTTTTGCCACCTCCGGTAGACAAGAGCCGCAATTGCTGCCGCATTTGAGCTGGCTTTGAAGCTGGGCGACACTGGTATGGTTTTGAGTTTGAATCGCATCAATGATCTGTTTTTCAGTCACTCTAAAGCAGCTACAAACCAGCTTGCTTGTCGTCCCCGTTTGGATCGCCTTGAGAAGTTTTGAAAGTGAAAAAGGCTGCCCCAACAGCTGAGAAAGCTGCTCGACATCAGCATCAAAGGTCTTATTCTCGACTTGAATAATACTTTTAACCGTCAGCGCGGCGTCATCAGCACAGCTTAGCGTCACCCAGCCGTGCTCGGTATCCATCACCAATAGCTTGCCTTTAAGGGCGACGCCTGTTGCCTGATTCCAAGTATGCTTCTCTAATGGCACCTGTGTCGCATAGCGCCATAAACGCCCACCAGCACCGCTAGTGTCAGTTACTTGCATCGAGGCAAAGTCCGCTAGATCACGTAGCTTGTCACCGCCCTCGCCTATGGCAACCATATAGCTGCCAATGCTAAATGGAGTGACGCGAACCAGTGTCGATTTAAACGCCGGCTGACCCGAAATAGGGTCAACCACGGATTTTGTCACCTGGTTAACACCACTGCCACCACCAAATTCGCCTGCCCAGTGCATCGACAAATACACACTGTGCATACTCAAACCTTCGTCTGCTCTGATACGAGCGACCACATTACCGCTGTAACCAGGCAGTGTTAGTTCAGCAAGTTGCTCCGTTTTAAGCTCTGCTCTTTCAATGGAGAGTGGGTTGAGGTAAAGCGTAGGCTCGACCTCTTTTGGGTAAGCGAAGGAACGTAGCCTGTGCGCGTCATGGTATGCCATTGGTCGCGGTCACGCCCCGTATTGAGAATGAATTCTTGATGACCGCGAGGCGTTTCTAGGTCAATCGCCTCGGGAACAATCAAATTGGCACGCCCAGAAGGTGTCGCAAAGGCGCCGTCGGCGAATGGTCTCTCACCGCCAAGCGGCCATTGCATAGGTTGCCATTGTTGATAATCGTTTTCAGTCAGTGTACTTAACTTGCTTAAATCAAATAACTGAGGTGCATGTTTGTTGATAGCCGATAACTGAATGTGTTCTTTGAAAATCTCATACTCACTGTGATACCCAAACCCATCGCTAACATCCATTAGACGACACAAAGCCTGACCTACTTTAGAGATCGCCCACCAATCTGGCCTACTTTCACCGCGCATAGGTAAGAATGCGCGCTGACGAGACATCATACGCTCAGAATTCGTCACCATACCTTGCTTTTCACCCCATCCTGCTGCGGGTAGCAAAATGTCCGCGTACTGGGCGATATCAGAATCAGCGCAGATATCCGACACGATTACCAACTCACAGCGCTTGAGCGCTCGTTTGATTTTCTGACTTTGTGGCAGTGATACGACTGGATTGGTCGCCATGATCCAAACCGCTTTCACTTCACCGCGTTCTATCGCATCAAACAGATCCACCGCTTTCAAGCCGTGTTTGGTTGCCATGTCTGGTGCCTGCCAAATCGCCCTAACTTGCTCTATCGACTCAGCATCAAAACCACGATGGGCAGCCAATTGATTTGCCAGTCCCCCCACCTCTCGTCCCCCCATGGCATTGGCTGGCCAGTAATCGAAAATGGGCCGCACCCTTCACGACCGATTTTACCCGTTAGCAGGTGAGCATTAATAATGGCATTGCTTTATCAGTCCCATTCTCAGCCTGATTCACGCCTTGGCAATAAAGTGTAATCACGCGCTGCTTGGTCGAGAACCAATGATAGAACTGTTTAAGGCTAGTTTTATCGACTTGAGTTTGCTCTGCGACAGCATCAAGGGAACAAGACGGTTGTTTTAGCGCTTTCATCAGCGCATCTGCACCTTGCGTGTGCTTGTTAATATACTCGGTGTCAAGCTGCTTGGTGTCCTCACAATACCGTGCCAAGCCCATAAACAGTGCCACATCGCTGTCACTCACAAGAGGCAGGTGGAGATCCGCTTGCTCTGCAGTCATGGTTTTTCGAGGGTCGATCACCACCAGCTTTAAGTTGGGATTTGATTCTCTCGCTTGTTGAATTCGGCGAAAGACGATTGGGTGTGTCCAGGCCATATTGGAGCCGACTAACACAATCATCTCCGCCAACTCAAGGTCTTGATAATTCACTGGCACGACATCTTCACCAAATGCACGAACGTGCGACGCAACCGCAGACGACATACAAAGTCGAGAGTTGGTATCAATGTTGGCGCTGCCAATAAATCCTTTCATAAGCTTATTAGCAACATAGTAATCTTCTGTCAGCAGTTGACCCGAGACGTACATAGATAGCGCATCACTGCCGTGTTGCTGTTTGATGTCATAAAACCGCTCTGCGATGGTATCAATCGCTTCTTGCCATGATGCCTGTTTACCGTTGATTTTAGGGTACAACAATCTCGCAGGCCCAGTATGGCTTTGATCTAAAGATGAACCTTTAACACACAGCGCCCCCATGTTTGCTGGATGCGAAAAGTCGCCACTCGTTGATGCTTGATTCGGGGTACTGACACACTTGGCCACCAAGCCGCAGCCGACACCACAATAAGGACAGGTTGTTTTGACACTTCTCGGCTTCATAGCTTCTCCTTGAGCCCGGCGACATCGATAAAAAAGGCGCCTCTTCTTATTTCAAGAAGAGGCGCCTTTGCCATTGACGAGTTAGTTATTGTTCACGGTCATCTGTCTTGTCGTTTCAACAAGACACAGCCTTTGATAAGAGAGTGAGCAAGAATGGTTCCAATAACGATAGTGTTATTTATCAGTTAGTTACGAAACTAGACGTGTTTTCCGGTGCACTATTTTGGGGAGACGCACAAATAATGGGCGCCTATTGCTCGATTTGTGGGTAACTAACAGTAATGTACTTCCTTTACCATACCTTGAGCGCTAAACTCTAGCTTTACTCACAAAATTAGCGTTCAACTATGACAGCTTCAAAAATCAAATTCATCGCAACCGACATGGATGGAACCCTGTTAGACGAACAAAGCCAACTTCCAGAGCAGTTTCCTGCGTTATTTCAAAGGCTAAAGTCTCAAGGCATTCTGTTTGCTGCGGCGTCCGGACGTCAATACTATAGCTTGCGTGATACCTTTGCTGACTACCAAGACGAGATGCTGTTTATCGCTGAAAATGGCACTATGGTCATGCATCAGGACAAAGAGCTGTATAGCTGTACGCTTGATTCAGCTTCCGTGCCTGACATCATTCGCCAAGCCCGTACGATCTCCGGTGCGTTTATTGTGCTGTGTGGTAAGAAAGGTGCTTACATCGAAACACAAGACCCAAAAGCACTTCAGGAAATCAATAAGTACTACCACCGCTGCCAATATGTTGACGATTTGCTTCGCGTAGAAGACGAATTTATTAAAGTTGCTCTACTGCACTTTGATGGCTCTGAGGCTCATATCGAACCCGTGATCCGCCCAGCATTTGGTGAGGAATTTCAAGTCGTGGTTAGCGCTAAGATTTGGCTCGATGTAATGAACAAAGTCGCATCAAAAGGTGCGGCAATTCGCCACTTACAGCAAACCATGGACTTTACTTTTGAGCAGACCATGAGTTTGGTGACTACTTTAACGATGTGGAGATGTTGAAGGAGAGTTATTACTCTTACGCAATGGAAAATGCCCACCCGGGTGTTAAAGAACTTGCGCGTTTCTCTGCACCGAGCAACACAGAAGATGGTGTGATTAAAGCGGTCAACGCCTTTCTCGATGCTGAGCTAGCTGTCGCCAAATAGAAGCCATACAAACAGGTTCACTATGAAAAAAGAGCATGCCTAGGCATGCTCTTGTTATTTTTGCCAGCGCTCAGCGGCCTGAGCGTCGGACTCGCGAGACTCGACCCATCGAGTTGACTCTGTCGTGCGTTCTTTCTTCCAAAATGGTGCCTTGGTTTTCAAGTAATCCATAATGAATTCACAGGCTTCAAACGCCGCGCCGCGGTGAGCACTAGATACACCAACAAACACGATTTGATCACCTGCATCTAGATCGCCGACACGGTGTATGACACGAATACCGTTCAGCATCCATCTCGTTTCCGCTTCATCGCAGATTTTCTCTAAAGCGCGTTCCGTCATTCCCGGATAATGCTCAAGCGACATGCCTTGCACATTGTCGCCTAGGTTCATATCACGCACTTTGCCCGTAAATGTCACTATTGCACCCGATGCGCTGCCCTCAGCCAGAGCTTCATACTCAGCACCTACCGAAAAGTCTTGCTGCTGAACCGATACTTGAATGGTCATATCACCCCCAGTAACTGGAGGGAAAAAGGCCACTTCATCACCGTCACTAACGGTCGCCGTCAGCGGTACAATGTCCTGATTCACAGCCGCCAACAACTTACCAGAATCAAGAGCCAAGTCCCACTTGCCCTCTTGCTTTGCTAAGTGAGCGCGGATAGCTTCGACCGTGTCAAAACTGGCCTCAAGTTCAAGCGCGTCAACACCAACCAATTCGCGAGTTTGAGCAAAAAACAGTACTTTAATCATGATTCCACCTTAAAGTGACCTGACTTACCGCCGGTTTTTTCTAGTAATCGGACGCTGTCGATGACCATGTCTTTTTGTACGGCTTTGCACATGTCGTAAATCGTCAACGCCGCGACAGAAGCTGCAGTCAGTGCTTCCATTTCTACACCCGTTTTACCCGCGAGCTTACACACGGATTCGATGCGTACTTTGTTTTCACTTTCCAGCGCCTCTAGCTGCACTTCAACTTTAGAAAGCAACAGCGGATGACATAGCGGGATCAAGTCCCAAGTTTTCTTCGCCGCTTGAATACCCGCAATACGTGCGGTAGCAAACACATCCCCTTTGTGATGGTTGCCAGAGGTAATCATTTTCAGCGTTTCCGGTGCCATATGCACAAACGCTTCTGCACGCGCTTCGCGAACGGTCTCAGCCTTAGCTGAAACATCGACCATGTTGGCCTCGCCCGATGCATTAATATGTGTAAATTCCGACATGGCTAACCCCGACAGTTACTTAGTTAGGTGAGGCATGAAGTTACAAGGGCGATGACTTGCATCGAGCTGCTGCTTAATGATTTTCGTCCAACCCGTGCGACATGCACCTGTCGAACCCGGCATCGCAAAGATCACCGTGTGATTAGCAAAACCAGCAATCGCACGTGACTGAATCGTCGAAGTACCAATCTCTTCGTAAGATACCGCTCGGAATAGCTCACCGAAGCCTTCTACTTGCTTATCGAAAAGAGGTACCAGCGCTTCTGGAGTGCTGTCACGAGAGGTAAAACCTGTACCGCCAGTGATCATCACTGCTTGAACGCTTTCGTCAGCAATCCACTGTGAAACCACTGCGCGGATTTGGTAGATGTCATCGATAACGATTTTTTTGTCCGCAAGCGTGTGACCCGCTTCTTGCAGGTTTTCAACCAGGTAACGACCTGATGTGTCGTTCTCTTCTGTACGTGTATCTGAAACGGTTAGCACTGCGATATTCGCAGGCACAAATTTGCTCTCTGCGTGACCCATGATTTTCACCCTATAAAAACTGTAAACATTAAAATCGGCGACGCGAATTAGCCGCCGATGGATGCCAAGTGTGGCGTCATTCCTGAATTGCCATCATGTAGGAAGTGACTGGCCGACTTGGTCTGTAATTGTGCTTGAATGCGCTCGATTAGCGCCTGCTCCTGCGCGTCTTCTTGCAGTAAGTCTCGCAGCTCTACACCATGCTCGCCAAACAAGCATAAGTGCAGTTTACCCATTGCTGAGACACGCAAGCGGTTACAACTTTCGCAGAAGTTTTTCTCGTATGGCATGATCAAACCAATCTCGCCTTTGTAATCGGCATGCACGAATACTTGAGCCGGGCCGTCGTTGTTTTGACGAGCTTTCAGTATCCAACCGTTAGCGATAAGTTGATTGCGTATGTCCACACCTGAGACATGATGATTTTGAAACAGCTCGTCCATTTCACCGGTTTGCATCAGCTCGATAAACCTAAGCTGGATAGGACGATCTTTGATCCAGTTAAGGAACGACGGCAGCTCTTTGGCGTTGAGATCTTTCATTAACACTACATTGACTTTGACCTGCTCGTAGCCGATCTCAAACGCGCGGTCGATACCCGCCATCACCTCGGTAAATTTATTCTCACCCGTAATTTGGTGGAACATACGAGGATCAAGGCTATCAACGCTAACGTTAATATGAGTCAAACCCGCTTGCTGCCATGTATCAACCTGCTTTGCCATACGATAACCGTTAGTTGTCGTAGCCACTTTGCTGATGCCAGGAGTATTAGCGACCGTTTCAATGATCTGAGGGAAATCCTTCCTAAGACTAGGCTCACCACCAGTAATACGCACCTTTGACGTGCCACAATCTGCAAATGCAGTGACAACACGCTTTATTTCAGGCAGCGTCAAAAAGGCTGGTCTTTTGTGACCAGGCGGTTTGTAGCCATCAGGGAGGCAATATGTACATCGGAAATTACAGACATCTGTAACCGACAAGCGCAAGTAATAAAACTTGCGATGGAATTTATCTTCGAATTGTTGCGCCACGGAACACCTTTCCAAACACGGGAGGCGTGATCATTTCCAATCAAGCCTTGTGACCTTCTGTCACTGGCTCAACACGCTTATCTAGATGGACATCCTAATTCAAGGAGAAAGTCCCGCCGACTTAGCGTCGTGAGCTCGGAGTTATGGCAATTAGCGAAAAAGTCACTAACAGCGTGCGAGTAAAATACTCAATAACGACAGGGTTTTCCAGCTTTGCAATCAAAAAACCTTATCTATTCGTCATTTTTATTATAGTTGAGTATCACAAATGAACAATTTACCCTATGTTATTGCTCTTCGAACACTAGCAGCGGCTTGTGTTTGCTAGGCTATAAAACAATGAAACCACATAAAAGAAGTATAAGATGAGCATATATTCATCAAAAAAAGTCGTGGCGATTGGTGGCGGTCACGGTTTAGGGCGCATGTTGGCTGCGCTGAAAGATTTTGGCTCCAATGCCACAGGCATTGTCGCAACGACTGACAACGGCGGTTCCACCGGCCGTATTCGAGAGTGCCAAGGTGGCATTGCTTGGGGTGACACTCGCAACTGTATCAACCAGCTCATTACCGACCCGTCTATCGGTTCAATGATGTTTGAGTATCGTTTCAAAGGCACGGGCGACCTGAATGGTCACAACCTTGGTAATCTTATGCTTACTGCATTGGATAACTTATCTGTCCGCCCTCTCGACGCAATTGAGCTGATCAGAGACTTGCTTAAAGTCGATGTAAATATCATCCAATGTCTGAGCACCCTTCAGATCTCAAAGCACTTTCGGTAGAAGGAAAATGGGTTACGGGTGAAACCTCCGTGGATGAAATGGAACAAGATCTACAGCGTCTTGATTTAGAACCTGTCGTACCTGCGACAAAAGAAGCGGTGGATGCGATTCTCCAAGCGGACTGTATTGTGCTTGGGCCTGGTAGTTTTCTCACCAGTATCATGCCACCGCTTTTGCTTGCTGAACTCAGCCAAGCCATTAACAGTAATACCAAAGCCAAAGTGGTATTTGTTGAGAACTATCACCAGAGTATGGCCCGGCAGGAAGAATGACGCTGGAGCAAAAACTGCAGTGGTGCGAGCGCGCTTTACATGGTCGAAAACTCGATGTCATTTTAGGGGAACAGGCACACCCAGATATTTGTTCACGCTGGAACTGTATGACTCAGCCTCTGGCCTCACCCAATCGTGATTGGCGCATGATAGGAATAAACTCAAGCAAGCGATTGAATCGCTGCTGCAATAAGCCCATGACGATTCGCTGAATATACCCAACAAAAAGCCTCATGCTCAGTCACTTAGACATAGTTGAGGCTTTTTTGTATGTCAGGTAAGTATTCACTCACAGTTCCTCACTGCTATTCTGATAAAAACCCTACTTAGTTAACAATTGCTAACCAAGCAAATTGTTGCGCTGCCATGAATGCATCACTCTACCATCACAACAATCAAAATAGCGAAGTGCCGACATGAACCAGTACGTGAATGACCCATCCAATTATCAACTGTTGATCAAAAATCTCCTGTTCTCCCCTGTTGCTTTCGATCCAGACCAAGAAATCATCTACGCCAACTACCGACGCCACAGCTATCAAACCTTCCATGACCGCGTGAGGCAACTTGCCAACGCCCTAACCCATATGGGCGTTAAAAAAAGGCGATACCGTGGCAGTAATGGACTATGACTCGCACCGTTACCTAGAGTGCTACTTCGCGATTCCTATGATTGGCGCCAAGCTGCATATGATTAACGTTCGTCTCTCTCCAGAGCAAATTCTTTATACCATTGACCACGCGGAAGACGATGTACTGCTCATCCATGAAGAGTTTTTACCGATCTTGGATCAAATCAAAGGGCGCATCGACACCATCAACGATTACGTGGTACTTCGTGATGAAGGCGACTGTGAATATGAGCAGCGATTGGCGGCGCAATCTACCGAGTTTGACTTTCCTGACTTTGATGAGAACACAGTTGCCACTACCTTCTACACTACAGGTACAACAGGGATGCCAAAGGGGGTGTTCTTTACTCACCGTCAATTGGTGCTGCATACCCTAGGAATTCTAAGCTCTCTTGGCACCAATGCGGTTCAAGGCCGGCTGCATCAAGGCGACATCTACATGCCTATTACACCAATGTTTCATGTTCACGCTTGGGGTCTACCATATATGGCCACTATGCTTGGCATCAAACAGGTCTATCCGGGTAAATATATTCCAGATGTATTGCTTGGCCTTATTGAACAAGAAAAAGTGACCTTCTCACACTGCGTACCCACCATCTTGCACTTGCTACTCAACTCACCTAAATCTTCCTCAGTGGATTTATCGGGATGGAAAGTCGTGATTGGGGGCGCTGCATTACCAAAAGCACTTTGTCAGGCAGCATTGGCACGCGATATTGATGTCTTTGCCGGGTATGGCATGAGTGAGACCGGTCCAATCCTATCGATAGTGCAACTCACCCCTGAACATCTTGAACGTGACATGGACACTCAAGCAGAATACCGGGCGAAAACAGGTAAAAAAGTCGCGATGGTCGAAGTTGAGATCGTCGATGAACAAATGGAGCCTCTCGCACACGATGGCGAAACCACAGGCGAAATAGTCGTGAGAGCTCCTTGGCTTACACCGAGTTACTACAAAGACAATAAGAACTCTAAGGCGCTGTGGCGAGGTGGTTACTTACATACTGGCGATGTAGCAACCATCGACCAGGAAGGATTTATAAAAATCACTGACCGCGTGAAAGATATGATTAAAATCTCAGGCGAATGGGTAAGCTCCCTTGAACTTGAGGACATTCTTCATCAACACAAAGCCGTATCTGAAGCTGCTGTGATTGGCATGCCACACAATAAATGGGGCGAAGTTCCTCTGGCTCTAATCACCCTTAAGCCCGATCAAACGGTGACGGAAAAAGAACTGTTAGGGTTTGCCAAAGGTTTTATCACCAAAGGCATCCTCGCTCGAGAGGCGCTACTAATGAAGATTAAGTTTGTCGATGCCATTGCTAAGACCAGCGTTGGGAAAGTCGATAAGAAAGAGCTGAGAAAATTGTATCTATAACGTGCACCTTTAACGAGCGAGCATAAAAAAATGCAGCCTCAAAGGCTGCATTTTTACGTTTGGTACCTCTGAAGCGCTAGGCTTCTATCGTCTCAAGGTAGCTAACATAAGTGGTGTGTGTGTTAGCAAGCAGTGCCAGCACTTGGTCAATCAGGGCTTGATCTTCCACGAGCGCGTTTTGCTTAGATTTTGCATCAATTTGGATCGCAAGTTGGCATAAAGGCTCAGCACCAAAACTGGCGGCGCTGCTCTTGAGTGCGTGGCATATTTCCGCTAGCAACTCCATTTTCTCGCTAAGTGAGCCTTCACTAAGCTGACTTTGATACGTCACCAACTCACCCGTAAATATTCCCAGTAAAATAGGAATATTACTCACGCCAATTTCGTTGGTAAGTTGCTCTACTCGATCTTGATTCATAAACGTCATGCTTTGGTCTCACTCGCATTCCATGCTTGGATTTTTCTATAAATAGTCGATGGACTTACGTCCAGATACTTTGCCGCCTGTGGGATGTTGCCATCACAAGCCTCTATGGCCTGCTCAATAGTGCGTCGCTCAGTTTGCCATAGCGGCACAATATCTTGTGGGCCAAATGACGAGACCGTGATCGATGATGCGGTTGGTTTCACGACGACCAAAGGCTCATTCAACGGTGGCGGCAGCATATCTAGCGTGATCTCTTTACCGTGGTTAAGTACCACGACATTTCGTAACACATTTTGCAATTGACGTACGTTACCCGGCCACTCGTAGTGGATGAAGCGTTCAATCACATCTTGAGAAAAGCGCACAAAGCTCTTCCCTTCCTCATGGGACATGAAGCCCAACAACGAGTAGGCAATTTCGATCACGTCTTCTTCACGATCACGAAGCGGCGGCAGGTGCAATGGGATCACATACAAACGGTAGTACAAGTCTTCCCTAAACCGCCCTTCTTGTACCTCTTTCCAAGGGTCGCGGTTGGTCGCACACACAAAGCGCACGTCCACTTTCTTCATACGTGAAGAGCCCACTTTTTGGAAAGTACCGGTTTGGATAAAGCGCAGCAATTTGGTTTGCAGTTCGAGATCCATCTCGCACAACTCATCAAGAAACAGTGTGCCGCCATCGGCAAGCTCAGCCGCACCTTGTCTATCAACCGCAGCACCAGTAAAGGCACCTTTAACGTGACCAAACAGCTCACTTTCAATCAGATCTTTAGGGATCGCCGCACAGTTAATTGCGATAAATGGCTTGTCACCGCGTTTACTCGCAGCGTGTATGGCTTCGGCACATACCTCTTTACCGGTACCACTCTCACCGGTAATAAAAATACTGGCTTTACTGGATGCGGCGGAGTCGATAGTGCGATATACAGCTTGCATCGGCTGACTACTGCCGATGAAGCCTTGATAACTTGGGCTACCCGTATCGTTGATTTCATCACGCAGTTTAGAAGCTTTGCGAATCGCATTGGTTACGGTTACGCGCAGACGATCAGCCTCACAAGGCTTAATCAAAAAGTCTTGGGCACCGTGCTGCATCGCATCGACCGCGATATCAATAGAACCGTGCGCTGTCATAAAGATGATAGGCACGTCTGGATGAGATTGTTTCACTGCGTCCAAAACATCCATCCCCGTCATATCGGGAAGACGCAGATCAAGAAGTATCAGATCGGGTGTCCGATGCTGTAAGCTTTGAATCGCATCGCGGCCATTGCCAACGATATTGATGTCGATCCCCAATGGAGAAAGATACGAGCGATATAAAGCCGCAACGGAGGCCGTATCTTCTACCATCAGTAGGTAGCGAGACTTCGGCTCGTCGAATAAAGGTTGCATAAATCCTAGCTAACTGTTGTTTTATTATGTTTGCTTTATTTGGTTACTCTATAAGCATATTCGCATTTTGCAATTATTGACTAAGAAAAACCATTTTTATTTTACTGCTTAAAGCTTGAGCAGCCTACCAGACTGCTCAAAGCTTGTTAACTGTTAGCGATGAAGTGTTGTCTAAGTTTTTCTATTTCATCACGTTTTTCTGCAGCTAGTTCAAATTCTAAGTTCTGAGCATGCTGATACATTTCCCCTTCGAGCTTGAGAATTTGTTTTTCGAGATCTTGTGAGGATAGCGCCACATAAGCTTGAGAAGGCTCGGCGACCTTGGAAAGCGGTACCTGTTTGCCTTTCTTCGGCTTACCACCTTTAACCACGCCACCAATTTCCATGATGTCTTTGATGTTGCGTTTAAGCGCAGTAGGTACCAGCCCCATTTTTTCATTGTAAGCATGCTGCTTTTCACGGCGACGAGAGGTTTCGTCGATGGCTTTTTGCATCGACTTAGTGATCCGGTCACCATATAGAATCGCTTTACCTTTGATGTTACGTGCGGCACGACCTATGGTCTGAATCAAAGAGCGTTCTGAGCGCAGGAAACCTTCCTTATCAGCATCAAGGATCGCCACCAGCGACACCTCTGGCATATCCAAACCCTCTCGAAGCAAGTTAATCCCTACCAGCACATCAAACTCACCTAAACGTAAATCACGAATGATCTCGGTGCGTTCAACGGTATCGATATCTGAGTGTAAATAGCGGACTTTAACACCGTGCTCATTGAGGTATTCCGTCAAATCCTCAGCCATGCGTTTAGTAAGAGTTGTCACCAGCACACGCTCCTCAATTGCTGCGCGAGCTTTAGCTTCGGAGAGCAAATCATCCACCTGAGTCGCAACAGGACGCACCTCAATCTCTGGATCCAAGAGACCTGTCGGACGTACTACTTGGTCGGCAACATCACCGTTCGACTTCTCGAGCTCATAAGCACTTGGTGTCGCCGAAACAAAGATGGTTTGCGGCGAAATCATCTCAAATTCTTCAAACTTCATCGGACGATTGTCCAACGCCGAAGGCAAACGGAAACCAAACTCCACGAGTGTCTCTTTTCGAGAGCGGTCACCTTTATACATTGCACCAATTTGCGGCACGGTCACGTGTGACTCATCAATAATGAGCAACCCGTCTGCCGGCAAGTAATCGAATAGTGTCGGAGGCGGCTCACCCTCTTTGCGACCACTCAAATAACGAGAGTAGTTCTCGATGCCTGAACAAAAGCCAAGTTCGTTCATCATCTCAATATCAAACTGAGTACGCTGAGAAATACGCTGCTCTTCAAGTAACTTATTGTTTTCTTTTAGATAAGTGGCACGACTGGTGAGCTCTTTTTTGATCTCTTCAATCGCATCTAGAATGCGTTCTCGTGGCGTTACATAGTGGGTTTTCGGATAGATGGTGTAGCGCGCGATATCGCGCTGGGTAATCACACCCGTCAGCGGGTCGAAAAGACTAATGCAATCAATCTCGTCATCGAACATTTCAAGGCGTACCGCTTCTTGATCAGATTCTGCAGGGAAGATATCGATAACTTCACCACGTACGCGAAATTGACCACGTTCAAACGCTACATCGTTGCGAGAGTATTGAAGCTCCGCAAGTCGAAGTAAGATATCACGCTGGTCGATCACCGCACCGCGTGTCACGTGGAGCATCATCTTCAAGTATGAATCAGGATCGCCTAGACCATAAATGGCAGACACTGATGCGACGATAATCGCATCTTTGCGCTCAAGCAGTGCTTTGGTCGCCGACAAACGCATTTGCTCGATGTGAGCGTTCACTGACGCGTCTTTTTCAATAAACGTGTCAGTGGTCGGTACATACGCCTCTGGCTGATAGTAGTCATAGTAAGAAACAAAGTACTCAACCGCATTATTCGGGAAAAAGGCTTTCATCTCACCATAAAGCTGTGCGGCGAGGGTTTTGTTTGGTGCCAGTAAAATAGCGGGTCTTTGCGCTTGGGCGATCACGTTGGCTAACGTGAAGGTTTTACCGGATCCGGTTACCCCGAGCAACGTTTGGTGGGCGAGACCTGAGTCCAAGCCATCGACTAACTGCGCAATTGCGGTAGGTTGGTCTCCTGACGGTTTGTAATCAGAAACCAATTCAAAGTGTTTTGCCATCTATTTGTGTCCCTTATCTGCAACCCTACTATTTGAGCGCTAGCGCTATCAATTTGCAACCTAAAGCTCGCCTTTATACGCGCAATTTGCTATTGTGTGCACCCAAGCAAAACCCACGTCTACACCAAGCGTTTCAAACCATCCACGGTTTTTCCCCAATCAATCCTAGCTTAGCTGTTAATAACAATATTCTCATTTTTGACACGCCCAATGCTAACTTTAAAAAATCATTATATTTCAGACACATAATTGATAAATCATTCGGTTATTCACACCCCATCAAATGAGTAATTACTCAATTCAACATTCTCTACCGCACAATTAACACATTTATCCACAATTTTGGTGGATAAGTAAAACAACCTTATGAGCGATAAGGCTCTCAGGAAAGTAAAGCGTTTTTTGAAGTTTTTTTTGCAGTAATTTTTCAAAAAAACCATTGACTCACACATCTAGGGTAGCTAAGATTCGCCCCGCTTAAAGCAATTCCCCCTTAGTTCAGTTGGTAGAACGGCGGACTGTTAATCCGTATGTCGCAGGTTCGAGTCCCGCAGGGGGAGCCAAATTCAGAAAAAGCCGTGTCGTAAGACGCGGCTTTTTCGTATCTGCGGCTCACAAACTCCTCTCGAATAACAGCCTTTTGGTCTGCTCTCACTCACCCATTTCTGTACGTCTTTTTTTGTTTTTAGCCCGAATGCCTATACTTTTCGTACAAACGAGCAAAACCATAGATTTCACAGGTTGTTATTCACCGCTCAAAACTGGATAATATCGGGATCGGAGCTCTTTACACTTTTTATTATGACCGAATATCTTTTGTTGTTGGTGGGCACAGTACTCGTCAACAATTTCGTACTGGTTAAATTCCTTGGGTTATGTCCATTTATGGGCGTATCTAAAAAACTCGAGACGGCCATCGGCATGGGTCTTGCGACAACATTCGTACTGACTTTAGCCTCGGTGTGTGCCTACCTTGTAGAAACTTATGTTCTTGTGCCTCTAGGTATCCAATACCTGCGAACGATGAGTTTTATCCTCGTTATCGCGGTGGTGGTGCAGTTCACGGAGATGGTGGTACACAAAACCAGCCCTACCCTATACAGGTTACTCGGTATTTTCTTGCCGTTGATCACGACCAACTGTGCCGTGCTAGGTGTCGCTCTGCTTAACATCAATGAAAACCACAACTTCATCGAATCTATCATCTATGGATTCGGTGCAGCCGTTGGCTTCTCTTTGGTTCTGATCTTATTTGCTTCAATGCGTGAGCGTATTGCGGCTGCCGATGTACCAGCGCCATTCAAAGGTGCCTCTATCGCAATGATTACCGCAGGACTGATGTCGCTTGCGTTCATGGGCTTTACAGGATTGGTGAAACTATAATGAGTACCATCCTTATTGCCATCGTTGCTGTTGTTATCCTAGCGGGTCTGTTTGGCGCCGTTCTAGGCTTTGCCTCTATCAAATTCAAAGTTGAAGCAGACCCTATTGTCGATCAAATCGATAGTATTCTGCCGCAAACTCAGTGTGGCCAGTGCGGTTACCCAGGTTGTCGCCCTTACGCTGAAGCAATTGCTAACGGCGATGCGATCAACAAATGTCCTCCGGGTGGCCAACCGACTATTGAAAAGCTTGCAGATTTAATGGGTGTTGAAGTCGAAGATTCGGCGCACGACGCCGAAAAATCGATTAAAAAAGTCGCCTTTATCCACGAAGACATGTGCATTGGCTGCACCAAATGTATTCAAGCGTGCCCTGTAGACGCCATTGTCGGTGGCACTAAAGCACTGCACACGGTTATCAAGGATGAGTGTACCGGCTGTGACCTTTGCGTTGCGCCGTGTCCGACTGATTGTATTGAAATGATCCCGGTAGAAACCACCGCGGATACATGGAAATGGCAAATGGATGCTATCCCTGTCGTCAACATTACCGAACCAACGACAGAACAAAACGGTAAGTAGGGAGCATTATGTTATCACTCATCGAACAAATTAAATCAGGCTCCCTTTGGGATTTCCCTGGCGGCGTGCACCCGCAAGAAAACAAAACACAGTCTAACCGCAATGAGATCGTGCGTGCTGCTGTACCGAGCGAGCTCGTCATTCCTCTAAAACAGCACATTGGTAAACCAGGCGACCTATTGGTAAACATTGGCGATACAGTACTTAAAGGTCAGCCACTGAGCCAAGTCAACGCGGCCTTCATGTTGCCTGTTCATGCGCCAACGTCTGGCACCATCAAAGCGATTGAACCTCGCACCATAGCTCACCCATCGGGTTTGAGTGATTTGTGCATTGTGATTGAAGCGGATGGTGAAGACACCTGGACTGAACTTTCTCCGGTTGAAGACTACCGTGCACTTGAGCCAGACGCGCTCATCGAAACCATTCGACTTGCTGGTATCTCCGGCATGGGCGGTGCGGGCTTCCCAACCGCGAAGAAAATCCAATCTGGTCTTCAGCGCACTGAAATCTTAATCCTTAACGCTGCTGAGTGTGAGCCCTACATCACGGCAGACGATCGCTTAATGCAAGATTGCGCCGATGAAGTGATTGAAGGTATCAACATCCTCAAGCACATGCTTAAGCCAAAGCTGACCATCATCGGTATTGAAGATAACAAGCCTGAAGCAATAAAAGCATTAGAGAAAGCTGCTACGAGCGAAGACATTGTGATCCGTGTGATCCCAACCAAATACCCTTCTGGTGGTGAAAAGCAGCTCATCAAGATCTTAACCAATCTTGAAGTACCAGTTGGTGGCATTCCTGCTGATATTGGCCTCATGGTACAAAACATCGGCTCGGCGTTCGCAATTAAGCGTGCCGTTTGCCAAGGTGAGCCGCTGATTGAGCGTGTTGTCACACTCACTGGCAAAACCTTCAAACAGCCACGCAACGTCTGGACGCGCATTGGTACGCCAGTACAAGCGCTGCTTGATGAGTTTGGTTACAAAGCAGACAAGAAGTCACAGCGCCTAATCATGGGCGGTCCAATGATGGGTTTTACCCTCCCGCACGCCAATGTCCCAATCACTAAAACGGCGAACTGTATTTTAGCCCCAACGTTTCGCGAGATTGATCCTCGCTCTCACGAGATCGCTTGTATTCGTTGTAGTCAGTGTGCCGAAGCTTGTCCTGCATCTTTGCTACCACAACAATTGCAGTGGTACGCAAAATCGCAAGAATACGACAAATGCGAAGAGCTGAACCTTAAAGATTGTATCGAATGCGGGGCGTGTGCGTTCGTTTGTCCAAGCGAAATCCCGCTTGTTCAATACTATCGTCAGGCTAAAGCCGAAATCCGCACTCGTAAGCAAGATGCCGATGCTGCTGAACGCGCTAAAGTCCGCTTTGAAGAGAAAAAAGCTCGCATGGAGCGTGACAAAGCGGAACGCGAGAATCGATTCAAGAAAGCCGCTGATGATCGCCGCAAGCAGATGAGTAAGTCTGGCGGAGACGACGCTATCGCTGCTGCAATTGAGCGCGTCAAAGCGCAGAAAGCCAAAGCTGAAACCACTAGTGAAGTGAAACCAGCGGTTGCTGCTGCTATTGCTCGCGCTAAAGCTAAGCAGGCGGAAGCGGCCAAGCAAGCTCAAGCTGAACCAGACAATTCAGAAATGGCGAAACTGCGCGAAGAGCGTAAGCGCCAAGCAAGAGAGCGTAAAGCTGAGAAAGCGTCAGCGGCAGAAGACGTGACTGCTGAAACCAGCGCAGATGTCGATCCGAAAAAAGCTGCGATTGCTGCAGCCTTAGCTCGTGCGAAAGCCAAGAAAGCCGCACAGCAGCAAGATGCACCTTCTGATTCAGACAGCCAAGAATCAAAAAAGATGCAGTAGCCGCGGCGATTGCTCGTGCGAAAGCACGTAAGCAAGCAGCGCAAACCGAAACAACAGAAAACGAAGCTGCACCAGAAAATGATGCTAAGAAGGAAGCTGTCGCGGCTGCAATCGCTCGCGCGAAAGCCCGTAAGCAAAGCACTCAATCAGCATCAACTGAAACAGAATCCTTGGAAAAAGATAGCGAAGCACCTTCTTCCGAGGATCCTAAGAAAGCAGCCGTTGCTGCCGCTATCGCTCGCGCTAAAGCTCGCAAACAAGCCGTTCAAGCTGAGCCGGAAGAAGCAAAAAGCGAAACGCCAGCCTCTGAGGCAGACGATCCTAAGAAAGCGGCAGTCGCTGCCGCTATCGCGCGTGCTAAAGCTCGTAAACAAGCCGCTCAGGTTGAGCCGGAAGAAGCGAATAGCGAAGCACCAGCGTCTGAGGCAGACGATCCTAAAAAAGCTGCAGTCGCTGCTGCTATTGCTCGCGCGAAAGCTCGTAAACAAGCTGCTCAGGTTGAGCCAGAAGAAGCGAAAAGCGAAACGCCAGCGTCTGAAGCAGACGATCCTAAAAAAGCTGCCGTAGCTGCTGCTATCGCGCGAGCTAAAGCTCGTAAACAAGCCGCTCAAGCTGAACCTGAAAAAATGGCAAGCGAAACACCAGCTTCTGAAGCGGAAGATCCGAAGAAAGCAGCAGTAGCCGCGGCGGTTGCACGCGCTAAAGCTCGCAAGCAAGCAGCTCAAACTGAACCTGAAAAAGCAGAATCAGCACAACCTGAACAACCTAAAGAAGTGGCGACTGAGACGGCAACTTCGGAGTCGGACGATCCAAAAAAGGCCGCTGTCGCTGCCGCAATTGCGCGCGCGAAAGCAAGAAAACGCCAACAAGAACAAAATAAGGAGAACAACTAGTGTCGTTCTTTATTGCTAGCTCTCCACATGCTCATAGCCGCAAACGTACGCCAGATCTAATGAAAGGCGTAGCGCTGTGTGCACTGCCAGGCCTTGTCGCTCAGACCTATTTCTTTGGTTGGGGCACAATTATCCAACTCGCACTAGCGATTATTGTCGGATTGGGACTTGAAGCTGCGGTCATGCTGCTTCGCAAACGCTCCCCTGCTCTAGCGCTTCGTGATTACAGTGCTTTGGTTACCGCTTGGCTTCTAGCTATTGCCATCCCACCATTATCTCCATGGTGGGTAGTAGTCATTGGTCTACTATTCGCTATCGTCATCGCGAAACATCTTTATGGTGGTCTGGGTCAGAATCCATTTAACCCAGCAATGGTGGCCTATGTCGTGCTGCTGATCTCTTTCCCTGTAGAGATGACAAGCTGGATCACGCCAATTTCTATCTCAAACGAGCCCGTTGGTTTTGCCGATGCTTTCTCGCTGATTTTCGGCGGCTTTGATATGGATGGCTACTCACTACAGCAAATCCGAACGGGTATTGATGGCATCACTATGGCCACACCTCTTGATGCATTCAAAACAGGCATCAGCAATGGTAACACCATGGGTGAAGTGCTAAGCCAGCCAATCTTTGGCAGTCTCGCTGGCATAGGGTGGGAATGGGTAAACCTGGCTTACCTGGTGGGCGGTTTAGCTCTACTTAAGCTACGCATTATCCAATGGCATATCCCTGTTGCAATGTTAGTGTCTCTGACGGTAATCAGCGGCTTCTTTGCAATGATTTGGCCTGGCGAAACTGGCTCGCCTCTGCTGCACCTGTTGTCGGGTGCGACTATGCTTGGTGCGTTCTTTATTGCGACCGATCCAGTTTCTGCATCGACCACAGTAAAAGGTCGCTTGATTTTTGGTGCCTTCGTTGGCTTGATGGTTTTCATCATCCGTACTTGGGGCGGTTTCCCTGATGGCGTCGCCTTTGGCGTCCTGCTCGCCAATATGTGCGTACCGCTTATCGATTACTACACCAAACCAAGAACTTACGGGCACTGATATTATGTTGAATGCAATTAGAAAAAACGGCTTAACACTGGCTATCTTTGCTTGTGCATCAACCGGTGTCGTTGCCGTTACTCAGTATCTGACGAAAGATCAGATCTTGCGCCAAGAACGTGCACAGCTGCAAGCAACGCTAAATGAGGTTATCCCTCATGAGCTGCATGATAACGAACTCTACGCCGCTTGCACCTTGGTCAGTGATCCGGCACTTGGTACCACAACAGCGCAGCCAGCTTACATTGCCACCATCAACAATGAGCCAAAAGCTCTTGCCATTGAAACCATCGCACCAGATGGTTACAGCGGTGCAATCAAGCTCATCATTGGCGTTGATGTCGACGGAACTATCTTGGGTACGCGAGTATTAGCGCACCAAGAGACACCAGGCTGGGTGATAAAATCGACCTTCGAATCACTGATTGGATCTTAGGTTTCTCTGGCAAGCAAGTGACCGAAGACAACCTGAATGAGTGGGCAGTCCGTAAAGACGGCGGCCAGTTCGACTCGTTCACTGGCGCAACTATCACGCCAAGAGCCGTGGTAAAAGCGGTCAAAAATACCGTGGAATACGTGAACAACAACCGCGATTCCATTTTAAACCAGCCACGTAACTGTGGAGGTGAGTAATGACAACCTCAAAAGAACTCTTTAAAAATGGCATGTGGGATAACAACCCAGCTTTAGTACAGCTGCTTGGTCTGTGTCCTCTGCTTGCGGTTTCATCTACCGTAACCAACGCCCTAGGGTTGGGACTGGCGACGTTATTAGTACTGGTTGGATCCAACGTCACGGTCTCTTTGGTTCGTGACTATGTGCCAAAAGAAGTACGTATTCCTGTTTTCGTAATGATCATTGCAGCGCTAGTAACCTGTGTTCAGCTACTGATGAACGCTTACGCCTATGGACTTTACTTATCATTGGGTATTTTTATCCCGCTTATCGTGACCAACTGCATCATCATTGGCCGTGCAGAAGCGTTCGCCTCTAAAAACGCGGTTGGCCCTGCTGCTCTCGATGGTTTGTGGATGGGTATGGGCATGACTTCCGCACTTGTTGTGCTAGGTGCAATGCGCGAGTTAATTGGTAACGGTACTCTCTTCGACGGTGCCGACCTACTACTCGGTGACTGGGCGGCAGCGCTTCGCATAGAAGTGTTCCAGTTTGATAGTCAGTTCTTGCTGGCCTTGTTGCCACCAGGCGCATTTATCGGCGTTGGCTTCTTGATTGCGCTCAAGAACGTCATCGATAAGCAAATCGAGCAGCGCCAACCAAAACAAGAAAAACCAGAGATTGAACGCGCTCGCGTTACCAACTAAAGCTTTTCATGCCCGAGATTTTCGGGCATTTTTATAATAAAAACACACTGGATACTCAGACACTGAGTACAAGCAATCAGCGGAAGAATTAGTCAGCAAATGAACAACACCAAAAGAAAAGAGATTCTAGAGCGGCTTCGCGAAAACAACCCCAAACCAGAGACTGAGCTTAACTGGAGTTCACCATTCGAACTTCTGATAGCGGTTCTACTCTCTGCGCAGGCAACCGACGTCAGTGTCAACAAAGCAACTGATAAACTCTATCCCGTCGCAAATACACCGGAAGCTATGCTAGCGCTCGGTGTAGATGGCGTGAAAGAGTACATCAAGACGATTGGCCTGTTTAACTCAAAAGCCGAGAACGTCATCAAGACTTGTAAGA
This sequence comes from Vibrio maritimus, assembly GCA_000755425.1. Classification (GTDB taxonomy): domain Bacteria; phylum Pseudomonadota; class Gammaproteobacteria; order Enterobacterales; family Vibrionaceae; genus Vibrio; species Vibrio maritimus_A. The sequence goes on from BBMT01000016.1 coordinate 41,115, forward strand.
TCCTCATCGAAAAGCACGGCAGCGAAGTCCCAGAAAACCGTGAAGCGTTGGAAACCCTGCCCGGCGTTGGACGCAAAACCGCCAACGTGGTACTCAACACCGCCTTCGGCTGGCCAACCATCGCGGTAGACACCCATATATATCGTGTCTCAAATCGCACAAAATTTGCGATGGGCAAAACCGTCGACGATGTGGAAGAGAAACTACTTAAAGTCGTTCCAAAAGAATTTAAACTCGATGTGCACCACTGGCTGATCCTTCACGGACGCTATACCTGTGTCGCCCGTAAACCGCGCTGCGGCAGCTGCATCATCGAGGATCTCTGCGAATTCAAAGAAAAAGTCTATCCAGACAATTAATATTAAGGAGCAATGTTATGTCTAACGGCCGTATCCTTCACACTATGCTACGTGTAGGTGACCTAGATAAATCTATCTCATTCTACACCGACGTCATTGGTATGAACTTGCTGCGCAAAAATGAAAACACCGAATACAAATACACCCTAGCCTTCCTTGGCTTTGGTGATGAGTCTGAAGGTGCTGTGATTGAGCTAACATACAACTGGGGCGTCACCGAATACGACCTAGGTAGCGCGTATGGCCATATCGCCATTGGCGTAGACGACATCTACACCACATGCGACGCCATCAAAGCCGCTGGCGGTAACGTCACCCGCGAACCGGGTCCTGTAAAAGGCGGTACGACTCAAATCGCCTTCGTAAAAGACCCAGACGGCTACATGATTGAGTTGATTCAAAACAAACAAGCTAGCGCTGGCCTTGAAGGTTAGGTGCTGATTTCATCGAGCTGAAACAACAAAGCCAGTGGCATTGACCACTGGCTTTTTACTTCCTCTACCGGAGTATTCATAATTGATTATGACTTGCCGTCAAACCAGTGCTGTTCTGAGACTACCTTGTTGTTCTTCACCGTAACCTCATAAGCTTTTTGACCGTCCATTGAGTACTGTGTGATGGTGCCGTTGTTGATCGCGCCATCGTCATAATTGGCTTGGTAGGCCTTGTTACCATTGGAGTAATATTGAATCGCAGGTCCATCCTTTTGCCCACCATCATAAGTGGCTTCCGTTCGCGGTTGACCATTTTCATACCAAGTCGACACCTGACCTTGCAATTTACCTTTATCGTAATTGGCATCGACAACCTTCTGACCATTGTAGGCCCATTCAGTGTAGTGCCACTTAGCTTGCCATTCTGATAGTGTGTGTCCGTTTTTAGCTGACCATTATCATACCATTGCTTCCATTCCCCGGTGGCGACACCTTCTTTGTAATTAATGCTAGACGCGACTTGTCCATTGGGATACCACGTAGTTTCTGAGCCGACGGCTTTACCATTGGCAAACTTCACTTGCAGCGCGTTTTGGCCAGTATCATATTTTCTGGTGAGTCGCCCGGTGAATGGCGTCGTCTCATTAACCTGATAGGCAACGCCATTTCGAACTTGAACATAATCTACCGTATTACCACTATCTTCTACCGTCGTTTCTGTAGCGTAAGCTCCGATGGAAGCACAGGTTAGGACACCTGCAATAATTGCAATCGAACTCTTCATGTTGTTACCTCGAATACATAACTTATATAGGCACAATCAGAATAGTATTGAGAAAATCATTAACAAAGAGGTAATCATGATTAGTATTATTGCAAAAATAAATCGGAACCTTTGATGTGTATAAGAGACTAATGCGGCCTTGGGGATGAGTGTGAAGGCATAGAGGACGTTAAAGAAGGTATTGCTCGCCTGCACTCGAATGTTTTCGTCTAAGTCCCGAGACTTTCAACTTGTAAGTGTTTTTCAGTTTACTATTAACGTTTGAATTTTTTACTCTAATCTTGACCACAAAGTCAGAAAATGGAAAGCTTCTTGCATATAATCGATAGACAAGGAACGGTTAGAGTTAAACGCTAACCTCGAATTTGCACTAGGAAGGTGATCATGTCTCAAGTAAAAATCGGTGTATTGGATAGAATTTTCATGCACATTAGCATGCCAGCAAAAATGTGGCTCCCTGGCATATGTGGTGTAGTTAGTAATCTATTGTTTACTATAGCTTTATTGACGCAGTATGGCGCACTTAGTAGTTTAGGGTTTAGTCTGTCCGTTGAGTTGATATTGATGTTTTCTGTCACTAGCATAGCGGTCATTATATTTTTCAGTTTAGGTGCTTATAAGAACACCATACCTTTGTTGCACCACATTGTGACAACGATGCAGTCCATTAAGGAAGGATCTCTGCATTCTAGAGTCGGCTTTTCAGGAAGTGATGAGTTTGGGCGCATAGGCTCGGCCATTGACGGCACCATGGAAAAATTGGAGCGCTTATTAACTCGCGTCGAACAGTCGTCGGGGTCACTCAAAAAATGCTCTGTTCAAACAGAACAAACATCTATTGAAATCGAAAGAAATATTGAACATCAGTCAAAACAACTATCGATGACATCGACCGATATCGAAAATGTCCAAGTATCTATTAGTCAAACCGCTTCAGAAGCTCTGAAAACATTGAAAGTAGGCGAAGAAGTGATGAGCACTTTGACCAAATCACGGAAAGTAACACACAGCTCAATACGTATTTTAGTGGACTAAAACAAGATATTGATTTAGCAAACGCGTCCAGTCTGGACTTAGTTAGTGTTTCCAATAATGTGAAAACGGTGCTGAGTGTGATAACGGGAATTTCTGAACAGACGAACTTACTCGCGTTGAATGCTGCGATTGAATCCGCAAGAGCCGGAGAACATGGTCGCGGCTTTGCCGTTGTGGCTGGTGAAGTTCGCCAACTATCACAGCATACACACAGTGCAGTTAGCGATATTGAAGCGATGACAAATGACCTGATAGGAACGGCGGATAGTTTGGTTGAAGCGATAGAAAAAATTCAATCTACCGTTGATAACATTGCCACGATTAACAAACACTCCGATAAATACTTTGTCGATATTTCGACTAGCTATGGAGACTTGATGGCACTGAACCAAAAAGTCAGTATTGAGTCTGATCACTCACAGTCACTTTGCACAGAGTCTATGGCGCATATCCAAAGAGTATTGGCCGAGGCAAAAGACACCGCTGACAAAGTTAAGGTAATGCGAGCGCAAGGAGAGCAACTACAACGTGTATCTTCACAACTTCAAACATCGATGGCAGCGATTGGTCAGGAAGATATAAACTCGGTTAACCAATGCAGTTGAAATATAACGGGTAGGAAGAGCTAGAATTCGGGAAGGGAAAAAGCCTTAAAAAGTCACACAAATTTCAGACTTTTTAATGTGTATTCTCGACTTTCTGATAGTTAGCACAACCTTTTTCCGAAATACCCTAGATTACTAGGCAGGCTAGATTAGGATATTAATTAGATTCGACTTCCAATTGTGGTAACTCCAATGACAGATAGCTTTATCGAAAAATCCGTTTCCTTCGCTTCTGTCATTGATTTAGTTGATGCTTACCTACTGCTGCCATCCTCGGTACGCGAACAGATAGAAGCATCTAATATCCTTGACGATACCACTCTCAGGCTCGTTCAAAATCGCACTAAGCCTTCACCATCGAAAAGACTTCCCGAGAGCCAAATGGTTGCCTTGTGGTCACTGCTTGAACAACACCATCCATCACCAGAAATAGGACTCATCATTGGGCAGACCATCTCCCAGAGTCTAAAGGTGTACTTGCTAGCTGGGTAAGTCAATGCGGGACTTTAAAAGATGCATTTAGCACTTTTCAAAGTAACATTTTGCTGATGAACGCTTCTGAGTATTGGCAAGTTGAAGATGATGGAGAGCGTTGCTGCTTAACTCTATCGATTGAATCGCTTCACGACTACCCTACAGCCGCCATAGAGCGCAGCATGAGCGCGATGGTTACCTGGGCAAGAATGTTGAGCGCTCACCCCCTCCCTCTAACCAATGCGAAGTTTAGATATTTAGCCCCACATTACGTTGAGAAGTATAAAACTGTCTTTGGAGAGTCTGTCGAATTTCACTGTGCGGAATACCAACTAATGTTTGAATCAAAGTGGCTTAATCTTCCCATTGCATCAAGCAGCGAATACTTGAAGACGATTATGGAGGAAACCGCGCAAAGCCACCTTGAGACGTTGAAGCAGACTCAATCTATCCACCAGCTAGTCAATAACTTGGTATTAAACGGACTGAAGACAGGAAAGTTACTCAGCGTCGATATGGTTGCACAGCAACTGCATATCAGCCGCCAAACGCTCTACCGCAAACTAGAAAAGGAGAACACGTCTTTTCAAAGCATTCTTGATGACACGAGAAAAAAGCTTGCCGCACGTTGCTAACTCAAACTCCGCCTCCTAGCATCACCGAATTGAGCTATCGCCTTGGTTTCAAAGACACCAGCAGCTTCTATAAAGCGTTTAAGCGCTGGTATCAAGTTAGCCCTAAGGCTTACGTTTCGAGATAAAACGTAGAAACGCTTCTACAGACTGTTCAGGTACCTCTTCCATTGGTAAATGTCCAACGTCGTCAAATACGATAGCATAAGAGTTCTCAATATCTCGCTCGAACTTTTGCGCATTTTCAGCAGGAAAATAGCGATCTTCCATGCCCCACAGAATAAGAGTCGGTGAAGATATTTTTTTATCTTATCCGAATCTTCATCCAGAGATGCTTTAACGCGCCGCGTGAATCCTTGTCGATTGTCTTGGTAAGTGGTGAGTTCGTAATATCGATCAATCAACGCTGCATCCACGAGTTGCTGGTCAAAATAAACTTCTTTAAGCCCATCGGAGAACATGAACCTTGGAGTGACATGCTCCATTATTCTATCTATGACTGGCCACTGCGCCATCTCTATAGCGGGCGGCCACGATTGTTGTGGATATCCTAATGCATTGATTAAAGTAAGACTTTTTATCTTTTCTGGATATTCTATACTGTACTCCCATCCAATGCGCCCACCCAAAGAGCTACCTACAAAATGCGCCTGTTCAATGTTGAGTTGCTTCGTAAACGCGCTCAAAAAGGCAATATCATCAACGATTTCATATCGATTCTCGGGTAAGTGCCCAGTTAAACCAAACCCGGGCAAGTCCATACGTACCACTCGATAGTCTTGTTTGAGTATTTGCGTCCACTGATCCCATGCGTGTAGTGAAGAAGAAGTTCCATGCAGTAAAATGACCACCTCGCCCTGCCCTTCATCTCGGTAATGCACTCGCTTCCCATCGACGGTGACATATTTTGAGGCATGATTAGTGTATTTTTGTTCAACTACCTCTGACCGAGTTTCTATACCACAACCTTGCAGCAACAAGGCCGATAACATCATTGATGTCATGTTCCTGTTCATACTTCCCCTCCTTACCGATTCCGTTTCTACTGACGTTTGAGTGTAGAGGCTCTAGCTATGAAAAATAGGTCGTAAAGTTGCAACACTATGTTCTCAGGACTCATAATGCTTTGGTGAGGAAAGATGGTTTAAGACAGCGCGTGAGCCACAAAAAAACCAGCAGCCTCACGACCACTGGTTTCCAAACTTCTACGTTAAATAGAACCTAAACTTCAGTCCGCCCAAACGAAATCACCACCCTTTGGTTCTTCGCTTTACCTACCGGCGATGCATTGCTCGCAATCGGCCTACGCTTACCATATCCCTGCACCTGAATGCGATCTTTAGGTAATCCTAAAGAATGGAAATAGTCCTGCAAAATCGTCGCGCGTTTTTCCGATAACTGCTGGCTTTCACTCTTCGACTCCGAAGAATCGGTAAAGGCTGAGACTAGAACTAAGTCAATATCTTGGTTATAGCGTACGTACTCAGCAATTTGTTGTAGGCGGTGCTGTGAGGTCTTATTGAGCTGCTCACTATTGCGGTCGTAGTGCAAGATAGTGAAAGAAATGTCTTCAAAGCTGTACGGAAGCAAGTTGGCAACACAATCGCTAAACACATTGTATTTAGCCTGAAATAGTACGGAAGAGAGCGACACTTCAATACGCTCGTCTCTACTTTGCCAGTCTTGATAGCTGAACGTTGGATAACGACCTTTCTCTAGTTCGCTCAAAATACTCCAAGCTGCCTGCCCGCCAACGTAGCCGTCGAACTGTTTAAAGAACTGCAAGTTGGTGATGCGGTCAGCACTGTCACCTGGACGCCATGGAGGTGGCATCGACACTAAACTTACGTTGCGCGTTTCTCCCATCGAGCGGCGCATTTTAAGTTCAAAATCGAGGTTCTTCTTTTTACTGGCACGCGCGACAAATTCCGCATCGCCAAAATTTGGGATCGGATGTACAAGGCGGCACTCAAGCGGTGTGTTACTTACCATTTCCCACTGCGACTGGGTGGGCGTTGCCACATAGCGCTTTTCCATTGCCGCATCCGCCATCGGGATTGCCAGCGTGGGCAGAAGTAAAGTGGTAAGTAAAGCTTTTAATTTCATATAGATAGATAACTCGATAACTTTTGCGTTAGCGGCATGTCCTTGCCGCCAAAGCATTTAGATGGATCTCCGTATAGGTTATTGCAATTTCCCCGCCAACATCGCACTAGTGAAAAACAAAGCACTCGTTTCCTGAAGCGCGTCTCAGACAAGATGGATTCTGACTACTTTTCACACCGCACCTGCTCAATCAGTCTCGTAGATCAGCCTTATCTGTTAAGTCAAAGCTATTAACGCCTACTATCAATAGCCGTATAGAAGGCAAATTAAATGCCCGGTTTAGTTTTTTATGCTGACAGAATCTGCAATAATGCCCGCTTCGTCACACTTGAAAACTCAAACATGTCTGTAGAAAACGAAGCACTTACCCTAAAAAAGCGATTCCGTGGTTACTTTCCCGTTGTTGTCGACGTGGAAACAGCAGGTTTTAATGCTAGCACTGATGCGTTACTGGAAATTTGTGCCATCACCTTGAAGATGGACGAAGAAGGTAACCTTGAGCCTGCCACTGTGATGCACTATCACATTGAACCATTTGAAGGCGCAAACTTAGAAAAGGAAGCGCTGGAGTTTAATGGTATTCGCGACCCATTTAGCCCACTTCGCGGCGCGGTGTCGGAGCAAGAAGCGTTAAAAGAGATCTACAAACTGATTCGAAAAGAGCAAAAGCAACACGATTGCAATCGTGCCATCATGGTGGCGCACAATGCGAACTTCGACCACAGTTTTGTGAGTGCGGCGAACGAACGTGCCAAACTTAAGCGCGTTCCGTTTCATCCGTTTGCTACCTTTGATACTGCCACATTGAGTGGTCTCGCTTATGGTCAAACGGTGTTGGCGAAAGCTTGTAAAGTCGCAGGAATGGAGTTCGACAATAAGGAAGCCCACTCGGCTCTGTACGACACTCAAAAGACGGCTGAGCTATTTTGCCGAATCGTCAATAAATGGAAAGCACTTGGTGGCTGGCCAGTTGTTGACGACAACCAAGAATAAACAAACACACATTTTTTAGAGATTATTATGAATCCTGTCGTTATTTCCGTTTGCATCATGCTGCTGCTCGCACTGATGCGCGTTAACGTTGTCGTTGCGTTAACATTCAGTGCCATTGTAGGTGGCGTCGTGTCTGGTATGTCTTTAACCGAAGCTGTAGGTGCCTTTGAGGGTGGCCTCGGCGGTGGTGCAACTATCGCACTTAGCTATGCAATGTTGGGTACCTTCGCGGTCGCAATTTCTAAATCTGGCATAACTGATTTGCTTGCACAGAGCGTTATTAAGCGCATCCACGGCAAAGAGAGCTCAGCTGGGACTACTGGCCTTAAATATGCGGTTTTGGTTGCACTGATCCTAGTGACCATGTCGTCTCAGAACATCATTCCAGTTCATATCGCCTTTATCCCAATTTTGATTCCACCTTTGCTAGGCGTATTTGCAAAACTTAAGCTAGACCGTCGTCTAGTGGCGTGTGTGCTGACCTTCGGTCTTGTAACGCCGTATATGGTATTGCCAGTCGGGTTTGGTGGCATCTTCCTAAACAATATTCTGCTTAAAAACCTGCACGATAATGGCCTTGAGTCAGTCACAGCAGCGCAAGTGCCAATGGCGATGTTGCTTCCAGCTGCAGGTATGATCACAGGTCTACTAATGGCTATCTTCTTTAGCTACCGTAAGCCTCGCGAATACGCAGAAACCGAGCTAACTCAAATTGATGAAGAGCCTTCTCACATCAATAAGAAGAACATTGTCATTGCTCTAGCGGGTATCGTTGCAGCTCTTGCGGTTCAGCTAACCTCTGGCTCAATGATCATTGGTGCTCTAGCAGGCTTCATGGTGTTCACTTTTGGCGGCGTGATCGCATGGAAAGAGACGCAAGATGTGTTCACCAAAGGTGTACACATGATGGCGATGATCGGCTTTATCATGATTTCAGCGGCGGGCTTTGCAGCAGTAATGAAGCAAACTGGCGGCGTTGAAACGCTGGTTGAAGCACTATCCACAAGCATTGGTGACAACAAGCCACTTGCAGCACTTCTAATGCTAATTGTTGGTCTTCTGGTTACGATGGGTATCGGTTCTTCGTTCTCAACGATTCCAATCATCGCAACAATTTACGTTCCTCTCGCACTTGCATTTGGCTTCTCGCCAATGGCAACCGTAGCCCTTGTTGGTACAGCGGCTGCACTCGGCGATGCCGGCTCACCAGCTTCTGACTCAACCTTAGGTCCAACATCAGGCCTAAACGCAGATGGTCAGCACGAACACATTTGGGAAACAGTGGTACCTACCTTTATCCACTACAACATCCCACTGATCGTATTTGGTTGGATTGCAGCGATGGTACTGTAGTTAACTTAGCTATCGTCATACGCTAAATCGCAAAAAGCTTGGTCAATAACCAAGCCTTTTTTGTTTCTTCTTAAACCAAGACTACTTCTTTGCTTGTCTTGCTTCAAACGCAGCTAGCTGCTCTGGCGTTGCTTTGGGTTGATGGTTGGTTTTCCACTCATCGTAGGTCATGCCATAGACACGCTCGCGAGCGTCATCAATGTCCAAGTCCAATCCAGCGGTTTCTGCTTCGGCTTTATACCACTTACTAAAACAGTTGCGGCAAAAGCCCGCCAAAATCATAAGGTCGATGTTTTGCACATCTTTATTGCTGTCTAGGTGCTCTAGAAGGCGACGAAATACCGCAGCGTCGAGCTTATCTTGTTGCTCTTGAGGTAGATCTTTATATTTGAAATCAGCCACTCTACTTTCCTTTTATTGTTGGTTTTTCTTCCTCCATCCTAACCAACAAACAAAAAAATGCCCAGTCGAAACTGGGCATTTATGACCTATACGTCGTTTAACTCACCATGACTGGTTCGCGCTTTTACGTCATGACTAAGCGCTTTATTTAGCTCAGCCTCTACGTGACCTGGCGATTGAGTACGCGCCGATATCAAGCGGTACATCGCTGGAATAACGAACAAAGTAACCAAGGTCGCAAACGCCATACCAAAGAAGATAACCGTACCTACGGCTACTCGGCTCTCATAACCCGCGCCCGTTGAAAGGATAAGCGGATGGCACCTGCTAACGTAGTAAATGCTGTCATCATGATTGGGCGTAGACGTCTTGCCGAAGCGTCAATAATGGCTTTTTCAAACTCAATGCCTTTGTCGCGAAGTTGGTTGGCAAACTCAACAATCAAGATACCGTTTTTGGTCACCATACCGATAAGCATGATCATGCCGATCTGGCTGTAGATGTTCAGGCCTTGCTGCATGATAACCATACCCAAGAAGCCACCAAATACACCCATAGGCACGGTAAACATCACCACTAGCGGGTTCACAAAGCTCTCAAACTGAGCTGCAAGTACAAGATAAGCAACCAGCAGTGCCAGACCAAAGACCACCAAGATACTCGATTGATTCTCTTTGAAGTCTTTGGACTCACCGGCATAGCTCACCGAGATATCCCCCGGCAGCATCTCGATAGCTTGGCTGTCCATAAAGTCCAGTGCTTCACCCAAGGTGTAACCATCGGATAGGTTAGCCTTGATGGTAATCGCTTTTTGCTTATTGTAGTGTGACAAACGAGTCGAAGAGGCCACTTCTTCAATCGACGTCACCGCATCAAGTGTAACAAGCTCACCGGATTTGGTTCGCATGTAAATTTGGCTTAAATCGTTGGCGTTATTGAACTGATTCTCATCACCACGCAAATACACATCGTACTCTTCACCGCGTTCAACATAAGTCGTTTCAGTTTTACCACCAAGCATGATCTCTAGTGTGTCGGAAATATCTGCAACACTAATACCGAGTTCAGCCGCACGTTCACGGTCTATGGTGACAACGAGTTCCGGTGTTTTCTCAGAGTAATCTGTACTTGCCCCCTCCATAAACGGAGACTCTTCCGCCGCTTGTTCAAGCTTGTCCGCCCATGTTTGAAGTTCAGAATAGTCTGAACCGCCAATCACGAACTGAACAGGTTCACTAGAGCCGCCTCTAAAGCCTGGCATAAACGGATAGACACGCACATCTGCGATGCCAGCCAACGCTTTTCTGGCCTCACCAAGTGCCTCAGAAGCGGTAATATCGCGGTCGTTCCAATCTTCTAGAATCATGATAACAAAGCCCGTCTGGTCACCGGCGTTACCACCAAATGCTGGAGATTGAATACTGAATGACTTTAAGAACCCTTGCCCAAGTAGAGGCATTAACCGTTCTTCGACAATGTCCATGTTTGCTGCCATACGGTTGTAACTGGTCGCGTCAGCTCCACGTACGAAGGCGAAAATCACACCACGGTCTTCTGAAGGCGTTAGCTGTGCAGGTACCTGTTGCATCAACTGGAAACTACCGCCAACACAAGCGATGATAACAATTGGTGCAACCCAACGAAGCTTAAGGGCTTTCGCCAACGCTAGCTTGTAACCACGTTCTAGCTTTTTAAAGCCACGATCGACAAACTGCGTGAAGCGGTTTGGCTTGTCATTCGCTTTTAGGATCGTACTTCCCAATACAGGTGTTAGGGTCAAGGCAATCAGCGAGGAGAAGATCACCGACATGGCTAGCAACACCGAGAACTCAGTGAACAGCAAGCCAATCATCCCGTCCATAAACGAAATAGGTAGGAAGACCATCACCAGAACCAAGGTGGTCGCGATAACCGCAAAGCCAACTTCACGAGTTCCCTTATAGGCCGCCAGCAGCGGTGATTCACCACGTTCAATATGGTGGAATATATTCTCGACAACAACGATGGCATCATCCACGACCAGTCCGATAGACAGAATAAGTGCCATCAAGGTAATCAGGTTGATTGAGAAACCAAAGAAATAAGCTGCGATAAAGGATGAAATCAATGAAACGGGTACAGTGACCGCCGGAATCAACGTCGCTCGAGCCTGGCCAATAAAGATATAGAGAACCAGAATAACCAAGCCGCCGGTGATAAATAACGTGTTGTAGACCTCAGAGATTGAGCGATCAATGAAAACCGTTGAATCATAGTCGATAGCCAATCGAGTTCCATTTGGCAGGAATTGCTGCAACTGCTCAACTTCTTTATGAACAAGGTCAGCCATCTCTAGTGGGTTGGCATCAGACTGAGGGACAATACCCATACTGACATTGACGACACCATCACTCTTAAAGGTAGAGTTTTCGTTCTCAGCACCGACATAGACATCAGCGACATCTTTCAGATAAATAGGTGTATTGTCACTTGCTCGTTTTACAACCAAGTACTCAAAGTCTATTGGCGTATTATAAGCACGAGCAGTTCGTACCGACATCACTGTCGCATCATTACGAACTTCACCACCCGGGCTTTCAATGTTTTCGGTTCGCAGTGCCGAGGTAATATCAGACGTCGTGACACCTCGCCCAGCCATGTAGCAGGTTTCAGTTTGATGTACATCACCTGATATAGACCACCAGAAACATCAACAGAACTCACGCCGCTTATTAAACTAAAACGATCGACCAAAACACGGTTAACGTAGTCGGTCAACTGAGTACGATCCATTTCCGATGAGCTAAGGTTGATATAGACCGAAGCCTCACCACTACCGTTGTTTTTGAAAACAAGCGGATCATCCGCTTCATCAGGGAGCGAGCGCTGCGCACGAGCAACCGCATCTCGAACGTCGCTGACACCCGTGTTAAGGTCATAACCGAGTTCAAACGTCACCGTTATTCGCGACATGCTGTTACGGGTGGTCGATTCAATTTCGTCGATACCACTGATGCCCGACAACTGGTCTTCGATCACCGACGTTATCTGGCTTTCAATGATAGTGGCGGACGCACCTTCGTAACGAGTAGATATCGAAACCACAGGGTTTTCGATATCCGGCATCTCACGAACGGCAAGTTTACTAAACGACACGATACCGAATACGCAGAGCAACAAGCTCAGTACGATAGCCGCTACCGGACGTTTAACAGAAACATCAGATAACAGCATTAGCTCGCATCCTTATCCATTGGCTTTTTGCCTTTAACGCGAGCGGCGTTTGGCTCACCGTCAGCATTGACTTCAGAGACAGAGGCTCCGTCGCGCATATTGACGATACCTTGCACCACAATACGTTGACCAATCTCAATACCATTCTCAATGACAACTTGGTTGCCAACACGAGCACCTAAGAAGACCTCGGTACGATGTGCTTTGTTGTTTTCATCGACAATATAGACATAACGCTTGGTACCAGAATATTCTAGCGCTTGTACAGGAATAATAGGCGCTTCAATAGGTGGGAATTCCATACGAGCCTGCGCCAACATACCTGGCTTTAAACGGCCATCTTCGTTTTCAAAGTGAATACGAACACGAAGGTTAAGCGTCTCTTGATTCACGCGCGTATCAATCGCGACTACCTTGCCCGAAAATACACGAGTACCCCATGCAGAGGTGAGCGCCGTCACCGCCATACCTTTTTCAAGCATTGGCAGGTAGCTTTCTGGAACTTGTAAATCCAACTGCATCACGGAAAGGTCATCAAGCGTTAGTAGCTCAGTGCCGACATTGACTAACTTACCGCGGCTAAAATCAATCAAGCCAACGGTGCCGGAAAAAGGCGCCTCTATATATAGATCATTCAGATTGGCATTCGCCGCATCCAACCGTGCATTACCAATCTCTACAACGGCTTTTTGGGCATCGATCTCGGTCTTCGTTATTGCGTTGCGATCCACTAGGCGTTCAAACTCAGCCAGAATACGTTTTTGATCACGAACGTAGGCCTTGGCTTCCGCGACAGCGGCCAGGGCTTTGTCATCGTTAAGCTGAACCAACAGCTGACCTTTATCTACGGTTTGATTGGCACTCACCTGAATGCTATCAACAATGCCGTTCACCTCAGACGCAATAATAACAGACTCGTCAGCTTCAAGTTTGCCGACAAGAGAAAGCGATTGCGAGACTTGGTGGATAGCAACAGGTTCGGTCACCACCGACACTGCTTTGGCGCCAAAACTCCTTTTGGCAAAACTTGCTGGAGAGGCACATAGAATAGACAGTGCAAGCAAGCCCGTTATGGTTTTATTTTTCATTGTATGAATCTTATCGTGAAAAAACTTAGGTTATTTTAGCGGGTTATACGCTGTGTAACGTCAAGAAGTGTAAATCTCGCTAGAGGAGTTCATTTACATTTGAGTTTAATCTCTCCTTCTTACTCGTCACGTAGAACCACTATAACTCCCTGCTGTTTAAATAATAATGACTAAAAACACGCTTTTTAGCCGTCTCTGTCCAAAAAGGCACCATTCAGTTCAAAATCAGCAAAAAAGGGTTTACAGCCATGCGCAGTTTGTTATGATGCGCTCCGCACTTGAGGGATGTGTTGGGAAAACATCAAACAAGTATAAAAACTCCTGGGGGGGTTCCCGAGTGGCCAAAGGGAGCAGACTGTAAATCTGCCGGCACTGCCTTCGATGGTTCGAATCCGTCCCCCCCCACCATATTTTGTTAGTTAATGAGATTAGCTAACCAACTTGAATCGACGCGTTGGGAAAACATCGACCAAGTATAAAAACCCCTGGGGGGGTTCCCGAGTGGCCAAAGGGAGCAGACTGTAAATCTGCCGGCACTGCCTTCGATGGTTCGAATCCGTCCCCCCCACCATACAAATGAAAAACCGACTCGCTTGAGTCGGTTTTTTCGTTTCTGCTATCCGAATATTTCAAATATTCCAACCATTACCCTATCCACCAACGGATTCACGCCCATGTGGCGAATCAAGATCCAATTCAGGACCAAGCGGCACCACTTGCGTTGGATTGATACCTGTATGGCTAAAGTAATAGTGACGCTTGATATGATACATATCGGTAGTCGCACTCACCCCTTCAACTTGATACAACTCTTTTAGGTAGCCTTGAATGTTCGGGTAATCCGCAATGCGTTTTTTATTGCATTTGAAGTGACCAACGTACACAGCGTCAAAACGAACTAAGGTAGTAAACAAGCGCCAATCCGCTTCGGTTAGTTTATCTCCAGCAAGATAACGCGACGTTGCTAAGTGCTCATCGATCTCATCAAGAGCATCAAACAAGCTATGAAATGCTTCTTCGTAAGCCTCTTGCGTGGTGGCAAAACCGCAGCGATACACGCCATTATTGATGTTGGGATAGACAAACTCGTTCCAGTTATCAATGCCAGCACGCAGTGACTCTGGATAGTAGTCGTCATGATTTCCGGTTAATTCGTTGAACGCGGAGTTAAACATTCGAATAATTTCAGACGATTCGTTGCTCACAATCGTATTGGTTTTCTTATCCCAAAGTACTGGCACAGTCACTCTGCCGGTGTAATCAGGCTTCGCTTGAGTATACACCTGATGCATTTTGGTAAATCCAAACAATGGCTCTGGAAGACCAAACACCCAGCCTTCTGAAAGCATATCGGGGCAAACAACAGTGACATCGATGTGCGACTCGAGCCCCTTAAGAGAACGGAAGATAAGAGTACGATGTGCCCAAGGACAAGCTAGCGACACATAAAGATGATAGCGACCGGATTCCGGCTGAAACTCGGCATCCGCTCGGTTTTCAATCCAGTTGCGAAAACCGGCGTCTTCACGGACAAATTTACCACCAGAGGTTTTGGTGTCATACCAAACATCATGCCAAACACCTTCTACTAATTTCCCCATGACTCTATTCCTCTTTATAATTTGATGATTCAAAGTATAGAGCGAACCCAAGGGGAACTTGATAGGAAGGGTTTAACTATGTCGTTCAAATTCTTTGAATAACTAGTGGTATAGTGATGGTTTCCAGATTTCAGATACAAAAAAAGCGCGACCAAAAATCTCGTCGCGCTTAGGCCCGTCACAGGCTGAAAATAGCCGCCCTAACCACTCACACACAAACGGTTAAGGCTTTTCCTTGCTATATACATTACTGGGATACTCTAAACGCTTACGTTTAGGCACGACACTGCGTGTACGTCCGTTCCCTGTATTGTTGGTTTTTGTTGTGCGCACTGCTCTGTCGCTTGTGGACAGCGCGTGCGGAACACACAACCCGACGGTGGGTTAATTGGTGAAGGCAAATCACCCTCAAGCATTTGAATCGTCTTTGAGCGTTCAATCTTTGGATCTGGGATTGGTACGGCTGACATCAACGCTCGTGTATACGGGTGTTTCGGGTCAGCAAACAGTGCCTCAGCTTCACCAAGTTCAACAGCGTTACCTAGGTACATAACCAATACGCGATCAGAGATATGTTTTACTACCGACAAATCGTGGGCAATGAAAACCAAGCTCAAACCTAACTCTTTTTGTAGCTCTTTAAGAAGGTTAACAACCTGAGCCTGAATCGATACGTCCAGTGCCGATACTGGTTCATCACAGATGATCATCTTAGGCTTTAAGATGAGTGCACGTGCGATACCGATACGTTGACACTGACCGCCCGAAAACTCGTGAGGGTAACGGTTGATAACGTTTGGTAGCAGACCTACCTTTGTCATCATTTCACGAACGCGCTCTTTTACTTCAGCCTTAGAGAGTTCTGGTAGAAGGTTTCTAGAGGCTCTGCGATGATGTCACCCACTGTCATACGCGGGTTAAGCGATGCCAAAGGATCCTGGAAAATCATTTGGATTTCTTTACGCGTATTACGGCGCTGAACCGCTTGCATCTTAGTCAGATCTTGACCAAGCCACATCACTTCACCGTCCGTCGCTTCTACAAGACCGATGATGGCACGAGCAAACGTTGATTTACCACAACCAGACTCACCTACAACGCCCAATGTTTCACCTTCGTACAGACGAACGTTAACACCGTCGACAGCTTTTAGGTTAGAAGGCTTGCTCCAAGGCCATGCGGACTTAGAAGCAATGCTAAAGTGGACCTTAAGGTCTTTAACGTCTAAAAGAAGTTCTTTGTTATTTGTCATAGCATTCATTTGGCCCAAGCCTCCCAATCAGAAAAACACGCACGTTGACGACCTTGACCAAAGTTCTCTAGCTTTGGTGCTTCCACGCTGCACTGAGGTGTTGCACGGTGGCAACGCTCTTGGTAAGGACAGCCTGGTGGCAGACGTAGCAAGTTAGGTGGGTTACCTGGAATCGTAGGCAGGATTTCACCTTCGGTATCCAAACGAGGGATTGCCTTTAGCAGGCCCTCGGCATATGGGTGACTTGGGTTGTAGAAGATCTCGTCAACGGTACCGTATTCCATAGTACGACCCGCGTACATCACGAGTACTTTGTCACAAGAACCGGCAACCACACCCAAATCGTGGGTAATCATAATGATTGCTGTATTGAACTCGGTTTTTAACTCGTTCAGAAGATCCATGATCTGTGCCTGAACGGTTACGTCGAGTGCCGTTGTAGGCTCATCGGCAATCAGAAGTTTTGGACGACAAAGTAGTGCCATCGCAATCATTACACGCTGACGCATGCCGCCCGAAAACTCGTGCGGATACATGGTAATACGCTTACGTGCTTCAGGATCTTAACCGCTTCTAGCATACGAACAGATTCTTCAAATGCTTCCGCTTTGCCCATGCCTTTGTGCAGCATGAGTACTTCCATCAACTGATCACTCACCTTCATGTAAGGGTTAAGTGAGGTCATGGGATCCTGGAAGATCATCGCAATCTGCTCAGCACGAACTTTGTTCAGCTCTTTCTCAGGTAGGTTAAGGATCTCACGACCTTCAAACTGAGCGCTGCCCGATACAATACCGTTTTTCGCTAGCAAACCCATGATTGAGAATACAGTCTGAGATTTACCTGAACCCGACTCACCTACGATACCTAGCGTTTCGCCTTGGTTCAGTGAGAAGTTTAGGTCGTTAACTGCGGTTACAATACCGTCCTGCGTTTTAAATTCGACACGCAGATCTTTTACATCTAATAAGCTCATAGTACTTCCTTAATCGTTATTATCTGTCTTTTGGATCCAACGCGTCACGAAGACCGTCGCCCACATAGTTAAAGCAGAATAGCGTTACCACCATGAAGATTGCTGGGTAAGTTAGCTGCCAAATGGCAACTTCCATTGTTTGTGAACCTTCTTGAAGAAGGGCGCCCCAGCTCGTCATTGGCTCTTGAACACCAAGACCAAGGAATGACAAGAATGATTCCGTTAGGATCATGCTTGGGATAAGAAGCGTAGAGTAAACCGCTACGATACCAAGTACGTTAGGAACAATGTGGCGAGTAATAATACGCCATGTGCTTACACCCGATACGTGTGCTGCTTCAATAAACTCTTTGCTACGCAAGCTCAGCGTTTGACCACGTACAATACGCGCCATGTCTAGCCATGCAATCGCACCGATAGCGACAAAGATAAGTACAATGTTACGACCAAAGAAGGTCACTAGTACGATTACTAGGAACATGAATGGTACTGCGTATAGGATCTCAAGGATACGCATCATCACTCGGTCAACTTTACCGCCAATAAAGCCAGATGCTGCTCCGTAAAGCGTACCAATCAGTACTGCAACAAAAGCACCAAGCACACCTACCATTAGCGAGATTCGACCACCGATAAGGGTACGAACATACAGGTCACGCCCCAAGCTATCAGTACCGAACCAGTGCTCAGCACTAGGCGCAGCATGCATAGCGTACCAATCTGTATCATCGTATGCGTAAGGAGCGATCATTGGCAGGAAGATAACCGCCAGCGTCATAACAAACAGGATAAACAAACTGACCATCGCAGCCTTGTTGCGC
The DNA here is from genome assembly GCA_000755425.1 of Vibrio maritimus. Taxonomy (GTDB): domain Bacteria; phylum Pseudomonadota; class Gammaproteobacteria; order Enterobacterales; family Vibrionaceae; genus Vibrio; species Vibrio maritimus_A. The sequence continues at coordinate 59,243 of BBMT01000016.1, forward strand.
ATAAAGCGGATGCGCGCATCTTGCCACAAACTACGACCTTCAATTTCTAGGTTCTCTGAAAACTTCTCTACCGCTTCTAAGTTTTCTTTTTTCGTTAGCATCATTACCACTCTCCCTTAGTAACGAATTTTCGGGTCGATCATCGCAAGTAGAATATCTACGATGGCGTTAAATAGAATGAATAGGAAACCAATAAGAATGGTCACACCCATTACTAACGAATAGTCACGGTTAAATGCCGCATTCACGAACAGCTTACCGATACCCGGTAGACCGAAGATAGTTTCAACAACAACCGAACCAGTAATGATACCGACAAACGCAGGCCCCATGTATGAAACAACCGGCAGCAACGCAGGCTTCAACGCATGTTTAAGAACAATGTATCTGTAGCTCAAGCCTTTCGCTCGGGCAGTACGGATAAAGTTACTGTTCAATGTTTCAATCATGCTGCCGCGAGTGATACGCGCAAATGTTGCGACATACAGCAATGACATAGCAATCACTGGCAACACGATGTATTGGAAGCCGCCGTCATGCCAACCACCAGCAGGGAAAAGATTCCAGTGCAAAGAGAATAGATAAATTAGAGCGGGTGCCAATACAAACGAGGGCATAACGACCCCGAGCATGGCGGTCGACATTATCGTATAGTCGAGCCATGTATTCTGACGTAAGGCGGCAATCGTACCGACTGTGACACCCATAATGACGGTAAAGATAAAGGCGATGAGACCTACTTTAGCTGATACAGGTAATGCAACAGAAATAAGCTCGTTTACCGTGTAATCTTGATATTTAAATGAAGGCCCGAAGTCGCCTTGGATAATGTTTGTGAGGTACGTGGTGTACTGTTCAAACACTGGCTTGTCTAAGCCGTATTTTGCTTCGATGTTCGCCATAACTTCCGGTGGAAGTGGGCGCTCACTTGAAAAAGGGTTACCTGGTGCGAAACGCATCAAGAAAAATGAGACAGTAATCAATACCAACAGTGTCGGTATTGCTTCAAATATCCGTTTAAGTATGAATTTAATCATAAACTCATCCATCCAGTCTGTGACAATTAATAATAAGAAGACGCTGCGTGTGCTAAATGCACACACAGTGTCTTAGTTCGTTATTTTTTTTATATAGAATTACTTAGCTTTGATGTAGAGATCTTTTGAGTAGATCTTATCTTCTGCGTTACCTTCTGGGTAACCACCAAGCTGTGGAGATACAAGACGTGTTGTAACGTACTGATAGATAGGCGCGATTGGCATATCTTTCGCTAGGATTTTCTCAGCTTCGATGTAAAGTGCTGTACGCTCTTCTTCTGAAGTAGAGTGCAGTGCTTTATCGATAACTTTGTCGTACTCAGCGCTCTTGTAGTGCTGACCCGCAGTCGTGTTCTGACTTACCATCAATGTTAGGAATGAAGACGCTTCGTTGTAGTCACCACACCAACCAGCACGTGCAACGTCAAAGTCGCCGCTGTCTTTGCTGTCTAGGTAAGATTTCCACTCTTGGTTCTCAAGCTTCGCATTGATGCCTAGCTCTTTCTTCCACATAGACGCGATTGCTACAGCAATCTTCTTGTGGTTTTCAGATGTGTTGTAAAGTAGATCGAATTCTAGAGGGTTGCTCTTCGTGTAGCCTGCTTCTTCAAGAAGACGCTTCGCTTCCGCAATACGCTCTTTTTGAGACATTTGACCGTACTCTGGAGTTACTGGGTCGAAGCCTGCAGTGATCTCTGGAGTTAGGAAGTAAGCTGGCTTCTGGCCTTGACCTAGAATCGCTTTAGTTACGATATCGCGGTCCATTGCGTAAGACATTGCTTTACGAACGCGAACATCGTTGAAAGGTGCTTTCTGTGCGTTGAACTGGTAGTAGTACGTACACAGGTTACCCTTGATGTTTACATCTTCAGCGTAATCTTTCTGTAGACGACGGAAGTGCTCGTTAGGAACTTCGTATGTGAAGTCTAGCTCGCCAGAAAGGAAACGGTTCATTTCTGCAACTTGGTTCTCGATAGGTAGGAAAGTTACCTTGTTAAGAACTGTTGAGTCGTTATCCCAGTAATTTGCGTTACGAACTAGCTCTAGACGCTCGTTCACTACCCACTTGTTAGGAACGAATGCGCCGTTACCAACGAAGTTTCTGGTTTAGTCCACTGATCACCGAACTTCTCTACTGTCGCTTTGTGAACAGGCTTCACAGTTGTGTGACCCATCATCATTACGAAGTAAGGAACAGCTGTGTCTAGCGTTACTTGTAGTGTGTAGTCGTCAACCGCTTTAACACCTAGCTCGCTCTTGTCTTTTTTACCAGCAACGATGTCTTTTGCGTTCGCCATCTTGGTGTATTCCATGTACCAAGCGTATGGAGAAGCTGTCGCTGGATCAACCGCGCGCTGGAAGCTGTAAACGAAGTCGTTTGCAGTTACAGGGTCGCCGTTAGACCATTTTGCGTCTTTGCGTAGGTGGAAAGTAAAGGTTTGGTTGTCTTCGGTTTCCCAAGAAGTCGCAACACCAGGGATGGTTTTGCCGTTTGCATCTTGGTTTACTAGGCCTTCAAGAAGGTCACGAATTACGTGAGACTCAGGAACACCTTGAGATTTGTGCGGATCGAGTGTTGCTACCTCGGTACCGTTACCACGAACAAGCTCTTGTTTCTCTGCTAGTTGCGTGCCAGCTGGAACATCTGCGGCAAGAGTAGAAAAAGAAGTGGCAGCCACTGCCATGCCAGCACCTAGAAGAAGCGCTTGCGTGATCTTATTCTTATACATGTATTTAACTCCAAGTTTTATTTTTGCATCCATGACTTCTTCGAAGAATTGCCTGAACGGTCAGCATTTTAGAACTATTTAGCTCAATTATTGAGCATAAAACTCTAAATCCTTACGAAGATTGCGGTTCACATTACCAATCTTCAAAGCAATTTGCCATATTTTTTGTAGCAAAAATGGCATAATTCTCCTAGGAGAGATAAATAATAGATAAAAACTCCGACACGAACGGAGTTTCTAACTGATATCACTAGTGAGCAATTTAACACCAGCAATAAATCTCGATAATTCTAATTATTAACCACTAAACAGCATGTTTGACTAAATAACCACCACACCATTTAACAATTCGTTTTCATTTTACCTATCACTCAGAATTATCAAACACCTAAAAAAACCAAATGTGATTGCAATCACATACATTTGGGCTACTTCCGTGCAACCTCGGATTAAGATCACAAAAAAACCCGACCTCTGACTACCAAGAGATCGGGTAAACTGACGGCGCTACGCGGCTCAAGCGTGCGCTCAGATAAGGAGATGTGTCACTAGCAGACGCTACGTTGTCGCGCTTACTGGTTCCAACCGCTACAATGTTAAATATATTTAACATTTAACCCAATAACCCTAATAGGGGATACGAGGTGCTCAGTGCACACTCTTACCACCAAAATACAGGGTAAGTGGGTCAATGTTACTATCAGCAGGCACCGTCGATGCAGCTTCTAGAAACAGAGAAAACAGCTCTGATTGGGAAGATATTTTTAACTTATTGTGGATTCGCTTGCGGTACACCTTGACGGTTTCGGTCGAGACGTCCAGCAAAGGAGCAATCGCCTTAGTGGAATAGCCTTGCAATACCAGTTGCGTCACCTGACATTCCCTTTCGCTAAGGAAGTCTTTACCAAAGTTACTGAAAATATCATTCAACTGATGGCCAATAGTACGTTGTTCTGGATTCCCTACTTGAAAGTGCTTGCAAATAGCGACGCTGATCAGCTCATAAAACGTATTCACGATTGCCACTTCGTCGACATCGACAGTGGCCTTATTGCGCAGTCCAAGTGAAAGTACTAGGCGTAGTTCATCACCACAACTGGTGATCACCCTACTTCTTTTGCAGTCCCGTTTGCTTGTAGATTTGGTGGTAGTAATCACTGTTATAGAATTCATCTGGAGCAATATCATCGAGACGATAGACGCCTTCTTTTACACCACGGCGGATCAACTGATAGAACGGATCCAGAACCAAGGCGCTCATAAACTCTTTGTCGATAGCTTGGTCTTCAAAAAAGCTCGTGTCGTTGTAAAGGACACCGGGCGCGTTTTCTCCATCAAAGCTCATCACGACCAAACTGTCATAACCAACAATCGCCGTTGTTAGTTCAGATAGTCGCTGTAAAAATGTTGCATCACCAATAGCGGCAATTAAGCGCGGATAGTGTCGGTGGAACTCATTCCATGCAGCTGCTTGTTCCGTCATTGTCCTCTGTTGAGACATAGACACTCCTTATCTTAGCTTCACATGCCTATTCAATTACCATGATTCACGATGCTTGCTCAACTCAGCGAGGCTCCAACGTCCTGCTCTTCGCAGCTTTCACTGTGAGAACTATTCGTTTATACGATGAGAGTCAGTTCTGCAATTAAAACGCATCAGTGATTAATATATCTTCCATCGTGACAAATATATTTAATGATAAAAAGTAAATTACCCTGCTTTTGAGGAGCTGTATCAAAGTTTCCATTGCGAGACCTAACACTTGTGTGACTTGGCATCTCGACTCGTAACTCTATTGGGGTACATACCAAGAGCCAATGCGATCACATACTATTCACATTCCAATAACAAACGGAGTTGCATAATGAAAGGTCAAATGATGAATGTCCCTCTCACTATTACTGAAATCATGCGTCATGCAGATAAAGTGAACGGTGATACTGAAGTTGTCTCAGTTACTTATGACAATCCTCGCCACAAATACACCCTCAACGACGCATTTAAAAGAACCCGCCAGCTTGCTAATGCGCTGCAGTCACTTGGCCTCGAAAAAGGGCAGCGCATCGCTACATTTGCCTGGAACGATTATCGTCACCTTGAGTTGTACTACGCCATCTCTTGCTCGGGCGGCGTGCTGCACACCGTCAACCCGCGCTTGTTTCCAGAACAAATTGAGTACATCGTCAATCACGCCGAGGATACCGTCGTGTTTTTCGACCCGGTTTTTGCGCCGCTCATCAAAAACTGCAGCACAAGTTCCAACTGTCAGCCACTATGTTGCCCTCTGCGATAAAGCACACCTACCCGATGTCGACATTACCAATCTTACAGATTATGAATCCCTGATTGACGATCAAAGCGATGAGTTCGACTGGCCTGAACTGGCTGAAGATGATGCGAGCTCCTTGTGCTACACCTCGGGTACGACCGGACACCCGAAAGGTGTGTTGTATTCACATCGCTCTACCGTGCTCCACTCACTAGGTAGCGCACTACCGGATGCCTTTTCGCTCTCTATAGACGAAACCGTTATGCCAATTGTGCCAATGTTTCATGTCAACGGTTGGGGGCTTGCATACAGCGCTCCCATGACGGGAACCAAACTCGTTATGCCGGGGCCCAAAATGGCCGATGGTGAGGTGTTAAGCGATCTCATCAATAGCGAGGGCGTCACTATGACCGCAGGTGTGCCCGTCGTTTGGCTGATGCTACTCGAGCATCTTAAAAACAATGACATTCAAGTACCGACACTGGATCGCATCGTAGTTGGTGGCTCGGCATGTCCGGAACTACTAATCAATGAGTTTGATGAGCTATTCAATGTTTCGGTTCAGCACGCTTGGGGAATGACTGAAATGAGTCCGCTTGGCACGTTCAACAAACTCAAGCCACGCCTCAAGCAAGAGTCAGAAAAAGAACAGATGAGCTATAAGCTTAAACAAGGGCGTATTGTATTTGGTGTCGATATGCGAATCGAAGATTGGCAGGGTCAAGAAGTGGAATGGGATGGACATCAATTTGGCGCTGTCAAAGTAAGGGGACCTTGGATCGCTTCTGGTTACTATAAGCAAGGCGACTCCGTTGACGACAATGGCTATTTTGATACCGGCGATGTCGCCAGCGTGGATCCCCATGGCTATATGTTGATAACAGACCGCTCTAAAGACGTCATTAAATCAGGTGGAGAGTGGATTAGCTCAATTGAACTTGAAAACATAGCCGTCGGCCACCCTGATATCAAAGAAGCAGCGGTCATTGGTGTTCCCCATAAGAAGTGGGGAGAGAGGCCACTACTCATTGCCGTTACCCACGATGTCGAGGTCTCTGCCGAAGCACTGCTTAACCATTTTGACGGTAAAGTGGCTAAGTTCTGTATCCCAGATGCTGTTGAGTTTATTAAAGAACTTCCCCATACCGCCACTGGCAAACTGAGTAAGAAAGATCTGCGCAGCAAGTACGCTGACTATATCCTAGGTTAATCCTTATCTCCGACTTACCTCTCCTGCGAGTCTTTGTGTCTTCACGAAGACTCGCATTTGACATGAAACACAATAATTACATCAATTAACATTTCTGTAACCCAATTGGGTACTACATCAATTGCTAATTAACGCTCACTATTAACATGTCTATAACAAACTGTTCAAGGATGGATAGGAGCTCAATATGCTAACCACTTTTATTAGCCCAAAACGGACGATTGATTCAAAAGCGCTTATCATCGCAGCTATGATGCTGGTGATGTTCGCGCCTAACGCATTTAACTTTTTACCCTTTATGCTTGGGGGTGCCGCAGAAGCTATGGCACTTGATGATGCGCAAATAGAAAGCATCGCCATGTACGAACTTCTTGCCACTGCCCTCTCTTCTCTACTTTTCTCACTACTGCTTATTCGCCGCGTTAACTGGCGTTACATTGGTTACATTGCTGCCATCGCACTGATTGCAGGTAACTACATGAGTATGACTGCGCAAGATTTTGATGGCTTTATTACCAGCCGTTTGATTGCAGGTTCTGGCCAAGGTATCGGTTACTCTTTAGGTCTGGTGGGGATGAGTGTGACCAAGCACCCTGGCCGTAACTTTGGTTACATGATTGCCGCCCTGAATGTCTGGCTGATCACCTGGTTCATTTTGATCCCTGAGCTTATGGCAGAATTCGGCCTGAACGCGCTCTACCAATTCTTTATGTTCACCTCTGCGCTATGTTTGGTCGCTTTCTGGTTTTACCCTGACAATGGTCGCGTTGAAAAAGACCAGGAGCTCTCATCTGTTCACGGCGATACCGTAGACAAAAAGAAATACGTTGTTCCAATGATCTGGGTAGGCGGAGCATTCTTGGTCTACAGTTTAACCTCGGCATTATTTACCCATATATCGAAATTATTGGCGCTGATATGCAAGCGTCTACCGAAGATGTCGGCTTGGTGTTAGCAGTAGGTTCAGTGATGGCGGTCATCGGCGGAATTCTGACTGCGGTGGTCGACAAAAAATACAGCCACACAACCATCATCGTCTCACTTAGTGTCATTAACGCCGCGGTCTGTTTTGGTATGGCAAGCATCAACGACACCACGTCATTCCTTGGTTTCTCTGCCTTTTACATCATGCTTTGGAACATGATGTACGCCCGCTACTACACGGCACTCGCGACGACAGATAAGTCAGGTTACTTCAGCTCGTACGGCCCAGAGATCGGTACCGTTGGTCTAGCGGCAGGCCCAATCGTTGCACAAGCAGCAACAGCAACAGGGGATTTCCAAGGTCAAGTTGGCGTTGGCGCTGTATGTATCGTTGTAGCGACTGTGATGGTATTCATTGGCCTAGGAAAATCTAAGCTTATAGATAGAGGGGTTGCCGCTGAAACGAACTCGGGTCAGCAAAAAGCTTAAATCAAAAGCTCTAATACATTGGCTAGAATAAAGCGCCGGAGTCACGGGTAACCTCTCCGGCGCTTTATCTATTGATGATTAAAATGTTGGTACTTACAGGTTATCTACTATGAAGCAGCGTCTGCCGGAAACACCACACCTGTCTGGCGGCGGACTTCGGTGATGATATGAGCAATAGTCAGCGAGCGCTGAGTCGCGTGCTCATCCATTTCTCCTTTCAAAATCATCGATGCAAAGGCTTTCGCTTCATACATCATGCTGTTTTCAACTTGCTCAGTTTCAAAATGAGTACGTTCACCACTTCGAGCATACAAATCAAAGCCTAAACACTCAGAAAAGTCTGGAAGAATCAGACTACCCTCTTCCCCTTGGATTTCGCTTGTTGAGTAGCTATTACTTACCTTCGAATGGCTTAACGTCACATCAAACTCAGGGTAACGAAGCAAAACGCTACCATGAGCATCAACCCCTGACTCCAACAAATGAGCACTTGCTTGAATCTGAGTCGGCGCACCAAACAGTTCCACAGCGGCTGCAACGGAGTAGAAACCAATATCCATGATTGAGCCATTGGAAAATTCAGGGTTAAAGGTATTCGGGTTTTCACCATCAAGGTACTTTTGATAGCGAGACGAGTACTGACAGTAAGTCAAATGCGCCTTGTGCAATCTTCCTAAGTTCGCCAGTGCTTTTTTAGCTTCAATAAAATTAGGTAGATAAGCCGTTTTGAAAGCCTCCATCAACACAACGTTGTTGGCTTTAGCTACTTCAAGCATCGACTCTACTTGCGCTAAGTTGGATGCCATTGGCTTTTCACAAATGACATGCTTCCCCGCTTCCATCATTTGTATTGCTTGAGCACTGTGAAGGCTGTTTGGTGAAGCAATGTAAACCGCATCAATCTCTTTTGACGCCGCTAGTTCCTCTAATGAGTCAATAAATAGAGTGGCGCCAAGCGGCTCACCGAATGCACGCGCTTTATCAAGCGCACGTGAATAAACCCCTTTAATCACAAACTGTTCGGTTTGCAGTGCCGCGCGAGCAAATTTCTCGCTTATCCAGTTTGTGCCGATAATTGCAAGCTGAAGCATAAATTTTCCTTCGTTTATCTTTCTAATATTTGCTTGAGCTAGGGTACTCCTTGCCGCTCTGGTTGCCAATATTGTCTTTCATTCTCTATACAGAGTTTTGATGGGCAACGAGTTCTGCAGGGCACTGACCGAAATGCTTGCGAAAGGCGAGAGTAAAATTCGATGGGTGTTGGTAGCCTGCGTCATAGGCCGCCTCAGTTATAGATTGCCCCGTTTGCAAAATTGACTGTTTTGCTCTTTCCAGTTTCCTCGCTCTTACATAACCTACTACCGTCATACCTAGCTGACGCTTGAACTCTTTTTGCAGCTTAGAAACACTCATAGCCATCATTTTCGCCAGATGCTCCAATCGTAAATCCTTGTCGAGGTTAACCTCAATATGATGTATTAACGCGGCCATGGTATCGGGTCTGCCTTCATGCGATTGGTTTGATATCTTGGCCTGGGTTTCAATTCGATGCACGACGCATCGTATCAAGCTCAATGTATCAATATCTCGTTCAATGGTATCAGCAGCGTTGCCTGTCCGCTCTGCCGAGACGATACGTTTGGCGATAGAAACAAAGTCTTCATCATGAACAACATCCATGTTCGCTTTGTGTGTAGATAAAAAAGTCTTGAGTCCAGGCGAATTAGTTCCAAGTCGTGACTCTATCCATTGGTGAGATATAGCAATATTGAATTTCTTTAAACAGTCCTGCTTTATAATGTCTCTGCGAAAGCTTACTGGCTTGGTTAAATTAACAACCACCGCTTTCGGTTGGGTGCTCGCGTCAAGATCGAAACACAAATCGTCATAGCCAAAGCTCAGCCTTCCTTCCATCAACACAGTGACAATTAAAGCTGATTTTGCGACGGAAACGACTCTAGTATCGATTAACTCTTCACAAACACCGCCATGCAGTACATAACCTTCTTGCTTCGTCGAAGGGTGCGAAATGAACTGACCCGTAGCGAGCTTAGAGCGCTGGGTGGGCAAGCCGGAGACGATGTTTTCAACGTCATTACCTTCAACACGCTTTGTCATCACTACTCTTTTCAGTGGCGACGGTGTCTCTCTAACTGCTCCCATGTAGCACTCCTCAAAAAATCATAACTGTTGAACGATTTCGCATAATTGTTTTCGCTATCCAGCGACGGTAGTCGAACTTATCATAAATGCAAATTATTCTCATTAACAGTAGTGGTTCCTATAATTATGAATGTTTGTCTATCAACGAAGCCAATCCCTCACTTAACTAAGCTTGGCCTAGCCATCACTCTCGCTCTTTCCAGTTCTTTTAGTCAGGCCGAAGAAGCCCTCTCGGAAGAAACTAAAGACTCGGCTCTTTATGAACAAATGGTGGTTTGGGGAGCGAAAGTGACCAGTAGTTCAGAGTCTGTTTTCGCTGAAGATATGTCTCTTCGACAAGCAGATCATCTCTCTGACCTACTTAGAGATATTCCTGGTGTCGATGTTGGTGGGACACATTCGGTTAACCAACGTATCAATATTCGTGGCTTCGGTGAGACTGATTTAGATATCCGTCTAGATGGCGCATCACAACATGCCAACATGTTTCACCACATCGGCAATCTCACTTTAAACCCTGATATTATTAAAGCTGTCGATATTCAGGTTGGTAATAACTCCGTCACACAAGGTGGTCTGGGTGGTACCGTGCACTTCGAAACGAAAGATGCCAGAGACCTTCTAAGAGGTTCAGATAAATTTGGTGCAAGAGTATTTGGAGGCTATGCGGATAACGACAGCCAACAAGGTTCATTAACACTTTATGGTCTCATTTCAGAAAAAGTGGACTATATGATTTATGGCCACGGCGTTCGACGTGGCAACTTTAAAGATGGTGAAGGAAATCAAACTTACGGGTCAGAGGGAGATGTCTACAATATCCTGGGAAAATTGGGTTTTGAGCCGAGTTCTGCGCACCGATTTGAGTTGGCCTACGATCTCTACCGGGACAAAGGTGACTATAGTCCTCGCCCGGATATGGGTGGCAATGCAATATTGGATTAACCCAAGAAGATCTGATTCCAACACAATATGACCGAGATACCATAACGTTAAACTACGAACTGAATAAAGATAAGCATCTAGGTCGAGTCAACGTTTTTTATAGTAAGACTGAAATCAACCGTGACGAAAGTGCTATCACCGGACGTTGGCCTGGCAGTCGCCATTCTGAAAACCAAGCAGAAAACCGTAACCAAGGTGCCAACGCTAAAATCCGATCTCAACTGCCTATTTTCGGTTTGAACAACACGCTAACTTACGGTTTTGATTACATCGACAAGCAATCAAAGAGCTCTTACGGTGGTACAGCGTTCATGGATGAGAGTGCAATTTCTAGTGCTCTATTTATCGAGGACAAACTCTATCCAACAGAAAACGTCTCTGTCACTTTAGGTGGTCGATATGAGCACTACAAACGTGAGGCAATGACAAGTGATAAGAGCTTCTCAGAAATGACGTGGGGTCTCGCTGGTGACTGGCAATTTACCGATGGTTGGACACTATTCGCCAGTGGACGAACGCTATTTAAAGGGCCAGAGCTTCTCGAAACCTTCATTCGATATCAAGATGTCGCGTTCTTAGCAGACGATATCAAACCGGAAACGGGTTACAACGTTCAAGGTGGCTTGAAGTTTGATCGACGAATCAATGATCACTTTATTGGCGGCAACCTAACGATGTTCAATACACGTATTGACGACTACATTGCAGAGCAAGGCAGCGGCAATCCATACGTTTACAACATTTTCAACAAAGGTGATGCGCAGTACAAAGGCTTCGAAGTCAGTGCAACCTATAGCTATGATGCCTTCCGCTCAAAAGCGTCTTACTCTAAATCAGATAACGAAGACTTAACCAATGGCGGTCCGGTTCTAAATGCCGCTGGTCGAAGTGCTGATATTGGGGATAGCGTCGCATTGACGCTAGAATACGACGTGTTTGCAATTGACACGTTACTAGGCTGGACATCTATTGTTGTGATGGACGAAACGAATGTTCAAGAAGGCGCACCAATCAAAGAGGGCTACAATCTCCACAACCTGTATGCTCAGTGGGTACCTTCACAGACTCCGGAATTATCCGTTACCTTCGGCATCGATAACATTTTCAATGAACAATACGTCTCGCATGCATCTCGCTCTGGTACAGCAAGAGGAGTCACATTGGATGACTACGAACCAGGTCGCAACGTGAAGATTTCTGCCGCCTATGAATTCTAATCAATCCGGTTAATAAACAAAGGCGCCATGATAGGCGCCTTTATTATAGGTACTAAGACAACTGGTTTACTGCAGATTCAATCTTGTCAATCAACACCTTATCCGTCAGCTTACCCGCTTCTAAATCAAACACATCATAGAAGCTCGGAACAGAAACACTGGCTTTGACATTGCCGCCAAAGTAAGGCGCGGAGTTGGTTGCCGCCGCAAGCACGTTTGCAGCGCCGCCTGGTCCTGGAGAAGTAGCTAGGTAAACGGCAGGAATGCCCTTAAAGACTTCGCGCTCGATACGTGTCGCCCAATCAAACAGGTTCTTGTACGCTGCTGGATGGTGACCGTTGTGCTCTGCATAGGAAATGACTAATGCATCTGCGGTTGCGATCGCATCAAGAAACGCTTTTGCACCTTCTGCCTGACCAATTTCTTTTTCTTTATCTTCCGAAAAAAGCGGGACATCAAACTGAGTAAGATCAAGCACCTCGACGTCGGCTCCTTCAATTAAGCTGGCGGCGTAGGTTGCGAGTGCTTTGTTGATAGAAGTGCTGCTAGTGCTTGCGCCAAATGCGATAACTTTCATAGTTGATTCCCTTTAGTCTCACGTAGTGTTTGATTAAAGGTTAACCTATCTGCTTGATCCAGCAAGAGAGAAAATCCTATCTAGTTCATCAAATTTTTCGAACAAGCACATGCCACCTGCATTTCGTTGCTATATTGTCGCTTGTAGTTCAGTCCAAAGATCATGAACGATAACGCGATCTGCTGGGCTCAGCTCTGATTTCGCCTCATCAAGGCTTGCTTGGATTCGTGATTTAAACTCAGCAAGATCGACAATCCCATCTTCTTCACATGATGCAGCAGACAGTGAAATGTGACCACGCAAGTAACCACCAGCAAACAGCTCATCATCGGAAGCTTGAGTGATTCTAGAATCAATGGTTTCTAACAGTTTTTCTTCGTATTCAATAATCATGTTGAGGCTCTTTAATAGTAATTCGATGATAGAGGCTTCGCTCTAGCGCACCACAAAGGTGTTATGAGTCAGCTCGGGGGTTTGATAAAAGCTGCGCAATGCATCTGACAGCTGTTTTACGCGAGGTGGAATACCCTTTTCGAGGATAGAGGTAACCTCCGCATGGACCTTACCCATAAATCCAAGACGATCCGGTTCAAAGTCGCCACTTAGGTTGTCGCAACTGACCGAAAACGGGAATCCAGCACTGGCCGCAAGGATCCATTCATACGCTTGAGGACGGATCTCTACTTTCTCGAACTCAGCTTGAACCTCTGCAGTACGACCGTCTGGTTGATACCAATAACCAAAGTCTTCCAACAGCCTTCTCTCAGGGCCTGCGACACACCAATGAGCAATCTCATGTAATGCTGAAGCATAGAACCCTCTAGCGAAAACAATACGATGGTAGTCCACCTTATCGTCAGCAGGGAGATAGATCGGCTCATCGCCACCTAACTCAAGTTTGGTGCGATAGTCATCGAAAAATGTTTGATTAAAAACAGTAATAAGGTCTTGGTACTCGTGGCGCATAACAATAGTGTCGCTATAACAATTGCCGTTATTGTGTATTCAATCGCAAGCGACGTAAAGCGTAAACTGAATTAAGCAAACTCAGCGGCCATTTCTTGGTCTCTAAAACCGTGATTCAGCCCGCAAAAAGATTAGTTAAAGTAATCCGAAAAACGTTTGCGCGACAAAACATTTCATTCGTCAACTTTGACACAAATCACTACACTGTCGCATCTTCATTTTTTCGAGTTTTGAGTTATGTTGCTCACCGTCTTATACATCATCGGCATCACGGCAGAAGCGATGACTGGCGCGCTCAGTGCGGGCCGACGCAACATGGATTGGTTTGGTGTCATGCTCGTTGCCAGCGCGACCGCAATTGGTGGTGGTACAGTTCGTGATATCTTACTTGGTCACTATCCGCTAGGTTGGGTAAAACATCCTGAGTTTTTGGCCATCACTTGCCTTGCTGGGATCCTGACAACCGGACTGGCAAAATGGATTATTAAATTTAAAGGTGTATTCCTAAGACTCGATGCGCTTGGCTTAGTTGTGTTTACCATTATCGGCACCAATGTAGGACTGAGCATGGGCTTACACCCATTCATTTGTGTAGTGTCTGGTCTCGTCACAGGCGTTTTTGGTGGCCTATTGCGCGATTTAATTTGTCGCCAAACGCCACTAGTACTTCATCAGGAGCTGTATGCGTCTATTTCTGTCGTCGCAGCCTGCCTATACTTGGCGCTGCTTGAGTACGGTTTATCAACGCTATCAACCACTGTCATCACTTTGGTGGTTGGCTACACATTGCGTATGGCAGCAGTCCGCTTCAAATGGCGTTTACCTTCATTCCAGTTAGACAGTGAAGAAGCACTGCATTAATTCGACTTCTAGTCTCAAATGACGCCGAAGCTGGTATTCACAACTTGAATATCAGCTTTATTGTCTCCCTCATCGTTCTATATATCACCTGTCGGTATAGTGAGTGTCATCCAAGGCAATCACCAATCAACGCCCCAAAAATAAAGAGGCGTAACAATACAGGTAATATTATGCTTTCATCAAAACTGCTGAAATCAAAAACGTTTAAAGCTTTCGCTCTCGTAATGGCGCTATTTGCAACAGGATGTGCATCAAACAAAGCCACGGATGAAGACACTGCTAACCGCAATGAAGCGCGTAATCGTGGTGCGATTGGCGGCGCTCTAATTGGTGTAACAGCCGGTGTGTTAACAGGTAGTCCAGAAGTAGCTGTTAAAGCGGGTACTGCAGGTGCGGTTGCTGGTGGTGTATCAGGCTCAATGAAAGATACGGCAGAAGCGCGTGAAACTGAGCGTACAGAAATTCTGGCCGAAAGCTTACAGAAAGACACCCGTTCAGACTCGGAAAAGCGTGTAGCTGAACTAGAAGCAGAAATCCGCATTAAAGAGCTAGAGAAACAAATCGCAGAGATGGAAAAACAGCAACCAGAACCAACAGCGAGCTCGACATCATCAGATTCTGAACAGGAAAAGAGTAAGTCATAACACGTCTGTGGCTAGAGTGTTCTGTAACAAACTTGGCTTAAAACATCGGCTCCAACGGTTTTCCGTTGGAGCCAACTTATTTACTCTTGCTCCTCACACACTCGGTTTTGAATCATGTGGCGCCGGTTCATAATGACTCAAGGTCATACTAAAACGCCCTTCCCCACCCGTTAACGCTTTTAGCCTTCGCGAGTAATCTGCTAGCTCGTTAATTGGCGATTTGGCCACTAATATGGTGCTACCATAAGTGCCTTGTTCACTTCCGACGATGAGCCTCTATTAGCGGAAAGGTCGCCGGAAACATCACCGACATATTGAGTTGGAATTTCTAAAGACAAATCGACAATGGGCTCTAATACGATAGGGTCTGCCGCTTCTACAGCTTGCAAGAAGGCTTTCTTGCCAGCAATGACAAACGCAATCTCTTTTGAGTCAACCGAATGGTACTTACCGTCGAACACTGTCACTTCTATGTCTTTGATTGGGTTACCCGATATCGCACCTTCTTCCAATGCCTGCACTATACCTTTTTCTACTGCTGGAATTAATGCGGTTGGAATCGCGCCGCCCACCACTTTATTGACAAATGCGAAGCCAGCACCGCGCTCTAATGGCCTTACTTTCAGATGCACTTCACCAAACTGTCCAGCGCCGCCACTTTGTTTCTTATGACGATATTGCGCCTCGGCAGGCTTAGTAATGGTCTCAAAATATTCAACGCTTGGTTGACTGGTTTCTACATCTAACTTGAAGACTTGTTGCATTTTCTCAAGCGCGATCTTGAGATGGAATTCACCCTGGCCACTCAGTACGGTTTCATTGGTGCGTGTACGGTGCTCTATTTTTAGCGACGGATCTTCTGCAGCGATTTTGGCCAATACGTCTGACATTTTCTGCTCATCGCCGCGTTTTTTTGGTTTTAGCGTCAAGCTATACATCGACTCTGGAAAATTAAGCGTTTTGAACTGAACGCCATCTTCATCGTGTGAGTCATGAATCACCGAATCAAAAGCAAGATCATCCACTTTCACCAATACGCACAGATCACCCGCTTTAGCAGTGGTGATCTCATGACGTTTCTTGCCCTGCAAGTTATATAGGTGACCAACTTTAAACGCTTTACTGCTGTCACCAATGAATAGCTGACTACCCGCGGTAATTTCACCCTGGAAAACACGTACATAGCAAGCTTGCCCATATATGGGTCCACATTGACCTTGTAGACGTGCGCCACAGTGTGATCGCGTTTGTCACAATCAATCGCTACTTGTTGACCATTTTTCTCCAGCATCGGCGGATTGCCTTCGTCTGGCATCGGCATAATTTCTGCCAAGGTGCGTAGCAACAGTTCACAGCCAGCCCCCGTATCTGAGGAGACAAAACAGACGGGTACCACGTGACCGGTTCGGAGCGCTTTTTCAAACGGATCGTGAAGCTGCTCTGGTGTTAACTCTGAGCCTTGCTCCAAGTAGAGCTCCATCAGCGATTCATCCATTTCAACAACTTGGTCGACTAAGAGCTCATGGGCTTCATCGACGCCACTAAACAAAGTGGTTTGCTCAGGGTTTGGCTCAAAGTAGCAGTCGATGACTTCCGCTGGTTTTTGTGACGGCAAGTTAATCGGTAAACATTGTGCACCGAAGCGCTGCTCAATTTCTTCTAGTAATGCCAAAAGCTTATCGGGGTGCTGATCGATTTTATTGATGATCACCATCTGGCATTTTTTCTGATCTTTTGCGAATTGGAATAAGCGTTCGGAGACTTGGTTGATAGAGCTTCCGGCATCCAGCACCAACGCTGAGGTTTCAACCGCTGGAAAGATACTTAATGTTCGGCCAAGAAGCTCTGCTTGCCCCGGAGTATCAATGAAGTTCATTTGGTGATTGTGCCACGAAAGAGTGACAGGGGTTGCTTCAACGCTGTGTTGATAGTGAATAGATTGGTCGTCAAAATCGGTGATCGTGTCACCATCTTCGACATGACCTAGATTATTAATGGCATGGGACTCAAAAAGTAAACGTTCAACTAAGCTGGTTTTGCCAGTTCCTGTTTGACCGACAAAGGCAATATTTCTAATTTCATGTTGAGACATAAGACGCTCCTTAAATGATTGGAAACAAGCACTGTTACATTGAGTCGGCGGTTTCCCGCCTACTCGTCTTCCAAGTCATTTTTCGGATCCTTCTGTCCAAACAATGCACTCCCGCGTGATGGCTGAGTACCTAGTGTGAACTTATACCCGCACAAATATTGTGACTAATTTCATAACCTCCATAGTTGAGGTTATTTATTGTCCAATCCGTGATTTAGACCAAAAAAAGCCTCTTGGTGTTACCCAAGAGGCTCAATAAAAACTCACGATTATGTTAGATAACCGGTGTCTCTGTTTGCACGCCGTGGTTCTGACCACGATGACGTAACAGGTGATCCAGCAACACAATCGCCAACATAGCTTCAGCGATTGGCACAGCGCGAATGCCCACACACGGGTCATGACGACCTTTGGTGATCAACTGCGTTGGCTCACCAGTTTTCGTGATGGTTTCACCCGGTACGGTAATGCTTGAGGTTGGTTTTAGTGCGATATTGGCAACAATATCTTGACCAGTAGAGATACCACCTAAGATGCCACCAGCATGGTTACTGCTAAAGCCTTCTGGCGTCAGTGGATCGCGGTGCTCACTGCCTTTTTGATTCACTACATCAAATCCGTCACCAATCTCGACACCTTTCACAGCGTTGATACTCATTAGCGCATGGGCGATATCCGCATCAAGACGATCAAAAATCGGCTCGCCTAGACCCACAGGTACGTTGGTCGCAACCACTTGTAGCTTCGCACCAATTGAGTCACCTTGCTTTTTAAGATCACGAATTAGCTGGTCAAAAGCATCTACTTTGTCGACATCTGGACAGAAAAATGGGTTATTTTCGATTTCGTTCCAATCTACCTTATCAATAGACACATCACCCATTTGTGATAGGTAAGCACGAATTTCAACACCAAACTCTTGTTTAAGGTATTTCTTCGCGATTGAACCCGCTGCGACACGCATCGCTGTTTCACGAGCTGATGAGCGGCCACCGCCACGGTAGTCACGGATACCATATTTTTGATGGTAGGTGTAATCCGCGTGTCCTGGTCGGAACTTGTCTTTGATTTCTGAGTAATCTTTTGAGCGTTGATCGGTGTTTTCGATCAATAGGCCAATCGACGTGCCTGTAGTTTTACCTTCAAACACACCTGAAAGGATTTTCACCTCATCAGGTTCGCGTCGTTGAGTGGTGTATTTTGATGTCCCTGGACGACGACGATCTAAGTCAACTTGCAGATCGGCTTCCGTGATGTCCAATCCAGGAGGGCAACCGTCCACCACACAACCCAGTGCGATGCCGTGACTCTCACCAAATGTGGTTACACGAAAATGTTGTCCGATGCTATTTCCTGCCATTACTTCCTCTGTCTGTCCGAACAAGCGCAATGCCCGCAGCTTGTCCTTTGCCTGTCTATTCTTCGTGAATTCATAGTGACGACAAAGGCTGACGTTGTAAACCCCCAAACGAAAAAACGCTGCAATTCTCATTGCAGCGTTGCTTCATCTTAGAGTCAGTACTCGATTAGTCTTTGTAGATCGAGAACTCTTCTGCATGTTCAACAATCTGGTCACGCGTTAGCATGAACACACCGTGACCGCCGTTTTCAAACTCAATCCATGTAAATGGAATATGTGGGTACTGCTCCATCATGTGAACCATTGAGTTACCCACTTCACAGATAAGGATACCGTTGTCAGTGAGGTAATCCGGCGCATTTGAAAGAATGCGACGCACCAATTTCAGACCGTCAGTACCTGCTGCTAGGCCAAGCTCTGGCTCATGGGTGAACTCTTCTGGTAGTGAGTTCATGTCTTCTTCGTCCACATAAGGTGGGTTAGAGACGATCAGGTTATATTTTTCTTTTGGCAGGTCACGGAATAGATCCGAGCGAATCGGGAACACTTGCTGCTCTAGACCGTGGTCTTGAACGTTCTGCTCAGCGACTTCCAATGCGTCTGTTGAAATATCAATGGCGTCGACTTCAGCATCAGGGAAAGCGTGCGCGCAGGCAATCGCGATACAGCCACTACCAGTACACAAATCCATAATACGCACTGGCTCTTCTGCAAGCCAAGGCTGGAACTGAGCTTCAATCAGCTCACCGATTGGCGAACGTGGCACCAATACACGTTCATCAACAAAGAACTCTAGGCCACAGAACCATGCTTTGTTGGTTAAGTAAGCAGTTGGTGTACGGTCGTTAATACGCTTGATAACGCGCTCAACAACACGCAGACGCTCGCTGCTGGTTAGGCGCGAATTTAGAACATGTGGTGGCACATCAATCGGTAAGTACAGCGTTGGCAGGATCAGCTGAACCGCTTCATCCCAAGCATTGTCGGTGCCGTGGCCGTAAAATAAACCTGCTGCATTGAATCGACTTACGGTCCAACGAATCAAGTCTTGAAGTGTGTGAAGCTCAGAAACGGCTTCTTCCACAAAAATCTTATCCAAAATTGCCTCCAAAAAGCGCTACAATACTGTCAATTTAGATGTTTATTGAGTTGTCCCAGTCTATGAGCAAAAAAGACACCAACGCTGATGACGATTTCGCCCTATTTAAGGACGCAGTACAAGGCGTAAAAAAGTTGCAACAGGATACCATAGTCCAGCAGCCAAACAGAAATAAGAAGCAAAAAGAGCAGAAAAGAACTAACCGCGAAGCAAAAGACGCGGAATTTTACTTCTCTGACGAATTTGAGCCGCATCTAAGCGATGATGGTCCGACTCGTTATGCGCGTGATGATGTGTCCACGTACGAAGTGAAACGCTTGCGCCGCGGAGTGTATGTACCAGATGTGTTCTTAGACATGCATGGGATGACTCAGCAAGAAGCCAAGCGAGAGCTAGGCGCGATGATTGCCCACTGTATAAGAGAAAATGTGCACTGTGCTTGTGTCATGCATGGCATTGGCAAACACATTCTTAAGCAAAAAGCACCACTTTGGCTGGCTCAGCATCCAGATGTGATGGCGTTCCACCAAGCGCCGCTAGAGTTTGGCGGCGATGGCGCGCTGTTGGTTCTTCTCTCTATTCCTGAGAAGTAACCCTTTCTTCAGTTTTTTAGCTTTTTACTTCTTTACTAAGGGTGAATGTGCCAAAGCACTTCGCCCTGTCTTCTCTGAACATCGTATTCGATGCACACCAGGCCAGAAGTCGGGAACATTGGCGCACTGATATCGCCAACAAACTCTGCTGTTAAGTAGCCAACCAAAGGTAAGTGAGAAACGAGTAAGATTGATTCTAGCTTTCAATGTCCGCAATTGCAGAGACATACTCCACTACATCCTCAGCCTGTCCGTAAGGCGTAATGTCATCAGAGGTGACGACGTCATCACTGCTGAACTCTTGGCTGATTGCCGCCCACGTTTGCTGCGCTCTTAGATAAGGGCTCACCAACACCTTATCAAAACGATCATACCCTTGCTGCTTACACGCTCTAGCAACAATAATCGAGCTGTCTTTACCATGCTCTGTAAGAGCACGTTGCTCATCGGTTGGTGCGTAATGGACGGCTTCGCCATGACGCATAATAAACACTTTCATATTAACACCCGCCTATTCAATGGTCGCACAAAGCAATCATCTCTAGCGCTTAGACCCTGCGCTATCTGTCGCAATTGCCTGCATATTCCGATAACTAGGTATATACTTATTTAAAAAAATTAATTATATCAATTCACTTGCTAAAGGCTTCGACTTTCTTAACAATTTAAAGGTTGATACTTAAAAAAGATTGTAAGTTAGTTTTTGTCTGTCTCCATGAAAGATTTTAATTAGTTATTGGTGATCCCTGTTAGTACCAATTGTGAGACATCGCTTTTGTCGCCAGACGCTTGGTTAAGCTGTCCCAAGCCACCGCTTAATCCGGAGAAGATACGTGCATATAAGTCCAAATGATAATCGCTCATATCGCTACCTCACTCTAAGTAATGAGTTACGCGTCCTGCTCGTCAAAGACGAGCACGCCCAGAAGTCCGCTGCTGCCCTTGCAGTCAATGTCGGCCATTTTGACGATCCAGACGATCGTGAGGGCCTTGCTCACTATCTCGAACACATGCTGTTCTTGGGCACGGAAAAGTACCCTAAAGTTGGCGAGTTTCAGTCCTTTATCAGTCAACACGGTGGCAGCAACAACGCCTGGACTGGCACCGAGCATACTTGTTACTTCTTTGACGTCTATCCAAATGCGTTTGAGAAAGGCCTGGATCGCTTCAGTCAGTTTTTCACTGCCCCTCTTTTCAACGAAGAAGCGCTAGATAAAGAGCGTCAAGCCGTCGATTCCGAATACAAGCTTAAACTTAATGAAGACGGACGCAGGTTATACCAGGTACAAAAAGAGACCATCAACCAAGCCCATCCTTTCGCCAAGTTTTCTGTCGGCAATATCGAAACGCTAAGCGATCGCAATGGTGAGAGCATTCGTGGTGAGATTCTTCGTTTCCACCAGCAGCAGTATTCTGCTGACATCATGACGCTTGCCATGATCGGCCCTCATGAGTTGGATGAGTTAGAGCAGTGGGCAACGGACAAGTTTGCCGACATCGTCAATAACCAACGCATCAGTAAATCCATTGATGTGCCTTTCGCCACCGAAGACAATACTCAAGTCATGGTGCGCGTAGAACCTATCAAAGAGCTTCGTAAGTTAATCCTTGCGTTTCCGTTTCCAGCGACTCAGCAACATTATCACCAAAAACCTTTGTCTTATTTTGCCAACTTACTGGGCTATGAAGGTAAAGGCAGCTTAATGCTGCACCTTAAAGAGCTAGGCTGGATCACGTCTCTCTCTGCGGGTGGTGGCGCATCTGGTAGTAACTACCGCGAGTTTAGTGTCAGTATGACACTGACACCAACCGGGCTTGAGCACGTCAACGAGATGATTCAAGCAGTTTTCCAATACCTAGAGCTCATTAAAACTCAAGGCATGCAGGAATGGCGTTACTTGGAAAAGCGTGCGGTCATGGAGTCTGCGTTCCAGTTTCAAGAACCTGCAAGACAAATGGACATGGTCAGTCATCTGGTCATGAACATGCAGCACTACCCACCAGAGGACGTCATCTACGGTGACTACAAAATGGCGGGCTATGACGAAGCTATGCTGCTTGAGTACGCTCACTTCTTAACGACCCGAAACCTCAAAGCGACGCTGGTTGCCAAAGAACAACGCTACGACAAACAAGCAAAGTGGTACTTCACGCCCTACTCGGTCACGGCATTCACCGAAGAAGAACTGGCGTTTTCAATCAGCCTCTAAAAGATGGCGAGCAACCCTTCTGCTTGCCTGAGAAAAACCCGTTCATTAACTACGATTTATCGACCTATCCGCTTGAGAGCGAAGAGGCTCATCCGCAGTTGATTGAAGATTTAGACGGTTTCCGCTTGTGGCACCTTCAGGACAGTCAATTTAAGGTACCGAAAGGCGTGGTGTTTATCGCTATCGATAGCCCTCATTCAGTCGCTTCCGCCCGTAATATCGTCAAAACCAGGCTATGTGTAGAGATGTTCCTAGACTCGCTCTCTGAGGAAACCTACCCAGCAGAAGTAGCGGGTCTAAGCTACGATATGTACGCCCACCAAGGTGGTGTCACCTTGTCAATTTCTGGCTTTAGTAAAAAGCAGCCTCAGCTTTTGGAAATGATACTCAAGCGCTTTGCGTCGCGAGAGTTTAATCCTGCACGTTTTGAGAGCATAAAAGCACAGCTAATGAGAGGTTGGCGTAACTCGGCGAAAGACCGTCCGATTTCACAGCTATTCAATGCCATGACGGGTATTTTACAGCCCAATAATCCGCCAAACTCGGTGCTACTAGACGCACTAGAAACCATCACAGTCGACGAACTACCGAGCTTTGTCCAAGCGATATTATCTGAGCTGCACATCGATATGTTCGTGTATGGTGATTGGCATAAGCAAGGTGCACACGACATCGCCACCACGCTCAAAGATGCGCTTCGTATCCACAATCAAAAGTACGAAGAGAGTTTGCGACCTTTGGTCATGCTTGGACGCAACGGCAGTTTCCAAAAAGAAGTGTTTTGCGATCAAGATGACTCAGCGATTGTGGTCTACTACCAATGTGAGGACATCAACCCGCGCAGTATCGCTCTTTACTCACTGGCCAATCATTTGATGTCAGCGACCTTCTTCCATGAAATCCGAACGAAACAACAACTCGGTTATATGGTCGGCACTGGCAACATGCCTCTCAATCGCCATCCTGGATAGTACTTTATGTCCAATCCCCAAATGCAGCACCGAGCGATCTTATTCGCTCTATCGATGAATTTTTGAATGCGGTCTACATGGTGCTACTTGAACTCAATGACTACCAGTGGCACAGCAGTAAGAAAGGACTTTGGAATCAGATTGCGACTCCAGATACCACCTTACGCGGTCGCGCTCAGCGATTGTGGATTGCCATAGGCAATAAAGACACCAGCTTTAGTCAGCGAGAGAAAGTGCTTGAGGAGCTAAAATCATTAACGCGCGCCGATATGATTCGCTTCGTTGTCAATGAGCTCAAGCCGCGTACTGCAAATCGTTTGATTATGCACAGCCAGGGCAAGGCGCATGTCGATGCTGAGAAGCTTGATCTGGGACTTGAAATAGGCTCGATTGAAGAATTTCAATTAAGGCCAAAAGACACCGATTTAGGATAAAAAACACCCCCTCTGATGAGGGGGTGAGTGTTTTAAGACCCTAAACTATTCTGCCTCTAAGCCATTTTACAGAGCTTTCTAAAAAGCCTTCTCTAGGCTACTTGTAAAAGCTTTCCTCTAAACCGGCTCTAGTCACGAGCCCATCGCAAGGCGCAAAGCGGTCACCGTATTTCTGAGCATGCTCATTCATTAGATCGACAACTTTCTTAATGCCCAGTGAATCCATGTAGCGGAATGGACCGCCCAAGAATGGAGGGAAACCGATACCGAAAATAGCACCAATGTCACCGTCACGAGGCTGCGAATAATGCCTTCATCAAGACAACGCACCGCCTCATTGAGCATCGGTAGCACACAACGGATCGCGATGTCTTTTTCTGACATCGTCGCTTCAGGCTTAAGATCTAGCACGCTGTACACCGAGCTATCAACGGTCTTCTTCTTACCTTTATAGGTATAGAAACCTTTACCCGACTTACGACCTTTTCGGCCATCGTTCAGCAGTTTGTCGAACACATCCGGCCCTTGGAATCGTTCACCAAGTTCATTGACCAAAATCGGCATAATCTTAGCGCCAATATCCACGCCAACTTCATCAAGCAGCGTAATCGGCCTACAGGGAACCCGAAGTCTAATAGCGCTCTATCCAATGACTCAATAGGTTCGTTCGCAAGAAGAACATTCGCCGACTCATTCATATACGGCGCAAGAATACGGTTTACGTAAAAACCGGCTTGGTCTTTCACCACAATCGGTGTCTTACCTTGTTTTCTTGCAAACTGAACCATAGTAGCGATGGTCTCTTCAGACGTCGTTTCATGAGGAATGACTTCCACAAGTGGCATTTTGTCTGCTGGGCTGAAATAATGTAGACCTACAACATTCTCTGGACGCTCTGCTTTTTCTGCAATCTGTGCGATAGGGATCGATGACGTGTTAGTAGCAAAAATTGTGGTTGGCTTCGCATGCATTTCCACATCACTCACCATTTGCTGTTTTAGACCTAAGTCTTCAAACACGGCTTCAACGACTACATCTGCTTTATCGAAGCCGGTAAAGTCGGTGCCGCCCGCCATTTGGAGCATTTGCGCTTGCAAGTCTGCTTTAGAAATAATGCGGCGCTTGCGTTTTTTCTCTAGTAGCTTGTAGTTGTATCCGAGCGCGTTGACGATACCATCATTCGAGACATCTTTGATTCGCACTGGCACTTTTGCTTTGCTCACGGTGACATGAGTGATACCCGCACCCATTAAACCACCACCAAGGACAACAGCGTTGTTTACCGTGTTTGGCTCAGCATCGCTACCAAACTCTTTCTTCATTTCAGTGGTTGCGAAGAAGATAGAACGCAGCGCTTTTGACTCAGACGTCATGACGAGCTCACCGAAACGCTTGGCTTCGTTTTCCAGCCCCTTCTTCATGCCTTTTTCAAGACCGTAACGAATCACATCCAAAATAGCGTCTGCTGCTGGATAATTTCCGCGCGTTTTCTCACTAGTCTTCTTCGCTGCCTGATCAAAAATCACCTTGCGACCAAGGCCAGTGCCGGACATTAGCACTTCTTTCTTGCTCAGTTTTTTGGCTTTACGTTTTTTGCCTTTGTCCAAAAACTGCTTAGCGACATCCAGCAGGATGGTCTTCGGTACACTCGCATCAACCACGCCAAGCTTCTTGGCTTTTTTGGCGCGAAGCTGCTTGCCCGTTAGGATGAGATCCAATGATGGCAGTAAGCCAATTAAACGTGGCAATCGCTGAGTACCACCAGAGCCTGGCAATAGCCCAAGCTGCACTTCTGGTAAACCTAGTTTAGTAATACCAGCATCACTACAAACTCGATAATCACACGCCAGCGCAAGCTCAAGGCCGCCACCTAAACAAGGGCCGTGGATAGCTGAAACAACAGGGAACGGTAGGTCTGAAAGCTGCTGGAACATCTCTTGTCCTTTAGCTGCTAAAGACTGAGCTTCTTCTGCTGAAGTACAAGCATCAAGCATTCTGACGTCGGCACCAGCGATGAAATTATCCGGTTTAAGCGAATGGACTATCAGTCCTTTTAATTCAGATTTTTTCTGCTCTAACTCTTCAAATAGCTGCGCCATTTCTTCGGCGAACGCAGCTTGTAACGTATTCATTTTTTCGCCTGGCACATCGATGCCAAGCCATGCGATGTTCTGCTCATCTACTGAAAGATGAAAGGCTTTTTGTTCACTCATTATTCTACCTCCAGAACCATTGCTGCACCCAAGCCACCTGCTGCACACGCCGTATTAAGGGCAAGTCCTCCCCCGCGTCGCTTCAGTTCATTCAACGTTTGCGTAATCATTCGTGCACCAGTAGCGGCGAACGGGTGACCATAAGCAAGTGACCCTCCGAGAACGTTGAACTTATCCATGTCAATTTCACCAATCGCTTTAGAACGACCCAGCTTTTCTTGAGCGAACTTGTCGCTGGCAAACATCTTCACATTAGAAAGTGCTTGCGCCGCAAAGGCTTCATGCATATCAATCAGCGTTAGGTCGGACAGAGAGATACCCGCACGATCTAGCGCCATCGGTGTGGCATAAGAAGGCCCCATCAACATATCTTCGCGTACGCCAATTGCCGAGAACGCGTAAGAGCGGATGTAACCTTTGATTTCGAGTCCGAGCTCTTTCGCTCGCCCCTCACGCATCAACATAATCGCCGCGGCGCCATCTGTTAGCGGCGTGCTGTTTGCTGCGGTAACGCTGCCGTATTGTCTATCAAAGGCTGGACGCAGTTTGCTATAGCTGGAAAGTTCAGAGTCATGACGGATGTTATTGTCTTCATCCAAGCTCTTTTTGTAAGGCTCTGGGAATGCCGACATTACTTCGTCGCGCACTTTGCCTTCTTTCCATGCTTGAGAAGCTAGAGAGTGAGAGCGGTGAGCAAGCTCATCTTGCTCTAAACGAGTAATACCATGCGATTTCGCCATTTGCTCAGCAGTTTGACCCATAGAAAGACCTGTTGAGTACTCTGCGACGGCAGGGGGTACTGGCATCAAATCTTTAAACGATAGTTTTTTAAGAATATTGAGTTTTTGACCGACCGTTTTTGTTTTACTCAGAGCCAATAGGTTGGCAGCAAGTTTCTTGGACACACCAATTGGTAGCACGGAAGATGAGTCTGCTCCACCAGCAATACCTGCGTCTATCGTCCCTGCCATAATGCTTTCACAAACGTTGGCAGCAGCTTGGAAACTGGTCGCGCAAGCGCGCGTCACACTGTAGGCATCAGTATGGATGTCCATTCCAGTGCCCAGAACAATTTCACGAGCAATATTTGGCGCTTCTGGCATTTGTACTACTTGACCAAACACCACTTGGTCGATCAACTTAGGATCAATGTTAGTGCGTGCCATCATTTCAGCGACGACCATTTTTCCTAAGTCCACCGCTGGTACTTGACTAAATTCGGTACTTTGGCGGGCAAAAGGGGTACGAAGCCCCGCCACAACAGCAATTCGCTCACCGTTTCTAGTGGTGAGATCGATTTTCCCCACGTCCTTACTGCTCATAGTTTCTCCTTCCTAAAGAGGTCTGACCACACGCATTGTAACGAGATTGTTAAGGATTTAAAACAACCGTTTGACAAATATCAGCGGTTTTATTGAATAACGTGATAGGGTCGACCAAAATGGAATATGAGAAATGCGTAAAGTCGACAACAATATGGTGTGGGAAAACAAGAAGATATCGGCTGGATTCCAGGCAAAAAAAACCACACAGATAATTTGTGTGGTTGGAATCTCTAAAGCAATTAACTTGCGCCAATTGAAAATAATCAGTTTCCTGATTAGGAGAAAGTAAAGTCAGCCTTCAAAAGGAAGTGTCATCTTGCTCAACATGTTAGTCTCGAAAGACCAACGAGATGACAGGGTCTAATATAACTTCTCCACAGGTCTGAATTTTGAACTAGATCAATTTTGTGTGACTTTACTGACACCACGGGACAAAAAACACGGTTCACAGAGCGAAAACGGGGGCTCCTGTGTCATTAATTAAAAATTTTGGAAAGAAATTCTCCAAACGTCCGGTCAACTCGGATATGGACAGACAAAGAAAATACGAAGCACTGGTGCGTGCTTATCATCGCGACCTCTTTCGATATGCGTATTGGCTATGCAAAGACAAGCCTATTGCTGAGGATTTGGTTCAAGAAACTTGCCTTCGAGCATGGAAGTCGTTAGACAGCTTGCAAGATGAAAAGGCAGCAAAGTCGTGGTTGATCACTATTCTTCGCAGAGAGAATGCAAGACGCTTCGAGCGCAAGCAGTTCGATCTGGTTGATATTGACGACTACGGAAATGATGCCAAAGTTTCTGATGACCCGCACCACCAACAGGAATGGCTTCAAGCACAAATCATGAAACTCGATGTTGAGTATCGGGAGCCGCTTTTCCTCCAAGTCGTCGGTGGCTTTAGTGGGGAGGAAATTGGGCAACATACTCGACTTAAACAAGAATACCGTTATGACTCGATTATTTAGAGCTCGAAATCAGCTTAAAGAGATGCTTGAGTCTGAGGATGCACATAGGGGGCAACAAAATGGATGAGTTAGAATTCCGTCGTCGCGTTATGTCCGATCCTAAGGCAAGAGATCCTGAGCTGTTAGAGGCAACCAAAAACAGTGAAGCCAACGCCAAATACCTAGATGACATTCTAGGCTTAGATGCGCGTATCGAACAGGCGATGAAAGTTGATGTGCCTGACGATCTTGCCGATCGAATTTTGTTCAACCAACCTCCAGAGAACAATGTCGTCAAGGTAAGCTTCGGCAAACGAGCACTATCCATGGCTGCATCTGTAGCCTTTGCCTTTGGCTTGCTTGTTGGTCAAGTTAACTGGGGTAATGTGGTCGTGTCTGACGCCCAAGCATCGCTACCAGACATGGCGATGGAGCACTTCAATGCTGAAAAAAGCTTTATTGATTCTTTGGATGAAAATGCCTCTAAAGAACAAATCAATGCCAAGCTATTGCCGTTTGCCTACCAGTTAGGGCAAAGCTTTCCGTATCACGTGTTTTACATTAATCATTGTGGTTTTGGTGATTCAAATGCTATGCACATCGTATTTGAAGGCGAGAAAGGCAAAGTCACCATGTTTCTTACAGGTATTGCCACTGACCAAGTGGAAACTTCGATAAAGATGGCATGGCAGGCATGGTTAAGCCGATGGGTAACAGCAGCTTTATCCTAGTTGGAGAAGAAGGCGAAGATTTAGCTAAAATCGGCGAAAACATCAGAAAAGTAATGAATCCAGCTTAAAAAAACAGAATCAAAAAGGCTTATCTTTGGGGGTAAGCCTTTTTTTGTTTCTCCAGTCAAATTTAGAGCACAAACTCTAAATATCGACCTATTCGATGCTTTTACTGCCAGTTAGTCGTCATTTATATACTTTTTGCGTCATTTTAACTACTGGTCTGATTTCTAATGTCTATACTAGCGATTAGGATCAGCCCCGAATTGAGCTTTAGCTCAATTTCACTAACGCCCATAAGAGGCGATTACAAAAAAGGATGTATACTAAATGACTACTTCGCGTCTGTATAAAAAACACTATTAGCAGTGGCAGTCTCGTCACTCACTTTCGCCTCTCAACAAGCAGCAGCAGCTGGTTTCCAGCTCAACTCTCAATCTGCAACTGGCCTAGGCCGTGCATTTGCAGGTGATGCAGTTATCGCCGACAACGCCTCGGTAATGTCACGTAATGCTGCAGCTATGACTTTGTTTGATACACACCAGTTTTCTGGTGGTGTTAACGTCATAGCTTCAAGTATCGATATCAAAGACATTGGTGGCGCAGGTGCTCCGCCTTATGGTTTGCAAGAGCCTGATGCCAACAATAGCGCTACGTCATACGTACCTAACATTTACTATATCCATCGCTTAAACGAGAAATGGGCATTAGGCGCTGGTCTATATTCTAACTTCGGTACCACTAATAACTTTGATGACTCTTTTGGTAATAACAACTTAGCAAAAGTTTATGGTGGTACGACGGAGATCACGAGCATTAATTTAACTCTAAACGCCGCTTATCGAATTAATGAGCAGTGGAGCGTTGGTGGCGGTATCGATATTGTTCAAGGAACGGGTAGATTAAAGCGCGAAACATCCCCAGGCACACCAAGTACCCCTCTACCACCGGGACTACCAGTGTCGGATTCAGATCCAATTGGTCAACAAGCCGCTGTTGATATCGACGCTACAGGTTATGGCCTAGGTTTTAACCTAGGTGCCGTATTCGAGCTTAACGAGAACAATCGTTTCGGTCTCGCGTATCACTACAGCCCAGAAGTAGAAGCTGATGGTACAGTCAAGTTTGGCCCAAATATCACAGCTGGTGGTGGTGCAATACCTATCGCATCTCAACAGTCATATGATAGCGTGAAACTCCCACTACCGAGTATGGTTGAGTTCTCTGGTTACCACAGAATTGAGGACACTAAATTTGCCGTTCACTATAGCCTACAGTGGATCGGCTGGAGCGTATTCGACAAAGTAGCTACTAACACTGGTCAAACTATTAAAGATTACGAATGGCAAGACGGTTACCATGCTGCTCTAGGTGGTACTTATTACCTCAACAACGACTGGACTCTACGTGCTGGTTATATGTACGACACTGCAGCCCAAGACCAGTTGACATCTATCTCGGTACCAGACTCTGACCGCCAATGGTTCTCGTTTGGTGCGGGCTACCACTTCAATAAGCACCACACCGTGGATCTAGGTGTAACTTACCTAATGGGCAAGGATGTATCGGTAACAGAAACCAATCCTCTTGCACCCGATTTGGTAGCGACGACTCAAGCAAACGCTTGGCTAGCTGGTATCCAATACAGCTACAGCTTCTAAGCATTAGTCTTTGTATATTAAAAGGGTCGATATATCGACCTTTTTGCTTTTCTAT
>BBMT01000015.1 GCA_000755425.1 Vibrio maritimus
AATTTTAGAAAGAGCCCGTTTGAAAGAACGGGCTTTTTTAGTCCCTAAGGACAAACCACGATGCTGATATAGCTCAGGTGGTAGAGCGCATCCTTGGTAAGGATGAGGTCCCCAGTTCGAGTCTGGGTATCAGCACCAGTATTTAGAGTCATCTTGCAGAGCAAGGTGCACCCAAGCAAGATTTTGTTTGGCGACCATAGCATTGTGGACCCACCTGATTCCATGCCGAACTCAGAAGTGAAACGCAATAGCGCCGATGGTAGTGTGGGGTTTCCCCATGTGAGAGTAGGACATCGCCAAGCTTTAATTTCACGCCTCAGCATAAGCTGGGGCGTTTTCGTATCCGGCGTTTAATAGATTTGATACTTGTATTAGAAAGGTAGAGTGTGTCTTGCGGATCGCCGCACCGTCCTTGTGAGAGTAGGACATCGCCAAGCTTTAATTTCACGCCTCAGCATGAGCTGGGGCGTTTTTGTATCTGTCGTTAGTAGATTTTCTATCTCAACTCGAAAGGCAAAGTATGCTTGCTGATGTTTATATTTCTTTGGCTACCGAAGCACCAGCAGCCCTATTAAGTTCTGAACCTGTCTATTTATTACTATTTGCATGATTTTGCTACTGATTCAGTTACACTTTAAAGCATGTTTCTGAACTAGTTATCTATTATGAGCTTACAACTACCATTTATTATCTCGGGTGGGCCAGGTTCTGGGAAAACCACATTACTAGAAGCGCTTGGGGAGCTGGGTTTTCAGATATTTCCTGAGGTTCCTAGGCTGCTCATTGAGCAGCAATCTAGACTTGATGATGGTGTATTGCCGTGGACGCAACTTGGACGCTTTGCGGAAATGTGTTTTCAGGAAATGGTTATTCAAAGAGACCTTGCTCAACAATCGAAACAGCTCAGCTTTCTCGACCGGGCTATACCTGACGTATGTGCTTATTTGGGGTTTGGAAATCTTCCAGTTTCAGATGATATCTCTCGTCAGGCTAACAAAGGATATCAGCAGACAGTCTTGTTTTGTATGCCTACTCGTGAGACTTATGTACAAGATGAAGTGCGCCCCTATCCATTTGAGGAAGCACTGTCGATTCATCAAGCGTTGTCTTTGCAGTATCAAAGCCTAGGATTTCAAGTTATTGAGATCCCGTTAATGTCTGTACAACAGCGAGTCGAGTTTGTTGTTGAACTGTGTCAAACTCGCTCAGCGATTACTGATTAGCAAGGAGAGCTAAGGAATAATGCACGACAAATTTCCTCGTCAACTCATAGAGCCTGTTTCTAACTTACTGTGCTTTGTTCGTTATTTGGTTCAACGTATGTCTCATGACCGAGTCAATGTCAACGCCGGCTATCTTACGTATATTACGTTACTCTCTATCGTGCCTATGTTGACAGTTCTACTGTCAGTGTTGTCCTCATTTTCAATATTTGCCAATGTTGGTGAAGTGCTACAAAATTTTATCATCCAACACTTTGTGCCCGCAGCCGGTGATGCTGTGTATACGGCACTCACTGAGTTTGTTGCTAATACCGGTCGTATGACCGCAATAGGTAGTGGTTTTTTGTTTGTCGCCGCCTTGATGCTCATCTCCAATATCGACAACAATCTCAACTATATCTGGAGAGTCAAAGTAAAGCGACGTCCTGTGTTTTCCTTCTCTATGTACTGGATGATTTTAACGCTCGGCCCGATTTTGGTAGGCGCCAGTATAGTAGGAACCTCATACGTCACATCATTGAAGATTTTGGAGCATGACCTTCTAAGTGGTG
This sequence comes from Vibrio maritimus, assembly GCA_000755425.1. Classification (GTDB taxonomy): domain Bacteria; phylum Pseudomonadota; class Gammaproteobacteria; order Enterobacterales; family Vibrionaceae; genus Vibrio; species Vibrio maritimus_A. The sequence continues at coordinate 1,775 of BBMT01000015.1, forward strand.
CATTTAGCTTCTTTTTAGGCTGGTTGCCTGCTTTTCTTGCACTGCTAGCGTTCACTGGACTCTATGTTCTCGTTCCTAATAAGAAAGTCTATTTAAGCCATGCCGTTATCGGCGCTGCAGTGGCGACATTATTATTTGAAGTGAGTAAGAAAGGCTTCGCGTACTATATTACTCAGTTTCCTTCTTATCAGCTGATTTATGGGGCGCTGGCGGCTATTCCTATTCTCTTTCTCTGGATTTACTTGTGCTGGTTTATCGTTTTGATTGGTGCTGAGTTCACCGCGGCTCTGGGAGAGAAAGAACACTGGCGGGTGAGTAGCCCCGTGATACAATCGACAGCCGAAAAGAAGCAATTGACCCAAAAGGAACAACCGCGTGATAGCACTGATACAGAGAGTGAGTGAGTCTGCTGTTAAGGTTGACGGAAAAACGGTCGGAGAAATCGGTAAAGGTCTGTTGGTCTTGCTAGGTGTTGAAAAGGACGATGATGAAGCCAAAGCAAAGCGCTTGGTTGAGCGCGTCACTACCTACCGTGTTTTTGAAGATGAAGCTGGTAAAATGAATTTAAGCGTCAAGGATGTGGGTGGCAGCGTTCTTGTAGTTTCGCAGTTTACGCTGCCGGCTGACACCAAGAAAGGGACTCGTGCAGGCTTTTCTAAAGGCGCGCACCCAGCGGATGCTGAGCGACTATATGACTATTTTGCTGACCATTGTCAGCAGGTATTACCAACAGAACGTGGCCAATTTGCTGCTGATATGAAAGTATCACTCATCAACGATGGTCCTGTGACGTTCTGGTTGCAGGTATAAACGAGTAACGCGCTAAGTTACATGCGAAAGGATATCTATGTTTAAACTCATTACTCCTAAGACAGAAAATCAGCTCAGCAAGTACTACCATTTCCGATGGCAGATGTTACGTGAGCCGTGGCGACTGCCGGTAGGATCAGAGCGTGATGAGTATGACGAAATGAGTCATCACCGCATGATTGTTGATGGTCGCGGAAGACCCATGGCAATTGGACGTTTGTATATCACGCCTGACAATGAAGGCCAAATCCGCTACATGGCGGTGAAGAGCAGTCGTCGTGATAAAGGTATGGGGTCATTAGTGCTGGTTGCACTCGAGTCTTTTGCTCGTCAAGAAGGCGTTAAGCGCCTGGTATGTAATGCACGAGAAGACGCCATCTCTTTCTATGAGAAGAATGGCTTCAGCAGCCAGGGCGAGCTTAATGACCAAAAAGGGCCGGTGCGTCACCAACAAATGGTGAAACCACTCGATCCTTTAGCCAAAGTACTTCGCAGGCCAGAATGGTGTGCAGAGCTACAAGAGCGCTGGGAGCAGCAGATACCTATTAGCGACAAGATGGGTATTAAGATCAATCAATATACTGGTTATCGCTTTGAGTGCAGTGCGCAGCTGAACCCTAACCTCAATCCACACAATACGATGTTTGCTGGCTCAGCGTTTACGCTGGCGACGTTAACTGGGTGGGGTATGACGTGGCTATTGATGCGCGAGCGCGGTTTAGTGGCGGATATTGTACTTGCAGATAGCCGAATTCGCTATCGACATCCTGTGGAGTCTAGCCCTGTCTCTATCACATCATTGGATGGCATTAGTGGAGATTTGGACAGACTCGCCGCAGGTAAGAAAGCACGAATCGTGATCAACGTGACCATCTATAGCGGTGACACTCCAGCAGTTGAGTTTGTCGGCACTTACATGCTGCTGCCAAATTATCACGACAAACTACTGTCGAGTTAACAGACTAGCCTCACCTTATGGTGGGGGCTACTTTTTATTGGCAGCTCTCTATTGGAGTTTCGGTGATCTCGCCAGTGAGCATGTGTAGTTTATAATTGCTCTCACAGGGCTCGGTTAGCTCTATGTTGAGGGCTTCAAGGGGCTGCGAGCTCAAATCAATACTCTGCTTCGTTTCACCGTTAAGATGTTCGCTAACAATCTTAAATGGCATCAGCTCAACTCTCCCTCGATCTGCGGTTAATTTCAGCGGGGTAATATCGACTGAAAACGGCGCCTGAGCGTGTTCTGTTATGGCTTCTGTGTTATGGAAACTCGCGCTAAGCGCTCCAGATACTGTTTGAGAGAAAGCATGTTTATCAGCAATCAAAGCGTTCATTTCTAACTCGATATCAGCTGCACCGGTGAATCCTAGCGCAGAAGGGCTACTTAGGTATTGGGTAAGCTGCACTGGTAGTGAGAAAGCGTTGGCACTGACTCTAAGTGGTTGGCTTGGCGCAGCAAAGTCTAGTTCAGCATTTGCCGTCAGGTAACCTTGGTCAAATGGGACAAATAATCGATTCAGCTGCCACTTACCTTGCTTGCTCTCGGTTTCAATAATGATTTGATTGGCGAGAACTTTATCGATACTCGCACTATTCGCAGATGCGGTTGCTTTTCCTTGCCACAACCCCCACTGATAGTTCTTTTTAAGGACGAGGTCATTCGCTTCCATATTGAATCCAGTGATTTGCCAAAATGGTTTGCTGGCTAGTTGAATCCACTGAGAGCGATTAAAGGTCGCATTATCAATCGTGATCGTCTTGATATCGTCGGCGTTGATATCATCAAAAAGAGTTAGTAAAGAGGCATCTCCAGACTCTTGGATAAACTTGATGCCGTCAATATTAACCTTGTCTAGCTTAACCGTGTTTGGAGTCAGTACACCGGAGACTTGCACACGGCCTTGCTCTAGCTGCGTATCCAGATCGGCTATCTGGATCTGATCTTTACTGGCATAGAGTTCTATCGTCGGCTCGATAAACTCAAACCCTTGCCAGACAATCTGATCTGCATCGATAGAGAGATAAGCTTGCTGTTGGGACCATAGCGGCCTATCGAGCTCAACACCCTCAATAGAGGCACTAATGTTGGTGATCTTACTGCCGTTATAATTTAGCGATGAGTTAAGGATATCGAGGCTGTTGATGTGATTAACGTACTTCTGAAATAAAGAAAACCATGGGTCATTAAGATGAGTATGCTCTAGGGTTAAGCGATTGATAGTGGTGTTAACCAATGACCATCCGCGTTCGAGTTTTTGCGCTTGTGTTGAGATATTTGCGCCGTTCCAAGTGAAGGAAACGCCGTACAGCTTGCTGCTATCTTCCGCAAACAGGCCATCAAGCAATACATCGTGCAGCGCCGAGCCGTGGTAATTGAGTTGAGAAGCTTGGAGTTGGATTTCGCCTTGAGATGACATAAGTGAATCACCAGCGACAAGCCCTTTTACTTGCAGGCGCAGATCGTTGATGATCAGTTCATTGTCACTGTAATCCACATGATCAATAGCTAGGTTTTGGATCTGCCAGCGTTGAATTAGCCCTAAAGGTAATGGCTCTTTACCATTTAGGATCGTGCCATCAATCAGTAATTCTTGAACAGTGAGCGGTTGTTGAGTTGATAAATGACCTGCCAACCAAACAGAGAGCGCTGCGACTTCAATTGGCGGCTGCTCCGCAATTTCAAATCGAGCGTTTTCAAACGTGATCTGATTGGGATAGTGGTAGTGAAAAGCTTCACTAGTGACACGGATATCAAGCACTTTCTCCAGCGCGTAGCTCACCATTGGTTTTGCGTATTGAGTATGCAATACGCCAAATACTAACAAAATGGAAAGCAAACCCAGCGCCATGAGGGCTACGAATAGTGCAACAATCTTTCTTACCACAATGACAAAGCCTAATCGTTCAACATAAACAGTAATTTAGCGTGTATAGATGAAAAAAGCCCCTCTAAATGAGGGGCTGAGTTTAAAAAGTTGGATTTCTATCTAACTTATTAGTCTAGCTGTGGGCCTGCTGCAACGAGTGATTGGCCTTCCGCGTTATCAGTGTACTTGTCGAAGTTCGCGATGAAACGCTTAGCAAGATCTTCCGCTTTGCTTTCCCACTGCAGAGGGTCAACATAGGTTTCACGAGGATCTAAGATTGATGGATCCACACCTGGAAGTGAAGTTGGTACTTCTAGGTTGAACACAGGAATATTCGTGGTTTCCGCATTTTCGATAGAGCCATCAAGGATCGCATCGATAATGCCGCGAGTATCTTGGATAGAGATACGTTTACCTGTGCCATTCCAACCAGTGTTAACTAAGTAGGCTTCAGCGCCAGCAGCTTCCATACGCTTAACCAGTACTTCTGCGTACTTAGTTGGGTGTAGCGTTAGGAACGCGGCACCGAAACATGCAGAGAAGGTTGGCGTTGGTTCTGTGATACCACGCTCAGTACCTGCTAACTTCGCTGTAAAGCTGATAGGAAGTGGTACTTAGTTTGCTCTGGCGTCAGTTTAGATACTGGTGGTAGAACACCGAACGCATCAGCAGATAGGAAGATCACTTTATTCGCGTGACCACCTTTCGACACTGGCTTCACAATGTTGTCAATGTGGTGAAGTGGGTACGAAACACGAGTGTTTTCTGTTTTTGAACCATCATCAAAGTCGATAGAGCCGTCATTGCGAACAGTTACGTTCTCTAGTAGCGCATCTCTGCGGATCGCATTGTAGATGTCTGGCTCCGCTTCTTTGGATAGGTTGATAGTCTTCGCGTAGCAGCCACCTTCGTAGTTGAAGATACCGTCATCATCCCACCCGTGCTCATCGTCACCGATTAGCGCACGCTTAGGATCGGTTGATAGCGTGGTTTTACCTGTACCAGACAGACCGAAGAAGACCGCAACATCACCGTCTTCACCCATGTTTGCAGAACAGTGCATAGAGGCGATATCACGAAGTGGTAAGAAGTAGTTCATCATTGCGAACATACCTTTTTTCATTTCGCCGCCGTACCAAGTACCGCCGATAAGCTGCATTCTTTCAGTTAGGTTGAATACAGTGAAGTTTTCAGAGTTAAGGCCGTGCTCTTTCCATTTTTGGTTGGTGCACTTAGCGCCATTCATAACAACGAAATCAGGCTCGAAAGTAGCGAGCTCTTCTTCTGTTGGACGAATGAACATGTTTTTAACGAAGTGCGCTTGCCACGCTACTTCAGTGATAATACGAATGCATAGGCGAGTATCCGGTTGGTACCGCAGAATCCGTCGATCACAAATAAACGTTTATTGGATAGTTGACCAGTAACTAGAGTTTTAAGGTCATTCCATGCCTCTTGGGACATAGGTTTGTTGTCATTTTTAACTTTATCGTTAGTCCACCACATATTTTCTTCGGTTGTGGCGTCTTTAACGATAAATTTGTCTTTTGGAGAGCGTCCAGTAAAGATTCCCGTATCTACAGCAACGGCGCCAAGCTCAGTAACTACGCCTTTCTCGTAGCCTTCTAGACCTTCGCGAGTTTCCTCTTCAAATAACTGTTCGTAGCTTGGGTTGCGAACGATGTCAGTTACGCCGGTGATTCCGTACTTGGTTAGATCGATTTGTGCAGCCTTGTTAATGTCCATAACGGTCATAGGTGCTCCTTATTGGATTTTTGTAGGGATTTTAAAATTGTAGTAATAATTGTTTAGTTGTTATTTTGTTTTTTATTTTGAACTCCATGCTAGCAACGGATATCCGAGAAAACAGGGAGGTAGCTCAAAAATTACTCATCAGTTATTGATGGTTTTAAGTGTTTTGTCACATATTGAATTTAGGTGATTTCTCCTTAAAGCAAACCTTTGCGCTAGATCAAATGTAACACATTAAAACCACCTCTAGTTAGATGTTCCATTCATGTTTTTTGCAACTTTGTTAAAAAAAACGAACAAAAAAAGCCAGTTCGTTAACGAACTGGCTTTTTAGGCTGAAAGTGTTCAGATTTTAGTGAACGGTGTTATCGCCCGAAGGTGACTGTGCGTCCGCAAAAATCGCTTTGATTTCTGGCTCATCAAAGGCGTAAGTCGTACCACAGTAATCGCAATGAAGCGCGACTTCGCCATCTTGCGCTAGGATATCCATGATCTCTTCTTGTGCCACTGTTGAAATCGCACCTGCGCTACGTTCGCGTGAGCAGCCGCAGAAAACTCAACTTGTTTTGGCTCGAACACTTGTACTTTATCTTGGTTGTACAAACGATAAAGCAGCGTGTTTGCCTCTAGGCCAAACAATTCTTCGTCTTTTACTGTATTAGTCAGTTGTTCTAGGTGTTCAAAGTCTTCTGCTGAACCTGTGCCATCAGGCATCACCTGTAGCATCATACCTGCTGCATGTGGTTTACCCTCAAATTCACCTGAGCGGATCCACAAACGTGTTTTTAGCTGTTCAGAGCGTTCGAAGTAACCTTCAAGAACTTCAGCAAGAGTGTCACCCTCTAGGCCAACGACACCTTGGTAGCGTTCGCCCTTATCAGGAGTAATGGTGATAACCAGGTAGCCTTTACCCATCATGTCATGGATGTTGGCATCATCGGCAATGTCACCTTCCCAACGCGCTACACCACGAAGCTTCTGGTTGTGGTCACCGTTGATTACAGCAAGTGATACTGGGCCGTCCCCTTGAAGCTGCATAGTAATCGAGCCTTCAAACTTAAGTGTCGCAGTCAAAAGGCTGGTGGATACAAGCAAGTCACCTAGTAGCTTTTGTAGCGGAGCCGGGTAGTCCTTGCTCGATAGGATTTCTTGATAAGCTGTATCTAGTTGCACGAGTTCGCCGCGCACAGACAGTTCTTCAAAAAGGTAGCGGTTAAGTATGTTGTTAGCCATTGAGGAAGCTCCAGCTTATTGGTGTTTAAATTTAATGATGTCGCGACGCTGTTTCTTGTCAGGTCGACGCTCTGGACTTGGGTTATGTGCGTGCAGTTTTCTTTTCAACGCGTTGTCTTCTCGCTTGGCGATACTCTCTGAAGTCTCGCTGTAGAGAGTCTGGGCTTCCGGTGCACCTCGACGTTGATCGGAGATTCGCTCAATGACCACGGTTTTTTCTTCATTACCTTGGCGCAGGGCGATCACTGCTCCCAATTCCACTATTTTACTCGGCTTCGAGCGCTGTCCATTGTAGTGGACTTTGCCGCCGTCGACCATATTTCGTGCGATACTTCTGGTTTTATAGAAGCGAGCAGCCCATAACCATTTGTCCAAACGAACGGAATTATTCTCGGAACTCATTGTCAATCCTACTTTCTAAGTCAGTATTGGTGAGCCAAACTGAACTAGTGATAGATTTATCTTGCTATTGGTGTACTAAATGGTGCTTATGTCTAAAAAATTCAACCCCGGACTTGCAATAGCATTACTGTCACAGCAGATATGCTATAGTCTGTCGGTTAGCAAAGAGCAAAAAGTTGCTTATATCTTCGAGATTTATAACATAGTGAAATATCGGAAAGTTCATTATCTAGCAGGAAGTTAAAAGGGTGAAAGGAATATCTATATCGGCGAATGGCATTACCGCTGCCTCTTTGACTTCATTTTTACGACGTTGTACGCAGTACCAGCCTCAAATTAGTCTTATCGTCACCTTAGTGTTACTCGTTATCTCCTGCTGGATCGCGGGGGCCTTGTTGTGGCAGCTGTTTCCACAGTCGCACTCGGTAACACGTTGGGTTGCACCAACGGCCGTAAATACCACAAACAATGTGCAAACGGCTAAGCTGCAATCGTCAGATATCAATAAGGCCAATATCTTTGGCCGTTACAGCAAAGAGCAAAAAGTGGTGCAAGCACCAGTAGTGACTGATGCACCGAAGACTCGTCTTAATGTGGTGCTCGTTGGCTCTGTAGTAAGCTCAAACCCAGAGCGCAGCCTAGCGGTTGTTGCTCATCGAGGTAAGCAAGGCACTTATGGTATCGGTGAGCAGATCGATGGCACCCGTGCGACTGTGAATGCGGTTCTTATCGATCGGATTATCATTTCTAACTCTGGTCGTGATGAAACCGTGATGCTTGAGGGCCTAGAGTATAAAAAGCTGGAGTTGAATCAGCGACCAAGAGCCGCCGCTTCTAATGTCGCTGGCAACAATCCCATTGATTCTGAAGAGAAGTTAGCGGCGATCCGTCGCACCATTACCCAAGACCCACAGCAGATATTCCAATACGTCAGGCTTTCTCAAGTAAAGCGTGATGGCAAGGTAGCAGGTTATCGAGTAAGTCCAGGGCGTGACCCTGAGCTGTTCAATTCGGTTGGTTTACAAAATGGCGATATCGCATCGCACTCAATGGTGCTGACCTAACTGACCCTGCTGCGATGGGGCAGATTTATCAAACCATCACCGACCTAACCGAGTTAAACCTCACCGTTGAACGCGATGGACAGCAACATGACATCTTCATTCAGTTTTAGTCATGTCGACCGTATTACAAGGGAGCAATAAGTGAAAAGTTGGCTTAAAACAAGTACCTGGTTATTGATGGGGAGCCTGATGGCGGCACCCGCGGTATCAGCCAATGAATTTAGCGCCAGTTTTAAAGGCACTGACCTTCATGAATTTATCAATATTGTTGGGCGTAACCTCGACAAAACCATCATCGTCGATCCTTCCGTACGCGGTAAAGTCGACGTGCGCAGCTATGATGTCCTGAATGAAGAGCAGTATTACAGCTTTTTCCTCAACGTTCTCGAGGTGTATGGTTTCGCTGTGGTTGAGATGGATAACGGCATTCTAAAAGTCATCAAAGCCAAAGACGCGAAAACCTCCGCGATTCCAGTTGTCGGTGATACTGATATTGCCGTGGGCGATACGGTAGTCACGCGTGTGGTTGCGGTTAAAAATGTCTCGGTACGTGAGTTGTCGCCACTACTAAGGCAGCTCAATGATAACGCTGGCGCGGGTAACGTAGTGCATTATGATCCGGCGAATATCATTCTGATCACAGGCCGCGCTGCGGTGGTGAACCGCCTAGCGGAAATCATCAAGCGTGTTGACCAAGCTGGTGATAAAGAAGTGGAAGTGGTGGAGCTGAAAAATGCGTCTGCAGCAGAAATGGTGCGTATTGTCGATGCGCTGAATAAAACCACAGATGCTAAAAATACGCCTGCGTTCTTGCAGCCTAAACTGGTGGCCGATGAGCGGACCAACTCCATTCTTATCTCCGGTGACCCTAAAGTGCGTCAACGCTTGCGCCGCTTGATTGGTCAACTGGACATTGAAATGGCCACTAAAGGCAATAACCGCGTTCAATACCTAAAATACGCCAAAGCGGAAGATTTGGTTGATGTGCTAAAAGGCGTGTCGGACAACCTGCAAAAAGAGAAGCAAGCAGGAACAAAAACAGGCTCTACCGCAAATCGTACCGAAGTCATGATTGCCGCGCACCCAGATACCAACGCCTTAGTCCTTACTGCTCCGCCAGACATCATGAAGGCGCTACTTGAGGTGATTTCTCAACTGGATATTCGCCGCGCACAAGTATTGATTGAAGCGCTGATTGTTGAGCTGGCTGACGTTGACGGTGCTAACCTCGGTGTTCAGTGGGGGTCAGTAAATAGCGGTAGTGTGGTGCAGTTTAGTAACACTGGTGCATCTATCGGTAGCGTGATGGTTGGCATGGAAGAAGCCAAGGACAAGAAGACCACGGAAACTCGTGTCGATGCTGATGGCAACCCATACAACGTAGAAACGACCACAACCGGTGACTTCTCTAAATTGGCAAGCGCATTGAGCGGTGTGCAAGGTGCTGCTGTAGGCATCGCCCTTGGTGACTGGACGGCACTCATCACTGCAGTTTCTAGCCAGTCAAATTCGAATATTCTGTCATCACCAAGCATTACCGTTATGGATAACGGTGAAGCTTCGTTTATCGTTGGTGAAGAAGTCCCTGTTCTGACGGGTTCAACCGCAGGTTCAAACAACAGCAACCCATTCCAAACCGTTGATCGTAAGGAAGTGGGTATTAAGCTAAAAGTCGTCCCACAGATTAACGAAGGTAACTCAGTTCAGCTCAACATTGAGCAAGAAGTCTCTAACGTCTTAGGTGCTAACGGTGCCGTTGACGTGCGTTTTGCTAAGCGTCAGCTCAACACTTCAGTCATGATCCAAGATGGTCAAATGTTGGTGCTTGGTGGTTTGATTGATGAGCGTGCCGCAGAGAGTGAATCGAAAGTGCCGTTCTTAGGTGACATTCCTTACCTTGGTCGCCTGTTTACGTCGACCTCTACCACGGTCGAGAAGAAGAACTTGATGGTATTTATCAAGCCAACCATTATTCGCGATGGCATGACATCAGACGGTATCACACAGCGTAAGTACAACTACATTCGCGCTGAACAGCTGTTCAAAGCGGACAAAGGTCTTAAGCTGATGGATGATGGCTTTATCCCAGTACTGCCTGAGTTTAATGAGACGGCGCGTTACCCATCCGAGATCCAAGCGTTTATTGATCAAGTGGAAGCGAAGTAATATGGAAAGCCCAGAGCATCGCCCGCTAGCAAACCGTTTGCCGTTTAGCTTTGCTAATCGCTTCAAAGTGGTGTTTGAAGCACAGGAATCGCAGTCGGTTCTCTATTATGTAGAACCGCTGGCGCTCAATGCCTTGCAGGAAGTAAAGCGGGTATTTCGAAAACCGTTTTCTTTGCATGCACTACCGTCGAGCGAGTTTGATGCTAAGTTGACTCAGGCTTACCAGCGCGATTCTTCTGAAGCGAGACAGTTGATGGAAGATATTGGTGCGGACAGTGATGACTTCTTTTCATTGGCAGAAGAGCTGCCTCAAGATGAAGACTTGTTAGAGTCCGATGATGATGCGCCAATCATTAAATTGATCAACGCGATGCTTGGCGAAGCATCAAAGAAGGCGCGTCTGATATCCATATCGAAACTTTCGAGAAAGTGCTGTCGATCCGTTTTCGTATCGATGGTGTACTACGCGACGTTTTGGCACCAAGCCGCAAACTGGCACCACTTTTGGTATCGCGTGTTAAGGTCATGGCTAAGCTGGATATCGCTGAAAAACGCGTACCACAAGATGGTCGTATTTCGCTGCGTATCGGTGGTCGAGCAGTGGATGTGCGTGTTTCGACGATGCCGTCATCTCACGGTGAGCGCGTGGTAATGCGTCTATTAGACAAAAACGCTACCCGTCTCGATCTACATAGCTTAGGTATGACGCAGACAACCATGCCAACTTTAGACATCTTATCGGCCGTCCTCACGGCATCATTTTGGTCACCGGTCCCACCGGCTCTGGTAAGTCGACTACGCTGTATGCGGGCTTACAAGAGATCAACAGCAATGAGCGCAATATCCTCACTGTTGAAGATCCGATCGAATTTGATATTGATGGCATCGGTCAGACTCAGGTGAACCCTAAAGTCGATATGACCTTCGCTAGAGGCTTGCGTGCTATCTTGCGTCAAGATCCTGATGTGGTGATGGTAGGTGAGATCCGTGACCTAGAAACGGCGCAAATTGCCGTGCAAGCTTCATTGACCGGTCACTTGGTGATGTCGACATTGCATACCAATACGGCCGTAGGCGCGATCACACGTATGCGTGATATGGGCATTGAGCCATTTTTGATCTCCTCATCGCTACTGGGTGTGTTGGCACAGCGCTTGGTACGTACCTTGTGTAATGATTGTAAACAACCTTATGAAGCGGACGCCGCTACTAAGCAATTGTTTGGCTTAACTGAGTCTGAGCCGCTAACGCTGCACAAAGCAGTTGGTTGTGAACGTTGTAATCAGAAAGGCTACCGTGGCCGTACAGGTATTCATGAGCTGTTGATGGTCGATGATAAGGTGCAATCGCTAATCCATGATGAAGCGGGTGAGCAAGCGATTGAAAAAGCCGTGCGCTCCCATACCCCAAGCATCCGTGATGATGGCTTCCATAAAGTCAGACTCGGCGTGACCTCGCTTGAAGAAGTCATGCGCGTGACTAAGGAAGCGTAAGTGGCGGCATTTGAATATAAGGCACTCAATGCCAAAGGTAAGCAAGTCAAAGGGTTGATAGAAGGTGATAATGCTCGTCAGGCGCGTCAGCGTCTAAAAGAGCAAGGCCTTATCCCGGTTGATATTGTTGAAGCCAAGGGCAAAGCGTCGTCAAACGCATCGGGCGCAGCCAACGCAAAACCGATGTTTAAGCGTGGCTTAAGCACGCCTGATTTGGCACTGATTACGCGACAGCTATCCACCTTAGTTCAATCTGGCATGCCGTTGGAAGAGTGTTTGCGAGCGGTATCCGAGCAGTCAGAAAAGCCACGTATTCGTACAATGCTGGCGGCCATTCGCTCTAAAGTCACCGAGGGTTACACGCTGTCTGATAGTCTTGCTGATTATCCACATGTCTTCGATGAACTGTTTCGCTCTATGGTGGCGGCCGGTGAAAAATCGGGTCATCTAGATTCTATTTTGGAGCGCCTCGCGGATTACGCTGAGAATCGTCAGAAAATGCGTTCTAAGCTACAACAGGCAATGATTTACCCAGTTGTGCTGGTGGTATTTGCGGTATCGATTGTGGCGTTTTTGCTAGCGGCCGTGGTGCCAAAAATTGTTGGTCAATTTGTTCAAATGGGGCAAGAGCTGCCAGCGTCAACGCAGTTTTTGCTCTCTTCGAGTGACTTTATTCAAGAGTGGGGCTTATTGCTGCTTGGTGGTTTTACTCTGACCTTGTATTTAATCAAAGTCGCACTGCGTAAGCCATCGATTCGTATGAGCTGGGACACCAAAGTGTTAGGGCTTCCTCTCATTGGTAAAATTGCTCGTGGCCTGAATACATCGCGTTTTGCGCGCACATTAGCGATTTGTACGTCGAGTGCCATTCCTATCCTAGAAGGAATGAAAGTCTCTGTGGACGTGATGACCAACCATTTTGCTAAGAAGCAAGTGTCCACAGCGGCCGACAATGTGCGAGAAGGGGCAAGCCTTCGTAAGGCACTTGAGCAAACCAAACTATTCCCACCTATGATGCTGCATATGATTGCCAGTGGTGAGCAAAGTGGTGAGCTAGAGAGCATGCTGACGCGTGCAGCTGACAACCAAGATCAAAGCTTTGAGTCGACGGTGAACATTGCCCTGGGCATTTTTACCCCAGCATTTGATCGCCTTAATGGCGGGTCTGGTACTGTTTATTGTGATGGCGACCCTAATGCCGATTTTGGAAATGAACAATTTGATGTCTGGTTAATCCAATCAGTCAGATGGTTAGTATTGCCCTCTATATTGAGAGCGTTTATTTGGAGTTAGAGATGAAAAAACAATGAAAAAACAATCCGGCTTTACCTTACTAGAGGTAATGGTAGTGGTTGTTATTCTGGGTATTTTGGCAAGCTTTGTCGTACCTAACTTGCTGGGCAACAAAGAGAAAGCAGACCAACAGAAAGCAGTAACGGATATCGTTGCTCTGGAAAATGCACTTGATATGTATAAGCTGGATAACAGTGTTTACCCAACGACGGATCAAGCCTAGAAGCGTTGGTAACTAAACCAACCAACCAGAGCCACGCAACTACCGCGACGGCGGTTACATTCGTCGTTTACCAGCTGATCCATGGGGCAACGAATATCAATACCTAAGCCCTGGCGATAAAGCACTATCGACATCTTTACACTAGGTGCTGACGGCCAAGAGGGCGGTGAAGGCCCTGCAGCTGATATCGGTAACTGGAACATTCAAGACTTCCAGTAATCACCAAAGGAGAGGCGGCTCGCCTCTCCTTAGTTCAAAGTGAATCTCCATGTTGTTGCAGTTAAAACGTCGTCAATTAGGTTTTACCCTACTGGAAATTATGCTGGTACTGGTGCTGTTATCTGTCAGCGCGGTCGCGGTGATTTCGACCCTGCCTCAGAGTCAAAGTGACGACACCAAACAGCAAGCGCAGCGTTTATACCAAAGGCTACAACTGTTCAACGAAGAAGCGATGTTGGCAGGCAAAGATTTTGGTATACGTGTTGATGAAGCCAAAAAGCAATACGTGTTTCTCGAATTGACTTCTGAAGGGTGGCAGCGCGTGTCACTCAGTAAGATCCCAGAAGAGACGACCTTGCCAGAAACCTTGTCGATAAAACTCGATTTAAGCACGGGTATTTGGGGGGAAAGTGACAGGTTGTTTGAACCAGGCTCTTTGTTCGATGAAGACATGTTTGCCGATGTGGAAAAAGAGAAAAAACCAGAAAAGCCACCACAAGTCTTTATTCTCTCTAGCGGCGAGATCACCGAAGGTGCATTTGTTGTTGCGCCGGTGAATAGAGCACTGCAAGACCAAACTTGGTACGTCGAAGTCAAAGAAAATGGGCAGTTGGCGCTTATGGATGTGAAAGACTGGAATGAAAAAGACCGTTAGAGGCATGACCTTGCTTGAGGTGCTGATAGCGCTGGCGATATTTGCCACGGCGGCCATCTCCATCATTCGAGCAGTCAGTCAGCATATTAACACTCTTAGCTATCTGGAAGAGAAGGCGTTTGCCAGTATGGTGGTCGACAATCAGATGGCTAAGCTCATGCTCGATTCTGCAAAGCCTAAGGCTAAAAAAGGCAAAGAGAAACTGGCAGGGCGTGAGTGGTATTGGAGTATCCAGCCCGTTGAAACGGCAGATAATTTACTCTCTGCGGTGGATGTAAGTGTTGCCACTGATGCGAAAGCGAGCCCGATACTGACGGTGAGAAGCTATGTCGACAAGTAACCGTGTTAAAGGCTTTACCCTCATCGAAGTGCTGGTGGCCATTGCGATTTTTGCCAGCTTAAGTGTAGCGGCCTATCAAGTGGTGAATCAGGTACAGCGCAGCAATGAACTTTCTTTAGAGCGCAGCACTCGACTGCAAGAGATTCAGCGTGGTTTTGTTTACCTAGATAGTGACTTTAAGCAATTGGCGCTGCGACAGTTTCGTCATGAAGGGGAAGAGCCTCTGTCTCGTCTAATGCTGTGGCAAGAAGGGTTGTTGGAGTCTGAAGGGCGCGGCTTACTGTTTGCTCGTCTTGGTTGGCTTAACCCGCAAAACCAATTTCCACGTGGTGAAGTGGCAAAGATTGGTTACCGCCTTCAAGACGGTAAGCTTGAGCGTTTGTGGTGGCGTTATCCGGACACTAGTGTGGGCGAGCCTCCTGTGGTGCTCCCCATATTTACCAAGGTGGAAGCCTTTGATATGCGTTTTTACAATGGCGAATCTTGGAGTAATGAGTGGCAAACCGACATGACGCTTCCGCTTGCGGTGGAAGTAAAAATCCGTTTTGAGGATTTTGATGAAATTAATCGTATTTATCTGACTCCTGCGGGTACGCTCAATGCGACATCTGGCGGTAGCAACAATGGCTCAGAGGGTGGCAACAACCAAGGTAGTGATCAGGGCAATAACCAAGGCGGTAACTCATGACAAGAGTGACGGTTAAATCCCAAAAAGGGGTCGCCTTGATTGTGATTCTGCTGTTACTTGCCATTATGGTATCTATTGCAGCCACAATGTCGGAGCGTCTGTTTAGTCAATTTACCCGAGCGTCTAACCAGGTGAATTATCAGCAAGCTTATTGGTATGCGATTGGCGTCGAGGCATTAGCGTCGGTGGCGATAAAAGAGAGCTATAAAGACAATAAAGACAGCGTGAACCTCAATCAGCCCTGGGCGATTGAAGAGCGTACTTATCCGCTCGATTATGGTGAAGCAACGGGCTACATTCGTGATATGCAGGCTTGTTTTAATATCAATGCGTTATCGACGGTGCAGCCGAATCAAAACAGCGCAACCAAGCCCTTTTTAGTGCGCTTTTTCCAAAAGCTGCTCGAGGAAAGCGGAGTCGAAAATTACCAAGCAGAGCAGGTGGCAGACTCCACATGGGAGTTTGTCAATAAAGAGACCAGTGTGCGCTCGGTATCCGGTGTCGGAGACAGCTACTATGAATCGCTCTCTCCTGCTTATGTGGCGGCCAATGGTTTGATTGCAGATAGCTCAGAGCTCAGGGCGATTAATCAGATGAGCGGTGAGGCGATGCTCAGTATCAGCCCTTTTGTTTGTGCATTGCCAACAAGCGACTGGCGCCTCAATGTAAACACGCTGGTTGAAGAGCAGGCTGGGCTATTATCAGCGCTGTTTGCGCCGAATCTCTCGCTGGAAAATGCGAGACAAATGATAGAGAACCGTCCATTCGATGGTTGGTCAGGAATTGATAAGTTTCTCGCTGAGCCGCAGATGGCCAGCGTGGATGATAATACTAAACAGCAAGCGCAACAGTATCTTGCTGTAGACAGTGCCTATTTTGAAATGGACACTCAGGTTGTTGTTGGAGAGTCGCGGATGCGTCTTCGCAGCCTGTTTTATAGCCAAGATAGGCAGGAAGTGACGGTCGTTCGTCGTCGATTTGGAGGATTTAGTGAGCGAGTTCTTAACCGTTCGCCTGAATAGCCAACCAGATAGCCAAATACATTGGGCGGTATGGTCAACTAGTCAGCAAGAAGTGATAGCCAGCGGAGAGCTTAATAACCTCGACCAGCTCGCTGACATAAAAGAATATTCACTGCAGCGCGTGACGTTGCTGATGCTGAGTGGACAGGATGTGCACTTTGCTGATGTCGAGATCCCAGCAGGTGGCGCGCGTCAGTTTGAGTCGATGTTGCCGTTTATTGTCGAAGATGACATCGCACAAGATGTCGATGAGCTGCACTTTACCATCTTTAGTAAACAAGCTGGCCGCGCTTCTATCGCTGCGGTGGATCGCCAATACCTTACGCATGTTATCGACCGATTTGCAGAGCAAGGCATCGAGATCAAAAAAGTGATCCCCGATGTCCTGGCGTTGCCCCAAACAGAGCATGTGAGCGCGATTCATCTCGACGGGCAGTGGCTGTTTCGTACGGGTAATCAAAGTGGCCTTGTTGTCGATGAGGATTGGATGGGCGCGGTCATTGATTCCGATTATTTGGTTCAATCGACGAGTGACGATGACAGCAAAGTGGTGATAGAGAGCTACTCTCCGGTTACTAAGTCGCTGGCTGAGCGATCTTTGCATATCGATTGGCAAAGCATGCCACCAGAGCCTGCGATGGCGCTGCTTTCAAAAGGCACCGTAGAAGCGAGTGCTAACTTAATGACTGGTGAGTTTAAGCCGAAAGCATCCTTCTTAAGGCACTGGAAAGTTTGGCAGAAAGTCGCCATTGCGGCTTCGGTGCTTGTTGTTGCATTGGTCGCCCAGCAGGTGGTACTTGTGAATCAATACGAGGCACAAGCGGCAGCCTATCGCGCCGAAAGTGAACGAATTTTCCGAGCGGTTCTGCCTGATAAAAAGCGCATCCCAACCGTGAGCTATCTCAAGCGCCAACTGGATGATGAGCTGAAGAGTTTGGGAGGCAGTGACCTTTCGAGTGCCTCGGTGTTGGAGTGGCTGTCTAAACTCCCCGACACGGTAGGGCAAGTCAATGGTATGCAAGTGCAGAGCTTTACGTTCGATGGCAACCGGAATGAAGTTCGCATGAATGTCACTAGTCGAGACTTTGATAGTTTTGAGGCGGCGAGAGTGAAGTTAGAAACGCAATTTGAAGTATCCCAAGGACCGCTTAATCGTAACGGAGAGGTGGTTATGGGTAACTTTGTACTTAAGAAGAAATAGAGCGTAATGAAAGGATTATTACTGAACCTTCAAAGCTGGTGGCTGAGTATCAGCCAGCGAGAGCAGCGACTGGTCGTGGCTTGCTCGCTGGTGATCTTGCTTGGTATTGTTTATTGGGGAATTCTAGCCCCTTTTGCTCAACGTACTGAGCTTGCGCAGTCGCGTATCCAGTCTGAGAGGCAGTTGCTTACTTGGGTGAAGCAAAAGGCGGACGACATTTCTCAGCAGAGACAAGCCGGTGGGGTAGTCGTCTCCAAGGAGCCTCTTAACCGCGTGATTACCTCGTCGACGAATCGATTCAGTATTGAACTCATTCGTATGCAGCCACGCAATGATCAGTTACAAGTATGGATTAAGCCGATCCCGTTTGAGTTCTTTGTTAATTGGCTGTTTTACTTGCAAGACAATCACGGAGTGACGGTTGAGATCTTGGATATCGACAAGGCTGACCAAAATGGTGTTATTGAAGTCAACCGATTGCAATTTAAAAGAGGTGGCTAAGTGGTAAAAAAAGTCATCAAGTACGGCTTTCTGTGCACCACAGTTTTTGCCGCAAGCGCGATTTACCACCTGCCTGCCAGTGTTGTGATGAGCTATGCTCCTATGCCTAGAGAGCTCGCTCTGGATGGCACTACAGGTACTATTTGGCAGGGCAACGCGCAGAATGTCAGGTTCCAGCAATATTCCATCGGTGATGTGTCGTGGCAGTTTAGTTGGTCTAGCCTTTTGACGCTCTCGCCAGAGTATTCAGTACGCTTTGGCCGCGGTAGTACGTTAGGTCTATCGGGGCGAGGAAATCTTGGAGTGAGCACGTCAGGTCCTTACCTTGAGAATGTTCTTGCTTCCATCCCTGCTGATACCGTGGTTCAGTACGCGCCTATTCCGGTACCAATTAAAGCGGGTGGTCAGCTGGAGCTTGCCATTAAGTCTCTCAACTATGCATCGCCATGGTGTGGCAGTGGTGATGGGAGTTTATCGTGGAATGCAGGGTACATTGAATCACCTATCGGTAGCTTAGGGCTGGGGCCGACAATTGTGGACTTATCTTGTGCAGACAGTGTGCTTTCTGCTGCGGGTAGCCAAAACAGCAATCAGGTGTCGAGTGAATTCTCTGCGAGCGTGACTCCAAATCGACAGTATCAATCACAGGCGTGGTTTAGGCCTGAATCTGAGTTTCCGACTAACATGCGTCAGCAGTTGAGATGGCTCGGTAATCCAGATGGTGAAGGGCGGTATTCGTTCAATTATCAAGGGCGCTTTTAAGCGAGTGCTATGTTAAACAAAATAAAAAGGAGGCTTAGCCTCCTTTTTGAATTTTAGTAACTAAAGCAGAGTGTTAGCTCTGTACTAGGATCTGATCCCACGGCAAATCTCGATCGCCAATCACAATAAAATTCGGGTTTTCGAGTGTTTCACGCTCGTTGTAAGAGAGTGGATGAAGCTCGGTATCGACAATGGTGCCACCGGCTTCTTCGACAATGCATTGTGTCGCTGCGGTATCCCATTCGCCGGTTGGTCCAAGGCGCAGATAGCAATCGACAGCCCCTTCAGCGACCAAACAAGCTTTGAGTGCGGCAGAGCCAAGAGGCACTAAGTCATAGTTCCATGCGCTGCTCATTCTCTGTGTAATGCGATTGATATTTTGACGACGGCTAATGGCAATAGCGATAGATTGCTGTGGCATCTCGTGTTTGAGTATTTTGATTCGCAGGCTTTCCCCAAGACTTGGAATTTTCCACGCCCCTTTGCCCTCATAAGCATGATAAGTCACGCCGGACACCGGTGCGTACACCACGCCCATGATTGGCTTGTTGTCGCTCACTAATGCAATGATGGTTGCAAAGTCGCCGCTGCGGGCAATGAACTCTTGAGTACCATCAAGCGGGTCGACCAGCCAATAAGTACTCCATTGTGAGCGCTGCTCTAAACTAATATCCGCTGCTTCTTCAGACAAGACTGGGATATCTGGCGTCAACTCAGAGAGCTTTTCCATAATCAGTTTATGTGCAGCTAAGTCAGCACTGGTCACTGGGGTTTCGTCATCTTTAGTAAAGGCTTCGTAGTCTTTGTTCTCGTAGATGTCGAGAATAAGCTGGCCAGCCTGACGTGCGATGTCGATGACAGCAGGAAGGTGATGCGATAAATCTAAATGTCTTGTTGCCACGTTATAACCCAACTCTGACTTCATTCTTAGCATTAGTAGCAATGCGGTAATACTGCGCGCTTCTGAGAAGTCGAGATGAGTAAGTAGCTCATCGGCTTGTGCCAATGGCCATTTCACGATTTCTAGAGGCTCTGGTTCGTCCCCTTCGAGTTGCTCTGGGTAGAGCTCTTGAGCAACAAACAAAGTCATGCGACTGGAGAAATACGAAGGCGCAAGAATCACCTCTTTGAGTGGCGTTAGCGTGTTGGCGCCAAAACCAATCTCTTCTTTGAGTTCACGCACTGCCGCTTGCTCAGCACTCTCGCCTAGGTCGATGAGTCCTTTTGGAAAACCCAATTCGTAGCGCTCGGTGCCTGCTGCATATTCGCGAACCAGTAAGATATCCCCATGCTCAGTGATCGGCACCATCATGACCGCATTGCGACCACTCGGTTTCATGCGCTCATACGTGCGCTTTTCGCCGTTCGAAAACGCTAAGTCTAAAGCCTCAATTTTAAATAGCCTAGATTCAGCTACTGTCTTTTGGGCTAAGATCTCAGGTCCTTTTTTAGATGGCATGGGCGTTCTCCTCCGCTGGGTACCAATGTTTTCTAAAACGCTAGGTTGTTTGAAACGCTTGCTTGTTCCAAACACTAAGCACTTGGCACTCGAATAGTAGTTAGTGATTAATATATATAGGATTTGGACGCGCGCCAAATGGTAGTGCTAAAAAAAGAGCGCAAAGGTTTACCTTGGCGCTCGATTCGAAAACAAATTTGGCAATGAGCCATCCTTGCTAGTAGTAAGAATGCTCGCCGCGATCGTGCTCTGTCATATCTCTGACTGCAGTTAGCTCACCAGAGAATTCTTGAAGAAGCTGTTTCTCGATGCCTTCTTTTAGTGTTACGTCCACCATCGAGCAACCGTTACAACCACCGCCGAACTGTACGATAGCGATACCTTCTTCAGTGATTTCCATCAAACTTACGTGACCACCGTGACCTGCAAGCTGTGGGTTAACCTGAGTCTGGATTGCGTACTCAACACGCTCCATCAGCGGTGCATCATCGGAAACCTTACGCATTTTTGCGTTTGGCGCTTTTAGGGTTAGCTGTGAACCCATTTTGTCGGTAACGAAGTCGATCTCCGCATCTTCTAGAAATGGCAGAGACAGCTCATCAACGTAGGCTGATAGTGCTTCGTACTTGAATTCGGTGTCGTTAGACTCAACCGCTTCTGGTGGGCAGTAAGACACACCACACTCAGCGTTTTGAGTGCCTGGGTTAACGACAAAAACACGGATGTTCGTTCCCTCTGGCTGTTGAGCCAGCAGTTTAGCGAAGTGGCTTTGAGCACTTTCTGTAATAGTAATTGGATTTGACACGACGAATACCTGAGTAAGATTGTAGGTTATTACCCCCATTCTACTCCTGTCACGAGTAGATGCCAAAAAATTTTGCACATCCTCTGCGCAATCTGGCTGACAACCCAACAGTGGGCTTACTTTGGGGTACGGCATAAACAATAAATATCAATTTTTTCTACGTTCACTTCAAGTAATAATTCACTCAGATGCCGAACGGTTGCACCGGTTGTGACCACATCATCAATAATGGCGACGTGTTTTGATGTTGGACTTTGTTGGAGAGAGAACGCTTGGCGTACATTCTCCATCCTTTGTTGCCGATTGAGGCTTTTTTGAGTTGCGGTTTGGCGGTGCTTGCGAAAAATGCTGTCGGCGGTTTTTACCTCTGGCAGGTGCTGCGCGAGTTGCAGCATTATGAGTTCACTAAGGTTAAAGCCACGTTGTAATTCGACATGAAGCTGCGTCGGGACACAGATCAGCAGTGGTGCGGGTTCATTTTTGATACGTTCTGCGAGCAATTTACTCAGCGGTGGCAATAACCAAGGCTCCTTATGTCGTTTTATACGTTGGATAAAAGACGACAGTGGAGGCCTATAATCGCCAAGACAAGTCAGCGTTTGCCACGGAGGAGGTGTGGAGAGGCATACGCCGCAGATCTCGGCGGTGTTGTCCATAGTCAGGCCGCAGCGGGCGCAGCGATGGCACTCAAAGTTAAATAATGGTTGGCAGTGTTCACACCAAAGGTTGTGACCAAGGGAGCGGTCAATCGTAAAGCCGCAGACATGACATTGTTTTGGTAGCCGAGATAAAAATCGCATTGGTCTGAGTTGACGTGTAAGGGAATCCTATTAGCATGGAACAATTCGAAGCAGGAAAAGAACCAAATCAGTAGGAGAGCGTGTGAGCAGTTCGGCAAAAGTACATTGGCAGGTGGAAGGGCAAGGACCTGATTTGGTGCTAGTGCATGGTTGGGGCATGAATGGTGCAGTATGGTCTGCATGCGTTAGTGAGCTGGCTGAGCACTTTACTGTACATACGGTTGACTTGCCTGGTTATGGCTACAGTCACCAGGTTGGCTATGATTCTTTGACAGAACTGGTGGATGCGTTGCTAGTAGAGGCGCCAGAGCGAGCTATTTGGCTTGGTTGGTCACTAGGTGGGTTAATTGCGACACACATTGCCCATGAGTATCCAGCGCGTGTCAGCCAGTTAGTGACCCTGGCGAGCTCACCAAAATTTTCCCAAGGAGAAGGCTGGCGCGGGATTAAGCAAGACGTACTCGCGGCGTTTATGGCTCAACTTAGTGATAACTTTACAGTGACGATAGAGCGTTTTATGGCGCTGCAAGCCATGGGTAGTCCGAGCGCACGCCAAGATATTAAGCTGCTCAAACAAGCGGTGCTTTCTAGGCCGATGCCTTGCCCTAACGCATTGATGCTAGGTTTACAGTGGTTAGATAAGCTCGACTATCGTAGTGAGCTTGCTGTGCTAACCATGCCAGTGCATCGCTGGTATGGGCGTTTAGACGGTTTGGTACCGGTGCGCGTTGCTAGTTTGTTAGATAAACAGATGGGTGCTCATCAAAGTCATATTTTTACCGCATCCTCTCATGCTCCCTTCATTACTGAAACGGCTGAGTTTATCGCACGGTTCGTGAGTTAGGTCGCTAATTTTTGCGGTTTTTTTGCACAAATAAGTAAAGGTTGGCACTGTTTTTCCGATAATCTAATAGATAGATTGCTCGTCGGTCTAGGTTAGTTGTTGAGGTTTGGCGAAAATCACTCACAGCAGAGGAGCGTGACCTATGATAGTGTCGCCCAACAGTGTTAGTGCCCCAGTTATAGCCCCATCGGTCAATCCACAGACCGAGCAGGCGGCGCGTGATAACAAAGTACGTGAACCTATCGTGCCTACGGTTGAGCTGGCCAGGACGAATGCTGAGCGCCGAATTAATGAGGAAGAAAAACGCCGTAAACGTTCGGCATGGGATCCTGCTGAGCATCCAGCTATGATGCTGAGGAAGTGTCTCCTGAACGAGAAGACCGATTGAGCGCCTGTTTTATTTGTTGTCACTGAGCAGTTACAGTCAGTCTCAAGGTAAGGGATATGCAATGCGTTTTCGCCTGCCAGCCAAAGTGCTTCAAGAGGTATTGATGGCAGGAAAAATGGCTAAGCGTCGTACGGTGATTCGCTATCACTATGGACACTCGGTGGCACCGAATACGCCCTCGGACATTATTGCGGTTGGATAACGCTTACTATTAGAAAATAAAAAGAGCACTCAAGGTGCTCTTTTTGCTTTTTGGGGCTGGTTATTTTTTCGCTTTGGCAAACGCGGCCGCGAATGCGCCGCCCATAGCACTGTTGCCCGCCTCCTGGCGATTCGAACGTTGACGCTGAGTGCCACGCTGATTATCACGAGCAGGTTTGCTTGAACGAGTAGGGCGGTTATCCGCACCAGGTTCATCGTTGAGGCGCATTGATAAACCAATACGTTTACGGCCTGCATCTACTTCCATGACTTTCACTTTAACGATATCACCGGCTTTCACCACTTCACGTGGATCAGCAACAAACTTGTCCGTTAGTGCAGAGATGTGCACTAAACCATCTTGGTGAACACCGATATCCACAAACGCACCGAAGTTAGCCACATTCGAAACGACACCTTCGAGAACCATACCTGGCTCAAGATCGTTGATGGTGTTGACGCCTTCAGCGAAGGTGGCGGTTTTAAACTCAGGGCGAGGATCTCGACCCGGCTTATCCAGCTCGCGGATGATGTCGGTGACCGTTGGTAGACCGAAAGTCTCATCCGTATAATCAACCGCATTGACGGTGCGAAGGAAGCTGCTGTCACCGATGATAGATTTCATTGCGCGACCGGTTTTTTCCGCAATGGTTTTGACCACAGGGTAAGCTTCTGGGTGCACGGCAGATGCATCGAGTGGGTTTTTACCATCCATGATGCGAAGGAAGCCAGCACACTGCTCAAACGCCTTAGGGCCAAGTCGCGCCACTTTTTTAAGTGTAGTACGAGCTTCGAAGCGACCGTTTTCATCACGGTAGTCGACAATGTTTTGTGCCAGCGTTGAAGACAAACCCGCTACACGAGTTAGTAGCGCAGCAGAAGCGGTGTTTACATCAACGCCGACGGCGTTTACACAGTCTTCCACTACAGCATCTAGACGTTTAGCGAGCATAGTCTGGCTAACATCATGCTGATACTGACCCACACCGATGGATTTAGGGTCGATTTTAACCAGCTCCGCTAGTGGATCTTGCAAACGTCTCGCAATAGAAACCGCACCACGTAAGGATACGTCCATATTTGGGAACTCTTTTGCTGCTAGCTCAGACGCTGAATAGACAGACGCGCCAGCTTCACTGACGATGATCTTCTGCACTTTTAAGTTGCCGCGTTTAATGACATCAGCTGCGAAGCTATCCGTCTCTCGCGATGCTGTGCCGTTCCCGATGGCAATCAAGTCGACGTTAAATTGGCGAACGAGCTTATCCACGACATGAGCCGCTTTGTCGTACTGTTTTTGCGGAGCATGTGGGTAAATGGTGTCAGTCGCGAGCACTTTACCAGTAGCATCAACAACGGCGACCTTACAACCGGTGCGCAAACCTGGGTCGAGGCCAAGTGTGGCTTTTGGACCCGCGGGCGCAGCCATCAACAGATCTTTCAAGTTAGTTGCAAAGACGGTAATCGCGTCGACTTCAGAGCGCTCCTTGAGTGCACCCATGAGTTCGGTTTCCATGTGCATGGAAACCTTAATGCGCCATGCCCAGCTAATCACTTGTTTGCGCCATGCATCAGCAGGTGCTTGACTAAGATGAATGCCATAGTGCTCAGCAATTAGGGTCTCGCAGTAGGACTCACGAGCGTTTTCGTCGTTGGCTGGGTCGGCGTTAACCGATAGCTGCAAGTACCTTCATTGCGGCCACGAAGCATCGCCAGCGCGCGGTGAGACGGCACTTTGCTCATCGCCTCATCGTGTTCAAAGTAGTCTTTGAACTTTTCACCTTCTTGCTCTTTACCAGTCACGACACGTGAGCGTAGTTCCGCGTGTCGATTTAGGTATTGACGCACTTTTTCAAGTAGGTCGGCATCTTCTGCGATGCGTTCCATAATGATGGCACGTGCGCCATCCAAAGCGGCTTTGCTATCGGCAATGCCTTTTTCACTGTCGATGTAACTCGACGCAGCACTTTCAGGTTCATTGCTTGGGTCTGTCCAGAGCAAGTCAGCTAGCGGCTCAAGGCCGGCCTCAATAGCAATTTGACCTTTTGTGCGACGTTTTGGTTTGTAAGGTAAGTACAGATCTTCAAGACGAGTTTTGTTGTCTGCATTTTCAATGTCACTGCGCAGCTCTGCTGTAAGCTTGCCCTGATCATCGATGGATTTCAGAATCGTCTGACGTCGGTCGTCCAATTCACGCAGATAGCTTAAACGCGAGTCTAAGGTACGAAGTTGAGTATCATCCAGCCCTCCAGTGACCTCTTTTCGATAGCGAGCGATAAATGGAACTGTGTTACCGTCATCAATCAGGGTAACGGCGGCTTCAACTTGCTTGTGACTGACGTTCAGCTCTTTAGCAATCAGTTGACAGATAGCTTGGCTCATCCGTGTATTCTCTTTTTTGTTGTGTGGGGAGTGCGCGGGCACTCCTAGATATCCATAGGATATAAGGGCATCAGCAGTAATTTGCAATTCCTTGGTCATTTTTCTGCTCTAGTGAAAGGTGAAACCAAACGAGGAATTGCTAATTTATTGATAATCGCGTGGATATTCCGTTGATTTTCTGTAAAGTTTAAAGGAGTCGGTAAACGAAGTGAATCGACCGTTGTCTTAGGAACTCATGCGTATTTAGAGCCAGTCGATGAATGGATGTATTAAAATGAAAACTACAGCAACTAAGTTGGCGTTAATTCTAGCCACAATGACAAGCGGGTGGGCTATGGCTGCACCAGATCTTTCTACTACACAAGCACCGGTTCTTTCTATTGAGGATAAGATTGTCCTTGGACGCGTTGAAAGTGTTTACTACCAAGATATTGAAGCGCTCGAAGGCATTCCATTTGTCGGTAAAATTGATACGGGTGCTGATACCACATCAATGCACGCTGAAGACATCAAGGTCATCAGTAACAACCCTAAATACCAAGGCCTCAGTGACGAGAAGCTGATGCAAACCATCGTCGATGAGTATGGCGGCTCAGCGAGTGACTGGTGGCTTAAAGAGTTCGACAATGATGAGCGCAACTTTCAAGGTGTCGTCAGCTTTACGTTGCGTCACCCTTACACCGGTGAAAAGATTGAAATGGAGCGCCCATTGACGCGCACCAGTGTCATTCGAAGCCGCACGAGCTCAACGCCTATCTACCGCCCGGTTATCACTCTACCTATGACCATTGCGGGCAAAACTGTCAACACGGAAGTGAACCTTACCGACCGAAGCGGCTTTAGCGCCCCAATCTTGATCGGTAAGACGTTCCTAGCTAACAACGCATGGGTCATGGCGGGGTATGATTACCTTCAAGAGCAGAAAGATGCCCAAGTGATTGGTCGCCGTGAATCTGGCTCGGTGGCAGATGTACCGGTCGATGTCAGCATTTCTTTGTCGAACAATTACAGCATTCTCAATGCGCAAAATATTGAAGTAGACAAAAAAGCCAATTCAGTGAGTTTTGATTTGGTCGGCAAGGAAGGCGCACAAAAACGAGTGACGTATCCGCTCGTGAAAATGCTTTCAGTGTCTGGCAATGAGTACCCAATGATCTTTGTACCATTTAAAGGTGGTAAAGACTTTGAAGGTACCATTCAGGTTTACCTTAAAGATCGCTCGAAGCAGAGCACTCAGCTTCGTCTAGGTCTGAATACGCTTAACAAGAACTTTATCGTCGATACCGGCGCTAAAGGAAAGCTTGAGAAGAAAAAGCAGAGCTTTGCCGCTCGTATGAAAGACAAGCCTCTGGTGGTCTCACCAACGGAAAGCTTGATCCTCGATGGTGTTCAGCTTGATGCCGAACCGTCGTTTGCAGTGAACACGCCGCTACTCAAAGTCAGCAGTTTTGAAATCATTGAAGCTAAGGGGCGCGACAAAGTGGAGTACTACTTGTCGAGTGACTTAGGTAATGAAGAGAAGATCCGCAAAACCATTTTACGCCGCATCAAAGTGGGCGATACGGTAAGGCCAGTGGTCGATGGTGAGTTCATCGTTGGTGATCGCACGGTTACTGTAGAGTTTGCACTTGAAGCCCTCGATAGCGATGAAGCGATAAGCCATACTTTATCATCGGTAAGAAAGCCACGAAGGCGGGCGTACTGGTGAATACTCGCAGTGAGAACCTACTCGATGCCTACCCTGTGTTCACGGCAGGTCACATTGAAAATGCCACGGTGGAAGGCTCTCTTTCCCAGTGAAACTGGATACGGGTGCCGACGTAAGCTCAATGAACGCGAAAAACATCAAGCAGTTTGAAAAAGACGGCAAGAAAATGGTGACCTTCACCTACACCAATGACATGGGAATGAAACAAGAGTTTACCCGTGAAGTAGTGGATGTGATGCGCATTCGTGCTAAGGCAGGAGAGAAGGCGAATGTTCGTCCTGTAGTTAACATGCGCGTGAAGCTTGGTGATGTCGAGAAAACGGTACGAGTGAACCTGCAAGACCGCTCTCGCTTCCACTACAGCATGATTCTCGGTAAGAACTTCCTTAAGTATGGCGTTGTGGTCAGTAGTGATGAGAACTTTCTACTGGGCAACGAGATAGGCAGTCACTAACGACAGCCTACTGGATAAAAAATGGCCGCGAACTTCGCGGCCATTTTATTTTGAGTGCTTTTAGAGATTCAGAGCTTTCTGAGATTGAGCGCTTAAGACTCTTTCTTATCCTGAGAATTAGATTCGTCTTTCGTCTCTTCAGCGTCTTGTGGCGTTTGAGATTGAGGCTCAGACTTTTCAACTGGCGATTCTTCATCATCATCGTCTGAGTTATCAACGATGCTGTGCTTTTCTTTCCAGTTTTCCCAGCGCTGGTAAGCCAGCTCTTGCATGTCGGTGGTTTTGTCCGCCTCATCGACAATCTCTTGCCCTAACAAGTGCTCGAAGATGTCTTCCAGAGTAATGATGCCTTGGATGGTGCCATACTCGTCGACAATCATCGCAATTTGCAGGCGTGCTGCCATCATCTGTTCAAATGCTTTCGGCAACATGATGGTGTTAAACAACACCTGGATTGGGCGCATTACCGATCCTAGTTGCTTCTCGCCGCTGCCTTGCTGTTGAAGTTTAAACAGCTCCAAGCGGTGTACAAAGCCGAGAATGTTGTCTTTTTGCTGGCTGTACACCAATGGGCGTGAGAACGGCGTCTCTTTATGCTCAGTCAAAAACTCATTGATGGTCATCTCAGCCGGTACGCGGAACACCACTGGACGAGGTGTCATTACTTGCGTCACTGGGATGTCTTGAATGTTCAAAATGTTATTCAAGATGTTCGATTCGCCTTCCGCGAACTCGCCGCTTTCTTTAGCTAGCATTGCCATTGCTGATAGCTCATCACGCATTTTCGGCGTTTCATGGCCGCGCGCTAGGCGTTTAGTGATTTGCTCTGAGAACCAAACAAATGGAGTCAGTGCCCACACCATCCAGCGTAGGATAGTGGCTGAAACCGGAGCGAGTTGACGCCAGTAGGTCGCACCAATGGTTTTCGGTACGATTTCTGACAACACCAGAATACCCAGCGTCAGTACTGCTGAGAAAACGCCTAGCCATTGGCTACCGAACACTTTCGCAGCTTGCGCACCGGCACTCGCCGCACCAATAGTGTGAGCGATGGTGTTTAGGGTCAAAATAGACGCTAGAGGTCTATCTAGCTCTGCTTTGAGCTTGGTTAGCTTTTCTGCCGCAGGGTGACCCTTTTGTCTTAGCTGAGCAAGATAGCTTGGGGTAATACTTAAAAGTACCGCCTCTAATACCGAACAGATAAAAGAGACACCAATAGCGACAGTAATATAAACCGTTAAGAGAAACATTCATTTCCTAGGTAAGTGCACACATCAACCTAACTTTGCTGCAAAAATGAGCCTGTGCATTGTTGGTGAGTGCTTAAAAACAGTAGCGACAGACCGATTTATCAGGCTTATCAGTTGAGTCGCAGTGCATTTATGGGACTTTATGCAATAAATTACAAGGTTTCAAACTCAATCTTTGGGTAACAAATTGTGAGTTATTGCTCATAAAACGGTTAAATCTACGTCATAAGCGATAAAGAAGCGCTACAAACCTTTGCCAGATGGGGGCTTTTTGATTTAGAGTGGGCTTTAACTCGATAACATGAAGAAGGGAAACCTAATGAACAAGACCCAATTAATCGATTTTATCGCTGAAAAAGCTGACCTATCAAAAGCACAAGCTAAAGCAGCGCTAGAAGCGACGCTTTCAGGCGTATCTGAAGCGCTAACTGAAGGTGACCAAGTTCAACTAATTGGTTTTGGTACGTTCAAAGTAAACCACCGTGCAGCTCGCACTGGTCGTAATCCAAAGACTGGTGAAGAGATCCAAATCGCTGCTGCTAACGTTCCAGCATTCGTTGCTGGTAAAGCACTGAAAGACGCAGTGAAATAATTTTTACAGCACCGATGGTTTCATCGGTGCTGTTCTCTCCATTTTATTCTTCCCCAGGATCGATTGTTAAGCGTGTTTGAATCAGCGCGATTACCTATCTGTCTCCTCACTTTAAGCTTCATTTTACTGAACGCGACGCACCATTTGCTGTCTTAACTGTGTCACTCGGTGTAATTCGTTTATCGCGCGTTCAATAGAGGTGCCTCGCAACTATGAAAAGAATACTGTTGGTTTCGCTTCTCGCAGCTAGCTTGCTTGGCTGTTCGTCTTCTCCTTCTCCGAATATCAATCAATTTTCAGATTACACCGGCGGTCAGACACTGGGTGATGCAACCAGTTTTTATTGGTATACCGAAAAGCTCACTCGTCCTTATAGTGCTGCTGATTACGTCAACATGAATGACTACGGTTGGTATCAATCCAACTATCGCTGGAGTGGTGACACGCTGAGAGAGTTTGTGCGCGAAGGTGTACAAAATGACTTGGAAACGGGCTCTGTGACTTACCGCATCCACGTACGATTTAACAAAGAGGGTGAGGCGATTTATCAGCAGTACCGCCGTAATGGTAAAGTGCTACCGGTGAAAAAAGCTCAGCTTGAAAACTACCAACGTGAAGCTTCGCTGCTAGTTGAACGAGTGAAAGAGCAAGACAGTGATGGCTTAGAGCTTGTTCAAGGCCACTGGGATGGCGAAACGCTAGAAACATGCAGTGGTATAGAGTTCAATAACATTAAGTTTGAGCAGAGCTTACCAAGCTTTGTTGTTTCTCGTTTGGCTGAAGTAGAAAGCTATGTGGCGTTCTTGGGCAGCACACGATTGACTGGCGCTAAGGTAGAGCAACTATTGATGCTGGCCGATGGTGCCAAAGACTGTATTCCGAGACCTGAGCTTATCTAATACATTACTCAGAACGAATTAAAAAGGGTGCCGATTGGCACCCTTTGTTATTTTGAACTTGGCTTAATTACTTTTGCTCGCGAGCAATCGCACGATAGCCGATGTCGTTGCGGTGGAACATACCGTCCCAGCTGATCTTCTTCGTCAGCTCATAAGCGCGTGCTTGAGCTTCAGATACTGTGTTACCTAGGGCTGTCGCACATAGTACGCGACCACCGTTAGTCACAACATTGCCGTCTTTGTCTGCGGTGCCTGCGTGGAATACCTTCTCGCCTTCCACTTCTGCTGTTGGTAGGCCAGAGATAACATCACCCTTGTTGTAAGACGCTGGGTAGCCACCTGCAGCTAGAACGATACCGATAGAAGCACGTGGATCCCACTTAGACTCAACTTGGTCTAGCTTCTTGTCGATCGCAGCTTGGCAAAGCTCAACCATGTCAGATTGCATACGCATCATGATAGGTTGTGTTTCTGGGTCACCGAAGCGGCAGTTGTATTCGATAACTTTAGGCGTGCCGTCTTTGTCGATCATCAGACCCGCGTATAGGAAACCTGTGTATGGATTGCCCTCTGAAGCCATACCGCGCACCGTTGGGTAGATAACTTCTTCCATAATGCGGTTGTGAATTTCTTGCGTCACAACTGGAGCCGGAGAGTAAGCACCCATGCCGCCAGTGTTAGGACCTGTGTCCTTATCACCAACACGTTTGTGGTCTTGGCTGGTTGCCATTGGTAATACGTTTTCGCCATCAACCATCACGATGAAGCTTGCTTCTTCGCCGTCTAGGAACTCTTCGATAACCACACGGCTACCCGCGTCGCCAAATGCGTTGCCAGCTAGCATGTCTTTGATGGCGTCTTCCGCTTCTTCTAGCGTCATCGCAACGATTACACCTTTACCAGCCGCAAGACCGTCAGCCTTAACTACGATCGGAGCACCTTGCTCACGAACATAAGCCAGAGCAGGCTCAATTTCAGTGAAGTTCGCGTAAGCGCCAGTTGGGATAGCGTGACGAGCTAGGAAATCTTTAGTGAATGCTTTTGAGCCTTCAAGCTGAGCAGCAGCTTGAGTTGGACCAAAGATCGCAAGACCTGCTTCTTGGAATGCATCAACAACACCGATCACTAGTGGTGCTTCAGGACCAACAATCGTTAGCTCGATGTTTTTCTCTTTTGCAAACGCCACCAGACCTTGAATGTTTTCAACATCAATCGCAACGTTTTCTAGCTTAGGCTCAAGCGCAGAACCCGCGTTACCAGGTGCAACGAAAACCGTTTCAACATTTGGATTCTGAGCCACTTTCCAACCCAGAGCGTGCTCACGACCACCAGCACCAATAATTAGAACGTTCATAATATATCCTTTGATTTTGCTCCTCCCTTAATAAGGGGAGGTTGGGAGGGGTAAATCGCGATCTCGCAAACTGACCCCTCTAACTCCCCTTATTAAGGGGGAGAACCAAAAACGAATTAGTGACGGAAGTGGCGCATGCTGTAAAGATCATCGCCATGCCATGCTCGTCAGCCGCTGCGATAACTTCGTCATCACGCATAGAGCCACCTGGTTGGATAACGCACTTAATGCCAGCTTCTGCTGCAGCATCAATACCATCACGGAATGGGAAGAACGCATCTGATGCCATTACACAGCCTTCAACTTGTAGACCTTCGTCAGCAGCCTTGATACCAGCAATTTTTGCAGAGTATACGCGGCTCATTTGACCAGCGCCTACACCGATAGTCATGTCGCCTTTCGAGTAAACGATCGCGTTCGACTTAACGTATTTAGCCACTTTCCAGCAGAATAGTGCGTCTTTTAGCTCTTCTTCTGTTGGTTGACGCTTAGAAACCACTTTAAGGTCATCAAGCGATACCATGCCTTGGTCGCGGTCTTGAACCAGAAGCCACCGTTAACGCGCTTAACGTCAAAGCCAGTCGTTTTAGTTGTCCACTCGCCACACTCTAGTAGGCGAACGTTCTTCTTAGCCGCAACCACTTCTACTGCTTCAACTGAAACAGAAGGTGCGATGATGACTTCAACGAATTGACGCTCAACAATCGCTTTCGCTGTTTCTGCATCTAGCTCTTGGTTGAATGCGATGATGCCGCCAAACGCTGATGTTGGGTCAGTTTTGTAAGCACGGTCATACGCTTCAAGGATATCTTTACCTAGCGCAACACCACATGGGTTAGCGTGCTTAACGATAACGCAAGCTGGCTCATCAAACTCTTTCACACACTCAAGTGCCGCGTCAGTGTCAGCGATGTTGTTGTAAGACAGAGCTTTACCTTGGATCTGGCGAGCAGTCGATACCGACGCTTCTTCTGGGTTTGCTTCTACGTAGAACGCAGCGTCTTGGTGGCTGTTCTCACCGTAGCGCATGTCTTGCTTCTTCACGAATTGCTGGTTAAACGTGCGTGGGAATTTAGACTCCTCGTCACCTTCTTTGTTCTCACCGTAAGATGGAACCATAGTGCCGAAGTAGTTAGCGATCATGCCGTCGTAAGATGCTGTGTGCTCAAACGCTGCAATAGCTAGGTCGAAACGTGTCTCTAGAGTAAGAGATTTGTCGTTTGCGTCCATTTCAGCAATAACGCGGTCGTAGTCGTGTGCATTAACAACGATAGTCACGTCTTTGTGGTTTTTCGCTGCAGAGCGAACCATAGTTGGACCACCGATATCGATGTTTTCCACTGCGTCTTCTAGTGTACAGCCTTCTTTTGCTACCGTTGCAGCAAATGGGTATAGGTTAACCACAACCATGTCGATTGGGTTGATGCCGTGAGTTGCCATGACGTCGTCATCTTGACCGCGACGACCTAGTACACCACCGTGTACTTTCGGGTGTAGCGTCTTAACACGACCATCCATCATCTCTGGGAAGCCAGTGTAGTCAGATACTTCAGTTACTGCGATGCCTTGCTCAGCAAGAAGGCGAGCAGTACCACCAGTAGAAAGGATATCAACACCGCGTTGTGCTAGTGCTTGTGCGAACTCAACGATACCAGTTTTGTCAGATACGCTGATTAAAGCGCGGCGAATTGGACGAGCGTTACTCATGCTTCTGTTTCCTCAAAGTCACAGATTGTGTTGCTGTGTACAGGCAAACGATTGGTTTGACCTGCGGATTTAAAGATAGTTGCCAAACAGGACGAGGTCTTTCATGATTGAGGCGACCCAGTCGTCTGTTGGGCAAATACCCTTGGATTTTTACCACTAGGGTGGCGATGGCGCGTATTCTAACCAATCTATTACAAAAAAGCTCGCGCAATCGTTTGGCATAGGCAAAAAAAAGTGCAAAAAAAGCCTATTAAAGAACAGTTTTGTAACAAAGAGGTTAATTTAAACGGTTATGTTTCAAATAGGTGAGTTAGCAAAACGCTGCAAGGTGACGTCAGATACGTTGCGTTTTTATGAAAAGAACCAATTGATTGCTCCTGTTGGCCGCAGTGAGTCGGGTTATCGTCTTTACAATGAAGAGAGTCAGAGGCAAGTTCGTTTTATTCTTAAGGCGAAAGAGGTGGGTCTGAGCTTAGATGAAATCAAAGAGCTGCTCGGAATCAAGCTTGAGGCCACCGAGCACAGCTGCTCTGAAGTGAAAGCAATAACCTCCAGTAAGCTTGAACTCATTGATGACAAAATCGCGGAGCTTACCAGAATTCGTGCCGCGCTGAAGAAGATCAATGATGCCTGTTGTGGGCATGACCATGACGCGAGTCACTGTTCAATCCTTGCGGCTTTAGAAGTTGCAGATGAAAAGTCGTGACGAAAAGAAAACAAGGGAGGCATTGCCTCCCTTGTTACTGAGTGCGGCTTACGATTGCACTTTAAATGCCCTCACACCGATACTTAATGTGTTGCCATTCTCCATCAATTGCTCACTGGCTTCGGCCAGCTTTTTCGCTTCATTGGCCGACTGACTGCCATGATCAGCAATTTGCGTTAGGTTCTGGCTGATTTCATCGGTCGCTAAGGTTTGCTGTGAGCTCGCTGCGGCAATCAGTTCATTGAGAGAGGCAATAGAACTGACGCGTTGATCGATTTGCTGCAGTGCTTGTCTTGCTTGTTCTGTGTGCTCGATAGTCGCCGCGGATTGCTGTTGAGTCAACGTCATTGATTGACTCACCTCTGCAGCTTGGCTTTGCAGCTTTTGAATGATCTGCTCAATCTCATCGGTACTGCTTTGAGTTCGAGTGGCAAGCGTTCTTACTTCGTCCGCGACCACGGCAAATCCGCGCCCTTGTTCGCCTGCTCGAGCAGCTTCAATAGCGGCGTTCAGTGCTAATAGGTTGGTTTGCTCGGCGACGCCGCGAATGACCTCAAGCACTGAGCTACTTCCTGTGTTTCTGTTGCTAGCATCTGAATGTTTTGCTCAGTTTCAGTGAGCTGCATTGATAATGCCTGAATATGTGAGGTGGCAAGCTCAATCACTTCACCGCCGTGCTGACCTTGAGAGCTTGCTTCCTGAGCTGCCTCTGCAGCTTGTTGTGCGGAATTCGCCACTTCTTGGTTGCTGGCATGAAGCTCATTCATTGCAGAGGCAACCGTGTCGACCGCTTGCTGCTGTTGCAATGATTGAGCAGCGCCTTGCTGAGCCACAGTATTGAGCGCGACGGCCGCTTGAGTAATATCTTCAGTGACTGGCTTGATATCACGAATGATGCTTTCCAGCTTGTGGGTGAATTGATTGAACGCTTTGGCAATATGGCTCAGCTCATCGCTTCCTGTTTCGGGTAGAGTCTGCGACAAATCGCCATCGCCACTGGCAATATCGTCCAATGCTGCCAATGTATCACGGCATGGTTTAACGATGCTGCGGCCAATGACATAGGCAATCACCAACATGACAGCTAAGGCAGCGACAACACTCATCAGTACTTTTTTAACTGCTTGCCAAGTGAGCGCATTCACATCATCACATAGACGCCAGAGCCAATTACCCAGCCCCAAGGTTTGAATAGTTTGATGTAGGAGACTTTCTCGACAGGAGACTCAGAGCCTGGCTTTGGCCACATGTAATGCACTAGACCTGATTGCTGCTGTTTGGCGAGGGTAACCATGTCGACGAACAGTTTCTTTCCGTTGGGATCGGCAATTTGGCTAAGATCTTGTCCATTGAGAGCAGGCTTCATTGGGTGCATGACCATGGTGGGAGTGAGATCGTTGATCCAGAAGTAATCATTGGCATCATAGCGAAGACTTTGAACGGCACTGGCTGCCGCAGTCTTAGCTTGCTCTAGGCTTATCTCTCCCTTGATGTACTGCTGGTGGTAGTGCTCCACTAAGGTATAAGCGGTTTGTACTAAGTGTTGGGTTTTATTCTGTTTGTTGGTCATTAATGACTGCTGATAATCGTTCAGTGCCAAAATGAGCGGAATAATTAGAGCAACGGAAACGAGTCCAATGAGCAGAAACAGTCGATGTTGAATCGAAATGCGGCGCAAAAGCGGTGTAGTCATAGCAAGAATTCCTTTCTTGGAAAAAGAGTGCATCACCTTTAGTCATTCGGCATGCTGATTGTTGTTATAGCTATACCCTATGCCATGTTCTGCGCTGACTCTATGCCACTATCGTCTAATTATTAAGCGAGTCACAAAGCTGGGTTTGAGCCCAGCTTTGCATTTGTGGGTGTGGTTGCTTATGGGTAGAACGACTTATAGCAACTCTAGTTCTTTTAGGCGTTTACTCAAATCGGAAGCTATAACTGATAGTCATTGCGCTCTCTAGCGAGTTCAGAGAAGTACTCGACAAACTCAAATTGGATATGATGCTTGTCTTGAAAATAGGCACTCTGGCGATGAGGGTGTTCGCCGCCCATGTGATCCAGCGGGTAACCGGCGGCTTCAAGTCGTGAAATGGCTTTTTTAGATCGTCGACGACAATGCCGATATGTTTCACCCCAACCCAAGGCTGCTGCCATATTCCAGCCTCTCCTTCGCCGCCATCTTGGATGGTGATGTAACTATTTTCTGTTCCAACGTGATACCAGCGCATCGGTTTACCAAACCAATCATCGGTTCGACCTTCTCCTCGTATTGACCAGTCGGGTAGTGCTGCCAAAAGCAGCCCAACAGTGTGCTCGGCATCGATTACGGTAATATTGGCGTGTTCTACGTAGCTTTTCATGACGTCTCCTTGTTTGTGTTTGATATCACACGGTAGATGACGTTAACGATAAATCCTCAAGTTAAGTTGAGGTCAACAGGAAATCTAATATCAGTGGCTAGGGGAGGTTTGAGTGAGTTTCGGACAAAGAAAAAGGGCCTGAAGCGTGTGCTTCAGGCCCTTTAATCTCAAATACGTTCGCTAAAGGCGAATTAGTTCATGCCGTATTTCTTAAGCTTCTTACGAAGAGTACCGCGGTTGATACCCATCATAGTTGCTGCGCGAGTTTGGTTACCGCGAGTGTACTGCATGATGGTGTCTAGTAGCGGCTGTTCAACTTCCGCTAGAACTAGTTCATACAATTCAGTGACGTCTTGACCATTTAATTGAGCAAGGTAGTTCTTTAAAGACGCTTTAACAGAGTCACGTAGTGGCTTCTGTGTGATTTGGTCTGAAGATGTTACTGTAGTAACTGTCAATGGTTCTGAAGTCAAATTTTGTTCGAACATAATCGGTTTAGCTCTTCTCGTAATTATGATGCAACGTTGTCAAAATAACCTTGCAATGCGTCGAGCTGTTCATTAGCAGCCTCAATCGCGTTGAAGGTACGGCGGAACTCACTCGCCTGTTCATGTTCCTTTAGATACCAGCCAACATGCTTACGCGCGATGCGTGGACCTAAAAACTCACCATAAAACTGGTGAAGCGCTTGAACATGACCAAGCAAGATACCCTGCACATCCGAAGTCGGGCGCTCAGGCATCAGTGTGCCGTTTTCCAAATAGTGTTGGATTTCCTCGAAAATCCAAGGCCGTCCTTGGGCCGGACGTCCAATCATCAAAGCGTCTGCACCGGTGTAATCCAGTACATATTTCGCTTTCTCTGGGCTATCGATATCACCGTTAGCGATAACCGGTATAGAGACAGCTTCTTTTACCGCTTTGATGCTGTCGTATTCTGCCTCGCCTTTGTACATGCAGGTACGAGTTCGACCATGAAGGGCGAGCGCTGTATGCCGCAGTCTTCGGCTAGTTTTGCAATTTGGACACAGTTTTTATTGTCTGTATCCCAGCCTGTACGGGTTTTTAATGTCACAGGGACATCGACTGCATCGACGACGGTACGCAGAATATCTTCGATGATATCTGGGTACTTAAGCAGAGCAGAACCCGCCAGTTTCTTATTCACTTTTTTAGCAGGGCAGCCCATGTTGATGTCGATGATCTGTGCACCATTTTCAACACTGAACTGTGCCGCTTCCGCCATAAGTGTTGGATCGGCACCTGCTATTTGCACTGAACGAATACCTGATTCGCCCTCGTGCACCATGCGCTGCTGTGACTTGGCTGTTTTCCACAGTTTCGGGTTTGAGGACATCATTTCACTGACGGCCATACCGGCACCGTAACGAAGGCACAACTCACGGAACGGTCTATCGGTAACACCCGCCATGGGTGCGACAATAAGGTTGTTCTTAAGTTGGTATTGTCCGATTTTCAAAACATCGCCACAGGTTTACACAAGCAAGGGCGCGCATTTTACGCATTTTTTCGGTGCGTGAAAAGACTAATATTTGAGCATTTACAATTTGTTTCTGCAAATTGTCGCATTTTCAGTCGCTTAGTATTAAAACTATTCTTTTTAGAGCAAAAATAGCGGTGTTTTAGCCTCCTAAAACACCGCTATTTAAACGAGAATGGTTATTTTTTGCCCGAGATACGACACCACTCGTTCAGTTCAACGATAGGGTCAATGCTCATATCGTCTCGGTAGTAGTTCGCTACGTCTTCTGCTTGAGTATCTAGCACGCCTGACATGGCCAGTTCACCGCCAGGCTTAATGAGCCTTTGATGATGCCAGACAAGTCGCGAAGCGGGCCTGCAAGAATGTTGGCAACGACCACATCGGCAATCAGGCCTTCTGGCTGATCTTGTGGCAGGAATAGCTCTAACTGGTCAGCTACGCCATTGCGCTGCGCATTGTCTTTTGACGCCACTAGAGCTTGAGGATCAATGTCGATCCCGATGACTTTTGCTGCGCCAAGCTTGATCGCTGCAATCGCTAGGATCCCTGAACCACAGCCAAAATCGATAACCGTCTTGCCTCAAGGTTAAGCGACTCAAGCCACTCAAGACAAAGTGCTGTGGTTGGGTGAGTGCCGGTACCGAATGCTAGACCTGGATCAAGCATCACATTGACAGCATCTGGCTCTGGTACATCACGCCAGCTTGGGCAGATCCATAAACGTTCACCAAACTTCATTGGGTGGAAGTTTCCATCCACTCACGTTCAGTCCTTGTCTTCTAGCTGCTCGACTTTGTGCGCGAACCTTCCGGTAGCATATTGCTGCCTTTAATGGTCTCAACTACCCACTTGGTGTCTGCTTCTGCATCGTAAAGTGCGACGATATCAGTATCACCCCATAAACGCGTTTCACCAGGCAGCGGCTCAAATACAGGCGTATCGTGCGCATCGAGGAAGGTGACAGACAGTGCGCCCGTTTCTTCCATCAGCATGTCGCCGATTTGCTCTGCATTTTCATTGGTCGCGTTGAGTTTAATTTGAATCCAAGGCATAAGTTGGGTCCTAGCAAGGTGAATTTTGCGCAGAGTGTAGCAGATTCACTGACACTCGGCATAAAAAAACCCGCCGTGGCGGGTTTTTATCAAGAGGGAAGTAATTAGCTCATGCCAAGCTTCTTCTCTAGGTAATGAATGTTAGCACCGCCGTGTTGGAAGTTCTCATCATTCATGATCGCTTCTTGTAGAGGAATGTTGGTCTTGATGCCTTCAATAAACATCTCGCCTAGAGCATTCTTCATACGAGCAATCGCTACATCACGGTTCTCACCGAACGTGATCAGCTTACCGACCATCGAATCGTAGTGCGGTGGTACTGTGTATCCTGTGTAGATGTGCGATTCCCAACGAACGCCCATACCGCCTGGCGCGTGGAAGCGCGTGATGGTACCTGGACATGGTAGGAAGCGCTCAGGATCTTCCGCGTTGATACGACATTCAATCGCATGACCACGCAGTTTGATGTCATCCTGAGTGAACGACAGTGGTTGACCCGCTGCTACGCGTAGCTGCTCTTTGATTAGGTCAACGCCAGTCACCATCTCTGTGACTGGGTGCTCTACCTGAATACGCGTGTTCATTTCGATGAAGTAGAACTCGCCGTTTTCGTATAGGAATTCAAACGTACCTGCGCCGCGGTAACCGATTTCTAGACATGCACGAGTACAACGTTCACCGATGTACTTACGCATCTCTTCAGTGATGCCTGGTGCCGGTGCTTCCTCGACAACCTTTTGGTGACGACGCTGCATTGAACAGTCACGTTCGCCAAGGTGGATAGCACCGCCTTGACCGTCTGCGATAACCTGAACTTCAACGTGACGAGGGTTTTCTAGGAATTTCTCCATGTAAACAATGTCGTTGTTGAAGGCAGCTTTTGCTTCTGCGCGAGTCATGGCAATGGATTCAACCAACTCAGCTTCACTGCGAACCACACGCATACCACGGCCACCGCCACCACCAGAGGCTTTGATGATAACTGGGTAGCCAATGCGCTTAGCGTGTGCTTTGTTCTTCGCTTCGTCGTCGTCCAGTGGGCCGTCAGAACCAGGCACACATGGTACGCCCGCTTTCTTCATTGCTGTGATAGCCGAGACTTTGTCGCCCATCATGCGAATCGTGTCTGCTTTTGGACCGATGAAGATGAACCCAGAACGTTCAACTTGCTCAGCAAAATCTGCGTTCTCAGATAAGAAACCGTAACCTGGGTGGATCGCCACAGCACCTGTTACTTCAGCGGCTGAGATGATGCGTGGGATGTTTAGGTAGCTGTCGATACCACGAGCTGGACCAATACAGATGGCTTCATCAGCAAGCAGTACGTGCTTAAGATCGCGGTCCGCTGTTGAGTGAACAGCCACCGTCTTGATACCTAGCTCTTTACAAGCGCGCAAAATTCGAAGTGCAATCTCACCTCGGTTTGCGATAACGACTTTATCTAACATAGTCAAAGCCCCGCTTATTCGATGATAACTAGCGGTTGATCGAATTCTACAGCTTGACCATCTTCAGCTAGGATAGCGGTAACAACGCCAGACTTGTCTGCTTCAATCTGGTTCATCATTTTCATTGCTTCAACGATACAGATAGTGTCGCCAGCGTTTACTGATTGACCAACTTCAACAAATGGTTTTGAGTCTGGACTTGGCGCACGGTAGAAGCTACCTACCATTGGAGAAAGAACTTGGTGACCAGCTGGTACTGCAGGTGCTGCTTCTTCAGCTGCAACAGGTGCCGCGGCTGGAGCTGCTGCCGGCGCTGCTACTGGAGCTGGCGCTGCTGCGTATTGAATTGGTGCTGGTGCAGCTGCTGGGCCGCTGCGGCTGATGCGTACTGACTCTTCACCTTCAGAAATTTCTAGCTCAGCGATGCCAGACTCTTCAACCAGTTCAATTAGCTTCTTAATTTTACGAATATCCATGTTTCTTTCTCTTCGTCTTGTGAGTAAGACGGCTTTGCATTAAGCCGTAGAGTATTTGGTTAGTTTGCTTTTAGTGCCTTAATGGCCGCTGAAAGCGCAAATTCATAGCCTTGTGGACCTAATCCGCAAATCACCCCTTGTGCCACATCGGACAGATAAGAGTGATGACGAAACGCCTCTCTGGCATGAACGTTTGATAAGTGCACTTCGATAAACGGGATTGAGACTCCCAGTAATGCATCACGCAATGCCACACTGGTATGAGTAAACGCTGCAGGGTTAATAATGATAAAATCGGTATTCCCAAATGCCGCGTGTATCGCCTCAATCAATTCATATTCACGATTAGATTGAAGGTGGGACAGCTCGACGTCGGCTTCTGCCGCTTGCTTTTCTAAGTTATCAACAATTTGTGAGAGTGTTTCACTGCCGTAATGTCCCGGCTCTCTGACACCCAAAAGGTTAAGATTTGGGCCATTTAAAACTAGAATTCGAGACTTTGCTGTCATATTGTCGCCATCTTCGGTTAACGTGAAATAAACGAGGTTTATCCCAAGTTTACATAAAAATAGGAGCTGCTGAGAAGCTCATTAAGCTCGTATTTTTAAAAATTGACCAAGATTATAGCTAATTCACAACATTTAGCAGCAATTTACTGGTCTAATCACCTGTGGTCTGGCAAAAAATTTGCAGCACAGAGCACATTTTGACAGGCTGCTGAAAAAACCTGAAACAAAAAAGCCGCCCAATTGAGGGCGGCTTGTTATCAAGTTGTCAAAAGGGTCATTAAGCGAGTTCGGCTTTTTCGGCAATCAGCTTGTCGACCACGCTTGGGTCAGCCAGTGTTGAAGTATCACCTAGGTTGCTAGTATCACCCGTTGCGATCTTACGTAGGATACGACGCATGATTTTACCTGAGCGGGTTTTAGGCAGTGCATCAGTCCAGTGCAGAACGTCTGGCGTTGCGATAGGGCCGATTTCTTTACGAACCCAGTCTTTCACTTCTTTGTGCAGCTCTGCAGATGGGAACTCTCCATCGTTTAGTGTGATGTAGCGTAGATCGCCTGACCTTTAATATCGTGCGGGATACCAACGATAGCCGCTTCTGCAATCTTATCGAAGGCAACTAATGCCGACTCAATCTCAGCGGTACCCATGCGGTGACCAGAGACGTTAAGCACGTCATCAACACGACCTGTGATCCAGTAATAGCCATCTTCATCACGGCGTGCGCCGTCGCCAGTAAAGTACATACCTTTAAAGGTAGAGAAGTAGGTCTGCTCAAAGCGCTCATGGTCACCATAAACGGTGCGCATTTGCCCTGGCCAAGAGTCAAGAATGACCAGGTTACCTTCGGTCGCACCATCGACAATGTTGCCCATGTTATCGACCAGTGCCGGTTG
Source organism: Vibrio maritimus (assembly GCA_000755425.1). Lineage (GTDB taxonomy): Bacteria > Pseudomonadota > Gammaproteobacteria > Enterobacterales > Vibrionaceae > Vibrio > Vibrio maritimus_A. The sequence continues at coordinate 44,257 of BBMT01000015.1, forward strand.
TACACCGAAGAATGGGCGAGTTGCCGAACCTGGTTTGAGCTCTGTGGCTCCCGGAAGTGGAGTAATCAAGATGCCGCCTGTTTCTGTCTGCCACCAGGTGTCGACGATAGGTGATTGCTCGTTACCGATAGTTTTGTAATACCATTCCCAAGCTTCTGGGTTGATAGGTTCGCCAACGGAGCCCATGATGCGTAGGCTGTCGCGAGTTGTACCTTTCACCGCTTCGTCGCCTTTCGCCATTAACGCGCGTATAGCCGTCGGTGCAGTGTAAAGAATATTCACTTGGTGCTTATCGACCACTTCGCTCATACGGCTAGTATTTGGGTAGTTTGGCACGCCTTCAAACAAGATGGTTTTAGCGCCATTAGCAAGCGGCCCGTAAATAAGATAAGTGTGGCCAGTGATCCAACCCACGTCTGCGGTACACCAGAAGGTTTCCCCTGGTTGGTAATCGAACACGTACTTGAAGGTCATGGTTGCGTACACCAGGTAACCGCCGGTGGTGTGCATTACCCCTTTAGGTTTGCCTGTCGAGCCTGATGTATAAAGAATGAATAATGGATCTTCAGCGTTCATCTCTTCTGGAGGACAGACTTCAGATGCATTTTCCGTTGCTTCATGCCACCACACATCACGATGTTCATGCCAAGCAACATCGCCACCAGTGCGCTTAAGCACCATGACTTTAGAGATGGTTTTTACTTCTGGGTTAGTCAGTGCTTCATCGACATTCTTTTTCAGCGGTACTGCACGGCCGCCGCGAACGCCTTCATCTGCAGTGATAACGACCTTAGCGTCGGAATCGATGATACGGCCAGAGAGTGCTTCAGGAGAGAAGCCGCCAAATACCACAGTATGTACCGCACCAATACGAGTACACGCGAGCATGGCGACTGCCGCTTCTGGCACCATTGGCATGTAAAGACAAACCACGTCACCTTTGTTTACGCCTTGAGCCTTAAGCGCATTGGAGAACTTACACACCTTTTTGTGTAGTTCGTTAAAGGTTAGCGTCTTGTCGTCAGCTGGATCATCGCCTTCCCAAATGATGGCAACGTCGTCGCCGCGCTCTGCTAGGTGGCGGTCAATACAGTTGGCTGAGACGTTTAGCGTGCCATCCTCAAACCAGCGAATGTCGACGTGGCCAGTGTCAAAAGAAGTTTGCTTGACCTTAGTGAATGGTTTAATCCAGTCAACGATTTTGCCGTGTTCGCCCCAGAATCCTTCTGGGTCTGAAACAGACTGTTGATACATGGATAGATAAGTGTCGTTATCCGCGTGGGTGTTAGTTTTAATTGTTTTCTTTTACCGGATAGACATGAACTTCACTCATTGCTTCTCTCCTTTGAATTGAGCTTAGCGGGCTAGGGCTGAACTAGATCGTGTATTAACTCTCGACTAGTTCGTTGCAATGAGCAATTAGACTTTAGGCGTACTGAATAAAAATCGAACCAAATTAATAGCTTAGGCTGGTGGTGTAATGAGATCTTGGTCGCAGTTCTTGCGAATTTAGTTCTGAGGTCGAAATGGTGGCAATGTGCCACGGGTCAGTTTTAAGAACACCATGGCGGCCGCTTTAGCATCTTCCAATGCGTCGTGTTTGTGATAGTTGGGGATCTGTAAATGACGGCAGATGGCTTCTAGCTTAAGTCAAAGTAGCCATTGGGCAGCAGTTTCAGCAGTTGATCGTTGTAGATCTGACTGACCTCAACCAACGCGTTTGGTAATGGAAACCCCAAGTGCTTTTTGCACGCACGATCGAGGATCTTTTTGTCGTAACGAATGTGGTAGCCAACGAGAGGGCGGTTGCCAATAAACTGAAGCAGCGCCTCGATCGCTTGCCTCTCGCTGATGCCGTGCTTGAGATCGTCATGGCGAATATGATGAATTTTGATTGAATCTTCATCGAGAGTCTTTGGCGCGGACAGGCGTACTTCAAATGGGGCGCTGGTAATAATGCGATTATCGATGATTCTTGTCGCCGCTATGGTGACAATATCGGCCACTTTGGGGTCAAGGCTAGTGGTTTCACAATCGAGCGATACAAACTCAGTGGGATCGGGTTTGGTGAACAAGCCTTGGTAAGGCGTGCCCTTTGTCCGATACCTCCAATACGCTCTGGAGATTATATTCATATTTCACCTCACTACTTTAGTGGCGAATTTGATAGTGGTAACCAAGCCACTGTTTAAACTTTTTCACCACATGCAAACCGTGCCTAAGTAGGTCTCGCTCAGGGCGTTCTAGCGCATCCAATTGTATGGCGTTACTCGTGTCATGGTGGGAGAGTTGCTGCTGAAGACGCAGTTTGAATAGGTGTTTGAGTGCCTCAGATAAGTTCTCTGCAGTCGCTTGCTCTAAGACTCGTTTTGCCACCAGCTGGTCGATGCGATCAAAAGTGTTAGTGGCATCAATAGCATACTCCATGCTCAATGCTCTGACACCATGCACGATAGGGAAGATTCCCCCTTGCTTGAGATCTACGCCTTGCTTTGAGCTTTTTACGTTACCAAACAGGGTGAGCGGCACGGCGAAGTTAAGGGCAGGGCGAGTGAACTCGGTTAAGATCAGCTCTTGTCCTTCCATTTTTTGTTGTAGGTGCTGCTTGACCGGTGCGAGTAAGGCTTCGTTACCGGCTACTGCTCTTGCATCAGCGAGAATGGCAATCTCCATGACACTTTCGCTGTTGGCGTTGGCGACCAACTCATCAATGCGCTGCTGCCAAGCGTCAGTTGTACGCACCCAGTGAGGGTTGCTGACCATGACTTTGCCAGGACAAAGCGGATAGCCAAGACGTGCAAGCGTGTGGTTGAGTTCATCAAGCACTTTTTGCTGATTTGGCCATTCCAAGCCAGGTTCGAGAATGAGCGCGTTGTCTTGATCGGTTTTGAGAATTTGCTCTCCGCGCCCTTCGGAGCCCATGACGACTAAACAGCAGTGACTATGTATCGCGGGAGGCACCACAAGTTCAAAGGCGCGCTCAATGATTTGTTCGTTAACGGCTGACACCAACTCCATCATGAATCGGGTGCGAATGCCGTTGGTTACAAGGCTATCGACCAATTGTTGCTGACGATTGGATGCCAATGCCAACTCCTCGACGCTGTTCGCTCGGGCAATACTGAGTGACAACACGTGAGAATGGGTGGAAAACGCACTAAGGATTTGTGTCATATCGAGCATACCAACGGCTTGGCTGCCTTCACATACCATTAAGCGCTTTACTCGTTGGCGAGTCATGGTCACCATGGCGTTGAACAAAAACTCATGCTTCTCCACTTGATGCACAGGATAGGTGGCAATATTGCCAATCGCGGTGTCGCTGCTTAGCTTATCGAGTACCACGGCGTGGAGCATGTTAGTCCGAGTGACGATGCCATAAGGCGTGGCATTTTTAGTGACGCGAGGGTCGTCGCTGGATAGTTCGATCAACGCAGCGTCCACGCCTTGGCTGAGCAAGGTTTCAGTCACCGTAGTGATCGGCATATCTGCAGGTAGAATCAATGGCGGGTGGTAAATATCTTCATCGACTTTAGTGAGGATAAACTCGCCTAAATTTTGCTGCTTTTGCGCCTCTTCGATTAATTGTTGGCGCGTCGCTAGGTAGTGTCGAAGTAGGCTGCGAACTGGCCGTTGTTGTGGTAAAGCGAGAGAAATACAGCCTTGGGAAGTAAATAAACCAGCGTGTCTTCCAAGGCGATATAATCATGTTTAACCGTTTCACTGAGTATCGCTCTGACATCAAACATATCGTCATAAGTATAGTGAGCATAAACTTCTTTTCGCTCATTATCGCGCTCTTCGACAGAGCCCTTGATAATGATATGCAGATGATCGGCATTGCTACCTGCCTTTAGGATAGTGTCTTTGTCTCGATAGTAGGCGACATCGAGCGCGGAGCGAAGCTCGGTTTGTTGGCTGTCACTGAGTCGATCAAAAGGTGGTGACGACATATTAAATTTATCAGGCATACCAGAGCGCTCCATTTTTCTCCCATGGCTATAGTCTGGCAAATTCGTCGTCAAGCTCCAGACGACTTTAGTCGAACACAGTGATTGGTTTTTTCTGAAGGCTTCGCGGTGCAGGATAGGGGGAAATTTACGCTATACATAAATTCCCTTTTTATGAGCAAGGTCTCGTTGCATAATAGCGCCACTTTTAGTCCGCCTATCCTGTTGTAGCAAGGTTCATAGACATGTTAACGCCTTCCCCTTTTGCTTGGGTTTCCCAATATTTATTTGGTTTCTTTTTTGCCTACGGTGTGTATTTGCCGTTTTGGGCGTTGTGGTTTGAAGATCAAGGGGTGTCAGCTGCCGATGTTGGCTTGCTAATGGGATTGGGTTTTGCTACTCGATGTGTTGCGAACCTGCTTATCACGCCGCGCATTCACAAAGCGGAAAGTATATTGCCAGCTCTGCGCTGGGCGACGTTGGCGTGTACTTTATTTGTGGCCGCTCACCTAGCAACAGGACCGAGCTTCGGCATGCTTGCTTTGGTTACTGTACTGTTCAATTTGAGCTTTGGCCGGTGGTTCCATTGTCAGATGCAGCAGCGAACCACTACGCAAACTTGAATATGCTCGACTATGGCCGTACACGTCTTTGGGGCTCGGTGGCATTTATCGCAGGCTCTTCTGTAGTGGGTTACCTAGCTTCTCAATTCGGTGCCAACATGATTGTCTACACTGCGTTGGCTGGCTTTGTCATCTCAATGCTACTAGTGATGCGTAACCCTGCGACTATGCCGGTATCGCAAAGTAATGACGATACAGTAAGGCCGAAACTTAGTGCGTTACTAAAAGAGGCATCAGTCATTCGCTTTTTGGTCTTGATTGCTCTTATTCAGGGCAGTCACGCCGCCTACTACAGCTTTAGCTCTATTTATTGGAAAGAAGCAGGTCACCCAGAGAGCCTCATTGGTTACCTGTGGAGTTTGGGCGTGGTATCGGAAGTGATGCTATTCGCTTTCAGTAAGAAATGGTTTGCGGGTTGGTCGCTGCGCACACTATTTGTCATTTCATCGCTGGGCGTCATCGTGCGTTGGGGATTGACGGCTTCAACCACCGCTGTCGGAGCATTGGTGGTGATTCAGCTGTTACATGGCGTGACGTTTGCCATCGCGCATATTGCGGCTATCCAATATATCCAAAAATCAGAAGCTAACAAATGGTCGCTCTGCAAGCGCTATACAATGCGATCCCACTTGGCGCATTCATTGCTCTAATGATGGCAGTGAGCGGATGGGGCTATGAGAATTGGGGCGCGAATGTGTTCTGGGGTATGGCAGCGATGGGTGTATTGGCGCTGTTTATCAAAGTCGAGCCAGGCAAAAATGGCGTGAAAGATATCCAGGAAAAACCTCAGCCTGAGCCACAGAATTGAGTTACAGAGTTTGAGAAAAATTGTGATAACCCTTTAAATAATAGTTAACGATTTTAAAGGGATATCACTTATGCAAGGATGGATCGTCGTCCCCGTGTCATTGGCCTATTTGGGCATCTTATTTCTTATTGCATGGTACGGAGATAGGCAAAAAAAGTGGTTATCTAACTGGCGTCCCTGGGTTTATAGCTTATCCATTGCTGTTTACTGTACCTCTTGGACCTTTTACGGCACCGTCGGTCAGGCCAGCAGCAATCCTTGGGCGTTCTTGCCCATTTATATCGCGCCAATCATCGTTTTTACCTTAGGCTGGCGCGTCATCGCTCGCCTCATCCTTATTGCCAAGCGTGAGCATATCACCTCCATTGCCGACTTTATCGCAGCTCGCTATGGTAAATCCCAAGGCTTAGCGGTTGTCGTGACCTTAATCGCTGTCGCGGGATCTTACCCTATATCGCATTGCAGCTTCGCGGCATCACCATGGGGCTTGAAGTCGTAGCCCCCGACCTAGCGTCTGAACTGGGTTATCAAGACAAGCACATTTCTTGGTTTGTCGTTGGTGCATTGGCGATCTTCACCATGCTGTTTGGTACTCGCCATATTGATAACACTGAGCATCACCGAGGCATGATGATGGCGGTGGCATTTGAGTCTATCGTTAAGTTGGTGGCGTTTTTGGTGGTTGGGTTCTTCATACTCTATCTCGCTTGGGAGCGCCCCGACATCAAGCTCACCGAGCTTGCCTCGAGTACTTATCAATCTCCTAATATTCCTACCTTATTGATTCACACCGGTTTGACCATGATGGCGATCGTCTGTTTGCCGCGCCAGTTTCACACCATGGTGGTCGAAAATGAGCGCGCCCAAGATTTGCATACCGCGCGTTGGTTATTCCCTGTTTATCTTGTGTTGATGGGGCTATTTGTATTGCCGATTGCTTGGGTGGGGCAAGGTCTTTTGATGGGTACGTCACCGGATACGTTCGTGATTAGTATTCCCAAGTTTGCTGAAGCGAACAACATTGCTCTATTGGCGTTTTTGGGAGGCACTTCGGCAGCGAGTGGTATGGTGATTGTGTCGACTATTGCGCTAGCCATCATGATGTCCAATGACCTAGTGATGCCATTACTACTGCGCCGCATCAAGCTGGCACATCGCTCTCATCGACATCTATCTGGGCTGCTTTTGATCATTCGCCGCGCTTGATCTGTGTGTTGTTGTTTGGTGCCTGGCTGTTTTATCAGGCGCTCGATACCATTCACTCGCTGTCTGCGATTGGTTTTCTTTCCTTTTCTGCGATTACCCAGTTCGCGCCAGCGTTGATTGGCGGTATGTATTGGCGCTCAGGTAATCGCAAGGGTGTTTATGTGGGGCTATTTGTCGGTTTTGCCATTTGGCTAATCACCTTGATGAGTGAAACCGGCCTTCTAGCGGGAGATGCGAGTACCAATTTGCTACTGCGTATTATCACCCCGCCAGAGATGCTGATTTCCTGGGGTATTGCGAGTTCCGACTGGGGAATGCTGCTTTCTGTAGTATTGAACGCGCTTTGTTTTGTCGTCATTTCACTGGCGACGCGTTCTAGTTTGACCGAGCGTCTACAGTCGGCGTCATTTGTAGGTACACCGCTACCTGAAAGTGAAAACCTCAGCCTGTATCAAAGCCGAGTCACGGTGGCTGAGCTGGAAATGCTTGCCTCACGTTTTGTAGGTCGCACGCGGGTGCGCAGCGCATTTAGGCATTACTGGAAGCAACAAGACAATCAACCACTGCCGAACCAGCAAGCATCCGCGGAGCTTATTAGGCATACAGAGCGTGTCCTCGCAGGGGTATTTGGTGCTTCGTCCGCGAAGTTGGTACTGACCTCTGCGCTGCAAGGTCGCAATATGCAGTTGGAAGAAGTGGCGACCATTGTCGATGAGGCCTCGGAGCTTTATCACTTTAGCCGCGGCCTGTTGCAGGGTGCGATTGAGCATATTGGTCAAGGCATTGCTGTAGTGGATAAACAACTGCGATTGGTGGCTTGGAACCGTCGATATTTGGAGTTGTTTAGCTTTCCTTCTGGACTTATCCAAGTCGGACGACCCATTGCAGATGTGATTCGTCACAACGCTGAACAAGGTCTATGTGGTCCGGGCGATCCTAATGAACACGTACGAAAGCGTATCTATTATCTTGAGCAAGGTTCTCCACATACCTCGTCACGCGTTCGAGCGGATGGCAGCGTGATTGAAGTACAAGGTAATCCAATGCCTGGTGGTGGCTTTGTGATGAGTTTCACTGACATTACTGTGTTTAGAGAAGCGGAAACGGCGCTGCGCGATGCTAATGAACGATTGGAAGAGCGTGTAATCGAGCGAACTCGAGAACTTGAGCAGCTCAACCAACGTTTGGTATTGGCAACGCGTCGTTCGGAGTCGGAATCTCAATCGAAAATGCGCTTTTTGGCCGCGGTGAGCCACGATTTGATGCAGCCACTTAACGCCGCTCGCTTGTTTGCTTCCTCATTGTCTGAAGTGAGCAAAGATGAGGAAGGGCGAAAACTATCAGGTCATATTGAAAGCGCCCTTGGCGCTGCTGAAGAGTTGATTGGTGACCTGCTAGATATTTCGCGTTTGGAGTCAGGTAAGCTGCAAACCAATGTCCGAGGTTTTCATCTCTCTGAAGTATTTGAGACGCTACAAGCGGAGTTCAGTGCTATCTCGAAAGGTAAGCAAATAGATTTCTCCGTGGTTTCTAGCTCACTTATTGTTAAATCCGATCCCAAGTTGCTACGTCGTGTATTGCAGAACTTTTTGACCAATGCATTTCGCTACAACCCCGAGGGCAAGGTCTTGCTTGGTGCACGGCGTATAAATGGTCGGGTACGGATCGATGTATGGGATGACGGTATCGGTATCCCAGAAGATAAGCAGAAAGAGATCTTTAACGAGTTTACACGTGTTGACCAAGCAAGAGCTGATAGGGGCTTGGGGCTTGGGCTCGCGATTTCTCGAGGCATTGCCCGTGTGCTCAATCATCAAATCTCCATGCGTTCTTGGCCAGATCGAGGCAGTGTTTTTTCTATTACGCTCGATCTGGCTAGCGAAGTTGCAGCGGAGCCAATGAAAGTAGCCGTAACCAGTGATGCCGGACTGAAGCATTTGAAAGTGCTTTGCGTCGACAATGAGCCAGATATTCTAGTTGGAATGGAACCTTACTGGCGCGTTGGGGTTGCGATGTGCGAACGGCACTTGATTTGGTTGGCAGTCTTAAACACTTAGACCAAGGGTGGGAGCCAGACGTTATTCTTTCTGATTATCGACTTGATAATGGTCGTACAGGGCTTGAAGTGCTTCAGCAATTTAGATTGCGAGTAGGCGACTCGTTTAAAGGGGTGATCATCAGTGCTGATCGCACCGAGTCAATGCTTGAAGGTATTAAGTCCAATGGCTTTGCTTTCATTGCGAAGCCGGTTAAACCGCTCAAGCTGCGCGCGATTCTCAATCAATCATAACCTCTCTGTTATTAAGAGGTGTGCTGTTATTGTCACGGTTGTTGTGGTGACGGATAAATGGCATGCCTCTGAAATCTTGAGCTAATATTCCCGTCTTTTTGCCTCACTCGACGAGCTATTTTACTGAGCCCTGACCCGCAGAAACGCGAGTTTTCTATGGCGAGGCTTGAATCAAGAAATTTGAGGCATTCAAGTGCTTGTTTACTTGGTGTTTTTGAAAATATAGTGCTGAATTCGGCACTTTTTTTGAAATTAATGTGACCTATGTCGGGTCGTTTTGAGTATCACTAAATTAGCAATCGCGAAAAAACACCAGGTGTAACTGGAATGAAAATCGTTACTATTATTAGTTTTATTTTGTTTGCTTGCGATGTTTTAGGTAAGTCTTCGTAATTACGAAGTAGTTGGTTGAGCGTTAGGTTGTGTTGCGTTCACTGGATGTCGAGCACGTAACTGTGCAACATAATGAGGCTTTATTATGAAAAAACTATTACCACTTGCAGCCATCATCGCTATGGCACCGACTTTGGCTTTAGCAACTGCAGACAACCTATACGGGTCTGGCGGCGTACACACTGAGTACTTCGATACTAAGGCTGAGGCAATGGCCGAGGTGAATCGTATTGTAGATGAGTTGTCGTCGAAACCATCACACGAGTTAGCGTTTGTATTAAGAACACCATCCAAACGTCTTGACCGCAATAGCATCGAAATCTTCGACAAAAACATTTCGTACAATACGACGCTCGATGCCGACGGAGCAACCATGTATCAAGGCATAGTTGACGTAGAGTATCGTTATTCTCGCTACGATTAAAATATGGCCGCGTGGAGCATGAAACAAAGCCGCTGCAATTGCAGCGGCTTTGTTTTGGCAATAATCGTGTCTGAGCGCTGAGATAGCGCCTTTCATGCTAAGGGTCGACTCAGCCATGCCTTCCAGATCTTTTCCGTTTATAGCTAAGCCTGTCTGCTGTTGAAGCTGCGCGCTAATTTTAATGACTTATAACGTCTCTGTGGTCCATTTTATGTGGTTATATCTCTGGGTGATAAGTGGCTCTCCTCTGATATCTTTACGTAATATCACCGTATCTTTACCTTACTTGACAGACGCTTTACGAATTTCCAACTATTCTTATTCATAAGGAAATCGAGTTTCATATCGTTACATTTTTATTGAGACTTAGGTCAACTAAATTGGCGTATTTAGGTATTTGTAAATTAAGGAATTTTGAGGTTCTAGTACTTAAGTCGACATTTTTTTTGAAATTTATGTGACCTATGTCGGGTCGTATTGAGTATCAGTGAAGTAGTAAATGCAACGAAATACAATCCTTAACCAGAATGAAAATCGTTGTGATTATTGGTTTTGTTATTATTGCTTTTAATACTTTTTAGGTAGGTCTTCGTAGTAACGAAGGAGTTGGTTGAGCGTTAGGATGTGGTGCGTTCACCTGATTGTTGAGCACTGTAAAGTGCTATTTATGAGGTGTCATTATGAAAAAACTATTATCTCTTGCAGCAGTATTCGCGATGGTTCCAGCAGTATCGTACGCGCAGTTTGATAACATTTACGGTAACGGCGGTGTACACACAGCTGTATACGCGACAGAAGCGGAAGCCATTGCAGAAGGCAATCAAATTATGGAGACGTTATCTAGCACTCCATCTCACGAGCTTGTGTACATCTTGCGTACACCACACAAGAGTTTGAAACACAACAGCGTAGAAATTTATGACGCCGATGTGAAAGTCAAGACGGTTGCTTCGGCTGACGGCGCACCAATGTACCAAGGCTTTGTCGATGTTGAGTATCGTTTCGCACGTTACGACTAATTTTTATTTTCGCTAGCACGAAACAAAGCCGCTGCATATGCAGCGGCTTTTTCTATTTAAGTATTGGCAATATTAGTGGTCGTGTGCCGCGCCAGCACCTTTCGGGTAGCGAATAGACTCAACCATTTCTTGCACGTCTTGTGGTACTTCAGCCGTAAACTTGTTAACCACAATAGAAACTGTGAAGTTTAGACACATACCTAGTGTACCGATGCCCTCTGCTGATACCAAATAGCCAGTTGTCCGGTGTATTTGCCGCAGGGTTTACAAACTTGAAGTAGATGATGTAAGCCGCTGTGAACAAAATACCTGAAAGCATACCGGCGATAGCGCCTTCTTTGTTCATCTTCTTGTAGAAGATACCCAAGATAATCGCTGGGAAGAAGGATGCAGCAGCCAGACCGAAGGCGAAGGCAACAACCTGAGCCACGAAGCCTGGTGGGTTAATACCGAGGTAACCCGCACCGATAACCGCCGCTGCCGCGCCTATCCGTGCATACATGAGCTCCTGTTTATCCGTCATATCGGGTTTAAAGCCTTTCTTAAGCAGGTCATGGGAGACCGCCGTCGAGATAACCAATAATAGACCCGCTGCCGTTGATAGTGCCGCTGCCAAACCACCCGCTGCAAGTAGTGCCACTACCCAGTTTGGAAGTTGAGCCAGCTCTGGTGAAGCCAGTACGATGATATCGCGGTTGATCTTCATTTCGTTACGTTCGTCACCTGAGTAGAACATACGACCATCGCCGTTCTTATCTTCCCAGCCAACAAGACCTGTGCTTTCCCAGTTCTTATACCAGCTTGGTGCTTCTGTCGCTTGAACACCTTTCATGTCTGGACCATTAATGGTGTCAATCATGTTAACGCGAGCAAACGCAGCTACTGCTGGAGCAGTTGTGTAAAGTAGAGAGATAAAGACCAGTGCCCAACCTGCTGAGATGCGTGCATCTTTTACGCGTGGAACGGTGAAGAAGCGAATGATTACGTGTGGAAGACCTGCTGTACCTACCATAAGTGCTGCACAGATAAAGAACACGTCAACCATACTCTTCGACCCATCGGTATAGGCGGTGAAACCTAGCTCCTCAGTGAGTCCATCAAGTTTATCAAGCAGGTAAGTTTCAGAACCGGTGATGGTAGAACCAAAGCCAACTTGCGGGAAGACTGAGCCTGTCATCATCAGAGATGTAAACACTGCTGGTACTAGGAAAGCGAAGATAAGAACACAGTATTGTGCTACCTGAGTATAGGTAATGCCTTTCATGCCACCCATAACCGCGTAGAAGAATACGATAGCCATACCGATGACGATACCAAGGTTAATATCGACTTCTAGGAAGCGAGAGAATACCACGCCGACACCACGCATCTGACCGGCCACATACGTGAATGAGACAAAGATGGCACAGAATACCGCAACCATACGTGCTGTTTTAGAGTAGTAACGATCGCCAATGAAATCTGGCACGGTGAACTTACCGAACTTACGTAGATAAGGGGCTAAGCAAAGTGCAAGGAGTACGTAACCGCCAGTCCAACCCATTAGGTATACTGCACCATCGTAGCCGATGAATGAGATGATACCTGCCATCGAAATAAACGACGCTGCTGACATCCAGTCTGCTGCGGTCGCCATACCGTTTGCTACCGGGTGTACGCCGCCGCCTGCGACATAGAACTCACTAGTAGAACCAGCGCGTGCCCAGATCGCGATACCGATATACAACGCAAAGGTGATACCGACCAGAATAAACGTCCAAGTTTGAATATCCATTTTTTGCGCCTCTTAGTCTTCTTGTACATTGTACTTTTTGTCGAGCGCGTTCATGCGAGCGACGTAGACGAAAATCAGCGCAACGAAGGTGTATATTGATCCTTGTTGTGCGAACCAGAAGCCCAATTTGAACCCTCCAAACTGGATGGCATTAAGCGCGTCAACAAATAGAATTCCCGCGCCGTATGAGACAATAAACCATACTGCGAGTAGGGAACCCATGATTCCTAGATTTTCCTTCCAATAGGCTTGAGCTTGTTCTGATGATTCGAACGCCATGGCCTTCTCCTTTGTCATGTTTGCGTTAACGTATTGTTACGTTTATTAAGGTAGCAGGCTGATGACAAGAACTCAGTGCAACTTTAGTCGACTGTAAGAATAAGAAAAGCGCCATAAAAACAGGTGCTTGAGTTTGAGGGGAAATAAAACTGTGATGTTAATCTAATGTTAAATTAGCCAAAGGTCTAACGTCTATCGATAAATTTAGATATAAAAGTCTTTGATACCTTGCAATAAGTTGCTCACGGCAACCGCAGCGAGGATCAATCCCATCACTCGGCTGATGATGGCGGCACCTACATTGCCGATCCACTTCTGAATCGTGGTAGCGCCGAGCAGGAGTAGCAAAGTGATCAGGAGCACGGCGAGCATTACTAGCGCCGTAAGTCCTTGATCCATAATTGAGTGTCGATGATTGTCAGTTAGAAGCACAATAGCCATCATGGCGCCTGGCGATGCAATAGATGGGATCGCCAGTGGATAGACGGCGAGATCTGCGAGTTGATCTCGGCTTACTTCTTGGCTCAGTTTGGTTTCTTCTTCTGGTTTGCTCTCACCAAATATCATTGTCAGTGCGAAAAGTAGAAGAACCAATCCGCCCGCAGCTTGGAATGCTGGGAGAGGGATCTGCATCGCTTCGAGTAATAACTGGCCGGCGACGAGGAAGAATAGTAATACACCAAAGGCTATCGCGATTGCTTTTAGAGCGACGATACGACGATGTTTAACGTCAAGGTGTTGGGTTTGAGAAAGATAAACGGGGACCGAGCCTATAGGGTCAATGACAGCCCAAAGCACGACGAATTGAGTAACGAGAATACTGAGCAAAGCGAACCTCCCAGAGTTTAGTGAAACAGAGGGATAACATGAGCCAGTGATGGATAACCGCACCTTTGGACTGATAACCAAGGCGGTAACAACTGGCGGCGCTATTATTTAACGTATTGTGGCTGGTATCAATGTTTTAATATACCTGTTCATGCCCAGTTACATAATAGCAGCTTGGGCATGAACTGTCGGCGAGCTTATCGCTAACCTTCTGATTCCATTTGTTGTAATAGGATCACGGCTTGGGTTCGGTTTTTAACGCCTAGCTTTCTAAAGATGGCGGTCATGTGTGCTTTGATGGTCGCTTCTGACACATTGAGGTCATAAGCGATTTGTTTATTGAGCAAACCATCGGAGAGCATACCAAGTACTTTGTATTGCTGTGGTGTTAGCGTTGAGATTTTCTCTGCTAGGTCATTGCTTTCGCTGTTATCAATGAGTAGTTCTGCGGGGAAATAAGGTTCGCCTTCAAGCACTTTGTTTAGGGCGCCAATAAGGGCGCGCATATCACTGGATTTTGGAATAAAACCAAACGCACCATGCATCTTGACCTGTGAGACGATACTTGGCTCTTCACTGGCGGAAATAACCACAATAGGAATATCGGGATAATCGGCACGCAGATGGATAAGACCGGACATACCATTGGCGCCTGGCATTTTTAGGTCGAGCAATATCAGATCCGGCTCTTCGCTTTTTTCAAGAAGACTAAGCAAAGATTCCAACGAGTCTGCTTCCAGCAGATTCGCCCCACTGATCGCCATGTGAACAGACTGAAACAGCGCGTTCCTAAACAGTGGGTGATCATCAGCAATAATGATGGTATAGCTCGGTTCCATAGCGTCTCAATTATTTTGCAAAAGTGTTAACGTCATTATTGATTCTGCGTCGAGTTTGGACAAATGAATCAATACAAAACTCTGAGCAGAATCGACTTTTTACTGAACGCAGACGCAAAACCTCATCGGTTATTCATTGAGCAGGGCGTATTGGTTTAAATGCTCTAGAAAATCCTCAGCGCCAACAAAACCGGTTAAACGCGCACTTGGAAGTTGTGTACCATTCGCATCCCAAAATTCAATAGTCGGCAATCCCAGCACATCCATCGCTTTGAGCATTTCGATATCCTGTACTTGATTGCGCGTGACATCCGCTTGCAGCAAAACAAAATTGGCCAGCACTGGTTCGACATTGGCATCGTGGAAGGTGTACTTTTCGAACTCTTTGCACGCAACACACCAATCGGCATAGAAATCGAGCATCACAGGTTTACCGGCAAGTTTCGCTTTGTCTAGCTCGGCATTTAGCTCGGCTAGGTTGCTGACTCGAGTGAAGCTAACACTGATCTCGGATTCGTTACTGGTAGGTGCGCCAAGCCAGTGATTAAGTAGCGGCTGCGCTGACGCAAACAGACCTAAAATTGCAATAATGCCGACACAGCTTTGCTTCCAACCACCAAATGGTAATGCATTCTTTTGATGATACAGCCAGCTAAAGGCGGCAATACCCAAACCAGACCATAGTACGCTACTCCAAAATTCTGGCAGTAAACGCTCAAGTAAAAAAATAGGTGCGGCGAGTAGTACAAAGCCAAACAGGATCTTTACTCGTTCCATCCAGTTTCCCGCCTTTGGTAGTAGCTTGTTGCCAAAGACCGCGGCGGCAATCAATGGGATACCCATCCCAAGCGCCAATGCATACAGCGCTACACCACCAGTCAGCAAGTCGCCACTTTGTGCCACGTACAGTAAGGCGCCGGACAATGGAGCTGTCGTACAAGGTGAGCACACTAGGCCGGATATCGCCCCCATGGCAAACACGCCTAACAGGTTGCCACCTTTTTGTTGATTGCTGAGGTTATTGAGCCAAGTTTGTACGCTGCTTGGTAGCTGTAAGGTATAGAGTCCAAACATCGACAGTGCCAGTGCTACAAACAGGACACTCAAGCCAATAAGCACATACGGGTGCTGCATCGCGGCTTGAAATTGCATCCCCGCTGAAGCCACGACAAGTCCAAGTAAGGTATAGGTGAGCGCCATGCCCTGCACGTAGACCATCGATAACAACAGAGCTTGCTTATGACTGCGCTTACCGCCACCCAGCACAATACTTGTGAGGATCGGATACATTGGCAATACACAAGGCGTGAAAGCGAGGCCAATACCGAGCAGTAAAAATAGCGCTGGCGTCCACCAGTTTTGCGCGAGTTTGTCGGTTAAGTCGTTATTGCTACCAGAGGGAGCTGTGCCAGTTGTTGCTGACTGTAGTGTTGTAGCTGGCTGTGGTGTCGCTGCTGGTTTGCTGTTGTCTGCGGTAGTTGTCGCTGCCGGTTGGGTGTCAGTAGTGGTATCGGAAACAGCATCAAGCTAAATGGCGTAATGTCGATAACGCGCGTTTCTGGTGGGTAACAGAATCCTGCTTTGGCGCAGCCTTGATATTGCACAATCAGTTTCGCGCCGGCTTGATATTGACTTAATGGCACTTCAACAAACAGCGGTTGGGTGTAAATCGTCACATCCCCAAAAAACTCATCGGTGTACGGTTCACCTTGTTGAAGTTCAATATTGCCGAGGGTGACGTTTTCGCCACTAAAGCTTAATCGGTCTTGATAGAGGTAATAGTCAGGTTTGACTTGCCAGTCGATGAAGACTCGGTCGCCTTGCTGATAGGCGTTCATTGGAAATGCTTGGTCAACTGGAACAAAGGTATTTGTGCCACTAGGGGTAAAGGCATTACCGGTATTGTTGTCTCCAAATAGAGCCCAGCTAGGCAACGCCAATGTGGTCAGGGAAAGCAGCAAAAATTGAGAAAATAGTCGAGTCATGAACGCTATGCAACCAAGGTTTAACAATATAATGAGGTTATATGATGTTAAGACAGGAAGATAGCGAGAAATGTTTCATTGAAGATAAAAAAAGAGCCGCGATACAACGCAGCTCTCAAATCTATTTGCAATCCATTTGCTAATGATTAGCCGATCAGTAGACCGCCAAATGCAAAACCAAGCGCAACGGCTGTTGCGATAGTGGTCACACCCGGAATGAAGAATGGGTGGTTGAACACATAGTTGCCGATGCGTGTTGAGCCAGTGTCATCCATTTCAACCGCAGCAAGCAGAGTTGGGTAGGTTGGCAGTACAAACAGCGCACTTACTGCAGCAAATGAAGCAACCGCTGTCAGTGGTGCTACACCAATTGCTAGCGCTGCTGGCATTAGAGCAACGGTTGTTGCACCTTGTGAGTAAAGCAGCATTGAGGCAAAGAACAGAACCATCGCTAACATCCACGGGTAGTCTTCCAGTAGCGCGCCCGCTAGCTCTTTAATACCATCAACGTGTGCATTCACAAACGTTGAGCCAAGCCATGCCACACCCAGTACACAGACACACGCTGTCATACCAGAGCGGAATGTCGCCGCAGAAGGTATTTTAGACGCGTCGATTTTGGTGACTAGCGTAATTGCCGCTGCTGCAGCCAACATGACCGTCATGATTGCTTCGTTACGGCCAAGTGCAGGATCTTCAATCAGGCCGATAGAGCCAGAGATCGCCGCTGCGTAGCAGACTACAAACGCAATCGCGCCTAAGAAAATGTAGGTCGCCGTTTTTGCTGTCGGCAAAATGTTGCGCTCTTTCGCATCACTTAGCTTGATAAGGCCTTGAGCTAGACGCTCTTGGTACACAGGATCATCTTTAAGCTCGCTGCCCATGAAGTTAGCGACAAAGGCACCGACCATACAAGCGATAAAGGTGGTTGGGATACACACCGCAAGTAGTGTTAGATAATCGACACCCATTGGCGCTAGCATTGCCGCAAAAGCAACAACCGCGGCAGAGATAGGAGAAGCCGTGATCGCGATTTGCGAAGCAACAACGGCAATCGACAGTGGACGTGATGGACGAACCCCTTGGCCTTTCGCCACTTCAGCGATAACAGGTAGCGTTGAAAACGCGGTGTGACCCGTACCCGCCATAAGCGTCATCAAGAAAGTTACAATGGGAGCATAAAAGGTGATTCTTTCTGGATGTTTGCGAAGGAAGTCTTCAGCAATTTGCACCAGCCAGTCCATACCACCAGCTACTTGCATCGCAGCAATCGCAGTGATTACCGACATAATAATTAAGATCACATCCACCGGGATGTAAGCTTGGCTTGTTGGTACACCGAGCACCAGTGAGAGGGCAATTACACCAGCACCGCCGGCTAGACCGATTCCAATACCGCCAATACGTGCGCCTAAATAAATAAACAGCAGTACGACGGCAAGCTCTATAGCAACCATAGTCAATCCTTGTTTCGAGTGTCCGTTATCAATCACGATGACAAGCGGACGTTGTAGATAATATTAGGGAATAAGTTTTACCAATGAGAAATAGGTACTAAAAAGGCCCCCCCATACTGGGGGAGCCTTTAGGCATCATTACTCGTAGCGTTTGGCTTTATACTGAGGTTTCATCAGATTGTCTACTGAGAAAATGTCATCTAGCTCTTCTTCAGATAGAAGGCCGCGCTCAAGTACCACTTCTTTTACGCTCTTACCGGTCTCTGCACAGATCTTACCGACGATGTCGCCTTCATGGTGACCGATGTAAGGGTTGAGATAAGTGACGATACCAATTGAGTTGTAAACGTAGCTTTCACACACTTCTTTATTAACGCTAATGCCATCGATGCACTTGTCGCGCAGGTTGATACAAGCATTTTTCAGGATATCTAGAGATTCAAACATGCTTTGTGCAATGACTGGCTCCATAACGTTAAGCTGAAGCTGGCCGCCTTCTGCTGCGAAGGAGACAGTGTTGTCGTTACCAAGCACTTTAAAGCACACTTGGTTCACGACTTCAGGAACCACTGGGTTCACTTTCGCTGGCATGATAGAAGAACCAGCCTGCAGTTCAGGCAGGTTAAGCTCGTTAAGACCCGCGCGAGGACCAGAAGAAAGCAGACGTAAGTCATTACAGATCTTAGACAGTTTCACGGCCAGGCGCTTAAGTGCACCGTGAGTCATTACATACGCGCCGCAGTCAGACGTCGCTTCGATAAGATCTTCTGCTGGTACACACTCCAGACCTGTTACTTCAGATAGGTGTTTAACGGCAAGCTCTTGGTAGCCTTGAGCTGCGTTCAGGCCAGTGCCGATTGCTGTTGCGCCGATATTCACTTCGAGTAGGAGCTTTGACGTGTACTCAAGAGCACGAATCTCTTCGTTCAGCGTTACCGCCCAGGCGTGGAACTCTTGGCCAACTGTCATTGGTACCGCATCTTGAAGCTGAGTACGACCCATTTTCAGAATGGTAGAAAACTCTTGGCTCTTCGCTTCGAACGAACCTTTTAGATATTCAATCGCATCGATGAGCTTTTGCACGCTGTTGTAGACCGCGATACGGAAGCCTGTCGGGTAAGCACAGTTTGTTGATTGGCTCTTGTTAACATGATCATTTGGGTTAATGAACTCATATTGGCCTTTTTCTTTGCCATCAGTTCAAGTGCCACGTTAGCGATCACTTCGTTGGTGTTCATGTTCACAGAAGTGCCGGCGCCGCCTTGGAACACATCTGATGGGAACTGATCCATACACTTGCCTGTTTCAAGGATCACGTCACAAGCTTGGATAATATATTGAGCGATGTCTTTTGGAATCACGCCAAGCTCTTTGTTGGCGAGCGCAGCGGCTTTCTTGGTCATGACATACCACGAACAAAATCGGGTACATCAGAAATGGTCACATTGGAGATATTAAAGTTTTCGATAGCGCGAAGCGTGTGGATGCCGTAGTAAGCATC
The DNA here is from genome assembly GCA_000755425.1 of Vibrio maritimus. GTDB lineage: Bacteria > Pseudomonadota > Gammaproteobacteria > Enterobacterales > Vibrionaceae > Vibrio > Vibrio maritimus_A. The sequence continues at coordinate 63,633 of BBMT01000015.1, forward strand.
GGCCGGGACATGACGTTGGCCTAATAGATCTTCTTCAATACGAGTGGCTTGAGTCGCAACTGTTTGCTCAAGAGTAGTTGTCGCCATATTTTGGATCCTTAGAGAATAATTCTGCGTTAATTACAGTTATTTTGCCAAATCTGTTTTAAGAATCCATTCGCCAGAATAATTGGCTAGTTATTACGTCCTGACTTATGGGGTACATATTACTCAAAGTGGCACATAAAAATAGTAGCCAGATCACCTTTTTCACTTAATTATTGCAAAGGCCAACAAAGTCCTCGTGAGATGAGATTTCCCTCAAAAAATTCGCACCAATAACTGAGTCGATTTATATTTTGAAAAACTCATTTTGTGCGCTTAGCGGTTGAATCCGAGTAATTTATTTGTGGTTTAGTAAAGGGTAGGCGTAAACTGACAGCAAACCAAGGAGGAGCGTGTGTTTCCGATACTGTTATTGCTATTTATTTTTGTTCCAATCATTGAGATTGGGCTATTTATCCAAGTCGGCGGCTTTTTGGGCTTATGGCTACTATAGCCTAGTGCTATTGACGGCGGTAGTGGGAGCCTCACTAGTGCGTAGTCAAGGCTTGCAAACCCTGATGTCAGTGCAGTCGAAGCTGCAGCAAGGTGAAATGCCAGCGCAGCAAATTGTTGAAGGTGTTATGTTGGCGGTCTCAGGTGTGCTGCTCCTTACCCCAGGCTTTATGACAGATGCGATGGGTATGCTGGTATTGCTGCCAGCACCGCGCGCGGCTATTGCCAAATATCTTATGAGTAAAGTGGTGGTGAAGAGCGTTTCTGGAGGATTCCATCAAGGCGGTTTTCATCAAGGTGACTTCCAGCAAGGACCGTTTGATTCCCATCGCGACCATCAGCGCGATGGCAACACCTTTGAAGGTGAATTTGAACGTAAAGACGATGATGACCGTAACAAGCTGAACTAATGATATTTAACCGCATCAAGCTTTCACGACGTAGCTGGAACAATGTGCTGATCATAGGCATTGCTTTTTTTATGCTGATGATGGCCGCGCCGACTCTAATCAAGCAATATCTGCTAGAGCCTGCAGCGCAGGCGAGTGAAGGTTTGGTGCTTGATCCAAGTGCCGATCCAATAGAAATCAACTACGCTGGTATCCAGTTTTACCAGCAGGGTGATACCTGGCGCGCGATTCCTAATAAATGGAATCAAGACGCTAAAGGCGTCGTATCACGCTGGAAAGCGATGCAGGGCACGCCTGTTGATGATGACACCTATCAGAAGCTTAAGCCTGCGTTTGAGCATCCGATGACGATCGAGGTTTGGTATCACGAGGTTGAAGAGCCGCAGCGTATTACCGCTTACCCGTTGGAGCAGTTTTGGTTGCTGAACACCTACGATGGCCTATGGGTTGCGGTAAGCTTTGAAGGTAGTGAATTACTGCCACAGGGTGCGAGATAAACGCATCTATTTCTCGTCCACTCAGTCAATGACCAGTTAAGCGTAGACATCATGCCAGAATTACCAGAAGTTGAAGTTTCTCGCCTTGGGATTAGCCCGCATTTATTGGAACAAACCATTCAAGAAATTATTGTGCGCCAGCGTCAGTTGCGCTGGTGGATCCCTGAAGAGATCCACGGTTTACATGGTGAGCCCATAACCGCAATACGCAGACGAGCTAAGTATTTGTTGTTAGACACGCCGAAAGGCACTGCCATTGTCCACTTGGGGATGTCGGGCAGTCTACGAGTACTGGAAAACCCGCCGCCAGCTGAAAAGCATGACCATGTTGACTTGGTGCTAAGTAACGGTAAGGTCATGCGTTACAACGACCCACGCCGCTTTGGGGCTTGGTTGTGGTGCGCTCCAGGTGAGTCCCATGAGCTTTTGGATAACTGTGGCCCAGAACCTCTTACGGACGAGTTCAATGCGGATTGGATGCTCTCGCGCGCGAAGAATAAACGGGTCGCAATTAAAACCTTCATTATGAATAACGCTAACGTGGTCGGGGTGGGGAACATCTACGCTTGTGAGTCACTTTTTAGTGCTGGCATTCTTCCGACGACACCGACTTATAAAGTGACGCTGAATCAATGGCAAACCCTAGTAACAGAAATCAAACAGGTGCTAGCACAAGCGATCACTCAAGGTGGAACTACGCTAAAAGATTTTTCGCAAACGGACGGTAAGCCAGGCTATTTTGCCCAGGAACTACACGTATATGGGCGAGCTAAACAACCTTGTCATAGCTGCGGTGAGCCGATCAAAGAGATGAAGATAGGTCAGCGAAACACCTTCTTTTGCGATGTGTGCCAGAAGTAGTGATACTGAATGTTGAGAATAAAAAAGCGCTTGCCTAGGCAAGCGCTTTTTTCATGGTTGTCGTTCGCCCTTTTGGGGTAACGGGCGATAACACTCAGCCAACGCTAGATGTTGTCGTAAATACGTTTACCATCGCGCTGAGTTTCAAGCAGATATAAGTTCCACATGTACTGCTCAGGTTTATCACGCAACAGCTCTTCAATGGCGGCGTTCATCGCCCGTGCGTCTTGTTCTTCATCTCCAGTTGGGAAGTTGTCGATCGCTGGCAGAATGTGTACTTCGTACTTGCTAGTTTGGTCATTGTAGGCCGGCAGTACTGGTACCACCTTAGCACGAGACAGGCGCGACATTTTACCAAACCCTTTCAGGGTCGCTTTTTCTGCGGCAAAGAAGGGCACAAACACCGAGTTTTGTGGGCCATGATCTTCATCAGGCAGCCAATAACCGATGTAACCATCCTTGATGGAGCGAACAAACGGCTTCACGCCGGCGCTGCGGGCAAAGATACGCCCCCCATACTGCATGCGCTGGACATGCATCAGCCAATCACCGATTGGGTTGTTTTGTGGCTTCATGATGGTTGCCACTTTGTGGCCTTGAGCTGCTAGCATTACCGCAGGGTAGTCCACTGCCCACGCGTGCGGCGCCAAGATGATCACGTTCTCGCCCGCGTCCAGTAGCGGCAGTAGGTTCTCTTCACCAATCATCACACCACGATTTTGGTTGTGTTTGGTTGAGCGCACCAAAAACTCAGAGTAACCCAGTAGGTATTGGCCTGCCTTGGCAAAAGTCTCTTCAACGATGTGTTGGATCTCTTGTTCTGACTTCTCAGGAAAGCACTTTTCTAGGTTTAGGCGAGTACGTCTGACGACGCGACCATTTTTACCGACAATGATCCCGGAAATATAGCGCGCGAAACGATCGCGAGGCTTAGCGGGAACAAAGGCTAGGAACACCGCCAGTAGGATGCCAAGCCAAGTGCCCCAGTGTTTTGGGTGTAAAAATGCCCACTGGAAACGAGGATCATAGAGGTTTTTATCGATATGTTCTTGATTGCTCATAATGCCTACTCGTTACAGATAGCGAGAGTTAGTTTTGGTTTCGTCAGGAACCGACTTAAATCGCTTGTGCATCCACAGCCATTGTTCTGGCGCACGCAAAATGATCTTCTCTACGTAGTGATTCATTAGTGCTGCTGCGGCGACTTCATCTTTTTTGGATACTCGTCTTCAATGGAGATGTCAGCCATGATCTCATACTTACCATCAGCATTTCTAAAACCAGAACCCGGAACGATCGCACACTTGCTGGTGTAAGCCAAAATACTGGTGCCTGTTGTAGTACAGGTTTCTTCCACAGCAAAGAAAGGTACGAACACAGATTTATTGTGGCCATAATCTTGATCCGGAAGGTAGAACAAACGGTGACCTTGACGCATGACGCGGATCATCGATTTTAAATCGGTACGATAAATCAGTTTGTTGCCGTTGCGAGTACGACCGCGGTACTGGATGAACTCGTAAGCAGGATTACTGTGCGGGCGATAGGCGCCGTATCCTGGAAGCCCTAACACAGCAAAAGCGCGTGCGGTGATCTCAAGGTTAAGTGCGTGCACACAGCACAGCAGTACGCCTTTATTGTTGGCTTCGTGCTGCTTAAGTGCGCTGATGTCTTTCTCTACCAGAATGCGCTTGAAGCGCCAGGTTGGCCAAAACCAAGTAATGCCCGTTTCGATCAGCGCCATGCCAGAGTTCTTGAAGTTCTCTTCCACAAAGGCGTCGATATCTTGTGGGCTTTTTTCTGGAAATGCCAACTCTAGGTTACGACGTGCGATTTGAGCACGCTTGCCGCCAAAGCGCATGGCGAATTTACCAAGGCCACGACCGAGTTTAAATAGCAGGGCGTAAGGTAGCAGGTTGACGATCAGTGCCAACAGGCCAAAGCTATCCACACGCCCCAGTGTTTGGGATGCAGCAGTGAGAGGCTGAAGTCCGGTTTTTTGTCAGTTTTCATTAGCGTTATTGCAGTTGTAGTTTTAGCAGCGCCCAGTACTCGTCAAAGGTGGACGTAGGGGTGTATTTAAAATCAGAACGAACAAAGCGGTTCAAACTGCCTTCTACTTGACCTAGTAGCTGTGCGGCGAGGATCTTCTCATCGACAGGAAAGCTTTTGCCTTCACGAATTTTGCGCTCGCGCAAAATTTGACGCAGAGATGTCTCAATTCTTTCATACAGCTGATTAATTCGGTCACGTAATCGTTCATTCTCAAACATTAGAGCATGACCAGAGAGAATGCGACTCAAACCTGGATTGCGCTCTGAAAACGCCAAAATCAATTGCAACACCAGACGAATGCGAGTCAGGGTGTCTTTTTCTTCATCTAAGATGCGGTTGATGCGAGACATGAGCGACTCTTCGATGAACTCAATCAGTCCTTCAAACATACGCGCTTTGCTTGGAAAATGACGATAGAGTGCCGCTTCAGACACACCAACTTGCTTGGCAAGTTTTGCGGTCGTGATGCGAGACGTCCCTTCGTTGGACTCAAGCATCTGAGCAAGAGCCTGAAGGATCTCCTCTTTTCGGTTCGACTTTCTCGTAGCGGACATAAATCCTATTCCTTTTGATTACTGCATGCCGAAATCAGCACGATAACGCCCATAAGTGAATCTGTTAGTGTACCTAAGCGCGTTTTATCCACACAGTTCAACGTGCTAAATGGTTGAAGTGTGTAACAATCTATCTCGCAAGGTGGGCGAGCAGAGGGAGTGAGGCGGCGCAGTGTTTGTACCACGCAGCCTTTAACTGCTTAGCGTTAGCTGGCTATGTGTTAGCGAGCTATGCGTTGATGAGCTTAGCACTGATGCACTCGAGAATAGCGCGGGCTAACTCGATTTTCTTTGCACTACCAAGCGCCTGCTGTCCGCCTTGCCAGTACACGGTAATCGCATTTGAATCGCTGTTAAAGCCTTGACCGGCAACAGAGACATCATTTGCACAAATTATATCCAGATTCTTACGAGAAAGCTTATCCAATGCGTAAGTTTCCACATCTTGGGTTTCTGCCGCAAAGCCAACGGTAAATGGACGAGATGCATTGAGTGATGCAACATCGGCGATGATGTCTGGGTTTTTCACCATCGCTATCTGCATATCATCGTTGTCTGCGGTCTTTTTGATTTTTTGCGTCGCGACATCGACTGGACGATAATCGGCGACTGCTGCACAGCCAATAAAGATATCGTGCGAGACTGCTGCGCCTAGGGATGCCTGGTGCATCTCTTGTGCGCTGGTCACATCGACGCGTGTAACGCCAACTGGCGTAGTAAGCGCAACAGGGCCTGCTATCAGTGTGACATTAGCGCCCATTTGACTGGCTGCTTCGGCAAGTGCGAAGCCCATTTTTCCAGAGCTATGGTTGGAGATATAGCGCACTGGATCAATCGCTTCACGAGTTGGGCCTGCGGTAATCACCACCGATTTTCCAGCTAAGGGTTTTGGGCCAAAGAACTGCTCACAGCGCTCAACCAACTGCATCGGCTCGAGCATGCGGCCTGGACCAACATCACCACAAGCTTGCTCACCTGCTGCAGGTCCCCAAATCATCATGCCACGACGGGAAAGCGTCGCGATGTTCTCTTGGGTGGCGGCATTGCGGTACATCTGTTGATTCATCGCCGGTGATACCGCGATAGGGGCATCTGTGGCGAGCACTAGCGTCGTCAGTAAGTCGTTCCCCATTCCGGCCGCCATGCGACCGATGAGATCGGCGGTGGCGGGCGCAAGCAGTACTAAGTCTGCCCATTTAGCCAGTTCAATGTGTCCCATTGAGGCTTCAGCAGCAGGGTCGAGCAAGCTATCTGATACCGGTCTTCCCGAAACAGCTTGCATCGTCAGTGGTGTGATAAATTCTTTTGCCGCTTTGGTCATCACGACTTGAACCTCGGCACCACGTTCGATCAGGCGTCTGGTTAGCTCGGCACATTTATAGGCGGCGATGCCACCGCTAATACCAAGCAGTATTTTCTTACCCGCTAAAGTTTGCATAGCTTGCTCCTTACAATTTTCTGCGGCTAAGATAGCAAAAGCCATGCTCCGCCGCTACTGTCGTACCACTGGCACAAGATTTCCCCCACCTTTGCAACAAACCCTCACTAACAAACTGAACAATTACATAAAGTCACTTCTAGGCTCGCAGCCTATCACCTGTTCACTGTAACTTCTGATGTTATGCGTCATAACAGCTCTAATGTTTAATTTCCCCTCTATATAGCTATGACATTACATCAGCTCCCCAAAGACTCCATGCCGCGAGAAAATTACTTAGCCGAGGCAGTCACGCGCTTTCCGATGCTGAGCTACTGGCGATATTTTTACGAACCGGAATAAAAGGTAAGAATGTGATTCAGCTTGCTGATGATCTGCTTGCTGAGTTTGGTTCCTTGCGAGCGCTGTTTTCTGCGACCAATGATGAGTTTTGTCGGCATAAAGGGCTTGGTGTTGCCAAGTATGTACAGCTTCAAGCGGTACTGGAAATGAGTCAGCGCTATCTATCGGAGACTTTGCAGCGTGGTGATAGTTTAAATAGCCCTGAGCACACCAAGCACTATTTGATGTCGATACTGCGCGATCGCCAACGAGAAGCCTTCTATATATTGTTTTTGGATAACCAAAATCGAGTGATTGCTGATGAGGTGATGTTTGAAGGCACCATAGATGCGGCCTCCGTTTATCCTAGAGAAGTGGTTAAGCGTGCGTTAGAGCATAACGCGGCGGCGCTAATACTGGCTCATAACCACCCATCTGGGATTGCTGAGCCGAGTCAGGCCGACAGAAGGATCACCAGAAGATTGAGTGATGCACTCGGGCTTGTCGATATTCGCGTGCTCGACCATTTTGTGATTGGCGATGGGGAAGTGGTCTCGTTTGCCGAAAGAGGCTGGATTTAGCCTTTTAAACAGTAGAAAGCGTTTTTTATTGTAATAACTGTGATACAGAGCTTTTGTTTTGGTGATTTTCTGCTATGATTCGCGCACTAAATTATCAACCAACATCAGCTCAAAGTGAAAAAGATCAGCAAATCCTTAAAAAAGGATCTGTTCGGGTCTTGAGCAATGCATGTCAAGTTAGTATAATGCGCGACCTTTGATAGCCTTGTATGGGTATTCCATAATGGTTATGGCCTCTTATAATTGAGGTTCGGCCACCAAGGTTGATATCGAGCTGAAACGATTTGGAGAAGACATTCATGTCCCGAGTATGCCAAGTAACTGGTAAGCGTCCTGTAACGGGTAACAACCGTTCACACGCACGAAATGCTACCAAGCGTCGTTTTCTGCCGAACCTACAAACTCATCGTTTCTGGGTAGAAAGCGAAAAACGCTTTGTTAAACTACGTCTAACCGCTAAGGGTATGCGTATTATTGATAAGAAAGGCATCGATGCTGTTCTTGTTGATATTCGCGCTCGTGGCGAGAACGTATAAGAGGAATTAAGCAATGGCTAAAGGCATTCGTGAGAAAATTCGTCTAGTATCTTCTGCAGGTACTGGTCACTTCTACACAACTGACAAGAACAAGCGTAACATGCCAGGCAAATTTGAGATCAAAAAGTTTGATCCAGTTGTTCGCCAACACGTTATGTACAAAGAAGCTAAAATCAAGTAATTGATAAGTTTCTGCTTGTAAGTATTGAAAACCCAGCTTCGGCTGGGTTTTTTATTGCCTGAAATTCAGGCTCGGGTAACGCTTTCGCTAAAAAGGGCTTAAACCGCCCCTTCAAAACCAAACTGTCGCCACGCCTCATAGGCAATAATCGCCACTGCATTGGATAAGTTTAGACTGCGCGCATCTGGCATCATAGGAATGCGAATACGCTGCTCCATTGGAAGGCTTTCAATCACTTCTGCAGGTAAGCCACGAGTTTCTGGACCAAACAACAACACATCGCCTTGCTGGTACTTCGCATCGGTATGGTGACCAGTGGTTTTTGTGGTGCAAGCAAACAAGCGATAGTTCGGGTTGTTTTCTTCTAAGTAAGCGAGAAATGCTGCGTAGTCTTTGTGGCGTTTTACGCGCGCAAGATCGTGATAGTCGAGACCTGCACGGCGCACTTTCTTCTCTTCTAAATCAAAACCAAGCGGTTCAATAAGGTGTAGATTTGCACCGCAGTTGGCACAAAGACGGATGATGTTTCCGGTGTTTGGAGCAATTTCTGGCTCGTAGAGGGCGATATCAAACATATTGGCTGTCGACTCATACTAAACAATGAGATGAGTATACCTGAAGTGGACAGTAAAGCGATGGGGAGAGGAATACAGCGCACGCAAAGGCGCACGCTGTAATGTTTTTAAAGCTTATCCGTTACTGCCAGCGTCGCCGCCACCATGTCATGACCAAACTTAATACTGCGCTCAGGCGACCAACCATACAAAGGATCTGGATAGTTGTTATTGTCCTTGAACGGCATCTCAATGGTGTATGACAAGCAGCGGAACTGCTCAGCAACCCAGTTTGAGCCGACGGTTAGATTTGCCTTACCTGGCTCATCTTTGTCATAGCCGTAATCGTCTTGGAACTCAGGAGTAATGGTGAGTAGTGCTTGTTTGAACGCATTCTCAAGACCGGCGTGTCTCTCATCATAAGAAGGAATGCCTTCAGAGCCTGCTGCAAAGTTGTATGGGATCGCTTCATCACCATGAATGTCCAAGAACATGTCTACGCCCGTCTGAAGCATCTTTTCGCGTACTAGGAACACCTCTGGGCTTTTCTCCATAGAAGGCGCTTGCCACTCACGGTTTAGGTTGACGCCAACCGCGTTAGTGCGCAGGTGACCGCGGTTTGCGCCATCTGGGTTCATGTTTGGTACTACATAGAGCACGGCTTTTTCTAGCAGCGCTTGCGCAGTGGTGTCGGTTTCATCGACAAGGCGCTGGATCAGGCCTTCCATAAACCATTCTGCCATGGTCTCGCCTGGATGCTGACGAGCAATTACCCAAATGTTCTTTTTACCTTCTTCTGGTTCGCCAAAAGTCAGCAGCGACATGTCGTTATTGTCTAACGTGTGGCCTAGGGTCTCAAGGGTGCAGTGGTGCTCAGTTTGCGCCATGTGCAGAAGATCGAGGTGGCGGTCATAAGAGTAGGGTGCAAAGTAAGCGAAATACATGGAGCCGCGCTCAGGTAGCACGTTGAAACTCAGTGTGTCTCCATCGAACTCAGATGGAATACGGAACCATTCTTCGCGGTCGTAAGAAGCAACCACATCATAGCCTTTCCAACCTTCAGGATAGGCTGACTTTGCCAAATCGAGGATCTTGATGGTGTGGGATTGTTCAGCCTGAGTTTCTAGGCGGAAATGAAACCACTGATAAAACTCAGACTGATGGTCGTTTTGTATCTTTAGCTGGATATCGTCTTTATTCTCAATGCTGACAACTTCAATGTTGCCACTTTCGAAATTGCTGAAGATCTTCATCTGCTTGATTCTCTTATTGTGTTGAGCATGAGCCGGAAGGCTACCACAAAGAGTGTAGAATCAATATCGCTTCGTTGCCTGATTTATAGTGGCAGCTCTACGTGCATTTTTAGACCGCCTAATTCACTACGTGATGCCATGATTTGGCCGCGATGTTGAAGAATCGCGCTTTGCGTAATTGCCAGCCCTAAGCCAGTACCACCTGAGTCGCGATCGCGAGCGGTAGAAACCCGGTAAAACGGCCTAAAGATATCGTCAAGTTCATCATCAGGTACCCCAGGGCCATCGTCTTCAACAATAATGTGCAGCATGTCATCGTGTTGATACAGCGAGATATTGATCTCGGACTCACCATAGCGGATCGCATTACGTACGATGTTTTCTATGGCACTCATGAGTAGCTTAGGGTTACCGACGATAGAGAGTTCAGGAATTGTAGAGAAGTGCAAAGTTTTGCCTACTTGCTCGGCCTCAAACTGAGCATCACTGAAGATCTCCTCCCAAAGGCTGCTTGCTGGCTGACTTTCGCGGGTAACATGACTGTCGGTGTTCATGCGAGACAGCTCCAAAAGCTCGGCAATCATTTGCTCAAGACGCTGGCTTCCGTGTCTATGCGGGTCAGTTCTGCGCTCTCACCTTGCTTACGGGCCGCGAGACCTGTCGCCATACGAAGTCTTGTTAGAGGTGAACGCAGCTCGTGGGAGATGTCTGAAAGCAGCCTTTGCTGACCAGAAATCATTTGATTCACCGCCAGTACCATCTGGTTAAAACTTTGTCCTGCTTGCTTAAACTCTGTCGTGCCAGTTTCTAGAGTCGGATCTGGGTTGAACTCTCCTTTGGCAACACGCTTGGCGGCGCGCTCAAGACGGCGAGCTGGTTGGCTCAGTGCCCATGCTAGCCAAAGCAGAAGCGGTGTGCTGACCGCCATCACCACTAACAAGAGCTGGAATGGCTTATCAAACATTCTGAGTAAAACGGCGGAGGTTGATTCCAGCGCATACCGATATAAAGGTCATACTCTTGCTTGGCTAAGTTAATCGGTACAGGGCCAACTAGCATGTAACGGCCGTAGAGTTTTTGCATCGGCTTATCGAACGTATCAACCGAGGTAATGAAGTTTTTGAGCATGCGTTCTTTAAAATCGACATGTTTTTGAGTGCTTAAGATGTTGCCGGCTTTATCGACAATGAAGAAGCTTGGTCCTTTTGTCTTGCGGTCTTTATTGTGCATGCGCTCGGACTTATCCAGCTGATAGACAATACGACCAATACTTGATTCGTTGACAAACTGACGTTCAATTCTGTCGCGAGATGCTTTTATCTGACCAAGCGTCTCGGTGGAGACTTCTCTCGCTACGCGAGGATCGAGGTGGGGCAGTGCCAGTACCGCAATCAGTACCAGCAACATGGTAAACCAAAAGATCGCAAAAATTCGGCCGTAGAGGCTGCTGATTTTTGGCAGTTTCATGCTTACTCCTTCACCAATAAGTAGCCACGGCCGCGCAAGGTTTTAATTCTTGGCTTGCCATCGCTCTTCTCTGGCAGCTTTTTGCGTAAATTTGAGACGTGCATATCTACTGCTCGGTCGAACGCTGAAAGGCGTTTGCCGAGTACTTCAAGACTCAGCGCTTCTTTGGTTAGCGTTTCCCCTGGGTGCTGGACGAAATAGTGCAGCAGCGCAAATTCGGTAGTGGTTAATTCGAGAGTCTGGCTTTGGCACGTCGCTTCTTGTTTGGCTGGGAACACTTGAATGTCGTCAAAACGTATTCCATCGGATGAATTTGATTCTGACTTGGTACTGGTGCGTCTTAATATGGCCTTAATACGAGCAAGCAGCTCTCGGTCGCTAAATGGCTTAGGTAGATAGTCATCGGCGCCAAGTTCAAGACCAATCACACGGTCTATCTCTTCACCTTTTGCCGTAAGCATCAATACTGGGGTATCCCAATTTTCGCGTAGCTTCTTAAGCGTATCCATACCATTGAGACGCGGCATCATCACATCCATCAATACTAAATCAATGGCCTCGCTCATTGCCTCTAAGCCAGCAAAACCATCGTTGGCTTCTGAAACTTCAAAGCTTCATAGCTTAAAATGTCTTTGAGAAGACTGGTTAGCTCGGTGTCGTCATCGATAAGAAGAATGTGTGCCATGATCTACCTCGGTATTGTTGTGCTCTGTAATAATAAAGCGTTCGTGGCTCAAAAAAGCGATCTTTACGATTCTTTACGCTCACTGTACGTTGCTTTACGCCTCAGCTTCTATTCTATACTCAAGCGCTGCAGAGGCAGCCATGGCATGAATCACATAAGGGTAAAGATTATGAAATTTTCAAAGAAATGGGTTATCGCTGCAACTGTTCTTCCACTCGCGCTAGGTTCTGCCAGTGCACTCGCTTATGGCGGTGGTAAAGGTGGTCATCACGGTAAAGGTGGCGAAGGCATGTGTGGCGGTTTTGACGGCAAACGCATGTTCCGCGAACTAGACCTAACTGATGCACAAAAAGAGCAAATGAAGCAGCTACGTGATTCGAACAAAGCGCAGATGAAACAGAAGTTTGATGGTGATTTCACAGCTAAGAAAGCAGAAATGCAAGCACGCCAGCAGCAGATGCAAGATCTAGTATTAGCCGACACATTTGATGCAGATGCGGCGAACGCATTGGCAACGCAAATGGTTGAGAAGCAAGCAGAGCGCCGCGTGAAGATGCTTGAGAAGCAACATGAAATGATGAGCATCTTGACGCCAGAGCAGAAAGAGAAGTTTAAAGAGCTGTCTCAAGAGCGCATGGAAAAATGCTGGTCGAAAATGGAAAAACGTGCAGAAAAACGTGCTTCTGAGTAATCGGCATATCTAGCGTGTTATGAAGCTAGCTCTCTAGCTTTTCTGATAGCTTTAGCGAATATTAAGCGACCATTTTTGGTCGCTTTTTCTATTTTTGTCATCATTTATCGGTATACTTGCTTTGTGTTTAGAAATATCTTCAAGGAACGACCACACAGCGCATGAAGGACAATTACGCGAAACTGGTTACCACGGCTGCATGGGCAGCGACCACGGTAGCAACCATCCTGTTAATAGCGAAAGTGATCACTTGGTGGGTCACAGGCTCGGTGAGCTTACTGGCCTCTTTGATCGATTCACTGCTCGATATCGCCGCATCATTGATCAACTTGATTGTTGTTCGATACTCACTACAACCTGCTGATAAAGAACATACTTTTGGCCATGGTAAGGCCGAATCACTGGCCGCACTGGCGCAATCGATGTTTATCACGGGTTCTGCTTGTTTTCTCATTCTTAACGGTATCGATCGTTTCTTCCGACCGCATGATCTCCAATCGCCTGAATTGGGTATTTATGTCAGTCTATTCGCTTTAATCGTGACGTCGGGTTTGGTCGCGTTTCAAAAATATGTGGTTCGTAAAACGGGCAGCCAAGCCATTGCTGCTGATTCACTGCATTATCAAACCGACTTATATATGAACGTGGCGATCATGGTCGCTCTTGGACTGAGCTGGTATGGCGTTGGGCAAGCGGACTCCATGTTTGCGATTGGTATTGGTGTCTTTATCTTAGTCAGCGCGATAAAAATGGCTTATGAATCGGTACAGTCGCTGCTGGATCGTCAATTGCCGGAAGAAGAGCTCGTCGTGATTCGCCAGGTGTGTAATGACGTGGAAGGGGTGATTGGTGTGCATCAGCTAAGAACGCGCATGTCAGGCCCGGTTCGTTTCATTCAGTTACACTTAGAGTTAGATGATCATTTACCCCTCATCGAGGCGCACCGCATTGCTGACATAGCGGAAGAAGAAGTGATTAAAGCGTTTCCAGGCGCGGATGTGATCATTCACCAAGACCCATATTCTGTGGTGCTTCGCGAAGAAGCTGAGCAAAAGCAGCAAGACTTTTAGCAGGCAGGGCGTAGATGGTGGCACGCTGTGGGGGAGGTCTCGCCGTAATGGCAATGTTAAATTCCATTGTCTATTATCAATGCGCGTGATAAAAAAGTGCGATTCTGATGTGAATCAACGTACGAGCCAGTATAAACTGTAATACTCTTACATAAGTAATAAAGTTACGTCAGTGATGTTTTGGGGAACATACTGAGTTTAGTGTAACGATAACAAGATTTCCGTATGTCGCCTCCGATGGCGCCATACTTACAATTTAAAATTAGATTGCCAAATCGAGGGTGAGCATGATTAAGAAAATTGGTGTTTTGACAAGTGGTGGTGACGCACCGGGTATGAATGCTGCGGTACGCGGCGTGGTACGTACTGCTCTGTCAGAGGGTTTGGAAGTGTACGGCGTATACGACGGCTATCTTGGTCTGTACGAAGACCGCATCAAGCCTCTTGACCGTTCAAGCGTTTCTGATGTGATCAACCGTGGTGGTACATTCCTAGGCTCTGCACGTTTCCCAGAATTTAAAGAAGTGGAAGTTCGTGAGAAAGCCATTGAGAACCTGAAAAAGCACGGCATCGACGCTCTGGTTGTTGTTGGTGGTGACGGCTCTTACATGGGCGCGAAGAAGCTAACTGAAATGGGTTACCCATGTATCGGTCTTCCAGGCACTATCGATAACGATATTGCAGGCACTGATTACACAATCGGTTACCTAACGGCACTAAACACTGTTATCGATGCGATTGACCGTCTACGTGACACGTCATCTTCTCACCAACGTATTTCTATCGTTGAGATCATGGGTCGTCACTGTGGTGACCTAACCTAATGTCAGCCATTGCAGGCGGCTGTGAGTACATCATTACTCCAGAGACAGGTCTGAACAAAGACCAGCTAATCAGCAACATCCAAGATGGTATTGCGAAAGGTAAGAAGCACGCGATCATCGCACTTACTGAGCTAATGATGGATGCGAACGAGCTAGCGAAGGAGATTGAAGAAGGTACTGGTCGTGAAACTCGTGCGACAGTACTAGGTCACATCCAGCGTGGTGGTCGTCCAACAGCGTTCGACCGTGTTCTAGCATCTCGTATGGGTAACTACGCGGTTCACCTACTACTAGAAGGTCACGGCGGCCGTTGTGTGGGTATCCAGAAAGAGCAACTGGTTCACCATGACATCATCGATGCTATCGAGAACATGAAGCGTCCAGTTCGCACTGACCTATTCAAAGTAGCGGAAGAGCTGTTCTAATTCAGCCTTCTCTCGAGAATAGAAAAACCGCTGCCTTGGCAGCGGTTTTTGTTTGTCTGCGGTAAATTTGCGGGCAGGTAGACACAAAAAAGCCGGCTCAATGGAGCCGGCTTTTGGTAATCGGATCGATTACTTAGCTTTTGCTGCTGCCGCTGCTTTAGCGATTGCTGCGAAGCTCTTAGCGTCTAGAGATGCGCCACCAACTAGAGCACCGTCGATGTCTGGTTGTGAGAAGTAAGCTTCTGCGTTCTCTGGCTTAACAGAACCACCGTATTGGATGATTACTTGCTCAGCTACTGCTTCGTCTTTTGCTGCGATTAGAGCACGGATAGAAGCGTGGATACGCTGTGCGTCTTCTGCAGTTGCTGCTTTACCAGTACCGATAGCCCAGATTGGCTCGTATGCGATGATAGCGTCGTTTAGCGCTTCAACACCGTAAGCGTCGATTACTGCGTTGATTTGACGTGCACATACTGCTTCAGTTTCGCCAGCTTCGTTTTGAGCTTCAGATTCACCGATACAGAAAACAGGCTTCAGGCCGTTCTCTTTTAGGAATGCGAATTTCTTAGCGATGAACTCGTCTGATTCGTTGTGGTATTCACGACGCTCAGAGTGACCGATGATGATGTGAGTTGCACCAAAATCTTTCAGCATTTCTGGAGACATGTCGCCAGTGAAAGCACCGCTGTTGTTTAGGTCAGTGTTTTGTGCACCAAGGATGATCTTGTTGCCGCCTTCTGCGATAACACGCTCAGCTAGGTCGATGTAAAGTGCTGGTGGAGCTACCGCCACGTCTACACCAGTTACGCCTTCAAGTTCAGCGTTTAGACCAGTTAGCAGCTCAGTTACCATTGCTTTGCTGCCGTTGAGTTTCCAGTTACCCATAACTACAGGTTGACGCATGAGATTTTCTCCAAAATCAGTGTTTGTAAAAAACGAATGTAAAAAATAAACGTGATTACGAAAGAATATAACAGATTAATTCACGTAGATCATGATTGGGGTCATTTCTTTATCGCTTTGGTATCTTATCCTAACAAAAGCCAAGAAACGGCAGCTCAAGTGATCCAGTAAACAGAATAATAGAATACTTCTCGGCATTTTACTCGCGGCTTGCTATACCTTGTCGGCTATTGGCCAAAAAAAGGGAAGTCGTATGCCGAATCTGGTTTTAGAATATTCGAATACAGCCGACGAAAGGTTGAATGTACAGGGGCTACTGGAAGATCTGCACCGTGTAACACTCAACTGTGGGTTGTTTGATGCTGACTCGGTGAAGTCCCGTTCACTGCGCAGCCACAACTGGTTGATCGGCGAGTACGGGGATAGCGAAGATTTTGTGCACATCAGTTTTGAGCTATTGTCTGGACGAACGGATGAGCAAAAGCGCGAGTTGTCGCGTAAGCTGATGGAAGTACTTAGAGAGCAGGCGAGCCATATTAAGAGTTTGACGGTGAATATCCGCGATATGGACAAAGCCTGCTTTCAAAAGGTTACTAATTAATATGAGAGTGATTTGATGTCGTTAAAGTCGTTACTGTTTTCTTTTAATGGCCGTATTGGTCGTAAGACGTTCTGGATCTGGAATGTCTGTTATTACTTAGCCATCATGATATGTGCTCAGGGGTTGAACTATCTATTCCCAAACGTGGTGCACTTTTTATTGCCGGTACTCTTGGTGGTACTGCTGATCCCTGACTTGGCGATCACGGCTAAGCGTTGGCACGACCGTAATAAATCCAGCTGGTGGCTACTATTAAATGTACCGCTCGTATTTGGACGCATGAGTTTGCCGACCCTGGATCCGGCGACGGCTGCTCAGCCTTCATTGGTTCAAAGTGTGATTTCATTGGCTGCGTTAGCCTGTGGCGCTTGGATCTTGGTGGAGTGTGGTTTCTTGAAAGGCACTGACGGTCAAAACCAATACGGTGATGAGCCTCAGCAATAAGTGGTTCAAAATGGCGAAAGGGAAGCATTGGCTTCCCTTTTTTGTGCCCATGTCTACATGACAGAAGGTGTATCAATCGTTCAGCGCCACTCTTGCCCACGCTCAAAAGGAACGATGTCTGCACTGCATTGAGATGTTTCCGAGTCTCCTTGCAGCGCATCGGCAAATTTGACGATTTGTTTATGTAGCTCTTCTCTCAACAGCACATTGGCATGTATCGGGTTTTTGGCGCGTTGTAGTACCCGTTCAATGTGAGACTGTTGGGCGTGCAGTCTTGGCTGCATATCACTGGAGCAACCAGCAATGAACTGCTCACACAACTGATGTCGAAGCTGGCTAAGTTGCTCTGGGTTGTCTTTGGCCATTGCTGCCAGCTCTTCAAATGAAGGGAGTGAAATCGACTCTGCCATGTCTGCATTCCTCTGCTAACTAACGGTACTGCCTAACCCGATTCTGAGTTGGTGTGTATAGTTAGCCTAGGAGCTAATGACAGATGACAAAATAAAAAGCTTTCCATGTCTCAGTAGTGAGACAGCTTATTCGCCTTTTGATTGGAAGGTGTAGACGCAGCGTCTTTCACCTTTGACGATATGTTCATCGCGCTTAACATCAATATCTTCACCAACAAGTGATTGAAAAACATTGAGTTCTGACTGGCATAATGCTTCACATCGAGTAGCGGCGATACAAATGGGACAGTGATTCTCAATCAATCGGTAGCCATCACCGGTTTCCTCACACTCTGCCATGTAGCCATCTTTTTCTCTTAGCTCAACTAATTTGGTGACCTTGCTGTGCAAATCCGTCAGCGTTTCAAAGTGTTGGCGATAGGTCGCAAGTGTGTTTTGTTCGCGTTCTTTAGCCACTTTGTCCAATCCTTCGGAGCCGAATACGGTTTCAATGGCATCGATAAACTGAATGGTGAGATCGCTGTGACGATCGGAGAAACGAGCATGCCCTTTGGCAGTGAGTGACCAATGCCTGTTTGGACGGCCGACTTTGACTTTGACATCCTCAAACTTTAAGAAGCCTTCTTCTTCAAGGCTTTGTAGGTGTTGTCGCGCGCCCATGGTGGTAATGCCTAAACGTTCCGCAATACGTTTGGCAGTGACAGCGCCTTCGCGTTTTATGATGTCTATGATGTGGTCGGTGGCTTTCATCAGTGAATCCGTTCGTTTGTTCAGCCTGAGGTAAAGATAGTCGGGGTATTATGGCGGATAAGGTTAATAAAGCAAATGATTTACAATCTTGAGATTGGCATTCCAGCAGTATCGACTTGCATAGATATAAAAAAAGCGCTGATAACCATCAGCGCCTTTGACGAAGCTTTATTAACTTATAGGATGATGTCGCGAATTTCTGGATCTTTACGCTCTAAATAGTGCGTAGACTTGATGCGACGAATCGTGCGGCAGCGTCCACGGATCAGCAAGGTCTCAGTCGTTGCGATGTTGCCTTGACGAGTGATGCCTTCAAGTAGGTCACCTTTGGTAATGCCGGTCGCAGAGAAGACGACATTGTCGCTACGAGCCATATCTTCCATACGCAGGACGACGTTTGCTTCAACACCCATTTCAGCACAGCGTGTGAGTTCATCTTGGCCAGCGGTGCGGTTTTCTTCTGTATCACCTTTAACAACGTGACGTGGCAGTAGTCGGCCATTCATGTCGCCGTCTAGTGCGCGAATAACCGCAGCAGACACTACGCCTCTGGCGCACCGCCAATACAGTACATCACATCCACTTCGCTATCAGGCATACACGTTAGGATAGAAGCGGCAACATCACCATCTGGCACAGCGAAAACGCGAACACCCATCGCTTGCATCTCTGCAATGACGGCGTCGTGGCGTGGCTTAGCAAGCGTTGTTACAACCAGCGTATCTAGGGTTTTACCTAGTGCAGCTGCGATGTTCTTTAGGTTTTCAGTCAGTGGTTTATTAAGGTCAATCACGCCTTTCGCGCCAGGCCCTACCACAAGTTTTTCCATGTACATGTCTGGCGCTTTCAAGAAGCTGCCTTTTTCACCAGCGGCAAGTACTGCAAGGGCATTGGATTGGCCCATCGCGTCATGCGAGTACCTTCGATAGGATCAACTGCGATGTCGACTGCATCACCGCCAATACCCACTTGTTCACCGATGTACAGCATAGGTGCGTCATCGATTTCACCCTCACCAATAACGATTTCACCTTCGATATCGGTCTTGTTCAGTAGGCTGCGCATGACCTCCACCGCTGCACCATCGGCAGCATTTTTGTCGCCTCGGCCTAGCCACTTATAGCCTGCTAGGGCGGCACCTTCGGTAACTCGTGAAAAAGCCATTGCTAAATCGCGCTTCATACTGACTCCAATCTAATGAAAATTGACAAATGATTTACGGCGCGAATTCTAGCATATCAAAAGGGAAACGTTTGCCTTTTTCTCTGTTCGGACGCGATCTTGTCGCTAAAATCTTGAATGATTGAGCATCGTGAGAAACAAAACTCTGCTCGGTTGCACTTGGTAGGTAAAGCTTGGGTGAGTTTGCGGCGCTTTTTTGACCGAATAGTGAAAAATCTGCAATATAGAGCGTGTCTATCTTCTCTAGGCTGAGTAGAATGGGGCACTATAGGATGAAGTATTTTCATTTCACAGGATTAAACAAGGGTAGGCCGAGATGTCTTTTGAAGTACTGGAACAACTAGAAGCAAAAATTCAAACTGCAGTGGACACAATCGCTCTTCTTCAGATGGAAGTTGAGGAATTGAAAGAAGAGAAAGCACAACTTGCATCGCAAGCTGAAGAACTACGCAGCAGCCGTGAAGAACTTGAGCAAAAGTCTGAGCAGATGCAACGTGAGCACAGCCAATGGCAAGAGCGCATTCGCAACCTACTAGGTAAAATGGACGAAGTAGAGTAATTGTCTACTTAGCCAATATGAATAACCGAAAAGCACTCAAATTGAGTGCTTTTTTTGTGTCCGTTGGTCTAACCAGTGCATCTCACAATCTATTAACTTTTCGTGTACTAGTTCAAGACGTATACTAAGTCTAACTAGGGAAAGGAAAAGTTAGAATGAAAACACGTGACAAAATCGTCTACGCCGCCCTCGACTTGTTCAATTCAGATGGCGAGCGCAACGTGACAACCAACCATATTGCGGCGCACATTGAGATCAGCCAGGCAATCTCTACTATCATTTCCGAAACAAACAAGAGATCGTTCGTGAGATTTTTGCCCTCTATTCGCAAGAGCTTATTGAGCGCTTCACTCCGGTCCAAGGTCAGCAAGAGAGCTTAGCGCTATTAAAGCATTACCTAGACTCCATTTTTACGCTGATGTGGAAGTACCGTTTCTTCTACGCTAATTTGCCGGAAATTCTCCAGCGCGATCCCAAATTGCACGAAGAGTACATTGAAGTACAAGAGCGCCTACAAGGAAATCTGATTAATATCTTACGTGCTTTTGTTGAGTTGGAGTTACTGACGCTAAATGAGAAAGAGCTGAAGTCTTTAGTGACGACACTGCACATGATGGCGGTCGGCTGGCTAAGCTATCAGTCGGCGATGTCACCACGTACCAAGATTACGGAAGAAGTGATTCAACAAGGCATGCTGCAGATGATCCATGTGGTGAAACCACTGGCAACCTCTAGAGGTAAAGAGCAGTTAACGCTTCTGGAAGATGGCGTGCGCATGATGGGTTCGACCACGAGTTAAACTCGCTAACGGCATGATATATAGCCAATTCGTATTGTTACAAACCCTACTTTATTAGTAGGGTTTGTGGTTTCAGGGACGACGAAAGGATGAGTGTGACTGTGCATTATGACGTATTTAATGGCGATGCCGATGGCATATTAGCCTACTGCAATTGCGTTTAGCGCAGCCCAAAACCGCGATACTCATCTCCGGTATCAAGCGTGATATCGCCTTAGTTCAGCGTGTGCCCGTTGATCAAGCGAGTTCAGTGACAGTGCTGGATATCTCCATGGATAAGAACCAAGCCGCGCTTGATGAGCTTTTGGAACATGATGTTCCTACTACCTATATCGATCATCATAAAGCCTCCGCGATTCCTGATAGCCCTTATCTTGATGCCCATATCGACCTCAATGCCAACACCTGTACTGCGCTGATTGTCGACCAGCAGTTGCAAGGGCAGTTTAGACTCTGGGCAATCACGGCCGCGTATGGGGACAATATGCTCGCGAGCGCCGAGAGCTTGGCTTCTGACCTAGGACTTAGCCGTGAGCAGCGCGAGGCACTTAAAGAGCTGGGCACCTTGGTCAATTACAACGGTTATGGTGAGAGCTTAGATGACCTGCATTTTGACCCAGTTGACCTGTACCAGAAGCTTTTGGCCTACCATGATCCTTTTGATTGTTTAAGTGATCCAAGCTCGCCTTATCACTTGCTGAAAGCGGCATTTGAACAAGATGAGAAAGCACTGAGTGCGGCGCAGACTCGTTATGAATCCGCGCGACTTAAAGTGGTATTACTGCCAGATAGCGCTGCGGCGAGGCGAATGTCGGGTACTTGGATAAATCGGCTTGCTAATGAATCCCCGAATCAAGCGCATGTTTCTTTGGTGCCTAGAACGGATGCGAGTGGTGAAGCTTGTTATACCGTCTCGGTTAGAGCGCCACTGAATAATAAGCAAGGGGCAGGGGAGATCTGCAGTCAATTTGCGACCGGTGGTGGGCGAGAAGCAGCGGGCGGAATCAACGGTTTGCCAGAGAGCGAGCTCGCCAGGCTCATTGAAGTGACAGAAGCGCGCTACTCATGATAATGAGTAGCGGCATGCGATTAGCGTTTTAACCAGCTCTTAGGGTTTTGTACTTTACTGTTGCGACGGATCTCGAAGTAGAGTGACGAGGTGTCTTGACCTCCAGTATCTCCAGCCAGGGCAATGGTTTCGCCGGCCGCGACTTTATCGCCTTCCTTTTTCAGTAGCGTTTGGTTGTAGCCGTATAGGGTCATGTCGCCTTTACCATGGTCGAGCAACACGACTAGCCCGTAGCCACGCAGATAATCAGCAAACACCACAGTGCCGGAATAAACGGATTTCACTGATGTACCATAGTTGGCCGCAATGACCATTCCCTTCCAATTGACTTGTCCCGTTTGCTTGGTGCCGAAGTTATGCAGCACTTTGCCTTTAACCGGCCACGGCAAACGTCCTTTCTGACGACCAAGGCCATCCATCGGAACTTGATTACGCTTGGCTGCTTTGGCGATTTCCGCTTTAAGGCGAGTTTCATTGCGCTGCAGTTCGGCGAGATAGTTCTTATCGCTGGAAATGCTGCGACGGATCTTCGATACGGTACTTTGACGACTGCTGCGGTTTTTCGCCAGCGCATCGCGTTTTGCTTTTTGCTGTTCGAGTAACTGGGCGATCTGATTACGCTCAAGCTCAAGGGCTCGCTCGCTTTCGGCTAGCTTTAGCTCAGTGTCCGCAAGCTCTTCTAAAGTTTGTGCGCGCGCTTTAGCGAGGTACTGATAATACTGACTAATGCGGTCTTGATCTGGGTCGGCGCTCAGTACACCAGACGCAGAGTTATTCTGCTTGGTGACGTAATAAGTTTGTACCAGTTGAGCCAGGATCTCTTGTTGCTGCTTTTTCTGCTTGGTCAGCGCTTCCACTTGCTTATGGAAGCCATCGAGGTTTTTGTTGGCTTGAGTGAGCGCTTGCGTTGTGGCTTTTATCTCTTTCTCGACATTAGAAATGCCAATCTCTTGCTCACGCAGCGACTTTTGCAGGTTATCGAGCTCTTTTTGCTGCGCAGAGAGCGACTTTTGCTGTCGATTAATTTCACTTTTAACGCCAGTGAGTTCATTTTGGTTGGCAAAACTATGCGTGCTTGGCAGCGCCAGCCCTAAACACATCACCAGTGCCGACAAACGGGGCAGTACTGATGTCTGAGAGGTAAAAAGCCTAAATTTGTTTGGTTTCATCCTAATTCCACTAAACGCAGCGACAGAGTTTGCTCAATATACTGGGACATAGTAACCATAACTGATTGATAGTTCACTACGACAGACCAAAATGTGTGCCTTCAAAGCGATGTTGCCATTATATCCATACATGACACCTTTCAGGCAAAAAAAGCGCAAAATAAAAAGCGGCAAACAAAAACGCCGATGCAAAAGCATCGGCGTTTGAATCATCTCAGTAAGAGTGATTACTTAATAAGAATCTCACCAGACATTTCTGCTGGGATTTCCATGTCAGTCATTGCAAGCATAGTCGGTGCAAGGTCAGACAGCTTGCCGCCTTCTTTGAACTCAACCGCTTTGTCACCAACGTAGATTAGAGGTACTGGTAGGTTAGTGTGAGCAGTGTGCGTACCGCCAGTCACTGGGTCTACCATCATCTCTGCGTTACCGTGGTCAGCCGTGATCAGCATTTGACCGCCAACTTCTTTGATAGCGTCTACTACTTGGCCAACGCTTGCATCTAGAGCTTCGATAGCTTGCTCAGCCGCTTCATAAACACCCGTGTGACCAACCATGTCTGCGTTTGGATAGTTACAGATGATAGTGTCGTACTTACCAGATTTGATAGCCGCAACCATCTTCTCAGTTAGCTCTTCTGAGCTCATTTCTGGTTGTAGGTCGTAAGTCGCTACTTTTGGAGAAGCAACGAGCTGACGCTCTTCACCATCAAACTCGTTCTCAACACCACCGTTGAAGAAGAAAGTCACGTGTGCGTATTTCTCTGTTTCAGAGATACGTAGCTGAGTTTTACCTTCTTTCGATAGCCACTCACCGTATGTGTTCTCAAGAGATGCAGGTGGGAAAGCGATAGATAGAGGGATGTCAGCTGCGTATTGCGTTAGCATTACGAAGTCGATTGCTGGGAATACTGCGCGCTCAAAGCCATCAAACTCAGATACGAAAGTACGAGTGATTTGACGTGCACGGTCAGCACGGTAGTTCATGAAGATAACGGCGTCACCATCTTGGATAGCTGCGTCTTCTTGACCTTCTGCTTTGATAGCTGTTGCTTTAACGAACTCATCGTTCTCTTCACGAGCGTAAGCGGCTTCAAGACCTGCTACTGCATTGTCGTAAGTGAACTCAGCTTTGCCTTGAGTTAGTAGGTCGTAAGCAACTTGTACGCGATCCCAGTTGTTATCACGATCCATTGCGTAGTAACGACCGATTAGAGACGCTACGCGGCCTTTACCAAGCTCAGCAAACAGCTCGTCGAAACGCTTAAGTGAACCTTCAGCGCTACGAGGTGGTGTATCACGACCGTCAAGGAAGCAGTGTAGGTAGATTTTCTCAGCGCCACGCTCTGCTGCCATTTTCACAGCTGCGTAGATGTGGTCTTCGTGAGAGTGAACACCACCTGGAGACATAAGACCCATTAGGTGAACCGCTTTGCCTGCTGCAACGGCTTTGTCGATAGCAGCAACAAGCGCTTCGTTCTGAGCGAACTCACCGTCAGCGATTGATTTAGTGATGCGAGTTAGGTCTTGGTATACCACACGACCTGCGCCGATGTTGGTGTGACCTACTTCTGAGTTACCCATTTGACCGTCTGGCAGACCTACGTCCATACCAGAAGCCGAAATAAGAGTACGTGGGTTGTTTGCCACAAGCCATCCATTACTGGAGTTTTTGCGTTGTTGATTGCGTTGCTTGCGTTGTCTTCACGGTAACCCCAACCGTCAAGAATCACTAGAGCCATTGGCTTCTTAGCTGACATAGTTATAACCTCGTCAAATCGATAGTAACTTTACAGAAAACAAATTAGCGTAATTTTACTACACTTTTTACCCATAACTGTAGTGGCAGATCAAATAATGTTTGTGATTACCGTTGCTGGGTTACAGTTTTATCTAGCTGATTCGTCTGTTTGTTCTCTGCGTGAGGTAATCATAGACGCTATTTTCGTCAGGTACCTCGGCTTTATCTCTATTATTACGCCGAGTTTGGTCGCTTTGACTAATCGTTTTTTTCTATCTCTGTGATAGCGTTTGGCATCTTGGCGTGAAACCTAGCGAGGAGAAGGATCCCAATTCTCTGTTCGAAACATTTTCCCCTCTCGCCACGGCGAGGCTAAGCCGCTATACTCCTCGACTGATTTAATGTTCAACTATCTAAGAGCACAAGTGATGCAAGAGTATTTAGAATTTTTCCAACAGAACATGATCATGGCGCTAGTGTGGGTTGCACTATTTGTTGCTCTGATCGCTAACATCTTTAAATCAGCGAATGCCGCATACAAAGAAGTGTCTGCAGCACAAGTGACTCACATGATGAACCGCGAGAACGGCATCGTGGTAGACATTCGTTCAAAAGACGAATTCAAGCGTGGTCATATTACTGACGCACTTCACGTTTTGCCATCTGATATCAAAGCGGGTTCTTTCGGTAGCCTTGAAAACCACAAATCAGACCCAATCATTGTGGTATGTAAGACTGGTCAAACGGCGCAAGAGAGCGCGAACTTGCTTGCAAAAGCAGGGTTTGAAAAAGTTTACTTGCTGAAAAATGGTCTAGTGGCTTGGAGCGAAGCAAACCTTCCGCTGATCAAAGGCAAGAAGTAACACCGAATTTTGAGTAATTTCGCGGCACTTATGACTAAGGGATGTGATAAATGCCACGGAATTCAAGGCTCGCCTAGTCATCAAACATCGGCTCGGCTAGTCTGCAAGAAAACTCATTAACGTTTTGACAAATTTAGACGTATTTAAGGAAATCATCATGGCTGAAGCAGCTCCACAAGAAGCACAACAAAACTTCTCAATCCAACGTATCTTTCTAAAAGACGTATCATTTGAGGCGCCAAACTCGCCAGATATGTTCCAGAAAGACTGGAACCCAGATGTTAAGCTAGACCTTGACACTCAAAGCCGTGAACTAGGTCAAGGCGTATACGAAGTTGTTCTTCGCCTGACAGTGACAGTGAAAAACGCAGAAGAGACTGCATTCCTATGTGAAGTACAACAAGGTGGTATCTTCACTGCAGAGCAAATGGAAGCAGGTCAACTTGCACACTGCCTAGGCGCATTCTGCCCGAACATCCTATTCCCGTACGCTCGTGAAACTATCTCAAGCCTAACGATGAAAGGTACGTTCCCACAACTGAACCTAGCGCCAGTTAACTTTGACGCACTGTTCATGAACTACCTACAACAGCAAGCTCAGCAAGAAGGTCAAGCGGAAGCTTAATCTCGCTTGCAGAGTAACTCTGCGAGAAAGAGTGGATGTTTTGAAAATGCACAGCGCATCGCGATGTGCATTTTTTATTGGCATACAGTAACTTATACCCAAGTCGTCTTGAGTGGCTACACTGTTAGGGTCACTTGGGTATAACAACGAAACGCAATCATACCGACAAATTGGGTGGTGTTATGAATAACGCATATGGAAAAGAAATCGCAATGACTGTATTGGGCGCAGGCTCTTACGGCACGTCTTTGGCGATTTCGCTTGCGAGAAACGGCGCGAATGTGGTGATTTGGGGACACGAACCAGAGCACATGGCGAAGCTAGAAGCGGATCGTGCTAACCACGAGTTCCTACCGGGCATTGATTTTCCGGAGTCTCTGATTGTTGAATCTGACCTCAACAAAGCGGTACAAGCGAGCCGTGATTTGCTGGTCGTGGTACCAAGCCACGTATTTGGTATCGTTTTAAACAGTGTCAAACCACACTTGCGAGATGACAGCCGCATTTGCTGGGCAACCAAAGGTTAGAGCCTGAAACGGGTCGCCTGCTTAAAGATGTCGCTCACGACATCATTGGTGAAGAGTATCCGCTAGCGGTATTGTCCGGTCCAACGTTTGCTAAAGAGCTGGCGGCTGGTCTACCAACGGCGATCGCCGTTGCCTCTCCTGATGCGCAGTTTGTGGCGGATCTACAAGAGAAGATCCACTGCAGCAAAACCTTCCGTGTGTATGCCAACGATGACTTCACTGGCATGCAGCTTGGTGGTGCGGTGAAGAATGTTATCGCCATTGGCGCTGGTATGTCTGATGGCATCGGCTTTGGTGCCAATGCCCGTACGGCTCTGATTACTCGCGGCCTTGCGGAAATGACCCGTCTTGGCGCTGCACTGGGTGCGAAGCAAGATACCTTTATGGGTATGGCAGGCTGGGTGATTTGGTACTGACCTGTACTGACAACCAATCACGTAACCGCCGTTTTGGCCTTGCTTTGGGTGAAGGTAAAGACGTCGATACGGCGCAAACTGAAATCGGTCAGGTGGTAGAGGGTTATCGCAATACCAAAGAGGTGTGGCTACTGTCGCAGCGCATGGGTGTAGAGATGCCAATTGTTGACCAAATCTATCAAGTATTGTATCAAGGGAAAGATGCGCGTTTAGCCGCGCAAGACCTCCTTGCAAGGGACAAGAAAGCCGAGCAGCAATAATCGCTCGACGGATAAATGACTATCCATCGTAGGATCGAAAATGAAACACTGTGAAAAACAAAATGTCTGGGAAGTGCATTGTCAGAGAAGCCCGAGAGCAGGCCGAGCAAGAGCCGATGCTGGCGAGTTTCTATCATGCCACCATTATTAACCACGAAAGCTTTGGTGCAGCACTGAGCTACATCCTAGCCAATAAGCTAAAAACTGCCTCTATGCCTGCTATGGCAGTGCGCGAAGTGGTGGAACAAGCGTTTAACGCTGACCCTACCATTACCGATGCGGCGGCGTGTGACATTTGTGCCACAGTGAATCGAGACCCAGCGGTCTCTCTGTATTCAATGCCCCTATTGTACTTAAAGGCTATCACGCTCTGCAAGGATATCGTGTCGCCAACTGGCTGTGGTCGCAAGGCCGTAATGCTCTGGCAACGTATCTGCAAAACCAAATTTCGGTCGCGTGTCAGGTGGACATCCACCCGGCTGCCCGTATCGGTAAAGGCATCATGCTCGACCATGCGACAGGTATCGTTATTGGTGAGACGGCTGTGGTGGAGAACGATGTTTCTATCCTACAGAACGTAACACTTGGCGGTACCGGTAAAGAGTGCGGTGACCGACATCCGAAGATCCGCGAAGGCGTTATGATTGGTGCAGGAGCTAAGATACTCGGCAACATCGAGGTGGGTAAAGGTGCCAAAATTGGTTCTTGCTCAGTGGTGCTTCAGCCGGTTCCTCCACATACTACGGCAGCTGGTGTACCCGCGAAGATCGTTGGTAAACCGAAAACCGATATGCCATCTCTAGATATGGATCAGCAGTTTAATGGCAAATCACAGACCTTTATGGGTGGTGATGGTATCTAGCGCTTACTCGTTTATTTACGCGTAGAAAAAACACGAAAAAGCCAAGGCACTGCCTTGGCTTTTCTTTTGCGTCTGTTTTGTGGTCTATCTTGTCGCAGTAGAAAGGTGTTTGCGCCTGACCGTCAGCGCATACAGGTAGGCGAGGACGCCACCAATGACATTGCCCAGAGCTACACCAATAAACATCCCTTCAACGCCATACCAATGGCTTCCCAAAGCCGCAGCAGGTAGGGTAAATACAAACAGCCTCATCGCACTCCACATAAAGGCTTTGCTAGGCTCATGCAGTGCATTCATACCACTACCTAACATCATAATAATGCCTTGAAAACCATAGCTAAATGGTACCACTAGAAGGTAGTGCCATAAGATGTCGCGAACCGCTTGTTCCTGTGAGAACAGTGCTGAGATAGGAATACTGAGCGGTACCATCATCACAAAGACCAGCAATTGAAACAGCAGAGAAAAACGCATGCTAAGGAATAGCCCAGCAAAGCTGCGCCCTGGCTGCTTGGCCCCGAAGTTCTGTGACATAAATGGCGTTAAAGCAGAGCTTAGAGAAATCAGTACCAGGATTAAAATCGACTCTACACGCTGCGCCGCACCATAAGCAGCTACGGCGGCGGTACCGTGCACTGAAAGCATCTTCATTAAGATTGCTCCAGAAATGGGTGACATGGCGGTGGAGAGCCCTGAAGGTGTACCGATACGTAGGATGCAATCCAATCTTGCCATAGGTGAGAAGGTTTGAGCTGACCGAGCAGTTTTTCCCGTTTGGTCAGGACGTACAAAGAGCCAGTAAGTGCGCCCAGCCACGCAATGCCACTCGCTATGGCTGCACCTTGAATGCCAAGCTCAGGAAACGGTCCAATACCAAAGATCAGTAATGGGTCGAGCAGGCCGTTTATGAAGCCAGACAGCATCATGATTTTTGCCGGTGTTTTGGTGTCGCCTGTTGCGCGAATGGCGCTGTTGCCTGCCATAGGGATCACTAAAAGAGGCACGGTAAAGTACCAAATCACCATGTATTCACGAATAAGTGGAATGATGTCATCACTGGCACCTAGTAGCCTAAAAAGAGGGTCTATGGTGTACAAACCCAGCGTTGAAGCTAGCACAACCAAAACCACGGCTAGCAACAAGCCGTGTGTGGAGAAGCGTGCTGCGTGCTGGGTATTCCCTTGGCCGAGCAAGCGACCAATATTGGTCGACAACCCCATGCCAATCCCCATGGTGATGCAGTTAACACCAAAGGTTACAGGGAAAGTGAAGCTAATAGCCGCGAGGGCTTGGGTTCCAAGCAGCGAGATAAAGAAGGTATCGACAAGGTTGAATGCCAATATCGCCACCATGCCAAAGACCATAGGCACGGTCATATTTCGAAGCACAGTGGATATCGGTGCGGACAGCAGGCCGTGTTTGTCTTGCATGGCATTCTAAGCTTGGTAAACAGGTGGCTAGAATACAGTAATTAACCAGTTGGTGCGACAACCGACTCGCAGCAGCCCAGCTTTCGCAACCCAATCTTAAATTTCGTTATTTTTGTCACAATTTTTTGGCATCTTCCCCTTGGGATCGCCAAACGCCCCCAACATATTCAACACAAGGCCTTGAAGGCAACCCTATAAGCTAAATGGAAAATAATCAGGAGAATCGACCGATGAATATCCGTCCTCTACACGACCGAGTTATCGTTGAGCGCCAAGAAGTTGAATCTAAATCTGCTGGTGGCATCGTTTTAACTGGTTCTGCGGCAGAAAAATCAACACGTGGTACAGTTCTGGCTGTGGGCAAAGGCCGCATCCTAGAAAACGGCACGGTACAGCCGCTAGACGTGAAAGTAGGTGATACGGTGATCTTTGCTGAAGGCTACGGCACTAAGACAGAAAAGATCGACGGTAAAGAAGTTCTGATCATGTCTGAAAACGACATCATGGCTATCGTTGAATAATTAAGTAGACGTTGAGTAATTTTTTACTCTAAACAAGCTATCCACTGAATTTAGATAAGGAAATAACAATGGCTGCTAAAGACGTTAAGTTTGGTAACGACGCACGAGTTAAAATGCTAGAAGGTGTAAACGTTCTAGCGGATGCAGTAAAAGTAACACTAGGCCCTAAAGGCCGTAACGTAGTTCTAGACAAATCTTTCGGTGCACCAACTATCACTAAAGATGGTGTATCTGTAGCGCGCGAAATCGAACTTGAAGACAAGTTCCAAAACATGGGCGCGCAAATGGTTAAAGAAGTTGCCTCTCAAGCGAACGATGCTGCAGGTGACGGTACAACAACAGCAACAGTTCTAGCGCAAGCTATCGTAAACGAAGGCCTAAAAGCCGTTGCTGCTGGCATGAACCCAATGGATCTTAAGCGTGGCATCGACAAAGCAGTTGTCGCTGCAGTTGAAGAACTAAAAGCACTGTCTGTTCCTTGTGAAGACACAAAAGCTATCGCTCAGGTTGGTACTATCTCTGCAAACTCTGATGAGAGCGTAGGTAACATCATTGCTGAAGCAATGGAAAAAGTAGGTCGTGATGGTGTTATCACGGTTGAAGAAGGTCAGGCTCTACAAGACGAGCTAGACGTAGTGGAAGGTATGCAGTTTGACCGCGGTTACCTATCACCTTACTTCATCAACAACCAAGAAGCTGGCTCTGTTGATCTAGAAAGCCCATTCATCCTACTTATCGACAAGAAAGTATCGAACATTCGTGAACTACTTCCAACGCTAGAAGCGGTTGCTAAAGCATCTCGTCCACTGCTTATCATTGCAGAAGACGTAGAAGGTGAAGCACTAGCAACGCTAGTTGTGAACAACATGCGCGGCATCGTGAAAGTGGCTGCAGTTAAAGCGCCTGGTTTCGGCGACCGTCGTAAGTCTATGCTTCAAGATATCGCTGTCCTAACTGCTGGCACCGTGATCTCAGAAGAAGTAGGCCTAGACCTTGAAAAAGTAACGCTAGAAGACCTAGGTCAAGCGAAGCGCGTTTCTATCACTAAAGAAAACACGACCATCATCGATGGCGTGGGTGAAGAAGCGATGATTCAAGGACGTGTTGCTCAAATTCGTCAACAAATCGAAGACGCGACGTCTGACTACGATAAAGAGAAACTTCAAGAGCGCGTAGCTAAGCTAGCTGGCGGTGTTGCGGTAATCAAAGTTGGTGCAGCAACTGAAGTTGAGATGAAAGAGAAGAAAGACCGCGTTGAAGATGCACTACATGCAACTCGTGCAGCGGTTGAAGAAGGCGTAGTAGCGGGCGGTGGTGTTGCATTAATCCGCGCAGCTTCTAAAGTGGAAGCCTTGAAGGCGCGAACGAAGAGCAAAATGTGGGTATCCGCGTTGCACTTCGTGCAATGGAAGCGCCAATTCGTCAAATCACTGCAAACGCAGGTGACGAAGAGTCTGTAGTTGCAAACAACGTGAAAGCAGGCGAAGGCAGCTACGGCTACAACGCAGCAACAGGTGAGTACGGCGACATGATCGCAATGGGTATCCTAGATCCAACTAAAGTAACTCGCTCTGCACTTCAGTTCGCAGCATCAGTTGCAGGTCTTATGATCACAACAGAAGCGATGGTGACTGACGTACCTCAGAAAGACGCTCCAGCAATGCCTGATATGGGCGGCATGGGCGGTATGCCAGGTATGATGTAATCCATCAGAGGATTCTGACAAAGCCGAAGGGAAACCTTCGGCTTTTTTTGTACCTGTTTCATAATTAACCAATATTCTGTGAGAGTGTTGCAGGATATGACAAAATCCTGACAAAACATATGGTCAGCGTTACTAGCATCACCTAACTTATCAGTTGATAACAAAAAAAGTCAGTGGAGACTATTATGAAAAAGGCAGTAGCAGTATTAGCAGTGGCAGCAGCAATGGCATCACCATTGGCGCTTGCTGAAAGCACTCCAGTGATGTTCTCATCACTAAACGGTTTCAACGCACCTGATGCAAATGCAGTAGGTGGCGTACGTCTAGCGGTTCTTCACGGTCAAGTGAACGAAGTGAAAGGTGTGGATTTCTCTGTACTAGGTATGTCTGAAACTCAGCGTACAACGGGTGTGAACTTCGGTCTGTTCTTTGGTGCTTCTAAAGTTACTCAAGAAATGAAAGGTGCTTCTCTAGGTATCTTCAACTGGAACACAGGTAAAACGACGGGTGTGAACCTTGCGGCAGTGAACGTGACTAACGATGTAAAAGGTCTTAACTGGAGTGCGGTGAACTACTCTGAAGGCTACACAATGGCAGACATTGGTATCGCGAGCTTCTCAAACAAGTCTAACTTCCAGTTTGGTCTTTTCAACAAGACAAACAACATCGATGGCGTGCAGATTGGTCTAATCAACTGTGCAGACAACGGTTTCTTCAAGTGCTTCCCAATCATCAACTTTGCGAAGTAATAGCTTCTTTGATTTAAAGAATTGAAGCTGCGATAAAGCCCTGCTTAACAGGGCTTTTTATTTGCGCGTTCGACTGCGGTTTTGCATGGTTTGGTGCACACCACGTCGCAAGCTCTTAAAACTGCTTTCAATCTTATCGACCCTAATAGTACCGTTAAGGCCAACACTGTTAGGATCACCGATTCTTTGTGGTGACCTAAACCTATCATCATGCCGAGACCGGCCAGTACCCAAATCACAGCAGCTGATGTCACCCCGTGGATCTTTCCATCTTGAGTCATCATCACCCCTGCACCTAAAAAGCCCACACCAGTAATGATTTGACCGAGTACGCGCGCTTGATCTAGCGTGTTAGGAGAGAGTGATACCGCCATGGACATAAACAGGTAAGTACCTGAGACGATTAAGATAGCGGTGCGAATACCTACTGGCTTACCACGAGTTTGTCGTTCAAGA
This sequence comes from Vibrio maritimus, assembly GCA_000755425.1. GTDB lineage: Bacteria > Pseudomonadota > Gammaproteobacteria > Enterobacterales > Vibrionaceae > Vibrio > Vibrio maritimus_A. The sequence goes on from BBMT01000015.1 coordinate 96,613, forward strand.
CCCACCAGGCACCGTTGAGAACACAGGCTCCCAAAGCTTGCCATGAGAATGGTCCCATATCGAGTAGTTGTGTCAGTTCCACATTGCCTCCTAAAAAGCGCAGTATCTGACTAAAAGACCGCCTGATCGAACAAAATCATTTTATCGAGACGGAAAAAATTACTCGAGATGCAGATCAAGCGGCGTTTTACTCGCCTTGCCGCCTTCTTCTCGTGTGAGCTTAGGGACAAGGTACCCTGACACACGGGCAATCAGAGCTTGGATGATCGCTTTCGCTTGTTCATCACTGATGTAGAAATGCGCTGCACCTTGTACTTTATCGAGTACATGCAGGTAATACGGCAGAATTCCTGCGCCAAACAGAGCGTGACTAAGCTCGAACTGAGCTTCCACGCTATCGTTGACTCCTTTGAGCAGTACGCCTTGATTGAGAAGTGTCGTACCGCTAGTTTTAATACGCGCCATCGCTAGCTTGAGCTCATTATCTATCTCGTTGGCATGGTTGATATGAGTGACCAGCACAGTGTTGAGACGAGTGTTTGCGAGCAAGTGACAAAGCTGCTCTGTAATTCGCGCCGGTATCACGACCGGAAGGCGAGAATGAATGCGAAGCGTTTTAAGGTGTGGTATCTGTTCAGCACGTTCAATCAGCCAACTCAGCTCACTGTCTTTGGCCATCAATGGATCGCCGCCAGATAAGATGAGCTCATCAATTTCCGGTTTGTCAGAGATGTAGTCGAGCGCCTGTTGCCAGTTCTCTTTGCCACCTTTGTTCTCGTCGTACGGGAAATGGCGGCGAAAGCAGTAGCGACAGTTCACAGCACAGCCACCTTTTACAATCATCAAAGCACGATTGTGGTATTTGTGTAGTAGGCCAGGCACCGCGTTATCTTGCTCTTCGAGTGGATCTTCTGAATAGCCATCGTGGACTTCAAACTCTTGGCTAAGAGGTAACACCTGTCTAAGCAAAGGATCGTACGGGTTGCCTTTTTCCATGCGATCGACAAAGCTTTGAGGAACGCGCATGGGAAACAAACGTCTTGCCTTAAGTCCGTTTTCCCAAGGGGTCGCCTCAATTTCTAACTGCTCAAGCAGTTTGTAAGGGTCTGAGATCGCATTCGATAGCTGTTTGAGCCAGTTTTGCTCAACAGAAACAAGATTTCGGGTTATGATAGGCGACATTAAATTTAACTCGAAGAACACTAAGAGGATACAATGGCTACTGTTAGCACCAATGAATTTAAAGGCGGTCTTAAACTAATGCTGGACAACGAGCCTTGCGTAATTCTAGAAAATGAATACGTGAAGCCAGGTAAAGGTCAAGCGTTCAACCGCGTTAAAATTCGTAAGCTACTGTCTGGTAAAGTTCTAGAGAAAACCTTCAAGTCTGGCGAAACTGTTGAAGTTGCTGACGTGATGGATATCGACCTAGATTACCTATACACAGATGGTGAATTCTACCACTTTATGAACAGCGAAACATTCGAACAGATCGCTGCAGACGTTAAAGCGGTTGGCGATAACGCGAAATGGTTGGTAGAAAACAACACTTGTATGATTACTCTTTGGAATGGTAACCCAATTACTGTTACTCCGCCTAACTTTGTTGAGCTAGAAGTAACAGAAACGGATCCAGGTCTGAAAGGTGATACACAAGGTACTGGTGGTAAGCCTGCGACACTAACAACTGGTGCTGTGGTGCGTGTACCGCTATTTATCCAGATTGGTGAAGTGATCAAAGTTGATACTCGTACTGCGGAATACGTAGGTCGCGTTAAGTAATCAGCTTAAAGTGAAGAATTTAAAAGGTCGCCAAATGGCGACCTTTTTTGTATTTGACGGAAAAGTAACGTTGCTCAGCAGAGGGTTACTCTTCTGGGCGCCAACTAAGCGCGCTGGCTACCGTGCCAAGAGCAAGAGTGTCCATTTCTGCTTCTGGTAAACCCGCTAATGTTTGTAGCGTGATGCTGCCATTGGTTTGTGCCGCCGCGACTTCGACGCTGCCACGACTAAAGCTGTAACCCAGTGGGTTATCAACACTCATCATTAGCCCCTCACCATCGTGCACGGAAGCAACGTTAAAGTGAGCGCTGTTCAAACGGATAAAACCTTGTTCTTTTTTGGCGGTCGATAAGCTGATGGCTTCCGATTTACGCTCCATCTTGTATTCGCCAACACTCTTACCTGCCTCGCTGATTCGGCAAATATACGGATCATTACCACCAAATGAGAAACTGCCAATATCGACGCTGGTGCCACCGCCGCTGCACACCAGTGTCCAAGTTGCGCCATTATCAGTACGCGTCATCTCAGCAACCATCTCTCCCTCTTTGGTATTGATGGTATTAAACCAAGAGCTAGTTGAAGCGCTGCGCGAGTATTTACCGTGGTAGCGACCCGCGATATCGAAGGTACCTTCAGGACCAAAGCCCCAAAAAGTGCCATCGGTTTTAAGCAGTAATTCAGGCTGCTCGGAAACTGCCTGTGACTTTTCCATTGTGACGGTAGAACCACACCCAAATAGCGCACTGGAAATCATGAGTACGCAAATAGACTTTTTCATTGTTACATCTCTTGTTGTTATTAATCGCTGATGATTTTATCGATAGCGTGATAATGACAATGTATGGGTGTGTCCAGATGTTTACTGAGTCACATTGAGCCGAAAATGGTTCTTTTGGTGTCTAATGACTCGCAAGTTTCTCCCTTGTTAATTACTTCGTCTATTCCTTGTTATATAAGCGAATTATTCGATTTTTGTAGTGATTAACATTTTGATACATTAACCAGGTTGTCAATGAGTTGCATATTCTTGAGGCAAAATTTTCGCAACGACAACAAACAGGAGAAACACATGGAAAGTCGTGGAATAGGAGAAAGTTTGAAATTAACCGAGCGCCGTAAGTGGTTGCACAGTGCGCTCAAAACAATGGTCTATACCGTGCCCATTTTGGCGGTTGGACTGACAGTGAATAGTTCGGTGTTAATGACAGATGCTGGTTACAGTTATGTCCATCAAAATAACTTAACAGGTGAGTTGGATGTCTTCACTGAACCGGGAATTCACTTTCGGATGCCTTTTCTGTCGAAGATTACTAAGTACGATCAAGTCATTACGGTGTCTTTCGGTAATAGTATTGAAGAGAATTTGTACCAGCGGCTTCAAGCGCAAGATCCGGTTCAAGTTCGATTTGCTGACACCTATATAGGGCAGATACCCGTCACGTTTCGATTTAAGCTCAGTAACGATCCCGAAGCGATGAAGAAAATGCATCGAGAGTTTCGAAATAACAGCAACTTAATTGATGCGCTTCTGGTTAAAAATGCTCGCAACGTAACGGTAATTACCGCAACTCAATACACAGGTGAAGAGTTCTTCCAAGGTGGCCTTAACCAGTTCAAGTCTAAGCTTGGCGATCAGTTGCGTGAGGGTATTTACCTGACAGAACGTAGACAAGTTGAAGTAGAGGAGATGGATCTGGCTCCTGTTGGGTAGATCAATCGAATGCTAATCAATTGCAGAGAACTAAGCAGTTAGTCTGGAAGACGGTGCCCGTTGCGGATGCTACGGGTCAGCCGATACGCCAAGATAATCCGTTGCAGCAATACGGTATTCAGGTGACTCAAGTGACTATTGGCGACCCGCAACCGGAAAAACAGCTTGATCAGTTACTTGCCGATAAAAAGCGCTTGGTTGCTGACCGTATTCGCGCTATCCAAGAGCAAGAAACGTCAAAAGCTCAAGCCGAAACAGAGCAACTGCGTAAAGAGATCCAACGTACGCGTGAAGTTCAAGATGCCCAGCGCCAGAAAGAGTTAGCGATCATTTCGCAGCAAAAAGAAGTTGAAGTCGCTAGACAAATTGCCGAGCGCGAAATCGTAGAAGTTGAGAAAACCAAGCGCCTGGCTGAGGTAGATAAAGAGAAAGAGCTAGCTATTGCAGAGGCTAACCTAGCGATTCAAAAAGCCAATGCGCTGTCAGCAGAATTTGAAGCCAAGGCAATTTTAGAAAAGGGTCGCGCCGAAGCTGAGGTGCTGAAAGCGAAATACGCCGCCTTGGGAGCCAATCACGAGGTGTATCTAGCTGAGTTGAATCGTGATGTGGCGAACTCCCTGTATAACAACTTAACTAACTTTCAGGTGCAAATGCCGCAAAACTACATCGGTGGTGGGCAAGAGCAGGGTTTGACAACTAACCTCGATGTGATTACCGGTTTTGGCGCTTTGGGGCTAATGAACCAGACCAAGCAGTTCGTGCCTGAGCAGTAAAAATCAAAACAGCAAATATGAAAAAGGCCGATGAGCTGAGTGCTCATCGGCCTTATTTATAGTTGGCGATTAGATCATAAAGATGAAGATAATCGACAGTGCACTGATTAGCGCTGCGAAGAAATAACAGACAATCTTACCAACCACACCCGCATGGATCTTAAGATCGTGCATGCCGTGGTGTAGGCGGTGCATTGCATGCCACATTGGCAGTGCTAGCGTAGCGATAATAAATAGAGCACCGATAATGCTAGTCGCGAAGTCTGCCACTCGCTCATAGCTCATCGCTTCAGGCTGATAATGCCCATTGGTACTAGGATACCCAGCACAAGTACAGTGACAGGAGTGATCATGGCAAACCATGTACCACCGGCACCAAATAGTCCCCACCATACTGGTTCGTCAGAGCGTTTTGGGTTTTGATTAATCACGATTCACTCCTTATACAATGATGAGAACAACTAGTGAGATAGCTGCAACTGCCGCCCACTGTGCTAGGACAATGGTCTTCTTCTCTACCGGTTTGCCTTTCAGTTTGATTGGCATAACCTGTGGCATCATGCTGAAGAAAGTTTGCGCGTGGAACAGGCTACCTGCAAGGGCCACGATGTTGATCGCGATAACAATTGGGTTAGCCATAAAGTCCAACCAGCCTTGCCAAGCTTCTGGGCCTTTCACTAGCGAACCTAGACCAAATGTCAGGAAAATAGTGAATAGGATCAGTGGCAGTACGGTGGCCTCACGAAGCATGTAGAAGCGATAAAATGGGTGATCTTTCCACCAAGTTCGCTTCATTTCACGAACATAAGGTTTTCTGTTACTCATTCTATGCCTCCTGTGGTTTCAACATTGCAATAACGAAGTCTTGTGAAGACGCGACTTTGCCTTGGTTTACCGCTGCTGCTGGGTCAACGTTCTTCGGACACACTTCAGAACAGTAGCCCACAAACGTACAGCCCCAAGCACCATTCTCGCCGTTGATCATTTTCATACGTTCAGCCGCACCGTTGTCACGGCTATCGAGGTTATAACGATGCGCTAGCGTAAGTGCAGCAGGACCGATGAACTCAGGGTTTAGACCAAACTGAGGACATGCCGCGTAGCAAAGACCACAGTTGATACAACCAGCAAACTGCTTATACTTCGCCATCTGCTCAGGTGTTTGGATGTTGGTGCCATCTTCTGGCTTACGGTCGTTACCAATGATGTATGGCTTGATGGCTTCTAGGCGCTCGATAAACGGCGTCATGTCGACAATCAAGTCTTTTTCGATTGGGAAGTTCGCAAGAGGCTCAATCTTCAGACCATTTTGGTGATCACGGAGGAAGCTCTTACACGCCAGTTTTGGCACGCCGTTCACCATGATGCCGCAAGAGCCACAAATCGCCATACGACAAGACCAGCGGTAAGACAGGTCTTTGTCTAGATGGTCTTTGATATAACCAATCGCATCGAGCACTGACATGGTCTCATCGAACGGTACTTCGAAGGTCTGGAAATACGGTTCTGCGTCTTTCTCTGGGTCGTAGCGCAGGATTTCCACTTTCTGAATACGGTTTGCTGACATTATGCTTGCTCCTCCGCATTTTGATCTTTGTTTGCTTGCTTCGCCGCCTCTTCTGCTGCTGCTTTTTCTGCGGCTTCACCGTATAGACGCGCTTTAGGCTGCGACTTAGTGATAGTAACGTTGCTGTAGTCAATGCTTGGTGCATTATCTTCGTTAAAGAAGGCTAGCGAGTGTTTTAGGTAGTTCTCATCATCACGCTCAGTACAACCGTCATCAAGACGTTGGTGCGCACCACGAGACTCTTTACGCAAGATTGCAGAGTGAACCATAGCTTCAGCAACTTCTAGGCCGTAACCCACTTCAATGGCGTACAGCAGATCAGTGTTGAACACTTTACCTTTGTCTTTGATGCTAATTTTCTTATAGCGCTGTTTTAGCTCGGCAATCTTCTCAAGCGTCGCTTGCATCAGATCTTCTTGGCGGTAGATACCACAGCCCGCTTCCATGGTGTGACCCATTTCAGTGCGGATTTCTGCCCAGTTTTCATCGCCTTCTTGATTCATTAGCGCAGCAATGCGTGCTTCTACTGCCTTCACTTGCTCTTCAATAGCGCTGTCATCCCAGCCCTTGAACGCTTTAGCGCGCTCAACCGCTTGCTCACCGGCAACACGGCCGAAGACGACAAACTCAGCGAGAGAGTTAGAACCTAGACGGTTCGCACCGTGCAGGCCGACAGACGCACACTCACCAACAGCGAATAGACCTTGGATACGAGTTTCACAAGTACCGTTGGTTTCAATACCACCCATGGTGTAGTGCACGGTTGGACGAATTGGGATTGGCTCTTTTGCAGGGTCAACGTTGACGTAAGCTTTTGCGAGCTCACAGATAAACGGTAGACGCTCTTGCAGGTACTCCTCACCAAGGTGGCGAAGATCAAGGTGAACCACATCACCTAGAGGGTGCTTGATGGTATTGCCTTTCTGCTGCTCATGCCAGAATGCTTGAGACACTTTGTCACGAGGCCCCAGTTCCATGTATTTGTTTTTTGGCTGGCCAACAGGTGTTTCAGGACCCATGCCATAGTCTTGTAGGTAACGGTAGCCATTCTTGTTGACGATGATACCGCCTTCACCACGACAACCTTCGGTCATTAGAATGCCAGTACCAGGCAGGCCTGTTGGGTGGTACTGAACAAATTCCATATCACGTAGTGGAACGCCGTGACGATATGCCATCGCCATGCCGTCGCCAGTCACGATGCCGCCGTTGGTATTACAGTGATAAACGCGACCCGCGCCGCCGGTTGCTAGGACAACTGATTTTGCCTTGATGGTGACGAGTTCACCTTCAGACATATGAATTGCAATCAGACCCTGAACCTCGCCTTCAACCACAAGTAGGTCTACCACAAAGTACTCGTCAAATCGCTTAATTTGCTCGTACTTCATCGACGTTTGGAACAGCGTGTGTAGCATATGGAAGCCGGTTTTATCCGCCGCAAACCATGTGCGTTCTACCTTCATACCACCGAAACGACGGACGTTCACTTCACCGTTTTCTTTACGGCTCCATGGACAGCCCCATTGCTCCATCTGGATCATTTCACGTGTGGCATTTTCAACGAAATATTCAACAACATCCTGTTCACAAAGCCAGTCACCACCGCCAACGGTATCGTTGAAGTGGTTATCTAGGCTATCTTCATCCTTAATTACAGCTGCAGAACCACCTTCAGCTGCCACGGTATGTGAACGCATAGGGTAGACTTTAGAGATCAGAGCTACTTCCATTTCTGGGTTAGCTTCTGCTGCTGCAATGGCAGTACGAAGACCAGCGCCGCCTGCGCCGATGACTGCGATATCTGTGGTAATTGTTTTCACAGTTATCCTCCAGTGTGTGAGAGCGAGTTTTGCTCGCGAGTTATAGTTAAAGGCTTGAAAGCTTTTTTATTAAGGCAATCAGTTTAGATAAGCGACGTGGCAAAAAAATTGACTGAGTTAGGTTTTTGCTCCGGTAATGCATGACGAGGCATAGTATTTCTATGATGTGTGATTAATATCACTTGTGATTGAGAACTTTTGAGTCCGCACTTACAATAATTAATAACATTAACTAATGAGTTTGATAATGATTACCAACCAGTGGCAGCCCACAGCATCTATAGCGTTACTCAAAAAGCGCGCCGAGCTGATTCAGTCAATTCGCAGCTTCTTTATGACAAGAGAGGTAATGGAAGTCGACACCCCGGCGATGAGTCATGCACGGTGACCGATGTGCATTTACATACCTTTAAGACGGAATTTGTCGGTCCAGGTTATGCCGATGGTCGCCAGCTTTATTTTATGACCAGTCCTGAATTTCATATGAAGCGACTGCTTGCGGCTGGAAGTGGGTCTATCTATCAGATAAACAAAGCATTTCGTAATGAAGAGAGCGGTCGTCATCACAACCCAGAGTTCACCATGCTTGAGTGGTATCGTGTTGGGTTTGACCACCATCAGTTGATGGGTGAGATGGACGAGTTACTGATGATGGTGCTTGGTTGCGGCCATGCTGAGCGAATGACTTATCAGCAGGCGTTTATCACGCACCTTGGCGTTTGTCCTTTAAGTGCAGAGATGTCTGCGCTACGACAAGCTGCAGCACCACTAGGCTTGAGTGATATTGCTGATAAAGAGCAAGATCGCGATACGCTATTACAGCTGCTGTTTAGCATGGGAGTTGAGACTCAAATCGGCAAAGACGCGCCTGCGTTTGTTTACGACTTTCCAGCCTCACAAGCTGCGCTTGCCAAAGTGAATCCACAAGATGAGCGCGTTGCTGATCGCTTTGAAGTCTATTTCAAAGGTATTGAACTGGCGAACGGGTTTCATGAGTTGGACAACCCGGAAGAGCAATTAGCACGCTTTGAAGAGGACAATCAAAAGCGGCAGGCAATGGGCCTTGCACCTCAGCCGATTGATCATCATTTGATCGAGGCGTTAAGGGCGGGTTTGCCAGCTTGCGCTGGAGTAGCGCTGGGAATCGACAGGCTAATTATGCTCGCGCTGGGCGCAACTCATATCGATGAGGTTGTCGCTTTCCCTTTCCCTATAGCCTAACTCACCAAAATACTGGTGCCTATGACAGCAAATGCAGCACCAAGCCAGGCGTACTTATTGGGTCTTTGCTTGGTGTAAATCCATAGTAGCGGCAATACCATAATCGGCGTGGTTGATGAGAGTAGCGCAACCATGCTACATTGCCTGTCTGCAGCGCAAACAGAATAAGCGTCATACCGACTGCATGGCGAGAAAGCCATTGAGCGCGGTAATTCCAAAAATAGACCAATTAATAGGGTTCAAACTCTTGGCGTGCTTAGCGCCAGTAAATAAGAACAGGCTGTGGGCAACAAATGCGGTGATCATACGAATAGCAGATGCAGCCACAGGGTCGATGCTGGTTTGCATCACAGGCTTAGCAATAATACCGCCTAGTGCCTGACACAGTGCAGCGGTGATCCCCAAACCCACCCCAAACCAAACATTACCTTTGATGGTTTCAAGTTCATTCGTCTTACTGTTGTTGGAGCCTCTACGGCCAAAGAAAATAGCGGTAGCAACGCCAGAGAAAACCAATGCAGACCCTAGAAGTTCGATGGGTGACATCGTCTCTGAGAAAAGAAAATAGCCTAGTACGGCAGAGAATACCGCGTGACAAGAGAAAAGCAGTCCTGCCTGTCTTGGCCCCATACGATTCAAACACGCAAACAGTGCGGTATCCCCGATAAAGATACCGATTAAACCTGAGAGCATCATTGGCGTGATATGCGCGGACTCAACGCTTGCCCAACCACCAGTGATGGCCGCCATAGAAGAAAGCATTAAGGCGGTACAGCCCATTCTCCATCGGCTATAAGAAAATGAACCAAGTGTTTGGCTGGTTTAACCGAGATAATGCTTGAAACTGCCCACAAAAAGGCAGCGATCAGTGCCAGCCATTCAAATCCCATTGCTATCCCTAGTCCTTGCTCGGTGCTGCGATGCGAGCACCATTGATTATTCGATGATTTAACTAGGTTTTACTATGAGGTCTTAGAAAGTGCAATTGAAATCGTCTCACCTTGGCAAGAGGATTCCATTTAGACGGTTAGGTAAAGATCAGCATCGCCGCGTAGACGATCACTAGGCCAATAATACCGATGATAAGACCAGTTTTTGCCATGTCTTTGCTCTCAATAAGCCCTGTAGAGTAGGCCAATGAGTTAGGCGGGGTAGAGACAGGTAGAATCATACCGAGAGAGGCAGAGAACGCGACGACAACTAATAGGCCTTGTAAGCCACCTATGGCGGTCAAACTCTCCATAGAGGCACCTATGGCGGCGGCAATCGGCATGAGTAGGTTAGCGGTTGCGGTATTGGACATAAAGTTAGCCATTAGCCAACAGACAATCGACAGAGTAATGACGACCGCGACCGGAGACAAAGACTCGTAGTCAATGGCATGAGCAAGCGCTTCGGCAAGCCCAGTTTTATCAAGACCGATTCCGATGGCGATACCACCGGCAACCAGCCATAACACATCCCAGTTGATCAGTTTGAGCTCTTCTTTACCCATGATGCCGGTTAAGGTGAACACTGCAAGTGGGATGATTGAGACCACGTAGGTGTTCATGCCGTGCAGCTTAGTGGTCATCCATAACAAGATGGTCGCTGCGAAAGTGGCATACACCACCATAGCACGCCAGTTGCGCTGGAATTTCCCTTCAAGTTTGAGCACCATTTTGTCTTCTGAAGAAGGGAATAGCTTTTGCAGCAGAAACCAAGCGATTGTGAGCTGAATAATCACAAAAGGTAGACCCATCATCATCCACTGCAGGAAGTCGATGCTGTTCTCACCAGTTAGGTATTGCAGTGCAATGGCATTGGGAGGAGTACCAATAGGGGTCGCGATACCACCCGTATTGGCAGCGATAGGAATACATAGCACTAAGGCTTTAATGCCTAAGTCTCCCTTTGGCGCTGATGCCACAATGGGACCAAGTAGCGCCAGCATCATCACTGTGGTGGCGGTATTGGACATGAACATCGAGAACACAGCTGTAATCAACATCAGGCCAAGCATGATAAAGCGAGGTTGGTTGCCAAAAGGGCGTAGCAGGACTCGAGCTAAGTTGTTATCAAGCTCATACTTAGAAGCGGCAATCGCCAATGCGAATCCGCCCATAAATAGAATGATGATCGGCGAGGAAAAGGCACTGAAGATGTCGGTATACACCAGTAGCTCACCAATATCATGGCCAGCTGGTGGGGTACGGAACAGATGCAGCCCTTTGTCTGAAATCATTACCAGTTCAAGGGCGATAATCAATATTGACGTAGCAAAGACAGGTACGGGTTCCAGCACCCAAAGCAAGGCGGCGAGCAGGAAAATGGCCAACAGACGGTGTTGGATCAGCGTGAGATCGTCGATGGGTATCCAATCAATCGGCATCATCAAGACGCCAAAGGGCACTAAAAAGCAGATAAGCAGCCTGATTAGTGTCCCGCTATTCATTTTTGGCATGGGGCGGCACCTGGGTTAAAAGTGAGACTGCCGCATAGGTTAAAATATAAACGTCGTTCGGTCTTGGACAGGCGTTAAAGTTTTGAAAAGTCGAGGGAAGATTTGGAACGTGTTTTGTTTTGCGTCAAGAATCAATGCGGTAATCATGACGTGATGGTGCTGGTGGATGTGCTACGGGCAATAAAAAACGGCGCTGTGGCGCCGTTCTCAATAATTAAGCTTGCTAAGTTGATTAGCTATTAAGAGTCGGTTTCAGTCTCAGAAGCTTCAGTTTCAAGGCCTAGGGCATGCGCGAAAGGTGTACCCATTACCGTTGGAGCATTGTTTTCCATGCTGTCATCGAATCGAATGCTGTCTTTTGCAAACAGGTTGATAACCGTAGAACCTAGCTTAAAGCGGCCCATCTCTTCACCCTTCTTAAGATGATAGCTTTATCGCCTTCTGCAGGGTAATCCCAAGTGTATACAGTGTTTCCACGTGGTGGTGTCACGGTACCTGCCCATACGAGCTCTATAGCACCAACTATGGTTGCGCCAACAAGTACTTGTGCCATAGGACCAAACTCAGTATCGAAGATACAAACCACACGTTCGTTACGTGCGAATAGGTTTGGAACATTCTCAGCTGTCAGTGGGTTTACAGAGAATAGGTCACCCGGTACGTAAATCATCTGACGCAGCGTACCATCACATGGCATGTGAACACGGTGGTAGTCACGTGGTGATAGGTACAAAGTCGCAAAATCACCTTCAGCAAACTCGGCTGCGAGCTCTGGGCTGCCACCTAGCAGTTCTTGAGCGGTGTAGTTATGGTTTTTCGCTTGGATAAGCTTACCGTCAGTGATAGGGCCAAATTGGCTAACACACGCATCCGCTGGATGAGCGATAACAGACTCTCCTTCGGCGATAGGACGCATTCCAGGTTTTAATTCGCGAACGAAAAACTCGTTAAACGTTTTGAAGTGTTTTGGATCGCTGTGCAGCGCTTCGTCCATATTGACGTTATATTGCTTGATAAACCAACGAATGATCGCTGTTGTTAGACCGCCTGCTTTTGCTGATGCCAGTTTACCTACTAGGCGTGTTAGGCCGTGTTGAGGTATCCAGTATTGCAGTCCAACTTTAATCTTATCCATTGTCTAAAATTCCAACGTTAATTGATTGATATTACTTCAGGGCGCGAGATACTAATGGAAATCGCTTCAAATGTCAGCAAATTGTGACAAGCAGACGGACAGACTGTTAAACCCGTCCGACTCTCTCAGAATGACAGAACGTTCTAAGAATTACAGATCAGCTTTTTTACTGCGTGAGTACTGACGGTTAGCTTTGCCTTCACCCATGCTTTCAATGATGCGGTGGTAGTTATCGAATCGAACCGGGTCGATTTTCCCTTCTTCTACGGCTTCACGTAGAAGACAGCCAGGGTCGTCTAGGTGTTTGCAGTCACGGAATTTACAGCCGCCAAGGTAGGGTTTGAATTCAACAAAGGCTTCAGTGACTTCACTTGGTTCTAAGTGCCATAGACCAAATTCACGTACTCCCGGCGAGTCAATCAGATCGCCGCCCGATGGAAAGTGATACAGTCTTGCTGCAGTCGTAGTGTGCTGACCTAGGCCTGAGTTTTCAGAAACAGCACCTTCCTCTACGTCGAGTTCTGGCATTAGCGCATTCACTAAGCTGGATTTACCCACGCCGGACTGCCCAACGAAGATATTGATTTTGTCTTTGAGGTGCGTCTCAAGTTCAGCAATGCCTTCCCCCGATTCTTTACTGACCAAAAGCACCTTATAGCCGATGTTTTTGTACACATCGAGTAGCTGATAGAAGGCTTCTCGTTCTTCTTCTGGGATCAGGTCGATCTTGTTTAGCACGACTAATGGCGCAATTTGCAGGGTCTCTGAGGCGATCAGGTAGCGATCAATAATGTTGAGTGAAAGCTCTGGCACAACCGCAGAAACAATCACCATTTGGTCAACGTTAGCGGCGACAGGCTTCAGACCATCATAATAATCAGGGCGCGTTAGCATGGATGTTCTTGGCTCTACAGCTTCGACAACGCCGGAGATACCATGCATTGATTCCAGACCAATGCGCCATTTTACGCGGTCGCCGGACACCAAAGATTCAATACCACGGCGCAGGTTACAGCGGTGGATTTCTTTGGTTTCCAAGTCCTCAATATCCGCATGTTGGCCGAATCGAGTGATCACTAGCCCCTGCTTAACAGCGCCAAGCATGGTTTCATCCCACTGGATGGTTTCTTCTTTTGCTAGTTTCTTTTTTTGGTTGCTGCGTACTCGACGCACTTGACCTTTGGTCAGTTTTTTCTTTTTCGCCACGATATTTCATTGATGCGAATCGCATCAAACCATTTTGGTTACTGAATTTAATTTCGGTATAGTACCTCTTTTGACAGAAAACAAATAGACGAGGGCGTTATGTCTTTCAGCGATGACAATTTGATCTGGGTTGATCTAGAGATGACTGGACTGGATCCTGAGACACACAAAATCATCGAGATCGCGAGCATTGTGACCGATAGCGAGTTGAACATCTTGGCTGAAGGACCGGTTATTGCCATCCATCAACCTGAAACCGAACTCGCGAAAATGGATGATTGGTGCACAAATACTCATACCGCAAGTGGGCTGGTGGCACGTGTTCAAGCGAGTGAACACGATGAAGAGAGTGCCATTCGTGAGACGATCGCATTTTTGGAGAAGTGGGTGCCAAAAGGTAAGTCGCCTATTTGCGGTAACAGTATTGGTCAAGATCGTCGCTTCCTCTACAAGCATATGCCTGAGCTTGAGGAATACTTCCACTACCGCTACGTAGATGTCAGCACAATCAAAGAGCTGACTCGTCGTTGGAAACCAGAGGTTTTGGATGGTTTTTCCAAACAAGGCACACACCTAGCTCTAGATGATATTCGTGAGTCGATTGCTGAACTCAAGTTCTATCGTGAAACTATTTTCACTATTTGATCGTTGAATACTTGTTAAAAACAAGGACTTTGGGTTGCGATCGATGGAAAAATATCGAAAAATTGTGTGCTTTTTCATCAAACGAAAAAAAGATCATTTTTTTACTGATAAGGACTTGCATCACAAAAAAATGCTCTTATAATTCGCAGCCCTGAACAACGAAAGACGTTCATAAAG
>BBMT01000014.1 GCA_000755425.1 Vibrio maritimus
CTCCGCCACTTATTAAGAAGCCTCGTCTAACGACGAGGCTTTTTTGAATCTAACGTGTTGATTTAAGCCATTAAATAGCATAGATTAGATAACACTTTAGGGGTGTAGCTCCAATTGGCAGAGCAGCGGATTCCAAATCCGCGTGTTGGGAGTTCGAATCTCTCCACCCCTGCCATATTCAAAGGCTCTGACTCAGGTCGGAGCCTTTTTTGTTTTCGCTTTTTCAAAGCAATGTGTTGGGAGCTGGGTCGCCAGCCCGGTCAAATCTCTCCACCCCTGCCATATTCACAGGCTCTGACTTAGGTCAGAGCCTTTTTCGTATTTTTCTATTTATATCGTCCCTACACACTATATGCAGTCAATAAACTTGTTGTGATGCGACCACCGCTGCACTATGGCTGAATATAGATCTTCTCAGCGACTTTCCAGAATGCTGAAAGCAGTGGGTTATCGAGATTCGAACGTTTACACACTACTCCCAATTTGAAAGGTTTAATAGGCTCTAGTTTCAGACGCTGGATCTTGTCTCTAACCGGACTGTTGACGATAACGACCTCTGGTGCAATGCCCACACCACACCCTAGTGCCACCATACTAACAATGGCTTCATGACTGATACCTGAGCATAGATGTTGGGCTTGATGCGCATCTTTTTAAACCAGAGGTTGGCTCTTTCGCGAGCGGTGCCCGCTTCCGGGACAATAAACGGGATCTTACTCCAGTCAGGCATGCCATCGGCAAGTTCAGAACCAAAACTGCTGACGCCTGCTGGCGCGATGACGGATAGCGGGATCTCACTAATGGTCTCAAACTCCAGTCGTGCAGGAAGCAATTCGGGCAAAGCAGAGATAGCAATGTCGGTCTCGTCGTTCATGACCTTTTCTATTGCTTGTGCGGGGTCGCCTGTTGATAGCTCAAACTCGATGTAGGGATAGAGCAGCCTGAATTCTGCCAATAGCTCGCAGATGGCTGTAACTTGCGGTTACGGAACAAAACAGTCGTAATTTGCCGCGAAGTTCCTGCTCTCCATGTTGGCTGTCTGACTGAAACTGCTGCCACTCGCTCACGATGTTGACGGCGATAGGCAGTAATTTCTTGCCTGCTGGCGTCAGCTCTACCGAGCGGTTATCACGCAAGAACAGGCTTTGATGGGTGTCTTGTTCTAATTTTTGAATCTGGCGACTCAGTGCTGACGCACTAACATGCATCGCTGTCGCGGTTTTACTGAAGCTTTTACTCTCACAAAGGTGGATAAACGCTTGAAGGCTTTTAATATTCATAACACTAAAGATATCGGTAGTTGCATTAATTGCAATAACAAATTGTGAATATATCACTTTAAGCAATCGGGTCTCTGTTTTAGTATGAAATCATTCGATGATAAGCATCGACACTACGGACAGAATTCAACAGGAGAGCCCAACTATGGCTAACTATTTCAATACTCTTAACTTGCGTGAGCAATTAGACCAACTAGGTCGTTGTCGTTTTATGGATCGTTCTGAATTTGCTTCAGAAGCGGATTACCTAAAAGGTAAGAAAGTAGTCATTGTTGGTTGTGGTGCTCAAGGCCTAAACCAAGGCTTGAATATGCGTGACTCTGGCCTAGACGTGTCGTACGCACTTCGTCAGGCAGCCATCGATGAGCAGCGTCAATCGTTCAAAAACGCGAAAGACAACGGCTTCGTTGTTGGCAGCTACGAAGACCTAATCCCTCAAGCTGACCTAGTGGTTAACCTAACTCCAGACAAGCAGCACACTAACGTGGTTGAGACGGTAATGCCGCTAATGAAAGAAGGCGCATCTCTAGGTTACTCTCACGGTTTCAACATCGTTGAAGAAGGTATGCAAATCCGTAAAGACCTAACGGTTGTCATGGTTGCACCTAAGTGTCCAGGTACTGAGGTTCGTGAAGAATACAAACGTGGCTTTGGTGTTCCGACTCTTATCGCTGTTCACCCAGAGAACGATCCTCAAGGTGATGGTCTTGAAATCGCGAAAGCATGGGCAGCAGCAACAGGCGGCCACCGTGCAGGTGTTCTAGAGTCTTCATTCGTTGCTGAAGTTAAATCTGACCTAATGGGTGAGCAAACAATTCTTTGTGGCATGCTACAAGCAGGTTCAATCGTATGTTACGAGAAGATGATTGCTGACGGCATCGACCCAAGCTACGCAGGTAAGCTACTTCAGTTCGGTTGGGAAACCATCACTGAAGCACTGAAATTCGGTGGCATCACACACATGATGGATCGTCTATCTAACCCTGCGAAAGTGAAAGCGTTTGACCTATCTGAAGAGCTAAAAGACCTAATGCGTCCGCTTTACAACAAGCACATGGATGACATCATCCAAGGCGAATTCTCTAGTACTATGATGGCTGACTGGGCAAATGACGACGTGAACCTTCTAGGTTGGCGTGCAGAGACTGCTGAAACAGCATTCGAAAACTACCCTACGTCTGATGTAGAAATCTCTGAGCAAGAGTACTTCGACAACGGTATCCTAATGGTGGCTATGGTTCGTGCGGGCGTTGAGCTAGCATTCGAAGCAATGACAGCATCAGGCATCATCGATGAGTCTGCATACTACGAGTCGCTACACGAGCTACCACTGATTGCAAACACGATTGCTCGTAAGCGTCTATACGAAATGAACGTAGTAATCTCTGACACAGCAGAATACGGTAACTACCTATTCGCGAACGTAGCAACACCACTTCTTCGCGAGAAGTTCATGCCATCAGTAGGTACTGACGTAATCGGTAAAGGTCTAGGTGAGACATCTAACCAAGTAGATAACGGCAAACTAATCGAAGTAAACGACGTTATCCGTAACCACCCAGTTGAGTACATCGGTGAAGAGCTACGTGGCTACATGACAGACATGAAGCGCATCGCTGTAGGCGGCTAAGCCGACCCAAAATTAGATAAAAAAGTAAACACAACATAGTAAAAGGGGCTACCAATCGGTAGCCCCTTTCTTTTGTCTGTGCCATTCGAGCTTAATGCTCGGATGGCAGCGAACAAATGGTTACTTGTCAGCTAGCTTTTGCTCTAGCTCGGCAAGCTTTTGTTCCATTTCCGTTAGCTTTTGGCGAGTACGAAGCAGTACTTGAGTCTGCACGTCAAACTCTTCACGGCTAACCACATCAAGCTTATTCAATTGGCCTTGAATCACTTGACGTACTTTCTGATCAACATCCGCACCAAGCTCTTTCACGGGTTGTGGCATAGAGTCGTGAATCTGCTTAGCAATCTGTTCAAGTTTCTTTGGGTCAAACATGTCTGGTAACTCCTTAAGTAATCCCACTATTCTATGTAATCCACCGAGTAATGTCGTTATTTAGCGTAATAAAAAAGGCCACAATGTGGCCTTTTTCTAAGTAACGCTGTTTTTAGCTAACAACGTAGAATCACATTAACTGTTTATACGCGATTCTCTTTGCATGCAGCTGAAGCTTCATCAACCCGAGCAATTTTCTCTAAGTCTTTGTCTTCAACAAACACAGGTAGAGGCTTATGACGCTCTGCCAAGTAGGTGTAGATAACTGGCAGTACAAACAGCGTAAACAGCGTACCAATCGCAAGACCAGCAACGATTACGATACCGATACTAAAGCGCTGAGCTGCACCTGCACCTGATGCGTACATTAGAGGGATAAGACCGGCGATCATCGCCGCCGTTGTCATTAGGATTGGGCGAAGACGTACTTTCGCCGCTTCCATGACCGCTTCCATCTTGCTCTTCTTATGCAGAAGCTGCTCTTCTTTCGCAACCTCACAGATAAGAATGCCGTGCTTGGTGATTAGACCAACTAGGGTAATCAAACCAACCTGTGAGTAGATATTCATGGTCGCTGCGCCCCACGCTAGAGCAATCAAGGCACCACAAATCGCTAGCGGTACTGAGACCATGATAACGAATGGGTCTTTAATCGACTCGAACTGAATAGCCAGTACCAAGAAGATGATCGCCAGTGCCAGACCAAACGTTGCATACAGCGCACTACCTTCCGTAACGTACTGACGTGCCTCACCCATGTAGTCATGGTTGTAGCCGCTTGGCAGTTTGCTTTCTGCAATCGATTCAAACCACGCAATCGCATCACCCATTGCCACGCCTGGTGACGGTACCGCCCCTACCGTTGCTGAGTTCAGCTGGTTGAAGTGAGGCAGTGAGCGAGGCTCTGCAACCACATCGATACTGATAAGGCTACCTAGCGGTATAGCTTGACCGTCGTCAGAGCGTACGAAGTACATGTTCATCGACTCTGGGTTCAGACGATACTTACGTTCAACCTGAGGAATCACCTCATATGAGCGACCATTTAGGTCGATACGGTTCACGTAGCCATCGGCCATCATAGCACTCAGCGTAATACCGATATCTTGCATGGTCACGCCGTAGGCGCCAGCCATGTCCTTGTCGATATTGATTTTCATCGTGGCTGAGTCGTAGTTCAAATCCAGTGTTGAGTAAACAAACTGTGGGTTTTGTTGTACTTCACCCCAGATGTCAGTCGCGATAGTAAACAAGCTCTCAAAGCTGTTTGGTGTCGTGATAACAAATTGAATAGGCAGACCTGAACCTGCACCAGGAAGCTCTGGCATCTGGAACGCAGTCACAGCCATACCCGGTACTTCAGCGACGAGAGCACCTACACGGTTCGCCACTTCAGCTTGGCTTGCTTCACGTTGACTCCACGGCACCATTGACGCAATACCAAACGCTTGGTTTGAGTTAGGCACACCAGTAAACACCTGTGCAAACGCCACTTCAGGCTGGTCGCTCAGAATTTTGTTCACATCGTTCATGGTGTTTTGTAGGTAGTCTAGGTTCGCATTCGACGGACCTGTACCCATCAACATCACCACGCCTTTATCTTCCGATGGTGCCAGTTCACTTGGAATGAACTTGAACAGCATAGGGAGAGAGGCAAACACGATGATCGCAAAGCCGATAATAACCGGACGGTGCTGCATCACTGCTGTTAGCATTTTCTCGTAGCGAGCGGTCATGCGATCAAGTACATGATGTACTTTTTCTTCGAAACGGTTTGGTGTCTCGTTCGCTTTAAGTAGCTTGGAACACATCATTGGCGATAACGTCAATGCGATGATACCGGAGACAAATACCGAACCGGCGAGCGTCAGAGCAAACTCTTTAAACAGCGAGCCTGTGATACCACCCATCAAAGCAATCGGCGCATATACCGCACCTAGAGTGAGTGTCATCGCGATAACTGGTACCGCAATCTCACGCGTACCAATGATAGCCGCACGGAACGGTGACTCACCCAGTTTGATGTGACGGTCGACGTTCTCAAGAACAACGATCGCATCATCTACTACCAGGCCGATGGCCAGTACCATCGCTAGTAGCGTCATCAGGTTCCATGAGAAGCCAATCGCCTGCATCACCATGGCTACACCAATTAGGGATAGCGGGATAGTGACGATAGGGATCAGAACTGCACGGAATGAACCCAAGAACAGAGTGATAACCACAAGTACGATTAATGCCGCTTCAAGGATGGTTTTGATAACCTCTTGAATCGATTCATTGATTGCAACCGTCGAGTCATACATCACGTTCATTTTGATGTTACTTGGCAGGTTCTTCTCAAGCTGAGGAAGAAGTTCAAGCACATCGGCTGCAATGTTGATCGGGTTAGCACTCGGTGCCGCGTTGATCGCTGCTACTACCGCTTCTTGGCCGTTAGCACTTGCACGGTATACATCGTGACTCTTCTCAAGTGTCACTTTCGCGATATCACCTAAGCGAATCACTTGACCGTCGCTTGAGCTTACAACCAGGTTCTTCAGTTCTTCGGTGTTCGATACCTGAGTATCGGCACTGCCGTTATACAGAACGAACTCGCCCGTGGCTTGACCTGTTGCAGACTGATAGTTGTTGGCATTTAGAACGTTCATCACGTCTGATGCCGTCATCTTCAGCGCGGCCATTTTCAGTGGGTCTAGCCATACGCGTAGTGCGTATTTCATACCACCATACATATCTACTTTAGATACGCCGTTAACGGTAAATAGCTGCGGGTTGATTACACGCTCTAGGTAGTCGGTGATCTGACTCGACGCCAACTCATCACTGGTAAAGCCGATATAAAGTACCGCGGTTGTCGAACCTGTCGACATAGTTACCGTCGGGTCTTCGGCTTCTTTCGGAAGCTGAGAGCGAACCGAGTTGGTCTTTGCCAGAATGTCTGACAGTGCCGCGTTCGGGTCGGTGTTAAGCTTCATGTTTACCGTGATGGTCGATTGACCAAGCACAGACTGTGACGTCATGTAGTCAATGTTGTCGGCCTGCGCAACGGCTTGCTCTAGAGGCTGAGTAATAAAGCCCTGAATCAAGTCGGCACTCGCACCGTAGTAGCTGGTTGTCACGGTGACAACCGTATTCGTCATTTCTGGGTATTCACGTACCTGCATCTTGAATACTGCTTGTAAGCCAAGCAAGGCAATCAAGAAGCTGATCGATACCGCAAGAACAGGACGTTTTATGAAAATATCAGTAAAACGCATTTTGCCTCCAATTACAGCATCGGTGTCTCAGCTGGTGGTACCGTAGCATCGCTTTCCACCACTTTAACTTTCACGTCGTTACTTAGACGTACCTGCCAGAGGTAACAATGATGTCATCTGGGCTTACGCCTTCTAGAATGTGGGCGATATCGCCAGTGCGTTCACCAACTTTAACGACTTGCTGTTTAACGCGCTTCTCGCCATCAACGTCAGTCACGACATACACGTTGTCGCCGTATAACGTAAATGTGATTGCGGTTTGCGGTAGCGTTACTTGGTTCTCTAGCTTAGGCAGAATGATGTTCGCGCGAGCGAACATGCCGCTACGCAGTTTGCCATCGTTATTTGGAATATCCGCTTGAACTTGGATCAGACCACTTTGGATGCTAACCGCAGGTTCAATGGCAGAGATAGAGCCTTTAAACGGTTGGTTTGGATACGCATCAACAAAGATATCGACATCTTGGCCAATCGAAACGCGAGAGAAATCTGTCTGAGGAACAGTAAAACGCAGCTTCATTAGACTAGTGTCTTCAAGACGCACGATGTCGTCACTTGGCTGTAGGTATTGACCAAGGAATACGTTACGGATACCAACAACACCAGAAAACGGCGCTTTGATCTCACGGCGGTCAATCTGAGCTTTCAAGCTTTCGATATCCGCGGATAGAGAGAAGTAGCTCGCTTCTGCATCATCGTAAGCTTCACGAGAGATAGAGCCTTTCTTGTAAAGACCTTGGTAACGCTCGTACTTTGCTTTCGCGGCAGGAAGACGTGCTTGCGAACTCTTGAGGTTGGCTTTTTCTACGTCTGAATCTAGAGATACAAGTAGCTGATCTTTTTCAACCATAGAGCCCGATGCAAACGAGATGTTGCTGATCACACCGCTGGTTTCTGAAGTTAGTGTTACACCTTGGTTAGGTTCAACGAAACCGATGGCTTCGATAACCGGTATCCAATCCACAGGTTTAACGGTGGTCACGGTGACTGGAAACTCAGGCTCCGGGCGGTTAGCTAAATACTCAGCAATTTTCTGTTGCTTGAACAGGTTGAAACCTATCACACTGCCGAACAGCAGTATTGCGATAAGTAGCATGAAAAATGTCCACTTTTTCATTCTAACGAAAACTCCACATTAGTGTTTTATAATTGCATCCCAACTTGCTTCAATCGCTGCTTCCAGCGATGCATCATCAAGTTGATACAGACCCAGAGCATGCTTGCGAGCAAGCGATACGCTTGCTTCTAAGCTTAGTCCAGACAGAATCTCATTATCGAGGTTTTTGAAAACCCCTTGTTTCTTTCCTTCGTTGAATAGGTTATCCACTTGGGCAAACATTTTTCGTTCCTGTTCCCGAGTTTCATAACT
This sequence comes from Vibrio maritimus, assembly GCA_000755425.1. Lineage (GTDB taxonomy): Bacteria > Pseudomonadota > Gammaproteobacteria > Enterobacterales > Vibrionaceae > Vibrio > Vibrio maritimus_A. Next base: position 7,912 of record BBMT01000014.1, read on the forward strand.
ATTTTTTGAAGGAATCGAATCGTATTGGACGCGAGTCTTCAACGAATCGATGTTGGAAGCTGCTACGCGCCATATGTTGAGCCACATGGTGCGATACTGCTCCTTGAGCGGTTTATCCGCATCTACGCCTTCTTGTACTGCCTTCGCCATGCGTGACGCTACAAAAAGTCGTAGCTCTTCTAAAAGATGGTCCTTATCATCGAAGTATCGATAAATTGTGCCAGCTGCGACTCCTGCCTTATTGGCGAGCTTTTGCATCGACACGCCCTGTATCCCAACTTCGGCGACCATTTTTTGCGCCGCTTCTAGGATTTGCAGTCGTTTGTCGTTGGTATTGATTGCCATCATTAGCCATCCGCTTACTAGTGAATGAACGTTCATTCATTATAAAACAATCTGGGCATATTTGTGCAACTTTATTTTTTAACCTTCTTTTATAAAGGTTAAAAAACCTACGGGACATGGCATTGTCAGCATTCGCAGTCTATTATGTGCGCGTTACAAAACTTCACTAGTGAGCACTTCAATGAAGCTAAATCCGCAGCAAGATATGGCGGTTAAATACGTCTCTGGTCCATGTCTGGTTCTTGCCGGCGCAGGGTCGGGTAAAACCCGCGTTATTACTAATAAGATAGCCTACCTCGTGCAAAACTGCGGGTATAAGGCAAGAAATATCGCTGCGGTGACGTTTACTAATAAAGCTGCGCGTGAAATGAAAGAGCGTGTAGGGCAGACATTAGGTAAAAATGAATCTAAAGGTTTGATGGTGTCGACTTTTCACACTATGGGACTGAATATCATTCGCCGCGAGTACAAAGCGCTCGGTTTGAAAGCAGGTTTCTCTCTGTTTGATGACCAAGACCAAATGGCGTTACTCAAAGAGCTGACAGAAAAGCAGCTTGACGGTGATAAAGATTTGTTGCGCTCACTACTGAGTTCAATCTCGAACTGGAAAAACGACATGCTCACCCCTGAGCAGGTCAAAGGTAGTGCGCGATCCGAGCAAGAACAGTTATTTGCGTATTGCTTCGAGATGTACCAAATCCAGATGAAAGCGTACAACGCGCTCGATTTTGATGATCTGATTGCGTTACCGGTGATTTTGCTTAAAACCAATCAAGAAGTGCGCGAACGCTGGCAAAAACGCATTCAGTATTTGCTGGTGGATGAATACCAAGATACCAATACCAGTCAGTATGAGCTGGTTAAGTTGCTTGTTGGTGAGCGAGCACGTTTTACCGTGGTAGGCGATGACGACCAGTCTATCTATTCATGGCGTGGCGCTAAGCCTCAAAACTTGGTGCTGCTTAACAAAGACTTCCCAAACCTTAAAGCAGTGATGCTAGAGCAGAACTATCGTTCGACGAGTCGAATTCTGCGTGCGGCGAATATCTTGATTGCCAACAACCCACACGTATTTGAGAAGTCACTGTTCTCAGAGATTCCTGATGGTGAAAAGCTAAAGGTACTTAAAGCCAAGAATGAAGAGCATGAGGCAGAGCGCGTTACGGGTGAGCTCATTGCGCACCGCTTTGTGAATCGCACCGAGTATCGTGATTATGCCGTCTTATATAGAGGCAACCATCAATCACGTTTGATTGAAAAGGCGCTGATGCAAAACCGAGTACCTTATAAGATCTCTGGCGGCACCTCGTTTTTTGCTCGTGCAGAAATCAAAGACATCATGGCCTACCTGCGTGTGTTGGTGAATCCGGACGATGACAATGCATTCTTGCGTATCGTTAATACGCCGCGTCGAGAAATTGGACCGGCGACATTGGAGAAGCTGGGTAGCTACGCCAATATGCGTGGCAAGAGTCTGTTCGAGGCCAGTTTTGAATTGGGCTAGAACAGCACTTAACTGGTCGGGGACTTGAGAACCTGCGTCGCTTTACCCAATGGATCGTGACCATTGGCGACAATGCCGAGCGTGGAAACACAGTAGAAGCTGTTCGTGCCCTAGTTCGTGATATCAATTACGAAGACTGGCTCTACGAGACTTCATCTAGCGCAAAAGCAGCAGAAATGCGCATGAAAAACGTGTCTGATCTCTATTCCTGGATTGTCGCAGACCTAGAAGGCGACAATTACGATAAAGAAGAGAAGACACTCAAAGAGGTGGTTCAGCGCCTGACTTTGCGTGACATGATGGAGCGCGGTGAAGAAGAAGATGACAGCGACGCCGTTCAGCTTATGACGCTCCATGCCTCAAAAGGTCTGGAGTTCCCTTATGTCTATTTGATTGGCTCGGAAGAGGGGATTTTGCCGCATCAAACCAGTATTGATGAGACAACGTCGAGGAAGAGCGCCGTCTGATGTACGTAGGTATCACTCGGGCACAAAAAGAGCTGACATTTACCATCTGTAAAGAGCGTCGTCAGTTTGGTGAGCTCATTAAGCCAGAGCATAGTCGCTTCCTAGACGAACTCCCATTTGATGATGTCGACTGGGAGCAATCCAAAAAGCCAGTCTCTGCAGAAGAGCGGATGCAAAAAGGCCAAGCGCATATTGCTAATATTCGTGCGATGTTCAATAAGAAGTAACCACCATTTGCACTGTATATAAAGAAGGGGCTCACTAGTTAGTGAGCCCTTCTTTATATACAGTGCTTTTTGGGATTATAGACCCGCAATCATGTGCTCGATAGCATCGATGATTTCTTGATCCGAACAATCCATACAAGAGCCTTTTGCTGGCATTGCGTTAAAGCCGTTGATCGCGTGATCCGCTAACACGTCTTTGCCTTGCGCAATACGCGGAGCCCAATCACCCGCATCACCCGTTTTCGGTGCACCACTCACACCAATTGAGTGACAAGCAGTACAGAAGGTGTTGTAAACAGTAGCACCATCGCGTGGACCAGTCGGCTCTGCAGCAACTGGCTCGCTGCCGGCTAAGTAAACACCACCAACAGGTTTAATACGCTCTGCGATAGCGTCATATTCTTCTTGGCTCACATCCGCTGCAAAAGAGGCAGTAGAAAAAGTTAGTGCAGCGACCAACACAGTTAAGATTCGACGAGACATATCCATTAAACTCACTTTACTATCCAACAAGGTAGCAAGTCGGTGCTTGCTATTCATTTATACGATTTTATTCTGCTTGCTGATCTAACGGCTGTTAAATCAATGTAAACATTGGGTGATTATATCCTGTTAACTTGTTGCAATAAACCACAAGTTTTCAGCTTCACGGGGTGAATCACATCGTCAAGCTACTATTTTCTGTACCAAAGTGCTGAAAAAGACAACAAACGAGAAAAAAAGTTGAAAAAAGTACTTTACGACATAGTGTGATATCCGTATTATTCCCATCCGCCGATAGGGCATGCGCCCGTAGCTCAGCTGGATAGAGCGTTGGCCTCCGGAGCCAAAGGTCGAAGGTTCGAATCCTTTCGGGCGTGCCATCCGGATATAATATTGGCAAAACATAATGGTGGCTATAGCTCAGTTGGTAGAGCCTGGATTGTGATTCCGGTGGTCGCGAGTTCGAATCTCGTTAGCCACCCCATTATTTCGGTGACTTTTGTCTCCAGTTTTGATTTAATCGAAACGAAATCGTTCTGAAAAGAACATCGTCGGTGAATAGCGCAGCTTGGTAGCGCATCTGGTTTGGGACCAGAGGGTCGGGGGTTCGAATCCCTCTTCACCGACCACTATTTCAGTTACTGTTGATGACGGTAACAAAACAAAATTTGTGGTGGCTATAGCTCAGTTGGTAGAGCCTGGATTGTGATTCCGGTGGTCGCGAGTTCGAATCTCGTTAGCCACCCCATTAATTTTGGTAGCCTTTCAAATTAAAGTGCTCCCCTTTACGTTGTAAAGCGTAATAAAAATTGTCGGTGAATAGCGCAGCTTGGTAGCGCATCTGGTTTGGGACCAGAGGGTCGGGGGTTCGAATCCCTCTTCACCGACCACCATTCGAAAGCCTCGTCGGAAGACGAGGCTTTTTTCGTATGTGGTTTTGCAAGTTTGAGGAAAACCCATACGAGTCGGGGGCTGGAAGGCCAGTCCCATGGAAGCCCAGTCGTCGAGTGTCGAACCAATCGAATCCCTCTTTACCGACCACCATTCAAGGCCTTGTCGAAAGACATGGCCTTTTTCGTATATAGTTTTTGTGGTTTTAGGGAAAGCCCATGCGGGTCGTGGGCTGGAAGGGCCAGTCCCATGGAAGCCCAGTCGTCAAGTGTCGAACCAATCGAACCCCTATTCACCGACCACCATTCGAAAGCCTCGTCGAAAGACGAGGCTTTTTCGTTTTCGATGGTTGGAAAAACCTGAACTGGCGTATGTGAGATAACTTTGGAGAGCCAATGAGTTCGTGTTCATGCCTTTTGCAGGCTTGGTTTCATATGGTTACTTTACTTAAAAGCGCGAATACTCGCTTTTCTTGGTACTTTTTCTTTCTATAAATAGCCTGATGTGTCTTTTGCATTAGGCTGAATAACATTTCTACGATTCTTGTGAGATAAGAATGGTGCTTCACTCTGCATTTACTGTAAATGCTAGAGTTTTGTTCACAATGATAGCACTGGCTATGTTGCAATTTAATGTAGGGGAAAATGTTGCTCACTTTCAAAATCTGAGCATTTAGGCTAGGAAGTGTGATTAAGATCTAGACTTTAGTTCTGCAAATGACTTTGTTACAAAACTTATGTTTCCATAGTGTTAAAGTGATTATGGAATAACTATTCGCAGTGGGTTAGTTATTAATATGGCTAATATCGTGATGTGTAGCGATTTATGATCGTTTTATAGTGGGTTTTATTGGTGCTACATCAAGTTTTTTAATAGGTCTTACCATTGCTATATGTAGTTAATGTGCATAAATATTTATTTATACTGCTTTAGATTTGCTTGAAATCGAATTTTTATCCTATTTTTGTTGCTTTTCTGTGAAAGATTTGCCAAATTGATGCACTTGTAATTAGTCAGCAGAAAATGCTGTCTAAGAATGGATTCAATTTTTCAGACAGGGGCAGAAAACTGCCAAAGCAGTAGAGGTCTGGTAATGTCATTATTAGAAGTTAAAGATCTTCGTATCGAATACCCATCTCGCCATGGGGTACATGCCGCGGTTAAAAATTTGTCGTTCAATATTGAGCGCGGCGAAATTGTTGGTGTTGTGGGTGAGTCTGGTGCAGGTAAATCGACCGTAGGTAATGCGGTGATTGATTTGCTTTCACCTCCGGGAACGATCGCTGGTGGCGAAGTGTTCTTGGATGGAGAGAAAATCTCTGGTTTATCTCCTGAACAGATGCGAAAAGTTCGTGGCTCAAAAATCGGGTTTATTTTCCAAGACCCAATGACCTCACTTAATCCACTTTTCACGGTTGAGCAACAATTAAAAGAGACCATCCACGCCAATATGAAGGTGACGGATGCGCAGGCCTATGAGCGCTCGCTCAACCTAATGAAGCAAGTGGGTATCCCACAACCAGAAAACCGCCTTAAACAATACCCTCACCAGTTCTCTGGTGGTATGCGTCAGCGTGTGGTTATCGCTATCGCGCTAGCGGGTGAACCTGACCTAATCATTGCTGATGAGCCAACCACGGCACTGGATGTATCAATTCAAGATCAAATCCTAGGTTTGATTCGCGACCTGTGCATCAAGAACAACGTGGGTTGTATGCTAGTAACGCATGATATGGGTGTGGTTTCCAACGTAACTGACCGTGTAGCGGTAATGTATCGTGGTGACCTGGTGGAGTTTGGCGCAACTAAGAAAGTACTGGGCGACCCTGACCACCCATACACACGCAGCCTGATCTCTGCGGTTCCTCGCTCAGATATGAAGCTGGATCGCTTCCCGCTGGTTAGCTACATCGAAGAAGCTCACGAAATGGAGCCGCTTGATGTGAAAAACCACTGGCTAGGTCAAAGCCAAGATCACCGTGACTACACGGGTCCACTCCTTAACGTAGAGAACGTCAACCTACGCTTTGTGACCAAAGATTCTTTGTTCGAAAGTCGTCGTGAGTACGTTCAGGCGTCGAACAACGTGAGCTTTGAAGTTCATGAAGGTGAGACATTTGGCCTAGTGGGTGAGTCGGGTTCAGGTAAATCTACTATCGCTCGTGTTATCGCCGGTCTGTACGCACCGAACTCAGGTAAGGTGACGTTTGAGGGTATCGACTTAACCTCGCTTAAGTCGGAGAAAGAGCGTCGTCCGATGCGTCGTCAGATGCAGATGGTGTTCCAAAACCCATACACCTCAATGAACCCGCGCATGAAGATCTACGACATCATCGCTGAGCCAATTCGTTTCCACAAACTGACCGCTAACGAGTCAGAGACCAAACAGATTGTTGAAGATCTGCTTGAGCACGTGGGTCTTGGCAAGATGGCCGGTGTGAAGTATCCACACGAGTTCTCTGGTGGTCAGCGTCAGCGTATCTCTATCGCTCGCGCATTGGCAACACGTCCGCGTCTATTGATCTGTGACGAGCCGACATCAGCGCTTGATGTATCAGTTCAGGCGCAGATTTTGAACCTACTTAAAGACCTTCAGCAAGAGCTGAACCTCACCATGCTGTTCATCAGTCACGATTTGCCGGTTATCCGTCAGATGTGTGATCGAGTGGGTGTAATGCAAATGGGTACGCTACTGGAAGTGGCGCCTACTGAGCAATTGTTTACCGACCCACAACACGAATACAGCAAGCAACTGATTTCCTTGATGCCTGAGTTTACAGGCTTAAGAGAAGACGTAGTAAAAACGGCGTAAGCAAATAAGTTCCTAATGGAAATATAAGCAGAAGCAAACACAACAAAAAGGGATCCGGATCCCCGCATGAAGGAGTTATGCACAATGAAAACCATGAAAAGTAAATTAGCAGTGGCTTTGATGGCAGCTGGCCTAAGCTTTAGCGCTGCAGCAGCAAACATCACCGTAGCATACGACGCTGACCCAGTAACGCTTGATCCACAAGAGCAGCTATCTGGCGGTGTGATGCAGCTTTCACACATGGTATTTGACCCACTAGTACGTTTTAACCAAGACATGGAATTTGAGCCTCGTTTGGCTGAGTCTTGGGAGCGTGTCGACAACGAAACTATGCGTTTCAACCTACGTAAAGGCGTTAAGTTCCACTCTGGTAATGAGCTAACGGCTGACGACGTAGTATGGACATTTGCGCGTCTTAAGAAGTCTGCTGACTTTAAAGGTATCTTTGCGCCGCTAGTATCACTGACAAAAGTTGACGACTACACCATCGAAATCAAGACTGACGGTACTTACCCGCTAGTTGAGAACGTGGCAACGTACATCTTCCCAATGGACAGCAAGTTCTACTCAGGTACAACAGAAGACGGTAAAGACAAAGGCGAAATCGTTAAGCACGGTAACTCTTTTGCTTCTACTAACGTTTCTGGTACTGGCCCATTCACGGTTAAATCACGTGAGCAAGGCATCAAGGTTGAGTTTGAGCGTAACCCTAACTACTGGGACACCGCTTCAAAAGGTAACGTTGATAACCTAACACTTGTACCAATCAAAGAAGCAGCAACACGTGTAGCAGCACTTCTTTCTGGCGACGTAGACATGATCGCTCCAGTAGCACCAAATGACTACAAGCGTGTGGATAGCGCGAGCAACATCAACCTATACACTATGCCTGGTACGCGTGTAATCACGTTCCAAATGAACCAAAACAGCAACGAAGCGCTGAAAGACGTTCGCGTTCGTCAAGCTATCGTTCACGCTATCAACAACGAAGGTATTGCTAAGAAGATCATGAAAGGTGCTGCGACACCTGCTGGTCAGCAAAGCCCAGTTGGTTACGCGGGTTACAACGAAGAGCTAACGCCACGCTACGACCTGAAGAAAGCGAAAGAGCTAATGAAGGAAGCGGGTTACGAGAACGGCTTTACGCTATCTATGATGGCGCCAAACAACCGTTACGTGAATGACGACAAGATTGCTCAAGCGGCAGCAGCAATGCTGTCTAAGATCGGCATCAAGGTTGATCTGAAGACAATGCCTAAAGCGCAATACTGGCCAGAGTTTGATAAGTGTGCAGCAGACATGATGATGATCGGCTGGCACCCAGATACAGAAGATTCAGCGAACTTCACAGAGTTCCTAACAATGACTCGTGATGAAACAACGGGTCGCGGTCAGTACAACTGTGGTCACTACTCTAACCCAGAAGTGGACAAGATCGTTTCTGCATCTAACTCTGAGACAGACTAGCGAAGCGTAGCGCGATGCTTAAGCAAGTAGAAGCAACGCTATACGATGAAGCGGCGTTTGTTCCTCTACACTGGCAAGATCCATCATGGGCAGCGAAGTCTAACGTTGAGATTGGCCCAATCATCAACGGCATGAACTTCCCATACTTTGGTGACCTAGTCGTTAAGTAAGCGGCACTCTCTCGCTGAGTAAGCGACAGATAATCGCGCTCTGCTTTGTTCAGCGAGCAGAGCGCGTTTTTTAAGGCTGAACGAATTTTTAATGTAATGGATACATAAGGGGCAAGGAATGTTTTCGTTTCTGGTCAAGCGCCTGTTTCAGGCACTGATAGTGATGTTTGTGATCAGTTTGGTGGCGTTTGCCATTCAGGATAACCTGGGCGACCCGTTGCGTGAACTTGTAGGTCAGTCGGTTTCAGAAGCAGAGCGTCAAGCGATGCGCGATGAAATGGGCCTCAACGATCCCTTCATTACGAAATACGCGCGTTTTCTTGGTAACGCGGTACAAGGTGATTTAGGCAACTCATACTTCTTCAAGCGCCCTGCGGTTGAAGTGATTGCGAGCAAACTAGTGGCGACGCTAGAGCTGGTATTTGGTGCCACGTTAATCATAATCTGTTTATCTATCCCTCTTGGGGTTTACTCTGCAATTAACCCGAAGAGCTTCTTTACCAAAGTCGTGATGGCAGGCAGCAGCATCGGTATCTCGATCCCTGTTTTCCTAACGGCAATCATGTTGATGTACGTCTTTTCTATTGAACTGGGCTGGTTCCCGTCCTATGGACGAGGTGAAACCGCAAACTGGTTTGGTTGGGACTCTGGCTTCTTAACGCTTGATGGTCTAGCACACTTGGTGCTGCCGTGTATCGCACTGGCTTCCATTATGTTGCCGCTGTTTATTCGTCTAGTGCGCGCAGAGATGCTAGAAGTGCTGAGCTCGGAATACATCAAGTTTGGTAAGGCGAAAGGTCTAGCTCTGCATAAGATCTACTACCAACATGCGCTCAAAAACACCATGCTACCGGTATTGACGGTAGGTGGCGTACAAATCGGTACTATGGTGGCGTACACCATCCTTACCGAAACCGTATTCCAGTGGCCTGGTACAGGCTTCCTTTTCCTAGAGGCAATCAACCGCGTAGATACGCCGCTTATCACCGCGTACGTTATCTTTGTAGGTCTTATCTTCGTAGTGACTAACACCATCGTCGACCTGCTATACGGCTTGATTAACCCAACAGTAAACCTAACTGGTAAAGGAGCATAACCATGACACAAGCAGTACAAGTCGTTCCTTCACGTTGGGAGCGTTTCAAACAATCGGATTTTCTGTATTACTTCAAGCGCGACAAGGTTGCGATGACGAGTTTCACTGTCTTTATGGTGATTCTAGTGATGTCGTTAGCTTCGCCGCTGATTGCACCGCACAACCCGTATGATCTCAGTACCATCGACATTATGGATGCCGAGTTGCCACCATCTTGGATGGAAGACGGCGACGCAACTTTCCCGCTGGGTACCGATGAGCAAGGTCGTGATATTCTGTCGACGATTCTTTACGGCTCTCGTCTATCGCTGACGATTGGCTTTGCGGCAGTAGGTCTTCAGCTATTTCTAGGTACCGTTATTGGTTTGTCAGCGGGTTACTTTGGTGGCCGTGTTGATAGCTTCCTAATGCGCTTTGCGGATGTCCAGCTGTCGTTCTCAACCATGATGGTGGCGATCATTGTCTCGGCTATCTTTAAGGCGAGCTTTGGTAGCGAGTTCTTCAGTCAATATGCAGTACTGATGCTGGTGGTGATCATCGGTATTGCCGAGTGGCCACAGTACGCGCGTACCATTCGTGCTTCGGTACTGGCTGAGAAGAAGAAAGAGTATGTAGAAGCGGCACGTGTGATGGGCTTTAAAGCGCCACGCATCATGTTCCGTCACATTCTTCCTAACTGTTTGTCGCCAATCTTGGTTATCTCAACAGTACAGGTGGCGAACGCGATCATGTCGGAGGCGGCGCTGTCGTTCCTAGGTCTTGGCCTACCGGTTGACCAACCGTCACTAGGTGCACTGATCAGTATCGGCTTTAAGTACATCTTCTCTGGCGCTTGGTGGATTACGGCGTTCCCAGGTCTAGTTCTGATCACTTTAGTACTAGTAATCAACCTATTAGGTGACTGGTTGCGTGATGTATTTAACCCGAAAATCTACAAAGGGTGATCGAGAGAGATTGATTTTTAAACCCAATCCTCACTACACTAAGAGTCGCAAATGATTGCGGCTCTTTTTATTTGTGTCGCAAATTCCAGATGAAGTGTTCAGGGGATAGGTATGGGCTCTTTCGGCAGAGTTAAGGGATTGGCAAGCGTTTCATCACGCTGGCTGCGTAGTAGTGTTCTGCTCGGGGTATTGACTGTGTCGACGAACGTATTGGCAGACGATGCTCTGTGTGATGCTAGCCAAGTTTCTACGAACCAACTCCCAGTGCTAGCGGAAAACTGCCCAATCGGTAATGGGGTCTGGGGTAGCAAAGTTCCGGAGTCGAAAGATGCTGTCTATTGGATTCAATGTGGGATACTCGAAACGCCGATGCCGCTTGAGCAGGCAATGCCACTGTACTCGGAGATATCCTCTGATGTTTGGATGCTGCCACAGCAGAGCAGTTACCGCTGTTTGATTGGCCCTTACACCGATGTGAATAAAGCTAAGCAGGACTTAATCGAGGTTAAAGGGGTAAGCGGCTACGGCGATGCATTTATTCGTGTGGTTGAGCGCAGCGGGAGCACGGTGAGCGCTTCAGCTTCCTCCGTAGCAAAGCCCTCCAACCCTACCGGTGTAAAAGCCGCTTTCAGTAAACCACAAGCCTCTGAGAAAACCCTGGCCAGCAAGCCTCAGTCTAGCCAAGACAAGTCCAAGCAACTTCAATCCAAGCAACCAACACCTCAATCCCAGTCGACAGCACCAAAACCTGTCAAAAAAGCGGCAACCATTCCAGCGCTGCCTACAACCAAGTCTTCTTCTCTTTCGGTTAGACTCTCCGCGCAGGTCGACGGCAAGCGCTATGCGGTACCTTACCTTTCAGGTGGTGACCATCAGTTCTATATGGAACACGATAAGGCCTGGAACCGTTTAAGCTACAGCAGTGCCATAAAGGTATGCAGCGATCTCGATATGCATTTGGTGAGTAACGATGAGTGGCAATCGCTTGTTGGCTCACAGGTCATGGCGAGCAATCAATGGCCAATGCAGATGCCGTATTGGGGAGATGGTCAAAAAGGACTATTTACCAATGGCAAGGTGTCACCCCTTAAAGGTAACACCTTGCTGAACGTGGTGTGTGTCGGAAAGTAAACGTTATGGCAGTAGCCAGCGAGTTTTTGCGCTTCGAGCGAGTAGCCAACTGGTGGCCAGTGCTAAACTGCCGCTTATGATGACCCAGAATGGGATCATATAAATCGGGTGTCCATGGTGCAGTCCTAACTCATTCATCGGCCACAAAAACAGTGGGTGCAGAATATAGATACCTAAACTGTACTGACTGATAAAGCTCACCACTTTCTTCACTTGTGGCTTTAGATTGTCCGCGTATGCCTTGCACAAGATGAAAATCATGCTCGCTGCTAGAACCGTATTCAGCGTCTTGTACGAGAACCAGCGGCCGACATAATAGCGATCGGCTTCAATACTGCCTTGCACCACCATATAGCTGCTTAGCGCCATCGCACTCACACCAAGGACGACGGAAAGCACCACCACGCCGCGACTAGCAGGTAGCTTTTGATACAAAATGTAGCCCAGTGGCAACAATCCCATATAAAGCCAGAACTGCTCGCTCCACGGTCCGTCAATGCGCATCAAAAACAATAACGTGGTCAGTAGCCAAAGCCCAGTGAAAGCATAAAGTGCCCCATCATCGAACTTACGCACGAAGATTTGCAGGAACGGAATCGCCGCATAAAGTGGGATAAAGTAATAAAAGAAGCCAAGATGGTAGTAGGTTTGGTGATGATAACTCTCTGCAAGCACCTCTTTCACCGTATCACCATTAAAACCTTCAATCGTCCAGCCGGACAAATAGGCGTAAAACAGTGACCACACCAGAAATGGGATCAGACTTTACCCAAGCGTCGTGACAGATAGTATTTGAGATCGAAAGGACGCGTATCGTTGAGCATCAGGCGCCTGTGATCAAAATAAACACTGGCACAGCCCAGCGACTGAAGCCGTTAAATGTGATCGCCGTTACCCACTCACCCATTGGGATTTGTCCAAGTTCATGACGGTAAGGCCCAAGTGCATGAATGATGATCACCGCCAGTGCCGCCACACAGCGCATAGCATCAAAGAAATAAACGTGTTTTTTGTCCATTAACAACTCCTTACAGTCTTCACAAACTATAAGGAAGTTTTGCCAACTAAGAAAGGGAGAGGGGATCAGAGTTGTGTAAAAACTGCCCCGCAGGCAGTTTGAGGATATCGCGTTACTTTGCGAGTTTAAGCCATTCTCTGTATAGGTTGTCAGCTAGGTCGTGGTTTTCCGTGAACAGTAGCGGTTTAGATTGGTTGCGGCTGTCTTCGTAAGCCACATGCAAGCCTTGGCTTGTTAATGTCGTGAATGAGATAACCCAATCTTCATCGAAGTCACTAGCGCTAAGAACGAGGTCACCTTGCTCGCTAATACGCCATGAGCCTTGCATTTCCGTCTCAGGCCAGTCAAGACCATTTCTTTCCACAATCACGCCACTGCCGTCTTCATTGAGAACAATTTTGGCCATATCAGGATCCGCCTTACTTGACGTAGAGTCATCCCAGAAGTGATACAGTGTTTTGCCTGCGAAATCAGAAGTTGTCACCGCGCGCTTTTCATAGCCGTTGTCACCAAAGTTAACCTGGCTCGCCACAAACAGATCGTTTTGAGGTGTCACGGTTAGGCTGAGCTTCTCACCAAGCAAAATGATGGTTTCTTCGCCGTCTGAGGTAATGTAGCCAGTATCGGTGTAGGTAAGCGGCTGCTCACCAACTTTACCGTTGTCATCAATAAAGCTCACCTTGTTCTCGTGGAAGGTGATTTCTGAAATACCTTCTTTGTGGAAGTAGTAATCGTTGGTCGAAACATAGTAATAGGTCGAACCAACCATCATGTTTTTGACGGTTTTTGGCGATTCAGTGACGTTACCCTTTTCATCGACGATGATGGTGTCTAGATCGACGTTGTTATTGACCTGCTCAGCAATTTTATCTTGGATGTTTGTGAGCTGAGTTTTGATATCAGAAAGGTTTGCTTCTGAGCTAGCGAGATCACTATCTAGTTGCAGCGTTAGTGAGCGAGCAATAGCATGTACTTGTTTTGCGTCGGCGTTAGTTTGTTTTGCCGCTACGTAGTCTGTATCTAGGATGGTGCTGTCGATATTTAAATCTGTCGCGACTTCTTCCAGCGTTTTTTGTTCGAGAACGGCGATGGTTGAGAATGGGCTAACAACGGCGGTGCCTGCTGGTGCCGCGATCTCAAATGTGTTGATCAGCCTGCCACCTTTATCGGTATCGTAACTGCGACCCGCGACGGCGCGGACGATGACCGGGAATTCGGCATCGGCTTCTGAAATGGTGAACTTACCCTGTGAATCGGTGGTCGCCGTCAACTTCTCATCGGTTTCAGCAATGTTGTTACGGTTACGGTCAACGTAGACATCAGCATCTACTAGGTAGCCATCAAGAGCTTGTCGCTGCAATGAGGGTTTAGTTTGCTCACCGCCGCCAGTTGAGGTGCCAGCATCACCACTATCGCTACCGCCGCAGCCAGTAAGAATCAAAGAAACCGCGATGGCGATTGCGCTAAGTTGTTTCATAGGGTCGTTCCTTGTTTGGTTTCACTCGGTTAATGACCCTTTTTTAATCATTTATCCCTAGAGCAACAAGGAACGTAATTGCAGCGAAAAGCCGTAAAATAATTTATATCTGTGATTGCATCCAACTGCGGGAGAACCTGAGGTCTTTCTCGATAAGGCTGGGGCTGCATTGCAGCATGTCACTGATTTCTTTGTTTTTAAGGCCAGCAAAGTAGCGTAGCTGGAGTACTTCGGATTGGCGTGGGAAGCGTTTTTTGAGCTCTCCTAAAGCACTATCAAACTCATCAGTTGATCAAAGTTCTGTTGGTCTAGCGTTGTCGTGGCTGTCGGTTGACGCTTTTGTGCGAGGCGCTTTCTCGACTGGTCGATAAGGATTTGGCGCACGACCTTGGAGACCAGTAAGAAGAATTGCTTCCTATTCTGCAGATAGCTGACGTCGTGCTGAGACAGCTTGACGTATGCGTCATGGATTAAGGCTGTGGTATTGTTGATCTCCAGCTCTTGGTGCTCCGCATTGTCGCTAAACTTTTCCAAAGTACGCACCCGCTCTTTATGGGCGATGGACTTGAGCTGTTCATAAGCAAAATGAAACAACAGCCCTTCAGCTTGTTTATCACCGTTGTGCCAACGGACAATGATATCTGTCAGTTGCATTGGCTTACCTATATCCACGAATCGTTAGCTAATCGTTCAAGCTCAAACACTGCGGTGGTTCGAGCTTGTTGCTTGCCGAACTGGTCGACTTGAATGTCTTGGAAGCGGCGATAGATCTTGCCGTCGCTCCACTCCTTCTGGGTCGGTAAGAACTCCCACAAGCTGTAACGGGGCGTGTTGTCGCTGGCGTACCATTTTACGCCGCTGTTGAGCTGTTCAATGCTCGCGGTGCCTACGTCATTGCTAAGCCACCACATGTCGCCAAATTCTGCTGTGACATCTTGGGTGTAGTTTTGGCGGTTCCTTGTACAGGCTTCATTCTTGCTTTGCATTACACGTTGATCGGCTATGTACAGGCAGCGCGTATCGCCAGATGCCAGATTCCGCTGTCGCCAATACCCTTGGAAATCAATTGACTGCTTTTCATTTACAGCCGAGGTAAACCATAGGTGCTCGGTTAGATTGTCGTGCTCTACCTGCGCCTTCTTGCCTAGTCCTTGAGACTTTTGAGTCAGTAGTTTGGTGGTGGTGTTGTAGCTGATTGCCACGGTACGGTACTTCCAGTCGCCTTCATCATCAAAATCTTCGATATCGAATCCGTTGAGGTCTCGATGGGTGCAGCCAGTGTGGGCACAAGCGATGAGTCCGCCCCAGTCGGAATAGTCATCTATCTTCTCAAACTCTTGTTCTTGGTAGCTTTGACTGACATTGACCTCACAGCTACTAACGGAGCCATCATCGCTACCATAGTAATCGCCCACATCTGGATAGAGTATCATGCCGCCATCAACAATTTTGTATGTGGTACTGCCAATCGGACCGCGATAATTAGGCTCGTCACGTCGCGCGGTATCGTAAAAACACAAGTTGCCTCGCCAATCACGACGCTTGAGAATGGTGTTGACGAGTTTGACGTCTACTGGCGCCGTGAGTACCTGCTTGGAGGTAAAGTTCTGCTCTATGTATTGTTGACTGCTCTCTAGGTGTTTGGCCGCCTCTTGCACACTGGCGAGCGGCTTATCAGAGACGCTAAGGTTTTCAGGTAAGCTGTTGAGATCCAGTGCTTTGAGTAGACCTTGAACTTTATCTGAAGATAACCAGTCACTATCAAGCTTGATGAGATCTTCGCGGTTAGGCTTGGTATCGATGCCGAGCAAGAGTCGAACCATATTAAGGCT
Source organism: Vibrio maritimus (assembly GCA_000755425.1). Classification (GTDB taxonomy): domain Bacteria; phylum Pseudomonadota; class Gammaproteobacteria; order Enterobacterales; family Vibrionaceae; genus Vibrio; species Vibrio maritimus_A. The sequence continues at coordinate 23,776 of BBMT01000014.1, forward strand.
CTTGCTCGGGGTAGTTGAAGCGAGATTTGGCGTCACTACTTCCTGGGCTGCTACTGTAGCCAGCAGCTTGTGTTGATTGCTGCTGCCTAAATAAAAATGCACTTCATCGCCGTCTTTAAACTCAAACTGCCCTTGTTGGGTGTAGCCACTAAGCTTAGAACTGGTTTCGTAGTAAAGGCCTGTGACTGGCGCATCGATAAAGTGGCCAATCTGAATATCCGTTGCAAAACCTTGCGTACTTGCAAGGGAGGCCACCATGGCCATCCAGGTAGGATTCATACGCTTCATTCTGAGGTTGTACCTATGTCTTTTTGTTCTTGTTCGGCAGAGTCCTGATCTGGCATTAACATCGCCAGCACCAGCTTCTGCTTGATATCAATTGGTAAATCTTGGTGATTCAGTAAACGCATGCTGGTTAAGTCCAGCATGGTTTTTAAAGAGACGGCATCACTGCGATGGCCGTGGAACAGCAGTTGGGTCATTTCAAGCAAGAGCTCATTGGAGACGCGTTGTTGCTGCTGGAGTTCAAAGTTCTTATTAATTAGCGCGGAAACAAAGCCTAAGCCGGAAATCATGAGTAGCACTGTCAAGCGCTGGCGAGAGGTCTGCGCTTTAACAGCTTACGACATCGATAAAGGGCGTTTGCATCGGGGTGTTCGATGGGTTTATTGTGCTGAAGAGCTTTAATGTCCGACTTCAGCTCTGCAATTCGAAAGTATTGAAATGCACTTGGCTGAGTACATTTATGATAGACCCATTGCCATTCAGAATTGTGCTGGTGGCTGGGAAACAGTTTGTGGAAAATTTTACCAAGGGCATAAATGTCGCTTGAGGCATCGACTTTACCGGTTTGTTTTTGCGTTGGACTGGCATAGTCGGCACTGTAAATGTGTAGGTCGGTATAGCGAGCATCATGGGTAGCGATACTAAAATCGATCACCTTGGCGTCGCCGTTTTCGTCTACGAGGATATTCTCTGGCTTGAGATCTCCATGGAACACACCTTGCGCATGGGCATGGTGAATGGCATCGGTAATATCGTAAAACAGCGTGAGCTTTGCACTTTTGCTGGGGTTGGTGGTCAACCATTGAGTGAGCGATTGACCATTTACATGTTCAATCACCAAAAATACCGAGGAGTCGGTTTCGTTGGCATCCAATACATTGGCGATATTAGGATGATTGAGCTTAGCCAGAAGCTGCGCTTCCCAATACAGCATGGCTTTGCCAACCATGTTGGTTAGATGAGGCTCAAATACCTTAATGGCGACGGATTGCTCAAATCGACCATCACAACGCTCAGCCAGATAGACTTGGCTCATGCCGCCACGCCCAATACGCTCGCGTATCCGATAGGGACCTAACTCGGTTTGAGTAATCGCTGAGCCATCGACATGCACATTAGCGTGTCGACCTAATAATTGCGTTAGATCGGAATGGGCAGTGCTCTGCTCACTGAGCAGTTCCTGATGTAGTTTGGGGTCTGAGAGTTTTAGTTGATCAAGATATGTGGCTTGCTCAGTCTCATCCATATAGTGGAAATTGAGCAGCAGCTCAGTGCGATGTCCATGTTTCAATGTCTGGCCAATGTGTCCTTTTTAACCAGGCTAGAGGATACCGAACTGCCGCTCTATTTTCTATAATTAATCAGTGATTTATAGATCTTGGTGATGTTCTTACGCCGGGCAGTTTACTTGCTGCCAAAACCAGTTAGTTTGAGTTGGAGTTTCCCAAATGCCAGGTTTGTTTTTGGCGGTAAAACACTTACCTTGATGAATCACGGTATCACCGACCTTAGCTTGAGTGACGCCAGCCTCCCAAACGATTACACCGGAAGGCGTCCCGGAACCGGTGTCTCCGCCACCATTACCTCCGCCTGAATTATCGCCACCACTGCCTCCACCACCGGTGCCTCCATCAGTTGGCAATGCATCGACAATGCGCACTTCAGGCCAGTTTGCGTGAGAGCCGTAGAAGTTGGTGACACACTTTTCATAGTCGCCAGGAACCAGTGCCGAGTAGGCGGTTTGATAACCCACTAGATTACATTCAAATGAGACACCACCCGGGCGATCGGCATGGTATTTCCAGCTAGCTTCCCAGTTGGTGTAAAGAACATCGGTCGCACCATTGAGGTTGAGGCTGCCATAAGGCGTTTGTTGCCAGCAGGTGTTGGCTTCATCGGCTTCAATAGGGATCTGGTAGTGTGCTGCAAGTCCTTCCCAATAGCGAATACGGTTAACCGGTTGGCCTTTAGTTTTGTTTTGCTCACCACATTCAATACCACCGTTGATGATATTGATGGTGGTACCAAACCCATAACCAATACCAGCGTCTATCTCACGCTGCGAGGGTTTCCAGGTGCGATCAATCACATGCAACATCGCAGGCTTAGGTGCTTGTGGGGTTAGGAAGAACCAAATCGCAGACGCAAGGTTTAACCAAGAATCGGCAACCAGGGCGGGATTATTAAGTAGTACAGTCGCATCACCATCAAACATCACCTCCGAGAAAGGACCGTAGTTAAAATGGTAGGAAAGCTGTTTGGCGCCGCGACCGAAATAGCCTTGGTTAGGTGAGCATGGCCAGCGCTTGTTTTGCCAATCATTTTGGCCGCATCCAGTGGTGTAGCCTTCTTGCCCCTCAGACCACCCCATTTCACGTACATGAACTAAAGCTTGTTGCCACTCCTCCAAAGCAAGTGGGTTATCCCAAGTGTTATCAAGCGCGATATGTCCGCCAGTTTCTTGGGCGAAATGCGCAAATGCAGTGACGATAGAGCGCTTACAGATGGCATCGGCATCTCGTCCGTCCGTGTAGTCGCCACAAAACGCAGGGAACTTACCAATGGCCTGCAAAAAACGCTGATAAGTGTACTCTGGAGCGGCCATTTGAGTGAGGAAATCCCATTCTGAGCGCGGGAATACGCGCTCGGCACGTTTAACGTTGCTGGGATTGGTTGCTAAGCCTGCATCAATAGCTTCGACAACAGTATTTGGTGCAGTGGAGAGGGCGTTTGCCCACACTGCATACATAGGATCGCTGGTTTGGGCGGCGGAGCTGGCTTGCACTTCGCTGCGCAGTAGGACATAGCCTGTCGGGTTGGTTGGGTCGGGCTGTGGGTTGACGGCTAGGGCGGGCAAGCTAGTACTGACTAGTGCCGCCGCAGCCAATAAATGAGAAGGTTTCATTTCACGTTCCTTTTATTTAATTTGGCTAGTTTTCAGAGACTCATGCTGGGTGAGATCTGATAGCTAGCAGAAAAAACTAAAACAAAGGCTATGTGCTAGTTACTGTGAAAACCATTAATCCTGTGCTTGATATTTAAGCGATGCGAGGCGTTTCAATCTAGTTGGGAATGAGTGTTTGCTTGATTACGCAAAGGTGTGTGGTGGTTCGAAACTTTAGATGTAGAACAGCCCAGTCGAAACTGGGCTGAAATCATATTATTTGTGCTGCGCGGCCTTTAGCGCATAGTAACGAACTCTTCTGAGCCTGTAGGTGGATAGCCACAACAGAGTCAAAGTCCGCTTTAGTTGCGCCCATCTTCATCGCAACCGCAAAGCCTTGAATCATCTCATCAACGGTAAAACCGATGCCGTGTAGGCCAACCACTTTCTCATCGTCCCCAGCACATACTAGCTTCATCTTACAAGGTTGACGGTGCTTAGTGACCGCGGTGTACATCGCAGTGAAGCCTGATGTGTACACTTTCACGTTCTCTTCGCCGTACTTAGCTTCGGCTTCTTGCGTTGTTAGACCAATGGTGCCGATAGGTGGGTGACTAAATACCACGGTAGGGACAAGGTCGTAGTCCATCTTCGCATCTGGTTTGTTGTTAAATAGGCGCTCAGAAAGTTGGCGACCCGCTTTAACTGCCACTGGTGTTAGCTCGATACCGCCTTCCATGATATCGCCGACACAGTAGATGCCTTCAACGTTGGTTGTTTGGTATTCGTCTACCTTGATGTAGCCGCGATCGTTAGTCTCAACGCCCGTCGCGCTTAGGTTGATTGCGTCCGTCGCCGGGTGACGACCGATAGCCCAGATTAGCTGGTCAACGTTTTGGCTTTCACCGTTCTCTAGGTGCAGAGTCAGGCTGCCGTCTGCTTCTTTAACCACTTCTTTTGGCACAGATTGAGTGTGCAGTGTTGGACCTTCTGCATCCATTACTTCGACTAGTGTGTCGATGATCATTGGATCGAAGCTACGTAGTGGCGACTCTTTACGAACAAACAGGTGTGTCTCTGTACCCAGTGCGCTTAAAACGCCTGCGATCTCAACAGCAATGTAACCTGCACCTACTACAGCAACACGCTTAGGCTGTGCATCTAGGTCGAAGAAGCCGTTTGAGTCGATACCGTATTCAGCACCAGGGATGTTTGGAATAGTTGGACGACCACCGACAGCAATAAGGATGTGATCAGCCGTGTATAGCTCGCCATCAACCTCAACAGTTTTTGCGTCAACGAATTTAGCAAAGCCCTTGATAACGTTTACTTTGTTGTTACCTAGTACGCGATCGTAAGACTGGTGGATACGACCAATGTACGCTTGGCGGCTCTCAACCAGTTTGTTCCAGTCGAAGCCTTTAACGTCAACGTCAAAACCATAGTCTTCTGCGTATAGGTTCATGCTTCAGCAATTTGCGCGCCGTGCCACATCACCTTTTTAGGTACACAGCCCACGTTTACACAAGTACCGCCTAGGTCTTTCGCTTCTATAAGCGCAACCTTCGCGCCATACATTGCCGCACGGTTTGCAGATGCGATACCGCCGCTGCCGCCACCAATACAGATATAGTCAAAATGCGTTGCCATTACGTTCTCCAAGAGCTTATAAATATTTTGATTGCTTGTACTAAAGCATATTGGGGCGATGTTGTCAGAACTCAACAACCCAAAATGTTAGCCACAATCTCTGTCCGTATGATAAATCGAGTCTAGCAACTTTCTCCAATGGGAAAAAGTTGCGTTGATTATGACTAATAACGATTAATCCCGCTTTTGTTACTTGGTTCAATCATCGCGTTCAATCGTGGTCTTTGACGAGAAACCGGCAAGAAACCCTTTTGAAAGGTAAAAATTGTTGAACACAGCTTCAAAATCGTCAGAAACCGTTTTGTCCAGCCAATCCAGAGCGAGAATCTGCTTTTGCCAAGTTTTGACAAGCGGAAATGATTTGAAAAAGTCATAACCGGTTTTCTTTTCGACCAGCCAAGCACGATGGAGAATCGGCAGCCATGCGATGTCTACACGACTGAGAGTGTCTCCGAAGAAATATTTACCCTTACCGAGCTGTTTTTCGATATTGATGAGCGCTTTCCCAAAGATAGACCAGTGCTGTTCGAAGTTTGTTTCATCACTACTGTGCATTGTGCTGCATTGAGGTACCAAGTTTTTGGATCCGTAGTTTGCCCAAGCTTCAAGTAACGCTTGTTTTTCAGGCGTGGGCGCTTGGTAAAGCCCCTCATAGCGCTCATCAAGAAAACGAACAATGGCATCCGAATCAAACAGTACCTCTCCACTTTCGGCAATAAGAAGTGGCGCTTTACCATTCGGAGAAACGTCAAACAAACAGTTGTCGAAATCTGCATACTCAACTTCATAAGGAATGTGTTTCGCTTCTAGCATGGCAGTAACGTATTGAAAGAAAGGGCAGATTTTAAAACTAATGACCTTAATCATAGGTGGCTCTCGGTAAGTCGTGATAAGTGTATTGATGGAGCGAGAGTGCCCCATCAAATTTGGACGGGCTCCTAGTTCTTTGGCTTTAGCCGCAGCAACTAGTAGAGCCACATCCCCCTTGAGCTTGGCTATCTTTACCCTCAGCTAGGTAGGTGTTCGTTAGGTAGAAATTGCTAAATAACGTATCGAAGTCTTCTGATACGGTTTTCTCAACTAAACCTGACTCAAGGATGTTTTGCTGCCATGCTTGCATCTTCGGTAGACCACAGAAGAAATCATACCAGAGTGTGCTTTAACAATGGCAGCTCGATGCAGTAGCGGTAGCCATGCCATATCTACGTTACTGAGCGCATCCGACTTAAAGAACTTTGTCTCACCCGACAGTTGGTTCTCTGCTTTTTGGAACGCTTTAATCAGCTTCTCTGCTCGCTCTTCAAAGGTCGCCTTATCTTTACTGCTCATGGTGCCGCATTGAGCAAGGTAGTGCTTCGAGCTAGGTAGCTCCATGCGCGGTCAAGAGCACGCTGCTCATTGGTAACACCTTGTTCCAGTGAACCATACTCATCTTCGATGTACTCAATAATTGCATCAGACTCAAATAGTGCTGTGCCTGATTCAGTCACCATCACAGGCACTTGGCCATTTGGTGAGATATCTAAAAACCACTGCGGTTTGTCTTTTAGACTGATGTACTCAATCTCGTAAGGGATTTGCTTAGCTTCTAGTGCTGCTGTCACGCGTTGAACAAAGGGACAAATCTTAAAGCTAACAATCTTAATCATGTTGGTTTCCTCACTAGGATGTAATTCAGGTGTACTGCTTTAGTACTTTCACTAGTAAGACGAGGAGAGGTTGAAAAAGACGAAAATAAATTTCAAAAAAGTCGAAATATTTTTTAGGTGAGGGAATTAAGGCAACAAAAAAGCGCAAGCTTGTTATGAAAAACAGATGCTTGCGCCTTGTGTTTCGCTCGCCGATTTTAATCAGCGCTTATTCTGGAACTGTTTATTCAGGAACAATCCATTCCACCTTGAAGTGACCTGTTGCTGGGGCAATCTTCTCTTTTAGGTAGGGCAGAATCTCTTTCATCTGCTGCTCAAGCATCCACGGCGGATTGATAACAATCATGCCTGAAGCTGTCATACCGCGCTCATTGGTATCAGGAGACACCCCAAGCTCTATTTGAAGGATCTTGCGAATGCCGAGCCCTTCTAGACCATCAATCATGTCGTCGATGTCATAGCGATTCACCACTGGGTACCAAATCGCGTAAATACCAGTAGCCCAGCGCTTATGGCTCTGTGCAATCGCGGTCACCACATCGCGATACTCTCTAGCGAGCTCGTAGGGTGGGTCAATCAGTACTAAGCCACGACGCTCTGCGGGTGGCAGGCTCGCCTTAAGACGCTTAAAACCATCTTCTTTAAAGATATTAACCTGACGGTCGCGATGAAACTCTTGCTCCAGTAGCGGGAAGTCACTTGGGTGCAGCTCGGTCAGCACCATACGGTCTTGCGGGCGCAGGTGCGCGCGCGCCACACGCGGTGAACCTGGGTAGTAACGCAGCGCATCGCCGTTATTTAGCGTATCAATCGACTCGATGTAGCTGGCGATGTCTTCTGGGATGTCTGAATTACCCCAAAGTCTGCCGATACCTTGCTTGTATTCGCCCGTTTTCTCCGACCATTCATGGGTCAGATCGTAGCGACCTACGCCAGAGTGGGTGTCGTGATAAACGAATGGCTTTTCCTTGTTTTTTAGAGAATTAAGGATAAGACTTTGTACTATGTGCTTCACGACATCGGCATGGTTGCCCGCGTGAAAACTGTGACGATAGCTCAGCAAAATAAAGACTCGGTTAGACAATAATGCACGAAGTATAACCTCTTCTTTCCCGAAGCGCAGAGATCTTACAACTTCGTCATGTCGTAAGGATTGAAATTCGAGTCCAATGACTACATTTATTTAATAATTACGCTCACTTGCTACCAAATGAGTGAGGGAACCCAATAACTAAAAAGGGACGCTGCATGTCAAACCCATTACTGACGTTTACCGACTTACCTCCTTTTTCACAAATTAAACCAGAACATGTGAAACCAGCAGTCGAGCAAGCGATTGATGCCTGCCGCGCAAAAATTGATGCTGTGCTTGAAGGCAATACCAACCCGACTTGGGACAATGTTGTTGCGCCAATCGAAGAGATTGATGACAAGCTAAGCCGCCTTTGGTCACCAGTGAGCCATATGAACTCTGTGGTCAACAGCGACGAGCTGCGTGAAGCGTATGAGAGCTGTTTGCCTATTTTGTCAGAGTACGGCACTTGGGTGGGTCAACACAAAGGCCTGTATGATGCTTATAAAGCGATCAAGGCCAGCGATGATTTTGCTGCGCTCAGTCAAGCTCAGCAAAAAACCATCAAAGATTCCCTACGCGACTTTGAGCTTTCAGGCATTGGTTTGCCAGCTAACGAGCAGCATGCTACGGCGAAATCAGTAAGCGTATGTCAGAGCTAGGCTCGCAGTTCTCTAACAATGTCCTCGATGCCACTATGGGCTGGACCAAGCACATCACCGATGAGAAAGAGCTAGCGGGTATGCCGGAATCAGCTCTAGCCGCAGCGAAAGCGGCTGCTGAAGCCAAAGAGCTTGAAGGCTACCTGTTAACACTCGATATTCCATCGTATCTTCCAGTTCTTACTTACTGTGATAACCAAGCACTGCGCAAAGAGCTGTACGAAGCGTACGTCACTCGCGCCTCTGATCGTGGTCCGACTGCGGGTCAGTGGGACAACACAGATATCATTTCAGAACAGTTAAAACTGCGCCATGAGATTGCACGCTTGCTTGGCTTTGGTACCTTCAGTGAGAAATCACTGGCGACCAAAATGGCTGAGAGCCCAGCACAAGTGCTTGGCTTCTTGAACGACCTAGCAACCAAAGCGAAGCCTCAAGGTGAACGTGAAGTTGAAGAGCTGCGCCAATTTGCTGAAAAAGAGTTCGGTGTCACTGAGCTAAACCTTTGGGATATCGCTTACTACAGTGAGAAGCAAAAGCAGCACCTATTCCAGTTCTCAGATGAAGAGCTGCGCCCATATTTCCCTGAATCAAAAGTGGTTAGCGGCCTGTTCGAGGTGCTTAATCGCGTATTCGGTATGAAGATTACTGAACGTGAAGGTGTGGATACTTGGCATGAGTCGGTACGTTTCTTCGATATCTTCGATAGTGAAGGCACACTGCGCGGCAGCTTCTACCTAGACCTTTATGCTCGCGAGCACAAACGTGGCGGAGCATGGATGGACGAATGCCGAGTGCGCCGCACCAATGCTGACGGCGAACTGCAAACTCCTGTGGCGTACCTAACGTGTAACTTCAATAAGCCAGTCGGTGATAAGCCTGCCATGTTCACTCACGATGAAGTGGTGACGCTATTCCACGAAACGGGTCATGGCATTCACCACATGCTGACGAAGATCGATACCGGAGCGGTGTCTGGCATTAATGGTGTGCCTTGGGATGCGGTTGAGCTACCAAGTCAGTTCCTTGAGAACTGGTGTTGGGAAGAAGAGGCGCTAGCGTTTATTTCTGGCCATTACGAAACTGGTGAGCCGCTACCAAAAGCGATGCTAGATAAAATGCTGGCAGCGAAGAACTTCCAGTCGGCGATGTTTATTCTGCGCCAGCTTGAGTTCGGTCTGTTCGACTTCACGCTACACACAGAATACGATCCAGATATTGGCGCACGCGTACTCGAGACACTAGCGGATGTGAAATCTAAAGTCGCTGTATTACCAAGTTTAGAGTGGAACCGCTTCTCGCATAGCTTTAGCCACATCTTTGCTGGTGGTTACAGTGCTGGTTACTACAGCTACCTATGGGCAGAGGTGTTGTCTTCAGACGCTTACTCTCGCTTTGAAGAAGAGGGCATCTTTAATAAAGAGACTGGTCAAAGCTTCCTAAACAACATCCTAGAAATGGGCGGCAGCGAAGAGCCGATGGAGCTATTTAAGCGCTTCAGAGGTCGTGAGCCTGAGATTGATGCGTTGTTGCGTCATTCTGGGATTAGTGCTTAATCTTTTGCTCCTCCCTTAATAAGGGGAGGCCGGGAGGGGTGCTCTTCTTGCTTTTAAATCATTAAATTAAAAAGCAAAAAACCAAGAGCACCCCCTCTAGCTCCCCCGGCTACGCGCCCCGTTATAAAGGGGGAGAACGTATGCTAGCTCCTAGCGTCGCATCGCAAGGCTTTGTTATTGCCAATGACTGGGCGATGCGCTAGCGAGCCAGTAGCTCCTCCCCTTAATAAGGGGAGGCCGGGAGGGGTGCTCTTCTTGCTTTTAAATTAATTAAATTAAAAAAGCAAAGAACCAAGAGCACATCCTCTAACTCCCCCCGGCTACGCGCCCCGTTATAAAGGGGGAGAACCTGTCCTCGCTCCTATCGTCGCATCGCAGTGTGAATATTTCTCCGATCTAAATGATATATCTTCCAGTGAATAACTATTGAATAAAACCCACCAAATCCCATTTCGTTACCAAAATGTATCCCCCAACCACCTCCCCAACAACGTCACCCACTTTCACACTTCGAAAAAACAGAAGTATCCTTTCAGCCAAAATTAGGTGTTATTTAATTTTGCTTACAAAGCCTTTATGCGTTTGAAGCTCGAATAAAATCTAAGTTTGTTTTGAGTCAAAGAAGCGTCCTAGAGTGCATGTCAGCACTCCGAAAGTTAATTACAGGGATATTCAGTTTCAGGTAACTTAATTTGGCTTTCCGCTTACGCATTAATTGTTAATAAAAATGCAAAAAGCAAAGCGGAGCGTTTTCATAATTTTATTCAGCGATTGCTTTTTATCGGTTTGTCTTTCTACCGATGTCGACTGAATTTACTTGGAGAGTTACCCCATGACTAAAAAGTGGTTTACTGAAACCGTTGAAAATACCCAGCAGATGATGGGCGTGTCGACGGAGCAAGGTTTGACTTCAAAGGAAGTAGCCGAGCGTCAATCACAATACGGAAAAAACGAGCTGCAAGAGAAGGCGGGCAAATCTGCGCTTGAGCTGTTTCTTCACCAATTTAAAAATCCACTTATCTTCATTCTTGGTGTCGGTGCCATTGTTTCCTATTTCACTGGGCACCTAGTGGATGCAATCGCGATTACGGCGATCATCTTTATCAACGCGTTGATTGCTTTCTGGCAAGAGTTCAAAGCTCAGAAAGGCATGGAAGCGCTACGTCAAATGGCGGCACCGTCGGCGCAGGTTAAGCGTGATGGTGAGTGGATGGACATCCCAGCGAGCGATATCGTTCCAGGTGATATCCTAAAAATCAGCACAGGTGACATCCTGGCGGCTGATGTACGTATTCTTGAGGCCAACCGTCTATCCATCGACGAAGCTGCACTAACCGGTGAGTCTGAGCCAGTCGACAAGACGTCTAAGGTTATCGAAGACGAAACAGTGGGTCTTGGCGATCAGCTAAACATGGGCTTTATGACCACGATGGTGACATCGGGTACAGGTCTAGGTGTTGTGGTTGCGACCGGTATGCAGACCGAAGTGGGTCATATCGCTGACCTAATGGCGAACACCGAAGAAACCAAGACGCCAATGCAAGAGCGCATGGACACCATCGCGAAGACGCTAATGCTAGTCGCACTGGGCGTGGTAGCGGTTGTGTGTGCTATCGGTCTTTACTACGGTATGCCTTGGCTAGAGATCCTAAACACAGGTATCTCACTGTCTGTTGCTGCGATTCCTGAAGGTCTTCCTACGGTTATCACTATCGTTCTAACCATGGGTTCTACTCGCATGGTGAAGAACAATGCGCTTGCTAAGCAGCTGGCTGCTATTGAGACGCTAGGTTCGACCACGGTTATCTGTTCAGATAAGACAGGTACGCTAACTCAAAACCAAATGCAGGTAATGAAGGCGTACGATGCAAGTGGTCGTTACTGGGAAGTCAGCGGTAAAGGCTTCAGCCTGAAGGTCAATTCAAGCCGCTATCGCACAGCACAGATGCGAAGCAAAGCCCAGAGATGATGAAGGGTCTGGTCGTTGCGACTCTATGTAACGATTCTGAGTACATCATGGATGGCGACAAGTCGACCGTGCGTGGTAACCCAACTGAGGGTGCACTGATTGTGGCAGCAGCGAAGGCAGGTCTGAACCAGTCTGAGATGCTAACGTCAGGTGGCTACTCTATCGTTGAAAAATTCCCATTCGATTCTTCTCGTAAGATGGCATCGGTTATCGTGAAAGGTCCTGAAGGCAACCACTTCCTTGCTATCAAGGGTGCGCCAGATGTGATTCTTCGCAACGCAGCAGGTTTTATGGTTGACGGCACGTCTGTTGAGCATACGACAGCAGCATCGGACGGCAACCTAGCACTAGCGACGAGCCCAAGTGCGGAGATCGTTGCAAACTACGAAGCGGCAATTGAGAACTTTGCTCAAGACGCACTACGTACGCTAGCTGTTGGCTTCAAAGAGCTAACAGAAGCGGACCTAGAGCGTGACTTCGAAGAGCTAGAGAAAGACATTACGGTACTGGGTCTTTACGGCATCATGGATCCACCGCGTCCAGAAGTACGTGATGCGATTGAAAGCTGTTACCAAGCAGGCGTGAGAACGGTAATGATCACCGGTGACCACGCGCTAACAGCGGCAGCGATTGCACGCGATATCGGTATCATCCGCAGCGAGAAAGATCTGGTTGTGACGGGTGCAGAGCTTGATGAGATGGACGATGACAAGCTTCGTCAGATCTGTCCGGAAGTTGCAGTATTTGCTCGTGTAACGCCAGAGCACAAGCTGCGTATCGTTCAGGCTCAGCAGTTCAACAACGAAGTAGCAGCGATGACAGGTGACGGTGTGAACGATGCACCAGCACTGCGCCGCGCTGATATCGGTGTTGCCATGGGTATCACTGGTACATCTGTAGCGAAAGACTCAGGTGACCTTATCCTACTGGATGACAACTTCAGCACTATCGTGAAAGCGGTACGCCAAGGTCGTCAAATCTTCGATAACCTTCGTAAGTTCATCCGTCAGGCTCTGACTGCGAACGTTGGTGAAGTATCGGTTATCCTGTTCGCGTTCCTAATGATGGGTCCAGAGGCTATCTTGCCGCTAACTCCACTGATGATTCTATGGATCAACTTGGTATCGGATGGTCTACCAGCACTAGCGCTAGGTGTTGAGCCAGAAGAGAAAGATCTGATGGAGCGTAAGCCTCGCAAACGTAACGAGAGCTTCTTCAGCGACCACTAGGTACTCGTATCCTAACTCGCGGTCTAGCACTGGGTGGCATGAGCTACATGGCGTTCAACTGGGCACTAACGAATGGTTTCTCTGCGAACTACGCACAGACAATGGCATTTGCGATGCTAGTCTTTGCTCAGCTATGGCACCTATTTGACTCACGTACATTTACGTCGCTATACCGCAGAAACCCATTCACCAACCCGTACCTACTAGGTGCAGTCGCGGTGTCAGCGATTCTATCGCTAGGGGTTATCTACACAGGTCTAGGTCAGCTAATCTTCAACACGGAAGCACTAGCAGCAGGTCACCTATTCGGTGTCGTCATGGCAGCATCACTACCGACGCTTGTTATGTCTGCAGTGAAAGAAGCAACTAAGACTAAGTGGGTTTAATCCTTCGTTTAAGATAGTAAAAAGGCGCTCTGATGAGCGCCTTTTTTGCGTTTGGTGAAGCATCAACCTAAGGATTCACATTCCGACTAATCGGATTCTGCAACGAAATCAGCGTCTCCGTCGATTGCACCTCTTCAATCGCCTGCAGCTTATCAATCAGCACGTGCTGCAGCTCTTCAATCGAGCGGCACATCAACTTTACGAAGATGTTGTATGCACCAGTGGTGTAGTAGGCTTCGACCACTTCATCCAAAGCATTAAGCTTTTCAAGTGCTGAATGATAGTCGCGCGCGGCGTAGAGGTTGATACCGATAAAGCAGCACACGTCATAACCGAGCTTTTTGGTGTTCACCACCACCTCAGTACCCTCGATGATCCCAGCCGCTTTCATCTTTTCGATACGCACGTGAATCGTCGCCGGGCTCACATCAAACTGTTTTGCCATCTCGGCATACGGGCGACGAGCGTCTTCCATCAAGGTTTTTAGGATCGCTTTATCCAGATCGTCGAGATTGTTGGTGCCGTGCATATCGAATCCTTTGTCTGAGTGAGAGGGCGACATCGTGGAACACGTGCCGTTTCATTGGTGCACAAGCTTATCACTATTTTTGCGTAGCCGTCTTTGTGTCGATCACGCTTATTGGTCGCGCTATCGACTTGAGGTACACTGGCGCCCATTGCCTTTTATCGGAGCTTCACTTTGCACATTCAACTCATTTGCGAACATCAACCACGTCAACCAGAGCTTCAGCAACTTGCTGAGCGTTGGGGATTGGTGGCGTCTGACGATTCCGAATTTGCATTGGTGCTGACCGAACATAGACTTGAGCTTCGTAAGCTAGACGAGCCGAAACTGGGCGCAATCTACGTCGACCTTGCGGGTGGCGCGGTGGCGCACCGACGCAAGTTTGGTGGTGGTAAAGGTCAAGCTATCGCGAAAGCCGCTGGCTTAAATAAAGGGGCGACCCCAACGGTACTTGATGGTACGGCGGGGCTAGGTCGCGATGCCTTTGTGCTGGCTTCACTGGGCTGTAAGGTGCAGATGGTGGAGCGTCATCCAGTGGTCGCCGCATTGCTTGATGATGGCCTTGAGCGCGCCAAACAAGATTCTGAAATTGGCGAGTGGGTGAGTGAGCGTATGTCTCTGCTGCATGCATCGAGTCTAGTTTCTTTAGGTGAACTTGCCGATGACAACGCCTTTATCAAGCCTGATGTTGTTTATCTAGATCCTATGTATCCGCATCCAGAGAACAAAAAGAAATCGGCGCTAGTTAAAAAAGAGATGCGTGTTTTCCAATCTTTGGTTGGCGCAGATACCGATGCAGACGGACTGTTGGAGCCAGCTCTCAAGCTTGCGGCAAAACGCGTTGTGGTCAAACGTCCAGACTACGCTGAATGGCTGGATGAGAAAAAACCGACAATGGCGATTGAGACCAAAAAAAATCGCTTCGATGTTTATGTTAACGCATCAATGAGTTAATTCTTTTCTATATGTTTTTTGAGTAACTTGCTCTGGTGTAACTGGAGCAAGTTACTTGCAACCGCTGCCAATTGACGTTATATCTAACTAAGAATCATTCCTGTTTTCGTTGTGGTTAGTTGGAGATTAAGTGGTATGACTAAACGTTTGTGCAAGTTGAATCGTCGCGACATCAGTGACAACCTTGGTGACATCCATCGTTTGGTCGCAGAACCTAAGTTCCTGTGCCGCTCTTGCTCACGTTCATCTGCCGATAAATCCACTCTTTGCAAACCGGCTGCCATCCCGCCAGTATCTTGTCAGAGCAAGCCTCTGACTGAACAGCAGCAATGCGGCGTGTTGGCTGAAGCACTGCCAACCACGACCACGCCGAAACTCACCAAGACGGCCAATAAAGCTGAGCCTAAATCCGCGACCGATATTCCAATGACCGAAGAGTTAAGCCTAGAAACAGTCGACAAGAAGTCGCTGAAGCGTGCCAAAAAAGCACTCAAAGCGCAGAAAAAGGCACAGAAGAAATTGCGTAAAGTGCTGAAGAAAAGTCAGAAGCTACTACGCAAACAGAGCAAGCTTGAGCACAAGTACCAGTTAGCGGCAGCCACGGTCGAAAAGCAGGTTATGAAAGTGCAGCCAGAACAGCTGCACTAATAAGGTCTTTGTATTGAGCGAAGCCTAGCTGTTTGCCAGTTGGGCTTCTGCTTTTGGTTTGACCCAAATCTCGTTCACCACGAGTGATAGCAAGATAATCCCACCACCAATTGACAGTTTCACCAAGTCCACATCGCGATTCCAAATCACAATGTTAACGATAAGCCCTGCTGGCACCAGAAGGTTATTCATTACCGCCAATGCGCCCGCGTTGACCATTGTCGCGCCTTTGTTCCAGATAAAGTAGCCCAACCCAGAAGCAATGGTTCCTAGATAAATAAGCACACCCCACTGTACACCGGTCGTCGGCATCTTATCGAAGCTACCAAAGATAGAGAATGCGATGGTCGCAACCACAGTCGCGCCAATGTAGAAATAACCAAACACGCTGTGCTGTGGCAGCTCAACCTGCTCTTGCTCCATCACGTATTTGTAACCCACCTGACCGATAGCAAAACAGAGGTTCGCGCCTTGCACGACCAAGAAGCCCATCAAGAAGTTTTCGTTAATGCCAGCAAACTTGATGAACGCCGCGCCAGCGACCGCAATTGCCGCCGTTACCAAATACCATGGCGAAAAGCGACCTTTGAGCAAGTCATAGAACAAGGTGACGTAGATCGGTGTGAAAACGGTAAACAGCAGCACTTCCGGCACCGAAAGCAGCAAGAATGATTGGTAGTAGAAGCAGTACATCAGCCCAAGCTGGATACCACCAATCGCCATCAATTTGGCTTTCAGCTTGTTAGGAACTTGCTTGAACTTAGTGAACGGCAAAAAGACCAGTGCCGCCAGGACAACACGCATCAGTACCGAAAACCAAGAATCAACCTGACCCGCGAGATAAACCCCAATTAGGCTGAACGAAAAAGCCCAAAGCAGGGTAACAGAATAGAGATAACCCATAGTTAACAATTATCATTTAATAACAAATGCAGTCAGTGTAACACTTTTCGTTACGATGAGAGATCCGATCAAAAAAGGCTTCCGAAGAAGCCTTTTGCTATTTTTAGTCTTTGATTGGCACGACCAACATGTCGACAGGGGAAGTGTTGATAAGCTGTCTGGTAGACGACAGGATTTTGCTCCAAAAGTCCTGATGGTGACCACACACCACTAAATCGACATTGTATTCACCGATGGTATCGCGCAGCTCATTGCTTAAATCACCGCTGCCAACCAATGAATGCTTGATCGGGTAATTCGCGTATTCGGCAAAATCTCTTAGCTGAGTCATCGAGGCCTCCATGGCCTGATGCTGTGTCTCTGCCATATTGAGGTCAATCAAGCCGGTGTAAAGCTCAGCATAGTTGACGTCGATATGGATAAACGACACCTCTGCATCCAGTGGTTTCGCGAGTGAGACCGCTTTGTCTATGAGCATTTTGCTTTCTTCTGAGAGATCTAATGCGACCATAATATGTTTGTAACTCATAACGCACTCCTCCTGACGTTCTTCCTACTAAAAACATAGCATTTAGCGCCTGAAAATTATGCTGATGTGATCCCAAATCGGCCGTCATAGCTATAAAACTCTGCCTTGTCGTGACTAAAAACAACGAGTTTCTCTCAATAATTTTCTCAACTACAAGACGACAAAATGTGAGCAAAGTCGCCAAAGTTTTCTAGAATCAAAGTAAGCGCTGAGTACACAGTTGTTGCCAGGTTTGGGCATGAGATCAGAAGACTCCTCAATTAGTTATGTTATAGTGGCGTTAATTCCAGTTACGAAATTAGGAGTCGTAAATGCTTTCTCCATCTATGGTTCAACACCTGAACGAGCAAATTAATCTCGAATTCTTTTCATCCAATCTATACTTACAAATGAGTGCTTGGTGTGAAGACAAAGGATTTGAAGGCGCGGCAGAATTTCTTCGTAAGCATGCGGACGAAGAAATGCAGCACATGCAAAGATTGTTTACCTACGTAAGCGAAACGGGTGCATTGCCTATTTTGGGCAGTATTGAAGCACCTCGTCACGATTTTGAAAGCCTTGGTGACGTGTTTCGTGAAACGTACAAACATGAGCAGATGATTACGGAGAAAATCAACAAGCTGGCGCACGTTGCCTTCTCGGCTCAAGACTACTCAACGTTCAACTTTCTTCAGTGGTATGTTGCGGAACAGCATGAAGAAGAAAAATTGTTTAAAGGGATCTTAGATAAGCTAGAACTCGTAGGTGAAAATGGACAAGCGCTATTCTTCATCGACAAGGATTTAGCAACGTTAGCAAAAGAGGGTTCTTCTTCCATTATGGATGCCCCAGCTGAGTAACATCAGCGTTTAAAAGACCATTGATTGTCTTTTTCTCTTGGGTGTCTAGGAAGACGTAGGGAGGAAAAGATGATCAGTGGAGACACTATTCTATTAGCATTGATGCTCATTACCTCAGTCAATATGGCGAGGTATCTAACAGCACTACGCGCACTAATATTCATCATGCGTGAGGCGCATCCGCTCTTGTATCAACAAGTCGACGGACGTGGCTTTTTCACCACACACGGCAACATGTCTAAACAAGTGCGGCTGTATCACTATCTCAAAAGCAAAGAATACCATCACCACCATGATCCGGTTTTTACGGGTAAGTGTGACCGTGTACGTGAGCTGTTCGTACTCTGCGTGGCGCTGATAGGTGTGACGCTTCTTGCTGGTTTTATGCTTTAGACGATAGAGAAAAAAACAGGGTGGGTTGCCGTCGTGATCGACGCAACAAACTTGGTGTCAGTCTCCAGCTGCGTAGCAGCGTTGGAAGTGTTGGCTTTAGTCGATGAAGCCGCTAGAATAGCGCCAGATTGTTGAAGGGATGTGCAATACGCACATCCTTTTTTTATTCAAATTTTGTCGGAAAACCGAGATGAATCAGAAAGTTGATGTGGTAGTTATTGGTGCAGGCGCTGCGGGGTTGATGTGCGCAGCAGAAGCGGGCAAGCGAGGTCGTCGCGTGCTGGTGCTTGATCACGCCAAAAAACCGGGTCGAAAAATCCTGATTTCTGGCGGTGGTAAGTGTAACTTCACTAACTACGATGTGTCGGCAAACAACTACCTGTGTCAGAACCCACACTTCGTAAAGTCAGCACTGTCGCAATACACTAACTGGGACTTTATCTCGCTAGTCAGTAAATACGGTATTGAATTTGAAGAGCGCGATCATGGTCAACTGTTCTGCTTAGAGTCAGCGAAAGACATCGTTAAGATGATGCTCTCTGAGTGTGAATCCCCAAACATTCAGTTCCGCTACCAAACCGATGTGCACAGTATTGAGAAAACCGAACAAGGTTTCTCATTACACGCCGATACCGACACGATTGAATGTGACTCTCTAGTGGTAGCACAGGTGGCCTTTCAATGCCAAAACTGGGCGCGACGCCGTTTGGCTATAAGATTGCTGAGCAGTTTGGTCTGGAAGTCGTGCCGACGACAGCAGGTCTAGTGCCGTTTACGCTGCATAAAGAAGATAAAGAAGACTTTGCTGAGCTTTCTGGTATCGCGATTCCAGCGGAAATCACCGCGACTGATGGTACGCTCTTCAAAGAAGCACTGCTGTTTACTCACCGTGGATTGTCTGGCCCATCAGTACTGCAGATTTCTTCTTTCTGGAAGCCGGGACAAAACGTGTCGGTGAACTTAGTGCCAGAGGCAGATATTGAAGAGCTTCTGACGCGCTCGCTAGAGAAACACCCCAATCAAAGCCTGAAAAATACCTTGGCGCGTGTGCTGCCAAAGCGCTTGGTCGAAGTGCTGATTGAGCGCAAAGTCTTTGCTGATAAACCGCTGAAGCAATACAACCCGAAAGAGCTGGTAGCGATTCGTGAGTCACTAGAGAACTGGACGATTGCACCCAATGGAACTGAAGGCTATCGCACCGCAGAGGTGACGCTGGGTGGCGTCAACACTAACCATCTGTCTTCTAAAACCATGGAGTGTAAGTCTATCGAGGGCTTGTACTTTATCGGTGAGGTGATGGACGTGACAGGTTGGTTAGGCGGTTATAACTTCCAGTGGTGTTGGTCGTCTGGTTTTGTGGCGGGTCAGCACGTTTAACAATATGAAATTCAATTAAAAGCGGCACCCTAGGGTGCCGCTTCTGTTTTTCTAAGCCAAAGAAACCTAAGCTAAAAACTTCAGTTTAATAACTAAGCTTGGTGACGTTGTGAGCGAATTATTTTAGTTCCCACTTAGCCACAATCGCTTCTGCACGTGCCAGCAGCTCAGTGCTCGATGTTGATTGCATGAACGCCGCGTTATCACGTACTTGCTCTACCGTGTGCGCACCGGCAATCACAGGCCCTACTTCTTCTTGCGCCACAAGCCAGTGGATTGCTAGGTGTGAGAGCGGAATGTTGGCTTCGTTGGCCAGCGCTTTTAGCTCTTCCACACAGTTGAAGTAAGGTTCAAATGCGTCGCCGTTGAGTTTTGGGTTGTTGCGACGGTCGTCGTTTTCATCCCAGTTACCTGAGCGTTTTAACGTACCTGTCAGCAGACCCTGCATCAGCGGTGAGTACGGCAGATACTTCATGTCGTGCTCTTTACAGAACGGCAGTGCTTCTTCACGTGCACGGTATTGCAATGGAATGTTGTGGTAATGCTCTGGGTTTTGCTCAAGTAGGTTGTAGAGACCTTGGAAGGTCGCCACTTCAACACCTGCCATCATTTCACGCGTCATATCGAGCGAGTAGTTTGATACACCGACGTGGCGAATTTTGCCTTGTCGTTTAAGCTCTGCCAGTGCCTCTGCGGTTTCTGAGATTGGTGTGTTTGGATCTGGCCAGTGCACTTGGTACAGGTCGATGTATTCAGTTTGCAGGCGCGTTAGGGAGTCATCAATCTCTTTGAAGATGCTCTCTTTTGTCAGATCTTTACGCGTCTTTTTACGCTCATCTTGAGACCATGGCAGACCACATTTGGTCGCGATGATAATGTTTTCACGAGACTCGGTTTTCAGTGCTTGGCCGAGTACCGTTTCCGCATGACCTTTACCGTAAACCGGTGCAACATCGAAAAAGTTGATGCCATTGTCGATTGCCGCTTTGATTGCGTCGATGGATTCATTGTCAGAGACGTTGTTCCAAGTCCCGCCGATAGCCCAGCAGCCAAAACCCACCGCTGAGGCATTAAGATCTTTGATTTGTTTGTTTTTCATCATTCGTTCTCTTGTTTTCTCATTCAAGGGTCGGGATTGGATTACTTAAGTTCCGGCCAGTACTCTTTGTTCGCTTCGATCATGTCATCAAGGATAAGCTTCGCCACTTTCGCTGATGGAATGGTCTTGTTAAGCGCAAAGGCTTGTAGCGCTTTGTCGTAAGAGCCTTCAATTGCAGCATCAACCAAGCACTTCTCAGACATTAGTTGTTGCTGCAGCATGCCTTGGTAGAAGTGTGGCACTTCACCCACTTGGATTGGGTAAACTTTATCGCGGCCGAGTAGCGCAGGTACTTCCACCATCGCGTCATCTGGTAAGCCTTTGATGATGCCGTTGTTAGGAATGATCACTAGCCACTTCTGGCGTAGGTCATAAGCCATAGACATCGCTACGTCTGCAATAAACTCACCGTGCACGCCTACGTGGAACTTACCTTCTACGTTGCCATCTGATGCTTTGATTTGCTCAATGGCTTCAAACATCTTCTTCTCACGACCTTCCATAACCTCGTTAGCACGAGTGTGCTCTGGGTTAGACTGAGCCACGATATCGTCAGCCATTAGGTAGTATTGAAGGTAAGTGTTTGGCACGTACTCTGGGAACATCTGCATCAGAGGCTGAGTGTTCTTGAAGGTCTTGATCCAAGAAGGTTCAGAGTGACACGCGTTCTCCACTTCTTCTTCAGTCAACATGCCGAATTTTTGGATGTGGTTACGAAGGAATGGGATTTTCTCTTCGCCATCAACCTTGATAGACGTAAACCAGCCGTAGTGGTTCAGACCGAAGTACTCAACGTCGAGATCATAACGATTCACACCAAGGATGTTCGATAGATTACGCTCAATCGCCACTGGCATATCACAGATGTTAAGTACGCGAGCGTTTGGACGTAGGCGGTGAACTGCATCAGCCACAATCGCCGCTGGGTTTGAGTAGTTCAGCATCCAGCAAGACTCTTTAGCAAAGCGCTCCATATGATCGATAAGTTCAATCATTGGGAAGATAGTACGCATGCCGTAAGCCAGACCGCCAGCGCCACAAGTCTCTTGGCCTACACAGCCGTGACGCAGTGGGATCTTCTCATCGGTTTCACGCATCTTGTACTGACCAACGCGGATTTGAGCAAATACAAAGTCAGCGTGAGAGAAAGCCACTTCCGGTTCCGTCGTCACTGTCAGTTTCACGTGTGGAGCATGAGTTTTGACCACGTAGTCCACCAATACTGCAACGTTGTCTTGGCGCTGTGCATCGATGTCGTACATGCGGATTTCCGCGATAGGGAAGTCATCCCCTTTCATTAGAAGAGCTTTAACGATACCGGCAGTGTATGTTGAGCCGCCGCCTGCGATTGCGATGATTTGTGGTTGTTTGGTCATAACCAACTCCAATTTGTTTTGAATGCTGTTCGGATATTTAAAAGGTCATGTAATTTATAACCTATCTTTAATAGGTCTTATCCTATGGATTTGTTGTGATGTGACAAATTAAATACCTTTAATGTGTGATCGTATTCAAACAATAGTTGGGATTGGTTATGGAAATACGGGTTTTCTATGCCCTCTTTTACGAGATAAGTAGATAGCCAGCTTGTGAGCGTTAGGGTGAAACCAAGCCTCGGTATAATCAAAATAACGCCCATCTTCGAGGTTGGATATTGAGCGCAGGTTCATGATTGGGTGGCTTTTCTCCATTCCAAGTAAGGCCATGATCTCCTCATCAGAGTCGACGGCGGTGAACTCTTGGCGACTGCCTTGTATCAGCATTCCTTTCTCATGTTCGACATAATCGAATTTCGATTTCTGTAACGTAGAGATATTGAGGTCGGGAAACAGTGCAACTGGCATATAGCTGTCTTCGACAATCCTTGGCTGGTCATCAATAAACTTCACTCGACGTATATAATACAAGGGCTCATTAGGTTTGAGTCCTAGGAGTTTATGGACGGGTGCATTATCACTACTCATCAAAAATTGCGTCACCTGATACTTTACGGTCTTATTGTTGTGGGTCAGAATTTCAGAGGTACCGGCCAAACTATTGAGTTGATGCGAATATTGCTTTTCCAGTACATAGGTACCAGACCCACGGCGCTTTTCGACCAGCTTGAGTTTAACCAGTTCATCCACTGCCTTGCGAATGGTGATGCGGCTGACTTGGTACTCTTCAATTAACTGCTTTTCTGTAGGTAATGCTGAGCCAACGCAGTACACATCCGCGTTGATCTTCTCTTTTAAGCTCTCTAATACTTTTACGTATAGCACGATGTCATTTCCAAAAAATTATTGGTTATATCAATATCACAATAACATAATAAATTGGTTCTATATTAGGTCATTCATCACATTCTAGGTACAACAAAGTTGTTATGACTTCTTTTCTGAATAAAGTGATTTGCAGAAATAAAATAATTAATAGCGTATTTAGGAACATCAATAATGAACAAAGAAGCTATAACCACTTATATGAGTGACTTATCGCGCGCCATGCTGGCACCGATATATGTCCTTCCACTAGTGGGTTTTGTGATTGCTATCGGAGCGGCAACAACCAACCCTGGCATTGTCGAAGTACTGCCTTTCTTAGATGCCCCTTTCTTTAAAGGATGGGGGAAGTGTTGGTTTGGTCGACGCTGAGCGTTCTTATTAACCTGCATATCATCTTTGCTGTCGGTATTTCGATGGGGCTTGCGAAAAAAGACAAGCACCTCGCTGGCTTTAACGCGCTGATTATCTACTTCATCTACCTGTACACCATGCATACCTATATGAAGTTCAATGGTCTGCTATTGGATGGTGACTTAGGGGGCACCGGTCAGGCGAGCATCCTTGGTTTGCAAGTGGTCGATACGGGTATCTTCGTTGGTATGCTGATCGGTATTGTTAACGCCTACTTCCATAATAAATATAGCCAAAAAGTACTGAAAGGCGCGCTATCACTATACGGTGAATCTCGTCTGGTACTTATCATCATGATCCCAGTTGCGATTGGCCTTGGTATTCTGTTCACCCACATCTGGCCACCGGTTCAGCATGCTATCTTCGGCTTTGGCGAGAGCATTCGCGGCGCAGGTTCTATGGGCGTTGGCGTCTACGGTTTCCTAGAGCGCATCCTTATTCCAACTGGTCTTCACCACCTGCTTTGGGTACCAATGCACTTCTCTGATCTCGGTGGTTGTGCCATGGTGGCAGGTCAAAACTACTGCGGCATCGAGAACATCTTCCTTGCTGAAATTGGTGACCCAGAGACGACGCGTCTTTCTAGCTCAATCGTGTTTGATTCACGCAGCCTAGTAAAAATCTTCGGTTTGACGGGTGCGGGTCTAGCCATGTACCACTGTGCTGACCAAGACAAGCGCGAAAAAGTGAAAGCGATTGTGTTCCCTGCAGTGCTGTCTTCTATTTTGGTGGGTGTTACTGAGCCGATTGAATTCTCATTCCTTTTCGTCGCGCCAATCCTGTTTGTTGTGCACGCTATCCTAACTGGCCTATTTATGGCTGTGTTGTCTCTGCTGGATGTCGTGGCGGTAGGTAAAGGTGGTCTTATCGACTTCATCGTTTACAACATCCCACTAGGTACAGACAAAACCGATTGGCCGATGTACGTGGCGATTGGTCTGGTTCAGCTAGCCGTGTACTACTTTGTGTTCCGCGCGCTGATCACGCACCTCAACCTGAAAACCATTGGTCGTGGTGAAGCTGAAATGAAGCTACAAACCAAAGAGACTACAAGAACCGCAACAAAACAGCGGCGATTGATAGCGCAGTGGGTGAGTTCAACTCGGTTGCTATCATTGAAGGTCTAGGTGGTAAAGATAACATCGTTGATGTGCAAAACTGCTACACCCGCCTACGTGTGGAAGTTCGTGACCCATCTTTGGTGAACGAGGCGAAAATCCAAGAATCGAACCCTATGGGTCTGGTCAACAAAGGTCAAAACATTCAAATTATCTTCGGCAGTCACGTCGCATCCGTGCGCAAGAAGTGAATGAGTTCTTGGAGGCGATGGCGTAAGCTTTCCCGCAATTATCTGAATATTAAAGCCGAATAGAAGTCTATTCGGCTTTTTTGTTCGACTCGGACTATGCCGCGATAGAACCCGCATCCTGAAACGGTCTGAGCGTCAGATAGTCTCCAAATGCGCCTTTAAGGTCTGGGTGTCTTAACCCAAATTCCACACACGCCTTCATGTAACCTAGTTTGTCACCACAGTCGTAAGAGACGCCCGTCATGTGGAAAGCATTGACCACTTCGGTTTTCATCAAGCTTTCAATCGCATCGGTAAGCTGGATTTCACCGCCGACACCCGCGGTCGTATGTTTTAGTTCGTGCCAAATGCTTGGCGATAACACGTAGCGGCCGACGATCGCCATGTTAGATGGCGCTTCATCGATAGCTGGCTTTTCTACTACGGCTTGCAGTGGTGTATGTTGACCGGCAAGGATCGCGGTGCCATTACAATCGGCAATGCCGTACTTATTGACCTCTTCTGGCGCGACCGGCTCAACCATGATGACGCTCTGTTGGCTTTGGTGGTAGCTGGTTAACATGTTGGCGAGGTTATTGTTGCTCTCTTTATTGTGTGCGCAGCTCAGCAGTACATCAGGCAGCAAAATTGCAAAGGGCTCTTCGCCAATGACTGGCTTTGCGCACAAAATCGCGTGGCCTAAACCTAGCGCCGTTCCTTGGCGCACTGTAGAGATGGTGACATCAGCAGGGCAGAGTGCACGCACTTGCTCAAGTAGCGTATCTTTGCCTTTTTGCTCCAGAATTTGCTCGAGCTCGAAGTTGCAATCGAAGTGATTTTCAATTGCTTGCTTGGAGGTGTGAGTCACCAGCACGATATCTTTGATGCCTGCCGACACGCACTCTTCAATGATGTATTGAATCAGAGGTTTATCAACTAGCGGTAGCATCTCTTTTGGGATTGCCTTGGTCGCGGGAAGCATGCGAGTACCAAGGCCGGCAACAGGGATAACGGCTTTGGTTACGGGGGTATTTGCGATTGTCATAATGTGTCCTTAGTTAAATTTCTATCCTTAGTGGTTGCCCAGAAGCGATGAAGGGGGGTTCGCTTCAGGACATGATGCAGCTAGGCGTTAATGTGATCAGCGTGAACTTTGATCCAATCGCCAAAATGCAGCCGCAGCGTACAAAGCGTGATTTTCAAACATTCCTCAGCGACGACTAAAAGCAGGATGTACTCCAAGCGAATGTTGAGGGAGATAAACAACGCCGTGCACGGCAGTAAGAAGCCCCATTGGCAAAAAATATCGACCCACAAGCAGAACTTGGCGTCGCCGCCCGCACGCAGAATGCCCAAGATGAACATCATCGACAGCCCTTTAAAACTGATAGAGAGCAACATGACGTTGAACGCCAAATTGGCAGTGGTTTCACGATGCAAAGCTTGGTCAGTGATGAAGTCGATAATCAGCGGTTTTAAGGCAAACAGGGTTAGCGATAGCATCAGTCCGGTAAGCAGGCTCAGCGTGATATACCTTGGTATAAGCGCACGAATGGTCTTAGTGTCCCTCTGTCCCGAGTGATTACCGATGATGACAGAGGCAGCAGTTGCGAAGCCGATGAGCAGTGCCAGTGTCAGCGACTCAATCGGTGCTAGGGCTCCAAGCGCTATTAGTAAGTCGTCGCTAGTTTTTCCCAGTAGTGCGTGAAAAACATACAGCCCAAACGACCAAATCACAGTGTTTAGCGCCGCAATCAGTGACAATTTGGCCACTACCTTACTATCGCGAAGTGATGTGACGGAGGCGATTTTGACCAGTTTTTGAATGGGAAACCAACGCTGACAATGGACGTAGCTAAGCAGCAACAAGGTCTCGATGCTGGCGGCAAGCAGAGTGCCATAAGCGACGCCTTTCATGCCATATTGTTCGATCAATAAGATATTGAAACCAATGTTGAGAGCCACACCGATGAAGCTGATCACCGTAGCTGGCACCGGCTTAAACATAGTGCGCAGCACGGTCGCCGCGGTTAGCGCAATGGCAAACAGCACTAAGGTCGGAGAAATGATCAGTAAATAGTCCGCGCCGCGCTCAAGAATGGTTGGGTTGGTGCTACCAAAAGCCATGATCGGTTGGCTTAGGAGTGCGAGGCTAACAGCACACAACAAGCCAACACCAATCGCAAGCCCGAGCATGATTAGCATGGCACGTATGAACTTGTCATTGACCTGCTTGTTAAAGCATTGAGCTAATATTTGACCGCCACCCATAGATACGCCAATCACGCAAAAGCTGACGATCATCTGTGCTTTAGTGGCCAGCCCCAACGCTGCCATATCCAAAGGATTAAGTTGACCAAGCATCACGGTATCAACCATGCTTTTGCTTGAGAACAGCGCAGTTTGCAGCGTAACGGGTAGGGCAAGACTAAGCAGCGTGTGCAGCCAGCGGGGATTGACGCTCATGCTCAGCTCCTTGATCGAGTGTTTTCACGATTTTGGCAGGGTTGCCAAGAGCAATCGCGTTGTCTGGTACGTCGTGGTAAACCACACTGTTGGCGCCGACAATGGCATTACGGCCGATACGAACGCCTTTCAAAATGGTTACGCCCATGCCAATCCACGCGCCATCTTCAATGGTCACAGGGGATGACGGCGTACGTTCTACTTCGTCAGCCAAACCGCGGCCAACCACGGGGTGGCCACTGCAATCCATAATGGTAACGCGCGGGCCAAACATGATGTCGTTGCCAATAGTGACGCGCTCATAGCAGACAATATTGGTGCCTTGTAATATCACGTTGTTGCCGATGGTAATTTCCCCTGCGTTGCGATGGTTGGCTTTGACCAGTGTTAGTCTGACCGGCGAGTTCTCAAACCCCACTTCGTTTTCAGAATAGACTTGAGTGTTAGTGCCAATGCGAATACGGCCTTTGAAATCGTCTGCATTGATAAGTGCTTTGGCGCGATCCATGTTGCCGTAGGTCTCATCGCGAACGAAGGTATAGCCAATATGGGGAACGCCAATCAGTTCCGTGTCGTCGCCGATGATCACGTGATCTTCAAACTCAGGAAGAAAGGTCGCACGGGTTTGGTTTTTATCGATAGGGAGCAGGTTTTCATATATACAAGTCATACAACATCCTTGTGTTATGTTGACTCACCTTCGTGGGGGCGAAGGTGAGTTTATCGGGTGACAGGTGTTTGGGAATTAGTGAATATCGACGAAGTTTGAACGTCGGAATAATGGGTTTTCGTAAGGGCGATAGAGCTGAATGATTTTGTTCAGCGGCACACCGTCTTCACGATGATCGACATTGTAGAAACTGGTTTGCCAAATTTGGTATTTCTCATGAATGCGTCTTGCGGCATCGTTGGAGTGATCGTCGCTGTCTGAGACTTCTTTCGGGTGAGGCCAGTGGAATGAACAGATGGTTTTGTTCATCATAAATTGGTTCTTGTTGAGGAACAGACGGATACCTAAATCAACATCCTCGCCACCCCAAGTATTGAAGGATTCATCAAACAAGCCTGCTTTGATGAGTTCGCTGCGCTCGGCAGAGACGTGGCAGGTCCAAAATAGGTCAAATGGAGCAGGCCAGTCACCGATGTTTTCACCCATATCCTCATACTGTCTTTGACGAATGTCGTGAGCGCCTTGCTGCTTAAGGTGCAGTAAAGTTTTATCGATGTCGCTGGCGTTTAGGATGGGTTGTAATGACTCCAGTGTCTCTGCATCAACATCGAAACCATATACATACCCAAGAACGGCAATCGGTGTTTTTGACGATTCGTGAACACGTAAATGCTCTTCAAGAGTAATGGTCGACAGCAACACGCCTGTATCGATGTAAACAATGTATTCACCCTCAGCCGCCATGGTGCCAATGTTGCGAGCTTTGCCGGCGCGAAATCCTTTGTCATGTTGCCAGAAATATTGAATGTTCAAGCGATCTTTATAGCTTTCAGCAACTTGCTTACTGTTATCACGTCCGCCATCGTCGACGACAATGACCTCGAATAGTGCTTTGTCGAGTGTTTGCGACACCAGTGAGTCGAGTGTGTGAGCAAGTAGCTCTTGGCGATTGTACGTTGGAATAACAACACTGATTTTTCTCATTTCCCATCCCTCTAAAATGAAACTAGTTGCTAATTTTGTACATGCATATTTTTTCGTGTTCAATATCGCAAATTGGATTTATTTTTCTTTGTAAAATATTGTTTCCAAATATTTCATTATTAAAAACAGTGGTTTAAGTGTGTTTTTATAATGTTTACTCTATTTTTTATTTCGTGAAGTGACTCGAATTATGTAATGAAAAAAGATCTGTTGTGACATTCATCACTGTTATGTGTGAGTGGTAATTGATCGATGATGGTGATCGGGAAGGGGTTGTAGCACGTGATTGATTTATAAACAAAAAAGCCGAAAGAGAGACTTTCGGCTTTTTCTAATTTCTGAAAGAGAGTCGATTACATCAACCATTTCCACCAAATAAAGACGGCAAGGAAACCAAATAGGTAAATAAGACCGATAATGGATAGCGCTTTGAGTTTACTGCCATTTGCAGCGCTTTTGGCAGGTCGGTTTTAGAGACCAAAATGTAGTTGAGTAGTGCAAATACCGGTGTGGTGACAAACGCCATGATCATCGCAAAGTTAAGCATTGGCATCAGTGCTTTAGCAAAGAAAGCGATAATCGAAATAGCCGCAATCGACACCACGATGACCCATGCTTGGTAAGACTTCGGGTTCTCTTCAGTCTTGTTTTGAAGCAGGCGCTGTGACTCGGCAATTGCGCGCGAGTAGCCATCAATCACGGTAATGGTGCTGCCAAAAATACAGAAGAAGGCAATCACAGCGATCAGGTAGCGTGACCATTCACCAATAGTTGATGCGTACATGCCCACCAATTGATGGGAAAACCCAACTCCTGATGCGGACAGTTCAGTTCCCGAACCATGGATCACCAAAGCCCTAAGGCAACGAAGACTAGCGCCAATAGTGCAGTGCCGATGTAGCCAACATTAAAGTCGAACAGTGCCGACTGTGCGGTGACGTTTTGCTTTTTACACTGACTCTTAAGCCACATGGATGTGATGCTGGAGATCTCGATAGGCGCTGGCATCCAGCCCATGGTCACTACGATAAAGCCGATGGCGGCAATGGTCCATGGAGATGGGGCTTGATAGTCGGCAGGTGCGACGCTGCCGTTAGATGCCGCAATAATCACCGCTGTCACGGTTGCCACTGTCAATGTGGCCATAATCGCTTTGGAAAGTCCGTCGAGCGCTTTGTAGTGACCCGCGAATAAAATCCCAATACAGGTCACCAGCACAACACCGCAAAGGGCAAGCGAGGACAGCTCAAATGGTAAGAAATAGCCGAGCAAACTGGCGCTAAACAGCAGTAGAGCGGCAGTATTGACCACAGCAGAAACGACGGTAAGTAGCGTAAACACCCAAAGGTATCCACGACCTAATCCTTCATAGCCTTGAATCAGACTATTGCCTGTACCGACGGTGTACTGAACCCCAGCTCTAAAAAATGGGTATTTAAATAGGTTAACGAGCAAGATCAGTGCTGCGAGTTGCCAGCCATAGATGGCACCTGCTTTAGTCGAAGCGACAAGGTGAGAACCACCAACGGCGGCGGCTGCCATCATAATGCCTGGGCCAAGAGAACGTACTAAGTGAGATAAGCAGGGCGCGATGCTGGCGCTGAGGGGAGTGAAGTATCCATGACAGGAGTCCTTTATGATTATTATTCGTACTACAATCGCTGTAAAAAATACTTTACGAAACGATAAATAATTATTTTGACCCCTTCATTTCTACAGTAATCTCAGCAGGATGCAACGCAACTGGAGACAAATGGAGCTTGGGTTTGGTCGGTATATCTATAAAGTGAGGTTAGGATGGTTTTTTGTGCTGATTATCTTGAGGTAGATAATGCATCCTCATTGGAGGCTGGCAAAAAAGAGTAGGAAAAATATTGGAAGGTGTCGCGAACATAAAGGCTCGCGACGGTAGTAGTAAGGTGCTATCAAGCGATTAGGCTTTAGGTTTTCTCTTCAGCTGCTGCACAACCAGTCCAATCACAATCAACACTAAGCCGACAAGTGTCGATGGGTGGATCTCTTCACCGATAACGGTGGCAAGCAGCATCAACGAGATAAATGGCGAAGCAAAGATCAGATTACTGATACGCGCCGTGTTTTGCGTCAGCTTCAAAGCACTCAGCCAAAGTACAAAGGTGATCCCCATTTCAAACAGACCCACATAGCTCACCGCTAGCCAGCCTTTTAGAGTGATGCTCGACCAAGCAGCGCCCTCATAGATCGCGACAGCGAAAGCAAATGGCAACGCCACCAAAAAGCCGAGCAGTACACCAACAACCGGATCGGCCGTGTTTTTGGTGTTCAGGATCCAATAGCCCGCCCATAACAAAGTAGAAAGCAGCGCTAGAGCCACGCCTGCTGGGCTATCGAATTGCAGCCCAAGCACATCCCCTTTAGTGGCGATGACCACCACACCTAAATAGCCGAGTGCACACGCAAACCAGTCTTGCGGGCGGATTTTTTGTTTTAGGAACACGGCCGCCATTAAGGTTAACGTTATTGCCCAGCTGTAGTTGATAGGCTGGGCTTGCGATGCTGGCAATAAGTCGTATGCCTTAAACAAAATGAGGTAATAGGCGAGTGGGTTGATGAGCCCAATAATAGGTAGTACCAAGGGTTGGAAAAAAACGTGGTTTTAAGTTGGGAAAGTGTTCCCTTTACTGCACAAACAACGACCAGAGCGATGGTTGAGGCAACCGATGCGGCGGCGACCATTTGTGCAGGGGTAAATTCAGCCAATGTGAGTTTAAATGCCGTCGCGACCGTGGACCACAGTAGGACAGCAGATAACCCAAACAGCAGGGCTTTGCGTTCGTTTTGCATGGAGAGTTAGCGTTAGGATGGAGTAAACAATGTCTGCATCTTACCAGTGAATGGCATTCTGAAAACAGCAGTTTGTGGTGACGAATCACACAAGATTGCAGCGAGCTCAACTAAAGTGAGATCAGCGGTGGCAGCGGTGTCAGATCGATCAAAGGCGCTTGTTGCCATGAAGGTTCGCTGGCAAATAGCCATAAGGTATCGACGTGGTTTCCTTTGAGTGACGAAATGTCGACCAGACTCATCAAAGCGTAAAAGCGTCGCACATAGTGCACGGTCTCATTGGGCAGGGCGAGCTTTGAAAACTCACGACTGCCCGCCTTGTTGATCGCGCGCTGCACTCGCCCTTCTCCCGCATTGTAGGCGGCCAGAGTTAGGTTAATATCACCGTCAAACTTGCGATATAAAAATGACAGATATTGCATCGCAGCACGTGTGCTCGGCTCAATATCAAATCGCTGATCGAGGTTTTGGTCTACGGTTAACCCAAAGCGTTTGGCGGTGGCCGGCATGAGTTGCCAAAGTCCTGCGGCTTTGGCTGGCGAGACCGCTTTGGGTTATAGGAAGATCCAGCATAGGCACCAACACTAAGCTTTCGGGTAGTGACCTTTTGCTCAGCTGTTTGAAGATCTCATCCACTAAAGGACTGAACTCTTCAAACTTTTTAGTGATATGGGTTTGATAGGGTTTTAACGTGGCGATGTGTGGTGCTATGTCCGCTTGGGCAGGGGCGCCTTGGGACGGTTTGGCATAGCTTATGCTGTGCCCAAAGCACAGCAAACTTATCACTAGCAAAGCATACCAGTGAGGTCGGTTCCAATAACGGCTAAACCGCGCGAGCATGTTCCTCATAACTGTGCTGCTTTTGACCCGTCAACTCGCCGAGTAATTCTTGGAAAGCGGCGGAGCTTTGACCGTTGTTTTGGTTGTATTTTTGGCACTGTGCAATCAAGGATTCAAGGATGTGCCATTGTTTGCTCACGTTGTCTGACAGCTTTGCAGGCAGCGCTTTAATTAAGCGTTCAACCCCAGCTTGTGAACAGGGCAGTTTCAATTGGGTGAGTGCCTGACTTCGCTCGCTGGCATTGCGGCCAAGTTGATTCAATATTGGCAGTTGGCTCTGGATATTGTCGCTCAGCGATTCTCCATCGAACTTGAGGTACAAGGCTTTTTGATGCTGAAGTAGTGCGAGCAACTTTCGGTACAACTTAATGTCTTCAGAAATGCTCAGCACGAACGTTTGTACTAGCTCAGTTTTCGATGCGGCCATGGTCGGTTACTCCACTCAATGGGGTCGCTTGCTTAGGATTCGTGACCAGTATGAAAACGCATCACCGCTTGCGACAGGGCTTTAACATCCAGACCCAGTTCGCCATTCGCCAGTGCATTACGCACCGCTTCGACTTTGGCCATATCCACATTGGGCATAGCAGCGAGTTCCGCTTGTGCCTTGTCTAGTGCAGCTGTGTTGGCATTGAATGCCGCTTCAGACACGGTTTTACGCTGCGGCGTTTCTGCGGTTTGAGTTTTAGACTGGTTGAAGTTGGTTTGTGGAACATGTCCGCCAGCCACTTTGTCGATTTTCATGGTGTTGCTGTCCTATCAAGATGTCGATAACAGTATAGGGCGACAAAGCGAGCGACAGTATTAAATCTGCCCACCTAAATTGTTGCCCTTTTTTTCTATCTTAATCTCCACATCGATTTCGAGCGTGCTGAGTGAAAACTGTTACCTTGAGTCAGAAAATTAAAATTGAGTGTGAACTTGGTTCAAACCAGTGACGACGGCGCGAATCACTTTCTTCGACTGGCTATTTTGTACTTTGATCTGTTCACCTTCTCCTCCCGTTTGTAGAGCGACGCCTTTGGTGGTGGCATTAAAGCCTCCCTTGGCGGCGATGATCACCACTTCATTGCCCTTTTCGACCAACGGGGGATTGCTGACAAATTTGGCATCGATGATCTGTCCTGCGCGTATTCTTCGTGTGACCTGTTTGCCCCGCAATGTCGACACGTCGGTGACGAAGGCGGTCGCGCGTGACAAGGTTCGCGTTTCGAGTCGAACTGATTTGGCATCCACCGTGGTATGACGATTGAGCGTGGTGGTTGCCACAGCCACAGGCAAGGATAAGGTCGCTTTGATGCTGGCATTAATCCGCCAATCATTCACGCCGTCTTCACAGCTGACACTGCGTTTTAAATTGCCTACAGGCAGCGTTTGATGGTCACGGCTGCTGATGATGAGCGGTGCTAGGCACTGATCGAGATGTTTTGCTGACTCTGGAACCAATATCACCAGTTTTGCGTCGTGCTTACCCCAGCGATGGCGCTCGGCGAGCTGCTCAATCTCCAAATCAAGCGCGTGGCGCACCGCGTGCTCGATATCCAACCGCGTCATTTTTGCGTGGCTGGTGGCGAAAGCAGACAGTGATATTGCCCCCAATAATAGACCTATGATCCATTTCCCCATGTCATATCTCGCTTCCGTGAATCGGAAGTTCCCCTTCCTTTGTTTTGTGTAATTCATTGTTTTTATTGAAATAAAAAACTGGCACGCATCTTGTTGTTAGTTAGGGACGACCGCCCATTTAAGGACAAAGAGATGGCAATCAGTTTTGACAGTGCGTTAGGCGTGCATCCCGAAGCACTCAATTTTCGAGTTCAGAGAACTAAGGTGCTTGCCAGTAACTTAGCAAATGTCGATACACCTGGGTACCTAGCAAAAGACCTGAGCTTTACCACGGTGATGAAGCAAGCCAGTGCCAATGGTGTGCACAGCACGACACCAAAGTTGGACATTGCCACTCAATACTCCGTGCCGTACCAAAACAGCAAAGACGGTAATACGGTAGAGCTGGGCGTTGAGCAGGCCAAATTCACCCAAAACAACATGGATTTTCAAACTAGCCTGACCTTCATGAACATGAAGTTTAGTGGGTTAGCGAAAGCGATTGAGGGACGTTAATCATGTCATTTACTGATATTTATTCTATCGCAGGCTCGGCCATGACGGCGCAAACGGTACGACTCAATACCGTAGCCAGTAACCTTGCCAACGCAGACGCCGTGTCGGCCAACCCAGATGATGCTTATAAACCGCTCAAGCCGGTATTTGCCACGGTATATAGCCAAACTCAACTGGCGAGTGAGCAAGGGGTGTACCCCAATGCTGAAGTGCGCATTGTCGATGTGGTGAATAGTGGCGCTAAGGCTGAGCAGCGTTTTGAACCCAATAACCCACTCGCCAATGAAGAGGGTTATGTCTATTACCCTGGCGTTGATGTGGTGGCGGAGATGGCAGACATGATGTCCGCATCGCGCAGCTTCGAAACCAACGTCGAAGTATTGTCGAATGTGAAAAGCATGCAGCAAGGATTACTTCGTTTAGGGCAGGGCAGCTAATGAGTATTGCACAGTTCACCGCGCTGGATGCTGACTCTCCAGTCACTCAGCAAACTAACGCCAACGTGTCTTCGAATCCGCAAGACGCCAATAGCGCCAGCTCGTTGCAAAATGAGTTCATCACCTTAATGGTGGCGCAAATCCAAAACCAAGACCCACTTAACCCGCTTGATGGCACCGAGTACGTTAGCCAGCTGGCGCAGTTCTCCCAGGTGCAAAGTACCGAGAACATGTCGACGCTGATGCAAAACAGCATGGTGCTTCTCGACAACATGCAGGTGCTATCGACGGCAAGCCTAGTGGGTCAAACCGTGTATGTCGGCAGCAACGAGGTTGAACTGGCGGACGGCGCGCAAAAAGGTCGTATTGAGCTTGCGCACTCATCGAGCCAAGTCAACGTGGTGGTAGAGGACGAGTTTGGTCAGAAAACCAAGGTGCCACTTGGCGCTCATCCTGCCGGTGATGTGGATTTCACCATTAACCCAGAAGAGCTGGGTCTTAAGCCGGGCAAGTACTCTATCTCAGTCGAAGTGCAAGACGGTCAAGCGCAGCCAAATTTGCTGCTGGCGGGTGAAGTTCAACAAGTACGTATTCCTAGCACAGGCGGCGCAGCGATGGTTAATGTCGCCGGCGTGGGCAATGTGCCTTTCTATGAAATCAGTCAGTTTGGTGCTTAGCGCCGAGTGTAAAACCCATAATTATCAGAATTAAGAGGACATCATGAGTTTTAATATTGCTTTAAGTGGCTTGGATGCTACTAATACTCAGCTAAACACTATCAGTCACAACATTGCTAACGCATCGACGTACGGCTTTAAACAAGCGCGTACCGAGTTTTCTGCCGTCTATAACGGTATGCAGGCAGGCGGTGTGGAAGTGGCATCCATTTCGCAAAACTTCGATAAGAATGGTTCGGTCTCTGGCACGGGTCGTTCGATGGATTTAGCCATCAATGGTAACGGCTTCTTTGTCACTAAAGATGGCATGGGGCAAACCCTTTACACCCGTTCTGGTGTGTTTGGCACGGACAAAGACAACTACGTAGTCGGCAATACAGGTGCTAAGCTGCAAGGCTACAGTGTTGATAGCAATAACAACCTGCTTGAAGGCTCTGTCGGCGACATCAAAATCAGCACCTCTTCTCTAGCAGCAAAAGCGACCGACAAACTCGATTTTATCGCTAACTTCGATGCCAGTGCATCGACAATCGACCAAGCGGTGACGCCGTTTGATCCAAACAACCCAGACTCCTTTAACTCGTCTTATACCTCAAAGGTTTATGACTCTTTAGGTAACTCTCACACGGTAACGCAGTACTTCACTAAAACTGCGGACAACACGTGGGAAGTAAACGTGCAAGTTGACGGTGGCACCACGCCTGTGTCAACGGTTCCAGTGACGTTCAATCCAGACGGCACCCTCAATTCCCCAACGGGTTCGACCAACATCAGCTTCCCAGCTGCAGGTGCAGAGCCAATGAGCATCGATATTAGTCTTGAGGGCAGCACACAGTTTGGCGCTGCGTTTGGTGTGAGCACCAACAGTCCAAATGGTTACACCTCAGGTGAGCTAGCGGGTGTGCGTGTTGAGAACAACGGCATGGTATTCGCGACTTACACCAATGGTCAGTCACAGCTTCAAGGTCAGGTGGTGCTGGCGAACTTTGCGAACCCACAAGGCTTGGCAAAAACCAATGGTACTGCTTGGACACAAAGCTTTAGCTCGGGTGCTCCTGTGGTGGGTACGCCGGGTACTGGCGTGTTGGGCGATCTGACACCGGGTGCACTGGAAGGTTCAAACGTTGATTTGACTTCAGAGCTTGTGAACCTGATGACGGCGCAGCGCAACTACCAAGCGAACGCGAAGACGATCTCTACGTCTGACAAACTTACTCAAGCGC
The DNA here is from genome assembly GCA_000755425.1 of Vibrio maritimus. Taxonomy (GTDB): domain Bacteria; phylum Pseudomonadota; class Gammaproteobacteria; order Enterobacterales; family Vibrionaceae; genus Vibrio; species Vibrio maritimus_A. The sequence continues at coordinate 60,590 of BBMT01000014.1, forward strand.
TGTTTAACGCGGTATAGAGGTAGGCCATGGATAGCTTGCTATTTACTGCGACCACGGGCGCAAGTCGCGTCCTTAAAGCGCAGCATGTTCGTTCTAACAACTTATCGAACGCCGATACGGCGGGCTTTCGTGCGGATATGGAACGCGTCAACAGCGTTCCATTGCAAGGCTCAGGTTTTGATGGCCGCACTATGGTAGTCACCAACTCAGCCGCGACGCGATTTGATTCAGGCGACGTGGTGAAAACCGGTCGTCCCCTCGACATTGCCATCATGGGCGAAGGTTACATCAGTGTTCAAACCCCTGCCGGAAATGAAGCCTACACCCGAGCCGGTAATATCAAAGTCGATGATTTGGGTGCCATGACCATCAATGGTTTTGCCGTTGTTGGTGATAACGGCCCTATGGTGCTGCCAGAATTTCAAAAAGTGGAAATCAGTGAGCGCGGCCGTGTGTCGGTGATCCCACCGGGTGGCGGTGCAGAAGTGGAAGTCGGCACACTGAAACTGGTGAAGCCGGAGATCACTCAACTGCAAAAAGAGAGCGACAGCTTACTACACAGCCTTGATGGTCAGCCGTTTGCCGCTGACGCTACCGTCAATTTAGCGCCTGAGCATATCGAAAGCAGTAACGTTTCAGCCATTGATGAGCTGCTGAGCGTGATGTCTCTCACTCGCAACTTCGAGATGCAGATCCGCATGATGAAAACCGCGGAAACCCTAGCGCAATCCGGAAACAAATTAATGAGTGCGAGCTAGAAGGCTCGCCAACAGGAGTAAACCATGCATTCAGCATTGTGGGTCAGTAAAACAGGGATGGCCGCCCAAGATACCAAAATGACGGCGATTTCCAACAACCTTGCCAACGTTAATACCGTCGGTTTTAAGCGTGACCGAGTGGTATTTGAAGACTTGTTCTACAGCATTCAACGCCAACCTGGCGCTCAGGTAGACCAAGTGAACGAGCTGCCAACCGGTGTTCAGTTGGGTAGTGGTGTTCGTGTTGTGGGTACGCAAAAAGTGTTCACACAGGGCAGTTCACAAAACACAGGACAAGAGCTGGATTTAGCCGTCATGGGACAGGGTTTTTTCCAAATCGAAAATTCCGATGGCCAGATCATGTACACGCGCAACGGCCAGTTTCATGTCAACTCAGAAGGCCTGATGGTCAATAGCCAAGGCTTACCGCTTGAGCCGCAAGTTCAAATCCCAGACAACGCATTGACGGTTTCTGTGGGTGTCGATGGCACGGTGACGGCAACCACTGCCGACGGCCCTGCACCACAAGAACTGGGTCAAATTACCCTAGCTAAGTTCATCAACCCAGCAGGTCTTGAAGCCATTGGTGGCAACTTGTTTAAAGAGACAGAAGCGAGCGGTCAGGCTCAAGAGCTGATTGCAGGTGAAGAAGGTGCAGGCAGCATCAAACAAGGCGCACTGGAAGGTTCAAACGTGCAAGTGGTGGAAGAGATGGTTGATATGATCACCACACAGCGCGCTTATGAAATGAACGCTAAGGTCGTGTCGGCGGCCGATGACATGCTCAAGTTTGTCGCGCAAGCGGTGTAACGAATTTCGGAAACCAAATTCGTTAAGTAATTAGTTGAGTGAGCGGGAGATAACGTGAAAGGAAGTAGTAATATGAAATGGTTTTCGCGACGCCTAATAGAAAAAGGCATAGTGGCACTGACGGTGCTACTGCTCGCTGGATGTGCAGCCAGACAAGAGTTTGTGCCGCCAGAGCCAGATGAGCAGAAGTATGCGCCGCCGGAGCTAAACTACGCGCTGCCTGAGGCAACGAATGGCAGTTTGTACCGTCATCAATACAACCTCACGTTATTTCAAGATCGTCGTGCTTATCGCGTCGGCGATGTGCTCACCATTCTACTGGTTGAAGAAACTCAATCGAGCAAAAAAGCCGATACCAAATTTGGTAAGTCATCGAACGTAGATTTTGGTGCTGCCAACATAGGCGGAACCACGATTAATGACACGGCGGTGGGCATCAGCGGTAATCGCGCTTTTGATGGCAGTGCTGCCAGCTCGCAAGGGAATAAGCTTGAGGGTGCTATTACGGTTACCGTGCATGAAGTGATGCCAAATGGCGTACTTAAAGTCAGCGGTGAAAAGTGGATCCGCCTGAACCAAGGTGATGAGTTTATCCGCGTCACCGGGATTATTCGCGTCGACGATGTTGACCGTTATAACCAAGTCTTTTCACACCGTATCGGTGACGCCCGCATAACCTACTCTGGACGCGGCGCTTTAGCAGATAGCAACTCAGCGGGTTGGCTAACGCAATTCTTCACAAGCCCTTGGATGCCATTCTAATGTTGAAACTTCGTCACTTTTTTAACGCCCTTTTCGCTGTGTTTGCTTTTGGTTTAACGCCAATGGCGCAGGCGGAAGTGGAAATCCCAATTATGGATTTGGTTGACGTACAAGGTGTGCGTAGCAACCAACTTGTCGGTTACGGCTTGGTCGTGGGTCTAGATGGCCAAGGTGATCGCAACCAAGTGAAATTCACTGCTCAATCGATTACCAACATGTTGCGTCAGTTTGGCGTGCAGATTGGCGACGATGCCAATCCAAAGCTGCGTAATGTTGCCTCGGTTAGTGTGACCGCCTCGGTCGACCCTATGGCAGGCCCCGGCCAGATGCTGGATATTGTGGTGTCGTCGATTGGTGATGCAAAGAGCCTGCGTGGCGGCACGTTACTGTTAACGCCTCTGCGTGGTGTCGATGGTGAAGTGTACGCCGTGGCTCAAGGTAATGTGGTTGTGGGTGGCGTGTCTGCGGAAGGGCGCAGCGGCTCCAAGATTGCGGTCAACACGCCAACGGCCGGCCGTGTACCAAATGGTGCAACGCTGGAGCGTGAAATTCCATCGGACTTTAATACCCGTCCACAAATTACCCTAAACCTGCGCAAAGCAAGCTTTACGACGGCGAAGAACATCGCCCGTGAAATCAACAGCACCTTTGGTCCCGATGTGGCGATTGCAGTCAACAAGGTTCGAGTTGACATGCGTGCCCCAAAAGATTCCCAGCAGCGCGTGACGATGATGTCGATGCTAGAAGAAATGAGCGTGGTTGAAGGCCGCAAGCCAGCACGTATTGTGTTCAACTCGCGCACCGGCACTGTGGTGGTGGGTAAAAATGTCAAAGTCACCGAAGCCGCAGTCAGTCATGGCAACTTGACGGTCGCGATCAGTGAATCGCAGCGCGTCAGCCAGCCTAACGCCTTTGCCGATGGCGATACCGTAGTGGTAGACCAAACGAAAATCGACATCAATGAAGATCAGGCACAAATGGTGATTTGGCCGGAAGGAACTGAGCTGAATACAATCGTCAACGCGGTGAATAGTTTAGGCGCAACGCCAACCGACTTAATGTCAATTCTGCAAGCGCTGCACGAAGCAGGTGCGCTCAATGCAGAGCTGGTTGTGATATAGGAGACGCAGAATGAAAATCGATGCCATGAACGATACAACTCGCGTCAACAGCATGCTCTATCATGACAATGCAGCGCTGACCAATATCAAACACAGCAACGACAGCCCGGAAGCACTAAAAGAAGTGGCAGGGCAGTTTGAAGCCATGTTCTTGCAAATGGTATTAAGACAAATGCGTAGCAGTAGTGACGCACTGGCCGATGAAGACAGTCCGTTTTCCTCGCAGCAACACGGCGTATTTCGCGATATGCACGATGGACAATTGTCGATTGAACTGGCCAAAAAACAGAACTCTGGCATTGCGGACATGCTGGTGAAACAGCTCGGTCCTGCACACTCTCCTCAGTCGAATCGAGAAGTACAATTTGATGCTGCGAGCGTGCAATCGTTAGGTGCGGCGAATGATTTGGAATCCAAATCACAATCTCATTCAGCCAGCCTTATAAATGGCGCTTCAGCGGTTAATGAAGCCAATAACACGGCCGCCTTTAACCTTCAGTCGCCTAGTGAGGCAGCCATGACCATGGCATTTTCTCAGCCTCTTATGAAAATCACGGAGCGTTAATCGTCATGAGTCTTATTAATATCGCCCTAACCGGATGAATGCCAATCGCGTGGCGTTAAATGTCACTGCGCAAAACGTGGCGAACGTGAATACCCCCGGATACAGTCGCCAGCAGGCACTGATGTCATCCGTAACAGGGGGAAAATACGATTACAACTCACCGGGAATGGGCGTGGAAGTCACCAGCATTCGCCGCGTGACCGATCAATACTTGGTGAAGCAAACCTGGTCGACAGCCAGTGAGGCTAATTACTCGGCTGGCTATATGTCGGCGATGAGCCAGTTAGAAAACATGCTGGGTGCCGATGGTTTTAGTTTGTCATCTGGGCTTGATAGCTTATTTGCTTCTCTCAACGATGCGACCACCAAACCAGAATCGACTCCGCTTCGCCAACAAGTGATCAACGAATCGGAAGCTCTAGCGCGCCGCTTCAATACGCTCACCGAATCGCTGCATAATCAGCATAAAGATGTACACGACCAGCGCAATGCGGCACTCTCACACGCCAACAGCGTAATGGCGAATATTGCTCAAGTGAATAAGCAGATCGTTGAGATGCAAGGTACAGGCGGCAATTCCTCGCAGCTGATGGATACCCGCGATGCCTTGATTGGTGAGTTGTCTACGATCATGGCGGTGAAAACCACTGAGCAGCCTGATGGCAGTGTTCAAGTCTCCTTAGCTTCAGGCCAGCCATTAGTCATGGGCTCAGATGCCAGCGTAATCAAAGCGATTCCAGATCCAAGCGACCCTTACCTTGCTGATTTGCATATCGAATTTGGCAATCAAACCTTTGCAGCTAAAGGGGATATTGGCGGCAAGCTGGGGGCGCTGCATGACTATCAAGTCGACGTGCTCAAGCCGAATCAACAAGCGATTGATGATATGGCGCGCAGTGTGGCCGACGAGTTTAACGCGGTCTTGGCAGCTGGTACCGATCTCAATGGTAACCCGGGTGCGCCGCTGTTACGTACGACCCTGCTAACCCAGCGGCAAGTTTAGATATTACCGCTATCGGTGCTGATGAATTGGCGTTTTCTAGCGATGGGAATCCGGGCAACAGCGACAATCTCAAAGACCTGATTGATATCAGTAATAAGCCTGTTGCTATCAGCGGCTATGGGTCAGTCACCCTCAATGATGCGTTTACCGCTATGGTGGGTGATACGGCAATTAAAGCCAGACAAGCCGAGTCTGATTATCAGGCGAAACAGGCGATGTCTGAGCAAGCGATCGCCGCGCGCGATAATGTCAGCGCGGTCAACAGCGACGAAGAAGCGGCGAACTTGATGACGTTTGCTAACGCACACAACGCCAACATGAAAGTGATCAGTACAGCGAATCAATTGTTTGATTCGGTATTGCAGCTATTTTAAGGAGAGACCATGAGGATCAGTGATACTCAATTTAGCCAAATGATGCTGCAAAGCCTGCAAACTAACAACGCAGGTCTTGGCAAGGTGATGCAGCAAATGGCCACAGGTGACAGACTGACTAAGCTGTCAGACGATCCAATGGCATCGATTCAATTGCTCAACCTTGATCGAGAAGGGGCGGCAATCAATCAGTACCAGCGCAATATCGCCAACGTCAAAACCACGCTATCGAGTCAAGAGGTTCACCTAGACTCGGTCAATGAAAGCCTTAAAAGCATGCGCGAGTTGGTGCTTTGGGGGGCGAACGGTACGCTTACCGATGAAGACCGACAAGGGATGATTACGGAACTTGAAAGCTTGCGTGACTCGGTTCAGTCATCATTCAATTCTCAAGATGAAGAGGGTCATTACCTTTTCTCTGGTACTAAAACCGATACCCCAGCGATTTCAGATGCGGGTGGCGGTGTGTATTCGTTAGATGGCAATAGCGATAAGCGAGTCGTGACCGTCGCCAAAGGCGTAACAATGGAGTCCAATACCACGGCACAAGACATTTTAGACTTAGGTGGCGGCGACAATGTATTGAATCAAATCGACCGATTGATTGTGGAATTTCAGAACCCGAGTCCAAATTTTCAAACCGAAGTTGGTGCCAGCCTAGATGCCATTGATAATACCTTGGGCAATGTGCTCGGTGCGATGACAGAAATGGGTGGTCGCCATAACAATCTCGACTTGATGGATGGTGCACACAGTGAGAACAAGCTGTTTGTCGATAAGGTGACCAGTGATGTCTCTGCCCTCGATTATGGTGAAGCGTCGGTGCGGCTCAGCAACTACATGGCAGCGCTGCAAGCCACGCAAGCCAGCTACATGAAAATAAATGATTTATCTCTATTCGACCGCATTTAGCGGTCGTTTTTTCCACTCGGCAGTAAGGCTCAAGGAACGGTGTTATGGCAGTAAGTACGGTTGAAGTTAGACCGCATAGTATTAAGCTCACAGGGCAGGGAACGACGAGTATTGCTCCCTCGCAAGCTTCTGATACCACAAGCACATCCCTCTCCAAACACCTTCTCAAGCCGCAAGCAGAAATCTCTTCCGCCTATTCATTATCAGGCGTACTACTGACCCAAGGGCAGCAGCATGCCACATCGGTGCAAATTGCCACTAAAGCGCTTCAAGGCGTGGGTAAAGAGCTGACGCAAGTGAAAAAGCAGCTCACTCAAGCGCTATCGCACGGCTCTACTCCACAGATGACCGATAAACTGTCGCGCTCAAAACAAGTGATTGAAGCAACCCTCAATCAGGCGCGTTTTGATGACAAACGTGTGGTCGACAATGAACTGCATCTAAAGCTTGATACCGCAGATGTTCGACGTTTTTCGATTCCCGGTCTTAATGTGCACCGCATGAGTGAGCGTGCTGAGCAAGTGCGTTTGGATTTTCCGAGCGGCGGTTCGGTGATGCTGCAATTTGATGGTCAGTCCGATGGCCAGCGCACGGTTAAACAGCTCGATCGCAGCGTTATTCCAATGGGGATGCGTGCGTCACTCGCCAACGATGGCAGCATCGTATTTGAAGTGCACGAATCGGCCTACGCTGCGATGCAGCAGCAAGTCCGAGTCACTGGTGAAGGCCACCGCTTCCCGGCAGGGCAAGCCAACACCTTCTCGATTCAAGCCGAGCCAGATGGCATGGCGGAACTCAAGTTTGACCTAGGTTCTCGCGATGGCATCAAACAATCCATCGCCAAGGTGAACCAACACCTAAAACAGGCACAATCCAGCCTGAGCGAAGCAAGGCAATTCCAATCTCAGCTCGATACACAAATGACGCGTATTCAGAGCCAATCTAAGCTCCCTTCCGAGCAACAAGTCAGCGAAACGCTCTCTGGTTTTAGCCAACTGTCTCAAGATTTCACAACGACATTCCAGGCGCTTAATGCGCAGGCGAATGTAAGGCGTCACACGGTCGTGGCGCTGCTGAAATAATTATTGTAAACGGGACTCGTCATCCTCACGCAAGTGAGGATCTGGTACCGCACGTGACTCACTTATTTTTGTCCCCATGACCTAAGGCACACGCTCAAGAAGATTCTCGTTTTCGCGAGAATGACGTTGTTGTGCATGTCAGTACTTTAGATAACTGTGCTTAGGTGACTGTGCTTCGAGTGAGCGTGTTCTTGAATGGCACCATCAAACCAAAAAGAAAAAATACAAAAAGCACACAAACGCCAACAGCGTAGCCGATATCGTCGGATAGATAATATAGGCATCTTGTCGATCGGTGCGTCTAAAGCACATGAAGGTGAGTAGGCTGTTGTACACAACCAACAGCAAGCTGATTAACGTGCCGCCTTTCAGCGAGAGAGTGGTGAGCTGACTTAAGAACAAAGCTAGTAGGCGTAATCGATGATGATCAGCATAGGAACGCCTTTTGTAATCCATCTGGTGTTCTATTTGGTTTTGGCGGTATGTGCGGAATAGATTGTCGCATAACATGCCCTACTGACTGGGTGCTCAATAATAAAAGGTAGCGAGATCAAGGGTGTTCTACCAAAGCATAGAACACCCGATTAAAGGTGCAAGTTACAGTGCTTGTACCTGGGTGGGCGCGTTTGAGGCGCTGTCTGAGTCGAATCGAATGGTATCGGTTCTAAACACAGGCTGATTGAATTTGGCCTTGTCGCGCGCCTTCTCTAGCTCATTTTTCGACTCATTGTTGGGCGATTGGCCAAACAAGGTATTGATGACCTCTGCCGCGGGTGTAGTGAGGATAAACAGTTCGATGCGGCGGTTTTCGCTTGATGAGGGATCGTTGTGATTAAGCAAGGCACGATCAGACATACCGGTTACTTGCAGCACACGTTGCTCAGGCATGCCGCCCGCGGTGAGCGTTTGTCTGGCGACGTTGGCGCGTGATGCCGAAAGCTCCCAGTTGGACTTGCTTGAGAAGGTTTTACGATACTGAGTAGCATCGGTGTGGCCGCTGATGATCATTGGGTTTTCTACCCGTTCAAAAACAGGCGCTAAAGCCAGCAATAAATCTTCAAAGAACGGCGTTAAGGTGGAGCCGCCGCGACCAAACATGTTCTGTTTGTAGTCATCTTGCAGCACGATGCGCAGCCCTTGAGCGTAACGGTGACATCGACATTTCCTTGAGCGTTGATTTGACGCACCATGTCATTGATGACTTCAGCGAGAGCGGCTAAGCGCTCTTGGGTATCAAAGGTACCGTCGATCAGTGAATCCGATTCTGGCCCTTCGCGGTCGCCTTGAAAAAATGAACTGACAGAATGCACAGAGTCGTGACGACTGGCCACGGACGAGTCTGTGGTCAGATCGATAGGAGAAATGCTTTTCGAGGTGTCGAATAGGTTGCCACTGCCTTGGTCAAAGACACTGGCCATTTGCAAATGGGCAACAATCGCTTTGCGCTCTTCTTTGTCGACCACCTGCATGACCCAAAGGACGAGAAATAACGCCATCAAGGCAATCATAAAGTCAGCAAACGCTACCTTCCATGCACCGCCATGAGACTCATGGTGGTGACTACGACTGGCGCGTTTGAAGACTACTTGCTCATGTTTTTGCATTATCCCTCCTGTTCAGCGAGCCACACCTCCATTTGGTTAAACGTTGGTTTAATGTCTAGCTGAATGTGCTTACGGCCAGCGTCAATCGCCAATAGTGTCGGCTTCTTCGCAACATAGGCCACTAAGGTAGCGCGAGTACAATCGAAAGCGGACATATTGCGTTTAACGCGTTGAGCCATGCGTTACTTGCTGGGTCTAAGCAGCAGTAACAGCCGAAAATACCAATAAATGTGCCTACTAGAGCGGCAGCAACGTGATAGCCAATCATGGCAATGGAGCCATCAATAGCGGACATGGTAATGATGATGCCGCCAACGGCAGCCAAAATACCAAAGCCAGGCATGGCCTCTGCGGTGCGCTGCATGGAGCGAGCGGGCTGCATATAGTCGGCCTCAATCGCTTCAATCTCTTGCTCTAGTAGTCCCTCTAACTCATGAGGCGACATTTGTCCCATTGCCATTAAACGTAAATTGTCGGTAATGAAAGAAACCAAGCGATAATCACGACTTACACGCGGATAACGCGCAAAAATATCGCTCTGCTCTGGATTTTCGATGTGCTTATCCAGTGCCTTAAAGCCACCACTGCGCACGGTTTCCAGCAAGACTTGCAGTAGCGCCATCAGTTCCATGTAGAACTCGCGCTCATCCTTAGGAGGAGAGATGATGCCTCGCAGCTGACTGCGCATCTCTTTAAGAACTTGAGGTGGGTTACCTATGATGAGGGAACCGATGGTGGCACCGATGATGATCAGCATCTCCGCCGGCTGCCAAATGGCCATCAGACTGCCTCCAGCCCAGACGTAACCGCCGAAGACACACATCAAAATGATGATTGCGCCAGTAAACTTTTGCATAGTGGACTCCTAAGAAGACAGTAGTTGGTTGAGTTGCTTAAGCGCTTGCTTGTGCAGCTGACAAATCCGTGGCGGAGTCAGCTCTAACACCAGGGCAATCTCGTGTAAGTTCAAATCGTGTTGGTAGAACAGCGTCAGCAGTAGCTGCTCGCGTTTGGGGAGTTGGCTAAGTGCCTTCTCAAGACTGCGGCGGATGTGTTCGTGGTTCATGCCATCGCAACCAGATTCGACCGCACCTTCAAGACCGCTCTCGATAAGCTGATCTAGCTTTGCATTTCTGCGGCCATGGTGGCATTGAGCCGGGCATGATAATCCTGCTGTGAGGTACCGAGGCTTTGATGATCTCTTGTTCGGTGGGCGCGCGGCGCAGGCGCTTGGTTAAATCCCGCGTCACATCATTGAGTTCATGAGCCTCCTGACGAGTTTTGCGTGAGCGCCAATCAAGGCGGCGCAGTTCATCCAAGATAGAGCCGCGAATGCGGCACACGGCGAACGCCGGAAAGTTAGGGTCATCGATGTTGCCATAGCGGCGCCCAGCTTCGAGTAGGCCAATCAACTATTTGCTGCATGTCTTCGATGCTGCAATGGGTCGTTGCATGGTTGCGCAGTTGGTTAACCACGCGCTTAACCAAGATTTGATGTTGGCTGAGCAGGCGATTTTCATCGATACGCGTAGCGCTTGATGTGACATCTTCGGCGACGCCGTAGCTGTCTGAGTGATTCATATCCAGCATAGTCGCTCCTACTGAATAACAAATTTCGTCAGCAGAACATCGTCAATATCGCGGTTTAACTGGGTATCGGCGTATGCCGTCATCACCGAAGCTTTCACCTCTTGCTGAAGCTGATCCAAAGCGTCTGCGCCATGCAGATCTTCATAGCGTTTTTGGCTGAACAGATTAAGCATTTGCGTGTCTGACTTTTGGCATGTAGTCGTTGGCGAATTCAAGGCGTTCGATGTGACGCGTTTCCAGCGCCAGCTCCAACATCACAAAGTGGGTCTGTTTTTTACCGCGTACACTGACAATCACATTGTCGAGAGCGTGAAATTTCGGCCCAGCACTCGGCTCAGGTTGAGATTCCAAAAACGAAAACTGACCATCACTAAATGTAGCGGGTGAGTTGAGGTACCACATTGCCCCTGCAACCGTACCGCCAGAGACGAGAGCACTGGTCACAACGCAGGTGGCAAAGAGTGAAAGAAACTGTTTTTTATTCATGCTGTATTCCTAAAGCGATCACACTTGGGTACTAAGCCAGTGTTCATCCATGGAGAAGGCCGTGGCGTTATTGCTGCCAGACTCGTGGCGCTCATTGGCAAAAATGGTTGAGCTTTGCTGGCGGTTTGGCTGGTCGTTGGACTCTTGTTTGTCGCCGCCACCAATTTGCACATCAACGTGCATCAAACTTTGGTTTTGTAGCTCGGCGCGCAGGCGCTCCGACACTTGAACTAAGGCTTCCCGAGTTGCGGCAACGTTGGCATTGAGCTGGACGCTGAGTTTGTCGCCTTCGACACGCACCATAAGATCCAGTTTGCCAAGATCGGGCGGATCCAATCTGATCCGTGCTTCTTGAAGATTTTGTTGTGCTTGCAGCGTTACTCGATCATTGAGTACCTGCAGCATCTGCTCGCCCCACTTTCCCGCTTGCTCGATGCGAACCGGCGCCCATTCTGTCGTTGCAGTGCCTGTGCTTACTGTGGTCGTTGGGTTGACTGAAGGAGCACCCGTTTGTGAGCCAGAGGCAGAGCAGCTGCGCCGTTTTGTGTTTGATTGGCACTGAGCAGATTAGCGATATCGGTGGCCAGTGATTTCCCGCCGATCTCGGTTTGAGCCGCCGATGTCTGCAACAGGCCTGATGACAATGCAGCCTCTTTGGCTGTGTTCTGAGATGCGCCGTTAGCAAGGTGAGGATTTACTTCACCTGAACTGCGCTGTGAGCTGGCTAGTTGCGTCAGCATAGGGCTGGTGGATTTTGAGAATGCTTCTGCGTCTAGCGCTGCGTTGCTAGCACCTGCAGAGCCGAATGGTTGCGCCGGCGCGGCAACATATTGCGCCAATAACACCCCATCACCTACTTGAGCATCAGCATTAGCTTCCGTGGCTTCGCCATCCGCTAAAGCCTCACCCAATAAAGACGCGGCGGTAGCTTCGTTTTTAGAAGTGGATTTAGGCGAAAGCAGCGACCCAAAGCCACGCACAATAGACAGACCATTTTCTTTGCTGTCTAGTGCTTGGCTAATCGAAGTTTGCCCTGTGCTCTGGCTTTGTTTGCTGGCAGACGCGCTGCCAATGTGATTGTTCACTAACTGATTGCTCACTAGCATGGGTTTACTCCAAGGTCATCGCCAGTTGATAAGCCATGGCGCGTTCTTTTTCCGCATCACTGCTATCTAGCTTCTGTTTCAGCTTGCTGGTCGCCACCGACAGTGCTTCATAGGCGCTCAAATGTGCCCGCCGAGCCCGTTCGATTTCAGGTGCTAAACGTGGGTCTTTCAGGAAAGGTCTATGGGTGTCCAAAAGCTCACGAAGCTGACCATCGTAGCGTTTGAGTGACTGCCAATCCTCGGTTTTGGCCGCCACCGTCATGCATTGGCTGAGGTGGCGAAACCGCTCGGGTGATACCTTATGCGTGTTTACCAAAGTTCTCCCATCCTTCTTTTATGTGAGTCATGACTTTTTCTACATTTTCTAGTTTGTCGACATCGTTGTTGACGCTTGCTTGATACAGCTCGGCTTGGCAAAAATCGTAAAGTTGGTGCAAGTTAGCAGCGATCTCGCCGCCATTTTCATCATCGAGAGCACTATCTAGGCCAACAAGAATATTCATGCATTTGCTAATACCTTGGCCTTTTTGTTCCAAACGACCGTCTGTCATATGACCGCGAACGCGTTCGATTTCGTTAAGTAGTCCATCAATAAGCATCACCACAAGCTGATGTGGGTTAGCGGCCGCGGCTTGTGCGTTAAGATCGACTTGTTGATATGAGTCGTAACCTGAGTCCATTAGCATTAGATCATTCCTTGTGGTGTGCCGAACATGCCCATAGTGCTGTTCATTTGGTTGATTAAATTGTTCATTTGAGTAAATTGCGCGAGATAGCGGTTGTACGACATCTCGTATTTGCGCTCTAAACCAGCTTGTTTGGTTTCGATGCCCTCCAAAATGGTCTCAACATTGTCTTTTCGTCCACTAAATAAGCCCGTACTGCTTTGTACAAAGGGTTTGATCATGGAGTCGATTGAGTCAAAGAGATTGTTCTCACCATTGAAAAGGGTTTCTATTTGGTTGCTTTTGTCACGTTGAGCGGCTTCAAATTTGGAAGAGTCCAGCTCTAGTTTGCCGTCTCGGTTAGTGGTAATACCGATTTCATACAAACTGGTGCCATCAAAGGACTGGCGAATTAGGCCGCTTACTTGATTTTCGATGGATCGTATCGTTGGGTCATTAGCCAGCACACCACGTGCGCTATCCTCTCCACCAATAGACGTATGAGTGTCTAATGCGTCGATAAGTGTGTTGTAGGCTTCGATAAATTTGTTAACACTTTCTTTAGTGGCTTCTTGATCTGAGCCTACAGTTAGCATGGTGCCTGCTTCACCGGTTTGGTTTGTTTTGGCAACGGTAAATGAAACACCTTCAATAGCATTATCAAAGGTGTTGGAGCTGTTGGTTATGATTAAACCATTTTCTCCGCCTAAACTGACGATCGCGTCTTTCGCATCAGAAAGGGTCGCCATATTGGCGGGAACGAAGGCTTGCGAGACCCAGCTCCAATCTTCATCCGTCGGTAGGTTGCTAACACTGGTAGTGATGACATTTTCAGAGCCCGTTTCGCTGCTGGTAAGCACAAAGTGTGTTTCGCCATTGCTTCGAACGAGAGAGGCATTGGCTCCGGTATTGTCGGGGTGCTCATTAATGGCTTTAACCAAAGACTCAATCGTCGGTTTACCGTCGGCATTAGTTTCTAGAGTCGAAAAGTCGATAGTAAAACTGTCTGTTCCTACGCCGATTTGAAGCTCACCACTTGCAGGCAGGGTGGTGTCTTGAGTGATGGAGTTGGGCATTCCAGCAACAATTTGGTGTTTGCTGGCGAGCTGCTTTACAAATAGCTCATAGCTGCCCGCGATAGCTTTATTATCCGCTGAAGCCGTTAAATATCCCTCTTGCGAGAGAGTGGCTGAGTTCTTGATGATGCTCTCAGTTGAGCTGTTCATGCCATTGATGGCGGTTTGAAACGCTTTGAGTGCACTTTCGACTTCTGTAAGTGCGGTGAGCTGCGCTTGATAACGGCTAGCTTGTGCCTGATAACGTAATTCAAAAGGCTGTATATCAAAGGTGGCTAAATTTTGAGCCATGGTAATCGGGTCGATTGAACTCATAGTGATTCCTTCAGCGTTAAGTTATGTCCATCAGACAAATGTTGGTGTAAGAATGACAGCAACTATTGTGCCCAAGTTAAGTGGTTGATATTTAATGTTTTGATGTGTTAATGGGAAGCGAAGTTTCCTCTTGGTTCATTCCGCTTCCCCTGCTTCAGAGCTAAAAAAACCTCCCGAAGGAGGTTTTTGGGATAGCGAGTAATTAGCCAAGTAGTGACATCGCCATGCTAGGCATTTGCTTACTTGTCGCCAGCATTTGTGTACCAGCTTGCATTAGCATTTGTTGCTTAGTCATGTTTGCAGATTCAACCGCGTAATCAGCGTCAGTAATACGACCTTTTGCAGCTGCCGTGTTTTCAGAGACGTTTTGTAGGTTGCTGATGGTGTGTTCTAGGCGGTTGATGTTGGCACCAAATTGCGAGCGTGTACCACTAATGTGATCAAGTACAGCAGTAATTGAGTCCATCTCTGCTGTTGCACTAGTAGTTAGGTTTACGGCTGCGGTACCAGTAGCAGCAGCACCGTTTGTACCTGCTGTTGCACCAAAGAAGTTAGCGATTTCGGCTAAGCCATCATTTACATCAACAGTCAGACGCTCTGTCGATGATGCGCCAATTTGGAATTGCACACCGCCAGCTTTATCGAATCCATCTGCAGCAAATAGCTTTTGACCTGCACCGTAAGATGTTTCTTCAAGAATACGCTTACCTTCTGCAATAAGCTCTGTATATTCAGCATCCATTGCTGCAATTTCACTTGCACCGTTAGTACCATTCGCTGCTTGTGTGGCTAGGTCGCTCATTCTATATGCGATGTTAGTTAGCTCTTCTAGTGCGCCTTCACCAGTTTGCATCATTGAGATAGCATCTTGAGAGTTACGCATTGCAACAGACATACCGCGAGTTTGCGCTTCTAGCTTGTTAGCAATAGTCAAACCTGCTGCATCGTCAGCTGCTGAGTTAATGCGAAGACCAGTACTTAGACGCTCCATTGCTGTTCCTAGCAAATCATTTGATTTATTTAGGTTGCCTTGAGTAACTAGTGCTGTGTAATTAGTGTGCATTGATAGAGCCATGAGACTTCTCCTTGAATGATGTCAATTTGGGACCATAGCCCCGCTCACTAACTAGAGGCGGTTGGTTGATTTTGAAAATTAATTGGAAAAATGAAAAAAAGCTAAGAAATTGAAAAGTAGTGGAAAAGTTGTGATGTTGGTTCAAGATTAATGGTACTTGGTACTTGGTACTTGGTACTTGGTACTTGGTACTTGGTACTTGGTACTTGGTACTTGGTACTTGGTACTTGGTACTTGGTCCTCGGGGGAGCTCCTACCACCAAGGACCTAGGACCGCTCTTATCCGTTTTTATCCATTCTTTTCTTCTACCTGCCTAACAATAGCCTCAATCTCTTCATCAACAAACTCTGTCTTCGCTGACTGATACATATTGTCGATACTGGCATCCAGCAGCGCTTGCTGTTGGTCGCGTTCGGCTTGTTCTTGTGCGAGTTGGTTTTGGGCTTCGATTTGTTGATCGGCAAACTGTTCGGCCTTGGCGCGTTCGCGCTGTTTTTTACGCATTTCTGCTTTGGGGTCTTCAAAACCTTTGAAGTGCACAGGAATAGGCACGTCGGATACATAGCCAAAATAGTATTTGGCGCCAAGCATCTTATATTGCGACAAGGTATTTTGGCTGGTGACACGACCGGCCACCAATGTTGCTTTGCGGCGCTTGATGTAGCGGATTACTGGCAGAAGCGCGCGTTTTTCGTCTTGGCTATCGAGTGAGTTAGAAATCTTAATCATCTGTGGGTCAAATGGCGTTAGGTACTCTAAATCACTGATGGGTAGGTGCACATCAAAGCAAACTTTGTGAAAGCGATCTTCAAGTCGCTCCAGTATCGCCTTGGTGGCGGGGTTGCTGGCCTCGCCTGGGGTGAGATACAAGCTTGGGATCAGCATCGACATCGGCTGTTTGAAGTGTTGCCCTAGCTGGTCAATAAAGTGTTTGCCTTCTGGACGCAGTAAGGTGCAGGCGTTCATGGAAAACACTAAGTTGTTGAGTAGATCCGGATGAAAGGTTTCTAACTCAAATTGGGTTTGTCTAACCGCCAGATATAAGGCGAACAGGTCGAGCGCTGCGCGCACAGTATCGGATATATCGAGTGCAAATACGCTGTGATCCTTCTTGTCACCATAACGCAAGGTGATGTACTGATATTCTATCTCGTCACTGCTGCAATACCGAATAGGCTGGCACGCATGACACACCTCATCGGCAGCCATGAGCTCGGCAAGTTTATGATCGTCGTCGGTGACCGCATTATCCTCTATCATGCGCAGCACAAAGAGGAACTGGGCCCTATAGCTACTTAAATTATCCAAGGTTTCCTACCACGTTGATTTGTTTGCTTTCAGGGATTTCGTTGTATGACAACACGGCCAATCCCTGTGAGAAGGTGCGGGCATAGCGCGCAATCAGCGGCCTTAGCTGCGGCATCACCAAGAGTATTGGTGCCAATCCTTGCTGCTTTAGCTGCTGTTGTATTAGAGGCAGATTCTGTTGGAACTGACTCAAAATATTCGGTTCAATCGGGAAGCTATCCAGAATCACGTTACCATTCGCTTGCGCTTGATGCAGTGATTGCATAAGCATTTGTTCTAACTCATCGGAAAGGGCGTATACGTTCAGCTCTTTGCGCTGGCCTGCGACGAGGTTAACCAGAGTGCGGCGCAATGCACAACGCACGTCCGAGGCAAGCAGGATCGGCTCTTTGGTGTTCTCTGCCGATTCCAACATAGTATTGGCAATGGTGCGAATGTCTTTTAGCGGTACCTGATCGAGCAGCAGTTGTCTGTACACCTTTAACTGTTGTGCTGGGTTTAAAGCTGCACCGAGTGCTTCGGCAAGCTTGGGCGCTTGTTGGGTTAAACGCAGGTTCATCGCGTCGACATCGTCGTGGGTAAATAGCTCTGCAAGATGAGACTTCATGACTTTACTGATATGGGTCGCAATCACGGTGGCGTCGTCTACTACTTGATAACCCATGTTGAGCGCTTTGGCTTTGTCGTTGTGCTCAATCCAAACCGCAGGTAGGTGATAAGCAGGATCGCTACCTAAGATACCATCGACTTCGCCATAGGTTTCGCCCACAGCGATTGCCATGAGGCGGTCTGGCTCGATAAAGCCTTCTTCGATGACCTCACCGTTAAGCGCAATGGTGTATTGATTGGGTTTTAGGCTTAGGTTGTCGCGAATGCGGACTTCTGGTAGCAAAAAGCCCACTTGCTCTGAAAGGTTTTTTCTTACCCCGCGAATACGCTGCAGCACTGGCGCGCCTTGCTCTTTGTTCACAAGGTGTACTAGACGATAACCCAGCGCGAGCGACAAACTTTGCACGTGGGGAATATCATCCCAAGAGAGCGGTTGTTCGCTGTCGTTTTGCATCGCATGGCTGATGGCTTCGACTTCATCAAGCTGCGGATCATCACTAGGTGCTTTCGACTGCTTCC
Source organism: Vibrio maritimus (assembly GCA_000755425.1). Classification (GTDB taxonomy): domain Bacteria; phylum Pseudomonadota; class Gammaproteobacteria; order Enterobacterales; family Vibrionaceae; genus Vibrio; species Vibrio maritimus_A. The sequence goes on from BBMT01000014.1 coordinate 78,331, forward strand.
AGCCTGCAAACGCCAAGACAGCGGAAAAGGTAAAGAAGGCCAAGTGTGGCATGCCCGGTACTAGACCAATAATCAGCATGATCGCCGAAACGGTGTACAGCGTGGCTGGTGTTGCTAACAGCTGCTTTTGCATGGTGTCAGCCATGTCGCTGTCACTGTCATTAATGCGCGTCACAATAATGGCAGCTGCGGTTGCGAGCAGTAGCGATGGGATTTGTGCTACCAAGCCATCACCGATGGTCAGCAGGGCGTAGGTTTTAAACGCTTCCGATGCTGGCAGTCCATGCTCAAATACACCAATGCTGATACCGCCAATGATGTTGATGAATAGGATCATCAAACCAGCGACCGCATCGCCGCGCACAAACTTGGACGCACCATCCATCGAACCGTGGAAATCGGCTTCGTTAGCCACTTCTTTACGTCGGGTACGCGCCGCTTCTTGGTCGATAAGACCGGCGTTCAAGTCCGCATCGATCGCCATCTGTTTGCCTGGAAGGGCATCTAAGGTAAAGCGCGCCGATACTTCAGAAATACGCTCACCACCTTTGGTGATCACCACAAAGTTAATGATCATCAAGATGACAAAAATCACCATACCGACCACATAGTTGCCGCCGATCACCACTTCACCAAACGCTTGAATCACCTTACCCGCGGCATCGCCACCGTTGTGACCCTCAAGCAAAACAATACGGGTTGAGGCTACGTTGAGCGTCAAACGCATTAAGGTGGCGATCAGCAAGATGGTCGGAAACACTGAGAAATCGAGCGGACGTTTCGCCGTGGTACTGACAAGCAGCACCAAAATCGCCAACACGATGTTGAAGGTAAACAGAGCATCCAGCAGCAAAGGTGGCAATGGCAAAATCACCATGGCCAAAATCATCAGCAGAACAATGGGAATGCCGATGTATCCTTTTCCTGAGCGTCTAAGTTGATGAAGACGATTCAACATATGTGTTCCTTTGTTGTTTCGAGTGCGCTAAGCAGGTTAATGCTGCAAGTGCTTAGGGATAGTAAAAGACGGTAACGGCATCGGTTTTTTACCGCTGCCGCGGCGAAATGCTTTGAGCTGCATGACGTAAGTCAGTATGTGCGCCACGGCGATATAGAGCTGGCTTGGTATGGCTTGCTCTATCGCAGTGGTATGGTAAATGGCACGGGTGAGTGGCGGTGAATTAAGCACCTCCACGTTGTTTTCTCTGGCAATACGTTGAATGTGCATCGCGGTTTCATCAATGCCTTTGGCGACCACAAACGGTGCTTCTGATAAATCGGTATCGTACTTGAGAGCGACCGCGTAGTGAGTCGGGTTGGTGATCACTACATCGGCTTTTGGCACCGCTTGGTCGATTTTGCGACGAGCGAACTGCTGTTGGATCTGGCGAATGCGCTGTTTCACCTCTGGTCGACCTTCGTTGTTCTTGTACTCTTCTTTGAGCTCTTGCTTGGTCATTTTGAGCTGCTTTAGGTGCTCGTAACGTTGGTAGGGGATATCAATCACCCCGAAAATCAGCAGCGCTACGCCCATCAAAAGCAAGCCTTCAAATAAGATGGTCATGACTAAGGTAATGCCTGATTCAAAGTCAGCTTTTGCATCCCGAGTAGCTGTGAAAAGTTGCTGTCGAGATAGGTATAAAGCAGAGCAAAAATCACCGCGACCTTGAGCGAGGACTTAATGAGTTCAACCACAGAGCGCGAAGAGAACATGCGCTTGATGCCAGACAAAGGATTGAGCTTACTCAGCTTTGGCTGAATATTGGCAGGTCGAAACATCCAACCGCCTAAAATTAGACTGCTGCCAACGGAGGCAATAATGATGACGGCAAATAGCGGTAGCAGCAGCTCAATGATGATCGCCAGACTCTGCCCAAGCTGCTCCAGCATTTGCTGTGGGTTTTCTAAATCGTGGCGTGTTAGCGACATATTGAAGTGAAACACCCCTGAAATGTGCTCCCAAATCCAAGGTAGCTGGCTGTAGAAAAACATCGCTACAATCAAAAATAGCACCGCTGTGGTGAATTCTTTGGCGCGGGGTATTTGGCCTTCTTGCCTCGCCTTTTTGACTTTCTGGGGCGAGGCTTTCTCGGTTTTGTCCTGACTCGACTGCTCACTCATGCGCCGCCCACCATAAACAGGTTGAGGTAAGACAGCGTCTCGTGCACCAGCGCGGTATAGCGACTTGGGATACCGCTCACCGTAATCAAAATACTAAATAGACCCAGCAACATGGTCATGGGAAAGCCAAGCGCGTAGACGTTCAAACTCGGTGCGGCGCGGTTCATCACACCAAAACTGATGTTGGCAAGCAGCATAGACACAATCGCCGGCAGCGCCAGTGCTAAGGCAGAAGCGAACATCCAACCAAATAGCGATACTAGCTATCGAGTGAGAACACCGATAACCCCGAACCTACCGGCCAAACGACAAAGCTTTGCACCAGAATGTCGATGACTAGCAGATGTCCTTCAAGCGCCAGAAACAGCAAGGTACAGAGCAGCAAAAAGATGCGACCGAGAATAGCGACCGATAGACCGTTAACCGGATCGTTCATGATGGCCATACCGAGACCCATTTGCAGTGACACTATCTGTCCCAGCATGGTGAAGATATTGAAAAACAGATGCAGAATAAGCCGAAGAACACGCCCCACATGGCTTGTTCAAAGGCGAGAAACAGCGACGTCATCGAAAATAAGTCGACAGCGGGCATCGCTGGCATCAGTGGTGCGGTGATCACCACAATCGATAGGGCGAGCAGCGCTCGTACCCAAACCGGAATTAACGCGTCGCCGAAAAATGGCATGGCCAAAAAAGCAGCCCCAATCCTGAAAAAGGGCCACCATAATTGGCCGAGCCATTGTGAAATTTCGGCGAACGTAATTTGCATCAACCAATCATCCTGGAATGTTGTGGAACAAGTAGTCGAATAATTCCATCAGTTTTCTCAGCATCCAGTGACCGGCGAAGATCACCATCAGCAAGGTAGCCAGTAGTTTAGGGAGAAAGCTCAATGTTTGTTCTTGGATCTGTGTTGCGGCCTGAAACACCGCAATTACTAAACCAACCAAGAGTCCGGGTACCACGAGTACCATCACCATAGTGATGATGAGCCAAACGGCGTTAGAGAACAGCGCGACAGTCATTTCTGGAGTCATAGCGTGTCCTTACCCGGTGCTAAAGCTGGCAGAAAGTGTGCCTACCGTCATCGCCCAGCCATCGACCAATACGAACACCACTAACTTAAATGGCAGCGACACAATCAGCGGCGACAGCATCATCATACCCATAGCCATCAAGACACTTGCTACGACTAAGTCGATGATCAAAAAAGGAATAAACAGCATAAAACCAATCTGGAATGCAGTTTTTAGCTCACTGATAACAAACGCGGGCAGCACAATCGCAAACGAGATTTCTTCCACATCAGAGTCAACAGGCTCATTGGCAATGCGCAGCATTTGCTCCAGCGAATTGCGCTGGGTTTGCGCCAACATAAAGTGACGAACCGGCTTTTCTGCGGTTGAGAACGCTTGCATCAAAGTGATTTCACCCTGGTCGTAGGGCAAAAACGCATTCTCATACACATCGCTCCAAACTGGGCGCATGATGAGGATGCTCAAACACAGGGCAATACCAATCAGCACGCGGTTAGGCGGGCTTTGCTGCAAGCCGAGCGCTTGACGCAAGATTGCCAGCACAACAATGATGCGCGTGAAGCTGGTGGCCATCAGCAAGAAGGCCGGCAGAAAACTTAGCGCCGTCATTAGCAGCAAGATTTGCAGCTTAACGCTGTACTCTTGCTCCGACTGACCATCGTTGACGGTCAAAAAAGTCAGGCCATTCTCTGCCCAAGCTGGCTGGCTACTGAGTAGCAATAGCACGCCAACCACACAGAGCGAGGCGAGTGTGCGCCATCTCGATGTAGGAATTGTCTGAGTGCTTAAGCTCAACATGCTTGGTTACTTACCCATGGAAGTGAGCGCGGATTCCACCACGTCGATAAGGCGTAGGCCGTACTTATCATTGACGACTACAACTTCCGCGTGTCCCATTAGGGAGCCATTCACTTTCACGTCCAGTGGTTCACCGTTGAGTTTATCCAACTCAATAATGCTGCCTTCTCCCGCTGTCATCAGATCGCCAAGGGCAATCTCTTTGCTGGCGACTTCCAGCGTTACGGTAACGGGAATGTTTTTGAAAAATCCAGATTGCGTGTCGCGGTGTTCGGCGCGGCAGCAACTGGCGTATCGGTATCGAAATCTTCCAGTTCAAAATCATCAAACTGTAAATCGTTGCTATCGAAAGCCGTCTGATCTAGCGATTCGCTCATCGGTGGGTTTCCTTATCTTCGTTTAAAATCAGTACCAGTTGGCCGTCTTGTTCGGCGACACGACCTGTAAACAGCGTTTGTTTGCCGATGTTAACTGGGGCGTGGTTGAGTAATTCGATAGGTAGAATGTCATCTGGCTTGAGATCGAGTACCTCGGTCAGTGGAATGACATTCTTGCTCAGTTGCACATTCAATTTGACAGGCGTGGTGTGCAGTGCCTGACAAAATTCGCTCGCAAGCTCTGGATTGGCGGTGAGCTCGAGTTCGCTGACCAAGGTCTGAATCAGATCGCCATCCAGCACCATAGTCATAGGAGCCTGCTTGTCTTGCATCTGAATCGTTAGGGTGGCGACAATGCCAATCCCGGTTAGGGTCTCGAGTTCTTGCGTCTGCCAAGTGTCATTTGGGGCAATCCAGCTTGCTACATGTTTGCTGATGCGTTGCAGCAAGCGAACATCGCTGTTAGTGAGTTCCGCTTGACTACGCTCGATGCCTGCGCCGTAGAATTCATCGGAAAGTCGCATGAGCATCATGGGCTCAACAGTGACATACAACGCGCCTTGAGTGGCGTGCTTTTGCGCTGCGCAGTTGCGGCTATCAAGTAGATTAGCACCTAGCGTACTGAGCTGAATGTCAGTCAGTTCAACATGGATACTAGGCGTTTTTAGCCAAGCTTGAAGTTCGTTGGTTAAATATTGCTGTGAGCTATTAATAATCGACTCAAGCTTATTTTTGATGATATGAATAGGCTTGCCTAATAATTCAACATTAAGTGCTTGAACAGAATCTGGTTCGGTTACAATTTGTTCATCCATATTCATCTTAAATCTCTTGACTGATTTACCTGTTGTAAATGACACGCTAATTGGCGCTAACAATGTCATTTTTCGTCAGTCTACTCTGGTTTTTTTAGTTGTTTTTAGCCCTCGAATGTAAATCTGTGAACTTGGTTCATATGTTTGTTATCACTTAATAAACCATCTTTAAATATAAAATAAATGCAGGTAGCTTAATTAAATAATAATTATATCTAGGCGTTCAATTCGCCAGGTAAATAGCCTGTACACCGCATGGGCTATCAGTGTCAGAATGAGTAATTTACCTAAATTTATGTTTTATAAGTACTTGCTTGGTGGCTATCAAGCAGTGTGGCTTATATGACACTAGGTTTGTATATGTCAGCAACATGAACGTTAGATGGATGGCAATATGAATTCTCGGGCAGGGAAAAATCTAATATCTTTATTATTGGCCAATTTTACTTGGTCAAGGGATTGTAAAATACAGTTCCAAACTAAAGTTGTTAATAAATTGTTTATGCTACTTGTTTCTAGCAGCTTTGTTTTTGGGACTAATCTCTCATTTGGCGCTGACGTTAATATACCTATGGATTTGGTTAATTGGCAGTCCAAAGAAAGTGAATTTGAATGTCAGCTTGAACATCAGCTGCCAAATAATATGGGGAAGTTTTACTTCCACGCGGAACCAAATAATCCGCTTTCCGCTATTCTATATTTACCTAATAAACCTATTCAGCAAGCCGAGTTATTTCAGCTGACTGCGCTTGGCAAACTCCGGCGCAACACAGCATGGTCGACAGAGCAGCAAAAACTACCAAGGGCTATGCGATCTTCGATGTTGGCATTGAGCCATTGCTCGGTGCTATGAGCAAAGGCGCTTGGGTTCGAGTGAGTGCTATGTCGGATGCTCATACGCACAGCGACGCTTACGTATTGCCATCAACTCGAATTGAGTCTGCTTTTGTTCGATTCAACGCTTGCCGTATTGCGCTCCCAGAAATGAGCTATCAGCAAGCACGCGACGTGGTGCTGAACTTTGAATTTGGCCAACGTGTGGTGTCGAGCGAACAGCGTCGTACCTTGGAGTCGCTAGTGAGCTATCTAAATGCAGACCATAGCGTGTCTAAAGTGTTGGTCGATGGCCATACCGACAATGTAGCAGTACGACGAGTAACTTACAGATGTCTCGTGTGCGAGCCGATGATGTGGCCAGTACCCTGATGGAACTTGGCGCACCAAAGTCGCTAATTGAAGTCCGTGCCATGGTGCTCGCTACCCAGTGAGCACCAACGATACCGAATTTGGCCAAGCGAAAAACCGCCGCGTCACTGTGCGCGTAGTCAGACACGATTCTTCACAATCAGCGTCTTCAATGGATCAGAAGACAGAGGTGCAATAAATGCCAACTCAGCTAATGCATAAGGATATTCTCTTCGTTGAGCCTTGCGACATCAATGCCGCGCCGATAATCGACTTGCTGACAGAGCAGGGCTTTAGCGTGACGCATGTGAAAACAGGGCGTGCGGCACTGCTTCAAGATAAAGCTACCATCAGTTTAATCAGCTCGGCGCTGCCGGACATGAGTGTTCGTGAATGGATCGCTTGTCACCAACGTAAATCCAATCCGGGTGTGGCGATTGCCATTGTTGAACAAGACCAAGGGATCTTGGCGGCGGAAGCGATGAAAGCGGGTGCGACGGATTACCTATTGCGACCATTTGAAGGCGCGCAGCTACTGAGCCTTATTCAGCGTGTAGAAGCGCTAGAGAAACCGATGGCGAACATCGTGGCGGAATCATGGCGCAGTAAACAAGTTTTGCAACTGGCGCATCGTGCCGCTTGCACCAGTGCTAGCGTGTTGATCACTGGAGAGTCGGGCACTGGTAAAGAAGTGCTGGCTCGGTATGTTCACGATCAATCCCCACGCGGTAATCAACCTTTTATAGCAGTGAACTGTGCGGCAATCCCAGAGTCGATGCTCGAAGCGGTGCTGTTTGGTCACGTTAAAGGTGCCTTTACCGGAGCGACAGGCTCTCAGTCGGGTAAGTTTGAAGAAGCCAATGGCGGCACCATTTTGCTCGATGAAATTGGTGAAATGTCACCAGCAGTACAAGCTAAGTTACTGCGTGTGCTTCAAGAGCGAGAGGTGGAGCGTGTTGGCAGCCATAAAGCGATCGCTTTGGATATTCGAGTGATTGCCGCGACCAACAAAAACTTGCGTGAGGAAGTGCGTAAAGGTCAGTTCCGAGAAGATCTCTATTACCGTCTTGATGTGCTGCCGCTGCACTGGCCACCACTGCGCGATCGCAAAGAAGACATCCTGCCGATCAGCCAATTCTTCATCAACAAATATAAAGAGCACAGCAATTGCCATTTATCGGCGGATGCCGAGCAAGCGCTGTGTCACTACCACTGGCCGGGTAATATCCGTGAGCTTGAAAACGTCATTCAGCGCGCCTTAGTCATGCGCCACGGAGACTACATTACTGGGCACGATTTGATGTTACCAGTAGAACTGCCAACGGCAAGCGCGGCTATCCATCAAGGGATGGGAAAACAAGGTATGGGGCATGTGGAAGTGAAAAAGCAGGCCGAGTTCCAGTTTATTCTCGAAAAGTTGCGCCAATTTGGCGGTAACCGCACGAAAACGGCGGATGCGCTTGGGGTAACTACACGTGCACTGCGCTACAAGCTAGCCGCAATGCGCGAGCAAGGAATTGATTTACAGTCAGCCATCGGCTCGGCTGCATAAAGGAGAAATTAGATGGCGATGCAACCTATCAATAATGCCGTATCCGCAGAGCAGTTGATGCTGACCAAGATGCAAGCGATGCAGCAGCAAGTTCAACCGGACTTTATGGTGACCAACAATCCGATGGACACGCAAAAGGTCAATCAACCGTTGGCGTTTTCTGGGGCGATGAAAAATGTTCTCGATATGGTCAATGAGCACCAATCGCTGGCATCGAAGAAAATGACGGCAGTGGAAACCGGTCAAAGTGATGACCTAGTGGGCGCGATGATTGCCAGCCAAAAAGCCAGCTTGTCGTTCTCGGCACTGATGCAGGTTCGCAACAAGGTCGTGGCGTCCTTTGAAGATGTCATGAAGATGCCGGTGTAACCTATGTCTGAATTAGCACCTCAAACGGCGACCATGCCGGGCTCTATTGATGTCGCGCCTAAGTCGGCATCCAAAACGGACGACGTTCAAGCCAGATTGAAAAAGCTATGGTCGAGCTCGCAGCGCAATCTTGTATTGTCTGCTGTGTTGGCGGCGATTGTAGCGGCGATCATTGTGGTCGCGCTATGGAGTTCATCGCAAAGTTATCGTCCTCTGTATAGCCAGCAAGAACGTTTTGATATTGGCGAAATTGTCTCGGTGTTGGAGTCGGAAGGCATCGCTTATCGCCTTCAAGAGCAAAATGGCCAAGTGCTTGTTGCCGAAGGGCAAGTGGCGAAGATTCGCATGCTACTGGCAGCAAAAGGCGTCAAGGCTCAGTTGCCAACCGGTCTGGATTCTCTCAAAGAAGACAGCTCACTGGGTACCAGCCAATTTATGGAAAACGCGCGCTATCGTCATGGCTTGGAAGGGGAGTTGGTTCGCACCATCATTTCTCTTAATGCCATTTCCAATGCTCGCGTGCATCTAGCCATCCCAAGACAAACCCTGTTTGTGCGCCAACAAGGTGAAGATCCTTCGGCGTCGGTGATGATTGAGCTAAAACCGGGTGAAGATCTCAAGCCGGATCAAGTGGAAGCGATCATCAACTTAGTGGTGGGCAGTGTCACTGGTATGAAGTCTGAGGCGGTATCGGTTATTGACCAATACGGCCGCTTGCTCAGTGCCGATGTTGCCTCTGCGGCAACCGGTAAGGTGAATGCGAAATATCTGGAGTATCAAAAGAACGTTGAGAAGCAGATTATTCAGCGCGCCGCAGACATGCTAACGCCGATTGTTGGGCCAAGTAACTTTCGTGTTCAAGTCGCAGCGGATATGGATTTCAGCCAAGTTGAAGAGACGCAAGAAATTCTCGACTCCAACCCGGTGGTACGTAACGAGCACAGCATCCAGAACAACACGGTCGACAAGATTGCTCTTGGTATTCCGGGCTCTTTGAGTAACCAACCGCCAGTCACGGGTGAGGTGCCAACCAACGACAGTCAAAATACCAACGCACGTAGTGAGTTGAATCGTCAGTATGCGGTCGGTAGCAGCGTTCGTCGCACTCAGTACCAGCAAGGTCAAATCGATAAGTTGAGTGTTTCTGTTCTACTTAACGAAACCGCGGCACCAAATGGCACGGCGTGGACACCGGCTGAGCGTGCACAAATCTCTACCATGATCACCGATGCAGTGGGCATCTCTACCGAGCGTGGCGATAGTTTGAGTTTGATGAGCTTTAATTTTACGCCAATCGAAATTGAAGCGCCGCCAGCGATGCCGTGGTGGCAAGATCCTACGGTTCAGCAGCCGCTGCGCTATGTGATTGGCGGCATGCTTGGCATGGCAATGATCTTCTTTGTGCTGCGTCCACTGATCATGCATTTGACGGGTGCGGACAAACGTGGCCATGAACTGGAGTTCGCTGAGCCTCAAGAAGAAGAGTACCAAGAAAACATTCAAACTCGCGAAGAGCGTGAGCGCGAAGAACGTCTTAACCGCAGGCTAACGGAGCGTGGTATTGAGTCGACATCGTCCGGACTGGATGCGAGCAGCGATATGTTGCCACCGCCGGGATCACCGCTTGAACTGCAATTGAAACATCTACAACTTATCGCGACCGAAGAGCCGGAGCGCGTGGCCGAAGTCCTTAAACAATGGGTAAACGTCAATGAAAACAGCACAGTCAACGCCAGCAACGCTTAGTCACGTCGAACGCACGGCATTGGTGCTGCTCGGCATGGGAGAAGATGCCGCCGCACAGGTATTGCGTCACTTCTCTCGTGATGAAACTCAGCGCGTCACCAAAGCATGGCAAAGCTCAGTGGCATAAAGAGTGACAGTGCGAAGAATGTTATTCAGCACTTCTTTGACGATTTTAGGCAGCACAGTGGTATTCGCGGCGCATCAAAAGAGTATTTGTCGAATACGCTGCGCAAGGCTTTGGGTAACGATTTGGCTAAAGGCTACTGAACAACCTATACGGCGATGAAATTCGTAATAACATGCAGAGATTGCAATGGGTCGAAGCTGAAGTCCTGGCGCGCTTTGTTGCCAGTGAACACCCGCAAATGCAGGCGATTTTCTTAGCTTACTTACCACCAGAAACCTCATCGCAAGTGCTGCACCACTTGCCATCGGACTACCATGATGAGCTGCTGTATCGCATTGCCACATTGCAAGATATTGACCACCAGGTGGTGGGCGATCTGAATGAGCTGATTGAGCGCTGTATCGAGCAAGTCTCGGTGAGTCAGAGTGCGCCGATGTCTGGCGTGAAGCAGGTGGCCGATATCATTAATCGCTTCTCTGGCGACCGCGCTATGTTGATGGAAATGCTCAAGCTGCATGATGAGAAGGTGGTGAGCGAAATTGAAGAGAACATGTTCGACTTTATGGTACTTGGCAGGCAGCGTGAAGACACTATGGATGCCTTGGTACAACAGGTGCCTGTTGAGCTTTGGTCTGTCGCACTGAAAGGCGCGGAAGTTACCTTGCAGCAAGCGATCAAAGCCTCGATGCCGCAGCGTATGGTTAAAGCACTAGAAGATGACATGCAGCTGCGCGGTGCCGTGCCTCTGAGTACGGTGGAGCGTGCCCGCAATGAGATCATGCAAATCATCAAAGAGATGTCGGAAGCTGGTGAGATTGAACTCACTCTGTATCAAGAGCAGACGGTGGAGTAATCATGACGCGCAGCAAAGTATTCACATTGCCAGCAACAGGCTATCGTCAGCACCGCTTTCCGCCTGTTGCCCAGCCTTCTGCCAGTGAAGAACTGGCGGCGGATCTCAGCTGGGATGACGCACCGACGCAAATGGATATTCAGCAGCGTCTGGAAGAAGGTTTTCAACAAGGCCTTGAGCGCGGTCATCGCGAAGGGTTTAACCAAGGCGTTGAACAAGGCAAGCAGCAAGGGATAACCGAAGGCCAAAAAGAAGGCTTCCAGCAAGGCTTTGTCTCGGGTGAGCAAGCCGGCAAGCAGACCTACTTGGACGCCGTCAAACCGGTGAACGATATTTATGTGGCGCTCTCGCGCTGGCAGGAAGAGAAAGAACAGCAGCAACGGCATGTGATTTGTGAGTTGGTGCAAAAGGTTGCCCAGCAAGTCATCCGCGCGGAACTGACGCTCATGCCGCAGCAAATACTCGCGCTAGTTGATGAAACGCTGGAGGCCATGCCGGGTAAATCGGAAAAGGTCACCGTGTTCCTAAACCCTCAAGACCTAGAGCGTATTACTGATATCAACCCAGAACTTGCCGCAGGTTGGAAGCTGGTGGCGAAAGCTGAGCTTCCGGTCGGTGGCTGTCATCTGGTCACCGATGAAGCAGAAGCAGATGCCAGCTGTGACTCTCGCTTAGAGACGTGCATGGACGCGGTAAAAGAGCACTTGCTGGATGAAGTGATTGCCAATGACGCTGAGGAACGCGATGTCTAACATCTCGCCGCTTCTCAATGACCGCTTACACGATGCGATTGCCTCGTTAAGCACTATTCCCGTCGCGCGAGTGACAGGGCGTTTGGTAAAAGTGAATGGCCTGATGCTACAAGCGGTCGGTTGTCGATTTAAGCTTGAGCAGCGCTGCTTGGTAGAAACCGACGAAGGCGACATGATTGAAGCTCAAGTGGTCGGCTTTGACCACAATATTGCTTATCTCATGCCTGTGCGCAGACTGGGCGGGCTGTTTGCTGGTGCCAAAGTGGTGCCGCTCGATGGCGATAGCTCGGTAAACCTCGGAAATCACTGGTTAGGCCGTGTGGTGAATGGATTGGGGGAAGCGCTTGATGATGGCGTGAAACTCAAAGGCGGCGAGCGAGTATCGTTAGAGCCGAATCCCATCAACCCACTTAAAAGACGCCCGGTGGATACGCCGCTCGATGTTGGCGTGCGCGCCATTAATGGTTTGCTAACTGTGGGTAAAGGTCAGCGCATCGGTTTGATGGCGGGCAGTGGTGTCGGTAAAAGTGTTTTGATGGGGATGATCACTCAAAACACCGAAGCGGACGTGATTGTGGTTGGACTCATTGGTGAACGTGGCCGTGAGGTACGAGAATTTATTGAGCGCAATCTCACCGAAGAGATGCGTCGCAAAGCGATCATCATTGCTGCTCCTGCTGATGAATCACCACTTATGAGACTGCGAGCGACCCAACTTTGTCATCGCGTGGCGGAGTATTTTCGAGATAAAGGCAACGATGTGTTGCTACTAATGGACTCACTCACCCGCTATGCCATGGCGCAGCGCGAAATCGCGCTAGCACTGGGTGAGCCGCCAGCTTCGCGAGGGTATCCACCTTCGGTATTTAGTGTGTTGCCGCAGCTATTGGAGCGTGCTGGTAACAGTGAACATCCCGATGGCAGTTTAACCGCTATTTATACCGTGTTGGCAGAAGGCGACGACCAGCAAGATCCTGTGGTCGATTCGGCGCGAGCTATCCTCGATGGTCATGTGGTGTTGTCTCGTCAACTGGCGGAGCAAGGTCATTATCCGGCGATTGATATTAATGCTTCTATCAGCCGCTGTATGTCGGGTTGTACCCCGCAAGCACATTCCACCATTGCGAATCAATTCAGGCAGCTTTATTCGAGTTACTTGCAGGTCAAAGAACTGCTACCACTTGGCGGATATCAACCGGGGCAAGATCCAGAACTAGACCGTGCGGTAGCGATGCATCCTCAGCTCAAAGGTTATCTACTGCAAGACGCCAACGAAGCGGTGAATCTTACCAGTAGCTTGACTGAGCTCGCGACGCTGTTTCAGGCTCAGCCGAGTGCTTGATTGGAATCATTCGTTAAGGGAATAACAACGTGGGCTAAGGAAGGGAAAAGTGGAGAGTAAGATTCGCGCCGTCGGTAAGATGACTCAAGTAGAAGAGCTAAGACGCGATCAAATTGGCGCTCAGCTAGAGTCGATGCGTCATCAAAGTGAGCACCTAAGCCAGCAGCTCGCGGCACTTTCCGAGCTCAAAGCACGCAACTTCCAAGGGGCGACGAAAACCTGCAGTGTGGGTCTGATGAACCTCAATCTAGCCGACCAGATGCTACAAAAAATGCTGCTTCATCATCAGCAAGAGCAGGCCGTGATGGAGGCTCAGTGTCAGTCGGTTCAAAAACAGCTGCAGCAAAAAGCGGCGCGAGTACAAGGCTTGGAGCAGGTACTTGAGCGCTGGAACAAAAAGCAGAATTACGAAAAAGCGAAGCGTGAGCAAAAGCTTATCGAAGACATTATCAACGCCCGTTTCAAGCGTCGTGACCTGTAAATATCTGGACATTTATCCAGTATAAATTACCATTAGCGTAAGAGTTTCGGCTGATGGCAAGCAAAGCATGCAATGGATCATTGATAATCAAACCCTCCTACTTTCAATCACTTCACTAGGCTCAGTGGTCGGCTTTTCCGCCGCCGCAGTACTGCATTTTAAATCTCGTCAGTTGCAAGCTTTGGCAGAGCACAAAGCGGAGCTTGAAGCCTCTGCGTTAGAGCAGCAAATCGAGCGTCTTAAAACCGAACTACAAGAAGCAAAACAAGAGCTTGATGAACTTGATGATGAGCGAGATAAGTCGGCGTTTGAACTGAAGCAAGCTCACGGTAAAGTCATGGCCGCGATGGAGAAGTTGCGTTATTTCGATGCCGTGAAGCAAGAGCGTCAGCAATACGCCAGTGAGCTTGAGCAAGTGAAGCAGCAGCGCGCCCAATCGGAAACCCAACTGCGTGAGCAGCTTGCCACTTATCAACAGCAGCAGCGCTCGGACAGCGAGAAATTAGAGTTGTTGCAGCAATCCGAGCTGCGATTAAAGGAGCAGTTCGAACGCCTCGCCAATCAGGTTTTTGAAGCCAAAACTGCCAAAGTCGACGTGCAAAACCGTCAGAGCTTGGAGGGGATTTTAACGCCTCTCAAAGAGCAGCTTGAAGGCTTTAAGAAGCAGGTAAACGACAGTTTTAGCCAAGAAGCCAAAGAGCGCCACACCTTAGTGCATGAGCTTAAGAATTTGCAGCGCCTGAACGATCAGATGACCAAAGAAGCAATGAACCTGACTCAGGCACTGAAAGGGACAACAAGCAGCAAGGTAACTGGGGTGAGGTGGTACTTGCTCGCGTACTTGCGGAATCGGGATTGCGTGAAGGTCATGAGTATCAAACCCAAGTGAGTCTGCAAAATGAAGCGGGCAAGCGTTACCAGCCTGATGTGATTGTTCACTTACCTCAAGAGAAGCAGGTGGTGATTGATTCGAAAATGGTGCTGGTGGCCTATGAACGCTACTTCAATGCAGAAACCGATGCCGAGCGCGATTGTGCCCTAAGTGACCACTTACTGGCGCTGCGCAATCACATCCGTGGCTTGTCACAAAAAGATTATCACCAGCTTAAAGGCATTCGCTCGCTGGATTACGTACTCATGTTTATTCCCGTCGAACCTGCGTTCCAGGTCGCGATTCAGGCCGACCCAAACTTGGTGAAAGAAGCGATGGAGAGCAACATCATTCTTGTTAGCCCAACCACCTTGCTGGTGGCGCTGCGCACCATCGATAATTTATGGCGCAACGACCGACAGAATCAAAACGCTCAAGTCATTGCCGACAAGGCCAGTAAGCTATACGACAAGCTAAGATTGTTTGTGGATGACATGGAAGGACTGGGCGGCGCGCTTGATAAAGCCAACCAAAGCTACCAAGGTGCGATGAATAAGTTAGCCACGGGACGGGGCAATGCGATTCGTCAGGCAGAAAGCTTTAAACAGCTTGGCGTAGAGGTAAAGCGCTCGATTTCTCCTTCGCTCACAGAAATCGCACAAAATGATGCACTGGTGGAAAGACAACCAGACATGGATAAAGTAAACTGACCGCTTGCGGCGACAGAGACGTAACGCTGCCCAAGAGGAAGAATAATGACGGAAAGTACTGTGCAATCGAATCAGCTAAATCAACAAGACGACACCACGCACTTCGGCTTTGAAACAGTCGCGAAACAAGAAAAAGTGACGCGCGTTGCGGAAGTGTTCCACTCGGTAGCGGCGAAATACGACATCATGAACGACCTAATGTCGGGCGGTGTCCACCGTTTATGGAAACGCTTCACTATTGATTGCAGTGGTGCAAGACCGGGTCAGCGCATTCTTGACCTAGGTGGTGGCACAGGTGATTTGACGGCCAAGTTCTCTCGTATCGTTGGCGACAAAGGCCATGTGATACTTGCCGACATCAACAACTCAATGCTCAATGTTGGTCGCGATAAGCTGCGTGATACTGGCATCGTTGGCAATGTGCATTACGTGCAAGCTAATGCCGAAGAGCTGCCATTCCCAGACAATTACTTCGACTGTATTACTATCAGTTTTTGCCTACGCAACGTAACCGACAAAGACAAAGCTCTGCGCTCGATGTTCCGCGTATTGAAGCCGGGTGGTCGCTTATTAGTGTTGGAGTTCTCCAAGCCTATCGTTGAGCCACTGTCGAAAGTCTATGACGCATACTCATTCCACCTACTGCCTAAAATGGGTGAGCTGGTGGCGAATGATGCAGAAAGCTATCGCTATCTTGCGGAATCAATCCGCATGCACCCAGACCAAGACACTCTAGAAGGCATGATGCAAGAGGCGGGTTTTGAGCAAACCAAATACTACAACCTGACCGGTGGCATTGTAGCCCTGCACCGTGGATACAAATTCTAAGGATTGAGTCATGCCATTTGACCCATTAGTGACCGCGGTAGTGGAAACCACACTCAATACGCTGATCAACGATGACGATGCGCTGGTCAGTCGTGTTACTCGCCTTAAAGGCCAGGTGATTCAAGTTCACCTGCGTGAATTCAATAAATCACTGACCTTTGTGTTTAGCCATCAACTTGATGTGCTAGCTAATTACGAAGGTGAGCCAAATTGCTATCTGTCACTGAACCTTTCTGTGCTCCCAGAGCTTAAAGATCAGGCCAACATCACCAAGCTGATTAAACAAGATAAGCTGGAGTTGGAAGGTGATATTCAGTTAGCGCAGAAATTCTCAGCACTGCTGACCGACTGCAAGCCAGACATTGAAGAATGGCTGTCACGTGTAACCGGTGATGTGGTTGCGCATACCGCAGTGCAAGGGGCGAAAAACCTGTTTGGTTTTATCGCGTCACAGGCGGCGAAACATCAAGACCATTTCGGTCAAGTGCTGACCGAAGAGTGGAAGATTGCTCCGCCACCATTAGCGATTGCAGCGTTCTGCGACGATGTCGACGACGTGCGCAGCCAAGCTGAGCGACTCAATGCTCGTCTTGATGCACTGTTAGAAGCCGCCGACAGCAACAATGCCGACTCGGAGCGTGTATGACTCCGAGTGAAATAAAACGTCTTTATCACATCATCAAGGTACAACTTGAGTATGGCCTTGATGAGCTGATGCCGACGCACCAATTGACTAAAGCACCGCTGCTTGCCAGACGTTCGCTGTTTTGGATGAAGAACAAGCATCCAGAAAAGCCGTTAGGAGAGCGCTTGCGATTGGCACTGCAAGAACTCGGTCCGGTGTGGATCAAGTTTGGTCAGATGATGTCGACGCGTCGCGATCTGTTTCCTCCACACATTGCCGACCAGCTGGCGCTGCTACAAGACCAAGTCTCTCCGTTTGACGGTGAGCTGGCTAAGTCGCAAATGGAATTGGCACTCGGTGGACCGATTGAAAACTGGTTTGACGATTTTGATATTAAGCCACTGGCGTCTGCGTCTATTGCTCAGGTGCATACCGCTAAGCTGAAATCGACCGGCCAAGAGGTGGTACTTAAGGTCATCCGCCCGGATATTCGTCCGGTGATCGATGCCGACCTAAAACTCATGTATCGCATGGCGCGCATTGTATCGAATGCACTGCCTGATGCTCGTAGATTGAAGCCAGTCGAGGTCGTTCGTGAGTATGAAAAGACCTTGCTTGACGAACTAGATCTGCGCCGAGAGGCGGCCAACGCGATTCAACTGCGCCGTAATTTCGAAGGCAGCGAAGAGTTGTATGTGCCAGAGGTGCTTCCAGACTTTAGCAGTGAAAGCTTGATGGTCTCTGAGCGCATCTATGGTATTCAGGTTTCCGATATCCCGACGCTAGAAGCCAATGGCACCAACATGAAGTTACTGGCTGAACGCGGTGTGAGCGTGTTCTTTACCCAGGTATTTCGCGATAGCTTTTTCCATGCCGACATGCATCCGGGCAACGTATTTGTTAGCTATGAGCACCCAGAGAATCCGCTGTGGATTGGTCTCGATTGCGGCATTGTCGGAACGCTCAACAGCGAGGACAAACGCTACCTAGCAGAGAACTTCCTAGCCTTCTTCAATCGCGATTATCGTAAAGTGGCCGAGCTTCATGTGGATTCTGGATGGGTGCCACGCGATACCAATGTCGACGAGTTCGAGTTTGCGATTCGTATGGTGTGTGAGCCGATTTTTGCTAAGCCACTGTGTGAAATTTCCTTTGGTCATGTGCTACTGAACCTTTTCAATACCGCGCGCCGCTTCAATATGGAAGTGCAGCCGCAGCTAGTATTGCTACAGAAGACTTTGCTCTATGTTGAAGGGCTAGGCAGACAGCTTTATCCACAGCTAGACTTATGGGAGACAGCGAAGCCGTTTCTCGAAAACTGGATGATGAATCAAGTTGGACCGCAGGCGGTTATTAACGGTATTAAAGATCGCGCACCGTTTTGGGCAGAAAAATTGCCGGAACTTCCAGAGTTGCTGTACGATAGCCTGAAACAAGGTAAAGCGATGAATCAACGGATAGATACCTTGTATCAAGGATACCGTGAAACAAAACGGCAACATGGAACCGGTAAATTTTTGTTTGGCGTTGGCGCAACTTTAATCGTATGCTCCGCCATACTACTTGAAGGACCTTACGATCAGCTGTCAGTCGCATCTGGCGTTGCTGGTATCACATTTTGGTTGTTCAGTTGGCGTACTTACAGGCGTTAAGCGATAAACTCGTATTAAATCATTTGTTTGTTAATCAAGACCCGAGGTAGAAAGAATGGGCGGTATTAGTATTTGGCAACTTCTTATCATTGCAGTGATTGTGATTCTGCTATTTGGAACCAAGAAACTGCGTGGTATTGGCGGCGACCTAGGTGGTGCTGTAAAAGGCTTTAAGAAAGCCATGAGCGAAGATGAGCCAACGGCAAAGAAATCTGACGACAAAGATGCAGATTTTGAACCTAAGAACATTGAGCAACAAAAAACAGACGCTTCTACTGAAACAAAGAAAGACAAAGAGCAGGCATAATTCGTGTTTGATATCGGTTTTTGGGAACTGGTACTCATCTCTGTAGTTGGTTTGGTGGTTCTGGGACCAGAGCGCCTGCCAACGGCTATCCGAAGTGTTTCTCGTTTTATCAGCTCAGCAAAAGCGATGGCGAACAACGTCAAAGACGAGCTGTCGCATGAGCTTAAAGTTCAAGAGCTTCAAGAGAACCTGCGAAAAGCTGAGAAAATGGGCATGGAAGACCTCTCACCGGAACTGAAAAGTTCGGTAGAAGAATTGAAGCAGGCGGCAAAAGAAGTCACCCGTCCTTATGCAAGTGACAAGGCGACAACTGCAGAATCTGATTCCCGTCCACAAGAGACGGTGCAACCGGAGCCTGCTAAGCCTGCCGAGAATGAGTCTCCAGAAAAAGATCTAAACAAGCTGAACATCAGCCCTTGTCTGTATATATGTCTCCCGTGAATAGGCCGCTAGTTTGCCCATCTTCACGGTATTTTATTCGAGGTTTTCATGTCTTCCGTCGAACAGACACAGCCTTTGATTAGCCATCTGTTAGAGCTTCGTAACCGACTATTGCGTGCGATTGTCGCAGTGTTGGTGGTGTTCTTAGCCTTGGTCTATTTCTCTGGCAATATTTACGATTTCGTTTCTAAGCCTTTGGTAGAAAGACTGCCGGAGGGGGCGACCATGATCGCCACCGATGTCGCATCGCCATTCTTTACTCCGCTTAAACTTACTTTGATTGCATCGGTGTTTGTGGCCGTGCCTTATATTCTTTATCAGGTATGGGCATTTGTCGCACCGGGTTTGTACAAGCATGAGAAAAAGCTGGTCATGCCATTGATGTTCTCGAGCTCGCTGCTGTTTTATTGCGGCGTAGCGTTCGCGTACTTTGTGGTGTTTCCGTTGGTGTTTGGCTTTTTCACTGCGATATCGCTTGGTGGCGTAGAGTTCGCTACCGATATTTCCAGTTATCTGGATTTTGTTTTGGCGCTATTTTTAGCGTTCGGTATTGCGTTTGAAGTGCCAGTGGCCATTATCTTATTGTGTTGGACAGGGGCGACGGATGTTGAAAGCTTGAAGCAGAAGCGTCCGTATATCGTAGTCGGGGCGTTTATCGTGGGGATGCTCCTCACTCCACCGGATATGATTTCGCAAACTCTGCTCGCGATTCCTATGTGTTTGCTGTTTGAAGTGGGACTGTTCTTTGCGCGTTTCTATACGCGTAAGCCAGATGACAGCGAAGAGGCTGAGCAAGAGTAAAGCTTGTGATGAATTGATGACATCATCTTAGATATAAAAATAGCGGCTTAGGCCGCTATTTTTATATCTGCATTCTTTGTTGTGGCATTCTTGGTTGCAGCAATATTGCCTTTTTCTTTCTGACAACTGAGCTTTAAGGTTAGCGGATTTTCAGAACGTAACCGCAATTAGAGCATACATACACTTCTTTCACGCCCATTAGCTTTTGCCAAAATGTGCGATGCTGACGTTGCAATAGATTTCCATGTTTACACATACTCCACCTCCGAGACAGAACTGCGTGATCTTTGCCACACTTCCTTTGTCGGTGGTGGCATATAAAAGTGATGCATATTCTACGTTAACTTGAAGTTATCTTGTGTACACCAAACTAGATCTCTGTCACGGAATGAGTAATAAATTATGAAAAACTACAATGAAAACAGTGATTTTGCATTGTTTGTTGTTATCTGTGCCACTTTTTCACTACTTAATTCTGTGAGGTCTGCTACGCGCTTTAGCACCAGATCAGTATACGCTGGCTCATTGCGTTTCCCACGATGTGGTACCGGTGCTAGGTAAGGGCAGTCGGTTTCTAGAATCACTTTGCTCAAATCTAGCTGTGGAATCACCTTGTCCATGCCCGAGTTTTTAAAGGTAGAAACACCACCAAGGCCGAGATGAAAGCCTAGATCGTTAATGGCTTTCGCTTCTTCAATTGTGCCGCCGAAGCAGTGGAACACGCCGCGTAAGTCTCCATTTTGCTCGGATTTAAGCAGAGCTAATGTCTCTTCAATCGAATCTCGAGTATGGATCACTACAGGCAGATCCATCTCTTTGGCCCAATTCAACTGAGTGATGAAGGCATGCTCCTGCTCCTTGCGATAGGTTTTATCCCAGTACAAGTCGATACCAATTTCACCTACAGCAATAAAGTTATGCTTGTCGAACCAAGAATGAATGGTGTCTAGCGTTAGATCGACATTAGCATCCACATAGCATGGATGCAGACCCATCATTGAGCGGCATACTTGTGGATAAGCTGCTTCAGTCGCCAGCATAGGCTCTATGGAGTCGAGATCGATGTTCGGCAATAAAATGTGCTCAATACCGGCATCAAGTGCGCGCTGTACCACTTCATCGCGGTCTTGGTCGAATTCGGTGGCGTAAATATGGGCGTGTGTATCTATCATGGCTAACTAAATTTGGTGAGTAATATCCTCAGTATATCGTTTGTGGTTTAGCATTTTCCAATTTTACTACTAGCATGAACATGCGAGAGTGATATGCTTGATTTTCGCATTTTTCCAGACAAGGAGAGAAAGGTGTCTGTATCGATTCAAGGTCAATTTCCAGCACGCCGTATGCGCCGTATGCGCAAACATGACTTCAGCCGACGTTTAATGGCAGAGAACAAGGTGTCGGTGGATGACTTGATCTACAATGTTCATTCTAATGGGCAAAAA
Organism: Vibrio maritimus; assembly: GCA_000755425.1. Lineage (GTDB taxonomy): Bacteria > Pseudomonadota > Gammaproteobacteria > Enterobacterales > Vibrionaceae > Vibrio > Vibrio maritimus_A. The sequence continues at coordinate 99,568 of BBMT01000014.1, forward strand.
TCGTCGCGAATCAGTGGAGTCTATGCCTGGGGTTGAGCGTCTTTCTATTGATTTGATGCTAGAAGAAGCCGAATATCTAGCAAAACTGGGCGTACCGGCCATTGCGCTGTTCCCAGTGGTTAACCAAGATGCAAAAAGTCTCTGTGCGGCAGAAGCCTATAACCCAGAAGGCTTGGTGCAGCGCGCTGTGCGCTCGCTAAAGGAAAATGTGCCACAAATGGGTGTGATCACAGACGTAGCGTTAGATCCATTCACGACTCATGGTCAAGACGGTATTATCGATGAGGATGGTTACGTTCAAAATGATGAAACCACTGAAGTACTAATCAAACAAGCCTTGTCCCATGCCGAGGCGGGTGCGGATGTTGTTGCTCCGTCGGATATGATGGATGGTCGTATTGGCCGTATTCGTGAAGCGCTAGAAGAAGCGGGTCATGTACACACGCAGATCATGGCTTACTCAGCGAAATACGCATCAAACTACTATGGTCCATTCCGAGATGCGGTCGGTTCGGCCTCTAACCTTAAGGGTGGCGACAAGAAAAATTACCAGATGGATCCTGCTAACAGTGATGAAGCCTTGCACGAAGTGGCGATGGACATCAATGAAGGTGCGGACATGGTGATGGTCAAGCCAGGTATGCCATACCTAGACGTAGTACGTCGCGTGAAGAGCGAGCTTCAGGTGCCGACTTTTGCCTATCAAGTATCTGGCGAGTACGCAATGCACAAAGCCGCGATTCAAAACGGTTGGCTCAAAGAGCGCGAAACGGTACTTGAATCTCTGCTGTGTTTTAAACGCGCCGGTGCGGATGGCATTCTGACTTACTTTGCTAAAGATGTGGCGGAGTGGTTAGCACAAGATAGCCAGCAAGATTAACAAATACTGCAACATTAGTAGCCGGCATTACGCCGGCTTTTTTGTGGTCAGAAATTAAATGATAAATATTCTCAATTAGTAGTTGACGCATTAAATGAGAATGATTACTATTAACTCGTCCTAAGGGAAAAGGTTAAACAACTAGCGACATGGCTCAGTTAACTTAATCGGTTCTTTTTTGACACGACATTGCTCACATTGCTTCCAGTGTATTTATAGCTTTTAGTTGGTTAGCCGTACTCGTTAAACGAGATAACCTCCTTAAATTATTGCTAGGCGACACCTTTGGTGTCGCTTTTTTTCTATCTACTCTTTGCAGATTAATTGCACACTCTGACTAGAATATAATCCTATCGCTGACATTAAACGCAAAATTAGGTTTTCCACATGGCATGATCCGAGAAGGATCATGGGAAGGATGGGGGATCTGATATTTAATGCTTTAATTACAGTGGGTTATATTTATTTTTTGATAGCCTTGAATAACTTTATCATTTGTTAAAACAACTCTATAAACAGATTTATCCACAGGCTGAGGGGTGTGAGAGCGCAGTTTAATTTGGTAACTGTGTATATAGACAGTGAAAGAGCGTAGCATCGCGCTGCGAGTCATGGCATCCTTATAGATCACTACCAAAAATTTTGGACAACTAAACATGGCGCAAATACCAGACAACCCATTGATCCTTATCGATGGTTCTTCTTATCTCTATCGAGCATTTCATGCTTATCCAGAAACGATGAGCAATGGCGAAATTCCAACCAATGCGGTTTACGGTGTTGTTAACATGCTACGAAGCATGATGCGTCAGTTTGCCTCTGATCGTATTGCAGTGGTGTTTGATGCCAAGGGCAAAACATTTCGTGATGATATGTACCCAGAGTACAAGGCAAACCGTCCTCCTATGCCGGATGATCTTCGCTGCCAAATTGAACCTTTGCACAACGTGATTCGTGCTATGGGTTTACCACTTATTTGCGTGCCGGGCGTGGAAGCGGATGACGTGATTGGTACCTTAGCGCATCAAGCATCACAAGCGGGCATGCCGGTATTGATCAGCACGGGCGATAAAGATATGGCTCAACTGGTTGATGACAATGTTACCCTTATCAACACCATGACCAATGTGGTGATGGACAGAGCAGGCGTAGTGGATAAGTTTGGTATTCCACCTGAGCTTATTATCGACTACCTCGCACTGATGGGTGATAAAGTGGATAACATCCCCGGAGTCCCTGGTGTAGGTGACAAAACAGCAACAGCACTATTGCAAGGCATCGGTGGCATTAAAGACCTTTACGATAGACTCGACGATATCGCCCCTCTTGGCTTCCGTGGTTCAAAAACCATGGCGAAAAAGCTGACCGAGAACAAAGAAAATGCACTGCTCTCTTACGATCTTGCGACCATCAAACTGGATGTGGAACTCGATTGCACCCCTGAGTCTCTGCTGAAAGAGACACCAAACGTTGATGAACTGACCAAGCTGTACGGCCAACTGACCTTTAAATCTTGGCTCAATGAGCTTCTTGAAGGCGGTACAGGCGAAGTGCAAGCCATAGAGAGTGCAGCAAAACGCGTTTCTAGCGATGACGATGCACCTGCGATGGACACATCAGCCGTGAAAATTGACCGCAGCCAGTACGAAACTATCCTAACCGAAGAGCAGTTTGCTGAATGGCTAGAGAAGCTAAAAGCGGCTTCAGTGATTGCGTTCGATACTGAGACGGACAGTTTGGATTATATGGTAGCGAATCTTATCGGTCTGTCGTTTGCGACCGAAGAAGGCGTGGCCGCTTATTTGCCTGTTGCGCACGACTACATGGGCGCACCAGAGCAGCTAGACCGTGATTGGGTTCTTGAGCAATTAAAGCCGCTGCTTGAAGACGACAACCTAGTGAAAGTCGGTCAAAACCTTAAGTACGATGCCAGTGTGATTGCTCGCTATGGTATTGAGCTTAAAGGCATCAAATACGACACCATGCTCGCTTCTTACGTCTACAACAGTGTCGGCGGTAAGCACGATATGGACAGCTTGGCACTGCGCTTTTTGCAGCATAGCTGCATCTCATTCGAGCAAATTGCCGGTAAAGGCAAGTCGCAACTGACTTTCAACCAAATCGAGATGGATCAGGCTGCGCCATACGCGGCAGAAGATGCGGATGTGACTTTGCGCCTTCATCAGCGTATTAATGCAGAGCTTGAGAAAAACGAAGCCCTGAACCGCGTTTATCAAGAAATCGAAGTACCATTAGTGCCTGTGTTATCTCGCATCGAGCGCACCGGTGTGTTGATTGACGACATGCTGTTGGGTGCTCAATCTCAAGAGATCGCAGCTCGCCTTGATGAGCTAGAGCAAAAAGCTTACGAGATTGCCGGAGAAGAGTTCAACTTGAGCTCACCGAAACAGCTACAAGCGATCTTCTTTGAGAAAATGGGACTGCCGGTTATTAAGAAAACACCGTCAGGCGCACCTTCTACCAATGAAGAGGTGCTGCAAGAGTTGGCGTTGGATTACCCACTGCCGAAGTTGATTTTGGAGTATCGGGGACTAGCTAAACTCAAATCCACCTACACAGACAAGCTGCCGAAGATGATCAACCCAGAAACGGGTCGAGTACACACGTCTTATCATCAGGCTGTCACAGCAACTGGTCGTTTGTCATCAACCGATCCAAACCTACAGAACATTCCTATCCGTAACGATGAAGGCCGACGCATTCGTCAGGCGTTTGTTGCTCCCCATGGCTGGAAGATCCTTGCGGTGGATTACTCTCAGATTGAACTTCGTATCATGGCACACCTATCAGGTGATAAGGCGCTGCTGGATGCGTTCAGACAAGGTAAAGATATCCACGCTGCGACAGCGGCGGAGATCATTGGTGTCGACATCGACCAAGTCACTAGTGAACAGCGTCGCCGTGCCAAAGCGGTTAACTTCGGTCTTATCTATGGCATGAGTGCGTTCGGTCTATCTAAGCAGCTCGGCATTCCTCGTGGTGAAGCGCAGCAGTATATGGATACCTACTTCGAGCGCTACCCTGGTGTGATGCAGTATATGGAAGACACGCGTGCGTTAGCCACAGAAAAAGGCTACGTTGAAACCATCTTTGGTCGCAGGCTACACCTACCTGAGATTAAGTCTCGTAACGGCATGCGTCGTAAAGCTGCCGAGCGCGCAGCAATCAACGCGCCAATGCAAGGTACTGCTGCTGACATCATTAAGAAAGCGATGCTGTTGGTGGATGAATGGATCCAAGCCGAAGGTGATGGCAAAGTTAAACTACTGATGCAAGTACACGATGAACTGGTTTTTGAAGTGGAATCGTCATCTTTAGGCGAAATTGAAAGTAAAGTACAAAAACTGATGGAATCTGCAGCAGAATTAGCTGTACCACTTGTTGCCGACGCAGGTCACGGAGACAACTGGGATCAGGCTCACTAGTCATTATTTGAGCTAAATTATTAAATTAACATGAGCCAGCGCACAGTCGCTGGCTTTTTTTCGATGTTAAAAAAGTTCATGCATCTAAGCAGCTTATGTCTATTAACAAAAACTTCATGAAAAAAAACTACAAAAATAGTTTCATTTCCTGATCACTTGTTGTACATTAGAACGCGTAGGGTACAGAGGTAAGATGTTCTATCTTTCAGACCTTTTGTTTCACGTTATTGGATTAGGCTGATTCAGCCGCCCCAGTCAGTATTTGACTGGGGCGTTTTTTCTTGTGGCAAAGAAAATTTTTTAACGTGCCCATTGTCACTTTTCTCTTCTCGTCATTCCGGCATTTGATTACCAAATTCTGTAATTAAACGACCTTCACACTTTGTATAATTCTCAGCTAGAATCAAGCGTAGAAAAACAGCGAACGATCAGAGCTTTACTGTCTGAAATATAAGTCTTTATTGGGATATTAGTATTGTGGAAAGTGGGATGGTAAGAGAAGACTAGCTCACACTTTGTATGGCTGGTGATTGCATTGTTTGAAAGCTTCATAGATGCTTGAAACAAACAATAATACTAAATCTTCTCTCTCCCATTGCCCTGCCAGGAAGGCGGGGCGTTTTGTTTCTGTAGGATGGTGTTTTACTATCGAAAGAGTGTTTTTACCACCAAAGACAGTTAAGCGTCCTGCTCACCATCTTCTAATTCGTCAGCTTGCTCAAGGTGTGCAAACGCAGGGGCAAACCAGGTGTCGAGTTTATTTCGTAATTGATCAACACCGATGCCTTTTAGTGACGAAAACGGGTCGACTTGTACATCACCGCCAAATGCTAGTGCTGCTTCACGGATCTTCAATACTTGTGCTTTGCGAGCACCACTTTTCAGCTTGTCTGCTTTTGTCAGCAGAACCTGAACCGGAATACCAGACTCAACAGCCCACTCAATTAACTGCTGGTCAAGGTCTTTCATTGGGTGACGAATGTCCATCAGCACCACTAAGCCCTTCAGGCAGCGACGTTTTTGCAAATATTCGCCTAGCGACTTTTGCCATTTCTTTTTCATCTCAAGAGGTACTTGAGCGAACCCGTACCCAGGCAAGTCAACGATGTGACAACCTTCATCAACCTTGAATAGGTTAATGAGTTGGGTACGGCCTGGAGTCTTACTGGTTTTCGCCAGTGCTCTTTGGTTAGTAAGGCGGTTCAGTGAACTGGATTTACCTGCATTGGAGCGTCCTGCAAACGCAATTTCGATTCCTTCATCTTCTGGCAAGTGACGAATATCAGGTGCACTTGTTATGAAATGCGTGTTTTGATAATGAATTTTTACGCTCACTGTTAACTCCATCTCGACTTTGTGTAGTCGATTGATTACTTTTTTGTGAAATTGTGTAAAATAACCGTGCTCGGCATATGGCCACACATTGTACCATGATCGGTATTAATTGCCCGCGTTACCTTATTTTGTCCCTTTGACACCAATCTGTAGGGTTTTGCGAGGCGTATAGTGGTACTGGAAGCTTGATAATTATAATGGAATGTCATGAAAAATTAGCGCTAATCTTGAGTCTTGTAGTCAGCTGCTCAGTATGGGCCCAAGGCGATATTGAAGCTGGTAAAGCAAAATCCCAAACGTGTGTAGCGTGTCATGGAGCGGACGGTAACAGTCTGCTAACGATGTACCCAAGCATCGCAGGACAGCACGCAAAATACATTGAAAAACAACTGAAAGACCTAAAACTTGGTATGACAAGTGGTGGTAAGCAAGGTCGTTATGATCCTGTGATGAGTGGTATGGCAATGCCACTATCTGAGGAAGATATGGCGGATCTTGCGGCTTACTATGCGTCTATGCCAATCGCAGCCAATAGTACCCCTGAAAATGTGGTTGAAGTGGGTAAAGTTCTTTACACCGCTGGTGATGCTGAGCGTGGAATTACCGCTTGTATCGCCTGTCATGGTCCACGTGGTAACGGCACTGAGCTATCAGGATTCCCAAAAATCTCTGGTCAGCATGCTGAGTATGTGAAATCACAGCTAGAGAAATTCCGCAGCGGCGATCGTGCCAACGACATGAACGCTATGATGCGTGATATCGCCAAAAAGCTGAACGACGAAGACATCGACGTTCTTTCTAAATACGTGGGCGGTCTTCACTAAACCGAACCGCGTTACAAAAAACTAGCAGCCTAACTAGTTTGTTTAATGTCTAAACACTGGTTTCTTTAACGCCAAACCGAGCTTGCAATGCCTCTTCTAATGAAGGGGCATTGTTGTTTCTGGTGCTCGGGTAGCTGTATTGTTGGCATCTCTGTTGGTACTCGTATCGCGCATTGGGTGATTCAGATCTCACTTAGATCTTGATGTCGTTTGAGCCTGATTGGCGAGTTACCCAGATGCTTTGTGAGATATTTGCCATACTTGTTAGCGAAAAAGTGCCGTCAGTGATGGTTAAGGTGATGATTTATATCATTTTAATTGTTTGTGTGTTGTTGCGAGCTAGAAAAAGGTTGTGCTAGGTTGTCTTCCATTCTGAGTCAGGTAAATTGTTCCTTGTCGACAGGATGCTGACACAAGGATTTCAGACCAAGAAGGTCTTCAAGGATGTTTGGCGAGGATTGCCAAAAATAATAATAAGGACATCGCTCAGACTCGGAGTGTGAGCAGATACGGATGGTCGACTATTCTCAGGATGAGAAAACAAATGGACAGGGTTTAGGAAGAACTCGAGCAAAAGGTTTTGCCAGGGATCGTGAAAACGCATCAGGACGATGACAAACAAGAATTAGCAGTGGAAGCACAAATAACAAATGGATATTTGTGAGGCATTCAAAGAGTGCCAACAATTTCACCCCCTATGGTGATGGAAAGCGACAGGTCCGCCTGTCGCTTTTTTTACGTCTAAAGTTGATCTGTAAATGATAATTAATTTCATTTGACTTGAAATGATTGTTGAGAGCGATTATCATCTGTAACTCTATACATGGAGGCAGTATGGACAGTCGCAACAATCGTCACACCGTTCCCCTAGATGTACCCAGCAAACTGCTCAGGCCGTTATGGTTTCGTAGTCGTGAAAGTTTGCTGGATGATGGCATTATCTATGACCCTATCGCTGCCCATGCATGTCGCCGTTGCCAACTTGCGCCCGATTGCCTCACAGGTAACGTTGACCAAAGTCAGCTATTGCATGCCACCTTAACTCAGCTTTGCGATTTGCAAGTTAAGCGATTTCTTGAGACTAACCCAGATGGTTGGGTCATTAATGTCGGCGCGCGCCTAGATACCCGTTTCTACCGTTTAGATAATGGCCGCTGTCACTGGCTGGAAGTGGATACCAATGAGCATTTGGTTTGGCGCCAAAGGCTGTTCCATAAAAGCGAACGTTACTCACTCATCTGTGGCTCGATTGATGATATGAGTTGGTTGTCGACACTATTGATTCCTGCGGACAAACCGATTTTGGTTGTGTGTGAACACGCTCTACTAGAGCAAACCGAATCACGAATAGCGCACTTTGTACAAGCCATCGGTTGTCACTTTCAGCACGCCAAGGCCTGTTTGGTGCTGGCCGGTGATCTCACTGCGAGTCATCTCGGGCAAAAGATGGGCTGCGAGCGCTATCAACATGGCATGCGAAAGCCGCTTGATAAGCTGCTTCACTGGCTACCGTGGACATACAAAGTCTCGATAGATTCGCCCATCGATAAGCATTGTCAACGGTGGTCTCGTTGGCAGCGTGTAGTGGCAAAATTGCCCATCTATCGACACCGTCTTACGCCGAACATCGTTAATATTGAATGGTAGTTACGGTGCTCGCCTGTAAATAACGTTACTATATCGCTTCAGGTATCTTCTCCACTAAAGCACTTTTAGTGGAGCCTCGACGTGCTGGAGTGTTCGTGTTTCAACAATCAATTGCCATTCTGTCTGATTTGCCTTTGCATCGCAGAGTCTTGCTATTGGCTATTCCAATGGTGCTCTCCAACATTACAGTCCCGCTACTAGGACTGGTTGACGCCGCTGTAATAGGCCACCTAGAACATGCCTGGTATTTAGGCGGCGTTGCGCTTGGCAGTACCATGATAAGTGTCACCTTTTGGTTGCTCGGCTTCTTGAGAATGTCGACCACAGGTCTCGCCGCACAAAGCTATGGTGCTAATGATACGCGGCAGCTTGCGCTGGTATTTTTGCAGGGGAGCCTAATGGCATTGGGGTTTGCTGCGTTGTTTTTACTCGTGCATACCTCTCTCGCCGATTTGATTTTTTCGTTTAGCTCAGCCAGTGAAGAAGTGAAACATTATGGCTATCAGTACTTTGCGATCAGAGCTTGGAGTGCCCCAGCAGCATTGATGAATTTTGTGCTTCTTGGCTGGTTGCTAGGAACACAAAACGCGAAAGCGCCAATGTGGATGGTGATCATTACTAACCTGGTTAACATTGGTCTTGATGTCTTGTTTGTCATTGGATTGGGGTGGAAAGTCGAAGGTGCAGCCTTGGCCTCGGTCATCGCTGATTACTCTGGTTGTGCATTTGGCCTATGGTGTGCCACGCGCACTTGGCGTCAGCGAGCCCTGCCTAATGTGCTGCAATTAGCTTCTGATGTGAGCCAGGATATAGGACGTTTTGTGAAGCTTAATCGTGACATCTTTCTTCGCTCATTATGTTTGCAAGCCACCTTTAGTTTTATGACGTTCCAAGGCGCGGCATTTGGAGATGATATCGTCGCGGCGAATGCGGTATTGATGAGCTTCTTGATGCTTATTTCTTATGGCATGGATGGTTTTGCCTATGCCATGGAAGCCATGGTAGGCAAAGCGATTGGTGCCAAGAGTCGCAGTCAGCTTATTGATTCGCTCGTAGTCACCTTTTTCTGGAGTGCGGTCATTTGCGTGTTGCTGACACTAGTATTTGCGGGGTGGGTAATGATTTAATTGCGATGATTACCTCCATTGAAGCGGTACAAGCCCAAGCTGAGGTGTTCTTACCTTGGTTGATAGCCATGCCACTGGTATCTATGTGGTGCTTTTTGTTTGATGGTATTTTTGTCGGAGCGACCAAAGGCAGAGATATGCGCAATAGTATGTTTTTGGCCACGTGCAGCTTTTTTGCTTTGTTCTTTGCTGCTAGCAGCTTGGGAAATCATGCCCTTTGGTTCGCGATGCTCAGCTTTATGGGTATTCGAGGTTTGGGGTTGGCGGTGATATTTATCTACCAGTGGCGTCGCGGTCAGTTTTTGCTGGCTTAGCGATTCATCTATGTAAAAGGCAAAGCAAAGGCGACATGATGTCGCCTTTGTTGTATCGGTCTAATGTGCGATGCACTGTAATTAGGTTAGAACAGACGGTTCAAACCATTGAGCGCTGCAACACGGTAAGCTTCTGCCATTGTCGGGTAGTTAAAGGTGGTGTTAACGAAGTACTCGATGGTATTCGCTTCGCCTTTTTGCTCCATGATGGCTTGGCCGATGTGAATGATTTCTGCCGCACGCTCACCGAAACAATGGATGCCCAAGATTTCTTTGGTTTCGCGATGGAACAGTATTTTCAAGCTTCCCACATCTTTACCGGCGATCTGTGCTCGGGCAAGGTGTTTAAATGACGAACGTCCTACTTCGTAAGGGATCCTGGCTTCCGTCAGTTCTTGCTCAGTTTTACCCACAGAGCTGATTTCCGGGATAGTGTAGATACCTGTCGGAATATCTTCAATCAGCTTACCTTCGGCTTCACCTTGAGTGATGGCTTGAGCACAAATCGGCCTTGGTCGTAGGCCGCACTTGCTAAGCTCGGATAGCCAATCACATCACCGACGGCATAGACATGGTCGATGTCCGTTTGGTAGTTGGTATCGACTTTAAGCTGTCCGCGAGAATCCGCGACTAGTCCAACAGCATCCAAATTAAGTGCATCGGTGTTACCCGTTCGGCCGTTGGCATACAGCAAACAATCCGCACGCATTTTCTTACCGGAATTTAGATGGATGATGACGCCGTCTTCGGTGCCTTCAATCTTGGCGTAAGTCTCATCGTTGCGGATCATCATGCCGCTATTCCAGAAGTGATAGGACAGAGAGTCTGACATCTCATTATCTAAAAACGCCAGTAGGCGCTCGCGGGTGTTAATGAGGTCAGTTTTTACATCCAAACCACGGAAGATAGACGCATACTCACAGCCAATGACGCCGGCACCGTAAATAATGATGTGTCTAGGGTCGTGCTCAAGAGAAAGAATCGAATCACTGTCGTATATGCGAGGGTGATTGAAGTCGACATCAGCAGGGCGATACGGTCTTGAGCCCGTTGCAATTACAAACTTGTCGGCCGTATAGGTATCGATAGTACCATCGGACTTAGTGACCTCTAGGCTGTGAGTATCGACAAAGCGTGCCGTTCCATATAGCAAGGTGCACTCATTTCGGTCATAGAAGCCTTGGCGCAGCCGCGTTTGTTTATCGATAACGGTTTTCGCGTGTCCCAAAATATTGGAAAACGTCGAGTGCAGGCTCGTATTGTTACCACAAAACAGTGGGTTGCTGTTGAACTCAATGATACGGCTGACCGCATGACGCAGTGCTTTTGAAGGTATGGTACCCCAGTGGGTACAACCACCACCGACGCTGCTCTCTTTTTCGATGATCGCAACGTTGAGGCCAGCTTTGGTTAGCCCCATCGCAGCCCCTTCACCACCTGGCCACTGCCGATTACGATAGCATCAAAATGTTTAGCGCGACTCATATAGTATCCTCGTAGTTCTGCACACTCGCTACCAAACCTAAAGCTTTCTCTGCGTTTATAAGGTAGGAGTGAAACGTGCAATTCATAGACTAGCAATGGCGAGATTTTAACGGATTATTAACGTTGGTAAATATGACTGCGTGAATAGAGTGTGAAAGATCACGCAGTTTTATCGAGAGTTAGCATCGGATAAACGTTTGATGTATGCAAAATAATGAAACTTGTTCAAGTATAACGTTGAGTAAATGAAGTGAGATGCGTACAGGTTTTTTAGCAAAATCGCCAGCCATACACTTATACAAAGTGACTATTCGCGCTATATTACCTCCACTCCCTCAATTACCGTCATCGATGGTAACCAACAAGAGCACCTAGGTTAAACATGAAATCAATGGGTATTCGTGCACAACAAAAAAGAAAAAACGCGTCGTTCATTGATCGATGCTGCTTTTAGCCAACTTAGTGCCGATCGCAGCTTTTCGAACTTGAGCCTGCGCGAAGTCGCGCGCGAAGCCGGTATTGCTCCAACTTCTTTCTATCGTCATTTTAAAGATATGGATGAACTGGGGCTGACCATGGTAGATGAAGGAGGCTTACTGCTAAGGCAGTTAATGCGACAAGCGCGCCAACGTATTGTCAAAGAAGGCAGTGTGATCCGTACTTCAGTCGAAACGTTTATGGAGTTCATTGAAAGCAGTCCCAACGTGTTCCGCCTATTATTAAGGGAGCGTTCTGGTACCTCTTTTGACTTTCGAGCCGCAGTGGCTCGTGAGATCCAACACTTTTCGGCTGAGCTAACTGAATACCTGGTTAGCACAGGTATGGACCGTGACGAAGCATTTGCCCAAGCGGAAGCTTCTGTCATTCTCGTGTTCAGTTCAGGTGCTGAGGCGTTAGACCTTAGTAAGAAAGAAAGATATGAACTGGCTGAGAGGCTGATTGTCCAACTAAGGATAGTGGCCAAGGGTGCACACTGGTATCGCAAAGAACGTGAAAGAAACCGTCAAAAAGAAGGGTCCAACTAATGTCCAATGAAGTGTCCTCCGAAAACCGCGAAAGCGGCAAAAAACGATCGTACTTGCTCTGATTGCAGGTATGTGTGGTAATGCAATGTTGTCTTGGCTCACCATCAGCGAAGTGACATTCTCAATTTTTCCACTGATTGCGCTAGTGCTGTCAGTTCAGGCTTTGTACCAAGAGTATCTAAGAAACCCAATCCCGGAAGATTTCCCAATGGTTGGTCTTGCGGCATTCTTCGTAGGCGCGTTTGGTCACTCTGCGTTTACTAAAGCGCAGTACCCTGATGCTGGCTCTAACTTTATCGCCATCGTCGTAGTCTTGGTATTGCTATTCTGGATTGGTAAAAAGATGGGCTACATCCTAAAGGAAGCCTAATTTGCTAGCCTCTTCTCATAGAGATGAAGCATAAAAAACGAGCCCAATGGCTCGTTTTTTGTTTCCTACTTATTAGGCTTTGCGCTCAAGCAGTACACCCGCTTCAATGTGATGAGTGAACGGGAACTGGTCGAATAGGGCAAAGCGTGTAATGTGGTGTGTTTCGCCGAGCACATCTAGGTTGTCTTTCAAGGTTTCTGGATTACATGAGATATACAGAATGCGCTCGTAACCTTGAACCATTTTGCAGGTATCGATATCCATACCGGCACGTGGTGGATCAACGAAAATCGTGTTGCAGTTGTAGCTCTTAAGGTCAACGTTCTGCTGCTGTAAACGTCGGAACTCACGTTTACCCTCCATCGCCTCAGTAAACTCTTCTGCTGACATGCGAATGATTTGAACGTTTTCTATCTTGTTCGCTGCAATGTTGTATTGAGCCGACTCTACTGAAGGTTTCGCTAATTCTGTTGCAAGTACGCGCTCGAAGTTTTGTGCCAATGCCAGTGAAAAGTTACCGTTACCACAGTAAAGCTCTAGCAAATCACCTTTGCTGTCTTGGGTACAATCAACCGCCCATTCCAACATTTTTTGAGCCACTGGACCATTGGGTTGCGTGAAGCTATTTTCTACTTGCTGATAGTGATATGGCTGACCATTTACATGCAGGGTTTCCACTACATAGTCTTGATCCATGATGATTTTCATTTTACGTGCGCGACCAATCAGGTTCAGCTTGAAACCTTCATCATTGAGCTGCTGTTTCAGTGCTTGTGCTTGCTCTTTCCATGCATCATCCAGTTGACGGTGGTAGAGCAGGGAAACCAAAATCTCACCGCTTAATGTTGAAAGAAAGTCAACTTGGAACAGTTTCTTTCGTAATACCTCGTTGCCTTTCATCGCATCCATTAGCAGTGGCATTAGATCATTGATAAGACGGCTTGCTGCTGGGAATTGATCAACACGGTACTTTTCACGCGTTTCTTGGTTAAACATGATGTAGTACATGTCGTCGCCTTCATGCCAAACGCGGAATTCAGCACGCATACGATAGTGCTTTTCTGGGGAAGTAAATACTTCGAGTTCAGGAGCAGAATAAGGCGCCATCATATCGATCAAACGTTGAGATTTTTCTTCAAGCTGGATTTGATAGCCTTCTGGTGTGAAGTCGAGATTTGCCATTGTGGTTGCCTATCGTCGGTAATGAGTTGTGTTAAGGAGGGCAGATTTTATTCAATCTCCCGTCGTTGTCCAGTTTTTCCCAGAAATGTCTCGCATTAACTTTGGGCTCTTATAGCTTAGTTCAATCCGTTATGGACAAATAATCAATCAGTTAATACCATGCACCCCTAGCTGGTGTGAGAATCAAATGGATATCTCACTGAAAAGGGAATCTGGTGAGAATCCAGAACTGACGCGCAGCGGTAAAAGAGAACGACCCCTCATGAAAGACACTGCTTGAAGTAAGCGGGAAGTCGAGGAAGTAGGTGGAACCAATATGGTTTCGTGCTCTTAAGTCCGAATACCTGCCAGCAGCCAACTCGATGCGAAAAAAGGATTGCTCGAGTAGGTAGGGCTTACGCGATTTAGGACAACATAAAAATGAACAAATCATGTTTGGCGATAGCAGTGGCTGCATCGCTCTCTTCTTATGCTTCTTTTTCACTGGCAGAAGTAACAAGCTCAAGTAATCAAACTCAATCCGCTGATGAAACTATGGTAGTCACGGCTAACAGATTTGAGCAACCGGCAGGTCAAGTACTAGCGTCCGTCGATGTCGTGACTCGCGATGATATCGAGAGAGTACAGGCAAAATCACTTACAGATATTGTGCGTTATCTTCCGGGAGTTCAGGTCTCACAGAATGGTGGCAGAGGACAAAGTACTTCGCTGTTCCTGAGAGGGACGGAAAGTGCTCATACCTTAGTGTTACTCGATGGGGTCAGGGTAAACTCAGCAACACTTGGTGGTTTTGACTTGTCCTCAATACCAGCGGCTATCATCGAGCGTGTAGAGCTTATTCGAGGTCCCAGAGCTGCGGTATATGGTGCTGATGCGATAGGTGGTGTTCTAAACATTATTACAACTCCGGAGTCCGGTGAGTCAGTACATAAGGGAACAGCTGGTGTTGGTGGTGATGGATATTACCAAGGAGCTTGGCGCTCTGTTGGTCAAATTGGCGAAAACACCCAAGGCCAGATCACGCTGAACAAAGAGCATAGCGATGGTTACAACATTCGCCGAGGAACATCTTCTGATAAAGGTGAAACTTATGGCTATGATACCCAAGACTTAGTTGCCAGAATTGATCACCGCTTTAATGATTCATTCGGAGCCAATGCTAGCCTTGTTTATAATCAAGGATATTCGCAGTATGACCAAGGGTCACGTTATCGAGCAGATTTAGATTCTTATCAACTAACAACAGAAGGTTATTACACCTCCACATTGTGGAGCAGTAAGGTAAGGCTCACTCAGTATAAAACAGACTCAACCAGTTACCCTGAATCCAGTCCCGCTTCACAAAGCTCATTCGTTACCCGAAGAAATGTCGCGAACTGGTTAAATGCATTTGCAGTATCGGACAATTGGACCATTAATGCTGGTGTTGATCTAGAAGATGAAAGTGTTACTGGGACAACAGCTTACACTCAGCAATCTAGAACAAATAACGCTGTTTTTGTCACTTCTTCTTCAAGGTGGCAAGAATTCATGTTGGATGCGAGTGCTCGACATGATGATAACGAAAGCTATGGTGAGCATACAACGTGGTCATTGGCTTTAGGGTGGGAGTTTACTCAGGGCATGAAGGCCTATGTAAGTAGTGGCACCGCATTTAAAGCTCCAACTTTTAACGATCTCTACTATCCCAACTCCGGTAATCCAGACCTTAAACCTCAGGAATCTAAGTCAACCGAAATTGGCATAGATGGTGTTCATGATTTCGTGACTTGGCGTTTCAGTGCGTATCAGTCAGAAATCGAGAATATGATCGTTTACTATCCTCCTACTTGGACACCAGAGAATGTTGATGCGACCATCAAAGGTATAGAGTTTGACGCACAGTTTCAAACTGGCTTGATCTCTCATGATATTTCTTTGGGGTATATGGATCCAAAAGATTCAAAAGGCCTTCAACTTGCAAGACGAGCAAAAGAGACCGCGAGTTGGAGAGGTTCGTTTATAGCAGATAGTTGGAATGCTTCACTTGGGATGTTGTACCAGGGTGAACGGTATTCTGACCCAAGTAACTTAGATAGATTACCCGGTTATGTTATTTGGGATGTTGCGGCAAACTACAATCTAACGCAATCTTGGTTGCTATCTGGGCGAGTAGAGAACTTGTTTGATAAAGAGTACGAAACAGCTAGAGGCTATAAAGCTCAAGGGCGTGTTTGGTTTCTTCAAACTTCTTATCAATTTTAAGTAACGATAAGGGGTGCGTTGGTTGCACCCCTACTAACTAGCATATGAAGAACGTAATTATCAGCTGGTCATCTGGCAAAGATTCCACATTAACCTTTGAACGTCTTATGGAGTCGTCTGAATACAATGTTGTCGGTCTCTACACCACCCACGTAAACGGTGAGGTGCCTTTCCAAGTGACGCCTCTCGAAGTTGTGGAAATGCAAGCCGATAGATTAGGAATGCCCTTAGTGTCTATTGAACTACCAGAGGTGTTCCCGCCGAATGACATATACCAGTCGCTAGTAATAGACGGCGTCAAGTCATCAGGACTTAAAGTTGACGGCATCGCTTCGGGGACATGTTCTGCAATGGCATAGTAGAGTATCGAAAAAGCTACGTAGAGCCCGCAGGGCTGGAAGCGGTTTTTCCTTTGGTTGGTCAAAGTAGCAAAGCGCTTGCGCAAGAGATAATTGAAAGAGGGATTGATACAGTATTGGTGACAATAGACAGGCTAGTGTTACCGGAGCGTCTATGCGGTGAGCGTTATACCGAGCATCTCATCACGGAGTTACCAAACAATGTAGACCCATGTGGCGAAGATGGCGAGTTCCACACCTTAGTGTGTAATTCAAAGTACTTTAGCCATCCTATAGTGATTGAACCTTATCGATAGAAACCGCTGATCGATTCAGCCATCTGAGGTACAAAGTGAAGTAGGTGTCGAGAGCAGATAGGTTTACCGCTTAATCAGTAGTGAGTATCATGTCGGCGAATAGATAACGACAACTGTCGGTGTAATACGCGATGAATAGACATAACATTTTGATATTTGACTCTGGAGTAGGTGGTCTCTCTGTATATAAAGAGATAGCGAACTTGCTACCGTGTGCAAACTACTTCTATTTATTCGACAACGAAGCCTACCCTTATGGCGAACTTGCGCCGGACACTCTTGTTGATCGCACCTGTCGTCTCATCCAACAGATGATGCAACGCCAGCGCATTGATATCGTCGTTATCGCTTGCAATACCGCGAGCACCATCGTGCTACCACATTTAAGAGAAGTGTTGTCTATTCCCGTTGTAGGTGTCGTGCCAGCAATCAAACCTGCTTCTCTACTTTCAAAGAAAGCCGTCGGTTTAATTGCAACACCTGCCACTATTACTCGTCAGTATACGCATGATCTGATCCGAGACTTCGCTGATGACAAAGATGTAAAGCTACTTGGTAGTAGTCAGCTGGTGGATATGCTGAACAAAAGCTGAGAGGGCAACCCGTTGACATCACGCAATTGCGTCAGACTCTTGACCCACTCGTAGACGTGATTGATGTAGCGGTATTGGGGTGTACTCATTTTCCGTTGATTCGAGAAGAGATATCACAAGTGCTTGGTAAAGGTGTCGAATTGATTGATTCGGGCACAGCGATTGCTCGTAGAGTGGTGAGTCTATTAACGGAATGTGGCGATAAAGAGGGGCTAGGGAGTAAAGAGGTGTTAGCAGTGCTTCCCCTAAACAAGAAGAAGCACTTAATAAAGCCTTAGACGATCTCGGCTTTAGTCCTGTTCAATTGATGCAGATTCAGGATGCTTAGGATCATTAGCAATACGAACCTTTAACGTTCTTTGCATATAGTCCTTTTCATTGAGCGCTTCGATTGCTCCTTTAGCATCGGAGCTCGCCATTACGACGAAACCAAATCCACGACGCTTACCTGTGCGTTTATCCTTCATTAGTCGTACCGCAAATACTTCCCCATACTCAGCGAACAGATCCTTAACGTGAGATTCGTTAGCTTTATAAGGTAGGTTACCTACGTACAGTGTTTTTGTTGATTGAGAACTGTCTTTTGAAACGGTTGGAGCAGCAGAAGAAAACTTAACGACGAAAAATGTAGCTACTACACCAAGCACAAAAGCAACAGCCGGTGAGATGTCGGCGAACTGAGAAAAAACAATTCCGCCCAAAATAGCGATCGCTATTACTAGAAAAAGAGATTTATTGGAGTCCATATTAAAGTACTACTTTTCTTATTGACGAATAATGGCATCTATCGTTAACAAATAGATACAGGAATATTACGTAGTTGAGCGTTATTTTTCCAATTATTTGGTGTGATGTATTTCAAATGTTGAATTTTTATCGATGAACAGCGGTCTTGATGGCTTTTTGAACGAACGGAAAATAATTTCAAAAAAAGGGTTGTCATCGATGCAGTGATCTCTATAATGCCGCCTCACCGACACGGAGTGAGACGAAAGTCACAAAGCGGAGTCGGTTGAGAGAGAAAAGAAAGTTTGAAAAAACGCTTGACTCTCAAAGTGGGAAGCGTAAGATACGCACCCCTAACGACGAGACGCAGAGCGGTTCGAAAGTTAGAAAATGTTCTTTAAAAATATAGACCTATCAATCTGTGTGGGCACTCGTTGATGATAATCAAATTAGAAACTTCGGTT
>BBMT01000013.1 GCA_000755425.1 Vibrio maritimus
GCGATATGTTTTTCGTTACTTTTTGTCTTTAGGATCTATTTGTCTTTAGTAAGCTATTTACATTTAGTTGCTGTCTGACTTGTCAGTTTCAACGTCACTATGCCCGGCTCACAGAGTCAGCGGGATTCGTTGTACCCCAAGAGCTATCCAATTAACGTGTTGAGCGCTGTTGCCAACTGCGTACAACTGAATAGCGCCAAAGACCTCGAATACCGAAATAACCAGCGAGTGCACTAACGACACCACAAATCGTGCAGCCGAGTAGGAATGGGGGGCCAATTGTAGCCATTTGATCTGAGAGGTACTGCCACGATAGTTCGAAGTGGAACGGTTGTGGCGGTGTGTTCATACAGAATGCGCCAACTTTGTACGCGAAGTAGAACAGCACCGGCATTGTCACGGGGTTACTGATCCAAACGAGAGCGACGGAAAGAGGTAAGTTAACTCCAAATAGAATCGCAAGACCAGCAGCCATTATCATTTGACTCGGCAGTGGTACAAATGCCATAAACAGGCCAACCGCAAACGCGCCAGCCGCAGAGCGACGGTTTAGGCACCATAAGTTCGGGTTGTAGAGGACATTGCCGAACACTTTCAATGCCTTTTGTTTTTTGATCATCTCGTGATCAGGCATGAAACGTTTAATAAACTTTCTTGGCATAGGAAAACATGGCTCTGTTAACAAGCATCGCAGTTCCACTTTGCTATTCATTAGTACTGATTAGCGCCGTTTGGTGGCCTGTGATGCCAAGTACTGTTTGGTTGATCCGGCGTCCTTGATTAGTATCGCCTGCCTAATTAAACGTCGCTGGGTACTTTCTGCGGCGTTTATTGCAATGTCCTTAGCGTTGATACAAGGGAACCTTTTCAAGTACCAATCTAGGGTACTTTTTCAATTTGGCACAGATATTACCATAAAAGCGCGAGTTGACAGCTATTTTAAAAAAATAACTCATGGCTATGAAGTTGAAGCCACGGTGCTCACGATCAATGATCAGAAAATCTCGTTGTTTTTACGACCTAAAGTGTTGTTAAGATCGCCGTCTGCGCTAGGTCCTGGCGCTTTTGTCACTGCATCGGTGTCCGTAAATCGAATCTCAGGTATGCTCAATAACGCAGGTTTTGACC
Source organism: Vibrio maritimus (assembly GCA_000755425.1). Lineage (GTDB taxonomy): Bacteria > Pseudomonadota > Gammaproteobacteria > Enterobacterales > Vibrionaceae > Vibrio > Vibrio maritimus_A. Next base: position 1,129 of record BBMT01000013.1, read on the forward strand.
GAGAAAAATATCTATTTTCAAAAGGTATTGTCGCTAATGTCACTCTGCCTGCCAAAAATCACACTATTGTAGTGAGTCGCCCCCATTGGCGAGCGACTTTTCACGATGTCGTTCGCAATGAAACCCAGAAAAGCCGATTTCAGGGGTTGTACCTCGCTCTGATATTTGGAGACCGCAGTGAGCTTACCAATGAGATGCGGCGTCAGCTTCAGTATAGTGGTCTTTCTCATCTTATTGCGATTTCAGGATTACATGTTGGTATCGTGTTTGCCTTGGGATATGCGATAGCGAGTATATTTTTTACTTTCACTAAAGTTCTGTTTCCCCCAAAAACAAGAGCTTGGTTGACGCTCTATGGTTGGCCGCTATGTTTGCTTAGTGGCTTTCTGATCGCTTTGCTCTACTGCGCCTTGGGCTATTTTGCGATTTCAACGGTTCGGGCGCTGATTATGTTGGTCGTCATAAGCGGTTTGCTACTGTGGCAAGCGAGGGTTCATCGCATAACGATTATCCTTTTGGCCTCGTCAACGGTACTAACCTTAGTACCATTTTCCGCTGCAAGCCTTAGTTTCTGGCTTTCATTTTCAGCCGTTACGCTTCTGGTGATAACCCATGCTTGGTTGGCAACAAGGCAAAACGTTGTCCTACAAGTGCTATCACTCCACTTAGTGTTGTCGCTATGCTTCATTCCGATTGTTGGCTACTTATTCCAAGGTTTGTCATTGATTGGGGCGCTCTATAACGTCTTATTTGTAGCGTGGTTTAGTGTGTGTATTGTACCTCTATCCTTGGTTGCTGCGTTGCTAGCTGCGGTATCGACATGTTCCGATTGGTTATGGAGGCTCCTCGATATAGCGTTGACGCCACTAGAACTTGCCATTGGATTCGCCCCTTTGTTTTGGTTGGATATCGGTGTTGGAGATCTTGCTCTTCTGCTGCCGTTGGTTGTGTTGGTGCTGCTCTATAGATGGCTGTCTCGACAAGCGCTTTATACCCTGGCGCTAATAACGATTTTGATAAGGCTCGGTATGGAGCGAGAGTCTGACATATCAGTACAGTTTTTTGATGTGGGGCATGGTTTAGCGGTAGCCATCATTCAAGGAGACGAGGCCGTTATCTATGATACAGGAAGTGCCAATGACAACTTTTCGATGGTAGACACGGTCGTAACGCCAAATTTGATTGCTGCAGGCGTGGAACATGTAGATGGGTTAATTCTTAGCCATGGTGATAATGATCATGCTGGTGGAGAATTGGCGCTGAGAAATCGCTGGCATCCAACATGGATTCGCCGGCCAGAGGGAGACACGACGAGCACGCAATGTGTTCGAGGTACTTACTGGCGTTGGAAGGCATTGGAGTTTAAGGTGCTTTGGCCACCGAAGCGAGTATCTCGGGCTTACAATCCCCATTCTTGTGTAGTGCTAGTAACCTTTGAAAAAGGCAACCAATCTAAGCGACTGTTATTAACAGGCGATATAGAAAAAGTGAGTGAGATATTGTTGGCAAGGCACCTCGAGCCTTTGTCAATCGATGTGATGAGTGTGCCTCATCATGGCAGTAGCACATCATCTTCGTCTTTTTTGCATAGAACGATTAACGCTAAAAATGTCGTGGCCTCGACTCGATTTCAGTCAAGATGGGCTTTGCCGAGTCCTAGGGTTAGAGCGCAGTATCAACAAAATGGCAGCACTTGGTTTGAAACGGGTGTGGATGGGCAGGTTATATTCGACTTTTCTGGTCAAGAAATCAGCGTTTCCACAACGAGAACCGAATACCTCGACCCGTGGTATAGGCAGATGTTACGAAGCAGAGTAGAATGAAAGGATAGTAAAAAGAAAACGATAAAAAATTATGTCGCAAAATCAAGACGAAACTACGCTACAAACGTTTAAGCGATTGTGGACGTATATCCGTGAATACAAGACAGGTTTAGTAGTGGCGGTGATCGCATTGGTCATCAACGCAGCCGCAGATACCTACATGCTTTCGTTGCTGAAACCACTCCTTGATGAAGGATTTGGTGATGTTGAATCTAATTTTCTAAAAATCCTTCCGCTGATCATTATAGCCATGATGTTGATTCGTGGTTTGTCCGGGTTTGTCTCTACTTACTGTTTGAGCTGGGTATCGGGCAAAGTGGTCATGCACCTTCGGAGAGGCATCTTCAATCACTTCATGCATATGCCAGTCTCGTTTTTTGATAAAGAATCGACGGGTGGCTTACTGTCACGAATTACCTATGACTCCGAACAAGTAGCCGGTGCTACAAGCCGCTCGTTGGTCAGCATTGTCCGTGAAGGCGCGAGTATTTTAGGCCTATTGTTCCTGATGTTTTGGAGTAGTTGGCAGCTTTCCTTGGTTCTACTGGTCGTTGCACCAGTTGTTGCCTGGGCAATTCGCTTCGTCTCTAAGCGTTTTCGCAAGATTTCTCATAACATGCAGACATCTATGGGTCATATGACGACCTCGGCAGAGCAGATGCTGAAAGGCCACAAAGTGGTGTTGAGTTATGGCGGCCAACAGGTTGAAAGGGCGAGATTTGATGACATGAGTAATCAAATGCGTCAGCAGACCATGAAGATGGTTGCCGCATCTGCGATTGCGAACCTGTGATTCAAATGATTGCGTCTCTTGCGCTTGTCGCCGTGTTGTACCTAGCGAGCTTTGATGAAGTTCGTGAGCAGCTTACCGCAGGTACGTTTACAGTCATTTTCTCTGCGATGTTCTCATTGATGCGTCCACTTAAAGCACTGACTGGTGTGACGGCAGAATTCCAGCGCGGTATGGCAGCGAGCCATACCTTGTTTAGCTTAATGGATCTCGAAGTAGAACGTGATAATGGTACGATCGAAATTGAGAAGGCAAAAGGCGATCTCGCAGTGAAAGACATCACTTTCACGTACGCAGGCACCGAGAAGCCAGCTCTTCGCAACGTGAGTTTTGATTTGCCGGCAGGAAAAACCATTGCGCTAGTGGGGCGTTCGGGGTCAGGGAAAAGTACCATCGCTAACTTATTTACTCGTTTTTATGACATTGATAGCGGCAGTATTGAGCTAGATGGTCACAAGATTGAAGACATTAAACTGACTAACCTGCGTAAACATTTTGCGCTGGTTTCGCAAAATGTACACCTTTTCAACGATACCATTGCCAACAATATTGCGTACGCGACAGATGGCCAATATTCTCGGGAGCAGATTGAGCACGCGGCTAAGTTGGCGCACGCAATGGAGTTTATCAACAACCTAGATCAAGGTTTGGATACTGTTATTGGTGAGAATGGCGCAAGCTTTCTGGTGGCCAGCGTCAACGCATTGCGATTGCGAGAGCTCTGCTTCGAGATGCACCTATCTTGATTCTGGATGAAGCGACCTCGGCACTCGATACTGAATCGGAACGCGCTATCCAAGCCGCACTCGATGAGCTACAAAAAGACAAAACAGTATTAGTGATTGCACACCGCCTATCGACCATTGAAGAAGCGGATGAAATATTGGTTGTCGATGATGGTGAGATCATTGAACGTGGAGATCACAAGACTCTGCTAGACCACCAAGGTGCGTACGCTCAGCTACACAAAATCCAGTTTGGTGAGCACTAGTGATAGAGCAGATCTGGTTTGGTAAACATCCGTTGGGGTTGCTATTGTGGCCATTGCTGTGGCCGCTGAGTAGACTTTATCGTCTTATCGCAGCCAAACGTCGTAAAGCTTACGCATCGGGTGACAAACCAAGCTATCGCTCCAGCGTACCAGTGATCGTTGTAGGCAACATTACTGCGGGCGGCAACGGTAAAACACCGATGGTGGTGTGGCTCGTTGAGCAGCTGCTAAAGCAGGGCAAAAAACCGGGCGTGGTCTCACGTGGTTACGGCGGGAAAGCGAGTGCGTACCCGCTACTGGTTTCCTCAGTTACATCCGCAACTGAATGTGGTGATGAGCCTAAGCTCATTTTCGAAAGAACGCAGGTTCCAGTTTGTGTGGATCCGGTTCGAGCCAATGCAGTTAAGCATCTAGAATCACTCGAGGTGGATGTCATTATTACTGATGACGGCTTGCAGCATTATGCCCTGGATCGAGCTTATGAAATCGTGGTGATTGATGGTGTGAGGCGTTTTGGCAATCAGAAGCCCATTCCACTCGGTCCTTTGAGAGAGCCGCTGTCAAGGCTTGATGAAGTCAACCTACTTGTCGTTAATGGTGGGGATCTTGAGGCTAATGGGCGCGAAAAGCGCTTTACTCTTGCTCCAGATATGGCGATTAATTTGAGCAATGGTCAAACTGTTTCGGTTGAAGAACTGGGTAGCTTGGCAGCATTTGCCGGGATAGGGCACCCTCCGCGCTTTTTCGACACCTTAAACCAACTCGGAGCGAACCTGGTAAAAACGCAAGGGTTTGCTGACCACCAAGCGTTTGATGAGACGAAGCTAGCAGAATTTAGTCATGGCGTGGAAAACGTCATTATGACCGAGAAAGATGCGGTAAAATGCCGCTCATTTTCAAAGGACAATTGGTGGTATTTGCCAGTCTCGGCACAGTTTAGTCGCCAAGATGGTGAGCAAATACTACAAGAAATCAACAAGGTAATAGAGAGTTATGGATCATAGATTACTTGAGATCGTCGCATGCCCAGTATGCAAAGGAAAGCTAACCTTCGATAAAGATAAACAAGAGCTTATCTGTAAGCTAGACCGCCTTGCTTACCCTATCAAAGAGGGTATTCCGGTGTTACTCGAACCTGAAGCGCGCCAAATGAGCATGGAAGAGGGTCGCTAAATGGCATTCACGGTTATCATTCCTGCTCGTTACAATTCATCGCGTCTGCCGGGCAAGCCTTTGGCCGATATCGGTGGTAAACCTATGGTGCAACACGTCTATGAGCGCGCGAAACAATCGGGTGCAGAGCGTGTTGTCGTCGCTACGGACGATGTGCGTGTTGAAGCTGCAGTGCAAGCCTTTGGTGGTGAAGTGTGCATGACATCACCCGATCATGAATCAGGTACGGAGCGCTTGGCCGAAGTGGTTAAGTTGATGGGCATCGATGATGATCACACGATTGTCAATGTACAAGGGGATGAGCCGTTGATTCCAGCGAGTATTATTACTCAGGTAGCGGAAAATCTTCAATCAAGCCAAGCTCCAATGGCGACACTTGGTGTGGCGATTGAGCATGAAGCCGAAGTGTTCAATCCGAACGCAGTTAAAGTGGTCACAGATCAAAATGGATTTGCGCTGTACTTTAGCCGAGCAACTATCCCATGGGATCGCGATGCGTACGCAAGTGAACCTAAATCGGTGGCTAAGCAACCGTTGATGCGACACATTGGTATTTACGCTTACCGCGCGGGCTTTATAAATACGTATATTAACTGGGCGCCTAGCGCTCTTGAGAAAATTGAGTCATTAGAGCAGTTAAGAGTGCTTTGGTACGGCGAGCGTATACATGTTGCGCTTGCTATCGACCCACCTCCTGCGGGTGTTGATACTCCTGAAGATCTTGAGCAAGTTCGAGCGTTAATTGCCAACTAACTTCTGACCACCGACCACTTAGGTCGGTGGTTTTGTTTTGGGCTCTGTTTGTTAAAAGCTCTGTTTTTTAAAGCAAGTCTGTCGCCGGAATTTCACGCCACTCACCGGGTTGAAGGGCGTCTAGCGCATATTTACCCATACTAGCGCGAATCAAGCGCAATGTCGGAAAGCCAATGTTAGCGGTCATACGGCGCACTTGACGGTTTCGTCCTTCAATAATGGTAATACTCAACCAGGTCGTTGGAATATTGGCACGAAAGCGAACTGGCGGCTCTCTGTCCCATATACTGGGCTCTTTCATGCGCTCAATTTTCGCCGGTAATGTTGGACCGTCTTTGAGCTCGACACCCTTGCGAAGTTTATCCAAATCAGCCTCGGTTGGGTCGCCATCAACTTGAACCCAGTATGTCTTTTCTGATTTTGATTGTGGCTGAGTAAGCCTAGCCTGTAACACACCATCATTGGTAAGCACCATTAGACCTTGCTATCGCGATCGAGCCTACCTGCTGCGTAGACATCTTTGATTGGGATATAGTCTGCCAGTGTTTTTCTTCCCTCGCCGTCGGTAAATTGGCTCAGCGTATCGTAGGGTTTGTTAAACAAAATAATTTTACGGTCGCTAAGTGCTGGGCGTTTTTTCTCAGGCTTCGAAGAAGCACCTGATTTACGTCGCCTGGTCTGTCCAGTTTGCTGGCGGTTTTGTTGGTTTTTTTGTTTGAATTGACCTGATGATGAGCGATTGGGGCGAGGGGAACCTTTACGCGCTGTTTTAAATGTCATGTTAACTACCTTGCAAAAATGTAAACAAAAAGTGTGGTTTAGTTTTGTCTACGAGTGTTTTGAGCTATCATGAGCGCGCTCAAAAACAGGAATAACGCACAAGATAATAGACTAATTGACCAATTTTGTTTAATTATAAGTGCTTAGGATTTCGTTCGACTGAACAAAATTACGCCAAAACATTGGGTTTTCATCTGAAACTGTCTTAGATTCGCCCACCGATTGGTGTCCAGTCGCAACGTTTACGCCATCCAAAAGGGGGCGTTAATTGATAAGGGTGCTCAGCCCGATTAGAACGATAGGGAAATTTCATGCCTACAGAAAAGCCGACAATCATCTATACCATTACTGATGAAGCGCCAGCGCTGGCAACATATTCATTGCTACCGATCATTCAGTCTTTCACCGCGTCTTCAGGTATTGATGTTGATACACGAGATATTTCATTAGCAGGGCGTATCATTGCTAACTTCCCTGACTACCTAAAAGAAGAACAGCGCATCGGTGATGCACTGGCCGAACTCGGTGAATTGGCGAAAACGCCAGAAGCGAACATCATTAAACTTCCAAACATTTCTGCTTCAATCCCTCAGCTACAAGCGGCTATCAAAGAGCTGCAAGCGAATGGTTATGCTCTTCCAGACTATCCAGAAGAACCTGCGAACGCAGAGCAAGAAGCGATAAAAGCGACTTATGACAAAATTAAAGGCAGTGCAGTAAACCCTGTTTTGCGTGAAGGTAACTCTGACCGTCGTGCTCCTTTGTCTGTTAAGAATTACGCAAAGAAAAATCCACACTCAATGGGTGCGTGGTCTAAAGATTCCAAGTCACACGTTGCTAGCATGTCTGGCAATGACTTCTTTGGCAGTGAAAAATCGGTGACAACAGAAAGCGCAACAGATGTGCAGATCCGATTCACGTCTGCCTCTGGTGAAACAAAAGTTCTTAAAGACAAAGTGGCACTTCAAGCGGGTGAAATCATTGATGCTTCAGTGATGAACAAAAACGCATTGGTTGCCTTCTTCGAAGAGCAGATTGAAGAAGCTAAGCAGCAAGATGTATTGTTGTCACTGCATATGAAAGCGACCATGATGAAGGTCTCTGACCCAGTCATCTTTGGTCATGCAGTAAAAGTTTACTACAAGGCTGTCTTTGACAAGTACGCTGCACTATTTGAAGAGCTAGGCGTTGATGTTAACAATGGTATTGGTGACGTCTACGCGAAAATTGCTTCACTGCCAGCGGCGCAAAAAGCTGAAATTGAAGCTGATCTTGCTGCAGTGTACGAGACTCAACCGCCACTGGCTATGGTTGATTCTGACCGTGGTATCACTAACCTACACGTGCCAAGCGACATCATTGTTGATGCGTCAATGCCAGCAATGTTGCGCTCTTCTGGTCAAATGTGGGGGCCAGATGGTAAGCAAAAAGACACTAAAGCGATGATCCCTGATCGTAGCTACGCGAGCATCTATCAAGCTGTGATTGATTTCTGTAAGCAACACGGTGCGTTTGATCCGACGACAATGGGCAGCGTGCCTAATGTTGGTTTGATGGCGCAAAAAGCTGAAGAGTATGGTTCACACGACAAAACGTTCATCTTGGATGCAGCAGGCACTGTCTCTGTTGTTGACGCTGAAGGTAATGTGCTTATCGAGCAGCAGGTTGAGGAAGGTGATATCTTCCGTATGTGTCAGGTGAAAGATGCGCCAATTCAAGATTGGGTGAAGTTGGCTGTGACTCGTGCACGCGCGTCTAGCACTCCAGCCGTATTCTGGTTGGATGAAAATCGCGCACACGATGCCGAGCTTATCAAGAAGGTGAACCAGTACCTACCTGAGCACGACACTGCGGGCCTAGAAATCCACATCAAATCGCCTCTTGAAGCTACGCTATTCTCGCTAGAGCGCATCAAAGAAGGCCTAGATACGATTTCTGTAACAGGTAACGTACTTCGCGATTATTTGACGGATCTGTTCCCGATTCTTGAACTTGGTACTTCTGCGAAAATGTTGTCAATCGTACCGCTTATGAACGGTGGCGGCCTATTCGAAACTGGTGCTGGTGGTTCTGCTCCTAAGCACGTTCAACAGGTTCAAAAAGAAAACCACCTACGTTGGGATTCTTTAGGTGAGTTCTTGGCACTAGCTGCGTCTCTGGAGCACTTAGCGGTTGTTTCTGGTAAAGAGAAAGCGAATGTACTGGCGAAAGCACTGGATGCTGCGACAGGCAAGTTCCTAGATAACAATAAGTCTCCATCGCGCAAAGTGGGTGAGCTTGATAACCGCGGTTCGCACTACTACCTAGCTCTATACTGGGCTCAGGCTCTAGCCGTGCAAACGGAAGATGCTTCATTGGCGGAAGAGTTTGCGCCAATCGCAGAGCAGCTTGCATCTAATGAAAGCATCATCGTCTCTGAGCTAAACAATGCTCAGGGTGTTGCGGGTGATCTTGGTGGCTACTACCAGCCAAGTGACGCGAAAGCTTCTACGCTGATGCGTCCAAGTGCAACGCTAAATAGCATCATTGATTAATAGCGTTCAGACATAAAAAACCACCTTCGGGTGGTTTTTTATGTCTTACGGTCAGTATTTTCGGGTAATTCGTGTTGATTCGTAAATGACAACTACTTCGCTAGATCACCTTCTACCGGTGTTACTACGCTGGCGTGATAGCCTTTGGACCTTCTTCTACTTCGTAGTTCACTTGCTGTCCAGCCTTTAGAGTGCGGTAGCCGTCCATTTTGATTGTCGAGTAGTGAGCAAAAATATCGCCGTCTTCACCTTCTGGACAAATAAAGCCAAATCCCTTGGCATTGTTAAACCATTTTACTGTACCTATCGCCATGCTATACATCCCTCATGCATTTTGTAACTGAAGTTGCGGTAGAAGATACTGACCGTTAGTAAATCTACTTACTTCATTGAGACTATTTGTTGTGAATCTACGTACCTTAAACTGAGGACTTTCCAACTTTTGTCATCCTCATGAGAGAGCGGAGGGCTCAAACAGAGGCGTGTGGTTGTGAGAAAATTCCCATTCCTGGGGCATAGTGATTCATAACTTGTTAAATTTTAGTCACTAGTTAACCACTCTAGTCAAACATTGAGCGTAGTCAATAGGAAAAAGGCATAAATAACTACATATTCTATACATATGCGCTTTGGTTTTAACAAATGTGCAATGGAAAGCTTTTGTTTACATGCTCTTAATGTATGCTAGACAAAAGGAGGAATAAGTTTTTTCAACTTGGCTCATATGTGACACACTCTAATAGCATTGTTTTGTTTGCAGCGATACAATTGGTGCATTAGTCTCTTTATAAGAGATGTTTTTCGAGTGACAGACACCGAGAGCACGTTAGCTCCAGCTAAACCTCCTTTGACTGACACAGTGTTTTGACTTTTAAAGAAAACTCTCAAACATTTGGCCATGAGTAAAAATTTTGAATGGGTGACTCCAGACTCAGACTTATTGGAGAAAGAAAAAACTAAGGTTGAGCCACCGGCGCTGTACAACGTTATCCTCAATAACGATGATTACACTCCGATGGACTTTGTTGTAGAAATCTTGGAACGCTTTTTTTCACTCAACGAAGATAGAGCAACACAGGTGATGTTGGCTGTGCACTACGAAGGCAAAGCTGTTTGTGGCACATTCACCGCCGAAGTTGCTGAAACGAAAGTTGCTCAAGTGACCATGTATTCAAGGGAACATGAACACCCACTATTGTGTACCATGGAAAAAGCCTAATTTTCGCTTGAATGGCGTTTGCCATTCCTTAGGAGGTACTTATGCTGAACAAAGAACTAGAATCGAGTCTGAACGGCGCATTCGCTCGTGCCCGTGACAAAAGACATGAATTCATGACCGTAGAGCATCTCCTTTTAGCTTTGTTGGAAAATGACTCGGCTAAAGAGGCCCTTACTGCTTGTAACGCTAATCTAGAAACTCTGCGCAATGAGCTTGATATTTTCATCGACCAAACGACGCCGCTTATTCCCGACTCTGACGACACCCGTGAAACTCAACCTACATTGAGCTTCCAACGAGTGCTTCAGCGTGCTGTTTTCCATGTTCAGTCTTCTGGTCGCAGTGAAGTCACTGGTGCCAACGTGCTTGTCGCAATTTTCAGCGAACAAGAATCTCATGCTGCTTACCTCCTCAAAAAGAACGACATTAGCCGCCTAGATATTGTTAACTTTATTTCCCACGGCATTACTAAAAATGCCGGGCCTTCTGGTGATGAACCGTCAAGTGGTTCACTGGGTGGAAGTAGCGAGAGTATTGAAGAAGCTAATGGTGAAGATCGCTTAGAAAGTTTTGCGACTAACCTTAACCAAGTCGCGAAAGCCGGCAATATCGACCCACTTATTGGTCGCGATAAAGAGCTTGAACGAACGATTCAAGTACTTTGCCGCCGTCGTAAAAACAATCCACTACTAGTTGGCGAAGCTGGCGTCGGTAAAACGGCCATCGCTGAGGGCTTGGCGTGGAGAATTGTTGAAGGCCAGGTGCCAGAAGTAATCAGTAATAGCGTGATCTATTCACTTGATATCGGCTCACTGCTAGCGGGTACCAAGTATCGAGGCGACTTTGAGAAGCGCTTTAAAGCAATTCTTAAGCAGCTTGAAAAAGAAGACGACGCTATCCTATTTATCGATGAGATCCATACTATCATCGGTGCGGGTGCCGCATCCGGCGGTCAAGTCGATGCAGCCAACCTTATCAAACCGCTATTGAGCAGCGGTAAGCTTCGCTGTATTGGTTCAACAACCTACCAAGAGTACAGCAACATCTTTGATAAAGAGCGTGCGCTGTCTCGTCGATTCCAGAAGATTGACGTGGTTGAGCCATCACTAGATGACACAACGAAGATCCTTATGGGTCTGAAACCGAAATACGAAGAACACCACGAAGTCCGTTATACCAACAAAGCACTTCGTGCGGCGGTTGAGCTATCGGCTAAATACATCAATGAGCGTCACTTGCCAGATAAAGCTATTGACGTGATTGACGAAGCGGGTGCGCGCAGCCGATTAGTACCAGCAAGCCGCCGTAAGAAAACGGTAGGTGTTGCTGATATCGAAGCTATGGTGGCTAAGATGGCTCGTATTCCAGAAAAATCGGTCTCATCGTCAGATAAAGATATCCTTCAGAACCTTGATGAGAAGATGAAGATGTTGGTATTTGGTCAAGACCAAGCCATCGATGTGTTGTCTGAAGCTATCAAAATGACTCGTGCAGGTCTTGGCAATGATGACAAGCCAGTGGGTTCTTTCTTGTTTGCAGGTCCAACTGGTGTCGGTAAGACGGAAGTCACGGTGCAGCTATCGAAATTGCTTGGTATTGAGTTACTTCGTTTTGATATGTCTGAGTACGGTGAGCGTCACTCTGTCAGTCGTCTAATCGGTGCGCCTCCAGGTTACGTTGGTTACGACCAAGGTGGTTTGCTCACTGATGCGGTCATCAAGCACCCTCATTCAGTGGTACTTCTTGATGAAATTGAGAAAGCGCACCCGGATATCTTTAACTTGCTCCTACAGGTTATGGATAACGGTACATTGACGGATAATAACGGCCGTAAAGCTGATTTCCGCAATGTTATCTTAGTCATGACCAGTAACGCTGGTGTGACAGAAACTGAGAAGAAATCGATCGGCCTGATCCAACAAGATCACAAACCGGATGCAATGGGTGCTATCAAGCGTGTGTTCACACCAGAATTCCGCAATCGTCTTGACGGCATTATCTGGTTCAATAGCTAGATGATGTTGTTATCCACCAAGTGGTTGATAAGTTTATTGTCGAGCTTCAAGCTCAGCTCGATACGCGTGGTGTATCGCTTGAGGTTTCTGATGAAGCGCGTGATTGGCTTGCAGTCAAGGGTTACGATAAGACCATGGGTGCACGTCCAATGGGTCGCGTTATCCAAGATAAGCTCAAGAAGCCACTGGCTAATGAACTTCTGTTCGGCAGTCTGGTTGACGGTGGTACGGTACGCGTATCGCTTAAAGATGATGACCTCGTGTTCGACTATGTTGGAGCGAAAGAAGAAGCAGAAGCTCATCATTGATAGATTTGAGTATCCATATAAAACGTGCGAGTAATCGCACGTTTTTTTTGCGCCACGTTTTTAGCTAACTCTTTAAGATATGTAGAGTTTTTTTGGAACGAAGTGGTCTCATGACAATCTATAATGTAGTCAAGATACCAGTATGGGTTTTGCTGGTGTTTGTAGTAAGTGTTCTAGGGTGCACCGATACTGATATCGATGTCGAGACCTCACAGCCTCGTTTTGATGGTGTCATCGAGCAAGTCGAGAATGGTGAGGCAAACAATCTACACAGTTTGCTGGTATGGCAAGATGGAGAGCGCGCCTTTGAACTCTACCGTCAAGCTCCGGCCAAGATGGGATGACAATTACATCGCGTGTACCTGTTGGAATAAATGAAGTACATAACCTTCACTCGGTGACGAAATCGTTTGTTGCAACACTGGTGTTTATTGCCATCGATGAGGGCAAAATCGGTAGCCTCAATGATTCAGTATTCGGCTATTTTCCGGACTATCAGCAGCCAGACCGAGCGGCTAAACAAAGAATCACCATCAAAAACATGCTCGATATGTCGACAGGGTATGCGTTGAATGAGTTGAGTGTCCCTTACACGAGCTATGCGAACCCTAATCGCAGGCATGTTAATGCCAAAGACCTTCGCAAAGTGTTTCTAAACGAGAAGCTAGCCTTTGAGCCTGGTAGTAAATTCGTCTATAGCGGTATGTCCACTGTCGGGCTTTCAAAGGTCATTGAAGCCGTTTACGACAAGCCTTTTGCTAAGGTTATGAAAGAAAAATTGTTTAACCCGTTAGGCATTACCGATTACCAATGGATACCTCAATATGGCAGTGGTGAACCGGGCGCAGATTGGGGTTTGAGATTACGCTCACGAGATATGGAAAAGTTTGGTCGTATGTGGCTGAATAAAGGGATGTTTAATGGTCAACAGGTTGTTGCCAAGCATTGGCTAAATGAGGTTAGGAAAAGTGAATTTCCGGGCTACAAAACCGGCTACGGGATGCATTTTTGGCACGTCAATGAGGCCGGTAATGCACTTGCCGCATTTGGTCATGGAGAGCAGTATATTGTCGTGCTGCCGCACAAGAATGCTGTGATTGTCACTACTGCGGGTAACTATCATATACAAGGGCAGCCGACGCTGGAGTTAGTGACGGAGATCGCCAATAACCTCTAGGCCCGGAACTCAGACAAAGCGCAATAAAAACGGAGCGACTGGCTCCGTTTTTATTGCATTCGGCAATCGTAGATTAACGAGCGCGGAAGACGATGCGGCCTTTAGACAGGTCGTATGGAGTCATCTCTACAGTTACTTTGTCACCAGTAAGGATACGGATGTAGTTTTTGCGCATCTTACCAGAGATGTGTGCAGTTACTACGTGACCGTTTTCTAGTTCAACACGGAACATTGTGTTTGGTAGAGTATCAAGGACAGTGCCTTGCATCTCAATTACGTCTTCTTTAGCCATTTAATCCTCTTTCGAAATGTGGCGCTTTTAACGGCGCGCATTGTGCCGTTAAAATCTCAATAAGTAAAGTTGCGGTGTATTCTACCCTTGCCAACGCTGATTTACTAGCCTTTGATGACGTCCGAAGCGGGTTTTGTAGTTCATCGCTGCACAATCATCGATTTGATAACCGAGGTAGAGCCACTGCTTTTGATATTGCTGACAGTATTCTAGCTGACACAGCACAGCGAAGGTACCTAGCGAGAGTGCGTAATCTGGGTCAAAAAAGGTATAGAAAGCGCTCGCACTGTTGTCTAGAACATCGGTGATAGCAATGGCAATCAAGGTATCGCCATCAAAGATATGTAGGTAGTGCATGGTTAGCCATTGGCACTGTGCAAAATCAAAAAACTCCTTTTCTCGCGGAGGGTACATCGAACCGCTTGAATGTCGTCCTTCAATGTATTTAGAGTAAAGCGAGAACCAGTTTTTATCGAGTTCTGTTCGTATTTCCCAGTGGAGGCGCTTGCCTTTAGAACGCAGGCGCTTTTGGCTTTGGGTTGGCTCAAAATCGGGCACTGAGACGCGCAGTGCTTGGCATGCCTGGCATGTATCACACTGTGGTTTGTACAAGGTATTGCCGCTGCGACGAAAGCCATTGGCGAGCAGCATTTCGAAATTGTCGCTATTGTGCATCTCTTTTTCCAGCACGATGGCGACCCGTTCTTCCTTGGTTGTAATGTAACTGCAAGGCTGTTTGCGGCTAAGCCCTATTCGGATTTGTTGCACGGCCATTGTCATTAATTCTCACCTCTGTCTATAGCCAATGATAGCGTTTGCGGTGAAAAACAGGAAAGATCCATGGCAGATTGTTGATGTTGCTGCAAACATGACAGGAAGTCATCGCGACCCATTTCTATCGCGCCGAGGGACTCCAAATGTGGATTCATCACTTGGCAGTCAATCAGCTTCCCACCAAGCTGGCTGAAATGATGGCAGAAATACCAAAGGGCGATTTTTGACGCATTGGAGGCAAGGGAGAACATGGATTCGCCACAGAAAACTTGGCCAATTGAAAGTCCATATAGCCCGCCAATGAGTTCGTCGTCTCGCCATACTTCAACTGAGTGGCAATAGCCCATCTTAGCCAATGTGATATAGGCTGCACGCATGTCGTCGTTGAGCCATGTTTCCTCTAGTGGACGGGTGCTTGAGCAGTAGCCAATTACCGCTTCGGTATTATGGTTGATAGTGACGCGATACTGATGCTTGCGCTGAAACTTTTTAAGGCTTTTTGATGGCTTGTAAATTTCAGGTTTAAATACAGCACGTGGAGATGGGCTCCACCAAAGCAGTGGCTCATTGGGGCCAAACCACGGAAATACACCATTCTTGTAAGCACTGATTAGACGCTCGGGACGTAAATCACCGCCAAAGGCAAGCAGTCCGTTGGGCTCTTCTAATGCTTCATATGGCGAGGGGAAGCTTAGGTCTTCAACATCCAACTCGGGAAGATAAATGGTCATACTAAAGTGGCTCTGTGTTCTAGGTTTTTGCTGTGTACTAGTTAACTAGTATTTGTTTGGTTGTTTTTTGACCCGCAATGGCATGATTAGGGGTAGCGCTTGGTCACTATTTTCGATAGTCTGCCAGTACGAAGAATTATAGAGGATACTTCACGTTAGGATCGAAGTATCGACAAAGGATTAAACACCCCAATGGAAAGCTTAACATTACAACCTATTCAGAAAGTATCGGGAACCGTTAATCTTCCTGGTTCGAAAAGCGTTTCCAACCGTGCCTTACTTCTTGCAGCACTTGCTGAAGGCACGACAACACTGACTAACCTACTCGATAGTGATGACATCCGTCATATGCTTAACGCGCTTACTAACTTGGCGTTGAGTATCAGTTATCTGACGACAAAACTCAATGTGTGGTCAAAGGTTTAGGTAAGGCGTTTACCGTAGATGCAGCAACAGAATTGTTTTTGGGCAATGCGGGTACCGCAATGCGCCCTCTTGCTGCAGCGCTATGTTTAGGACAAGGTGAGTTTGTACTTACTGGTGAGCCTCGCATGAAAGAGCGACCAATTGGTCACTTAGTCGATGCGCTTGTCGAAGCGGGCGCGGATATTACGTATCTTGAGAACGAGCATTACCCTCCGTTAAAAATTAACGGCACTGGCTTAAAAGGCGGCCACGTTAAAATCGATGGTTCAATCTCAAGCCAGTTCCTGACAGCCTTTTTGATGTCAGCGCCTCTTGCTAAAGCAGATGTGACGATTGAGATTGTTGGTGACTTAGTGTCTAAGCCATACATCGATATTACTCTACACATTATGAAGCAGTTCGGCGTTGAAGTTGAAAATCAAAACTATCAGCAATTTGTTGTGAAAAGTGGTCAACAATACCGCTCACCGGGTCAATTCTTGGTGGAAGGTGATGCATCATCGGCCTCTTACTTTCTCGCTGCTGCGGCAATTAAAGGCGGTGAAGTTAAAGTCACAGGTATTGGTAAAAACAGTATCCAAGGTGACATTCGTTTCGCTGACGCGCTGGAAAAAATGGGCGCAGACATTGAATGGGTGATGATTACATTTTGTGCCGTAAAGGTGAGTTAGTCGGCATTGATATGGACTACAACCATATCCCAGATGCTGCGATGACTATCGCGACAACGGCGCTATTTGCAAAAGGCACCACGGCAATTCGCAATGTTTACAACTGGCGTGTAAAAGAAACCGATCGACTTGCAGCGATGGCGACAGAACTACGTAAAGTAGGTGCGAAAGTCGAAGAAGGGGAAGACTACATTTTTGTCGAACCGACATCGGATCTTAAACACGCAGCCATTGATACTTATGATGATCACCGTATGGCGATGTGTTTCTCGCTGGTCGCATTGAGCGATACTCCGGTGACGATCAATGATCCTAAATGTACGTCAAAAACCTTCCCGGATTACTTTGACAAACTAGCCGGACTTAGCCAGTAATTTTTAAAGCGCCTTATCGAAAGATAGGGCGCTTTGGTTTTGAAGACCGAGTTTTTGAAGGCCTAGATTTAAAATAATTCGTTTTTACAGATGCCGACAATTATTTGAGCGTGAACTCTTTAGAAAGATGGTGAGCGAGGTATTTAAACATATTGAAAACTGCTGTCGTTTTCTCAGTCGGTAAACCATTGTCATCCAAAAATAGTTGCCTTTAAAGACCAACACTCCGTCTTTCTCCTCTACGCTATCAGCGCGCATGCCATCTAGGTAGTCGTCATGCTCTTGGATGACTTGGTTAGCAATTAACAATAGGTCGAATGGTGAGATAGGCGTTTTTTGTGACATATTGATGTCCTCTATATATATGGCTTTGCCGTAGTGTATGAGTGACACCACATTTTGCAAGGGTAAATATCTCAGCTATAGTTAGCAGCAATTTGTGATTTGCGACAAACTTTGCTTAATGTTGCTGGTCAAGCTGGGTAAATGGCGTTTAATATTGCGCCATTTTTCAAATAGTGAGCCTGTATCGATCGGACATTTGTCGACCAATTAGCTTCTGATTGTAAAAAAACAGGTTGATCTTCTTTTGTTCTCGCTCAATAGTAAAAAAAGAAGCATACATTTCGAACATCGTGCGATTAAATGTCGCAATGTGATATAGGACGTTAGTGTCATTATGGGAAAGTCACTAGTTATAGTGGAGTCACCTGCTAAAGCTAAAACCATTAATAAGTACCTCGGTAAAGACTTTATTGTTAAGTCGAGTGTGGGTCACGTGCGTGATTTGCCAACTGCCGGTCAGAGTACAGGTAAAAAAGCGGCTGCGGTGTCTACCAAAGGCTTAAGTGCTGAAGAAAAAGCACGAATTAAAAAAGAAAAAGACCGTAAGGCACTCATCAAAAAGATGGGTATCAACCCATTCGACGACTGGGCGGCAAACTATCAAGTGCTACCTGGCAAAGAAAAGGTAGTTGCAGAGCTGCAAAAGCTTGCCAAAGACGCTGACCACGTTTATCTCGCAACCGATTTGGACCGCGAAGGAGAAGCTATCGCATGGCACCTTCGTGAGATCATCGGCGGCGATGAAGAGCGATACAAGCGTGTGGTCTTTAATGAAATTACTAAAAATGCTATCCAACAAGCGTTCCAGGATCCTGGTGAGCTGAACATGGATGGTGTTAATGCTCAGCAAGCGCGTCGTTTCCTCGACCGAGTTGTGGGCTTTATGGTGTCTCCGTTACTTTGGAAAAAAGTCGCTAGGGGTTTGTCTGCTGGCCGAGTACAGTCGGTTGCAGTTAAGCTGCTGGTAGAGCGTGAGCGTGAAATCAATGCGTTTATTCCAGAAGAGTTCTGGGATATTCATGCAGACACCAAAACAACAGACAAAACTGACTTCCGTTTACTTGTTGCTCAGAAGCAAGGCAAGGCATTTAAGCCTGTTAACGAGGCGGAAGCGAAAGCGGCGGTCGCAACACTCGATAAGGCCGTATACGAAGTTTGCAAACGTGAAGATAGACCAACACAGAGCAAGCCGTCAGCGCCATATATCACCTCAACACTGCAGCAGGCGGCAAGTACGCGTCTAGGCTATGGTGTGAAAAAGACCATGATGCTCGCTCAAAGGCTCTATGAGGCGGGTTACATTACGTATATGCGTACTGACTCGACTAACCTCAGTGCGGAAGCTGTGGATGCGGTACGTGGCTTTATTGATGGTGAATTTGGTGATGCTTACCTACCGGCTAAGCCAAACTTCTACGGTAGCAAAGAAGGGGCGCAAGAAGCGCACGAAGCGATCCGTCCATCAGACGTGAATGTAAAAGTTGACGATCTGAAAGGGATGGAAGCGGACGCTCACAAACTGTATGCGTTGATTTGGAATCAATTTGTTGCGTGTCAAATGACGCCAGCGAAATACGATTCGACGACCATCAGTGTTAAAGCGGATGACTACACGCTAAAAGCGAAAGGCCGTATTCTTAAATTTGATGGTTGGACTCGCGTACAGCGTCCAATGGGCAAAAATGAAGATGCGATTCTTCCAGCCGTTCAGTTGGGCGATAAGCTCGACTTAGTCGCACTGGATCCAAAACAGCACTTCACAAAGCCGCCAGCGCGCTTCACTGAAGCTGCATTGGTTAAAGAGCTTGAGAAACGTGGTATTGGCCGTCCGTCGACCTACGCTTCTATCATCTCGACGATCCAAGATCGCGGTTACGTGAAAGTGGATCAGCGTCGTTTCTACGCAGAGAAGATGGGTGAGATCGTCACAGACCGTCTGGATGACAGCTTCACCGATTTAATGAACTATGACTTCACTGCTCGTATGGAGCAGAAGCTAGACCAAATCGCCGAAGGTGAGACCAACTGGAAGCAGGTTCTGAATGAATTCTTTGCCGAGTTCACGACAGATCTTGGTAAAGCGGAGCTCGATGAAGACCATGGCGGTATGAAACCAAATCATATCGTTGAAACTGACATTGAGTGTCCAACATGTGGTCGCCCAATGGGCATCCGCACAGCGTCAACAGGTGTATTCCTAGGTTGTTCTGGTTATGCGCTTCCGCCGAAAGAGCGTTGCAAAACGACCATCAACCTTGGTGACGAAGAAGGCATTATCAATGTTTTAGAAGAAGACGTTGAAACCGCTGCACTTCGCGCTAAGAAGCGTTGTCCAATCTGTGAAACGGCAATGGACGCGTACCTGATTGACGACAAGCGTAAGCTTCATGTGTGTGGTAACAACCCGAACTGTGAAGGTTATGTGGTTGAGCACGGTGAGTTTAAGGTGAAAGGCTATGATGGCCCAACCGTTGAGTGTGATAAATGTGGTTCTGAGATGGTGTTGAAAAACGGCCGTTTGGTAAGTACATGGATTGCACCAGCGAAACCTGTAAGAACACACGTAAGATCCTTAAGAACGGTGAAATCGCACCGCCTAAAGAAGATCCTGTGCATTTCCCTGAGTTACCTTGTGAAAATTCAGACGCATACTTTGTATTGCGTGATGGTGCTTCTGGCTTGTTTATGGCTGCAAGTAACTTCCCTAAATCACGTGAAACACGTGCGCCATTGGTGAGTGAGCTTGCTCGCTTTAAAGAGCGCTTATCACCTAAGTTTGTTTACTTAGCTGATGCACCAACAGAGGACCCTGATGGTCGTCCAACGGTCGTTCGCTTCAGTCGTAAGACCAAAGAGAACTACATTCGTTCAGAGATTGATGGCAAGCCATCTGGTTGGACAGGCCTCTATGTTGACGGTAAGTGGGAAATTACTGACAAACGCAAGAAGCCTAAAGAGTCGAAAGCGTAACAGCGCTTAGTGACCCTAGAGTGACAATAAAACCTGATGTGTCGTTTGATACATCAGGTTTTTTATTGGTTTGAAAACATCCTGCTTAACACAAAAAGAAAAAAGAGCCGCATCACTGCGGCTCTTAAATGTCTTTCGCTTGTCTTTCGAGCGGAGTTACTTGTCTTCTGACAAACCAACAAGCGCCGACTGAGTTTCCATAATATGAGCATCGATATCGCTAGTATCGCTGATACCTAGTTGCTCGCGAGCCTCATCTTCACTGATTCCCAAGTGGCAGCACAGCAAATCGATGGCCATCTGAAAGTTGTTGTTCTCTACCATGGTGGTTTCCTTTTCCTATGGGCTTTTGGACTGATAGGGACTTTATCTCGTCAGTGCTAGAGTCACAATAAGACTAAAGTCTAAGACTTTTCCCAAGTATCTCCTCATACAGCAATTCCGCATTAAGTGACTTGTGCAGCACGCAGCTGATGTGCCTATAATAGCTTCACTATTTCAATACGTTATTCTTTATAAAGTAGTCAAAAGATTAATGCTTTGTTGCAATTTAAAGCTTAACCTTGAATTTCAAATCCACGACACTATGTATATATTGAATGTGAAAAATGCCACTTGGATCTCAAAGTAGTGTTGATACTGCGAGCAAGATAACAATCACCAAGAGAAAAACACAAAAGGCATGATGCTCAAGTAACATTGAGTAGATAGAAAAATAGCTTCTTAATCTGGAGAAATGTAAATGAAGCGAGTAGCACTCTTTTTAGCGACTAACCTTGCTGTAGTTTTGGTATTGAGTATTGTCCTCAATATCGTCTACGCGGTGACAGGTATGCAGCCTGGCAGCCTATCAGGGTTACTCATTATGGCTGCAGTATTTGGCTTTGGTGGCTCGTTTATCTCTTTGATGATGTCAAAGAGCATGGCGCTGCGCTCAGTTGGCGGAATGGTGATTGAAAGCCACGCAACGAGACAGAGCACTGGCTATTAGAAACAGTGAGCCGTCAATCACAGCAAGCAGGTATTGGTATGCCAACGGTTGCTATCTATGACTCGCCTGACATCAACGCATTTGCGACCGGTGCAAAGCGTGATGATTCGCTAGTTGCGGTATCTTCAGGTTTGCTGCACAACATGACTCGTGATGAAGCAGAAGCGGTTCTAGCGCACGAGGTGAGCCATATTGCCAATGGCGACATGGTCACCATGACACTGATGCAAGGAGTGGTGAATACCTTTGTTATCTTCTTGTCGCGTTTTATTGCCAATATCGTGGCATCAAACAACTCCGATGAAGAAGGCGAGGGTGGCAGTAACATGATGGTTTACTTCGCGTCTCATTTGTCCTTGAAATGGTATTTGGCTTCCTAGCAAGCTTTATTACCATGTGGTACAGCCGTCATCGTGAGTTCCATGCTGATGCTGGCGCGGCAAGCCTAGTTGGTAAGCAGAAGATGATTGCGGCGCTTGAGCGTCTGAAAATGAGTCAAGAATCTCAGCTTGAGGGCTCAATGATGGCATTTGGTATCAATGGTAAGCGTTCTATCACAGAACTACTGATGAGCCACCCGCCGCTAGAAAAACGTATTAACGCACTACGTAGCGAACAGTACTAGTACTGAACCCCAAACAACTCGAACCTATTAAAAAAGCTTGGAAAATTTTCCAAGCTTTTTTTTGATCCTTTCAAAATTGCGACCCGTAATAGTTATACAAAAAATTGGAAACGCAAAAACTTGTATAAGTTTTAGGGTGTACTAACGTGTACAGTAGGAACAAATGTATAACTAACAAAGGGTTGTTATGAATATCGAAGCCGTCAGTGAGGTTTACGGAAAACTGAGCAAAGACAACCTGTATTTGCTCGAAGACATTTATCACAAGGACGTGGTGTTTGAGGATTCGGCTCACCGTTTCGAAGGCTGGGATCAACTCTCTGCGTATTTCGACTCTCTTTATACCAACGTCATTCAATGTGACTTTCATATTCGTCATCATCAGCAAGTTGAAGACACGGGTTTTCTGACTTGGACAATGAAGCTTAAGCATCCAAAACTCAACGGGGGGCAGCCTGTAGAGGTTAACGGGGTCAGCCAGATCCGCTTTAGCGGTGACCGTGTGATTTACCATCGCGATTATTTCGATTTAGGCGAAATGCTGTATGAGAACATACCGCTGCTTGGTGTGGTCATCAGAAATATTAAGCAAAGGCTAGGGAAATAGCGCTATGAAGCATCAGTCAGTATTCATCACAGGCGCTTCGTCAGGCATAGGACGTCAATTGGCTGAAGACTATGCCGCAACGGGCATACATGTCTACGCGTGCGGGCGCTCGGAAATTAAGCTAGAAGAAGTGAAAGCAGGCCGAGATAACATTACGACCTTGAGTTTCGATGTGACTGACATAGAGCAGGTAAACCAAGCCATCAGCGCTTTAACAGAGCCACCGACGCTCTGGATAGTGAACGCCGGGGACTGTGAGTACATTGATAATGGCGAGCTCGATGCTGCGCTTATTGCGCGAGTGATGAACGTCAACGTCAACGGCAGCGTGAATGTGTTAGCGGCTATCCAAGACAGACTGGATGAGCGTCACCACGTTGTTGTCGTGAGCTCTATTGCAGGTGAACTGGCTCTGCCCCGCGCCGAAGCGTATGGCGCATCAAAAGCAGCGATTACTTATTTAACCAGAACATTACAGCTTGATTGGCAGCATAAGGGCGTATCGGTGAGTTGTGTGTTTCCTGGTTTTGTTAAAACACCGCTCACCGACAAAAACGATTTTGATATGCCAATGATAGTCTCTGCAGAAGAGGCGTCTGTGGCAATACGTGAAGGCATTGAGAAGCGCCTAGCGACGATTTATTTCCCGAAAAAGTTTACCTCTATTCTTAGGGCAATTGCAGCTTTGCCCTATCGTTGGCAAACCAAAATAGTGGCTAAACTTCTATAAAAGAGATTAAGGATAATAATAATGAAGATTGCAATTGTAGGAACCGGAATTTCAGGCTTAACGTGTGGTTATTATCTACATAAAGATCACGAAGTAACGTTATACGAGGCGAACGACTATATAGGGGGGCACACGGCGACCATCGATATTGAGCACAATGGTAAGCAGTACGCCGTCGACACTGGCTTTATCGTCTACAACGACCGCACTTATCCAAATTTCATCAAAATGATGAACGAAGTTGGGGTGAAAGGTAACCCAACTCAAATGAGTTTTAGTGTAAAGAATGCGGCAAATGGCCTCGAATATAACGGGCATACTATTCCAACTCTATTTGCTCAAAAACGCAATCTACTCAACCCAACCTTCTACCGCTTCATCTTCGAGATTTTAAGGTTTAACAAATTGGCTAAAGCGTCTGCCGATGACGACAGCTTAGTAGAGCAAACTCTGGGTGAGTTTTTACAATCAAACGGCTTTTCAGATTACTTTACTCAAAATTATATCTTGCCAATGGGCGCAGCGATTTGGTCGTCGACGTTGGCAGACATGCGTGCGTTCCCTTTACGCTTCTTCCTGCGCTTTTTCTTGAACCACGGCTTACTTGATGTGGTGGATCGTCCGCAATGGTATGTGATTGAAGGTGGCTCGCGTGCGTACATTGAACCTTTAACTCGTGGTTTTCAGAAAGCATACGATTGAACTCACCAGTCAGTCGTGTTGAACGTCATGATAACGGCGTCAGTGTCACATCAAACGGCGAGACCGAACGTTTTGACAGAGTCATCTTTGCCTGTCATAGCGATCAGGCTTTGGCGATGATAGATGATGTTTCAGATGAAGAGCGCGAAATTCTGGGCGCAATGGTTTACCAAGATAATGAAGTGGTTCTGCATCGAGACACTAGCGTATTGCCGAAGCGCCAAGCGGCTTGGGCTTCATGGAATTACGCCTTGGATGGCGGAGAAGACGAGCAGCAACGCTTGCCAACGCTAACCTACAACATGAACATCTTGCAGCACATCGAATCAGAAACCACCTTCTGCGTGTCACTGAACTCAGCAGACAAGATCCAGCAAGACAAAGTATTACGTACTTTCAACTACAGTCATCCTGTTTTTACTACCGAGAGTATCGCCGCTCAGCAGCGACGTGAAGAGCTATGGGGCAAGCGCAAGACTTGGTTCTGCGGTGCCTATTGGTACAACGGCTTCCATGAGGATGGCGTTCGCAGCGCACTAGATGTGGTGAAAGGAATCGAGCAAGAAACTTCGCAAACAGCGCCTGTTGCAGAAACGTTGGCACGAGGAGCGGCGTAATGTCTGTTTCAAGCCGCTTGATGATCGGTGAGGTCGGGCATCGGCGATTTACACCGACCAAGCACCACCTCTCTTATCCGCTGTTTATGCCCGCTATCGATCTCGATGAGATCGATTCCCTTCAGCGACGGGTATGGGGCTTTGGACGTCGTTGGTGGCATTGGGCTCGGTTTAAGCGTGAGGATTATGTTGGTGAAGGGGATTTAAAGTTAGCGGTTCAAGACAAAGTGTTTGATCTGACTGGAGAGAGGTTTAACGGCAAAGTTATTGCGGTTTGTCACCTTCGCTATCTGGGTTTGTATTTCAGTCCGGTCAATTTCTACTATTTATATGATGAACAGAACCAGTGGCGCTATTTGTTGGCAGAGGTAAGTAACACACCTTGGAACGAAAGGCACTATTATGCCATTGCTGCTGAATCTGGCGATGAAAACGTCAATTGGCAGCATGACAAAGCGTTTCACGTCTCACCGTTTAATCCGGTAGACCAACGTTATCACTGGAAGCTTAAACCTTTGAGTGAAAGGTTATTTGTCCATTTGGAGTGTCACAAACCCCATAAAGTCTTCGACGCGACACTTCAAATGAAAGCGCAGCCGTTCACATCATCTTCTTTACTAAAACAATTGGTCAAAACACCAATAATGGCCGTAAAAGTTGTGGCTGGAATATATTGGCATGCCTTTAAGCTATGGCGAAAGGGGGTACCAATATACGACCATCCAGGAAAGAACAATAAAGAATTTTCGCAGCAATCGAATTCTAAGAATTAGGGAGAATTCCAATGTTACAAACTACGTCCCTAGACGTACCAAAGACACTCACTGGCTTACAGAAAACCGCGAAAGGTGTTGCCTTTGGTTGTTTGCAGAAACTGGAAATTGGTACGTTAACCATCATCGAGAGCTTTTCTAGCGACGGTGCGAGTACACGTCAAGTGGAAGAACGCTTTGGCTCGCCAAGATCAAACGAGCCAGCGGCCGTAATCGAAGTGAAGCATCCTGAATTTTACCGTCGCTTGCTTCAAGGCGGGAGTATCGCCGCTGGTGAGGCGTATATGGATGATTGGTGGGATAGCCCAGATCTTTCTGCGTTAATGGAGTTGATGGCGCTCAATCTTGCTGCGTTAGACTCGATAGAAGATAAATCGAGCCTGCTGACCCGAATCATGTACAAACTGGGTCACTGGGTGAACCGAAATACGGTCTCTAAATCGAAAGAGAACATTGAGGCGCACTACGACTTAGGAAACAGCCTTTATGAAACCTTCCTTGACGAGCGCATGCTTTACTCTTCTGGGGTCTACCAGAAAGATACAGACACCCTAGAGCAGGCGCAGATCAATAAGATGGATCGTTTGTGTCAGCAATTGAAACTGCAACCGAGCGACCACGTCATTGAAATTGGCACGGGTTGGGGCGGTATGGCGATCTATATGGCGAAACATTATGGATGCCGTGTCACGACGACCACTATTTCGGAAGAGCAGTATGCGTATGCACAGCAGAGAGTGGCCGAAGAGGGGCTGACGGATAAAATTATCCTGCTTAAACAAGATTACCGCTTGCTTGAGGGTCAATTCGATAAGCTAGTGTCCATCGAAATGATTGAGGCAGTGGGTAAACAGTTTTTAGTTTCGTACCTCAAAAAGTGTCAATCGCTCCTGAAACCAAAAGGTTTGATGGCGATACAAGCGATTACCATCGCAGACCAGCGCTACGATTATTATTCTGACAACGTCGACTTTATCCAGAAATACATTTTCCCTGGTGGCTTCTTGCCTTCCATTACCGCGCTAACATCAAACACAACCAAGCACACCGATTTGATCGTCCGCGACTTATTCGACATTGGCCAAGATTACGCGAAAACCCTAGTGGATTGGCGCCTTCGTTTCGAAGCGGCGTTAACACGCGTGCGTGAGCTAGGATACGACGAACGTTTTATCCGCATGTGGCGTTACTACTTTTGCTACTGTGAAGGTGGATTTAGAGCGAAGAGTATTAGTACTGTCCATATCACGTTTCAGCGCGGCCAGTAGTAGCGGCTAAATGGAGTAGAGTGGTCATGAGTCGTGGATGGAAGCTATTAATAGTGAGTACTTGGTTCGAGCTGATGTGGGCGCTATCTGTATTGGGTCAGGAGCGTTTTCAGTGGATCGCACTTGCGCTTGCTGCGATTACTGTTGTGGCCACCTTTAACAAGCTCAACCTGTCACTGCCCATCTGGGGAGCCATTGTTGGACTTGGTTTAATTGTGGATAGCACGAATGCACTGACCGGCGTGTTGGTCTTTGATTCGGCGCTGCTTCCAATCTGGCTAGTGGCTCTATGGCTTATTTTTGCTTGGTATGCGTACTTTCTTGCTAGTTTTCTGACTTCTTATCCGATTTCCATCGTAGTAATAGTGGGTGGTGTGGCCGGAGCGCTCAGCTACTTCGCAGGGTTTAAACTCGGCGCTGTGGATACACACCTTTCTATTTTTACGATGATGGCGCTACTTTTCTTGCAATGGGTTGCCATCGTGTTCGTTGTTCTTCGATTGAGCACATACTCGGAGCGGAAGGTGAGTCATGAAAGCTAAAGGATTACTTGGATTATGTTTAGCGTTGGCCGTAGGCAGCGCCTCTGCAACCAGCGATAGACCCGTAAGTTATGAAGGTTGGGGACAATGGAAAGTCGTCGGCGAGGCGCAGCTGTCATGGCTTTTCTTCGATATATACCGCTCACAGTTGCTTGCTCCCCAAGGCACGTATGCGTTGGGCAACGATGTTTCTCCTCATCCTATCGCGCTGCGCATTGAGTACCAGCGTGACATTAGCCGAGAGCAACTTTTAGAAGCAACTCTCGACCAATGGGAGAAAATGGGCATCGACAAAGAGACACGAAGCAGCTGGATTGCCAAGCTATATGACATTTTCCCTAGCGTCGCCGACGGACATCAGCTCATCTACGTTACCGACGGTGCTGCAGGTAACTTCTATTACTTAAACAGTGACAAACCGATGCAGAAAGTAGGGCGTATAGAGGACGAGTCACTCAATGATGGCTTTCTGTCTATTTGGCTAGGCAACAATACTCAATATCCTAAGCTGCGCGCTCAGCTGATAGGTATGAATCGATAATAAGGAACAATAATGAAACGTATGCGGTGGTTGGCTTCATCTTTGGTGCTTCCTCTTATCTTACTGCTAAGTGCTTGCAGTGCGGATTTAAAGGACTACCAAGGAGCTACTCCTGAGTTTAATTTGTTTGAGTATTTTGAAGGTGAAACCAAAGCTTGGGGTATGGTGCAAGATTACACCGACAAGCAGACTCGCCGATTTGAAGTCGTGATTATTGGAACCGTGCAGGGAGACCAAATCACACTGGTTGAGGACTTTGTTTTCGACGACGGAGAGCTGGATCAGCGTATTTGGACGATAGATAGATTGGCTGACGGAACATACAGAGGCCGAGCGGACGATATCATCGGTGAAGCGACAGGAGAGGTGGTCGGTAATGCGCTTCGCTGGCAGTACGACTTTGAATTGGAAGTCGACGGTTCAACATACACTGTGGCGTTTGATGATTGGATGTACCGTCAAGACGATAAGCATTTATTTAACCTAACTAGCATCCGCAAGTTCGGTATGGAAGTGGGAACGATAACCCTGTTTTTTCAAAAGCAGTAGTTTTCAAGAACAGTAGTTTTTTCAAAATCTGTGGCTCTGTCACCAAAAAGGGGCTAGTGCACAGACGTAAAAACGGCGGCGATATCACTATCGCCGCCGTTTTTTTACTCTAATTAGCGCTATCGCTAAGTTGAGTCGTCCAGCCTTACAGCTTGTCAGTTAGCTCGATAGCTTGACCGATGTAGTTCGCTGGTGTCATCTGTTTTAGACGCTCTTTTTCATCTTCTGGAAGCTCTAGGCCGTCGATGAAGTTACGCATCGCTTCACCGTCAACACGCTTACCACGAGTCAGCTCTTTTAGCTTCTCGTATGGCTTCTCGATGCCGTAGCGACGCATCACTGTTTGTACAGGCTCTGCCAATACTTCCCAGTTTTTGTCTAGTTCAGCAAGAAGCGCTTCACGGTTTACTTCTAGTTTGCTAATGCCTTTAAGCGTAGATGTGTAAGCGATGATCGCGTAGCCACAGCCAACACCTAGGTTACGAAGTACTGTTGAGTCAGTAAGGTCACGCTGCCAGCGAGAAACAGGCAGTTTTTGGGCTAGGTGAGCGAACACTGCGTTTGCTAGACCTAGGTTACCTTCTGAGTTTTCAAAGTCGATTGGGTTAACTTTATGCGGCATGGTTGAAGAGCCGATTTCGCCAGCGATGGTCTTCTGCTTGAAGTGACCAAGGGCGATGTAACCCCAAACGTCACGGTCAAAGTCGATCAGAATGGTGTTGAAACGTGCAATCGCATCGAATAGCTCAGCGATGTAGTCGTGTGGTTCGATCTGAGTTGTGTATGGGTTCCAAGTTACGCCAAGAGACTCTGTAATGAACTCTTCGCTGAACTTGTGCCAGTCTAGCTCAGGGTATGCAGAAAGGTGAGCGTTGTAGTTACCTACTGCGCCGTTGATCTTACCTAAGATTTCTACAGACTCGATTTGCTTGTATTGACGTTCCATACGGTAAGCAACGTTCGCCATCTCTTTACCCATTGTAGTAGGTGAAGCTGGTTGGCCGTGCGTACGAGAAAGCAGTGGAATATCACGGTACTCTTCAGCCAGTTTGCTGATAGCGTCGATAATGTTACGGATTTCAGGAAGAACAACTGTGTCACGAGCTTCTTTAAGCATTAGCGCGTGAGAAGTGTTGTTGATGTCTTCAGAAGTACAAGCGAAGTGGATGAACTCGTTTACAGCGTGAAGCTCTGGTACACCCGCTACTTTTTCTTTTAGGAAGTACTCAACCGCTTTTACGTCGTGGTTAGTCGTACGTTCGATTTCTTTAATGCGAGCTGCGTCTTCTTCGCTGAAGTTAGCCGCTAGTTCATCAAGAAACTGGTTCGCTTCTGCACTGAATGCTGGAACTTCTTTGATTGCATCCGTCGCTGCGAGTTTTTGCAACCAACGAATTTCAACGATAGAGCGGTACTTTAGTAGGCCAAACTCACTAAAGATGCTGCGAAGTGCAGTTGTCTTACTACCGTAACGGCCGTCTACTGGTGAAACAGCAGTCAATGCTGACAGTTCCATGATGTTCTCCTGAATTGGGTTTCTAAATTTCGTGAGCTTTATACCAATAACTGCGGCATTTGTCACGAATATTGCGCAAACGTTTGCGCTAAATGTATTTTGGTAGAAAAAGTAAACTCGCACAGGGTGCGAGTTTACAGTGATTCGTATGAGTAATAGTGACTCGAGTTGCTATACCGTTGTCTATTACATGCGAGCAAGCAGAATCTGTGCTTGTTCAATCATCTTCTTGCGTCCGAACACTAAGTGTCTGCGCTTACCACCTACTTGGCGCCATAAAACAGCACTACGAATACCAGACAGTAGCAGAGCGCGTACTTTCTGTTGAGTCGAGGTTTGCTGAAGTACCGCTGGAGTCCCCGTTACTTGAATGCGAGGTCCAATTGGGCTGATGACGTCTAAGTAAACGCTAGCGAGGTTGCTGATCATTTGCTCATCGAGTAGCTCGTAGTGATCAAGTTGACGCTCAACCATTTGCAAGCGATCACCAAGCTGTGCCATAGCATCGTTGCGAGAGTTTAGTTTACGCTCTAGAGCCATCAAGCTAATGATATAGCGGGTGATTTCGCTGCCCGTAGGGGTGCTGTCGATCCCATTCACTAGGCACTCGAGTCCAATTTTTAGATCAGACTCGATACCGAACACGTCGAGTGTACTCGACGGGTTCATGTTAGTGATCGCTTTGATTGAGGTTTCAAACGCGTCTGAATCACAGTAACCGTCTTTAGCAACACGTTGAACGAGGGCAACGGC
The DNA here is from genome assembly GCA_000755425.1 of Vibrio maritimus. Classification (GTDB taxonomy): domain Bacteria; phylum Pseudomonadota; class Gammaproteobacteria; order Enterobacterales; family Vibrionaceae; genus Vibrio; species Vibrio maritimus_A. The sequence continues at coordinate 31,489 of BBMT01000013.1, forward strand.
TTGGCAAATCCCTGCAAACGCTATAGTACGGTCATAAAGTGTATTAGCCACGTAGTTCTCCTAAGAAAATAATCTGCGAATTGTGTTTAGATGCGCTCTTCGATGATGCCGCCACCGAGACAAACATTGCCGCTGTAGAATACCGCAGATTGACCTGGGGTTACTGCGACTTGTGGCTCATCAAAGATCACTTTAATGTTTTCATCGTCGATAGGAATGATAGTACAAGGAATATCCTGTTGACGATAACGGGTTTTCACTGTGCATTGTAACGGCTGCGTGATCGCTTGACGATCGACCCAGTGTAGTTGTGAAGCGCGAAGTCCATTAGATTTTAGCAGTGGGTGATCAGCACCTTGTACCGCGATTAGGACATTACGTTTCAGGTCTTTCTCTGCAACGTACCAAGGCTCTTCGTTACCACCGCCGCCTTTTTTGGCCGCCAATATGCAGGCCTTTACGTTGACCAAGCGTGTGGTACATAAGACCTTGGTGTTCACCGATTTCTTTGCTTCAGGCGTTTCAATTTTACCCGGTTGTGCTGGCAAATAGCGAGACAAGAAGTCTGTAAATTTGCGCTCACCGATAAAACAAATACCCGTTGAGTCTTTTTTCTTGGCCGTAATCAGACCTTGCTCTTCAGCAATGCGTCGTACTTCTGGCTTCTCAAGTTCACCTACTGGGAACAGGCTGCGCGCAACTTGGTCGTGGCTTAGCGTATAAAGGAAGTAGCTTTGGTCTTTATTGCTGTCTAGGCCACGTAGCATTTGTGGCGCTTCACCGTTCTCAGGGAAGGTGCGGCTTACATAGTGCCCCATGGCAATATAATCAGCATCTAGCACTTCATCTGCAAACTCTAAGAACGCTTTAAACTTGATTTCTTTGTTACAAAGAATGTCTGGGTTTGGCGTACGACCCGCTTTGTATTCGGCAAGGAAGTATTCGAAAACATTGTCCCAGTACTCAGCCGCAAAATTGATCGTGTGCAGGTGGATACCTAGCTTGTCACAAACCGCTTGTGCGTCGGCAAGATCTTCCGCTGCTGTGCAGTATTCCTCGTTATCATCTTCTTCCCAGTTCTTCATGAACAGGCCTTCTACTTGGTAGCCTTGCTGTTTCAGAAGATAGGCAGAAACAGAGGAGTCTACACCGCCGGACATCCCGACAATCACTTTCTTTTGGCTGTTATCAGACATGTATAAATACCACCTAATTAAATTGGACGCCGATTCTAGCAGAAACCAAACCAGCAATACAGTTCCGCGAGTTGAATCACACTTTTATAAACCCCTCAAATGCGTCCTAATAAGGAGAAAAACAAGGCTTATAACAAAAAAATTGATACGTAAACGTTTGCTAAAATTGCGTATGTTGCCGAGGTAATCTATACAGAGGTAGAATCGCCGCCCTTAACCCTTCTTATTTACTTATGACGAAGACAACCGTATGAAATTCCCAGGCCAAAGAAAGTCAAAGCACTACTTCCCTGTCCACGAGCGAGATCTGCTTGTCAGCCAATCGCAGATCAGCAAGAAGATGTCACGTACGCACATCATTGGTATTGACCAAACCTTGGTGGATATTGAAGCGAAAGTCGACAGCAGTGTGATCGATAAGTTTGGCCTAAGTAAAGGGCACTCGTTGGTTATTGATGACCAAGCCGCGGAAGCTTTATATAACGAGTTGAAGGATAAAGAGCTGATCACCAATGAATACGCTGGCGGAACCATTGGTAATACCTTGCACAATTACTCTGTATTAGCAGACGATAAATCGGTGCTGCTTGGCGTTATGAGTGCTGATATTAAGATTGGTAGCTATGGTTACCGCTATCTGTGTAATACGTCTAGCCGTATGGATCTTAATTATCTTCAAGGTGTGGAAGGGGCAATTGGCCGCTGCTTTACCTTGATCACTGAAGATGGAGAACGTACTTTCGCAATTAGTGAAGGGCAGATGAACCAACTTCGAGCAGACAGTATTCCCGAGAAAATCTTCAAAAAAGCGTCGGCTTTGGTTTTAACTGCGTATTTGGTGCGTTGTAAAGACGGCGACCCAATGCCAGAAGCAACAATGCAAGCAATTGAATACGCCAAGAAATATAACGTTCCAGTTGTATTAACACTCGGTACGCGCTTTGTTATTCAAGATGACCCAGAATATTGGCGCGACTTCTTGAAACAGCATGTTTCTGTCGTTGCAATGAATGAAGATGAAGCAGAAGCACTCACTGGAGAAAAAGATCCATTAGCCGCTTCAGATAAAGCGCTTGATTGGGTTGATTTGGTACTGTGTACCGCGGGTCCAGTCGGTTTGTACATGGCAGGCTATACAGAAGATGCGTCTAAACGTGAGACGAGTTTGCCTTTATTACCTGGTTGTATTGCTGAATTCAATCGTTTTGAATTTAGTCGACCAGCGGTAAAAGAAGCCTGCGATAATCCTATTAAAGTTTATTCACATATTGCACCTTATATGGGCGGTCCAGAAAAGATTAAGAATACCAATGGTGCGGGTGATGCGGCGTTGTCTGCATTGCTACATGATATGGCAGCAAATAAATACCATAAAGAAAATGTGCCTAACTCAAGTAAGCATCAACATACTTTCTTGACGTATTCATCGTTTTCACAAGTGTGTAAGTATCGAATCGAGCAAGCTATGAGGTATTGGTTCAGCACTCACCACGCCTATCTCGAGGTTTGCCTGAAAGAGAAGATAGCCTTGAAGAGGCTTATTGGGAAAGATAAAAAAAAGCGCCATTTATTGGCGCTTTTTTATAAATGACTAAAGGGCTTTGAATTAAATTTCAAAGTCTTCTAGAGATTTGCCTGCGTCTAGTGCTGCTTGGATAACAGAAGGTGTACGACCTTGACCTGTCCAAGTTTTTTCTGCGCCAGTTGCGTCTACATATTTGTATTTTGCAGGACGTGGAGCGCGCTTAGCTTTTGTTTTGCCTTTAGACTCACCAGAAAGTGCTGCAATAAGATCTTCAACGTCAATGCCGTCTTGAGCGATCATTTGTGCATATTCAGTTAGCTTAGCTTCACGAGCTTGTTTTGCTGCACGCTCTTCTGCTTCCGCTTCTTGTCTTTCACCAACAACAGTGGTTAGTTTTTCTAGTGCTTCTTCCAGTTGCTCAAGAGTAAGTTCACGAGCAAATGCACGCAGGCTACGAATATTAAGTAGAGTTTTAGTTAATTCAGACATGACATTCCCATGAGTTATTTATTTGGTTTCGATTAATAATAAACATCAAAATTAAAATTGACAATATTTTCATAGTGTCAAAACAATAAAAATAAGAATTCTTACAAAAACTTGATAATTGTTGACGATAAACCTGCTCAAAACCTGGCGCTCAGGAAAGATTGACGCAATATTGATTCAATTGTGAATCTTCCTTCATAAATGACATTAAACTTTTGGATTTTGTTGCATATTGTACTAGTAGCTTGATTTGCCAGTGAATCAATAAGGATAAAGTAATTATTCAAACGACTATTGGTGTATTAATAATCGCAAACTCATTAAAAAGTTTATAAAACAGCGTGGACTTTGTTGCATAAATGCTCAGTAACGTGATTGAGTTTGAGAAAAGCTCGGAGATTGCTTGGATACCACGATGTTCACAAGTTCAGTTAATTCTTTACCAAGTTGCAACATCATTCATGTTGCAATTGACGATTTCATAAGTACAATGGCTCGCACCTAATGCAAGAGAAAGCACATTCTTTTGATCTAGTCGCTCTGGCTAGTGAATGATTTCTCTTGATGTAGAGGCGCGATAATGATCAGTAACCATCGTTGGGGTGATACCAATGAACGGTGGTGAAAGGCATTGTCGCCGAAGTGAGAAAAGACCATCAATCTTCCTCGCTGGGGTTGTCTTCGAAAGGAACAACACTGCCATAGTCTATTATATTGTTAAACTATGGAGCGCTACTGTAGGGTTGGGTGAAGTGTTCGCTTCCCTTTCGCTTAGTTCAACGTTTGCGTCTGGACTTCTCGTCTATTGACGCATGTCTGCAGTAGATCTCTGACCATAATAAAAACTGGTTTTTGAAGATCATGAATTTAATCGATTTTGCTACATCACCATTGTCACTGCTACCGCCGATCGTAGCATTGAGTTTGGCTATTATTACTCGTCGCGTTTTACTATCGTTGGGTGTTGGTATCGTTTTGGGTGCCTTCTTACTTAATGACTATTCTGCAGTCAACGCTGCTGGCTATGTGTTCGATACCGTTTCTGGTGTGGTTATTGAAGATGGCGGCCTAAATACTTGGAACATGAGTATTGTTGGCTTCTTATTGCTTTTGGGCATGATGACTGCGTTGCTGACACTATCTGGTGGTACCAAAGCTTTTGCTGAATGGGCGCAAGCTCGAGTGAAAAGCAAACGTGGTTCGAAGCTTTTAGCAGCGTTCTTGGGTGTATTTATCTTCGTGGATGATTACTTTAATAGCCTAGCAGTGGGTGCGATCTCTCGTCCTGTTACTGACCGCTTCTATGTATCGCGCGCTAAGCTGGCCTACATTCTTGACTCTACAGCCGCGCCAATGTGTGTGCTTATGCCAGCATCAAGCTGGGGTGCATACATTATGACTATCGTTAGCGGTATCTTGGTTGCTCACGGTATTACTGAATATTCTGCAATTGGCGCTTATGTTCGCTTGATCCCGATGAACTTCTACGCTGTATTTGCACTCTTGATGGTGTTTGCTGTTGCCTGGTTCCAACTTGATGTTGGTCCAATGCGCAAGCATGAGCTAAACGCGAAACAAGGGCTAGGCTTCGACAAAGATAAAGAGAATGACGCAAAAGAAGCGCATGAGCTGAACGAAGAGCTGGATATTAAAGAAAGCGATTTTGGTTCTGTTTCTGATCTAGTGCTTCCTATCTTAGTTCTAATCGGCGCTATGATTGCTGCGATGATTTACACCGGTGGTCAAGCTTTGGCTGCGGATGATATTGCATTTAACCTACTTGGCGCGTTTGAAAATACTGATGTAGGCACGTCGCTTATTTACGGTGGTTCTGCCGGTCTCCTGACAGCGGTATTTACAGTTGTAAAACAAAAGCTGTCTGCTGCTGATATTGCAACGACGATGTGGATTGGTGCGAAGTCGATGTTCGGTGCCATTCTTATTCTATTTTTTGCATGGTCTATCGGCTCTGTTATTGGTGACATGAAGACGGGGGCGTACCTTTCTTCGACGGTTCAAGGCAACATCAATGTACATTGGCTGCCAGTTATTCTGTTCCTACTGTCAGGTCTAATGGCGTTCTCTACTGGTACATCTTGGGGTACGTTTGGCATTATGCTTCCAATTGCGGGAGATATGGCGGGTGCAACGGATATTGCTATGATGCTGCCAATGCTGGGTGCAGTACTAGCGGGTTCAGTGTTTGGTGACCACTGTTCTCCAATTTCAGATACGACGATCCTCTCTTCGACGGGTGCACGCTGTAATCACATTGACCACGTGTCTACGCAGTTGCCATATGCACTTTCCGTTGCGTTGGTATCATGTGTTGGTTTCATTACGCTAGGCATGACAACATCCGTCGCTATCTCTTTTGCTGCAGCTACAGTGACGTTTATTATTGTGTGTTGCGCACTTTCTGCTATGTCCAAAGCGAGAATGAGTGCAGAAGCATAAAGTTGTATGCAGATCCGTATTTGATGTTTATAGGGAGCCACTAAGGCTCCCTACTTATCTCTAGTGGTTTGAGTCTAAACAGACAATCCTATCCGCTCTATCAATAGTTTGGGGGCGGTGTGCAATTTGAATAACAGGAAGACCGAGTTCCCTTATTGCTGAAGTAATTTTTTCTTCATTGGCTATATCCAAGTGGCTGGTTGCTTCGTCAAGAATTAACAGCTTAGGTTTTTTGTATAACGCCCTCGCAAACACTATTCGCTGCTTTTGCCCCCCTGAAATAGTGTTCCCCATTTCACCCACAAGGGTTTGGTAGCCCATAGGCATCGCTTCAATTTCGTCATGAATGTTGGCCAACTTGGCACACTTAATAGCCAGTTGTTCATCTACTTGCGGCGAAAAAAAACAAATGTTTGATAGAATTGAACCATTAAATAGTTCGTCATTTTGCAAAACAGAGCCAATGTCAGAACGTATTTCGTTGAGAGCTCCCCCTTTCGTGTCCTGTCCAAACACTTCGACCTGCCCGTAAGTTGGTTGATAAAGGCCGAGTAAGATTTTTGCTAGGGTTGTTTTGCCACTCCCTGAACTGCCTATAATTGCGACGATTTCTCCTGGCGATACAGAGAAAGAGAGATTATTAAAAAGTGGCCGACTATTTGAAGAGTATGAAACTGCAAACCTCGCACTGAAACTGGTAGAGCTTTTTGCGATGTATGCTCGTCTATAGTGAATGGCTTGGTGTCTGTTTGTTCCTTCTCTGTAAGGACAATGTCTGCAAGACGCTCAGTGTAGACAGACAGCATCTTATATTCAAAAAAGCAGTTTATCAGAGCGGTAATACTATTCGAAAAACGAGTCTGAAAGGAAAGAAAGGCTATTAACATACCTGCCGTGAATGACCCGGAGAGAACTAACTGTGCTCCCAACCACAAAACTCCTGCCGTAGATAAAGCCATTAAAGAATCCATTACAACGTCGTATACCATAAGTAGTTTTGATTCATTTAATTGAGCGTTTCTGCGAGCAACGTTGAGATTCTTCCAAGCGCCTTCACGCCAAGTAGTGCCGCCATTTACTCGCACACTCAACATTCCGTGCAATGTTTCTAAGAAATGACTCTGCTCTTTAGCATCTGAAACCCATATCTCTTCTTCAGCTCTTTTGAAGCTATCGAACCAGACAAAACGCATTAATGCATATATAAAGGACGTTGCAACGCCGATTGCGGCAAGAGTGGGGCTGTAGATAAACATTATCGACAAAGTTCCAGCTACGAGGATCAGATCGAGCAGAGCTTGTATGATGTTGTGAGTTATTGCATTTTGAATAGTGTCTAGGGATGAAAACTTAGCGGCTATGTCGCCCATTTCCCTTTTTTCGAACCAATCGATAGGCAGCCCAATTAAGTGGTGAAATACATTCGCAGCCCACTGCATATTGAAGTTTACAGACAAGTAGATAGTAAACCATTGCCTTGCCATACTAACCATGCTTTGTGTTGCCGACAAAAGTAGTAGCGCAATGATGACTAGGTTCAAAAGGTTCTCATCATGACTCACGAGTACCTCATCAATAATGACTTGATTGATGAGTGGCATCATGAGAGCAATGAGCTCTAAAGCTATAGCAAAAAGGAAAATTCGTAGCAGCGCGCGTCTAACACCGACAGTCCGCCCCAATAAATCTCTTATTCTAACTCTCCTCCTATGATCCGCTTTTTTGAATTCGTGATTTGGAGTTAACTCCAATGCAACTCCCGTATAGTGCTTACTCAATGTATCAATACGTACTTTGCGTATACCATACGCCGGATCGTAAATCTCACAGTGTTTCTTTGTGACTTTGTTTAATACAACAAAGTGATTCATATCCCAGTGGAGGATGCATGGTGTAGACAGCTTGTCTAAATCACTCAACTCAGCATGAAGTGCTCGAGAAGATAGCTTCATTTCTTGCCCACACTTAATTATGTCCGCAAGAGTGAGCCCTTGTTGTGAGAAGTTGAACTGTGCCTTAGTGACGAAAGGTCTACTTTAAACCCATACCAATCGGAGATCATCGCAAGACACGCTAAGCCACACTCTGCTGACTCGGTTTGACGAATTAAAGTAAGTCCACGTCTCCAGCGCCAATCGAGTTCATTCGCTGATATCATTCTAACTTTCCTTGTATACGAGTTACTGGGCCGAGTAGCCACTCATAGAGTTGACGAGTTTCAACTTGAATATCAGCTATCGCACTCATTCCGACCCTGTAAGCATATTCAGAGCCGTATATATTGATGGTTGGCTTTTTTAGTTGGACAATAATCCGATAAAGCGTTTCGGTATCGTTTCTGATCGTTTGATCTCGAGACTTAAGTTCTTGTGGAGATAGAGTCGATTGGGAAATTGATATCACTGTCCCTTCTTGAACACCGAACTTTTCATAAGGAAATGCGTCGAATCTCAAGCCCACGTTTTGGCCTTCTTTAATAAAACCAATAGCTCGATTGGGTGCATACAACTCCAATTGCAGTGAGGCATGTGCTGGGATAATGTTTAGGACAAGTTCCTCCCGACCACTGTCTGTCCACTTTCCACTCGCAAAGTCGCAATCTCGCCGTCTACTGGAGACAACTGAGTTGTTTCAACGTTCGAGAGAAGCTCTATCTGTTGCTGTTTCACGTTGTCTAATTGTCGATTTATTTCTAGTGCTCTTGTGTTGCCTTGGAGCTGAACGTGATCGAGCTGGTGCTGAGTGTTTATTTGTTCTCGTTCTAACTGCTGGATAAGCATAATTTTAGATTGCTCTTCTGCTTGAAGCCGGACGAGACTCGATTGATAGTCTTTAAAGGTAATTTCAGAGATATAATTTTTGTCTCTAAGCTTTTGGTAACTTAGTTGTGCTTGTTGTTTTATTGTCGTAAGTTGCTGCGCTAGCGAAAGTGATTGCTTTGCTCCTTGAATTTCCATGTTGAGCCGATCGATTGTGCTTTTTTAGCTCACTAGTTCTTTGAGTTAACTATCAGCGCTTCATAGTCTTTCTGACCTAAAAGGCTACTGTATTGCTGCTCAAGACTGCTCTTCAAGCTGTTGTAAATACTGGCTCCTTTTTTGTCGTAAGTATCATTTGAGATAGTAAAAAGTTCAGTACCTTTTTGAACAAGCTGTCCCTCTTGAACGTTAAGTGTTTGAATTGAACCTTGATAATTGGTACGGACTGAGATCAATCCTGTAGAAGGAACGATGACGCCCTGAAGGTGAACTTTTTTTGTGTATGAACCAAAATAACAAAACGCAATAATGAGCAATGCGATGGTCATACAGCAAAGAGTGACGGCAGTTTGGCCAAACCCAGAGAGCATTAGAATAGGGCTTGAATCGATTTTATTTCGTGACTCTAAGTATTGCTTCCGAAAAATTTGTTGAGACATAGAACAGTAGTTGGGTAGTCATAAAGAGGGGCTAAGCCCTCATAATTAATATGTCGTACGCGAGTTATACTTTTCCAGAAGAGGTTTTAAGTAATGTACGTCGCTTCAAGTCTAGCTTTATGAGTAGCCGTTTGAAGAATAACCACTTCTCCAACGATCTTCCTCAGTAGAGACTGGCGGGCGAGGACGGCCATTTTCTTCTGACGAGCCACCGCCACCACCGCTGCTTCCTTCTTCTGCACCAGAGACAGTTAAAATTTGATTTTCATCTAGTTCAAACATAGTAATTTCCTTTTGTAATTGAACGCAGCAAATGTGTGCTGCACACATTAGGCTAAACTCGCCTAAATTTCGTTCGAGACTCTGCTTCAACGCGTTAGCCACTTTTTCTCTCTACCGATCAACTCGTCAAAATAGCCAAGTATATTGGGCACCCATGTAATGAATTTAAGCCAGTGGGTAAATAATGGCAGGGCTGCTATCTGTAGGGGAGACAAGCTATGTATGTTGCCGGTTTTACCGATGAAAATGGCGATGAATGCCGTTTCTATACATAGCGTAATCAGCATCAGATAGGCTGGCAGCCAGAGTTCAAAAGCAATAAATAAGGGCAAGGCAAGTAGCAGTGGTGGATATAAAAATTCAATAGCTGAGATAACAAACCACGGTAAAGAAGCGATCCCTATGAGTGGTGATACCTTCCACGTTTCCCAAAGTGCCTCCACTCGTCCGCGCGACCAACGTCTGCGCTGTTTGAATAGTGCTCGCTTACTTTCAGGCACTGGGTCGTTGCTTTTGCTTCTGCGGTATAACCGGTTTTATAGCGATGAGCTAACGCTTTCCAGCACCAAGAAATATCCTCAACTAACCATTCACTCCAGCCCCCAATCTCTTTAACAACACTTGCTCGGTGGGCGACAAATGCGCCGGCCAACACTGGCACTAGACCCAATTGATCTTGAGATGTCCGAAGTGCACCGTGAACGCCTAAGTGTTCATAATATTGAGATTTGCAGAGAACATTGGTCTCATTGTTTTTGGGAACAACGTGACCACAAACAGCAGCATACCGCGGGTTACTCCACAGTTTATTGGCTAATGCCAAAATACCATTCGTCTCGATAAAGGTGTCACTATCAACGATGATATAGACTTCCCCCGTGGCCACCTCCTTTTCTAATGCATAGTCGAGAGCGGCTCCTTTTTTACCGGAGTTTTTGGGTTTATTGAGTACTTGATATTGGTGCTTACGTGGCACTGACACCCACTGTTTAACATAGCCTGGTGTTGAGTTTGTTGAACCATCATTGATAATTACTACTTGCAAGGGGAGCGGGTAATCTTGTTCCTCAATTCTATTCAACGATTCTATAATAAGTTTGTTGCACTCGTTGTAAAATGGAACAAAAACAGTTACCGAAGGTAAGTTTGATAACTTATCATCTGGTTTGAAAAATAGAACGAATATCCCCATTAAAAAGGATGTGGAAATAAGTTCTAAAGCTAGTGGGATAGCAATTAGATAGCCAATATAGTCCATATTATAGTGTTCCACTTAAGTAATGTAATCATTAATTAATGATTCAACTTGCTCTCGAGAGCCACACTCTCCCTCTAGATAAGGGTGAGCAAATATTGAGAATCTCGAATATTTCTGTTGTCGATACTTAAAGATAGGCTCAGCCTGACCGAATCCAAGCTTATTTAGAATGAAGTTAACGTCACCTTTGAATTCTTGCTCTTTAAAGTCAGTTAGCCTCGAAACCTGGTGCTTATCTTTTCTTAGATGATCTTTAATTTTTTTTTCCTATAGTTTCAACGTCTGGCTGGTCATCAGGAATGTTGCATTGTTGTGCCGTATATATGTTCTCTGACCTTTCTAGTTCATGAAGAAATAACTCAATTAACTCTAGCCTCTTATCTCTAGGTAATCCGCTTTTACTATTTTTATTTAGGTAATAAAAATGGTTGTGCAACCAAGTGACAATTCCATGATGGTCATCCCATGTCGCCCCAAGTCCGGATGTAAGTATTACATTGGAAAAATCACCTACAGCCGAAATAGTGCCTAAATCTAAGAAGCGACCATCCATAGCTATATTAGAGCTTGTCAATGAACCATGTGGAATACCTTTTATTCGACTAGCAGCTATCTGACGTGCAAATCTAGTAAGAAATACTTTACTGCTTTCAAACAAAGGGAGTTCAGTGTTCTTTTGCTCATTGATATGGTTTTCTAAGGTTTGTATCGCATTAAAACTAACGGCGTGAGCAGCATTTCTTAACTCTGCATACTCTTGCTTTGGCCAGAAGTGAAGAGCCGGTTCGAAGTGAGCTGGCCTAGTGGCGACTTCTCTGACCATTAGCGCGCAGGGCTGTTGTGTTCTATTACCAAAGGTGTTTTCAATGTCGATATTGATTGGTGTTTTTATGACTGCAATAACCCTCAACGCACCATAGGGTAGTTCGTTGTGACATATCTCACTCCAGATTGCTTCACTGACGGCTTCGGAGAGCGGCAGTTTCCCAGTCGAGTGACCTTCATCAACGTTGATTGCAACTAGCGGGTTAGTGCCATTTCCCTTAACTTGAAACTGGCCGTTTAGCCACAGCGAGCACTTCCACCATTACAAACTTGACCTGGACTTCCATAGCGATCTGCAAGAAACACTTTTCTATCATTCATGTCGAGCAGTGTTTCCGGAGCAAAATCCTCGGTAACGTAGGAGAAGTGTTCGAGTAAAAACTGTTCACCTAACTGATGGTCGATTCCTAGCTCAGAGAGCATAGCTTTATTAACCCAGTATATTTCAGTTTCTCTGAGTTTATATGCAGGATACTCAACGAAGCTCGATTTGGGGAGTTCTTGACCGAAGAGCTTGGTATTGTTTTTTGTTGGTGTCTGGTAAGTTTTTAGTAAGGTAGCGGTCATATTCTCACCAGTGGTAGAGTTTAAATTCTTGTTCAGGGTTTCTGTAATAGATGTTTTTAACACCGTTTCTCTTCAGAATATTTTTAATTGATAGCAGTTCTTTGAGTTGTTTGTGTATTGGGTGTGGGAGTTGGATATCGATGATAATTAAGTTATCACCCTCAATCCACTGTGATGGGTGTGGAGCGAATTTGGGGCTTTTTAAATATGACTCAAGTGAGGAGTCATTTATCCAAGCCCACATAATATAACCACTTTCGTCAATATCAAATATTCCTTTGAGCAGTTTTATTTGCTCATGGTTGACTGCTTGTGACGCCCAAGTGCATATAGTTCCGACAGAAAGCTTTCGTCTTGATTCAAGCCTGGCTGTAATTGTGCACAATTTGCTAGTGTAGCCATTCTATTTTCATGGAATATCATTCTTGAAGTGGTCTCAAGAATTTCACTATTCCATTGGTGAATGTTAGGAATGCTATCATCCGCAATTAAATATGTCATCTTTCATTCATATGTCGGTTGTTTGAATAAATCTTTGCCTAGATAGATATGTCATTAAACCGAGTGTTAATAAATTCGCGACGAATATCATATCTATAATTTTCTAAGTTACATAATGATGTAAATAACAGAAAAGACACTTTGAATTGCGTCGCATCAATTATGAGTTAGCTACAACTACTTTAGAGTGTCTTTGTATTCTAATATTCTAATGGTTGCACGTTTAGAGCGGGTAAATAGGAATGTCTTATAATCCCTCTGAGAGGCTCGATTTGTAGAAGGTTGTTGCCTTAGTTAGGAACAGAATTGCTGGTGTAATGCGCTGAATATTTGGTCGTGTAAAAAACTCGCAAAAATGTTGGAATTAGAGCTTGAAAAACGCCGTAACCTTAGTTAGTGTGAACGTACCAACACAAAGGAACCCAGTAATAAGTATGCAAAACTTTGATATGAACATTCATCATCATTACCATCACCCAGCTTAGTCTTTCGGGAGATGTCTGCATACCCGAGAGCTAGGTAAAACTCTCGGAGGTTCGATTTAAGATTTAAAGAATGAAACCCTCGGGAGACCAAAGCTCCCGAGGGTTTTTTCGTTTTATATTTTCAAAATCAATAATTTGCACAGGGATACAGCAATGCAAACACAACGCCTAAGAATTGCGATTCAGAAAAAGGGTCGCCTAAGTAAAGAGAGCCAAGACCTACTGAAAAAGTGTGGTGTTAAGTTCAACGTAATGGGTGAGCGTCTTGTTGTACACTCACTAAATATGCCAATCGACCTTCTGCTGGTTCGAGATGACGACATCCCTGGTCTGATTATGGATGGCGTAGTCGACCTTGGCTTTATCGGTGAGAATGAGTTAGAAGAAGTACGTCTTGACCGTAAAGCACTAGGTGAAGCACATGAATTCAAAACGCTTCGTCGTCTAGATTTTGGTGGATGTCGTCTATCTATTGCGATCAACAAAGATGAGACCTATAACGGTCCTCAAGATCTTGCTGGTAAACGTATCGCTACGACCTACCCACAACTTCTTAAGGCGTACATGGATGAACAAGGCGTCGACTTTAGCGCTTGTATGCTAACCGGTTCTGTCGAGGTGGCACCGCGTGCAGGTCTTGCTGACGCAATTGCGGACTTAGTTTCAACAGGTGCGACACTTGAAGCGAATGGCCTAAAAGAAGCAGAAGTTATTTTCCGTTCGAAAGCGACACTTATTCAGCGTATGGGTGAGTTTGATGCTGACAAACTTGCACTCATCGACAAGCTTCTAACTCGCATGCAAGGTGTTCAGCAGGCTAAAGAGTCCAAATACATCATGCTTCACGCGCCGGTTGCGAAACTAGAGCAAATTAAATCATTGCTTCCTGGTGCAGAAGACCCAACAGTGCTGCCATTGTCTACAGACAAAGAGCGTGTAGCGGTTCATCTTGTGAGCACAGAGAACTTGTTCTGGGAAACCATGGAGCAGCTTAAAGAACTGGGTGCAAGCTCTATTCTTGTCCTTCCAATTGAGAAGATGATGGGGTAATCGATGAGAACGGTAGTTTGGCAACACTTGAGTCAACCTCAGCAAGAGTCCGTACTAGAGCGCCCGGCGATTACTGAAGGTGCAAACATTACGGCGGCCGTGACTGAGGTCATTAATCAAGTTCGTAGTGAAGGTGACAAAGCGCTGCTTGATCTTACTGAGAAGTTTGATCGCGTGCGTCCTGAGTCGATTCGTGTTTCTGCTGAAGAGATTGACGCGGCTTCCGGTCGCTTGTCTGAGAAGATGAAGCAAGCCCTTGAACAAGCGTATTCCAATATTGCTAAGTTTCACAAAGCGCAGCGTCCTGAAGCTCTACGTGTAGAAACACAGCCAGGAGTGGTTTGTGAACAGGTGACGCGACCAATCAATAAAGTTGGCTTGTATATTCCGGGTGGCAGCGCACCACTTCCATCGACAGTATTAATGCTTGGTGTGCCAGCGCAGATTGCAGGATGTCGCAAAGTGGTACTTTGTTCTCCTCCGCCAATTGCTGATGAGATTCTGTACGTCGCTAAGCTGTGTAAAATCGATGAAGTTTATAACGTCGGTGGTGGCCAAGCTGTCGCTGCTATGGCATACGGGACAGAGACTGTCTCTAAAGTAGATAAGATCTTTGGCCCTGGTAACGCATACGTGACTGAAGCAAAGCGCCAAGTGAGTAACGACTTCCGTGGTGCGGCGATTGACATGCCGGCGGGTCCTTCTGAAGTTCTTGTTATTGCCGATGAAACCGCAGATCCAGATTTTGTAGCGTCGGATTTATTGAGCCAAGCTGAACATGGACCAGATTCTCAAGTTGTACTTGTGACACCATCACCAATCATTGCCGATCAGGTAACAGAAGCGGTGAAACGACAATTGAAACAGCTGTCTCGTGCTGATATTGCTGAAAAAGCTTTGGGCTCTAGCTTAATCATTATTGCAGAGTCGCTGACGCAATGCGTTTCGATTTCCAACTACTACGGCCCTGAGCACTTGATTGTGCAGACTAAGAGCCCGCGCGAGCTTTTGCCTCTGCTGGATAATGCAGGTTCTATTTTCTTAGGTGACTGGTCACCTGAGTCTGCGGGCGATTACGCATCAGGTACTAACCACGTTTTGCCGACCTATGGTTACACCCGCACATACTCAAGCCTTGGTTTGGCGGACTTTTCAAAGCGCATGACGGTTCAAGAGTTAAGTGCTGATGGCTTACTAGGTTTGGCACCTACCGTTGTGACTATGGCGGAAGCTGAAGGCCTAGACGCCCACAAACGTGCTGTGACGATTCGTGTAGAGAAGCTCAACGCGCAAAAAGCGTAGACTGGAGAGTGGATGATGGAAAAATTAGCTCGTAAACAAGTTCAACAATTGACGCCTTATTTGTCTGCGCGTCGAATCGGCGGTAGTGGGGATATTTGGCTGAACGCCAACGAATCGCCGTTCAACAATGAGTACAAAACTGACTTTGCCCGTCTTAATCGTTATAGCGAGTGCCAGCCAAAGCAGCTTATTGAAGCCTACGCCAATTATGCAGGTGTTAAGCCAGAACAAACGCTAACATCACGTGGTGCTGATGAAGGCATTGAACTGCTGATTCGCGCTTTCTGTGAGCCAGGCGAAGACAGTATTCTCTATTGTCCGCCGACCTATGGCATGTATGCTATCAGTGCAGAAACCATTGGTGTAGAGCGCAAAACCGTGCCGCTAACGGCAGATTGGCAACTTAATCTACCAGAGATTGAAGCAACTTAGATGGCGTTAAATTGGTGTTCGTTTGTAGCCCAAATAACCCGACAGGCAATTTAGTTAACCGAGAAGACATCGTCTCTCTTCTTGAGATGACTAAAGACAAAGCCATCGTGGTCATGGACGAAGCATATATCGACTTCTGTCCTGAAGCGTCAACGGTTGATCTTCTGGCTCAATACCCAAACCTCGCGATTTTGCGCACACTGTCAAAAGCATTTGCACTGGCGGGTCTTCGCTGCGGATTCACATTGGCGAATGAAGAGCTCATCAACGTGTTACTTAAAGTAATTGCACCTTACCCAGTGCCAATTCCTGTTGCCGAAATTGCGCAGCAAGCACTCTCTGAGCAAGGTCTAGCTCGCGCTAAGTTCCAAGTGTTGGATCTCAACGCCAATCGCGCGTACTTGCAGGCCGGTCTATCAACGATTTCAGGCGTGACGGTATTTGAGGGCTGGGGTAACTATTTGCTGGTCAAATTTGAAAATGGTGATGCGCTATTTAAAGCAGCATGGGACACCGGCATTATTTTGCGTAATTCACCCATCGAAAATTGTGTACGTATCAGTGTGGGAAATCGCGATGAGTGTGAAAAAACTTTGGCATTCATCCGCAACCAATTAGAACAAAGTGCCGCTTAAGCACTGGTGCAATAGAAAAAGGATTTATAGAGTGAGCAACCAACAGAAAATTTTATTTATTGACCGCGACGGCACGTTAATTGTTGAGCCGCCAGTGGACTTTCAAGTTGACCGTCTAGACAAGTTGAAACTTGAGCCATACGTCATTCCAAGTCTGCTAGCACTGCAAGATGCAGGTTACCGCCTAGTGATGGTGACCAACCAAGATGGACTTGGTACTGATAGCTACCCACAAGCTGACTTCGATGCCCCACATAACATGATGATGGAGATCTTTGAGTCTCAAGGCGTTAAGTTTGATGATGTGCTGATTTGCCCGCACTTCGACGAAGACAACTGCTCGTGCCGCAAGCCTAAGCTAGGACTGGTCAAAGAGTATCTACAAAGCGGCAAAGTGGACTTCAAAACCTCAGCAGTGATTGGCGATCGTCATACCGATCTTCAACTTGCGGAGAACATGGCGATTCGCGGTATTCAGTACAACCCTGAAACCATGGGCTGGAAGCAGATCCTAAAAGATCTCACGGTAAAAGCTCGCACGGCGGAAGTAGTACGCACTACGAAAGAAACCGACATTAAAGTGTTCGTAAACCTTGATGAAGCTGGCGGCAACGAAATTTCAACGGGTATGGGTTTCTTCGACCACATGCTGGATCAAATTGCCACACACGGCGGCTTCCAGATGAAGTGTCTTGTGAAAGGCGATCTGCACATTGATGATCACCACACTATTGAAGATACGGCACTGGCATTAGGCCAAGCGCTAAAAGAGGCACTTGGTGACAAGCGCGGTATTGGCCGTTTTGGTTTCAGCCTGCCAATGGACGAGTGTCTGGCGCAGTGTGGTTTGGATCTGTCTGGCCGCCCTTATCTTAAGTTTGATGCGGAATTCTCTCGTGAGCAAGTGGGTGACCTGTCGACAGAAATGGTCGTACACTTCTTCCGCTCACTGACAGATACGCTAGCGTGTACGCTGCACCTGTCTTCTTCTGGCGACAATGATCACCACATCATTGAGAGTCTCTTTAAGGCGTTTGGCCGCACACTTCGTCAAGCGATTAAAGTGGAAGGCAATGAGCTACCAAGCAGTAAAGGAGTCTTGTAATGACCACCCAGAATGTTGTCATTATCGATACTGGCTGCGCTAACGTTTCTTCGGTTAAGTTTGCGATTGAGCGTCTGGGCTACCAAGTCGTTATCTCTAAAGAGCCAGAAGTGGTTTTAGCTGCAGATAAACTGTTTTTGCCAGGCGTTGGCACTGCTAGTGAAGCAATGAAAAACCTCGAAGAGCGGAACCTCATCGAGCTAGTAAAACAGGTTGAAAAGCCCGTGCTTGGGATCTGTCTTGGCATGCAGCTGCTCGGTAAGCTTTCTCAAGAGAAAGGCCAAAAGGCCGATGAGCTTGTAGAATGTCTAGGTCTATGTGAAGGTGAAGTAAGACGTCTAGAAACAGGTGACTTGCCACTGCCGCACATGGGCTGGAATACCGTGAAAGCGGCTCCGGGAAACCCACTTTTTGCCGGTATTGAAGAGGGCGAGTACTTCTACTTTGTACATAGCTTCGGTATGCCAGTGGGCGATTACACCATCGCGGAGTGTGATTACGGAAACCCGTTTAGCGCAGCGATTCAGAGCGGTAACTACTATGGCGTTCAGTTCCACCCAGAACGCTCTTCGAAAGCGGGTTCAAGGCTAATTCAGAACTTCTTAGAACTGGTATAACGCCGCTTTTGCCAAGCAAGTGCTTTGCACTAAATAGAACAGACATATGACGCCTCACAAGGTAGTGGGGCAAAAGGATTGAAAAGTGATTATTCCTGCATTAGACCTTATTGAGGGACAAGTAGTACGTCTTTACCAAGGCGACTATGGCCAAGTGACCGAGTACAAAGTGGATCCTGTTGAGCAGTTCAACTTGTACCACCAAGCTGGTGCAAACTGGCTGCACCTTGTTGATCTGACAGGGGCTAAAGATACGACGGCACGCCAGCTCGATCTTATCGCTAAATTGCTCGCGGGTACGCCGGCTAACATTCAAATTGGCGGCGGCGTTCGTAGTGAACAAGATGTTGTTGACCTGCTCGAAGCGGGCGCACAGCGTGTCGTGGTGGGATCTACGGCCGTTAAACAGCCTGAGCTAGTCAAAGGCTGGATGGAAAAATACGGCGCTGAGCGAATTGTGCTTGCGCTGGATATTAATATTGATGAGAACGGCACTCGAAAAGTGGCGATTTCTGGTTGGCAAGAAGACTCAGGTGTCACCATTGAAGCCTTGATTGATGATTACCTAACAGTGGGTCTTAAGCACGTATTGTGTACAGACATCTCTCGTGATGGCACGCTAGCGGGCAGCAATGTTGAGCTATATGTTGACCTTTGTAAGCAATACCCACAGGTTCAATTCCAATCATCGGGCGGTATTGCAGCCTAGCAGATATTGAAGCGCTGAAAGGTACAGGTGTATCTGGCGTGATTGTTGGCCGTGCTCTATTGGACGGTAAGTTCACCGCAGAGGAGGCATTCCAATGCTGGCTAAGCGAATAATTCCTTGTTTGGATGTCCGTGACGGGCAAGTGGTGAAAGGCGTTCAATTTCGCAACCACGAGATCATTGGTGACATCGTACCGTTAGCTGCTCGCTACGCGGAAGAGGGCGCTGATGAACTGGTCTTTTATGACATCACTGCATCCAGTGATGGCCGTGTTGTTGATAAAAGCTGGGTCGCACGTGTTGCGGAAGTGATTGATATCCCTTTCTGTGTTGCTGGTGGTATTAAATCGGCAGAAGATGCGGCGCGCATTCTTGAGTTTGGTGCAGACAAAGTGTCCATCAACTCACCTGCGCTTGCTAACCCTGAGCTTATTACCGATTTGGCTGACAAGTTTGGTGTGCAGTGTATCGTTGTGGGTATCGACTCATATTTCGATAAAGAAACGGGCAAGTATCAGGTTTACCAGTTTACGGGCGATGAAGCGCGCACTAAAGCGACAAAATGGGAAACCCGTGATTGGGTTCAGGAAGTACAAAAACGCGGTGCGGGTGAAATCGTTCTGAATATGATGAACCAAGACGGCGTCCGCAATGGCTACGATATTGAGCAGCTCAATATGGTGCGCGAAGTGTGTAACGTACCGCTTATCGCATCAGGTGGTGCGGGTGCTATGGAGCATTTTGCAGAAGCCTACCAGAAAACTAACGTTGATGGCGCACTTGCGGCATCGGTATTCCACAAGCAGATCATCAATATTGGTGAGCTAAAGCAGTATTTGAAACAACAAGGTGTGGAGATCAGATTATGAGCCAAACAGCGGCCGATTTAACACAGCGTATCGACTGGGAAAAAGTAGACGGTATGGTTCCAGCGATCGTCCAAGACTTTCAGTCTAGCCAAGTTCTTATGATGGGTTATATGAACCCAGCGGCGCTTGAAAAAACGTTAGATACCGAACAAGTCACTTTCTTTTCACGCACCAAATCTCGCCTTTGGACTAAGGGTGAAACGTCAGGAAATGTCCTTCAGTTAAAAAACATTTCTTTGGATTGCGATAATGACACCTTACTAGTAAAAGTCGATCCAATCGGCCTACGTGCCACACCGGAACAACAACGTGTTTTGATGGCGATCCTCAAGAGGAGTCGCAAATGGTGTGGCTTCATCAGCTTGAGCAACTTCTTGCCGCTCGAAAAGATGCGGATCCGGAATCTTCTTATACCGCGAGCCTCTATGCCCGCGGCACCAAGCGTATATCGCAAAAAGTGGGCGAAGAAGGCGTTGAAGTCGCGCTTGCGGCAACGTCGGGTGACAAGGATGAGCTAGTTTGTGAATCTGCCGATCTTATCTATCACTTGATGGTGCTGTTGCAAGACCAAGGTTTGTCGATGAATGATGTGGTAAACAAGCTTAAAGAGCGTCATAAGTAACGATTCTTTCGATGTAAAAAGCCAGCTTGGTATTGCTACCAAGCTGGCTTTTTATACCGGATTAATAGCCAAATGCGGGCGCCAAAACCTTGTGCATAAGTCCTGGGAAATCGTCCGGTAGATGGAGAGTATTTCGATGGTTGTCTTCACCCTCTACACTGAAATCTAGGTGTACGTAGAATCGCTCAGACTTTCTATAGGTATCGATATCAAAGTCGGAGAGTCCATAGTAGGGAGTGCCGTCAGAAGTTACATGGTTGTCTTTTGATTGGATGTTCATAGTGTGTTGAATATCGCTGCAGTTCTCTTTAATACAATCATAACCCACGCTGTACATGGCGCCATCTGGATCAATACTGACCTTTTCGCTGTCAAGACCGACAGCTTTGTGATTGATCCCCGGCCAAAGTTTTCCGTTGGCAATGTGCTCATCACTGATGACCCATGTAAAGGCATGGTCAAAGAAATACTCTGGCTCGCTCAAGCTACGAGAAGCAAAATAAACGATGGTTAACTCGTCATTTTGCCAGTTACAAGAGACATGAATATCCATTTGAGGATGTGTCCCTTGATAGCGGCAAACATGGTCAAGCGCCTCAGTTGTCATGCCAAAGCGGTTCGCCACTTCTTGATACCAAGTAATCGGTAGCCTGTCTGGAATAAGGTCGCCTGGAAGGTGTCCTGGCTCTCCAGCGTCTGGATGAGGACGATCTGGAACGAGTTCGCCTGGTAAGTGTGCTGGAGGAGGAGTTTGAGGTACCGGGTTGTCTGAACTGCTATTCGACGAATTACAACCGGTTAAAATTGCAAATGCTGCAAGAGGAAGTAGATATTTCATACGCACCTTGGTTTGTGTAGTGAGCTTGGCGTACTTATATCAATTGGGTAATTGAGGCTCTATTTATGGTTTCTTATAGTTGTAATAAGAGCAACTAATTACTCTAAGTAGATTGAAAGGAAAGAGCCAGCGACAGTGCACTGGCTCTAATATAATTACTGTTTATTCATTGCCTTGCGAATACAGTAGGACGCGCCGCCCCAAGTAATACCCAGGCCTAGAATCATCATAAAGATTGCACTTGCTGTCATGATTACACTCCCTGCTTTTTAGTTTGCTTCGATGTTGTGTTGCTGCTGGTGATGTTAATAGCAATGCCAACAACAGCGAGAAGTGCCATTAATCCCCAGCCTAAAAGCAGTAGATCTGACTGTGCGTAGCCACCGTAGCCCTCGGAAATGAGAGTGGCAAATTTCGTAGCAACAATGATGGCTAAAATCACCGGAGTAATAAAGCGAAGGCAAACATCAAACCAAGTACCGATGGTAAAATCAGATATCTTATTCACGTAGTCACGTACATCGGCAATTTTCAGTAGCCACGCCATTAAGATGATTTCAATTAGGCAACTGGTGACAATGCCTACGTTATTGGCAAAGTGGTCGACAAGATCTAGCAGCAGCAGGCCACCATTGGTAGCAAATGCCATCGAGATAATAAACCCACCACCACAGATAATGGTCGCGGCCTTATTACGACGCCACTTAAGTTTGTCGATGACGGCCGAAGTAACGGCTTCCATAATGGAGATGTGTGAGCTTAGCCCTGCGATGACTAAGGCAAAGAAAAACAATGGACCTAAGATGTAAGGTGCAGGAAGCAAGTTGATTGCAGCCGGCAAAGTGACAAATGCCAAACCGACACCAGCCGTAACCACTTCCGTCAGTGGCTTACCTTGTTCTTGTGCCATATAACCGAGTACAGAGAAGATCATGATACCTGCCAGAATTGAGAAGCCACAGTTAATCAGCACTGTCATAAAGGCGTTGTTGGTAATGTCGGACTTCTCTGGAAGATAGCTAGAGTAAGCAAGCATAATGGCAAAGCCGATACTCAAAGTGAAGAAAATCTGTCCATACGCTGCTGCCCAAACTTTTACATCCCAAATCTTGCTAAAGTCAGGCTCAAACATGTAGTTAATACCGTTTAGAGCACCAGGAAGGAAAGCCATGCGAGCGATAAGCAGCAGTACCATGATGAAAAGGATTGGCATCATTATTTTTGCCGCACGTTCAATACCAGACTTAACACCACCGGCAATGGCTGCATAAGTAATAGCCCAAGCTATCGCCATCGAACCTGCGATCTTCCACTGAATAGAACCTAGGCTCGTTGGCGAGTTATCGCCGAGTTGTAAATATTCGCCAAAGAAGAAAGCGTTAGTATCTGTTCCCCAGCTTTGGGTAAATGACATGCCAAAATAAGAAATGGCCCAGCCAATAACCGCAACATAATAGACGGCAATGGTCGCGGCGACTCCAACTTGGAACCAACCTAACCATTCAAATTTAGAATTAATTTTCGCGAGGGTTTTTGGTGCCGATCCGCGGTATTTTTGGCCCATGCTAAACTCAAGGATCATAAATGGAATACCTGCGGTGATCATGGCAAATAGGTAGGGAATAAAAAATGCACCCCCACCATTTTCATAGGCCATATATGGGAAGCGCCAAATGTTCCCCAAACCGATTGCGGATCCTACTGCCGCAAGAATGAATCCAGCTCTGGATCCCCACTGTTCACGTTTCATAGTGAATTCCTTTGTGTCATCTGTAATCTTGTGTCTGTCGAGTTCAGAATAATTCACCAAACGAAGCGTTTAGCATCAAATCTCACTTTTCCCAGAGGATAATGTTGGAAGGAATTAAGTGATTGAACTTATAGATTTCTTTCGTTGGTAATTCTGGCTTTTTATGTTTTTAATTGTTGAATTTGAGTATGAATATTGAAATAAACATCTACCATTCAGAGGTAGGTTAGCGACGCAATTCATCAATATCAATAAGATTTGTAAGGTTATAGTGTGGCTAGACTAGCGTTATAATCTTCAATTTTGGAGTTTTTTATTGATATATTCTTTTGGGGCGAGTGCAGACAGAGACAGGCTACGGCGGTTGATATAAAACCTGGTGCAAAGGCCTTATTTTGACGATTAGTACTTTGTTTTTAATATGTTACGCAGTTGTGTTGTAACTGTGGGTTTTCTTGATTGCAGACTTGTCAAAATTTGACACTTAAACCGAGGTTCGTTTGTACCTGATTCATCCAACTGGTTTTAAACGCGATAAAACAGCTTTGATCGTCAGTCGGTAGGTTACAAATAGACACGGAGTCATTACTAACTACCGTTCCTTGCCAGCGAAGTTGTCCGTTAATGGCTAGGTTCTTGGTTAGGTAATATTCAACACCACCAAAGATGCTTGCCGCAAAACCCGTATGTGATTTTGTCCATTGTCCAGAGGTGTGAGAAGCGCCTAATCCGGCACCGATGTATGCCTGAGTATGTTCCCCGATTTGATATTCGGCACTGCTTTGAAATTGCAGATATTGGATAGTGGTATCAAGGTTGAGCGTATCAAGCGATGAGTCTTGTCTTGAATAGAATGCGCCCATTCTGCCATTTCGAAATGGGAACTCGACAGCTAATGCAAAGTTCGCTGAGGGAGAAATGTCATAGCTGGTTCCTTCCGCGGTTTCTGCCTCGCCCCCGAATGAATAGCCAATAAAAGGCGTCACGATAACGCCGGCGTTGCCGGCAAAGCTATATAGTGCTGCGGTAAATACCATCGTATTCGCAACTAGTGCAGCCGAGTATGAGCGCATTTTATTACTCCTAAACAGAATATCTGTTTTTCAAATCACATTTCTTCTACTAGTTTTAATCATAGTGTGACCCTAACGCCATAATTTTTAGATGGTTATTTTAAGATTGTAAATGTGTGTCACAATGGTAACCGAAATGTTACAAAAGGAGAGGTTATGGAGTACGATCTAAAGTTAGCACTCACAATCACAACTATTGCGTTTAGTACGATTATTGCTTTTGGTGCTATCGCTATCTTGTCAGTTTAGGCAAAGATATGGCGAACGCAGGCTTAGTAACCAATGCCCGCACCGTCATCGACTATCAACAATTTGGTAAATATGTAGACGGGAAAACGGCGTTAGTGGCACAAGGTGGAGGTCAACGCGGCATCTTCACTTCAGGTGTGCTCGACGCCTTTTTATTGTCTAATTTTGACCCCTTTGATGAGTTTTACGGCACATCAGCAGGGGCGTTAAATATCTGCGCATTCCTCTCTCGCCAGGCTGAGCTTGGTAAGTCATTTATCCTCGATTTAACCACGGATCCTGAGTTTTTCCATTTGTTTCGTTTTATGCGTCGCAAGCAATATCTCAACCTGAGATGGGCACTGGATAAGATTTGTGATTATCCATACAAACTCGATATCGATATGGGGCGACGAGTAGTGGGGAATCGGCGCGCTTTTGCTGCGACTACCGACGTGAACACGTTAAAAGATCATTATTTGCCCATGCTGCAAGAGGATTGGTACCAAGTATTGATGGCCACTAGCGCCATTCCTACCTTGTTTGAAGGCACCGTCGCTCATCAAGGGAATGAGTTTATCGATGGAGGAGTCTCGGCTTCTATTCCTGTGCAGCAAGCGTGGCGACAAGAGTGCCGCAGTATCATCGTTATTCGAACCGAGCAATATATTACCGAAGAACCTAAGCTTGTGGAGGACGAACCCGTCGCGACAGAATCGCCCACTTGGCTAAGAGACTCGTTAAACAATTTGCAGCTGCAATGGCAAGATAAAGTCGATCAGTGGTCAAATGACTGGGGATCTTTTTTTGAAAGTCGTAAGGCAAAAGCCGATACATTGAAGCAAGCTGAGCACCTAAAGCTTATCAATGGTGGACGTTGGCTGTTTGGCGCCGGCGATATCTACCGCCTCAGCCACTTATTTGGTGAACATTTTGATTCTGGTCTTGCAGACATGCTGATGGTGCATTACCAGACCTATTCGCTGACCAGCGAGTTTCTAAAGACTCCGCCGGATGATTGTTTTATTTGGCAAATAACACCCGATCAGCCGCTAAAGACATCATCGCTACTTAGTGATGTCGACGACATTTTACACGACTATCAGGTTGGTTTAGATGCCGGTTTCCGTTTTGTAGAAAGCTATAATTTTGCTAAACGGCACAAAGCACTGACCAGTAGCAATAATGATCTTTGGCAACCTCACCAAGCCAGCTAACCCCTTTGGGTATTGACAAATTCGTAAGTTATTAATTGGTGCTAAATAAGTGCCATGTAACGTAACAAGCCATTAAAAACAGCTGGTTAATAATCGAACAATCATACCGTAAATTGTGACAGACCCTATGAGCGTAACTTGATACGTGCCCCAAAGTTCCATCGATATGCGTGATATTTGTCACGGCAATCTTATAAACTGCTTCACAATTACTTCGCAAAGTAAAAAAATTAACAGGTTGTTGTTTTTTGGAGTTCAAAATGTACATGGCTCAACCCGGGCACATTGATCATATCAAGCAGATCAATGCTGGTCGTGTGTATAACTGATAGACCAATTTGGGCCTATTTCGCGTATCGACCTATCTAAACTAAGTGATTTAGCACCTGCGAGTATCACAAAAATTACGCGAGAACTCATTCAAGCACATCTAATTCATGAGACGGCGGTTCAAGAAGCAACCAGCCGAGGCCGCCCTGCGGTTGGTTTACAGACCAACAATCAAGGATGGCAGTTCCTTTCTATGCGTCTAGGTCGTGGTTACCTATCTATCGCGCTACACGAGCTTGGCGGCGATGTTCTTATTGATACCAAAATTGAAATT
This sequence comes from Vibrio maritimus, assembly GCA_000755425.1. Taxonomy (GTDB): domain Bacteria; phylum Pseudomonadota; class Gammaproteobacteria; order Enterobacterales; family Vibrionaceae; genus Vibrio; species Vibrio maritimus_A. Next base: position 57,542 of record BBMT01000013.1, read on the forward strand.
CATGAAGTGGATCAAGAAGACGTGCTTGCTCGTCTGCTGTATGAGATTGAAGACTTTTTCGAAAGCTACAGCGAGCAGCTCGATCGTGTCACCAGTATCGCGCTTACGCTTCCGGGGTTAGTGAACTCTGACAAGGGTATCGTTCTTCAGATGCCGCATTACAACGTTAAGAACCTTAACGTTGCCGAAGAGATATTCAAAGTAACCGGATTGCCAGTCTTTGTGGCAAATGACACCCGAGCTTGGGCGCTAGCTGAGAACTTATTTGGTCATTCTCAGGACTGTGATAACTCAGTGCTGATTTCCATTCACCATGGTCTTGGCGCGGGTATCATCTAGATGGTCGTGTCTTGCAAGGACGCCACGGTAACATTGGTGAGTTAGGCCATATCCAGATCAATCGCCAAGGCAAGGATTGTCATTGCGGCAATACTGGGTGCCTTGAAACGGTCGCGAGTTCTCAGGCAATTCGCGATGAAGTCACTCAGCGACTGGCAAAAGGTGAAGCATCGATACTATCCGAATGCGAAGAAATATCGGTAGAAGCGATTTGCGAAGCGGCAGTAAAAGGTGATGCTCTTGCCATCAATGTGATCGAAAAGCTCGGTGAGCACCTGGGCAGTGCGATTGCGATTGTGATTAACTTGTTCAACCCAGAGAAGGTGCTGATTGGTGGCGTCATCAACCAGGCAAAAGACATTCTCTATCCTGCTATTGAGCGCTGCATCGCTAATCAAAGTTTGCCGGTTTATACCGAAGACCTGCAATTGGTCGAGTCACGTTTTTATAAGCAAGCAACAATGCCAGGTGCAGCTTTGGTGAAACAAGCACTGTACGATGGCCTGCTGCTAATGAAAGTTATTGAAGGATAAGGCTTTTCACACTCTTTGCTGACGGTCATATTTTTGCTTGTTCAGACAGTAAACTTCTTGTGCTTCCTGCCGATAACATGAGATAAGAAATTGTTATCGTTTTTGCCAAGGAAGCCTCATGTCGAGTGTATTGAGTTCTGTTGACCAGCGCACCCAGTTAGTGGGTGAGAATAGACTTGAGCTGTTGATGTTCACGCTGAACAGTCGCCAGACTTTTGCTATCAATGTTTTTAAGGTTAAAGAGGTGCTTAAGTTGCCTCCTTTAACTCAGCTTCCTGGCTCACATCCAAGTATCCGGGGTGTTGCTTCACTTCGTGGTGAGTCTTTACCGGTCATTGATCTACGTCGTGCTATTGGTTTTCCTACCCTGCAGGAAGAAGCTGTACAAAACCTTATTATCACCGAATATAACCGCACTGTTCAGGCTTCCTAGTCGGTGAAGTGAAGAATATCGTTAATACCGCTTGGACTGAGATCCAACCGCCACCGCGCACCGTCGGACGTTCTAATTACCTCACCGCGATCACTAAAGTTGAAGAAGCAGATGGCGTAAGTCTGGTCGAAATCATTGATGTTGAAAAAGTCTTGGCTGAGATCATCGACTACGATATTGCCATTTCCGAAGAAACTTTAGATCGTGCTCTATTACCTCATTTGGCGGTAAGAAAATCTTGATTGTTGATGACTCATCCACGGCTCGTCATCAGGTAAAAGCGACGCTGGCTCAGCTTGGTGTGGAAATTATCGAGTGTTTTGATGGTGCTATGGCGCTGAAGTTGCTTAAGCAGTGGAGTGATGAAGGTATTGATGTGTGTAGTGAACTTCTGATGATGATCACCGACGCGAAATGCCAGAAATGGATGGCTACAAACTCACGCATGAAGTGAGAAGCGATCCGCGTATGAAAGATCTGTTTATCACCTTAAATACGTCTCTCAGCGGTAGCTTCAACGATGCCATGGTTGAGAAAGTAGGGTGCGATCGTTTCATCTCTAAATTCCAACCTGACTTGCTGGTGGATGTGGTTCAACAACGTATTCGACGCGACTTATAATTTTGCGTTGTAAAGTAATGTACGACATACGGTAAGGTTTAGTCTATAATTGTACGATATCAAAAGGGTTCTACTCTTAGATATGCGCAATATATTTACTACCAGCTAAAGGTTGTTCCATCAGAATGATATGGTTAACTTCTAAGGTCGTAATGACTTTGAGTTTACTCATCTACAGGGAATGGAAGAAAAGACGTACGGAAGCGGCAGTAAAAGTGGATGTCTAATCCATGCGATTTAAAAAAAGCGGGAACGTCGGTTCCCGCTTTTGTATTTTTGCTTTCGGTATAAAGCGCTGGGCTAGTGAAACTCACGAGACTGTACTTTCAGCTCACTTAACTGCTCTGTCATGTCAATAAGTCGACCCGCAATGACATGTGTTACCTCGCCTTCACGTTCTAATATGCCTTTCACCTTGAGGATCTTTGAGGTGAGATAGGCCTGCTTTTGTGCCCTAGCGGTGGCTTGCCACACTACGACGTTAATGTTCCCAGTGTCGTCTTCTAACGTGAAGAAGGTAACTCCAGCTGCCGTTCCTGGAGATTGCTTACCTGTGACCATACCCACTACCGTAACCAGAGATTGATGCTCTTTGTTTATCAACTCTGTCATTCGGGTGAAGCGACCCAGTTTGCCTGCTTCATCGAGTAGGGTGATAGGGTGTTTGCTCAGTGATACATTCATCGATGAAAAGTCTTCAAGCATATCTTCAATGGCTGAAGGCTTGTAAGGTAACGGATCCGCAACTGCCGATTGAGCACCGTGCTGGAATAGAGGTAAATCATCTAAGCTGTCCATCATTGCCCAGCGTGTGGCGTAGCGATCCCCTGAAATACACTGGAGCGCATTGGCTGAGGCCAGAGTCTCCAGTTCACGTCGATTGAGTCCGAGTTGCTTGATCTGCGTTGGAGTTCGAAAGCCTCTGGTGGCCTATGCTGCAGAAGTTTTTTAATGCTCTGCTCACTTAATCCATTGACCTGTCTAAATCCCAGCTGCAGTGTTAGCCCCTTAGCACTCTGCCTTAGGTAGTGATGATACGTCGAACGATTGACACAAACAGGCGCGATATCGACTTGATGTCGTTTAGCATCTTGAATCAATTGTGAAGCGCTATAGAAGCCCATAGGGAGGCTATTCAGCAATGAGGTGTAAAAGGCTTCAGGATAGTAATACTTCAGCCAAGCACTGCAATAGGCCAGCACTGCAAATGACGCAGAATGACTTTCTGGAAAGCCATATTCACCAAAGCCACAGATCTGGTCAAACAACCGTTCGGCAAAGCCGATTTGATAGCCGTTTTGCTGCATACCATCGATCAACTTATGGCGAAATTTGGCCAAGTTGCCATTCTTCTTCCAAGCAGCCATCGCGCGGCGCAGCTTATCAGCCTCACCACCGGTAAACCCTGCTGCGACCATCGCCAGTTTGATCACTTGCTCTTGGAAAATAGGTACGCCTAATGTGCGTGAGAGTACGGCTTTAACTTCCTCTGAGGGGTAAGAAACAGGCTCTTCACCATTACGGCGCTTAAGAAACGGATGCACCATGTCACCCTGAATGGGTCCAGGCCTAACGATGGCAATTTGAATCACGAGATCGTAATAGGTTGCTGGCTTTAGGCGTGGCAACATGCTCATTTGCGCGCGAGATTCAATCTGAAACACGCCAACAGTATCGGCACGTTGCAGCATGCCATAAACATTAGGGTCGTCTTGAAGTCTGGTAATATCGGCGATGCTTAGCTTGCGGCCGTAATGCTTCTCAACCAACTGAAAGCATTTGCGAATGGCGGTGAGCATACCTAAGGCGAGCACATCGACTTTAAGGAGTCCTAAGCTTTCTAGGTCATCTTTATCCCATTGAATAACGGTACGCTCAGCCATCGCAGCGTTTTCTACAGGTACGAGTTCATACAAAGGGCCAGAGGCAATCACAAAGCCACCGACATGTTGAGATAAATGTCGAGGGAAGCCAGTGATGTCGTTGACGAGCTCAATAAACTGCTGCCCTTTGAGAGAGTCTGGTTTTAGTCCAAGCTCGACCAATTGTGCTTGCCACCCTTGTGAGCGGTCGCGGCGATTGATGTTTTTAATAAAGTAATCAAGCTGAGTCTCACTAACGCCTAACGCTTTACCCACGTCGCGTACCGCACTTTTAAACCGGTAAGAGATCACTGTCGCCGCTAGCGCTGCACGCTCACGGCCATATTTTTGGTAGATGTATTGAATCACTTCTTCGCGACGTTCGTGCTCAAAGTCGACATCAATATCAGGCGGTTCATTACGTTCTTTACTAATAAAACGCTCGAACAGTACCGAGATCTGTCTTGGGTCGACGGAGGTGATTTCGAGACAGTAACAGACCACCGAGTTAGCCGCAGAGCCACGGCCTTGATAAAGGATCCCTTGCCGCTTAGCGAACATGACGATGTCATGAATGGTCAAAAAATAGAATGGGTACTTAAGATCCTCAATAAGAAATAGCTCTTTCTCGATCGTTTGCTCAACCTCCGCAGGTACCCCTTCAGGAAAGCGCAGTCGTTTACCGTGTTCGACTAGCTCCCTTAAATAGCTCATGGGTGTTTTACCATTGGGGATCAGCTCGCTAGGTACTCATATTGGAGCTCATTCAACTTGAACTTACATAGGCTGGCAATGTAGATACTTTCTGCTAACCACTCTTCACGGTACAGCTTAGTCAGTTTGGCCTTAGGACGTAAGCTGCGCTCAGTATTTGCCAGTAAGTGACCACACACTTTATCGATAGACGTGTTGAGTTTAATAGCGGTTAAGGTGTGCTGCAGTGGCAAGCGTGTCGCGGTGTGCATCAATACACCACCACAAGCAGTAATAGGGCGCTGCAGTTCGACAGCCAGTGATTCACAATGAGCAAGGTATTTATGCTCATGAGAACTAAGGTGACGCTGCACACCAATCCAAAGCCTATGGGCGTGATATTGCTCAAGCCAGCGTCCCCATCTGAGATCGCGTTCATCGCCACAAGGCAGCCAAATGACTAGACAGTGACGCAGCGACATCACGTCCCATTCCGAGAGTTGATACTCGCCTTTCTCACAGCGACGCCTCGCGTTAGTAATGATGCGGCACAGCTCCGCGTAAGCTTCGCGGCTTGGGCATAACAATAGAAATTGACACTCACTGTTGAGCCAAAACATGCTGCCGACAATCTGCTTAACCGATAAGTCATGCTGCTTAATGGCAGTGTGAGCGCGTACCACTCCAGCAACTGAGCATTCATCGGTTATCGCGATGGCGCTGTATTGTAAAAAATCGGCCTGCAGCACCAGCTCCTCCGCATGGGAGGCGCCGGTAAGGAAGGAAAAATTGCTCTGACAAAAAAGCTCAGCGTACTTCATGGTTAACGGTCTACTGATTGACGAATTAAGGATTAACTAAATTGCCCGTGGATAAACCACTGCTTGTCTTCGGTGCGAAACACCCAAAGCCATTGGCCTTGTTCGCTGCGTGCCACATAGTAATCACGCTTTACTGGGTTGCCATCCCACCAGCCGCTGACAATACGCTCGGTCCAACGACCACACTGACTTTTTGTTCCAGTGGCATTGGCGAGTTAAACAGCAGGCTTGGACGCAGCTTAATCGGTAAGTGAGCGTTTACCTTAGGTGATTCCGTCGCGGTCGGGGAGCTGGGTTGGGTGGCGTATTCCGGTCTTGGATCATCGGTGAGCGTTAATGAGGTGACACTGTGTTGCCCAAGCTTTGCTTGCAGTGTGGAGATAAGCTCTAGCGCCGTTTGACGACCTTTTACTCCGCTAAACAGATCGTGTTCATGCACCTGCACTTCATCAGCGCGTACTATGCTCAGAGTTAAACCGCTCACCGCGCCGTCCAATTGAATACTTTCTAAAGTGAGGCTGATAAGGCTTGCCATTTCTCGGCAAGATAGTCCCCTTGCGCCGAGTGAAAGCTCACTGATTTATCACCGTGATCACGTTGATGTAGCGTCAGTGACAGTTCAAATGCAACCTTGTCCCTTAGCTTAAGGAACACTTCTAATTGCCGGAACAAGCGCGTTAAGGGCTTCTGTAACCAGTCGACGTTCTCGATATCAAACAGCAGCTCCAAGTACTGACGAAAATGTTCTGGTGGATGATAGAAATCAACCGGATGTTTAAATTGTCCAGTAAGCCGGCCGGTATAATTGACTAAGTCGATATCAAAGCGTTTGGCAATGTCAGGGAGTGGCAGCCCGAGTAAATCTTGGATGGTTTGGATCCCCACGCGCTGCAATTTTTCGACTTGCTTGGTTGGTAGCTCAGAGCAGGTCAGTGGATAGCGTGCGAGCACTCATTAAGCTTATCTCGGTTGGGTTCTATCCAGTTACGCCCTTGTTTTGCCATGAGCATCGCCGCATAAGGTGAAACACCGGTTGAGTAGTACGTTTGTACCTCTAAATGCGCGAGGTGCGCCTGTAAAGCGTTCCAATAGTTTTCGATACCGTCGTAAAGCGACAGCATATTGGTGACTTTAATCAGCAGACCATTGGGGGGGCACAGGCAGATATCCGACGTGATCATATAGAGCCACTGCGCAATGTCTTTCAAGCGACGAGCTTCAACATCGCTATCATAAGGGTGCACTTGTAGATCTTGGCACAGCGCCGCTGCGCTACCAAGCCCCATGCCTAATGTAACGCCTTGCTCTAATGCGTGTGTATTGGCTTGTACAACGGTATGCCGACGACCATCGACAATGGCGACGGCGAGCGCTTCTTGTTGGTTATCCGTCGCGTTAGGCTGCGCCTGCTTAACAGACGCAAACAAGGTATCGAGCTGCAAGGTCGGAAAATGTAGGTATAACCACAACAACATCGATTATCCTTGCTGACGCATTGGAACGTGACAACAGTTGAAGGGCTAGCTTGGTAAGTACGAGTAAGCTCAGGCCAGCGGTCGTGCATATTAATCACGAACTGGTCGCGTACAAATCCGCCTTTACGCTTAGTAATGGAGACTGACAGCCCCATATCGTGGGGATCTAGAGTCAGACTGAGCGATACAGGCAAAGAAAAGACCTGTGAATCACCTTGGCTGAGCTCAGGCTTAAACAGAAACTGCAGACAGTGACCAATATCACTCGCTACTTGAAGGCGCTTCGCTTGATGGATCTCAATCCCGCTATGCCATAGACAAACACCGCAACATGCGCCACTTTTTAAGCATTGCTCTGCAGCCCAGAGTGCGTGCTGAGGAGAATCTGGATAGATCAAAAGTACTTGCGATGGATCGATGCCCTGAGCATAGAGATACTCGGCACATAAATAGCCCGGTGGATTAATCAGTACGAACAGTCGTTGTGCTGCGTGTTTCTGTACATAAGGCATCAATAATCTGAGCTCGCCAATACCTTGCTGTGATTGGATGTCAATCACACCAGAAGTAGGAAAGCCCCCACCAAGGCGTTGGTCGAGTTCTGGAAAACCGGTCGCTTGATACTCTCCGGGAGATTCGACTCGATTTCCTTTCCAAATCAGTTGCTTGCTTTGTAAATCACTAATCAATTCATGCATAATAAAATACCTGTATATACATACAGTATATAAGAATTCATCGCTGCCGCAAGCCTTGATGAAGACACAATGGTGCTGTTTGATTACAGAGCGAGCAGAAACAAAAGGTTAGTGACAAATAAGAGATAAAAGCGAATAAAAAACAGTGTAAACAGTAGAGTAAATATTTTAATCTCACTTATGGCGACGAATGTAGCGGAGAAGTAGGACGTGAAGAAGCAGAATGTGGAGAAAGCTGGCGTGTTCAATCAACAACAAAAATACTCGCTGATAGTACAAGGTGGCGGACAGAAAGGTGCATTTGCCTCTGGTGTCTTAGATAAGTTTATCGACGCCGATTTCGATCCATTCTCGCTCTACATTGGCACTTCGGCAGGGGCGTTGAATGTCTCTTCGTTTGTTGCGAAGCAGCGCGGAATAGGGCTGGATTTTATCCTCAACTATACCACCCGCGAGCGCTTTTTCGATATGAACAAGTTCTTGCAAAAGCAGCAGCCAATGGACTTGGATTGGGCGTTTGACTTCGTCAATAGCGGTGAGTTTCCTCTCGATCTTGCAAAAGGAAAGCAAAATCTGGGTGATGATCGTGTCGCTCTTGCTTGTATTACCGATGTGGAAGAGCTCAAAGATTACTATTATCCGATTTTTGCGGACAATTGGTTTGATGTACTACGAGCAACCTGCGCGATCCCAATGCTTTATTATCATGATATTGAGTTTGATGGTAAAAATGGTTGATGGTGGGGTGTCGGCGACAATTCCAGTAGAAGAGTCCTATCGTCGTGGTATCAATAATATGGTCGTGATCAGCACCATTCCAGAGCCGAAACAGCCAGCCACATCCACATCACCGGTACGTGAATCACTGGAAAAGTGGAAGAAAGAGTTGGAAGCCGGTCTTGAGACGCATATTCGCCATCTTAAAGTGTCTGGCACCAAGGAGAAGCTGACTGAGTTTCAAAAGCAGTTTCAGGAAAAGGTTGCCAACATGAAGGCTGATTATCAGCGTCTGACCGAGTCTCGCTTAGCGTCTTACCGAGAGCAGTATCAATTGATGGCAGGGGACAAACTGAATCTAAAGCAGTGGATCCAAGATAACGAAAAACTGGCACAGCTCATTGAGATTCAGAACAAGCGCACGCCGTTTAGCCGCAGTAGTACAAGCCACCTTGATATGTTGGTCTCACACTACGCCAACCATGCCGAAGTTGAGCAGTTCCTATTGTCGCCGCCAGAAGATGTCAATCTCTGGCACATTCAACCGAAACACGAACTTTCCTCGAAGGGCTTATTGAGCCAAAAAGACCAAATACTGGAAGACTACGAGCATGGCAGTGCTGTCGCTGCCGAATTTTTAGCACAGCATCATTTCACTCGCTCATAGCGATCTAAGTCCGCCGTTGAATTGGATAGTAACCAAAACTAGTGAAAATTGAACGGCGATCCAAATACTTAACGTTACTCATATGGTTTTAGTTGAGTATTTGTTTGCTGCGGCTTGGGTCACAGATATTCTTTTTCGCTTCTCATACACTCGCGATAAATTTCGAACGAGCATTAATTTGTTCGTTCGAGCGTTGTTGTTATATCGCTCAATAATGAGGTAGCTATGTTCGGAATATTTAAGCCCAAGGCACATATCGAACGTTTAGCGGGCGACCAAGTCGACCGCACCTATTCACGCCTAAGATGGCAGTTGTTTATCGGCATATTTGTTGGTTACGCTGGTTACTACCTAGTCCGTAAAAACTTTAGCTTGGCCATGCCATACTTGATCGACCAAGGGTATAGCCGCGGTGATCTTGGTGTGGCGTTAGCGGCCGTATCGATTGCCTACGGGCTTTCCAAGTTTTTGATGGGGAGCGTATCCGACCGCTCGAATCCGAGATATTTCCTAAGTGCTGGCTTGTTAATGTCGGCGATCGTGATGTTCTGCTTCGCTTCATGCCCTGGGCAACGGGCAGCATTACCGCCATGTTTATTCTGTTGTTCCTCAACGGTTGGTTTCAAGGCATGGGGTGGCCTGCTTGTGGGCGTACTATGGTGCATTGGTGGTCACGCAAAGAGCGGGGCGAAATCGTCTCGGTGTGGAACGTGGCACACAATGTGGGCGGCGGATTAATTGGCCCGCTGTTTATTCTCGGCCTATGGGCGTTTAACGATGATTGGCGCACCGCTTTTTTATGTTCCTGCTTTTTTTGCCACTCTCGTTGCTATCTTTATTTGGTTTACTTTGCGTGATACGCCCCAGTCATGCGGTTTGCCGCCTATTGAAGAGTACAAGCAAGACTACCCGGATGACTATGACAACTCACATGAGAAGGAGATGACGGCGAAAGAAATCTTCTTCAAATATGTGTTTTCGAACAAGCTTCTGTGGTCGATTGCGATTGCTAACGCCTTTGTCTATTTGATTCGCTACGGAGTGCTCGACTGGGCTCCGGTTTACTTGAAAGAAGCCAAAGACTTCTCGGTAGATAAATCATCTTGGGCGTATTTTCTGTATGAGTGGGCGGGTATCCCAGGAACACTTTTGTGTGGTTGGATATCGGACAAACTATTTAAAGGCCGACGTGCTCCAGCGGGTATCTTGTTCATGGCACTCGTCACTGTTGCCGTCATGGTTTACTGGTTTAACCCAGCAGGAAACCCAGCGGTGGATATGATGGCGCTTGTCGCGATTGGATTCTTAATTTATGGACCCGTGATGCTCATCGGTCTTTATGCGCTAGAGCTAGCACCTAAAAAAGCCGCAGGTACAGCGGCAGGCCTGACAGGGCTATTCGGTTATCTAGGTGGTGCCGTAGCGGCTAATGCCGTGCTTGGTTATACCGTGGATCACTTCGGTTGGGACGGTGGCTTCATCTTGCTAGTGGGTTCGTGCATTGTTTCTATCATCTGCTTAACGTACGCGTTATTGGGCGAAAAAGCGCATCATGAGGCTAAGCTTAAGGAGTCACAGCGACAAGAAGCAAAACAGGCGCTGTCATAGAAACAAAAAGGAAGTTTTAATGAAAACCAATACGTTTATTGTCTCTGCCGCTGTGCTTTGTTTCTCGATGAGCGTTGTAGCTAAGCCCTTGGTGATCGCCCATCGCGGCGCGTCAGGTTACTTGCCGGAGCATACGTTAGAAGCCAAGGCGCTCGCTTATGCGATGAAACCGGACTATATCGAACAAGACGTCGTAATGACAAAAGATGATCGCTTAGTGGTATTGCATGATCACTATTTAGATCGCGTCACCGATGTGGCCACTCGTTTTCCGGATCGGGCTAGAAGCGATGGCCGTTATTACGCCATTGATTTTACTCTAGCCGAGATCAAAACCTTACGAGTTACGGAAGGTTTTAAGATTGATGAGCAAGGTAACAAAGTTGCGAGTTATCCGGATCGATTTCCAATGTGGAAGTCAGAGTTTACTGTGCCAACGCTTGAAGAAGAAATTGAGCTGATTCAAGGGCTCAACAAAACTTTGGGCTACGACATTGGCATCTATCCTGAGATCAAAGCGCCGTGGTTTCATCGCCATGAGGGGAAAGATATCTCAATAGCGGTACTCAATGTACTCAAGCAATATGGTTATGATTCCGTCGACGACAAGGTGTACTTGCAGTGCTTTGATGCGTTAGAGCTTAAACGTATCAATGAGCAATTACTTCCGAAGATGAACATGGACGTGAAGTTGGTGCAGCTTATCGCTTATACCGACTGGAACGAAACTATGGTTTATCAAGGCGATGTGAAGCAGCCTTATAGTTATGATTGGATGTTCGAAGCCGATGGGATGGAGCAGGTCGCCACTTATGCTGATGGGATTGGCCCTTGGAAGCCTATGCTGGTGGACTCGTCATCAACACGCGAAAACATTATTGTTAAGCCATTGATGGCGAGTGCGAAAAAGGCCGGGTTGGAGGTGCATCCCTATACGTTTCGAGCCGATAAAGGACGTATTCCCGCTTATGCAGAAGACTTCAATGACATGATGGATATTTTCTATCATCAAGTGAAAGTCGATGGCTTGTTTACCGACTTTCCTGACAAAGCAGTAGAGTTTCTAAACCAGCATTAAGCTAGGTTTAATGACGACAAAAAAGCGGTGCACCCTATGTTTCTTACTAGAAATAACTTGAGGTACGCCGCTTTTTTATTGGTTTTGGCTATTAAGAGTTAGCGCTTAGGTTGCGCGTCAATACACTGACCGTTGACATCCGTTACGCTTGGATCCATAAGGTGTAGATAAAGCGGCATGATATCCAATGGTGTTTTAAGTGTGTTGGCATCTTCACCAGGGTAGGCTTTTTCACGCATACGAGTACGTGTCGCGCCAGGGTTAATCGCATTGACGCGAACAGCGGTATCGCTTAGCTCATCAGCCAGAATTTGCATCATGCCTTCTACCGCGAACTTGGAGATTGCATAGGTTCCCCAAAACGCACGGCCTGAGTGACCAACGGTTGAAGAGGTAAAGACAATGCGAGCAGCGTCTGCCTTTTTCATGATTGGCAGCAAAGCTTGCGTCATCAAAAACTCCGCTTTGACGTTGATTTTCATCACGTCATCAAACGTCTCTTCATCGATTTGGTCGAATGGGCTTAGCGTGCCAAGTACGCCAGCATTGTGCAAAACGCCATCGAGTTGACCAAATTGACTTTCAATCGTTTCTGCCATGTCGACATAGTTTTGTTTTGTTGCGCCTTTTAAATCGAGCGGGATGATAGCCGGTTGAGGATAACCACGCTTCTCGATTTCATCGTAAACCAACTCTAGGTTGTTAACGTTGCGGCCTAGCAAAATTACCGTGGCACCATGTTCTGCATAGCTTAATGCGGCCTGGCGACCAATACCGGCACCCGCGCCGGTAACCAAAATCACTTTGCCTTGCAAAGCGTTAGGAGCGGTTGAATATTCCACGTGACACTTCCTTGGGTATAATTCTTGTTGGTAATCGTGACAAGTTAGTTACAATACACTAATTCGTCGTACAGGGGATAAGACATTGGAATTTTTATTAGACTACGGATTATTTTTAGCCAAGATCGTGACAGTGGTCGTCGCGATTGTGGCGTTAATCATTGTTGCTAAGTCGGTAGGTGGGCGCTCAGGCGCCGCGAAAGGTGAGCTGGAAGTGACTAACCTCACTGAGCAGCGCAAACACACCGTTGAACATCTAGAGCATCACCTTCACGATGACGCGTTCCTTAAAGCACGCAACAAAGCGGAAAAGAAAGCGCAAAAAGAGACAGACAAGCAGCGTGAGAAAGAGGTGAAGAAAGCGGCAAAAGATGGCGCGCTTGAAAGCCAACGCGACCCGCATTTGTTTGTACTGGACTTTATCGGGAGTATTGATGCCAAAGAAGTGGCCTCGCTACGTGAAGAAGTGAGCGCTATTTTGGCGGTTGCCAAAGAAGGTGACGAAGTATTGGTACGCCTTGAGTCAGGCGGCGGCATGGTTCATGCCTACGGTTTGGCATCTTCTCAGCTCGATCGTATCAAAGCGGCGAACCTGCCACTGACTATTGCGGTAGATAAAGTGGCGGCGAGTGGCGGTTATATGATGGCTTGTATCGCCGATAGAATTGTCTCAGCTCCGTTTGCGGTTGTTGGTTCTATTGGCGTAATTGCTCAATTGCCAAACTTTAATAAGCTTCTGAAAAAGAATGATATTGAGTTTGAGCAGCTAACAGCGGGTGAGTACAAACGTACACTAACCATGTTTGGTGAAAACACCGATAAGGCGCGCGATAAGTTTAAGCAAGAGCTAGAAGAGACTCACGGTCTGTTTAAAGATTTCATTCGTGAGCACAGACCTGAACTCGATCTTGATAAAGTAGCGACAGGCGAACACTGGTTCGGTACTCAAGCTAAAGAACTTGGTCTGGTTGATGAGATTAAAGCCTCTGATGACATCGTTATCGAAGCCTGCAAAGACAAAACCGTGTTGGCGATTTCCTATGTTCAAAAGAAAAAGCTGTCCGATAAGCTATCTGGTGTAGCAGGTGATGCGGCGGATAACGTACTGATGAAGCTGATTAACAGAGGTCAACGCCCGATTGTTTAATCAAGGTGATTGTTTAATTAAGGTGTGACCTTAGTATTGGCTGCTTATTGAAAGCGGGAATGAAAAACAGCGACGATAACGTCGCTGTTTTTGTTTGTATTCCGAAGTGGTTCTGTTTACTGCGGTTATCGTGTGTACTTGGCTTCTAAGCTTATAAACCAACGAGCAAGCTGCCCATTACCTTTATCCGCCCAAACATCGTTATGAAATTGATGAACACGGCCACGCAGTGAAACCTGGATGGTTTGCTCTCCAGTGATCGTGACTTTGGCAAATTGATCTGAAGTGACCAAGAACGGCGCTTTCTCATCAACTGGGTGCTCTCCAGCGACAATGAAGTAGGCGAACTTGCTGTTGGCATCAGGATCGGTGGATAACACACGATAGGCCTGAACCGTAAACTCATCATTGAGTGTAACGATATTGGTTTGAGGACCAAGACGTTCATGGTTAGGAATGAAAACCCAGGCGAGTAGGGCGATAAGAGCAGCGAGTAGCGCTGTCACAGATAAAAATATTTTCTTCATACTAATCGTAAATGAGTGAACCTAGTTGTTACCTTCGCCTTTATATCACGTATACTTAAGGTCAGGCCGAAAAAATTAAGCGGATTACTGCAAAGCAGTAATCCGCTTAGGCTCAGGTCACGTCCTAAGGGGAATAAGGGGTTACCTGATTCGTTAAATACTGGCGTTATATGGCTCCCGTTTAGGGCATGTCCCCAGTATTTCTCGTCGGCCTGATTCTTTCACTTCTTCCAAAATTACATCGAAGCCCCACAAACGGTATAAATGCTTCAATACCTCTTCGTGTCCCTTATCAAGAGGAATGCGGTTGTGTGGAACGTGCTGTAAAGTGAGAGAACGGTCGCCTCGAACATCCACATTGTAAACTTGGATGTTCGGCTCTAAGTTGCTTAAGTTGTATTGTGCAGCGAGTTTTTCACGAATCTGTCGATAGCCCATTTCGTCATGAATCGCGGACACTTCAACGAAGTTTTTACGATCATCATCGAGTATCGAGAAGAACTTAAACTCGCGCATCAAACGAGGTGAGAGGTACTGGCTAATAAAACTCTCATCTTTGAAGTTGTGCATGGCAAAGTGCACAGCTTCTAACCAGTCGCTTCCCGCGAGCTCTGGGAACCACTCTTTGTCTTCGTCAGTCGGCTCTTCACAAATACGTTTAATGTCCTGGAACATAGCAAAGCCAAGCGCATAAGTTGATACCGCTGAAGTATGGACTGTTGTACGCAGGTTGCGCGACAACGCTTGTGTGGCTATGCAGAAACTCTAGGATGAACTTATCCGACACCAAACCTTCATCGTAAAGATGATTCAAGATGGTGTAATGCCAGAATGTCGCCCAGCCTTCGTTCATCACCTGGGTCTGTTTTTGCGGATAGAAGTATTGGCTTACCTTACGCACGATGCGTACGATTTCTCGTTGCCAAGGCTCCAGTAGCGGTGCATTTTTCTCAATGAAATAGAGGATATTTTCTTGAGGCTCTGAAGGGAAGCGTACTTTCTGCGTTTCCTCTTTGGTGCGATTTTTAGGTACGGTTTTCCAAAGCTCATTGACCTGTGATTGTAAGTAAGATTCACGCTCTTCTTGACGCGCTTTCTCTTCTGCAATCGAGATCTTCTCAGGTCGTTTGTACCTATCTACCCGTAGTTCATCAGAGCATGACAAGAATCGAGGATCTGCTCTACCTCTTCCACACCATATTTCTGTTCACAATCGGCGATGTAGTTTTTGGCAAATAATAGATAGTCGATAATCGAACTGGCATCTGTCCAGGTTTGGAACAGGTAATTACCTTTAAAGAATGAGTTATGGCCATAACATGCGTGCGCCATAACGAGCGCCTGCATCGTGACCGAGTTTTCTTCCATGAGGTAGGCAATACAAGGATCGGAGTTAATCACGATCTCGTACGCTAGTCCCATTTGGCCGTGTTTGTACCCTTGCTCGGTTTGGATAAACTTCTTACCAAACGACCAGTGGTTGTAGTTTATTGGCATACCTATGCTGGAATACGCATCCATCATTTGTTCCGAGGTGATAACCTCGATTTGATTTGGATAGGTGTCTAATCTGTAATGCTTCGCAACACGTTTGATTTCAACGTGGTAACGCTCAAGCATATCAAAGGTCCAATCTGGCCCATCGGGCAGCACCTTAGAATTTGTCTTAGTCTCTGTGGTCATAGCACGTCTCCCTATGCTGTCTCTTTTTGAAACAACTCCCTAAACACAGGGAATATGTCGTCTACCGAACGAATATTCTTCATCGCAAAGTTGTCAAAATCATTTTCGAGTTTCTCGTACTCATGCCATAAAGTTTGATGAGTTCGACGAGTGATCTCGATGTATGAATAGTACTGACAAGCTGGCAGCAGTTTGTTGACCAGTAAGTCACGACAACGCGGTGAATCGTCGGCCCAGTTATCGCCATCGGACGCCTGCGCAGCGTAGATATTCCACTCTCCGGTTGGGTAGCGGTCTTCTACGATTTCTTTCATGAGTTTCAATGCACTCGAAACGATGGTGCCACCGGTTTCTTGGGAATAGAAAAACTCATGCTCGTCGACTTCTTTGGCTTGTGTATGGTGGCGAATAAACACCACTTCGACGTTTTCATAGGTTCGTGTTAAGAACAAGTACAGCAAGACATAGAAGCGCTTGGCGATGTCTTTTGTTGCCTGATCCATAGAGCCAGAGACATCCATCAAGCAGAACATAACCGCTTGGCTAGAGGGAACTGGACGTTTTTCGTAGTTTTTAAATCGTAGATCGAAGGTGTCGATGAATGGCACGCTGTCGATTTTCTTGCGAAGCGATGCGATCTCTTCTTTGAGTCGCTTCTCTTCCATAGGTTGAGCAGGCTCGCTGATTTTAATCTCATCGAGCTGCTTGTTCAGCTCATCGAGCATCTTACGTTTTCCCGCAGTCATCGCGGTTCGACGTGCAAGTGACTGCTGAAGTGAGCGCACAATAGCAATATTAGAGGGCATACCCGCTGTCTGGTAACCAGCGCGATGGGTTTTCCACTCTTTGATTTTGTTGATTTGGTTTTTCTTTAAATTAGGTAGAGCGAGATCTTCGAATAATATATCCAAATATTCGTCTTTCGAGATCTGGAATACAAATTCATCTTCGCCTTCACCATCAGGACTGGCCTCGCCTTGACCTGCACCGCCACCTTGACCGCCTTTAGGTGGACGTTCAATTTTATCACCGGTAATAAACTGGTCGTTACCAGGATGGACGCGCTCTTTTACGCCCCCTTGCCCTTGATGAAAAATAGGCTCGCTGAGGTCTTTGCTAGGAATAGAAACGTCTTCACCCGTTTCTGTGTTCGTGATCGAGCGGCGATTAACGGCATCGGTCACGGACTCTTTGATTTTCTGCTTATGTCTGCGCAGAAAACGCTGTCTGTTAACGGCACTTTTGTTCTTACCGTTTAAGCGTCTATCAATAAATTGTGCCATGAGTAACTCCCTGTCTTCCCCTCACCATACAGCACCCGAGCGCACGCTCGGGGCTGCAACTAATCAGTCAGGTGGGTCTATGAGGATTTACGAACTCTCAAGTACCACTCAGACAGCAATCTGACTTGCTTCTCGGTGTAGCCTTTTTCCATCATGCGATTAACGAAATCATCATGCTTGCGTTGGTCTTCTGAAGACGTTTTCGCGTTGAATGAAATAACCGGCAGTAGCTCCTCGGTATTTGAGAACATTTTCTTCTCGATAACGGTACGTAGCTTCTCATAGCTCGTCCAAACCGGATTTGAGCCATTGTTATTTGCACGCGCACGCAATACGAAGTTCACAATCTCATTACGGAAGTCTTTCGGGTTACTAATACCGGCTGTTTTCTCGATCTTCTCTAGTTCTTCGTTAAGAGAAGCACGATCAAATAGCTGGCCTGTTTCAGGATCACGATACTCTTGGTCTTGGATCCAGAAGTCTGCGTAGGTGACGTAGCGATCAAAGATGTTTTGGCCGTACTCAGAGTAAGACTCTAAATAAGCAGTCTGAATTTCTTTACCAATGAACTCTACGTAGCGAGGTACGAGGTAGCCTTTTAAGAACTCAAGGTACTTCTCACCCACTTCTTGTGGGAATTGTTCACGTTCGATTTGCTGCTCAATGACGTAGAACAGGTGAACCGGGTTTGCGGCCACTTCGGTTTGATCAAAGTTGAATACACGAGACAAGATCTTGAATGCGAAACGAGTGGAAAGACCGGACATACCTTCATCAACACCGGCATAGTCGCGGTACTCTTGATAACTCTTCGCTTTTGGATCGGTGTCTTTGAGTGTTTCACCATCGTAGACACGCATTTTTGAGAACAGTGATGAGTTTTCTGGCTCTTTCAAGCGAGAAAGCACACTGAACTGGCCAAGTAACTCAAGAGTACTTGGTGAGCATGGCGCTTTGGATAGCTCACTGTTTTCAAGAAGCTTTTGGTAGATTTTAACTTCTTCAGACACGCGCAAGCAGTATGGTACTTTTACAATGTAGACACGGTCTAAGAATGCTTCGTTGTTTTTGTTGTTACGGAACGTTTGCCACTCAGATTCGTTTGAGTGAGCGAGGATCATGCCATCAAACGGTAAGGCAGAGAGACCTTCAGTACCGTTGTAGTTGCCTTCTTGAGTCGCCGTTAACAGCGGGTGTAGCACTTTGATTGGTGCTTTGAACATCTCAACGAATTCCATCAAGCCTTGGTTGGCACGACAGAGTGCACCGGAATAACTGTACGCATCTGGATCGTCTTGAGAGTAATGCTCTAATTGGCGAATGTCGACTTTACCAACCAATGCTGAGATGTCTTGGTTGTTTTCATCACCCGGCTCAGTTTTAGCGATAGCGACTTGGTCGAGAATCGATGGGCGTACTTTAACCACTTTGAATTTGGTGATGTCTCCGCCAAACTCATGTAGACGTTTTGCTGCCCATGGCGACATGATGGAGCGTAAGTAGCGCTTCTCAATGCCGTATTCACTTTTCAGTAGGTCACCGTCTTCATTGACATCGAATAGACAGAATGGGTGATCACTGACTGGACTGCGTTCGCCGTTTGCAGAAAGTACGTAGATTGGCATTTTCTGCATTAACGCTTTAAGTTTTTCAGCAAGTGATGATTTACCACCACCTACAGGACCGAGTAAGTATAGAATTTGTTTGCGTTCTTCAAGACCTTGCGCAGCGTGTTTTAGATAGGACACAATTTGCTCTATGGCGTCTTCCATGCCATAAAAGTCTTCAAAGGTTTTGTAACGAGAGATAATACGATTTGAGAAGATACGACTTAAGCGTGGATCTTGCGCCGTGTCGATGACTTCAGGCTCGCCGATAGCGAGTAGAAGACGTTCGGCAGCGTTGGCATAAGCACTTTTGTCGTCTTTACATAGAGCTAAGAATTCCTGAATTGATAACTCTTCATCTTTTGCGGCTTCATAACGCGTTTGATAATGATCGAAAATACTCATAGCTGATTCCCCTTAACCTGCAAAGCTGACTGTCAACACATGTACAATGCGACTCCATGTCAATTTAAAGACTAGTAGGGTTTTCAGATTAATGCTTAACAATTATGCATTTATTTACAAAGTCCCTTTGTGACCGCAGGAAAAATCACCCTAGTCTCACTAATAGTACGTAAGTCCTAACTATGGGAGATGACCGCGTGATCAGAAAAAAAATCTCAAAAAAATACCCGCTCATAATGGCGGGTATTCTTCATAAAATACGACTTAAGTTGATTCAAAAACGTCTTAAGCGTTAAAAATCTGACGGAATTCTGCGCTCGATAGGTGATACTGACGTGGGCAGTTTCTCCACGTAACCAGCATACGACGGTATTTATCGAGCATAGGAACATGGCTGTTAAAGTGATGGTCACCTTTGTCGAACTGAGGGTATAGACCTTCAGAGTCCACTAGGAAGCGAACGTAATTCACTAGCTGCGCTTCTGCTGCGATATCGAAGCCTAAGAACTGCAGACGACGCTGGTCTACATCTTTACGGTCTTCGTCAGAAAGCATTTTGTTTGATTCCTGCATCGCATGGTACATTTCCATAATGTCGATAACTTCGCGACACTCATCTTCTACAAGGCAGCCGAACTCTTTGTTCATCTCGCGCATTTGCAGCTCGTAGCCACGTTCGACGATGGTTTGAAGACGTTGGTACTTCGCCGCGTTCTCCGGCGTAAGTTTCGCCATCAAGTAGTATTGGTTAGATAGGATTAGACGTTGAGCGTTTGTCATTTCCATGTTGAGAGCCTCACTAAATACTTTCTAATAAGTTTATGTATGAATACGAATTATCGACAGATTAACAGTATATGTATGACTTATAACATGATCTCAACACATATTTATGACAAAAAACGCGCCTTCTAGCGCGTTTTTTTCGTGTCAAAGATTTGCAGGCAAACGCATGGCGCGTTTGGGTTTAGATTAGTATTTGACGGTGTCTGTGTACTGAAGCAGGATGCTTTGAATTTCATCCATCACTTCTTTTTTCGGCGGCTCAACACCTTCTAATGGGTAGTCAAAACCAAGCGCTTCCCATTTGTGCGCACCGAGTTTGTGGTACGGCAAAAGCTCAACTTTTTCGATGTTGTCCATGTCTTTAATGAACTCACCCAGCATGTGAGCTGCTTCTGGATCATCGGTGTAGCCAGGAACAACCACATAACGGATCCACGTTTTTTGACCAATTTTGTGGAGGTAGCGAGCAAAGTCCAACACGCGGCGGTTTGATACGCCAATGAAATCTTGGTGGATTTCATCTTTCATGTGCTTTAGGTCAAGCATGACAAGATCTGTCGCTTCGAGAACTTCGTCGATAACGTCGGTGTGTTTGCGAATGTAGCCGTTTGTATCTAGACAAGTATGGATGCCTTCCGCTTGCGCAGCTCTAAAGAAGTCACGAACAAATTCTGGTTGAAGCATCGCTTCACCACCAGAGCAGGTCACACCACCACCGGATGCGTTCATAAAGTGGCGGTAAGATTTCGCCTCTTTGATTAACTCATCGACGTTGATTTCTTTGCCGTCATGCGTATCCCAAGTGTCACGGTTGTGACAATACTTGCAGCGCATAAGACAGCCTTGCATAAAGACAATAAAACGAATTCCCGGTCCATCGACGGTACCGCAAGATTCGAATGAGTGAATGCGACCTGTTGTTGACATATGCTCTTCTCTACTAACTTATTTTTACCCGTCATTTTATTACAAAACCACACCCTACGACAGGAAAAGTGGACTCCCATTCATAGTCTGTATCGATCAATAAACGGCTTCTGTTGCTCATGAAGTGATAATGTTATAGCGTTGTTAATTATATTATTAATAAGTGGTACATAGATTGCTAGTTTGCTTAGTCTAGACCAATTTTATTGGTTGAGGTTGTCGCCGTTTGTTTTGGTCATAAGACCAACACGCTTGTCGCTATAAGGGGAAAACATGGAAGTTGCTTTATCACAAAAACAAAAAACCTTATTTTCGATGCTCACTCTGTGGTCAGGGTTCATCATTTTGGTGCTGTTTATCTTTAACTCGCTCACCAGTTTAAATGAGAAATTCACCACCAGTAGTGGAATGAATAGAGCCAGTGCACACCTTGCTTCTACTCAAGTTCTACTCATGGATACGGTTAATCGTCGCACGACCTTGTCTGCTGAAGGAATGGATGCATTTGAGAACAGCATGGATGATCTAGAAACGAGTGCGGAGCAAGATTTAGCTGTCTTGCAAAGCGCGGGTTTACAAGCTGAAAGTGATACGATCTCTAGTTCACTCGAGTCGTTTATCTTTAACTTGAGCCCTTGGTTAACCTTGAAGTCTGAATTAGGTTTTTCGGTTAATGATGGCTTGTTAGAGCAGCTTCAACAAAACAATGCCAAAATCGATGCAGCCATCAAAGAGACGGGCATGGTGACATTGACATCGGACTTTCAAAAAGTCGTCACCAGTTTGCAAGAGTATCTAATCGATCCAAATGAGCAGAATGAAAAAGGCTTTAAGCGTGCATTGGCAGGGTTTGTTAATGCTTCAAATACCTATGCCATGCTTGAGTTGTACGAGAGAGAGGTCAAAGCTTTGGAGCTTGGCTTTAGTCGCGTTGTTGAACTCTCGGGTACATTGGTCGGTCTTGAGACGAAACTCGACCAAGCACAAGCGACGACGTTAGCAGCCTTCGACAGTGCCGCATTAGCGCTCAACCAACAAGCTCAGACGTTAAACCAAGAGGCGAATCAGGTTTCAAGCATGACCCAAATTTCGGTGGGTATTGCCTGCGCGCTCCTGGCACTGTTTACTACAGCCATCTTCTTAACGATGAATGTATCTTTAGCTCGCTCTTTAAAGCAGACGTTGAATGCACTAAAGCAAGTGGAGAAGGGGGATCTATCGACGCGACTCCCAGTCAGCAGCAACAATCGTGATGAGTTTAATCAATTAAAGAAAGCGATTAACGTCAGCTGCGAAAATCTAGGTACTTTGGTTGATGGTGTAAAGGTTAATAGTCAGCAATTGTCTAACAACTCGGGAGAGCTAGACACTGGCATTAATCAATTACGTCAGCATCAGAGCCAGGTTATAGAGCAGACGCAGTTGCTTGCCTCCGCAACCGAAGAGGTAAGTGTTACCACACAAGAGATCTCAGGGTCTCTAGAGTACGTAGCAAGCATCAGTAAAACCTCGGCTGAGTCGGCGCAGGCTGGTGGAGAGATTATCGTGGATACGATTGCCTCCTTTGAGCAAGTAGGCACTATTTTAGAAGAGGCGGCCACTCATATTGAACAGCTAGAACAAGCGTCGCAAAAGATTGACTCAGTCATGGAAATCATCAACGGCATTGCAGAGCAAACCAACTTGCTGGCGTTAAATGCGGCGATTGAGGCAGCAAGGGCTGGGGAGCAAGGCCGTGGTTTTGCCGTTGTTGCCGATGAAGTGCGTAGTCTTGCTGTAAGGACGGTTCAAGCCGTCGAAGAGATATCCGGCACCATAGATACTATGAAGCAAGAGAGTACGCAGGTGATACAGTTTATTGCGCAATCCGATTCATCGATGCAATCTGGAAGAGAGCAAGGTAACCAAGCAAAAGCAGCTCTTGAAGAGATCATGAACAAAGCGCAAGAAGCGAGCGCCCAGACGGAAGTGATTTTCTCGTCAGTAAAAGAGTTAGCAACGACCTCTCAATCGATGGCGAGCAATATGGCACAAATCAATGAATCTATGGGGGAGCTGGAGACAAGCAGCCAGAGCCTAAAACAAACCAGTGATGGTGTTGATAAACGATCGACGGAGCTGTATCAGGAGTGTGAAAGGTTTAAGACAGCGTAGTTTTTTGATTCACGTGGGCAATGTAAGTAGGTAGAAAACAAAACAGACACTCTTGAGTGTCTGTTTTTTATTAGAAGAAGGCAAAGAGTGAAATGCCACCATTGCCATATATCGACTTTGGTGCCTCTTTGTATTCCGCTGATTTGGTTCCGGCAAAAATGTTGACGCTACGTAGGAGTTGTACCAAGTCGCGCCCAATACGGCCTCACCTTGAATCGGTTGTAGCGTTACATCATAAGCATCACTTGGCTCTGGTATTCCAGGGCGCTCACCCTCTATAGTGATATCGTTAAATCGATAACGGCTTTCACGCCGAAATAGGTAAACCAGCCCTGATTTGATGACCCAATCATACCGGCTTTAAATGGATTCTCAGTGCCTATGTTTGCCGCCCCAAAGTTGCCACCAAGCTCAGAGCCAAACCGAAGCATCATCCCGGTTGAGACATCGCTTCTAAAGTTGCCTAAGTTAGCTTCTGTGACATTAGAGATTTCCCACCCAGTATTCCCGGATAAGGCCTCTCGCTTTAAATTCAGGTGTGTTAGGTACCCGACACTACCAACGACTTGATCTTCTATTTGATATGCCCAACCCCTTGGTTCCTTCGAACCAACAATGGAGTGGACTAATTGCTGAGCTTTTCCCGCAAAAGAGCCTTCACCTGTGCTACCTAATGTCACGTTAAATCGCTGTGCCTGCTGTGGGTGCAAACTAATATAATTTAACTCACCATGAAAATAGCCGGCGTAAGGGCGGTCGTCAGCGATGGGGACGTCTGCCTCAATATCGGAAGGTGTCCACATCTTGTGGCCGAGCTGGAATTCAACTTTATCAAGTGAAGAAGCTCCCCAATAGGAAAGACTCAGCGGCTTAAAAATTGCCCATGGAGTGATAGCACTGCTGGTGTAGGAAAGAAAAATCCCGTTGGTGTAGTCTTCGTCGGTACCCCAAATTCCGTCGTTGTCTAAAGAAAATGAAAGGTAGAGCGCTCAGAAGCAAGCGCACAGCTGCTGGCGATAAGCACAGACAAGGCGATTAAGGTTTTCATGATGTGTCGACTCTCTTCAAATACGGCTATTAGAGATGTAGTTATGTAAAGTAATTGTGACACGTTTAGAAATGAGACGTCAGTGATCCATGAGTCATAAAGATCCAACAACGTCGATTATTTGTAACGAATTCTTAGTGGGTGAGAATGGTGGAATGATATGCGATAAGCATAAAAAACCTCGCCGAAGCGAGGTTTTATCTCAATCAGTATAATCGAAGATTATAGAGATTCAGTGAACGTACGTGCGATTACGTCAGCTTGTTGCTCTGCGGTTAGAGAGTTAAAGCGAACAGCGTAACCAGATACACGGATTGTTAGCTGAGGGTATTTCTCAGGGTGCTTAACTGCGTCTTCTAGAGTTTCGCGGTTAAGAACGTTCACGTTTAGGTGTTGACCACCTTCAACGCCAGTTTCGTGGTGGAAGTAACCATCCATTAGACCAGCAAGGTTAGAACGTTGTGAATCTTCTTCTTTACCTAGTGCGTTTGGAACGATAGAGAAGGTGTAAGAGATACCATCTTTAGCGTCAGCAAACGGTAGTTTACCTACAGAAGTAAGAGAAGCTACAGCACCTTTCTCATCGCGACCGTGCATTGGGTTTGCACCTGGAGCGAATGGAGCACCTGCTTTACGACCGTCTGGTGTAGTACCAGTCTTCTTACCGTATACCACGTTTGAAGTGATAGTAAGGATAGACTGTGTAGGTACTGCATCACGGTAAGTCTTAAGCTTACGGATCTTGTTCATGAAGATAGAAACAAGTTCACAAGCCATGTCATCTACGCGAGCGTCGTTGTTACCAAATTTCGGGTAGTCGCCAGAGATGTCGAAGTCGATCGCGATACCGTCTTCGTCACGGATTGGCTTAACTGTACCGTATTTGATTGCAGATAGAGAGTCAGCTGCAACAGATAGACCAGCAATACCACAAGCCATAGTACGCTTAACGTCACGGTCGTGTAGAGCCATAAGAGCTGCTTCGTAGCTGTACTTGTCGTGAGAGTAGTGGATTGCGTTTAGCGCAGTCACGTATTGCTTAGCTAGCCAATCCATGAAGTTGTCTAGACCAGCCCAAACTTTGTCGAAGTCTAGAACTTCGTCAGTCATTGCTTCAGTCTTAGGACCAACTTGGATCTTAAGCTTCTCATCTACGCCGCCGTTGATAACGTAAAGTAGAGTCTTAGCTAGGTTTGCACGAGCGCCGAAGAACTGCATGTGCTTACCGATAACCATTGGAGATACACAACAAGCGATAGCGTAGTCATCGTTGTCGAAATCTGGACGCATTAGGTCATCGTTCTCGTACTGGATAGAAGAAGTATCGATAGATACCTTCGCACAGAACTTCTTGAAGCCAACAGGTAGCTGCTCAGACCAAAGTACAGTGATGTTTGGCTCTGGAGAAGGACCCATAGTGTATAGCGTGTTTAGGAAACGGAAGTTTGTACGCGTAACTAGCGTACGACCGTCAACACCCATACCACCCATAGATTCTGTTGCCCAAATTGGGTCGCCAGAGAATAGCTCATCGTACTCAGGAGTACGTAGGAAGCGAACCATACGTAGCTTCATTACGAAGTGGTCGATCATTTCCTGAGCTTGTTCTTCAGTGATGATGCCAGCAGCGATATCACGCTCAACGTATACGTCTAGGAAAGTAGAAGTACGACCTAGAGACATAGCCGCGCCGTTTTGAGATTTAACAGCTGCTAGGTAACCGAAGTAAGTCCACTGGATTGCTTCTTGTGCAGTAGTCGCAGGACCAGAAATGTCGAAGCCGTAAGAAGCTGCCATTTCTTTCATTTGACCTAGTGCGCGGTGCTGCTCTTGAAGCTCTTCACGCAGCTGCATAGTCATTTGTAGATCGTCGCCAGCTTCTAGTTTCTCTTGAGTAGAGTGGAACTGAGCAACTTTGTCCTTCATTAGGAAGTCTACACCGTATAGTGCTACACGACGGTAGTCACCGATGATACGACCACGACCGTATGCATCTGGAAGACCAGTCAGAACACCAGACTTACGACATTTTAGGATGTCTGGAGAGTAAACATCGAAAACACCTTGGTTGTGTGTTTTACGGTACTCTGAGTAGATTTTAGAAACTTGTGGGTCAAGCGTACGGCCGTATGCTTTGCAAGAACCTTCGATCATGCGCACGCCACCGTTAGGCATGATTGCACGCTTAAGAGGCGCTTCAGTTTGTAGACCAACGATAGTTTCTAGGTCTTTGTTGATGTAGCCCGCATCATGAGAAGTGATGGTAGAGATAACAGAAGTATCGAAATCAACAGGAGCGTGAGTGCTGTTTTCCTGCTTGATACCTTCCATTACTTTAGCCCAAAGCGTGTTAGTCGCTTCAGTACCTTCAGAAACTAGGAAAGACTCGTCGCCTTCATAAGGAGTGTAGTTCTTCTGAATGAAGTCACGTACGTTTACTTCGTTTTGCCAGTCACCTGCAGCAAAACCTTCCCAAGCTTTAGCAAATTGCTCTGCCATGACATACCTACCTTTTTAGTAGAAAAAACACGTACTGTGCGTCTTATACGCATGCTCTTCGGAAGAAGAGCCAGTACCATTGAATAAAAATATCGTATAACCACTTATGGTTAGTATGGTTATAGATATTGTCATTCCTGACGTTAAAATCAAGCCTACACTAAAAATAAATTGTAAAACTTAAACTAAATCAATAAATCTTAAAAAACTGTGATAAAAATTTGGGCAGTGAATGTCACTGCCCAAATAATCAACTAGAAATTATAGGAAAGCTGGGATGCCGTACTGGCCTTCTAGCATACCTACAGCAAGCATTGCTACTAGACAGATTACAAATACACCGACAGGGATGACAATCTTATCTACAAAAGATAGACGAGAAGCACGCTCTTTGTCACCGATTAGGCCATTATTATCTAGGAACATGGTTAGAGCCATGCTAGCACTGGGTTTGCAACTACTGATGCAAAGATACAGATACCCGCAGCTTGTGAATCTTTAGTCTCTTTCACCATCTGCATGCCCGCTTCGAGTAGCGGAAGGAATACACCTACTAGCAGTGCAATGCGCATTACTGGTGGCCATACCGCAACGTCCATAGGGAAGCCAAGAATAGCAACGATGATACATAGAGAACCAAGAAGGATCGCACCGCCTGGAATAGGACGCTTAGCGATTGCCGCTGGGATCATGTAAGTACCCCAAGAAGACGTGATGTTACCACCACCCACAGCCGTACCAACCATCTGACGTACAGAACACATAGTCATAGTGTCATCAACGTCCATAAGCACTTTTTCAGTCTTACGTGGGTAGTTCAGCTCTTGGAAGATACGGTGACCTAGGAAGTCAGGTGACCACATCGCTACAGCAAGAATCGCAAACGGTAGAGAGGCAATGAAGTGTTGTAGGTTCGGAAGACCCAGCATCCAACCTTCTTCTGTGCTGCCCCACCAGTAAACTGGGTTAAGGTTAGGTAGACCCATTTCTGTTTCAAACGTTAAGTCGAAGCCTGCACCTAAACCAAGCGCAAGAAGCAGACCCGTTACTGCACATACTGGGATTGCCAACCAACGCATGTTGATTTTTGCAAGGTATGCGTAAACAGCAATGTTGATGCCTAATACGATTAGACCAATGTAACCCATGCTGCCTGCTTCAACGTCCGCAGACTGAAGACTTACCGCCCATTCTTGGATTGAACCGATTTGGCTCATCGTGCCGGTAAAGCCAAGGAAGATTAAGAGGCCACCTGCGGTGCCTTGTGAGGTGAGGTTAACCAGCTTAGAACCACCTTTAAAGTAGCTAAGTAGTAGACCGAACACACCAAGAAGAATAGCAAGAGCAAGAGGGTGAGCACCGGCAAGCGCGATAGAACCGATAAGCGGGATCATCGGGCCGTGGTTACCAGCTAGGTTAGCGCGTGGGTTAATGAAACCTGATGCAAGAATACAGAACAATAACGCTGGGATAAGCATTTCAACACGAGCAACCTCGATGGCAAATTCTTTACCTAGGTTTACGTGATCCCAAGCGGCGGTTAGACCGTCTGCCCATGACATCATTACCGCTGAGTACATTGCGATAATGCCGATAGTACCAGCAAGAGCAGGTACCAAATCTTCGAGTTCAAAGCGGAAGTCGCGACCTGGTAGGTTAAGACCAAAGCGGCGCGGTTTCATGATTTGAAGTTCGTGGTCTAGGTATTCAGAGCGGCTGGCAAACTCAGATGCTGGACGGTGAAGCTCTTGATAGCTCTTAGTCTCGATATCCGAATCAGAATGCGCTTTGTTAACTGCGTCTGACATAGATTCCTCATTTATATATAAAGTTAGTCGTTTGGCTTGATATGCGAACTCATTTCACCGTTCGCCTCGGCTAGGAGGTGCACGTGGTTAACGTGCTAAGGATAGACAACATTCTAAAAGTCGGGTGAATAATTCGTGCTATATCAATGCTGCCGAGTCTAACAAGCAACACTAACGCCTTGATTGATCTTGATCACTTTAAGAAAAAATGTGAAAGAAAACTACAACAGTTGTTTGAATTGGCGCACTTTATTAACAATCTCCGTAACTGACTTTCAGTAACTTTCCCTACATTCCAATTACATTCATAAATTGAATTACTCGTTGCATTGTCGCTTGGAAACTGGGAGACGATATAAATTACTTGAAAGATTTAGAAGAGGTTCGTAAGGGGGAGCTTGATTGATTTCAATTTGTCAGACTTGAGCGCTTCAATAAAATATTGGTCAAGCTACAGTGATTAGAGGCATTTCTTAAACGATTTGGCTTTTTTGATCTGACTATCAAATCTATCAACTAGCCCATAATGTTGGCTAATGGCCAATAAGCAGATCTTATCCACTAAGATTTAGCTTATTTTCAGACGTAGATTCTGAATGGTGGTGTTCTTATGTAACAAAATCGCAATAAAAGGTACTGTTGTATGAAAAATAGTCGCTGACTAAAAGTGCAGCATTCAGCAAATAATATTCATAAAAAGCAGTGGTAAACACTTTAATTTGCATAATCTGTCAGATACAATGCCTGCGTAGTCAAAAATTACAGGTTAATAGTTTGTTGCAACCTATGCTTTCTAGTGCTAGCTTGTATCGAACAAATAAAAGGTCGGAGTACCTTTGC
The DNA here is from genome assembly GCA_000755425.1 of Vibrio maritimus. Taxonomy (GTDB): domain Bacteria; phylum Pseudomonadota; class Gammaproteobacteria; order Enterobacterales; family Vibrionaceae; genus Vibrio; species Vibrio maritimus_A. Next base: position 86,643 of record BBMT01000013.1, read on the forward strand.
CTATCAAATAGGCTTAGCAGTCAATAATATACAGGGAGCACAAGCGCATGAATGAAGTACCCGCGCTGGACATAAAAGAACTGCACAAGACCTTTGGTCAAAATGAAGTTTTAAAAGGGATTTCCCTTGCTGCACATAAAGGTGATGTCATCTCAATTATTGGCTCATCAGGCTCCGGGAAGAGCACCTTTCTACGTTGTATCAACCTACTGGAAACGCCAACAGAGGGTGAAATTTGGGTTAATGGTGAATTGATCCAAATGAAGAAAAACCGTCAGGGCGAGTCACTTCCTGCTAATGAAAAACAAGTTCAGCGAATCCGTTCTCGCTTGGCGATGGTTTTTCAGGGTTTCAATCTTTGGTCACACATGACTGTTCTTGAGAACATCATTGAAGCGCCAATTCATGTTTTGGGTGTGCCGAAAGCACAAGCTATCGAAAATGCTGAATTACTTCTGAAGAAAGTAGGGCTTTATGAGCGCCGTGATTACTATCCAGGACACCTTTCAGGCGGTCAGCAGCAACGTGCAGCGATTGCGCGTGCATTGGCGGTAGAGCCAGAAGTCATGCTGTTCGATGAGCCTACTTCTGCTCTCGACCCTGAGTTGGTTGGTGAAGTTTTGGGTGTGATGCAAGATCTGGCTGAAGAAGGCAGAACTATGCTTGTGGTGACCCACGAAATGGCGTTTGCTCGTGACGTATCGAACCACGTGATGTTCTTGCACCAAGGTCGAGTCGAAGAGCAAGGCGACCCGGCAAAACTGTTCACCAACCCAGAATCAGAACGTCTACAACAATTTATTTCATCTATCTACTAATATAGAAGATGGCTTTTTGGGCTAAGACCCAGAAAACTCGACAAAAACACAACACAAAAACAAAAATTTCAATCACAGGAGTATGGAAATGAAAAAGTGGTTAATGGTAGCAGCACTGGCTGCAACAGCTGCAACTGGAGTAGCACAAGCTAAGGAATGGAAAACTGTGCGCTTTGGTATTGAAGGTGCGTACCCTCCATTTAGCTGGACTGAAGCCGATGGTTCTCTGAAAGGTTTCGACGTTGATATGGCTAATGCGCTTTGTGAAGAGCTAAAAGCCAAGTGTGTTATCGTTCCTCAAGATTGGGATGGCATCATTCCGTCACTACTTGCTCGTAAATACGATGCAATCATTGCTGCGATGTCTATTACTGAAGAGCGTAAGAAGAAAATTGACTTCACTGGCAAATACGCTCAAATCCCGAACAAATTCATTGCTAAAAAAGGTGCGGGTCTAAACTTCGACAACCTTAGCGGCGCGAAAATTGGTGTACAGCGTGCAACAACGCACGACAAGTACCTAACAGACAACTATGGCGATCAAGTAGAAATCGTACGTTACGGCTCATTTGATGAAGCTTACCTAGATCTTGCTAACGGTCGTATCGTTGCAGTACTTGGTGACGCATCTGCTCTAGAAGAAGGCGTGATCAACAAAGATGGTGGCGACGCTTATGAGTTCGTTGGTCCATCTCTAACTGACGCTAAGTGGTTCGGCGAAGGTATGGGTATTGCGGTACGTAAGCAAGACAAAGACCTAACGAAGCAACTTGACGCTGCAATCACTTCTCTACGCGCTAGCGGTAAGTACGACGAGATTGCATCTAAGTACTTCAACTACGACGTTTACGGTCAATAATTAGACTGTTTAACAAAAGACGAGGGCTTGAGCTAGTCTCAAGCCCTTTTTACTAAAGGGCGAGTCACAGGCCTTTTAGTAAGACTGACCAACAATTTTGCTGTGCTGTTGGAAGGAACTATGCTCGATTTACAAGGATATGAAGCCTCAATACTAAAAGGGGCCGTACTCACCATAGAAGTGGCGCTATTGTCATTGATTCTCGCTATGGTGCTGGGTATGTTAGGTGCGCTTGCTAAAATGGCACCTTACAAATGGGCGCGTGCGATAGCGACCCTTTACACGACTATCATCCGAGGCATTCCAGACCTCGTACTTATGATGCTGATTTTCTTCGGTGGACAAATTCTTCTCAACAACAGTTTGTATGCGATAAACGAGTGGTTGAATGAGTGGTTTACTTCAAGCGACCCTAACCATGAGTGGACATCGTATCTTCCAGATTATATTGATGTGTCGCCTTTCATCGCTGGTGTGCTGACCATTGGTTTTATCTTCGGCGCTTATATGGCAGAAACTTTCCGCGGCGCGATTATGGCTGTAGACAAAGGCGAACTAGAGGCAGCAAAAGCGTATGGAATGAGCTCAACATTAGCCTTTCGACGCATACTACTGCCGCAGATGATTCGCCATGCTTTACCAGGGTTTGGTAACAACTGGTTGGTACTACTCAAAACCACGGCGTTGGTATCGATTATCGGTCTTGAAGACATGGTACGTATGAGTTCGCTCGCGGCGGGCACCACAAAGATGCCGTTTACGTTTTATATGGCCGTTGCCATCATCTTCTTAATCTTCACAAGTATCTCTACCGGATTCCTAAAACTGGTTGAGCGCAAATTTAGTATTCATGTGAGGTAGGCTATGGACTTTTCTCTGATTATCGACAGCTTGCCTATCTATTTTGATGGCCTTTGGACCACAGTTTGGTTGGTGCTATCGGCACTTATTATTGGTTTAGGTGTGGCTATTCCGCTTGCGGTAGCGCGTAACAGTGCGAACTACTTGCTGAGCTTACCGTCATGGGGCTTTATTTACTTCTTCCGTGGCACACCGCTATTGGTTCAGCTTTACCTGATTTATTACGGTATGGACCAATTTTTCCCAGTGAAAGATACCCTTTGGGAGAATGCTTGGTTCTGTGCTCTGGTAGCATTTGTACTAAACACCTCGGCTTACACAGCGGAAATTATCCGTGGTGCTATTAACGGTTTGCCACGTGGTGAAGTTGAAGCGGCAAAAGCGTATGGCATGAGCACTTGGAAAACATATCGCCGCATCATTTTGCCATCGGCATTAAGACGTGCACTTCCTGCTTATAGTAACGAAGTGATCTTTATGCTTCACGGCTCGGCTGTTGCTGGTATCGTGACCATTATGGATTTGACCGGCGCCGCTCGTTTGGTGAACTCTCGTTACTACGCGCCATTTGAGTCGTTCTTGGCTGCGGGTATGTTCTACATGGCACTCACGTTTATCATCCTTTGGTGCTTCAAGAAAGCCGAAAAACGTTTCTTGGCGTATTTAAGACCGCTTGGCTCTCAGTAGCAAATAAGCCAAACAGAGTACGAGCTAAGACAAAAGAAAGGGGGCGATATCATCAGATATTGCCCCCTTTTATTTTCTCTATTCCGCTTAAGGACTAGTTACGAGAAGGTAGACCAAATCGGCGCGTGATCAGACGGCTTCTCAATCCCGCGTAGCTCGTAATCGATGTCTGCTTCCACACACTTTGCAGCGAGACTTGGCGTTGCCAAAACCACATCAATGCGCAGGCCGCGATTGTCATCAAAGCCGCGAGAGCGGTAATCAAACCACGAGAACTTGTCGTCCGCCTCTGGATGGAGTTGACGGAAGGTGTCAACAAAGCCCCAATCAAGTAGCGTTTTTAGCCACTCACGCTCTTCCGGTTGGAATGAACACTTACCTGTTTTCAGCCAGCGCTTTCGATTAGGCTCACCGATACCAATATCAAGGTCGATTGCTGATGTTAATGTCACCCATTACGATAACTTGCTCATCATTGTTGTGGTGCTCATTCAAGTACTTCATAAGATCTTGGTAGAACTCACGCTTGTACGGGTATTTTGTTTCGTGAGCGATGTTGTCGCCTTGAGGGAAGTAGCCGTTGAGCACGGTAACCTTTTCGCCGTTATCATCTTCAAACGTCGCCATGATCATGCGCTTCTGATGGTCTTCGTTATCGGTTGGAAAACCTTTTTGTACCGAAAGTGGCTCTTTTTTACATAGCATAGCCACGCCGTAGTGTGCTTTTTGACCGTGAAAGTAAACTTTGTAGCCCATCTCTTCAACGGCTTCTACTGGGAAGGCTTCATCGTGAACTTTGATTTCTTGAAGGCCGATGACATCTGGCTGATGCTTGTCAATTAGGGCTTGCAGTTGATGCAGTCTTGCTCGCAGACCATTGATATTAAAGCTGATGACTTTCATTTCTCACTAATCCTGTGATTTTTTAAATCGAAAGCAAAATACTAGCATTCTGGCTCAAACACATCCATCGATAGTGTTGAGCTAAAGATGTAAAAATGCTGTAATAAAACGCTCAATAAATAAGACCTTCGGTCGATACAAAAACAATACATGCTCCCCGTTTGCAAAAAGGATGTACTATGCGAACTCTCTCCGTGCAGTGGAAAATCACGGTACTAGCAGGCCTATGCTTGCTGTTCACCTCTATAGCCTTAATTGGCTTTTCACTTTATAACGCCGTTAATAGCCAGCAGTCTATTCAAGCTATGAGCTCACAATCAGTTTCTGAGAAATCTCAGGCTCTGCTTGAAGCGCAAGCAGAGATCAACGCTCGCGAAGTAAAAGCCTACTTCGATGAAGCGGTTTACCGATCGGAAATGCTGATTGCGAATGCTAAGTTTCAAAAGTTTAATGCTGAAGAGAACTTCTTGCCAAGTGAAGACTTGCGAGTCGCACTAGATGAGATGGTACGCCAGGCCGTAATTCAGTTTCCCTCTATACAAGGTGCGTACTTGGTATTTAAGCCAAATCAACTCGACGGTGAAGACAGCAACTATGAGGGAGCCGACTACGTAGGTTCAAACGAAATCGGCCAGTTTGCGACGTACTGGCAAATTGCTGCAACGGGTGAAAACGCAGTCCGCACTGTGTTAACCAAACAGATCCAAAACGCAATGGAAAATGCCGAGCGTTTTTACTGCCCGCTAGCAAGTGGCGCTGCGTGTGTGAGCACGCCTAGGCTTACCCAAGTGGGAGAAGCCCAGCACCTGACGTCTTCTTTGTCGTTGCCTATTGAAGTTGATAGCCAAGTGATTGGCTTTTTAGGTATTGATTTACAGCTAACTCAGCTGGCAAAAACGGTGCTTGATTCGGATTCCAGTCTGTTTAATGGTAGTGGTCACGTCAACATTATCAGCTTAGATGAAAGCGTCATTGCCAGTGACAATACAGATATCGCAGTAGGCTCTCGTTACCAAAGTCAGGTACTCAGTGCAGACCAAATTACTGACCTAATGTTTGGTGAGCAAGCTGAGACGCTGTGGAGTGCAGACAATCAATGGTTAACTGTGTTTAGCCAGTAAGTATTGCCAACCAAACTTGGGGTGTATTCTTTGATATGCCACGTGATAGCGTGCTCCACGATGCGATTACACTCGACAGTATTATTTCTCAGCAGTTAAGTGATGGCATTGTATTTGAGGTCATAGTGGGGACAGGTTTTGTTCTCGTTGGCTTAGTCATTATTAGTGTAATGTCATCGCGTCTGGTGAAGCCAATTCGTGAAGTGGTTGTCCGCCTAGAGGATATTGCGAGTGGTGAAGGCGACCTTACCCAACGTTTGGATGTGAAATCACAAGATGAGATTGGCCAGCTAGCGAAACAATTCAACGCGTTTCTAGCCAAACTACAAACCACTATCCAGCAAGTAGCAGTGACTACAGAGAAAATCAGTGGCACTGCAGAATCCGCGAATCAAACCGCAATCGCAACAAGAGAGAGCAGCGAAGCGCAGTTCCGCGAAGTAGACTTAGTCGCAACCGCGTCAGAAGAGATGACGCAAACAGCCGCTTTGGTGGTTCAAAATGCGGAAGTCGCGGTAGAAGCGGCGTCAACGGCGAATGAGTCGGCAAGTCAAGGTCAAGAAGTGGCGGAGCTCTCAGCGAGCGAAATGGTTCGTTTGGTTGAGCAGATGAAAGTGACTGTGCCAGTCGTGGAAGAGCTTGCTAAAAATAACGCCAATATCACCGAGATTTTGGCGGTAATTGAAGGCATATCTGAACAAACCAACTTGCTTGCACTGAATGCGGCTATTGAAGCTGCGCGTGCTGGTGAACAGGGTAGAGGTTTTGCGGTTGTTGCTGATGAGGTTCGTAGCCTTGCAAGTCGCACACAAGACTCTGTAGGTGAGATCCAGCAAGTCATTGAGCGCGTTCAAAAAGGCACGGCAGATGTGTTGCTGCGATGCAAGAGAGCTCCAACCTCGCTGACTCAACATCGAATCATGTTCAACAAGCGGTATCCGCACTGAGCCGCATTTTCGAGTCGATCTCTGCCATCAATGATATGAACTCTCAAATTGTTCGCGCTGCAGAAGAACAGCAATCTGTTTCGAGTGAAGTGAACCAGAACGTGAGTAACATCCGTGATTTGAGTGCCAAGATCCTTGAAAATGCCGGTGAAGCCGAAAAGGTTGGGCAAGAGATCAATACGCTGTCAGATACACAGCAATCATTGATGAGTCAGTTCAAAGTGTAAATCAGGCCTGTAGCGGGACAATCAAAACACAAAAGGCGCACTTCGTTAGGAGTGCGCCTTTTTCATGATTGAGGGGAGGGGATTATCGTCAATCAGCTTATCATGATTATGCCGCTTTTTCGGTTGTGATGTTCACTTTGCCAAATCGCTCTCGCATACGCTGTAACATGACCCACACAACAGGCACAACCAAGCAACCCAGTACAGTTGCAGCCAGCATGCCGCCAAAAGTACTGTAGCCCACTGCACGACGAGCACCGTCACCGGCACCGGTTGCAATCACTAAAGGTACAACGCCTAAAATGAATGAAAAGGCTGTCATCAACACCGCACGAAAACGAAGTTTAGTGGCAGAGACGGCAGCCTCGACAATCGATAGTCCCTGAGTTTCACGCAGCTCTTTAGCAAATTCGACGATCAATATCGCGTTTCGACTTGTCATACCCACCATGAGCACCAAGCCCACTTGAGTGTAGATATTGATATCGCCACCCATAATCCAAGTGTGGAACAGAGCGCCAAAAACGGCGGTCGGCACACAGAGAATAATCGCTAAGGGCGTCACCCATGACTCGTATTGCGCGACCAAGAACAAGAAGGTAAACAGCATCGCCATACCAAACATAATCGGTGCTGCGTTGCCCGCTTTTTGCTCTTGATAGGTTAAGCCGGACCAATCGTACTTGTAACCGCTTGGCAAAGAACTGTCCGCAATACTAGCCATTGCTGCCACCGCCTGACCCGAGCTGTACCCTGATGCTGCGACACCGTTAATCATCAGTGAGCTATAGAGGTTAAAGCGCTCTACCGCTTCTGCACCTAGCACATTGTTGATTTCGATAAGTGAGTTGAGCGGCACCATTTTTCCATCGTTTGAGCGCACGTAGTAGCTCGAGATGTCACTGCTGTCTGAGCGGCTTTGTGCTTCTGATTGTAAGAACACCTTATAGTTACGACCAAACTCAGTGAAGTCGTTTACATACAAGCCACCTAGGTAGGTTTGCAGCGTCATGTAGACCGATTGCAAATCCACATTGGTTGATTTGATTTTGTCTCGCTTCAGCTTTACTTCAATCTGTGGTGTGTTGGCTCGGAACATAGTGTAAGTAAAATCAATGGCTGGATGCGACATCGCTTTTGCCATCAATTCATCGCCAACAGCGGCAAGCTCGGCAGGAGAACGTCCTAAAGTATCTTCAAGGCGCATTTCGAAGCCAGAGTTCATACCAAGCGCCGGAATTGGCGGCGCAAAGAAGCTGATGATATCGGCATTTTTGATTTGGTTGAGCTTGTCCTGTACGCGTCCCATGATGGCTTTCATGTGCAAGTTGGCATCGGTACGCTCAGACCAGTGATCGAGGTTCACGATCATCATTGCAGAGTTCGAAGCCGCTGCGTTGCCAAGTAAGCTAAAGCCCGGTGCAGATACCACGCTCGATACACCCTGTTCTTCAAGCACCATATTAATGGCGTCACGGGTAATTTGCTCGGTACGCGCCAGTGACGCCGCTTGAGGTAGCTCAATATTGACAAAGAAATTGCCGGAGTCCTCATCGGGTAAGAAACCACTTGGCATGTTATAACCCATAAACACAATGGCAATGATCATTACGCCAAAGGCAATCATGCTAAGCGTGAGTCGCCTAATCATCAGCGTGACGCTGTTACCGAGCCCGGCCGTTGCCTTGTCTAAATATTTGTTGAAGGCTTGCAACCATTTCCCCGGTTTAGGTCCGCCTGGACGCATCAAAATCGCGGCAAGCGCAGGTGTTAACGTTAGAGCGTTGACAGTGGAAATCGCAATTGAGACTGAGAGCGTGATACCAAACTGCTGATAAAGCTGACCCGTCAGTCCAGGCATCATAGTGACGGGACCAAATACCGCGAAAAGTACCAAAGCAGAGGCGAGGATCGGACCGGTGACTTCTTGCATCGCTTTAATGGTTGCGTCCATGGCAGAAAGATCTTCATCCGCCATTAAACGCTCAACGTTTTCCACGACGATGATCGCCGCATCCACAACAGCACCAATGGAAAGAACTAAACCCAATAGTGTTAGCATGTTCATTGACATGCCCATCGCTTGTATCACAGCAAAGGTAGCAATGACCGATACAGGAATAGCGATCACGGATGATGGTCGTACGCCAGTCTTGAAGGAAAATATAAGTTACTGCTGTCACCAAGATAATAGCAATCACAAGCGTTTCCATGACTTCGGCAATGGAGACTTTTACAAACTCGGTTTGGTTATATGGGATTTGGTAATCAATGCCTTGTGGGAAGCGCGATTTAAGCTCTTCCATCTTGGCATAAATGCCTTCGGATATCTCTAAAGCGTTGGCTCCGGGCGCTTGATAAATGGCCAGTAAGGCAGCATCTGATTGGTCGTACATGGCTTTTACAATGTACTGCTGTGAGCCAAGCTCAACGCGTCCTAGGTCAGAGATACGAACCAGTTTGCCTGAGGTATCGGCTTTGACGACGATATCTTCAAACTGCTGCTTATGGCGAAGGCGACCTTCTGTGCGTACCACCATTTGGAACGGAGATGTTTGGGTGGCGTAAGGGGCTGCGCCAACGCTACCTGCTGGGCGAATCACATTTTGCTCGCCAATCGAACTGGCGACATCTTCTGGCACAATACCAAGACTTGCCATCTTTAGAGGATCGAGCCAAATACGCATCGCGTATTCCATGTCACCAATGTTGCGAACCTTGGACACACCATTAACACGTGCGAGCTCGTCTTTGATGTTCATGTTGGCGTAGTTGTTGAGGAACAAGCCTTCTTTGGACTGATCAGGTGAATGCACCATTACCGCCATCATGATGTTGGATGCGGTTTTTTCAACTTTAACGCCCGAGCGTTTCACCTCCTCAGGAAGTTTTGCGATTGCTCGGTTAACACGGTTCTGAACTAAGATTTGTGCTTTGTCGGCATCAAAGCCCACCTCGAACGCAACGGTGAGAATGTAGTTTCCATCGCTGGCAGACTTCGAACGCATATAAATCATGCCCTCTACGCCGTTGACCTCTTTCTCTATTTCGGTTGCTACTGTGTCTCGCAGAACTTCGGCATTTGCACCAGTAAATTCAGTAGAGACTTCGATTTCTGGCGGGGCAACGTTAGGGTACTGTTCTACCGGTGCCTTGAGCAGCGCAATCAGACCGATGATGGTCATGATGATGCTCAGTACAATGGCGAACTTTGGCCGACGAATGAAATATTCAACCATACGTTAGCCCTCAGTTGTAACTTTAGCCACTGCTGGGCTATCAGTATTCGTTGAACTGACTAATACGCTTGAACCAGGTTTTACTTTCTGCAAACCTTCGCTCACCACCTGCTCTCCTGCCTCAATACCAGACTCCACTAAGAAAACCGTGTCTAGCTGCTGGTACCACTGGATATAGCGTTTTTCGATAATGTTTTTGCTATCGACAACATAGACAAAGTGACCACCTTGATCGAACTGAACCGACTCGCTTGGCACGGACAGTGGCGTGAGTGAATCATCGACCACTTCAATAGTGACGTACTGGCCTGGTAGTAGCAGCAAATCAGGGTTCGGGAAGTTAAGGCGAACTGTGATGGTGCCTGTTTCTACATCCACGCGGTTATCGACGAAACCAACTTGACCAAGGTATGGATAAGTGGCGCCGTTCGAGAGTTTCAAATGCACTTCAAAGTCACTGGCGTGTTTTTCATCATGTAGCATGGCTTCTTGAAACTCGGCAAGCCAGAGGTCTCGTTCACCGCGATATTCACCCAAGTGGTATCGAGCTTAACCACGGTTGTCAGTGGCTGGCTTCTGGCGTCACAATGTCACCGATGCTGTATCCTGAGTTGCTGACACGGCCGTCGATAGGGCTGTAGATTTTGGTCCAGTTCAGCTCAAGCTCCGCTTTATCAAACTCAGATTTAGCGATCTCATACGCAGCTATGGAAGTGGTTTCCTCGAGTTCGACTTCTTCGAACTCGAGAGGAGAAAGCGATCCCTCTTGGTGAAGCTTAACGGCGCGCTGAAGTGTACGCTGCGCCTGAAGCATTTTCGCTTTTGTTTTAGCAAGCTCTGCTTTAGCGGCATTCAAGCGCACTTGAAATGGCTGTGGGTCGAGCTCGTACAAAAGCTCTCCTTTTTTCACGTCCGCGCCTTCCGCGACAGCTTTGGTGATCAATCGACCTGAAACCAATGGGCGAATTTGTACATCTTCAGGGGCGCGAGTTCTGCCAACATATTCAGTGGTGGGAAAAACGTCGCTATGGGTCACTGCAACGGTGCTGACTTCAACGGAAGATGGGGGTAAATCGGTATTTTGTTCAGCACCACATCCAGAAAGAAACAGAAGTGAAAGCGAGAGGGCAGTGCTTATTGCGGTTTTGGTCATAAAGATCTCCGATGTGCGAACCTGGGGCAGAAAGAGTGGGCGATTGACGAGCGCCGCTTCTGGCTATGCCGCCCTAAGTTTGCGAAACAGTGATGGTTTTATTGCATCATTTAGGCGCGAGCATCCTAGACGCAAAGACCTAAACCGCTGAGTGAAATGATGCAAATATCAATTTATATTGAAAAAGTGTCACGATAGCGATGTTAAAGAGATATGTAGTGTTAAAACATTTTGATTGTGAGCTAAGTGTCTGAAATATCTCTGTTATGCCACCGTGGAGGATGGGTTTTATAAATGCTGAAATTAGCAAGGTGAATGTGATTATGTTTGGTATTTTTGACTTAATCTTTCTAACGTGCTGAATTTATTGATTTATGTTGGCTTTTGATTGGTTTGGGATTGTTTTGAAAGGACAGATAGAAAGTGTGAGCTTGATCGCTGGGTTTAGAAGTGACTGAGGTTTTAGAACAAGGTTTTAGGACAAGATTTTGAGAGCACTTTATAGAAAAAACAAAGCGCTCTTGATGAGGAGCGCTTTGTGGATTCGTTAACATTAAAGTGCGAGACTAGTCTTCGGCGTGACCAAACATTTTCGCTGCGTACTCGACACGTTCTTCTGGGCTAGGATACTCAAATGGGTTTGGTGTTCCTAACGACTCGATGTGCTGCAGCCTTGGTAAAATGCCGCAACCATTCGCAATTTGAATCGCAAGACCCGGACGCGCATTGAGCTCAAGAACCATTGGTCCTTCTTCTTTATCAAGCACCATGTCCGTTCCCATGTAGCCTAGGCCTGTCATTTCATACGCGCTAGAAGCGAGCGTAAGTAGTCGTTTCCAGTGAGGAACGGCAAGTGTCGCAAGCTCTTTGCCTGTATCTGGGTGAAGGGTGACTGGGCGGTCAAACTGTACCGCACGTACCGCTTTGCCGGTAGCAATGTCGATACCAACACCAACAGCGCCTTGGTGAAGGTTCGCTTTACCGTCAGAAGCCGAAGTAGACAAGCGCATCATTGCCATCACAGGGTAGCCTTGGAACACAATAATACGTACGTCTGGCACACCTTCATAACTAAAGCCATCAAAGCAGTCATCAAACTTAATCAGGTTTTCAACGACGGCTACATCATTCTTACCACCAAGTGAAAACAGACCCGCGAGCGTGTTACTGATATGACGTTCAACATCAGCTTTGTTAATTGTCGCGCCGGACGGCTTTGTGTAAACGCCATCTTTGTGGCTTACGATCACTAAGATGCCCTTGCCGCCACTACCTTGCGCTGGCTTAATCACAAAGCCTGGCCAATCTTTAACCATAGCGTGAATGCGTTTCGCTTCTGCTTGGTTATTAACGACGCCGATAAGAGCTGGCGTTGTCGCACCAGCTTTCTCTGCAATGATTTTGGTTTTTAGCTTGTCATCAACAAGTGGGTATTTTGAGCGGTCATTGTACTTACCAATGTAAGCGTGGTTGCGCTGGTTCATACCCATGATGCCGCGGTCACGAAGCTTAAAAGGACTGGTTAGCTTTCCAAGCATAGATTAGTCCTCCGTCAGTGGCTTAAAGCGACGCAGTTCAGTGAGTCGGTAACCTGTGTAAGTACCTAGTAGCAAGATACCACCAAGGATAACCAGCTGTAGACCGATAAAGTTAAACGTTAGGTGTTGAACATAAGGGTTTGTCATTGCTAGGTAGACAAGAACCGCCGTCAATAGCGAGCCACCACCTTGCAGTACCACTTCCTTCGCACCTTCTTCTTCCCAAAGGATAGACATACGTTCGATTGTCCAAGAAAGGATAATCATAGGGAAGAAAGTAATCGATAGACCTTCTGTTAGACCAATCTTAAATGCGACAACGGTAAAGACAGAGATAATCAAGATGACTGTGATGATTACCGCGGATATTCGGGCGACCAACAACAGATTGAGCTTGGATAGATAGCTACGAATTACTAGACCCGTACCGACGATCAATAGGAAACCAACAATACCGGTTACTAGCTGAGTTTGTACGAACGCAACCGCAATCAGTACTGGCATGAAGGTACCAGAAGTTTTTAGACCGATAAGAATACGCAAGAACACGACAATCAGCGCACCGATTGGAATAAGCATGATGGTCTTAAACATGGCTTGCTCTTCAAGAGGCAGGCTGTGAATCGAGAAGTTCAATAGACCGTCAGCGTCCACTTTACTGTTGGTCGCTTCTTGAGGAGATACCTCTTGAGCAATCATAGTGAAATGAACTTTACTGTCTTTACCGCCAACAACATCAAGTAGCGATACGTTAGATTCGTCCCAAACAAGCAGGTTGGCTTGCTTTTTACCTTCTGTGGTTTCTGGAGAGAAGATTTGCCACTTAGCACCGTCCCACACACTCAGCATTTGTTGAATAGACTGACGTCGACGACCATCTTCCAGTTCGATGACACCCACAACCTTGCTTGGCACTTCAGCAAACGCTAGCAGTTTTGCCGCGGCTTGAAGCTTAGTCATGTTGTTAAGAATAAGTGCAGAGTTTTGGCTGTCACCATCGTTCAGCGCTTTGATAAGTTCACGCGTGAAGGTGATGTTGTCAGATGAGCGAGATTGCGCGCGATCCATCAGGGCAACAGCTGCGGCTTCTTCTGGACCATCAAAGGTTGGTTTAATCACGTCTTCCGCTGGAGGGGTAGAGCTTGCCAGCGCTTGGTCATCCACAAGAAATTGGGTTTTGTAGTAGATGGTTTGCGGACCTTGTGCTTCGCGGATTGACCACTCAGCACGGCGACCTGCGTCTGAATCGACGTAAGAAACACCGTAACCTGGAGAAGAGGCAGATTCACCAATCAGTGTGAACCCTTCTTGAGTGTATGGTGCTGCGAGTGAAACCTTGGCCGGTTTACCAATCGCATTAAACTCTACACGAGCCTCAATGTCCCAAACTTGGCGAGTTTCGCCTGGAGTCCATGGTACGCCATAGGTATCGTGTCTGATGACACTGAGCGCGATACCCGCTGCAATGAGTAATCCTACAGATAGGAAAAATGGAATACGTGAAGTCATAAACAACCTTATTATTGTAATTGCTTCCCTGAAGGAGGTGTTATTTTAAAGAAAACTACTTGTTAGATGAAAGTATATATTGCTGACTTACATCAACTAAAGCAATATCTTTAATAAATTCTCTACCTAGTAATATAGGGTGGGTCATTTGTGAGCGATCTGCCAGTGTAAATTGTGCTTTTTCATGGATTTTTCCAACACGGATCCAAAGTTCAACCACGGCTCTACGTTCCATTTTTTCACTGGTTGATTGACGAATTTTCACATATCGAATTACTGGCGCTTCTATCCAGCGATCGTTTTCTTTGCGCGATTTATCATCAAGAAGTTTAAATTTCACCCATTGTTTGCCATCTCTTTCGAATGCTTGAATATCTGATGCACTGAGCGAAGAAGTCACAGCGCCGGTATCCACACGCGCATCAAAACTGCGGTCGAGGATATCAAGGTGAACTTGTTCAACGGAGCCTAAAACAACAGGAGTAGAAGAGGACGCTTTTGGAGCGATAATAGGTAGTGGCTTGTTTTGCTTTTCAGCTTGGTCTTCGCCAAGTTGTGCTTGCTTCAAAGCTTCGACTTCTTTAGTGAGTGCGATGACTTCGGTTTCTAAGCTATCAATGTAGTCAGCGTTGTTGCTTAACTGCAGTGTAAGGTTAGTCAGTTTGTTGTCGAGACGCGCTTCTGATTCATGGATTGCGCTGATGGTGTTTTGATGAAGTTCTTGGTGATTGACGGTAGAACAACCTGAAAGTAGGCCGATGGCGACAAGAGGTGCCAAACGTTTATACATCTTAAACCCTAAAAAACAATAAAATGGAACTGGAAGGCTAGGGATTTTATCGTAACCAATAGGGAGTGCGATACTCCCTATTGTCAGAGCTGCGTCAGACTTATAAAAGCTCGGTCAAAGTTGCTGTATTTGGCAACAACTTCTCATCGATTGAGACTACTTGCTTGGGTTTTCAGCCACTAAAACTGCGCGTCTAGGTGCTGGATAGCCTTCGACAGTTTTGCTTGGATCGTTAGGATCTAAGTATTCAGGCAGTGAATTATGTGTCATCCAACCTGTCGTGCGTTGCTCGTCTGTCGAAGTTACGTTTTCATCTACAATACGCACATTTACAAAGCCAACTTTTTCTAACCAAACTTTTAGTGCGCGCGCAGATGGGAAAAAGTACACATTGCGCATTTGTGCGTAGCGATCGACAGGCACAAGCACGGCATTTTCATCACCCTCGATAACCAAGGTCTCTAGCACTAGCTCGCCACCTGCGACCAATTGGTTCTTCAATTGGATCAGATGGTCAAGCGGAGAGCGGCGGTGGTACAAAACACCCATGCTAAATACCGTATCAAAGGCTTGAAGCTCCGGAAGCTGCTCGATACCCAATGGTAGAAGGTGTGCGCGTTGGTCGCCGCCCATCAGTTTGCGAATCGCTTCAAACTGCACGAGGAATAGATGTGAAGTCGATGCCTACACAAAGACGCGCGCCTTCACCAAGCATACGCCACATGTGATAACCATTGCCGCAGCCCACGTCCAAAACGGAACGATTTTTAAGTGGAGAGATGTGCGGTAATACGCGATCCCATTTCCAGTCAGAGCGCCATTCTGTGTCAATATGAATGTCATGAACGCGATAAGGACCTTTGCGCCATGGGTGGAAGGTGCGCAGCAGGTTTTCTAGCTTCTTCATTTCGCCTATCGCGAGCGGATCATTGTTCGCCAGAGATACTTCTGATTTCAGTTCAACATTATCAGGCTGACCCGTTTGAATTTTAGCGAGTGCACGCAACCAACGGTCAAAATCCCCGTGCTCGGCATTCTGCCAGTCGGTGAGTTGCTGTGGCAGGATGTTAAGCCAAGGCTGAAGTTTGGTATCTTGAGCGATGAGCTGATAAAAGTTAGCAAAGTTAAACATGAAACTCTCAACAATAATGGGTGACAATAGCTAGGGTAAAATTAGTGTGCAGATTATTTATAGGCTGCAGTTTACTTAATGGCGAACATAGAGCCGAAGTTAAAGCATTGGAACCAGACTTCGTAGCTAGTAAAGCCAATCTCTTTGAAGCGCTCTTTGTGCATTGTGATTGAGTCAGGACGCATCACATTTTCAATGGCACTGCGTTTTTGACTGATTTCAAGCTCGCTGTAGCCGTTAGCGCGCTTAAAGTCATGATGCAGGTCGATGAGTAGCTCGTTTGAGTTCTCATCTTCAAACACATACTTCTCAGACAGAATTAGAATGCCGCCTGGGCGCAAACCAGTGTAGATTTTTTCAAGCAGCGCACGGCGATCGTCTGGTGATAGAAACTGTAGGGTAAAGTTAAGTACCACAACAGAGGCATCTTTGATTTCAATATCGCGAATGTCTGCCTCGACGACAGTCACAGGAGTGTCTGAGCGGTAGGCGTTGACGTGCAACTTACAGCGCTCAACCATTGCTGATGAATTATCGACGGCAATGATCTGACAACCTTCTTGCTGATATTACGACGCATAGACAGCGTAGCCGCGCCAAGTGAACAACCCAAATCGTAAATAGTAGAGTGTGGCTTAGCAAAACGTTCTGCCAACATACCAATTGCAGAAATAATGTTGCTGTAGCCAGGTAGCTACGCTGGATCATATCTGGAAAGACTTCTGCCACTCGCTCATCAAAGGTGAAATCACCAATTCTGTCGATAGGAGCAGAGAAAATGGTGTCTTTATTCTGCATGTTAAGATTCCCCATTGCCGATTCGGACGGACGCAATAAAAAAGGCGCGCATTTTACGTTATTTCAGCCGAAATGTCATTAATGCTTTCAAAGCCAGTATCACTGAGTAGTTGGGCGGCTAAAACATCGAGATTTGATGGTCATCGCGAAGGCAAGGAAAGGTCGGTTTATCGCTTAAAGTTATATTGTCCGCTAGCGAAGATTTGAGCTCCTTATAGAGCTTGATTGCCAGTTCCGGCGCTTCAACATTGTCTGGCGTGTGGATCATTAAATAGGCTGTTTACTTTGCTCAATCCACTGCGCCAGCTTCTTCTCCCATGGTTTAAAAAACGCCAAGTTGGCTTCCATATCTGGGTGACCTATAAAACGGATCATTGGATGATCGGCGGTGGCAATGGCATGTACGGGTACTTTGGGCTTTTTATCGTGAGCATCAATGACCGCGGCGGTTGTTGGAGCCGCAGCAAAAACGGGACGAGAGTCCATGATAATGCGGTCGATGTGATGCTCCATAAGCCATTGATTGAAGACCCGCTCTTCCTCAGACTTGTTGAAAAAGCCCAAATGCCTCACTTCAACGCCAAGTTTCATCTCAGACGGAAATTTGGCACAGAATGCTTGCAGAGCAGGGAGATCAGCAGGTGAAAACTTGCTCGGTAGTTGAATTGTCCACATACCCACTTTATGGTGCAAAGGTGCCATTACCTGTAGGAAGGCCATGAGCTCGTCTTGGCACTGGTTGAGCATTCGCTCATGGGTAATCGCTTTTGGAAGTTTAAAGGTAAAGCGGAAATCCTCAGAGGTCGCGTCATTCCAAGTGGCGACCGTTTTTGCGCTCGGCGTGGCGTAAAACGTTGTGTTGCCCTCGACCGTATCAAATACGGAGGCGTATCGTGCTAAGCGCTCCCCAGGCTTGGTGCCTTTTCCGTAGAAAGAGTGCTGCCAGTCATTGTGAGACCACATGGTCAATCCAAGTCGCAATGTTGGTTCACTCATTTCTCATCCTTTCAATTCAAGTCAACAAAAGCCGATAAGGAATAGGATTTGTTGATATTTTGTCCGTTTCAAGTGTTCTTGCTCAGCAACAGGCAATTAAACACAACAATTCTATCAAATTAGGTCGATTTTAGACGATTTTCCGAGTATAAATGAACCTTTGATTTTGTGGGTGGATTTAGTATTGGCGACTTTTCATGCCATCACCCACAATATAGATTTCATATAAACGTTTTCATATAAACAATCGGAAATTGGGAAATTCATTATGCGTAGCCATTACTGTGGTCACCTGAACAAGTCCCTTGCAGGACAAACTGTAGAACTGTGCGGCTGGGTAAACCGTCGTCGTGATTTAGGCGGTCTTATCTTTATTGATATGCGAGATCGTGAAGGTATCGTTCAGGTTGTTGTTGATCCAGATATGGCTGATGCTTATGAAGTAGCGAACCAACTTCGTAACGAATTCTGCATCAAGCTGACTGGTGAAGTTCGTGTGCGTCCAGAGAGCCAAGTAAACAAAGACATGGCGACAGGTGAAGTAGAGATCCTTGCAAAAGGTCTTGAAATCATCAACCGTAGCGACGTGCTACCTCTAGACTTCAACCAAACGAATACTGAAGAGCAACGTCTTAAGTACCGTTACATCGACCTACGTCGTCCAGAGATGAGCGACCGTATTAAACTGCGTGCTAAAGCATCGAGCTTCGTTCGCCGTTTCCTAGATGACAACGGCTTCCTAGACATTGAAACACCAGTACTAACAAAGGCGACACCAGAGGGTGCTCGTGACTATCTAGTACCAAGCCGTGTGCACAAAGGTTCGTTCTACGCACTTCCTCAGTCTCCACAGCTATTCAAACAGCTACTGATGATGTCTGGCTTCGACCGTTACTACCAAATCGTTAAGTGTTTCCGTGATGAAGACTTACGTGCTGACCGTCAACCAGAATTCACACAGATCGATATCGAAACATCATTTATGTCGGCTGACCAAGTACGTGAAGTGACTGAAAAAATGGTTCGCGACATGTGGCAAGAGCTACTGAACGTAGACCTAGGTCAGTCCCAGTGATGCCGTTCTCTGAAGCGATTCGTCGTTTTGGTAGCGACAAACCAGATCTACGTAACCCACTAGAGCTAGTGGACGTTGCTGATCTAGTGAAAGACGTTGAGTTCAAAGTATTCTCAGGCCCAGCAAACGACGAGAAAGGTCGCGTAGCGGTTATCCGTGTACCAGGCGGCGCTTCTCTAACTCGTAAGCAAATCGACAGCTACGCTGAGTACGTAGGTATCTACGGCGCGAAAGGCCTAGCATGGATGAAGGTTAACGACCGTGCTGCTGGCGTGGAAGGTATCCAATCTCCAGTTGCTAAGTTCCTTAATGAAGAAGTGATCAACGGTATTCTAGAGCGTACAAACGCAGAATCTGGTGACATCATCCTATTCGGCGCAGACAAAGCAAACACTGTTGCTGAAGCAATGGGCGCGCTACGTCTTAAGCTTGGTAAAGATCTTGAGCTTACTAACGAGTCTATGTGGGCTCCACTATGGGTTGTTGACTTCCCAATGTTCGAAGAAGATGACGAGGGTAACCTGCACGCAATGCACCACCCATTCACGTCTCCTCTTGGCATGACAGCGGAAGAGCTAAAAGCGAACCCAGCGGCAGCAAACTCTAATGCGTACGACATGGTTCTAAATGGCTATGAAGTAGGTGGCGGCTCTGTTCGTATTCACAACGCAGAAATGCAAGCTGCGGTATTTGAGATTCTTGGTATCGATGCTGAAGAGCAACGCGAGAAGTTTGGTTTCCTACTAGACGCACTGAAGTTCGGTACACCACCACACGCAGGTCTAGCATTCGGTCTTGACCGTCTAGTGATGCTGCTTTGTGGCACAGAGAACATCCGTGACGTTATTGCATTCCCGAAAACAACCGCAGCAGCATGTCTACTAACAGACGCACCAAGCGCAGCAAACCCAGCAGCACTTGAAGAGCTAGCGATTGCAGTAACGGCAGCGAAAGAGAAGAAAGACGCTTAATCTTTCTCGTGTGTTGCGGCGATGCGCAGTTAGCCTATTAGCTCCTCCCCTTACTAAGGGGAGGCTGGGAGGGTGCTCTTTTCTTGCTTATTGATTGAAATAAAGCAGTAAGATCAAGAGCACCCCCTCTAACTCGCCCTTAGTAAGGGGGAGAACAACAGGCTCGTTATTACGTAACATCGCAAATCGCAACACACAACAAAAACTCCCGCATTTGCGGGAGTTTTTGTTTCTAAATTCTGTATAGTTATACCACTCTATAAAAATCCAACTTCATAGAACTCAAAGGATTAACCATGGCAGGTCACAGTAAATGGGCGAACATTCGTCATCGTAAAGCCGCGCAGGACGCTAAGCGTGGCAAAATCTTCACCAAACTCATTCGTGAAATTGTTGTTGCCGCAAAAGAGGGTGGTGGCGAGATTGACAACAATCCAAGACTTCGCGCTGCAATCGACAAAGCACTGTCAAACAACATGACTCGCGACACAGTAAACCGCGCGGTATCTCGTGGTGCTGGTGGTGAGGGTGATGACAACATGGAGACCGTTATCTACGAAGGTTACGGACCGGGTGGCACTGCTGTGATGGTGGAATGTATGACAGACAACCGCAATCGTACTGTTTCTGGTGTTCGTCACGCATTCTCAAAAGCGGGTGGTAACCTAGGCACTGATGGCAGTGTTAACTACCTATTCGATAAGAAAGGGGTTATCTCATACGCGCCGGGTTTAGATGAAGACGAGGTCATGGAAGTCGCTCTTGAAGGCGGTGCCGATGATATTGAAACCGGTGAAGATGGCGCGATCGATGTATACACCGATCCTTCAGAATTTGGGGCGGTTAAAGACGCTTTAGACGAAGCTGGTTTTGAAGCATCAAACGCGGAAGTAACCCTAGTACCATCAACGAAAGCCGATCTAGATGAGTCTACCGCGCCAAAATTGTTGCGACTTATTGATGTATTGGAAGATCTCGATGACGTCCAAGAGGTTTACCACAACGGTGACATCTCTGATGAAGTTGCAGCGACGTTAGAATAAGTAGCGAGAAGCAATGTCTATTATTTTAGGAATCGACCCAGGCTCACGAATCACCGGTTATGGTGTAATTCGTCAGCAGGGGCGACATTTGCAGTATTTGGGGAGCGGTTGTATCCGCACCTCAGAAAAAGAATTACCCGGTCGACTAAAACAGATCTACGCTGGTGTCAGTGAAATCATTACTCAGTTTCAACCGGATGTGTTCGCAATTGAACAGGTCTTCATGGCCAAAAATGCCGACTCAGCACTGAAGCTTGGCCAAGCAAGAGGTAGCGCGATTGTCGCTGCGGTCAACAACGACCTTCCCGTCTACGAGTACGCGGCAAGGCTTATCAAACAAGCGGTTGTAGGCACCGGTGGCGCGGATAAAGCCCAGGTTCAACACATGGTCATGGCGATGTTGAAGCTACCTTCAAAGCCGCAAGCGGACGCTGCCGATGCACTCGGTGTTGCTATCTGTCATGCCAACACTAACAAAACGCTCGTTGCTCTAGCGGGTAAAGCGAGTGGTGCACGCAAAGGTCGCTACCGCTAACGATTGGAAATCGATAGTTTTAACGATAACCAGCCCACAGTTTTAGAGCTTTTTACCTAGCGTGTCTTGTTAATCATTTGTTAACTTCCTAAGATTGGTCTGATGAGTGACTCAAAGGACCAATAATAAGGAAAACAAAGGCATGTGGCACAACTTAATAAATAACGCTCAAAGTCTCTCCCGCAATACTCTTCGCAAAGCTGAAATCACCGCTGTATTTACTGTTGTCGCGCTGGTCGTTGGTCTGTACAGCGCTGTTAAGTGGCAATCTAATGGCCATGCACTGCTGTTTCTAACGTCGGTACTGCTTATTGCAATCGAAGTAATTGGCTTAGTGGTGTTGCGATTCACTAAGCAAATCACGCTAGCGCTCAATATTGGCTTTCTTGGGATGGTTGTACATGCAGTGAACATCATTTATCAAAGTGGTGGTATCGTCGATTCAACTCAGGCATTTTGGGCTCCCTTGCTGATTGTCGCCTTCTATCTCTCGGCTTCTAGAGCGATGGCGCTGACTTGGAGTATTGGTATTCTGTTGGTCGCGGGCGTTATGACCTATCTTCACACTAGCGGCTTTTCATTCCCAACTATTGCACTATCGGCGTCAAAACAAAATGTCGAGATTTGGTCTGGTATGCTTCTGCCACTTTGTGTGATTTGTTTCGCTCAGAGCTTTACCGCGAAGCAAAAAGAAAGTGCAATTCATCGTGCAGAAAAAGCGATGAAAGAGAGTGCACTGCAAGCCGAAAAAGCGTCGCAAGGTGAAAAGCGTATGGATGGCATGCTAGTGACCGTAAATGCGAGTGTGAAAGAGCTCGATGAAGTCATCCATCAGGTGAATACGCAATCGTCGCAGCTCAACTCAAATGTACAGTCGTTGGGAATGAACAGCGCATCACAAGCGAGCGCAGCAGAGGAGATGAGTCAGCAACTAGAGCAGTTGTCCTCTTTTACTCAAGAGTCTGTGAACTTCATGGAACAAGTCATTGGCCAAACCGACGCTATCAAACAGCAAGCGGAAAGCAGTTCTGAAATGCTCAATGCCTCGACCGAGCGATTGCCAATATTGATAATAGTAACCAAAAAGTTGTGTCTGTAATTGAGCTCATCACTTCAGTGGCTGAGCAAACCAACTTGTTGGCATTAAATGCGGCCATTGAAGCGGCTCGAGCGGGCGACCATGGTCGTGGTTTTGCAGTTGTTGCTGAGCAGGTGAGAGAGCTTTCTTCGAAGACCAGTAATTCGGTTGAGGAAATTCGCACATTAATCAGTAACAGTCAGCAACAGATTGACTCGGGGCAGCAGACCATTCAAACCACGGTAAAAGAGCTCAGCCAGATGATTGAGCAAGTCCAAGTCATTTCAACTGAAATCACCGACCTCAGTCACTTAGTTACCCAGCAAAATCAGGCGATAGGAGAGCTAGATCAGGCGAGTAGTGATGTGGCACGTTCTGTAACAGGGAGCAAAGCGATTGCTGAGGATATTCAAACCATCAGTGACGAGCTCAATCAACAGATTGCAGAAGGCACTGAGCTGTCCGAGCGATTGCGCTCAGCTATGAGTTAAAATGTGAAGAGAATAACTGGATACCCATCCAGTTATTCTATATCCTAAGCCCTATTGCAACAAACAATGAGACATAGACTGTGATAGGACGACTGCGTGGCACGCTAATCGAAAAGCAACCCCCTGAGCTACTGATTGAAGTTGGTGGAGTAGGGTACGAAGTTCAAATGCCAATGAGCTGTTTTTATGAGCTGCCAGAAATTGGTCAAGAAGCCATTATTTACACCCATTTTGTCGTTCGTGAAGATGCACAGCTTCTTTACGGTTTCAATACAGTGCGTGAGCGCGCTCTGTTCCGCGAAGTCATCAAAGCTAACGGTGTCGGCCCTAAATTGGGCTTGGGTATCCTATCTGGTATGTCTGCCAGCCAATTTGTCTCGTGCGTTGAGCGCGAAGATATCTCCACACTTGTTAAGTTGCCTGGCGTGGGTAAGAAAACCGCTGAACGTCTTGTCGTTGAAATGAAAGACCGCCTCAAAGGTTGGGGAGCCGGTGATCTATTCACACCAGCAACCGATGCTGCGCCGATGGACAGTGTTGGCGCAATGTCTAGCGAAAGCGCCGAAGAAGAGGCGGTGAGCGCACTATTGGCACTCGGTTACAAGCCGACACAAGCATCGAAAGTGGTTTCTCAAGTCGCGAAACCAGACATGACCAGTGAAGCGCTGATCCGCGAAGCACTGCGTGCTATGGTTTAATGACTAAGCGCTATTTTTAGAGAGACAGTGAGTGTAGAGAGACAGTGAGATGATTGAAGCCGATCGCTTAATCGCCCCAGAAAACCCAGTTTTCCGTGATGAAGATGTCATCGATAGAGCTATTCGTCCTAAGAAGCTGGCTGACTATGAAGGTCAGGAGCACGTTAGCGACCAGATGGAAATTTTCATCAAAGCCGCACAATTACGTAACGAAGCGCTCGACCACCTATTGATATTCGGACCTCCTGGTCTGGGTAAAACCACGTTGGCGAATATCGTTGCTAACGAGATGGAAGTAAACATCCGTACACTTCGGGGCCTGTACTTGAAAAAGCAGGCGACCTTGCTGCGCTTCTGACCAATCTCGAAGAAAACGATGTACTGTTCATTGACGAGATCCACCGTCTTAGCCCAATGGTAGAAGAGGTGCTGTATCCGGCGATGGAAGACTATCAGCTAGATATCATGATTGGTGAAGGGCCTGCCGCTCGCTCCATTAAAATTGATTTGCCGCCGTTTACACTTATTGGTGCAACGACGCGCGCTGGCTCATTAACATCACCACTTCGCGATCGTTTCGGTATCGTGCAGCGTTTGGAATACTACAAAATTGCTGACCTGCAAAAGATTGTGCAGCGCAGTGCTGGCTGCTTAGGCTTGTCGATGGAACCGGAAGGAGCGTTGGAGATTGCCCGCCGTGCCCGTGGTACACCTCGTATCGCCAACCGACTACTACGCCGTGTACGTGACTATGCAGAGGTGAAAGGTAACGGTCATATCTGTGCTGATATTGCAGACAAAGCTCTGAACATGCTTGATGTCGATAACCAAGGTTTCGATTACATGGATAGGAAGCTCCTGCTTGCCATCATGGAGAAATTCTCTGGCGGTCCTGTTGGGCTAGACAACCTCGCAGCGGCGATTGGTGAAGAGAAAGACACGATTGAAGATGTCATCGAACCTTACTTGATTCAGCAGGGCTATCTGCAACGCACCCCGCGAGGCGTATTGCATCAGATAGAGCTTACTTGCACTTTGGAATTGATAAAGATTAAAGTCTCGACGTAGGATTGGGATACGCAACCCATGTTCTACATCACAGAAATGAAATTTGTCAGACCAATTATTGAGCTGCATATTTGTAAAGTAATATTGCGAATATGCCGCTTTCTTTTATTTACATTTCCTATCAATAAAATCTATCTATTTCGTGATTTTCGTTCACACGGTTACGCACATTGTTTATAATCCCTTGCTACTAAAGGGGTATTAGCTGCTGCTAATTTTCTTTTTTTGCTCACCACTTCAAACTCCCTTTCCAATTAAAATTGATCTACATCAATGTGATTAAAGATCGTACAATTCACTTCTTCGCTTTATTGACTTATATCAAAGCATTTTCCTGAATAAACCTTTTGAAACCAACTTAATTTCCCAGTAATATTAGCTCCAGCTATATTAGCGCAAGCTTAACAATTAACTAACCATTGAGGTACATTTTTGCAACAAGGATGCTGATTTGCTCAACAAGTTTAATTTCTATTAAACAAGTATCCTCGGCGCATAATGTAGAAAGTGTCGTTCAGCCGACACAAAAGGAGTTATCATGATAGACGTTGTTGATCTGTCGAGATTGCAATTCGCAATTACGGCAATGTATCACTTCTTGTTCGTTCCATTGACTCTAGGTATGGCATTCCTACTTGCCATCATGGAGTCCCTCTACGTAATGACCAACAAGCAAATCTACAAGGACATGACCAAGTTCTGGGGTAAGCTATTTGGTATTAACTTCGCCCTAGGTGTGGCTACCGGCCTAACCATGGAATTCCAGTTTGGTACGAACTGGTCCTACTATTCCCATTACGTGGGTGATATTTTCGGTGCGCCGCTGGCGATCGAAGCCCTCGTTGCCTTCTTCCTCGAATCCACCTTTGTCGGACTTTTCTTCTTCGGATGGGATAGGCTTTCAAAACGTCAACACTTAGCGGTTACCTGGTTGGTTGCGCTGGGTTCTAACTTCTCAGCTCTTTGGATCCTTGTTGCGAACGGTTGGATGCAGCACCCTGTGGGCGCAGAGTTCAACTTCGAAACCATGCGTATGGAAATGGTTAGCTTTGCAGAAGTGGTTCTCAACCCGGTTGCTCAGGTTAAGTTTGTTCACACAGTAGCATCAGGCTATACCACAGGTGCGATGTTCGTACTGGGTATCAGTGCTTACTACCTACTGAAAGGTCGTGATGTGGCGTTTGCTCGTCGCTCTTTCGCGATTGCAGCGTCATTCGGTATGGCTTCTATCCTTTCTGTTATCGTTCTTGGTGACGAATCTGGTTACGAGCTTGGCGACGTACAGAAAGTGAAACTTGCGGCTATCGAAGCAGAGTGGCATACAGAGCCAGCTCCAGCAGCGTTCACTGTGTTTGGTCTTCCAAATCAAGAGAAGATGGAAACGGACTTCGCGCTGAAGATCCCATACGTAATGGGTATCATCGCAACTCGTTCTATCGATACACCAGTTCAAGGTCTTCGTGACCTACGTGAAGAGCACGTGGATCGTATCCGTAACGGTATGTACGCGTATGAACTTCTAGAAAAACTGCGTGCAGGTGAGCGTACAGACGCAAACCTAGAAGCGTTTGACGACGTGAAGCAAGATCTTGGTTACGGTCTATTGCTTAAGCGTTACACAGAAAACGTTGTTGATGCGACAGAAGATCAAATCCAAGCAGCTGCGGATGATTCTATCCCAACAGTTTGGCCACTATTCTGGTCATTCCGTATCATGGTTGCGTGTGGCTTCATCATGCTATTCGTCTTCGGTGCGGCATTCATTCAGACATGTCGTCAGAAAATTGAACAGAAAAAATGGATCCTTAAAGCGGCACTATTCAGCATTCCACTACCATGGATTGCAGTGGAAGCCGGTTGGTTTGTTGCTGAATTTGGTCGTCAGCCATGGGCCGTAGGTGAAATCCTGCCTGTACACGTGGCAGCATCAGCACTGACAGCAAGTCAGATCTGGACATCACTATTCGCAATCATCGCTCTATACACGGTGTTCCTAATTGCCGAAGTTTACCTAATGGTGAAATTCGCTCGCAAAGGCCCAAGTAGCTTGAAGACAGGTCGCTACCACTTCGAACAAAACGTCGAAACGGTAGAGAACAAAGTTAGTCGTCAAGTAGAAGCGTAAGCAAGGAGAAAAAGAATGTTTGATTACGAAGTCTTACGATTCATCTGGTGGGTACTGATCGGCGTATTGTTTGCTGGTTTCGCTATCACCGATGGTTTTGATATGGGGTAGGTGCACTAGTACCTATCCTAGGTAAAACGGACACCCAGCGCCGTGTAATGATTAACTCTATCGCTCCACACTGGACGGTAACCAGGTTTGGCTAATCACCGCTGGTGGTGCGCTATTCGCTGCTTGGCCACTTGTGTACGCAACGTCGTTCTCTGGTTTCTACCTAGCGATGATCCTAACTCTAGCAGCGCTTTGGCTACGTCCAATCGGTCTAGACTACCGCTCGAAGCTAGAAGACAAGCAGTGGCGTAACGCTTGGGATATCGGTATCTCAATCAGTGGTTTCGTACCACCACTTATCTTCGGTGTGGCATTTGGTAACCTACTACAAGGTGTACCATTCCAGCTAAGCGATTTCATGATGCCGACTTACCACGGTTCATTCTTCGCTCTGCTTAACCCATTCGCACTACTGTGTGGCCTAGTGAGCCTATTCATGATCCTGCTTCAAGGTTCAACATGGCTACAAATGAAGACCACAGGTGATATCCATACTCGTGCTCGCAACACAGCACAAATCATGGGTCTACTAACCGTAGTAGCATTTGTTGGTGCAGGTTTCTGGATCCAAGGCATTGATGGTTACCTAGTAGTAAGCAGCATCGACGGCAACGCCGCTTCTAACCCACTAGTTAAAGAAGTGGTTCGTGAAGCAGGTGCGTGGATGACGAACTTCGAGAAGTACCCACTACTATGGATTGCTCCAGCATTAGGTGTGGTTATGCCTCTACTAGCGGTATTAGCATCTCGCCTTGAGAAATGTGCAATTTCATTTATTGCTTCTTCTCTAGCGAACGGTGGCATCATCTTTACTGCTGGCTTTGCAATGTTCCCATTCGTAATGCCAAGCAGCATGAATCCAAACCACAGCTTGACCATGTGGGATGCAACGTCAAGTGAGTTGACTCTGAACCTAATGACAGCGGTAGCGTTTGTTATGGTTCCAGTAATTCTTAGCTACACAGCTTGGACTTACTACAAAATGTTTGGTCGTCTTGATGACAAGTTCATCGAAGAAAACAAGAATTCACTTTACTAAGGAGCATTTAACATGTGGTATTTCGCTTGGATTTTAGGTGTTCTTTTGGCTTGTGCGTTCGGTATCATCAATGCACTTTGGCTTGAGCACAGTGAGATGATGGACGAAGACAGTGAGTAAGCTTAACCAACAGTTAGAGCAGATTCACAAGCCTATGGATAAGGTGCTCCTTCGCGCCTTATCACTGGTGCTTGGTTTTGCTAACGCAGGTCTCTTTATGTGGAGCCCGGAGGGCTACGACGCAGCCATCGGTGGTTTTGCACCATGGCTAGGACTGACGTTTGTATTGTCTCTCTGTTCGAGTATGGTCTACGGCATCGGCTTCAAACCAAGGTTTTGGCTGTGGCAACTGGTGTTTAGCCCTTACTTGTCACTAACTGTGTTGAGTTACTTAACGTTAATGTACGTTTTTTAGAATAAGCCCGAGCCATTGCTCGGGTTTTTTACTTTTTGAAACAATGAAAAGCGAGTAATCGCTAATATCTTCATCAATTAAGTGTAAATTTTGGCACTTTAATCAAAAATTCTTGTCAGCACTTATAACAATCACAATGAGTTGCGTTATATTAATGCGTAGTTTTATTTAGGAAGTGATCAGTTTGTCTCAGTTATCATCGTATTTCGAATTTCCTGTGACCGTCTATTATGAAGACACGGATGCGGGAGGTGTCGTATACCACTCGAACTACCTCAATTTCTTTGAACGTGCCCGCACCGAGCTCCTCAGAAGCAAAGGTGTTAATCAGCGTGTGTTGTTAGAAGAGCACACAGGCTTTGTGGTTCGTCATATGGATATCGACTTTATCCGTGGTGCACGCCTGGATGACCAGCTCACCGTAAAAACCTATATTGAAGAATTCAAAAAAGCGTCGCTAACATTTGCTCAAGAAATTGTCGACCAACAGGGTGTGACAATAGCGAAAGCTCTGGTTAAAGTGGCGTGTATAGATAATGTTAAAATGAAGCCGAAGGCCATTCCTTCGTCTATCTTAGTGGAGTTAAAACACAGTGACGGCTGATATTTCATTTGTAGACCTCATACTCGAGGCAAGTCTACTGGTTCAATTGGTAATGTTGATTCTGATGGGCATGTCAGTCGTATCCTGGGCGATGATCATCAAGCGTAGCAAAGTCTTAAAAGAGGCCACCAAAGAGTCTGAGACATTCGAAGACCGTTTTTGGTCAGGTGCTGATCTTTCTCACATCTATCAAGACGTGAAAAAGCGTAAAGATGAGCTTTCAGGCACTGAAGAGATTTTCTATTCTGGCTTTACCGAGTTTTTACGTCTTCGCAAATCGAATGCTGACTCGCCAGCTTTCATCATGGAAGGTACCGGTCGCTCAATGCGCGTTGCGGTTTCTCGTGAAGTGGAAGATCTAGAAACTAACTTGCCATTCCTAGCGACCGTGGGCTCTATCAGCTTACATTGGTCTGTTTGGTACCGTTTGGGGCATCATGCATGCGTTTATCGCGCTAGGTGAAGTAAAACAAGCCACGCTTGCTATGGTAGCACCAGGTATCGCAGAAGCCTTGATTGCAACGGCGATGGGTCTATTTGCTGCGATTCCAGCGGTTATGGCATTTAACCGTCTTAGCAACAAGGTGAGCAAGCTAGAGCACAACTACGCGACCTTCTCTGAAGAATTCCACAGCATTTTGCACCGTCAAGCGATGGCCGCTAGGGAGCAATAATGGCTGGCTACCAACCTAAAAAGCGCAAACTCACCTGTGAGATTAACGTTGTACCTTATATCGACGTTATGCTTGTGCTGCTTATTATCTTCATGGTGACGTCGCCTTTCATTACTCAAGGCGTGGATGTTGAGCTACCTAAAACATCAACAGCTAAGCCCGCGTCTGAGTTAGCGGGCGATACAGACGCTAGCTTCATCATTGTTGAAGTCGATCGCGATGGAAATTTAGGACTAAGTGTGAATAACGAAGACGTTCAACGCGGTCTTAGTCTGCAAGATATTATCGTCAGAGTTCGTGCTGAGCTTTCTATCAATCCTGACTCGCCAGTCGCGGTGGGTGGTGATGCAGCGACCCCCTATGCAGAGGTGGTTTTGCTGCTTGATGAATTAAGCCGTGCAGGTATTCCAAAGGTTGGCTTGTTAACGGACATAAGGGAATAGTCGTCGCAGCCGTATGAAAAGCAATAAGAACAACAGAAACAGCTACGGAAAGCCGATTGCGATCTCTTTGTTTGCTCACGCACTCTTGATCGTGGCGCTGCTGTGGGGCACTGATTTTAATATGACGAAATCAGAGCCTACTGGCATGGTTCAAGCCGTTGTGATTGATCCTGCGAAAGTGCGCCAGCAAGCGGCGGAAATTCGCAAGCAGCGTGAAACCGCTGCCAAGAAGGAGCAAGACCGCCTCGACAAACTTCGTCGTGAAAGCGAACAACTTGAGAAAAACCGTAAAGCGGAAGAAGAGCGCATTCGTAAGCTGAAAGAGCAGCAAGCGAAAGACGCACAAGCTGCGCGTGAAGCAGAGCAGCGTCGTAAGGTTGAAAAAGAGCGTGCAGAGAAGGCAGAAGCAGAGCGTAAAGCGAAAGAAGAAGCTATTCGTGTCGCCGAGCAAAAACGTGTCGCTCAAGAAGCGGCTATAGCGAAAGCAGAACAAGAGCGCCTAGAGAAAGAGCGAGCAATTAAAGAAGCTCAAGAAAAAGCGCAGCGTGAAAAAGAAGCCGCTGAGCGTGCTGAGCAAGAGCGTATCGCTAAAGAAAAAGCGGCCGCAGAAGCAGCAGAGAAAGCACGCCAAGAGCAACAACGTCTTGAGCAAATTGAGCGCGAGCGAAAAGAGCAAGAGGCGGCGCTGAACGATATTTTTTCAGGACTAGAAAGTGAAGCTGCGAGTAACTCCGCGGCTCGTTCCAGTCAGGTGGATATTGAACTTGCCAAAATGGGTGAGATCTACAAGCAGCTTATCCAGCAGCACATTCTCACCGACTCCAGCTTTCGCGGTAAAGAATGCCGTGTAAACCTGCAACTGATCCCCGCGGGCAGCGGTGCGATTGCAGGGGCTGTAAAAGTAATAGAGGGCGATGCTCGCTTGTGTAATGCCACCAAAAGTGCCATTTCACAGGTTCGTTCGTTTCCCCTCTCCGAATTTCCTGAAGTTAATGCTCAGCTAAAGAACATTAACTTGACATATAAGCCACAGTTATAAGGAAAAACCTGTGATTAAGCGAATATTACTAGGAATGGCAATGGTAATGAGTCTTGCTACTCAAACTGCCAATGCCGCATTAGAACTTGTTATCACCGATGGTATCGATTCAGCAAGACCGATTGCCATTGTACCTTTCAAATGGGAAGGCGAGGGCAAATTGCCGCATGATGTTTCTGCAGTGATAGCCTCTGACTTGCAGCGCAGCGGTAAATTTAGCCCGATTGCGACCAGCAAAATGCCGCAAACGCCTTATGACGCATCGGCAATTAATTTTGAAGCGTGGACAGGCCTTGGTGTTGATTCGCTGCTAACTGGCACTATCGTAAAGAATGCAGAAGGTAACTACGAAGTGAGCTATCAGCTTGTTGACGTGGTTCGTGGCCAGCTCACCGGTGGTCAGTCGAAAGCACTGAGCGACGATGGTCAATTGGTATTGTCTAACGACCATATCCTCTTTAAGAAGAAAGCGACGGTTCCTGGCCAGCGTCTTCGTGAATACGCACACCGCATTTCGGATCTTGTCTACGAAGAGCTGACGGGCGAGCGCGGAGCGTTCTTAACTCGTATCGCTTATGTTGTAGTTAACGACAAAGACGCGTACCCCTACCAAATGCGTATCGCTGATTACGACGGCTACAACGAAAAACTGGTTCTGCGTTCTAAGCAGCCACTAATGTCTCCAGCTTGGTCGCCAGATGGTAAGCAGCTAGCGTACGTTAGCTTCCAAAATGGCCAAGCAGAAATCTTTATCATGAATATCTACACAGGTAAGCGTGAGAAGGTAACGTCATTCCCTCGTCACAATGGTGCGCCAAGATTCTCTCCGGATGGGAAGTCTCTCGCAATCACCTTGTCGAAGACTGGGCAACTGCATGTATATACGCTAAATCTGGAAACCAGAAAACTTCGTCAAATTACCCGCGGCCGATCAAATAATACAGAACCGTTCTGGAAACCGGACGGCAATTCCCTTATTTTTACGTCGGATAGGGGTGGTAACCCTCAGATTTATGAAGTAAATTTGTCTGATGGTAAAACCAAGCGTATCACGTGGCAGGGTAGCCAAAACCTCGGTGGGCAGATCACCCCTGATGGTCGTTACCTCGTGATGGTGAATCGTTCCAACTCTGGTTTTAATCTTGCAAAACAAGATCTAGAAACGGGCTCGGTACAGATCCTCACCAAAACACTGCTCGATGAATCACCAAGCATCGCACCAAATGGTGGCATGGTGATATACAGTTCCATCTATAACAAAACTAACGTCCTTTCGATGGTATCTATTGATGGGCGATTTAAAGCTAGACTACCGGCTACAAACGGGCGCGTAAGAGCACCTGCATGGTCACCGTTTTTATAGCAATTAAATTTTTTAGGTTAAGGAAATAACAATGCAATTAAACAAAGTTTTTAAGGGGTTGCTAATCGCACTGCCAGTTCTAGCAATGACGGCGTGTAGCTCAACCGACGACGCTGCGTCATCAACAGGTGCAGAGCAAAACAACCAAACGCAACAAGAAACAACGACTGTTGCGACACCAATTGATGAGAATGCACAGCTAACTGAGCAAGAGCTAAAAGAAAAAGCACTTCGTGAAAACCAAACGATTTACTTTGCATTCGATAACTCTACTATCGCTGGTGACTACGAAGATATGCTTGCAGCACACGCAGCATACCTAAGCAAAGATGCATCACTACAAGTGACTATCGAAGGTCACGCAGATGAGCGCGGTACACCTGAGTACAACATCGCACTAGGCGAGCGTCGTGCACAAGCGGTTGCTAAGTACATCCAAGCTCTTGGTGTACAAGCAGACCAAATCTCTATCGTAAGCTACGGTGAAGAGAAGCCACTAGTACTAGGTCAATCTGAAGACGCGTACGCGAAAAACCGTCGCGCAGTACTAGTTTACTAATCCAATCTGCCCAAGATTGAACATGTTGCAGCGTTCGCGCTGCAACATTGTCGTTTTAGGGCTCGGCAGTTAAGGATCCTACCTTTATGACAAGTAACATTAAGCGCGCTGTTACGCTTACGTTACTAGCCGGAATGGCAAGCTCTGCGCTTGCTGCGAAAGCACCGGTTACCGACTTGAGCGCAACATCTTCTTCGGCAACTGCTGCTCCATTACAGCGGCATCTGCTGCTAATGAAACCGACGTTCAGCGCCTAGAGCGCCTTTTGCAAAACCGCAACCGAGTGCAACTGCAAATGCAGCAACAACTCGACGAAATGACGCAAGAAATTTCCACATTGCGCGGTGAGCTAGAACGCAATACTTACGACATGGAGCAAATGCTTCAGCGTCAACGTGAATTGTTTATTGAAATCGACAAGCTTCGCTCACAACAAGGCGCAGCGGTAGCCGCAGTTCCCGTCGCGACAGATAAGACGAAACCGGACGGCAAGTTCACCACCAATGTGGATGAGCAAACAGCATATCAAAATGCAGTCGATTTGATTTTGAAAAAGCGCGACTACACTGGTGCGATTGAAGCCTTCAAACAGTTCCAAAAAGACTTCCCTGAATCGACCTTTATGCCAAATAGTCATTACTGGCTTGGCCAACTGTACTTTGCTAAGCGCCAAGACGCAGAAGCAGAAAAGAGCTTTAAAGCAGTACTTGGTTTTGCAAAATCCAACAAACGAGCGGACGCTCTAGTGAAGTTGGGTGACATTGCAAACGTGGCAATAAGGCTGACGAAGCTAAGAAATACTACGAGCAGGTGATTAGCGAATACCCAGGCAGTTCTTCTGCGAAGGTTGCTAAGTCTAATTTGCAATAAAGTGACTTTGTGGGGTTAGGTAATATGCTTGGCTCCCAATACGCTTTGAGTAGACCCCTGCATGCGCAGGGGTGACGACCCCTTTTAGGTTCAATGATCGCTTAAAGCACGCCATCAACACATGCAACTCCCAAAGAGATCCTCATTCCACTAGCCGTGCGCCTGTGCAGACAGGAATCTATTCCCACGCGCACCAACCTTTCACTCAGAAACAAGTCACAACCTCAAAATAGTCGTCATTCCACTAGCCGCGCGCCTGCGCAGGCAGGAACCTACTCACCGCAAACAGCGATTCAAAAAAGCAAACTATCAAATCCACAGCCTGTTGAGGCCACTTTCTATTCAACTTTGGTCGATTCCTGCCCTAGTGCCTTTGTTCTATCAATAATATCCGTGTACAATGCTCGGACTATTTGGAAGTAGCATAGAGCAACCGCTATGAGCCACATCTTAGACTCAATTGATACGGTATATCCGTTTCCCCCTAAGCCTGTTCCGTTAACTGATGACGAGAAGCAGCAGTACATCGCAAGTATCAAATCGCTATTAAAACAAAAAGACGCGGTTCTGATTGCACACTATTATACCGATCCAGAGATCCAAGCTCTTGCAGAAGAGACCGGTGGATTTGTGGGTGACTCGCTAGAAATGGCGAAGTTTGGTAACCGTCACGACGCATCAACGCTGATCATTGCCGGTGTTCGCTTTATGGGCGAATCGGCGAAAATTCTAACGCCAGAAAAGCGCATCCTAATGCCAACACTGGAAGCAGAGTGCTCGCTTGACCTTGGCTGTCCAGCTGATAAGTTCTCAGAATTCTGTGACGCGCATCCAGACCACACTGTCGTGGTTTACGCCAACACATCTGCTGCTGTTAAAGCACGTGCTGATTGGGTCGTTACCTCTAGTATCGCGCTAGAAATCGTTGAGCATCTCGATGCAGAAGATAAGCCAATTATCTGGGGACCAGACCGTCACCTAGGTTCTTACATTGCAAATCAAACAGGCGCTGACATGCTTCTGTGGCAAGGTGAGTGTATCGTTCATGACGAGTTCTCATCAAAAGCTCTGAAAGACATGAAATCGGTGTACCCAGATGCAGCAATCTTGGTTCACCCAGAATCACCAGCAAGCGTTGTTGACCTCGCTGACGCTGTTGGCTCTACTAGCCAACTTATCAAAGCGGCGAAAGAGCTACCGAATAAGCAGCTTATCGTGGCCACTGACAAAGGTATCTTCTTTAAGATGCAACAGCTAGTGCCAGAAAAAGAGCTAATCGAAGCGCCAACAGCAGGCAACGGCGCGACCTGTCGCAGCTGTGCACACTGTCCTTGGATGGCAATGAACGGCCTAAAAGCGATTGAGAAAGCGCTACGTGATGGTGGTGAAGAGCACGAAATCTTTGTTGATGAAGCACTTCGCGTGAAATCGCTTATCCCGCTCAACCGCATGCTTGATTTTGCTGAGCAGCTGCAAATTAAAGTGAAAGGCAACGCGTAACTCGCTGATTCATTCACATTAATAACTAAAACCAGTCTTCGGACTGGTTTTTTCGTATATGCTTATTACAAAACGTTCACAAGGAATCACGTGGTTATTTGGATCCAGCTTCGCAAGTGGTTACACAGCCATTTGTTTGAACTCAAATTTCGAACTTTGATGACGGCGCTGCTGCTTTATGTATTTGTGTCTTGGGGACTGTTGTCTCTGAGTGGCGAAACAGAGCTCACAACGCCGATCTCACAGTTTATCTATTTTATCGTCGTGACAGCATCGACGGTGGGCTATGGCGATCTTTCGCCAACCACAGAGGCAGGCCGATGGGTCGCTATATTGTTCGTTATCCCTGGTGGATTAATGTTGTTTGCAGCGCTGCTTGGTCGAATGGCAGCGTTAGGGTTGGAATCTTGGCGCGCAGGTCAGTTGGGAAAAAGGAAGGTAAGAGTGGATAACCATATTTTGATGTTAGGCTGGAATGGTCAGCGAACGATTCACCTTATTCGAATGTTACAACATGAAGAGACGGGTAGAAGACCCATTGTGCTCTGTAGCCGTTCTGATATTGAAAATCCGCTGCCTGGTGAAATTTCGTTTGTTAAAGTCAACAGCTATACCGATGGCCGCGAGATGGAAAAGACCAATATCGAGTCCGCCAGCTGTATTCTTATCGATAATCCAGAAGACGACATCACCTTATCCGCTGCGCTCTATTGTGCTAACCGCAACCCTAAGGCGCATCTATTGGTCTATTTTAAAGACGAAGCGCTGAGCGACTTACTTCATCAACACTGTCCAAACTCTGAGTGTATTCCCGCTGTGGGTGCCGAAATGCTTGCCAAAGCTGCAGTCGACCCAGGCTCAAGTGCGCTTCATCAAGAGCTTCTTAGCTCAACTCGTGGGATGACACAATACTCTGTCCGCTATCCAAGTTCAGCTAAACCCACTAAAGTGAACGCACTGTTTCAATGGATGAAAGCGGAATATCAAGCCACGTTGATTGCTGTGGATGTTGGGCAGGGGATAGTCCTTAACCCCGAATTGGATTTGGCGATTGAACCGGGTACCAAACTATTTTACATTGCCGATGAACGCATAGATTCTTTCCACTGGGAGTCGATATAGCCCGCTAATACGGGCTTTGCTTGCAGGCCTCTTCTTACGACAATATAACGTAATCGATACCATACAAAATATTTATTGATACAAAAATCCATACTGTATATTATGCGCGCGTTTTGTGAATTTAATGAATGAACGTTCATTCATTAAATGTCCCTCACTTGATTAAGGTATCCTTATCTATGCGCGTTCGTTTGTTGTCGGTTTCACTGGTTGCTGCACTTGTGTCCAGCTCGGTGGCTTTTGCTGCTAACCTAGAAACCTCCAATGCTTATCACTCTTTACCAACCTTGAAAGAGGACATGGTATTCGAGAGCAATACAGAGAAAGCCAACGCAAGAGTTGAGGAGTATCAAAGTGCTATCGACGAACTAAAGTCTCAAGACCATGACGATGATCAAGCGAAACAAGATGCTAGCAATAAAGCTGTGAGCGACTTGAAGTACGCCAAAAAGTACTATCAAGAAATCAATGGCTTGCCTATGTTTAGCTTCCTTGGCGGTCCTGCTTATACACCTGAACAAGGTCTACTGGTCGCTTTAGGTGGATTGTATTCGTTCAAGACTGATCGCGCGCAGAATGCGCTACAACGCTCTAGTGTGTCAGCGTTCTTGATTGGTAACTATGGTGATTCCGAAGTGGGTTATGGCTTAAGTGGCCACCATGAGCTGTATTGGAATAACAATGATGTGCAGTTTAAAGGCAACTTCAACTTAGGTTCCCAGAGTAAGCATTATTGGGGTATTGGCTACGATGCGGCGAACGATTTTGAGTTTGGCGAGGTCACAAAGTACTCTGCTATCGAGAACAACTACAGAGGCAACCTCATCTATCGCTTAACTGGTAACTGGTTTGCAGGACCTGCAGTAAAACTGAATTACTACAGTCCCACATCGGAACCAGAAGCGGCCTTTATGGATGAGAACTTTAACACCTTTAAAGACAAGCCTTTTACTTGGGGCTTGGGAGGCAGTCTACAATACGACAGTCGTGATGTGGCAGTGAACCCATGGAGCGGCTCGCTATTTCGCAGTGAAGTGCTGTTATACAGTGAGGCGCTGGGCAGTCAGGCTGAATATCAAAAGCTTGATATGGAGTATCGTACTTTCCACAGCGTCGCTGAAGGCAGAGTGATCGCACTGCTTGCTCAATATCAGCAAGCGTTCGGTGACGTGCCTTATTACGACATGCCCGAAATCGGTGGTGCGAGTTCAATGCGCGGTTATTACCAAGGACAATATCGCGACAAGGTAACAGCTGAAGTCACAGCAGAGTATCGCCACACGTTTCGTCGTGACTCTGGCGTACTATCGAACCATGGTATGACAGCGTGGGCAGGTGTTGGCGCTGTAGGCAATTCGATGGATGATTTGGCAGGGCATGCCATTGTATCTTACGGGGTAGGGTATCGTTATGAGCTTCAGCCTCGAATGAACATCAGGCTCGATCTCGGTATGGGTCGACACGGCTCAGCGTTCTACTTCAACTTTATTGAAGCCTTCTGATACAAAAACGCCCTCACTATCGTGAGGGCGTTTTGTTTGGCAATACTGTTGGCTAGCTATAGCTGTTCTACCAACTATTGATTTTCTGCTACTTACTGCTGCTCTGCTAAAACGGCGCCTTTTTGGGTAATGCCACACAGCATCACTGGCATGGCAGCATAGATTTCATTGAACTGCTCTAGACCTTCAATACCTTGTGCTTGCAGCGTCGCAATGGAAGTTTCTGGATCGTACAGCATGCTTAGTGAAAGCAACACGCCACCAAGCAACGCGTTATCCTCACTGTTCTCTGGCATCAGCGTTTCCCAGTCATCACGAGCCAGCTGCCAGCCTTGTAATACGCCTTCACAGAAGTCTTTGGTTTCTTGAGTAACGATCTCTTCTTCATCCAAACCGCAACCTTCTGGCCATTGCCACTCGCCATCTAAGAGTGCAGGACGGTATTGATTCCAAAGCGTAATCACTGCTTGAGCGTAGTCTTCCAGTTGCTCGCCTGAGGTAAACGGCGCAACTTCTTCACCGCCCCACAAAAACGGTAGCCATTCTTCTGGTGGCAAGGTGTGTGGAGCCGATGCCATAGAAGTGACGAAGCCTTGAGTTTGTGCGTTATTGAGTAGTTTTCCTTCTAGCTCAGGAAGGGAAAGTATGTCTTTTAGTTCCAAAATGCTTTACCGTTAGGCTGAATTATGAATATCTTGAGTATAGTAACAAGCTAGGCTTCAATTACCTATAGCTATACTAAAGTAACGAGACATCTCAAGAAGATGCAGTTCATGCTCATGAAGAAAGGAAATCTTCTCTCGCTATGGTCATCAAAGAGTCGCTAAAAAAGAAAAGCATTATTGCACTCGCCGTTTACCTGGCCGTGTTTATCGCCATCTTTGGCACTATCACCTATTGGGTGGTAGAGTCGCCCGTTCGTGCCAAGCTAGAACAAAACCTTGATATTCGAAGTGAATTCCTTGCAGCTGAGATCTCAGCGCCTCTTCATAGCTCCCTTGGCGTATTAAAAAGTATCGTGGCCATGGGAGAGACCATTAGTGATCGTCAATCCCTCGACAAGGCTCTGTGCCAAGTCTTTAAGCTTAACGACGGCATTGCTGTCAGCGGCGGTATATGGCCTGAGCCGTATTCTATTAACCCGGATGTTAAGCTCTCCAGCTTGTTTTACAACCGCACTAGCACTGGCGAAGTCGATAAAATCGATCTGTGGAACAACCCTCAAACTGCGGGGTACCATATAGAGCCTTGGTATACCTCGGTAAAAGATAAACCAAGCAACACCATCAGTTGGTCTGAGGTGTATGTTGACCCATACACACACGTTCAGATGATTACCGCCTCTGCGCCTTATTATGTCGACGGCATCTTCGCTGGTGTTGCCACCGTAGATTTGTCACTAGAAAATCTGATTGGTTTTGTCAAAAGTAAAGCGAGAGAGCACGACCTTGGCGTGATCGTTCGAGATGCCAATCAACAAGTCATTACCGAGCACAACTTTAGGGTTGAGCGCGACATCTACATTAGCCAGCTCAGTTTTGGTGAGTTTAACTGGAGCCTGGAAGTTGTTAACGCCAGAAGCTGGTGGCCGATGAAGTGGCGGACATCGTTAAGAGTGTTGAGTTAGGTATCGTTCCGGTTATGTTGCTGTGTTTGATGTTTGGCTACTACCTCATCAACCAATACCTCATCAAGCCGATTGCGGTCATTGCTAAAGAAGTGGATGAATCACGCCATAGCGGCAGTATTGATATCAACTATCGCAGCCCAGACGAGATCCGCTACCTAATAGACAGTTTTAACCAAAAAACAGTTTATCTAGACCAGGAGCGAATGAAGCGCAAGCCTCCACCAAAGCCAAAACCGCGTTCCTTGCCACGTTGTCTCATGAGATCCGAACCCCAATGAATGGTGTACTCGGTACCGCGCAGATTTTGCTTAAAACTGATCTGTCGGTAGAGCAGAGAAAGCACCTGAAAACGCTCTATGATTCGGGCGATCATATGATGTCGCTACTTAATGAGATCCTCGATTACTCTAAAATTGAGCAAGGCCATATTGAGCTTGATAGCCATCCGTTCCCACTCAACTCCATTATTGGCAGTATGCACAGTGTCTATCACACCTTGTGTAACGAAAAAGGCCTGAAGTTCAGCGTATATTCCGATATTGAGGATGAGCGCTGGTACCAAGGCGATAAAGCGCGCCTGCGCCAGATCCTGTTTAACTTGCTAAATAATGCGGTGAAGTTTACCTCACAGGGCAACATTGAAGTGTACTTATCAGAGAAAGTAGGAGTGGAGAGAAACACCTAACTATTCGAGTAAAAGATACGGGGATCGGCATTGCTCCAGAAGCCCAAGCACGCATTTTTAAACCTTTTGAACAGGCTGAATCGAGCACCACTCGCCGTTTTGGCGGTACAGGGCTAGGGCTTGCGATTGTGAAAGAGATTGCGCTTGTGATGGGTGGAGACATCAAACTCACCAGTCAAGAGGGCATAGGCTCCGAGTTTGAAGTCACAGTGAGGCTCGCCAGTTGTGAACCAAAACCGCTGGATGTACACATTGAGCGTAACCTTGATTATCGAGGCCTAAAAGCACTGATTGTTGAAGACAATCGCACCAACACCATCATTATAGAAACCTTTATGAAGCGTAAGGGCTTCATTACCTATTCCGTGGTCAATGGTGAAGAAGCGTTAAAAGCCGTTGCGACCCAAAGCTACGACTTGATCTTGATGGATAACCACATGCCTGTGATGGATGGTGTGGAAGCCATCGCTGGCATTCGCAATATGCCAGGCAAAGAAAAAGATACCCTCATCTTCGGCTGCACCGCTGATGTATTCAAAGAGACTCGTGAGCGCATGATGGGAGCGGGCGCAGACTTTATTGTCGGCAAGCCGATTGATGAACGTATTCTCGATGACGCGCTTTATCAGTTTGCCAATAAACTATTCCAGTTCAGCGGCCGCAAAGGCAGTAATGTCACTTCTCTAGGCGTTTCAAAGTAAAGCGCTTCCAAATAACTTTCCTAACCGGTTGCCTAATTGGCAACCGGATTGTGAAAAGCAGACCTCTCAATCTTATCTACCCGCTAAGTCGTGATAGTGATCGGTAAACCGCTCACTTATCACGATTCATACTGTCATTAACCTACGAAAATAAGATCGCTAACTCCCTGATGAGAGGGGATTTAGGGTTATGTTTGTAATTAAACTACAACAAATAGCGAGTTTGACTACTTTGAATGCCAAAATTGGTGATTAATTTACCTTTGGCTTCAAAATACGGTAGGTAAAACTGCTAAATTGGTGTTCTAATAGCGTCGTTATCTGGATGGTGGTAAATATCCAGTCATATGGGTCGATATTCGATCTTATGTTAGTTTATTATCCTGTGAGATTTTAAGTGAAACCGAAAGCTCCTTTCTGTATTCGTAACGCGGCCGCTGATACCTTTGCGATGGTTGTGTTCTGTTTTGTGTCTGGTATGTTGATTGAAGTGCTTGTCTCTGGCATGACCTTCGAACAGTCATTGGCATCACGTTTGTTGTCGATCCCTGTAAACATCGCCATCGCATGGCCATATGGTGTGTTCCGTGACTGGGCACTACGCCAAGGTGCGAAAGTGTCGCCTTCTGGCCCTATGAAAGCGTTCTCGGATTTGGTCGCGTACGTCGCGTTTCAATCACCCGTCTACGCAGCGATTTTGTTTACGGTTGGTGCATCAACTGACCAAATCATTACCGCAGTATCGAGTAACGCGATTGTGTCTTGCGGAATGGGCGTCCTATACGGCTACTTCCTAGACCTATGCCGCCGCTGGTTCCGAGTACCGGGCTACTACCAAAGCGTATGATTTGCCGATCATTTGATCGAATTAATCACAAAGTAAGCAAACAATTAAAAAAGCGCACCTTTTTTCCCTTTTAGGGTTGACCAAGCGGGGCGGAATCATTAAATTACCACCCCGTTAGCCAAGAGCGCTAACCAAATCAAAATACGGTGAGTTGTCCGAGTGGCTGAAGGAGCACGCCTGGAAAGTGTGTATACGGCAACGTATCGAGAGTTCGAATCTCTCACTCACCGCCAAATTCTAAGCCCCAGCAGAAATGCTGGGGCTTTTTCGTTTTGTTTATTCCAAACAACGTCAATCCCAAGTCGATGTGGTTTCCTCAAAGCGCTAGTTCGCTCAATTAAAGCTCATGTATCCAAGAGGCATCAGTACGAGAGTTTCTGAAGTTCTAGCTGACTCGGTGGTTAGTTTTGTATGAATATCTGATACTCAAAAAGCGTCAAGACCCCTTCATCTGTCCTTGAGTTTAGAAATAGAGAACTTATCAAATGTGGTGATGCTACGTTTTATATAAGCCCTTTAAGTGATTAAACCAAAGGGCTTTTTAACGTTTCTGCACTATTGCATATACTTACTAATATCGTCAGAGTCTGAAAGGTGAGTTATCTATGAAAATTGGAAGATTCGTACAGGCACTTCTGCCCGAGATAATTGAATATTGCGAGCAAAAAAGTCACAACGAGTTCGGACGTCTTTGCGATGCTGATTACTCCAAGCGTAACTTCAACCTTAACTTTCCTTTTTTGGTTCCAATTATTAGTATTCCTTCGGATTTATCTAAGCGGTACTGGACCCAAGTTTACATGGTGCGTGGGCAAACAGTTCGGGCGTGTAGCCAGTGGTTTGAAAAAGATGCTGCTTACTTTGTTAAGTACTTAAAACGCATCGGGGTCGACTATGACCTATTTAAGCTGGAGAGCGAGTTACTTGAATCAAGAACAAAACCTTTGCACGAACTATCAGCAACACCCGCCAGAGCCAATAGCCGCTACCGAGGTAATGCTATTGGCAATGCTCAAAACCTGCTAGTGCGAAATATCCTTAGTAACCTAGGAACAGAGCAGTTTTCTGAAGAGGATTGGCAGGCAACCAAATCCTACTTCAACCACCAATGTGCTTATTGTGGAAGGTCAAAGGAACTGGTAATTGAACATGCAATCCCTATCAATAAGGTCTACCTAGGAGAGCATCGTCTTGGCAACTTAGTACCTAGTTGTAGAGAATGTAATAGTGCAAAAGCAAGCAAAGATTTTCGTGACTTCCTAGAAGGGCACGATGAAAAGATTGCAGCGATTGAAGCTTATATGGAAGAGAAAAACTACGTACCCCTTGAGAATAACGAGCAGGTATCAAGGATTCTCGAGATGGCATATCGAGAGGTTGGCACAGTGCTGAGCGATATATAACAATTCTCAACCAGCTGTTTGTTAGTGATGAGGATTCTCAAAGGTTTTAGAAAGAAATTGTCGTCAATGATTTTCTAAAAAAGCACATTCAGACAACGATACGAGAAGCTCGTGAACTATTAGCTCAGATCTCTGAAGCGAACTACTTTGAAGTAGGCGAACCAATAAACGATAGAGAACGGCTTAACCCGCCGTTCTGCCCAACCTGTCTCAAGAAGATGGCCTTAAGAACTCACAAAATGGAATGCTTTGGGGTGTACTGCCTATCCTCGTTGCCGCGGAACGAGAAGTTATAACAACGAACTAGAAACTTGATACTAGAGCAAAATTATCACTTTCTCGTACGTATTGGACTAGTTTTTAATTTGATATTTTGAAAGGCGTTTAAAGCTTTTTATCTAGCGTTATTCGCCAATCACTTGCTTCAACCTAGCCAGCGTCCTCATAGACTCATTCGCCAACATCAAATCATAATCAGGATTGTTCGCCTTCAACCAGTACTGGCCCTCCTTATCCTTCTGAACCACACGCAGCAAATACTGGTTATCACCGGACTCATCCTGAATTTCCACCGCCATTGTCTTACCAGTAATCGACCCCGCTGTAGTCGAAGTGACAAATTCAAATAGCAGCAGGTCACCATCTAAAATAGGCGTTTTACCACCATTCATTGAGTTACCCGACGCCCGCGCTAAAAAGTGCATTTCCGGATTGAGGTTGGGGAGATCGATTGCCATCGACTCCACTTCATCGTGGGTGCCGGTTTTGAAGTGGCCGCAGGCAATTTTTAGGTTCGGGAAATAGGGGAGTAGAGTTCCTTCATTGGCCGCAGCAGGTAATGTGTCGGTTTGTACCAGAGCTAACTCGCTTTTCTCGCGTGCTCGTTCTGCGTATTTTGCCAAGTGGAAATCGATGAGCTCTTTAGTGAAGTCATGGAATGTTGGTTGAAGTGATGGCTCTACGGAGAAGTTAGCCGTTAGTTTTCCATCCACATTCGCAAACCAGCTTTCGCCTTTTTTACTGTTGCCACCAATGAAAGCGTTGATTGGATTGTCACGCCAGTATTTTATCCACTTAGCAGAATCGGGCGTTAGGTCTTGGTATGTCTTGGACAGATCAGCTGTTTTTAGGCGCGGGTATCTTGCCAGAACGTGCCAGCTCTTCTCTGCTAACGCCTCTACTGTAGGAGGGGTGTTAAAGCCGTCTAGCTCAATGTAAGCCTCAAGTAGTATCGCTTTAAAGCACTTAGTCATGCTCATTTTTGGATAGCATCCAAAAAGAATTTGCTGTGCGGTTCGACTAACTCTTGGAGTTGTGAAGTGTCTTCGACGCTTGCAACTAGCTCTAGCCAGCTACCATGTTGTTTGTTGACTTTAGTAAAGTCATGACCCGCTCTAAAGAACTCCACTGCTCTTGGTCTATGGCCAAGATGGTTGGTGAGTTGCTCGAACTCTTCCTTTGCGCTTAGACGAAGTTGTTTGGAAAGCTGTTGCCAGAAGTCGATGACTTCAGGGTCTAAATTGA
The DNA here is from genome assembly GCA_000755425.1 of Vibrio maritimus. GTDB lineage: Bacteria > Pseudomonadota > Gammaproteobacteria > Enterobacterales > Vibrionaceae > Vibrio > Vibrio maritimus_A. Next base: position 131,336 of record BBMT01000013.1, read on the forward strand.
CAAAGCAGCCTTCACCTAGGCTTGGCGTTTTAACATCCTTTCCTCCTTGCCCTTCAATAGAATGCGGAGAAGAAATGCCTAGCACTTCTTGCTTGTTTAGAAACGAGCGGTGGTTTCCTATGAAGTCGAGCACAACGAGGTGACTTTTATTGTCGTGTCGGCGAAGCCCCGTCCTAGTTGTTGAAGAAAGATAATGTTCGACTCGGTCGGCCTCAGCATTAATACGGTGTCGATTGAGGGCAGATCCGTTCCCTCATTGAACAGATCAACTGAGAACAGAACTTGAACCTCACCTTTATCGAGTTGAGTTAAAGCTTCATTGCGTCTCACGGATGAGTCGCTGTGTACAGACAGCGCTTTTAGGCCTTGGGTTTCGAACGTTTTGTTAAATTGTTTCGCCATGAAATCGGCATGCTTTTTCGATACGCAGAACGCCAGCGTTCGTGATTGTTGCCTCTCATGCCAATGTTTGAAAACGTGTTTAGCTCTTTGTGAAGTCGCAAATTGAGCATCGAGAGCGGCAGGATCAAACTTACCATTGCGCCATGGGATTTCTTGGTAGTTGACCGAGTCATCCCAAATTCCGTAGTAGTGGAAAGGCGTTAAGATCTCACTATCAATACCGTGTACTAAATTACGCTCAAACACTAAGTTATCGTGACATAGAGAGAGTATGTTCGCTTGGTCAGTGCGCTCTGGTGTTGCGGTCAACCCAAGTAGAAACCTAGGGTCAAAGTAGTTGAGTATGTTTAAGTATGTTTTTGCGCTCGCATGATGAAATTCATCCACCACAATGTAGTCAAAATAGTCCGGCGTAAAGTTCTTTAGGTGTTGTTCTTTGCCCAAGCTTTGTACAGAGGCAAACAACATCTCTTTGGACTTATCTTTGCTTTTGCCGTGATAGTAGCCAGCAGATTTTTCGGGCCTTAGTTTGGCAAAAGTATTCAATGCTTGAGTTAAAATCTCTTCTCTGTGCGCTACGAAGAGAATTCGTTTAGCGTTGAGCTGCTTGGCATCGAAGGCTGATAACCAAGTTTTGCCCATGCCTGTACCCATAACGACAAGTCCGCGGACGTTGCCTTGCTCTCGTGTTGCATTGAGGGCACTTAACGCTTCAAGTTGAGCTGAGTTGGGAGAGTACTCATCATCATCGAGTAGAGAGGAATCAACAACGGCAGATAGTTTCGGTGGTTTTCTGCGCTTGATATAGGCATCAATCCAATCATCATTAAGTGGCGTCGCAGATGAGTGGTGAAATAGCTTGTCGAACTCATTACGAATGCTTTGAAACTGTCTTGCTTGAGCGGAATCTTCAGGTTTCTGATAGTCTAATCGCAGGCACCATTCGTGGGCATCGGTCAGTGCGGATTTACTGATATTGTTTGAGCCAACAAATGCGGTACCTTGAAAGTAGGATTTAGCCTCGTCGCTGCGAACAAAGATGTAAGACTTTAAGTGAAAGCTTCGATTTTGAGCTTCAAATATTCTTACTTCGACGCCTTCTCCTTCGAGTTCAACTAATGAACGTAACGCGATTGGATGCGTAATATGAAGGTAATCGGATGTCAAGATCCTAAGCTTGAGGGGGCGCTGATGCAGAACGCCACGCTCAATCGCTTCATAGATACTCGGAAGTAGCAAGTCCAACCCTGACGGTTGAATGAAAGACACCGCAATCTCAATCTCTGTTGCGTGGTTTATCGCGTGAATGAGTTGCGGAAGAAGCGGGTCGTCGCCTCCAGTAGTCAGGAGGTTGTCTTTCAGTATCAGCGATTGATGAGGCATGTTTGGTCTCCGAATTCTAGGTTAGGCTTTGATCAGAATGGCGTTTAGCCACTTTTCAGATTCTCTGCCGGGTCTTGCATCGGAGGTTTTCCATGTATTATCAATACTTAGCCCTGTCTGAGACAGCACTTCTTTTAGCTTATCTTCGTTCATATCCGTGAAGTAACGACCATTGCGAACGAGCGCGGATTCGCCGTACTTGAATGAACAATAAAATACACCATCTGCCTTAAGTAATTTGCTTAGATGAACAAATACGCTTGGTAGGCTCTCTGCTTCAACATGTAAAAGTGATGCACATGCCCATATACCATCAAAGCTATTAGGTTCACCTTCGAAGGTATCAAATGTAGCGAGAATGACAGATTGTCCTAGATGCTCTGATGCAAGACTCACCAGCGACTCATTGGCGTCAAATGCACACACCTGATAGCCGAGGTCGAGGAAGTGTTTACTGTCACGGCCAGAGCCACAACCTGCATCAAGAATCTTACCTTGCACCTTAACTCGAGGAACGAATTGCTCATAAAGCTTTTGAACGTTAACACCAACGGTTGAATCAAAGAAATCTTGGGCATGTTCGGTGTAGTAGTGGTTGGTGATGTTCATGGAAAGACTCGGTGGTTGTTGTTTGCTCTAGTGTGCATTATCTCTGTTTCTAGGTCTACTGTTGCGGACAATGATGCTAATTTAACTGATTGTTTTTTTTGGACTCATTGTTGGTGATTATTGTTTGCCGAAGGATCGTGGCGAGTAATTAGATAGGAGGGAAGTAGCCATAAAAAGGAAATGAGAGAACTTAGAATAATCTCTATGCTCTCTCCATTTAGTTAGCTAAAACTCACTATCAACCTGAAACACCAACCGCTCCTTCGTATAAGGATGCTCAAGCTCTAACCGCTCAGCATGCAAATGCAAACGGTCAGCCTTTTCCCCATACAGCGTGTCGCCAACCATCGCCATGTTCAAGCCAAGGTGATGGGCGCTATGAACGCGTAGCTGGTGGGTTCGGCCTGTTTTCGGGTACATGAATACCTTGCTTCGCCCATCACGCACTTCAATTAACTCCCAATGAGTCTCTGCGGGCTTGCCATGTTCATAGCACACTAGCTGTCTTGGGCGATCATCAGGGTCGCCGCGCATCGGTAGGGAAATGTCGCCCTCATTCTGAGTGAGTTCACCTTCTAGTAATGCAACATAGCGCTTTTGTACGCCACGGGTAATGAACTGCTTTTGTAGGCTTTTGTTGGCGCGCTTGGTTAAGGCGAAGACGAGTAATCCTGATGTCGCCATATCTAGGCGGTGAATCACATATGGGCCTTCGACATCAGGGAACAGGGCTTGCAGGCGCGTATAGGCAGAATCTTTAATGGTTTTGCCTGGCACCGACAGTAAGCCTGATGGTTTATTGATGACCACCATCGCTTCATCTTGGAATACTATTTCCAGCTCTTTGTCTTGCGCCCAGTTCTGCTCGAGTGGATTGGACTCAACGTTTAGGCCTTGCAGCATGTGTCCCAAGATAGGTTGACACTTGTTGTTGCAGGATGGGTAAAAACTGCCGTGCTTGCGAATTTCTGATTTAGGTGATGCGCCCCACCAAAATTCGGCCAAAGCCAAAGGCGTAAAGCCGTGCTTGTAAGCATAGTGCAGTAGTTTTGGCGCAGCGCATTCGCCCGCACCAGCTGGTGGAATCGGGGTTGTGGTTGCCGCGAAGATATCAACCAAATCGCGTGTTTCGCCACGTTGATTTAGAAAACGATACTGCTTGTGGAGCTTGTGCTGCAAAGCGTTGGATAGCGATTTGTGGTGTTCCCTAAGCTCTGCAAGATGGTTTTCTAGATCTGCTAGTCGCTGTTCTTTAACGGCGAGCTTTTCTTCCCACTTGAGCTTGAGGTATTTGAGCGTGTTTTTTTCTGCAACGCTTTGCTTGCCAAGGTCGTCGAGCAAGGATTGAAGTGCCTCGCCACTCAGGGTTTGTTGCGCTTCGTTTCGTTGCAGCTTACGCGCAGCACGTCCTTGAATCATGGTGTCGCGATGTGCTTGTTCTTCTTGCTGGTACTCAGCGCGCTCTTTAGCGATTTGCTGTTTGAGTTCTGCTATTTCTGGCGCGTTGGCAAACGTTTTGTAGGTCGCCAGCGCTTTAGTGATAGCGTCGGTGTCTTCTCGGAAGAAGCCGTCTTCGGTCAACATATCGAAGACAGGGGGAACGAATCCTGGCAGGAGGTTTTGGTCTGCAATTTTGCCAGAGAAGGCACTCAAAAAGCCGATTTGGCCTTGTGGGTTTTGCACCAGTAACACGCCGAACATCTTGCCTCGACCTTGATTTTCATCTTCGATGCCAAAGTCATGGGTGAAGTCCGTTTGTGTTTGCAGATACTGCTGGAGCTGGTTTGCGGCTAGTACGCACAGCGGGTGGGGCGTGTAATAGAACGGAAACGTAAATTGTTCTGGCAACTCGTGGCCTTCGATAGCAGCATCAAATCGGTTAAAGCAGTGTTGGGGTGAGTGCATATTAAAGGCCGTGGCGTCATAGAAATTTGAGCACGGATTGTACCTTGTTTGCGGGGAAATGCCATGAGTAGTCAGTATTGGTTGTTGGCACGCTTGTTACAGGTGATGGAATCCTGATTTCCAGGCAAAAAAAACACCAGCCGAAGCTGGTGTTTTTCGCGTTCTTACAACTGAATTACTCAGCAGCAACAACTTGTAGTGCGATTTGAGCGAAAACTTCAGAGTGAAGTTGAACGCTGATCTCGAACTCGCCAGTTGTACGTAGAGCGCCTTCTGGAAGACGAACTTCGCTTTTAGCAACTTCAACGCCTGCCGCAGTGATTGCGTCAGCGATGTCACGAGTACCGATAGAACCGAACAGTTTGCCTTCGTCACCCGCTTTAGAAGCGATAACAACTGCTTCTAGAGCGTTAACTTTCTCAGCG
>BBMT01000012.1 GCA_000755425.1 Vibrio maritimus
ATAGTCAACAAAAAGGAGCACCTCTGCTCCTTTTCATCCAACCGTCGCATTTTTCATTGCGAAATATACTCATGAGGCGAAATGTTTTCCTTCACCCAAATCAAAGCCTGCAGCCGGTTGCTGACATTGATCTTCTTAAACGTGTTATGTAGGTGGGCTTTTACTGTGTTCTCACTTAAGAACAGTTCCTCTGCAATCTGAATGTTAGTGGCACCTTCACCGAGCAGTTTTATGATTTGTTGTTCTCGTTTGGTCAGGTTTGTATAGTATGGGTTGGTAGACGTACATAGTCTTCTGCGGTAGAGCTTGATGTATTGATGGACTAGCCTGCGGCTCATCCACATTTCACCAGACAAAATGCACTTAAAACCCTTTATGAGTTTATCCATTTCATCGTCGTTGTAGAAAAGCCCAACTAAGCGCTGCCAACGCAGTAGTTCGTTCTGCTGTAGACTAGGCTGCGCATTGATAATCACTTCCTGAGCTTCCGCGTCCAAGTACATTCGGAACTCGTTGTACTTTCTCAAGTGATGATCATTTAACGTAGGCTGATCGATGATGATAAGTGATACATCCTCATCACCTTGGTGACCTCGGTAGTTACTAAGCCGATCTGGGGAAATAAGCCGAACATCCATATCCAGATTTTGTTCTAGCAAGTCTTTTAGCAAGCTAGATTGTAAATTGTTTTCCGCCAACAATACTGCACGTTGGCTCTTTAATTGAGCCTTTTTCATTATTCACTCCATGTGATGGGTTGTGCACGTGTCTAATTACAAAGTTAATAATAGTGGGAGATTTCACCCGATCGTCAAGCCGATATTTTTGTGATAAAAGTCACAATGAAATCGATTTCATTTTATAAAATACATTTCTAACAGTAAGTTATAGATACGTCTCACTTTTGAGAACACCAAGAATATCATTGGCAAATAGTCAAATAATCTGCGGAACGGCACTTTGAGGGAAGGAAAAATCGAACGATAGTTTATCTATTCTATTTCATGATTAGCTTGCATATATCATTCTATACGCAGACTGTTCAAATAAAATACCCTCGACAACGATTTCTCAGTGGCGAGGGTTTTTGTAATCCAGTTCTACGATCTAAGCCTAATGTATAGGTGTCTGGTTATCTTTATTAAACTTACCGAAGTAGTGCTCTAATACTTCTGGCGTCAGTTTACCTTCAGCCTCTAGTCTTTTGAGCTCAGCAGCAATCTCTTTCTGCTCTTCAATTGATGGCAATGCCACCTCTGGCTCAGATTCTACTTGAGAAGCCATTTGCTCTAGCTCTTTCTCAAAATCGCTCATAATGATTAACCTCATCAATACTTGTAAACTGTGGCGATTGTACTTGTTTTAGCGAGCAGGTACCAACATTGCGTGGAGCACACTACGCAACTGTTTGCTTTTGCAGCATATTGCTATTCAAGTTTTGATTAAACTCCACAAAGCTATATATTTACAAAACAATGACCTAGGGTTCGGAACTTTTCGCTCTTTCACTTTTCTATGTTCTTATACTCCCAACAAGGAATCTTCATCATGCCAGCACAGTCTTTCCAACAACTACAACATTACTTGCAGTCTCAAGTTATTGGTCAAGACAACCTTGTCACGCAGTTGCTTATCGCCCTACTCGCCGATGGCCATATTTTGGTAGAGGGTCCTCCAGGGCTTGCAAAGACGCGTGCCGTTAAATCTCTGGCAGATTGTCTTGAAGGCAGCTTCCATCGCGTACAGTTTACGCCAGACCTTTTGCCTTCTGACCTCACAGGCACTGATATCTATCGACCGGAAACTGGTGAGTTTCAGTTTAAACCTGGCCCAATATTTCATTCATTGATTCTCGCCGATGAGGTAAACCGAGCGCCCGCGAAAGTACAGGCGGCAATGCTAGAAGCCATGGCAGAGAAACAAATTAGTGTGGGACAAACCACCTACCCGCTTCCTGAACTGTTTTTGGTGATGGCGACTCAAAACCCTATTGAGCAAGAAGGAACCTACCCGCTTCCAGAAGCACAGCTTGACCGCTTTTTGCTTCATTTAGAAGTGGATTATCCGAACGAAGAGAGCGAACTTGCTATCTTGAGATTAAACCGAGGTGAAGCACAGGGTGGTCACCAACAGTTTGAAGAAAAACTCAGCCAAGAAACTATCTTTAAAGCGCGACAAGAAGTGCTAGCTATCCACATGGCGGATGCTATTGAGCGTTATATCGTTCGCCTAGTGATGGCAACAAGGCAACCTGATACCTACAGTCAGAAGCTAGCGAATTGGGTAGAGATGGGGGTCAGCCCTCGAGCAACGATAGCCTTAGATCGAGCTGCTCGTGCACACGCATGGCTTGCTGGCCGCGATTTCGTAAGCCCTGAAGATGTCCATCAAGTCATTTATCCAGTACTGCGTCACCGTTTGTTGCTGAGTTACCAAGCTCAAGCTGAAGGCGTGACTGGAAATCGTGTTATTGAAGAACTTCTCAATACTGTGGCATCCGCGTAATGATTCAAGACACTAAGGACAGTTGGAGCGTGATATGTTGAATCAACTAAAATCAGCATTGTCTCGAGGAGTTTCAAAAAAGCGCGCGCCCAAAGATACATTCAAGCAGCTTGTTGAAGAAGGGAAGCTTCCAAAAGCAACCAATGGTGTCACTGTCTCCATTGAAGAACTGTGTTTTTATCAAACACACAGCCAGCGTTGGCAGCCACCAGCAAAAAGTATTTGGTCACAACTCAATGGTGCTCACGCGAGTCCTAGAAAAGGGCGAGGGATGACGTTTTCTGAGGTAAGGCAATATCAAGCTGGGATGATGTTCGCCAAATCGACTGGCGAGTGACAGCTCGCACCGGAAATGTTCACACCAAGCTGTTTACAGAAGAACGCGAACGCCCAGTTGTTCTTTTTTTGGATGTAACCTCAAGTATGCTGACAGGCACTAAACTGCTACTCAAATCCGTACAGCAGTGTCATTTAGCTGCTTTACTGGCGTTTGTTGCGCTCAGCAGTAAAGATCGTGTGGGTGCAGTGATCAGAGTTGGCTCTGAACTCATCGAAATTAAACCATCTAGCTCTCGCACGTCAGTCATGCGTTTACTTAGCCAGCTGTGCGAGCAACATAACCGCTTTTTACAAGAGAGACCGTTGTTGCAAGATGAATCGCGCATCGATCCATTGAACGCTCAAAGCGATCCGTTCAATGTCCTAAGCAACCTATGTAAAAAAGGCAGCGAGGTCATTGTTCTTAGTGATTTTTCCCAGCTTGAACCTCCTCAGCTCCAAGCCATGGCTCGTTTAGCACAACATAATCGAGTGCGAGCCGTGCAGATCTTCGACCCTATTGAAACTGGACAAACTCACGCTCGAAGTACTCAAAAAGTTATCGGGAAACATCAAGAACTCTCGGTAGACTTTTCAAATGCTGGCGTAAAAAGCCATATTGCAGACGCCTTTGACGCGCAAAACCAGCAATTAGCCGCTGAGTTATCAAAAAGTGGCATCGCTCTGTCGCTGATTTCAAGCGGAAACCCGCTACTCTCTCAACTTATTCGTTTTAATTAGTATCATCATTATGAACGCATCAACGCAAACTCACCCACTTCCATTAAAGCCACTCCATCTGCCAGAAGCGCCAGAAATGTGGCCACTTCCATGGGGGTATTGGGCAGTGATCGCGACCATTGTCATTACAGCTCTACTACTGATTTGGCTAGCGCGCTATTGCAAACGCAAGGCACGTGCGAAAAAGGCTGCTATCAAGCTTATTGAAGCCAATGTTGGGTCTTCACCCTCTTCGGCAATAGAGATCGTTAGGCAGGCTGCGCTCAGCTACTTTCCCCGTGAGGACATTGCCAAACTGAGTGGTGAGCAGTGGTTAGCATTTCTGGACTCTCAGCTCGATAACCCTCGATTTAGGGCAAACTATCCACAATGGCAGCATGTTCTCTACCAAAAAGCTGTCACCAGCAATGACACCAGAAAAGAGGAAGATCACACCCTCGTGGACGATTGTATTCATTGGCTGCACCATGCTCTTCCTCCAAAGCGAAAATTTAGAAATTGGAAACAGTCATGAGCGGGTTTAGTTTTGAGTGGTGGTGGATGTTTTTCGCGCTTCCACTACCGATACTCATTTACCAGCTGCGCTCTGTAACAACTGTGCGTGCGCAAATCGCCTTACCACATATGGTCGGGGTAAGTGGGCGTATTAGTCAACGAGACAAACTGTGCAAGGTAATGGCGATTTTGGGGTGGGTTGCTCTTGTCACCGCCAGTGCAAGACCCGTATGGTTTGATGAGCCATTACCGTTTACCCTAAACATCGCGATATGATGTTAGTCATTGATTTATCTTATTCAATGTCTCGTGAAGACATGCTGCATGAAGGTGACTACGAAGACCGACTTTCTACAGTGAAACGTGTGGTTTCAGATTTTGTTGAGCGTCGTGAGGGGGATCGTCTAGGACTGGTTTACTTCGCTGACCATGCTTACTTACAAACGCCTCTTACCTTCGATCGCAGAGCCATTCAAACCCAGCTGAATCAAACGGTTCTCAAGCTAATTGGAACGCAAACCGCGATAGGTGATGGCATTGGGCTAGCCACAAAAACCTTTATCGATGGCGACGCCCCACAACGCGTCATGATCTTGCTCAGCGATGGTAGTAATAATGCCGGAGTGCTCGACCCTATGAAAGCAGCAGAAATCGCAAAACGTAATGACACGACCATCTATACCATAGGTATTGGAGCTGGTGAGATGCAAGTACGAGAATTTTTTATGACGCGCACCGTCAACACCGCGGAAGACTTGGATGAGAAAGCGCTCATCGATATCGCGAAACTCACGGGCGGGCAGTATTTCCGTGCTCGCAACGCTAAAGAGCTCAATACGATCTACGATACCATCAACGCACTACAACCCGTTCAGAAAGCGACTCAGTCTTGGCGACCACGCACAGAGTGGTTCCCTCTTCCTGCTTCACTTGGACTAATTTGCATTGTACTTGTTACCATTATTAGGAGAAATGATGTCTAGTTTTCAGTTTCTCTACCCTCAAATGCTATGGCTTATTGTGCCTGCTATCGGCATCTTATTTTGGCTAGCGACAAGCCATAGTTCATCAGAGATCATTGCTAGCCACCTAGCAAAAGCTCTTGGGCAAAGTAACTCTCAAGGTCGCAATCTCTACTGGTTGTCCCCTCTTTTCCTTCTAACTATCATTGCCTTGGCAGGACCAAGCTTTGGCAATGCACAAAAACCAGGGGCTCAATCGGCGAATGCTCGAGTGTTGGTGTTAGATATGTCTCAATCGGTCTACGCGACTGACATTAAACCAACCCGTCTTGCTCAGATCCGCTACAAAGCACTCGATATTTTGCCACTTTTCGCCCAAGGACAAACTGGGCTCGTGGCCTATGCTGGAGATGCCTATACTCTCAGCCCGTTAACTACTGATGCGGCGACACTGGCGAATGCCATTCAATACCTTTCCCCAGAAATCATGCCGTTCCAAGGGGCACGAGCTGATCTTGCTGTAAAACAAGCCGTAGACCTGATGGAGCAAGCGGGAATGAGTCAAGGTGAAATCTTACTGTTTGCTGATGGCTTGAGCACTAATGAGTCCAAGCAGATCCAAAAACAGCTTTCAAAGACTGGATTTACTTTATCGATACTTGCCTTTGGCAGTCAAAGCGGCGCGCTATCCCACTGACCAATGGCGCTCTACTTACCGACAGTAAAGGCAACACAGTGGTAGCCAAAACTCCCTATGGTGAAATGCGAAAACTGACTAAATCAGTTGGTGGGGCGTTCGCCAGTTATCAAAGTGATAACGGAGATATTGAGCGTTTGGTGAACACATCTCGCTTTCAACAAGTCGAAGACAGCCAAAATCAATCACTCGACATTCCGATCAACCACGGCTACTGGTTAATGCCACTCGCAGTGTTGCTCGTATTACCATTGTTTCGCAAAGGCTTTCTATTCTCGATATCAGTAGCGATGTTCCTCTCCGCGAGTTACGTGCCGCCTTCACAGGCATCTTTATTAGACAGTGCTTTTAAAAATCGTGACCAACGTGGCGCTGAGGCATTTTCTCAAGGCAACTACCAGCTAGCGGCTGATCTGTTTGAAAACGCAAGGTGGAAAGCTGCAGCTTACTATGAAGCCGAAGATTACTCGTCGGCAATCTCTGCATTGGAGGGGTTAAATAGTGTTGAAGACGTATACAACAGAGGCAATGCATTAGCTCAATCTGGTGAGATTGAAGCGGCTATTGAAGCCTATCAAAACGTATTAGATCAAGTTCCAGAACATGAAGATGCAAAATATAACTTGGAGCTCTTACAGCAACAGCAACAGCAACAGCAACAGCAACAGCAACAGCAACAGCAACAAAAGCCTGAAGGAGATGCTGAAGATAAGCAAAGTCAGTCGCAAAAAGACGCTAATCAAAGCGACAACACCTCACGAGGTGATCAAACACAGCAAAGCAAATCAAATGAAGAGTCAAACCAAAAGCAATCGCAAAACAACGTCTCGAATGGGAGCGCTCAAGAGCCTAATCCAGAACTAAATGATGGCTCTGAACAGCAAGATTCGAATTCACAGGACAGCGAAACTCAAAAAGAAACACAACAACCTCCTGCGATGCAAGAAGCAATAAGTAGCGAGGCACCGCAGCCGTCCAATGAGTCATCAGAAGCAAACCAGGCTGCAAGCTCAAATAACCAACAGCAAGAAGCCAACGCAGACTTACGTCAACTAGAGCAGGTAGAAAGCGTGCGCGACCCAAGTTTGCTTCTTAAAGCACAAATGTTACTTCAAGCCAAAGACAAACCGGCTCCGTCTGCAACGGACAACAACTGGTAGTAAGAATGAAATTGAAACGTCTATGTACAAATATTGCCGTCGCACTGCTGTCTATCACCTGCAGTTTTGCCGCCATGGCGCTAAATGTCACCGCCAGCGTGACGAAAACCAATGTGAGTAAGGATGAGGTTATCCAGCTTAAAATTGTCGCCGATGAAAAGCTTGATGGCAGCAAAGTCAACTTCGATGCACTGAGCGATGACTTTTTTATGGGAAGGCCTAGCTTTAGTTCATCCGTGAATATTCTAAACGGAACGCGCCGCGATAGTAGTGTTTGGACAATTGCCATTGCGCCGCAGCGCCTCGGCAAGCTCACCATCCCAAGTTTCGATGTTGATGGCGTGACCACTAGGCCCATTACTCTCATTGTGACCATGGATGATCAAACACCAACCGCAGACGAGTTGATTGAAGTGAGAACTCAAATTGGCAAAGCGGAACTGTACCCTAAAGAAAGCACGACTCTAGATGCACGCATCATTGTCAAAGTTGACCCTAGAATGCTGCAAAACCCTTCTCTGAGCGACCCTATCGCCTCTGGACTCGATATTACCGCGATAGGAGAGCCCAAACAGTATCAAGCGGTTATGGACGGTGTTGAGGTATTAATCGTTGATCAGAGTTACCGTGTTACTGCTACACAAAGTGGCGACTACACTATCGTCGCTCCGACGCTACGAGGTGGTGTTTTGTATAGTAGCCAACGTGGTGGCAGCACGAAGATTTTGAACCTGGATAGTAAAGCCCCAGAGGTGAACATCTCTGTATTGCCAGTACCTGAAGACTATAACGGCATTTGGTTACCTACGCCTTCACTCAAGGCTTCACAAACATGGATGCTAGATAACGGAGAATCTATCACTTCTGACTCGGTGAGCGTAGAGACAGGCGATGCTTTGACACGAACTTTATCGGTGACTGCCCAAGGAGTATCTGCCGAGCAAATGCCAGAACTCAACATCCGCAATCCAAATGCGTTTAGAGTTTATCCTGAAAAGCCAAGTTTCACCGATAATGGAGATGGCTCGGTTACGATGACCCTAAAACAAGTGCTCATCGCTAAGTCGCCCCAAGTTGTTGCGTTACCAAGTGTCGACATCCAATGGTGGGACACTAACTCAAAACAAGCCGCCACCACCAAACTCAATGGTCTTGACGTTGAAATTATCGCGAACGAAGACAACGCAGCTGTATTACCGACCTCACCTACTCCCCCACCAACTAAAATCGTTGTACAAGACTCAGCCTTTGGCCGTGGTTGACTGCCCTGTTTGCTGTACTTTGGTTGGCATTCATGGGGCTTTGGATTAGGGAAAAACGCCGTTCAGCATTTCCACCAATCAAAACTAACGACAAATCACAGGCATCGAAGAACAAATTGATTCAAGCAGTTCAAGCAAGTGATGCGATAGCAGCGCACACACATTTTGAGAAATGGTGTAAAGAAGAGCGCTTTTCGGCTGCCTCAATCTCTGTTGTCAAAAAAGAACTTGAAGCTATGAGTGCGAGTGTCATGAGACAACATTCGAGCCAATGGGATAGCCGGCACTTACTTAAACTCATAGAGTCTATGCAAACAACAACGGACTCTGATGAAGTATTGGCAAAACTTTAAATGATAAGCACTAAAAAAGGCGCTCAATATGAGCGCCTTTTTGTCTAATCAAACTAAGTGATTATAGGTAGAAACGAGTACCAATGATGAATTGGTGATCTTTCGCTTTCTGGTATTTACCTTCACCTTGGTTATCGTAGTTGTAACCAGTGTATGCACGTAGGCGTGGTGAGATAGTGTATTCAGCTTGTACAGAAGTACCAGACTTAACGCGCAGACCTAGTTCGTCGTCTTTCATTTCTTCGTGCTTAAGGATTAGGTTTAGACCGAAATCTAGGCCGTAAGCTAGGATAGAGTCGAACGCTTTAGTATCTTTTAGTAGACGGTTGTCGTACGAGTTCATGTACTCGTTTGATGCGTAAGTCGCAGCTACGTATAGACCAGCACCGAAGTTACCGTATTTACCAGAAACTAGGTGAGATTCAGCTGTGCGTGCAACACCGTCCTCAGTTAGGTTACCAGAGTTAAATGCATAGTTTGCGTTGAAACCGTTAATTGCATAACCAGCAGCGATTTGACCACGGTTTTGAGACTGTAGGTCAACGACTTTGCTTGTAACTAGCTTAGCTTCAGTTTCACCCTTGTCATTTTTAACAAGATCCACAGATTGCTTAGTTGTAGTTACATCGTTAGCACCCTGCCAACCAGCACCGATAGTTAGTGCGCCAGCTGTATCAAAGTCGATAGTGTTTGAGTAAGCAACCATCTTCTCAGCACGTGCAGTACCGAAGAAACCGTGGTTGTCGTATAGGAACTCGTTTGACCAACCGATTGGCGTATCAACAACACCAGCTGCCATGTAGTATGGAGACCACTGTGTACCAGCTGCTAGACGACCGTAAGTCTCGTGACCAAGACCGATGTAGCCTAGACGAGTCTTGAACGTGTTCTCAGCACCTTCAAGCATGTTCATTTGCCATTCAGCTTTGAAATCAGCCTTGAAGCCGTTACCTAGGTCTTGAATTACTTCAACGTTTAGACGAGGAGACTTCTCTTCAACACGAGCGTCTTGACCTTTGTGTGCACCAGTAAGACCAACAGTCACGTGACCGCCGATGTTCATTACTGTGCCTTCGTTGTTGTAAACTTCTAGAGCGTTTGCTTGAGTACCGATTGCTGCAGCTGTAACCGCTACTGCTAGTAGTGTTTTGTTCATAATGACTTCCATATGACAGTTTCATACTTAAGCGCTTCTTTCTATCCATAAGAGCGAGAAGCAAAACTCAAGTAATTGGGTGTTAATCGCACTACTCTGAACGCCTGTATTTACAAAACGCTCACTACAAGTGCATGAAAAACATGAATTTGCGATATGGAGTTACTTTAAACGGGAAGTTCCACGATGTGACGTGAAATGAAATGAAGAGTTAAAAAGCCACCAGAAAACATCATTTAACCCATAACTATCATCAACTTAATGACAACGGCATTGAGACAAAATGAGCAGCACTTACATTCTGTAAGATATTTTTACCTTTCGTGCATTTTTTCTACAAATACAAGATAAATCAAGCATAACTACCACCAATACCCCAGAGTGGTAGGCATAAAAAAACCCGCTCATATGAGCGGGCTTTAAGATGTTAGGTTAGACGTTTTCCATTATAGGAAGAAACGAACACCAGCCATCCATACGTTGTCACGAGCATTGTCGTTCTTGAATTCGCCAGTACCTTCTAGGTCGAACTCATAACCAGCGTATGCACGTAGACGAGAAGTTACATCGTACTCTGCTTGGATAGCAGTAGTAGCGTAGATAGTTTCGCCTTCGTAGCCTGCGCCGATAGTATTACCATCGTTCTGAACTGCTTCGTAGTTGATGCTTAGGTTTAGGCTGTTAGATAGGCCGTAAGCTAGGATAGCTTCGTATGCCTTAGTATCTTTAAGCTGAATGCCTTCGTAGCTGTTCATGTAATCGTTCATTGCATAAACACCGGCAACGTATAGACCTTTACCGTAAGTACCATAATTCGCAGAAACTACGTGAGATTGAGCTTTGTCATCGATGCTTTGTACAGTAGATGAGATATCACCGCCAGTGTATGCATAGTTAACACCAAAACCAGCAATTTCGTAACCTAGAGCGATTTGACCACGCTGACCAAGGTCGTAATTGGCACCAACAATAGGCTTGCCGTCTACATCTTTGTTCTGGAAGTCGTTAGCACCTTGCCAACCTAGACCTACGAATAGAGAACCAGCGTTGTCAAAGTCGAAACCGTTTGTGTATGCAACCATTGCGTCTGCACGGCCAGTACCTAGGGCACCGTGGTTGTCATATAGGAAATCGTTCGCGAAAGCGATTGGAAGATCCGCGATACCAGCAGCAGCGTAGTATGGAGACCATTGAGTACCAGCAGCTACGCGACCGAACTCTTCGTGACCAACACCGATGTAACCTAGACGAGTTGTGAATGAGTTAGCACCACCGTCAAGAAGGTTTGTTTGGAACTCAGCTTTAGTATCAGCAGTCCAGCCGTTACCTAGATCTTGAGTAGCTTCAAAGTTGATACGTGGAGAAACAGAGTTAACACCACCAGATGTAGACTCAGAGTCGCCTAGACCTACTGTGAAGTGACCGCCTACAGAGAAAGTAGAACCGTCGTTGTTGTATAGCTCAACTGCTTGTGCAGTAGTACCGAATGCAGCAGCTGCCACTGCTAGTGCGATAAATTTTTTGTTCATTGGGATTTCCATATTTCAAGTTTTTGTATCATCACGCTGGATGACATCACGCTCATTAAGTGGTTACGCACACAGACATAACACCTATGCATGCAACCCACCTTGATGTAACGCTGGATTAACATGACGAAAGCCACTCTAACCTCAAAGTTCCCAAAGACTTCATAAAAAGACGTAAAACATTAAAAACACTGTTTTCTATTTAAATAAAATGTTTTAAAACAAGTGTCTACAAAAATACCAAAAATCATAAAGCGTTATAAAAACAGTGTTTATTTCAGTGATTTTTAGCCAATTTAGATCTTTTAGGGTGATTTTTGTGATATTACGCACCCTATTTTGTTCAAAATTCAAACAAATCCAATTAACTATTGAATCAGTAAAACAACGGCTTAAGTCAGACTAATCAGAGCCCACCTTGCTAGCACGGTACGTGGAGAACGCACACTTGGAGAAATGAGTTACAAAACTACTAATGAAATGGGTGATATATGAGCAATAGATCACAAAATTACAGATAAGATGGAACTTTACACCAATCAGTGAGGAAACATTCAAAAGGCGTCCTATCCTTCAAATAGATCGTTCTTAGAGTGGTATCGGAGCGATCTCGCAGTGGAAACATTGCAGTGGTTAAAATAATTAAAGGATAGAATTATGAAAATGGCAGCCATCGCTACGGCGATTACAACAGCACTCGTCTCTGGTTCAGCACTTGCAGCAGAGGTCTATAACTCAGATGGTACATCTCTAAGCATCGGTGGTCGTGCGGAGTTCCGTGGTGATTTCCAAGGTAAAGCTAACGGTGATGAACTAAAAGGTACGATGGACAACGCATCTCGTTTCCGTGTCAATGTAGGCGGTGAAACACGAATCACCGATAGCCTGAATGGCATCGGTTTCTACGAGGCAGAGCAAACTGTTGGAAACGGTGAAGACGATCGAAACACTGGGAACACCGATTTTAAACAGCGCTATATGTATGCTGGTTTAGTTGCGGGCGACAACACTATCACGTTTGGTAAACAAGATGCGGCAACTGTGCAAATCTCACAAATGTCAGATAATGTGTCGACGCACAGTGGTATCCAGAAAACCTACATTGCAGCCGGTGATGAGCAAATTAACAACGCCCTAAATTACTCAGGCTACTTCATGGATGCACTTTCTGTAAAAGCTAGTTTGTTAGCTGCCAGTGGAGAAAACCAAGATGGCTACGCACTATCAGCCATTTATACATTACCTTTTGGTCTGGGCGTCGGCTTAGGGTATGCGGCTAATGAAAATGATGGCTCCCAAGACTCTACGCAGTTTATTGGTGGCCTTAACTATACATGGGAAGGTTTGTACGTAGCAGGTACATATACTCAAGGTGAAGGTTCTAAAAAGTACCAATTAGGCGATAACGATTTCACTGGATACGAGTTTGTTGCTCACTATCGCTTTGAAAATAACTTCCAAGCGCTAGTCGGTTACCAAAAAGGGGAAATTGACCCTGCAAACCTATCGAAGTTTGATATCAGTGATTATTATGAGCTGACAGGTGTTTACTACTTCAACAAGTCTCTACGTACTTACGCGACTTACAAGATTAACAACCTTGAAGACGCAGACAACTCACTACGTCTAGCACTACGTTACGACTTCTAATCTAACGGGTTAACCAATACACAAGGGCGAGTTCACTCGCCCTTTTTTACTTTTTGAAACACTTATATACACTCCACTTTTAAAAAAGCTCAATTAAATCAGAATGTAATATAACTCACATTTATCTGTCACATTCAAATCATACCTTATCCGCATCCCAAGGAAGATGTGATGTCGCTTCAATGCATCACGTTATTCAATACTTATAAAGGTAATAAAAATGAAAAAGGCAGTTCTAGCGAGTGCAGTATTTGCAGCTATGGTTTCAGGTTCGGCTCTAGCAGCTGAAGTGTACAACGCGGATGGTACATCGCTAAAAATCGGTGGTCGTGCGGAGTTCCGTGGTGACTTCATTGGTGACAAAGGTAAGGAAATCGAAGGTTCAATGAAGAACAGCTCTCGTTTCCGTATCAACGTTGGTGGCGAAACGCAAATTACTGACGGCCTAACTGGCTTCGGTTTCTATGAAGCAGAGCAAGGCGTAACCTCTTCTGGTGACAACGACGCGACTACTAGCATTAAGCAGCGTTATATGTATGCTGGTATCGGAACACAGTTTGGTGACTTTTCTTTCGGTAAGCAAGATACTGCTGGCGTACAAATTTCTCAAATGTCTGATGACGGTCAAATCTGGACTGGTGCTCAGAAGACATTCATTGCTGCTGGTGACGAGCAAGTTAACAACACAATCGCATACTCGAACGTATTTGCGGATGCTTTCTCACTAAAAGCAAGTGTGATCGCATCAGATGAAAAGAATGAAAACGGCTACGGTATTTCTGGTATCTACGCGACTCCATTTGGCCTAGATATTGGTCTTGGTTATGCACAGAACGATTTCCGAGTGGTAGACGATAGCGTCGAACCTGAAGTCGTTGTTGACACTGGTTCTGAAAATCAATTTATCGGTGGTCTCAGCTACTCAATTGCGAGCCTAACGGTTGGTGGTACATATACTCAGGGTACTTACAAGTACGACAACTTTTCTAACGTAGATTTCTCTGGCGTTGAATTATCTGGTACGTACAAGTTCGACAACGGCTTCCGTATTATGGCAGCCTACCAAAAGCAAGAACTTAAAGACACTGGCAGCAGCGAAAAACTGGTTCTAAATGACTTCGCTGAATTGACTGGCCAATACCACTTCAACAAGTCTCTTCGTACTTACCTATCGTACAAATTTGACAACCGCAGTAAAGAAGATGCTGGCTTAGACAAAGTAGAAGACACTGTACGTCTAGGCGTACGCTACGACTTCTAATTTGAAGTAAAACGATTCCATATTTCAAAGACCAAGGCTAGAGAGAAATCTCTAGCCTTTTTTCATTCTCACCACCCATACAATTCACCAACAAAACCCAAAAACACTCCGCCAAAAACCTGGCAAATGCATTTTTACACCAACACACAAAACCAATTAACCATCTGAAAACAAAGAATAATTTAAAGTCATTCCTTAATGAAAGTGAAATATTACTTTCACATTCCTTACTTACCTTAGCCTCAACTTTGAGGGGAATAGCCTCATTTTTGATAACCAAGGTATTTAGAAAATGAAGAAAGCAGTATTAGCAAGTGCAGTAGTTTCAACGTTGATGTCTGGCATGGTAGGTGCGGCGGAAGTTTACAACAGCGAAGGCACTTCTTTGGAAGTTGGCGGTCGTATGGAGTTTCGTGGCGACTTTGGTGGCAAATCGAGCGGCGAAAAAATCGATGGTTCTATGGATAACCAAAGCCGTGCACGTTTAAGCATCAAAGGAAAAACTCAAATCAACGACAATCTGGCCGGTTTTGGTAAGTGGGAAATCGAACACAGCGCTAAAAAAGCAAGTGGCAAAGAAGAAACTATCAAACAACGTTACATGTTCGCTGGTCTAGACACTGATTTTGGTGCGGTTTCATTTGGTCGCCAAGACACTGCTGGCGTAATCATTTCTCAAATGTCTGACAACGGCCAAATCTACACAGGTGCTCAAAAAGAGTTCATCACATCTGGTAACGAACAAATCAACAACACCGTTAAGTACTCTGGCTACTTTGCCGATGCACTTACTGTAGAAGCCAGTGCCATTGCCGGCCAAGAGAGCAACTCTAATGGCTACGGTATCGCTGCGCGCTACGAGCTACCTTTCGGTTTGGGTTTAGGCCTTGGTTACTCGCAAAATGGCGCGGGTAAAAATTCAAATGGCGATCAAAAACAAACTATCGCTGGTTTAACTTATGCTATTGCTGGCTTAGAGCTTGGTGGTACTTATACGCAAGGCGACCTAGACACATCTAAGGGCACCGAATTCAAAGGTACAGAAATCTCAGCTAACTACATAATCGGCGGTGGTTTCTCAGTAATGGGCGCCTACCAAAATACCGAGCAAGACCAAGCCGCTTCTGCTGAGAAAAAGAAAACTGATTTCTATGAACTTACAGGTCAGTACAAGTTCAACAGCAACCTACGTTCTTACCTAGCGTTCAAACTGAACAATCTTAAGAAAGGTGATAACGCTCTAGCTTATGATGCGGAAGATTCCATGCGCCTAGGTCTACGCTACGACTTCTAATCGCATCTCGTAGCATCAAAACCACTGCCAACGACTTAGCTAGAATCCTGGCAAACTAGCAAAAAGCTCCGTATTAAAAAGGCTGAGCATCTCGCTCAGCCTTCCCTATTTTAGTGCAAATGCACCAGCCTACTCCCTTCCTCGAAATGACGACTCAAGCCAAAACTCCTTTAAGCCGTTTAATATCAATACCTTATAAAATAAAACACACTTGGCATGACTACTGCTTTAGTAGTAGGGACAAATGCTGGCAGCATTTGCACTTATCAGTCTCAGTGTTGCTCGAGTTGCTTTTTTAGAGGGAGAAGGTGACTTGATTAACACACTCTAGGCAGAAGGGACTTCATAAGTGGTCACTATTTTGCCTCCCCTAGAGCGAATTAGGGGAGGTTTTTTTTGACCTAAATTTGGGAGTCTATCGAATCAAACGAACAACTAATGCGCCAGGATCACGCAAGCTATCAACGTTGTAGCTAAGAACGGTGCCTTCATGAGGAGCGTAATATTGGTCAAGTACTTGGCCAAAAGCATCGTATTGCGTTGCTACAAGCTGGTCTGCGTCCACTTTTTGTAGCAGTTCCACCTGCGGGATAACAAACCCACCTTGACGTGCACGCACTGTCGTAATGCTCTGCCCTTCTACTGCGCAAGGTAGTACTTCAGGCGCACTACCTTTCATCAAACCATGACGAGTCAGTATTTGTCTTACGCCGTCAACCGTGCGTTCAATAAGCTCAGGCTGAGTGATTTTGCCCATCCCTACTTCAATAGTAATGCTCGGCACACCAGAGCTATTCCATACCGTTTCAAGTACACCTGCATCACCTGGATCATTCAGAATAACGTCAGGCTTTATTAATCGCGCCATCTCAAGCGCAGGCTCCAGTCTAAAATCAGCAAAAACATATAGAGGATACGTTGCGCCACGTGTTTGAGTATGCAAATCAATGGCAAACTCAGCATTTGGCTTAAGCAATTGATTCCAAAGACGGTAGAGATATTGATTTGCCGCATCACCATCAACTTTTCCTGGAAAAATCGATTGAGGTTTGCAGGTGATGCATCGGGATCCGACGAGCTGAAATCACGGCTATGACTTAAAATGCCAGGAATATTGACAGAAGGCACGATAGTGACGACACCCGCATCCACGTTATGCTCCAGCTTTCGCACAAGCTTGTGGGCAGTCAAAATGCCGTTAAGCTCATCACCATGCACACCTGCTGTGATCATAAACTTAGCGCCCGGTTTTTCGCCCTTTATAACGATGACAGGTAGCTGAATACCCACGCCCATTGCGTTGGTGGAAACTTGAAACCAAAAGCGATGCTCACCAGCGGGAAGCGTATCAACATCGAGTGATGTGATCGTTGGATAATTTGGTTTGATGTGTTGTTGAGTATGTTGTTGCATCATTTCGCCCAATAAAAAAACAAAGCGGGACAAAGCCCGCTTTTTTAAACCTTCAAGTGTTTGGTATTACGCGAACCCAGCTAGGTGCGCACCTATAACCACAAAACTTGCTAAAACGAATAGCAGCAGTATAAAACGCCAACAGAATTTTGCCCAGTCACCCCAATCAATACGACACACACCAAGCGTTGCCATCAGAGATGCGGATGTTGGTACGATAACGTTAGTAAAACCATCACCAAGCTGGAATGCCAGTACTGCAACTTGACGTGTCACACCTGCAATATCTGCCAATGGTGCCAGCAGCGGCATAGTCAGTGCAGCTTGACCTGAACCGGACGTCACGAAGAAGTTAAATACCGACTGGAATGCGTACATTAACCAAGCAGCGGCAACATCAGGTAGGCCGCTAATCATGCCACCAGCGCTGTTAAGGATAGAGTTTAGAACGCTAGACTCATCGGTAGTACCACCACCTAGAATCAGCAGCACGCCTTTTGCACAACCAACTAGCAACGCAGGTGCAAGCATGATGCTAGCGCCTTCTTTGAAGGCATCAGCCATGTCATTTAGCGTCATGCCGTTTAAGCGGAATAACACACCAATGAGACCAGCCACAAAACCCATGGTAAAGAACTGAGAAGCGATCTCAGGGATATACCAAGCGTGCATTACCACACCCCATACTACCCATACTGTCGTTGCAACGACGGTAAGCAATACTAGCGTATCGCCCAGATTCCAACGAGACTCTTTAACCGTATCAGCCTGTTTTCTAAAATAAACATCGGTTCGGCGGCTGTATGAAAGCTCTGGATTCGCTTTAATGCGAGAGGCGTAAACCATGGTGAATACAATACCAATCACGGTAAACGCAGCCCACATCACCATACGCATTGTCATGCCCGAGAGTACTGGAATACCTGCAATACCCTGTGCGACCGCAACAGAGAAAGGTTCATCCATGACGTCGCAAAACCAATTTGCGTCGCTACGTAAGTCACCATGACCGTAGTAATGCCGTCATAACCTAGACGAACCATTAAAGGGGCAATAATGATAGCGAATGCTACTGCCTCTTCACCCATACCAAAGACTGCACCGCCCAGAGAAAATAGGCCAAACAGAACGGGAATGAACAGCGCTTCACTGCCTTTGGTTTTATCGATCAGTCGCAAAATACCGTTATCGATTGTGCCTGTGCGCATCACAATGCCGAACGCACCGCCGATAACCAACATGAACATGATCACACCAATCGCAGAGCCCCATTTCGAGCCAGAAACTAAACCTTCAAAGGCAAAGTTCATTAGGCCGATACCGCCACCAGAAGCAAACAGTCCTACTGACTTGTATACCAAGTCACCATTTTCATCGGTTGCGTATTCAAAAGAATGTGGGTCGATAACGGTACGCGTTTTTTCTGCACCATCAGCAAGATAAGTCACTTCCTGACTGTCAAAATGACCCGCTGGAACGAAGTAAGTCAGCAATGTGGCTAGGATGCCGACGATAAAAATAAGAATAAGGGTGTCTGGCATCTGCCAGGTTTTCGTCCCTTGTGACGCGTTTGATGATGCTTCAGTATGAGTATTCATAATTATGTTAGGGTTAAGCATAAAATTTGGCATAAATATCCTTTATTCAGCATAAAAAATCAATATAAGACTGAGCATCATTTGAACATTCGGAGAATAAATTGATCTACCGCACTGGATTCAACGACTGCCTATCCCTTCTTTGCCACTCTCTCTTGCTTGGTGGTATTTGACATTCGTAGTAACATGCGGAAAAAACTACCAAAACTATTTATGAGCTCACATCACCACCCTATTCGTGGCGCACTTTGGATGCTAGCTGCCGGAGCAGCTTTTGCTTTAGTGAACAACATTGCCCAAGTGGTCAGCATTCGCCATGGCATGCCATCAACCATGGTGGCGCTTATTCAATATGCGATCGCTTTCTTCGTCATTCTGCCTTACCTGACATCACTCGGATTTAGGCACTCTTTAAAAACTCAGCACTTCTCCAAACATCTATTTCGAGTTTTTCTTTCTGTCGTGGGGATCCAGCTTTGGATGTGGGCGCTGGCCTATCCGGTACCTATCTGGCAAGGCATCGCACTGCTAATGACATCGCCTCTGTTTGCCACCTTAGGATCAGGACTACTACTTAAAGAAAAAGTAGGACCTGCACGTTGGCTAGCAACGCTGTTTGGGTTTGTTGGTGCAATGATCATCTTAAAACCTTGGGCAGATGATTTTAGCTGGGCGACACTATTACCTGTTGGTGCGGCATTCTTCTGGGCATGTTACTCATTGATGGTCAAACATTTGTCTTCTGATGACTCACCATCAACCATGGTCGTGTACTTACTTCTGCTCATCACACCATTCAACTTATTTTTGGCACTTCCAGAATGGTCGTTACCAACAACAGGCTGGGTGTGGGCTTTACTTCTTGGTGCAGGTGCTTTAACAGCCCTAGCACAATGGGCGATCGTGAAAGCGTATTCGATTGCGGATGCATCGTTTGTCCAGCCTTTTGATCATGCGAAACTACCCATGAATGTTCTCGCTGGTTGGATAGTATTTGGTTGGGCACCACCAGGGAGGTTGTGGCTTGGTGCCGCTATCATCATCGCATCGGTTGCTTTTATTACCCACTGGGAAACATCCAAACGCGATAAAAAATAATTTACCCTGATTGAAATGAAAACCCGTATTCAAGGTTCTACTCTATTAAATGGAAGAATTAAGAGGCGAAGAACATGGCACAACCAATAAAACTGACTTTATACCGCTGGGCTGGAAGCTGGGGACCATTTAAAGTTAACATTCCGTGTGGTGAGTGTACCTTAACCAAAGACATACTGACTGACACCTTTGCCAATGAACTTAACGGTATTCCAATTGAACTAGAAGTAAAAGACTGGTTATCACATTGGTGGGAGCCGTTAAAAGCAGGTTCTTGGCATGCGCCAATCTTGATGGTCGAAGGTAAGGTCGTTAGCCAAGGTGAGGCATTGAATCGCGGTGTATTGGTTCAATCTGTGATTCAAGAGTGGACGAAACGCGACACATTACAAGGCAATATCGTTTACGGCAAAGCCACTTGTCCTTACTGCGTTAAAGCAAAAAAACTGCTCGATGACGCGGGCATTCCTTATACCTATCATGATGTGGTCAAAGACAGCGCTGCACTATATAGAATGATACCGGAAGTAAAAGCACACATCGGCCTGAAAACACCGGTAACTGTGCCGCAAATCTGGCTCGAAGGAGAGTATATCGGTGGGGCAGACAACTTAGAGACGTGGCTTGAGAGTCGCACTCCAGAAAAGACGCCTAATAACGTGGTTGATTTTGGCGAGAAGAATGCCTCTTAAGCCAAAAGAGCTGTTACTAGTGCATAATCTAGGTATCAACTCATAGATTCAGATAAAAAAGAAGGCTCGCAATATGCGAGCCTTCTTTTTTTGAATCCATTATTTAGCCATTTTTTTCATCATTCGTTTAACGAAAGACTTTTTCTTTGGCTGTGCTTTTCCATAAAGCATGTCATCCATCATTTTCTTTGCTGCCAATTGACCAACATACGCTGAACCTAGTTCGTAGCTCATGATCGCTCTCCGATAGATATGTAATTAACTTTCAACTGGGTGTAATTTTATACCTAACAGAGAATAAAACAAGAGGTAAATCACATTTTTTCGTACTAAATTTTCAAAAACAACGTAAATCATGCACTCAAACCCTTTTCTGAGCCACTTGCCCTGTCAAACAAACTTTATGCTCAACACGACAAAAAATCGCAATTGTCACCAAGCAAGGTTCTGATCTTTAATTGGCTTTTGAGAATTCTGACACTATTCCAAATTGGAATTTCTGTCTTTCCAGACTTTCATTCAATTGTTTCATATACTTTTGAACAAGTTAATTTGAGCCATGAATTAAATCTGTCGCAGCCCATGCTGGCGACACCTACAAGCAACGTGGATGCGCCCTTCTCAATGCTCATTTTTTGTTATTCACTTGTTTTGCAAGGTTAAGTTAATGCTCTATCCAAACAGCAAAGATTGTCTCATCATTGATAACTACCCTATCGTTAGGGAGTCGATTGCCAAGATCGTAACCAGCATTGATGACATGAACTTGGTGCACCAAACAGACAGCATTCAAACTGCTCTGAACCTGGTTAAAACTGGCAATATCGAACTGATCATTCTCGATGTTAACCTAGCAGAAGCCGATGGTTTCGAGTTGATGCGCCGCGCATATTCTGCAGGCTATAAAGGCAAGGCGATTTTCGTTTCAAGCTACGGCTATCCTGTATATTCAGAAACAGCGTATAAACTAGGCGCCAACGGTTACATTAGCAAAACGGAAGATACTGCGTTGATTCGCGATGCAATTGCGGGCGTGATGCGTGGATACAACTTGTTCAAGACTGATTACAAACAGCGCAGCCGCAACATCGTGTTGTCACAACGTGAAACTGTCGTCTTTAACTACTTAAAGAAAGGCTACACTAACAAACAAATCTCAGAATTCCTGTCGTTGAGTGCGAAAACGATCAGTACTTACAAATCAAGAATTCTGGATAAATATGAAGCCAATTCCATTGTGGAACTGCTGCATACACAAGACGTGGTACAAACTCAGCCTACTGTTGGTGTGGCGATTAGTGGTACAGCGGCGAATCATGACACTGCACCAGCGATGACTCCTCCTGTTGCAGAAGCAGTCTTATAATTTTCTAACCTGTTTACCTCTTGGCAAGGACGCCAAGTTACTCTCCTAAAGAGTTCAACACCGCCTGCTTAATGACGCTATGCAGCTTTTGATGCAACGGGTTTTGCCTATCACTCTGTTTAATACAAGAGACAACCGGCGCATAAGTCTGCATGTGCTCTGGAAACGGGATATATCGAACACCCTCTCTCGAAGCAAGATGCTTGGCCAACACCACAGAAGTGTTTTCCTGACGAATCACCGACATTGCCAATGAAAAGTTGTCGAGCTTAGTTTTATAATCGAAAGAAAGATCGTACTGCGCCATTTGTCTGATCAAACGATGGTTTGTTTCATTCCAACCCCGAACCTCAAAAAAGATACATGGGTTATCGAAGACATCTTGCCATTGATAAATGTCACTTTGTTCACCCACCAAAGCGCCCATCTCAACATTGAACAACGAGCTTTGATACAACGACTTAGAACAATCCTCGTTAAACATCTGAATTCCCAGCTGCACTTTTTCGTCAAGAATGCTCTGATAAGTATCTCTTCGCCACGTAGTTAGCTCGATCAAAGAGTTTCTGAACACCGCTCTAAGAGCGGACAAGATAACTATACCAAAGCGCTCTATCGAGGTGTTATCTAAGGCAATCACAATCGGGTGCTCATACTGCGGCGCATCAAACACTTCACCTTGCTTAAGTGCATTTTCTACCGAGCGCAAACCTCGCTGTATGCCTGGCATTATTCGCTCAAGATAATGTGTCGGCTCTAGACCTGAGCTACGGCGGATAAACAAAGGGTCACCAAGCTGTTCACGAAGCTTCGCCAGGTGCTTACTTACAGCACTTTCTGTCTTCCCTAACTTTGCTGCCGCCGTAGTAAGACTGCGATGCTCGTAGATGAGTACCAATACCTTGAGTAAATTGTAGTCGTGCTCTTTATGCATGATGCGTACTCGTCTGTTCAACGTTCGCGCTTTACTGCGCTTATCTCTATACAGCAGATTATCAGCGCGTTGTATAGCGGCCTGTAAGGTCTCACCGCGCTGAATTTGGCTTACGCCAAAGCTGATAGTCATAGTAAGTGAATGCTTACCAAAGCGCGTTGACTCAATATCACTCGCGAGCCTATCGGCCAACTGATACGCAGTTTGCTCGCTGCAGCCTGGTAACAGCACCAAGAACTCGTCACCACCACTTCGTACTAGATAATCACTGTCTCTAAAATTATCTGTCATGCGCGTCGCAATATGGATGATGGCCTCGTCTCCAACATGATGTCCATAGGTATCATTAATCGTCTTTAACCCATCTCCGTCAATGACGATAACCGACAAGCCCTGCTTTTCTTTGATGTATTTCAGTGCACTATCTTTGAGAATAGTACGATTGTAGATCCCTGTTAACTCATCGCGACTTATAGCGATTTCTGCCAATTTGAGCCGCTCGCGCTTAACATGGAGCTCCTCAAGCTTTACAAAGATATAGAATAAGATCGCCACAAGAAGGACAAGTAACCAACTGGTATCGATGACGAGCTTGCTAAAGGGAATGAGATAAATAAACTCAAAGTAATCATCAACAACAAAGTGTTTAGCAAATGCGTGCTTTTTCAGTGGGTAACGTAGGTTTTCAATAATGACCTGACGTTTATCGCCATCTTTAGCAGAGACAAAGGTTTTATTAGAAAGAAAACCAAAATAATTCAGATAGATATCAACATTGACATCGCCAATCATCGTCAGCCCATCATAAACCGGGCTCGACAGAGTGATGGTAGGTTGTCCGGTCACCTTGTCCTGATGCACATCAGATACAACGAGTCGGTTTGATAAATCTTCTGGCGAAACAAAATACGCACAGTTTGATGTCGCGAGACAAGATTTTTCCGAGAACGCTGACTTGACAACGCTAGCAGAGATATCAAACGACTTAGCAGACAACAGCTTTTGTCCCTCGTAGGAACGATAGTAGAGTGAGTAAGACGGCTCGCTAACCATCTCTGGCATACTACCGAACATTTTTTCCGCCGTCGCACTGATCACTTTTTCATTGTGGGTCAGGGTCTTATTGTCGTCATAGTAATAGATCTTGCCACGATCAAACGGCCTTTCATCCACGAACTTACCGCGATTTGCCTCGACTTGAGCTTCAAACATCACCCCCATGATATACAGGGTCGATTTATAATCTTGTACTGTTTTAGTGAGCAAGCGAAACTGTGCTTGTTCATTTTCCACCAAGTTGTCGGTACTGTGGTAAATGGCAACCCCATATAACAATACCGACAGTATCAGCGCTCTAGCTAAGATAAATACGTACTTTTTTGCGTGAGAGTGCATGCAATTAATCGTGAACCTTGGGAAAGTAAAAGCGAGCAATTATCAGACAATATTGTTTAATAATCAACAAGTCAGCATATATGTGATAGCTGTTATTCCTACGAAACTAGCCATTACCAAACGCACTAATTAGATGGTTAATACACGCTCGAATCCGATTGGGTTGAAACTTATCTTTATGGTAGATAAGCGACAAAGGAACATCGCTAACCTGCCATTCGGTAAAGACGGGAACCAGTTGTCCCCGTTCGATTTCACTCTCACAGTAAATCCGCGGCACCCGAATAAGACCTATCCCTTGTTTGGCAGCATTGATAAGTACTCTACCGTTTTTGCAGCTCAATACACCTTCAACCGGTACTTCAACGGACTCTTTCGTTTCAATGTGCTCAAAACGCCACTTAGTAACGGAGCCCGTGATGCAGCGGTGAGATTTTAGATGTTTAGGGTGCGATACTGGTGCTGAGTTTGCTATGTAGCTTGGACTCGCCAGTGTTTGCATTTCAATCGTCGTAAGCTTGCGTGCGACATAGCTGGCGTCAGCTAATTCACCCATTCGAATGGCTAAGTCAAACTCTTCCTCTAAGAGATCAACACGGTGACTCGAAAAGTCGAGTTCAACCGTCACATTTGGATGAGCTTGTAAAAAAGTGGCAATGAATTCCGAGACCATCTCCTCACCAATATAACCACCGACACAATTGATTTTGATGTTTCCACGAATCGTCTCAATATCATCAACTGCAGTATGGACAGCTTTATCAATACTATTTAACGCTTGGTCACACGAGGCTAGAAACGCTCTTCCGGCCGTGGTCAACTTCATCGAACGTGTAGTGCGAATGATCAAGCTTACACCCATCTGCTTTTCCAGTGACTGTATTTGTCTTGAGACATGAGAGCGTGACACGCCCAATGCGTCTGCAGCCTTAGTGAAGTTCCCCAAATTCGCAACAAGGACGAAAGCTCGAACATCTAGAAGATTAATGGAAGAGTGATACATGGCTTCGCACATTTGTGGTGGTAGGTTTATTTTGTCTACAATCCAACGAATTGCAACACTTGCTCATCATCGATGAAGTGTTTGTTGTTCGTCTAACTTCCTGCAAGCGTGCTTTTAAGGTACTAAGCATCAAACTCTCTCTTCCAATGTAAAAATCTCACTTTGCATATTAAACAACCAAAAGTGACTCAGTTAAAACAATTAGAGCTTAATGAAAATACAATATTTACATCCACCCATCTGCTAGTTAACCAATATTAAACACTCTGTTATCACCAATAGATAATGTTTGTTCTAGATCAGCAATATGGCGTATTAGTGTCGTGCCACAGACTATTAAAAGGTAGAGTCGTTGACACATTTAGAAATAAATAGACATGCATTTTAACAGTATCAGGGGAGATTTATGTTAGAACTGATGATCGGCTTGGTGGTGACCATCACTGTTGGCTACTTTATCGTTAAAGCTACAAGCCAGCAGGTGTGCTGCTTACCGCCGGTATTTTACTACTGCTTTTGACCGGCCTTCTAGGCCACACTGTGTTGCCAGCGAAGCTGACATCGACAGGTAATATGGTGACTGACTCGCTAGAGTATGTGAAATACATGCTTCAATATCGTGGCGGTGGTCTAGGCATGCAGATCATGCTGTTGTGTGGTTTTGCCTCCTACATGACACACATTGGCGCTAACAACGTAGTGGTAAAACAGTTCTCTAAACCACTGTCTTTCATTACCTCTCCATATGTTCTATTAGTTGCGGCCTACGTCGTAGCCTGTTTGATGTCACTGGCCGTTAGCTCGGCGACTGGGCTTGGTGTACTGTTGATGGCTACCCTATTCCCAATGATGACGGCGATGGGTATTTCGCGCCCAGCGGCAGTGGCTGTCTGTGCGTCACCAGCAGCGATCATTCTTTCTCCAACGTCTGGAGACGTTGTGATTGCAGCCGAAAAGTCTGGCTTGGCATTGGATGTTTTCGCAGTGCAAACAGTGTTACCGGTTTCTATCTGCGCGATTATTGTGATGGCAGCAGCAGCGTTTTTCTGGAATAAGTATTTAGATAAAAAAGAAAATACGCCAATGGAGCGTGTTGACGTTTCAGAAATCAAAGTGGATGCACCGGCGTTCTACTGCATTCTACCGTTCTTACCAATCATTGGCGTTTTCCTCTTCAACGGCCGAACAATTCCGGGGCTGTCGTTGGATATCTACACCATCGTTGTCGGGTCTATCTTCCTAGGCGCTGTGGTTGATTTTATTGTTAAGCGTTTCAACGGTAAGAAGACCTTAGAAGATCTAGAGTCTTGCTATCAAGCATGGCCGATGCGTTTAAAGGTGTGGTAATGCTATTAGTTGCCGCAGGGGTGTTCGCGCAAGGTTTGATGTCGATTGGTGCGATTGATAATTTACTTCACTTGGCCGACAAAGCGGGTGCTGGCGGTATCGCTCTCATGCTTATCCTAACCGGATTAACGGTCGCAGCAGCCATCGCAACAGGCTCTGGTAACGCGCCTTTCTATGCCTTTGTTGAGCTTGCGCCATCTTTGGCCGCTAAGATGGGACTAAACCCAGCATTCCTTATCATTCCAATGCTGCAAGCATCGAACTTGGGCCGCACGATTTCACCTGTCTCTGGGGTTATTGTCGCAACATCTGGTATGGCGCAAATTTCTCCGTTTGAAGTTGTTAAACGTACGTCTGTTCCGGTGATCGCAGGCCTTATCACTGTCATCATTGGTACACTGGTTCTTGTACCAATGAGCGCCTAATCAAACAGTCTCAATCTAGCGGTATAGGGGAGCTAATTAAGCTCCCTTTTTTTAGAATGCCTCGCCTACCGACAAGTGCAATGTACTTTCCTCAGGCCCGCGTGCTAGATCAAGTCGAATGTTCATCTTCTTCTGCTCTATTGGCTGCCATCTAAGACCTACGCCTTTAGTGACAACCGTACTTTGACGCAAGATATCTTGTTCCGCTTCCGCCGTTTTACCAAGACCCACAAAGCCGACCGCGCCAAAACGTGGCATAAAGGTCCAACGCCCCTCAAACTGCGCCTGAACAATATTGTCATTTCGATAACGACCATGGTTAAAGCCACGCATTTGCAGCGTCGGTTTTTCATAGAAAGGAACGTCGCCACCGCTGGTCATTGCGGTCAGTTTTGAAGCAAGCACTAGGTCATTTCTGACGCTCCAGTAGTTACTCGTCGACAGCTTACCAATGTTGTAATCCCCATCGCCTCCCCAGTTTTGACCGTAATCCATATAGCTAAACTGAGTGTACCAACCCTCTGTCGGATAATAGTTGTCATCACGCGTGTCGTAGTGAACCACCGCACCGAGACCTCCCGACTTCACTTGCTCAGTCCCCGGCCAAAAATCGTTGAGATCTCGGAACGAAATGTCGGTTTGCATGTAGTTATATTGAGGGCCAATGTACCAATGCGACCCGGCAACTTGGAACAAGGCTCTAAGCATGACTCCACTCATCGTCATGTCATACTTCAGCGGGTCATCAGCAAAAATGGGATCGTTGCCGTCTCCGTAGTATTTAAGCTTTAGATCGCCATGAAAGATCCCA
Organism: Vibrio maritimus; assembly: GCA_000755425.1. Taxonomy (GTDB): domain Bacteria; phylum Pseudomonadota; class Gammaproteobacteria; order Enterobacterales; family Vibrionaceae; genus Vibrio; species Vibrio maritimus_A. The sequence continues at coordinate 27,466 of BBMT01000012.1, forward strand.
CCGGTATAACGCACTGAATCATCTTTTAGCGCACCATCATGGAACGCACCAATCAACCAGCTCTCTGTCGACGTATACATACCGACAATACCCGATGTATCGTTGTGCGCTTTAGAGTCCGGCTCTTTAGCATGCATGTACAGCCCGACCAATTGAACACCCGTTCCTAAAGTAGGATTCGACATTGGAATCGGCAACGCGATGAAGCCCTGCTTTTCTTCATTACTTTTACTAGTGCTATCCACTTTAGACTTTTTGTCATCAACGTGGTCTTTATATTCGGCGGACCAAGCGGAAAAAGTACTCAGCCCCAACGTTAATGCCAAGATAAGTGACCTACTAGGAGTAGCTTTAAAACTGAACTCACGGTGAACCATTTACAACATCCCTGTATCGATAGAACTTCTAGTATACATACAAGTTCTCCCTAAGATCTAAGCCATTATCTCGAACCCTTTAGCAAATAATCGATAAAAACCTGACAAAAAATTCATACACATACATCCTCATGTTTGCTTTTCCCGTACTAAGCTTTTTGTGACAAAGTCAGACATAAGGGACAACAATGAAAAAGACACTTAAAGGACTAACACTGTGTGCAGCTATCCTGGCTCCAACAGCGATCGCTGGTGAGCACGTCATTTATGAAGTCAATGGCCAGCCGTATGAAGGCTACTGGGCAAAAGTAAACAACACCGCGCCATTAGTACTCCTGGTACATGATTGGGATGGCTTGACCGAATATGAAGAAAAGCGCGCAGAAATGCTCAATGAAATGGGCTACAACGTCTTCGCTGTCGACCTCTTTGGGCAAGATGTTAGACCTACAAAGGTCGAAGATAAACGTCAGCATACCGGTGAACTGTATAAAGATCGCGCCAAGTTACAAGCATTAATGAATGCTGGTCTAGCAGAAGCTGGTAAGCTCGGCGGAAATCTCGACAATACTGTCGTAATGGGCTACTGCTTTGGTGGTGCAGCTGCATTAGAGTCAGCTAGAGCCGGCATGCCTGTTCGCGGCTTTGTGACCTTTCATGGAGGGCTAAAAACACCAGAAGGTCAAAGCTATGCCCAAACAAAAGCGCCTATTATGGTGCTCCACGGTACCGCTGATTCAGCTATTCCGATGTCTGAGTTCGCGGGACTTGCCGTTGAGCTTGAAGAAAATGGCGTAAACCACGAAATGATTACTTACAGCGGAGCACCTCACGCATTCACTGTGTTTGGCTCTGACCGTTATCGAGAAGATGCGGATAAGAAGTCATGGACAGCATTCTCTACATTTTTGAAAGAGACTACAGGTAGCTAAACGAACCAATAGGCCAAAGTACAGATGTAGAAGTCTAACCATAGGCAACAAAAAACCCAGGTGTTAAGACCTGGGTTTTTTACTTTCAGCGTCCGATTAGATTAGCTTGGATTTTTAGCCTTGAACAAGATCGCGTACATCACTGGAATAAACACCAGGTCAGTACGGTAGCAAAACCAAGACCAAACATAACCGTGATAGACATGTTCACAAAGAACACATCACCAAGCAGTGGGATCATACCTAAGATTGTCGTACAGGCTGCTAGCATTACTGGTCGCATACGAGAAACCGAAGAGTCAATGATCGCATCGTAGATCGGTTTTTCTTCCGCTTGCATGTCGATCTCTTCGAGGAGAACAATCGCATTCTTGATGAGTAGACCTATCAAGCTTAGAGCACCGAGCAGCGCCATAAAGTCAAACGCACCATCAAGTAGTAATAGACCGGCAGTAATACCAATGATAGCCAAAGGTACAGTGATCCAGATGATAAGTGGCTGACGCACTTTACCAAATAGTAGTACCACCACGATGATCATCATGATAAACGACACTGGAATCGCGCTAAACAAGGCACCTTGCGCTTCCGCTGAATCTTCGTACTCACCACCCCAGTCCATAGTGTAACCAGGTGGCAGTTCGATAGCTTCAATTTGTGGCTTCAAACGCTCAAACAATGGCGCAGCAAGTTCACCTGTTGGGTTCGCAGAAGCAATAATAGTCGTTAAACGGTCACGTCCACGAATCATTGCATCTTCCCAGACGGTTTCAAAACCAACAACAACCTGCGCAATCGGCACAGTACGCTGCAGCACTGGGCTATATACTTGTGCATCCATTAACTGGGACACATCTTGGCGCTCGCTAGCATCAGCACGGAAGTAAATTGGCAATAGACGAACACCGTCACGGTAAATGCCCACTTGGGTACCCTCACTTGCTGCTCTAAGAGAAGCAGTAAGTTCCGTTCTAGTCACACCCAATTGACGCGCAACTTGCTCATTGAAGATAGGTTTAATCAGCTTAACTGGTTGACGCCAGTCGTTACGAACTTCTTTCGCACCAGGGTCCGCATGCATGATCGCTTCTGCTTGTGACGAAAGATCACGCAATACTTCTGGGTCAGGACCGGCGAAACGCGCTTCAATCTTAGAGTCACGTCCAGGACCGATACGTAAGCCTTTGATCTTCGGCTCGATGCTTTCAATATTCTCCGTCATGAACTGATCGATTTTAGCTTGCAGTGGTGCAATCACGTCTCGATTTTCAGTACGAATAATAATCTGACCATACGCCTTGGTTGCATCTTGCGGTGTGTAAACCAAAGAGAAACGAGAAGCACCGCCACCAATGAAGGTTGCCGTCCACTCTACGCCTTCTTGGCCACGAATAAACTCGGCTACTTTCAGGGTATCGTCACGAGTTTGACGAATATCTGTGCCTTCTACTTCCCAAATATCCACAAAGAACATTGGCGTGTTCGCATTCGGGAAGAAAGCGTTCTTAACAAAGCCAAAGCCCCAAACCGCCGACACAAACATCGCTAGAATGACGCCAATCGTCAATACACGCTGCTTAAGTGCGAACTGAAGAATGCCTTTATAGATAACAAAGCCAGCACCCGCGTAAGGATCTTTCTCTTCTTCCCCTTCTTTCTTATCTTCTTTCTTCAGAAGCAGCGCACACAGAAGTGGCGTGGTTGACACAGCGGTCACCCAACTCAAAGAAAGCGAAATCAAGATAACGTAGAACAGAGAGCGCGTGAACTCACCAGTATTACTCTGCGACATACCAATCGCAGCAAACGCAAGGATACCTACAGCTGTACCACCAAGAAGTGCCCAGCCGTTAGCACCAACAACTTCACCCGCCGCTTTCATGGCAGGCATACCACGCTTGATCCTTATCATCATACCTTCGGCGACAACGATGGCGTTATCCACCAGCATACCCAGGGCGATGATCAGTGCACCAAGAGAGATACGTTGTAGCTCGATACCATAAAGGTGCATTAGTGCTAGCGTACCAGCAACGGTAATCATTAGAACTGCACCGATGATAAGACCGACACGAAGTCCCATAAACGCAAGTAGAACAACAACTACGATGATCAACGCTTCGACGGTGTTGGTAACAAAGCCTGCAACCGACTGGTCAACTTCGTTTGGTTGGTTGTAGATGATGTCTAGGTTCATACCCAGAGGGATCTGGTTCTCAAGACTGGCAAGTTTGTCTTCAATAAGACCACCAACTTCAACCACGTTACGACCGCTTAGCATCGAAATACCAACTGTCAGCGATGGTTTACCGTTGAAGTAGATAAGCTTGCTTGGCTCGTCGCTGTATTCACGAGTAACCCTCGCAACATCACCCAGTCGGATAAGCTTCTTATCAGCACTAGAGATGAGCAGGTCTTCGATTTCACTTACGTGCTTAAAGGAACCAGTCGGTTCAATACGAATGTACTCCGGACCAACACGGAATCGACCAGAGTCAGACACCAAGTTTTGCGACTGAAGCAAGTTTTCGATCGTTGCCATGTCGATACCAAGTTCAGCCATCTTAGTGCGTGACATTTGCACATAGACTACTTCTTTTTGGTCGCCATCAATCGACACCTTACGCACACCAGGTACCAAGACCAGTTGCTTCTTCAGATTATCAGCAACATCTTTAAGTTCACGGTATGTATAGCCTTCACCATTAAGTGCTAGGAAACCACCATAAACATCGGCAAAGTCGTCGATAATTTGTGGCTCTCCAGCGCCCGGAGGCAACTTATGCTTGTTATCCGCAATTTTACGGCGTAGCTCGTCGTAAATACCCGGCATTTCAGCAGAGCTATACTCATCTTTAAACTCAATCGTGATGTCAGACAGACCTTCACGAGTAACCGAGCGTTTGATGCGTTTTACCTGCCTAAAAGGCGCACTGCGTCTTCAATGTGATACGTAACTTCGTCGTACACTTCTTGTGGCGACGCACCTGGATATGCAGTGATGATTTTCGCTTCTTTGATTGTGAATGCTGGGTCTTCGAGTTTACCCATTTCAAAGTAAGCTAATACACCGCCTATCGTCATCAGCAGCACTAGCAGCCAGCTGTTGACTTTATTCTTTACTGAATACTCACCTAAATTCATATAACTTCTCTTCTTGCTGAGTCACAGTGGGTTATTGCGCTTGATCGATCTCTGGCATCAGGCTCACTTCCATACCTTCAATCAAGAATGGAACACCTACAGTTACAATGCGTTCACCCATTTCAAGACCAGAAAGGATGGTAATGCGATCGCCAGACATGGTTGAAACTTCAACAGATTTTGGCGCTACAGTATTGTCATCTTGAACAACCCAAACTGTCGCATTGTGCGCGTTATCGCTCACGACAGCCGTTGCGGGAACTTGAATAGAACCAGACGTTTCTTGCAGCTTGGAGAAGTCTGCTGTCACATAACCCGTCATGCCTGGAAGGATGTTTTGATCCGTTGGCGCTTCCATAGAGACCGTCACCTCGAATGTTTGAGTGTCCGAATCTGCTTTAGAAGATACTTCTGTCACTGTTACTGGATACGGCTTTTCACGCGCAGTATCGAAGTAAGCAAAAACAGGAATTTCTACCGGATCTTCAGCTTGCTCATCGCGGATCTGACGAACCAGTTTCTCAGGCACGTTGAATTTAAGTTCAAGCGTGTTGAGATTTTGGAAAGTAAACACAACTTGTTTAGCTTCAACGTTCTCAAAGTTTTGAATATCACGCTGAGCGACAAAGCCATCAAAAGGGGCAAGAAGTTTGGTATAGCCTAGCTCTGTATTCGCTTTGTCGTAAGCCGCTTTAGCTCGCGTTAAGTTAGCACGTAGCTGCTCGAAGTCTTTCTGAGAGATAAAGTTATCTTTAATCAGTTCTTGAGCACGTTTAAAGTCAGCTTGCGTACGTTGCAACGTTGCACGAGTATCACGAACCGCTAGCTTAAAGCTCGTATCATCAAGCGTTGCTAGCACCGTTCCTTTCTTGACGTTGTCACCTTCTTTAACTGGAATACTGTTCACTTTACCTGAAACACGGAACGCCATATCTGCACGATTCGATGCAAGCACTCTTGCAGGAAATTCGCGAATCATGCTTTGGTTTTCTAAGCCAATAACAACCGTCTTCACAGGCCTTACTACCGGTGCTTCCACTGTCTGTTCTGGCTCTGGACTACATCCGGTCAACGCAACACCAATTGCCGCTGCCAGAGTAAGAGCACGTAAATGAGTTTTCATAACAACCACCCAATAAAAATTTATAAAAACCAACATACTATTTGGTTAACGAGATCCAATACACGCTATTTCACAAGTTACATTAAGCGTAGCAAAAAGCAACAAACCTTACACAAAACCATAACGCATACATTAATGCTCCATGCCGACTAAAGCTTCTGGAATAAAAAAACTCTTGTTATGACCATCAATTAGCGACAAGTTCATTATTTTTTTCGTTTTTTTATCTTAAATTGAAACGACAAATAAGTATCCCATAATGATACTTAGAATCAATATGAATGATACATATTATGAACATAGTAGTTATAAGGTGGTTAGTCGCTCTAAGTGCTCTTATCACATTGACAACATACCTATTTTTTAGTTTTTCGGCTCCAAAAAAGCCGGTAAATAGCGCCCGTTCAGAGGCCCCTATCAATCTCAAAAATATAAGCGCTCAACTCATTCAGCCGATACCTGAACCGACACTTAGTAGCCAAGAACTGAACATTGCGAAACTGGGGATGCAGATATTTTTAGACCCTAACTTGTCCTCAAATAATCGCGTTAGCTGTGAGTCCTGCCACCACATATTCGATAATGGAGCAGAAAATAGGCAAGTGTCATTAGGAGTACAAGGCCTTGGTGCTAGGAACTCACCTACAGTATTCAACGTTTCACATAACTCGCGTTTTTTCTGGGATGGGAGGCTTCTAGCCTGGAAACACAAATGGATGGTCCAGTTCACAATCCATTAGAAATGAACACTAACTGGCAAAAAATCACACGCTATATCGCTTCTGTACCAACCTATAAACAGCAGTTTGATGCACAATTCGACGGAACTATTAATGAATCCACTATCAAAGAGTCCTTGATATCCTTCATGACGGCGTTAGATACACCAGATTCACCCTTTGATTTGTTTTTGAAAGGCAATGAAACGGCGATCTCTCAAGCAGCTAAAAATGGCTGGCAGCAGTTTAAAGTATTAGGCTGCATAGCTTGTCATCAAGGAACAAATATTGGCGGCAACTTGTTCCAAAAGTTTGGTAACTTGAACAGTACCGATAAGAAGGAATCCGACCTGGGACGTTACAACGTCACCGGACTTGAGTCTGATATTGGCGTTTTCCGTGTTCCTAGCCTTCGAAACGTAGCAAACACAGCCCCCTACTTTCACGATGGACGGGCGCAGACCTTAGAAGCCGCGATTGTCACTATGGCCTATGTTCAACTAGGCCGAGAGCTAGAACCTATCACTATCTTAGAGTTAAAAGCGTTTCTCAACTCTCTCTCTGCGCCACCACCTCCCGTACTCGAGGAACTAATACCATGACTCGACGAATACTCACCAAAAAACGTGTTGAAACACTTTATCAAATGGCCATCGTGCTATCGGCGCTATGGCTAGTAATCAGTGTATCTCATAGCCGAGTTAGTGATACCTATCAGCAAGTTTATCTTGCTCTCTCGCATCAAATTACTCAGTCCCTCGAGGACATCTACACCTTTGATTACAACAATGAGCAAACCTATGACAACTTCTCAAACGAGTTAGTCGCCATAGAACTCGAAGCAGCCAGCCTCTACAACAACCTGCTGGAAAACCAACAGCGTTACCTGCCATTCATCAGCCCAATACCCGAGCAAGGCGTGCAGTTTGGACATCATATCAAAACCCAAGTGCTCAATTTCACCCAAAGATTGGAACGTTTACTAAGCGCAAAAGTATCCTATGAATATTCCGGCAGTACGCTAAAAGAGCTGCAACGAGGACTTCTATCAGCATCAACCTCCGATACCGACAAACTCCAACTCTATCAATACTTCGACAATCAAATAGCACGTCAAGCACTGACTACTGATGCTCAAACTAACAACACTATCCTCGCAATCGACAGCTATATTCGACTCAATAGCCGAGTCAAAAATGAAATAGACCAAGAGAAACAAGCGCTACTTGGCAGTGAAATTCATACCTTGCTTAATGACGTCAACACCTATTGGATGACGAGAACATCAAACCTTCAAGGACACGTCATTTTCTCCGGCGTCTTGCTATTTGTGTTTCTCGGCGGATATATCTACTGGCGTCAATGGATCCAGCAATATCGCGAAGCCAAGCTCAATCGTGAGCTTTTCACTAAAGAAAAAGAGCGTTCTCACTTAGCCCTAGTGGTGGAGCACGCAAGCGATGCCATTATCATCACAGATAAAGACGGTTTTGTTACTTGGGCAAATACAGCATTCGAACGCCTCTCAGGCTATCAAGTAAACGAAGTCCTCGGACTAAAACCTGGTAGCTTTTTACAAGGAGAGGAAACCTCAAAACAAGAGGTCGACAAAATTTCTACTCACTTAAAGAAAGGTGAGCCTGTTCAGTCCGAGCTGATTAACTATCACAAAGATGGCACACCATACTGGATAGATATCGCGATAACGCCCATCAGAAACTATCAACAGGAAGTAGAGCAGTTCATTGCCGTAGAGCGTGACAGCAGTGTTCGAAAAAGCCTAGAGCGGGACTTAAGGCTTGCAGTTGATAGCGCTGATGCTTCTAACAAAGCAAAATCCACTTTCCTTGCTACCATGAGCCACGAGCTACGCACGCCGCTCAACGGCATTCTTGGAATGGCACAAATTTTGGAGTCTTCAGTCACCAAAACTCAACATAAAGAGCAACTCAACATTCTGCTTGAGTCTGGCAATCACTTACTTTCGTTGCTTAACGATATTCTCGATATTTCAAAAATTGAAGAAGGTAAGCTTGAACTTGAGGCTGTTGACTTTGCCATTAGCGATCTCTGTTCACCTATCGTCACGACCTACTCTTCTATCTGTACAGAAAAAGGCGTGGAATTTGTTCTCGACAACCAGCTCGAAAACGGTAAATGCTATAGGGGTGATAAATCCCGTATTCGCCAAGTAATTTTCAATCTGCTCGGCAATGCTGTGAAATTTACCCGTGATGGCAAAGTTACCCTCACACTTAGCAGCACTCCAACAGAAAACGGTAAGGACGAGATCTTTACGATCTCTGTGAAAGATACTGGAGTCGGCATTCCATCAGAAAGGCTAGGCACTATCTTCGATCCTTTTACTCAAGCTGAAGCTTCGACAACGCGGAAATTTGGCGGTACTGGACTCGGCCTTGCCATCGTTAAAAAACTAGCCAATATCATGAATGGTGACGCGAGCGTAACGAGTGAACCCGGCGTTGGCAGTGAGTTTGTTGTTACCATGCAGCTTAGCCCGGCTGAAGCCGTTAAAAAGCAACAGAAAGCGCATGTTTCGCTTGATGATCAAGCCCTCGCTCAGTCACTCAATATCTTGCTTGTAGAAGACAACAAGGTAAATGCACTCGTTGCAAAAACCTTCTGTACTAAGCAGGGACACAAAGTAGAAGTTGCGGTGAACGGTCAAGAGGCAGTAGAAAAAGTAAAACAAGGTCACTACGATCTCATCATCATGGACAACCATATGCCGGTAATGGATGGTATCGAAGCGACAAGAATTATACGTGAAGAACTGCATTCAAAAACGGTCATCTTCGGTTGTACCGCCGATGTTTTTAAAGAGGCGCATGACAATTTTATCGCCGCTGGCGCGAATCATATCCTGACCAAGCCCTTGCAAAAAGAAAGCTTCATTGACGCATTACAACAATATCGCCATCTACTGGTAATGCCACCAAAACACGAATCCAATAACAAAGTCGTCGAGTTGATCCGACACGACTTGTCTCAGATATCGATATCAAATACTACCGAAGCAGAACTTAAGGTGAGTCCTAGCAACGGAAAGTCACTGTTGTCTGAAGACAGAATAAAACAGTTTAAACAAACCAGTGAAGATGCGCTCACCACACTCATCACTAGCTACTCAAGCAAAGACAAAGCAACGCTTTCGAGCACTTTGAATCTGATACACAACGAGTGCAATGCGACAGGTCTCTCTCGCATGGTTGAAAAGACGCGTTCCCTTGAAACCACACTAGATGGCGACATTTGGCCTGCGCTAGAGGAAATGCAGTCACTTGTGAACCTACTTGAGGTCAATATCCATGAGGCAGTTCGAATTCTGGATAAATATCGCGATACGCAAAATCAGTCAGTGTTAAAGTCGTCTAAACTCTCTAGGTAAACGTATCAGTAACATGACGCAGCAAGGACTGACTCATTTCAATGATTAAAGCGGTAGTATTTGATTTAGACAACACACTGGTGACATCAAACATCAACTTTCAGCAACTAAGAATGGAACTCGCTTGCCCTGCTGATAAGGATTTATTGACCCATGTCGACGAAACCTTTTGTGATAACGAACGGCAACAACGCATTGAGACCATACTTAAACATGAGCTCGACGATGCCAAAGCCAGTGATTTAATGGCAGGAGCACGTTCGCTGACAGATTGGTTATCAAACGAAGGCTTAAAATTTGGCATTATCACCAGAAATTGTCGTGAAGCAGCGAAAAAGAAGTTAAGCGCTCATGCACTAACGATAGAAGAGCTTATTACTAGAGAAGATTTTCCTGCCAAACCTGATCCTAGTGCACTGCTACATCTTGTGGACAAATGGCAGTTGGAGCAACACAACGTTCTTTACGTTGGCGACCATCAATACGACATTCTCACCGCGCAAAACGCCGGCTGTTTAAGCTGCTTTATTTCCAACTCAAGTCAAACAACAGACACCTTCGGTGCAGACCTGCATTACTCATCACTGGATGGGCTTCTTACCTATTTGCAAGAAAGTTATTTGCAAGAAAGCTATTTGCAAAAAGGCCATTTGTAGAAAGCTGTCCTTAAGCAACGATTCACAAATAGAGTAACGTTTAACCTTGCCCTTTAGAGGCTTTATTCAAGTACAGCGCTTTGTCAGCCAGCTCAAGCAATTCGTCGTGATCAACATTATCAAGCGGAGTGCAGCAAACGACGCCAACGCAATAATCCAAGGCGTAAACCGCTTGATGATTGCGATTGAAGGCCGCGACTTTGTCATTAAACCGTGTCATTGGAAACTTAGAGTCGTTTCCTGTAGTTCCGGACATCAAAACGACAAACTCATCTCCCCCTACTCTGGCTATCACGTCAGAGTCCCTAAAACTCGCTCTTAACAGTTTGGCAAATTGGCGTAGTGCCTCGTCGCCAACTGAATGCCCGAAGGTATCGTTGATGGTTTTGAAGTTATTGAGATCAAACAAGGCGACTGTGTACGGCTCCGTTGAAAAGCGACATTTTTGAATCACTTTGTCGGCCAGTACTCGATAACCACGTCGGTTGGAGATTTGAGTTAACTCATCAAGGGTAGAGTTTAGGTTCGCCACCAGTTCAGATTCGGCTAACTTCGCAAGATCTATCAGATCATGAACTTGCTGATCGGTAAACAGTCTCGGTTTACTGTCTATAACGCATAAGGTACCGACTTGACACCGCCCTCTATTTTGATGGGCACGCCAGCATAAAAGCGGATGTTGGGATCACCCGTCACTAAAGGATTATCGCGAAAACGTTCATCAATAGACGCATCGTGAATAATGAATGGTTCGTCACCTAAAATAGCATGACCACAAAATGACTCTCCACGACCCGTTTGATTCGCAGCAAGTCCTACATTGGATTTGAACCACTGTGTGTCTCTGTCAACGATGGTTAACAAAGCAATCTCCACATCAAACATCCGCTTTGCTAATCGTGTCACCCGATCAAAACGCTCCTCTGGCACACTGTCGATATTAAGCTGTCTAACAACTTTCAAACGGTAATCATCATCGGCGGGAATAGGAGCTGGCTGCATGTGTGAGAGTTCCTCAGCATAGACGTACTAAACAAATTTGAACTGCGTGATGGCACCTTTCATCATTCTCAATGCGCTTTTGAGTTTAAATTTAAAGTGTCCGCTTCTAAAATTAGTCAAGATTACGGGGGCATGCCACAAATGCATCACATTCTTCAGGTAAATTGAAATGAAAATTCGGCAGGGATTCTTGAGTAAAGTGTTAGTAAAGTTGCATATTGCAAATATATTGCGGTTTGCATTTGCAATATAAGAACACTTCGAACCTTTTATGTGTAATGACGCACAAAAAGTCGGTAAATTGCTTTCGACAAAGTTGGCACACATCATGCTATATAGATTATGACTTCAGCAATGAGGTCACCTAGCCAACTGACGTTGTTAGTGAACCGATTTGTTCACACTGTTTTCGGCCGATTGATTTATCAATCGGCCTTTTCTTTATCTCAAAATCTAAGCTAATACATACTAAAACAACATGATTAGCCTTCTTGGCTAGACTCCACTTGTTGAGCCTTCTCCATTTCAGCTAACTTTTGCTCTAACTCACGGATGCGAATTTCAGCCTCTAGCTCGTCAGCGCGCTTCTCCGCATCACTGCGATTATCTTGCTTTATTCCGTCAGCTAGCGTTTCTGTTCGCCCTGTCTCACGAGAGTCATCCAAGTCTTTCATAGAGCCAGCAACGCCACCAGCGACACCACCAGCAACCGCGCCTTTAACAGCCAGTTCAGGTTCGCCTGTCAGTACGCCCATTGTGGCACCAAGTAATGCGCCTCCCGCTGCGCCTCTATTACGTGCTGCATTGTCATTTTCCTTATCGAATGCAGGTGAAGAGCAACCAGCAAGGAGTGCTAGGGTTGCAACAGCAAAAAGTGATTTAACAGAGTGTTGAGTGATTGTCATAGCGGGGTTCTCGCAGTGGTTGTGTCTACGAGGTAAAGAATACTGCTTCAATGTGCTTCAAGGAATTCACTTGTCGTTATTAGCCTGATAAGCAGGGGTTATCAGGTCAGCCAAAATGTCCGTCTCAACCTCTTATCTCTAACAAAAAAGCCAGGTAGTACTTTGGATTTGTATCCTTAAGTAATACCCGGCTTGTCACCCTAAAACAATCGTTACTTAGTGAACGTATTCAGTAGCATTTCTGTCGGCTTAACGATAGCAACGATCGTTTCATCAATGATAATCGCAGACTCGTTAATTATTGCTTGATACGCCTGTGCATCCGCTTTGCTCACGCTATCACCAGATTTCGCCTTTGATACCAAGGTTAAGCCTATTTCAGCAACCTGCTTGGTTGCTCTGGTCAGTGCCACTGTATCAACAGACGCCACGTTAGCAGCAAACACAGGCTCTGCAGCAGTGGCAGCGTTCAAAACAGTTTGGTAGTGCTGCTCTAACGCTGCTAGTGCTTGCTTGTCACCTTTCTCGACCTGCTCCACCAAGTCGTTCATTTCATAAACGGCGTAGCTCTCAACCGGCAAGGCATCAGCAAAACGATTCAAACGCTCATGCTGATTGTAAAGGTCGCCATGGTTTTCTGTTTGAATCCATTTCTCCCAGTTACGAGCATAGTATTGCGCGGGCTCAGTGTATCTAGCCAAAGCTAGAAGCGGCGTGATATCCGCACCATTTGCTAAGCGTTGCATCATCACTCTAGAGTCCGCATGATGGCGCATCCCTAAAGAAATCTCAGACCAATTATCGATAGCACGCATACGTTTATACATGCTTGCTTCATCGGTTAGCTCTTCAGAGGACCAGAAACGCTCGGCAATCGCATAGCTGCGTGGCCAAATACGATTTTCCATCGTTTGCGAGTTGATGTTTTCCGCCCAAACCGTAATCTCACCACCAAGAATTAGCGACTGCTCTTCCTCGGTAAGCTCGGCTGGATAACCACCAGTAGGTTCTGGGATCACAGCACCTGGCTGAGCTGAAGATGCCACAATTTCACCTGTCGTCGGCCAACGCACATTACCAATAAGCTGATAGCTGCCCTCTGCCAACTTGTCGCCAGCAAGCTTCAAGTTGAACTCGGTGTAAGACATGAAATTATCGAAGTGACCCTTGAAGCTTTCACCTGGGGTGTACTCGATAATTTCAACCTCAGTACGAGATTTGCCGTTGTAATCAGTAAAGGCACGAACACTGCCATCTTTAGCCTGAATGATCGTCAGCAAGCCTTTGCGAGGACCGCCTTTGGTACGCGGCTTCTCCCATTGGTAGCTGACAAATCGCTCGCCTTCATGCAGTTTATCGTCAACAGTAATACCGTGAGGCATAGGATCATTGCGGTAGTGGTAGCTGGTCGGCTGAGGTTGGTCTAAGTAGTAGCCAGTGGAAAGCAGTCCCTGATATCCCTCTTGTGCCGCACGGCCAATACTATCGTGGCCACGCCAGCTTTGAATAACGATGGACTTAGGCAGATCTTTGTGCCAAATCTCATCCCAACCAGTCATCTTCTTGCCGCGTTCCTCAAGCATCTTCTCTACTTTCGCATTCAAGTAGGACTGAAGCCGCGCTCACCATCTAAGTTATTTTCCTTAATAAACGTCTGAATCTCTGGATTGTCTTGCCACTGTTTGTAATTCGGCTCATCACCACCGATGTGGAAGTACTCATCAGGGAATAGCTCAACTACTTCATCAAATACGCTGCTCAGCATGGTGTAAAGTTCTGGATTGGTCGGATCCATGAGTGGTTCAAACACACCCCATTCGCGCTGCTGAGGGTAGCTTTGCTCGCCCAAGCCTGACATCAGCTCTGGATAAGCATGGGCAACTGCTGATGCATGACCCGGTAGCGAGATTTCTGGTACTACACGAATACCCAACTCACGAGCATAATCGACAACATAGCGAATCTGATCTTTAGTGTAGTAGTCGCCATCTGTGGTTTTTTCCCACAGCTTAGTGTAGTTATCAAGCTGAATGCGAATGCCTTGGTCGTCCCAAATATGCCAGTGGAACACGTTCATCTTCGCAGACGCCATTGCATCTAACTGACGCAAAATCACTTCCATCTCAATAAAGTGACGTGATGTGTCATAAGAGACCCCACGCCAGCGAAAACGTGGTTCGTCTTCTACATAGATAGCCGGTACTGAGTATCCGATGGCGTCTGTTTTTACTAGCTGAAGGATAGTCTCGATACCACGAATCGCACCATAAGGACGGTTGGCTTTAAGCACGATCTGACCATTCTGAACATCCAGCGTATAGGACTCATCAGCATTGATATCTTGCACTGCCGATTTTGGCGCTTGGTCGATATCAATCACTAAGGTTGCTTCACTATCGCTCTCCGCTTGCCAGTTCAGTGTCGGAAGACCCGTTTGACGCTCAAGACGATTAACAAAACGTTTTGCGGTCGCTTCCACGCGCTCAGAGTTAAAACCTTTGATGAAAATACTAAAGTCTTTATCGATGACGACAGCGCCCTGTCTTAGCTCCACAGTTTGTGGATAAGGCATTAGATTCAGATCTGTATTCGGTGCCATAGCCCATGCCGTTGATGTTAGTGTGCCTGCAATTAATAGAGAGACGAGTTTCTTGTTCATGACTACTTCCTTAGAAAACAAAATTTAGACCAATGCGATAGCGCCACTCTGTCGCGCCTTTGTTGGGTTCGGGGATGTAAATGTTCTTATCAGCGTCAACAATTTCCGCATATGGGCGCATGAAGCTTGAGTACTTGTACATAAACTTCACTGTATGTTCGCGAGCTGTTTGCTCGCCGTTGGCAAGTTCGCCCGGATGATTGGTGATTTGGTCAAAGTAGGTATAGGCATACGACAGAGTGAACTTGTCGTTGCTGTATCCTGTCCACACGTCGTAACGATTTCGTTTAATGGTTTCCAGCTCGCCTGCGGCATTTTGAGCTTCGGCACTGGAGAAATCATAACGATATCGACCATGAATAAAGAAGCCATTATCGAAGTTGTAGTTAAGCTTTAGATACGGCATATAAAAGGTGTTTGAACTTAGGAAATTAAGCGTAATGCCTGGGTTCAAAGTGAAGTTGTCATTCACGCCATACGTGTAGTAGTTGGTCACCTCAGTATTAGATAGACGCAGATTACTACCAAAGCTATCACCGTAGGTGCCGTGATTAATATTGGTCAGCATTTCAATGCCATAGCCGTTATCAAAATGATGACCAAGAATGACTCGGCTGCGATGTCTATCAGACGGGTCTCTATATTCGTGGCGTAAGTCCAAATAAGTGGTGGATGCCACAGCTGATGAAGACATCAGCACTAACAAAGGGTAGATACACTGTTTTTTCATTATGATTTGTCTTATTGGGGGAGAAAAAAACGTTATTGAGTCAGGGTGTCTTGGGCTACACCCTGACTTAGAGAGAGATTATTCGGTCACTGGCGTCGTCGACGTTGTACTACCCGACTCACCGCCTTGCTCCATTTGTGCACGCTCTGCATCTAAGATGGCTTGTGCTTCTTCAGGAGAAACCATGTTTCTTGGAGTGAACAAGCTCAAAGCAACACCCGCTAACGTCGCAACCGCTACGGATGGAATCACCGGGTTGCCCCAGTAAGCGGACAAGCTTGGGCTAAGGATGACAGTGAACGAGGCTGCCGATGCACCGACTAAGGTTGCGATAGCGCCTTGCCATGTGTAACGCTTCCAGAAGCGTCCTAGCATGCCGCAGACGAACATGCCTGACATTACGGTAGAGATCATCTTGGTGATGTAGCCAATGATGTCATTCGATGTCAGTGCGAATAGCAGAGCGAAGCCAATCACAACAACCAAAGCAAGTCTTGAGTAGTTCATCATCGACTCTTTGTTTGGTACGCGCCCTGTGAACATCACATACACATCACGCAGCAGAATCGACACGCCGGCAATCGCGTCAGAGCTCGCACTTGACATGGTTGCAGACAGACCCGCAATCAAAACAATCATGCCGATACCCACAGGCAATACCGTTGCCGCAATGTATGGGAATGCGAAGTTTGGATTATCAAGGCTTGGGTCGATTGCATGTGCCGCCATACCAATGATGGCTGGAATGATAGAGAAGAACAGATACAGCACACCAGATAGCACGAACGAGCGGCGAATCGTTGAAACATCCTTACCAGAGTAGATACGCTGGCGGAAAGAAGGCGTCGCTAACACACCCACACCAACCACAACGGCAAGTGAAATCGCAGGGATAATACCTAGCTTCTCGATTGCCAGGAAGCTTGTTGCTGCTGGATCCATTGCCGCATACAGGTTGTCTAGCCCACCAATATGCTGAACCGAAAGCACCGCCATGAGAATAAAGCCTACAAACAAGATGACCGCTTGAATCGTGTCAGTCCAAACCACCGCTGTATAGCCGCCGATTACTACATAGATTGTGAACGCCGCGGCAATAATGACCTTGGCCACATTGAGATCAATGTCGGCAATCCAAGCGAGATACATGCCACCACCCAGGATGTGTGCGCCTAACCAGCCAATAGATGCGATAAATATCAGCACACCAACCAGGTTTTTAACTACGCGGTTTGCACCCACGTAATAAGACAGCTCTTCACTCATGGTCATAAAATTGAGTCGACGTACAGGGGCAAACCATAGAGCGAGAAGCAGAATACCAAGTGCACCACCAATACCATATAATGCGCCAGCCCAGCCGTTCGCGTAGCCAAAGCCAACCGCGCCCATACTGGAACCTGTGCCCACCATGGTCGCGACGGTCGTACCTAACACTAGGAACAGTGGTAGACCACGTCCACCAAGTAGAAAATCTTCACCTGACTTTTGGTTGCGTGATACAAACCATCCTAGCCAAATAAGAAAACACACATATATCCCAAAGCTGGATAGAAATAGTGTACTGTTCATTGAACTACCTCCAGAGATATAAGCAGATAAAACACTGCTTACTTTTACGTTATTTATATCGAAAAGTAATTACATTATGTAATCAGAATGTCATTGTTATTTTTATTGATAAGGGCATCGCAAAATGCCCTTAATAATGTTGCTTACTGTTGAATAATTTATTTTATCGGCGATCTTCGCGATAGCAGGTTACATCGACTTCAACCTTTACATCGACCACAAGGTCACACACCATGCAAATTCGCGCTGGCGGGTTAGCACCGAAGAACTCTTTGAACACTTTGTTGAAAGATTGGAAATAGCGTGAGTCTGTTAGCACTACTTTCACATGCACGACATCTTCAAGGCCGTAACCCGCTTCTTCCATAATGTCGACACAGTTTTGAATAGCTAAACGCGACTGATCAACAATACCACCTTCAACAACTTCGCCATCTGTCATCGGTGTTTGACCCGACACATAGAGAAAGCCACCAGCTTCTGTTGCACGAGCAAAGGGTAAATGTTGTCCGCCAGTACCGGTTCCACCTTCTACACCATAGCGTTTAATAGTCATTGTTTACTCCAGTTGTTACTTCTTATTTAAATGTTACACATCTCGAATAATGATTATTCAAGAGCAATTAGTGCTATCGCGATATATAAATTGGCCAAATCTTTTTTTGGCAACTGATTTATTTTGATAGCTAATATTTCCGTTTACGAATACACATTCAATTCCATCAGCGACAGAAATAGGTGATTCAAATGTCGCGGTATCACGAACGTTATGCTTATTAAATAAAACCAAGTCAGCAAACGCGCCCTCTTTGATAACGCCTCTGTTTGCCAGGTTATAGCGCTTCGCTGACATTCCCGTCATTTTGTACACCGCTTCCTCAAGAGGAAATAAACCGCGATCTTTACAATAATGGTTAAGAACTTTCGGGAAAGTGCCCCAAAGCCTTGGGTGTGGATGAGGATCGTTTGGCAACCCATCTGATCCCACCATAGTGAGCTTATGCTTAAGCACTCGCTCGACATCTGCTTCATCCATGCAGTGATACACAGCGCCAGCTGGTTGAATGGCTTTAGCCGCTTCCATTAGTGGCAGATCCATTTGCTCAGCGATGTCAGCAAGGAGCTGCCCTGCATACTCAGGTTTTGTTTCAGACCAAGTAATGAAAATATCGAAATCATCCGTCACTTGTTTTAAATCAAGCGTTGATGAACTTGCTGAATAGGGATAACAATCACAGGAAAC
This sequence comes from Vibrio maritimus, assembly GCA_000755425.1. Lineage (GTDB taxonomy): Bacteria > Pseudomonadota > Gammaproteobacteria > Enterobacterales > Vibrionaceae > Vibrio > Vibrio maritimus_A. The sequence continues at coordinate 45,937 of BBMT01000012.1, forward strand.
ATCTTGGTGCTTTGCCGTTTTTTCTAGCAAGTCGAGAACTTCAACGGTTCTTCCCCAGTTACCAGCGCCTGCGCATTTCAAGTGAGAAATAACCACAGGCACTCGAGCATGTAGACCCGTTTCAAAGGCCTCTTCCATCGCACTTAAGATTTCTTCAAATTCAGTGCGCATGTGAGTGGTATAGATACCGCCAAACTCAGCCAATACCTCTGCTAGTCGCATCACTTCACTGGCCGTTGCTTGCTTAGCGCTGGCGTAGGCCAAACCGGAGCTTAATCCAGCGCACCTTCGGCCATCGCTTGTGCTAATGCAGTTTGCATCGCTTGAAGCTCACCTTCTGAGGCTTCACGAAGCAGTTCATCCATCACGTTATTGCGAAGTGTGGTGTGTCCTATCAAGGCAGCAACATTAACCGCAGGCTCCGCTTCCTCAACCGCAGTCGCGTACTCTGCAAACGTTGGTACTTAAAGTCTTCTTGCTTACCCAACAGATTCATCGGATCTGGCGGCGCAACGTGTAATGTTGCCGGTGATGCACTGATGCCGCAGTTACCAACAATCACCGTTGTCACGCCTTGACTGATTTTCGGCAAGCAATCTGGGTAGCGAATAACATTGGTATCATCGTGAGTATGAACATCAATAAAACCAGGCTGAGCACCTGCCCCTGGCCGTCGATGATCTTGCTCGCCTCAAAGCCTGCAAGATCACCAATTTTAGCGATGCGATCCTGCTTAATAGCCAGATCCGCATGGTAGGACGCCTCATTGGTTCCATCGACGATTTCTACATTTTTTATAATAGTGTCGAACAACATGACCTTATCTCTCGTCTTCACGCTTTCCATGACACCTATGTTAGAAATTACCCTCATAAAACTCAGTGACAAATTACACAAAAACACCAGCAAAGTTTGATAGTTTCTAACACGACAAGTATTATAAACACCGTCAGCCATTATTAATCAATAACTTAAACCATGTTAGTGTGAGAATTAAAATGAGTAATCTATTTAAAAAAGATAGAAACAATCACAAAACCCATGCGTTGGGATATGCAATCGGTCAAAAAGGAATGGCGTGTTGCGACCATGAAATGCCGAGTTATAGCTTACTTAAAGAAGAAATTAGCTTGCCCGCTGCCGTGATTAAGCGCAGTCATTTAGAAAATAACATGCAGTGGATGCAAAAATTCGCCAACCATCACGGCGTCAAACTTTGTCCACATGGCAAAACAACCATGACTCCGGAATTTTTCCGTCAGCAGCAAGAGTGTGGTGCTTGGGGAGTGACGGTCGCCACCGCCCCACAAGTTGAAGTGGCCGCTCACAGTGGTATCACCAATATCATGATGGCGAATCAATTAGTCGGTAAAGCCAACATGACCATGATTCATCGAGTACAACGAGATACCGATGCTCGCGTGATGGTATGTGTCGATTCAAAACAAAATATTCAGCAGTTACAGCACTATTTTGAACACGCTAACAGCTCAATCGACGTTCTGATTGAATACGGCGTTGCCGGTGGTCGCTGCGGCTGTCGCACAGTCGATGACGTCGTCGCGCTTGCTCAATTTATAACAGACACGCCAAACGTTAATTTGGTGGGGATTGAAGTCTATGAAGGTGTTATACACGGTGGCGATGAAGAAACCCGTGTCCGTCAGTTTCTTGCTAACACGCTTGAGTTAGCCGGTCAGTTAGTTGCAGACAATCTACTGCCTGAAAAACCGATCGTCACGGGTGCTGGCTCTGCATGGTACGACGTGGTCGCGGAAGAATTTGCCCACCTCGACGCCTTTGATGCCATTTTACGCCCAGGCTGCTACGTCATTCATGACACTGGTATCTATCTAGATGCCCAGCATAAAGTGATGCAACGTGCAGAGAAAAACCAAGGCTTTGCTTGTGAGCTTGGCGGCGATCTCTCTTCCGCTTTAGAGGTTTGGGCGTATGTCATTTCTCGCCCTGAAGCCACAAAAGCCATCATAGGCTTGGGCAAGCGCGATGTCGCATTCGACGCAGGGCTTCCTATTCCTGAGCGTATCTATCGCGATGGTAAACAAATAAAAACGACAGGCCTTGTGGCGACAGATGTGATGGATCAACACACATTTTTATCCGTTCCAGAGGACTGCGACCTCCAAGTTGGTGATATGATTGCCTTTTCAACATCGCACCCTTGCCTCACCTTTGACAAATGGCGCTACATTGCAATTAGCGATGACCAACATAATGTCGAACATTGGGTCGAGACCGCATTCTAGAGGGAACATTTTGAGCGTAGAAATAGACATTATTTCTCAAATCACGGAGCGCTACAGTGCGCTTCGTGACGCAGAAAAAAAGGTCGCTGACCTTATCACAGATGATGTGAGCAGTGCTGCCAACGCCAGTATTACGGAACTCGCAGAGCAAGCGAGCGTGAGCGAAGCCACCATCACTCGCTTTGCAAAAGCCGTGGGGTGCAAAAATGTTCGCGACCTCAAGATCAAACTGGCGCAATCACTTGCAGTAGGCCAGCGCTTTATTATTGAGCCTCCGGTACAAACCGGACATCAGTATTTACGAGTCCATCAAACAAGCTTTGGACATCAACCGAGCGCTCATTAACGAAGCAGACATCAGCAAAGCGGCGGAATTACTTCACTCAGCAAGGCAAATAATTGCGATTGGTGTCGGTGGTGGCTCAACCATCACCTCACAAGAGCTGCAGCATCGTCTGTTTAGACTCGGCTACCCAGTGGTGTCATACAACGATGGGTTACTCACTCGCATGGTGGCGGCAACAGCCGATGCCAACGACGTGATGGTAGTGATATCGGCGACGGGTCATACACCTATCGTGGTTGAGACTGCAGAAACTGCAAAACAATATGGCGTCCCTGTGATTGCTATTACCCCTTCAGGTTCACCACTGGCGAACCTTAGTGATCTTGTTCTGCCTATCGTTCACAAAGAAACCGACTTTATCTACAAGCCATCTGCGTCACGCTATGCGATGCTTGCCTTAGTTGACGTCATCGCTATGGAGCTCGCAGTAAACCACAAGCGCCGCTCTCGCGACCGCCTTCGCCGCTTAAAGCTTGCTTTAGATACTCACAGAACGGGAAGCGATCGCCAACCATTAGGCGACTAATTAGTGCTTCAAACACCCTCCCCACCAAACATGAACATCTTTTTGAACCAATGTTCATGTTTGGTTCATATTCCCTAGCGTAGTATTTCGATATAAAGGAGCGATACCAGTAAAGGATGCCCATAAAGACTCGTCCATTTTTGCATTCGGTTTATTACAAAGAGGTCATTATGAAACAAGCACTCCTAACCATTAGCGCACTATTTATCGGTTTTGTGGCAATGATGTTCAGCCTACTAATGGCAATCCCAATGGCCATTGCTGCATTCATCACTGGCAACCGTATTAAAAAGCAGTTAGACAAAGAATTTGCTCGTCAGCGAGAGGCACAAGGCCAAACCGCAAACGGCAATACTATCGAGGGTGAATATGAAGAAGTTTCGTCCAAGTGAATCTAAACGCGAAAAACTATCGCGTCACAAGCGAAAGCTGGTGGCGTTAGCGTTTTATCTGTCTGCTTTTATTACTGCCGGCATCATTGGCTGCTCAACAAAAAACGAAAACCCTTCGTTTGCTCATGCGCCGAGCCTGCCTAGCTACCAACAGTCGACTTACCAAGACTATGTTGACGAGACTCAGCAGTGGCTAGCCGAGCATCGTGTCTACAAGACCGATGAACACGACCTAGAAGTGGCACTCAACAGCCCCTTTGAAGTTGTCCCTGAAGATCCAAACGGCGAGGCCGTACTATTAGTGCACGGCCTTGGCGATTCTCCCTACTCTTTTCGTGATATCGCTAATCATCTTGCCAAACAAGGTTATCTCGTTAGAGCGATATTACTTCCTGGCCACGGCAGTAAAGTAGGCGATCTCATTCTGCCAAGCTATGAAGATTGGCATGGTGTCGTAGAGCACCACACTGCCCTACTACTAGAAGAATACCCATCTATTTGGCTCGGTGGCTACTCAACCGGCGCTAACCTAGTGACCAGCAAAGCACTATTAGATGACCGCATTTCTGGGCTTTTGTTGTTTTCCCCGGCGTTTAAACCGACATCTAACGCTGTCAAATACGCCAGTTTCGCAAGCGTGTTCGTGCAATGGGCAGATAAAGACCCAGAAGACAACATGCTTCGCTACAACTCTCTGCCAATGAATGGCGCAGCCGTCTATTACGAAACCGTTAGCGACGTGCAAACGCAATTGGATAAATACCGATTCGATAAACCAACGGTGATGGTGCTAAGTGAAGGCGATAGCGTCGTTGACACAAAAGCCGCGGTAGATTGGTTCAATAGCCATTTTTCAAATCCAAATAACAAGCTGGTTTGGCAGGGCGACAATGCGCCACAAGCGAGCGGAGCTATCGCTCAAACCATGCGCCTCCCTGAGTTTCGTGTGTCCAATGGTTCGCACATGGGAATGTTGTTTAGCCCAGAAAATCCATACTATGGCACCGAGGGCTCAGTGCGCATTTGTGACAATGGCCAAGCCGAAGAGGCTTATATGGCTTGTCTAAATGGAGAGCCAATGTGGTATTCCTCATATGGCTATCAAGAGCCAGGAAAGATCCACGCGCGTTTAACTTTTAACCCCTACTTCGACCAAATGTCTGAGATTATTGATAGCGTCATGAACGGTGAACGTCATTACGAACAGACAGCCAGTGCAAAGAAATAGGTAGCGCTCGTTACCTTTTTATCCCTTTCCCTCACACTTTTGTCTAGCGGAGCACATTATTGACTGGGCTTCGTCCAACTCGCTGTAAAATCTACTAATATCGCTATATAGCAGTGCTCAAGTCACGTTTAAGCGTGAGATGATAGAGATAATTTGAGCACATAGTTGACAGTCATCAGAGGTCGAAATTATGAAGAAAATAGCAGTCATCCTAAGCGGTTCTGGCGTATTTGATGGTGCTGAAATCCATGAATCTGTTCTAGCACTGCATGCCATAGAAAAAGCTGGAGCAACGTGCACTGTTTTGCGCCAAACGTAGAGCAATATCATGTCATTAACCATATCACTGGTGAAGAAATGGAAGAGTCGCGCAGTGTCTTGGTTGAAGCAGCGCGAATTGCACGTGGCAATATTGAAGATGTCGAAAAGCTTAACGTAGACGATTACGACGCGCTGCTTGTACCTGGCGGCTTCGGCGCAGCCAAAAACCTAACCGACTTTGCGTCAATGGTGCTGAGTGTTCCATTAACGCTGGTGTTGCTTCAGCTTGCCGAGCTTTCAAGCAAGCGAATAAGCCTGCGGGCTACTTGTGCATTGCCCCAGTCATCATCCCAATGATTTACCCTGAATCTGTGTCCGGTACCATCGGCAGCGATACAGATACGGCTGAAGGCTTTAATGCGCTTGGTGGACGCCATATTGAGTGTGCCGTTGATGATTTTGTCTATGATGAGAGCAATAACGTCCTCTCAACGCCAGCTTATATGCTCGCAAGCAGCATCTCAGAAGCGGCGAGTGGCATAGACAAGCTGGTAAGTAAGCTGGTTTCATTAGCGTAACAGCTAAAATCAAATAGATTTACCTACACCAAATCAATCGATTTGGTGTAGGTAACTTCCTTATTGTCAACTATTTGTAACATTCTACATCCCTCTGTCGGCAAAAGTTCCAATCTACCTCGAGCTCACGTACAATGTGCGCCCTTGTCGACATGCGACAAACCTAGATTTTACGTTTTGGTCTATTGAATATGCTTAAGTTTTTAAAATCAAAGCTGAGTCCTTACTATGAGTTTTGGATCCTCAATGCATTGCTTGCTACGCTGATTGGCGCTCGTTTTTTCCTTTATTTCCCAGACTTACCCTTCGATGGACTTCAGTTCTCGTTTGCTGTCACCAGCTTGTTCAGCCATATGGCGCTACTCGCCTTAGTCTTTTGGCTTGTGGGTTTGGTCGTATGCTTCTTGCCATCGAAGATAAAACGTCCGATTTTGGCGCTCATCGCCACCATTGCTCTCGGCTTTTTGTTTGTCGATACCATGGTATTTGGCTTCTACCGATTCCACCTAAATTACCCAGTTCTCTCTATGGTAATGTCCGGACAAATCGTTGAGTTTCCATGGTCTGCATGGCTCATGCTTGTGGTTGGTCTTGGCTCTGTATTCGCACTGCAATGGTGGGCTCTGGGCAAAATGGAGCTGCGCAGCTTCACATTGACCAAAAAACTTCGCAAAGTATTTTTCCCTCTGTTTATTGCCACCACTTTGGCAAGCCACGGTATTCACATTTGGGCTGCAGCGAAAACCTATCAGCCTGTGATGTTTGTGAATCAGTATCTTCCACTGTTCTACCCAACTATTGCGAACTCGCTTCTCATGGAGAAGGGCTGGCTAGACCGAGAAGAGCTTGAGAGAAACCAAGCAAAAGCACCAAAAGTACAAGGTGGCCTTAACTACCCGGTCAATCCAATCGTAGGTGAGGCACCATCGAAACCAAAGAACATCATGTTGATTCTGATCGATTCTTGCGTCCAGATACGGTAACACCTGAGTACATGCCAACCGTTTACGACTTGTACAACGAAGGTCTGTCATTTGATAAACACTACTCTTCGGGTAACGCAACTCGAATGGGTACATTTGGCCTGTTCTACGGACTGCCTGGGCCATACTGGCACCCAATGCTGGCGAACCAACGTCCAACACTGCTAATGGATCGTTTGCAAGAACTGAACTACGAGATTGGTGTATTTACATCAGCACACATCGAATCACCAGAGTTCAACCGTACTATCTTCGCCAACATCCCGAATCTGCGTATTCGTGGTAAGAGCAAAGGCAACGCAGCTGAGCGTGATATTGAATTGGTCGACGACTGGATGACTTGGTATGACGTCAACAAGTCAAAACCAACATTCTCGTTCTTATTCTTTGATGCGCCACATGGATTCATTTTCCCTGCGGACTACGAACCGAAGTTTGAACCAATGTCTGGACCAAACAACCCGTTCGTGCGCAGTAACGACTCCGATCCTGAGCCTATCTTCAACCGCTACCGTACGAGCACACACTTTGTTGATAGCAAAATCAAAGAAGTGATTGCCAAGCTAAAAGCGGAAGGCACCTACAACGATACACTGATCGTTATTACTGGTGACCACGGTGAAGAACTTAACGACAACGGCCAAAACTTTTGGGGTCACAACGGTAATTTCACCGAAGCTCAAATCAAAGTACCGTTTATTATGATTGGTGCTGGCGTCGATAAAGAAGCCAATCAGTGGCCACAAAGCAAGATGACCACACACTATGACTTTGTACCAACCGTCATGAAGAACTACCTAGGCGTGACTAACGATATTGAAGATTACTCAGTCGGTGAAGATCTCTACGGTGAGTTTGTTGATCGCCCTTACACGATTGTTGCAGACTACGGTGACTACGCGGTTGTATCCGAAGATAAGATCTTCTCACTCAAAGGTAACGGTCTCTATGAAGTGAAAGACGGCACCAATCGACTGCTGCCACAGCAAGAGATTGACCACGAGCGTATGCACTACGCCATTGAGCTGCTTACCCGTTACACGGAGTAAGAGTCAGTCTCGATAAAAAAGCCTCGCATTATTATGCGAGGGCTTTTTGTATCAGCTCAGTATGTTAAAGCTATCGACTTAAACCGATACTAAAACCTCAGCACTCATCGGCTCGATATGCAGCGCGCCACCAGCCTCAACCACAGCATCAGAAAAGATCGAACTCAATGCCTTCGTTTGGTTTAAAGCCACAACCTTGCTGCGTGATGACTTGTTGATCACAACGACGCCTTTGTCACCTCGGCTAAATGCCAACAGATCTTCATTGGCCTCAATGATCTCAGCTGTCGCTTCGTGTACGGTATGGTAGAAGTGAATCAACTTAGCAAGCTTAGGATCTTTCCAGCCATCCACCCATCTTGGTAAACCTTGCTTATTGCTAATACCGCTCGGGTCGAGGTCACTATAAATAAGTGGTACGCCTTCGCCGCGAGTAAGGATGTACACATACGCTAGCCACTCATCCTGTTCTTCCATGACCATATCACTGAACACATCATTGTTTGGAATGTCATGAGTCGTCACAAAGGTAATTGAACGCTCGTGGGTTAACGCCTGACCAAAACAATAAGGATCAATCAATGAGGTTAAACTTCCATCCTTGGATGAGAAGGCTTCAAAAATGGTCTTGAACAGTGGAAAGTCGTACGCCGCCAGTCTAGTCTCTTCAAGGTATGGTTGAAGGAAGAGTTCGTACTCTTCCTCGGTAGCACCACCATCAGTAATGATTTCTCCGAACACATGCATACCTTCAGTGATCTCATCAGTGAACACCTTCTTAATGTGTTCAAGGGTGAGATGCTTAGCCGCATCAATGCGATAGCCACGAACACCAAGATCTTTCATCGCCAATAAATACGCTTGCTGTTGTGCAATAACATGCTCGCTGGTACGCAATGTCGGCAACCCAGGGTCTTCAGGCCCACCAGTCAGGCGGCCATTTTGCACTTCCCAGCGATCCTTCCAGTTTTCAATACCAAATGCTTCAACAAAATCCTCTTCTGTGAAAAGCGGTTTACTCAAGTCACCAAACAGTTTTTGTTGCTCAAAATAGCTCGGGTGATCTTGATAGCATGTTATATCCGATTTACTCGGATATTGAAGATCAAGACGCAAGCCCGACTCATTAGCCATGTGGTTGAAAACCACATCTATGTATACCCAAATATCGAGTTCATTAAGTGCAGCCATCATCGCTTTAAAGTCTTCAGTATTACCGAGTTTATTATCGATAACGCGATAGTCTTGAGGTTGGTACAATTGCCACCACAACACTTCCTTCTCTCCACGGTAGGACTTCATCGGTGGAGAAACAAGCACTGTCTTGTACCCAGAGGCTTTGATTTCCTGAGCGCGCTCAGTCACTAAAGCGTAGGGCCAATCGAACGCATGTAGGATCACGTTACTTTGGCTGGTGGTTTTGATAGACATTAGGATCGCCTTTATTACGTAGAATTACTTCAATTGATAAAATTATAGTGATTGAGGAAAACCGCGGCTCATCCTCAACTTGGTTTCTGTTGGTTTAGGCGGTAGGCGTAGAAGAAAATTAACCTTAGAAAATCGCTATAACCACTCAAAAAACTCGATAATTAATTGAATTTAAAGAATTAAATAAGAAACATTTTGCAACAACCTCGGCAGTTAACCGAGTTTGCTTTATCGTGAAGCCGTGAGCAACATCACAGCGTGTGGGGAAGGCTGAATATCCCATCTATATGAAACACAAACAAAAAAGGCGCACGTTGTTCACGTACGCCTTCTTGGCTAAAACTGCATTAGAAAGGTTTTGGTGCGTAACCTGTCATTACTTTTAGCTTTAGCTCTTTACCAATTTTCGTCATTGGGTGAACAACAACCAAGCCTTTCACAGACTTTTTCAGCTTACCCATATCCGCCTGCTCTGCTTTAGTGATTTCACGAGAGAAAGGCATGTCCAGCAAACTCTTACGCTCTTTGTTCATGTCGTAGCTTTGTTTATGCTTTAACTGAGCCAGTTTCTTAGTTAGCTTGTCAATTTCATCGGTGAAACGTGAAATCATTTCATTGTCACCACGAGCTTTAGCTCCATTAAGCTTGTGCTTGCACTTATCTAGGCGGTTATTCAGTTTCTGGAGTTCTTGTTTCGAGCTCATGGCATGGACCTTTTTATGGTAAATGATGGGGACAAACGCTGGATATTCAGAGTCTAACGTATCCGCAGCCAATCTGCATAACTGACATCAGCGCGCACAATCCCGTATCTTGGTCGCGCATCATAAAGTTTACGATTCAAGAATGCCAGAGTTGAACGCAGAAAATTCTCAAAACCGTTGAAATAGTAAAAAGCAAACGGTTGCAATCACAAAAACCTTTCTATAGAATCCGCTCACCCCAAATTGGGACTTACTGTCAGGCATTTTGTATAAGCTTCAAATATGGTGAAGCGTTTCTACAGAGCACCAATAATGCTCCGCTATAAAATGACTCGAATCTACATCTGCTCTTATGCCAAATAAGTCTGATCAGTGAGTGTTATTTATACACACGCACTTAATACCTGAAACAAGTGCGCTCACTTAGATTTATTACTACCTATTTAATACGGACATTGCTAGGTAACACATGAAAGAGTTGTATCATGTCACTACTTATGAGCATTGTCGGAATCATCGCACTGCTATCCGTTGGTTTTCTTTTCTCTGAAAACCGTCAGGCCATCAATAAACGTACTGTCCTACTTGCCCTTACCGCACAAATTAGTTTTGGTGCTTTCGTTATGTTTGTTCCCCTTGGTGAGCAAATTTTGCAAGGCATGTCGAATGGCGTCAATCACGTTATTTCCTACGCTAATGAAGGTCTAGCGTTCGCGTTTGGTGGCTTGGGTAAGTTCGAAATGGGCTTCATTTTCGTTATCAACGTACTTTGCGTCATCATCTTTATTTCGGCACTTATTTCGGCACTGTACTACCTGAACATCATGCAAACGCTGATCAATGTAATTGGTGGGGCACTAACCAAGCTACTTGGCACTTCTAAAGCAGAATCACTCAGCGCAACCGCAAACATCTTTGTTGGTCCTATTGAAGCGCCATCTATGATTCGTCCACTCGTTAAAAACATGACACGTTCAGAGCTGTTCGCTGTGATGACTGGCGGTCTAGCAAGTGTCGCTGGTGGTACCATGATTGGTTATATCAGCTTAGGTGTGGATCCGAAGTACATTATTACCGCATGTTTTATGACCGCGCCTGCTGGTCTGCTGTTTGCGAAACTTCTGTGTCCACAAACAGAAGAAGTTACCACTGACAAAGGCATTAAAGTTGATGACAAAGACGCGCCAAAATCGCTACTCGATGCTATTACAGAGGCTCTCTGGTTGGTATGCACCAAGCCGCAACAGTTACCGCACTCGTCATCTCTTTTGTTGCGTTAGTAGCGCTACTTAACGGCATTATCTCTGGCCTTGGTGGCCTTGCTGGCTTCGAGAACGCAAGCCTTGAACTGATTATCGGTTATATCCTTTCACCACTTACGTTTCTAATGGGTGTGCCATGGAACGAAGCGGTCACGGCGGGTGCACTCATCGGTAAGAAGATTGCTGTAAACGAATTTGTTGCTTACATGAGCTTTGTTGAAGTCAGCGAAACCTTGTCAGCAAAGACTCAAGCTATCATTGCTTTTAGCCTGTGCGGCTTTGCCAACATTGGCTCGCTCGCTATGGTGATTGGTGGTATAGGCGCTATGAACCCAGAGCGTCGTCCCCTACTTGTTGAAATTGGCCCACGTGTACTATTTGGTGCCATTCTAGCGAACTTAATGTCAGGCACTATCGCTGGCCTGCTTATCACTCTGTCTTAAGGAAAAATTCCATGCCTACTCCACATATTAATGCGAACAAAGGTGACTTTGCAGAAACGATTCTAATGCCAGGTGACCCTCTTCGCGCTAAGTTGATTGCTGAAACTTACCTAGAAAATCCGCGTTTGGTGAGCGATGTTCGCAATGTATACGGCTATACCGGCACATACCAAGGTAAAGAGATCTCGGTTATGGCTCACGGTATGGGTGGTCCTTCTGCGACGATCTACTTTCATGAGTTAATGACTGAGTTCGGTGTTAAAAACTTCATTCGAATCGGCAGCTGTGGTGCGATTCACGACGACGTAAAACTGAAAGACGTTATCGTCGCGATGGGTGCATCGACGGACTCTAAAATCAACCGCATTCGTTTCCGTGATCACGACTACGCTGCGCTAGCTGACTTCAACATGCTGCAGAACTGTGTATCCGTGTTGAGTGAAACCGACATGAGCTACCGCGTGGGCCAGGTGTTCTCTTCTGATCTGTTCTATCGTCCAGATTTCGACATGTATGAGCTTATGGCCAAATACGGCGTACTGGGTGTAGAGATGGAAGTGAACGCGCTTTACTCATGTGCTGCTGAAAATGGCTGTAAAGCGATTGCAATGTGCACAGTGACCGACCACATCACTAAAGGTGAACACCTCACCGCTGATGAACGTCGCACGGAGCTGCACGAAATGATTAACGTGGCGCTAAAACTGCGTTAACTCTTTAATCATAACCAAGCCCAGCATTCGGCTGGGCTTTTTAATAGCTTGCTTCTAAAAAGTCACTAATTAGATAGTCGAACTTTAGCCATATGTTTTTAGGAACTGAGATGTCAAATCAAGCCTTTGTAGCCAATCTATATCATGCCCCAGAGAAAGGGTCATTCGACTATATCGAACAAGCATGTATTGAAGTGGATGATTTGGGAATAATTACCCAGGTAATATCACCTACTCACCCAAATTACGCGACGCTAGTCGAGCAACACGAAAATACTCGTACTCTAACGCGCCTTGCCGACCATCAATATTTGCTACCAGGCCTTGTAGATCTTCATACTCATGCACCGCAGTGGCCCCAAGCAGGCAAAGGCTGGATCTTCCGCTACATGATTGGCTAAACCAGTACACTTTTCCTCTAGAGAGCCGCTACAGCGACCTCACATTTGCCGCTCGAATTTACCCTGAGTTAGTAGACACGCTGCTTGCGCATGGCACCACTACCGCCATGTACTTTGCCACAATTGATAGTGCGCCATCAGAATACCTAGCGAGCGTGTGTAAAGAGAAAGGACAACGCGCGCTGGTCGGTAAAATATCTATGGATGAAAAGTCGATGTGTCCGGATTACTACGTTGAATCATCAACGCAGCAGGCGCTCTCTGACGCAGAAGCTTTCATCCAGAATGTGAATCAAATCGATGCACAACAAGGGCTGGTTTATCCCGTAGTCACACCTCGCTTTGTACCGACATCAACCAAAGCACTACTAGAGGGTTTGGGCAAACTGGTTTCCCAATATCAGTGCCACGTGCAAACTCATGCCTCAGAAAGCGATTGGGCTCGAGACTTCACAGAGCAAACCTATCAAAAAACGGATGTTGAGCTGTACAACGAAACAGGACTTCTGACCCGTAAAACCGTGCTCGCCCATTCAATCTTTCTCAGTGAAAGTGATAAAGAAACCATCAAAACAGTTGGCGCTGGCATTGCGCACTGCCCTCTCTCCAACATGTACTTCGCCGACGCAGCATTTCCACTAAGAGAAGCACTCGATAAAGACCTTCATGTCGGCCTAGGCTCTGATTTGTCTGGTGGACCACTACCTTCTATCTTCCACGCAGCATTAGATGCCGTGAGTCATTCTCGCGTGCGCGAAGCAGGTACGAATACCCATCTCTTGGAACAACGCGGCGAAGCGAACACACGCGTATCATTTGTTGAAGCATTCTGGCTTGCGACTCATGGTGGTGGCCTGACGCTTGATTTGCCAATTGGCGTATTCAAGCCCGGATACTGCTTCGACGCACTTGTAGTTGATAGCAACACCCAAGGCAGCCAAGTTCGTGTTTATGATGATCTCGATAGCGAACAAGACATCTTAGAGAAAATCATTGTACATACCACCGAGCCTGCGATTTCGTCGGTTTGGGTCAGTGGCCGAAGGGTTAAGTAGCCGTATAAACGACACATAATAATAGACATAGCCCGCGCTGACTGCGCGGGCTATTGTGTTTTTAGAATCAAATTAATTCACTTCAGTGAGCTCACCCACTTGGTAATGATTCATCGCTTCAACATCTGGCAAATAAACACGCATTGTGGTCGTGAACTCATTAGTTGGAACATGCAATAGGTTAGCAACGTCACCACATGTCTCCGTGTTACCGTAGTAAACGGTGAATGTATTGTCATCATTCAGCGTAATGTCTGAGTTAGTGATAATTGAATGCTCGTCTGTCGCTAAGTAGATGTCCTCGTCATAGATGGTGATTGAGTAAAAGCCTAGCTTAGTATCGGCTTGAGGCGGTACATCGTGGGTGGCCACATAGCACTTTGAAGCATCTAAATGGTAATCCGTATTGATGTACTGAGCGTGAGCATCGGGCAACAAGCCTGTGGCAACCGAGACACCTCGGTTCGTCGCTTCTTGACTGACAATAACACCGCGCTCCAAGTCGGACATAGTATGCAAAATACCTTTCTCCCCAGCGAGCTCTACATAGTGCTGATGGATTTTCTTGAATGAGTCCATGTCCCAGACTCCATCTTTATAGATCTCAGGCTGATAAGACGAGTCGACATATTCAAAACTCATTTGATCCTGAAATCCGTTTGCTTTGGCAATATCCTCGGGACTTGATGCATTCATCTGAGTGCGTGCATAGAATGCGATGTAGTCCGTAGTTTCGTCGGCTTTAATAATATGCTCACCCGCACCATAGAACATTTGCGCGGTTTCGTGGTTGTGATTCATCACTTGCACCGACACGTAACGGCCGTCCATTTCAGGGATCGTGACTTTGATGTCTGACTGCGCATCGGCAATGACAAATGAATAAAGAGTATCGCGATTCATCATTGGAGCAGGCTGTTTGTCCAATGCAATCGGTGCTCGGTGGTGATGCCAATCTTGACGAGCTCCGTTGTTCGCTTCCACTGTCATACCCATATCAAACATCGCTGTTGAGTAATTTTCTTTAGTTACTTCGACGGCTGCTGTTACGCTAAACGCAACAAGTGTTAATGCTGATGCCAATAGAGACTTTTTCATGCTGTTCATTTCCAAAGTAGGTTTATTGAGTGCCGCCACAAAGCAGCACAACACCTGCTCGTCTCGACCGATGGCAATAAATTAATCCACTCTGAGTCTTAATTATATTAAAGTCTATTTAGATCGTTATTAAATAATTCTTAACACCTGTAGGATGCGTCGCCATGAAACGTTCGATTCCTAACTTAGACTTAAACTTGCTTAAAGCCTTTGTCATTACCTATCGAGAACGAAATCTCAAACGGGCAGCACAGGCCATGGCGCTAACCGCGCCCGCAGTCAGTATAAAGTTGAGTAAACTCACCGATGAAATTGGCGGACAGCTTTTTATCAAAGTACCCACAGGCTTTGAGCCCACCACGTTAGCCGATGAACTCTATGACGCTGTCGACCCGGTACTCAATCGCTTATATGACAACTTGTCCAACCTACAGGATTTTGATCCTAGCCAGTTAAGCGATCACATCGTTATGGATATTGGCCAGCACTTTATCACTTGGTTTGCACCAAAACTGTTTAGAAACCTTCAGCAAGAAGCCCCCGATACGTCACTAACGACTAATGCGTTTTCAGCCAACACCATAGAGCGATTAAAACGAGATGAGATAGATATCGGAATTCAATACGCGCGTATAGAAACACCAAAAGAGATAATGGAAATCCCGCTAAAGTCGAATCCAATGACCATTATTGTTGGCAAGCACCATCCTTACAAAGCAGAGACTGCGACAATATCGGATCTCGCTTGCTATGAGTTGGCAATGATAGAGCTAAACCTCAGCGGTATTACGGAAAGTGGTCACTTTGTGCATGAAGCAGCGCAGTATGGTGTCGAGTTAGTTCCTAAATTCACATCACCGTCTGTGGGCGCCATTGCCGATGTGTTGGCCAATTCAACCATGTTCTGCCCTGCTTCCCAGCACGTACTCGACCTCTATCCCGACACACTGCGCAGCATTCAACTTTTAGACATGCAAGATAGAATCAATCATCCCGTCAGCGCATACATGCACCGACGCAACCGTCATTCAGTCAAACACAAATGGCTTTTAGAAATAATCGAGACAGAGTTTCCGAAGTAATAGAGGGAATAAAGAAGCTTCTGACGAAAGCGAGAATGTTAAATACTTCGGATAGAAAAAACCGAACTGCATGGCTGGGGACACAGTATCTGCCATGATGTTCGGTCGTTTGGGAGTCATTAAGGGTAACGTTTAAACATTAATACAATGCATCGCCGCCCAAAAACTCAAGGTACTATATCTCTAGGTGCTATATCTCTAGGTGCTATGTTCTGTAGAGAACCTTTACGACGTGCCAGCCAAACTTAGTCTTCACCAAATGTGGTACTAGCGTTTCGCCTGAGAAGCAGACTTTATCAAATTGAGGTACCATTTGGCCTTTACGGAACTCGCCTAAGTCACCACCTTTTTTGCCCGATGGGCAAGTGGAGTACTTTTTCGCAAGTGTTTGGAACTTAGCACCTTTCTTCAGCTGTTTGATAATATCTTCAGCTTGCTCTTTGTGTTTAACCAAAATGTGAAGTGCTGCCGCAGTTCTCGCCATGGGTTGCCTCGATCTCTATTCGACTATGGATGATAAGTGGCGCTGAGTGTAATTCAAAATGAGATTCAAATCACGTTTACTTTTCACGCAACTAAAGTTTTTCGGGCAACTGCCGCATTAACATTTGCTAGGAAAGTTTATAAAATCAATCTATTGGCGAATAGAGAAAGCAATATAATGAAAGCAACCATCAGTAAGGCAAACCAATCACAGGGCATGTTGTTATTTACCCTCAACATGCAAAAGCAGCGTTTTGCCATCGGTACACTTAAAGTACGTGAAATCGTACCCTTTATGCCGACGACACAAATCCCATACTCACACCAACACGTGGTAGGTACGGTGAGTATTCGCGGCCTGACTGTCCCCGTTATTGATATGGCTGCGGCTATCGGCTTTCGTCCTATTGCGCCAGAAGAGTACAACAGCACTTATCTCGTCGTTACAGACTGCCTACGTACGGTCGTAGCCTTTATGGTGCGAGAGATAGACAAAATCATCGAGTGTGATTGGAAGTCGATTGAGCCTGCACCAGAGAGCAGCGGCAAAAATGTGTTTGTCACTGGCGTAACACGTTTTAATGACCAAATCGTCCAGTTGCTGGATGTCGAGTTGTTGCTATCTAAAATTTATCCGCAATACGCTGATACCAAGATTCCTATGCTCACTGATGTGCAGAGAGAGCGAATTAAAGCACTCAATATCTTGTTGGTGGACGACTCTTCTATTGCCCGCAAGCAGCTTGGCGACGCACTTAACCAAATTAATATTCCGTTCGATATTTGCAAAGACGGCAACAGCGCGCTCACTTTTATGCGCAATAAAGCCGAGCAAAACGATGCTATCGACATACTTGTAAGCGATATTGAAATGCCCGGATTAGATGGCTATGAGTTGGCCTTTGAAGTACAAAATGACCCAAGCTTGGGACATGCGTACCGCATATTGCATACATCGTTATCTAGCGAAATGTGTACCGAACGTGCTCATCAGGTAGGTGCTCATGAAGCATTAGTGAAATTTAACGCGGGCGAGCTTATTGAAGCGATGTTGCGCGGTGCTGAGCAGCTTACCGCTCACTAATCCCTCTCTACTTCCTAATACTAACGCCGCTAACCCATCAAGGAGTGCGGCGCCAGTAGGCAAGGTTTAATTAGTTCGCGTCGTAATTGTTGTTTGGGGCAAACGAGAAGCCCTGACCGCCAATCGATGCCTCATACATTAGACCACCCTTAGTCATCGTGAACACCGCCATTCCATTGATATAAGTCGCCTGGCTTTGCTTATCGCCCGCCTGTGCACCTGCACCAGTAGAGCCCGCTTGCGCACTCGCGCCTAATGTCAGCGCCACAGCAGAAGCTTGAGCACCAAATTCAAAGCTGCCGCTGGTGAACGCATAGTAATCAGCTTTGCTCTCAAAGAAAATGATTTCACTGTAAGCTTGAGCCCCGAGTTGCAATCCAATACTTAGTTGTGCCAATGTTGAATCGCCCACATGCAGGCCTTGCTTGTACACTTGGCCCTCACCATAGGAACCGCCAATACCAAAGCCACCTTTGCCGACTGTCGGGAATACCGCGTAGCCGTAAGCGTTCTCAAAAAATGATAGGGTTGCAGGGGCTTGTTTGAACTTATTGAGTGTCGCCTCATATTTACTACTTGATTCAGTACTCTCAGAGCTGACTTCTGCATTTGTATCTTGTGCTTTTGCGTCTGAGTTTGTTTCTTCTGCAGCAAATGCGCTATGGGAAAGTGCCAAACAAGCGGCAAGAAAATAGGGTGTGGCCTTTACTAACATATGTTTTCCTTGTTTAAGGTCAGTATTGCTTCAAAGCTAAACTGAATTTTTAGACGATATACCTTACGGTTAGTTCAACTCAGCACCACAAATTGACATCACCCTTTTGCACCCAACAAGAATCAGCTCTACACTAAGCAATAGCCTGGAAAACTCATAACATAATGAAAACTATGATAAAGAAGCTATTCATCAATATCACCTGCATTCTGCTTGGCGTACCGCTGCTATTGGTGATCTTCTTTAAGTTCATCAACCCGCCGATTTGGGGATGGAAAATCGCCCGCACACTATCACCACCTGAGGGTTACCCAACTCAAACTCATCATCAATGGGCGCCCCTAACAGAAATATCCTCAAACATGCCAAAAGCGGTCATAGCATCAGAGGATCAACGTTTCCCTGAACACTACGGCATCGATATTGATGCTTTGTGGAGCGTGATTTCACAAAGCGATACCACTGGCCCTGCTCGCGGCGCGAGTACCATTACCCAACAAACAGCTAAAAAACGTATTTTTGTTCCCCAGCCAAACTTATATCCGAAAAGCTTATGAGCTTTATATCGCGCTGCTCCTCGAGGTGATCTGGGGCAAGCAACGCATTATGGAAGTGTATCTCAATGTTATTGAATTTGGCCCAGGGGTTTATGGCGTTGAAGCGGCAAGCCAACGTTTTTTTGGCGTCTCATCGAATAGGCTAACTCAAATGCAAGCCGCTCAACTCGCGGTTGTACTTCCTAACCCCTATCGCATTCAACCCACCCCTATGTCCGATTACGTCAAAAAACGAACTCGCTGGGTCATGAGACAGATGAATAATTTAGGCCCAATCACCTTCTAACATGCAGATGAAAGCTTACTGAGTATCAACAGCCTGTGCATCAACACTGTAACGGCGGATTTGACTCACCAGTAAGACAGCGGCCATGAGTAGTGCTGAGAAGAGGTAAAAACGCCCTAGTGACACTTGGCTTGTTACCCAATACTCCACTAAGAATCCACCAAACACACCCGCAATGACCATTTGTATTGACCCAGAAAGCGCGGAAACCGAACCTGCTTGAGTCTTATGAGGCCCAAGTAATAGAGCAATAGAGATTGGAAACGACAACCCTTGGGCAATCGTCAGCACAGTGAATGCGAGCAGTAAATTGAATACTGTCATCTCTACCATTAGTAGCCAAAGCCCTGCCATCGCTGACAATACAATCGCCAGGAATAAGATCCAGCTATTTGAAAAATAACGGTTTAAAATATTGAGCGAGACACTACCCATCATTAATCCCGCTGATGGATGATCATAATCGAGCCATATTCTGCCGCGGTCAGCCCCAGTTCGTGCTGCATTAAAAACGGAAACAGGCTAAGCGATACCACTGCAGAAAGGTAGCTGATCCAGTTATAGCTCGCACTTCCAATGACTTGAGGGTTTACAATCAATTTGGCGTACGTCTGCATGACCTGTTTAGGTTTAAAGGCACGTGGGGCATAAGGCAAGGTTTCTGGCAGGATGAACCAGCCCAAAGTAAAGATGGCCACCAAGTACACCAACACAAAAACAAATACCGCTTCCCAGTCCAAATGAAATGCAATCCAACCGCCAAACACTGGGGCAATAATAGGCATCACCGACGCAGTGACTGAGATATAGGACAAAGCTTTGGTGAGCTGCTTTCCATCATAACTATCACGCAGCACACTCCGCCCTAACACCGAGGCACTTCCTGCTCCTAAGCCTTGCAATAACCTGCCAAATTCAAGCACAGCAAAGTGATCACTAAATACGATACACAGCAAGGTACCCATTAAATAAACACCTTGCCCCAAAATGAAGACTGGGCGTCGACCGATAGCATCTGACAAAGGCCCATAGAAGAGTTGTGACAGGCCAAATCCGACCAAAAACAAGGTCACTAGCATTTGAACGTCGGCATGCCCCACTGCAAGTGACTCACTAATTAAAGGCAGTGAAGGCAGATAGATACTTACGCCAACCTGACCTGTTGCGATGATCATCATCGCGAGCAACATTGGCGTTTTGTTGAATGATTTTGGCTTTGTTTTATTCATACACACATTCTATATTGCGTATGAATCATTGATAATACACCATAAAGGAAACAGAATACGTCCTGTTAGGAAATAATAAGAGGCTGAATATGGATTGGATATCGTGTATCAATACTTACATTAGAGTGGTCGAAGAAGGAAGCTTCAACGGTGCGGCTCGCCGTCTCAACACCACCAGCTCAGCCATCAGCAAACGCGTCCATTGGCTTGAAGAACGCATTGGGGTACAGCTACTCAAACGTACGACTCGCTCAGTGACACAAACGGAAGCGGGTGCCCTATTCTACCAACGCTCGAAGGATTCACTCGACCGGTTTCAATCCATTATCGACGAGACTCGCTCTGTCAACGAGACGCCTGCAGGACTTTTGAAAATCGGCGCCACCATTGCCGTTGGGTCTAAATTCTTAGTTCAGTATCTCAACGATTTTCTCATTCAATACCCCGACATACGCATTCAGCTCACCACGACGGTACCTGGTGCGATGCCAGACAGTAACCTAGATGTATTCATCAGCCGTGAGCTCGATACGCTGAATACTCTGAGCATTAAACAAACCCCACTGTTTGAGCAAAGAATTGGCTTTTATGCCGCCCCTTCCTACATTGCTAAATTTGGTGAGCCACAAACAGTTGAGTCTCTCAAGCAGCACAATATTTTGATTTGGGGAGAGCGCCCGCAACGAGAATACAAAATTTCCAAAAATCAGCGCATCATGCTTTCTGGAAACTTTGCGACCACCAACCCCGAGGCGCTGTTTTATGCAGCCAAAAGCGGCATGGGCGTGCTGATTAGCAATGACATCATGATCAAAGAAGATGTCAAAACTGGTGCCTTGATTCGCGTACTGCCAGAGATCCAAGCCATGGACTCGACGGTCTACGCCTACTACCCAAAACTCGACTACGACCACACGCGTACCAAGCTATTTCTCGATTACATTAAAATGCGTCTCGCTCAATCGAACGAGGAGTCGTAATCTATTCCGTCAAATTGACACTAACAACGAACCACGCAGCCTCATTGCCCTAGAATCAGTCACACTGCACGAGTGAAGTGCATCTTCACCTTGGTAAGGAATGACTCAATACTGTATATCGCAACAAACAAACAGGAGAAAAACCACAGTACGTGCATCATGATCACTAACCATGAGTTTTTCCAGTCAGATGCTGTAATTACAATAGCTTGCATACCAAAGAAGTAGACCATCACTCCTAGAACTAAAGCCAAGCTCAAAGAAATCGCGGTAATAAGTGGAAACCATTTCCTCATGGGAACCTCCAAAAAATTGAATTAAGTTACAAGTGCTATGTGTAACCGAGCACAAATAATGCCAATTTTAGTGTGGTTATTAGTATGTTCAAATTTTTCGAACTAGATGCTCAAACAAACCGCCTTATACGTCATCACCGCAGTGTCTAAACTGACCCCATAGATTGAGAAGCAGACGTTGCTTCTGATAAAGAGGATAACCCCATGTCGAATACACTTGTTTTAAAATCCAGCATTCTTGGCGACTATTCACAGTCCAATCAAATCATTGCGCAAGCAATCGAAGGTAAGGCAAACGTAACAACACGCGACCTTGCTGCCGAGCCAGTGCCAGTTTTGGACATGGCAATAGCGACAGCTCTTCGTAGCAACGGTGACGATCTATCAGACGAGCTAAAACAGATCGTTGAACTGTCTGATTCATTGATTGCTGAGCTTAAGCAGGCAGATACCGTAGTGATTGCAGCGCCAATGTATAACTTCATGATCCCAACGCAGCTTAAGAATTACTTCGACCTTATTGCTCGTGCAGGCGTCACCTTCAAATACACAGAGACTGGCCCTGTTGGTCTGATCGACAACAAGAAAGTGGTGGTGTTGACAACTCGCGGTGGCATTCACAAAGATACTCCAAGAGATAGCATGCATGACTACTTGGCGACAATTCTTGGCTTCCTAGGCATGACAGACGTAGAGTTTGTTTACGCCGAAGCGCTGAACATGGGTGATGAGCCAGCGGCTGAAAATAGAGCCTCGGCATTAGAAGCGCTCAGCCAGTTGGTGTAACGCGTCTGTCAGCAAAAAATGGATTGAGGAAGTGGTGAGTTGGCCTAGCGTCACTCACCACTTTTTTGAATGTAACGAATATCAAAGATTAGCGGTTTTCTGTCGCTGCATTTTCCGTTTTAAGATCGCGTGCAAATTCTCGCAGCTGCCTCGCGTTATCTGCATACTGCTCATCGCCGCACGCTCTGCCATTATTAGTTATATCAGGGCTCGAATAAATCGACAGCAGTTCTGGCTCGTAGCTCATAATGGTGCCCGCACCGCCGCATTGATACCCTCTAGCGTAAGGTTTGAGCCTGTCCTTGTTCATCTCCGAAGTATGCTGCTCTAACCTTTCATCAAGAACTTTGAACCATGAGCGATCGTCATGCCAAGCCCAAGAAAGATGGCCCAGTTCATGCTCTAGCGTGTACTCATCAGCATGCTCAGACAGCATAAAGAACTGACTATTTTCATCCGGGTTGGTAGTTCCAATAGTGTCATACTCAAAATAGCCATCCTCATCAGCGAGGATCACGCCATAAAACTGATTAGGAAGCCGTTCAATGTTGTTTACCTTTTCTTCACCAACACGCTTCGCCAGTTGACGTCTAATTTGGTCGATATCAAACAACGAGGCCGAGTTAAAATCGACGGTTTCCACAGCCGCCAATGTTCGCTTCATGGGAATGCACGAGTTTTTCATTATCACATTGCTTTTACGAACTGACTTATCTAACTCAGCGTTGACCTCTTCAAGGCCATATTTATCCACGACCGTTTTGGAAACAAAGAAGAAAATGGGGGTTTCGACCACTTCTTCCATTGTGCAGTCTGGGATCTTCATTCCTGGCACATCGACTTTATAGAATAACGGGATCAAAGTAAGCGATAAGCAGCCAACAATCATGGCGCTTTGAATTGAAATCAGTTTTTCATCATTATGCACATCCATTGATATCACTCTATCCTACCCGACAGAGTACGATATGGCGTATAAGCTTCGTGAAAACCCAGACTAGCTCATGAATTTACATTGATTTACTGATGCTGACGTAAGGTTACATTGCAAGGAGTAGAGTTAAAGCTCAATAGGAGCGTTATGATGAAAAACTCTATTTAATGGTGCTCACCCTCGTACTGGCTGTCACCTTGATATGGCTTCAAGCCGAACCCTCATTGTTTACTTATGAGACCTTTATGCCATGGCGCAGCGCTCTACTGCAACTGACCGGCATTCTATCCGTATTGCTATTAACGATAACCATGCTTCTCGCGATGAGGTTACCACTGTTTGAGCGGCTCACCCGCGGCTTGGATAAGTCATATCGTTTGCATAAATGGACGGCTATTTACGGCGTAGTCATTGGTGCCATTCATTGGTTACTTGCCATCATCCCAAAACAGCTGGTGAGTGCAGGTTTTATGGAACGCCCACAACGTGGTGCTGGCATGCCGATCGATCCAGACTCGCTTTACGCTACTATTCAACCACTTAGAAGCGGTGCAGAAAGCCTAGGAGAGTGGACGCTTTATCTGTTTATCGGTCTGACAGTGTTAGCATTATTTGTTCCCATTAAATACAAACTATTTAAGTGGACACACAAGCTAATGGCCATCGCTTTTGTTGCGATTGGCTACCATTCTTTGGTGCTGCTCAAACACGCTTACTGGGATAACTTAATCACACCCGTCACGGTAATCATTGTTGTCGCTGGTATTATCGCAGCCGTTTGGAGTCTCGTCGGCAAGATAGGTCATCGCCGCAAGCACACAGGTGTAGTGACTAGCGTTGAGTACAACAAAGAAAACCAGACAACCAAGGTTGTGGCTGAGCTCCCGCATTGGCGCGGGCACAAAGCAGGACAGTTTGCTTTTCTTAAGTTAGGTGATGAAGAGCCTCATCCGTTCACTATCGCCTCATACGACAACCAAAACCATCAGGTAAGCTTTCTCATTAAATCGCTCGGGGATTTTACCGCGGAGATCCATAACCGCGTGAAAGTAGGTCAAGCCGTTGAAGTAGAGGGGCCGTATGGCCAATTCGATTTCGAGGACAACAAGAAACAAGTGTGGATTGCCGGAGGCATTGGCTGCGCAGCGTTTAAGGCCAGACTCGAGCAGTTAGCAAACCAACCGAGGGATCAAAAAGTGGTGTTTTACTACTGTACTCAAGCACCGTCACCATTACTGATACAGGAAATGAAGCTTACGGCACAGAGCGCTAATATAGAGTTTCACCTTATCGATAATAGGCTTAAGCCGTTCCTATCGATCGAGCAGATATTGCAGCAACATCCAGATCTGTCAGAACACAGTATCTGGTTTTGTGGCCCAGTCGGATTCAAAAATGCTCTACAAGGTCAATTGAAGGCACTCAATATGAAAACAACCGCTTTCCATGCCGAGCTATTTAACTTTCGATAATGGCTGGCGAGGCGAAAGCGGGGACAAGAACAAAAAAAGGCGTACATTGCGCCTTTTTCTGTTCTATTTGTTTATCGAGTTGTCGCTCTATAGGAAGATGAGCAATCCATTCATTGGGCTCAGTTTAAGCTCACTTCTACATCAGACTTGATGGTGCTAGAGCAAGCGAGAACATAACCGCTTTCTTTCTCTTCGTCAGACAAAGTTTCATAGCTCGAAGACTCTACTTGGCCCACTTTCACCTTACATTTGCAAGACCCACAGATACCACTTCGACAAGCTGCAATGACTGGGACACCGCCTTTTTCTAACGCATCAATGAGCAAGCTGCCTTCGTCTGCTTCGATTTCAACACCAAAGTCTGGTACGGCGATTTTCACTTGGCTGTCACCAGCTTCTGCAGCGACTTGAGCTGGGGTAAAACTCTCTTGATGGAACTGAGACAGGTCAAACTGCGCTTCTTCCAGTGCCGACTTAACGACTTCCATAAAACCGGTTGGTCCGCATAAATAAATCGTGCGCTGTTGGAAGTCTGAAACTAACGCTTTTAGCCACTCAAGACTGATTAAACCTTGAGGAAAGTCTGTCCCCGTATTGTCTTCTAACAACATGTTGAGTCGAAAACTCTCGACGGTCTGATTGAGCTCCATCAACCTATCAAAGTAAATTGTATCGAGTTTGCTTTTTGCTAGATGCAAAAACTCAATATCGATATTCGCACCTTCATCCAACCATTGGTCAACCATTGACATAACGGGAGTCACGCCGCAACCAGCGCTAATCATCAACACCTTTTGCTTTGGCGCACAATCGACGTTATTGAACTGACCCACAGGCGCTTGAGCTTGCACTTTTTGGCCAACCGACAGCGCATCGACAATGTGATTTGATACCAGACCATCGGGGACGCGCTTGACGGTAAATTTCAATCGATTGTCGCCCGGAATTGAGCTAATCGAGTAAGCACGAAACGCTGTTTTACCTTCGATATCAAAACCAAGCGAGGAAAACTGTCCCGCTTTGAATTGAAACGAGTCACTCGGTGAATCACTCGACAGCTCAAACGATACCGAATCCGACGTCTCGAACCATTTTTTGGTACAGGTTAATTGAATTGTTTCTGAATGGGACCAGGCCATTTTCTGCTTCTCCTAAACATGAAATGGCGCCCGAAAGCGCCATTTCAATCACTGCTGATTATGCCGCCAGAATGGTTTTTAAATCGTTTTCAACCGTGGAGATGCCACGCATATCGAATTTCTGCTGCAGAATACTTAGCAAGTTATCCGTTAGGAAAGCCGGTGCCGTTGGCCCTGTGTAGATACCTTTTACGCCAAGCGCAAACAGAGTAAGTAAAATCACAATCGCTTTTTGCTCAAACCAAGACAAGACAAGAGTCAAAGGCAGTTCATTGATACCACAATCAAATTCCTCTGCCAGTGCAAGCGCCAACTGGATTGCTGAATAAGCGTCATTACATTGGCCAACATCCAATAGACGAGGAATGCCGTTGATGTCACCAAACTGATTTTTGTTGAAGCGGAACTTACCACACGCCAGGGTCAAGATAACGCTGTCTTCTGGGGCTTGAGCAGTAAAATCTGTGTAGTAACTACGTTCAGACTTGTCGCCATCACAGCCACCGACTAGGAAGAAGTGCTTGATAGCGCCGGCTTTTACTTGTTCCACAACAGCAGGGGCGGCTTGCATCAATGCGTTACGACCAAAACCAACGGTGATCATCTGTTCAATCTCATCATGCTGGAAGCCGTCTTGAGCCAATGCACATTCGATCACTTGTTTAAAATCATCCCCTTCGATGTGCGCAACACCAGGCCAGCCAACAATGCTACGTGTGAATAGACGATCTGCATATTGACCAACATTCGGGTTTAGTAAACAGTTTGAAGTCATAACGATAGCGCCAGGGAAGTTAGCAAATTCTTTCTGTTGATTCTGCCATGCGCTGCCGTAGTTACCTGCAAGGTGTGGGTATTTTTTCAGCTCTGGGTAAGCATGAGCTGGAAGCATCTCACCATTAGTATAAACGTTGATACCTAGCCCTTCGGTTTGCTGAAGGATCTTTTCAAGATCATGAAGGTCGTGACCAGACACGAGGATACACTTGCCTTTAATCGTCTTGACGTTCACCTGAGTTGGCTCTGGGTGACCAAAGGTGTCCGTTTCACCTCTATCTAGCATTTCCATGATCTTATAGTTCATAAGACCAATCTGCATTGAGGTGTTTAGAAGTGGCTCTAGGTCAACAGGGTCAGTACCGAGCCACGACATAATCTGATGATACTCGCCATACACTTCCTCATCCGTTTGCGATAGTACGCGAGCATGCTCTAAGTACGCTGCAGCACCTTTAAGGCCGTAAAGGCAAAGTAGACGCAAGCCAATTACATCTTCATGTAGCTGTCATGACCACGATTCACTGCCGCCGTCGGTGCAAACGCTAGCAACGCTTCTTTTGTAGTTGGCAGCTCAAACTTCGCAGCTGGAGACAGCTCATCAATGGCTATACCGTTAACCAGCGATGCCGCTTGAACTTTTTGTTGAAGTCGCGCTTTATAATCAGCAGCTTGAGTAGAGAGCTCAATAATGCGCTCTGGGTCGAAGTTAACATTCGTCAGTGTAGAGAAGAAGGCTCGAGCGCCCATTGGTCGATTTCTTGGTCAACAATGCCAAATTTACGACCTTGGTCGGCCCAGAAAGAAACACCCTGTAGGTATACACTAATACGTCTTGTAGGTCAGACACTTCTGATGTTTTGCCACACATGCCTTGTGCGTATGAACAACCCTTAGCAGCAGGGGTTTGAATGGTTTGTTCGCATTGAATACAGAACATAATAAGGACTCCAGTATATTAAGTCGCGCTTTGGTACGTAGCCAGCGCTGATTATTTCCTGCAGCTCTAAAGCATAGTCCATGCCATAATTTATCTTGTTGTTTTATATAGACTAAATTAATAACCCCAACTCAACAAAGGTCATAATGACCCACTTTAAAAACACATCAAAAACAAACAAAAGAGTCATAAAGACACATTCCTAATCTAAAATTGCTTGTTCGATAGCGTGGATATCTTTCCTACTATTTAGTTGTGAGTATTGAGATGCGGTATCGATATTGCTAATGTTATGAGAAATAACAAAAACAATGGGTTCCATGTGAACGCAGTACAATTTAACGACGTCAATAAATGGTTCGGAGACTTTCAAGCTCTGAACTCTATCCAACTGGAAGTCAAACAAGGCGAAATCGTCGTCATTTGTGGTCCTTCTGGCTCAGGTAAATCTACGCTGATCCGTTGTATCAACGGTTTAGAAGCCTACAACTCCGGTGAAATCCAAGTACTCGGTCACGATGTGAACTCCAAGAGTATTCAACCCGGTCAAGTCGGAATGGTATTTCAGCACTTCAACCTCTTCCCACACCTTACTGTGCTTGAAAACCTAACACTTTCGCCAATACGCACGCTTAAGCTTTCAAAACAGCAAGCAGAGTCGCGCGCTATGGAGATGCTTGAACGAGTTAAAATTGCCGAACAAGCTGGCAAGTACCCTCTCAACTCTCTGGAGCCAGCAACAACGCGTTGCGATTGCCCGCTCTCTATGCATGAAACCCGACATACTGCTTTTTGATGAACCAACGTCAGCGCTCGATCCTGAAATGATCAGCGAAGTGCTCAACGTTATGGTAGAGCTGGCTGAAGAAGGCATGACTATGCTATGCGTCACCCACGAAATGGGCTTTGCCAAGCGAGTGGCGCACAATGTTATTTTCATGGATGAAGGGCAAATTTTAGAATCGGCGCCACCGAGCCAAATCTTCGACGCCCCTCAGCATCCACGTACTAAGGCATTTTTGGACAAGATCTTAAATCACTGATGATATTCAAGATTATTAAGCCCGTACTATCCGCCATCCTACAAATCGCTCTAGTAGCGATAGCGCTAGCTTGGCTACTCAACAGTGGTGCCGAGGCTATGGGCTATCGCTGGCAATGGGAGCGAGTACCGGACTATCTAGCATTCTATGAAGATGGTGAGTGGTGGCCAGCAGAGCTTTTGGAAGGCCTGATTGTCACCATAAAACTGAGCGCTTTGGCGTTACTGTTTACCTTATTGTTCGGCCTCATTACCGCGCTATTAAAAACCTCTAACTCGGTTGTAGGCCGCGCTATCGCCCATTGCTATGTGGAAGGCATTCGAAATACGCCACTATTGGTACAAATTTATCTTCTCTATTTTGTCTTTGGCCCCATCATCGGTCTCGATCGATTCTCCACTGCTGTATTCGCCTTAGCACTATTCCAAGGTGCCTACACAGCGGAAATCCTCCGAGCGGGTCTAAATAGTGTTCCAAAAGGTCAGTTCGAAGCCTGTCGCTCTATAGGTCTATCTCGTTTTTATACCTACTATGATGTGATACTGCCGCAAGTGGTGCGACGTACACTGCCGCCGCTGACCAACGAAGTCGTCTCGCTAATTAAAAACTCCTCCATCGTCAGTGTGATGGCGATTTTCGACCTCACCACGGAAGGAAGGAACATCGTGGCTGAAACCGCGATGCCATTTGAAATTTGGTTTACTGTTGCCGCGATTTACCTCGCGTTAACGCTCACCTTGTCTGGTTTCTCTGCCTGGCTTGAATATCGTTTAAGCCAAGAGAAGCGGTCATAACTCTCTATGCTAACCATGATTTACTAACAAGGAGTCACCCCATGAAAAGGACACTCAAACATCTAGTAAAAGCAGCCAGTACCGTCGCAATTGGCCTTGCGGTCTCTTTTGGCGCCGCAGCCAGCGAGACACCTAATCTCGATAAGATAAACGAGCGCGGCACTTTGCGTGTTGGAATGTCAACGTTCGTACCGTGGGCCATGCGTGACAAACAGGGCGAACTTATTGGCTTCGAAATCGATGTAGCAAAACGACTCGCTGAAGATTCAGGTTGGAAAGTTGAGTTTGTACCTACCGCGTGGGATGGCATCATTCCCGCTCTGCTTTCTCAAAAGTTCGATGTCATCATCGGCGGTATGTCTGTCACGCCAGAACGCTCGAAGAGCGTACTGTTTACCGCGCCTTACTCACACTCGGGCGTTCAAGTCGCGGCAAGCAAAGCGCTCGCTGGTGACTTTTCTAAAATTGAAGACTTTGACTCACGCCGCGTAAAAATCGCTGCTCGTCGCGGCGCATTCACCGTACAAGTGGCTCGCGAAACCTTCCCTAAAGCGAAAGTTCTGCAGTTTGACGACGACGCCCAAGCGTTCCAAGAAGTACTGAACGGTAACGCCCACGCAGTTATTGCCTCAAGTCCGAAACCTGAACATGAAGCGGTTAAACATGCGGACGCACTATTTATTCCGTTTAGCGAGCGCCTTTCTAAAGGAAACGAAGCTTTTGCTGTTCGTCTAGGTGAAGAAGATAAAAAAGCTTTCTTCGACAAGTGGATCCAAGCCAGAACCGACGATGGTTGGCTAAAAGAGCGCTATGAATACTGGTTCTCTACCCTAGATTGGCAAGACCAAATCGCTGGCGGACAATAATTACAATGAGCAACACCAACTCAATCAAATTGAATTCCAATAAGAAACACCCATCACCAGCAAAGCGATGGCGTCCTAGCGTTCTCGATGGCATATTGCTGCTCGCTGTGGCGGGACTTGTTGCCTGGCTGGCATACCGTTCATCCATTGGAATCAACTATCACTGGCGCTGGAGTCAGGCGTTTGAGTTGGTGTTCAACCCAACCGCAAACGGAGGGTTACCTTATTTTGTCCAAGGCATCATTGCCACACTGAGACTCAGTATGTGGGGTATGGTGCTTGCCGTAACGTTAGGCACCTTACTCGGCCTAGCGAAACACTCAGCGATGGCAATATTTAGCATTCCCGCTAACCTATTTATCCAGTTGGTTCGCAATATTCCGCCGCTGGTGTTTATCTTTATTTTTTACTTTTTCATTTCGAATCAGTTGATCCCATTACTCGGCTTAGTGATGTTCTCCGTGGTTATACCGGTGAAATCTCAGGTTGGCAGGCGTTTTTGTTTGGCCCTAGCTCGCTATGGGAGAACCTACTCTCAGGCGTTATCTGCATCGGCCTTCTGTCATCGGCTTATGTGGCAGAAATCATTCGCGCAGGTCTGGCTTCTATCCCAAAAGGACAATGGGAGGCGGGTCAGTCGTTAGGCTTGTCGACCTGGCATCAATACAGGGATGTCATTTCGCCACAAGTGCTAACAGCGGTCGCTCCAGCACTGGCAGGACAAGCGATTTCGCTCGTTAAAGATACCTCTATCGTCTCGCTAATCTCTATACAGGAAATGACCTTTGTTGGCACTGAAATGGCTAACTCTTCCGGGCTTATTTTTGAAATCTGGCTCATTGTTGGTTTGTGCTACTTCTTACTTTGCCTTGCACTATCCCTACTGTTTCGACGCTTTGAAAGCCAGCAGAGATAGGCTTAACAAGTCAATAATTAGATTGGCATGTAGTGGTCAACAAGCAGTAGAACAAACAGCACCATCAAATGAATGATAGAGAACTTAAAGGTCTCCATTGCAGTCTTGTCCGTGGCGGCGACCTTGAGTTTCCAAGCATAGTAGATAAACCCAGCACTCAAGAAGGTTGAACCTGCCAGATAAACCAAACCCGTCATCCCAACCAGAGCTGGCATCAAACACACTAGCGCCAATAGAATTGTGTACAGCAAGATGGAAGTTTTGGTGTACTCCACCCCATGTGTTACTGGTAGCATTGGAATGTCAGCCTTGGCATAGTCATCTTTGCGATGTATCGCTAATGCCAAAAGTGTGGCGGAGTCCAGATGAAGATGATCATCACCAACAGCCACGCATTGGCATGCAGCTCTCCGGTCACTGCCGTCCAGCCCAATAGCGGTGGCATAGCACCAGCAATCCCGGCGATAACAATATTTTGCGGCGTTGCGCGTTTCAAATACAAGGTATAAACCACCGCATAGCCAAGCAAACTTGCAAATGTTAGCCAAGCCGTTAACCAATTCACGCCAAGTGCCAACACTGCAAAGCCTGCTATACCTATACCACTGGCAAAGGCCATTACCTTGCCAGCACTTAGGTCGCCAGACGGTAGCGGGCGTTTGTGGGTACGCGCCATAATGGCGTCGATACGGCGATCAATCAGGTGGTTAAACGCAGCTGCAGAACCGGCCATCAATGCGATACCGGTTAAACCCAAGATACTGGCTTGCACAGGTAACGCACCGGGCACTGCAAGACACATCCCTACTAAGGCGGTTAAAATCATCAAGGCGACTACTTTGGGTTTGGTTAACGTCAGATAAACGCGCCAGTTGACTACGGGTTTGGAGGCCGAGTTTACCTCACGATTACTGATTATCGTCGTTTTACTCATAGAGAACTCTCCTTGTCTCCAGACACTTTGAGGGCTGCAATTTGGCTGTTGGCTTCAACAATGGTCAATGTCGGTTTTTCGATTCGCACATAGCGCGCGCTATGCAATACGTAGTTAGTGTGAATAAGCGATAGCAGTAAAAAGGCCGCGCCAAGGTTGTGTAATACAGCCACAGGCAGCGGAAGGTGGAATATAACGTTGCTAAGCCCCAACAACAGTTGGAGTGTCAGAAGCGCGGCTAAGATAACACCCACTTTACGTATCGCTGGATGTGGATAGCGCCATAGGCGAAGTGCCAACAGACCAACAACAAGCGCAACGACAATCGCACCGATTCGATGAGTCACGTGGATAGTCATCCTTGCCGGATACTCAAGTACACCGAATTCATAGTCATCAAACCCGAAATGAACCGGAGTGAAGGCGGTTTTGAAATCCAAGTACTGCGTCCAATCCCCTTCACAAATAGGCAGAGCGGTACACACCACCGCAGCATAATTCGACGATGTCCATCCGCCCAACATGATCTGCAACACAGTGACAAACAGAGCAACCAACGCGAGCACTTTCAGGCGTGAACTGACCAGCGTCGGCAATGTTTGTGTTGCGGGCTTATCGACGACCTTAGGCTCAAATGCCCTATCAGCGCTGCTGGCTTCATCGGTACTGTTAGCACGGCGAACCTCAATCTTAGGCCTTAACTTTAAGTAGGTAAAAAACAGCAAAGAGAACATGGTAAAGCCACCGAGCAGGTGACCCATCACTACGATCGGCATGAGTTTAAGCGTCACCGTCCACATACCAGTGCCGCTTGAAACACTATCACTAATGACAGAGAGATTGGCAGCGCGATGCCTAGTTCCCTACGCTTCTTAGATAAACCAATAGTGGTTATCGCAAACACCATTAACCCTAGGCCGCCCGCTAAATATCGATGAATCATCTCTAGCCACGCTTTGTAGGGCTCAACGGCTCTCTCTGGATACAGCGTATTCGCGACTTCCACTGCTACCTTTGAGCTTGGAACGGTCAATTGTCCGTAGCAGCCAGGCCAGTCCGGACAACCTAATCCCGCATCGGCCAGTCGTGTATACGCGCCCATGGCAATCACGATGACCGTAAACACCAATGAAGCTCTGACTAAGTTGATCAATCCCATAGCGACTCCTTGCTGTGACTATCGACTTACTAGATATCGATTACTACCTATTTATTTGCAAACAATGCGTACCTTTATGCGTCTAACCAACTCGTGATAATTTCAGTAACTTTCTAAGATCAGAAAGCAGCCCTTTACTGTGTGCGACTTGCTTATCTTCTGAGGTAGGTGTGAAGTACATCACTAGTTGACCAAGGGTGTCGGCAATCAAATATCCCTGTTCTGGAACAACGTCTGTGAAGGCCGCATTGACCGTCACCACGCTGAGAGATTCTGGTAACTCTGGCAACACCTGATCTGGCAACACATAAACCACAGGTGTCACACGTTCCTTATATTTGCCTAATGCCAAATAAGTTTGCCCCATGATGTACAGGCGGTTGATACACGCATCATTACAATCCGTGGGCAACATAAATCCAAGTTGCCAGCTCTTCGTTTGTAGTGGGTTAACCAAATCAAGCGACTCAAACGTCACTCTTGGCTCAACGAGCGAGCCATGGTTAGTGACCCCCGATTCATACCAATGGTTGCTCAAAATCGCTTTGGCGATGATAAAGGGCAATGCAAAAAATACGATGAGCGCCAAAAGTGTTAGCCGTCCCCGTCTTACTGAAGACGCAGTAGGCATAGCGTTGGGCGATACTGTTCTTGCTGTCTCTGATTTACTGCTCATCATCTAACCTCGTTAATTAGTCTGTCGTTCTATGTGCCTATTTGCGCTTTGAAGCCAAATTTTTCTTTGAAGATAAATTACTCTTTCGTTGAGAAGCACGACTTCTGTACAAACTGCTACGCCAAAATGCCATTGAGACAACGAATGCGAACACTGCTGCCATAGTGAACCATTGAAACGAATAACCGAAATGTTTGGCTGAGTTCATTGATACTGGTTTCCAAGGATGAGGGTAGTCCGTCAACGTATCCGTTGGTTGAACCACCCAAGCCGATAACTCAGCACCAACAAGCTCACTAATCTGCGCTGTATTAAGATGCTGGATTCGATATTGCAGTGTTGAGTCTATGTCAAAGCGTTCGGTGTAAAGCTCTGATCCCAAAGGACTATCCATTTTCTTGTATAATCGCCCACTAAACGTCACCGGCTCCAATAAAGTGGAAACACTAGGAAGAGTTTGACGATCTAAACCACCAGCCACAAAACCAAGTTCCACTAGATAACGCTGATTTGCCTTCTCAGTGTCGCGCATCAACTGCAACACCAAGTAACCGACTTTGCCATCAAAGGTTTGGTTATCGAGAAAGAACAAAATAGGCTCAGGTTTAAGTGAGCACTCACTGGCACCGCAATCCAACGTTGATAGTTATGGTCACCGTGTTGAGCCAACGGCAAATCGAGAGAAGATAAAGCGACCGGAGACTGTTGAGCTCGTAAAGCAAGTGACTGTTCTAAAGCCACTTTTTCATTGCCACGCTGCTTTTGCCACAGTCCCAATTTGACCAATGATGAAAACACAACCACAGTTAATACCAACCCCACCCAAAACTTAGTGGTTTGGTAAAAGCGAACATGAGGAGTATCCATGTCACCCACACTGTTGTTTAAGATTGCTTTAGTACTGCTGTTACTCTTCATCATCTTTAACTTAGCGCTTGCCCTAATTCGAATGGTGCGCGACGACCCTTCTTCTGAAAAACCAATGAGTTATTATCTTGGCCGCCGTGTTCTGTTCTCCGCGATTGTCATTATTCTTCTCATCATCGCGCTTCAAAGTGGTTTTCTAACGCCTAACCCCCGACCTTATTAGTGAGTAATTACTACCCCAGCGCTGTATGGCGCTGGGGCTCATACCTTTACAATACGTAGACAAAAACAAACAAACACAGCCATACCACATCAACGAAGTGCCAATACCAGCTTCCTGCTTGGAAACCAAAATGGTCTTTCGGTGTGAAGTGGTCTTTGGCGATTCGGAACAACAATACAATCAAGAACACGGTTCCGATAAACACGTGCAATCCGTGAAAGCCGGTGAGCATAAAGAAGGTGTTACCATAGATACCGGACTGAAGTGTTAGCCCCATATCTTGATAGGCGTGAGCATACTCAACGGCTTGGAAATACAAGAAAAATACGGCAAGCACTATGGTTAGCTCGAGCCAAACAATGAGCGCTGTACGGCGGTTTTTCTCTAGGCTGACATGAGCCATATGAAGCGTGATAGAAGACAGCAACAAGATCACGGTGTTTTGCAGTGGCAGCCCTTGCCAAGGCATTGCTTGAGTCGTTGTGCCATCCGGCGTTAGTGTTAGTGGCCAAATCGCTTCGAAAGCCGGCCACAACACTTCGTGAGTCATCACATTGTTGTCGGCGCCAGCGAGCCAAGGAACTGAAATCATTCGCGCGTAAAACAAGGCTCCAAAAAACGCACCGAAGAACATCACTTCAGAGAAAATAAACCAGCTCATGCCTTGCTTGAATGAGCGTGAGAGTTGGTCTGAATAGAGTCCAGACATAGACTCAGAGATCACATTGCTCATCCATCCAGAAAACATATAAATCAGTACAGCAACACCAAGCGCCAGCACAACGCCACCAATGACACTCCCTGCCCCACCACTATCAAGGTTTTGTACGGTCAGCCCTGCGCCTACGGCGACAAGAAACAGCGCCACAGCCCCAACAATGGGCCAACTACTCTGCGCCGGAACATAATAAGTTTGAGCTTTACTCATAGCTTATCTCCGATGTTGGAAATTCGAGTGCGCGACTACTACTACCGACCTGTGCACGAGAGATCTCGAGAACGGCACCGTCGGTAGCGGCGCTGCTCGTGATGTTATACAAGGTGTAAGAAAGGGTCAGGGTATGGATTGAATCTGGAATGTCAGGCTCAATGTAGAAGATCAGCGGCATTTCCGCCTTACCCTTACCTTCCAATGGTTGATGGTTAAAACAGAAACATTCAATTTTATTAAAATAGGTTGCCCCAGTGCCCGGAGAAACTGATGGCACCGCCTGGCCAATAAGTGATTGATTAGATTGATTGTGCGCAAAGTAAGCTGTCTGAATAACTTCACCCGGATGCACATCTAAGGACATTTTTTCTGGTTTAAATGCCCAGGGCATATCTGGATTGACATGCGCCATAAACTCAACTCGTATAGTGCGCGTGATGTCCGCTCGCATACCAATGGGTTGTACCGCTGATTCTGTATTAGTTTTGCCGTTAATGCCCAACGCTTCACACATAATGTCGTAAAGAGGCACCAAAGCGAAACCAAAGCCAAACATCGCCACAACGGCCACACCCAGCCACCCTACGAGTTTTCGGTTTGATTTTCTGGTTTCGCTATCCATAACAACCTACCTTTAGTCGATCTTAGGTGGTGTGGTGAAGGTATGGTGTGGAGCTGGGCTTGGTACTGTCCACTCTAAGCCTTCTGCGCGCTCCCAAGGTTTAGCCTCGGCTTTGTCGCCTCCTTTGATGCATTTAATGACCAACCAAAGGAAAATGAGCTGGGATAATCCAAACGCAAAGCCACCGATAGAGACAATTTGGTTCACGTCGGCAAACTGAATCGCATAGTCCGGAATACGGCGCGGCATCCCCGCGAGGCCCAAGAAATGCATTGGGAAGAACAGCACGTTCACCGAAATGACCGAACACCAGAAATGCCACAGACTCAGCTTGTGGTCATACATATTGCCGGTCCATTTCGGTAACCAGTAATAGGCCGCAGCCATAATCGAGAACACGGCGCCCGACACCAACACATAGTGGAAGTGTGCCACTACAAAGTAGGTATCGTGATACTGGAAGTCCGCAGGCACAATCGCCAACATCAGCCCCGAGAATCCGCCTATCGTGAATAGCACAATAAAGGCGATGGCAAACAACATCGGCGTTTCAAAGGTGAGCGCTCCGCGCCACATGGTCGCCACCCAGTTAAACACTTTCACGCCTGTCGGTACCGCTATCAGCATGGTGCAGTACATAAAGAACAGCTCAGCAAACACCGGCATGCCTGTCGTAAACATGTGGTGTGCCCACACGAGGAACGACAACAACGCGATACTACACGTTGCGTAAACCATGGAGTGGTAGCCAAACAACTTTTTGCCACTAAACGCTGGGACAATAGCGAGATAATACCGAAGGATGGCAGAATCATGATGTACACTTCCGGGTGCCCAAAGAACCAGAAAATATGCTGGAACATCACAGGATCACCACCACCCGCCGCGTCAAAGAAGCTGGTTCCAAAGTACTTGTCGGTCAATACCATGGTCACCGCGCCCGCCAACACTGGCATAACAGCAATAAGTAGGAAAGCTGTAATGAGCCAAGTCCAAACAAACAAAGGCATTTTCATTAATGTCATGCCAGGCGCGCGCATGTTGAAAATAGTTACGATGACATTGATTGCCCCCATAATGGAGCTGATACCCATGATATGTACCGAGAATACAAACAACGCAGTACTGTCTGGTGCGTAGGTCGTGGAAAGCGGCGCGTAAAATGTCCAACCGAAGTTAGGACCACCACCCGGCATAAATAGTGAAGCAATTAAGATCAAAAACGCGAACGGTAAGATCCAAAAACTCAGGTTATTCATTCGTGGCAAAGCCATATCCGGCGCGCCAATCATCAAGGGTACCATCCAGTTTGCCAATCCCGTAAACGCTGGCATGACCGCACCGAACACCATGATCAAACCATGAACTGTGGTCATTTGATTGAAAAAGTTCGGCTCAACCAACTGTAGACCGGGTTGGAACAGCTCGGCACGGATGACCATGGCCATCGCCCCGCCCGTTAGGAACATGATAAAGCTAAACCACAGGTAAAGGGTGCCGATGTCTTTGTGACTGGTGGAGTATACCCAACGCTGCCAACCTGATGGCGCGTGATCATGATGATCGTCTTCGATGACTGCCGTGCTATTTGCTCGGCTCATGTCCGCATCAGTCACTGCCGATGCTTTCACTTTTTCCATTGGATCCGTTTTCATCATAACTCCTTGGAGCTTGGCTCCGCTTCCTGAGTTTTGTAGCTGTTGATATCCGATGCCTGAACCACATCGCCGGTATTATTACCCCAAGCATTTCGTTGGTAAGTAATCACTGCCGCGATTTCTTTGTCGGTTAACTGATTGGCGAACGACTGCATGGCTGTCCCTGCCACACCATCAACGATTTTGCTAATGTGAGTATCGATAGGCCCCGAGGTCGCCACTTCCGCTCCTGCAATGGCAGGAAAGGCACCGGGTAAGCCTTGACCGTTAGCTTGATGACACACTGCGCATCGAGAGGCATAGACGCCTTCACCTGTGGTCAATAGCTCTTCAATCGATAGCGTCGCATCCAATGCTTTGGCCGCTTCTGCTTTAGCCAGCGCCATCTCTTCTTTCTTGCCTGTCAGCCAAACGTCGTAATCATCTTGAGCCATGGCTTGAACCACTATCGGCATAAAGCCATGTGCTTTACCACAAAGCTCCGCACATTGGCCACGATAGACACCAGGCTCATCAATTTTTGTCCATGCTTCGTTGATAAAACCCGGAATAGTATCTTTTTTCACCGCAAAAGCTGGTACCCACCACGAGTGGATTACGTCATCGGACGTCATGAGGAATCGGATCTTTTTATTGATTGGCACAACGAGCGGGTTATCGACTTCAAGCAGATAATGCGCGCCTT
This sequence comes from Vibrio maritimus, assembly GCA_000755425.1. Lineage (GTDB taxonomy): Bacteria > Pseudomonadota > Gammaproteobacteria > Enterobacterales > Vibrionaceae > Vibrio > Vibrio maritimus_A. Next base: position 84,808 of record BBMT01000012.1, read on the forward strand.
TTTCTTCAACACCATCAATTTGCTGTTGTGACGTCGACATTAGTGAAAAGAACTCCACATCTTCGCCAAAGTAGCGTAATGCCATTTCCACTGTGAGCCGGTAATTTTAATAGTGATTTCTGACTGGGAAGTATCTTCCATCGCAACCAAAGTCTTGGTTGCCGGAATCGCCATCAATATGAGGATAATGACGGGAATGACTGTCCAAACCACTTCCACTTTGGTGCTTTCGTGAAAGTTAGCGGCAACCGCGCCTTTGGACTTACGATGCTTGAAAATAGAATAAAACATCACCCCAAACACAACCGCTGCGATGGCACAGCAGATGTAGAAAATGAGCATATGTAGGTCATACACTTGGTTACTGATATCAGTAACCCCGCGAGTCAAATTATACTTGCTCGACTCCGCGAAGAGAGGTTGGCTGACGAGCGCAGTCGCCAAACCAGTTCCAGTGTGAACGGTCAGCAATCTCTTCAAAAGATTTCTCCTTTGCCTAGCCACGTCTATCCTGACGTGGTTCCCCTATGACTTGTACCAAGCACGTCCGAAAAGTGATCAAACTCTTCAGGATGGTACAGGTCCGTAATCAAAACCCAACAAGCTGTGATTCGACGACGATAAACGAAGACCAACTAGGTTTTTCGACTCTTACATGAGTCCAAAAAGTAAAGCCAAAACTACACAAGTAAACGGTCAAAACTGCTCACTGACCACTTACTTATTGAGTCCGGTATCAGTTAAATACAACTAGAAACAATTTGTTATATTTTTGTTAACTAAATGCTAGTAACGGATTTCAAGATCCGCAAGAAGAAAAATAATCAGCGAATTTTTGTGAGGGAAGTGGAGACGATGAGGATGAAATTTTTGACAAATTACGATTTTGGAACCTAAGCGAAGGCAAGTCTAATTGAAGCTGTTAATAGGTGTTATCTTTTTCTGAAGAATCAATTGGTGGTACACCAACCACTCCACTAAAAAAGCGGAGTGATTGATTACAATAAATTACTAAAACTTGTAGCCAACAGTAATTGTTGTCGTGTTCTCATCCATCTTGTCAAATAGCTTGGATTGACCAGCACGACCATCAACATACAGACCAATAGGTGTATTAACACGCACACCCACTGCCGATGTTAAACCTGTTTTCGAAAGGCGCTCGCCATCAGTATGCAGAAAATTACTGCCGGATAAACCACCGTGCACATAATCGCTCATGCTTTGATAAGCAACGCCCAAAGCTGCGTAAGGCTTGATATCAAAGCCTTCAACAGCAAATGCATAGCCTACCTCTGCTTCTACCATGAATTTATGGCTAGTGAAGTCATTGTTGAATTGATAGCCTTGCCCACCACCAGAAATGCCATAGTGGTTACCATTACCAGTGATGTTTGTATACGAGGCATTTAGCGCAAAAATACGGTTGAAGTCGTAACCAAGTTCGACTTTTAGGTTATCGCCTAGATCCGTTTTAAATGTATCTGCCTTTGGAGTCGCACCATCCGTTGTTACCACATGAGTGGATACTTCATAGCCACTCGTAGAGCCCGCACCAAGACGGAAACCCGCATAATCATCAGCAGCAGCAAAAGACAAAGGTGCCACAAGAAGAGCGGCAAACATAGATAGTTTTAGTTTCATGAAAGGTCTCTCAAAGGTTGATAGTGGAATGTGCTCTTCTGGCACTCAACTCCTTTGAGACGCTTAGACAATATCCTGTTCAAACACAGAGAAAAGCTGCGCAACTTTAATGCATTTTAGAATCTTGTCAAAATAGTTATAACAAGGTTACTGATAGGTGAATCACTAAAGTATCGCAGATTAAAATACATACACGGAATATACCCTAAACCGCCATCCACTCCACTTCAATGATGGCTTTACCTTGGTGCTTGATTCGACCAAGGAATCGATCGCCTGCAACAATTTCGCCGACGCCTTGGGGTGTGCCTGTCATGACGATGTCGCCATCTTCAAGGTGGGTATAGGTGTTAAGCTCACTCAGAATAACGTCAGGTTTGTAAAGCATTTGCGTCGTTGAACCAAGCTGCATTCGCATGCTGTTGATAAACAGCTCAACTTCAAGCTCATCGATAATCATATCGTCTAGCGGTACAAAACGGCTGAACTTTGCAGAATGATTAAACGCTTTGGCGCGCTCCCAAGGTAAACCTTTTGATTTTAGAGTCGACTGTAACTACGTTTGGTAAGGTCTAGCCCAAAGCCGACGGCAAAGAGTTGTTTATCGCGAACAAGAAAACAGATCTCCGCTTCATAGTGCAGCGGCTCATCAAGGTAGGAATACAGTTCGGTTGCGATGCTTGAGTTAGGTTTATTGAACACCACCATATTCTCCGGAACTTCATTTCCTAGCTCACGAATGTGCTCAACATAGTTTCGGCCAACGCATAGAATTTTCGATGGATAAAACGTTTCATCACCAACTACAACCGATTTCATTATTCTTCCTTGCCCCATTCCTTTGTAAACGAACTCGCCATTTTACCCGAAGTTAAGTGACAGACTGATGATTATGCAGAGAAAATATCAAACTTGAGGTCAAGATCTGCTTTTGCTCTGAGTGGAACCAAACAAGTTCTATCCCGCAAAAATAGTGATAAATGATGTGATGCCTTGCATTTTCATGGAAATTCAATGACCATTTGTATATTCAAATAAATGGATTTAATGATTGATGCCCCAAGAGCCGCTATACATTCAGATCAAACAGTATATTGAAGACCGAATAGACAAAGGAGTTTGGCCAGTCGGTGAGCGAATCTCCACCGAAATGGAGCTAACTGAGCAGTTTGCTGTGAGCCGCATGACCGTCAACAAAGCTATTCGCGATCTCGTCGGTGAAGGGAAACTTGAACGTCGCCCGCGACTGGGTACGTTTGTAACCAGCCCTGCAGAAAAAGCACAGTCGCCTCTTCTTGATACTCGCAACATCGCCAAAGAAGTTGCAGCTCGCGGTAAACAGTATTCCAGCGAAGTAGTGCGACATGAAGCAACCAAAGCGGATCAGCTTATTGCGACTAAGCTTGGGGTGATGCTTGGCAGTGCCGTCTACTACAGCGAGATTCTTCATAAGGAAAACGACAAGCCAATCCAACTAGAATGTCGCTGGGTGAATGCTAAATACGCACCGAAGTACCACCAACAAGATTTTACTCAAATCACACCCAACGAATATCTAACGGCTAACTGCCCAATGACGGCGGTTGAGCATACCGTTGAGGCCATTACGTGCGGTGAGCAAATCGCCCGCTTACTTGAGATGGCTGCTACCGAGCCTTGCCTATTGCTGCACCGTCGAACCTGGAGTGAAGACAAACTCATCAGTACCGCGCTGCTGTATCATCCGGGTAGTCGATATCAGCTCAGTTCAAAAGTAGAATTGTAGCCATCCGGCATTTATCTGTTAAAACGAAGACACTGATAGGCGGTCCGACTTGGTTCGCCCTTTCCTACTCTCGCCATCGCACTTTCCTTTTGAAGTAACACAGCTCCACAGGTCTATCCTGATCACATTTCAACCACTCGCACTTGATCAATTGTATATATTCAACTATTTATTTGTATATACAATAAACAGAGCGATGTTATGAATCTGATCCTTACTAACGCCCGCCTCGTGACAATGGAGCCGGGTGCAATTGGTTATCTGCTCTAAGCCTTGCACTGTGGTCATTCGAGGTGGCTACGTTAAGGCGATCCTTAGTGACACGAACTCATTGGATAGTCTACACCGCGACATTACCGACGATATGCCCACGTTGGATTGCAAAGGTAAAATCGTCACTCCAGGTTTGATTGACCCCCACACTCATTTGATCTTCGCTGGTAGCCGAGCTGAAGAGTTTGAAAACCGTTTAAATGGTATGTCTTATGAGGCGATTGCTCAGAGCGGTGGTGGTATTAACAGCACGGTTCGAGCAACACGGGAAGCGACGATAGAAGAACTTGTCGAAATGGCTCTTCCAAGGCTCGATAATCTTATCCGCAGTGGCTGCACGACTATCGAAGTTAAGTCTGGATACGGGTTGACGCTCGATGATGAAGTGAAGATGCTGCTTGCAGCAAAAGCGCTCGAGAATCATCGCCGAGTCAATATCACCACAACCCTTCTTGCCGCGCACACAGTGCCGTCGGAGTATCACGATCGCCCCGATGACTATATAGATTACGTCACAGAGACCATCATCCTCATGTCGCAAAGCATCAACTCGCTGATTCTGTTGATGTCTTTTGTGAATCCGTCGGTTTCAATCTACAGCAAACGAAACGTGTTTTTCAGGCTGCGAAACAAAACGGTCTCGCGATTAAAGGACATACAGAGCAACTCAGCAACCTAGGTGGCAGTGCACTAGCGGCTGAGTTTAATGCACTATCCGTCGATCATATCGAATACTTGGATGACGCCGGCGTCGATGCCTTAGCCAACAGTGGAACAATCGCCACCTTATTGCCGGGCGCGTTCTATTTCTTGCGAGAAACACAACAGCCACCCATCAACAGCCTACGAGCGGCACAGGTACCTATGGCCATCGGTAGCGATCTAAACCCGGGCACCTCACCCTTTGCCAATCTGCAACTGATGATGAACATGGCTTGTACTTTGTTCCGCTTAACACCAGAGGAAAGTCTACGAGGCGTAACGTGCCATGCAGCACAGGCCATTGGTCAAGGACGTAACATAGGCCAGATCAAGCCAGGTTTTCGCGCTGACCTCGCTATCTGGTACATCGAACACCCTAGCGAGCTTAGCTATCAATTCGGTATGGGTGGGCTGAGCAAGCGAATCGTTGCAGGGAGCGTCGAAGATGTCCTCTAACAACCAATTTCCCTTCAATTGGATAGGCCGTGACGACCAAGAAGACGGAAATAAACGCTATCGTGTGCATCATAAAGTCGTTCACCGTTCTCAAGGCGACACCCCTCAGATTCAGCTAATGGGTTTTTGCACAGATGAAGGGGTGAAACGAAACAAAGGACGAGTTGGCGCTCAGCAAGGACCAAATGCTATCCGAGCAGCTCTTGCTAATTTAGCTTGGCATCAAGATAACACGCTCCTCGACATTGGTAATGTTATTGCCGATTCCGATGACTTAGAACGTCATCAGCAACAGGCCGCAGAAACCATCACTAAAAACCTATTCAATGGGCCAATTGTGGTGCTGGGTGGTGGTCATGAGATTGCTTGGCCTTCTTTCAAGGGATTATCCGACTTTCTCTCGCAATCCAGTGACAAACCAAATATCGGCATTATCAACTTCGATGCTCACTTCGATCTTAGAGAATATCAATCGAACGACAATACACCAGCGGACGTTGACCTCAAACCCAGCTCCGGGACGCCATTTGCTCAAATCGCGGATCATTGCCATCTTACTGGGCAGAACTTTCATTATTTCTGCTTGGGCGTGAGCGAGACAGGCAACACTCAGGCGCTGTTTGAAAAAGCCGATAACTTACAGGTTCAATACATCAAAGATACCGAGCTGTTCGATAGACCTATGCACGAGCATATCGCGCAGTTACAGAACTTCATCAATGACGTCGACATCTTGTATTTCACTATCGACCTCGATGTTTTCAACGCCAGCTTAGCTCCAGGGGTGAGCGCACCCGCCGCATTTGGCATGAACCTAGAACAGTTCATTCCCATGCTCAACACCATCGTTGCCAGTGATAAGTTAATGCTTGCTGACATCGCAGAATATAACCCGAGTTACGACATAGACAACCGCACCGCTAAACTGGCAGCAAGAGTGTGTTGGCAGATATTGGTTGCCATGTCCAAGCAGCTACTAAAAACCGATAACGAATAACGTAAACACCCTCTGCCAGTAACCATGACCACTAACCATGACAAAGGCGCTATAAAAAAATAAAAGCACCGAGCAAGGCAGAGTTCAAAAGGAAATGACAATGACTGATAAACAACCTCTACGTCCAACTAACTCACGACTCGACACCACTCGCTCCATCAAAGCGCCACGTGGTACCGAGCTCAATGCGAAATCTTGGCTCACTGAAGCACCGCTTCGCATGCTGATGAATAACTTGGATGATGAAGTGGCTGAGCATCCGCAATCACTCGTGGTTTATGGTGGGATCGGGCGAGCAGCTCGTGATTGGGCTTGCTACGACAAGATTGTCGAAGTGCTAAAACGTCTTGAAGACGACCAAACCTTGTTGGTGCAGTCTGGCAAACCCGTTGGCGTATTCCCTACTCACAAAGATGCGCCACGAGTGTTGATCGCCAACTCCAACCTTGTCCCTCATTGGGCAAACTGGGAGCACTTTAACGAGCTCGATAAACAGGGGCTGATGATGTACGGCCAAATGACCGCTGGCTCATGGATCTACATTGGCTCTCAAGCATAGTACAAGGCACTTACGAGACCTTCGTCGCCATCGCTAAACAGCACTTTAACGGTGATCCTGCAAATAAATGGATCCTAACAGGCGGTCTAGGCGGGATGGGGGGCGCGCAGCCTCTTGCGGCGACCATGGCCGGTTTTTCAATGTTAGCGGTTGAATGTGATGAATCGCGTATCGACTACCGACTCAACACCCGCTATGTCGACACTAAAGCACACTCTCTTGATGAGGCGCTGTCCATCATCAAAAATAGCGATAAACCTATCTCAGTTGGCCTTCTAGGTAATGCCGCCGATGTTTATGCTGAGCTTGTTGAAAGAGGCTTCACACCTGACGTCGTTACCGATCAAACTTCCGCTCACGATCCCCTTAATGGTTACCTGCCTCAAGGCTGGACGATGGATTTTGCTAAGCAGCAGCGCGATAGTGACCCTGAAGCCGTCGTCAAAGCAGCAAAAGCTTCTATGGCAGTGCAAGTTCAAGCCATCTTAGATATGCAGGAAAAAGGCGCGGTCGCCACTGACTATGGCAACAACATTCGCCAAATGGCCCTTGAAGAAGGCGTTGAAAACGCGTTTGATTTCCCAGGTTTTGTTCCAGCTTATATTCGACCTTTGTTCTGCGAGGGCGTGGGGCCGTTCCGCTGGGCAGCGCTATCCGGCGATCCTGAGGACATCTACAAAACCGACCAAAAAGTGAAAGAGCTAATACCGGACAACCCTCATCTGCATAACTGGCTTGATATGGCACGCGAGCGCATTCAGTTCCAAGGACTGCCAGCGCGTATTTGCTGGGTTGGTCTGAAAGATCGTGAACGTTTAGGCCAAGCTTTCAATGAAATGGTCAAAAATGGTGAGCTCAAAGCGCCTATCGTGATTGGACGTGACCACCTAGATTCAGGCTCTGTCGCGAGCCCGAACCGCGAAACCGAAGGCATGATGGACGGCTCTGATGCGGTATCCGATTGGCCACTTCTCAATGCATTACTGAACACATCTGGCGGTGCGACTTGGGTTTCGCTACACCATGGTGGTGGCGTGGGTATGGGATTCTCCCAACATAGCGGTATGGTGATTTGTTGTGATGGTACTGATGATGCTGCGCGCCGCATAGGTCGCGTTCTTCACAATGATCCTGCGACGGGTGTTATGCGTCATGCCGATGCCGGCTATGACATTGCCAAGCAATGCGCTCGCGAACAAGGCCTTGACCTGCCGATGATGGATAGCAATGAATCTAACCACCAAGACAGCAGCCATGGATAAGGAACAGAACATGTTGAAGTTAGAACTACTCCCAGGGCAGCTTACATTAGCTCAGTTACGCCAGATTAGTCGCTCCCCTCTGCATCTGTCATTAAGCCCTCTAGCACTAGATGACATTGAAGCCAGCACACAGATTGTTGAGCAAGTGATCGCCGAAGATCGCACCGTCTATGGCATCAACACGGGCTTTGGTTTATTAGCTAACACTCGCATTGAACCAGACGACCTTGAAGTGCTGCAAAAGAGTATTGTGCTGTCGCACGCAGCGGGAATTGGCAAGCTAATGAGTGATGAAACTGTCAGACTGATGATGGTGCTGAAGATCAATAGCCTAGCTCGTGGTTTCTCTGGTATTCGCCTTAAGGTCATTAATGCACTGATAGAGTTGGTTAACTCACAAGTGTATCCGTGTGTCCCACAAAAAGGCTCCGTCGGCGCATCTGGGGATCTCGCCCCACTAGCACACATGAGTACGATTCTGCTTGGTGAAGGTGAAGCGCGTCACAATGGCAAAATCATTAGCGGACTCGAAGCACTGCAAATTGCCGGGCTAGAGCCTATTACCCTCGCCCCTAAAGAAGGACTGGCGCTACTCAACGGCACCCAAGCTTCTACCGCCTTTGCGTTAGAAGGACTGTTCTTGGCTGAAGATTTGTTTGCGTCAGCTACACTGTGCGGCGCAATGTCAGTAGAGGCCGCGCTGGGTAGTCGTCGACCATTCGATCCGCGCATTCATCGCGTACGTGGTCATCGCTCACAAATGGACGCAGCCCACGCTTATCGTCACCTCCTTGGCAATAGCAGTGAAATTGGCAACTCCCACCAAGGCTGCGAAAAGGTTCAAGATCCGTACTCGCTTCGCTGCCAACCACAAGTCATGGGAGCGTGTTTACAGCAAATCCGCAATGCAGCAGATAGCCTACAAGTGGAAGCTAACTCGGTATCGGACAATCCATTAGTGTTCGCTGACGATGGCGATATCATTTCTGGTGGTAACTTCCATGCCGAGCCTGTCGCTATGGCCGCTGATGGTTTAGCACTGGCTATCGCAGAGATTGGCAGCTTGTCAGAACGAAGAATGGCGTTACTTATCGACAGTGCGCTAAGCAAACTACCGCCATTTTTAGTCGACAACGGCGGAGTGAACTCTGGTTTTATGATTGCTCAAGTTACCTCTGCGGCGCTGGCGAGCGAGAATAAAACTTTGGCACACCCTGCTTCTGTAGATAGCTTGCCAACGTCGGCTAACCAGGAAGATCATGTGTCGATGGCCACGTTTGCTGCGAGAAGACTGAAAGACATGGCGGAGAATACCCGAGGGATCCTTGCTGTCGAGTACCTTGCTGCCGCGCAAGGGCTCGACTTTAGGGCACCACTGACCTCTGCACCGCTTGTTGAACAGGGTAAACAAATCCTACGAGAAGTCGTGCCGTTTTACGATAAAGACCGCTATTTTGCTCCAGACATTGCTAAAGCCAACGAGATCATAAAGTTATCGCTCCACAATGCGCTGATGCCAGACAACCTACTACCAAGTATCTAACAGCATCACACTACTAAATTCACTTGCCTAAATAACGTACTTAATTTGGGTAAGTGAATTTCTCACCTAATGATAAAATCAACACTTAATGCGACGTTAGTTCAATTTGTTAGAATATTCGTCCAATAAATGTCATTTTGATGCAAATTACACTAATTTGTAGAAGTGCCTTCCAGAAACAATTCAACTCATTCGCTGAACTTATTTTTCATTACTAAATTATGCCTACACTTGCCGGAAGCAAGTGCTCTACTAAACATGCACTGACTCAACGTGCAATTAAAATTTTAAGAGAAGGTATTGGTATGAGACACACAAAAGTCTTAATTTCATTGGCGGCAGTTGGAATAGCGACCAGCCACTTGTCCATAGTCATGGCTATGTTTCGGCAGTTGAAAACGGTGTAGCGGCGAGTCGTGCAGCGTTATGTAAGTTCCCAAACGCAAATGGCGAAAAAAACAGTAACTGTGGTTCAGTTCAATGGGAGCCACAAAGTGTTGAAGGTCCAGAAGGCTTTCCACTATTAGGTCCATCTGACGGTCAAATCGCTAGCGCTGGACTTGTACAGTTTTCGCCACTAAACGAGCAGACCTCAGATCGCTGGGTAAAAACACCAATCCAATCGGGTTTACAGAACTTTGAATGGACATTCACAGCAAACCACGTTACCCGTGATTGGAAGTACTACATCACTAAGCCAAACTGGAATCCAAACCAGGCATTGAGCCGTGACTCATTCGATCTAAACCCTTTCTGTGTGGTCGAAGGCAACATGCAAAAACCGCCAAAACTAACGACTCACCAGTGTAATGTCCCTGAACGTGAAGGCTACCAAGTGATCCTAGCCTACTGGGATGTAGGTGATACTGCAGCGGCATTTTATAACGTAATTGATGTGCAGTTTGAAGGCACCACGCCTGGTATTCCAGGCTGGACGCAAGCAGGTACAATCAACCCGACAATGGATCTGAAAGAGGGTGATTCGGTTTATACCCGTGTATTTGATGCGAATGGTGAACTACCAAACCTATCCACCAGCATTACCATTAGTTCAAGCGAACAAGGCGCTGCAACCCAATGGTCACACGCATTGGCAAGCGCTATTAACTCAAGCACGACAGATATAAAAGCAGGCCAAGCTGACAGCAGCGGCAATATCGCTCCAGTATTTGGCGCTAACACTATCTATGTGGCTGACAATAGTGGACTGGATCGCGTTGAAATTGGCTATGACATCGTAACGACGCTCCAGCATCAGGTGCTGAAGTAGCAGGACTTGAAACGCAATACGTTATTGGCACCGCGCCAACTGAACTTGCCCTTACTGTCACAGCAGTCGGTCGAGTAGACGTATCGATGAGCGTGTACAACCACGGCCAAGAAACACTAGCTGGCAGTGAGCTAGCGTTAAACGATGGCGACAGTAAAAATGTTGTCTTAGCTCTGTCTAAATCTGAGCCAGGTCATCACATGTTAGTTACCCGTGTTCGCGATGAAAAAGGCAATCTTCTCGATCAAACGACGCAAGATTTCATGCTCGTCGACCAAACTGCACCAACTGACTATGACTTTGTGTTCCCAACAGGTGTGGAAAACTACACAGAAGGTACCAAAGTACTGGCAAGTGACGGCGCTATTTACCAATGTAAGCCATTCCCACACTCTGGTTACTGCAAACAGTGGTCTCCAACAGCGACTCAGTTCGAACCAGGTACAGGAAGTCACTGGGATTCAGCTTGGAATAAACTCAACTAACCACTTCTAGCGCTAAGGCTCCTAATCGTTTGGAGCCTTTTATTTGTTTGTGCGTTTCCGATTATGCAGCGTTTACCGTTACAACGAAGATACAACCTAAACATTTCCATAACCTTCTGATATATTGAACTTGTTCAATTCACAACAATGATGTCAGTTAACCTATAGTAAGGTGATAGAAATGGATCTTCGTCATCTGGTCGCGCTAGGCGGCTTTGTGTGTGCGGTAACCTCCCCAACCCTAGCTGGTCAATTTCATGTGGCCGGTGGCGCATTTTTTTCCCAAGCAGACACCTCTATCGGTGTGACCAATCCGCAAACAGACATTAACTTTGACTTAGATTTTGAGTCGGATTTGAGCCTAAAAGAGCGCTCGACCTTACCTTATCTTTTGGTCGGCTACGATTTTAACGAACGCCATGGCATTTTTTTAGATTGGCGCAGCTACACCGCAAAGCGAGTAATACTGCCGTTACCAAGCCTTTTAAGATACCTGATTCAAATAAAGAAGTGCAGGCTGGTGCGCGAATAGACTCAACCCTCAATATCGATATACTTCGCTTTGGCTACAACTATAAATTTTATGATGGTGAAGATTGGGATTGGAAAGCCTCCATTGGTCTTCACATCATGAATTTCAATGTCGGTTTTGGGGGCGAACTTGGTGTCCGTCTTGATCAAGATGACCCAACCCTGATTCCAGTCAAAGACGAAGAATTTACCGACCTCACCGCACCACTACCCAATATTGGGTTAATCACTGACTATCGGATTACTGACAATTGGCACTTATTGGGCCACGCACAGGTGTTTGCCCTCAGCATTGAGGATATCTCTGGACTGCTTCTCGATTTAGGTGCTGGCATCGAATACAAGTTCACCGAAGATTTTGGTCTAGCAGCGACTTACAGCTATTACGAGATCAATGTTGACTACGGCCGAGAATTTGCCGATCTGGATGCCAAGTTTAAGTTCTATGGCCCAATGGCAACACTGGCCTACACGTTCTAATCACAAAACTTCTACATCAGGAACATAGAGATACAAAAAAGCCCATCATTATCCGATGGGCTTTTTAATATCAAACGAGGCTTACGCTTCAGCAGGTTGCTCGACCAGATCTTCAACCATGGCAATGGCAAGTGCCTCTGCAACTTTGATACCGTCGATACCAGCAGAAAGAATACCGCCCGCGTAACCTGCACCTTCACCCGCTGGGTAGAAGCCTTTCAGGTTAACGCTTTGATAATCTTTACCACGCTTAATGCAAACTGGTGAAGAAGTACGAGTTTCAACACCGGTCAATAGGCCATCTGCACCAGAGAAACCTTTGATCTTCTTATCGAATGCAGGGATCGCTTCACGAATGGCTTCAATAGCGAAATCCGGTAGCGCTTTCGACAAGTCTGTGAGTTTGATACCTGGCGTGAACGACGGTTCCACATCACCTAGTGCGCTTGGATCGTTACCTTTCAGGAAATCACCAATCTTCTGTGCAGGCGCATCGTAGTTTTCACCGCCTAGGATGTAAGCGTTGCTTTCTAGCTCACGCTGGAAGCGAATACCAGCTAGTGGGTCACCTGGGTAATCTTGCTCTGGCGAGATACCCACTACAATCGCACTGTTGGCATTGCGCTCTGCACGCGAGTATTGGCTCATACCATTAGTCACCACGCGACCTTCTTCCGACGTCGCAGCAACAACGGTTCCGCCTGGGCACATACAGAAGCTGTATACCGTACGACCATTTTTACAATGGTGAACCAGTTTGTAGTCAGCTGCACCTAGGATTGGGTTGCCTGCATTTGGACCAAAGCGAGCTTCATCAATCACTGATTGCTTGTGTTCAACACGGAAGCCCACAGAGAATGGTTTCGCTTCCATGTACACACCGCGTTCATGCAGCATTTCAAACGTATCACGAGCACTGTGACCAACAGCTAGCACTACGTAGCGAGTTTTGATCTCTTCGCCGTTCGACAGTGTAAGACCCGTGATTTGGTCGTTTTCCATGTGAATGTCATCAACACGCGTGCTAAAGCGGATCTCGCCGCCCAGCTCTAGAATCGTGGCGCGCATCTTTTCAATCATGGTCACCAACTTAAAGGTACCAATGTGAGGTTTACTCACATAAAGGATCTCTTCAGGTGCACCCGCAGCCACGAATTCCTCAATAACTTTACGGCCATAATGTTTTGGATCTTTCACTTGGCTGTAGAGCTTACCATCGGAGAATGTACCCGCACCGCCTTCGCCAAACTGTACGTTCGATTCAGGGTTAAGTGTACGCTTACGCCAGAAACCAAAGGTATCTTTAGTACGCTCGCGAACCTCTTTGCCACGTTCAACAATAATTGGCTTAAAGCCATTTGTGCCAAAATCAGTCCTGCAAACAAGCCACATGGACCAAAACCGATGACCACTGGTCGCTCAGTTTGATTTACTGGTGCTTTCGCAACAAACTTGTACTCCATGTCTGGAGTTACTTTGACGTGTGGGTCATCAGCAAACTTCTCTAGCAGAGCCGCTTCATTCTTCACTTCAACATCTAGGGTGTAGATGAGCAAGATGCGTGTTTTCTTACGCGCATCATAGCCACGCTTAAACACATTAAATGAGATAACTTGGTCTGAAGAAATACCGAGTTTAGTTAGGATGGCTTGAGAAATTTCGCCTTCCTCGTGATCAAGAGGAAGTTTGATTTCAGTTAAACGTATCATGGAGGGTCTCGCGTCGTTGGTGTCTTAGCTTGCAAGCCAATTCCCTAAACGGATAGCTTAAACAATAAGCTTAAACGGATGGCTTGCTCGCTCACAATGGCGCGCATTTTACGTTAACTTGATTTGTCTGTCATACTTAATTGCGACTTAGACGGGTGATAAAGGGATCAAGTAACGCCAAGATATTGAATTTTGCGCTCGGATCAGTATTATCGCCCCTCCACAAATTTGGCTAATAAGAGTTCACCATCATGGCATTTGTCGTTACCGATAACTGTATTCAATGTAAATATACCGACTGTGTAGCGGTATGCCCTGCGGACGCCTTTCACGAAGGACCCAATTTCATGGTGATCAACCCAATCGAATGCATTGACTGTGGCCTATGCGTACCAGAGTGTGACGCTCAAGCCATTTTCCAAGAAGATGAGCTCACCGATGACCAACACGTGTTTATCGAACTCAACGCAGAGCTTTCTGAAGTGTGGCCAGTTCAAACTGAAGTCAAACCAGCAATGGATGAAGCAGAAAAGTGGAACGGTGTGCCTAACAAGCTAGGCATGTTGGAGAAGTAATTACTACGGCTGGCTTCAAATACCAACTATAAAAAAGGCGTCGCTCATTCATGAGTAACGCCTTTTTTGAATCTGTACTAGCTAGGTATAACAATCAATCTTGTTCGATCAACTGTGCTGACGACGATAGTTATCCATAATAATCCCAGTCGCCATAGCCACATTTAACGATTCTGCGCCGCCGAACGCCGGAATAGTGATTTTATCCGTAACATATTGCTCAGCTTCAGCGCGTACACCGTGCGACTCACTGCCCATCAACAAGATGCCTTGCTGAGAAAAGTTTGTCGTATGAACGCTCTCCCCTTCTAAGAACGCTCCATATACGGGTATTTTTGCTTCATTGAGATAGCGAGGTAAGTCGAGCAGCGTGACCTGAACGCGTCCAAAACTGCCCATCGTAGCGCGGATTGTTTTAGGGTTATACGGGTCCGCACAATCCGTACTGGCGACAATGTGTTTAATGCCGTACCAATCAGCAATACGAATGATGGTGCCTAGGTTCCCAGGATCAGAAACGCCATCTAGGGCGATCATCATACCTTTGGGTTCCGGCGCATCTGTCTTAGGGATTTCAACCACTGCAACCGCTGCATTATTACTAACAAGCGAGCTCGCTTTTGTTAGCTCATCTAAGGTAGCTTCAATACACTCATAAGCATCAAGCTCAGTAGCATGCTTAGCTAAAAACTCTGATGTGGCAAAGACTTGCTTTACCTTCAATGAAGTCGCGACAAGCTCAAGCACATTCTTTTCGCCTTCAACCAAAAATAGGCCGTGTGCTTTACGCTGTTTTTTCTGCCCAAGGGCTCTCAGCAATTTTAGTTGGTTTTTTGAAATCATTGTCTTACCTCAGATAAAAGCGGGCGCATTATATACTTAATTGGCAAAACTATGCGAGCACGGATACTAGCCCGGATTTGAGCAATGCTATCAGCATAGACAAGAATAGATCGCCTTTACGTTAGAGAAGAGGGGGAAATTTGCCACCAGCTTCATATACATACGCTATATACCAACACCCATAATCGACAAAACTCATACTTTTGAAGCCAAATTATCGTTTTTCGATCAAACTAAGGAAAATCACTAATCAACCCCGACTAGCAAACGTTTCCCTAGTTTGGATGGAAATTAATTTGCAAAATAATTTCCATCAATGATTTTATTAACCTTATGATTAATAGGCACTAATAATGTCAGCCTAAAAAAAATCGTAATTTTTGAAGAATTCAGCGCTTGACTCTGTGATTTACATCACCATAATACGCGCCGTTTGCCTGAAATACAGGTAAACGTACGAAAAAACAGATTTAGTGAATTGTGAGGTATCAGATGTCTGCGGATAACAACTACAGTTTAGGGCCAGTTCCGGCAACGGCCAGGAAGGGAGTCGCTTCATTAACCATGGTAATGCTTGGTTTGACTTTCTTCTCCGCAAGTATGTGGACCGGTGGCTCCCTCGGTACTGGACTTGCTTTCAATGATTTCTTCCTCGCTGTTCTCATCGGTAACCTCATCCTCGGTATTTACACTTCTTTCCTCGGTTACATCGGCGCTTCTACTGGTCTCTCTACTCACCTTCTTGCTCGTTTCTCTTTCGGTTCTAAAGGCTCTTGGCTTCCTTCTGTACTCCTTGGTGGCACTCAAGTTGGTTGGTTTGGTGTTGGCGTGGCAATGTTTGCCATCCCAGTACAAAAAGCAACAGGTATTGATACCAACATTCTAATTTTGGTAAGCGGCCTTCTAATGACAGCGACGGTCTACTTTGGTATCTCTGCTCTGATGGTGTTGTCGGCAGTCGCGGTTCCTGCTATCGCTATTCTAGGTGGTTATTCAGTACTAACGGCGGTAGATAGCGCAGGTGGTGTTACCGAGCTACAAAAAATCCAACCCACTGAACCATTGGATTTCTCCGTTGCTCTTGCGATGGTAGTAGGTTCGTTTGTAAGCGCGGGTACACTTACCGCTGACTTCGTGCGCTTCGGTAAGAAGCCGATGGGCGCGGTGTTCATTACCATGGTAGCGTTCTTTATTGGTAACTCGCTGATGTTCATCTTTGGCGCTGCAGGTGCGTCAGTAACAGGTCAATCGGATATCTCTGAAGTGATGATCGCTCAAGGTCTATTGCTACCTGCTATCATCGTATTAGGCCTGAACATTTGGACCACCAACGATAACGCGCTTTACGCTTCTGGCCTTGGTTTCTCAAACGTGACCGGATTACCAAGTAAATACTTGTCGATGGCGAACGGTGTTGTCGGAACATTGTGTGCACTTTGGCTATACAACAACTTTGTTGGTTGGCTAACGTTCCTATCGCTGGCTATTCCACCGATTGGCGGCGTGATCATCGCAGACTTCTTGATCAACCGTAAGCGTTACGCAAATTTTGAAACAGCAAAATTCCAAACGGTAAACTGGGCAGGTATCATTGCCGTCGCACTGGGCGTCGCTGCTGGTAACTTCTTACCAGGCGTTGTGCCACTAAATGCCGTACTGGGTGGCGCTTTAAGCTATCTTGTACTAAACCGTCTTCTTAATGCAAAAACCGCTCAGCTAGAAAACGCTGACGCTTAATTACTAGGAATTTGATGCCATGTCATCTTTGCTTATTCAGAACGCAACCATCAATGGTCAACAAGGCCAGTTCGACATTCTTATCGAAGAAGGTGTGTTCAAAGCGATTGAAACAGCAGGAACCACATCGTTCACTGCTGACCGTGTGATTGACGCAACAGGCCAAATGGCGACCGCGCCATTTTGTGAGCCACACATCCACCTCGACACGACGCAAACTGCTGGCGAACCGAGCTGGAACATTTCTGGTACGCTGTTTGAAGGTATCGAGCGCTGGGCAGAGCGCAAAGCTATGCTTTCTATTGAAGATGTGAAAAGCCGTGCTAAGCAAACTTTGAAATGGCAGATCGCCAACGGTGTTCAACACGTGCGTACCCACGTCGATGTGTCTGACCCAACGCTCACCGCACTTAAAGCGATGGTTGAAGTGCGCGAAGAGATGAAGCAATGGGTAGACATCCAAATCGTGGCATTCCCACAAGAAGGCATTTTGTCTTATCCAAATGGCAAAGAGCTACTTGAAGAAGCAGTAAAGCTAGGTGCAGACGTCATTGGCGCTATCCCACACTTCGAGTTCACTCGTGAATACGGTGTGGAATCTCTGCACTACGTGTTTGAGTTGGCGCGTAAATACGACTGCTTGATTGATGTTCACTGTGACGAGATCGATGATGAACAATCGCGCTTTGTAGAAACACTTGCAGCCTTAGCACACAAGTTCGACATGGGTGATCGCGTAACTGCAAGCCACACAACGGCAATGGGTTCATACAATGGGGCCTACGCGTCACGACTATTTAGACTGCTAAAGATGTCTGGCATTAGCTTCGTAGCAAACCCATTGGTGAACATTCACCTTCAAGGCCGCTTCGATGACTATCCGAAACGTCGCGGTGTTACTCGCGTCAAAGAAATGCTGGCAGCAAACATCAACGTTTGTTTTGGTCATGACGATGTGTTTGACCCTTGGTACCCACTAGGCACAGCGAATATGCTGCAAGTTCTGCACATGGGACTGCATGTTTGCCAAGTGATGGGTTACGACCAAATCAACCAATCGTTGGATATGATCAGTCACAACTCAGCCAAGGCACTAAACATTCACCGCAGCTATGGAATTGAAGCTGGCAAACCTGGCAGCCTGTTGTTGCTACCTGCGGAAAATGGCTTTGATGCCGTTCGCCGTCAAGTTCCTGTGGGCTACTCTATCCGCAAAGGTGAAGTGATTGCACACACCAAACCGGCAGAAACCTCCATTAACCTAGGCACTGAAGAAAGCGTCACATTCCGACGTTAATTATCTTCACCTGCGAGGCTAACCTCAAAACACAAGAGTAAGCGACGAAATCGCTTGCTCTTTTTTTACGATTTAACAAGAAATTCATTTAAACCGTCCATAGGTGTGGTACACTGCCCCTGCTCTGGTGTTCAGAGTTATTTAAAGTAAGAGTAAAAGAGTGCGAGAAGTATTGTCAGATGTTCCCCCTGTGAGTATTTGTCATTCGTTTTATCCATTTACAGCTTGATTAAATAAACAGAACCACAAAGCGAGACCGCCGTAAGGCAAAAATTTTAATCTTAAAAGTAAGGGACATAACATGTCTAACACAAATACTGGCACTGTAAAATGGTTTAACGAAGAGAAAGGCTACGGCTTCATCGCTCAAGAGAACGGTCCAGACGTATTCGTTCACTTCCGCGCTATCTCTGGCGAAGGTTTCAAAACTCTAAAAGAAGGCCAAGCGGTTTCTTTTGGTGTTGAGCAAGGCCAAAAAGGCCCACAAGCTGTTAACGTTATCCCAGCTTAATAACGCAGCTTCGTAAGAATGCTTAAAGGCCTCGAGAAATCGAGGCCTTTTTCTTTTCTGTCTATCTAACAACACGCACTACCCACACTCATCAAAAATCGAGATAAAATCCTAACTCTACGTTGCTGCTGTCTTCAATCGGTCTACCTGGACGCACTCGATATTGACCTTTGGTGTACTTCACATACGGTTGGACATAAGGCAAATTTGCTGTTGCTGAAATGTCGTAACTACTGCGCGTACTATTTTCAAACCCATGCTGTGAAGTCAACACATCCACATTGTAATTGACGCTAATATCCAGCAAAGGGTGAACGCTATAGCTTGCACCTAAGGTATTTTTCCATTCCTGGCGGTGGTTTCCATGATCAATAGGCTCAGGGAGTTCTAAGGCTTTAGTGGTGTCTCGCCATTGATAGTATGTATCCCAATATACGAATAAAGATGGTGCGACTGAGTAACCGTACATAAAACCGACATCGTAGATGTCGATGCTGTCGTCAAATCCATATTGACCATAAACGTTGAAGTAGTGGTTGCCCGCCAACCAATCGTAACTCGTGCCAAATTGCAGATAACGATCAGTATCAGCCTCTACACTTAAAGTAAGACTATCCGTCGCTGCCACATCTACACCGAAAACACCGATAAATTCATCTTGGTACTTTGTCGCTTGAACATTGAAATCGACGATCTTGCTTTGCGATTCATTGGCATACGTAAAAGGTGCGATGGTCGATGAAGAGAGTAAAGCAAGGGTGAGCAGTCCGTGGCGTAACGTCTTCCATGGTAAACAGACGTGTCGCATGTCATGGTTCTCTATGGCAATTTGAGGGAAGAAGGCTAATTTTCTGAAACATGGCGAGTGACAGAAAGTATCACTATGATGCGCGCTTTTAGCTATTTAAAAAACTGAGGCAGATATATAGCTGACATTTAGGTTGTAAATATCAGCATCAATACACAAGTGCTGTATTTAAGAAAAACCGAAGCCCTTAGGACTTCGGTTTCGACAGGTTCAATATTTAAGTTCAAACCAAGTTAGAAGAAACCTAGTGGACTAGTTGAATAGCTGACTAGCAGGTTCTTGGTGTTTTGGTAGTGACCCAGTGCCAACTTATGCGTTTCACGACCGATGCCTGATTTCTTATAGCCACCAAACGCGGCATGTGCTGGATAGGCGTGATAGCAGTTCACCCACACTCGGCCTGCTTGAATTTCTCTGCCCATACGATACGCCAAGTTGCCGTTTCGTGTCCAAACTCCAGCACCCAAGCCGTAGTCTGTATCATTGGCGATCGCCAACGCTTCCGCTTCATCTTTGAACGTAGTGATCGCAATCACCGGGCCAAAGATCTCTTCTTGGAACACGCGCATTTTATTGTTACCTGCAAGCATGGTCGGCTGAATGTAATAACCTTGCTCTAAATCGCCCTCTTGCTTATTCATGTCTCCACCAATGATCACTTTCGCGCCCTCTTGGCGACCAATCTCAAGATAGCTCATGATCTTATCAAACTGCTCTTGTGAGGCTTGAGCACCGACTTGCGTAGTGACATCGAGTGGGTTGCCTTGTTTGATACCGCGAGAACGCTCTTCAAGCTTGGCAATGAACTTATCGTAAATAGACTCTTGCACTAACACGCGAGATGGACAGGTACATACCTCACCTTGGTTAAAGAACGCAAGCAAGGTACCTTCAATACACTTATCCAAGTAATCGTCGTCTTGATCAAAAATATCTTCAAAATACACATTTGGAGATTTACCACCTAACTCGACTGTCGATGGAATTAAACTCTCTGCGGCACATTTCAAGATGTGGTGACCGATTTCAGTAGAGCCTGTGAAAGCCAACTTGTTAATACGCTCGCTCGTCGCCAAAGCCTGACCCGCTTCAGCACCGTAACCATTGACAATGTTCACCACACCTGGTGGTAGCAAGTGACCAATTTTTTCCATCAGCATCAAAATAGACGCTGGCGTTTGTTCCGCAGGCTTAAGAACCACACAGCAACCCGCCGCTAATGCTGGTGCTAACTTCCATGCGGCCATAAGCACAGGGAAGTTCCAAGGGATGATTTGCCCAACAACACCCACGGCTCAGGGAAGTGATAACTCGCTGTTGTGGCATCAATGTCAGCTGCCGTACCTTCTTGCGCTCGGATACAGCCAGCAAAATAACGGAAATGATCTACCGCTAAAGGAAGATCCGCTGCAAGGGTTTCACGAACGGGTTTGCCATTCTCCCAGGTTTCAGCGACAGCAAGTGCTTCAAGGTTCTGCTCTATAGCATCAGCAATTTTAAGCATGATATTGGCACGCTGTTCAACACTGGTTTTACCCCAAGCTTCTCTTGCCGCATGTGCTGCGTCCAATGCTAAATTGATATCTGCTTCATCTGAACGAGGTACTTCGCAAAACGGTTTGCCATTCACGGGCGATACATTATCGAAATACTGACCATTTACCGGCGCTACCCACTCGCCACCGATGTAATTTTCATAGCGACTCTTATAGCTGACGACGGCGTTTTCTGTTCCTGGTTGAGCGTAAATCATGTTCATTCCTTTTTTCTATTTTTCAGACTGTTGGCAGCACTTTCGCAACCAGACAAACAAGCTGTTGCAAAAACGTTCAGTGATAAAGGCAACATTTACGCCAAGCCAAACGCCTTAAATGTTATAATTATGTAAATTTATGATTAATATGTTTTTATTGTACTGTCATAGGGTGACACTGATTTAGGCCGTCAAACCCACAGTGTCACAGGATGCCACAGTGTGTCACACCGCCTTGTTACAAGTTGGCACAGTAGTTTCTGGTCACTTCACAGTAGAAAGGAACGTCGGCCTTATCGGCAGGGAAACTGCAACACTCATATTCGGGAATGTTATGTTAGTTACTCAGATACAAAACAATAAAACTTGGTTAAAAGACTCTTGGCGACGCAGCGTGCAAGCGGGGTTAAGCAGCCGCAAGCAGCCTGATGACCGACGCATCGATGGCGAAGAGATCAAGTCACGGGCCGAGCAGTACCAGTCACTCATCCAAGTAGTTGAGCAGCATGCCTACCCCTTGTTTTGTCAAATATTCTCCCGCACCGACAGCCGTCTGATCCTCGCCGATACCCAAGGCGCCATTATCAAAACTTGGGGACAAAAACGGTTTCGCGAAAAACTCACCGAAATTGCCCTTGACCAAGGAGTGGTTTGGGATGAAAAGCTCAAAGGCACCAATGCCATTGGTACAGCATTAATAGAAAAGCGCCCTATTTCGGTCATCGGTGGTGAACATTTCATTCGTGACCACCAATTTATCAGTTGTACCGCCAGCCCCATTTTCGCCCCTGACGGCAGGTTACTTGCCGTGCTCGATGTCACTAGTGAGTACCAAACTCACAACGATGCCACTCAAGTACTCATTCAATCTATGGTACAAAAGGTCGAGAGTGAGCTACTTAATCACATTCCAGACGCCGCTCTGCGCATTCGTATCGGTCATGATCGCTCAGTACTAGATAGCGGCTGGCAAGGTATTGTCGTCACCGATAAAAACGGCCAAGTACTGGCGCAAAACGCTATCGCTTCAAGTGTTCTTGCCAACCAAATCCAACCTGGAGATGCCATCAATAGTATTATCGGTTCGCTGACCATGAACCAAATCAGTAAAACCGCGCAGTTTTACTATCAGGTTGAAGCGGTGCGCGGAAAAGCGAAGGTACCAGTAAGTCACACCGCAAGTTCTCCGAACAAACCGCGTCCCTGCCCGCTTCACTTCGGAGACAGCAATATTGAGCAGCTATGGACACAAGCGGCCAAAGTCATGGACAAGCGAATTAGCCTAATCATTGGTGGTGAAACTGGCTGCGGGAAAAATGAACTAGTTAAAGCACTGCATCAGCAAAGCGACTTGGCTGACAAGCCCTTATCTCTATCAATTGTGGTGCGCTTCCTAAAGATTTGATTGAGTCGGAGCTGTTTGGCTACGCCCCTGGAGCATTCACTGGAGCCAACAATAAAGGCTTTGAAGGAAAGTTCCGCCAAGCCAATGGCGGCATACTATTTCTGGATGAAATTGGTGATCTGCCATTATCTGCACAATCTCGTCTACTGCATGTTCTGCAAGATAAAGTGGTCTCTCCCGTGGGTTCTCCAAAAACCTACCCCGTTGATGTTTACGTGATTGCCGCCACACATGCTAACTTACAGCAGCAAGTCGCCAGCGGAGAATTTCGTGAAGATCTCTGGTATCGACTTGAAGGCTTAACCATTACCTTGCCACCAGCAAGAGAGCGGGACGACCTAGAGGCGCTTATCTGCCAACTGTTTTATCGTGAAGCACCAAAGCAAACCCTTTCCCCTTCTCTTTTGGATGCCATGATCCATTATCAATGGCCTGGAAACATTCGCGAAATTGTCTCTGCGTGCCGCCTGCTTGCAGCGCTGTGTGATGAAGAGATCATCACACCCGCCTCTATCCCCACTAGCCTCCATCAAAAATGGTTTGCGTTAAAAACGGCCGGCGACACCAACAAACAAAACTTGCGCTCGACACTGGATCAAACGCTCATCGCAACCTTTAATAAAACAAAAGGTAATGTTAGCCAGACGTCACGATTACTTGGTATTAGCCGCAATACTATTTATCGAAAACTGAAAAAACTGGGCTATAACCAGCCGTAATCGTATCAACAAATATCTTTTGTTAGACATAGGGGATGATTTGTCCGTTAATGCGCACGAATCCTGAGTACGCGCTCCACAACAAAAAGTACTCAAGATCCTGTTCGTGAGCATCATGGAAGATCATCACGGGGTTTGATTTTTCAGGTAAATGCTTCTTCTCAATCATCAAATCGAGCAACAATTCGAATCATATACCCTAAGCAAGTATAGAGATGAGCGACAGCCTGAACACATGATAAGTGAGACACGCTGTGACAACGACTTCAAAGCTTGACCGCGTACGTGCGGATTACAACGTCCAATACTGGAGCCAGAATTTCTTCGGAATCAATGACGATGGGGATGTCATTGTTTCTCCTCATAAAAATGGCCAGCACCAAGTACCACTCACCAAAATTGCTAAAGCTCTGGAAGACAAAGGGCTGACGCTACCGGCATTGGTGCGCTTTCCACAAATCATTCATCAACGCGTTCATGGAATCTGTGATGCTTTCAACCAAGCTATTCAAGATTACGGTTACCAGAACCAGTATTTGTTGGTTTACCCAATTAAAGTAAACCAACAAAAAGATGTGGTTGAGCAAATCCTAGAGAGCCAAGCAGAAGCGGAAACCAAGCAGCTAGGCCTTGAAGCCGGCAGTAAACCAGAGTTGATGGCTGTCCTTGCGATGGCACAACGTGCTAGCTCAGTAATTGTTTGCAACGGTTACAAAGACCGTGAATATGTGCGTTTAGCACTGATTGGCGAAAAGTTGGGTCACAAAGTTTTCATCGTGCTCGAGAAACTCTCTGAGCTTGACATCGTGCTAAAAGAAGCGGCAGCGCTTAACGTAAAACCACGTGTGGGTCTGCGCATTCGCCTCGCCTCTCAAGGTGCGGGCAAGTGGCAATCTAGTGGTGGTGATAAATCTAAATTCGGTTTGTCTGCTTCTCAAGTACTGCAAGTTGTCGAGCGCCTAAAAGCGCAAGACCAATTGGACATGCTGCAACTTGTGCATTTCCATTTAGGCTCACAGATGGCCAACATTCGCGATGTGCGAAATGGGGTAAACGAAGCGGCTCGCTTCTACTGTGAACTCCGCAAGATGTCTGTACCTATCTCTTATTTCGACGTAGGCGGTGGTCTAGCGGTCGATTATGACGGTACACGCAGTCAGTCGAGCAGTTCTATGAACTACGGACTTGCTGAGTACGCTCGTAACATCGTAAGTACAGTGGGTGATGTCTGTGCGTTATATGAAGAAACCGCACCGGTGATTATTTCTGAGTCTGGTCGTTCTCTAACTGCGCATCACGCGGTGTTGATCACTAATGTGATTGGCACTGAAAGCTATAATGTTCAGTCTGTTGACGCTCCAGAAGAAGAGGCTCACCCTCTGCTTCAGAATATGTGGCAAAACTGGCAGAGCCTAAAAGGCGGTACTGATGCTCGCGCTGTTATCGAGATTTACAACGATACACAAAGTGATCTCGCAGAAGCGCACACCTTGTTTGCATCTGGTGTGGTTGATTTGCACCAGCGTGCGTGGGTAGAACAGCTCAGCCTAAGTATTTATGGTGAATTACATCGCCAAATGGACAACAAGAATCGCTTCCATAGACCGATTCTTGATGAGCTTAACGAGCGATTAGCGGACAAGTTCTTTGTGAACTTCTCTCTATTCCAGTCGATGCCAGACGCTTGGGGTATTGAACAGGTATTCCCAGTATTACCACTATCAGGTCTCGGTGGTGAAGAGCAAACGCGCGCTATCATGCTGGATATTACCTGCGACTCTGATGGTACCGTTAAGCAATATGTTGATGGTCAAGGCATTGAATCTACCTTGCCAGTACCGGCATGGAATAAAGATGAACCCTACCTAATGGGCTTTTTCCTTGTTGGCGCGTACCAAGAGATCCTTGGTGACATGCACAACCTGTTTGGCGATACACACAGTGCCGTTGTTAACGTGACTGACGAAGGCGAGTTTGAGTTTACCGCCATCGACGTGGGTGACACTGTTGAAGACATGATGCGCTACGTTCATATTGACGTAGACGCGATTAAACAAAACTACAAAGAGCTAGTAGAACGCCACATTGCGGCTGACGAACAAGCACTTATTTTAGAAGAACTTGAGTGCGGCTTAACTGGCTACACCTATTTAGAGGATTTTTAAATGAATGATTTGTTTACTAAAACTGATTATTCACTGTATTCGAACGCAATGACATTCTTGCGTCGACCTTACGTGAAAACCCAGTTTCTGCAGATGCAGACGTGGTGGTTTTTGGTGTACCTCTAGACATGGCGACTTCTGGTCGCCCTGGCGCTCGCATGGGGCCAGACGCGATTCGCCGCGCTTCGGTTAACCTAGCTTGGGAAGGTAAGAAGTTCCCTTGGGATTTCAACGTATTCGATAAAACCAAAGTGATCGACTCTGGTGACTTGGTGTTTGATACGGGTGATGCCGAAGACTTTACTTACCGTTTGGAAGCGGCTACCTGCGAGATTCTGAAAAGCGGTAAAACCATGCTGGCGCTGGGTGGTGATCACTTCATCACTCTGCCTATTTTGCGCGCTTACGCTAAACATCATGGCGAGATGGCATTGATTCACTTCGATGCTCACACAGACACGTACGCAAACGGCAGCAACTACGACCACGGCACCATGTTCTACCATGCGCCAAAAGAAGGTTTGATTTCGGCTAAGCATTCCGTACAAATTGGTATTCGTACTGAGTACAATTACGACGACCACGGTTTTAACGTGATCAATGCCATGCAAGCGAACGACCAAAGCGCAGAAGAAATTGTGGCTCAGATCCGCAGCATCATTGGCGATAAACCCGTGTATATCACGTTCGATATTGACTGTTTGGATCCTGCGTTTGCTCCAGGTACAGGTACGCCGGTTTGCGGCGGTTTGAATTCAGACAAAGTCCTGAAGATCATCCGCGGCCTAGCAGGCATCAATGTAGTCGGTATGGATGTGGTCGAAGTGTCACCTCCTTACGATCAAAGCGATCTAACGGCACTAGCCGGTGCGACAATTGCTCTTGAGCTGCTTTATGTTTGGGCAAGCAAAGAATCCAAAGAGTAATCTATACACTGCAGCGAGGTAAAAACCTCGCTGTTTTTTATGTCATTGTCGCCATGTGGCACAAAATGACAAATCCCTTTTCAACGCTTGTTTAAACTGCGCCTCATCCAATCACTCCATGAGGCATAAACAAAATGCGTAACCTACTCCTAATTTTCACAGCACTTCTACTACCGGTATCAGCAAGCTATGCGGGCATCTCTATTAAAGGCGATAACCTTGAACTCAGCGAGGACTGTATTAGTTATGAGTCCGATCGTGTTCGCATTGAGTCTGAAGAGTGTGAGAACAAACACCACAAGAAAAAAGACAATCGCAGCGCTCATGGTAAAAAGAACCCTGGCAAAGGGCATGATAAGAAGAAATAACCACAGCGCCAGTCAGCCATGACCATAAGTCTTTGCCCATGGTCAAAGCTCACTACTAAACCGATTAAAATGCGTAGTTCACACCAACCGACACGATATATGATGACTTATCATAAAACGTGATGTTGGAGTTACTTTGCTATAGCCAGCAAGAGAAATAAATGACCAGTCCTTCAGATTCAAAAACTGCTGGTACTTGTATGCCAAGAATACGTTCGCTGTATTGTCGGAGCGATTCACCCCATCAAATAGCTGGCTGCTGGTTTTATGGGTTCGGTTTTCATACCCGAGAGTCAAAGCGAGAGAGTGCTTATTAAACATCTGAATGTACGTCAATTCTGTTCCCCATTGATCGTAAGACGCCGCCTCTCCTTTCGCATCATTCTTTATATAAGTCACCGATGGCACTAAGAAGGCTGTTCTGCTTAAAAACAGTCGATAGCTCGGCTTTAGATAAATAGCATTTGAGTCGCGTTGCAGTTCACTGGCTGTCGTCTCGTTATCTAGATTTTTAATGGCATAGGCACTATCTATTGAAAACTGAGATCCGGCTATGTTCTTGAGCTGGAAACGATACGCGTGGCCTTTTTCATCGGTTGTGGTTCTTTCACTATCAAGCTGGTAGGGATTTGACCATGTCTCCTCTGGTATTAACGTTGGAAGGAACGAAGCCTGCACTACCGTGCCTGATTGAAGCTCTTGCTTGTATGCAATTTCAATCGCTACCTGTCCTACTGCAACATCTTCGCGAGCGGTACCGACATACACTTGCTTATCAAGTTTTTGACCAAAGGTATAAGCCACATTACCTAACGGGAATACAATCGTCTTATCGCTGCTGTTCGCCGCTTGATCTGTACCAACTAATGACGGGTCATTATCAGTATTCAGGTTCGATGTTTCTCGACTTACGCCTGTATTGAATGCAATCTCGCCGCTAAAGCCAGCTTGACTAGAGAGCTGAGCAAAAACAGGGGTTGCAGCAAGGGCTAAAACAGCGACGGCGTACTTGTTTTGCATTGGTATTAGTGTCCTTTTAGATCCGTGAATACAGGAAGCCAATGGCTTGGCTTCCGGCTATGAGTAATGAATGATGTGGGAGATTTACGCTTTTACTTTGTAGAAAATGCTATACAGCACGGGCACAAATATCAGCGTCAGTAAGGTAGAGAAAATCAGACCCGCAATAATGGCGATAGCCATGGTTTGCCACATAGCGCCCCCAGTGAGCAGCAGTGGGATCATCCCCAGTACCGTGGTGAGCGTGGTCAATAAAATAGGCTTCATGCGTCGTTTGCCTGCTGCGATTAAAGCATCGATGGCACGCTTGCCTGCGGAAAGCTCAATGTCGACTTGCTCGAGCAACACAATAGCGTTGTTGATGACGATACCCGCCAGCGATATCACGCCTAGGAAAGTCATAAAACCAAAGAAGCTGTTGCCGATGTGCAGACCCGCTACCACACCAACAAAGGCAATAGGAATGGTTGATAGAATGATGATCGGCTTTCTAAATGAGTTAAATTGCGCCACCAGCAAACCAATAATGACAAACAGTGCCAATGGCAGACTCTCACCGATACTGCCTGTCGACTTTTTCGATTTTTCATACTCACCACCAATCTCGAAGAAAACGCTGTTTGGCCACATTTGTGACTCAGCCTTCAACCAAGGCAAGATCGCATTTAACCCTTCATTCGCGGTGTAACCAGGTTCTAGCTGAGCGCCAATGGTGACTGACTTGTAACTATTGCGACGATAAATCTTGGCGTTTTGCCACACGATATCGATATCAGCAATGTGCGCGAGGGTTAGATTGTCCGAAAGCGTATAAATTGGCAGCGCCATAATTTGCTCAACATTCAACGCCTCTCGCTCTTCATTAGACAGCACAATCGGAATGGTCAAGATGCCGTCTCGGAATTCACTTAGGTTCTTACCAACCAAAGAGGTTTGCAAACTAAGAGCAATATCTCGGTTAGTGACGCCCGCCAGCGCTGCTTTTTGTTGGTCGATAACAATACGAAGGGTTTTGGTTTTCTGACCCCAGTCATCACTAACATCTTTAAGACCATCAATACTTGCTAGTTTGGCCTTAATTTCTTGAGTGATAGCAAACACCTTATCCTGATCCAATCCATTTAAGCGGATTTCAACCGGGTTCAGAATAGCCGCGCCATTTTCGATAAGCCGAGTGGTCGCAATGGCGTCTGGGTGATTCTCATTGATGTAAGACTCTATGCGTTTCATCAACTCTGGGTTGTCACGATAGTCGTGCGTGTTGATGATCCAAAAAGAGTATTCAGGGCTCGACGTTCGAGAGCTGTGCGGCAAGATATAGCGTGGACCACCATAGCCAACGTAGACCGTCCAGTTATTAATACCTTTATTATTTGTATTGTGCTCATCCGAAGGGGCTTCTGCTTTAAGGGTATGTAGAAACTGTTCTATGTCCGCAACCATGTCTCGGTTGTGTTCAATAGAGGTACCCATAGGCAGAGTCACTTCCATTTTGAAAAAGGTGCGCTCTGATGGTGGAAAAAAGATATTTGGCAACCACTTCATCGCTTGAAAAGCAAAGACCGTCGCCACCAACATTGTAGCCACTGTCAGCCAACGAAAACGAATGAGCTGTGTCAGCAGAGTGGCATACCAAGCAAGGTGATTCGCCGGCACCTGTTTGACTTGCTTCGTTGGTTTTAAAAGCAAGACGCACAATAGTGGGATCATTACCATGCTAAGCAACCAAGAGGCCAGTAGCGTGATTGTCACGACCACAAACAGCGCGCCGGTGTACTCACCCATGTTCGATTTCGCTAAAAAAATCGGCAGAAAAGCGGCGGATGTGGTGAGTGATGATGTCAGAAGTGGAAGCTTTAGCTCATTGGCGCTCTCGATCGCAGCGACCTTTTTACTCGCCCCTTGGTTGAGACGAACCAGAATGTTCTCCGACATAACAATGCCATTATCGACCAACATGCCAAGAGCAATAATCAGCGCAGCAAGTGAGATTTGATCTAAGCCGACTCCGATTTTGTTCATTACCAAAATGGTGAGCAGCATACTGATTGGCACTAACAAAGAAACAATCAAACCGGTTCGCCAGCCAAGAAAGATAAACATCACTAAACCTACGACGGTCATCGATTGCACTAAGCTTGAGACAAATTGATCGACTTTGTCTTCCACTTCTTTTGGGGCGAAGTTAACTTTGCTGATCTCTAGCCCAATCGGCATTTGACGAGAAAACTGCTCAACATAACGCTCAACCTGCTCGCCCAAACGAACATTATTTCCGGTCTCAATCATGGCAATAGCGACGTTGACGGACGGCTTTCCATTGAAATAAACCGGGTTATTGATAGGAAACTCGTAACCAGACTCTATGCTGACCAAGCTATCCAGTCTGACTGCCTTACCACTTGTTGGTAACGTGACTAAGGTGCCTTTCACATCTTCTAATGTGTTGTAGTTTCCGCTCGGCTCAATCGGTAAACGTTCTTGGCCAAAAACAATACTGCCACCACTCAATACAATATTCTGTTGTGACAAGATATCCGTGAGTTGGTTTGGCGTTAAGTCATACGCCGCTAGTGCATTGGCATTAAACTTAAGCTTGATCTGCTCTTGCTGCACGCCATGAAGATCGACTTTCGCGACATCATCTAGCAAAAATAGACCGCTACGAAGATCTTCCGCTGTTTGCTTCAGCTCTCGATAGGTAAAACCTTCTCCATGGATGGCAAGTACAATGCCGTACACATCACCAAACTCATCATTGACGACAGGCGTCCCAACGCCTTCTGGTAGTTCGCTGGCGGCACGCTCTATCTTACGGCGCAATTTATCCCAAATAGGTTGAAGATCGGAGTACTCTTCCTTGATAGCTACCGTGAGAATCGACACACCATTTTTCGATTGGCTTTTTACAAAGTCCAACTCTGCGAGCTCGAGTACTACTTTTTCAAGTGGATCGGTAACGAGATCTTCAACACGCTTAGGACTCGCTCCAGGAAATTGAGTAATCACCTGAGCATTGCGAATCGTAAACCCAGGATCGTAAGCCTCAGGGATTGTGTTATAGGCTTGGACACCCAAAAAGGTCAGCACTGCAATGATGAGCAGCGTAATGCGACTATTGTTGAGAGCAAAGGCGGTAATTGACATTAGTTCGCCTCCACTCGTACTTGTTGACCAGCGTG
This sequence comes from Vibrio maritimus, assembly GCA_000755425.1. Lineage (GTDB taxonomy): Bacteria > Pseudomonadota > Gammaproteobacteria > Enterobacterales > Vibrionaceae > Vibrio > Vibrio maritimus_A. The sequence continues at coordinate 115,793 of BBMT01000012.1, forward strand.
GACTTGGCTTACCCCAGCCACCACGATGCGTTCGCCATCGAGTAGCCCATCAACAATATTTATGCCCTGTTCACTCACGCCAGACACACGGACAATGCGCTTTTCAAGAAGATTCGTTTTCGGCTCGACAACATAAACATAGTGTCCGTCACCGTTGCTGAGCACTGTGTGGCTCGGCAGCACTACAGTATTGCTAAGGCCAATAGCTTCTGCTTTCACTTTTACCGACGTACCAGTAAACAACCTGCGTTCAGAGGGGGGCTGCATCACCAAGGTGACATGCAGTTGCTGGCTGCTTTGTTGGCTCACACTTAACTCATCCACTTTAAGTGGGAACGACTGTGAAAATCCCTCGATCTCGGCGCTTAGCTTAACTGCGTCAGCCGTTTGAATTTGAACAAACTGGGATTGCGGTACCGTGATGGTGATTTTGTATTGTTCCACGTCCTGCAAAGTGAGGATTTTGGTTGAAGACGTCACCTTGGAAAAGTTGTCGATATAGCGTTCGCTCACAATGCCAGTGAAAGGAGCAATTAAAGAGGTATACTCCACATCTTTCACGCTTTGCTCAAACGCAGCTTGCGCTGAAATATACTGAGACTCGAGCGCATCTAAGTTAGCTTGACTGATAGCATTCTTATTAATTAACGTCAGCGCGCGTTCGTACTCGGCCTTCGCTTGCTTTAAAGAGGCTTCACGGGACTTTTTTGTTTATCAGTGCCTGGCTATTGTCTAACTGCGCCAACAACTGACCTTTTGCCACTTTACGCCCCGACTTAATTGGCAGCTCGGTAAGCTCACCTTGAACTCGAAAGTTCATATCAATGGTCTTGTTTGCCTCCAAAATGCCGGTAAAGTGTCGGACTTGATATTGCTGCTGACTAACAATCAAAGTCTTGACCGGTTTAATCGGCGCAGACGCAGTAGGTTGGGTCTGTTCTTTGTTACACCCAGATAAACCTAGCGCGATCAGAAAGGTAATCAGTCCAATTTTGTAGCGTGGAAGCACTCTCATTTCATCTAACCATTGCAACGACATTTGCTGGCTATAGTAATGAGAAGCACATGACGTAAAATGGCAAAGCGTACGATTGGGTCTATTTCGGTCACGAGTGGGTCAACAGAGCGCTCGGCTTCACTTATACTATCGCTATCCCATGCCAAGAGTGCCCATTTTGAAATCCCAGTTATTAAAGCCTACGCTCGCAAAATTACAGTCGCTCAACTTATCTTTCTCAAGACAAGACTTGCTGCTTCTGGTCGTTTGGCCACTCATCAACTCAATAATCATTTGCACCGCCGTCTACTACGCCATGACCGTGTTGAACAAGCCTCTCGCTGCTGTTTATGCACTTCGAGCCCTGTCGGTCATATTTATGGTATGCGCCCTGTTTTGGGCATTTCGACGCCTTTTTGATGCGACTAAGTTTGGCGCGGTTTATCGACACAAACTGCCACATCAAATTTTAATCAACGTCATACTGGTCTCTATCGCCATCGGCATCACAACGGGTGGACTTCCTGTTATACAGACCTTTGATACGGTGACTGTTTTTCAGCTCGTCCGCTTAAAGCTACTCACGTATTTAAACTTGCTACTACAAGTGGTCATTTACACTATGGTGGTTCATAGCTGGCAGTTAAAACAAAAAGCGCTGGAGCTAGAAATGTCCTTAAAGGAGTCTGAGATTTCTTTACTGCGCATTCAAACTAATCCGCACTTTCTGTTCAACACGCTAAACCTGCTGCACAGTGAAATTCCTGAGCGCCCCGAACTCGCTCAAGAGCTTATTTTTGAGCTCAGTGACCTACTTAGAGGCACCATTGCTATCTCCGACAAAAAGCGAATCTTACTCAGTGATGAGATAGAACTGATTGAGCACTATTTAGCCATTCAGAAGGCACGCTTTACCGAGCGATTACATTTCTCAATCGATATTGGTAAGGAGAGTCAAACACTTCACATTCCACCAATGTTGATCATGCCGCTAGTAGAAAATGTGATTAAACATGCCATCAGTAGAACCATCAATCCGGTTCACCTTGACGTTAAAACTCGTTATATAGAAGGTGAGCTTTGCATTACTGTCTGCAACAGTTGGCCAGAAGCGACAACGCCAACATTTAACGCAGGCAGTGGCCATAACAACATTGTTGAAACCTTGAAATTAGAATACGACCACGCCAGCTTTTCGATGAACTTTGTTAATGGCATCAGCTGCGCGAAAATCACTATTCATCATGGCTTTTAGGGAGAATACTGTGTACCGAGTGCTACTCATTGACGATGAACCTGCAGCCACACACGCCTTGAAGCGCAGTTTGGCCTCATTTAGCGAGATTGAAGTCATTGGCAGTTACAACAACCCGCAACAAGGAATAGAGCAATTTGCCAACAAACACCAGACATAGTGTTTATGGACATAGAAATGCCAGGCTGGATGGTTTATGGTCGCCAAAGCAACGGAACATATCCCTTATCACTTGGTTTATGTCACTGCATACTCAGAGCACGCATTGAGCGCATTTGAAACCAAGGTCGTGGACTATCTATTAAAACCCGTTCGCCAAAGCAGACTTGAGCGCTGCCTTGAAAAGATTAAAGCCCTCCCACCTCTGGTATCACCTGCTGTGGAAGAAGAAATTCTAGTCCATGATGGCAAGACAACCTACAGGCTCACCGAAAGCGATATCAGCTACATAGAAAGTATCGGCCGCTACCAACAAGTTAGCCTAACAGCCTCGGGGCAAAGAAAGTTTCAGCTACAGACGATAGTCACGGAAGAAACCATGACCAACTTTGAAAATGAGTTGAGCACTGAGCAATTTTTGCGGGTACATCGCAGTTTTATCGTCAATGTGGGTTTGATAACCCAAGTCCAACGCGAGGCGAGAAACACTCTGCTGTCATTGAGTGGAGTGAGTCAGGCGATACCGGTCGCTAGAGCGAAGGTGGCTGTGGTGAATGAGTACTTGAAGTAACCGCCTTTAAAACAACAAAAAGCCCAATACAATGATTGGGCTTTTACGCAACGTTTGAGTGTTACCACATCAGATCGTCTGGCACCACATATTGTGCATACGGGTCATCTTCTTCAACGATTTCTTCTTTCACATCGTTTTCGATAATGGTTTCTTGGTCACGCTCGGCGATCTTCTTCGCAACGATCGTTGGGATCACTGCGTAGCCCTCTTCTAGACGAGCAATAGACAATTGACCTTTACTTAGCTGGTCACGCACTTCTTGAGTAACATAAATCGATTTGACCAAAGTACCATCGGTGAAGTTGTACTTAATGTCACCGTTGCCATGTTCGATGATGTTAAGCGTGATCAGTTGCTTCACCTGAGCTTTGATTTCTTTGCTCAGTTTTTCTTCATCACGCTGTTTGTTCAGTGCTTGATCGCGCTCTTTTTGTGCTGCTTTGTTCTCTTCAACGGCCGCTTTTGCTTCACGTGCTTGAACACGCGATTTTTTCGAACCTTTCTTGGCTTTTTTCAATTTCTTCTCGTTGACCAGACCTGCTTTTAGCATCTGCTCTTGAAGGCTTAGTTTCGACATCGAATGCAATCCTAGTTTGTTTTCACAATTGTTGGCATGATCCCAAGAAAGCCCGACAAGAGCAAGCCCCAAGCGGGAGAATATCGGCGATTTAACTCTCAAATGGCCGCCTACAGACATCGACGAGTGATGACTCAGAGATCACGCTTCGGAATGCTGGTTTTGAGAATGAGTTAGGTTTGAGCTATGTTGGCAAACACTCCCCATCTCATTGATTTTACCGATTATGCTGCTAGACCTCTCACAGATCGCTTTACTGTTTATTGCTGGTGTCTTCGGCGGCGTGCTTAATTCTGTGGCAGGTGGTGGCAGCTTTATTACCTTTCCGACGTTGCTGTTTGTCGGTATCCCCCCATTGTCGCTAACGCGACTAACACGTTCGCCGCGTGTGCGGGTTATTTGAGTGGTACCTATGCGTTTCGCCGAGAAGTGCTTAAAGACCGCGGCAATTTACTTAAAGTCGTACTACTCAGTATCGCCGGAGGCATTAGTGGCAGCTACCTACTGATCATTGTGTCGGAGCAACAGTTTGTCAGCGCGATACCTTGGCTATTGCTTTTCGCCACCTTGCTGTTTATTTTTGGCGACCGTATTAATGCTCGGCTGCAAGCTGCAAGTAATCATCGTAACCTGGGTGGCTTAGTCGCGTTTGGATTAGCGCTGTTTTTGTTCCTAGTAGGTGTTTTTGGTGGCTTTTTCAACGCAGGACTTGGGGTGATTGGTCTGAGTTATCTTGCTGTCGCGGGCTATAAAGACATTAATTTGATGAACGGGCTCAAACTTCTTATCTCGACCTGCGCGTCCGCAATTGCCATCGTACTGTTTGTTTTTAATGGGCTTATCGACTGGTCTTCAGGCATCGCAGTTATGCTCGGAACACTGACTGGCGGATACGTCGCGGCAAACCTTTCAAGACAACTGCCGCAAATCTATGTGCGACGCTTTGTCACGCTGAGCTCCATCGCCATTACCTGTTATTTTTTCTACGATACTTACTTATAACGCACAACTATCACCAAGAGCTGCTCTATCAGGCTCTGACCAAGTGATAGCAAAGCCATGACTCAACGGTTAAACAAGCATCAAGTGGATATGTTACTGATAGCACCTACCCTTATTTGTATCCATGACAAACCGTTTAGAGGCTTTTATGTCATTTCGTATCGCGTTGATCGCTACGCTTGTTTCATGCTCGGTAACGGCGCAGCCTGCTCCGTTTCCTACTGCACCCAACGACACTGGCAAATCCTTTATGGTCAGTGCCACCAACCCTTATGTGACCAGCACGGGCTACTCCATTCTCAAACAAGGCGGTAACGCGGTCGATGCGATGGTCGCTATGCAGTTAGTGATGTCAGTAGTAGAGCCTGATATGACGGGCATTGGCGGCGGCACCTTTGCTCTCTACTACGACAACAAAGCTAAATCCTTTACCGCTTACGATGGTCGTGATGAAGCGCCTTCCAGCGCAACGCCAGATATGTTTTTGGATAAAGATGGCAAAGCGATTAGCCGCGACAACATTTTGGGTCCTCGCTCCGTCGCGATTCCAGGTACGCTTAAGCTTCTTCAGCACACTCACGACAAGCACGGCAAACTGGATTGGAAACAGCTTGTACAGCCAGCTATCGATTACGCTGAAAATGGCTACTCGATGAACAGCTACACCTATGACATCGTAGTGCGTGAACAAACCAGACTTATCCATGATCCTGAAATAAAAGCGCTCTACTGGAAGGTGATACCATCCGCCCAACGGGCACTAATATGACCAACCCTAAAATGGCTGCGACACTTAAAGCCATTGCCGAGCAAGGCGCTGATTATCTATACCAAGGGGCGCTTGGCAAACATATTGTCGATACGGTAAACGCTCGCCTTGAAAAAGACCAAGCTAAGCTCTCACTGACCGATTTTGCTAGCTATAGTGTAAAAACTCGCGACATCGTTAAGTCAAGCTACCGTGGTAACGACATTGTCTCGTTCGGTTACCCTGCCTCGGGCGGCGTTTTGGTCTCTCAATCTCTCGACATGCTTGAGAAATACGATATTGCTTCTATGCCCATAACCACGGCAGAACCTTGGCGACTGATGGTTGAGGCTATGCGCCTAGCCAAAGCAGACCGTATCGCCTACGCCGGAGACCCAAGCTTTGTAGACACTCCGGTTGAAGCATTACTCGATGAAGACTACATCGATGATCGCTTTGACATGATCCCGGACGAAGGCGCCGGCGATAGCAAGAGCATTAAACCCGGGTTACCTGAAGTAGCGACACCCGCTGCACACGAAGGCTTTGAAAGCAAGATACGGGACACATTTCTATTGTCGATAGCGAGGGTAATGCCATTGCTATGACCAGTACCGTCGGCACGGGTATGGGCTCTGGCGTCATGGTAGACGGCGTTCTGCTCAATGCTCAAATGGCTAACTTCTCGTCGATTCCTAGCCTAAACGGTAAACCAGTACAGAACGCCATTGAAGCACGCAAACGTCCTCGCTCTGCCATTACCCCGCTGATGGTGTTCGATAAAGATGATAATCTGCGTCTCGTTGTTGGCAGCCCAGGTAGTTCGCAAATTCCGGGCTATGTGCTGAAAACCATTGTCGGTATTGTTGATTGGAACCTATCCGCTCAAGATGCGATTGATCTTCCGAACATCCAGTACGGCACCAAAATTGACCGCACTAAGCCATACAACCCAACAGGCTTATTGGTCGAGAAGCGCACCTTCGCCGAATCTATGGTGCCTAGCTTTGCTGAAATGGGCTACAAGGTTCACGTTATTCCTGTGGTCAGCGGCCTGAATGCCATTGAGGTTAAAGATGGTTTGTTGCATGGCGCAACGGATCGACGCAGGGCTTCGACCTCATTAGGCGATTGATTTGAGAAGGCTAAAAGCAGGTGCTTTTAGCCTTTTTTATGAGGTTAGCGGCTAAGTTGTTAAAGAGCTAAGCACGCTGTAGAGATAAACTCATTACTATCTGTGGTAAAGTGCACGCCGCTTCCCAATCAGAACAACCAAGATTAAGACCAACACTATGCCGTTTTCTCAATTCTCTCTCAGCCAAAAACTAGTCGCAGCGCTGCCTGATACCTTTCGCTCAGCGACGGAAATTCAAACAATCGCGATTCCTGCGATTTTGAATCAACAGGACGTATTGGCCATCGCTAAAACAGGAAGCGGCAAAACACTGGCGTACGGCTTACCACTGTTGGAACAGCTTCTCGAGACACCATCACAGGCGCTCATACTGGTACCTACCCGCGAACTTGCCTCACAAGTCAATGACACGCTCTCTCAGGTAACTCAGGATACGGAGCTGACATCAATCAGCATTTGCGGAGGAGCGGATAAAGAACAGCAAAAGCCGCTCTTACCAAACAACCAAATGTTATTGTCGCAACGCCAGGCCGCCTGCTTGAACTACTCGCTGAAAACGCTCTAATGGCCAGCAACATCAATAAACTGGTTCTTGATGAAGCTGATCGCCTGTTAGAAATGGGATTTTGGACGGATGTTCAACGCATCATCGGGATGCTGCCAGTGAAGCGTCAAACACTGATGTTCTCGGCCACCTTCCCCGGGTTACTCGAAAGTAAAGCCAAAGAGCTACTCATCTCGCCAGCACTTATTGAAGTGAAGAAAACAGAAGATACCAAGCCGGCGATAAACGAAACACTCTATCTTGTTAACAAGGGAAGCAAAACCAAAGCACTGATTGACCAAATCAGCCGCCATAACTGGCGTCAGGTTCTCGTCTTTATTGGTGCCAAAGATAACGCGGATGCACTTTGTAAGAAGTTAAACAAAGCAGGACTGCACGCTGCTGCACTGCATGGCAACAAAGATCAGGCAGAACGAGAAACCACTCTCGAGCAATTCAAGCAGCAAAAGGTCAACGTACTAATCGCCACAGACTTACTCGCGCGCGGTATCCATGTCGAGCAATTGCCCGTAGTCATCAACTTTGAGTTGCCGTCAAATGCCGAAACCTATGTACATCGCATCGGCCGCACGGCCCGAGCCGGGCAAAAGGGCATCGCAGTCTCATTGGTATGTCATGGCGAGACAGAGTATCTAACCGCTATTCGAAAAGTAACGCAACGTGAGCTTGCACTGCAGGAGCTCGACGGTTTTCCTGTCACGGATAAACCTTCTACCGGCGAGAGCAAGCGCGCGCCGAGGGATAAACAAGCTAATCGCAGAACCAACAAGAAAAAGAGTATTAAGCAGTTTCAAGGGAAAGCCAAGCGCTCCTAGCTTACCTATTCATCCATTTTTCTCGATTCGCCTCGCTACTAAAAAAGATGACACCTCGGTGTCATCTTCTCTCCCTACTTAATGCTTCATTAAAACCCTTCTTACAAACAATCAATTCAAACCTTAAGAAAAACTTACAGGTTACTGCTTTGCTCACTTAGACGATTCTCTTTAAAGTTAGCTACATCAACGGCACAGAGTTAAAGCAACTTATTGAGCCGCGAACTTAATCTAGTAGCGAAGCACAACGGAGCAGCGCAATTTAATCAGGCAGGGAACGCGATTTAATCGAGGTAAATTATTATGTCTGATATTAAAAAGATCGAAGCGCAAATCAACCAAAACGGCACATTCGAATACAACGAAGATGCTGACCCAGCAAAAACCTACGAGCGTATGGCTGCACCTGACCTCAACTTTTATGACGCAGTGCGCGCTACCAAAGAAAACGGCACGCGTACCCACGTTTACGACGACGTACTCAAAGCCCATACTGGCAACGCCTTTTTTGTCAAAGCAGGCCAGGTCATTCGTTTTGAGAATAACCCAAGCCGCCACAATGGTCGCACACAAATTATCGACGTACAGATGATTACTCCAGACCTAACACAGTGGGCGGATCACCTAAACACGACTGCCCTAGAAGGCTTGAACCTTCGCGAAAATAGTGGCGTCTGGTCACAACGTCACAAAATGGAGAAAATGGCAACGCTGGTATATGACAACTTCCCTTACGAAAAGCTGGAAGAAGGATTCACACACATCTTTTACGCTGCACACTGCAACGCTGATTGGCTAACCATGCTTTACGGTGAAGAAGGTAACGTGAACTCATGCAATGAAAACTTCCTACATGGCTTCTTACGTGTCCCGGCGATTGCCGCTATCGAAGATGAACAAGAGCGCAGAGAAACGGCTATCTTCCATGCGAACCGTAACGATGTGAATATTTTCCAACCTAACCGTTTCACACAAATGGATGGTGATATCACCCGCTGTGTACTCGCTCCAGCACCAGCCGTGGAAGACGGAACGGCCGTTGAGTTCTACGCAGAGAAAGATCAATACTTCGTCGTGTCTAACTGCCCATATGCTGACCAACAGCTGCCATTCCCGGAGGCACGTCCAAATCCGGTTTATGTCTCGGTATTCGACACTGGCATTAAACCAAACCACCCTGGTATGAATAATCAAGGCTGGGAGAAGCAAGTGTGGGATCGCATCATGACTAAGGATGTTTCTCCGAAATAATCAAATCACCTCGATATCTGGCGTACCCAGATCCCCTCCCGGCCTACGTGCCGGGTTAAGGGGTAGCTCAATTTCCTACAGCCAATCTCAGTTAGCGAGGTAGTCATAATGATCAAACTAAGATTTCCAATCCTAGCGGCAGCCATTCTGTGTGCCGCATTCATAACAAAACCGAGCTTAGCAATCGAAGACTGCTATAGCACACCACTTGCTTACGCGATCGATGGCGCCTTATGGGAGCCTTGTTGGATCTTTCGCTGGAAACACCGGTGCTGGCGCCGCAATTAGAGCCGGAGTAGCGACGATCGATGGCGAATATAATCGAATCGAATGTGATATGGCAGCCGATGAATTACCGGGTTAACTTCTCTAGGCAAACACTATGAAGAAACTAGCGTTAGCTGCCGTACTGCTAAGTGCAGGCGTTGCAGCAGAGGAAAGTATTTGGAGGGATCCTGTTGACGGAAAATTAGATGCCAGTAGATGGCTATTAGAAAATGCGTATGGATTTTTACCGATACCATTGCTTATTACTGATCCAGCCATCGGCGCAGGTGGCGGGGTTGCTACTGTATTTTTCCATGAAACAGAGGAGCAAAAGAAAACTCGCAAGGAAAACCCAGAAAAAATCACAAGCATCGCCCCTAGTATGTCGGGATTGGTCGCGCTTGGAACTGACAACGGAACCCAAATCGGCGGTGGATTTCATCAAGGTATTTGGAAAGATGACGCCATTCGTTTTGAAGGGGGTGTATTTAACGCCGATATCAACATCAATTACTTTGGCTTCGGAGCCCCAGTACAGATGAATACTAAAGGGAACTATCTCTTCTCGGATATAGACTTCAGAATCGCCGGAAGTAAGTTCTTCTTGGGTATGGGCTATCACTTTATGGATGGCGACGTCGTTTTTGGCCAAGATACCTCTACCCGCATATCCGACAAAGATGCACGCGTCGATGTTCGTTTCATGTACGACGGACTCAATAACCCGTTTTCCCCTACGAGCGGCGCAAAAGCCAAAGTGATTTACTCTAATTACTCGACGTTATGGGGCGGTGAAAACGAGCACCAAAGGCTAAATGTCGATTTTAGGTCATACCACACCATCAACAACAAATGGTCTGCGGCTTGGCGAATCAACGGTGTTTCGACCAGCGGTGATGTGCCTTTTATGCAAGACCCTATGTGGATATGCGAGGCGTTACTGCCATGCGCTATCAAGGTGACCATGTCGCGGTTGGTGAAGCTCAAGTTGGATACAACGTGACTCCTCGATGGCAAGTCATAGGTTTCACAGGCGGGGGCACTGCATTCGACCATGGCGATCGTTCAGCGACTTGGAATCATACGGTTGGCGTAGGCTTTCGGCATACGGTCGCACGTCAGCTCGGCATAAAGTGGGGGGTCGATTTCGCTCGCAGTAAGCGCGATACAACAATACAGATCAAATTCGGCACCGCATTCTGACCACATGTCGCTGTCTTTCAGTTAAGCGGAATTTCATAGAGAGCGAAAAACTCATTAGATACCGTTGGTGCTGATACAAAGTATCAAGGCCACCAGCGGTTACTATTGATCTAGATACGGCCATATAAAGCCTTACTTTTTCATTGGAGGCTTTGGTAGCTCATCTTCCGAAATAAAACCATCATTGTTACGGTCGATGCGGGAAAAATCATTCTTTAATGGTCCTCGCACTTCAGACTTAGAGAGTTTTCCATCGCCATTGCTATCCATATCAGTCATTGGATTGCGACCTCTCTTGTCATCCTTTTTTTGGTCGCCTTCGCTCGTAGCACTGACAGAAAGAAGATATTGTTTTGTTTCACGCTCTACCTTGGTTGGATCTTGCACATATTGAGTGTCTTGATCAGTCACACAACGAACGTAGTTTCATAGCGAATCGCATCACCTTGGGGACCATGGCCTTCCGGATAATCGACGCCGTTGTACTGTTTCGGGTCACTACGCTGAGCGCCAGCTCCGTGAACATCAATCCATTCACCATTGATGTACCCTAAAGAGCGCCCAAATGCGATATAGGCAGCATTGTTAGTATTCATTAGGTTCGCGTGTGTTGTGCTACTCCAATAGTTCGGGTAATCAACTTTCTGACCTTCGTTGATGATTGTACTGGCTTCGAATACCGGATCTATTGCAGCACTTTTCGTTGTGTCAGGGGAGCGAGAATAGTCCACAATCGAGTGCAACTCTTTGATATTCGGCATTCGCCAATCGCCTTGTCCGGCAAGCTCTAAATTTTCACAATATTGTATGGCAGAAAACCAATCCATCCCTTGTAGACTGTCACCTTGCTGCCACGTTAGGCCAGTCGCCTTATCTGTGACTGTCTTGTCACCATTATCTACTAAATCATTAATGCCATAATCGGTGTTACCCCTTACCGTTAATAGATAGAACGTTTTTTCGCCGCCCCTTGGAGAGGTTGCACCATACCCCTTAATTCGGCCATCGATGAAGTTCACACCAAATATCGTTTCATCACCATTCATGGTCGTCGATACATATTTGGTCGTGCTTAGATATTGGGAGTCAATCAGTCGCTCACCGGCCTCCATATCACCGGATTCGAAGCCAAATACGGAGTGGTCGATAAACGGCATAATTGAGTAGGTTCCGGCACCATTGATACCGCTTGGATCCTCGCCATCAAACAACATCAAAGAATACAACTCTTTAATCGTTGGTACGCGCCAATCGCTATGTCCTCCTAGCGTTAGACTAGAGGCATACGCGATACCTTCATCGTAGGTCACTTTATCATCTACGGTGATCTTTCCATCGCGATTGATATCAGTCGTTTGTGCCCAAATTAACCCAGTGTTGTTGTCAGTTACCGTGCCATCATCATTAGAGGTATAGCTTGGCATGTAGCTTGGTATTGAGCGTCTTGACCAAGCCCTTGCTCACTGACGCACGAGCCCATCGTTGAAGAAGCACTAGAGCACTCAGTTTGATTGGTATCCACGATGGTGTAGCTGTGGCCGGATTGAGCAAATGAGGGGGCACTTAGGCTTGTTAATGCCATCAACAGAGCGAGTTTCGATGCGCGAAACACGGATAGTTTAGAGCCTAGCGATAATGTGGATTCGACTGGTTGATTCATAGCACCTCCAAACATTTAAACTTATTGTCTTAGAACACCTTTTCGATAGGTTAACTATGAATTCAAAATGTGCAGACAGTATGAAGACAATAAGGACTTTCAATGTCGAAAAGATAGCTAGATGCGTCACTAGGTAAAGCTTATCTAGTACTGCTTTTTCAATTCACCAATCTAAAAGCACATTTTCTTGCCGCCTTCACACTCCCTTCATAAATCTTAATTAATTTATTATTCATAACGTTATGAACTTTAAGTCAAGAATGAAGCAACGAACTCGCTTTTAACTTTTCTTAGTTTACTCAACTATCCTCTCATGGGACCTAAATCGTTATGAAAGTGCATTCAAAGCTTGTATTCAATAGCTCATTATTTTTAGGTGCCGGGTTAATGGGTATTTTGACAATGGAAACCGCAGTTCGATTTCTCGTTGTTTGCGCTCAATGGTTGCAATTTTTGGTAAGTTAATTTTTGCCCTCAATACTCAGTTCTTTCTCCTTATTTTCTCCACATTGTGTCCACTTTCTCTGCTAAGTCTCGCCACAAAATGACCTCTCACTTTTGTTTTAAGAGAGTTCAACATGAAAAACGTTACCCTGATGCTTAGCGCTTTACTCCTTGCCCTTTCATACCACCCTGCTCACGCCAAGGGAGAACATCGCCAGCCGCCTTCGTTTGAAGAAATGGACGTCAATGGTGATGGGGTACTCACTAAAGACGAACTCAAAGGTCGTTTATTGGATGAATTCGACGAACTTGATAACGATGGTGATGGTGCATTGTCGGAATCCGAACTACCTGAACCACCTAAGCGTCGCGGCTAAGAAGCAATTCTAGAAAACGGTTCTAATCACAGCATAACGCCCTGAAGCTGTGTTCATTTACTATATGGAAATAAGGTTTTAACGTGTCCAAAGTTATCCACTTCCCTTTGGTTTGTACTCTGCTTACTTACTCTTTTAGCGGCGCCGCCGCACTCTATCGCGTTGTAGAGGTAGACACCTCAACAGCCACTGCCGCGAACGAATACTATTCTACGGCCATTGCTCCTTCAGCATCGGAGTGGTGCTTTGAAGATAGTTGTACTGACAGTCAATTCAGTACGCTTGGCTATAGCATGAATGGTATGGAAGGAATACCGCTAGACCAAGAGGTCGCTTTTGGCGTTGATAACCACTTCTACTATCTCGATTATGACGATCTCTACTCTTATTGTGACAGCGAGTTAGGCTACGCCACATGTGAAGCATGGGCGAGCAACCGATGGTATGGAGATGCCAGCACGGGTATTGGAGGTCTTGAAAGCCTGCAAGATGCCTTTTACAACGCTAGTTACTCGCCACTCTATCACTCCTTTAGGGAGTACAGCTCACCACTAGACATCGCTCCTGACATCCCTCCTGGGTATGAAGATTTACTGTTTGCAGTCGAAGGTACTATCGACGTTAAAGCCCGTTCGATCGACTCCGCTGGCCACATCATTGCCAATAGCAGCAGCGGCTTTTTTGACTATGAGGGCTATTATGTGCAGCCTTATGGTAATCGCGGTCTTGTCATTGCTGATGGGGAAACCACGTCCCTAGAACCACTTGCCAATTCAGCGCTTAGCTTTGCGGATTACGAGGGGGAGCAGTTAATGGTTGAAGAGATGGGTTCAACCATTGCCTTTGATAGCTTTACCTACCCCGCCAGTGGAGCAGATAGTCAGACCTACATTGTCGGCAGCGCGTCAGTCGCAACCTTTGATTACTCAGACACTTCAAAGTACTACAACTCACTGGACTTGAGTAGCTGTATAGAGCTTGAGCAGCCTATTCTATCGAGTGCTTGCCAACATTTCGGTTTTGCTACACAAGCCTTTGTTTGGGCGATGACAGACGATGGTGAAACTCGCTTTCCTGCTAGCTCCTGGGTTACCAGTTACGACAACTACAACTATGCAGCAGCACAAGCCAGTGCTCGAGCGGCAACCATCGTCGAGCGCAGCGACAGTGATTATCTTGGATTGCCCGTCTTGGCTGGATTCAACTCCGCTCTCGCGGATGACAATCTTATTATGCAAGCCGCCGTTTACTTGCCAAGTACAACCGATGGCTTCTCTGTAGAGGAAAACGCGTGGACATCGGTATTTATCAACAATGCCAAACTAGAGTACGACGACAGCTATTACTACAGCAACTCCATTGCTACAGACATTAATTCACAGTTAATCGTTATTGGTGAAACCAAACGTTTGGGGAGTGTGCCGAGGGTGGTGCTGCAGCGAATCGAATGTTCATCGCTGATGCTGGACAATCCACTCCATCAGCGACCTATTTTAGCGAACTCTCACAAGCGATTTTCTTTGTTGGCGCAGGCGGGCATGCCAATGCAATCAACCAACATAACGAAATTGTCGGTGAAGTGGATGCAGAGAATCATACCGAAATAGACGGGCCGCAGCGTCGTCGTCGAGGCTACATCTTCCCTTACAATGGGATTGGGAGTAGTGAATCACGCATGGCGATATTTAACTCGCAAGCGTGGTGGTTAGATGATCTGACCAACGGCGGCAGTTACAGTGAGTTAAACAATGCCTATCGTATTGTCACCGCTTCAGACATCAACGATGCCGGAGTAATTTCTGCAACAGCCATCAAGTGCGCCTCGGGATATGACTCAACAGATCATTTCTCCACCTGTGGCGGCGGAACAGAAGCTGAAGCGGTGGTTGCCGTTAAGCTCGTCCCAATACAAGGTGCCACCAGTAGCGATATTGAGAGTCGCTCGGAAAACACGGCGACCGTGTCCCGTGAAGGCGGCAGCATGACTCTTTTGAGCTTGTTCTTCTTGCTCACGTTTAGAATCATGCGGGACTGGTGGGGTCATCTTGTTGACAACATACAGACGCTAACCGCCTAACGGCTCACTCTGAAGATTGGCATTTCGATAAAGGAAAAGTGAAGATCAAAAAAGCCGAGCTTTCGCTCGGCTAGATATATCATCGCTTGGGAAGAGTGATGAGATATTCGGTTATTCGCGGTCGATTAAACGATGCGTAGGCCACCTTGAGCAATCGCGAAGCGACGTGCACGTGTGAACGATAGTGCGTTAGTGATACCTTCGCCTGTTGGACCTGCGATAGTGAACGTAGACGTACCTTCTGCGTTGTAGCCAACACCAGATAGCGTTGGACCATTGTGTGCGAAGATAGTGGTGTTGATACGGCCACCAAACTTAGTTACGTTTTCAATGTTGCCAGAGTAGATACATGCAGAGTGCTTGTTACCACGCTCAGCCGCTACTGCACGGTCAATTGCTTCGTCGATGTCTTTACAGATAACCACTGGTAGTACTGGCATCATCTGCTCTACGTGTACAAGTGGGTGGTCGTTCTCAACCAGCATAACTGCTAGACGAGTGTTCGACTTAACACCGATAGATTTTAGGATTTGACCCGCATCTTGACCTACGTGTTTCTTAACTGGGTGCCATACACGAGAGATTTCGTGTGCAGTGCAAGGCTTCGCACCTTCGAACTCGTCTAGCGTTAGAATTTCTTCTGTTAGCTTCTCAGCTTCTTCCGCTGTCATAACGTACGCGCCAACTTCTTCAAGCTTGTCTAGGAACGCGTCTGCAACGGCTTCTTCAACGAATACTTCTTTTTCACCGATACAAAGTAGGTTGTTATCGAATGAAGCACCGCCGTATACGCCAGCTGCTGCGAGATCTAGGTTTGCAGAAGCGTCAACGATAACTGGTGGGTTACCTGCACCTGCGCCTACACCTTTCTTACCAGATTGCAGGATAGCCTTAACTAGGCCTGGACCACCTGTTCCCACTAGCATGTTCACTAGTGGCGAGCTTGCGATTTCGTTTAGCGTTTCTAGCGTTGGCTCTTGAACCATAGTCACTAGGTTTTCTGGGCCGCCTGCTGCGATGATTGTTTCGTTAAGCAGGTCAATCATCATCGCTGACACAACTTTTGATGATGGGTGAACGTTGAATGTTACTGCGTTACCACCTGCTAGCATTGAGATAGCGTTGTTAACGATAGTTTCCGTTGGGTTAGTCACTGGCGTTACTGCACCAATTACACCGTAAGGTGCACGTTCACCAAGAGAAATACCGTTGTCACCAGACCAAACCTGAGTTTCTAGAATCTCAGTACCCGGCGTTTTCGCTGCAGTCAATTGGTGCTTAGCGATCTTGTCTTCAACACGACCGAGTTTTGTCTCTTCACGGACTAATTTTGCAAAGTCTTCTGCACGCGCTAATACTGCACCGCGAATCGCAGTGATGATGGCTTCGCGACCTTCTTTGGTACAGTTTACGTAGTACTCGATTTGAGCTTTGTGAGTTGCTTCAATCGCAGCGTCCACTGTCGCGAATACACCTTTAGCGTTGTTGATATCAAAAGACATAGTGATTACCTCGTGAGATTTGGTGCTTAAGAGCTGGGCTTTTTTTCGCCTTTGGCGCTCTATTGAGCTTGCTGGCTGGGTCTGCTGCCCGCCTCAAGATGGTGCTAATTTAACCCAAACATTCACCCAAACTATGTCACTGAGCGTCAGCTTTATTGACCGAGATACCTAATTTGACCAAGTATGTTACTTGACTGTTTTACGCCTCAAAATAGAAGAATTAAAGTGCTACTAAAGATCATGCAGTTAGCTTAACTCTTGCTTCAATCAGGCTAGCGTGCGGGATAAGACGTGTTACTTATCTTATGAAATGGCGTAACAGTAACTCACAACACATTGATGCGAATTATGAATTAAGTCTTTGTTTACAAACTGGCTATAGGATGCATTTAAGATACATCGCAGACCATACCAAAACCCCAAATAGTGCATCAAAACACATATAAAAACAAGGCGCACAGTCTGCCCGCTCTCAATTAACCACCATATTCAAACCATTAGCGACGCACACTGTGCTTTCTGCACATTTTCTCCATAATAGGGTTATAGAATTGAACCAAGGCCCTTAATGCTATATCCATTATGAGAATTACACTGTTTCAAAAACTCTTCATCTCACTGTTTAGTTCGAGCTTGATACTTTTGCTTTCCATGGCGTTTATGATCAATTCCAGCTTCAAAGTAGAATTGCAAAGCTACTTAAACCAAGAAGAGATACAAAAAGTTGAGACCCTAGCTGAGAATGCCGCAGCACTGTATTCCGATACCGAGGTTGCGCCCGCTGCAGCGTTCACCAAGGGCTTTCGGGTCACTTATGCAACAAATTGGTGAAATGCCCCTCCTAAGCCGAGACCGGGTAGTCCACGGAGAGTTGAGCCAGACTTTCCCCCAGCACATGACGGCCATCGTTCGAGCAACGTGCTATTCGTACCTTTGGGCATGCGTATCTACATGCTTGATCAAGATGGTGAACCGCTTTTAAGGCGCAACCTCAATCAGGACGAGTTGAGCAAGGATCAATTCTTTAGTCGAGTGCCGATAGTAAAAGAGGGCGAGACCGTCGGTTGGTTGGCGGTATTACAAAGCCGCCAAGTATCAAGCCAATTAGCTGAGAGCTTTATGTACTCTCAAACGGCCAACATTTTTACCGCTGCCATCGCGGCCTTTGTTTTGACCCTAGTTATCGCATTCATCACGGTGAAGTACTTGTTGACTCCCCTTGGGGCGTTGCACAGAGGCGCGACAGAAATCGCCAATGGCAACCTAGAGCACCGGATTGAGCAAATCGGTAATGATGAACTGACAGACCTTATTGCCTCATTCAATCTACTGGCTGCGTCCTTAGCCAAACAAAAGGAGATTCGAGAGCAATGGCTTTCAGATATTTCCCATGAGCTAAGAACACCTATAGCTGTACTAAGAGGGGAAATCGAAGCACTACAAGATGGCATTAGACCCATGGAGCCAAAGTACCTAGAAGGTTTACATGCCCAAGTGACGACCCTGACTCGGCTAATTGACGATTTACATACCTTGTCGATTTCCAGTGATAGTGCGTTTCGAACCAACCAAAGAAGCGACATTGCGCTCGCAGACATCATCGATGATTTACTGACACGCTATGAACTGAGATTTGCCTCAAAAAGCTTAAGCGTTACCACAGACTATTCATCAGCACCTGACTCAACGATATATGCTGACGCGAAGCTGATACAACAAGTGTTTCAAAACCTGTTCGAGAACTGCTTTCGATACACCAATGAGCAAGGCAATATCGGCATTACGCTGGAGTCAAAAGCCAACGAACTAGTTGCTATCATAGAAGATAGCGCACCCGGGGTACCCAATGAGTCTCTCCCTAAACTGTTCGATCGCCTTTACAGAGTAGATAGCTCACGAAGCCGCGCAAGTGGTGGTTCGGGTTTAGGCTTGGCTATCTGCCAAAATATCATCGAAGCTCATCAAGGTACGATTGAGGCGACTCACTCGTCTTTAGGTGGCATTAAAATCGTAGTACGCTTACCTAAACAGCAATAATTAGAAATAGAGGTTTTATGATCCTTATCGTGGAAGACGAACCATCACTTGCTCAAGTTATTAAAGACTATCTTAATCACAGTGGTTTTGAATCCCACATGATCGGCGACGGAAACGAGGTGATTGACTGGGTAAAAGAAAATCAACCAAAACTGATCATTCTCGACTTAATGCTACCGAACCGAGATGGTCTCGATATCTACAGGGAGCTAAGAACATTTAGTGACGTGCCAGTTATGATGGCGACAGCAAAAGTCGACGAAATAGACCGTTTGGTTGGATTAGAACTAGGGGCTGATGACTACATTTGCAAACCCTACAGTCCAAGAGAGCTCGTCGCGCGCGTCAAAAATGTCCTGCGCCGGAGCCGTTCTCAATCAGGCCAAGAAGCGATGGATACCGACAAGATTCCACTACTGAACGTGGACCAACAATTAATGAAAGCCACCGTTACGGGCACCGTACTTCCCTTAACACCCGCCGAGTTTAAACTGCTTGCCCACTTCCATCGCCACCCGGGTATCGTATTCAATCGCGACCAACTTATGGACCGAATCTACTCCGACGGACGCGTTGTAACCGATAGGACGATTGATAGCCATATCAAAAACCTTAGAAAAAAGATCTTCGCAGTTAATCCTGAGTTCGATTGGATAGCGTCTATCTATGGTGTGGGATATCGCTTTGAAATTGTCGAGACATGCTAACGTTAGTATGTACCCTACCCCAAATCAAGGTACGCTCAACCTAAACAATAGGATACATATGATTTCTCAAGCGTATGTATCCACACCCGGCTTTTTGTGAGCGATTTTTTCACCTTGATAGGTTTTTACCACCACCCCTTGCTCATTCTTAATTTTAATTTCGTTTTGGCTGCCCAAGGTTGCCGTGCACCGCTCCATTCGATTTCAAAAAACCATTAATGTACTTGGTGGTGTCCTTTAAATGCTGCTGAATATGCGGCTGGTATAGGGCGTTGTTGGTTTTCAAGATATAGGCTCTCAAACAATGATGAGACTAATATATTCCAGCACACCAGTTAGGTTCTTTATCTTTGATCACGATTTTGGTTTACCAAATCGCGCACTCAACGGCGGCAGTCCAACCCGCTCATCTTGCAAACGCTGATCATGCTGATAATCCTCATTAGCCACAACATTCCAGTCTTTGTTGTAATAGTCTTTGAGCAAACACACCAACTCATAGAAACTCAAGCGTTCACTGGCGTTGCTATCAAGGTGGTAAAGACCAGGTTCGTTTCTTTCAATTAATTGCAAGAAGCCAATCGCAGTATCATCCATATGAGAAGTAGCGGGATACCAGCTTTGACTGGCGCTGATGACCCCCTCTTCATGATGCTGCCTTTCAAGATGGGTAAGCATGTTATTGCCAACGGCTTCATCATGGATCTGCCAGCCAATGCGAGCAATCATCGCATCGGGATTAACTTGCCAAATTGCATCTTCACAGCGCACTTTATACAGGCCGTAGTCATCTTTTGTATTCCGCTCATTGAAGATGCCATAAGGCCCATCCACTTCAGCATCAAATACCATAGCGGTGCTGACGAAAAGATAAGGGATCTTTTGTTCTGCGCAGCGCTTGGCAAGCCAAGCCGCCCACTCTTCACTTCCCATCGCCATATGACACACTGCATCAATTGTTTGGCTTTGCCAGAACGTATTGCTGTCCTGTTCGTTATCAGGCGCAACTTGGTGATGGTTCCACTCAACGACATGCCAACCTCGCTGGGAAAACTGTTTTGCGACTTTTGGACCAAGTGTGCCCGTGAGTCCGGTCATTAGGATTGTTTTCATTGTTTAACTCTGCGTTTGGTGTTCTTGGGTTAGTTAACCATAAGGGGTATTAAGCTCAATTGGATGTTTGGGGAAGTCTGATTGGGGGCACGGTTTGTAGGGGTGTGGTTTTTGGAGCAATAGTGTAAACCATGTCCCCGGTTAGAAGTGTAAAGGGTGTTTGGTTTGTATAGGTTGCTCTCTGTAGTGGTAGATTAAGAATCAAAAGAGCGAAAGAACGAAAGAGCACCCCTCCCGGCCTCCCCTTATAAAGGGGAGGAGCATGCTGGCTCGCTGCGCATCGCCTTATAATAAGTGCAATGTTACGCTAGTAACGAGCATTGGTTCTCCCCCTTTATAAGGGGGAGGTAGAGGGGGTGCTCTTAAAAGCAAAAAGCCGAAGCGTTTGCTTCGGCTTTCCGTGTTAATCAGTTATCTAACCAATCAAACAATACGCAAACCACCCTGCGCGATTGCGAAACGACGTGCACGAGTGAACGAGTACGCGTTTGTGATACCTTCACCAGTTGGACCTGCGATTGTGAACGTTGAAGTACCTTCAGCGTTGTAACCGACACCAGATAGTGTTGGACCGTTGTGAGCAAAGATAGTTGTGTTGATAGCACGGCCGAACTTAGTGACGTTCTCGATGTTACCAGATAGATACATGCAGAGTGCTTGTTACCACGCTCAGCAGCAACAGCGCGTTCGATAGCTTCGTCGATGTTCGCACAACGAACAACTGGAAGTACTGGCATCATTTGCTCTACGTGTACTAGTGGGTGATCGTTCTCAACAACCATAACCGCTAGACGAGTCTCAGACTCAACACCGATAGACTTAAGGATTTCACCTGCGTCTTGACCAACGTGTTGTTTAACTGGGTGCCATAAGCGAGCAATTTCTTGCGCAGTGCATGGCTTAGCACCGTCGATTTCGTCCATAGTTAGGATTTGTGCAGTTAGCTTCTCAGCTTCTTCTGCAGAAAGAACGTAAGCGCCT
>BBMT01000011.1 GCA_000755425.1 Vibrio maritimus
TTCTCCCCCTTAATAACGGGGCGCGTAGCCGGGGGAGTTAGAGGGGTGCTCTTATGCTCTTTGCTAGTAACTTAGAAAGGCTATAGAGCAAAAGAGCACCCTCCCAGCCTCCCCTTATTAAGGGGAGGAGCTAAGGGCTCGCTGCGCATCGCTTATGTTTCCATAGGCGAAGCGTACTATTAAGACTCAACCTTCTTCGGCTGATAAAACCACTTCTTCATCAACGAGAAAATGGACGGTCCGATTAACACCAAAATAGCCAACACTGTAAACGTCAACGTAATAGGGCGTTCCCACAAGAAGCTAAGTTCACCATCACTAATCATAAGAGCACGTCTAAGATTCTCTTCCATCAAGCCACCAAGAATAAACTAGCAGTAACGGAGCAAGCGGGAAGTTAGCCAGTCGTAACGCTATCGCACCCATTGCAATCAATAGCATGATAAATACATCCATCGTGTTGAACGAAACAAGATACACGCCAGTAATAGAGAAGAACAAAATCATTGGCAGTAACACCGTTCTAGGAACCGCTAACAGTTTCGAGATATAAGGAATCAAAGGTAGATTCAAAATCACTAGGACAATGTTGCCAAAGTACATTGAAATGATGACTGACCAGAAGACATCTGGGTGTTCAACAAACAAGCGTGGTCCAGGTTGAATACCATAAGCGATCAGTGCACCCAGCATGATTGCGGTTGTACCTGAACCTGGAATACCAAGCGTCAGCAGTGGTACGAACGAGCCACTAGATGCTGCATTGTTCGCTGACTCTGGAGCAACCAAACCGCGAATACTGCCTTTACCAAACTCTTCACGCTTTTCTTTTGGCGCAAGGTTACGCTCCATACCGTAAGACAGGAACGCTGCAATCGTGGCACCAGCACCCGGGAGGACGCCAGTGAAGAAACCAAGGATAGAAGAGCGTATGGAAACAGGCGCGACTTCTTTGACTTCTTCCTTGGTAATTTTCATGCTGCCGATATCACTGAGCTTTTTCTGCTCATCTTGGCGTGTATCTTGTTCTGGTTTTAGGATAC
Organism: Vibrio maritimus; assembly: GCA_000755425.1. Lineage (GTDB taxonomy): Bacteria > Pseudomonadota > Gammaproteobacteria > Enterobacterales > Vibrionaceae > Vibrio > Vibrio maritimus_A. The sequence goes on from BBMT01000011.1 coordinate 1,044, forward strand.
CCATTAAGGTTTCGCCCAGCGCGAACGTCGCCATTGCTAACAGTAGGAAGCTAAAGCCATCCATAAGATCCGTTAGGCCAAAGGTAAAGCGCTCTACGCCGACGCCTTTGTCGATACCAACTGTAGACAGCATCAGACCGAGTACTACCATCATCCAAGCTTTAAGCACTTGGCCTTTGCCCGCGAAGGCTGCAACTGCAGATAGACCGAGCAGCATCAAAGCGAAATAGTCAAGAAGACTGGAAGCTCAGAGAGACTTTTGCCAATGCAGGAGCAGCAAACAGCAACATGATGGCGGATAACGTGCCTCCCGTGAATGAGGAGTAGGCAGCAAGTGCCAATGCTTTACCCGCTTGGCCTTTTTGCGCCATAGGATAGCCATCGAAAGCAGTGACCACTGTTGATGAACAGCCTGGGGCATTAATTAAAATGGAGGAAGTTGAACCGCCAAATACGGCGCCATAGTAAACACCCGCCATGAGAATAAGTCCCGATGAAGGGTCAAGTCCGTAGGTGATAGGGATCATCAGCGCTATAGCTGAAATTGGACCAAGTCCTGGTAGCATGCCGATAAAGGTACCGACAAAACAGCCAACGATCACCATCATGATGTTCATAGGCATCACGCCGTGGAAAGGCCTTGTAAAATTCCGTCTAACATAATGGTGTCCTACCAGATCGTAAAGATGATTCCAGGCTCAAGGTAGATATCCAAACCTTGAGTGAGTAATAGATAAAATGCGATAACAAAAGGGAATGAAGCGCCAAATAGCACTGCTTTACGACGCTCTCCCAACAGATAGAACCCTGCTAAAAGGAAGAAGCTTGTCGCGAGTACAAATCCCAGGTAGGTCAATCCTAATCCGTATCCAGCCATCAAAATCAAAAAGCCAATGAGCAGTTTCCAGTTGAAGCGTTGCTCATCATTGCTTTTTTGGTCAGGTTGGCCAGTAATCAGCAGTAGTATCGATAGGCCAACGCCGACAAACGTTAAAATAGTTGGCAAGGTACGTGCAGTGAAGGGTTCGTATTCGTCACCGGGAAACATAGGGATCAGCGATGTTTGGTAGCCGTAGCACAAACACAGGATCAAAAAAATCATCGCACCTACACGATCACGAGACAGCAAGTTCTCTTTTGTGAACAGCTTAGAGGTGAAATCGGACATAACTCACTCCAAATAGTGAATAAAGAAAAGACCGTATATAAGGGTCGATGAGCGGCGACCAAGTGAGTAAATTGCCTCAGGACAAAGGGCCTTTACCCGATTAAATCTTTCCCCAGGAGATTAAGGGGTCAGTACTGCTAACGTGAACAATCCAGAATTGAAGGAGTCGAGATTGTCGCTTATATACGGCAAAAACTGATGTACGTTGAAAATACGTAACGTATTTGAATCGAGGAGGGGCGAACCCCTCCGGTATGGTTACTTGTTAAGGAAGCCAAGTTCAGTCATGAGCGTACCCATTTGCTTTTCTTGGTCTTCTAGGAACTTATAGAAGTCTTGATCAGGTTTGTAGTTGTCAATCCAACCATTGCGGTCACGTACCACTGCCCATTCATCGGTGTTGTACATTTTAGTTAGCGCTGCGTTCCACTCTTTAACTTTCTCTTCACTCGCACCAGGTGCAGCGAAGAAACCGCGCCAGTTAGCAAAGACGGTTTCGTTACCATACTCTGTTAGAGTTGGAATATCCGGAGCCGCTTCAAGACGCTTAGGCGCAGTAACAGCAAGCACTTTTACTTGTCCAGACTTAGACATTTCAAGCACTTCACCTAGACCTGTCGACAATAGCTGTGTCTCGCCTGAAAGTAGCGCCGCCATGCTTTACCGCCTGCATCATAAGCGATGTAGCGAACTTTCTTCGCATCAAAACCTTCACCTTTAAACGCAGCCGCGACTACTAAGTGATCCATGCTGCCTCGTGCCGAGCCACCAGCGATTTTGACTTTACGTGGATTCTCTTTGAAATCCGCTACCACATCTTCCCATGTGTTATATGGAGAATCGGCAGGGGCGACAATTGCACCGTAGTCAGCAATCGTTGCAGCAACAGGTGTTAGATCGCGGAAAGATTGAGGGAATACACCGGTGAGTGAGCGAACAACGATAGGGGTGGAATTGACCATCAAGGTATCTTCTTGACGCTCAGCAGTTTCGATTAAGTGAGCTATGGCTTTACCGCCGCCGCCACCCGATAAGTTCTGAAAAGAGACATTGTCGACAATCTCTGCTTTCACTAACACATCACCCGTGCCACGTGCGGTCATATCCCAACCACCGCCAGCACCGCCAGGGATCAAGAAGTGAATCTTATCCAGATCCGCAGCATAGCTGCCAAAAGAGAGAGTAGCAGCGACGATAGACGCCGCTAGGGTAGGTTTCAATGCGTTAAACATGTTCACGTTCCTTATGTTGACTTTATTGTCTGCCAGCTTGGAGGGATCTGGCGTGACCTCTTTGGGTTAGTCAAAAGGTTATGTAATTGTTAATGACTCATCAATAAAGCGGCGATATTGAGGATAAAGTGCATTAATTCAATTTTGTTCATAAAGTTCACAGATTGACGTTAACGTTAGACATTAGTCTACATTGTCGACAATGTGGTTGATAATTAGACGGCGAGTTGCTTAAATAGTCATCAGTTACTATTTATTGTCAACAATGTTGTTAGACGAGTGGGTAAGTGAAGAGATGAGTACAGAGTTTGCGATCGGTGACGTGGCCGCTTCTAAAGAAGCAACGAAGTCCGAAAATTTAACAGAGCAACTAATAGAAGAGATTGTCGAAGGACGAATTGAGTCGGGCAGTAAGATCTCTGAGCCAGAGCTCGCGAAGCGATTTGAGGTCAGTCGAGGACCACTCCGAGAAGCGATTATGAGGCTTGAAGGGTTGGGACTGATTGAGCGAATTCCTCATGTAGGAGCGCGGGTCATCACGCTGACTCAGCACAAACTGGTAGAACTCTATTCGGTACGAGAAGCGTTGGAAGGTATGGCTGCTCGCCTAGCGGCTGCTCATATTAGTGATGAAGAAATAGCAGAATTAGAAGGTCTATTGGGTCGCCACTCTGAGCATATCGATGAAGTCGCTGGCGCCTCTTACTTCCACCAGCACGGTGATTTTGACTTTCATTACCGAATCATTAAGGCGAGTCAAAATAGCCAACTGGTTCATTTGCTTTGCAATGAGCTATACCACTTGCTGCGAATGTACCGTTATCAGTCGCCACGAACCCAATCAAGACCAGAGGCGGCATTGAAAGAGCACTTATTTATCTTGGATGCGATTAAAAACCGTGACCAAGAACTGGCCGAGCTATTGATGAGAAGACACATCTCCAGAAGCAAAGCCTTAATAGAACAAAATCTAAATTAAATAACGTGAATATCGATGTGCCTGACTTTGATAGAAAGCCATGAGCACATAAAAACAAAAAGGACAAGGAGACACGTATGTCATCTTCACTAGGTCAACAATTATCCCCGGGACAAAGGTTTCGTGACGCCGTCACTAAAGGCAACCCGCTTCAAGTTGTCGGTACAGTAAACCCGTACTGCGCGATGATGGCGAAAAATGTTGGTCATCAAGCTATTTATCTCTCTGGTGGCGGTATCGCTAACGCATCTTACGGCTTGCCAGACCTTGGCATAACGACGCTCAACGATGTGCTAGTCGATGTAGAGAGGATTACCAATGCTTGTGATTTGCCACTGCTGGTGGACATTGATACAGGCTTTGGCGGCGCCTTCAACATTGCTCGCACTATCAAAGCAATGGAAAAAGCCGGAGCAGCCGCCGTTCATATTGAAGACCAAGTGGCACAAAAGCGCTGTGGCCATAGACCTAACAAAGCGATTGTTACGCAACAAGAGATGGTTGATCGCGTAAAAGCCGCGGTAGATGCCAAAACCGACCCAAGCTTTGTCATCATGCGCGTACTGATGCGCTTGCCGTAGAGGGAATGGATAAAGCCATTGAGCGAGCTATTGCGTGTGTGGAAGCGGGCGCAGATATGATCTTCCCTGAAGCGATGACTTCACTCGATCACTACAAACAATTCAAATCAGCACTTTCAAGCGCGACGGGCAAAGATGTTCCTATTATTGCCAACATTACAGAGTTTGGCCAGACGCCATTGTTTGGCTGCGAAGAGCTCGCCAGTGTCGGTGTGGATATGGTTCTTTACCCATTGTCAGCCTTCAGAGCGATGAACAAAGCTGCAGAGAACGTTTACCAGCACCTGCTTACTGAAGGCAATCAAGAAGCGCTAACATCACAAATGCAAACCCGTGCTGAGCTGTATGAGCACCTGAATTACCACAGCTACGAAGATAAGTTGGATCAGTTGTTTGCTGACAACAAATCCTGATTTGTCCGTTAAGAATCGAAACGCAAAAAATTAGAAAGACACATTTAATCCAATAACGAAACGCCGCTAGAAAAGACCCTAAAAGGGCGACATGCGGGAAAAGGAGTTCAACATGCCTAATTCAGCCATTGGTGGAGCAGGTCTACGAGGCCAAAGTGCAGGTACCACATCGCTATGTACTGTAGGAAAATCTGGAACCGGATTAACCTATCGAGGTTATGACATTACTGATCTGGCAAACAATGCTCAGTTCGAAGAGGTCGCGCATTTGCTGCTGCGTGGACATCTACCCAATCAAAAAGAGTTGGATGATTATAAAACGATTCTAGTCGGGCTTCGCGGCCTACCAGAAGCGCTTAAACAAGCGCTAGAGTTAATTCCAGCCGATGCGCACCCGATGGATGTAATGCGTACGGGCTGCTCGGTGCTGGGTAATCTTGAACAAGAGCTGGATTTTTCCGAGCAACAGCAAGCAACAGAGCGAATGCTTGCCTTGTTCCCTGCGATCATCTGTTATTGGTATCGCTTTAGTCATGATGGCGTGCGCATCAATACCGAAGATCAAAGTGAAGATTGCATCGGCGGCTACTTTTTAAAAATGCTCACCGATAAAGCACCATCGGCACTTCACAAGCAAGTCATGCACTGTTCACTCATTCTCTACGCTGAGCATGAGTTTAATGCCTCTACCTTTGCAGCGCGAGTCTGCGCTTCCACTCTATCCGACATTCACTCTTGTATCACTGCCGCTATCGGAACGCTTCGAGGACCACTTCACGGCGGTGCTAATGAAGCAGCAATGGACATGATCCAAGACTGGAGAACCGCTGAGGAAGCAGAAGCGAACATCATGCAGATGCTTGCTAATAAAGACAAAATCATGGGCTTTGGTCATGCCATCTATAGGGAAAGCGATCCGCGCAACGCGCTGATTAAGCGCTGGTCAAAAGAGCTGTCGACGGCAGTTGGTGATACTTACCTTTATGACGTTTCTGTGCGTGTTGAATCGGTAATGAAGCGTGAAAAGGGGCTGTTCTGTAATGCGGACTTCTTCCATGCATCTGCTTATCACTTCATGGATATCCCAACTAAGCTGTTTACCCCCATCTTCGTTATGAGCCGTTTGACGGGCTGGGCTGCGCACGTTTATGAGCAGCGTGCTAACAATCGCATCATTCGTCCGAGTGCCGATTATGATGGCCCTGAGGCTAGAGAGTGGACGCCGATCGAAGCGCGTGATTAGTGCTAGGTAAGGATGTGAACATGTCGAATAACACAATAAACTACCAATATCGCAAACCGCTTCATGGCACTCAGCTTGATTACTTTGATGCGCAAGCGGCCGTTAATGATATTGAACCGGGCGCGTTTGAGCGCCTGCCATACACGGCGAAAGTACTGGCTGAGAACTTAGTGCACCGCTGCGAGCCTTCGGAGCTAGAAGCGTGCCTATCTCAGCTTATTTATCGCAAACGTGATAAAGATTTCCCGTGGTATCCAGCGCGCGTGGTTTGCCACGATATTTTGGGGCAGACCGCACTGGTAGATCTAGCGGGCCTACGTGATGCTATCGCACTGCAAGGTGGCGATCCTGCGGCAGTAAACCCAGTAGTAGAGACTCAGCTGATTGTCGATCACTCCCTCGCGGTTGAGCATGCCGGCTTTGATCCTGATGCCTTTGAAAAAAATCGTGCAGTCGAGGAGCGCCGCAACGAAGACCGTTTCCACTTTATTGAGTGGTGTAAAACCGCGTTCGAGAATGTCAGCGTAGTGCCGGCTGGTAACGGCATTATGCACCAGATCAACCTTGAGAAATTATCCCCAGTGGTACAGGTGAAAAACGGCGTCGCGTTTCCTGATACCTGTGTCGGTACCGACAGCCATACGCCTCACGTCGATGCGTTGGGCGTAATAGCCATTGGTGTTGGAGGTCTAGAGGCAGAAACGGTGATGTTGGGTCGACCGTCAATGATGCGCCTGCCGGATATTGTCGGTGTTAAGCTCACAGGAGAGCGTCAACCGGGCATTACCGCGACTGATATCGTGCTCGCATTAACGGAGTTTTTGCGTGGTCAAAAAGTGGTGTCAAGCTACCTAGAGTTTTTTGGCGAAGGCACTAAGCAGCTCACTATCGGTGACCGGGCAACAATCTCGAACATGACGCCTGAATACGGCGCGTCAGCGGGTATGTTCTATATCGACGAGCAGACCATCAACTATCTAAAACTCACAGGCCGTGAGGATGAACAGGTTAAGTTGGTGGAACAATACGCCAAACAAACCGGGCTTTGGGCTGATGAGTTAGTTAACGCAGAATATGAACGCGTGTTGGAGTTCGACTTATCAAGCATTGAGCGCACCTTGGCCGGGCCGTCTAACCCTCATCGCCGATTACCCACGGCGCAGCTTAGCGAGCAGGGCATTGCAGGCGCGTGGGAGCAAAAATCTGACACTATGCCGGATGGCGCAGTAATTATTGCCGCTATCACATCCTGTACCAATACCAGTAACCCCCGCAACGTGGTAGCGGCTGGACTGATAGCCAAAAAAGCCAATGAACTGGGTTTAGTTCGCAAGCCTTGGGTGAAATCCTCGTTTGCACCGGGCTCAAAGGTTGCCAAGCTCTATTTACAAGAGTCTGGATTACTTCCCGAGCTAGAAAAATTGGGCTTTGGCATTGTCGCGTATGCGTGCACAACCTGTAACGGCATGAGTGGCGCGCTTGACCCAGAAATCCAAAAAGAAATCATCGATAACGACCTGTACACAACCGCCGTGTTATCAGGCAATCGAAACTTCGACGGACGTATTCACCCTTATGCGAAGCAAGCGTTTTTAGCATCGCCACCTCTAGTGGTTGCTTATGCGATAGCGGGGACGATTCGTTTTGATATCGAGCGAGATTCGCTGGGTGTTGATGCCAAAGGCAAGCCTATCTACCTCAATGATATCTGGCCAAGCGATGAAGAAATCGATGCGGTCGTTAATGCGCACGTTAAGCCAGAACAGTTCAATCAAGTCTACCTGCAAATGTTCAAGCTAAACGATGAAGCAGTAAGCTCCAGTCCACTCTATGATTGGCGTGAGAAGAGCACCTACATCCGCAGGCCACCATATTGGGAAGGCGCACTGGCCAAGCCTCGTACACTAAGCGGCATGAGACCGCTAGCCATCCTCGGAGATAACATTACCACTGACCATTTGTCGCCATCCAACGCTATCTTAGCGTCCAGTGCAGCGGGGGAATATCTCACCAGCATGGGCGTACCGGAGGAAGATTACAACTCCTATGCGACCCATCGCGGGGATCACTTGACCGCTCAGCGAGCAACCTTTGCCAACCCCAAGTTGTTCAATGAAATGGTCGCTGAAAACGGCAATGTTGTTCAAGGTTCATTGGCTCGAATTGAACCAGAGGGCAAGGTCACGCGCATGTGGGAAGCGATTGAAACCTACATGCAGCGTCAGCAGCCTTTGATCATTGTCGCTGGTGCTGATTACGGACAAGGCTCTTCACGAGATTGGGCTGCGAAAGGGGTTCGCCTAGCCGGTGTCGAGGCAATCGTTGCTGAGGGATTTGAGCGAATCCACAGGACGAACCTCGTCGGTATGGGCGTATTACCACTGCAGTTTAAAGCGGGTACCGATAGAAACACCTTAGGTTTAGATGGCACTGAAACTTACGATGTTGTCGGCGATATTGCTCCGGGCTGTGACTTGGCTCTAGTGGTCACGCGCGCCAATGGCGACAAGCTCGATATTGCCGTGACTTGTCGACTAGACACGGAAGACGAGGTTGCCGTTTATTCATCTGGCGGTGTATTGCAGCGATTCGCACAAGACTTTCTCGCGAAATAGGGGACGTAGCATGAGCAAACAAATAAAAGTGCCTGCCACGTACATGCGCGGAGGGACGAGCAAAGGTGTGTTCTTCAGCCTCGAAGATTTGCCCGAAGCAGCAAAACAGCCCGGCGTAATTCGTGACCAACTGTTGATGCGTGTCATCGGCAGCCCTGACCCCTATGCCAAGCAGATTGATGGTATGGGAGGGGCAACATCGAGCACCAGTAAAACGGTGATTGTGTCGACAAGTAGCCGCCCTGACCATCACATCGATTACTTATTCGGTCAAGTCGCCATTGATAAGGCGTTTGTCGATTGGAGCGGCAACTGCGGAAACCTATCAGCTGCAGTAGCGCCGTTTGCTATTCATAGCGGTTTAATTGATCCAAGCGTGCTGCCTGAAGATGGCATAGCAGAGATTAAGATCTGGCAAGCCAACATCGAGAAAACCATTGTGGCTAAAGTGCTGATGGTGGATGGAGAAGTCCAAGAGCTGGGCGATTTCCTTCTCGACGGCGTCACATTTCCTGCGGCTGAAATTGCAGTGGAGTTTGTTGACCCGAGCAGCAGTGGAGGCTCGATGTTTCCAACGGGGAACTTGGTCGATGACCTTCATGTGCCGGACGTTGGCGTGTTCAATGCCACGATGATCAACGCGGGCATTCCCACGATCTTTATCGACGCCGCCGAACTTGGCCTTGAAGGTACTGAACTGCAACAAGACATCAATAGTGATGCTGACTGGCTTGAAAAGTTCGAAACCATTCGTGCCCATGGGGCATTGAAAATGGGATTAATTGACTCTATTGAGCAAGCGGCAACCCGCCAGCATACGCCAAAGATTGCGTTTGTTTCTAAACCTAAACCTTATCGCTCTTCAAGCGACAAAACCATCGAGGCGGCAGATGTCGATCTATTAGTGAGAGCAATGTCGATGGGTAAGCTTCATCACGCCATGATGGGAACGGCAGCCGTTGCTATCGCATGCGCTGCGAGCGTAGAAGGTACGGTGGTCAATATGGCCGCGGGCGGTGGCGCTCGTGAAGGAGTGACCTTTGGGCACCCGTCGGGAACGCTCAAGGTGGGTGCTGTGGCTTCTCAGTCTGAGCAAGGCTGGACGGTCGAAAGAGCCATTATGAGTCGAAGTGCGCGGATCCTTATGGAAGGCTGGGTGCGTGTACCGTCGGATACCTTGCTCAACGATGAAATAGCGAGTTAACGACGTTTCAAACTATTTAAGACATATTGGAGGACGCATTATGTCTGCATATCAAAAAGAGTACCAATGGGCAGAGCAACAACCGGAATCATTCTGGCAGCATCAAGCGGAAAATATTGATTGGTTTGAAGCGCCGAAAACCATCTTAGCGAAAGACGACAACGGTATAGAACGCTGGTTTCCTGACGGAGTAATGAATACCGCATGGCTGGCCTTAGATTATCATTGTGAACAAGGCCGAGGTGATAATACAGCCTGATTTACGACTCACCTGTCACTGGGGTTAAAGAGCGTTATAGCTACAATGTAATGCGTGACAAGGTGGCAAAAATTGCGGGAATGCTCGCGTCGCAAGGCGTGATAAAAGGCGATAGGGTCATTATCTATATGCCGATGATTCCAGAGGCTGCGATGGCAATGTTGGCGTGTGCACGCCTTGGTGCGATTCACTCTGTGGTATTTGGTGGTTTTGCCCCTAACGAACTGGCGGTACGAATTGAAGATGCGGAGCCTAAGGTTATTATGACCGCATCTTGTGGTATTGAAATTAACAAGGTTCTGCCATACAAACCGCTAGTGGATCAGGCCATTATGGACAGCCGCTGGAAACCCGATAAGGTACTCGTGCTGCAGCGCCCGCAGTGCCTTGCTGAACTAAATCAAGAGCGCGATCTTGATTGGGCAGAGCAATATGAACGCGCTTTGCCTCACGCATGTGTGCCAGTATTAGCTACCGACCCCCTATATATTCTGTATACCTCTGGCACAACGGGTAAACCGAAAGGTGTGGTGCGGGACAATGGCGGTCACGCTGTGGCAATGAAATACTCCATGAATACCATCTACAACATGCCAACCGATGGTGTGTTTTGGGCAGCATCCGATGTGGGTTGGGTGGTGGGGCACTCGTACATTGTTTACGCGCCGCTCATTCATGGTTGTACGTCTATCTTGTTTGAAGGTAAACCGGTACGAACGCCCGATCCGGGTGCGTTTTGGCGGGTTTGTGAAGAGTATCAGGTGAAGGTATTGTTTTCGGCTCCGACGGCGTTTAGAGCGATTAAGAAAGAAGATCCTGAAGGCTTAGAACTGGATAAGTATGATTTAAGCGCCCTAGACAGCATCTTTATGGCTGGCGAACGCCTTGACCCTCCGACCTTAGAGTGGGTACAAAGCCACACCAACAAACCTGTGATTGACCACTGGTGGCAGACAGAAACGGGGTGGGCAATCTCATCGAATCCTGTAGGGCTTGAGTCAATGCCAATCAAAGCAGGTTCTTCGACGATGCCAAGTCCGGGTTTTAAAGTTGAAATCTTGAATGAGTTAGGGGAGCCTGTTGGCGCCAACCAACAAGGTTTTGTGTCCCTTAAACGTCCGCTTCCACCAAGCTGCCTAACCACGGTATGGCGTAATCACGATAGATTTGATTCTGGTTATCTAAGTCAATTTGAAGGCTACTACGTCTCGGGTGACGGTGGGTATCTCGATGCAGACGGCTACTTGTTTATCATGGGTAGGGTTGACGATGTGATCAACGTGGCGGGGCATCGCCTCTCAACCGGTGAAATGGAAGAGATTGTCGGGGGACACCCCGCAATTGCCGAGTGTGCGGTAGTGGGGGTTCACGATGACCTCAAAGGGCAGCTACCTCTTGGTTTAGTGGTTCTCAAAGATGGTGTGAAAGTAGACAACCATGACCTTGAAAGTGAACTGGTTGGTAAAGTTCGTTCTGAAATCGGTGCCGTTGCTTGTTTTAAACATGCTCTAGTGGTGGATAGATTACCGAAAACACGCTCAGGTAAGATATTGCGACGCGTCATCAGACAGATTGCCGATGGTGAAAGCTACACCGTACCGTCGACCATCGATGACCCAGCGAGTCTATCTGAAATAGAAAAAGCGCTACATACCAATTAGCGCTGGTCCATCTCAACCGAACTCATGTGCCACATTTTGAGCACATGGTTCGGTTCCTCGCAGGTACCAAACAGCATCTGATATTTCGGAATGAATGGTTCACCGATATAAGTGGTACGACTAAACTTACCTGTTTTAAGATCGACTTGTGTAACGACTCTTCCTTTGAAGTTTTGAAAAATGACAAACTGACTGCTTTTAAACACCAATTGTTCTTGGTAGAACCAAAATTGGTCGGCAGTAGTATTCAGTTGGCATTTTAGCGGGAGCTTAGCGTAGGCAGTGCCACTTCCGAATGTTGCGACGAAAATCAATAAAGACAAAGGCATAAAGCGCAGAAACTTCATAACAATCCCCTATAATTTTCTTTAAGTATAGTGATATTTTCCCCAAGGTTTTTTTCAGACGATATCCTTAGGTATTTTTATTTGCACATCCCTGACAAAACCCTCACACTATGCGCACATTTGTGACTGGCATATTAATCAAGTTAACTCGAGCGTGTGGCTATGGATTCCAACAGGATTACTCTTCGATCTGCGACGGAAAAAGACCTTTATACGCTTAATGATCTGATGTTCGAATTACACGACCATCACCATAAAGCAGTCCCTAATGACTTTAAGTCTGCCAATGAAGTCCAAGAAGAAAAGAGCATTGCTCGTTACCTAGATTCTCCTGAATGTTTGGTGCTGGTAGCGACGATTACCTCAGATAATAATCAGATCATTGTCGGTTTTGTCACAGCTCAGTTTTGTGAATTAAGCTCTCCTATTAGCAAGCCTAGTCTAGTGGGGAATGTTGATGAGTTATATGTCTTGCCCAAGTGGCGTCAACATGGTGTTGCAGCTGCCTTGCTAACGGAAGCCGAAACAAGGTTACAACAGCTCGGAGCAACCCAGATTATGGTAGAAGTTTGGGACTTTAACCAATCAGCGCTGAATCTGTATAAGAAGCAGGGATTTTTCCCTCATATTCACTGTCTTAGAAAAAAATATAAATTAGGAATGTTTGTGACTCAGTTTTTGAGCCATTGGTTTTATTTGTGCTTGCTTGCGCTTTTTACTGCAAACTTCAGTTTTGCATCACAACCCAAGGTTAATTCAAATACCGCCCAAGAGGTGAGGTCGAAAGATCTCGCAGCCTCTATACAAAATCAGAGTGATACGGCACTCAAACCACTCGATCCTTCAATTCGAGGGTCGCTATGTGTGGTGCGCAGCGATGATCGAATCTTACTGGTTCACGAAATTATTACGGGCAAATGGTCACTTCCAGGTGGCACAATTGAAAATAACGAAGACCCGAGACTCACTGCTCAGCGCGAGACGTGGGAAGAAGCCGGACTTGTCGTCGATGTTGGGCAAGAGCTGGCAGAACAGATAAAGCGATCTTTTACGAATGTCATGTTGAGTCGGCGATTATCGCTTATGAAGCGAGCAGTTATACTAACGGCCTCGAACTTCCAATATATTTCGCACCTCATTTTGGCGTAGAAGTACGAAGCGCTTCTCTTGTGCAGCCTAAAGCGGTTCCGATTAACGAGTATCGTTATCCTAGTCAGTGGCCACTAGTGCAAGAGATGTATAGCCATGCATCCAATCAACCGCTACAGTTCGTTGATAATCTCATTGATGCCGCACCAAAGATTCACCAAATAGAACTAGGCTGGTTATCCAGTGCTCAAGATATGATGGCTCAAGCATCCAAAAGTGTTCTAGATGTGGTTCTCTTTGGTGGAAGAATACTGTATGTACTTGTCCAACCGCTATTTTTGATTGCCTTTTTACCCCTGTTTATTTGGTTGTGGGGACGCCATTTTACCGCTCAGTTAATGTTCGCGGTTACGGCAACTTCTCTTTTCATACTGGTAGCCAAGCAAGGATTTGGATTCCCAGTACCTCATGCGTATTTGCCGTCAATCAATTATACCGAACGAAGTGGTTATAGCTTCCCTGATTTACTTATCGCAAACTGGGTGTCGATTTCTGCAATCGTGATCAGCCAGATTCAAGCGCGTTATCGAGCTGCTTTTATTACTGTCTTCGTCGTAATTAGTTTCATTTTGGTGTTCTACCAATTTATCAGTGGCGGGGCGTTTTTATCTGACATGTTGGCAGGGGCATTCCTTGGCTCACTCGTGGGCTGGCACTTTATTCGTCATGCACTGAGCCTTGCAGTGAGTGAAGACTATACATTTACGCGCACTAGGGTGTGGTTCATTTTGACGGCGGTAGCAGTGGCTCTTGCGTTTATTTGGCCGTTCCCTTCATTTTTAAGCTGGTTAGCTCTATGTCTAGGCATGCTGTTGTTTGCTTTGGCAAGCAGTGTCTGCTCTCCTCGATCAAAGATGTGTTTGCGAGAATTATTGACGTCGCTGTTTATTATTCTCGGCGTGTTGTTGACCTATTTTCAGTTAGAAGCGGTGGTATCACACAGTGGTATAGGATCGCTGCTCTTACACATTCTCGTTATCCCAGTACTTATCATTGTGCCTGCGGTCGTGATGATTTTGTTTAGAAAAAGAGAAAGCGCTTCTGGCGTAAAAAGGTAAATAGTAAAGCGAATTCAGGCTTAACATAGCAGCGTTCAAATAACGGAGTCACTATGATAATTGCTATGATCGCAGCGTGTTCTGCTTTTCTTTCAAGCTTAGGCATGCAGCTTAATGGTGCTGTCGATGCAGCGATGGAGACCATCGCAGACATTATGTTTATTTAGGCCAATATAGCCTGGTTGAAGAGATCTTCTCCGGTACATGTTTAGAGTTAAGTAATAAACAGCTTAACCCATCAACCTAAGGGTGGTTGATGGGTATGTTTTATCCTCTTATTCAAAGATGCCACCCATTATTCTGTTAACGGTGCACTATTTAGAACGGATGAAAATCAGCATCGGCATCATAATCACAAACATCACTCCAACTAATTGGAACGTATGAACGTACGCAACCATCTGAGATTGTTCGTGCAACATCATTTGATACTGTTGCAACGCCAGTGGGTCGGTCATCGATAAGCCTTGCGATGCCGCCCAGTTTTGCAGTGCAGGATTATAGGTATTAAAACCTTCGCTTAGCGCATGCCATTGCTGCTGGCTATCACGGTACTGGTAAGTGGTGGCAATTGAGATACCAAATGAGCTACCGATAGTTCGGAACAAGTTAAAGATACTAGCGCCCGCTACCGACTCTTCTCTTGGTAAGGTCAGATACGCCAAAGACGATAACGTTGAGAAGGTCAAACCTAAGCCTAAGCCTTGAATAATACTTGGCGTTACGATCCAGAAAGTATCAATCTCCATCGAATACAGAGTCATGAGATACGATCCGATACCAATGCAGGTCAATCCAAATACGATCTTGAGTCGCGGGTCAAACTGAGGATTCAGCCGAATCACCAGAATCAGCATACAAGCCGAGGCAAGACCTCTTGGAGCCATGAGCATTCCCGTTGTTGCAACCGGATAGTCCAGCAAGCTTTCTAAGAACATTGGCTGCTGAGTAGTCAAGCCAAACATGGCCATGGAGACGACTGCCATCATCAGCGACGACACCATCAAGTTCTTATCTCGCAACAGCCAAAGAGGTGCAATTGGACTCTTAGTTTTCCAACTGCGATACGCCCACATAATCAAACTTATCACAGACAGAACAATTGCGGTTTGAATGATTCTGGAGTCTAACCAGTCTTCGTCATTACCCTTATCGAGGACAAACTGCAGCGCACCTACACCCAATGCCATAAATCCAATAATCCACCAATCAAAGTTGGGTTTAGATTTATTCGATAGGTGAATGTATTTATAGATAAGCGCGGTACAAACCAAACCAAAAGGCAAATTCACATAGAAGATCCAACGCCAGTTGAGGTTATCCGTAATAACACCGCCAACAACTGGGCCTAAGATAGGCCCAAGCAGGATACCAATTGAAAAAATGGCCATGGCTTTACCTTTCTGTTCAGATGGATAGATCTGAACCAAGGTAGATTGAGCCAAAGGAATAACCGAAGCACCGAACGCGCCTTGAATAATCCGGAATAGTACCATCTCTTCTAAGGAGCTAGCTTGACCACACAGTGCACTCGCGATAACGAAACCGATAACTGCAACGAGCATCACTTTACGCTCGCCAAATCGCGACACCCAGAAGCTGGTCATAGGGATAAAAATAGCTTCCGCCATACTGTATCCCGTTAACACCCAGGTAATTTGGTCCGCCGTTGCCCCCAAAGCTCCCATCATATGTGACAGTGACACATTCGCCACTGTCATATCGATTAAAACCATGATGGCAGACAACATGACCGCTACGGTAGCGATACCTCGTTTATCAGCGGTGATTTGATTGCTCATTTCGAGTCACTTTTCAGATCGACAGTCACCTCGACACTTGCACCTACACGAAGTTGAGGCGAGTTATCTGGTACCTCCAATTTAAGTCGTACAGGGAAGCGTTGTTTGATTTTTACCCAATTACCTGTCGCATTTTCAGGGGGCATAAGAGAAAACGAGGTACCGCTGGCGGGCGATAAACTTTCTATCGTCGCGTTCCATACCAAATCAGGATACATGTCGATCTTGATCTCAGCCTTCTGACCTGGTTTAAGATGAGTGAGATCTGTCTCCTTGAAGTTAGCTCGGACCCAGTAGCTGTTGTCAATGATCACTGGAAACAGCGTTTGACCAACAGAAACAACCGTTCCTACGTGCGCACTAACTTCACCTGATAGTCCGTCCACTGGCGAGGTAATATCGGTATAACTGAGGTTGAGTTCAGCTTGAGCAAGCTGCGCTGCTGCTTGTTGGACGATAGCCGCTTCCAGTCCTTGCTCGCCCCGATTCGCAATAGCTTTCTCAACATTTGCTCTTGCTTGCTCTAGGCTTGCCTGAGCATTAGCTAATTTGTTCTTAGCAGTATCTAAGTCTTGTGGAGACGCCAATTTTCGAGTGACCAATGAATCAGTACGCTTGTATTCGATCTGCGCTTCGCTCAAGTTTGCTCGTGCAGCATCCAGTCCAGCAACCGCTTCCGTCACCTGTTTGTCAGCGACATCATGTTGCTGTACCGCTAACTGATATGCTGCTTTTGCTTGCTTTACTGCAAGTAAGTATGGTCGTTGGTCAATTCTAAGCAGCAAGTCGCCTTTGTTGATGCGCTGAAAATCCGCAACTTCAACAGAGACAACCTGTCCTTGAACCTGAGGAGCAACAGAGAGGATCTTCGCTCTAACATAAGCGTCCTCGGTACTAGGGTGACTGTCTGCATAGATCCATGACCAATACAGAGCACCAAATACTGCTGCACAAACAAGTAGAAAGAGAATTTTTGTCAAGCTAGAACGGGATGATTTTTTTTGATCGGAGTTATCACTCATTTACATAACCTACCTTTATATTTATGTGATCAGTGTAGGATTTTTTATCACCAAACAATATTATGAGTTGAAACTTTATTAACCACTTTTACAGATTGAAAAATTCACTGAACAGTGTGCAATTGATATTAATCAAAATAGCTTATATCGATGAATTTTATAGGATTTAGTTGCTACGTTCGTATAAGTCTCGCGTTTGGCTTTAACTACGCTAATGACCAGCGCGATGGCACAATTGAGTCAACCATACTGTCACTGACACGATACTGCAGTCGTTGGCAATCGCACATTGACACTTGGTGGAGAGTGGAAATACACCGAACTAAAGAACCTAGTCAGCCTGACTCAAACAGGCAAAGCAAAGGTTAACCAGCAAGCACTATTTATCGAAGAACAATGGGCATTAAGCCAGAAAAACACGCTAACTTACGGTGTGCGTGTTGATATGCATGAAAGTTTTAGTACTCACTGGAGTCCACGAGCCTACCTCGTTCATTATAGAGATACTAAAAAAGGTCTGAATCTGCAGACCTTTTTAGTTTAATGGAGAGGTATACAGCTTTACGCTGTGGTGGCGAAACCAGATTTATTCGACTTCGCTGCGAAGTAAAGCCTAGTCTCTTCAATGACGACTCCGCGCAACAGCACAAGACCAATCAGGTTTGGTATCGCCATGAGACCATTAACGATATCGGCGATAATCCAAATCATGTCCAGGTGCAGGAACGCGCCAGAGGCTACCAAACCTACGAAGATGATTTTATAAGGCAGTACTGCTTTCGTGCCCATCAGAAATACCACACAGCGCTCACCGTAGTAGTTCCAGCCAAGAATCGTTGTGAAGGCAAAGAACATGAGACCAATTGATACCAGCATTGGGCCAAAGTACTCAGCGTTAAGACCGGTCGCAAACGCGTGTGTTGTCATTGCTGCGCCAGCAAAGTCACTTTGCCATGCGCCAGTGAGAATCAATGCAAGACCCGTCATGGTACAAATGATGATGGTATCGATGAAGGTACCCGTCATCGAGATAAGCCCTTGACGTACGCAGCTGTCAGTTTTCGCTGCCGCTGCTGCCATTGGTGCACTACCAAGACCACTTTCGTTAGAGAATACGCCACGTGCGATACCTGATTGGATCGCTAGCATGATGCTCGCACCAACAAAACCACCCGTTGCTGCTGTGCTACTAAATGCTGAAACAACGACAAGTTGTACCGCATCCACAAGCTTGTCAGCGTTCATGATGATAACGCTTAGGCATGCCAGCACATAGAACACCGCCATGGTTGGTACAACTTTACCCGCTACTTTGGCAATTGACTGAATGCCGCCCAGGGTAACGAATGCAACTAACAGCGTGAGTACTGCCGCTGAAAGCTCTCGTGATACGCCAAAGGAGATCTCACTGGCATCCAGAATGGCATTCACTTGCGGAAAAGTACCGATACCAAAGCACGCTACACCGAGGGCAAATACTGCGAACATGGTTGCGAGGAACTTAGAACCGACACCATCTCGAAGGTAGTACATAGGACCGCCGAGCATTTGGCCTTTGTCGTCCACTTTACGGTATTTAACGGCAAGCAAACATTCAGCGTATTTGGTTGCCATTCCAAATAGAGCCGCCAGCCACATCCAAAATAGTGCGCCGGGACCACCAAGTTTAATGGCCGTTGCAACACCGACGATATTACCCGTACCGATTGTGGCCGATAGAGCGGTGCAAAGTGCTGCGAAGCTAGACACGTCGCCCTGACCAGACTTGTCTTTGGCAAAGATAAGCTTTAATGCAGTTGGAAGGTGGCGAAACTGTAAAAGACCCAATTTAAACGTGAAGTAGACGCCGGTACCAACCAATAAAATAAGCAGTGGTGGTCCCCAAACGAATGAGTCAATAGTTTGCAGTGTAGATTGAAGATTGTTCATGATTTCCCCTTAATAAAACAAAACTTAAGGAGAAGAGAGAAAGGGCAGTGCGCTCGATCAAGCATGACATGATCGAAGAGGACTACTCGTATCGCTAAACACTGGCAAAGAGCCAGTTACTGAATTGAGTGTTTCAATGTTGCTATTCTCTCCTCTGTCCTTTGTACCTGAGAGTTTCACTCATTATAGAAATGAGCTTGCTCCTTCGGCGACCGATCTAACGGTTCTCTCCAGAGGTTCCTCCAACTACAGTCCTCACTTTATCCTTATCAATTGATAAGCTCTGATTTCTCAGAATAAAGCACCTGAAAGATTTACTTCTTCGGCGGGTAGTTTTAACCAAACGTTAAAAAATTGGTTAATTACCACTCTCCTGCAGTCTTCATCGGAACAAATATCTAGATACTAGATAATCTGTGAACGCAATCCTAGCGTATTTAAATAGCGATGTCATGAATAAATTTACAAATTTTATTTGAGCAAATAGGGTAGCAAAGTCAACGATTTGGTATATTTGAAATGTTTCTGACGTAAAACTCGTTTGAGTGGGGTACAGTGTCGCGTTGTGCAGTGAGCATAAAGCCAGCATTATCTCATTTGGGACTTCCCTTAATACAAGGAGATGTATATGACTCGACTATTAGCGATCGCTTTTCTTGTCGTACTTGCCTTTATGCTGTTTCGCTATCGGACTAATGAAAAAGTCCAGAAAGTGGTCATAGTCACTGCTTTATCAGCGTTTGCGATTTACGTAACGACGCTGGTGATCTCAGAGTTAATTCGATAGTTATGGTCACTCTTAGGAGTAGGTGTGGATAAGCAACAACAAAACCAACAAGCCGAGAATGATGACGTTGTTGTCATCGAGCAAAAAGATAATCGAGCTAGGCTCTATATAGGGATAGCAGCGGTTCTTGGTATTGCAACGGGTGGTCTGATTGGCGCCTCTGTGACTCAAAATGATTGGCAGCAGCGTTACGCTGAACTGGAATCTCGCTATCAACAAACCGTTACTCAAACCGAAAATCATGAGCAAACGTTGACTGAGCAATTATCAATGGCAGAGTCTCAAGCCCAGCTTAAGCTTCGCAAAGCGGTAGAGGAGAAGGTTGAGGAACACCAAGAACAAATCGCTGCTCTCGAGGAGCAAATTACTAAGCTTGAGCAAGACAAAACAGATTTGCAAAACCAGTTGTCGAGTAAAAAGCAGCAACTTGTAAAGCAAGAAAAAGAGAACACCCAGCTAGTTCGTAAAAATGATATCCAAAGCTCGATGTTTGAACAGTCTCAAGAGCTATTTAAACGCGAGGCTGAGCTCAAGGCCGAAGTCGCTAAGCTTGAACAAGAACGTGCTCAAATTACGCCAAACTTGGAAAGGCTAAAACAAGACTGTGACTTGTACCTTGAGGGCACGTCATGGGATGCAAAATCAGACTCTTGTGAACGATATGATTCTGCAACCGCATCGCTAAGTCAGATCGAACAGATGCTCAAAGTACACAATATGGATCTTAACCACATTGCTACTTTGAAAACTGAGCTGGGTATCCAATAGTCCTAAGTTCGCTTCCTTTTGCTTTTTACTGTGTGTAACAACAAGTAAGAGGAAGCGTCTCCCTCCCAATTTCGGGCTGCATCAAATCTTAATGCAATTGATACGTCTCTTTGCGAATCTTCTTCACACCTAACTCGTAATTTCTATCGCCGTAAGTATCTCATTTACTTCAAACTTCTAGACTGTCTTTAACATCTAATTCAACACCATTTTATTTAAGTGGAAGAATGGAGAGACAGTCAACGTGTATAAGCCGATGGAAAAAGTATCTACACTCGTTGTTTTTGCTGCGCTAGCGGCAAAAGTGGACGCCCATGGTATTCAATTTCTCGATCAAGCCCCCAATGTCACTAATGCTTTGGAATACCATCAGGATATCGACCTTGCTAGCTACTATGTCAGTGAAAAACTTGATGGAATACGAGCAATTTGGACCGGGAAGGAACTGGTCACACGGTCTGGTCGTATTTTAAATGCTCCTAAATGGTTCGTTAAGGACTTACCTGAGATAACGATAGAAGGGGAGCTGTGGGCAGGAAGAGGTGGCTTTGGACAAGTACAAAAAACGGTACTTGATAAAGTGCCAGACTCCTCTCAATGGCAAGCGATTACTTTTATGCTATTTGATGTACCGGGTCACCTAGGTTCATTTGAACAGCGATATGGTTACCTCAAAGACTATTGTGAGTCTCTGCCGTATACGCACATTCAGTGTGTTGAACAAAAGGTTGTAGAGACGCACAAAGATCTACAGGCTTTACTGACAGAAGTGACCCACGATCAAGCTGAAGGGCTAATGCTCAAAAAGCGTCATGAAATCTATCACCCCGGACGAAACAACAGCTTAATTAAAGTAAAAACGGTCCAAGATACTGAAGGAATTGTAGTCGGATATAAACCTGGCAAAGGAAAGTACGATGGTATGATGGGAGCATTGCTGGTGGAGATAAACGGTGGAGTTCGACTTTATATCGGAACGGGTTTTACTGACGAAGAGAGAGCCAATCCGCCAGCTATAGGGAAGACAGTTACATTTAAGCATAATGGGTGGACAGAAAACGGTATACCTAGGTTTGCACGCTATCATCGGATCCGAGAAAAAGAATGAGATAGGTGGTCGCTATTGCACAACCACCGAAGAAAGGCTGCGACCACAACGTTTAAAAAGACGCTTCCAATAGTCACGTGAGCACGATTTGCTTGCTTAAAGGCTAGATGTCTTCGTTCTAAACTGTCACTGTTTTCCTTGTAGGTGGTGAGCAAATCAGATACGAAATGAGTTTGTGCTGACAGCGCCTGGTATTCAGAATCTAAATAGGAGAGGTACGGTTGCACCTCTTTGACAAAAACGTTGTTAAAGACGTTAACCAGATAATTGAAGCGCTCCATATTTCGGTTTTTGCCACAAGGGATGTTGTCGTCGTACTGATTGAGTTGCGTAGTGATCGTTTGCAACCAAAGCTGACTCGCCTCCAGAGAAAATGCCAATCGTCCAATCACATTCTGTTTCTCTAGTATTTCTTGATAACCTGTTAGTAATGGCGGGCGTTCGAGTGTTGCTCGCTCTCTTGAGGCAATAAACTTGGCCACATCGTTAAAAGCCTTTAGCGGCTCTTTTATCTGTAATGCCAGACTGGCATCACGCATGATAATCCAATCTGCACCACTGAGTTGCATTCGCATCGCGTCACTGGTGTAGACTAGATTAAAAAAGTAATCAGGTAAGTACTGATATTTGATGTCTAAGATTTGTTCTAAGCTCTCTTTGAGCTCTGGCTCAATTTGATTTGAAGTTAAGCAACGCTCCAAACCATCAATTAGCTGTAGCTGATAGTCGAAGTTTCTAAATTGGTCTTGAACTTTACCAAGGACAGAGTTGCGTTCAGCAATCAAACCGAACAAGTTGCACTTGCGCAGTTGATAGCTATCAACCAAACCAAGAGTCGTACGAGGTATTTCTTTAGTTAGCTCTCTTTTGGCTGGAAGCTCTACTAGCGAGATTGAAGGGGAGGGCAATAGCTCGCTTTGTTGTACATTGGCAATGCGCTGTTGGTAATCTAGAAAACGATCCTTTGGTGAGTGACTAAAGCACCCGGTAGTGAGCGCAAAAAACAGCAGCAGAAAATGCGTATTGATAACCTTTATTGAAAGTGTCATCTCTTTCATAAACACGATATGGCTTGCTCCTTATGTTACTGCTCACTCTCTCTTAGCATGTATTCGTATACTCACTTTTTCAAACTAGCCTTGTTCTTACGTAAGAGCAGCGTATAGCTGATCATTATAAAGCTTGAGAGAAATGCTCATGTTCTCACAAACTCAAATATACAGTTCTTTTACTATGGTTAGATTGATGGATGATTTAAAAAACGGAGCTTAAATGAGTGAGCAAGTAAAACTAGATTACGTTGAATTTGCAGCAAGCGATTTAGAAAAAACAAAGCGCTTCTTTAGTGCAGCCTTTAACTGGTCCTTTCAGGATTATGGTGAAGAATATACTGCTTTTGAAAACCAGGGGCTCAATGGCGGCTTCTATCGAGCTGAGCTAAGTTCAACGGCGGCTAGCGGCGGGGCATTATTGGTGTTCTACAGCCCAAATATCGAAGCAACGTACAAAAAAGTGGTGGATAACAAGGTACGATTGTTCGCGAAATTTTCGACTTTCCCGGCGGCTGCCGCTTTCATTTTACTGAGCCTAGTGGCAATGAGTTTGCCGTTTGGTCTGAGTCACGATAATCGCCAAGCAATGGGGAAGTAGCAAAAAAGCCGGCTCTGAGATATTCAGAGCCGGCTTTTCGTTTGGTATTCTGTGTGAGCTTAGTAAATTACTTTTACTTTTTGTGCACAGCTTACGGCTTCATCTACTGCCGTCTCTAATGATTTGCGTTTAGTCAGCACGACACCCAAACGGCGGCGACCGTCTATATCAGGTTTACCGAACAAGCGCACTTGAGTTTGTGGTAGCGCTAGTGCTTCATCTAGACCTTCAAAACGAATGTTGTTCGAGGTACCTTGACCAAGAATAACCGCTGATGCTGCTGGACCATATTGAGCAATGCTGTTCACTGGCATACCAGTAAACGCTCGTACATGAAGTGCAAACTCTGACATTTCCTGAGAAATCAGTGTGACTAGACCCGTATCATGAGGGCGTGGTGACACCTCATTGAAAATCACTTTGTCACCTTTGACGAACAACTCAACACCAAAAATACCGTAGCCACCAAGTGCGTTAACCACTTGCTCAGCAGTGTACTCCGCCGCTTTACGTGCATTCTCTGTCATTACCTGTGGCTGCCAAGATTCGCGGTAGTCGCCATCTTCTTGGCGATGGCCAATAGGCGCACAGAAGTGAACGCCGTCAACCGCACGAACAGTGAGCAAAGTAATCTCATAATCAAAGTCGATGAAGCCTTCTACAATGACACGTCCAGCGCCAGTACGACCACCTTCTTGAGCGTATGTCCACGCTTTCTCGATATCCGCTTCGGTTTTAATAACACTTTGACCTTTACCTGAAGAACTCATGACTGGTTTAACAACACAAGGAACACCAACGTGTTCAACGGCCGTTTTAAAATCGTCATAGTTGTCTGCAAACTGGTAAGGGGAGGTGTTTAATCCCAACTCTTCTGCTGCTAAGCGTCGGATGCCTTCGCGGTTCATAGTAAGTTTGGTTGCATTTGCTGTTGGAACTACATTGAGCCCTTTGTTTTCAAGCTCTACTAACTTGTCAGTTGCAATAGCCTCAATCTCAGGAACCACGTAACTTGGTTGCTCTTTTTCGATGATCGCCTCTAGTGCTTCCCCATCTAACATATCAAGTACATAGCTACGGTGAGCAACTTGCATAGCCGGTGCGTCTTCGTAACGATCGCAGGCGATAACTTCTAAACCAAGACGTTGACATTCGATGGCGACTTCTTTACCCAGTTCACCAGAGCCCAACAGTAGTACACGTGTAGCGTTTTCACGAGTTGCTGTACCAAACATATAAAATCCTTGACGTTCATGAGGAAGAATTGCCGAGGATCATACTGGATTATCTTCAAAAAGCAAACGTTTGCGTGGAAAATTACTTGAGTTAGTAGAAACGCTAAAAAAATAGCCTCGCAATAGGGCGAGGCTATGATTTTGTTTAATAAAACCGATGGCTACAGAGCGACATATTCCAGAGGAATATCTGGATCGATCGCTTCAAGCGTCGCTTGCGTGTCGGCTAAGTGGCTGATTTTACCAGAGGCCATTTCTGCAAGAGCTACGAGCTTAATATCTTCGAACGATTTTCCAGCGAGTAGTAACTGCATGAAAGCAACTTGGAGCGGAGGCAAGCTAGGTTGAATGCCGCATTTTCCGCATAAGCGCCTTTGAAGGTATTACCGTCTTTAGTGGTAATAGCAACGCCGCTGAGGTTCTTGGTATATGGCGAGTGGCTTTGGTTAAGCGCGTCGACAGCAGCGAGAACTAATGTGTCTGTCTCTTCGGTTGATAGCCCGTGTTGTTTAGGGCTCATTAGTGCATCGGTAATGCCTAAATCTTTAGGACCGAACGATTCTGGTAGGTATTCTTGTAACGTCATCTCATCGCGTTGTGGCAATTGCACAACCAAAGAGTCTGCTGTTGTAAGCTCATTCATGAACTGACGACAGTGGCCGCACGGACTGTAGTTGATGGTGATGTCTTTTAGACCTGTTTCACCTTTCATCCAAGCGTGGCTGATGGCTGACTGCTCGGCATGAACGGTTTGACCAAGCTGAGCACCGATGATTTCCATGTTGCGCCAAAATAAAGACGCCCGGACAATCCACGAACGATCGCGCCAACAAAAAACTCTGAAATTGGAGCGTAAGAATACGCTGCTGCAAATGGTAAAAGGGCAACACGTAGTTCACTATCATCAAGACCAGACAATGCCTGTAGTTTTCAAACTGTTCTTTGGATAAAGTCGCATCGAAGTCTGGAGCCGTTAAAATAGGCTTTAAAAAGGTAGCAATGTGCTCTGGAGTGTCGGCCAACGCAGAATCAAAACGATCAGTCATGCGGTTTCCTATGTGATTAAGTGTTTTTTACATTCTAAGCAAGTTTTGAGGATATAAAGGTGATGATGATCACATGTATGATTGCAACAATTGTAAATGTTGCAATATAAGGGTGATGTCACACAAAGAGCGGGTTGTTAGATCTGACAACCCGCGATTGGCATTAGTGAAGCCAATGGCTCAACCAAATCGAAAAGGCGAACATAGATGGCGCAAGCACTGAGGTAATGACGCCGCATATCACGAGTGCTAGAGAGCTAAAGGCGGCATCGCGAGGATCTTTTTCAGCGCTTGTTGCAGTGCCTAAAGCGTGAGATACCGTCCCCATAGTGAGACCTTTCGCAATCGGGTGGGTGACGCCCAGTAGTTGGTAAATTGGATAGGCCATAATGGCACCAAATAGGCCAACAAGCAGCACAAGGATGGCTGCAATTGCTGGTTCTCCACCGAGGTGACTAGAAACCTCCATCGCGATAGGAGTAGTTACAGACTTACCGAGTAAGCTAGCAATAAGCTCCATATCTGCACCCAGCAATACGGCGATAATCGATGCGGTAAACATAGACGCGATACTTCCCACACCGCAGGCGAGGGCGATAATACGCCAGTTTTGGCGTATCTGAGGAAGTTGCTCGTACAGAGGGTAGGCGAGGGCAACAACCGCTGGTTGAAGCAAGTAGCTGATCCACTCGTTGTCCGCGTAATAGGTATCAAACGGTACATTTAGCACCAGTAACAGAGGGATTAACATTGCGATGCTAAGTAAAAGCGGATTGAAAATAGGATTCTTAGCTTTTATGGCGATATAGCGTGCAATAAAAAATACAATAACGGTTACAGGGAGCCACATATCATTTGTCTCCCTTCTTTAAAAAGCGATCAAGGAACACCGAAAGCACAATCAACACAATCAAAGAGCCGCCCACTGCGCTAGCTAGAATAGGGAGCGCGTTGCTTACTAGCATATCGAAGTGATTCATCAGGCCGACACTTATCGGCACAAAAAGCAAAATCATATAGCGAATAAACACATGAGCTCCGGGTTGTACTAAGCGAACCGGAATCACGCCGCTGGCTAGGCCGGCAAATAAAAGCAACATTCCAAACACACTTCCGGGAATGGATACGTCGAGTAGGCTTTGAAGGGCGTTACCTAACCAAAGTGAAACAAAAATAATGGCAAAAGAGGCTACATAGCGAAGCACGGTTTTTAGCATGGCTTCCTCTTAGTAAAAAATAGAGTGTTCATACAGTGGGCAGCCTAAACATAGAGTCATTAGGCTGCCTTCGACTACGAGGATGAAGGTGTTAAGAAACGAGACGCTCCACGTAGCGGTAGACGGATTTTAGTATGGCGAGCTTTTTCTCGTCAGACTCATGTTCGTGAACTAAGTTTTCCATATTTAGCATGTAGTCTTCAATACGACTTTCGAAAAACTCACGACAATGATTTGCCCACCTTGTCTGCTCCGACTCATCAAGGTCCAAGCAAAATGGCGCGCGCGATATCGGAAAAGCAGAGGCTCAATCCTAGAATCACTAAAACTAATGTCTAATGCTGACAGATTATTCGGATCTGTTTCGCGAATAATATCCATCGCGCTTTTATCCGCAGGAGTGAAGAATCCGCTGTAGAGTTGAGTATCGACATCATTGTCTTCTGCATATTCACGTTCAATGCTGTAAAGGCCGATCAACTTCTCACGAACTTCCGGGTGCTGCTTAATAAGCGCAAGGTTTTTTAAACATCGCTCACGGTCAATACCAATGTTTGCTGCATTTTCGGCAGTGAGTGTTTTGGCAGGCGCTAGAATTGGGCACTTGTTTAAGTGAATGAGTTTCAGTGGAACTGGGAGCTCATCTTGGCCAAGTTCATCTCGCTTGGTGTAGAGTCTTTGGTGCAGCGCTTCAACATCAAGATCGAGCAAGGGCTGAGGATCTTTCGCTAAATCCGCGACAATAACTGCGTTTTGATTGGTAGGATGCCAAGCAATTGGTACGACCCAGCTAGTGTACTGACACTCTTTCCCGAGCATTCCTGAGACGTGCATTAGTGGCGTCATATTGACGATATCAACCAACTCGTTCAATTTGCGCTTTTGGCGCATGGAATAGAAATAATCAAACAGCTTAGGTTGAGCCGCTTTGACTTTTTTCGCGAGCTCAATAGTAGCGATGACGTCGGCCATCGCATCATGCGCGTTTTCGTGCTCAATACCGTTGGCAACAGAAAGGTGCTCCAGTTTGAAGCTGGTAAATCCTTCTTCATTTTCTGGCCACTCAATACCATCTGGGCGCAGCGCGTGACACGCTCTCATGACATCGAGTAGATCCCAACGAGAGTTGCCGTTTTGCCAGCTCCAAGCATAAGGATCGATGAAATTGCGGTAGCAAGTGTATCGAGTCACTTCATCGTCAAAGCGAATGCTGTTATAGCCCAGACTGGTGGTATTTGGAGTCGCTAATTGTTCATGAATCTTGGCGATGAACTCAGGCTCCGAGAGCCCTTTTTCTTGGCATAGCTGAGGCGTAATTCCGGTAATGAGTGCGGCTTCTGGTGAAGGAAGGTAATCGGCGGGCGGTTGGCAATAAATGACTAAAGGCTCGCCAATGATATTAAAGTCTGCGTCCGTTCTTACCCCAGCGAACTGACAAGGTCTGTCTTTCGCTGGGCTCACCCCCCAAGTTTCGTAATCGAAGAAGAAAAAAGTGGGTTGGTGCTGAGACATGGGGCATGCTTCCTTTATTCTGAGAGAGAGCCTTTACAATCAGGGCTTTCCGTTGAGTCCATATTAGACCACCGCTGCCAAAACATGGCAATCAACATTGTCTGTTTCGAATGTTGTTGCTGTCTAATTGGTCAATCTGTTGCACTGCTAAAGGAATTATACGATACGGCAATTTGTTTACTATAGTAAAAGAAAAAAGGCGAGGTACATTACATGGGACGTGTGCCGATTATGATGTTGTGCGCCACACTGCTTTTGGGTTGTGGCGAGAAGGAAACGACGCAACCTCCAATTAAAGACGTGACTGTGGTGACGGGACTGCAGCCCGGAGCGAGTTTATTGTATCTCGCAGATGCAGCGGAGCAGTTCAAAAAGCAAAATTTGAACCTCAGTATAGAGCCAAACCAAGTGGGAAATTGGCACTGAGCTCGGTCATCGCCGGAGAGATTGATGCTGATGTAATTTTCACTGCAGACATTGCCTATTTAGCGCGTCAGCACTTGCTGCCGGAATATCGCGTGGTCGCTACCGTCTTTGATTCTGATAATTCAAATGCTATAGCAAGCTTGCGACCTTTTTCGACGCTAGCTGAGCTAGAGAATAAAGTGCTCTGTACTCAGTATCTTTCTGCCTTACACTTTTTTGGCCAAGCTTTGATAGAGCGAAGCGGTGCTAAAAATGTCGCGTTTAAATTTGTGCCTGTTTCCGAGCTTAATCGCCACCTTATTGAAGGTGAATGCGATTTTATTACTATTCGTGAGCCTTTTGTTTCAGAGTTTATCTCACAAACAAATCAGTCTGGCTTTGTGAAGTACTTCCCAGGGACGTTTCTTCAATATGAGCTAATGCTGGTACATCAAAGACTCACCGATGCGGATGTGTCGCGGTTACTGCTTGCAATGATTGATGCAGAGTCCGTGCTTGAAGAGCAGCCTGATTACGCCAAGCAAGTTTTGATGGACAGTTTTAGCGCTGATTCAAAACAAATCCAAAAGCTCTTAGTCGACAGCGTGTTGTCTGTGTCTCTTTATCAGCCTTTGATTGCTTTATTTGATAGAGAGCGAGTTTGGCTGCAATCGCACGGATTGTCAGAAGACTCGATGGTCGATACAAAAAGCATGTTGAGGCCAAAACCGCTTCGCGATGCTGCGCCGCTTAGACAAACGATTTTAGACTATGAAAACGAGTATTAAGCAAATCCTAACCCTGTTTGTTACCTTGGTTGCTGCTTTTATGGTGACCACGGCATACCTTACTCAAAAACAAAACGCAGTGCGTGATGAGGTATTGTCTTTGGATGGGCAGGCTTTTGAGATAAGTCAGCAAGCGTCACGTTTAAACGTCATTGTCGCAGATTATAATCTCTATCGACGTCCTGCCTCTCTAAAGCAGTGGTCAAACACCTTAGACAAAATAGAGAAACAAGCGGGTCAGTTGCTCAACATCACTCAGTTAGAAGAGAAGATGTTGGCCAAGCGCCTATCGACAGATATTTCCCGTATTCGAATGCAGTTCGAGCGTCTTCGCGAAGCGACCATTGAGAAAGATATTCAGTGGATCACAATCAATCTGAATACTTATAGTCAAAACTTAATTACTCAGCTACACAATTTGAGCGAAGAAGCGAGGCAGCTTGCAACGTTAGAGTTGTCGAGATTGTCTTGGTACCAAACTGTGGCGGTGGGCTGTACCACATTTCTTTCACTCGTTGTTTTGATTGTGCTCTATACGGCGTTGATCGTGCCACTCAAAACGGTGCGAAGTGAAATGAGGAAAATTGGTCACGATTACGCTCATTATGATTCAAACCCATCCAAAAACTCTCGGATTCGAGAATGGCACGAATTGTTGAAAAGTTTGGAGGAGATGCACCGGGAGTTGCAAGTCACCACCGTGAGTAAAAAAGCGCTCGTTGCAGAAGTAGAGATGCGTAAAGAAGCAGAAGACAACGCTGTGTCTCTCGCCCGCACCGATTTTCTTACCGGCCTACCTAATCGATTGAGCTTTTTTGAGCGCTTTAAAGTGCTTCTTGATAACAGCAATCACAGTGCATTTTTGTTTTTCCTAGATGTCGATAACTTTAAGTCTGTGAATGATAATTTAGGCCACTTAGCCGGCGACACATTATTAAAAACGGTGAGCGCGGCTATTATGCAGTTGTCTAACGAAAGGGACAGCATTGCACGTTTAGGGGAGATGAATTTGCAATTCTGCACTTCACGGACAGTGAACAAGAAGCGCTACTGTTTGCGCGAGAGCTACAAGCGATAATTCGTCTACCAGTGACCTTTGAGTCGACCCAGCTTAGAATTGATTGCTCGATAGGAATAGCGCGCTTTCCTGATGATGGTGTAGAGATTAAGTCTCTACTTTCTTGTGCCGACACTGCAATGTATTTTGCTAAACGCAATCCTGTAAGCACGTCAGGTATTCAGCGTTTTACCATCGATATTGGAGAGGCGAGCCGTCGTAAATTCAGTTTGTATCATAAGTTACGAAGAGCCGTTGAGCAGAGCTGTTTTGAGGTGTGGTTCCAGCCTCAGGTGGATGTGACTACATTAAATGTGACAGGGTTTGAAGCACTATTACGTTGGAAACAAGAGGATGGAAGCTATGTAAGTCCAGCGGTATTTGTTCCAATGCTGGAAAGAACAGTAGACATTATTAGAGTTGGCGAGTTTGTGTTCGAAAAATGTATTGAGTTTCAACATCGGCTTGAATCAAATGGGTTTAATCATACCGTGTCGATTAACATCTCTGCTGTCCAGTTGGATCATGAGACTTTATTCCGTTTCTGAAACGAAGAGTGCTTGAAACAGGACTTAATGCGAGTCGTTTTCCGCTCGAACTCACGGAAACTGCCATAATTTCGAAACAAGCAAGAAACACTACTTTCTCTCGATCGACTCAAGGATATGGGCTTTTCATTGCAGTTAGATGATTTTGGCACTGGCAATGCCTCGCTGGATTTATTAAAAAACTTCCCATTTTCGACGGTCAAAATCGATAGTTCTTTCACCAAAGAGGCAGCCAACAAGCCAGAAACTAGAGCGATTATTAAAGCAATCACGTTACTTTCAAAGGAGCTGTCGTTTGACATCGTCATTGAAGGGGTAGAAACAGTACAACAGCAATCTTTCGCGAGAGAGTACGGTATTAAGGTGGCACAAGGTTCTACTATGCTAAAGCGATGCCGATGAATGAGGTTATCGCGTGGTTGGAGCACTATGACCAGTACTCTACAGCGCTTTAGCTGATGATATGCAATGCATTCAGCATCGACTATTAATTATTAGACATTTGGACGTCTAGACGTTGACAAGTCTATTGGTTGAGATTAGTCTGCTCGCCTTTCTGTCATCGACGCGACTTTTAGTATGTCTACACAAGTTAAAACCTCTCAATCAATTCAGGCTTCTGGCGTAGCTTTATTGCCTCTTGCACTGTTTTTAACTCTATTTATCGGGGTAGGTAGCTACCTATCTTGGCAAGGAGTTGAGTTTGCTTTCTATCAGCTACCAGCACCAATTGCAGCTCTTCCTGCAGTGGTTTTGGCGGTATTGCTAAGTAAAGAGAAACTTA
The DNA here is from genome assembly GCA_000755425.1 of Vibrio maritimus. Classification (GTDB taxonomy): domain Bacteria; phylum Pseudomonadota; class Gammaproteobacteria; order Enterobacterales; family Vibrionaceae; genus Vibrio; species Vibrio maritimus_A. The sequence continues at coordinate 32,611 of BBMT01000011.1, forward strand.
ATCGTGCTATTGAGCAGTTCTTACGCGGTGTTGGTCATCAAGATATCGTTGCAATGTGCATGATCTATTTGCTAGCGGGTGCTTTTGCTGCAGTAGCTAAAGCCTCGGGTGGCGTCGACGCAACGGTAAACCTCGGACTTTCAGCGATTCCAACCAGCATGATTTTACCGGGTATCTTTCTTATTTCCGCCTTTATAGCGACCGCAATGGGGACGTCTATGGGGACGATTGCGGCGGTTGCACCTGTTGCTCTGGGGATCGCACAATCAGCGGGAATGAGCATTCCTTTGACCGCTGGTGTCGTTCTTAGTGGTGCCATGTTCGGGGATAACCTTTCAATAATTTCAGACACCACCATTGCGGCGACGCGTTCACAAGGTTGTGAGATGAAAGATAAGTTTAAAGAAAACGTTCGAATCGCGATTCCAGCAGCATTAGTCGCGATGGTGATCTTTGCTTTCAACAGCTCTGCTACTCAATTGCCAGAAACGAGCCCGATAGAATGGTTCAAGGTAATGCCTTATCTCGCTATTTTGGTATTGGCCGTGTCTGGTTTAAATGTTTTTGTCGTTTTGACGGTTGGTATTGTGCTTGCCGGTTTGGTTAGTCTGACTTCAGTTTCTGGTTATGAGTTAACTAATTTTGGCCAAGATATATACACTGGCTTCGGAAACATGCAGGAAATCTTTATACTCTCTATGCTTATCGGAGGCCTGAGTGAGCTGATGCGTCAGCAAGGTGGCTTGGCTTATTTAACTAAGCTAGTGAGTAAAATGATTCGCTCGTTTGGTGCTAAGCACGACAAGGCTTCAAGTCGTCGTGCCAGTGAGTTTGGAATTGCTGGTCTAGTGTCCATGGTAAACATGTGTACAGCAAATAACACGGTTGCGATTATTGTATCAGGCAGTGTGGCAAAAGAAGTGGCTGATGAATATCAAGTCGCGCCGCGTCGCTCAGCGAGCTTGTTGGATATCTACTCTTGCGTTGTTCAAGGTATCCTACCTTATGGAGCTCAGGTGTTGCTTCTCGGCTCAGTGTTTGAGCTGTCGCCATTTGAGGTTGTAGGCCACTCTTATTACTGTTTTGCTCTTGGTTTTTCAGCCGTGCTGGCTATTTTGGTTCAGCAGCGTCAGCGATAGAGTACACAATAACCAATTTGTCTTTATTAAGTGCCACAATTATTAACTAGGGGAAATGACAAAATGTTATCATACCCTAGTTGATTTTTAACCTACTGCAAATTATCCTGAAAAAAATTGCTATGAAATAGTGTCTATTTTCATTTGAATTTCTTGAGAAATTCTTTCGAAACACGGCATCGCATGCTCCGAAATGTTGGCTGAATGTGAGGTGTAGCTGTAGAGTGTTGTAGAAACCCACTGTTCTAATTTTGCTCGTGATTGACATACAATTTCGTAAGTGTCCGAAAAACTCGCCATCTTTCTCGCATGGATGTCTATATTTAAAAATTCAACCGTCATAGGTTGGTGAGATTTAAGTTCGTTGATCAGAAATTGATAAAGAGCACTGTTGGTGTGTTGCTTTACTGAACCGACGAATGGCTTGATATAGCTATGGTAAGTAAATGCATTTTGCTGTTGCTGTTTTGATAGAGAAATTTTGCTGTGTGTATGCTGCCTGTCTTCTTTGAAAGTGAAGTCGATAGGTGGTAAGTCCGAGAAAGCAAATGACATTGACAGTGGGAAAGCTGTTAGTGCGAGCTTCATTAATATTCCTTTTGTTAATTTCCAATCCTTTGGAGTTGTGAAATTATATAATAAATATTCTTTAATGTTTATTGCGAATTGATTAAATGTTTTATTTTATTTTTTCAGAGTATAGGCTCTATATTTGGCGTTTGTGAAGATTGCAGTATCTATGGAAAATGTAATATCATTTACTCAGTGTTATAGAATTTATCATTAATATTTTTTAAACTTCTAAGTTCAGAGAGTTAAAAGTTGTTGATCGATTACTTAATTACTATCCCATCTATTGTGAGTGGTGTTATAGCAAGCGAAACGTTTACACTTGTATTTCTTTGCCTACGAATACTGTGTGGCTCATTACTCATTGTAGTTTGCGTACATGAACTTTTAGGTGAGGATAGATCATACATGGTTCATAAAGAGGGGATTCACACAGTGAATGCGACCTCGTTACTTGATTTACTGAAATTGTCGATATGCTTTTGTATTGGTCTTTGGCTGATTGTACTCGGTTGATTTTTGAACGCCCACTATCTACACCTTCGTTTTCGATTGACAACAATGTTAACTGCTGACTAAATGACTTCAATGTACTTAAATTGGGTGACAGTACGTAACAACGTATTGACGTCCATTTGTTTGCAATGAGGAAGTAGTATGTCGGAACTGAAAATCATAAAAGCGGATTACTCAGCAGTACCAGAACTGTGTGCGATGTTTCTAGATGCGTATGCAGATAATGAGGCAATGCAAGCAGCATTAAGACAAGACGAAGTTGCAGACTTTGCCCACGATTGCTATTGGCGCTGGGCTGTAGGCGAGTGGGGCTTGGGTAGCGGAGAAGTATACACAACACCTGAGCGAGACGGTTGTGTCATCATGCGTGGTCCAGGCCAACATCAGCCAGACGTGATGCAAAAAATGGAAATTCTTTCTATCGTTACTCGAATGATGGGCTCTAACCGAATAGAAATTGCAAAAGAAGTGTGTGAGCAAATGCTTGCGGTACCACCAATGCAAGATTGCTATTGGTTGTGGGGCTTGGGAGTATCACCAAAAGCAGGTGGTAAAGGTTTGGCTAGCGCTCTTATCAAAACGGTGACAGATCAAGCTGATGCGGCTGGCAAGCCAACTTATGTCGTGGCCTCTAGTGAAAAAGTAGTGAAGACATTTGAGCGCCGTGGGTTTGAAGTGCTGTCCAAGAGCGAAAACTTCCCTTACTGGTTCATGCTACGCCCTGCTCAAAGTTAAATAGAGTATTGACAAAAAACGCGTTAGTTAAGCTGACGCGTTTTTTATGTCAAAGTTGCGAGAAACTGTACAGAAATACACCAATCTATTCCTACCAATAAATTAGTTATGTTAGCGTTGACTCGACTTTAATATTTATTTTTATCAATGCGTTAAGGTAGGTTTGCAATGCTTAAGTATACAACAATACTTTTAGCTCCACTGCTATTGGGTGGAATTGTAGGGTGTCAAGACAACCACGAGCTGCATCAGAACCCACCGCAATACATCACTGATCAAATAGACCCTTACATGCCGTTAGCAATAGAGTTTGTTTACAATAACGAAAAGCACGCGCTAGAGAATGGTACGCCGCTATTACCTCAGTATATGGAGATTGCTCAGCGAGTGGGTATAAAGCATCCCGAGAAGGTTAGGCTGTTGTATGTTGATAAGCTACCTATGCCAAAAAATGACTCACTCAAGTTCCAAATGGAGCGATTGGGTTTAGACTCTCCATACTTAGCCGGGATGACTTATGGCTACGGCATCTACATTAAGCATTCGGCAAAAGGCGATAAATTGCTTCTCTCACACGAGTTAATCCATGTGCGTCAAGCAGAGGAACTTGGTCTAGAAGCATCACCCGTGAGTACTTTTTGCAATTAAAGATCTTTGGCTATCGAGAATCGCCGATCGAAATTGAAGCGTATGATAACGCACATAAATACCTAGAGTGATGCCATAGAAAGTGTTCTAGCGTTTGGTTCTATCTATTTATGCTCTATAGTTCATTTTCAATGCTCATAGCACGATACAACTTATCAAACACCTTACTTGCCCCGCTGTAACTAGGCTCTTTGGTTTTGAGTTGTTCTCCGCGACTCCATTCCAGCTTGCCTTGTTGGTTTGTCTCTACCTTCCAGTACAAGCTTTTGTCACCAAGAAGATAATGCGATAAGTACTGAGCAAACTCATCACTTTCGATCATCACACCAAACTCTAAGTTTAAAAAGTCCGAGCGAGTCGAAATTTGAAGATCCGATATAGCTGAGTTTATTGTCCAGAATAAATGCCTTGTTATGGTAATGCCCCTTACTGGTACTTACGTTTTTTAGATGTATTGCGTGCGTGTCGTATTCATAGATATTCACTCCTTTATCAAGTAGCTCTGCTCTGTGTTTTTCATAGTAAGCCGGAACAAAACCTGAGTCGTTAGAAGCCATCGAGTTGGTGACCAATGTGATGTCAGCACCGCGGCTAATAAAGTCGTTGACCACTTTAAACCCATCCTCATTTGGTAACATGTAGGGTGTCGAGATCACCAGTTCATTCTTTTCACTTGGATAGCGGTAAATGAAATGTTCGACACGATGACGAAAATAGGGCATTGAATCATGGAGTTTTTCTGCAGAATCGAAAATGGGTGTCAGCTTAGCTGCAACATAGTTAGGCTCTTGCAAGGCTCGTACTCTTGTCTCAATGTCGGCAATGATGTCCTGATTGTTTTTGGCGATTTTTTCAAAGGCGTGCTTAAACGACCCTAAAGGCTCTTCATCGTTAACATCAATCAAAAACTGGATATCAGAGGTGTAATGCGCCCTCCAATGCTCGTTGAAATTGCGCTCGAACTCTTTGGTCGTATCGCCTTGAACCATGATGTCTAAGTCAAAGAAGTTATTCTTTGGCTTATAGCTAAAGTAGTCATCTCCAATGTTTCGTCCGCCAAGCACCAAGACTTTCCCATCGATGTTCATGTACTTCTCATGTAAGCGGTGATCGAGACTCTTTTGATGTTTCTGAAAATCAAATGCTCGAGTCAGCCATCCTGCTTTTCGTGAGTTAAACGGATTAAAAATCTGGATGTTGAGATTTTTATGTGTCGCTGCAGATGCTAGCCACTTCTCATTGAAGACAAGTAAATCGTCCAGAATGATGCGAACCTTCACGCCGCGATCTGCTGCCGATAACAGTTCATTTAAAAATAGGAGGCCGGTCGTATCCTTATTCCAAGAGAAGTACTCTATGTCTATGCTAGTTTCCGCGTGGCGAACTAGGTCAATGCGTCTCGCGATGGCTTCTGGCGCACTTTCAATAAGAGATACGCTGCCTTTTACGGTTTTATACTCCCATTCGCTCTGAAATTGGTCTGGGACTTGTGGCTGAGGGGTAGCGCAACCGACTAGGGAAAGCAAAGCTAGGCTAATAGCTGCAAGTTTTGATTTGATAAATGGCATGGTTCAATACCTTTCTAAGGTTGAATCCATTCAACAGTCGATGAATTATTGGAGGTCTTTCCACTTTCTTGGCACTTTCAATGACGGCTTTTTTACCGGCTTAGGCGGTTCGATGTCTCCGACAGCCTCTAAAGCACAAACCTCGGCCTTTCGTTGAACTACATAAAATCGAACCTCATCAGCTTGATAGAGGCAATATCTCAGCTCATCTTTGACGTACCAATCCTCTAAAGGCGCGTGGAGTCGCCACGCTGTATCGCTGACAGCATGGCCAAAAGCCGGAAATCCAATCGCCAAAAAAACGAAGAGTTTTGCATAAAATTGAGTGTTCATTTGGGAATGGATAGCCCTGTTTTTCCAGGGCTATATTGTGTGTCTACTTGTATTCGATGACTTTCGCTACGTACTCGACCATGTCTGAATTACCAATAACATTCTGGTAAAAATCGACAGAGAAGTATTTCGGCTCGTCACGTTCAATATGTTTAACAATGTTTTTTGATAGTTGATTGGCATTCATCGCACTGTAAACGTGAAACTTTTTAACTTGCTGCAAGCCCATTTCTTTTGCTTTTTTGCTCGAAATGAAACGCTCCTTAAAGTCCTGATGAAGTGTGCCTGTGTAGGTAATGTACTCAAAGTTTGGTGTTTCATCGGTCACAACATACATATCGACTGTGTTGTCTACTTGCTCTAAATGGCTCATTTCTTGATTAATAATATCTAAGTTAGTCTTGTGGCTGTGGTGAGGTTGAGCGAATGCAGTTGCAGAAACAGCAGCGATCATCGCGGGGATAATTAGTTTTTTCATTTTTTCCTCTCGAGGGTTTGTCGTTTTCGTTGGAGAGGATAGTAATGGGAGAGCTGTGAAGCGGTTAATCGCGTTTGAAGGATGGAACCCTCTAATGAGGGTTCTTATATAACAAGAAACAAAGCTAGTTTGAGATGCCGTATATTTCGAGGGCTTCTCTATTTACCCTTTCGGTATATGACACCAGAGTGCTAACAATTTCTGAATGTAGAGTTCTTAGGTGTTTAGAATGCGCTGAGCAAACTGCCATCGGTACCCTAAATTTTTCTTTCATCACTGAGAGTTCAACCTCAACAAGATCGTCCGAATTAAAGTCGGTGTAAGTGACTAACCTTGGAAGTAAGCCCCAACCCACGTTATCTCGAATCAACTCTAACGCTAACGTCAATTGTTCTACGACTTCAAAGTCTGATGAAGATATGGTTTTCTTTTCCATATTGTCTTCAATCATACCTTTAATTACGATTTGCTTTTGCGATTTAAGCGCAGCCCAGCGTTGGTCTTCAGGGAGACTAAGCACTTCATGGTCTTTTGACACGAATACGCCAAAGGTAATGTTGTTGACCAGAGTAGAGTCTATGCTACTCATAAGAGAGCGGTCATCTATATTTACCATCCCGAACTGTATCGTGTCTTCTGCGATTCCCTCCAATATTTCCCTCCGATTGCGAATGATAAAGTTAACCTTCATATTGGGGTGCAATTCGAGGAGTTTCCTTCGCACGTGACTTATGGCTCGCGGCGGAAGAAAACTATTGTAAGCAACTGTTATTGATTCTAATTCACCATAAGACAGGCTAAGTGCTAGCATATCAAATGATTTTGCTTGCTCTATTACCTGCTTCGCATACCTATATAAGAGAGTCGCATCTTCAGTGGGTTGAGCGGTTCTTCCCACTCTTTCAAAGAGCCCTACGGCTAGCTCATCTTCTAAGTTACTAATCACTTGTCCAATTGTCGTTCTGTGCTTGTCGAGCTCTTGAGCAGCTTTGCTGAACGATCCCTGTTCGTACACCGCAACAAAACTCTGTAGCTGTTCAATACTGAAATTCATAAACATCTCAAATTCGTTGTTGTACTTGCGAAGCCTAGCATCTGAATCATTGGAATAGAGCTATTACTCACGAAATACTTTGTAATAGGTTGTGACAGTATAGATGCGAGGGTTGAGTCCTTCAAACGCGATTAATTGGTTTACCCATTGTGGTTAATAATTCTCCGCGTTGAGACAGCAAACCCCAGAAAACTTAGCACACACTTTAGTTATCTTTTTGTGCCTCTGGTATTAAGCCGCTCAAACGTTCCCGCGAATACAAGGAGTTACGCACGTTTATGGAATACTGGCGACGGTTTATAGATTTGAACCCGCCGACTCAGGTTATTCACAATGCTCAAGCTTAAAAAACTATCTCGTGTTACTGCGATTTTGATTTTACCTCTAGCTATTACGACACAAACTTTCGCTAAGGACGCGACGGCAACTATCGATAATGAAGAAATTGGCGTTCTTGAAAAATATGGAGTTCCTAAATATCTCCCTAAGTTAGCAATCAGTTCTATGCTACAAGGCGATCATGTTGTTGAGCATGCGCGAAAAACCGAAACGCTAGACGGTGAGCGAAGAGATAATGAAGTATATCTAGTTCAAACAACAGATACTAAGGGCAATATTGATCTTCGAATTAAGTATGATCCATCTAAAGTCGATGAAAATACCGATCTTATTGAAAATATCGAGAAGATTACCAAAGCAGAATATAAGCTTCGCCAGTACGCAGAAATGTATGACAAGAACTCGGTTGTTGTCACTGAATTAGTAAGCGGTGATCTTGAGATTGAGTTTAATTATTCTAAATATACGCTTCCACAAGATATTGCTTATTTCCGATTCATGCGTGGTAAATTGCTATTATCTGACGGTCAGCCTGTCTCACTCATCGTAACCAACAATACCCCTTTCACTCAGGGTGATTATACGATTGAGACTTACAAGCAGATGACGTTTTTCGACAACCTACCAAATGGTCGAGTCGTAGTGAATAAGAAAGTAATCAAGGCTGATGGTAAGAAAAAGAAGAAGGATCTCCAGCTTGAGATCGAACTAACACCAGTAGTGTATTACGACGATGAACTCGGTGCTGTAGTTCAAGATCAATCCTTGCTTTCTATAGTATCTGATCCACGTATGCGCGAAGAGTATGTAGAGCTTAACAGAACGTTTCCGTTAATGGCAGACATGGTGCGTCGTCAAGGTATAGATGTGCCGTTACCTTTCGGTATTTCAGCGGCATATCGTCGTCAAAATATGGACTTTAATTTTAACAGTTTTAGCTTCCCAGATAGTGAGCTTGCAGACAAACTCGCGAATGGTCTGATAGACCCTGAAGCGACGATTGCTCACGTGACAGCAGAGTCGTATACCATTAGAGGTGATGTAAACATCTTACCTTTTTGGAATGTGTTTGGTTACGTTGGTCAGATAAATGTTGATGCCATTGTAGATGCGTCGGTCAAAGACAGCATTTCTCTGGTCGGTGGTGCCGGTTTCACTGTACCTATCCGTCTTGAGTACGATTTGTTAGGCGTGGGTACTACTTTATCTATGGGTTATAAGCAGCTATTTGCCTCAGTGACTGCATCTTATTCAAAAACACGTCTTAAAGGATCGAATGCCGATTGGGGTGATGGCATCGTAACAGCGCAACCCATGCTTGGTTACCAGTTCGCTGATTGGCGTGCACAGTTCTTTGTTGGTGCTGAATATCAAGCGTTGAAACCAAATATGGAAGGTGATTTAGGACCTGTCCTAAATATGGACGGTCAATTTAGATATGACGTAGGTGTAAACCTTGATAAATGGGCATATTTGGTTGGTTTTAATAAGCAGATCGGTAAGCACTACAACATGACTTTTTTATATAACAAAGGCGCGACGCGCGACGCTTTCACTATCAACCTTGGTTACCGTTTCTAATCGAGCTTTTAGACCAACGTTTATTTAAGAGATATTGCAATGACAACAAAAAAATATTCGATTGTGCTGTTGGCACTGGTTTTGAGCGCCTGCTCTTCAAAGCATGCTTTAGAAAATCGCGTAACAAAAGAGAATTACACCGAGGTTAACCTTCAACATTCGGAGCAATTTAAGGGAGAAGAACCTTATCGATTCTGGGGAAGCGAGGGGCCGGAGTTTTTATTGGAAAACCAATACCAACCAACATCGATTACCGTTAATGGAGAGCGAATGAATATTCTGGCGCTCTCTGGTGGTGGCGCTAATGGAGCGTTTGGGGCGGGTGTGATTAATGGTTTATATGACGCGGGCAAACTTCCGGAGTATTCCATTGTTACTGGTGTGAGCGCCGGCGCATTAATAGCTCCGTTCGTATTTACCGGTGGGGCTGATATTCACAAACTTCGCGACGTGATGTTAGGTCTCGATGATCGTCAAGTATTAGGTAAAAAAAACCTTCTCAATACACTGTTCAAAGATGCGTTTACCAACGGTAAGAGCTTATATGAACTTATGGAGTCGACCTATAGCGAGGAAATGATTGTAAAGATTGCTGAGCAGCATCGTTTAGGTAAGCGATTGTTCATTGGTACTACACATTTTGATTCAGGAAAGCAGATTACTTGGAACCTAGGCGAAATAGCGGCGAGCGACCTGCCTAATAAGTCTCAACTAATCCACCAAGTTTTGGCTGCGAGTGCATCAATACCAGGTGTCTTCCCTCCTCAATTTATTAACGTGGAATACGAAGGCGAGGCGTTTGAAGAGTTGCATGTTGACGGTGGACTTACATTCCAAATGTTCTTTGACCCTTCTAACTTTGATTACGGGCAACTAAGCAAGGCGATCGGCTTAGAAGAAAATCCGCAGGTACACGTGATTCGCAACGGCACGTTGGAACCAGGCTATAAGCGAGTAAAGGATAAAGGGGTCGACTTGCTATCCCGAAGCATTAGTAACTTAACGCTTCAGCAAACTCGTGGCGATATGTATCGAATGCTTTATATGAGTGAAAAAAACGGATACGACATTGCGTTTACTTATGTAGACACGTCTTTTAAAGCTCACAAAAACGGCAAAAAGATGTTTGATGCTGAGTATATGAACAACCTCTTCAACTATGGCTACCGAAAAGCTCAAGGTGAATCCTTGTGGGTAACCGAAGCACCGTAATCCATATCTAATAATAGTGACACTTCAACTTTGGCTCGATTAATACCAGACGGGAACAGTTTGAGCGGTATTAATCGGGTCTTTTTTATTTGGCGATCTTCCCCATGATTAAATTCAATACAAATCATTCTAAAGCGGTACTGTTTGCATGTTCAATTTTGGTTAGCCCTCTAAGCAGTGCAATGGTTGATCCGCAAGACGGATACCTAGATATGGGCGACTACTTGGCGAATAACGCCTATGGCTTTTTACCTGTACCGATTGTAATTACTGAACCAGCAATAGGTATCGGTGGCGGGATGCTTGGTATGTTTCTTCACGAATCAGATGAAGAGCGAACAAAGCGTAAGCAGCATGCACTGCATTCACTTGATGGCGGAGCAGAACTACTCGCACCAGCCATTACGGTAGCTGGTGGTGCTTATACTGACAACGGTACCTGGATGGCACTTATTGGTCACCGACATACTTGGAATGAGGACAGTATTCGCTATATTGGTGGTGCCGGGTATGGTCATGCCAATATCGATGTCTATAAGCGTTTTCAAGGAGACGGTTTACCTGGTTTTATCGCCCCATATTCAGGAACCCTTGGTATAGGCACTGAAAGTGAAGGTTTTTTAATGAAGCAGCGACTATCGTTTCGAATCCCAAGCAGCGACCTGTTTTTGGGAGTGTCGCAAACCTATTCGAGCTTCAGTACAGCCATTGATTCTCTATCTTTATCTGTAAATGATCATAACTTAGAGATTTCTAACCTAGGAGGAAGCTCCGATAGCTCTCTGTCTGCATTAGGGTTGGTCGCAGAATACGATACGAGAAACAATCTATTTTTCCCAACAAAGGCTCGTCTGTCGTTGCTGAGTATCTGATTTACGATTCCGCTTTAGGCAGCGACTTTGATTACGCGACATTTGAGGTTGATGCCTACCAATACCTACCAGTGAATCAGCGTCTGACCTTGGCGTTTGCAGGATCGTACAGCTCGCTTAACACCGACGAAAGCTATCTACCACCTTTAGCAAAGCCATACATCAATATGCGTGGTGTAGCGGCTTATAAGTATCAAGGTGATGAAGTGAGTACGCTACAAGCTCAGGCGATGTGGCATTTAAACCATCGTTGGACCATCAACGCGTTCTATGGCGTTGGTTCGACAGCAGAAGAACACAATGAGCTGTTTGAAGAGACTGTCGATGCTTATGGTGTCGGCTTTCGTTACCAAATAGCCAGACGTTATGGCATTCATGTGGGCGTCGACCTGGCATTTAGTGAAGACCAAGGCACCGCGTATTTCCAAGTTGGCACGGGCTTCTAGAAGATGGATATGAATAGCTTCTTGATTACAGCTGCATTGGCATTTTTGGTTATTGGTTGCTGCGTGGCAGTGTCTGTACGTCTCAATATTGGCTCTGTGGTCGGCTTTATTATTGCCGGTGTGATTTTAGGACCAAACACACCAGGTCTTGTCGCGTCGAATAATGTCGAAACATTGCAATCCATTGCAGATTTTGGTGTCGTGCTATTCCTTTTTACTCTGGGGCTTGAGATGCGCCCAAGACAACTCTGGAGTATGCGTAGAACGCTGTTACTTCAGGGTATGGGCCAAGTCGCGCTCACGGGGGCATGTTTTACCATTGTCGCGGTACTTTTTGACCTACCTTGGGAGGTAGGGCTGGTATTGGGCTTGATCCTCGCCCAGTCATCGACTGCGGTCGTGGTGAGTATGCTTGCTGATAAACGTGAATTAGGAACTTCGCACGGGAAAAATATCTTTGCCAACTTAATGGGGCAAGATATGAGTATTGTTTTAGTCATGGGGGGGATTCCCATACTCGCCCATAGCAAAGTCGAAGCTCAGGAGGGACTACTCGAAAAAAGCTTGGTCTTTGTCGGCGTTATAACGTTGATTGTGCTGTTGGCAAGATTTGTGTTGCCCAAGTTACTCGTATGGAGTGTAAAACTGCGAAGTAAAGAAGCCTTTGTACTGATGCTAGCAAGTGCCATCCTGTTGACCGTTCTGTGTTCGCAACAAGCGGGAATATCAGAGACCATGGGTGTTTTCTTGCTGGGTATGCTGCTCTCTGATTCGGAGTTTAAACACATACTGGAGGAGGTCGTTTCGCCAATAAAAGGCATTTTGATGTCTCTTTTCTTCTTAGCCGTAGCATGTCGATTGACCCAAATATAATCGCTGGACACCCCATCCAGATTGTGGGGCTACTGATCGCAATCATTCTAGTTAAGTTCTTTGTGTTCTTTGCCCTCGCAATCATGGATCGCAAAGGTAAATTGATAGCAACCAAAACCGCTTTCGCCCTTGCTCAAGTTGGTGAGTTTGCGTTTGTACTGTTTGGCCTCGCGCAAGCGTTTGAGCTACTGTCCCCGCAAACGGTCTCAATTGGTTTTGTTGTGATTAGTTTAAGTATGATAGTGACACCTTGGTTGTACGAGTTTGGAAAGAGAATCTGTGACGCGCTTATTACCAAGCAAGAAATAAAGAATGAAGATGCTTCACCGCATTGCGAGCTTGTTGTAGTGGGTTTGGATGAGGTTGGGAGGCTAGTTTGTATGATGGCTGAAAAAGCGGGCATCAGCTATGTTGGCTATGATTTGGACTACGAGCGTGTTAGTCGAGCAAAATCATTGAAAATAAACGCACACTTCGGTGATATTTTATCAACTAAGACGCAGCAGTTCGCAGGCTTAGCTGCCGCAAAAGCGTCATTTGTTTCAGTAACTGAGTCCACTCGTTTAAGAAAGATAGCTAACGTTTTGTGTCGTCATCAAAACCTGGAAGTTTATGCAAGGACTAACTCTAGGCTCGACGAAGTGTTTTTGAGAGAGCTGGGAGTCAATCATGCTGGTTCTGTCTACATAGAAAGTACCTTAAGTAAAGGGTGTGAACTGTTGATTGATTTTGGTATAGAGGAACATAGAGTGACGGAAATTGCCAATGAGTTGCGTACAGAGCTAATCCATTAAGGTCAAATAGGTCTATTGCTGATGATATATTTTCCTGTTTAAAGTCAAAACTCCCTTAGATAGAAGGTTTTTACCTCCAACGTGCACTAAAAACTGAGAAATCTTGTCCTACACTGCTATTAATTTCTTTATTACTAATAGGGACATTATGGAAGCGTTCAGTCGATGGTTTGACGATATATCAATAAAGAAAAAGGTACTGCTGAGTTTTTCGATACCTGTGCTCTTGATGCTATTGGTGTCGGTTTCAGTGTACAAAAACACTCAGTCTATGGTCGAAGATGCAAATTGGGTAGAGCACACTCAGAAAGCCATTGCGAGGGCACAAGAACTGTTGACCATGGTTGTCGATATGGAAACAGGTAAGCGTGGCTTCTTGATTACCGGTGATGAAGTATTTTTAGAACCGTTTAATTGGTCTCTTCCAATATGGGATGAGAAAATTAACACTCTTGCCACGCAAGTCAGTGATAACCCACCGCAGGTAGAACTTCTCTGGGAAATTGATGCGCTTCACAAACTTTGGTTGCAAGAAGCTGCGACGAAAGAGATAGAACAGCGAAGGCTTGTCAGATCTGGGCAAGCAGACATGAGTGAGATAATACAATTTGTTCAAAAGCAAACGGGCAAGTCAATCATTGACGAAATTAGAAAGAAAGTCGATACCTTTATAAAAGTCGAAGAAGCTCTAATTAAGATCAGAACCGTCAAGTCAGCGGATTCAGCTAGCCAAACAAGCTTGGTGCTCATATTGGGAACCGTGGTGTCAGCAGTCATCTCTGTTTTAGTCGCTTTTTGGAGTTCCGCGCGTGTTAAGCGACGTGTCGACACCTTACTTCAAGCCACTCATCATGTGGGCATGGGCAAGTTGAACTTAGGTTTAGAAAAACTGAGTGCGAGTAAACAGCTAAATGGCAAAGATGAGTTTTCAAAACTAACACTGAGCTTCAAAGAGATGACTTCAAGCCTGGTTGAGAATGATGAGAAGATGCGTCATTACAACCAAAAGCTTAAAGACGAAACAGAACGAGCAGAAGCAGCGGCGAAAGCGAAAAGTGACTTTCTGTCTACCATGAGCCATGAAATAAGAACGCCGATGAATGGTGTTATTGGTATGACCAATTTACTTTTGGACACAAAGCTTGACGAGCAGCAGTTACGCATGACAGAAACGACGAAGAATAGCGCCGAGTCGTTGTTGTCTATTATCAATGATATTTTGGATTTCTCTAAAATCGAAGCAGGGAAGATTGATCTTGAAGTCATTGATTTTGACTTGGGAGAAGTCATAGAAGAAGTGGGAGCCATGCTCTATTTCGCGTCAGAGCAGAAAGGCATTCAATTAATCTGTCCAGCAACACCTATCATGGATCTTTGTTATAGGGGAGACCCTGGGCGTATTCGTCAGGTGCTAAATAACTTAGTCAATAATGCTATTAAGTTTACTGAAAATGGAGAAGTTGCCGTTTATGTAACAGTACTAGAAAAACGACTTACCGATAGCGTTATTAAATTTGAAGTAAAAGACACAGGGATTGGTATAAGCGATGAGCAGCAGAAGAAACTGTTCTCTCGTTTTTCTCAGGCAGATAGCTCGACTACACGTAAATATGGTGGTACCGGGCTTGGTCTATCAATCAGTAAGCGCTTATCCGAGATTATGGGTGGTGAAATTGGTGTTGTAAGTGAACAAGGTCAAGGTTCAAACTTTTGGTTCACGATCGTTTTAGAGAACTCTACGCAACAGTCAGTAGTTTATTTGCCTACAGGAGATGTGCAAAAGCAACGTCTACTGGTTGTAGATGATATTCAAACGAATCGAAATTTAATGGCTCAAATTTTTAATCGTTGGGGTATTTCTCATGACGTTGTAGACAGTGGGGAGGAAGCTTTGAAGGCGTTGACTAGAGCCAGACAAGAAGGGCACCCTTTTACTATTGCAATTATCGACTACCAAATGCCAAATATGGATGGTGTAGAGCTTGCTCGTCTAATCCAAAAGGATGAATCAATTAAGGATACAAAAATGGTCATGTTCTCGTCTGTAGTTCAGAGAGGGGACGCCAAACTAATGCAACAGGTTGGCTTTACAGGCTATCTTACCAAACCAATGCAACAGTCCGACTTACTCAGTGTACTCGAAAAAGTATCGGGTCTTAACTCCGAAAGCCCGAAAGATAGTTTCGTAACGCGACATACGCCGGCGAAGAAAACTCAGTATGATGCTAGAGCATTAATTGTCGATGATGTGACAACGAATCTGGTTGTTTTGCAATCTCTTCTTAGCAAGTATGGGATTAAAGTTGATAAGGCTAAAAATGGACTAGAAGCGTTAGCATCGCTCAGAACTCATTCTGGTTTTGACCTAGTGTTTATGGATTGCCAAATGCCTGAAATGGACGGCTACGAGGCAACAAGGGAGATTCGCAATACTAACAATGCAAATATTAATCACGACATCCCCGTTATCGCTATGACCGCTAATGCTATCCAAGGAGATAAAGAGAAATGTTTGCAAGCAGGGATGGATGACTATGTGTCAAAGCCTGTTAGTGCAAAAGCACTAGGAGACGTACTAGCGAAGTGGCTACCTCACAAGGAAAAGCAAGACATTGTCTCTGATGAAGAGGAGAAGAATCGAGCATAAACTGGACGTCACGCCATCATTCGCCTAGGTGATGATGGCGTCCTTCAAACGCGATTAACGGTAAATTCACCGTGCCCATAAAATGACCGCACTTAACGAGGCGAGTGTACAAAAGCTCCTTCGCATTACAACTTTCAGAATGATATTAAGTAAGGTCAACCATGCATAAGACTATTCGTACTGTCCTATCTTTAGCTATTCCACTAACACTAGCGGCATGTGGTGGTAGCGATACTTCTTCAACTACTAAACCCAGTGAACCAAAACCTGTTGAGCCGGGTTTGAGCTATCCAATTGAAGCTGAAATTGGTGATGTTACCCTCGTTGGAACCAGCGAATCGGTTGTTGTTTTAGATACTGCCGGTACACAGAAAAAGGTTCGAATTGAAAGCTTTAAGGGTATCCCTTATGCGGAAGCGACTCGCTTCAATCCCAGTGAAACCGTTGATCTAGAAGATGGTTATGCCACAGAGTTTGGCGCCGTATGTCCGCAAACGGCGCTAACCGAAATTCGTCAATCAGAAGACTGCCTAAATCTAAATATTTGGCGACCGAATAACTTAATAGCCGATCAAGTTCTACCTGTATACGTGTTCATTCACGGTGGCAACTTTGAATACGGTTCTGGCTCTGAACCACACATTCACGGTGATAACGTAGTCGCTCAAGGCCAACTCGACGGAAATCCTTTTATTGCAGTCACATTTAACTACCGTCTGGGTTTACTTGGTTCTACTTACAAAAAAATTACTGATGAAGATACTACAGGTGGCAACTTTGGCATTGGCGACCAGAAGCGTGCGTTAGAGTGGGTTCATGACAATATTCACAAGTTTGGTGGTGATGCAGGGAAGGTGACTCTCATGGGGCAAGGAGCAGGCGCTATGTCCATTGGTATTCTACAGCAAGACAGTAGCGAAGACTTTGTTGCTGAAAAATATTTCCAGCGCGCAATCATGCAAAGTAACCCGTACGGTTTTGAGTATAAAAGCAGTAGTAATGCAGAATCACTCGCGACGGTAGATAAGATGAAAGATATGTCGCTGAAAGAGATTATGGACAGACAAAAAAACATGTCTAAAGCGACGTCTAAGGTTGTTGATTGGGTATTGAGTAGTGCGGGTACAGCAATCCCATTCAGCTCAAACGAAACACCGATTTCATCTTTGATGCCTTTTGCACCTTATATTGATTATCGCTCCAAGCTAGGAGACAAGCAAAAAGGTTATCACCTGAAATCTCAACCTTTCGATACTGAGCTAACGGTACCGACGGTTGCTGGTTTCAATGCGGCAGATGACCGAACTTTTGGCTCATTAGCAGATATTACCTTCTTGATCCCGATGGTAGTGGATTTAATCATGAATAATGATCCTGAGTTGTTGGCTCAAGATGATTCGGCACAAACATCAGAAGCTATCGCGACATGGCTATCACAAGAAGAAAACGTTGCGTTGCTGCGAGCGAAGCTAGCGACTATCGATGCAAATGATGTCAATACTCAACTCGACTTGGGAGAGATTATTAATCTTTTACCAGAAACTGCTTATGAGGCAGTAACGACTTTGTTTTACGGTCTTGGAAATACAGATGAAACAAAGACGTTACTTGGTCTAGAGGATTATGCAGCGAACTCAGAACAGCAGCTTAGTGGTGCGTTCGACAATATGAAGCAGTTCAACCAAATGACAAATGATATGATGTTTGCTGGTCCTATTCGTGCCAAGGTTGCTTCTGCGGAAGAGACTCAAATTCAAGCGACTATGTATGAATTCAACTACCGTGGCAGCTTCAACTCAGTGCCAAAAGGCAACTTGTTTAACGAGAAGGAAACGGATCTTATCCAAGTGGTTAAATCGCTGAGCTGTAGTTTCGGTACGCCATGCTTTGGTTCTGAGCTCCCTTTCGTTTTTAACAAGGCAGTGCGCTCAGATGGAACAACCTTTAGTGTGTCAGATAGCGATGAAGCAATGATGAGCAAGATGTCACGAGTTTGGTTTAGCGATGAGTTGTTCGAGAAAGAGCAGTATCAAAAAGGTTCGGACAATGTTTGGGTTATCGACGGAAACGGTACAGAAAACCAATGTACGATTGGGACCGAATGACGAAAGTCGGAGATGATTTTCTACTTCAAGAAGGTCGCCTGCAGGGGCTTGAAGACCAAAACCTGATTGGATACTACTTAGTAGATTAACTCGATAGACCCAAACATCATAAAACTAAAGGAAAAGGATGTCCTTTTGTTCACCTCAAACT
Organism: Vibrio maritimus; assembly: GCA_000755425.1. Lineage (GTDB taxonomy): Bacteria > Pseudomonadota > Gammaproteobacteria > Enterobacterales > Vibrionaceae > Vibrio > Vibrio maritimus_A. The sequence goes on from BBMT01000011.1 coordinate 50,672, forward strand.
CCCTATCTATATATCATTTTGTGGTACTTTCTTAGTTTCAAAGAGGAAGTAGCAGGATAATGACGATGTTAAACGTCGAAGACTATGAACAAGAGTTGGTTAAGTATATTTCTGAGGAAATGACCCAGGATCCGGCACATGATATTAATCATGTGTACCGAGTCGTCAAGACAGCCAAACAGTTGTGCCAGGCTGAAGGAGCAATGCTAGAGGTTGTATTACCCGCTGCATATCTTCATGACTGTTTCTCATTCCCCAAGAATCACCCCGACCGAGCTAAAAGTTCAACGGTAGCTGCTGATAAAGCGCTGGCATTTCTTAATGAACTTGGTTATCCATCTAAATATCACCCAGCCATACACCATTGTATTGTTGCGCATAGCTTTAGTGCCAATATTGCTCCACAAACTTTGGAAGCCCAAATAGTTCAGGATGCAGACCGACTTGACGCTCTCGGCGCAATTGGGATCGTACGTTGTTTACAGGTCGGTTCGCACCTGGGCATTAGTTTTTATGATGCAGATGATCCTTTTTGCTCAAACCGAGAGCCTGATGATAAGTCGTATTCGGTGGATCATTTCTACACCAAACTCTTTCGCCTTCCCGCGATGATGCAAACAGACTCAGCAAACAAGAGGCTAAAAACGGACTGACTTTATGCGCTCGTTCTTGGCTCAGTTGGGGGATGAGGTGAGTGTGTAGACTAGGGGCGATGGATTAACATTGCCTGAACTTTCAAAGCCACCTCGACGTAGTACAGTTTTTGCGTTTAATGGAGAGTGATGGATGGAAGTGTCGCAAGAGGTGGAGTCTAGAATCATCGAGATGGCATGGGAGGATAGAACCCCTTTCGAGGCTATCCAGTTGCAGTATGGATTGAATGAATCTGAGTTGATTCGTTTTATGCGCACCCGACTTAAGAAGAATAGCTTCAAGTTATGGCGGACCCGTGTTTCTGGAAGGGCGACTAAACACGCGAAATTAAGAAGTGGAAACGTCACCAGAGGGTATTGTCCTACTCAATACAAACACAGATAATTGCGATTCGTAGTCACAATACTGAGCTCCTGTAGAAACCGCTATGATTCAATGGCCATGCCTGTTTAAACTCGAAGGCGACGACGAGTTGATATTTATTGCTTCCGAAACCGAGCTAACCAAGGAGTTAGAGTCGCTCATTGTTAGTGACGAAGACATCCTAATTGATTCTTCTGGTCAGGCTTTTAAGATCGAAGTGGATTCCTGCCAGGGCAATGCCTTTATCTTTCAGCCAAATGCTTTGACCCTTGAGGATGTTACTTTGCTGGTCCAAGCTCATGAGTTTTCATTAGCCCAAGTGTGCCTTACGAAGATTCAGTTCAACTCTATTAGCGAAGCCATTGAAGCGCTTCGCAGTTAATTACACGCATATCAACGAGGCGGCGCTATTGGTCGATATTAAGGTTTTTGGGTTATTTCTGGTCACCGCAATTGCAGAGATTCTTGGCTGTTACTTGCCGTATTTATGGCTAAGAGAAGGTAAATCGATTTGGTTGTTGGTGCCTGCGGCTATCTTTTTGGGGCTTTTTGCTTGGCTGCTTTCGCTGCATCCCACTGCTGCCGGAAGAGTCTATGCCGCGTATGGTGGAGTCTATATCTTTGTCGCTATTCTATGGTTATGGTTTGTTGATGGAATAAAGCCCACTACGTGGGATATTGTCGGTACCTTAGTTGCACTGCTCGGAATGGCTATCATCATGTTTGCTCCAAGAGGCGCATAGTCCGTAAATTAATCTGCAGTGGGCGGTCGTGTAATCTGGTACACTGCCGCCCGTTGAACTAATTTAGGTAAAGAACATGAGTCAAGAGCAGCCAAACAACCCACTACACGGTCTAACACTAGAAAAAATTTTAGTGCGTCTTCAAGAACATTACGGTTGGGAAGGCTTGGACGCGGAAATCCAAATCAACTGCTTTTACAACAACCCGTCTATTAAATCCTCTCTTAAATTTTTACGCCGAACCCAGTGGGCAAGGGATAAAGTAGAAGCCCTCTATATCGATACTTTCTGTAAGTAACACCCCATTGCTCTGTAGGTTTGTTGAGAGTAGACTGTTTTAAAAATCAATGTGTTAAAGGAGTGCGTGTTGGAAGTCTATCTATCAGGTGAAATTCATACCGATTGGCGAGAGCAGATCATCGAAGGTTGTAAAGCCAAGAACCTTGATATCAGCTTTACCTCTGCTAACACCGATCATGAATCAAGTGATGCAGCAGGGGATGGTTTGGGTGCTGAATCTCAGCAGTTTTGGCGAGATCACAAATCTGCGAAGGTGAACGCGATTCGAATTCAAACGGCTATCAAAGCGTGCGATGTCGCGATTATTCGTTTTGGCGATAAATATAAACAGTGGAATGCTGCTTTTGATGCTGGCTACTGTGCGGCGCTCGGCAAACCTTACATTACTCTCCACGATGACAACCTAGTACATGCGCTAAAAGAGGTTGATGGCGCTGCACAGGCGTGGGCAACGACGCCAGAACAAATCGTTGATCTATTGGCTTACACAGTTTCTTAGAAAGAAACAAAGCTTCTTTTACAATGAAATGAAAACGTAGAGGTAGTGATAATGAGTGATGAGTATAACGATCAAGTTTCTAAGCATTACGCGGCGTACCGCCCGCCTATTCACGGGCTGATACTGAAACAAGCGATAGAATCTATTAAGCCTTCATTCGATAACGGCTTGGATATCGGTTGTGGAACTGGTCTCTCATCTAATGCTTTAGCCGAGGTGTGCAGCAGCGTTGTGGGTATAGACCCAAGTGCCAATATGCTCGCTAGCGCAAGTTCAACCCGTGGAGTTTCTTTTGTTCAAGGAACGGGTGATAACTTGCCGCTTACCGATAGTTCGGTTGATATTATCACCTTTGCAGGTTCACTTTCTTACGCCAAATCCGATAAGTTAGTCGACGAAGTACTGCGGGTCGGTAATGAAGATGTCACGGTTGTTGCCTACGACTTCGAAGTCTTGCTCGATGATGTGCTGACGAGCCTCGGTATCACACTACCGCCAAGTGCTTCTAATTATAACCATGCAGAGAACTTCTCGGAGTTTGAAGTGCTGACAGAGATTGCTGTACATCAAAGTAGGTTAGTGATTCCGGTTACTTCAGAACAACTTGCTCATGTTCTATTTTCGTCTTCAAAACGATTTGCACTATTGGTTGAGCGTTTCGGAAGCGACTATACATTCGATAGAGTAGTCAAAGCATTAGGCGAAGACCGTTTTCAGGAGATCAGTGTCGATACCTATTATTCGACCTACAGACCGAATTGATTCGTGTGGTACGTTGGCAATTCTAAAATAAAGGACAAATATGCAGTACAAAGTAGTAAAGGAATACACAGATACTCCCGAATATCCGATTGTTGTTGTGCAAGGTGAGCAGCTGACTGTTATTGAAGAGTCAGACGTTCAGGGTGACTGGCCAAATTGGGTTCTTTGTCGAAGTAAAGGTAAGAAGGGGTGGGTACCTAAACAGATACTCGCGATAGATGCTGATACCGCGATCGTCAAAAGCGACTACCGTGCTTTTGAGCATAGATTAGAGGTGGGTGAAAGACTAATTGCTGAGTTCGAACTTAATGGTTGGATTTGGTGCGAAAAATCAGATGACAAAGGTGCTATGGTTGGTCGCCTTTAAACCACCTTGCGCGAGTTTGATTCACTGTTTCCATCCACTTAAGGAATAATCCATGTTTCGTGAAATGACGAGAGACGATTTTGAGCTGTTTTGGCCTACGTTTTCAAGAGTAATAATGGCTGAGGAAACCTATGCTTTTGATCCAAATATGACATTGGAACAGTCGTTTGATGTTTGGTGCAAAGTACCGCTTAAAACCTTTGTCTTCGTGGAACATGGCGTGATTTTGGGCTCTTTTTATATCAAAGCAAATGCCGCTGGACCGGGTAGCCATATTTGTAACTGCGGATACATGGTTTTAGAAAGTGCTAGAGGAAAGGGCATTGCACGATCAATGTGTGAGTATTCTCAAAAGGTTGCGATAGATCTGGGGTTTGATGCGATGCAATTTAACAGTGTGGTATCAACGAATACAATCGCGGTCACTTTATGGGAAAGTCTCGGTTTTGCTATTGTTGGCACGATTCCTAGAGCCTATAACCATAGCCGCCTAGGCTATGTTGATAGTCTCGTGATGTATAAAAGCCTGGTGGAAGTGTAGAAAAAAATTGGGAATCCCTTCCCAAAGCTGGGTTGCCCCAATTGCCATGTTAATCCTTTTGAGTTCAATTACAGTACCAAGGAGCATTACACCTTGACGGAGAGATAATATCTTGTTGAGCTGAAACTCCATAATCGCGTTTGAAGGATCCAATCCTACAAGAGCCGATTCAGTTTAGTACGTAGTATCCACGGCCTTGCATGCAGTGACGGACAACTTGGTCTTTCTGCACTTTGTATTCTTCTGCCTGATGCCTCTTTTCCGCACCGTGTTTTAGTGCGCCACCAATCAAGCCAATGCCAGCGCCTACTTGAGCACCCTTAGTACCGCTTCCTCCTGAAATTGCACCGCCAGCTGCACCCAAAGCCGCGCCTTTTGCTGTAGAACCCAACATGTCTGAACCTAGTGAGTTAGACTGCCCACTCTCGACGTTTTGACTGTATTGCTGACACTCGTACATATCAGCGTGATACTGCTCTTGGTCCACATTTTTGGTATCAATGATGATATTGGCATTTGAAGCAGTGCTTAAACAAAGTAGTGTCGCGGCGATAATTGCTTTTTTCATGAGCTTTTCCTTACGCTAGTTGAGTTGCACAAAAGCGATCTTTCGGATCGACAAGGCTTTGTTGTGCCGCCACAGTTTGAAGTTCCCACTCGTCACGTCTATGGGTCTCACGCAGTACTCCATAACAAGCGTTGTTTGCATGTTCAAACGCTTTAACCGGTGAAAGTTCGCTGAGAAGTCCAGCCGTAAATAGCGCGGAAATTAAGTCGCCAACACCAACAGGCTCTCGCTCAAAATCTAGGAATGGACGCTGAACCATATAGCAATGCCCCTCTGTCGCAAGCATCATGGTGAAGATATTGTTTGATATACCATGAAGGTGTTTAACAAGCACAACCTTGGGTCCCAAAGTCAAAGCCTTTTTACACGCTCTCACGGCCTCTTGGAGAGAAGTGATCTTGATACCGGTAAATTGAGTAAGCTCAAATTGATTTGGAATGATGACATCCGCGGTTGGCATCAGATGAGTAATTAACTCGTCGGTAATTTCTGGTTCTAAAATGCAGCCTTTCTCTGAATCACCCATGACTGGGTCGCACACATAGAGTGCATTTGGGTTTTCTTTTTTTACTTTGTTCACCAGCTTTAGTACTTCGTGTGCCTGTGCTGCACTGCCCATGTAACCCGATAAAATTGCTTCACAGTCTTTAAGAGCACCAATCTTATTCAAGCCAAGCGTCAGTTCCCCAATGATACTCGGGTGAAATGCGTATCCAGTCCAACCCTGTTGGTATTGTGTATGGTTTGAGAACTGAACGGTGTGAATTGGCCATACTTCAAAGCCAAGTCGTTGCAGTGGAAATACAGCTGAGCTGTTACCAGCACGTCCATAAACGACGTGTGATTGAATAGAGATAATACCTTTCATAGCGTACTTCTTCTTTTAATCGAAAAGCCAACCGAATGCTTTTCATGTAAAGGGAAAAATTAAGCCTCGCAGACGAGGCTTAAGGCTGTTTATTGAGCCATGAACTCTTGGAAGTACTCATCAAGTACTCGGCGAGTTTCGCGGCCAATCAACTCATACTCGTGGTGAGTTAGGTTAGCGAGTGACACACGTACCGATGCGTGTACCACATCGAAGCCTTTACCCGGAAGCAAGATAACACCGGTTTCGTGAGCAAGGCGGAACAAGAAGTCTTTACCCTTGTTGCTTGCTTTGAACCACTCAACGAACTCGTCGCCGTAAAGCTTGCCACCTAGCGTGTCTAGCTCAAGTAGGGTGTAGTAATCCACACGATCTTTGTCTTCTTCAACAGTGATGCCCATGTTTTCGTAAAGCGTGTTGAAGCGCTCACGGATGATGCGTTTACAAGCCTCTTTGTAGTTGTCTTCTAAATCCATTAGGCAGTTTAGAGAGAACATCGCCATTTGAACTTGTTGTGGTAGCGATAGACCGCAGTGTGGTTAAGCGCTACTGCACGGCTGTCAGCAACGATGCGGTCGATGAATTTAATGTCGCGCGGTGTTGGAGTCAGTGTTTTGTAACGGTCATCAAGCTGAAGCTGCTGTGCTTCTGGTAGTGCACGCATCGCATCATCAAACACGTTGTTGTCTTGAATCGCGATAGTGCCTAGACGCCAACCTGTTGCACCGAAGTATTTTGAGAATGAGTACACACAAAGCGTGTTGTATGGCAGTTTTGCAAATAGCGATACAAAGTTATCTGCGAATGTGCCGTACACGTCATCAGTAATGATGAATAGGTCTTTACGCTTCTCTTCAACAAATGAAGTTAGGCGGTCTAGCGTGTCGTAAGAGAACTTCACAGACGCTGGGTTTGCAGGGTTCACGACACACAGCAGTTTGATTTGCTCGTCAGCTAGCTTTTCAATCTCAGATTGAGGAAGCTGCCATGTTTTCTCGTCTAGACGGATTTCTACGATTTCCAGCTCGTACTCAGAAAGCTCTGGGATTTCTAGGTACGGAGTGAAGATAGGTGTAGTCAGTGCAACCTTGTCACCTTTCTTCAACAGACCATTGTGGAACATGGTTTGGAAAGTGTAGGTCATTGACGCAGTGCCGCCTTCAGTTGCGAATAGGTCAAAGTTAGTCGTGGTTGGCATAGGGCCGTACATCTCTTCTGCGATGTATTGCTTAACCACTTTTTCGATGTTCACTAGCATGCGAGGGGGAACAGGGTAGTTACAGCCAAGGAATGCTAGTACTAATTCGTTAAGGAACTCTTGCTTGTCGATACCTAAGCGGTCTTTTGCATAGCTTAGTGCTTTTTCTAAGAAACGAACGCCTTCAGAGTCGCCTGCGTTACTTACGAACGTATCGAAACGCTCAACGATGCCTTTACCATCTGGGATGCCGCCGAAGCCTGCATCTAGGTAAGCGTAGTTACGCTCAGCTTCTTGCATTGCGAAGTCACCCAAGCGAAGGAAAGCGTGACGAGGTAGCGTAGCTAGGAAGTTAGGGTTACCACGGCCAGCATCCATCAGCATGCGGTCTGGAGTCGTTTTTGCCACTTCGATGAGTTTGTCTTTAAGTTCAAATGGGCTTAGGTTTTCGAATTGTGAGAAGTCGATGTTAGACATAATAAATTACCTTCAATTTGTTTATCTGTTAGCAAACGAACAGGTTCGTTTAGCTGAAATTGGGTTAAAAAGGCGGGACAGAACACTCCCGCTCATTTCAATTAATGCGTTACATTGGGACGTTGGTAGTAATGATGCCAACGATGATTGGTCCCCATAGTGTGAGCAGTACGTTTGCTACTGCGTAAGTCACGGTGAAGGCGAATACTGGAGATGAGTTACCTGCTTTCTCTAGTAGCGCAGCAAATGCTGGGTTGGCACTTCGACCACCACTCACGGCTGCTAGGCCTTCAATTGGGTTGCGAATTTTCAGTACGTAGTAAGACACGAAGAAACCGATGAACTGAGGAATCAATGTCACACCAAACCCTAGGAATAGAAGTGACAAACCGTGCTCTTGGATTGTGCTTACTGCTTGTGGACCTGCTTCTAGACCAACGATGCCGACGAAGATAGCCAGACCGAAGTCGCGTAGAAAGTTAGACGCACCAACAGGGAATGAAGCCACACTTGGCTTTTTGCTGCGCAACCAGCCGAACATTAGGCCAGAAATCAAACACCCAGCACCGGAGCCGATAGTGACCGGGATGCCCGCAATCTTGAAGCTGATCATGCCGATAAGAATACCGACCGCCATACCAAGACCGAACATGACGTAGTCAGTCACAACACTTGAGCCAAGGCGTTTACCAATGTTGCTCTCAACTTTGTTGATGTCTGTTGGTTTACCTGTCAACTGAATGATGTCGTTTTTCTGAACAACAAGGTTTTCAGTTACTTCAATAGAGTTGCCGCCACGGATATAGTCTGTAACGTATACACCGCGAAGGGCATCTGCATTTGACTCTTGTTTAACCTGCTTAAGCGTTTTGCCAATAAGCTTTTTGTCTGTCGCAATTAGCTGACGGTTTTCTTCGATAAGCGTGAATTTTTCGTCTAGGTCGACAACTTCTTGCTCTAGGTGTTTCGCGAACTTGTTCACGCTTTTCGGCGACCAGTGACAACGATGACGTCACCTTCATTGATTGCTGTGAATTTCTCTAGCTCAATCTCTTTGCCGTCACGTTCGATAACTTCGATGGCAACGTCTACAAGTTTTTCGTTTACTTGAGCGATGGTTTTGCCATATACGCTGCAAGAGTTAGTCACTTGGAATGCACGAGACTCTAGTTGTGAAATCGCGTTAAACTCACCTGGGTTAAGCTCAGGTTTGCCGCCAGACATTTTCTCAGCAAGCTTGATAGCTTCGCCTCGGATGTCCCATTTCATCATGGTTGGGATAATCCAAGTCACCATTAGGATTGGGCCTAGAGAACCGAAGATGTATGTTACCGCGTAACCTACTGCAACGTTGGTTTGCATGATGTGTTTCGCTTCTTCAGTCACACCAGCTAATTTGCTGATTGCGTCACCAGCAGTACCGATGATTGCTGACTGAGTTAGACCACCTGCTGCAAGACCTGCTGCTGTACCACGGTCAAGGTCGAAGAACCACGCTGCCGCCAGAACACATAGAAGGCCTGAGACCGTCATTACAACAGCCGACATCAAAATGTTGATGGTTCTGAAGTTTAGTGCGCTAAAGAATTGCGGACCGCCTTGGAAACCTACAGCATAAATAAATAGTGCGAAGAAAATACTCTTAACACCTGGGTCGATATGAACACCAAATTGACCAATGAGTACGCCCATTAATAGTGTGCCTGCGACACCACCAAGAACGAAACGTCCAATTGTAATTTTACCCACCAAATAACCTAATGATAGGGTAATAAATAAAGCAATAAATGGTGAGCTTTGAATTAATGTATGAACAAAGTCCATAAACTAGCTCCGGTTGATTTTACTAAGTTAATAAGTTTTCGTCCGTGAGTGTTGTGTGCATTCTTTGCGAATCAAGCTATGTTGTCTTGATGTGGTAATAATAATTCGATTCAATAAAATGAATAAATCACGTTTGTAGGATGAACTCCTCGTCAGTAGAGTTTTTGGAGGATTTTATGATGAAAATCTCCGTAACTGATTGATGTTTATAACCTAGCTATTCATCCACTTTTTCATGTAAACCGTGTTTTTTAATTGTTTTTTTAATTGTTTTTTTGATGGTTGATAGGCAGGAATAAAAGAAGCCTCGCTATTATAGCGAGGCTTCTTTTAAAATGAGTGAATCTATCTTTGTTCTAAGTGAATTAAGTCTATGTAGAACTTAGCAAGCGCTAAAGATAGAAAAACAAAGATCACCATGATGAGTGGTGTTTGTATATCAAAGTTTGGCGTTAAATGTAATGTTCCGTTGGTGAGAACAACGAGCATCTGTGGCCCTATTATTTTTTGAAGAGGCTGTTTAAATACGTCGCATCCAATCGACATAATCATTAAGTTTGAAAAATAGAAGATGGCTAACTGCCATGCTTCTGTGAGCGAGGGTAGAATCAACACAAACTGTAGCAAGACGAAAGTTGCAAAAATAATGAATCCTAAAATGACATTATTGATATACGGTTTCGGCATCGAGGTCATTGCATTAGCCATGACGCAGGCAAGCATCGGGAAGACAGTTCCACCGGGGATTGCCAAGTATATCCAAAGCAGAAACGCCGATATGATCACGCAAACATTTTGCGCGACGACAACAAGCCTTTGCTGATAGTTAGTGAATAATGTCAGACTACGTTTAGTCGCTTTATAAAGCGTTTCATTATCCCATGCAGAATCTAGTAATAGGGTATACAAATCATCGCGACTAAGCTGATCGATGCTGTTTTTGTTAACAGTCTGATGCAGCTCAGCGCATCGATGACTGTGCCAATCGAGGTCAAACAACTCTGTTTGTTCTAGTCGATCGGCCGACTCGATAAAAGACGCCAATACGATGCGATACTTATCAACGTTGCTTTTCAAGTCATAACTCCCGTGAAGTGGCAGCGCAAGTAGTGACTTTGCTCGTTCAATGTCTGCTTTAAGCGTATTCAGTTCGAGCTCTTTACTATGGCCGAATCGATAATCGACGATAATTTTTCGGTATTGCTTCACCAGAGTGGCGAACTGCTCAAAAATTAAGTCTTCCGTTTTTTGTGGCCATAGAAAGCTATAAACAAAGGTGAACACCAATACACCGAGAATCGTCTCTTGCACTCGGGTAATTGCCATATTGAATGTCGTGACATTGTCAAAGTTGCCGACAAAAGCAATCAGAGTACATACGACGAATGCCATTTTGAATAGGTAGCCGTGGTGAAGACAACCGCCTAAATAGATAAGGATCGCCGCGACGATTACAAAGGTAGTGACGAAGAGAGTTGGGTCTTGAGGAAATAAAGACACCAATATGAACGCTAGAATAGCACCAATGGCAGCGCCCAAAATACGTTCTCGCCCCGTCTTCAAGGAGTGACCAAAAGATTCGTGGGTAGACAGAATTATAACGGTAGTAGCAGCCCAGTAAGGTTTTTCCCATCCAAACGATAACGCTAGCAAGAGTGCTAGCGGTACCGAAATAGACAGTTTTAGAGCATTATGCATATCAATCTTCATGTTCTACTCAGCCTGTTGATGTTTGCTCACTAAAACAGATGCCGTTGCACCGACGATCAATTGAATGTCTTCGGGTGGGTTATCCAACTTTACCTGCACTGGAATACGCTGCGCTAAACGGATCCACTGAAAGTTGGGGTTTACGTTTGGTAGAAGGAAGGATCCAGTACTGCCATCGGCTTTGGAAATACCGTACCCTAGGCTTCTCACATGACCGGCCAACGGGCGATTGGGGTGAGACATAAGCGTTACCTGAGCTAGCGAGCCTGTACGAATATGGCGAAGATCAGTCTCTTCAAAAAAGCCTTCTACCCAAAAACTGTCATCGTCAATCAAAGCGACAACAGGTTGGTTAGCTACAACCTGAGATCCTTCTTGAAGGTTTAAATTAGTAATGTAACCGTCAGTTGGAGCTGTCACCGCAGTGAACTCAAGATTCAAGGATGCAGCCTCGTATCCAGCTTCAGCAGCTTTTACGTTTGCACGAGAAGTCTGTACATCGTTAGCGAGGTTGTTGAGTGTCAAAACGGGGACTGCGCCAGGTTTGCGACGTTCAAGCTCAACCGAACGCTTCTCTTCATTGATAGCGCGTTCAAGAAGCGCTTTAGCTTGAAGAAGGTTCGCGTAGGCTTGATCTTTTGCTGCCTCAAAGGTGCTTGTCGATTTTAAATAGAACATCGCCTTTTTTAACGTGACTGTTATCTTCGACATTGAGGTCGATTACTGGCCCGGTAACGCGTGGCGTGATTTGAATAATGTCAGCGCGAACCTGACCATCCCGTGTCCATGGGTTTTCGATGTAACTTGCGTAGTTGTCATAGGTGAAATAACCAGCAATAGCTAAAACAGCAATGGTAGTGATGAGTTTCTTTAACACGGGAAAACCTTTCTTTGAATTACGACCAAACGATATATTTGTTGAGTAGAACCACGTAAACCGCAGCGATAGCAATTTCGACTAATGCATAGCCGGCAAAGTGTCGATGCCATTTTCGGTTCACAATGAACTTACTTGTAATTAGGGCTAACAGATAACCACATGCACAAGTGAGCAAAAGAGGAGGAAAATAGATTCCCCCAAACTCGAGCTCGTGAGGCATGCTGAACGACAGCTCATTCATAGTGTGATTCGCCTTTTTCAAATAGTGATTTCGTATCAGAAAAGGAAGTGAAGAAGGCTGATACGTTGATGAATCCTAGGCTAATCGGGACGAGTGTTTTCAATAAATCGCTTTTGTAGGATCGTACCCTCCGTTTGGGCTAACACTTTGTTCAACAAAGAATAGTTTTAGACGAAGAAGTTGAAATTTTTGCTAGAACTGAATAGTGTTGATAACAGGAAATTAACAAAGGACGGTTGAGATGAACATTGGGATTTATATCTACAAAGACGTAGAGGTATTGGATTTCTCAGGCCCGTTCGAGGTGTTTTCTACGGCAAATCGATTTTTGCCTGATGAAGAGAAGTGGAATGTGAGTTTACTTTCAAACAACCACGGTGCAGTGAGTGCGCGAGGCGGTTTTAATGTTCAATCGGATTACTCGATCCTTAGCCATCCCAAGCTTGATGTTGTCATCGTTCCAGGCGGTATTCATGAACCAGAAATGACCAACCTGAAGTCCATTGACTGGATCGCTAAAGTCGCACAAGAGGCTGACTTGGTCGCTTCGGTGTGTACCGGCGCCTTTCTGTTGGCGAAAGCAGGAGTAATAACCGATCAAACGGTCACTACGCATTGGGAAGACCAAAGCGATTTGAAAGCTAAGTTCCCAAACTTGACGGTTAAATCCGGTGTTCGTTGGGTTGATTTGGGTGGCTTGGTAACATCAGGCGGAATATCAGCCGGTATTGATATGAGCTTGAGACTTGTGGAAAAGCTAAAAGGCAGGGAAATAGCACTGAAAACGGCAAAACAGATGGAGTTTGATTGGAATGAGGATGGGGAGGTTTTATGACTTTAGTGATTAGACAAATCGAGGTTCCCATTACTGAAGAGTTAGTTAATCTCTCTGTTGATGAAAGCCAACTTCCTTTCGTGGGAATTACTTCAGAAATTGTCCAAACGAGTTTATCTAAACCTCTAGAGACGCAGTGGATCATTTATTCCAATGATATAGCGGTAGGGTTCTTTTTACTCGATCAAGATTATGCCAATACGATGAAGGATGCACCTGCCGGTGCGGTAGGCTTACGTGCATACTTTATAGACCAGCGCTATCAGGGGCTTGGTCTAGCGAAGTCGTCTCTTAGTTTGATTACTGACCAGTTTCATTCTTGGCTTAACATAGCGCCGTGTGAGCTGTATTTAACAGTGAACTGCAAGAACACGGTTGCCTATCAGTTGTACCAAAAGGTAGGTTTTGAGGATACAGAGGAGCTGTATTTAGGGGGAGCAGCTGGTCCGCAGCACATTATGTGCTTCAAATCAAAGAAACCCCGCTAGATAGGACTATGATGCACGCTTCGTCTTTGACGCTGTCGAGCTCTTGCTGTCGTTAACCTGCTTTGTTGTTGAGGTACTCACTTGATTTCTAAATTACCACGTTGGATTGAGTCAGGCGCTTTCATTCTAGCGCTGCTTGCAGGGACAGTAAACGCTGTAGGTTTGATGGGATTTCAACATCAAGCGATCTCTCATCTATCGGGGACAGCGACACTACTTGGCACGCAGCTTTTCAACGATTGGTCAGCGGCAGGGTATTTGTTTGCAATCGTCTTAAGCTTCTTGATGGGCTCTGCTATATCTGGGTTATTCATTTCAAATGTATCACTAAAGCTTGGACGTCAATATGAATGGCTACTTTGTATCGAGAGCTTATTCTTGTTTGTTGCTGCTTATTTTCTCCTTCAAGGTTCGCACATGGGAACCTATTTCGCATCGGCTGCATGTGGACTACAAAATGCACTGGCGACAACATTCAGTGGCGCCGTTGTCAGAACGACTCACGTGACAGGAATCGTGACTGACTTAGGCATCATGATTGGTTCTTCACTGCGCGGTGAGCCCTTCGACAAACGAAAAGCGAAGTTGTTTGTGACCATAGTTCTGGGTTTTGTCCTAGGCGGTATTGCAGGGGCTATGTTATTCAATAAGCTGGCTTTTCTTTCCCTTGCTGTACCTGCAACGGTTTGTATACTACTGGCAATTGTGTACCGAATTTACCGTAAGCGCATTGCTTACACGAACAGAGCTAACTGAGGAAAAAGAATGGCGCTTGAACAATGGATTGTCGATGCTTTTACTAATACACCTTTTCGAGGCAACAGCGCAGCCGTCGTGATTGTAGACAATTATGAAGATGTACAGTGGATGCAAAACGTTGCGCTTGAAAATAACCTTTCAGAGACCGCATTCCTAAACAAACGTGGTGACAATCATTATTTCATTCGTTGGTTTTCTCCATTAACTGAAATCGATTTTTGTGGACACGCGACGTTGGCTGCTTCTCATGTTCTTTTCGAGCAACTTGGACTAACCGGCGAAATCAAGTTCTCGACGACATCAGTGGGGGATTTGCTCGTTTCACAACAGGATAGTGGAAGAGTTGAAATGAGTTTTCCTATTCGTAAACCACGTCAAATTTCTCGAATTCCCTCGCAATTACTCAATGGATTATCAATACCACCAAAACAGGTATTGCGGAGCGAGCAAGCCTATTTTGCGATCTACGATAATGCCAGCGACGTTACAGAGCTGATTACCAACAATGCAGAGTTGGTAGCGTTGGCGCCTTATGATGTTGTGGCAACTGCGCCAAGTAATGATGGCGAGCATGACTTCGTTTCTCGTTATTTTTGGCCAGCAAATGGTGGCGATGAAGACCCAGTAACCGGTTCGATTCACGCCGGTCTTGTACCGTATTGGAGTGAAAGGTTAAACAAGACAAGTTTAACTGCGCTGCAGGCCTCAGCGCGAACAGGCGTTCTCTATGGGTTACTAAAACATGACAAAGTCCTGATATCCGGAGACGCAGTTTTGTTTGCGAAGTCTCAGCTATTTGTATAGTGTGACGACAAATTTTGAGGGTTAGCCTCAAGCAACCGAACGGAAGAATAGAGCGATGAAACTGTCAAAAAGAGAAAGTCGCGTGGTAAGCAGTGCGATTGACCAATGGCACGAAGAAGGAGTGATCACTGATGACGATCGCAGCAAACTCAAAGGCAGTTATGAAGTTGCGAGTATTGACTGGTCACTGATTGCTAAGTACTCATTCTGGGTCGCCATTTTATGTATCGTACTCTCAGTCTTGTCAGTCTTGCTCGACAAGTGGTTAATTGAGCTTATCGAACAAATCTTTAGTGCGCCTGATATCGCGAAGAGTGGATTTTTGCTGTTGTGGCCGCGGGCTTTTATCTCTACGGCGTAAGAAGAAAGTCGAGTGCTCCAGATAAAACCTTCAGTAATGAAGCGCTATTCGTATTGGGTATCATCAGTACCGCTATTTCTATCTATTTTATTGGTCAAGTCATTGAAACCAATAACTTAACGAAACTGATCTTACTTGCATCCATTGTTTATGGATTACTTGGATTTTGGATACCATCCTTGTTGGTGTGGGCGTGTGCCTTGCTTAGTCTGAGCATTTGGTTTGGCATTGAAACCTACCAGTGGGATGAGTCTGGTTACTTTCTTGGCATGACGCTGCCTCTGCGGTTTGTGTTGTTTAGTGCAATTCTGGTTGCGCTGGGGATGACAACTCAGCGTAAGTGGCCACAGTTTGAAGACTTTTCCATTACGACTCGCGCCTATGGATTGATTTTGTTCTTCTTGTCGCTTTGGGTTGTCTCCATTTTTGGCAATTACGCTGATTTTGCAGAGTGGGGAGATGTGAGCCAGTTTTCGCTTATCCATTGGTCGGTATTGTTACTGATCGCTTCGCTTGCAGCGCTCTATCATGGCATCAAGTTTGATGATGAGTTAAATCGTGGCTTTGGTTTAATTTTCGTGTTTATTAACCTGTATACTCGATTCGTTGAGTACTTTTGGGAAGGCACGCATAAAGCACTGTTTTTTGCCGTACTCGCAGCAAGCTTTTGGTTTTCGGCACTCGCGCTGAAAAGATTTATCGTCTTGGTCAGCGTCCACGAACGGTTGAAACAGAGAACGAATAAGTTCGCTCAGGTTTTTACTCGTACACTTCTACAGACTGAGCTTCCATTGTATAGGCGGTGGTCACATCCGTGGCACCGTCTGACAGCTCAATATTAGACGAGTTGGTCTGTTGAGCCAGCGTTCCTTCCACCCAAACTGGGGTATACAACCCTCTGAACTGCACACCTTGCGGAAAGCTAACTACGACCATTTGATTCGCTGGTGGGGGTGGGGTGTGGATACAGGCACCAGCCGTGGGAACTAAGATAAATTCAGTGACTGTTAAGTTGTCGAATTCCAGTGGAACGATAAAGCCTGGGAGTCGACCTTGTTTTCCAATCAGATCATTGTTTACTTTCATGTTCCAGTCTGAATGGTCTTCGTCTATTTGCTTTTGTTCCTCAATCAGCTCAAGGATGTTGACGCCTTTCTCAGCAAAGCGAATCAGGCTTGATGGTAATCATCTTCGCGCGCTGATCTTTCCTCATCATGGCTATTTTGATAGTCGACAATCATCATCAAATCGTAGCGTGCTCTAATGTCGTAGTCTTTAAAATGATTGCTGTAGCTTGGTGCATCTATTTCCTGCGCTAGGTCTTGCCAGCTCCAATCATTGGCATAAGAATTCACAGAAACAACAGCAAAAAACCAAGCAAGCACACGCACAGGGACAACCTCTAAAACTCATTATTCAATACCGCCGACACGCTACCAGCATGAGTCGGTTATGTATATGTGCTAATTATAGTTTTCATTCTCGATGTGTAACAGTTGGTAATGGATTGCCATGTAATCTTACTGAGCTCGATGATTGTGGTTTAGGTTCAACACCGTTTTTGGTAGAGCTTGGGGGTTAGACCGCTAATGCGTTTAAACGAGCGTGAGAAATGAGAAATATCAGAGAATCCCAGTTGACTGGCAATATGAGTGAGAGACAGCTCCTCACCCATCATGTCGACGGCAACGGTAAAAACTAAGTTGTCTTTGATATGACGAAAGTTGGTGCGCTCTTCTTTGAGGCGTCTTTGCAATGTTCGTGGGGACAGCTTAAGGAGTTTTGCCGCGTTTTCGAGTGTTAAGTTATGTTCTCGTACATAGGGTAGTAGTGCGGTAAAAACTTGGTCTGTAAAGTTGGCATGCCAGGTGACAAGTGGCGCTTGGGTTTCAGTATCTTTGGCCGTGATGTTAGGGCGCTGATTTAAAATCTCATCTTCGATTAGCCACTCGATACGATCATTACTGACGATGTATTGAGTCGATTTGCCAATGATAGCTTGGTAAAGCTCGATCTCATCAATCTGGATTTTAAGCTGTTTGGGTGTCCAGTCACTCTTTGTCAGCGCTCGCACTAGCTCAATCGCATACAACACAGCCCAGACTTCAGACCAAATAAACGGGTCACTGCCATCATTCTCCCGCTTACACCAATACCAGGTTCTTCCGTGCACGGTTTCAAGTCCAACGCTAACGTTGGTGGCGTCATAAGCAAACACATCACGCGAGTGCTCCAAGCGTCTCGCACTGTACTGCACTCAGAGAATTGCCCTAAAAGTTTTGGTAGTGACTTTTGCTTGATAGCGGTTCTTACCAAGTCACCAAAGTTGGTCATACCAAGTTGATTGCCAAGTAAATATAACAGTCGCTTAACGGGCTCTTGCGGCAAGAACTCTTGGTCTAAATCAAACAGATCAGGTGGCAATCCAGAGTCGCGGATCGCTTGGTGTGGATCTTCTCCGTACTCACGAAATAATTCGACCAAGATACGAGCATAACTCGATTTGATCAGTCGATTGGCGGGCTCTTGGGATGTAGGCATGATTCAGACTCTTGAAAAGCGTTGTTTTTAGCTTAGCCACTTGGCGTGAAATGGCAACTTTTAGATATCGTGCTCGTTAACATTATCAATGATTGAGAATGAAAACTGAATGCATGATCGATGACTCTAAAATACTAATTTATAACGTAATTAATTTTTAATCTCCGCTTATTTAGTCTATACCTAAATAAACTAAAGTCGAAGAATTGTTAACAAGGGCGACATAATGAGTGATAAAAGCGAACCGGCTATCTCATCCACGGATAATGCTGAGCAAAAAGAGTTGGATAGTCAGCAAGCGAACGCTAAACAAAACAAAGTCAAAAAGGTGACCAATGGCCTCATCATCGCCATAGCGGTTAGCCTTGGTGTGAGTATCATTTCTGACAGAATTGTCCCTTCAACCGACAACGCCCGAGTTCAAGGTTATGTCGTGCCAGTAAAACCCCAGGTGTCAGGCCAAGTTATTGATATTCAGGTAAGACCAAATCAATTGGTCTCTGAAGGGGATATCTTGGTTTCTCTTAATCCTGTGGATTATGAGATTGCGGTTAAGAAAGCTGAGCAAGATCTGGAAATAGCAGGGCAGAATGTCGGTGCACAGACCGCGAGTATTGCTTCGGCTCAGGCGAAGCTCACCAGTGCAGTCGTTGAACGTGATAATGTTGAATTGCAAACTAGACGAGTGTTGGGGCTTGCAGAGAAAGGTGTGGTGTCTGATTCTGAAGCAGATAAAGCACGTGCCAATCTCGCGACTGCGAGAGCTAACGTCGCCAATGCTCAAGCTGATTTAGAGCGTGCTAATCGCCAACTCGGCGCTGAAGGTGAAGAAAATAGCCAAATCAAAGCCGCGCTATTGGCGTTAGAAAAAGCGCAGCTCGATCTAGAGCGCACTGTCGTACGCGCACCGACCAATGGCGGGGTATCAAACTTTAGCCTTTCTGAGGGTTTTTATGCCAGTGCGGGTCAACCTATCATGACGTTCGTTTCTACTGATAGTATCTGGATTGAAGCGTACTTTCGTGAGAACAGCCTAGGTAATATCCAACCAGGGAACGAGGTGGAAATCGCATTAGATTTTGCACCGGGTAAGGTAGTGAAGGGACGTATTTCCAGCGTCGACTGGGGTGTTGATTGGGGGCAAAGCAATCAAGCGGGTAAATTGGCACAAGCCAACAATCAGACCGGCTGGTTGAGACAAACTCAAATGCTGCCAGTGAGTATCGAGTTTGATACTACAGATACGACCGGTTTATTGAGAATCGGCGGGCAAGCCGATGTGGTCGTGTATACCAGTGACAACGGGATCTTTAATCTTTTAGGTAAAGCTTGGATCCGTCTAGTAAGTTGGATGTCTTATGTCAGATAGCTCGACTAATGAAGCTAAGAGCGATGTCACTTCTGGGCTCTCTGATGCTACTCAAAATCGTATCTTGCGCTTCACCATTGGCGTCGCTTTAGCGACGTTTTTAGCAGCATGGATTGATTGGCCGCTAGCCTTCGTTGCGCCGATTTTTACTGCAAAATTTTTGTTTGAAAAACGTGTGCTGCACATTGATATTGTCTATGAACTGCTGCTAGCCATGATCGTTACCGTGGCCATTGGTGTGGCGCTGAGTGTTGGGTTTGCGCAGTATCCAATTCCGATGCTGCTCAGTGTCGCGGCTTTGATGCTGGTGGGTTACTACCTGTTCCTTAATCCGAGATGGAACTTGTTCGCGACCATCCTACTAATGTCGACGTTGATGTTGCCATTTATGGCCATTCAAAGCACAGGAACAACCATCTTCTTAGCCGTAGGCTGAGTTTATCTGGTGCGATTTCAGTCGGCATTTTTGCACTTATGCATGTCTACCTTCCTGAGCGCGAGGAGACGTATCAAAGCCATAAAGCCGTTGAACTGTCGGATTCGTTTCGTTGGTTTTCAGCGGTGCGCGCCCTGATTATGGCTTTTCCTGTGGTATGCGTCTTTTTTGTATTCCAGATTTCCGAAGCTTTGCTGTCAATGATATTCATCGCATTGTTGTCACTGATGATCACAGGCGAGAAGTCGGTGAAGTTAAGTGTGTTTCTTTTGATTAGCAATGCTATTGGTGGGGTAATCGCCATCATAGTGTTTGGCTTTCTTGCCTTGGTGCCAAACATCGGTTTTTACACGCTATTCATAGCGTTGTTGGCGATTTTTCTCGGGCAGAAAATGTACACTGAATCCGCCAAGGCACCTATCTATGCCACGGCGCTCAATACTGCGCTGGTGCTAATTGGCACCACATTGATGAGCTCAGGTGTGATAGATGAAAAGATGTGGATACGTCTAGGACTGCTCGCATTGGTGGCGGTTTACATGGTTGTGGCGGCGTTCTTTATCGAGACTCGTCAATGGAAAGTACTTCAGTTTAAAGGGCAAATGATGGCGTCCAAGTAATAGACGGCTTCTTTGATATCAAATCAGATTTGGCGGCAAGCTCATTCTATGGTGCTATGTTGGCGATCGATTTGTGCAGAAATTAGGCTCTGTGCAGAAGATAGCTCTATGCAGAAGATAGCATTGCGCTAGGCCGCTGGTTAATTAAGTAGTTACGTAGTTAGGAACCAATATGTGGAAAGGGATATCAGTTTTAGCTTCTCTAGTCTTATTGGGAGGCTGTGCATCTAACGCTCACCCTCCTGTTACTTCGAATGATGGATGGACGTCTGAGCTTATGGAGTCTCGTCGCTGGCGAGAGGCGGATGAGCTCGATAAAGATTACCTCAAACTTGCCTCAGAAACGCTGCTTCCAGTTCAAAAAGCCAATGTGAAAGTGATTGGAACAGAACAGCAAGATGCTATTAAGAGCTTAGCGGCAAAGATATATCTTATCGAAAATGCCAAACACACCATAGATATGACTTACTACATCTTTGCCGATGACTTGGCCGGTAAAGCAACGCTAGGGGCGCTATGTCGAGCGGTAGAGCGTGGGGTCGATATTCGTATTATGGTGGATAGTCTTGGTTCATACAGCCCTAATAATGGCAACTTGAAAGGGCTAATGCAGTGCGAGGAGAATGCGGGGTACGTCAAAGACAGACAGGGTGAAGCGACAACTCAAAAAGCGCGTGTGCAAGCAGTGGTCTTCAATGCTTTGACAGACGGGGAGTCCCGCTGGAATCGACGGTCACATGATAAACTGTTTATCGTCGATGGATTCTACAATGAGCTTGCTTACTTGATAACGGGTGGCCGTAATATGTCGCTTCATTACTACGGGATCGACAGTGATGGCGAAAAAGATTTTAGTGCCTTTCGTGATATTGAAATCCTATTGAGGCCAAAGCTCGATTCGACACCAGAGCAATCTCCGACACAGCTTAGTGAGTATTACTTTACAGTGCTATTTACCAAACCTGGAAACAAAAAGCTCGATACGTGGGCGAGTTACAATCGTGACCGTGGCTTACTGCTTAGCGCACTGGACAAACTTAAAGCCAACTCGGAGTTTAGCGAAGCGTATGCTGATATTCATCGGTATGTGAATCAAGGCTATCGAGTTACCGATACAAAGTTTGCGCACGAGCTAGATAATCTCAACGCTGAAGATGTCGTATCCCGCTACAGCACAAACAAAAGCGCCAACGCTAACTCGATTAGCGGTATTCTGGCGAAAACCGCATACAGCAACAGTAACCTCAAGACCATTCGTGTCGTCTCTCCCTATCTTTTCCTTCAATCTGATCTACTAAAAGACGAAGGCGTCCTAGCTGAAGATCTCAACACTACTCTTACATGGTTGGATCAAGACCCGGAGCGTAAGATTGAAATCATTACCAACTCAGTGCTAACCAGTGATAACTTCTTCACGCAGGCTGTAATCGACATGCACACTGTGCCATCGATGATAATGACTGACGATGCTTTGAAGCAGCAATGGTTGGATGATGATCTCGAAAAGAATGAGCTAAACCGCGCGTATTTGAACTCTGAAGCGTGGAAGAAAGCCATCAATCACCCACGAATCAAGTTCTATCAATTGGGCAAGCCAGACTCAGTGTTGTTGGGTGGCGACCAGTTCTACGGTAAGTTGCATGCAAAGTTTCTCATCATTGATGACAACGCTTTTGTTGGCACAACCAATCTCGATTTCCGTTCCTTACTCTACAACAACGAAGTTGGTTTTTTCCTATCTGGAGAGGAGATCATTACAGATCTAAATCAACAGTTTGAACTACTCAAGGAGGACTCATTACTTTGGGGAAGTGAAGAGTGGATTTCGATGAGGAATAAACTTCGTGAAGCTGGAGGGACTAAAGGTAGAACGTCAGAAAGTCAGAGAGAGATCTACAACCTGCTCGAATCAACAGGCCTTAAATATCAGTTCTAACCGGAAACATACACGTCTTTTGATTGGGTGGCGCAGATAGGTAAATCATAGAACTCCAAGAATGATAGTTTGGCTTGTGACATCGTCGTCATGAGATAACACTTAGGAGCACTATGATTGTTTATTTCCGTGTTCAAGACATACAAGAGCTGTGGCTACATGTAGATCTAGCGACAAGCTTGCAGATGAAACTTAGGACACTTAAAAGCTAAATGCCCAGCCTACCATTGGCCCTTGCTGCGTCACATCGACCGTAGTGGGGCCAGATTCATTTTTAAGGTTTAAGTACCGGTAACCAAACCAAATATTATTAAGTTCGCTCAGCCTATAAATTCCAGCTAAATTCAGACCTCGATTGACGTCATTGTCGCCAGCGATATTGGTATCTACGGTTAGGCTTAATCCCCAGTCTTGATTGAAATAATGCGCGTATTTGAGCCCAACCAGCCAATCAAACTGATGCTCTGTTGATTCAATAGGTGTAATAGGGGAGCCGTTGATATTGATTCCAACATTAAAACTACTGTAAGTATGGCGAACCCCAGTGAGCAGTACTAATCCATTCGTTACCTCATAACCACCAAAAAAGTCATTGAGTGACATTGTGGCATCCACATCAACGTTGGCACTTATTTCTGGAAAGATTGGCAACTTGGGTGTGTAAGTGGCGCTAGTGTCGCTTTTGATATGGAGGTAGTTGGTACGGAACCCAAAAAGCCATCGGTTCTTTTGCGCGTAAAAGTCGCCCATGATTCCAAAGTTTAGATTACTGACGATATTAGAGAACGGAATATCGATATTAGTGCGACCATCTGTATCACCAGCTGTACCAGAGATACTTGGCGTCCAAATCATGGGGAATACGAGTAAGAACTGCCACTCGTCATCGCTTGTTGTTTTGTTGTTAGCGTCATAGCTGTCCGCGATACTAGCCGACGAAATCAGTGAAGTGAGTATAAAAGTGGTGATTGCCGATGGTTTCATTGTCTATCCTTGTACAAATGAAGCGTGAACATGAGTGCTGCTAACAACTCTTATCACATAAAGGATAGACTAACAAACTGCGTAAGGTGTTGTAAAAATTAAAAAAACGAGCTCATTTGAGCCCGTTAGTATTTCCACTATAGAGGTAACTATAAACTGACCGGCCAACCGTATTCGGTGTACTCTTTGGCAAGCACTCTAGCCACTTCTGCAGTGACTTTCACTTGTACCCAATCGCCAATACCTAGAGGTTGAAACTCAACGACGATTTTTTTCATTACTAGCCTGCTTGATTTATAAAATTTGCCGTTGGGCAATGTACACCTTAGCGCAGTATTTTACTCGGAATATCAGTTATTCCTAAACTAAAAACGGCAAGATGCACATTCCTCTACTCTTTAAGTAAATGAAGTCCAGCCGGTAACGCATCACCAAACAGCTTTTTGGAGTCTGCTTCAGACAACGATTTGACCTCTGAAACTAATTCAAGCCAGCTAGATGGTGCCTTGGAAGATTTCAGCTTGCTTGACACTTGCTCTCGGTAGTCATCAGATATATCCAAAGAGCGATCGCCGGTTTTACGACACATGAGCACACAAGCAAAGGCGGCCATCGGCTCTTTGAGCCAATTTTGTTCAAGTAACTTAGGTAGCCATTGTTCAATTTGTTCACGAGGAATCACATTATGTTGGCTGCCGTACAGAGGAGTACGAGAAGCGAGACGACCCAATGCCCACCAGTGAGCTTGCTCGAACTGAGATTGGTTGATGGCCTTACTCAGATACCAGTTCGCTAGGAGCACCTTATCGTCGACATAAAGGTTTTCCAGACTGGCTGAGAGCCTTACCATGGCTTCGTAACCCTTGTCTTTTGCACCTTTGGAAGGTCTTTGCGTTTTTCATTGCTCCGGGATGAAGGTATTTAGCAATGTCACCTAGAATCACTTCTTGCTGCTCTTCATTGAGGCCACCGGATACACGTCGCCAAAATGTCCACCAATCACTCCAGCCTTGTGCGTTCTGAAATTGAATGCCTTGTTGATACAAACCCCAAATTTGCTCCATGCGCCAAGAGTCTGTCGCATCTCCAAAACCCGGACGCATACAAAAACCAGTCAGGCGCAGCCAGTTTTTCTCATGCTGTTCTGAGCGGCGACGACGTTTTCTACCGAGCGAGAAGCTGTCGACTAAAGAGCGAAGGGTATGAAAGTCCCACTCGTCTTTCTTACCTAAGTTTTTCTCTAGCGTTTTAGAAAGAAGCTAATCTCTTTGCTGTCTGCACTGTTTTTGTTACCACTGTATAAGCGAGAGACCAACTCTTTACTCGAATCTAATCCCGGATGAGCCTTGACCGTCTCTTGCGTACCTTGCTGATTGCGCACTTCAAACTCAAGTTCCCATCGCTGCTGTTCATCTTCAGCGCTGACACATTCGACTTTTAAGGTACCAACCTCAGTGAGTTGACACGCTAGTTGTACTTCTACTCGCTCTTTTTGGTTTGCTTGGAGTTTTGCCTCGCTACCCTGTAACGTACTGATGTAAGGCGGCAACGGTGTAAATTGATCTGGGTCGATATTGACCATCAGACCGTTCTGCACTTTCTGCTGATCACCGAACACATCGTGGGTTGACGTCAGTAAATTGAACCTCACTGGCTCACCAAGCGTCAGAGCAAAACGTCGACCTGTTAGACGGATCTCTTGTCCTTCATCGGTTCCTTTCGCAAGTAAACAAAGCGCTTGACCAAGCTTGTTTTTTCTTGGAGGTGCAAGAAATAGGAGCGGGCACTACCGCCGCCAATCTTAAGTTGAGCGCCGCGTCTCGCCTTAGCGAACGCCACAGCACCAAGTGCGACAGACCAATCCGGATGAGGGTTGGAAAGTAATGATATTGGTGCACCTTTCCAGTTTTCAACAATATCAACGAGTCGGCGAGTAACTAAGTCACTGTTAAAAACGCCACCGTTTAGCAGCAAACCAACTGGAATTGCTGGCTCTGCGTCGCTTCCAAGCGCTTCCTTCGCGACTTCTTGGTGAAGGTGAAGAAACTCTGAAACATGCTTACTTACAGCTGGGTCGGCTACGTATGGCAGACCAAATTCAACCACGGCGCTGCGTTTCTTGTCTGGGCGGGTACCAAAATCTGTTTTAGGGAAAAAGCTTCAAGTGCGATTTGATGAACTTCTTGCTGACTGAGTGCCACGCTTTTGGTCCCGCCAATTAGACGCGAACCACTACCGAGCATGGTGATCTTCATTTCTTCGGGTGCATTGGAAGAAAGCAATGCCTCTTTGGCTTTGCGAGTCTGTTGAATAAGCTTAGTGAGGCTTGCAGCATTGAGTTTTTTCGACTCATTGAATCGCTGTTCAGCCATGTGGGCGAGTGCCAAATCCAAGTTATCACCACCCAGCATTAGGTGTTCACCAACGCCAATTCGGTTTAGCTCTAGATCATCTTCATGGTGCTTAGCTTCAATAAGGCTAAGGTCAGTGGTACCGCCACCCACGTCACATACGAGTATGAGAGGGACTTGAGCCAGTTCTTGCGATGCACTTTCTTTATGGCGTGCGTACCAGTCGTAACACACAGCTTGTGGCTCTTCGAGTAGATGAACCTTTGGCAACCCAGCAAGCTTCGCCGCCTGCAGCGTCAGTTTGCGAGCTGTTTCATCAAAAGAAGCAGGAACAGTGATGACAACATCTTGGTCTTCTAGCTTGTTGTAATGGTGTCTGTGGTTCCAAGCTTGGCGGATATGATTCAGATAGCTTGCGCTGGCAATGACTGGAGACACTTTATCTACATCTTGAGCACCAGCCCAAGGGAGGATGTCATCTTCTCTGTCCACGGCTGTATGAGATAGCCAACTTTTCGCACTAGAGACCTGTCGACCTTCAACTTTAGCGCCGAGCTCACGAGCCCACTCACCAACGATTATGTTATTGATATCGCCGGTAACAGGTTGATGCTCCCAAGGGAGGGTTAAATCAGCCTCAGAAACTTGCTGTTTGGCTGGGTGATAGCGAAAAGAGGGCAGAAGAGGTTTACGGACCACTTCGCCAGGGCCAACCAATTGGTCAATTTCGAACAGTTCAACAGGGGAGTTTGAAAGGTCGTCCTGAATTTCACAGAATGCTACAACCGTGTTGGTTGTACCTAAATCAATGCCGACCAGATATTGTGCGGATGCCATAACACGCTCCATTTAGAATACTTATAAAGCTAATAGCGCAGATATTGGAGATAAAAAACGGCACCAGGGGTGCCGTTTAGTTTTGTGATTACACGTCTTCGCGAACGTCGAACTCTACATGCCACTTTTGACCGTTGTCTGCTGCAATGGCTTCTAGGTAAAGTGTACCAAGTTCTGTAACGCGTGATGACAGCGTAACTGGCACCACGTCTCCGATGCTACGGCCTTCAGAAACTGGCAGTGTTACTTGAATTTCTGGAAGCTCTTCCAGCTCTTCCGGTTTCCAGTAATCTAGGTGAACACCCGCTTCATCTTCGCGGCGCGTAGTCGAACCAAAGAACTGAAAATGTACTGGCTGACCGATAACGAGGCCAAACTCTTGGCTTGGAACCTGAACACTGCTGCCTTCTTCCATACCAAATGGAGCAACACATAGTGCTTCCATTGGCGGCGCCATACCAGGGATAGCTGGCATAGCACTTTCGATACCGATGTAGTAACTCGAAGCGATACCACCACGAATACGAACACCTTGACCGCGACGAACACTTCCGTAATAAGCTGCACCACTGGCAACAGCAAGATCTAGGTCAAGACCAGAAAGCATTTTAGCTTTATCTGTATTTGCTGTTTCGAGCCACGCATTGATGGTGTTGAACAGTCGATCAGAAAGTAGCTTCGATTTAAGTACACCACCGTTAAATAGGAGTGCTGTCGGCTTAATAAACTCGGCAGGTGCTTCCATACCCGGCATGCCAGCAAATGCGTTATCTGCTGCGCTGCTTTGACGGCTCAAAAACGCAGCGATATGACGTGTAATTGCAGCGTCTTGCGCGTAAGGCAGACCCATTTGAGTTAGAGCGCCGCGAGCACGTTGCACTGGGTGCTCATTGACCGCCACTTGTGGGAAGAAGCCGTCAACCAATGTTTGTTGAACTTCTTGCTGGGTGAGTTCGGTTTTTAGCGTTGCTCCCAGCAGTTTTGAACCACGGCTTGGAACGACGATTGGCACCGATTGAAGCTCAGCATCGTTAAGTAGCGCTTCTTTGGCGTCACGACAAGCGTGAGTCATCGCCTGAACTTGCCAAGCTGAAGCTCTTTGCCGTCTTGCGCGAGTTTCATCTTTAAGCGGTAGGCAAGGGCAAGATCCATGTTGTCGCCGCCAAGCAGAATATGCTCACCAACAGCAACACGCTCTAGATTAAGATTGCCGTCTTGCTCTGTTACTGCAACCAATGAAAGGTCGGTAGTACCACCCCCCACATCGACTACGAGAACGACGTCGCCAACGTTAACTTCGTCGCGCCATTTGTCATCACTGTTGTCAATCCAGCTGTAAAGTGCCGCTTGTGGCTCTTCCAGTAGAGTCAGGTGAGCAAGACCGACGTTGCGTGCTGCTTCTGCGGTAAGATCACGTGCTGCTGGGTCAAAAGAGGCCGGTACCGTGATGGTCACATCTTGTTGCTCCAGGCTATGCTCTGGGTGCATGTGGTTCCAAGCATCTTTTAAATGCTCAAGGTATAGCTCAGTTGCGCGAAGCGGAGAGACTTTGCTGACCTCTTCTGGGCTGCCTTGGGGTAGGAAGCTGTCACGACGGTTAACGCCGCCGTGGCATAGCCAAGACTTAGCACTTGCCACTAGGCGAATGGGTGTCTTTGAACCTAGATTACGAGCGACAGCACCCACAAGCGCTTTCGGTTCACTCGTCCAAGGAAGAGTGCGAGAGCCTTGACCCATCTCATGTTCGTGTGGCTGATACAAAAAGAGCCTAGTTGTTTGTATGACTCTACGGTACCAGGTGCGGTTAATTGTGGAATCGACACGACTTCAACTTGCGCGTCTTCATTTTGAGTGTCGATAAACGACATAACACAGTGGGTGGTACCAAGGTCGATACCCACACTGTATTTAGCAATCTGCTGATCTTGCGTGTTCTGTTGGTCTTGAGAGTGCACTGAAGGCTCCATTATAGCTCTACCTCTGCCGGTGCGATGATTGATGCGTTGTAGTTCTCAGACAGTTTTGGAAGCGTCACTTTGTCTGCTTTCCAGCCTTTGTGAACGAGAGTACCGTTAAATGGCGCGTTGCCGGTGACATTACCTGTTAAGCGAACTGCTTGCGGGTCAAAGCCTTCTTCAATTGAAATACGAGTCTCTTCTTCTTCATTACGGATAGGAGAAAGCTCAAAGTATTCAGTGATGACTTTTTTACCGCCTGAGTGAACAACACGTGCAGCAGCGCCAACTTCTTCGTCTGAGAATGATGTGAGATCTTCTTGTAGGAAGTCGACCATGCGAGCCTCTTGCTGCATGAGTGATAGCAATTGCATTGCAGAGTCAGTAGAGGCTGTTGCTAGCTTCGATTCAACTTCTACAACCTTCTCAACTACTTTTTCTACTTCAACTACTTTTTCAACTTCTACGATTTTTTCTACTGGCTTTTCGACTTCGACAATCTTCTCTACTGGTTTTTCTACTACTTTCTCGACAACCTTGCTCTTACGAGAAACGGCGATCGCGAGTAGTAAAACGCTTGAGGCAGCAAGGCCTGCGTGCAGCATATCGAAAGTCTGTGGGATAGCATTTAGATCGAAGTTCATAGGGAGTTCTCTATGTGTCAGTCGTTAGTCATTAATTTTGGGGCGAAGTCTAGCATAATCAAGGCTCTTAGCGCGACGCTTTCGCAGATTTGTCATTACAAAGTGAGTTTTTTGGACGTTAAATCAGCAGATAATGATGTTTTACTGAAATATAGTGATCTGTGTTTTATAAATCAACGCATCAACTTCTTGGAAATCGATGGGCGTGTAGAATCGTTTTAGCTAACACTAAAATAATAAAGTAGCAATACATATGATACGTCAGTTGGATATAAGTATCATAAATGAGAAAACTGACAATAATTAGTCAGTCAGGACAAAAGATGGTTGCAGGCTTAAATAAAGAAGACCGTGGCGTTAAACGCTATGCGGTTCTGGTTTTAATACTAGGGTTAATTCTTACGGTATTTATCACTCACATCGTTTATCGAGGGCAACAACAGCTTGCCGAATCAAACTTTGAATTCTTAACTGACAATCAAGCAGAAAACATTAAAGAACTGGTGATGCTTGATATTAGTTTTATCGGTGCGGGGGCGAGCTTTTATCACGCAACCCAGCCTTCTGCATGGATCAATTTCGCGAGTTTTGCAGCGCCACTAGTTGATGGTTCGCAAAGCTTGATTGCTATGCAGTGGATGAAAAAAGTCTATCCCGAGCAATATGATACTCATACTGCGCGAGTGAGAGAGCGCTTTCCGAGTTATCAAATCTACACGGTTCCCAAAGATAAACCGCGAGTAGAGGGCTATATTCTGGAAGATGATGAGCCGATGTATGTTGCGAGTGACATTTACCCAGTAAACGAGGGTAATTTACGAGCTTTAGGCTACTACTCGTCCCGAGAAAGAGTTCGAAGAGTGATTCGCAATACTCGTGTGACTGGTGAGCCAAGCCTCTCAGATAAAATTCGCTTGCTGCAAGATGGCTTTGATCGTTCGCTTCCAAAGCAAGGCATGCTGGTTTACGTACCGGTATTTGAAGCTGGATCCGATTCCCTCCGAGGCGTTGTTATCGGTGTTATCCGCATCACCGCCTATTTCAAGCAGATTGTTGCTCGAACATCCATTGGCAAAGATATCGGCGTACGGGTGGTTGATCTAGGTTTTGATGCCGAAGATGATCCTATCTTGTATCAGAACGAGCAGTGGCGTTTACTCGATAGTCCGACAAAAGACATTGTCATCGATCTTTACGATAGACAATGGAAAATTCAGTTCAAACATGACGCTGCGATTTCCAAAACCGACAAACTAATTTTGTTTTTCGTTGGTACTGGCGGGCTGCTCATTTCGATTCTTCTTTCGTATGTTGTATACCTTATGCTTCGTGAGCAACGAAGGCTTACCGTTATCGTTAATCGTCGAACGAAAGATCTACAATATTTAGTTGAGCGAGATCCTCTTACCGAAGTTTACAATCGTCGGGCGTTTAACCGATTGACCGATTATCATATTTCTTGTCACAAACCTTTTTCTTTGGTGATTATTGATATTGATAACTTCAAACGGATTAATGATCAATATGGCCATGTGGTTGGTGATGAAATCCTAATGCAAGTAGCCGTTTACATTAAAGAGAAGATGTACCTGATGATATGTTGTTCCGTCTTGGTGGGGATGAATTTGCCTTGATAAGCCGCTGTATTGACTATGGGACGCTTCACCATTATCTGACCCGAGTGTGTAAAGAGATCGCAAGCCTGAACTGGGATACTATTGACCCTAACTTTAGGTGTTCGCTGAGCGTAGGCGCGGCCGTATATCGTGGTGAGACGATAGAGCAGCTTATCAATCGTGCTGATGAACAGTTGTACATAAGTAAGGCCAACGGTCGAAATAGAGCGAATGTTGCTTGAATATAGAGCAATCAGTAGATCGACGGTCGAGCTTTTGTTTTGAATACGCTACAATTTCGCCGTGTTAATAACTGTTTACTGTGTCGCTATGAATTACAACCGAGTCGTTTGCTTTGATCTTGAAATGTGCTGCTGGAACGTCGATGGCGTTGGTACAACCGGCGAAATCATTGAAGTGGGTTTAGCGGAGATCGATCTGGTTAAACAAGAGGTCGTTAAGCGAGCTCAGTACTATGTAAAGCCCGAACAGGACGAAGTGTCACTATTTTGTACTGAACTGACGGGAATCACTCCACGTAAAGTAGAGAAACAAGGTCGCCCGTTGGAATCCGTTATCAAATCGATGGTGAAGAACTTCGGCGGAACCAACAAGATCTATGCTTCTTGGGGTCGTGATGACGAAATCTTGAGACTTGAATGTGAGTCCAAAGGTATCGACATGCCTTTCAATGAGTTCGTCAATCTAGCCACTTTGTACCGTATTCAAAATCGCTTGAAGGATAAACGCATCGGCCACAAAGCTGCACAAGAGCAGAAAGGCATTGAGTGGAGGGGCGACAGCACTCAGGTTTTGTTGATGCATACAACTTGGCGAAACTTGCTCTCACTATGCTGTAAGCTGCTGTCGAAATTGGACCTATCTATTGCAGATTTTTAGCCCCGAAGATGCTTCATCTTGGGGCTTTTTCGTTGTGGGTTACAGTTTTATTGGTTACTTGTCGATCACTTGAATCTTGGCTCTGATGAACTCACTGTGGTCGACATAGAGAAGCTCTGCGACTTTTCGGATTACGGAATCTTCTAACGGGTCGATAACCCCATCGGCGTTGGCCACTTCCCACATCGCTTTGATAAGCTCGAAGCGTTTTTCCTGACTAAGCTCGCGCAGGCTAGACGTAAAATCATAAAGCGACGCCGAGTTTTGTGTCTGCTCGGTCGCTTGTGTGAGAAGGCTCTCAGCTTCGCTATCCTCTATTCCTAATAAACGAACCACTAGCTGACGTTTAGCGGCTTCTTCCTCTTCATCGACTTGGTAATCTGCTTTTGAGACTTCACAAAGAAGTGAAGCAATGGCTAAGTTTGGGCTGACGCCGTGCGTTTTAGACAGATCGTCTCCTTCGATAAGCTGTTTGAAAAGAGAGGTGATGGCATTAAACATAGGCGTACCTGACTATTGGCTGAATGACGATAATGACTTCAATTAACTAAACTAGTGTAGTCACTTAAGTAACTACATGGTGACCTCAACTATGGATCACAAGTTGGATCACAAGCAAAGTGATAAGTATTTAGAGTTTAGTCTTCAGAATAAGTTTCAGGAAACTCTGTTTGGCTGCCGTCTCCATGTAGCACGGAAATGTGCGCGGGTTTGCCAAAAGGGTCGAGTTTAACCAGGCCGATACCACTTCGATTGACTAATCGATTGTGCTCGCTCGGTTGTGGTTTTCGCTTAAACACTTTAAGGCGCTTACGTTTGGTAAACCAGTTGAGTGGTGAGCGAGGTGTATATAGCCACTTATCGAGCCAATCGCATACGGTGAGTAAAGGCTCTGGAAATTCGTTTTTGATGCCACTGCAGGTGATTTGATAGATATGAGAATCACTTTGTTTGAAGCGCAGCTTTACGTCATAGACAAATGAATAGTGAACATCGCCGGAGAGAATGACGAAGTTCTCAGGTGTTTTGCTGTGGGTAAAAATCGATAGCAATGTATTGGCACTTCCTGGGTGCGCCATCCAGTTCTCAGCATCGATGATGAGTGGGTTACCGAGTTTGGTCGCCGTTGCTTGCAAGGTTTCTATGAACTTAACCCCAAACATAGGTGCAGGTGACACTACTACAACGGAATCTAGCCCCAGCAGTTCTTGTTGAAATTCCACCATCGCTTCCCAATCCATAAGACCGGATGGCTTGTTCATTTTGGATTCTGAGCGCCAGCGGCGAGTTCTGGTATCAAGTACCACAACTTTTGGGTGAGAATCCAACGTGTAGTGCCACTTTTCATAGCGCAGCAGTGAAGTGACAAAGTCTTTATGCCGGTTTTGGTTAAAGCACCATGTCGTTGAGCTGTCGCTCCTCACATCAGAGAAAAAAGTCGCGAGTTCATCGCTCCAGTCTGCTTCCATCTGCTTTGGATTGTTTCCCCATGCCTGGCAGAGCAGGTAACTAAACAGCGCGTTGCCAATGATTTGCTTGGAAAACGGGTATTCGTACGCTGCTTTTTCCCATCCTACCGTTAAGTTCCAATCATCTGTGACATCATGATCGTCAAAAATCATGTAGGTCGGAATATGCGCGAGCAATCGTCTAACTTTAGGTAAGCCTTTTACAAAATCTCGAAGGGTTTCCTTCTCCTTCGCCCATGTCTCCATGTGTTCGGCGGCAATGGATTCAGGTTCTAGCGCGTCAAAGTCGATCGCTTTCCACAACACGGGAGACCAATTGAGAAGATACATCGCAATGAACTCTGAAAAACTGATCAGGTGGTTCTCGCAATCACGCGAACTAAAGATAGCGGTCTGCTGTTGATTTAGGAAATTTTTAAGACGGCTTGTTGAATCATGGTAGCGTGGAAGCAGTCTATCGCGTTCATACAGCCCAATTTCGCCGCTATGTAATGCACTACTATCGGCAAGTACACTTTCTTCGAACCGCTCATTAGGAAGTGCCAATAGATCAATCACTTTTTGGATGCTTGCTAGCGTGGGGCCGGCAATATGGTCTGCGTAAATTTGATCGCCAGTGAGTAGCAGTAAGTCGGGAGTATCATTGTATTGTTCACTCGCAATAGAGCGGCTTACTCTATCGTCGAGCATCACTAAGCTATCAGCGCTTGGATGGTGAGGGTTTCGACACGAACCATGCAAGATGTGATCGGCAGTATCGGTCAACTGAACGTTAATATGAGAGTGCTTGGTATAGCAAATATCCTCTGGGAGCACAGACTTACCTGATTCAGCCTCTACAATATCGTAGCCGACATGATCTTGGGTTGACAGTTGATGCTCGATAGTAAAGTTGACTAACCAAAGTTTTGGACTGAGCCGCAAACATTGTGACTCAGGAAACGGATATGAATGACATTGTTCTGCCCATAGGTTAAGCCTCAATGTACTCGGAGCGACCGAGGCTGCAAACCATACCGTGAAATCTTTACGGTTCGTCCGGCGTAGAACCGGACCGGCTAATAAAGTGGGCAGTGTTGTCATACAGATTCTATCACCTTTTCAATACTGTCAATTAGGCGCTATGGGCTAGGGCGTCATCATTCGTCGCCATCTGCTCGAGCAGTTCAATGAACTCAGCGCTCGTGGCTTCGTGACCGACAACGAAAAATCCTGTTAGTGCGTCTAACAATTGAGACGAGTCGTCACTTTGTTCAACAATTTGAGCGAGACGCTGGCGAAGCAATTCTACTTCGTGCTCGACGAACCCTCGAGCCTCAATTGCTTGCTCACCTTCGTCAGGAGCGTTATCAAACTCTAGAAATAACAGATTGTTATCGAGCTCAGTACTGACCAATTGCTCAGGAAGCCACTTCTCTCCGGTGACAACCTGAATTTCTTGGTCTTTAGGTAGTTCATTGAGGATATTTTTTAATTTTTCTACTTTCACGATGGGTCTAAATAGTGGAAACTATGCCTTTGATAACTGTTGGTTATTTATTAGTCTATATTCAATAATCACAGTTTAGTGACACGTTAAGTGTAATAACAACATAATATAACAACTCTTCACTTGAGAGATAGCGTTGGTAGGCTCAGTCATTGAAAAACTGGCACAGACCTTACAACAAAGCCAGAACGCTTGAGTGATTTGCAAACCAATATACGTACCCTGAATTCGATTTACTGATTGATAACTATTCCAGTTGGAGAAACTGCAAGACATGATTAAGAAAAATCTCGCGTTAGCGATTACGGCAGCATTGATCACATCCCCAGTTGTTCAAGCCGAAACGCAAGCGCAAGAAGCGGAGTGGGGTATTGCAGCAATGTGGCGTACAGCCAACATTCCTTTTGATACAAAAGGGGGCGACACAACTGTTAGCACCTTTATTCCGATGATGTTCTTTAAGAACGACTATGTCTTTCTTGACGGTACCATGGCAGGTGCCCACCTCTATAAAACGGATGATAAACAATTAGAGTTCAATGCGATCACTCGTATGCGACATATCGACA
Organism: Vibrio maritimus; assembly: GCA_000755425.1. Taxonomy (GTDB): domain Bacteria; phylum Pseudomonadota; class Gammaproteobacteria; order Enterobacterales; family Vibrionaceae; genus Vibrio; species Vibrio maritimus_A. The sequence continues at coordinate 85,630 of BBMT01000011.1, forward strand.
TACCCGCAGATGAACAGAACGCAGTGGGTGGTGACACAGCGGACTACGGTTTGCAAATGCGTTATAACTTTGATCCAGTTTGGCACTTCGATTCTGAACTGATGACCGATGGAGAAGACCGATTTCACGCCAACTTTAGACTTCAAGGTTTGTTAGATTATGGCGATTTAGAAGTTCGTCCTAATATGACGCTGCGTCTAAAAGATTCGGACTTTAATACGCAATACTACGGCACTTATCGCGATACGGTTGACAACCTATCTGGTGGCTTGGATTACTCCGTGGGAGTAGATGCTCGCTACCACGTTGTCTCCAACTTGTATCTGTTGGGCTCTACTAACATTCGTATGTTGGATAACCAGGCCTATCACTCATCAGTGATCACAGAGCGCTTCGAGGGAGAGGTCTACGTGGGCGTTGGCTTCTTTAACGAGAAGAAAAAGAGTACCTCTAAAGCGAAACAAGTAAGCCGTGATATCAGTACTAAGCCTTATGTTCGCGTCGCTCATGGTTGGGCGTCTCCTTCAGATATGGGTGATATCCTGACTTTTAAAGGCAAGCGTGACCCGTATAACAACCAAGTGTCATCGGTGTTCTATGGTCATCCTTTGACTGACGAGTTGTTTGGTTTACCTCTTGATATCTATCTAAGCCCAGGTATCGCACATCACTGGAGCTCAGAAGTGCAGAACGGCGCAACAGAGTTTGTCACTCTGATTAAGGCTTACTACACCATTGAGTGGCCAATTAAAATGCGCTTAGGTGTGGGTAACGGTCTATCGTACATCGATAATATTACCTATATCGAACAGCAAGAGATGGATAAGAAAGAGAAGCGTGCTAGTCACCTGATGAACTACATCGATATCTCTTACGATCTCAGCATTGGTTCTTTAATTCGTAAGCCAGAGCTTGAAGATTTGTGGTTAGGTTATTCTCTACACCACCGTAGCGCTATCTTTGAAGCTTCTTCTCAGTTTGGCCGAATCAAAGGCGGTAGTAACTACAGCACGGTTTACCTGCAATATCACTTCTAAGCTGAATATTGTTGCTAGACTGAACCTTGATACTCAATCAAAAACTGTTACTAAAGCTCCGCGAAAGCGGAGCTTTTTTGTTGGTGCGTCAGTTAACCCAAGGTTGGTAGCTGTGCTACAATCGCGCCAGTTTTAAATAAGAAAAATAGCAGGGAATGTTTTGACTTCCTCACAACAATCAAATCAGCCAGCCAAGGCTCAAGCGAACAACGCGCAGTCACTGAAAAAAGCATTAAAAGACTGCATGATTCGAGACCGCTTTCGCCTGAGTAAACGTATTGCTGGCGCAGCAAAAATTAAGAAGCCTGAGGCTCAAGCCGCCGTATTCGATGAAATCGCCGTAGATATCGCAAAATCGATGATGGAAGCTGAGCAGCGCGCTAATCAATCAAAGCACATCGAGTACCCAGAACTGCTTCCGGTCAGTCAAAAGAAAGATGACATTGCCAAAGCAATTGAAGAAAACCAAGTGGTTATCGTTGCCGGTGAAACGGGGTCAGGTAAAACGACTCAGCTGCCAAAAATATGTTCAGAGCTTGGGCGTGGCAAATTTGGCCTAATTGGCCATACGCAGCCAAGGCGACTTGCTGCACGCTCGGTAGCGAACCGTATCGCTGAAGAGATGGAAACCTCTTTGGGTGAGTTTGTTGGTTATAAGGTACGATTCAACGATCAGATCTCTGATAACACCCAAATTAAGTTGATGACAGACGGTATCTTACTGGCTGAGATCCAGCACGACCGTTTCTTAAATCAATACGACACCATCATTATTGATGAAGCGCACGAGCGCAGTCTAAACATCGATTTTATTCTAGGTTACTTGCGTGAATTGCTGCCAAAGCGTCCCGATCTAAAAGTGATCATCACTTCTGCAACTATCGACCCAGAGCGTTTTTCAAAGCACTTTAACGATGCCCCAATTATCGAGGTATCGGGTCGAACTTATCCTGTTGAAACCCGCTATCGTCCGTTGCGTGGTGATGACGATACCGATCGTGATCAGCTAGAGGGTATCTTTGAAGCGGTTGATGAACTGTGTGACGAAGGATTGGGCGACATCCTAATCTTCATGAACGGTGAACGTGAAATTCGTGATACCGCGGATGCGCTGAGTAAACGCAATCTTCGTGATACCGAAATCGTACCTTTGTATGCACGCTTATCAGCGGGTGAGCAAAACAAAATCTTCCAGCCTCATGCGGGTCGTCGCATTGTACTTGCTACCAACGTTGCTGAAACGTCATTGACAGTACCGGGCATCAAATACGTTATTGACCCGGGTACTGCGCGTATCAGTCGCTATAGCTATCGTACTAAGGTTCAGCGTCTGCCTATTGAACCGGTATCGCAAGCGAGTGCAAACCAGCGTAAAGGTCGTTGTGGTCGTGTTGAAGAAGGTATCTGTATTCGCTTGTACTCTGAGGAAGACTTCGAGTCACGTCCAGAGTTTACCGATCCAGAGATCCTACGAACCAACTTGGCATCGGTTATTCTTCAAATGACAGCCTCGGTCTTGGCGATATTGAAGCTTTCCCATTCGTTGAAGCGCCAGATAAACGCAACATTCAAGATGGTGTGCGTCTGCTTGAAGAGTTAGGGGCTATTAACGATAAAGCCAAAGATCCAAGAAAGCGTTTAACGGCAATTGGTCGTCAGTTAGCACGTCTTCCGATTGACCCTCGTCTTGCTCGCATGGTTATTGAAGCGCCGCGCCTAGGCTGTTTGAAAGAAGTCATGGTGATTGCATCTGCACTGTCTATTCAAGACCCTCGCGAGCGTCCAAGTGACAAACAGCAATCTTCAGACGACAAACATCGACGCTTCTTTGATAAAGAGTCGGACTTCTTAACGTTCGTTAACGTGTGGGACTACATCCAAAAGCAGCAAAAAGCGCTATCTGGAAATCAGTTCCGCAAGCAATGTAAACAGGATTACTTGAACTACTTGCGTGTTCGTGAATGGCAGGATGTTTACTTCCAGATTCACCAAGCTATGCGGGAAATGGATGCCAAGCTCAACCAAGAGCCGGGTAGTTACCAAGCGGTTCACAGCGCACTTCTCGTTGGTTTGCTGTCGCATATTGGCGTCAAAGACCAAGAGAAAAACGAGTATCAAGGTGCTCGCAATGCTCGTTTTCATATTTTCCCAGCTTCTGGCCTCTTTAAGAAGCAACCAAAGTGGATCATGTCGGCCGAGCTGGTGGAAACATCCAAGCTTTGGGGTCGTATCATCGCCAAAATTCAACCAGAATGGATTGAGCCGGTCGCTAAGCATCTAATCAAGCGTAGTTACAGTGAGCCGCATTGGTCGAAAAAACGTGCTGCGGTCATGGCGCACGAAAAAGTCATGCTTTACGGGGTGCCAATTGTTCCTAAACGTTTGGTCAGCTACGGTGCTATCGATCCGGTCATTAGTCGCGAGTTGTTTGTTCGCAGTGCATTAGTAGAAGGCGATTGGGAAACCAAGCACGCGTTCTTTAAGCAAAACCGTAAACTGCTTCAAGAAGTTGAAGAGCTCGAACATAAATCACGTCGCCGCGACATCTTGGTCGATGATGATGAGCTGTTCGAATTCTACGATCAGCGTGTCGGCACGGAAGTCGTTTCCGGCAAACACTTTGATACTTGGTGGAAGAAGGCAAGTCAGCAAAATAAAGAGCTACTCAACTTTGAAAAAGAGATGCTGTTTAAGGGCGATGCAAGTCACGTCACGGACTTGGATTATCCGAACTTTTGGCACCAAGGTGGTTTCAAATTGAAGTTGAGCTACCAGTTTGAGCCGGGAGAAGATAACGACGGTGTCACCGTGCATATCCCGCTCCCAATCTTGAACCAGATTGACCAAGATGGTTTTGATTGGCAGATCCCAGGTTTACGCCATGAGTTGATAGTTAGCCTTATCAAAGCGCTGCCGAAAACGCTGCGTAAGAACTTCGTTCCAGCACCGAACTATGCAGATGCCTTCCTAGCTCGCGCTACGCCAATGGAAGCTCCACTGCTCGACTCTCTGGAAAAAGAGCTTCGTCGAATGACGGGCGTTGAAGTGCTTCGTGATGATTGGAATCTAGACCAGTTGCCTGAACACTTACGCATTACATTCCGTGCGGTGGATTATCGCAATCGTAAGCTTAAAGAAAATCGCGATCTCTACGAGCTGAAAGAAAGTTTGAAGGATAAAGTCCAAGCAACACTGTCTAAAGTGGCTGATGATGATATCGAACAGCAAGGTCTGCATACGTGGAGTTTTGGCGAGCTGCCAAAAGTGTATTCTCAGAAACGTGGTGGTTTTGATGTCAAAGCGTACCCTGCACTGGTCGACAACAAAGACAGTGTAGAGATTAAGCTATTCGAGACAGAGGTAGAACAAGAGCAGGTGATGAAAGAGGGTCAGCGCCGACTTCTGCTGCTTAATGTACCTTCACCGATTAAATACTTGCACACCAACTTACCGAACAAATCTAAACTCGGTTTGTATTTTAACCCCTACGGTAAAGTGTTAGACTTAATTGATGACTGTATAGCGTGCGGTATCGATAAGCTTATAGAAGGACAGGGTGGTCTTGTCTGGGATGCTGATAAGTTCGAACAGCTCAAAGAGCATGTAAGGGGCGAGTTGGGCGACACTGTTGTTGACATTGCTAAGCAGGTCGAAACCATTCTTACCACTGCATTTAACATCAATAAAAAGCTTAAGGGGCGCGTTGATTTGACGATGGCCTTCGCGCTTTCGGATATTAAAGCTCAGGTTGAGGGTTTAATCTTCAAAGGCTTTGCAACGGAATGTGGCTGGAAACGTCTGCCAGATATTCTTCGTTACCTTAAAGCCATCGAAAAACGCATGGAAAAGCTACCGATCGATCCAAACCGAGACCGTATGCACATGTTAAAAGTGGAATCAGTAACGCAGGATTACAAAGAGCTGCTTAACAAGATCCCGAAAGGTATGAAAATACCGGAGAACGTTAAAGAGATCCGTTGGATGCTCGAAGAGCTACGTGTCAGTTATTTCGCTCAGCAACTAGGTACGCCATACCCAGTGTCAGATAAACGAGTATTGAACGCTATCGATGCCTGTTGACCGTCATTTACTGAGCAAATTGCAAGAATTTTGAACTATGTCTCTGAGAAACCGTCAGGTTTTACCAAAAATTAAAACGGATGAGTTTCTCAAGAGATATAGTGTGTGATATATAAAGCTCCGCGGTGGCTTTGATTGGATTCGCCGCATTCTATTAAACAAGAAGGTTAGAAATGAAAAAGACACTTTTAGCGCTTGCGCTTGTTGGTGCCTCAACGTCTGCATTCGCAGATGCTTGGTTGTATGGTGGTGTTTCTGCGGGTCGTGCAGACTACAACGATAACAGCGATACGCCAATGGGTTTCCATGTTGGTACTGGTATTCTTCCTATCATTGGTGTTGAAGGTGGTTACTGGAAACATGGTAACTTCGATAATGATAGCAAAACAGGCTATGCGGAACTGGGTTCATGGTACGCAGCGCTTAAGCCGAGTATCGATATCGGTCCAGTCCAGATCTACGCAAAAGGTGGCTTACATTACTACAATGCTGACTACAAAGGTGGCTTGGATGGTAGTGACAGCGGTACTGATTTTATGTACGGCGTAGGTGCGGAGTACTTCGTAACAGACATGCTTTCTGTGGGCGCAAGCTGGCAGCGTTTTAACGGCATCAAGACGAAGTTCTCAAACGATAAAGATCTAGATAGCTTCACCATCAACGCAACGCTTCATATTTTCTAAGCGTTACCAAACGTGGTTAAGATGCACAAAGGCGACAGAAATGTCGCCTTTGTTGTTTGTAGTATTACAAATAACGGCTTCTCAAATGTGACTGGAAGTGCGCTGCATTTAGCGTCTCACCTGTCGCTTGTTTAACTAACTCTTCAGTCGACAATGAACTGCCTTTTGACCAAATATTGTCACTTAACCAAGTGAAAATTGGGTTTAGGTCACCGCTCGTAATCGCTTCATCAACGTAAACGGTTTGCTTCATTGCAGCCATAAACTGAGCCGCATACATAGCGCCTAATGTGTAGGACGGGAAGTAACCGAAGGCGCCGTCTGTCCAGTGAATGTCTTGCATGCAGCCATCTTTGTAGTTGCCTTTCGTCGACAAACCTAAGTATTGCTGCATTTTTTGATCCCACAGTTCAGGGATATCTTTGTATGAAATCTTGCGGTTCATAAGATCACGTTCAATTTCATAGCGCAGGATAACGTGAGCAGGGTAGGTTAGCTCATCAGCGTCGACGCGGATATAGCCCGGTTGAACTCGAGTATAAATCTTTTGCAGGTTACTTGGTTCAAACACCTTAGTGTCATTAGAAGCAAAATGCTTCTGTGCCAAAGGCGATAGATGGTGGATAAAACCGTCACTTCGACCCAGCTGCATTTCAAAAAACAGCGATTGAGATTCATGAATACCCATAGATCGAGCTTCACCAACGGGCAAACCTGCGTAGGATGTTGGTAGGCCTTGTTCGTAGCGAGCATGTCCTGTTTCATGGACAATACCCATTAAAGATTGAACAAAATCTGACTCATCATATCTGGTTGTTATACGAACGTCTTGCGGGACCCCGCCACAGAATGGATGTGAGCTGATGTCAAGGCGGCCGTGCTCAAAATTGAAGTTCAGAAGTTTCATAACTTCTAAGCCGAGCGCGTTTTGCTGAGCGGTCGAATAACTTTCTTGTGTGGTATAAACCGATTCAGATTTTTGCTTTTCAATGACTTGTTGAGTCAGATCTGGCAACCATGAGATGAGATCGCCAAACAAAGCATCGAGCTGAGCTGAATTCACACCAGGCTCATAGATGTCGAGCATTGCATCATAAGGTGTTAGGCCGGCTTGTTCTGCGCGAATTTGGGCTTCTTGCTGAGATAGGTTCACAACTTCTTCGAAGTTAGAGCAAAAGCCGTTCCAGTCATTTTCACCGCGCTGAGTACGCCATGCATGCTCACACTTAGAGCCAGCGAGTGATTTAGCTTTGACAAGATCTTCAGGGACTACTGTCGTTAAACGCCACTGTCGTTTCATTCATAAAGACTGGCCCTTTGCATTGCATCGAGTGATTCAGATTCTGCTTTATCAAGCCATTCACCGAGCTGTGGTGCGGTAGACAGTTGGTGAATGTGCAGAGATAGTTGCGCCATCGCTTCTGAGCGAGCTTGATTGCCGCCAGAGGGCATCATCGCCGCGGCATCCCAGCCACAAATAGCAGAAAGGTGGCCAAAATTCGCGATCGTTTTATAGTGTTCAACCAGTTTATTGTAGTATTCCATGTCTGTGACCTATCGTATGAACGAGGGCTATACGTTAACATTAACAATGAGTTGCGAAAAGGTTAATGCTATATAACGCTCAAAAGACATTCGCTTTTTGCGGCGAGTTAAAGCAGAATCAGGTAATTGTCCTAGAACACAGTTATCAACTATGCACATTCAAAACTTCGAAGCGTTCATTATCGCCATCACTATCCTCACATTAACTCCTGGACTGGACACTGCGTTGGTGATTCGAAACACAACACGTGGTGGATTCCGAGATGGTGCTGTCACGAGCTTAGGGATCTGTATGGGGTTGTTTGTCCATGCAACGTTTTCAGCACTGGGCATTTCGGTTGTTTTAACTCAATCTGCAGAGCTGTTTTCATTAGTTAAAGGGATTGGTGCGGCCTATCTAATTTGGCTAGGGCTCTCTAGTTTACGTTCACTCAAGCACACATCGTCTATGGCTGTTGAGCAGTCAGAGATGCAAAAAATCTCGGGTAAACGTTCATTACGCGAAGGCTTTCTGTCTAACGTGCTAAATCCAAAAACTGCTGTGTTTTATCTCGCTTTTCTCCCACAATTTATTAATCCGGAGTATTCTCCGTTTGCACAATCGATGCTAATGGCTGCGATCCACTTTGTTATTGCGATGCTTTGGCAGTGTGGCCTGTCTGGAATGTTGAACTCAGCTAAGTCGCTGCTAAAGAGTGCGAAATTTACACGTTGGATGGAGGCCACTACCGGCGTCGTCTTGATTGGACTGGGTGTGAAACTGTTGATGGAGGAGCCTGCGGTTTAGTTAGGCTTAAAATATTAACTAGAACGCGTTTCTATCGCTCGTTGCAGTGAGCGCTGAGTGGCATTCAACTTGTGTACGGTAACTGACGATGCTTTTAATATGTATCGGTCAAAACACTGATAATACTCCGTTCCGTCATTGAGCTGTTTACAGAAATCACGCGCTTGCTGGTTATGATCGTGGAGAGCTGCTTCTGAAGCGAACTCGTTATGAGTGGCACAGCCAGCCAAAGTTAAAAGTAAACTAGCAGCTAGAGCGAATGTAAATGGGGTTCTAATCATCGTGATCCGGTAGTCGTTCAACATTTAACGCATAGTAGCGGTTCAATGAGAATTTAGTTGCCTTTTTGCGCCACAAGTTCCATTAGAGTTTCAATTTTTTTAGCCATTGATACAGATAGTCGGCAAGCTCGTGGGGTGAGTCGGCAGGTAGATCGTGAGCATCACTATAAAATGAGCGATGGTGGACATTCCAACTATTGGCAACAGCTTTTCCGGCTCGGCTACGCACCAACTTATCATGCTTACTGGTAATAACCTGAGTAGGACAAGGAGGCGGCTGACTAGGGCCGACAAATTTAGCAGCCGCAATCAACTGACGCAGCGCATTGCTAAAACGAACTGGATGCTTGCTGTTTAGGGCAAGGTGGTAGGCTAAAATACTCGGGTTAGTAACATGATCTGGAAAGGTGACATCGAGAATTGCTTTTTCAAAGGTATCTCGACCGCGAAGCCTGGCGCTCAACAGTTTTGGAACTGCTCTGAGATTAAAGCGTTCATGGATTGGACTGTATCGGGCAAAGCTTGGGTTAATGAGCGTTAAACTGGCAACCTTATTGTTATCTAGATGTGCCCAATGAGAAGCCAGCATGGATCCCATAGATATGGCGACTACGTGATAGCGTTCGATTTGTTGGGGAATTTGCTCGAGCAAGGGATCAAGCATCTGCTCTATACTCATCGGGCTCGTCTGTTGATACAAACTGCCATTTCCCGGTACATTGGGCGTTATGATGAGTAGTTCGTCGTCAAGACGCTTTAACGCATCCACCATTAAATGCCAGTGACCTGCTTCACGTAATAAACCTCTCACTAAGACGATGGGTACCATAGTTTTTTTGCCTTATTCGTCAGCATCTGACGGTCATTGTCACTTACCTGTGTTAACAAATCATTATACAAAACTTGCATTAAGTAGCTTAGAAGTGTGCTGTGTCTTCTTTGTACGCGCTTAATTCGGTGTGGCTTAGTGGGATGAAATAATTGGCTAAAACTCAGTAATTGCATTGGGTTCTTTTTAACCCAGAGCCAAGACCCCAGTTCTAATGTGAGTGGGACAAACGGAGAGGTTGATTGTTGGTAGTGGCGTAAGTACATCCAGTCCCAAAAATCACCATGTGTCGTGTATTGGTGCCATTGAGGTTCAAACTGATACAGCTCGTAGTGGGGGAAGCTTTTGCGAAACTGTGAGTAAATTAAATAGAACTGATGCAATGTTTCTGGCGGACGGTTGTGGTGGGCAAATGGAAACCACAATCGATCCCGAGTACCAAAGCCACTATGTAAATCGAGCACGATAGTTGATGACGCGGTCTGTGTGGTCTTTAAAATGCTGTTTGAAAGGGCGATTAGCTCTTGTTCCATTTTGGAACTGTTCCCTCGATACCAAGGCAGCTTCGGGCTAATGCTTTGACCTGCATACAGTTGGTAGCGAGGGTTACTGGCATTGATAGGCGCATTGCGCATTAAATCCACACCACGATGATTGGAACGCGTTTTTAGGGCGACCCCCAGGGATTCACTACGGGCACGGTAAGGATACGGATTTTATTGAGTGTATCATTCAATTGGCTGTCCCATTGTCGACGTTTTAGCAGGCTCCTAATAAACGCCAAGATGATTTGACTGCCGATGCGCTCAACGCCATGAATCGATCCAGTAAGGATCAAACATGGTGCAGACGGGTGGCTTGAGCCAAAAGAGAGCTGCTGTATTGGCATCTCAACACCTTGATGTTTTATATGCGTTAGAGTTGAGAGTGATAGTTCAGAGTAACGCTCGGCATACTCTTGGATATGACCTAGCTCTCTTGGCGTTGCAGCAAACATGACTTGTTAAATACCACGCATTTCAGGATGTTAGTTTGAGTTTAGCGCGGCGAAACTGAGAGTGTCGTGAAGGATTTATGACGAGTAAAAAAACACCGAGCGAAAGCTCGGTGTTTGGGGATGCTTGACTAGAGAGCCTATAAGGCGTTTACATCGGCTTTTTGCCAACACCAAAATTCTCTTTCGGCTTGAGCGTGATCTTACCGAAACCAAGTTTTTTAAAGTGATTGTCGCGATAGTTACGAACCGCCTTGGTATCAGAAATGGCTTCGATTTGCTGTTCCATTTTAAGGAACTCTGTCAGGTCGATCCCTTCTGCTTCTGCCACCGCCTCATGGATATTACGGTGCTGTTGATAAGAAAACGTGAGTGTTTTCTCTTCGTTTTTGTATTCGTAGATGATGGTACGAGCCATGGTATTACCTATTGTATTTGATGCCTGACAAATCTGAGCGCTAGATTCTGCCTTGAAGCGGGATGATTGTCACGCTTTCACCAGGTTTTACTGTATCGATATGCGGAGCTATTTCAATCAGACAGTTTGCTTCACTCATTGAACGAAGAATACCAGAGCCTTGTTTGCCAGTTGTTTTAACACTCAATTGCCCAGTAACGCTATCTATTTCGTAGAACCCACGGCTGAACTCAGTACGACTCTGACGTGAACGTAGAGATTCTGTCGCGATTGCTGGTACTTTGAGGGGTTCGAACTCCACTACTCCCTGCATTTTCTTAATGGCAGGCTCCACAAAGTTAATGAACGACACCATGACTGCAACAGGATTACCAGGGAGACCAAAGAATGGCACATCGCTGATGTCCCCAAATGCCAGCGGGCGACCTGGGCGCATATTAATACGCCAGAAATCGACACTACCGCGTTTTTCTAGAACATTTTTGATGAAGTCGGCATCACCCACCGAGACGCCACCCGACGTGATAATAAGATCCGCACGCTTGCCTGCCTCAACAATGGCATTCTCCATGACGGCTTCGTTATCCTCTAGAATACCGAGGTCAATGATCTCACAACCAAGCTTTTGAAGCATGGCCATAATGGTGTAGCGGTTTGAGTCGTAAATGGAGTTAGCGTTAAGCGGTGTGCCAGGCGCTTGTACTTCATCACCGGTCGAGAACACAGCCACACGCAGCGCACGCTTTACGTTTACGGTATTCATACCTAGAGACGCAATCATTCCCATCTCTGGTGCTTGTAGTAATGTTCCGCTGGTGAACACGGATTGACCTACCGCTAAGTCTTCACCTGCTTGGCGAACATTTTGTCCCAATTTAATCGAGGCATCAGCGAAACCAATACGCTCACCATCGACAATCGCTTGCTCGCGCATGACCACGGTATCTGCGCCTTCTGGCATCGGTGCACCTGTCATTATTTGGGCGGCTTGGCTTGAGTCAGAATTTTATCGTAACCGTGCCCAGCCATAATGCTTGCGACTACGTCAAATTGCTCATGAGCAATGTCTTCGCCACGAATAGCGTAGCCATCCATTGCTGAGTTAGTGTAAGCCGGAACATTGATAGGCGAGGTGATATCTTCGGCCAGTACGCAACCGTAAGCGCGCTCCAGTGCGATAGTCTCTGTCACATCGAGCGGAGAAATAGCTTCTAGTATCTTTTGTTGTCCTTGCACCACTGATAGAAATGCAGGAGAGAGTGTGTCGCAACAGGCCGCGGCCGGTGAACTTGCATTTTGAGACTTTACATAATCTAAGATGAACTGTTTGATGGCATCGAGATCATTGATGCTCATGGTTGGGATTGCAACATCAAGCTCACTATCAGACGCTATTGCGATGATGTTGTCATCACTTGGATGTAGCCAAGGTTTTCCGACTTCTTGGCGGTTCAACTCAATCTTTGGAAAAGCGATATTTTTACAGCCTTCGACCAAAATAAGATCGAGTGCTTGATGGTCAAATCGCGATAGTAAGTGTTCAAAACCCGCTTCAGAATCGGGTGTTTCAGTCATAAGCGCATGACGGTAGCGAGATGAAATCAGCATCTGGCTCGCCCCAGCTTTTCTTAAGCGGTAACTGTCTTTACCCGGCTTATCGACATCAAAATTGTGGTGAGCGTGCTTTAATACACCGATGCGCAGGCCAGTTTCAGTTAGCTTTGGTAACAAAGCTTCAAGTAACGTGGTTTTACCGGTACCACTGTAGGCTGCAAAACCGAGGAGGGGAACATTGTTGATAGACTTAATGGTCATAGTGCGCTCTTTAATGATGATCGTTTGGTGTCGCAAGTTTCGCCAGTTCTTCAGGCGTATTGAGGTTCACAAAACACTCGGGACTGTCTGAGAAGTCGACATAGTCGGTGTGGCACTCTTTATAGAGCAAGATAATTTTGCGATCGCCACGTTCCAAAAAGGCTTCTAGTTTTGGAAGCACTCGCTTATGGAACATTGTGAATACAGGTTGGTGAAAATCGCCGTCGTGAGCAACCAGGATGTCGCACTGCTCTGTCACGGATTGGCAGAATCGTTCGACGACCGAAGTATCAATAAATGGACTGTCACAAGGTACAAAACCAACCCAGTCTGACTGTGAATCTTTCAGTCCGGCATGAATGCCACCTAAAGGACCGGGATAATCAGGATATGAGTCGCTGATTACAGGTGCATACTGTTGATAACGCTCTTGGTTTCGGTTGGCATTGATAGTGATGTCATTGGTTTGCGCGCTTAGGCGTTCAATCACATGTTCAATAAGCGGCTTCCCATTGAACTCAATTAACCCTTTGTCATTACCTCCCATGCGAGAAGCTTGTCCACCAGCAAGAATAACCCAACTAGTCTGAGTTGGATGCAACATAAATACTCTCTTTATCTTTCTGTTTTTTATCGATGATTTGAAGCAGCGGTGATTCTATCAAGGTGCAGTCTTTAATCCACCATTGTTTTCGGCACAAACGCGTGAGGGCGTTGGTTTGATGGCTGGTCACTACAATGCTTGAACCGTGTTCTAACAGATCTTGCGCCATAAAACTAAGCGTTCAATGGACTCTTGATCGAGAGACGCGCTAGGTTCATCCATCAGCAATATAGACGGTTTTAACACCCAGGCTCTTGCCATCGCAACCCGCTGTTTTTCGCCTCCAGACAATACAGATACATGCTCATCGGCCAACGTCTCTAAACCAACCAGTCGCAACGCAGAAATTACTTCGGCGCGCTTATCGTGAATGTCGATGCGTTTGTGCTTAATACCATAGACAACGTTCTGATAGACAGTGCCATCAAACAGGTAGGGAGACTGATGAAGGTAGATAACGTCCTTGCGCCCTGAACCACTAAAAAGTCGTGAAACAATCGACTGACAGCGCGGTTCAATAACACCAGATGTGGGTTTAAGGAGTCCGGCAAGAATTTTTAGTAGAGTGGTTTTACCAACGCCATTATCACCTTTTAGGTACACAGCTTCATTAGGACCAATAGTGAGGCTGGGAATATGAAAAAGGACACGATCTTTAAACCGCATCGAAACCTGCTTTGCTTTTAATTGTATTGTCATTGTTGTCCCTTAAGCAGTGTCTTGGGTTAATTATAGTTTGGGTATCAAAAACTGACGCTTTTCCTGAAAGGTAAACTCAGGCTTGTATGCGCGCTGCACTTTTTAGGTTCGAAGGACGCCTTTTCCTCGCATCGAAGACAGTAGGAAGTTGAGCACTAAAGCCAATACGAGCAGAACGATGCCAAGAGCAACGCCTTGGGCAAAAGCGCCCTTATGGCTTTCCATTGCGATAGCGGTCGGGATGTTTCTTGTTAGACCCATAATATTGCCACCAACCATCATTGAGCAGCCTACTTCGGTTACGATACGAGAAAACCCGGCTACCACCGCTGCCATCAGTGGAAAGCGCGATTCCCAGATCAAGGTCATGAGAGTACGAAAACGTGATACGCCCAGCGTGACGGAGGTTTCAAGTGCGCGTTTGTCGGTACTTTGCAGTGCACCGTGCATCATAGAGACCAACACAGGGAAGCAAATTAAGATCTGTCCGACAATCATAGCTCGCTGCGTAAACAACATTTCCCAGTCACCCAATGGCCCTGAGCGAGATAGCAGCATATACAGCAGAAGGCCGATCACTACTGTTGGAATCGCCTGCATGGTATTGACCAGAGATAACAAAAACCACTTGCCGGGAAAATTGGCGTAAGCCAAAAAGTAAGAGGCGATAATCGCTGGCAGTACGACGAGAGAGACCGCAGAGATGGATACACTGAACGAGACAGCCACAATACGCCACAGGTCTCTGTCTAGGCTAAATAGGAGGCTTAACGCTCCATTGTTGTTTCAGTAATGCTCATTAACTGTTGTTTTTCTCAGCATCAGCGACAAACAGTTGTTCGCCCATTTTGCGGTAGTTATTGATCATCGATTGTCCCTTTTCTGATACCAGCCAATCGCTGAGTGCGCGAGCACCTTTAGTATTGAGAGTAGGGTAACGCTCCGGGTTGACGACGATGACCTGGTAAGGGTTGAACAATTGCTTATCACCTTGGAAAAGGACGGTTAAATCAAGTTTAGCTTGATAAGCGAGCCAGGTGCCACGATCGGTCATGGTGTAGCCTTGCATTTCTGACGCCATATTGAGTGTTGGTCCCATACCTTGGCCTACAGAACGATAGCCGCCAAAGTCAGGTTCAATCTTGGTCTGCTTCCAAATCTGCAGCTCTTTCTTGTGAGTACCTGAATCATCACCGCGCGAGATGAAAATTGAATTGGTTTTAGCAATGTGATCAAAGACTTCCTCGATGCTTTTTTGGTCGTGAATGTCTGCTGGATCTTTCTCTGGACCCACAATAACAAAATCGTTATACATCACGCTGCGAGGTTCAATACCAAAACCCGATTCGACAAAGCTAGCTTCGGCTTTAGGTGCGTGGGTCATTACGACATCTACATCGCCATTTTCACCCATTTTGAGTGATTTTCCAGTACCCGCTGCAATGATATCCACTTGGTAACCGGTCTCTTGGGTAAATTCCGGCAATAGGTAGTCGAGTAGTCCTGAGTGATACGTACTAGTGGTGGTAGCGAGGCGGACTCGGGATTGTTCGCCATTGTCTGCATAAGCCGAAACAGACAGTGTTGCCATTGATACTGCAGTCACTATTAATTGAGGAGCCTTCAAACGAGAGGCAATTGATAGAGAGGTGGTCATAGTATTGTCCATTGTTGTTTTTATCGTAAAACCATGTGCTCTTTGCGAGCCCTATCCTTAAGCAAAGACAATGCCACAATTTCCATAGGAAAAAAGAGGCAAAGTGCGACATTTTGCTAAAAATTTCATAGGGTAAACTACAATTAATTTGAGCTGGGACAAAATGTCGCACTTTTACCCATGATGTTTTGCAATAGATTGGTACACTCTGTCTCAAATAGGAACAATAACAACGCTTTATGACTTTATTTCAAACCTCTGATGTCCCCAACCAACAATCTTCGCCTTATTTGGCTTTCTCGGTGCTTGTTGTCGATGATGAAGTTGGCATGCAAACCGTACTTAAAAAGGCGCTCAGTAAAGGCTTTGGCCACGTTGACACAGCGAATAGCGTGGAAGAAGCAGAAAGCCTTCGTATCCAGAATCATTACGATCTGATCATTCTCGATATCAACCTGCCAGGTCGCTCAGGTATCGAGTGGAAGGAAGCGTTTAACGATCAAGAACGAAGAGCCGATGTGATATTTATGACGGGTTACGCTGACTTGGAGGTCGCGATTAGCGCGTTAAAGCTTGGCGCATCCGATTTCATTTTAAAGCCTTTCAATTTGGAGCAAATGCTACAGGCAGTTAAGCGCTGTATGGACAAGCGTTTGACCGAAAGAATGAATTTGGCGCTTAGCCATGACATTAGTCGCCGTGTTAGCAAAGACTTAATTGGTAGCTCTGAGAAAACCAAACAGCTCAAGCAACTGATTACCCAATATGCTCCATCACGTGCATCGGTATTAATTGAAGGGGAATCGGGTACGGGTAAGGAGCTTGTCGCAAGAGGGATTCATACTGCCAGCCAAAGACAAGGCCCTTTTGTTGCTGTGAACTGTGGCGCTTTGGCGCCTGAGTTATTAGAAAGTGAGCTATTTGGACATGCCGCGGGTGCTTTTACCGGCGCTAAAAAAAGCCGAGAGGGTCTATTTCGCGTGGCCAGTGGCGGTACCTTGTTCCTTGACGAGATTGGTGAGATGCCTTTAGCAATGCAAGCCTCGTTGTTGAGGGTGTTGGAGCAGCGCACTGTCAGACCTGTTGGTACTGAGAAAGAAATCAGTATTGATGTCCGTGTTGTTGCTGCAACCAACCGAAATTTGCGTGAGCAGGTGGCCAGTGGCGAGTTTCGTGAAGACCTTTTCTATCGACTAAACGTACTTAAGATAGATGTGCCAGCACTTAGACAGCGTCTTGCCGATCTATCCGATCTTGTTCCATTTTTTACTCGCCAACTGGCGAGAGAGTTGGGTGTTGTGGAACCCAAGTGGGCACATGAAGACATGCATGCGATGCAAGACTACGATTGGCCTGGCAATGTGAGAGAGCTGAAAAATATGCTTGAGCGCTGCATTTTGCTCAACAAACCGCCAGCTCATCATTTCAATGAAATGAAAGGCGGCACGGTGAATACATCCATCACTATGTCGGTCAACGATCTCACCACGATGCCTAGCACCAGCGAAGTCGTTGAGGGAGATTTTGGATATCCAAATTCTTGGTCATTGAAAGACGTTGAAAAGTCGCATATTCAGCAAGTGGTGGACTTTCACTCTGGTAACAAGTCTGCTGCATCACGTGATCTTGGTGTTGCACGTAAGACTTTAGAACGTAAGTTCAAAGAGTGGGACGAGAGCGGGTTCGATGAATAGAGAAAATCGCTTTATCAGCAAGTGGCGTTACCGCGTCACTTCAATGGTGCGATATCGTTTGTTGTTTCTCACTTCAGCACCGATATTTTTGACCTTGATTGCTCTGTTTGGCATCACTGCATATTGGTCTGTGCATTACACGTGGCAAAGTGCTTTAGTTGATGTTGCAGAGCGCCTCAATATAGTTGAGGACAAGATTGAAAGCTTACAAGCTCGTCAATACGACCATCTGGATGCGTTTGCGTCCTCTTATGAGTTTCGAACCCGTTTAGACCATCTACAGACCCATGATGAATTTGATTCTTGGGTCAGTTCTCAACGTGAGCGCTATAGCCTGGATTACTTGCGTTGGATGCCTATACAGAAAATAGACCAACCAAACGATTATGCGCAGATGGCGACTCAAAAGAGCTTTTTTGATGTGCTTACGCGCACGCAAGCTGTCGCTATCGACCCCATATTGTCTGATCATGCAGAGGTATGGCACCAAGCTAAACATATCAATGAAACTCGCGCGCTCGTTAGCCGGACAGTAACCGCTGTGTACGACTTTAACAGCAAGTTACTTGGTTACCTCGATGGTGGCGTGCTGATGAATAATAACTTGGAACTGGTAGACGAAATAAAGAGCACTATCTATTCAAGCCATAGCTATAAGGGCACAGTGACGCTGTTTCTTGATGACTTAAGGATCGCGACCAATGTATTTATGGAGGACTCTTACGAAGGTAGGCGAGCCCTTGGTACCGTCGTATCTGAGCAGGTTAGAGAGGCAGTATTAGAGCGTGGTGAGATATGGATAGATAAAGCGTTTGTTTATGACTCTTGGTATATTGCCGGTTATAACCCATTGTGGATTGGCATGGCGAAACGGTGGGCATCACTTACACCGGGTACTTAGTCTGGCCTTTGATTAAAACGTATATCACCAACTTAGGCGAAGTTACCGCCATCATTTTGTCACTATTGCTCATTTCTGGATTCATTGTGTATCGAGGTGCAAGAGATCTCTTCCGACCTATTGAGCAAATTCACCGCGTTGTAAAAATGGTTCAGCTTGGCAAGGATGAAGAACGTATTGGTGAGCTGGGCTTGAACTCAAAGCACGAACTAAGTCAGCTCGCCACTCAGTTCGACAATATGCTCAATCAGCTCCAATATCGAAATGAACAAATCCAAGAAGCCGCTCATGAGCTTGAGGCTAAAGTTCATTCTCGTACAGCGAGCCTCAAAGAGAAAACCGAGCA
Organism: Vibrio maritimus; assembly: GCA_000755425.1. Taxonomy (GTDB): domain Bacteria; phylum Pseudomonadota; class Gammaproteobacteria; order Enterobacterales; family Vibrionaceae; genus Vibrio; species Vibrio maritimus_A. Next base: position 104,000 of record BBMT01000011.1, read on the forward strand.
GCTAGAACTCCACATTCAACTTCTTAATCAAACTCGGGATAAGCTCGTTATCAATGAGAAACTGGCGGCGTTAGGTGAGTTGACCGCTGGTATTGCGCATGAGATTAATAACCCAACAGCTGTAATCTTAGGTAACGTTGAGCTGATTAAATTTGAGCTTGGCTCCGATATCGATCGTGTCGAAGAGGAAGTCGACGCCATTTTGGCGCAGATTGACCGCATCAGAAATATTACAAGAAGCCTTTTGCAATACAGTCGTCAGGGTGGCGTTCAGGATGAAATCACCTGGCAACACGTGAATCCAATCGTTGATGAAAGCGTCACTTTGGTCCGAACTGGATCGAAAAAGCGCGATGTAGAGTTTGTCGTGGACTTGCATGCCAAAACGCCTGTAGAGGTAAATCGTCATCAACTGCTGCAAATATTGGTGAACTTACAAATGAACGCTATTCATGCAATGAATGGTAAAGGGCGCTTAACAGTACTTACTGAGGATTGGATTGAAGGCAAAGAGAGCGTGGGCGCACTGATTCACGTGATTGATGAAGGTTGTGGTATCTCGAAGCGTAATCTAAAACGTATTTTTGACCCATTTTTTACTACAAAACGTGATGGCACCGGGCTTGGTCTATCTGTGTCGCAGAGCATCTTGAGTCAAACCGGTGGTGAGATAAAGGTACAGTCAGTGGAGGGGGAAGGCAGTCAGTTTACGTTGTATTTACCGAACAAAACTGACCATCACCTTTTAGTAAGTGCATAAAGAAAACGCGAGGTAAGCCTCGCGTTTTTTTATCTGTAGCAATAGGTGAATACGTATTGAAAGCTTACTGCATACAAATAGCAACGGTGCCAAGCACCATAACTGTAATTAGGGCATACCAAATTTTCTGCGACTTGGTATCAGCGACATTGACGCGAATGTAGTTAATCTCCTCGGCCGCCATGACTTCAAAATCACTGAAGCTCATAGTGAACTCTTTGCGCGCTTGGATAATGTCATTTTGAAGTTTATTGAAGGTACTTTCGATAAACTGCTTCGCTTCACCAAGTGGTGCGCTTGCTAGAGAAAGCGCATCCCAGATGGCCATTCTAGATTCGAATTCGCGGTCGGTAACACGGTTAAGCATCAACAGATCGTGCTCACGCTTAATACGCTCTTTACCCAGTTTATCGAAATTCATGTGTGATAACTTGTTCAAGTCAACTACTCCAAAGTTTTATAACGACGCCACATTCAAGGGGAGGGAGTGCAGCGGTACGTGCGTGGAATAGTAGGTAGCGCACCTTTAGGTATCAACTTGATGTTTTTGTGAAAACGACAAATTTTATTGTTTGCAGAGTGCGCCAATCCAGGGGCGAGCGCACTCATAGAAATCTTTAGCAATAGTATTTAGTTTTCGAGAGAGCGTTTCTTGTTTGGCAGTCCACCCATTTTCCAGCATTTGGTGATCTCCATACTGCCTTGATAATCACCCTTTACCCAGCAAGGGACGATCGGTGTACCACCGGTATTTCCTCCGGCGACCGCGGCGCATGATAGGGTGAGTGCTAGTGTACAAAACCATTTCATATCTGCCTCCAGAATTCAGGCTAATTCATCGATATAAACAGAATGGCGAGTACACTGAAAGATAATGCTCGCTCGGCCTGTCTACTTATGTTGTTACGCACTCAAAACAAGGAAAGTCCATGCCACTTTTTAAACTATTCGTATCCTTATTCCTTTGGTTGTCATCGAGCGCCAGTGCATTCGCTTTGGAGCCCGTTTACAGCGATTTTTTTGGCAAGGCGATTCGTGGCTATGATCCCGTGGCTTACTTCTCACAAGGTAAGCCTGTTAAAGGTGATGGTGATTACACCTATGATTGGAATGGCGCAACATGGTACTTTTCATCCAAGCAAAACCAAGAGTTGTTTACTGCAGATCCGGAGCAGTATGCCCCTAAGTATGGTGGGTACTGTGCCTGGGCGGTGAGCAAAGGCTACACAGCCAAAATCGACCCTAATGCATGGCATATTCACAACAACAAACTGTACCTTAATTATAGTAAGTCTGTACAAAGTACCTGGCAGCAAGACATTCCAGGAAATATTGCTAGCGCAGATCGAAACTGGCCGGCTTTGCTACAGCAATAACAAAGACAATCTCTTATTGGTAAGGAGATCTAATGATTAACTGTAGTGATTATGACTACGTAGAAATAGCGTGTATGCATAGATATCCTGTGAGGTTATCTATGAAAAATGGCGACATTATTGAGGGCACAGCGCTCGATACTGCTCGCAATGAGGCTAAAGCAGAGTGCATTAAGATAAGTGAATCAAGCGGTGAACGATTAGTGGAGTTAGACCAAATTGCGAGGATGGAAGTACTAACCACCAACCCTCATTTTGACACTAAAGTGTTTTCGTGAGAGCTTGGCGGTCAATGTACTGTGTTAGAAAAATCATTAACCATTCTTTACCGCAATTTGTGGTGGATTAATGTCATGCTTTTGAAATTCGCTCATCACCCGAAGCGTGATATCCGTTTCGAATAGCTTCTCATACGCGGTATCCACGACGTAGGCTTTACAGGTTAGCTGAATCGCTAGATAGTTATCGGTAATAGTTTGTTTGACGAGCACGGTGACGGGTTTGGGTAAGTGAATATAGCGACTCGATGAGGCGGCTTCTTGAATTAAGTTGCGTGCCAATACGATGTCTTCGTTCATTCCTACATAAAATGGAATCACAACCTGCATGTCTAGCGCGCCATAGTTACCACTGACAGTGACTTCGTTTAAGAACTTGTTGTTTGGGATGGTGATGATGTCATCATTTAACGTTCGCATTCGAACTGATCGAAGACCTATCGTCAAAATATCACCATAATTGCCTTCAAATGTGACGCGGTCACCAACTTGGAATGGCCTGTCTATCATGACCGTTAATCCGGCAATAAAAGAGGCGGCGAGATCTTTCATCGCGAAACCAACAGACACTGCAAGTGTTCCCCCAATCAGGGCGAGTATGTGGTCGTTTATCCGAAAGCTGAGCATGAAAACGACAATGCCCGCTGTCATGTAAATAAAGAACTGTAGAAAGGACTGCAGCTTTTGCAGTAGCATTCGATATTGAACAAACTGTCCGCCAATGCTCTCTACCATAGAGTTCATGAACTTGATAAGCAGCCAAGTACCCATAATGATAAAGACACTTAACAGCACACCAGACCAACGTATCAATGTTGCGAACTGAGTGATGCTATCGACGTTCGCAATCTCTTCGCTTGCCAATGAGCAGAGAGGGAACAGCAAAAACAGCGTGAAAGCGAGTAACTTTGTCATTTTGGCTCCCTACTTAACGAGTAAATGTTGGCGATCTAGAACATTGGTGATGTGTCTAAACCAGTGATCCGAAATACGTGCTTTGTCTTCATTCCAATCGATGTACCCGCGACTTTGGAAGTATCTTAGAGTACCAATCACTTCAGAAATGGTTAGCTGCGTACAATCAGAAACATCCTCCGGAGACGCTGACTCAAGCTGGACTATTGAACGAAGTATAGCGAGCATGGGTTTCGGCATCTTATCGAGCTCTTCGGACTCAGGCGCATGGAATAACCTTACAACTACATTATCTGTCTCTTTGTTTCGTTTGAGAGAGAATCGAAAGAATCGCAGCGCCACCGTCGGATTCCCGTCAGAATAGTGCCAGAGTATTCGATAAAAGCCCTGCTTTGCTCGGTCTTCTTCTGATTCACTGTCATTATCCCACTGCTTGGGTACAGCGAGGCCTTCAAAGCTTACCCTACAGTTGTCATCCTGATTGATTCTGCTATCCAATAACCCGCTGACTTGCTCCTCACTCCATCTTGGTAAAAATGCGACCCAATCAAAGAGCAGACGTTCACCTCTTGCTCTGTCGACAAAGCGCCAACTAGCTTTTCGATCGAAAATACAGCTCGATGGCTCTGTTTTGAACGGCGCAAAAGATTGGTAAAACGAATAAGGTCATTGAGACCGCCTACTTTAGGTTTAACTAGTCTTTGACAGTTATCGATGGCAATCAAATAGTGGGTGTCACTTTTTCTAAGATGGCTAAGAATTTTTACCTCACTTGTTTCTTCCTCAAGACCTAAGCTGACAGCAAGGTGAACTAGAAGCTCTTGATAACCAGTGAGTGGACAGTTTATGTAGATGGGCTCAGCGTTTTTTGCTTTGTGAAGTATTTGAGTGAGCAATCTTGTCGCACCAATACCACGTTCACCAGTGACGACACAAATTGCAGGGCTGTTAGTAAGAAGATACTTTGATAACTGCTGTATTTCTTCCTTGGCGTAAGGAACTAAGGGGCTCGAATCATCGCCGGGAAGAATATAATCAAACGCAGAATCGCCTTTTACTCTTACGAGATTACCATCGGCATTGCTGCCTGTTTGTTTGGCCACCTCTATCTTAAACAAGTAAGTAAGAGCCTGATTAAAGAACGTATAGTGGGAGAGTAATCCAATAATGCGATTCTTGAGATGATGAAACGCAATCCACAACGTTGCTATTGCTGTAGCGATGAGGCCAATAATAAACACGTCTTTTTTGGTCGCAGCCCAATGGATGAGCATGGGTTTCTCAGAGATCTTATCGAGTGACTCAAAGACAACCTTTTTCCACATAATGATTACGCTGAGCGTAATGAGCGCAAACCACAATGAGAACAAGGTGGTAATCCAATAGTAAATGGTGCCTTTGCCTAGGGTTTGGGAGGCGATTTGGAGAACTAACCCAACTACGATAAAACTCCATACGTACCGGCGCACGGTAGAAAGTCTAAGAGCAGCCACCGTTTTGTTGGTTGCTGAACTGTTACGCTGGACAAATTCGAGGATAAACGAGATGGCAATCGAGCCGCCGAGTATCCACCAAGTGAACAGCTCGATGTAATAAAGTTGAGACAGAGCTTCAATCGTACTCAGAACTCGTAAGGACACCGTTATCGCGATTAACCACGCAATAGCTTTGCTTGCTCGCCCCACATACCAAATCAATCGAACCCAGATAGGCGGTTTTGCCATTGTCGTAGAGATGTGCGCTTTAAACTGTTCAAATAGCCTTTTTTTGGTTCGCCAGCCACCACATCAGAACCGAGTAAATAAAGAAGACTTGCACGCCAACCCAGATAACTGGAATAGGGGAGATAAAGATCTCTTTGATTAAGGTTTTTAAACTTCTCAGTTGAAAAAACACGAAGTATTCCGCGTTCAGCCGAGTTATCTCGAGCTCTTGCTTGAATTGAGTCACTCCGTCGGGCCCAAACCCGGTCAGTTGTTGGAAGGTTTTATCAGATGCAAGTTCCAACAGTGCTTGTTTACTGTGGCTTAGACTATTCAACGTGAGATATTGAGTTTGAACGTCAAACCAATGTTCTTCGCTTGTCTCATCACGATAGACAGCCAACGACTCATTAAAGGTAATGATCTCTCGGTCTTGCTGATCCAAAGTGTAGGCGAGCAACCTCCGTACCTTGTTGGAATCAGATGGTGTCATAAAGAGTTTAGTGGGAAGGGTGCTGATCTCTGACTCCAGAGCTAGCGCATCTTCAGAGGGCGTCGGTAGGTCATCATCTTGGTAGTCCCAACGAGCGGATGCTGGAAAACTAAGAACGAGAGACACCACTACTAACCAGAAAGTGTGTTTAATCATTGTTGTCATGCGGTCCGTAACTGGTTGAGTCTATTTGATTTATTATTTAGTGTAGATGCACTCTTGAAGCTCTGCCGCTGACAAATGAAAAAGCCCATTTTGGAAAACCAAAATGGGCAGGGCGTCATAGTATACGGAGCTATGAACAGGGCGTTAATGGGCTTGGCATGCCATTAACTATTTTTAGCTATTGGAGTAGCTTAAAAACTGTATAGGAAGCCTACTTTAACTTCGTTTTCTGGGTTAAGTTTAACTCCGTTAATTTTATATTCAGGCTTATAAGTGTATTGAGCGTAAGGTGCGAGAGCGCCAAAGTCTGTCAATGTTGCTTTAAATTCAAATTCGTTCGGCGCATAGTCGATGGCTCCGATAGTGCCTAGGCCGCTGAGTACAACCTCTTCATTCGTTGATTTACGAACCCAGTTTAGGTTTAAGTCAACGAAATCCATTTCGTAACCAACCTTTAGGTCTGTACGGTGTACTTTTACAGTGTGATCGCCGGTTCGTTTAGTATTGTCACCTTCGACATTAAGCTTTGCGCTAACGTTAGTGGTTTCATAGCGGTAGCGACCTGCTAAGTAAAGACCACTCTCGAAAGCATATCCTGTCTCTAAACCAATTTTATAGGTAGGGTCGATAGCGGTTTCAAAACTAAAGACATTAGGGTATTTGAGTGAAATCGCTTCACTATGATCAAACTTAACTTCTGCTTGTGGTTTAACATACCAACCATCGGTGACAGAAACTGCCCATGCACCCGCAAGGGTTGTCTCTTTAGACTCGCTTAAGCCTTTTGTACGCACGTGTTCTAGCTTGTCGAAATTCCGTTTTCAAAAGCGTAGCCAACTTTCGCACTAGTATCGCCGTTTGATTTCTGGCTTAGGTCGGTATATACCCCGGCTTGTGCACCAAACGTTGCGACTACTGCTAATGCTACTAACTTTTTCATTGTTTACTCTACTCCAATAGTTTTGAATGATTTGTCAACGAATCAAGGCGGATACTGGTTTCGACTGCCCGTGTTGACGAGGCGGATTATTCAATCGGCTACAAAATATGGTCAATTTAAAGAGACGTAGATATGAGTAGAAAACAAAGAGAATTACTTTGGAAAAGTGGTTCTTACTTGCATCTCAGACCAAGAGACTGTAGGGTTGCGCAGTTTTGTTCATTCACATAGGTAACGCTCGTGCTATCGACCGCAAATATCACTCAGCAGTTTGGTGCTAAACCACTGTTTGAAAACATCTCTATTAAGTTTGGCGAAGGCAACCGTTATGCCTTATCGGCGCAAACGGCTGTGGTAAATCAACTTTCATGAAGATTTTGAGCGGTGAGTTGGAACCTACGAGCGGAAACGTCTCTTATGATCCGAACGAACGCGTAGCTAAGCTAAACCAGGATCAGTTCGCTTACGAAGAGTTCACTGTTGTTGACACTGTTATCATGGGTCACAAAGAACTTTGGGCAATCAAGCAAGAGCGTGACCGTATTTACTCGCTAGCAGAGATGAGCGAAGAAGATGGCATGAAAGTAGCCGATTTAGAAGTTCAATTTGCTGAACTTGACGGCTACATGGCTGAAGCGAAAGCTGGTGAGCTACTATTGGCAGTAGGTATTCCAGAAGAGCAGCACTTTGGCCTAATGAGCGAAGTGGCTCCAGGTTGGAAACTTCGTGTGCTTTTGGCTCAGGTACTTTTTGCTGACCCGCACATCATGCTGCTAGACGAACCAACCAACAACTTGGATATGGACACTATTCGTTGGCTAGAAGAAACGCTAAACCAACGTAACTGCACCATGATCATCATCTCGCACGACCGTCACTTCCTAAACTCAGTGTGTACACACATGGCTGACCTGGATTACGGTGAACTTCGTCTGTTCACGGGTAACTATGATGAATACATGGTTGCGGCTTCACAAGCACGTGAACGTCTATTGGCAGACAATGCGAAGAAGAAAGCGCAGATTGCTGAGCTAAACACCTTCGTAGCGCGTTTCTCTGCAAACGCATCTAAAGCGAAGCAGGCAACGTCTCGTGCTAAACAAATCGATAAGATCCAACTAGAAGAAGTGAAACCTTCAAGCCGTCAAAACCCGTTTATTCGTTTTGACCAAGAGAAAGAGCTATTCCGTAACGCACTTAACGTTGAGAACCTTAGCCAAGGCTTCGAAAACGACTTGTTTACTGACTTCAACGCAATCTTCGAAGTAGGTGAGCGTGTTGCTATCATCGGTGAAAACGGCGTGGGTAAAACTACATTGCTAAACACACTTGCTGGCGTGCTAGAGCCTCGCACTGGTGAGTACAAGTGGTCTGAAAACAGCAACATCGGTTACTACGCACAGGATCATGCTCATGACTTCGAAGAAGACATGAACCTAATGGACTGGATGGGTCAATGGCGTCAAGAAGGTGATGACGAGCAAGTTATCCGCAGCTTCCTAGGTCGAATGCTATTTGGTCAGGACGACATCAAGAAGTCTGTAAAAGTACTATCAGGTGGTGAGCAGGGTCGTATGCTTCTGGGTAAGATCATGATGCACAAACCAAACATGCTACTGATGGATGAACCAACCAACCACATGGATATGGAGTCTATCGAATCGCTGAACAACGCACTTGAGCAGTACAAAGGCACACTATTCTTCGTATCGCACGACCGCGTGTTTGTAGACTCACTAGCGACTCGTATTCTTGAGATCAAAGACGGGAAGATTAATGACTTCCGCGGCACTTATGCTGAGTTCTTGAGATCGAAAGGGATTGATGGGTAATTGGTAAGATTGCTTTGATGGGAGCCTCGCGGATGCGGGGCTTTTTTGTGTTTGTTTTAGGGCTTTAGAGCTTAAAAGCTTAAGAACACCCCCTCTAGCTCCCCCTTATAAAGGGGGAGAACTACTGCTCGTTACTGCGTAACGTTGCAGGAAAAAGTAAAGCGATGCGATAGCGAGCCTGTGGTTCCTCCCCTTTATAAGGGGAGGCTAGGAGGGGTGCTCTTTATGTCTTAAACACCAGCAAAAAAATCACCCCACAACCACACCCCGAACCCAAACCATCAACAACAAATAAGCAAACATCACCCAAATCAACACCGCCGACAACAACGTTCCCACCACCGACAAGTGATAACTAAAGTAATAAACCGCAATCAAATAAGCCGCATAAGGCATGAGCGAATAAAGCCCAAACAGCGCGGTCATACGGAGCGCTTCCATATTACGCTCGGTTGCGACGATGTAATGGGCGATCAAAGCAAAACTTGGAAACAGTGGCACTAGCCCTGCAATAAAGAAGTTCTTACTTTTAGATAGGATGGCAATCAGCATGACAGCCGCTGCGCCAATCAAACATTTGAGAAATAGAGCGACCATTTTTGGCGGCTTACGCTAAGTTAAACAGCAGTTCATCATCCGTCATATATTTGTGCTTGCTGCCTAGATTGCGCACATGCATAAACATAAAACTTGGAAACGCAGGAGCAAGTAGGTTGTTGGGCTCCCATAGTTCGCCACCAACGAATACGTATCGACCTTGCTTCTCGTCGTTGTGATGAGGGTTGTTTATCTCGGTAGAAAGTTCAGCGCGCACGCCTTCAATCACACAAACGATTTGTCCTTTGGCAACACCTACGACGCGTGTGACTAAATTGGCTTTCATGCCGCATTTCCACGCTTGGCGCGTGGCCCATTCAAATCCGAGTTTACGGACACCTTTATGAACATTAACGATAAGATTCATGCTGACTCTGCAATAGTTGAGTATTTCGTCACAGAGTAATTTGAATGCTTGGGGTAGACGAGTGAAGGCTGTGAGGCGATTCTTATTGGGTGACAATTTCACTAAAAAAGCCCCCTAAATTAGGAGGCTGTTTGTGTCCATTGACTGGGACCAAGTTTAGCTGTTGCCTTTCACATCAAAATCGACTTTTTCACCGCCAGTAAAGACTTGGAAACGCAAGCCTTTAGCTCGTGCGATCGTGGTGATGCCAAACTGTTTGGCGAGATCTAGCCCCATTTGAGTCACACCAGAGCGAGACAGCAGCACTGGGATACCCATTTGTGCCACTTTGATTACCATTTCTGAGGTTAATCGACCCGTAGTGTAGAAGATTTTGTCGTCGCCCGTTTCTTCATTGATCCACATTTCACCAGCGAGGGTGTCGACTGCGTTGTGGCGGCCTACATCTTCAACAAACGATAAGACTTCGTCACCTTTACAAATTGCGCAGCCATGAACCGCGCCGGCTTTTTTGTAAGTGTCGTTGTAATGGGTCAGCGCTTCGAGCGTCGCGTAAATCTGAGACTGCTTGAGTGGCGTTTGGGTACTTGATAGCCTTCAAGTTGTTTCATCACGTTGCCATACATGGTGCCTTGACCACAGCCTGAGGTAACGGTTTTCTTCTTCAAGGCTTCATCAAGAAAGTCCGTATTTTCTTTGGTAATCACGGCCGCTGAATGGGTTTCCCAGTCGATAATTAATGACTCAATGGCAGCAGGGTCAGACAGAAACCCTTGGTTCTTTAGGTAACCCAATACGAGAGAGTCAGGCCTTGAGCCGAGTGTCATTAACGTGACGATCTCTTTCCAGTTCAGCATGACAGTAAGAGGGCGTTCACAAGCGATCTGCTTGGTTAGCTTTTCACCATATTCGTCGTACACGTCGACTTCGATAGTTTGAAGGGGATTTTCGCTTGTTCTAATAATGTTGGGTTTAACCACGCGTATATCCTTTTGGTCTGGCAGTAGCACTTGGCTATTGGCTTGATATTTGCTTAGTTTTCACTAATGCTTAAACGATTATTACCAATAAAGTTTTGGCGCGCAAATAACTTACGCTAATTTAGGATATGAAATGCAGTCAGAAACTCCTGAATCCATTCCTAACCATTCTTCTACTTTTGATGCTCAGCTTATTGAAAAAAACGAGCATCAATGGCCGATACAAATCGACTTGTCTGTTGTTGAAAAGCAAGTAGGACGCTGGGCAAGCACCCAGCGTGAGCTTGAAGGTTTTCAATTAGAAGTCACGGATAACAGCAAACCTCATGCCATCTTAGAGCTTTATCGAGATGAGCGCACCGACTACCGTTTTAACCTTAGTTCCCAGAATCCAATGCTATTCGTTGTTTTGGATAGTCATGATGAGCTCAGCCTAAAGCCGATTGTGGTCACAGCGTCACAGGCTGTAGCTGGCTCTTTTATGGATGGTGATTACTTGGTGCTATCTAAGCCCATTCCATTGCCAATCCAAGCGTGGATGGAAGCGTTCATCGGTCGGCATGGTGAACTGCTCGAAGTAAGACGTAAAAAACGCAAAGGCGCGGGGCGTTCAAGTGGCAAATAGTTTTCTATCACGCTGGTCTCAGCGTAAATTAGAGGAGCAGTCTGAACAACAGACTGAGCCAGAAATTTTGCCTGTTGATGACGAGCAAGCAGAGCTCTCAGGCGCTGAAGACGATGTTGTACTGGACGAACCAAGTGACTCACTGGAGTCAGAGCCCGAGGTTAAAACAGAGACAGAAACCACAGTCGATACAGAGGAGGGCGAGCTCTCTATATCGCAACTGCTTGCTAATACTGAAGTGGATAAGGTGGTTAAAAAAGCGGCGCTTAGAAAACTCTTTATGCAGCCAGAGTTCAATGTTGTCGATGGTTTAAATGATTATGACCATGACTACTCAGCCGTTAAACCTCTCGCTACCGAAGTTGCGGAGACGCTTAGGGGGTGGGTGAAAGATATTGATGAGAAGTTGGAAACTGAAGAAGAGTCTCAAGAGCCAACGGCAATGGCATCGAGTGATACCGAGCATAGCGCCGAAGGTGGTGAGTCCGACGCTAGTGAGTCTGCTACGAGCGCGTCTGTGGAAAACTCTCGGACAGAGCACCAAACCAATTCGAATGACGAAACTACTTCTGAGATAAATCCTGACACAAAGCCTACCTAACAAGCTGATATTGAGACAAAATTTACCACATAGAAAGTAGGTACATTTTGTCTCATTTTAGTTTCTCAATGAATGAGACAAAATGTCTCACGCGACAAATAGCCTCAAAGAACTGAGGGAAAAGAGAGGTAATATATTAATAAATAGGGTGTTTTTATCGTATTTATAGTTGGAACAGTAATTGCAACCCAATGTAATTGGTTCATATAAAACCAAAAAACGGAGCGCAAAGACTCCAACACTGGAAATAAGCGATGATAAAACAACTATTACAACAAGCGACATCTAAAAACGGACGTGCGCGAAGCTTTGCTTTTGAAAACACCGTTGAGTTATCAAACTTAATACCACCAACGGTGAGTTACGAAAGCCACGGTGACACGTTAATCGTTGGGCCTACGGCGATTATTACCAGCACCGCAGAGCAGTTGACGACGATGCATTCGGTCACACTACTATCAACTGACGGTGAGCCTTCTGAGCATAGTAACCTCTACTATGCTGATAGCATAGAAATCACAGGATTCTTAGGTACTTTTAGCGTTCACATCCAAAATAAACACACGCACAGCAATTTAGCGGAAGTGTCTATCGGTCGAGACTGTTTCGACATTGTTTTGGATCACTCTCTTAACGGCTGTATGTCTGAAGAAGTGCCTGTACCTGGTTACTACCCAGTTGGTCGTGGTTACCCCACCCTTGCCGATGCACTGGAAGAAATTCCGGGCTTAATGGGGACGTTCGACAAACCAAAGTATTTTCGACTCGATACCGATTTGTGTGCCCACAGTTCACGCGGTGTAAAGGGTTGTGAGCGCTGTGTAGACGCTTGCCCTGCCGGAGCACTAAGTAGTCAAGGCAACGACAAAATCGGTCATAAGATCGAAATTAACCCTTACCTTTGCCAAGGTGTCGGTACTTGCGCGACAGCATGTCCTACAGAAGCGATTCATTACGCACTTCCTACACCACAAGAAACCCAAAAGTTCATTGAACGTACGCTGGCAAATTATCATCAGCAGGGCGGTGAGAATGCCATTGTTCTGATCTGTAGCTCACGTCATGAAAGCTACAACGTGATGGCGCTGAAGGTGTTGCCAGACAATGTGATTCCAGTAGTGGTCGAAGAGCTACCATCGGTAGGAATTGATACTTGGTTCGCTGCTCTAGCCAATGGCGCGACTCAAGTCATGTTCGCAGCAAGCCGTCATATGCCAGAAACCATCCAAACGGTACTTAATCGTGAAGTAGGCATGGCGCAGCAGCTTCTTGAGAACCTAGGTTTAGTACGTGAGACTATCGACATCTTATATCTTGAGTCATTGCGCGAAGGTATGCCGACATTAGTTGATCTCGACCTTGAGCTTCGTATTGGCGATGTTGAGGGCAACAAACGTCAACGACTGTTCCATTCTCTAGATGTGCTGTCCGCTAAGCAAGGCGTGACCGACACCATTCAACCTCTTCCAACGACCGCGCCTTATGGCACCGTTCAATGTGATACGGACAAATGTACCTTGTGTATGGGCTGTGTTGCGGTTTGCCCTACTAAAGCGCTTTACAACAAAGGTGATAGACCTGCGCTAGACTTTGTTGAGCAAGATTGTGTTCAGTGCGGGATGTGTGAAAAAGCGTGTCCAGAATCCGCGTTATCGCTGACTCAACAAATCAATTGGGACAAAGAAGCACGCACCAAAGTCGTCGCGCTTCATGAAGAGAAAGCGGCGGAATGTTTAAGCTGTGGTAAGCCATTTGCTCCGCAATCGATGATTACCATGCTGCAAGATAAGTTACGTGGTCACTCTCACTTCGACAATGAAGCGGCGCTGCGCCGTATTGCGATGTGTGAAGATTGTCGAGTCGTGGACATGTTTGAAAACATGGCTGAAAACCCAGAACAACAACTTAAATACTAGGAAAGCATGTCAATGGATAACGATAACAATCAGCTAAGAAGTGACATCTACCTACTCATTTCAACGCTATGCCGTGGGGCGCCTGAGCGTGAGTTACTTGATTTTCTATCAACGTTAGAGATCGAGTCGGGTATCAATCAAATGACCAGTGCATGGCAAGGGTTAGCGGAAGCCGCAAAAGTCGCTGAAGTCAGTGCGCTTGAAGACGAGTATCAAGATTTGTTCATTGGTGTCGGTAAAGGAGAGGTGATTCCTTTTGCTTCTTGGCATTTGACTGGTTCCTTGATGGATAAGCCGCTGGCAGCGCTTCGACAGGATCTTAGTTATTTAGGCCTAGAGCGTGAAGAATCCGTCAAAGAGCCAGAAGATCATATTTCAGCCGTGTGCGAAGTGTTAGCACACTTGATTGACCAACAGAAAGAGCAAGAAGCGAAAGCCTTCTTTAACCATCATCTTTCACCTTGGTACACAGATTTGTGCCGTCAGATTGAAACTGCACCAAGTGGTCAGTTTTATCCATCTGTTGCGGTACTGATGCAAGCATTTTTCGATGTAGAGCAGGTGAGCTATGCGCAAAACCCTGGAACTACGCAGACGAAAATGAAGATAGACGTAAAAAATATAACCACTAAGTAATGTCAGCTAACGAGAGATGCCATCACAAAGGATAGGTATCCACTCAGGGAGCAAACTATGAGTAAACAAACCAAACGTGACGATAAAAGTGAATTTAACGAAAATCGTCGAAACCTACTAAAAGGCCTGACTACTGCGGCTGTCGCCGGCGCTGTAATTTCAGGTACTGCACATGCCACGACTAATACTGAGTTAGTTGAAGCCAAACCCGATAACGAGAAGAAAACCGGTTATCGTGAAACGCAGCACGTTAAAGACTATTACGACACACTGTAGGAGCAAAGCATGAAATTAACGAAACGCTCCGACAATGTGAGCAAAAATGAAAACAAGCTAGGCCTTAGCGCCGTGCATTTATGCGTAACTCATCCATCGCTGCTGGTGGTTTGGCTGCGGGTGCCTATACGTTCGCACCAGGTATGATCAGAAAAGCACAGGCTGAATCGGTTCCTGTGGATGCAAAAACGGAAGTTAAGCGCACCATCTGTTCTCACTGTTCAGTGGGCTGTGGCGTTTATGCTGAAGTACAAAATGGTGTGTGGACTGGCCAAGAGCCAGCGTTTGACCACCCATTTAATGCTGGTGGTCACTGTGCGAAAGGCGCAGCCTTGCGTGAGCATGGTCATGGTGAACGTCGTCTTAAGTACCCAATGAAACTCGAAGGCGGTAAGTGGAAGAAGCTTAGCTGGGAAGATGCGATTGAAGAGATCGGCAACAAGGTTTTAGAGATCCGCAAAGAATCAGGCCCAGATTCTGTTTACTGGCTGGGTAGTGCGAAGCACAGTAACGAGCAAGCGTATATGTTCCGTAAAATGGCGTCTCTTTGGGGCACCAACAACGTCGACCACCAAGCTCGTATTTGTCACTCAACGACAGTATCCGGTGTTGCTAACACTTGGGGCTACGGCGCGATGACTAACTCGTTCAATGACATGCACAACTGTAAGTCGATGCTGTTCATTGGTTCAAACCCAGCAGAAGCACACCCAGTTGCTATGCAGCATATCTTGATCGCAAAAGAGAAAAACCGCTGTCAGATCGTTGTAGCCGATCCTCGTCGTACTCGCACCGCAGCAAAAGCCAACCACTACTGCTCGCTGCGCCCTGGTACCGATGTAGCGTTTATCTGGGGTCTGTTGTGGCATATCTTCGCAAACAAATGGGAAGATCAAGAGTTCATTCGCCAGCGTGTTTACGGTATGGATGAGATCCGTACTGAAGTGGCGAAGTGGAATCCAGAAGAAGTGGAGCGCGTCACTGGCGTTAGCGAAGCAGATGTTTACAAAGCGGCGAAAATCCTTTCTGAAAACCGACCTGGCAGTATCATTTGGTGTATGGGTGGTACTCAGCACACCACTGGTAACAACAATACACGTGCTTACTGCGTACTCGAGCTTGCTCTGGGCAACATAGGTAAGTCTGGCGGTGGTGCAACATCTTCCGTGGTCACGACAACGTTCAAGGTGCAACAGACCTAGGCGTTTTATCACATACTCTACCTGGTTACTATGGTCTTGCGGAAGGGTCATGGAAACACTGGGCAAAGGTGTGGGATCTTGATTACGAGTGGGTGAAAGCTCGTTTTGATCAAAATGAATATCGCGGCAAAAAACCAATGAACAATATGGGCATTCCAGTGTCTCGTTGGATTGATGGTGTTCTTGAGAACAAAGACAACATCGAGCAGAACGATAACATTCGTGCCATGTTTTACTGGGGTCACGCAGTTAACTCGCAAACGCGTGGCGTAGAGATGCAAAAAGCCATGCAGAAGCTGGATATGATGGTGATCGTTGACCCATATCCAACACATGCCGCGGTAATGAACAATCGTACTGATGGCGTCTATTTGCTTCCGGCAACAACGCAATTCGAAACTTACGGCTCTGTTACGGCATCGAACCGTTCGCTTCAATGGCGTGACAAGGTAGTTGAGCCTTTGTTCGACTCTAAGCCTGACCACGAAATCATGTACCTTCTAACTAAGAAGTTAGGTTTCGAGAAAGAGCTGTTCAAAAATGTGGCGGTTGAAAACAATCAACCAAATATCGAAGACATTACACGTGAGTTTAACAAAGGCATGTGGACGATTGGTTACACAGGCCAAAGTCCAGAGCGTATTAAAGCGCACCAACAAAACTGGCATACGTTCCACAAGACTTCACTAGTAGCGGAAGGTGGCCCAATCAATGGTGAAACCTACGGTCTACCTTGGCCATGCTGGGGCACACCAGAAATGAAGCACCCTGGTACTCACATTCTTTACGATACATCGAAAGCGGTCGCTGACGGTGGTGGTAACTTCCGTGCTCGTTTCGGTGTTGAGTTCGAAGGCAATAGTCTACTTGCTGAAGATAGCTACTCTTTGGGTTGTGAACTTGAAGATGGCTATCCAGAGTTTACCGATAAACTCATCAAGCAACTAGGTTGGTGGGATGACTTAACTGCAGAAGAAAAAGCGGCTGCAGAAGGTAAAAACTGGAAGACGGACTTATCTGGCGGTATTCAGCGCGTAGCTATTAAGCATGGCTGTATGCCTTTTGGTAATGCCAAAGCACGTGCCATTGTTTGGACATTCCCAGACCGAGTTCCTCTACACCGTGAGCCACTTTACACGCCAAGACGTGATCTAGTAGCAGATTACCCAACCTGGGATGACAAAGAGTCGATCTACCGTCTTCCTACAATGTACAAATCCATTCAAGACAAAGACGTTTCAGGCGAATATCCAATCGTTCTAACGTCCGGTCGATTGGTTGAGTACGAAGGTGGTGGTGAAGAAACGCGTTCTAACCCATGGCTAGCTGAACTTCAACGTGAAATGTTTGTTGAGGTGAACCCGAAAGATGCGAATGACATTGGCTTCAAAGACGGTGACATGGTTTGGGTTGAAGGTGCAGAGAAAGGGCGTATTAAGGTGAAAGCAATGGTGACACCTCGCGTGAAACCGGGTCTGGCATTTATCCCTTTCCACTTTGGCGGTAAGTTCCAAGGTGAAGACCTCACCAATAAGTATCCAGAGGGTACCGTGCCTTACGTCATCGGTGAAGCGGCTAACACGGCGACCACCTATGGTTATGACCCAGTGACTCAAATGCAAGAAACCAAAGTCACTCTCTGTAACATTAAGAAAGCGTAAGGAGTCACCTAATGGCTAATATGAAATTCCTATGTGACACCAAACGTTGTATTGAATGTAACGGCTGTGTCACGGCATGTAAAAACGAAAATGACGATGCGCTTCAATGGGGTATTCAGCGTCGTCGTGTTGTTACTTTGAACGATGGTCTTCCAGGTGAAAACTCGATCTCTGTAGCTTGTATGCACTGTACCGACGCGCCATGTATGGCGGTATGTCCTGCGGACTGTTTTGAGCGTACAGAAGATGGCATTGTGCTTCACAACAAAGATCTCTGTATCGGCTGTGGTTACTGCTTGTTTGCGTGTCCGTTTGGTGCGCCTCAGTTCCCGAAACAAGCGGCATTCGGTGAGCGCGGCAAAATGGACAAATGTACGTTCTGTGCTGGCGGCCCTGAAACTGAAGACAATTCAGAAGAGGAACGCGCTAAGTACGGCGCAAACCGTATTGCTGAAGGTAAGCTGCCGATGTGTGCAGAGCTATGTTCAACCAAAGCTCTACTCGCTGGTGATGCAGCGAAAGTATCGGATATCTTCCGTCAACGCGTGGTTGAACGTGGAGCGAAAGATGCAGGTTGGACCGATGGCAACGATCTAGCTTACGATGCGACTAAAAGCTAATGGAGAGAGCGATGGCTATTTTGTCTAAACAACAAGGTTTGCTTGGCTCTGTCTTCAAATTACTGCTGCCAATGTTGGCAGCAGTGGTTCTTGTGATGTCGTTTGGCGTTCATGCTGAAGAAAGTAAAAGCAATAAAGTTGTTCAAGGTGAGATGACACAGCTTGCTGGTGCTGACTATTGGCGCATGGTGAAAGAAGGTGTAGAGGGGACAACTACCTCTGCGTCTCCTGAACACGGTGTGTTGATCAGTACGCCTGGTGAAACGTGGTATATCTTGAAAGAAAAGTGGATGTCTCCTGCGGGTGCAGTCGCCATTTTCGGCAGCATTACGCTTGTGATGCTTGCGTACTTCATCGGTGGTCCAATGAAGCTATCAGGCGCAAGAACAGGTCGTAAATTGCAAAGATGGAGCCGAATGGACAGAGCGCTTCACTGGAGTATGGCGTTTGTCTTCCTAACGCTTGCCTTTAGTGGCCTGATGCTGGTCTACGGTAAGCACTTTATGAAACCTTATGTGCCGACCGACTTATGGGGCTGGACCGTTTATTTGGCGAAGCAGTACCACAACTATATGGGACCCATGTTCTTAGTGCTACTCGTTGCCTTGCTGTTTAAGTGGTGGAGTAAATCCATTTTCACTAAGGTGGATGTACAGTGGTTTATGAAACTTGGCGGTATGGCGGGCAAGCACAAAGGCAGTCACCCCTCTGCTGGCTTTTCCAATGCGGGTGAGAAAGTTCTGTTTTGGATGCTGATCATTGTTGGCGCTGTTGTTGCCGCCAGTGGTCTTATTCTTGATTTCCCTATTTTTGGTCAAACACGTCGTGATATGGAATGGTCGAACCTAATCCATATGCTGGCGGCACTGATACTGATATGTGGTTTCATTTTCCATATTTACATCGGTTTGTTCGGGATGGAAGGTGCGTTGGAAGGTATGGTGACGGGTGAAGTTGACGAAACGTGGGCGAAAGAGCATCACGATCTTTGGTATGAGGAAGTCAAACATGAACTGGACAACCCCAAGCCTAAAGAAGAGACAACACCATCTGGCGTTGATGCGAAAACGCGAAGCGATTTGAGCTAAAGGAGATTACTAAGATATGCACCAACAACACAAAGGTATTTGGATAGCTTACATTCTTAGCCTCTTTACGCCTTTTACGCTATTAATCTCAGGCGTTATCGCTATTGTCTATGCAGGATATCGCTTGGACAAAGGTGAGGATAGTGATGTGGTTAACTCACATTATTATGGGTTGATTAGGACTTTCTTTCTCAATTTGACCTTCTTTGTCGTGTTAATCGTTACCGTAGCAACCTCTAACGGCTTGCTCAAAGGCGTTACGCATTATTGGTATCAGGCAACGTGGCTCGATCAAATCGCTAATTTCATTCCTTATGTAGGTATGCTGTTTGCGTCGGTTGCGATCGTTGTTTGGATCATTCGTATGTTTGCTGGTATGAACAAACTTAAGCAAAACATACCGATGACCTTCGGTGAGAATGCGGAACCAATTAAACATCTCCCATAATATTGGTGAGTATATCAAGAGGGGTTGTAGCTGAGCTACAGCCCCTTTTTTTATACATTCTCCACGCTTGTTGATTACATTGTTGCAATATCATAGTGCACTCCAAGTTGGTGCATTATCCCTGATATGGTGCATTTATTGCGTGCTACGATGTTGATTACTAATGTAAAATAGAAATTATGTCGTTTAATATCAACGCTTTATGTTCTATATCTTTGTTTTTGTCAACTTGGAACGTTCCTTGCTCTAACTGTCGTTCAGTAAAAATACCTTTCACCAAAATGGTGTGAAGCAATATGGATGTAGCACGTTTTTGGTGCGCACCCAAACTAAACGATAAAGGAGTAATCGGCTTATGACCCCCTCTGTAGAGCACGTACATGGTGCAGTACAAACACTCACTCAGAGTTCAGATACGCTTTTCTTACTATTGGGTGCCATTATGGTGTTCTTAATGCATGCTGGGTTTGCATTTCTTGAAGTGGGGACGGTAAGGCATAAAAACCAAGTGAACGCTCTAGTGAAAATTCTTGCGGATTTTGGCGTTTCTGCGATTGCCTATTTCTTTATCGGCTATTGGGTTGCCTACGGCGGTACATTTTTCGCGGATGCGGAAACTTTGTCGCAGGGAAATGGCTATGAGCTCGTGAAATTCTTCTTCTTATTAACGTTTGCGGCGGCGATTCCCGCCATTGTTTCCGGTGGTATTGCAGAACGTGCAAGGTTCTACCCGGTACTCCTAGCAACTTTTTTCACAGTGGGTCTTGTCTATCCTCTCTTCGAAGGCATGATTTGGAATGGTAACTTTGGTTTCCAGAACCTTTTAGAGTCAACCTTCGGTGTCGGCTTTCATGATTTCGCTGGTTCAGTGGTGGTTCATGGTGTCGGTGGTTGGATTGCTTTAGTCGCAGTGATTTTCCTTGGTATGCGAAAAGGACGTATCCGCGCTGGTAAACACACCAACTTTGCTCCTTCCAATATTCCTTTCTTGGCTTTGGGTGCGTGGATCCTCAGTGTTGGTTGGTTTGGATTTAACGTGATGTCTGCGCAAACGCTCGAAGGCATTAGTGGTCTTGTCGCCATGAACTCACTGATGGCTATGGTAGGTGGTATCTTAGCCTCATTGTTTGCGGGCAGAAATGACCCTGGTTTTATCCATAACGGACCGTTGGCAGGTTTAGTGGCGGTTTGTGCCGGTTCTGATTTGATGCATCCAATTGGGGCTCTCATCACAGGTGCTGTAGCAGGCGCGTTATTCGTTTGGGTGTTTACTTATCTGCAGAATAAAACCCAGATAGATGATGTACTAGGTGTATGGCCATTACATGGTTTGTGCGGCGCTTGGGGTGGTATTGCCGCAGGGATTTTTGGTCAGCAAGCACTGGGCGGCCTCGGAGGTGTTAGTTTTGCCTCTCAGTTAGTCGGAACGGCTACCGGTATCGTTGTAGCGCTAATTGGTGCAGGGTTAGTGTATGGCCTTTTAGACAAACTAACGGGTCTGCGTTTATCAGAGGAAGATGAATACAACGGCGCGGATTTAGCGATTCATAAAATTTCTGCCACAAACGAAGATTAAGTCTAACTTTTTGTTTGTAAGTGACTGAAATATAGCAGGGATTAGACCATGGTCTAATCCCTAATACTATTGATGTTATTCGTTCCATGTTACTCTTATTGGTACAACAATAAGTCAGCACAAGGAAGGTCTATGAAGTTTCCCTACAAAAATGTCGTTGTTTTGACCGGTGCGGGTATTTCTGCGGAATCAGGTATTCAAACGTTCCGCGCACAAGACGGACTTTGGGAAAACCACCGAATTGAAGACGTGGCCACTCCTGAAGGTTTTGTACGTAATCCAGAACTTGTCCAAAATTTTTATAATCAACGTCGTAGCAAACTCCAACAGGAGTCAATTTTACCGAACGCCGCTCATATCGCGTTGGGAAGCCTAGAGAAAGAGCTAGACGGCACGGTTACAGTTATTACTCAAAATATCGACAACCTCCACGAACGTGGGGGAAGCGAAAACATCATTCACATGCATGGTGAACTTCTTAAAGCACGCTGTGAAGAGTCAGGGCAGGTTATCGATACCAAAGACGATATCCTTACTGGCGATTTGTGCCATTGCTGCCAAATTCCTTCGCAAATGAGACCACACATCGTCTGGTTTGGTGAGATGCCACTTCGAATGGGGGATATCTACGCTGCGATTGAGAAAGCTGATCTGTTTATTTCCATTGGTACGTCTGGCGTAGTGTATCCAGCAGCGGGTTTTGTTCATGATGCTAAAATGCATGGCGCTCATACTATAGAGATTAATCTTGAGCCAAGCGCAGTACAGAGTGAGTTTGAAGAGAAGCGTTATGGAAAGGCGAGTATTGAAGTACCGAAATTGGTCAAAGAGATTTTAGAGTTGCAGACTCAAGGTAACACTGCTTAACGTCATTTCTGGTTGTCAAATATAACAAAGCCCTCCAATTAGGAGGGCTTTGTTTTTAGTTCAACACTAGAATTAGTTATCGACTTTTAGCTTCTGGAAGTATTCTTCGTAAAGCGCGCCGGCTTCACCAACTTCGTCTTGCCAAGTACCCGAGTCCATCACTTTTTGAGGTGGGAACACGTTTGGATCTTCAGCAAATTCTTTTGGTAGTAGTGGGTAAGCTGTTTTCACTGGTGTTGGGTAACCTATTTCCACCGCAATTTTCGCAGCATTTTCTGGGCGAAGTAGGAAGTCGATCATCTTGTGAGCGGCTTCTGGGTTTTCGCACCTGATGGGATCGCTAGGCTATCCATCCAGAAAATCGTACCTTTTTCAGGCCATACGATTTCGATAGAAGCGCCTTCTTGGCGAGCCATGTAAGCTGAACCATTCCAAAGCATACCCAGAGACACTTCGCCTGCTAGATATGGATTAGCTGGGAAATCTGAGTTGAACACTAATACGTTTGGAACCAATTTTCTAAGCTCTTCGTATGCCGCTTTGATTTCATCTGGATTAGTGGTGTTTGGTGAGTAACCAAGCTTGGTTAGTGCGATGTGGAATACTTCACGGGAGTCATCCATCATCATCAACTGACCGTCCCATTGAGGATCCCATAGGTCACCCCATGAGCTAACTGCTGAGCGGTCTAGCATGTCTGTATTGATACCAATACCGGTTGCGCCCCAGATATAAGGAATCGAGAATTTGTTGTCTGGGTCAAAAGGCTTATCTAGATAGTTTGGATCCAGATCTTGGTAGTGAGCGAGCTTTTCTTTGTCGATCTCTTGAAGCATGCCTTCTTTACGCATCTTAGACACGAAATAGGTAGAAGGAACCACAAGATCGTAGCCAGAGCCTTGCGTCTTTAATTTCGCATACATGCTCTCATTGGATTCGTAAGTAGAATAGATGACTTTAATGCCGGTTTCTTTCGTAAAGTCTTCTAGTACTTCGCTAGGAATGTATTCAGACCAGTTGTAGAAGTAAAGTTCTTCGTTGCTGCAAACGCCGGGGTAGTGAAGAGAGTCGCCGCACATAGTGCGCCTGCATACAATTTGCTTTTCATTACTTTTCCGTTTGTATTGGTAAACAAAGAGTCTCTGAGAGACATGACGATATGGGAAAGTAGGGGTTCCCACACTACTTTGCACGCCATCATTATTTGATGTGCATCACAACATTATATCAGCCAATGATTGAATACTCTATGTCGGAGTTTACAAAAATTAAACGTTTAGAAGGATATAGAGCTACAGCCATAAAAAAAGGTGGCTACTGCCACCTTTTTGAACCGAATAAGTAATGATTACTGACCCGCTTTTAGTTTTAGGAAATAATCTTCGTAAATTACTGTGCTGTCGCCAACCGCATCTTGCCACTCCACGCGATCCAAATCTTCTTGAGATGGGAACAGAGCTGGGCTGTCTTTAAACTTCTCGTTTGACGCTTTTACCGCTGTTAGGTAACCCGTATCGCGAGAAATCTGTTCTGCGATTTCTGGACGAAGCAAAAAGTCGATCATCTTGTGTGCTGCATCAACGTTTTTCGCACCTGAGCTGATCGCGAAGTTGTCTACCCAACCAATACCGCCTTCTTTCGGGAAAATAAGTTTAATTGGTAGACCTTCATTTTGAGCAGCAGCTGCTGAGCCATTCCAAAGCATACCTAGGCCAACTTCACCAGACATGTATGGCGCACCAGGATTGTCTGAGTTAAACACCAATACGTTTGGCATCAGCTTTTGCAGTTCTGCGTAAGCTTCATCAATTTGCGCTTTGTCAGTCGTGTTACCAGAGTAGCCTAATTTACGTAGCGCGATGTGGAACACTTCACGCGTGTCATCCATCATCATTAACTGGCCTTCAAGCTCTGGCTTCCACAAATCAGCCCAGCTTGTAAATTCTTCAGGGTCGTACATGTCGGTGTTTACTGCCAGACCGGTGATCGCAACTACGTGTGGGATAGAGTAGTCGTTGTTTGGATCGTATGGTTTGTCTAGGTAGTTTGCATCGAGGTTGCTAAAGTTAGATAGCTTTGATTTATCGATTTTTTGTAGCATACCTTCATCACGCATTTTCGCTACGAAGTAGGTCGATGGAACGACAAGATCATAGCCTTTATTGTGCGTTTTTAGCTTTGCATACAAGGTTTCGTTTGACTCGTATGTTGAGTAGATCACCTTGATGCCAGTTTCTTTGGTAAATTGCTCTAGGATATTACTGTTGATGTAAGGCCCCCAGTTCATAAATACCAATTCTTTATCTTCTTTTGCACTAGCTGCTCCAGATAGAAGAGAAAGTGCACATGCACTACCAGCTAAAAAAGTAGCCCATTTTTTCATTGACGTTAGCTCCAAAACAAACGCTCCTTTAAGGCAATAGATAGAAAAAGAGCAGAATGACAACGCCATTCTGCTCCATTAGTAAAATAGCGGTTTACTTAACCTTTTCTCTTGCTAGTAATTGTGAGGTCACAACCAAGATAAGAGAGACAATTAACATTATGGTCGCAAGGGCATTCACTTCTGGTGAGATACCAACTTTTACCATTGAGTAAATCTTAAGTGGCAGGATCTCGTACGTCGGTCCTGTCACAAACGAACTCACAATCACATCATCCAACGACAGTGTGAATGACAATAACCAACCTGCTGCAACTGCCGGTTTAGCCAGTGGCAAGATAATTTGTTTAAGAATTGTCCATTCACCAGCACCAAGATCCTTTGCCGCTTCAAGCATTTTTACATCGAAGCCTTTTAAACGGCTGTACACAGTAACAACCACGAACGGCAAACAGAATGTAATATGTGCAATCAACAAACTAAAGAAGCCAAGTTGAGCACCAAGCACTAAGAAAATCGCTAATAACGAAATGGCCATAACAATATCTGGTGACATCATTACAATAAAGAGTAGGCCACTTACTGCGCCCTTACCTTTAAATTGGTAACGGAACAGTGCAACCGCGGTTAAGCTACCAATAATGGTTGCAGCGGTTGCCGAAAATACGGCGACATTGAGCGAATGCCAAGCGGCTTGCATCAAGCTGTCGTTGTTAACCAAGGCGTCATACCATTTGGTCGTAAAGCCGCCCCATTTCATGCCAAATTTGTTGGCATTGAATGAGTTAGCGATCAAAACAATGATCGGTAGATACAAGAACGCGTACACCACCGTCATAAAACTAAATCTTACAGCGCGTCTCATTATTCGAGCTCCACTTTACGGTTTAAGAGCTTGCCTGCACGGTAGTAGGCATACAACATCACAGCCATCGCGGCGGTGAGGGCAATACTCGTCGCTGCGCCAAACGGCCAATCACGAGCATTCAGTATTTGACTCTTAATTACGTTACCAATTAGAAGGTTCTTCGCTCCGCCTAGTAAGTCAGCGATGTAGAACATACCTAATGCTGGTAGTAGTACAAGCAGACAGCCGCCAATAATACCTGGCATGGTCAATGGCAAGATGACTTTCGTTAGCGTCTGCCACTTGTTTGCACCGAGATCTCGCGCTGCTTCTATATAAGTACCGTCCAGTTTCTCAATCGCTGAGTAAAGCGGAAGAATCATGAATGGCAACAGAATATAAACCAAACCGATCATCACAGCCGTTTCGGTGTACATAATACGTAAAGGTTTATCGATAATATCTAGAGCCAACAAGCTCTTGTTTAAGATACCTTGAGTACCTAAAACAATTTTCAAGCCATAGGTACGAATTAACGAGTTAGTCCAGAAAGGTACTATCACCAAAAACAGCATAAACGGACGCCATTTTTCTGGCATCTTCGCTACGATATACGCAAATGGATAACCAACCACCAAACAGATAAAGGTTGCCACGATCGCCATGTAGAACGAGTGGAATAAGACCTTAGCGTATAGCGGGTCGAGTAATCGTGCGTAGTTCTCGAGTGTGAACGTCATTTCAATCAGGTTAGCTTCGTCTCGAGTTAGGAAGCTTGTACCAATGATCATCACATTTGGGATCAGTACGAATAGTACTAACCAGCCGACAATCAAAGTGATAATGGCGTTCTGTAGATTAAACTTCTTGCTCATCTTTTAGCACCACTTCCCAGCTTTCAACCCAAGTAACGGCAACCTTTTGACCTAGCGAGTGGTCGACATCTGGATCGTCTTCGTTAAAGAATTCACTCACCATTACACGCATACCAGATTCAAGTTCTACGACAGAATCTAGCGTCATACCTTTATAGGTGCGCTCTGCTACGTGGCCAACAATGCCTTTATTTTCAGATTCTTTGATCTCTTCGATACGCAAATCTTCTGGACGAAGCAATACTTGAAGCTTTTCACCAGATTCAAACGCTTTGTCGTAGTATACGATGCTCTTCTGACCTTCGATTTCGGCATTGATACGTTTGTCGTCAATGCGGTCGATTGCAGTAGCGTTAAACACGTTAATCTCGCCAATGAAGCGAGCGACGAACAAGTTTTTAGGCTCTTCGTAGATTTCGCGAGGAGAACCGTCTTGCTCGATCACGCCATCACGCATCACAATGATACGATCCGACATCGACAGTGCTTCTTCTTGATCGTGAGTAACGAAAATAAAGGTAATGCCCAGTTGGCGCTGAAGCTGTTTAAGCTCAATTTGCATTTGCTTACGCAGTTTGTAGTCAAGCGCAGACAGGGATTCGTCTAAAAGTAGAACCTTTGGCTTGTTCACTACAGCGCGAGCAATCGCGATGCGTTGTTGCTGACCACCAGAAAGCTGGTGAGGTTTACGCTGAGCCATTTTTCTCTAGGCGTACCATTTTCAACGCTTCTAAAACACGAGGTTCAACCTCAGCGTTTGGCACTTTTTGCATACGCAAACCGAATGCCACGTTTTCGAAAACGGTCATATGTGGGAAGAGGGCATAGCTCTGGAAAACAGTATTGACGTGTCTCTGTTCAGCAGGGACTTCCGTTACATCTTGGCCAGCGAGATTGAGTCTACCACTGTCGACGGTTTCAAAACCGGCGATCATTCTTAGTACTGTGGTCTTGCCGCAACCCGAAGCCCAAAATAGTGAGAAACTCACCATGATTAACGTTTAAGTAAGATTTGCGATGATTTCCTTACCATCGAAACTTTTACTCACACCAGTAAGCTGTACGACTGGTGTTCCTTCTGAATGTTTAGCGTTCAACGTCTGTTTATCTCCACCTCGGCCGGAAATTGAGCGGCCAGTTGCTATACACATTTAAGGCGCGCATCATAATCACCAATTGGGTGAAATCAAAGCATTTTCTTATCCCGAAACGAAAAAATTTTGCAGGTAAAACTAAACATTATTTACCATACTAGGTTTAGAGCGCGTCGAGTTGAATATTTTGCCTTATCAATTGGTTAATTATCACCCAAAAAGACCGAAAAGCAAGGTGATAACAGTGATAAAACAATCTCGTTACCGCTATAATGTCGCAGCCTTTTCAACGAAGAAATGTACTCGTATAGAGTGTCACTTGGAAAACATATGAAAAACGATTTTGAAAGAGACTTCAATTTAGGTGGCTCAATTGAGCGCGCTATCTCAGGGAAATATGACCTCAAGGCTGGGGCTGTGTTCCAAGAAGCGTGGCAGCAAACCATCAAGCATTTTTTGTCTTTCTCTCCAGCAATTATTGCGCTCATTTTTGTGCAAGTGGGTATTTTTTATATCGCACTACAATTACAGCTTGGTGATCCTGCAGTTATCCTTCAGGCGTTCCAAGACCCAAGCTTGCTTGACCAGAGCGTATTTCAGGCTATTTTCGTCGCTAACTTTAGTTATGAAGTAGTGAGTGCACCAGTCTTCGCTGGTATCTCGCTTATGGCTATGAGCCATGCCGCTGGACTGACAACTAAGACAAGACATATCGGCAAAGGTCTTCAATACACAGTACCAGTAATCATTGCAACGTTGTTTAGCTTAATGCTGCAAGGTGTGGTCAGTATGATATTGCCATTTTTGTCTATGTACCTATCTCTAGCATTTAGCCAATCGATTCTGCTTATTTGTGAGAAAAAAGTGCCACCTCTTCAGTCTCTTCTTCTATCACTACGTGCGGTTAATAAGAAGATATTCGTTTTGGCTGGCATCTACACGCTAGTCATGTTGATGTTCATTGTCGGTGCTATGATGTACGGCATTGGACTCATTTTTGTGCTGCCTTTTTTCTTCCATGTAAAAGGCATTGTTTATCGTGAAATGTTTGGTATCACCCTAAAGATTGTTGCTACTGAAGATAATGGCTCAAACGATTCTGGTAACGACAGCAACGACGACAACGACAATACACCACCAAGAAACGACGATAAGCCTAATAAGAACCCTGAGGTATTTGATGCGTAGTTCGCATAAATTTCTTTCTATCGCTGCGCTCCTGACAGGGAGCGCTTTTTTGTTCCTTTCTGAAAAACCTGCGGATGACAGTGAAGATGAAGCTATCATCTTGCCAGCTATCGCGGAAGAAAAGCCAGATATCGCGAGCATTACGGACACTAATCAGAAAAAGCAGACGTTTTTTGATTACTTGAGACCTGGAGTCGCCATTGAAAACGCGCGAATAGAAAAAGAGCGCAGGCGATTACTTAGCATCAAGCAAGCACTGGATGAGCAGTCTCTGACGAGTGAACAACAGGCTACAGCAAAGCGCCTTGGCAAACTCTATTCATTGGAGCCTTCCGAGGTGAACTATGAATGGGTCAATGCAATGCTTGAAAGGTAGATGTTTTACCTGAAGCATTGGTGCTAACGCAAGCAGCCAACGAATCGGCATGGGGAACATCTCGTTTTGCCAACGAAGCAAATAACTATTTTGGTCAGTGGTGTTATACGAAGGGATGTGGCCTTGTACCGTTAAAGCGAAGCGAAGGAATGTCGCATGAAGTCGCTAAGTTTAGCTCTCCTCAGCAATCTATCCACGGTTACTTTATGAATGTGAATCGCAACAGAGCGTATCAAGAATTGCGTGATATTCGTGCTGGTATTCGAAATAGAGGTGAAGATTTGCTGTCAGAGACGGCGGCACTGGAACTTACGAATGGATTACTGCGTTATTCGGAGCGGGGTGAGGCATACGTCAAAGACCTGCAAGCCATGATTCGACATAATGACAAGTTCTGGACAACACAATAATAATCAAAGAATTAAACATGAAAGTAGTAAAGTTAGCCCTTTTAGGTTTTGCCGCAGCCACATTTGCGGTTCCCACTCTTGCCCAAGAGTACATGTTCACCTATTCAAAACTGTTTTCACAAATGAAGAACAATGCGAAAGAAGGCCATGAAGATGTAAAGGTGGGTTTCTTCTTTGTCGATGCCGACTCGAAAACCTTGTGTCCTATTGAAAAAGCTTGGATGGAAAAAGAAGAACACTATGAAGAGCTACCAGCGAGCCCAATCAATGAGCTTGTGGTGCCGCTAGATAACAACCTCAAGTCAGCGAATCCGTTGGTTTTTGTACACACTCCACAAGATAAGCGTTGCGACTTCTCTATGGTGGTGATGACGACCGAACCGATGTCTGGAAAGGTGACGTATGCAGAGGTCGAAAGACTGTTGCCGCAAATGCAGGTAATGCTAGAAGATTTAGGCGGCATGTTTGCCAGCTGGTTCACTCCGGATGTCGAAGGTATCACTCTAGAGTTCGCGCCTGATATGGAAGGTGTAATTTCTTATTCTAATGGTGACTCGGTAGCATTAGAAAACGGTAAGGCTCAAGTACGTCTCAGTGATATTGGTGTGGGTGGTTACATGACGCTCCCTGGAGAGACTATACGCATCCTACCTTACCTTCCTGGCGCTAAATAAGCCGGCCCATCTTTCTAGAATTGTTTGACTCCTAAACTAAAGGGAGTCAAACAACCATTTAATCTTTATCAAAAAGCTCGTATAATCCACGCCCCAGATTATTCCCAGTAGGAAATCCTATCGTCGACATTGTCGGCAATGTGAGAGCACGTGATGAATCAGACAGATACAAGAAAAGAAACCCTAGAGTTCAACAAACTTCAAAAGCGTCTTAGAAGAAATGTTGGCAACGCAATTATCGACTACAACATGATTGAAGAAAATGATGTAGTGATGGCGTGTATCAGTGGTGGTAAAGATTCATTCGCGATGCTGGATATCCTATTGAATCTTCAAAAAGCAGCACCAATCAAGTTTGATGTGGTTGCGGTTAACCTTGATCAGAAACAGCCAGGTTTCCCTGAGCACATCCTGCCAGAATACTTTGAAACGCTGAATATTCCATATTACATCGTTGATAAAGATACTTACTCAGTGGTTAAAGAGAAGATCCCTGAGGGCAAAACGACATGCGGCTTATGCTCACGTCTTCGTCGTGGCACGCTTTACTCATTTGCTGAAAAAAATTGGCGCTACTAAAATTGCACTAGGTCACCACCTTGATGACATTGTGGAAACTATGTTCTTGAACATGTTCCACGGCTCTCGACTAAAAGCGATGCCACCTAAGCTTCGTTCTGATGATGGCCGCAACGTTGTGATTCGTCCTCTAACGTACTGCCGTGAAAAAGATCTGATTAAATACGCAGAACATAAAGAATTCCCGATTATTCCTTGCAACTTGTGTGGTTCTCAAGAGAACCTACAACGTCAGTCGATTAAGGCGATGTTGATTGATTGGGACAAGAAGACTCCGGGTCGCGTTGAAGCTATCTTTAAATCGATTCAAAACGTTAGCCTAGTCAGCTAGCTGACCGTGAACTGTTTGACTTTGTTAACTTGCCACTCGATCGTGAAGGCAGCAGAGAAGAATACGAGTTCAGTGAAGCGACGGTGTCATCAACTAATATTGACGAATCGATGTTTATTGATGTGACTAATGTTTAGTTGTAACTCTTACTAGAAAAACGCCCCTCGATGAGGGGCGTTTTTTATTAGGACTGACTTGGGTCTAGAGGCTAATATAGCCATCGGGCTTAAGCGCCATGACATCGCAATTGATCTTATCAATCACATGCTCTGCCGTATTACCAATAAACACCGCAGACAAACCAGTGCGACCAGTCGTACCAAGAATCACCATGCCGGCATCAAGCTGACGAGCAACATCTGGAATAATGTCCTCTGGCAACCCTTGCTCGACAATGGTTTGCTCTTCAGCATAACCATGTTTTTGACGCAGTGCTTTCATAGCTGTTAGATGGTGACCACGAACAGCATCGGTGTAAGTTGCAGGATCGAACTCTGGGAGCTCAATAGTGATGTTTGCAGGTGTAACGGGGTAGGCGTTAACAAGATAGCCCGTTGCGTCGAGACGTTCGGTTAGACTATCAAGTTGCTTCACCATACAATCATTTAAATCGATGTGGGTTGGGTTTTCTGAGCCAACGTGAACCGATGCAATAATATTGGCTTTCACTGGCCAATCGGCATTCTTAACTAACAATACAGGCACTGGGCATTTACGAAGTAGATGCCAGTCTGTTGGAGTGAAAATCACTGACTCGAGAATGTCGTGTTTGCGAGTGGCTTTGATAACAATGTCTTGCTGTCCCTCAAACACTTCTTCCACGATCGCTACATAAGGTCTGTTATGCCAAACCACCGTTACGTCGAAATCAAAGCTATCATCGAGGTAAGGTTTAGCGACACTTCTCATCCATTCTTCGCGTTGGTGTATTACACCACGTCTCATTGCGTCACGCTCTTCATGTGACAACATGGAAGTCATGTCGTAAGAGAAATCGTAAATAGATAAGAAGAAACGGATGTGGCTCCTGGATTTGCTCTTCTTAGCAAGTTGAACCGCACGAGCAAGGGCAGGTTGCTCATCGCTATTGAGATTCGCTACGACGAGGATTTTACTGTAGATGCTCATAGATACTCCCTACCTAATTGGGTCATTACCTATAAACACTTTAGCGCAAATCTCTGAATTTTTTTTAGAAAAAATTGGATTTTAAAGGGAAGAAAATTTGAAGTGGCTCATTGTAGAGCCACTTAGGAAAGGTTGCAAAAATCGGCGAGCTTATTCTTTCGAAACGCCAGCCATTTCCATCAGCGCATCATGGTCGATGATAGTGATGTATTTGCCTTTAACACTCAGTACTTCTGCTTTTTGGAAGCGGCCAAGTAGGCGACTGATGGTCTCAACCGTTAGACCAAATAGTTACCGATGTCACCGCGAGTCATAGTCAGGCGGAACTCTCTAGGGCTAAAACCACGTTGTGAGAAACGCGTTGATAGGTTGTATAAGAAAGCTGCAAGACGCTCTTCAGCATTCTTCTTAGAAAGCAGCAAAATCATCTCTTGATCGCCTTTGATTTCATTCGACATCAAACGCATGATTTGTTGGCGAAGTTTAGGCATTTTACCTGAAAGGTCATCAAGAATTTCGTAAGGGATTTCGCACACCATTGACGTTTCAAGAGCTTGTGCAAAGCTTGGGTGCTCATCACCAGTAATAGCATCGAAACCCACTAGGTCACCAGCTAGGTGGAAAGCAGTGATCTGCTCATCGCCTTGCTCGGTAATGGTGTAACTTTAATTGTCCCTGAGCGAATCGCGTAAAGTGACTTTAATTCGTCACCTGCTTTGAATAGCTCTTGGCCTTTTTGGATCGGCTTTTTACGCTCAATAATTTGGTCTAGTTGATCAAGCTCAGATTCGTTGAGAGTAAAGGGGATGCAGAGCTGACTAATGCTGCAATCTTGGCAATGAATCGCACAGCCGCCAGACTGAACACGTTTTGCTACAGGCTTTTCAGAAATCATAACAACCTTTCACTATTTGATGTACATCAAGATTTTATCATTCATTACCCCCAAAGGGTAGCTAAAAAATCAATGATAAAACAATCATCTATTAGTTTGCGCTAAAAATCATCACCGACTCGTAACCTGTATATAGTCCATAAACGAGTATCGAAACTGCGGCGATGTTGCGGAAAATAAGTGAATTTTGCAGGGATTTTAATTTTGTAGCGCTTGTGCCTATCAGCAACATAGCGGGTAAGGTACCAAGACCAAAAGCCAACATGGTGGCGCCGCCGCCCAATGCACTTCCAGATACGGCTGCCCAAGTTAATACCGAATAGACAAGGCCGCATGGCAACCAGCCCCATAAAAAACCAAACGGTATGGCATGAGAACTGTGTTTTAGTGGCAGTAGTTTATTGGCGAGAGGCGAGATACGCTTCCATAACGACTGACCCAGAGCTTCAACCTTTAGCAGTCCGTTCCACCATCGACCCACATAGAAAGCGAGTAATACCATAAACAAAGCGGCGATGATGCGAACAAACGCAAGCGATTGATTGAACTGAGAAAGCGATGCAATCCCTGCAATCGTTCCACCCACAACACTACCGATCAACGTGTAACTTAGCAAACGGCCAAGGTTGTAATTGATTATAAGTGCGGTGGGGGTTTTATTCGATTGTCCAATGGAAAGAAGGGATGCAATGCCACCGCACATTCCCATGCAGTGGCCGGCGCCTAAAAGCCCGATGGTAAAAGCACCAATTAGGTCAAGATTCACGCGAGTCTTCCTGTTTCGGTTTGTGACTCGCTTGTTTTGCTTGTGCTTTTTGGTCGGTGTCTTCGTCAAATAAAATATTGTGACCTTGACGTTCTAGATCTTCAAACTGTTCGCTTTTCACCGCCCATAAGAAGATGGCAACAGCCACACACACCAAAACAATGGCGATGGGAATGAGGATATAGATGCTTTCCATATTACTTACCTTCTTCTTTAAGCAAGCGTAGCGAGTTTGAAACGACAATAATAGAGCTTGCTGACATGCCCACAACCGCAATGTATGGAGCGACGAGGCCTGCGACTGCTAATGGTAGAATCAAAACATTATACCCTAAAGACCAAGCTAAGTTCTCTCTTATAATCTTGCGAGTCCTCAACGCGAGCTCACGAGCAGTGAGTATTTTATCCAATCTATCACCCAGTAAAACGAGATCAGCAGAAGCCTTGGCAACATCGGTACCACCACCCATAGCAATAGATAGGTGAGCGCCGGCTAGAGTTGGAGCATCATTAATGCCATCACCAATCATCATGGTAATGTCATCAGAATCGAGCGATTTAAGGTAATTCAGTTTATCGCTAGGTGAAGCACTCGCAATAACATCATCAATACCAACTTCTTTCGCAACAGGCTCAGCGTTCGAGAGCGTATCACCGGTCAGTAGCGTTGTTTTCACACCGGCTTCACGCATCTTGTTGATAAATTCGACCGCTTCCTTACGAATAGGGTCACGATACTCGAATGTCGCCACATGTTGACCGTCTATCGACATATAAACGCTGTTTAGGGCAGCATCGTCACGTCCTAATACATAGTGCGCATTACCAATTTTAACCAGCTTACCATCAATGACGCCTTGCA
The DNA here is from genome assembly GCA_000755425.1 of Vibrio maritimus. GTDB lineage: Bacteria > Pseudomonadota > Gammaproteobacteria > Enterobacterales > Vibrionaceae > Vibrio > Vibrio maritimus_A. Next base: position 138,330 of record BBMT01000011.1, read on the forward strand.
AACCTGAGCCGATAACGTTTTCTACATCTGTCACCAAAACTGAGTGGTTTAAGTATGGTTTGAATGCACGAGCGATAGGGTGGTTGGCGTGACTTTCTAGGGATGCAGCAATGCTCAGGAGCTCTTCTTCAGATTGTTCACCAAAAGCCAACGTACGAGCAATTTCAATGTCGCCATGAGTGAGAGTACCCGTTTTGTCGACAACGAGATGGTTAACTTTACACAAGGTTTCAAATACGTGTCCGCGTCGAGACAGGATACCTAGCGTGCCCATACGCGAACTTGAACAAGTGATTGCGGTCGGAGTAGCTAACGATAGAGCACAAGGCAGGTTGCTACGAGTACAGACAACATGATCCAAAACGCATCATCAGGTTCTGTTTGATGCCAGAAGAACCAAGTGCCTGCCGCAATCACAAGTATGATTGCAACAAAGTAACGAGCCACGATATCAGCAATTTCGGCTATCTTAGGTTTGCTCAATTGAGCTTCATCTTGCAATCGAACAATGCTGGAAATCATTGAGTCGGCTTTAGTTGAACGCACTTCAAGGTCAAAGGCTTCATCACCATTTAGTGTGCCGGCATAGACAAAGTCGTCTTTACCTTTTACGACCGGTAGGGATTCACCCGTTAGCATTGATTCATCGATGTGAATGCGTCCATTAAGTACGACACCGTCTGCGGGAATGTGCTCGCCAGGTAATACTTTAATTTGGTCGCCTATTTGAAGCGACTTAACCGGGACTTGTTCACCATTGAGTTTATTGGCAATCGCTGGAATGAGTTTTAGAAGGTTCCCACTTGCTGCGGCAGCTTTTCTTCGTGCGCGCATCTCTAGATAACGGCCAATCAGTAAGAAGAACGTAAACATCGAGATAGACTCGAAGAACACTTCCCCTTGCTCTGTGACAGTTGCGACTAAACTCGCCACATAAGCAAAAATCAAGGCAATAGAGACTGGAACGTCCATGCCAAGTGTTCGGCCTTTGATACTTCGCCAAGCATTGATATAGAAAGGTAAGGCAGAGTAGAGGAGAACGGGCGTTGCAAAAATCAGACTAACCCAACGGAAATAACTTTTGAACTCAGGTTCTAGATTACCAAACACCTCGAGATACAGCGCTACGGCAAGCATCATCACTTGCATGGTTGCAAGGCCAGCAATGCCTAACCGATAAAGGTATTGTTTCATTGTGGCATGATAAGCTGCTTCTTGCTTGTCTGCTTCAAACGGCGCGGCTTTGTAGCTAGGGTATGAATAGAGGAGAGCAACTGACTGAGTTGCGTGGCAGTTTTGTCCCATTTGAGGAGAGCACGGTTTGTCGTGGTGTTAACCCGAATGGAAACCACACCAGGCTCGACGGACATACGCTTTTCTATCAACCAAGCACAGGCTGCACAGGAAACCCCCTCTAATGACAGTGTCACCTCTTTGGTGTCTTCGTGATTTCTCACAAACTCAGCTTGAACATCTTCATTATCGTAATGAATGAGCGCTCTTAGCTGCTCGGGAACTAAGTCCGCTTTCTCTGCTGGGGCAGTGCGATATTGGTAGTAGGAAACTAAGCCACTATCGACAATCGTTTGAGCCACACTTTCGCAGCCGGGACAACACATCTCCCGGTCTGCACCTAAAATTTCTACGTTGAAGTTCGTGTTGGCTGGTACATCTTCACCGCAGTGATAACACGTCTTACTCATAATTTAATCTAACAGCACTACTTCAGTTTCAGTTGGGAATGTTACTCGGCCTTGAACCATCCAAGCTTGGTCATGTGGTTGTAGCTCTACAAACCAAGGTCCTTGAACATCGTGATCAAGTATTAGTCGGTAAGTGCCTTTAGCATCTGCAGTGAGAAGCTTTTCAAAATCACGGTCTGGCAATGTGCGGTGGGTAAACGTAGCAGTAAGAGCAGGGAAGTGAGGCAGTTGCCCTTTCTGGAACTTAATCAAAATAGTATCGCCCGCTGACGATACTGCTGCATTGAGTCCAAGCTCTCTAGCAACGTTTATTTTGGTCAAATCAACATTAATCCCTTTTCCTTTTTTATAGTAATCCTCGGCAACTAAGCTGACTTGGTTGTCCATTAACAGCGAGATTCGATAACCAGTTCCGATCACAACAGACAGAGGCAACGCGATCAGAAACCACGGCCAAAATTGTTTATACCAAGGCTTTACCATAAAAAAGTTCTCAACAGCTGACTAAGAAAGAAATTATAATTTATCTAGAAAAGACAGCCCCTTACAAGGGGCTGTTATTGAAATGTTACTTATTTGTCGGAATTACTTAGGCTCCAAACGTACGCTGATACTAGCTGTACTTTTTCTTCACCTAGGATGTCTTTCCATGCTGGCATCACACCCGAACGACCATTCATAACGGTTTCCGTTACAGCCGCGCGAGAATCGCCAAATAACCATACTTGGTCGGTAAGATCTGGTGCACCAACAGCAGGGTTGCCTTTACCATCTGTACCGTGACACGCTGCACACACGACGAAACGAGCTTTACCTGCTTCAGCTTCGCGAGCGTTCACTTTACGACCTGAGAGGCTTAGCGTGTAGCTAACCACTTCACGTACGCCGTCTTCGCCCAACGCTTCTTTCCAAGCTGGCATCTGACCAATACGACCTTGCATAACAGTAGTAACGATAGCCTCTGGCTCACCGCCGTATAGCCATGCATTGTCTGTTAGGTTAGGGAAGCCAGTTTGACCGCGAGCATCCGAACCGTGACATTGTGAACAGTTTTGTAGGAACAAACGCTGACCTACTTTAATTGCTTCACTGTCAGTAGCAATTTCAGAGATAGGGCGTAGTGCACCATCCGATGTTTTTGCTAGGCGGTTAAATGCTTCACCGAAGTAGGCATCTGCATCATCAAGCTCTTTTGCGTATTGAACAAGAGTTTTATTCTCCTGCGCAGCGGCAATAGAAGCTTTTGACTCTTCAAGTGAGCGTACGGTCTGATCCGAACTTTGCCAGCCAAGTAGACCCTTGTAGTTACCCAAACCTGGGTACATAGCAAGGTAAATAGCGGCAAAGATGAACGTACCGACAAACAAATAAGTCCACCACTTAGGCAGTGGGTTGTTCAGCTCACGAATACCATCGTATTCGTGACCCATATCCGCGCCTTCTTCGACACCCATTTTGTCGCGAACACACCAATATAGGATAGCTGCACAACCAACCAGCGTACCGACTGTGATGACAATAATCCATAGACTCCAGAATGTAGTCATTACTTAGTCACTCCTTTCTCTTCGGAGGTAGCTTTTTGTTCGTCCGCAAACACTAGGTTTGCGTCTTCTTCAAAGCGTGCTTTGCGGCTTTTACCAAAGGCCCACCACACAACACCAATGAAGCTTGCAAACAACACTATGGTCCAAATACTGTGAATAGTACCGATATCCATAAGCCCTCCTTATTTCATCGCATGGCCTAAAGATTGAAGATAAGCAATGATGGCATCCAACTCTGTTTTACCTTCTACGTCTTTAGCCGCGTTTGCGATTTGCTCATCCGTGTATGGAACGCCAAATTGGTTACGGAAGATTTCAAGTTTCTTCTGTGTCAATTTGCCATCCAGTACGTTTTCCTCTAGCCAAGGGAAACCTGGCATGTTTGATTCTGGAACCAATTCACGAGGATCAATTAGGTGAACACGGTGCCACTCATCAGAGTAACGTCCACCTACACGGGCGAGATCTGGGCCAGTACGCTTAGAACCCCATAGGAATGGGTGTTCCCAAACGCTTTCACCAGCGACAGAGTAGTGACCGTAACGCTCAGTTTCTGAACGGAAAGGACGGATCATTTGGCTGTGACATACGTTACAACCTTCACGAATGTAGATATCGCGACCTTCCATTTCCAGTGCACTGTACGCACGAAGATTTTTCACAGGTTCAGTGGTTTGCTTTTGGAAAATCAATGGAGTGATTTCAACAAGCGCACCTAAACTGATTGCGAATACAATTAAAATAGCCAGTAAGCCAACGTTACGTTCAACGACTTCATGGCGATTGTTAGAGTTTGAGCTCATCTTTAATCTCCTTAAGCCGGTTGAGGGGCAGCTTTCAAGCTACCTTTAGCTGCTGTTACTGTCTTATACGTGTTGTATGCCATTAAGAACATACCCGCTAAGAAGATGAAGCCGCCAACGAAACGAACGAAGTAGAACGGGTACGACGCTTGTACAGATTCAACGAAGCTGTAAGTTAGCGTACCGTCCGAGTTAACTGCACGCCACATCAGACCTTGCATTACACCAGAGATCCACATCGCAACGATGTAAAGAACCGTACCGATAGTTGCTAGCCAGAAGTGGGTATTAATAAGGCCAACAGAGTACATACGCTCTTGACCGAATAGACGAGGTACTAGGTGGTAAACAGAACCGATAGATACCATCGCAACCCAACCAAGTGCACCTGAGTGTACGTGACCAATTGTCCAGTCTGTGTAGTGAGACAGTGCGTTAACCGTCTTAATAGACATCATCGGACCTTCGAACGTCGACATACCGTAGAACGATAGGGAAACGATCAAGAAACGAAGAATTGGGTCGTAACGCAGTTTATGCCAAGCACCTGACAGCGTCATGATACCGTTGATCATACCACCCCAAGATGGAGCGAATAGAACCAAAGACATCACCATACCTAGAGACTGAGTCCAGTCTGGTAGAGCTGTATAGTGTAGGTGGTGAGGACCAGCCCAAATATACAGAGAGACAAGCGCCCAGAAGTGAACGATCGATAGACGGTAAGAGTAAACAGGACGTTCAGCTTGCTTTGGTACGAAGTAGTACATCATACCCAAGAAACCGGCTGTAAGAAGGAAACCTACCGCGTTGTGGCCGTACCACCATTGAACCATCGCATCGACGGCACCCGAATAGACGGAATAAGATTTACCCATCGAGACAGGAATTGCCATACTGTTCACAATGTGAAGTACCGCAACGGTGATGATGAACGCACCAAAGAACCAGTTCGCTACATAGATATGTGACGTTTTACGCTTGATGAGCGTTCCGAAGAACACAATAGCGTAAGACACCCATACCACTGCAATAGCGATATCGATTGGCCATTCTAATTCTGCATACTCTTTACCTGAGGTAAAACCTAAAGGCAGAGTAATTGCAGCGGCTAAAATAATTGCTTGCCATCCCCAAAAAGTGAATGCGACAAGAGGGCCTCCAAATAATCTCGTTTGACAGGTACGCTGCACAACATAATAAGACGTTGCAAACAGAGCACTGGTACCAAACGCAAAGATTACCGCATTAGTATGCAAAGGACGTAAACGACTGTACGTCAACCACGGCGTATCAAAGTTGAGCTGTGGCCAAACTAATTGAGCGGCAATCAAAACACCTACTGCCATACCAACAATACCCCAAAGAATCGTCACTAATGTGAACTGGCGTACGACGGTATAGTTGTAGACTTGTTCAAGCTGCTTTTCTTGGCTCATTAACATGCTTCCAATTTTCTAATTAACTACACTTTACTTCCAACACGACACATGTCGTAATGCTACCCAACCCATCAAAAGAACTAACGTTGAATCAAAACGTTACTTCTCTTGCCGGATTTAACAAAAAGTAGCATTTTCAAGCGACAATAATACTTCAATTAACAAATCAAGAACAGGGTAGTAACCTTACACTTGGTCTGGTTTATGACCATTTATTTCAAAACTTTGAAGTTTGTTACACGGAGAACTCGTCACAATGGCAGCACAGAAGCTAACAAAAGCAAGGCTTGTACAAATAATCATCATGATGTCGGTGCTAATTGCCGCATTTAGTTACCGTACGATGACGCACGATGTGACCAATACGGTAGATTGTTCAGTTAACGAACAATGTGAGTTGAAAGTGGGAGAGGAAAACATCACATTTTTGTATCAATCTTCGACAAAGGTGCTGAACGTCACAAAATCAGAACTTTTAACATTTAAAGTTCAGAATATGGATGATGTGTTAATGAAATCGGTTAAACAATCGACAGTTGAAGGGGTTGAAGCACCGGTGGCCATCACAGTGACGTCGTCATCAGGCGAATCAAGACAAGTTGTTATCCGCTAGTTTCGGGAAGTGCCTACGATATCACCCCATAGCGTTCATTACTTTATCTGGCAGACCGAAGTACTTTTGATTGCCGTCAGGTTCAAGCAATAGGCAATGTGTAGAGCTGGTAATGAGCGCAGGATCCATTGTCGTATACACAACCGTTTTGTCTTTTAGCGCACCTGTGAAGAGCTGATTCAAATACCCCGCGTGCTCTGCCTCACACCCTACAAACGGTTCATCAATAATGAATAGGTTCTGCGACATGTCGCCAAGGCCGATCGCTATTTTCAGCTTTTGAATGACGCCACTAGGGAGGTTCTTTAATACGTCGGTATTTAAGTGACTATCCAGCCCATCACTAAACCACTTAGAGAGCTCGAGAAGGTTAAAGGTGTAGTTCATTTGTGATTCAGAAATTACGCCATTGTGCAGAACATAGTTTGACCGAATAGAGCCCTCAAAAAGGTGCATATCAAACGGAATGAAGTTAATCGCTTTTCTATAGCGATAGTTGTTGAACTGTTTGATATTGTAGCCATCGATATAAACCGCACCTTGATAACGCTCTTCAAGTCCAGCAATGATCATCAGCAGCGTTGTTTTCCCACTTCCGGCAGGGCCAGAAATAGCGGTTTTACTCCCGGGCATGAGCTTAAATCCTAAATTAGTTAGCCCCGTTTGAGCACCTTGGTATCTATGTGTGATGCCACTACCCACCACTTCACCGACGAATTTACGAATAGGCGGACTTTTCTCAAGGGACGTTTTGTCGTCGTTAAGCGACATAAGTGCATTGATCTGAGCAGCTGAAGATTTGATGGTTTGAAACTTGGTAATGGAATTATATATGCCCATGATAGGGCCGAGTGCTTTCCAAACTAAAATAACCGTCGCTAACATAGCGCCAGCATCAGAGTTGCCATCCATCACTGTTATCACGGCGGTAACAATCGAAGCCGTACCAATCGCTTGAATTAGGCCGCCACCAATTGCTTGAATTTTACTGTTGGTCATTGCAACGTGTGCAGCGTCATTCGAGCTCTGCTCATGTGATGCATTAAATCGAGACTGAATAACACGAAGAAGAGGCAGTCCCTGAATGGTATTGATGCCGCGAAGTAGCTCATTCCACTGATAGGAGACCATGGCATTCGCTCTAGAGCTGTTAGCGGTTGCTTGAGAATAGATATAACGCGAATAAATACAGAAAACGATCATTAAGAAGATACCCGCTAAGACCGTAAGTGCGGCGTATCCGGAGAGAATGGTTACAGCTAAAATGAAAATAACGATAAACGGCATATCGAAGTAACTTAGTGTCGCTTCAGCTGTGACAAGCTTTCTGAACTGATCGATATCTTTTAAACGCGCCAACTGAGACGAAACACCGGCAGAAGACGTCATAGAGTAAGGCAACCACAATAGTTTTGCTATCACATTGCGAGAGATGTGCACGGCCAAATCTTGCCCAGAAGTGGCGAGAATATTCATCCTAACCTTTTTAACTGCATATTCAGCAAACCCTAAAAAGACAGCAAACAGGGTCAGCCAATACAAGGTAGAAACAGAACTAGAAGCAAGAGCGAAGTTATAAACGCTCATGATAAAGAATGGCTGCAAAGCACCAAAGATATTGATAACTAGAGAGAGGAAGATCAGGCTTTTAAACTCATCGTTATAGCGATAGAACGCATACTTAATCCAATTGGACTTGTCTTGTGACTCCGGTGGCGGTTCTCGAAACAGCTTCGAATACTCAGAAATAACGGTAATTGAGTATGTAGCATCAACCAATGTCACCGTGACACTATTATTGTTCTTGTAATCAAATAACGTAGCCACGCCATCGCGCACAGACAGAAGTATTGCTTCAAGCTTATCTAATTCGATAAAGCACGGTAGATGTAGCCCCTCCGTCTGGGCAAGCTTGGCTTTTTCATATTTTGTGGTGCGGCACTGATACCCCAGCCTTGTTAATGTTGCCTCAAAACCGTCGGAATCTGATTCCCCTGGCATAAAGCGTCGGATAGGAGTTCAGGCGTTCCTTCCCATTCCATGGCAATAAGCGTATAGGCCAGCCCTCGAAGTAAAGGGGAGCCTTGGTAGCGCTCCTGAAACTGCTCCGATTCAAAGTCGGAGAGGCGCTGCCCGATGTTGTTGAAGTCGACAAGGATACTCATGCAGCCACCTCTTCACCGGTTAAGCGGATCGACTTGAGCCCATACTTTTTGCTGTCGAGTTTATTGCTCACAATGATTAGGAATTGTTGGTTTGCTTTTGGTATGAGTGTTGAAACGACTCGCTCGCCAAACGCGTTGTCAAAAACTGAGTCGATGTCATCCAGTACGAGTAATTTCTTTTGGCTTAGCATCGCCCGTACTATTAAGAGAGCGTATTGAACCTGCCTCGAAACAGGCGCGTTTTTGTGTCCGGTAAGTTGGGTGTAGAAACCATCGGTAAGCGCATCGATTTCATGTTTAATACCAAGGTTCTTGCAGATGGTAAACGCAGCACTGTTTAAGATGGGTCTGAAACACGTTAGGTTATCTATGATAGTTCCCTCTACGAAAGTACTGTTTCCATCTATTCTGTGCACGGCCTCTCGCCAGGTGTGGTAGTGGACATCATGAAGAGGTTTGTGATTGATGTAGATTTCTGATTTTTCACATTCAACATCTCGTGTAAGACAGCGAGTAATATGACTCTTGCCACTGCCAGAGAGTCCTCGAATAACCGTGGGTCTACCTAATGTGAACTCGACTCTCTGACCCGTAGAGAGTTTCACTTCAATAAGATTGCCAATATCTTGCTCAATTGGAGCGGGTAGCGATTCATCTCGAGTTTCAACCAGTGCCACATCACGCTGCTGTTTGTATTCTAATTCCAATAATTCGGACACTTTCTCGATGTGAAGTTTGTTCAGCTTCCAGCGGCCTATCGTACGCATTACTTGTTGATAAGGAGCAAAATATCGATTGGTTAACATGATAATGGCCGCCATTACACCCTGACTCGCTGACAAGTTAATAACCGACGTGGCAAGTAGCACCACAACACAAGCAATAGAAAGTTGCTGAATTAGCGCAAGCACCAAGTTAAACTGAGACTCTAAATTTTCGTACTCAATATTTTTACTTTCCCGCTCCTTGACCATATCCGTCATTAGACTTTCTAGACGGTACTCCATAGTGCGGCTTTTGTTGTCGAGTGGACTTGAGACAATCTCAATGATTTTGGAGTTGGTAAGACCTTCAATCTCTGACTTCTCTTCTAACGTCACAATTTTTCGATTAGAAATACGCAGTGCGGCTATGTAAAGAATGATCGAAGCCACGACCAACGTAAGGCCTGCGCCGAGGTTAATGAGGCCGATGATGATGATGGTTATTACACTGACCACGGCGTTGATGACCGCTCGAACGGTTTCTCCTCCAAAGAAGCTTTTAATCTCAGGAATGGTCGAAATACGCTCTAAGTACTGACCAGGTTCGAGTTGATTAAACTTGTTTATTTCAGCCAAACACACCGACTTAAACACACGGTTGGTTAAATCGGTTTCAAAGTCCTTCATCAACGTAGCGGTGATGACTTCTTCTTGTTTCTTCAGAAGGTAATCAAGGTAGATGGCCACGAGGATAATTGCGAATAGCAGAGAGAGGGTATCTTTGGCTTGGTTGGGTAATACCCGGTCGAATATAATCAAAATAGAGAAGGTAGGACCAAAGCAAACAGAGTCGACATGATGGTCGAAAAAGTGAGATACACCGTATCGGCAAATGTGATTCGTTGGGAGAAATGCTCACTACTCATCGACCCGTCCTGTTGCTGCTCGCTGTTGAAAGAAGATTGCTTATAGTTCTTAGTTTTTTAAATGCTCAGGTATTACGTCCATATTGCGAATACTCGATTCGTTGACCATTAAGGCCATGATCTTTTCTATGCTCAGCGGGGATAAATTCCCCACCGTTTTGTCGAGTCGAATAGACTCAATAACATAATCGTATTTTGCGCTCTCATAATCCCGAATAGCACTAAACAACTTGCTCTCTGCAGCAAGTAAATCGGTTAGGGTGCGCGTACCCAGATCGTAAGCCCTCTTAATTCCATTGTAGGAAGAATAATTGGCACGAATAATATTTTCGAAGGTGAAAATCGATTGAGAGAAATCGTTGATGTTGAGAATGGAGGTTTCTAGGTCATTTTTGACCGTGTTGCGCGTGTCGAGAAGGAGTAGTTCATTGCGTTCAATGGTTTTTTCATTCTTCTTATAAGCATAGTAATCAGAGCCACCGGTCGTGATTGGAACGGTTAGCGTAAGCCCAAGGGACTTAGAGTCGCTAATCCCTGTTGAGCCAGGTGTTGTAATCGGATCGAAGTTGTTGGTGTCATCATGACGATAACTGGCGCTAGCTGATAGACTTGGCGCAAAATTAGACCCGGTTTCTTTCAGTGTTCTAAAGCTTCGCTCTAATGTTTTCTCAGAAACAATGATGTCGTTGTTGTACTGCATCGCTTGCTCAAGTAGATCGCCACTCCGCTCAAACGTAATTTCTGACAATATGAGGCTACGCTCTAAGTCTTGAGTTGGAATAACTGGGTATTGTGTGAGTAACTCCAGTGTATTGAGAATCACATCTTTGTCTTTACCAAGGGTTCTCAAGCGGTTAGCTATGCCTTCTTTTTGGGCCACCACTTCATAAAGCTCACTCGCCGCAACATTACCAAGCTCCACATTACGTTGCATTTGCTTGAGTCTCGCGAGCGACGAGTCTAACTCTGCTTTAGTTGCACGAGTTTGAGCTCCGTTTTTGAGATATTCAAAGTACTGAATAGCTATCTCTTGAATGATCTCTTGAGTTTTGTTTTCGTTTTTAATCTCTTCAATATTGAAGTCGAGCTTTGCGGTGCCGTACTTGTAGATATCCGCAAGATTAAACAAGCTTTGACTCAAGGACACGCTATAACCGTGGTCGTTGTAGCTATTGGTAGTATCGTCGGTATCACTTAGAACGGTGCGGTTACCACTCCAAGTACTCGTCGCATTGGCTGAAATAGTAGGAAGAAACTTTGAGCGGCTGACATCAATGTTGTAGGCGTTCTCTTCAACTCCTTTTCGACTCGCGATAAGCGACACATTGTTGTTCAAACCGATCTGTACCGCCTCCAGCAACGTTAGCGCTTGAGAAGGAAAGCTAACAACGATAAAAGCACAACTAACTAATCTTCTGATAGGCCACATATTTTTTGATCACCTTGAGAATTTCATCGCTTTTGTAAGGCTTGCTGATTACGTAATCCATACCGGCTTCGATACATGCTTTATGTTCTGCAACACTGGTCAATGCAGTTGCACCAATGATCGTCGAAGGAATGGAAATATCGTTTTCTTTTTCGTGTTCACGTATAAGGCGAGTAGCCTGTATGCCACCCATACCCGGCATAATACAGTCCATAAAGATGATGTCGGCACGCTGTTTCTTAACCCATTCGACCGCTTCTGACCCGTCACCCACGGTATCGGCGTTATATTCTTGTTTCATCAAAATACGCTTGAGCAAGAACTGTTGTACCTTGTCATCTTCAACAATTAAGAATGAACTGTTCTCTAAGGTCTCCTCAACGGACTCTGCTTCCAATGCTTCACGCAAGTGAGGAATAAACTCGTGCGGCAAGATAGGACTGAAAAAGACTTTGTCGACATACTCATGAGTGATTTGAGCCAACTCAGAGGTGCTCGACATCAAAAACAGCTTAGTTCCGGTAGGCTTTAAACGCTTGCTTAACGTTTTGCTAAAAGGAGCGATTTGGATACCTTCAATGGCATCTGTGATGATGACGCCATCTACTTTATCTTCAGAAGGGTTGAGGCGGAAAAGCTCATTAGGATCTTCGCACACGGTAAAATTAGCGCCATTCAAGGTAAGAACATCCGTCAATATCTCTAGCGATAACATGCCAGAGCTACAAACAATAAGATTCTTACCTTCTAATGTACTTGAGTTAGGCGCGAAATAGCTTTGAGCTTCAAGATCCACTTCTACTTGGAAGCGTCGCTGCTTGCCTGATTCGAACCATTTAGAATTAAAGTGACCCACATTCCCAAGGATTGATTTTGTCCATTCGTCATTACTTCCCATTGAATCGGCTCGTTCAGACCAATGTAGCGAATCAACCTTAGCCATTTTCACATTCGTGTTAGTCAGAAAAGTAAGTGACAATGTAACCCTTGAGCGATCGACATCTAGACCACTACCAGTCTCTACTTTAAACAGCACGTTTCTATCGGTTTGAACTTGCAGAGCGTTGGAAAGCTTCAGGAAAAGCATCCAAAACAGGCTAGTTTGATGACCAAGAACCATAGCTGGCACACTACCAATAAATGCACATTCAAGCTTTAGGTTTTCACGCTGGAGTTTAGACTTCATGTGGATAGTCAGTTCAGAGACGACATCTAAGAAAGAAAACGCGCTACTACTTTTATCCCGGCCTTGAGAGAGCAGTCGATTGTAGTTTTCAGCAAGTTCAGAGAGGGTATTAGCAGCAGAAGTAATGTCCTGAGCGAGAACCGCTGTGTTTTCATCAGCATCTTGGACAAGATAATGAATTCCGCCTTTGATGGTGTTCGTTATCCCGCGAATTTCATAACCAATTAGCCCGTAGAGCTGTTGATTCAAGTCGGCGTCTTGTTGCTGCTTATCCACCTTTTCGTGAAGCAACCTCAACTTGGAATAAATGCTACGCTCAATGGGGTCGATCTCAGTAGTACTAAGGATCTCTTCGATTTTTGATGAGTCTAGTTCATCCAAACGCTCGGCGAGAGACTCAAAACTCTGATTCACAGAGCGGCGATCACGAACCGTTTTCTTTAGTCTATTCCAACCTCCAAGAACGACAGCGATGGCAATAATGGCTAGTAGGGGAAAAATAACGACAATAATGTTCACAGAAGAGCGAATATCCTCAACAACTTGTTTGTGCTCAACAAAGAACAGATCGTCAAATCGGTTACGGATCTCTACATAGTTGTTGCTAAGGGTTGTACGTAGTAGATAGTAGTCTTCACTCTGAGGCGACTCTTTTGCGAAGTATCGATTGATCGCCAGCTGCACGTTACTGTATTCCACAGCACCAACTAAACTGACTTGCTTTTTGTCTAATGCGGCGAGCGCTTTGAAGGCGGCCATTTCATTCATCAATGACTGAGCGTGTTGGCTAACGTCATCACACTCACCAGTTTGAAGACACACATCTAGGGTAAGAATGGTGGATTCAAGTGCTGTATTCAGCTTCTCAGTTTGAGCAATAAGCGGAGTAGTGAAGGCACTTTCTTTAGGAGCAGCTGTATAGTACTGATACGCAAACCAGAGACCAATAGCCGAAAGGCATAGTAAAACTACTATGCCTAATTTGATCACTGGGAAGCTGTATACTTTGTACCTCGGCTTCATGGTTTAACGCTCGTCAAATGCATCTTCAATAGCCGACATAACGGCTTTGCCGCGTACTCTATGACGCGTCTATCGCCGGTTTTTATATCTGCCGTAAACTCCATAAATGGTGAGAGACTGTACTTAGTCCCGGAACGTTCAAGAAAGTCATGCTCAATCGTAATTTTCGCTAAATAGTACTCCGTTTCTTCCTCCTCATAAGAGGAACGACTGATCGAGGAAATCTTACCTGGCATAAAGCCGTACTTGGCAAAGTTGTAGGTATCGAACTTCAGTTTTACTTCTTGTCCAACTTCAACAAAACCCATCTCTTTGCGAGGGATCTTCGCTTCCCCGTGCAAGGTATTATTTAACGGTGCAATATCGGCAATGCTTTCTCCTGGAGGCACCACAGCAGAGCGAAAATTAAAATGCACTTTATCAACAACGCCATCAACGGGAGAATAAACCACTAGACGATTCACCTTATCCGTATGCTGAGGTTGCTGTATTCGTTTAATGTCGAGATCTTTATTAGCTTGAATTATTTGCGCTTGATACTCCGCGTTTCTATTTACAATCAGATCGTTAAGCTGTTTTTCTAACCTTAGCAGTTGAAAATCTTCATTCATGAGAGATTCATCGAGATTTTCGATTTCTCTCACCATATTAGACTCTTGAACCTGCATATTCAGGACGTCCACGTAAGAAGCCATTTCTTCGTTATATAGCGTTTGTTTAATTTCAAGTTTGTTTTCGAATCAATTTGAGCTGATTAAGAGAGCTAACGCGCCTTTTTTTCATTGACGCTATAAGACGATCTTTGTGTTCGATATCATGTTTGATCAACGCTTCCGCAGAAACATTTTTATCATTCTCTTTACGCCATGTATCCTGATTCACCCGCACGAGATCAGGGAAATCGGAATAAGGCGAGTAGTCAGGTTCTTTTTGCGCGATTAAGCTTAAGTAGCGAAGCCTATCGAGTTCAAGTTGAGCGATTTCCGCATTCATCGTCGAAAGTTGTGAGTTTCTTTCGATGGCTCGAAGCCTAGCGATTGGCTGGCCTTCGTAAACAATGTCCCCAGGCTTTACGAGCATTGAATCGAGTATTCCTCCTTCAAGATGCTGAACCTTCTCTATATCAGATTCAAGTAACAGCTCCCCCCTCGATGAAACGACAATATCGATACGAGCTTGAGAGGCAATGCCCAGCAGAATCAGAATGATAAAGAAAGTCAAAAGAAGGGTTTTGTGGACGGTTGTCATTGCACTCTTTATTTCAACCGCTTCAACATAATCTGATTCGGATTTATCCGTATTTTGAATCAAGGCATTTCTAATGTGATGCTCGATGTTACTTTTACTCACAACCGCCTCCCGGACAACAACCTAAACTATAGTATTAAATATACGTGATAACAGCGTCTTAGGTTTAGATTGCACAAATATCACCTTAACTAATAGCTAAGTATATTAACGCTCATTTTTCAAAAAAATTTCCTTGTTAATCTGTGGTTTGTGTTTGGTTGCGTAGTTAAATAATTTTAATACGCATAAATCTTAATTTTGTCACCTAAACTTTTTGCTTTTTTTTCGTGAGATTTGCCTTGTCTTTCGTGTTTGTTGTCCTTTACTGGGTTTCTAGGAAGTGTCTGATTTTAAAAGCTGACAACGCGACGGAGGCAACATGGCTGACAACAACGAAAACAACCCTCTCAATGATGCGGTCGAACAAGTAGAAACCGGTAATGATGGTACGGAGCAGCAACAGGCTCAGCAGAACCAACAAAACACAATTGCAACCACTATTGCGACAGGGCAGATGCTGCCGATGCCGCAGACGATGCGAACCAAGCAATGCAAGACGATCCCAGCGGTGCTGGTTCGGCAAGTGAAGGTGATGATACCGGTGGTGCACAATCTGCTCAGGCTGTAGATAGCGAAGCAGCTTCCTCCGAAGGCGCCCAGTCAGGTATTGTTGATAGTCAAATGGCAGACGGTGGCGCTGGTGCTGATGCCGGTTCTGGTGGTGCTGGTGGCGCGGGGGCTGGCGCGCAAAGTGTCGGTGGACAAGATTCTGAAAGTTCTGATGGCGGCGGTGATGCAGAGGGACAAACTCAGCAGGTTCCAGATTCCCCACAAGCTGCTGCAGCTACACCAGAAGTCGATACTGGCGCAGGTGAAGGCGATGATTTTGACTCACAAACAGACAGTGAAACGTTCGAGGTTAACGTCCTTGATGATGGTGAAGAAGCCAATTTAGATCAAGAGAGATTGGATGATGACTTTGATTCTGAAACAACAGAGCAAACGTTCGAAATCCAAGTCGAAGATGTGAACGATGAAGCAGAAGTTGAAGACGTTGCTTATACCATCCAAGAGGATGGTTCTCTGACATTCACTGATGCACAATTGTTAGCCGGCGCAACCGATGTTGATGGTGATGACCTTACAATAGCTGATGTAAGTTACACCGGCACCGATGGTGTGTTCACCGACAATGGTGATGGTACTTACACGTTCTCTCCAAATGAAAACTTTAATGGTGAAGTGGATCTAACTTTCTCTGTCAGCGATGGAACCACAACTACTGAAGCCAATATTGACGTGACTGTCGAAGCCGTTAACGATCTACCTGTCGCGGGGTCAACGACTTACTCAGTTAACGAAGATGGCATTATCACAATTAGCGATGATCAGTTGTTAGCTAACTCAAGTGATGTTGAAGGAGGCGTTTCCGTCAGCGACGTTTCCTACTCGGGCACCGATGGTATTTTCACTGACAATGGTGATGGCACCTATAGCTTCGCACCAAATGAAAACTTCAACGGCAATGTCAGCCTGGATGTCGTTGTCGTGGATGAAGACGGTGCAACTGCTGAAACTACAGCAGGCATTGATGTTATTGCAGTTAATGATGCTCCAGTTTCAGGAGACTTAGCTTACTCGGTTGATGAAGATGGTTCGATTACTCTGACTCAAGAGCAATTGTTATCGCAAGCGAGTGATGTGGACGGCGATGATCTCACTGCGGCTAACTTATCGGCTGGTGATAACGCAACCGTAACGGCCAACGAAGACGGCTCATTCACTATCACGCCGGACGCAGACTTCAATGGTGACATTGACCTCAGCTTCGACATCTCTGATGGCACCGATACTATCGTCGCTAATGCCGACCTTACTGTAAATCCAGTGAATGACGCCGCGGTTGTGGAAGATGTGGGTTACACCATCCAAGAAGATGGTTCATTGACCTTCACTGATGAACAGCTCCTTGCGGGGGCGTCAGATATTGATGGCGATGACTTGTCAGTAGCAGATGTCAGCTACTCAGGCACCGAAGGTGTGTTCACCGATAATGGTGACGGAACCTATACCTTCGCGCCAAATGAGAACTTCAATGGTGAAGTCGACCTAAGCTTCTCTGTAAGCGATGGCACGACTACGACTGAAGCCAACATTGACGTGACGGTTGAGTCTGTCAACGACACCCCAGTGGCGGGTTCAACAACGTATTCAGTACAAGAAGACAACTCTATTACCATTACTGACGAGCAGTTATTAGCTAACAGTTCAGATGTTGAGGGTGATGTTTCCGTTCAGGATGTCTCTTACTCTGGTACTGATGGTGTCTTTGCGGACAACGGTGATGGTACTTATACCTTCTCGCCAAACGAGAACTTCTCTGGTGAGGTGAGCTTTGATGTTGTCGTGGCAGATGAAGAT
>BBMT01000010.1 GCA_000755425.1 Vibrio maritimus
GATGGCAACCCCCGCTATTCCACCACTTATTAAGAAGCCTCGTCGAAAGACGAGGCTTTTCGCTATCTGCGATAGACTATGCCCTAGATGAGGTTTGATTCTCGCTAACCATTTGACTAGCCCCAACATGACTTTGAAATATTGGCTAGGTTAGAAAATAACTCTTATTCTTCCTTCGTGTAATACCAAAGTCATATCTCCCACTGTTCCACTATTCTGCTATTTCAACGCTTTACCCCACGGGCTTTTGTACCGACCATTTGATTCAGATCTTTAAGATAAAACTTAATTTATTTCGCAAATTTAATCGCCATCATAGTTTTTGATGGTGCCGCTTTTAATGATAACGCTGTCATGTATTCTTCATTAAAATGCAATATTACGTACGTTATCAGTATCTGAGCAAAAAAATGAAGTTAAAAAATCAGACATATTTATTATCTCTAATTATCCTTGTTGCGGTCATCGCTGTTGCTGTATCAGGCCTTTGGTCACTTCGTGTCGCTAGCGACAGTGACAATAAATCTCGAGTGACTGAGATTTTCACGAGTACTTATTCAACCATCGCTGAACTAGAGAAGTTGGCGATAGAAGGTGTGCTCTCTGAGTCAGAAGCTAAGGCAATTGCAACGCGCATACTTAGGAACAATGTCTATAAGGACAATGAGTATGTATATGTCGCCGATGATCAAATGGTCTTTATTGCTGCACCATTGGATCCTCAACTACACGGTACAAGCTTCCATGATTTCAAAGATAGCAGTGGTCGTAGCGTCGCTGATATCATTTTGAGTAAGCTAGGAAATACGACAGGCTCCCTCATTGAATATCACTGGTCTCAGGCGCTACCAGATGGCTCAGTAGAGGACAAGTTATCTATTGCTGAGCGTACACCACATTGGAAGTGGGTTGTAGGTACGGGGATCGGTTTTAATGAAGTTAATGAACGTTTCTGGTCTACCGCTAAGTGGCAGCTGTCATTCTGTTTGGTCATTATTGTTGCCATCGTAGGCCTTCTGTTAGCTTCTCTAAATAGGATGACTTCTATTTTAGGCGGAGAGCTTCTGACGTACTTAAAGCTGTAAGAGACGTTGCAGATGGTAAGTTAAAGACAAGCTTTGAGCATAAAGCAATTGAAGGCAGTATTTATCATTCAGTACAAACCATGAACCTCTCACTTGCTTCATTGCTGTCTAGTATCGAGAAGGTAACCGCGTCTATTACGTCACAGCTCTCAGATGCCGATTCTCGCTCCTCGGTTATCGCGTCGCTAACATCTACTCAGCAGCAAAGTACAGAGATGATAGCGACGGCCATGACGGAAATGGCGTCCTCTGCTTCTCATGTTGCTCAATCGGCGACTGATGCAGCGCAGAGTACGGATGAAGCAGACAAACAGAGTCAGCAAGTGAGCCAGCTTATTCAGGCGACAGTATCGAATATCGAAGGTCTCGCTACTCAGCTGGAGGGAGCTAGCACTGCAGTTTCTGAACTCGATAGTGATGTTAATAATATCGCGCGTGTTCTCGATGTGATTGGTGACATAGCTGAACAAACTAACCTTCTTGCACTGAATGCAGCAATTGAGGCGGCACGAGCCGGTGAGCAAGGTAGAGGCTTTGCTGTAGTAGCTGATGAAGTGCGCAACCTGGCAGGCCGCACTCAACAGAGCACTAAAGAGATTCAAGAGATGATCGGTAATTTACAATCCGGCTCTCAAAATGCCATTCAGAGCATCCTACTTTGTGCAGAAACAAGTCAAGCGACTGTTTCTGAGTCTCAAACCGCCTCGCGAGCGCTTCAAGAAGTCGTATTGAGCCTAGAAGCTATTACCGAGAAAAGCCAACAGATCGCTACAGCGGCTGCTGAGCAAACAGAAGTGAGTGATGATATCTCCCAACGCATCAATATGATTGAACACAGTGGCAGTGAATTAAGAGGTGTTGTCGATGAAACTAAGCACGCTACTCAAACATTAAACCAGCTTTCTGAAGACCTAAGTTCTAAAGTTGCACGTTTTGAAGTGGCTTAACACAAAATAAGGTTAGCTGTAGGCGTTAAAATTGATACTTTTTTGGTGCTTGGGAACTGTCTCAAGTCCAGTAATAACGTGGTCTATAATTGTCTGATCCACTGCTAGGGCTTGTTTTTGAGCACCAAACGAATAAAAATAGAACGCTAAGTATATAAAAGCAACAAACGAGATTTTTTTTGCAATTTAGTGTTGACCTAAAGGCCGAAAAACCGTTTAATACACCTCGTCGCCCGGATAGCTCAGTCGGTAGAGCAGAGGATTGAAAATCCTCGTGTCGGTGGTTCGATTCCGCCTCCGGGCACCACAATTTAGGTTGTTGGTGCTAAGACAATTAGTA
This sequence comes from Vibrio maritimus, assembly GCA_000755425.1. GTDB lineage: Bacteria > Pseudomonadota > Gammaproteobacteria > Enterobacterales > Vibrionaceae > Vibrio > Vibrio maritimus_A. Next base: position 2,373 of record BBMT01000010.1, read on the forward strand.
CGAGCAATAACAAAATAAAGTGTCGCCGACTTAGCTCAGTAGGTAGAGCAACTGACTTGTAATCAGTAGGTCACCAGTTCGATTCCGGTAGTCGGCACCATTTATTTACGTAAAGTAATTCCCCCTTAGTTCAGTTGGTAGAACGGCGGACTGTTAATCCGTATGTCGCAGGTTCGAGTCCCGCAGGGGGAGCCACTTTTAAAAGTAAGCGAACGCTTGCTTTAAGTGCCGACTTAGCTCAGTAGGTAGAGCAACTGACTTGTAATCAGTAGGTCACCAGTTCGATTCCGGTAGTCGGCACCACTTTATTGCGAAAAGCAATTCCCCCTTAGTTCAGTTGGTAGAACGGCGGACTGTTAATCCGTATGTCGCAGGTTCGAGTCCCGCAGGGGGAGCCACTTTAAAGAAAGCCGCATCGAAAGATGCGGCTTTTTTGCATTTTATGCTCCCAAGCTTTGCAAGCTTGATGTCGCAGGCTAGCCGCCCGAGTACGATTTCCGCAGAGGGGAGCCACTTTTAAAAGACCGCATCGAAAGATGCGGTCTTTTTGCATCTGACGGCCCCAGGCTCAGCTCATATCTATCTTTATACCACTTAATCCGCTCTGTCGTTTGGAGTCGCTTTCTTGTAGTTTTAGCATCAGTCTTAGATCGTTTGGTGAGTCTGCACTATGCAGCGCATCGCTTTGATTGATTTTATTCGCCATAACAAGCTCATATAGGGCTTGGTCGAAGGTTTGCATTCCGACTTCTTTGCTTTTGCTCATCGCTGTTTTGATTTCGTGGAGATTCCCCTTGCGTATGAGTTCCGCCACTCTCGGACTGTTCAGTAAAACTTCAAAGACTCCATGTCTACCGAGACCGTTTTTGTCACGTATGAGTTGCTGGGCGACAATGCCTCTTAAGTTGGTCGAGAGATCAAACAGAAATTGCTCTTTGCGTTCTTTAGGTACTAGGTGAAGTATTCTCTCCAATGTTTGGTTAGCGTTATTAGCATGCAAAGTCGCCATGCAAAGATGACCTGTTTCGGCAAATTCCATCGCATATTCCATGGTTGAGCGTGTGCGGATTTCACCAATAAGGATCATATCAGGCGCTTGCCTGAGTGAGTTCTTCAAGGCGACGTCGTAGCTTTCAGTGTCTAAACCAACTTCTCTTTGGGTAACAATGCATTTGTGGTGCTCATGCACAAACTCAATAGGGTCTTCAACTGTTAAAATATGTCCACTTCGATTTTGATTACGATAACCCGTCATCGCAGCCATTGTGGTTGATTTTCCAGATCCTGTTGCACCAACCACAAGTACTAGCCCTCGTTTCGCGATCGCCAAGTCTTGTAGAACATCTGGTAGTGCTAGTTCTTCAAAGCTAGGTATTTTGGTTTCGATGCGGCGTATTACCGCACCAGGGAGTTCTCGTTGAAAAAAGGCACTGACGCGAAAGCGGCCAATCTCTTTTACGATCGCGAAGTTTGCCTCTTTGGATGCGAGATAATCTTGTCGAAGATTAGTATCCATGACGGCGCTTAATAGTTCGTGAATCGCTTGGTCGGTCAGCGTTTCTCCTCGGGATCTTAATTCTCCGTCGACACGATAAAGAACAGGCGCCCCAACCGTAAGGTAGAGATCGGAGGCTTTCAGCTCTAGCATGTGATTTAGAACATCATCAATGATTAGCATGCTACTTCCTTACTGGAACAGAGTGTCATTTTGAACCACTTTTTTACTGACCTCTTCAATATCGATTAGGCCCTGAGAAAGGAGCTGCCTTGCGTGCTGCTCCATGGTTTGCATTCCATTCGCGGCACCAGTCTGGATAACCGAAAACATTTGAGCCACCTTGTCTTCTCTGATGAGGTTACGTATCGCTGGGGTACCAACCATGATTTCATGACACGCAACACGGCCACCCCCCAGACGCTTGAGGAGTGTTTGTGCAATGACGGCGCGCAATGACTCAGAGAGCATAGAGCGAACCATATCTTTATCTTGGCCAGAAAACACATCTACAATCCTATCGACAGACTTAGCCGCAGAGTTAGTGTGCATAGTGGCAAACACTAGGTGCCCGGTTTCTGCCGCCGTCAAAGCAAGGCTAATGGTTTCTTGGTCGCGAAGCTCACCGACAAGAATAATATCGGGGTCTTCCCTCAGGGCAGAACGAAGCGCGGATTTAAAACTATGAGTATCCCGGTGCACTTCACGTTGGTTAACCAGACACTTTTTGTTGCTATGAATAAATTCGATCGGATCTTCAATGGTCAAGATGTGCTTGTTCTGATGTTCGTTGATGTGATTGACCATGGCTGCGAGCGTGGTGGATTTACCTGAGCCCGTTGGCCCGGTTACCAGTACCAGTCCATTCTCTAAGTTCGCAAGCTCGGCAAACTTGCTCGGTGCACCAATACTGTCGAGTGTCGGCACTTCGGTTGGGATTGTTCGAAACACGGCTGAGCAGCCGCGCGATTGATTAAACGCATTAGCACGAAAGCGGCCGATATTGGGTAGCTCAAAAGAAAAGTCGATTTCTAAGTGCTCTTGGTACTCGTTGCGCTGCTTGTCATTCATGATATCAAAGATGAGTTTATGAACTTCAGAATGCCCTAATGCTGGAATCGCCAGTTTTCTTACTTCTCCATCGATGCGCACCATGGGTGAAACCCCAGCAGAAAGGTGTAGATCTGATGCATTATGTTTTACACTGAAGTCTAGTAACTCGGTGATATCCATTCATTTTCCTTTTGACTTTAAATCTATGACTAGCATTCAGAACAATATACAACTTATTAACTCGCAAATTGCAGCAACAGAGCAAAAGTGCGGGAGAGTGCAAGGTGAGGTGCAACTGCTCGCGGTAAGCAAAACCAAGCCTGTGGAAGCGATTCTAGAAGCCTGTGACGCAGGGCATCGCATGTTTGGTGAAAACTATGTGCAAGAGGGCGTTGCTAAAGTCGCGCTATTCAGAGAGGAGCATCCCGATCTAGATATCGAATGGCACTTTATTGGCCCAATTCAATCGAACAAGACGCGCCCAGTAGCCGAACATTTTGATTGGGTACACACCATCAATAGAGATAAAATTGCTCAGCGTCTAAATGATCAAAGACCAGAAGGTATGCAGCCCCTTCAAGTGCTCATTCAGGTAAATACCAGTGGTGAAGCCAGTAAGTCTGGTGTAGATGATGAGCAGGTGTTTGAACTCGCCCAGTTGATATCTGAGCTTCCCAACCTCACGTTAAGAGGAGTGATGTCCATTCCTGAAAACGTCAGTGACTATCAATCTCAGCTCGTTGCATTTAAAGCTTTAGCAAAAGTGAAAGATGCACTAGCAGAGCGCTATCCTCAGGTTGATACGTTGTCTATGGGAATGAGCGGAGATATGCAAGCGGCGATTGAAGCAGGCAGTACCATTGTACGGATCGGCACAGCAATATTCGGCGCGAGAGATTACAGTAACAAAGCTTAGGCAGTACCTAGCTTAGCTTTCATTTTAGGATTAGTTTCATGGAACAAAGAAAAGTCGCCTTTATCGGAGCGGGTAATATGACGCGCTCGATAGTTGCAGGTCTGGTTGCTAGTGGTTACGAGCCAAACCAAATCATTGCTACCAACCGCAGAGAAGAGAAACTCACAGCGTTGAAACAAGATTATGGTGTACAGGTCACGACTGACAATATTGCTGCGGCTCAGCAAGCTGATGTTGTCGTCATGGCGGTAAAGCCGCAATTAATGGAAGAGGTGGCACAGCCGCTTCAAGCTGTCGACTTTAGCAATAAGTTGGTGATCTCTATTGCTGCAGGAATTAACGTTGAACGAATGCAGCAGATGTTCGCGTGTGATTTAAACCTTATTCGCGTGATGCCAAACACACCATCACTGGTTGGTGAGGGGATGAGTGGCCTGTTTGCGTCCAATGTCACTCCTGAGGCCGATAAACAGTTTGCGGGTGACCTAATGCAAGCTGTCGGTAAGGTATGCTGGGTCGAGCAAGAATCAGGTATCAATGATGTGATTGCAGCAGCTGGTAGTGCACCTGCGTATTTCTTCTTGTTTATGGAAGCGATTCAGCAGCAAGCGATAGCCAGTGGCTTTGATGCAGATGCTGCGCGCTTGTTGGTTCAGCAAACGGCATTAGGCGCTGCAACTATGGTGGCTGCCAATCCAGATACCGATCTTGCGACATTGCGTCAGCAAGTGACATCAAAAGGTGGAACGACTGCAGAAGCGGTACGCACCTTTGAAGAAAGCGATATTCGTGGCATTGTAGCCAAAGCGATGCAGGCGGCAGTGGCGCGTGCAGAAGAAATGGAAAAACTGTTCTAATCCCACTAATGATTATTCGTAAGGGCTTTATATGAATTCAATGAGTTTTTTAGTTTCGACCTTGTTTGATCTTTACATCATGGTCGTTCTTTTACGTATTTGGCTGCAGGCTGCGCGAGCGGATTTCTATAATCCGTTCTCTCAGTTTATCGTTAAGGCCACGCAACCAGTGGTCGCGCCATTGCGTCGTGTGATCCCATCGATCGGCAGTCTCGATATGGCGACGCTGCTGTTTGCTTACCTGCTAAGTGTCGGTAAATTTATTGCACTAGTGATGGTCTCTTCTGGTGGCGGTATTAGCCTAGATGCGGGTTTCTTTATCTGGGGAGCGCTGTCGCTACTTAAAGCAGCGGGCGGTCTACTATTCTGGGTGTTGCTACTTCGAGCTATTCTCAGTTGGGTCAGCCAAGGTCGTAGCCCGATTGAGTATGTGTTCCATCAACTGACTGAACCAATGCTTGCACCAATTCGCCGTATTATCCCTGCTATGGGCGGCTTTGATTTGAGCGTGTTAGTGCTGTTTATCGTGCTGCAATTTGCCAATATGCTTATGGGCGATATTATCGGTCCAATCTGGTTCAGACTATAATGTCAGCCGTTACTTTGGTGGGGGATGACCTAGTTTTACGTATTTACGTACAACCTAAGGCAAGCCGAGATAAGTTGGTAGGGGAGCATGGTGATGAGTTTAAAGTCGCTATAACAGCCCCTCCCATCGATGGCAAAGCCAATGCCCACCTAAGTAAATACTTGGCCAAGCAATGTAAAGTAGCCAAAAGCCAAAGTATTGATAGAGAAAGGCGAACTCGGTCGCCATAAACAAGTCAGGATAATTGCGCCCTCGCAAATACCTCAGGAATTCCAAGCCCTCTTATGAGGGCTTTTTACAAGGAGATACAGGATGAAAAAGTCGTTGTTATTCATCTTTGCCGTACTCATGAGCAGCGCTGCAGCCGCAGGCCAGTTTAAAACCATCAAAGATGCAGAAGTGCATTATGTTGTATTTAATTCGACGTTTATGACGCCAAAGATTGCCCGCAGTTACGGCTTAAAACGCAACGAGCATATCGCTACTGTTAATGTGAGTGTGCTTGATCGTGCTAGCGCGGGTAAACCTGCGATGGAAGTAGGCATCAAAGGGGTTGCCAAGAACCTTATCGGTCAAATGAAAACTCTAGAGTTTAAGCAAATCAAAGAGGGAGATGCGGTATACTATCTCGCTCAATTTCCGATCGTGAACGAAGAAATGTATCAGTTTACGATTGATATCGACGCTGGAAACAAAGGCCGTGGCCCGGTTTCCTTTAGTCAAAAGCTTTATGTTGAACCTTAACCCCGAGATACTCTCATGAACAAAAAAATCGTCCTAGCAACTGGTAACCAAGGGAAAGTTAAAGAGATGGCAGACCTGCTGTCAGACTTTGGCTTTGAGGTTCACGCTCAAAGTGAGTTCAACGTTTCTGAAGTCGCCGAGACCGGAACGACGTTTATTGAAAACGCCATCATCAAAGCCAGACATGCTGCAAAAGAAACAGGTTTTGCCGCGATTGCGGATGACTCTGGTCTAGAGATTGATTACCTGAAAGGTGCGCCTGGCATCTATTCAGCTCGCTACTACGGTGAAGGTGCAACGGATAAACTCAACCTAGAGAAAGTGCTTACTGAAATGCAAGGTGTACCAGAAGAGCAAAGAACGGCACGCTTTCACTGTGTACTGGTATTGATGCGTCATGAGAACGACCCAACACCACTAGTTTGTCATGGTAAATGGGAAGGTCGAATCTTAACGGAGGCGTCGGGTGAAAATGGCTTTGGCTACGACCCTATTTTCTTCGTTCCTGAGGAAGGATGTGCTTCTGCAGAGCTAGAGCCTGTGCGTAAAAAGCAGCTTTCTCATCGTGGTCAAGCGCTCAACGAGCTTTTCGCGACGATCAAGGCTCAAGGTCTGTAATCGATGTCGATGTTATCTGCCATCACTCCACCGCCTCTTAGCTTGTACATTCATATCCCATGGTGTGTGCAAAAGTGTCCTTACTGTGACTTTAACTCTCACGCTCAAAAGGGTGAGATACCTCAGCAGGCATACATCACTGCACTCCTTGAAGACTTGGATGCTGATATCGCTCGTTATCAACTTGCCGACGACGAGCGTCCACTACATTCGATCTTCATTGGTGGTGGCACGCCAAGCCTAATTGCTCCTGAGCTGATTGAGGAGCTGTTGGATGGTGTAAGGCAGCGCATCCCATTTCGTGATGATATTGAAATCACCATGGAAGCCAATCCAGGTACTATCGAAGCAGCAAGATTCAAACGCTATCAAACTGGCGGTGTGACTCGTATTTCAATTGGTGTTCAGAGCTTCCAGCAACAAAAGCTTGAGCGTTTGGGGCGTATTCATGGAGAGAGTGAAGCTATCAACGCGGCAAAGCTGGCACATACTATTGGTCTGAACAGCTTTAACTTAGATTTGATGCATGGTCTTCCAGAGCAGTCCGTGACAGATGCGCTTGGTGATCTGCAGCAAGCCATTGATCTTGCGCCACCGCATCTCTCTTGGTACCAGCTAACCATTGAACCGAACACCTTGTTCTATTCAAAACCGCCAACCTTGCCAGACGATGACGATCTTTGGGATATCTATGAGCAAGGGCATAAGATGCTTGAAGAGGCTGGTTATCAGCAGTATGAAGTCTCCGGCTACAGTAAGCCAGGCTACCAATGTCAGCACAATCTGAACTATTGGCGATTTGGTGACTACCTCGGAATTGGTTGCGGTGCACACGGCAAGTTGAGTTTTTCAGATGGCCGTATCGTGCGAACTACTAAGGTTAAGCACCCTAGAGGCTATCTCAATATGCTTAAGCCTTACCTGGACTCTGAGACTAATGTTGAAGCCCAAGATAGGCCGTTTGAATTTTTTATCAACCGCTTACGCTTGTTGGAAGCTTGTCCTAAGGCTGAGTTTACCGAGCGTACCGGATTAAGCATGAGCGTTATTGAAGCTCCGATGATGCGCTGTATCGACAATGGTTATATCGATGATCTTGGTGATAGCTGGATAGTTACCGAGAAAGGCAAGCTGTTTCTCAACGATGTGTTGGAGCAATTTGAACTGGAATGATGACCAATCATTACCGTAACTTACTTCTACTTAAGTAACAGTTTGACTACAATTCGCGCCCAGGAAGATTTTTTACTGTAAGGACGCAGTAACTTGTTGAAATTACTGGGCGCAATATGATCTTTTCTTTAGTAAAAATAGTCGTGATGCTGGCACTGTTGTCAGTTATTTCTAAAGTTACTTTTCTCGGTTGGTATGAAATCAACTATTCAGACACATCATGGTTAGAATTTCTAAAAGCCGTTGTATGGGGCGTACGATTCGACCTGACTGTCTCTATGCTGCTGACAGGGTTAAGCTTACTTCTGCTTACTCCATTTGCCTACTTTAAGCGCTTCTATCAAGGTTTGTTTCACATCTGGCTATTTGCTTGTGGTGCGTGGATCATTTTTTCTACCATGGGCGATACTATTTACCTCAGCCAAGCAAATCGTCATGTGACCGTTGATTTGCACCTAGGCAAAGGAATGGAATTTGAGCTTTTATCAACTGTCGTCACTCAGTTCTCAAGTCTTATTTTTGCTGCGGTAGCCATGCTAGTGGTTTTTACTGCTTTGCTACGGAAATTTCCTCAAAAGATCATTTTTAGCCGACGTTGGTACCAATCTGCGTCAATTGCACTGGTATTTGTTTTTGCTGTGGTTACCGCGGTGCGTGGTGGTTACAGTGATAAGCCACAAACCCCAATGTACGCCTATAAAATTGGCGATGTTAACCATGCTCGTATTGCTTGGAATGCACCTTATGCGATTACTTACTACTCGCTAATAGGTGAAGATAAGTCTGGTCATCGCTGGGCACCAGAACAAAGCAACCAGCAAATGGCCGCACTTAAAACAAAAGTAAATCCTAAGCCGAAAACGAGAGTGAATCGACTCAAGCAACATGACGTTGTGCTAGTTCTACTGGAAAGTTGGACTGCCTACGATATGCAAAGCTACGGCGCTGATGTTAATGCCACCCCGAACTTTGATGCACTGCGTGATAAATCGTTATCGACAGAGGCATTTTATTCCAACGGTTTTCGAACCGTAGAAGGTGTTTTTGCTACTATGTGCTCGCAGCCTAATCCGGTTGGCGGAAGTGTGGCCGGAACCCGCTAGAGAGCATGCCGTACCGCTGTTTGCCGCAATTACTAAAAGAGCGCGGCTGGGAAACGTCTTTTGTTCAAGGCAGTGGTCAAGGCATGGTCGGTGCATTTGCTCAATCACTAGGATTTAGCGATTCCTATGGCAAGTTTGACTACCCAGACAAAGGGCAAGATCAAAACTATTGGGGTTATATGGATGATGGTATCTACGATTTCGCGTTAGATAAGTTGGCGAGCGCCGGTGATGCGCCGCAATTTGTTGCGATTAACACAGGCACCACGCACGATAGCTATCTACCGAATGAGTCCGACTATGTGTTTGGTGATGAAACCGTGGATCAAACGCGCCGTAGCGTATTGCATCATGCTGACCGGTCATTGGGACGTTTTGTTGAGCGTTTGAAAGCGCAAACTAAGCGACCAACGTTACTGGTGCTGGTGGCTGACCACACTATGGTGGGGGCTAAAAACGATCTCAGACATGTTTCTATTCCGTTCTTGATCCACGGTATCAATATGGATATACCGACAGGCACCTTACCGTTCGCAGCTTCTCACAAAGATGTCGCGCCAACTGTGGTCGATCTGTTAGGAGGGCAAGTCGGTTGGTTCTCAGGACAAAGTCTCTTGGCAAAAAACTACCAAGAGGGTGCAGATTTTACCGTGAATAACCAGTTTTATTGGTTAGCTAACAACAAGATGGTTCGGATTAACGCAGAAACTGGCCAGAAAGAGGCGTGCTATCGCGTAGGCCGCGACAGCATCAGTTTGAAATCGATTGATTGTAGTGAGTCGAAACGCATCAAAGCCATGTATGAAAACGGCCTTAATTACCTACTCTATAGTCAGCAGCACTTGTTTGATGGCAGTACTGCGCGCTACTAAAGTTTGGTTGCAATAGATATAAAAGAAGCTGGTGGATACCAGCTTCTTTTGTTTTAAATCTTGAAAGCGCCATCAGAAAATTGAGCGACCGATACGCTCAGAGAGCATCTCTAAAGCCCGAGTTCCAGCGAGTGAGTTACCAGACTTATCAAGCTCAGGTGACCATACTGCAATAGTCATCTCCCCTGGCACAATCGCGATGATCCCACCACCCACACCAGACTTACCCGGCATGCCTACTCGATACGCGAACTCGCCAGCACCATCATACAGTCCACAAGTCGCCAGCAGTGCATTAAGCTGCTTGGTTTGTGTTGGCGTGATGATTTGCTTTTTGGTGTTGACCGACTGACCTTGGTTAGCAAGATAACTAAAGGTCTTAGCAAGATCGACACAGCTCATTTTAAGCGCGCAAGCGTGAAAGTAGTTATTCAACACAGGGATAACATCATTGTTGAAGTTACCGAATGAACGCATCAGATAGGCGATAGCGGCATTGCGGTCGCTGTGCATCATCTCAGACGCAGCTACAATCTTGTCGTAGACAATATGGCTATCACCAGATAAAACGCGCACAAACTCCAGCAGGCGTTGTCTAGGAGCTGATAGGCGGCTTTGTAGCAAATCAGCTACCACGATGGCGCCAGCGTTGATAAACGGATTGCGGGGAATTCCTTGTTCCATTTCAAGCTGGATCAGCGAATTAAAAGCCTGCCCTGATGGCTCTTTGCCAACACGCTGCCAGATTTCCTCTGGCTTATAGAGCATCATGGCAAGCGTTAAACTCAGCGCTTTGGAAATCGACTGAATAGAGAAGCTTTCTTCTGCATCACCTGCTGTGATTACTTCACCTTCATTGGTGTAGACCGCAATACCCAATTTGTTGTTGGGCACATTGGCAAGCGCAGGGATGTAGTCGGCGACTTTACCTTGGCCAATTAGCGGTTTTACTTCGCTTAGGATGGTAGAAAGGATCTGTTTTGTTGGTTTCATGGTTATTGTTCTCCCAACATTAGCGCTAAAAAAAGCCAACGTTGGGTTGGCTTTTCATTGATAAACTTTCGCGTTTTGCTTACGCAGTGCGACGGTACTTGATATCCCAAACACCGTGACCTAGACGGTGACCACGAGCTTCAAATTTCGTCAGTGGACGCTCTTCTGGGCGCGGCACGAAATCACCGTCGGTAGCAATGTTTTCAAAGCCAGGTGCTTCGTTCATGATTTCGACCATGTGCTCAGCGTAGTTCTCCCAGTCAGTTGCCATGTGGAAAATACCAGATTCAGGGATAAGTTTAGTTCTTACCATTTCTGCAAAATCTAGCTGAACAATACGGCGCTTGTGGTGACGCTTTTTGTGCCATGGGTCTGGGAAAAACAGTTGCAACGTGCTTAGGCTGCCTTCAGGGATCATATTAGCGAACACTTCTACTGCATCATGACACATTACACGTAGGTTGGTGACACCTGCATCGCGCGCAGAGGATAGGCAAGCGCCAACACCTGGGCTGTGCACTTCAATACCGATGAAGTTCTTCTCTGGTGCGTTCTTTGCCATCTCAACCAATGATGCGCCCATGCCAAAACCGATCTCAAGAACCACAGGGTTGCTGTTACCAAACACCTGTTCCCAGTCGAGTAGTGACTCTTGGTAATCAATACCCATCGTTGGCCAGCACGCTTCCATCGCCGCCTCTTGGCCTTTTGTTAGACGTCCTTCGCGACGAACAAAACTGCGAACTTTGCGAATCAGTTTGCCATCTTCAGTGTATTCGTTAGTAGTCACTTCACTCATTGGTTTAGCCTGTTCATTCAATAATCAGAGCGGGAATTATCCAAAGAATTTGCCATCAAGCAAGCATTATCGGATCAGAAATTCACGCGGTTTTACTTCTGTTACTAAGTGTGGTGCAATTTCCGGCAAATTATAAGAGAGAAGAGAAACATTGTGACGCCTTTTGCACGCTCAATATTAGACTGGTACGACAAATTTGGTCGTAAACAGTTGCCGTGGCAGCAAGACAAAACTGCCTATAAAGTGTGGCTGTCTGAGATCATGCTGCAGCAAACCCAAGTGGCGACGGTCATCCCATATTACGAGCGCTTTCTAGAACATTTCCCAACGGTCGAATCCTTGGCTAATGCGCCGCAGGATGAGGTATTACACCTTTGGACTGGCCTTGGCTATTACGCGAGAGCTCGCAACCTACATAAAGCCGCCAAAGTGGTTGTAGAGCAACATGGTGGGGAGTTTCCGTTAACCCTAGAAGAGATGAACGCATTGCCTGGTGTTGGTCGTTCAACCGCCGCTGCAGTACTTTCTTCGGTTCATAAACTTCCACATGCGATTTTAGATGGGAACGTAAAGCGAACGCTGGCTCGCAGTTTTGCCATAGACGGTTGGCCTGGTCAGAAGAAGGTAGAAAATCAATTATGGGAAATTGCTGAGCAGCATACGCCAGATGTCGATACCGATAAGTACAACCAAGCTATGATGGATATGGGCGCCATGGTGTGTACGCGCAGTAAGCCGAAATGCACGCTATGCCCAATCGCGTCACTTTGTGTAGCGAATAAGCAGGGTAACCCGCTTGATTATCCCGGTAAAAAGCCTAAAAAACAGAAGCCAGAGAAGGAAACTTGGTTTGTGATTGTTAAGTATAACCAAGAGCTTTGGCTTGCTCAGCGTCCGCAAACAGGCATTTGGGGAGGGTTATTTTGTTTCCCAGAAAGCCCGACAGCCGATATTGAGCCGGTACTTGAAGGCTAGGCATTCGTGAGGCCATGATAGCCTCTACGGACGTTGAGATAGCATTTAGGCATACCTTTAGTCATTACCACCTAGATATCACCCCAATCGTCGTGACGCTGAACCAGCTTCCGACAATGATGATGGAACCGACTAAAGGTCTTTGGTATAACATTACCCAACCAGAAAAAGTGGGGCTAGCTGCGCCAGTAAAGCAGCTTATAGACACCTTACAACGATATTAATTGAGGATAACATTATGAGCCGTATGGTTTTTTGTGCTCGTCTACAGAAAGATGCTGAAGGCCTAGACTTTCAACTGTACCCAGGTGAACTGGGTAAGCGTATCTTCGATAACATTTCTAAACAGGCGTGGGCTGAGTGGCAATCCAAGCAGACGATGCTGATCAATGAAAAGAAGCTGAATATGATGGATCCTGAACATCGTAAGCTGCTTGAAGCTGAGATGGTTAACTTCTTGTTTGAAGGAAAAGACGTCATTATTGACGGCTACACGCCACCATCTGAGTAATTGACAAAGGAATGAAGCAAGCACCACCTTACGGGTGGTGTTTTTAAATGGTATCTATGAAGAAGCTAATCTATTTTTTAACGCCGTTACTTTTGCTTGGTTGTAGTCGTGAGTTCATCGAAAAAATCTACGATGTGAACTACGAACCAACCAACCGTTTTGCTAAGAACTTGGCACAGTTGCCGGGTCAGTATGTCAAAGATGTTGCCGCGCTCGATGCTCTTATCAACAGCTTTAATGGCAATATCGAGAAGCGATGGGGTAGCCGCGAAGTTAAAGTCGCGGGTAAAAGTAACTACGTTAAATACATAGATAACTATTTGAGCCGCGCTGAGGTTAACTTTAGCAAGGGTTTGATCACCATAGAGACCGTTTCCCCAACGGAACCTGAAAAACACCTTAAAACGGCTATTGTGACTACGCTGCTTACGCCAGACGATCCGTCTAGCGTTGACTTGTTCTCATCAAAGGGCATTACCTTGGAAGGTCAGCCGTTTTTGTATAATCAGGTCGTGGATCAAGAGAAAAAGCCCATTCAATGGACTTGGCGCGCAAATCGTTTTGCAGACTACCTGATAGCCAACAAGCTTAAAACCAAGAATGTAGACTACAAGAAGGCGTATTACGTTGAGATCCCTATGGTGGCGGATCACTTCAAGCAGCGAAGCTATCAGTATTCGGATATTGTACGTCGTGCTTCTCAGCGCTACGACATTCCAGAAGATTTAATTTACGCCATCATCAAGACTGAGAGTAGTTTTAACCCGTATGCTGTGAGCTGGGCTAATGCCTACGGCTTGATGCAGGTGGTGCCGAAGACAGCAGGGCGAGATGTATTTAAGCTTGTGAAGAATAAGCCAGGGCAGCCAACACCAGAGTACCTGTTCAATCCAGAGCAGAACATTGATACCGGCACAGCGTATTTCTACATCTTGAAAAATCGTTACCTTCGCGATGTGCGTCATCCGCTTTCACTTGAGTACAGCATGATCTCGGCATACAACGGTGGTACTGGCGGCGTACTAAACACCTTCCACCGGACGGATAGAAAGCGTGCGATGAACGATCTTAATTCACTGCAGCCGAATCAGGTTTATTGGGCACTGACGAAGAAACACCCAAATGCAGAAGCTCGTCGCTATTTGGAGAAAGTCACTAAATTCAAAAAAGATTTTAATGCTGGAAAAGGCTAATTTTGCCAAATTTGTCTAAAACAAATACGATTCGCTGAAAAATGCAGCGCTTGAACGCTTTTTTAAAAGTTTTTTTTCAAAAAAGCGTTGACGGGAGGGCAGAAAATCCGTTTAATAGCGCCCCGTTGCCCGGATAGCTCAGTCGGTAGAGCAGAGGATTGAAAATCCTCGTGTCGGTGGTTCGATTCCGCCTCCGGGCACCACAATTTAGATTGTTGGTGTTGTTAACAGAAACACGAGCAATAACAAATAAAGTGTCGCCGACTTAGCTCAGTAGGTAGAGCAACTGACTTGTAATCAGTAGGTCACCAGTTCGATTCCGGTAGTCGGCACCATTTATTTGCCTCGATAGCTCAGTTGGTAGAGCAGCGGATTGAAAATCCGCGTGTCGGTGGTTCGACTCCGCCTCGAGGCACCATTATTTGGTGTTAAGCTGATAATGGTCTCACGACCTAGCTTACACAAATAATTCCCCCTTAGTTCAGTTGGTAGAACGGCGGACTGTTAATCCGTATGTCGCAGGTTCGAGTCCCGCAGGGGGAGCCACTTTAAAAAAAGCCGCATCGAAAGATGCGGCTTTTTTGCATTTAAAGTTCCCAAACTTTTTTAGTCCATTCCGTAAAGCAATAAAAAAGCCCCGCAAATTCTGCGAGGCTATTTTGAGTAAGCTTGTTCTAATCCTGCTGAGTTTTTATCTCGCCCTCAGGCTGCATTTCTTTCTGCATTTCTTTCTCAGCTAACTTAGCCTTCTCAATCATAGGTGTAATGGTCGAGCCTTGAATCAGGATAGAGAACACCACGACTGAGTAGGTCATGACCATGATGATCTCTTTCACGTCGATAAGCTTATCTTCGATTACCCAGATTCCTGATGGGATAGATAGCGCCATAGCAATCGCGAGACCACCGCGTAGGCCACCCCACGTTAAAATGCGCACCGACCAAGGGTTGTAGCGGCGGTAGCGCTTAAAGCCTACGTAGGCCAGCGCTACACTCAAATAACGGGCACAAAGTACCAGCGGTACTGAGATGGCATCATGATCCAGTCTTCTTGGTGGAATTGAAATAGCAGCATCGACATACCGATAAGCAGAAACAGCACGCCATTCAAGAACTCATCGACTAATTCCCAGAAATGGTCGAGGTGCTCTTCAGACTGTTTTGAAAAGCCAATGTAACGTGTCCAGTTACCAATCATAATACCCGATACCACCATAGAGAGTGGCCCTGAGACATGCAGGAATTCAGCAAAGGCGTAGCTGCAGTTGGGATACCGATAGTCAGTAGCAGTTCCATTGAATGATCGTCTGTGGAGCTGATGAGGTAATGGAATACTAAGCCGAGTACAAAGCCATAAACAATGCCGCCAATAGCCTCTTGAAGGAACAGAGCCGTTACGCTGCCAAGTGTCGGTGCTTCACTGCCAAACGCAATGGTAAATAAGGTGACAAAGATAACCAGACCAAAACCGTCGTTGAATAGTGATTCCCCCTCGACTTGAGTTGAAACTCGTTGAGGAGCATTGAGTTTTTTAACAATAGCGAGAACGGCGATGGGGTCGGTAGGGGAGATCAGTGCGCCAAACAGTAAGCAATAGATAAGATCAAACTGAATGCCAATCAACAAACAGAAACCATACAGAACAAAGCCAATAAAGAAGGTGGAAAATAGCGTCGCACCTAAGGCGAGAACGGTGATCTCCCATTTTGATCTTTAAGGTGGGGCAGTTTGATACCTAAGCCGCCGGCAAACAATAGAAAGCCAAGGATCCCTTGAAGTAGGAAATCTTCAAAATCAATATCAGCAACGGTCTCGGTCGCTAGTTCAGTTAAGTGGAACCAATCGTTTTGACCCGCAACTAAGATGAGCAGTGATAGCATCATAGCACCTGCAGTAATCGCGATGGTGGTTTGCATTTTACCTATCTTGCTGTTTATTAAGGCTATTAACATAGCTGCTGCGGACAGAAAGCATAAATCTGATAGACGGACATCACTTCACCTAAGTGTGTAAAAAAATGTTAATGGGATTTTGTTCTTCTCCTTCGCGAATATCAATCACTATTTGTGAAATCATTCGTCAATTTTATAGTTTAGAGCGACTCAGGCGATATCGTTGTTTTTGTTCGTCCAGTGGACTTACTAGGCCATGAACAACTTGTTTCTGTTTCAAGAGTCCGATAGTTTGAGAGGATAACAAGTCAGTAAAGATTTTTTAGACGTCTAGATTTCTAAAAATCTATGATACGATGACAGCATTAGCAAGGAATGAGGCAGTATCGTGGGAAGCAGTAAGTACGTTGAAGGCAAGAAAGCTCTAAGCAAAAAAAATGCAGATAGAAAATCAGCTCAAGCAGCGTATTCTTTTGATCGATGGTGGTATGGGCACCATGATCCAAGGATACAAGCTTGAAGAAGAGGACTATCGCGGCGAGCGTTTTGCAGATTGGCAGTGTGATCTTAAAGGCAACAATGACCTTTTAGTGTTAACTCAGCCAGAGCTTATTAAAGAGATCCATAGCGCCTACCTAGAGGCGGGTGCGGATATCCTTGAAACCAATACCTTCAACGCCACTACGATTGCCATGGCTGACTACGAGATGGAATCACTGAGTGAGGAAATCAACTACGAAGCGGCTAGACTTGCCAGAATTGCTGCCGATGAGTGGACGGCAAAAACGCCAGATCGCCCTCGTTACGTAGCCGGTGTACTCGGTCCTACAAACCGAACCTGTTCAATCTCTCCTGACGTTAATGATCCCGGCTACCGCAATGTAAGCTTTGATGAGCTGGTGGAGGCGTACTCAGAGTCCACTCGCGCGCTGATTCGTGGCGGCAGTGACTTAATTCTTATTGAAACCATCTTCGATACTCTAAATGCAAAAGCCTGTTCATTTGCGGTTGAATCCGTATTTGAAGAGTTAGGTATCGAGCTTCCTGTTATGATCTCAGGTACCATCACCGATGCCTCTGGTCGTACTCTTTCTGGGCAAACTACTGAGGCTTTCTACAACGCATTGCGTCACGTGAAGCCACTTTCTTTTGGTCTTAACTGTGCACTCGGTCCAGATGAGTTAAGACAATATGTTGAAGAGATGTCTCGTATCTCAGAAGGCTTCGTCTCTGCGCACCCGAATGCTGGTCTGCCGAACGCCTTTGGTGAATACGACCTTTCCCCAGAAGACATGGCTGAACATATTGGAGAGTGGGCACGAAGCGGTTTCCTAAACCTAGTAGGTGGCTGTTGTGGTACCACGCCAGAGCATATTCGTCAGATGGCAAACGCCGTAGAAGGGGTGACGCCGCGTCCACTACCTGAACTGTCAGTTGCTTGTCGTCTTTCCGGTCTAGAGCCACTAACGATTGAAAAAGAATCCCTATTCATCAACGTTGGTGAGCGTACCAACGTTACTGGCTCTGCACGCTTTAAGCGCCTTATCAAAGAAGAGTTGTATGACGAAGCGTTAGAAGTGGCTCGTCAGCAAGTTGAAAATGGCGCGCAGATCATCGATATCAACATGGATGAAGCATGCTTGATGCCGAAGCTTGTATGGTTCGATTCCTAAATCTGTGTGCTTCTGAGCCAGAGATCTCCAAAGTGCCAATCATGGTTGACTCTTCTAAGTGGGAAGTCATCGAGGCAGGTCTTAAGTGTATCCAGGGCAAAGGCATTGTTAACTCAATTTCGCTAAAAGAAGGCAAAGAGAAATTCGTTGAACAAGCGAAGCTGATCCGCCGTTATGGCGCAGCGTTATCGTGATGGCGTTTGACGAAGTAGGTCAAGCGGAAACTCGCGAGCGCAAGCTAGAAATCTGTACCAATGCTTATCGTATTCTTGTTGATGAAGTTGGTTTCCCACCAGAAGACATCATCTTTGACCCGAATATCTTTGCGGTCGCGACAGGTATTGAAGAGCACAACAACTACGCAGTCGACTTTATCGAAGCCGTTGCTGACATCAAACGTGACCTGCCACATGCGATGATTTCTGGGGGTGTTTCTAACGTTTCCTTCTCGTTCCGTGGTAACAACTATGTTCGTGAAGCTATTCATGCCGTGTTCCTTTACCACTGTTTTAAGAACGGTATGGACATGGGTATCGTTAACGCCGGTCAGCTTGAGATTTACGATAACGTTCCCGACAAACTGCGTGAAGCGGTAGAAGATGTGGTACTCAACCGTCGTGATGATGGTACCGAGCGACTTCTTGATATTGCGGCTGAATACGCTAACAAAGGCGTTGGCAAAGAAGATGATGCCAGTGCGCTAGAGTGGCGTACATGGCCAGTAGAGAAGCGTCTAGAGCATGCTCTCGTGAAAGGTATCACTGAGTTCATCGTTGAAGATACCGAAGAAGCGCGCGTCAATGCCTCAAAACCTCTTGAGGTGATTGAAGGCCCACTAATGGATGGTATGAATGTGGTTGGTGACCTATTTGGCGAAGGTAAGATGTTCCTTCCTCAGGTAGTTAAATCAGCACGTGTAATGAAGCAGGCTGTAGCGCATCTAGAGCCATATATTAATGCCTCCAAGCAAGCTGGTTCGAGCAACGGTAAGATCCTTCTTGCGACCGTTAAAGGTGATGTTCATGATATCGGCAAGAATATCGTTGGCGTGGTTTTGCAGTGTAACAACTACGAGATCATCGACCTTGGCGTCATGGTGCCTTGTGAGAAAATCCTTAAAGTTGCCAAAGAAGAAAACGTCGACATCATTGGTCTGTCAGGCCTCATTACTCCATCGCTTGATGAAATGGTTCATGTCGCCAAAGAGATGGAGCGTCAAGGCTTCGAACTACCGCTTCTGATTGGCGGTGCGACGACATCTAAAGCACATACTGCGGTTAAGATTGAACAGAACTACAGCGAGCCTGTAGTTTATGTCAACAACGCATCACGAGCAGTTGGTGTATGTACTTCGCTACTTTCTAACGAATTAAAACCAGCGTTTGTTGAGAAGCTAGATATCGATTACGAACGCGTTCGTGACCAGCATAACCGTAAAAAGCCACGTACTAAGCCAGTCACATTGGAAAAAGCGCGTGAAAACAAGGTCGATATCGATTGGGAAAACTACACACCGCCAAAACCGGCTAAGCCAGGCGTGCATGTGTTTGAAAACTTCGATGTCGCGACACTGCGTAATTACATCGACTGGACACCATTCTTTATGACATGGTCGCTGGTGGGTAAGTACCCAGCCATTCTAGAACATGAAGAAGTGGGTGAAGAGGCAAAGCGTTTGTACAAAGACGCAAACGACCTACTTGATCGCGTTGAACGTGAAGGGCTGTTAAAAGCTGCGGGCATGTGTGCACTGTTCCCTGCGGCGTCTGTGGGTGATGACATCGAAGTCTACACAGATGAAACGCGCAGTGAAGTTCGCACTGTACTTCATAACCTTCGTCAGCAGACTGAGAAGCCAAAAGGCTTTAACTACTGTCTGTCGGACTACATTGCGCCGAAAGAGAGTGGCAAGCAAGATTGGATTGGCGCCTTTGCGGTAACGGGTGGCATTGGTGAGCGTGAACATGCCGATGAATACAA
Organism: Vibrio maritimus; assembly: GCA_000755425.1. GTDB lineage: Bacteria > Pseudomonadota > Gammaproteobacteria > Enterobacterales > Vibrionaceae > Vibrio > Vibrio maritimus_A. The sequence goes on from BBMT01000010.1 coordinate 21,809, forward strand.
GGCGCAAGGCGATGACTACAATGCCATCATGATCCAAGCAGTAGCAGACCGATTGGCGGAAGCTTTTGCTGAGTACCTGCACGAGAAGGTTCGTAAAGAAATTTGGGGTTACTCTGCGGATGAAGCGCTGTCGAATGACGACCTTATTCGCGAGAAGTATCAAGGTATTCGCCCAGCACCTGGCTACCAGCGTGCCCGGAGCACACAGAAAAAGGCTCTCTGTGGGAAATGCTGAATGTAGAAGAAACCATTGGCATGTCGCTAACCACAAGTTATGCAATGTGGCCAGGCGCTTCAGTATCGGGTTGGTACTTCTCACACCCTGATTCTCGCTACTTTGCGATTGCTCAAATTCAGCAAGACCAAGTAGATAGCTACGCAGACCGTAAAGGTTGGAGTTTGGAAGAAGCTGAAAAATGGCTTGGCCCTAACATCAACTAGTCTCGATATCTTAAATATCGGCAAGCAAATTAAAGCAAAACGCACCTTTCGGTGCCGTTTGTTTATGTGTTTATAGTGACTTGCTAGCCGCATTGAGTTTGCTGGCTAGTTTTTGCTTTTCGCTTTTGGAAAAACCTTGACCATCTTGATGCGGTTTTCTTCTAACTCAACAATTTCCATCTGATGCTCAGCAACTTGCACACTTAGGTGACTCTCAGGAATATCTTCCAAGTATTCTAAGATAAGGCCATTTAGGGTGCGCGGTCCATCGGTCGGTAGCGTCCATTTCAGACCTTTGTTGATATCACGGATATTGGCACTGCCTTCAATTAAGAAGCTGCCATCACCTTGCGGTGTAATTTCATCGGACAGCGTTGGCGCCATCGATGTGGTGAACTCGCCAACGATTTCTTCCAGGATATCTTCAAGCGTCACTAGACCGTTGATATCGCCATATTCGTCAACAATGAGGCCAATACGTTCTTTGTTGCGCTGGAACTTGAGCATCTGCACGTTGAGTGGCGTGCCTTCTGGAATGAAATACACCTCATCAGCACTGCGAAGTAGGGTCTCTTTCGTGAACTCGTTCTTCTCTAGCATCAAACGATACGACTCACGAAGCCTTATCATCCCTACCACTTCATCAATTTGATCACGATACAGCACCACTCGGCCATGAGGAGAGTGGGTTAACTGGCGAACAATCGATTTCCAGTCATCATTAATGTTGATGCCGGTGATCTCGTTACGAGGGATCATGATGTCATTAACAGTCACGTGCTCAAGGTCGAGAATCGAGATCAGCATATCTTGGTGACGACGAGGGATCAGCGAGCCCGCTTCGTTTACCACTGTTCGGAGCTCTTCTGAACTCAAATGGTCTTCATCGTTATGATCGACACGAAGTCCAAGCAGGCGGATAAAGCCGTTGGTAATGAAGTTGACTAGAATAACTAGAGGTGAGAGTAGCTTCATCAAGATGGTGAGCACGATACTACTCATAAACGACACGCGCTCTGGATAAAGAGCGGCTAGCGTTTTTGGTGTTACTTCTGCAAACACCAAGATGATCATAGTCAGGGCACCGGTTGCGATAGCGACACCCAAGTCTCCAAATAAGCGCAGACCAAGTACTGTAGCGATTGCAGACGCCAATATATTAACTAGGTTATTGCCGATTAGGATCAGGCCGATGAGTCGGTCAGGGCGGCTAAGCAGTTTCTCAACGCGCTTTGCGCCTTTGTGGCCTGTTTTAGATAAGTGTTTAAGTCTGTATCGGTTCAAAGACATCATCCCTGTCTCTGAACCCGAAAAATAGCCGGAAATTACAATTAGACCTGCAAGGATTGCAAATAAAATACCGGTCGAAATGTCGTCCAATGCCCTAGAATTCCTTTAGTTAATAGCTGGTTAATTTATGAACTACTTAATCCCTATTGTCAACGCGCCTTTAGTTGTAGTGCGTCTAAGGTCGACTTAGTTCAAGATGATCTCTCTTACAAAGCGGCTGCCAAAATAAGCGAGAGTGAGAAGTGTGGCGCCCGCGACTGCAAACCATGTGACTTTTTTGCCGCGCCAGCCTTTTTGATAGTGACCCCAAAGCAGCACAGAATAAACAATCCACGCCATGAAGGACAAAATACCTTTGTGTGCTTTGCCTTGAGCAAACATATCTTGGACAAATACAAAACCTGTGATCAAGGTAGCGGTTAATAGTGCGGTACCGATCAAGATGATATTGAAAAGCTGTCTCTCCACCATCATTAATGGAGGAAGGTTAGGGTTAATCGTTAGCGCCTTCTTGTTTTTCAGTTTATGGTCGAGCCACGCCAGTTGAAGCGCATACAGCGCACCAATTGAAAGCGTCGAGTAAGAAAACAGTGCCAGTGAAATATGAATCAACAGCTTTGGATTGTGCTCAAGGTGGGTAATAAAAGCAGTAGGGACAAATGCAGCTGCACTGAGATTGATGGCAGCAAAGCTATAGACTACGGGTAGCAAGAACCAAATGCGAGTTTTCACCATCGCTACGCTCATGAACAGCGAAATAATAAAGCTTATTAATGAGGCGACATTGAGAATACTGAGGTTCTGACCGCTGCCGCTTAAGATTAGATCGCTGAGCAGCACAGCATGAAACGTCAGCGCGAGAACAGCACTAACCAGAACAGTTTTTGTACGGATCCCGACCTGATTAACCAAGCCTGGGATGATAGTTGCGATGGCCAGGCCATAAAGTATGGCGGCCGCAATTGCGATTAAACTGTCCATTTTTCCTAAAAAATCGATTGCTTAGAGCACGAATTATACCCTGCATCGTCCTGTTGGGCTACGTCAGATGTAAAAACTATTGACTCGTATTTGATCTTGTTAGATATGACTCTCACTGCTGGCTAAGGTATACTCACTGCAATTGATCGCCCAGTTTGAAGCGAAGAGAAAGAAATGTTTGAGAATTTAACGGATCGTCTATCCAAAACGCTGAAGAATATCAGCGGTAAAGGTCGTCTGACCGAAGACAACATCAAAGACACGCTACGCGAAGTTCGTATGGCGCTGCTTGAGGCGGACGTTGCTCTGCCAGTTGTTCGTGAGTTTATCAAAGGTGTTAAAGAGCGCGCTGTTGGTGTTGAGGTGTCTAAATCACTCACGCCGGGTCAGGAGTTCATCAAGATTGTTCAAGCTGAGCTTGAGCAAGTTATGGGTGAATCGAACGAAGCGCTCGACCTTGCTGCGCAGCCGCCGGCTGTCATTCTTATGGCGGGTCTACAAGGTGCAGGTAAAACCACCAGTGTGGGCAAGCTCTCTAAGCTTCTAAACGAGCGTGAGAAAAAGAAAGTATTGGTTGTGTCTGCCGACGTTTATCGTCCAGCGGCAATCAAGCAGCTTGAAACACTAGCCGGTGATGTGGGTGTGGACTTCTTCCCATCGACTGCCGATCAAAAGCCAATCGATATTGCTAATGCTGCAATCGATCACGCTAAGAAGAAATTCTACGACGTACTGATTGTCGATACTGCCGGTCGCCTAGCGGTTGACCATGAAATGATGGATGAAATCCAGCAGCTTCATACGGCAATCAACCCAGTTGAAACTCTGTTCGTGGTTGATGCCATGACAGGTCAAGATGCGGCGAACACGGCGAAGGCCTTCGGTGATGCACTACCACTAACAGGTGTAATCCTGACTAAGGTAGATGGTGATGCACGTGGTGGTGCGGCACTTTCAGTTCGTCATATCACAGGCAAACCAATCAAGTTCTTGGGTGTGGGTGAGAAGACCGACGCACTTGAACCGTTCCACCCAGACCGCGTGGCTTCACGTATCCTTGGTATGGGTGACGTTCTTTCTCTTATCGAAGACCTTCAGCGTAATGTCGATACTGAGAAAGCAGAGAAGATGGCGAAGAAGTTCAAGGAGAAGAAAGGCTTCGACCTTGAAGACTTCCGCGAACAGCTTGGTCAGATGCAGAACATGGGCGGCATGATGGGCATGATGGACAAGCTTCCAGGCATGTCTAACCTGCCAGACAACGTCAAAGATAAAGTTGACGACAAGATGTTCAAGCAGATGGAAGCCATCATTAACTCGATGACCATGAAAGAGCGTCAGCGTCCTGAGCTTATCAAAGGTTCTCGCAAAAAACGTATCGCGGCAGGTTCTGGTACTCAGGTACAAGACGTGAACCGCCTGCTTAAGCAGTTCACCCAAATGCAGAAGATGATGAAGAAGATGCAGAAAGGTGGCATGCGCGGCATGATGCGTAATATGCAAGGCATGATGGGTGGCATGGGCGGCGGTGGTAATCCGTTTGGCCGATAATCTCGCGATTCGCGAAGGGTAGCAGAGCGACTGAAAGCAACTCATTGATCTTTCAAACTGTTACCCAGCTCACATCTTCACCAGAGCCCAAAAACTGGTGAAAAAATAGCTAAACCCCTTGCAATGCCTCGGAATAAGAGTAAAATTCCGAGGCTTTATTTTGGCACGAGACCTCAGGTTGCTCATTTGAGAAACATTTCTGAGGTCATTTTTATTATTGAGAAAGCAAAGAGGACGATATGGTTACCATTCGTTTGGCACGTCACGGCGCTAAGAAGCGTCCATTCTATCAAATCGTAGTAGCGGACAGCCGCAATGCAGCAACTGGCCGTTTCATCGAGAAAGTGGGTTTCTTTAACCCTACTGCTAAAGGTCAAGAAGAAGGTCTACGTCTAGACCTAGAGCGCGTTAACCACTGGGTTGGTCAAGGCGCAACAGTTTCTGACCGCGTTGCTAAGCTAGTTAAAGACGCTCAAAAAGCGGCTTAATTCTAGTTAAGTAAGCAGTATGTCGTCGATGAAAGGTAAAGACACAATGAGCAATCAAGACGAAAGAATTGTTGTAGGTAAATTTGGTTCTACTTACGGCATTCGCGGATGGCTTAAGGTGTTTACCTACACAGACAATCCTGAAAGTATTTTCGATTACAGCCCTTGGTATATTAACCAAAAGGGTGAATGGGTAGAGTACAAAGTCGAAAGTTGGAAGCGCCATAACAAAGGTATGGTGTGTAAACTAGAAGGTCTTGAGGTTCGTGAAGAAGCTCACCTACTGACCAACTTTGAGATTGCGATCGACCCAGCTGTGCTACCAGAGCTGTCAGAAGATGAATTCTACTGGCGCGAATTGTTCGGTATGAAAGTAGTGACCACGAAAGGTTATGACCTAGGGGAAGTAACTGACATCATGGAACTGGTTCGAACGATGTTTTGGTTGTGAAAGCAAATCTGAAAGATGCTTTTGGGCAAAAGGAACGGTTAGTACCGTACCTTGAAGAGCAAGTGATCAAGAATGTTGATCGCGAAGCTCAACGGATCGAAGTTGACTGGGATCCTGGATTCTAATTCATTTTTAGTAACTCAATAGAGCGAGAGAACAGATGTGGGTTGGCGTAATTAGCCTGTTTCCAGACATGTTCCGCAGCGTTACTGATTATGGAGTAACAGGTCAAGCGGTTAAAAAAGGTCTACTGTCGATTGAGACATGGAATCCTCGTGATTTCACTCACGACAAACATCGCACTGTCGATGATAGACCTTACGGTGGTGGTCCTGGCATGTTGATGATGGTTCAGCCATTGCGCGATGCCATTCACGCACCAAACAGGCATCACCGGGTAAGACGAAAGTCATTTACCTTTCTCCTCAAGGTCGCAAGCTCGACCAAACAGGGGTAGAAGAACTAGCGAAAAACGACAACCTTGTGTTGATTTGTGGACGCTACGAAGGGGTAGATGAGCGCATCATCCAACTGAGGTTGACGAAGAATGGTCAATCGGAGATTTTGTGATGACAGGTGGGGAAATCCCAGCCATGACGCTAATCGACTCAGTCTCACGGTTTGTTCCGGGAGTACTAGGCGATTTTGCTTCGGCAGAAGAAGATTCTTTTGCTAATGGTCTGTTAGATTGTCCGCACTATACGCGCCCTGAGGTGTTAGAAGATTTAGAGGTACCAAGTGTCCTCAAGTCTGGTAACCATAAGGATATTCGTCGCTGGCGACTAAAACAGTCGTTAGGCCGTACTTGGCTAAGAAGACCGGAGCTCCTGGAAAACCTAGCTCTGACTGACGAACAGGAACAATTACTTGCCGAGTTCATTAAAGAAACTCGAAATAACAGCAAGTAACCTATTTAATTTAGTATCAGTTTATTCTAGGAATTTAAGAACATGAGTAACATCATCAAGGCTCTTGAAGAAGAGCAAATGAAATCAGGCCTACCTAAATTTGCACCAGGTGACACTGTTGTAGTTCAGGTTAAAGTAAAAGAAGGTGACCGTGAGCGTCTACAGGCTTACGAAGGCGTTGTAATCGCTATCCGTAACCGTGGTCTTCACTCTGCTTTCACTGTTCGTAAGATCTCGAACGGCGAAGGTGTTGAGCGTACGTTCCAAACTCACTCTCCAATGGTTGATAGCATCGAAGTTAAACGCCGTGGTGCAGTACGTCGTGCCAAGTTGTACTACCTACGTGAGCGTTCTGGTAAGTCTGCTCGTATCAAAGAGAAACTTGCTAAGAAGTAATGCTATTTTACTAGCGTTCTCAAAGATTAAGCGGAGTCTTCGGACTCCGCTTTTTTATGTCTGCGAATTGCAGGTATAAAAAAGAGCCTCCGATGGAGGCTCTAGGTATTAGTAATTGTCTTCCGACCAGCCATCGCTGTCCGACATATCGGGTGCGCCCGGGATGGTGTTCTCTTCATCCGCCCACTCACCAAAATCAATCATTTGGCACTGCTTAGAGCAGAATGGACGAAACGGGCTCTCTTCACCCCAAACCACGTCTTGTTGACATTGTGGACATGGGACAACAGTTGGTTTACTCATAATAATTCCTGAGTGTGGCAGTTCTCTGAGTTGGCAGTTAACTGCAAATCGCTAATTCAAATTCAACATCGTTAGGGTAGGCTTGCCCTGACTCAAAAGCAATAAACTTCACGGTAAAGCGGCTCTTATGGCTGATACCATAGGGTATACGCCGTAATGCATTGGAATGTTGAGTCTAATGATATTCGCCTCTTCAGCCTCACTTTGAAGCAGCCCTGAACGTGCAATTTGCGGCTTAAATCGACCTGTCTCTCGAGTGAGCTTTAGCCACAAATGCAGTGCATTCATTAGAGGCTTGAGTGAAGTCAGCCACATTTCGGCATCATGCATACGCTTGTCGATGGGCAAGTGCAGCCAATGGTGCAGTGTTGGCAAATCAAAACAGCAGGCGCCGCCGGGCAGACCAAAACGTTGGCGAATTGCACTTAAGAATCGGTCTTCTTTGAAAGACTGACCGAAACGCTCTGCACCCATCAGTTCGCGGTGTACGCTGTCGAGATCGCCTAAGATCGACCCCAGCATCTCTTGATCGACATCGTCGATGTTGAGCCAAGCTCGATAGGTTTGTCGCTGCTTTTCAAGATCCTTAGCCAGTTCGCTTTTAAGCTGGATCTGCTCAAAAATCTCTAATAAATCAAACAGAGATTTAAAGAAGATCTGGTGCTGGTAGTTATCTGAAAAAGACGAGGAATGCTGTAGCTGTCTCAGTAGAGATTCAACTCTTAGGTATATTCTGGTTTTTTCGTTAAGAGGGTGTTCGAATCTATTTGTGATCATGTGCTAGCCTTTAAACGCTTCCTTGCTATTTTCACCGATTTTTACCGCATAATGCTAGGTACTTTTGGTGCAATTGTGTGACTTGGGGCAAAAGTTGAGCGTTGTCAGTATTATTATCAATCACATCATCTGCATGCATTAGCCGGGTATCTCTATCGACTTGTGCTTTGAGTATAGAACGCACCTGTTGTTCGGGCACCCCGTCACGTGTCATTGTTCGGTAAATTTGTGTGTCGGCCTCAACATCGACCACAAGCACGCGGTCGGCCATACTTTGCAAACCGTTCTCGATGAGTAGAGGAACCACGAGCAAAGTGTATGGGCTGGTCGAAGCATTAAGACGTTGCTGCATTTGCTGGCGGATCATCGGGTGCAGTAAGTTGTTTACCCACTGCTTTTCCTCATCATTGGCAAAGATGCGTGCTCTAAGGGCTGCGCGATCCAATGCGCCATCAGTTTGCAAAATATCACGACCAAAATGCTGTGCTAATGCGTTTAAACCTTCAGAGCCAACCTCAACTACGTCGCGCGCGACGACGTCTGCATCGACAAGGTCGATACCAAACTCATGATGAAACAGATTGGCCACGGTGGTTTTTCCGCTCGCGATGCCACCCGTTAAGCCGACTACAAATCCCACTAGTATACTCCCGTCACTGTCGCCAAATAGAAGTGAGTGATGGCATCGCCCCATAGCGCGCTAACCCAGCCAGCAATCGCTAGGTAAGGACCAAACGGAAACGCCACATCTAAACCTTTGTTTTGCATTCTAAGCTGAATCAAACCAAACACAACGCCAACAACCGAGGAAAGTAAAATAATCATTGGTAGGTGCGCCCAGCCGAGCCAGGCTCCCAGAGCTGCGAGCAGCTTAAAATCGCCATAGCCCATACCTTCCTTGCCCGTCACTAGCTTAAACAGCCAATAGACAGACCAGAGGCAAAGGTAGCCCGCGATAGCGCCAATCACAGATTCTTGCAGAGTGATTGGTGAGATGCCTAATAAGGCGAGCGCAATCCCAACCCAAAGTAGCGGTATGGTGAGCTGGTCGGGTAGCAGCATAGTATCAAGGTCGATAAAGGTTGCTGCGATAAGCACAAACGTCATGGCAATCAGCGCCACACTGTAGAAGCTAAAACCCAGCTGCCAAGCCACAGTGCACTAAGAACCGCAGCAAGAAGCTCGACCAGTGGATAGCGGATGCTGATTTTGCTCTCACAGTAACGGCAGCGACCTTTGAGTAACAGCCAGCTTAATAGCGGAATATTATCGATAATGCGAATGGGTGTGTTGCATGAAGGGCAACTGCTGCGGGGAATGCTGAGATCAAAGCGTCCCTCTGGCGGCGTTATCTTGTATTCAGGAAAGGCTTCCGCACACTCTTCGCGCCAGCCGCGCTCCATCATGATAGGTAATCGGTGGATCACCACGTTGAGAAAGCTTCCGACAATTAAGCCAAGAATGGCTGCAAATACAACAAACAACCAAGGGTAATAAATCAACACGTCCATTTGCGGCTACACAGGAAATAAATCAATAAGTTAATGTCTATGTTAGCCTATTACGGTCATTAAGTTAAAGATAGGAAGGTACATTGCGACCACAAGCCCACCGACGAGAGTGCCGAGAAAAACAATGATAAATGGCTCGAGGATCTTACCTAGGTTATCCACGGTATTATCGACTTCCGCTTCATAAATAGCCGCCACGCGATTGAGCATGTCATCGAGGGTGCCTGACTCTTCACCAATCATCACCATTTGCAGCACCATTTCAGGGAAGCCATCAGCTTGGCGCATCGCTAGGTGGATTGGCGTACCAGCGACAATATCTGAGTGGATAGATTGAATCACTTGCTGGTAATAGAGGTTATCAGCGGTTTTAGCGCTGGCTTGTATGCTCGATAGGATCGGTATTCCGGCGCTAAAGCTGGTGGATAGGGTACGACTGAACTTGGCAATGGACGCCTTAGTGATCACTTGGCCTACGATAGGAATCCGCAACACAAGGCGGCTGGTGTAAAGCCGCACACTGAAACTGCGCTGACGAGCGACCTTAAGACCAAAAGTGGCAAGAATAAACAGGTTAATACTCAAAAAGCCATTTTGTTGAAACCAAGCTGAGAGACTCAGCACTTGCTGAGTAAACCAAGGGAGGTCGGCATTAAAGCCGCGAAACATCGACTCAAATTCTGGTACTACGGTGGTGAGCATGAGGTAGGTGACCCCAAGTGATACGAGTAAGATCATTACTGGATATATAAGGGCTTTAACCACTTTAGAACGCAGCATCTCTTGCTTCTCGCGATAGTCCGCTAAGCGCTCAAACACACCCGCTAAATTACCTGAGTTTTCTCCTGTGGCGACCATATCGACATAAAAGCTATCAAAATGACGACTGGCAACCTGCATTACCCGTGAAATCGGCGTACCCGCTTCTAACCCTTTGCTGATTTGCGACAGTATCGACTTCATTTCCGCTTTGGCTTGATTGTCAGCAATTAGCTTGATGGCATGAACAATGGGAATGCCGGTACTGAGCATAGTTGCGAGCTGGCGGGTAAGGATGGTGATGTCTTTGCCTTTGATGCGCTGAGTCAGCTTAGTCCAAGTCGAGATACTGCGTTTTTTAAGTTTGCGAACTTGAATATGCTGCTGCTTGAGAGTTTCACGCGCTTCAGGCTCGGTCAGCGCCAGTGTTTGGCCGGAGACTTTTTTACCTTGGCTATTCACACCTTTCCAGTGAAATGCTTTGAGCGTTGGTTCGAGCTTTTTAACCATACTACTTAACCTATGATTAGAAGTAGAGCACGCGCTGCAACTCCTGATAGCTGGTCACGCCATCTCGAAGCTTTTCAATGCCCGATTGTTTGAGGGTGGTCATCCCTTGAGATTGCGCCAACGCTTCTATCTGTTGCATGCTCGCGCCGGTGAGCAGGGCATTGGCGATTTCGTGGGTACACTCCATCACTTCATAAATGCCAGTACGTCCTAAATAGCCATAGTTACAATGATTGCAGCCTTGTTCGTTTGCTTGATAGATAGGTTCATCGTCACTAATGGCGAGAGAATGGCGCAGTGCCGGAGACATAGGTCAATAACCTTACAGTGCTGACAAAGCTTGCGTGCCAGGCGCTGAGCGATGATGAGTGATAGAGAGGAGGCGAGGTTAACGCTTTCTACGCCCATATTCTTAAGTCGTATCACTGTTTCTGCTGCGGAGTTGGTGTGCAGGGTAGAGAGCACTAAGTGGCCAGTTTGCGCTGCTTTTACCGCGATCTCCGCCGTTTCAATATCACGGATCTCTCCCAGCATCACCACGTCTGGATCTTGGCGCAGAAACGATCGCAGCGCAGTTGAAAAATCAAAGCCAATTTTTGGATTGATTTGCACCTGATTGATCCCATCAAGATGGATCTCAACCGGATCTTCGGCGGTAGATACGTTGCGCTCCGCGGTATTAAGGATGTTGAGTCCGGTATACAAAGAAACGGTTTTACCGCTTCCCGTAGGTCCAGTCATTAAGATCATCCCTTGCGGCTTTTTCAGCGCGGCAAGGTAGAGAGATTTTTGCAGTGCGTTATAACCCAGTTGATCGATATCGAGATTGGCAGAGTTGCCATCCAGTAATCGCAATACGATCTTCTCACCCCACATGGTTGGCAGGGTCGATACCCGCATGTCTATCGTAGCATTCTCCGATAATCTCAGTTTCAAACGGCCATCTTGTGGCAATCGGCGCTCAGCGATGTCCAACTTCGCAAGGATCTTGATCCTTGCCGCCAAACGCCGGCTGAGCTGGGTTGCTGGCTGGTGGGTTTCAATCAGAATCCCATCACAGCGCAGGCGAATTCGATATAAGTGCTCATAGGGCTCAAAGTGGATATCTGAAGCCTTTTTGCGCACCGCATCCATCAACACTTGATGGATAAAGCGACTGACAGGGGAGTCATCTTGGGAGAGATCTTCGATGTTGTCGATCTCAGCGTCACTGACTTGGACTAGGTTGGCGAGATCGTCTGAGGTGAGTTGTTTGGTGTCTGATTGCCATTCGCTATTGTTTTCACCATATAGTCGATTTAAAGCTGCTCTAATATCTAGGCAGTTGGCAATCACAAGTTGGATTTGCTTTCCTGTTGCAAATCGGAAGTCGTTCTCAATCTCGATGATACTTGGATCTGCTACGGCAACAACGAGTCCTTTTTCTGTAGCTTCGATTGGAATGGCGAGATGTTTGAGCATCGGCTCTTTGAGAGCAAGTCGTTTACAAATGCTCTCAAAGTTAAAGCTGTTTAGTTCTACAAAGTCCAAAGCAAATATCTCTGCCAAAGCCTTTGATAGCTCAGTAGCATTCATCCATTGGCGATCCACTATTTCTTCGGGAGTAGAAAGTCTGGAAGAGCTACCAAAGCTCGACAGCTCTTGCTCCTGCAGAGCTGTCAAAATGTTGGCAGCTCGCAGAGCATTGGACAGTATTGGAGTCACTTTTAGAGACTAGTAAGTATTAGTTTTACAACTTTTTGGAACTAGCCCATCATCTAGAGCGGTAGCTCGTTTACAAGTCCAGTTCCCATTTCCATCCCTAGCAAGACGAATGCCTTTTCCTGATAGATCTGGCTAACATTGCCACTAGTAAACGTATAAGTTATGGAACCCGCACCTGAAGTACCAGTTTCCGGAGCAAGAACAATGCTTCCCATCGGAGAAGCAGGTATGCCAACAGCACTCGATTGGGTTTGGTCAGGGAAAGTTCCATTTTCTAATGTGTATGTCTCTGTATTTGTTTTTAGCCCAGACAAAGTAGCAAGAGCGGAAGCCGTCTCACTCTTAGCTACATATTTTTGATACTGCGGTAACGCCACCGCTGCCAACACCCCAATCACAGCCACTACAATCATCAACTCAATCAAGGTAAAACCTTGCTGCTTTGTTGTTCTTTTCATTTTTTATCCTTAATAAATTAGTTGCACAAAGCGAACATACTCCTGAGATTTATCCCAATAAAGTTAATGACTTAGCGCACTAGAGACGGTTCTAAAAAATGGAGATATGTTGCAGTAAGTTGCAGTTTGAATGCGAGTGATATTGAAGTGAAAGATTTAGCACTGGTTGATAAATAATCAGTAAAAACAATGAATCACGTAGGGGGTAGATCAAAAAAGCGAAGCTGTTTGCTTCGCTTTTGTAATGCAGGTTTATGGTTTTGAGGATTAGTCCTTAAACCTCATCGACAAATCCATCGCCTTAAGATGCTTAGTCAGCGCACCAACAGAAATGTAATCAACACCTGTTTCAGCAAACTCAGCGATAGTCTCTAGAGCAACGTTACCTGAGTTTTCAAGTGCAGCGCGGCCAGCGTTGATTTCAACGGCTTTGCGCATCATGTCGGTGGTGAAGTTGTCGAGCATGATGATATCTGCGCCAGCATCGATTGCTTGTTGCAGTTCTTCTAGAGATTCGGTTTCGACTTCTACAGGCTTACCTGGGTTTAGCTGTTTAGCAGTTTCAATAGCTTTAGTGATGCCGCCACATGCGATGATGTGGTTCTCTTTAATTAGGTAAGCATCAAATACACCGATACGGTGGTTGTAACCGCCGCCACAAGCCACGGCGTATTTTAGTGCGCTACGCAGACCAGGGATGGTTTTACGAGTATCAAGTAAACGACATTCAGTGTGCGCGATTTTTGCCGCGTACTCCGCAGTCACCGTCGCGCAGCCTGATAGCGTTTGAATAAAGTTCATCGCGTTACGCTCACCAGTTAGTAGTGTGCGTGCAGGACCTGTTAGCGTGCAAAGCACTTGGTTTGGTTCAACCTTGTCGCCATCTTGCACGTGCCATTCAATGCTGACTTCGCCGCCAAGCTGTTTAAACACTTCATCAGCCACATCTGTCCGCAGAATACGCCGTGTTCACGAGTGATGATCGTCGCTACGTTTTGAGTGTCTGCTGGGATCAGGCTTGCCGTTATATCTGTAGTGACATCCAGTGTTCCGCCCAAATCTTCACGAAGCGTGTCGGCCACGGCACGTGTGATTTCTGAAGGAAGTTGCTGCTTTAGATATTCAAGACGTTCTTGGCTGTTATGTGTGTTTTTCATCGCTTAACGTGTTTAGTGGGGGAACGAAGTGGGCATGATACTCCTGCTTGTGCGGAATTTCAGCATCAAATCTCGCATTTTATTGGCCGTCGGATAAAATCAAAGCGATAGCGATGTAGATGAGCTCAAAATATATGCAAAACCAAGATAGAACCCATGCCAATCAAGCCGCGGAGAGCGATGCTATGCCAGATACTGTTTCAGGTGTTATCGATGAGCAGGGTTGGTATCCACGAGCAAGGCGAGTACCTTCTCCCATTTTGATGCCAGGCCCGATGTGGAAGATGTTTCCTTGTTGGTGGTGCACAATATTAGTCTTCCTCCAGGCAGTTTGGTGGGGGCTACATTGAAGACTTTTTCCTTGGCAAGCTTGATGCAACTGCCCATCCTTTTTTTCACGTGATTAAAGACCTGCGTGTTTCCGCGCACTGTTTAATAAGGCGAGATGGTGAAGTGGTTCAGTTTGTCCCTTTTCATGCTAGGGCTTGGCATGCAGGCATGTCGAGCTTTGCAGGCCGAGCAAGATGCAATGATTACTCGATTGGCATTGAGCTTGAAGGTACAGATTATGTGGCATATACCGAAGCGCAGTATCAAAGCTTGCAGTACTTAACCTTGTCACTACAAGCGCGTTATCCAGCAATGACTCGTGAACGCATCACCGGGCATCAATACATTGCACCGCTTAGGAAAAGTGACCCTGGTCTCGTTTTTGATTGGCGACGTTTCAAAAATTCTCTGTCATAAAAGATTCACCCCTTCTCAGAATGATAATTTCGTGGCCGTTTTTCCGTGCCACGAAATATTTTGTTATTCAAATTATTAATAACCATTGATGTGGTTATCCCCTTCTTTATTGATATTGGTCAATTTAACTTGTCTGACAAATAGTGTTCTTTGTTATTGATTTATAAGGGTTTTTATAGCACGTAAAATACCCCATAAGTTTCCCGTATGTAATTGGTCTGACCATGAGTGTTGATGTTTTAATCTATAAATGTTTCAACAAGGTTAACGCAAGGCCAGTTCTATGATGTGAATCAATTTTTAACTAGACATTGGCGTTTTTAAATGTGTTAATTTTTACCCCAACTTATAAATTGGTAATACCAATTAACAGCTCAAGAAAGTAGAAGAAAAAAGAATAATAGTTATGGCTTATCAAAGGATCCGTCAGCCGAAACTTTCGGATGTTATCGAGCAAGAATTGGAGCGCTTGATTGTTGAAGGGACACTTTCAGCAGGGCAGCAGCTTCCACCTGAACGCGAGCTGGCAAAGCAATTTGATGTTTCTCGACCTTCTATTCGAGAAGCCATTCAGCGACTGGAAGCGAAAAAGCTTCTCACTCGCCGTCAAGGCGGTGGCACGTTCGTTAGCGAGAACATCTGGAAAAGTTTCTCAGATCCCTTGTTAGACCTTCTATCTTCTCACAACGAGACTCAGCTTGATTTGCTAGAGGCTCGTCATGCTATGGAAGGTATCTCTGCTTACTTTGCCGCTTTGCGTGGCACTGATGAAGATTTTGCTCAAATCGAGACTTGTCTAAGCAACATTCGTATTGCTCAGGAAGCGGATGATGTGGAAGTCGAAGCCTCTGCTGTCATGGCATTTCTGGTGGCACTTACCGAAGCAGCACACAACGTTGTGTTGCTGCATATCGTGCGAAGCTTAGCACCATTGCTTGAGCAAAATATTCTACAGAATTTAGAGCTATTACACCGCCGCTCTGAGGTGGTGGAGAAAGTCAGTAAACACCGAGCTAATATCGTTGAAGCGATCGTCGCTGGTCAGCCAGAAAAGGCGCGTGAGATGTCGCATTCGCATTTAGCTTACATCGAAGAAACATTGTTAGATTTGACTCGAGAAGCGTCTCGTCGTGAGCGCTCTTTAAGACGAATTCAACAAGATAGTGATTCTTAAAACTAGAAACGCTTACTTTAATTAAGTAGATCCAACCAACAGAAGGATAGATCGCCATGTCTGACATGAAGCATGACGTAGATGCACTGGAAACTCAAGATTGGCTACAAGCACTTGAATCCGTTGTTCGTGAAGAAGGTGTAGAACGTGCTCAATTTCTACTAGAAACCGTTCTAGAGAAAGCGCGTTAGATGGTGTTGATATGCCAACAGGTATCAACACTAACTACATCAACACCATCCCAGCAGCTCAAGAGCCAGCATACCCTGGTGATACCACACTTGAGCGTCGTATTCGTTCGATTATTCGCTGGAACGCAATCATGATCGTGTTGCGTGCGTCTAAGAAAGACCTAGACCTTGGTGGTCACATGGCTTCTTACCAGTCTGCTGCTGCATTCTACGAAGTGTGCTTCAACCACTTCTTCCGTGCTCCTAACGAAACAGACGGTGGCGATCTAGTTTACTACCAAGGTCACATCTCACCAGGTATCTACTCACGTGCATTCGTTGAAGGCCGTCTAACTGAAGAGCAGCTAGACAACTTCCGTCAAGAAGTAGACGGTAAAGGTGTTCCTTCTTACCCACACCCTAAGTTGATGCCTGAGTTCTGGCAATTCCCAACAGTATCTATGGGCCTTGGTCCAATTTCTGCTATCTACCAAGCACGTTTCCTTAAGTACCTAAACGGCCGTGGCCTTAAAGATACTTCTGCTCAACGCGTATACGCTTTCCTAGGCGATGGTGAGATGGATGAGCCAGAATCACGTGGTGCTATTTCTTTCGCTGCGCGTGAGAAGCTAGATAACCTATGTTTCCTAATCAACTGTAACCTACAGCGTCTAGACGGACCTGTAATGGGTAACGGTAAGATCATTCAGGAGCTTGAAGGTCTATTCAAAGGTGCTGGTTGGAACGTAGTGAAAGTTATCTGGGGTAACAACTGGGACGCACTACTGGCTAAAGATACGACGGGTAAGCTTCTACAGCTTATGAACGAAACAATCGATGGCGACTACCAAACATTCAAATCAAAAGATGGCGCATACGTACGTGAGCACTTCTTTGGTAAGTACCCAGAAACTGCTGCACTTGTAGCAGACATGACTGACGACCAAATCTTCGAATTGAAGCGTGGTGGTCACGATTCTTCTAAGCTGTTTGCTGCGTTCAACAATGCAAAAGAAACCAACGGCAAACCAACGGTGATCCTAGCTAAGACTGTTAAAGGTTACGGTATGGGTGAAGCAGCTGAAGGTAAGAACATCGCTCACGGTGTTAAGAAGATGGATATGACGCACGTTCAATACCTACGTGATCGTCTGGGCCTGCAAGATCTTCTTTCTGATGAGAAAGTCGCTGAATTGCCTTACCTAAAACTGGAAGAAGGTTCTGCTGAGTACGAATACCTACATGCTCGTCGTAAAGCACTGAAAGGTTACACGCCACAGCGTCTACCTAAATTTACACAAGAGTTCAAAGTACCAGAGCTAGAAGAGTTTGCTCCTCTGCTAGGTGCTCAGAAGCGTGAGATTTCAACGACTATGGCTTATGTACGTACGTTGAACATTCTTCTAAAAGACAAGAACATCGGTAAGAACATCGTTCCTATCATCTGTGATGAAGCGCGTACGTTCGGTATGGAAGGTCTATTCCGCCAGGTTGGTATCTACAACCCAGATGGTCAAGAATACACACCTGAAGATAAAGGCATCGTTTCTTACTACAAAGAGGCAACATCAGGCCAAGTTCTTCAAGAAGGTATCAACGAATTAGGTTCAATGGCATCTTGGGTTGCTGCTGCTACTTCATACAGCACAAACGATCTGCCAATGATTCCATTCTACATCTACTACTCAATGTTCGGTTTCCAACGTATTGGTGACATGGCATGGCTAGCAGGTGACCAACAAGCTCGTGGCTTCCTACTAGGTGCTACAGCTGGTCGTACAACACTGAACGGTGAAGGTCTACAGCACGAAGATGGTCACTCGCACATCCAAGCGAACACTATCCCGAACTGTATCTCCTACGACCCAACATTTGCTTACGAGCTAGCAGTAATCATGCAAGACGGTATCCGTCGTATGTACGGTCCTGAGCAAGAAAACATTTACTACTACCTAACAGTAATGAATGAAAACTACGCGATGCCAGCAATGCCAGAAGGCGCTGAAGAAGGTATCCGTAAAGGTATCTACAAGCTTGAGTCTCACGAAGGTACTAAGGGTAAAGTTCAGCTAATGAGCTCTGGTACTATCATGAACGAAGTACGTAAAGCAGCGACTATCCTAAGCGAAGAGTACGGTGTGGCATCTGACGTGTTCTCTGTAACATCGTTCAACGAGCTAACTCGTGATGGTCAAAACGTAGAGCGTTACAACATGCTTCACCCAGAAGCAGAGGCGAAAGTACCTTACATCACAACTGTTCTAGGTAACGAGCCAGCAATCGCTGCGACTGACTACATGAAGAACTACGCTGAGCAAGTACGTGCATTCATGCCTACTGAGTCTTACAAAGTACTTGGTACCGATGGTTACGGCCGTTCAGACAGCCGTGAAAACCTACGTCGTCACTTCGAAGTTAACGCAGGCTACGTGGTAGTTGCAGCGCTAACTGAACTAGCGAAGCGCGGTGATGTTGAGAAGTCTGTTGTGACTGAAGCAATTGCTAAGTTCAACATCGACACTGAAAAAACTAACCCACTTTACGCTTAATACAGCGCTTAATTAGAAGGTAAATAAGCAATGGCAATCGAAATTAATGTACCTGACATCGGTGCGGATGAGGTTGAAGTTACTGAGATTCTTGTAAGCGTTGGCGACAAGGTTGAAGAAGAGCAGTCTCTAATCACTGTTGAAGGCGACAAAGCTTCTATGGAAGTTCCAGCGTCTCAAGCAGGTATCGTTAAAGAAATCAAAGTAGCGGAAGGTGATTCTGTTACTACTGGTTCTCTAATTATGATTTTCGAAGCCGAGGGTGCAGCCGCAGCTGCACCTGCTCCTGCGGCGGAAGCGGCTCCAGTAGCGGCTCCAGCTCCAGCAGCAGCGGCAGCAGAACTTAAAGAAGTTCACGTTCCAGATATCGGTGGCGATGAAGTAGAAGTTACTGAAATCATGGTTAAAGTTGGCGATGCAGTAGAAGAAGAGCAATCTCTTCTAACTGTAGAAGGCGACAAAGCTTCTATGGAAGTGCCAGCTCCATTTGCAGGTACGGTTAAAGAGATCAAGATTGCTGAAGGTGATTCAGTAACAACTGGTTCTCTTGTGATGGTATTTGAGGTGGCTGGCTCAGGTGCAGCGGCTCCAGCTCCTGCAGCTGTTGAAGCGCCAGCAGCACCTGCGGCGGCTCCTGCGGTAGCAGCGGACAAAGAAGTTAACGTTCCAGATATCGGCGGTGACGAAGTAGAAGTTACTGAGATCATGGTTAAAGTTGGCGATGCAGTAGAAGAAGAGCAATCTCTAATTACTGTAGAAGGTGACAAAGCTTCTATGGAAGTACCAGCACCATTCGCTGGCACAGTTAAAGAGATCAAGATTGCTGAAGGTGATTCAGTAACAACTGGTTCTCTAATCATGGTATTTGAGGTAGCTGGCGCTCCGGTGGCTGGTTCAGCTCCAGCTGCAACAGCGGCTCCTTCGGCAGCAGCTCCGGCACCTGCCGCTGCTCCAGCTGCTCCTGTAGCAAAAGCTGAAGCAGCACCACAAGCGAACGACTTCCAAGAAAACAACGACTACGCACACGCGTCTCCTGTTGTTCGTCGTCTAGCTCGCGAATTTGGCGTTAACCTATCTAAGGTTAAAGGTACTGGCCGTAAGAGCCGTATCCTTAAAGAAGACGTTCAGTCTTACGTTAAAGATGCACTTAAGCGTCTTGAGTCTGGTGCTGCGGCAGCTGGCAAAGGCGGTGACGGCTCTGCTCTTGGTCTACTACCTTGGCCGAAGGTTGACTTCAGCAAGTTTGGTGAGACTGAAGTTCAGAAGCTTTCTAAGATCAAGAAGATCTCTGGTGCTAACCTACACCGTAACTGGGTAATGATCCCGCACGTTACACAGTGGGATAACGCGGATATCACAGCTCTAGAAGCGTTCCGTAAAGAGCAAAACGCTATCGAAGCGAAGAAAGATTCAGGTATGAAGATCACGCCACTTGTGTTCATCATGAAAGCTGTTGCGAAAGCACTTGAAGCCTTCCCTGCATTTAACTCTTCTCTATCTGAAGATGGCGAGAGCATCATTCTTAAGAAGTACGTAAACGTTGGTATCGCAGTGGATACGCCAAACGGTCTTGTTGTTCCTGTATTTAAAGACGTGAACAAGAAAGGCATCTACGAGCTATCTGAAGAGCTAATGGTTATCTCTAAGAAAGCACGTGCAGGCAAGCTAACTGCTGCAGATATGCAAGGTGGCTGTTTCACTATCTCAAGCCTAGGCGGCATCGGTGGTACTGCATTTACTCCTATCGTAAATGCACCTGAAGTTGGTATCCTTGGTGTGTCTAAGTCTGAAATGAAGCCAGTATGGAACGGTAAAGAATTTGAGCCGCGTCTACAGCTACCACTTTCACTATCGTACGATCACCGAGTGATTGACGGTGCGGAAGGTGCACGTTTCATTACTTATCTAAACAGCTGCTTGAGCGATATTCGTCGCTTGGTACTTTAAAGTAGCTTGACCCCCTCTAGCTCCCCCTTATTAAGGGGGAGAACCGACGGCTCGCTCATGATGTCGCATCGCCTTTTCAAACAAGCGATGCGCAGCGAGCCTAAGTTCCTCCCCTTAATAAGGGGAGGCTAGGAGGGGTAAAAAAACCAAATTCATACAACAATTCCCCGTGAATTGTCGTCTAGCTCACAGGCTAAATTGATTTACTTTTCACACCGTTAACATCTCTGTAAAATGTTGGCGGTCTGAAATCATAAATATTTAAACTCATTACGCTATAAACGTTGTCATAAGGCGTTTAAGCGAAGTTTATAAAAAAGAAAATCAATACCCACTCAGCCTGTTAGGGATAATGACTACAAGAGGTCAAAATGAGCAAAGAAATTAAAGCCCAAGTTGTTGTACTTGGTTCTGGTCCTGCTGGTTACTCTGCCGCATTCCGCTGTGCAGACCTAGGTCTTGAAACTGTTCTTATCGAACGTTATAGCACCCTAGGTGGTGTTTGTCTGAATGTGGGTTGTATCCCATCTAAAGCACTTCTTCACGTTTCAAAAGTTATCGAAGAAGCTAAAGCAATGGCTGAACATGGTGTTGTTTTCGGTGAGCCACAAACAGACATCAACAAGATCCGTATCTGGAAAGAGAAGGTTGTAAACCAGCTAACTGGTGGTCTTGGCGGTATGGCTAAGATGCGTAAAGTTAACATCGTTAACGGTTACGGTAAGTTCACTGGCCCTAACTCTATCCTTGTTGAAGGTGAAGGCGAGTCAACAACAGTAACGTTTGACAACGCAATCATCGCAGCAGGTTCTCGTCCGATTAAACTGCCATTCATTCCACACGAAGATCCACGCATCTGGGATTCAACTGACGCTCTTGAGCTAAAAGAAGTACCAGGAAAACTGCTTATCATGGGTGGTGGTATCATCGGTCTAGAAATGGCAACGGTTTACCACTCTCTAGGTTCTAAAGTTGACGTTGTTGAGATGTTTGACCAGCTTATCCCAGCCGCGGATAAAGATATGGTTAAGGTTTACACCAAGCGTATTAAGAACAAGTTCAACTTGATGCTTGAGACCAAAGTAACGGCTGTTGAAGCGAAAGAAGACGGTATTTACGTTTCAATGGAAGGCAAAAAAGCCCCTGCTGAAGCTGAGCGTTACGATGCAGTTCTTGTTGCTATCGGTCGTGTACCAAACGGTAAGCTTCTTGATGCAGAGAAAGCGGGTATTGAAGTGGATGAGCGCGGCTTTATCAATGTTGATAAGCAGATGCGTACTAACGTTCCACACATCCACGCTATCGGCGACATCGTTGGTCAACCAATGCTTGCTCACAAAGGTGTGCATGAAGGTCACGTAGCAGCAGAGGTTATCTCTGGTAAGAAGCACTACTTTGACCCGAAAGTTATTCCTTCAATTGCTTACACTGAGCCAGAAGTGGCATGGGTTGGTAAGACAGAAAAAGAAGCGAAAGCAGAAGGCATCAACTACGAAGTGGCGACATTCCCATGGGCTGCATCTGGCCGTGCTATCGCGTCTGACTGTGCTGATGGTATGACTAAGCTTATCTTTGATAAAGAGTCTCACCGTGTTATTGGTGGTGCTATCGTTGGTACTAACGGTGGTGAACTGCTTGGTGAAATCGGTCTGGCGATCGAGATGGGTTGTGATGCAGAAGATATCGCTCTGACTATTCACGCTCACCCAACTCTGCACGAATCTGTAGGTCTTGCAGCAGAAGTATTTGAGGGCACAATCACTGACCTTCCAAATGCTAAAGCGAAGAAAAAGAAGTAAGTTCTGAATAAAGAAAAACGGCCAGTATTGATACTGGCCGTTTTTTATGGTCTTGGTAAACAAGTCGCGACAAGCAAACTATGATGCGTGCGCGTCACCGTTGTTGTAAATACACACCATATCCATATAGCAATCAGTGAGTGATTTTACTGTATCGCTATCGTTCGTGCGCATTGCTTCTACAAATAGTGAGTAGCAAAGGCCGTGGAATAGGCTAGTTAGGTGTTTTGGATTGTGATGCGGGCAAACTTCACCGCGTTCAATGGCCTTAATGAACATGTTTTCAATCAAAGCTTGGCTGGTTTTGTTTGAGCTAACAAACAGCGGCCAAACTTCATCACGTGTCGAAGTGCTCCACTCAAACCAGACTTTATTCCAGTGACAATCTTCGACCACCATGTCGACTACACCATCTAGGATGTTCACCAAGTTGTCTTTGATATTCACATCTAGGTCAATCGTGTTGGATAGAAAGTTTGAGTACTGGCATACGACGTGATTGAGTACTTCATCCACTAAATCTTCACGAGTTGGGAAGTAGTTGAATACTGTTGCCACTGAGACCTGTGCGATTTCAGCGATATCGGCGTGTCCCCCGCGTCCAATGCCGCGCTTTGCAAATACTTCAAGCGCAATCTCCATAAGCTGTAGTTTACGCTTTTGCGGAGACAGACGAGTCCTAGGTCTTTTTACTATAGAGTCCATATTGTTTTTCCTTGCCAACGATTATCGAGGTGGTGACTTTTTATTAGTCGCCTTATTCCTCGTTTATTATGAGTCAGCCATTTCACATGACGGAAAACCACATAAACCCTTCGGCCGATGACGTTATACCAGCCTTTGTAGGGTTATTTCCAAAATGGAAATTAACTGCTCCTATTTTTCTAATTCCAAATAAGTGTAATGGTGCATATGTTAATGGTCAATAGTCATACACTGATAATTATCATAATTAAGAGTAATTTATCTGCGTATCACATTTTGTTGTGAAATTAATATAAATTTTCAACAGAAGACGTTAACAGCAGAGCGGTTATTGCTACTGCAGCAAAGGACTGCGAGCGTGCTGTGGGTTTTTATCGGACGGTATAAAGTGATACTATTGCGCGCAAAATGACAGACACGCCCAGGCGAGCGACTTTATCTTGATGTTTTATACTCTATCAAGGTGCGCGGTCATGGCTGCGTTTGTTCTACCCACATACCAACATCGAGATAGATATGAAACATACTGTAGAAGTCATGATCTCTGAGCAAGAAGTTCATGAGCGCGTACAAGTGTTAGGCAAAGCCATCACCGAACATTACCAAGGTAGCGAAGACCTAGTGATGGTCGGCCTGCTTCGCGGCTCATTTGTGTTTATGGCGGATTTGGCACGTGCGATTGATTTGACCCACTGCGTGGACTTCATGACTGCTTCTAGCTACGGCAACACGATGGAAAGCTCTCGCGATGTGCGCATTCTTAAAGATCTTGATGATGACATTAAAGGCAAAGACGTACTGCTAGTAGAAGATATTATCGATACAGGTAACACGCTAAACAAAGTGAAAGAGATTCTGTCACTGCGCGAGCCTAAGTCTATCGAGATTTGTACGCTACTGGACAAGCCTTCTCGCCGTGAAGTGGATGTTGATGTTAAGTGGATTGGTTTTGAGATCCCAGACGAGTTTGTTGTGGGCGTAGGTATCGATTACGCTCAGAAATATCGTCACCTTCCATACATTGGCAAGGTAGTGCCTCAAGAGTAATCTCTCGAGCAATAAAAAAGCCACAAGTGGGCTTTTTTTGATTCTGTGTCTGGGCTTATTACTCAGCGCTGAGGATTGTCTGCATTGCCGTTTGGTAGTTTGCTTCCAATGTTTCACGGCTTGAGCAACGAACACCTAAGTCTTCTAGTTTGCCATCACCAATACCATAAACACACCGTGTACCTCTACGTCTTGGCCTCTTTCCCAAGCACTTTGCAGAATCGTTGAGTTGCCAAGGTTGTACACCTGTTCTGCAACGTTGATCTCGCATAGCTTGTCACCCCATGTCTCACGCGGTAAGTCATTTAAGAACTTACGGTGCTTGAGGTACAAGTCGCGGATGTGTAGAAGCCAGTTATTGATAAGGCCTAATTGAGGATTTTCGATGGCCGCATTCACGCCGCCACAGCCGTAGTGACCGCACACGATAATGTGCTTCACTTTGAGAACGTCAACCGCGTATTGTACTACGGACAAGCAGTTCAAGTCGGTATGAATGACTTGGTTAGCCACGTTTCGATGAACAAAAAGCTCACCTGAATATAGGCCTGTGAGTCGCTCTGCAGGGACTCGGCTATCGGAACAGCCGATCCAAAGAAAGCCCGGGCTTTGTCCCTCTTCAAGCTTAGCGAAATACTCTGGGCGCTCAGAGGTGATCTCTTGCGACCATTTTGAGTTGTTGTCAAAAAGTTGTTTGATTTCCGGCATGGTACTTCCCTTCAATAATTCGCCACACTATACACAATGTTACAAATTGAATCTCGTTAAAAAGTGTCACAAATTCACTCATCTGACGTGTTCTTGCACGTAAAATCAGTCATTTAACGATTGCGTGACAAATAGTCATAACTTATGTCGAATGAGCAGTATTTAATAAATATTAACTCGTCGTCACATTTGTTAACCTGAATCAATTTTTTGGTTATTTTTCAGGGATAGTAATGAAGTTAGGACGTCGTTTTGAAGATATTAACCTAAAAGGAGATCTGTTTGGCGGTGTAACCACTGCGATTATCTCTTTGCCACTTGCGCTCGCATTTGGTGTTGCCTCTGGAGCTGGTGCTGAAGCGGGTTTATGGGGCGCGATCATGGTTGGTTTGTTCGCCGCGCTATTTGGTGGTTCCTCGACTTTGATCTCAGAGCCTACCGGTCCAATGACGGTTATCATGACCGCTGTACTGACCAGCATGATGGCTAAATACCCTGAAACGGGTCTCGCTATGACCTTTACGGTCGTCATGATGGCAGGGGCGTTTCAGATACTGCTAGGGACGCTCAAGCTTGGTAAGTACGTTACCTTGATGCCGTACAGTGTGGTATCAGGCTTTATGTCAGGGATTGGCGTAATACTGATTATATTGCAGTTGGCGCCATTACTTGGGCAAGCTGCGCCTTCTGGTGGAGTGATTGGTACTCTAACTGCGCTGCCAGATTTGCTTGCCAATATTGACTTCGCCGAGCTATTACTTGGCGCTCTAACGCTAGCGATTTTGTTTCTTTTACCTAAGAAATACCGCCAACATGTCCCACCGCAGTTGGTGGCACTGGTGGCAGTGACACTTTTGTCCGTACTGCTGTTCGATGATGGGTCGATTCGCCGCATAGGTGAGATCTGCGGGCTTACCGTCATTGGTGATGCCGCATTTCAATGCAGAAATGTTCACTGAGATGGTGATTGATGCTCTAGTGCTAGGCACACTAGGCTGTATCGATACACTGCTTACTGCGGTTATCGGTGACTCACTGACTCGTAAAGAGCACGATTCAGACAAAGAGCTACGTGGTCAAGGGCTTGCTAACTTACTGGCGGGTTTGTTTGGTGCACTGCCCGGTGCAGGCGCGACAATGGGAACCGTGACTAACATTCAAGTAGGTGCTCGTTCACCTCTTTCCGGCGTGATTCGTGCCTTAGTGCTGATGCTGGTGGTATTGGTCGCCAGTGGTTTGACAGAGCCGATCCCAATGGCGGTACTGGCTGGTATCGCGGTGTACGTCGGTTTCAATATCTTGGATTGGAGCTTTATTCAGCGAGCTCACAAAGTCAGTATCCCAGGCATGGCTATCATGTATGGTGTGATGCTTCTGACAGTGTTTGTCGACTTGATTGTCGCGGTCGGACTTGGCGTATTCATTTCGAACATCATTATTATCGAGCGTTTGAGCCGCGAGCAAGCGAGGCAGGTTAAAGCCATTAGTGATGCTGATGATGACGATGTGCCACTTACGGATGTGGAAAAAGCACTGCTTGATAAGTCGCAAGGTAAAGTACTGTTTTTCTATTTGTCGGGACCAATGATCTTCAGTGTATCGAAAGCGATCTCTAGGCAGCACTCAAGTATTTCTGATTATCAAGCAATGATCCTCGATTTGACTGACGTCCCTATGATTGACGTTACAGTCGGTTTGGCATTGGAAAATGCGATTAAAGATGCGCAAGATGCTAATTGTCATGTGTACTTGCTTTGCCCACACGATAAGATCCGTCAGCAACTTGATAAGTTCCACGTTATTGATTTGGTACCGGATGACAACATCTTCACTCAACGTGAAGCGGCTTTGGAAGCGGCACATGTAGCTACGGCATAGAGACAGATAGCTTTCCAGAAAAGTGAGTGCTGATTTATCACACTCGCTTTTTTATATTCATTTTTGCTAATTGACTTGAAAACTGGTCGGGTAATCATCATGTGTAGTACCATCAGATAACTTTTCGATATTGGTGGAAATATTACAGTTTCTATCAAGGCAGATTTTGGAAACGAGCTATGGTCGCATTAGAAATAGAACAGCTAAAAAAAACGTACGCTGGTGGCTTTGAAGCGCTTAAGGGTGTGAGTTTGACCGTTGAACAAGGTGACTTTTACGCCTTGCTTGGACCGAACGGAGCAGGGAAGTCGACCACCATCGGCATCATCACTTCATTGGTCAACAAAACCTCAGGCAAAGTGAGCGTGTTTGGTCATGACATCGATAAAGAGCTAGAGCTCGCGAAGCAGCAATTGGGGTTGGTGCCGCAAGAATTCAACTTCAACCAGTTTGAAACGGTGGAGCAAATTGTCCTCCAGCAAGCGGGTTACTATGGGGTGTCGAAAGACGTTGCGAAACAAAGGGCACAGAAGTACCTATCTCAGCTTGATTTGTGGGAAAAGCGCAGCGAGCGTGCTCGTAATCTATCGGGCGGGATGAAGCGTCGCCTGATGATTGCTCGCGCCTTGATGCACGAGCCTAAACTGCTGATCTTGGATGAGCCAACCGCTGGAGTGGATATCGAACTGCGCCGCTCAATGTGGGATTTTCTAAAAGAGATCAATCGTCAAGGTATCACCATCATTTTGACGACCCACTATCTTGAAGAAGCGGAACTGTTGTGTCGTAACATTGGTATTATTCAACGTGGTGAGTTGATCGAAAACACGTCGATGAAAGCTCTGCTGAATAAACTGCACGTCGAGACCTTCATACTAGATATTGAAGGTGATGCGGATATCCCTGATCTTGAGGGTGTGAATGCGCAGCACCTAGTCAATGGCTCTTTAGAGATAGAAATTGAGAAGACTCAAGGGCTTAACCACATCTTCAGCCAGCTCTCAGCAGCTGGCATTAAGGTGTTATCAATGAGAAACAAAGCGAACCGACTTGAAGAGCTGTTTGTCTCCATTGTTCGCGAACAAACGGAGGCAAAATAATGGACATGTATGGTTTGTATTGGACGGCTTTTAAGAGCTTACTGACCAAAGAGATCAATCGCTTCACTCGCATTTGGGTGCAAACTCTGGTGCCGCCAGCGATCACGATGACACTGTACTTCATTATCTTTGGCAGCCTTATCGGCTCACGCATCGGCGAGATGAACGGTTTTAGTTACATGGAGTACATAGTGCCGGGTCTTATCATGATGTCGGTAATTACTAACTCTTACTCTAACGTGGCGTCGTCATTCTTTAGCGCCAAGTTTCAGCGCAATATTGAGGAGTTGCTTGTCGCGCCGGTGCCCAACTACATCATCATTGCAGGCTTTGTGATGGGCGGCGTGGTGCGTGGATTGCTGGTAGGTACCATAGTCACGATTGTATCGCTACTGTTTGTCGATTTGCGGGTAGAGCACTGGGGCATCATTATTGCGACGGTATTTTTAACCTCGGTAGTGTTTTCATTAGGCGGCCTAATCAATGCTGTGTTTGCCAAGACGTTCGATGATATCTCTATTATTCCAACGTTTGTGCTGACTCCACTGACTTACCTTGGCGGCGTATTCTATTCCATTAGCTTGCTGCCTGAGTTTTGGCAGGGTGTGTCGAAAATCAATCCTATTGTCTACATGGTCAACGCGTTCCGCTACGGATTTTTGGGTGTGTCAGATGTAGGGATTGTGACATCTTTTGGCGTACTCCTGGCGTTTATCGTGGTACTTTATGGAGTAGCCCATCATTTAGTGACCAAAGGAATTGGCCTGAGAAGCTAAGGCTTTTTGGCAAGTTCCAATTGATCACAGCGACAAGCGAATGAAACAAGTGGTGGCCTCGGTCACCACTTTTGTTATGAGTCGAGACAAGGACGACAAATGCAACTGCCTCCCGAATTACAACAAGACGCTGATAAGGCGTTAGCGCAACTCAAAGACACCTATTCCGATTTCTCCCAGTGGTCTCAAGAAAGACGAGTTCAACTGCAACAAGTGACGGCAATGAGCAAGTTTGTCACTGAAGCGCTTCAACAAGATCAAACTCTGTTTGAGCAATTGCCAGAGATGCTCGGCGAATCAAGTCGAGAGCAGGCGTATCGAGAACGCTTAGCGGCTTTGCTGGCGGTATGTGAACAAGAAGTCGACGGTCACCGTGTGTTGCGCCGCTTTAGAAATCGGGAGATGGTGTATATCGCTTGGAGAGATTTCCTCGATGACTGGACGCTTGAAGAGAGCTTAAGCCATTTGTCGATGCTTGCTGAAGCTATGATTGTTGAGACTTACCAATGGCAATACCAAGCCTGTTGTAAGGAATGGGGCACGCCGTGCAATGCTGCAGGTGAAGCGCAGCCAATGCTGATCATTGGCATGGGTAAGCTTGGGGGTGGTGAGCTTAATTTCTCCTCCGACATCGACCTTATTTTTACTTATCCAGAAAATGGTGAAACTCAAGGTGCTCGTCGCTCAATCGCCAATGCCCAGTTCTTCACTCGTCTCGGTCAGCGCATCATTAAGGCGCTTGATCAGCAAACCTTCGATGGTTTCTGTTATCGCGTAGATATGCGTCTAAGGCCGTTTGGGGAAAGTGGACCTTTGGTAATGAGTTACGCAGCACTGGAAGATTATTATCAAGAGCAAGGGCGTGACTGGGAGCGTTACGCATGGTGAAAGCTCGGGTGATGGGGCGTGAGATGTACCCTGAGTATCAGGAGCTTAGGCAGATGCTGCGCCCTTTTGTGTTCCGTCGTTACATCGACTTTAGTGCCATCCAATCTTTGCGCCGAATGAAGTCGATGATCAGCAGCGAGGTAAGACGCCGTGGCCTAGGCAATAACATCAAACTCGGAGCCGGTGGTATTCGCGAGGTCGAGTTTATTGCTCAGGTGTTTCAACTGATCCGCGGTGGCCGAGAACCAAGTCTCCGTGGCCGAGGCTGCTAGAGACGTTGGACGCCATTGAGACGTTGAAGCTGCTTGAACTAGACGAAGTCAATCAGCTGAGGGAAGGATATTGTTTTTTACGTCGTCAAGAAAACCTCCTGCAAGCAATGGCCGACAAGCAGACTCAAACTTTGCCAGACAATGAATCGGAACAGCGCAAGCTTGCCTTTGCTATGGGCTTTGACGACTGGAAGAGCATGCTCAGCGCTACTGAGCAGCATATGCTTAACGTCCACAGCGTGTTTGCAAACTTGATTGGTGAAGATGAAGAAGACGAAGACGCCAATCCAATCGCTAAGCACTTTCATGAGCTGTGGGACATGGTTGGCCGTACAGAAGTTATTGAGCACATTTTGCAGCATGACCTCAATGTGGAAAATGCACAAGACAAGTGTGCGACCATTCAGCAGTTCAAAACCGATTTGGCTAAAAAGACTCTAGGGCCAAGAGGACGTGAGGTACTCAACCGATTGATGCCAAAAGTCTTCAGTGCCATTTATAGCCACAAAGACGCTGAGTTCGGTTTACCGCGCGTGTTACATGTTCTGCATCGAATTGTCACTCGTACGACATACCTTGAGTTGCTCGATGAGCACCCAGCGGCACTGACTCAGCTTGTGCGATTGTGTACTGCCAGTCCGATGATTTCAGAGCAACTGGGGCGCTACCCAATCCTTTTGGATGAACTACTCGACCCTGCTCATCTCTACAATCCAGTGCCTTTGGAGTCTTATAAGACCGAGCTGCGTGACTACCTCGCTCGCATCCCTGAAGAGGACATGGAGCAGCAGATGGAGGCGCTAAGGCAGTTTAAGCAAACCTGTATCCTTCGAATTGCCGCTGCAGATATTGCGGGCGTACTGCCAGTGATGAAGGTAAGCGATCACTTAACTTACCTAGCTGAGGCCATTGTCGAGGCGGGCATTAACCAAGCTTGGCAGCAAATGGCAGCCAAGTATGGTGAGCAACGCATCTAAAAGACCGTGGCAGCAAAGGGTTTGCTGTTATTGGCTATGGCAAAGTTGGCGGCTGGGAGCTTGGCTATAATTCAGACTTGGATATCGTATTTATGCACGACTGTCCTGTGAGCGTGTATACCGATGGTAAGAAAGAGATTGATGGTCGTCAGTTCTACCTGCGTTTAGCGCAGCGCATCATACATATCTTCTCGACACGTACTGCGTCAGGCATCTTGTATGAGGTGGATACCAGACTGCGCCCATCTGGCGCGTCAGGGCTTCTGGTAAGTCCAACTGATGCGTTTGATGACTATCAACATAACGATGCTTGGACTTGGGAGCATCAGGCATTAGTAAGAGCTCGAATGATTTATGGAGATGCGCTATTAGAGCAAGCGTTTGGCGCTACTCGCCACAACATTTTGTGTAAGTCTCGCGACAAGGGCACGCTGATTGAGCAAGTGGTCGATATGCGTGAGAAAATGCGTGACCATTTGGGCGGTAAGAAAGCGGGGCGCTTTATGCTTAAGCAAGATCCCGGTGGGATCACCGACATTGAATTCTTGGCTCAGTATTTGGTGCTGCAATACAGCCATGACAAACCGAAACTGACGCGTTGGTCTGATAATGTGCGCATCTTCGAGTCGATGATGGCACAAGGGGTAATGGAAGAAGGGCAAGCGATGGCACTGACTCATGCTTACACTACACTACGTGATGAGATCCATCATCGTAACCTTCTCAATTTGGATGCGGATGTGGCTGAAGAAAAGTTTGAACCGGAAAAAGCCATTGTGGTCGAAGCATGGAATGCTTGGCTTGGAACCCGCTAGCGAAAAGCATGGCTTGTTTTAGTAGTGCTGCGACAAGTTGTGCTACTATCCCATCAAAGGCTTACAGAGATAAAGCCAAAGTAAATTATGATAAGAAGATGCCATGGCATCTTCTTTGTCACTATGTGGAGTACAGAAATGAAACCCATCCTACCGAATTACAGCGATTCTGGCGTATTAATTGTTGGCGATGTCATGCTTGATCGCTACTGGTATGGTCCAACGGGGCGTATCTCACCAGAAGCGCCGGTACCTGTAGTGAAAGTAGAAAACAATGAAGAGCGTCCGGGCGGTGCTGCGAACGTGGCTATGAACATCGCTTCTCTTGGTGGTCATGCTCACACTATTGGTTTAGTGGGTATGGATGAGCCAGCGAAAGTGTTGACCGAGACTTTGACTTCACTGAAAGTGAAATGTGACTTTGTTGCTTTGCCTGACTACCCAACCATCACCAAACTGCGTGTATTGAGCCGTGGTCAACAGCTTATCCGTCTCGACTTCGAAGATAAGTTTGAGAACACGGATCCAGAACTGGTTCTCGCGAAAATGGAACAAGCGCTTCCCGATGTCCGTGCGGTGATTCTGTCGGATTATGCCAAAGGTGCACTAGAGCATGTTCAGCGTTACATTCAAAAAGCGAAAGCTGCTGGTGTTCCAGTATTTATTGATCCGAAAGGTGCGGATTTTGAACGCTATCGTGGTGCAACTCTGCTGACTCCAAACATGGCAGAGTTTGAGCATGTTGTAGGTAAAGTGAAGAACGAACAAGAGCTGATTGAAAAAGGCAACGCACTTATCGAGCAGTTCGATTTTGAAGCGCTATTGGTAACACGAAGCGAGCACGGTATGACCTTACTACGCCGTGGCCTTGAACCATTCCACCTGCCAACGCAAGCAAAAGAAGTTTATGACGTAACAGGTGCAGGCGATACGGTAATTTCTGTCTTGGCTGCATCGGTTGCAGCTGGCAAACCACTGGATGAAGCGTGTGCACTTGCTAATGCAGCTGCGGGTGTGGTTGTTGGCAAACTGGGCACTTCAACGCTTTCAACGATTGAACTTGCGGAAGCGGTTCACGGTAGTCAAGATACTGACTATGGCGTGATTAGCGAGCAAGCACTTATCGAAGCCGTTGCCAAAGCACGTGCAAAAGGCGAGAAGGTCGTTATGACCAATGGTTGCTTTGATATCTTGCACGCGGGTCATGTTTCTTATCTGAACCATGCAGCAGAGTTGGGCGATCGCTTAATTGTTGCGGTGAATACTGATGAGTCAGTACGTGCGCTAAAAGGCCCTGGTCGTCCGGTGAATCCAACCGATCGCCGTATGGCAGTGCTTGCTGGTCTCGGTGCAGTGGATTGGGTTGTACCGTTTTCTGAAGAGACGCCGCGTCGTTTGATCTCTGAAGTGCTTCCATCTCTGTTGGTGAAAGGTGGCGATTACAAGCCAGAAGAGATAGCTGGTGGTAAGGAAGTGATTGCGGCGGGCGGCGAAGTTAAGGTGCTTAACTTCGAAGATGGCTGCTCAACGACAGAAATCATTGAAGCGATCAAAGGTGGCAGAGGCTAATTTAAGCCTTTACACCAGATAAACAAAAGGGACGCCGAGGCGTCCCTTTATAGTGTTGGTCAACTGCGAGTTAGTTCGCTTTCTTAAGACCAGCATTGATATCGATAATATCTTGCTCACTCAGTGTACCTACAGATTGACGTAGGTTTAGCACACTCACGATGTAGTCATAACGAGCATCAGAAAGGTTGCTTTCTGCATCATAAAGCGCCTGAGTTGCTTCTAGAACGTCAACGATAGTACGCGTACCCACATCGAAGCCTGCTTTGGTTGCTTCAAGTGCTGATTCAGCAGAAATTACTGTCTGCTCAAATGCACGAATTGCACCGATAGAGGAGTTGATGTTGTTGTTGTTCGCACGAACGTTACGAACTACAGAGCGGTAGGTTTGCTCTAGCTGCTCACTTGCCTCAACGTACGCAAACTCTGCTTGGCGGGTTTGCGAGGTAATGTTACCACCAGTATATAGCGGGATAGACAAGTTGATACCAGCGTTGAATACGTTAGTCGTATCGTTGCCTAGCTGAACTCTTTGGCTGTCTGAGTTACGCTCGTTATCGTAACCGTAGCCACCATCAAGGGTAAGCTTAGGTAGGTGACCAGAGCTTGCTAACGTGATGTTGTCTTTCGCGATATCTTGACCGATACGTGCAGAGAGTAGATCTAAGTTTTTCGACTGTGCTTCTTCTAGGAAGAAGTTAACGTTTTGCTCTGGACGAGCTGCAGCGAAACGATCTGTATCAAGGACATCAATGTTATTGTGCTCTTGACCTGTAATTTCACGTAGTGCTTCGTATTGGTTCAGTAGGTTGTTTTCTGCAACCACTTCGTCAGCAAGTACGCGGTCATACTGAGCTTGTGCATCATGTACGTCGGTAATCGCCGATAGACCTACCTCAAAACGCTGTTTGGTTTGCTCTAGCTGACGAGCTACCGCAGCTTTATTTGCGCGTACAGATTCTAGGTTATCTTTAGAACGAAGCACTTCAAAGTAAGCTTGCGCAGTACGAAGGATTAGGGATTGTTGCGCTGCTGCATATTGAGAGTCCGCTTGACGTGCCGTTTTCTCAGCTGTGTCTAGCGTGATCCAACTTGTACGATTGTAAAGCTCTTGAGAAAAGCCAACACCAGCCGTTAGATTATCACTATCTCCACCTGTGTAGTCCGCACGAGTAAAGTCATACCCAGCGGTCAAGTTTATTTGTGGTAGAAGTGTTGCACGAGCAGAATTGATCGCTTCAAATGCACGATCACGCTGAGCAGCTGCTCGCAGCAACTGAGGATCGTTTTGCTTTGCTTGATCGTAGATCTCGGTTAGGGAGTCGGCCCATGTCGCTGCACTTACGCTTCCTAATGCAGCTGTAATAAAGAGTGGAAGCAGTTTTTTCATTTGTCCTAATCCTGCCTAGTAATACTAATAAAGGTATGATTCACAGTTTAACTTAAATTGGCCGTAATTCACTCGAAACTTTGCACTTTTTTACGCAAGCTCACCAAAAGTTGAGACAAATAATTAACCAGAATCAAATTAATTTTGAATTTTTACGTGAAAAATTGAGCCGTGTCCTTGGTAGTCGCTCTATTCCTTGAGTAAACTATAAGGTTCACGGAAGCCAGAGGTCGATGATGAAAGACGGATTACAGCCAAACGAACAGTATACGCCGCAAGACGTAGAGGTTGTGTCAAAACAAACCGTATTTAAAGGTTTTTTTGAAATGGTTCAATTTCGCTTCAAGCACAAACGCTTTGAAGGTGGCTGGAGTGCATTAATTGACCGAGAAATGTTTGTTCGTGGTGATGCAGCCGCTATGCTGCCTTATGATCCTATCACTGACCAAGTCGTGCTTATTGAACAAATCCGTGTTGGCGCTCTTGAACACTCTCATCCGTGGCAAATAGAGATTGTTGCTGGCATTGTCGACAAGCAAGAGAGTATCGAAGAGTTGGTTTGCCGTGAAGCAGTGGAAGAAGCCGGCGTTGACGTGAAGCAACTGGTGCCGATCACGCGCTATTACCCATCTTCAGGTGGTTGTAATGAGCGAATTTCTGTTTTTGTTGGTCATGTCGATGCGACACAAGCGTCTGGCGTACATGGTTTGGAAAGTGAAGGTGAAGACATTCGCGTGAGCGTGGTATCTCGCGAACGTGCTTACCAAATGGTAGAAAGCGGCGAGATTGAAAACGGCGCCTCTATTATCGCCTTACAATGGCTACAACTGAATTACCAAAAGCTCAAGCAGCAATGGTAGAGGGAATTTTTTATGGCTCGTGTTGTCGATACTAATACGTATCATGTTGATCTTGCTGAGTTAATGCGTATCTATGAAACTAACTACGCTAAGCTCAATCGCTTGATCCCAACACAGCCAGAAGTTGGGGATGTACGCTGTTATCAAGCGGGAACACTGACTTACCAGTAGAAGTGCGAGAAGTGACGAAGTACACAACATTGGTTGAAATTTTCCAAGATGATGAGCTTCCTGTTTTCCCATTGCCTAAAATGACCGTTAGGCTCTATCACGATGCAAAGGTGGCAGAGGTAAGTGATTGCGAAAACGCGTCTCGCGTC
Source organism: Vibrio maritimus (assembly GCA_000755425.1). Classification (GTDB taxonomy): domain Bacteria; phylum Pseudomonadota; class Gammaproteobacteria; order Enterobacterales; family Vibrionaceae; genus Vibrio; species Vibrio maritimus_A. The sequence continues at coordinate 57,185 of BBMT01000010.1, forward strand.
CAAGCAAGGTACGATTACCCCAACGCAAAGATGCATCAAAAGGACGAAAAATTTCAGTTTAATCAGTTTTTAAGTGATTGGCTGACGTTCTGTTTAAAAAATGGCATTAGTCGAGCTCCGATCATGTATCGCAGCTAACAAGAATTATAATTTCAGGTTTTTAATATTTTGAACACAACACCCAGTGATGAATCTCAGTTAAGTAGCGTTAGGTTGCTGCAATTAACGGACACGCATCTGTTTGCGCCTGATGATGGTTGCTTACTGAGTGTTAATACCCAAGATAGTTTTCACGCCGTCGTAGCGGAAGTTATGCAGCAGGGCATTCCGTTTGATGCCTTGCTTGCGACGGGCGATATTTCTCAGGATCATACCGAAGCGTCGTATCAAAAATTTGTCGATGGTATCGAACCTTTAGGCTTGCCTTGTTATTGGCTGCCTGGCAACCATGACTATAAGCCGTGCATGAACAGTGTCGTGAGCGCGCCGCTTATTCAAGATGTGACTTACGCGTTGCTCGGTGAGCATTGGCAAGTACTGTTGCTTGATTCGCAAGTGGTTGGTGTGCCTCACGGTCGACTTAGTGACAGTCAGTTGGACTTTTTGGATCGTAAACTGACCGAGCATAGCGACAGACATACATTAGTGCTATTGCATCACCACCCAATGCTGGTGAATAGTGCATGGCTAGACCAACACTCGCTCAAAGATGCACACGAGTTTTGGCAGGTAGTGGAAAAGCACAATAATGTTCGCGCTGTATTGTGTGGCCATATCCATCAAGAGTTGGATCACCTTCGCAACGATGTTCGTGTGCTTGCAACACCTTCAACGTGCGTGCAGTTTAAACCAAACTCGAATGAGTTTGCGCTTGATACTCGCTCACCAGGTTGGCGTGAGTTAGAACTTTGTGCCGATGGTGAAGTAAAAACAACGGTAAAAAGGCTGCCGCATGGCGCATTTCGTCCCGATTTTAACGCGGAAGGTTACTAATGAGCGCAAAGCGTCCACTGCTTCTTTATATTCACGGCTTTAACAGTTCACCGAAGTCGTTTAAGGCGCAAGCCATGTTGGCGTATTGCCAGCAGGCGAGACCCGATATTAAAGTTGTTGTGCCGCAAATGCCGTGCTTTCCTGAGCAGGCAGCTCGTTACCTTGAGCAAATCGTGACGCAATACCAGGCGGACTACCAGATTGCACTGGTTGGAAGCTCGCTGGGGGGATATCTATCAACCTGGCTTAATCATCATTATGGCTTTAAAGCAGTGTTGATAAATCCGGCGGTTAAGCTTATGAGCTTCTGCTAGACTTCCTCGGTGAACAGCAAAATCCGTATACTAACGAGCGTTACGTGTTGGAAGCGAAGCACATTGATGAGCTAAAAGCACTCGATGTCGAGACCATTCAATCACCTGATGATTTTTGGTTGTTGCAGCAAGAGGGCGATGAAGTCTTAGATTATCGCCAGGCGGTCGACAAGTATCATCAATGCAAGCAAACCGTTGAGGAAAAGGGCGATCATAGCTTTGTCGGTTTTGAACGATTCCCTGAACAGATTATCCGCTTCTTAGGCCTTTAATCGTCGCTTTTTTCGTCTCCCCTTGAGGAGACAGTCATAATTTTCCCTCCAACTTCTGCGTGAAACTTGACAACACTTGCGTTGAGCCAGACTATGATGTGTCTGTACTTGCGCGTAGCCCTCAGTGGTGCACTATTCAACGATGCACAATTTAACTAACGGGCCAGCGACACTAAGTCGCAATCTCTATTTTTGCTGCTAAGTATCAATCATTATTTGAGTAAAATTTCCGTATTATGACAGAACAATATAATGCTGGAGCCATTGAGGTTCTCAATGGTCTTGAGCCAGTACGTCGCCGACCAGGGATGTATACGGATACAGCGCGTCCAAACCATTTGGGCCAAGAAGTTATCGATAACAGTGTCGATGAAGCGCTAGCCGGACATGCCTCTAAGGTACAAGTCATTCTGCATGCCGACCAATCGCTAGAAGTGATTGATGATGGTCGTGGTATGCCAGTCGATATCCACCCTGAAGAGAAGATTTCAGGTGTTGAGCTTATTTTCTGTAAGCTCCACGCAGGTGGTAAGTTCTCGAACAAAAACTATCAATTCTCCGGCGGTTTGCACGGGGTGGGTATCTCTGTGGTTAACGCGCTTTCGAAACGCGTTGAAGTTGCAGTGCGTCGCGATGGTCAAGTGTATGAAATGGCCTTTGAGCACGGCAATAAAGTTCAAGAACTGACAGTCACTGGCACTTGTGGTCGCCGTAATCGCGGTACCAGCGTTCATTTCTGGCCTGATGCGAGCTATTTTGACTCGGCGAACTTCTCGGTCACTCGTTTGGTGAACAACCTGCGTGCGAAAGCGGTGTTGTGTCCTGGACTGGAAATTACCTTTACCGATAAGGTAAATGGCAAAGACTATAAGTGGTACTACGAAGATGGTCTAAAAGACTATCTAGCGGAAGGTGTAAAAGGTTACGCAGTTCTACCTGAAGAGCCATTTACCGGCGAATTTGCTGCAGAAACTGAAGCGGCGACCTGGGCTGTGATCTGGCAGCCAGAAGGCGGTGAGATGATCACCGAAAGCTATGTTAACTTGATTCCAACCGCTCAAGGCGGTACGCACGTTAATGGTCTGCGTCAAGGCTTGCTTGATGCAATGCGTGAATTCTGTGAGTTCCGTAATTTGCTACCTCGCGGCGTTAAGCTGACCGGTGATGATGTATTTGAGCGCTGCTCATACGTACTGTCTATTAAGATGCAAGACCCGCAATTTGCCGGACAAACCAAAGAGCGCCTCTCTTCTCGCCAGTGTGCTGCGTTTGTATCTGGTGTGGTCAAAGATGCGTTCAGTTTATGGCTAAATGAAAAGCCTCAACTTGCTGAGCAGTTGGCTGAAGTGTGTATTGCCAACGCGCATCGCCGTATGCGTGCCAGCAAAAAAGTAGTGCGTAAGAAGGTAGCTTCTGGTCCTGCACTACCGGGTAAGCTGACGGATTGTTCACAACAAGACCTTAACCGCACCGAAATCTTCTTCGTGGAGGGTGACTCGGCGGGTGGCAGTGCTAAACAGGCACGCGATCGTGAGTTCCAAGCTGTGATGCCACTGCGTGGTAAAATCCTCAATACATGGGAAGTGTCGGCAGACCAAGTGTTGGCCTCTCAAGAAGTACACGATATCTCGGTGGCGTTAGGTATTGACCCTGATACTGAAAACCTAGACGGACTGCGTTACGGTAAAGTGTGTATCCTTGCCGATGCGGACTCGGATGGTCTGCACATCGCGACGCTACTGTGTGCGCTATTTACGAAACACTTCCGCTCATTAGTTGCTGCTGGACACGTCTATGTCGCGATGCCACCACTGTATCGTATCGATTGTGGTAAAGAGGTGTTCTACGCCCTTGATGACGATGAAAAAGACGGCGTGCTTGAACGTCTGAGCAAGAAGAAAGCGAAGATCAACGTCCAACGATTCAAAGGTCTGGGTGAGATGAACCCACTGCAACTGCGTGAAACTACGATGGATCCCAACACCCGTCGCTTGGTGCAGTTGACCATTGATGATGACGAAGCCACCAATGAGATGATGGATATGCTACTTGGTAAGAAGCGTGCTGACGATCGTCGTAGCTGGCTACAAAACAACGGTGACATGGCTGAGGTATAAGAATGTCGACTGAAATGTCTTTTGATGGTGTAGAACAGCTGCCTCTGCGAAAGTTCACTGAAGACGCCTATCTGAATTATTCAATGTACGTGATTATGGATCGTGCATTGCCTTACATCGGTGATGGATTGAAACCTGTACAGCGCCGCATTATCTATGCGATGTCTGAGCTGGGTCTGTCCGCATCGGCGAAATACAAAAAATCGGCACGTACCGTTGGTGACGTGTTGGGTAAATATCATCCACACGGCGACTCAGCGTGTTATGAAGCATGGTATTGATGGCTCAGCCATTCTCTTATCGCTACCCATTGGTGGACGGTCAAGGTAACTGGGGTGCCCCAGACGATCCGAAATCGTTCGCTGCGATGCGTTATACCGAAGCCAAGCTGTCTAAGTTTGCAGAGGTACTGCTGGGTGAAGTTGGCCAAGGCACGGTTGAGTGGCAGCCAAACTTTGACGGCACGATGAAAGAGCCGAAGATCTTACCGGCACGATTGCCTCATATCTTGCTTAATGGCATCACGGGTATCGCAGTTGGTATGGCAACGGATATCCCACCGCATAACATGCGTGAGATTGCAGACGCGACAATTCATCTTATTGATAAGCCAAAATCTGAGCTTGCTGAGGTAATGGAGTTTGTTAAAGGGCCTGATTACCCAACTGAAGCTGAAATTATTTCACCGCAAGCCGACCTAGAGAAAATCTATCGTACCGGCCGTGGTAGTGTGAAGATGCGAGCAGTTTGGCATAAGGAAGGCTCGGAGATTGTCATCACCGCGCTTCCACATCAGGTTTCTGGCGCTAAGCTACTTGAGCAGATCGCTAACCAAATGCGCGCCAAAAAACTGCCAATGTAGATGACTTGCGCGATGAATCGGATCACGAAAACCCAACGCGTATCGTTGTTGTACCGCGCTCAAACCGCATTGATTGCGACCAGTTGATGAATCACTTGTTTGCATCGACCGATCTTGAGAAGAACTTCCGTGTGAACCTCAACATGATCGGCCTCGATAACCGCCCACAAGTGAAAGGTCTGATACAGATCTTAACTGAGTGGATTGAGTATCGCCGTGAGACAGTACGTAAACGCCTCCAGTATCGACTAGACAAGATCCTGTCTCGTTTACACATCCTTGAAGGTTTGTTGGTTGCTTACCTAAACCTAGATGAAGTGATTGAGATCATTCGTACGGAAGACGATCCAAAGGCAGTGCTGATGGCGCGCTTTGGTATCACGGATATTCAAGCGGATGCGATCTTAGACACCAAACTTCGCCACCTTGCGAAGCTGGAAGAAATGAAGATCCGCGGCGAGCAAGACGAACTTGAGAAAGAGCGTGAGAAGCTTGAAAAGCTGCTTGGCTCTGAGCGTCGCATGAACACGCTATTGAAGAAAGAAATTCAAGCTGACGCAGAGAAATACGGTGACGATCGCCGTTCTCCAATCGTTGAGCGCGCAGAAGCGAAAGCGATGACCGAGCGTGACTTGGTACCTAGTGAACCAATCACGGTTGTGCTGTCAGAGAAAGGTTGGATCCGTCATGCGAAAGGCCACGATGTGGATGCGAGCGGACTCAACTACAAAGCGGGTGATAAGTTCCTAGCCTCCGCTAAAGGTAAGAGTAATCAGCCAGCGGTGTTCCTTGGCAGTGATGGTCGTAGCTATTCGTTAGAGTCGCACTCGTTGCCATCCGCTCGTAGCAAGGTGAACCGATTACCGGTCGACTCAATATCAGCGCTGGTTCGACGGTGCGTCAAGTGGTGATGGGTGAAGAAGATCAGTTATGGTTGATTGGTTCTGATGCGGGTTATGGTTTTGTGTGTAAAGGTAGCGATCTGCTATCGAAGAATCGCAGCGGTAAAGCACTGGTGACTCTGCCACAAGCTTCTGAAGTGATGACGCCAGCAACGGTTGGCGATCTTGAGTCAGATGAAATCCTAGCGATCACTAACCAAGGCCGTATGTTACTGTTCCCGATTAAAGACTTACCGCAGCTAGGTAAGGGCAAAGGAAACAAGATCATCAACATACCATCGGCTAAGGCGAAGGCGCGTGAGGAGTTTGTTTCTCACTTGATGGCATTGCCACAAGGTGTATCCATAACCCTTTACGCTGGTAAGCGTAAGCTTGGACTGAAAGCGAGTGACCTGGATAATTTCCGTGGTGAGCGCGGGCGTCGTGGCGGGCTACTACCACGAGGTCTTCAGCGTGTGACTCGTATTGAGGTAGAGACTGGTAACGCACCAGAAACTGCTATCGAAGAAGAGTAAGCGAATGGAACAAAAAACCTCCGACAATGTCGGAGGTTTTTTATGTTTGCTTTAAAGTGCTAAGTCTAGCGATGCGCTAGTCTCGACTGTCCTCTCCCACAGTGACCGGTAAGATAAGTTCCTTGCCGTCCCGCAGCAGTTTCACGTCAACCGTAGTGCCGGGTCTTAGGTCGGTAACCAAATCCAAAACGCCTTGACGACCGTTCAGTTTATTACCGTCAATCATTAGGACGATGTCTTGTACTTCAATGCCCGCTTTGGCCGCTGGCCCCTCAGGATCAAGCCCTAACACTATGATGCCACCAATGTGCTCGTTACCCAGCAGGCGAGCAGTGACGGAGTTAATATCCTGGCCATCAATACCAATGTAGCCACGAATAACGCGTCCATCAGCGATGATTTTTTCCATGATTTTACTCGCCAGCTGATAAGGAATAGCAAACGAAATACCGTAGGTTTCTAAATCTGTTGCCTGCTGGAATGAGGCGGTGTTAATACCAACTAGCTCGCCGAGCGTATTCACTAACGCCCCGCCTGAGTTACCTTGGTTGATAGCGGCATCGGTTTGAATAAAGGCTTGAATACCGCCTGCGCTAATTGATGAGCGTCCCGTAGCCGAGATGATACCAAAGGTGGTGGTCTGCCCTAAGTTATAAGGGTTACCAATCGCCAGTACTACATCGCCAACTTTTGGTGAGTAGTTTGGATTGAGCGGAATAACAGGGAGGTTTCCCCCTTCAATGCGCAGCACCGCAATGTCCGTGCGCTGATCTTTACCAACAAGCTGGGCTGCAGCAACGCGCCCATCTTGCAGCGCAACAATGATCTGGTCAGCATTGGCGACGACGTGATAATTGGTAATGATGTAGCCTTTATCACTAACAATGACGCCAGAACCTAGGCCTTGCGTTGACAGTGTAGTGCGATCACTTTCTTTATACTGACGACTGTAAATATTGACGACCGCAGGCGCTGCCTTGCGTACAGCTTGATTAAATGAGACTTGCTGAGACTGGTCGTATTCAGGTTGCGAGACGATATTATTCGGTATGACGTTTTGTCTGAGGGAAGGTACCGCTAGTAGCACTAAGAGCGCCGTAATAAGACCCATAGATACAGAACGGATTAAAAAGTTCAGCATTGTTCCCTCGAGTTGAATCGAAAAATATAGCCGTAATGTCAGACTTAGCAAACGGTTACCTTGTTAAGGTAGTATTAACTAACTCGCAAAACGAGATAATTTTTTGAAATCAACCGAAAAAGTAAAAGACGTACAGCAGAGTTGGGAAGGATATCATTTATACCGCTGATAATAAAAGAGCAGCCTCAATAGGGCTGCTCTATGACACAAAATTAACCAAGTTGAGTCGTGATTATCGAACGACCAGGTAAATAGTTCTGTCGCCGCGCTGAATGTTCAGTGCTAGTACGCCAGGTTTTTTCTCAAGCAGCTTACGCAACTGAGCGACGTTTTTCACTCGACTACGGTTCACACCTATGATGATGTCATCTTTTTGCAGCTCGTATTGAGCGGCAGGAGAGCCTTCTGCAACGGATGTCACTTTAACGCCTTCAATCGCATCACTGCTGGTCGTGTTGGCAAACTCTGCACCAGTGAGCCCTTCATGAAGCTTGTCCGCCCTGGTTGCTGATTGTGTGGACTCTTTCAGCGTTGCTTCGAAAGACTTTTCTTTGCCATCACGAATCACGCCAAGCGTAACCGTTTTGCCTGCCCCTAGTGTGGCGACTTTGGCACGTAGCTCGCTAAAGGTGGAGATTTTCTTACCATTGACAGAAACGATGATGTCTCCGGCTTCTAGCCCAGCTTTATCGGCTGCACTATCAGGTACGACTTGGCTGACAAACGCACCTTTGCTTGAGTCATAGCCAAGTGCTTCGGCAAGCTCTGAGGTAACTTCGCCACCTTGAACGCCCAGCATGCCACGTTTCACTTCCCCAAATTCGATGATTTGATCGGTAAGATTGGTCATCATATTCGATGGGATGGCGAAACCGATACCAACGTTGCCACCATTTGGTCCTAAGATGGCAGTGTTGATACCAATAAGCTCACCGTTGAGGTTGACCAAGGCACCCCCAGAGTTACCGCTGTTAATAGCCGCATCGGTCTGAATGAAGTTTTCAAAGTTTTCAATGTTGAGGCCACTTCGCCCTAGCGCGGATACAATACCGGAAGTAACGGTTTGTCCAAGACCAAACGGGTTACCAATCGCGACGGTGAAGTCACCGACACGAAGCTCATCTGAATCAGCCACCTTAATCTCTGTAAGGTTCTTAGCGCCATCTACTTTTAGCAGGGCAACATCAGACATTTCATCACCGCCGACAAGTTCAGCATCGAATTCACGTCCATCACCAAGCTTGATGCGGATTTCTTCCGCGCCATTGATGACGTGATAGTTCGTCACGATGTAGCCTTTCTTAGCGTCAATGACGACGCCGGAGCCTAGCCCGCGGAATGGGCGCTCTTGAAGCTGTTCAGTCGGGAAGTCAGGACCAAAGAAAAAGCGAAACTGGTCTGGCAGTTGTTGTCGAGAAACTTGAGTCCCCTCTACCGCTATACTGACCACCGCAGGGGTGACCTTCTCTAGCATGGGTGCAAGGCTTGGTAGTTGCTCACCATTAACAGACAATGGGAGAGCGGCCGTTGCAGGCAGTGGGGCGATGATTGCACTTAGGCTTAACGAAAGAACAGTTAACGCAAGTACGGGTTTTTTCATCATAAAACTCCTCATAGGATCAGTAAGGTTTATGACTCAACGATTGTGGTAAAGTTCAGCCTTAATATAAAAACGGCCAGCAATTGATTTAATGGCTGGCCGATTCCGGTGTTGCTAATTAAGAAGCTTTGGCTGTAGTTACGGGCTCTTGACCGACTGCAGAAGGGGCTTCGACCACTTCTTTTTTCTCTTCTCTCAACAGACCGGTTGCACCGTTAACATAATCTTTTGGTGGCTGATCGGCAGAATCGTTGGCGTCAATGACTTCTACGTTGTGTTCAGCAATTTTTTTCACAAATGGATTATCTTGCTCAGGCAGGTTAGGCATTAGCTCGGTTGAGGTTTTAGCCATGTGCTGATAAAGCTTAGTGTAGTCTTTGCCAAGCGTGTCGAGCATTTCTGCGGTTTGCGCAAAATGATCCGACAGTTCTTGTCTTTGCTGTTCCAATGCAAACTTAGCGGACTCGAGGTCTTTTTGTAGCGTCTTTTGTTTCTTGTATTGTGGAGTAGTCAGTCGGGAAATCACAATTCCTAGAATAGCACCAACTAGCAAGCCGACAATGGCATATATCCAAGGCATAACAGCTCCTTTATAATGATTATTAACATGTGCGTTACCAAGTGGTTACACACGTCGTATAGCCATGTTACTATGAGAGTTCGAGCCAATAAAGCAAAAATACGCGCTCTTTAGCCCTTGGATCAGTGTTGCGAGTAATCCATGACGCCCATAGAAAGATACGAACACGATATTGAAACAAATGGTTTCCAAGCAGACCCAGCCCAACGTACTGCAGTGGAAGCCTTAGACAAATTACACGACCAATTTAGTGACTATTTAAAATTTGAAGCGCCTCCGCTTTCAATGATGCAAAAACTGCTAGGAAAGAAACCAGAACAAGCAGTGCCTCCTAAGGGACTGTATTTCTGGGGTGGAGTAGGGCGCGGTAAAACCTATTTGATGGACGCATTTTTCGATAGCTTGCCGACATCGAGAAAAATGCGCGTTCACTTCCACCGCTTTATGTATCGTGTACACGATGAACTAAAACGGCTCGGAGACGTTGAAAACCCTCTAGAGAAAGTCGCAGACATCTTTGAATCCGAAGCTAAAATTATTTGCTTCGATGAGTTTTTTGTCTCGGATATTACTGATGCGATGATTCTAGCGACTTTGCTACAAGAGCTGTTTAAACGTGGGGTTGTCCTTGTCGCAACGTCCAACATCCCTCCGGAAAACTTGTATCGCAATGGCCTCCAACGTGCCCGATTTATGCCAGCCATTTCGCTGATTCAAAGTCAGTGTGTGGTGCTAAATGTCGATAGTGGCATTGATTATCGACTGCGAACGCTTGAGCAGGCGGAGATTTACCATTTCCCTCTCGATGAAGCGGCAAACCAAAACCTAGAGCGCTATTTTAATCAGCTGGTGATGGACGATCGCGTCCATGAGGCCAGTATTGAGATTAATCACCGTGACATTGACGTTTTTGCCGCCGCTGACGATGTCTTGTTCGCGAGTTTCGCACAATTGTGCCAGACCATGCGCAGTCAAAATGACTATATAGAGATGTCTAGAATTTACCATACGGTGCTGCTGGCAGATGTGAAGCAGATGGATGCCAAACTGGACGATGCCGCTAGGCGCTTTATTGCGTTAGTGGATGAATTTTATGAAAGGCGGGTAAAACTGATCATTTCAGCCGAAGTCGCTCTAGAGGAGTTGTACACTCAAGGTCAATTGGAGTTTGAGTTTAAGCGCTGTATTTCGCGACTTACCGAGATGCAAAGCCATGACTATTTGGCTTCTGAGCATCTACCTTGATGTTTTTGGCAAGTTTGTCCAAAAAATAGATGATTTTTTCCGCGAGCTTCTCTATAATCCTGCGACCCACCGTTACTGCAGGCGAGTTTCTTCAAACTTTTTGAGGAACGATGCCGAGAGTTTCAACACTCGAAGGGTGATGTATGGGCTCTTAGACAGTGGGAGCGAAAGCTCCTTAAGTGTAAATTAAATTAACGGGTTATTATTAGCATGAAAACTTTCGTTGCTAAACCAGAAACTGTAAAACGCGACTGGTACGTTGTAGACGCTGAAGGTAAAACTCTTGGCCGTCTAGCAAGTGAAATTGCATCTCGCTACGTGGCAAACACAAAGCTGAATACACTCCGCACACTGACACTGGTGATTACATCATCGTTGTTAACGCTGAGAAAGTTACTGTAACTGGTAACAAGGCTAAGAACAAAGTTTACTACCGTCACTCTGAGTTTCCAGGCGGCCTAAAATCAATCACTTTTGAAAAGCTGATCGATCGTAAGCCTGAAATGGCTCTTGAGCTAGCGGTTAAAGGTATGCTACCACGTGGTCCTCTAGGCCGTGCTATGTACCGTAAGCTTAAAGTTTACGCTGGCGCTGAGCACAACCATGTTGCTCAACAACCACAAGTACTAGACATCTAATCGGGGATTTCGAAAATGGCAGAGAATCAATACTACGGCACTGGCCGTCGCAAAAGCTCAGCTGCTCGTGTTTTCATCAAACCAGGCACTGGCAATATCGTAGTTAACAAGCGTGAACTAGAAGTATACTTCGGTCGCGAAACTTCTTGCATGGTAGTTCGTCAGCCTCTAGAGCTAACTGAACTAACTGAGAAGCTAGACCTATTCGTTACTGTAAAAGGTGGCGGTATTTCTGGTCAAGCAGGTGCTATCCGTCACGGTATCACTCGCGCGCTAATGGAATACGATGAAACTCTACGTCCTGCTCTACGTGCAGCTGGCTACGTTACGCGTGACGCTCGTTGCGTTGAACGTAAGAAAGTTGGTCTACGTAAAGCACGTCGTCGTCCACAGTTCTCTAAGCGTTAATTTTCTCCTCACCGAGAAGATTATGCTTTCCAACTTTATGTTGGAATGTGGAATCAAAAAGCTCAGCTTCGGCTGGGCTTTTTTGTTTTTATACGTCCAATAACCGTACTAAATTCAGAAACTCTGATCTTCATTCTCTCCTTTTCCCTCCTTTTGTGAACTAGCAAGCGAATTCCTGCTATAGATGTTACGAAAAGGTAGCTTTATCTTGTCAAAAAGTAGGGTTTTCTTTATCATTTGCTATCAAATAAATACAACTAAAATTCGTATTTTGTTAGCCATGCTCTACTGGTCGGAATCGATGTCTGAGCAGACTCAAGTAGCCAAAATAATTAGTACTATTGGCTCGTTCAATTTGAAGGAAAATAGCCCAAGGAATGGTTCCCCAATGGGTTATTCCATCTAAAAGAGCAACTTGGATTCGCTCAGTGTTGACCCAAAGGAGCAAATGGGAGAAATGTTGGATGAGCAATGCGCCTTTAAATAACGGTCGCAGGCGTTTCCTTACTGCGACAACTGCGGTTGTCGGTGGTTTGGGAGCAGCTGCAGTCGCCGTTCCTTTTATTAAATCTTGGAACCCAAGTGCCAAAGCGAAAGCCGCTGGTGCCCCTGTTGAAGTGGACGTCAGCAAGCTTGAAGAAGGTCAAATGGTTCGTGTTGAATGGCAGGGTAAGCCGGTATGGGTTGTGCGTCGCGCGCAATCTGTTTTGGACAACCTAAATAACCTAGCCGCTCAATTGCGTGACCCAGACTCAGGAGAAGAGCAGCAGCCAGAGTATGCACAGAATGTGTACCGCTCCATTAAACCGGAGTACTTTGTCGCTGTTGGTTTCTGTACCCACCTAGGTTGTTCACCTACCTATCTTGCTGATTCCTTTAGTGAACAAGTTCAGGGTGTGAAATCGGGTTTCTTCTGTCCATGTCATGGTTCTAAGTTTGATATGGCTGGTCGTGTTTTCCAAAACGTACCAGCTCCACTCAACCTAGTCATTCCTAAACACATGTACTTGAGTGATACCAGAATCCTTATTGGTGTTGATGAGGGGGATGCATAATGCAAGCGTTACTTGATTGGGTAGAAAAACGTCTACCTGCGATGAATGCTTATAAAAAGCATCTATCCGAATACCCAATGCCAAAAAACTTCAACTTTTGGTATCTGTTTGGTTCACTAGCGATGCTAGTGTTGGTCAACCAGATTCTAACTGGTATTTGGCTGACAATGAACTATGTACCTTCTGGTGAAGGTGCGTTTGCCTCTGTGGAATACATCATGCGTGATGTGGAATACGGATGGCTACTGCGCTATATGCACTCAACGGGTGCCTCGGCCTTCTTCGTTGTTGTTTACCTACATATGTTCCGTGGTCTCATCTATGGTTCTTATCAGAAGCCGCGTGAGTTGCTTTGGGTATTCGGCATGCTTATCTTCCTTGTGTTGATGGCAGAAGCATTTATGGGTTACCTACTGCCTTGGGGACAAATGTCTTACTGGGGTGCACAGGTAATCATCTCGCTATTTGGTGCGATTCCAGTTATCGGTGATGACCTAACGCTTTGGATCCGTGGTGACTACATCATCTCTGGTGCAACGCTAAACCGTTTCTTCGCACTGCACGTGATTGCTCTACCAATCGTGCTACTACTGCTGGTTGTACTGCACGTACTCGCTCTACATGAAGTGGGTTCAAACAACCCAGATGGTATTGAGACCAAGCTTCCGAAAGGCAGCATGGGCGATGACTACAAGACACAGTTCAAGTTCCACGACTACTACAGCAAGAAATACGACATCATTGATTCGATTCCATTCCACCCTTACGGTACGGTAAAAGATCTGGTTGGTGTAGCTGGCTTCTTCTTCCTGTTCTGTTATGTGCTGTTCTTTAACCCAGAGATGGGCGGTTACTTCCTTGAGCCACCTAACTTTGAAGCTGCGAACCCGCTGAAGACTCCTGAGCACATTGCTCCTGTATGGTACTTCACTCCGTTCTACGCGATTCTGCGTGCGGTACCAGACAAGTTACTAGGTGTTGTTGCAATGGGACTATCGATTGTATTCCTGTTCCTACTTCCTTGGTTCGACCGTTGTAAAGTTCGCTCTTATCGCTACAGAAGTAAGATTCACCTGATCAACATCATCCAGTTCACCATTAGCTTTATTGCTTTGGGTATTCTTGGTGCGCTACCAGCGACGCCAACGTATACGCTACTGGCTCAGATCTTCAGTTTAGGTTACTTCATGTTCTTCGTTCTGCTGTTTTTCTACAGTAAGAATGAAAACACCAAGCCATTGCCAGAGAGGGTGACATTCAAATGAAAAAGTGGATTGTAGTACTTTTCGCATTGCTGCCATCTCTAGCACTAGCCGCTGGTGGTAATGTAAATCTTGATAAAGCAAACAATGATTTGACGGACAAAGCGTCGCTTCAAAACGGTGCTAAGCTGTTTATGAACTACTGCTTTGCATGTCACTCGACGCAGTATCAGCGCTATGAGCGCGTAGCAACTGACTTGGGTATTCCTGTCGATCTAGCTAAAGAAAACCTAGTTTTCGATCCAGAAGCGAAGATTGGTGACCTGATGGTTAACGCTATGCCTCAGAAACAAGCAGCAGCTTGGTTCGGTGCTGCGCCACCGGATCTTACTTTGGTTGCTCGTGTTCGTGGTGTGGACTGGTTATACACGTATCTACGCACGTTCTACGTCGATCCAAGTCGTCCGTTTGGCGTGAACAACACCACATTCCCAAATGTTGGTATGCCTCATGTTCTTGAAGAACTGCAAGGTATTCCAACGCCGATCTTCGAAACTAAAGTGGTTGATGGTGAAGAAGTTCAGGTGATTGTGGGTACTGAAACCGATGGCGTGGTGAGTTGAGCTCTAGTGAGTATGACGATGCAGTACGTGACCTTGTTAACTTCCTTGAGTACTCAGGCGACCCTGTGAAACTCGAGCGTCACGCACTGGGTTGGTGGGTGATGGCGTTCCTAGTCATCTTCACTATCGTCGTTGTGCTGCTCAAGAAAGAGTATTGGCGTGATGTTCACTAATTGTGCTATCATAGCGCGTTAATTCCAATTTGTTCACAATGGAGCCTTGCCTCCATTGTTTTTTGTAAGTATCCCGGAGGGCTCCATGCTGTAGCTGCCAATAAACGTTCTGTGATGACTCTTTTTTCCAGTGCTACTGATTTGTATAGCCACCAGGTTCGAATCGTTCTAGCGGAAAAAGGTGTTAGTGTTGAAGTCGAGTTAGTGGATGACGTGAACATCCCAGCTGAGCTTGCTGAGCTAAACCCATACAAGACTGTTCCAACTTTGGTCGATCGTGAGCTAGCCCTTTACGACTCAAAGATCATCATGGAATACCTAGATGAGCGTTTCCCTCATCCACCGCTAATGCCAGTATACCCGGTAGCGCGTGGTAACAGCCGCCTAATGATTTATCGCATTGAGCGCAACTGGTACTCGCTAGCTGAGAAAGTAATGAAAGGTTCTGCAGAAGAAGCAGAAGCGGCACGTAACAAACTTCGCAATGACCTACTGACTCTAGCGCCTATTTTTGCTGAGTACGAGTACTTCATGAGCGAAGAATTTAGCCTAATTGATTGCTACCTAGCTCCACTATTGTGGCGTTTACCAGAAATGGGCATTGAGCTTGTTGGTCCTGGCTCAAAAGAAATCAAAGTGTACATGAACCGTGTATTTGAACGTGATTCATTCCTAGCTTCTCTAACAGAAGCTGAGCGTGAGATGCGTTTGGTTCGCTAGTCCTTATAGGTTTCTCTCGAGACGATGGATATTGAAAAAATGACACCTCGCCGACCATATATGCTTCGTGCATTTTATGATTGGCTAGTTGAGAATGATTTAACTCCGCATATTGTCGTTGATGCCAACATGCCGGGAGTGCGAGTTCCTTTGGAGTTTGTGCAAGATGGTCAGATCATTCTCAATATTGCTCCAAGAGCGGTTGGTCAGCTTGAGTTGGGTAACGAAGCGATTACGTTTCATGCTCGATTCGGTGGAAAGCCTCACTCTGTGATTGCTCCTTTGTATTCGGTACAGGCGATTTATGCTCGTGAAAACGGTGCTGGTACTATGTTTGAACCTGAAGATGCGTATCTCTCTATTGAAGAAGAAGACATCTCAGAGCCAGAAGTAGTAACAGGTTTGTCCGTGGCAGCAGAAACTGAGCAGCCAGAGCAAAGCAATGAAGAACCTAACGGAGATGATGAACCGCCTAAACCAAAAGGGCGACCAAGTCTTCGCGTAGTCAAATAGCAAAAAGCCGCATTGATATGCGGCTTTTTTGTATCTCTAACACTTTACCTTTTTCTCATCCTTTCGCTAGTAGCGACTTTCTTCTTGCTTTTGAGACGTGTAAAAAACGTGCCACTGTATTAGACTTTAGTCTAATGCTGATTAAAACTTGACCTGTTGAGTGTAATCAGTAAACTAGGCGTTCTTGGAGTAAGGTCACACTTTTTTGTTCACATTTTCTCCTTCCTCAAGAATGGAATTTACTTTTGATTGGACAGTATTCACTTGGATGTCAATGAGTTAGGTGATAGAGGTTTGTTATGTACAATCACTTTTTGGTAAGGCTCACCATCGGCACTTTGGTCGTACTGGGTATCAAGTTGAGCGCATTATACTTTTTGCCTATGGTGCTTCTGCTCAACACACATCACAAAGAATTCTTTGGATGGTAAAAATCGGGCTAGCCCCGATTTTTTGTTTAGTTCATTTCGATTTCACTGACCGTTGGTTCGATGTCTTTCATCATATCGTTGAGATATTGGGTCAGTTGTTGACGAGCACCGTCGATGTCCTTATCGAGCGTCAGTCTCATCATCTTCTCATGCTCTTCAAGGTTAAACAGCTCTGAGAAGGCTTTAGGCGAGTGACTCAGTGAGATGCGGCGATAGCGTTTGACTTGTCTGATGATGTCATTAAAGAAGTCGAGCATGTTCTTAGAAAAGCAACCGCTGAGTAAAGAACTATAGAAAGCTTCCTGACGATCTTCCCATTCCTGCCAGTTAAAATTATCCCCTTGGAACTTAAAGCGAGATAACTTGTGGAACTCTGTGAGGATCTCTAACTCCCAACTTTCGCTGCCTTGTTGGATTGATTTCTCTAACAGTACTGACGAAACAACCTTTAAGCTTTCATACAAATCATACAACTCTAACTTCGAAATAGGCGCTACCCAGCAACCTTTTTGTGGTTCGAGTTTGACGTATTTAATCCACGAAAGTTGAATCAGTGCTTCTCGAATAGGAGAGGCTCCTACGTTGTACTTTTCCTTAAGCTCAGCGACCACCAGTTTTTGGTTAGGCTTGAGCTCCCCCGATAGAATATCCTGACAGATCATTTTAGCGACTTTGTCTGTCAATGTTGGGCTTGACACGTTACACCTCTTAACTCAGAAAATAAATCTGGAAACGCACGGCGGTATGCCGTGTTGTAAAGCATGTCTGATAGTACAGCGTGTTGAAAATTTGGGCAAGAAAATTATAAAAAAAGAGGGCATAAGCCTCTTTTTATAGATATTTTGTATATATCTTCGGAATTATAGTACGTGAACAGACGCTGTGTTCGTAGTACCAGATGCTACTAGAGCACCAGAAACCATAACTACGATATCGCCTTTCTTACCAAAACCAGACTCTAGAGCGTACTCTTTACCGTTTTTGTAGAACTCATCAGTGCTGTCGATTGAATCAACAAGAACTGGGCGAACACCTTTAGTAAGAACTAGCTGTGCAGCTGTCTTAGGGTTAGTTGTTAGTGCAACGATGCTTGCAGTTGGGAAGTACTTACGTACAGAACGTGCTGATTTACCACCTTCAGTAGCAACGATGATAAGTGGAGCAGCTAGCTTCTCAGCAGTGTCTACTGCACCTTTACATACTGCTTCAGTAATACGTAGGCGTGGGCTGTCTAGGCGAGAACCTAGTTCAGCTTTTAGTGCGCCGTCAGTACGGTTAGCGATTTGAGCCATGATAGTTACCGCTTCAACAGGGTACTTACCTTTCGCTGTTTCACCAGAAAGCATTACTGCATCTGTACCGTCCATGATTGCGTTCGCAACGTCACCCGCTTCTGCGCGAGTTGGACGTGGGTTTTGAATCATAGAATCAAGCATTTGAGTTGCAGTGATAACTGTCTTACGAGCACGGTTACACTTCTCGATCATCATCTTCTGAGCGAAGATTACTTCTTCAGCTGGGATTTCAACACCTAGGTCACCACGTGCAACCATGATGCCGTCAGAAAGCTCAAGGATCTCGTCGAAGTTATCTACACCTTCTTGGTTCTCAATCTTAGAGATGATGTGGATGTTTTCGCCGCCGTTTGCGTTTAGCACTTCACGGATTTCTTTAACGTCTGCTGCTTTACGGATGAAAGATGCAGCTACGAAATCAACACCTTGCTCACAACCAAACTTAAGGTCGTTCTTATCTTTTTCAGATAGAGCTGGAAGTTGAACAGAAACGCCTGGAAGGTTAACACCTTTGTTTTCACCAAGTGCGCCGTTGTTAAGAACTTTACACTTAACTTCAGTGTCAGTTGTAGAGATAACTTCCATCTCGATTAGACCGTCGTCTACTAGGATAGTGTTACCAGCAGAAAGATCTTTTGCGAAACCTGCGTAAGTTACAGCAACAGTGTTTTTGTTACCTACAACAGCGATGTCAGTTGTGAAAGTGAATTCTTGACCAGCTACTAGATCAACGTCGTTGCCGCCTTCTAGTTTGATAGTACGAATTTCTGGACCTTTAGTGTCTAGAAGAATTGCAAGTTGCTTACCTACGTTTGCCATTACTTCACGGAAGTTAGCAATACGAGTGCCGTGCTCTTCGTAGTCACCGTGAGAGAAGTTTAGACGCATAACGTTCATGCCAGCGTTAACAAGCTCAGTTAGCTTCTCTACTGATTCAGTTTTAGGGCCAATCGTACATACGATTTTGGTCTTTTTCATGGAAGATACTCTCCGGTAAATATTATTACAATTTGAAAGTTAGTATTAGTCTCTCTAGAAGGCTAGGGATGCCCACAAATAATTCACGTGAGCTATCAATTTCTTTCTCTAGTTTCGCTTCTTCTAGGAGTGAAAGTCTTTCATCAAGTTTAGTCATTTTATGACTAAATGAGGCGCTTTCTAGGCCACTTTTTTTGGGCGCTTACTAGGTTAATTCAGTAAGATTGCAAAAAAATAACCGCTAATTCTGTAATTTTTTTTCTTTTCGGGCACGAATTCTACCACCGAATTGATCGGATTTCACCGTGCATAAGTTGTTTTAGAGCAAGGTTTCGGCGCTTAAGATTTAATTTTTGGATCAAAATAAATAAACCGGATGAATCACCACCATTTGGTAACTTTTTTTCAAAACTGACAGATGTGCGGTAAAACAAGGTGTAAAACGATTGCTTTGATCTTTTGTTGATAATATCAGCGCACTGGGGGTAATTTGCCATCAAATTGCAATAGGAGTCGCCAGTTTTCACAAGGTTTTGAATCTAGAGGGATGACCGCTTACCTATAGGTGATGTTAGTAAGCGGCTTGCTGTGAAGCGCTGTTAACGGTGGCGCTCTGGTCGATTATTAGATTGGTTAAGTAGTTGGTTTGCAGCCAAAATCTGACGAGACATACTTTTGACAGAGGCATCAAGAATATCGATACCCCAAAGCGGCAGTTTGTCCGAAATAGAATAAAAAGCCCATTGGCCTTTTCGTCTGTCAGTGACGATGCCGCAGTTTCTCAACACCGCAAGCGCGCGAGATATCTTCGGTTGAGATTCCTGAAGTGCCTCACACAATTCGCCCACGCTCAGTTCGACCTCGGTAAAGATCATTAGCGTGATCAAAAGGCGGGTTGGATCGCTCAAGCATTTATGTACCACCAAAGGATCAAAGTCGAGATCGTGTGCATCGCTGTGAACTGTCATAAACAGATCAATGCGTTTTTGCAGATCATATAAAGAGGCTTCGAAGGAGCTTTCAGAGATCGATGTCGGACTAGGGAGATCCCAGAATAGACTTTCGTTACTATTTTCAAATACCCCACATTCACGCTGTGCTGATGAACATAAGGTAATGACATAATCAAAATGCTCGCCTTGGAACTCTTCAATAGATTTAGAGCGCAAACCATCAATAGCAAACTCAGCTTGTTGTAAAGTTTCGATGGTTCGATTGTCGACCTGACTTGGGCTACTGCCTGCACTAGATGCTTGATAGAGCGGCGCATAATCTCTGTTAACAATGGCTTCTGCCAGTTGCGAGCGCGCAGAATTTCCACGGCAAACAAAGAGAATTCTTTTGGTCATGGTTTCCTCTAGAATTAGGAGGGACTTTTGAGGTGTTGGGGATATTATGAAAGGCTTTGGCAGTGAAAGAAAGACCTTTCCTATCGGAAAGGTCTTGTCAGAAATGGGGGAGGCCGTGACAGGAGCGCGGTGGAGGAGTTACGCTGCCTGTTCAAGTTTGGTGTTGGCGATGGCTCTTAAGTTATCCATGGTTTCTGCATAGCTGGTTTCTTTACCAAATAGACCTGCAGTGCCCAAGATAAAGTATTCAATCTTATCTTTCAGCTGCTCAATCACTTCCGGGCTAATCGCACCATCGATGGCGAGTTTAGTCTGGGTGCCCTGTTTTTCGATCATCTCGATAATGCGATCTATGCGGTTAAAGGCATTCGGAATGAATTTTTGACCCGCAAAGCCAGGATTTACCGACATCACTAGAATCACATCGGTGACATCAAGCACATCTTCAATCACGCTAAGTGGTGTACCAGGGTTAATGGCTAAGCCTGATTTAATGCCCTTAGCTTGAATGTTTCCTAGTGTTCGGTGCAGATGAGGAGGTGCCTCGGCATGAACATACATCAAGCTTGCACCTAGGTCGGCAAAAAGATCGATGTATTGATCTGGATTAGACAGCATCAAGTGTACGTCATAAGGAATCGAAGTAGTGTCACGGATCGCTTTGATATCTTCTGGCCCGAGTGCAAAGTTAGGCACAAAGTGGCCATCCATTACATCGATATGCAGCATATCAACCTTCGCTTTCTCCAGTTCCGCTAGCTCTTGTGGCAGTTTAGCGAAATCGACACACATCATTGAGGGACAAAACTTAGCCATGAGCGTGCTCCTTTTCAATGTCTGCGATTTGGTTAACACGGTTTTGGTGGCGACCACCTTCAAACTCACCGTCTAGCCAACGATCAACAATCATTTTAGCCAGTTCAATGCCCACGACTCGAGAACCAAATGAAAGAATATTGGTGTCGTTGTGCTCACGAGAAAGTTGGGCGGTATAAGGATCGCTACAAACTACTGCGCGGATCCCAGGAACCTTGTTAGCCGCCAATGAAATGCCAACCCCTGTTCCGCAAATCAAAATTCCGCGATCGGCTTCACCCGATGTCACCGATTTTGCTACCGCTAGACCATACTGAGGGTAGTCAGTTCGCTCTGGAGATTGGGCGCCCAAGTCGATCACTTGGTGACCCTTTTGCTCTAAGTGATTAATGATTAAAGCTTTGTGTTCGAAACCTACATGGTCACAACCGAGAGAGATGATCATTTTGTTGATACCTTAGCCGATAAAGTTGGGTTTAGTTTACGTAAAAATTCACAATAGTAAATTATTAAATTTCACCAGAAATTCAATTTTAAGAATAAAGTATTGTTTTTTAACTAAAATAAAATTTACGGTAAAATTCACAGCTGTGTTAATTTCATAAATAAATTTATTTTGTGACCATGATCGTCGTCTGCCATGGAAAGGAGTGATAGATTGAAACGCAATTACTCAACAAACAAATCGCAGGATGAAGTGATGTCTTATTCGTTGATTGCAGAAGAGCTCGTGAGCTCGTTAGGCGGTGAAGAAAACATTGTCTCAGTGGCACACTGCGCTACACGTTTACGTGTGATGGTGGCCGATGAGAAAAAAATTGATAAGGAGAAAATTGAAGACACTGATAAGGTGAAAGGGGCGTTCTTCAATAGCGGTCAGTACCAAATCATCTTCGGAACAGGTACCGTGAACCGAGTGTTTGAAGCGGTTCAAAACCTAGATTTAACGACCTCTTCAAAATCAGAAATTAAACAGGCCGCAGAGCAGCAAGGTACAGCATTACAACGCGCTATTCGTACGTTCAGTGACGTGTTTGTCCCACTGATTCCTGCACTCGTGGCAACGGGTTTGTTCATGGGACTTCGCGGCCTCGTAACGCGCCCAGAAGTACTGGCTCTATTTGGTCTTACGCCTGAATCCATCCCGGCTAATTTCATTCTTTATACTCAAATTCTGACGGATACGGCGTTCATCTTCTTACCGGCAATGGTAGCTTGGTCAGCAAGCCGAGTGTTTGGTGGTACCCCATTAATCGGCTTAGTGTTAGGTCTTATGTTGGTATCGCCGGCACTGCCTAACGCTTGGGCGGTGGGTTTTGGTGAAGCAAGCCCGCTGATGTTCTTTGGCTTTATCCCTGTGGTTGGCTATCAAGGCTCAGTGATCCCTGCATTTATTGCCGGTTTCTTAACGGCCAAATTGGAACGCCGCATTCGCTCAGTGATGCCAGAGGCGTTTGATCTGGTCATGACCCCGTTCCTAACCCTACTTATCATGAGTGCGGTTTCTCTACTCGCGGTTGGTCCACTATTCCACATGGTGGAAGTGGCAATGGTAGAAGCGACGAAATATCTGTTAGACCTACCATTTGGTTTAAGTGGTCTGTTTATTGGTTTCGTTTGGGATCTGATTGTGATTACCGGCGTACACCACGTCTTCAACTTGCTTGAAATCCAGCTTCTTGCAAACGAAGGCAGTAACGTGTTCAACGCTCTAATTACTGGTGCGATTTCTGCTCAAGGTGCGGCATGTCTGGCGGTGGGCATGAAGACTCAAAGTAAGAAGCTGAAAGCGCTATGTTACCCATCTACAGTATCGGCATTCCTTGGCATTATTGAGCCAGCTATCTTTGGTGTGAACTTACGTTACTACCGTCCATTTGTCTTCGCATTGATTGGCGGTGCTGCGGGTGGCTTTGTAGCACAAATTCTTGGTCTTGCAGCAAGTGGTATGGCGGTGACGGTAATCCCAGGCACCTTACTTTACCTAGACGGTCAGATTCTATCTTACCTACTGGTGCATGCTGTGAGCTGCGGTGTGGCGTTCTCTCTAACGTACACCATGGGCTTCTCAGACAAAATGCTAGAAAAGAAATAAGCGATTTAATGACCAGCCTCCCTGTCTAGGGAGGCTTTGGAGTTTTTATGACAGACACTCAATACCTGCTGCAAACCATCGAATCTCTACTCAATGTGCCAAAACAAGGTGAGCACGATCCTTACCGTCCAGTTTGGCACTTTGCACCTCGTGTCGGTCTGCTTAATGATCCAAATGGACTGAGCTTCTATAACGGTGAGTACCATTTGTTTTATCAGTGGAATCCACTTGAATGCGAGCATGGTGCAAAGGCGTGGGGACTTGCGACTTCAACGGATATGATTCATTGGCAACACAAGCCGCTGGCTTTGGCACCAACAGAAGAGTACGAGGTCTCTGGTTGCTATTCTGGCTCTGCAATTGAAGTGGATGGCAAGCTAGAGCTGTTCTATACCGGCAATGTCAAATACCCACAAGGTGGCCGTACTGCTTACCAATGCCGCGCTCAACTGAGTGAATCTGGAGAAGTGAACAAACTTGGCCCGGTGATGGATTTACCAGCCGGTTATAGTGGCCATGTACGTGACCCTAAAGTTTGGCGCCATGGCGATGACTATTACATGGTATTAGGCGCTGAAGATCTTCAAAAACGAGGAGTGGTTATTTTATATCGTTCTCGCGATTTAACCACGTGGCAAAAATGCGGCGATATCTATGGCACAGACATTAACGGCAAACAAGACAATAACTTCATGCTGGAATGCCCAGATTTGTTCCCGTTAGATGGTAAAGATGTCCTGATTACCTGCCCGAAGACTTGGATTGATATCGACGGTAAAGCGACTGAAACCTTTGATGTTGAAGTGACGATTGGTGCGCTGGATTACCAGCAAGCCGATTATCAAGTAGAGAGTACCTGTTTGCTGGATTATGGCTTTGACTTCTATGCACCGCAAACATTTGAAGACGCCGACGGACGCCGCTTATTGTTTGGCTGGATGGGTAAGCCGGATGAGTATGAACCTTATCAACCGACCAAGGCGTTTGGATGGATCCATCAAATGACTTGCCCGCGCCGTTTGACGATTTCGAATAATGAAGTGTTGCAGCAACCCGCAGAAGAGTTGGCGACAATGAGAAGAAATCATCTTTCAGGTCACTGCTTATCAACATCGCTAGCGGGGCTGAGTGCAGAGCTATTACTACAAGACATCAATGGAGCGACGAGTACGATCACTATCGCAGATGATCTTGTGTTGGAGGTGACACCAAGTGGTGTAACAACCAAACGTAAGAATCTTAAAACGGGTCTGTGGCAACAGAAAACCTGGCCAGGCAAAGCAACATCACTGCAATTACTGCGTGATAGCTCTTGTGTGGAAGTGTTTATTAACCGCGGACGAGCGGTCATGACCAGTAGGATGTTTGGTAAAGCGAGCGGCGTTAAGCACGACTGTGGTTTCCGATTTGAAAGTGATAAACCAATGTCTTATCAGCATTGGACATTAGAAGGTTAGCGTTTGGATACGCAAAGCTCACTTGTGAGTGAGGAAAAGCCAGAGGTTTTAGGGTTATAATGAGGGAAATACTTTGAGAGCTGTGTTGAATGTTTTGAATTCGAATCAAGTTATTCCCAACATACGTATGATGATACCGTCACTAACCAAGACGGAGCAGTCGATTGCAGAGAACTTTTTACTGCCACACTTCATGCAGAAGTCGACCTCTATTAATGAGGTAGCTGAGCGTTTAAGTGTTTCGCCTGCATTGATTGTAAAGGTATCTAAAAAGTTAGGGTTCAGCGGCTTTAAGCAGTTGAAGGAGTCGCTCTATGCTCAGAGTGAGACCCAAACTTATGCGCCAAGCGAGCGTTTACTGCCTGACGACAGTGCTGAGAAGATTGTCTCTAAGGTGCTACAGAACTCCATCAATGCGCTGACTGAGATCTTGAATTTTGTCGATGTGGCTATGGTTGATGCCGCCGCAGAAGCGCTGTTGAAAGCGCGCAACATAGAACTGTTTGCTGTGGGCGGATCGAGCATCATTTGCGAAGACTTTCAGCACAAGTTACTGCGAATTGGCATTAAGTCTTCAGTGCCAAAAGATCGACATTTGATGCTGATGTCAGCGAGCATTATGAAAGAGCAAGATGTGGTGTTGGTGGTATCGCATTCAGGACAAACGGTCGATCTTATGGATGCAGTACGCCAGGCCAAGCGATCTGGAGCGACGGTGATTTCGATTACCAATAACTATCATGCTGAGCTTTCTTCACTGTCTGATATTCCCCTGTATGCGCCTGCGTCTCCCGAGCCAGTGCTCGGTAAGAATGGCACCGCGAGACTGGTGAAACTGGCCATGATTGATAGCCTCTATGCAACCATGGCGAGCAAGATGCCATCGCTTGCCGAAGAGAGCCTGAGCAAGACCATTAAGCCGTTGAGCGTTTACACCGTTAGTTCACTGCTCAATCCGACGCCAAAAATAAGCCCATCACCCTTCCTAGGTTGATGGGCTTTTCTATACTTGAAATATCTATATGAAAGTTTTGTGACAGCGAAAAAAGATCCTTGACTCTTTTTTGTTGGGTTTTAATATATACGCATATCCATATATGAGTATTTAAAGATGCTTCCACATGAGTTTTTTAAATTGATGTCCGATGAAACCCGTATTCGAACCCTACTTTGGGTATCGGCCAACGGCTCAGTCTGTGTCAACGATCTGGTGGAGGCGTTGGGAGAGAGCCAACCTAAGATATCGAGGCACCTTGCTATGCTAAGGCAAGCAGGTGTGCTCAAGGATACAAGGCAAGGGCAGCATGTCTTTTACAGCTTAGCTGAAGGGTTGCCGGGTTGGCTCTATCGAACATTGAAAGGGCTTGAGCATTCGAACTGTTTGCAAAGCGCCTATCAACTAAACTTTAACGAGCTTGCGTCATCATCAAACGATGCCTAGAGCTTGACGGTACAACCGAATATTTTACGTAATTAAGAGATTAAGTTATGGCGATTAAAGTAGGTATTAACGGATTTGGTCGAATTGGCCGTTTGGCGCTTCGCGCAGCATTTGATTGGGACGAGTTAGAGTTCGTTTTGATTAATGACGTTGCAGGTGATGCAACCACACTCGGTCACCTATTGGAGTTCGATTCAGTACAAGGTACTTGGCATCACGGTGTAGCGGTTGAAGGTGATGAGCTTGTAGTAAATGGCAAGCGCATTAAAACGACTCAAGAGCGCGATATCGATGCGATTGATTGGTCTGGCTGTGATGTTGTGATTGAAGCAACAGGTGTGCACCGTAAAACTGAATTCCTAAACAAATACCTAGATCAAGGCGTTAAGCGTGTCGTGGTGTCTGCGCCAGTGAAAGAAGAAGGCATTGCCAACATCGTTGTCGGTGTCAATGATGAAATCTTTGATGCAGCGGCTCACCGAATCGTGACAGCGGCATCTTGTACCACAAACTGCATTGCGCCTGTAGTGAAGGTGATTCACGAGAAACTGGGTATCGAGCAGTCGTCTTTCACGACTATCCACGATCTAACCAACACGCAAACTATCCTTGATGCGCCGCACAAAGATTTGCGTCGTGCTCGCGCATGCGGCATGAGCCTTATCCCAACTACTACCGGCAGCGCAACGGCTATCGTTGAAATCTTCCCTGAGCTAAAAGGCAAGATTAACGGCCACGCGGTACGTGTACCTCTAGCGAATGCATCACTCACTGACATCATCTTTGACGTTAAGCGCGATACAACAGCTGAAGAGGTTAACGCACTTCTTAAAGAAGCATCACAAGGCGAGCTAAAAGGCATCCTTGGTTTTGAAGAGCGTCCGCTGGTTTCTATCGATTACCGTGGCGACCAACGTTCAACCATCGTTGATGCGCAATCGACTATGGTGGTTGGTACTCGCATGGTGAAAATCTACGCGTGGTATGACAATGAAATGGGCTATGCAACGCGCACAGCAGAATTGGTTCGTAAAGTCGGTCTAGCGGGGTAATGATGATGCATCCAACATGGGAACTAAACGTAGATAACGCAGCCTTGGTGTTAACGCCTTGTCCAGGTACCAAAGAGGCGTCATTAGATGAATCACTAGCTCAACTTAAAGAGCAAGGTGTTACGGTTATCGTTACCGCTCTGGATAATCACGAGATGGCAGAAGCAGGCGTCGCTGAGCTTGGAGAAAAAGCACAGGCGCTAGGCATTAAGTGGTTCCAAACACCAATTGAAGATGATCGCGCACCTGGTACTGAGTTCGCGGCTGACTGGAAAGCAATCTCACCAGAACTGCATCAAGCGGTAGAAGCGGGCGAGAAAATTGCGATGCACTGCATGGGCGGTTCGGGTCGTACCGGTCTTCTTGCAGCAAATCTGCTGCTTGAGAAAGGTTGGGAACTTGAGACGATTCGCCGTGAAGTTCAGGCACTACGCCTGGTGCTTTCACCAAGCAGCCTCAAATTGACTACGTAGAGAAGCTGGCTGCGACTTTCTAATCGGAATCTCTTTAGCGAGTCAACTCCGTTAGAAAGCTTAGCGAATAAAGCCCTCTGGTGAGGGCTTTTATTTCTGAATCCTTACCCCTGTTATTAGGCAGAAGAATTATGTTGTCTAACCTTAGCAAAAGCGTTCGCCAGTATATGCTGGTGACTTTCAACTACTGGAATTTCACCATTACCGATGGTGCCTTGCGAATGCTGGTGGTGCTCTACTTCCACGATCTTGGCTACAGCTCGCTTGCCATTGCATCCTTGTTTCTTTTCTATGAGTTCTTTGGTGTGGTCACCAATCTTATTGGCGGCTGGTTAGGGGCGCGTTTAGGCCTTAATCGAACCATGAACATTGGTCTCGGGATGCAGATCTTTGCATTGTTAATGCTGGCAGTTCCGAGCACTTGGTTAACCATTCCATGGGTGATGGCGGCTCAAGCGCTTTCAGGGATTGCTAAGGATCTGAATAAGATGAGTGCCAAAAGTGCTATTAAGACCTTAGTTCCAGATGAGCAGCAAGGCGCGCTTTATAAATGGGTGGCCATCTTGACTGGGTCTAAGAATGCGCTGAAAGGTGCAGGCTTCTTTATCGGTGGTTTATTGCTTTCGGTTCTTGGCTTCCAATATGCCGTTGCAGCAATGGCGGCAGTGCTGACACTGGTGTTTATTGGCAGCATTATCAGCTTAGAGAGCGATATGGGTAAGGCCAAAGCGAAGCCTAAATTTAAACAGATCTTCTCGAAATCAGAGAGCATCAATATCTTATCCGCTGCGCGAATGTTCCTGTTTGGCGCTCGTGATGTTTGGTTTGTAGTTGCCTTGCCAATTTATCTTGGTTCTATCTTTGGTTGGGATCATACCTTAGTCGGTGGATTTCTAGCGTTATGGGTCATCGCTTATGGCGTGGTACAAGGCGTAGCACCAAAGATTACTGGCAAAGCGCAGGGCAGAGTGCCAGATGGCAGCGCTGCTATGTGGTGGGCGCTGGCGTTAGCCGTGGTCACAGGCATCATGCTTACTGTGTTCAGATGCAATGGTATCCGCAAGTGGTGATTGTTGTCGGGCTGTTGATTTTTGGCGCTATCTTTGCGGTCAACTCATCCCTGCACAGCTATTTGATTGTGAGTTATGCAAAAGGCGATGGCGTGTCGATGGACGTCGGCTTCTACTACATGGCTAATGCGATGGGTCGTTTGATCGGCACTGTGTTGTCTGGTTGGGTGTTCCAGGTTGCGGGTCTTGCGGCTTGCATGTGGGTGTCGTTTGCCTTCTTGGTACTCACGACAATTATCTCTATTCGCTTGCCTGGCGCGCTTAAAGCGGTTGCTGGATAACGGAATTGAATAAATAAAAGAGTCAATCGTTAAAAGACGATTGACTCTTTTTCGTTTCAAGCGTATGTTTATCGTCAAAAGACGATAGAGGATACACAGTGACCAGTTGTAGCGTTGAAAATCCAGACATGTTTATCGCCACAGAGCAGCAGTTAGCCGCAGAAAAGAGGCTAGCCGCGCAAGCGAAGGCATTGTCGCACCCGGCGCGTATCCGAATTATTCGAATCTTGTCTGATTTAGAGCGGGCTGGTGGCTGCTTGAACAGTGACCTTGTATCGCAGTTGGGACTTGCCCAATCAACCGTTTCTGAGCATTTGCGGATACTTAAAGTGGCGGGGTTTATCAGTGCAGAATCAACACCACCGAAAGTCTGCTATCGCATACAGCGTGATGCGTTAAACGAGTTTTCGGCGTTGACCTTATCAACATTCGATTAGGTCAATTCGAATCAATAACATCAGTGAGTCGGCAGTGCCGACTTTTATTATCACTAATTTATCGTTATTCGACGATTAATGATATTGGAGAGTTACCATGTCTCAGCTAGCCATTGAGCAACCAAAAAAATTGGGATTTTTGGATAGATTCCTAACCTTGTGGATTTTCTTAGCTATGGGGTTCGGCGTGCTATTGGGCGTCGCTTTTCCAAGCCAAATCGAGAGCTTGAATGAGTCGATGACGGTTGGCAGTACCAACGTACCGCTTGCAATTGGTCTTATCTTGATGATGTATCCACCGCTTGCCAAAGTGAATTACGGTTTGATGGGTAAGGTGCTGCAAGATAAGCAGGCTGTCACTCTCTCATTGGTGATGAACTGGTTGGTTGGTCCAATTTTGATGTTTGTGCTCGCCCTAACCTTCCTTGGCGATGAACCTAGCTTGATGACTGGTGTTATCTTAATTGGCCTCGCACGCTGCATTGCTATGGTATTGGTTTGGAATGATATTGGTGGCGGTAACAAAGAATATGGCGCAGCCTTAGTCGCTCTTAACAGCGTATTCCAAATCATCACCTATAGCTTCTTGGCATGGTTGTTCATTACGGTGTTGCCACCTAAGTTTGGTTTCCAAGGGCAAGTGGTGGATATCTCGATGGCTGAGATTGCCGAAAGCGTAATGATCTATCTAGGCATCCCATTTCTGGCAGGCTTCTTGAGCCGCAAGATCTTAGTCGCGAAAAAAGGCGAGCAGTGTACAACGAGACTTTCATCCCTGCGGTATCCCCGATCACGCTTATCGCGTTGCTTGCCACCATCGTACTGATGTTTAGCCTTAAGGGTGAGATGATTGTAGAGCTTCCAATGCAAGTGTTCGTGTCGCGATTCCGCTGACTATCTACTTCTTCTTGATGTTCTTTGTGAGCTTCTTTGTGGCGAAAAAGATGGGAGTGCCATTCGATAAGAATGCGTCTATCGCTTACACCGCTACAGGAAACAACTTTGAATTGGCTATTGCAGTGGCGATTGCTGTGTTTGGTTTGAACTCACCAGAGGCGTTTGCGGGCGTGATTGGTCCACTAATTGAAGTGCCGGTGCTGATTGCATTGGTGAATTTCACCTTAAAAATGAAGTCACGCTATAACGCGTAATAACAATAAAAATGGAGCGCTTGCGCTCCATTTTTTGTATTTAAGAGGGTTCTTTTAGATTGGCAGAACGCTTGGTATGTTTGGCTTGGTACATAGCGAGATCAGCTTTTTTCAATGTCACACGTAAGCTGGTTTGGTAGGGCGCATAACCGATGCTGTGACAAAGCATGGGGTACTGAACAAAGTTATCACGAAACAATACGGAGAGCGTATCTAGCGCCTGATTTAGTCTTGCTTCATCTTTATCGTGGGTTAAAACCACGAACTCATCACCACCATATCGAACTAAAATATCCTGTCCGGAGAAAGCTTGACGTAAGCAACGAGCGAATCGCATCAATACGATGTCACCCTCACTGTGACCAGAACTGTCGTTAACGTGTTTGAAGTTATCAAGGTCGATCACTACACAAAAACCAGAATGCCAGTTTACAGAGCTAAGATAGGCGAGATTGTGCAGCTTAGTGAGGGGATCGGTGTACGCTTTTTTTTCAAAAAACTTCATTTCGTGGTGTAAGTCGGACACATCAAAGCTGGTGGTGTAAATGTAAGGTTCGTCATCAATGTACACTTTAAACTTCAATACATTGAAGTAAGAGACTGAGTCTAGGCCTTGAAACGTAAGAATTTTCGGCGCACATTGCCCCGCCTCAAGATACTCCAAGCTGGCATCGTGACACTCATTGAGCATGTCTCCGACATTGCTTGGCACGAGTTTGGCTAATTGACTGGCATTGAGGCCTATAGGATCTACTTCTGAATATTGGCGCAACCATGCAGTGAATCGGTCGTTTAAGTAAACGTATTGGTGTTGCGCATTGCGAATAGAAAGAAAGCCAGGGAAATGGCGAAATAGCGCCAACGCCTGTTGGTACGTCAAATCTGTCACTGCGAAATCTCATCGTTTCTTTCAACCACGAGAGCGCTTGGCTACCGGAAGTTTTTGAAAGAGTTATAGTTTTTGAGTGCTTTCTATCATGCCCTTTGCATAAGAACTGTGATGCGTATCATTCTGTGACCAGTTCTCAAGGAAGTTCGCCTCCATTCTCAGTTCTGAGACAAAGCGAACACAAAAAAGCAGCCTTTGCTGCTTTTTAGGTCGTTTAGTTGTTCCTACCGTTTAGGGCGTCGAGTGGTTGTGACGGTGAAGATAGTGACCAGCATTATCGCTGCCCATATAGCGAGCAAGGGAGCGCTGCGGGACTCGCCTTAAGTCGACGACGATCAATCCATCAAGAGCGTTGTTAAAGTCAGGGTCGACATTGAAGCTGACAAGCTTACCGTTGAGACTGAGGTACTGTCTGAGTAATACAGGCACACCTTTGCCTTGGTCAAGGCGTGCGATAACACGAGAGAGTAACTGCATATCAGCCAGCGCGGACAGCAACTGAGCGTTCCAATTGGGATGAGCAGCAAGCTTGGGTGGGTTAGGGGCACTGACATGCTGGGCGCTGTCTTGATCATAGTGATGCAAGGTCATCGTATCAGTGAGCAACTGTCTTGCGACATCGCTATAGTCACTGCTGATACTGACCGGACCAAACAAATGGGTATAGTCTGGGTGACGATGTACAAACTCAGCGATACCCTTCCAAAGCAGTAAAAGTGCACTCATGCTCTTTTGATACTCTTCAGCAATCACGCTACGACCCATTTCAATCGATTTGCCCATGGTAGCCAAAAAAGGGTGTTCATAGTCAAAAAGAGTGCGCGAATAAAGACCCTGAATACCGTGCTTCGCCAATAAAGTATCAACCAGACCAAGACGGTAAGCGCCTACTAATTTATTGTTCGCTTTGTCCCAAATAAATAGGTGTTGGTAATCCTTATCAAATTGGTCGATATCCAGTGCTTGTCCAGTCCCTTCGCCTACCAAACGGAAGTTGTGTTCTCGCATGCTCCTATCTCATGCATCAAGGCTGGAATATGATCCATGGTCGTGCAGTAGACATCAAACTCGCCGCTAGACAGTAAGTGGTGCTGAGATGGTAACTGGTCGATATCGTTCAGCAGTTCGCTCAAAGGTAGAGCCGACGCAACCGGCTCTGGATGGGCTAGTGATGCCGACTGTGCATTAGGGTTCGGTGCTGCTGTTGGCGTTTGGCTTTGTTGTTTGCTCAGTAGATAAGTATTGAGACGAAGATAGTTCACCAGTTGACGATTATCTAAGCTATTGACCTCTTTGAACTTGATGGCTTCCCCAATAGAGATGCTTATAGGGCGATTTTTCTTGTTCAGTAGTTCACGGCCGAGCATGGCCGTTCTGAGCATTGGGTGAACTTTGCCCGCGAGATAAAAACGTTTGGAATTAAGACCGCCAATGTGAATTGGGACGGTCAGTGCTTTGTTTTTCTTGATGAGTGTGCTGACCGAGCGGCTCCACTCTTTATCCTCGAGGCGAAGTGCTTTGCTATCGACCAGTTGTGAGACTTCGCCAGCCGGGAACACCAAGAGTGCGCCACCTTGTTCGAGGTGATGATTGGCTTGGCGTAATGCGCGAGTATTGGACTTGTGCGCATTCGCACCATCAAACACATCAACACCAATAAACAAGGGCTCAAGCTCGGGAACCAGTTTTAGAAACTCATTGGCTAGGATCTTCACATCTTTACGGCGTTGCAGCAAAAGCTCAGCCAGTATGACGCCCTCAACACAGCCCAATGGGTGGTTAGCGACAATAAGGGTCGCTCCCGTTTGAGGCAGGTTATCTCGACTTCCAGTAACAATGTGATAATCAATGCCCAAGATCTCGAGTGCAAAACGAAGAAAATGCTCGGTATCACAACCTGGTGGACGCTGTGCATATAAGTGGTCTAATACAGAAAGGCCGGTTGCCACTCGGCAACATTTTCTGCAATGCCCAGTGGGGTTTTTCTCGGTAAGCGAAACGGGCTGGTGGTATCCATAGCAACCTCTAAACAATTTCCATGTAATGTCGTTAAGAGGGTATGACGTCTATATGTCAGAATTGCGTAGCTAGATGGAAGATGGATGACGTATTGATGTCAAATCGGTGACGAGATTGACAATAAGCAATAAAAAAGAGCGCCGAAGCGCTCTTTGTACAAGAAAGGGATAGTTAGAATGAAGCGTTGACCGACAGCTTAAAGCGGCGCTCATTGCCATAGTGTACATCCGTAACGACACCGTGGCTGGTGCTGCCACCCGTGCCTGATACATACTCGGTATCAAATAGGTTTTCGATGTTGAAGCGGAAATCCCAAGTGACATAGTCGCTGCTGATTTTGTGCGAGGCACCGGTATCAACGCGGGTGTAACCATCAAGTGTGACGGTGTTAGCGTTATCTGCCCAGCGTTCACCTTGGTAGAACAAGCCGATATTAAATGCAGTTGCGTCAGTAAACGCGTAGCGTGTCCAAACTGAGCCAGACCATTCAGGTACGTTTGCTGGAGTCTTATCTTGATATAAGTCGTGCTTGTCGTACTTGGCATCTAGGTACATGGCAGATGTCATCACAAACCAGCTATCGGATAGCTGACCTTGTGCACCAGCTTCGGCGCCTCGGTGGTGTTGATTACCATTTTGAGTAGTGAAGCCATTCTCTTCGATACTGATATTACGTTTTTCGATATCAAATAACGCACCCGTCAACAGTAAGCGGTTATCCAAAAGCTCCCACTTAGTACCCAATTCGTATTGGCGGCTCTTTTCTGGCGTACGCTCAGTGATAGAGCCATCATCATTGACAACATTGTCGACAGGATTGAAGCTTTCCGAGTAGTTAGCATAGATGCTACCGGAATAGTTTGGATGATAAATCACGCCAACTTTCGGCGAGAATGCTTGGCTGTCATTCGCGCCCTTCACAGTTTCACCTGTCGAACTATTCGTGCCATCGGCGAAGTACTGATCGTAGCGGCCACCTACAAGCGCTTGCCATTGGTCGTTGAAAGTAATCAGATCTTGCGCATAGATGCCGTAGAAGTGGTTGCTACTTTCGTAGGCAGTATCGTCATTGTGATAGTCTAGACCTGGATTCTTAGGAGATTCGCCTGGGTTGACATTGATAGAGCTACCTTTAACTCGCAGCTGAGTGTAGTCATAAAACTGACCGTTAACGCCAAGCAGTACTTGGTGATCAACATTCAATGCTGTGAAATCACCATGTAAGTCAGCATGGAATGCTTGGGTCTTCCAGGTATCATGACGGTCAAACGGACTCATTGTGTAGCTACCATCGACGATGGTTTGATCGGTCGGTTTTGGGCTAGAGTCATAACGGTGACGCTTCATATGCTGTGAGTTGTAGCTGAAGTTAGCACGCCATTGTGAGTTGATGAACACATCAAGATCAGCCCCCAGTTTTCCACATCATTGTTGATGAATGACCAAGAAGCATCGCGGATCATA
This sequence comes from Vibrio maritimus, assembly GCA_000755425.1. Lineage (GTDB taxonomy): Bacteria > Pseudomonadota > Gammaproteobacteria > Enterobacterales > Vibrionaceae > Vibrio > Vibrio maritimus_A. The sequence continues at coordinate 91,756 of BBMT01000010.1, forward strand.
TCGCGGTCGCCGATTCGGTTGCCTTGCATGTCGAGCCAAGAACCCGTATCCAGTGGTGCGTTGTCGTTAGTTTTTTCATAGTTAACAGACAACAGACCCCAGTCAGATAAATCCGCTTCAATTACACCATAGCCTAGGAAGCGATCACGCTCGCGCTGTTCTCCATTCGCATACTGACGAGATTCCACAGCGTCTTGTTTCACCAGCACCGTACGACCTCTCAATGTGCCAGATTCGTTAAGCGCACCAGAAGCGTCAATGTGATAGCGAGTGCTGCCAAGGTGGTCGATATCGGTACCAACATTGACTTGTGGTGTCGCGGTTGGCTTTTTAGACACCATGTTGATCATGCCACCAGGCGCGGAGTTACCGTAAAGCAGGCTCGATGGTCCTTTAATGACCTCGATACGATCTAAGGTCTCAATTGGCAGCATGTAATGAGTAAAGAGTGAGTGACCGTTTCTTAGATAGCCGTTGGTTGATGAGAGCTCAAAGCCGCGCAGATAAAATACTTCGCGATTCCACTTTTGAGAGCCAGCATTCACGCTGGCGTCGTTTTGCAGTGCTTCACCTAATGTGGTAGCCAACTGCTCATCGAGCACAATTTCAGGAATGACGTTAACCGACTGTGGGGTTTCTAGCATGGTGGTATCGGTGCGCATAGCGCCGCTTGCACTGTCAACTTTATAGTCGTCGAAGCTTTGGGCGTGTATTACCAAGGTTTCGTCAGTTTTTGTTGGTTCTGATTGGGCAAATACCGGAGAAGTATTGAGTGCAAGTACCACTGCACTGCAAAGTGTGGTCACTTTGAAATTCATTGGGGCTATCCTAGCTCGATTATCCGAGACAATTGTTTTTGTTATTAGCAGAATGAACCTGAAATAGGTCTACGATTGAACTGCGAAATGAATGCTAATGCGATTTATTATTATTTGCAATTGTAATAAGTGTAAGCATTTGTATCTTTTGTATGTACAAGGGGTTGATTGCATAGAGGTGGTAAATAGGGTGTAATTATCTTGTTGTAATTAAGGAGGTTCTATCAATGGAATGGGGACAAGAAAAACAAAAACAGAGCTACCGTTTCTTGCAGCCGGGAATGAAACTTACCCTGTCTTCGGTAAGTGAATCACACATCAAAGGTGTGGCTGTCACCTTGCTTGGCTACAAAGTTGATGAGTTTATTGTCGTTGACACCTCAGGACTGACTTCGGCTGTACAGCAGCAAATCAATGACGATGAGTTTGTTGTGCGTGGACTTTCCGATACCAGTTTTGGTCACGTTATTGCTTTTCGCTGCCGGGCTCTTTCCAGTTCAGAATTACCTTGCAGCCATCTCTTCTTATCCTCGCCGACCGAGTTTGTCTCCAAGCCGATCCGCGAACATTCTCGCTATAAGCTCTCGATGCCTTGTACCGTGTCTTATGGTCAATCCTCTATAGAGGGGAAAATCGTCGATTTCTCTCTAGCAGGGTGTGGGGTCTACCTAGAACAAGCTCATGACTTTTGTAAGGGTCTTGACGTGAAAGTGGAGTCGGCATTGAATCAGTTTCTGCCCGCGGGGATGGTGTGTGAGGTGGTAACAGTGCGAAAACAAGGCCGTGGGAGTTTGTTGGGTATTCAGTTCAACCAGCAAGTGTTGATGTCGAATCGCTTGAAGACCACCTTAGCGGAACTTTCCCTCGCGGTTTCCTAGTACTGACTTTATTCCATAGAAGCACTGTCTCGCTCGCTACAGTGTGCTAAACGTCAAGCCCGTGGTATGCGCTCGTCAAGATTAAGCTAGTGGGTGCTCACTTTTGTGCCTAGGATGCAACAATGCTTTTTCTTCGCTTATTTCAAGGTGTAAACTGTGCTATATAAAGAGCAGAATTTCTCAATGGAATGTTCCGACTTATGCGTATCTTCACTCTTGTGCTGCTGATGGTTTTTCTTGGCTCCAATACACCCTCTGGTTTGGAAAAAATGGCATTGTTGATTTCCAACAAGTGGATACAGAAATCCAAGTACAGCAACAAGTTAATGGTAACCTACAAACTCGCAACGATGAAATGTTTGCTGAGATTGACGATCTTAGACAAGGGTTGGATGCCATTGAAGAGCGAGCACGACATGAGTTAGGAATGATTCAACAAGGAGAAACCTTCTACCGAATCATAGGTGAGGACAACCAATGATCCCTGAGCATCATCCTATTATTGCTATCGTGCCTGCTGCAGGTGTTGGTAGCCGTATGCAAGCGGATATTCCCAAGCAATATCTTAAAATCCATGAACAAACTATTCTTGAGCACACCGTAGAACGTTTGCTGGCGCATCGAAGTATCGATAGTGTCATCGTTGCTATTAGTGATGGTGACCCATACTTTGAAGGCTTATCGTTTCTCTCAGATAAGCCTGTTGTACGAGTGCCGGGTGGCAGTGAGCGGGCAGACTCGGTGCTGTCGGCTGTAGAATATGTTAAACAGCGTGTTCCCAATGCATGGTGCTTGGTTCATGATGCGGCAAGGCCGTGCATAACCCATGAGGATATTAGCAAACTCATCTACGAAGTAAGCACTCACCCGGTAGGTGGTATCCTCGCAGCCCCGGTGAAAGATACGATGAAACGTGCCAACGATGCACAAGGTATCGACCATACTGTCGATAGAGCAGGTCTTTGGCATGCACTTACACCGCAGATGTTTAAAGTGGAGTTGCTGCACAGTGCGCTCAGTGATGCGCTCGCAGAAGGGGTCACGATCACTGATGAAGCTTCAGCGGTCGAGTGGACTGGCTTATCTCCACTGTTAGTCGAGGGGCGCAGCGATAACATTAAAATTACTCGTCCAGAGGATCTCGCTCTGGCGGAGTTTTATCTCAAAAATAAGGAATTAGAACAATGAGAATAGGTCATGGCTTTGATGTACATAAGTTTGGTGGTGAAGGCCCTGTTATCATTGGTGGCGTCGCCATTCCTTATGAACAAGGCTGATTGCTCATTCTGACGGTGATGTGGCGTTGCATGCACTGTGTGATGCGCTACTAGGTGCTATTGCAGCAGGTGACATTGGCCGTCATTTTCCTGATACCGATGAAGAGTGGAAAGGCGCCGATAGCCGAGCATTGCTGCGTGATGTTTATAGTAAGGTTAAATCACAAGGTTATGAGTTGGTGAATGCTGATGTCACTATCATGGCGCAGGCACCAAAGATGGCTCCACACATAGAAGCAATGTGCCAAACCATTGCCGCTGATTTGGAAACCGATATCGGCAATATCAATGTAAAAGCAACTACGACGGAAAGACTCGGTTTTACAGGACGTAAAGAAGGTATCGCCACAGAAGCTGTGGTTTTGATCAACAAAGTAACGTCCTAAAGGCAGATATCATGACTGATGTGTTAGAGAACCTGAATTATCTTCACGGCAAACCTGCGGTTAGCGCTAAGTTTAAAGCCAGCAACCAAGACTTCGTTGTGAATGAGGTTCTGGGATTCGAATTCGCGGGAGAAGGGGAGCATTTGATGCTCCGCATACGAAAAAATGGTGAAAACACCAGTTTTGTCGCCAATGAACTAGCCAAAGTGTGTGGCGTAAAATCGAAAGATATTGGTTGGGCCGGTCTTAAAGATCGCCATGCCGTGACTGAACAGTGGTTAAGCGTCCATTTACCAAAAAAGAACGTTCCAGACTTCAGCGCTTTCTTAGCGCAGTATCCTAGTATTGAAATAGTGGCGACTGATTGGCACAACAAAAAGCTGCGTCCTGGCGATCTTACCGGCAATGAGTTTGCCATCCGTCTGACTGAAGTGTCAGATGTTGAAGCACTGAAAGCGCGTTTAGCGCTCGTTTGTGACTCTGGCGTGCCAAACTATTTTGGTCAGCAGCGTTTTGGACACGATGGTAACAACGTGAGCGAAGCGAAACGTTGGGGGCGCGATAACGTGCGTACCCGCAATCAGAATAAACGCAGCTTGTATCTCTCTGCGGCCCGCTCATGGATTTTTAATCACATTGTTTCAGAGCGTTTGCAGCAAGATTGCTTCAACACTGAGCTTACTGGCGACATTCTTGACGAAACTGGATGATCACCGCGGCATTGGCAGGTGATAATGCGCTGCCAACCACTGATGATGCCGAGAAGCTTGAGCAAAGCATCTTAGATCTAGAGCCAGATTTGATGGCGCTTATCCGTGGTAATCGTATGCGTCACGACAGACGCGCTATTGTGTTAAAGCCAGAGTCATTGGATGCACAATGGGATGAAGACTCTGTAACACTAAGCTTTTTCTTGGACTCAGGCAGTTTTTGCGACCTCGATTCTTAGAGAGCTAGCAAATGTAGAAGAAGTAGAAAGGCAATTCTAGGATTCATGGAAACAAACAAACAGAGAATCAAAGTCCTCATCAGTAATGATGATGGCGTACATGCTGAGGGAATTCGCACATTAGCGGCGGAGCTGGCAAATATTGCTGATGTGACTATCGTTGCGCCAGACAGAAACCGTTCGGGCGCATCGAATTCTTTGACGCTTGAGCAGCCGCTTCGTGTTAACGAAATTGAACCTGGTGTTTTCTCGGTTCAAGGCACGCCAACCGATTGTGTGCACTTTGCGCTTAATGAATTGATGAAAGACGATCTTCCCGATCTCGTTCTGTCTGGCATCAACCATGGGGCTAACTTGGGCGACGACGTGCTCTATTCTGGTACTGTAGCAGCAGCTATGGAAGGTCACTTTCTAGGCGTTCAATCCATCGCTTTTAGTCTGGTTGGTAAACAGCACTTTGCCGCAGCGGCGATCATCGCTCGTCAATTTGTAGAGCGACATTTAGCGACTCGTGTGCCGACCAATCGACTATTGAACATTAATATCCCAGATAAGCCACTGGCGCAGCTTGGTGATGTTGCGGTGACCCGATTGGGTGCTCGTCACCACGCTGAGGCGATGATTAAGCAGCAAGATCCAAGAGGGCACGATATTTATTGGTTAGGACCTCCAGGGAAAGAGCAGGATGCTGGAGAGGGCACAGACTTTTACGCAGTTGAACATGGGTGTATTTCCATTACACCATTGCAGGTGGATTTGACTGCGCATGAGTCTATTGGTGCGATGGAACGTTGGGTATCAGGGAGAGAGTAATTAATGAACCCACAAGCAGCGAAATTGGTGGAGTTTATCCGAGCGCACGGTGTGACTGATCCCCGTGTGCTGGATGCTATATTCTCCGTACCCCGTGAGCAATTCGTATCACAAGCGATGATTCACCAAGCCTACGACAACAATGCTTTGCCTATTGGTGCTGGGCAGACAATTTCTCAGCCCTACATTGTCGCGAGAATGACGGAACTGCTTGAACTAACGCACGATACTCGAGTGTTGGAAATTGGTACCGGTTCAGGCTATCAAACTGCTGTGTTATCGCAGTTGGTGAATCATGTCTATTCGGTTGAGCGAATAAAGGCGCTGCAATGGGAAGCAAAGCGCAGGCTAAAGCGTCTTGATATTTACAACATCTCCACCAAACACGGTGACGGTTGGCAAGGCTGGCAAGCCAAAGGACCGTTTGATGCCATTATCGTCACTGCAGCAGCCTCTGAAGTCCCTCAAGCACTATTGACTCAGCTCAATGATGGTGGGCGTTTAGTGATCCCTGTCGGTGATAATGAGCAACAACTATTAAAAATCACCCGTAAAGGTGATAGCTTTACTACCGAAGTTATTGAATTAGTGAGGTTTGTTCCTCTCGTAGCAGGTGAATTAGCGTAAATGCAAAAGCGGCTAAAAGCAGTGGTCTCCGTTGTTTTTTTGTCCAGTGCTCTGGTTGGGTGTGCTGGGCATTCGCCTGCGCCTGTCTCAAATTTGGGAGGCAAGTACGATAGTGTCTCCCGTGGCAGTTATCGTGGTAGTTACTATGAAGTGCAAAAAGGGGACACCCTCTATTTCATCTCATACGTCACGGATAAAGATGTTAAAGATCTGATAAGACTCAACAATCTCAAGAAACCCTACACAATTCACCCAGGCCAACGTTTGAACTTGTGGCGTCCGGTCTATTCCCCACCGGCGTTCGCTGGTTCTGGTTCAGGAGAGGTTGCAACCGCCTCTGCGGCAACTGCTGCAGCGAGCTCGAGCACCGCAAAAACAGCCTCAAAACCGCCAGCAAAAGCGAGTAGCTCATCAACGCAAAATAGTCAAAAAACCGCTGCAAAGAAGGTTGATCAAACTCAAACAAAGGAGTATGGTGAGGCTAAAGGTAAACAAAATGTTAACAACACTAAACCCCAAACGGTAAAACAGACTACCAAGCCAGCCGCGAAGCAAACTGTCGCTAAGGCGAAACCAGCACCGAAACCTGCGCCAAGCACAGCGGCAAAAGTATCGAGTTGGGTCTGGCCGACTAAGGGTCGTGTCATAAAGAACTTTTCTGCAGGGGATCAAGGAAATAAAGGAATCGATATTGCAGGCCGCCGAGGCCAAGATATCGTCGCCACTGCAAAAGGAACCGTGGTTTACTCAGGCAACGCACTACGTGGTTATGGAAACCTCGTTATTGTTAAACATAACGACAATTACCTAAGTGCTTACGCTCACAATGACAGACTATTGGTATCGGAAGGACAAAGTGTTAAAGCCGGACAAAAAATCGCTACGATGGGAAGCTCCGGAACCAACAGCGTTAGACTGCACTTTGAAATCCGTTATCAAGGAAAATCAGTAAACCCAAAACGCTACTTGCCGTAACTGCCGTATAACGAATACACCATACGAAAAGCTACTTGCAATTTGATTGACTTAATCAGAGAAAGTTAGCGACATAGTTGAGTTGTCATGTCTTGCTAGCTCGCCAGGGGGAGGCGCTATGAGTATCAGCAATGCAGTAACCAAGAACGAAAACTTCGACGCCAACAGTGAGACTGTTGATGTTGTAGAACCTACACTGACTAACGATGACGCCGCAACAGAGACTGAAGACAAGGATTTGTACGATGCTTCTGCGAAAAGCTTAGACGCTACCCAGCTCTATCTTGGCGAAATCGGCTTTTCACCACTATTGACCGCAGAAGAAGAAGTACTTTATGCAAGACGTGCACTGAAAGGCGATGAAGCAGCCCGTAAGCGCATGATCGAAAGTAACTTACGATTAGTGGTTAAGATCTCTCGACGCTACAGCAACCGTGGTCTAGCGCTTCTCGATTTGATTGAAGAAGGTAACTTAGGCCTTATTCGTGCGGTAGAGAAGTTTGACCCTGAGCGTGGCTTCCGTTTTTCCACTTACGCGACATGGTGGATACGCCAAACGATTGAACGTGCGTTGATGAATCAAACGCGCACGATTCGCCTGCCTATCCATGTTGTAAAAGAGCTCAACATTTACCTGCGTACTGCGCGTGAACTGTCCCAAAAACTCGATCATGAGCCAACCGCTGAAGAGATCGCACAGAAGTTAGATAAGCCTGTGAGTGATGTTTCTAAGATGCTGAGACTCAATGAACGTATTAGTTCGGTTGATACACCAATCGGTGGTGACGGTGAGAAAGCGCTATTGGACATCATTCCGGATTCAACGCACTCAGATCCAGAAGTCTCAACTCAAGATGACGACATTAAATCTTCGCTTATTCACTGGCTTGATGAACTGAATCCGAAACAAAAAGAAGTGTTGGCACGACGCTTTGGGTTATTGGGCTATGAGCTTCAACTCTCGAAGAAGTAGGTCGAGAAATCAATCTAACTCGTGAGCGTGTACGTCAGATTCAGGTCGAAGGTCTACGTAGACTGCGTGATATCCTGGTCAAACAAGGCTTGAATATGGAATCACTGTTCAACTTTGATGACGATTAAATCTCTATCTAACTCACCGCAATAAAAAACCGCCGAAAGGCGGTTTTTTGTATTCAACGTTATGTTCTAAAGCATTATGCCCAGCCGTTAGGACTCTTCTTACGACGTGGAATAATGTGCGGAAGGATAAGGCCAAACAAAAGGCCGATACCCGCAACACCACCACCGTACATGAAGTAACGTAGCAGTAGGTCTTCTTTCTGTGTATCCAGCTTAGCGCGTAGCTCGCGGATTTCAGTTTGAGAAGACGTTAGCTGTGCGCTGATGTCAGAGTAGTTTTGCTCAAGCTCAGCAATTTGCTTATTGCGTGCTTCTAGTGAGCTGACAAGGCCACCTTTCTCGCTGTCCGCAGTCTCGCGGGCATTTGATAGCTGAGATTTAACTTGTGTCAGCTCTTTCTCAAGACGAGGTAGGCGTACCGCCATGCTTTCTTGTGTCGTGACGAACTTCGACTCTACCCAGCCTTTACGGCCTCGGCTGTCTTGGACTTGAGAGTAGCCAGTTTCACGGTTAGAAGATAGTAGTTGCACTTTGTCACCAGCGTTAATGCTGCCGATGATACGATACTGAGCGCTTGGCCCTGAGTGCAGATAGGTAAATAGCTTGTCAGCAATATATCGATCTTGAGCCAATGCTGCAGGAGCAGCAAGTAACGACACCATGATCATGCAGATCAGTTTTTTCACAGTAAGTCCCTTAAGTGTATCAATGGGGAATGATAAAGAAAGTCGCGTTTGCAGCGTAGCTGATACGCACTCTCAAATTGTAAACTTTTAAGAATGGGCAAATAGTATGAAGTTTCTTAATCGGGTGCAACAAAGAAGGGAGGCAAAGCCTCCCTTTATTTGAATTTGAGTCAAATATGACGTGAGCTTCACATCTCCCTGACTTTATCTAAGCCTTGGCTTATGCACCAAATATCGCTTGCATCATGTAGTAGAATACCACTGCAAGTAGTGCACCAGCAGGTAGAGTCACTACCCAAGAAGCCACGATGTTACGCACAACGCCTAGGTTAAGTGCTGCGATACCACGAGCGAAACCAACACCCAATACCGCACCAACTAGAGTCTGTGTTGTAGAGATTGGCAGACCCGTACCAGATGCTAGAACAACAGTACACGCTGTTGCGAGCTGAGCTGCGAAACCACGGCTTGGAGTTAGCTCAGTGATGCCGGTACCTACCGTTGCCATTACTTTATGGCCCATAGTCGCAAGACCCACAACGATACCGATACCACCTAGAGGGAGAATCCACCATGCGATAGTGCTCTTCGCTGTGATTTCACCCATGTGCTCTACAGTAGACACAACAGCAGACAGTGGACCAATCGCGTTCGCTACATCGTTTGAACCGTGTGCAAATGCCATCGCACAAGCTGTGATAACCATAAGTACGCTGAAGATACCTTCTACGCCGCTAAAGCCATGGTCTTCTTCACGGTCTGCAAACTTGCGTTGGATGTAGATGTAACCGCCAATCATAACTAGAGACGAAACGCCTGCAGCCCACGCCCACGCTTCCATACCTTCAAGGTGCAGACCTACGTGTTTTAGACCTTTCTTGATGGTTACCAGCGCAATCACCATAGTGGTAATGAACATGTACACTGGAACAAAGCGTTTAGCGTTAAACAGTGGCTTCTCAGTATCAAAGATCAGGCGCTGTGCACTGACGAATATAAGGTAAGCGAAGAAACCAGAAATCACAGGCGTGATAACCCAGCTACCTACGATGCCTTTTACTGAGCCCCAGTCAACCGCTTCAGTACCCACTGACACACAAGCGAAACCGATGATCGCGCCGATGATTGAGTGAGTGGTCGATACCGGCCAGCCCATGTAAGAAGCGAGCAATAGCCAAGTACCTGCCGCCAATAGCGACGACATCATACCGAATACAAGAACGTCTGGCTGGTGAGCAAACAGCGAGGTTTCAATCACACCCTTACGGATAGTGTCTGTTACCTCACCGCCAGCAAGGTATGCGCCGGCGAATTCGAAGATCATCGCGATGATGATAGCTTGCTTAACTGTTAGAGCTTTAGAGCCAACAGAAGTACCCATTGCATTGGCAACATCGTTTGCACCGATACCGATCGCCATAAGGAAACCGAACATCGCCGCAACAAGAATCAGGATAGTGCCGTAGTTTGCAAGAATATCCATTGTAATACCTAGTTTTGTTTCATAACAAGCGGAGCAAAAGTCTGGCGCAGGGCAATCTCTTAAGCATTGTCTGTGCTCAACGCCTAATACTTCTTCGCTCTTTGTTACTTAGTTAACGTGTGTTTAAGACCTAGACAGCATGAGTTCAAGACGAGCGCCTACGCGCTGAGCTTGATCTGCAATACCGCCGACCCATTCAAGAATTTTGTACAAGAACATGACATCGATAGGATTCATATCTTGTTCAATCGTCATCAGTTGCTGACGAAGCTGGATTTGCATGGCATCGGTATCATCTTCGATGACATCGAGTTGGTGAATCATCTCTGCTACCAGAGTCACTTCACGACCTTTAAAGCCCGTCTCAAGCAGTTCATCCAGCTCGTTGATAACATTCTGAGCTTGGTTAGCTGCATCAAGACAACGCTTCACGTAAGCGATGAAGTTTTCTTGAAGTGGTGCAGGAATGACAAGTTGGCGACCGTAAACACGACCGGCAATGTCTTTGGCAAGGTTGGCAAGCTTATCTTGCTGCGTCAGTAGCTCTAGCATATCGCTACGGTCTACAGGCAAGAACAGGCCGCGTGGTAGTTTAAGACGGATCTCACGTTTCAAAACGTCGGCTTCTTTCTCAAGATGAGAAATCTGCGCACGGATCTCCGCTGCTTTCTCCCAATCACCCTTCGAGCTAGTCTCGAAGAAGTTTACTAGATGAGAGCAACATTCTGTTACGCACACAACGTGGCGCTGCAAAGGCTTAATTGGGGACTTTGCAAATAACCCCATAATTGTATTTACTGGCATGGTTGTTCAACCTAATTAATATAACCTGAAATAAACATACACCAATATCATGGTGAAATGTTGAGCGATGGCTATAAAGGCGCGCATGTTAACCCATTAAAACGCCGATTTAAACTGTTTTAGATCATCATTTGGGTGATATTTGTCACTTGCTGATTAGTACAATTGCTCATATCCTGTTGTGAGTGTCCCCGAAAGGTAAAACTATGGAAACCGAGATAGAACTGAAGTTTTTTGTTTCTCCTGATTTTTCAGAAACTTTGCTCAGCAAGATTGCGGAAACAAAAGTACTTCAGCACAGTTGTCGCGAGTTAGGAAACACTTACTTCGACACCCCCGATAACTGGCTTCGTCAGCATGACATTGGACTGAGAATTCGTCGTTTCGATGATGTTTTTGTGCAAACCATGAAAACCGCCGGTCGCGTTGTTGCGGGATTGCATCAACGTCCTGAATTTAATGCTGAACACACATCAAATGACCCAGATCTGACGCTACATCCCCTCGACATCTATCCAGAAGGGCGCAGTGTTGAAGAGCTACAAGCTCAATTGGTGCCGATTTTTGCCACAGATTTTACCCGTGAGCAATGGTTGATTGGTATGGCTGATGGCAGTCAGGTAGAAGTGGCGTTTGACCAAGGTTTAGTGTCATCTGGGGACAAAACTTACCCTATCTGTGAAGTCGAACTAGAGCTGAAGTCAGGTCAAACCGACGCGCTATTTACGCTTGCTCGCGCCTTCTGTGAAGCGGGCGGCATCCGTCTTGGTAACCTAAGCAAAGCTGCGCGAGGCTATCGTCTAGCGGCGGATTATGCCGGCGATCCGGTGAAAAGCCTGGAACTGGTGGACACTACGGATACAGACAGTGTTGAAACCTGCTTTATTCAATCTCTCGAACACGCCTTAGCGCATTGGCACTACCACGAGCAGATCTACACTGAGCACGAGTCTATTGAGGCGCTGCTCGAAATCAGCCACGCGCTGAGCTTTATTCGCCAAACTTTGACCGTATATGGCAGCATCGTACCTCACGCGCTAGTGCTATCGTCAGGCAAGAGCTGAAATGGCTAGAGCAAGAACTTGCTTGGCTAAAGAGCTATGAACATTTTGAAACACTTTTGGAAGACAAAGGGCACGTGCTGCGTAAGCTTGATGCTCGAAAATTCCTCGTTTCAGAGCTCAAAGAGCGTGAGCAAGACCTGCCAGATCGCGAAGATATGTTGCGACTGATTCATTCTGGACGTTATGCGGGTCTGTTACTCGACCTTAGCCGCTGGATTTTATCTCGCGGTTGGCAGCCGTTTTTAGATGATAAAGCACGCGAGAAGATGGCTCAGTCGATCAAGCCATTCTCCATGCAGCAATTGGCGCGCACATGGGCAGAGCTGATGGATGCGTTCCCGCCAGAAAAATCACTGACGCGTCAGGAGTACATTGAGCAGCAGTACCGACTGATGCGCAACCTGTACACGGGTGTTGGTTTCGCTAGCCTATACAGTATGGAAGAGCGCAATAACTTCCGTCTGCCGTGGGCGGACTTGCTGCAAGGCATCGATGATTTGCTGATGTTAGAGCTTTTAGAGCCGCTGGTTGAAAAACTGGAAGGCGAAGAGCGCGAACAGCTTGAACGCTGGTTACGTCGCCAAGAAAGCTCGATTCTGCATGCCATGGAGCAAACTAGGCAAATCAGTATTGAAGCTGAGCCATACTGGCAAAACTAGTACAAATTAGAGTAGGGAGGCTGTCGGCCTCCTTATTTTTTCTCGCGCTCTAGCGATTCTATTTTCTGCTCCATTTTTTCTAGCTTATGCAAAATCACCTCCTGCTGATTAAGCACCTTTTGCAGCATCACTTCTTTGTGTTTGGAGCGTCGCTCGTCCATAGAGCTGGGTGAAGATAGGAGCGAAGTGATCAAGCCCGATGTCATACCAAACATACCGACACCACAGATAATAATCATACCCGCCAAGAACTTACCCATACTGGTAACCGGGTAGTGGTCGCCGTAACCGACGGTTGATACCGTGACAAAAGCCCACCAAACCGCATCACCAATATGCTGAATATTCGCATCAGGATCACCACTTTCCGCCCACATAATGAGCCCCGCGCCCACCGTAATTAGCAATACAAGTAGTAGAAGGATTGAGGCGATCGTCGTCTCATGCTTATTGCGAGCAAGCTGTCTCAATAAGGTTTCACCAGAGCGAATGACAAGCACCACGCGGAAAATATGGAAGACACGCGCAAAGCGCAGTGGCTCGATCATCGGCAGACTGGCGAGGAAATCGATCCAGTGCGTTTTCAAAAATTGCACTCGATCTGTGGAGCGGATCAGATCCACAACAAGTTGCAGTATAAATAAGCTACAGATTATAAAGTCGAGGCCGATAAGAACAGTACGCTCATCCTTGTTGATGGGAGCAAACAATAAGGCTGAGATCACAAATAGAGCCATAAAAGAGAGGATAAGTGACAATAAACTCAGAGGCTTAACTTCAGTTTTGGTATCATTTGCTTTCATACGAGGCTCGAAATAAATAACTTGGTCTCATGAGTCACAATTCCCCCTACGGCTTTAGCATGCAGGCAAGTGATGATGACATTCAGTTAGAGAAAGATTCCCTAACTATATAATAATTAATGGAGAACGGATAATGACCGCACTGACATTTAAACCATGGGAGCGACTCATCACCGATGTACGCTTGATCCCTAAGATGTTGATGTTGATGATTTTTAGTACCGTATTGCTGATTGGTAAGCAGTTGTGGGATGCAAGCACATTTTACGACTCCCTTCTTGCCGCAACCCAGAACGAAGCAATTGCTCAGCAGCACTACGAAGCCTATCTAATTCAAGTCGTATGGCAGACTGCCCTAATGATTGTTCTCTTCGTGCTCTACTGTTGTTTGCCGCCAAAACGATGCTCAAGCAGACCAACTACTTGAGTGACGCGATAAAACGCATGGCCGACAAAGATCTTACTGTTCCAGTACTTATGGAATGTAAAGATGAGTACGGCGATGTGGCACGTGAACTTGAAAAGACGCGAGTACACTTGCAAGACATTATTAAGACTCAGGTGACGACCTCTCAAGAGCTCGCGACACTGACCGAGATCATGACGCTTAGCATGTCTGAGACCAAAGAGTCTTCTCAAGAAGAGTTCCAAGAAATTGATCAACTGGCGACGGCGATGAGCGAAATGACGTCGACGGTACAAACTGTGGCGGATCATGCGCACAATGCTTCACAGCTGACTGAGCAAGCATCAGGTCAAGCCGAGACAGGTCAGCGCTTCGTACAAGGTACCGTGACTAAGATGAGCGAACTGTCGAATGACATCTCTGCATCAGCCAGGCGGTTAACCAAGTGGAAGAACGTGTTGAATCGATTGGCAGCGTTGTTGGTACTATTCAAGGCATTTCAGAGCAAACCAACTTACTTGCGCTTAACGCGGCGATTGAAGCAGCACGTGCGGGTGAAGCTGGTCGTGGTTTTGCCGTGGTCGCGGATGAAGTACGTAACCTAGCGCAGCGCACGCAGCAAGCGACGGTTGAGATCCAAGAGATGATTTCTCATCTGCAATCGAGCGCGAATTCCGCGGTAGAGCTGATGGAGAAAAGTGTGGTTGAAGCGGCAGATGGCGTGGAGCTTGTGACCAATGCCGGTGCTGAACTTGATGGTATCGTTAGCCAAGTAAACCAAATCAATGACATGAACTTCCAAATCGCGACCGCAGCGGGTCAGCAAAGCAGCGTAGCGGAAGAGATGAACCAAAACCTCACCAACGTTCGCGAATTGGTTGAAGCGTCTGTGACTGTGGTGACGGAGCTTCTAGAGACATCTGAGATGATGCAAAACAACGCGGAAGAGTTGGACGGAAAGATCAAATCATTCCGAGTTTAGTTCAAACTCATAGCGTTTAAACCTGAAGGCTTAATCATTAAAAAAGCGGCTCACTTGGCATCAAGTGAGCCGCTTTTCTATTTATTGATCATCTTCACTTGGTGGCTGTCTTCATAGGGTGACAACCACAATCATGATGATTATTGATTCTCTTCGCTGCTTGTCTCAGGTTCCACTTGGGTTTGCGCAAGCTCAAGGACTTGATTGTCAATCAGGCGCGCTTTGCCCAAAAACGCTGACATCAAGATGACTGCTTGCGTCGAGCTCTCGTTGATTGCTTGTAGGGAGTGCGCATCACGAATGAATATTTCATCTGGCTGTAGACCTGCTGCACGTAATTGGTCGCTAGCATCTTCAATGATAGATGGGTAGTCGTCACGGCCGCCGCGAATCGCACTGTTCATCCAACGCATGGTTTTCGCCAGCACAGGTGCACGTTGACGCTCATCCATAGTTAGGTAGCCGTTACGTGAACTCATAGCGAGGCCGTCCATCTCACGGACAGTTGGCACACCAATGATTTCGATGTTCATCGCCAGATCGCTCACCATTTGACGAATTAGAGCGAGCTGCTGGTAGTCTTTCTCACCAAAGCAAGCGACGTCTGGTTGCACGATGTTGAACAGCTTAGTGACGATCGTAGATACGCCTCTAAAGTGACCCGGACGTGATGCCCCTTCAAGCATATGTGAAATACCCGGCACTTCGACAAACGTCTGTTTGTCTAGACCTTGTGGGTACATCACTTCTGGTGTCGGCGTGAACACCAAATCGACACCTTCAGCAGTTAGCTTACTAAGATCATCGTCGAGGGTGCGAGGATAGTTGTTCAGATCATCCGCGCGCTCAAACTGCATAGGGTTAACAAAGATACTCGCTACCACTACATCTGCATTCTCACGAGCTTTGCGCATCAGCGTTAGGTGACCTTCGTGGAGGTTACCCATAGTCGGAACAAAGGCAATTCGGCGTTGTTCACGCTTTAGCTGAGCAATTTGCTCTCTAAGTTCTGCAATATCAGCGAAAGTTTGCATGATTCCCCCTAGGCAATCGTATGAGCGTCGTCTGGGAAAGCACCGCTTTCCACATCCGCGATATATTTAGCAACGGCGCTACGCATGTCGCCCGTTTCAGCCAAAAAGTTCTTTGAGAATTTAGGCATGTAGTTCGCTGAAATGCCAAACATGTCATGCATCACTAGGATCTGACCATCGGTGCCATTACCAGCGCCAATGCCGATCACTGGAACATCAAGCACTTCCGTAATACGCGCTGCAAGTTCAGCAGGTACGCATTCAAGTAGAATGATCTGCGCGCCAGCTTCTTGTAGTGCAAGTGCGTCACGTACCATTTTGTCCGCGTTCTTTTGATCGCGGCCTTGTACCTTGTAACCACCAAAGATGTTCACACTTTGTGGGGTTAGACCTAGGTGAGCACAAACGGGAACTGCGCGCTCAGTCAACATTCTTACTGTATCAACCAGCCAATCGCCACCCTCTAGTTTCACCATGTTTGCGCCAGCGCGCATCAGTGTTGCTGCGTTCTCACACGCTTGTTGTGGGGTTGCGTAGCTCATGAACGGCATATCAGCCATCAATAAGCAGTTAGGGCTACCAGCACGCACTGCGCGCGTGTGATAGGCGATGTCTTCGACAGTCACTGGCAAGGTGTCGTTGTGGCCTTGCAGTACCATGCCGAGTGAGTCGCCGACTAAAATAACAGGCATCTCTTGGCTTTCAAACAAAGCCGCAAAGCTCGCATCATACGCGGTGGATGTTGCAAATTTGCGACCTTCGTTTTTCCACTTCATGAGGTCGTTAATGTTGATTTTTTTCATTTTTAATCCTTATTAGGGGCTTGGCTAGGATTGCCAAACTCTGAGTCCATTGCGGTCGACTTGGTCGATAAGTGCAGTAAGCTCAGTCCCATCAGGGAGTTGTAAATTTGGTGCGATTTCCATAAGCGGATAGAGAACAAACTCACGTTGTTTCATTCCATAGTGTGGAATAGTTAAGCGCTCGGAATCGATCACCTCATTGCCGTAAAGAATGATGTCGAGATCGAGAGTTCTTGGGCCCCATCTTTCATCTTTACGGACACGCCCACGTTCCAGTTCGATAGCTTGGGTGCAATCGAGCAGTTCCAAGGGCGTTAATTCGGTAGATACCTTTGCCACAGCATTGATGTAGTCGGGCTGATCTTGTGGCCCCATCGGTGTGCTGCTGTAAAGGGAAGAGCAAGCTAGTAGCTCGCTCTTTGGTAGTGTTTTTAATGCCTCAATAGCAACTTTGGCTTGTGAGACAGGATCGGAAAGGTTACTGCCTATCGCGATGTAGCAAATGGTCATTACTCGGCACTCTTCGCTTTTTTCGCTTTTGGGCTGCGTCTACGACGTGAGCCAGAACGCGAGCTCGAACCACCAAGGTCGTTCACCATTGCTTGGCGCATATTGCGACCTGCTGATTGGAATGTGCCCCACCATTTCGCCAGAGCGGCCACTTCACCACCTTCGATTTCACCACGCATTTCGAGGAAGTCGAAGCCGGCGCGGAACTTGTTGAGCTCCATAAGGCGGAAAGCGCGTTTGCCAGAGCGGCGCGGCAAGCGAAGCTGCAGTTGCCAAATCTCGCGAATTGTCGCGGTGTGACGACGTGGAATGGCGGTCGATTTCACTTGCTCATCAAGGACAATGTTGCTGGCTTCCATCATGGCGTCGTATTCAGATAGACCGCGTTCCATTAGCTCTTTGGTGTGCTCCATCATTGGGTACCAGAGCATGGCAGCGAACATAAATGCTGGATTGACGCGTTTACCTTCCTCGATGCGCTCATCAGTGGCATCAAGGACTAAATCAAGGACTTGCTCAGACTGAGATGAATAGTCCTCGGTAAAGTGCGGCGCAATGAGTGGGAACAACTGTTGGAACAAGTTGTACTCACGCATTAGGTGGTAGGTTTCTAATCCGTAACCAGATTGCAGCAGCTTGAGTGACTCTTCGTACAAACGTGCCGATGGGATATCACGTAATAGTGGCGCAAGCTCTTCAATCGGTGCTGCTGTATCTTCTTCGATATCAAAATCGAGTTTGGCGGCAAAACGAACCGCACGCAGCATACGAACAGGATCTTCACGATAGCGCACATCAGGCTCGCCAATTAGACGAATCAAGCGGTCTTCAAGATCTTCAACACCGCCAGCGTAATCGTGAATCGAGTAGTCACCAATGCTGTAGTACATCGCATTGATGGTGAAATCACGACGCTCAGCATCTTCATCAATGCTGCCGTAGACGTTGTCACGAAGCAGCATGCCTTCTTTGCTCTGCTGAGAGATATTTTTTTCTTGCTCTTGGTGGTGACCTCGGAACGTCGCGACCTCGATAATGTCACGCCCAAACATGATATGAGCAAGACGAAAGCGGCGGCCAATCAGGCGACAGTTTCTAAATAGCTTCTTGATCTGTTCTGGCGTTGCGTTAGTCGCTATATCGAAATCTTTAGGTTGTTCTCCAAGCAGCAAATCACGCACGCCACCACCAACGAGGTAGGCGTCATAACCTGCACCGTTTAAGCGGTATAGGACTTTTAACGCGTTATCGCTGATTTGCTTGCGCGAGATGTTGTGCTCGTCACGTGTATAGACCTGTAACGATATGTCACTATATACATGATGAGTTTTTTGGGAATTTTCTTTTTTATTCATAGTATTAACGCAATTAAGGTTCGCGAAACCGGGTGGTTTTTACCCAAGTTTCGTGCCTGACGCATGAAATTTGCCGCTTATTCTAGCCTAGAGCGCCCCATTTGAGAATGGTGGTTTGATTTTGAGCTGGTCTGGAAGCTGAGATAGCTGCCAATTCTCAACGCCCCACTGGATGATTTTGGCGATATTTTGTCCGGCGATATCGTCACTGATCTTAAAGCCTAGGAAGCGCATCGCATTAAGCAGAGTCGGTTTTGGATTGTCGAGATCAATGGCTGTCGCATGATTTTGCTTGGACAGTTTATTGCCACTATCATCAATCGCCAGCGGCAGATGCAAATAAGTGACAGGCGCGGCACCTAAAGTTTTGTACAAGCTGATTTGGCGCCCAGTTGGCTCGATGAGATCAGCACCGCGCACGACCTCGGTGACGCCTTGATAGATATCGTCGAGCACAACAGCAAGGTTATACGCAAACAAGCCATCACGGCGTTTGATGATGAAATCTTCCTTAGCCAAGCATCTGGAATCGCCAGTGTGCCGTGTTTCTCATCAACAAAAGAGGAAATTGGATAGTGCATTTTAAGGCGCACTGCGCAGCCTTGGCTGTCTGTAAGTGCTTTGTCGCGGCATGTCCCTTGGTAGAAACCGCCTGCGGCCTTAATTTGCTTACGAGTGCACTCGCACAGATAGACTTGCTTCTCTGCTAGCCAGCGGTCAATTTGCGCTTGATAGGCAGCTAGGCGCTGACTTTGGTATAAGACCTCACCATCAATGAAGCTCATAGGCTTTTAGGGTTTGCAGAATCAGCTCTGCGGCGCCTTCAACTTCTCGTGGGGGATCGATATCTTCGATGCGAACCAGCCAAAGTCCATTCTGAGACTTAGCTTGAAAGTAACTGCCTAGTGCAGCCACGAGAGAACCAAAATGAAGGGGGCCTGACGGAGAGGGGGCGAATCGACCAATATACATAGTGCTTAAATATAGACAGTGCTTAATTGTGTTTGAGGAGTGGATCAAAAAAGGGAGCGTGTGCTCCCTTTTTTCGCTTGTTAGCCTTGCATCTGTCTTTCTTTGATTTCTGCAAGTGTCTTACAGTCGATACACAAATCAGCTGTAGGACGCGCCTCTAAGCGGCGGATACCGATCTCGATACCACAAGACTCACAGAAGCCAAAATCGTCTTCTTCAATCTTGTTTAGTGTCTTTTCGATCTTCTTGATCAAACGACGCTCGCGGTCACGGTTGCGTAGCTCTAGGCTGAACTCTTCTTCTTGAGAAGCTCTGTCAACCGGATCAGGAAAGTTAGCTGCTTCGTCTTGCATGTGGTGCACAGTACGATCAACTTCTTCCCTAAGTTGGTTGCGCCAAGCGCTTAAGATTTTAGTAAAGTGATCCAATTGAGGCTGTGACATGTATTCTTCACCAGCTTTTTCTTGGTATGGATCAACACCTGCAATGGCTAGGATGCCTAGCGCTTTTTTCTTAGATTCTGGCATGCAGCATCTCCTACTTACACCTAGTCAACTGTGCGAACAGTTAATTTTAAGGCGGGTATCTATAGCAAAAACAAATGCCGGTGGCAAACGATGTTTGTTAATCTTCTTCTCAATGTGAAGTGGCATCACTTTTAACTGAAATCCAGCGCGGATACGAGCTTAATTTCATTGTCAGAAAACGCTGCCTTATAACAAATCACTTCAACCCCAGCTTGCCTTGCTTGCTCAAGTAATTGTGAATATTTCGCATCTATATGGTGTGCCACTGACACTTTTTCAATCCCTGAATGCAAAACTGCGAAAAATAATACGGCTCTATGTCCGGTTTGAACCATTTCTGTGAGCTCTCGCAAATGCTTCTGACCACGAGTGGTCTTGGCGTCTGGAAAATACCCTTGTCCCGTATTGCCTTCATCCAGCAGTGTGACACTTTTTACTTCGATGTAGCAATCTGCGCGATCACTATCTTGCAATAAAATATCCACTCTGCTGTTTTCTTGACCGTATTTCACCTCAGTCTTTAGAGTTTGGTAACCAATCAGCTCTTTTACAACGTTATTTTCAATTGCTTCAACGACTAAAGTGTTGGCTCTGGCCGTATTGACGCAAATCGAGTGTCCCGCTTTGGTATGGGTCAGCTCCCAACTGTTTGGGTATTTGCGCTTTGGATTGTCGGAGGTGGAGTACCAAACAGTTGAACCCGGCTCAGCACATCCCGTCATGGCACCTGTATTGGCGCAGTGAATGGTGACCTCCTCGCTATCACTAAGCGTGATGTCAGCGAGGAAGCGTTTGTAACGCTGGATGAGTTTCCCTGATTTGAGTGGCGGATCGAAGTGCATTTTGAGGCCGTTTTTTATTAGAATGATGAACTTCATTACAACATAAGGTCATGCCCTTGTCACAGTTGCCTATCGAACTCGTGTTGCCACAGCTCACCCAAGCTATTGCTGCATCGAACCAAGTTATCCTCAAAGCGGCCACTGGCGCTGGTAAATCGACCCACTTCCCGTTGAGGTTGCTGCAATCTGGTACTGTTAGCGGCAAGATCATTATGCTGGAGCCCCGGCGCATCGCGGCACGTAATATTGCAGTCTATATCGCTTCGCAACTCGGTGAAGCCGTGGGTAAGCAAGTGGGCTATCGCGTGCGTGGCGAGAGTAAAGTCAGTGCAGAGACAAAGCTCGAGATCGTGACTGAAGGTGTATTAACCCGCATGCTGCAAGACGATCCTGAGCTGACGGACATTGGGATGATCATCTTCGATGAATTCCATGAGCGCAGCTTGCATGCGGATACTGCGCTCGCTTTTGTGTTGGAAAGCCAGGAAGCGCTGCGTGATGATCTATGTATTGTCGTGATGTCGGCAACCTTAGATGCAGGCGATCTCAAGCGGGTACTTCCTGATGCGCAATACATCGAATCTGAGGGACGCTCTTTTCCCGTTGATATCGATTATCAACCAATGTCGCAAAACGATCGCTTGCCCGAGTTTATGGCGAAACAGATTGAGCGCTTGCTACTTCGTGAGTCGGGATCGTTACTCGCATTTTTACCCGGTGTGGGCGCGATCAAGCGAGTGCAAGAGCTGCTTGAGCAGGCGCAAATTGAGGCCAGCGTTTGTCCATTGTACGGACAGCTCGATTTTGCTGCGCAGCAAGCGGCGATAGAGCCGGCAAAGCTCGGTGAGCGTAAAGTCGTACTGGCAACCAACATCGCGGAAACCTCACTGACGATTGAAGGTATTCGATTGGTGGTCGATTCTGGCCTAGAAAATCAAGCATGGTTTGATTTAAAAACTGGCATATCCCGTCTTGAACAGGGGCGTATCGCTCAGTCTTCGGCGATTCAGCGTGCTGGCCGAGCAGGACGAATAGAGTCAGGGCTGTGCGTTCGCTCTATAGTGAGACTCAATTTCAATCACAGCCAGAGCAGAGTACCCCGGAAATCTTGCGCAGTGATTTAGCCTCATTGCAGCAAGAACTGATTCGCTGGGGCTGCACCAATGCCGATGACCTTGCTTGGATTGATGCGCCAAAACACACACATCTTCAGCAGGCACGCGACTTGCTGACTAAGCTCAAGCTCATTGATAATGCAGGAAAAGCCACGCAACTTGGTCAGAGGGCTTATCAGCTTGGCGTTGAACCTCGCTTAGCGAGCATGTTATTGCAAGCAGAAGCGCTTGGTGAGCAAACACTTGGCTGTGCTATTGCATTGTGTGCCTTGATTGAGGAGCCAGAGCGTAATGAAGTCGATGTGCGCCAATCGCTGCATCGTTGGCAGCAAGGCACTATCGCGCGCCGATCGCTTCTTATGCAGCGAGCTAAAACCATCGCCTCTCGCTTCAAGCAAGACTTCTCGCTTGGTCGTGTTGAGGAATCTTTACTTGGCGTTGTCGCAGCGTTGGCATTCCCCGATAGAATAGCGTTGGCGCGAAATCACTCAGGGCACTATTTGCTTGCAAACGGTCATGGTGCTTCGTTAGATACACAGCTCCGCCTTTCTGATGAGAGGCTGCTGGTGGCGCTGGATTTGATGCGTGCAGGGCAGGGCAGCAGTGCGATTTACAAGGCATTGCCGATTGAACTCGATGTTTTAGAAAGCACTCTGCCAGGGTTGATCGAAGCGGTGAGCGTTGTTGATTGGGATGACGATAAGGGTCGACTCGTTGCCAGTGAGCAGCGCCGTATTGGTGCAGCGGTGATTACCAGCCGAGAGATCCCTGTGCCAGATGACGCAGACATTGCCAGTGCCTTGCTTGGGTATGTTCGTCGCAAAGGGCTAGACGCCTTAAATTGGAGTGACAGTGCAGAGGCGCTTACCCAGCGAGTGCAATGTGCAGCCCTTTGGTTGCCAGAAGACAATTGGCCAACCATGAGTCAAGAAGCATTACTCAATGACCTTGAGCAGTGGCTACTGCCCTTTATGTCAGGCATTAGTAACGCTAAGCAGCTAAAGAAAGTGGATCTAATGGCCGCCTTAGAAGCGATGCTGGGTTGGGATAAATTAAAGCTGCTCGATGAGCTTGTGCCTACGCACCTGACCGTGGCGTCAGGTAATCGCAAACGGATTCGTTATCAAGCAGGAGAAGCGCCGACGCTATCGGTTAAGCTGCAAGAGATGTTTGGAGAAAAAGCCTCGCCAACCATTGCTCGCGGTACTCAGGCGATTGTGCTTGAGCTGCTTTCACCTGCGCAAAGGCCACTGCAAATCACCCGCGATCTCGCGGCGTTTTGGCAGGGAGCCTATAAAGAAGTACAAAAAGAGATGAAAGGGCGTTACCCCAAACATCCTTGGCCCGATGATCCAATGAATCATCAGGCGACCAGTAAAACCAAAAGACAACTAAATTCATGACAGTAAGAAATAAACAAGCGGCGCCGGGCAAGAAGCCTGCGCCAAAGAAAACGCCTGCCAAAGCCGCGACCAAACGCAAAACAACGACACGTCGCCCGAAGCGCAAATCGACGCGCAGTAAGAAAGGCAAAGTGGGCTTAGGCAAACGTCTATTTTCCATTGGTTGGAAGCTGGCGCTGGTTGGCGTGGTTGCGATGGGGGCGGTTCTTTACTATTTGAATCAAGTGGTGAAAGAGCGCTTTGAAGGGGAGTTATTTGAGCTGCCGACTGTGGTTTATGCTCGAGTACTCAACGTCTCTGTGGGTGATGCCATTACTCCAGCTCAGCTTCGTAATGAGCTGGACGTACTCAGCTATCGTAAGGTGTCCACGCCCCGACATCCTGGTGAGTACTCATCTTCATCGACTAAGATTGAGCTGATTCGTCGTCCATTTGAATTTGCGGATGGCCCTGAACCCGATCGCCATGTGATGCTTTATTTCAATGACGGCACACTGTCTCGCATTCAATCGTTAGAGCAAAAGGGCGATTTGGCTTTCTACGAATTGAGCCAAAAATGCTGGGCATGCTTGAGAAACAAGCCGATGAACAGCGTTTGTTCTTAAGACGTGACCAGTTTCCAGAGATCATGATCGATGCACTGATTGCCACGGAAGACAGAGATTTCTATCAGCACGACGGTATTTCGCCAACGGCGATTGCGCGTGCCTTTTTTGCCAATATTCGCGCCGGACGCACGGTGCAGGGTGGCAGTACGCTGACCCAGCAGCTAGCGAAAAACCTATTTTTAACCAGCGAACGCACCCTATGGCGTAAAGTACGTGAGGTATTGATTGCGCTAATTCTGGACTACCGCTACAGCAAAGATCAGATACTAGAAGCGTATTTAAACGAAGTGTACTTGGGGCAAAGCCGAGGTGAAGCAATCCACGGCTTTGGTCTGGCGGCGCGTTTATACTTTGGTCAGCCGTTGCAAGATTTGCGTATTGACCAACTCGCGCTGTTGGTCGGTATGGTCAAAGGGCCATCTTACTACAATCCAATTCGTCATCCGGAGCGAGCGAAGCAGCGCCGCGATTTGGTGTTAAGGCTTATGATGGATCAGCAGATGCTCACTGGACGTGAGTTTGAAATGGCCGCGTCACGTGATTTGGATCTGCAAAAAAATCCACAGATAGCCAGTCGTCAGCCAGCTTATTTCCAACAGCTTAAGCGAGAACTTAGCCGCAAGGTCGGCGATAAGATCAAGGCTTCAAAAGGTGTCAGGATCTATACCTCGCTCGATCCCGTGTCACAAGACAAGTTAGAAAAAGCAATCGCCAAGCGTGTCCCTCAGCTCGAGAAAACCTCGGGGAAAGGACTAGAAGCAGCAGCGGTTGCGGTAGATAGAACGACAGGTGAGATCCGCGCTATGGTGGGCGGTAAACGCACCGGTTACAGCGGCTTCAACCGAGCGCTGAATGCCAGTCGTCCTATTGGTTCTTTGGTAAAACCAGCGGTCTATTTAACTGCTTTAGAACAGCCAGAAAAGTATGACTTAGCGACCACACTTCAAGACACAAAACTTACCCTAAAGGGTAGCAAGGGCAATGTGTGGCAGCCGCGTAACTACGATCGTAAGTTCCGTGGCGATGTGCCTCTGTATCAAGCTCTGGCGAAATCACTCAACGTACCGACAGTGCGTCTTGGTATGTCTTTGGGCATCAAAAACGTGTCAGATACTTTAGTGCGCCTGGGTGTCGATGCTGACGAAATCCGTCCGGTGCCATCGATGTTCCTAGGGGCAATATCTTTGACGCCTTACCAGGTGGCACAGATGTTCCAAACGCTGTCGAATTCTGGACGCCAAGCTGAGCTGTCAGCGCTGCGCTCAGTGGTTACTGTCGATGGTGATGTGATTTATCGCTCGCTGCCGAAAGCGAGTCAGAAAGTGCCTCAGCAAGCGGCATGGCTGACCACGTTTGCGATGAAAAAAGGCGTGGCAGAGGGGACGGGACGTTACTTAAACAGCAAATTTGCTTGGGCGGCACTGGCAGGCAAAACCGGTACCAGTAATGATACCCGCGACAGCTGGTTTGTGGGTGTGGATGGGCGTGAGGTCACTACCATCTGGGTCGGCCGAGATGACAACAAGTCGACGAAACTGACGGGCTCAAGCGGTGCATTGCGCGTTTATTCAGACTATCTGGCGGCACGCATCCCTGAAAAGCTTATTTTGCCGTGGCCTAAGAACATCAGCATGATTGGTTTTCAGCCCCAGCAAGGCGGTGCGCTGCAGCTTGATTGTGGTAATCAGTTCGAGTTACCGGTATGGGATGAAGGCGGTGAGCTAAAAGCATCGTGTGACAACCAACCCAAACAGTGGATAAAAAATCTATTTGATTGGTAAATTGGATTAGTGTTAATTATATGGAGAGTAGTTAATATACTGATATATTAACCATAAATATTAAGCGCTTTTAGGGATGAATGTGAAACGCCTGACTCATTGGCTTTTAGCCGTCGCCACCTTCTCTTGCAGTGGAGTGTTGGCCGCACAGAACACAACACCAAAGGCAGAACATGCCGATGGGCGCCCAACCATTGGGGTGGTGCTTGCCGGTGGTGGCGCGAAAGGCGCCGCACACATTGGTGTCCTAAAAGCGTTAGAAGAGATGCAGATACCGGTGGATATCATCACCGGTACCAGCATGGGTGCGTATGTCGGCGGCCTTTATGCCACCGGTATGAGTGCCGAAGAGATTGAAAGCTTTATTTATACGGTCGATTGGAACAATGGCTACCGCGATCGAGTGAGTCGCAGTCAGCGTCGTATTCGCGACAAAGAAGCGGAAGACCGTTATCAGATCCGCACCGACATTGGCCTGCACTTTGGTTCCATTGAAGCACCTAAAGGGGTGGTTCAGGGACAAAATATGTTGCGTATCTTGCGTAAAACCACGGGTAACCTTCCACAGTTTGAATCCTTTGACGAGCTCGCCATTCCATATCGTTCAGTCGCGACTGACATCCTTAAACTTGAACCTGTGGTAATGGAAGATGGCTATCTGGTTGATGCATGATGGCGAGTATGTCCGTACCGGGTGCCTTACCACCTTATGAAGTGGATGGGTACCTGCTAGTCGATGGTGGCGTGACGAACAACATGCCAGTCGAGCTAGCCAAACAGATGGGTGCTGACATCATCATTGCGGTGGACATCAGCAGTGATTACAAAACTCGTGACGACTTCAATAGCTTCTTTGCTGTCGGTGAGCAATTGTCTAACTACTTGGTAAGACGTAGTACGGAAGAGCAGATGCAAGCACTAGAGGATGGTGATATCTACCTTCATCCTGGTGTTGGACAAATCGCGACGACGGACTTTTCCTCCATGCCTCGTGCCTATGAACTTGGCTATCAAGTGGCGTATCAAAATGAGCAGCAGTTGCGTGCCTTATCGGTCAATGGTGCGCAATATCAGCACTATATTGATGACAAGCAAGCGGCAAGACGTGAGTTGGTGTACGGCGACGAGAATGTGGTCGATAAAATCGTGATTAATAATCAAAGCCACTACAGCGATGAGTTGATCACGACTCGTCTTGGCCTAACCGCGGGTGAAGCATTAGAGACCGATGAGATAGAGCAGCGCATCGAAGAATTGTATGCTCTCGATCGTTTTGAGCTGATAACCTACCAGTACAAAGAGGTCGATGGCGAGACCAACTTGTTGGTGAATGTTAAAGAAAAATCCTGGGGTCCAAACTACATGGACTTTCGCTTTTATCTTGAGGAAGACTTTAACGCCAACAGTTTTTACTCTATTGGTGTGAGCACTAACTTTACTGATTTAAACGATCGTGGCGCTGAGCTGCGTGTGAATGCCGACTTTGGTACCGACAAGCGTGTTGAAGCCGAGCTCTATTCGCCATTTATGCTCAACCAAGATTTGTTCTGGTTAGCGGGAGTGAAGTACAGCAGTGATAAACGCAACGTACTTTGTGAGATCAACCCGGCAGGGGATGATTGTGTGAAACCGTCACTAGAGGGCAGTGCGGACTTTATCCCTGTTACTTATCGAGAATGGGAAGGTCAAGTAGCCGCTGGATACCAGCCTACACTATGGCAAGAGTTTAAATTTGGAGCACGATACACCACTGGAGAGTCGCTTGTGTCGCCTCTGCCGTCAGCGGGTCAATTCGACTTTGATCGCAAGGGCCTGTTTGTTAATTACCGCCTCGACACCCTCGATGACTTCGTGCTACCCACCAAAGGTTGGTATGTAAATCTGGAGTACTTACACTCTCATGATAGCGGAGACCAAAACATTAATACTGATGCATCGAGCTTTTCGGATTATGCCAAAGAAATCACGGTAGAAACGAAATATGCGCGCACGATTGGGCGCAATACCTTCGTTGGCTCTGTTGATGTGGGTATGATCTCTACCGAGAACGATTCTTTGCCAGTTAGTCCTCGAGAGCTGGGTGGGTTCTTAAACTTATCTGGTATTCCGCGCAACAGCTTGATTGGTCAGAACAAAGCGTATGGCAGCTTGGTCTACCGTTATCGCTGGTTTGATAATGACTTTGGTATGTTCCAGTCCCCGGTATATTTAGGTGCGTCTGCAGAATATGGTGGCGTTTGGACAGATGAGAACTTATCGGATGCTCCTCTATTTCTAGCTGGTTCATTGTTCGCGGGAATCGACTCACCAGTTGGGCCAATAATGCTTTCCTACGGGCAAGTGGAAACGGGACTGCGTTCGTTCTATCTGATTATTGGTTCCTCTTACTAACGAAATGCCTGCAAAAGACTAGGGGTTACACCCAGGTCAAGCTATCACCGAAAGTGATACCGAACATAAATGCAAAAAATGAAGGGCCAATTTGACGCTAACACGTTGCGACTTTAGTCGGAAATCGTTGATTTTTACTCAAACTTGCAATGTTGGTCAAAATGGGAAGATTTTAATTTAACGTTAAATTTGGTATCCTTCGCCCCACAGTTTGGCCTCTCTGGCGCTGTTGATTCAATTAGTTGAAGACGACCAATGGCAAGGGAGAGCCAAGTTTCCAAGGATGTCCACTCCGAATTCTAATTATAAGGAGGGACCGCAATGAGAGGAAAAAGTCGTGCTTGAAGCCTACCGTAAACACGTCGAAGAGCGTGCTGCCGAAGGAGTTGTTCCTAGACCCTTAGACGCTGAACAAGTTGCAGGACTTGTTGAATTACTAAAGAACCCGCCTCAAGGTGAAGAAGAGTTTATCCTCGATCTCCTAGAGAACCGTATCCCACCAGGTGTTGATGAAGCTGCTTACGTTAAAGCCGGCTTTCTGACGGCCATTACCAAAGGTGAAGTGGAATCACCTTTAGTGAGCCGTGAAAAAGCAGCTGAACTGCTGGGTACGATGCAAGGCGGTTACAATATCGAATCTCTCGTGTCATTGCTTGATGATGCAGAGCTAGCCCCTATTGCTGTTAAAGCCCTTTCACACACGCTACTGATGTTTGATGCTTTCTACGATGTCGAAGAGAAAGCAAAAGCTGGCAATGCCTATGCGAAGCAGGTGCTAACGTCCTGGGCTGAAGCGGAATGGTTTCTATCGAAACCTGAACTTCAAGAGAAGATCACGCTGACCGTATTTAAGGTAACAGGTGAGACAAACACCGATGACCTATCACCAGCACCTGATGCATGGTCACGTCCAGATATCCCTGTACACGCTTTGGCAATGCTTAAGAACGCTCGTGAAGGTATTGAACCGGATCAACAAGGCTCAATTGGTCCAATCAAACAGATCGAAGCGCTAAAAGAGAAAGGTCATCAGCTTGTGTACGTGGGTGATGTTGTTGGTACGGGTTCATCTCGTAAATCAGCGACTAACTCTGTGCTTTGGTTCATGGGTGATGATATCCCGAACGTTCCAAACAAACGTGCAGGCGGTTACGTACTTGGCGGTAAGATTGCCCCTATTTTCTTCAACACAATGGAAGATGCAGGCGCGCTACCTATTGAAGTTGACGTGACTAAGCTGAATATGGGTGACGTGATTGACGTTTATCCTTACGAAGGCAAAGTCTGCGACCACGCTTCTGGCGAAACGCTGGCTGAATTTGGTCTTAAAACAGACGTACTGATTGATGAAGTCCGTGCTGGTGGTCGTATTCCATTGATCATCGGTCGTGGTCTAACAGACAAAGCGCGTCAATCACTAGGTCTTGCGCCTTCTGAGGTATTCCGTCTTCCTGTTGCTGCAGAAGATACAGGCAAAGGTTACACACTTGCTCAGAAGATGGTGGGTAAAGCATGTGGCGTTGAAGGTATTCGTCCAGGCACATACTGTGAGCCTAAGATGACTACCGTGGGCTCTCAGGATACAACGGTCCTATGACGCGTGATGAGCTCAAAGACCTTGCGTGTCTTGGCTTCTCTGCCGACCTTGTTATGCAGTCTTTCTGTCACACTTCAGCGTATCCAAAACCAGTTGATGTGAACACGCACCATACATTGCCGGACTTCATTATGAACCGTGCAGGTGTGTCGCTTCGTCCAGGTGATGGTGTTATCCACTCATGGCTAAACCGTATGCTACTGCCAGACACAGTAGGTACTGGTGGCGATTCACATACTCGTTTCCCACTAGGTATTTCTTTCCCAGCTGGTTCAGGTCTGGTTGCGTTTGCTGCGGCAACGGGCGTAATGCCATTGGATATGCCTGAATCAATCTTGGTGCGCTTTAAAGGTGAGATGCAGCCGGGTATCACGCTACGTGACCTTGTTCATGCCATCCCTTACTACGCGATTCAGCAAGGTCTACTGACGGTTGAAAAAGCAGGTAAGATTAACGAGTTCTCAGGTCGTATCCTAGAGATTGAAGGTGTTGAGCACCTAACAGTTGAGCAAGCGTTTGAGCTATCGGATGCATCCGCTGAACGTAGTGCAGCGGGTTGTACGGTTAAACTGTCTCAAGACTCTATTTCTGAGTACTTAAACTCTAACATCACTATGCTTAAGTGGATGATCTCTG
Organism: Vibrio maritimus; assembly: GCA_000755425.1. Classification (GTDB taxonomy): domain Bacteria; phylum Pseudomonadota; class Gammaproteobacteria; order Enterobacterales; family Vibrionaceae; genus Vibrio; species Vibrio maritimus_A. The sequence continues at coordinate 122,041 of BBMT01000010.1, forward strand.
AAGGCTATGGCGACCGCCGTACCATCGAGCGTCGTATCACAGGCATGGAAGAGTGGTTAGCAAACCCAGAGCTAATGACGCTGACGGTGACGCTGAATACGCACACGTGATTGAAATCGACTTAGCTGACGTAACAGAGCCAATCCTATGTGCGCCAAACGACCCTGATGACGCTCGTCTGCTATCTGACGTTCAAGGTACCGAAATCAATGAGGTATTCATTGGCTCATGTATGACTAACATCGGCCACTTCCGTGCAGCTGGTAAGCTTCTAGACAAGTACAACGGTCAGCTTGATACGCGTCTATGGGTTGCGCCACCAACGAAAATGGACCGTGACCAGCTAACAGAAGAAGGCTACTACGGTATCTTCGGTCGGGCGGGTGTTCGTATCGAAACTCCGGGATGTTCGCTATGTATGGGTAACCAAGCTCGCGTAGCGGATGAAGCGACGGTCATGTCGACATCAACCCGTAACTTCCCGAACCGTTTAGGTACAGGTGCGAATGTATACCTAGCGTCTGCAGAGCTTTCTTCGGTAGGTGCGATTCTTGGTAAGATCCCAACTAAGGAAGAATACCTAGAATACATGAAGCAGATTGACCCAACGGCAGCGGATACTTACCGTTACCTAAACTTCCATCGCATGGCAGAGTACACGGAAAAAGCCGACACGGTGATTTTCCAAGAGCCAGCGTAATCTAGCTAGCAGTAAGCAATAAGCAGTAAAAAACCACGGTGATGACCGTGGTTTTTTGTGACTTGAGTAACTGGTTTAGGCTTGGACTTGCGCGTAGCTAGCTGGTGAGAAGGCGCTGCAGTTTATCGCGCAAACTAATGATGTAGTCACGCTCTGGTCCTTGTTTGTGGCAATGCTCTAGGATGTATTCCACTGAGCTTAGGACTGTGCGCCATCGTGGTGTTTTCGGCAGCGTTTCAAGGCGTAGGTACTTATCTAATGTTCGGGTTTGAAGCGTGCTGCGGTCTAAGTAGACGCGCCACAATCCACTTTGTTCAGCGAAGGCGAACTTGCTTTGACCTGTGACACTTTCCCAGTAGGTTAGTGAAGTAGTCATCGTCTCGACAAGGATCTCGCGCATGATTTCCGGACGCGACTTTTCTTCACCTTCTGCCTTATCGGCTAGGCGAGTGAACTCGCCACCGAGCTCTTTGAGCTCTTTAAGTTTGGCTTTATCGCCTTCAATTGCATAAGTAGATAGAGCATCGATGGCGGTTTCGAGGTTCTTCACTCGGCTAGCATCGAGCGACATTCCTTGCTCAAAGATATAAATACTCTTCAGTCCAGAACCTTCAGGAAGCATTAGGATGTCGGCATTAATGTGTTGACGAACATCATCGACGAAGGCATCAATTTCACCAAAGTAATGTTCCTGGTTTAGGTGAATGAATTTCGGCGCGATTAATTCTTCAATGCTGGCACGCTTGAGCTGCTCAACAGAGCGCTTAAACAGACGTCCGGCACTCTGGTTGGCAAACTGAACCTTAAGATCTTCTCGAATACACAATATGGCTTCAGGAGCATTATCGAGTTGTTCAATCAAGCGCCCTTGGGTTTCGAGCAAGCTAGCTTCGACCATGGCACGCTGCTTGAGCTCGTATTTCAGGTTTTGGTTTTCAGCGCGGCGCTCTTCAGCTTTACTCGCCTGTAAGTGAGCTGCGATACGTGCGGCGAGTTCTGGCTTACTAAACGGTTTTGCCAAGTAGTCATTGGCACCCAGTTCAAAGCCGCGTACTCGGTCTTCTGGTTGGTTTAGTGCGGTGAGCATGATGATAGGCAGCGCTGCGTGGTCATAAGTTTCACGTACTGATTCACACACTTCAAAGCCGCTCATACCTGGCATCATAATGTCGAGTAGCAAAAGCTCTGGCTTTTCTTTTTCAATCTGCTCTAGTGCTTCAATACCGTCTTTGGCTAGTCGTACTTGATAACCTTCGAGTCGCAAGAAGCTTTCGAGAATTCGTAGGTTAACGGGCTCATCGTCAGCAATGAGCAATACTGGACCATCAGGATTTTCAGGTAGTACTTCCTCTTCTTCTAGAGCAAGCTCTGCGGATTCAGAAACTTGAAAATGACTCATTGAACAGGCTTTTGATTGCGCCTCAATTTCTTGCTGGGTAGCCAGTGGCAGCGTAAAGCTGAACGTTGTGCCAACGTGTGGCTGACTGCTGACATACAGGGATCCACCCATGAGTTCGATAAGCTGTCGGCTAATCGAGAGGCCAAGCCCGGCACCTTGGCGGTAGTGGCCAGAGTCGTGTCCTGCTTGTACTAGTGGCTCAAAAATGTGTTCAAGCTGCTGAGCTGGGATACCTTGGCCGGTATCGACCACTTGAACGCGAATATGATCGCTCATGGCGGTCGCAGAAAGGACAATTTTGCCTTCGTTGGTATATTTAATCGCGTTGCCAAGCAAGTTGTAAAGCACCTGTTCAAGACGCTGCGGATCGGCAGAAATCAATGGCAGAGGTTCAAGAACTTGGTTGATGATGCGGATTTTTTTGTCGCCGAGTAGATGGTTAGAGAGCTCAATGACCAGTTGAGTTGTGCTGGTTAGGCTCAGAGCTTGGCGTTCGATATCAAGGCTACCATAGCGCATTTTGTGGTAATCGAGCAGATCATCAACCAAGCTTGCAAGACGTTGGCCACTGTTGACGATGATATCCAGCTGGTACTTGTGATTGGCGCCAATGGGGCCATTGGCACCCGAAATCATTGCTTCGGCAATGCCAATCATGCCATGCAGTGGGGTACGCAGCTCATGCGATGTGGTAGCAAGAAATTCATCTTTGAGTTTGTCGGCCAGCTGTAACTCTTCGTTTTGTTTTTTGATGATCGCAAGGCTTTGTTCTAGCTCTTGGTTTTGACTTTTGATGAGTTCAATCTTGTCCTTGATTGAGCGGCGCATACGTTCAAAACTGAGTGCAAGGCGACCAATTTCATCGGCGCGTTCCAAACTAATTATCGAAGGGTCAAGGTCGCCGCCAGATGCGCGCTCTGCAGCCCAAGTAAGCTTCAGTAGCGGTGATGTAATGAAGTTCGATAGGTAGTGTGATGCAATGACTACGACAACAATCGCGGTCAACATAGCGACCACAAATAAGGTTTCTAGCTGATTAACACTGGCAAATGCAATGGCCTCAGGCGTTTCTACAACCAATGCCCAATGGGTTGTGTTGAGCGCGATAGGCGCGAAGGCGGCGAAGTACTTTTCACCTAATGCACTTTGGTAGCGACTGACATCGGTGATGCCTGATAAGGCTTCGGAGATCACGGTATTACTATTAGCAATAGTCTCCTCGGTTAAGCCAAGAATCTTCGCCGAGTGGTCGCTTCCCACCAAGAGAACGTTGATGTCTTGAGGCGTTCCATCGGTAATCAGTTTAGTAATACCGCTAATTGGCAGTCGGAACATCGCGTAACTGTGTAAGTAACCTTGCTGGATGATTGGAGCGCCCACCCATGCATATTGCTTACCTTCATATTCGGCAAAGTCCGAGACGATGACAGGCGTGTATTCTTCGTTCTCTTTGCGTTTGAGCTTTACTTCCGATGCAAGGCGCGCGAACGTCTCGCCTAAGACGCGAGTCGAGTAGCTGCCGGTTTCGAGGTTAGTGCCGAAGTAATCGAATTTGTACACCGAGTAGGTCACGTTACCCGCTAAGTCGACCAAGATGATGTCATCGAAATCTGAGCGCTTTAAGTGCTCCATAAAGGCTCGGTGGTAACGTTTGTGTAGTAAGCGATAGCGTTCACTGCCGACGTAACTACTGGAGTCGGGGAGTATAGTGGTTTTCACTTGGTCACCGGAGCCAAGAATATAACGCTCTTGAGCATGTCGGCGGGCTTGCTCAATATCGTCGCCAAGGCTTTGGAATGCATTGACTAGACCGTAGAAACGACCGCCACTGGCAAAAGCAAGCTCGGAGCGAACAAAGCCCATGACTTCAGACTCTTGAGCATTAAAGTAATCGACGATCTGCTGCTTTTTAGTATCGCGTAGTGAGACGAGGTGAGAGGTGCTTTGGTCACGAAGGTCTTGGCTATGTGCGTTAAGAAAGAAAAGCGCAATGATAGTGAGTGGCGTAATACTGAGCACCAAAAACGCCATCATTAGGGTGTTTTGCAATCGTTTAAATTTCTGTTTGCGACGCAGCTTCAACATGGGGAAAAGTTTCTCTCACTCAATCAACTAGACACTCTTAACCTTGCCAATTTATAGACTTATTTTTTATTGGCAAGTAAGTGACGGGTAAAGCGTGTGGGGACACACAAAATTACCGTTTGATTGTTGGATTTGTAAGAAATTACCGGGACTTAGGTGGAGGAACGCGCCACTTGGTGCTAGCTCATTAGGCTAGAGCTGAATGGCGCGATGAATTGGGGTCTCGAGAGCCTGATTTTAGATAGTTATTTTGCAGCGTGATAAATGGCAAATTTACGGTTTTTAGCCACCGTCTCACAATGACCAAACTGCTGCTCAATAATCGGCGGATATTTGAGAAAACTGTTGGCGACAATCCAAAGTTGGCCTTGTTTGTTCAGATGCTTAGGGGCATCAGACAGTAGGGTTTCTGTCGCGGAGTAACTGGTGTCGAGCCCAGCATGAAAAGGTGGATTGCTGACGATAAAATCAAAATCGTTGCTGATATCGGAATACACATCAGAGGCAAAAACCTCACCCGATAATCCATTGGCAGCGAGAGTTTGCTTACTTGATTCAATAGCAAACGCGTTAATATCACATAGGTTAAGTTTACTCGTTGGGTTCTTCAGCCCATATAAGCACCAATGATGCCTGCGCCACAACCAAAGTCGAGCACTTTGCCTGTTAGTTCTGGCAGGTTATTGAGCAGCAGTTGAGTGCCATGGTCGAACTCACCGTGGCTAAATACCCCAGGTAGGCTCTTCACTGTGATGGCAATGCCATTGAGCTCCACATGGTAAGTCTTGAACTGACTTTGTAAATCAAACGAATCAGGAGCTTGTTGGCAAATGCCCCAATAAAATGAGCAGCGTCTAGCAGAGTCGTATTTGTTGATAGGGCCATAGGTGGCAAACATTTTCTCAATGCTTTTTACGCCCGAGCGATTTTCACCTACCACCACGATTTCGGTCTCATTGCCAAGTGCTGCCAGTGACATATGCAGTAGCATTTGAGCTTCTGCCTTTGCCTTTGGCCAGTAAAGTAAGACCATGTCTGCATCGATATCTGCCGGTAGCGACGCGCCAAATAGGGTGTCGATTTTCGATGACGATTGCAGTGAACGATAGGTAATGTAGTTGCTGGTGAACACCGTTACTTTGTCGCAGTGGCGGCTAAGTTCAATCGGGAAGCTATCTTCTATTTCGCCAATGACCAACACACGTTTTCCGGCAAAATACTCTAGTTGTCGTTGTGCAATTTGACTGGGTGCGATGTAGCTTGCCATGGCGATGTTTCTCTCGAAATAAAAAGGGAGGCGATTCTCTCACAAACCCCTCCCTGAAAAAAGACTCTAGCTTCTATCTTGGCCATCAAGGAATTCTTTGAACTCCTCTTCATACATGTTGAATAAGACCATGGTAATCGCGAAGATCAGCGGGCCGTAGATTAGGCCGATAAGACCAAACAAATGAATACCACCAAGTAGTGAGAAGAAGATCATTAGCGTATTCATTCCTGCACTACCTTGCATCAGAAGTGGGCGCAGTACGTTATCAATTGAGCCAACCACGGCGATACTCCAAACAGCCAAGAATAGTCCCCAACCAGTGTCACCGGTGATCAAAAGATACGCGGTAGCGGGAATCCAAATCAGCGCTGTACCCACCACAGGAATGAATGAAGCAAAGCCCATCATTGTGCCCCAGAAAAGTCCTGGGAACCCTGCCATCCACATACCAAAGCCGCCAGCAGCACCTTGTGCGATTGCGGTTAAAAACGAGCCCATGACTGCAGACTTGGATACTTTTTCAATTTCACTTAACAGGCGGTCTTCTTGGCTACGAGAAAACGGCAAAATATGACGGATTGCTGCGATGAGTTTGTCGTGATCGCGCAGTAGGAAGAACAACACAAACAACATCAAGAAGAAATTCATCAAGAAGTTAGTAGCATCGCCAAGAATTTTTGCGCTCATGGCAACCAAGTTGGAGCCAAGAGAGGTGGCAAATTCCGCCGCTTTTTGAGCGATATCTTGCGGATTAATGGCATCGAAAGGTAGGTACTCGTTGACGAAATCAAGACCCGTGACTACCCAAGGATGGGCGATAACTTCTTGAATGCCGCCGCCGGTCACCCATTGGTACATGTTCTGGGAGAAGACGGATCCTTGTTGGACAATTGCGCTAAAGACCAGCATGAGTGGCATGACAATGATAAAGGTCAGTACGATGCAAGAGAGCAAGGCAACAATGTTTTTGTGCTTAGGGAGCTTTCTCTCAATCCACTCATGGATAGGAAACATCAATAGTGACAAGATAAATGCCATGACAATGGAGTTGATGTACGGTTCCACTAGGAGATAGCAGGCAAACGCGGCAAAGAGTAGGGCAACAATCAGTACCCAGTGGCTGGCCGTCACGTTCATTTTGTTGTTCACGGAGTTTCCTTTTTACTGGAAGTGTAGATGCTACATCGTCATTGTTCGACAAACGCTGACAGACATAAGCAGTGTTGGTCATATAATGGACGTAAATCTTTGAGTGATCAATTTAAAATCTTGTCAGTTCTGAGGCAGTAGGAGAGTTCGATGGGGTGTTGTAACGGTGACAAAAACTGTGGGCAAAGCAAGAAAAAAACACGACCAATTCCCTGGTTTTCAATCACGATTGGGCTTTTGGTGTTGCTGGTGATATTCAACTGGCAGGCGTAAAAGATGGAATAAAAAAGGCTGATATGCTCAGCCCTTTTCTCAATTTCTTAGACGTTAACTCTCGATTATGCTTCTTGAGCAAGCATCGCAAAGCAGCGGTCTGCGGCTTCAAGCGTCGCATCGATCTCTTTCGAGCCGTGAGCCAATGACGTAAAGCTTGCTTCAAATGCTGATGGTGCCAGGTAAACACCGTGATCTAGCATTAGGTGGAAGAAGCGCTTGAATCGCTCTACGTCGCATTTCGCGACATCTTCGTAGCAAGTGATGGTTTCTTGGTCGGTAAAGAAGAAACCGAACATACCGCCTACTTGGTTAACCACCAATGGGATGCCGTGTTTGTCTGCCAGAGACTTAAAGCCATCTGCTAGGTGCTTAGTTTTTTGAGCAAGGCGCTTTTCGTTGCCTTCTTCAGAAAGTAGTGTCAGACATGCAAAGCCAGCCGCCATCGCAATTGGGTTACCAGACAAGGTACCTGCTTGATACACAGGGCCTGTTGGTGCGATGTGCTGCATCACCTCTTTACGGCCACCGAACGCGCCAACTGGCATACCGCCACCAATGATCTTACCAAGCGTCGTTAGGTCAGGCTTGATGTTGTAATATGCTTGCGCGCCGCCTTGTGCAACACGGAAACCAGTCATAACTTCATCAAAGATTAGCAGCGCGCCTTCGTCATCACAGATCTGACGCAGGCCTTCGTGGAAGCCTTCAACGGGTGGAATACAGTTCATGTTGCCTGCAACAGGCTCAACGATGATACAAGCGATTTCACCTTTGTTTGCTTCGAATAGCGCTTTTACAGACTCAAGGTCGTTGAAACGTGCTGTTAATGTGTACTTAGCAAAGTCAGCAGGTACGCCTGGTGAGCTTGGCTGACCAAGTGTTAGTGCGCCAGAGCCAGCTTTTACTAGTAGACTGTCAGCGTGGCCGTGATAGCAACCTTCGAATTTGATGATCTTGTCACGACCTGTGTAGCCACGAGCGAGGCGGATAGCACTCATGGTCGCTTCTGTACCTGAGCTCACCATGCGTAGCTGTTCCATAGAAGGCACCAGCTTGCGAACCAGCTCTGCCATGTTGATTTCCATTTCAGTTGGTGCACCAAAGCTAAGGCCACGCTGAGCTGCATCGATCACAGCATCACGAATCACTGCGTGGTTGTGACCAAGGATCATTGGACCCCATGAACCTACGTAGTCGATGTAGGCTTTACCATCAGCATCAAACATCAATGGACCATCGGCACGTTCAACGAAAATAGGTGAGCCACCAACGCCGTTAAAGGCACGAACCGGAGAGTTAACACCACCAGGGATGGTCTGTTGCGCTTTTTCATACAGCTCTGCTGATTTGGTCATGGAAAGTTCCTCTTTGCTTGTTCGGACCAAGTGTGCTGCATTGTACATCTACAAATCGAATCGAGAAGTGTTTTGAGCACATTTTCTCATATTGGTACGAGTTTTAGGTACATCTCTACTAATTTGAGTTTGTCTAATACTTGAACGAAGCACTCAGGTATTAGATAATCACCGACAATAACTTTACAAAATACAATGATGCTCGGCTAAGTATTGAGCGCTGTTAATTCATCGCCGCTTGTTTTGAACACTAGGGTTAGCAATAGTCTTAGTTAGTGCAAACAAGCGTTTGAGGCAGAGTAGCAAGAGAGGTTCCCGTGAGTGATGTAGCTATTCCATTAAATTTTTCTGAGGCAGCGGCGACGCGTGTTAATGCGTTGATCGCAGAAGAAGAAAACCCAGAGCTTAAGCTTCGTGTATACATCACCGGTGGTGGCTGTAGTGGTTTTCAGTACGGTTTTACCTTTGATGAGAGCGTTAACGACGGTGATACTACTATCGAAAAGTGTGGTGTGACGTTGGTTGTCGACCCTATGAGTTTGCAATACCTGGTTGGCGGCACAGTCGATTATACCGAAGGCCTTGAGGGTTCACGCTTCTTCGTTGATAACCCGAATGCGACAACAACTTGTGGTTGTGGTGCATCGTTCAGCGTGTAGCTCGAAAGAACATAGTTGAAGAGAGGCGGACATCGAGTTCGCCTTTTTTTTATCTGGAATATCGGTGAGGTTAAAAAAACTGCACTAATAAGCAAAATGAATGTTATCTACAAAAAGGGTTTTTGTTACACTCGAGTAAGTAGTCAGCGCACAGTATCTGACAGAAAGTTGTCGTTTAGCGATTGATTATTCGTAGTTTTTAAACCGGATGCTGCTCTGCTTCGTAGAAGGTCGGCAGTGTCGGATTACAATAATAGGGAAATTATTATGCCAACTACTCAACGTGGCAACTTTCTATCCAAACGTCCTTGGTTAATCTCTTTGGTGTGCGTCGTAGCACTCTCTACTTGGCTTGGTCTTGGGGTCTTAAAGGCTGAAGAAGCGCCAAGTCAGAAAAAAGAACAAATCATTCCACTCGCCCGAGTGGTTTATCAAGAATTCAGCGCAGAAAAGATCGATAAGAAGATCGACTTATATGGTCGTACTGCACCCGATCGCACAGCTCGATTGGGCGCTGAAATCGCCGGCAAGATCATCAAACTCAATGTCGAGAAAGGCGATGAGGTGAAGCAGGGGCAGGCGATTGCACAAATAGACAAAGGCGATCTCAATATTCAATTGGAGCGTGCTCAGGCGATGCTCAACGTTAGACAACAAGAATTTAATGCATCCAAGTCTTTGAAAAGTAGAGGCTGCAAGGTGAGGTGGCTTACTCGACCGCTGCTGCTAATCTCACTGAAGCTAAAGCGATGGTGAGTGCAGCGAAGCTTGCACTGCGTAATACCACGGTAACAGCTCCGTTTACTGGCATCGTCGACCATTTGTCGATTGAACTGGGTGATTTTGTCGGAGTTGGCGACCCGGTAGCGACGCTTATTGATTTGGACACCCTAGTCATTGAAGCGGATGTCAGTGAACGTCATATTCAAAAACTCACGCCAAACCAAACCTCTACGATTCGTTTTGTTGGCGGCGAAGAAGTCACAGGTACGTTGCGTTACATCTCTCGCGTTTCATCTGTTTCAACCAATACCTTCCCGATTGAAATTGCTGTGCCGAATCCAAATCAGAGCATTCCTGCGGGTGTCAGCGCTGAAGTGGAATTGGCATTGGATGAGCAACTGGCGATCAAAATCACGCCAGCCATGTTAGCACTGGATGAAATCGGCAACCTGGGCGTGAAGACGCTTAAAGACAATCATGTGGACTTTGTGCCCATTCAGTTGGTTAAGGCTGAGCAAGATGGTGTCTGGCTGACCGGGCTTGGCACTAAAAGTGACATCATCGTCCTTGGACAGGGTTTCGTTCGTCATGGCGATCAAGTCGAGGCTATCAGTGTCACTGAGGCCAATCAAATCGCAGAACAGCAGCAGTAGGGAGGCCGCATGTTTGCATTAATTGATGCGGCGTTGTCGCGCTCTAGAACCATGCTCAGCTTGCTGGCTCTGGTGCTCATTGCCGGTGTCGTGACTTACAACACGATTCCAAAAGAATCGAGTCCAGATATCACCATTCCAATTATCTATGTGTCTGTCGGTCACCAAGGTATTTCACCGGATGATAGTGAGCGACTGCTCGTTAGACCGTTAGAAAAAGAGCTACGCTCGATTGAAGGCGTAAAAGAGATGACGGCGGTGGCATCTGAAGGTCATGCTTCAGTGACGCTTGAGTTTAATGTCGGTGTTGATTTGACCAAGGCGATGGCAGATGTACGTGATGCCGTTGACCTTGCTAAGCCTAAGTTACCAGAAGACAGTGATGAACCGACAGTTAACGAAGTGACCTTCGCGTCTCAGCAACCAGTGCTCTCGGTTGTACTATACGGCACCGTTCCAGAACGCACTATAGTGCAGCTGGCTCGCCAGTTGCGTGACAAGCTTGAAAGCTACCGCCAAGTATTAGAGGTAGACATTGCTGGTGACCGTGAAGACATTGTTGAGATTGTGGTCGACCCGCTCTTGATGGAAAGCTATGGTCTCGACCAAGGCGATATTTACAACCTGATTGCCCTGAACAATCGTGTAGTAGCCGCTGGCTTTGTTGATACCGGCTACGGCCGTTTTTCGGTCAAAGTACCATCAGTGTTCAACAGCCTAAAAGATGTGTTGGAGCTGCCTGTTAAGGTGGATGGCAAACAAGTCATCACCTTTGGAGACGTTGCGACGGTTCGCCGTGCTTTTAGAGACCCTGACAGTTTCGCTCGTCTTGATGGCCGCTCTGCAGTGGTATTGGATGTCAAAAAGCGCGCTGGCGAGAACATCATCGAGACAGTTTCATTGGTCAAAGAAGTGTTGCGACAAGCTCAGCTTCGTGATGAATGGCCAAACAATCTTCAAGTTAAGTTCACTAAAGATGAGTCGAAAGATGTGAAGATCATGCTCAATGATCTACAAAACAATATCTTATCGGCAATCATTTTGGTGGTCATTGTTATCATAGCCATTCTCGGTGTTCGCACTGCGCTATTAGTTGGTATTTCGATTCCTGGTTCGTTCTTGACCGGCCTGCTTGTACTCTCGGTGTTTGGCCTCACAGTCAACATTGTTGTTCTGTTCTCACTGATCATGGCGGTGGGCATGCTGGTGGACGGAGCCATTGTAGTGACCGAATTTGCTGATCGCCGCATGCAAGAAGGGATGGAGCGTAAAGAAGCGTATCGAGATGCAGCCAAACGCATGGCGTGGCCAATCACGGCATCCACAGCAACCACTCTGGCTGCGTTTGCACCGCTGCTATTCTGGCCGGATATCACTGGTGAGTTCATGAAGTACTTACCGATGACACTTATTGCAACGCTGACGGCGTCGTTAGTGATGGCACTGTTGTTTGTGCCAGTACTCGGCGGCCTGATTGGTAAGCCGCAATATGTTTCACCGAGTCAGCAAAAGAAAATGGTGGCGCTGCATGAGGGTGAGTTTGACAAAGCGACCGGTATTACCAAGCTTTATTATCACACGCTAGATATTGCTCTTGGCCATCCTTTGAAAGTGCTGCTACTGGCGATTGCTATGGCGATCGGTGTTGGAGTGGCTTACGACAAAGCCGGTCTTGGTGCTGAGTTCTTCCCAGAAGTGGATCCTCCTTACTTTAACGTCAAAGTGCGTTCTCACGGTGACTTGTCTATCAATGAGAAAGACGAGGTGATGCGCGTCGTTGAGAAGGTGATGTTGGGTCATGACGAATTTGAAAGTGTTTACACCAAAACAGGCGGTAAAGATGAAATTGGTGTGATTCAAATTACGCCATTGGATTGGCAGTACCGTCGTAAGGTGCCCGCTATTATCGAAGAGCTTAAGCAAACAACGGATCAGTTTGCAGGTGTCGAGATCGAGTACAAGTTCCCTGATGCCGGTCCCCCGGTTGAACATGATTTGGTGGTCGAACTTTCTGCTCGTATCCCTGATGGTTTGGACGCAGCTGCAAAAGAAGTACGCCGCTGGGCGGATGGCAATGCCAAACTGACGAACGTTAGTGATACCTCAAACAAACCAGGGATAGACTGGCAAATCGATATCAACCGAGGTGATGCTGCCCGTTTTGGTGCGGACGCGACACTGGTGGGTAACACGGTTCAGTTTGTGACCAACGGTCTGAAAATTGGTGACTATCTCCCCGACGATTCTACCGAAGAAGTCGATATTTTGGTGCGATTCCCAGAAGAGCATCGTGATATTGGCCGTTTTGATGAGCTTCGCGTCAAGACGCCGGCAGGTCTAGTGCCTATTACCAACTTTGCTGAAATCACACCAGAGCAGAAGCAAGACACGATTAACCGCTTAGATGGCGTGCGCGTTATCAATGTTAAAGCCGATATGGCGGACGGTTACAATCTTGCGGTTGAGCTCCCCGGCTTTATGGAGCAGCTTAACCAGATTGAACTGCCAAGTGGTGTTGAATTTGTTATCAAAGGCCAAAATGAAGAGCAGAAGAATTCATCGGAGTTCTTACAAAGTGCCTTTATGGTCGCTCTTGCCGTCATGGCATTGATATTGATTACCCAGTTCAATAGCTTCTATCAAGCGCTACTGATCTTGAGTGCGGTGATCTTCTCCACCGTTGGGGTGTTTGCGGGTCTATTGGTGTTCCAGCGCCCGTTTGGCATCATCATGTCGGGCATTGGTGTTATCGCCCTAGCGGGGATTGTGGTTAACAACAACATCGTATTGATTGATACTTACAACCAGCTAATTAAGCGCGGCTTGGAGAAGCGGGAAGCGATCTTAAGAACGGGTGTACAGCGTTTACGTCCGGTAATGCTTACCACTGTGACCACAATTTTGGGCTTGATGCCGATGGTGCTGGAAATGAACGTCGACCTCATCAATCAGAAAATTGAGTTTGGTGCACCAAGTACTCAGTGGTGGTCGCAGCTTGCAACTGCGGTTGCAGGTGGCTTGGCGTTTGCAACAGTACTGACCTTAGTATTAACGCCGTGTTTGCTGATGTTGGGTAAAACCGAACAGCAAAAACAGCAGCCGTCGATATTACGACGCACGTTACGGCGGTTGAGGTCGAAACCTGTAAAAAAGCCCGTTGAAGCGGCCTAGTGAATCAAAGCCCCATTATTTAACAAAATATGGGGCTTTTTTATTAATTGCCCCTAGTGATTTTGAGGGACTAATCAGAATTGCTGATAAGTTTCCGCCAGTTTTCGATAAATAAAGCAGAATTTAACTCTGAATTTCAATGGATGTTAGGTTATTGGTTTGGTTTTGTTTCTCTGGGTAAGACAAATGTTGGTAAACCTATCATTTCAAAGGTAAGTGTGTTTTTTGCAGCCTTTGTCGGGTTAGATCTTGTGCAAAGAAAGCGTTACAGTTGTTGCGTAAACATATTGCTTGTTATGACAAGCTATGTGACATAGCCGAAAAGTGAGTAGTTTCGATTTAGGCTACGAATAAGACCTAACTATGTAATGCCAGCTCAGCAACCACCTGTTTGCTGAGGTAACTGGTAAGGAGACAATATGGCAGATTCAAACCCAGAAATGCTATCTGGTGCAGAGATGATCGTTCAATCTTTGATTGACGAAGGTGTACAACAAATCTTTGGCTACCCAGGTGGTTCCGTTCTAGATATCTATGATGCGCTGCATGAAAAGCGCGAGAATATCCAACACGTCCTCGTTCGTCATGAACAAGCCGCGACACACATGCTGATGGTTACGCACGTGCTACCGGTAAACCGGGTGTGGTACTGGTGTGTTCTGGCCCTGGTGCGACTAACACCATTACTGGTATCGCTACCGCTTACATGGACTCGATCCCTATGGTGGTGCTCTCTGGTAACGTGCCAAACAACCTCATCGGTAACGATGCGTTCCAAGAGTGTGATATGGTTGGTGTGTCTCGCCCTGTGGTTAAGCACAGCTTCCTATTGCAACGTGCAGAAGATATCCCTGAAACGCTGAAAAAAGCCTTCTATATCGCGTCTACTGGCCGTCCAGGTCCGGTTGTTGTTGATATTCCTAAGGATGTCATGAATCCGCAGATTAAGTTCCCTTACGAGTACCCTGAAACCGTTAAGATGCGTTCGTATAACCCGACGACTTCGGGTCATAAAGGGCAAATCAAAAAAGCGCTTAAAGCGATTTTAGAAGCGAAGAAACCCGTTCTGTATGTGGGGGGGGTGCCATCATGTCTGAGGCAGACCAACACATCATTAAGCTAGCCGAAACGTTGAACCTGCCAGTTGTCAGCACGTTGATGGGCCTGGGTGCGTTTCCTGGCACACATAAAAACGCATTAGGTATGCTAGGTATGCATGGTACTTACGAAGCGAACCTTGCGATGCATAATGCTGATCTTATTTTTGGTGTTGGTGTTCGTTTTGACGACCGTACCACCAACAACCTCGACAAATACTGCCCAAATGCCAAAGTCGTACATATTGATATCGACCCTTCTTCTATCTCGAAAAACGTACGTGCTGATTTGCCGATTGTTGGCTCTGCGGATGTGATTCTAGAGACCATGTTGAAATTGCTGGTAGAGCAGGGCGGCACCAATGATGAAGCTGCGCTTACTGCTTGGTGGGATGATATTGCCTCTTGGAAAGAGCGTAACTGTCTTGGCTACGAAACCTCGGAAGAGCGTATTAAGCCACAGCAGGTTATTGAAGTGTTGCACAAGCTGACGGGCGGTGACGCCTTCGTGGCATCCGATGTGGGTCAGCACCAAATGTTTGCTGCACTTTACTATCCGTTTAATAAGCCACGCCGTTGGATCAACTCAGGTGGTCTTGGCACCATGGGCTTTGGTTTCCCAGCTGCGATTGGGGTGAAATTTGCTTACCCAGATGAAGAAGTGGTGTGTGTCACTGGTGATGGCAGTATTCAGATGAACATTCAAGAACTGTCGACAGCCATGCAATACGATGTGCCGGTTAAAATCATCAACCTCAACAACCGTTTCTTAGGATGGTAAAACAGTGGCAGGATATTATTTATCAAGGCCGTCACTCAAATTCCTACATGGACTCGGTGCCTGACTTTGCCGCTATTGCTGAAGCTTATGGTCACGTGGTATTCGCATTTCTAACCCAAGCGAGCTTGAATCTGGCTTGAAGAAAGCACTAGAGATGAAAGATCGCCTCGTGTTCGTTGATATCAATGTAGATGAAACCGAGCACGTTTACCCGATGCAAATCAAAGGGGAAGGCATGGACAAGATGTGGCTAAGCAAGACGGAGAGAACTTAATATGAGACATATCATTTCGCTACTAATGGAAAACCAACCGGGTGCTCTTTCTCGCGTGGTTGGCCTGTTCTCTCAGCGTGGCTACAACATCGAATCACTCAACGTATCGCCAACCGATGATGAGACGCTATCACGTCTTAATATCACTACTGAATCGGATGAAATGGAGCTTGAGCAGATCCAAAAGCAGCTACACAAGCTGATTGATGTTCTTAAGGTTCAAGAAGTGACGGAGTTTGAGCATATTGAACGTGAACTGATGATGGTGAAAGTCAAAGCGAGCGGTTTTGCGCGTGCAGAAGTGAAGCGCACAGCGGATATCTTCCGTGGTCAGATTGTTGATGTCACATCCTCACAATACACGGTTCAACTTGCTGGTACGGCTGAAAAACTTGACGCGTTTGTGTCTGCACTATCAGAAGTGACGGACGTGGTTGAAGTAGCTCGAAGCGGTATTGTGGGCATTGCTCGTGGAGAGCGAGCGCTTAAGCCATAAACAAAACTAAGCTACTAATTAATAGAAAAGGCCAGTCATGAGACTGGCTTTTGCGTTGTTAGGTAAGCTTATGATTAAAGTAATCAAGACACAGTTTCTGAGCCTGATGGTTAATCACAACGCTTTCTTCATTCCCTCTAAGCTCAAGATACAGCGCGATACAGGCTTCAAAGGCGCCAACAAGCGATGTTTTCTCAGTGGTAGCAATGGTGTTTTTGAGCTGCTGATTCAGTGCCGGTAACCGTTTTTCTATCGTTCTAACGCCTGATGGCGTTAATCCATTTTGCTTCAGCGCCAATGGCGAAAGCACGTTATGCCTAATAAACGAGATAAAATCGAGCGCTTCGAAATACTCGCCGCGTGCAATCTTTGTGGCAGCGTAGTGTGTCCAAATCCAAAATCTATCTTCAATCCATTGTGGATCTGGCTGCGGGTAGTATGGCTGCTTTGTTGAAAAACAGTCCGTGAGCAACGACCCTTGCTGCCAAAGTACTTGAGTGTCATCCACGCGCATTGCTGCATCAGGCAGAGAGACAAACTTAAAGTCGACGTGCACGGCATCTGGTTCAAACAGTGCTATCACCAAGCGTGGTTCACCAACATGTTCGCCAGTAAAGGCTGCGACACTGCCGCCGATTCGCTCAATGAGTTGAAAACGCTCATTCATAACACTCTCAACACTTTCCGGATGGATAGCGATGACAAGATCTAGGTCGCTGTACTCATCCATTGTATCGGTAGCAAATGAGCCACTAGCGCCTATTCCACAAATGCGTGCATCTTGGCTAAGCGAGTCAATAATGCGGAGTAAAAGGGCTTGGTGAGTTGTTGGAAGTGAGGTTGGAAGATTCATATTTTACCTATCTATAAAAGTGAAACTGCCTGTAGGAGCAGCTAGTGCGGTAAAATCAACGCAGCATTATAAAGTATGTCGAGCATGGTTAATTGTCAACTAACGTGCTAACAACGCTTGCCCTGGATAAGCCTAGAAACAAAAACAGCCAGCAATCATGCTGGCTGTTCTACTTTTTCGTGGTTGGAGGGTTTAGCCTTCGATTTCTACAAAAGGAGCGGGCTCTTCGATGATTGGCTTCACCTCCTCCTCTTCTTCTTGAGGCTGGTCAGCAACTGGTGCTGGCTGTTCTGGCTCGGCTTCTGTGTTGAGCTTTTCTTGTTGCTCACTGAACTGGAATGCACGGATAACCTGCTTCACGCCGGATACATTTCTGGCGATTTCTGTCGCCACATCGGCGTGCTCTTTAGACACATAACCAAGCAGAAACACTTCACTGTCTTCAGTGATAACTTTGATTTTGACGCCGCTCAGTCTGTCATCGGTTAACAACGCCGACTTTACCTTAGTCGTTAGCCAGCTGTCATTGCTGATTTGCGTGAAGCTCAGAGGTTGTTTCACGCGAACTTGGTTGTAGACAATTTTTACGCCATTAAGACCCTGAACTTGTTTTTCCAGCTGACTACGAAGCGCTTCCGTATTCGCTTGTCCCATCAGTACGACGGTACACGCTGTGAGCTGGCAACAACGCGAACATTGCCGACGTAAGGGGCTTTGTTGCCCATACCAGCCACTTCTGACTCCAAGGCACTGTCATTCCAAATTTCTTTGGCACTGCGTGTGTCGGTGACGATATTCACCGTGGTTGCGGCACCAGCCACGAATAAACCAGCACAACCAGAGAGGAGCATGCTAGCAATTAGCAGTGCTATTGCTTTATATATTTTCATAGTGTTACTCCTCGTGAGATGGGAATAGCACTTGGTCGATGAGATCGCACAAGCAGTGGAGAGTCACCATGTGAACTTCATGGATGCGTGCAGTGCGTTGTGATGGGATACGTATTTCCACATCATTTTCACCCAATAGACCTGCCATTTCGCCACCATCTTTGCCAGTAAAGGCAATAATGGTCATATCTCGAGTCACAGCGGCTTCCATCGCTTTAATGACGTTTTTGCTGTTACCGCTGGTTGAAATCGCTAACAAGATATCGTTTGTTTGGCCGAAGGCGCGCACTTGTTTGGCAAAGATATCTTCAAAGTTGTAGTCGTTCGCCACGGCTGTCATGGTGGTGCTGTCAGCGGTCAGTGTCATTGCAGGCAGACTTGGACGTTCGGTTTCAAAACGGTTCAGTAGGCAGGAAACAAATTGCTGAGCGTTAGAGGCTGATCCGCCGTTGCCGCAACAAAGAATTTTGTTGCCATTGAGCAGTGTTGCGACCATTGCTTGTGCAGCGTGAGTGATGGCGTCTGGTAGCGCTTCAGCTGCGGCGATTTGAATTTGGATGCTTTCAGTAAAACTTTCTTTGATGCTATCGCGCATGGTTATCCTTGAGTGATGGCGTTTTTTATCCAGTTGATGTCGTTGCCTTGTTCGTGAATGGCAACAACATCAAATCGAAATTCGGTCTCGTATGGCGATAGGCCATTTTTGAGAAGCCACAGTGTGGCGGCTTTTTCGAGCTTTTTAGCTTTGGCTCGCGTCACCATTTCTTGGGCGCTACCATAACATTGATTGCGTCGGTATTTGACCTCCACAAACACAATGCTCGATTTATCTTGCATGATCAGGTCAACTTCACCGCATTTTACCGTGAAGTTTTCTGATAGAGGAACCAACCCCTGACGACCGAGATAGTCTTTGGCGAGCTCCTCATAACGTTTGCCAACGGCGCGTTTATTCGCTGATTGGCGCTTCCACGGCAGTAGTGTCATCGCTGGCCTCATCCTGAGTTGCGCTCGCTTCCTGCTCTGTAACAGGCGGATTTTCCGGTTGCTCACCGTAGACACCCCAAGCAATCTGACGTTGAACAACACAATCAGGGTCAATAGTCAGTACACCTGTTTGCCCATCGACAGAGTAACCTTGTACTGCTTTCAGTTGCGGTAGTTCTTTCGTCAGCGTGTAGGCATCCATACCGAGTGCTTGCAGGCGTTTCTCTGCATTTGAGCTCTTCGGCCAGAACTTAGTCATTTGTGCATCAAGGTCGACATTTTGCTCCACTAGTAGTGGAATATCGCTGTATACCACACCAGTGAGGTCTTCATATTGACGTTTCTCACTGTGGCTGTGGGAATCAGCAAACAGCTGAGGCTGTTTAGCATCAGTTGATAGCGACTTCGATAAATGGCTTGATCAGCGTAAGGTCAGCATTATTGGCAACGATGTATACGGAATCAATGTCACGACGACTGCGTGGCTGATTTTCGAGCTTCATACCCGTTAGCGCTTCCATCTGAGCAATACGTTGTTGGCTTTCTTGCAGGCCAAACACATTGTTAATGGTTTTTTGTAGTTGTGCGCGATTCGCGTACTGCGCGACGGCGACTTTGTTGTCACTCACTTTTGCCCACTCAGCTTCAAACGCTTTGGCTACTCGGTCACCTAGTGTGCCACGCGGCGCAATAATAAGTGGGTAAGCATATTGGTTTTTAGATAGATGCTGAGCCGCTTGCGCTACTTCTTGTTCCGGAGACAGGGTTAGGTAACACATCATTTGTGTTGGCTCTATCTCATTAGGAATATTCAATGCGAGTGCTGGGATTGGTGTCTCAGAATTTTGCTGAGCTTGTTGTAGCTTCTCAACATTTTCTTTAACTAGTGGGCCGACAATAAAATCCACACCATTAGCGACGAGCTTTGCTTTGATGTCTGAAGGGGTGGCTTCGTTAGTATCAATAACGGTAAAAATAGCTTCTGGATCGCGGACGTCGTCATCCATCATCGCCATCATAAATCCGTCGCGTACCAACTGAGCTTGCTTCGCATACTTACCAGAGAGCGGTAGAAGTAGAGCTGTGCTTTGAGGCGAAGCAATCTCTAGGTTGAGAATGTCGTAAATGCTTTGTGGTGTATAGATTGCCGCTGGGTGAGTTGGATTCTCTGCAAGCCAGTTATTTAGCGTATTTTGCAGTTGTGGCAAGCTCGCTGCCATGCCTTTCATGTAGGTAGCCAGCTGTAACCAGCCATCCAGTACTTCTTCATTAGGCTGGGCTACTAAGGTCGATAGATCTTGCGCTGAGTACTGGTTCATGTACTCCCAGATTTGCGCGTTGATCGCTTCTTGTTGGTCACTGGCACTAAAACCTGCTTGTGCAATCAGCTCGCGGCTGGCATCAAAGTAATTGCCCATGGCGGCAAGACTTTGTGCGCGCAATTGATGATAACGTTGCCATTGCTGCTGCGCGAGTGGCCATTCAGATGGGAAGCTAAGCTGTAGATACGCCTGTTCCGCTTTGCCTTGCGCTAGGTTCAGTTCCGCGCGAGCGAGTTGCCACTCGGCTTGCTGCACCGTAGTGAGATTTTGTTTGGCAAGTCGATTAGAGAGTCTCTGGGCTTGTTCGTAATTGCCCTCTTGAATCGATGCTTTGAATGCCAAGATCAACCACTCGTTTGCAAAACCATCTTGACCGGCGTCAGCACGCATCAAATAGGTATCGGAAGAGGCAGTGGGTGCTAGGGTGATATCAACGCTTTCTGGGGCACTTGGCTGAGTAGAACAAGCGGCAATGGACAAAGCCAATGCAATTGGAGTCAGTAGGCGTGTTACACTATTTCTCTTTGGGTTCATCATTGCCATGAGCTCTTTAATCACTATTCGTGTAAAATCATTATATTAATCGTTGAAGTGCTGGTAAACAAATGACAAGCAACAAAACTACTTATATTGAGCAACCAACGCTCTTTATTGTACCGACACCGATTGGAAATCTCGGTGATATCACACAAAGAGCGCTGGATGTACTCCATAGCGTCGACATTATTGCTGCTGAAGATACGCGCCATACGGGTAAGCTTCTGTCTCACTTCAATATTCAAACTAGAACATTTGCGTTGCATGATCACAATGAACAGCAAAAAGCGCAAGTTTTAGTCGATAAACTGCTTGCGGGTGAATCCATCGCATTGGTCTCTGATGCTGGCACACCGCTTATCAGCGATCCAGGGTATCACTTGGTGACTCAATGTCGTCAGGCAGGCGTTAAAGTTGTGCCATTACCAGGGGCGTGTGCTGTGATTACTGCGCTGAGCGCATCTGGTTTGCCATCTGATCGCTTTAGCTTTGAGGGCTTCTTGCCAGCGAAAAGCAAAGGCCGTAAAGATAAATTCATGGAGATCGCCAAAGCTGAACGCACGTGCATTTTCTACGAGTCACCACACCGAATTACCGAGTCGCTTGCCGATATGCTTGAAGTGCTGGGACCCGATCGTGAGGTGGTATTGGCACGCGAGCTGACTAAAACTTATGAAACCATTCAAGGGTTGCCACTCGGTGAGTTGATTGCGTGGATTGAAGAAGATGATAACCGCAAGCGTGGCGAGATGGTGCTTTTGATTCACGGCCATCGCGAGCCAGTCAATGAAGAACTGCCAGATGAGGCAACACGTACATTGGCTATTTTGGTGAAAGATTTACCACTTAAAAAAGCGGCAGCAGCGACGGCTGAAATCTATAACCTCAAAAAGAATGCCCTGTATAAATGGGGTCTAGAAAACTTATCCTAGAAAAACATTGAGTAATCACGCTCGCTTAGTTACAATCCGCGCCCTGAAGTTGACTGGATAGTCGCTGCTTCGTTGACGTCCCCTTGAGCTTGTCTTGGGGGAGACTGACGGAGGGGAGGAACGTCCGGGCTCCACAGAGCAGGGTGCCAGGTAACGCCTGGGGGGCGCGAGCCCACGACAAGTGCAGCAGAGAGAAGACCGCCGATGGCTCCATTTCTTCGGAAGGAGCACAGGTAAGGGTGAAAGGGTGCGGTAAGAGCGCACCGGGCGACTAGCAATAGTTCGTTGCAAGGTAAACTCCACCCGGAGCAAGACCAAATAGGCCTCCACATTGCGTTGCTCGCGTATGGAGGCGGGTAGGTTGCTCGAGCCAGTGAGCGATTGCTGGCCTAGACGAATGGCTATCACCGCTTCGGCGGATACAGAACCCGGCGTACAGGTCAACTTCACCTATTATAGAAAAACCCATTACAAATTGATTTTGTGATGGGTTTTTTGCTTTTTTATCACCTATCTTTACGATAGGCTGAACTTAACCAGATGACGTTACTGAAGGAAATCAGTAAACTTGTCCTCTTTGCTAAGCAACTCTCGAGATCACCCATGAGCGAATCCTTTCAACACATTTCGGTACTACTTCACGAATCCATTGATGGTCTAGCGATCAAACCGGATGGAACATACATTGATGGGACGTTCGGCCGCGGTGGTCACAGCCGTCAAATTCTTTCACAATTGGGTGAGAACGGTCGCCTATTTAGTATTGACCGTGATCCGACGGCGATTGAGGAAGCAAAAAAGATTGATGATCCACGTTTTACCATCATCCATGGTCCATTTTCTGGCATGGCAGAATACGCAGAGCGTTATGATCTCGTAGGTAAAGTGGACGGTGTGTTGCTTGATTTAGGCGTGTCTTCGCCGCAACTTGATGATGCTGAGCGTGGCTTTAGCTTCATGAAAGATGGCCCGCTTGATATGCGTATGGATCCAACATCTGGTATGCCTGTCTCTGAGTGGTTAGCGCAAGCAGACCTTGATGACATTACTTGGGTGATCCGCGAGTTTGGTGAAGACAAACATGCTCGCCGTATTGCTAAAGCGATTGTGGCGCATCGTGAAGATGAAGAAAAAGAGCCACTTACGCGTACTGGCCAGTTGGCAAAGCTGATTTCTGAAGCCGCACCCAAGAGCTTTAAAGAGAAAAAGCATCCAGCGACACGTGCTTTCCAAGCATTTCGAATCTACATCAACAGTGAGCTTGAAGAGATCGATACGGCGCTAAAAGGCGCGGCCGGTATTCTTGCTCCACAAGGTCGACTGTCGGTGATCAGCTTCCACTCGCTTGAAGACCGCATGGTGAAACACTTTATGCGTAAAGAGAGCAAAGGACCGCAAGTGCCACATGGTATCCCGATGACCGAAGATCAAATTCGAGCGCTAGGTAGTGCAAACCTAAAGACCATTGGTAAGGCACTTAAGCCTTCGGGTCAAGAAGTGGAAATGAACGCTCGCTCACGCAGCTCAGTACTTCGTGTGGCGGAAAAACTGTAACGGATGACGGGATGTCTAACCAACCGACTCATAATCTCGCGAAACTGATTGCCTTAGATATCATCACGGTAGGCCGCATTCCGCTTATCGTGTTTCTGATGATATTTGCAACGGCAATGGGAGTGGTGTTTGCAACGCATCACACCCGCGAAGCTATCAATGAGAAAGATATCGCGCTTCAAGAGCGCGAACGACTTGATAATGAGTGGCGCAACCTGTTGCTTGAGGAAAATGCGCTGTCGGAACATAGCCGTGTTCAAGCTATGGCGAAACAAGAGTTAGAGATGACGCGCCCAGACGCAGACAAGGAAGTAGTGGTTTCCCTGAAATGAAAGGCAAAAAAGTCGTTAAGTCTTCCAACAAAAAACAATCTCAGCAAGCCGCAAGCCAACCTGCTCTGATCGCTTGGCGCTTTCGACTCATTATGGGCGGCGTGCTGCTTATCTTTACCGCGTTAGTCGCGCGTATCGGTTATATCCAAGTTATCGAGCCTGACAATCTGATTAAACAGGGCGATCTGCGTTCTGTTCGTGTAAAGGCACTGCCTTCGGCACGCGGTATTATCTCCGATAAAAACGGTGAACCACTTGCAGTCAGTGTACCTGTTCAGGCTGTTTGGGCAGATCCAGCCACTATTTTTAAAGATGATGGACTTAAGCAGTTAGACCGTTGGCATGCACTTGCCGATGTACTTGGTCTCGACCGCGATGCGCTTATTGCCAAAATCAACAAGAACAAATCACGCCGATTCATATACCTGCAGCGTCAAGTGAGCCCCGCGATGGCGAAGTACATCAAAGAGTTGAAACTCTCTGGCGTAGGGCTGAAATCGGAATCCAGACGTTACTATCCAGCTGGTGAGGTTAGTGCTCACTTAGTGGGGGTGACTGGTATCGATGGTCACGGTCTTGAAGGTGTTGAACGCAGTTATGATAAATGGCTGACCGGTGAAGCGGGCAAGCGCATTATTCGTAAAGACCGCTATGGTCGCGTGGTGGAAAACATTTCTCTTGAAGATAGAGAAGAGGGTAAACCACTTGAACTTACCGTCGATCAAAGATTACAGGCCATTGCGTATCGCGCCATCAAACAGGCTGTTGCAGATTACCGCGCCACGTCGGGCAGTGCCGTTATTATTGACGTGAAAACCGGTGGCGTATTGGCCATGGTAAATGCCCCTTCTTATAACCCGAACAACCGCTCTTCACGCCAGTCTTTCACGATGCGAAATCGCGTTATTACCGATGCAATGGAGCCGGGCTCTACGGTTAAGCCATTTGTGGTACTAGCGGCGCTTGAGGCTGGTATTGCCGACGAAAACACTATTATCGATACCGGTAATGGCATCATGCAGATTGGTGGTAGCCGAGTGCGTGATACATCGAAAGTGGGTAAAGCGAACCTAGCTAAGATCTTGCAAAAGTCGAGTAACATCGGTGTGGCAAAACTGGCTTTAGACATGCCGCTAGAGGCACTACTCGGGATGTACAGCTCTATTGGTTATGGTCAGTTGTCTGGTCTGAACCTGGTTGGTGAGACAACGGGTATTTTCCCTAATCGTCGCCGTTGGTCGCAGTTTGAAATCGCGACACTCGCATTTGGTTACGGTATCTCCATCACACCTCTTCAGTTAGCACACGCCTATGCCACACTCGGTAATGGCGGCTTGTATCAGCCGGTACATATTATTGAAAGCAATCAGCAGGATTTGTCCAAGCAAGTTATTGACCATGACTATGCTATGTCAGTTCTTCATATGCTAGAGGCGGTAACGCAGCCAGGCGGTACCGCGACACGAGCGGCGGTACCAGGGTATCGAGTTGCCGCGAAAACCGGTACGTCAAGAAAGGCGGCTGCGGGTGGCTACAGTGATGAATATGTAGCGATTACCTCAGGTGTCGCGCCGGTAAGTGACCCACGTATTGCCTTGGTGGTGGTGATTAATGAGCCGCAAGGCGATCAGTACTACGGCGGTGCGGTGGCAGGTCCTGTCTTTTCCGAAATCATGAAAGGAGCACTGCAGATACTCAATGTTGCTCCTGACGAAAACCAATTCCAGCAATAGGTGAGAAACAATGTTGACCTCTTTGACATTGGCAAAGCTATTAAAACCATGGCTTGATAACAGTAGTAAGCTGATGGCAGATGACACGCTCGGTGCCATCAATGTGTCTAACTTAGAGCTTGATAGCCGTGCGATTAAGCAAGGCGATACGTTCGTGGCGATCATCGGCCATACGGTAGATGGACGTCTGTTTATTGAGCGAGCAATTCAGTCTGGTGCCGATTCAGTGATTGCTCAGGCCGATGCTGAGCACAAACATGGCGAAGTGACGCTTGTTGATGGCGTGCCTGTTGTTCATATTTATCAGCTCGACACTTTGTTGTCGGTGATGGCCGCGCGTCTATTTCAATATAGACAGCAAGTGATTGGCGTAACGGGAACGAATGGTAAAACCACCATCACCCAACTTATCGCGCAGTGGATTGAACTTGTCGGTGATAGAGCCGCCATCATGGGTACCACGGGTAACGGTTTCTTGAACGATTTGCAAGAAGCGAAAAATACCACGGGCAGCGCTATTGATGTGCAGCGCATTTTATCTCAGCTAGACAGCCAAGGCGCGCAATACACAGCGATGGAAGTTTCCTCCCATGGCCTGGTTCAAGGTCGTGTGGCCGCAGTGCCTTTCTCGCTTGGTATTTTCACTAACCTCAGCCGAGACCATTTGGATTACCACGGCACAATGGAAGGTTATGAAGCAGCCAAAAAGCTCCTCTTTACCGGGCATCACTGCGAGCATGCGGTGCTAAATGTCGATGACGAAGTGGGCCGCCGCTGGCTTTCGGCGCGCAGCGATGCCATTGCTGTGTCTGTTGAAGGTCACCAGTTAGGAGAAAAGGGCGTCTGGGCAAGATCGGTTGACTATAGTGACGGTGGCATCTCTTTAGAATTTGATGGCTGCTTTGGCAGTGGCAAGCTCGATGCTCCGCTGATTGGTCAGTTCAATGCTAGTAATGTGTTATTGGCATTTTCCGCACTACTCGCACTTGGTTTTGACAAGCAAGCACTGATGGATACAGCACCTAGGTTGCAGCCCGTACTTGGTCGTATGGAGCTGTTTCAGACGGATGATAAACCTAAACTAGTGGTTGATTACGCTCACACGCCAGATGCACTAGAGAAAGCCCTGCAGGCACTTCGCGTGCATTGCGATGGTCAACTTTGGGTTATTGTCGGTTGCGGTGGTGACCGAGACAAAGGTAAACGTCCAATGATGGCCTCTATTGCTGAGCAGTTAGCGGACAAGGTGATCTTAAGCGATGATAATCCACGCAGTGAAGATCCTAAAGCCATCGTCGAAGATATGCTGGCGGGAATGAGTGTGCCAGAGGCGGCGTTAGTTGAGCATCAGCGTTTCAATGCAACGCAGTTAGCGGTAAAGCACGCGAAAGCTTCTGACATTATTCTACTTGCGGGCAAAGGACACGAAGATTACCAAGTTATTGGTAATGACAATGTCCACTATTCAGACCGTGAAACGGCGGCACAGCTACTAGGACTGACGTTATGATTGAACTCAAGTTAACGGATATCGCGGCCATTGTTGACGGTCAATTGATCGGTGAAGATCTCAGTGTCAAAGATGTCACCACCGACACGCGAGCCATTGAACCGGGTGCCCTGTTCATTGCATTGGTTGGTGAACGTTTTGATGCCCATGATTTTGCTGAGCAAGCAGCAGAGAAAGGTGCTGCAGCACTGATTGTGGAGCGAGAGTTGGATGTCGACATCGCTCAAGTCGTGGTTGCTGATAGCAAGCAAGCTTTAGGTAAACTAGGGGCGGAAGTTCATAAGCGCTGCCAAACCACAACGATTGCCATTACCGGTAGCTGCGGTAAAACGACAGTCAAAGAGATGATTGCCAGTATTTTGTCTACCAAAGGTCAAGTGCTGTATACCGCGGGTAATTTTAATAACGATATCGGCGTGCCGTTGACTTTGCTGCGTTCAACGCCACAAGATGACTTTGCTGTGATTGAACTGGGTGCAAACCATATTGGTGAAATAGCTTACACAACAGTATTAGCTCAGCCAGATGTCGCGCTGGTGAACAATGTGGCCGAGGCGCATCTGGAAGGTTTTGGCTCTATTGACGGTGTCAAACAGGCTAAGGGTGAGATCTATCAAGGACTGCCAGCCAGTGGTATCGCACTCGTGAATCTTGATAGTGAAGGCGGTGATTATTGGCAATCGGTACTGAGTGACAAACAGGTCGTGCGTATCGCCAAACAAAACGCTCACGCAGACTTTTACGCCTCTGACATAACCTTGTCATCTCTTGGTAGCCCGTTGTTTACACTCCACACCCCAGCAGGCAACATCTCGATTGAGTTAACGATCATCGGTGAGCACAATGTGGCAAACGCCGTGGCCGCAGCTGCTTTGGCAACGCAAGTTGGTGCAACTCTCGAGCAAATTCAACACGGTTTACAATCATTAAGTAAAGTGAAGCGTCGTGTTGATGTTGAGAAGCTTAGCGACTCGATCACTTTGATTGATGACAGCTATAACGCCAGTGTTCCTGCAATGAAGGCGGCGGTCGATCTGTTGGGGCAGTTTACTCAAACCCAGCGCTGGTTGATTTTGGGTAACATGGCAGAATTGGGGCATGAAAGCCTTGCACTTCACAAAGAAGTCGGACAACATGCTGCACCTTTCGCATTTGAACACGTTTTAACCTATGGTGAGGATGCGAAAGTAATCAGTGACCTTTGCGGTGGACAGCATTTTACAAGTCACGACGATATGCTCGCGCATATCGAACACACATTAACACAGTTAAACCAGACCTCTCATACCTTGTTGGTTAAAGGGGCGCTAAGTGCTGGCATGTTTACTATCGCCAATGCACTGAAGGAGAAATACACATGATCATTTGGCTTGCAGAATTACTACAGCCATACTTTTCTTTTTTTCGTCTGTTTGAATATTTGTCATTCAGAGCCATTGTCAGTGTATTAACTGCGTTAGGTATTTCTTTGTGGATGGGGCCAAAAATGATTGCCCGTCTACAAATGCTGCAAATTGGCCAAGTCGTTCGAAATGAAGGTCCGGAGTCACACTTTAGCAAGCGTGGTACCCCGACGATGGGGGGCGTGATGATCCTATCGGCGATTTCTATTACGGTTTTGCTTTGGGCAGACTTAAGTAATCCATATATTTGGGCCGTACTTGCCGTGCTACTTGGCTATGGTGCCGTCGGTTTTGTGGATGATTATCGTAAGGTAGTGCGCAAGAATACCGATGGTCTGATAGCTCGCTGGAAGTACTTTTGGCAGTCATTAATTGCCTTGGTGGTAGCATTTGCACTGTACGCTCACGGTCAAGATACGGCAGCCACACAGCTGGTAGTTCCCTTCTTTAAAGACGTGATGCCGCAAATGGGGCTGTTCTACATCGTCTTCACCTACTTTGTCATTGTTGGCACCAGTAATGCGGTGAACTTAACCGATGGCCTTGATGGCTTGGCGATTATGCCAACGGTTTTGGTTGCGGCAGGTTTCGCAGTGATTGCTTGGGCAACAGGTAACGTTAACTTCGCGGCTTACCTGCATATTCCTTATATCCCATACACTTCTGAGCTTGTGGTGTTCTGTACCGCCATGGTGGGTGCAGGCCTTGGTTTCCTTTGGTTTAACACTTACCCAGCACAAGTCTTTATGGGTGATGTGGGCTCGTTAGCACTTGGTGGCGCATTAGGTGTCATTGCCGTGTTGGTACGTCAAGAATTCGTACTGGTGATCATGGGTGGTGTATTTGTAATGGAGACACTGTCGGTAATCCTTCAGGTTGGCTCTTACAAGTTGCGTGGTCAGCGCATTTTCCGTATGGCACCTATCCACCATCACTATGAACTAAAAGGCTGGCCAGAGCCGCGTGTTATCGTTCGCTTCTGGATCATTTCAATTGTATTGGTACTTATCGGCCTAGCAACGCTTAAAGTACGTTAATCAACAGGCTAGGGATCCTTGTTCATGGAACGTTGGCAAGACATTCAGCAAGTGGTCGTCGTAGGGCTCGGTATTACCGGGCTCTCCGTCGTTAATCACCTTCGTAAATACCATCCTACATTGACCATTCAAGTAATGGACAGTCGAGACAATCCGCCTGGGGCTGAGCAATTACCACAAGGCGTTGCCCTACATACTGGCAGTTTTGAATCCGATTGGTTGATGCAGGCTGACTTAGTGGTGTGTAACCCAGGTATCGCGCTAGCGACGCCGGAAATTAGTGCAGCCATGGCAAACGGCGTGCCTGTCATTGGCGATATTGAGTTGTTTGCTTGGGCTAATGATAAACCGGTGATCGCAATTACCGGTTCAAACGGAAAAAGTACCGTGACTGACCTCACGGGCGAGATGGCCAAGGCTACGGGACTTAGTGTCGGTGTGGGGGGCAATATTGGCGTCCCTGCGCTTGATTTGCTTGAGCTTGATGCGGATCTCTATGTGCTCGAGCTATCCAGTTTCCAACTTGAAACGACGTCGTCACTAAAAACGCAAGTCTCAACGTTTTTAAATCTTTCAGAAGACCATATGGATCGCTACGAAGGTATGGCGGACTATGCCGAAGCCAAACGCAGAATCTTCTTACATGCTGAACATGTGTTGGTAAATCGCGACGAACCTGAAACTTTCCCAACAGAGTTCCACCCAGCAGTATCGACGTTTGGTTTTGATGCTAAGCAGTTTGGCATGCAGGAGTTTGATGGACGCACGTGGCTGATGGAGGGCGTTGAAAAAATCCTCGCGGCGGATGAGTTGAGCATCGTTGGTAAGCACAATTGGTCCAATGCTTTAGTGGCATGTGCGCTACTTAAGCTTGCGAATATTGATTATCGCTTGGCATTGGAATGCCTGAAATCTTATCGAGGCTTGACTCATCGCTGTCAAGTGGTGGCTGAGCAAGAGAACGTGAAATGGTCAATGACTCAAAAGCCACCAATGTGGCGAGTACGCTTGCGGCTCTGTCAGGCTTAGCACTACAAGGAACGCTGTACTTGCTTGTCGGCGGGGTGGGGAAAGGCGCTGATTTTTCTGAGCTTGCTACGCCGCTTGGCCGACTTAATGTTCAGCTGTGCTGTTTTGGTCGCGATGGAAAAGAGTTTCTGCCGCTTCACGATAGCGCACGCTACTTTGCATCAATGGACGGTATATTGCTGAGATCACGCCAAAATTGAAGCAAGGTGATATGGTCATGTTGTCGCCTGCGTGTGCCAGCTTTGATCAGTTTGCCAATTTCATGGCTCGCGGTGATCACTTTACCGCTCTGGCAGAGCATTATTCAGCGCAAGTTAGTTAACACGGATTCGTCACTATGTTTCATCAAATTCGACAACGCACCTTGGGATGGATGACCCACAGTGCTCCAGATACGCTTTATGACCGACAACTGGTTTGGTTGGCGTTTGGGTTGATGGTGACGGGACTGGTGATGGTAACTTCAGCCTCGTTTCCGATCAGTTCTCGACTGACGGATCAGCCATTCCACTTTATGTTTCGTCACGCTATCTTTCTGGTATTAGCGCTCGGTACGTCGGCTGTGGTTCTGCAAATCCCTATTGCTAAGTGGTTCAAATACAGTACTTATTTGCTCGCGATATCCATTTTTCTGCTGATTGTTGTACTCGTCGTCGGTAAGTCCGTTAACGGTGCGTCTCGTTGGATACCGCTTGGACTGTTTAACCTTCAGCCTGCTGAGGTAGCCAAACTGTCGCTGTTCATCTTTATGTCCGGCTACTTGGTGAGAAAGCAAGACGAAGTCAGGCAGTCGTTTTTTGGCGGCTTTATCAAACCTATTATGGTGTTCACCACGTTTGCCATCTTGTTGTTAGGTCAGCCAGACCTAGGTACTGTGGTGGTGATGTTGGTCACTCTATTTGGCTTATTGTTTATAGCAGGAGCTAAGCTCTCGCAGTTCATTGCCTTGTTCGTAGCTGGCGTGAGTGCGGTGATTGCCCTTATTTTAGTCGAGCCATACCGTGTTAGACGTGTGACATCGTTTTTAGACCCTTGGGAAGATCCATTTGGTAGTGGCTATCAGCTTACGCAGTCACTCATGGCATTTGGCCGCGGCAACTGGATGGGACAAGGGCTTGGCAACTCGGTGCAAAAACTGGAGTACTTGCCAGAAGCACATACCGACTTTGTATTTGCCGTGTTGGCTGAAGAGCTCGGGTTTGTCGGTGTTGTCTTAGTACTGATGTTGGTATTTGCACTGGTGATTAAAGCCCTGTATATCGGTAAGCGCGCATTTGAAAAACAGCAGTTTTTTGGCGGCTATTTGTGTTTTGCCATCGGTATTTGGTTTGCGTTTCAAACCTTAGTAAACGTAGGTGCCGCAGCGGGCATGGTGCCAACCAAAGGTCTAACATTGCCGCTGATAAGTTATGGTGGCTCCAGTTTGATTATCATGTCAGTGGCGGTGTCTATCCTGCTGCGAGTAGACCATGAATGTCGACTGCTTCCGGACGTTGAGCCTGAGTCTGCACCGAGCAGTGAGCCTGAAATAGATAAGAAACAGAAACAAGATGAAGAAAAATAAACGCTTAATGGTGATGGCTGGTGGAACCGGCGGTCACGTATTTCCGGGATTGGCAGTTGCGAAACGCTGCAAGAGCAAGGCTGGGATATCCGCTGGCTTGGCACTGCGGATAGAATGGAAGCAGACTTAGTGCCTAAGCACGGGATTGAAATTGATTTTATCAAAGTGAAAGGGTTGCGTGGTCAAGGGATTGCTAAACTGATTAAAGCACCATTTCAGATCATCAGTGCGATTTTTCAAGCGCGTCAACATTTAAAGCGCTGGCAACCTGATGCTGTGCTCGGCATGGGTGGTTATGTCAGTGGCCCTGGTGGCGTTGCGGCTTGGACTATGGGTATCCCTGTCGTCCTCCACGAACAAAATGGCGTCGCGGGACTGACCAACCAATGGCTTTCCAAAATTGCCAAAAAGGTTTTCCAGGCATTTCCGGGTGCTTTTGCTGACGCAGAAGTAGTAGGTAATCCTGTGCGTCAAGACTTATTAGACATTGAAGCGCCAGAAGCACGACTTAACGGCCGTGATGGAGACATTCGAATTTTAGTAATGGGAGGCAGTCAAGGTGCTCGCATCCTTAATCACACGCTGCCGCCAGTTATGGCCGCATTGGGTGAAGGTTACACAATTCGCCATCAAGCAGGCAAAGGTAGCGAGCAAGAAGTGGCAGAGCTTTACCAGCAAAACCAAGTTAGTAATGCAGAGGTGACGGAATTTATTGATGATGTTGCCGAGGCGTATCAATGGGCAGATCTTGTCGTTTGTCGCTCTGGTGCACTGACGGTTTCTGAGCTTGCCGCTGCCGGCGTTGGCGCTATCTTTATTCCATTTATGCACAAAGATCGTCAACAGGCGCTTAATGGTGACCATTTGGTCGACTGTCAGGCGGCCTATATGATTGAGCAGCCCCAATTGAGTGTGGAAAAACTGACTGAACAGATACGTAGCTTAGACCGAGCACAGTTAAAAACGCTGGCCATTAATGCCCGAAAAGCGGCTAAGCTTGATGCGGATACACGCGTCGCGAAAGAAATTATCGAATTAACAAAATAGATTAACGAGACAGACTCATGACACAGCAACAAACACCAGACTTAGCGCAGATCCGTGCCCTGATACCTGAAATGAGACGTGTAAAGTGTATTCACTTTGTCGGTATCGGCGGTGCTGGTATGAGTGGCATCGCAGAGGTGCTACTAAACGAGGGGTATCAAATTACCGGCTCTGATATTGCTGAGAATGCTGTGACAGCGCGCCTTACACAAAAGGGGGCGACTGTCTTTATTGGTCATGCAGCAAGTAACATTGATCTTGCAAGTGTGGTCGTGGTGTCTACCGCGATTGATCCTGAAAACCCTGAGTTAGTTGCGGCGAAAGAACTTCGAATTCCTGTGGTTCGCCGTGCTGAAATGCTTGCTGAGCTGATGCGTTTTAGACACGGTATTGCCGTTGCGGGTACGCACGGTAAGACCACAACCACAGCGCTAGTGACGCAAATTTATTCAGAAGCAGGTATGGATCCAACCTTCGTTAACGGCGGTCTGGTGAAAAGTGCCGGCACTAATGCGCGTTTGGGTTCAAGCCGTATCTTGATTGCGGAAGCCGATGAAAGTGATGCGTCTTTCCTACACCTTCAGCCAATGGTTAGCATCGTCACCAATATTGAAGCCGACCACATGGATACCTATGGCGGTGATTTTGATACGCTTAAGCAAACCTTTATCGACTTTTTACATAACCTGCCGTTTTACGGACAGGCCGTGATGTGTGTTGACGATCCAGTGGTTCGTGAGCTAATTCCAAGTGTTAGCCGTCAAGTGATTACTTATGGCTTTTCGGAAGATGCGGACGTACGTATTGAGAATTATCGCCAAGAAGGGCAGCAAGGTAAGTTCACCGTTGTCAGAAAAGACCGAGATAATCTTGAGATTACCCTGAATATTCCAGGTAAACACAATGCGCTGAATGCGTCTGCGGCTATTGCCGTTGCGACCGAAGACAACATCGGTGACGAAGCCATTGTTAAGGCGATGCTTGGTACTGAAGGTACAGGACGTCGTTTCGAGCATTTAGGTGAATTTGAAACGGGTAATGGCCGTGTCATGCTGGTCGATGATTATGGTCACCACCCAACAGAAGTGGACGTAACTATCAAAGCGGCGCGCAATGGCTGGGCGGATAAACGACTGGTCATGGTGTTCCAACCACACCGTTATAGCCGTACCCGTGACCTTTACGATGATTTTGCCAATGTACTGGAGCAGGTAGATGTATTGGTCATGTTGGATGTATATTCGGCTGGAGAATCACCAATTGCTGGCGCTGACGGCCGTTCGCTGTGTCGTACTATTCGTACTCGCGGCAAACTTGATCCAGTTTTTGTCCCAGAAATGAGTGGTTTACCATCAGTTTTATCCAATCTTTTGCAAGACGGCGACTTAGTCTTGACGCAAGGTGCGGGTGATATTGGTAAAGTGGCCAAACAGCTTGAGAAGATGAAGCTAGACATTCAAGTGATGCAAAATAGCTAGTTTCTCGATTTTCGAGAGTATTGAAGAATTTATGAGTTCGAATGAGCGATACAGTGAATTGATCGCCCATCCGAACTTTTTTGTTGTTTCAGTGCGCAAAAGCCAGTTTTCTTGGTTGAGTGTTTGATAGTTTGATATTGATTAGTATAATCGTTAGGTTAAGACCATTAGATTAGACTCTTATTCCACTATCTTAAGGAAAGGCGAAGAGAAGTTAATAAGGGACCAAAGAGTTTGACTGAAACTTCAGACAGCAGTGTAGAGCGAACGCGTCGAGCTTCCATGTTTTCACAACACGGGATCGGGGCGATTTTTTTATTTGCAGTGATCGCAGTCATCGGTTCAACACTTTATTCCACCATTAGCTGGATGTGGGACGACCAGCGCCTTCCATTATCTAAGATAGTGCTACAAGGGGATCTAACCCATGTTAGTGCTAAAGATGTGCAGCACGCCTTTGCCAATTTGGAACATATCGGGACTTTCATGTCTCAAGATATCGATGTTCTTCAGCAAAGTGTTGAGCAAATTCCATGGGTCTCGCAAGCATCGGTACGTAAACAATGGCCAGACACAGTTAAGGTGTTTTTGACCGAGTACCAGGCTAGCGCGATTTGGAATGGCATCGATATGCTTGATATTCATGGTGTCGTGTTCAGCGGTGATGTTTCTGTGATTGAAGAGCAGAAAGTGAAACTGTATGGCCCGATGGGTACTGAACGGTTTGTGCTGGATACTTATCGTGACAGCAATGCCAAATTAGCAAGTTTAGGGCTAGCGATATCGTCGCTTGTGTTGAATGAGCGCCGTGCATGGCAAGTGATCCTCGATAACGGAATCCGCCTAGAGTTAGGCAAAGATGCACTTGATGAGCGCTTACAGCGTTTTATCTCTCTATATCGCGAACTGGGTGATAAGGTATCTCAAATCAGTTACATCGATTTGCGGTATGACACAGGCGCAGCCGTCGGTTGGTTCCCTGCTGATATGACAGCAGAGGGTACGCCAGCGGAGTCGGCAGGGTAACTGGTTTTATGTATCGATAGGCATTAGCGTATCGATACTTAAGTTCAGTTAGGAATTGGGCAACCCAAGCGAGTTGTTCTCTGGGATTTGAGATAGCTAAACATAAGAGAGTACAGATGACGAAGACCACGGATGACAATATTATTGTCGGTCTTGATATTGGCACTGCGACCGTATCTGCGTTAGTCGGCGAAGTTTTGCCGGATGGGCAGGTAAATATCATTGGTGCAGGTTCTAGTCCTTCTCGCGGAATGGACAAAGGTGGCGTTAACGACCTTGAGTCAGTGGTTAAATCCGTGCAACGTGCTGTCGATCAGGCTGAGCTGATGGCGGAATGCCAGATCAGCAGCGTGTTTATCTCACTTTCTGGTAAGCATATTGCGAGTCGAATTGAAAAGGGCATGGGAACCATTTCTGAGGAAGAAGTGTCACAAGATGATATGGACAGGGCGATTCATACCGCTAAATCCATAAAAATTGGTGATGAACAGCGCATTCTTCATGTGATTCCTCAGGAATTTACCATAGACTATCAAGAGGGTATTAAAAACCCGCTTGGACTGTCTGGGGTTCGAATGGAAGTCAGTGTTCATTTGATCTCTTGTCATAACGACATGGCAAGAAACATCATTAAAGCGGTAGAACGCTGTGGACTCAAAGTCGAACAACTGGTTTTCTCTGGCCTGGCATCAAGTAATGCTGTGATCACTGAAGACGAGCGCGAGCTCGGTGTTTGTGTGGTCGACATTGGCGCTGGCACTATGGATATCTCCATCTGGACAGGCGGAGCACTGAGACACACAGAGGTGTTCTCTTATGCTGGCAACGCGGTGACCAGTGATATCGCTTTTGCCTTCGGTACACCTTTGAGTGATGCCGAAGAGATCAAAGTGAAATATGGCTGTGCACTTAGTGAACTGGTGAGTAAAGACGATACAGTGAACGTTCCAAGCGTTGGCGGTCGTCCATCACGCAGTTTACAGCGTCAAACATTGGCAGAAGTGATAGAACCGCGCTATACAGAATTAATGGGACTTGTTAATCAAACCATTGATAATGTTCAAGCGAAACTCAGAGAGAACGGTGTGAAGCACCATCTCGCAGCAGGTGTCGTCTTAACCGGCGGTGCAGCACAAATTGAAGGGGTTGTGGAGTGCGCTGAGCGTGTATTCCGTAACCAGGTTCGTGTAGGTAAGCCTTTAGAGGTGAGTGGCCTTACGGACTATGTAAAAGAGCCGTATCATTCTACGGCCGTTGGATTACTTCATTACGCAAGAGATAGTCAGGATAATGACGACAATGATTATAACGAGCCAAAGCGTCAATCGGTGTCGACAATCTTTGGTAAGTTGCGTAATTGGATACAAAAAGAGTTTTAACCTGAGTTGCAGGAAAACGGAGATAACAAATGTTTGAACCGATGATGGAAATGTCTGACGAAGCTGTCATTAAAGTAGTGGGTGTAGGCGGTGGCGGTGGTAACGCTGTAGAACACATGGT
Source organism: Vibrio maritimus (assembly GCA_000755425.1). Classification (GTDB taxonomy): domain Bacteria; phylum Pseudomonadota; class Gammaproteobacteria; order Enterobacterales; family Vibrionaceae; genus Vibrio; species Vibrio maritimus_A. The sequence goes on from BBMT01000010.1 coordinate 158,863, forward strand.
ACGTGAGTCAATCGAAGGGGTTGATTTCATTAGTGTTAATACCGATGCTCAAGCATTACGCAAAACGAGCATCAACCACGTTATTCAAATTGGCGGCGATATCACAAAAGGCTTGGGTGCGGGTGCAAACCCTCAAGTTGGACGTGATGCAGCTCTTGAAGACAAAGAAAGAATTAAAGAAAGCATTACTGGTGCCGATATGGTGTTTATCGCAGCTGGTATGGGCGGCGGTACCGGAACCGGTGCAGCTCCAGTAATTGCCGAAGTCGCGAAAGAGTTAGGCATTCTTACAGTCGCAGTGGTAACTAAACCATTTAGCTTCGAAGGTAAAAAGCGCCTTTCATTCGCAGAGCAGGGTATTGAAGAGTTATCAAAGCACGTTGACTCTTTGATCACGATTCCAAACGAAAAGCTTCTGAAAGTACTAGGCCGTGGCGTTACGCTACTGGAAGCGTTTGCAAGCGCAAACGACGTACTGAAGAATGCGGTTCAAGGTATCGCAGAACTGATTACTCGCCCAGGCATGATTAACGTCGACTTTGCGGACGTACGTACCGTGATGTCAGAAATGGGTCATGCAATGATGGGTAGCGGTGTTGCTAAAGGTGAAGATCGTGCAGAAGAAGCGGCAGAGATGGCAATTTCTAGCCCACTTCTAGAAGACATCGATCTAGCAGGCGCACGCGGTGTGCTTGTAAACATCACTGCTGGTCTTGATATGCGTCTAGACGAATTCGAGACCGTTGGTAACACAGTGAAAGCCTTTGCGTCTGACAATGCAACGGTCGTTATCGGTACTTCTCTAGACCCAGACATGAGCGACGAAATTCGCGTGACTGTGGTTGCAACGGGTATCGGCAACGAACGTAAGCCAGATATTACGCTAGTCGCAGGTGGTAAAACGCCAGTGACTGCAAGTCAGCCTCAACAGCCAACTCAAGCGCCAGCTGCAAAAGTAGAGGACAAAGTGGCACAATCTTTGCCTGTAAATAATCAGGAGAAGGTTGAGGTGAATACGCCAAATACTGCAAGCTCAGCACCTGTGTCGAGCGGCAATACTAGCGCAGCACCTAAGCCTGAGAAGGAAAGTGGCTACTTAGACATTCCAGCATTTTTGCGTCGTCAGGCAGATTGATAATCTGCGTGAATTTGACATAGCTCAAAATTCTGGTAGGATTCGCGGTTGGTTACATAATCAACGTGATATGTAGCGTAGATTAAGAGGTTTGTAGATGATCAGACAACGTACGCTTAAAGAAATAGTGACTACTGTAGGGGTGGGTCTCCACTCTGGCCGTAAAGTAACACTAACTTTGCGTCCTGCGGCTGCGAATACTGGTGTTGTATACCGTCGTACTGACGTGAATCCGCCTGTGGATTTCCCTGCGGATCCTCTTTCTGTACGTGACACTATGTTATGTACTGCGCTTGTTAACGATGAAGGCATCCGTATTTCTACGGTTGAGCACCTAAATGCCGCTTTGGCTGGTATGGGTATCGATAACATTATCGTTGAGGTTGATGCACCTGAGATTCCAATTATGGATGGTAGCGCGAGCCCATTCGTATATCTGCTACAACAAGCGGGTATTGAGACTCAAAATGCACCAAAACGATTCATTCGTATTAAGAAAACTGTGCGTTTTGAAGACGGTGACAAATGGGCTGAGTTCCGTCCATTTAACGGTTTCCGTATGGATTTCGAGATCGACTTTAACCATCCTGCAATTGATGCAGACGAGCAGCACTTACTGTTCGATTTCTCTTCACAAGGCTTTGTGAAAGAGATCTCTCGTGCAAGAACATTTGGCTTCATGCGAGACATCGAATATCTGCAGTCTCAGAATCTTGCGCTTGGCGGAAGTTTTGATAATGCAATCGTACTTGATGATTACCGTATTCTAAATGAAGATGGCCTTCGTTTTGATAATGAGTTTGTGACTCATAAAGTGCTAGATGCGATCGGTGACCTTTATATGGCAGGTCATGCCATCATTGGTGAGTTTGCTGCTTACAAATCTGGCCACGGCTTGAACAACCAACTGCTTCGTGCGGTACTGGCTGATCAAGAAGCGTGGGAGTGGACGACCTTTGAAGAAAAAGAAGGCTCTCCAGTTGCATTTGCAGATCCGAGCATGGTTTTGGCATAGTCCAATCATCATTGAGAAGAATCAGGCCTAGTGCCTGATTTTTTTGTATCTGTGAATTGGCTTTTTAGTTTGCATCGCTTTCGCTAATTGAGAATCAATTAGACGGCAATAGCTTGCCAAGTATCTTCAGGATCGCGACGATCTCTTGCCGATCATGGGGATCTTCCCTTAATACTTACCTCCACCTCACATTGGCGAAACACTACAGTAGGCGGAGTTTGTGCAGTTTAAGTTTGCAAATTTGAGCTGCGCTATCTTTATCAAATGGCGTTCTTTTCAACGACAATATCTTCCTTATAGCGGGTTTATTCCTCAAAACTTCCAAACACATCAAACTAATTGCGGTTAGTTTCGATAGATGCTTGGTTGTTGGGTCAAAAATTCCTTAAACTATGTGCCATTAATTGGTATGTCTGCCTTGAATTCTAGCCGCTTGAACTCAATATCAGTTGGTATAGATTTTATCTCAGTTAGGTCGCTTGGCCTTAGTAGAGACGGAAGGCAATTTTAATAGGTCGAAATGATCTAATGGTAGAGAGAACAAAAACACAATGATTACTAACCTACTGACAAAGGTCATTGGTAGTCGCAACGACAGAACACTGCGTCGACTAAGAAAAATCGTAAAACAGATTAATAACTACGAGCCGCAGTTCGAAGCGTTGTCTGACGAAGAACTGAAAGCGAAGACGGTTGAGTTTCGTGAGCGTTTGGACAAAGGTGAAAACCTAGACCAAATCCTACCAGAAGCATTTGCAACTGTTCGTGAAGCATCTAAGCGTGTATTCGGCATGCGTCACTTCGATGTTCAGCTTATCGGTGGTATGGTTCTTAACTCTGGCCAAATCGCAGAGATGCGTACTGGTGAAGGTAAAACCCTAACGGCGACACTACCTGCGTATCTTAACGCTCTACCAGGCAAAGGTGTTCACATCGTTACCGTGAACGACTATCTTGCGAAACGTGATGCGGAAACTAACCGCGCACTGTTTGAGTTCCTAGGTATGACGGTTGGCATCAACGTGCCAAACATGCACCCTCAAGAGAAGAAAGACGCATACCAAGCAGACATTCTATACGGAACAAACAACGAGTTTGGCTTCGACTACCTACGTGACAACATGGCTTTCCGCGTTGAAGATCGTGTACAGCGTGAACGTTTCTTCGCTGTTGTCGATGAAGTGGACTCAATCCTAATCGATGAAGCGCGTACACCGCTAATTATCTCTGGTCCTGCTGAAGATAGCTCTGATCTTTATACTCGCATCAACACCTTGATTCCTCACCTTGAGCAACAAGATCAAGAAGACTCGGAAGAGTACCGCGGTGACGGCCACTACACAGTGGACGAAAAGTCTAAGCAAGTACACCTAACAGAGACCGGTCAGGAATTTGTTGAAGAGCTCCTTATCAAAAATGGCATGATGGAAGAAGGCGACACGCTTTACTCGCCAACCAATATCAGCTTGTTGCATCACGTTAACGCGGCACTTCGTGCTCACGTACTGTTTGAAAAGAATGTTGACTACATCGTAAACGAGCAAGGCGAAGTGGTTATCGTTGATGAACACACTGGCCGTACTATGCCGGGTCGTCGTTGGTCTGAAGGCCTTCACCAAGCGGTTGAAGCAAAAGAAGGCGTTAAGATCCAAAACGAGAACCAAACGCTGGCATCGATTACCTTCCAGAACTACTTCCGTCTGTACGACAAACTGTCGGGCATGACAGGTACCGCTGACACAGAAGCATTCGAATTCCAATCTATCTACGGCCTAGAGACAGTGGTTATCCCAACCAACAAGCCTATGGTTCGTAACGATATGCCAGATGTGGTTTATCGTACTGAGGTTGAAAAATTCAACGCTATCATCGAAGACATCAAAGAGCGCGCGGCAAACGGTCAGCCAAGCCTAGTGGGTACGGTATCGATTGAGAAATCAGAGCTACTCTCTAACGCCCTTAAGCAAGCGAAGATTAAACACAACGTACTGAATGCGAAATTCCACGAAAGAGAAGCGGAAATCGTAGCTGAAGCGGGTACGCCAGGCGCCGTAACTATCGCGACCAACATGGCTGGCCGTGGTACCGATATCGTGTTAGGCGGTAGCTGGCAAGCGAAGGTTGAGCAGCTAGACAACCCATCACAAGAGCAAATTGACGCGATTAAAGCGGAATGGAAAGTGGTTCATGACCAAGTGCTAGCAGCAGGTGGTCTACACATCATCGGTACTGAACGTCACGAATCTCGTCGTATCGATAACCAGCTTCGTGGTCGTTCTGGTCGTCAGGGTGATGCGGGTTCTTCACGCTTCTACCTATCGATGGAAGACCAATTACTGCGTATCTTTACTTCTGATCGTATGGCAAGCCTAATCCAAAGTGGTATGGATGAAGGTGAAGCGATTGAAAGTAAGATGTTGTCTCGCTCAATCGAAAAAGCACAGCGTAAAGTGGAAGGTCGTAACTTCGACATCCGTAAACAGCTTCTTGAATTCGATGACGTAGCGAACGACCAACGTAAAGTGGTTTACGAACTGCGTGATGAGCTTATGACCGCTGATGACATCAGCGAAATGCTAGAGCAAAACCGTACTGATGTGTTCACATCTGTTATTGATGAATACATTCCACCACAATCGCTTGAAGATATGTGGGACATCGAGGGCCTTCAAGAGCGTCTTAAGAATGACTTCGACCTTGAGCTACCGATCAAGTCTTGGTTGGAAGAAGACGATAAGTCTACGAAGAGGCACTTCGTGAGAAGATCTTGGATACTGCAGTAACGGTTTACCAGCAGAAAGAAGAGACGGTTGGCGCGCAAGTACTGCGTAATTTCGAGAAATCTGTGATGCTACAAACGCTAGACACGCTTTGGAAAGAGCACCTAGCAGCGATGGATCATCTACGCCAAGGTATCCACCTACGTGGTTATGCTCAGAAGAACCCGAAACAAGAGTACAAACGTGAGTCGTTTGAACTGTTCGAGCAACTGCTAGATTCTCTGAAATTCGACGTGATCACGATTCTTTCTAAAGTACGCGTCCAGCAGCAAGAAGAAGTGGAGCGTATGGAAGCTCAGCGCCAAGCTCAAGCGGAAGCAGCAGCGGCAAAAGCGCAAGCACAACATGCGAATGCTGAAAACCAACTAGCTGATAACTCAGAGCAAGCGGAGGATGGTTCACAACAACCTATGGTGCGTGAAGAGCGTAAAGTAGGCCGTAACGAGCCATGCCCATGTGGAAGCGGTAAGAAGTACAAGCAATGTCATGGTAAGATCAACTAAGCCATGATGCTTATAATGAAGAGTCGCACTATGCGGCTCTTTTTTTATGCCTCACACCCGCATATGCAGGTAAACTGAGAACAAAATAATAACGAGGAAAGTAAAGTGAAACGCATTCACATCGTTGCAGCGATCATTTTCAATCAAGATAAGTCTCAAATCTACATTACCAAAAGACCGGCCAATCTGCATAAAGGCGGATTCTGGGAGTTCCCTGGCGGTAAAGTTGAAGCCGGAGAAACCATTAGTGAGGCTATCATCCGTGAGCTTTACGAAGAGATTGACATCACAGTGACAGAGCAAACCGTGTTTGAGCATCTACTGCACGACTATCCAGAGAAGTCACTGGAGTTCGATTTTATTTCGGTCACTGCCTTCGAGGGTACTCCGTTTGGAAAAGAAGGACAGGAAGGTCGATGGGTAGCCATCGGTGAACTGGCTGACTATGCCTTCCCTGAAGCCAACGTCCCTGTGTTGAATAAAGTGATAGAAAAATTCAGCTAAATCCTCATAGGTGCTAGCAGCCCCAAAGGCTTTACGTTACATTGGTAGCAACAAATAACGGTAGCAACACAAAACAACGGAGAATAGCGCAATGGTAAGAATTGCGATTGCAGGAGCAGCGGGCCGAATGGGTCGCAACCTAGTAAAAGCAACATTTCACAACAAACAAGCGACCGTGGGAGCGGGCTCAGAGCGTCCTGAGTCTTCACTCGTTGGTGTTGATGTTGGCGAACTATGTGGTGAAGGGCGTTTTGATGTTGCGCTTGTAGATGATTTAACAAAGTCGATTGAAGACTTCGATGTGATCATCGACTTTACCGCACCAAAAAGTACCCTTGCGAACCTCGAGCTGTGTAAACAACACGGCAAAAAAATGGTGATTGGTACCACAGGCTTTAGCGACGAAGAGAAACAACTGATCGATGAAGCGGCTAAAGTGGTTTCAGTGGTTATGGCTCCAAACTACAGCGTCGGTGTGAACCTCGTTTTCAAACTACTAGAGAAAGCGGCGAAAGTGATGGGTGATTACTGCGACATTGAAATTGTTGAGGCACATCACCGTCATAAGGTTGATGCTCCATCTGGCACAGCAATTGGTATGGGGGAAGCGATTGCTGGCGCCATGGGTAATGAGCTAAACGATGTGGCCGTTTATGCTCGTGAAGGCATTACTGGTGAGCGAACTCGTGATGAAATCGGCTTTGCGACCATTCGTGCTGGTGACATCATCGGTGAGCACACCGCAATGTTTGCTGATATCGGCGAGCGTGTTGAGATTACTCACAAAGCGACCGATCGTATGACATTTGCCAATGGTGCAGTCAAAGCCGCTGTGTGGCTCAATGATAAGCCTGCTGGTTTCTATACCATGACCGAAGTGCTCGGTTTAGACAGCATTTAGAAAAAAGCGCCAGTTTGGCGCTTTTTTTATATCCAAAATCGACGCGGGTGTTCACTGCAAGAAATACATAAATATTCTGGAAATCATAGTCTGAGTCACTACAAGCGCTCTTCCTTTAAACTTTCATGAATGGATGAAAAGCGTACTGAAATTGAGCTTTTTACCTGTTCTTATGGGGCTTTTTTGTTGTTTTTTAAATTAAACCCCTATTTTTGTGTGTTTTGTCTGTTTGGCTATCGTTTGCGCAAATAGTTGTTGCAAATTCTATAGTGCGGTGGTGAGTTTCTGTGTCGAAAAACTATGCTTGCCGTTAACTGATTGAATTTGTCTTTGTAAATGTGCATTTTTGGCGGTTTAAAACAAAAAATTCGCCAGTGACTATAAAAATTGGATTTATTTTTCCATGCTTGTTGACACAAATCGTCGGCGTCATTAGAATACCGCCAATTTGTCTGAACTACCTGAAACCGCTTATTTATAGCGAAGAGGAAGGCAGATTTGCAATTTAATTTAAAATTTATGCATTTTTATTCTGGAGGTTGTCTTGAGTAAATCAGCACTGTTAGTCCTAGAAGATGGGACAGTGTTCCGCGGTGTTTCCATTGGAGCAGATGGTTTATCCGTTGGTGAAGTTGTTTTTAATACCTCGATGACGGGGTACCAAGAAATCCTCACTGATCCTTCCTATTCTCAACAGATTGTCACTCTTACTTATCCTCATATTGGCAATACTGGTACTAATAAAGAAGACGAAGAGTCTTCAGCAATCCACGCACAAGGCCTTGTGATCCGCGATCTTCCTCTTATCGCTTCTAACTTCCGTAATGAACAGTCACTTTCAGACTACCTTAAGTCTCAAAACATCGTTGGTATCGCTGATATCGATACGCGTAAGTTGACTCGTCTTCTACGTGAGAAAGGCGCTCAGAACGGTTGTATCGTTGCTGGTGATAACCTAGATGAAGCGCTAGCACTGGCGAAAGCGAAAGAGTTCCCTGGTTTGAAAGGTATGGATCTTGCGAAAGAAGTTACAACAAAAGAGACGTATCAATGGAAACAAGGTTCGTGGACGCTCGAGGGTGGTCTTCCTGAAGCGAAAGATGACAGCGAATTGCCATATCACGTTGTTGCCTACGACTTCGGTGCAAAACGCAACATCCTACGTATGCTTGTTGACCGCGGCTGCCGCCTAACAGTGGTTCCAGCGCAAACTTCTGCTGAAGACGTTCTAGCACTTAACCCAGATGGCGTATTCCTATCAAATGGCCCTGGTGACCCAGCGCCATGTACTTACGCTATCGAAGCAACAAAAGTATTCCTAGACAAAGGCCTACCAATCTTCGGTATCTGCCTTGGTCACCAAATCTTGGCTCTAGCGTCTGGTGCGCAAACAGTGAAGATGAAGTTTGGCCACCACGGTGCAAACCACCCAGTTAAAGACCTAGACCGTGATGTAGTAATGATTACTTCACAGAACCACGGCTTTGCTGCGGATGAAGAGACGCTTCCAGAGAACCTACGTGCAACGCATAAATCTCTGTTTGACGGCACACTTCAAGGTATCCACCGTACAGATAAGCCAGCGTTCAGCTTCCAGGGTCACCCTGAAGCGAGCCCAGGTCCACACGATGCAGCGCCATTGTTTGACCACTTCATCGACCTAATCAAAGAACACAAAGCGTAATTCGGAGTAGTTGAGAATGCCAAAACGTACTGACTTAAAAAGTATTCTAATTCTTGGTGCTGGCCCAATCGTTATCGGTCAGGCTTGTGAGTTTGACTACTCAGGTGCTCAAGCGTGTAAAGCACTGCGCGAAGAAGGTTACCGAGTTATCCTTGTGAACTCGAACCCTGCAACTATCATGACTGACCCAGACATGGCAGATGCAACTTACATCGAGCTATCCAATGGGAAGTGGTTCGTAACATCATCGAGAAAGAGCGTCCAGATGCAGTACTACCTACTATGGGTGGTCAGACTGCACTTAACTGTGCTCTAGACCTAGAAAAACACGGCGTACTAGCTGAGTTCGGTGTAGAGATGATCGGTGCAACGGCTGACGCTATCGATAAAGCAGAAGACCGTTCTCGCTTCGATAAAGCGATGAAGTCAATTGGCTAGAGTGTCCACGTGCAGACACGGCTAAGACTATGGAAGAAGCGTACGCGGTTCTTGATATGGTTGGCTTCCCTTGTATCATTCGTCCTTCTTTCACTATGGGTGGTACCGGTGGTGGTATTGCGTACAACAAAGAAGAGTTCGAAGAGATTTGTCGCCGCGGTCTAGACCTGTCTCCAACCAATGAGCTTCTTATCGATGAGTCGCTAATCGGTTGGAAAGAGTACGAGATGGAAGTGGTTCGTGACAAAGCGGACAACTGTATCATCGTTTGTGCGATTGAAAACTTCGACCCAATGGGCATTCACACTGGTGACTCAATCACAGTGGCGCCAGCGCAAACGCTGACGGACAAAGAATACCAGTTAATGCGTAACGCTTCTCTAGCGGTACTGCGTGAAATCGGTGTAGAAACAGGTGGTTCAAACGTTCAGTTTGGTATCAACCCGAAAGATGGCCGTATGGTTATCATCGAGATGAACCCACGTGTATCTCGCTCTTCTGCTCTAGCGTCTAAAGCAACAGGTTTCCCAATCGCGAAGATTGCTGCGAAGCTAGCAGTTGGCTTTACTCTAGACGAGCTAATGAACGACATCACGGGCGGCGCAACACCAGCATCGTTCGAACCAACAATCGACTACGTTGTGACTAAGATCCCTCGCTTTAACTTCGAGAAGTTCGCGGGCGCTAACGACCGTCTAACGACTCAGATGAAGTCAGTTGGTGAGGTAATGGCGATTGGTCGTAACCAACAAGAATCTCTACAAAAAGCACTTCGTGGCCTAGAAGTTGGCGCGAACGGCTTTGACGAGATGGTTGACCTAGACTCTCCAGACGCACTATCTAAAATCCGTCACGAGCTGAAAGAAGCGGGTGCGGAGCGTATCTGGTACATCGCAGACGCATTCCGTGCAGGTCTGTCTGTGGACGGTGTATTCAACCTAACGCAAATTGACCGTTGGTTCCTAGTTCAAATCGAAGAGCTTGTGAAACTAGAGAACGAAGTTAAAGCTGGCGGTTTTGCAGGTCTTACTGAAGACGTACTTCGCAAGATGAAGCGCAAAGCTTCGCGGATGCTCGCCTATCGACTCTACTAGGTGTGTCTGAAAGCGAAATCCGTCGTCTACGTGACCAGTACGAGATTCACCCTGTTTACAAGCGCGTTGATACCTGTGCTGCAGAATTCTCATCTGACACGGCTTACATGTACTCATCTTACGATGAAGAGTGTGAAGCGCAGCCAACAGACAAAGACAAGATCATGGTTCTGGGCGGTGGTCCTAACCGTATCGGTCAAGGTATCGAATTTGACTACTGTTGTGTTCACGCGTCTCTTGCACTACGTGAAGACGGTTACGAAACCATCATGGTTAACTGTAACCCAGAGACAGTATCAACGGACTACGACACGTCAGACCGTCTGTACTTCGAACCTGTAACACTTGAAGATGTACTATCAATCGTACGCGTTGAGAAGCCAAAAGGCGTTATCGTTCAGTACGGTGGTCAAACACCTCTGAAACTAGCCCGTGCTCTTGAAGCAGCTGGCGTGCCAATCATTGGTACTAGCCCAGATGCTATCGACCGTGCAGAAGACCGTGAGCGCTTCCAAGTTGCTGTAGACCGTCTAGGCCTACTTCAACCAGAAAACGCAACAGTAACGACGCTTGAACAGGCGGTTGATAAGTCTCGTGAAATCGGCTTCCCACTGGTTGTACGTCCTTCATATGTACTAGGTGGTCGTGCGATGGAAATTGTATACGACGAGCAAGACCTACGTCGCTACTTCAACGAAGCAGTAAGCGTGTCTAACGAATCACCAGTACTTCTAGATAGCTTCCTTGACGATGCAGTAGAAGTGGATATCGACGCTATCTGTGACGGCGAGCGTGTGGTTATCGGTGGCATCATGGAGCACATCGAGCAAGCAGGTGTTCACTCAGGTGACTCAGCATGTTCACTTCCGGCTTACACACTAAGCGCAGAAATCCAAGATGTGATGCGTGAGCAAGTTGAGAAGCTAGCATTCGAGTTGGGTGTACGCGGTCTAATGAACACTCAGTTTGCGGTTAAGAACAACAAGGTTTACCTAATCGAAGTAAACCCACGTGCAGCTCGTACTGTACCGTTTGTTTCTAAAGCAACAGGTGCACCGCTTGCGAAAATCGCAGCGCGCGTAATGGCAGGTCAATCTCTAGAGTCTCAAGGCTTTACCAAAGAGATCATCCCACCATACTACTCTGTGAAAGAAGTAGTACTGCCGTTCAACAAGTTCCCAGGTGTTGACCCACTACTAGGCCCAGAAATGCGCTCTACTGGTGAAGTTATGGGTGTTGGCGCAACGTTCGCAGAAGCTTACTCGAAAGCAGAACTAGGTTGTGGCAATGTTTACCCAGAAGGCGGCCGCGCACTACTGTCTGTTCGCGAAGGCGATAAGCAGCGTGTTGTTGACCTAGCTTCTAAGCTAACTAAGCTTGGTTACCAGCTAGATGCAACACACGGTACAGCGGTAATCTTGGGTGAAGCGGGCATCAACCCTCGTCTTGTGAACAAGGTACACGAAGGTCGTCCACACATCCTAGACCGCATCAAGAACAACGAGTACACCTACATCGTAAACACGACTGCAGGTCGTCAATCGATTGAAGACTCAAAAGTTCTACGTCGCGGCGCTCTGGCTGAGAAAGTGAACTACACAACAACGCTAAACGCAGCGTTCGCTACGTGTATGGCTCACACTGCTGATGCGAAAGTATCAGTAACGTCAGTACAAGAGCTGCACGAGCAGATCAAAAACGCGTAATCGCGTAACACAATAAGAATAGAGAGGTGAGTTATCACCTCCTAGACAACCTCATTGCCCGCTCATTTGAGCGGGCTTTTTTTGTTCTTAATTCGAATAATTCCTAACTGGAATAGGTTTATAGCGATGGTTTCGCTAGTCCTTAAGATGTAAGTCGCTACAATTTAACAAAATTACACTTTTGAGCGCCTGACATGGACGTAACTTACGACATTCTTGTTTTACTGTTTTTTGTAGCTGGATTGGCTGGCTTTATTGATGCCATGGCAGGTGGTGGTGGTCTGTTGACGTTGCCAGCGCTGCTCTCTGCGGGTGTGCCACCCACTCAGGCACTTGCGACCAATAAACTGCAAAGCTCGTTTGGCAGTTTTTCGGCTACTTGGTATTTTGTTCGCAACGGCATTGTTGATCTCAAAGATATGCGCTTGGCGATTGCCTGTACCTTTGTTGGCTCGGCTGTGGGTGCTGAGCTTGTGCAGCATATAGATGCGGGCGTGTTGACGAGCCTTATTCCAGTATTGCTACTAGGTATCTCACTCTATTTCTTACTCGCTCCACAGGCAGGAGAGGGTGGCGGAAAACCTAAGATGTCGGAAACCCTGTTTGCCTTTTCTGTTGGTACTGGTGTGGGTTTTTATGATGGCTTTTTTGGCCCGGGTACCGGCTCTATTTTTACCATCTGTTTTGTTGCCATTGCTCAGCTCTCGATTGTCCATGCGACCGCGCGTACCAAGGTACTTAACTTTACCTCGAACCTAGCTGCGTTGATTTTCTTTATCATTGCTGGTCTCCCTGTATGGGAAATTGGTTTAGTGATGGCGGCGGGTGGCTTTTTAGGCGCACGTATGGGAGCCAAAGTTGTTGTCTCTAAGGGGAAGAAGTTTATCCGTCCGCTGGTGGTTATTATGTCGATGGTGATGGCATTAAAGCTACTTTGGGAACAGCATCCTCAATGGTTTCAATCACTGTTTTAAGGCGCGATTGCTTGAGTGCACTTGGCCGGTAAATAACATGAACTGGGCGCGTTAAGGTAGTCAGGAAATCAAAGTCAAAGCACAGTGACTCGCTAATGTGCAAGGTTTTGATGATAGATAACGGGACGAGTGCTGGTGCCACCCCTCGGATAGCGAGCTGAGCCGCCGCCGTATACGAGTCCATCTGCATGCTTGGCGTTATTCCCGCTTGTTGCAGCAATCCAGCTTGGTACGTATTCGCCGGGTTGTTGAGGTCGTTGGTGATAAGGCTCGTCGGCGGTTCGCTTAAAGGCTGTTTGCTTACCACCTTAAATGGCTCATCAAAAAGATGCGTCGTTACTAATCCAAGTCTCGAGTTTAAATGACCGGCGCAGAGACCTACCGCCGCTTCACCAGATTTGACATGCTCGATAATACGCGGCGTGTGGTTAGTGGTGACGGTGAGATAGCAATCTTTGGCAAGTAGCTGCGGCATCACATCACTCAAGTAGCCTGCCACTAACGTTTCTGAGCAATCGAGTCTCAATATTGAGTGTGTTTCGACCTGCTGCTCTTCTGCAATTAAACCACGCAACTCATTCAAACTTGGGCCAACACGAGCAATGAGCGCCTCTGCCTCTGGTGTCAGACGTATTTGCCTTCCTTCTGGCTCAATTAAGGTTTTACCGAGCTTCTTTTCTAGATTGGCAATGCGCTTGCTGACCGCAGACTGGCTGATATAGAGACACTACCGGTACGTCCCATGGTTTTCTCTTGAGCAAGCACCAGCAGTGTTTCAATACCTTCTAAAAGCATGTCTATTATGGTGAAAAATGGAATCAATAGATCTAGAGTAGCATGAATCAATCGCCGTTGAGAGACGTCTAAGAGGGTGAGGCGTACCAAGATAAGCACTTGGCAATGCGACTACCAAAGTAAAAGGCAGTCTCTAAATCGTTGGGGTGTACGGCTTGCTCGCTTTCATCATAGGTCGCGACAAGGCCATAAGAAGAGCCCGTGCGATTGAGGTTTAGGTTGTCGTTGTGCTTTGATACATCCAAACCTACCCAGAGCATAGCGTGCTGACTAGCGAGCGTGAAAAAGCCAAGTAGGGTTTGCTGCTGCTCGCCATTAATACTGCCGCCCATAGTAAACCCTGCGGCGAGTTTGTTGCGCCAATCTAAACCAACATACGAATCGCTGGTTGCATCCATAAACGCTTTGAACTGCCCGCTTGCAGAGCCCATGTAGGTTGGACTGCCAAACACAATGGCATCAAAGTCTTGAAGCGCCGAAATAAGCGCATCATTGGTGTATCGGCCTTCAACAATGTCACTGCCCATTATCTCAAATAGCTCGGCATTCGCACCACTGTCGTTGACACCTTGCTGTATTTGCTGCGCTAACTGTCGCGTCGTGCCATTTTTAGTAAAGTAGACGATGGCTATTTTTCCTGACACGGGACTTCCTTTTGCTCGGTGTTGTAAGCTGACGTTTGGTTGTTAGTTTCTGGTGTGGTGATGACTACGTGGTAGCCCTCCTCATTGCCAGCTTCGACAAAATCGACAAAGTAGCGGATGCTGTCTAACTCATCTTCGACATAATGCGAAACGTACAGCAACTGGCTTAGGTTTTCCTTAGCGATAAGCTCTAACGCATTCATAACCAGTTTACGCCCCAAGAAATCAAGGCCTTGATAAGGTTCATCCAAAATCAGTATCGTCGGCTGTTTGATAATGGCGCGTGCGATAAGGAGTAGACGCTGCTGACTGTATTCTAAAGACTTGAATGCGCAATCTTTCAGGTGCGACATGTGCAGTAGCGTTAACCATTCATCAGCGGCATTGATCTGCTTTTTGCTTGGTTTGTCATAAAGACCGATAGAGTCAAAGAATCCAGACAGTAAAACGTCACGGGCATTGCAGTTTACTCGGTACTGCAGGTGCAAGGAGGAAGACACCATGCCGGTGTGTTGCTTGATATCCCAAACGGTTTCACCGCTGCCACGTTTGGTGCCATAGATCTCGATATCGTTGCTATAACACTGGGGGTGGTCACCAAAAATCATCCCCAATAAGGTACTTTTGCCGCAGCCATTGGGACCGCGGACTTGCCAGTGTTGGCCATTGTTGATTTGCCAATTGACCCCGGAGAAGATCTTTTGTTCAACGTACTCCACCTTACCGTCAGTGATTTTGACTAAGGGATCCGCAAACTTTGCCGTATGCTGATGTTTGCGGATCAGTTCGAGCCACTGTTCGCTTTGTTGTGAAGACTGCGCTAAAAGCTGAGAAATGACAGGGTGCTCGCGCCATTCGGAATAGCTGAGCTGCTCCTTGAGTGCCCCTTTTTCAAACATTGCTACATGTGACATCCAACTTGGGACTTCATCTTCTCGAGAGGTAATGATGATCAATTGAACGTATAGGGATAGTCTTTCAGGTAGTCTGCCAGCATTTTACGGTGCAGGGTATCTAGGCCAACAAAAGGCTCATCGAGCACCAATACTTTTGGCGCACTAGCGAGTGCTCGAGCTAACATCACGCGGCGGGTTTCTCCGGTTGAGAGTTGTCTAAAGCCGCGTTCTCTAAGATGAAGTAAATCTAGCTCTTGGATAAGCTGCTCAACCACATCCCGATTATCAGAAAACTCCGAGACTAATTGCTCAACGGTGCGTCCAAAATCAATTCGATCTAAAAACTCACTGTCGTCATTAGCTTGTTCTAATTCTAACAGTCGCTGCTGTTCGGCAAGCGAGACTTGAGCAATGCTGGAGTGAGGTTGCTGAAGCTGCCTTGATAAGCTTTCAGTTCCCCACATAGTAGATCGCCAAGTAGGCTGCCAACATTGCCATGGGTTTCAAATACTGCCCAGTGTTCGCCTGAGCTAATGATCCATTCAGGTACAGACAGCGACAGTGGGTGGTTTAGTGAGACATTATTGAAGCAGATATCCATAGACGTTTCCCTGTCTGAATAAAAATTGAGTGGCTTTTAACCAACATACTAAAGCGACAGAGAAAAATGAAGAGGCTGACAGGAGAATTCGGTATCTCCTGTCAGTTATTTGAAGCTACTTGTCGAGTGCGAAGGTTGGCAAAGAAAGGTGCCAACGAATTGCGCCTAGGCGGATGACTAGGGTAGCGACAACACAGCATAGGAAGGCGCTGCCCGTAGACGCGCCCATCATGAGAGCTCCTACATGGAAAGTGCCACCAATAATACAGGCGGTAGCGTACACCTCTCGCCTCAATACCATAGGTACTTCACGAGCTAGAACATCACGAATAATACCGCCACCGCAGCCAGTTAAAACGCCCATGATCACTGCAATTAAGTACGAGTCTTGAAAGATAAGCGCTTTTTCAACGCCGATACCGACAAATACCGCAAGGCCAATAGCATCACAGACGCAGAACATACCAAGGTAAGCGCCTTGGGTGTCGGATCAGCATCATAGTCGCGATACACGTGACGATAATGACCCAAATGTAGGTCGTGTCGGTGATCCAAAAACAGGTGTTGCACCCAGTGCCATGTCGCGGATGGTTCCCCCACCGATGGCAGTGACACTGCCAAGCACCATGACGCCAAAAGGATCCATCCTAAGTCTTCCTGCAAGTATCACTCCCGATATTGCAAATATTGCCGTACCAAAAAGGTCGACCAAATAGAGCATGGAATCCACAGCTATATTCTCACTGAAGAAAAGTAATAGGAAAGTGCGCCAATTTTACGGGATTTAACGTTTGCGGATAGCGAATCTTACCTGAATGTGATCTACTTCTCATTATTTGTGGGTTCGTACCCAGTCTAAATGTTCGCACACTTGAGTGACGGCCATTAAGGTTCTTGGAGTAGGGCGATTAAGCCAATCTGAGGTTAAAGCCCATACATGTTTGTTTTGGACTGCAGGTAGTTCTTGCTGCCATTTTTGCCACATATTACCGTTGGCGATGGCGTGCTCTGAGGTGAAGATCGCCTCAGGTTGGCGAACGATGACCTGTTCAGGACTGACTTGGGGATAGGGCGCTTTACTGCTTGCGAAGATGTTTTCTCCACCACAAAACTCAAACACTTCACTAGGCCAGTTTCCATCGGATAGGGTGATGATTGGCTTTTCGCTCAGTTGGTAGAAATAACCCACTTTGTCCTCGGTGTCGTACTTCTGCTTTAACTCGGCAAGCTTAGCGCGAAACTGTTTTGCTTCATTGAGGCCGATACTTGGGTCATCGGCATATTGGCTCAGCGCTTCAAGGTTGTTGGCAATGCCTTCTAAAGATTTGGCTTTAGAGTAATAGAGGTTGAAGCCGAGGCGCTCTAGTTTTTCAAGCTCTCGGGCTGGGTTTCCTGTCGGCCATGCCAAAATAAGGTCTGGTTCTAACGCGACAATTCGCTCTAACTTGATACCTTGATAGTTAGCGACGCGTTCGAGTTTTTCCGCTTGCTCTGGGTAGTCGCTGTATTCACTGACTGCAATCAGCTTGTCACCAAGACCTGCCGCGTAAGCGAGCTCTGTGGTGTGTGGGGCGAGACTGATAATACGCTGGTATCATCGGCAATGGCTGAGCAACTGGCTAACAGAGCTAAAGCGCCGAGCAGGGTTTTCTTCATTGATTACAATCCTTGGTAGATGATGAACATCACAGCGCTTTGTAGCATTAACCACACATAGATTCGCCATGCGATATGTTTTTGAATTTGAGCGATATGAAATGCCGCTGGTGCGATTTTCCCGCCCACTCGAGCGCGCTGCAGTTTGTCACTGCCATAGATAGCTGGGCCACCTAGCGCCAGTTCAAAGCGGTTGGCATAGCCGCAGATGAGCCAGTTGGTTGCTGAATTTGGCCAAGCTTTCGCTTGTGATAGGGTTTGTTTGATAGTGTTTGCCGGCAAGCCGAGTAAAACCATCATTGAGAACAGCTTTTGCGGCACAAAGTCGATCACCATAAATAGCCAAGCCGCAGGTTTACCAAAAGTCGCATAACCTGGTTTATTTGGGCTCCAGCTGCGCGCGAGCTCCGCACAAAGCCGATAGATTAGTGCACCAATGCCGCCCGCTAGGCCATACCAAAATATAACGCCGATGACGTTTCTCGCATAGCCAACAATCACGCTTTCCGCTCCCGCCTTACCAAGTCCAAGTAACGAGAGTGCGTCTGTTTCTCGATTGACTTTAGATGCGAGTAACTGGCGAGCACCGGGCTTATCTTCTTTTGCTAAAGCGTTGATAAAGCGTCGAGTGAATAGCTCATTACCACGCCACTCAATCGCAAGTAGTAGCAAGGCAAGCTGATAGAATTCTGCTTTCCAAACCAAGGTCTGAAGTGCGATCAGCACGGCCAAGGTTGGAATGAGTAGTAGCAATAACGCAAGCGTTCCAGATAGCTGCTGCTGTTGAGGTGATGCGCTTGGCGAGTTGACCTTGTTAGCAATATGGCTGAGTAGTAATTGCCAGAATCTGACAGGGTGCGCTGCTGGTGGAATGGGGATGAGCAGATGAAACAAAAGTGCACCCCAAAGTGTTAGGAGTGCACCATTGGCATATAAACTCTCAATAAAAGAGCTCATTTACGTCGTCCTTGTACGTGATATTGTTTACAACAAGGCACGCTTATTTAAGCAGCTCAACCATTTTTACTACCATTTCAGACGAGCTTTGCGCTGCTAGTGGTAGGAACTCTTCAAAGCTCATTGGTGATTCTTTATCGGCTACATCAGAAATGGCACGAACCACTACGAATGGCGTGTTGAACTGATGACAGGTTTGCGCAATCGCAGACGCTTCCATCTCAACGGCAATAACGCCAGGGAAGTTCTCACGGATAACCGCTTGACGCTCTGGACGGCAAACAAACTCGTCACCGGTACAGATTAGGCCGCGTACCGCGTGCTTGTCTTCCATTTGTGCAAGTGCTTGCTCAGCCACGTCCATCAGCTTTTGATCCGCGGCGAACGCTGCTGGTTGACCTGCCATTTGACCAATCTCGTAGCCAAATGCTGTTACGTCAGCGTCGTGGTGACGAACTTCAGTCGAGATAACGACATCACCTAGGTTTAGAGACGACTCAAAGCCACCTGCAGAGCCTGTGTTAATAACAACGTCTGGCTGGTAATCGCTAAGAAGGATCGTGGTACCTACTGCTGCCGCGACTTTGCCGATACCAGATTGAAGTAACACGATGTCGGCACCGTTAAGTTGGCCAGTAAAGAAGGTACAACCGCCTTTCTTAGTTTCTTCAAGGTTTGTCAGTGCTGCTTTTAGGATGGACACTTCTTGTTCCATTGCGCCAATTACGCCGATTTTCATAGAGAGTCTCTCAAGTTGGTAAACGTATTTTGGCGTGCAGTATAGCAACAGTCGCCGCGCTTCCCAACCTTTGCGAGATGGAGTGGTTAGGGATTTGCGATGACCAATCCCGTTTCGATGAGCTTAGCGCGAAACGCTTCAACCCGTTTTCTGTTTACGTCGAAATCGTAGTAACCAATGCGTGCTTCGGAGCGCACTAGTAGCTCACCGTCTAGGATTTTAACCTCCATATCATCCACATACCGAAACACACTTGAGGTGTATTCCACACGTAGATAGTTGTCTTCTAGCGCAGCTACCTCGGCGTTATCGAAGCTAAGCGCTACAGTTTCAATCTGATTGATGTTGGTGTCTGGGGCGAGTTTAAATGGTGCGAGCTTAAATTCTTCACGACTATCTTGAGTGGAGACGCAGCGCGGACTGTCGCCGCAAGGCTCTTCGGTTCGGTCTGTGGTGGTCTTATAGCCTGCTCCGCAGGCGGTAAGCAAAATGACAGAAAAGAGGGTAAATAGCTTAGTTATTGTCATGACGTTCCCTTGCAAAATTTAGCGCTTAAAAAAAGCCCAGCAGTAGAGCTGGGCTTAGTCTTGGTCTGTGTACTAGCAACCCTATACTTCTAGGAAGTCTAGTATGCCTTCAGCGGCTTTGCGTCCTTCATCAATGGCCGTAACCACTAAATCTGAGCCTCGCACGGCGTCACCACCGGCAAAGATCTTCTTATTCGTGGTTTGATACATAAACTCTTGAGATACCGGTGCTTTAATACGACCCCATTGGTCAAGTTCTACGCCATAAGGTTCCAACCACGACATTTGGTGTGGCTGGAAGCCAAATGCCATGATAACAGCGTCTGCTTCCAGTACATGCTCACTGCCTTCCACAGGCTCAGGTCGGCGTCGGCCCGCTTCATCTGGTTCACCCAAGGCTGTTTTCACCACTTTCACGCCGCAAGCGTTGCCGTTGGCGTCCACCTCGATACCAAGCGGCTGAAGGTTAAACATAAAGTTAACCCCTTCCTCACGAGCGTTTTTTACTTCGCGGCGAGAGCCTGGCATGTTGGCTTCATCACGGCGATAGGCACAAATGACGCTGCTCGCTGTTTGGCGAATGGAAGTGCGCACACAATCCATAGCCGTATCGCCACCACCAAGGACAACGACTTTTTTACCTTTCATATCAATAAAGGGCTGCTCTTCACCAAGCTCCATGACCTTGTAGGTATTGGAAACCAAGAACGGCAGGGCATCAAAAACGCCGGGTGCGTTTTCGTTCTCTAAACCGGCACGCATGTTCTTGTAGGTACCTACGCCAAGGAATACGGCATCGTATTCTTCAACTAAGCTAGCCATCTCAACATCTTTGCCAACCTCGGTATTGAGGCGAAATTCCACGCCCATTTCAGTAAAGATACGGCGGCGGTTGAGCATGACATCTTTTTCTAGTTTGAAAGATGGGATACCAAAGGTGAGTAGACCACCAATCTCTGGATAGCGATCAAACACAACCGGCTTAACGCCATTGCGCACCAAAATATCGGCGGCGGCGAGACCTGCAGGCCCTGCGCCGATAATGGCGACCTTCTTATCCGTCCACTCCACATGAGACATGTCCGGTTTCCAGCCCATCTCGAACGCTTTGTCGGTGATGTACTTTTCGATGTTTCCGATGGTGACGGCACCAAAATCATCGCTCAAGGTACATGACCCTTCACAAAGTCGGTCTTGCGGACACACTCGACCACAGACTTCAGGCAGGCTGTTGGTTTGGTGTGAAAGCTCCGCCGCTTCGATGATGCGTCCCTCATTGGCGAGCTTTAGCCATTGCGGGATGTAGTTATGAACTGGGCATTTCCATTCACAGTATGGGTTACCGCAGTCAAGGCAGCGATCGGCCTGAGCCGTCGCTTGCTGTTTGGTAAAGGGTTCGTAGATTTCCACGAACTCGATTTTGCGAACCTTAATCGGTTTTTTAGCAGGGTCGACGCGGTTCACATCAATAAATTGGTATACGTTCTGGCTCATTATTCTGGCTCCTTCCAATTACTGTGCTTGAACGCGCAGCTCTGCGGCGCTTCGGCTTTGGTGACCAAGCAAGGTGCGAAGATCCGCAGCCTTTGGCTTGACGAGATAGAACTTCGGAATCCATTCATCGAAGTTCGCCAGAATGTTTTCTGCGTGCACTGAGCCGGTCTCTTCTAGGTGCTCAGCGATAAGACCGCGCAGATGCTCTTGATGGATATACAAATCAGAAAGCGAAATCGCTTCTACTGATTCCGTGTTGACGCGACCTTCAAAGTCGTCATTGCTGTCCATCACATAAGCAAAGCCGCCAGTCATACCTGCACCGAAGTTCACTCCAGTCGCACCAAGGATAGCGACAATACCACCTGTCATGTATTCACAAGCGTTGTCACCGGCGCCTCAATCACGGCGATCGTACCCGAGTTACGCACCCCAAAACGCTCACCTGCGGTACCTGCTGCGTAGAGCTTGCCGCCTGTTGCGCCGTACAAACAGGTGTTGCCGACGATAGTGGCATCGTTACAGGTAAAGGTGGTGCCGACGTGTGGTTTGATCACGAGCTTACCGCCCGCCATGCCTTTACCGACATAGTCATTGGCATCACCCGTTAGGTAGATTTCTACACCGCCAGCATTCCAAACGCCGAGGGATTGGCCTGCGGTGCCATCGAGATAGAGTTTGATTGGGCTGGTCGCCATACCTTGGTTGCCATAGCGCTTAGCCACACTGCCAGACAGTCTCGCACCGACAGAGCGATCGGTGTTTCTGACATCAAAGTAGAAACTGCCTCCAGATCGGCTTTCAACAGCCGTTTCGGTTTCCTCAACAATCTTCTGGTTAAGCTCAGCTTTATCAAAAGGTTGGTTTGGCTCAGTCCAATACAGTGGGTGAGACAGCGGAGACACTGGCGCTTCGAGAATGTTCGATAGATCGAGCTTGGATTGCTTCGCCGTCATCCCTTCGACAGCTTCTAATAAATCTGTGCGACCAATTAAGTCAGTGAGCTTTTCTACGCCTAGTTCTGCGAGCAGTTCGCGTACTTCATCGGCAAGTCCCGTGAAGTAGTTGACCACCATTCAGGTAGACCCTTGAAGTACTCTTTGCGCAGCGTTTCATCTTGCGTGGCAACGCCTGTCGCACAGTTATTGAGGTGACAAATACGTAAGAATTTACAGCCCATAGCGACCATAGGCGCGGTACCGAAGCCGAAACTCTCAGCACCAAGAATGGCCGCTTTAACAACATCGAGACCGGTTTTTAAACCGCCATCTACTTGAAGTCGGATCTTGTGACGTAGGTTATTAGCAACCAGTGCTTGCTGGGTTTCGGCAAGGCCTAGCTCCCACGGACAACCCGCGTATTTCACCGACGTCAGTGGGCTTGCAGCTGTACCGCCATCGTAGCCTGAGATGGTGATGAGATCGGCATAGGCCTTAGCAACACCCGTAGCAATCGTGCCCACACCCGGCTCGGAAACCAGTTTTACCGATACTAGCGCATCTGGGTTAACTTGCTTTAAATCGAAGATAAGCTGGGCTAAATCCTCAATAGAGTAGATATCGTGATGCGGAGGAGGGGAGATAAGCGTAACCCCTTGCACAGAGTGACGCAGCTTGGCAATTTCCGCTGTGACCTTATGCCCTGGCAACTGACCTCCTTCACCCGGTTTCGCCCCTTGTGCAACCTTGATTTGCAGCACGTCGGCATTGGTGAGGTAGTGTGGTGTCACGCCAAAACGGCCTGAGGCAATTTGCTTAATGCGAGAGTTGCGGTTAGTCCCAAAGCGACGTGGATCTTCACCGCCCTCACCAGAGTTGGAATAGCCCCCAAGCTTGTTCATCGCCATGGCAAGCGCTTCGTGCGCTTCTGGCTCAATGCGCCAATGGACATCGCTGCTGAATCGAAGCGTTTGAACAGCTCAGTATTAGGTTCAATTTGCTCAAGTGGTAGAGCGTTGTCCGCCTTTTTCAGCTTCATCAAGTCACGCAGCATCGCAACAGGACGGTCATTCACTTGCTTAGCATACGACTTATAGTCGGACGCATCGCCAGATTTCACCGCTTGTTGCAGCGTACCAACGACATCAGGGTTATAAGCGTGATATTCGCCATCGTGTACGTATTTCAGTAGGCCGCCATGTTCAACCGGTTTGCGTTTTGCCCACGCCTTGCGGGATAGGTTAAACAGGTCTTGTTGGAAGTCTTCAAAGCTTGCACCCTGAATACGTGTCGTTACGCCAGTAAAGCATAGGTCACTACGTCCGTATGAAGACCTACCGCTTCAAACAGTTGTGAACAGCGATAAGAGGCAATGGTCGAGATGCCCATCTTCGACATGATCTTGTACAGACCTTGTTGATGCCGTATTGATAGTTTTGCATCACATCGCGGTAGCTCTTATCAATAGCACCATCATCGACGAGTTTTCCTAGCGCTTCATAAGCGAGGTAAGGGTAGATGGCGGTTGCACCAAATCCAAGCAGTACTGCAAACTGATGTGGGTCACGAGCCGTCGCGGTCTCAACGATAATGTTGGCATCGCAGCGAAGATTCGCTTCAATTAAGCGGGTTTGTACCGCGCCAACCGCCATAGCCGCTGGAATAGGCAGCTTGCCTTTGACGAGGGCACGATCGGAAAGCACGACGAGAACCGTTCCTTCTTTAACGACGGTTTCTGCTTGATCACAGAGATCGAGTAGCGCTTGTTTGAGATCTTTCTCATTTGGATCGTAATTGATATCGAGGATCGTGTTGCGATAGTGCTTGTCGCTAAGCTCCAGCAACTGCTGCATGTCAGAGTAAAGCAACACGGGTGAATCGAACGTCACACGGTAGGCGTGACCATCGGTTTCACAGAATACGTTCATCTCTTGACCGACACTGGTGGCAAGCGACATTACGTGTTTTTCACGCAGTGGGTCGATAGGTGGGTTGGTAACCTGAGCAAATTTCTGACGGAAGTAGTCAGTCACCAAGCGTTCTTTAGAAGACAGCACCGCCATTGGGGTATCATCACCCATAGAGCCAACCGCTTCTTGACCCATATCGCCAAGCACTCGAAGCACCTGATCGGTTTCTTCGTTGGTCATGGCGAATTGTTTTTGATAGGTCTTCAGAACCGTTTCATCAAAGTTGCGCTCGCCGACTTGGTCATCTTCGAGGGCGCTAAATGGCGTTAACTTATGGACGTTGTTTTCCATCCACTCGCGGTATGGGTGACGGCTCTTGAGATCGTTATCGATGTCATCCGAGTGCCACAGCTCACCCTCTTGGGTATCAACAACCAGCAGTTCGCCTGGACCGACACGCCCTTTCTCTGCCACTTCATCTGGGGCGTAATCCCAAATACCGACTTCGGATGCCAATGTAATGAGGTTGTCTTTGGTAATCACATAGCGCGCAGGACGCAAGCCGTTGCGGTCAAGGTTACATGCCGCATAGCGGCCGTCGGAAAGGACGATACCAGCTGGGCCATCCCATGGCTCCATGTGTTTGGAGTTGAAGTCGTAGAAGGCACGAAGGTCGGGATCCATGTCTGGGTGATTTTGCCATGCTGGCGGTACCAGCATTCGCATAGCACGGAAGATATCCATACCACCAGATAAGAATAGGTCGAGCATGTTATCTAGGCTTGAAGAGTCTGAGCCTGTTTCATTGACGAAAGGAGCGGCCGTTTGCAGATCCGGAAGTAGCGGTGAGGCAAACTTGTAGGCACGCGCTTTTGCCCATTGGCGGTTACCTTCAATGGTGTTGATCTCACCGTTGTGCGCTAAATAGCGGAAGGGTTGTGCCAATGGCCAGCGAGGTTGAGTATTGGTAGAGAAACGCTGGTGGAATAAACAGATCGACGATTCCATGCGAAGATCGGCAAGATCGAGGTAGAATCGCGGAAGATCGGCCGGCATACATAGACCTTTGTAGACGATCACTTGAGTCGACAAACTACAAATATAGAAGTCTTCGTCTTCCGTAATACGTTTTTCAATGCGGCGCTTAGCGATGTACAGACGTCGTTCAACATCTTGCTCACGCCAACCTGCAGGTGCCGAGATAAACACCTGAACGATATTGGGTAGCGAACTTAACGCGATTGGGCCAAGCACGTCTTCGTTGGTTGGTACGTCGCGCCAGCCAGAAATGGTCAGCGTTTCTTTAGACAGTTCTTGGTTGATGATGTCTTTTGCAGATTGGGCTTTAACCGGATCTTTGGAAAGAAACATCATGCCGACGGCATACTGCTTAGCCAAGTTCCATTGGTTTTCTTCTGCAATTA
Source organism: Vibrio maritimus (assembly GCA_000755425.1). Classification (GTDB taxonomy): domain Bacteria; phylum Pseudomonadota; class Gammaproteobacteria; order Enterobacterales; family Vibrionaceae; genus Vibrio; species Vibrio maritimus_A. The sequence goes on from BBMT01000010.1 coordinate 184,178, forward strand.
AGCGGAAATATGAATCGGGTTTTTGAAGTAGTAAGCCACAACCATCGCCGGTTTTTCCATCTGAGTTGATGCCGCCACGGTGAGTCATGCGGTCCAGTGCTGAGATTGCGGTGCGAACCAGTTTGTGACTGGGTTGACCTTGCATATGCGCAATCAGGCCAAATCCACAGTTGTCTTTTACAAGACTTGGATCGTAAAGAGCCATTGCCTTTCTCCCTTTGAGCTTGCTGTCATCCTGACAGTAAATTAATGCTTTTTAATGACTTTTTATTGTTATGTGAGTCAAATTTTTAACTGCTAGTTGTTAACAAATTGCATTTATTTTATTTTCACGAACTTCACAACGTATAGCTTATGGCAAGAAAGGTCAAGTTTTCAGAAATTTGTTGTGTATGTCTCGAAAAAACAAAACAAATAATCTAGTTACTTTACAGTCGGTTGCTATGCCAAAGGAGAGAAAGTTAACAGGTTGCGGGTGATTTGCACTTGTTGCTCGTTAATGACGTGCTTTGGGATAGGCTGAGTCACAGATAGAAAAAAGGCCAGCATAAAGCTGGCCAAATTAGGAAGGAATGCTGTTAGTTACTTATCCGTGTAACTAGACAGTTTACCCTTAAGCTGAAAGCATCAATGAGTTAGCTTTCGCTTCAAGGTTAGTGTTGCCCATTAGGTATTCATCGATAGCGCGTGCACACTCACGGCCTTCGTTGATACAGCGTACAACCAGAGACTGGCCAGTACGCATGTCACCTGCGGCAAATACACCTTGTTGGTTAGTTTGGAAGTTCTCCGCAGCAACGTTGCCACGCTCATCCAATTTGATGTCAAGCTGAGCTAGAACGCCTGTTGGTTCTGGGTGTAGGAAACCCATTGCTAGGAACGCCATGTCACATGGGATCACACGTTCAGAGCCAGCCACTTCTTCAAAGCCCGGACGCTCACCAGGAGCGGCATCTTGCCAAATGATATCAGCGATGCGAAGACCCGTTACTTGACCTTCATCGTTACCGATAAACTCTTTGGTTAGGATGTTCCAATGACGATCACAGCCTTCTTCGTGAGAAGTTGTGGTCTTCATGATCATTGGGTACTGAGGCCATGGCATGTTGGCTGGACGCTTCTCTGGCGGAATCGGCATGATTTCTACCTGAGTGACGCTTGCCGCTTTATGGCGGTTAGAGGTACCTACACAGTCAGAGCCAGTATCACCACCACCGATCACAACAACATGCTTATCTTTGGCGTGAATCTCTTCACCTTTCAGATCCATATCGTTAGCACGGCGGTTGTTTTGCGCTAGGAATTCCATCGCAAAGTGAACGCCGCTTAGCTCACGTCCTGGAACCGGTAGGTCGCGAGGCACGGTAGAGCCGCCTGTTAGCAGTACCACATCAAACTCTTGACGAAGCTGCGCAGCGTTTACGTCAACACCAATGTGTTGGTTAACCTTGAACTCAACGCCCGCTTCAGCCATTAGATTGATTTTACGGTCAATGATATCCATGCCTAGTTTGAAATCTGGGATACCAAAGCGCAGTAGACCACCAACTTTCTCATCACGTTCAAATACCGTCACTGAGTGACCGGCGCTGTTTAGCTGCTCGGCTGCAGATAGACCAGCAGGGCCTGAACCGATAATAGCGACAGTTTTACCGGTGCGAGAGCGAGGTGTTTTTGGTTTCGCGTAGCCTTCACGGTAAGCCGTTTCAACAATGGTCTTCTCAATGTTACAGATGGTGATTGGGTCTTGGTTGATACCAAGTACACAAGCACTTTCACACGGAGCTGGACATACGCGACCGGTAAACTCAGGGAAGTTGTTGGTTGAGCTTAGGATGCGCCAAGCTTCTTCCCAGCTGTCACGGTAAACCGCGTCGTTAAACTCAGGAATGATGTTGCCGATCGGACAACCGTTGTGACAGAAAGGTACGCCACAATCCATACAACGAGAAGCCTGAGTATTGATCTTATCGCCAAACTCTTCGTTAAGAACGAACTCTTTGTTGTTTTCAATACGAACCGCTGGGTCGAGCTTCCCTGGAAGCTCGCGACCATGTTCTAAAAATCCAGTAGGCTTACCCATTATACTGCCTCCACTTCTTCCGTTTGAGCTTGCTCAGCTTCTGCTTTGCGCTTTAGTAGCACTGCTTTGTAGTCGCGTGGCATTACTTTCACTAGCGATGCAATGCTGGCTTCAAAGTTGTCTAAGAACGACTGAGCGACTTCACTTCCTGTGAACTCCACATGCTTAGTGAGCATGTCTAGTAGTAGTTCGCGATCTTCTTGTTCGATTGGGTCTAGGTCGACCAACTCTGGGTTTAGCTTGGTTTCAAAATCACCCGCTTTATCCCAAACATACGCCACACCGCCACTCATACCAGCAGCAAAGTTACGACCTGTTGAGCCTAGGATAACCGCTACACCGCCTGTCATGTATTCACAGCCGTGGTCACCCACACCTTCAACCACAACTTTCGCGCCAGAGTTACGAACACAGAAGCGCTCACCGGCCATGCCGCGGATGTAAGACTCACCAGACGTAGCACCATAGAAACAAACATTACCGACAACGATGTTGTCTTCTGCAACGATGCTTGATTTCGCATCTGGGTACAGTACTAGCGTGCCGCCAGATAAACCTTTACCCCAGTAATCGTTCGCATCACCTTCCACTTCGAACTTCACGCCCTTAGCTAGGAAAGCACCGAATGACTGACCAGCACTGCCGTTAAACTTCACGTTCATTGGCTGTGGTAGACCTTGGTCTTTGTACACTTTAGAGATCTCGTTCGACAGCATGGTACCCGCAGAGCGGTCCGTGTTGATGATTGGGAAGTCAGCGTTGACCGCTTCACCCTTCTCAAGTGCTGGTATAGCCGCTTGAATCAATTTACGGTCCAGAACCTGTTCTAGGTTGTGGTTTTGCTCTGTCTGGTTGTAAACACCGTCTTCTTCACGCGCTTGTTCGATGTGTAGAACTGGCGATAGGTCGAGGTTCTTATATTTCCAGTGAGCGATGTCGTCGCGGATCTTCAGTTTCTGAGACTGACCCACCATCTCATCGATTGTGCGGAAGCCAAGCTCAGCCATTACTTCACGTAGGCCTTCAGCCATGTATTGGAAGAAGGTAACAACGTCTTCTACGCGGCCATCAAAGCGCTCACGTAGCGTTTTGTTTTGCGTTGCGATACCCACTGGGCAGGTGTTCTTGTGACACTTACGCATCATGATACAGCCTTCAACAACCAAAGCGGCTGTTGCTACACCCCATTCCTCTGCACCTAGCAGAGTCGCAACGGCAAGGTCACGTGGCGTTTTCATCTGACCATCAGACTGAACCACGATACGGTTACGTAGACCGTTCTTCAGAAGCGTTTGGTGTGTTTCTGCCAAACCTAGCTCCCAAGGAAGACCAGTGTGGCGGATTGAAGACATTGGTGATGCACCTGTACCACCGTCGAAACCAGCAATAAGGACAACGTCCGCTTTCGCTTTCGCTACACCAGAGGCGATAGTACCAACACCCGCTTCCGATACCAGTTTCACGTTGACGCGACCAGCACGGTTCGCATTCTTCAAGTCGTAGATCAGCTGAGCCAAATCTTCAATTGAGTAGATATCGTGGTGTGGCGGTGGAGAAATTAGACCAACCCCTGGAGTTGAGTGACGAGTTGCACCAATCCAGTCATCGACTTTATCACCTGGTAGCTGACCACCTTCACCTGGTTTCGCACCTTGTGCCATCTTGATCTGAATTTCATCAGAGTTGGTTAGGTAGTAAGAAGTCACACCGAAGCGGCCAGACGCAACCTGCTTAATCGCAGAGCGTTCCCAGTCGCCGTTCTCTTTACGTTCGAAACGTGTTGGGTCTTCACCACCTTCGCCCGAGTTAGATTTCGCGCCAATGCGGTTCATTGCAACAGCTAGAGTCGAGTGAGCCTCGTACGAGATGGAACCGAACGACATAGCACCTGTTGCGAAACGCTTAAGGATGCTTTCGATTGGCTCAACTTCCTCTAGAGGAATAGAACCTGCTGGGTTCTTAACAAAGTCTAGCTGGCTACGCAGTGTTGCTGCGTTGTCGCCTTGGTCATCAACTGCTTTCGCGTATTGCTTAAACTGAGCGTAGTTTTTGTTGCGAGTCGATTCTTGCAGTAGTGAGATAGTTTCTGGGTTAAACAGGTGCTTCTCACCACGCTGTTTCCACTGGTAAACACCACCAACATCAAGAACTTGTACTGGGATTTCACGCGTTGGGAAGCCAACTCGGTGACGGATCAGTACTTCTTTTGCGATGTCATCAATGGTTAGACCTTGAATACGAGAAACGGTACCCGTGAAGTATTTTTCTACCACAGATTTGCTGATACCCAGCGCTTCAAAGATTTGTGCACCGTGGTAAGACTGCAGCGTTGAGATACCCATCTTCGAGAAAATCTTCAGAAGACCGCCGTTGATAGACTTACGGTAGTTCTCGAACAGCTCAGAAATGCTGGTTTCTGGGTCAAGCTTCTTAGTGCGCTGTAGCTCTACCATAGTTTCAATAACTAGGTATGGGTTCACTGCGTTCGCGCCGTAGCCCACTAGCGTTGCAAAGTGGTGAGTTTCACGAGCATCACCCGTTTCAACCACGATGTCACACTTAGCTCGCAAGCCTTTACGGATTAGGTGGTGGTGAACTGCGCCAACCGCCAGCATCGCAGGGATAGCAGCGTGGTTAGAGTTCACTGCACGGTCAGTTAGCAAGATGATTGAGTAACCATCGATAACTGCGTCTTCTGCGTATTGGCAGATACGTTTCAGTGCACGCTCTAGCTTGCCTTCGTCTTCGCTTGCTTGGAATACGATATCCAGTGTCTTCGCTTGTAGGTGCTCATTGTCGATAGCACGCAGTTTCTCAAGCTCTGAGTTAGACAGAACTGGAGACTCAAGCTCAACTTTTTGACAGTGCTCTGGTGATTCTGCCAATAGGTTCTGATCTTTACCTAGGTATGTGTTCAGAGACATAACCATACGCTCACGAATCGGGTCGATTGGCGGGTTGGTTACCTGAGCAAACAGCTGCTTAAAGTAGTTGGATAGATGTTGTGACTGGTGCGAAAGAATCGCTAGTGGCCAGTCGGCACCCATTGCAGAAAGTGGCTCTTTGCCATCTTTTGCCATAGGCACAATGATTTCATTCACTTCTTCTGAGCTAACACCAAACGCTTGCTGTTTGTGCAGTAGCTTCTCTGGAGAAGGTTGGCTGAATTCGTTGCTCGCATCAGGAAGCTTCTTCAGGCTTAGTAGGTTCTCTTCCACCCATTTCTGGTATGGCTGAGCACTTGCAATGCCATCTTTCACTTCTTCATCAGAGATGATGCGACCCTGTTCTAGGTCTGCAACGAAGATACGACCTGGCTGTAGACGACCACGGAACTCTACGTTCTCTGGCTCAATGTCGACAACACCAGATTCTGATGCCATCACTAGGAAGTCATCTTTGGTCACGGTATAACGTGATGGACGCAGACCGTTACGGTCAAGCGTTGCACCTACCTGAACACCGTCAGTGAAACAGACCGATGCAGGTCCATCCCATGGTTCCATCACATTCGCGTGGTACTGGTAGAACGCACGACGGGTTGGATCCATGTTTTTGTTTTCTTGCCATGCTTCAGGAATCATCATCATTAGCGCGTGTGGCAGGCTACGACCAGACAGAACTAGGAGCTCCAGTGCCATATCGAAGTTTGATGAATCTGAGCTACCTTCTTGACAGATAGGGAGCAGCATGTCGATTTCTGCTTGTGTGAACAAGTCAGATTCGATGATAGCTTCACGCGCCTTCATCCAGTTCAAGTTACCGCGAACTGTGTTGATCTCACCGTTGTGGGCAATGTAACGGAAAGGCTGCGCTAGGCGCCATCTTGGGAAAGTATTGGTAGAGAAACGAGAGTGAACCAGTGCAAGTGCCGTCACCATCGTTGGATTTTGTAGATCTAAGAAGTACTGAGGTACTTGCTCTGTCGTTAGCTGACCTTTGTACACCAACGTCTTGTAAGACATAGAGTTGATGTAGAAGTCATCACCGATGTTTGACACGCTTTCTAGACATACACGCACTGTGTAGTTACGAAGAACGTAAAGCTTACGCTCAAGCTCTTCTGGTGTGCAGCCAGGGCCGCCGGTTACGAATACATGTTCAAATTGAGGCTCTGTGCTTAGTGGGTCAGCACCAATCATAGAGTTGTCGGTTGGCAGCACGCGGTAGCCAATCACTTCTAGGTCTAGGCGCTGTGCGTTGCGCTCTAGAATGTCACGACATTGTGCGCGTTTGTGTTCGTCTTTAGGGAACAACACAACACCTACACCGTACTTCTCAAACGATGGCAATTTAATGCCAAGCTTCACGGTTTCTTCTAGCAGAAACTCGTGTGGCTTTTGAAGTAGGATACCTGCACCGTCACCGCTGCATGGATCACAACCTTGACCGCCACGGTGCTCCATTCGCGCTAGCATATCCAGGGCTTGAGTCACTACATCGTGAGATTTACGGTTTTTTAGGTGAGCAACAAAACCGATACCGCAAGCGTCATGCTCCAATTCAGGAGTATACAGACCTTGTGCATTCTGCTCTCTATCTACCATAGATACTTCCTTCCAGTTAAATCTAGACGCAATTAGAGTGTGTGATTGCGTCTTGTCCTTTGTAATTTTGATTCTTGACTGCCAGAGGGGGCAGTGTTCGAGTCCATTCAGCATCTCGCAGGAAAAGTGTTGCGAGAAAAACATTCCGTGGTGATATTCAATGTCTTCATTCCACAATCTAGTGGAATCTGTTGGTGGGAGTAGAATATCGACCCTAATCTACCAATCCGCACTGTAATAAAAACGGCAAATACAGCAGAATTGTGTAAGTATCCTACAATTTTGTCCTCGTTAATTCCAACGAAACTTACGTCTGTTACACATTTTTTTTATCTTGTTTTGAATATATTTTATAACATCGATGCAACATTTCGGGTTTTCTGCTTGTTTTTTTGCATATTTATTGATTTTGATTAAGAGTGTTTAAAACGCAGATTGCTACTATTCATGGTTTTCTTTTGCAGGGATGTAATTTAGTTTCACAAATTAGAGTGAGATTCATTCTTATTAGTAGGTTTTTTGAACATGCAATTACATGAGTTAGTGAATACCATCGGCCAAGATCTGCAGCGCCGATATGGAGAAAAGGTTCACAAGCTAACCCTGCACGGTGGCTTTAGCTGCCCAAATCGCGATGGCACTATAGGTCGTGGTGGTTGTACATTCTGTAACGTGGCTTCTTTCGCAAGTGAAGAAACCCAGATCCAATCGATTCACGACCAGCTTACCGACCGAGCGGGTGAGGTTAAGCGCGCTAAGAAGTATCTAGCGTACTTTCAGGCCTACACCAGTACCTACGCTGAAGTCCAAGTGTTGAAAAACATGTACGAAGAAGCGCTCAAATACGCGGATATCGTTGGTCTGTGTGTGGGAACCCGTCCAGATTGCGTGCCAGACTCTGTACTGGAGCTGCTTGCCGGTTATGTAGAGCAAGGCTATGAGATTTGGCTTGAGTTAGGTTTGCAAACGGCGAACGATCAAACCTTAAAGCGCATTAATCGTGGCCACGACTTTGCGGTTTACGATGAAATCACCAAGCGCGCTCGCGCTCTGGGCATTAAAGTATGCACGCACTTGATTGTCGGTCTGCCAAACGAAACCAAGCAAGATAATCTACAGACGCTAGAAAAGGTGTTGGAAACGGGTACCGATGGTATCAAGCTGCATGGTCTTCATATTGTTGAGGGCAGTACCATGGCAAAAGCTTGGCGTGCAGGACGCCTTGAGGCGCCGACTCTAGAGTTCTATTTAGATGTTGCCAGTGAGATGATTCGCCGCACGCCGGCCGAGATTGTTTATCACCGCGTTTCTTCATCGGCAAGACGTCCAACGCTGCTTTCGCCACTGTGGTGTGAGAACCGCTGGCTGGCGATGACTGAGCTTGGTCGAACTCTAACGGCAGAAGGCGCTCAGGGAGCACTGACCGAGAATTCGTTTATTTATCACAAACCTGTTCTCAAATAATTCGCCTTCCGTGTGCAAACTTGGGCTTAGTGATAGACTTAGCCCAGTTGTAACGCACGGAGTGCTGAATGAAACCCATCAAAAATCTCGCGCAATACTATGTCGACCTATTGGTGAAACTCGGTATTGTGCGCTTCTCTATTATATTAGCGCTAGCTCTTGTTGCTCTGGCCGTTGTGGTTCAGGTTGGGATTACCTTGGTACTCAATGGGCGCGTTGATGATATCGACATAGTTCGCTCGGTGTTCTTTGGTCTATTGATCACCCCTTGGGCAGTCTATTTCCTCTCCGTTGTTGTCGATCAGCTTGAAGAATCTCGTCAGCGTCTTGCTAAGATGGTTTCTAAGCTCAAGGAGATGCGCTCTCGCGACCAAGATCTTAACCACAAGCTTCAGCAAAACATCCGCAAGCTCAACCAAGAGATAGAAGAGCGTCAAAAAGCGGAAGAGGCGCGTGAAGAAGCGATGAAAGATCTTGAGAACGAAGTCTTTCAACGTGAACGTACCCAGCTTGAACTTGCGGAACGAACCGCGCTGCTGCGCTCGTTCATAGATGCCTCACCCGACCTTATTTACTATCGCAATGCAGAAGGCGTGTTCTCAGGCTGTAACAAGGCGATGGAGGAGCTTACCGGTCGTAAAGAGCAAGACTTGGTTGGTCTCACACCATGGGATGTTTATTCGGAAGAGATCGCAAAACAAGTGGTGGAAACCGACCACAAGGTAATGGGTGACAACCAGGCACTGACCTACGAGCAGTGGCTCGAATACCCCGACGGCAAAAAATGCTTCTACGAGCTTCGTAAAGTGCCGTTCTATAGTAAGGATGGCCGCCACCTAGGGCTGGTGGGCTTTGGCCGTGATATCACTGAGCGTAAGCGCCATGCTGAGTCATTGGAGAAGGCGAGCCGAGACAAGACCACGTTTATCTCAACCATCAGTCACGAGCTGCGTACGCCGCTTAATGGCATTGTTGGCTTGAGCCGTATGCTCTTAGATGGGCAGTTAAATGGTGAGCAGCGCAAGCAGCTGCAAACCATCAATGTCAGTGCGATTACCCTTGGTCATATCTTTAACGACATTATCGACATGGACAAGTTTGATAGACGCAAGCTGGAGTTATTCCCAGAGCCGTTAAACTTTGAAGATTTTGTCGCGGAGCTAGAGAGCATCTCAGGCTTGATGGCGGAGCAAAAAGGGCTGCGTTTTGATCTTGAGAGGCTTACCGATCTACCGGAAGGCGTTGTCGTTGATGCAACGCGTCTGCGTCAGGTAATTTGGAACTTGGTGAGCAATGCCATGAAATTCACCAAGCAAGGTGGTGTGGTAATGACCATCAGTGCGGATATTGAAGATGGCCGTGCATACATCACGATCGAAATCGAAGATACCGGTATCGGCATTCCGCAAAAAGAGCTCGATAAGATCTTTGCCATGTACTACCAAGTGAAGTCGGGCAAAGACAATCTGCACGCGGTTGGTACTGGTATTGGCCTTGCGGTATCGAAACAGCTGATCCAAATGATGGATGGCGATATTACGGTTGATAGTGAAGAGGGGTTCGGCAGTACGTTCACCGTGACCATCAATGTTCCGTGTGCGGATGAAATGCAGCTTGTGCCGGTTGAAGTGAAGCGACAAGGTAGCCTGCGCATCTTCTTGCTGGAAGATATTGAACTTAACATCACCGTCGCACGTTCTTTACTAGAGAGCCTTGGCCATAGTGTCGAAGTGGCTATGACGGGTGAAGAAGCATTAGCGAACTTTAATCCAGCAAGTTTTGATTTAGCGCTGCTGGATATTCAGCTTCCAGATATGACAGGCTTTGATGTCGCTCAGGAACTCAGAGCGCGTTATTCTGAATTGCCACCGCTTGTGGCACTCACAGCCAATGTGCTCAAAGACAAGCAGGAGTACCTGACAAACGGCATGGACGATGCCATCAGTAAGCCACTGAGCGTCAAAGCGCTTACCGAAGTGATCAATAAATTCCACGGCGATGACGTCATGGAAGAGCCACAGCCAGAGGAGAAGGAAGTGAAAGAGAACATCAACAGTGAAGTCTTTAGTCGCTTGCTGGATCTTGACATGTTGGAGTCGTACGTCGACATCGTTGGCAGTGCACCTGTGCTCGATAGCATCAAGATGTTTGAGCAGATGATGCCAGACTATATCGATATCCTCGATTCAAATATGACAGCCAAAGATCAGCCGGGTATTGCCTCAGAAGCGCACAAGATAAAAGGGGCGGCGGGATCGATTGGTCTTAAACGTATTCAGTCTATTGCTCAAAAAGCGCAGTCTCCAGAGCTTCCAGCTTGGTGGGAGAACATTGAAGATTGGGTTGAAGAGATCAAAAACGAGTATCAGAATGATATTCAAATACTAAAATCGTGGTTGGAAAGTAAGGAATCATAATGAAAAAAGTTGTTACCGCACTTGCACTCTCTATCGCTCTAGCAGGTTGTGCATCATCTCCAACAACCGACTCAGTCATGTGGGCGTCGAGTGATACAGCGATGGTAGAGCAGCAAACCGTTAGCCTCAATTCGAACCTGTGGATTGATATGATGCCGAAAGTAGGCGAGACATCGGCCTTAGTGAAAGAGCAAAATCTATATGGTGCCTTGAATCTCAGCACGGAGAACCAACTTCCTGCCGATATGGACGTCGCTATGGTTGTGCTTAAGCAAGGTGACATGACATGGGAATTTGAAGGCAGTGATTTTGAGCTTCGTAATCACTCAGAGAGTCAATGGGAGGTGGCCTTCAATTGGCAGCTAGAGGTGAACATCACTAAGCCTGTCGATGTGGCTGTGCAGCTTGTTGATGGTGAGAACAAAACCTGGTTGGTGAGCAAACAGGTTAACATCGATACTGTCTACTAATATGTAAGGCAATGAATGAAAAAAAGGGACGCGTGATGCGTCCCTTTTTAATTGGTTTGTACCGTCCTAAATAAGGTTGACACATTTCCAACATGAAATTGGAGACTGTCATGAGATCAACAAGTAAACGTACCCAGCGAGAC
>BBMT01000009.1 GCA_000755425.1 Vibrio maritimus
CTCCGCCACTTATTTGAGAGTCGTCTCACTAAATACGAAGATAGGGGTGTAGCTCCAATTGGCAGAGCAGCGGATTCCAAATCCGCGTGTTGGGAGTTCGAATCTCTCCACCCCTGCCATATTCAAAGGCTCTGACTTAGGTCAGAGCCTTTTTCGTTTTCGCTTTTCCAAAGCAATATGTTGGGATAACTAGGCGTCTCCCTTAATCGCCAGCCCGCTTGGTGGCAAGTCCCATCGAATCTCCGGAATGCCGGCTTAGTCCACCCCCGCCATATCCAAAGGCTCTTACTTAGGTCAGGGCCTTTTTCATTTCTGTATTTCTGCATTCTCGAATCTTATCGTTCACTGATATACTCATAATCATCACTAAATACATGGATATGATTATGCCCCATTTACGTTTTAGATCTCTGGAATCAGAGATAGTCAAAACCCTTTCTAGCCCGTTAGTTGACGAGCTTCAACCGCTTATGGACTGCCCTAGAGAAGACTTTACCATTGAGCACATTAGCTCAACGTTTTACTTCGATGGTAAGTTAACTCACGCTTATCCGTTTGTGGAAGTATTGTGGTTTGACCGTGGGCAGGAAGTGAAGGATAAAGTGGCCGCTGTTGTTACGGAACAGATCCGATCTGCTTTGGGTAAAGAGCTCGACGTTGCAGTTATATTCGTCGCACTTGAGCCTGCAAGCTATTACGACAATGCTAGCCACTACGGTTAACTATCTGATTGGTATCACTCTCACAAATGCGACTGGAGAAGTGCTTGGTTGTTGACTATTGTTATCAGTACTTCAGTGGATTAGTCGTTGTTTTCTAGGTTTTATTATTGTCTTACTTAGGACTGTCTACTGCTTGATAGGGGGTATTCCCCTATGACTTTGGGTAAGGAATACTGTTATGACAATGATATCATCAAGCAGTTTGCCCGATGGCTGAGAGAGAGGTTCGCGACGGAAAAAGACGGAGTGATCCTAACCAGAGAAGACATTAATCAATTATCTGGTAGGCAAAGCTTTACGTTAGGGTTTGTAAACGACATTCACTACGAATTGATGCAACATGGCATTGCCTTTGTGACTGATACAAGCAGAGAGAAATTCTATTTGATTCCCATAAACTCTGCGGAAAACTGGCGCAAAAAGCTGGAGATACAGTACGAGAAAGAGCTGTACTGCAATGTGTTCCCAATCGAAAAGTCTGGGTAATAAAAAAGCCTCCATCTGGAGGCTTTTTTGTGTTTAGGCCATGCCTTGGATAATCACGAACTTCTCTAGCAGCTCTTCATCCGTTTCCACATGATTTGGGTCGGTGATGATGCATTTCGTGATTGGGCATACCGATTGACAAGTTGGTTTCTCGTAATGGCCTTTGCACTCAGTACACAGAGCAGGATCGATTTCAAAAATCTCACTGCCCATAGTAATAGCGCCATTCGGGCATTCCGGGTCACACATATCGCAGTTAATGCACTTGTCAGTAATGAGCAGCGCCATGATTACTTACGTTGGGTTACGTGTATCTTGTCCTGAGTTTAGGTTACGCATCAGTAGTGCGTAGTCCAGATCCAATTCCTCTGGTACTGGAATAAAGACAAAGTGACCGTTACCTTTTGCGTCATCAATGCTTTCTGACTTGCGGTTTTCCATTACTTCTAGGTTGAAGACAACGTTGCCTTTCGGTGTCATGAGTTCAAGGCTGTCACCAACGATAAACTTGTTCTTTACTTCAACTTCAGCTAAGTGACCACGGCGTTTACCGGTAAACTCACCAACGAACTGTTGAGAATCTGAAACAGAGTAACCGTAATCGTAGTTTTGGTAGCTGTCGTGTGTATGGCGACGTAGGAACCTTCAGTGTAACCACGGTGAGCTAGGCTTTCTAGAGTACCCATAAGTGACTCATCGAATGGCTTACCAGCAACGGCGTCGTCGATAGCTTTACGGTAAACCTGAGCAGTACGTGCACAGTAGTAAAAAGACTTAGTACGACCTTCGATCTTAAGTGAGTGAACACCCATCTTCGTCAAGCGCTCTACATGCTGAACAGCACGTAGGTCTTTTGAATTCATGATGTAAGTACCATGCTCATCTTCAAATGCCGCCATTTTGTCTTCTGGACGGTGGCTTTCAGAAAGCAGAACAACCTCATCAGTTGGCTTGCCACGACCGATAGTCGTCTCTGGACGCTCGTCTACAACTTCAACAGGTTGAGCTTCTGGTGTGAACTCTTCAACGATTTGACCTGCGTCGTTCTCTGTTGCTTTTTCAACTTTGTATTCCCAACGACATGCGTTAGTGCATGTTCCTTGGTTTGGATCGCGTTTGTTGATGTAGCCGGAAAGTAGGCAGCGACCCGAGTACGCCATGCAAAGTGCACCGTGTACGAATACTTCTAGTTCAGTTTCCGGGCAATGTTCACGGATCTCTTCAATCTCTTCCAGTGACAGCTCACGAGATACGATTACGCGCTCAACGCCATTCGCAGCCCAGAATTTAACTGTCGCCCAGTTTACCGCGTTCGCTTGTACAGACAGGTGGATTGGCATTTCAGGGAATGCTTCACGAACCATCATGATTAGACCTGGGTCAGACATGATTAGGGCGTCAGGACCCATTTCTACCACAGGCTTAAGATCGCGGATGAACGTCTTTAGCTTTGAGTTGTGTGGTTGAATGTTGCATACCACATACAGCTTTTTGCCTTGTGCGTGAGCTTCATCGATACCGATTTTTAGGTTCTCGTGGTTAAACTCGTTGTTACGAACACGAAGGCTGTAGCGAGGTTGGCCTGCGTATACTGCATCTGCGCCGTAAGCGAATGCATAACGCATGTTTTTGAGGCTGCCAGCTGGTGACAGAAGTTCTGGAGTAAACATTGCTTTATATCTCTAATCTGATTACAAGTCAGTGTTGTGCCACCTAATGGCACTAAGGGGCGCAAATTTTACGCTAGTATGGGGAGATTTCCAAGTTTTGAATCAAGCTCGCTGCTCTAGAAGTGTCGGTAAGGTTGAGAAGCGAGCTTAGTAAAGAAGGGGCTATTGCTTAGGTAGGCCGCCTAGTGCGTCATACAGGTTAGGCAAGAAGGCACCAAATTCACCACAAAGAAGTGAGAAGTCTGCGTCGATACGCGCTGCGGCGTCTTCGCGTGGGATATCATCGTTTTGATCCTTCAGCTCGTCGCTGAACTTCAAGCGTTTGATACTGCCATCATCAGCCAAGACAAATTCGATGCGGTCTTGCCAGTTAAGCGCCAGCTTAGTCACAAACTTGTTAGCTTCAATGTGACCTAGGATCTCGTCGCTAGACAGCTCTTGTTTCTTACAACGGATAACGCCACCATCTTCGAGAATTGACTTAAGCTCTGCTTCATCAAGAAGGTTAAAGCCAGTTGGTGCTTCGTTGGTTTTTACCCACTCAGTTAGCGTGTTCTCAATTGGCTGCTCTGGGAATGCTGGAATAACAGGAAGGCTACCCATGGTCTTGCGTAGCAGCGCAATCACGTCTTCAGCTTTTTGTAGCTGCTAGCATCAACAATCACAAAGCCTTCTTTTGGCATAATTAGAAGGTGAGTAAGATTGCTGCGGCTAAACGCACGTGGTAGAAGATCAATGATGATTTCGTCTTTAAGATCGTCTTTCTCTTTCTTCTTCAGAGGGCGACCTTCTTGAGTCTCAAGTGCTTCTACTTTGCTAGCGAGAGAGTCTTTGATAACCGACGCTGGCAGCATTTTCTCTTCTTTTTTGGCGCACAGTAGAATTCGGTTTTCAGAAACATGGGTCATCATATCGCCATGCTTACCCAGTGCTGTTACCCAGCCAAACTTCTGCTTGTCTTGGCTACCACAAGGAGTAAAGCGAAACTCTTCAAGCTGCTGCTCTAGCTTATCTGCATTAAACTCAAGTTCCTTGTTGAATCGATAGACCAAACAGTTTTTAAACCACATATTACTCTCACCTTTAGAATAGATAGCTGCACATAATAGGCAATTTTGCTTAAATTGTCCTAGCTTAAATCTCGATTATCGCAATAGATCTTGTGCGAAAGTTATATTAAAAATTGTTTTCAATGGTCACAAAAGTGTCATAATAATTCTTGATAATGCATGCAGTTGATTAGATTCCAAAAGGTTATTCAGATATGTCTAGAAGGATCCTGGTGGTCGAGGATGAAGCACCAATTCGCGAAATGCTGTGTTTCGTATTAGAGCAGAAAGGCTACCAAGCTGTTGAAGCGGAAGATTACGATACAGCAGTTAACAAACTGGCTGAACCTTTCCCAGATCTTGTGTTGTTAGACTGGATGCTACCTGGCGGTTCTGGCATTAATTTTATCAAGCACATGAAACGCGAAGAGCTGACACGCAACATCCCTGTTGTGATGCTTACCGCTCGTGGTGAAGAAGAAGATAAAGTACGCGGTCTAGAAGTGGGTGCGGATGACTACATCACTAAGCCATTTTCACCAAAAGAGCTGGTTGCTCGCCTTAAGGCGGTGATCCGTCGCGTGACACCAACAGCACTTGAAGATGTGATTGATGTGCAAGGCCTCAAGCTAGACCCAGTTTCTCACCGAGTTACTGCGAATGATCAGCCTCTTGATATGGGGCCGACTGAGTTTAAGATGCTGCACTTCTTTATGACTCACCAAGAGCGCGTCTACAGCCGTGAGCAGCTACTCAACAATGTATGGGGCACCAACGTTTACGTTGAAGACCGCACTGTTGATGTACACATTCGTCGTCTACGTAAAGCTCTTGAATCAGCAGGTCATGATAAATTGATTCAAACCGTTCGAGGCGCTGGCTACCGATTCTCAACCAAGGGCTAGCATCGAACTGGAGAGGTAAATGGTTGAAAGGTTAACCTGGAAAAAGCTGGCCTGGGAGCTGGCTTTTTTTTACACCCCATGGATTGTCGTTGGGTGGATATTTGGATACATGCCGTGGCTGCTACTGGTTGCCACGGTTTTGCAGTTGATATGGCACCTACATAATCAGCTACGCCTGTCTGCTTGGCTCTGGGATGAAAAGCGCCTGACACCACCATCGGGCACAGGCAACTGGGAGTCGTTATTTAACGGCATCTATCGCCTTCAGCAAAGGCAGCGTCGCAAGCGTAAAGAGCTAACAAACCTTATCCGCCGCTTTAAAAACGGTGCGGAATCGCTTCCTGATGCTGTCGTTGTATTTCGAAGTGAAGGTAATATCGTTTGGTGTAACAAGCTCGCTCAGCATCTACTAGGATTTCGTTGGCCTGATGATTCGGGGCAGCCTATTTCCAATTTGATCCGCACGCCTGATTTTATCAAATACATCAGTAAGCAAGACTTCTCTGAACCGTTGGAGATGCGCTCCCCCCTCAATGTTGAGAGAATGCTCGAGCTGCGTATTGTGCCGTACACAGAAGGTGAACACCTGATGGTAGTGCGTGATGTCAGCCAGCTGAAACAGCTTGAAGGCATGCGTCGTAACTTCTTTGCTAACGTTTCTCACGAGCTTCGAACGCCAATGACGGTGTTGCAAGGTTACTTGGAGATGACCGAAGACCCAGATATGGTTGTCGGCCCAATGTGGACTAAAGCGCATGGCGTCATGACAGAGCAGCTCAACCGCATGAACAGCTTGGTTAATCAACTGCTGACGCTATCTAAAATTGAAGCCGCACCAATGCACGAGCTTGACGAGGTTGTTAATGTGCCCGCAATGCTAGAAGTGTTAGAGAAAGAAGCCGTGAGCCTAAGCGGTGATGATCAACATAAGATCGCTTTTGATGTCGACAACAGCTTACGCGTGTTTGGTGATGATGATCAGCTGCGCAGCGCGATTTCAAACCTAGTTTACAACGCAGTGAAATACACGCCTCCTGGCGCTAATGTCAAAGTGCGTTGGTATCAGTCTTCTCAAGGTGCACATCTAGAGGTTGAAGATACTGGTGATGGCATTGAAGCGCAGCATCTTCACAGATTGACGGAGCGCTTTTATCGTGTTGATAAGGCGCGATCTCGTGATACTGGCGGCAGTGGACTCGGCTTAGCGATTGTAAAACACGCTCTATCACATCACGATTCGCACTTAGAAATCCACTCTGAAGTAGGTGTGGGCAGTAAGTTCTCATTCATTTTGCCAGAGCGATTGGTGGTTCAGTGATGAGAGCTTTTGTAGTGCGTGTTGTTAAAGGGGTAACGTTATTGGGGCTTAACGGTGCATTGTTGTCTGGTAGTGCTTTGGCGCAGGAACTTCCCAAGTATAATAAGCTCTCTGGTGTATCGGGTAACTTGTCTTCTGTAGGTTCAGATACGCTCTCCGGCATGACCACATTATGGCTCGAAGAATTTAAAAACCTTTACCCAAATGTGAATCCTCAGATCCAAGCTTCTGGCTCTTCGACCGCGCCACCGGCATTGACGGAAGGGACCGCGCAGTTTGGCCCTATGAGCCGAGAGATGCGCACACGTGAAGTGGAGGCGTTTGAGCGCCAATATGGTTACAAGCCAACAGCGCTTAAAGTCGCTATCGATGCAATTGGGTTGTTTGTTCATACCGACAACCCGATTGGAGGACTGAATTTTAAGCAGCTCGACGCAATTTTCTCTTCAACCTTCGCTGTGGTGGAACTGAGTATTTGCGAACTTGGCAGCAGCTAGATATTGAAACGCCTTGGAATGAGCGCGCGATTCAAATCTTTGGCCGTAATTCTGTATCCGGCACTTATGGTTACTTTAAAGATAAAGCACTGTGTGGCGGCGACTTTAGACGTAATGTTAATGAGCAGCCCGGTTCTGCTTCAGTGGTGCAGTCGGTCGCTTCATCGATTAATACCATAGGTTACTCTGGGATCGGCTATCAGGTTTCTGGTGCTAAGTTGGTGCCGATTGCCAATCATGGGGAGCAATACGTACTTCCGACTCAGGAGAATGTTCAGTCTGGGCACTATCCACTATCGCGCTTTCTCTATGTGTACGTAAATAAAGATCCCAACCGCGCGCTCTCGCCTATTGAAGAGGCTTATATTCGTTATATTTACTCTCGAGAAGGGCAAAGGATCGTCCAGAAAGATGGCTATGTTCCGGTGAGTCTTGAGTTTGCCAAAGGTGAACTGGCCAAGGTCGCTGAACATCGAATAAGCTGATGCCCTAACGGATAAACAAAAAGCGGCCTAATTGCCGCTTTTTTCGTTTGAGTAGTCGGTAATATCCAGGCGTTTAGAACACCAGATTCCAGCTGCTGACTCCCAGTAGATTTGTTCGGTTTGTAAATCCGCTTGCAGCAACTTGTTTTGCTCTAGCCAGTCGCTTTGGGTACTGGTAAGTGTCCAAGTCTCATCATCGATGGATAGCTCAAGTGGCAGCAGTTCCTCATTGCGCTGACCATTGACGATGATCGCCAAACGCAAAATACCAATTAGGCCAACAATGTGCTTTTTCTTGAAGAGAGTGAATTCAGGCAGCTCTTGCAGTTTAAGTGCTTTGCGCTGAAAGCGCGCCAAGGTGGCAAGCACCAACTGCTGCTCGCTGTTAAAGCCGGGCATATTAGTATGGTTGAGAATATAGCTCGAGTGACGGTGGAAGGCTTGATAGCTAATGCTCAGTCCGACTTCGTGAAGCAAGGCACTCCATTCTAATAAGCTGAACAACTCGCTTTTCTTTTTAAGCCCGAGTGACTCGTACACTTGATTCAAAAACTCATGCGCTTGACCTCGCACTCGTGCAGCGTGCTCAAGATCGACAAAGTGTTTTTTGGCTAAGTTCTCTGCGGTGCGCATACGAATATCAGAGCGCTCAAAACGCTCTTCCATTTCATACAGCAAGCCTTCACGAAGCGCACCGGCGGAAAAATGCATCTCTTTGATTTTCAAGCTCTCGAAGATCGCGGTGAGAATGGCAACACCGGCCGCAAACACAGGTTTACGCTCAGGAGTTAATCCTTGCAGTGCGATATCATCGATACTGTCGAACTCACACAGCTTGTCGATGAGCTTATAAAGACGCTTATTGCTGATGATGCCGTCTTCATAGCCAATCCCAACCAGCACCTCTTTGATGGCTTTGATGGTACCAGAGGAGCCAAGCGCCACTTCCCAGCCTTTTTTCTTGTAACGCGGGGTTAATGCTTCAAGACGTTGTCTGGCAGAGAGAATGGCTTTGGTAAAGTTTTTAGAGGAAAGCTTACCGTTGGCGAAGTACTTATTGGTATAACTGACGCAGCCATCTGAGTACTATTAAGCAGCACCGGTTCAAACGCCTTTCCAATGATAAGTTCGGTACTACCACCACCAATATCAACGACCAGTTTGGAGTTGGACTCGGTTTGCGTATGAGCAACACCGGCATAGATAAGACGTGCTTCTTCTTCACCGGGAATGACTTCAATGGGGAAAGGCAGAACATCGCGAGCTTGTTGCAAAAAGACGTGGGCATTTGCTGCGATACGAAGAGTATGGGTTGCGGCAATACGAACATTGTCGACCTCGAAGCCTTGTAGACGTTCGGCAAACATCGCTAGGCACTCTAGGCCTCGCTCCATCGCGGCGTCATCCAAGTTTCCATGTTCATCCAAACCGGAGGCGAGTCTGACGCGTTGCTTGTGCCTGCTAACCAGTTGTAAGTCTTGATCGACGACTTTGGCGACCACCATGTGAAAGCTGTTTGACCCAAGGTCAATCGCCGCCACATCTTTGGTGATAACGTCGTTGGTTGGTTGTTCTTTAGTGTTCGTGTCCGTGGTTTGACTCATTATGTTCTAGTTGTTGTTTGCTTTTTCTAGTTTGCTTCTCTACCTGTTTAAGATAGTCGTAAATAGCAATTTGTGAACGAACTTTCTTGCGATTACCGCGAGGAACATAGGTGTTGCTCATCTCTTTATCAATCCAACGAGCCTTCACCGTATCGGTAAAGTGGATGTTGACGATATCGATAATACGTCGCTTTAAGCGCTCATCTCGCACAGGTGTCGCTACTTCAATTCGGTGGTCGATGTTTCGCGTCATCCAATCTGCAGAGGAGATGTACACCTGTGGATCACCATCATTGTGAGCAATAATAACGCGAGGGTGTTCTAAAAAGCGATCGACAATACTGATAATTTTGATGTTATCACTGACGCCCTCAATTCCCGGTACTAGAGAGCACATACCACGAATGATCATATTGATTTTTACGCCTGCGCTGCTTGCTTCATACAGCTTACTCACCAAGCCTTTGTCCACGAGGTTGTTTACTTTGAGTGTCAACGCTGCTTTTTTGCCAATTTGTGCGTTAGCAATCTCGGTATCAATTAAGCGATAGAGCTGCTTACGTGAGTTGCGTGGCGACACAATCAGTTGGTTGAACCTGACTGGACGATAAGGGTTCTCGATATAGCCGAATACATTGCGCACCTCATTGGTGATCTCCTGATCCGCCGTGAGCAGTGAAAAGTCGGTATAAATACGTGCCGTTTTCTCGTGGAAGTTACCTGTACCTACGTGAGCGTAACGAACGATTTCTCCTTCCTCGCGGCGACTTATCAGCAGCAGCTTAGAGTGGATCTTCAAACCCGGCGCACCAAAAATTACGTGGACGCCATTCTCGGTCAGCACTTTTGACCACTCAATGTTGGCTTCTTCATCGAATCGAGCTTGCAGCTCAACCACCACTGTGACGCTCTTGCCATTGTGCACGGCATCAATCAGTGAGTTCATCAAACGTGAATCTTTGGCAACGCGATAGATGTTAATCTTTATGCTTAGCACTTTAGGGTCGAACGAGGCTTGGCGCACCAATTCTGTAATGTGCTCAAACGTGTGGTACGGATAGTAGAGCAGAATATCTTGAGCGCGGATCGCATCGAAGGTGTTGTCATAGCCGTCAAAGTCAGCGCAGCGCATTGGTGGCAGAGGTTTATTCTCTAGATAATCACGACCGACATTGGGGAAGCCGATAAAGTCTTTGAAGTTGTGATAGCGACTGCCCGGGATCAAGCTGTCGTAGTTCGAGATACCCAGCTTGTCACACAGCGTAGTTAACATTTCCTCTGGCATATCGCGCTCGTAAACAAATCGCACCGGCATGGCCGTTAAGCGCTGGCTAACCCCTTCGGACATTTGCTCAAGCAAGCTATGTTCTACCTCGTGGCTCAAATCGTATTCTGCATCTCGGGTCATCTTCATGGCATAGCCGTTGAGTTCGTCGTAGTCGAAGAATCCACGGAAGATATCGTCAAGACAGTAGCGGATAATGTTATCAAGCAGAATGATGGTCTTACGGCGTTTGCCTTTTTGCTCTGGCACCATAACAAAGCGAGGCAAGTGATCGGTTGGGATCTCTAAGATCGCATACTTGGAGCTGTCATTGTTTTTAAGGTCGACGACGATATAGGCGTACTCATCTTTCAGAAACTGTAAAACATCAATGTCGTCTTTGAGCAGAAGTGGGGTGATGTGTGGCAGCACTTCTTTTTTAAAGTACTTTTTAATCCACTTTTGCTGGGTGTCATCAAGCTGAGTTTCATTAACTAGGAAGATGCGGCGGCGAGCCATTTCCATGATCAGCTCGTTGTACAGCTCATCAAAGCGCTGGTTGAGTTTTAGCGCCTTGCTTTGCATCTTACCAAGTAGGTGTTTAGAGTTGTCATTCACACCGCGGTCTTGGTTGATCAAGATACGACGTTTGACGTCTGAAAAACGGACTTTATAGAATTCATCGAGGTTGTTGGAAAATATCCCCAAAAAACGGATCCTTTCGACTAAAGGAACCGTCTTATCCGCAGCTTCTTGCAGCACGCGTTCATTAAACGATAACCAACTAAGTTCCTTTTCTATATAAAGTTTTTCTGCGCTCATGTACTCAACCACCGACGTTTTTTGCTCACTGCTGGGAAGCAGTAAAGCGGAATGTAAGATGAATCTTGCCGTGAACCATAGAGATACTCTATGACACTTTTATTTCAAATCGCGTGCAACGCGGCACATTTCATTATTTTCAGCACCTTAGAAGCTGTGTAATATAATTGTCATCTAAACGACATATTATGTTGAGGCAATTCGTGCATGCTGTTCACTTGCCTCTCGTCCTTGAAGCAAACGCCTCAAACACCCAAACTGCATCATAAGAGAACACTAGTAGACTATGGCAACGGCCAACTTTTCACTTCATACCAAAGATAGAAAACGTCTGATCAAAGATCGTCTGGTGCGTTGGATCGTCTCATTTGGTGGCTTGAGTGTGCTCGCCGGGCTTATCTTTATCTTCGTCTATTTAGCTTATGTCACACTGCCTTTGTTTTCCGATAACGAGGTCACATGGCAGCCCGCTATCAGCGCGGATATTCCAAAAACGCCAGCTTTAACCTTAGTTAGCGATAGTGGCCATGACAGCGTATTTTTCTTTGCTGATGGCAGTTATATTCAGAAGTCGCTTGTTACGGGTGAACAGACTTCACACCGGTTGTCAGATGATATTGTGCGCTTGCAAGCTATCGATGAAAAAACACTGTTAGCAGTGGATGATCAAGACCGTTACGCCGCGCTAAAACCCAAACTGCAACTGGATCAAAGTAGTGGTGATGCACAGTTGATGATTCCTGAGCTTCATGAGGAGCAATGGGTCTCGATTCCTAGCGCGACTCTGGTCAATGCGGTGGTCAACAAAGGTGAGACTGTCATTGCTAGTATTGATGAGCGCGGTATGCTGCAAGCTAGTTATTCACGGCACGCCACGACATCAAGCAGTGATGAGTTCTCTTTAGCTACCTTACCAACGGCGATTGAAGGCGCAAAAGAGTTGGTGGTTACGCCAGATGGTCGCACCTTGTATGTTCGCACCGGTAATCAGATAGTGGTGATTAATCGCGGTGAACAGTCGCTACACGCGCGTGAGGTAGTTGATTTATCGGCTCCTAATGGTGCCAACGTCAGTGGTGTACATTTGTTGTCTGGTGCGTATTCGCTGCTGGTGCAATATGACAATCAGCAGGTATGGCAATGGTTTGATGTATTGACTGAAGGTGAGCGTAAACTTACGCCGATTCGCTCATTCCAGTTTGAGGCTGATATTGCGCTTTTAACACCAGAAACCATGAGCAAAGGATTCGCTGTGTTGCTGGCGAGTCCACCGTCGTCCAGCTCGGCGCTCAACAATCTTCAGCTACAAAGCGTTTATACGACTAGCGATAAAATTGTCTCAGATAGTCAAGTACCTAGCTCCAGCGTGCGTGCTTTCGCCCTATCGAACAACAATCATCATGCGCTGGTGTTATCCGACGATGCGATCCATCGCGCTATCTTCCTAATGAGCACCAAGAGATCTCGCTGAGCGCGCTGTGGCAAAAGGTATGGTACGAAAGCTACCCTGAGCCGGAATTTATTTGGCAAACCACCGCGGCCTCCGATGATTTTGAAGCCAAATACAGTTTGGTACCGATTGCTTTTGGTACCATCAAGGCAGCTCTGTTTGCGATGCTGTTCTCTGTGCCGATTGCTGTGTTTGGTGCTATTTATACCGCGTACTTTATGTCGTCGAAAATGCGCCGCGTGGTTAAGCCGACCATCGAACTGATGGAAGCACTGCCAACGGTTATCATCGGTTTCTTAGCGGGACTTTGGTTCGCCCCAATCGTAGAGACGCATTTACCGGCGATTTTGCTGTTGCTGGTGGCGTTGCCGTTGCTCTCTTTGCTATCTGGCGCGGTGTGGTACGCCATCCCTAAAGCATACACATCCAAGCTGCCGAGCGGTTTGCATCCTTTCACCCTCATACCTGTCATCTTGATTGCCATCTACTTAGCAATGACGTTCTCTAGTGACATGGAAGTGATGCTATTCAATGGTGATGCAAGGGTATTTCTTGCGACTCATGGGATTGATTTCGACCAGCGCAACGCGTTAGTCGTCGGTTTTGCTATGGGCTTTGCGGTTATTCCAACTATTTTCACCATTGCCGAAGATGCCATTTTCTCTGTGCCAAAACACTTGTCTGATGGTTCGTTAGCATTGGGAGCGACACAGTGGCAAACACTGATCTATGTGGTGCTGCTTACTGCAAGCCCAGGTATTTTTTCTGCGGTTATGATGGGGTTGGGACGCGCCGTTGGCGAGACGATGATCGTGCTAATGGCAACGGGTAATACGCCGATCCTAGATTGGAATATTTTTGAAGGTATGAGAACGCTATCGGCCACTATGGCGGTTGAGTTGCCAGAATCAGAAGTTGGCAGCAGTCATTATCGTTTGCTGTTCTTGATCGCACTCATCTTGTTTAGCTTTACCTTTGTGGTCAACTCACTAGCAGAGTGGGTGAGACAACGACTCCGGGAGAAATACAGTGCGCTTTAATTGTATAGGGGAGTCGGAACATGTTTAAGTGGTTCAAATCTGGGTCACCTTGGGTTTGGCTCACAGGTGGTGCGGTCAGTATTAGCTTGATTTCCGTGCTTGGCTTATTGCTGCTTATTGGTTGGCGAGGACTGACGTACTTCTGGCCAGCGCCGCTCTATCAGTGGCAAGATGATCAAGGTGGGGCATTAATTGGGCAAGTCTATTCAAAGACTTGGGTACCCACTTACAATATTCCTAACGCACAGTCGTTGCTACCAACTGACATCCTAGAGCAGGGTAAGGTCGAACGCTATAGCATCAAAGTCGCCAATCGAGATTTGTATGGCATCGACTTTGTGTCTCTGCTTTCATCTGAGCTTCATGATGCTCAGACACCAGTGGATCTTGTGGTGATTGAGCGTACTCGTGGGGGAAATTTCTTCGGCCGTATCCTTGCTCTTAAAGGTGTTGAGGGTCTGCAAGAGACAGCGATAGCCGAGACGTTAACGTTTGAACTTCAACAGATAGCGCTGATCCGCGATCGCATAGACGGCATTACCGAGCGTCGATTAAAAGGACTCAACCACCAACTTGAAGCTCTACGTTTGAAGCAGCGCCGTGACAGCTTGAATGGCGTGCTAACTGAAGAACTGACGCTTCGCTATCAGCAGCAAAACGCGATAATTCGTGAGCAGCTAAGTCAAACCGACATCGAGCTTGATGAACTAAGGGCTGAATTAGCGAGCAAAACCTTGGTTGTCGAAGATATGCGTGGCGAGCGATTAGAAATCGGCCTAAATCGCGTGCTGGATTTTTGGTATCCGAATCAAATGGGCTACGGCGATAAGCTCTCTCATTGGGGACATCAGGTTTGGAAGTTCTTGTCGGATGACCCACGTGAATCAAACTCTGAAGGCGGCGTGTTCCCAGCTATTTTTGGCACCGTTCTGTTGGTGATTATCATGTCGGTCATGGTGATGCCGCTCGGTGTGCTGGTGGCGGTGTATTTGCACGAATACGCTGAGAACAACTTACTGACACGCATTATACGGGTTGGGGTTATCAACTTGGCTGGTGTACCGTCGATTGTGTATGGTGTATTTGGATTAGGCTTTTTCGTCTATACCATTGGCGGCTCTATTGATTCTCTGTTTTATGCCGAGCGTTTGCCAGCGCCAACATTTGGAACACCAGGCCTGCTGTGGTCATCTCTGACCTTAGCAATTTTGACGCTGCCGGTGGTGATTGTGGCGACAGAAGAGGGCTTGAATCGCATACCAACATCTGCTCGCCATGGCTCGCTCGCGCTTGGTGCTACGCAGTCGGAAACCTTGTGGCGAATCGTGCTGCCGATGGCAAGTCCAGCCATCATTACCGGCTTAATCCTAGCGGTTGCTCGCGCGGCGGGTGAGGTAGCACCTTTAATGCTGGTTGGCGTGGTAAAATTGGCCTCCAGTCTACCGGTAGATTCACAGTTTCCGTTTTTACACCTTGAGCGAAAGTTCATGCATCTCGGTTTTCATATTTACGACGTGGGTTTTCAGACATCCAACATTGAAGCGGCGAGACCGTTGGTTTACGCCACTTCGTTCTTGCTGGTCACCGTTGTGGTTGGGCTAAACTTAACGGCAATAGCGATACGTAATAACCTGCGCGAAAAATACCGCACATTAGGACAAGATTAATCATGTTTTCTATTAACCAGACTCTGCTACCCAACGCCTCTAGATGTGAACTACTTAAGTGATGAGCAAACTGCCATCGCGATTGAAAACTTGAACTTGTACTACGGTGATAAGCAGGCGCTAGATGACGTATCGATGCGCATCCCCAAAGGACAGGTCACGGCGTTTATCGGTCCATCAGGCTGCGGTAAATCGACTTTGCTGCGCTGCATTAATCGAATGAATGATTTGATTGAAGGGTGCACGGTTGAAGGCAAGGTAAAACTTCACGGTGGTAATGTTTATCATCCCAAAGTCGATGTGGCGACGCTGCGTCGCCGCGTAGGCATGGTGTTTCAGCGTCCAAACCCGTTTCCTAAATCCATCTATGAAAACGTCGTATATGGACTCAGGCTACAAGGCATCAAAAACAGTCGCAATCTCGATGATGCGGTTGAGCGCTCTTTGCGAGCAGCGGCGTTGTGGGATGAAGTCAAAGATCGCTTACATGAAAACGCATTTGGGCTATCTGGCGGTCAGCAGCAACGATTGGTGATTGCTCGTGCTATCGCTATTGAACCTGAGGTATTGCTGCTAGATGAGCCGACATCAGCGCTCGACCCCATCTCAACACTGACTATCGAAGAGCTGATTAACGATCTTAAAACCAAGTATACGGTTGTGATCGTGACCCATAATATGCAGCAAGCGGCTCGAGTGAGTGACCATACCGCGTTCATTCATCTTGGAAAACTGGTAGAGTACGCTGATACAGATACTATATTTACTTCACCGATAGAAAAACAAACCGAAGACTACATCACAGGCCGCTACGCTGATTGACTGGCTTTAGGGTTACAACAGGAAATTTTCATACATGCATTTTGGTCGTCATATCTCAGGTCAATTTAACGCCGAACTTGAGTCTATTCGTACCCATGTTTTGACCATGGGAGGCTTAGTTGAGCAACAATTGTCGTTTGCAATGCAGGCTTTGCATAAAGACGACATTGAACTTGCCCGTAAAGTGGTAAGAGACGATCACAAAGTCAATGCGATGGAAGTGTCTATCGATGAAGCGTGTACGCGCATCATTGCCAAGCGTCAGCCCACCGCTAAAGATCTTCGTTTGGTGATGGCCATAATCAAAACCATTACGGATTTAGAGCGCATTGGTGATGTGGCCACTCGTATCGCGCGTGTGGCTATAGAGCAGCCATCAACTAAGCACCAAAAATTCCATGTGTCTTTAGAGCCTCTTTGTCGACAGGCTATTGCTATGCTGCACCAAGTGCTTGATGCCTTTGCGCGCATGGACGTTGATGCAGCGGCGGAAGTCTACAAGTTGGACGATAAGCTAGATGCGGAATACGAAGCGGTGGTTCGTCAGCTAATGACGTATATGATGGAAGACCCAAAGAACATCCCCAACATTCTTCAGGTCATGTGGTCAGCGCGAGCTATCGAACGTGTCGGTGATCGCTGTCAAAATATCTGTGAGTACATCATCTACTTCGTTAAGGGAAAAGATATCCGCCACTTAGATGAGAAGGCCATTAACGACATACTCTAATTTGTCGTTTTTGTTTCTATTTAGAAGCGCCCAACCACGCCAAAGTTTAATGAGAAGTGCGAGCCCATAGAAATGAAGGTGTTACTCGCACCGAAAACATCATAATCAAATCCGGTTCTTAGGCCAAAGCTTGGGTTTAGCATATACACGTAACCCGCACTGATGCTCAGTCCGTTGGCACTGCGATTAAGCAGTTCACTGTTGGTGCGCTTCTCGCCACGATAGTTGGCTAGGCCGATTTCCGCTTGCAGACCATAGTTTTCGCGATCGCCAAACATATGCTGTAGGCCTAGACGATAAGAGTCGATGGTCTCGTCATATCGGTCGGTATCGTAATACTTGTGCGCATAGCTGAAGTAAACCGCATCCATTCCTAGAGCATCAGCGACGCCAATCTGGACGCCAGCACCGTTAAAAATCCCAATTTTGACATCTGGTGACAGATGGATCCTTTGCGCTTGAGCTTCCGAAGCTAAGGCGGTGAAGGGTAGGGTTGCAAGGATGGGTAGTAGCAGCTTTTTCATGGTCATACCTAATAGCAAACAGGAGGAGCGCAGATGTTAGCTCCTCCTGTTTATACTGACTAAGTAGCATGGCTAATAGCTTTAATTAGTCATGCTTATTGGCTTGCTGCGGTAATTTTTCTTTGATAATGGACTCTATCCATTTTGCTTTTGCAGAGTGGCGGTTTTTATTGTGCAAGTAGCCAAGCAGGCGCTTGGTATAGATCTGCCCGTCTATTTCAACTTTGAGTGAACGTAATTGAGGGTAGTTGTGAATTGGAAACAAGTTAGAGTGCGGAAGCAGCATATCAGTCGATTCAACCACATCGATAAGTGCTAATAACATCTCTGAGCGAAACCCCACTTTGGTGTGTAGCCTTGTCGCTCTAGGATATGGCTTGCATAGGTGAAATGATCATTCCATCCCGGCGAGATAAGTGAAGCTAGTTCGTAACCGACGGAATCTTTGGGCGTGATAAGCGGTTTAGTAATGGGGTGGTCTTGACGCACGATAATACGAGCTTCTAAATCAAACAAAGGATCGCGAGCCAGCTCTTTAGACAGGTTCTCAAGATCGTAATGCACGCCATAAAACACTTCGCCATTGCGAATTTGTTCCGCTGTGGTTTGACTCCAACTGAGTAACTCTAAATTTAGGTTCGGGGCTTGCTGTCTAAAGGCCGTAAACAAGGCACCTGAAAGGCTAGCCATAACGATAGGAGCCAATGCTATACGTATCGTTCCCGTAAGTGCAGCTGGGTTAAAGTCCTCAAGTTGATTGAGTGCGGTTTCAAGACCGTCAAGAAATGGCGCAATTTTATCCTCAAGATCCAGTGCAAAGGGGGTTGGTTCAAGGCCTCCATGTACTTTGACAAACAGCTCGTCTTCAAATGCCGTACGCAACTTCTGTAAGGCTTGGCTAACCGCAGGTTGAGTGACAAACAGCCGCTCTGCGGCTTTACGCGCATTGCGCTCTTGCAGCAAGATGCGAAAGGTTTTTAATAGGTTTAGATCGAGTCGATTAAACAGTTGTGTTGATTCAGTCATAGTTATCCGGCACAAAAGATTGTTCTTCAATAGGCGTTCGCATGTAACCTTCCTTATTGATTTCTGGTAAGTCGATCTCTGGTAGGTGACTTCTTGGTAATCGATTTGGTTGAGTAGATGAGTGATGCAGTTTAATCGCGCGCGTTTTTGTCATCGGAGGGCACCACCCACCATGGGCACAGCTTAGTATCTGTGTAAGAAAACATGGTGTCTTTGGCTTGTGAGTATTCTGCCCAGCGATTTCGAGATTCCAAATCCATGGGACTGAATTTCCAACGCTTAATCGGGGTATTCACCCGCTCTAAAAAGCGCTTTTCTTGTTCTTCATCGGATACAGAAAACCAGTATTTAAGAAGAACAATACCGGAGCGAACTAGCATGCGTTCAAATTCGGGACAAGAGCGCAAAAACTCTTGATACTGCTCATCGCTGCAAAAGCCCATGACTTTCTCAACGCCAGCACGGTTATACCAACTGCGATCAAACAGCACGATTTCACCCGCTGCAGGTAAATGAGCTACATAGCGCTGAAAGTACCATTGGGTTTTCTCTTTTTCAGTTGGAGCAGGCAGGGCAGCAATACGACAAACGCGAGGTTGAACTTTTCAGTGATGCGCTTGATGACGCCACCTTTTCCTGCAGCGTCGCGACCTTCAAACACCACAACGACTTTAAGCCCTTCTTGTTTCACCCATTCTTGTAGCTTAACTAGCTCGATCTGTAATCGAGCCAGTTCACTTTCATAGAGCTTTTTGTCCATTTTGCTTTTCTTGCCCATAGAAGTCCTTCTCCAAGTTTGTTTTCTTTGCTTTTGTTTTATAGAGAGTTTAGCACTTTAGTTACTGCGCGGATTTTGTCGCTGCTGGTGATAGGGATGGCGAAATCATCTACATCGTCAGCACCCATTTTGGCTTGTTCAGCGATAAAGTGCATTTTGCTGCTGCGAGAAGATTTACCTGATAGGTGCACTTCTTGCACTTGGCTGGTGGCAATGATGGTGGCTACGTTGTTGGCATTAACGCCTGCACCGGCCATGATGGATATACGACCATCGGCTTGTTCAACCAACTCTGCTAATTTTGAAGCGCCGTCTAACGCATTGGATGCTAATCCAGAAGTAAGTATTCGCTCACAGCCTAGGGCGATCACATCCTCAAGTGCCTGCTGTGGGTGTTTGCATTGATCAAATGCGCGGTGGAAAGTGACACCAAGTTCAAGCTCACGTGCCAGTTTCACTAGGCGAATCGAGCGTGGCATGTCGATGTGTCCGTCTTTGTCTAAAAGTCCGAGCACGACCCTTGCGCGCCATATTTTGAAGCGGTACGAATGTCTTCTGCCATGATTTCGACATCATCACAGTCATATAAGAAGTCGCCCTGACGAGGTCGAATCATAACGTAGATAGGAATGCTAGATGACTGAACGGCTTGTTTGATTAATCCTGCGTTTGGGGTAAGGCCGCCTAAAGCGAGTGATGAACACAGCTCAATGCGGGTAGCGCCGCCTGCGATGGCATAAGCGAGTGACTCGATATTGTCGATACAGACTTCAAGTTGGTAGCTCATTTTAATTCTCAATAGAAAGACTGCTATCAATATATCGCTGACCAGGAAATCTGAAAATAAAAAAGCCCGAGTCGGTGACTCGGGCTTCGTTTTTTGGCTAACTCGTTTCTTCTTCAATGATTGGCGTGCGTTTTCCGCTTTATATTTCTCCAACCATCAACTGGTTTGAGCACAGGGTGAAGGGTCGAATTACTTAGAAAGGTCTTCTGCGTGCTCAGATAGGAACGCTGCAACACCTTTTGGAGATGCGTCCATACCTGCTTTACCTTCTTCCCATTGTGCAGGGCAAACTTCGCCGTGCTTCTGGTGGAAGTTAAGAGCGTCAACCATACGTAGCATCTCGTCGATGTTACGACCTAGTGGTAGGTCGTTTACTACTTGGTGACGTACAAGACCGTCTTCGTCGATTAGGAAAGAACCACGGAAAGCAACGCCTGCTTCTGGGTGCTCAACGTCGTATGCTTTGCAGATTTCGTGCTTAACGTCAGCAACTAGTGGGTATTTCACTTGACCGATACCGCCATCTTCGATAGCAGTGTTACGCCATGCGTTGTGAGAGAACTGAGAATCGATAGAAATACCGATAACTTCACAACCTTTAGCTTGGAAATCAGCTAGACGGTTGTCGAATGCAATCAGTCAGATGGGCAAACGAAAGTGAAGTCTAGTGGGTAGAAGAAAACAACCGCTTTCTTACCTTTAGTGAACTCAGCGAAGTTGAAGTTCTCAACGATGTCACCGTTACCTAGAACAGCTGCTGCAGTAAAGTCTGGGGCTTGACGACCAACTAGTACCATTTTTTTTGCTCCTAAATAGGGATAATTTCAAACCATTTCGGTTTGGTCCGTGTTTGTACGAGACAAACTATAGTACACATTGTAGTATTGAAAAAAGCGAAAATATTAGATTAATTCCATCGAAAAAAGCGATGAAGCCACACGGTCGATTCCTTTTTTGATATTGGTTCAAAAACAGGCAGTTGAAATGAATAAATGGCCAAGTTTAAAGCAGCTTCATTACCTGGTTACGCTTCATGAAACCCGACACTTTAGCGAGGCCGCCGAGCGCTGTTTTGTCAGTCAATCGACCTTGAGCAAGGGTATTCAAAACCTCGAAGAGCTTATCGGTTGTCCTCTCTACGAAAAGAAAGACAAGAAAAGCCCATTAGTCTTTACTCAAGCAGGTGAGATGGTGGTGTCTCAAGGCCGCGAGCTGCTGGCAAAAGGTCAGGATCTGATTGAGCTGGGTAACCTTTGCCAAGGTGATGTGATGCAAGGTCAGTTAAAACTGGGCTGTATTCCAACGATCGCTCCTTTCTTGTTGTGTGATTTGGTACAAGAAATCAATGCCCGCTATCCGCAGCTCAACTTACTATTAAGAGAAGATACCACCGCTAATTTGCTGGCGGCGCTGCGCCATGGCGAGTTGGACGTGCTCATTCTTGCGCTTCCAATGGACATCGGTTCGATGGAAAGCTGCATTGTTGGCCACGACCCATTCAAGATGGTAATTAGCCGCAATCAAGCTGACAGTATTCGGGTGCCAATCAAATATGATGATTTACCCGATGAATCAGTCTTCTTATTAGAGAATGAGCACTGTCTGACTGAACACGCAGTTTCAGCGTGTAAGCTCACTGAAAAAGAGAAGATCAACCCATTTAGTGCTACGAGTTTACATACCCTAGTACAAATGGTAGCAAACGGTTTGGGAACTACGTTCATACCACAAATGGCGATTGAGCACGGTTTGCTAGAGAACCAAAATCTCATCGTGATTGAGCCGCCAGGTCAACAGGCGCATCGTGATATTGGTTTGGTATGGCGACCAAGTTCCTCCCGAAGAGACTCGTTTTTGCAGCTTGCTGATGTGGTTTCTGAGTTGCTATAGCCCGTTTTCCAAGAAACGACCGAAAATTGTACTAGTTAAAGGCACCAGATTAGGTGCCTTTTTTAGTATTTATTACTGGAGATTCAAATTATTTTCGGTCAGTGAATCATGGGGATGTTGAATTAGTTTTCAATCATTTCAGTGAGTTGACCATGTGAATTTTACACTGTGACATTTTGAAAAAGTGTTGTCAGCGTTGTCAAAGCTAGTCTAAATAAGTGAAGAGTAGGGCTCACGATATTGGCCTATTTATACATTCAGCATATCGCAATGTTCTTTTTTGAAATTAATTTACGTAATTCACAACGAAAATAGCTGGAAATCGTGTGCTTGATACGGAAAGAGGAAACTATCGAATTCGCAAAAACAGCCACTTTAGAGTTGCAACTCTAAAGTGGCTTGCGGTAATGTAAACAGACGGTTTTGAGGTTTTTAGGCCAATGAAAAAGCAGCGCTTTGTATACTGAGCCATCAGAGAGTTTGCTTGCTCGTCCGCCAGGCTACTAAAACGGCAGTTCATCACCTGTTGTTTAAAAGCTACAAATGAAACTAATACTAAACCTGTTTTGAGCACTGCCCCTCGTGGTCAAATAAGACCACAGAATGTCGGTAGATTTGAGCGGCGTCAGCCGCTTCTTTTTTCGACATTTTCCCAACTCTAAGTAATACCTTATGGGCTGACGCTTTCGCTATCATTTTCTGGTTGAATCTCTTCTGGCTCACTATCTTCTTGAAGTTCCAAAAGGTTGATTGCGATCGCGACAAAGTCACTGTCCGTGATAATCCCTACCAGTTGCTTGTTGTGCACCACAGGTAAACACCCGACCTTATGCTTTTGCATATACAGGGCACTTTCTTTCAAACCTGCTCGTGGCTCTGCGGTCATAATGTTGGTTCGCATCACCTCACTGAGTGGTGTCGATAGTGTGTAAGATTGATCGCTAGGTATCTTCTGTAATATGGACTCTTGTGCGGCTAATACATCGCGCTGAGAAACAATGCCTAACAAATGGCGCTCGGCATCGACGATGGGAATGTGGCGAATATCGAGCGCTTCCATCATGTGTTTGGCGTCGGCTAGTGAATGAGACCGCAATAGGGTGTGAGGGTTGCGAGTCATCATATCTTGGACCTTAATCATATGGCCTCCAACTCGTGCTGTTTGTGTACTTTAACTATAGATTTTTTCACTGATTAAATCTGAGATTAACATCGTTTTTTGCCGTTCAACTCACAAAATATCCCTATTGACAAAGTGGTTTAAATGACGCTTGGTAAATCACGGGATAACCAGTCGCAAACGTCGGTTCAGCTTGCTATTCCAACGGGTCACTTTATACTATGCGGCTGCGAATTTTTTCGCCGTTTTAGTCGCTTAATAAAGAAGATTGGTGTTATGCAAGTTTCAGATTTTCACTTCGAATTACCTGATGAGCTGATTGCTCGTTACCCAAAGGCAGAGCGTAGCTCAAGCCGACTGCTTCAATTGACCGGTAACACGGGTGAAGTTGTAGATGGAAACTTCACTGATATCGTCAGCCAAGTTCAGCCAGGCGACCTTCTTGTGTTTAATAACACTCGCGTTATCCCGGCACGTATGTTCGGCCGTAAAGCCTCTGGCGGTAAGCTAGAAGTACTGGTAGAGCGTATGCTTGATGACAAGCGCGTTCTTGCACACGTGCGCTGTTCAAAATCACCAAAACCAGGTACCGAACTGTTTTTGGGTGAAAACGACGAATACCAAGCGATTATGACGGCACGTCACGATGCATTGTTCGAAATTGAAATGCAGTCAGACAAGACAGTGCTTGAAATCCTAAATGATGTTGGCCACATGCCACTGCCGCCATACATCGATCGTCCGGATGAAGATGCAGACAAAGAACGTTACCAAACGGTTTATAACGAAAAACCAGGCGCGGTTGCGGCTCCAACAGCAGGTCTTCACTTTGATGACAGTGTTCTCGAGCAGATTAAAGCGAAAGGTGCCAACTTTGCGTATGTGACGCTTCACGTTGGTGCTGGCACATTCCAGCCAGTTCGCGTTGAAAATATTCATGACCACCACATGCATGCAGAGTACGTGGAAGTACCTCAAGACGTGGTGGATGCGATTGCAGAGACCAAAGCGAACGGCGGCCGCATCATTGCTGTGGGTACCACTTCAGTACGTTCACTCGAGAGCGCTGCGCAAGACGCATTGAAAAATGGTACCGAGCTGGTGCCTTTCTTTGGTGATACCGAGATTTTCATCTTCCCGGGCTATGAGTATCAGCTGGTGGATTGTCTCGTGACCAACTTCCACCTACCTGAATCAACGCTGATCATGCTGGTGAGTGCGTTTGCAGGCTATGACAATGTCATGAATGCCTACCAACATGCGGTAGAGCAAAGATATCGCTTCTTTAGCTACGGTGATGCGATGTTCATTACCAAGAAGACGGCGTAATTAACGCCTGTAGCGAGCGACAGTTTTTTATTTCACTCAAGGACTCAGTGGAATACGGTAGGGAACACCAAAACCTTTCGCCTAATGAGCAACGTTAGGTGAGCGGATCTAAGTGCGGCAAGCTACGCTTGTTAGTGCGTTTTAAGATTGAGTCAGACTGTGTCTCTGGCAATTTGGAGGCTTCGTGAAATTACAATACGAACTTAAGAAAAAAGATGGCCATGCTCGTCGTGGTCAGTTGACGTTTGAACGCGGTACAGTACAAACCCCGGCATTTATGCCAGTGGGTACGTACGGTACAGTTAAAGGTATGACACCTGAAGAAGTACGCGGTACAGGTGCCGAAATTCTTCTTGGTAATACTTTCCACCTATGGCTTCGCCCAGGCCAAGAAATCATGAAGCTGCACGGTGACCTGCACGACTTCATGAACTGGCATGGTCCTATCCTGACTGATTCAGGCGGCTTCCAAGTATTCAGCTTGGTGATATCCGTAAGATCACAGAAGAGGGTGTGCATTTCCGTAACCCTGTAAACGGTGACCGCATTTTCATGGATGCAGAAAAATCTATGGAAATCCAAAAAGATCTTGGCTCTGATGTAGTGATGATCTTTGATGAGTGTACACCATACCCAGCGACTCACGCGGAAGCGAAGAAGTCGATGGAAATGTCACTACGTTGGGCACAGCGTTCTCGTGATCACTTCGACAAGCTAGAAAACGAAAACTCGCTGTTTGGTATCGTTCAGGGTAGCGTATACGAAGACTTGCGTGATGTATCGGTAAAAGGCCTGACTGACATCGGGTTCGATGGCTACGCGGTTGGCGGCCTTGCTGTTGGTGAGCCTAAAGAAGAAATGCACCGCGTTCTTGAGTTCACAACACCAAAACTTCCTGAAGACAAACCTCGCTACTTGATGGGCGTAGGTAAACCAGAAGATTTGGTAGAAGGCGTTCGTCGTGGTATCGACATGTTCGACTGTGTAATGCCAACGCGTAACGCACGTAACGGTCATTTGTTTGTGACTGGCGGTGTGATTAAAATTCGTAACGCGACAAACAAAACAGACACAGGGCCTCTAGACGAGAACTGTGATTGCTACACCTGTAAGAATTACTCGAAAGCGTATCTGCATCACCTAGATCGCTGTAACGAAATCTTGGGTGCACGTCTAAACACCATTCACAACCTGCGTCATTATCAAATGCTGATGGAAAGCATCCGTAAGGCAATTGATGAAGATCGTTTTGAGCAGTTTGTGGAAGAGTTTTACGCACGTCGCAACCGCGAAGTGCCACCACTAGATATGAAGGTCGACGCTCAATAGTTGGCTAAATAGTCGGCTATCCCTGCAATAGGTAACAAATCCTAGCTCTGGGTCACACTTTTTGTGCCTCTAAGCGAATAAGAAACATTGAGTTACCGTTTGCTTCTTGAAAAGATAGGGGGATAGCCCAATTTTGGATATGTATTTACATTAAAGAGGATGTTCTCCGATGAGTTTGATCTCTGCAGCTCACGCAGCTGAAGCAGCACCACAAGGTGGCGGTTTCGAAATGCTAATCATGCTAGGCATGTTCGCGGTAATTTTTTACTTCATGATTTACCGCCCACAAGCGAAGCGTGCAAAAGAGCACAAAAACCTAATGGCTTCTATGGGTAAGGGCGACGAAGTCCTAACTAACGGTGGTCTAATTGGTAAAATCACTAAAATCGCTGAAGACAACGACTACATTGCTATCGCACTAAACGACAACAATGAAGTAGTTATCAAGAAAGACTTCGTTACTGCAGTGCTACCAAAAGGTACGCTGAAGTCTCTATAAAACAGCTATAGGATCTCGCTGTGCTAAATCGTTACCCTTTGTGGAAGTACCTAATGGTGATATTCGCCATTGCGGCAGCGGCGTTATACGCACTTCCCAATCTATACGGTGAAGATCCGGCTATTCAAATTACAGGGGCGCGTGGCGCCTCTGTTGATATGTCGACGCTGGATACTGTCACTAAAGCTCTTGATGAAGAGCAACTTTCTCGTAAGTCCATTGCTCTAGAAAATGGCTCCATTCTCGTTCGTTTTACTGACACTGATACTCAGATCAGTGCCCGTGATATCATCAGTGAAGCGTTAGGCAAAGATTCAATCGTTGCACTTAACCTTGCTCCAGCTACTCCTGATTGGCTCGAATCTATTGGCGCTGCGCCAATGAAACTCGGTCTTGACCTTCGTGGTGGTGTTCACTTCTTGATGGAAGTCGACATGGATGCTGCGATGGAAAAACTTGTTGGTCAGCAAGAAGAAGGCTTTAGAAGCGATCTTCGTGAAGAGCGCATCCGTTATCGTTCTATCCGCCAGCGGGTAAAGATGGCGTAGAAGTACTGCTACGTAATGCTGAGCAACTTGCAGAAGCGAAGACTGTACTGGAAGCAAAATACCCAGATATGGACTTCTTTGACTCTGATTCAAACGGCCGCTTTGCTTTGGTCGCTCGATTCAAAGAAACTCGCCTTCAAGAAATTCGTAACTACGCTGTAGAGCAGAACATCACTATCCTACGTAATCGTGTAAACGAACTAGGTGTGGCAGAGCCATTGGTTCAGCGTCAAGGTGCGAGCCGCATCGTGGTTGAGCTACCTGGTGTTCAAGACACTGCGCGCGCGAAAGAAATTTTGGGTGCTACAGCAACATTAGAATTCCGTGAAGTAGACAGTTCGGCTGACTTAGCTGCGGCAGCAAGTGGTCGTGCGCCAGCGGGTAGCGAGATTAAGCTTGATCGTGACGGTCGTCCGGTTGTGCTTAAGAAGCGCGTTATCCTAGGCGGTGCGAGCATTACCGATGCAAGCTCTAGCGCAGACGAATACGGTCGCCCACAAGTTAACATCTCACTAGACAGTGAAGGTGGTAACAAGATGGCGGCATTCTCACGTCAGAACATCGGTAAGCTAATGGCAACGGTTTTCGCTGAATACAAAGACAGCGGCAAGCGTACGCCAGAAGGCAAAGTTATCCTTGATAAGCATGAAGAAGTAATTAACCAAGCGACAATTCAGTCTGCACTTGGTCGTAACTTCCGTATCACAGGTATCGATTCTGCAGCTGAAGCGCACAACCTAGCGCTATTGCTTCGTGCAGGTGCTCTGATTGCACCGATTTCGATTGTTGAAGAACGTACCATCGGTCCATCAATGGGTCAGCAAAACATCGATATGGGTATCAAAGCGTGTATCACAGGTATGATTGCCGTGATGCTATTTACGCTAGTTTACTACCGACGATTTGGTCTGTTTGCCAACATGGCATTGATGGCGAACATCGTTCTTATCGTTGGTGTTATGTCGATGATTCCTGGTGCGACGATGACGCTGCCAGGTATCGCAGGTATCGTACTGACTGTTGGTATGGCGGTGGATGCGAACGTTCTGATCTTTGAGCGGATACGTGAAGAGCTCAAAGAGGGACGTAATCCTCAACAAGCGATTCATCAAGCTATGCTAACGCATTCAGTACCATCGCCGATGCGAACATCACCACCTTGATTACAGCGATCATTCTTTTTGCTGTGGGTACAGGTGCGATCAAAGGCTTCGCGGTAACACTGTCTATCGGTATTCTTACTTCTATGTTTACAGCCATCATTGGTACACGTTGTCTCGTGAACCTGGTCTATGGCGGTAAACGTATCAACAAACTGTCGATCTAAGGGTTAGTTATGTTTCAGATAATGAAAGCAGACAAAACGATCGACTTTATGCGTTGGTCAAAAGTTGCGTTCGTACTATCCATTGTGATGATCGGTGCAGCTATTTTTACACTGTCGACGAAGTGGCTTAACTGGGGCTAGACTTCACTGGCGGTACACTTATCGAGGTAGGCTTTGAACAGCCAGCAAACCTTGAGGAAGTCCGTTCAGCACTAGATGCGAAAGGCTTTGGCGATGCTACAGTACAGAACTTCGGTTCTGCTCGCGATGTTATGGTTCGCCTGCGTCCTCGTGATGACATGCAAGCCGAGGCGCTGGGCAACCAGATTCTAGATGCTATTCGTGTCGGCACGGGTGAAGACGTTGAAATGCGTCGTATCGAGTTCGTTGGTCCAAATGTAGGTGATGAGCTTACAGAAGCGGGTGGTCTTGCGATCCTTGTGTCGCTCATCTGTATCTTGATCTACGTATCAGTGCGATTTGAATGGCGTTTGGCTGCAGGTGCGGTACTCGCGCTTGCGCACGACGTTATCATCACGCTGGGCATCTTCTCGCTTATGCAGATTGAAGTCGATTTGACTATCGTGGCAGCACTTCTAACGGTTGTTGGTTACTCACTCAACGATACCATCGTTGTATTTGACCGTATCCGTGAGAACTTCCGCAAGATGCGTAAGGGTGAGCCAGCTGACATCATGAACAGCTCAATCACGCAAACACTAAGCCGTACCTTGATTACGTCCGGTACTACCTTGTTCGTAGTTATCGCACTATTCACTCAAGGTGGTGCGATGATCCACGGCTTTGCGACTGCATTGCTATTGGGTATCACAGTCGGTACTTACTCTTCTATCTACGTAGCATCTGCGCTAGCTCTGAAACTGGGTATCCAGAAAGAGCACCTTATGCCGCCACAGATTGAAAAAGAAGGCGCTGAGTTTGATGAGATGCCATAAGGCAGATTGTTGGATTTGATGAAACGGCTCTGCATTTGCAGGGCCGTTTTTGTAAGTGATGTATTAAATGGTTACTAAAAAGCACTAGGCGCGTCTAGAATATTCAAATGCTTAAAACTAGAGCGTCAAATTCACTTTATATTCCTGAGGTAAGTTTGATTTTTCAGGAATGAATTATGCAGTTGAAGTCTGTTGTGACAATAAGAAGAACAAAACAGTATGGGGATACAACGCTCGGGAATTTAAAGGTTGAAGGAACTGCAAAAAGTTGGTTTATCCTTGAACCTGGTGGTCCGGATTCTACATTGGAGGGTTCCGATAAACGGATACCTGAGGGGACTTATCTAGCTAAGTCTTACTTTTCTCTTAAACATAAAAGTGTCTATGAACTTCAGAATGTTTCGGGAAGAACTTTTATTCTTATTCACTCCGGTAATTACCATGATGATACGGAAGGGTGTTTGATGCCCGGAAAGTCTTGGGGACAGCATGGAAACGGAAACTATTATGTTGGAAATAGCAAAGCTGCTCTAAAAGAGATTTTTCTTTGATCGATAATTCAAACAAGGTTGAGATCAAAATTATCAATAGCTTTGGGTCTAAATAATGAAATTGTTTTTAGTATCTTGCCTGTTTATATTGTCCGCTACTGTAGATGCTTCGTCTTACCGAAATGAGGCTAATTTTCAATGGTTTATACAAAACCATGACTATATCGATAGTGTGATAGAGGCTAATGATAGCGTTGCTTGATACCTATCACTAGCATTATGTGGGAGATATGGAAAGCCCGAGATGGCGCTATTGGTGGTGAAATTTCTACCACTATGGCAAAGCTAACTATCGCAAAGCCTGGCTTGATGTTATCGATATTTGAGGAAAACCCTCATATGTTCAGAGATTGGCTTGATGAACTGCAATCGCCGATGTTTACTGACTTTTCTGGACATGAATTAGATGATCTAAATATCCTTCGAACTGATTTAATAGAAGTAATGACAGACTACTCGGAAAATGGTGATCCCAGCTCACTCAGTATGCCAAAGAAATTGAACGTCGGTTGATAGAGATTGAGGTTCGGGTGGTTGATTAAAAACGTAGTTTAAGTCGCACAAAAAAATCCCGACCATAGGTCGGGATTTCAAATTCAGCTGTGACGGGCTGTGCTTTCTTTGCAGAACTACTTAAGCTGTAAAAGATTACTTA
The DNA here is from genome assembly GCA_000755425.1 of Vibrio maritimus. Lineage (GTDB taxonomy): Bacteria > Pseudomonadota > Gammaproteobacteria > Enterobacterales > Vibrionaceae > Vibrio > Vibrio maritimus_A. The sequence continues at coordinate 29,851 of BBMT01000009.1, forward strand.
AGGATAGCTTCGTTACCGTTTTCACGGATGTGTTTTAGCATTGCTTTTACACCGCGTGCACTTGAAGCAACAACGTTACCAGACTTCATGTACTCAGTACTGCCAGAGAAGTCAGTTACGATAGCGCCAGCTTCACGAGCTATCAGTTCGCCTGCTGCCATGTCCCATGGTTTTAGACCAAGCTCGAAGTAACCGTCTAGACGACCTGCTGCAACATAACATAGGTCTAGAGCTGCAGAGCCAGCACGACGGAAGTCAGAGCACTCGTTGAACATAGAAGACATGATCTTGAAGTAGCTTTCAGAATGTTGCTTCTGTTTGAATGGGAAGCCAGTACCGATAACAGTACCTTTGATATCTTTAAGCTGTTTTACACGGATACGTGCATTGTTAAGCTGAGCGCCAGCACCGCGTTGTGCAGTGAAAAGCTCGTTAACCATTGGGTCGTAAACACATGCTACTTCTGTTTTGCCTTTGATGCGAACTGCAATAGACACAGAGAAAGTAGGAATGCCTTGAACGAAGTTAGTGGTGCCATCCAGTGGGTCGATGATCCATTGTACGTCACTATCTTTACCTTCAATTAGGCCACCCTCTTCAGCAACGATGCTGTGGTCTGGGTATGAAGCTTGGATAGTGCTGATGATGATTGCTTCGGCTTCTTTGTCTACGTTAGTAACAAAGTCATTAGTGCCTTTCTGTACTGACTCAATCTTATCAGTGTTTTCTAGTGATTTAGCAATATGGTTGCCCGCTTTACGCGCAGCGCGTATAGCGATGTTTAGCATTGGATGCATACGAATTTTCCCAACGGATGTTAAAGAACAAAAAGCGGCGCGAAGTATACCAAAGATTTGGCAAAAGGGAAGTGGTTATTTTTTGTGCTGTTAATTTTATGAATAGAAAGATCCTGACTACTTTAGTCAAGATTATGTTACCATTCTGCGATTGTGTAAAATGAGTGCAATGTGACAATGCTAGACAACGTAAAAATCGTCCTGGTGGGGACTTCTCATTCTGGAAATATCGGCTCGGCTGCCCGAGCGATGAAGGTAATGGGACTAAGCCAGATGGTGCTTGTGGACCCTCAATGCGAGGTGGATTCTCAAGCGGTTGCGTTGGCAGCGGGTGCGAGTGATATAGCATTGGGTGCAAAAATCGTTTCGACTTTAGAAGAAGCGGTAGAAGATTGCGGCTTAGTGGTTGGTTCAAGTGCGCGCTCACGAACTCTAGATTGGCCGATGATTGAGCCACGTGAGTGCGGCAAGAAATTTGCGATTGAAGGCGAAAAGCACGCAGTCGCTTTGGTTTTTGGGCGCGAGCGTACCGGCTTAACCAATGATGAGCTGCAGCTGTGTCACTACCATACGTGTATTCCTGCAAACCCAGAATATAGCTCACTCAACCTTGCTATGGCGGTGCAAACACTAAGCTATGAAGTCAGAGTTGCGCATTTAGAGCGAGAAGCTCAGCAGTACTCTGAGCCAAGTGAAGTCGATTATCCACGCCACAAAGAGCTGGAATTATTCTACCAACACCTTGAAAAAGTCATCATGGATACCCAGTTTATTTCTAAGGACAAGCCGGGTCTTGTGATGAACAAGTTGCGCAGAATGTTTAGTCGAACACGTCCTGAAGCGTCGGAAATCAATACGTTGCGCGGAATTTTAACCTCCGTTGAAAAAGCAATAGGGGTTAAAAAATAACCATTTTCTTTTGTTGGGTTAAATACCTGAGTGTTTTAGTCAATTAAATACTTGACTAAAACACTCAGGTATGAAAATATTTATGCCACATAATCAATGTGGATAGTGTGATATGAGACTTACATCAAAAGGAAGATATGCAGTAACAGCGATGCTTGATGTCGCACTGCACTCACAGCAAAGCCCAGTACCTCTAGCGGACATCTCAGAACGTCAGGGTATCTCTTTGTCTTACTTAGAACAGCTGTTCTCCAACTTCGCAAAGCGGGTTTGGTGGCGAGTGTTCGTGGTCCAGGTGGTGGTTACCGCCTAGGTGCAGAAGCCAACGAGATTTCAATCGGTACTGTCATCGCTGCAGTTGATGAGTCCGTTGATGCAACAAAATGCGCTGGCAAAGGAGATTGCCAAGGCGGTACACGTTGCCTCACACATACACTGTGGAGAGATCTAAGTTCTCGCATCAGTGACTTCCTAAACAACATCACTCTCGGTGAGCTGATGGTAGATAACGAAGTATTAGAAATTTCAGACCGACAAGACGTAGATCTCGCGGTAAATCATGGGTTCTCAAGAAAAAGTACAAGCACCGCACCCATCGGAATCAATGTTCGCTCGTAGTAGTGTCGCTTATACATTGGAGTAAAGAATGAAACTGCCTATTTATCTAGACTACTCTGCCACTTGCCCTGTCGATCCAAGGGTTGCAGAAAAAATGGTTCAATACATGACAATGGACGGTACCTTTGGTAACCCAGCGTCACGTTCTCACCGTTTTGGTTGGCAAGCAGAAGAAGCAGTAGATAACGCTCGTGAACAGATCGCTGATCTGTTGAACGCAGACCCTCGCGAAGTCGTATTTACGTCTGGCGCTACTGAGTCTGACAACCTTGCTATTAAAGGTGCTGCGCACTTCTACAGCAAGAAAGGTAAGCACATCATCACGGTTAAGACTGAGCACAAAGCGGTTCTTGACCCATGCCGTCAGCTTGAGCGTGAAGGCTTCGAAGTGACCTACCTTGAGCCAGAATCAAACGGTATTGTTGACCTAGCTAAGCTAGAGGCGGCAATGCGTGAAGACACAGTGCTTGTGTCAATCATGCACGTGAACAATGAAATCGGTGTTGTACAAGACATTACAGCTATCGGCGAGCTTTGCCGTAGCAAGAAAATCGTATTCCACGTAGACGCAGCGCAATCTGCAGGCAAACTGCCTATCGACGTTCAAGAAATGAAAGTCGATTTGATTTCACTGTCTGCTCACAAAGTATACGGCCCTAAAGGTATTGGTGCGCTTTACGTGCGTCGTAAGCCACGTATTCGTTTAGAAGCGCAAATGCACGGTGGCGGTCATGAGCGTGGTTTCCGCTCAGGCACACTACCTACTCACCAAATCGTGGGTATGGGTGAAGCCTTTGCTGTGGCTAAGCAAGACATGCAGAAAGATTACGACCACGCAAAAGCATTGCGTGACCGTCTACTAAACGGCGTTAAAGATCTTGAAGCTGTGACAGTGAATGGTGACCTAGAACAGCGCGTTCCACACAACCTAAACGTAAGCTTTGCGTTTGTTGAAGGTGAGTCGCTGCTAATGTCGCTAAAAGATCTTGCAGTATCATCTGGTTCTGCATGTACATCAGCAAGTCTAGAGCCTTCATACGTGCTACGTGCACTAGGCCTAAATGATGAGCTTGCACACAGCTCGGTTCGCTTCTCTTTTGGTCGTTTCACCACAGAAGAAGACATCGACTTTGCGATTGAGCAGATCAGAACAGCAGTAAACAAATTACGTGACATGTCTCCTCTATGGGATATGTATAAAGAAGGGATTGACCTAGATACGGTCGAGTGGGCGCACCACTAATCTCACGGAAGTAGAGGATTCGAGGAAGTTATTATGGCGTATAGTGAAAAAGTAATTGACCACTATGAGAACCCGCGCAACGTAGGTTCATTTGATAAGAATGATCCGGCTGTGGGTAGTGGTATGGTTGGCGCACCAGCTTGTGGTGACGTAATGAAACTGCAGATCAAGGTGACGCCAGAAGGTATCATCGAAGATGCTAAGTTTAAGACCTACGGCTGTGGTTCAGCGATCGCATCAAGCTCGTTGGTTACAGAGTGGGTGAAAGGCAAGTCTATCGACGAAGCCGCAGCGATCAAGAACTCTGAAATTGCAGAAGAGTTGGAGTTGCCACCAGTGAAAGTTCACTGCTCAATTCTTGCTGAAGATGCAATCAAAGCAGCGGTTGCTGACTACAAGAAGAAGCACGACTAAACTGCTTGGATAGCCAAGCCCTTTAGCTTTATTAAGACACAGTATCATCAAGAGAAACGAACAAAGGTTGTAGTATGGCCATCTCAATGACAGACGCAGCAGCGAGCCGAGTTAAGACATTTTTAGATAATCGCGGCAAAGGTATTGGATTACGCCTTGGTGTAAAAACCACAGGTTGCTCTGGTATGGCTTACGTTCTTGAGTTCGTGGATGATCTGGATGAAGGTGATTCAGTGTTTGAGCACTCAGGCGTGAAAGTGATCATCGATGCTAAGAGCTTGGTTTATCTCGATGGCACAGAGCTCGATTATGTAAAAGAAGGCTTGAACGAAGGCTTTGAGTTCAACAACCCGAATGCGAAAGGCGAATGCGGTTGTGGTGAAAGCTTTAATGTTTAACCTTTGACGAGCTTGGCTGTGATATCGGCCAAGCTCATTAATTGCGAGTCAATGCTATGAACCATTTCGAATTATTTGGGCTACCTGTTCAGTTTCAGTTGGACGGTAGCCTTCTTTCTTCTCAGTTCCGAGAACTGCAAAAACGCTTTCACCCAGACAACTTTGCCACTGCCTCTGAGCGCGACCGCTTACTTGCGGTGCAAAAGGCAGCGCAAATCAATGATGCCTACGAAGTGCTGAAAAAGCCCATCTCTCGCGCCGAATACCTATTGGCCGAAAATGGTGTCGATATTCGTGCTGAGCAGCAAACATTGCAAGATCCACTGTTCTTAATGGAACAGATGGAACTTCGAGAAGAATTGGAAGATCTCGCGTCTTCAAGTGACCCTGAATTAGAACTTTTTGACTTTGAAGCCAAGGTCAGCAAAATGTTCAAGGTACAGTTATCAGAGTTAGAAGGTCAGCTTTCGCAAGCCGAATGGCCAGTCGCTGCTGATAGCGTTAGAAAACTAAAATTTATCGCCAAGTTGCAAAGTGAAATAGAACAGCTAGAAGATAAGCTGCTTGGTTAATGGAAGCTCCCAAGGATATTTGAATGGCATTACTTCAAATCGCAGAGCCGGGTCAAAGCTCCGCGCCACACGAACATAAACTGGCTGCGGGCATCGACTTAGGTACGACCAACTCCCTTGTCGCGACAGTAAGAAGTGGTGAAGCCGCGACATTACCAGATGCCAACGGCAATAAGATCCTCCCATCAGCGGTTCGCTATGCGGATGACAGTATCACTGTCGGTATTGACGCTCGTGACAACGCAGCACTTGATCCTGTTAACACCATCATTTCTGTGAAGCGTCTACTCGGCCGCTCACTTGCAGACGTTCAGACTCGTTACCCGTCAATGCCATATTCACTGACAGAAAGTGACAATGGCCTACCTGTCCTGCAAACCGCAGGCGGCGCAAAGAACCCGATTCAAGTTTCTTCTGACATTCTTAAAACGCTTGGTAAGCGCGCAGAAGAGTCCCTTGGTGGCGAGTTGGCTGGCGTGGTGATTACGGTGCCTGCGTATTTCGATGATGCGCAGCGTCAAGGCACCAAAGATGCAGCAAACCTAGCGGGTATGCATGTTTTGCGTCTTCTTAACGAACCTACTGCTGCAGCCATTGCTTATGGGCTAGACAGTGGTCAAGAAGGCGTGATTGCGGTTTACGATTTAGGTGGTGGTACCTTCGATATCTCTATCCTGCGTTTATCGCGCGGTGTATTTGAAGTGCTAGCAACTGGCGGTGATTCAGCGCTGGGTGGTGATGACTTTGACCATCTCGTTGCCGACTACTTGCAGCAACAAGCAGGCAAGTCAGAGCTTAACGCTCATGAGCAGCGTGAACTACTCGATGCGGCTACACAAGCGAAAATCGATCTCAGCCAAAATGATGTTGCGACTGTTAACGCTCTTGGTTGGCAAGGTGAACTGACGAAAGCTCAGTTCGAAGATCTAATTCGTCCACTTGTGAAGAAGACACTGCTTTCATGTCGTCGTGCATTGAAAGATGCTGAAGTCGATGCAGAAGACGTTCTAGAAGTTGTTATGGTTGGCGGTTCAACTCGCACACCACTGGTTCGTGAAATGGTTGGCGACTTCTTTGGTAAAACGCCACTGACTAGCATCAATCCAGATGAAGTAGTAGCGATTGGCGCAGCGATTCAAGCGGACATTCTTGCAGGTAATAAGCCTGACTCAGAAATGCTGCTGTTGGATGTACTTCCACTGTCATTGGGTATTGAAACTATGGGTGGTTTGGTCGAGAAGATCGTTCCACGCAACACCACAATTCCAGTGGCACGTGCCCAAGAATTCACCACATTCAAAGACGGCCAAACGGCGATGTCTGTGCACGTAGTGCAAGGTGAGCGTGAGATGGTGGACGACTGCCGTTCATTGGCTCGTTTTTCACTAAAAGGCATTCCTCCAATGGCGGCAGGTGCAGCTCATATCCGTGTAACGTACCAAGTCGATGCTGATGGTCTACTGTCCGTTACCGCGATGGAGAAGAGCACGGGTGTTCAGTCAGAAATTCAGGTGAAACCATCTTATGGTCTCAGCGATGATGAAGTGACCAACATGCTCAAAGACTCGATGACTTACGCCAAAGATGACATGTTAGCGCGTGCATTGGCCGAGCAGCGTGTTGAAGCGGATCGAGTGATTGAAGGTCTTATCGCCGCGATGCAAGCGGACGGTGATGCACTTCTAAACGAAGAAGAAAAACAGGCATTGGTTAAAGCGATAGAAGCTCTGATTGAACTTCGTAATGGCGATGACGCCGATGCTATTGAACAAGGTATTAAAGACACTGATAAAGCGAGCCAAGAGTTTGCATCACGTCGAATGGACAAATCCATCCGTGAAGCTCTGGCGGGTCAATCAGTTGATAACATTTAGATCGAGGACTAAGTAGTCATGCCAAAAATTGTTGTTCTGCCCCATGAAGATCTCTGCCCAGAAGGCGCAGTGTTAGAGGCAAATGAAGGCGAAACTGTATTAGACGTAGCGCTAAAGAACGGTATTGGAATTGAGCACGCTTGTGAAAAGTCGTGTGCATGTACCACTTGTCACGTCATCATCCGTGAAGGGTTTGATTCACTAGAAGAGAGTGAAGAGCTAGAAGACGATATGCTTGATAAAGCATGGGGTCTAGAGCCTGAGTCGCGTCTAGGTTGCCAAGCGGTCGTTGCCGATGAAGATCTTGTGGTAGAAATTCCAAAGTACACCTTAAACCACGCATCTGAAGATCACTAATTAACTGGAGGATTCATGAGCTTAAAATGGACTGATTCTCGTGATATCGCTATCGAGCTGTGCGATCAATTCCCAGAAACTGACCCAAAAACGGTACGTTTCACAGACTTGCATAAATGGATTACAGACTTGGAAGACTTTGATGACGATCCTAATCGCTCAAATGAAAAAATCCTCGAAGCTGTGATTTTATGCTGGATGGATGAGTACGATTAAACAGACTCACTAGTTAGTTATACAAAAACGGGCCTTTGGCCCGTTTTTTGTCGCACCATGTTACATTGTTATTAATTCCCATGGTGCAGTCATTGGTATTGTCTCTACATAGTGATAACATCATTTGATACACAGAATGCGATACAGCAGCTGAATTCAATAGACGAGCTGCAATAATTAGATTTAAGACAAGGAGAGACCATGTCTAGCACAATGTCGGTATTTATTAGCCAAGAAACGGCAGCGCCACAATGGGGCGAAAAGGCTATCATTTCTTTTTCAGAGCAAGGTGCGACGATCCACATCGGTGAAGGTCACGATCTTGGCGCGATTCAACGCGCGGCTCGCAAGTTAGATTCACAAGGCATTTCAAACGCCACACTTGCAGGTGAAGGTTGGGATTTAGAGTCTTCTTGGGCATTCTATCAAGGCTACCGCAACTCTAAGAAAAGCACTCAAGTTGAGCTTGCTGAACTAAACGAGCAAGATAAGAAAGAGTTAGACGCGCGCATCAAAGCATCTGACTGGACGCGTGACATCATCAATAAAAGTGCTGAAGAGGTCGCGCCGCGTCAACTGGCGACTATGGCGGCAGAATTCATTAAGTCAGCGGCTCCAGAGCACGTGACTTATCGCATCGTTAAAGACAAAGATCTACTAACCGAAGGTTGGGAAGGCATTTTCGCCGTTGGTCGTGGCTCTGAGCGCACTTCAGCGATGCTACAACTGGACTACAACCCAACGGGTGACGAAAACGCACCAGTATTCGCTTGTTTAGTGGGTAAGGGGATTACCTTTGATTCAGGTGGTTATAGCCTAAAGCCGTCGAACTTCATGACGGCGATGAAAGCGGATATGGGCGGTGCGGGCACCATTACCGGTGGTCTAGGTCTTGCAATCATGCGTGGCCTCAACAAGCGTGTAAAACTTATCCTCTGCTGTGCTGAAAACATGGTATCGGGCCGCGCGCTTAAACTAGGTGATGTGATTACCTATAAAAATGGTAAGACGGTAGAAATCATGAATACCGACGCGGAAGGTCGTTTGGTATTGGCTGATGGTCTTATCTATGCAAGCGAGCAAAACCCAGAGCTTATCATCGACTGTGCGACGCTTACCGGCGCAGCTAAAAATGCGCTTGGCAATGATTATCACGCCATTATGTCATTCGACGATGAGTTGACGCATCAAGCGTTGACGAATGCAAATCAAGAGAAAGAAGGCTTATGGCCACTACCACTGGCAGACTTCCATCGCGGCATGTTGCCATCGAACTTCGCTGATTTGTCGAACATCAGCAGTGGTGATTACTCTCCGGGCGCAAGTACAGCGGCGGCATTCTTGTCTTACTTTGTAGAAGACTACAAAAAAGGTTGGTTGCACTTCGATTGTGCTGGTACTTACCGCAAGTCGGGAACTGACAAATGGTCTGCTGGTGCAACCGGCATGGGTGTGCGCACACTCGCTCGTTTGCTAACGGAGCAAGCTGACAAGTAACTCAAGAAAATTATTATTAATAAAAGAACAACACGAAAGAAAAGGAACACTAATGGCCCTAGAAAGAACATTCTCTATCGTTAAACCGGATGCAGTTAAGCGTAATTTGATTGGTGAGATCTATCACCGTATCGAGAAAGCAGGTCTGTCTATCATTGCAGCTAAGATGGTTCATCTTACCGACGAGCAGGCAAAAGGCTTTTACGCTGAGCATGAAGGTAAACCGTTTTTCGATGATCTTCGTGCATTCATGACCTCAGGCCCAATCATGGTTCAAGTACTTGAAGGTGAAGATGCGATTTGTCGTTACCGCGAGCTGATGGGGAAAACTAACCCAGAAGAAGCAGCTTGTGGTTCTATCCGCGCAGACTACGCACTTAGCATGCGCCACAACTCAGTGCATGGCTCAGATAGCCAGAATCAGCAGCACGAGAGATTGAGTTTTTCTTTCCGCAGTCAGAAATTTGTCCTCGTTAATTGAGTGTCAAAGATAACAAAAAGGAGGCGTTGCCTCCTTTTTTATTACCTGAAGCTTTTGTTGTACAAAAATGTTCACTTAGAAATGAATACCTTAATATTTTAGGGTTTTGTAACGCTTGTTGTAGGGGGCTAAAGCCTGTACAATTCGCGCCCTTAACACCATTTACCGTCATCGAAGAGGCACCATGACCACACAAAAAGTCAATCTACTCGATTTTGATCGCAAGGGTATGCGTCAGTTTTTCCAAGAGGAACTGGGCGAAAAAGCCTTCCGTGCTGATCAAGTAATGAAGTGGATCTATCATTTTGGTGTCGACGACTTCGAGAAGATGACTAACATCAATAAGAAGCTGCGTGAAAAGTTGATTCGTTTGGCTGAAATTAAAGCGCCAACCGTATCTGAAGCTCAGCACTCTTCTGATGGTACCATCAAGTGGGCAATGCGTGTTGGCGATCAAGACGTAGAAACTGTTTACATTCCTGATGATGATCGCGCGACATTGTGTGTCTCTTCACAGGTTGGCTGTGCGCTGGAATGTAAGTTCTGTTCAACGGCACAACAAGGCTTTAACCGTAACCTTAAGGTTTCGGAAATCATCGGTCAGGTGTGGCGTGCAGCTCGTGAGATCGGTCTTGAGAAAGAAACCGGTCGCCGCCCAATTACCAACGTGGTGATGATGGGTATGGGTGAGCCACTGCTTAACATGAAAAACCTAATGCCAGCACTTGAGTTGATGCTTGATGATCTGGGTTTTGGTTTGTCTAAGCGTCGTGTAACCGTATCGACTTCAGGCGTGGTTTCTGGTTTGGATCAGATGACAGGTCAGATTGACGTTGCGCTAGCGATTTCTTTGCACGCGCCAAATGACAAGCTTCGTAGCGAAATCATGCCAATTAATGATCGCTGGGATATCCAAGACTTTTTGGCATCTGTTCGTCGTTACATCGCCTCTTCTAACGCGAATCGCGGTAAGGTAACGGTTGAATATGTGCTGCTTGACCATGTAAACGATGATATGGATCACGCACGTGAACTTGCTGAGCTTCTTAAAGATACGCCGGCGAAGATCAACCTGATCCCGTTCAACCCGTATCCTGGCTCGCCGTATAAAAACCAAGTAACTCGCGTATCGACCGCTTTATGAAGACCTTGATGCAGTATGATTACACTGTGACGGTTCGTAAGACTCGTGGTGATGATATCGATGCCGCTTGTGGTCAGCTTGTCGGTGATGTGATTGACCGTACCAAGCGTACTCAACAAATAGCTGCTCAAAAAGGTCAGCAAGCGATCCCAGTGAAAGCGGTCTAGTTTACCCATTTAAGCATTGCTTCATAGAGCCAAGTTTCGACTTGGCTTTGTTGTTTCTAGTTACAGGTGAAAGCGTGGCTGTGATTGCGCTCACTAAACTCTGATCTTTGCCACATTTTCTAGATAAATAGTTGAACAATAACGGAACAAATATAGTTTTCGTTAATCAAATACTACGAAATGTCGCCAGAAAAATATGAGTCGTGTTAATTTTTAATCAAAATTATCACTATTTGCGCTGTTTTTACTCTGGACATTTTAACTCGTGTGGAGAATCGACTATGATGAGCAGTTCCAATCGAGATGATGCTGGCTAATTCAATCAGTCAGATAGAAATCATAATAAAATCGAGCGCTTTACAAACAGAGAAGTGCCGCAGTTGGCCATTTGGGACTATGCTGTATTGAACAGCTAGTGCGAGCGATTTACCAAACTAAGATCACGAACACCCATTAAAAATAACGAACGAAGCGTGTTGTGTCTAAGTGACAACCTATAAGAAGTACAATATCAATGAGTACTGAGCAAAATAACGCCACAGAACAGTCACCACAAGCCGAGCAAGTGACGCTTGCCGGTACCATTCTAAAGCAAAAGCGTGAGGCATTAGGTCTGACGCAAAAACAAATCGCTGATAGATTGCGTCTACGTGTCGCGATCATTCAAAAAATAGAATCTAACGAGTTCGATGGTGAGCAAGTCGCAACCTTTACACGCGGCTACTTGCGTTCCTACGCTAAAGCGGTAGGTATTGACGAGCAAGAGGTGCTCGGAACCATCGAAAATCACAGTGCTGCACAGCATTCAGAACAGCCAATGCAGAGCTTTTCGAAAAAAACCAATAAAGAAAAACACGATAGCCGCATCATGAAGCTCACTTGGGGTATTGGTGTAGTCATCATCGGTATTTCTTCGGTTTGGTGGCTGCAGAATCAACAAAAAGATACCTTGTCTGAAATTGCGGACACTTCAAGCAATGACCCTGCTTTTGAAATAGAAGCTCCTGCGACTGAAAAAATTGCCACACTTGAGGCCGAGCTTGTTGCAAAGGAACCAGAAGTGAAGACGCTCGATGTGTCAGCGATCGTTGCTACACCTGAAGAGCCACCAATCGAAGCACCTGAAGCTAACCAAACTGAAGCGCCAGCTGAAGTGGTGGTTTCTGAGATAGCGGAGCAAACTGAACCTGCTGTAGCGGAGCCAAAGCCTGCTAATGGACTGACAAATCTGACGATGTCGTTTTCTGGTGATTGCTGGATCCAAGTCAAAGATGCCGATGGAAAAACCGTATCGACCGGCATTAAAAAAGCGGGAGACAACCTGAGTCTTGATGGCAAAGCGCCTTTCAAAGTCATTTTAGGTGCGCCTGAGAAGGTTTCTATGACATTAGCGAGTGAACCTGTCGACCTTTCTGGGTATACTTCAGGCAAAGTAGCTCGATTCACCTTACCTTAGAAAACACTATGCATCACGAATCACCAATTAAACGTCGTCCCTCTACGCGTATTTATGTGGGCGATGTACCTATCGGCGATGGCGCCCCTATCGCCGTACAGTCAATGACGAACACGCGTACGACCGATGTAGCCGCGACGGTTGCTCAAATCAAAGCTTTAGAAAACGTAGGCGCTGACATTGTTCGTGTCTCTGTTCCTACCATGGATGCGGCAGAAGCCTTCCGTGAAATCAAAAAGCAGGTATCTATCCCGCTGGTCGCTGATATTCACTTCGACTACCGTATCGCGTTAAAAGTCGCTGAGTACGGCGTTGATTGTTTGCGTATTAACCCAGGCAACATTGGTAATGAAGAGCGCATTCGTTCGGTTGTAGACTGTGCACGCGATAAGAACATTCCCATTCGTATCGGCGTTAATGGTGGCTCTCTGGAAAAAGACATCCAGATGAAATACGGTGAACCTACGCCAGAAGCTTTGGTTGAATCTGCAATGCGTCACGTGGACATTCTTGAACGCCTTAACTTTGATCAGTTCAAAGTGAGCGTGAAGGCGTCTGACGTATTCCTCGCGGTAGACTCTTACCGCCTACTTGCTAAGAAAATCGACCAGCCACTTCATTTAGGTATTACGGAAGCGGGTGGTGCACGTGCGGGCTCGGTGAAATCATCGGTTGGCTTGGCATGTTGTTGGCAGAAGGTATCGGTGACACGTTACGTATTTCTCTGGCAGCGAATCCAGTAGAAGAAATTAAAGTTGGTTTCGATATTCTGAAGTCACTTCGAATTCGCTCTCGCGGCATCAACTTTATTGCTTGCCCAAGCTGTTCACGTCAAGAGTTCGACGTGATTGGCACCGTCAATGCACTAGAAGAGCGATTGGAAGATGTGATCACCCCAATGGACGTGTCTATCATTGGTTGCGTGGTTAACGGTCCAGGTGAAGCCGAAGTCTCTCATCTTGGCCTAGCAGGCAGTAACAAAAAAGAGTGCTTTCTATGAAGACGGTAAACGTCAGAAAGAGCGCTTTGATAACGATGACCTCGTTAATCAGCTCGAAGCAAAAATTCGAGCGAAAGCATCGATGCTGGATTCAGCGAATCGCATCGAAGTAAATGAAGTAGAAGACAAATAATCTCAACGAAATTACGGTATTAAACTGTGGCAAAAACTATTCAAGCAATCCGAGGCATGAACGACTGCCTCCCGACACAATCTCCACTTTGGCAAAAAGTTGAGAATACAGTGAAGCATGTGGTCAGCGCATATGGCTACAACGAAGTACGTATGCCAATCGTTGAGATGACCCATCTATTTAGCCGCGCTATCGGTGAAGTGACCGACGTGGTTGAGAAAGAGATGTACACCTTTGAAGACCGCAACGGCGATAGCCTAACACTGCGTCCAGAAGGCACAGCTGGCTGTGTTCGTGCAGGTATTGAAAACGGTCTGCTTTACAATCAAGAGCAGCGTTTGTGGTACATGGGTCCAATGTTCCGTCACGAGCGCCCACAAAAAGGCCGCTACCGTCAGTTCCACCAATGTGGTGTGGAAGTATTTGGTCTAAACGGCCCTGACGTTGACGCTGAACTTATCATGATGACAGCACGTCTTTGGCGTGAGCTAGGTATCGATAAGCATGTTCGTCTAGAGCTGAACTCTATCGGTTCTCTCGAAGCACGCGCTAACTACCGCACTGCACTGATTGCTCACCTAGAGCAGCACGTTGAAGTGTTGGATGAAGACAGCAAACGTCGTATGCACACCAACCCATTGCGCGTATTAGACAGCAAAAACCCAGACGTTCAAGCGATCTTGGTTGACGCGCCAGAGCTGTCTGATTATCTAGATGAAGAATCGAAAGCACATTTTGCTGGTCTGTGTGAACTTCTTGACGCGGCAGGTATCGAATATACGGTTAACCAACGTTTGGTTCGTGGTCTAGATTACTACAACCGTACCGTTTTTGAGTGGATTACTGAAAGCTTAGGTGCTCAAGGCACAGTTTGTGGCGGTGGCCGCTACGACGGCCTTGTGGAACAGCTTGGTGGTAAAGCGACACCGGCTGTTGGTTTCGCTATGGGTCTTGAGCGTCTTGTACTGATGATGGAAACGCTTGAACTGACTAACGTTCGTCGCAGTGTTGACGCTTATGTGGTCACGGCTGGCGAAGGCACAATGATGGCAGGTATGAAGCTTGCTGAAAGTCTTCGTGAAGCGATCCCTGGTATTCGAGTAATGAACCACTTTGGTGGCGGTAACTTCAAGAAACAATTCAAGCGCGCGGATAAAGTGGGCGCGGTTTATGCTCTTGTCCTTGGTGAGACTGAAGTGGCTGAGAATACGGTCGTGGTCAAAGATTTGCAGGGCGGAGAGCAAGAAACTGTTGCTCAAACCGAGTTAGCCGCTAAATTAGCAGATATTATTTAAGTTTAAACCCAAGACAATAGGCAGCGAGGTTTCGGCTGCCTATTCGTTTAGGTAACGATTTCTTTTAAGAGGACAGGAAGTGGAACTCTACGATTCTGAAGAACAACAAGTTGAAGCGATCAAAGACTGGTGGAAAGAGAACGGCAAAGCCGTTGTGCTTGGCGTTGTTGTTGGTCTAGGTGGTTTATTTGGCTGGCGTTATTATCAAGATTCCGTTGTCCAAGCTCAGGAAGCAGCATCAGAACAGTACAGCAAAGCGGTTGAGTCAATTGTCGCGAAAGGCGCAGATTCAAGTGCAGATGTACAAGCGTTTATCGATACCAGCAAAGACAGTGAATACGCGGTGTTAGCGGCAATGCAACTGGCAAAAGCACAAGTAGAAGCTGGTAACTTTGAAGATGCTTTGACGCAGCTTAAGTGGGCTCAAAGCAATACGAAAGATGCGGCGATCACTCCTCTAGTGACTTACCGTATCGCGCGTTTAATGATTGAGTCAGGTGACAACGCGGGTGCTCGCGCTGAACTTGATAAAATCAGTGACACTGCTTGGGCGGGTCGAGTAGCAGAGCTTCGTGGTGACATTGCGATTCGTGAAGGCGACCGTGATGCGGCATATACTGCTTACACCGAAGCGCAGCAAGCACAAGATGCTAGCCAAGCGCTACAGCTAAAATTGGATGATCTTGCCAAGTAAGGCTATAGCCGATGAATAGACTCGTTAAAAAGGTATTACTTTCTATCTCGGTATTAGGTGTACTTGCAGGGTGTTCGAGTGAAGAAGACACCATTATTATGGCGCCGCTACCTGCAGTGGAAAGTGAATTCACACCAAGTACGGAGTGGTCTTCCAGTATTGGTGATGGCGTAGGGAGCTTCTTCTCAAAACTGTCTCCTGTCTACGCGTATGACAAGCTGTTTGTTGCCAGTCGTGAAGGTGAAGTCAAAGCCATGGATCCGGAAACGGGTAAAACTCTCTGGCAAGTGGATATCACTGGTGAGGTGACAGCTCGACTTTCTGGCGGTATTGCTGCAGCTTATCAAAAGCTTTATATCGGCAGTGAAAATGGCGAAGTGATTGCGCTTGACGTTGAGACAGGTGAAGAGCTTTGGCGAGCAGAAGTGAACGGTGAAGTTTTGGCGATGCCAGTAGCCGATTCCAGCCTTGTTATGGTGCATACTAGTCAAGGTGTATTGACGGCTCTAGAACAAACAAGTGGTGAAGAGCGCTGGGCAATCAGTACTGATGTGCCAAACTTAACACTGCGAGGCGATAGCGCACCAGCGACGGTTTCTGGTGGTGTGTTCTGGGGCACAGCGAATGGTCGTTTGGCGGCAGCTATTATCGACCGTGGTCAGTTGATTTGGCAGCAACCTGTGGGTACGCCAAAAGGCGCGACAGAAATTGACCGTTTGGTGGATGTGGATTCCTCTCCAATCATCTTAGGCGGCACGTTGTACACTGTGGGCTTTAATGGTCAGTTGATTTCGATTGATTTGCGCTCAGGCAATCCAATTTGGAAGCGTAACTACTCTTCCTCAACGGATATGGCAACGGACAATCGTAGCCTGTTTTTGATCTCAGAGACCGATCATATTATCGCGGTTGACGCGCGCAGCGGTACAGAGCTTTGGGAAAACAACCAGCTCGAGAACCGTCAATTGACAGCACCTGTGATTGTTGATGGATACATTGTGGTGGGTGACAGCCTTGGTTATCTGCATTGGCTAGATCGTCAAACTGGCGAGTTTGTAGCACAGCAAATGACGAATGATAGTGGCATGGCTGTAGGACCAACATTGGTACCGGGCGGCTACGTGATCATCAATCGTGACGGTGAAATAAAGAAACTCACCATTAACTAGAAAGCGTGATATAATTCACAAACGGCTCCTGGCTGATTTTCAGTTAGGAGCCGTTTTATTGCTGCGAAGCAAAAGGATCTTTTCGAGCTCGGATAGATAGAATACGTTGTGGTTATAGGAAAACGAGACCATTTTTACCTATAACTACAATAAGAAATAATTGTAGAGGTTAATATGTTACCTGTTGTTGCCCTAGTTGGACGCCCGAATGTGGGTAAGTCGACACTGTTTAATAGACTGACGCGTACGCGTGATGCTTTGGTAGCGGATTTTCCGGGACTAACGCGCGACCGTAAATATGGTCAAGCTCAGTTGGGTGAGAATGAGTTCATTGTTATCGATACTGGCGGTATTGATGGCACTGAAGAAGGTGTAGAAACCAAAATGGCGGAACAATCGTTAGCTGCGATTGAAGAAGCTGACGTAGTACTATTCCTTGTGGATGGTCGTGCGGGTCTGACGGTTGCAGACGAAGCGATTGCCAACCACCTACGTAAAATTGAAAAGCCAGCTTTCCTTGTTGTTAACAAGGTTGATGGTATTGATGCCGATGCTGCTAGCGCTGAATTTTGGCAGCTAGGTGTAGAAAACATGTATCACATCGCTGCGGCTCACGGCCGTGGTGTGACTGCTCTTCTTGACCGCGCTTTGGATCCTTTCTTTGAGCACCTTTCTGAAACTGAAGGTGAAATCGAAGATTTGACCATGTTTGAAGATGCGGAAGACGAGAAGATCGACTATACCGAAGAAGAAGCAGAGGCTGAGTATAAGCGTCTTCAAGACCAGCCAATCAAATTGGCTATCATTGGTCGCCCAAACGTTGGCAAATCAACCCTGACCAACCGTATTCTTGGTGAAGAGCGTGTGGTGGTTTATGACATGCCAGGTACGACGCGTGATTCCATCTATATTCCGATGGAACGAGATGGTCGTGAATACGTTCTGATTGATACTGCAGGCGTGCGTCGTCGTAAACGTATCAATGAAACGGTTGAGAAGTTCTCGGTGGTTCAAACGCTAAAAGCGATTGAAGATGCCAACGTAGTATTGGTGGTTATCGATGCTCGCGAGAATATTTCAGACCAAGATCTTAGCTTGCTAGGTTTTGCCCTTAACGCAGGTCGATCAATTGTTCTAGCTGTGAACAAGTGGGATGGTTTGGATACAGACGTGAAAGAGCAAGTGAAAAAAGAACTAGACCGTCGTCTAGGCTTTGTGGACTTTGCACGTATTCACTTTATCTCTGCGCTTCATGGTACCGGTGTTGGTCACTTGTTCGAATCTGTTCAGGAAGCGTATAAGTCAGCAACGACACGTGTAGGTACATCAGTACTGACTCGCATCATGAAGATGGCAACAGAAGATCACCAACCGCCGATGGTTCGTGGTCGCCGCGTGAAGCTCAAATATGCACACGCTGGTGGCTATAACCCACCAATTGTTGTTGTTCACGGTAACCTAGTGAATGAGCTGCCAGATTCGTACAAGCGTTATCTAATGAACTACTACCGTCGTTCACTGGAAATCATGGGTACGCCAATTAGAATTAACTTCCAAAGCAGCGATAACCCGTTCGAAGGGAAAACGAGCAAGATGACACTTTCTCAGGAGCGTAAGCGTAAGCGCTTGATGACTATGATGAAAGGTCGTCCTAAGAAATAAAGCATTAACGTAATGACGCCCTCTGATTTCAGAGGCGTTTTTTTGTGTTCAATAAAAGTTATGTTGTAAGGAAAGGTTGATGATCACAGCCACTAAGGTGCATTTTTGCCAACAAGTTTGGACGTTGGAAAGTCAGATCCAAGTTCTCGCTCAAACCGACCAGTATTGTGATGTCGTCGTCGCAGAGACGCCTTTTCATCCTGTAAGTCATATCTGGCCGGATCATCCAGCAGATAAAGGCACATTGTCGGTAAACGGTATTGATTATGAAGTTCAAGGTTGTCTAGTTGGTGCAGTTGAGTTGGCAACTGGCGTTCTTTACGTTGCAGAGTCGATACCGGTGAAGCGCGATACTGAAGGTTGGGTATTTGTTGTCGTTCACCGTATAGCAAAAGATGCCAAGCTGACCGAGAAGCAAAGCGTGACGTTACAAGTAGACAAGCAATATCAGCAAAGCTTAAGCCGAGGACACAGTGCCGGCCATATCGCTTCGCTCGCGTTAAACAAAGTATTGGCACTAGCTTATTGGCGAAAAGACGCTGATCGAAAAGACGGCTTAGGACACTATGATTTTAATAGTTATGCTCAAGAGCAGAGTTTTGTATCGCCAAACCGCTGTTTTGACAATTATCGACTCGGTAAGACGCTGCGTAAACGTGGTTTGAATACCGCGCAAGTGTTGGAAGAGCTAGCGGATATTGAAACCAAAGTGAATCAACAACTGCAAGAATGGCTAAGTGAGCCAAGCGATGTGACGATGACGCTTGAAGGGCCGTATTTGACCAGTTCTCGCTACTGGCATTGTCATTTGGATGGAGTAGATGTCGTTATGCCTTGCGGAGGAACTCACATTTCATCGACTCAAGTGCTTTCAAGAGTGACTGTTGAACTACGTGCCATCGATGGGAGTTATATCGAAATGCACACTGATGTAATTCAATAATGGCGAATGCGATCTTTTTATGAAATCCTGTCTTTGGTTGTTTTTAACATAAACGTTAGACTTTTATTCTACCTTAAATCGAAATGCAGGATATGTAACTTATGCTTTCGGTATGTGGTTATATAAATGTTCTTTTTTAAGCAGATCGCTGATCAAGCTAGCTTTTGAAGATGATCATATAAAGATCGTTTTCACGGCGTCACCTTGTTCGGCTTATGTAAGGCTTTACAGGTTAAATTACGTTCAAATATTCTTTTGGTCAATAGTTCATCTATCTGTCCCCTGTGTTAGTATGTGCTCGAAGCGCATAATAAACAGTCTGCTATCCGCTTTGCGAGAGTGGTAAGGCAGCAAACAAAAAGACGCGAACTATGAATAAAGACTTGCTGATCGATGCCCATAAAGGCATGAATAATTTATTAAAGGATCTCGCACTGGGACTTCCCCAATCCCAGTTAGTGTCAAGGATAATCAAGCTTACAGAACGCTTGTTTCCTGACAAACGAGTTTCAATTTTATCGTTGGATGAAGTAACCCAATGTTTGCACACGGTGGCGGCGCCCAACCTGCCTATCGCGTACAATCAGGCGATCGACGGTATTGCTATTGGTGAACAGGTTGGTTCATGTGGCGCTGCCGCTTATTTGAAGCGTTCAGTGATTGTCGATGATGTGACCCGACATCGCAATTGGCAGTCGTACATTGAGTTAGCAGCCTCTGCGAACATTCGGGCTTGTTGGTCGGTACCTGTTATTTCTACTCAGCAACATTGCTTAGGGACGTTTGCTCTCTATAGTAGTAGCGCTACGACTCCGGAAGCGATTGAAATTGAAGTGCTAGAATCACTTGCCGCAGTATATTCGGTGGCACTTGAAAAGTATGCACTAGAGGATAAGCTGACGTTCCAAGCTCAAATGGATCCTCTTACCCACTGTTTAAATCGCCGTGAGCTTCTTGAGCGAGTCGAGAAAAGTCATTGTTTCGACGGAAATATCCTTGGCTGCTTTTTTGTTGATATCGACAAATTTAAGCAGGTCAACGATGAATACGGACATTATTTTGGTGATAAGGTACTCAAAGCGGTAGCAAAAGAGCTGAAAGCGATACTACCGCCGCAAGCTGTCCTTGGACGGTATGGTGGTGATGAGTTCTTGGCGTTTTGTTGTTTCCCTAGTGAAGAGGGCGCCAGAACATTTTACGAGACATTGAGTAGCGAATTAAACAAGCCTGTGACATTAGAAGAGACCAATATCTCTGTTAGTGTTGGATTTGCCACCAAAGAATGTTGTTCAGATTTGCCTATGGACAAGTTGATTCGTAAAGCTGATGCCGAAATGTACAAAGTAAAACGACGTAATCGACGCGCCGTGCCTATGACTGCTTATTCTCAAATGCTTGCTTCCTAGTTTAGCGAGCTGCTTACTCAAAGGGGTGTAAGCTAGGGTCATCAATAAGGTAACAAGCAAAGGCTGGTTTTGATTGGTGTCAATGCGGCGCCTGTAAAGAAAGTCGTATGATGCCAATATTAATTATTGCTAATATAGGTGAGTCATGACAAGTTCAGAGAATAGCTGCCCGACCTGTAATCAAGAATTGGATTGGGATGGTCAATATCACTGTGGTGGCTGTGAGCGCCACTACAAAAAGATAGGCTTTTGTCCCGATTGCGACGCTGAGTTAGAGAAGCTGCAGGCGTGTGGCTCTGCAAGCTACTTTTGTAATAGCTGCAATGAGCTCAAGTCCAAGTCTCGAGTTAAGTTTGTTTTTAAGACTGTAGACTAGGCAAGTCTGGCTAGATTAGCCGTTATCCCCTGTGCGAATAACCTGAGACTCGATAATACCGTTATCGAGTTTTGTCTTTATGGTACTGCCGACTTCGACATTGCTAGCATTGGTGATCACTTGACCCTTGCTGTCTTGAGTAATCGAATAGCCGCGCTGCAGCGTCGCGAGTGGGCTGACGGTATCTAGTTTTCCAGCCGTCACTGCAAACTGGTGCTTCGCTGTATCGAGCTGTTTCTGTATCGCTTGTTTAAGCCGCGCTTGTAACTGCGTTAATCGGTTGGATTGTTTTTCTAATTGACGGTCTGGAGAGAGCGCCATTAACCGATGTTGCTTGTTGTTTAGACGCAGAGCTTCTTGCGATAAGCGCTGCTTCATAGCCGCACTCAAACGGTATTCAAACTCATCAAGAAGTTGGCTCTGTCTTTGCAGCTGATGTTTTGGGTGATGACTATTTAATGCTTGTGTCAGTGCAGAAAACTGCTGTTTTTGCTGAGCCAGGTAAATCTGCATGGTATTACGCAGCCTTTGCTCTCGACTCTTTAGCGACTCATGCTTGTGTGACGTGTCATTACTCACCAGTTCTGCAGCCGCACTTGGCGTTGGCGCGCGTACATCAGCAACATAATCGGCAATTGTGACATCAATTTCGTGCCCGACAGCACTAATGATAGGGATCTGACTTGCTGCGATGGTTCTCGCCACGATTTCGTGGTTGAAGCACCATAAATCTTCCAATGAGCCACCACCTCGGCCGACAATCAATACATCACATTCGTTTCGACTGTTGGCGCGGCCAATAGCCTGTGCGATCTCAATCGCTGCCATATCACCTTGCACGGTTGTCGGGTAGATGACGACTGGGAGGGAGGGGTCGCGTCTTTTCAGTACATCGAGAATATCGAATAGCGCGGCACCGGTTTTAGAAGTGATGATGCCCACGCGTTTAGGGTGAGAGGGCAGAGGCTTTTTCAGTGACTGTGAGAATAACCCCTCAGCCGCTAGTGACATCTTCAGCTTCTCAAATTCTTGCTGCAGTCTGCCATCGCCCTCTGGCTGCATCGACTCAATGATCAGTTGGTAGTCACCACGTGGCTCATATAAAGAGAGACGCGCTTTCACCAATACTTGATTACCATTGGTAGGTTTAAAGGTAACTCGGCGATTGTTGCCACGGAACATCGCGCACTTAACTTGAGCGCGTGAGTCTTTTAACGTGAGGTACCAGTGACCAGAGACAGGTGCAGAAAAGTTAGATATTTCACCGACTAACCATACAATACCCATTTCATTTTCTAGTAATAAACGTACTTCGGAATTCAGACGAGAGACCGTGTAAATGTTCTGATTAGAAGAAGATGACTGAGAAGTAGATCGCGGGGATAGGGACACAGCTAATCTCAAAGACGTGAGTATGGAAATTAGCGGCAATATAATACATATCAAGGGGGTAATTGCAAATAAAAAATAGAAAAATGTGTAGCCAAGCGATTTCGTCGGGCGTATAATCCCACCGCAATATCTAATCCAAATCACCTTATTATGCGAAACGATAAGGCCGGATTTTTCTTTAAACTCCTCTATTGTGAGATATTGCAAATGCTAAGAATTGCCAAAGAAGCGCTGACGTTCGATGATGTACTACTCGTTCCAGCTCACTCCACCGTTCTCCCAAACACAGCTGATCTTCGCACTCGGCTGACCAAGAATATCACTCTGAATATTCCAATGATCTCTGCGTCTATGGACACAGTGACAGAAGCGCGTCTTGCGATCGCGCTAGCCCAAGAAGGTGGCATTGGCTTTATCCACAAGAACATGTCTATCGAGCAACAAGCTGAGCAGGTTCGTCTAGTTAAAATCTTTGAAGCAGGTGTGGTTACTAACCCAGTAACAGTTAGCCAGATGCATCTATCGCTGATGTGGTTGCGCTGACTGATAAGCACGGCTTTGCCGGTTTCCCTGTTGTTGCTGAAAACAACGAACTCGTAGGCATCATACTGGTCGTGATGTTCGCTTCGTTACTGACCTTTCTAAGAAAGTAGAAGCAGTAATGACGCCAAAAGAGCGCCTAGCCTCTGTTAAAGAAGGTGCTTCTCGTGAAGAAGTACAAGAAGAGATGCATCGCGCACGTGTCGAGAAAGTACTGGTTGTGAATGACGAGTTCCAACTAACCGGTATGATTACAGCAAAAGACTTCCACAAAGCAGAACGTAAACCTAACGCATGTAAAGATGCGCAAGGTCGTCTACGCGTTGGCGCTGCGGTTGGTGCTGGTGCTGGTAACGAAGAACGTGTTAAAGCGCTTGTTGAAGCTGGTGTTGACGTTCTACTTATCGACTCTTCACACGGTCACTCTGAAGGTGTTCTAAACCGTATCCGCGAAACTCGCGCAGCATACCCAGATCTCGATATCATTGGCGGTAACGTCGCGACAGCTGCAGGTGCTAAAGCACTGATTGAAGCTGGCGTAAGTGCAGTTAAAGTAGGTATTGGCCCTGGCTCTATCTGTACAACTCGTATCGTAACGGGTGTAGGTGTTCCTCAAATTACAGCGATTTCAGACGCAGCAGCAGCGGCAGAAGAATATGGCATCCCAGTTATTGCTGATGGCGGCATCCGTTTCTCAGGTGATATCTGTAAAGCTATTGTAGCTGGCGCATCTTGTGTCATGGTTGGTTCAATGTTCGCTGGTACTGAAGAAGCTCCAGGTGAAGTTATTCTTTACCAAGGTCGTTCATACAAAGCTTACCGTGGTATGGGTTCTCTTGGCGCTATGTCTCAAGGTTCTTCTGACCGTTACTTCCAATCTGACAATGCAGCAGACAAGCTGGTACCTGAAGGTATCGAAGGTCGTATCGCTTACAAAGGTCGCCTAAAAGAGATCGTTCACCAGCAAATGGGTGGTCTTCGTTCAAGCATGGGTCTAACTGGCTCTGCGACTATTGAAGACATGCGTACTAAAGCGGAATTCGTTCGCATCTCTGGTGCAGGCCTCAACGAATCTCATGTACACGATGTTCAAATCACCAAGGAAGCGCCTAACTACCGTTTGGGTTAATTAATCGTTTAGGTTAATTAACCACTTAGGTTAATAGCGATAACGTAGTGAAATAAATCCTACGTAAACGTTTGCTTTTTTCCTTGAAGCAAAGATAAGAGGCGGGTAAACTCGCCTCCGTTTTCAACACTTAGCTGATAAGATTGCCCAAAATGACGAAAAATATTCATGACCAACGAATTCTGATCCTAGACTTCGGTTCTCAATACACACAACTAGTAGCACGTCGCGTTCGTGAGATCGGTGTTTACTGTGAACTATGGAGCTGGGACGTAGAAGAAGCGGATATTCGTGAATTCAACCCAGACGGTATTATCCTATCTGGTGGTCCAGAAAGCGTTACGGAAGACAACTCTCCACGTGCTCCTCAGTACGTATTTGATTCAGGTGTTCCAGTTCTTGGTGTGTGCTACGGCATGCAGACCATGGCTGAGCAGCTGGGCGGTAAAGTAGCGGGCTCTAACGAGCGTGAATTTGGCTACGCACAAGTTAAAGTCTCTGGTGACTCTGCAATCTTTAAAGATCTTGAAGAAACTCAAGATGTTTGGATGAGCCACGGCGACAAAGTTGTTGAAATCCCAGCAGACTTCGTAAAAGTTGGTGAGACGGATACTTGTCCGTACGCAGCAATGGCAAACGAAGAGAAAAAATACTACGGTGTTCAGTTCCACCCAGAAGTGACGCACACTAAGCAAGGCCTACAAATGCTAGAGAACTTCGTTCTTGGTGCTTGTGGCTGTGAGCGCCTATGGACTCCTGGTTCTATCATCGAAGACGCAGTTGCTCGTATTAAAGAGCAAGTGGGCGACGATGAAGTGATCCTAGGTCTATCTGGCGGTGTTGATTCATCTGTAGTGGCGATGCTTGTTCACCGCGCTATCGGCGACAAACTGACTTGTGTATTTGTAGACAACGGTCTTCTTCGTCTAAACGAAGGCGAGCAAGTGATGGAGATGTTTGGCGACAAGTTCGGTCTAAACATCATCAAAGTTGACGCAGAAGAGCGTTTCCTAGCAGCACTTGAAGGCAAGTCTGATCCAGAAGAGAAGCGCAAGACAATCGGTCACGTATTCGTTGACGTATTCGACGAAGAATCGAAGAAGCTAGAGAATGCGAAATGGCTTGCTCAGGGTACGATCTACCCAGACGTTATCGAATCTGCAGCATCGAAAACAGGTAAAGCACACGTTATCAAATCTCACCACAACGTGGGCGGTCTTCCTGATGATATGGAAATGGGTCTTGTTGAGCCGCTACGCGAGCTATTCAAAGACGAAGTACGTAAGATCGGTCTAGAGCTAGGTCTTCCATACAACATGCTTTATCGTCACCCATTCCCAGGTCCAGGCCTAGGTGTACGTGTACTTGGCGAAATCAAGAAAGAGTACTGTGATCTTCTTCGCCGTGCTGATGCTATCTTCATTGAAGAGTTGCACAATGCAGACCTTTACCACAAGGTATCTCAAGCGTTCACGGTATTCCTACCTGTGCGTTCTGTAGGTGTAATGGGCGATGGCCGTAAGTACGACTGGGTTGTTTCTTTACGTGCTGTTGAGACTATCGACTTCATGACGGCTCACTGGGCGCACCTACCATACGACTTCCTAGGTAAGGTTTCTAACCGTATCATCAACGAAGTAGATGGTATTTCTCGCGTTGTTTACGACATCTCTGGTAAGCCACCTGCGACGATCGAGTGGGAATAATCCTTGATAGCTCGTCTCTTTGAGACAAACTAAATCGCAAAAAGCCGACATTATGTCGGCTTTTTTATGTGTGTCGGAAAATACTGAATACGAATATGCAATCGGTAAAACTTAGATTGCAAATAACGGGGCTGCTCAACATTTACATTTTGAATTAAAATTTTCCTACAATTTTTGTAACTAATTTTGAATTTAGGGCTCTTTGACAATGTCTAACAAACTCGCTAACCCAGCGCCGCTTGGCCTTATGGGTTTTGGTATGACGACCATTCTACTTAACATCCACAACGCAGGTTTCTTCCCGATTGATTCGATGATCCTGGCTATGGGTATTTTCTATGGCGGTCTTAGCCAAGTGTTTGTTGGCATGATGTGCTTTAAACGTGGTGATACATTCGGTACTACTGCGTTCACTTCATACGGTTTATTCTGGCTGACGCTTGTAGGTATTATTGTGATGCCTTACATGGGTCTTCCAGCAAGCCCTGCGAAGTTCATGGGTTGGTACCTACTGCTTTGGGGCGTATTCACTGGTTTCATGTTTATTGGTTCACTTTGCTACCCAGTGGCTAAGCAAGTAGTGTTTGGTTCACTAACTATCCTATTCTTCTTGCTAGCAGCGCGTGATTTCTTCGGTAGTGAATTGATTGGTACCATCGCAGGCTTCGAAGGTATTTTCTGTGGCGCGAGCGCGATCTATTTCGCAATGGCTCAAGTGCTTAACAACGAATACGGTCGCACTATTTTGCCTATCGGTGAGAAAAAAGCGCCAGCAATGACCACTCAAGAAGTGGCAGCATAATTTAAGATTCATTCATTCGGGAACAGTGAATGACAAAAGGGGTAGCCAAGCTACCCCTTTTTCTTTTCTCATGAACTATTGGCTACTTCAGTCATCCCTGCGCAGGCAGGTATCTACCCAAAGCGATCACCAATTCTAGTTAGGACGTCTGCGTCTGAGCCGACACCGAATCTCCCTTTTTGACAGCTTCAGACTTTTTACCTGTCTTACGCTCGTAACGACCTTCCCAGTAGTCCGCGTTTTTGATGCCAAGAGCTACTGGGTTAAATGTATACTCTTCAACCCCTTCTTTTTGCTGCTTCTCGTAATCCTTAAGCGCAACGATGGCTGGTTTCGCGATGAAGAAGATAATCAAAATGCCGACAATGTTTAGCCATGCCATGAGACCTACACCAACATCACCCATCGCCCAAGCTAGGTTCGCAGCTTTCACTGTGCCGTAGAACACCGAGGTGATCAGAACCAGCTTCAGTAGGAACATCAGACCGTTAACCTTAAAGGTGCGGCGAATGTAGGCAATATTGGTTTCTGCAATGTAGTAGTACGCCAAGATAGTGGTAAAGGCAAAGAAGAACAGTGCGAATGCAATGAACAGCTTACCAACACCAGGCATAGTGCTTTCAATTGCTAGCTGAGTGAACGCAGGGCCGTTAGCGCCGACCGTTTCCGCTAGGTTTTGAACTAGGAATGTGCTTTCAGGACCGTGTACGTTGTATGCGCCAGTAATTAGAATCATAAACGCCGTTGCAGAACAAACAAGCAACGTATCGATGTAGATAGAGAAAGACTGAACCAAACCTTGCTGAGCTGGGTGATCAACGTTTGCCGCCGCTGCAGCGTGAGGACCAGTACCTTGACCTGCTTCGTTAGAGTAAACACCACGCTTAACACCCCAACCAATCGCAGCACCGAAGCCAGCCATTGGAGTGAAAGCATCGCCGAGAATCATACCCACGATACGTGGCACTTCACCGATGTTCAGTAGAATGATAACAAAGGCGATGATGATGTATGCAAGTGCCATAAAAGGAACAACGATCTGCGTGAAATGTGCAATACGCTTAACACCGCCGAAAATGATGAAACTAGAATGATAGAGATGACAGCGCCAGTGAAAATTTTGGCAAAACTGATGGTACCGATCGCTGTTTCAATCATTGCGCCTGTGCCAAAGGCAGTTTCAACGGCATTACCAATACTGTTTGATTGAACGCCTGGAAGAAGCACACCACATGCGAAGATAGTCGCAATTGCGAAGATCCACGCGTACCACTTCTGACCCATGGCTTTTTCAATATAGTAAGCCGGACCACCACGGAACTCGCCTTGGTCTTCCTCTTTATAGATTTGCGCCAGTGTAGATTCGATGTAGGCGGTCGCAGCACCGAAGAAGGCCACCATCCACATCCAGAAAACGGCACCAGGTCCACCAAAACCGATAGCCGCTGCAACGCCCGCGATGTTACCTGTACCGACGCGTCCAGATAGCGAAACGGCCAGTGCTTGGAACGATGAAATCCCTTTCTCTGAGCTCTTACCTGATAGCAGTAGGCGCCACATTTCGAAGAAATGACGGACTTGTACAAATCGAGTAAGAATGGAGTAGAAAAGGCCAGCACCAAGACATAAATAAATAAGAGCGGGACTCCAGATAATCCCATTTAAAAAATCAACTAAAGACTGCATAGTTCTTCCCTGTAAAGCTTGGGATGAGGTCGAAACTCAGCGACTCATGGTCTGATTGTTCGACATCATTTGTTGATGCTCATCCTTTGCCAATCGTCCTTGCTTGCACGAAAAGCATGACAAAGGTAAGCGCGAAGTGTTTGAACATACCAAACACGAGTCGACATCCTACCTAACTTTGTTGCTAATGTTAAACTCAGTTGTAAATATTGTGTTAACGCGTGACTTTGGGCACAAAATCCGAAATGGGGCTTGTGGAGGTGATTTTTGTTTGTTAAATGACCTGCATAAAGACAAAAAAATGCCGACCCCTAGGCCGGCATTTTGGCTTTATTTTGTATCAAGACCTTGCTGCCAAAAAGCAATTTCCATTCTAGTGGCAGTTTTAAACACTTGTATGAGTTCTTGGCCTCGCTTGCCGTTTAGGTCGATGTCTTTGAGCAGTTTGTCTAAACGCTCAATACTCACCTGAACACCTGATTGAAAATCTTCACCAGCATAAAGTTCAATCCAACTGCGATATGGGTTTCCTTCCAATACCGTTGTTGGTGACTCAATCAAGGCTTTACCGATGACGGCATAACCAATCGCACAAGGGGCGAGTGCAGCATAAAGATCGACAAGCTCACCTGTCATGCCCGCATCGAGTACATAACGGGTATAAGCCACGGTGCCAAAGTCTTCAGTTTCAGCTTCCATATCGGCTTCGGTGATGCCCCATTGACTGCAATAGGCGACGTGATGACCAATCTCAGACTCAAGAAGCGCCGCAACGCTCGGTACAGCTTCACGCATTTGCGTCAGAGTTTTCGCCTTATAGATAGCTAACGCGTAAGCACGGGCATATTGTTTTAGAAACAGAAAGTCTTGCTTGAGGTAATGCAAGTAGGCTTTCTGCTCAAGCTGACCTGTTGCGAGCTGCTGTACAAATTCATGCTCGGTGTAGCCTTGCCATTCTGCACGGCAAGCATTGATAAGATCTTGGTGGTTCATAGTTGCTCCTAAAGTACCGGCACCATCGTTTGGGCTGTCGGCTTGTTAGAGATGATCTTGTGTTGATACATAAATTCGGTGAACGCATCGTACTTGGCAGCATCGATAGCGGATGGACGCAGTGCAAATCGAGTGAGGGTGTCGCGCCATGCACGCTTGTTAAGCTCGTTGTTGAGTGTGTCTGGCGCGTAAGCGACAAACTCATTCCAAGAGTCCTGAGGGTGGTTAACAATGTAGGTAGTGGCTTTTTCAATCGCACGGTTAAACTTGGCAATCGCCTCTTTGTCATAGCTGTTTGCATTCGCGACAAATACCAACTCTTCATAGGTTGGAACGCCATGTTCTTCTGGGAAAAACGCTTTTGGTTTAAAGCCTTCCAGCTCTAGCTGGTTAGTTTCGAAGTTTCGAAGACCGCCCCAAATCGCATCCACTTTGCCTGATGCCAATGACGACGACAGTGCCCAGCCCACATTGATGATTTGAACATCTTTATACTCGACGCCCTCAGTTTTTAACATTGTGCCAATGGTTGCTTCCTCATTACCCGCGATAGCGATACCGATTTTCTTACCCTTGAGGTCGGCGAGAGAGTTAATCTTGCCGTTATCCAATACCATCATAGTGTTGAGCGGTGTGGCGATGAGTGTCGCGCTGCGAATAAGTGGCAGTCCCGCAGCAACGTCAATGGTTAAGCTGGTTTGGTAAGACACTGCCATATCCACTTTACCCGCAGCAACGAGTTTGGCTGGTGTGCTCGGATCCGCAGGCTCTTGGATGTTGACCTTGAGGCCTTGTTCCTCAAAGTAGCCGCGTTCTTTCGCAATCACAATCGGACCATGGTTTGGGTTGACGAACCAGTCCAGCATCAGCGTTATGGACTTATCGGCTGCGTTGGCCGCGAATGTGGTCATGGCAGTGAGCAGTGCTGCCAGTGCCTTCTTGGAGGTGAATGTCATGTGTTTTCCTTTTTGACTTTAGTTATTTTCCCAAGGGATCAGACGCTTGAGCGCCCAGTCGGTAATGAAATAGAGAGAGACGGACACCGCCGCCAAAATGAACAGCGCAGCAAACATTTCATCAATGAGCATGCGAGCATTAGTTTGTAGCATGAGATAGCCAAGACCCTCGCTTGACCCCACCCATTCGCCGGCAACCGCGCCAATAGGTGCAACCACAACTGCAACGCGAATGCCTGATGCAAGTACTGGCAAAGAAGCGGGGAGCGAATATGCCAAAGCTGTCGCCAACGGTTTGCCCCATCGTCTGCGAAAGATCTAGGTAACCAACGGGGGTATTTCTCAAGCCGTCATAACAGCAGGTGGTGACCGGAAAGAAAATGATCAGCGCCGCCATGACGACTTTAGAGGCAATCCCGTAACCCAACCAAAGCATCAAAATCGGTGCCAAGGCGAATACCGGAATGGCTTGGCTGGTGATAAGAATAGGGAGTAGCCAGCGTTTCACCGGCTGAAAAAGCAACATTTGCAGGGCAAAGAATAGCCCCATTGAGAGACCAAGCAGAAGACCCAATAAGATTTCCTGACTGGTCACCCAGGTATGCTTTAACAACACGTCATGGCGTTCAATGAGCTTAACAAATACAGCTTCTGGAGCGGGCAGGATGAAACTCGGCATCTCGAAAATAACGACTATGCCCTTCCACAGTGCCAAGATGATCACCAAGCTTATAAGTACCCGCATCATGGCACTTAAACTCTGTTTTGAGGCTTGTTTGTGACTTCGAGTAGCGATATCAGCGAGTGGCGTCATCTGAGCCTCCAGGCGTTTTATCTGTCGGTATACTCGCTAAATGATCGAGAATGGATTGCTGAATTTCAGCAAACTCGCCGTCGATACTGCGAGGGATAGCTTGCTTGGGGGGCGCGATGCTATGCAGCCTGGCTGGAGTGCCGTTCATCACCAAGATTTGTTCTCCCAAGCGCAGGCTTCTTGAGGATCGTGAGTAATAAGCAAAACGGTTTTGTCTTTGAGTAGATCTGCAGCAAGCTCCTGTAACTTATGGCGTGTGACTGCATCAAGGGCAGAGAACGGCTCATCCATCAATACCACGGGTTTGTTTTGCATTAGGGTTCGAGCCAACGCAACACGCTGGCGCTGACCGCCGGACAACTCCGCTGGTCTTGCTGTTGCTTTGTTTGCTAGACCCACTTGATCAAGCAGTACTAATGCCTTTTGGTGTGTCACGTCATCGACTTTTTTGCCATTGAGCCTAGAGGCAAGGCACACGTTGTCGATAACGCTGAGCCAAGGTAATAGGAGGTCTTGCTGCGCCATGTAGGCGACTTGCCCTGAGAGCTCGGTCAGAACCGGTATAAACGCTGCTGCACGAAACTCAACTTTGTCGCTCAGTAGCCCTGCTAAGTAGCGCAGTAGCGTTGACTTGCCGCAGCCACTTGGACCTAGAATTGCGGTCCAAGTAGCCGCACTAAACTCAACGTTGAGTTCAGAGAATATAGGCGTTTCATCCCCTATATAAGTAAGGGTCGCGCCTGTATGCGAATAGGCGTCATCGCATTAAGCGTCTTTATTGAGCGCGAAAAATGGTGAACAGGTCCGTGTCCTTTACCAATGTCGAGTTTATCGGCGTGCGCTATCGCCTGCGTAATATAGGCCTTACCATGCTTAACGGCATCGCTCAACCCATTCCCTTGAGCAAGGAAAGACGCGATAGCTGAGCTCAATGTACAGCCAGTACCGTGGGTATTTTTAGTGGCAATTCGCTTGGTCTCGAAATGCTCAACATCCTCGGCGGTGATAAGGAGATCGTTGCTGCTTTTCTCCGATTCTAAATGTCCACCTTTAAGCAAAATGGCAGGTGTCTCTAAGCTACGCAATGAATCTATCAATGCTTCCATTTGTTGTTGAGATTGTGGAACGTCAGTACCCAGTAGAGCGGCACCTTCTGGAAGGTTTGGCGTGATAACCGTCGCTAACGGCAGCAGTTCCGACTTTAGTGCATCAATAGCCGAGTTCTCTAGTAGTAAATCGCCGCTGGTCGCGACCATAACTGGGTCTAGAACTACAAATTTAGGCTGGTACTCGCGAAGTTTTTCTGCCACGGCACCGATAATATTGGCATCAGCAAGCATGCCAATTTTGACTGCGACAACATTGAGATCGGTGAACACGGCGTCAAGCTGCGCTTTTACAAACTCAGGATCGATACCTAAAATGCCAGTTACGCCTTGTGTATTTTGTGCTGTAAGCGCGGTAATAACAGAGCAAGCGTAAGCGCCCGTCGCTGAAATAGCTTTGATGTCTGCCTGAATGCCTGCGCCACCACCGGAATCGGAACCTGCGATGGTTAAGACGATTGGAGTGTTTTGAGATATTGTCGCCATAAATGCTCCTTACTTGCGAAAGAGATCCATAGCGACGTGAAAGACACTGGTTGCAGTATCTTTACTTTCTATAGTTCCCTACGCCAGTACTAACTGAATCAGGTTCAACGGGTCTCACCACGTGGTGATCTCAGCAAAAATGCCCCCCGACTAATAAGGTTGCCATTGTCATATAAGCGCAGCGATTTTTCCAGTCTTAACGAATAACAACACATTATTTGTGTCTCAGAGCAACTTTCATTCCTCGTGTGAATGCGTTTCTTTTCTTGGATGCTTAAGTTGAATCTCTTTAGTGTTAAATACTTATGTGCTGATCAAATTGAGAGGAAAATTCTGGGTACAGGATTAAATACTGAATGAAACTGCGTGAGACGAGCCAGTTAATTTTGAGTGGTGACTCGAAGTGAATTTTATTTTTGCGCAAAAATAAACACACCAGCCTATTAATAAATACCGATGTTCACACTTCATTAACGTATGTGAGCAGAGATACTTTTCGTCTTTCAAGGAAAGAGAATGACAATGAAAAAATTATTATTAGGCTTATCTGCTGTTGCCTTAGCAGTAAGTCAAGGCGCTGCTGCCGCTCCTGCAACGCCGTCTATCGACGTCTATGGCTCAAACAACCTTCAGTTTTCCAAAATTCAACTCGCGATGGAAACCACTTCTGGTTATAACCAGATGGTGCAATACAAAGATGCCGCAGACATTAGTATCCAGTTCAACCAATGGAGTGGAACAACGGGCGATACATACAATATATATTTCGACGGTGTGAAAGTCGCGAGCGGTGCTATCTCGGGTAGTCAAACACTGGCGAAGTTTAACTATGCACAAGGTGGTCGCTATCAGGTTGAGGTTGAAGCGTGTGATGCGACAGGTTGTTCACGCAGCGCACCTGCTGAGCTTATTGTCGCGGATACTGACGGTGCGCATCTACCACCGCTAACAATGAATGTAGATCCGAACAATAAAACGTTCAATACCGATCCAAATACCGTAGTCGGAACTTATTTTGTAGAGTGGGGTATCTATGGACGTAAGTTCACGGTCGACAATATTCCTGTCGATAATCTCACGCACATCATTTATGGCTTTATTCCAATTTGTGGACCAAACGAATCGGTGAAATCTGTAGGTGGCAATAGCTTTAATGCACTAAAAACGGCTTGTCAGGGAATGCCTGATTACGAAGTCGTGATTCATGACCCTTGGGCTGCATACCAAAAAAGTTTCCCACAGGCGGGACATGAGTATAGCTCTCCCATTAAGGTAACTATGCCATGATGATGGCTCTTAAACAGCGCAACCCGGATCTCAAAATTCTTCCTTCTATCGGTGGCTGGACTCTTTCTGACCCTTTTTACAGCTTTACTGATAAGGCCAATCGTGATGTCTTCGTTGCATCGGTAAAGCGCTTCCTACAAACGTGGAAGTTCTATGATGGTGTCGACATTGATTGGGAATATCCAGGTGGTCAAGGTGCCGCACCTGATCTTGGCGATCCATTACGTGATGGCGATGCCTACGCAGCTTTGATGCAAGAGCTACGTATGATGCTTGATGAGTTGTCAGCGGAAAATGGTCGTACTTATGAACTGACATCGGCAGTAGGTGTGGGCTACGACAAAATTGAAGACGTAAACTACGCTGATGCGGTTCCACATATGGACTACATCTTCGCGATGACTTACGACTTCTATGGCGGTTGGAACAACGTACCGGGTCACCAAGCAGCGCTTTATTGCGGTAACTTTATGCGCCCTGGCCAGTGTGATGGTAATGGTGTTGATGCGGATGGCGTACCATACAAAGGCCCAGCCTATACGACAGACAACGGCATCCAATTGCTGCTTGCGAAAGGCGTACCAGCGAACAAACTGGTTGTCGGTGCTGCCATGTATGGTCGCGGCTGGGAAGGGGTTATGCCTGAGACTTTGACAGACCCAACCGACCCAATGACAGGTGTTGCAACAGGCAAGCTAAAAGGTTCGACGACACAAGGTGTGTGGGAAGATGGCGTCATTGACTATAAAGGTCTGAAGACGTACATGATTGGCTCAAACAATACCGGCGTTAATGGGTTTGAATATGGCTATGATGAACTTGCTGAAGCGCCTTATGTTTGGAATCGCACGACAGGTGAGTTGGTAACCTTTGATGACCCTCGTTCAGTGATTGCCAAAGGTCAGTATGTTCGTGCACAAGGTTTTGCAGGTCTGTTCTCGTGGGAAATCGATGCTGACAATGGTGATATCCTCAATGCGATGCACGAAGGCCTAGCAGGGGGGACTCCAGTGAACCGAGCGCCAACAGCAAATGCTGGTGGTAATCAAACCGTAGTTGGACCTGCTACTGCACTGTTAGATGGTTCCGGTTCTCGTGATAGTGACGGTTCGATTGTCAGTTACGCTTGGTCGCAACCTGCGGGTCAGTCTCTCGCAGTGACAGGCGCGAACACTGCGCAGTTAAGTGTGGATGTGGCAGAAGTGGCGGTTAGCGAGCAATACAGCTTTACATTGACAGTCACCGATAACGAAGGTGCCACGGATAGTGCCACAGTTACGCTAACGGTTAATCCTACCAGTACGACACCAGCGAACACTGCACCAGTGGCGGTTATTACCGGCCCTACAATGGCGAACGCCAATGACGTTGTGACACTGGATGCGTCAGGCTCGACTGACAAAGAAAATGATCCTCTAACGTTTACTTGGGAGACGCCTGCTGGATTGGCTGTAATCACTAATGGTGCACAAGTGAGCTTTACGGCTCCAAGTCTAAATGTTGATACCGACTATGTGTTAATGGTTGTTGTCAGTGACGGTTCTCTTACTTCAAGTCAGTCACAAACTGTGACGGTTAAAGCCGACAATGTTGGTGCAACATGCGCAGCTCCTTGGGATGCAACCGCTGTTTATACTGGTGGACAGGAAGTGACGTACCAAGGTCACGTGTATTCTGCTAAGTGGTGGACGCAAGGTGATGAGCCAAGTAAATCAGGCGAATGGGGTGTGTGGAAAGATCTAGGCCCATGTCAGTAACCCTGCAGAGTTAAGTCATCATAGCTCGCACGCTGGTGTACTGGGTTGCATGACACCTCTCCACTGCATCTAGCGAGTTGTGATGGCGCCATAGTAAAACAGCCGCTCAGTAATGAGCGGCTGTTTCTATTTTAAGTCTGCGTAGCTATTTTTAGTCTACGTGGCTATGCTGACTTTTCACTTGCTGCCAGGCGATATTGAACCATGTCTTCTATCGTTAGTACGGGCATATTGTGAAGCTTGCCAAAAGCGACAATTTCTGGAGCCTTGGCCATAGTGCCATCTGGGTTAGTGACTTCACAAAGAACGCCAAATGGAGAGAGTCCCGCCATTTGCATCAGATCGATATTGCCTTCAGTGTGACCGCGGCGAGCCAGTACGCCACCTTGCTTGGCTCGAAGTGGGAAAACGTGACCTGGACGCGCCAGATCTTCCGGACGGGCACCAGGCTGGCAAGCGGTTTTGATGGTTGTGACGCGATCGGCTGCAGATACGCCAGTCGTCACACCTACTTTAGCTTCAATAGACACAGTAAAAGCGGTTTGGTTAGCGCTGTTGTTGTTTTCTACCATAGGTGGCAGGTCGAGCTGTTTGGCTTGCTCATCAGTCACGCATAGGCAAACAATACCGCTACACTCCCGGATCATCAGTGCCATCTGCTGGTTGGTGAGATGATCAACGGAATAGATGATATCGCCTTCGTTTTCACGATCTTCGTCATCGAGTAGCAATACGCCACGGCCTTCGCGAAGTGCTTGTAGTGCCAGTTCAACACGCTCTAAAGGTGTGCCAAAGTCGGCAAGAAATGAAGTTTGGTTCTGATTCATGGTAATACTCCTAAATTTAAGTACCAGAATCAGGGCATAGATATGGGGATGCACCACCATCATTATTGATGTGGTTTATCCAAAGATAGAGCTAAGCGAGACGACAGCCAAACTTTGAAAAGGTATGAACTCTTCAATTGCAGTCAGTCATAACGCTAAAAATCGAGTTTAGGCGCAAATAGCCATCCACCCGATCAATAAATGATAGGGTGACTCGATAGTCTTATCCTCTCCCATCCGGACTATAACCGTCGGCTCTGGATTCAAACCAGATCTGCTGACCCTGATACAGAGTACCAGGCGCTCGCGGCTTATCATGATGATTTACCGCCGGTGGGGAATTTCGCCCCGCCCTGAGAATAGATGAATGTCATTTCGACCCCTGAATGGTAACGATAATTCAGTCAGTTGAAAACCCTAATGCAGCTATATGGTGTTTATGCCAGCAAAAAGGCGATTGTGGCCGAATTCTTAGCTTTAGCCTTTGCTAACAAAAACTTTAGGTTTGCGTCACAGAGCAGAAGGATAAAACACATTCGCATAATGGATTGTGAGCTACTATTCTCAAACACTCCTATAAAGACGCAGTTCGTCCAATCAAACAAGAGAATACAATGGCGCTCCATCTAGAAACTGAACGACTTATCTTAAGAGACTTCGAACTTGGTGATATTGAGTCATGGCTACAAATTACCTCTCATCCCAAGTACCAAACCTTCTACCCAAAAGAAGAATGTTCCCCAGAGTTTAATGCGCACTTATTGGAAATGTTTGTTGAGCAGGCACATCAAATTCCCCGCACTAAGTTTCAATTGGTGATTGAAGGCAAAGAGAGCCATCAAGTTATTGGTACTGTCGCATTTCGTTTAGAGCCCAACGACCAAGCTCGATCGGATTTGGTCTGGCGGTAGATAGACAAGGACGAGGGCTTGCAGTGGAAGCGATGTCGACGCTTATCGCTTTTGGCCGTGAGCAGATGGGGGCACGCTGTATTTTTGCCGAGACCCGTGCCGGCAATAAAGCGGCGATTGCCGTTTGTGAGCGACTTGGTCTCCAAAAAGTGAACCGTGAATCTGATGACCTCACCCAGATGAGTGTAATCCGTTTAGAGCGCTGCTATTGATTAGCTATTAATGAATGATAGACCAGTGTTACCCTAATCGAACTCGATGCTAGATAGGGATAGACGATGCAACAACAATGCAAGATTTCGTTGCCAGGAAATAAAGAATACTCTCCAGCCAAGACGTTTGCTCAAATGTCTGCATGGTGTGAACAGAACCAAGTCACCCATGACCGTTATGGGGAAGGGGAGTTAATACAAAGTTTTGAACAGAAGCTGGCAAAGCTACTGGGATTTGAAGCAGGTTTGTTTGTTATTACTGGTACCATGACCCAGCCAACAGCATTGCAGATCGCTTGCGAAATGAAGCGTAGCAATAAGGTTGCTATGCATCCTTCAAGTCATATCCAACTAAATGAAAACCAAGGCTATCAGTTGCAGCAGCGTTTTAACTTGCTTCCCGTTGGCAAACCGTTTCAACCTTGGGTGCTGGAGGATTTAGTTAAGATCCCAGACACTCTAGCCGCCGTACTTTACGAACTGCCTATGCGTGAAATCGGTGGGCAACTGCCAAGCTTTGAAGAGCTATCACGTATTAAAGCTCACTGTGGTCAAAATAATATCCACCTACATATGGATGGTGCGCGACTGTGGGAAACCGCTGCTTATTATCAAAAGGATTACGCTGAGATATGTAAGGGCTTTGATTCGGTCTATGTCTCTATGTACAAAGGTATCGGCGGTCTAGGCGGTGCGATGTTACTCGGTGATCAAGCGTTTATCGATCAAGCCGCAGTGTGGATGCATCGTCAGGGTGGCAGTGTCTATCATCGTACTCCTTATGTTGTCGCGGCTGCTATGCAATTCGAGCAGAGACTGGCCTTAATGCCCACGTTATTCGGACGCACGAAGCAAGTCTATAAAATACTCTCAGAGTTCCCATCGCTAACGCCAAACCCCGTCAAACCACAAGCGAACATGCTGCATATCCATCTCCCTATTAGCCAAGACAAAGCGATAGTGCTTCGAGATAAGCTTGCTACAGAGCACAGCCTATGGATTGGCAACCCGCAACAAGGCATGTTAGCAGAGCAAAGTTATATTGAGTGGTATGTGGGAGATAGACTGCTGGAAATGTCTGATGACGAACTAAGAGGTTATCTTCAGTTGATTGAGCAAGGGTGTGTTTAACTTTTAGTCGGTGATAGACCTTTTGGCCTACTGATAACCAAAAGGTGTTGATGCTGAATCTCAGATACAAAAAGGGCGCTAACTATAAAGTTAGCGCCCTTTCCAAACGTTTGGTGGAGCTGGCGGCACTAAAGATGTACTCCAGCTTAGTCCATATTCATCCAACTAGCTCTAGTCTCAATATAGCATGTTACATGTCGTGTTACGAAAGAGTTGTTCAATAGACAATAGAACCTTTTGTTGTGGGAGCGAGGTTTGGCAAAAAGAGGGCAGAGGTCACTAACTATAAATACAGTTGTAGATTGACAGGCAGATGGAGCATTGTGTTATCGATATAGATTAACTGACGCTCACTAAAGTGTCTGCATATAGTAAGAGCTCGTATGTTGATGCCAATTTATTTGATTTCACTAAAGTGGGCAGCCAATGAGAACTTTTGCATGCTACGGAGGATCGACAATCGAACAAACCGCAGAAAACCAAGTTATTGCCATTGAACAAAGTGGTTATGAATTAGATAACAATTGAGTAATCGAGGAAGCTGGGTCTGGTTCACTCGAAGCTACGAAACATGAAAAGTTCAAAATGCTGGTGGTTTTGAAGTTAGTTCGTTTAGGAAGGGGAAACATCAATGTATAGCAAATGGTAGCTATGCTCTCGGAAAGAGGAGTTAAGGTTTTCTCTTTGTAGTTAATCATGTAAGGCATTTCCTACATGAAAGGCAGTCTAGTGCTTCCGACGTTCTTTGCTTTTGTTAAGTTTGAAACAAACCGAATTCCTGAGCCAACTTAGGAGCGAATTAAAAGAGCAAAAGCTTAAAGAAAGAAGCGTGGTCGACCAAGAAAGTGTTTTTGGGAAAAGTAGAAGGCTGTCTCAATCTAAAGTTGCGGAAGTGTTGGGTCATGGAATCATGAGCGTCGAGCGCTACCGGATCAACGTGTTGATCTAGTCACCTCTAGCGTGAGCATCTTATTGCTGACCGATTAGGTGTGGAGTTCTTCTAACGGCAGACTACACTCTCGTTGCTCAACAAGTCTTCGTTACATCACTTATTCGAATTTAATCAGCTCTTAAATTGTGACGGACTTACGAGGGAACTCTCTGCTCTAAGCAAGTAAAAATATCGTTACACAACCCCAAAAATGCACTCTTATTGACCAAAATCAATGACAAGGCAGATTTGGCTCTGCTCGTTTCCTTGGTGGCAAGTATTGCCATTTGTTTCACGATATGTATTATCCCGCCTTTAATATAAATAAATTGCACAAATGTGTAATAAAAATAAATAAATTTTAATATATCCAAGGAAAAAGAATGAATAAAGTGAGCTTAGTAGCAATGTCACTTGTCGTTGCGCTTGCTGGTTGTAGAGATAATAGCTCAAACAGTTCAGACGATGGTGGTATCGTCACCCCACGTAACACTACTTTTACTGTGTTTGATGGTTACATCGAAAATGCTCGAGTATCTATTTGCGAAACAGAAGCGCTTACCAATTGTGAAGTCATTGGCAACACAGACGCTTTCGGTAATATTGATCTGCCTTCAGACAAAGTAGGCTTTGTTAAAGCGGAAGTCATCGCTGGTGTATCTAAAGACTCCGACAAATTAGGTTTCGTGACTCAAGGCTATACTATGGCTGGACAGACAGACACGACAACAATAAATCCATTCACTACCATTGCGACACTACATCCAAGTATTACACTTGAAAGCCTGGCTGCTGATATTGGTGTTGATGCTTCAGCTTTATCCTCTGATTACATCGCTTTAGCTGATGCTGGCACACACTTACTCGCTCGTACTGTCACGAAGCAACTGGCTAAAGGTGCTAGTGCTGAACGAGTTGTTGCTGTTGCACAAGTAGCGCAAGACAAAATCGAAGAGCTTGAGAGTAATGCTGTCGACCTAAATCAAGTTGAACTTGCTATTACTGTTGCTGAAAATGGTGATATCAATGTTGAAGACAAAATCTTCGTCACCGATGCTCGTTCTTTCCTAGAGCGTAACGAAGATGGGTCTCCTCTGTCATTATATTTCACTTCATTTGAAGCTTTATTTGCTAGCGAAGGCTCTAGCGAAGGCTTTTTTGATGATGGTGTCTATACTACTGTCGAAAATGATCATCTCGATTACACCATTTCTCAAAACAATCTAACTATTAACGATGTTGATGGGGATTTCTCCACTCGTTTCTTCTATGTTTCTTCTGATATAGCATTGTCTGTATCTAACAGTGACTATCTCAACGAAATGATTATTCACTCAACTGACGATCTAACAAAATCAAATTTATCAGACCTGGACCAGTTCACAGGCAAAACCTTGTACTTAATCGCTGATGATTCTCATGACAGCCCGTTTACTGATGCAATACTTGTTAAACTTGCTTTTGGCGAAAGTACAGTTGAAGTAACTGAAATTGATGAAGGCACCTCGCGAGTCTTCGATTACAACTTAGACAATGGAGGATTGCGCATTGATTTTGATCAGGGCGAAAGCGATCTACATCTTTTTCCTACTATCAGTAACGATGACTTGTCAGTGTGGTTTGACGACGAGAAAGATGTTTATGCGATGCTAATGGCTGATCAAGGCTTTGCTCAAAGCATTGTGAATGACTGGGTTGGGTCTCAAACCGAATTGGTAGGTACTTGGGTCGTTGATCGTAGCGAGCAAGACAATGAAAACGAAGTGTTAATGTTCACTTTCTTGAGTAATGGTCAATATATTCATACCGAGTATGATGTTGAAAGAGCCGGTGGTGAGCAATCTGGTATGGAGTGGGGGAACTACAACGCAGACGGAAGTACGCTTCAAACGAGTGGGATCTTTGACCAAAACGGAGACACAGGAATCACAGATTTGTGGAATACCGACTATCTGAAGTTTGGCTTTACAAGTGAAGATAAGCTTGTCTATTACATAGTCGACGACAACGGTGATGCAGTAGATTCAATCTCTTTCGTTAAAGCCGATTCGAACGGCCTCGTAGGTACATGGGGGGTTAAAAACCCAGAAGTAGATGATGAAGAATTATTATTACTCACTTTCTTTGCAGATGGCACCTATGTTCACAACGAGGTTTATGATAAGTCACACCCTGATTTCTTAGATTCGGGGACTGAGTGGGGTAACTACTCAATAAATCCACAAACTAACCGTGCAACTATCAGTATCATCGAAGATTACAATAACTCGAT
The DNA here is from genome assembly GCA_000755425.1 of Vibrio maritimus. Classification (GTDB taxonomy): domain Bacteria; phylum Pseudomonadota; class Gammaproteobacteria; order Enterobacterales; family Vibrionaceae; genus Vibrio; species Vibrio maritimus_A. Next base: position 71,610 of record BBMT01000009.1, read on the forward strand.
TGGCTTGTCCGACTTTGAGAATGGCAATGACGGACAAGAACTCTATCTAGAGGTAAAAGGTGATGTACTGACTCTAACCGTAATCGAATACGAAGATGAAGTGCTGTTCGAAGAAGAGTTCGAGCTCCAACGAGTTAATTGACCAGAGGCATTATTTTAGAAGCAAATTTAACAAGTGACTTGAGAGGCATTTGCAACACGCAGCATTTTCACTAGATGTATGACACTAGTGAAAATGCACACATAAAAAATTCATATCAGTAGGTTACATCTATGAAAAAGCCGGTTATCGTAGTTCGAGCAAATGAAAATCTCGACAAAAAAGTGATTAACCAGATGATTTCACAGGGCTTTGCTCCGGGCTTTAAAGCCTCACTTGAGCGAGTAAATCGTGAAATCAATTTCATTGTAATAACGAACACAGACAATGATCGCGCAGTACTTGGTCGTATCACACGTGCAGTAGAACACAAATCGACTAAGCGAACAGAGCAAAATTTAAACGGTAGGATTGATATTTATTTTACAGATATTTATGAGCTAGACCCTCAACAACTTTATGAAAACGTAGAGTTTAATAATTCAAATCCCGTGCGTTACATAAACAAGTATTGGTAATTATCGAGAAAATCGATGCATGTTGAATACGAGACTACTGTAAACAAGGCGATGTGTTAGTTTTAGTCAAAAGGCGAGAGTTAAGTACGTATGCTGTCGTCTGATTTATTTTACTTTAGATTGTTAGGCCGTAAATTTGGTGGTGTTTTCATAAAAAAGGATGGTTTGTATGACTGTGCTCCTTCTTATATCTGCCTTGAAATATATTAAGGGTTAGTCCTTCCAAAGTATTTATTAAATGCGCTCTCTAGGAGCACAGTTACTTCCATACAGCAGTAGTTTGGAAACTAGGCTAGTTTAAGTTTTAAATGAAGCCTCAACTTCCTTAACACAACCGCTTACACATGTTTAGTGGGGGCAAATAAGCAAGGATTTAGCCAGCTTAAATATTGAGGTTAGAAAGCCCTTCAGCGCTCTCAATAGCATCGAGAGAACGCTTTCACCATCAGAGCGGTAGTAATGACTAATTCGCTGAATCAGCGAGGTCTACCACGCTTGCCTTGTTTGTTTTGCTTTCACTCGGCTATCGCTTCCTCATCAATTCAAAAGTTCAGAAAATTACGGTTGATTAAGAATTTATTGTATAGCTTCCGGTTAGTAGTTTTATAAAGAGAAGTAGATATGAAGCTACGTAGATTGATGGGTGTAGCCGATCAGATCGTAGCTTCTTGATTTAGTTCTATCGATTTAAGCAACAAGGCTTACTTTAACTCAAAGTTTCTCGATGAAGTTAGTAATTAACAATACTTTTGCAAGAAAACCATAAGTGCAGACTTGACTAGTTTCCTGTATTACTGTACTGACTCTGCAAGCTTATAAAAGCCTTCGTAATCTTCTTCTATCTTCATGCACATATGGATATATTCATTAGATGTCATTCCTAACCTTGCTGCGTTCATTTCAAGAAACCTAGTCAGAAATTCATTACCACCTTCCATTTTCGTTTCACTTTGAAATCGTGACATTTGTCCAATGATCCCACACCCACCGTGCATCTTGCTCGTTACAAGCATCTTTAACATGAAATCGTCTTTAGCTAATGCTGATGTAGATAATAAAATCGTTAAAAAGAGAGTGATTTTTTTCATTTTTTATTTTCATTCCATTTCTATAGTTAGTTTTTTCCTGTTGAAAAATTACTACCTAACAAGACTTCGCTAAATTTGTTGTCAATATATTTACAACTGTCAAAGTTAGGGTTTAAAGCGATGTTTTTAAGTGCTCTAAGCTTATTCTTTAATATTTTGGTGTTTTTTTCAATGTAATAATCCATAAATGCCACACCATCTTCTTTATATCCTGCATTAAGTGCCGCCTTAAAGATAATTTCACTTTGGGGCATGCTATATGCGTTCATACAATAAATCTGGTGAGCATGAGCATGAGCAGCCATTCGGGTGAAATCATACGTATTTGAGTTCTTTTTAGCATACACATTTGTAGACAGGAATATTATGGTTATTGTAAGGATGTTCCGCATAAAAATCCACTAGTTCATCAATTTGTAATAGTATATACAATGCTACTCTATTTAGAATAGGTTTGTATATCATTGATAGTTATTTTTAAGCATATTGCTACTATTTTTCAACAAACTTGGGGGCATTAGGTCAAACAGTCAGATACATCTACATTGAGTAAATAAAACAGATAGATTACATTAAGACTAATTCAACTGACTTATGTATGCTCAACTTGGTAAGGCTGTGGTTGCGCGATGGAAGTGTACTCTTCATTCGTCAATCTTATCTCTACCGCGCCGTTCTCCGTAATTAAGACAACTGCTGATAAAGCGCCAGTCGGACTCGGTAACGGCGTCGTTCTCGCTGAGGACATCAAGCCCTGTGCCTTCTATGTCTTTCAAGACATCATCAGTGTTAGTTGTTGTGGGGAGGTTGTTCTGCTTTTTGCAAAGCCAGCCTCCGCTATTGAGATAGGCTCTGATTCTGTTGAACATATTCGTTCCTCGTGAACTTGATCGTTACAATAAGCAATATAGACCAAAGTTCTTGAGTTCAAAAATCGGATAAATTTCCGACACGCATATATGGAGTAGGGGGAGGGGGTATTGCATTTTGGTCACGCCCCCCCTATACTAACGCTTACTACTTCTTTAGTTTCTTTTCTTCCGCCAGTTCCCGAAGTAACAATCGTATTTCCTCCATTGCTGCGATGATTCTATCTGTCCTCTCACGCAGTTGGCTTTCGTGATCAGGTGGAAAAATCGGAGTTCTCTCTATTTCATAGTAGAGCGACAGGTCAGGTCTTTCACCAGTAGGTGTGTTTACAAGCACCTTGGTGATTACTGCCACTGGCTGAGAGCGCGCGGTGTTTGTAAGTAGTAAGCATATTGCAGCGAAAATGATAGTTCTTAAGCCCATAGATACCCTCTAAAAGTGGCACTCAGTGAGTATTATAACTATTATGTTAAATTATAAGTGTCTGAAAATTATTGACTTGGTAGCGGGGAGCGTCCTCTGCATCCTTGGCCATGTCGGTCAAAAGAAAAGCGAGAGGATTGCTTTGATCACCAGACAGCTCCACTTGATTCTTCGGATTCCAATTGTCGCGTTTACGACATTTCAACCAATACTCCGCAGCACGAACGTCAGGTGGTAACTGTTCTTGGTAGTCAACAATCTCACCAGAACTCAGTACCTTTTGCTTGTTTAACGTAACACCCATTGCACGCGTAAAGAGGCTATGTGCCACCTCGGCGTCTGCTGCTAACTTTCCTCTCTTTCTAGCTTCTGCAAACTCAGGATATAAGCTACCCCAGTGAAAGATGGTGTCGCGGTGAACCTCAAAGAAATCCGCTATGTCCTGATCTCGGGCACCCATAAGGCAAAGCTTGTAGACCTGCAGAGCGTATTGAGGTTTGTATTTGCTGTGGTTTCTATTCCCTGATGGTGCTGCCATGGTTACCCTCTTCTTTTTGTTCTGTGTGATCAATTGTTCTTGCTGACAGTTACAATCAGAAAGGCCTAGTGTGTCGGAGTCAATTCACGGTGACTATATGCTCAAACGTTTAGGTCGCTCCAAAAGCCTCTGTTTAAGTTACTAACCTCAAGGTGAAAAAAGTGGAGTTCACTTAGCTACGCTGTCTGTATTAAAGTTGTTGGTGCGACCTAGAGCAGTTCTTTGAGTAAAGGGATGTTGTAACAACACCCCTCACTATTTTCACTAAAATGACTAAACAACGTTATTAAAAATAATGTTGGGTTCAACAAGATAAAGCGTACTGAAAACCCTATATCCGTTGTATATGGAGGTTGAATGCCCAAGCGCTTCCATGTGCTGAACGAATGTTGTTTTCTTGTAGGCATGAACTCCGCAACGGTTGCACCAGTCGCGGTATAAGTTGTAACCCCAAGTTAGTTTCAAGGGTGCTTTGGAGATCCCACTCCCACGATACTGAATACCGTTATCATCGGAATCCTCGAGCCAACCTTGAACGCTGTTACCATCCGTTTTCCATTTTAATAAGCAATCAAAATGGGCTGGAGACATGTATAGGCCATTCTTAAGATAATCTTCTACACCAGCAATAGCCCAACGCAGGACAGAGGGAAGCTCTTCAGAGATAATGCGATCAAGCAGTCCGGCATCTCGCTCGCTATCGGGTTTGGTGTTGTTAAAGTGAACTATGTACCAGCGACGATAAAACCCGTCGGTATGGTCTGTCGTCTTGGGGTAATAGTTCCCATTGAACCAGTTGGTCGCAGATGGCACGTAAGTGAATGTCTTGCCGTATGGTTCGCGAGCCCCAATCCTGTCTCCGCTGATAATAGACTTAAACAAAGCACTCGGTAACGGCTTATTCTTTTCCATCTCAGGAACTAAGTTAAACCGTTTGCCTGCCATAGCAGCACGTTGATACTCATCATCAAAGGCATACGGAGATATCGACGTTATAGCTTCTTCTGGGAGCATGCTCGAGAGAACTTTTAGTACCACAGATTTCCCAGAACCAGGCGCTCCATAAAGAAATACTGCACGTTGTTGTTGAGGCATAATACCAAATAGAGATAGACCAAAAGCCATACGCAGTTGGCGAATCTGTTCATTTGGATAAAGGCCGACAAAAGCTTCGTTAATCATGTTCAAGAATGCTTTTGGTTCAGCGTCTTCGCTTGGGTTAAAGCCTAAACAGTGTCGGGCACGATGAAGCGGTGTGGTTTCTTCGAGAGTCACTTTGCTATTTTGAATGCAAAGAAAACCGTCGGGAGTATTGACCCCAAAGGGAGCATTTTCAAAAAATGACTGTTCTTCTTGAAGGTCATAGGCGAAGTTTGCAACTGAACGATAGTCGCTTCCTCGTTTACAATACTTTTGGTCGTTGAACTTATGGAAGACTTCTGCACCCAGCTTAGATAGTTTCTTTTCTTCCCAAAGTCCCGTAACTGATTGATAAGTCCACATTGAGCCAAAAGCGCCTACCATTTCAGTTTCACCAGCATTACTTACTAGCTTAGATGCCATTTCTCCATGGCTAAGTTGAGTTGGCTTTTCTTTCATGGATAGCTTGTGCATACGACTTTTCATGTCTTTGAAGGGCACACCTGTCTGTGCTTTTAACTTAGTCATCATGCGCGTTTGGAAAAGTGTGTCTGCTGAATCAATGAATTTTAGAGCTTTATCGAACACTTCTGTGTCTTCTGCTTCGATAGAGAGATGTTCGATCGCATCGTCAAAACTATCGATAGATCTCGCAGGCACGATAGTGTTGGCAATAAGAGATCCTAAGAGTGCTTCCAGTCCATTTGAGCAGGCAAAGTCGTTCCAGTCCGAACCATCATTCACGGATTCAAATTTGGGCATTGAATAGGCGATATTTTCTTCTTCGAATAGTTTAAGTGCTATTTCTTTGCCTTTGTTGCCTTTTCCCTCTGCTTCCTTAGCTGCGTCATTATCTGCAGCAACTACTACCACCGCGTTTGGAAATATCTCTTTTGTGGTTGGGGCGACAACTAAAAGGTTGTTTGCGTTGAATGCGCAGACGACTGTTTTACTAGTTGCCTCGTGAATGCTCGCAGCAGTAGCGTATCCCTCTGCGACGTAAACAGTGTCAGTCTCGCCTTCTAATACAAACATTCCACCTTTGGTAGTGCCTTTGCTCATGAAGAACTTGTTTCCTTCACCGGTGATAGCCTGAAGGGAGATGAGCTTTTCCTTTGCATCTTTGACAGGCACAATTAAAACGTTGTCTAGTGTGCCGGATAGAGTGGGGTTATCAAAAAACTCTGAACGAGGAATAGATTTCATCCAGTAAAGCCCTTTAAGCGATAGGCCACCTTTGAGTTTTGCGTAAGGGTGAGAGTTATCTGCAGCGTCGGCCGCTAATACGACTGTATTGGCGTAGTTCTGGCGTTCTTTTGCGGTTGTCTCAATGGCTGTCTTGGAGTTCTCAAGCATCTTGCTGATGATGAGTTTGTTCTCCAAAGTAAGTGACGAACGAGGTGTAGAGCTCCATGTATGCTGTACGCCAGCTCGGCAGCAACCAAAGATGCCAACAAGGATGCCGTTTGGGTTGTTATGGAGTACATAGTAGCCAGACTTATCCCCTAGTTTCCCATTGCTGCTGAAGCGGTAGAGTGTTCCATCGGTATTAATTTCCTCTGGGGGGTTAGTCCCTCTGCAGTAATAGCGTCTATAAACATCGATAGGGCAGATTGATGTAACATATTAACCCTCCAGCCCACTTAGCAATGAGAGGCTTAACTTTTCCTTACGCTCTTCCTTCAGGCGAGAGACTAATGTTTGGATCTTATCATTTGAGTAACCATTGATGCGTGCGAGCATAACGCATTCAACTTCTGACTTAAGCCAGCCAACGCTACGAGCCCCGAGGTTTACTTGTGATGGAAACAAACCATCGGCAACCTGCTTGTAGATAAAAGCACGAGAGACTCCGTAGGTGCTAAGGATGGAAGGTAAGCGCATAATGTGTTGATTGACGGTCATTAGAACTCCTGACGTCTTGTTGAACAATATGCGCTTATTAAACCCGATTGCGGACGATTAACGCGGACAATATTCAGTGTAAAAATGTCCGCAGATTAGGTTACTTAGAGTATTAATGCTTTTATCCGTAATATCTTTCGAACACTCATATAGCTTGGAGAGTGTTTGCGAATACACGTGATAACCTCTCTTTTGTAGCTCATCGACTCGTTGTTGTGCTTGAACAAGAGCGTCGAAAACGAGATCTGTCACATAGTTGTGAATACACAAACTGATTAGGTGGCAGCCTGCACCAGAGGAGGTACATACGTTCAGTAGTTGTGTTATGAACGTTGAGACCTTCTCTTTTGAGCGACGAACTTGACGTGGAATATCTTGATTGTTATTGAGTCCAAACATGTGTCCAAGAGCTTCGGATAAAAGGTGTGGCGTGCCCCAATCTTACCAATCGTCAGATGGTCGGCGAGCAATGCTATTATACCGTTGGTCAGTGATACTCGCTGTTGCCCGAAATCTGTCGAAGAGAAACCAACTATTTGATTGAGCTTCCTTATTAAGAGACTGGTAGGTAGTTTGCCAGTGGACCAAAGCTCTAGTGTTGCGTTTAGCCTTTCAATTCTGTTGGCGTCATTACGTACAAGGCATCAGAGTCGAACTCTTCTCTAGTCACAGTACATTCGATTCCTTCGTATGAATTATCGCCTATGACACGGTGTACTCTCGAGAGCCCCCTGAATGGACTACCATCTACTTTAACATCCAGGCACTTATCGGATTCGATCTCAACCACTCTAACGTGTAAAAACTTTGGAGTCACAGCATTACCTTTTCTCAATGCCTCTCCAACTAACGGAGAGGCCTTCGAGGGATACTATTGAGCGCTCAGAGCTTTGGCTAGACTTGAAACAATATGATTACTCCACCAAATCATCATCTTGTGACGTCTATCAAGATATTTTGCTCTGTTGTAAGCGCTTCGAACTTGGTTTTTGTCTACGTGAGCCAGGGCGGCTTCAATTATATCAGGGTGGTGAATGCCTTCTTCGTTTAAAACCGTACTAGCCAGAGCTCGGAGGCCGTGTGCCACCAATCTTCCACTGTACCCCATGCGCTTAAGTGCCATATTTGCGGTTTGAGGATTTACAGGGTGACCTTTCTTTCGGTCGGCCGGAAAAATGTACTCAGAGCCATCAGACAGCTTTTTGGCTTCTGCAAGGATGTTTAGAGTTTGTGGAGAGAGTGGAACAATGTGCTCTACCTTTTTCTTCATTCGTTCTGAGGGGATAATCCAAAGCTGCCGCTCTAAGTCAATTTCTTCCCAACGGCACCAGAAGCCTCCGACGGACGAACCATAGTATGAAGCTGCCATTCAATAAGTAATCGTGTTACGCGTCGTATATTCGCATTCATTACATCCACCAGCAGCTGACCCAATTGCTCTGGTTGTAAAGTTGGCATGTTGGTTGGTTTGGGAGTCTTGAAGGCATGTCGAACGCCTGAAATAGGGTTTATCTCGATTAGCCCTGTGTTTGCTGCAAAGACCATAATTTCATTCAAACGCTGGCACACACGTTTTACAGTCTCCAGGCTTCCTCTCTCTGATAGGGGGCTAAGTGCATTGATAACATCCATTGGTGTTAGCGCGACGACGGACATGTTTCCTAGTTTTGGCAACACATGCATCTCAAGGGAGCGCCAAATATCTGTCGCATAGTCTTCAGTGATACTGTGTTTTTTGACCTCGAACCAGTCGCGAGCAACACTTTCTAATCTGGCTGCCTCTATGTTTTTCTCTCGGTCAACGTATTCACGGGGATCTATTTGGGAGGCAAGTAAAGAAAGGTATTCTTCGCGTTTTGATCTTGCATCTTTAAGGGAAACAGAAGGGTAGCGACCAAGAGACATATTGGTTCTCTTACCAGTTTTGGGGCGTTTGTAGTTAAACAGCCAAACTTTGGTTCCCGTCGGTTTGACTCTACATTGCAGGCCATACCCATCACTTAAGTTGTACTCTCTTTCGCGTGGCTTGGAGTTTTTAATCTCGGTGTCTGTTAGGGGTTTTACGATTCTCGACATAGTCAGATCCTTCTAGTGTCTTTCGCCAGTTCGTTAGTAACATGCACTTTGGTTAACCTGCACAGTGTTACCGAACGTGTTACACGCCTAGTTAGATGTTGGTAGATGTTCGTAGACATTTTGAAAGGCTCAGAATGCAAAAAACCCCCGCCAAAGCTGAGCCTTAGCGGGGGTTTAAAACGTTCTAGAACGTCTTCGTATACGAATTTGGTGGAGCTGGCGGGAGTTGAACCCGCGTCCAAAAACCATTCATCATTGGTACTACATGCTTAGTCGATCTTTAAATTCACCACCAACCTGCGAACCGACACGCTAGTTAATGGCTAACCTGAATTATAATTCGCCGTTCATCTCTCAGGTGGGAAAATCCGGGCTAGCGCGTTTGGGTTTGATCTCTCGTTGGTCCCCGTCTTACGTGCGGAAGCTAGGGCGAGAGAGCTCTGAGCAGGTTATTAAGCTGCTAGTGCGTAGTTTTCGTCGTTTGCGACTATTTTTTTGCGGCTTTTTACGTGGCCAACCGCCCCACGGCATGCACCTCAGACTGCAAAATTCCTGTCGAATCCTAAATCAGCCCCAAAGTGTTCTTCGCATGTTACCAGAAAAGCTTAGCCTGTCTAGCACTGCGGAGTTTAACTGGTCAGTTTTAGCGCAAATTACTCTTCATGATTCGCGCTTTTGTCACGTGCCCAATCTTTTTTCTTTCAAATCAGCACGTTTGTCGTGAAGCTTTTTACCTTTCGCGACGCCTACTTTGATCTTAGCCCAAGAGCGTGACCAATACATAGTTGTTGCAACAAGCGTCATGCCGTCACGGTTAACGAGACCAATAAGCTTGTCCAGTTCGCGGCGGTGCAAGAGCAGTTTACGCACGCGTGTTGGCTCGGCAACAATGTGAGTTGATGCTTGGTTAAGCGGAATGATTGACATGCCGCTGATGTAAGCTTGGCCATCACGTAGGAAAACGTAGCTCTCAGCGATATTCGCTTTGCCTGAGCGTAGGGATTTTACTTCCCAGCCTTGCAGCTCGATACCAGCCTCGATCTCGTCTTGAATGTGAAATTCGTGGCGAGCTTTCTTGTTCTGAGCGATGGTATTGCTACCCGCTTTATTCTTTGAATTCTTCTTTACCATAATGGCGTCATTATACGGCGAGTTTTTGCGTTTAGGGAAGGGTTTTATTTGCCAAGCTTTTGTTTTGTGTGAGCGCGCGTTACCTCCCGATTATTAAAGGCTATGAGCGTGTGACTTGAGCTAACAGCTGCTTAACAGTAGAATCGGAGGCAACCTTTTAGTTTGGGGAGTTTTTATGCAACAAGTGACTCGCTCGGCGCTCGTGATGTTTAGCGCTGATCAAATGTTTAACTTGGTTAATGATGTCGCCAGTTATCCTGATTTTTTGCCGGGCTGTTCAGGCTCGCGTGTATTAGAGGCAACAAACTCAGCGATGGTTGCGTCGGTAGACGTTTCAAAGGCAGGGATCAGTAAAACATTTACCACTGCGAATACTTTGGTGCATGGAAGCGAGATTCTGATGGAGCTGGTGGACGGCCCATTTAAAATGCTTAAAGGCGTTTGGTCTTTCATTCCACTCGATGATCAGGCGTGCAAAGTTGAGCTAAAACTAGAGTTCGAATTCTCAAGCAAAATGATTGAACTGGCGTTTGGAAAGATCTTCCACGACGTCACGAGTAACATGGTGAACGCGTTTACTAAGCGTGCCAAAGAGGTCTACACCTATGAGTGCTGAAGCTCAGCTTATCCACGTAGAAGTGGTTTACGCCCTGCCGAATGAACAGCGCGTTTTTCAGTTGGTGGTCAACCACGAATCGACGGTGGAAGAGATTATTCAAAAGTCGGGCGTGCTGTCGGTGTATCCAGAGATCGATTTGTCGACCAACAAGGTTGGCGTATTTAGCCGCAACGTGAAGTTGGATGCCACGGTAAGAGATAAAGACCGTATTGAGATTTATCGCCCGCTACTGGCCGATCCAAAAGAAATCAGACGTAAACGTGCAGAGCAAGCTAAAAATGCTGGCAAAGCCGATCCGGTGACAGGCGGTAAGCCATCGCCACTTAGAAAGAGTGCGGAAGCAAGCTAATACCTTCGCTTACCGCAGAAACGAAAAAAGCTCGCCTAGGCGAGCTTTTTGTATTTTAACGAGCTAGTTCAGTGCGTCGAAGAAGTTATCGCTTGCTTCGTAGTCGCCAGCGATAGACGCCAACACGCCATTACCGTCAAAGTTTACGACTAGGTTCTGCTGAACAGAATCGTCGTGTCCCTTGGTTGCGTGGTAGATGTAGTACCAAGTATTCGGGTAGCCGTTTTCAATAAGCATTGGTGAGCCAAGAACGAAGCGAACTTGTTCTTTGGTCATGCCATAACGCAGCTGGTCTACCGCACTTTGCTCAACGAAGTTACCTTGGTTGATATCAATGCGATATACGATTTTTTCTATTACTGAACATCCTGTCAGCACACTAAGTGCTAGTGGTAATGCAAGTAACCACTTCTTAAATTGCATAGCTTTAATTTACAACGTCGATTTGTGAAACTGCAAAGATAATAAACAAGGATGAGCCAGAAGTAAAAACTTGTCTGCGTAAGATTGTCGCTCAAGCTCGGTTTTATGAGTTAAGCAACAATCCTCGGTTAATCTTGGCTTGGAAGGGAACTATCTCCTCGCAGTGCAATCACGCGGCGATGAGTAGTTCTTTCGCATTAGCCAGCGTTGAATCGGTGATTTGGCTGCCACCGAGTAAGCGAGCAAGCTCACTGATACGCTCTTGCTCGTTTAGAGTCAGCATGCTGGTCTCAGTTTTGTTGGCTTTGGTCGTTTTGGTAACAAACAGTTGCTGATGACCATGACCTGCAACCTGTGGCAAGTGAGTCACACACAGTACTTGCGTTGATTCACCCAGCTTACGCAGCATTTTACCCACTACTGCGGCGGTAGGTCCGCTGATACCTACATCGACTTCATCGAAGATAAGACTTGGAGTATCGACTTTTTGTGCGGTGATCACTTGAATAGCCAAAGAAATCCGTGATAGCTCACCACCAGAAGCAACCTTGGCGATCGGCTGCATAGGCTGACCTGGGTTGGTAGAGACCAAGAACACCACACTATCCATGCCAGTTGGGGAAGGGTGGTCAGATTGGAATGCGACATCAATGGCGAATTTGGCTTTCTCCATACTCAGCTCATGCATGCTTTGAGAAATCAGCTTGTTAAGTTCTTTTGCGTAGCGACCACGGGATTTATTCAGCTTCTCACTGGCTCTGACATAAGCGTCAAAGTGGCTTGCCACTTCTTGCTCCATTTCTGCCATTTTTTCGTCTGAGCAATCAAGTGCTTCGATTTGCGCGAGCAAGTCCTGATGGTGCTGGTAGAGCTCTTCTGGCATCACGTGGTGCTTGCGTGCCAGTGACATGATTTTAGAAAAACGCTCTTCAACATAAGCCATGCGCTCAGGATCAACATCAATCTTGTCGAGGTAATTGCGAAGCTCGGTATTGGCTTCTTCTATTTGGATGATGGCTTCTTCAATCATGTTAGGCAGTGGCGTTAGGCTCGCGTCGAGCTCGGCCAGCTGCAGCAGTTTGCTGCTGGCGGTTTGTAGCATAGCAAGGGCGTTGACTTCATCGCCTCGTAGATGATGTCGATGGCTTGTTGGCATGTCACTGCTAATTCACCACTGTTGGATAAACGTTTGTGTTCTTGTTCAAGATCGGGGAACTCGTCTTCTCCAATCGCTAGCTCATTGAGTTCTTTAATTTGATATTCGAGCAACTGCAGTTGAGCTAAGTTGTTAGCACTGTTTTCTTTCAGTTTGGTGAGTGCAATATCGGCATTACGCCAGGTTTGGTACTTTGAACGAACCTGTTTAAGCAGCGCAGTATGGCCTGCGTATTGGTCAAGTAAGCTGAGCTGATAATCACTCTTCATCAATTGGTGATGCGCATGCTGACCGTGGATGTTTATCAGCAATTGGCCAAGTGATTTTAGCTGTGACAGGGGAACTGGACTGCCGTTAATGAAAGCGCGTGAACGGCCTTCTTTAGTAATGGTGCGGCGTAAGATACATTCAGTGCCATCAAACAGGTCATTATCTTCGAGCCAGCGTGTCGCTTGTTGATTGTTCTCAATCGCAAAAGCGGCAGTGACTTCGGTTTTGTCTTCACCGGCACGTACGGCGCCAGCGTCGGCACGGCCACCTAAACACAGCCCAAGCGCATCGATAGCAATGGATTTACCTGCGCCGGTTTCGCCAGTGATGGTTGTCATACCTGTACATAGTTCTAACTGCAGCGATTTTACGATAGCAAAATTATTAACACTTAAATGAGACAGCATTTTTAGTTACCTGTTTAAATGAACACTACTGTATGTAAGTTCAGTATATACTGTTTCTTTATACAGTAAAGTTGCACAGGTAAATTTTTATGTGACAGGACGTACTGTTGTTGATTATTTGATCGAAATGGAAGGGGTTTAACCGGCAGATACAAAAAAGCCTCAATGGCAACATTGAGGCTATCGATTGGAATGAAGGTTATCTATCTGATTTAATTAAAACAGTTTACTCGACCAACCGAGTTTGTTTCGCAGTACGTGATAGTAGCTGTAGTCTTTTGGATGGATCAGTTTTAGCGCGTTCGGGCTTTGATAGATGTGGATCTCGTCACCAGGCGATACAGGTAGCGAGATTTGTCCATCGCAGCTTACTTCTTGTGTGCCACGGTTATCAGGAGACACCACTAGCTTAATACGGCAGTTGCCATCAACCACCAATGGGCGACTCGACAAGGTATGTGGGAACATCGGCACCAATGAGATGGCATTGAGTTGTGATGATAAAATAGGGCCGCCGCCGGAGAGCGAGTAGGCCGTGGAGCCTGTTGGCGTAGACACAATAAGCCCGTCAGAGCGCAAACTGAACGCGAAAGATTCATCAATATAGACTTCAAACTCGATCATGTGCGCGACTTGTCCCGGGTGAAGAACCGCTTCATTGAGTGCTGCGTTATGACTTTTTATTTGCCCGTGTCGATGAATTTCCGCTTCTAGGAGAAAACGTTTCTCCTCAAGGTATTCGCCCTTGAGCACAGATTCGAGCGCGGTTTCAAAACCTTCAGGGTTTAGATCTGTAAGAAAGCCAAGGTTGCCACGATTGACACCAATCACAGCTACATCGAATCGAGATAATACACGAGCTGCACCAAGCATATTCCCGTCGCCGCCTACCACAATCGCTAAGTCGGCTTCTCGGCCTATACGAACTAAGCTGAAGAAGTGCTGCCTTGGGATGTCGACAAGAATATCGATAAGACGATCATCGACAAGAACCTTGTAGCCTTTCGAGGTGAGCCACAAAAACAGCTCTTTATGGGTTTGAATGGCTTGCTGAGCTCGAGGTTTGCCTATGATGGCGATCACCTCAAAGGGTTTTTTCATATCACTTCCAAACTATTAGTGCTTGAATCACAAATCTTCATCCCCATAATATACCCAAAGTATGTATATATGCAGTGTTTGGTGCGATTTAGTTCCTAAGAATTGTGGGTGAGTCGTATTATGCATTGCCTTGAAGCGAGTATTCCGGAGAGACCATGAGCAACGAAGAAAACAAGGTAAATCAAGAAGAGCTAAACACCCAAGAAGCGGAAGCAAAACAGGAAGATGCAGAGGTGGTAGGTTCTGACGCTGACGTGGAATGGAACGAAGAATCCGAGCAAGACATTCAAGAAGCTAAGATTGCACAACTAGAAGCAGCACTTCTGTCTAGCGAAGCAAAAGTAAAAGAACAGCAAGATTCTGTGCTACGTGCGAAAGCAGACGTTGAAAACATGCGTCGTCGCACAGAGCAAGAAATTGACAAGGCTCGTAAGTACGCACTGAACAAGTTCGCGGAAGAACTACTACCAGTGATTGATAACCTAGAGCGTGCAATTGCAGCAGCAGATGCTGAAAACGAAGCGGTAAAACCGATCGTTGAAGGTGTTGAAATGACTCACAAGACGTTTGTTGATGTGGTTGCTAAGTTTGGCCTAAAAGAGATCAACCCAGAAGGTGAAGCATTCAATCCTGAGCAGCACCAAGCAATGTCTATTCAGGAAAGTGCAGATCACGAGCCTAATACCGTCATGTTTGTTATGCAAAAGGGTTACGAGCTAAATGGTCGTGTTATCCGTCCTGCCATGGTAATGGTGTCAAAGTAGCAGATTATTTCTAGGGCTTGACACTAGAGGTTTATCCCAACAAATTTGCCCATTCTATAAAATGAACCTTATTGGCTTCATTTTTTTGGTTTATTGTTCTGGTTTTCTCTTTAATTTTGGAGTTATAAACTTTAAAAAATAGATAAGGAAATGTAAAATTTATGCTTTCATTTTGACTTCAGATCTGTAATATCCACTGAGCTTTCTATAAATAAGAAAGTAAATAACTATAAAAATGCAGGGACTAAACACAACATTCTGGAGTTTTTGAATGAATAAATCACTATCCCAAAAGATCTTTGTAGGTCTATTTGCTGGCCTTTTGATTGGTACAGCTATTCAATACCTTTTCGCAGGTGTTAGCCTTTTTGACCAATACTTACTTGGTTTTGCAGAAGGCGTAGGCGGCATGTTCGTCTCATTAATCAAACTGCTCGTTGTACCATTGGTTTACGTTTCTATCGTTTGCGGTATCGTAGAACTTAAAGACATCAACTCTTTCGGTCGCCTCGGCGGCAAAACCTTTGCGCTTTATATTCTCAATACGGTGATCGCGATTACTTTTGCACTTGCGATCGGTATGATCGTTCAGCCGGGTGCAGGTGCTAACTTAGGCGGCACAGTGGCTCAAGCTGTAGAGATTACGTCAACGACGACGCCTGACATCTTCTCAATGATCACTAACATCGTACCTAGCAACCCAATTCAGGCGTTCGCTAACGGTGACATGCTACAAATCATCTTCATGGCGATTCTGACAGGTCTAGCTATCCAAGCTCTGGATAAGAAAGGTGGTCCTGCTATCAACGCGTTCAAAGTAAGCGAATGACGTGATGATGAAGCTAATTGGTCTTGTAATGAGCCTAGCCCCTTACGGTGTATTCGCACTGATGATTCAGCTTGGCGCAACGCTTGATGCAAACACACTAGCATCGGTAGCGGGCTATGTTGCTCTAGTTGTGGGTATTCTTGTTCTGTGGATCTTTATGGTTTACCCGCTTATGGTTGGCGCAACGACGAAAATGACGCCAGCACAGTTTATCCGTGCGACTCGTGAGCAGGTTCTGTTCTCTCTATCAACGGCAAGCTCTAACGCGACGATTCCAGTGACTATGCGTACTCTGACAGATAAGATTGGTGTGTCTAAATCTGTAGCTGGTTTTGGTGTACCACTGGGTGCGACCATGAACATGGCAGGCGCGTCTATCTACATCGCGATTGCGGCTATCTTCATCGCTAATGCCTTCGGTCAGCCTATCCAAATGGGCGATCTGTTTACTCTAGGCTTTACGGTACTGCTACT
Organism: Vibrio maritimus; assembly: GCA_000755425.1. GTDB lineage: Bacteria > Pseudomonadota > Gammaproteobacteria > Enterobacterales > Vibrionaceae > Vibrio > Vibrio maritimus_A. The sequence goes on from BBMT01000009.1 coordinate 87,791, forward strand.
TTCAATTGGTGCTGGTGGTGTTCCAGGCGGCGGTGTAGTGATGATTGGTGTTATCCTTCACCAACTAGGCTTGCCACCAGAAGGTCTAGCCATTGTTGCTGCTGTTGACCGTATCAACGATATGTTCTGTACTAGCTCAAACGTTGTTGGTGATACTGCTGTAAACACAATTGTTGCTGGTAGCGAAGGTGAGATTGGTGAGCCAGCAGAGCAAGATGCTGACGCTGTACTTGCCCAGAGCCGTGCGTAATTAAAAATAGTTTCTCTAGATGATAAACGGAGCCAGTCAAGGCTCCGTTTTTTATTTTTCAAGTAATTACAACGTTAGGTCGTGGGTGCAAATGATGTTCAGATGCACAATGACAACAGAAAAAACTTAAACTTTTTTTACTTTTTCCCTTGAAAAGCATTTTGACGCCCTTATCTAAGGGTCATACAGAAAACAAACCTATTGCGAGCGGACAGTTTTGTCGGCTCTCAGCCTCACACTGAGGCAGCAAACGAAACAATAGAATTATTCGGAGATAGCCTGATGGGTAAAATCATTGGTATTGACTTAGGTACTACTAACTCTTGTGTTGCTGTTCTAGACGGCGACAAACCACGCGTAATCGAAAATGCTGAAGGTGAGCGTACAACCGCATCGGTTATCGCTTACACTGACGGCGAGACGCTAGTTGGTCAACCTGCAAAACGTCAAGCAGTTACAAACCCAGAGAACACGCTATTTGCTATTAAGCGTCTTATCGGTCGTCGTTTTGAAGACGAAGAAGTTCAGCGTGACATCGAAATCATGCCTTACAAAATCGTTAAGGCTGACAACGGTGATGCATGGGTAGAAGCAAAAGGCCAGCAAATGGCTGCTCCTCAAGTATCTGCTGAAGTACTTAAGAAAATGAAGAAAACTGCAGAAGATTTCCTAGGTGAGGAAGTAACTGGCGCAGTTATCACAGTTCCTGCTTACTTCAACGATGCACAGCGTCAAGCAACGAAAGATGCTGGTCGTATCGCAGGTCTAGAAGTTAAACGTATCATCAACGAGCCAACAGCAGCAGCACTTGCTTACGGTCTAGACAAGAAAGGCGGCGACCGCACTATCGCAGTTTACGACCTTGGTGGTGGTACATTCGATATCTCTATCATCGAGATTGACGAAGTTGAAGGCGAGAAAACATTTGAAGTTCTAGCAACTAACGGTGATACGCACCTTGGTGGTGAAGACTTCGATAACCGCATGATCAACTACCTAGTTGAAGAGTTCCAGAAAGAGCAAGGCATCAACCTTAAGAACGACCCACTAGCAATGCAGCGTGTTAAAGAAGCAGCAGAAAAAGCGAAAATCGAGCTTTCTTCTACTTCTCAAACTGACGTAAACCTACCTTACGTTACTGCAGATGCAACTGGTCCTAAGCACATGAACGTAAAAGTGACTCGTGCGAAACTAGAATCTCTAGTTGAAGACCTAGTACAACGTTCTCTTGAGCCACTTAAAGTTGCTCTAGCTGACGCTGACCTATCAGTAAGCGACATCAACGACGTAATCCTAGTTGGTGGTCAAACTCGTATGCCTATGGTTCAAGCGAAAGTAGCTGAGTTCTTCGGTAAAGAAGCTCGCCGCGACGTGAACCCAGACGAAGCAGTAGCAATGGGTGCTGCAGTTCAAGGTGGTGTACTAGCGGGTGATGTGAAAGACGTACTTCTACTAGACGTTACTCCTCTGTCTCTAGGTATCGAGACTATGGGCGGCGTAATGACTAAGCTAGTTGAGAAGAACACAACTATCCCAACGAAAGCGAACCAAGTTTTCTCTACAGCAGAAGACAACCAGAACGCGGTAACTATCCACGTTCTTCAAGGTGAGCGTAAGCAAGCGATGTACAACAAGTCTCTAGGTCAATTCAACCTAGAAGGCATTCAAGCTGCACCTCGTGGTATGCCTCAAATCGAAGTGACTTTCGACCTAGATGCGGACGGTATCCTACACGTATCTGCGAAAGACAAGTCGACTGGTAAAGAGCAGAAGATCACTATCCAAGCGTCTGGCGGTCTGAGCGATGAAGACATCGAGAAAATGGTACAAGAAGCAGAAGCTAACAAAGAAGCGGACAAGAAGTTCGAAGAGCTAGCAGCTGCACGTAACCAAGCAGACCAAATGATTCACGGTACTCGTAAGCAAGTAGAAGAAGCTGGTGAAGCGCTACCTGCAGAAGAGAAAGAGAAGATCGAAGCTGCAATCACTGAGCTAGAAGAAGCTCGTAAAGGTGAAGACAAAGAAGCGATTGACGCGAAAGTTCAAGCGCTAATGGCAGCGGCTCAGAAGCTAATGGAAATCGCACAGCAGCAAGCTCAAGCACAAGGTGCAGGCGCTGAAGCTGGCGAACAGCCTAAGCAAGACGACGATGTTGTTGATGCTGAGTTCGAAGAAGTAAAAGACGAGAAAAAATAATTTCTTGTCGCTAGAAGACCCAATCTCGGCGTCGATGATGCTCATTTGCCCCTTCTCTATGAAGATAAGGTAAACTGCGCGTCATCTCCTTGAGCTTGAGCCTTCTAGCTTAGAGAATCCTTTCTTCTGGGTTCTCGAAAAGTGATTGTTGCGGGCGTTTGGGGTAACCTTTACGCCCGCAAATTTGTAAACACTGTCGCTCTAGATAAGGAATCTACCTCCAAGAACCAAGGATAAAAATCCTTATCTAGAACGATACAATCCCCAAACAGCGCCGGGCTGTTTGTCGAAGTAATTGGTAACAAGCAATATGTCAAAACGTGATTTTTACGAAGTATTAGGCGTTGATCGTGACGCATCAGAACGCGACATCAAGAAGGCGTATAAGCGCCTTGCGATGAAGTATCACCCAGATAGAAACCAAGGTGATGACACGGCGGCTGAGAAGTTTAAAGAAGTAAAAGAAGCGTACGAGATCCTAACCGAGCCTCAGAAAAAAGCGGCGTACGACCAATATGGTCACGCAGCCTTTGAACAAGGAGGCATGGGCGGTGGCGGCTTCGGCGGCGCTGGTGCTGACTTCGGTGATATTTTCGGTGACGTATTCGGTGATATCTTTGGTGGCGGTCGTCGTGGTGGCGGTGGTCATCGTGCTCAGCGCGGTGCAGACTTGCGCTACAACATGGAGCTAACGCTAGAAGAAGCGGTTCGTGGTATTTCAAAAGAGATTGAAGTTCCAACGCTAGTTGAGTGTGAGACATGTGATGGCTCTGGCTCGAAGAAAGGCTCTTCTCCGCAAACGTGTGGCACCTGTCACGGTCATGGTCAAGTTCAGATGCGCCAAGGCTTCTTTGCGGTTCAGCAAACCTGTCCAACCTGTAGCGGCACCGGTAAGATCATTAAAGACCCATGTAACAGCTGTCATGGTCAAGGTCGCGTACAGAAGACTAAGACACTTAACGTTAAGATCCCTGCCGGTGTGGATACAGGCGATCGCATTCGTCTATCTGGCGAAGGTGAAGCGGGCGAGCATGGTGCACCAGCAGGTGACTTGTATGTACAAGTACACGTAAAAGAGCACCATATCTTTGAACGTGAAGGCAACAACCTGTACTGTGAAGTGCCAGTGAGCTTTGCTCAAGCAGCTCTAGGCGGTGAGGTTGAAGTTCCGACACTTGATGGTCGTGTAAGCCTGAAAGTGCCAGAAGAGACTCAAACTGGCCGTATGTTCCGCATGCGTGGTAAGGGCGTGAAAGGCGTTCGTGGCGGCGGCGTTGGCGACCTAATCGTGAAGCTTGTGGTTGAAACGCCAGTGAAGCTAAGCACACGTCAGAAAGAACTTCTGCATGAGTTCGAAGAGTCATGCGGCGGTGAAGCGGCAAACACGCATAAGCCAAAATCAGAAGGTTTCTTCAATGGTGTGAAGAAGTTCTTCGATGATTTAACTAGCTAAACGCTCGCTAATCTAAATTAAATCGGCCCGCGATAATGAACATTATCGCGGGCCGATTGCTTTTCTAGAAGTTGGCTTGGCACGTGTAGCTTTACCAGCACTCCAGTGGTGTCACATCGCCATTGGACGTCAAACTCATGGTTTTATCCGCCTCAAGGCAGCTATCGTCAGATTGACGGGTAGTCGTCTGCGCGATTGCTTTAATGGTATAAGCGGCGCTAGCGCTGCTCACTACCTCAAATTGATAGCGGTTAACCTGCGATTCACAAACGGTACAACGCCCACTCGAAATTACAGACGCAAAGTTGTAGCCGCTACTATAGGTGCGTTCGAGCTCCAACTGCATTTCCAGTAAATCGCCCAACGCGATCATTCGGTGACTTTCTCGCACCTGCTGCGTGTAGTTTGGGTAGGCAACGGAAGTCAGAATGCCGAGTATGGCTAACGTGATCAACAATTCGATCAACGTCAAACCTCTTTGTCTACTCCCGTCTTGTTTGCATTTCATTTTTTTAAGTCAATCCAACCGACTATTTTAAAAGACTTTTCTAGTGTTCGCTGCTGCTAGGATTAACGCAAGTAGATAGGTTTGTTTGTTACCAGTTTCATAGGATTTTGGGAAATGGTTCGCGGCTTTACGTTTTTGGAATTGATCATCACAGTAGTGATCTCGGGTATCGTCCTAACGGCGATGGCTCCGACGTTCACCGATGTCTCCAAATCGAATAAAGTAGAGCGAGCAGCACTCGAAATTTATGGCGTTATTGTGCAAACACAAGCAGAAGCGATACTGCGTAATGAGCCATTGTGGATCCATTTTGAAGGCTTGCCGGAAGGGGCTTCGAATGGTAACTGGACAGCGGTAGTGGCAAACAAAGGGAATCTCTCTGATGCCGACGTAAAGCGGTTGTTTACAATGTCTGGAGCCCCTTTTGATGGCACAACCATTGAGCTTAACTTTAATAGTGAACAGCTAAAAATTGACCATATCACTGGTGGAGCGCGTGTGGGTGGCAACATCACTATTAAACCTTACCCACGCAGTGAAAAGTTTGCCAAGATCGTCAGTCATGCAGCGTCAGGTCGAGTCCAAGTTTGTCAAAGTGGCGGTGAATATGGGTTAGGGGGCTGCTAGGATGAAGCGTCAAAAAGGCATCACTATCATCGAAATGCTGGTGGCATCGGCGGCGGGTATCATGGCGATTTCTCTGGTGGCTCTTTGTACATTTCAGTACAAAACCACGCCTCTGATCGATCTCAACTTTTACTGTTAAATCAAGCTCTCGCGACGACGCGCGCCGTATTCAAAATGACATGATCCGTGCTGGCTATAATGGTGAAGAAAGTAATAGCTGGGTGCCTTTTGGGACGAGCAGCACCATTTATGTGTCTCAGAGCGGGGCGGTAGCACAGTATGCGTATCGAGATGATAGGGGAGAAGCACCGATTGAGAACGTGGTGTGGCAGTTCTCTGAAGAGGCTGGGAAACTGTCAATTTGCCGAGCTAAAACAAGCATTTCGGCTGGAACGAAAACGACCGCATACTCTAATTCAACAGGTTGCACGTCTATTTTTGAACCTAACCTTATTAAAGTAAACGATTTTTCTTTGGTGACGAATACGGTAGGGAGTAATAGTGCCACCCACCAATATATCAATTTAACCATAGATGCAGAGCTAAGAGGTAACCCCAGTGTATTCAGCTCATTGACGCGACAGTTCATGGTGAGGAACGGCCAATGAGAAAGCAGAGCGGCGTTATTGCATTAATGACCACAAGTCTACTACTGGTCGTTGCGCTTGTAGTGACAATGGGGGTCTATAAGACCTCGCTTTATGAGATTAAGCGAGCCCAAAATGAGGTGGAGTCTCGCAAGAACTACTGGAGCGCGGATGGTCTATTAGAGTGCGCACTTGGATACCTTCGATTTTCAGGTAAAAGCATTGATGTACTTGAAGATGCGTCAAACCGACCAGAAGAATTCACCGCTGGTTGTATATCGAATAGAGGGAATGTCTCATTAACAGTCTCACAAGATACTGACTACGTTCTTACTGCCACATCAAATACAAACACACTCACTCGGACAATGGCTAACGGCGTTAATCAACCAAAGGGCGCCATTCAAGTTAGCGGTGGTTTAGAGATGGTAGGGACTGTCACGATTACCCCAAGTGTTGGTGCTAAAGTCGCTGGGCAGCCTGCAGATATGTTCGAGTGTACTAGCGTACGTTTTTCTGATTCGTTTACTTTTAGATATGACTCTCAAAAGGGTTTTGGTGGTCGAGAGTATGGTTACTCGACATCTTCAGTTAATGGCGAGAAACAATGCCACAGTGATTACGTAACAATAATAGGCAAAGATAGCATTGTGGCATCTATAGATGCTTCAAAGCCAACGGAATCCCCTGAATTTTCGAAAGACTTCCTACCAGATACCAAAATGGACTTATTTAAAGAGCTTTTTGGGGTTGCTGGAAACAAACAGAATGTTACGACGATATCTGACGACGCAAAAATGTTTGTCAAGAAAGTAGTAAATGGCACTGACTGTAGCTCACTGATATCTAACCACTTTCCAGATGAGAAAAAGCGGGGGCTATGGTTAGTAGGCAATTGTGAGATATCGGGCTCTGTCAATGAAAGCGACACACAAGCAGATGCTAGTTATTGAGAACGGAGCCTTCGCTTTGTTCGGTTCATTCGCTTTTAATGGCCTTGTTTACCATAAAGTAGATTCAACGGATATGTTAGTGGCATCTTCGATTAGGAGCTTCTGGCAAGAAAAGCAAACCTCCAATACTGTTTATAAACCTTATATCACAGACGATACCGTCGGAGTTCAGTTCTACTCTAGTACACCAAATGGAGGTTTGGTCATTGATACTAAGGGCGGAAAGTCAACGCTTGTAGGTGATATGAATCTTAACTTTAATGCAGGGTATCGCCCAACTTTCCTCAAAGGTGCTTATACCTGGAAAAAAGGAGCCTGGCGTGATTTCTAAACAGCGTGGATTTAGTCTTGTTGAGGTCATGATCGCCATCTGTCTGGTTGGAATCGGAGCTCTGGGCTTAGTGAAAATGCAGGCGTACATAGAGCAGCGCTCTGATTATGCATATCACAGCATTCAAGCGCTAGGTCTGGCAGAAGCAAAGCTTGAGTGGTTTCGAACCCGTGGTGCAGATAGCACAACCTCAGATATGCCAGTCGCTGATTTTGATGTTGATATCGTCGCTGGCTCTAACAATCACCCCCTTACGTTGTCAATTGGCAAGTTCCCACCACCTCTATGGACGGGAATGTCAAAACGGTTCAAGTGGATGTCGATTGGGTTGACCGACTAGGAGAGTCGCGACGCCTAAGTTTGAAAACTCAGATCTCTCGTTATAGCGAGTTTGACTAGTCGTGAAAGAGCCCGTTTATATAGAGCGCGACTTGTTAATTATTTAAACACGCCTTTGTTTGTTAATCCTCTGAATCCTAAGCTAATACAGAAACAAGCCAACCTATTCCGCTCCTCTGTAGCCCTTCTCCCCTTTAGATTGAGCTCAATTTATAAGCTATCTTTATATTATCGGGTATTTTGCGTGCTAGTTAGATAATTGTTTTGCAATTGTGCATCTTAGTGTTGGTTAAATGTTATGTTAATCGGCGTATTTTGCAAAATAAGTCTACAAATATGGAAAAAAGTTCCGAATTATCTACTCTTTTCATCTTTTTTAAATAGAATGGTGTCGCAGATTTTATGTCACAGTGAAACTTGCCATGAGATTCACAAATAACAACATCACACACACGGAGTTACCATGAGTAACCAATCGATTAATCAAGCGCCTGCTCCAAAGCCGACTGGAATGGATCGCTTTTTAAACTTTATTGAGAAAGCAGGTAACAAGATCCCAGATCCTGCAATCCTGTTTTTCTGGGCACTCGTTATTGTTTGGGTTGCATCAGCACTTTTATCAAATGTCAGTTTCGATCTGATTAACCCACGTACCGGCACACCTCTAGAAGTAACTAACCTTCTAACAGGTGAGGCACTAGCAAGCTTCCTTGCTAACATGGTAACGACGTTCACAGGTTTTGCGCCACTGGGTATCGTACTGGTTGCGATGCTAGGTGTAGGTGTAGCTGACTCTTCAGGCTTCATCACAACTGGCCTTAAGAAGATGCTGAACTTCACGCCAGCGAAACTGCTAACGCCTATGCTGATTCTTGTAGCGATCGTATCGCACACAGCGGCAGATGCGGGTTACGTTCTGGTTATTCCACTAGGCGGTATCATTTTCCACGCAGCGGGTCGTCACCCACTAGCGGGTATCGCAGCAGCATTTGCTGGTGTATCAGGTGGTTTCTCTGCAAACTTCATCCCTTCAGGTATCGACCCACTACTAGCAGGTTTCACGCAAACTTCTGCTCAGGTTCTTGACCCTGAGTACATCGTAAACCCACTAGCAAACATCTTCTTCACTGGTCTATCTTCAGTGATCATCGTTGCTATCGGTTGGTACGTGACTGAGAAAATCATCGAACCACGCCTTGCGAACACACCTGTTGATGAAGATGCTGAAGAAGCACCGGATCTAGGTACGTTTACAGAGACAGAATCTAAAGCGTTCCGCGCAGCAGGTTGGTCAATGATGGCAGGTATCGCATTGCTTGTTGCAGCTCTTATTCCAGAGACATCAGCATTACGTTCTCCAGAAGGTGAGATCACTGCGTTCTCTGCACCAATCATGCAGTCGATCGTTCCACTTATTTTCATTCTGTTTATCATTCCTGGCTACGTATACGGCCGTGTTTCTGGTACGTTCAAGAGCAGCGACGATGTGATTAAAGCGATGGGTACGACAATGTCTACTATGGGCGCGTACATCGTAATGTCGTTCTTCTGTGCACAGTTCCTATCTGCATTTGGTCAGTCAAACATCGGTACTATGCTAGCACTTTACGGTGCTGAAGGTCTGAAAGCGATGAACCTACCAGGTCAGGCGACGATCGTTGGTATGATTCTACTGACTGCATTTGTTAACCTACTGGTTGGCTCTGCATCAGCGAAGTGGGCTCTGATTGGTCCAATCCTAGTTCCAATGCTAATGGCTGTTGGTATCTCTCCTGAGCTATCTCAAGCAGCTTACCGTGTTGGTGACTCTGTATCGAACATCATCTCTCCACTGATGGTATTCTTCCCACTGGTTGTGGTTTACTGCCAACGCTACGTGAAGTCTACTGGTATCGGTACACTAGCTTCTCTAATGATGCCATTCTCAATCGCTATGCTGATTGGTTGGACTATCTTCTTGCTAGCTTACTGGGCTCTAGGTATTCCTCTAGGTATCCAAGCGCCATACACTTACACTATGTAAGCTAACGTAAGATACAGAAAAGCCCGCCAGGCAGATTGCCTAGGCGGGCTTTTTGTTTTCAGCTTCGGGGTTTTAGTCCCGCAACTCTTCTCTAGTCTTTTAAGAATCCAGCGTGAAAGCGTAAATGGTCATCGATAAAGCTTTGGATAAAGAAGTAGCTATGGTCGTAACCAGGCTGCATGCGAAGCTTCACATCACTGCCTGAGCTTTCGGCTGCGGCAAGCAGTAACTCAGGTTTGAGCTGCTCTTGCAAGAAGCCGTCATCTTCACCTTGATCGACTAGGATAGGCAGCGTGGCTTGTGCTGCTTGCAGTAGCTCAACACTGTCGTATTGCTTCCAATCCTCGGTGTTGTTACCTAGATAATGGCTTAGTGCTTTTTGTCCCCAAGGGCAGTTCATTGGATTGCTGATTGGGCTAAATGCAGAGATAGAGCGGTAGCGTTCTCTGTTCTTCAACCAATAGTTAGTGCGCCGTGGCCACCCATGCTGTGTCCAGATATAGAACGTACGCTGGTCACTGGAAAGTGCTCTTCGATCAGCATAGGCAGTTCTTCGACGATGTAGCTGTACATCTGGTAATGCTGACTCCATGGCGCTTGAGTAGCATTGACATAAAAGCCAGCACCGAGTCCAAAATCGTAGGCACCTTCTGGATCGTCAGGTACCCCTTCTCCACGAGGCTGGTATCCGGTGCGACGATGGCAATGCCAAGTTTGGCGGCAGCGCGAAATGCGCCCGCTTTCTGCATGAAGTTCTCATCGGTACAGGTTAAACCTGACAGCCAATAGAGTACAGGAACTGGATTATCAGCACTTGCCTCTGGGGGCAAGTAAATAGCAAAGCGCATCGAGCAGTTGAGTACATTTGAACTGTGTTGGTATTGCTTATGCCAACCACCAAACACTTTTGCTTGGCTAAGGTTTTCTATTGTCATTCTATTAACCTAAATGAAAATAGGGCTCTGTATGGAGAGCCCTAAGTCAGATATTAGTAGTGGATTACGGTACGGATGCTTTCGCCTTTATGCATAAGGTCGAAGGCTTCGTTGATGTTTTCCAGTGGCATAGTGTGAGTGATGAACTCTTGTAGTCCAAACTCGCCTGCCATGTAGCGATTTACGATCTCTGGAAGTTCACTGCGGCCTTTAACACCACCAAATGCACTACCACGCCATACGCGACCAGTAACCAGTTGGAATGGACGAGTGGAGATCTCTTGACCTGCACCTGCAACACCGATGATGACAGACTCACCCCAACCTTTATGGCAGCACTCAAGTGCTTGACGCATCACGTTGACGTTACCGATACACTCGAAAGAGTAATCAACACCACCGTCAGTCATCTCGATGATCACTTCTTGAATTGGCTTATCAAACTTCTGTGGGTTGATCACATCTGTTGCGCCAAGTTGCTGAGCAAGCTCGAATTTACTTTCGTTGATGTCTACACCAATGATTTTGCTTGCGCCAGCCATGCGAGCACCAATGATGGCAGATAAACCGATACCACCAAGACCGAAGATAGCGACGGTATCGCCTTTCTCAACTTTCGCTGTGTTCAGTACTGCGCCCATACCGGTGGTTACACCACAGCCGAGCAGACAGACTTCTTCAAGTGGTGCTTCTTTGTTCACTTTAGCCAGTGAAATCTCAGGTAATACGGTGTACTCAGAGAACGTAGAACAACCCATGTAGTGGTAAATTGGCTCACCATCTTTGTAGAAGCGAGTCGTACCATCTGGCATCAGGCCTTTACCTTGGGTTTCACGAACCGCTTGGCACAGGTTAGTTTTACCAGACTTACAGAACTTACATTCACCACATTCAGCTGTGTATAGCGGGATAACGTGGTCGCCAACTTCAACGCTTGTGACGCCTTCACCGACCATTTCAACGATACCACCACCTTCATGACCAAGAATGCTTGGGAAGATGCCCTCTGGATCGTCGCCAGATAGAGTGAATGCATCAGTATGGCATACGCCAGTTGCAACAATCTTCACAAGTACTTCGCCTGCTTTTGGCAGCATGACATCGACTTCTTCCATTTTTAGTGGTTGGTTTGGACCCCAAGCGACAGCAGCACGTGATTTAATAAATTGTTCAGTCATGGTTTTTCCTTTTTCTTTCAAGGTCACGAATCTATACGTAAGAACACAAACGGCTAACTTACTAAGGTTAGTTCACTTCAACCCGTTTGCATCGGATGGCAAGCAGTATATTTATTTCTTAAAAAATGATAATTACGTGATTTTGAAATACACTATTACTATTTTGTAATAGTTGGGTGCATGCATGGCAAATTGGGAAGGCATCAATGAGTTTGTTGCCGTTGTTGAGACGCAGAGTTTTACCGCGGCAGCAGAGCGGTTGTCGACATCCGTCGCGAACATCAGTCGAAGAGTGAATGCACTGGAGGATAAGCTCGCAGTGAAATTGTTTGTGCGCACCACCAGAAAAGTCTCAGTGACGGAAGTGGGCGCGACGTACTATCAGCATTGTAAGCCTCTAGTTGAAGGCTTGATGCTGGCGGAGCTTGCCATTACACAATTACAAGCTAGCCCAAAAGGAAGAATTAAGATGACAGCACCGGTCACCTTTGGTGAGCAAGTACTTGCGCCGTTGATGCATGAGTTCTTGCTGCAATACCCTCAAATTGAGCTGGATTTGGTGCTCTCGAATCAGAAGATGGATCTGGTGCAAGAAGGGTACGATCTTGCTGTTCGCTTGGGGAAGCTTGAAGATTCGAGCATGATGGCTCGTAAGTTGCTCGACCGGCACATGTTTGTTTGTGCTAGTCCTAGTTACCTGGCGAAACATGGTGAGCCGCATACTTTGTCTGAGCTTAAAAGGCATCAGTGCCTTCGCGGTTCAACCAAATTCTGGCGTTTTGAGGACAAGGGTACAGAAAGACTGATACATGTTGATGGCAGGGTTCAATGCAATAGCGGTTATGCGCTAGTGGATGCAGCATTAAAAGGATTGGGAATTGTTCAGCTTCCCGACTATTATGTGCAACCTTATCTAGAGGCTGGTGAGCTTGTTGAAGTGCTAACACCCTATCGTGGTGATCAAGAGGGCATCTGGCGCTGTATCCACAAAATCGCATGCTAACCTCTAAAATAAGAACCCTGATCGACTATTTATCTGAAGCATTAAATCGAGAGCCCCATGACTGACAAGCCAACACCGCCCGCAATTTCGACTCCAATCGAGTTTAGTGAGCAAGACCATGCCTTCATGCGCCGCGCGATGGAATTGGCCTCTCAAGCAGAAGCAGAAGGAGAAGTCCCAGTTGGCGCAGTGCTTGTTAAAGACGACGAAGTGGTGGCAGAAGGTTGGAACCAGTCAATAGGGGCACACGATGCCAGTGCTCACGCAGAAATGCAGGTAATACGAAAAGCAGGTAAGGTGCTGGAAAACTATCGACTGCTTGATACCACGCTGTATGTCACCCTAGAGCCTTGCCCAATGTGCGCTGGCGCGCTTTTGCATAGCCGCGTAAAACGAGTAGTGTTCGGCGCTCCTGATATGAAAGCGGGCGCTGCCGGTACAGTATTAAACCTGTTTGAAAGCCAAGCGTCTTATCACTACGCAGATATCGAATCTGGGTTACTTGAGCAAGAGTGTCGTCATCAGCTGCAAGCCTTTTTTAAGCGCCGCCGAAAAGAGATCAAAGCGGCCAAACAGGAGAAACAGAGGCAAGAAAAACAGCAGCAGGAGCTAGAACTGAAAACCGATAAATCAATGAAAGGGAAATGAAGGGGATATCTAGCAAACACCTGCGTGGCAGATGCTTGCTGTCTTTGCTTTGCAGCGTCTCTTCTACGAAGATAGTAGCTGCATAAACGAACGATGACGCCAAATAACTTTCTTCTTATTGTTTGCCATCATACGTCTGCGGCGGTTTGCGGCCACCGTCTTATTAAGGTGTTTAGCCTGGTTTCTTTTCTTAGCCAGCATAAAACAACCTCCTTTTACTACGGGGTAAACCTCTCCGATCTAAATCCCTACGCACAGAGCGTATTCGATGTCCTTATTAGTGGAGCGTTGTCGGAGTCCCAAACACACGATGCCCACTCAAAAGTTTGAGTAGTCAAAACGTGTGAACAGTGTTGGTTGGTACGAATGTACCTGCCAGGTGAGAGCGAATAACGCATCAGAACAATGGATTAAAGCGAGGTATCAATATGATCTTCTCGCTGCTCTCAACCAGTAATGTAAGGCCTTGCTGGTCGGATTTCAAGTGTGCGAACGCAGTTTGTTTCGCACACAAAGACTTGGGTATAGAAAGCCTCAATAGTTAGCGACCCGTATTACCACCGACAGCGGGTTTTACGGAAGTTTGAGCATCACTAATCGTGGACTCTGCAGCCGAAACCGCACCTGATATAGGAGGCAGTGGCGGTATTACAATCAGCCCGTCGGTCGTCAATTCTTGCTCTGCTTGTTCCGCTAGCTGCTTGTCCACATGGCCAATGATGCTTTGATAGTAACGTCGAATGTTTTCAACGTAGTTACGTGCTTCATCGCCACGTGCATAGCCATAGCGTGTTTGACTGTAGAACTTCTTCTGACGCAGTAGCGGTAGGCGATCTTTCACATCCGCCCAAGCATCTGGGTCGCCACCTTGACGTTTGGTCAGGCGTCTTGCATCCATCATATGGCCGAAGCCAACGTTGTAAGAAGCTAGGGCGAACCAGATCTTTTCATGCTCGGTGATGGAGTCTGGCACGCGATCAACGATGCGTCTTAAATACTCAACACCACCACGGACAGATTGCTCTGGATCGAGACGGTTGGTGACATTAACGCTTTTTGCGGTCGGAAGCGTCAGCATCATCATACCCCGTACCCCAGTTGGCGACTTGGCAATAGGGTTCCAATGCGATTCTTGGTAGGCAAGAGCTGCAATCAAACGCCAGTCGAATTCTTTTGAGTATTTCTTGAATAGCGGTGACCACTTAGGCAGCTTGTTGTCGAGAGCACGAATGAATGCACGCGTATCGACGTAGTCAAACACGCCAATGTGACCGATATACTTCTCTTCTAAATTGGCCAGCTCACCGGTTTGTTTGAGTTGGCCGAAAACTCGATGAGTAGGGCATATAAGCTCTCATCTTCTGATTGACGCATATACCAAGAAATTGGTTGGTCTTCGGTCATCTCAAAGGCGAGTGCTAAATCTGGATAGATACGCTGTGACAGTGATAGCTCAACCGAATCAGCCATAGTAAAGCGCAGTTTACCTTCTGACACTTGCTTAAGTAGATCGTTGACGTCCGCATTGGCATCGACGTAGTAGCGAATATCTGGGTGTTGGTTGGCAACCGAGGCTAAGGTTTTTTCAAAGTGTGAGTCTTTGACGATGGCAAACACCTCTTCGCCATCGGCTTTATCAATCAGTTCTTGCTGGGTGTTTAGCAACTGTTCTAGGTTGCGTGGGCGCCACTGACCTTTTTTATACACCACTTGTTGGCTGACATAGTAGTAAGCCGGGCCTGCTCTAAATTTCTGAATTCGTTCAGGCGACTGACTCAAGCCTGCGGCAATGATATCAATCTCTCCTTTTTGTAAAGCAGGGAATAGGCTCGCTTGGCGAAATGCGGGCTTCATTTCTAGCTTCACGCCTAGTGCATCGGCAAATTGTCTTGCTAGTTCGTAATCCAACCCGGTTGGACCATCGGGACCTATGTAGTATGAGAGTTGGTTATTGAGTGTACCAACGCGAAGTACGCCGCGCTCTTTGATGTTTTCGAGTTCACTTTTAGGATCAGAGTCGATTTGGCAGCCGGCCAAACCAATAGTGAGCAGACAAGCAGACAGCAATTTTAACCAGCGGCGGCTAGGCCAACAAACAACAGACGGACTTTGCATTAATTCATAGATCTCACAACGTTAGTGCTGTCTTTATACCAAAGCTGTGCGTATTGGCAAAGCGAGATAGCAGAAACACCCGAGAGTGGTCACTTTCTCACCATTCTCTAACGTATTTCGGCAAAACAAAAAAAAATGACGAAAACGTTTGCGCCAACGCTTACGTCACAAAAAAAAATCCTCTATAATACCGCCGCATCAAGGTAGGAGAAATCGTTATAAGTTCAGTTTTTAATATTAACTGATTGAATTTATAAGAATTTCACCTAAATCAACTGCATAAGAGACCTAAGCACATGAGAATTTTGCGTGGTTCCCCAGCTCTTTCTGAGTTTCGTGTTAACAAGCTACTAGAGCTTTGTCGTGAACTAAACCTACCAGTAACAGGTATTTACGCTGAGTTTGCCCACTTTGCCGACCTAACGGCAGACCTGGATGCGTCTGAAGTTGAAAAATTAGAGAAGTTGTTGACTTACGGTCCAACTATCGAAGAGCACGAGCCGACAGGCACATTGCTTCTCGTGACACCTCGCCCTGGCACCATCTCGCCATGGTCTTCTAAATCTACGGATATCGCAAATAACTGTGGCCTAGACAAAGTAACTCGTCTAGAGCGCGGTACTGCATACTATGTAGAGACATCAAGCGAACTGACTGAGCTTCAACTTGTTGAGCTTAAAGCGGTGATCCACGACCGTATGATGGAAGTGGTTTTCTCTGATTTCGAATCAGCAGCAGCGCTGTTCCAAGTGGCAGAGCCAGCACCAGTTGCAGATGTTGACCTACTAACAGGTGGTCGCAAAGCACTAGAAGAAGCGAACGTGACTCTAGGTCTTGCACTTGCAGAAGATGAAATTGATTACCTACTTGAAAGCTTTGTGACTAAGTTAGAGCGCAACCCAACAGACATCGAATTGATGATGTTTGCACAGGCGAACTCTGAGCACTGCCGTCACAAGATCTTCAACGCAGATTGGACTATCGATGGCGTTAAGCAAGACAAGTCGCTGTTCAAGATGATCAAAAACACATTTGAAACGACACCAGAGCACGTTCTGTCTGCATACAAAGATAATGCAGCGGTTATGGAAGGCTCTGAAGTGGGTCGTTTCTTCCCAGATCCAAAGACTCGTCAATACGGCTACAACCACGAGAAAGCGCACATCCTAATGAAGGTGGAAACACACAACCACCCAACAGCGATTTCTCCATGGCCAGGTGCATCGACAGGTAGTGGCGGTGAAATCCGTGACGAAGGCGCAACAGGTATTGGTGGTAAGCCAAAAGCAGGTCTAGTTGGCTTTACAACGTCTAACCTTCGCATTCCAGGCTTCGAACAGCTTGGGAAACAGACTTTGGTAAGCCAGGTCGTATCGTTAACGCATTGGACATCATGCTAGAAGGCCCACTAGGTGGTGCGGCGTTCAACAACGAATTTGGTCGTCCAAACCTACTTGGTTACTTCCGTACTTACGAAGAGAAGGTTACGTCTCACGCAGGTGAAGAAGTACGTGGTTACCACAAGCCAATCATGATTGCTGGTGGTATGGGTAACATCCGTGACGAGCACGTTCAGAAGAAAGAGATCCCAGTAGGTGCAAGCCTAATCGTACTTGGTGGTCCTGCAATGAACATCGGTCTTGGCGGCGGCGCAGCCTCTTCTATGGCATCTGGTCAGTCTGCTGAAGACCTAGATTTTGCTTCAGTACAGCGTGAAAACCCAGAGATGGAACGTCGCTGTCAAGAAGTGATCGACCGCTGCTGGCAGCTAGGTGAAGACAACCCAATCGCATTTATCCACGATGTGGGCGCGGGCGGTATCTCAAACGCACTTCCTGAGCTTGTAGATGACGGTGAGCGCGGCGGTATCTTCCAGCTACGTGACGTACCAAATGATGAGCCAGGCATGAGCCACTTGAGATCTGGTGTAACGAATCTCAAGAGCGCTATGTAATGGCGGTAGCGCCAGAGAACATGGAAGCATTCGATGCTATCTGTAAGCGTGAGCGCGCGCCATACGCTGTAGTAGGTGTGGCGACAGAAGAGCGTGAACTGAAACTTGAAGATTCACACTTCGACAACACGCCAATCGACATGCCGATGGATATTCTTCTTGGCAAAACGCCGAAGATGCACCGTGATGCGAAAACACTGAAAGTAGACAGCCCTGCAATTTCTCGCGAAGGCATTGAAATGAACGATGCGGTTGACCGCGTTCTTCGTCTTCCAACGGTTGCAGAGAAAACATTCCTAATCACCATCGGTGACCGCACGGTGACAGGCCTTGTTGCTCGTGACCAGATGGTGGGTCCTTGGCAGGTGCCGGTAGCAAACTGCGCAGTCACAGCAGCGAGCTACGATACTTACCACGGTGAAGCGATGTCTATGGGTGAGCGCACTCCAGTTGCTCTACTAGACTTTGGCGCTTCTGCTCGTCTAGCGGTAGGTGAGTCTCTGACTAACATTGCAGCGACAGACATCGGCGATATCAAGCGCATCAAGCTGTCAGCTAACTGGATGTCTCCAGCGGGTCACCCAGGTGAAGACGCAGGTCTTTACGAAGCGGTGAAAGCGGTAGGTGAAGAGCTATGTCCGGCTCTGGGTCTAACAATTCCAGTAGGTAAAGACTCAATGTCGATGAAGACCAAGTGGAACGAGAACGGTGAAGACAAAGAAGTCACGTCGCCACTCTCACTGGTAATCACTGCATTTGGTCGTGTGGAAGATGTTCGTAAGACGGTCACGCCGCAGCTTCGCACTGACAAAGGTGAGTCTTCACTGGTTCTTGTTGACCTTGGTAACGGTAAAAACCGTCTAGGCGCAACAGCATTGGCACAGGTTTACAAGCAGCTTGGTGATAAGCCAGCAGACGTAGACAACGCAGAGCAGCTAAAAGGCTTCTTCGATGCGATGCAAACCCTTGTTCGTGATGACAAGCTAGTGGCTTACCACGATAAAGGCGATGGCGGTCTATTCGTAACGCTTGCTGAGATGGCATTTGCGGGTCACTGTGGTGTGAAAGCAGACATCGCAAGTCTAGGCGAAGATACACTAGCGGCGCTATTTAACGAAGAGCTAGGTGCAGTTGTTCAGGTTAAGAATGACGACCTTGAAGCTGTGAAAGCAGTTCTAGCGGCAAACGGCCTAGAAGCATGTTCACACGTAATCGGCAGCGTTGAAGCGTCTGACGACTTCGTTATCACTTCTGGTGATGCGGTTGTTATCGAGCGCTCTCGTACTGAGCTACGTACTATTTGGGCTGAAACTACACACAAGATGCAGTCTCTACGTGACAACTCTGCGTGTGCAGACCAAGAGCACGAAGCGAAGAAAGACAACTCTGACCCAGGTCTAAACGTGAAACTGAGCTTCGACGTTAAAGAAGACGTTGCAGCGCCATACATTGCAACGGGCGCTAAGCCTAAGATGGCAATTCTTCGTGAGCAGGGTGTTAACTCTCATGTTGAAATGGCAGCAGCGTTTGACCGTGCAGGCTTTGAAGCAACAGACATCCACATGAGCGACATCCTGACGGGGCAAGCAGTTCTAGAAGAGTACCAAGGTCTTGTGGCTTGTGGTGGCTTCTCTTACGGTGACGTTCTAGGTGCGGGTGAAGGTTGGGCGAAGTCTATCCTGTTCAACGACCAAGCGCGTGACCAGTTCCAGAACTTCTTCCACCGTGAAGACACCTTCTCACTAGGTGTGTGTAACGGCTGTCAGATGCTATCGAACCTAAAAGAGCTGATCCCAGGTGCAGACCTATGGCCACGCTTCGTTCGTAACGAATCTGAGCGCTTTGAAGCTCGCTTTAGCCTAGTAGAAGTACAGAAGTCTGACTCTATCTTCTTCGATGGCATGGAAGGTTCACGTATGCCAATCGCAGTTTCTCACGGTGAAGGCCGCGTAGAAGTTCGCGATACTGACCATCTAAATGCGATTGAAGCATCAGGTACGGTAGTGGTGCGTTACGTTGATAACAATGGTAACCCAACACAGCAATATCCAAACAACCCGAACGGTTCACCAAACGCAATCACAGGTCTAACGACTCGTGACGGTCGTGTGACCATCATGATGCCTCACCCAGAGCGTGTATTCCGTACGGTTGCTAACTCTTGGGCGCCAGAGTCTTGGGGTGAAGACAGTGCTTGGATGCGCATGTTCCGCAACGCTCGCGTGAACGTTGGTAAGTAATCAAGCTAAGGCAACTGCCTCAAAGGTTACAACCAAATAGTTAATGAAGTCCTCAGTGGAAACACTGGGGACTTTTTCTTATAAAAACTCTGAGCGTCAGCGCTCGATTTGTGTTCTAATACCGCGCTGGCTTAGGGATGGTCAGTATTACATTGCTGGAATATCCCTTAACAAAGTCTTTAGGAAATACATAAATGTCTGAAAATAAAAAATTTACTATCCGTCTAACGGAAAAGCGTAACGGTTGGTCTGCAGAGATCATTCGTCAAGTGACTTCTCGTCGCACGGTTGTGTCTAAGCGTGAGATGGGCTTTGAGAGCCAAGAGTTGGCTCAAGCGTGGGCAGATAAAGAGCTGGCTGGTTTTATCGAAAATCAAGCAAAGCGTAATGAGCGTAAAGCAGAAGCTCGCGCAGCGAAAGCAGAAGCGGCAGCGAAAGCCGAGGCAGATAGCGAAGAGTAATCCTTTTCGCTCTGATGGTGGTTCCTAGGGACACCCCTAGGAACGCATTGTCACTCTCAACTCAGTTTTACTGACTTACCTGAGCGTTCAATTGCTCTACTAAACCATTCTCTAGCCCAAGTTGGGTTGCCAACTCTTTCAAATACGCTTTTTCCATAAAGTTTTGCTCATCGGCCACTAACAGGCTTGCTAAATAGATCTCTGTCGCGTGTTCTGGTGACACGGCTAATCGAGCGATCTCAGCAGGATCAAGAGGCTTTGCCATCTCGGCTTGAATCAATTGTTGCACTGATGCGTCAGCATCGATTTGTGTGAGTGCTTGCTTGATCTTTGCCATCTCTTGCTCGTCAATATGTCCATCAGCCTTTGCTGCTGCGATCATTGCTTTGAGCACTGATTCATCATGTTGCGAAGTTTGGGTAAAGTTATCCGGGGTTTGCGGTGAGCCAGAAGTGGTGGACTCTCCTTTGTTGTAATCGTTATACAGCTTGTAAGCGAGTGCACCTAATGCCGCTGCACCACCGACACCTAGTGCAGTTTTGCCCATTTTTTGGTCTTCTTAGAGCCCATTAGCATACCAAGTAAACCGCCGCCTACCGCCCCAGCACCCAGTGCACCAAGGGTTTTCTTGTCGCCGAGGGCTTGGCCGATGCTTGACGAAGATTGGCTTGCTTTTTGGGTAGCTTGATTGACGATATCTGAATTAAGGGCTTGGTTAAGCAGTGATTTAAGGTTCATCTGTTACTCCTAGTCAGGTGGCATTCCACCATCATAAGAAAGCGAACATGAACAGAGTATGAAGGCAATAAAAAAGGCCGCATAGCGGCCTTTAGGATAATTTGGGTAACGATTAAGCTAGCTGAGCTTTCACGTGAGCCACGATATCATCGATAGCAATTGGCGTTTTGTCGCCAGTGCGGCGGTTCTTGTATTCGAAGTTACCTTCGTCCATGCTGCGGTCACCAATAACTACAGTATGAGGAACACCAACAAGCTCCATATCAGAGAACATGACACCTGGACGCTCTTTACGATCGTCAAATAGCACTTCGATGCCAGCTGCAGTCAGTTCTGCGTATAGCTTCTCTGCTGCTTCTTTAACGCGCTCAGATTTGTGCATGTTCATCGGTACGATCGCAACCTGGAATGGTGCGATAGCGTCTGGCCAGATGATGCCGTATTTGTCGTTGTTCTGTTCGATAGCTGCTGCTACCACACGAGAAACACCGATACCGTAACAACCCATCTCTAGGATAACGTTCTTACCGTCAGGACCAAGCACGCCACAGTTCATCTTCTCAGAGTAGATGTTGCCTAGTTGGAAGATGTGACCCACTTCGATACCACGCTTAAGCAGGATAGTACCTTGACCACATGGCTTGGATCGCCTTCAACAACGTTACGTAGGTCTTCTACTTTACCAAGCTCAACGTCACGACCCCAGTTGATGCCAAAGTAGTGCTTGTCATCAATGTTTGCGCCAGCGCCAAAGTCGCTCATTACTGCAACCGAACGGTCAACAATAAATGGTAGCTCAAGACCTACAGGGCCTAGTGAACCAGGGCCTGCGCCAATCGCTGCACGAATTTCTTCTTCTGTTGCCATTTCTAGAGGAGAGGCAACTTCAGCAATTTTCTCAGCTTTGATTTCGTTAAGCTCGTGGTCACCACGGATGATAAGGCCAACAAGCGGCGCTTCGATTTCATCAGAAGCTTTAACGAACAGCGTTTTCACTGTTTTCTCGATTGGTAGGTCAAACTGCTCAACTAGTTCAGCAATGGTTTTCGCATTTGGCGTATCAACCATTGTCATATCGATAGTTGGAGCGGCAAGCTCGACTGCAGGCGCTAGTGCTTCTGCTTTTTCGATGTTTGCTGCGTAGTCAGACTCAGAAGAGAAGGCGATAAGGTCTTCACCGCTTTCTGCCAATACGTGGAACTCGTGTGAGCCGTTACCACCGATAGCACCGGTATCAGCCAGTACTGGACGGTAGTCTAGACCCATACGGTCAAACGCTTTGCAGTAAGCATCGTGCATCGCTTCGTAAGACTTCTCTAAGCCTTCTTTGTCGATGTCGAAGCTGTACGCATCCATCATTGAGAATTCACGTGCACGCATCACACCAAAACGTGGGCGGCGCTCATCACGGAATTTAGTTTGGATTTGGTACAGGTTCAGTGGTAGCTGCTTGTACGAGTTTACTTCGTTACGCACAAGGCTAGTGATCACTTCTTCTGCTGTTGGGCTAAGTACAAACGGACGCTCATGACGGTCAGTGAAGCGAAGAAGCTCATCACCCATCTTTTCAGATCGGCCTGTCTCTTCCCATAGTTCAAACGGCTGCACTACGGGCATCAAAGTCTCAACTGCACCTGCATTATCGATCTCTTGGCGAACGATGTTTTCGACTTTACGCAGAACACGTAGACCCGTAGGTAGCCAAGTGTATAGACCTGAAGCTAGTTTACGAATCATACCTGCACGCAGCATTAGCTGGTGACTTACAACTTCTGCGTCGTTTGGTGTCTCCTTCAGAGTAGAAAGAAGATAGTTACTGGTACGCATTTATGGGTATCCGTTCATCATGTTGATAGTAAATCTGGGCAAGGGCGCCCAAATTGAGTTAAGCCGCTTATGATATCAGCCAAATGCCTTTCTACCAAATGACTTTGTAAGCAAAAGATCTCATCAATAAACACCTAGGATCCGGCGTTTAGAGAGCCTCAATGGCGGTGACGACGATATGATCGCTATTGCTTTAAACTTTACGTTCCAATCGAACAGTTTCACGCCATACTCTTTGTCATCTCGCTTACCTTTTTTATAGGCAGGCCTTGGATCTTGCGCCAACACTTCGCGGATGATTTGTTGTTTATGCTGTCCCTCTGGAGCCTTCGATAAAGCTTTCGCTGCAGAGGGTGAGAATGTTACTTCGGTTGCTTCTGGCTCGGATTCCGCGTACCCCCCTTTAGCATCTGTGATGGAATCGGAGTAGGGGATATAAGGCTTGATGTCAATAATAGGGGTACCATCGACGAGATCGACACTACCGACATCGATAAACACTTGTTGACCCTTCTGTCTTACCCCTCGAAACTCCACTGCGGACATTCCAATGCCATTCGGTCTAAATGTGGCGCGGCTAGCAAGAACGCCAATGCGTTCATTACCTCCTAAGCGAGGTGGTCTTACGGTTGGTTTCCAGCCCGCTTCTAGGTTTTGATCAAACAAAAATAACAGCCATAAATGAGAGAACTGCTCGAGACCTCGAACGGCTTCTAGACAATTAATGTCTCCCTGTAGGGCAATTGAGGCAGTGGCACTTGGCACTAATCTGGGTTGTCTAGGGACGGCAAACTTCTCTTTGAAGGGGGAATGAATGGTGCCGATTGGGTGTAAAGAGTAGCTCATTGACTGAGTCCTGGTTCACATAATTCAATATTCATCATTTCAGACGAGCAGTTTTTTTTCAATCTCGATATGTTTGAGGTTTTTTTAGAGCTAATCCCCTGTCACTAGGGTGAAAAGATGAATATGTCACAAGAATGTTATAGGTTATTTTATATTTAGATCAATATAAGTCATTGTATAGTTGCTAACATAATGGTTGAAAATTGCACTAAATTTACAATTGGCAACATTTTGGGCTTTTATTATTGAGCTCGCTCACGTACCCTGCGCCTGCTTTTTACAAAGTTGTCAGAAATAAGACCGATGAGTGTCATCTGAAATAAAGAACTTTGTTAACAGCTAGGACAATATAAAAAAGGAGGGGACAGATGAGTTCATCTGCCACAATGAAACACAACAAGCCAAAAAAGCCTCTATTTACCCGTTTTCTAGACGGCGTTGAGTACTTGGGGAACCTATTACCCCACCCAATCACACTATTTGCGATTTTCTGTCTAGCTATTCTTGTCATGTCTGGCATCGCTGGATACTTCGATGTTGCCGTTGCTGATCCTCGCCCTGAAGGCGCTGCTGGTCGTGCTGCGAACGGTATGATTGAAGTTGTGAGCCTTCTAAATGCTGAAGGTCTACAGTTAATTGTTACTAACCTAGTGAAAAACTTCACAGGCTTCGCCCCACTTGGTACCGTACTTGTTGCGATGCTTGGTGTCGCGATCGCTGAGCATTCAGGCATGCTTTCAGCGGCGATGCGTGGTCTAGTTATGGGCGCGTCTAAGCGCATGGTAACAGTGACAGTTGTATTCGCAGGTATCATTTCTAATACAGCTTCAGAGCTTGGTTACGTCGTACTTATTCCGTTGGCAGCAATGCTGTTCCACTCTCTAGGACGTCACCCTCTAGCGGGTCTTGCAGCTGCGTTTGCTGGTGTATCGGGCGGTTATTCTGCGAACCTACTGATTGGTACGGTTGACCCACTGCTTTCAGGTATCACTGAAACAGCGGCGCAAATGATCGACCCAACGTACACGGTAGGCCCAGAGTCGAACTGGTACTTCATGTTCATCTCGACTTTCTTCATTGCGATTACAGGTGCATTCGTCACTGAGAAAATCGTTGAGCCAAAACTTGGCAAATACAATGATGAAGAAGCAGCAGAAGACTTGTCTAACGACAGCATGGGCTCTTTGACTGCGGTAGAGAAGAAAGGCCTGAAAATGGCAGGTATTGCAGTTCTAGTAGTGAGCGCTGTTATCGCATCTACAGTTGTTCCTGAGAACGGCGTACTTCGCACTGCTGACGGCCAAGTAGCGGGCTCTCCATTCCTTAAGAGTATCGTTGCCTTTATCTTTGTATTCTTTGCAATCCCTGGCTTTGTCTACGGTAAAGTAACGGGCTCTATGAAGAATGACCGAGATGTGATTGATGCAATGTCGAAGTCTATGTCTTCGATGGGCATGTACATAGTGTTGGTGTTCTTTGCCGCGCAATTTGTTGCCTTCTTTAAGTGGACTAACTTCGGTCAAGTATTCGCAGTAGCGGGTGCGGACTTCCTGCAGACAATCGGTCTAACGGGGCCTGCTCTGTTCTTCGCGTTTATCCTAATGTGTGGTTTCATCAACCTGATGATCGGCTCTGCATCGGCGCAGTGGGCAGTAACAGCGCCTATTTTCGTACCTATGCTGATGCTAGTTGGTTACGCTCCTGAGACGATTCAGGCGGCATACCGTATCGGTGACTCTACGACTAACATCATCACGCCAATGATGAGCTACTTCGGTCTTATCCTTGCAGTAGCGACTCGCTACATGAAGAACCTAGGTATCGGTACGCTGATCGCGACCATGCTACCTTACTCAATCTGCTTCATCGTAGGTTGGAGTATCTTGTTCTACGTATGGGTATTCCTACTAGGCCTACCAGTAGGCCCAGGTGCGGCAACGTACTACACGCCTTAAGCGAAGACTCAATTATCGATATAAATAAAAATGCTCCCAACTGGGAGCATTTTTTATGGGATGAATCGGGTATTATTTCAGCTTCTCTAAGTCTGCTTCAATCTCAGCAATCTTACTCGACACGACTTTTTCCAAATGGCGAAGATCGGAAAGGATTTTCTGCTTAACGTCGACTTCGGTGGCTTCAATTGGCTTAGTAAGACGGTTCAGTTCATCAATAACCAGTGTCAGGTTGCGATTGATTTCAGTGACTTGCTTGTAGCTTTGGCTGCTACTGTTAGTACGGACGTTTTTAACTTGCCTTGGATATTTAAATTTGACACTTTTCGCAAAAAGCTCGCCCTTCTGCTTACGAAAATAGATTTTTAACACATCTTTATGCGCTTCTTGGCGTAGGGAATAACGCTCTATTTGTTTAGGATCTTGAATGCCTAACCAATGAGGTTTGGATACATAGATGACCTCTTAGGTTGTGTGTTTCTGTTACAACTGTAGCAGGCAATGATTAGGTAGATAGTTGATTAAAGTGCGGTTTACAGAGAAATGTGGAGGAGATCGCCTAAATGACGACCTCCTTTGTGTGAAGTTACTAGTGAGTGAAATTTAACCAGATTAAGGAGCTGGATATATCATTTTAGCTAGTGATTTGTTCTGAAATGCTCTCTTGAAGCTTTTGCTTCAAAATTGCTTGTTCCTCATCAGTCAGACGTGATCCACTTTCACCGGTTAAGATAAACAAGTCTTCAGCTCGCTCGCCAATGGTGGTGATTTTTGCTGCGTGAAGGCTCAGGTTTAACTGGGCAAAGGTTGCCCCTACTTTCGCTAGCAAGCCTGGAGCATCGAGCGCCACAAGTTCCATTAAGGTGCGTTTTTTACCTTTGGTTGGCAAAAAGTCGACCTTGGTTTTTACGTTAAAGTGCTTAAGGTTTCTTGGTGCACGGCGCGTTTTGATCTTGGTCGGTCTACCATCCTCGAGTACATGGATGAGATGTTTGATGACCGCTGAGTGACGGCTGCATTCAATAGCGTCACCATGCTGATCGAGAACCATAAAGGTATCAAGCACGAAACCATCTTTACTGGTCATGATTTGCGCGTCATGAACGTTAAAGTTACGCCTATCGAGCTCTGCAACCACGGTGGCAAATAGAGCGGGTTGGTCTTTGCTGTAAACAAAAACTTCTGTACCGCCTCGAGTGGCGTTTTTGCTCATCAAAACTAACGGCTTGGAAGGATCTTCCAGCTTTAGAATATGTTCGCTGTGCCAGGCTATCTGTTTGTGGGTGTGGCGCAAGAAGTAATCGGCCTTAAAGCGTTGCCAAAGAACTTCAATCTCGCGGGCAACAAAGCCTTGTTTGCGAAGGAGGGCAGAAGCTAACTGCTGATTGTGACGGATACGATCCCGTACATCGACAGGGTTTTCCAAACCACGGCGCAACACACGTTGAGTCGAGTAAAACAGCTCCGCCAGCAAGGTGCGTTTCCAACTGTTCCAAAGCTCCGGGTTGGTGGCGCAGATATCGGCGACGGTTAAGCAAAGCAAGTACTCAAGGTACTCTTCATCGCGAACTTTTTTGGCGAACTCGATAATAACATCAGGATCGTAAATGTCGCGGCGCTGAGCGGTAACGGACATCAGTAAGTGGTTTTGTACTAGCCAAGACACGAGCTTAGCTTCAGGTTTTGATAAGCCATGCTGTATACAGAAATCAAACGCTTCTACTGCGCCAATTTCAGAATGGTCTCCACCACGGCCTTTACCGATATCATGGAAAATAGCCGCTAAGATGAGCAGCTCTTTCTTATGCATTCTCGGATAGATCTCACAGCAGATCGGGTGCTTACTGTAGCTCTCTTCAAGGCTAAAGGTATGGATATGGTTTAGAAGGCGTACGCTGTGCTCATCGACGGTGTAGACGTGGAATAGGTCAAATTGCATCTGTCCAACGATTTGGCTCCACTGTGGAAGGTAAGCCGCCAACACGCCGAGCTTGTGCATCAATCGAAACGCGCGGTGAAGGGCATTCGGATGGCGAACCAAGTCCATAAACTTCTCCCTTGCTTCAGGGATAGTGTGTAAGAACTTATTCAGTCTACGTCTTGCCGTGCGCAGCTGTCTTAGTGTCGCAGGGCTAACACCTTCAATGCTGGAGTCGTTGGCGATATGAATAAACATATCGAGAATGGTCTCTGGGCGTGCTTGGAAAAGCGCAGGTTTTCTCGCTTCTATCAGCTTACCTCGGCGCTGGAAGTCGTCGTCGAGGATCTCGGCTTGCTGGATCTGGCCTTTATTGATGATGGCTTGATCGAACAGCTTAAGAAGCATCTTGTTAAGTTCAGCTACTCGTCTTAACGTGCGGTAGAACTCTTTCATCATTGTTTCGACAGCAACGTTGCCTTCACCGACAAACCCTAAGTTTTCCGCCACTTGTGCTTGGTGAGCGAACATCAGGCGGTTGTCGTAGCGTCTAAGCTCAATATGCAGAGCAAAACGCACCCGCCACAGGAAGTTCTGACACTCAACGAGTTCGCGGTACTCAGCATCGGTCAGAAAACCAAAGCGGCTCATCTCATAGAGCGATGTAGCACCAAAGTGGCTGCGCGCCACCCAACTTAATGTGTGGATGTCACGTAGGCCGCCAGGAGTGGACTTAATGTCGGGCTCAAGATTGTACGTTGTGTCGTGATATTTAGCGTGACGTGCTCGCTGCTCTTCGATTTTAGCTCGGTAAAAGGTTTCCGATGGCCAGAAGTTATCGGAATCAATTTGTGCTTTTAATTGAGAAAAGGTGTCTTCGCTGCCGCACAGCAATCTGGCTTCTTGCAAGTTAGTGGCAACGGTTAAGTCGGACTGACCGATCTCTATACACTCGTCAACGGTGCGTACCGCATGACCGACTTCCAGTCTGAGATCCCAAAGTAAGGTGATGAACTCACTGATGGTACTTTCTAAAGAGGCGGGTATTTTTTACGTGATACCACTAATATATCGATGTCAGAAAGTGGGTGAAGTTCACCACGACCATAACCGCCGACAGCCACTAGTGACAGATAGGTTTGGTTAGACAGCTCAGAGGCTGACCAAAGACGACGCAATAGCTGATCGATATAGTCCGAGCGGCCGAGTACCAAATCGGTTATCGGGTGGTGATTGAGAAACTCTTGTTTTTGATGTTCAGCAAAGGTTTCGAGTTGAGCTTTGAGCTCTTGAATATTGAGTTGCTCATCACTGAGCGATGTCGGGCTTTGAAAAGTCATGTGTGCAATCCGTGCAAGCAAAAAAATGTCACTAACAAGGGTTATACCAAAATAGGGCGGATAAAAAATATCCCAGTAAATGGGGATATTTTTACAAACGTATATAAGCGAAGCTTACAGGTTGTTCATGTGGCGAGGAATGCTCTCTTCGCTGCGAAGAGTCAGCACTTCACAACCTGTCTTCGTGACAACAATAGTGTGCTCCCACTGAGCGGAGTTTTTGCCATCGCCTGTGTACACTGTCCAGTCGTCTTCTGCGTCGATGCTGCAACCAAACTTACCAGCGTTGATCATCGGCTCGATCGTGAACACCATGCCTTCTTTTAGCACGCGACGGTCGTTGTTTTTGTAGTGAACCACTTGTGGTTCTTCATGAAACTCAGAACCGATGCCGTGACCACAGAAATCTTTAACGATAGAGAACTTGTTGCGTGGGTTCTTTTTGTTGTTCGCTTTGATGAACTTCTCGATTTCAGTACCGATAGCGCCAACGGTAGAACCAGGTTTAACGGTTTTCATGCCAAGGTATAGCGCTTCTTGCGCAACCATAGCAAGACGCTTGTCTGCCGGAGACACATCACCTATAAGGAACATTTTTGATGTGTCGCCGTGGTAGCCCTCTGGACGAGTATCTAGAGATGCATTTTCATCGTTAGGGATGATTACGGTCACGTCGACGTTCACGATGTCGCCGTTTTTAAGTACTGCTGGTTTGAGTTTACCAGTTGTGCCCATCTCGTCTTGCTCTGCAGGGATGCCGTGACAAACGATATGGTTGATAGAGGTACAGATTGATTTTGGGTAACCGTGGTAATCGAGCGGCGCAGAATAGGCACCTTTCTCACGAGTATACTCAGCACAAATTCTATCTAGCTCCTCTGTCGTCACCCCTTCTTTTACATGAGGTTCGATCATTTCTAAAAGCTCTGCTGCAAGCTTACCTGCGATTCGCATTCTTTCGATTTCAGCTTCAGTTTTGATTTTGATAGACATCTGTGTTCTCTGTATTTTAAATTGACGCGTTATTCTATCAGTGGCGAGATTAAGCGCAACAAGAATAACTCTCACTTCCCTGTTGATACGTTACTCAGTGTAGTTTGGGTTTGCTAAGAGTTCACCTATTGAATCGCTGCCACTTTGTACATTTCTTGCGATTTTTCTGGAAATCGACCCCTTAAATATGGTATAAAGCGCGCCGATGACAGGACTTAGTCTCTTCACTCTTTTTAGAAAGGGCGGCGAGTTAGGTTGTGCATCAACATACTTTAATTTAAATCCACACACATTTCGTCACATGTTCCGGGGTGCTTGAGTAATCATTCATACCAAGTCGGAACCATGGGAAATGTGGAGGCCTAACCCCATAGAGGAATTTAAAATGGCAACTGTATCAATGCGCGATATGCTAAAAGCTGGTGTTCACTTCGGTCACCAGACTCGTTACTGGAACCCAAAAATGAAGCCATTCATCTTTGGTGCTCGTAACCGCGTACACATCATCAACCTAGAAAAAACTGTACCAATGTTCAACGATGCACTAGCTGAGCTAGCTAAAATCGGTGAGAAGAAAGGTAAAGTTCTTTTCGTTGGTACTAAGCGCGCTGCATCTGAAGCTGTTAAAGAAGCTGCAATCAACGCTGACCAGTTCTACGTGAACAACCGTTGGTTGGGCGGTATGCTAACGAACTACAAAACTGTTCGTCAGTCTATCAAGCGTCTAAAAGATTTCGAAGCACAAGCTCAAGACGGTACTTTCGAGAAACTAACTAAGAAAGAAGCTCTAATGCGCACTCGCGAAATGGAGAAGCTAGAGAAGTCTCTTGGTGGTATCAAGAACATGGGCGGCCTACCAGACGCTCTATTCGTAATCGACGCTGATCACGAGCACATCGCTGTTAAAGAAGCAAACAACCTAGGTATCCCAGTTTACGCTGTAGTTGATACTAACTCTAACCCAGACGGCGTTGACTTCGTTATCCCAGGTAACGACGATGCAATCCGTGCGGTACAGCTTTACCTAAACGCTGCTGCAGACGCGGTTAAAGAAGGTCGTAACAAAGATGTTGCTGCTGTAGCTGACAAAGACGGTTTCGTAGAAGAAGCTGAATAATTGCGGCTTTAGCCACACTTAGTTTTGGTTGACACTGAGTCTTCATATAAACTGAGTTATAGTTAGATCAGGGGCCGCATATGTGCCCCTGATTTTTACCCTAATTAGAATCAATCGAGGAATAGAGAATGGCTGTTACTGCTGCTCTAGTTAAAGAACTGCGCGACCGTACTGGCGCAGGCATGATGGAATGTAAGAAAGCGCTTGTTGAAACTAACGGTGACATCGAAGTAGCAATCGAAAACATGCGTAAGTCTGGCGCTGCTAAAGCTGCTAAGAAAGCAGGCAACATCGCTGCTGAAGGCGCGATCATCATCAAAGAAGAGAACGGCGTTGCTGCTCTTCTTGAAGTTAACTGCCAAACTGACTTCGTTGCTAAAGATGCTAACTTCACTGCATTCGCAGAGAAAGTTGCTGCTGACGCACTAGCAACTAAAGCAACTGCTGAAGAGCTAGTTGCTAAGTTTGAAGAAGAGCGTGTTACTCTTGTTGCTAAAATCGGCGAGAACATCAACATCCGTCGCGTACAGTACGTTGAAGGTGCTGCAATCGCTGCTTACCGTCACGGTGAGAAAATCGGTGTTGTTGTTGCTGGTGAAGGCGACGCAGAAACTCTTAAGCACGTTGCAATGCACGTTGCTGCTTCTCGTCCAGAGTTCGTTAACCCAGAAGACGTACCTGCAGACGTAGTTGAAAAAGAGAAAGCTGTTCAAGTTGAAATCGCTATGAACGAAGGTAAGCCACAAGAGATCGCTGAGAAGATGGTTATCGGCCGCATGAAGAAATTCACTGGCGAAATCTCTCTAACAGGTCAAGCGTTCGTAATGGAACCTAAGAAATCTGTTGGCGAAATCCTTAAAGAGCGTGGCGCATCTGTAGCGACATTCGTTCGTCTAGAAGTTGGTGAAGGCATCGACAAAGGCGAGCAAATGAGCTTCGCTGATGAAGTAGCAGCAGCTCAGAAAGGTTAATCCTTGACGATTTGTTGATAAGAGACCGTAGCCTTGGCTGCGGTCTTTTTACGACTAGGCTATCTGTTATTTTTTAGTCGTCATGAGTTGGGATTCCTATACTAGTCTCAACCCATGACCGTTAATCGATAACTCTTTGGAAGGTATACTCCATGACAACGAACCCAAAACCTGCTTATCAACGTATTCTGTTAAAACTTAGTGGCGAGGCTCTACAAGGCGAAGAAGGCTTTGGTATCGACCCTAAAATCTTGGATCGTATGGCTCAAGAAGTAAAAGAGCTAGTAGAACTGGGTGTTCAAGTTGGTGTTGTAATTGGTGGTGGTAACCTATTCCGTGGTGCGGGTCTTGCTGAAGCTGGCATGAACCGTGTTGTTGGTGACCACATGGGTATGCTTGCGACTGTAATGAATGGTCTAGCAATGCGTGATGCTCTACACCGTGCTTATGTTAATGCTCGTGTAATGTCAGCTATCCCACTTAAAGGTGTATGTGACGATTACAACTGGCAGATGCGATTCGCGAACTTCGTCAAGGTCGCGTAGTTATCTTCTCAGCAGGTACTGGTAACCCATTCTTCACTACAGACTCTGCTGCGTGTCTACGTGGTATTGAAATCGAAGCTGATGTCGTTCTTAAAGCGACTAAGGTAGATGGCGTATTCACTGCTGATCCAGTGGCTAACCCAGATGCTGTATTATGTGATAAGCTTTCGTACAACTCAGTTTTAGATAAAGAACTGAAAGTAATGGACTTGGCTGCATTCACATTGGCACGTGATCACAAGATGCCAATTCGTGTATTTAACATGAACAAGCCAGGTGCACTTCGCCGAGTTGTGATGGGTGAAGCAGAAGGCACGCTTATCAGCGACGCAGAATAAGAGTACACTCTTAACCAGAATTATCGAAGGACATAGCCTGAAAGCAGACTGGCTTTCAGGTTACTATTATTTAAGGTGATATTGTGATTAACGAAATCCAACAAGACGCTCAAGAGCGCATGGCAAAAAGTGTAGAAGCACTAAAAAACAACCTAACTAAGATCCGTACAGGTCGTGCACACCCAAGCCTTCTTCAAGGCCTTTCTGTTGAGTACTACGGTGCACCAACACCTCTTAACCAAGTTGCTAACGTTATCGCTGAAGATGCACGTACTCTAGCAATCACGGTATTCGACAAAGAGCTAGCGCCTAAAGTTGAAAAAGCGATCATGATGTCTGACCTAGGTCTAAACCCAATGTCAGCAGGTACGGTTATCCGTGTTCCACTTCCACCACTAACGGAAGAGCGTCGTAAAGACCTAGTTAAAATCGTTCGTGGTGAAGCAGAAGGTGGTCGTGTTGCTATCCGTAACATCCGTCGTGATGCAAACGGTGAGCTTAAAGCGCTACTAAAAGACAAAGAGATCTCTGAAGACGAAGATCGTAAAGCGCAGGACGAAATCCAGAAAATCACTGACGCAGCCGTTAAGAACGTTGACGAGTTGCTAGCAGCGAAAGAAAAAGAGTTGATGGAAGTCTAATTTTTCATCGATTGACTCTTGTGAAGGCGCTGTGCTGACAGCACAGCGTTTTTTTATGCTACTCTGTTCGTCCAAATTATAACTACACTCTTTTATGCAGAACTCAGACACCTTCAACGACGCCCTCCCTAAACATATCGCGATCATCATGGATGGCAATGGCCGTTGGGCAAAATCCAAAGGTAAGCCTCGCGTTTTTGGGCATAAAAAAGGGGTTTCCGCGGTTCGTAAGACGATTGCAGCAGCGGCTAAGCTTAAGATTCAAGCTGTGACCTTGTTTGCATTTAGTAGCGAGAACTGGCGACGTCCTGAGGACGAAGTTGGCTTATTGATGGAGCTGTTTATTACCGTTCTATCAAGTGAAATCAAAAAACTCCACAAGAATAATCTAAGGCTGCGCATTATCGGTGATAAGTCGCGCTTTAACGACAGACTGCAACGCAAAATCGCAGAAGCGGAAGCCTTAACGGAGAACAACACCGGTACGGTGATTAATGTTGCAGCAAACTATGGCGGCAAGTGGGATATCTTGCAAGCAACAAAAACCTTGGCCGCAATGGTTGAAAAAGGTGAGTTGAACGCATCGGATATTACCGAAGATATGATAAGTCAACATGTCACCATGTCAGACTTACCTGATGTTGACCTACTTATCCGTACGAGTGGTGAATGTCGCATCAGCAACTTTATGCTCTGGCAAATGGCTTATGCTGAAATGTACTTTATGGATGAGTACTGGCCAGAATTTAACGAAGATACACTCGTTAAAGCGATTACTTGGTTTGTTAACCGCGAGCGACGCTTCGGATGCACCGGAGAACAAGTTAAAGCGTTAATGGAAGCCAATTAAGGACGATCTAATTTGAAACAACGAATTATTACCGCCCTGATCCTAGCGCCGCTGGTGGTCTGGGGGATCTTTTCTTTGCCACTTCTGTGGTTTTTAGGCCTTGTTTCCGCAATTACTATGATTGGCGTTTGGGAATGGGCACAGTTTACTAAAACTCCGTCTCGCATACTTGCCATGTTGCCAACGGCTGGGGCATTGGTTGCTTCATTGGCTGTGATGCCTTTTGATGTTGCATCTCTCAATGCTGTCGCACCTGCACATATTGCGATCCTCGGTATAGGGTTTGGTTGGTGGCTGATCGCGAGTGGACTTGCGATGACATACCCTCGCTCTTCGGTACTATGGGAGCGCTCTAATTTTCTTCGCCACCTGTTTGGTATCTTAACGCTCGTTCCATTTTTGTGGAGTATCGTTATTCTTCGTGGTCAGCACTACAACCTTGACCCTTACTATGGCTCTAAGCTGGTATTGTTTGTGTGCCTGATTGTTTGGGCAGCTGATAGTGGAGCTTACTTTGCGGGCAAGAGCATGGGTAAGCGTAAAATGGCGCCAAATGTTAGCCCGAACAAGACCATTGAAGGTTTATTAGGTGGCATTGCGGCAGCGCTCATTGTGGCCTGGGGAAGCTCAACGATCTTTGATATCCAATTTGCCAGCTTCACCAGCATGGCTATCATTACTTTAGCGACAGTTGTGATTTCCGTATTAGGTGATTTGGTAGAGAGTATGTTTAAGCGCGTTTCGAAAATTAAAGACAGCAGTAACATCATACCTGGCCATGGAGGGGTGCTTGATCGTGTTGATAGTCTGACAGCAGCCTTCCCAGTCTTTGCCCTCCTATATCTCGTGTTTTAATGTTCTAGAGAGAGTGAATTTGTCACTCTCTCTTTGGTTTAACAGTGGTTGTAATTCGCATGCAAAATCTCACCATTTTAGGTGCTACTGGCTCCATTGGCGCTAGCACTTTAAAAGTTGTCTCGGAAAACCCATCCGCTTTCAATATCTACGCGCTCGTCGGTGGCAGAAACGTCACTAAAATGGCGGAGCTTTGCGCAGCATGGCAGCCAGAATATGCAGTGCTGAGCGAAGAAGCAGATGCCAAGCAACTTATGTCGTTACTTGTGCCTGGTGCTCGCACAAAAGTACTGTTTGGCGAGCAAGCTATGTGTGATGTTTCCAGTGCGGATGAAGTGGACATGGTGATGGCTGCGATTGTTGGCGCTGCGGGTTTGATGCCAACACTTGCTTCAGTTAAGGCAGGCAAGCGTGTACTGCTCGCCAACAAAGAAGCGCTGGTGATGTCAGGGCAACTGTTTATCGATGCTGTGCGAGAGCATGGCGCATCACTACTGCCTGTGGATAGTGAGCACAATGCTATCTTCCAATGCTTGCCAGCCCATATTCAACTAATCTTGGCCACTGTAATCTCAGTGACGCTGGCGTTAATCATATCCTTCTTACTGGTTCTGGTGGTCCTTTCCGCTATACCGATGTGACAGAGTTGCCAAATAAAACCCCAGCGGAAGCCATTGCGCACCCCAATTGGTCTATGGGGCCTAAAATTTCCGTCGACTCTGCGACGATGATGAACAAGGGTCTTGAGTTTATTGAGGCACGTTGGCTGTTCAACACGTCCAAAGAGCAACTGAAAGTCATTATCCACCCGCAGTCTGTTATTCACTCTATGGTGCAATACAATGATGGCTCTGTATTGGCGCAGATGGGAGAGCCAGATATGGCAACACCAATTGCTTACTCAATGTCGTACCCAAATCGAATTCCAGCAGGCGTTAAGCCACTCGATTTTACTAAGATTGGTGAGCTGACATTCCTTGAGCCAGACTATTCTCGCTATCCATGTTTGGCCTTGGCGATGGAGGCTTGTTTTGAAGGTCAGCATGCGACTACGGCCATTAACGCAGCAAACGAAGTTGCTGTGGAAGCATTCTTAGCAGAAAGCATTCGGTTTACTGATATAAGCTCAGTAAATGAACGTGTTATGTCGAAAGTCTGCGCATCAAATGAATTTAAACAATTGGATAACTTGGAAACTATTCTTGAGCTAGATAGAATGGCTCGCAGTTATGCACGTGAGATAGTGCGCTCGTTTAATTAAAACCTGTTTAACCTAAAGCGGTTTGATTTAACGACCTGTTTTAGTAAGAGACCTTGTTATGACTGAACTTTTGTGGAATCTAGCGTCCTTTATTGTCGCACTTGGCATTTTGGTTGCTGTGCACGAATATGGGCACTTCTGGGTAGCGCGCCGTTGTGGCGTGTATGTCGAGAAGTTCTCGATTGGTTTCGGTAAGTCAATCTGGTCTAAAGTAGGCAAAGACGGCACTGAATACAGCATTTCTCTCATTCCTCTCGGTGGTTATGTCAAGATGCTCGACAGCCGCGTAGATGAAGTCTCTGAGGTAGATCACAAGTATGCTTTTGATAAAAAGCCTCTGTGGAAAAGAACCGCTATTGTAGGTGCAGGCCCTGCATTTAACTTCTTTTTTGCGGTTTTTGCCTATTGGTTGGTGTTTCTCATTGGTGTACCGGCGGTGAAGCCGGTCGTTGGCCAAGTCACCCCAAGCTCGATTGCTGCGCAAGCTGGCCTTGAGTCTGGCATGCAAATTGTGTCAGTGGATGGTAAACAGACGCTTGATTGGGAATCGGTCAATCTTGGGTTAGTGTCTCATATTGGTGATAACCAGATGACGATCACAGTGTCATCAGACAACCAAATAGGAATGGACAAAAAGTTAACACTTGATCTCCAATCGTGGAACTTTAACCCAGAAACAGAGTCTGCTATGGGGACGCTTGGTTTTACTCCGTTTACACCTGAGATCAAGATGACCCTTGTTAACGTGAGTCCAGATGGCGCTGGCGCGACTGCAGGCTTGCAATCAGGAGATACTATTACCGCGGTTGATGGTACCTCGGTAAGCGAATGGCAGCAGGTGGTTGAGGCAATCCAGGGGAGTGCAAACACCTCATTACCTTTGACAGTTGAAAGACAAGGCGAAACCGTTGATTTGACTTTGGTTCCAGGCTCGAGAGAGCTGGCAGACGGTTCACTGATTGGTTTTGCTGGCATCGCTCCAGAAGTGGGAGAATGGCCGGAAAGCTATCGCTTTGATTTACAATACGGTCCAATTGAAGCGGTGGGTAAAGCCATCGTTAAGACCGGACAAATTATAGAGCTCACCATCACCATGCTGAAGAAGCTTATTGTGGGTGATGTGGGGCTAAACAATCTAAGTGGACCTATCTCCATCGCCAAAGGTGCGGGTACCACTGCGGATTATGGACTGGTCTATTTCTTAGGATTTTTGGCTCTGATTAGTGTCAACCTAGGGATCATCAATTTAGTGCCGCTGCCTATGTTGGACGGCGGACATTTGATGTTTTTTGCCATTGAGGCAGTGATTAGACGACCAGTACCTGAAAAAGTACAAGAAATGGGGTATCGAGTGGGAGGCGCTATTATCTTCTCATTGATGCTCATCGCGATTTTTAACGATTTTACACGCCTTTGATATCAGAATTCGGGCAGCAGTATTAGCAAGGAATAATTAGAGCAGGTATGGCGATTAAGCATATTCTATTCGCATCTCTACTGGCGACGAGCGTGTCGGCGAATGGGGCTGAGGATTTTGTTGTACAGGACATTCGTATTGAGGGTTTGCAGAGGGTTGCATTAGGTGCAGCACTACTAAAAATGCCTGTGCGTATTGGTGATTCTATCGATGGCAAAGACATTTCAGAAATCATCAATGCTCTCTACCAGTCCGGTAACTTTGAAGACATTAAAGTACTGCGTGACAATGATGCGCTGGTCGTTCGTGTTAAAGAGCGACCGACGATTGCGAGCATCTCATTCTCGGGCAACAAGGCGATTAAAGAAGAGCAGCTTCAACAAAACTTAGATGCATCGGGTGTGGTTGTCGGTGAGGCTCTAGATCGTACGACGTTGAGTAACATAGAGAAGGGTCTAGAAGACTTTTACTACAGTGTGGGTAAATATAACGCAAAAGTTCAAGCGGTCGTGACACCTCTGCCACGTAACCGTGCGGATTTGAAGTTTGTGTTTACTGAGGGCGTGTCCGCGAAGATCAAACAGATTAATTTCATCGGCAATACAGTATTCCCTGATGAAGAGCTCTTGTCTCGATTCAACTTGAATGTAGATGTGGCTTGGTGGAACTTCCTTGCCGATGATAAGTACCAGAAACAGGTTCTAGCAGGTGATATTGAAGCGCTAAAATCATTCTATCTTGATCGCGGCTATCTAAAATTCAAAGTAGACACTACGCAAGTTTCTATCTCGCCAGATAAAAAAGGCGTCTATATAACATTGGGTATCGATGAAGGTGAAGCGTATCGAATTAAAGATGTGAACTTCCGAGGTCAATTGATCGGTAAGCAAGCTGAATTTGAGGGTATGGTTCCGTTTGCTGAGGGTGATACTTATAACGGCTCAAGCGTGACGGCATTGGAAGAGAACATTAAGCGAGTGCTTGGTGAGTCTGGTTATGCTTACCCGCAAGTAAGAACCATTCCTGAATTCAATGATGAGACCAATGAGGTGTCGTTGGTGATCAACGTTGAATCGGGTAACCGCATCTACGTACGTGATATCCGATTTACAGGTAACAACTCAACCAAAGATGAAGTACTGCGCCGAGAAATGCGTCAGATGGAATCCAGCTGGTTGAACTCAAAGTCGATTGAAACGGGTAAAAATCGTTTGAATCGATTGGGTTTCTTTGAAACTGTTGATGTACAGACCGTACGAGTTCCAGGCAGCGAAGACCAAGTAGACTTGGTATATGATGTGAAAGAAGCGAACTCTGGTAGTGTCAACTTTGGTGTTGGCTATGGTACTGAATCGGGTATCAGCTTCCAGGTTGGTTTGCAGCAAGACAACTTTGCGGGCTCAGGCGACCGAGTTGGTATCAGTGCGATGACCAACAAGTACCAGAAAAACATTACGCTTGATTACCGCGACCCATACTGGAACCTAGACGGTGTGAGTTTAGGTGGTCAGATCTTCTACAACGAGTTTGAAGCATCGAAAGCGGGTATCATTGACTATACCGATCAAAGCTATGGTGGTACGTTGACTTGGGGTTTCCCAGTTGATGAACTTAACTACCT
Organism: Vibrio maritimus; assembly: GCA_000755425.1. GTDB lineage: Bacteria > Pseudomonadota > Gammaproteobacteria > Enterobacterales > Vibrionaceae > Vibrio > Vibrio maritimus_A. The sequence goes on from BBMT01000009.1 coordinate 126,825, forward strand.
TGAGTTTGGTGGTGGTTATACTCATAGCCGTCTTGGTAACATCAAAGAGTACGTGCAGATTGAGAAATTCCTACAAGCACAAGCGGAAAACCGCGATGCTGAAGGTAATTTGATCACCGACGACTTCCACCTGACAGCAGCCTGGACTCGTAACAATCTAAACCGTGGTCGTTTCCCTACAGCGGGCAACCATCAAAAACTTTACGGAAAAGTGACCGTACCTGGTTCGGATGTTCAATACTTCAAGGCACAATATGACGTCAGACAGTATTTTCCGATTACCCAAAGCCACAGCTTTACGTTATTGTTGAAAGGTCGTCTGGGCTACGGCAACGGTTATGGTCAAACGAACGGCAATGACAACTTGCTACCGTTCTACGAGAACTTCTATGTGGGTGGTTTCTCAACTTTACGTGGTTTCCGTCAGAACTCGGTAGGCCCGAAAGCGGTCTATAACGATCCAAATGGCGGTGGTTGTGGTAACGTTGGCGGTAACAACCCATGTTACTCTGCAACTGAGCAGTCTGTGGGTGGCAACGCTGTTGCTTTGGCGAGTGTTGAGTTGATTGTACCAACACCATTTGCATCGGATGAATTCCGTAACCAAATCCGTACTAGCTTGTTTATGGATGCAGCTAGCCTGTGGGATACCGAGTTTAGTTACATAGCGCCAGATCCAAATATGCCAGGCAAGCAGTACTATTATGATTACTCCGATCCATCGAACTATCGTGCGTCGGTTGGTGTGGCAGTTCAGTGGATGTCGCCGATGGGACCTCTGGTGTTCTCATTAGCAACACCAGTTAAGAAGTTTGACGGTGATAAAACAGAAGCGTTCACCTTCACAATCGGTAACACATTCTAATGCTGTGGGATTCACTCCCACAGCTCAAGTAAATACAAGTTTTTTAAACAGAGGAATCGACCTTGAAAAATATGATGAAAGCGGCTGGTCTTGGCCTAGTTATCCTTACCTCTTCAATGTTTGCAACAGCAGCAGAAGCGGCTCAGAAAATTGGCTACGTGAACACGCTACAAGTTTTCCAAGCGCTTCCACAACGTGAAGCAACGCTTCAAAAACTACAAAACGAGTTCAAAGACAAAGCGGCTGAGCTACAAGCAATCCAAGCTGAAGCCACCAAGAAAATGGAAAAGCTACAGCGTGATGGTGAACTACTAGGTTCTGAAGAAGTAGAAAAATTGCGTATCGAAATTGGTCAGCTTGATAGCAAGTACAAGATCAAGGGTCAAGCTCTAGAGAAAGATAGCCAACGTCGCGAAGCTGAAGAAAAGCAAAAGCTATTCAAAACTATCCAAGAAGCTGTTGAAAAAGTAGCAGAGAAAGAAGGCTACGACATGATCATCGACATTCAAGCGGTAGGCTACGCGAAAGAAGAGTTTAATATCTCAAGCAAAGTTATCGACTCTCTTAAGTAATTAGTTAGCTAGTAGGAATAACATGACAGCATTGACGTTAGCACAGCTTGCTGAAATCACAGGTGGCGAGTTACATGGTGATGAGAATGTTCAAATTCATACCGTTGCCCCTATGGATCGCGCCAGCGAAGGCGAAATTACGTTTTTAACCAACGTTAAGTACGCAAAGCATCTTGGTGAATGCCGTGCTTCAGCGATTATGGTAAAAGCTTCAGAATTAGAACATTGTAAAACCAATGCTCTTGTTGTTGCTGACCCGTATGTTGCTTACGCAAAGGTCGCTCAAGCGCTGGATAGTACGCCAAGTCCAGCCTTTGAAGGCATTGCAGCTAGCGCGGTAGTTTCCCCTGACGTAGTCTTGGGTAAAAACGTTTCTATTGGCGCGAATGCTGTTGTAGAAGCAGGTGCAGAGCTTGGTGACAATGTGGTTATCGGTGCGGGTTGTTTCGTTGGTAGAGGCGCAAAACTTGGTGCTAATACCAAGCTTTGGGCTAACGTCGCTATCTATCATGATGTCGTGATGGGTTCGGATTGCTTGGTGCAATCAAGTACCGTTATTGGCTCTGATGGTTTTGGTTATGCCAACGAAAAAGGTGAATGGATTAAGATCCCTCAGCTTGGCACAGTTAGAATCGGTAATCGCGTTGAAATCGGCGCTTGTACTACGATTGACCGTGGTGCCTTGGATGACACTATTATCGAAGATAACGTAATCATCGATAACCAGATGCAGATTGCCCACAATGTGCACATCGGATATGGCACAGCGATGGCGGGTGGTACTATTGTTGCTGGTAGTACTAAGATTGGTAAATATTGCCAAATTGGTGGTGCAAGTGTGCTTAATGGCCACATTGAGATCGCTGATGGTGTTATCGTTACGGGTATGGGCATGGTTATGCGCAGCTTGCCAGAGAAAGGCATCTACTCGTCCGGTATTCCTCTTCAGACTAACAAAGAGTGGCGTAAAACTGCGACTCGCGTTCATCGCATCGATGAGATGAACAAGCGCCTAAAAGCGGTGGAAAAACTGCTCGAGCAGCAAGAGGATTAATTCTCTTACTCAGCTCAAACAAAAAGGCTCGCTTAAGGCGAGTCTTTTTATGTGCGTGAACTTGGTTCAGGTTGAGCTTTGCTCCCTGACTGACACTGCGGGGCATTTGTATATAATGCCTCTAGATTAGCAAAGAATTGATATAGGATTTTTACTTTGAGCACCGATACTAAAACTATGAACATCACTGAGATCCAGGAACTACTGCCACACCGCTACCCGTTCCTGCTTATCGACCGTGTGACCGATTATCAAGAAGAAAAGTATCTGACCGCTATCAAGAACGTTTCTGTGAATGAACCGCAATTTACTGGTCACTTCCCACAGTTGCCTGTATTCCCAGGTGTATTGATCCTAGAAGCAATGGCACAAGCGACAGGCCTATTGGCATTTAAATCGTTTGGTGCACCAAAGGATAACGAACTGTACTACTTCGCAAGTGTTGATAAGGCTAAATTCCGCAAGCCAGTAGTACCGGGCGATCAGCTTATTATCGAAGTTGAATTTGTAAAAGAACGTCGCGGTATTGCTGCCTTCAACGGTGTAGCAAAAGTTGACGGTGAAGTTGTTTGTTCAGCTGAACTGAAATGTGCTCGTAGAGAGTTTTAATATGATTCATGAGTCTGCCACTATTCACCCTAGTGCTGTTATCGAAGGTAACGTCACTATCGGTGCTAATACCACTGTAGGACCATTTACCTACATTTCGGGTGACGTCACCATTGGTGAAAACAACGAAATCATGTCGCATGTTGTGATTAAAGGTAACACAACGATTGGCAATGATAACCGTGTATTCCCTCAAGCGATTATTGGTGAAGAGAACCAAGATAAAAAGTATGGCGGTGAAGATACGCGCGTTATCGTTGGTGATCGCAACGTTATTCGTGAGAGCGTACAAATTCACCGTGGTACCACTCAAGATAAAACACAGACCGTAGTCGGCAACGACAATCTATTGTGTGTAAACGCGCACATTGCCCACGATGTGATCGTTGGTAATCACACGCATATTGGTAACAACGCCATCCTTGGCGGCCATGTGACAGTAGGTGATTACGCTGGCGTAATGGCCTTGTCTGCGATTCACCCATTCTGCACGGTTGGTGCTTACGCTTATGTGGGCGGCTGCTCTGCGGTTGTTCAAGACGTACCTCCATACGTACTGGCTCAAGGTAACCACGCAACGCCATTTGGTCTAAACCTAGTTGGCCTTAAGCGTAATGGCTTTGAGAAGCCTGAACTTCGCGCGCTACAAAAAGCGTACAAAGAGATCTATCGTTCAGGAAAGACGCTAGCAGAAGTGAAGCCAGTGCTTGAAGAAATGGCGCAAGAGTGGAGCTCTGTGGGTCGCTTCGTTGAGATCTTGGAAGCCTCTGAGCGTGGCATTATTCGCTAATTCCATGCACGACTAAGCTGAAAAGATCGCCAGTCTGACTGGCGGTCTTTTTCTGTTTTAAGAAAACCATAAATTTAAGCAAGTAGGGAATACCAATGGAACGACCATTACGCATCGGCATTGTCGCTGGCGAACTCTCTGGGGATACCCTCGGTGAGGGTTTCATCAAAGCAATTAAAGCGCGCTACCCCGATGCTGAGTTTGTTGGCATTGGTGGCCCAAAGATGATTGCCGAGGGCTGTCAGTCTTTGTTCGACATGGAAGAGCTGGCCGTTATGGGGCTGGTTGAAGTATTAGGTCGACTGAGGCGCTTGCTGCACGTTAAAGCTGAGTTAGTGAAATACTTTACCGAAAACCCTGTGGATGTGTTTGTCGGTATCGATGCGCCAGATTTCAACTTAAGGCTCGAGCTTGATCTAAAAAAGCGGGCACTAAAACCGTTCATTACGTGAGCCCCTCCGTCTGGGCGTGGCGTCAAAAACGTATCCATGGCATCGCTGAGGCGACCAACCTGGTATTGGCATTCCTGCCATTTGAAAAGGCCTTCTACGACAAGTTTAATGTTCCGTGTGAGTTTGTTGGACATACACTTGCTGATGCAATCCCTTTGGAATCTGACAAAGCCGCTGCGCAGCAGTTGTTAGGGCTAGATCAAGACAAGAAATGGCTGGCTGTTCTGCCGGGCAGTCGTGGCAACGAGCTCAAGATGCTCTCCCAGCCATTTATTGAAACGTGTAAGAAGCTCAATAACGACGACCCGAGTTTAGGATTTGTGGTCGCCGCTGTGAATGACAAGCGCAAGCAGCAGTTCATCGAAACCTGGCAACACTATGCGCCAGAGTTAGATTTTCATATTGTGCAAGACACTGCACGCAATGTGATCACAGCATCTGATGCCGTGCTTTTGGCCTCTGGAACTGTCGCGTTAGAATGTATGCTACTCAAAAGACCTATGGTCGTAGGGTACAAGATGAATGCTATCACGGCCTTTTTGGCAAAGCGTTTGGTAAAGACCAAATATGTTTCGTTGCCGAATATTTTGGCCGATGATGAGATTGTCAAAGAGTTTCTCTTAGATGCATGTACCCAGAGAATTTGTATGCTGAGCTAACTCGCCTGCTCAATGGTGACAACCAAGAAATGATTGATAAGTTCACCGAAATGCATCACTGGATCCGAAAGGATGCCGATAAACAGGCCGCAGACGCCGTACTAAAGTTGATAAATAGATTATGACCAAGAAGAAAACGCCTGTAGAACTGCCTCCTTTTGAATACCCACAAGGCTATGCCGCGATCGCTGGTGTAGATGAAGTGGGTCGCGGACCACTCGTTGGTGATGTAGTAACGGCAGCGGTTATCCTAGACCCAAATAATCCGATTGAAGGCCTTAGCGATTCCAAAAAACTGTCCGAGAAAAAGCGTCTTGCGCTCTATCCTGAAATCAAAGAGAAGGCGCTGGCTTGGGCGGTAGGACGTTGTTCTCCTGAAGAAATTGATGAGCTCAATATCCTACAGGCGACTATGGTAGCGATGCAGCGTGCGGTCGCAGGACTTAAGGTACAGCCTGATATGGTGCTGATTGACGGTAACCGAACACCAGAGCTGCCTATGGATGCACATGCTGTGGTCAAAGGCGATTTGCGTGTTGCTGAGATCAGTGCCGCCTCCATCATTGCAAAAGTGGTTCGTGACCAAGAGATGGATGAGTTGGATGCTCTGCACCCTGAATTTGGGTTCGCTAAGCACAAAGGCTACCCAACCAAAGCGCATTTTGAGGCCATCGAGCAACACGGTGTGATTGCCGAGCATCGTAAAAGCTTCAAGCCAGTAAAACGCGCCTTAGGTATTGAAGACTAGGCATCGAAGACTAGGTGCTGAAGAGTAAAGCAAATTAAACACTAATGGCTTTATGTTAGCCTTTAGAATGTCATGACGATTTAGGATTCATTATGTCAGACCCCAAGTTTATACACTTACGTGTTCACAGTGACTTCTCTATGGTGGATGGCCTATCCAAGGTGCCACCACTGGTGAAGAAGGTGGCAGAGTTGGGCATGCCAGCGGTGGCGTTGACCGATTTCACTAACCTATGTGGCCTAGTAAAGTTTTATGGTAATGCTCACTCGGCTGGTATTAAGCCGCTGATTGGGGCTGACTTTTCGGTTCAATCGGATGAGTTTGGCGAAGAGCTAACTCGAATCACGGTCCTTGCAGCAGACAACACAGGTTACAATAACCTGACGTTACTTATCTCCAAGGCGTACCTCAGAGGTCATGTTCAACATCAACCTGTCATCGACAAGGCTTGGCTAGCTGAGCTGTCAGAAGGACTCATTGTCCTCTCTGGTGCAAAAGATGGTGAGGTAGGTAAAGCGCTACTCAAAGGCAATCAAAGCTTAGCCAAACAGTGTGCGGCTTTTTATCAAACACACTTTGCTGATCGCTTTTATCTTGAACTCATTCGCACCGGGCGTGCTGACGAAGAGAGCTATCTCCATTTCGCCATCGATCTGGCGGAAGAGTTAGAGCTCCCAGTCGTCGCGACCAATGAAGTGGTGTTCGTTGACAAAGAGCTGTTCGATGCTCATGAGATCCGAGTAGCCATCCATGACGGTTATACACTTGATGACCCACGTCGTCCTAAGCGCTATAGCGACCAGCAATACCTTCGCAGTGAAGAGGAAATGTGTGAGCTATTTGCCGACATTCCTGAAGCACTGCAAAACTCGGTAGAAATTGCCAAACGTTGTAATGTGACAGTCAGGCTTGGTGAGTACTTCCTACCTGCGTTCCCGACAGAAGGCATGAAGGAGACCGACTTCCTGGTAATGAAGTCGAGAGAAGGCCTAGAGGAGCGTTTGGAGTTCCTATTCCCTGATGAGCAGGTGCGACTAGAGCGCAGGCCTGAATACGACGAGCGCTTGCAAATTGAACTCGACGTTATCAACCAGATGGGGTTCCCGGGCTACTTTTTGATCGTAATGGAGTTTATTCAGTGGTCAAAAGATAATGCGATACCTGTAGGCCCTGGGCGTGGTTCGGGTGCGGGCTCGCTGGTGGCGTATGCGCTTAAAATTACCGACCTCGATCCTCTTGAATACGACTTGCTATTCGAGCGCTTCTTGAACCCTGAACGTGTCTCTATGCCCGATTTCGACGTCGACTTCTGCATGGATAAGCGTGACCAAGTCATTGATCACGTAGCAGAGATGTACGGCCGAGATGCGGTATCGCAGATCATTACCTTCGGTACCATGGCAGCCAAAGCGGTTATTCGAGACGTAGGCCGTGTGCTTGGTCATCCATTTGGCTTTGTGGATCGTATCTCCAAACTGATTCCTGGTGACCCGGGCATGACGTTGCAAAAGGCGTTTGATGTTGAGCCTGCGCTGCCGCAGTTGTATGACAACGATGAAGAAGTTCGCGACCTCATTGATATGTGTCGCATCCTTGAAGGTTGTACACGTAACGCCGGTAAACACGCCGGTGGTGTTGTTATTTCACCGACCACGATCACCGATTTTGCACCGATTTACGCGGATTCAGAAGGTCACTTCCCAGTTACTCAGTTTGATAAAAACGACGTAGAAACGGCCGGCCTAGTTAAATTCGACTTCTTGGGTCTAAGAACCCTAACCATTATCGACTGGGCGCTGGGGCTCATAAACCCACGTCTGGAAAAAGAAGGCAAAGAGCCGGTTCGTATTGAATCGATTCCTCTTGATGATCAGCCTTCGTTCCAACTACTGCAAAATTCAGAAACAACCGCGGTATTCCAGCTTGAATCGCGTGGTATGAAAGAGCTTATCAAGCGTCTTCAGCCAGACTGTTTTGAAGATATCATCGCATTGGTAGCACTGTTCCGTCCTGGGCCGTTGCAATCAGGCATGGTAGATAACTTTATCGACCGTAAGCATGGGCGAGAAGCGGTTTCCTATCCAGATGAAACGTGGCAACACGAATCACTGAAAGAAACGCTAGAGCCAACCTATGGCATCATTCTTTACCAAGAACAAGTAATGCAGATCGCCCAGATTCTAGCGGGTTATACGCTAGGTGGTGCGGACATGCTGCGTCGTGCGATGGGTAAGAAAAAGCCAGAAGAGATGGCCAAGCAGCGTGCTGTATTCGAAGAAGGTGCTATTAACAATGGCGTCGATGGCGAATTGGCGATGAAGATCTTCGACTTGGTAGAAAAGTTCGCAGGTTATGGCTTCAATAAATCGCACTCTGCAGCGTATGCACTGGTATCGTACCAAACGCTATGGCTAAAAAGACACTATCCAGCTGAGTTTATGGCAGCGGTTATGACCGCAGATATGGATAACACTGAGAAGGTTGTAGGCCTTGTTGATGAGTGTTTCCGCATGAAGCTCAAGGTGTTACCGCCTGATATTAACGCCGGTTTGTTCCGATTTAATGTTAACGATGAAGGCGCGATTGTTTATGGCATCGGTGCAATCAAAGGTGTGGGTGAAGGCCCAATCGATGCCATTATTGAAGCTAGAAACAAGGATGGCTACTTCCGCGACCTGTTTGATTTCTGTGCCCGTATCGACCTGAAAAAAGTGAACAAGCGCGTCATTGAGAAGCTGATCATGGCGGGCGCACTGGATAAGCTTGGACCGCATCGAGCTGCATTAATGGCATCGCTAAATGACGCAGTGAAAGCGGCGAGTCAACATCACCAAGCTGAAGCGTTCGGACAAGGTGATATGTTCGGCGTATTGACGGATGCACCAGAGGAAGTCGAACACAAGTATACCCAAGTGCCTGCGTGGCCGGAGAAGGTGTGGCTAGAAGGCGAGCGTGAAACTTTGGGTCTTTATTTGACCGGGCACCCAATAAACGCCTATCTGAAGGAACTTACTAAATACACCAGTTGTCGACTAAAAGACGCCACTCCGACACGTCGTGATCAATCGCTGACGGTAGCTGGCCTCGTGATTGCCGCTCGTGTAATGACCACCAAGCGCGGTACGCGTATCGGTATTATGACACTCGATGATCGTAGTGGTCGTATGGAAGTGATGTTGTTCTCAGATGCACTAGATAAATATGCTGAATTGTTAGAAAAAGATAAAATAGTGGTCGTTTCTGGACAGGTCAGCTTTGATGACTTCAATGGTGGGCTTAAAATGTCCGCCCGCGAAGTTTTAGATCTCGGTAGCGCTCGAGAGAAATTTACTCGAGGGTTGTCTATTTCGTTGCTAGAGCAACAGATCGATGAGCGTTTTTACCAACGCTTCACAGAAATATTAACGCCTCACAAAGATGGCACAGTACCTGTTAATATTTACTACCAGCGTGCAGATGCAAGAGCGAAGCTCACGTTAGGAACACAGTGGCGAGTAACGCCAAACGATGCGTTACTGGAAGAATTACAGCAGTTACTTGGTAAAGACCAGGTAGAACTCGAATTTAACTAATTGAGCTTGGACACACATCGGTGTCTGAGCGGAATCGAAAAGGATTCATAGATGAGCTTGAACTTTCTTGAATTTGAAAAGCCAATTGCCGAACTAGAAGCAAAAATTGAAGCCCTGCGTGACGTGTCTCGTCATGGTGGTGATAGTGCAATTGACTTAGATAAAGAAATTGAACAACTAGAGAAGAAAAGCTTAGAGCTTAAAAAAGAAAATCTTTAGTGATCTTGGTGCTTGGCAGGTTGCGCAGCTTGCTCGTCACCCACAGCGCCCTTATACGCTGGACTACGTAGAGCACGTATTTACAGAGTTTGATGAGCTAGCAGGCGATCGTGCGTTTGCAGACGACAAAGCGATTGTTGGCGGTATGGCTCGCCTAGAAGGTCGCCCTGTGATGATCATCGGTCATCAGAAAGGCCGTGAGACCAAAGACAAAGTTAAGCGTAACTTTGGTATGCCGAAGCCAGAAGGCTACCGCAAAGCACTGCGTTTAATGCGTATGGCCGAGCGTTTTAACATGCCAATTATCACCTTTATCGACACTGCGGGCGCATATCCAGGTGTTGGAGCAGAAGAACGCGGTCAATCTGAAGCGATCGCGATGAACCTTAAAGTGATGGCGGGTCTTAAAGTGCCGGTTATCTGTAACGTTGTAGGTGAAGGTGGCTCTGGCGGTGCATTGGCTATCGGTGTGGGTGATTATGTGAACATGCTTCAATACTCTACCTACTCAGTAATTTCTCCTGAGGGCTGTGCTTCTATTCTGTGGCGTGATTCAGATAAAGCTCCACAAGCTGCAGAAGCGATGGGCTTGATTGCTCCGCGTCTTAAAGAGCTAGAACTTATCGATGAAATCATTGAAGAGCCACTTGGCGGTGCGCATCGCGATACGATTCAAATGGCAGCAAACATGAAAGTGACGCTTCTTCGCCAGCTAGAAGAGCTAGACCAGCTTGAAGAAGACAACTTACTTGAGCGTCGTTATCAGCGTTTGATGAGTTACGGCTACTGCTAAGCAGATTTGGTTTGTATAATAAGGCGAGCGTGATGCTCGCCTTATTTTTTGTTTGGGAAATTGTCTATGTCATTAGCGCAGCACTTTAATGATACTCTGCGGTGTCACCTGCCCGATGGCGGACGTGTTGTTATCGGATTTAGTGGTGGGGTGGATTCCCGTGTTTTGCTGCATCTAGCGGCGCTTTATCGCGCCCAGCATCCCAATCTAGAGTTGCTCGCAGTGCATGTTCATCATGGCTTGAGCCAATATGCGGATCAATGGCTAGAACAGTGCCAGTTATGGGCCAAAGCAGAGCAAATCCCCTTCGTTGTTGAGCATGTTTCGCTGGACTTAGAGAGCGGCGACAGTGTTGAGCAACTGGCACGTGATGCGCGTTACCAAGCGCTTACCTCCCACGTCAATAAGGGCGATGTATTGCTAACTGGCCAGCATCTGGACGATCAAACTGAAACCTTTCTTCTGGCTCTTAAGCGAGGTAGTGGTCCTAAAGGACTATCCTCAATGGCTCTGTCAGCACCTTTCGCGTCGGGGAAGCTTTTAAGACCTCTTTTAGATGTGGCTCGAAGCGATATCGAGGACTTTGCTCATACTCAGCGGTTAGCGTGGCTTGAGGATGACAGTAACCAAGATACGCGCTTTGATCGTAACTTCTTGCGCCACCAAGTGGTACCTGTCATTAAGGAGCGCTGGCCTAGTTTTAGCAAAGCGGTTCGTCGCAGTGCTCGATTGTGTGCCAAACAAGAGCAGCTTTTGGCGGAGTTACTAAAGTCCGAATTAGAGGCTTGTTTAAACTCTTTTCAAGGGATTGAGATTGACGCGTTGAGTCGCGGCTCTGAATTGAAACGAGATCAACTGCTGCGCATGTGGCTTGAAGCGCAAACGCCAGTGCTGCCAAGCGAGATCCAATTGCAGCAACTTTGGAATGATGTCGCGTTAGCTAAACCCGATGCCAATCCAAATTTGGTTTTGGTCTCAGGTAGCATTCGCCGATTCAAATCCCACCTTTACTGGGTAGCACAGCAGCAAGATGTCACACAGTGGAGCAAAACGCTCATTACTCAAGCTCCCGTGCTATTGCCAGATAGTCTAGGCGAACTAACTTTAGTCAATAGCATTGAACATAACAGCCTGATGACACTCAGCCGTTCAGCACTGACAGAGCCACTGACGGTCATTTTTGAACCTGAAGGCTTGTTTGCTCATCCTTATGGTAGATCGGGTTCACGCAAACTTAAGAAACTATTCCAAGAGTATCAAATCCCGAGTTGCAGCGCCGCCGAACACCTATTCTGATGATGGGTGACAGAGTGGTTGCCGTGGCTAACTTATTTGTGGACAAGGACTTTTACGGCTCAGATTGTGAACTCGTATGGGACAAATGACCCTTTTTCATGTCACAATCGTAACTATAATAAACGCTGGGAAGCGGTTGAAAGCAGAGCAATGTAAGCTGGTTCCGAGCAAATATGGACGTATCACAAGGAAAAGCAATGAAAAAGTTGATGATTAGCGCATTGGTAGCAGCGGGTTTGATGAGCGGCACGGCAGTCGCAGGCGATGTTGCAGCGGGTAAAGCAAAAGCAGCAGTGTGTGCCGCGTGTCACGGCGCAGATGGCATCGCAGTGATCCCAGGATATCCAAACCTCAAAGGTCAAAACGAGCAGTATTTAGTTACCTCTATCAACGCATATAAAAGCAAGCAGCGTAATGGCGGCCTAGCGGCGGTAATGCAAGCACAGGCATCAATGCTTAGCGACGAAGACATTGCTAATTTAGCGGCATACTACGCAAGCCTTAAATAGAGTGTTGTGAATGACACCTAGACCGCTCTAGCATGATATAGGCTTAACAAAACAACGTGTTGCAAATATCTTTGATAAAAAGCTCGAAGCTAGCCTTCGAGCTTTTTGTTTTCGTTGATTGTTATCGCGACCTACCAGATAATGTCGTTAACAAAAGTGATGTAAGGGAAGAACATGAAAAAGATTGAAGCGATTATCAAACCATTTAAGCTTGATGATGTGCGTGAAGCATTGGCAGAAGTTGGCATCACAGGGATGACGGTTTCTGAAGTGAAAGGTTTTGGCCGTCAAAAAGGCCATACTGAGCTGTATCGCGGTGCAGAATACATGGTTGATTTCTTGCCAAAAGTGAAGCTAGAAATTGTGGTCGCTAGCGATGTTGCGGATCAATGCGTAGAGACCATTATTGAGACGGCACAAACCGGTAAAATTGGTGATGGTAAAATTTTCATCACCGACATCGAGCGTGTTGTTCGTATTCGTACTGGCGAAGAAGACGAAGACGCGATCTAAACCGCGAATAGCACTAACATTAAAAGGAGTAGGTAACTACTCCTTTTTTACTTTTAGGGTGAACGATGAAGTTGAAGTGGATTTTAGTTGGCGTGTTAGCCGCAGTTTTTATGGCTGTAGGCGGCTTTCAGGCCGTGTTTACAGTGTCTGATACTCCAGAGATCACAACCGTACGCGGCACGCAGGTTGATACTGAATTGAAGTGCTATCACAACCCAACACCCCAGGCGCTTGATGATGAAGGAAGACTCAATGTACTGGTGTGGAATGTCTATAAGCAAAACAGGGAGAACCTTCTCTCTGAGCTAACAGAGCGCTCTCAAGACAGACAGTTAGTATTACTTCAAGAAGCGAGCCTGGATGATCAATTTCTCGATTGGCTTCAGCGTTCTGAGTGGGGCAGTAACCAAGTTAGCGCGTTTAAAGCCTTTGATGTTTCAAGTGGTGTGCTGAATTTGAGTCGAGCTATGCCAAAGGTTGCGTGTGCTAATCTTCAGGTCGAACCATGGTTGCAACTGCCTAAATCAGGGCTCTACGCGGAATATGCGCTCTCTAATGGGCAGACTCTGATTGCACTAAACTTACATTCAGTGAACTTTACCATTGGCACACTAGAGTACAAACAGCAGCTCGAGTCATTTAAGCAAGTACTTGAGTCCCACACCGGTCCACTGCTCATAGCTGGCGATTTTAACAGCTGGAGCGAATCGCGAATGGCAGTACTAAAGCAAGCACTCAAAGACTATCAGATCCAAGAGGTCAAATTTACTCCGGATAATCGAAAACGTTTTGTCACTGGACTCCCACTCGATCATATTTTCTATCGGGGTATGACGCTAAAGGCGATGAGCACACCAAAAAGCGATGCATCGGATCACAATCCAATGCTGCAGAGTTCGTACTGACTCAATAGCCGTTAGGTTTCGGTTACATACTGCTCTGTGGCCAGTCATCAGGGACGACAAACCAGAATTGGCCGCTTTCAGCTTGGCAATGGATAAAATACTTGGGTAGCACGGACACTGATTCACACTGTGTGCGTTGCGGATTTCCTGTCGCCCAAAGCGGTTTTTCTAATCGGTATATTGGTTCATCGATAAGATGAAATTGAGATTGATAGCACCAATAACCAGTAACCCGCTGTGGATTGATGTTAAGGTCTAAACATTGGTTGGGCGTCTTTTCTTGGTCAAACGGGTTGATATATAACCGGCCTTGCATCAATAGATGTTGAGAAGGGCTGACAATATTAGGTACTGAGCCTTAAAGGCAGGTGTACCAGACATCTTTAGCTGATGCTCGAGCATGCGATTCAGTTTCTTATCTAGTCTATCTTTTGCATTTGGTCCATACCAAAGCCCGTCTTTTAGCAAATAAAATTTGATCGCCACTTCCCAGTGTTCGAGCTGTTGCTGGTCTGGCTTTTCGATAAGGAAGTCGATAGCACCCAAGGTGCGTCCATCTTGCTGTAATTGTATCTCTTCTGCAAAGACGCCATGGTTATCACTACACTCAAATAAACGTCGACACAGCTCCTGATAGAGAAAGCCAAGTCTTGGGTTGCCCTGGTACTCTGAGAGGTCTTGTGTGCTCGATTGATTGGATACCGTGGGAAAACCTTCTGCAACGTTCCTATGTCCTGTAACGAGGCTCTGGCTTTCGTTTATCCAAGTAATAAAGTCCCTGATGGTTTGCATAGCGTATTCTTTACGTTTTCCTTTCGACATTGCTAGAGTAAATTGCTATAACCACGGAAATCAAGAATTTGCTCGGGAAGTAACATGAATAACCTAAAGCTTGAAGCTATCCTCAATGAAAAACTTTCACCACAACTGATTAAAGATTACAGCCCGAATGGGCTTCAAGTTGAAGGTGCGAGTGATATCAAAAAAGTGATTACCGGTGTCACTGCATCACAAGCGCTGATTGATTACGCCGTGAGTGTTGGAGCGGATGCCTTATTGGTTCACCATGGTTACTTCTGGAAGGGTGAACCAGAGCCGATTCGTGGTATGAAAGGTAAACGTATTCGCACTCTTATCAAAAACGATGTGAACTTGTTTGGCTACCACCTGCCGCTTGATATCCACCCTGAGCTAGGCAACAACGCCAAATTAGCGCAGTTGCTTGATATTGAGGTGATCGATGGCCTAGAAGGTCACCCGCAGTCGGTAGCTATGTTCGGTAAACTGGCAAAACCTATCTCTGGTGCCGAGTTTGCGACTAAGATAGCAAAGGCTCTGAATCGTGAACCTTTACATATCGCGCCAGAGTCAGCAGACAAGCTGATTGAAACGGTAGGTTGGTGTACCGGTGGCGGACAGGATTACATTGAATTGGCGGCGTCAAAAGGGTTAGATGCATTCATTTCAGGGGAAATTTCTGAGCGTACAACTTACACTGCGCGTGAAATGGGTATCCATTACTTTGCAGCTGGTCACCATGCGACTGAGCGCTATGGCATCAAAGCGTTAGGTGAGTGGTTGGCGAGCGAGCATCGCCTAGACGTTGAGTTTAAAGATATCGACAACCCGGTATAAATCCACCAATGAAACAAAAAAGAGCAGCCTAGGCTGCTCTTTTGCTTTGTGATGTTGTGTTTATCGTTATTCGCGCTCGTGTAGCGGTTTGAAGTCACGCATTGCTTCACCTGTGTAAAGCTGACGTGGACGACCGATGCGATTGTCTGGATCACTGTGCATTTCGTTCCAGTGAGCAATCCAACCAACAGTACGCGACATTGCAAAGATAACTGTGAACATAGACACAGGAATACCAATCGCTTTAAGAATGATGCCTGAGTAAAAGTCTACGTTTGGATACAGTTTCTTCTCTACGAAGTACTCATCTGATAGCGCAATACGCTCAAGCTCCATTGCAACATCCAATAGTGGATCCTGAATGTTAAGCTCTTTCAGAACATCGTGACAAGCTTCACGCATAACCGTTGCACGTGGATCGTAGTTCTTGTAAACGCGGTGACCAAAGCCCATTAGGCGGAATGGGTCATCTTTGTCCTTCGCTCGCTCGATGAACTCAGGGATTTTGTCTACAGAGCCAATTTCTTCAAGCATACGCAAACACGCTTCGTTTGCGCCGCCGTGTGCAGGACCCCATAGCGACGCGATACCCGCTGCAATACATGCAAATGGGTTAGCGCCAGATGAACCTGCTAGACGTACGGTTGACGTTGAAGCATTTTGCTCGTGGTCAGCGTGTAGGGTAAAGATCTTATCCATTGCACGCGCAACGATAGGGTTTACTTCGTACTCTTCGCAAGGGTTTGCGAACATCATATGTAGGAAGTTCTCCGCGTACGTAAGATCGTTGCGTGGGTAGATGAATGGTTGACCGATAGAATACTTGTAGCACATAGCTGCAAGGGTAGGCATCTTAGAAATCAGGCGGTAAGCCGCAATTTCACGGTGTGAGTCATTGTTGATATCGAGGGAGTCGTGATAGAAGGCTGCAAGTGCACCAACTACACCACACATAACGGCCATTGGGTGAGCGTCGCGACGGAAACCGTGGAAGAAACTCGCGATTTGCTCGTGAACCATAGTGTGACGAGTAACAATTTGCTTGAACTCTTCATATTCTTCACGTGATGGGCTTCGCCAACAAGAAGGATGTAGCACACTTCTAGGTAGTCTGCATTGTTAGCTAACTGATCGATAGGGAAGCCGCGGTGCAATAGAACACCTTTGCCGCCGTCGATATAAGTGATTTGAGATTCACAAGATGCAGTGGCAAGAAAACCTGGTCAAATGTAAAGTAACCATTCGCTCCAAGCTTACGAACATCGACTACTTCTGGTCCGATTGAACCTTCCATAATCGGCAGCTCGATTGGCGCTTGACCTTCAATGTGAAGGGTCGCTTTCTTATCTGCCATAACAATCTCCTTTGTTTATTATTTAATCCGTCCAGGATGTTTGTGTGCCAATTTTTTACTTTGCTTCGGATGCAAAGTCAATTTTTATACGATGATGTGTGCACTTGTTATGATTTTTTATAGAAAAATGGTTAAAAATCTGTTCTGTGTAGCATATTTTGTTACACCAATTGTATTAGAATGTTGCCAACCGTATAGTTGCGGTGAAATTGTTGGTCCTAGCCTTTAAAAATCGAGTATACAAACCGAAGTGAGGTGGTTTTGAATTCTCATTTGTTAACATTGTTGCAACAATTATCTCCCTTGTAACACGAAATTTTTGTTAAGTTTGTGTTAACTTTTGAGGCTTACAGACCAAAATTTATTCATAACAATAAATGCTCAATGGAGCTGAGTGAGCAAGCCCATGAAAGAAAGAAAGTCCAGACCTGTTAATCTTGATTTACAGACAATTCGCTTTCCGATCACAGCAATCGCATCCATCCTGCACCGTGTGTCAGGTGTGATTACGTTTGTGTCGATCGGTATTCTCCTTTGGTTACTAGCCAAGTCACTCTCGTCCCCTATGGGGTTTGCCGAGGCTGTCGATATCGTCGATGGGTTCTTCGTCAAGCTTATTCTATGGGGCATTTTGACTGCTCTTGCGTATCACATTGTTGGTGGTATTCGTCATCTAATCATGGATCTAGGTTACTTTGAAGAGCTCGAATCGGGCGCGAAAAGTGCCAAGGTGTCCTTTATCGTGACAGGTGTTCTGTCGCTATTGGCGGGAGTTTTGGTATGGTAAACAACGTTTCAACATTCGGTCGTAACGGTGTCCACGATTATCTTCTGATTCGTGCGAGCGCCATTATTATGACCTTGTACACGATCTATCTTGTGAGCTTCTGCGCGTTTGCAGGAGACATTTCCTACGTATCGTGGACCAACTTCTTCGGTGGCACTTTTACTAAGGTGTTCACAATGCTGGCATTGGCATCTTTGCTTATCCATGCCTGGATTGGTCTATGGCAAGTTCTTACAGACTATATCAAGCCGACCATGTTACGTGGTGCGCTGCAACTGACGGTTATTGCAGTGCTGCTTGGTTATTTCTTCTCTGGTTTCTTTATTCTGTGGGGTGCGTAAGTGTCTATTCCAGTTCGTGAGTTTGATGCCGTAGTAATCGGCGCTGGTGGTGCAGGCATGCGCGCTGCACTACAAATTTCAGAGCAAGGCCTATCTTGTGCGTTGCTATCAAAAGTATTTCCAACTCGTTCCCATACCGTATCTGCCAGGGTGGCATTACGGTTGCATTGGGTAACTCTCATAAAGATGATTGGCAGTGGCACATGTATGACACTGTCAAGGGCTCCGACTATATCGGTGACCAAGACGCTATCGAGTACATGTGTAAGAATGGCCCTAAGTCGGTCATTGAACTAGAGAAAATGGGTCTACCTTTCTCTCGTTTTGAAAACGGTACTATCTACCAGCGTCCATTCGGTGGTCAGTCGAAAGAGTTTGGTGGTGAGCAGGCTGCACGTACTGCGGCGGCTGCAGACCGCACAGGTCACGCACTACTGCATACTCTTTATCAGCAAAACATTAAACACAAGACAACCATCTTCTCGGAGTGGTATGCACTTGATATGGTTAAAAACCAAGATGGCGCGGTCATGGGTTGTACTGCACTTTGTATGGAAACCGGCGAGATTTGTTACTTCAAATCTAAAGCTACTATCCTAGCAACCGGCGGTGCTGGTCGTATTTACGCTTCAACCACCAATGCTCATATTAATACGGGTGATGGTGTTGGTATGGCGCTGCGTGCTGGCGTACCGATGCAAGATATGGAGATGTGGCAGTTCCACCCAACGGGTATTGCTGGTGCAGGTGTACTTGTTACTGAAGGTTGTCGTGGTGAAGGTGGTTACCTTCTAAATAAAGATGGCGAGCGCTTCATGGAGCGTTACGCACCAAACGCAAAAGACCTTGCTGGTCGTGACGTGGTTGCACGCTCGATGATGATTGAAATTCGTGAAGGTCGTGGCTGTGACGGTCCTTGGGGGCCACATATCAAACTTAAGATGGATCACTTAGGCAAAGACGTACTTGAGTCTCGTCTACCGGGTATCTGTGAGCTATCTCGTACGTTTGCACACGTTGATCCAGTGAAAGAGCCAATCCCAGTTATTCCAACCTGTCACTACATGATGGGTGGTGTACCGACTCAGGTGTCTGGTCAAGCGATTAAACAAGACGCTTCAGGCAACGATCTAGAAGTTCAAGGTCTATTCGCTTGTGGTGAAATCGCTTCTGTATCTGTGCACGGTGCGAACCGTCTTGGGGGCAACTCGCTACTTGACCTTGTGGTGTTTGGTCGTGCAACTGGTCTTCATCTTGGCGAGACACTGGCTGCGCAAACTGAAGCTCGTCCGGCAACTGAGTCTGACATTGAAGCATCACTGCTCGTACGATGCGCTGGGAAAACAGTGCATCGGGCGAAGACCCAGCTCAAATTCGTAAAGATCTACAAACTTGTATGCAAAACAGCTTCTCGGTATTCCGTGAAGGTGATGCGATGGCAACGGGTCTAGAAGAACTTAAAGTGATTCGTGACCGCTTGAAAGAAGCGCATCTTGCAGATAAGTCGAAAGAGTTCAACACTCAGCGTGTGGAGTGTTTAGAGCTTGATAACTTGATGGAAACAGCATTCTCGACTGCAGTCGCAGCAAACTACCGTACCGAGAGTCGCGGTGCTCATGCTCGCTTTGATTACCCAGAGCGTGATGACGAGAACTGGCTATGCCACTCAATCTACAACCCTGAAACTGAGCAGATGTCGAAGCGTGATGTAAACATGACGCCTGTTCACCGTGAAGCTTTCCCGCCGAAAGCACGTACGTACTAAAGGGAGGACAATACTATGAACCTTAATTTCTCTCTTTACCGTTACAACCCGGATGTAGACAACAAACCATACATGAAAGACTACACCTTAGAGGTGGATGAAGGGTCGGACATGATGGTACTAGATGCTCTGATACTATTGAAAGAGCAAGATCCAACGATTGCGTTTCGTCGCTCTTGCCGTGAAGGGGTATGTGGCTCCGATGGTTTGAACATGAACGGCAAAAATGGCCTTGCTTGTATCACACCGCTATCAGCACTTGAGGGTGGCAAGATTGTCATTCGACCATTACCGGGACTTCCGGTGGTTCGAGACTTGATTGTCGACATGACTCAGTTTTATGATAACTACGCGAAAGTTAAGCCATTTCTTATTTCTGAAGGAAATGTGCCACCGTCGCGTGAAAACCTGCAAATGCCAGAGGAGCGTGCTCACCTTGATGGACTGTATGAGTGCATCATGTGTGCGTGTTGTACGACGTCTTGTCCATCTTTCTGGTGGAATCCAGACAAGTTTATTGGACCTGCAGGTCTTCTCGCAGCGTATCGCTGGCTGATTGACAGTCGAGATACAGCAACGGATGAACGCTTATCAAATCTTGATGATGCATTTAGTGTTTTCCGTTGTCACGGCATCATGAACTGTGTCAGTGTATGTCCTAAGGGACTCAACCCAACGAAAGCTATTGGTCACATCAAATCAATGCTTGTGAATCGTTCGGTGTAACAACAAATAAAAATTGCCGACTCGACGTCCCGGAGAGTCGGCTTCTTATAGCTCGGCGTAGACCGAAGCATACGTGAAAACTACTGGTTAAGGGAAAATATGCACAATGGTGTGATGAAGGCATGGCTCGAGTCTTCACACTTGGCAGGCGCCAATGCAACGTACGTAGAAGATCTCTACGAACTGTATCTAAGTGATCCCGAACAGGTAAGTGAGGAGTGGAGACGTGTATTTGATGGGTTGCCTGTGCAGCCTGATGTGGTTGAACAGCCGCATTCACGTGTCCGTGATTACTTCCGACGACTCGCTCAAGAAACAAAGCATTCAAGTGCTCAAGTAAGTGACCCCGAGGTCGATGCTAAACAAGTAAAAGTTCTACAGCTTATCAATGCGTACCGCTTCCGCGGCCATCAAGCTGCAAATCTAGACCCTCTAGGTTTATGGAAACGCCCAACGGTTGATGAATTGGAGCCTGCGTTCCACTCGTTGACGGAAGATGATTTAGACGAAACGTTCAATGTTGGCTCTTTTGCTATTGGCCAAGAAAGCATGACGCTTCGCGATCTTCACAAAGCACTTCAAAAAACCTACTGCGGCTCAATCGGTGCAGAATACATGCACATGACAAACACTGCTCAAAAACGTTGGATTCAACAGCGTCTAGAGTCAGTGGTTGGCCAACCCTCTTTCGATTCCGAACACAAGCATACTTCTTAAACGAACTGACAGCGGCCGAAGGTCTAGAGCGTTATCTTGGCGCAAAATTCCCAGGTGCTAAACGTTTCTCGCTAGAAGGTGGTGATGCTCTAATTCCAATGACCAAAGAACTGATTCGCCATGCTGGTAGTCAAGGCATGCGAGAAGTCGTGATTGGTATGGCGCACCGTGGTCGCCTGAATATGTTGGTCAACGTTTTGGGTAAAAAGCCTCAAGACTTGTTCGATGAGTTTGCTGGCAAGCATGATGAAACATGGGGTACAGGTGATGTGAAGTACCACCAAGGTTTCTCTGCTGACTTTGCAACGCCGGGCGGTAATGTGCATTTAGCCTTAGCATTTAACCCATCTCACCTAGAGATCGTAAACCCAGTAGTTATCGGCTCTGTTCGTGCTCGTCAAGATCGTTTAGGCGACAAAGACGGCAGCATGGTACTGCCAATTACCATTCACGGTGACTCAGCGATTGCGGGTCAAGGTGTTGTGCAAGAGACTTTCAACATGTCTCAGGCGCGCGGCTTTAAAGTGGGTGGTACGATTCGAATCGTGGTCAACAACCAAGTTGGTTTTACTACCTCTAACCCACGCGACACCCGTTCAACCATGTACTGTACTGACATCGCTAAGATGGTACAGGCGCCGATTTTCCACGTGAATGCTGATGACCCAGAAGCGGTCGCGCTTGTTACGCAAATCGCGCTCGATTTCCGTAACGAGTTTGGCAAAGATGTGGTGATTGATCTGGTTTGTTATCGCCGCCATGGTCACAACGAAGCGGATGAGCCCAATGCGACTCAGCCGTTGATGTACCAGAAAATCAAAAAACACCCAACGCCTCGCAAACTGTATGCAGATGTCTTGATTGAGCGTGACGAAAGCGATATTGAAACCGCTACGCAGATGATCAATGAATATCGTGATGCGTTAGACCGCGGTGAAGTGGTGTGTAAAGAGTGGCGCCCAATGGCATTGCACTCAGTAGACTGGTCTCCATACCTCGGTCGCGACTGGGATGAAGAGTGGGGTGGCCAGGTTGGTATTGAGCGTCTTGTAGGCCTCGGTAACAAACTTGGACAGTACCCAGACAGTCATAAACTTCAAAGTCGAGTAAACAAGCTGTACAACGATCGTGCTGCAATGATGAGTGGCGAGAAAATGATCGATTGGGGGATGGCGGAAACGCTGGCTTACGCAACCCTTCTTGATGACGGTAAGCGTATCCGTATCTCGGGACAGGACTCTGGCCGTGGTACTTTCTTCCACCGTCACTCAGTACTGCACAACCAAGAGGATGCGAGTACCTATATTCCGCTTTGCAACCTTCACGACAAACAAGGTCCATTCCAGGTCTTTGATTCGGTGTTGTCAGAAGAAGCGGTACTGGCATTTGAATATGGCTATGCGACTGCAGAGCCTAGTGGTTTGACTTTGTGGGAAGCGCAGTTCGGTGACTTTGCCAACGGTGCTCAAGTTGTAATCGACCAGTTCATCTCTTCTGGTGAGCAAAAATGGGGTCGTCTATGTGGTCTAACGATGCTGTTGCCACATGGCTATGAAGGTCAAGGTCCAGAGCACTCATCGGCGCGCCTAGAGCGTTACCTGCAGCTTTGCGCTGAGCAAAACATGCAAGTAGTGATTCCATCAACGCCAGCTCAGGTCTATCACATGATTCGTCGTCAGGTGGTTCGCCCAATGCGTCGTCCCCTGATTGTGATGTCACCTAAATCACTGTTAAGACACCCACTGTGTGTGTCGAGCATTGAAGACTTAGCAGAAGGCACATTTGAGCCGGCGATCGGTGAGATTGATGATATCAAGCCAGAAAACGTCAAACGTGTTGTGTTCTGTTCAGGTAAGGTGTATTTCGACCTGCTCGAACAGCGTCGCAACAACGAGCAAGACGACGTCGCGATTGTGCGTATTGAACAGTTGTACCCATTCCCACTGGATGATGTAAAAGCCAAGATTGCCGCCTACACCAATGCTCAAGATTTCGTTTGGTGTCAGGAAGAGCCTCAAAACCAAGGCGCTTGGTACTCAAGTCAACATAACTTCCGCGCAGCTATCCCTGCGGGCGCTGACTTGAAATACGCTGGTCGACCAGCATCTGCATCTCCGGCCGTTGGTTATATGTCGGTACACTTGAAACAACAGAAAGCGTTAATTTCTGACGCGTTGACCCTAGATTAAGAACTAGAAGAAAAAAGGAAGAAACAGATATGACTATTGAAATTCTGGTTCCAGACTTACCTGAATCAGTTGCAGACGCGACCGTCGCAACGTGGCACAAGAAACCAGGCGAAGCGGTAGCGCGTGATGAAGTTATCGTTGATATCGAAACCGATAAAGTTGTTCTTGAAGTACCAGCGCCAGAAGAGGGCGTTCTTGAAGAGATTATCGAAGAAGAAGGTGCAACAGTACTGTCTAAGCAGCTGATTGCTAAGCTTAAGCCAGGTGCTGTTGCTGGTGAACCGACGACGGACACTACTGAGTCTACTGAAGCATCTCCAGACAAGCGCCATAAAGCTGCGCTAACGGAAGAGTCTAACGACGCTCTGAGCCCTGCGGTTCGCCGTTTGCTGGCTGAGAACGATCTTCAAGCATCAGACGTGAAAGGCACTGGCGTTGGCGGTCGAATCACTCGTGAAGACATCGAAGCGCACCTAGCCGCAGCGAAGGCAGCACCACAAGCTGAAGCACAGGCGCCTGTGGCTCCAGTATTAGCTCGCAGCCAGAAGCGTGTGCCAATGACTCGTTTGCGTAAGCGTGTTGCTGAGCGTCTACTTGAAGCGAAGAACAGCACAGCGATGCTAACGACGTTTAACGAAGTAAACATGAAGCCAATCATGGATCTTCGTAAGCAATACAAAGACCAGTTCGAAGAGCGTCATGGCATTCGCCTTGGTTTCATGTCTTTCTATGTGAAAGCTGTTACCGAAGCGCTAAAACGCTACCCAGAAGTGAACGCGTCTATTGATGGCGATGACATCGTTTATCACAACTACTTTGATATCAGTATGGCAGTTTCTACGCCACGTGGCCTAGTGACACCAGTACTTAAAGACTGTGACTCGCTAGGTTTTGCTGACGTTGAGAAAGGCATTAAAGAGCTGGCGATCAAAGGTCGTGATGGCAAGCTAACCGTTGAAGAGCTGACTGGTGGTAACTTCACCATCACTAACGGCGGTGTGTTTGGTTCATTGATGTCTACACCAATCATTAACCCACCACAAGCGGCTATCTTGGGTATGCACAAAATCCAAGAGCGTCCAATGGCGGTAGATGGCAAAGTAGAAATCCTACCAATGATGTACCTAGCGCTATCTTATGACCACCGTTTGATCGATGGTCGTGAGTCAGTTGGCTTCTTGGTAACTATCAAGGAACTACTGGAAGATCCAGCACGCTTGCTACTGGATGTGTAACCAAGCGTTGCTTTTTATTTTGGATGTATAGACGTCCAAAATAAATGGAGCTAGACTAGCTCAACGTCTAGCTCCTTAGTAAGCCCACAAGAGGCGACTCTAACGAGTACTCCTACAGACGTATTACCGACATTCGGTATATGGAAATAAAAAATCCCTCAGGGATATAACAAATGGAATCGCACAATGAATTTGCATGAATATCAAGCCAAACAGCTGTTTGCAGAATTCGGATTGCCTGTACCAGAAGGCTACGCATGTGACACCCCACAGGAAGCGTTCGAAGCTGCTGGTCGTATCAGTACTGAAAAGAAAGTAGTTAAATGTCAGGTTCACGCTGGTGGCCGCGGTAAAGCGGGCGGCGTGGAACTTCATGACACCAAAGACGGTGTTAAAGAATTCGCTCAGAAGTGGCTAGGTAAAAACCTAGTGACTTACCAAACAGATGCGAATGGTCAACCAGTGACTAAAATCCTAGTTGAAGAAGCATCTAACATCGCCAATGAGCTGTACCTTGGTGCAGTCGTTGACCGTGCAACACGTCGCATCGTGTTTATGGCATCAACTGAAGGTGGTGTTGAAATCGAAAAAGTTGCGGAAGAGACGCCGGAACTGATTCACAAAGCGGCGATCGACCCGCTCGTTGGCCCACAGGCTTATCAAGCCGTGAGCTTGCGTTCAAGCTTGGCCTTGAAGGCGACCAAATCAAGCAGTTCGTTAAAATCTTCATGGGTCTAGGCAACATGTTTGCTCAGTACGATCTTGCACTGCTAGAGATCAACCCACTGGTTATCACAGGCGAAGGCAACCTTCTATGTCTTGATGGCAAGATCAACATCGATTCAAATGCACTTTACCGTCAGCCAAAACTTCGTGAAATGCACGATCCTTCGCAGGAAGACGAGCGTGAAGCGCACGCGGCGCAATGGGAGCTTAACTACGTAGCACTTGATGGCAACATCGGCTGTATGGTTAACGGTGCAGGCCTTGCAATGGGCACTATGGACATCGTAAACCTACACGGCGGTCAGCTGCTAACTTCCTAGATGTAGGTGGCGGTGCAACCAAAGAGCGTGTGACAGAAGCATTCAAGATCATTCTATCTGACAGTAACGTGAAAGCGGTATTGGTTAACATCTTCGGTGGTATCGTACGTTGTGACCTAATCGCAGATGGCATCATTGGCGCAGTTGAAGAAGTGGGTGTTGAAGTACCTGTAGTAGTTCGTCTAGAAGGTAACAATGCGCCTCTAGGCTCACAAAAACTCGCGGAAAGTGGTCTAAATATCATTGCTGCAAGCTCGCTAACAGAAGCAGCGGAAAAAGTAGTTGCTGCAGCGGAGGGCAAATAATGTCTGTACTAATTAATAAAGATACAAAAGTTATCTGCCAAGGCTTTACTGGTGGTCAAGGTACGTTCCACTCAGAGCAAGCTATTGCTTACGGTACACAAATGGTCGGTGGTGTTTCTCCGGGCAAAGGCGGTCAAACGCATCTAGGTTTACCGGTATTCAACACAGTACGCGAAGCGGTTGAAGTGACTGGTGCAACAGCGTCAGTTATCTATGTACCAGCACCTTTCTGTAAAGATGCAATCTTGGAAGCGATTGATGCTGGTATCAAGCTTATCGTGACCATTACTGAAGGCATTCCTACGCTTGATCTTCTAGACGTAAAAGTACGCTTAGACGAAGCGGGTGTTGTGATGATTGGTCCAAACTGTCCGGGCGTTATCACTCCTGATGAGTGTAAGATCGGTATCATGCCAGGTCATATCCACAAGAAAGGTAAAGTGGGTATCGTATCTCGTTCAGGTACGCTTACGTACGAAGCGGTTAAGCAGACAACAGATGAAGCTTTGGCCAGTCTACGTGTGTAGGTATTGGTGGTGACCCAATCCCAGGTTCAAACTTCATCGATATCCTGAAGCTGTTCGAACAAGATCCAGAGACTGAAGCTATCGTTATGATCGGTGAGATCGGCGGTACAGCGGAAGAAGAAGCGGCAGCATTTATCAAAGAAAACGTCACTAAGCCGGTTGTCTCTTACATTGCAGGTGTTACTGCGCCTCCAGGTAAGCGTATGGGTCACGCTGGTGCAATCATCTCTGGTGGTAAAGGTACAGCGGAAGACAAGTTCGCTGCGCTTGAAGCTGCAGGTGTTAAGACAGTTAAGAGCCTTGCTGACATCGGTAAAGGTCTACGTGAAATTACCGGTTGGTAATGACTCCACGTTAGCTCTCTGTTTGAAATAGAGTTAAAAATAAAAAAGCTCCGGTCATATGATCGGAGCTTTTTTATGTGCTTAGAAAAGAATTTAGTCTTAGTCTCTAGAGGGAGCTAGTTGGGCAAGTAAGAAAAAGCCAGCAGCGCTAATGACCACCGATGGCCCCGCCGGCGTGTCATAAAACCAAGAGAGACTGAGTCCACAAAATACCGACACAATACCAATAACGGACGCAGTGAAGGCCATTTGCTCTGGCGTAGTCGTGAACTTGCGAGCCGTTGCCGCTGGAATGATAAGTAATGAAGTCATAATCAGCGCACCAACAAACTTCATACCAATGGCGATGACCAGACCGACCATCAGCATGATGACCAAACGCATTAGATCGACATTCACGCCTTCTACAGCCGCTAAATCTTCATTCACTGTCGTTGAGAGTAGTGGTCGCCAAAACACAAACAGTAAAGCGCCTATCAAAGTTACGCCAGCGTAGATGTAAATAAGATCGGTTGGAGAGACAGCCAGCAAATCGCCAAACAAATAGCTCATTAAGTCAACGCGGACGTTATCGAGGAAACTGACAGCGACTAAACCTAGTGATAATGCACTATGTGCAAGGATGCCGAGTAGTGTGTCCGTCGCCACGAGCTGCTGCTTTTGTAGCGTGACCAGAATGACAGCCAATGCCATACAGCAGATAACGAGAGCCATATATAGGTTGATATCAAACAAAAAACCGAGCGCAAGCCCCATTAGAGAAGCATGGGCGAGTGTATCACCAAAGTACGCCATTCTGCGCCAAACGACGAAGGATCCCAATGGGCCGGCTATCAAGGCGATACCGATGCCAGCAATGATGGATGGAAGCAAAAACTCAATCATGATGCGAGTGCCCATGTTTATGGTGTGAACATTGTGAAGCACTGCCTTGTACAGGGTCGCCTGCTAAATCATGATGGTGATGGACGTGCTGATGTTGATAGAAAGCCAGCGTTTCTTGAGTCGCACTGCCAAACAGTGCTACATAAGATGGATGACGGCTTACCGTTTGTGGTGTGCCTTGACAGCAAATATGATGGTGAAGACAAATAACGTTGTCTGATTTAGCCATCACGAGATGCAAGTCGTGGGATACCATAAATACCGCGCAGTTGAATCGGTGTCTAAGTGTATCGATAAGCTCGTACAGATCGATTTGGCCTTGTACATCTACCCCTTGTGCTGGCTCGTCGAGCACAAGAATATCAGGGCGATGTAGTAGAGCACGTGCAAGCAGTACTCGTTGGTTTTCCCCGCCGGATAATTGATGCATGTTGCTGGAGATTAGATGCTCAGCACCGACAAGTTTTAGCGCGTCCAGTCGCTCTTGAGCACTGTATTTTCCTGCAAGCGCAAGAAAACGCTCAACGTTCAGCGGCAAGGAATCGTTAAGTTTTAGTTTTTGTGGTACATAGCCAATTTTGAGCTTGTTAGCGCGGCTAATCTTGCCTTTATAGCGCTTCTGTAACCCAAGAATGACTTTGACTAAGGTCGATTTACCAGCACCATTTGGACCTATGAGGGTTAAAATTTCCCCTCGGCTAATGGTTAAGCTAATGTTATCTAGAACCTTTCGTTTACTGAACTCGACAGAGACTTGGTCGAGTGTAATCAGTTCGGACATGAATAGAACTCATTTGCAATTACGTCTTGTTATAATGTAACATTCTGAGCTATTGCAAGCCAGAAGGATTTTAAGCCCTATGTATCGTTACATTCCAGTTGTAGCACTTACTTCACTGCTTTCGTTTCAAGCGCAAGCACTGCAAGTGCTGAATAGTATAAAGCCTTTTGAGATGATCTCCCATGAGTTGATCATCGAAGGACAGGCTACCTCGTCGATTCTCAATGCAAACGCATCACCTCACGATTATGCGCTTAAGCCATCGGATGTGAAGAAAATTCGTAGTAGCGATATTGTGGTGTGGTTTGGACACGATCTAGAAAGTTTTTTAGCCAAGTCTGTAGAAGGCAATCCAAATTCACTCGCAATACAAGAGCTGGATGGAGTATCACTGAGGGAGTTTGGTGAAGGCGAACATGATCATGGCCATGAAGGTCATAATCACGGTAGTTTTGATCCTCATGTATGGCTTGGTCCAGATCAAAGTCGTCAAGTTGCGCGCGCTATTTCGGCAAAGCTTCAATCGATTGACCCGGATAATCAAGCAGCGTATCAAGAAAAACTGGCTGCTTTTGAGCGCACCTTGGATAAGACCATTGCAGAGATCCACGTTAAGCTTGAGCCAATACAAGACCAAGGTTATTACGTGTTTCATGATGCCTATGGTTACTATGAAGAATTCTTTAAGATGAACAACCTTGGCCACTTCACGGTAAGCCCGGAGCGTAAACCAGGTGCCAAAACGTTAATCTCCATTAAAACTACATTGCGTGAACAACAAGTAAAGTGTGTTTTTGCCGAACCACAATTCACACCAGCCGTAGTGAACTCGGTGACCAGAGGTACTGGTACAAAAGTTGGACAACTTGATCCACTAGGTAGTGATATTCCGGTTGAAGATGGCAGCTACTTTGTATTCCTAAAGTCAATGGCAAATAGCTTTAGTAGCTGTCTAGCACAGTAGCATCGGGCAAGCAAAACTCAGTCTGAACACAAGGTTTTATGTGTGTTCGGTTGAGTTTTGCTTGTGATCAATGAGTCATTTAGATGGTTCTTGTCACCTTTTTTCTTTCATAACCCACACAAATCCAGTAAATTTACGATAATTATCGATGCAAATTAACTGGGTTTCTTTTGATATTCGTTGCTTCCTTATCTCGCTGTTTCGATTTTGCTGTTGGCCATATAGCGACCAGCATGCTCTCACGCGTGCATAAGAACTTGAGTTTTTCCCCGTTATTGTTCGCGTTGTCCATGCTGCTCGCTCCGTTAGTGAGCGTCAGTAAGCCGCTGCCTCCCGTATTCTATCCACTTTCACTGCAAGCTAATGGCCAGTTTTTAGCAGCTAAGCAATTATTTCCTGGTGTAGAAGGTGGCTTATGGTCGATTGATGTTCATAATCGCGTCCGTTTTTATGACGGTACTCGGTTTATCGAGCTCGACAACCTGGCATTTGATAATAATGACGTGACTTTTTTTCGAGGGCAGTTTTGGTATGCCAAAGCAAATAAATTGTTTTCGCAGCAGCCACTTGGTGAGGTCAATCAAGTCTTTACCACTAAATTAACCGAGCATATTCAATCTCTGGGTCATGGTGGGGAAAATGTCTGGTTCGCAACGGATAATCAGGTTTATCTTGGCAATGAACATCCATCCAGGTTTGAAATTATCTCAATGGATGAGTTTGAGCGTTTCTACGGCGGAGTTGGGGTGAAAATCACTGCGGCGATAGAAACTCGCGGCGCGTGGTACATCGGAACCAATGTAGGCTTATATCGATGGCAATATGGTGAGTTAGACTATGTCGGCACCGTCCATAGGGGAGCCGTCTCTACTTTGTTGCTTGAACCAGAGTCGAATCGCTTGGTGATTGGTTATCATTCTGGTGTCGAGGTTTTCCCTCTTGATGAACCGATGCAACGTATCTTCTTCCCACTGGGTCAACACGTCTTATCATTAGAAAGCACAGCCAGCCATTTCTGGGTTGGTACAGAGCAAGGCTTATACTGGCTTGAGCGAGATACGCTTGATCTTGAGCAGGTTGAGTTCAACCCTCACGATGAGTTCGGTTTGGCCGGCGACAAGATCTATGCTTTAGTCGCAGATGGTACTCTGGGAATGTGGATTGCCACCAACAATGGCGTTCGTTACTTCTCAGAATACGGTAAGTTGTTTGAGCGTATCTCAGTGTCAATTGACGAAAATCTCAATCGTCTCGAACCTAAACTCGAAGTCATGGACAACCCACTCGGAGGATATTGGGTCATCACCAGTAGTGCACTCTATGCTGTCGATGAAGAAGGTGAGTCCGCGATGATTTACTGGGGTAAAGTCTCATCATTGGCGCAGCGTGAACAGCATTTGTGGATAGCGACGGAGCGGGGGCTAATGCACCTTGATCTCGACGCTTATCAAATTACAGCGTTGAGACAAAAGATAGATAATATGCCCGCACAAGTAGAGCATATCTCCCTTGGCAGTGGTGATACACTTTGGCTCAATGATGGTCTGCGGTTACTCAGCTTTAATGTTGAAACTGAACAAATCAATGACTTCGGTGATGATTGGGTGGTAAGTGATTACTTACCTGCAAAGGTGACTGAAATCTATGCACTAGGTGATAACAAAGCGCTGGTTGGTACTGACCATGGCCTTTACATTATTGATCATGGCCTCAGTCGTTATATCGGCGCAAGTGCCCCTTTTGGCAGTGTCACCGAGCTGGTTGCGGATGAACACCAAATTTGGGCTGCCAGCAGTTATGGCGCTTTTTTGTATGACGATCAGGGTCAAACCTTTACAAGACTTGAGCTGTTCCAAGATAGCACCCGACCTGTATGTGTGACTCAAAGCGATGGGATTTTCTGGTTGGTCAGCTCCGCTGGCCTTACCGCTTATACAGGGACAGGAGAGATCGTCAGACACCTGGGCGCTCCCTATGGAGTGATTAGCAATGAGTTCATTAATGGTAGTTGTGCTTATAGTGAGCAAAGTGGCTCTATCGTGATTGGCTCGCGCTACGGCATTGTAGAGTTCGACCCGAAACGCATTCTCGATAACCCAGTACCGACACCTAGCGTATTAATATCTCAAGTGTCGGTGAGTAACACTGCTCGCCACCTCGGCGATGTTCAAGACGTCATTCCTAATGTTGGATATGGGGATTCGGTGGCTATTCAGTTCAGCTTATGGCCATCAGCACAAGGACACAGTCTAGTCTATAGAACCGATGATTATGACTGGCAAGATATGCAGGGTTTCCAGCTTAATATTGATAAACCGTCACCTGGACTACACAGCATAGAAGTGGCAGTGAAGGGAAATACGAGTCCTGACTCGAGCATTCAGTTTAGTTACCAAGTCAGCACGCCGTGGTTTATGACGGGAATGTTTTATCTGTTTATGGCGCTAAGTAGCTAGTGCTTGTCGGGGCGGTGATTTATTGGCGCTCACGACGCATTCGTTTTATGAACCGTGCCCTTAAAACACAGGTCGCGCTAAAGACTGAGCAGCTACAACATCAAAGTCGAGTGCTAGTGGGTAATAACCAACAATTGCGTAAAGCGTTTAAAATTCGTCAGCAATTGATTCAAGAGTTGGTAGAGCAGGCAGCACAGCACAGTGCGAATTTTAAACTTGAGTCCTTATCTAGCTCAAGTTCAACGTCTGTTAGCAGCTTTGAGGGTTTAGATAATGTCAAAGCCATCTTTGACGAGCAAAGTTCTTATCCATTGGTTTGTTCAGTGTCGAGTGTGCTCAATTTCACCGTCGATGCATGGCGAAAAGAGCTAGATAGTTACGGGATCAAAGTGGACTTAAAGATGCTGGCAAGCAGTGACAACGTTGTGTTGGATACTTGCAATCTAGACATCATCTTCAACTCAATTATTGCCAATGCTCTGCGCAGAATGGTGCGTGGGCAAGTAATCAACATCACCGTGGATGATGATGGTAGTAAGTTGAATGTGACGTTTGAGGATAATGGCCTGCCGTTGCCGAACTTTAACTCGCAAAGCGCCACTGGGGCATTCGATGTGAAAGAAAGTCAGCTTGATTTTAGTCCTTCGAGTTTGCCATCCCATATTCATCGCTCTGGTGGCGAGCTTCAGCCGGTTGAGCGCGGAAACACCAACCGTCTAACCCTGCGATGGATGCTATCGATTCAGCAGTCGCCCACTAGCGGGCCTTTACATTCCGCTAAGTCTTCTTGGGAAACCGAAAGACCATTGATGAGCTTGGTGACTGAAAAAGAGATGCATGAAGTCAAACCGGATAAGCATGAACAGTGGAAACGGCAAGTGACTCAGCTGGTGGCCGAACAGTATCATGATGCTGAGTTTAGCACCGCCTCAGCAGCCAAAGCGTTGTTCATTTCCGAGAGGAGCTTCCAAAGGCGCTTCAAATCGCAATTTGAGCGAACCTTTACCGATTATCTGACTGATGTCCGTATGGAAAAAGCCTGCGAGATGCTTCTGCAAGGTGAAAAGGTCTCTGAAGTGGCTTTCGCTTGCGGTTTCAACGATCCGTCTTATTTCTCTCAACGTTTCAAAGTCTATTTTGGAGTACCACCATCTAAATTTGCCATGATGGATATGACTGAAGGCGACTAGTCGCTAATTCTAAAGATCAAAGTATCGATAGAATGCCTGTTGCTTTAATCGTTCGAGAGGCAAGGTACTGAGTTTAAAACGAAGTTGTTCACCTGGCCTCAACTGAGCGGCTTTAGCCAAATCACGAAAGGCAACCACGCCTAGTTTCTGATAGCCACCTAAGGTTTGGTGATCACTAAGCATAATGATGGGGTTACCATCTGGCGGTATTTGTACCGAACCGGATAGGATCCCTTCAGAGATTAGTGAGGGCAGAGCTTGAGTGAGGAGAGCCGTTTCACTGTCGTTGGATTTTAGCCTTATCCCCATTCGGTTGCTTTGTGCAGATACGGTATAGATTTGGTTTAGTAGTACTTCTCTAAGCGCTGTATCAAACTGTTGAAACTGAAAACAAGGGAGCAAGTGCAAGGTTCTGACTCCTGCATAGTTTGGAATCGCGCTTCTGGGGATAGGTTGCGGGTTTTGGAGCCAAAGGTCGCTTAGGTCACCAGATAAATTTGGGTTGACGGCCAAGCTGTCGCCACAAGCGAGAGGTTGGCCTGGGTTTAAACCTCCCACACCGTCGCGCTCCACTGTTGAAGTGCTACCTAGGAAAGGCTCAATCGCAAACCCGCCTGATACGGATAGGTAGCTTCGGCAGCCGCTGCGAGGTACTTTCAGATGCAGCTCTTGGTTCCTTTTCAAACTAAAAGGGCGCCAACTTTGAACGTGCTCAGTGACAATATTCTGTGGTGAATAGATTTCCGCTAGACAATCGGCGCCTGTGAGTACCATGGCTAACTCTTGGTTGGCACGAAACCTCACCCGGCCTAAGACGATCTCTAGACTGGTCGCCGTCATTGGATTACCCAGTAACTTTTGTCCCCAGCAGTGTGCATGCCAATCGGCGGCGCCGCCTTGTGTGAGTCCATAATGAGAGGCATTGGGGCGACCTAAATCCTGAGTAGTGACATGATGTCCCGCGTTGATCACGACAAGTGCGCTCATTACTGACCTCCTAGGCTTAAGAATGTGCGGTGGTCAATCGGCTCGAATCGCACTTTGTCACCAATGTTCAGCAACGATTGATCTGGCGAGCTCTTGTCAAATAAAGTGAGCGGGCAGTTACCTATGATTTGCCAGCCTCCAGGGGTATCGCTGGGATATACCGCCGTTTGGTTGTTGGCAATTCCGACACTGCCTCTACGTACCCGGGGGCGTGGCGTTTGGTGCTTGGCATGTGCAGTGCTTTGGGTAGCTCTGCGAGAAAAGCAAAACCAGGGGTAAAACCGATCGCACACACGGTATAGGTGGAACGGCTATGCAGTGTTATGACTTCATCGACGCTAAGAGAGCAATACCGAGCGAGTGACTCTAAATCCGGTGCTTCCTTGGGAGCGTAATAAGTTGGGAGGGTTTTGATATCCACACTGCTTGGCTGCGGCTTATCAGCAAGATTAAGGTTTTGAATATAGTGCGTAAGTGCGTCTACTGAACAGTAAATAGGGTGAAACTCAATCAATAGGCTCGTATAGGATGGGGTACAGTTGACCAGTGTACCTGCAAAGGCTTGTTTTATCGTGGCTGCGTACTGCCCAATGAGAAAAGGTAGATCAAGGTCTATCTTGTGACCAAACTCTAGCAGAATGGCCGATTCACCTACAGGAGATATCGAAGGCTTGCTCACGGTTTGTCTCCGCTTAGTTTAATTGCATTATCAAGACGGCTGCGCAGCGCTTTCGCCACATCAATTGACGCTTGGTTGTCTCCATGAACGCATAGGGTGTCGATGGTAAGCGTTAGTGAATTTCCATCTAGGGTTTTAATTGGCGTACCGGTAATAAACGCATCGGCTTGAGTTAAAATCTGATTTTGCTGATGCAGGACAGCGTTTTCCAGGCTTCTTGGTGCCAGCAGGCCTGAATCTAGGTAACTGCGGTCAGCAAAACCTTCAAAGATAAGTGGTACGCCATAGCCTGCCGCTAGAGTTTGATACAACTGATGCTCTCTGGTTGCCAAGACCATTAGAGGTAAATTGAGCGATTGTGCTGCAGACAATATGGCTTTAAAAACCTCCGGCGAGGACATCATGTCGTTATAGAGCGCGCCATGAGGCTTGATGTAACTTACTTTTCCTTCTTGATATTCGGCTATCGCTTTAAGTGCCCCCACCTGATAAAGAACTGATTGGGTCAGAGTGTTGCTCTCCATAGTCATAGAACGACGGCCAAATCCTTGTAAATCGGGATAACCTGGATGTGCGCCAATGGAGACATTGTGTTTCAGGCACAATGCGACGGTTTTGGACATATGTTCAGGATCTGACGCGTGGAAGCCACAAGCGATATTTGCCATATCCAGTAGTGGAATGAGTGTTGCGTCACTGCCCATGTTCCAGTGGCCAAAACTTTCTCCAACATCCCCATTTAACGTCAACATAAAACCACTTCCTTTTCTGCGTTGAACAGCACTAACCCGTTACTCAGGAATAAATTATGCGGTTAGGGGAAGCGATTTACAATTTGTGAGCAGAGGATTTGTGAGCCGAAAAGTTGTCGACAAAGAATTTAGCAAAAGAGGGATTGGAGTAGAGAAATAACAAGCAGAAAGGTGCGAGGCAGATTACAGCAGACAAAAAAAATCGCGGCATAGCCGGGGGACCATACCGCGGGTGTCAATGACACCTTCGCTTGCTGCCGGAGTGATGTGGTCGCCCACATCACCTCTGGAATTTCGATTAACAGGAGCAGGTTGCTCTGTTGGGATTAACTATAAGTAATTCGACTTAATTTCCTTATAAAAATAACGGCAACTTACCATGAAGATCGCGCCATTTTATAGATATTGTAATAAGTTGTTGTATTTTAATGTTTTTATATTTATTCAGATTCTATCTATGTCATTGTTTTGTCACCAAGATGGCGTTCTAGTCGACATTTTGACGTAATTGACGGACATATTTTGACAAATAATACGTTTGCAATTCGGTTTAAATTGACATAGCGCAATGCGGAAAATAAGGTTGCGCCTTTAAAATTACTGTTAATGTTAATATTTCTCATTACCAATCATAGTTTGGGTGAATAAGATGAAGCTTGCTGATTTGAACATCGGAAGCAGTGGAAAAATCACTGCGTTGACGGGACTATCGAATGATGTCCGTAAAAAATTGATGGTAATGGGATTATTGCCAAATACAGAGGTAACAGTAATTCGACGCGCGCCAATGGGCGACCCATTGCAAATTGAAGTGCGTGGTGTTTCGCTGGCCGTTCGTCAAACCATTGCACAATCAATTGAAGTGGAGCCTGCATAATGAACTACACCATTCTTACCGTAGGTAATCCGAACAGCGGTAAAACAACCTTGTTCAATGGATTGACAGGTGCCAAGCAGCAAGTGGGTAACTGGGCGGGTGTGACCGTTGAAAAGAAAACGGGCCAATACAGTCATGCTGGTGATCATTTCGAGCTGACAGACTTACCAGGAATTTATGCGCTAGATAGTGGTAATGATGGCAATAGTATCGATGAGTCAATTGCGTCACGTGCCGTTCTTACTCATCCAGCGGATCTGATTATTAATGTGGTTGATGCGACGAGTCTAGAGCGCAGCCTTTATATGACGCTCCAACTACGCGAGCTTGGCCGTCCAATGGTGGTTGTGCTCAACAAGATGGATGCGCTAAAAAGAGAACGTATTAAGTTAGACGTTGTAGGGCTTGAGAGAGCACTTGGTTGCCTGTGATGACACTATCAGCCACTGACAAAGATCAGGTACGCGCACTAAAAGAGCGTTTGCACAAAACCGTTGTTCAAGGGCTGACCCTCGATGCTCTGAGCGTAAACTATGGTGCGGAGATGGAGCAGGCGATTGCTCAAGTAGAGCCTATCTTTGCTTCAGAATCCGTGAGCCCACGAGCGCTGGCGATTCGCGGCCTAGAAAATGACGTGATGGTGCTTAATGCATTGACGTCAGAGCAAAGAGATGAAATCACGCTAGCGGGTAAACAAACCGGTGTAGATATTGACCTGCAAGTTGCCGATACCAAATATACTTATTTACACGAACAGTGTAAGAAACTCCGTCGCAGCGAAGGTAAGCTGAGCCGTAGCTTTACTGAAAAAGTGGATGGCTTCATTCTCAACAAGTATGTCGGTGTTCCGTTCTTCTTCGTGGTCATGTATCTCATGTTCATGTTCTCTATCAACATAGGCAGTGCTTTCATTGATTTCTTCGATATCGGTGTTGGTGCATTGCTGGTTGATGGTGGACACTACCTTCTTGATGACCATTTACCTGTTTGGTTAGTGACGCTTATTGCTGATGGTGTTGGCGGTGGTATCCAAACGGTGGCGACTTTCATTCCTGTGATCGCAGCACTGTATTTGTTCCTAGCAGTACTAGAGAGCTCTGGTTACATGTCACGCGCGGCGTTTGTGCTTGATAAAGTGATGCAAAAAATCGGCCTTCCAGGTAAAGCGTTTGTACCGCTGGTTCTTGGTTTCGGCTGTAACGTGCTTCAATCATGGCGACACGTACGCTAGATCAAGAGCGTGAGCGTAAACTCGCTGCGTCTATGGCGCCGTTTATGTCATGTGGCGCTAGACTTCCAGTTTACGCACTGTTTGCTGCGGCGTTCTTCCCAGAAAGTGGCCAGAATGTGGTGTTTGCGCTTTATATCCTAGGTATTGTTGCTGCTGTTTTCACTGGTCTAGTGCTTAAGCACACCATCTACCCAGGCTCGAGTGATAGTCTAGTGATGGAGATGCCTGACTATGAACTGCCAACATTCCAAAACGTGATGATCAAAACATGGCAGAAGCTAAAGCGCTTTGTATTGGGTGCGGGTAAAACCATTGTATTGGTAGTGACTATCCTAAGCTTCCTAAACTCAGTGGGTACTGATGGCTCATTTGGTAACGAAGATAGCGAAAACTCTGTTCTATCGAAAGCAGCTCAGGTAGTAACGCCAGTGTTTGCGCCTATGGGTGTACAGCAAGATAACTGGCCAGCAACTGTGGGTATTATTACCGGTATTTTTGCGAAAGAAGCGGTGGTGGGTACATTGAACAGCCTTTACACCTCAAGCGAAGGCGAAGAGGGTGAGTACGATCTGTTTGCTAGCTTGCAAGAAGCGGTTGAGTCTATTCCAGCGAACTTGGCAGATCTTAGCTACTCGGATCCACTAGGTGTCGATGTCGGTGACCTGTCGGACTCATCTGCCGTTGCGGAAGATCAAGAAGTTGATAGCTCAATTTTCGGGAACTTAAAAGGCTACTTTGTTACGAGCAATGCTGCGTTTGCGTACCTTATCTTTATTCTGCTGTACACGCCATGTGTGGCAGCGATGGGTGCTTACGTTAAAGAGTTTGGTCAAAAGTACGCACGCTTTATTGCGGTATGGACTATGGGTCTAGCTTACGGTGGTGCAACACTATATTACCAAGTGACTCACTTTGCTTTGCACCCAATGACAAGCGCTGTGTGGATTGCCGCTATCTTGGCTATTTGCGCCATCGTCTGGAAGCTGCTTAAGAGCCAAGGCAAGAAGCAGGCAGAGTTGGAGATCCAAGTGGTATGATCCTGTCCCAATTGAAAGCGCATATTGAAGAAAGCCCAGGCGTAAGTCGTCAGGACTTAGCAAAGCAGTTTGCTCTTAGTGAGGATGGTGTGGATGCGATGCTTGCGATCTGGATTCGAAAAGGAAAGCTTTCAAGGACGGAAGACTGTGATAAGAAAGGCAGGTGGTTCGCGTGAGATATCATATGAACCAGACAGATGGCCTTTCTTTGAACGTAACCATGTAATGGTCAAAAGGTAATAGCAAAAAGCTCCGACACTGTCGGAGCTTTTTATTGAGCGATACTTAAGTACGTCTGAACAATTACACCTTTTTGAACAGCTCACTTTTCACAAGCTGTGCTTGAATGCGATCAGCCAAACCTTGCTGCTCGTCATCACTGCGATACTCACCTTTTGCATTACCCAAAGTGGCCCAGGCCACGCCAAGTCATCTTTGTACCTTACAATATGGTGAACATGCAGTTGCGGTACCATATTTCCTAGCGCACCGAAATTGAGCTTGTCTGGAGTAAACAGTGTCTCTAATGCTCGGTTAACCACTTCCGACTCAATCAAGAATTGTTGCTGTTCTTGCATCGGTAGGTGGTGCAGTTCGGTTAGATCGGCTTTTTTCGGGACTAGGATAACCCAAGGCACGGAGTTGTCGCGGTGCAGTAGCGCCAGACTCAATGGAAACTCACCAAGTAGGGTGGTGTCTTTTTTTAGTTGTGGGTGCAGTTCAAAGCTCATTGCAGTTGCTCACATCAGAAGGGATACAAAAAAGGCGAGCTGCTTTCGCATCTCGCCTTCTATTATGAACGGTAATTCAACAAATTACATTCTTTCTAGAGTTTCAATACCCAGTAGCTCAAGACCTTGTTTGATAGTCTTAGCCGTTAGGGCTGCAAGACGTAGACGGCTTTGCTTAACCGCTTCGTCTTCTGCAACTAGGATTGGGCACGCTTCGTAGAAGCTAGAGAATTGACCAGCTAGTTCGAATAGGTAGCTACACATGATGTGAGGCTGACCTTCACGAGCCACAGACTCAACCGCTTCTTCAAATTGTAGAAGCTTAGCAACCAGTGCTTTCTCTTTTTCATCAGTGATCTTGATGTCGCCAGTAAGCTTATCCATAGATACACCAGCTTTAGCAAATACAGATGCTACACGCGTGTATGCGTACTGCATGTATGGTGCTGTGTTGCCTTCGAACGCTAGCATGTTGTCCCAGTCAAACACGTAGTCTGTGGTACGGTGCTTAGAAAGGTCTGCGTATTTAACCGCTGCCATCGCAACTGTGTTCGCGATGTTTGTTTTTTCGTCGCTCGCTAGCTCAGGGTTCTTAGATTCGATAAGCGCGTTTGCACGCTCAACGGCTTCATCTAGAAGATCCGCAAGACGAACCGTACCACCAGCACGAGTCTTAAATGGACGGCCATCTTTACCCAGCATCATACCAAATGCATGGTGCTCAAGCGTTGTTGATTCTGGCACGTAGCCCGCTTTGCGAACGATAGTCCACGCTTGCTGAAGGTGCTGGTGCTGACGTGAATCGATGAAGTAAAGCACGCGATCAGCGCCTAGCTGCTCGTAACGGTACTTAGCACATGCGATATCAGTAGTGGTGTATAGGAAACCGCCATCGCGTTTTTGGATGATAACGCCCATTGGCTCACCATCTTTGTTTTTGTATTCATCTAGGAATACAACTTGTGCGCCGTCATCTTCAACCGCTAGGCCTTTTTCTTGAAGATCTTTTACGATAGCTGGAAGCATGTCGTTGTACATACTCTCGCCCATGACGTCTTCACGAGTTAGTGATACGTTTAGACGGTCGTAGTTGCGCTGGTTTTGAATCATAGTGATATCAACCAGTTTCTTCCACATCTCAGCGCAGAACTCATCACCACTTTGCAGCTTAACTACGTAGTTACGAGCGCGTACTGCGAATTCTTCGTCTTCATCGTACAGCTTTTTAGATTCACGGTAGAAGGCTTCTAGGTCAGAAAGCTCCATTGAAACTTCACCAGACTCTTTTTGAACGCGCTCTAGGTTTGCGATAAGCATACCGAACTGAGTACCCCAGTCACCGATGTGGTTCGCACGAACAACCTTGTGGCCAAGGAACTCAAGAGTACGTACAACTGCATCACCGATGATAGTTGAACGAAGGTGACCGACGTGCATTTCTTTAGCAACGTTTGGCGCCGAGTAGTCAGCAACGATGGTTTGTTGCTCTTGTGTCGCAACACCTAGGCGAGCGTCTGCAAGTGCTTCGTCAGCTTGCTGAGCTAGAAACTCTTCGCTTAGGAAGATGTTGATAAAACCAGGACCTGCAATTTCAGTTTTGCTAGCAATTCCATCTAGGTCCAAAACGTCCAGAACTTTTTGCGCGAATTCTCGTGGATTAGTGCCCAACTTCTTAGCAACGCCCATTACACCGTTTGCTTGGTAGTCACCAAACTGTGGTTTTGCAGATTGGCGAACAGCCGCAGGACTGCCTGCAGGTGCGCCAGCGGCTTCGAGAGCCTGAGATACTTTGTCGTTGATCAGTGCTTGGATATTCACACGCATTTCCTTCAAAACTTGGCTTCAATTCTTGGAATTGGATTTAATCTAGTAAATTGGCGCACATAATAGCAACTTTAGCGCCGCTCACCTAGGGGGAAAGTTTGTATTTTTTCTGATTCTAGCTCAATCCTGCTACTATTTGGCGTTTGATGACCAAAGTGAGCACGAAAAAAATGCAACAAACCCTGATAGAAAAAGGTCTAGTGCCTTCTGTGATGTTGAATAAAATCGATGATTTTCTAGATAATATTCAGGCTTTATGCAGCCTATTAGCTATCGATTTATCTGCTTATCAAGCCGATCACATTGCGCTGCGTATCAACGATGGTGAGTTGGCAAAAGCTGCGCATCATGCATGGCTCGACTACGGCAAAGTGATCTCTGAGGCGCAAATTAATGGCCGCCCAATTATTGTATTGGAATTCGACAACCCTATTAAAAGTCATGGCTGGTCGATCGAGTGTTTAGAGCTGCCGTACCCAGCTATTGGTAAAATACATCCGGTTGAAGATTGGGAGCATGTCGAGTTTGTGGTGCCATCTGAGGCGCAGACAGCAGAAGCATTTTTGCAAGATTTGTATGCGAAGTTCCCTGATCTTGAAAGCCAGCTTGAGAAGGCCAAAGGGCAAGGTGTAAAAGTGAAATTATCGAGCCCGAAAGGCGAAGGGGAACGATTGGCTAACCCAACGGTTGCTTTTAAATTCAATGACATCTGTATTAAGTTACACCCACACAGTTTAAAAAATATCGTGGCCTCTGAGCAAGCGTAATCACTTTTCTGAGCCTTACATTGTGGTGATAAATCATGACATGGTTGGTTAAGGTTTAAACACATCTGTGACGGTTCGATACCGATGGGCACGCGTTAGCAAGCTACACTGAATAGAGTATTCAGTGATGAAGGAAGCGACGCGTGCAGCAAAGGAAACTTATTCGTTCATTTTCATTAGGTTCAGCCCTATTACTGCTTATCTTAGCTAGCAATAGCTATGCTGAGACGTTTGATTTTGATAATGCCCCCTGTGAGCGCCGCGCCGCTCGAACGGTTTCTAATGATCATCTAGAACTCAATCTTCATTTCTGTAATCAGCTAACACTCCATAATGGCAAAAAGAGTAAGTGGACGGATGAACGTATTGCCCCTTACCTGTCTGCGGCGAATCGGTGGCTAGAGGTGATCGTTGCTGTAGATGATATCGAGCAGCACACCTTAGATATTAACTTTCATGTGGTACCAATGGATAACGCCAATGGGATGGCTGGTCCCGAGGCAGAAATTGACGTTAATTGGCGCTTAATTCCGACTGAAGGTTCGGTGTTTATCGGTAGTCACACCTATCAGCCGGGGTTTGACTCTGTGGAGTTTAACGCCAATATTTTGCATGAAATGGGGCATGTGTTTGGGGTTGGTGCATACTCAATGGATTACACGCGCCGCGACAGCCAGCTTGGAAACCTGTTTATGGTGCGTGATAGTCAAGCCGTCAAACGTTTCAATGAGCAGTACAAAGCCAGTTTCCGCGAACTTCCTATCAGCGATGATGGAGGGCACCTCTATGATTCCAAAGGCAGTGAGGACGAAAAACGCTACGATAAGAATGGCCAGCCTGTGCCAAACATGAGTCAAGAACTGATGGCTAACGGCACCTTAATTGGGCCTGTGACTTTAGGGATGCTGGACGACTTAGGCTAT
The DNA here is from genome assembly GCA_000755425.1 of Vibrio maritimus. GTDB lineage: Bacteria > Pseudomonadota > Gammaproteobacteria > Enterobacterales > Vibrionaceae > Vibrio > Vibrio maritimus_A. The sequence goes on from BBMT01000009.1 coordinate 169,436, forward strand.
CAGGTCGACTATTCGAAAGGCGATTCTTACTAGCAACAGATAACAAAAAGCCGCTCTCATATTATTGAGAGCGGCTTTTTTGAATCAATGACAAGGTCACTCGCTATAAGATAACCGTTTTGTTGCCGTAGACGAACACGTGATCGTTAATCACTTTGTTGAGCGCTTTCGACAATACGTTTTTCTCAACGTCACGACCTGCTTGCGCCATATCGGCGGCACTAAAGTTGTGATCCACTGGAATCACGTCCTGCTTGATGATCGGTCCTTCGTCTAGGTCATTAGTCACAAAGTGCGCCGTTGCACCAATGATTTTTACGCCGCGGTCATAAGCTTGCTGATAAGGTTTCGCACCGATAAAGGCAGGCAAGAAGCTGTGGTGAATATTGATGATCTTATGGTGATACTTCTCAACGAAGGTTGGCGTAAGCACACGCATGTATTTCGCAAGTACTAGGTAGTCAGCATCGTATTGGTCGATGGCTTCGAGCATTTTTGCTTCATGCTCTTCGCGGCTAAGACCTTCGTGAGATACACAGTGGTATGGGATATCAAACTTCTCGGTTAGACCTTGCAGGATGTCGTAGTTACCAATGACAGCGGCAATGTCGACATCTAAGCTGCCATCAAAGTTCTTCATTAAGATATCACCAAGACAATGGGCTTCTTTGGTGACTAGAATCACGACGCGTTTACGAGATGAGTCAACAAGTTTGCGCTTGGTGCCTTCTGGAAGCGCGTGGTCTAGGTCAGCAAGGAAGGTCTCATCGTTGAAGTAACCTTCTAGCTCAGTGCGCATAAAGAAATGGCCACTAGTATTATCCACAAACTCATTGTTATGGATGATGTTGAGCTGGTGCTTGTAACAGATATTAGTGATCTTTGAGATCAATCCAGGCGCATCGCTGCAATGCGTGAGAAGGGTTTTCTTTTCCATGATTTACTGCTTCCGTGAAAATATTGTTCTTACCTCGATATGAGCGACTTATTAGCGCTTCAAACGCTTGGTGCGGACACAAACAAGGAGTTGTGTAGGGCTCATATAAGGATTTAATTTGGGTGCGATTTATGAAGGTTGTACGCAATATAACCGACATTATTAATCTATTCTGTGTAAGGTTTCAACAAAAGATGTGACCTAAACCGCTTTGCCGGCTGGTGCAGTAAGGCATTTTGCGTTTTAAAGCCGATTTTGAACCAGCGCATTTCAGTTTTTGAACTGCAAAGGGTTTGGGTATACTAGGCCAATTGTTTGCAATTAGCGGTGCCAAATGGGTTCACGTACAATCAACAAAGCTTTCGCCTCCGATGGAGCGCTGGGCTCAGTTATTCCGGGTTTTCAGCCTCGTCAACCTCAGCTTGATATGGCGAACGCCGTCGATCAGGCGATTGAACATCAAACCCAGTTGGTGGTTGAAGCAGGAACGGGTACGGGTAAAACATTTGCTTATTTGGTTCCGGCTCTGCTTAGCGGCAAGAAAACCATCATCAGTACCGGCTCAAAGAATCTTCAAGAGCAGTTGTTCCATCGTGACTTACCCTTGATGGTCGAAGCGCTGGGTTTTCATGGACAAGTATCACTGCTAAAAGGGCGCTCTAACTATTTGTGCCTCGATAGACTGAGCCGCCAAATGGTGGAGAGCCACACTACCGAAACTCAGACCGATTTGCTGTCACAACTGGTGAAAGTACGCTCTTGGTCATCAGAAACAAAATCTGGAGACCTGGGCGAGTGTGACGCCATTGCGGAAGACAGCCCGATCATTCCAACCATTACATCAACCAATGACAATTGCCTAGGCAAAGAGTGCCCAAGCTACGAAGATTGCTTTGTTCTTAAAGCAAGGCGACGCGCGCTCGATTCCGATGTTGTGGTGGTAAACCACCATTTGTTTATGGCGGACTTAGCATTAAAGAGACCGGATTTGGCGAGCTTATTCCCGAAGCAGACGTATTCATCTTCGACGAAGCGCACCAGATCCCAGACATTGCCAGTCAATACTTTGGTCAGTCCATATCGAGTCGCCAAATTCAGGATTTGTGCAAAGACATCGAGATAGGCTATCGCACCGAAGCACGTGATATGCGCCAGCTACAAAAAGCGGGAGAGCGCCTATCACAAGCGGCGATGGAGATGCGCATCATCCTAGGTGACACAGGATTTCGCGGCAATTGGCGAGACGCTATTGCATCGCCGAACATCAAGCGTGAAATGGAACGCCTGACGGACGCATTAGAGTTCGTGATTGAGGTGCTAAAGCTGGCACTAGGCCGCAGCCAGCTCCTTGATACCGCGTTCGAACGTGCCAACTTAGTAAAAGGACGCCTAGAGCGTGTTTGCGATGTGACGATCACTGGTTATTCCTATTGGTACGACACCTCTCCGAGACATTTTAGTCTACATATCACGCCGCTCACCGTCGCTGACAAGTTCCATGAGCAAGTTGAAATGAAAGGTGGGGCGTGGATATTCACTTCGGCAACTCTCGCGGTCTCCGATGACTTCGGACACTTCACATCACGTTTAGGTCTGGTGCCTAAGCAGCAGTTTTCCCTGCCAAGTCCTTTTGACTACCCAGATCAAGCAAGGCTTTGTGTCCCGCGTTACCTGCCTGAGCCAAACAGTCCGGGACTCGCCAATAAACTGGTGAGTATGCTAGCCCCCGTGATTGAGCAAAACCAAGGACGATGTTTCTTTTTGTGTACCTCCCACAGCATGATGCGTGAGCTAGGAGAGAGGTTTCGTGAAACCTTGTCATTGCCTGTTTTGCTTCAGGGCGAGACCAGCAAACAAAAAACACTGGCTGAGTTTATGGAGCTTGGCAACGCGCTGCTGGTGGCAACAGGGGCTTTTTGGGAAGGAATAGATGTTAGAGGTGACACCTTGAGCTGTGTTATCATCGACAAATTACCCTTTACTGCACCCGATGATCCCTTGCTTAAAGCGCGGATTGAAGATTGTAAACTGCAGGGCGGCGACCCGTTCCAGCAGGTACAAATACCGGATGCAGTTATTACCCTGAAACAGGGCGTGGGGCGTTTGATTCGCGACCAGAAAGACCGAGGGGCGCTCATTATATGCGATAACCGTTTGGTGACTCGCGAGTATGGTGCGACCTTCTTATCCAGTTTGCCGCCGATCCCACGCACTCGAGACCTTGGTGTAATAAAACAGTTTTTAGCTCAGGACATGGTGCCTGAAGCGACAGAAGAACAAATTGAGAAATAAATGACTTACAAAATACTTGCGATCGATACCGCAACCGAAAACTGCTCAGTGGCTTTGCTGGTGGGTGACACCACATATTCACGCAGTGAACTAGCTCCGCGTGACCACACTAAGAAAGTGCTGCCAATGGTGGATGAGCTGTTGAAAGAAGCTGGTTTGACACTGGCTGAACTGGATGCGTTGGCCTTTGCTCGTGGTCCAGGCAGTTTTACTGGCGTGCGTATCTGTATTGGCATCGCGCAAGGTTTGGGCTTTGGTGCTGATTTGCCTATGATTGGTATTTCGACGCTCAAAGCAATGGCGCAAGGCGCGTATCGCGTTGGCGGTGCAACAACTGTTGCAAGTGCGATTGATGCCCGCATGAGTGAGGTGTATTGGGGGCGCTTTGAGCGTCTTGAGTCTGGTGACTGGCAGGATGTGGATCAAGAGCAAGTTGTCCCGCCGAGCGTGTTAGCTCAGAACCTAGTGAAAGATGAGCACACGTGGGCAACCGCTGGCACGGGTTGGGAAGCATACGCTGAAACGCTATCTACGCTAGCCATCGATACTAAAGCCTCACAAGTTCAATTCCCAGAAGCGCAAGATATCGCTTATCTTGCTCAGTTTGAGCTGGCAAAAGGCAATACTGTTCCTGCAGAAGAAGCCAGCCCAGTGTATCTGCGCGATACTGTCGCTTGGAAAAAACTGCCGGGAAGAGAGTAATCAAGGAGAGGGCTAGTTTGTTAATGGCTAGCCCGACTAGACTATGGTTTCGATAAACGGCTTACCTTCATACCCAACCAGCGTAAGACACAAAAAGCCAATGCAAAAAAGGCGGTGTCGAAAGCCTCCACGTCTCAATCTTCACAACCAACAAGCCAATCTACGCAGGTCACCAAAGTCGCTCAAGCGGTGGCGTACTCGGTTAAACATCTATCCGACGCTGATATGGCGAAGGCTCAGGTTCAGTACGATCTTCCAGAAGGTCGATCGAAGAAGGCTCTGGAAGAGTATATGAATGTCATGAATCGAGCTAAGCGCGAGGAACTCCAACAGTTGCTTGGTGTCGATATCTATATATGATAATAAGAGTCATTTGCTTTAATTAGGGTAAACCCAGTTATGAAAACACTTCTGAAACTCAGCAGTATTATGGCGCTAAGTGCCGTTTTGAGTGCGTGTGGCAGTCTTCCAGACACCTTAGCAACCAACAATGAGAGCGTTGTTGCAACTTATCAAGGTGTCATGAATACCAGCGACAACACTGAAGTCCGTCTGGGCGGTGTTATTGATACGGTAAAAAATCTCGCCGATCGAACGCGCATCGAGGTGGTCAACCTTCCCATTGATAAGTACGGAAAACCTGACATCAGTGAAGAGCCTAATGGCCGCTTTATCGCTTACGTCGACGGTTTTGTCGACCCAATTACCTATGCTCAAGGGCGTCTGATCACGGTCGGTGGTTATAAAGAGGGTCTGGAGCGCGGCAAAATTGGAGAATATGAAGGCGATTTTCCCGTAATAAAAGCGTATGGCAATTACTTGTGGCGCGTTGAAGAGCGCTTAATCATCAACCGAGATTTTGGCGGCTATAACTCTTGTTGGGGTTATTACTGTGATGGCTTCTACTATCATGGCGGGCCAAGTACCGGTAGAGTCATCAAAGAGGTGAAGTAGGATTGGATTCTAGCTTCAAAGAACAGTCGGTCAAGATAGATGACAGAACGGTTGCCTATCTTGAGCGTCCAGCATCAAAAACGGCCGCAAAGACGGTCGTTTTTGTTCACGGTTGGATGGATAACGCTGCCAGCTTCCACGCACTCTTTCCGCTTATTGAGCAGCATGCCCTCGATTGGCGAGTTATCGCCATTGATCTACCCGGTCATGGTCACTCGAGCCACAAGAGCGAGCATCACTTTTATAACTTTCATGACTACGTTGACGATCTTCACCGCATTTTGGTTAAACTTCACGCGGTTGATGTCTGCTTGGTGGGTCATTCACTTGGTGCATTGATTGCGAGTTGCTATAGTGCAGCCTTTCCAGAAAAAGTGTCCTGTTTAGTTCAAATCGAAGCGCATATCCCACTATCGGAATCACCTCAGCTGAGCCCTGAGCGTTTGAGAAAAGGCATCGAAAGCCGAGAGCGCTGGCGCAATAAAACGACCAAATCCATCCCTTCAAAACAAGATGCGATTGCGATGCGTGAACGCGCGACCAAACTCCCAACTGAAGCGGTACTACCGATTGTCGAGCGCGATCTTCGACAATTGGGAGATAAGTGGGTCTGGCGACATGACAGTAAGCTCAAATGCGAGTCCGTTTATCGGATGAGTGAACCGCAAGCCTTAGCGATTATGGAAGCAGTTACAGTGCCTCACCTGATCATACTTGGCCAGCGTGGGTACGCTTATTTGCAGCGTCCAGAGTGCTTGCAGCCGCTTCGTAGTGCGCAGATTGAGATGGTAGAGGGCGATCACCATTGCCATTTGGAATCACCAGAGCAGGTATTTGAACTAATACTTGGACGAGTTAACAAAAATTAAACAAGTGTTTGAGTCTTTCGTGCGCTAACTGGTCTGCTGTGTTGTAATAGCAGGAATAATAAAACATTCATAGTCCCATAAAGTGTTAACAATATTTTAAAACAACACTGAAAATCTGCCTATGAAACGAAAGAGTGACCTTACACGCAAGGAGTAGAATTGTGGATAAACCTTGGCTTTCTCGATACCCAAGCGATGTGCCTGAGCAAATCAATCCAGATCAGTACCCCTCTCTAGTTGAAATGTTCGAACAGTCGATTCACAAATATGCAGACCAACCTGCGTTTGTGAACATGGGTTCGGTTATGACATTCCGTAAGCTGGAAGAGCGTAGCCGAGCGTTTGCAGCGTACTTGCAAAATGAGCTAAAACTGCAAAAAAGGCGATCGCGTTGCGATCATGATGCCAAACCTGCTGCAATACCCAATCGCGCTATTTGGTGTGCTGCGTGCTGGCCTTATCGCTGTGAACGTGAACCCTCTCTACACGCCGCGTGAGCTTGAGCACCAACTGAATGATGCCGATGCTAAAGCCATCGTTATTGTTTCAAACTTTGCCAATACGCTTGAGCAAGTCGTTGATAAAACGCCAATCAAGCACGTAGTACTGACAAGTCTTGGTCAAATGCTGCCAACCGCGAAGGGGACGATTGTCACTTCGTCGTTAAGTACGTAAAAGGCATGGTGCCTAAGTATGACCTACCAGGTGCGATTTCATTTAAGAAAGCACTGAGTAAAGGTCGCCGTTTGCAATACGTGAAGCCGTTTATGACGGGTGACGATATTGCCTTCTTACAATATACCGGTGGTACCACTGGTGTTGCAAAAGGGGCGATTCTCACACACCGCAACATGATTGCGAATGTGATGCAGGCGAAGGGTATGTACGCGCCTGTATTGAACGAAGGTCGTGAGCTGGTGGTCACCGCATTGCCGCTGTACCACGTGTTCGCACTGACAGTAAACTGTTTGCTGTTTATAGAAATGGGTGGACAAAACCTGCTTATCACCAACCCGCGCGATATCCCGGGCTTTGTGAAAGAGCTTCAAAAGTACCCATTTACTGCGATTACGGGTGTAAACACTCTATTTAACGCGCTCATCAACAATGAAGATTTCCATGAACTCGATTTCCGCGGCCTTCGACTGGCTGTGGGTGGTGGTATGGCAGTGCAACGCGCCGTTGCGGAGCAGTGGAAAAAGACCACGGGCTGTTTCCTATTGGAAGGTTATGGTCTCACCGAGTGTTCTCCATTGGTGGCGGCGTACCCGCACGATCTAACAGAATACAATGGCTCGATTGGCTTACCGGTACCATCAACGGAAGTGCGCATTGTCGATGAAGACGGCAATCCAGTCGAAGGTGATGGCAAAGGAGAACTGCAGGTTCGCGGTCCTCAAGTCATGCAAGGCTACTGGCAGCGTGCTGAAGCGACGAAAGAAGTGATCAACCAAGAGGGTTGGCTGTCGACAGGCGATATCGTTGAGTTTGATAATGATGGCTTCTTGCACATCGTTGACCGTAAGAAAGACATGATTTTGGTTTCGGGCTTTAACGTCTATCCAAATGAAATCGAAGATGTTGTGGCGCTCAATGACAAGGTACTAGAAGTCGCTGCGATTGGTGAAGCGAACGAAGCCTCTGGCGAGATCGTTAAGATCTTTGTGGTTAAGAAGGACAACTCGTTAACCAAAGAAGAGATCATCGAACACTGTCGTCAGCATCTAACAGGTTATAAGATCCCGAAACGTGTTGAATTTAGGATGATCTACCTAAGACCAACGTCGGTAAGATCTTGCGCCGCGTATTGCGTGAAGAAAACGACGCAAAACTGCTCAAGACCTCAGAGAAGACAGTTTAAGTTAACGTTTGATTACAATCAGTGCTAAAATGCCAGCCCGCAAAGCTGGCATTTTTTATGAAGAGAGATTGAGTGGAATACCAAATAGTAACAGAGTTTGCCGAGCTAGAGTCGGTATGCAGCAAGGCTCGTGAATCCGATGTCGTGATGTTGGACACTGAGTTTGTGCGCATTCGTACTTATTACCCTAAGCTGGGTTTGATTCAGCTTTATGATGGTGAACAGCTGTCTCTCATCGACCCACTCACAATCAGTGACTTCACACCGTTCATTGAGCTTCTTAAAGACACGTCAGTATTGAAGGTGCTGCACGCTTGTGGTGAAGACCTAGAAGTGTTTGCTAACAGCTTCAATTGCATGCCTTACCCTATGGTGGATACGCAGATCATGGCGGCATTCCTAGGTCACGGCCTGTCGACAGGCTTCGCTGCGTTGGTGCAAGAGTACCTTGATGTTGAGCTTGATAAGAGTGAATCTCGCGCAGACTGGGTTGCGCGTCCACTGACGGATAAGCAGCTCGACTACGCGGCAGCCGATGTTTACTACCTATGGCCACTCTACTTTAAGCTGTTTGCAAAAGTGGAAGCCAAAGAGTGGTGGGAAGCGGCGCAGCAAGAATCTGATCTGTTGATGCAAAAGCGCGGACGAACGGCGAATCCTGAGAATGCTTACCTAGATATCAAAGGGGCTTGGCAGCTTAAACGTAAGCAACTTGCGGTGTTAAAACCATTGGCGACTTGGCGTTTTAATGAAGCGTTAAAACGTGACTTGGCCTTGAACTTTATCATCAAAGAGCAAGAGCTGTGGACGGTTGCCCGTCACGGTTTGAGAAAGCCAAAGCAGATGGAGCAAGAGGGCATTGACCCAAGAGCAATTCGCCGTCACGGTGAGCGTATCGCTACCATCGTAAAACGTGCTCAGCAAACGCCTGAAGAAGATTTCCCACAGAAAATCGAACGTCTCATGGATTTTCCTGGCTACAAACAAGTCTTTAAGACATTGAAAGACGAAGTGAAAAAGGCCGCCCAGCACAGCGGTTTAGCGACTGAGTTTTTAGCGTCTAAAAAGCAGCTAAATCAGTATCTATCTTGGGTTTGGAAGCATCAGCGCGATCCTGCCAAGCTGCCGGATGTGATGCAAGGTTGGCGTTTGGAACTGTTTGGTCGTCAGCTTGACCAAGTGATGGACGTTTAATCACGAACGCAAGTTCACAGCGCTACTGACAACAAAAAGGCTCGCAATTGCGAGCCTTATTAGTATCTACTTTTCGTCTTCTGGAAGCTGCACGTTGAGCTCTAGAACCGAAATGTCATCGTCTTTGTGTTCGAACGACAGATCCACCATGGATGGGTCAACGTCGACGTACTTAGCGATCACTTTAAGGATATCTTCCTTTAATTGCGGTAAGTAAGACGGAGAAGGCGAGCCTTCACTGCGTCTCTCTGCAACAATGATTTGCAAACGTTCTTTCGCTAGGTTTGCTGAGGTCTTCTTCTGTGGGCGGAAAAACTCAAGTAAAGACATAGCTTACCCCCCGAATAGACGTTTGAAGATACCTTTCTTCTGCTCTGTTAAGAAGCGGAAGTCGACTTGCTCACCTAGTAGACGGTCAACGGTGTCTGAATACGCCATACCCGCATCAGACTCGTCATCAAAAATGACTGGCACACCTTTGTTTGAGGCATTCAGTACCGCTTGGCTCTCTGGAATAACGCCAAGCAGTGAAATGTGTAGGATCTCTTCCACATCTTCAACCGACAGCATTTCGCCTTGTGTTACGCGTGCTGGGTTGTAGCGAGTTAGCAGTAGATGCTGCTTAACCGGCTCTTTACCTTCTTCAGCACGGCGCGACTTTGAGTCAAGAATGCCAAGGATACGGTCTGAATCGCGAACCGAAGAAACTTCTGGGTTGGTGGTGACGATTGCTTCATCAGCGAAGTACAGCGCCATTAGAGCGCCTTGTTCAATACCCGCAGGTGAATCACAAATCACGAAGTCGAAACCCATTTCATCTAGGTCGTCTAGCACACGGCGCACGCCTTCTTTGGTTAGAGCGTCTTTGTCACGAGTTTGTGAGGCAGGCAGAATGAATAGGTTGTCTGTGCGCTTATCTTTAATCAGTGCTTGGTTTAGCGTTGCTTCGCCATTGATGACGTTAACAAAGTCATACACCACACGACGCTCGCAACCCATGATTAGGTCGAGGTTACGTAAGCCGATATCGAAGTCGATTACTGCCGTTTTTTTACCTTTGAGCGCAAGACCCGATGCGATAGCCGCGCTCGAAGTTGTCTTACCTACGCCGCCTTTACCCGACGTTACCACAATAATGCGTGCCATTTATTGTTTTCCTTAAAATTCTAAATCGTGAGGATCTCGAAATCGAGTTGGTCGTCGGTCATCCCGAACAGCACCTTTTTACCCCAATATTCACGTTCAATCTGATCGCTGAGCCAGTAGTTCCCTGCTATGGAGACTAGTTCAGCTTGAAGGTCGTTGCAGAGAATTTTTGCATCGCGTGAGCCACTCGCTCCTGCGATTGCTCTGCCTCTAAGAGTGCCATGGATGTGAATGGTGCCATCAGCAATGACTTCGGCGCCCGCACTCACATGGCTTAATATGACAAGGTCACTGTTTTTGGCATAGATCTGTTGACCGGATCGCACTGGGGTACGAACGATTTTGGTCGGTTCCATTTTGGCAGGCGCTTGAGAGGGCGCTTTACTCGCTGTCATCACAGCAAAACCTGCCTGTGAAGCGAGGTTTTGAATGCGTTTGTCCTGACAGCCTGTGATGCCTACAGCAATCATACCTATCTCTTCGATACCCAGTTTGAGGTCGACAAAATTAAGGTCGCCTGCAACTTTGCTCACATTGATCACCACAGGGGCCGAAGCGAAAAAGGTGGGTGCTTGAGAGACTTTTTGCTGTAAAAATTGAACTGCTTTGGAAACATCGTTGTCAGAAAGATGCAACACCGATAAGGTGAAGCTACTGCCTTTCAGATCTGGGGATTGAGACATTGATGATCAAATCCTTGTGCCATTGACATTGCTTTTGATTAGGTTTGCCAATGTAACCGTATCTAGAGGTCACTTGGGAATATTCATGTTATATTTCAACACTAGATACAGCAAGCTATCTTGCTCTCAAATGGATAATTAACTCTCAATTTTCCATAAACTAACTCAATTATTTCTTCGACTTGAGAAGATAGGCAACCACAAGAGATACAACCATGCTTTGTTCAATCTATAAAAGCACTAAAAAAGACGGGGCATACCTGTACATTGCTAAGAAAGACGACTTTACACCAGTACCAGACGCGCTCATGGAGATGTTTGGCCGACCTCAGTTTGTGATGGTAGTAAACCTCGCTGGTCGCAAGTTGGCCTTGGTGGACGTGGAGAAAGTAAAAGCCTCGATCAACGAGGAGGGCTTTTTCTTACAATTGCCACCACCGCCAGAAAACTTGCTAGATAAATATAAAGAGCAGAAAGCTCAACAGAAGTAATCCGAATGCTCAGGGGAGGGCACGGTGAAAACGATATTGTCAGTGATACTAGGAGCAAGCCTAGCCACAAGCGCAGCAGCGCAACAAAAGGAATCCTTGAGGAGTATGTCGCAGGCCTCAAGCAAGAAGCACGTGCCAAAGGGATTTCCGAGCAAATCTTAACAGAAGCCTTTGCTGGAGTTGAATACAAGCCCAGAGCGGTAAAAGCCGACCGCAATCAGCCCGAGAAGAAGCTCACTTTGGATGAATACATTCCAAGAGCGGTGCCAGACTGGAAAGTCAAACAGGCGAAAGAGTTGCACGAGAAGCACTACGCTGAGCTAAAACGTATCGGCGATGAGTATGGCGTTCAGCCTCGCTTTATTGTGGCGCTTTGGGGTGTGGAAAGTAACTTTGGCCGCTTCACAGGGAATTACCGCGTCATCGATGCGCTGTCGACCATGGCTTACGAAGGGCGACGCGAAGCCTTCTTCCGTAGTGAAGCTCTTGCCGCTCTGACCATTCTAGAGCAAGGTCATATTGCACCAGAGGACATGAAAGGGTCTTGGGCTGGAGCAATGGGTCAAAGTCAGTTTATGCCAAGTTCTTTCTTAAACTTTGCTGCCGACGGTAACGGCGATGGTAAGAAAGACATTTGGGACTCAGAAGCGGACGTATTTGCTTCGACTGCGAACTATCTTGCGCAATCTGGCTGGGATGATAAATACACTTGGGGTCGTCAGGTCAAAGTGCCAAAAGGTTTTTCTCCAGAGCTGCAAGGTCGTGAGTCTGAAAAAGGCAAGCTACTGCAAGAGTGGAGCGAGTTAGGTGTCACTAGATACGATGGTCGTCCGTTGCCACAGTTGGATGACGATATCAAAGCGTGGCTCATTATGCCCGATGATGAGAATGGTCGTGTTTATTTGGTGTACAACAACTACAACGTACTTATGAAGTGGAATCGCTCGTATTATTTTGCTTTAGCGGTGAGTCATTTAGCTGATCGTATTGCGATGAAGTAGTGGTGGTTGAAGGCGTTCTTCAAGTGATAGCGCTGACCTAATAATCTACAGAAAAGGGCTCAACGTACTCAGGCCGCGTACGTTGAGCCCTTTAATTATCTTAGCCAGTCACTTTTTCTAAGAAACTCGCCAACTCATCCACTGCCTGCTTATTGGCAGATTGAACCGTGACTTCAGTGCCTTTAACTAACTGCAGTGTTTGTAATTTTAAATAAGTTTTTGGCGGTGGCGGTTTTCCCTTTTGATACTATTTCGACATCTTCAGCGTACTGCTTCGCTTGTTTAACAAACTGTGCTGCAGGTCTGGTGTGTAGGCCACTTTCCGCTGTAATTACGGCATTTTTCTTATACATAGCGTTGTCCCCTCGTTAGTCGACGAATATCTCTGTCTCTGTTTGTACCTAACGTCAGGTACGAATACTGTGACAAAGAGGCAAACTTGCTAATACAAGGGCAAAGTGTAGGGAAAAATGAGAGGGAGTTAACGTTATATGATTGATTTTTAGAGGGAAATGTCGTGCAACAAGCAGGGGCAATAGTAAGGGAGCGAACTCCCTTACTTGGTGGATTACTTTTTAGCTGTGTGGAACTGCTCACAAGCAATCATAGTGTTCTCAATCAGGCTTGCTACTGTCATAGGACCAACGCCGCCAGGAACTGGAGTAATAAAGCTTGCGTTGTCTTTGGCAACATCGTACTCAACGTCACCCACTAAGGTGCCATTTTCCAAACGGTTGATGCCAACATCGACCACAACAGCGCCTTTTTTGATCCAATGGCCAGGAACAAAATTTGGCTTACCAACAGCTACCACCACTACGTCCGCTTGGCGTACATGACTTTCTAGGTCTTTCGTGAATCGGTGACAGGTTGTCGTTGTACAACCAGCCAGCAACAGCTCTAGTGTCATTGGGCGACCAACAATATTAGATGCACCTACAATCACCGCGTGCTTACCACGAAGTTGAATGTTGTAACGATCAAGGAGAGTGATAATGCCTTTTGGCGTGCACGAGCGTAACTTAGGAATGCGCTGCGCTAGACGGCCTACGTTGTACGGGTGGAAGCCATCGACATCTTTTTCAGGGATGATGCGCTCAAGAACGTGAGTCGTATCGATACCTGCAGGAAGCGGCAATTGCACCAAGATACCATCAACCTCTGGGTCATTGTTCAGCTCGTCAACTAGGCTTAATAGTTCTTCTTCGGTCGCGCTAGCTGGCAAGTCGTAAGACTTAGAAACAAAGCCTACTTCTTCACACGCGCGGCGTTTGCTGCCCACATAAACCTGCGAGGCTGGGTCTTCACCCACTAAAACAACTGCTAACCCCGGCGCTCGAAGTCCTGCGTCCGTTCTCGCTTTAACACGAGCGGCGACTTCTGAGCGTACAGTTTGAGAAATGAGTTTCCCATCAATGTTTTGAGCAGACATAATTTTCCTTGAGAAAGTTAATTGACTGTTATTTTTGTGTGCATTGTCCCAGAAAACTATTTCAAAAGCTACAACGCAAACGTTTGCATCGGTGTGTTTTTCGTCTTTTGCTGATATGTTGACTTTTTTTTGGGCGTTTAAACCATTCAAAGTAATAAAGCCATTGATTTACCTCTCCTAACTCGTATAATCCTTTCCCTATAGCGCGCCCTTAGCTCAGCTGGATAGAGCACGTCCCTTCTAAGGATGTGGTCGTAGGTTCGAATCCTACAGGGCGTGCCATTCTTTCCCTCGACACAGTCCTAGATTCAAATCTAGTGGGGACTGTGCCATAAAAACGTGAAGTTCTTCACGAATAATCCCAATAGACATTTCATTTCAAGCGAAAGTGCTTGCCCTTTTCGATTATCAAAATAGCGGCCATGCTCAGGCAATTATGGCTCTCTTGCAGTTTTTAAATAATTGAAAGCAATCGACTAAGTCACGTGAATTTGTTCTAAATCCGCCAAAAAAGATCCCCTTTTTCAAGGGGATGTCGTAGCGATTTTGAATGGTATGCAACTAAGATAGTGGCAAAGATGAGTGTGTTTAATGGTGTAGTGACAAGGTTATTGCTTCACTGCTGTTGACCACATCACCGCGGTATCATTGAAGATGATGCCGCTAAGGTATACGTCGTTCTGATAGGTGACGGTCGTCATCATTCCTTCGTAAGTCCCATTAAAGCGATCATCTGCACAGTTGGATGCTTCTGCCTCTAAAATGTCAAAGTAATAGCGATTGTACCTAAGCGTGCCATTCACAATACAAGAGCCATTGATCTCAAAACTTCCGTCAATGGCTATGCGCCAGGTTGTCCCATCGACTGGATTAGTATGTGTTCCAACTAGGCTAGCTAGATTCATCGAGTTCGATGTTTTCGCAAATGAGTAGGCTATCATCTGGTCATCTACATCGCCGTAGATGTACATGCCATTGTCTGATACTTCGCCAGTGAACTCGATAGTGTTTTCGACTACGTAGTCTCCGGTGCTGCTTGCCAGCGTGATACCCTTGGTTTTTGCTATTTTGTTGTCAAATTCGCCAGTGTGAGTAAGTAGAACACCATTTGCAGCAAAGTCTCCAACCACTATTGGATGAATGTCTCTCTCCGAGTCAACAACCATAACCACAAAGTCTTGCTCATTGAGGTAGACGCCGTTCCCAACGAATAGCTCGGGATCTGGCACGACTGGGGGAAAATAATCTTCCACCTCGCTGCTTTCATGCCCACAGCCTAGTAAAAGGCTTGTACAAAATGTTGAAACAATAAGCTCTTTCTTCATCGTACTCTCGTCCTTAATTACTAATGGGTGAATTAAAAGTTGTAGCGAGCACCACCATAAATACCGTTCACACCAAACTCTATTCCTTCAATGTCAGAGGCTTCGGTAAATCGATAACCAATCACTAAGTCGATTCCAGAATCGAAGGCATAACCGCCTTCAACACCGAGTTGGTAGGCCATTCCTGAGTTTGTTTCACTGGTGAAATTATTCGAGAGTTTCATTTCCATTTGTCCAACACCTATAACGGCAGCAGCAAACGCACCCGTACTTAATGTGTATTTAGGACGAAGGTTGATGCCATAGAAAGCGCCGCTGGACTGATATTTACTGCCAATATCAAAATCAGCTTCCCCAATAGTGCGATATTCGGCTTCAACACCAAGGTCGAACATGGGGGTGATAGTGAAGTTGTAACCAGCGAGCGCGCCTAATCCCACTTCGTTTGTTTCATCAAAGGAGGTTCCTTGGGTCTCAAGTGCGGTTTTATTTCCAAGAGCAATATCAGCACCAATGTATACGCCACTGGCTGACGCAACACCACATACTCCAAGTAATATTGGAGTAACCACTGCATGTATTTTTTTCATTTTTATACCTTATAAACAACAAGTCAGCAGTATGCTATACAATAGGGTGAATAACAGCAAACGGCATAGGGGTATTCATGTAGTTGATGAGATCTTGGTCAACATAGGTGAGGCGTAAGGCTATGAATTTATAAACTTTATTGTTGCTTTGAAACGTTGTGCTCCCTGTTCTTGTGGGATTGGTACACCCACTTGGGCTTAGATAACCGACGAATGATTTATCAGAGTGCTCAAATCAAAAAAAAAGCAGTAAGCTCTATGCTTACCGCTCTTTATCAATACTTTCTATGTTTAAAAGTCTGGCTCTTGTGAGTAGAAGACTAATGAATTAAGTGAGCCCACGTCTTCGGCAAAGCCTTGGTTGATGTAGGCATCTGATTGAGAAAAGACCTTTATCATCGTTGTAAAGCCATTGGTTGCCGTGATGTGAAGCTGGTGGATGTATTCTGTCCCTTTTTCTTCAAGCGCGAGCAGTAACACACCGTCATCATCGACCATCCACTCACCGGCAATATCTAAGACGTCGTCTTTGTCACGAATTTCAAAATCGTACCAGCCCAGTCTGCTGGCACTATCAGTGTCTGTGAATACAAAGCGCTCGTAGTCGCCATCACCATCACCGCTGTATACATCATTTGCTTTGATGAGACGAGATTCATCGAATTTCGCGTATCGTCCGCCTAGCGTCACACGACACTCAGTTTCTAATAGCGTTTCTAGTTCCGTTTTGGTGACTGCATACTCTTGCGTTAGATTAGTTTCAAACTCAGGGTTATCTCGTTGTGTGCATTGCGTAGGTGTAAAGTCCTTGCCAAACAAAGAGGTGTAATACTCAGTTTCGTATTGTCCAGTATCGTCGTTGTAGTAGTAATCGTAAATGAGTGCAGATACGGTTTTTGCATCTTCTTCGAGTACCGTAATTAGGAAGTAATCATCACTACCACTCCAGTCAAAACGCGTTGCTCCGTCGACTGTAGTGGCCGTGCCTGAGTCACCACCTGCACCAATATAATGGTACACAAATGTCCCATCACTTTGAGCTTCAAAAGAGCGAACTTGCGATTTGCTATTAATTCGGAAGTAGGTGCTGTCGTCGCTAAATGTGCTTTGGGTTGCACTTGGTGAACATGCAGCGACGGCCGCTCTGTAATCGGCCTCAGTTGGAGCGACTGCTTCATCGACTGAGCATCTGGTGAGTGTGGTGAGTTCGAGTTGTACGCTATCACCAGAGCCAAGTGCGTCGCCAGCTGACGTGTCGTCAGAGCTAGAGTTACAGCCAACTAGAAATAAAGTCATTAACGACGAAGCCAAAAGGCTTTTTTTCGAACGAATAGACATGACAAATCCCTTTGTAAATGTTGTTAGTGTGATATTTATTTGTAACCAAAAGGTTGTCGGTTAAGTTATAGAACTCTCGATTAAATACCTATCCCTACACGGGGGGTAGACGGGACTGGTCAAGAGTGTTGCTATTAAGTCTGATTGGGTATGGCTGCCCGTTTTGACAAATATCGATTTAATGTGGTCTTTAATCGTGTGTGCAGAACGCTCTAGGATGGTGGCAATTTCGTTTCGACTGTAGCCTTTGGCGATAAGCTCGCACACTGCAGTTTCGGTCTCGGTCAGGCCGAATATGGCTTGTAGGAAGTTGGAATTGACGTGTATTGGGTGTTGTCGGTCGTACAAATACACCATAGCGCCGACCTCAAACTCATTGAATAACGGCTGCTCTTGGTATGGGTCAGTATGCTCGATACCAAATGGCACAAGTAAAATGGTTATGGGTGACTGTTTGTTGGTGAGGTGGGTCACGCGGCATGCTTGTTTTGCGTCATCGCCGCGCTTTAACACTTGAAACAGGTTGGCGATGTAGTCTTGTTTTACTGAGATGTCTTTAATGGAAAAGCGAGTATCTGATACGTCTAAATCGCAGTGTAACTCACCAAGCTCAATGGCTTTTTGGTTGACACAGATAAGCTCGCCTTTACTGTCATAAAGCAGTGCCCCATGGGGAAGGTGCGCGATGAGTTGCTGCAAATTTGCTGAATCTTTTCGAATGCCGGCAAACTGCTGATAGAGGACAAATGCTCTTTGAATATGCGGTATCAGTTCATTGAGAATCAACACGTCATCTTGTGAAAAGGCTGCTGCTTGTAGATCTCTATGAATGCTGATCATCGCAATTTGGTTTTGGATGCGGCCAATGACAGCCGACGATACGTCCAGTAGTTGATTACCATCAAACCATTGTTCCACCAGTTTTTGGCTTGGTGTCAGGCTTTTCGTTGCCGGGCGACCGATATCGCCGAGTAAAGTGTAAAAACGGCTAGGAGGCGCGACATCAATATAATCGTGAATATAGTTGCCTTCTTCTAAGTTTTTCTCAATGTACTCAATGATGACATCGGTTTTTGGTCCGGCAATCCAGGCGCTTTCTATGGCTAGGTTGTTCGTATTCTGAATGTGCAGCACTGCATCGGCTAGGTTGAATTCAGTCACGAGTAACTCTAAGAAAGGTTGGAATCCTTGTTGATGGGTAGGGGCTTGATACAGTAGGTCAATCAAATCACTAAAGCGAAACAGTGATTTCTTTTCAATGGTTTCGGTCATCGTTATTGGTCTTTTTTACTAGGGTTCACCCGAAAAAATAGGCGTCTATCACAACGTCCTAACCACGAATCTTGCAGGAAACCATCTCTGGGGAATTTACGTTCTACTATATTAAGTATGAAATTCGGTATCGCGCCAGATTACTGACTGATTTCACAGTTATAGTTGTGATGATGGTTTCATAATTGGGAAAAATGTGATCTCAAACATCCTTGTTTTGGAAGGCTCCTTCGCATTTTTTGACAAAATCGCTGTTTTTGTTCTGTCGCCAAGGTGTTATAAAGTAACATCTTGTTCCCTCTGGTGACTTACACTCTGTTAATGCTGTAGGTTACCTCGATAGAGAAGTTTGTATGCCTTACCGTCTCTTGTTGTGTCTTATCGTTTTTGTCTATACCACGCACTCTTATGCTCATCCCCACTCTTGGATAGGCAACGAATTGAAGGTAAACGGGGAGGGGAGTCAGGTAGACAGTATTACCATGACTTGGACGTTCGATCCTTTTTCAAGTGCCTACGCCTTAGATGGCGATTTTTCGGTGTTTGACAATCAGCAAAGCGCGCAAAAGGAAGCGCTAAGGCTGATGAGAAACCTACTTAATACTCATTACTTTACGTATTTGTATGCGGGTGACGCGCCGCTCAAATTTCGCTTGCCTGAAGTCTATTCGCTAAGTCGAAAAGGAAGACGAATGGTACTTAACTTTACTTTACCCCTTTCAAGGCTTGTGGAGCTCGATAAAGAAGATTTGGATATCCAAGTGTTTGATAATACTTACTACATTGACATCTCTTGGAAAAATCACTCGACCATTACTCTAGATTCGGCATTGAGCTCGGACTGTAGCTTTGACTTGATAACCCCAACACCGTCACAAGATATTGTGGATTATGCCATGTCATTGGGGGTGGACGATGTAGGTGACGATGATCTTGGTAGTCACTTTAGCCAAAAAGTGAGCCTCACCTGTGGCAGCTAGTAAAGCGTTTCGCTGGGTGACTATGCACTGGCTAACCATGCGATGGGCAATTAAGCGTTGCTTAGCTCTAGTGGTGGTTGCCCTTGCAGCATTAGTAGTAGTCAGTGTTATCAACGAGATCAATGTCATCCGTCAATATTTAGTGGTTGTACAAAGAAGCTTGCTTACTGGTTTGTCTGACTATTTTGACCTTATTGATACCGGTGACAAACAGGCGGTAGTACTCACCTGTTTGTTTACCCTTATTTATGGGTTTGTACATTCTTTGGGGCCAGGTCATGGCAAAAGTGCCGTGGTTTTTCTGGTATCCGCAAAGTCATACAGTAGAGCAAAAATTGTCGCTATTTGCTTGCTGTTAAATATCATGCAAGGCGTAATGACAGTCAGTGTAGTGATGGTGGCAAATCATATTTTTTCGCTGGGGTATCGTCAGTCGCTAGGTTACGTGTCGTCCATGAATCAATGGGTCGGTTTGTTGATGATACTGTTTGGTGGCTACGTGTTATTGAAGCTTCTGATAACTTTGATGAAGTGGCAGTTCACTGCTAGCAAAGCTTACGTGGGTCCAGAAAATGATCAGACGTCATCACCAATAGGGCTCTTTATGTATGGCCTTAGACCCTGCACGAGCACGTCGCTCATCGCTTTGTTTACTCTGTTGTGGTTTGATTGGAGCTTAGCTGCTGCCTTAGTTGTATGCAGTTTCATTGGCAGCTTTTTGGCATTGACTGGTGTTGTGTTGGTTAGCCGCCGAGTACTGGATTACTCCTATCGGCGTATGAAGTCGATGCAGCCAATGACCACGAGAGATCGCATAGGGGTTAAAGTGGGTAAGCAAGCGGTCTTGGCTGCATTTTATCTATTGGTGGGTTGGCTACTTTGGTCAACTGGACACATTCAAGTTTCTCCGATCCTTTAATAAGGTGCGAAAGCAGTGCCTTTAGGCCTCCTCTATTGGCACGTTTAATTAATGGCTTTTGTTCTATTTATCCTGTTTAAGTTTGTAACAACTCAAGGGTGTTTGTTACACAATAGGTAGAGTGCGCTGGATCACGGAAACAGCGCTCCGCAAACGATAAAACGAGATGCCGAGCACAAAACTACCGAGCTAAATATCATTAGTGATCTATCTCTCAGAAGTTTGGTTGAGTTACCCGTAACATTTTAAATGTTC
Organism: Vibrio maritimus; assembly: GCA_000755425.1. GTDB lineage: Bacteria > Pseudomonadota > Gammaproteobacteria > Enterobacterales > Vibrionaceae > Vibrio > Vibrio maritimus_A. The sequence goes on from BBMT01000009.1 coordinate 189,677, forward strand.
CCGGTAACATGAAACGCCGAATAAACTCCAATAGAGAGATAGTACCCATGAAAAAAACACTTCTTACCGCTGCAATCGCAACACTCGTATCGACATCTGCATTGGCCGCGGACTTCACGTTTAAATTCCAATCTTCTGACCCATCGGGTGATCTGAACTATAAGATCCAAGAGCAGTGGGCTGAACGTGTTGAGCAAATGACCGATGGCCGCGTAGAAATTCATCTGCTACCAAATGGCGCTGTGGTTAAGCACACAGAAACGCTAGATGCGATGCGTATGGGCGTGTTGGATGGCCATGTAACGGCAACAGGCTTTTTCTCTGGTAAAGATCCTGCGTTTGGTCTGATTGGTAACACCGTTGGCGCATGGTCGAGTACAGACCAACTACTGACGTACATGAACTACGGTGGTGGTAACGAACTGATGGAAGCGCTGTACGCCCCTTATAACGTCCAGTTTATCGGTGCTTCATCGACAGGTGTTGAGTCATTTGTATCTAAGGTGCCAGTAAATGGCGTTGATGACTTAAAAGGCCTTAAGCTTCGTGCTCCAGAAGGTCTAGTACAGCAAGTATTTGCAGCAGCAGGCGCGTCTCCAGTTAACCTACCAGGCTCTGAAGTCTTTACTGGTTTGAGCAAAGGCGTTATCGATGCCGCAGACTACACGGTGTTCTCAACTAACCAACAAGCGGGCATGAACGATATCGCGCCGCACCCAGTTCAGCCAGGTTTCCACTCATTGCCTCTGATTGATATCTCAATGAGCAAGAAAAAAGTGGGACAAGCTGCCAGCGGATATTCAAAAAATCATCAAGGTTTCGGTACGTGATTTCGCGCAAGACATCACGACTCAGCTTGCTATCGCTGACCAAAAAGCAGTGAAAGCAGCGCACGATAATCCGGATATTACAATTCACGACTGGTCTCAAGAAGAGCGTAAGAAATTCCGTGAGATTGCTCGCGGTCAATGGAAGATCTTCGCTGAGCGCTCACCAAGTGCTAAGAAAGTGTATGACTCAATTACGAATCACTTAGAAGAGTCTGGCCTACTATAAGCAAAACCTATAAGGGAGGCATTGCCTCCCTTGTCTCGTATTTCCTTGGAATGTCGTTATGAGTAATACTAATTCCCCCGCTCCGCAGGCCGCTGAAGATCAACCCAAAAATATTTTGATAAAGGGTTGTATGTTACCGGTAATGCACTGAGCTTACTTTTCATTTTTACTGTCGCAATTTCCTTTTATGAAGTCCTTATGCGTTACGTGTTTAATGCACCAACGGTATGGGTTCATGAAACAGCTTCGTTCCTCGGCGGTTCTTTGTTTGTGATTGGTGGCGCTTATGCGCTGGCCATCGATAAGCATGTGCGAGTTGTGATTCTTTATGACATGGTTTCTCAGCGAACTCGTCACTACCTCAATGTTTTCCATCACTTATGTGGTTTGCTATTTAGTGGGCTACTAATCTATGCCGGCTACTCCATGGTCATGAACTCTTGGTTTAACCCGTGGGGCGAACTGCAGCTAGAAACCTCGGGAACCGCATGGAACCCTGCTTATCCTGCACTGCTAAAAGGCATTATTTTTGTCACGGTTATCGTGATGTTTATCCAGTTTGTGTTGCACCTGGCTCAAGAACTAAAAGCAATTAAGGAGCTGAAGGATGTTTGATTTATCCGCCATTGGCATCGGTTGGGGCAGCTTGTTGATGCTGCTGATGATGATCGGTCTTCTTGTAACTGGCATGCAGCTAGCGTTTGTGACGGGCTTGGTTGCGCTGCTGTTTACGGTGGGATGGTTCGGTGTTGATGCACTGCCGCTTGTGACAAGTCGTATCTTTAGCTTCGTTAATGGCTATGTTTTCTTAGCCGTGCCGATGTTTGTATTAATGGCCGCACTTTTAGATCGCTCTGGTATCGCCCGAGATTTGTTTGATGCGATGAAAGCCTTTGCAAAGCGTCTGCGCGGTGGTGTTGCGGTGCAAACCTTAGTGGTTGCCGTGATCCTTGCGTCTATGTCCGGCGTTATTGGTGGTGAAACGGTTCTGCTCGGTATTTTGGCACTGCCTCAAATGCTGCGCTTGGGCTATGACCGTAAGCTGGCTATCGGTACTACATGTGCAGGTGGTGCCTTAGGTACTATGCTTCCGCCAAGTATCGTTTTGATCATCTATGGTCTTACGGCTTCGGTGTCGGTTGGCGATTTGTTTAAAGCGGCTTTCCTTCCAGCATTTATTCTTGCGGCATGTTATGTCACATACGTATTGATTCGCTGTTATCTAAATCCTTCGCTAGCGCCATTGCCGTCTGAAGAAGAGCTTAAAGCAGACAGTGAGAATAACCCAAGTTATTTCAAGGCGCTGTTCTTCCCATTGTTATCTGTAGCTGTCGTGCTTGGCAGTATTTACACCGGCGTGGCATCGGTAACAGAAGCATCAGCGCTGGGCGTTGTCGGTATCATTATTAGTACTGCGATTCGTGGCGAGCTCAACTTTGCCATGCTCAAAGATTCGGCGAAAGCGACTATGCGCACCTGCGGCATGATCATGTGGATCGGGATTGGTGCATCAGCATTGGTCGGCGTATACAACCTTATGGGTGGTATCGACTTTGTTGAAAATATGATCCTGTCTCTCAGTGGTGGTAGCCCAATGATTACGCTACTCATCATGATGGTGATTTTGCTGGTTCTCGGTATGTTCTTGGATTGGACCGGTGTTGCACTGCTAACAATGCCAATCTTCGTACCGATTATCACTGGCCTTGGTATGGATCCCGTCTGGTTTGGTGTGGTGTTCTGTCTAAACATGCAGGTGTCATTCTTGTCACCACCATTTGGTCCTGCGGCTTTCTATCTTAAATCTGTAGCACCAAAAGACATCAGCCTTGGCGAAATATTTACATCGCTGCTTCCGTTCATTGGTTTGCAAATTATCGTACTTGCTCTTGTTATCGTGTTCCCAGAGCTTGCTCTGTGGTGGAAATAAGTCGTTGGAAGTAATTGATATGCATAAAAAAATAATTGTAATGGGTGTCTCTGGTTGTGGTAAGTCTACAATCGGAGAGCTACTGGCTCAAAGTTTGGATATTGAGTTTTTTGATGGTGATGATTTTCACCCTAGGGCGAACGTCGACAAGATGGCTCAAGGCATACCTTTAACTGATGACGACCGTCAGTCTTGGTTACTCACCTTGAACGAGCTTATCCAGCAGAAAGATAGCTTAGTCATCGCTTGCTCTGCGTTAAAGCCAACATACCGAGAGATGCTTAGGCATAATGCGCCAGACTTAAAGTTTGTCTATCTGCATGCTGACTTTGAGACCATTTGGGATCGAATGTCCAAGCGAGAAGGGCACTATTTCAAAGGGCCTGAAATGTTGCAAAGTCAGTTTGATGCTCTTGTCGAACCATCTCGCAACGAAGCCATCTACATGGACATAGCTAACTCACCAACACAAATTGTGCGAGATGTTTGCACTCAGCTTGGCGCGTAATGCGCCAAGTGACCCTAGATTGACCAATCACATTCACTTAAGTCACTTCATCTAAGTAAGGAAACGGAACATGAAAGATGCGATCTTAAATGTTACCGATAACATTAAGAAACGAAGCGAGAAAACGCGCCGCGAATATCTAGTCACTATCAAGGCGCAGGCAGACCGAGGTACGGTTCGCGCGTCTCTGTCGTGCGGTAATTTGGCGCATACCGTAGCCGCTTGCCCCAGTAGTCAAAAATCGACCATTTTGGATTTCACTAAAGCCAACATAGGGATTGTGACGGCGTACAACGATATGTTGAGTGCCCATCAACCATACCAAAATTATCCTGAGATAATTCAAAAGGCCGCCAGTGATTTAGGGCACAGTGCGCAGGTGGCAGGTGGTGTGCCTGCGATGTGTGATGGTGTGACTCAAGGTCAAGATGGGATGGACTTATCGTTGTTTTCTCGTGACCTTATCGCGCAAGCGACTGCCATGTCGCTGAGCCACAATACTTTCGATGCCACGCTTCTGCTCGGTGTGTGTGACAAAATTGCACCTGGGCAGCTAATGGGCGCGTTAGCCTTTGGGCATCTGCCGACAGCTTTTGTGCCATCAGGCCAATGGGCACAGGAATCAGCAATAAGAAGAAAGTAGAAGTCAGACAGAAATACGCAGCCGGTGAAGCAGGGGATAAAGAACTGCTTGATGTCGAGTGTCGCTCTTATCATTCTCCGGGCACCTGCACCTTCTATGGTACGGCCAACACCAATCAATTGGTGTTTGAAGCTATGGGCTTGATGTTGCCGGGCTCTTCTTTTGTAGCTCCAAACTCTGCGCTTCGTGAGGCGTTAACACAGCAAATCACCCGTGAAATAAGCGCGCAAACCGCGAGTTCTCAACGCTATCGCCCGCTTGCCGAAGTCGTCGATGAGAAATCAGTGGTGAATGGGCTCGTCGCTTTGCTTGCTTCTGGTGGCAGCACTAATCATACGATTCATCTGGTTGCTGTTGCGAGAGCTGCGGGCTGGGTAATCACGTGGGATGACATTGATGCATTATCTAGCGTTGTTCCTTTGCTGGCACAGATGTATCCAAATGGTCCAGCAGATATTAACGATTTTCAAAACGCAGGTGGTGTGCCGACGCTGATAAAAACGCTTGCCGAAAGAGGGCTGTTTTATCTCGATGCGACACCTGTATTTGGCACCATGAATGACTATATGTGCTTTCCCACACTAGAGAGCGACGGAGTTGTGGTCTACAAAATTGCTCCAGATAGTCTGGATGCTGAAGTTATTGCTCGTCCAGGAAAGGTATTCAACCCTCAAGGGGGCATTAAGTTACTCGATGGTAATTTGGGTCGTGGCGTCATGAAGGTCAGTGCCGTTGCACAGAATGACCAAATCATCACTGCGCCTGCTAGAGTCTTCGATTCTCAACACGATGTGGAAAGTGCTTATCTTAGTGGGGAGTTTACTCATGATGTGGTTGTTGTGCTAAGGCATAACGGTCCTGCGTCAAACGGTATGCCTGAACTGCACAAGCTAATGCCAATCTTGGGCAATGTGATGAAAGCCGGTCATAAGGTCGCTTTAGTCACGGATGGTAGGTTGTCAGGTGCTTCTGGAAAAGTACCAGCAGTTATTCATGTCACTCCCGAAGCGACGCGTGGCGGTCCATTGGCGCAAATTGAAGACGGTGATGTGATTGAGGTAAATGCGCAAACGGGATTGCTTCACTGCCAACAATCTTTCGAGCATCGTGAGGCGATGCTTAGCAGTGCAAACCATGCTCAATTAGGCAGTGGGCGTGAGCTGTTTCATTTGTTTAGACAACATGTTTCGAGTGCTGAACAAGGTGCTTCAATCCTGTATTTGTAATGAAAACAACGCAATGAAAATAAAGCAATGAAAGGACAATCAATGAATACTTGGACTATTTCTGCCAGCGACGTGTTTAGTCGTTCCCCTATCGTACCTGTGATGGTCATCAAGCGCCTAGAAGATGCGGTTCCTTTAGCAAAAGCGCTTAAAGCAGGAGGCATTGATGTGTTCGAAATCACCCTGCGAACTGAGTGCGCGCTTGATGCAATTAAAGCGATTAGTGAGGCAATGCCTGACTCTTTGGTTGGAGCGGGAACGGTCATCAATCCTCAGCAATACGATGCAGCCGTGGCCTCAGGCGCCAAGTTTGTGATTTCTCCGGGAGCAACTCCCTCTTTATTGAAACATGCTGCAAAAGGCAGCGCACCTCTGATTCCTGGTGCAATCACGCCGTCAGAAGTGATGCAGGCACTTGAGCTAGGGTACGACCATCTTAAGTTTTTCCCAGCAGAAGCCAGTGGTGGTGCCGCTGTCTTGAAATCTATCGCTGCTCCTTTGCCTCAAGTTAAGTTCTGTCCAACAGGTGGCGTGAGTTTATCTAACTTAAAGCAGTATCAAGAGGTTTCTTGTGTAGCGACAGTTGGGGGCACTTGGATGATTCCTGAGGCCGCTATCGCCGCTGGAGACTGGAGCACAATTACAGACTTAACCCGAGCTGCGGTAGCCGCGGCAACCAGTTAAGAGTGTGATCAGTAAAACATTATTATCACGTTGATGACTAAACATTCATCTAGAAAAAGGGTTGCGATTGCGACCCTTTGTTGATTTGGTAAACTTGGTTGATTAGCGAGGTAGACATGTCCAACACAAAAAAACGCCCTACACTTCAAGATATTGCCGATCAAGTCGGTGTGACTAAAATGACGGTTAGCCGTTACTTGCGAGATTCGAAACAGGTGTCCCAAGAGATAGGCAAGAAGATAGCCATTGCAGTGGAGGAACTGGGCTATGTTCAAAACCGAGCGCCCGATTTATTGTCTCGTGCTAAAAGTCGAGCCATTGGTATTTTGGTACCGTCTCTAACGAACCAAGTATTTGATGAGATGATCCGCGGCATTGAGAGCGTGACCGAGCCTCGAGGCTATCAGTCTATGTTGGCGCACTACGGTTATAGTCCTGAGCAAGAGCAAGCACGTATAGAAACCTTGTTATCTTACAATGTGGACGGGATTATTTTATCGGAAAGCTACCACACGGAACGAGCTAAAAAGATCCTTCTGGCAAACAACATTCCCACTATCGAAGTGATGGACTCGGTGACACCACCTATCCATCAAGCGGTTGGATTTGATAATCAGAAAGCCAGCCGAGTGATGACTGAGCGACTCATCGCTAATGGGCGTAAGAATATCGTTTATCTAGGCGCTGGTGGTGATACGCGTACTCGTCTGCGTATTGATGGTTATCGTCAAGCTGTTGAAAAAGCCGGTTTACCATTTTTACCGGTGGCGGATGCGGTGAACTCTTCGTTTACTGGTGGTGCAGAGTTCTTGCATCGTGCGCTAGAGACGTATCCAAATATCGACGCGGTAATTTGTACCAATGATGACTTGGCAGTCGGAGCGATGTTTGAGTGTCAGCGAATGGGTATTAAGGTACCCGAGCAGATTGCTGTTGCTGGATTCCATGGACTAAATGTTTCTCAGGCGGTATCGCCACGTCTAGCCTCAGTGGTGACTCCTCGTGAAGAGATGGGGCGAATCGCGGCGGCGGCACTGTTAGATCGAATCGATAACCCTCAAGTGGAGTTCCAGAGAGTCATTGAATTAGACTTTGATATTGAAGCGGGCGAAAGCATTTAACCTTCAATAACATTGTGCATCAATCTTAAGCTCTATAGAATGCGCGGGTCTTCATCTTGATAAAGAGAACTCGTGATGTCTTTTTCTAACCTCGCTTAAGCCAACCTATACTTGATGCAGTAGCGTCGCTTGGCTATCAAAAGCCAACCACGATTCAAACCAAAGCAATTCCGATTGTCCTAAAAGGTGAAAACCTGATTGCAGCGGCACAAACTGGTACCGGTAAAACGGCGAGTTTTGTGCTGCCTATTCTAGAGAAGCTAAGCCAAAGCGAAACCCAGCGAAAGAAGCGTGCTCGCGCGATCATCTTAACGCCGACTCGTGAACTGGCATTGCAGGTAAACCAAAGCATTGAAGCCTACGCGCAGCATCTGCCTTTAAAGTCGATGGCAATGTTTGGTGGAGTCGATTACGCACCGCAAAAACAAGCACTGATTGATGGCGTTGATATAGTTGTGGCGACACCAGGCCGCTTGATTGATTTGTACGGTCAGCGCGCGATTCATTTTGATGAGCTCGAAGTGTTGGTGCTAGATGAAGCCGATAAGATGCTTGATATGGGCTTTATTGAAGCCATCAACAAAATCATCGCACGTGTACCAGAAGATGCACAAAATCTGCTGTTTTCAGCAACGCTGTCTAATCCAGTTCGGGAGCTGGCAAAATCGGCGATCCGCGATCCTGAAGAGATCTCGATTACCAAACATAGCGCGTCAAAGAGCAACATCAAACAGTGGATTGTCACGGTCGATAAAGACATGAAATCTTCGCTGCTAAGTCACATGCTACAAACGAATGACTGGAAACAAGCGCTGATTTTCATTGAGACTAAACACGGCGCTGCAAAGCTAGTTAGCCAGCTTGAAAAGCGTGGCATTGTCGCCGAAGCGTTTCACAGTGGTCGTAACCAGAAGGTGCGTCAGCAGTTGATTGAGTCGTTTAAAGCAGGCGAAATCCAGTACCTAGTCGCAACGGGCGTTGCCGCGCGTGGTATTGATATTGAAAACCTACCTGTGGTTATCAACTATGACTTACCATACCCTGCCGATGAATATGTGCATCGCATCGGTCGTACAGGTCGTGCTGAAGCTGCGGGTGAGGCGGTATCCTTGGTCTCTAAAGACAATTTCAAAAACCTTTGCATGATTGAGAGTCGTTTAGGCCATTTGCTTGACCGAGTGGAGATTGATGGTTTTGCACCACGAAAACCGGTGCCAATCTCGATTTTGAATTACGTGCCAAAGCACAAACGTGAAGCAAAAGATTGATGAGAAAAATGCCCCTGACTTGCGTCAGGGGCATTTTTTATTCGGCCTTTTCAATCAGTAGGGTAATACCATCCACATCGATAACTTTGACTAACGTACCGGAAGGTAACGGTTGGTCACTGTAGGCAGACCAAGAGGTATCACCTAGCTTGATACGGCATTTGCCACGATTGATGTCTTCTTCAAGTACGGTGGTTTGCCCAAGCAATTGCTTGTCTTTTTGGTTGAGGTCACGCTGCTGATCGGAGTGTTTATCAACCTTATGTTGTTTGCGCCACCAAAGCCAGGTAAGGGCAAGAGAGAACACACCAAAGCTCACCCATTGAAGCTGCCAACTGATGGGCACAAAGGCTAATACAATGCCAACCAGCATCGCTGAGATACCAAGCCACAACATATACCCAGCCGTGCCAAGCAGCTCGCCGCAAAGCAGCAGTAAACCTAGGGCTAACCAGTGCCAATAGTTAACTTGGCTGAGTAATTCAATCACGCTTTATCCTCATTGTTGCTTGCTTTCGATTGGTTGAACATTTCCGCAATACCTGCAACAGAGCCCATTAGTCCAGTTGCTTCAAGTGGTAGCATGATGATCTTACCGTTTTCAGCCTGACCAATCGTTTTCAGCGCTTCAGTATAACCTTGTGCGATGAAGTAGTTCACCGCTTGCATATCACCTTGTGCAATGGCCGTCGATACCATCTCGGTTGCTTTGGCCTCTGCTTCGGCGGCACGCTCACGCGCTTCTGCTTGAAGTATAGCAGCCTGCTTGTCGCCCTCAGCTTTAAGGATTTCAGACTGTTTTTGACCTTCCGCGCGCAGAATTTCAGCCTGACGAACACCTTCTGCCTCTAAAATCTCCGCTCGTTTATTACGCTCGGCTTTCATTTGTGCATTCATCGCTGCAGTTAGGTCAGCTGGTGGTTGCACGTCACGGATTTCAATACGAGTGACTTTTACGCCCCAAGTTGGTGGCTTCATCGACGATAGAAAGCAGTTTGGTATTGATGGAGTCACGCTGGCTGAGCATTTCATCCAGCTCCATAGAGCCAAGTACGGTACGCATGTTGGTCAGTGTTAGGTTACGAATCGCATGCTCAAGGTCGTTAACCTCATAAGCGGCTTTTGCTGCATCGACAACTTGTACAAAACAAACGGCATCAATAACCACGTTGGCGTTGTCGCGTGAAATGACTTCTTGCGGTGGAATATCCAGTACGCGTTCCATCATATTCACTTTGTTACCGACACTATCGATAAAAGGAATGATGAGGTTGAGACCTGGTTTGAGTGAGTGGGTGTAGCGTCCAAATCGCTCCACTGTCCAGTTGTTGCCTTGTGGGACGGTTTTTACCCCAGCGACGATAAAGACAACAGCAACGAGAATAAACCCGCCAATAGTGATCATTGCATCAATAGCCATGACAATTTCCCTGTATTAAAAATGTACATATTCTCAATAGTATACAGTTTAGTTGAGACATTTATGTGTAATGAAGTGTATTTTTGCGATGGGTAATTATTAGTTGTATCAGTAGGTTATACGGAAGGTTAATAAGTGTTGGTCACACGAATATGAAAAAAGGGACGCAAAGGTCCCTTTTATTAATCACGT
>BBMT01000008.1 GCA_000755425.1 Vibrio maritimus
GCCGGTTGGCACAACACTTGGCACCTTAACCATCGATGCAGCGGGTGTTTGGACTTATAAAGTCGATAATTCCCTACCGCAAATTCAAGCGTTGGATGTGGGCACGAGTTTAACTGAGTCGTTTACGGTTACGTCCGCCGATGGCACTGAACATCAAATCGATGTCACGGTTAACGGCACTGAAGATCCAACCATTATCAGTAACTATCAGCCTGGCGCAGTCACTGAAGATACGGCGGGTATCCTCACCGATTCAGGCAGTTTAACGATTACTGACCTGGATGCGGGTGAAGCGCTGTTTAATACCACGGTCACCAAACTCAACAATGGTGATGGTCAGTCACCACTGGGCAATCTCACCATTGATGCCAATGGTAATTGGACGTACACGGTCGATAACTCACTCTCTGGCGTGCAAGAGCTGGGTGATGGTATTACTCGTGACGAAGTGTTCCAAGTGACCTCAATTGATGGCTCTGTAAGCCAAACTATCGTGGTGACAATCACAGGTGTTGATGGCGCGCGTCCACTGTCAGCGGAGAGTCTGGAGCTGTAACTGAAGACGCCGTTGTGGCTCCAAGCGATACTTTAGTGGCCACAGATAAATTAGTGATTATTGATGAAGATGCCGGTGAAAACGTCTTTGACGAAGGCACCGCAACGCCAGTGGGCACCACGCTAGGTTCGCTCACCATCACGGCTGATGGCACTTGGACTTATACGCTGGATAATACGCTTACTGAGGTTCAAGCGCTGGATGCTGGCGACAAAGTGATTGAAGAGTTCACCGTGACGTCTGCGGACGGCACTGAGCACACCATCGCAGTCACCATCAACGGCACCGAAGATGAAACCATCATCACAGGGCCCACGACAGACACAGTGAAAGAAGACACGGATGTCGATGCGGGTCTTCTGATTGCTGGTGATAGCCTCACCATTACAGATAACGACGCTGGCGAGAATAAGTTCAGCACCACCGTCACCAGTGTTGCGAACGACAGTGGCCAGCTTCCGCTGGGCACGTTAACCATCACCGAAGATGGCGATTGGTCTTATCAAGTCTCAAACGCCTTGCAAGAGATCCAATCTTTAGGAAAAGATGAAACTCGCGTAGAGCGCTTTACAGTTACTTCTATCGATGGTTCTAAAACTGAAACTATTGAAGTCACGATTCAAGGTACCAACGATCTCCCTGTTATAGATGGCGATGCAGTTGGTTTAGTTATTGAAGATATCAATGTTCAACCTGGTGATCTTCTTAAAGATAACGGTCAGCTCACGATTTCTGATGTGGATACAGGCGAGGCCAAGTTCCAAACCACAGTCACGCCAGTGACTGTAGGGGGCATCACGCCTATTGGTACGCTAACCATTACCGCGACCGGTGCTTGGAGTTATGAAGTCGACAATACCGCCACCGAAGTTCAGCAGCTTGGTGCGGGTGATACCAGAACAGAAACGTTCCAAGTTCTCAGTGAAGATGGTACTCCTCATAACGTCGTGGTTACCATCAATGGCACCAATGATGCCCCTCAGATCGGCGGCTTATCATATGTAGAACTTACCGAAGACCAAGCAACGCAGATTGATACCAATGGCGACTTGAACTTCACATCGCAAGCCACGATTAGCGATGTGGATTTGGGGGAAGGTGCTTTTGTCCCAAGTACGTTGACTGCCGCAGCTGGAAACTTTACCGACGGTTCGTTAACTATAGACGCAGCGGGTAATTGGACGTACAAAATTCCAAACAGCAGTTCGAATGTGCAAGGGCTCGCTGCGGGTGAGCGTGCAACTCAAACCTTCACCGTTGAAACCGACAATAACACCACACATACCATTACCGTCGATATCGTCGGCGTGAACGATGGTTCTGTCTGATCAGTGATCCATCTGAATCACTAGGTAGTGTGACCGAGGATGATACGCAAGTGACGCTGTCAGACAGTGGTGTACTGCAGTTGTCTGATGTCGATGGCGTGAATGAAGAGGTGTTCAATACTAATCCGAATACCTTTACCTCTACCAGTACTGTTGAAGGCGCCTCTGCCGATCAAGCCCTAGGCACCTTAACCATCACCGCTAGCGGCGCTTGGAGCTACGAAATACCAAATGCCAACGTAGAGTATTTAGGACGAGGTGAAACCGCAGTCGAAACCTTTACGGTACTATCTGAAGATGGCACGCCGCACACGATAACCGTTACCATCAATGGTACCAACGACGCGCCTGTGATTGCGGGCACCAGTGAGACGGCTGGCACCGTGGTGGAATCTGGGCACCAGGATACTGGTGGGGTGGTATCAGGCACGCCAAGCATTGAAGGCCAAATTGATGCGAGTGATATCGACCTTGCAGACAACGATGTACTTGATTACACCGTGGCTAATGCCACCAACCTTATGGCACCGCTTCGGTTGACCAAAATGGCGTGTGGAAATTTGAACTAAACAATGGTGCAGATGCTACTCAAGCACTAGAAGAGAACGAGACGGCTACTGTAACGTTTGATGTTGTGGTGACCGATGATCAGAACGCCACAGCGACTCAGCAAGTCACAATTACCATCCAGGGTACCAATGACAAGCCGTACTTAACTTCTGGAGGCGTCTTTGCCGAGTCAGTCAAAGAATCTGGGCTGAACGAAGCGGGCGATCAGCGAGCTGACGGACAAATTAACGCTGATGATTATGATCTCGCGGATAATGCACAGTTGAGCTACGCCTTTGACTCCAATGACAGCACAGCAACCAGTGTTGAAAATCAATACGGTACCTTTACCATCAACAGCGATGGCTCATGGTCGTTTGAATTGGACAACACAAAACCTGCCACCCAAGCGCTGAGAGCCGGAGAGTCGACAACGGTAGATATTGATGCCTTTATTATCGATGACCGAGATGCTTACATAAGCCAGACCCTAACGGTGACCATCAATGGTACCAATGATCAGCCAACAATATCGGGCACCAACACCGGAGATGTGGTTGAAGATAGAAATGTCACTCGAGAAAATGGTATTCGTTACATCACTAGTGAAGGGTCACTTCGTGTCGATGATGTCGATACAGGAGAGAGCATCTTTAACACGACCGTTGAACCAGTAGGCTCGCCTCTCGGCACCTTAACCATTGACGCACTTGGTGACTGGGATTATCAGGTAAACACTCGCGAGCGCGCCATTCAACGTCTTGGTGTGGATGAAACCATGGAAGAGTCGTTCCGTGTTTACTCTGTTGATGGCACGTCCTTTGAAATCATCACTATCACGATTACTGGTACCAATGATCGCCCAAGGATCCGTGGTAATAGCTCAGAGTCAATCACTGAGAATGTCGAAGGGGATGATAGCGAAGTTAAAGCAACTGGCGATCTCAATCCGAGAGATGCGGATGTGACAGATGTGCATACTTGGTCTGTGGTTGGCAGTTCAGAAGGGCAGTATGGTTCGTTCTCAATCAATGCCTCTACCGGTACTTGGGAGTATATTCTCGATAACGACAAAGCTGATTCGTTGCAAAGAGATGAACTCGTCACGGAAACCTTTACGGTTCTTGTCGACGATGGCAACGGTGGTACACGCACCCAAGACGTTACGATCAATATTACTGGTACTAATGACGCATTGGTATTGACGGGCGATGATAGCGCAACAGTCGTTGAAGACCTCAACATTACCGAAGATGGCGTCATTGACGTTAGCGATCTCGATACTAAAGACACGTTTGAATTTAAAGTGTTGAATCCGGTCGGTGTACTTGGTGATTTAACTATCGACCAGAACGGTAAATGGACTTACACGCTCGCTCCAGATCGTGCGGAGCATTTAGAGGACAACGTTACCTATCCAGCAGATTCCCCATTTGGTGAGCAGATATTCCAGGTCAGTGTCACAGATGGCACGGCAACCAAGGTATTCGAAGTCAGCATCGATGTTATTGGTACTAATGACGCTCCAGACATTGATGGTGTGCGAACTGGCGTGCTGTATGAAGTGAATGGTTATGGCCAAACTGTGGGCGCTGATTTAGGGGCGAACGATCCAGACCTCAATGAAACCGAAACATGGCAGATTAACGACACCAATGCGGGCGTGGTACTTACGGTACCTTGACCCTAAATCCAACGACCGGCGAATGGGAATATACGCTGGGCGTGAGCGATGGCCAAAAAGCCTCTGTAGATGCCCTTGCCCACGACAGTGTTGTCACTGAAACCTTCTCTGTCAGCGTGACGGATAAATACAACGCGGTGAGTACCAAAACCATCACCATTACTGTTAACGGCGACAACGACCGTCCAGTCATTGGCGGTACGTTAAGCGGTGAAGTGACGGAAGATGTTCATCCTGATGATAACCCAGCTAACCCAATCACCACATCGGGTACGCTGACGGACGGCGATGTCGATATCGGTGATGACCACACTTGGTCAATCAACTCGACGAAAGGGCAGTATGGCAATATCTCTATTGACCCACAAACTGGCGAATGGGTGTATACCCTCAACAATAACAACCCTACCGTTCAGGGCTTGAAAGGCGTTGATAGTGAGACGCTAACCGATACCTTTACCGTTACGGTGAAAGATGATTCGGGTCAAAGCGACAACACAGCAACCCAAACAATTACTGTGACGATTAAAGGCACCAATGATGCACCAGATGTTAAAGGTGATACTTCCGGTAGTGTGATTGAAGCGACGAACGCGCGCTCAAGTGCTACTGGTGCGCTTACGGTCAGTGACATCGATACCACTGACTCCCACACTTGGACGGTTGAGAACGAAGATCAAGCGACAGGCCAAGCAAGCGGTACCTACGGTTATATGTCGGTTGACGACAATGGTCGATGGACGTATCAACTGCAAAGTGACTGGGATGCAACCCGAGAGATCTCCGGGTGAAAGCCGTGTCGACAGTTTCGAAATCATTGTCACTGACGAAGGCGGGCTGACTGACACCATTACCGTCAACGTCACTATTGCCGGTACCAATACCGATCCAGAAATCTCGGTGCAGCCAAGCTATACCGTCATTGAGGACGGAGCTAACCTAACTGGCACCATAATCGCAGGCGTACCGACGCAAGATCAGCTTGATAATAATGTGATTGGCGGTGGAGACCCTGACCTCAATGAAGTAGTGACTTGGAGCGTGCTAGACGGTGGTCAATACGGCACGTTCAGTATCGATGAATCGACGGGCACTTGGCAGTATGTACTTAACAATAACGCTCTGGCAGTGGATTCACTTGATAAGGGTGATACGCTGGATGACAGCGTTCGCATTCGCGTACTGGACAAGTTTGGTCATGAGTCGATTCAAGATATCACCATCAATATCGTTGGTGAAAATGATGCGCCGAACATACGTGGCGCTCAAACTCGCACGATCTCGGAAGATACAATCGAGGCTGGGAATTATACCGCTACCGGTCAGTTGAATCCTGGCGATGTTGATGCTGATGATTTCCATCTATGGGAGATATCAGATTCTAACGGTGGTCGTGGTGAATATGGGTCACTAATACTGTCGTCTGATGGTCAGTGGACATTTACTTATGATCAAGCGGACAAGCTAGATGACATTAAAGCATTAAAGCCTGGAGAGAGGGTGACGGATACCTTTGAGGTGACCGTTACGGACAGTCATGGTGCAACGTCCACCGAGCTCGTGACGATTCGAATTGAAGGTCAAAACGATGCACCGACTGTAAGTGGAGATATCACAGGTACTTATGTTGAAGACAATGGTACCGATGACCCATCAGACGATCTGACGCCAATAACAGGGCGAGCGATACTGGAAGATGTTGATAACGATGACTTTGCTGAATTTGTTATCGCAGATGGTCAAACAGAGAATGTCTATACCGGTCTTTATGGCGATCTATCAATCGATAAAGATGGCAACTGGCAGTTCACACCGAAAAACGATGTAATGCAGTCGTTGAATGAGGATGAGGTGAAGCAAGAAGTCTTTACCGTTATCGCTCAGGATCAAAATGGAGCCACTATTACCCAAGATATTACGATCTCGATTGAAGGTCGGAATGATGTTCCGGTAATAACGGGTGAATCTACGGGTACGGTCGTAGAGGATGGTACGGCTGACATCTATGGGGTTGATTTGACACGTACTGACGGTCAATTAGTTGCCAGCGATGTCGACAATGATAGCTCTATTAGTGGATGGTCGATCGAGACCTCCGGAGTGGGTACCTACGGTACGTTAACGGTCGATAATAATGGTAAGTGGACCTATGTCATCGACAACTCTCTTCCTGCAACACAAGCTTTGATTTCTGGAGAGACTGTTCAGGAAACGTTTTATGTTGTGGCGACAGATAACGACGGGGGTGTATCTAATCGTCAAGAGATCGTGATCGATGTTATCGGTCAGCGTGACCCAGGTGACGGTTCTGGAGGCGGCGGCATCATTCCAGTGGATATCTCAGAATTAGAGGTAACTGAGGACGGTCAGCTTATTGACGGCGACTCATACATATTTGATGTCCCTGAGGCCGCTCGCTTTGTACCGATTAACGGTGGGGTTTACGGGCAGTTGGTGAGAACGCCAGACGGCAACTGGCAGTACGAGCTTGATAATGATTCACTTCTCGTTCAAGGTCTGGATGAGGGAGAAACCGCGACAGAGAATTGGCGTATTATTCTTGGTCCGTTCTACATTAATGTTGATGTGACCATCAATGGGACGGCGGATAAGCCTGAGATTACTTACAGTTCAGACACCACGAGTCCACAAGATGACACCATTCTATTAGGTGAAGCTCTAGAGGACGTAACGGACTCAATTTCGGGTGTGTTGGGCGTAGATGACGCTGATCTTGGCGATACTCATGAGTGGGCTGTAGAGAATGGTCAGGGCAGCTACGGTACGTTAACGGTTGACTCAGAAACTGGTGAATGGACGTATGTGTTAGATCCTTCCGTAGAACTCCCTGCGGGTGAAGAAGTTTTCGATACCTTCTTTGTTACTGTCACAGACACTGACCCTAACGAAGACCCAAGTACAGCTTCTGATAGACGTGAAGTGAAGGTTAAGATTGTCGGTTCAGCTGAAGATGTTGTTGTGGAAGACAAAATCGTGGTTGAAACCGTCACTGCGAACGAAGACAACGATGACCCGAGTGAGATTGGCACTGGTGATTCTGCGATCACGATTACGTCTGCGGACGCTGGTGGGCCTCTCACACTTGATCCTAATCTTGGGTTGGGTGACCAAATCACTTGGACTAATTGACGGGAGTGGTACATACGGAAATATTACAGTAAATCAAGATGGTTCCTGGGTCTTTACGCTTGATAATGACAGTCAAG
The DNA here is from genome assembly GCA_000755425.1 of Vibrio maritimus. GTDB lineage: Bacteria > Pseudomonadota > Gammaproteobacteria > Enterobacterales > Vibrionaceae > Vibrio > Vibrio maritimus_A. Next base: position 7,345 of record BBMT01000008.1, read on the forward strand.
CAGTACAATCACTCCAAGAGGGGCAGACTCGTCAAGATGTCTTCGAGGTCTACGCCGTTGACCAATATGGTAAAACCATTGTTGATGAAAACGGGCTTCCTCAAACCTTAGAGATTGTGGTCAACGTCAATGGTCAAAACGACGCACCAACGCTGCAAGCGAACGTCGAAGAGACTATTGTGGCTGATGACCCCGACCAAACCATTTCTGGTCAGCTATCGGTGTCTGACGTCGATACTCAAGATCAGGATCTCCATACTTGGACCGCGACGCCAACGAGCGTAGAAAATGACTACGGCACGCTTCAATTCAATAGCGACGGCTCATGGTCTTACGTGGTCAATCCAAACAATGCGGATATCATTGCGCTTGGTGCCAATGAGTCAATCCCACAAACCTGGCAGGTCACAGTCACAGATCCATCTGGTCTAACCGATACCCAAACGCTCACTATCAACATTCGTGGTGATAACCAAGCGCCGACTATGGTCACTCAAGATGGTGAAGTGACCGAAGATGATACCAACGGCTCTGGCAGTGTTTCTGTTACTCAAGCGATTGTCCTTGATGATGTTGATACTAACGATACGGTGACGCTGACGGCAGCAGATCTCAATGGCACTTATGGCCACTTTGTTGTTGACCCTGCAACCAATACTTGGACGTACGAACTTTATAACGATCAGCCGCATGTTCAAGCTTTGGCCGATGGGGTGAAAGTGGTTGAATCATTTACGGTGCGCGCAACAGACAGCTTCGGTGCAGAGGTAACACAAACCGTTGAAGTAACCATTACTGGCACCAATGACAGGCCAAGTGTGTCTGGCGCCACAACGGGGTCAGTGAGTGATAACTTAGGCAGCACCGCCAGCGGTAAAGTCACCGTCTCTGATGTAGATATTGGTGATGGCCATACTTTCGACGTCAAACAAAATACAGACCTAGGCATATTCACTATCGATAACACAGGCAAATGGACGTTTGTTGTCGATGAGGGAAATGAAGAAATTAACGCTTTGGCCAAAGGTCAAACTAAGACAGTTCAGGTCAGTGTGATTGCCACGGATGATTCCAATGTAAGTGCAACGCAAGAATCGAACGAGCACTTCATTACCATCACTATTGTTGGTACCAATGATGCGCCTAAGATTGTTGATATCGGTCAGCAGATGGCCACTGAAAACACCAATACTCAGCTATCAGGCGTGTTTGATGATGGTGATGTGGACACGGTGAATATTGCCGATGAGCATCTTTGGGAAGTTGTTTCTGGTGACCCGCGTGGTGATTTGAGTGTTGACCCTACTACGGGGGCATGGACGTTTGATCTTACCGGTGATTTTGAGTACTTGTCTGAAGGTGAAACGCTACCGACACCATTGACTTATGAGGTCAAAGTGACGGATGAACATGGTGCAAGTAATACTATTACGGTTGAGTTCCAAGTCACGGTACTAACGATGCACCAACGGTGGTTGCCGGTGATACCGTCGCGACAGGCACCGTATTTGAAGACCCGACAGGTGTTGAGTCAGGTACGGCGACCGGTGAGGTGAAAATTGCTGATGTCGACCAAAGTGATACGCATAGCTATAGCCTGAGCGGTACCGGTATAGTGACCGAAATCGTCGGCACTTACGGCACGCTAAAACTTATCGATGGCGACACCGACGATACGGTGAAGTGGGAGTACGTGATCGATCAGGCTAAGGTTGACTCGCTCAATGATGGCCCTGTCAGTGAAAGCTTTGATTTATATATTGAGAGCTTAGTTGGTGGCGTTGCCCAAGGTGATGCGATTACTCAATCGATTGATATTACTGTGCAAGGTCGCAATGATGCCGCCATTGTTAGCCCAGATTCTCAGACTTTGGATGAAACCAATACGGCACTGACATTGTCGGGCAACTTAGATGCTACTGATGTCGATAACCCTGACGATACCTTTACAGTGCAAACAGATGTTCAAGGCACTTATGGCAAGTTCAGCGTGCAAGCAGATGGTCAGTGGACATTCGTTGCAGATGAAGCGTATGACTCGCTTAACGTTGGACAAAGTGTTTCGGAAACATTCCAAGTGACCACCATCGACGGTACGCCAACGTCAGTGACGGTGAAAATCGAAGGTACCAATGATGCTGCGCAGGTTAGTGTAGGCTCTGTGGTCACGGAGGAAACCGATGCGGCTCTTACCATTAGCGATACCTTAACCGCGACCGATGTCGATAACCCAGATAATAGCTTTACGCCTTCAAGCACCGTGTACTTACGGCAGCTTCTCTATCGACGCCAATGGGGTGTGGACGTTTGTTGCGAATAGCACGTTCGATAACTTGAATGTGGGTGAGAATGTTAAAGAGACCTTTGATGTCACCTCGGTTGATGGTACACCGTCCACGGTAACGGTACAGATCAACGGTACCAATGATGCCGCGACAATAAGCGCTGCAAGCCAAGAGTTAACAGAGACTGACAGCGTACTAACGGCTGGAGGTACGCTAACGTCTGTTGATCCAGATAACCCAGATAACAGCTTTATCGCCCAAAGCAGCACGTTGGTACGTTAGGTACCTTTACGCTGAGCGCATCTGGCGTGTGGACATTCGAAGCCAACAGCACCTTTGACAACCTTGCAGATGGCGAGCGTGTTGAAGAGGTGTTTGATGTGTTCTCGATTGACGGCACCCAGTCGCAAGTGACCATCGGTATTACGGGCAGCAACGACGCTGCAACGGTTGATTCTGCTGATATTAGTTTGCAAGAGAGCGACAGTGCATTGACGACAGGCGGTACATTGACTGCAACGGACGTCGATAATCCAGATAATACGTTTATCGCACAGAACAACGTGGCTGGCACCAATGGTACTTTCTCGATTGATGCCAACGGTGTGTGGAGCTATACCGCAAATCAAGCCTTTGATGGCCTTAATAGTGGCGAATCTGTCTCCGACACCTTTATCGTTAAGTCGGTGGATGGGACTGAGTCGAGTGTTAAAGTGACCATTAATGGTACCAATGATGCCGCAACAATCAGTGCTGTCGACCGAGTGATCGCTGAAACCGACGCTGCGATCAGTACCGGAGGTACACTAACATCGACCGACCCAGATAACTTGGATAACAAGTTCCTGGCACAAACCAATATTGCTGGCTCTCATGGCGTATTTAGCATCGATGAAGATGGTGTATGGAGCTACGATGCCGATGAGGCATTTGATAGTCTCAATGTTGGTGACACTTTGGTCGATTCATTCAATGTGCAGTCGATTGATGGCACGGTATCGACGGTGAAAGTGACTATTCAAGGGACTAACGATGCCGCTGTCGTTAGCTCTGCTGATATCACTTTGGTTGAATCCGATTCGGTATTGTCGACAGGCGGTGTACTTACTGCATCCGACGTAGACAATACCGACAATCAATTTATCGACCAGACGGATACTCAGGCACATACGGCCGCTTCTCCATCGATGTGAATGGTAATTGGACGTTCACCGCCAACGATGCGCTTAACTCGCTCGCTGATGGGGTTATTGCGGTGGATACCTTCAACGTGAAATCGATTGATGGCACAGCCTCGACGGTCACAGTGAGAATTCAGGGGACGAACGATGCCCCTGTAATTGGTGGCACTGTGTCTGCTGGCGTTCAGGAAGGTGTGACCGACACAGCGACAGGAACCGTTACCGCGTTGGATGCGGACAGCGCAGTTACTCGTTCATTGCGCGGCGGGAATTTAGTTGGGGATGTTTATACCGCAACAGGGACTTACGGTACCTTAACCTTTAATATTGCCACCGGTATCTGGCTTATGTGTTGATTGCTGGAAACAGCAATGCGCTCGCTGCGGGTGATACTGACACCGATAACTTTATTATCGATGTCAGTGATGGCCTGACTTCGCTTGAGCAACCCATCACCATTACAGTGACAGGTAACCAAGGGCTTCGAGGTGACAGCGCGCTAGATGACATCTTAGTTGCCACATCAGATGACGAATGGATGTTTGGTAATACCATCCCGGCTGGTGGCGGTATCAGTAGCGATAATGACTCGCAAGATACCTTCCGTTGGGAAACCGCGAACCTAGCCGGTACTGACACCATCAAAGACTTTGATGTGCGTGACTTTACAACCAGTGATCCAAACATTAAACACGATGTCGTCGACTTAACGGCTGTCGCGTTTAAAGATGATCAGTTGCTTACCGATCAGCTCAGTGTGTCAGAGCAAAGTGGTAATACTGTGTTTGAGATTTCCGACAATGGAGTCGTGGTGCAATCCATCGTTCTTGAAGGCGTCGAACTGCATACACTGCTTGGTGTAATGCCAAGTGAGGTAAGTGATTTCACGCCAACAGAAGTCTTGGTTGCGCTGTATCAATCTGAACAGTTAACCCTACCCGATCAAATCAAGATAGGTACGGACTCTGCGACGACGGAAACCATAGTGGGTACCGATGACAGTGACATCCTATTTGGCGGCGGTGGCAATGACATCCTCACCGGTGGGGATGGTCATGACTTGTTCTTGTTTACCGAAGACGCGGCAGGTACAACCGCAGATCCGGCAGAACAGACTGTTACTGATTTTAGTGTTGGCAGCGATATCTTGGATATTTCTGATCTACTGCCAGAGCACGATAACATTGGCGACTTACTTGGGAATATCAGCATTTCTGTTACGGATGACCCTGCAGATGCCACGGACAACGCGACAACGGTAATTAGCGTCACCAACAATGGCGAACAAACAGACATTACCTTAGAAGGCGTTGGATGGAATGAGCTTGGGATCTCGGATGCTAGCGTGATCAATGATCCGGGTAATCATCAAACAGAGTTACTCAATCAACTTGATACCATGAACGTGATTAAGATTGATCCTTAGTAACTCGCTGAAGTGAAAGGGGCTGGGGGATACCCTAGCCCCTTTTTTATTAGGATTTTAGGTTCAACACAGCGAGCTTTCGCGGTTGGTATCGGAGATGATCAAGCAGCGGTCACTAGTACATCCGCTGGCTAGCTCACCGCCAATCACTATCAAGCTGTCGTCGACCGCAATACTGACGCCGTAAGCGCACCCTTCTGGCATTTTTGCCGCTTCTTTCCATCCATCTTCGCTATCCAGTTGCCATATGCTGTCACTGTAATGTTTAGTGAGCCCCTGATGGCTGTAGTTTCGACCTTGAGCGAAATTGGATTGACTACCAATAAAATATGCGCCCCCTACTAGTGTGATCGTGTTGTTGATGAGGCCGGAATACCCTCCAGCGATGCCTTCGTGACCATCATCTTGGTCGACTATCCGTGGCAGAGCCTGCGTGGATAGCTTTTGTCCCTCTAGGAAGTGATAACCTGTGGTCTTAAGGCTTCTCAGCCCTGGCTTAATTTCCCCTTCGATCAAAACAAACAGTTGCTTGTGTTTGACCAGGCTTGCCCCACAAGTCGCAGCGTTGGGGTTATCGCAATAGAGATGCCAACTAGAATTGGCGATATCAAACTGCCAAATGTCTTGGTTCCACCCATAGCGGTCTATAGACTGAGACATAAACGCTTCCAAAGTGCGCTGCTGCTCTGTGGCACCTTTACAATTGGCGAGCTCGGCAAATAGGCGATCAAATACTTCTTTGCAATACCCGCCAAAGAACAGCAAGTTTTTCTCATCAACAAAGTCAGCACTAGCGCCAAGTAATCCTACAGGGAGGCTTGTGTCGATTTTCTGCCAAGACTCGGATTCCAATGAAAATACATAGCCATCCATAAGTACCGTAAGTGGATCCTCTGAGTTGAGTTTTCCAGCACCAGAGAAGATGTACATCTCACGACCATTGGATGCACAAACCGCATCATTCCTCGCGACACCAGGAAATGAGGGGGCAGGCTTCCAGCAAAGCGGCTGCTGATCGACATCCAAATAAAAAAGCGCGTCCCTGCACTGCCAAGGCCAGCGTAGAGGCGGCGGCCAAGCAGTCCTCCAACACCGTTTTTTATTGGGACAGGAAATGAAGGTAAATGAGAAAGTTGAATCGCCATACTTAAGGTTCCCTAGTCTTGAATATCGACACTCTTTCCGTTCCAGCTCAACAGATATACCTTATTGCTTGCGGAGCGATCTGTTTGTTCTCCTCCTGCTATCAGCACACCGGACTTAGTGGTAAACGACGCACCGTAAGCTAAGCCAGTGGGTAAGTTATTTGCCTGTTGCCACAAATTATCGACAAGTACATAGATCTCAGGGTTAAAGGCTTTACTAAATCCATTGTGTGCAAATAGCTTCCCTTGCTCGAAGGCCTTTTTCGCCCCATGGAAGTTTGCTCCACCGGCGACGATCATCGCACCATTGCTCATGCCACTATAGGCGCCGGCGACCCCTTCCTGACGGGTTAAATCGCTTGGAGCTGGAAGTGCATAAAGGCTTGTCCAAGGCTGTGGTTTACCATATTGGTATTGCTTCACTTCTGCTGTTCTCAAACCTGGCTTGATTTCTCCGCTGATTAGGGTGGCGATAGTATCAGTGGCAACGAGTGCAGAGCCGCAATTTGGAATGTAAGGGTTGGAGCCCACAGTTTTCCATGTGTTGGTACTTGGCGAATAACTAATGACGAGATCGTTCCAGTTGTAATCTCGAGGAGCCATGCCCATGTATCGATCAACGATGGACTGCCATTTGTCAGGCTGTGCTTTTTTATCGGTAGTATTAATGTCCGAGAGGTACTGATCGAAAAATCGCTTGTTGTAACCACCAAAGAAAATCACCTGATTGTCATTAGGCGAGTACGAGGCCGCGCCGAGCAGACCAACAGGGCTTTGAGTCTCTATCATACTCCAACGGTTTGAAAGGGAATCAAACTGGTAAACTGTGTCAAAAAGGATGGGAGAGAGGGCGTCAGGCTGGTTTTTCCTGCTCCGCCGAATACGTAGATCTTCGAGCCGATGGCGGTCGCTGTTGCGCCATTTCGAGCCGGACCGATAAAGTCACTTAGTTGCTGCCAGCCTAGTTCAGGTCTAGTGGTATCTAGCATGTAAAATGCCTGTCCTGACGAGCCTAGCCCTGCATAAAGCTTGTTACCAATCTGCGCACTCACGCCACTTTTTATGCCTTGTGGTAGATCTGGCCATGCATCTTTGGCTGTTGCCACTGCGGAAACAAGCAAAGTCGAAAGTCCCACCAAAGTGACCATTTTCCTAATGTTCATATTTCTTCCTTTATCGAAGGTACTGCTTGGTTAAAAAGTAACCTTATTATCGATCTTTGGAGATAATATTCTTTGATCCTCGTTGCAATAAAAATAATTTTTATTATATTTTGAATGGGTAATAAAAAAGCCCATCAAAAGATGAGCTTGTTGATAGGTAAGTGGCTTTTATGACATGAGTGGCACGACCACCTCAGCGGTTTCCATAACCGACTCGCTGTATTCAGGATATTTCTCAAGCAAAGAGTTGATTAACACATCAACCAGCAGTAATGCACCAACTTTGGAAGCAAAAGCGCCACCAGTTAACGGCCCTTCAGGTCTTGCTGCAACGAGCATCTCTGTAGAAATAGCAGACAGTGGACTGTGGTTAATGTTGGTTAAAGCGACTACGGGCACGTTTTGGTTGAATGCCTGTTTCGCTGCATGAACCACCTCTTTGGTTGAGCCTGAACTAGACACCGAAAACCAAAGATCCCCCTCGCTAGAGCGACGCGCGTTCATCGCGGCGAGGTGCGTATCCTCATACATAATGGCTTTTTGCCGATTCGGATAAGTCGATAAGCAAGGTAGCGACCAACGATACTGGATGCGCCTACACCGACACAGCCAATAAACGAGGCATCATGAAGCAGCGCGCAAATTCTATCGAGTGACTTACGGTCTATGAGTTTGGCAGTGTCTTGAAGGCTATCAATTGCGCTGCTCGCAGAGATGTCACAGATGTCGCCGTCGTGATCCGATTTTGGCTTACTGCCACTTTGGCTTAAATCGACAGCAAGCGCCATACGAAAATCGGAATAGCTTTATAGCCCATGTCTCGACATAATCGGACGACCGTAGCTTCACTGGTTTGGGTGTTCCGAGCAAGATCAGTAATGGTCTGAAATTGCACATCTTGCGCGTTGTCCAAGATGTAATCGGCAACCTGCCTTAATTTTTTGCTGAGTGGTTCCATATTGGATCTCAAACGAACCAGCAAATTGCTTGGTGAGCCCACGGCATCCCCTTATCTTTTGTGTCGTAAACTAGAAAGTATCAGACTCCCGAATGGTTTTACACTGACATTTGTGCTGTTCTCGGGAAATCTCAAAAAATCGATTTTCGCTTATTCAAAGTCGTTGGCGTGGTGGTGCCAACGACTGTGAGCAAGGCGATTAAACGGAGTTGATGTCGCGCATTTTCGCTACTACATCGGCTTTTTGTGCTGATGTTAGCGCTCGGATCGGTGTTCTAGGATCACCAGCGTCAATACCATGTATCTCCATTGCGGCTTTGCCAGCTGCGACTCCACCATATTCCACAAGGATTCGAATAATGGCGATAACTTTGTCCATTAGCGAAGTGACCTGCGCTTGGTCCCCTCGTTTAAAGGCTTCAATAATAGCAAGGTATAACGGGGCTGCGTAGTTGTATGTGCTGCCCACCGCACCGATTGCACCAACAGCAAGACCAGCAGGCAAGAACTCATCCACACCAAATGGCAGGTCAAACTTACCATCAGCGACGCGCAAACAGCGTTGATACTCGTAGAGATCCGCATTGTTGAACTTGGCACCAGACAGGTTTGGGATCCGTTCGTTACCTTTAATTAAGAATTGCTCAAGGTCGAGGCTGACTCCAGACATACCGGAATGGTAGTAGTAAAAGCCTTTCGATGGCGCAGCACTCGCGATTGAGGCGCAATAGTCAACAAGGTCGTCAACGGAACCTGGTTTGAAAAAACAAGGACCAATCGCAGATGTGGCAAGAATGTCGAGTGTTTCGGCGTGTTCTGTTAGGGAAATTGAATCGACAATACTGAGAGCGCCAGTGTGGATGATCAAATCCAGCTTGCCATCAGCCGCTTGTACCCAGCGCTCAGCAATGGCCTTACGTTCTTCAACAGAGCAGTGAATGCCTTCACCTGTGGTGCCACAGACATATGCCCCTGTCACGCCTTGCTCAATAAGTAGCGCAGCAATCTGATCGATAGCACTAAAGTTAACTCGATTGTTACGGTCAAAGGGGGTGTGCGGTGCGGCAATGAGGCCGGTTAACTTATTCATTTTTAACATCCTATAGTAAGTTCGCTCTGAGCCAAATTTTGGCTCAGAACTTAATTATTTCCCGTAGCCGAGGAATAGTTCTGGCAAGAACAAGGTGAACTGAGGGAACACAGCAACGAGTGCAAGTACAATAAACAGCGGCACTAATAGAGGAATAACACCACGAGTCAAAACATGGAATGGAATGTCACCAACTCGAGATACAACGTAGAGTGCCATACCCATTGGCGGCGTTAGAATGCCAATCATTAGGTTTAGAATCGCCATGACACCAAAGTGCACAGGGTCGATGCCTACCGCGCCTGCGACAGGAACCAAGAATGGAACCAGCAGTAATAGCAGTGCAAGTGACTCGATAAAGGTGCCAAGGAACAACAGCAGCAAGTTGATAAGAAGCAGCAGTACCAGCGGGTTATCACTAATGGTTAGGAAATAGTCAGCCAGCATTTGAGGAAGCTGCTCACGAGCAACGATCCATCCAAAGACGGTGACACCCATTACCATGAGCGCAACTACGGCTGTGGTGTTTACGGTTTCTTTTAGAATATCGATGAAACCAACAAAGGTCAGTTGCTTATAAACCACAGTACCAAGAAATAGCGCGTAAAGTGATGAAACAACAGCCGCTTCCGTTGGTGTGAATTTGCCAGAAAAGATGCCGCCGATGATGATGACTGGCGTCATCAGTGATAAAAACGCTTCTTTAAAGGACTTAAATTGGTCTTTGCGTGTGGCTTTTGGCAGCGTCATGTAGCCGCGCTTTTTACAAATAAAATAGCTCATGACCATGAGTGCGCCGCAGCATAGAATGCCTGGCACAGCACCCGCTAAGAATAGCGCGCCAATCGAAGTGTTGGATACGACCCCGTAGATCACCAGTGGCACCGAAGGAGGAACCAATGGTCCAATAATACATGAGGCTGCTGTTAAACCACCGGCGAAGTCGTCATGGTATTTGGCATCACGCATTGATTTGATTTCGAGTTGGCCAAGCCCACCTGCGTCGGCAAGTGCAGAGCCTGACATGCCTGAGAAAAGTAGGCTAGCCATGATATTTACGTGGCCTAGGCTGCCCGTAACATGACCGACCATCGACTTGGCGAAGTTGAAAATACGCTCGGTGATACCAGCGCTATTCATCAAATGTCCGGTAAGTACGAAAAAGGGTACCGCGAGCAAGGTGAAATTGTCTATCCCGCCAAGCATCTGCTGGGCGGCAAAGTTGATGCCTGTGCTGTTGGTGAGGATTAAGAATAGTAAGGCTACAAAAATAAGTGAGAAGCCAACGGGCATACCTGCAAACAGCAACGCGAGCCAGCCAAAAATAGAACCTGCCATGAGAACTCCTTACCTCTCAGCCACTTGTGAAGAACTAGGCGTGTCTGCCTTACTTGCTTGTTTAAACTCAATACCAATGGCGATGAGTTTTTCGATTTGTCGAATGACCATGAATACACCGCCTAGTGGCAGGCTGTAGTTCATCCATGCACTGGATACACCCAACGTAATGAGCTCGAAGAAAGCAGTTCGCTGAACGTGTTGGTAACCAAGGTAAATAATCGCGAAAATTGAGACCAGTACCGCCAACTCAAGTGCGATGACGAGAGAATAACGAAGGGTTTGCGGTAGCTTGTCTGAAAAAAAGGTGATGTTTACGTGCGTGCCTCTTTTAATTGCGATAGCGCAGCCAATAAGAGACATGTACATAAATAGGACTCTTGCGAGCTCCTCACTCCACAACGATGGGTCATTGAGCAACCAGCGTGTTCCGATTTGCCAAGTCAAGACAACAAGCAGTGCTGCCATGAGAGGAACCGTGATAATTTCTTCAATATTTTTAAATAGTTTGCTTATCATTTTCTGCTCCAAGCTGGCCAAAGTGGCCAGCCAAGATGTCAATTTCAATTCTTTACTTCACGAATTGATAGCTGCCTTTACATCGCTGCTAGCTTTTTAACGATAGGTTCACCAATTTTCGCCTCGAACTCTGAGTACAACGGCTGCATTGCTTCGCGGAAAGGCCCAAGTTCTGGGTAAGTCACGGTGACACCTTCAGCCTCAAAGAAAGAGATAAGCTCAGCTTCTTGTTTTTTCACCGATGCGGTATGCGCTTCACCCGCTTTCAAAACGGCGTCTTGAACGATTTTTCTCTCTGACTCTGATAGTTTTTGCCATGTAGAGTCTGAGATGATCACCATCTGGTCGTTGACGATATGATTGGTGATCGCGAGGTTGTCTTGAACTTCATAGAACTTCATCGTTTGATGGTTGGTAATGGGTTCTCTTGGCCGTCAACAGCATTAGTTTGCAGGGCTAAGTAAACCTCTGAAAACGCCATAGGCGTTGGCGAAGCACCAGACAATTTAGCGTAGTTGAGGTTAGGCTTCGCGTTAGGAACACGAAGTTTGAGTCCTTTGAAGTCTTCAATAGAATTGAGTGGACGGTTTGATGTGGTTTCTCGAGTACCGTTGTACCAAGTATCGAGTGCACGCCAGTTGAACTTAGTCAGCATTTCTTCGCGCACACCCTGACCGAACTCGGAATCAAACATGCGGCGCAGATGCTCGTAATCTTTAGCTACATACGGCAGTGTCACTGCTTCCGCTCGTGGTATCCATAAGCCCATTCGGCCAAATTCTGCATAAGTGATGTCCAGATCACCTAAAGTGAGCTGTTGTAGCATGGCGCGGTCGTCACCGAGCTGCGCGCTAGGATACAGAGCAATCTTGATCTCGCCTTTACTCATCTCTTCCACTGTATCAGCCAGTAGTTTCGCGGAGGTGTACTCCACAGAGCCAACAGACGCTTGCATACCCATTTTTAGTGTTGTAGCCGCTTGTACTGATAATGCACACCCTACTGTCAGCATAGCGATAGTGATTTTGTTTATGGCTTTCATAATGTTCCCTTTTGTCCATTCGTTTTATGAGATCTAACCACTTCAAAAAAAAATTTTATTTTGTTTGAAAAAAATCTTCGTTATGGATTATTATGGTCGTGAAGATTATTTTCAAATCAACTTTTCACAAACTGTGATCGCGGACAAAATTTAACCAAGTCTAGTTATTGATAGATGACTTTATGTAGATTTTGACTGGATATGTTATGCCGGTATCCGTAGATTTTATTGAAGGACGAGAGGCTCGACGTGAGAGATAAAAGTCTAAAAATCAGAGAATTAAAAGAGCAGTTACGAGGGCAAACAGTAGTGTCTATCCAACCTGTTGTCGGCAGTCCACTGGAAAATACGGAGTTTATTGTGGCTATGGCATTAGCCGCGCAAACGGCCGGTGCTAAAGCACTTCGTATTGAGGGAATCGCGAACGTTGTTGCCGTCGCTGAGAAGGTCACTATACCAATTATTGGCATTGTGAAACGTGACCTTATTGACAGTCCGGTCAGAATTACACCGTACATAAAAGATGTGGAGCAGCTAGAAATAGCAGGTGCATCCATCATCGCGTTTGACGCGACAGATAGGGTTCGTCCAGAGACTCGTGAGGCTATCGCTGACGCGATCAAAGACTCAGAGTGTTTTGCAATGGCCGACTGTTCATGTTTTCAAGACGGGCGCTGGGCGGCTGAGTATGGGGTCGACATTATTGGTTCGACGCTCTCAGGTTATGTCGGAGAAGTTGAACCGACAGAACCTGATTTGCTACTTGTTAGACAGTTCGCAGACGCAGGGTATTTTACAATGGCTGAAGGTCGATATAACACGCCCGAACTTGCGGCTAAAGCTATTGCAAATGGTGCGATCGCAGTGACCGTCGGGTCTGCACTGACAAGGTTGGAAGTCGTCACTCAGTGGTTCAATACGGCAACACGCGCAGAGGTAAAACAAAATGAGCACGTTAGCTATTGATATTGGAGGCACCAAAGTCGCTTTGGGCTTGGTCGAAAAAGGAAAGCTTATTGAGCGAACTCAAATAGCCACGCCATCGACGATTGATGTGCGGGAGTTCGCGAAACACATTCTTTCTCCCTGCTCTGAGTGGCTGGTAAAAGCTCAGAACATCGGAATATCGACCACGGGTTGGGTAAAACCTGAAGGGATAACATCCATCAACAGATACCCTGCCATTTCCTCAGCCTTTTGCGCTCCATCGTGAAGTTGAACGTATCAGTGATAAGCCGGTGGCCATGCTTAATGATGCGCAAGCAGCAGCGTGCTTTGAGTTTAAATCGCATGCAAATCTTGTCAAAAACATGGCGTATGTGACGGTTTCAACGGGTGTCGGTGGCGGAATTATCATTGATGGCAAGCTGCACAAAGGCTCTAATTGGCTAGCTGGCCATATTGGTCATACTGTAATAGATATTAATGGCCCTGATTGTGGTTGTGGACAGAATGGCTGTGTAGAGGCGATTGCCTCGGGTACGGCTATTAACAAAGTCGCTCAAGCAACCATTAACCCGACTATTTCCAATATTGAACTGTTTGAGCTTGCCCGCAACGATGCAAGCGCAATGGCAATAATAAAGCGAAGCGCACAAGCGATAGCCGTGCTGTGTACGAATCTAAAGGCAACCTATGATCTCGACCTAGTCGTATTAGGTGGTGGGGTCGGATTAGCGAGCCACTACATGGAACTTGTCGACGAGTATATACAGCAAAAGCCTGCGGCATTTAGAGTTCCAATCACCAAAGCATCTGGGGATTATGATGCTTGTTTGCTTGGAGCAGCAGAGCAATTTTCGTTGTCGCTGGATACTAGTAACACTCAGCACTGATTGATGATTATTTTAGGGATGAACTAAGGTTATGACACTACGCGGCATTTCGGCACACAGAATATTTGATGGTACGACGTTTCATTTCGACTCTGTACTTGTGTATAGAGACGACATTGTCGTCGATATCCTTCCTAAAGCGGAGGTGCCTTCGGATCTTTCCTATGACGATTATCCAGATAAGACCATAGTTCCGGGCTTTATCGACATTCAGGTCAATGGCGGCGGCGAGGTGATGTTCAACAACACGACGACCGTTGAGGGCATCAATACGATATGTAAAGCACATCGTAAACACGGGACGGCCTATTTACTGCCTACTTTGATCAGTGCCACTGCAACGGACATGACCAACGCATTAAACGCCGTAGCCAGTGCCATTGAGCAGCGAATCCCGGGTGTTGCGGGCATCCATCTCGAAGGTCCTTGGCTTAATGCCAATAAGAAAGGCGCTCACGATGCGGGTAAGTTCTACGCACCAAGTGTTTCGGAACTTGAATCGTTTCCTTGGTTAGCGATGGGCACAACACTGGTCACGCTGGCCGCTGAGTGCGTAGATAACGAGGTCTTGGCGTGGTTAAAAAGTCATGACGTGGTGGTTTCTTGTGGACACAGCAATGCATCAAGCATGAATTATCGGGTGAAAAGTTGCCATTGATCGACGGATTTACTCATCTGTTTAACGCCATGTCTCCGTTAGAAGGGCGAGAACCTGGTGTAGTCGGAACCGCTTTAATGGCCGATCATGCTTGGTGTTCTATCATCGTTGATGACATTCACGTCGACTCGGCGAACGTAATGCTGGCGAAGCGTCTCAAACCTCAGCATCAACTATTGATTGTCACCGATGCAATGGCGAGCGTAGGTAGTATCAGCAATAGCTTTGTCCTTGACGGTGAACAGATCAGTGTACAAAACGGTCGACTGGTTAACGCGCAAGGAGCTCTTGCTGGTGCACACATTGGAATGGATCAATCTGTTGCCAATGTCATTAAGTGGGGAATCGAAGAGGCTGAAGCATTCCGCATGGCCTCGATGTACCCTGCACGAGCGATAAATCGCCCCGATTTAGGCACTCTAAAGTCGGGCAGTAAAGCCTCTGTAACCATACTCAACTCGGACTATCGTGCTTCACACGTGATGGTGGATGGCCAACTTCTTAGCTAAGTAGAGTGAGCTCGTCTCTAACCATTTGGACCTCTGAATACGAGATAGAAAAAGGGCTGTGTCGATGACACAGCCTTTGACGTTGGGATGTTAGCGGATATTAACCCTGCTTGTTTTGCTCAGCTTTGCAAACTGCAGCAGTAAAGACCACGTCCGTTGAGCTGTTCAGCGCTGTCTCGGCAGAATCTTGAATCACACCAATGATAAAGCCAACCGCAACAACCTGCATTGCGACATCGTTTGAGATGCCAAACAGACCACACGCTAGAGGAATAAGTAGCAGCGAACCGCCTGCAACGCCTGACGCACCACAAGCTGATACTGCAGCAACGATGCTTAGTAGCAGTGCAGTAAAGATGTCGATTTCGATGCCCATAGTATGTACAGCAGCCAATGTCAGAACTGTAATGGTGATAGCGGCACCTGCCATATTGATGGTCGCACCGAGTGGGATAGACACAGAATAAGTATCTTCATCCAGATCCAGCTTTTCACAAAGCGTCATGTTCACTGGGATGTTAGCCGCACTTGAACGCGTGAAGAATGCCGTCACACCACTTTCACGTAGGCATTGGAATACAAGTGGGTATGGGTTTTCTTTGGTCTTCACGTAGACAATGATTGGATTTACAACCAGTGCAATGATTGCCATGGCAAGCAGCAGAACGAATAGCAGTTGTGCGTAGCCAGCAAGCGCAGAAAAACCAGTGGTTGCGAAGGTGTTCGCCACTAGGCCAAAAATACCAAATGGGGCTAGACGAATGATGAAACGTACGATTTGTGACACGCCGTGGCTCAGATCTTCAAATACCGCCTTGGTGGTGCCAGAAGCATGGTGTAGGGCTAAACCCAGACCGATTGCCCACGCCAAAATACCGATGTAGTTGGCATTCATCAGCGCGCTAACTGGGTTATCGACCAGCTTAAACAGCAGTGTATGTAGAACTTCGCCAATACCTTGTGGTGGCGCTGCACCTTCCGCACCGGCAACCAAGGTTAGTTCGGTCGGGAAAAGGAAGCTAAGCAAAACCGCTGTAAGCGCCGCAGAGAAAGTACCAATGAGATACAACACGACGATTGGACGCATATGCGTGGTTTGATTTTTCTTTTGGTTAGCAATAGAAGCTGCAACAAGAATGAAGACTAAAATTGGGGCGACAGCTTTAAGTGCTCCAACGAATAAGCTACCAAGCATTCCAAAGCTTTGAGCGGTTGTTGGAGACGCGACAGCGAGGATAACACCAAAAACGATACCCGCGAGGATCTGCAGAACCAGATTACCATTCGCATAACGGGCAAGCATGCTAGAACTTTGCATTTTTATATCCCTGTATAGATTCTGCACTGAGTCATGACGGTCTTAGACAGCACCATTCCGCTAGTGCAGTTATTATGTAATAAAGTGTGTTTGCGTTCGGTATCTTAGCAAGACAGGATGATGTGTCTACAAATAATTCAATTGTTGAATGATTTAGTTGTTATTGTTGAGTTTAATGGTTGTAAATGTTGGGTAATTTGGTGCTTGTGACACGAAAAAGGCAGCGTTAGCTGCCTTTTGGGGATCGAGAGCGATTTTTTTGACCCAGTTTTAGCCTTGAAGCATGACCGTCGCTTCGCCTTTGATGGCGACTTTTCCCTGCTCATTAAGTACTTGAGTTAACAGTTTAGCGATGGGTTTATCTTCTCGCACTTCAGTCACTTCAACGCGAGCGGTCACCGTTTCTCCTACACGAATTGGGCAGGTAAACTGTAGTGTTTGCCCAAGATAAATAGCACCAGGCCCTGGGATTTTTGATGCCAGCAGTCCAGACACTAGACTTGCGCCTAACATACCATGCACAATCGGCACCTCGAACGGTGTCATTGCGGCAAATGTTTCATCCAAATGAACTGGGTTGTAATCTTCCGCCAATGAGGCGAACTGCTCTACGGCGGCTTTATCGAGTGTTTTACTCAGGCTCGCGTGTTGTCCTACTTCAAGCGACATGACGGTTCTCCTCTTGTGTTTTTAGTACGTCTTCAATACGTTGTTTTACATAATGACCTGGTGCGTCAAGCTCACCTTCAAGCACTCGGGCGTCGATTTTCTGAGAGAAGTTGCGCGCATCCAACCACTGTTGCCAATGCCCCCACCAGGAGCCAGTGTGCTTATCTGCTTTCTCAAGCCATGTGTCGGCGTCGGTATCGACATTGTCGTTCGTCCAATAGCCATACTTAGTCGAATCCGCATGATTCATAGGACCGGCAATATGTCCGCTTTCCGCTAGTACAAACGTGTTTTGACCGCTTAGCAGACCTGTGCCTTAAAGGTGCCTTTCCAAAGCGCGATATGATCCTCGATAGCGGAAAGGAAAAAAGTTGGCGATTTCACTTTGGTAAGGTCGATACCAATACCGTCAATCTCAATGCCATTTGGCTGGCTGAGTTTGTTCTCTAGATAGAACTGGCGCAGCATTTGATTGTGACAACTTGCTGGCACATTGGTGTTGTCGCTATTCCAATGCAGTAGATCAAACGCGACAGGTTTTTCACCTTTCAGGTAGTTGGTGATGTAGTAGTTCCAGTAAAGGCTGTTTTCACGAAGCAAACTGAATGACACTGCCATTTGGCGCCCGTCCATATAGCCTTGATGGTTGTTTTGAGACTCAATAGCCGAAATCATCGGGTCATTGATAAAGATGCCAAGCTCACCAGGCTGCTGGAAATCGAGGATCGTGGTTAATAGCGTGGCTGATTTAATGCGCTGCTTGCGACGCTTTCCTGCGAGATAGGCCATCGCGGCTGTAAGCAGTGTACCGCCAATACAATAGCCTAGTCCGTTCACTTCACGCTCACCAGTCTGGGCTTCAATCGCATCCAGCGCTGGGATGATGCCGTCTGTCACGTAGTGGCCAAAGTCAGTATCACGGTACGATGCATCCGGGTTAACCCAAGAGATCATAAATACGGTGTGGCCTTGATCGACCAGCCATTTCACAAATGACTTACGCTGATTCAAATCCATGATGTAGTACTTGTTCACAAAAGGTGGCACCAACATCATTGGACGCTTGTACACTTCTTCTGTTGTCGCTTGATACTGAATAAGCTCAAACAGATGGTTTTTGAATACCACTTTGCCTTCTGTCGCCGCAACGTTTTCGCCAACCACAAACGCTTCGCTATCGGTCATACGGATATTGAGCATGTCTACGCTTTTGCTCATATCTTTCTGCAATTGGTCGAGGCCTTTGATGAGGTTCTCACCGTTGGACTCTAGCGTCAGCTTCATGATTTCTGGGTTGGTTGTGATGAAGTTACTTGGTGACATCGCATTGAGAAACTGGCGCGCAAAGAACTCGAGGCGCTCTTTTGCTTCTGGTTCGATATCTTGGGTATTACCAATGGTATCGAGTACCGATTTACAGACCAGTTTATAACTCTCTTTGATGTAGCTATACATCGGATTTTCAGACCAGCTTTCATCTCTAAAACGGGGATCTGTCTCTTTAGCGGTAGATTCGCTGGTCGACAAAATACAGTCATTAAACAGGTTTATCTGTTGGTTCCACCATGTCATTTGCTGCTCTAGGATACTGGTAGGGTTGCTAGCGACAGATTGTGCAAGCTGACTCCAGTCTTCGACTTGAGATTTGAAGATGGTGGATTGAGTAGGCTTTTGAAACGCATCAAACCAACCTTGGGTGGCTTGAAAGTAACTATCGATGACATCTTGGAATGGGGGCTTATTTTCCATCTTCTCATCCTTTATTGCATAGAAAATAGAGGGCGACACCATGTTTATAAACGAATAGTTATTAACGAGGTACGCCCATCTCAAAAAGCGGAGCCAAGATTACTTGTTTGGCGTAATTGAACTTGCCGAAATTTCATCAACAGCGGCTTTAAACTCGTTACCAATCTGGCTTAGCTTTTGACCGTCTTCCAGTAGGCGCTGGCTTACTTTAGTAATGATCTCGAGTTGTTTGCTGCCGTGGTTCATCAGATCTTGTGGTTGTTTCACCGCCACAAGGCTTTGTAGGTTTTCGTTAGTCAACTCGCTGTATGCAGTCAAAGTTTCAATCTGCATTTTTGATAGTGTTTCTACGTTCTTCGCAACCAGTTGGCTGAAGTTAGCAAATGGGTTAAGAACAGATTGTAGTTGAGCATTTACTGCTTCTAGAGCGGCTTGATTTTGCATGGTTAGCTTCCTTTTAAACGTCTTTTTGATGAACAACGTGTCTCTAATATCGAGTTACCTGTTCGCTTTTTGATTTAAGTCATGGAATTCAAACGCGTGTTTGAATACGGATATGATGAAGAATGCTTAACCTTTGTCACTAGCCTCAAAAGGCATAATTTATAGGTGATCAGCTCTAAAAATAATGCTCAGTGTTTAATTGTCCTTTGAGTTTGATTGCATAAGTGCCCAATTTAATTACTGTTAATGACTTGTTGTTATTTAAATTGTGTTTGAATTTTGATTTTGCTAGACGGTTATTAATTGCCAAAATTGAAATGTAGATCACAAAAATACAGCCGTTCACCTGTAGTAAAAGGCAGTCAATGTATTCGACTTGTTTTATTTATGCTGGCTTAACTATTCGATTTTTTAATTGCTGTTGGATCTGGGGTTACATTCCTTGTGTGAATGCTTTGCTGGTGATTCATGTCCTTGTTGTGGTGATTTCTTTTTAACCTTTTGTATTTTAAGAATTTTATTGCAATTTCTTTTGGCTTGGAAATTAACCTAAAAAATTTCTCTACTAGTTTCATGAGCTTAGATGTATATGCTCTCTGCAATGGATGTTAATTTTAAAAAGTTGATGTTAATCACTTGTTGAATTAAATTTTGCTGGATATATTAAACGAGCGTTTGATACGAGCGTTTTAAATTATGAAAGTAAAATCTGGAACAAAAGAAAAGATATTTAATATTGCTCAAGCTCTATTTATAGAGCGAGGTTATAACAATACATCGCTACGAGATATCACTCAAAGAGCCGATGTGAATCTAGCTGCCGTCAATTATCACTTTGGAGATAAAAACTCTTTAGTACAGGCGATTCTGGATGACTACCTCGTTCACTTAATGCCACAAGTGCATGGGCAATTAGAACAATTGAACCTCAGAGCGAGCTATAGCGTTGAGGATGTGTTGAACACAATAAAGTCGCCGCTATTGGGTTTAAATAAGTTACACCCAAATGGCATGGCCAGCTTTTTATTGCTCATTGCTAGCGGTTATAGCGATGTTCAAGGACATTTGCGATGGTTCATTGTTAATCATTACGGGAAAACTTTAGAGCTATTCAAACTATCCATGCTCAAAGCTAACCCAAGTATTGATGAAGAGTCTTTGTTTTGGCGATTGCATTTTGCCCTAGGGGCGTTCGTGTTTGCAACCGTGTCATCTAAGGCATTAAACGAGATCGCTGCAAGCCAGTTCGATCGAGACAGTGACTTATTAAATATTATCGAGCAAGCCATACCCTACATTTCGGCTGGCTTAGAAACCGACAACAAGCAAGATAATTGCGAAACTCAACAAAAGGATTAATGGATATGAGTGTCATTACAAAGAAGTTGATCAGCCAGCCAGCATTTAATCTGTTTAAGAAAGTGCTACCACCTCTGTCTGCCACTGAACGTGAGGCCATGGAAGCGGGCGGAGTATGGTGGGATGGCGAATTGTTTTCTGGTAATCCAGATTTTAATACTCTTCACAATTATCCCAAGCCGACGCTGACTGCGGAGGAACAGCACTTTATAGAAAATCAGCTCGAAACGTTGTTGTCGATGCTCGATGATCACCAAATCGTCAAAGAAGATCGCGATTTACCACCAGAAGTCTGGGAGTATTTAAAGAAAGAGCGCTTCTTCTCCCTTATCATCTCCAAGGAATACGGCGGGCGCGCTTTCTCTGCGCTGGCCAACTCAACGATAGTGTCCAAAATCGCGACTCGTAGCATGAGCGCGGCGATTACGGTCATGGTGCCTAACTCCTTAGGCCCGGGCGAACTGCTCTCACACTATGTACTCAAGCACAAAAAGACTATTGGTTGCCTCGACTCGCTGATGGTACAGACACACCATGTTTTGCCCTAACGGGGCCTGAAGCAGGTTCTGATGCGGGTGGTATACCGGATACCGGGGTTGTTTGTTATGGCGAACACCAAGGTGAGGAAGTGTTAGGTATCCGACTTAATTGGAACAAACGTTATATCACCTTAGCGCCCATAGCGACCGTAATGGGACTGGCGTTTAAGATGCTAGATCCTGACGGTTTACTTGGCGATAGCAAGAACGTCGGCATTACGTGTGCATTGATTCCAACCGATCACCCTGGTGTGGTGATAGGCGAAAGACATGACCCCCTTCATTTGGCCTTCATGAATGGCACGATCCAAGGTCAGGATGTGTTCATCCCGATGGACTGGCTCATTGGCGGCGCTAACTATGCGGGTAAGGGCTGGCGTATGTTGGTGGAATGTCTATCAGCAGGGCGCGGCATATCACTGCCGGCACTAGGCACCGCTATTGGCCATTTGACGGCGAGAACAACCGGTGCGTACGCCTATGTTCGTAAGCAGTTTGGTATGTCGATTGGTAAATTTGAAGGGGTGGCTGAAGCGTTAGGTCGTATTGGCGGTTTGAACTACTTGCTGGAAGCGAGCCGCACCCTAACAACGACGTCGCTTGATATGGGGCAAAAACCGGGTATTGTCACCGCCATTGCCAAATATCACATGACAGAAATCTCACGCACCATCTTGAATGACTCGATGGATATCCACGCAGGGCGTGCTATCCAATGTGGGCCAATGAACTACTTGTCTTCGGCCTATTTGGGTGTGCCGGTTGCTATCACGGTGGAAGGTGCGAACATTCTAACGCGTAACCTTATGATTTTTGGTCAGGGTGCCACGCGTTGCCATCCATACGTGTTCCAAGAAATGGAAGCGGCGGCCAACCCAGATCATCAAGCGGGTCTTGAGGCGTTTGATAACTTGTTGTTTAAACATATCGGTCATGCGACGAAAAATTCTATTGGCGGCTTGTTTGCTGCATTGACAGGCTCTGCGCTAACCTCGTCGCCGGTAAGTGGTGAAACAGCTCGTCACTATAAAAATTTGAAGCGCTTGAGCAAGGCTCTTGCGGTGAGTGCTGACTTTGCCATGTTAACGCTGGGTGGTGAGCTGAAACGCAAAGAGCTGATTTCTGCGCGACTCGGTGATGGTCTTGCATACCTCTATTTGGCATCAGCAGTATTGAAGAAATATCAAGATGAGGGCAGCCGAGCAGAAGAACGTGACTTTGTTGATTATGCAGTCGATTACTGTTTCCACCATGCGGCGAAGTCATTGAATGAAGCTTACCGCAACTTCCCAAGCGGATTCGCAGGTAAAACATTAAAAACACTGCTATTCCCAATTGGTAACCATTTCAAATTACCAAGCGATGATGTCACTTTGCGCATTGCAAACAAGCTGATGGTACCTGGTGAAATGCGCGATCGCTTGACGCATTTGTGCTATGTCGGAGCTGCTGAAGGCGACAATGTTGGACTGATGGATCGCGCTTTTGTTGCCATGTATGGTGTGCGAGATTTAGAGAAGAAGCTTCTTGCAGGCGTTAAAGCAGGCAAGGTTGCTCGCAAAGGACTATTGGCTGACCGTTTAGCACAAGCACTGAAAGAAAATATCTTGAGCCAAGAGGAAGTCGATAAAATTCTAGAGGCGGATGCGCTTCGTTACCGAGCGATTCAGGTTGACCATTTCAGCCATGATATGAAGACCACGCTAACGAATGGTGATCCTCAAAAACAAAAGGCGCTCGCCAACGCAAGCTAGTATTAAAAGCCTGTCTACTTCGGTAGGCAGGCTTTTTTGTATAACGATAACAAACGATTAAGTCTCAACGAGGAACATTATGGAAAATCTCCAGCACTATCAAGCGCTAGAAAGCATGTACTTAGCAGCGCCAATTAACGAATTCTATTTACCTCGAATTAAAGTTCAGGAAGCTCAGGCAGATATTGAAATTGAGCTACATAAAAAATACTTTCACACGGCGGGTGCGGTGCACGGCTCGGTCTACTTTAAAATGCTCGATGATGCCGCCTTTTTTGCCGCTGCAAGCCTAGAGAAAGAGTATTTTGTTCTGACGACCTCTTTTACTACCTATATCACTCGGCCTGTTTCCAAGGGGCGTATGAAAGCGGTAGGCAAAGTGGTCAATATCAACAGCAGCCAGTTTATTGTTGAGTCGGTTGTCTATGATGGTGAAGATCGCGAGATCGGGCGAGGCAATGGGTTGTTTGTTCGCAGTAAAATGTTGCTACTAGATGTACCGGGCTATCAGCTTAAGGGGTTGAATTTATTAAGGGAAGAATTTTCAGAACCAATTGAGAGAAATTTGTGAGAAATCGGTGAGGCTGCTGCAAACCTTAACCTGCATGCTTTAACACATGGAAACGCGCAACAACCTTAACTTGTGCATTGTGCGTTTAATACATGGTGTCCTTAGGGACAGTTAAAGGATGGAATCACAATGAAAAAATGTACTCAACTTGGACTTGCTATAACGTCTGCATCACTACTTCTCGGAGCCGGCTCCGTCAATGCCGCTGAGCTTGAAATCACCATCACTAATGCTACTAAGGGCATCTACTTCACGCCGCTCATCGTTGCTGCACACAATTCAGATTTGGTGATGTTTCGCACCGGACAAACAGCCTCTGCCGAGTTAGAGGCGATGGCTGAAGGCGGGGATATCTCTGGGTTGGCTAGCGTGATCGGTAACGCCGGCGGAGTAGTGGTCGAAAATCCAGCGACTGGCATTTTAAACCCAGGTGTTGCGACGACCTTTTCAATGGATAGCGGAAGCTTTGGCTACCTGTCTTTAAGTGCGATGTTACTGCCAACGAATGACGGCTTTGTTGGCCTAGATAGCTGGAAAATTCCAACTGAACCAGGAACTTATAAAGCGACGCTGCGCGGCTATGATGCGGGCACCGAAGCCAATGACGAGCTTGCTGGAAGCATGCCTAATCCACCTTTCCTTACCTTTGGTGCTGGCGGTAGCGGTGTTGAAACCACAGTAACCAATACCACCGTTCATGTTCATCCAGGTAATTTGGGCGATAGTGATCCCGCTGGTGGCATTAGTGACCTAGACAATACCAGTCACCGCTGGTTAAACCCTGTTGCAACGATCACTGTTGTAGTGAAATAGGAGGTCACATGAAGACACGAATTTTACTATTGGCCAGCGCTGTTGCGGTGATTGCAGGGTGCGGGCACAACGATGATGACAGCCCAGCGGCTCAAAACTACCGCTATACGGTGAGCGTTCAAAATTTGTCGGCGAATCAGCCATTGAGCCACTTGCGATACTTGCTCACAATAGTGGCTTTAGCATGTTTGAAGTAGGGCAGAGCGCATCTGTTGAGCTAGAACATTTGGCTGAAGGTGGCAGCAATGCTGAGTTGCTTGCGTTAAGTGGCAGTGACGATAATGTTTACACCAGCACATCAGGGAAAGGGCTCATCATGCCTGGTGCGAGTGACTCCATCACCTTGACCTTGTCACCAGAGCAAGCCAAGTATCTGTCGGTTGCGTCCATGTTTGTGAACACGAATGATGCGTTTGTCGGTGAAACTGGATTGTCCATTGGTAGTCTCGCATCTGGCGAAGCCTTTGTCATGAACATGAATGTCTGGGATTCAGGAACCGAAGGGAATGATGAACTGGCGGCAACCATACCTGGGCCTGCTGGTGGTGGCGAAGGCTTTAACGCCAATCGGAATGATGACGACAAAGTCACTTTTCATCCGGGAATTGTGAGTAAAGACGATGGGTTAGCTACATCTGCATTGTCTGCGAATCACAGGTTCTTAAACCCAGGGGCAAGAATTACCATTACACGAATAGAATAATGAAAGTTATTACTACCTGCTCCGGTCATGTGCTAGGTCTACGGAATTGGAGCAGGTATCGTGATATGGCAAGTCAACCAAACCGCAGTTCGTTTTCTGCAAGTGCGCCCCAAGCCTCCACTGCGGCGTATAAAGCCGCCAATATATTACTGGTAGAAGACGACGATGATCTCGCTGACCTAGTTCAGATGCATCTTAAATTTCAGGGGCATCAGGTCACGAGAGTGAGTTTGTGTGGGGAAGCGCGCCAACACTGCAGCGCTCAGCCTTTTGATCTTGTGATTCTCGATAGAGGTCTGCCGGATGGTGACGGCATCGATGTATGCCACTCGCTGCGACGGGTAGAAGATTGGACGCCAGTGCTTATGTTGACTGCACGCGACAGTGAAATGGATAAAGTCGACGGTTTGGAAGCGGGTGTCGACGACTACATTACCAAGCCTTTTAGCGTCTTAGAGTTTCAGGCTAGAGTTCGGAATATTCTACGTCGCCAAACAAGACCTGGCTCCTCAGCGCAAGAGAGCGAACATAACGAGCTAGTATTTGGACCGCTAACAATTAGCCCAGAGCAGCACACGGTATCATTGCATGGTAAAGCCATTGCACTTACCGCCACTGAATTTACATTGCTGCACTTTTTGGCCTCAAGACCTGGCAGGGTCTATAGCAAGGATGAATTGCTAGAGCATGTTTGGCACACCAATCACACCGGTTATCACCATACAGTGTGTAGCACCATCAACAGGCTGCGCACTAAGCTGACAGTGCCCGATTCTACCCAGATGAGCACTGACACAGAGGCTTCCGATAATTCACAACAAAGTAACCAACAAAGCTTTGTTCAGACGGTGTGGGGCGTTGGCTATAAGTTTCAATCGATTCGCGTGTGACGGATTGGATGTGACGAGTTTAATGTGATCGAAGCTAAGTCCAAAGGGAGGTGGTATGAGTTTCAAAATGCGCTTGGTGATTTTTACCAGTCTCTGGTTCTGCCTTATGACGGTGATCATTGCCGTTACGTATCATTGGCAGCGACAAACCATTGAGCACCGTACGACCCAAAGTCTGCACAAAGACTTAGCGGTACATATGCGCGATGACAATCCACTGATGATTGGCACCGAATACAACCCCAAAGCGCTAAAATCGATATTTCACACCTTAATGCTCATCGGCCCTGATTTTGAGATCTATTTTCTTGATGCCCAAGGGAATATTACTACTCATGCTGCGCCAGAAGGGGCTGATATCATGGGTACGATTGATATCGAACCGATACAGCGTTTTCTGTCAAATCAACCGTTTCCGATCCTTGGGCAAGACCCACGTCATCCAGGGGAAGACACGGTATTCTCAGTCGCCGCGATAGAGGAGTTTGGCTCTACCATCGGCTACTTGTATGTGGTCATTGGCAGTACCAAACATTCAGCGATTGCCAAAGCACAAGTGGATACGCCCTACATCGCCTTAACGGGGTTGACGCTGCTGTCGATTCTAGGGTTTGCGTTAGGCGCTTATTGGTTGGTGAAACGCAGCCTGCTCACCCCGATTGAAAAAGTGACCATGAACTTGGAGCAGCAGGCCGAACAGGACTTTCGCTTAAAGCCCGATTTTACCAAGCAGGTACCCGAGTTGGTGCCGATCGCGCATTCGTACCAGAAAATGGCAAAGCAGATCCAGCAGCAGTTTCTTCAACTTGAGTACCAAGCAAGTAGTCGCCGTGACACACTTGTGCAGCTCAGCCATGATTTAAAAACGCCACTCTCTAGCGTTTTGGGGTATTTGGAGACCTGGAAGTTGCAACACCCCGGTTCTGACCCCTTGATTGAAGTGGCGTATCGCAATTGCGGTAAGCTGTCGGATCAGCTCTATTCACTGCTCGAAACCGCTAAAGCGGATTCTCATTTACCCAGTTATGAGTATCAGCCTGTTGAACTCAGTTCTTTGGTGACAGAGTGTGCCGAAACCATGTTGAGTCAATTTCAAAGGCGGCAGATAACACTCAATGTCGAAGTCGATAAAGGTATTAAAACCATAGGGGATAAGGGATTGCTGGAGCGGTTAGTGCTTAACTTGTTAGAGAATGCGTTGCGTCACAGTCCATCCGGTGCCAGCGTTGATTGCCAAGCCTATACCTCGCCAGATGGTCAAAGCATTCAATTTGTGTTTATCAACAAAGTAGAAGCCAGCGCTCCGAGCGGGTCATTGGGGATAGGCACGAGGATCGTTCAATCGATTTTGATGTTGCATCATAGCTACTTAGAAACCAGTGCAACGGATACTTTGTATCAGCAGCGGTTTGCGCTAAGAGTGATGTAAACCTAAGAGTGCTGTAAATAGGCTCCGAGCGTACTCGGAGCCATGTTTGTTTAGGCTAAATAGTCTGATTCGTTAGTAGCCTTTTTTACGATGGCGACTTTCAGACTGCACCGACTTGATGAACTTACCAAACTCTTTGGATTTGCTGCGTTTTTCTGCAAGTGAAGCACTGTTTCTTGCTTGCTCGCGCTGCAGTTTGAAGTAGTTCTCCATTCGTCTCTCATCTAGTTCACCGGCTTCCAGAGCTTTGCGCACTGCACAGCCTGGTTCGTTGGTGTGCTGACAATCACTAAAACGGCACTGGTTTATCAGCGCTTCAACATCACTAAAGGTTTCGGCTAGGCCTTCTTCACTGGCCGTGAGCTGGATTTCGCGCATTCCCGGTGTATCTAAAAGCAATCCACCTTTTGGCATTTTGTGCATTGAGCGAGACGTCGTGGTGTGGCGACCTTTACTGTCGTCTTCACGAATGCCGCCTGTCGCCTGAGTTTGCGTTTGCATCAGTGTATTCACCAATGTCGACTTACCGACACCCGATGAACCCATAAATGCCACAGTTTGCCCCGTCCCGCACCATGATTGCAGTCCTTGAAGAGACTCTGAATCAAGTGCATTGACCGTTTCTATCATCAAAAATGGATCAAGGGATTGCACTTGCTGACGCTTGTCGTCGACATCGTCACACAAGTCGGCTTTGGTGAGTACGATGACTGCTTCTGCTTTGGCCTCGTTCACCAATGTCAGGTAGCGCTCGATGCGGCTTAGGTTAAAGTCATAGTTGAGTGAGCAGACGATGAACACGGTATCGACGTTTGCAGCAATGTACTGCTCTTCGATTTTTGAGCCTGGCGCTTTGCGGCTGAAGAGTGACTTTCGCTCCAGCAAGCGAACAAAACCCTGTTGCTCATCAAGGAGTAGCCAGTCTCCCACCGTCATCGCTGGGTAGCTAATGTGGTGTTCAAGGTGAAATTCTTGTTGCTCAGTACAAACGATATAACCGCTGCGATGATGAGCAATCACTCGGCCGAAAATAATGCCATCATACTCTTCTAGCGTGAGCTGTTGTTGAAAATAGGTTTTCCAGCCAAGTTCGTTGATCGCGATTGGATGGGTAAAAATAGAATGCATTGTTAGTACCTAAAATTTGGTCTTATTTTTTATAAGGGTCAGGTACTTACCGATGTAAGTGTGTGCAGGTTGCACAAGACCCCGGTTATGAACACCGGGCAAAGAAGGGAGAGGGTTAAGACACAGCGTGTATTGTTGTGTTTCGCTTAACCGTTAGTTTTAGCCAACTTTACCGGGTGGGTGTGAATAACAATCATGAAAATCCTCCTACTTGAAGCAAAAATTGAGATACCTAGGTTAGATATAGACAATAAGCGCGAATAATACCACTAGCTTGTTCTATGGTCAGCAGAAAAGAGCGAGTTATGGTACCTCCGTTGTTAATGACTTTATCTGAGGACATAAGCGCGTTGAGTCGATTCTTCGTCAATCAAGGTCATTCGCCCATCGAAGAGTCCTGTAAAGGCGATATAACAGACTTATAATAAAAAAATAAACTGCAAACTATCATATAGTTAATGGTGTCAGTTACTACTTGGCACCTCCCTGTGCGCAGGCAAGTCAGTTAAACGTTGGGGGAGTTAGCTTGCCGAATGGGAAGCAGTCTACCCAGGTACATTTTGAATTTTTCCGCCAGAAACCGTTTTGCACGCTGCCTATCTTGATGCTTAGCGAGTTTATGATTTAGAGCGGCATACGCATCTGCAATCGCATCCTGAAGACGTAGGTCGGTGCGCACGATACAAATGGCTCGCCCACACAGCTCTGCTTTCAAAACGACCTCATAGTCCCCAAATCCCCGGTGAAATAATACATCCACTGTGCTGTCGACAAGGTTTGGGTAGCTGTCCCACAAGTTTCTGCACTCGAGATCGAGCATCGACTGTATCAGGCCGGGTACTGCAACTTTTTGAAGGTTAGTTTTCATGATGAATTCTCATGTTACTTTGCGGATGGAGCAGAGCTCAAACCCGCATTAATATCTATGATGTCTTGTTCCGTCAGGTTCCCAATGCTTGTTTTAGCTGTACTTGCGACAAAATGTATTGATATCGAGCGTCCGCTAAGTTTTTGTTGGCCTGGTAGAGAGCTTGCGTGCTCTCTAGCACATCAACGATGGTTCGAGTGCCAACTTGAAATCCTTCCTCTGTTGCTGATAACGCGGATTTAGCGGAAACCACTGATTGTGTATAGGCCTTAATTGAACCGATGGAAGAGCGAATATTGTTGTTATAGGCACGAACATCTTGTTGCACGCTTCTGTAGGTTGACTCCAGTGCCTGGCTGGCAGCGATGAATTGATACTCCGCTTGTTTGCCTTCAGAAGTGATGCGACCGCCGGTATAAACGGGCAGTGCGATGGAGACGCCTAGGTTGAACTGGTTTTCATCGTCATCCATTTGTTGACCAGTGAGCGGATTGTTAGGCTCATTGTAATTTTTGGAATAGTTGTAGTCAGAGGTCAGCGAGATCGTTGGTAGATGATCAGATTGAGCGAGTGATATTTGCTGCTTTGCGATGTCTTTTTGGATGCGATCAGCCAGTATCTCCAGGTTTTCACTGGTCGCTTTGGCAACCAACATTTCTGGCGTCTCTTTTGGCTCGCTGGCTGAAAACATCTGGGTATTGAGGATGGCCAGTTTGTCCGGTCTCACACCGGTGATTGCTCTTAGGTTCTCATACTCATTTTCGACACTATTTTGAGCTTGGATCTCTTGTGCTAGCACGTTGTCGTATTGCGCTTTAGCATCTTGTACATCAGTAATTGGAGCAATACCGACGTCAAAACGCTCTTCTGTTTGCTTGAGCTGCTTAGCGACGGCGGCTTTTTCTGCTTTGATGAAACCTAAGTTATCTTCCGCTTTGAGTACATCGAAATAAGCCTCAGTTACTTTATAAATAACGGCTTGCTGAGTAGCAGCGTACTGGGCGTCGGATTCGCGAGCGCTCATCTCTGAGATATCAAGTGCAATCCAGCTGCTGCGGTCGTAAATGGACTGAGAAAGCCCTAGGTTGACATTGGTCGAGCTCCCATCACTGGTATGTCGATCGCTATCTTGGTACTGGTAGCCAGCAGTCAAATCGATCTGAGGTAAAAGCGCACTGCGGGTTGAGTTGATGGACTCAAATGCCGATTCTCTTTCTGCTGCGGCTTGGATAAGTTGAGGATCATTTTGCTTTGCTAGGTTATAGACCTCGCTAAGAGAGTCAGCCAGCACTGAAGGACTCAAGATAGCAAGCAGCAAGGGTGTTGTTGTCAGTATATATTTCATGGAGTTACCGTAATCTTCACGAGTTAATTGGTGGCTAGGCTGCCGCAGCCATTGGGATATGACCTAATAGCGTTTTGAGTTTCGTTAGTGTGGCTATTTCTATTTGGCGAATTCGCTCGGAAGACAGCTGATGTTTTTCAGCAAGGTCTGCCAGCGTCACTTTTTCGTGGCTCAACCAGCGATGTAAAATAATGTCTCGGCTGCGCTTATCGAGTTTGTTCAACGCTACGCGAAGCTCTGCGGATAAATGCTGATTCCAGTTGTCTCGTTCATGGGAGTCTGCAAAATCTTCTTGATAGCCACGGTATTTGCTGTCTTCGGTATAGGGGCTATGAAAGTCTTCATCGTGATGGTAGTTATCCATCTGTTTGTCTTTTTGGGAAAGTCGACCATCCATGGTGTAGACGTCTTTTACTTGGACTCGTAGTTCATCGGCGATTTTCTTAGCTTGCGTCTCATTGACCCAGCTCGCGTCTTGCTTGTATTTTTTGAGATTAAAGAAGAGTTTGCGCTGCTCTTTGGTCGTCGCAACCTTCACTATGCTCCAATTACGAATAATGAATTCGTTGATCTCTGACTTAATCCAGTGGATAGCAAACGATACGAGGCGGTTTCCTTTTTGTGGATTAAATCGTTTTATCGCTTTAATAAGCCCGACATTTCCAGCTTGGATTAGGTCGAGTATAGGTAGCCCATAACCAGCAAAGCCTCGAGCTATGTGAGCAACATAACGTAGGTGGGGCAGTACTAGCGCATTGATAGATTGCTGGCATTTTTCAGAAAATACTTTGCTTGCGAGGGCTGTTTCTTTTTGTTCACTCAATAGAGGATATTTACTAATTGTGCCTAGGTACTGAGACAAGCTGTCGATGTTAGTACCGTTACTGTAGATGGATGAAGCTGACATTCTTTCTCCGAGTCGTTTTGGAATTTGGGAGCAGTTTATGTCAGTTAAAAATCCGAGTTATCATAGATAAATTAGACTCTGTACTATTAATTTTTTTTGCTTTAATACAATGTGTTAGATGCAATTTTATGGCCGTTTTATCCGCTCGTTATCTAGCGTTTTATACCGTTTTTATTCCATCCCTTTTCAAAATTAAATCCATTATCCAACCTTGATTTGTCGCTGATTTCTTTGATTTGCGTCGTGAGTATTGTGTAGCAAATTCACAAACACACTTGGACTAGAAAATGAAAAAGTCAGCTTTAACACTCCTCATTGCGATGACCGCATCCGCAAATGTTTTTGCACAAAACCTAATTATCGATACGAAAGGCATAGACCAAGAAAAGTACAGTGCCGACATGTACCAATGTGAGCAATTAAGTGAACAGGTACAACAGCAAGGTGTGCAAGGGGCAGGACGAACTACGGCTAAGCATATGGGACGTGCAGCAGCATTGGGTGCTGGTGCAGCGGCTATCGGTGGCGGCTCTGGAACTAAAGGCGCGGAAATTGGCGCTGGTATTGGTCTGGTGACGGGCGTTCTAGGGCATTCCGCTGAAAAAGATCAAGCCGCAGCTAACTACGAAAATGAAAAAGACATGGTAATGCGCAACTGCATGAAAGAGCGCGGTTACACGATCCTTAATTAATGCTCTGAGCGGCGGATGCTTTTCAACCAGAGTGACTTTCAAAGAGTATGTATCAGGGTAATAACAATGAATAAGACAATACTGTTGCCGCTATTGGCCGCGTGCAGTGTACCGTTTGCTCATGCGAATAATGAAGTAAGCGATAGCGATGCCGTTTTTCAGGCCTCTAGAGTGGAAATTAAACAAGCAAGACGCGCCGCGCGCAATGCGACTAAAACTGGCGATGTTATTGCCACCAAAGAGATGTCAATGAACCAAAAGCTCGATAGAAAATGGGAGCATGCGTTGCCATTTTATGCACAGAATGCGATTGACCTTGGCTTTGACCTGCCGCTTCCATTCTCTTTGTCAATTATCCCTGTTTACACTCAACAAACATTGGGTTTTAGTAACCTAAACGTGAATGTAGGCGATAAGTCACTCGGAGATGTTGTCGATTTGAACCAGGTTGACTTTGGTCATCCTGACGTTAATACCGCGACGTTGCAGCTCAGAGCCGCAGCATGGTTATTTCCTTTTATGCAAGTTGGCATGCATGTGGGGAGGTTTGAAGGTAACACTGATCTCAACGTGACGATTCCTGGTTCGGTTTTCCCGGGAACGCTGTCTGATGC
Source organism: Vibrio maritimus (assembly GCA_000755425.1). GTDB lineage: Bacteria > Pseudomonadota > Gammaproteobacteria > Enterobacterales > Vibrionaceae > Vibrio > Vibrio maritimus_A. Next base: position 40,286 of record BBMT01000008.1, read on the forward strand.
GTTGGCTGGCTCTAAGGTAACGTGTAATCGCCGGCAAGATTATTGTGGTGACCGACTCTCTGGAGCACTGAATAACCTGCCTTCACTCGCGTTTTCGCCAGAGTATGAAGGTTGGAATTACGGTTTAACTACCAACTTTGTTGCGGGCTTTGGCGACTACTTTGGTGTATTGCCTATCAGTTATACCTGGTCAAAGACAGACGATGATCGCACAACGAGTCAAACGCTGGTGGTTTCGCCTCGTGTTGGACGTTCATTCCGAATCGAAAACTGGGGTTTATTGAGCCCATATGTTGGTGTGTCGTATCTGTACAGTACGGGCACAACCAGTGAAACTGACGCACTCGGTATTAAGGGGCTTAGCTACAGTATTGACCAGCACAACGAAAATAGCTGGTCTGGGATTGTCGGTTTAAACTGGAATCTAGCGCGTAGCTATGGTGTGTCCGCCGAAGTTAATATGGGTGAGGGACGTAAGAGTGTCATGGGTATGCTGACCTATCGTTGGTAGAGATGGTAGGACACTAAAAAAGCGTGTGGTCATTTTAACCACACGCTTTTTATTGCAGTAAGTAAGGCCTAGATGGCCTTACTGGTCTCTATTTTTCTTTTAATATCAGATAGATCGCTATTAAAGAACAGCACCTCAGAAAGGTTAAGTACCTGAATACTCGAAGCTTCTAATACCGCGTGATAGTAGAACTCTTCTGCTGCATCGCGATTACCAGTAAGTTCTGATGCCTTTGCGTGAAGAATGTAGAAGAACACCGAGCGGCGTTCATGAGGAATGGTTAGAAGAATCGATTTGGCTTCCAGTGGTTTGTCGTTGCTTAATGCCATCATTGCCAGACCTTCAAGTACTCTTGGCGTACTTTGACCTGTGCTCGCAAACTGATCAAACTTTACTACCGCATTCCCATTTAGTGCGTTGATATTACTCGTCATGTTTTGATCGGGGTTGAGATAAATATTAGACATCTTAAAGATGTACTGTGTGGCCACCACATAAGGATTGTCGGGAGAGTACGTCATTGCCTCATCGATGAGCTCGAGTGCTTTTTGATGAGTGTAATCATGATAAGACGCCCCAAGAGAAGTGAGAGCGGCTGAAATTGAACTGCTCTCATCGGGTAGTTCATCGACCAATTGAGCAATCAGCACTTTTTCTATCTCAATATTGAAAGAATCCAGAAGGTCATCGAGCGATTTTTTCATCGACGCTTTGATCGACTCCTCGGTCACGCGATACTTTCGGTCGAGGTGTTTATGACCTGAGATACGATTGACGTATTCAATCTCAAGAAACTCGTGATTGTCCTTTTGAGATGTCGCGAATCTTAGCTCATTCGCCGCCACCTGGCTGCTGGGCCATCGTAAATAATGCGAAAGTCTTTGTAGGTTTTGAGAAAATCGAGCAGTTTTTTGGTGATCCCGACTTTGAGATCATCGTTCATCACGCTAGGCTCCATGATGACATGAATATAACGAGGCTCGAGAGATAGGTAACTAGGCGTTGCGATGTGTTCTACATCTGCGCTAGGAGGAGGCGTTGGTGACGTTTTTACATGCATGTAGCTCGACGCTACCGCAATGCCGACGACAATTAGTGCTGCGGTGGCTAGCCAACGTTTACGAATTCCTTTCTTGGGCACTGTACTCGTCTTAGATGTCGTCTGTGGTTGACTCCGCGGTACTGGTTTAGGCTCTACTGGAGGTAGTTCTGCGGTTTCTTGTGAGGTTGAGTTCTCTGATTCTGGCACGATGGGCTCTTCACCCTGTGGCAATGTTGCTTCTACAACCGCGGCTGGTGCCTCAACAATTTGCTCTACCGTGGCGTCGAGTTTGTAGCCGCGTTTTGGTACCGTCACGATATAACCGTAAGGGTGGTTGCCGTGTTGCTTAAGTATCTTGCGAAGCTCAAAAATGGCTTGAGTGATCACCTGATCCGTCAAGATTGACCCATTCCACACTTCATTGATGAGCTCATCTCGTGAAAAAACAGTATCTGGATTTTCACAGAGAAAATGAAACAGCTTAGAGAGCCTATTATCGATAACAATGTCTTCTCCATGCAGGATAAACTTATCCTCGTATGGCAAGAACACCCATTCGTCGATTTTGTACTGTATTTTTTGATTCTTCATAGACCGTTCATAACCTACTGTATCTAATAAAGAAGTATTGGATAGAAATTGAGGAATTACAAAAAAACCTCACCACTTATTTGTGGTGAGGTTAATTGGGAAGAGAAGCGTACTATCAGCGATTTAAATAAGTCTGGTAGTAGCTCCCTAATACCGTATTAATTGCGGTTGAAATGGAGGCATAAGCCGACTGCGGAAGGTTAGCAAGTGATACGCGAAGTGACCATTGTGGGGCATCAAAGCCACCACCAGGCATCACGACAATGCTGCTTTCTTCTGCTAAACGTACTAGGAAGTCTAGCGGTTCATACTCTTCCTTCATCCATGTAAAGAAGTCGTTGTTGTAGGCACTAGCGGCAAGATCTTGGATGTTGATTTCGACGTAGTAAAATGCGCCATTAACATTGCTCTCGGTAATGGTCGGCTCTTTGAGCGATTTTTCCATGAGTGTGTGATAGCGAGCGCGAACGATACGTTTGGCGTTCTCTTGGTATTCTTTTCCGCCATCCATTAGAGCTAGCAATGAAAACAGTGACATCTGAATCTGTTGTGGTGTCGATAGACCAGCAGTGTGGTTAAGCGCAACGGCGCGGCTATCAGCGACCAAACGGTCGATGAATTTGATGTTAGCTGGATCAAGGCTAATACCGCTGTAACGCTCAGTAAGCTCGTATCGAGTTTGCTCAGGCAGATCTGCTATCATGCGATCTAAGTTGTTGTCTTTGTTAACTCCAATAACGCCTAAGCGCCAACCTGTTGCACCAAAGTACTTAGAATATGAATACACCAAGATGGTGTTTTTTGGCGCCAACATCGCCAGTGAAGTAAAGTTGTCCGTGAAGGTGCCGTATACGTCATCGGTTAGTATGATGAGTTCAGGTCGCTCGTTGGCAATATCGGCAATTTTCTGCAGAGTTTCGTCGCTGAGTTTCACAGACGCAGGATTGCTTGGGTTGACCAAGAAGAATGCCTTAATGTTTGGATTACGAAGCTTATCGAGTTCAGAATCTGGGATCTGCCAAAAGGTTTCTTCTGTCGCCATGATCTCGACTTTGTTTAGGCTGTAGTCCTCTAGTTCTGGCATTTCTAAGTATGGCGTGAAAACCGGTGCCCCAATCGCAATGTCATCACCTTTGTTCAGTAGCCGGTTGGTTTTTAAGGTATTAAAGATGTACACCATCGCCGCGGTACCGCCTTCCACAGCAAAGAGATCGAACTCAGAGTCTGGCAATCCCTCTTTGTGACCCATCTCTTGTTCAATGTATTTGCGAGCAATGAACTCGCTGTTCTTGAGCATGCGATCGGGTACTGGGTAGTTGTCCCCTAGGATGCCTTCTACCCATTCGTAGATAAGCTCGTCTGCGTCGAGTTTATGTTCAGTTGTTAAGTAACTAAAAGCATTAAGAAGGAAACGAACCCCTGCAACATGCTCATTTTGTTCGCAAAAGGAGAGAAATCGGGTGGAAATGCACTCCTTTTCACTCATACCGCCAAAGCCAGGGTATTGATCGTAGGTCGCTTTGGATTCTTGAAGGGCAAAAAGCCCTAACTGAAAGAAGGCGTCTCTGGGCTCGGTTGCAATCCAGTTTGGATTACCACGACCTGCATTAATCATAGCGTGGTCTTTGTTTTTTTCAGCCAGGTTCATGAGTGTGTCTTTTACTTCAAAAGGGCTCAGTGTCTCTAGCTGTTTTTCGTCATTACGATTCATTGTTTAATTCCGAATGATAACTGTTAGTAGATTAATTAATAGCTGTAATTTAAATGCTATTTAGTGCTGGTTTTGTGGTGAATGCGAGTCGATTTTTTATGGCTGTGCTTTTTATCATGATGATGCTTTTCGTGTTTTCCGTCTGCATGATGGTTAATTAGGTGTTTATGACCTTCATTTTTTCCACCATGTTTCTGATGAGGATGAGATTTATCCTTGTCAGAAAACTCTAGGTGATCTTTATTGTGCTTATGTTCGACTTGCTCGCCATAGATACGCTTCATCTTTTCGCTAGTGGTGTGTTTAGTGTGTTGCATTTTTTCAGACATGACTGACTCCTATTTAAGTACCAGAACATTCTAAAATCACTCGCAATATAAAACATGAAGCGGCCATCATTGTTTAATATTTTAAATATTTAAATCGCATTCTAAGTTTATAATTTTGTTGATTTATATTTAATTTATAGAACATTATCTATTATTTATATAAGGGTTATTAAATAGCGATGACTAAGCGGTAGATTAACGCTGTTCTCAACGTTAATTTAAAAGTGAAAGTTATGTCTAAGAAAGCAATATCAATAGTCTTGGCGGTAGTTGTATTGATACTACTATTTGTCTTTGGCTTTAATAGTTTTAAAAACCATATGATAGCGAAGAAGATTGGTGAGTATAAAAATCCTCCAGTTCCTATTACAGCTATTACAACTAAACATGATACTTGGACACAAGTGATTCAAGCTGTTGGTCAGGTTACATCAAAGCAATCAACAGATGTTACCAGCCAGATATCAGGCCAAGTTAAATCCGTTAACTTTAAATCTGGTCAGTTAGTTAAAAAAGGTCAGACGATTGTTCAGCTTGATGACTCTTTACTACAAGCTAAATACCAAAGTCAGCTAGCGAAGCAGAAACTCGCAAAAATCGAGCTTCAACGTCAGGTGAAACTATTAAAAACCAATAGCACGGCGAAGAACTCGGTTGATAAAGCGCAGGCACAATACGATGCAGAATCGGCCGATCTTGCTTACATCAAATCGCAAATCGACTTTATGAACATCAAAGCCCCTTTCGCTGGCAAGCTTGGCATTCGTACTGTTGATCTAGGTGATTACATCAATCCCGGCTCACTTATCGTGGAACTTGAGAGCATCGAAGATAACTTTATCGATGTTGCTGTCTCAGAAGACTTTCAGCCACAGCTTGAGGTGGGTCAAACCGTTACGTTTACCAACGATGCTTATGAGGATAAGACATTCTCAGCGGTGGTATCAGCAATTCAGCCTTCATCCGACAGTCAGTCTCATAACATCAGTATCCGTGCTCGAGTAGAAGGTGAAGGTAATCAATTGTTAAGCGGCATGTACGTACATGCGCAAATTACTTTGGATGACCAAATAGCGATAGTGCCAGTGCCGAAAGTAGCGGTTTCTTACTCGCTATACGGGGACAGTGTATTTGTCGTGAAAAACCAAGATGGCAAACAAGTGGTTGAACAAAAACTAGTGAAAGTTGGGCCGCGCAAAGATGACGTTGTTGGTGTGGTATCTGGGCTAGACCGAGGCGAAATCGTCGTGACCTCGAACCAGCAGCAGCTCAAAAAAGGCACAGAAGTAAAAATCAACAACTCTGCTCGTTTTCCTAATACGTTTCACTAATCAGTAGGCAAAATCATGAATTTTACCGACATATTTATAAAAAGACCGGTACTGGCGACGGTGCTCAGCTTGGTGCTGTTGGTACTTGGCATCAAAGCCTTTACCTCATTACAGGTTCGCCAGTATCCCGAGATTGAGACCGGCGTGATTACCGTGACCACCACCTATCCCGGTGCGAGTGCAGCAAGTGTACAGGGTTATGTGACGCAGCCACTGCAAGCGCAAATTGCACAAACGGAAGGTATTGATTATATGACTTCGGAGAGCAGTCTCGGTAAGTCACTCATTACTGTGAACCTGAAGTTGGATTATCCAACCGATAAGGCACTGACAGAGATTTTGTCTTTGGTGCAGCAGGTGAAATACCGTTTACCAGCAGGCACTCAGGATCCGAGTATTCTCAAGTCGACATCGCAATCACCGATTCTCTACGTGTCATTTTCGAGTGACTCGCTGGAGACTCAGCAAATCTCTGATTACGTTAGTCGTGTAGTAAAACCGACGTTTTCTACGGTAGATGGTGTTTCTAAAATTGACTTGCTAGGCCAAAGTGACTTTGCCATGCGTATTTGGTTGAATCCAACCAAAATGGCGGCATTTGGTTTGACGGCTTCTGATATTCAAGCAGCTATTCAAGGCAGCAACTCAGTGAGTGCAGCAGGCAAGCTCAAATCGGACTATATCGAGATCGACATAAATGCCCATACCGATGCATCATCTGTAGAAGAGTTTAAAAACATCGTCCTAAAGGCAGCTAATGGTCAATTGATCCACCTTGCAGATGTGGCCACGGTTGAACTGGGCGCAAACACGTATGACTCTCGCGTACTGTTTAATGGCACCAGCTCGATCACAGCGGCAATCAGCAACACGTCAACCTCGAATCCTTTGACGGTGGTAAAAGGCCTATATCAAGTATTGCCAGCGATTAAAGACAGTCTGCCTCCGGGCATTAAGGCTGAAGTCGTGTATGACTCTACTAAGTTTATCGACAGCTCAATTGAAGAGGTGACTAAAACGCTGGTTGAAGCGGCAGCGATTGTCATCATTGTCATACTGGCGTTCCTTGGCTCGATGCGTGCCATGATAATCCCTTTGGTGACGATTCCATTGTCATTGATTGGTTCACTATTTCTGATGATGTCCTTGGGCTTTAGTATCAACCTACTCACGCTCTTAGCGATGGTGTTAGCTATCTCGCTGGTCGTCGATGATGCGATCGTTGTAGTGGAGAATACCTTCCGTCATCTAGAAGAAGGAGCTAGCCCAGTCGAAGCGGCGATTAAGAGTGCACGTGAGATTGCAGGTCCAGTGATTGCGATGACCATTACACTGGCTGCGGTTTACGCGCCTATCGGGTTCATGGGCGGCTTGACCGGTAAACTGTTTACTGAGTTTGCCTTTACCCTTGCAGGCTCAGTTCTGATTTCTGGTTTTATCGCGCTAACTCTGACACCAATGATGACCTCAAAGATGCTGAACAAGCAGATTTTAGAAGGCAAGATGGTTAAGAAAATCGATAGCGTGATTTCGAACGTTACCGACCACTACGAGCATCTTCTAGGTGTTGTTCTCAAAAACCGCATGTTGGTATGGCCGCTGGTGGCGACTTTCCTTGTGTCTTTGGTATTTATGTTTACTCACACCGCCAGCGAGCTTGCTCCTCAAGAAGACCAAGGTGTGGTTATCATGATGGGGCAAGGTCCATCTCAGGCGAATACCGACTATCTAGCGAATTTTACCAAACCGCTAGAAGACACTATTGCAGGTTACCCTGAAACAGAAATGTCGCTGATGGTTAACGGATATCAAAAAGACTCAATGTTCTTTGGTCTTGGCGTATTGAAAGAGTGGGATGCTCGAGAGGCGTCCGCCAAAGAGATCATGACTCGATTCCAGAACGATACGGTTGCGTTTCCTGGTCTGCAGGTGTTCACGATATCGCCTCCAGATTTACCGGGTACCTCGCAAGGTCTTCCGTTCCAAATGGTACTGAAAACCCCGACCGGTAGTTATGAAGAGCTTTATCACTATGCAGAGAAGATGAAAGAGTACGCGGTAAATAGCGGCAAGTTCATCTACGTTCAAAACGATCTTGAGTTCAATAAGCCTCAAGTAGAGATCACCATCAATCGTGATAAAGCGGCACTGATGAATGTCAATGCTCAAGAAATTGGTAATGTTCTCACTCGCTACGTGAGTGAAGGCTTTATCAACTACTTTGCGCTAGATGAGCGCAGCTATCAGGTTATCACGCAGGTAGAGCGCTCCGAGCGCAGTTCGTGGAATGACATCAACCAATATTATGTGCGTTCGAATAATGGCAACATGGTGCCACTGGCTTCATTGATTGATATTAAACAGAGCGTTCAGCCGTCCGCTGTTGACCAGTTCCAACAACTGAACAGCGCGACCATTGAAGCGAAAATGATGCCGGGCGTGAGTATTGGTGAGGCTTATGAAGTGATGCAAGAGGGTGCCAAGCAGATTTTGCCGAGTTCTTATGCCACAGACTCCTCTGGTCAGTTGCGTCAATATGTTCAAGAAGGTGCATCACTGGTGTCAACATTCGTATTAGCGCTGATCATCATCTATTTAGTACTAGCGGCCCAGTTTGAGAGCTTCAAAGACCCACTGATCGTATTGACCAGTGTTCCATTATCGATTTTTGGCGCGATGATCCCGCTCTATATTGGTATCGATACTCTCAACATCTATACCGAGGTAGGTCTGGTTACCCTGATAGGTCTTATCAGTAAACACGGTATTCTTATTGTTGAGTTCGCTAACCAAATTCAGCCAGAGTTTGCTGGTGATAAGATTGAGGCGGTTAAAAAAGCAGCGGCAGAGCGTCTTCGTCCGGTACTGATGACAACCGCAGCCATGGTTATCGGGGTTGTTCCACTGCTTACCGCTGCGGGTGCTGGTGCGCAGAGTCGATTCTCAATCGGCCTTGTTATCACAGTAGGCATGACGGTCGGCACGCTGTTTACCTTGTTTGTTGTACCAACGGTATACACCTTCCTAGCTGATAATCACAGCAAGTCACTCGAACAAGAGTAGTCACGTGAAAAAGCCAAATAAAAAAGCACCAAGGATGGTGCTTTCTTCCGTTATGGGCGCGTTAATTCTCGCTTCTCCTCATGTATTTGCCGATGGCGACGTCTCTGACAAGAGTGAGACGATTTCATTATCTAAAGTCATTTTTGTTGAGAATACCGATCAAGCTAAGCAGGTGTTATCACAATACGAAGCGGCAATTGAACGCAATGAGCAGCAGCAAAAAGCGTGTCTACGAAGTTGCAATGCGCTTGTTGATGAAGGAAATAGCTTTAAGCAACGCAAAAAAGAGTTTATTAAAACCAATGGATTGCCTCTGGTTTCAATACTTGGAGGACCTGGCTATGTGCCAGAGACTGGTCTAATGCTTGCTGTCGGGGGACTTTACTCATTTAGTACCGACCGCTCGAGCAAGTCGTTGCAGCGTTCGAGCTTTAGCTTGGTTGCGATTGGCAATGAAATGGAGTCGGGGGTGGGTTTTGGTCTGCGCTCGAAACAGAACCTTTACTTTAATGACAATGATATCCGCTATGTTGGGCGACTCAGCTTTGGTAATCAAAGCCAATACTATTGGGGCGTAGGTTATGAAACGGGGAAAGCTCAGGGCGCTAGTGATAGTATTTCGATGGATTATCGATTCGTAAACTATGATGCCGAGTTAACATTTAAGGCTCAAAATGATTGGTATATAGGCCTGTACTCAGGCTTCGTTACTACGACCCAAATAGTGAAGACTTACCCTTATCGGCGCTGACCGATCCCAATTTTGAACAATACCGAGACAAGCCTCTGTCGCTGGGCGTTGGTTTGACGGTGCAATATGACACCCGTGACGTGGCAGTTAACGCATGGAGCGGGATGTTTTTAGGATTAGAGGCGACCGATTACAATAAGGTGATTGGTAGCGACAACAGCTACTCGAAAGCCTCGGTTGACTATCGATACTATTACCCTATCAGCAAGGGCAAAGTGTTGGCGCTGTTTAATAAGCTCCAGTGGAGTCAAGGTGATGTGCCTTACTATGATCTGCCGACACTTGGTGGACAAGACTCTATGCGAGGTATCTATCAGGGCCGATATCGAGATAATGTTACGATTGAAAATACGGTTGAATACCGTTGGACTCTACAAGATGAGCAGGGCTATTTGACTAAGCACGGTCTGGCCTTTTGGGCTGGTCTTGGTTCGGTAGAGGCAACTATAAATGCGCTCTATTCAAACGTGCTGTTTAGCTATGGCGCGGGTTATCGGTACGAGATTCAACCAAGAATGAATGTGCGTGTAGATTTGGGTATTGGAAGTAATGACGATAAAGGCTTTTACCTGACTTTCACTGAGGCATTCTGAAGTATGACGTTCACTGTGGTTGTCACCGATAGCTATCAATGACCAGCGCCAAATCAAAAGCGTACCTTATGGGTATGCTTTTTTGTGTCAGCGAGACACGGATATCTGGGTTCCATTTGAATAACGATGTGACCAAATAGCAGACTGAGGTTGGGGGATTTGAAGTAGGTGATACTGAGAGGAAAAAATCCCCGTTATCCAAGAGAAAACGGGGAGAGAGCGCGATTAATAAAGTGTCACTTTAGCGGTGTACTCAGTTCGTTCTGACTGGTTTACAGGGTGTTGGTAGTAGTCAACGGCAAAGTAAATTGGTTTGTCTTTGTTGATGCGTTCTGCAATTTTCTGTTCTAGGTCTTCAATAGAGTCAAAATCATAGACGTGGAAAGAATAGCCAGGTTTGAGATCCAGTTCTTGGGCTTCTTCCGTTGTAATATAAGTTTGACGGTAGATAGAGGCAAGGTACGTATCAAACTGTTCTGCAACACTATCGTCGGTCATTACTACATAATCAAATTCGTTTATACGAACTTCTTCAGTTTGAAGTGAGCGCATCGCTGCGTCCATGCTTAATTGATTTTGCTCTTGCGTAGCGTTACTAGCAATAATAGATGGATCGTAGTCATCAGCCATTACAGATGCTGAAGCAAGAATACAAAGAGGAAGGACATATTTAAACATTTCAAGTTACCTTATAAGTGGATTCTATTCATTATTGAGAATAGGTTGGGCGATTAAATAGGCATGCGTAGTGATGCCTAAGATTCAGAAGCTATTTTACTATTCTGGTGGTTATTTAAATAACAGTATTCTAAATAAATGCTAATAATTTTATAGAAATTAATTCTAGTATTTCTAAGTGAAGTAAAATATAAGGTTGCCTTATGTTATTTTACTCTTCATGTTGATGATTTGATTGTAAGTTATTGTATTTTATGGCTTTATGTTTATATTATATTTTTTCTGTGTGTTGTTTTTGGCAAAGGCGTCAGTAACAATGAATCAAATGAGTATTAGTTATATCAAATATAATCTTTAGTTATCTATGTTTATTTGTTTATTTCTTGTGGTTAGATGTTGCACATAATTCATCTCGATTTTTGATTGATTATTTAACACTAAAACTTGGAGAAACAGATGAAAACTAAAGTCCTTCTACTTACCATTATTTCTGTACTCTCTGGTTGTGCGAGTTCACTTCCAGAGAAAGATGAAATGACATCACTTAATGATGGCCACACTTATACGGAGCAAGATTATAACTCTGGTGAAAAGGGGCTATTTTGGAAATCTAGCGATCTTACTAAAGATGAATACCAAAACATTGTTGTTCACGACGTAAATATTCACCTAAGTGACAGTATTAAGACAAAAGTATCTGATGCAGATGTTGAACACTTTGAACAAGAAATCAAAGAATCACTGGCAGAGAAAACAGCAAACCTGTTCCCGAATGACACTACAAGTCAGAAGCAAGCGATTGTTGATGTCAATATTATCAAAGTTGAGGACATTGGCGAAGACGTGAAAGTGCGAGAGATTATTCCGATTGGTGCGGTAGTGAGCTTGGTGAAAACCGCTGCCGGCACAGAGATCGCTCAGTAAGACTGGTCGTCGATGTTGATGTTAAAGACAAAGAAGATGGTCACTTATTGGCACGACGTGTGTTTGTGGTAAACAACAACGGTGTTCTTGAAAATGACAAGTCTAAGATCACTGGCAAGATCCTTGATGCAGACGTTAACAAGATCACCGAGCAAGGCGTCGATTTCATCTTACATACCATGTATATGTAAGGGGTCTTAGCTGATGAAATTATCTGTTCAACATTCGGCGCTGCTCGGTGCGATGCTAAGCTTACTTGCTATGCCGTCATTGGCAAACAATGATGCAGTAACGGCAGACGATGAGAAAACTTTTGACAACTGTTTGCTGCGCAAGATCCACATGGATGTTGAGCAAGATAATTTGCAGTCGATGAAACAAGCATGTCAAACAGAGGCTCTGCGTCACTCTGCGTCTCACCGACATACACTTGAGAAGGAAACGGAGAACAATCCTTTTGTGATCACCCCATACCGGCAGAACTACATTCTTCCCGTGACGCAAATGAGTCAGGTGAACACAGCGCCCTACACCACTGATATTTTTGGCGGCAAGGCCGATGAGTTAAAAGACCAAGAGATCAAGTTTCAGATCAGCTTTAAGATGCCCTTAACCGAAGAAGGGGTCTTCAACGAGGATGATCAGCTTTACTTTGGCTTTACGTTGAAGTCGTTTTGGCAGGCTTATTCTTCGGACATTTCAGCACCATTTCGTGAAACCAATTATCGACCAGAATTGTTCTATGAAACGCCACTTCCCATCGATTATGGCGATGGCGTGTGGTTTTCGCGAGTTGGTTTTGAACACGAGTCGAATGGTCGCACTCAAGAGTTGAGTCGCAGTTGGAACCGTCTCTATGGTGGCATTGGTTATGCGGAAGATGATCTTCTGGTCTATTTAGAACCTTGGTATCGGATCCCTGACCATGACGATGACAACCCTGACATCGAAGATACATGGGGCACTTTGAACTCACTGCTGCATACAAGTACCAAGCTGTCGAATTTAGCGGGGTCGCTCGCTACAATTTTCAAACTGGTTATGGGGGAGTTGAAGCAGGGATGAGCTTCCCTATGTGGGGTCGTGTTCGAGGATATGTTCAATATTATCAGGGATATGGTGAAAGTCTTATCGATTACAACTATAACAGTAAGCGCATCGGTATTGGTGTGCTGTTGACCGATCTTCTCTAGAAGAACCTTTCGGTAGGTGTAGCTAGAGGCAATGAGCCCTAGCTACATATCAAGGAGAGCAATCAATCTGCATATACAGCTCTTAAAAGGACTTCGCCGTGACTGAGTCCCCCCAACAGTGTTTTTTTGAAATTTCACTGATCGTATCCAATACTTCTTTAATATATACAGTTAGTTAAGAGTTAGGTATGAAGAACCAAAAGATACAGTTTCAGATCGATGATTGGATTTTCATCCCAAGTGAAGATAAGTTTATCTTGCACAATGAGGAGTTTATTATTGATCATCGTTTGTCGCGGCTGTTTCATTTTTTCTGCGACAATCCTCATACCGTTTTCTCACGTGATGAGCTCATCAATGAGGTGTGGAATGGTTCTATCCTTACAGACCAAGTGATCACGCAAGCAATCTTCGAACTGAGGAAAATTCTCAAGCAGCATGGAAGTCATCCTTTTGGTTATATCGTTACGGTGCCAAAACGAGGTTACAAGCTTGATGCAATGGTTCAAAAAGTGATCGAAACGACAGGTCCGATTATTGCTAAAGAACCAGCCAAGACCAATGAAGAACAAGGTGCAAACCAACCACAACACCGAAAACACGACAAGGTGTCCACGCCCGACCAGAAAAGTGAACATACGACAGTCAAGAACACGCCTTTTAAATGGTGGTTACTAGGTTTCGCTCTCGTCGCTACGTTATTGATCTGGCATCGCTATTTTCAGCCATCGCAGCAACCAGCAACTTTACCTAAGGCAGCTCAAACCATCATTACACCCAGTTATTTGTCTTATGAGCCTCGATACATTCATGTAGTGTCCACAGAGAGCTTCTTGAATGACCATTTGAAAGTGGGAATTGCTCGAAAGCTACTTGATTACCTCAAGACATATCGAGACTATCGAATCATTTATGATGGCCCAGCGGCAAAGGTTGCTGCGAATGAGCTACGCTTCATGTCGATTGAGCGCAATGGGCATCAGTATCTTGAGATTGAATACTTGAATAGAGTTTCTGGAGATAAACACCTAGATAGGCGATACCGAATTTCCGAGGGATATGTGAGGCAAGCGCTTGAAAAGTCACTGGAGGATTTGCTGGATTCATTCAATATTGGCGCTGGAAAGTCTCAAGTCGAAAGATTGATCAATGAACTCCCAAGAAGTGAAGAGGCGACAAGTGCTGCGTTGGAATCACTGGGAGCAGCATTTCAAGCGCACTATGATGAAAAGGCTCTAAATCTGATCGCGCATGCTTCCAAGATAGCCCCGGAAAATCAATATGTCATATCAACCGCTTATATGTTCAAACTATCGGAGATTTATCTGAGACCAGCAGAGGATACCTCTGAACAAGTCGCGGTACTCAATGCCAACAATGGCCCCATCTTCGAGCGTTTTGAACAAACACAGCCTCTGACACCTAGGCTGTTAGAGGCCATGTCGATGATGGCTATGAGCAAAGATAATCCTCTAGAGGCAAAGCGACATTTGGTTAATATTGCCCATGACAGACGCAGTATCATGTTTTACATCTTGAGTGCCAAAATTGCTGAATCAACCGGCAATCGCTCTGCTGCAGAAGAGTTTTATTATCACGCTATATTGGAAGCTTCAACCGTACAGGTACTCAGTCTATCTGAAGTGCTATTTTTCAATAGTGATCTCTCCGATATTAGAAACAAGATTACCAGTAATATGACTAATGGCTCTCAATGATTTCCGCTACCCAAGACCTATGAATAGATAGAACAAACAACTGCAATTAGCCAATGTAGCTAGGTGGCCATCACTTATTCAAATTATTGGCTCTAGCTTCTAAGCCATTCGATAGCATTTGTTTTGTTGTCGAAGTATTCGACCTCTGCTTTGGTTGCAAATGAGGCAAGGGTGGCCGCCACATCTAGCCAAACTTGATTACCAAATAAAGCGATTTTACTGACGTCATTGCGATGTTTAATACTCATCTTGATGTCTTCAATAAATGCATCGTACTCCCATCCGCCAAAATCTGTTGTATCGAGCATAAGATTGACTTGATGTGTTGCGCTTTGTTTTGCATTCGAGTTAATGAACTGGGCAACTTGGCCAATCACTTCTTTGTTGAGCTTTCCGCTTGGTTTTAGGATAAGAATAGATTTGTCTTCTGATACTTCAAACTGAATTGAAATGTTCGAAAATTGTGTATTGCTCATTTGTTTCTCTCTCTAGGTGTTTCTGAATATTTTCTAGCGAACCCGTCGCTGATTAGTAACCAAATGATGCTATCTAAAGTAGAAAATCAACACATAATAGGTTGCTAATTGTTCAATAACTCTTTGTAAAAATAAATTATGTGTCGCTAATGCTCATTATGAAGACTTGATGGTTTTTTGATAAAAATTGCAAATAAGTTACTGATATACAGTGTTTTATTTTTTCTTTATCTGAGGGTTAGTGACGCGTTATTAAATTGATTTTGTCGGTAAATAGTATTCGCTCCGCTCAACAGCATATCGAATCTATTAAAAATCATATATCGGAGAAATTAATGTCTACTTCAACAGCAGCGATGTCACTTCAAAGCAGCGAAAGCCTGGCTTACTACATGAGGTTTGTGAACTCGCACTCGATATTGAAGGAATGTGAAGAAAGGGATATTGCAGAAAAACTTTACTACAACAATGATGAATCTATGGTGGCAAAGCTCATGTTGCCACACCTTAGATATGTCGTTTATATAGCAAGAGGCTTTGTCGGTTACGGGCTCCCTCTTACCGATATGATTCAGTGCGGGAATATTGGTTTGCTAAAAGCAGTGAAAAAATTTGACCCGACATTAGGTAACCGTCTGGTAACGTTCGCAGTCCACTGGATTAAGTCTGAGATTACTGACTATATTCTGAGAAACTGGAGCATTGTGAAAATCGCAACGACAAAAGCTCAGAAGAAACTGTTTTTTAATTTAAAAAAGTATAAACGCAGTCAGGAGTGGATGGGAGAGTCTGAAGCGACAGACTTGGCCGAAAAACTCAACGTCAGTAAGCGTGACGTTTTTTCTATGGATGGCAGACTGTCGGCTCGCGACTCTTATATTAATACTCAGTCTTCAGAAGAAGACGAATATGGCTCATCTCTTTTTAGTCTTACTTCTGAGCCGCAAACAGATATTGCTGTAGAGTATGAAGAACAAGATTGGGAGCAACATTTAAATAAAGAACTCATGACTGGCTTGAACAAGCTGGATCCTCGAAGTAAGGACATAATTTTCTATCGCTGGCTGGCTGATGAAAAACTGACGCTTACTGCTCTTGCTCATAAACACGGCATTTCAGCTGAAAGGGTAAGACAACTGGAAACGATGGCGCTTGGTAAGCTAAAGAACGTTTTGGTACACATCCGCCCATAGAACTAGACCTCGAGCCAAACCCAGGCATGGGTAAGAAAGGAAACCGCCTAGTTTAAAGCTAGGCGGTTTTTTGTAGCAACAGGAGTTAGAAGTGGAATTCAACCATTAGGTTTACACTGTCCTTGACGATAGCAGTGTCATATTTTGTGTATTCCAGTGCGACTCTAGCAGGACCCAATGAGACACCAGCACCGATACCACCATAAACGTCGGTTGAAGTATGGATGCTATTAGAGAAGCGGCCCATGCCCAAACGACCATACACATCAAAAATGGCAATTGGCAATGTGACTTTACCACTTGCTAGCCAAGCATTTGAATACACTGATGAGTTGTCGATTGGCGAGTTAGTATCCACAAAATCTGCGTATGCAATTTCGGCAGAGAAGAGTTTTGCAAAAGTGTATCCGCCGTAGATTGTATAGCCATTGTTAGAACCAGAAACGTCGATGTCATCATAATTAGAGTACAGATACCCGGCACCAATATACGGTTCTGCTGATGCGATTGGTGCGAGTGGTAATAACAATAGTGGCAGTGTGCGTAAAAGTGATTTTTTCATTTTTTACTCATTTAATAAGTGTGTTAATAAAAGGGGTTTACATTGTTTGTTGATATTAATTAGAAGTTGTAGGTCACGCCTAGAGCTGCACCAATATCCAATTTTAAGCCATCATTCAGCTTAACTTCAGGGTGGATTTGTCCATATAATTTCCAGTTGTTGGCAAAGTTAAGGTTCATTCCTAATGGAATTCGAGCACCAAAGTCGCTATCCCAATCAAAATATGCACCGCCGGCGATGTACCAGCTTAGCGGAGTGCTAGAGTCGAATTGTCCCTTGAGAAACGTATAATCTAGAGCAATTCCTTCGTTACCTGCTGCGAACTTAACTTGTTGATTGTAATCAATAACTGCACTTAGTCCGCGATCGTAAGCCATACCGACGGCGAGCGGCTTCCCAGTATTAGCATAAGACGCAATGGGAGTGATTAGTAATAGAGCAAACGCTACTTTTTTCATTTTCAATTTCCTGATTTTATTTATTGACAACTGTTAGGTAGGGGCGAGTAAATATCCATTTCAAGAAAAATTTTAGAATTTTTATGATAGATTTTGGATTGGTAGATTGTGTAGGGATATAGCATGGAAATTAGCTATTTATTACAGAAAGTTAAAGCGGATTAAGTCGAGGATTATGGTGCTTAAAAAAATTACTAAACGTTATACTGGTCAACGAAAAAGGCTCTTCACCATGAGTGAAGAGCCCAAATTTCAGTTGAATTATGTTGCCATAAGTCAGCTAGTAGAGTAGTACCATAAACATACCCATAAGAGTTAACAATGTGTTGGATACTGCGTAAGGTACAGTGTAGCCAAGCATTGGGATGTTGCTGTTTGCTTTCTCACCCACCATTGCCACAGAAGCAGTACTGGTTCGCGCGCCACCACAAATGCCTAGGTTGATTGCTGGGTGGAACTTGAAGATATACTTACCAATTAGGGGCGCTAGCAACATTGGGATAGCTGTTGCGGCCGCGCCAATTGCAAATAGCTCTACACCGGCGTTTTGTAGGCCTTCAACAAAGCCAGGACCTGCCGAAATACCGACAATAGCAATAAATACGTTTAGGCCTACAGAGTTCATAAACCATTGAGTAGGTTCAGGTAGTCGGCCAAATGTTGGGTGGATTGAACGCAACCAGCCAAGCACTAAACCACCAATAAGAACACCACCTGATACTGAAAGCGTTACAGGTGCGCCATCAATATTAACGGCAAGTGCACCGATAAGACCGAACAGGACAATAAACAGACCAACCCAGACCATGTCGGTTTCGGTTGTGGTTCTGTCCACATGACCGATCTCTAGCTCTAGACGGCTGGTGTGCGTTTTCGTACCTGTAATGCTAAGTACGTCACCACGATGAATTTCAGTTTTTGCTAGAAGCGGCACTTCTAGGCTTGCCGCACCACGTGAAATCTTGTTGATAAACACGCCGCGAGTGAAGTCTTCATCCGCAAGCTCAACGAGGGTACGGTTAGCAAATTTCTTGTTGGTGACCACAAGATCAACGGTCTCTAGTGGCAGCTTCTCTAGGTCACTATCGGCAATCTCAGTAAGATATTCTTGAGCGTGCACAAGGGCGTCTGAATGACCAGTTAGTGCAATGATATCCTTGCTTTCAAGCTTGGTTGTAGCTCAAAATCGATGATTTCACCATGGCGTTTCAGTTTTTCGATAAACAAGCGCTCTGCATGATGCTGAGATTCAAACTGTTCGACCGTCATTCCTTTGATGTTGTTCGAGATTTCATAGGTGCGAGACTCAGTACGGTGCCACACGCGTTCGATGCCATCTTCAGGTGTGCCTTCAGACATCTCTTTTTCGTAGTCTTTACATGCTTGTTCTAGGTTTACGCCAAGTAGAGTTGGACCAACGTAGGCCAAGATCATACCAGTACCAATTGTGCCGAATAGGTAGCAGATAGCGTAAGCCACTGGGATTTGGTCAAGCAGTTCTTTGGTATTGTTAACACCTGTTGAGTTGATCGCATCTGTTGCGAGGCCGATAGATGCTGAGATAGTTTGCGCGCCCGCCCAAAGACCCGCAGCCAGACCTACGTCGTACCCGGCCATTTTTGCTCCTGCATACGTGACAGCAAAGCACAGGAAAGAGATGACAACGGCAAAGATAGCTTGCGGTGCACCGTTTTTCGCTACGCCTCGAACAAACTGGGGGCCCACACCATAACCTACGGCAAATAGGAACATGGTGAAGAACATGGACTTGACCTGCGATGAGATAGTGATATCGAGCTGACCAATCAGTACACCTGCGATCAGTGTGCCGGTAACGGCACCTAAGCTGAAGTGACCAAACTTGAGTGAACCTAGCCAGTAGCCGATACCCAAAGTTAGGAAAATAGCCAACGCTTGGTGAGCACGAAACATTTTGACTAGCCAGTTTGGCTCTTTCTTAGTTTGTGTCTTGATAACACCGGTCGACGTTGCGTGTTGGTGTGCTGTGTTATCAGTCGTTTGCTCTTGAGCTTGAGCGTGGTTAAACATCTTAACGCCAATAGCTTCACCCGATGTATCGGCAGTAATATTGCCTGCTAGCATGAAGACGGCCAGTAGGCTCAAAAATGCATGCTTTAAAAATTTCGAAGGAGATAGCCTTATGAACTGTGCCATTTTTACCTCTGATTATTTAGATTCCTAAATGCAAACCAAGAACTTCAAAGTCAGTTGAATCAACGACGTGGCTTTGGTGCGCAAAAATAATGTTGTATTGAGTGATAGGGGTCAGAGTGCTGACCCCTAGTTAGATATCGATTAACCGTGGTTAAACGTGCTTGAGCTTTCCTCGTCGACAGAGTTCACGACTGGAAATTTCTCAAACTTCTCGATGGTGCGTTTTAGGTCTTGAACCAATAGGTCAACCATGTCGTGGCTAACGCCGTGACGAACTAGGATTCGCATGATGACGAGGTCTTCGCGGTTTGATGGCATTGAGTAAGCCGCAATCTGCCACCCGCGAGCACGAATAGCGTCACTGAGGTCGAACAGGTTAAAGCCGGCATCTACATCTTGCTTTAGGCTAAAGCTCATTGCTGGTATGCCGCCACGGCCATCGTAGATGATGTCGAACAGACCCATTTTGCTGACTTCATCTGCTAGATATTGAGCTGAGTGGTAGCACGCATCGTGGATGCGTTTGTAGCCTTCTTTACCTAAGCGGAGAAAGTTGTAGTACTGAGCGACAATCTGGCCACCTGGGCGTGAGAAGTTCAAAGCGAACGTAGCATATCGCCACCAAGGTAGTTCACACGGAAGATAAGATCTTCTGGTAGATCGCTTGCTTCACGGAAAACCACCCAGCCCACACCTAGAGGGGCTAGACCATATTTGTGACCAGATGCGTTGATAGATTTAACGCGAGGAATACGGAAGTCCCATTCCAGCTCAGGTTCACAGAACGGAGCGATGAATGCACCACTCGCGCCATCAACGTGCATTGGAATATCAAGACCAGTTTCTTGCTCCAATTTGTCCAGTGCCTCTGCAATGGCTTTTACCGGTTCGTATTGGCAGGTAAATGTCACCCCTAGTGTTGGTACTACGCCAATAGTGTTTTCATCAACGCGTGCAAGTACTTCTTCAGGGGTCATCAATAGGCGGTTACCTTCCATAGGGATTTCGCGCAGTTCCACGTCCCAGTATTTAGCGAATTTGTGCCAGCAAACTTGTACAGGGCCGCAGATAAGGTTTGGTTTATCGGTTGATTTACCTTCTTTACGACGCTTTTCACGCCAGCGCCATTTCATTGCCATACCACCGAGCATGGCTGCTTCACTTGAGCCAGTGGTTGAACAACCCATTGTGTTTTCTGGATCGGGAGAGTTCCAAAGGTCCGCTAACATGTGAACGCAGCGATCTTCGATTTCTGCAGTCTGAGGGTATTCATCTTTATCGATCATGTTTTTATCGATACATTCATCCATGATCTTATGGATATTGTCATCTACAAGTTTGGCAGAACGTTGCTAAATTTTGACGTGAGTTACCATCTAGAATTAGCTCGTCAGAGACCAATTGATAAGCAGCCTCTGGGTTAGACTCATTATTTGGGAAAGTGTATTTTTCGATGGTCTTATCTAGTAGTTCATTAGCAAATACATCATCAAGTGCGTGGTTATTCACTTCGTTCAGTGGCATGGTTAGCTCCAATATAGGTGTTGAAATAATAAGAGACGTTATCTGTCTGGTCACTAATTAAATAGATAAATTAACAAGCAGTTTTCTGTCTCGTTGAAGTCGAAATGAATTATTCACCATAAAGAAAATAAAACCATCAATAGAAAATAAAAAGCTAATAAATTAAGCCTCATAAAGCCATCAACAGGTCTGTTACTCGCTATTTTAGAGTGGGTATATTTACAAAATCATATCGCTCAGCGACCAACTAGTCTCAAATAAAGAGTTGATCCATAGTGTGTGAGTATCGCTTTGGTTATTGTTTGGTGCCGGGTTTTGGTAGGCTAAAGAACATATAATCCTTAAATATCAACAATTTGATTTTTGTTAGTAGAATCATTTGATGCTTGTTTTATCCTGTTTGGATTAATTTATCTCAATTCGTTCATAAAATGTCAGCAAGTCGATTAGAGAAGTCAGACGTATTTATTAGCACTTCTTTAATGATAGTTGAGTGACAGCAAGGTGAATAAATGAACGACCATATCTTATTTGACTATTTATACATTCCAGGTTTCATGGTGCTGGTGGTACAGGCAATAGCAATTCTAATTATTACTAAATACACCATTGGGGGACTTATGAGGAAAGATAAAATCATGAACCCTTCATTAACTGAGTTAAGTTTGGTGATAGTAATTACTGGTCAGATATTTTTGTATAAGGTGAATTAGAATGAAGTTTTATCGAGTGTTATTGCCGACGATATTAGTCATTGCAGCAGGTGTAACTTGTTATAGCTCCTGGACTGCATATACAGAAACTCTCTGGACTAGAGATGCAAAGATTCATGTTGAAATTGCTGAGATCGCGCCGAAAGTATCCGGGGAGATTATTTCGATAGCGGTCGCTGACAACCAGTTTGTCAATGCCGGCGATCTGCTATTTGTTATTGATGATTCGGATTACAAAAACAACCTATCTCAAGCTAAGTTTGCGATGTTAAAAGCCAAAGCCGAATTGGACAAATCGAAGAATGTGTATCGCCGAGATTCCAAGCTGTTAAGCAAAAAGCTGGTTTCAGATGAACAGGTCATTTCAGAGAAACTAGACGTTGCGGCGAACCAAGCGCAGTACGAGCAAGCACAAAGCAACCTCGCAAAAGCAGGGTTGGATTTAAGCCGCACTAAGGTTTACGCCCCTCAAGATGGCTATGTGACCAACTTGAAGCAACGCGTTGGTAATTTCATTAATACTGGCGAGACGTTTGTCGCGTTGGTGGAGAGCAATACCTATTACGTTTTGGCGTACTTTACTGAAACTAAGGTCAAAGCTCTGCAAGAAGGGGCATTGGTGACGGTCACGCCGTTCTCTTCAAACAAAACCTTTACCGGTACTGTTGAGGGAATTGGACGAGCGATTATTGACCAAAGCGCGGACAACTCTGGTTTGATTTCTAATGTGAGCCAACGGTTCCTTGGGTGAGATTGGCTCAGCGTGTGCCAGTGCGAATAAGTATTCCTAAGTCGGTCATCGCCAATGAGCGTCTTATCGCTGGTACCACGGTTTCTGTGGACATTCAGTGATGTGGTTAGCTATTGCCCAGCAGTGGGCCAACCCGGACTCTACTAGATTTGCGCTGCGTTTCTGTTTGGCAGTGTTTCTAACCTGGGCTTTGTCTTTTCTGATGACATCGGATGCGACTAGCACATCCATGGCGACTGCTGCGATCATTCAGATAACTGGCAGTCGTGGCGCGAGCATCAAGAAATCGGCCGCACGTATTGTTGGGACGCTGACTGGTGGTTTGTACGTTCTGTTTATCGCCAGCGCGACTTTGATCGATTCATGGCTATTTAACGCGTTCTTGATTTTTGGGATCGTGACGAGCCTTGGTATTGCCTCGTACTTCCATAACCGTGTGTCTTATATGTTCGCGGTCGTTGGGATAACTCTGTCTTTGGTGGGCTTTCCATTGGCGGTGAACCCGGACATGGCAAATCTGTTTGATCACGTGCAGCTTCGATGTGTGGGTATTGCTTTTGGCATTCTAATGTCGATGGTGGCAGGAATGGTCATCCCTTATCCCGATGATCACCAAGAGCTCTCAGCGGTAAAAAAGTACACACAGGGGTTTCTCAATAAGTTGTTCTTATCTGGTGAAGACAGCAGCACGACACTGATTCGAGGCTTTTTGGTGTTTGTAAGTAAGAAATGGCAACTGGTCGATGATGAAATCTACGGTAGTCGACACGAGCAGCAGGATAAGCTCAGTAGCCGAGCAGCCTTCTATGATTCAATCAACATTGGTGTTAGGGCTATCGAACTGAAGCAGTTAGGTGACCAAGTAGGTATGACAAAGGATGCTTGGGCGCTACTTATAGCAAGTCGATTTAACATCGTTGTTGATGAGGAGTTCCGCCAACAGTGGCAGCTTGCTAAAACCTCACGGACTCAGATGTTTGCTGAGCAAGTTGTACTCTTTAGCCAGCAGTTAGCGCGCCTTACGACTGAGGAAGCGACATTTGATTATTCGAAAAAGCAGTACGTGAGCGATATTGGTCGATTCACGGATGGTTTGGTGGTTGTCAACAACATGCTAAGGGCAGCGGTAGCTTTGTTTGCATTGTCATTCATGTGGATCGAGCTGCAGTGGGAGGATGGTATGACGGCGATGATTATGGCCGGAATGATCTTCTCGGTCTACGCGGCCAACCCTGGTGCGGAGCAGGCGCAAAGCGCTAATTTCTACGCTCAGCTTGTCGCCGGAGTGTTTGGATTCATTGTCACTTTTGGTGTGATGCCAATAGGGTCTCCATGGCTAGTGGCAGTCGCGAGCTTTATTGGTGTGTATTTGATGGCGTATTGGTACTGGCAAAGCAAATCACTTCTCAAAGTTGTTTGTATGGTGTCTCTATTTTCGTGGACGAACTTAGTGCCGCTGACAAGCACACCGAGTTTCGACTTTGCTCATTTCCTCAACTCGAATGTCGCCAATATTACCGCTTTAATGGTGATGTGGTGCTCATTTCAATTGATCCCAGTGAGAAGCACCGCCCAAGTCATTAAACGTGAGCTAAGAGTGTTCTTTACCCGCTTTCAGAATACGAATGAAGAGGCGCGTAAGGCATTGAATATTAGCAATTGGATCTTGGCAGCCTACGCTTACTTGGTTAGTGAGTCGGATACGATGAGTATCAATCGTATGCTGTTTCTTAAAGCGCTGCAGACGGTTGTTAATGAGAACAAAATTTCTGAGCAAGAGAAGCAACTGCTGCTGTCATCGGTAAACAAAGAACTGCTCGAATCGAAAACCAACGAAGAGACTTCACTACTCATTGAAGATAAGCGGAATACCGCAGCAATGCATGACTTTAATTGGTTCATTTTGTGTGAGCGCTATCGGTTACTAAACCAAAAATAATGCAACTCCAGGAGTTGCTATTGAAATACAAAGATATATCAGAGGTTATGATGAAAAAAACAATCATCGGCCTAGCGATATGGACATTACTGGCATCAAATTACGCGCTTGCTGGGCAAGTGGCATCCTCACCATTAAAAGTGGATGCGCAAGCTCCGGTTCAGTCATTGGGATTAGCGACACAGCTACGAAGCGGCTTTTATAGTGATCAAACAGAGTTTTTTGCAACATACAATTTAGGAAGTGTGTGGATTACCAATGACGATATTCGGATGGATTACTATCAAAATAGAGTGACCACAGGTGTGGCTTGGTCTCCGATGGAAAAGCTACAAATGGAGCTGCGTTATCAGTTTGCTTGGGCACACAACAATCACCTCGATGGGTTAGTCAAGTCATTCCATAATGCCGCAGGGCTTAAACTTGATGGTCGTGACCAAGTCGAAGATGACAGTTTTAACGTTGACAGTGATACTTATGGGTTCATGACAACGATTTTGAAGGTGATACCTTAGAAAGTGCACTGTCTCTTTATTTGCAATACACCCTTTACCAAAGTGAGCATCAGGCATTAGCTGTTGGCGGTTCTCTCTATTACAACGGACAGTCAGACTATGAGTTCTCGTCAGGCGGGTTTGAGCAGAACCTACAGTTGAATTGGTCTTATGCCAATGGTGGGCACTCACTTTATACCACGTTAGGTGTTGTTCACCATGCGGACAAGAACATTGATGATGACCTGTATTTCAAAGAGTTCACTATGGAAGCGGCGGTCGGTTACGGCTATCGATTCCTCTCTAACCACGAGATTTTGATGGAATATCATCTTTATGAAGGGGCATTGAATCAGACCGCGTTTTCGGAGAACGTCAACGAAGCGACATTAGGGTATCGATATTATTGGGATCATACGGTCCTAGAAATATCGGGCACTGAGAATCTATTCAATATGGATAACTCAACCGATATCGCATTTACCTTGGGTGTCAGGCATTACTTTCATTGACGCAAGAATTACTCTTGTGAGCGGAGTAGAGGAAGTTCATTGACCCACAAATCGTCCTTTTGGGCTTTATCGTAACCGTATTGATAGAGCGACTTTAGGTAGGCGGGATCGAAGAACTTACCCTCTTGTGGTTTTTGAGTGTAGTCATCATCGATATAGGTCAAAAACATCTTGGCACCGATTTTTTGGGTTATGTACATTTCCCGAAATATGTCTCCACGAGTCTGCTGTAGGATGAGGTTATCGACGCTACGTGCTGCAAGGCTCACAGTATCATCTGCGATATATTTGAACTCTGTTTTTAATCGACCATTGCGGATGATGTAGATATGTGGTGGCTGCTTATATCCCAGCGACTTGGTCACCTTAGTAAAGTTGAAACCGGCGGGGTCAAAAAACAACTGACTAGAAAGTCCGCCATCAACGTGCATTTCTTCCAGTACTTGACCATGGAGTTTTACTGGAATGAACTGGGGTGGAAATACGCCAGGAATGGACGAGCTTGCCGCAAGAATCTGATGAATAAGCGCTTTTCGGTTTGGTAGCTTGCTTGTGGCGATTTTACCTATGTTCCAAATCATCTGGCGACCGGAATCGAAGTGAGTCGTCCCAATGAGCATTCGCTTGCCTGTTTGATGAGTTCGGGCAATCTGATCGATAAACTCATCATCGTAGGTGAGTTGCACCATCTTAAAGAAGCTTTCCCCTTCTGAGAATGCATCACCAAACAATGCTTTGAATATACCGGTGCCGCCTAACATCATGTCGTCATTGAGCCCAACATGACGTCTTTAAGCTCGTCATATTTGTCTCCACCGACATACACAAAAGGAGCGATGAGTGCACCAGCGCTGACGCCGGTAATGAGTGAAAATTCGGGGAGCTTATTTTGGTCGCGAAGCCCATTTAGTACGCCGGCACCATAGGCGCCACGGGGGCCGCCTCCAGATAAAACGAGAACATTGAACCTATCGCCTATGACTTTGGGAGTATCAGGTGAGTTTCTAAATAGGTCGATGTTTTCCTCACCTATCTCACCACCTTTGATATCGGTGAGGTTCTCTGGAGTGGAGTCGCCCCAGAAACGGTAGGGTTCATTTTCGAGACCTTTGCCTTCGTCTTTAGGCCCGAGTTGGACCAGAAGGTAATTCGACTCGTCGACTCGTGTCGACTGGTCGTGTGGACTACTAGAGCAGCCAAACATAAGTAAGACCAAAATCAGGCAGACAAATTGATGCATTTGCAACTCCGTTTCCTTATTGCTACTCAAATCTGATAGTTACACCTACTCAAGACTAGTAGCAAATTCGATGAAATGGCAAAGACGTTAACTCAAAGGTGCTGCATGTCTTTCTAAACTAAACATAAACCGGGAGCTAACATGGCTTCGATAAACCAATCGAATAACTTTATTTATTTCACGTTATCGCTGATTTCAATATTGCTTATAGGTGCTATATCACGAGAAATACCGGGCGATGGTCTCGGCCTTTTGCTTAAACCACTTGTATTGAATAGTTTTGTGGTTTGTCTGTGGAGCATGAAGTTTTCACGTGGTTGGTATGTATATTTAGTGGTTGTCAGCACCCTGATGGTTATTGCCGTCACTTTACATACTGTCATCGATAGTGACATTGCCAATATGCTGATGCTGACATTGATGCTTGCTTTCTTTTATGGCGTGTTTCAGTCAACAGTTAAGCAGATTCTGCTTACCGACGAAGTCGATAACAATACGTTGACTGGCTCAGTCGCGCTGTTTTTGGTTATGGGGCTAGGTTGGGCGGCTCTCTACCTGTTATTGATTAACTTCAACCCTAACGCATTTAATGGAATTGAACACTCTGAAACGTGGGGCAGTGACTTTTCAGTCGTGACGTACTTCAGCTTCGTTACTCTCACGACATTAGGGTATGGTGACGTGAGCCCCAATAGCCCTTTAGCTGAGGTTGCCGTTTATTTAGAGGCAATAACAGGTGTGTTTTATATGGCGGTTGTCGTGTCGACTTTGGTCAGTGCGAAGCGAGGCTAAGACTTGATAGAACCGCTTTGTCGAGTCGGAAGTAGTCGACCCAAAGCCACTTTGAGTTTCCCAACCCAAAAACGTTTAGCGCGTTGCTTATCTTGATACTTGGTCAGTTTATGGTGTAAAGCAGCGAACACATCGCTCAGTGCTTCATCTAACTGTCGGTCGTTTCTTACGGCGCAAATTGTTTGGAGGGGTAGCGTGGCCTTTAAAGTGACCTCGTAATCACCAAACCCTTGGTGAAACTTGATATTTGATTCAACATCAACAAGGTTAGGAAACTTGTCCCATAACTGTTGGCACTGTTGGTCGAGTAATGACTGTGTTTGCTCGGTTATCGCGACTCTTTGAAGGTTTTTTATCATCATTACCTCTAAGTTACTACGTCACTTTGCAGACGGAACATGGTTCAAGTCCGCATTGATATCTATGATGTCTTATTCTGTAAGGTGTCTGACGCTGGTTTTAAACTGTGCTTGCAGCAGTATGTCTTGAAAGCGATTTCTCGCCAAGTTTTTGCCGCTCGCAATTTTAGATCGATTCCAATATTTTTCCAGTAGCTACAAAGTAAAATTTCCCCTGTTTACCCTCATTGGGTATAGAACGGTATGTATTTACAGTTGGCAAGATAGAAACTGTTGTCTCGATTGCATGCATGTAGCTGGTTATTCGTTATGACCGATCGCTTTTCCACCGACGTCTCTGAGAACTCATTTAGGTGGGGCGGCTGAAAGCCTGTAGTTATTAAGCATCACGAGCTAAGGTAGCTGGAAATGTGTGAATGCCCTTCCGTTTTTACTGTTAACTGTGTCGATGTGTGGATTCTGGTCAGTACGAAACGGCATTAAAAAAGCCAACACTTGGTTGGCTTTATGATGTTCCGACGGGGAAATGGATTAGTGATGTTTATGATGCTTCATGCCCGACATGACTTTTTTCACTGGCACGGTCAGAACCTTCACTTCGCCATTGGCAAAGTTGAGCTCAACGTTAATGGTGTCCCCTTCTTTCATTGGCGCTTTTACATCTAATAGCATCACGTGCAGGCTGCCAGGCTTAAGGATGGTTTTACCATTAGCTGGAATGTCGATGGTGTTCACTTGGCGCATCTTCATGACATCACCTTCCTTGATGACATCGTGCAGTTCAACCACGCTTGACGCTTGTGAGCTTGCGCTAACGATAGTGCGAACTTCATTGCCGGTATTTTCAATGGTGCCGAATACCGCGCTGGTTGTTGCATTTGGTGGTGTTGCGCGAGCGTACACATCATTCACATCGATAGCGGCGTGTGCCATCGAAAGAGGAGCTAGGGCGATTGCAGATAGAAGGAGTTTGTTGAGCTTCATGGTTCATTCCATTGTTATAGGTGCATCGTTTATAAAGTATAGTGTTGCTTATCCTTGCTTATTAACGCGATGAATTGCCTCAATAATCGGAGCAGGATTGAGCGTGTGCGGCACTTTCTCAATAAGCGTGCCGTCCGGGCTTAGGAAATAGAAATACGAACTGTGGTCGAGGGTATAGCCAAGCTTGGAGTCCTCAAGTTCTGTCTTACGGAAGATAACGCCATACTTGTGAGCAAGCGGTTTGGTGACTTCCAGCGGCGCAGATAAGCTTCAATCATTGGGTGAAAGTAGTGGGCGTACTCGGCAGAGGCTTCTGCGGCATCGCGCTCAGGTCGAGGGAAACAAACATAGGTCTTAGTGTGGCTTTGGTTTCATCGTCGATCTGGTTTAGCGCGCCAGCTAGCATCGCCAATGAGGTTGGGCAGACATCGGGGCAGCGAGTAAAACCAAAGTAGACGACGCGAGTGCGCGGATCTGTTTGGTCAAAGATTTCAACAGCTGCACCGTTCTCTCCATATAAAACGGACTCAGAGACTTTTTCAAGCTGCACTAACTCTTGCGCTTGTTGCTCTTGTAGTTTTTGGTTGTCAATGAATAGCTTGCTTCCCACACCAAGGCCAAAGGCGACAACCAGTAGTGCAATCCATTTTTTGTTCATCGTGCGCTCATCCTTAGTGCTGCTTTGATGTCAGTACTGCCGTCGGAAACAGTGCCATACCAAGTCATACGTTGTTCAGCGCAAACCGGTAAAATAATTTCACCTTGATAGACATCTGGCTTGATCATCTCAAGTTGGTATTTGGCGACACCCATGTCCATCTCTTTGCCTTGTAGTGAAATCGATAAGGTTTCTGCCTCAGCGTTCGGCCAAAACACATCCACTTTTATCGGAGTGAGTGGTGTCACGCGTTGTGTATCGAGCTTAAGCTTCACACCTTGTTGCTCGCACACGTCAGAAGAGAGCATGCAATAGCTGCTTAGATCGAGATCCGCATTCGGAGTTTGTTTCAGTAGATTCGGCAAGTAGAATCCTGCTCCCAGCGCGCCAGCGACAAGTAAGATTTTGATTTTGTTGTTCAACGTAATGTTAACCAAAGAAATAATCGTAACCGCATCCTAACATATTCCTTCGCGGCATCTGTGCGGTAGTGCTAATTTTTAAGGCTTGATTGTTATGTTGATGCAGCTCCTTCCTTGAAGCTACAAGTGGTTTGTTTTAAAGGTTGGTTATTTATCAGCGAGCATCTTAGCTGCTGAGCGCATTAGTGCAGGGCCTTTATTTTCACCATAACCGGAGTGATAGGGTTGGTAGAGAACATTACACCGACGAAGTCGCGCCCTGGGTCGATGTATATCATTTGTCCTAAGTTGCCACTTTTGGCGATAGCACCATCATCGTAGATGAAATCAAACTGATAAGACTGTGTTGTCGACATCTCATTAAAGGCGCCGATTGAGCTTGCTTGTTTCGTTGAACCTACATGACTTTCTGCATTGCCGTTGTTGCGAATAATATCCAGCACATCAGAAGAGACAATTTGCTCTGTTGCTACGGCTTGCCAGCTTGGGGTAAATAGCGTGCCGAAACGAGCTTTGTCTTCGAGTGTAGAAAGTACCAAACCGAGCGCGATCGCTTTGCCATCTGGAGAAAGATTAAACATCATTGGTTGACGTGCGGTTGTCTTACTCCATACACGCTCTTCAAATACGCGAGTGAACGTCGCCCCTTCAATGTTTTCAATCATCTGTGTGAGAATCATGGTGTTGATTGACGCATATCGGAATCGTTCCCCCGCCTTTTCCCCAGGCAGTTTGTTGGTATCTTTAGCGACATCCAGCCAGGTTTCTACCTCACCTGTCGAGTGACGAACTGAGCCGGTTATCGAAGCGAAGAAGCGAACCACAGGTGAATCCGGGTCCAGTATTGATTCAAGCTTTTCTTCGTTATCAAGACCAGTCGTGTGATTCAATAAATCAAGGATGCTAACCTTGTCCCAAACTGTTCCAGTGAGTTCCGGTACATAGACGGTAATCGCTTTGCTGCTATCGATTTTTCCTTCATCTACAAGCTGGGCGACAATAAGACCAACAGTAGTTTTGGCAGAAGATGCCCAGACATGACGATCGGTAGGTTTCATACCCGGATACGCTTCATAGACCACTTCTCCCTTATGAATCAGCATAAACCCTTGGGTGCGAAACTGCGGGTCGGCTAAATAGTCTTTCATGGTCATCTCACCCCTGGTGTTGGTCTTAACCAAGAGGCTGTCTAGTTCGTTGTGAATGTTTCTCTTTAATGATCTGTATTCTTGATTTGGGGACGCCACTGCCGTTGGCATAAATTCATTCATATAAGCGTTGTAGTAGAGCGCATGATCCCCACCCATCTGCCAATGAAAGTTGTTGAAGTTAGTGCGAGCGGCATCGACAAATTCAGGGCTAAATGCCCCTTTGGTGGTTTCAACGGGCAATACGACTTGTGCACCTTCGACCTTTAAGGCCGCCTCAACGGGATTGTTAACAGGTTTTTCTGAGGCAAATATGGAAGCTGAGAGCATCGATGTGACGAGAGCAGTAAGCTTGAGTTTCATTTGAGTTCTCCTAACGGGATTTAGGCCAATTATTCGCTACGTCACAGAAAGTGAGTAGGTCATTTGGTGACACTTGTTCGCTGAAGGTGTAAAACTACTTAGGTATCTCGTTATTTAGGAATGACTCTTCATCATCATGAAAGCTACACACAAAACAAACCAATTATTGGTCACATCTGCCAGTAATCTGCTGCCCTTTATCGATTATTGTGAGCAGCGGGGTTTGGAGTGGCGTAGCAGTGCGGATGAGTGTGGATTACCCTTAGAGATGCTGATGGCGGAGCAATGGTTGCCAACTAATGATGCCATGAGATTCTTACACAAACTCGAAACTCGCTATGGAAATAAAATAGGGTTCGAAGTTGTGGGAAAGGCGACCTTAGCGCTATTGTCGCCAGTCTTGCCCCAGAGCCTCAACAGCATCAACTCATTGGAGCAGGCAATACCTGTGTTGATTGAAGAGATATCAATGCTATCGAATCACGTGACCATTTGTAGAGTGTCGAGACAATTGCTGGTGGCTGTGTCACCGCAGCTGCTATCGCCCACAGAATCTGGGTTTCGAATTAGCAGAATGGTTTCGCACACAGGCATTGATTCACTTTTGTCAGCAAATGCTAGGAGATAAATGGACTCCAAACGAGTCTAGATTGATCTCAAGTAATTCGGGGGCTCGAAAAATTCCTGCTCGATTCGGGAAAGTTACATTGGGTTGCGAATATGGAGCGATTCAAGTGCCGCTCGAAGCGCATTACCGGCCGTTGCAGTTCGATGTCGCTCAGCCTGATTGGTTTGAGTCGGTATCCGCCTTAGTTATCAGCTACTCTTGTTTGCCTTGGTTTAATATTGATTGGTTTGCACAGGCTTTGGGAATGACACGTCGTACACTACAACGTAATCTAAAAGCCCGAGGACTGGTATTCAAACAAATGAAGGAGCAAGCACGGCTACACAAGGCAATGGAGCTGCTTGCCTACACAGACCTGTCGGTGGCAGAAATTAGTTGGCAAGTGGGATATACCGATTTGAGCAATTTTAATAGAGCGTTCAAGAAACGATGTGGAATAACACCCGCCAATTATCGTAATTCACTGTTAGAAAGATAATTGTTTGTTACATGTCGTAATCTGGTTGAACGAAAACTGTCACGAATTCGACATGTTACCTTCCTAGTATTGCCTGACTTTTAGTTTACGTCAGGACAAAATATGAAACTTTCTGCAATCGCACTGTCTTTGCTGGCTGCAACATCGGCACACGCTGCGCTCGACTTATATGACCCATCGAATAATGAAACGGACAATTTGGTTTGGGTTGGCCACATGAGCCGGATACCGACACGGTGTCTGCTGCTATCATGGCTGCTCATATCTATGGAGGCAAAGCAACGGTAGCTGAAGACATCAATCCAGAAAGTACCTTTGTTCTAAACTACTGCAACGCCGAAAAGCCAGAGATTGTTGCTGATTATTCTGGCTACCAAGTGGGTTTGGTCGATTTCAATCAGCGTACTCAGTTAGCACCAACCATCAATACTGAATCGATTGTCGCGGTTATCGATCATCATGCAATCGGTGGGGCACCTATCAATACCTCTCAGCTGGTTTCAATGGACGTTCGTGCTTGGGGGTCAACAGCAACGATTCTGGCGGCGAATGCTGAACAGTTGGACGTATCACTTCCTAAATCAGTTGCGTGCGCGGGTCTCGGTGCGATCCTCTCTGATACGGTGGTATTTCAGTCAGCAACGACGACAGATTACGACAGACAGTTTGCTCAAAAGCTGGCGAAGATTGCGGGTGTAGAGGATATCGAAGACTTTGGTCAGCAAATGCTGGTAGCGAAGTCAGATCTAAGCCATCTTCCAGCTGCTTCAATCCTAACGATGGACTACAAGAACTTCGAATACGGTGGTAAAAAAGTCGGTATCGGCGTGGCAGAAACCTTAACAGCGCAGCAGCTTATTGACCGTAAAGATGAATTACTAGCGGCGATGGAAGAGTATAAGAAAGCGCAGAATCTCGACCATCTGTTTTTCTCCATTACAGATACAAAAACAAGCGTGCGAACATTATCTGGGGCGATGACATTGAAAAGCAGATCTTGAGTCGAGCTTTTGATACATCGGTAACGGGCGACATGTTGACGCTTGATGGCGTGACATCTCGAAAGCGTCAAATCGGTCCTGCAATCCAAAACTCAATTGAGCAGATGTAGTTTTAGTCAAACGGCAAGGGATACACTGAGTATCCCTTGTTAGAAAAGTGATATCCAGATTAGGTTGGCTACTCTCGATTTCGTTCTTGATACTCTCTTGGAGAAAAACCTGTGCACTTCTTGAAGGTGTTAGAGAACGTCGAAACACTTTCGTAGCCTACCGCTAAGCATACATCGGTAATGTTATTGCCCTGCTTTAGAAGTAGTTTTGCTTTAGCAATGCGCATGTCCCGCAGGTAGCTGCGCGGCGTTACCCCATATAGTTGTTTGAAAACACGGATGTAGTGGAAGCGAGACATAAATGCTGCTTTGGCGAGGTCGTCGAGATCGATACTTTCGGAATGATGCGCCTCCATAAAGGCTTTGGATTGTCTAATGAGGGCGTACTTTTTAGCGGGCAGTGAATGCTCTTTGTAGATTCGCTCGATTTCTAGTTCATAGAAGGTTTTCTTTTTGCTAGACATGACACAGCCTCACCGACTCAGTAATGAAAGACGAGACTGTTGCCTCGTCATTGCGAAGAGTATTTTAGAGCATCTGCATAATCTGAATGTAGTTGCCGCAAGTATCATCAAGTACCGCAATGATGACATTTCCTACCTCGCGAGGCGAAACAGAAAACTCGACACCTAGAGCTAATAACCGCTCGTGTTCGGCATTGATGTCTTCAACAGAAAAGGAAGTCCACGGAATCCCTGCTTCTTTGAGCGAAGCTTGATATTGTTTCGCGGGTTCAAATGCCATTGGTTCGAGAAGTAGCTCAACCCCAGATTGCTCCTGCGGCGAAACGACGGTGAGCCATTTGTGCTCGCCAAGAGGAACCTCTGTTTTTTTGATAAAGCCCAAAACATCGGTGTAAAAGGCTAAGGCTTTGTCTTGGTCTTGTACTGGAACGCTTGTAATACAAATTTTCATTCGGAAGTTACCTTGGTTATTTGGAGTAAGCAAAGCATAGTTAGATTAGCTTGAAAAAACTTGTTCCAGATTGCTCATTTGACGTTAGCAGCCTCCACAATTGCCCGACCGCGGACTGTATTCCATGATGTTGCCTTGTGAATCAACGGAAAACTCGCAGCAGCTGTGAAACAAATCAAACAACTTCCGACGGCTTTGCTTAACTCTCGACTTGAGCGTTGAGTAGTTGAGGCCCTGACTATTTGCATAGTCTTTCTGCGGTATACCTTCGATCTCAATAGCGATTAATAGGTCGGCATCTTGTTTAGGTAGCTGTTTGATAAAGGGTAAAAGGCACTGAGAAAGCTCTTGAATGAGCGCCTCCTCATCTTGTTCCTGATACCACAAATCATCCGAGGTTAGTTCCTGCCTTTTCGCGTTCTTTCGGTAAAAATCGATAATGGTATGGTTGGCAACCTGGAACAACCAGGGTTTGATTTTGCTCTCGTCGCTCACCGCTTGAAAGCCATTGTGAGTTTTAATCAAAACCTCTTGGAGTAGATCTTCGACATCTGCCGGGTTAGCGATTTTACTGTGTAGAAACGCTTTTAGGCTGGATTGATAGGCTACCCAGATTGGCTCAAGTTTCATAGGGTTTGTTTACCTCATAGTGATCGACTTAACTTTACTAGTAAGGATGTCTGTCTGCCAGTATCTAGCGCTAATCAGCTTAACCTTAGTATTGCTCAAAATCGTCCATTTACTTTTTTTACTGTCAATAAGACGAGCAAACTTTAAAAAAGACGAGAAATTTTTTGGATTATCTCCAAGAGAGCTTCCCTCAATCAACATACGTCTTTGCAATAATCCATTACCGGTGAAGTATCTTTAGGCAGTGTTACAGCATTTACTAATACCGACTCTTATTGATCTAACTTACAATTAAGACTAAAGCCTCAATCAAGAACACAGCCTCAATGATCACCTGGAAGCATTCCCTTGAAGGATTTGAATGGTTAATTCATCAAGTTTGGTACCTAAAAGTTAACCCAAACGAAGTGATTCCTTTTCCACCCCAACTGATTCCTAACCCTAGAGCCCATTTGCTATTTACACCGCCAGAGCAGCGTTATCATTATGACAATGGTGAGCAAATCATGAGTGGCAAAGGAAGCCATTTGCTTTCGGCCTCTGAAAACCTGTTGATTATGAATGATGTTGCTCCATTGAAGCGCATCGGCATCACTTTCCAACCAGGTGCACTTTATTTACTGAACCCACAATCATCAGCGGTACTGAATCAATGTGGCTGGCATGATTGGCTGGCGTCATACTTCAGTCCATCTTTTCAAGAGTCGCTGCTTAGCTGTCAGTCTCAGGAAGAGGTCGTCAATTGTATTGGTGAAAAGCTTAGTAGCTTAGGGATGAGCTCTCAACAAGATAAAGCATACTCACTGGTTTCTAAAGCGCTCTCAGCAATCACTGAGCAACTCAACAAAGATGAGGCTAACGAGGTAGATGTGGAGCAACTGGCACTAGATTGTCATAGTACTCGGCGCACACTCGAACGCCATTTTCAGCGAGTGATGGGGCTCGGTATAAAGAAATACCAATTGATGCTAAAACTAGAGCAAATGGTGCTCGCACTTTACCAAGAAGCTGGGTCTGTGAATTGGGCAGAGTTTTCTCAACGATTTGGATTTAGCGACCAATCACATCTCATAAAACAACTCAAACAGCAGATTAAACGAACCCCGAATCGCTACTTAAGCCGGCGCGATCTCACCATAGACATCTATGGGGATTTTGAGAGGTAATTTGTCGCAAATGTACAATTCGTTTTGAGAAAAGTTTACTACCATGGGCAGCAAATAACGAGGTAACAAATGTCATATTCAAAATTAAAACACGGTGATTCAGTACCATTCAATGAGACGCTGTCGATCCAACTGATTCGCCAGCAGGATCTCATCGATATCTTCAAAATGTTTGATGACGAAGAAGTGAATCAATACCTATTCTTTGCACCAGCAGACGAAACACTATATCAGGGATTCTTTGGTCCCATTGTTGAAGATACCGAAAACGCCTTGCAAGAGAAGCGTTGGCCTGACAATCCAACTTTTGTCATTCGAGACAGTCAAGGGCGATACATGGGAATGACCGCTATCACCCAAGTTATGTTCCTGGAGGGTAACCGCGAGGTTGGTTATCAGCTACCTAAGCACGCTTGGGGACAAGGTGTTGCTACGCGCGCTTGTCAATTGATGACTGAACTAGCGTTCAATGAACTAGGCAGTCATAAAGTGTGTGCCGATTGCTATGGCCAAAATGTCGGCTCATACAAAACGCTGGAAAAGTGTGGTTATGTCAGAGAAGGTGAGCACGCTGACTATTACAAAACAGCGAAAGGAACAGACTCTAAGTTGTTTTATGGCATCACGAAACAGCAGTATCGAGACAACGTTTAACGAGCATTGTTTTGAAGGCGCTTACTGAATCAAACGAAACCCACGATAATAGTCGAAACGCTTTGTTATTCGAGTTAGGTTGAGTCGCGGATATACCGCTACTCAACCTCCCCGAGGCAGCAAGGACTATGTCTTCGATGCCTGATTCGTTTAAGTCCTCTTACATAAAGATGAACTGCCTATAAAGGCTGTCTAGCTCCGCGCGAATTTGTTGAATTTTTTGGTCATCATTAGTGTCTACGGCTTCGAACAGTGCTTTTTCCCTTTGAGTGATTTGCTGACACAAGCTCTTAAGATCATCACAAAATCCCACATGGTGATGGGCTTTTTGTCTCGCGGCTTCTACCGCTGACGCAATCTTTCTACGAGACTCATAGGTATCACGTTGTTGGTTTGATTGTAGGCCTGTTGCCGGGTACGTCGCTCCAATGATTCATCTATTGCTTGCTTCATTGCAGGTGTGACTTTGTCTGCGTAAAGAACGGCTTTGCCATTGACGTTGCGTGCTGCTCGGCCAATGATTTGAATTAGAGCTTCTACAGAACGCAAGAAGCCTGCATGGTCAGCATCCAAAATAGCAACCAACGAAGCCTCTGGAATATCCAATCCCTCACGCAGTAAGTTGATACCGATTAACACATCAAATTCACCGGCTCTGAGAGCATTAATGATCTCCACTCTATCGGAAGTTTTGACGTCAGAATGCAGATAGCGAGCCCGAATACCTTGCTCATTAAAGAAATCATTCAGTGTTTCGGCGCTGCGCTTGGTTAATGTTGTCACAAGCGTCCGTTCGTTTTGTGCTGAGCGAATACGTATCTCTTTTAACAAATCCTCCATGCAGCTTGCCGAAGGTCGAACTTCAACTTCGGGATCCAATAAACCTGTTGGTCGGATAATTTGCTCGATAACGACATCATTTGAACGTTTAACTTCATACTTCCCTGGTGTCGCTGACACGAAGATGGTTTGAGGTTTTACTTTTTCAAACTCGCTAAAGGTGAGTGGACGATTATTGAGTGCGGAGGGTAAACGGAATCCATAGTCAATTAAGGTGTCTTTGCGGCTGCGGTCTGATTTTGACATCGCGCTAATCTGAGGCACCATCACGTGGGATTCATCAATAAAGACGAGACCGTCTTTAGGTAAGTAATCCATGAGAGTGGTTGGTGGCAAAGCGGGATCTCTATCATTCAGATAGCAGGCGTAGTTTTCAATCCCTCCGCAGTAGCCCAGTTGCTGCATCATTTCAATATCGTGCATGCAGCGCTCAT
Source organism: Vibrio maritimus (assembly GCA_000755425.1). GTDB lineage: Bacteria > Pseudomonadota > Gammaproteobacteria > Enterobacterales > Vibrionaceae > Vibrio > Vibrio maritimus_A. The sequence continues at coordinate 78,340 of BBMT01000008.1, forward strand.
ACAACCTAGCGGCTTCGGTCACTCTATTTTCAGCACTGAGTTCTGCAACTCTGCTCTCCATTTCAAGTCTAATTTGCTCGCTAGCTTCACGTACCTTCTCTGCAGAAGAGGCGTAGAGGGTTTTGGTGATACTTTGTATTCGCTACAAGGTGCTAGCACGACTCCTGTCGCCGGATCTATCCAGCTCAGACGATGAATCGTCCCTTTGTTTAGCTCTACACGAATTCCATCTTTCTCAGAGTCTGCGGGAAAGATATCGATGATATTGTTTTGCACCCTATAGCCCGCGCGTGAAAGTTTTGGCTGAGTAGGTGTGTATTGTAAGCGCGCTAAACGCTTTAACAGGTCGTCTAGATTTAATTGAGCTCCAACCGCTAAAGGGATTTGTAAATCACGATACGCCTGCGGGTCTCCTAATCCATAAACAGACGACACTGACGCGACAACCACTACATCACGCCTTTCAATCAGAGATTTCGTGGTGGATAAACGTAATCGTTCTAGTTGTTCATTTATGGCTGAATCTTTACGGATAAAGCGGTCGCTGCCCGGGATGTAGACCTCTGGCTGAAAATAATCGTAATAAGAAACAAAATACTCAACGGCATTCTCTGGAAAGAATCGTTGCATCTCGCTATACAGCTGAGCGGCCAGTGTTTTGTTGTGAGCCAAAATTAGCGTAGGGCGCTGCAGGCGATGAATGATATTCGCCATGGTAAAGGTCTTGCCAGACCCAGTGACACCTTTGAGGGTTTGGTGGGTTTTGCCGCTATTGACGCCCTCAATCAATCTCGCAATGGCTTCAGGTTGATCACCAGAGGGGGTACTCAGAATGAAGAATAAATGTGTTTTTCATTAGACATATTCCTTGTGAGTGAGCAACCAAAAGTATAGTTAGGATCAGTTATTTATCGAGTTGTTGCGGGGAGCGACGGGCTGACTTTCATCGAGCTAAAGCTGCTGAACTTGAAGTTAGGTAAGGACTATCGACAATAGCGACTGCGGTAGACGTTACTTCTCAAAGATATTAAAAGGTTTTAGTTGGCTTGCCTGGTTGAGCCCCCCAATCATATCGGGGGACTGTAAATGGCGAAGCTCATCATAAGTAGGACGTGTTGACTAAATAGCAGCTTCCATGACGCTTTTTTCGCCCCTTTTTGTTCAATATTGACGTATGCGCGAGTGATTGCATCAATGACTGGTTGTTGTTGAACAATCGACTGATCAAAGATGGATTCTTCACTTAACAGCGCTTTGATCATCGAATCAGCGGTGGAATATTGGTTGGCGATAGACAACAGGTGTTCCGATAAAGGGTCGATGATATTAATAGGTTGGTTGTTTTCATCTACGCCTTTGAGGTAACGCATCCACGCGGCTGTCGCCAATGCTAAAGCGGCAAAACTTTGCTCTTCTTTGGCCAAAATACCAATAGACTCAATGATTCGTTGAGGGAGCTTTTGGCTACCGTCGGTCGCAATTTGCGCGGTTTTGTGTTTCAAGTAAGGGTTAGAGAATCGGTTTAACAGCAGTTCTGAATAATCAACAAGATTGATGTCGTCTAGCTCTTGAAGTGTTGGCTTTTGTTCATCGAGCATCAAGCGTCGAGTCATCTCTTTGAAGTTAGGATCTGCCATTGTGTCCGATATATATTCATACCCAGACAGGAAGCCAGTATAGGCAAGAAATGAGTGGCTGCCATTGAGCATTCTTAGCTTCATCTCTTCATAAGGCTGCACATCTTTTACGAGCGAAACTCCTTCGATTTTTTCCCATTGAGGACGACCGGATACGAAATTATCTTCAATAACCCACTGTAAGAAAGGTTCGGTCATTAGGCCGCAAGGGTCGAATTTACCGGCTAAAGACTCGATGTTTTGCAATGACTCATCGGTCGTCGCTGGAACAATTCGATCGACCATCGTACTAGGGAAGCTGATGTGCGCGGAGATCCACTCAGCAAGTTCAGGATCAATAAGCTTGGCGTAGGCAACAATCGCTGCTTTGGTCACTTCGCCGTTATGAGGCATGTTGTCACACGACATAACACTTAATGCAGGCAAACCACGCTCTTTTCTCAAGCTCAATGCCGCAACGATGACGCCTAATGCAGACTTTGGTGTTTTAGGCGTCGCAATATCTTGAGCGATTAGAGGGTGAGTCGCATGAAATTGGCGTGTGTTTGGATCTACGCAATAGCCTTTTTCTGTGATTGTTAGTGAGATGATTGAGACTTGAGGCTCTGCCATGCGGTTGATGATGGCATCGATACCGTCAAGGCTTGGGTGCATGCTATCAATTATTGATTCAACCGTTTGAACGTTTACGGTGTTGTGATCTTGTTCTACCACAGTATATCGATGGTCTTGGTTTCGTAGCTCTTGAATGAAGGGCATGCCACTGAAAAGGCTCACCGCAGTGTAGCCCCAATCACTAGGTAACATCTGGTTAAGTTTCTCTAGGACTAAAGCTTGATGTGCTCGGAAAAAAGCACCGCAGCCTATGTGGACGATACGGTTTTTAAGTAATGAGCGATTTGAACTTGATGGTTGGTCATATCCAGTTTGACTTGAAGCCATATTATTATCCTTAGGTGTAGAGCTGCTCTATAGCGGTAAGTGTGCGGTCAAAGTCTCCAACTGAGCATTGGAGACTTAATGGTTCGAACAAAAGCGTAGTCAGATGATGGCAAGCACTAAGTTAGTGCATTTTTATCAGAGCCTTACGTACCTTTTGAGGATCGGTTTCAATAAGTTCGATAGCTTCTGGAGCGGTATCAAGGGTAAATTCATGGCTGATCAGATGTTCGGTATCTAGCTTCCCTTGAGCCATCCAGTCGATTACTTTCGGGAACATCTTGTTATTTAGCCGTGAGCCAACGATGGTCAACTCTTTTTTGATGACCTCGACTTGTTGAAGAGGACTATCCTCACTTGAAAAACCGAGTAAGCATACGGTGCCCGCCGGCGCTGCGAGTCTCATAATTTCTGGAATCAGAGCAGGGATACAGGCTGCATCGGCGATCAGTGGAACTCCGTGCCCTTCTGTTATCTCCATCACTCGCTGTTCAGTGTTTTCTCGTTTAGGGTTGATAGTATAGGTGGCGCCTAACTGTTTGGCGGTTTCTAACTTTTCGTCGAGGAGATCGACAATGATAGATGGAATTCCCAAAACATTAGCAATTTGCACAATGGTTAAACCGATAACGCCAGCGCCATAGATAAGTATTGTGTCATCCGATGATGCATCAAGTCGGTTAAATACATTAGCGGCGATGCTATAAGGTTCTATTAACGTTGCGTCTCTTAAATTGATGGTGTCTGGTAGGGCAATAATATTAGATGCGGGTACCGTTTGAAATTGTGTAAATCCGCCATCAGTGTGAACACCAATCACTTGCAGTTCTGTACACACGTTAGAACGGCCTATTTTACAAGGGCGGCATTGACCACAACTGATGACTGGGTTGACGACAACTTTAGTGCCCACTCGCAGGTCTTTGACATTTTCGCCTATCTTTTCGATTGTTCCTACAAATTCGTGCCCAGTGATTCTAGGGTAGGTAGCAAAAGGGTTTTGACCGTGAATGATATGCAGATCAGAGCCACAAATTCCGGCGTATTCTACGCGGACTAACACCTGCTCATCAGAGACAGATGGTACATTTTGCTCAACGACTTGATAGTCATTAATTCCATTTACAACGAATGATTTCATTTTCTAGTTACTCAACTTGTCTATCACATTATCGATGTGCGCAATCATGCTGATTCAGCCTGTTCGGGGTCTCCCGCCTTGATCGCGTTGAAAATTGCTTGATGATCGTCAACCCAAATCCCTTTTTCTGTAGGTCCGTTGGCAATGACTTCCATTCGGTTCCACATTTTCCCCTTCATGTGGAGTGCCATGAGGTCTTGGTGGAACAGCGTTAGTAGTGGGTTTTGACAAGCACTAGCGATTGCAAAGTGGAACTGTTGGTCTGCATCGTGAGAGGTTTGATGTCTCAACTCCATGCTTGAGAAAAATTGCGATGCATTCATCATTTCTATGCACCTCTGCAGTTCACCTACTAACTCTGGCGTGTTATTCAACGCGGCTTGTCTTGCAAACTCTCCTTCAATGACTTTTCTCGCTGACAAAATATCGTTCGGTGTATATTCGCTGAGTGAAGGGGAAGGTAATTGAGGCTGGCTCTGGAGTACGAAAACGCCTGCCCCTTTCTTAATCTCTGCGATCCCTGATAGCTCTAGATACACCATGGCTTCACGTATCACGGTTCGACTCACATTGAGCTCTTCTGAGAGTTTTCGCTCTGGGGGGATTTTTTCTCCCACTAGATACTGTTTGGCATTAATCCGGTTAATGATTTGATTGGCGACAGTTATGTACAGCCGGTCAGTTTTTATTGTCATGCCCTTACCTTGTTCGTAATCGATTTTGTGTGTCGCAATTGAGCCACATGTCCGTCTCTTTACTCTTATTTTTTAATGGTATGAACCATAAAAAGTGCGTTGACGATCGGTCGGCAAACTCATTCAACACAATTATGTGGCAAAGATGTTATTTATTAGAACATCAATTGTAGAGAAGTTATGTGACCAAAGGCAAGTTAATACGATCAAATTGTACAGACCAATTTTGTAGATGTGATGTTAAATTGGTATGGACTAATGTCTATTTTTTGCTCTGAGCAGTAGATTTACTGTATACAGGCGATACTAGGCTGATCTATGGAAAGAGATTTATGGTTCGCTGGACGGTAAAAGTTGAAATAAGTCAACCATTTAGTCTGTTCTAACGATGAATGCTAATCCTAAAGTAGTACTGTAAGTCGCCAAGAAGGTACAATAAATCGGTTCTCTAGTATCGTGATTTCGCCTCGCTTCATTCCTATTTGTCCGTGTAAATATTTGTTTTTATTGAGTTTGTTTGATTTTCTGTGTGAGTTGTATAGAAAGTAGAGGGGAAGTGATATTGGTGACTTATCGAACCAATTAATGGGCAGATAGGGAAAGAAGACTTATTGGTCTTTCTGTACGAAAACGCTCGCATTGGAAGAACAGCTAGGTGAGTTTATTGATTGGAAAGTTGAGACTTTGCGCATAAAAATGGAGTGATAAGTAATGTGAATGTGTCACACTTGTCACAGTTAATGTTTTTATCATTTGTGAAACATTTCTCCAATGTTAGATTGAATTGGTCTGTACAATAAACAATGAAAATGGAGAACACGATGAAGCAAAAACTATTGAGCGCCGCTATATTAGCGTCTTCTCTTTTCGCCGGAATTGCATCTGCTGCTGACTACACTCTTAAATTTGGCCATTTGGCAAACGATGACAATGTTTGGAACAAAGCTGCCTACACTTCCAAAAAACGGTAGAAGAAAAATCGGAAGGACGAATTGAAGTTTTGGTATACCCAAACTCTGAGCTTGGTTCAGAGATGGATATCATCAACGGCATTCAATTAGGAACTGTTGACCTGACAATCTCAGGGGAATCTTTGCAGAACTGGGCGCCTAAAGCGGCATTGCTTGCAATCCCTTATGCTATCCGAGACAGCGAGCACTTAGCAGCTGTAGCAAACGGTGAAGTAGGTAAAGAGATTGAAGCTCAGATCACGCAACGTTCTGGTCTAGTGCCACTTACCTGGTTTGAGCGTGGCGCTCGTAACCTGACTTCGAACAAACCAATCACGACTCCGGAAGACCTTAAAGGCACAATTCTACGTGTTCCAAACGTACCGATTTTTGTGAAGGTATGGGAGCAACTTGGGGCCAAGCCGACACCAATGGCATTCTCAGAGGTATTTACTTCTCTACAACAAGGTACGATCCACTCGCAAGAGAACCCATTATCTCTAATCAACAGCGCATCATTCTTTGAAGTTCAAGGTTATGTGAACAAGACAGAGCACGTGCGCAGCTGGATTTACATTGTTATGGGTAAGCGTCAGTTAGATAAGTTACCTAAGGATCTGCAAGCTGTGGTCAAGGAAGCCGCTGCTGAAACACAAGCTTACGAGCGAGAGTTGTTCCTAGAAGATGAAAGAAAACTTGCTGAACTGTTGCAAGAGAAAGGAATGAAGTTCGTCGATGTTGATCAAGCAGCATTCCGTGAGGCTGCACTTCCGGCGGTTCGTAACAGCCTGAATGAAGAGCAGTTACCACTGTTTGAAGAGATTCAAAAACTTTAAGTAACCCTTTGGGAGGTGCATAGCCTCACTATTATCTATTGAGGGAAATCATGACGATTGCAAATGTGGCAGAAGAACCCCAAGCTTCATTCGTTTCAAGAACTGTGAACCATATTGATCGAATTGCCACTCGGTTCTTTAGTTTTTTCACAATATGCTGCTTAGTGGCATTGTGTGGTGTTGTTTTACTTCAAGTATTTGCTCGAATGTTCCTTGAAAGTACACCTGCATGGACAGAAGAACTTTCTCGTTACTTCTTTATCTATACCGTTGCTTTTGGATCCGGCTTAGCATTTAAATCTAAAGAGCTAGTGAGTGTCGATATTGTCGCGTCTAGGCTCAGTGAAAAATGGCAAAGCTTGTATCAGTTAATTGTTAACGTTGTTATGTCTATTTTTATTTGCATAGCTTTACCAAACGCAATGCAATTTATGAGTATAGGTGAATGGCAAACATCCCCAGTACTTGCTGTTCAAATGGACTATATATTTTTTGCTAGTGTACTAATTTTTGCGAATTTGCAACTATTTATAACATTAGACTCGATTAAAATAATTATTAAATATCTAGATCGGAGAGGGTAACATGGAAGTCTATGTATTATTCTTGGTTTTCTTTGGTTTACTAATATTAGGCTTTCCTATAGCAATAACGCTCGGCATAGCGTCAATGTCTTACTTAGTGATGGCTGATATTTCATTGACGGTTATTCCACAAAAAATGTTTGCGGGCATTGATTCGTTCGTTCTTCTTTGTATCGGTGGTTTCATTCTAGCCGGAAATCTAATGAATCGCGGCAATATCACCGAACAGATCATAGGGCTCAGCAATGCGATGTTGGGGCACATTCGTGGCGGACTTGGCCTAGCGAACGTGAGTGGTTCAATGTTGTTCGGTGGTGTTTCTGGGACTGCCGTTGCCGATACTGCATCAATTGGTTCGGTAATGATCCCTGGAATGGCAAAAAGTGGTTATGACAAACCATTTGCAGCAGCTGTGACCGCTGCCTCGTCAACAATCGGTCCTATTATTCCCCCAAGTGTTCCAATGATCATTGTAGGAACATTAACAAGTATTTCAGTAGGCAAGCTTTTCCTAGCTGGAGCCGTCCCAGGCTTGCTATTGGGTGTCGGTATGATGGCGACGACCTATTTCATCTCAGTGAAAAGAGGCTACCCTAAGGAAAAACGTGCAACATTATCTGAGATTGTTCATCACTTGCGCACCAGCTGTTGGGCAATTTCACTGACATTCTTGATCTTGATTGGCATTGTCGGTGGCTTCTTTACGCCAACCGAAGCTTCTGTCGTCGCAGCCCTCTACGCAATGATCATCGGTATGTTTGTTTACAAGGGGCTGTCATTCCGAGACCTTCCTAAGATATTACTTTCAACCGCGGTGACAACAGCATCATTAATGCTTCTGGTTGGTTTAGCTAATGTGTTTGGCTGGATACTGACGTCTGAAAAAATCCCACAGATGATAGCTTCAGCGATTCTAACGATCAGTGAAAACCCAATCATTGTACTACTAATCATTAATCTATTATTGCTTTTGGTTGGCTCTTTCATGGAAACCATCGCGGCATTAATAATTCTATTCCCAACATTACTTGGGGTTGCAACGGCAGTAGGCGTAGACCCAGTGCATTTTGGCATTATTGCTGTACTTAACTTAATGATTGGTTTGACAACACCACCTGTAGGAGTTTGTTTGTTCGTTGCTTCAGGTATTGGTGGTATTCCGATGGAGAAAGTAGTTAAGGCTATTGTACCTTTCTTGTTATGTAATCTAGCCGTGTTGCTAATGGTAACTTATATCCCAGCGTTATCATTGTGGTTACCAAGTGTATTCTTATAAACAGTTGGAGTTGATGTGATGTTAAATGGTCAGTACCCTGATTATTCTCGAATGAGAAGTAAAACACAAAAAAACATCCCGAAGTTTATATATGAATACCTAGAAGGTGGCTGCTTTGATGATATTGGATTAGAGACAAACCGACTCGCATTTAAAAAATCCAAGCTATCACCGAGATACCTAACACCGTATTCAAAGTGTGACTTGACCACAACGATTCTAGGTAAAGAATATAGTGCACCTTTTGGTATTTCACCGATTGGATTACAGGGGCTAATTTGGCCTGACTCTCCAGTTATTTTGGCCAACGCAGCAAAAAAGCACAATATTCCTTATATCCTAAGTACGGTGTCTTCAGAGTCGATAGAAGTTATTGCTGATTTAGCGGAAGACAATGCGTGGTTTCAACTTTACAACCCTGTTGATGAGACAATACAAGACTCAATACTGGGTCGTCTGAAGAGCTGTGGTTATAAAAACTTAGTCGTAACCGTCGATATCCCAACATTTGGGTTTAGGCCAAATGATATTGTAAACGGTTTAACCATGCCTCCTAAGCATTCTTTGAATAATTTCATTGATGTATGCAAAAGACCGCAATGGGCGATGCAGACAATTAGGTATGGGATTCCAAAGTTTAAAAACTTAGAGCAGTACATGCGTGAGAACAGATTGGATCTTCCAGACATGATGCGTTCTATGGCAATGGGCAAAGTTGATACCGAAGGCTTGAAGCGAATAAGAGATAAGTGGGACGGGAACTTAATCATCAAAGGCGTGTGCTCCAGTAGCGACCTTAATTTGCTTAGTCAGGTCGGCGCCGACGCGGTGATTTTGTCTAACCATGGCGCTAGACAGTTAGATGCCTGCGAATCTCCACTGGATGTACTGAAAAAGGTAAATAAGGAAACGTTGCCTTCTGGAATGACGGTGATGATGGACAGTGGTATACGCTCCGGTGTTGATATTGCTACGTCGCTGGCAACCGGTGCTCAGTTTACATTTTTGGGGCGATTTTTCATGTATGCCGTTTCATCCTTAGGCAAGGAAGGCGGTGATCATGCAATCGAACTTCTGATGCAACAACTCACTCAGGTACTAGAACAGATTCGATGCGAGAAGCCGGCTGACTTGAGCGAGTTTCTAGCAAACTAGTATTTGATATTGGCGCGCTAATTAGATCGCGAGTTACTCGATGGGTAGTAACTAGAGCGCTATATATTCTGTTATTTAAATGATTTTACTCAATTGTCTATATAATTAGTTTCTTAATTTAGGACAATATTATCTTTAGCTTAATTTTTACAGTTAATTAGTTTACTAAATGTATTGAAATTTTTTGGAGTTAAATATGAAGATGTCTTTTCGTTGGTACGGTGAAGGTAATGATGAGGTTAGTTTACCTTTTATTAAACAAATCCCTGGTGTAGAGGGAATTGTTTGGTCACTGCACGATATGCCTGCGGGCGAAGTTTGGAGCGAGGAGCGTATTCTTGCTGAGAAAGAGTTGATCGAAAAGCAAGGTTTTCATATTGATGTTGTTGAAAGTGTAAACGTTCATGAGGACATTAAACTGGGTCTTCTATCGAGAGATAAGTACATTGACAACTATATTGAAACGCTAAAAAGACTGGCAAAAGTTGGTGTGAAAGTGGTTTGTTATAACTTTATGCCAGTGTTTGATTGGACTAGAACCGAGCTCTATAAAGAAATGGAAGATGGCTCGAACGCACTTTTCTTTGAAAAGAGCAAAATTAGCGATATTGAGCCGATTGACCTTATTGAAAAGTTGTCGAAAAACGTGTCCGTTACTATGCCTGGTTGGGAGCCAGAACGACTATCTCAGTTGAAAGAAACGTTCAAAAAGTATGAAGGCTTTACAGCAGAAGACCTTTGGGAAAACCTCCAGTACTTTCTAGAGCGAGTCATCCCTGTTTGTGAAGAGCACGATATAAAAATGGGTATCCACCCAGATGATCCAGCGTTTCCAATTTTTGGTCTTCCGAGAATCATTATCAATAAAGAGAATATTGTCAGGTTTCTTAACCTAGTTGATAGCCCTTACAATGGATTAAGTCTATGTACCGGGTCTCTTGGTTCGAGTGATAACGATATCCCAGATATTATCGATGAAGTTCATGACCGAATTCACTTCATCCATATACGCAATGTTAAAAGGTTTGATAATGGTGACTTTATCGAGTCTTCTCATCGAGCGTGTGATGGTTCTGTCGATATTATAAAGGTTATACAAACACTTCATAAGCATGACTATCAAGGATATGTTCGACCAGATCATGGTCGTCATATTTGGGGCGAAGAAAAATGGGCGCGCCCAGGTTATGGCCTCTATGACCGAGCGCTAGGGATTATGTACATCCTAGGTGCGTGGGATAACCTGCAAGCGCAGAAGAATGGCGAGCAAGTCGCTATTTAGCAAGTTCAATAATCAGCACTGATACAATGAGAATAGCCCGAACATCACATGTTCGGGCTATTCTCATATTGGTACTTAGCTATCGAATCATTGCCGAACTGACTTTCATCATATTGAATAATCACTCAACAAGATGTTTGTTGGCGGCCATGTATCGACTTATTCGCCTATAGCCAAAATATGATAAATCCGAGATCCAAAATCACCGATATGTCGAGTACGCTCGGTAATTTCCACTCCCATAAACTGACTGTTTAGTGGTAAGCCGATACTGGCGAGCTGGTCGCCATAGAGCTGATACCGCTCACTGTTAACAAGCGTGCTGGTGGTCTCAATCTCTTCGCTATACTGCGCTCTAGAGCGAATGGTAAATGCCAAATCTGGGTTTAACGCAGGCAGTTTGATGGTTTCTAGCTCGCCGCTACTTTGCTGCAGCTTTTGGTAGTAGCCGAGTAGGGCTTCGCTGCCCTCGTCATTCACCACTAACCAGCTGGTGATGTTGCCTTCAAATGGTGAAGACAAACGATAAAAGCGGCCAAATTGAAGCAGTTGTCGGTGCTGCTTATAGAACGCGATTTGCTCCACCACTGCTTGGGTTTCTTGCTCGGTGAGCTGAGTGATGTCGAGTTGATAGCCGAAGTTCCCGAAAGCGGCGACATTAAAGCGCGTTTCAATCGGTGTGCGGCGCAGAACTTGGTGCGATGGTTTTGCGGCGACATGCGCGCTCATGGCTGACAGTGGGTAACACAGAGAGGTGCCGTGCTGGATGTTTAAGCGCTCAATGGCATCAGTGTTGTCACTTGTCCATGTTTGCGGCATGTAGCTGAGCATGCCGAGATCAAAGCGATTACCGCCGCTAGAACAAGACTCAAATAAAATGTTTGGGAAGCTTTTGTCAGCCGACTCAGTAAATCATACAGTCCCAATACGTAGCGGTGATTAAACGAAGCTTGCTCTTTTGCTGATAAGGAGTGAGCGTAGCTATCGCTAAAGTTTCGGTTGTGATCCCACTTCACGTAGTCCACTTTGGCTCGGGAGAACACATCACTGAGCTTCTCAAACAAATACTCAATCACTTCAGGGTTGGCCATATCGAGTACTAGCTGATTTCGACCTAGCGAAGGCGTGCGCTCGGATGAGCAATCGCCCATTCAGGGTGGGCGCGAAATAGTTCACTGTCAGGCGAGACCATTTCTGGTTCGACCCAAATACCAAACTTAAGTCCATACCCTTTCACGGTCTCACTGATTCGCGCGATACCACCCACAAGTTTTGGGTTGTCAAAATAGTCGCCGAGGCTGGTGGTGTCGTCATCGCGTTTGCCAAACCAGCCATCATCAAGTACGAATAGCTCGACACCAATAGACTTGGCTTTTTGTGCGATAGCATCCAGCTTGTCGTAGTCAAAATCGAAGTAGGTTGCTTCCCAGTTGTTCACTTGGATAGGACGTTCCACGCCGCGCCACTGCTCTGAAATGACATGCTGGTTGATGAACTGGTGCATTTGCTGACTCATACGATTCAAGCCGCTAGCAGAGTAGGTGAGAGCGATCTCTGGCGTGGTAAATGTCTCGCCTGACTCTAATTCCCAACGGAAATCAAAGTCATTAATACCAGTCATGACTCGCGTTTGGTTGTACGGGGAGACTTCCGCCACCGATAGGTGGTTGCCACTGTACATAAGCCCAAACCCGTAGCAGGCGCCAAGATGTTCATTGGTCTCTTTTCTAGCTAGAGCAATAAACGGGTTGTGGTTGGCGCTGCTCACCCCTTTTTTGGAATCTATCTGAACGGTGCCTTTTTCAAGGCCTTGGCTGGCGATTTGCGCTTCTTTGATCCATTTGCCTTGCAGGTGAATCAGATCCCAGCTTTCGTCTGCAAAATCGACGCAGCTACTGAGTGCGCGAAGAAGTTGCACAGGCTGATGGGCTTGGTTTCGCACCATTAAATGACGGGTGATGACGTCCGATTGGCTGAAGACCGAGTAGTGCACGTCTACTTCAAGTTTGGTAACGGGGTCGACCAAGGTAATGACTAGGTGCTGACTATCTGGCTCTGCACTTGCTGATGGTAGACCCTCGAGGCTGGGTTTGCTGTCTAGAAGTTGGTGTGATTGGTAGAGTAAATCGGTAACACGTGAGCCGTCGGCATACTCAACATGCAAAAGTGGACTTCGGTAGTCCCCTTTGCCAAAGGTAGGCACTTCAAGTCTGAAGGTATTTAAAGTTTGTCCCGGTACGTCCGCATAGTCTGTCGAAGAGCCCATCTTGCCATGGTAAAGATGCTCTAGGGCATCGAAATGAGGTCGATGAGTGAGCCTATCTCCATAGTGAAGATGAACAAGGTGACCGGTGCTCGTGACCTTGATTAAATAGCTGGAGCGTTTGGTTTGAAGGTGAAACTCTAATCCTTCGTCATTAATCGAAATCATTCAACCACCTATTAATAAAGGCGCGTTTTGGCTAACGCGCGAATACAGATTTACGTTGGACAAGTGTTGGCGTGAACACAATCGGGTCATCTTCGATGGCATCGCCGCGAGAAAGTAGTAAAGCTAACCGAGCAGCTCGTTCGGCCATCATTGCGATTGGGTAGCGCACGGTTGTGAGGTGTGGGTGCACAAAGCGGGCGATTAAGCCGTCATCGAAACCAATAACAGAAATGTCTTTAGGTACCGAAATGGCATTGTTTTCAAGCGCTTGAATTGCGCCTGCAGCCATGTAGTCGTTGTAGGTGACTACCGCAGTAATATCTAACGATTTAGACAGCAAATTGGTCATGGCGAGTTCACCGCCATCACTGCTTGGCTCACCTGCTTCAATGTAATTTTTAGAAAGCAGTATGCCGTGATCTTCTAGAGCCGTTCGATAGCCTTTGATACGCTGGTGGGTATCTTCAATGTCTTGGGAAGAAGCAATGCAGGCAATGTTGCGATGACCGGATTTAATTAGATGCAATGTAGCAAGATAAGCGCCGCGCTCATTGTCGAGTGAAATACATCGCGACTCGATTTCTGGAATAAAGCGGTTAATGATCACCAGCTTTCACTTCTTTGGCATAGTTGATGAGCTCTTCATCACTGAGTCCTTTTGCGTGCAGAATAATGGCTTCGCAGCGACTATTGATGAGTAACTCTAACGCGTGGCGCTCGTCGTCAGCATTGTGATAGCCATTGCCGATCAGGATGTGCTTGCCCGCTTCTCTGGCAACTTGATCGACCGATTTAATTAAGGTGCCAAAAAACGGATCCGACACGTCAGAAACCACGACGCCGATGGTGTTGGTGCTTTGGCTGACCAACGCTCTCGCTGCCGCGTTGGGGCGATAGCCCAACTTTTTCATCGCCGCAGACACTGAGTCTATGGAAGACTGGCTGGCTTTAGGCGATTTATTAATAACACGAGACACTGTGGCAACAGAGACTCCTGCTTCTTTAGCGACATCTTTTATGGTTGCCATGGGGCACCTTTTGCATAGGAACTATTACGATGGCGAGTATTAAAACTCGTTTGATCTCAGAGTTCAATTTGTATGTTTAACAGTACGTTGTGAGCATTTGAATCAGGTTTTTTTTCAAAGCTCACTCGCATTGTTTGCTATAAAGTCACTCGTTGACCCTCGGCATCAAACAGATGAACATCGGCATAGCTGCAGCTAATGGCGACTTCCTCAAACTTGTTTACAGCCTGATCGCCCGGCAGGTGAACTTTGAAGCCATCGACGCCAGAAGCTTGGCCAAACAAATATGTGCTGTTGCCTAGCCTTTCGACGACTTCACTTTGGAATTCGAATCTAACCGGATTGTCGTGATTAAGCGTAAGGTGCTCTGGTCTGACGCCTAAGGTAAGAGCATCACCGGTTTTTGGAGCTTGCTCCGCGGTTCTTGGCAATGAGAACTGCTCACCTTTCGCGGTTTTAACCGTAATCTCTTGCTCGTTGACTTGCTCAACATGAGCAGGAATGAAGTTCATTTTTGGCGATCCAATAAAGCCTGCCACAAACTCATTTTGTGGTGAGTGATACAGCTCCAGTGGACTACCTACTTGCTCAACTCGGCCATCTCGAAGCACCACAATTTTATCGGCCAGTGTCATCGCTTCCACTTGGTCATGGGTGACATAAATCATTGTATTGGCGAGGTCTTGGTGCAGCTTGGCGATCTGCAAACGCATATCAACGCGAAGCTCGGCATCAAGGTTGGAAAGTGGCTCATCGAACAAAAAGACCTTTGGATTACGTACTATCGCACGACCAATCGCAACACGCTGCCTTTGACCACCAGAGAGCTCTTTGGGTTTGCGCTTGAGAAGGTGTTCGAGTTGCAATGTCTTGGCGGCATTTTGCACTTGTTTATGGATGTACTCTTTAGGGTGATTATTCATCTTGAGGCCAAAACCCATGTTCTCTTCAACCGTCATGTGCGGGTAGAGAGCGTAGGATTGAAACACCATCGCTACCCCGCGCTCAGCAGGATCGACGTCGTTTACTTTTTCCTCATTGATGAAGATCTCGCCGTCACTGATCTCTTCTAAACCGGCGACTAGACGTAGCAATGTCGACTTGCCGCAGCCCGATGGACCAACAAACACCACAAATTCGCCATCGTTAATGTCGAGATCGACGCCGTGAATGGTTTGTACCTTGCCATAGCGTTTGATGACTTGGTTTAAGCGGATGTCAGCCATAAGAACTCCCCGTTATGCAGACAAGTGGCAGCATGAAAAAGCGTGAATCCTCACGCCGGTTTTTGTGAATGCCAGATTTGTGAATACCATGACCATACGCGCTAATTGGCAACTTGTTAGCTGTCAAACCAAGAATAGTTGATCATGATCATAAAATGTTAACGACTTTGGGTGAAAACTGTGGAAACGTTTACAGTTTTCATTTTGACCAGTACAACATTTCACCACGTTGGCTAATATTCGAGTGTATTTTCACTAAAACCCATCTAAAACAGTGCTTATTGTTGATAATTTCAGAAATTAATGACTGTTAACAATATGTTGCGATGGGGTAGGGAGTCACCTTGAAATGGAACAATCTGTGAAAACGGTATACCCACAAAATCAGCTACCGTCACAGCGACGCAAAAGTCGTATTAATACCCAAGTCGCGCCATGGATATTTTTGGCGCCAGCTATCCTAATTTTTGCTGTTTACGTCATCTATCCAATTCTGGACAGTATTTGGCTGAGCTTTTATGAATGGGATGGATTGGGTGAAAAAACTTGGGTGGGTCTCGACAACTATCGAGAGCTTTTTGACTCAGAAGCCTTCTATACCTCGCTTAAAAATAACTTTTTGTGGTTGGTGTTCTTTATGTTGGCACCACCCATTGGATTGGCTATTGCGCTCTTTCTCAATCAACAAGTAAGAGGAATTCGCGTAGTTAAATCTCTGTTTTTCTTCCCTTTCGTTATCTCTCAAGTGGTGGTGGGTCTCGTCTTTGCTTGGTTCTATGACCCTTCTTTTGGTCTGTTTAACATCGTGCTTGGCTTTTTCGATATTGAAGCTATTGCGATTTTGTCCAACGAAGATTACGTGACCTACGGGATCATTGCCGCGGGTCTGTGGCCACAGATTTCCTATTGCATGATCTTGTATCTCACAGGTTTGAATAACCTGGATCCGGAGCAGTTGGAAGCTGCGCGCCTTGATGGTGCCAAGAAACTGCGCATGCTTTGGTACGTGGTGTTACCTCAGCTTCGTCCAGCGACGTTTATCGCTATCGTGGTTACGGTCATCGGCGCACTTCGTTCGTTTGACCTAGTGGCGACCATGACAGC
The DNA here is from genome assembly GCA_000755425.1 of Vibrio maritimus. Taxonomy (GTDB): domain Bacteria; phylum Pseudomonadota; class Gammaproteobacteria; order Enterobacterales; family Vibrionaceae; genus Vibrio; species Vibrio maritimus_A. Next base: position 94,624 of record BBMT01000008.1, read on the forward strand.
GGGTGGCCCGTGGGGGAGCTCATCAGTGCTCGCTTATCAAATGTACGAAGAATCAATATTCAACTACCGCATGGGTTATGGCGCCTCGGTATCGGTTGTTCTGTTTCTGATTATGGATATCTACATCGCTTACTTCTTGTGGCGAATGCTAAGGAGTGAAAAATAATGTACCCACAACCGATAGAAAAATCTGGACGCTTTACCAATATCAGCTATCGAGTGGCGCTGCCTATTTCGATTGTGATGTGGCTGTTGCCGCTTATTGCGGTGATGATGACCTCGATTCGTTCAATGGAAGACATCAACAAAGGTAATTACTGGGGCTGGCCGAGTGATATCCAGTTTGTTGAAAACTACACGCAAGTGTTCACGGCAACGCCGATGGGACAGTATCTGCTGAATAGTTTGATCATCACTTTGCCCGCAGTTGCAGGCGCGGTGGCGCTGTCTACGTTGGCAGGGTTTGCGCTCGCGAAGTATAACTTCAAGGCCAATATTTGGATCTTTGCGATGTTCATTGCAGGTAACTTCGTTCCGTTCCAAATCCTGATGATTCCAGTGCGCGATCTCACCATTACCTTTGGTCTTTATGATACGCATTGGGCGCTTATCTTTTTCCACGTCGCCTTCCAAGCCGGCTTCTGTACCCTATTCATGCGCAATTTTATCGTCGGTATTCCCGATGCCTTGATTGAGGCGGCGCGCGTTGAAGGTGTGAGTGAAATGAAAATTTTCTGGCACGTGGTGTTACCGCTTGTCAGGCCGGCACTGGCTGCACTGTCTGTGTTGGTGTTTACCTTTATTTGGAATGACTACTTTTGGGCGCTGGTTTTGGTGCAAAGCGATGAAGTGCGCCCCGTAACGGCAGGATTGAGTGCATTGAAAGGGCAGTGGTTGGCGTCGTGGCAGTTTATTTCTGCCGGTGCCGTCGTCGCTGCAATTCCTCCAGTGGTGCTGTTCTTTACCATGCAGCGTCACTTTATTGCTGGTCTAACGTTGGGAGCAACCAAAGGTTAATCCCGATCTAGCCGCACAATCAGTGCTGGTTGGTGACGACCAGCAAGCTATAACGATAACAATGGAGCCTGAGCGCAAGCTCGACAATAAGGATCTTACTATGAAAATTGTGAAACACCTCGCTGCTACCGCCATACTTGGCGCGTCCCTCTCAACAACCGCTTGGGCGGGCGAGTTAGTTATTAACTCGGATCAAGCAGACCCTGCACCAAAAGAAGCGTGGGCTGAAATCGTGAAACGATTTGAAGCTGAAAACCCAGACATTACGGTGAAGTACAACTTGTATGATAAAGAAGCGTACAAGACGACAATTCGTAACTGGCTGGTCACGTCTCCACCGGATGTTGTGTTCTGGTATGCGGGTAACCGAATGAAAACATTCGTTGATCGTGGACTATTGGAAGATGTAAGTGACATTTGGGCTGACAACAACATGGCTCAAGATTTTAAATCGGCAGCGCCAGCGATGACGGTAAATGGTAAGCAATACGGTGTGCCTTACACTTACTATCAATGGGGTGTGTACTACCGTAAAGACATCTTCGAGAAGTATGGTATCGCTGAACCAAAAACATGGGATGAGCTAAAAGCTGCAGCTGCGACACTGAAAAAGAATGAAGTGGCGCCTTTTGCTATCGGTACCAAGTACCTATGGACAGCAGCAGGTTGGTTCGACTATATCAACCTACGTACCAACGGTCTTGATTTCCACATCGACTTGATGGACGGCAAAGTACCTTATACTGATGATCGAGTTAAAAAGACCTTTGCAAACTGGGCTGAGCTAGTCGAGCCTGGCTACTACCTAGACAACCACGCGTCTTACTCTTGGCAGGAAGCGCAGCCGTTCTTGTATAACGGTGAAGCGGCTATGTACCTGATTGGTAACTTTATTGCTCCTAACTTCCCTGCTGAGCTTGATGGCAAAATGGCTTCTTCCAATTCCCAGTTATCGATCCTGCTGTGCCAATTGCAGAAGATGCGCCAATGGATACCATTCATATCCCAACCAAAGCGAAGAACAAAGAAGATGCACGTAAGTTCCTAGCGTTTGTTGCCAAACCAGAGATCCAGCAGTTGGTGAATGATGTACTACTGCAGATCCCAACCAACAGTAAAGCCAAACCTGCTGATGATGAATTCCTAAACATCGGCGTGGAAATGTTGGCAGATGCGAGCGGTACGGCGCAGTTCTACGACCGCGATACTGATCCTGCGATGGCGAAAGAAGGCATGAAGGGCTTCCAAGAGTTCATGGTGAAACCTGAGCGTGTGGATCAAATCCTAAAACGTCTTGAAAAAGTACGTCAGCGCACGTTTAAGAACTAATCTGTAAAGCGTTTAAATAACGATACCAATGAGCGTTTCCAAACCATTGGAGCGCTCTTTTTGTTTCAAAGCAGTTGTTAATGGAACCATAGGAAGTAGAGATGAGAACTTTTGCCCAAGTGATGGCGGCACGAGAGTGGGAAAATCAACACGTTGTTCAGCGCAACGTACTGACCGCTCACGCGCCTTTGCATGCCTACAGCAGTATTGAGCAAGCTCGAGTTGGTGACGCATCAGACAATCAAACCTCACTTAATGGGCAGTGGCAGTTTACCTTGCTGACTGCGCCAGAGGCTATGTCAGAAGCCTTTACTGAGCCAGATTTTGAGGATTCAGATTGGCACTCTCTTCCGGTTCCTTCTAACTGGCAATTGCACGGTTTTGATAAACCAATTTACACCAATGTGAAGTACCCGTTTGTCGATAATCCTCCTTACGTTCCAGAACAGAACCAACAGGGGTGTATCGTAAGAGTTTTGATTATTCACCACGAGAAAACACGTCCACTAACATCACCTTTGATGGTGTGAACAGTGCATTCCATTTGTGGTGTAACGGACATTGGGTAGGGTATTCACAAGATTCTCGACTGCCGGCTGAGTTTGACCTTGGCCAGCATCTGATATCGGGTCGCAACCAACTAACCGTGATGGTGCTGAGATGGTCTGACGGCTCTTATCTTGAAGATCAAGATATGTGGTGGCTAAGTGGCATCTTCCGTGATGTTACTTTGCGCACGAAACCTATAACACATATAGCGGATGTGGAGACTGTCGCCAGTTTACAATCTGGTTATCGAGATGGCCTGCTAACGGTGACGACAACGGTATCCTCGCCAAGCGACACACTTAAAGTGAACGTGGCACTATTTGATGCAGCAGGTAATGAAATAGCAGCTCAAACTCAAGCATTTGGCGTCGAATTTGTCGATGAAAAAGGTGCGTGGGACAACAAAGCGATTCATCGCTTGCCGATAGTCGATGTGAAAGCTTGGAGCGCCGAAGCGCCCCATTTGTATCGTGTTGTGGTATCACTCATCGATGACCAGAATCAGCTCATTGACTGCGAAGCCTATTCGGTTGGTTTTCGTAATGTCGAAGTCTTAAATGGCCAACTCTGCGTCAACGGTAAACCGCTTCTTATTCGTGGTGTCAATCGTCATGAGCATCATCCAGAGCTTGGGCATGTCATGACTCGTGAGGCGATGATAGAAGACATCAAACTCCTCAAACAAAACAATTTTAACGCGGTACGTACCGCGCATTACCCTAACCATCCGATGTGGTATCAACTGTGTGATGAGTATGGGCTGTATTTAGTTGATGAAGCCAACATAGAAACTCATGGCCAAGTGCCAATGTGCCGTTTGTCTAATGACAGCGAATGGCTGAATGCTTATATGCGACGTATGGTGAATCTGGTCGAGCGAGATAAAAACCACCCGTCTGTGATTGTGTGGTCGCTTGGCAATGAATCGGGCATCGGCGGCAATCATCATGCAATGTATCAATGGGTTAAACAGCGTGACCCATCGAGGCCAGTGCAGTATGAAGGCGGCGGTGCGATGACGGCGGCGACGGACATAATTTGCCCCATGTACGCGCGCGTAAATTGGGACTTGCCTGTGGTTGGGCATCAGCCAGAAGTGACTCCGCGTATCGGCATCAAAAAGGCCATAGCACTACCAAATGAATCACGGCCGTTGATCCTGTGCGAGTACGCCCATGCGATGGGCAACAGTTTGGGAAGCTTTGTCGACTATTGGCAAGCGTTTCGTGACCATCCAAGATTGCAAGGCGGCTTTATTTGGGATTGGGTCGATCAAGGCCTGAGTAAAGTGGATGACAAAGGGCGTCATTACTGGGCGTACGGCGGTGACTTTGGTGATGAGATTAACGACCGCCAATTCTGTATCAATGGTTTGATATTCCCAGATAGAACGGCACATCCCGCCTTGTTTGAAGTAAAAAAAGCGCAGCAATATTATCAGTTTAAGTTGGTTAGTGAGCAGCCACTTACTATCGAAATAGAGAATGAGAACCTGTTTGTTGCCAGCGACAATGAAGTCCTTTTCTGGCAACTGCTACAAGATGGCACGCCGATTACCTCTGGAGAGTTGGCCATGACAATTCAGCCCGAGCACAAACAGCAGATCACCTTATGCGAGGTTCTCGATAAGCAGCCTGCTGCCGAGTACCATCTCAATCTAGTAACCAGACTGAATGAAGAAACGCCGTGGGCAGAGGCCGGGCATGTTACCGCGATAGAGCAAATAGAGCTCCAAGCTGTACCTAGGCTTTCGGTTCCTCAAACGCCACCCATCGCTCAGTTAGAAGTTGTGGAAGCGGAGCAGCGTCTCGTGGTGGTGAGCGATGATATTGCCTTTGAGTTTGATAGTGCCAACGGCTATCTCGTGAGCTGCAAGGTTCACGGCGTTGAGAAGCTAACGCAGCCGATTCAAGATAACTTTTATCGAGCGCCAATCGACAACGATATCGGTACCAGTGAGGCCAATAAGCTTGATCCCAACTCTTGGTTTGCCCGCTGGCAAACGGCAGGCTTGGCGAACCTAACCCGTGAGTGTCATTCCTTCGATTATTACGAGGCTGAGGGTGGTGTCGATATCACCTGCGTAGCCATTTATAGCAACGATCAGACGCCAATCATTTCAAGCGCGTGGCGTTACCGCATTGATAGCGAAGGTCAGCTAACTATAGACGTGGATGTCGCGTTCGCGAAAGGCCTACCACCAATGCCAAGAGTGGGATTGGAGCTCGGGCTATATCGTCAGCCACAAGAAGACACCCAAGTGGAGTGGTTTGGCCGTGGGCCGCATGAGAACTACCCTGACCGAATTGAGTCAGCGCACTTTGGTCGCTATAAACAGCCTCTGTCTAGAATGCACACTGACTATATTTTCCCATCGGAAAATGGTCTGCGTTGCGACAACCGCGAGTTAAAGGTTGGCAGTTTGATGGTTAAGGGCAAGTTTCATTTTTCTGTCAGCGAGTTCAGTCAGCATAGTTTAGCTGATGCTAAGCACACCAACGAGCTTGAAAAAGATGGCTGCTTGTATGTCCGCATCGATGGTTACCACATGGGCGTAGGAGGCGATGATTCTTGGACGCCAAGCGTTCACAAGGCTTATCAACTTCGCGATCAACGCTATCGATATGAGGTAGCACTAAGATTTAATGCCTGAGTTGATGGTTTGTAACCGTTATCAATAATCTCACGGTACTCACTATTGATATCAAGGCTGTAACGCCTTAGTACACTGTATTTTAGGGCTTACTTTGATGAAAAATCTGTGTAAACGTTTTCATTGTCGCGAATTGGATCACGGATCGAGCGAGACAAGGCTTGATACCATGTCCAGCGGCGGGCAATTAACCTATTGAGAGAAGCTATGACCGACATTCAGTTTGACCCAGTGGATCATCCACATCGTCGTTACAACCCATTGACCGGGCAGTGGATCTTAGTCTCGCCACATCGCGCTAAGCGTCCTTGGAGTGGTCAGGATGAAAAGCCAGCTACGCAAGAGTTGCCGAGCTTCGATGAAAACTGCTTCTTGTGTCCTACCAACGCTCGTATTTCTGGTGATGTGAACCCGGATTACCAAGGTACTTACGTGTTTAGCAACGATTTCGCGGCACTAATGCCTGACTCTCCCGATGCACCGCAATCCGACAACCCCTTGTTCAGAACTCAAGGTGTACGCGGTTTAAGCCGAGTGATCTGCTTCTCTCCTGATCACAGCAAAACTTTGCCTGAGCTCAGCGTCAGTAAAATCCGTGGCGTTATCGATACCTGGAATGAGCAAATTGAGGAGCTAGGCAAGGATTACGTTTGGGTGCAAGCGTTTGAGAACAAAGGTGAAACCATGGGATGCTCACAGCCGCATCCCCACGGCCAGATTTGGGCGAACAGCTTTTTGCCAAACGAAATCGAGCGCAAAGATAAGCACTTACGAGAGTACTTTGAGCAATATGGCTCGAATCTGCTGGTCGATTATGTGGAGGCAGAGCGACAAGACGGTTCAAGAACCGTGGTTGAAACCGAGCATTGGCTTGCTGTTGTACCTTACTGGGCAGCATGGCCGTTTGAAACCATGTTGCTACCCAAAACGCATGTTCGCCGTATGAGCGAACTCAGCGATGAGCAGCGAGATGATTTGGCGGTGGCGATGAAAAAACTGACCAGCCGCTATGACAACTTATTCCAGTGCTCTTTCCCATACTCCATGCTGGCACTTCGCGCCGTTCTTTGAAGCCAGTGAAGATATTGAGCACTGGCAGTTACATGCCTTGTTTTATCCGCCACTACTGCGCAGCGCAACAGTGAGAAAGTTTATGGTGGGCTATGAAATGCTCGCCGAATCACAGCGTGATTTGACGGCAGAGCAAGCTGCTGATCGGCTGAGAGCGTTGAGTGATGTGCATTATAAAGAGCAGTAACCACCCTATTTTAAACGGCGGCCGACGCTGCCGTGATTAGCCAAGGATTGAGGGCGTATTATGTCTGAATTAATAACTAACGTGAAAAGCGTGTTCAAACAGGTGCTGGATTATCAGCCGACCCATATTATTCAAGCGCCTGGACGAGTGAACCTAATTGGCGAACATACCGATTACAATGATGCTTTGTGCTGCCCTGTGCCATTAACTACCAAACTGTGGTCGCTGCTGCAAAGCGCGAAGATAACCTCATTCGTTTGGTGTCGGTCGATTATGGCAATGATACAGATGAGTTTGACCTCTTCAAACCGATCGAGTTTTTGCCGGGAAAAATGTGGGCAAACTACATTCGTGGTGTAGTGAAATTCTTGCTCGCGCGGGGCTACACCTTCAGCGGCGCTGACATTTGTGTCACGGGTAATGTTCCTCAAGGCGCGGGACTGAGTTCTTCTGCAGCTTTGGAAGTGGTGATTGGGCAGACTTTCAAAACACTTTACGATCTCGATATCAGCCAAGCGGAAATCGCGCTCAATGGTCAGCAAGCTGAAAATGAGTTTGTCGGCTGCAACTGCGGCATTATGGATCAAATGATTTCCGCAAAAGGCGAGCAAAATCACGCCATGTTGCTTGATTGCCGAACGTTAGAATCGGAACCGGTGTCGATGCCAGAGGCAATGGCAGTGGTTATCATCAACTCCAATAAGCAGCGCGGTCTTGTAGACAGTGAGTACAACACAAGACGCCTGCAGTGCGAAAAAGCCGCTCAGGTATTTGGCGTCAAAGCGCTGCGTGATGTGAGTATTGAAGAGTTCAATCAAAACCAACAAAGCCTAGAAGACGTTGTCGCTAAAAGAGCACGCCACGTTATCACTGAAAATGACCGAACTCTTGAGGCTGCGAAGGCATTGCAAGCTCAAGACATGAAAAGATTGGGCGAGCTTATGGCCGAATCACACGCTTCGATGCGTGATGATTTTGAGATAACCGTGAGCGAAATAGATTGCTTAGTGGACATTGTTAAAGATGTGATTGGCGACCAAGGCGGCGTGAGAATGACTGGCGGCGGCTTTGGCGGCTGTATCGTTGCACTGATCCCGCCAAGTCTAACCGATGCCGTTGAGCAAGCTGTGACCGCGAAGTATCAAGCAGCCACTGGATTGCAAGCATCGATTTATGTGTGTCAAGCAAGTGCAGGGGCAGGTGTTGTTGAAGTACTTGAGCATTGAGAATGACTGACTTTGAGATAAGAGGATTGCGATGACAGCCATAATGAATGGACTTGCAGCAGACGGCAAACCGCCTTCACTTTACACCTTGTCGAATGCTTCTGGAATGGAAGTAACGGTGATGGATGTTGGTGCGACATGGCTCAGTTGTAAGCTCCCTATCGACGATGAAAAACGAGAAGTGCTGTTGGGCGTTGAGACGATGGAGGACTTTGCGCGTCAAAAGGTCTTCTTAGGTGCGACAGTCGGCCGCTTTGCCAATCGAATCGCTGGTGGAAGGTTTAAGATTGATGGCCACGAGTTTCAAGCCGTGACCAACCAATCAGGCAACTGTTTACACGGCGGCTTGGATGGCTTTGATAAGCGCCGTTGGAGTTTGGTTGAGAAGAGTGATAACAGTGTTGAGCTCAGTTTAGTTTCAGCCGATGGTGACCAAGGGTTTCCCGGCGAGCTAATGGTGAGTGTCCGCTATAGCCTTAGTGAACAAAACCAAGTACTTATTGACTACAGTGCGACAACAACCGCGGCAACGCCGGTTAACCTAACCAATCACGCTTACTTTAATCTTTTGGGTGCTGAGTCTGAAGAGGATATCTTAGGTCATAGCTTGCAGATTCGTGCTGCGCACTATTTGCCGACACAAGCGGATGGTATTCCTTTTACAGAACCAGAGGCTGTCGCGGGGACCAGTTTCGATTTCAATATGACCAAGCCCCTTTCGACCCATCTATTGGCCGATGAGCAGCAACGACAAGCAAATGGGTATGATCATTGTTACGTTTTAGAGAGCCAAGGTAACGAGCCGGTGGCGCGCCTCGTCTCTCCAGACAGTCGTGTTGAAATGAGCGTCTTCACGACGAAACCAGGAGTGCAGCTGTATACGGGTAACTGGCTAGCGAATACACCTAATCGTCTAGGTGGACTATACAAAGATTATCAAGGGGTTGCGCTGGAAACTCAGTTTTATCCAGACTCGCCCAATCGCGGCTGGAAAGAGTCAGATGCGATTCTTCGACCTGGCAATCAGTATAAGCACAGTACAAGTTACGAGTTTGCCATCAAATAAACTCGACTATAAATGCCCAGTCTTGACGTAAATAAGCGCACCATCTTCTTTGGTGAAGGGGGTGTGCTTGCTTAGGTGAGGACTACGGATCCAAGTGCCTTTAGGGTATTCACCATGCTCGTCATAAAAGGTGCCTTCCAGTACCAATATTTCTTCTCCGCCCCAATGCTGGTGGGCATTGAACTGGGTATTGGGCGCCCATTTCACTAAGGCAACATGCTCCGCTTCAAATTCATGTAGCGGCATCACAGTAAGCCCATCAACCAATCCCTGATACCATGACTGCTTTGATGTATTGATGCAAAACTGAGCTTGGTCTTGCTCATGGAACTGGTGCAGTTTGACGAAAATAGTCGCACCGTCAGAGCCAATTTTCGGCGTATGTGCGCTGCCAATTGGATTACGGACATAGCTGCCCGCTGGGTATTCGCCGTGCTCATCGGAAAAGGTGCCTTCCAAAACGTAAAACTCTTCACCGCCGCTATGGGTATGCGCTGAAAACGCGCTGTTTGGCTCATAGTGTACGATGGACGTCACACGTCCCACTTCATCACCAATGCGGTCTAAACGCATGCGACTTACGCCGGGCATAGGAGAGCCAACCCACTGGTAGTCTGTTGGTCGTATCACTACGCGCTGGTCAAAATCGGCGTTGATTAGAGTTTCCATGCTTTGCATTGTCCTTAGTAAGTTGCCATGAGTGGTACGGATGTCGACGTTGGTATCGATCACATCATATTGTCATATCTATCATAGTTTGAAACTGAAAAGAGCACGAATTCGTGCTCTTTTCATAGTGGGCTGAGTCTGGCTGACTATTTAAGAACAATCGTCTTAGTCATACCATCTTCAGCGTGGCCTGGGATATTGCAGGCGAACTCAATCTCTTTTTCACCGTGGAAGTGCCAGTTGAGCTGCCCTGCCTTTCCTGGCTTGAGGTACAGGACATTGCCCATGTTGTGATGATCGTGACCCTCTGTGGGGTTTTCCATCATTTTACGGTGAGCCACTTGCTCGGATGGTGAGCCGATCACAAACTCATGATCGTCTTTGCCTGTGTTCATTACCACAAACTGAACTACATCGTTCGGTTTGATTTCGACATCACGTTTGAATGAGATGGTCATGTCATCTTTGAGAATGACGTGTACCACCTTGTCAGGTTTTGCGCCTGGGGCAGGCATGCCGACAGCAGACATACCTTCCATGTTCATCATGCCATGATCCATTTTGCTGTGGTCCATTTTACTGTGATCCATCGTGTCATGATTCATAGAACCGTGATCCATTTTTGAATGATCCATACCATCAGCAAAGCTTTGTGTGGCAATTAATGTCATGGTTAGTGCGATGAGTGTCTTTTTCATTTTGATGTCCTTTTGTGGCTTGCACCTGCCGTCTCTGTACTTTCAAGGGACTGTACTTTCAAGCGACAAGCAGGTGCGAGCTAGTTAGCGTTTGATATCTTTAGATTTCCAAAGTTTATAGATGGCAGGCAGTACCAATAGCGTGAGCAACAGTGCCGAAGCCATACCACCTATCATTGGTGCTGCAATACGCTGCATCACCTCAGAGCCGGTTCCGGAGCCATACATAATGGGGATAAGGCCAATTATGACCGTCAATACGGTCATCATGACCGGTCGTACGCGAAGGCCTGCGCCTTCTCGGATTGCTTCAGTCAGCATGTCTGCGGTCAGTGGTGTACGGTCTTGCTCGGCAGAGAGCTTTCGTCCATGCCAAGCTTGATTGATGTAGACCAACATAATGACACCAATCTCAACCGCGACGCCCGCAAGCGCGATAAAGCCCACGCCAACTGCGATTGAGAAGTTGTAGCCAAGGTAATGCATGAGCCATAGGCCACCGACCATCGCGAGTGGCAAGGTGCCCATGATGACGAGTACCTCACCCACTCGGCGAAAGCTTAAATAGAGCAACAGCATGATGATGGCGAGCGTAATGGGGATCACGACACCAAGGCGCTGTTTGGCGCGCTCCATGTATTCGTATTGACCGGACCATGCCAGTGAATAGCCAGACGGTAACACCAGCTTTTCCGCGACCACTTGCTGCGCTTCATTGACATAGGAGCCGAGATCGCGCTCGGCAATGTCGACAAATACCCAGCCATTCGGGCGTGCATTTTCGGTCTTGATCATCGGTGGTCCATCTTCATATCGAATATCTGCCACATCGGCGAGTGCGATACGTGCACCGGCCGGGGTAACTAGGGGCAGGTTTTGCAGTTTGACCACTGAGTTACGATAGTCCTGCGGGTAGCGCACGTTAATTGGGTAACGTTCGAGACCTTCGACGGTTTCGCCCACATTCATGCCGCCAACGGCTGTAGATATGACTTGTTGAACGTCACTGACATTCAGCCCGTAGCGCGCGGCTGATAGACGTTTAATGTCAATGGTGACGTAACGGCCTCCAGCTACTCGCTCGGCATAGACCGAAACGGTGCCCGCGATGTCATTGATAATGGGCTCAAGGTTGGCACCAATCTCTTCAATCACACTAAGTTCAGGTCCTGCGATCTTAATCCCAATAGGGTCTTGATACCGGTAGCGAGCATATCGATGCGGGTTTTGATTGGCATCACCCAAGCGTTCGTTAGACCCGGGAACTGAACTAGATCGTCAAACTCTTTGCGAAGCGACTCGGTGGTCACACCTTCGCGCCACTCATCTCTCGGCTTGAGCTGTATGGTGGTCTCAATCATGGTGAGAGGCGCAGGATCGGTAGCCGTTTCCGCGCGGCCAATCTTACCCCACACGGTTTCAACCTCAGGGATGGTCTTGATGAGCTTATTGGTTTGTTGCAACAGCTCGCGTGCTTTACCAATTGAAATGCCGGGATAGGTGGTCGGCATGTACATCAAGTCGCCTTCATCAAGCGGTGGAATAAATTCGCTGCCCAGTTTAGACGTCGGGTAGTAAGCAGAACCTAGTAAACCCAAAGCGATGATGATCATGGTTTTCGGGTAACGAAGGCTTAAGTTAAGCATCGGCCGATAAAGGCCAATTAGTGCTTTGTTGACTGGGTTTTTGTGCTCTGGGAGTACTTTGCCGCGAATGAAGTAACCCATGAGTACAGGCACTAACGTGATCGCTAGACCTGCTGCCGCCGCCATGGCGTAGGTTTTGGTGTAAGCCAGTGGCGAGAACATTTTGCCCTCTTGGCCTTCAAGGGCGAAAACGGGCACGAAGCTGAGCGTAATGATGAGCAGTGAGAAAAATAGCGGCGCACCGACTTCCTCTGCCGCTTTACTGATCACTTGCCAGCGGTTTTGGTCGTTGAGCGGGGTTTTCTCTATATGCTTGTGCACGTTTTCTATCATCACGATCGCCCCATCGACCATCGCGCCGATAGCGATGGCAATGCCACCTAGTGACATGATGTTGGCGTTGATGCCTTGCCAATGCATGACGATGAAGGCGCACAGAATCCCCACTGGCAAGCTAATGGCAATGACAATTGAGGAGCGGATGTGAAACAAAAACAGTGCACACACAATCGCGACCACGATGAACTCTTCGGCGAGTTTATTCCAAAGGTTGTCTACCGCGGCATTGATAAGCGTTGAGCGATCGTAGGTAGCGACAATTTCAACGCCTTCCGGCAAACTACGCTGCAAGTCATCAAGCTTGGCTTTGATGTTGTCGATAACTTCACTGGCGTTTTCACCAAAACGCATCACAATCACGCCGCCTACCGCTTCACCTTCACCATTAAACTCTGAAATCCCACGACGCATTTGTGGGCCAAGATTAATGTCGCAATGTCGCCAAGGAGCAAAGGTGTGCCTTTACCTGTAACTTTGAGTGGCAGTGCTCGAATGTCTTCAATGCTGGTGAGGTAGCCTGTGGTGCGAACCATGTACTCCGCTTCTGCCACTTCAATGACTGAAGCCCCGCTTTCTTGGTTACCGTTTTTAATAGCGGCATTCACTTGCTGAAGTGTTAAATCGTATGCACGCAGCTTAGCGGGATCGATTTGCACCTGGTATTGCTTCACCATGCCGCCTACTGTGCTACTTCAGATACGCCATCGACGGTTTGCAGCTCGTATTTTAAGAACCAGTCTTGTAGGCTGCGCAGCTCCGCGAGGTCGTGTTGTCCCGTAGTATCTTGCAGTACATAGCTGTATATCCAGCCGACTCCTGTTGCATCAGGGCCAAGCGTTGGTTTGGCTTGCGAAGGCAGTTTGGGTGCTACTTGGCTGAGATATTCCAGTACCCGTGAACGTGCCCAATACATGTCAGTATCATCATTGAAGATGATGTAGACATAGGAGTCACCAAAGAACGAATAACCGCGAACGGTTTCTGCGCCCGGTACCGCGAGCATGGCCGTTGTGAGTGGGTAAGTCACCTGATCTTCGACGACTTGAGGAGCCTGTCCCGGGTAGCTGGTCTTGATGATCACCTGTACATCGGACAGATCAGGTATGGCGTCTACCGGGGTATTTTTGACGCTGTAAAGGCCGGCTAATGTTAAGAAGCAGCTCGCCACCAACACCAGAAATCGGTTGTTGATAGACCAGCGAATAATCGCTCCAATCATGGCTGTTCTCCTCCATGTTTGAGCTCAGACAAGATAAATTCACTGCCTTGTTTCTTAATCAAAAAGCGCGCGGTATCACCCTCTTCAAATCCAGTGAAATCAACATTGCCATCTGTAGAGAAGTTCATCTCTCCCGACTGCCAGTTCCACTCCGGAACGTTACTGTGCTCAATAGTGATCATGCCAAAATCAGCCATTAGCATAGAGATGTTGCCAGTGACCCAGATCTCGGTGGGCATAGGGTTCTCACTAGGATTGATAGCCGTGACCTTGTATTGACCATTGGGCGTTTTGGCCATTTCAAACTCGATGTGTTGACCTGCTGCAAGTCTATCCATCGCGACGTCTGGCTCGACGTTGAAATCCATCACCATGCCTGGCCAGTTCCATTCAGGTACCGGCTGATGATTGATGGTTAACATAGCGTGCCCCGCCATCACATTGGTGATCTCACCTTTTGCCCACACAGTTTCAGCCGGAGGCTCTACGCCATTGATACGAGACAAATCAGCGCTTTGACTAGACTCTGAGTCGAGCATGAACTGTGCTGATGTCACTACGATGTCTTCTGTGGTTAATCCTTCTAGCACCTCAATACGGTCACTGGCTTCACGACCGACACGGATGCGAGCAGAGCGGTATTTTCCGTCACCTTCTGACAGAACAACTCGGCTCATCCCACCTGAGCGAATTACCGCTGAGCGCGGGATTGTCAGCACAGCCTCATCGGTTTGCGGTTGCAAAGCGATATTGGCGAACATGTTCGGTTTGAGCTGAAAATCCGGGTTGTCGAATTTGAGTCTAACGCGCAGGGTACGAGTGGATGGGTCTAGGATCGGATAGACATAGTCGACTTCACCTTGCCATTCTTTGCCCGGAATAGCATCCAACGTCATGACTGCGCTGCTGCCGCTTTTTATCCATTCGGCTTGGCGCTCAAACACCTCAGCATCGACCCATACTTGGTCGATAGGACCAGCGCTGATCACTGATTGCGATGGGGACAAGTAACCGCCCTCGCGTACATTGAGCGTTGCGACGACACCACTGCCGAATGCTTTGATATCGATGGTTTGCGATGCTCTACCTTGCCGCACAATTTCGCGTATTTGCGCTTTGTCGACACCAAGGGTTATCAGGCGCTCGGTCGCCCCTTTGATAAGAGAGTTTCGCTTAGTTCGATAGGCATTGAGTAGCTCCTCTTGCGCCTTAACAAGCTCTGGCGAGTAAAGTTTAAATAGCACGTCACCTCTATTGACTCGTTCCCCCACGGCATTGATGTAAAGCTTTTCTACCCAACCTGCGACACGTACGTTGGTTTGCCAGAGACGGCTTTCATCAAAGGCGATGTAACCGACGGTAGCAATCCGTGGCGACAGTTTTTGTTTCTCGACGGAGGCGGTTTTTACACCCAAATTATTCTCCACAGCCGGGTCAATTTTGACTGTGCCTGGTTTGTCATTCGCGCCATTGAGGTCATCGGCGTAGACTGGGATAAGATCCATACCCATTGGAGAATTACCTGGTTGGTCGCGCTTGTAATTGGGATCCATAGGTGCGACCCAGTAAAGCGGTTCATTGGCATCGCTACTAGTTCCAGTTTGTGATGACATAGCACTCATCGAGTGTGCGCCGAAATACTGCGTTCCCACTATTCCCAGACCCGCACCAACGGCCAGCGCCAATAGGGCGACATTTCGTGTTTTCATTATTGTTTCCCTTAAATCTATGGTTGTTTTGTTGATGACGGCTGAGAAATAACAGGCGTTTCTGCGTGGTATTCGAATCCACCAAGGAAATACGCCAAGTTGCTACTTACAATGTTGAGGTCTGTCTCCAACCGCAGCGCTTCAATTTCAATGGCTAGCTCATCACTGGAGGCGGTGATTACATCGCTAAACTGCGCAGTATTGTTCTCGTAGCCTCGCTCTACAGCACGAGTGCGTGCTTTGGCTTGGGGTAATAAGCTTTGTTGATAGCGCTCAAAGCGTTCGCTGAGGTTTTGTCTATCCATAATCAGCGCGTTAACCTTGGCATTCATTTGAGCCAACAACGCATCTTTGCTCGACTTCGATGCGACCACTTGGTACTGGGCGGCCGCATGGTTCTTGTCTTGTCGATTACCGGTGAATAAGGGAATGTCCATGGTGAAGTAGGCACTCAGGAGATCGGGCGCAGGGGCGCCACGCATGTTGGGAGCTTGGCGATGGGCATACATGGCTTCAACACCAAATTGGGGCTTGTAGGCCTCTTCGGCAATCGAAACCTGAGTCTCATTGGCAGCAATTTGAATGTCGGCCATTTGCGCCATGGGGTGCTGGTTAAGTAAGTTGAAATAGCCAGAGCCACTTTGGCTAGACAATTGCTGTTCAAGACGTCCCCAATCAGTTGCGATATTGGCGTCAAGATCTGAGCTTTGGTTTAACCAACCTGAACCCAGCCATTCTGAAAGCTGAGATAGCAACCGACTTTGCATTTGCTTATTGGCGTGCAACTTGTCATCGAGTTGACTGACTTGTAGCTGACTACGAATCAAATCTTGGGACTCGCTGTGGCCAATGGCGTAGTTGGTTTGAATGAATCGCTCCATTTCTACCATTAGGGAGCGCTTTTCTTTCAGTACGCGCTCAGAGTGCTGCTGAAAGCCAAGTTCAAGCCATAGCTGAGTAATGCTATTTGCAATATCCAGCTCTCGGACTTTTACTTGAAGCTCAATACCATCAGCTTGTTGCTGGGCTTTCTTGTTTTGCAGATCAAGCGTATCGCCGCGGCCAAACTGCTGCATCATACCGACCGAAATATTCGTCATTGGATCTTGGTCGAACCGAAAACTGTCTGTCGGTAAACCGCCGACCCCAACCTTGAGTACCGGATCTTTCAGCGTTGAGCTGGCAATACCGGTATCTCGCATCGCCCGAGATTGGGCGTGATACTGAGTACGATTGGCATCGTTGGTGATCGCCATGTTGATTAATGTATCCAGCGATAACGCCTGTGCGCTCGCTTGAGAGTGCTGTGTTGCTCCTACGCTGCTTGTCGCTTGTGCAGCGGGTGCGAGTAGAACGATCGCACTTACAGCCAGTGCCATCGGATGTTTGATTATTTTCACGATCATTTCCAAACTACGTGCCTGTATAACAGGCGCGATAAAACGTCTCCCAACTAGGGTTGGGCATTAGCGTGTGTTGGAATGATTACGCCGAGGGTGGGCGCTCGAGGTGTTCGATTCTATTGATCGTTTGCGTGAATGGGTCTACAGAGCGCTTGGAGAAGCGAGCGTGGCCTTCGCTTGGAAGCAAGACAAAGGGGGCAAAGCCTAAGGTAGTGCCACACATTGTGGTGCAACAGGTGGTGTGGGAGTCGGGCTCTGCGCTAGCGCACTGACTGTTATCTGCAATGTCCGGTGTTGGACTCGTGCTGTGATGTGCGTGATGGGGCGCTGTCTGGGTCATACCACAAGACATGGATGCATCGGTCTTATGCATTGCCATCGCAGGAGCGCTGGTGACAAACGTTGAAACAACGAGTGCAAGCAAGCTCACGAATGTGATCCACGATTTGTTAGCGATAATGGCGTGCATACAGAACCTTTTTAACAAGATTCGCTAAAGATAAAGGTTACCCCTAGGGTAAGGTCAACAGCGAAATCTGCTTTTTGGGTTGCTCGATCAATAATTGTACAAAGTATAGTTTATCGGTTTTTTAGAGCTCTTAGTCGCAGCGACTACGTTTCCTAGTTATTGATTTGACGTTGAAAGTTGGGAAATCAGAGTTTCTCGTCTTAGCTCCAATATTTCTTCAATCAACTTTTCTTGTGCATTGAGACCAAAATGTTCAGCGTAGCGTTTTACCTTCTGAATTTGGCTCGGGTCGAGTTGATAGACCTCGCGTTTGAGTTTTGATCGCGCTTCACTCTTTATTAAGCCTTGGGATTGCATAAGACGCATGATGGTCGCGTCCATAGGGTGTTTATGTTGCTGCATAGCGTTCGTTTAACCTGTCGAGTGACGTTGGTTGCAAATGAATGTTCGCGATGCAAGATAGTGATAAAGTGTGACAGCTGTATTGCAAGGTGTTGAATAAACGTTTGATTTTTTTGAGTCAGTTACAGGGCACTAATACCGTGTACAACCAACGATTTTTTCAATACTTGAACTTATTTCCAGTTAATAATTAACTCTCTATAGTGTTGCAGTTATTTTGTGAAATCTCCCGCATCTGATCATTATTATTGACCTTTAGCCAGATAATTTTCCTGTGTGCTGCTAGCATATTTTTAGCTGATAAATAACGAAATGGTCTCTTTTCGCTCTTTTTTAGCTCGTGAAACAGAACGATATTCTCTTATAAAGGTAAAATTTATGTTTAGGATGAACAAGGTCTCGCTCTCTTTAGCGTGCCTAGTGTTTAGCAGCCATTTGTTTGCTGCTGAACCATATGATGCTACTCAATCATATTCTAGTGGTAGTCAAGTCACTGTAGATGGCACCACCTATGAAGCTAAGTGGTGGGTTGGGGCAGGTCAAAGTCCGACGGACACTTACGCAAATGAATGGGATTCTCCATGGAAAGTCGTCAGCAGCACCAATCCGTCACCGGAGCCAGAGCCTTCACCAGAACCAACCCCTGATCCTTCTCCTGAACCAACTCCAGATCCAACGCCTGAGCCAACACCAGACCCTGGCACTCCTCCTCCTCCAAGTGGTGCGTGTGCTGACTTCAATGTTTACCCAGATTGGACGCAAGGAAACTACGCTACAGCTGGCGACATTATGGTCAACGAAAATGTAGCGTATAAGGCCAACTGGTGGACGTCTTCCATTCCGGGTAGCGATAGCAGCTGGGCAACACATCTAGATTGTGGTGGTGCCTCTTCTGAGCCAAGTGCAAAACTTGCTTTGCCAAACCCTCTTGATCCGGTGAGATTGGAAGTCGCTGGATGGCCAAGCCATTTGGTAGTCACAAGTCCTGCTTCTCTTGATGCGCCTGCGAGTCAATATTTTGCAACCAATAGTAGTCAAGACCTGGCAGACGTCACTAAGTTGACCAATGCCTTTGTTACACTCATTCAAATCGCTGAAGCGGCGGGGGGCAGCTCGATTGTACTCACATCGGATGTTCTTGACTTGGCGACGGCTGACAAAGGGCAAGCGCTTGGCACTATAGCGGTCAAACAAGCACTTACAGCGGCGGTGGCGTCAACCGCCAGCGCGATTGATGCGAGTGCCATTAGTGCACTGACTGATGATGTTAATGGCTGGGCGCAGGCTCATAACCTTATTATTTCCACTTTAGCGCCTCAGGCGACCTTTGGCTGGACATTAACTATTGGTGACTTTGCTTACAACTCTCACTCAGGTAAGCGTGCGGTTTGGAATGCGGCCTCTTCATCCTCTGCAGATTTGCTGTCAAGCTTTGCACTTTATGACGCAGGCTCGACAACTAAAGCGGACTTTATTGCCTTTACTAAGTCAGCTGACACGCCTGCGCTATCTGATGAGCAGTGGTACTACGCCTTAGAGTATGTGAAGCAAGTCTCTGACCACATCCGTACTCCAGCGTTGTTAACCTCTATGCCAACGTCGCAAACGGTCAATTATTTTATGGGGGACTTGTCTAAACAAGGTCAGCTGCGTAAAGCTGCGCATAGCAATGTGTTTGCGATTTTGTTTGATAGTGAAACTGTAGAACTTACCAATAAGATTGAGCAGTACCAAACCGCTAAGTTGCCGCTTTACTACGTGGGAGAGAGCATTACCAATGGCCCTCTTACCCGTATCGCTGCACTTAACAGCGAGCTGGCGAGTGCGGAAAATGCAATGAACAATCAAGCATTCTTGTATGAGGTTTCGCAAGGTAAATGGTCACCTTCGACTGTGTATAAATGGGCGGACTTCCTAGCTGGGCTTAACTCTATGCACAACGTCGGTGTGGCGGGCAATACATTCTGGCTACTGGACGAGACGGCTGATGACGCGACCAATGCTAAATACGCTAAAGTTGCGATTGCTGCTTTCCTATCACAAAGTATGCAAGAGACTATTCGTTACAACGCCTGTGATGAGAACAACTGGTCAGAAGTCAGGTACGGCGCTGCGGTTAACTACCCTATGACGGCAAGTTGTGGTCAGCTAGGTCAGAAATACGCCGATTACGGCATGGATCCGGTGACAGGTATTGATCATCCGTATTCATGTCCGCGCGATCCTAAGATGGAAGTCAGTGCACTGACCAATGCGAAGTGGTACGGCGCACCAGCTCCAATTTTTGCAGCGCCAGACTCTGTGCTTGCAGAGAAAGGCTTGCTCGTGAACGGTAATGTTGGCCGCTGGACGAATGATGGTCACTGTATGGAAGTCCCATCGACAGTGGATGGTTCTCAACAAGTGTGGGAGCGCGCGGACTGTAAAGTTTATGAAGGTCAGAAGGCGGGTAAGTTTATTTGGGATGGCAGCGATACGACTGGAACGGTTGAAGGCTGTGGTTGGTGGGGACGTGGTGTTATTCAAACCACAGGTCGCCAAAACTTCGGTACGCTCAACCACTTTATGGGACGCTCGCATGTTGACCCAGATACAGTAGGCACTACAGTGAATGGTGTGGTGGTGGAAGCACCTCCGGCCAATCCTCTTTACGCGGATCTAGATTTCTGTTCAAACCCAGGCTTGATCTGTAGTTCAGAGGAGAATCGCGAAATCAAATGGATTGCAGGTCTGTTCTACTGGGTCTCTTCGGTTCAAACCTACAATGATGAAGGTGGTCCGTACGCGGCTTGGAACTATCATACTGAGCTTAAGAAATATGTAGACGGCGGAATGCAAGGCACTGAGTTTATCGATGCGGTGTCAGGTATTGTTAATCGTGGTTGTCCAGATAGTACTTGCCCGGTGAGTGGTAAAGTTCACGCTGTGAAAGAGCGTCAGGACAACTTTAAGCTGGTATTGCAAACGCTAGGGTTGAATCCACAATAAGGATTCGTATTAATCAAAGGCTTCCATTTGGAAGCCTTTTTTAGTTTTCGTCGGTAACCAACTCGCTATAACCCGTATTTGAATCATACTCACGGACAAAGTGGCGAACTGGATAGTGATGAATCAACAGCTCTGCTGTTGTATCTATGATGCTTCCTTCGAGAAGGTGTCCACCTAATACTTCTCCATGTTGGTTAGCAACCGAAATATGAATGTGTTGATGATCTAAGGTGAGTGTGCCCATGATTGAGACGATCTCTAATGGCTCTTCAAGTAATAATGTTCTCTCTGCACCCGCAAGGCGAAGATGTACCTTCGATAAGCAACCAACACAGGAAGCGATAGCTCCGGCAGTGAGCTTGTGCTGGAGAATGAGCTCAGCAATGGCAAGTTTTAGATCTTGACCGCGAGTCAGTCGAGTAGCAATCAGTGATATCGTCATGGTTAACGCTTAAGTGGCTTCTAAACAGGCGAGACTGTAGCAATTATTGGCGGTAAAAACACCATCAATCGGTGAACTTACAGAGGCTAGTAATACCGCTGTGTGTGCCATACGGGTCACAAAACGCACTCTTATTAGAGTAAAAATTCCAGTTCAGGTCTATGGTTACAGATCAGCATTCAAAGATGAGTAATAACATGTACCCTTTTTTAAGACTGGCCAAGACCATTTTTCAATCTAATAAGAAGCCAGCCATCAGTTATACCCAACAAGATGAAATCGAATTTCGTTGTCATCCATGGGACATAGATATGTTCATGGAGATGAACAACGGCCGCATTCTTACCCTTTATGATTTGGGACGCACGGCGTTATCGGTCAAGTGTGGATTGATGCGTACTCTCAAACAAAACCGTTGGGGTTTAGTGGTCGCCGGAAGTTCGGTTCGCTATCGTAAGCGCGTGCGTATGTTCGACAAAATCACTATGAAAACCCAGTGTGTTGCTACTGATGACAAATGGTTCTATCTTGAGCAGTCGATGTGGGTGAAAGGACACCCTTGTTCTTCAGTTTTGATTCGTGCAGGTGTCACCTCGAAAAATGGCATTGTAACTCCTCAGCAAGTGATTGATGCTGCGGGCGAACAGCCAATGACAAGTGATATTCCAATGTGGGTGCAAGAGTGGATAGATTCGGAGCAGCATCGTCCATGGCCGCCAACCGCTTACGAAGGTGTGGGTGATTCACAAGTTCAAGTGAGCGAGCAGTAAAGGCCAGTAGACTGGCCTTTTTCTATTTGACTAGTCTGTTCAGCTATGTGGCGTCGCTTTGATTCTCAGGGGACGCTCTCTGAAAGGCGTCGAGCTCATTAAGCCTGCCCGCTATTTCATCTATGTTCGGGTAGGTCGACATATCGACACCGAAGCGCTGAGCGTTGTATACCTGCGGCACTAAACAGACATCAACAAGACTCACTTTATTTCCAACACAATAGTCACCACGAATCGGTGTTAATTTTTGCTCTAGTGCGCTAAAGCCTTTGCTAATCCAATGTTGCATCCAGCGCACTTTATCTTGCTCATCGATATCAAACTGTTGGTGTAAGTGTTGAATCACTCTCAGGTTGTTGATTGGATGAATGTCGATTGCAATGTCCTGAGCCAGTGCTTTCACCAGATAACGCTGCTTACCCTCACTCGGTGTCAATCTTAGTCCTGGATAGCGTTCATCCAAGTAATCGATGATGGTCAGTGATTGATTGAGTGTGATTTCACCATCAACCAGTAGTGGCACCAGTTCATTCGGGTTGAGTGCGGTGTAGTCGGGCGAGTGTTGTTGCCCCCATCTTTGATGAGATTTATCGGTACGGACTGAAACGAAATGCCTTTTAGGTTTAACGCTATCCGTACCCGATAAGCGGCCGATGACCGCCAGTAGTCATACAGAATCAAATCATGACCCTCAATATTTCTCGACTGTTTGCTCAATCGCGCCAAAGATAGATTGGCCACTATCATCCAGCATTTCTATTTTGATGCTGTCGCCAAAGCGCATAAATGATGTGGTTGGTTGACCATCGCGAATAGTTTCAATCATTCGTCTCTCTGCAATACATGAATATCCAACGCCACCTTCTTCAATGGATGTGCCGTATTCGGTGCCTTGCTTGTTCGAGACTGTGCCAGAGCCGACGATGCAGCCAGCTGATAACGGTCTTGTTTTCGCTGCGTGGGCAACGAGTTCGGCAAAATCGAATGTCATGTCAACGCCCGCATTTGGATGCCCGAATGGTTCACGGTTGTAGTGCGAGATCAGTGGCAGGTGAACCTTACTATCGTGCCATGCTTTGCCAAGTTCGTCGGGCGTGACAGCAACTGGCGAAAATGCCGATGAAGGTTTGGATTGAAAGAAGCCGAATCCTTTAGCAAGCTCTCCTGGAATGAGTCCACGCAATGACACGTCGTTGACGAGCATTAGCAGTCGGATTGAGTCGTGCGCTTGCTCGGAACTTGCTCCCATCGGGACGTCATCGGTAATGACGGCGACTTCGCCCTCAAAGTCGATGCCCCACTGTTCACTTTCCATAGCAATAGGTGCGCGCGGTGCCAAGAAGGTGTCGGAACCACCTTGGTACATAAGAGGGTCGGTCCAAAAGCTCTCTGGTATTTCTGCGCCGCGTGCTTTGCGAACCAGTTCTACGTGATTGACATAAGCCGAGCCATCCGCCCATTGATAGGCGCGCGGCAGAGGAGACTCGCATTGTGACTGCTCAAATGGCATGGCTTGCAGCAAAATGCCTTGGTTAAGGCCAAGGTAAACTTCGTTGAGAAGAGGCTCAAGTTGTTGCCAGTTATCGAGAGCGGCTTGCAGAGTTGAGGCTATTTCAGGCACGGCAATACATTGGCTGAGGTCGCGACTGACGACAACCAACTGGCCGTCGCGGGTGTTGTTGTTAAGTGTTGCTAGTTTCATATCAATTCCCTGCTTTCCAGCTGTAAACGTATTCGCGGTTTTCCACCGCCTCGGCTTCGACACTGTGCTCGAGCGCATTGCGCGTATCTATCATTACTGCGACTTCATCGGTAAAGGTTTTCTTAGCTTCCAGCCCGGCTTTGAATGCTTTAGGGTGTGGGCCGTGTGTGAACCCAGCAGGGTGGAACGTCATCATGCCCGCTTCGATGTTATCTCGACTGAAGAAGTCTCCAGCGTGGTAAAACAGCACTTCATCGTAGTCATCATTGTTGTGGTAGAACGGAACTTTCAGTGCACCGGGATCGCTCTCAATAGGTCTTGGTACGAAGGTGCAGACCACAAACCCATTGCCGACGAACGTCGTATGCGCTGAAGGTGGTAAGTGATAGCGATGAGACATCAGCGGTCTGATGTCTCGCCAGTTGAGCTTAAGTACCGATAAGTCTCCGTGCCAGCCAATCGCATCCAGTGGGTTAAACGGATAAGTGATGGTGTTGATTTTGTTGCAGCGCTTGAGTGAAACCGTGGTTTGCTCTTCACTGTATTGCGCCTTGAAGCGTTCATTAATCGCAGGTGCTTCAAGTACCGCTGGGTCAAATACGGCGTGCTGACCAACGATGCCTTTTTCTGGAAGTGCGTAGCTGAGCCGGTGTTTTCTATCATTAAGATGAACATCGGCGCTTTAGGTTCTAGTCGCCAGTTGGTTGAGCGAGGGATCAGTACGTAATCGCCTTCTTCAATTTCAAGATGGCCATAGTCACAATAAAGATCTGCGCTGCTTGGTGAATGAATAGCAGCTCATCACCGTCGCCGTTACGAGCAAGACCTGACATTTTTTCTGCTAGCTTCCAGATTCGCACTTTACATTCGCGATTTTCCAGTACGCTCGGGGCAGCCCAGGGCGACGATTGGTGAGCAGACTCAACATGGTTGAGGTTGAACGCACGTGGCTTGAGCTCACCTTCCCATTCAGACCAGCCAGTTGGTGCATGTTGGTGGTGAAAGTGGCTAGCAGGACCAAAGAAACCCTCTCGACCTGCTTCTCGCTCATAAATCGCCTCGTCAGGAAAGTCAGCATGAGCCTGCTTCGAATAGGTTCCCTCGCGATGAGGGAACGTTGGCCATTTACGCATTATCGGTTACCTCGTTTAATACGCCGCGGCGGATTTGATCTTCTTCAATCGACTCAAACAGCGCTTTAAAGTTGCCTTCCCCAAAGCCTTCGTTGCCTTTGCGTTGAATGATTTCAAAAAACACTGGGCCAATAACGGTTTGAGTAAAGATCTGCAGCAAAATGCCGTCTTTCATAGGCGCGCCATCAATAAGGATGCGCAGATCTTGTAAGCGAGTGACATCTTCGCCATGTCCTTCAACACGAGCGTCGACTTTTTCGTAGTAGGTGTCTGGTGTTGGCATAAAGTCCATACCGCGGTCGCGCAGCGTTTGAACCGTCTGATAGATATCGTCAGTGGTCAGTGCGATGTGCTGGATACCTTCGCCGTTGTATTCACGAATGAATTCTTCGATCTGCGATTTGTCGTCAGAAGATTCGTTGATAGGGATGCGGATTTTGCCACAAGGTGCTGTCATTGCGCGGCTAACCAGTCCGGTGAGTTTGCCCTCGATGTCGAAGTAGCGGATCTCTCGGAAGTTACCGATACGCTCATAAAAGCCAGACCAGACATCCATGTTGCCTTGCTTAACGTTGTGAGTCAGATGGTCAAGCTCGTAAAGACCCACATCTTGCTCGGCTAGGCGTTTTTGTGCATCTGGATAGAACTTAAAATCTACATCGTAGATGCTGCTACTACCGTAGCGGTCGACAAAGTAAAGCAGACTTTCACCGATGCCGTAGATCGCAGGAATGCTCAACTCCATAGGTCCGATTTCGGTGACATATTGCTCTCCACCATTTTCCAGAGCATGTGCCATTGCTTTCGCTGCGTCTTCCACTCGAAACGCCATACCACAAACCGACGGACCGTGAATACGCGCAAACTCTTCTGCTTGGCTGTGTGGCTGCGCGTTGACGATAAAGTTGATGTCTCCCTGACGATATAACCAAGCTTCTTTTGAGCGGTGCTTAGCAATCTCTGCAAACCCTAGCGAGTCTAAGAGGCGTTTTAGGTCGTTAATACCGTCGTCAGTCGCCGCTGTGTATTCAACGAATTCAAAGCCATCGGTTCCAAGAGGGTTGAAGTTGATAGTCATGGTCATTTCCTTTTGATAGTCAAACGGTCTCCTTCGTTGGAAGACCTTGTTGTAGGGTGTTGACTTAAATTTGAGCAAAGTTGAAGGAAAAGGGAATAGGGTCAATGCGTTAGACAAAAACTCAGTTGATGAATTCGTCGTGTAACAAATTTGCTACAAATGAGTTGGCGTGTTCGTGGATGAGTATTTTTGTTGGTTAAGGTGTTGAAATATTTGAGATGTTTAATAGCTAAGGAAGAGAGGTGTAGAATAGATAGGTGTAAATGAAATGTTAAAAAAGTAAAGCTGGTTGTACACCTAATCTGATAAGAGGGAACCTTATAAAACTAGGCGCAAGCACCAAAGGAACAAAAAGTGGAGCCGTTTGTTTGGCTCCACTCATTTTGTGCTGTTTGTTTGGGTCTTTACGCTAATTTTAGCGTTTCACTGCTCATACGATTCATGTAGCTGTTTACCGCAAACGCCAGTCCAGTGACGGCGATTGCCCACAACCAGATAGGTAGTACACCCGTCGATATCGCATAACCAATTGCTGTCGCGGTGATCACGCCAATGAAGCCGGGGATCAGGAAGCTGTGGTTAAGGATGTACTTACCAATCTTAGTGGTACCAGAGCGGTCAAAAGTAATCGCTGCTAGATCCGATGGATAGAATGGGAAGAAGTAGTAAGCGTAACAAGCTGGAAGTACACCAATTAAGACTTCCGCTGGAATGCCTAGCGCAAAACCGAGAGGTAGCATGATGGTGAGCACCGCAGCTTGGCTCTTAAGGAACACAG
This sequence comes from Vibrio maritimus, assembly GCA_000755425.1. Lineage (GTDB taxonomy): Bacteria > Pseudomonadota > Gammaproteobacteria > Enterobacterales > Vibrionaceae > Vibrio > Vibrio maritimus_A. The sequence continues at coordinate 121,167 of BBMT01000008.1, forward strand.
AAGACACGTACATGGCGATCGCGAAGGTCCAAGGATGCGATTTCACTACGTCTTCAACTAGACTGATGATGTAAGGCTTGTTATAAGCAATGATGGTGTCACTCATCCAGGCAATACCAAAGATGATGATGACCGCACTCATACCGGCAATGAACACATTGGTATTGACGATTTTCTTAGGATCCACATTCGTGGTGAGCAAAATAATGGCGCCCACAGATAGCATTAAGAATTGCAAGGCGGTGGAGGTACTAACCCCATCTGGTAGTAGGCCGAGATCTTTACCGAACATGGCGACACAGATTACGGTCAGGATACCAAGTAGGAAGACGGTCAGGCCGCGCTTAGCTGTCTGACTTTCTTTGATGCCTGCTTCACCTGTGCTCGCTTCGCTCGTATCGATAAGCTGAGCTTTGAACTGGGGATCTTTCATGCGCTCAAGAAACTCTGGATCATCGTTTAGCTCTTTACCACGTTTCAAGCTCCACGTTGCCGCAATTAATACACCAGTTAAAGTAGCTGGGATAGTGACCATCAAAACCTGACCCAAGGTGATGTCGAGATTATTGGTCGCTGCTGTCGCCATGACTACCGCTGCTGCCGCCGCAATAGGCTCGCAGTGATACCCATTTGAGATGCGACTGTCGCAATGGCCATAGGACGTTCAGGGCGAATACCACGCTTAATACTGACGTCATAAATAACCGGTAGTAGTGGATACACCGAGTGACCCGTACCGACCATTACTGTTAGTGAATAAGTACACAAAGGCCCTAAGAAGACCACTTTAGATGGGTGCTTACGAAGCAATTTTTCAGCGTATTGGACTAGTAGTTTTAGGCCGCCTGTTGCTTCAAGTGTTGCTGAGGCCGCAACAACTGCAAGAATGATGAGCATAACGCCAATAGGAGCGTACCGGGAGCAATGCCAAAGAAGAAACTAAGAATGGAAACGCCTAAGCCACCAAGTAGACCAAAGGCAATACCACCATAACGAATACCGACAAAAATGACTGCCAGAAGCAGCAGCATGTGAACATAAAACATAACGACTCCTTATAATAGCGACAGAGTTATTATTCATTTGCATGCATTGTGAAATACTGATCTAGATGCGGAAAACCTTGTAAATTCGAATGGGTATGTAAAATTGTACACAGGGTCACATTGTTGCGAGTGAGATCAATATGTGACTGAAATGAAACAAAAAAGCGGAGCACAAAGCTCCGCTTTGTGATTTAGCTACGCCTTCTTCATCGGTATCTTCGGCACCAATAAAGCCGCCAGTTTGGTGTGCCCAGAGCTGAGCATAAACTCCGCCGTGAGCAACCAACTCTTTGTGACTGCCTTGCTCGATGACTTCGCCTTTATCGAGAACGATTAGGCGATCCATAGCCGCAATGGTTGATAGTCGGTGCGCAATGGCGATAACGGTTTTACCCTCCATCAGTTCATTCAAGCTCTCTTGAATCGCTGCCTCTACCTCTGAATCCAGCGCTGATGTGGCTTCATCAAGGATCAGGATAGGGGCGTTTTTCAACAGTACTCGTGAGATGGCAATACGCTGACGCTGTCCACCAGAGAGCTTGACACCACGCTCACCAACTTGCGCATCGTAACCCTCATTACCAAACGGGTCGGTCAAGGTTTCGATAAACTCATGAGCATGAGCCTGCTTGGTTGCAGCAAGCAATTCTTCTTCAGTGGCATCTGGCTTTCCATAGAGGATGTTGTCACGAATCGAGCGATGCAGCAGCGAAGTATCCTGTGTCACCATACCGATTTTGCTGCGCAGTGAGTCTTGAGTAACTTTCGAGATGGATTGACCATCAATACGAATGTTACCGCCCTCAACATCGTGAAAACGCAGCAGTAGATTCACCAGTGTTGATTTACCTGCTCCTGAACGTCCTACCAAGCCGACTTTCTCACCTGGTTTGATGTTGAGATTCAAGTTACTGATGACCCCTTTGTTTTCACCGTAGTGGAAGCTCACATCATCAAAGTCGATGCCGCCTTTGTCGACGACGATTGGCTTAGCGTCTTTTTCATCTTTGATATCAATAGGCTTAGAAAGGGTCTTCATACCATCAACTACCGTACCCATGTTTTCAAACAGGGCACCGACTTCCCACATGATCCACATCGACATACCGTTGATACGCAGCGCAAGACCAATGGCAATCGCGATAGCACCGACCGTAATCGCACCATCCATCCACAAGTAAATAGAGATAGAAGTGACGGTAAACAGCAGCACATAGTTGGTAAATTCAACCGCGACATCAAAACCTGTTACTAGACGCATTTGACGATAAACGGTATCCAAGAACCCTTTCATACCTTTTCTGCATACTCGGTTTCACGATCGGTATGGGAGAAAAGCTTCACGGTAGAGATATTGGTGTAGCTGTCTACAATGCGTCCGGTCATCATAGAGCGTGCGTCCGCTTGCTCTGTCGCGACTTTCTTCAGTTTTGGCACGAAGTAAATCTGAATGCAGACGTAAGCACATAGCCAAACCAGCATTGGCATCATCAAACGCCAGTCTGCTGCCGCGAGCATCACCAAAATTGAGGTGAAGTAAACAGAGACATACACGAATACATCTGCTGTTTTCATCACGGTTTCGCGCACCGCAAGAGAGGTTTGCATCACCTTGGTCGCGATACGCCCAGCAAAATCATCTTGGTAAAAAGAGAGACTCTGTTTGAGCAAATAGCGGTGTGCCTGCCAGCGGATGGCCATTGGGTAGTTGCCGAGCAGTGTTTGGTGCACGAGCAGTGAAGCTATCAACAATATCGTCGGCAGCACTACCAGAACACAAAAACCGACCCAAAACAGGGTATGACCGTTTTCTGATAAAAAGGTTTGGGGATCGCTGGCGGTTAGCCAGTCGACGATTTGTCCCATAAATCCGAACAGCATCACCTCTGCGATAGCGATGACAGTCGAAAATAGTGACATTAAAATGATCGGCTTCTCAAAGCCGCGCGTGTAGTAGCGGCAGAAAGCGAGTATGCCCTCTGGCGGCTTCTCCGGATCTTGCTTTGGAAAAGCTTCTGTAAATTTTTCAAAGCGTTTATACATGGTTCACCTAACAACGTTGGAAAGACTCTTTGTAATCCATTGACTGCATATTTGGTCGTGTTTCAAAGAGTCAAAAAATCCTCCTATCCAAAGATAAGAGTAGATATTCACAAGTAACGGTTGACGAGCTGATTTGCAACTGCGCGGAAGATACTTGCGAGTCAGAGTTATGATTTTGATTTTACATGGCGAATGTTCCGTTTCGCGGGATAGAACACGTGAAAGAGATCTGATGAATCAGACTCAGTAAGTGTATAGCTTTTAACCAATACTCACAACTGCTGCCATACATAACCCCGTGATTTTATTGAACTGTCGGAATAATAATCCACAAAATGGTGCAATTTTTTCATTGTTGCGTGGTTTTTGTGCAGGAAATCTTCCTGAATTACTGTCATCAATCAGTCAATATTCCGGTTTAGTCTGTGATTAAATCCTGCATTCAGTAAATTAATATTTAACACACTATTTACAATTTAAGAATCTAAGTAAGACAACAAGCAAAACAACAATACGTTGCTAACAACGATGACTTTCAAGCGATAACTAGTGAAGTGGGAAGTTTATGAATCATGGAATGACTGCATCTGTCGAGACGACGATTTCCGCTCGTGTCGGCCGTTCGATTCAAAATGCCAATTGTGTGGTGATGGTACCGCCAAAAGAGTTCGGTTTTAATGCAGAGACTGCGGCCGACAATGAATTTCAGCACCAAGTTGCTCTTGACGCTAGTGCTGTTAAAAGCAAAGCGATGGCAGAGTTTAAGGCCATGGTTACTGGCCTGCGTAAATCCGGTGTGCAGGTTATCGAATTTGATTACCCGCTTGATGGTGAAGAAACGCCAGACGCCGTATTTCCCAATAACTGGTTTAGTACCACTCATGATGGAGCGTTTTACACCTTTCCGATGGCCTGTAAAAACCGCCAGCGAGAAGTGCGCCCACAAGCCTTAATTGATAGCCTGAATGCCGCTGGAAGACATGTGGTTGCGACCGACAACTTGCTGAGCTACGTGGAGCAAGGGGCGTTTTTGGAAAGTACTGGTGTGATGGTAAAAGATCACATCAATAAAACCATCTATGCTGCGCTGTCGCAGCGGTGTGAACGCGAAGCGTTGGAAGACTATGCCAAGCGAATTGGTTACCACCGCGTAGTGTCATTCCAGACTGCGCTGCCATCAGGTCACCCTATCTATCATACCAACGTCATGATGGCGATTGGGGAACACTTTGCGGTTATTTGCTCGGAAGTGATCCCTGAGTATGAGCGTCGATTCGTGATTAAATCGCTAGCGAACAGTAAGCAAGTGATTGATATCAGCTTGGAGCAGGTAAACCACTTTTGCGGCAACATTCTACAGCTGGAAACCGTGAATGGTGGCAAAGTGATCGCGATGTCGAAATCGGCGTTTGATGCCTTTACTCCCGCACAAAAGCAACAACTTGCAACACACGGGAAATTGCTGCCGTTTGATGTTTCTACCATAGAAAGTATTGGCGGTGGCAGCGTGAGATGTATGCTGGGAGAAGTGTTTTTACCCACACGAACGACTGAACTCTAAACGAAAATTTTTACTCACTCAAAGGCAGCTTAGCGAGCACAAGCTGCCTTTTAAGCCATTCTATCGATATTCTCAACGAGATAATCAATCAGCAATCGCACACGCGTTGGCAAATACTCTCTGGATGAGTAATACACCCAAATTGTGGTCGGTGTGCCCCAATATTGTTTCATAATGGGTCTTACTTCGTCTGAGACCAATTCGTCCCGAAATAACCAACTACCAAGCATTGAGATCCCGGCGCCGCTAGTGTTGCTTGTTTGGCCGCGGCGAAGTTATTGACCACAAGTCGGCCATTCGGCTCATGGAGTTTGGCATGCTCACCGTCTTTTATACGCCAGTGATGAAAACGCCCACTGGTGAGTGAACGCACAGGAATACAGTGGTGATTAGCAAGATCTTCTAGCGTCTTTGGTTCGCCATGTTGCGCTAAATAGCTTGGAGTGGCATAGATACCTATGTCTTGCGTTAATAGCGGTCTTGCAATGAGTCGCGAGTCTTGATTGATCGCGACGCCAATACCCAAATCAAATCCGTGTTCAACCAAGTCCACGTTACGATCATCAAAATGCAGATCACAACTGATCTGCGGATACTTGGCCATAAACTCAATGACCAGCGGCAGTATGTGCTCCTGGCCGATTGAGCTGGCAGGTAAGTTGATCTTTATGGTGCCAGCGGCTGCGCTGGAATGTTCAGCCAGCTGTTCAATCGTGGTTTGTATTGATTCCATTGACGGTGTGAGACTCTCAGCCAACTGCTGACCCGTTTGCGTCAAGCTAAGAGAGTGTGAGGAGCGAAAGAACAGCTTAACTTGCCACTCTTGTTCAAGCTTAGTGATGGCTTTACTCACCGCAGGAGCTGAAATCCCCAACGCTCTTGCTGCGGCGGCAAAACTGCCACTTTTCGCGACTTGGATAAATATCGGTAACTGGGTTGGAAGTGATTTCATTAACTAATGGTTATCATAAAGGTGAATAAGTAAAACCTACAAGTTAACAATATTATGGTCAATACTAAGCTCAACATACAAACCAAGTGACAGTGAGATCAACATGAGCTTACCAACCTTCATCAAGCGATTATCTCTAATGACTATGAGCGATTTATTCAGCTTATTGAGCAAGATAGTGATGTGAACCAACTCGATGCGCTGATGGGCAATGCGCCATTGCACATTGCTGCACAGCAACGTTCTGAAAAGTGGGTATTGGCTCTGATTGAAGCTGGGGCATTTATCAATCTGCAAACACCCAAGCATGGTGTTACCCCATTGATGGTTGCTGTATGGCATCGCAAACCATTAGTGGTTAAGGCGCTTCTAGAGCAGTCGCAAACTAATGCCGAGATTGTTTCAACGTTTGGGCTTAAAGCTCTCGATTTGGTTGATTTCGGAGCGAGTGCCGAAGATGAGTTTGGACAACAACAAGCAAAAGAGCTTCATCAGTTGTTTGCGGCGTATTTTAATCACCGTGACGTTGCAGAGTCGTCACTTGCGGCCTACCAAGTTGTCACCGATTCAGAGAATACTGATGAGCAAAAAGCCGCTCAATTAAAGGCGCTGTCAGAGTGGTCTTCTCTTAATACTCCATCAGCCGTCACCGCGTCTGGCAATGATGAACATACAGCGGTGATGGTCGCGGCGCGAGATGGTTTAACCCATTCACTAAAGATCTTGATGGAGCAAGGTGGCGATCAAACGATTCCAGATCACTACATGAAAGCGATTCCTCTTCACAAAGCAGCTTATAACGGCAGAGCAGATGTCATTGATGTGCTTTCTCACTACCCTGGCTTCGCTGAAACCTTGAATGCGCAAGGACCGAATAACGGATACACCCCGTTGCACGATGCGATCTGGCATGGTCACCTTGAGGCTGCCAAAGCACTGATAAATGCAGGCGCTGACACAGAATTGAAAGCTTATGACGGTCAAACGCCATTGGATCTTGCCAGGGAATATCATTATCAAGCGATTATCGACATGTTGGAGAAAAACTAATGAAAGTACTTGTTGTTTATTGGCATCCAGAACCACAAAGTTTTAATGGCGCAATGTTTCGCCGTGCGATAGAAAGCCTAGAGGCCGAAGGGCACGAAGTAAAAACCTCTGACTTACATGAAATGGCATTTAATCCAGTGTCTGGCCGTCATAACTTTACCAGTGAACATGATGGAACGTTTTTCAAGCAACAACTTGAGGAGATGCATGCGACTGAGGTTGATGGCTTTTCGGCTGAAATTGAAGCTGAGCTTGAGAAGCTTGAATGGAGCGATTTGGTTATTTTTCAATTTCCATTGTGGTGGTTTGGCCTACCAGCGATGTTGAAAGGTTGGGTAGATCGTGTGTTCGCCATGGGCAAAGTGTATGGCGGCGGCCGTTTTTATGATGATGGCGTTTTCAAAGGTAAGCGAGCGATGCTCAGTGTCACTATGGGAGGGCCAGAAGATGCGTATGTTAAAGGCGGTTGGAACGGCGATCTAGATGCGATTTTACGTCCTGTTCATCGAGGCGTATTGGCGTTTACGGGGTTCTCTGTTCTCGCTCCTCAGAAGGTTTTTGGCCCTGCACGGATGACACAGCAAGAGCGTGAAGCAGAGCTCGATGATTACGCTTCAAGGTTAGCGACGATTTTTGATGAAGCGCCGATCCAAGTCGGTGACTATTAATAAGGTGGGCATGACTATGAGTAATGTCGATAAAGCAAGTACGCTGCTCCGAGCATGGGGCGTTTCTGCCAATAAAGTGGAGCAACTACGTTCTGCTGTTACTTTCGACCAGCAGGCAACGCATATCATTGCAATCGAGGAGTGTTTAGTCATGCTTTATAGCGATAAGGCACTAAGGGAGAAGTTTTTGTCTACGCCTTCAAAGAGTGTCATGTTTGAGGGGAAAAAGCCTCTCGACATCATTACCTCCGGCGAGTTAGATAAAGTGACCGAAGCGCATTATGTGATTCGCAGTATGCTCTGTGTGTGAGCTTATTGAGTCATGACTCAGAAAAGTTGGACTTTTTCTACTTAGCTTTTAGACTGCTATTAATGTTAGCGAAAGGGCAGGATGCCCTTAAAAAAGTTAAGGATATCAATTGAGTAAACTTATTGCTTACCTAGTTGTTGTACTCGGGGTATTAATGGCAAGTTATCACCCTAAAGAAGTGGAAGCTATTATCGGCTTCGATGCTTTTCACAATGTACGCATGATGATTCGTGAAATGGAAGCAGGTTTTGAGCGCGTACTCAGAACGCTACAGTCATTATGACGACAAGTTCGGCATTCATGTAGCGCTCTATTAGTGTATTAAGGTAGATCGAAGATCAAAGCAGTCGTCGGTGTTTGGTTTTTGTTGCTTAGTTCAACGAAGTCTAGCGATTCGATGCTAGCTCCATCCCCCTCGCGGAGTTGCGTTCCGCCGAGCTGAAGCTCCCCTTTTACTTGATGTATATAAAGCTTACGACCGGGCTTTATCTGATAATTGAGCGAAGAGTTAGGCTCCAAAATGAGCTGATGAAGCTCCGCGTCTTGCTTAATGTGTAATGTTCCCGCACGGCCATTTGGTGTAGCAATAGGGGTTAACCCATTCTCCTGACCGAAATTTTTTTGCTGATAGCCAGGTTTTGTTCCGAGTTCATTCGGTTGTATCCATATCTGTAAAAAACGCAAGGTATCTGAGTTAGAACCGTTGTACTCGCTATGATAGATACCACTTCCCGCCGACATTAATTGGAATTCTCCCGCTGGCAGAGTTTGTACATTTCCTTCGCTGTCTTTGTGCTTAATAGTGCCCTCAAGGACATAGCTGATGATTTCCATGTCACGATGGCCATGGGTGTCGAAACCTGCGCCAGCCTGCACAATATCATCGTTAATCACACGCAGAGCAGAGAAACCCATATACTCAGGGTCATAGTAGCTCCCAAATGAAAAGCTGTGTTTGCTATCTAACCAACCAAAGTTCGCTCGGCCTCGGTCTTGTGAATGTCTGACAGTGATCATAGTGAATCTCCTGGTTCTTGACGCTTTGCGTCTTGCACTCTGTATCGCTGAGATTCAGTTTAGGCTTAGGTTGATGAACAATGAACGGGAGTAATTTGAATAGGTCGGTCAACATTTTTGAAGAATGACCATGTGAAACCAACGATTGAGTAGGATAGTCAGCAATGATCAAGCCCCTTCAAATAGGTCAAGCTTACGATACGATCACCCATATGTGGCAAAGCGATGGTTTTAATCGAGAGAACGGTATGGCGGCTCATAAGCGAGCACTTGAGTTTGCTAATGGCAAAGGTCGTGCGTTAGATATTGGCTGCGGCTGTACCGGACGATTTATCGATTTACTTAAGAACCATGGTTTCGAACCAGAAGGTCTGGATATCTCAACCAAGATGATCGCGCTTGCTAAAGAGTGTCATCCGAATGTGACGTTTCATCATCAAGACATTTGTGAAGGTAAGCTGCCGTCCAGGTACGATTTTATTACCGCTTGGGATAGCATTTGGCATATCCCGTTAGAGCAACAAGTTCCAGTGTTGACCAAAATTGTTGATAGCCTAAATGCTGGTGGCGTGTTCATTTTTTCATTCGGTGGTACTAATGAGCCAGGTGAGCATACTGATGATTTTATGGGGCCTGAGGTTTACTATTCTTCTTTAGGGACAAATGGATTCTTAAAACTGTTTATGGAGCTTGGCTGTATCATTCGTCACTTAGAGTTTGATCAGCATCCAGAGTTACATACTTACCTGATAGTAGAGAAAGGTTTCTAACACTCTAGATCCGTTTAAAAAGACAAAAGGCACCATAACAGGTGCCTTTGTTCTCTCTAGAGCGGTGCTTTATAGCTTCACCAGTTCAGATTGTTCTCTGGATAGATTTTGCTCGGCCTTGGCCGGCGCATCTCCTAGGATATCCCGGCTTCCAGATTCACTCTGACTGTTAAGTGTCACCGAGGTGATAACCCAGTTGTCGCCGCTTTTTTGCAACGTAAACTCGTAGTTGCCGGATACCGCCCAAAAACCGTCATCTCCAAGCCAATGACTCGCAGTAATGTCAACGAGTGCGCTTGCTGAATCACCATAAACGTCCACTTTTAGGTTGCTGAGGTCATGGTAGGTGGCATCGAAGCCAGGCAAGAACGCTGCCCATTGCTTCATTAAGTCCTCGCGGTCAACGGGTGCTGCCTCGCCACCAAACAGTGATGTGTAGTCTACCGTCACTTGCGGGGCAAATAGGCGGCCTAGGTATTCAAATGCGCCTTGGTCAGCCATAGCAGAGAAGCTTTGGATGTTGCTGCGAATGATCGCTTCGTCCTTCGATAGTGGTTGTGATTGAGCGTGCAGGTTCATTGAGACCACTCCAATTAGTAAAATTAACAGGTTGCGAATACGCATTTCTTAGCTCCTATCGGATTACAAGTTGGCGTCGAAATGTTTGGTCATCGCAGCAACGGCGGCTTGGACCGCGGCTGGTTGGTCGTAGAAATCAAATTGAGAGACATCTTCTAACCATACTGCCTCAATGTTTTTGCCAGCATGGTCGAGGTATTGATGTGCACCTGCAGGAAGCGCCATCGCTTCTGAAGCAACCATGATGACGGGCTTATCTTGAGTTGCTGCGCTTTCTTGCGCATCGTAGTTCAACCAACCTTCCCAAGAAGCGACGTTATATTGGTTGTCGTATTCTGGAATAAGACCACGGTTGGTTTCTGTGTAGTAGGGCGCTTGATACATCAGTGCACTCTCATTAGTAAGGCTTGCAGCTTCAATGTAAACCGGAGTCTTACTTTGTTGCGCTTGATGGGCTGCGGCGAGTAAGTTATTAGCACTCTCTTCACCGCCGTAGATGGCTGTTGCCATTGGTTTGTCGTGCAGCCACGGTGCGACTAGCGCGACTGCTGCCACTTTGTCATTACCTGCGGTCGCATCCATCATGTAGCCGGATGACGCGCAGATACCCAGCCCCGCTACTCTGCGACCATCCACTTGCTGTAGATTCGCCACTGCGTCGATGACTGCTCGAATGTCTTCTGTTTTACGTGTTGGATCTTCTAGGTATTTGATGGTGTCCTCTGATTCACCCCAACCACGAAAATCAAACGTTACTGCGGCATAGCCTTGGTTTGCCAAGGCTTGGGCGTATACCGCAGGCATTTGCTCTTTTACGGTTGTCCATGCCCCTGTTACAACGACTACAGGTGGATTCTCTACACCTTCAGGTAGGTAAAGATTTGCTGCTAATTGACCGACTTTAGTATCGAGCTGAATCGCTTGCATAGTAGTGTCCTCGTATTGAGCTGAAGTGTTGGTTTGGTGAAGGTCGTTTGCCATTCCTGACATAGAGAATAGACCGATTGTTGAAATGAGTGCTGGCTTAATCATCTTGTATCCCTCTTGCTGACGTTTCGCTTTAGCCTTTGCTTGGCTAACTTGGGTATAGATTAGCCTTGAGATAGGTTTTGAGATTGAACATTCGTGCTTGGTTTTTTGAACTTTATTGCAGTGCGGGTAACTGGCTTTTTGGTGATTGACGATAAGGTCAACATTGCGCTAGTTTCAAAGAATATGCAGACCAATGGATTGAATGATGAAGTCGCAATTAACCTTTATTGATCACGAAACCGGGGCGTTGTCGGATTGTGGGCAAGTACTTGATATAGAACACTCTAATCAGGGTCTAGGTTGGAGTGGAGTAGTGATCGAAAAGGGCAGTTCACCGCATTTCTATCCTCAGAATGTTCATACGCCCTATTTCTACTTTGCGCTGGCTCTAGAACAAGATCTCAATTGGGAAGTCGAGAAAGAGGAAGGGACGGCGTCTCTAAAAACAAGCCGGGCAACATTTGGATTAACCCACCCAAAACGCCCTTTACACACAATATTGATGAGCCGTGCTATTTTGTGATTCTTGCTGTGGAAGAAAAGACGTTCCTTGAGCATTGCCCATTGAATTTGGAGGGGATATCACTTCAGTTTCTCAATAATTACAACGTATTAGATGAATCAATCAAGGGAATGATCGAGCTGTTTTTGTTAGAGTGCGTGAATAAAGGGCGCAATGGTTCGGTGTACGTCAACAATCTAGTATCTTTGCTTGCGACGCACTACATTCAAAATTACTCCAACTATTTTGATATTAAAAACAGTCAGCTAATAGCATCAAAATTTGATCAAAGGCAAATGGATCGCGTTGATGCGTACATTGCAGACAATATAGGTAGCAACATCTCGGTGGATGATCTAGCGGATCTCTTAGGATGCAGTAAGTTCTATTTTTACGAGAGTTTAAAAAACTTGCTGGCGTAACCCCATACCAATATCTAGTGAGTCAAAGACTTGAGCAAGCGAAATTGCGACTGAGTGCGGGCAACGCAAATATTGCCATTACGGCACTAGAGCTTGGTTTCAATGATCAATCCCATTTAACACGGGCATTCAAAGCGCATTTTGGCCTAACACCAGGACAATTTGTTAAGCAGCATAGCGGCGATTGAGCCAAGCTTATTTGCCGCGTTGACGTCTATTCACCACGTGCGAGCGTTTTTTCCACCAACTCTTTAAATGTGCGTACTTTAGCAGACATGTGCTTTCGACTTGGATACACCATATAAGCGCCCAGTTGGTGTTTTGGGTAATCAGTGAAAAGCTCGATAAGTTCTCCCGTTTCCAACTCGTCACCAAGATAAAAACGAGGTAAGCGAGTAATCCCAAGTCCAGCTTTACACATTTCCAGTTCCATTTGAGCACTATTGACTAAAATTCGACTGTTGATATCGACCACATTCTCTCGCCCATCTAAGTCCTCATAAACCCAGCGCTTTGGATTCTTAGCATAGCTATAGCTGATGATATCGTGCTGAGACAGTTCTTGAGGATTTGAAGGTGTCCCACGTTTTGCTAAGTAGGCAGGTGAGGCAATGGTTAATCCTGTGTCCGAGAACAGCTTGCGACTAATAAGTGATGAATCTTCTAGCCGGTCGGAAGCGCGAATGGCGATATCGATCCCTTGTTCAATCACGTCGACTTTCTTGTCACTCAGGTCGATATCTAAGGTCACTTTTGGATAGAGCTGGGCGTATTCAGTAAATACCGACTTCATCATGGTTAAACCAAAAGCCACAGGGCAGGTGATTTTTAAAAGTCCTGTCGGCTCCACTTGGCTGCCAGAAACCAATTCTTCTGCGGCTTTGGCAGCATCTACGACATCTCGGGCTCTTTGATAGAAGCTCTCGCCTTCAGGCGTCAACTTTAGGGTTCGAGTGGTGCGCTGAAGCAATCGAACACCTAAACGTTCTTCGAGCTTGGTGACTTCTTTACTGATATAGGAGGTAGAATGCTGCGTTCTCTCTGCTGCAATGGTGAAGCTGCCGCTCTCGACGACTTCCACAAAGACAACAAACCCATCCAGTAACTTTCCGTTATACATGCCTACTATTCCTGGTCATTTGGAAACAATGATTTTTCATTTTAGCCATTAATTTCCTAATGACTAGTAATTAAACTGAATTTAACGATAACAAAGCCAAGCAATGGAGTGTAACCATGAAGCAGATCAGCCGAGTGAATCACATTGGAATTCGAGTGAGTGACTTTGAACAGTCGAGAGACTTTTACGCCAAACTCGGGTTTGAGTATATCGCAGGCCCAGCAGGCCCTGAGCCTGTTGCGATTGTCGAGCATCCAAGCGGTATTAACATCAATTTTATTCTCAATGCAGCTCCTGGAGAAACGCTCAATCGCTTGATGGATGTGCCAGAAAAATATACCGGTTACACCCACGTTGCGATTGAGGTATCGAGTGCAGAGGAAGTGCTGGCCAACCTCGCGGAGCTTAATATTCCACTTAGTGGTGAACCCATGAACCACCCGACGGGTACGTCGTTTTTTATCCGAGATCCCGACGACAATGTGATTGAGTTTATTGAGTACGTTGGTTTAGGCGCATACAAAAATTAAGGAACATATGATGACAACAGCAAAGAAAATCTTGGCATTTGGTGCCAGCAATAGCAGCAACTCAATCAACCAAACTCTGGCTGCTTATGCCGCGAGTCTCGTTGAAGGTGCAGAGGTGAATCTCATTAATATTAATGATTTTGAATCTGCGCTTTACAGTGAGGATCGTGAAAAGGCATCAGGTATTCCAGAGCAAGCGCAGCGCTTTTATCAGCTCATTGGTGAAGCAGATGCGGTGATTGTATCGTTCGCTGAGCATAACGGCTCCTATACCGCAGCGTATAAAAACCTGTTTGATTGGACATCGCGTATCAACATGCAGGTATTTCAAAACAAACCGGTTGTGTACTTGGCAACATCACCTGGCCCTGGCGGTGCACAAAGCGTTCTGGCAGCGGCGACAGGTTCTGCCCCTTATTTTGCAGCAGATGTGAAGGCATCCGTTTCGATTCCGAGTTTTTACGACAACTATGACATGCAGTCGCAAACTATTACTGACGGTGCCTTGGCCGACCAAGTCGCGTCCGCAGTTGCACAGCTTGTTATCGAATAGCTTGTTTTTGAATAGTTAGCTTAAAGGGTTGCCAGAGGATTTGGCAACCTGCTTCTTCAGATATCCAAAGTAAAAGGAACAAAACGATGGATGACAAGATTCTCAACGCACCTGTTCGTTCCACCTTGGTTACTATGGCAGCGCCCGCTGCGTTTGGCATGCTAATGACCTTTCTGTTTCAGCTTATCGATACCTACTTTGTTGGTAAGCTCGGTACCAAGCCACTCGCTGCAATGAGTTATGCCTATCCCGTCTACTTTTTCCTCGTGGCATTTTTTATGGGCGCTGCCGCTGGGGTTTCATCTTCTGTCGCAAAAGCGCTGGGTGAACAACAGCCGGAAAAAGCTAGGCAGTTAACCACCATTTCAATTCTATCATTTGTGCTGCTGACATTTTGCCTAGCAGGCATTGGTCTAGTTTTTATTGATGAATTGTTCCTTGCGGTTGGAGCCAATTCAGAGATATTACCCATGGTCAAAATCTATATGATGCCTCTGTTTTTCGGCATGTTTGCTTTGATCATTGGGCTCATTGGTAATGCAGCGTTGATGGCGAAGGGTGTCATGATTCGCTCTACGGTCGTTATGGCTATTGGCGGTATCGTCAATGTGGTGTTCGATTATCTTTTGATATTTGGTATTGGATTTTTTCCCGAACTGGGTCTGGCCGGTGCTGCGTATGCAACCGTCCTGTCTTGGTTGGTTATCGCGGTGTTGATGATAGGTTTAATCGTTCGAGAGTCGCTATTTTCTTTGGCTTTTTTACGAGATATACGTAAGGCAATGAGCGATCTCAAGGGCGTCATGGTCATTGCAGGTCCTGCTATTGCAGCGCAGATACTCACTCCAATTGCTATCGCCGTTATTACGCGAAGCGTCGCTCAATACGGTGATGATGCGGTGGCGGCGTTTGGTATTGTGACGAGGGTAGAGTCTTTGATATTGGTCGGGATCTTATCGCTAAGTGTTGTGATGACTCCGTTTGTCGCGCAAAACTATGGGGCGAAAAAATGGCTGAGATTAGATCAAACAGTGGCGAATGCAGGTCGACTGACGGTCTACTGGGGAGTACTGGCATTTGCCGTTGTCGCTTTGTTTTCAGACGAAATTTTGGGGACATTTACTCAGTCTTCTAACGTTATTAGTCTTGGAGCCCCTTACTTTTGGATTGTGGGTATCAGCTTTCCAAGTTTTGGTTTGTTGTTAATCACAACGTCGTTTTTTAATGGTGTGCAAGCGCTCGATTGTCGCTTCAGCTAACAGTAATCAAGTCACTTGTGCTCACCATACCATTGGCAATGTTAGGAGCATTATGGTCACTAGAAGCTATATGGGGCTCGTTGGCTGTCGCGAACGTGCTTGGAGGAATTTACGCATACAAAGTGTTGAATCGTTGGCTGTTGGACAAAGGCTCTCAGTTACCAAGTGGAAGTGTTTGGTCTGACTATCGTTCTGATTTTAAGTTATAGGGGCGTAATACAATCTCACTTTATTGGGATGACGTTATTGTTTGCGAGCACCTTTGGTTGATTCGTATCGAAACTGGAACGCTATCACAAGTAAGGTCATTGATTTTGAAATATTTTGATATGCAACTATATGTTATTGGGTGTTTGATCGATACCAATAGGTGAAAACAGTGACTTATTCCCAAGCCGTTCGTCCTCTAACAGCAAAAGCCAGTATTCTCGCCAATACCCGACTATTACTTAATCGAGACAACGACATGGGAGTCAACCATGGAGTAACCAATGAACTCGCAAAGGTTTTTGCAGAGGTGGGTGGTGTTTCTGCGGATGAGGATATCAATGATTGGTGTAATGCTGATTTAGGAGCGGGTGTCGCTATCTCTCCTATTCTCGCGGCGAAGTGTTTAAGAGAAACACTTAGAACCCAACTCTTCATCAAGGGGGTCTATGATTGTCTATCCGAAATGGTGGGGGCTAAAAAGTCAATTAACATCGTTTATGCTGGTACAGGCCCTTATGGGTGTTTGTTATTACCTTTGCTCGTTCTTTTTCCTCAATCTTCTATACGTGTATGGCTAATCGATATACACCAAGAAAATATCGACTCTATTGAGAAAATCGTGCGAGAGCTAGAGATTGAAGATCAGATAGCCGTCATTGAAAAGTGTGATGCGACACAGTGGCATCCTAGTGAAAATGTTAAATTTGATCTCATCCTTTCCGAAACCATGACAGCACTACTTGGAACAGAGCCGCAAGTAGCAATATTCGCGCATCTGCAGAGGTTTCTCTCTGATGGTGGCGTTCTTATTCCACAACAGATTGTTTTATCGTCAAAATTGATGCCATTTGAGAGCAGTAAGAAGCAAGCCCTATCACTGGGGGACTTCTTTTGTTTGAATAAGAAAACAGCAGAAGAAATTGCAGACGGTGATGTCTCCCGCTTACAAGGCCATATTACTCTGCCGAAACCACTCTCTAGTTTTGACTATCAGACAATCTCTTTCTTTACAGATATTCATGTATTTGGCAGCCATCAGCTGTCTCAGCACCAATGTAGTCTCAATACACCCATTAGCTATTGTGGTTTGAAGCTAGAACCAGGCGGGTTAGTTCACTTTCACTATCTATTGAATGCACGACCCAAGTTTGAGTTTACTTTTCCTATCGAGACCATGGGGGAGCCTATTCCTAGTATCGAAGAGCTAGGCAGCATTGAGTTCCCAGGGGTCAAACGATTTTGGCACAAATCAAGGCTTGCTGGTGAAGGTCGTGGTGATCGTAAGACAACAGAAAAGGAGCTATCGCGTGAGATGGACATGTTGGCGCACTTCGGCAAAAAATACCAAGATGCGCTCTACTATATCTGTCATTTCAAGCCAGAGTTTCATGAGTTTGAACGTTGGTTACTGTCAGAAGACGAGTAGAGCTCGAGTCATCTGTTTCTTTTTTCTCAACAGCTAAACGTGCTCACTCAAAAGTTGAATAGGGCCATTTCTGAATGTTGAGTCAGCTATCGCATAGAACAGAAATTAACAAATTCTAGTCAAATACTCAGATTGGCGGACAGATTCAGAATGAGGTCACAGGTTAGTGGATCGAACTCGACATTTACCAATATGCAACTAGTTTTAATTCAACTCGTCTTTTATTTTCCGGTAAAGACCTGACACTGTACTTGCTACTAGCCACTTGGGGGACTGTCTGATGGATAAAGTGCTGTTTTCTCCAGTATGCGTTGGTTATAACGCTGAAAAAATAATCGAAGAATGCCTTTCTCTGTTGTGCTTAGACTGGACTCAACATGTCAACAATAAAGCTTACAAGGGCCGTTGGGATGTCTTGCCATTACGTGTCCCTCGAATACATACCAATAGCCATGAAGTGTTGCAAAGCTTCGCCATTGAAAATTGCCAGGATTGGCAGAATCTTGACTGTTTGAATCGCTTAGCGGCGACGAAAGCGCTACTGGATGCACTATGCGCCCCGATTCACTCTGTTCGTTTAATGAGATTACATTCAGGTTCGCGCATCTTACCTCATCGAGATAATGGCCTATCCCTTGAGCATGGCTATGCTCGCTTACATCTTCCGATCATCTTTTCAAGTGATGTCACGTTTCAGGTGGCCAATTACCGGGTGCCGATGGAACTGGGACAGCTCTGGTACATCGACGCCAGCGAATTACACGAGGTATTCAATGATGGTACCGATGAACGGATTAATTTGGTTATCGACTGCGAAGCCACCGAAGAGTTAACCAAAATGATTTTTCGTTAGAGAAGTTATGAAAGGATATAGATCAAGAAAACATGGAGAGTAATAAACATGATAGGAATCAATATTCCAGAAGGGCTGAGGGTTAGGCCTGCAAAACAAAGTGATGCCCCTTTTTTGGAAAGACTTCATCATGCTCAACGTGCTGATTTGCAGTGGATAGACGGTGAGCAGGACTTTATTGAGTCGATTGTAGAAATGCAGCTTCACGCTCAGCAAAAAGGCTATGGGGAGCAGTTTCCAAATGCAATGTATTTTGTCGTTGAGAAGCACCATGAGCCAATCGGCAAGGCAACTGTCGATTTTGGTCACAATGAAGCACACCTTATCGATTTAGCCTTTATCCCCAAAGCTAGAGGTCTTGGCTTTGGAAAAATCGTACTGCAATCGTTGCAGCAAGCCGCTGCTCAATCTGGCGTACCTATGAGCTTTGTGTACTACAAAGCAACGTAATGGCAAAGCGTTTATATCAATCGTTGGGATTTGTCGTCGAAGCTAGTCGACCTCCTTATGAAGAGATGAGGTGGTATCCCAGTGGAACAAAGTCGATTTTTGAGTGGCGTTCATCGGTATCACAGTAAAGGAGGTGGTGGATGAAAAGTAAATTTGAGTTCAGTGTTCTAAAGAGCTTATTGGCGAAAAAGTACAGGTATTAAGTGCTGATGGCAATGCGCATTTGACTGAGTTGACCATCGTCAACGTCGAGCGCGGTCAGTCACATGGTAAGCGTTTCGACTCGTTCAATGTCGATTTAGATGGTGTAGCGGAGGAGCATTGCCCTGCGGATAACTATACATTTCAACATCCCAAATTTGGTAGTGAAACGCTTTATATTTCACCCAATGCAATCGATCAATACCAAATCTGTGTTTCTAGAACTCGTAATCAACCATCGGCCTAATAGATGATAAGGAAAGTAATATGAGTGATTATTTTTTGGGGGAAATTCGCCAAGTAGCGTTCAGCTTTGCTCCCCACAACTGGTCTGACTGTGGGGGAGCTTTCGTTGAAATTTCGCAAAATGCTTCATTGTACGCGCTGGTGGGAAACAAATTTGGTGGTAATGGTGTGTCGAATTTTCAGCTTCCAGATTTGAGAGGACGAGCCCCCGTTGGCTTCGGACAAAGGGAGAAAATTACGGCATTTGGAAGAACAGGCACTGATATTGTAGCAAGTGTTGGCACCCTTCAAGGTGTTGAGCAAGTGACTCTGGGCCAAGTTAATTTGCCACCTCATTATCATACACTCTATGCAAGTGCAGAGGCCGCCGACGAAAAATCTCCTGTTCGCAAAAAAGAAAGCAACATGTTTGCTGTCAGTCAGTCCACAACAGGAGAGGGACTGTATTCGACAAGCAATGACAATCAGGTGAGTTTGAACTCGAGTTCCGTCACTAGCTATGGGGGGAGCCAGTCATTATCTATCATCCAACCAACTACCGTGATGCGCTTCATTATTGCGATTGACGGATTGTTCCCTTCTCGCAACTAGATATCTGTATAAGCTTTATTAAGGAGGTTTTATGACGACGTCATTTCAGGGAGAAGTGATTGCTTTTGGTGGTAACTTTGCCATAGCCAATTATTCTATGTGCAATGGGAGCTTAATTAGTATTTCACAGAATGAATCACTCTATAGCTTGCTAGGAACTACGTATGGCGGGGATGGAAGGGTAAGCTTTGGTTTACCAGAGTTAAGAGGCAGAGTTCAGGTTAACCAAGGGCAGGGGCCGGGACTGACCCATCGTATACAAGGACAGATGCTCGGTGTTCAGTCGCAGGTTCTGACTGAAGCGACCACGCCAAGTCATAGTCATCCTTTTAATGTTCAAAACAGCGCACCGACAACTAATGCTCCAGCTAATAATTTAGTTGGAAAACTGAAGCAATTTTCCAACCAGCTAACCGGCACCAATAACATGAATGCCAATAGTATTGGGGATACTGGGGCAAGTAATGATTTTTCAATTTCTCAACCAACGACGGTACTGAATTTTTTGATAGCGATTCAGGGCATTTACCCATCAAGAAACTAGGAGCTGAATAATGAATGCGTTTACAGGACAGATAACGATGTTTTCTTTTGATTTTGCTCCTAGGTTTTGGTCGCTATGTCGAGGTCAAATCGTACCGATTAGTCAGAACACAGAGCTGTTTAGTCTAATCGCTGATATATATGGTGGGGATGCTAGGGTTTCAATGGGCTTGCCAGATTTAAGCATGCGGAGCCCCGTTCATTTTGGTCAGGGACCGGGTCTTTCCAATGTTCATCTTGGCGGTCTCTACGGAACTGACACACAAATTTTAGACTCATCCAATTTACCTCCTCACAATCATAAATTGATGGCGGGTATGGCCACCGCAGAGAATACCGATGACTCGCCTGACGGCAGCAAGACTTTAGTGTTGCCTAGAGGGACGTCGACATCGTCATATATTGATACGCCTGATATTGAAGGAGAGCTAAGCATGGGGTCAACGGCTATCGGTACTTCAGGAGCTGGCCAAGATTTCTCCGTCACCCAACCCACGCTTGCGCTCAACTTTTCAATATGTCTTAGCGGCATCTACCCTACCAGAAACTGAATCTCGTGGTTACATCGCGGGGAAGTTGAACACCCTTGAAACCATCTCCTCATCGACTTGGAGTACCTCGCTAAAAGGTAAGTCGATGACGGCAACATCATATACTTGAACCATATCTCCAGAGAAATGAAGGTTGGCAACAATTTCCATATCATCAAGATCAATAACGTAGACCCCACAATAGGTCTGGCTTTGAGCAATTGGAGGCGGCTGGTTATTCTTGGATTCTCTTGATTGACTGAGTCCAACAAACATCAAATTCTGATGAAACCCGATACCGCGAGTAAAACCAGGCAGTTCAAGTTCAACGACAACTTGTCCCGACGCAAAATCATAGCTGCATAACTGCCCGTAACCGGAATTACAAAAATAGAGCTTATCTCGATAATATCGAGGACTATGAGGCATATAGAGGTTGTTGGCGAGTATTTCGTTGTTATTAACATCAACAAGCAACCCTCGATGGGCGACTCTATTTCTCCAGTTTTTATTTTCATTGCTATCGCTAAAGCATGTCACGTAGGCAGGCGCGCCATCTCTAAGCGCCATTCCATTTAAGTGACAGCGATCTTCAGGAACAAGCTCGCTGATAAACCAAGGTTTCCATTTAGGAATAAAACTATTGCCACTTTGAATCAGGCATAAGCATGAAAAGTTGGAATTGACAGCCCATAATCCTTCATCGCCCCAAGCGATATCATGGATATTAATCATGCCTGTAAAGTGACTGCTACTGGGAGAAAAGCAGTGTTTAACTAGCCCTATAGGCTCCAAAGAAGGAGCAACGGCGTCACAGCGCTGAAAGTCAAAAACTTGAGAATGAACACCGAGTACGATCCTTTGTTGGTCAACGGCTAGCCCCATCGGTCTAGGAAAAGCCTTAACGCTGATATACAGCTCATCGTCATCAGCGTTAATGAGTATCAATCGGTTAGCCTGATAAGATGTCAGCATGAGAGTTAGGCCGAGTTTTGAGAGCAAATAGCCAAAGGATTCACTCGACTCACAGCTAAAGTCAGCAATGTTCTGAGTTTCTTCGGTCTCTTCGTGTAACTGCGTAGCGAGTGGGTTTTCTTCCATGTTAATCATTCCATTCTAAAAATTAAGTGATGAGTTTTAGGCCTTGCAATGGTCTTCGAGCCGTTGCCAAAATCGCTGAATATCAACTTCACCAGCGCCAACATGTTGCTGATAGGCAGGATCGACTTTTACAGCCGTTTTATATAAGTGCGTTTGGAATTCATCATTGGTGAGTGATGGGCAGCGAGCTAAAGCCAGTGCAGCGAGCCCGCTCACGAATGCTGTAGCGGCAGATGAACCACTGAATTTGATGGTTGAGTTCACGTTTGCTGGATGGTTAGTGAGAAATGATGAAGGCGCACCTATATCTATGTAATCGCCTCTAGCCATCATTGGCTTACTGTTTCTCGCTCTAATACCATTGACAGCAATAATCGACTCAATGCCCGCAAGTGATAGCACCCCTTTAAACTCGGGCAATGCATTGCCCGCCGCCGCGACAATAATGATCCCCTTGTTTTGCCTACCATGAATGGAGAGATCCTCTATTACATGTGTTAGTGGCTGCGTGATCAGCGGCAAGACCCAACTTAGATTGATGACATCGACGTGCTTAGACTTTGCTGTAGCGAACAGTTTAATAAGATCACTGGTATAGGTTTGGTTAAGTGGGAGTGGCACAAACTGAGCATCCGGGGAAATCCCAAATTGATACTGTGCTTGATGTAAAGCGAACAAACTGGTTGCCACGAGCGTTCCGTGATGGTTCTCGTTTGATGACTTGTGTGACGTTATTTGCGGTTTCTGTAGTCCTAAACTTGGATGGTCGAGGTTAAACCCATCGTCGATTACGGCAACCTTAACGCCTTCTCCCGTGCTGCTTTTCCAAAGCTCACTAAAATAGTGACTTAATGGACGCCTAGATGTTGAATTGCGTTTTGTCGATGATTTTTCGCCATCAGAACTTAACTTCTTAACAAAGGCGATATTTGGAACAACATTTTTCGGGGCAAAGACATGTTGTAGTTTTTTGTAGTTTGATAACCAACGCCAACTCTCAGGCTTAAGGTCTGGGAAAGATATTTCCCATAAATCAAACGTTTCGGCATGATATAGACGTGTCAGAACATACTGTTCTGAAGACTCAAAAATTTCCGATACGGATTGTGTTATCGAACCCGAAGACCTATTTTCGGTATTGATAATAAACTTATGGTCAATGCATGCCAAAAACTCTCCAAATAGCTTTTCATTGGTGCTGATGCCGGCAAGCGGAACCATCCCATCCCAGCTTGTTGTTAAGGCTGCGACAACCTTCCCATTGTTAGTTTCTATAAGGCCTGTGGTTTCAAAACACGACTGAGATTTTACAGCTGTTGATACCAAGATCAGCAGCAGAACAATCCATATTCGTAGCAAAGCGTTTTCCTAACTTTTTATGATATGTGATGCATTATAAAAACATTTCGGTGAGTTCTATGAATTACCTACTACTATAGTTTATTGAAACTAATTGCACTACCACGGGTTGCTTTTGCGTGCAATTGATAATCGGCACCTATGGAATGGGCTCAATGAAACACGATAAGAATGAACGCGACGACAACGTTATCAAAACATCAAAAATTGCGAAAAAAGTGCTGGTGCCAGCAGCGCTGATGCTCGGTGGGTTGAATGGGTGTGCAGTATCAAGCCACCGAAGTAGTGCAAAACGTAACCTTACGACTAGCAAACAACGCCCTCAAAATATTTGGATTCAATCCACTGAGGCCAATCTAGATTCTACGACGGTCTTCAATGCGTTTGGTGGTGCGAACTCCAAGTCCAGTCAGTTTAACAACAGCTCAAGTAGTGAAGCCAAACATGGCATCAGTCCGTTCATCAATGATATCAAGCAGAGTCGACGCGCACTTACCAAAATGACACGCAGTGAACGGGTAGTGGGGGATGTGTCGTTATCGAAGCTAAGCTCTGAGGTGATGCCGGGCAGTATGGCTGTTGTAGGGAAAACGCCAGGGGTAAGTTTGGCTTTGGGAAGCTGTGGAGCATCCTATAAATCCTCTTGTAATACAACAACCGCGGGCGGGGGGATTTGTGTATGGAGTGGGTCTAACAATGCCTCTGGTAGTCAATACTGTAATCCTCCTTCAAGTGATACCACCCCAGCAGTAGTAAACTCAATAGCACCAAAGAATAGCCCCTCTCCTAGCGCTGAATCCATACTGTATTTAGTGATTTTTGACGAAAGTGTCAATGGGATATCAGCAGATGATTTTAGTTTGACGAGCACAGGCTCTGCCGGCGGCTCCATCAGCTCAGTCTCTTCATCTTCGGGTTCCGCCATTGATGTGACCGTGAATAATATATCGGGACAGGGTACGCTTAGATTGGATCTCAAGTCGTCAACTAACATTACCGATGATAGTGGTAATGGTAATAGCAATAACGGTTATGTCGCTGCATACACTAGCGGCACAACACATACCGTAGACAGAGTTGCACCCGATGTAGCAACGATAGTCCGCAAGACTCCGGCCGACGCCGATACAAACAGCGATACGCTAGTTTGGACGGTCAGTTTTTCTAAATCGGTATTGAACATTTCCACGGATGATTTTGAGGTATCGGGCACCACGGCAACGGTAACATCCGTGTCGGCCACCTCTGGTTCTTCTGTGGACATCACGGCTTCAGGAGGGGATCTTGCTGGTTATAGTGGTGGTGTCGCTTTGAGTGTTGCTGCTGGCAACAATTTACAAGATAGTAGTGGCAACAGTCTCTCTTCAACCACGCCAACTGGCGCAGTCGAGTCTTACACCTTAGATAATGGTGCTCCTTCATTTATATCAGTGTCGGATTCTAGCGATAGCAACTATAAGGCAGGGGAAATCGTAATTATAACCGTAGACCTTGGTGAAACTGGGCTAAGTGTCACGGCAGATTTATCTGTACTAGACACTGACTTTAGTGCGACTCAAGCGTTGACGGACAACAACGACAATACTTATAGTTTTCAAACTCCTGCGCTTGATGCAGGAGGAAAGATGCAAGAAGGCACGTTTGCCATCACTGTCACCGCCACAGACGCTGTGGGTAACGAGAATACCGATAATTCACTGTCTCTCATCTTGGACAAAACGCCCCCTACCTTCTCAAGTGCGGATTCTGTTCCTACAGACAATGCCTTTGGCATAGCTTCAAACAGTAACCTGGTATTGGACTTTAGCGAAAGCGTCGAGCTGGCCAGTGGAAAAACGTTTGCAATCTATGACCTGACTAATGGTGCTGTACTTGAAACATATACCGCGAGCTCGACCACTGCGGCGACTGGTTCTTCTTCAGGATCGGCGACGTTAAGTGGGGATAAGCTAACCATCAACCCATCTTCAAACTTCTCTTTAGGCAACCGCTACGCAATAACAGTCGATTCTACAACGTTACAAGACCCGTCAGGTAATGTGTTTGCAGGAATAGCCGATTACACCACCTATAACTTTGCGGTACAGCCTGAACTCAAATTAACGGTAGCGGACTCAAATATAGCGGAGAACAGTGGTTCAACGACTTATACCGTGTCTTTGATTGATGGAAATGGCAATGCTTACAGCGCAGATGAGAGCATTACAGTGGAAATAGCGTTGTCAGGAACGGCTGCATCAGGGAGTGATTACTCAATCAGTGGGCTCGATGGCTCGAATCAGATCACGATTGCGACAGGTGATGCCGCAAATACATTTACAGTGACCGGCAGTAGCGATGGCGATGACGATGACGCTGAAACCATTATACTTGGTATGAACTCCGTGGTTACAGGGGCTGCGACAATTGGGGCTGTTGCGAGTCAAACGGTAATCATTAACCAAAATGATCAGGCAGTCATTGCTGGACTTGATGCGACACCGCTGTTTTCTGAAGGAGGCAATGCGGTCGTTATCGACAATGACGTTACGGTGTCAGATACGGAGTTGGATGCCTTAAATGGAGCTCAAGGTAACTACGATGGCGCCAGTATCACGATTGCTCGCGCCGGTGGTGCGCAAAGTACTGATGTTTTTGGCGGCAGTGGCTCTTTGAGTGCTTTGGTCGAATCTGGAAGTGTTACCTACAATGGCTCAGTAGTTGGTACGGTTACCACTAATAGTGCGGGTACATTAACACTCACCTTCAATTCGAACGCGACCACGGCCTTAGTTAACTCAGTGCTTCAGAATATTACCTACGAGAATACGAGTGATGATCCTGCTAATACAGTTTCGTTGAGCTTTGTGTTTAATGACGGAATAGAGAACAGCAGTGCCATTCAAGTAACAGCGTCAATCACTGCTGTCAATGATGTGCCAACACTCACTGCCACGGGCAGTTCTCCAACCTTTGTCGAGGGAGCCTCGGCTGCGGTGATGTTCTCTAGTGCTGCAGTCAGCACTGTTGAGGCGAGTCAAACGCTAGCGGGTTTAGTGATTACCGTCACCAATGTGGCGGATGCAGCCAATGAAACACTCAATATCGATGGGGCACCCATCATTTTGACGACCGGGCAGTCCGGCAGTACATCAAGCTTTAACTATTCAGTGTCTGTTTCGGGCACAACTGCGACGATTACACTCACTGGCGGTACATTAACAGAAACTCAGATGCAGTCGGTTATCGACGCGATAAGCTATAGCAATGGCAGTGATGACCCAACAACGGCAAGCAACCGTGTTGTCACCATAACGAGCATTAGTGAAACTGGTTCGGTCAATACGGTTGCTAATACCACTATATCTTCCACGATCTCGGTTACTGGAGTGGATGATGAGCCGATCGTTAGCGCAAATGGTTGAGCCCAACCTATACCGAGGGAGCTGCCACGAGCTATGTGTATTCTTCTGCTTCGGTTAACACCGTGGAGAGTTCGCAGACTATTACCGGTGCGACTTTCACAATCAGTGGCGCACAAGATGGCAGCGAAGAGGCTTTGGTTGTCGATGCAACAGAAATTACGTTAGTTCAAGGTACATCCGGGACGACTCCGACAAACCTTATTGATTATTCGGTATCGGTGTCAGGCAATGTGGCAACGGTGGTGTTATCTAACGTCACCGGAACTGCTCAGTTAGCGCAGCAATTACTCAATTACATTGGCTACATTCACAAAGGCCAAGATCCTACTGAAGGCAATCGGGTTGTGACCTTAACTGAAGTGACAGATAGTGGCTCGAATAGTGGATACAATGACAACCTCAACGATACTCTCGCTATTGCTTCTACGGTATCGGTGAGTGCTGTCGATGATGCGCCGACGTTAAGCGCTTCTGCTCTTAATCAAACATTTACGGAAAATGGTTCGGCAGTGAGCGTTTTCTCTTCCGCTGCAATCGATACAGTAGAAGCTTCTCAGTTAATAGAATCTATCACTTGGCAGGTCACTGGCGTTGCTAATAGTGGAAGTGAGTATTTGGTCATTGATGGAAGCGAAGTGAGCTTGGCTGATGAAGTAAGTGGTACTACATCTGCAAACAGCTTTGCTTATCAAGTTTCTCTGGTTTCTAGCGGCGTATTTGCAGTAAGTGTGTCCAAGCAGGATAGCACGTCCAACTACCAAACCCTTATCGATGGGATCACCTATAGGAATACGGCTGAAAACATCGTCACAGGCACCCGTACCATATCGATCACAGAGCTGGTGGATAGTGGAGGCAGTGATGGAGACAATCTAAATAGCAATTCGTCTTTAAGCCTAACGTCTACGTTGCCAATAGTAGGTGTTAATGATGACCCATCCATTACCATTGGAAATCAGTTGTCGACTGACGAAGACAATAACCAAACGTTGAGCTTTAACTTTAGCGATGCGGATGGTGATACGGTCACGGCGACTGAGAAGTCTGCTCCAAGTCATGGTGAGATAGCCATCAGTGGCACGGACATTGTCTACACGCCAACGGCCAACTACAACGGCAGTGACAGTTTCACCATTACCTTGACCGATGGTAACGGCTACACGGTAGACAAAACCATCAACGTCACCGTCTCCAGCGTCAATGATGAGCCAAGCATCACGATAGCGTCGACCTTGACTACAGATGAAGACAACAACCAAACGTTGAGTTTCAACTTTAGCGATGTCGATGGCGATACGGTCACGGCAGCCGAGAAATCTGCGCCGAGTCATGGTGAGATAGCCATTAATGGCACTGACATTGTCTACACGCCGACGGCCAACTACAACGGCAGTGACAGTTTTACTATTACTCTGACCGATGGTAACGGCTACACGGTGGACAAAACCATCAACGTCACCGTCTCCAGCGTCAATGATGAGCCGAGCATCACGATTGCTTCGACCTTGACTACAGATGAAGACAACAACCAAACGTTGAGTTTCAACTTTAGCGATGTGGATGGTGATACGGTCACGGCGACTGAGAAGTCTGCTCCAAGTCATGGTGAAATAGCCATTAATGGTACTGACATTGTCTACACGCCAACCGCGAACTACAACGGTAGTGACAGCTTCACCATTACTCTGACCGATGGTAACGGCTACACGGTAGACAAAACCATCAACGTCACCGTCTCCAGCATCAATGATGAGCCGAGCATCACGATAGCGTCGACCTTGACTACAGATGAAGACAACAACCAAACGTTGAGTTTCAACTTTAGCGATGTGGATGGCGATACGGTCACCGCAACGGAGAAATCCGCGCCGAGTCATGGTGAGATAGCCATTAATGGCACTGACATTGTCTACACGCCAACCGCGAACTACAACGGTAGTGACAGCTTCACCATTACTTTGACCGATGGTAACGGCTACACGGTGGACAAAACCATCAACGTCACCGTCTCCAGCGTCAATGATGAGCCGAGCATTACTATCGCCTCGACGTTGACCACAGACGAGGACAATAACCAAACGTTGAGCTTTAACTTTAGCGATGTGGATGGTGATACGGTCACGGCAACCGAGAAATCCGCGCCGAGTCATGGTGAGATAGCCATTGATGGCACTGACATTGTCTACACGCCAACCGCGAACTATAACGGTAGTGACAGCTTCACCATTACTTTGACCGATGGTAACGGCTACACGGTGGATAAAACCATTAACGTCACCGTGTCGAGCGTCAATGATGAGCCGAGCATTGCTATCGCCTCAACGTTGACCACAGATGAGGACAATAACCAAACATTGAGCTTTAACTTTAGCGATGTGGATGGCGATACAGTCACGGCAACGGAGAAATCCGCACCGAGTCATGGCCAGATAGTCATCAACAACACCGATATCGTGTATAAGCCAAACGCTAACTACAACGGCAGTGACTCTTTTGTCATTACCTTAACTGACAGCAACGGATACACAGTGGATAGAACCATCAATGTCACGGTATCCAGTGTTAATGATGAGCCCGTTGTGACGAATGAACTTCTAACATTCTCTGCAACGCAGCTAGGCAGTTATAGCTTTGCGCCGTTAACAAATGATTTAGATCCAGAAAACGATACCTTAGCGCTTACGTGGGCTACTGCAGACTCGGGAACCCTGGTTATCAACGGTGACAGAATTGAGTTACAAACGTCTCAAGTTGGTTTGGTTACCATAAAATATGGCGTTACTGATAATAACGGTGCAGAAGTTATAGGTAAGGCGGTACTCGAAATTATCTCTGGCGAAGGTCCTGTTGTAACAGCACCCGACGATGTAGAGGTGAATGCAACCGCATTATTCACCAAAGTTACTCTTGGGGTTGCAACCGCACAGGATAACTCCGGGAAGCCTTTGCCTGTGCTGATTGAAAACAGTGATGGTTTCTTCAAACCCGGTGTCCATAAAGTCTCTTGGGCCGCGACAGATAACAATGGCAGAACCGGAAAGTCGCTGCAAACTATTACGGTCAATCCGTTAATCTCAATTGAAAAGGATGGTAAGACAGTCGAAGGTACTGAGCATCAAGTCAGAGTTTATCTCAACGGAGAGCCTAAAGGCTATCCTGTCGTTATTCCATACTCGGTTGGCGGCACTATGGACTCGCAAGACCACGATCTCATCTCTGGAGAGATCGTGATCACTTCCGGACTTGAGGGGGTGATCAGTTTTGAGATTTTCAATGACAGTGTTGCTGATAGCGAAGAGACCTTGCTTATCACTCTATCTGATTCCGTCAACTTAGGAAGTAAACATCAGCACAGGTTGACCGTCTATGAGAGCAATGTGGCACCAGAAGTAGCGCTGCAAGTGATTCAAAATAGTCAACTTCGGACAATTATTTCTCCGCAACAAGGAAATGTCACTATTACGGCTGTTGTTGATGACGCAAATCCAGGTGATAGCCACCAGTACCGGTGGATCAATGATAATTCATCACTGGCTAATGTCAGTCAGGATGATTCGGTGTTTGAGTTTGACCCAAGTGCTCTTGTTGATGGTATTTATGAGCTCGCTATTGAAATCACTGATTCTGGCGGTGAAGCTGTCAATACCAGTGTGTTCTTGGAGGTCATAGCAGAGTTATCGACTTTGGGTGGACAGGACACTGATGGCGATCTTATCCCAGACAACCAAGAAGGCTACAGTGATAGTGACGGCGACGGCATTCCAGATTTTCAGGATGCGATTTCTGAATGTAATGTCATCCAGTCTTATGCATCAGAGTCAACCAGCTATCTGGTAGAGGGCGAACCAGGTGTGTGCTTGCGTAGAGGGGTGACCATTTCGAACGCTCTCACGGGAGGCGCGTTATTACTTGAACAAGAGCTTCCATCTGATGACGTTACAACAAATGTTGGCGGAATATTTGATTATGTTGCGGTAGGTTTACCTATTGCAGGGCAAAGCTACTCGCTTGTAATGCCGCAAACTAGACCGATACCTCGCGATGCTATTTACCGCAAATACAGTGACACTAACGGTTGGATTACGTTAGTTAACAATGGCTCTGATCCTGATAATTATATCTCTTCAGCGCCAGGGTTTGAAGGTTACTGCCCACCTCCAGGTGATAGCTCATGGCAAAAAGGCGAGTTAGTAGAAGGACATTGGTGCGTCCAACTTACCATTAAAGACGGTGGTCCTTATGACGATGATGGCGAGGAGAATGGAAGGATTATTGACCCAGGCGGCGTAGCAACCACCTCTTCAAATAGATTTCCGAATGCGCTCCCTGATGAGGTTAACGTTGTTAAAGGGGGCACTGTATCCATTGATGTACTCGCGAACGACACCGACGACGATGGCGACATGCTTTATGTGACAAGTGCCAGCGGTAAACTAGGCAACGTGTCTATTGATAACAATCAAGTAGTCTATCAAGCACCAGCAGACTTCTTTGGCGTTGACACTGTAAGATATGGCATCTCCGATGGAAATGGTGGTACGGCATTTTCAAACGTCACTGTGAATGTGAACTTGGCGAGTGACGAGCCCGTAAGAAATAGCTCCAGCGGCGGTTCTCTGGGAGGATGGATAGTGATGATATTGGCAATGCTGGGTTCGATTCGTACCCAGAGAGTGCGCGTTAGCGTGGCTCTACTGGGATTACTCACTGCATTTAACGTCAATGCTGGCTGGTTTCTTAAGGCGGACATCGGTCAAGCGAGAGCGGATGATAGAAACTATGACACCAATGCACAGGTGTTGAGTGTCGAAGATCGTGATACGGCTTGGTTACTCGGGGTGGGATATCGATATAACCAAGATTGGGCGATATCCGTTAACTATATCAATCTTGGCAAAGGGAGTGCCGAATTAGCAGCTGACGTTGGTCAATCTCCAGAGGACTATCACCGCACAGTTGCCAAAGTGACGCCAGCTCTTGGACACGGTATTGGATTGGATGTTGACTATACCTTGTGGGAAAATGACAAGGTATCGCTCAATGGTATCGGTGGAGCACTAGCTTGGCGAACGGAATTTGAAAGCGAATATCAAGGGGAAAAAATTGAATCTTCGGAAGACGGTATCGATCCTTACGTCGCTTTCGCGCTTAAAGGAAAACTGTCTTCGAATGTGTTGCTCGGTGCAAAAGTGTCACGTTATTTTATCCGCTTGAACGATGTGACAACCTACAGTGCGACCGTCGAGTATCAGTTTGGTGACCACTAGAACGCTTGGTCGGCTTAGCTAAGAACGTGCTCAATTAGGGCGGAATAAAGTCAAAAAGTAAGCCGGGGCATATTGCTCCGGCTTCTTTTTGGATGGCATGCCGCCTGTCTTATTTAAGACATAACATAGGATATCGCCTTTTCTGCTAAGGCTTCGTCTTCGGCTTCACTCATACCACTTACGCCGACCGCACCAATGACTTTTCCATTTATATCGATAGGCACACCGCCACCAAGTCCTGTGAATTTTGCATCTGTCCAGTAGCCCATATCCTTACCGGTTTCCTGCGCCCACTTACCAAGATTACCACTTGGCTGGCGCTCGCGTGCGGCAGTATAGGCTTTGTTTGGCGCTAATACGCCAGATTGCAAACTGCAATTATCCATCTTGAAGAACGCGATGAGATCACCATGACTATCGGTGACTGCGGCAGCAAGGTCAAGGTTGTTTTCTTTTGCATGAGCCAAAATGAAGTTCAGTATTTGCTGAGCATGATTAAGTGTCATGTCTTGGCTCCTCTTATGGCATTTGCTGGCCGCGAGCGGCTTCGAACAGTAAATACCAGTCTTCACGACTGAGTTCGAAAGACTCAGCTTGAGCACATGCACGAATTCGATCGAGGTTGGTGGTGCCAATAACTGGCGCAATGTTCGCTGGATGACGCAAAAGCCAACCTAAAACGATAGCTTCCGTGGAAACTTGATACTTGGCAGCCAGCTTAGCAACGATCGCAGCTGTGTTTTGAACCATTTCTGGTTGGCTACTTACATCACGGCCTGTAAATAGACCTTGGCTCAAGCTCCCCCAGGCTTGCAGTTCCACATTATGGCTACGGCAATATTCGATGGTGCCAAGTGTTGAGCTTGAATGAGAGGTGATGCCTTCTTCCAGCCAATCGAGTTTGGTAAGACTCATTTCCAGTTGATTGCACACAATAGGCGTTGAGAGCGCAGATTGAAGTAACGTCATTTGGTGCAGGTTCATATTAGAAACACCGAGCTGACGGATCTTACCGGACTGTTGCAATGTCTCTATCGCTTGAGCCACTTCCTCTGGAACCATTAGTGGGTCTGGGCGGTGCAGTAACAATGTGTCGATTTGTTCTAGACCTAAGCGCTCTAAAATGCCATCAACCATGTTGAGAATGTGCGTCTTAGAGAAGTCGTAGCGACCCGGTCCGGTTTCGTCGGCAAAACGGATGCCACACTTTGATTGAATGGTGAGCTGATTTGCTAGCTCTGGGCGATCTTTTAGCGCAATGCCAAATACTTTTTCTGCTTTGCCACGGGTATAGATATCTGCATGATCGAATATGGTGATTCCTGATTCAATTGCTGTATCAATAACTTGATGTGCCTGCTGAATGTGCTGAGCAGTGATTGGGCTATTATCCCAGCCGCCACCAAGGCCCATGCAGCCATAAATAATTCGAGAGGTTGGATTTTGGTTCACGATTTGAGAAGACATCTTTCGACTCCTTGTTATTGTGTCTAAACCAAGATTGCCTTAAAAAATTGTTATGAAAAAGATGGTAAATAAAAATCATTGTTTGATATAACAAACAATGATTGGTAGTTGGTTTGAACGGTGACAAGGATATGACAAAACATGCAGCACAAGAAAATTGAGCGGTTGATGCTGTTTGCAGAGGTAGCGAACGCATTGAGCTTTACTAAAGCAGCGGACAAACTTGATATCTCAAGAGGCTATCTGTCCACTCAAATCAAACAGTTGGAAAAAGAGCTTGGATACAGTTTGATGATTCGCTCGACCAGGAGCATCCGTCTTACACCACAAGGTGAGAGAGTAGCGGCAGGCATGGAGTCGGTCGCACAAACGTTGGTTGAAATAGAGCGCAGTGCTGGCTACGAAAATCAATCTCTGGAAGATGATTCGTATTACCGCGCCAATGCAGTTTACTCAAGGTGTGTTACTGGACTTATGTCAGCGATTTAGTGCCCAGCATCCTGGAGTAACCTTTGATATTGAGTGCAGCTACAGAAGTTTCAACTTGGTCAGAGACAATTTTGATTTTGCCTTTAGAGCGACCCGTAAACCGCCAGAGAACATGATTGCGAAGAAGTTGTTCTCCTACAGTCATGCAGTGACAGGAGCTCCAGATTACTTTGAACAATATGGCGAACCTTCGCATCCTAATCAGTTGTGTGAACATCAATGTATGAACAACAGCAATGATGATACTTGGCCGTTTGCTGATGGCGAGTACCCGATACAGGGATGGCTCAAAAACAACGATAATTTGATACTAAAAACCCAGGCGCTTGCCGGGCGGGGTATCATTTACACCCCAGAGTACTTTGTCAGCAAAGAAGTGCAGGCAGGTCAATTGGTCAGCGTATTGAAGGAGCATATTATTAGTTCCAACGATTTCTACTTAATCTACCCTCAGGTCATGAAACGTTCATTGCGCTTGAGCCGATTTATCGAATTTGTTTTGGACGAGTTCCATCTATCTCCAGCCCCTTGGACTTTGTAAACCTGACTCGATAAACAGCGCACGATAGAAGTAAAGAGCACAAAAAGGGCGCCTTGGCGCCCGTTAAACTTTTCACAACGATTAGTTAGGTATGCATTTAACATCCAGAGTAATTTCTCTTGCTCTCGAATGTAGTCACCCATCAATGCGGCAGTACCTTCATCATTGGTTTGTGATGCTTGCTCTAAGATCTCGCGTTGACGATGAATTAAAATCGAGAAACCATTCACAAGACCCGTAACACATTCTTTGCCACGATATGCGTTTTGATGTTCTTCGATCTGGCTCTGTTCAAGGTAGCGGCTAAACGAGTGATCTGGCGTGTGACCGATGGTTAGAATTCGCTCTGCCAACTCATCGATTTTGGTCTGTAGATCGGTGTAGATTTCCTCAAATTTGACATGAAGTTCAAAAAACTGCTCACCTTTGATGTTCCAGTGGTAACCACGAGTGTTCATGTACAACACTTGGTAGTTGGCGAGTAGTTGATTAAGTTCAGCTGCAACGGCTTGTGATGCGTCTTTGTCTAGACCGATAAGATTAGTGGTTTTCATAATACTGTCCTCTAGAAAGAGTGGAATCTTGTTTTGTTGGAGTCAGTATATGGCGGAGCGTTAAAAAGGAATAATCGATTGTAGTGATAGTATTGATAGGTGTTTGCTATTGCTATTTTGTCGTCTTACAAGGTCGCCATTCCAGCTTTAGTGGGAATGGCGTCTTATTAATGCTCACTGCTAGTTCAGTGAGAGATAATCACTTCTTCGTTAGGTACACGATGACGCTCACCGTAGATCCCTTCTTCAGTTCGAACGCCACAACTGATGATCATCGTAATTTCATCGCTATCGGCTAGACCTAACAATGCTTTGGCTCGCACGGAGTCAAACCCTTCCATTGGGCAAGTATCGTATCCTTGCTCGCGCATCGACAGCATGAACGTCATTGAAGCGAGTGAAGCACTTTTGTGAAGGCACACACGAACATCTTGTTTGCTGACTTCTCTTACCATCGGCTTATTGCGCCCCAGCCAGAAGCTGTAAATCTTACGCATTAATCCACGCAGACCTAAAGCATCATTGTTGTACACCATAGGAATGAGCTTGTCGTAGTATTTAAATGCGCGCTTTGAGGTCTCGTCTTCGCGACCCGCAAAATTAGCACGCACGATATCTGCATTCATTGCCGCGCGCTGTTTCCATTTGTCCGGCGTTACCGTGACGACCACCAATTCATTAGCCGTTTTAGCTGCATTTTGCCCCATACAGATCTCTGCAAGCTGCTGGCGTTTTTCATCGCTGATGACTCGATGGAATACCCACATTTGCATGTTGCTGCTATTTGGGCTGAGAGTCGCGTGTTCGAGGGCGCGTTGAACCGCGTTGTGGTCAAACGCCGCTTCAGCGTTGTATTTGCGTACTGAGCGGCGAGAGTTGAGTAGTTGTTCAAGTGGAGAGACGTTGTTCATGGTTGTACCTGATGCTTGTAATCGGCACCTTTCTATCAGGTATCCCGTCTCTCTACAAGTAACTTAAGGCAATGTCTAAGAGTCGTTACTTAGCCGATGGGCAGTTTTCAGCTGGTTGGGTTTTCAGTTTCAAGCGACGAAGCTTGGCAAATGAGATTGGGCTCTTTTCGATAATAAACATTAGGATAACGGAACCAATCAGAGTACCAAAAAAGATAACAAGATCGGCTGATACACTTTGTAGCCTGAGTATCCCGACGAGATTGTTCATGTAAATGACAACCAAAAGGTGCACAACATAAATCGGTAAGACCCATTGTCCTAGCTTTTGCCATATGGGGTGTCGGCCGAGTTGAGGTTTAGCAAGTAAGAAAAAGAACAAACCTGCCCCCCAGATAGCTGTTCCCAACAGGAAATCGTTTAGGTTAAAGAGTTGATCAAAACCGTGTAAATAATAAGCTTCGGCAAAGTGCAATAGCATACCGACACCAGCAAGTAGCAGAGCCGCTGTTGCTGATATGGACCAGTCATTGCGGCGAGCTTCGAATCCGATAGCAACCATCAAGAAACTAAAGAAAGGACCATTTCTGGTAAATATTGGTGTCTCTACTTCGGTAATGACACCATAGCTTCCTGCAATGAGGCCGTAGACATAAATAATGGCTGCGAAAGGAATGATTAGCTTGCGACATTTGTTATCGACAAACCAAGCGATCATAAATACCGCCATCGCCAGTGAAGGTATAAACCACAGGTGAACGAGTCCGCCTTCAAAAAGAGAGTTAAGGGGCGCTTGCATAAGATATTGCCAATACCCTTGCCTTTCCGCTAGATACCCATGCTCAGCCACAACACTTAAGTTAAATGGTAGTACTAGATGTATGACGCTCCAAATTAGCCAAATCACCATCAGTGGTATGCAGTAATTCTTGGCAGCTGTGTAAGGGGTAGCGTTTAACTTTGGATAGATGAGATAACCAGCGATAAGAAAAAATAGAGGCACAGCAAATCGTGCAGCTTGGTTGGTGATGAAGTTTAACCATGGCTCTTCGTCAATGTAGCCGTAATCCATAAACAACTGACAATGAATAGAAATAATAGCCACTAGTGCGATAACTCGAGCTAACTCGAAACTAGTGATTTTCTCTGATTTTTTAATAACTTGCTGCATACTGTATAAATGGCTCTGCAATGTAATTGGAACCCGACCACATTAGCATTTATGCAAATTCCTGATGTGTCCAGAGTCAATAATTTATCGTGCAACAATGAGAATTTTGCAACAATTTGTGGTCTGTCATAAATTTCTTTTTGCCCATTGTTTGGGGCGGCCACATCACTTTGCTGTATTTAGCTGGTATCGTGACTCCGTTGGTGAATCAATTGCTTCACTGGTTTTGGTCAGCTGTTTGATTGATATTCGAGTTTCTTTAGTGTTGTTGAACCAAGCTGCCGTAAGTTTCTGCATGAAAGTGGTGTTAGCTCAATGGTGTACGCCAGTATATAACTACCCACCAAAGTAAATGAGAAAACCACTCCATCACGAAGAGGACCGCTCAACCCAGCGAAACCAGCGATGTTGTTCGCGATAATTGCGACTAAAATATGGCATACGTAAACCGGGAGCGTGAGTTTGGCGAGAGTGTGCCAGTAGTTGTGCTTGCCCAGATTTGGATTGCTGATTAGCCAAAATAATAAACCGACGCTAAGTGGTACGGTACCAATCAAATAATCATTAGTGAAAAACTCATGTCCTTTTTGATGGAGAAAATATGCTTCTGTGAAGTGAAACATCATCCCGGTAAGTGCCAACGCTACCGCAGGTCGACTTCCCATTCGCCAATCATTTCGTCGCACTTCAAATCCGATAGCAACCATCAGGAGTGCAAAGAAAGGCCCGTTACGAGTAAATATAGGTGCCTCAACATCGGTAATGACTTGGTAGCTACCCGCGATTAAGCCATAAACATAGACGATCGCTGCCACGGGTAATAGCAACTGAAAAAGCTTGTTGTTTGCAAACCAAGAAATAATAAGAACCGAAAGTGCCAGAGATGGGATATACCAAAGGTGTACCATTCCTCCTTCGAACAAGGTGTTAATAGGCGTTTGCAGTAAATATCCAATATAACCTTCTCGCTCGGCTAAGTATCCATGTTCCATGACCACGGCTAAGTTGAACGGAACTGCGAGATAAATAATGCTCCACATTAGCCAGATAAGCATCAGAGGCAAACCATATGAGGCGGCAGTTTGATATGGGTTTTGGGTTAATTTTGGATAGATTAGGTAGCCTGATATTAGGAAGAATATAGGCACAGCGAACCTTGTAAACTGGTTAGTAATGTAGGCTAGCCATGGTTCATCGTTGATCAACCTTAGTCACGAAACATCAGACAGTGGATTGAAATAACGGCAACCATGGCGATGACACGCATGACCTCGAAGCTGGATATTTGAGTTGTTTGTTTAGACATAGTTCCCTCTCTTATGACTACATAAGGCAGGCTACCATCACCGCAATGAACTAGATTGCGCGAGGTCAATGTCTTCAATATCCTCGAGTTTTTGCAAAAGCTTCTGTGTTATTACTCGCAGTTTATGCTATTTCGTAGCCCATCTATCTCCATATGCCTCAGAGTAGTCTGGCGTGTCGATACATTCCGCTAAGTCTGCACATGGTTCTAGTGGACCGATAACCGTTCTATAAGGTAAGATGCCCGCCCATACCGGAATATCGAGATCTTCTTTGTCGTCATTCACGCCATGGCGTCCAATTTTTACAGAAGCCTCAGTTAACTCTATAGCGAGAACTTCAGTCGCGGTGAGCTCTTTTTGATTGCTAAGCCGAACGTGCTCAGTTCTGCCAGGCGCAATGTGCTCGATAAAGTAGTTCAATACTCGGTCTTTTTCTCGGTTATCATCCAAAGTTTCAAATTGCCCAAAAACGACAGCACTTCGATAGTGGGCGCTATGGTGGAACGCTGATCTTGCCAAGACCCAACCGTCAAATAATGTAAAGGTTAGACATGTTTTCTGGCCAGATTTTAGGGCGCGAATAAGTCGACTGTTTTTCGCACCATGAACATAAACTTTATTGTCTACGCGCCAAGCCAACATAGGGATGATAATAGGGCTATCATTTTCGGTAATGGCGATATGTGCGATGAGTGATTCATCGATAATATCGTGAAGAGCTTGTTCTTCGAGTACCGCTTTGTGAGCCCCTTTTTGAGCTGTGTCCGCTGCGTTTGTGAAAGCATGTCATTTCTCCTTCTGTGTCCTTTGCAGCCACAGTAAGAAAATTTTGGTACTCTGTTTAGATCCAAAATATTCTAAATGGTGGATCCAGTTTGAGCGTAATCGATTCGAGCGACCTCGCTATTGACCTTGAGGCTTTAACATCTGGCAAACTGACTTTGCAACAGGCTTTGTTTCAGCAGATCCGTAACCGCATTCTCAAAGGATTTTGGCCATCGAATGCCAAGCTCCCATCAACGCGATTGCTGGCGTCTCAGCTTAAGATCAGTCGCAATACAGTGATACAGACCTATGAGCAGCTAGTTGCTGAGGCTACTTGAATGCCAAAGCAAACAGTGGATTCTATGTCGCGCTGTCATTGCCGGAGCAATACATGTCATCAGATCAGGTGCAGGTGACAGTAGAACGTGGAACGGATGATACGCCGAATAATGGATTGTTTGCGCCCGGTATTGCTGAGCTAACAGCCTTTCCTATGACGGCTTGGAACCGATTACTACAGCGCCACAGTAACCGCAGTGCACTGCTTGGGAACCAAGATCTACAAGGGTTGGTGAGCTTACGAGAAGCACTCCATCGGTACCTTACGAGTAGTCGCAGCGTGGTCTGTAATCCGGATCAGATCATAGTGACCTCAGGTGCTCAGCAATCGATCGCTATTGCGTTGCTCGCCACTCAGAAGCTCAAACCTCATCAACGTTTTTTGGTGGAGCTCCCTGGTTACCGTCAAGTGGTGAAAGTGTTGGATACCTTTGCCGTTGATTACGATTTTGTCGATGTAGACGCCAGGACAGGTTTGGATATTCAGCGCATCGTTAGCAGCGATTCGAGCGGCATTTATCTTACTCCAAGCAATCAATATCCAATGGGGTGTTCAATTCAAACGGAACAACGTTTGCACCTGATTAAATGGGCTCAGCAGAATCAGTCCTGG
This sequence comes from Vibrio maritimus, assembly GCA_000755425.1. GTDB lineage: Bacteria > Pseudomonadota > Gammaproteobacteria > Enterobacterales > Vibrionaceae > Vibrio > Vibrio maritimus_A. Next base: position 160,919 of record BBMT01000008.1, read on the forward strand.
ATCATTGAAGATGATTATGACAGTGAGTTTCAGTTTGATAGTCGCCCATTTCGTAGTATGCAAGGCCTAGCTGCAGAGAGCGGCAACGCGGACAAAATGATCTACATTGGTTCAATGAGTAAAGTGATGTTTAACTCTTTGCGGATAGGTTACATGGTTGTTCCCCCTCACTTAGTGCCGCTTTGCCTAGAAATCAAAGATGCATTATCGGGCGATACACCCGCACTCGTACAAGCGGCATTGGCTGACTTTATTGATGAAGGCGGGCTACTTAGACATATCCGCAAGATGCGCCGACTCTATGAGCAAAAGTACCGTCTACTAAAGCAGTGCATCCAAGAGGCATTTGGGGAAGATTGGACATTGGTTTCACAGGGAGCAGGACTTCATGTCACTATTCAATGGAAAAGTTCTGTAGATGAAAAAACACTGTCTGAAATGGCACAAGAGGTGGGTATTGTGGTAAGACCCATGCAGTTTTATCAACCGTTGGCGAAGCCGCGCAACTATGGTTCTATCGTTCTCGGCTTTGGTAACGCCCCCATAGAGGCGATACCAGATACAGTGTATGCGTTAGCTGAGCTTTACTATTCTTTGGCTGAGTAACGGATTTATGGTTACGTAACCGTAATGCTGTACAAGATTAAGGTTACTTTATGAGCTTGAGAAGGGCTCTAAACTGGTTGCCACGTGCGACTCTTTGTAGTTCAAACAACGCCATTTCTGTTGAGGTGAGAATTGCGCCCTCTTGAGTCAAGCGCTTGAGCGCAAGCTCCTTGTTGTCAGGAGTTCTTGAGGAAACCGCATCGGTGACAAGATGTACTTCATAACCCGCGTTTATCAGCTCACAAGCGGTTTGGTGCACGCAAATATGGGCTTCAATACCCACCAATAATACCTGCTTTCGGTTGTGGCTTTCAGTGGCAGTGCGCACGGCCTCTTCGCCCCAAGCACTGAACACATCTTTTGCAATTGGTCGCTGGTGCGTAAGCTCTAGGCTGATTTCGTCAATTGTCACACCGAGCTTATCCGGAATTTGTTCAACCACACGATTGGCAGTTCCATAAGCTTAGCTGCCTTGGTTAGCGTGTTGAGGTTACTAAATAGTGTCTCTTTGTCGTGCATTAACTGAGCCAGTTTGCCTTGCACGTCGATGATCATTAGCTGGGTGTTATTCTGGTTTAGCATTTAGTCCTCCTGATCTAATATTTGTTCGATAAACCAAGTACCAGCGGTACCAAGACCACTGCGCCAAGACAAATCGACAGGCCATACTAAAGAACCATCATAGCGACCTACATTTAGCTTGGTAACTAGACCATGGTCGATAAAAGGTTGGGCGAGTTTCGTTGGGTAGGCGACATACCCTATGCCTTGTAGCAACATGTCTTGCAACTGGTAATGATTTTCGTAGCGGATGAGCTTTGGGCTATAACGCAGTGACTCAATGAGTTCACTAGTGGCAACCTTTCCCTCTAGAGACAAGATCTGTGGGTACTGTTCTAGATCTTCGGTGGTAATCTCACCACGAAGTTTTGACAGAGGATGGTGCGGAGAGGCTAAAAAGCACCATTCAATGGTATCGACTGTCTGAACATTAGTGCCGCGGGTTGGGCTTAGCCCGCCTGGAGCGATCATAATGTCAGCGCCTTGGGTGTCATTTTCAACAGCTAGCGAGTGCGTTTCAGCATCGACCAATACTAAGTCGACTTCGGGAAACTGGCGAGTCAGTTCAGCAAATACTTCTACAAATCTCGGATATAGGGTCATGCTATGAGTAGCAATGGTGATCGTGGGCTCTTCGCCGCGTTGTAAGGATTGCACTTTGCGGTCAATCGCTTTGAGCTTGGTACTATCTCTAGTGCTTGAAAGTAGAGTACTTTACCTTCGGGCGTTAAAGTGGGGGCTTTACCAGCGACACGATCGAACACGCTTATCCCTAAATCAATCTCCATGGCTTGAACGGCTTGGTTGACTGCTGATGGGCTCACGCCCAGCTTTCGAGCCGCCGCAGAGAATGAGCCTGTTTCAGCAATAGAGACAAGATATAAAAGACGTTCGGTATTCAGTAACATGCTTTTCACCAGTAACTAAGATGACTTCTACTTTGCAAGAAAGTCGTGCTTAGGTAAACCTTCAGACTTCGTTAATTGAATGATAGGCCAGTTTTTTGAAGTGTCATTATTCCTTACCACTGGTATATCGGGTGTTTACATTGTAAATCAACGCAGTTCAACATCCGTTGAACTGCGTTGGTATGGAGCTAACGATTAGCCGTGTGGCTGCTCAACACCCTTCGCATAGTTGACGATCTGTTTGTCTGAATTCGGCTTGTACATGCGCAGGATACCAGTCCAGCCTTTTTCAACATCGATATTGTTGATTGCTTGTTCGCCACAATTAAAGTTCACCGTATAAGTGCCATCTTTGTTCGCCTTAAGCTCATCTTTTCGGCTCGATAAAGCAAACTCTTCAGTGTGCACATACGCATCAGCACCATAAGTTGTGATTGAGAAGAAGCCATTTTCACCCAGCGGCGGCGCATCAAAGTTCATGGTTTGACACTCACCTGAGCGGTCTTGCGCCAATAATACTTTGTAGTAGGCATGCTCACTCGGTAACCCGCCAAAGCCCATTGAAGTCAGACCTAGAGCATGGAACTGCTCAACCTTACGTGGCTCAAGGTGCTGTTCAGGTTTTAGCGTTTTGCCTTCTGGGGCACCCATTGCTTTGGTAAAGTCCAATTGAAGCACGTTTGCTTCAAGTGCTAAGCGTACCTTTTCTCGATCAAACTGATCGAAGCCTTTTGGTGCGTAACGCTCAGCAGAAGAAGCGATTCCCTTGATCATGTCTTGCTTGCGATTACCTTCCTGAATATCGGCAGGTGCGTTGGATGCAACTTGAGTACGTGCGATTACCCAAACGTGCTGACCTGAAGAGAGCATGTCAGGAGTAATGGTCACCTTGTTTTGACCTTTGGCAGCGTATAATACCGCTACGGTTCGGTGCTGCTCGTCAATGACTTGGAGCGCCTGATAACTGTCTAGGATAGGTAGCTCAAACGTTACGCCGCCCTTGGTGTCCCAAATTGATTTGGAATAGAGAGTATCGCGGTTTTGTCTAACGACCGTTTGTGTCTCCATTGTCAGAAGTTGTCGATCATGCGTGAACTGGTTGATACCAGACTTCGCTTGCTGTTCGAAGAAGTATTTGTCGGACTCAGCAGCAATGAAATTGTCTTTGGTGACATTTGTTTTGCCGCCATTCTCGATTTGAAGTGCGGTTGGTTGCCCTTTCTTAGGCAGGTGATCACCAAGATCATGTGCCAAGGTTGTTGTTGCAAATAAAGAAGCAGTAATCGTTGCCAAAATAGTAAGTTTTTTCATTTCAGATAGCCTTATTTCAAGTTTGAAGTGCTTGCAGTGATTAAGCTCAAGCAGGGTGTTGACTTCATTCCTTGGGTCTGTGGCTATAGTAGGTCGTCGTTGTTATATTTTGAAATCATGAATTATCATTACTGATATGCATTGCATGAATATTAAAAGACCATCTTACGATGGTCTTTGGTGAACTTTTATCGGGTTACTTGTTGGCATTTGGGTGTGCACCAAGTACCACTTCTTTTGCTTCATCATTGTTGAACATGGTGAAGTCATAGTGCTCCACTTGCCATGTGTCATAACGGTCTAGGTAGATTTCCTTTGCGTTCTGGTCTGTGTAGATAGTCCAAAGTGTAGGGAATACGTCATTTGCGTATGGGTCCAGTTGGTCGTAGCCTGCGAATACAGATGCCCCGGCAGCTTTCAAGCTGTTTAGCGCAGAAGTATTGTCAGTAACATTGCGTGCATACATATCTTCAACGATTTCTTTTGCGCGCAAGCGACGGTCGTAGGCACGAATGGTAGAGCCTGATTCAGTCTGCTCTTTGTCCAAATTCATATGGAAACCAAACTCTGGGTCATTCGACAGGTATTGTGCGCTGGCGGCATCTGTCACGTCGCCGTGGTAAATCTTCACCTCACCCTTTACAAACTCAATGACTGCACTGTCGCCGCTAGCATCCGTAAGGTGATAGTGTACAGGGGCTGCAATACATTCATTTTCGTGTCCCGGTAGGTCACAGACCTTGTCTTGGATAACGTCGATGTCATTTAGGTTGCCAATGACATCAGCAACAGATGCAAAGTTATCGACAGCGTAGTTTGGGAACTGAGAGGCAGCGACATCTGGCACGCCCGCACGGTCAGGTGCCATTTCCGTATAGTCGTTTCCTAGGTACAGGATACGAGCAACCAAACCATTCTCATTCATTGCCTCGGCAACCAGTTGAGGAGCGAAAGACTTTATCTTTAGCGATGCATATTTGCTCTCTGTTTTGATGGCTTCCTTAGTATCACCATACTGGTTCGTTATACCTTTACCAGCACCTACAACGGTGGCGTCATCGTGACCGAACCAGTCCATGGTTCTTACGGTTAGACTTGCTTCTCCGTTGTTGTAGATGGCTGACGTACATGCGATTGTGTCGGCAACATAACCAGCGGATAGGGTTGCAACGAGAGCTAGGCTAAGGACTGATTTGTTCATAATGACCTCACTTGTTGGAGTAGTTTGTTTCGTTGAGGTCATAGTAAGGGGAAGTGGAGATTAGGTTAAATTAACACCTTTAAGGATAACTAATAGGTTGGGTTAGGGAGGAAGAGTTGTAGATTTTAGTCTAGAGTTTTAACACCAATCGAAATCAACGGTTATATACAACAAGGAAGTAGAATGAAGTCGTTACAGCAATGGTTAGATGCATACGGAGAAAGTCACCAGAACAGTACCAACAGGAAAATACATAAAGTTGCCGTACCCGGTATCTATTTATCTATCGTGGGACTCATATGGTGCATTCCTCATTTATCCCTAGGCGGCGTTGCCATTAACTGGGTTTGGCTCGTGATGCTTCCAGTGATGTTTTTTTACTTTAGGTTATCGCGATCGGTGTTTATTCAAATGCTGCTGTTTACCCTAGCTTGCTTAGCCGTCATCACTTTTGCCGCTATGTTTGGGGTATCGATTCTTAACCTGTCGATAGGTTTGTTTGTGGTGCTGTGGATAATGCAATTCGTTGGTCACAAAATCGAGGGAAAAAAGCCTTCGTTTTTCGATGACATCCAATTCCTTCTCATTGGCCCTATATGGGTCTTCAGACAAAAATAAGCCCCTTCAGTTAGGGGCTTAAGTGTTGCTATGAGATATCTTATTCAAGAATGGTGGCTAGAATAGGCTGCCATTCATTGAAAGGTGGACAAAGATACTCGCGGCATAACCAATGGCGATCACCGGCATCCACTTTAGATGGCCGAAGAAGGTGTATTTACCATGCGCAGCCCCCATAAGTGCCACACCTGCGGCTGAACCAACAGACAGCAAACTGCCCCCAACACCTGCGGTAAGTGTGACCAATAACCAGTTACCCATAGAGAGCTCTGGATTCATTGTAAGTACGGCAAACATCACAGGAATGTTGTCGACGATAGCAGACAAAATACCCACCATCACATTGGCCCAAATAGGATCCCATTGGGTGTACATGATTTCAGAGACGACGCTTAAATAGCCCAGTAGACTTAGGCCGCCTACACACATCACTACCCCGTAGAAGAACAGCAACGTATCCCATTCTGCGTGCGAGACACGTCTAAATACGTCGAATGGCACGATTGAGCCGAGACGTTTAAGCGCGGCTTCGTCGTTATTAGCAATAGCGACAGCTTTTTTCTTTGCGATAGAACGAGGAAGCGTTTTGCGCAGGAAGAAACCAAAGAACTGTAAATAGGCGAGCCCCATCATCATCCCCATAACTGGTGGGAAGTGGAAGACAGCGTGGAACGCTACAGCGGTAGCAATGGTTAGGATAAACAAGCCAACAATTCTAAACGCGCCGCGTTTAAGCTCGACGTGGGCATGTACGGCATCGGGTTGGGTCTTAGGGACAAACAGCGACATGATCAGCGCAGGTACAATGTAGTTCACCACTGAAGGAACAAACAGTGGCATAAACTCAGAGAAAGACACATGACCAGCTTGCCAAACCATCAAAGTTGTAATGTCACCGAAGGGGCTAAACGCCCCGCCAGCATTCGCCGCCACGACGATGTTAATACAAGCTATGTTGACAAACTTAAGGTTGCTGCCTCCTACTTTAAGTACCACAGCACACATCAATAACGCAGTTGTGAGGTTGTCGGCAATCGGCGAAATGAAGAAAGACAGAATACCGGTTAGCCAAAACAGCGTCCGAAAATCAAACCCTTTACCCACCATCCAGGACTGCAAAGCATCGAATAGACGGCGCTCTTCCATCGCAGATATATAGGTCATAGCGACGAGGAGGAACAGCAGCAACTCAGCATATTCGAGCAGGTTGTGCTCCAAAGCGGATTTGGCGATTTCGAGCTGGCCAATGTCTTTGTAGACGAAGCCAATGAGTATCCAAATCAAACCTGCGGCGAGCAGGACAGGCTTGGATTTTCTCAGTTTTAAGTATTCCTCCATCATCACTAAGGTGTAGGCGATGCCGAAAATCAATAACGATGCATAGCCGACGCTAGATTGAGTGAAATTAAACGCATCAGACGATGCACTGGGAGAAGCGAAACTAGAGGTGGCAAATAAAAGGGGAAATAAAAAGGTTGGCCACCGACTTATTTTCTTCATGTTTTGATCCTTCAAAAGCTTAGATAAAATCAGGCGCTAACAAATGCGATACGGTATTTTAATGGTTTTTCAACAATTGCGTTGTGAGCTGACGCAGATCTGCTCAACTGATGTGTCCCTTTTTTGTGCCTCGCTTCGCTGAATTTTCTTCATAACTCCAAGTTTTGACTTAAGTTAATTAACGCCTAGGCTAAATAGTGAGCAGTAATCAAGCTTGAGTGATTGACAGGACGTCGGGAGGGAGCATGAAAACAGGGTTCGCAATGATGGTGGCATTGTTTTTATCGGGTTTACATATGTTGTTAGTTTTGCCTGTTCACGCGGCAATGGTGTGTGATAGTGGCAGTCGCTCGGAATCAACGTTACCTATTTTGGAGAGTGAGTGCCCAATCGGTAAAGGCGTTTGGGGACAAAAAGCCCCATCGCATGAAGAGCAGTCATTTTGGATACAGTGTGGTTTTGTTAAACCTGGCAGCTTACGTTCTGCGCCTAGTCAATTACAAAATGCGGTCAATCAGCCTATTTGGTTGAAACCTGATGTGAGCGGTGACCGCTGTTTGGTTGGGCCATACCAGTCATTTGAAAACGCCAAACAAGATCTTCTTGCTCTGCGTTTACTACCTAGCTATCGCGATGCGTTTATTCGCTCGACCACACAAAAGTTGACCACGACAGCGCCACAAATGGTGGCGAAGAAACAGCCACCTCAGCATCAGGATTTACACTCGTCACAACAAGCTGTGAGCGAAGTGGCCGCTGTGGTGCTCACGCCGTATATGATTGCGGGTAAGCATGGGCATCAAGACTGTTTGTGCCTCTTCTGATAATAAAACGGTGACTAATATGCTTTGATTCCAAAGGGTTTGAGTTTTTTGGGCAAAATGCTGTCCAATTGCTCAATCTCTTCCGGAAAGACTTCAATCAGTTGTAAATCATGCTGCTGATATAAAGCGCGAGTTGCTTCCACCGTTTTACCCTCAATTGGCCCCGAATCTGAGCCCCAGTATTGAAGATACACTTTACCTGCGGGTAGATAGAAATCACTGACGACGTCTTGTTCAATGGGCAGTTGCCTTTGGTAAGCGTGAACGACCCCTGCCATGTAAAGCCAGTTATCTATCAGTAATTCGCCTTTAGATTGGACATAATGGCCATCGAGCGTGCGATGCTTTGCTGCAAACTTCTGTCGGAAACTTGAAAATGACTTTTCGGTTGAATGCGCTTCTGCATCAGCGCCTTTAAACTCTAAAACACTCTGCTTAAGTCTGTGGTTTCTCAGCACACTTGGGTGCCAGACTACAAACTTATTATGGTTGGTTTTATCGGTGCGAGCTTGGGCGCCAGCACGTACACCTTGTAGCGTGGCTATCCATTCAGTGTCTTGACGTTGCAACCAGCCAAGCTCACTGAGTAGAAGATTGATTTTCTTGGCCGCTAGACCTAGACGTTCACCAAGTTGTGTTGCGGTTAGGTGCTTGTCGCTGCGGAGTGTGTCATCCAACACTAAATTTGTTGGCCAGACAATAAAGCGACCATACTTTTCACTTTCAACGTAGTCACCACCAAATCGCGCACCCACATCGGTGAGCATCCACTGTTCGTCATGCCAGGTAATGTAGCCAAGCTGCTTTAATTCGTTAAATAGAGATTTTGGCTCGACTTGACGCTGTTTCGCCAGCGCTGATGTTGAAAGTTTGTTGTGGCTGGTCACCTTATTTATCTCTCCTAATTCGATGAACTATCCATTAAGGCAAGTAGGTCTGTGGCCGCTTTCTTGGGGCTTTCCGCATGACAAATGGCCGAAACCAATGCAACACCGTGTGTACCAGTCGCTGCAACGTCTTTGAGGTTGGTGTCGTTGATGCCCCCAATAGCGACGACAGGAAGTGTCGTTTTGCTTAGCGTGTTGCGTAGCCCTTCCAGACCCCAATGGGTCTTGGTGTTTGTTTTGGTTGGGGTGGCGAAAATCGCGCTCAGGCCGATATAGTCGATAGGAAGTGATTGAGCCTCTGCTAGTTGAGCTTCACTTTCAATCGACAAGCCTAAAATACGTTGTGAACCAATCAACTTTCGAGCGAGAAGTGCAGGCATGTCTGATTGTCCTAGGTGCACGCCGTCAGCGTCAACAGCAAGAGCAACATCAACACGGTCGTTAATGATAAGAGGGACACCTGTTCCCTCTAGCACTTCTTTGATTGCTTGCGCCTTCTCAATGAAAGCTCGCACATCATGATGTTTTTCACGAAGTTGAACCATGGTGACACCGCCAGCGACGGCTTCGCGGACTACGCTAACTAATGTGGGCAAGTCTTGGTTTTCGTCGGTGACTAGATATAAGCGGTACGGATTATTTGCCATGGAATTTTTAGCACTCGCGAAGTTTAAGGCGAGACTCGATGTCATCCGCATTTAGCTGATACAAGCTATCGAGTAGATTGACTTGCAACGAGCCAGGACCTTGAGACTTCTCTGCAGCCATTTCACCGGCAATTGCGAAGATCGCTGCGGCAGCGACACCACTGGTTTCACCCACGGCAGCAAACGCACCAGTGACGGCAGATAGTGAGCAGCCCATACCAGTCACGTACGGCATCAATTCATGACCATTGCTTAGTGCAATGGTGTGTTCTTTGGTCACGACGTAGTCTGTTTCTCCAGACACAACCACGCTGCATGCGTAGCTTTCTACTAATGAACGAGCAGCTGTTAGAGCGGCTTCACTGGCATCGAGGGCATCCACGCCTTTATTTTTTGACTTCTCACCCGCCATTGCGATGATTTCAGAAGCATTGCCACGAATGATCAAGTTGTCGGCAAGTTCAGCTAATTGACGAGCCGTAGAGGTACGCAGTTTCGTCGCGCCACAGCCCACAGGGTCAAGGATCACAGGCTTGTTGTTTTCATTAGCCTGCTCAACAGCGAAGAACATACCCGGGCGCCATACACTGTCTAGCGTACCAATGTTAATGACTAACGCTCCAGCGAAGGACATCATCTCAGCCATTTCTTGTTTTGAGTGAGACATGATTGGGGAGGCGCCAACGGCTAGTAATGCGTTGGCTGTGTTGTTCATGACCACGAAGTTTGTGATATTCACTACTAAGGGTTTTTGTTCGCGGACTTTGTTTAGGGCACTGACGATTTGTTGTTTGTTCATTCTATTCTCCAAAGGCTCATTCGAGCTTTTTCATATATACCCAAGTAACCTCAAGATGATGGTTCAGCGAGATTTGTTTGGGTATATTCATTTGTACTGGGATATAAAAATAGTGCTAGCCGTGGTTAGGCTAGCACTGGTCTGTGATGGTTTTATATAAGAGTCTGAACAGAAACTAGATCAGTCCATACAAAGAAAGGGTCAGAATACCTAGCGTGCAAGTTATGGTAGAAAGTACGGTAGTTAGTGCTATGATGTTGGCTGCAAGTATCGAGTTGCCACCCATTGAACGCGCCATCACATAGCTAGCTGCAGCAACAGGCGAGGCATTCATAAAGAACAGAATCCCCAGCTCGAGACCACGAAATCCCGTAAAATAGGCGGCCAGCGTAATAGCAAGGGGCGCCAATACCAACTTGTAGCCACTGGCGATCCAAGTAGGGGCTTGTTCTTTCTTCATCGAGCTAAGATCAAGTGAGCCGCCTGTACATAGTAACGCGAGTGGCAATGTCATGGTGGCAAAGTAATTTCCTGCGTCCACAACGATAGTCGGGACTGGAATTGATAGCAGATACACCAGTAAGCCCAGCAAGATAGCAATAATGAGTGGGTTTTTGGTGAGAGTGGTGAGCATGATTTTGCTTGCAGACGTCCCAGAGTCAACCCCTTTCGGAGTTAAGCAAATCACCGCCTGAACATTATAGATAAAGGTCGTAATTGCTACGTACAGTGCCGCTAAAGCAATCCCTCGTTCACCGTAAGCATTGGCGACATAAGCGATACCAATGATGCCAGTATTGGATCTGAACGCGCCTGTATGATCACACCTCTATCAGCCGATTTCTTGAACAGAGTGCCCACTGAGAAGTAACTAAATAGGAAGAACGTGACGCTAGCGATAACGCCAAACGTGAGAAATTGTTTGGCGGAAGAGAAGTCGTGTTCTGACGTTACTATGCTAAGAAACAGCATAGTTGGTAGCGTCACTTTAAAGACGAGTTTAGAAGCAACCTCAATGAAGTTATCGTTGATTAGTCCGATGCGTTTGAAGACAACACCAAGAATAATGAGTAAGCAAATAGGACCGGTGATTGAAATCGAAAACAGCAACTGTTCTATCAATAGATCCATGATTTACTTCCATATTGTTAGGGGATAATGTCCAAGTGATTATTTCATAGCTTGTCATACAAATAAATGTAGATTGAAAAATAGTACGACCGTGCTAAATTGAAGCTATACAGCAGAGTTGATGATGGTGATTATGGGTAAAGGTCGGCTAACAAAAGATCATATTTTGATGAAAGCATTTGAGATTGCGAGCAGAGATGGGCTAGAAAGCTTAACGATCGGCGAGCTGGCAAAGCAATGTAACATGTCGAAGAGTGGTCTGTTTGCTCACTTTAACTCTAAGGTCAACCTGCAAGTTGCCGTAGTTCAACACGCGGATGTTACGTTTCAAACTAGAGTCATTTCTCCTGCTCGTGAACACGAGCATGAGATGGCAACGAAAAAGCTTAAACATCTTATCGACAACTGGATGAGCTGGAATCATTCATTTCAGGGCAGTTGCATGTTCATTGATGCGTGGCGAGACAGTCAGCAGGACGAACTGCAGCAAGCGCTCAGAAAAGCAATCCATCGCTGGATCCACTATTTGACCATTCAAATACAAAAGGGGATCGACAGCGGTGAGTTCAGGGCAACGCTCGATCCACAACAAGCCGCGTTTGAGCTCTATGGGCACTACTTAAGTGCACATGTTTTCTATTCGCTGGTGGGTGAGCAGGAGAGCAGTCAGCGATTTTGGAGCAGTGTTGACTCCTCTATGCAATCTTGGTCGATTCCTGAATAACGAATTACATCTGAACAATCATTTGAATAGAGCGGTAGTGTACAACGCTAACTTAAAAAAGCACGGTCGTTCTAAATATATGCTCAACAATAAAGCTATCCGAGGATGACGAGGATAAAAAGGACAGTCAGTCATGAGTGATAAAATCTACTTCAATACATCAAAAAAATTCAGCTTCAAAAAGAAAATGGTGAATCTGACCACTCGAGCTCACCATAAACTCGCACCTAATCATGCTAAACGTACGGCCAAGAAATTGCTTCTGACTCCAGTGCGCTCAACACCAAAGAATGCTCAGCCGGAAGGCTTGAGCATTTCGGAGGTGTCGACTTCGGAAGGTGTTCTGAAGACGTATCGTTTGGGAACTGGACCAGTTTGGTTGCTCACACACGGTTGGTCTGGTACTGCGAGCCAATTCTTTCCACTTATGGAGCATATTGCGAGTAAGGGTTATACCGCTTTGGCTTATGATCATCCAGCTCACGGACAAAGTGAAGGTGCATACGGGCACATCCCTGCCTTTGTTGGTGGTTTGGAAGGTCTGCTCGATAGTGAAAAGGAAGTGGCGGGGTTGGTCGGTCACAGTATGGGTACGGCAGCGGCGATTGAATGTAAGCATGCCAAGCTCCAAGATAAGCCCTTGCTACTGATAGCCCCCGTGCTTGATTATCTCGATAACCTGTTTGGTAGTGTGGCGCGTTCAGGGTATTCAATGCGACTTTTTGAGGCGGTTGTAGACGATATTCAATCCCAATATCACTACCCAATTACCTCGATTGATCCATACAATAAATTAGGTCGTCGTAATGCGCCAACTTTGATTGTTCATGATGAAAAAGACCGGTTCACCAAGTACTCGGTGTCTAAAAAAGCCGCAGAGGAAATGCCGTTGGTCACGCTGATCACAACACAGGGGCAGGGGCATGGTCGAGTTATGCATAGTGATGAGGCGAAAGCCGCATTTGACAGGCTAACGTCATAATCTTCAACGATTTGATCAAAGTTATATTTATGTATCCATAATGTTGATGTGGTTAACGAATTGATAGATTCGCATTATGTAAATGGTTTGGTATGTGGGATCATAGCTTGGTTCCACTTACGTCCATACTGAGTGTTGGGTTTTCATCTCTAAACACAATTACTACATCGAGTTAAAACCCACGGTAGTTTACCTACTTTCAGTAGCTTAGTGATGTTTGTGGTTTCTAGGGCGCTCTTCTTGAGCTAGCCCCTCAAGGGAGCAGCCGCCCATTGATTAAAGGAAGCCATAATAATGAATAGAAACGATAGTGTCCCCTTACCCTCCAATACCCGAGAATGGTTTTTTAACCGCAATAGCTTAATCATTCTTGCTGATATTGTTCTGTTTTACGTGCTCTACACGACCTTACCTTTTGATCCAAACGTGGTACTTGGTATCAGCATACTAGCGTTTATCGCAGTGCTTTGGCTCACAGAGGCATTACATGTGACAGTGACTGCCGTCCTTGTTCCGGTCATCGCGGTATTGTTCAATGTTTTTGATACTCAGACGGCTCTGAATAACTTTGCTAACTCGATAATTTTCTTATTCCTCGGTGGGTTTGCTTTAGCTGCCGCTATGCATCGACAAGGGTTAGACAAAGTGGTCGCCGACAAAGTGCTGGTCTTGGCAAAAGGCGTATGAGTGTCGCCGTGTTTATGCTTTTCGGCGTGACTGCATTGCTGTCGATGTGGATCAGTAATACCGCAACCGCAGCTATGATGTTACCTCTCGTGCTTGGTGTACTCAGTAAAGTGAATGAAGAAAGTGGTCACAACACTTATGTGTTCGTTTTGCTTGGTATTGCCTATAGCGCCAGTATTGGTGGTATCGCGACGATGGTCGGAAGCCCTCCAAATGCGATTGCTGCGGCTGAGATCGGTATGACATTTACTGATTGGATGGCATTTGGTTTGCCAACTGCGTTTATCCTGTTACCGATTGCGTTGGCTGTGCTGTTTTTGTGCTTAAGCCAAAACTCGACGGTGAATTTGAAATCAGTCATGAGCCTGTAAATTGGGACAAAGGTAAAATCGTTACTTTACTGATCTTCGCTTTGACCGTGTTCTTCTGGATCTTTAGTAAGCCAATTAACTCCATGTTAGGTGGTTATGCTAAGTTCGATACTATTGTGGCATTGGGTGCGATTGTTGCCGTTAACTTTGCCCGCGTAGTTCATTGGAAGGACATTGAGAAAACCGCTGACTGGGGTGTATTACTGCTATTTGGTGGCGGTATTTGTTTAAGTAATGTGTTGAAAGCGACAGGGACTAGTGTGTTCTTGGCGAATGAGCTCAGCGAACTGATTTCCCAGTTTAGTATGTTGTTCATTATCTTGGTGATCGCTGCTTTCGTTGTTTTCCTAACAGAGTTTGCCAGTAATACGGCCAGTGCTGCGCTGCTAATTCCCGTCTTTGCTAGTGTTGCCGAAGCCTTTGGTATGTCGCCGGTGATCTTGTCAGTGCTTATCGCTGTTGCCGCGTCATGTGCGTTCATGTTGCCTGTTGCTACACCGCCAAACGCAATTGTGTTCGCCTCGGGTCATATTAAGCAGCAAGAGATGATGCGAATTGGTATCTTGCTCAACATTGCCTGCATTGGTGCCTTGACGCTAATTGCGGTGACGTTCTGGGCCTAGCTAGTCTAAGTTGAGTGTTAGCCTTGGTTGAACACTTACAATGAAAACGCCCTATTCCGATAGAATAGGGGCGTTGTTAGTTTGAGTCATTAAATTTTTGCAACTAGGCTATTGAGCGCATTAAAGATGATCTCAGCACCCAATTTGGAGAGGTGGATCCCGTCTTTTTGATACAAGTCGTTGTACCCATTTTGCTGGGCGTATGTTTCAAACGCTTGGTAGGCATCGACGATGTCAATACCCGTCTCTCCATGGCCGTACATCATTTTAAGTTTTTGGCTGTGCACGTTACTCAATGTCTCTACTGACTGTCTTAAACGTTCGACGCTGCTTGGCTGGTTGCCAAACATCGGAAGCGCGCCTACAGGGTCTATGGCACTGGTTACAACAAGGATAGGCTTAATATCATGGTGCTGAGCTTGAGCAATCATGCTATTGAGGTTACTGGCCACAACGCCAATGTCGATGCCCCAGTTGAGATCGTTCAATCCGCCAATAAAACAACAACGTCAGGTTTTGCTTCTAACACTTGTGATTTGAATCGAGACAGCATTCCCGTTGTCGTGTCACCAGGTACACCACAGTTGGTAAATGATATGTTCGGGTACTCGCTCGTTAATTGACATGACCAGTTTTCACCTTTAGCAAGCCCCCAGCCTGCCGTTAGGCTATCACCGAGCAATACGATGTTTTTCATAATTGTTCTCTTAAGATCTAAAAAGCCGCTCTTTAGGAGCGGCTTAGTAATTTTTGAGCGATTAGTTCTTGCTAACGTATTCTTTAAAGCGCGCTTTAGTTTCTGCGTCAGCCTTGTTGTACCAGAATATCAGCATCTCTTCCGCCGTGTTGTCACCTGCGGTTGCAGGCAGCGTGGTTGGCTGTGCAGTAGTCGTAGCTGCGGCTGTTGTGGCCGTTGCAGTTGTTGTCGCGATAGCTGCTGTTGTAGCCACCGTAAGTGCAGCTACACCGCCTTTGCGGTTGTAGTCATCGGCTTCGCGGTTATAGTCGCGACCGATTTGCATACCGTCTTTGATAAGTTTGTCTTCAACGACAGGAACAACTTGGCCGTTCTTATCAGTGAGTGACCACTCTAAGTTGTCGATGTTTTTCTGCGCTTGGCGTGCATCACGATACTTTGGAACATTGAGGGTCAATTCAGCATCTGTTGCTTCAAAGCGAGCGATGATGGCTTTGCTAGAAATCACTTTTCTTTCATCGCGATTCACATCAAAGAAAGGTTCATATTTAAACACGATCTGATTGACGCCATCAGGTAGCGTAGCTGTTTGGCCAGATGAGAAAAATCCGCTTGAGTCTGTGGTTGGGTCGCCTGCATTGACAGAAAGAAGATCAACATTGTCAGGTATTTTGATGGTCACGTCAGCCATCGCAAGGCTACTACAACCGACGAGTAGCGCAGCAGCAATCAGATTGGATGCTTTCATTATTATTTCCCTAGCAGAATATGTGAATCATGGTGTGTTCAAGCGAACTCAAGCTGTTTACGTTGAGGTTAGCTCAGTTTTCGGTCTTTAGCTTGCCTAGGTTAGCGACACTTTGCAATCTTGTGATGCTTTGGTTGGTTGAATTTCGTTAAAAACTGACATTGGCGTGGATTATTCGGTGCTTTATTGTGTTTTTGGTTTATAAAAAGCGCTAATTTGCTGTTTATATTGTGAATATAAAGCAGTTTAACTAAATGTGGTTGATCGATATTTCATCAAATGCAATAGAGTGCTTAGTTACATGGCGGCGAAAATTGCTAATGAAAGCGAACAATACAACGTCAGTTCAAATCGCTTGGCTGTTGATAGCTTCTATATGTAAATCGAATAGGTTTGCTTGGCGATGAAAATTGAATCTAGTAGCATCGCCCCTCAAGCGAGAATCGCTCAACGAGCACTGAATGACCCAGTACAGCAGATGGGTTAAATGAATGGAATCTCAGTGCGATTGTAGTCAATCCTATTGTACTTAAAGAGATTTCATTTGAAGATGTCAAAACGTCCTTTGTCTTTGATCTTGGCCGCGCTGTGTTCGGCCTCTCCTGCTATGGCACAAGACTCGCCAGCCCTGAAAAGCAGCAGCCTCAGACAGAATCTACACCAGTCGAGCCTAAAGAACCCACCAAGGTTGAAGAAGAATCAGAAGCGCTACCTGATAGGAAGTTTGCGGCTTTCCCTGTTCCAATTACCGATGATGCGCTAGGCGTAGGCCTAGGCGTAAACGCGATGTACATTCACGATCGCGAAGAAGGTGCGACCAATCCATCGACCAGTATGTTCTATGGTCAATATACAGATTCAGACAGCGG
The DNA here is from genome assembly GCA_000755425.1 of Vibrio maritimus. Taxonomy (GTDB): domain Bacteria; phylum Pseudomonadota; class Gammaproteobacteria; order Enterobacterales; family Vibrionaceae; genus Vibrio; species Vibrio maritimus_A. Next base: position 177,613 of record BBMT01000008.1, read on the forward strand.
TATGGCTATCATTGGCCACGAGCACGTGTTTGCTCATGATGCCTGGCGCGCGGGATTCTATGCGGGGCACTTTAGCCTAAACCTCAAATACACAGGTCGTATTGGGGCTCAGCTTCCGAAAGCCGCCCAATACGCGTCCTACTCCAATTTTGTCTACGGTGAAGTGCGTAAGCAAATCTTTGATGATTTGTATTTTGGTGTTCAAGGACTTTGGAGTGGTGGCAACGCAGAGCTCAATGAAAAAACCGACCCTGCGATAAAGAAAGCATTTGAACAAGAAATGAGTGGCAGCAATCACGCTATTGGCTTTCTTATGACCTATGACTCAAGAGACAACATGATGGGAGCCACAAAAGGCCTCAATGTTGATCTGAGCACACTTCATTACTCAAAAGATAGACGCACAGGAAAGCCATTTCATCGTTTAGATGCTGAGGTTAGTCAGTATTTCCCAATTGGTGATGATGTCCTAGCGTATCGAGTGATTGGTAAGGAAATGCTTGATGATGCACCAGAGTATGAATTTGTGACGCCTGATTTACGCGGTGCGGACTGGAACAAGTATCGAGGCAGCTCGGTCTATCAAGCTGAAGTGGAATATCGCCACAAGTTTTCTACTTTATGGAGCGGTGTTGCCTTTGCTGGGGCTGCTGTGGTGCGCAATGAAGACCGCCAATTTGCAAACTCAGTCAAGTCAGAAGTGATCCCGTCAGCAGGTATTGGTGTCAGGTATTTACTTAATGCCAAAGAGCGATTTACTGTAGGTGTCGATGCTGCGGTATCTAAAATGGGTAACACGAGCTTCTACATCCGATTTGGTGAAGCGTTCTAATACGGTTAAATCACTGAACTGACACTTGTAGATAACTGTTGTGAATGAGTGGTCTGTAAGTATTCGTTGTGCTTATAATTGGGTGCAATTTATGTGCTATTGTTTTACGATGGTACGGCTATTAACTAATTAATCAAAGGGTTGAGTATGCTGAATATTGAACAGCTAGTGGCATTCGTCGCTGCGGCAGAGCAAGGTTCATTTTCTGCGGCCGCGAGGCATCTTGGTAAGAGTCAAAGCTCCGTTAGTATTGGAGTGAATAACCTTGAGCTCGATTTAGGCATTACGCTTTTCGATAGAAGCACAAAATATCCTAAACTGACCCCACAAGGCGAGCGCATGTTGGCCCAAGCGAAAGTGTTGTTGCGTCAAGCTGAGCGGATCCGAAATTACTCTAAAGCCAGTGTGGACAGCGTTGAAGATACGCTGAAAATTGCCATCGACCCATTGTTGCCCTTCTCTTTACTGGATTCGGCGATAGAGAAAATGTCGCAGCGTTTTCCATTTACTCAAGTGGATGTATCACGTTTGAGTGCCCACCATCTGACGAGCGCCATTATTAATGATGACGTAGAACTCGGCTTCAACTTGGCGGCAGATGCGGTTCCTGAAGGTGTCGACTTTATTTCTATTGCCAACATTGAGTGGGTATGTATTTGCAGCCCAGATTCCATTTTTGCTGATATGCAGCAAGTCAGCAATGAAACCTTGATTGGTGAAAGGCAGATCGTTTGTCGCAGTATGATGCTGAACAAAGTACTCAAGGCTCAAGGTGCATTCTCACAAGATATCTGGCAAGCCGATGATCAAGAAGATGTGATTAAGCTAGTGGAGCAGGGCATTGGTTGGGCAATCGTACCGAGGGACTACATTGTCGAAAAGCAAGCGATGGGTACGTTGATCGACTTTAGACCTGAGTTCCAACGCTATGAAATGCTCAACTCTGCAGATGTCCTTTGGAAATCAAACACTCGCCTGGGGCCTGCGGCTAAGTATCTTTGTGAAATGCTTGGCGTTTTTTAAGCATAGAGCATAGGTGACTAACTCAGAAGAAAAACCTCGCGTTCAACGGCGAGGTTTTTTGTGGCTGATGGATTTAAGCTCTAAGCTCGTTTGGATAAAGATACACTAAGTTTCTCCCTTGAAGCTTTGCTTGCTGAAGATTTTTTAGGCCGCGACTGAGAGTACCGTCAGCCGAACCCTCTATTGGTGTCGCTCCAATGGAGACGGTACTGACAATGTCTGCTTCGCCAATATCATCATGAACAATGGCCAGTGGGCTTTTTTCGACAAGTTGCCTTAACCACTCAAGTTGCTTTTGCGCATCTACAGTGTCATTGGCGCTAAACAGTAGACCAAAATGACCATTGTTGGTGCGAGCAAGGCAGCGCGATTGCGGTTTCGGGAAGCTTCTTTTCACAACACCAGCAATATGTTTGATCGCTTTGTCACCAATATCGCTGCCATAGCGGTCATTGAGAGCAGTTAAGCCACACAGATCGATCACGGCATAAAATAATGACTCATTATCGTTTGCTTTCGTCAGTTCTTGGCGTAAATGATGCTCGTTTTCTAGACCTGTGAGAGGGTCGTTCATCGCCACTTGCTTACTTAGTAATAGGTTTGCCAATGCTACTTCAGAAAAGTCACGTATAGCGCGCATGAGTCCTTCAAAAGCGTAGAAAACACTTTTGACGTAAATAATCCCTATCAAGCTATCGTGGTGATAGAGGGGAAGGGCGTAGTGTCGTCCGCTTATTTGTAGTTGCCTAGCAAGAGGATCGTACTCGTTGCTGTAAAGATAGTTAATGCCACGAGACTTAAAATACGCCGGCAACTTGTCGAGTTGATAGCTAGCTTTGGTATTGCCGTGATAATCGATGGTATTGAACTGGTTTGCCTCTTCATCATATAAGCAAAACTGAACCCCACCATGGTAAGTAAAGCGATCAAAGATATGTTTTAAATCTTGCTTAAAGGCAGCCATGTTTGTTGCTAGAGTCAGCTGGGATAGTCCTTGGTTCAACTGAAAGGTGATGTAGTTGACCGATATAATTAAAAACAGCAGCGCGAAGACAACAATGGCCGTTAGAGAAATTTGGTAAGACGTAAACAGAATATCCGTTTGGCTGGTGCCAGAAACGACAACCCAACCGATTGGTTTCGTGCATCGAAAACACTTTTCTTAAGTTCGCCATTGTAAAAGTAGTCATAGCTGCCACGCGTTCTCCCTGCATCAATCTGCTCTTTTAAACCACCTTGATAGCTGATCGAAGAGGTACCAATGCGGTTTGGATTGGGATGGAATACCAATTTTCCCGTCATACTATCAATGACAAAAACATAGCCGTTATTCAGCGTTTTTAGGTTCGATAGATATTGCGTGGTGTGTTGGACATCGACTTCAAACCATACTTCGATTGGACTGTGATATAGAACTTGTTTGATGGCAAATACCCAAAAACCATCAGATTTCTGATACAAGGTTGAGACGGCGTATTGTCTGGTAAATCCATCAAAAGTATGCCACTCAATATTGTTTTTGCTGTTTGCAGTGAGTCGGTCATCATTAAAATTTGCGTATCGATCTGCTTGTCGGTCATAAACCGCAACGCTTTTGTACAAATAACTGTTGGCAAGTATTTGGTTGGCAAGAGGCGCAAAGTTAGCGGTACCGACTTGCTCTTGCAACAGATCTACCTTTGCAAACGTCGCTTCGATTTGCGACCAGATTAAGGCCGTCGCCACCTTTACATTATCTTGAGATTGAGATTTAGCCAGCGACTGAGAATGCAGATAGTGCTGATAGGAGAGATAAATGAGCACCGCAATTAACACAAAAGTGAGCGGTTTAAACAGGCGGAGCAACAGCTTAGGTAAAGACATAACATATAAAACAAATTGAACACTACATCATTACTATCACTGATTATGGGTAGCTTTTAAAGACTTAATTGGTTTATCAATAACTCAGATCAATTCAAATAAAAAGAGCTCAACTAGTGAGCTCTTTTTGGGTAATTTGCGACCACTTTAGTGGCTGTGTCGTCTGTCAAGACTGAGCGGAGTAATGCAATATGGCCATCGACATAGGCGCTTGCAAGATTTCCCCTTCAGCATGACCGACTTCAGCCTCTGAGATATGGGTATCGCAGATGGTCTTCCAAACTTGATTGCGGTCATTCGGCAAAGAGAAACGAGCCGGAGCTTTGGTTTGGTTGATGAGATAGACCAGTTCGTCACCCTCCTCACCAATGCCGATGTGTAGAGCGACACTGCTTAGTCGGTTCCAATCTTCCATACTCATTAATTTGCCATCGACGCGACTCCAAAAAATGCGGTTGTCGTTGCGCTTTTCACCGCTAAAGGCACGGATGAACGGCACCATATACTCTTGGCGTGCAGCCAGCATTTCCGCAAGCCATTGTTTGAAATGCTGTTTAGCTTCACTGGTTTCCCAATTGAGCCAACTTATTTCGTTGTCTTGGCAGTAGGCGTTGTTGTTGCCTTGTTGGGTATGCGATAGCACATCCGCAGTAAGGATATGCGGGATACCAAACGAAAACAGCAAAGTCGCCATGAAATTACGCTTTTGCTTCTCACGCGTCGCGAGTACAACAGGGTTGTCCGTAGCGCCTTCTACGCCATAGTTGTTTGAGCGATTGTCACCGTGGCCGTCGCGGTTGTTTTCACCATTGGCTTCATTGTGCTTGTGCTTGTACGAAACAAGATCTTGCATGGTAAAGCCATCGTGGTAAGTGATGTAGTTGACGGTCGATTTATACGGCCAATTGGCAGCGCTGTACAAATCGCGGGAGCCCATTATACGCGTCGCAAACTCTTTCAAGTAACCTTGATCGCCTCGCCAGAAGCTACGTGTAATATCGCGCAAACGGTCATTGCATTCATTCCAGCCAAATGGGAAGTTTCCGACTTGATAGCCGTTTGGCCCGATATCCCAGGGCTCAGCGATCAATTTGGTCATTTTGAGAATAGGATCCTGCGCGACCGCGCGGAAAAACGCTGCTTCACGATTAAAGTGATCACCATTACGACCCAATGTTGCAGCCAAATCGAAGCGGAACCCATCGACTTTGAACTCTTGTACCCAGTAACGAAGCGTGTCCATGACTAAGTTGAGAGCTGGCTGGTAGTTGAGATCGACGGTGTTGCCACAACCGGTGTAGTTCGCGAAGTATTCGCCATGGCGAAGGTAGAATTTTGAATCTAAAGCTTTTAAGTTAAAGACCGGACCTTGATCGCCACCTTCAGCAGTGTGGTTGTAGACCACATCGAGAATCACTTCGATACCTGCTCTGTGCAGTTCACGAATTGTGGTTTTTAGCTCTTCTACTGCATTTTGGCGGGCATAGCGTGGATCGGGTGCCATAAACACATAGGGGTTGTAACCCCAATAGTTCACCTTATCCATCTGAAGAAGATGAGGCTCGTGCATACAGGCGGCAATTGGAAGTAGCTGAAGGGTATTGATGTTCTGTTCTTTGTAGAAAGTGAGCATGGCATCACTAACTAGGCCAAGATAGGTGCCGCGCTCAGAATCTGGCACTTGCGGGTTGAGCTTAGAAACGCCTTTTACATGAGTTTCAAACAACACCATCTCTTCACGAGAAATGTTAGGTGACTTTACTTGTTGCCAGTCAAAGGTATCATCGACGACCATGCAAGTCGGCAGCTCAAAGCTTTTTCAGCTGAAAACGGTGGAATATAATGCAGGGCTTTGTCTAAAGCTTTTGCGTAAGGATCGGCGATATACTGACGTTCCTCGCATGATTCTATGACAAAGCCATAACGTTGCCCTGCTTTTATGCCGCTAAGGTGAATATGCTTGATTCCGGCATAGTTGTTAAAAAGTGGGAACAACTCTTGTTTGTTGTTGTCATCATAGAGAGCGAGATAAATAGCCTCACAATCCGGTGCATGAATGGCAAAGTTACAACCGACTTCATCCAGTGTTGCACCCAGCGGATAAGGGCTAGATTGATGTTGCGTCATAGAGATTTTTTCTATTTGTTCGTGAATGACATTAATCGTACTTTCAATAGTTAATAGCTTTGTAAACTTTAGGTCAAGCGAAGATCACAGAATTTTAAATGTAATTTAATTTCAGTTTTCTTACCTAAAAGTTAAAAATAGTGATGTAAAGCATATTGTGCGCGTCAAAACATTACTCTCATCTATGCTACTCCCCCCTTGAATTGTGATCTCCCCTAAAAAAACGCCGTACGGTTATTTCTCTACTCCTTTCTCATCCCCCTCAACTATCTATAGGGTGGAGGACGCTTCCATCACACGACTTCGTTAATCTGCAATTGTTCAATCAACTCGGGACCCTAACCGATATTTCAAGTGTTAAGCACTTCGGTACTGCCTCTGAAGTGTTTTAAAAAAAGAAATTGAATATAACGATAAGTTAAACGGAGTTTTCTAAATGAAAAAAGTAAGTGTAATTGCTGCTGCAGTGGTGGGCGCATTGGCTTCAGGCGTGGTAATGGCTGAAGATAAAGTACAAGAAGGTTGGCAAGTAAATGGCTATGGTCATCTACTTTATAATGCAGGTGAATCACTGCAACTAAATGAAACATGGGAACACCGTCGTGATTACCGTGCTGCGGGTGCAGCTTTCTCTGGTAACCCAAACCAAGTTGAGTTTACAGTTACTAAGGGCAACAACTACGATAACGGTTCTTGGTCTAAGTACGTATTAAAAACAGAATACGGCAACAACGAAGGTGGCAACGGCCGTGGTTTCTATGGTTCTTCAGGTGGTAATGACGGTCACTTGCAATCTGGCCAGCTAGAATTCAAAGAAGCATATGTAGAGCTTGGCGACCTTTCTATGTTCGCCGAAGGTACTAGCATCTGGACAGGTAAGCGCTACTTGAACCGCCAAGCTGGTATTATGACTAAAGAATACTGGAAACAATCTTCAGGTGTTGGTGCTGGTGTTGAATACAAGAGCTTAGGTTTCGCTGACAACTTTGGTTTTGCGGTAGTCTCTGCGGATGTTGGTGACGGTTACTGTGTCAATGGCAGCGGTGAAACTGTAAATGGTAAACAGTGTGGCGTAGTGAGTGATGAAAACCAAAGCTCAACTCTAACGTCAATGGATCTATACCTATATGGTATTCAAGGGCTTGGTGGTAAGTTCGACTTTGATGTTAAGTATCAAGTACGTGCTAACTCTGACCAAGTTCGAATCGACAAGGGCAACCCTGATGCTGCCGACCGTGGTATTGGCGCAGGTATCACATATTCACGTGATTACTACGGTCTAGATGGTTGGTCATTGACTGGTATTACTTACGGCCAAGGTATTGCTGCAACTAAAGGCACCAACTTTGGTAACTGGAACGGTGATTGGAACCAAGATGACCGCTCGATCTTCTTTACATCATATGGTGTTCTGAATGTTACTGACAACTTCCAACTAGGCTCTGAGATCGTATACTGGGATCTAAAAGCGCAGGACGGTAAGCAAGTATTTGGTAGCCAAGAAACTGTTAAACGTGGCTTCATTGGTGTGACTCCATCTTACAAGGTAAGTGAAAACTTCCGTTGGGAAGGTGTGTTGACATACGCTAACGAAACATTGGAAGACGGTTCTCGCTGGGGTCGTGAAGATGATTCAACGTCATTCTACACAGCAACCCTATCTCCAGTATTTACTGTGAACGCGGATTACTTTGGTCGTCCTCAAATCAAGCCTTACGTTACATACATGAGCTCAAGCGATGATGGCTACTCTTGGTCTAAGTCGTCTAAAGGTAGCGAAACTCGCTTCGGTGTTGAAGCTGAAATTTGGTTCTAAACTTAAGAATCAGAAAGTTACATAACCTTAAGGGCAGTCATTAGACTGCCCTATGTCTCTTAAAATGGTGGAATATTATGAATAAAAATATTTTGGCGCTAGTACTTGGACTTAGTGTAGTTGGTTGTGCGAGTAACTCTGGTGTTGAGCCCACCATGTCAGCTTCGCTTATGGATAAAGAGAGTGTTTGCTGTGTAAGTAAGAAAGACTTTGCGTGGGTTGGTCTGGAAAAAACGGAAGATGTCGATTTCGCTATTGATGAAACGTCTCCAGTGTGGAATTTTCAAACGGGTAAGAGTTTCTTCAATGCTTTTGAGTTCTCCCCTCGTTCAGGCAAGGTAAAAGTAACTCTAAGCAGTAAAATGCTTAAAAACCAAGTTTTTGCACCAACAGTGCAACTGCTAGACAAAGATTATCAGGTATCAAAAACAGTTCCATTGGCTGACTTTAAAGTACACTACTCGGATATGTTTAATGCAAATCGATACTGGTATGAGTTTGAAGTAGATGCTCAAGAACTGCCTTATATGGTGGTATATACAGATCCTAGTTTGATAGGCAGCACCATCACAGTTCCACATCCAGCTCGAGTACGAGCTGATGAGAGTGGCGAGCCACGACCAATCGTCACCGATCCTAAATTTACATATAGTTACACCGGTGAACTTCATCTTGAAGTTCAAACGCTGAGCTTAGGCTCAAGAGCGACAACGGCACCAAGCGCACAAACCTCTTCAGCAGTTGTAGCCGCTGGTACAGCGGCAGCGGTGTCAAATGAGAAAGTTACAGCTCCGGCTAAGATTCAACCCGAAACGCAGCAGTACTATCATAGTGCAATTGAAAAGGCTGTTGTCGATGGAAACATTCCTAAGGCTCTTAGCCTGCTAGATGAAGCCAAAGCACTGAATATTGAAGGTGCCCAAGAGGTCTTTGTCAAAGCAATTAATGCAAAATAACATATTCACAGAATGGTTATTATTAGCCCTGAAAATACTTTGAGGTAATTTATCTCTCAATGTTTTCGGGGTTTATATTTTTCTCCTCTACCATACTGTCCTCAGGTTCACACCCAATTAACCTCAAAAAGTGACATTGTTCAAATAGCTGGTATTTATTACTTAAGTACTGTCTTGCTAATAAAGTGTGACGTTGATCGTTCTTTATCGCTGTTATTTTGAATTTTCTGTGCCCGACATCAAATTTCATTTCGTAAAGAAAATAAAAGTTCCAAAACCTTGCTCAGTACTATTGATGAGTGAGGGGGGTGCTTAGATGTACTGCCACTATTGTCAATAACAGCCCCTGTTCTATCAAAATTCCCATCATTATTCTCCTCTCCCGCAACTTTCTCACCACATCTTACATTCTGCTGCCTTTTCGAATGTCGGTTGAGAAATATAACGATAAAAATCGGAGTTAATAATGAAAAAATTATGTTTAGTCGCTGCAGCTGTTTCTACTGCACTTGTTGCTGCACCGTCTTTCGCTGTGGATTATTTTGGTTATTTTCGTGCAGGTACCGCACTGAGTTCAAATGGCACTGGCGACGCGAACTACGAGAAACAAAAAGTGGGTCGTCTAGGTAACGAGAACGACAACTACTCAGAGTTCGGTTTTGGTAAAGATCTAAAAACGGGTGAGCAAACGTGGCGCGTGGAATCGATGATTGCTTCAGGCAACAGCGGCACAAATGGCTGGCAAGATGGTGACTTCAACGTTGCACAATACAACGTTCAAGCGACGGGACTGTTCAGTTCAGACAAAGAAGCGACGGTATGGCTGGTAAGCGCTACTACCAACGTCGTGATGTACATATCACGGACTTCTACTTCTTGAACACGTCTGGTACCGGCGGTGGTATCGAGAACATTTCTGTTGGTAATCAAAAACTGTCGCTTGCTCTGGTTGAAGACAGTAGCTCAAAGCAAAAAACGCTTGATGGCAAACAGTGGGTACAAAAACCAGGTACTAACCCAGGAGTAGAAGGTAGCTGGGAACAGCAAGACAAGTACAAAGAAGATGAAGTCAAAGGCTATATCGCCGACGTACGTCTAGCGAACATTGGTCTTTGGGAAGACGCAACACTTGAAGTAGCCGGTGCATACAACTTCTCCACAGGCACTGCCTCAGGTAATACCAACGTACAAGCAGACGATGGCGCGTTGGTTACCGCTATTCTTCACCAGAATATGGATGCCGGCTTCAACCAGACGGTTGTTCAATATGGTAACAGCGCATACGGAGCACAAATGGCTGACCTAGGTAACGGCGGTAACTTCGACCGTCGCGATGGCGCCAACAACGATGCACAAGGTGTTCGATTGTTAAACTGGGGTGTGATTAGCTTGGTGAAAAGTGGGAAATGGGTCACCAATTTCTTGCTGCACGCTCAACAGATGCCGCTATCTCTGCGACCAACCGTGCTAAGAGTGACCATGATTTGTTCTCAGCGGTCATTCGCCCAATGTACCAATGGACGGACACAGTTCGCACCGTATTTGAAGCAGGTACATACGTTGAAAACTACAGCAACTATGGCAACAAAAAAGGCAGCAAGTTGACAGTTGCGCAAGCTTTCTCTATGGGTGAAGGCTTCTTTGCTCGCCCAGAAATTCGCGTATATGGCACCTACCTAAATGATCGTTCGGACAGCGCACAGCTTGCGGACAAGTCAAAGAAAAACGAGTTCCTTGTAGGCGTACAAGTGGAAGCGTGGTTCTAACGTTTTACTCATTAACTTAAAAGACGCAGGGCGAAGGTAACTTCGCCCTTTTTTGGAGACGAACATGATCAAACTATCTACGACCCTGATTAGCAGCTGCTTGTTACTCGCTGGATGTCAAAGCACTGAAGTTGTCGAGCAAGCGCCGCTTCGCTCTCAGGCAACGATTTTCGATCCGGCTAGCCTTAACGTGCTGGCCATGAAAGCCCCTAGTGAACAGACGTTTAGAATTGATGAGAATAGCCAGCGCTATGTCATAGACGGTGTCGAGAGTCCGGTTGCAGTCGTCTCGTTGCCAATCACTTCAGGGCGCTCGACATTACAATTACTAGCCTGATCTCTTCTTCTGCCTTTGCTCCTTATGTGGCAGTTATCCGTGATGATGGCAGCGTGGTTGAGCAATATGATTTGAGTGAGTTTGAGTATCTGCCTGCACGTTTTCACTTAGGAAATCGATTAGCTCTTAACTTCACGTTTGTTGCGCCAAGCACAACCTCAAAGCTCATGCTGGTGGTATACACCAAACCAGAAGCCTTCACTCGCAGCGTAACGGTAACCCACCCTGCAAAGCTTGATGCCAAAGCTCGTGGGAACTATTTGCCTGAGGTGAAAGATATTCAGGTACCTTTTAGTGACCAAGGAGAGGTTATTGTTGCTATTGATGGCCGAAAGTCACAGGCGAATACAATGTCAAATGACGAACAAGCCACTCAGAGCAAGGTCATTCCGGCAAAAGCGACTCAAGAATCGAGCGAGTTTTATCGTCTAGCGATTACCCATGCGGTTGATAGCAACCAGTTAAAAAAAGCCGTGAGTTTACTCGAAGAGGCTGAGTCACTTGGGTCGAAGGTGCTCGCGAAGCGTTCAACAAAGCGGTGAATGCGTCTGCTTCGCAGTAAAAAGGAAGAATAAATGACCGATTAGTGTAAAAGCGTGGTGTTGATCGACAATAGCACTTAATTGTTGGCGCAATCAGCCGTTACTATAGAGAGTAACCGTTACCACAAAAGCCACTCAATTATGTCGACACTTACCATTGCTATTGGCGCTACCAGCTTGTCATTGTTGCTGGTGTTCGTCTGGATGTTTTCTCTTTCACTGCGCAAGAAGCGCATGGAGGAAGAGCGTCTTGCGCGCGAGGCCGCCTATCGCCGGGCAATAGAGAAAGCACGTCAGCAAGAGCGGCAAGATCGCGTCTTTAAAGCGGAAACTGGTCATGTCCCAACCATTCTTTATCTCGCCAAAGAAGCAGAGAGAAGCAAACCTAACGAAGCGCTGTATTGGTATCACAAAGGTGCAGAGCTGGACAATATCACTTCTATGTACGGCATCGTACGCCTTAGCGACAAAAAACGCGAAGACCTTGTCCTTCGCGAGCAAGCCAATTATTGGCGATTGTGTATAGCCGGAGCTGAAGGTGACGTCCACGCTAAGTTTGAGGCTGCGAAAGCGCAAATATTTGGTCAAGGTGTAGAGCGCAATATCCCAAGAGGTGTTGCCAAAATTCAAGAAGTAGCTGAAGAAGGTAACCTTGAAGCGATTCTGTTTATGGGAGATTGGAGTATTTCTCCTGAGAACCCAATACCATCGCCAAAGCAGTCTACTCAGTGGTTTGAGAAAGCCGCAGACAAACAAAGTGAAGAGGGCATGACTAAACTTGGGCTCAACTTCTTAAACGGCGTTGGTGTGGAGCAAGACAGTCAGCGCGCTTGCTACTGGCTTGAACGTGCCGCAGAAAAAGGCAATGTCGAAGCGATGTATTTTGCGGGCGAAGCTTGGCGTGATGTAAAACCAAATGGCGCAGCTATCGCCTACATTTGGCTATTTATGTCCGCGTACATGGGCTATGAGCCCGCTAAATCGGCACGTGATGCGGTAGGCAGTACGTTGGGCGTTGATTCTGTGGTTGGGCTGCAGTCACTGGCTAAGCCTGTATTGAAAAAGCTGCAGTTTGGCCCCGTCGTCAAACATTCGTTAATTCGTGCTCTCAACAAACTCTACAAACGAGACTTACCGTTATTTGGATTAGCGCTGGATAGCGAAGAGGAAACGGCAGTGACAACTCAACACGAAGTACCGTCAGAGGCAACGCCTAGCAAGACTGAGAGCACCAGATCTTCAAATGTTGAAGTCGCTACAGAGGACGCGGCAAGCTCGTACAGCTACTCTAGTTATGATACTCACTATTCACAATAAAGCGGTTGTCGCTCAATTTTGGTTTGTTGATTCATCATATATGACTTTAATGAATCATATGTGAACTTCTGTTTCACTATTGTTATTTTTACCTTTCCTTAATGTTCATTTGGGTTGTTTTATGGACTACTTTGGTGTGATCGATATCACTCAATGTTTGCCTTTGACACTTCCATGACAAAAACAATGTTCAAAAAAATATTCTGAGCTCAGTTTCGGTGTGACCTTCAAGGATGCTTGGCAGTGGCCTTGTCGTTCGCACATTAAATCCGTGCCATTTTTGGCATTCCTGTTCTATACGGAGCTTTTTATGAAAACTTTTAAAATGACATTAGCAGCAGCACTTGTTGCTGCAGTAGCACTTCCAGCAAGCGCAAACTACGTTGACGTTCGTGGTGCATACAACACAGAAGCAAAAACTTATGAAAGCCGTGTTCGCGCGGGCATGGGCTTTGCTGAAGACTGGGAAATCCACCTAGAAGGTACTCAAGGTCACGACAAGAATTTCTTCAGTCAAGATGACCACAAAGTAGCAGCGTTCGAGACCGAGCTAAACTACAACTACGCAATCAACGACAACGTAACCCTTACTCCAGGTTTCGTATACTGGAACGGTACTAGCCACTCAGAATACCGCCCTTACCTAAAAGCGACTTACGCAACAGGTAACTTCTACACTGCTGCTCGTTACCGTTTCCAAGCGGCAACTGACGGTGTTGAGAACACAAACCAAGTTGATGCATGGGTTGGTTACAACATTTCTGATTTCAACCTAGAATATAACCCAGCTTACATCGCGCAAAACAATGGCGGTAAGATCAACAGCGATCTTTCTCGTGCTGACAGTAAGTGGGAACACACGTTCCAGGTTAAATACACTGGCTTTGATACGTGGGCACCTTACCTAGATTACCAAATCCTAGACAAAACTTACGTAAACCAAAACGCTGAAGTGAAAACTGAAAACCGCGTTCGTTTGGGTGTAACGTTCAACTTCTAATCTGCTTTAGTCAGAGATAACGAATTGAATATCGAAACGCCGCTCAAGCTTTGAGCGGCGTTTCTGTATTTTTGGCTAGCTAGTTCTAAACTATTTGCTATGAATGACGCTTTTCTAATAGTGACTTCACTAGATGCTGTACCCAAGTTAATGCTGAATTACGTGCCATTTTGCTCGGCCAAACCATATAAGTGTCAAAGGTTTTAGTCTCAAAAGGGAACGGTAGTACCTGTAAGTGGAACATCTCACCATACTCCTCGAATAACGTCTCTGGGACGGTTGCAATCGCATGGGATTGAGAAATAGAAGGTAACATGCCTAGTAGTGATGAATGCTGGCTGTGGGTGCGTCTAGGAGGTAAAATATCGCTGACTAACCATTCAACAAAGGTGAGATTATCGCGGCGAATGTTCAACAGCGCATGACTTTCCTCCATATAGACTTGTTTGGTCATTTGTCCATTTTTGAGTCGAGGGTGGTGCTGACTTGCAATGCAGACAAGACCGTCACTGTGCAGTAGCTGTGACTGAAAAACGCGTCCGTCAGGCGGGGCTACGTCAATGACAAGATCGACTTTTTCGAGCCTTAAGTCCTCATAAATACGTGCATCATTAGGCGGTAGCTCTTTTAGGATTAAAGCGATTCCAGGATACTTTTCAAGAACATGAAGCTGTTTTTGAAGCCGCAGTAGAGCCGCTTCATGGCAATAAATCACAAAGCTTCGTCTGCTGGTGAGTGGGTCGAAGCTATCTAACCCTTCCACAACCCTATCGATTCCCAGCAGGTGTTCATGTATGTGCTCGTACAGGTCGACCGCAAATCTTGTCGGTTTAATTCCTCTTCCTGTTCGCGTAAACAGTTCACTGCCCAGTGCGCCTTTTAGCCTTGAAAGTGCGTTACTGACTGACGATTGTGTTAAATCTAATTCTTCAGCCGACTTAGTAACTGACTGGGTTTCATAGGTCGAGACAAACACTCGTAACAAGTTGAGATCGAACTTCTTGCTATTTTGTTTATTCGAAACCATGGTGCTTCCTTGCAAATTTGCTGTAATGGTTGGATGACCGATATTAGTGGCTCGATCAGTCCAAGTTCTTCTTAAATCTTAGCGCAGCCACGACAATACCGATGAAGGTAAATCCCGCCAGCCAAAGTGTATCTCGCCACACGTCTGCTAAATCAGCACCGCGTAAAATGATCCCTCGAATCATTCGCATAAAGTGAGTGGCAGGTAAAGCTTCTGCAATCCACTGGGCGGCAGTGGGCATGGCTTCGTAGGGGAACATGAAACCAGAGAGTAGAATTGACGGAAGCAAAATAAACACCGTCATTTGCATCGCCTGTAGCTGAGTCTGAGCGATGGTTGAAATCACCAATCCCAGGGTGAGGCTAGCCGCAATAAACATTAGGCTGCCGAGCAATATTTGGCTGATTTGCCCATTGATGGGAACGCTGAAAATGAGGTAGCCCAAGCCTAAAATAATGAAAATTTGAATGAGACCGATGAAGATATAGGGCACGATTTTGCCAATCATCAGTTCAAGCGAATGGATCGGTGTGGTGATAAGTAGCTCTAAGTTGCCCCGTTCCCGCTCTCGCACGATGGCAGCGCTGGTAAACAGGATCATGGTCATGGTTAATATCACCCCGAGCAGTCCAGGTACGATGTTGACCGCAGAACGTTGACTGGGGTTATATAGCAAGGTTGCTTCAAAGGTTTTGGTCTGGTTCGGCTGATAGCCCGCGATGGCAAACTCTGCAATCGGCATAGTTTGCAGCGAAAGTAAGGCCGCACTCACCATGGTATCTGAGCCATCCACAAGCCACTGTCCGAGAGTCTCTTGGTGCGTGATACGCTGGGTTAGGTTGGTTGGTAGTATTAATGCGGCGCGCACGACGCCTTCTCTTATCGCTGTTTCTGCCTCTTTGACAGTAGCGTATTGAGCTTTGACATTTACGACTTGAGTAACTTTTACGGCTTCGACAATCACCCGTCCGGGCGCTGACTCACTTTTATCCACAA
Source organism: Vibrio maritimus (assembly GCA_000755425.1). Classification (GTDB taxonomy): domain Bacteria; phylum Pseudomonadota; class Gammaproteobacteria; order Enterobacterales; family Vibrionaceae; genus Vibrio; species Vibrio maritimus_A. The sequence continues at coordinate 193,215 of BBMT01000008.1, forward strand.
TAGCAACCGGTATATTGCGCACGTCCGTGTTCATGGCAAAACCAAAGAGTATAAGCTGAATCAGTGGGATCATAATCACCATGCCAAAAGTGATGCGATCACGTGAAAGTTGGCGGATCTCTTTCACCATAATGGCGCTCATACGAGTGAAACTTTTCATTGTCGGCCTTCTCCTGTGACAGAGACAAAGACATCTTCGAGGCTAGGTCTTGCTGGTGTGAGTTCGCAGTTTTCTAGCTCGGGAAATGTGTTAATGAGCCACTTAATGGGTCGGTAACTCTCTGGTAAATGAGTACACGCAGTCGAATACCAAGCTGAGCGGCGGAGCGTACTTCTGGACATGCAATGAGACGCTCTTTTAACGCTCTAAGATTCGAGGCTTTTACTTCAATGATGTTGACACCCATGTTGTTCATCAGGGTTTCTGGCTCGCCATCGGCGCGCATTTCACCGGATTCCATAATGGCCAAGCGATGACAGCGCTCTGCTTCGTCCATGTAGTGAGTGGTGACCAGTATTGTGGTGCCTTGATCACTAAGATCAAACAGCTGTTCCCAAAAGTCGCGACGATTCTCAGGATCGACGGCGGAAGTGGGCTCATCTAAAAAAAGTAATTCGGGGCGATGCATGGTGGCACAGGCGAGAGAAAGTCGCTGCTTTTGTCCGCCGCTCATGCCGCCGACACGCTGTTTCTGGAGATTAGTGAGCCCATAGATGGTCATTTGCTCGGCGATTCGTTGTTTCAGCAAAGCTCTATCTAAGCCAAATATCTGACCTATAAACTGAAGGTTCTCAAGGACGGTTAAATCATCATAAAGAGAGAATTTTTGCGTCATATAGCCAATTTTGAGCCGGAGTGCTTCAGATTGTTCTGGGATCTGTAAGCCGAGCACGTTGACCTCACCCTCGGTGGGTTTTAGCAATCCGGTAAGCATGCGAATTGTCGTGGATTTTCCACACCCGTTGGGACCCAAAAAACCATAAATGCTGCCTTTGGGCACTGACAGCTAACGCCATTAATCGCGGTAAAATCACCAAACTTTTTGACCAAATTGGTCGCTGTTACTGCAATGTCGGTCATCTATTTGAGTCCTTGCAAGTCAACTTGAGCGGGGACGCCAGTCGGCAGGCTTTCTGCAGTTTCTGGAAGGTCGATTTCGGCTAGATACATTAATCGAGAGCGCTCGTCCTCAGTTAGGGCATAGTAAGGTGTGAACGATGGATCGGCAGCCACCCAGCGAACAGTGCCAGTTAATACCTCATCGAGACCGTCAACGTGTACATCAACTTGCAACCCAGGCACAAACTTGACACGTACAGAAGAAGGAACGTACACACGCGCATAGGGAATACGGTCAGCGAGTACTACAGCCACAAACGCCCCCACGGAAACACGCTCGCCTAGGTTGTACGGCAGGCTATCTAAGATGCCATCTCGCGTGGCAATAATAGTCAGCTCATCTAGTTGTTGAGTTTGCAAGGCGACATCGGCCTTAGCAGCGGCGAGCGCGGCTTCTGCTTGAGTAATATCTTCGGGTCTAGAGCCAGCTGTGAGTTTGGAAAATTCTTCATTGGCTGAGTTCAGCTCGGCTCTGGCGGTGTCACGACTGGCGACTGCTTGGTCTTTTTGTGATTGGCTGGCGAGTTTCTTTCGCACTAGTTCAGAGGCGCGGGAATAGTTTTTCTGAGCTTCGGTCAGTTTTGCTTCTGCCATATCGACTTGCGCTTTAGCAGCGGCAATGTCTTCCGGTCTTTCACCGTTGGTTAGACGCAGTAAGTAAGCACTAGCTTTAGCCTCTTCGGCGATGGCATGTGCCAGCACGGCTTCTTGGCGTTTAGTATCAAGACGGACGAGAACATCACCGGTTTTGACACGGGTTCCTTCTCTCACTGGGAGCTCACGAATGATCTCATTGGCCGTGGAAGAGAAAGAAATACGGTCTCTTTCCAGTGTGCCTAATGCCTTGCCGTTGTCATCGTTTTGGCAGCCAAGGAGCGCTAAGACTAGTGGAATAATGACTAGCAGTGAACGTTTCATACCCAACCCTTCTAATGGAGATCTACTATCAATATTAGAAGGGTGTTGGGTATTTTCTAGCTGAATTTCATCAAGTTATGAAGTCAAGTAGCTTTTGAGCAATTCGGTGACTGGATAGATTTCTTTCGATTAATTTTGTATCCATCTTGCCAGTCGTCACCACTTGCTTCCACTGTTCAAACATGCTGTGGAAGCCCTTGCTAGCGAGCATTGGCGTCCAGTCCTTAAGTTGAATTTGTGTAGTCAGGTTATCGCGGTAGCACTCGCCGCTCACAAAGGAATCAAAACGGTAGGCTCGGTCTTGATGGCAACTACTAATGACTTCCTGGGTCATACCAAACTGACGATTCATTGAAGCTTCGAAAATAGCACCGTGTTGCTGCCATTTGATGTCGATTCGCGCCAACTTTCCTTCATCTTTTTGATAGTGAATATCGATATCTTCAAAGTCGATGTCGCCATGGATGTTGATGCTATCAAGTGGGTGAATAAAGTCGTCAAATAAGAAGGTTTTTGCTTCACCAGGTAGAGCGTAGCGATGTTTTTCCCAACGCAATGAGCGCAATGACGCCATATCAGACAGGCTGTGTTCTTGAATAAGCGGCAAATGGCGTCGGTTGAAACCGATATAGAGTGGTACTTGTTTTTTCTCCGCTAACTGATACAGCGCTTCACACTCTTGGTAACTATCCGCCAATGGTTTATCGACAAAGGTTGCGATTCCGTGTTCTAGGAAGTAACGCGCAATTTCTGGATGAATCGATGTTGCCGCGTGGATCATAACCGCATCTGGTTGAAAGTTGAGTATGGCTTGGTAGCGAGTGGTGGTATCAGACACACGATATTGCTTAGCGAGTGCATTAAGAGTACCTGTATCGCGAGTACAGAATATTGGTTGGATATCCGGCTGTGTGGTGGTGAACGGAAGGTAGGCCTTTTGGGCAATATCACCTAACCTATGTGTGCAATTTTCAATATAAGCCTCGGAATTGATTGTATTTTCTAAAATCTATGCTGCCATTATGAGCATAACTCCAGCGATTGTGAATTTTACTACGACATAGGTAGAAGAATTTGTTGCGGATGTTTTTAACTGGTTGTTAAACGTAATATAGTTTTTTCCAAATTGTCTGAAACCACATCACGTATTGACACTCTTTTGCCGCTTCTGACTAGTACCTGATATAGGTATTTCGTAGATTATCAACCAGGAACACGGCAAAGACCGCCATCGCGTTATGGAACACTGCACTATCATGAAAGATCAACTTACTATCTCAATTTCAACGATTAATGGCTCCTCTCATTGGCAGCTAAGTAAATCGATGCGTCGCAGCTTGAAAAGCTTGGCGGGGATCGGGCTGGTGTTGGTGTTAGGTGCCGTGCTTCTTATTCAGCACTTGTATCAAGTGGTGGATTACGCGGAGCTAAAGCAAGCCGAGCTTGCCAATGAATCACAAACGCTTGGGGACGAGTTAGCTAATCTGCAAGATCTCAAGCAGACATTGCAACAAGACCTCTCTGAGCGTGAAGAACGAATCAGTTTAGTCTCGGAGCGCCTAGCAGATTTGGAAAAAGTCTTGGGCGTTGCGGACACACCAGAGAATATCGATTTGGATTCAAGGCTGGATGTGGCGGCGATCCACTCTAATGTGCGTATGACGATGCTTAACCAGATTCCAAGTGGTTCACCAGTGGGGAATGAACGCATTTCGTCGCAGTTTGGTAAGCGAAAACATCCGGTGACTGGCAAAGTCAAAATGCACCGTGGTATGGACTTTGCGGTCAATACCGGCACAAAAATTTATGCACCAGCAGATGGCGTAGTGGAAGTGACAAGACGCAGTAAGAAAGGGTCGGGTAATTTTCTTAGGCTTCAACATTCGTTCGGTTTCTCTAGCTCATACTCTCACTTAAAAGGCTTTAAAGTCCGCCCGGGACAGTTTGTCCGTAAGGGAGAGCTCATTGCCATTTCTGGTAACAGTGGCCTGTCATCGGGTCCACATTTGCATTATGAAGTTCGCTTTGTTGGGCGAGCACTTGACCCTAAGCCATTCGTGGAATGGGGTGTAAACGATTTCGAAGATATCTTTAAAAAGGAGCGAGCAATACGATGGGAATCTTTAGTAAAAACAGTGGAACAAAGAGTCGCTCAGCAGCTTCAACTCTCATCGCCAAAGGCTGTGTTATTAGCGGAAAACTCAAACTAGAAAACGACATACAAGTAGACGGCATCGTTGAAGGTCAGTTACACATTGAAGGTGTGATGGTGGTGGCTGAATCTGGTCGTGTGAAAGGTGAGGTTTTTGCTAAGCAATTGATTGTCAATGGCATACTGGAAGGCGATTGCCACGCGGAGCAGATCCAAATTCTGGCAAATGGCCGTGTCAAAGGCAAAGTGTGGAGCAACAATCTAAGCATAGAACCGGGTGGTAAATTCTTTGGTGAGACCGCAGAGCTACCTGACCAAGAGGTGGTAACCCTGACAAGTCAAACGAAGAAAGAAACGGCTACAGCTAAAGGCTCATCGCAAGCGGCTTCAGTATCCGATACAAATCAGGTAAAAGTGGCGCCAAAAACAGCGGCAAAAGCGGTGAAAACGGCATAACTCGAATACCATCTTTTCGCGCCTTAAGTTTCTATTGAGGCGCTTTCCCTTTCGATTTACATGACCTTTTCGCGACGTTCAATACGCTATACTTTGTATTGGGATGTCAGTGCTAACTTACTTTGGTGACGCTGTCACTTGTTGTTAGCTAGAACGTTTGACATACCCAAAGTGTCGTAATGTGATCTGAATACCCAGCCTTTCTTGACCGAAATCAAGCGAGCTTCGGTATAGCCATAAAGCACTATTCCAAATGACAGATTTCCCATTAATTTTATGGGATAGCCTTATGCCATTTATTCATTACTGATAAGGCGGAGTATATGTCACGAGAGAAAACTTCACAGAGTCGCCGTCGATTTCTTCGCGACGCCGCTCGAACCGCACTCGGTGTCGGTGCAGCCGCTACTGTTTTGGGGCTTCAATCCAAGCAAGGACAAGCCAAAACCAGTGGTGGTGTCCCTATTCGTCCGCCCGGGGCATTGGAAGGCAATCAGTTTGACCAAGCGTGTTTACGGTGTGGCCTTTGTGTTCAAGCTTGTCCTTATGACACGCTGAAACTCGCCACATTGCTCTCTCCCGTTGCTTCTGGAACGCCATATTTTACCGCTCGTGATATTCCTTGCGAGATGTGTGAAGACATACCTTGTGTTGTCGCCTGCCCAAGCGGTGCTCTAGACCATGCGCTGACTAACATTGATGACTCGCGTATGGGACTCGCAGTACTGATTGATCATGAGGAGTGCCTTAACTGGCAAGGATTACGCTGCGATGTGTGTTATCGCGTTTGTCCTCTGATAGATAAAGCGATCACGCTTGAGCCGATTCGTAACCAGCGAACCGGTTATCATGCGATGTTCATCCCTACCGTTCACTCCGATGCCTGCACGGGTTGTGGTAAATGTGAGCAGGCCTGCGTGACTGAGGTACCTGTCATCAAAGTGGTTCCGATTGAGCTCGCTAAGGGTTACATGGGGGATCATTATCAGCTTGGTTGGGAAGAACAGGTTGAGCTACGAGATGGTACCTTCCCTGAAACACCGGAAATTGCACCTACTGAGCATATCCGCATCAATGATGGGAGAAAATAATGGCTAAGAATCTCGCTAAAGATGCTGGTAATGATGCTATCCGTGAACTTGGCTGGTGGCGCGCCCATCGATTTCTAATTCTACGTAGATTGTGTCAGCTCTCGATAATTGGCTTATTCATGATGGGACCAACGTGGGGTATTTTACAGGGCAACTTGTCGTCTAGCATGCTGCTAGATACTGTCCCGCTCAGTGACCCTTTATTGGTTCTGCAAACCTTGGCTACCGGACATTGGCCAGAGGTGAATGCCTTAATTGGTGTCACTATCGTTGTAGTTTTTTATGCGTTGCTAGCTCCTCGAGCGTTTTGTGCTTGGGTGTGTCCATTAAATATTGTCACGGATATGGCGGCATGGCTGCGCCGTAAGCTGAATCTCAAAACCAGCTTTAAGTGGTCTCCAACAATACGTTATTGGTTGATCCCCGTGATCTTACTTGGCAGTGCAGTATCGGGATCGCTGCTCTGGGCGTGGGTGGACCCCGTCGCCACACTGCATCGTGGGTTAGTATTTGGAATGGGTGCAGGTTGGATCCTCATTGCATTAGTGTTCTTGTTGGATCTAGTGTTGGTCGAACATGGTTGGTGTGGACATCTGTGCCCGCTTGGAGCAACGTATGGAGTGATTGGCCGTAAGAGCCAATACGCATAAAAGCCACTCACCGTGAAGCGTGCACTAAGTGTATGGACTGTTATCACGTTTGCCCAGAGCCAGATGTACTTAGACAGCCACTAAAATCGGGTGATAAGCGAGTGATGAGTCAGGACTGCATCAGTTGTGGGCGCTGCATTGATGTTTGTGTGCCGAAAGTCCTAGAGTTCAAAGTTCGGCCTAACGCGGATTAATACAATTACGCCAGCCATAAAGGCTGGCGTTTTTCATCACTCATTGGTTAGCTAAAGAACCTGAATTAATAACGCGCTTCCAGCGTGACTCCGCTATAGCTGGTGTAGCCATTGAGCATAATGTGGTAGCGACCATTTTTAGTGCTCGTAACAGTACAAGTTTCTTGGTTGCCGTAGCGATATGGACGACATTCCCAGTTGCTGAGTGTTGGTGCCGAGCCATAACGCAAGTACAAATCGGCATCGCCAGATCCACCAGAAATAGTCACGCTCAAACGCTGCCCAGCAGTGACATCAATGTAATATTGCTTCTGCTCGCCGCGACCTCCGGAAATGTTGCTAACGGGTGTCGCGTTCTTTAGCTCGCTATCCGGTGTTTGGCCACCACAGTCACTGCCACAGCCGCCATCGGTGAGGCTGTAAACCAGCTTGTTCACTGTCCCCTTGGTATCGCTTATCTTGTTGACGCTCGCACGTTCACTGATTTTAGCGGCCACTTGAGCGGGTGAGAGTGCCCCGTTCTCTTGCAAATACAGAGCTGCAACGCCGGCGACATGCGGCGTTGCCATCGAAGTGCCACTAATGGTCTTGTAGCTACCGTCATACCAAGCCGATTTAATGCTTGAGCCCGGCGCAAATACATCGACACAACTGCCCCAGTTGGAGAAGCTTGAACGTGCATCACTGCTGGTGGTAGAGCCCACGGTGACGCCACTAGACTCTCGAGCAGGGGATGAGCTACAAGCATTGGCATTATCATTACCTGCTGCGAGCATAAAACTCACCCCTGATTGCACGGCACTAGCAACAGCGCGATCAAGTGCGGTAGATACACCACCCCCTAAACTCATGTTGGCAACCGAAGGCCAGATGCGTTTGCCGCCACCCAGTCTACGCCACTGATAACGCCAGCGGTGGTACCAGAACCGGTACAGCTAAGCACGCGAACACCTACGATATTGACGTTTTTTGCTACACCATATTGCGCTCCACCAATGGTGCCAGCAACGTGAGTACCATGGCCGTTACAGTCGGTAGCGTCATTGTCATTGTCGACAAAATCGTAACCAGAGCGTGAGCGGCCACCAAACTCAGGATGAGTGTTGGTGACACCTGTATCGATAACGTATGCGGTCACACCGCTGCATCATAGTTGTAACTGTAGTTACTGTTTAGTGGGCGATCGCGCTGATCGATACGATCGAGTCCCCAGATAGCGTTGCTTTGATTAGCGTTGGTTGAGAATATCGGATCCAGTGTAATGACCTGGTTCTGCTCGATGAACTCGACTTGCTGATCGCTACGCAGTTCAAACAATTGTTCGGCGGAGAGTGTCGCAACAAAGCCACTTAGCGAGCGATTGAAGACTTTCTCTATCTCAAATGAATGTTGGGTAGCCAGACCGGAAACGGTTTGCTCTGTGAACTGTTGTAACGCAATAGGATCGTTGTTTAGCGTCATAGGCTGCTTGAGTACCACAATGTATTGATCGCTGAGCGCAGTGTCTGCTGACGCTGTGACTAGCGGTGCCAATACCTCATTTTGTTGTAACTCCGGAGCTGCAAGATTTTGTTCAGCTAGAGTATAGCTTGAGTTGAGCGCAAAAACGGATGCGATAGAAAAGGTCAAAAATGTCTTTAACATATTGTGTTCCATTCAAAAGTTATCGAATTATTGAATAAAGTCAGCGTTGAGATAGCTGACAGGGCGAGTGCATGAAAACAGCTGTGCAGCTCGCGTACGAAATTCAAGCTAGTCAAAATCGATGAGGAACGTGTAAAGATAATATGCATTTGGGTGCATTTCATGGGGTTTGTGCCAATGGCTGCGATAGGTATCAAAAAAAACAGCTTTAGTCTGTATTGATGAAATTTATGTGCTACTGGCTGCTTGTTGATTAACTTATTGTTTAGAAAGGATATTTATTGATATTTTGAACTGCTATTCTTGCAGTTCTATTGAATGAATAGGCACTTTAAAGTGGGAGAACATAAAGTGCAGTGACGAGAATAAGCGTCTTCAGAAGTACGGGTGAACTAGTTGGCTAGGTGCGGTAGTAAATAAAGAGGCCTTTGAAAGGCCTCAATACATAAACTTAACGAGCGATATCAAGAACGTTGTCTTTCACACCATTAATTCGGAACCAACCAGCGATACTAAAGCGCTCGCGCTGAGTTGGTAGCACTTCGTGCGGGAACATTTCTGAGAAGAACACAAACAAACGGCCGGACTTAGGTTTGATGCGAGTGATTTCATTGTCATCAAGGTCGTAAACCACCAGATCGCCACCGTCTTCGTCTGTCCACTCGTCATTCATGTAAAACACGGTGGTCAGGCGACGGTTCTCATTGCCACGGAAACAGTCGAGATGTTTTTGGTAGAAATCGCCTTTCTCATATTTGGCGAAATGCGCTTCGTACTCAAATAGCCCCAAGAAAAAGTTTTGGTTAGCCGTTTGGCGAATGATTTCCATCTTACTAAGAAATTGTCCCACCGGATCGCCAAGATCGGGTGAAAGCCAACAGATCTTGTCACTGCGAATGGCACTTTCACGCATCACATCATCATTACGACCAATACGCGCTTTGTTCCACTCTTCAGGTAAGCACTCTTTAAGAGCTGAAACTTGCTCAGTAGAAAGAAAGTCATCCCAAACGTAATAGCCATGTTGGGTCAGATTGTCGATCAGTGTTTGCATGATGCACCATCGTTGTTAGAAACAGGGAGGGCGCTTTATAAAGAAATAGATAGCATGCTTCAATTTAGGTTGTTTATCGTGACGATAACGCTTGTTCGAGAAGGGGGAGGGTATAACAGGCAAGAAGTCGCCCCTTACCGCAGCAAGGGGCATAAGATTACTGAATGTAATCGATAAGGGCTTGTTCACTTGGTAGTGCGGTCATCGCGCCTTTTTGCGTTGTCGCTAAAGCGCCGCAGCCGTTTGCCCAGCGAACCGCATCAACGATGGTCTCATCATTGATCCAATCTGCTGTTTTAGATAAACGAGTCAATAGGCCGCCAACAAAAGCATCGCCTGCACCTGTGGTATCAACCGGTTTGACGGGTGTGCCGGCAATGAGCTGTTGTTCATTGTCACGAATAACCAAAGCGCCTTTTGCTCCTTGAGTAATGAGCACAAGTGTATTGTTGTATTCACCAAGTGCTGCAATACCGGCGTCAAGGTTGTCGGTTTCAGTTAGGAACATCAGTTCATCGTCTGAGAACTTGACCACGTCGGCCAGAGCAATGGCTTGCTGGCAAACAGGCTTGATAAGGCTTTGGTCACCCCACACTTCGTCGCGAAGGTTTGGATCGAAACTGACAAAGCCACCAGCTTGCTTAATGCGTTTCATCGCTTCTAGAGTCGCGCTGCGGCTTGGCTCATTAGCAAGAGCGATTGAGCAAACGTGCAGCCACTCGCCAGCGCTAAACTCAGGAATGTCGCTCACTTGCATAAATTGGTCAGCACTTGGCTTAACCATAAAGGTGAAACTGCGTTCGCCGGATTCATCAAGATCAACGATAACCGTTGACGTGCGCTGGGCGTCATCCAGTAGCATGAAGTCAGTATTCACGTTTTCTGAGCTCAGCGTTTGCTTCATGAAGCGTCCTAGTGGGTCTTGACCGACACGGCCAAAAAATCCAGTTTCACCACCGAGTCGAGCGATCGCAACAGCGACGTTTGCAGGAGCACCGCCGGGACATTTTAGATACGTCGTGTCCGTATCAGGAATCAAATCTACAACGCATCGCCAGTTACCCAAACCTTACTCATAACAAATTTCCTGTACTAATCGATTTGTTTTGAGTTTACTAAATCGATTTAGCAAAGAAAATGTGTTTTAATAGACACCATGATAGCGGCGCTAAAAATTGTGATCTCAAGCACGATCGCGATCCGCAGTGAAGATCTTCTCTATATAAGACGCAACAAGCAGGAAGCATAAGTAGAACGCGATGAGCAAAAAGCTAAAATTGGCCGATATTGCACAATTGGCTGAGGTCTCTAAATCGACCGTCAGTTTTGTTCTGAATGGACATGCAGAAAAACACCGCATTAATAAAGAGACGGTGGCACGCGTGCTGCGTGTCGTCGAGGAGCATAACTATTCGCCCAGTGTTTATGCCAGAGCGCTCAAGTCGAAAAAGACTCAGACCTTTGGCTTGGTTCTCCCTGACCTTACCAATATGGGTTTTGCTACGATTGCGAAAGCACTGGAACAGTTGTGCTTAAACGCGGGCTATCAGCTTTTAATTGCTTCTACCGATGACGATCCTTCTCAAGAACAAAAGGCGGTGGCGAACCTTATTGAACGCCAGGTCGACGGCATGATGGTGGCTTCATGCTTAGATAGTGATGACTATTATCAAAGTCATATCAAAGAAATCCCTGTGGTGTTTTTTGACCGGGAGTTGGAGTCTGAACGCTATAGTGAGATAACGACGGATGCGTATGACTCTACTAAAACGATTGTGTCTTCACTGGTTAAAGATGTGTCTGAATGTGCGTTTATCGGCGGACAGCTCTCTTTGTCTCCTAGCCGAGAGCGTTATCAAGGTTTCGTCGATGCTGTTCAGGAGAATGCACTATCGCTGCAACCTGAGCTTGTCTTTAACCAAGATTATCAGCCTCAAAGTGGTTATGAGATGATGCAACGCTGTGTTGAACATCTTGGCCGGCTTCCAGCAGCACTGTTTACAGGTTCTTACTCTTTATTAGAGGGCGTGCTTAGGTATCTAAATGAGCAGAACCTGATGGCGACAGCTGCTCAGCAGCCGATGCGAATTGCTACCTTTGATAACTATTCTGTACTTGATTGTTTGCCGCTAAAAATCGACTCTATCGAGCAAGATTGCCAACAGTTGGCAGTGAAGACGTTTGATTGTTTGCAAAAGACGCTGTCTAATAAGGACTATAAAAGCAAGATGAGCATCCCTGCTCACATTCATAATCGGAGACGCTAGCGCTACATGGACTCGAAATCACTACAACCTCTCTATATACAGATCGCCGATACGCTCAAACAACGTATTGATGATGGGCTATACCCACAAGGTTCTAAGTTGCCCTCTGAGAGTCAGTTAGTAGACAGTTTGGGGGTAAGCCGTGTGACTGTGCGCAAAGCACTTGGTCAGTTGGCCGATATTGGTTATACCGTTTCTGAAAAAGGGAAGGGGACTTATGTTGCGGTTCAAAAACTCAAACATGACTTTTTGGGCATGGCGGGCTTTGCACAAGAGCTGCAAGGTGCAGGCTTAGAAGCGAGCAACCAAGTTATCCATTTTGAAAAGACAGTGGCCGATGAAGCGTTGGCCGAAAAACTGCTGGTTGATCCGGGTTCTGAATTGTATCGATGCGGCCGTTTGCGAGTGGTTAATGGTGATGTGGTGTCTTATGAGGATTTCTATATTCCAGTAGCCCTATTGCCTGAGCTCAATGAAGAGGTGTTGTCTGGATCTAAGTTTGCCTACTTAAAAGAACAAGGGATCGAGATGGTGAAAACGCATCAAAAGATCAAGCCGTCATTGCCGAGTGAGCTCGTTCAAGACAAGTTGTCTGTTGAAGCGCTCGAGCCGATTTTGATCAACGAATCGATTAACTATCGCAGTGAGACTGAGCCGTATGAGTACTCTATCGTCTACTATAAGTCGAGCGTTTATGACTTTGAAATAGTCGCTAGGCTTTAGTCGCTGCCAAGATCAACGAAACCACCTTTCAATAAGGTGG
>BBMT01000007.1 GCA_000755425.1 Vibrio maritimus
CTTGCCCAAGCCTTGAATGGTTGGATTAGTATTGTCGACTTCATAACTCCAGGCACCAGCTTCAGTGATGGTCAGCGTACCTAAAACAGAACCAACCGGAGTAACAACTGTCTGGAACTTAGCTTCGCCCGTGTCCGCATCAGAAATCGTCAGCTGGCCGTTGTCTTTGAGAAGGTCACCGGTTTGAACTTCAAAGTCTTCCGTAACGCTGCCCACCGCATTGCCAGCAATGAGAGGCAAGTCGTTGGTACCTTGAATCGTGACTTCAATGGTTTCAGTTTTAGAACCATCGATAGAAGTAACTGTAAAGCGCTCTACGCGAGTATCACCATCACCCAGAGATTGGATCTCTTGAAGTGCATTGGAGACTTGATATGACCAATCGCCATCTTCGGTGATGGTTAACGTGCCCAGCGGAAGCTGACCACTGTTGTTCGCAACACTGGTGACGGTGGTGCTGAACTTATTCTCGCCTGCGTCGTTATCTGTAATGGTGAGCTATCGCCAGCAATCAGAAGACCCGCATCGACATCCGTGTCTTCTTTCACTGTGTCTGTCGTTGGCCCTGTGATGATGGTTTCATCTTCGGTGCCGTTGATGGTGACTGTGATAGTGTGCTCGGTGCCGTCGACTGAGGTAACTGTAAACTCCTCAGTAATAGTGTCACCTACATCAAGTGCTTGTACCGCATCTAGAGAGTTATCAACGTTATAAGTCCACGTGCCATCCGTAGTGATAATCAGTGCGCCCAATGTCGAGCCAACGGGTGCAGCTGCTCCAGCATTGAATTGGTTCTCGCCGGCATCTACGTCCATAATCACTAACTTATCACTGGCAACAAGAGTACCGTCAGTACCAACAGCCGCGTCTTCAATAACAGCGCCCGTTTCACCACTCACAACTACGGAAGAATCGTTAGTGCCTACAATAGTAATCGCGACCGTCTCTTTGCTGCTTGCTCCAAACTCGTCAGTCACAGACACGATGTAATTAATAGTTTTAGATTCCCCTTCAGTCAGTGACTGAGTTGCATTAGCATTGTTATCAAGCTCAAACTGCCACTTACCTTGCTCATCGATAGTAAAGGTTCCGTATTCCGTCTGTGCAGATTCAACTTGATAACGGAGAGAAGCATCTGCATCCACATCTGACGCGGACAACAAACCATTCGCGATATTATCGCTGCCAATACCATCTCCCTGCTCAGTCACAGTCCCAGCAGCATCGCCACCCGCATCAAATGTCGGTAAATCGTTAGTACCATTGATGGTGAGCGTTAGTGTTTCTGTAGTGACCGCGCCTTTATCATCGGTAACGGTTACCTCAAATGTGGTGTTTACTGAGTCACCTTCTTTTAAGCTTTGTGTCGCAGAAGCGCTGTTATCTAAGGTGAACACCCAGTCCCCAGTTTCGGGATCGACACTAAGCTGGCCGTATTCATTGGTATCGTTTTCTACACCATAAGTCAGCACGGCATCCGTATCATTATCGGAAGCATTTATGCTACCGGAAGCGGTGTTCACACCTTCAACCACTTGACCGTCATCGAGATTACCGCTTTCAACTAGAGTGCCTTGCCCTACTCCGTCAATAACCGGAATGTCATTTATCGGGGTGATCTCTAGTAACACACCACCTGTTTGAACGGAATCCGGCTGTTCCCGACCATCATCAACGCTGTAAGTAAACTGACCTGCTTCTTCACCAAGGGTATATTCTTGAGGCGCATCGAACTGTAGATTCTCAAACTCAGATTGAGTCAGGATCTGTCCTAGGGTAACCGGTGTGCCATCAGCCAGCGTCACCTGTCCTAGTTTAGGAAGCTCTGTGACGGTGATTGTCAGAGCGTCACCGTCCGCATCCGTCGGAAAGGTCAAACCTAAGTCACTATTTTGTGACTCTTCATCATAGTTTCGAGCTTCAAATAGAGTCACTGGCGCACTGTTCGTGGCGATATCCAACAGTGCATTGGTTTGTGTTTCTGTCAGGTCTTGTCTATTGAGGCCAAGGGTTTCAAAAAACGTAGCGGCTAGGACTTGTGGATTGATTGCTTCGACGGTGGCGGCATCGGTGATACTGGAACTTAATGAGCCACCTGCAGCTGTGGCTTGGTCTTCATTTTGAGTAGGATCAACACCGGCCTCGATTTGAGCGATAATAGCATCGGCATCGAGATCGTTGGTTGAGAAGTCCTCGACATCGAAAGCGCTGTCTTCGGCTTGGAAATTAGTCTGAGCAAATAATGTTTCTCGCAGTTCAACATCAGGTACCAGGTTCTCCGGCGACAGCTCAATATCACCGGGTCTCATTTCAGTCCCTTCTGGCAACAAGACAATTTTGCCATTTGAATCAAGAACTAATGTTCCTGATAAATCTACTAAACCCAATAACGCAGCAATACTCATGGCGAACTCCTCGAACAACCGTCGCAACACACTCAGTAAACCGCCCACATTCACTGAAGCAACTCATTGTTTATAAGATAGTTTTATATATATTCAGTGTAGGACTGTAAAAGCAGATTTCTAATTTACTTTACTAAGTAATTACCAATAAAAATCAGACTTTTAAACCCCCAGAAACCAGAAAATGTGCAGATTCTCAAAAAAGACATGCTCTGTATCTCCAATGAGAAGATTCATTGAAGACAGAATGGGATGCAACGGATACTTGGTAATGGTTTGTCGAGATGAGTCTACAGCGTGTCAAGAAGATCCGGATTCACGCCAAACCCAGTTTTATGCTCTTCTATTACGACTTCACTTCTGGTCTGTATAACACCCGGTAAAGTGCCCAATTTGGTGGACATGAAAGATTGATAAGACTTCATATCTTTGGTTCTCACCTTGATCATGGTATCGAAATCACCTGAGAGCGAGTAACACTCTTCAATTTCAGGCATTAGCTCGACAGCCTTGGCAAACTTTTCAAAAATAGAGAAGCTTGTCTGATCAAGACGGATATGAATAAACACTTGAACATCTAACCCCAGTTTCTCTGGGTTGAGCTCAGCGTGATACCCCACAATGAAGCCTTCTTTTTCGAGGCGCTTCACGCGGTCTGAACAAGGAGAGGTCGTCAAATTGACCAGCTTAGCCAACTCAACTATTGGCATACGACCTTTGCGGCTAAGTATGCGCAGTATTTCTAAATCGATTTTATCTAAAGCAAGCGAAGCCATTGATTTAACTCAAGTGAACGGAATACTTCACGATTGTAAATCAAAGGTTATGCATGTAAAAAGATGTGAGATCACAAAGTTGTGACAAATACCATCAATCGATATCAGTTTACAGTGTTAATTTATGTGAGATCGCTTGTATACAAGTTACCTCTTAAGCAAGATTTGTTTGACCACTAAGCACTGTCTTCACTGTTTCTTGATTCTGCTTATTGCATACACGGCAATAAAGCTGGCGCTCTAGCTTGTAGTAGCCGCTACCGTTAACCAATTGAGACATTAACATTTGGAAGTTTTGAACGATAGATGAGTTATCGTTGTGGCTGCGTCGCATCACTGCTTTGTGTGCCGTATCCTTTTTGCACGCGGTGCAGTAGTTAGTTGGCATTTCATGTCTCTCCATCTGTTCTGAATATTTCGTGACCATATTGTGTTTAATCTTGGTCGTTTGGCAAAACGATCATGCCAAAAAATGTGGTTGGTATTCCAAAATAGCGTCATTATTTTGCGAAAATTTGATCAAGATTTCGAAATTAACTTACAAATCGCTCGTTAAAGCCGATGAATACCGAACTCGTCCGCAAAAAACAGAAAATTGCGGCGAAATTACGAGAAGCGGGTTCAATTTTGCAGTCGCAATAACGCGAAAAGCCTGCAATAAATGCAGGCTTTTGATCATATTCACTGTAATTTCAGTTATTTCGCCGGTTTCACCTTGAAGAAAATGGCAAACAGAACTGGCACCACAATCAAGGTCAGCACAGTTGCAAAACCTAGACCCGCCATAATGGTGATCGCCATTGATCCAAAGAAGGCATCAAACACCAACGGTATCATCCCTAAGATGGTAGTAAGCGCTGCCATACTCACCGGGCGCACACGACTTACCGCACTATCAACCAACGCAAGATATGGGTCTTTACCGCTATCAAGTTCCAAGTTGATTTGATCCATAAGTACAATACCGTTTTTGAGGATCATACCACTAAGGCTAAGTAGACCAAGCAACGCAGTAAAGCTGAACGGCATATTAGACACCAACAAACCAAACGCCACACCAATGATAGAGAGTGGTACCGTGAGCCAAATCACCAGCGGCTTCTTAAACGAGTTGAAAAGCAGCATTGTGATGATGAACATCAACAGATAGCCCATCGGCAGTGACTTAAACATCGCCTCTTGCGCATCTTTTGATGACTCGTATTCGCCACCCCATTCGATCGTGTAGCCAGCAGGTAGAGGCAGTGATTCTACCTGTGGCTTAACACGAGCGAATAACTTGCCGCCGTCTCGTCACCCAACACATCATGGTCAGCGAGAACGGTTAGCGTACGTTTTCTGTCACGGCGTTGAATAATAGGTTCTTGCCATTCCAACGTGACGTTATCAATCACCTGCTCCACGGGCACATACGTTTGCAGCATTGGACTCCAAATGGAGATGTTCTGGAGCGATGCGTAATCAACTCGCTCTGCTTCCGTTAATCTGGTCACGATTGGCAGCATTTGCGTACCATCACGGAATACACCAATGGTGTTACCGCCGAACGCCAATTGCAGCGTACTTGAAAGATCTTCTTTTGAGATACCCAAGCGGCGCGCTTTTGACTCATTAAACTGAGGTACCAACTGCTTAGTACGCTCACGCCAGTCATGACGAACGTTTCTCGAACCAGGGTCGGCAAGCAATACATCTTCAACTTGCACCGCGATATCACGAAGTACCTGAGGATCGGGACCAATAATACGAGCTTCAATCTTAGAGGCTGGCGACGGACCAAACTCCATTAATCTTAGTTGAAACGTAGGTGCCGCAAACTGAGAAGACAATTCCTCATCCAGCTTATTGAGCAGCTCAAACATATTGTCGCGGCTGGTCGTGCGTACTTGCAGCTGTGAATAGCCCTCATAGCTTTTCTCAGGCTGATAAGTCAGCATGAAACGTTGCAGGCCTTGTCCAACGGTCGAAGACACAAACTCAACATTGTCCTGATCTTGAATATACGCTTCTACCTGTTCAGTTTGCTTGAGCGTTTGGCGAATGTCCGTACCTTCCGGCATCCACATATCGACAAAGAACATTGGCGTATTTGACGGTGGGAAAAACGACTGTTTTACCAGACCAAATGCCATGACTGCAGAAACAAGCAGCGCGATCATACCAGCGACCGTAAGCCAACGTAGTTTAATGCCAACTCCAAAGACCAGCGGAATACCGTAAACAGAACGCCTTTATATGGGTCTGCGTCAGCAGCTTGGTCATTCTTATCCGACTCTTTGAGCAGGATATCAGCTAGGAACGGCGTTAGAGTTAGTGCCGTGATCCAGCTTAGGAACAACGAATAACACAGTACCCAGAACAGCGACCCCATGAACTCGCCCGTCGCGTCTTGTGACAAGCCAATTGGCGCAAACGCTGTGATAGCGATAACCGTTGCACCAAGCAGCGGCCACTGAGTTTGCTTAGCAATACTCATCGCAGCTTGCTTCTTGGTTTGACCTTGCTTTAACCCGACCAGAATGCCTTCGACAATAACAATGGCATTGTCCACCAGCATACCTAGCGCAATAATCAGCGCGCCTAAAGAGATACGGTGCAGCTCGATATTGTTGATACTCATCATAATGAAAGTACCAAACACCGTAAGCAGCAGTACCGCACCAATAATGATGCCGCTGCGCATACCCATGGTGAACAGCAGCACCACAATCACGATACCTACGGCTTGAGCTAGACTGACGACAAAGTCTTGTACCGACTTATCCACTTCCGCCGACTGGTTATAGAAGTAGTCAAGATTGATGCCTGCTGGCTTAATATTCTCCAGCACTTGAAGCTGGGCATCTAACGCTTTACCCACTTCAACCACGTTTACACCTGCGCCAAAAGAGATCGCTAAGTTGATGGCAGGCTTACCATTAAAGGTAATCACGTTTGATGGCTTTTCTTGGATCCCTTTGGAGATCTCAGCCACATCTTTTAAACGGATCAGGTTGCCGGTATCTCGGCCGTGGATAATCAGATTTTCCAGCGACTCTACAGAGTCCAAGTTACCATTTGGGCGAATCGCCAAGCTCTCGCCGTTGATCATGATTTCACCGGAAGACTGGACGCTGTTTTGCTGATTCAGCAGCCCCATAACGGTGTTCATATCTAGGTTGAGTGCAGAGAGACGTTCCAGTGATAGCTCCACAAACAGCATCTCTTTCTGGTCACCCGCAATCGCTACCTTGCCAACGCCATCTACCAATTCAAGTTCACGACTTAGATAATCGGCATAACGTTTTAGCTCAACATAGTCGTAGCCGTCACCCGTTAGCATGATCATCACACCGAACACATCACCAAAGTCATCGATGATCTGAATCGAATTCACACCCGATGGCAGGTTCGGTCTTAGGTCATTAATTTTGCGTCGCATTTCATCCCAAATCTGCGGAAGCTCGTCTGGGCCATAGTCCATTTCCATACTGACCATGATTTGTGACAGCCCTGCGGACGACGTCGACTTAATGTTCTTAATGTAAGGAAGTTTGCGGATCTCCTTTTCCAGCGGATAGGTGAGTTCTTCTTCCACCTCCGTTGATGTTGCGCCGGAATAGGTTGAAATCACCATCGCATCTTTGATAGTAAAAGCAGGGTCTTCAAGACGACCTAGATCGTTGAACGACTGAATACCACCAATGGCCAAAATGACCAAAAACAGCCAGCTAATGACGCGGTTTTTAATTGAATACTCGGTCAGACTCATTATTTATTGTTCTCCATGAGTGCTACTGCTTCGCCATCTCTGAGCTTTCTCAAACTTGAGCTAATTAGAACGTCACCTTGAGCAACGCCAGAATCGACAATCACGCCAAAGCTATTCACTTGATCGACACGCACTGGTGTTTTCATTGCTACGCCATCTTCATGCTTCCAAACGAAAAACTCTTGCGGCTCAACGCCTGCTTCTAGGACAGTCATAGGGAGCTGATAACCTTGAATCGTGCTCAAACCAGCGGCCACCATATCAACATGAACCGACACGCTAGTTCCCGGCAAAATCTTTGCTTTTGGCTGAGGCATTTGTAGCCACAACTCATAGGCTCGGCTTTGCGCGTCAGGCTCGCTAGAGTGCTCCAGATAGGTCATGGTGAAGCTGTCTTCAACCCCAGAGAAAAAAGCACGCGGCTGATAAACGTTACGCTGAGCTTGTGGGGTAATTGACGCTAGAATGTGGTCAGAGAGACTGATTTTCACATAGACTTTGTCATCCTGATAAATGGATACCACGGTTTCACCTGGACCAACGTTCTCAAAACGCTCTTTACTCACTTCTGCCACGACACCGGAAAATGGCGCTTTTAGGCTGGTGTACTGAATTTGATGTTGAATATTTTGGTATTGCGCTTTCGCTAGTTGACGGTTTGAAGTCAACTCGTCCAATTCAGAGTTTGAAATCATGTCACGCGCGTAAAGCTCAGTACCACGACGCAATTGCTTTGTGGCCAGCTCATATTGGGCCAGAGCATCACGATATTGCTGCTGAAGCTTTTCATCATCCAATTTGGCCACAACCTGACCTTTCTTCACCGACTGACTGGTTTTACAAGCAAGTGAGCAATTTCTCCTTGGATGCGAAATGCCAGCTTGGTTTGCTCCGCAGTCACGACTTGGCCTTTGAACTCGCGATATTGCTGTTCGACAGGCTTAGATACCTCAATGGATTCCACCATCAAAGGGGCACGTTCACGAACGGTAATATCGGAGTAGCAACCGGTTAACACTAGCGATGCAAGGCCGATGGCAATAATTGATTTTTTCACTAGATACCACCCTCACGTGTCCATAGTTTTACTCGCTGTCCCTCAACTAGGTTTGCCGCACCCGCGACCACGATTTGGTCACCCTGCTGTAAGCCAGCTGTGACTGCGCCACTCTCATTGGTCGACAGTTGGATTTGGTGAATTTGCTCTGTCATCGGATCAAAACGCCAAACTTTACCGCTACTGTCTTGCTGACTAATCCACGCACTCGCTGGTAGCGAAAAAGCACGCTCTTTGGCTTCGCTTTGGATGTGCACCTGACCAGACATGCCTGACAACACATTGATGTTATGTGGTTTTATCATTGTTACTGCTGCTGCATAGCTATTGGTATCCAAATCTGGCTGCATAGCAATCTCACGGAATCTTGCTTCAATACGCTGATTACGATGGCTGTCTAACGTCACAAAAAAGTGCTGATTTTTCAGCTCTTCTAGTGTCATCGCTTTGACTTCTCTTACCGGGATAGTGAAGGTGACATCGAGATCATCACTGCTAATCAGGTTCAAGATAGGTTGTTTAGCACCAACGACTTCAAACGGTTTTTGGTAGGTCAAAGAGACCACTCCATCAAATGGGGCGATAATTTGGGTGTAACCAAGATCCGCTTTTGCTTGTGCGAGTGAGGCTTCCGCCGCTTTATATTGAGTCTCGTTGCGATCGAACTCATCAGCGCTAATGAGCTTTTTAGCAAACAGCTGTTTTGCTCGCTTCCACTGAGATTCAACAAGATCAAATTCTGCTTGTTTGGCGTCAAGTGCCACTTGATAGTCGGTTGGATCGAGCGTCGCTAAGATTTCACCTTTCTTAATGGCTTCACCCATTTTGACGTCTATCGACGAAATCTGTCCCGCCACCTGAAAAGAGAGTTGTGCGCGATCGGTTGCATCAACTTGTGCTAGGTAACTGCTGACAGGAGCAAAGTTGAGCTCAGGCACCTGAACACTTTAACGGGTTTAATGATCGGTTCATTGATTTCTGATTGAGCTTGATTACAACCGGAAAGACCGATGACTGCCAACAAAGGCAGAACCAGCATACTGGCTGTTTTGAATAGACGATGGGTTTTCATAGTATTTATCCCAAATTATATTTTACGGGTGTGCAGTAAATTAACTTTACAGTTGTGCAGTATATGTATAATTTGAAAGAGATCAATACATGCTGCACATGCGTGCAGTATAATTTTTTCGATGAGCTTCATCGCTTTTGGTTATAAAGAAACCTTCAACCCCCGGTTTCAGTAGATTTACGGCATTATGCGGCACAGCTGATGTGCACCTTGTCGATAGTTAGGTAATTCAGTACCCTGTATAGGAATGATTAATTAAAAAGGTATCGAGTGGAGAAGAAAAAAGGTCGTCGCAGCGCCATGGCGGCAGAAGAGACGAAAAACCTGATCATGACGGTCGCCGCAGACATGTTCTGTGAACTTGGTTACGAACGCGTATCGATTCGCAATATCAGCGATCGTGCTGGGGTATCTCACAGCCTAATTCGCCACCACTTTGGCAGCAAAGAGCAGATCTGGTACGACATCAGTGACCATATGCATGCTTATATGCAAAAGTACATCATGCACCTTCTCTCGCAACTACCAGAAGACACACCAGCAAACATCAAGCTATATCGATTTGCGACTGAAATGTTGGCCAATCTACTGATCAACCGCCAACCGATGCAATTAATCGCCGATGCTATGCGTCAAGAAAACGAGTTCTTCGACTACTTCATTGATAGTAAAGGAGAAATTGAATGTATCGTGATGGCATTGGTGAATGAATACAACCATGGTCGCAGTGAGAGTGAGCAGTTCAATATGCATGAGCTCAAGTGGCAAATGATGCTCTACGCGTATGGCTCTGCGTGTATGATGCCAATGCTGAAAGAAGCTTGGTCGGAAGTGACTCAAGTCGACGACGAGTGTCTACTCAAACACTGGCAACTTTTCGAGCAATTAACTGCACACAAACTACAAATAACAGAGCAAGATCGACTCAAACCAAGCAAAGTCTCTGATCTCGTCTACCATGTAAAGTGCGATTGGGGCGAATGCCCAATGTAAACGGAACCTTTGAAAAAGCAGCCCTAGCGCTGCTTTTTTTACGCACAAAAGGACGATCGACGTGACCATCTCAAGCAAGCAAGTAGCGACCTTCGACGAGCGAGGTTATTTGGTGCTAAAAAATGCCATTCCAACGTCACTGCTTCAAGGCTTACGTCAGTCCTACGACACACTACAGCGACAGCTACTAGAGAATGCTCGATTTGATGACTTGGTGAGTAACGTTGCCATTCTTCATCAAGACGACCAAAATTTTATCGCAAGAATAAACAACTTGTTTTCTTTCGACGCACCTTTCTTCGTTCAGTTACTTGGGCTTCCAGCTCTGCAACAAGCAGTACAAACCCTAGTTGAAGGTGAGGCCATTCCAATCTACGAATCACTGCTCATCAAACACAAAGGTGATAGCCAGAACATTGATTGGCACAGAGACATGAACCATCAACGAGACTCTCGCATCTTCACTGTAGGTCTTTACCTCGATGACTCCAAACACCAGCAAGGTGCATTACAAGTCATCCCCCACTCACATCTGAGCCCTGATTCCGTTTGTGAAATCACGCACCGTTGGCAGCAAGGCGATTTAACAAGTGCCGAAGTCATAGCGGAAGCCGGGGATATCGTCATTCATGACGTCATGCTCATACATAGCTCTCCACCGATTACCGAAGAAGCACGGCGCCGCACCGTTTACTTTGAGTTTCGCTCCCTTGAACACATCCAAGCCAACCCACTCTTCTCCACATATTGGATACAACAACGCCAAGCGCTAAACCGCTACGCCTGCCAGCTTTGGAACCAATCACCAGCCTCAATAATGGATAATGAATCCAAATTGCAAGACCTATACAAACAGCAGGTGCGTTATGAGTCTGCAGAATACTGTTTTGAACCACCTCTAGACTAAATGGACCTTAGAGTAACGATCGTCCATCATTTCATATCGCGTTTTTTGTGTGACTATTTGCAGGTTACTAAAAGTATACTAATTGCAATTGGTTTTCAGGTTACTTTAATATACCACTCAAGCGCTCGGGGCAGTCCCGAGTCATCGTGAAATCTAGAGGTCTAACCCCATGAGCAATGTACTAATTATCAATGCACACCAGCCTTACCCATTCTCTGAAGGCAAACTTAACGCCACTCTTGTCGACAAAGCGGTAACTCTTCTGGAGGCCAAAGGTTATCAAACGCGTGTCGTCACTATGCAAGAAGAGATTGATGTACCAGCACAATTAGAAAACTTAAAATGGGCAGATCGAGTGATCATTCAATCACCTGTGAACTGGATGACCGTGCCTTGGAGCTTTAAAAAGTACATGGACGAGGTGTTTACTGCTGGCATGGGTGGTGACTTGTGTTTGTTTGATGGTCGCTCAGAAGAGGAGCCCAAGAAAAACTACGGTACAGGTGGCACGCAAACTGAGTCTAAGTACATGCTGTCTTTAACGTTCAATGCACCAGAAGAATCATTCAACGATGACTCTGAATACCTTTTCCAAGGCAAAAGCGTTGATGACCTCATGTTCCACATGCACGCCAACTTCCGCTTCTTTGGTATGACAGCCATGCCAACCTTTGCGGCTTATGATGTGATGAAAAATGGCGATATCGACAATGACTTTGCACGGTTTGAAGCGCACCTCAATGCTAACTTCTAATCATTGAGTGGACTTTAAAGCGATTGATTTAGAGAAAGCAACGGAGTCTGTCACGACTCCGTTTAACTTGCCAAAAAGGCCTATCTAGACCGCTGGTCTTAGCAGCTTTTGAAGTAAGGCACTGCGCGCAATGTAATAGTAGCCTCCTTCAACGAGCTCAAATTTGGCTACTGCAAACAGTTTCTCTAGTTGAGTTCTTTGAACTCTTCGCTTGATGTTCATATCCATCCTTTCATTCTGCATATCATTTATCCCTGTTGAGAAGTCGATCCTTTGAGTAATGGTGAAATTAGTCGATGCAAGTTAAACAGCAAAACTAGCACCCATTAATACCTCGAATGGTTTCTTACAGTACGGAGGCTGAGCGTTAAAGTTAACAGGATTCGACTAAGTTGCAGCTCTCAATGATTCGACCATACTTAGTGAGATCCTACCCCGCTGTATCGGTATTCACTCTATACATTAAAAGGGAATATTCATGAGTAATGTGTTTATCATCAACGCGCATCAACCTTCAGATTTTTCACCGGGCAGACTCAACGGCAGTCTTGTTGATCAAGCAAAAGGCATACTACAAAGCAAAGGTCACACCGTTCGTGTTGTAACAATGCAAGATGATTTGGATGTCGCGGAGCAATTGGCTCATTTCGAATGGGCTGACAGGGTCATCGTACAATCTCCAGTCAACTGGATGATGATTCCATGGTCTTTTAAGCGCTATATGGACGATGTGTTTACTGCAGGTATGGGCGGAGCACTGTGTAATATGGACGGCCGCTCATCAAAAAGTCCCAAAGAAAACTACGGGACAGGCGGCACCCTAACCAATAAAAAGTACATGTTGTCTCTAACGTTTAATGCGCCAAAAGAGTCATTCGATGACCCGAAAGAGTACCTGTTCGAAGGCAAAAGCGTCGATGACCTTATGTTTCCCATGCATTGCAACTTCCGTTTCTTCGATATGAAGGCACTGCCCACATTCGCGTGTTACGACGTACTAAAAAACCCGGAGATTGAATCAGATTTTGCGCGATTTGAAGCGCACCTGAATCAGCACTTCTGAAGGCATAGCCCCTTGGGCTCTTCACCTTTCTAAGTTAGACATGCCGCTGTCTAACTAATCGCTCAAGTCCTTTAAGACTGTGATAGGTTAGGTATCAGCGGCAACTCATCATGAAACGCACCTTGTGCCCCCATAAAACCAAACGTGTACGGATGTACATTGAGTCCTTTTCTTGACTGCTGATTTTGGCTATCGCCAAGCAATGTGAACATCCAGTCTTCTAGCTTTTTGTTGATTGCTGAAAACTCTTCGTGTGTCAGCTCCGCTTTTAACATTGTCAAAAAAGCCTGATCATCATTGGCTGGCAAGTTGAGCACTCGTTGTTGCAGTCGGTTCAGAACTTGGCTAGTGAAAAACACCGGATACTTGGCGCCTTGCTCAAATGCGGTATGGGTGGGCACATTGAGACTTGGTCTGCCGTGGATATCCAAAGTGACCAAGCCGACGTCTTCAAGCATTCGAAGATAACGATACAGCGACGCTGATATCAGTTGATGTCTCTCTTGAATCTCATTTAGGCTTCGGTGCTCTGTTAATTCTGTCCAAAGAGTGAACAGTGGTGGGCAGTTAAAAAATGCCAAGTCTTGCTCTTTAGTAAACAACGGAATGCACGATAAATTCTTTTCAGCCTTCGCGATGAGCTTTGATAGTGGCATATCTAGATTCTCAGAAATGGCAATCAATCGCTCCACCGACAAGGACTGGTGACTATTCAGCATTCGTTTCACGCTCACTTCCGAGACACCTAAACGCTCACCCAAAACTCGGTAAGGTAGTTTACTTCGCTTAAGTTCAGCTTTGATTAGTGCACACACTTCCTGTGCTAATCGACTTTCCATGATTACCAGATCCTCGGCTCGAATAAAGACACCCAAAGTATCACATTAATAACCTTTAAATGAATAACTAGCCAAAGAGTCCACTATTACGATACCTATATAGCCACAGTGATCTCAAATCGAAGGTTACTTGTGTAGAGATAATCAAACATAGGGAACATACTGTGACAAAGGAAATCCTCACTCGACACTATGCAATTCATCAAGCTTGCCACTGGGCAGTCGTCGGTATGCTGGTTCCTGTACTGATTCTGATATTTCAGTTTCATGGATTGACTCTGAAAGAAGTTGGGATTGTGATGGCGGTTTGGGTTGGCTCAACGGCAGTACTGGAGATCCCTTTAGGTAGCTTTACAGATAAATATGGGCGAAAACTCACCTATCTACTGTCGTTACTTCTCAACCTTGTCGGAGCGACCAGTCTTTACTTCGCATCTAACATCCAAACCTTTTGCTTAACCGCGATAATTCTAGGTGCAGCTCGAGCCGTCTACTCCGGTACCCTTGACGCTTGGTTTTATGACTATTTTCATACTTCATCAGGAACAATGACTTTTCACAGCGCATCGGCCATCGTTAATCTAATGACAACGCTGGGGCTCGCTATTGGCGCCTATTTAGGCGGGCTTTTGCCAAATATAGGTATAGCTGTTATTCATAACGCTAACAGTCCATACGACCTCAATATTATCGCCACTTTAATCGGCAATATTGGCTCATCATTCTGACCGCACTGCTTATCAAAGAGCCGTCAAAGACAAAGCACTCTCGTCCGGACGCCACATTTAAAATAAACCAAATCGTCAGCGCTGCAACTCACAACGTACTGAATAACCTTCAATTAAAGCGGCTGCTTCAAACCGCATGTATCTATGGAATGGCGCTAATCAGTTTGGAAAATTTTTGGCAGCCTTTTTTAGCTGCACTCTTAGAATCTAAAGGTGAAGGAGCGAATACCCACCTATTTGGAGGCATCGCGGCAGGTTATTTCGCTGTGGCAGCACTGTCATCACTCGCCGCTGTGAGCATATTAAGGTTTTTGAAAGGCGCTCACCATAGGCTGTTAATGGTGAGCCGAGCCTTATCAGGAGCCATGCTTATCATACTGTCCCAAACAGCAAGTATCATCACCTTTGCTACCTATTACCTGCTGTTTTTCTTCTGGTTCACGATAGGAAGCAGCTCAGAAAAAGTGTTACTTAACACCAGCACAGTCTCTCAGCATCGCTCAACAATGATCTCTATTCATTCATTCGTTGTCACTGGAGGCGCAGTGTTGAGCTCACTTCTGCTTGGCCATGTCGCTGAACATTGGGGAATCAGCACCGCTTGGATCTTATGTGGCGTGACACTCACTGCAACATCAACATTGTTTCGGGAGCCCCGCACTACGACAAATGAGATAAAAACTGTGGCAGAGTGAATACACCATATGCAACCAAACTACCTCACTACATATCGAAGTAAAACTTCGTTATCGAGCACAACATTGGTAGACCAAATGAAGCTCGCTCCCGCTCCACTGAACTTTTCAATGAAATTCATATACGACTTCTTGTTGTTTACACCAATTTCATTTTCTGAATATTGTGTCGCTTGTGGCCATGAGTTTGAATCAAACTCGGGTTCCATCCAGTTGCTTGGTACTTCCCAGTGAGCAGCATAAGCGTTTTCACCACTATCTGTACCGTCGGTCGTGCAATTAGTAGAAAGGCGCTGTCCTTCAACTTCACTCAAACAGGCCAAATCATAGATGGGAGAGGTATAAAACGTTTGCGCCTGCCAGTCAGAATTTGTCACGGTGCCATCGCTAAAGCTCGCGATAAAGCCACCATCTCCCGGATGAAATGCTTTACCACGGTTGTTTTCTGTCCCTAGACCAAGGTTCTCTTCCCAATCAATGACCTTTACAGCAATCGTGTATGGCTTGTTTACCTTGAACTTTACGATACTAGAGTTAAATGGGGTGAACGGCACCGAGTCTACCGCAACGAGTTGGCCATTGACGTATAACTCAAAGTAGTTGTCGGCGAATATATAGCCTGTTACTTCTTGTCCATCGGCATCGATAACGACCACAGGCACAAGATTTTCATCTACTTCCGCAATACTTTTGGGGGTGATGTTGGCGCACTCTTCATACAAGTCGACCGCCTTTGTTGCAGAGCCAAACTGGTTTTCTGCGGGGACAGTCCAAACCTTGCCTTCAGAGTCGATAATCTCACCAACACCTGCAACACGGCTTCTGCCGTTTTTGCATTCAAAAAGATTGGCTTCCACAGTTGCTGCAAGACCTTGAGTGATACTGGCCGATCCTTTGTAATCGCTCTGTTTTTCGCTTGCGGTGACACCTAGGCTCAGAGAGCAACTTGCCAAGATTATGGCAGTAAGAAGAGGGGCTTGACTGTTATTAGTGATCATCATTATACATCCAGTAATGAGCAGATTGCTTAAGTGTAGTTTTAAATTGGTATAGTTCCATTACCAAACCAGCGAAAGTTAACGATAAGAAGAGCTTACGATGTTGCTGCTCGCAGAGTACGAACTCAATACGGATTTAGGCTAGTAGAAATAAGGGTCAGACGCTGCAACACCTAACCCTTCTGGTTCACTTAGGTGGTAGAGAAGATATTCAAACGACGCATTGGGCACGCTTAGTATCAACCAAGAAATGTATCAAGCGAGCAACTCTTGCAATACTTGCTTATATACCTCAACCGGCTGTGCGCCCGTCAATGCACTTTGACGATTAAATACCACAGTCGGCACCGAGCTGATTCCTAAGTTCTTCCAAGTCTCTTCCGCTTGCTGCACTTCAAGGCGAGCATTTGGATCATCTAGACGGGTAATCGCACTTTCGCTGTCCAGCCCAACTGCAGCAAGTTCGTTTGCTAGCACTTCTCGATTGCTGATATCTTTACCTTCCGCAAAGAACGCGCTGAAAAGACGAAGTTTCAAATCCGTTTGCTTACCTTTCTCTTTGGCAAACTCCAACAAAATATGCGCCTCAAAAGTGTTGAGCATCCTCATCTCATCGCTGTAGTCAAACGTGAACCCAACCTCTTGACCTAACTGAGTCAACTGCTCGCGTGCGCGAATGCTGTCTTCTTTCGTGGTTCCGTATTTTTCTGCTAAGTGCTCACGCAGGTTTTGACCTTCCAATGGCATGTGAGGTTCAGTTCAAACGGCTGCCACTCAAGATCTATACGATCCTCAACACCCAGTTCTTGAATCGCTTGTTCCAAGCGCTTGTAACCGATGATGCACCATGGGCACACCACGTCCGATACCACATCCAGTTTGATTGTTTGGCTCATAATGACTTTCTCTTTGTTTTATTCGTTTTCTTTGATTGAATTTTTAGTGACCAGGTATATTATGGTGACCTAAATATCTGTTTCAACCAGTTACCATTTGGTGACCTAGGAGCTCCATAGTGGAAAGCCAAATCACAATTGATAATCGTGGCCGCAAGTCTGTTGAAAACGCCTGCTCAGAGCCTGTGCAATAGAGAAAGGTATGCGCCTGATTGGTGGAAAATGGAAAGGCTCTATTATTTATCACCTTAAAGATGGTCCAGTGCGCTTTAATGATTTAACGCGTCTATTGGGCGGTGCCAGTAAGAAAATGGTCGACCAAAGGCTGAAAGAGCTTGAACTGGAAGGTATTGTAGAACGCAAGGTCATCAGTGATAGACCTATTGCTGTAAGCTACGAGCTGACTGAGTTTGGCCGTACTGCGCTGAAGATACTTGATGATCTGCGCGTATGGTCTGAGACCTACGACATTCAAATCCGCTCGTGATATGGGCGTCTGAACGACAAAGGGGAGCATGATGCTCCCCTTTGTTTTCTCTATCGTTCTGCGAATTAGTAGTCTAGAGTCCCGCGAATTGGATAGTGATTATTCGGATCACGGATCCAAGCGAGACCGCGAGATAACGCGCCTAATTCCGGCCTAACAAACGGGTTGTTTGAGATATCGACGACATGCAAGTTTCCGTGCTCATTCACCACAAAAAGTCCTGGTTCTGCAAAATTGTGGTCTGTTTCCTGCTCTGAGCGAGGCAATGAGATATACACACCAAGCTGCTTCATTTGTTCTTCCGTCAATCCATATGCTAATGGGAAGCTCACATTGAGCTGCTCTGAATGCTGCTCCAACTGCACTTTCGAGTCCCCTGACACCGCCAAAATATCAACACCCGCATCCTCAAATGCCTGTTTGTAGGATTCCAGCTCATTGAGGTATTTAGTACACAAAGGGCAGTGTTTGCCACGATAAACAAACACAGCTTGCCACGTTAAACCGCTTTTGGGCTTTCCAAGCGTTACCGATGTACCATCTAACAAGGTCGCTTGTAGTGATGGAAACGCATCGCCCGCTTTAAGTTTTACCGATGTAGACATACTTACTCCTTAGCACACGTTTTTCAGATCGCTTTTGATTGTGGGTCGAGTTCCCTATAACTTCAAGTAGTTAACTTTTAGTAACCTAACTCCAATATTATTTGCATAATTAGCAAAAATCATTTGTAACAACTGCTGTTTTTTACAACTCATAATTCTTCAATAATGCGCTCAACAAAACGAAAGCAGTTCACGTCTTTAGCCTACAACTGCGAATTATTGGAGAAATACAATGCCTATTGCACTTTTTGCATTAACTCTTAGTGCCTTTGCCATCGGCACAACAGAGTTCGTTATTGTTGGGTTAATCCCAACTATGGCCGCTGATCTGGGCGTATCACTGCCTTCAGCGGGATTATTAGTCAGCTTATACGCGCTTGGTGTTGCTGTCGGTGCACCTGTGCTCACTGCTTTAACCGGTAACTGGAAGCGAAAGTATGTTTTGCTTGCAGTGATGAGTTTGTTTGTTGCGGGTAACCTCTTAGCTTGGCAAGCGCCTGGCTACAATACACTTGTTCTCGCGCGCATAATGACAGGTCTTGCTCACGGCGTGTTCTTTTCAATTGGGTCGACCATTGCAACCGGATTAGTTTCGAAAGAGAAAGCAGCCAGTGCGATTGCGATCATGTTTACCGGTCTCACCGTAGCGCTTGTCACTGGCGTGCCTCTTGGTACCTACATTGGACAAACTTTTGGCTGGCAAACTACTTTTCTAGTGGTAGCTATACTGGGTCTAATCGCGCTGATTGGCAGTGCACTCCTAGTGCCAAATAACCTTAAGCAACCACCGGCAGCAAAACTGTCTGCCCAGCTCAAGGTATTGGCGCAACCACGTTTGTTACTGGTTTATGCGATCACCGCGCTAGGTTATGGCGGTACCTTCACTGCTTTTACTTATCTAGCTCCTATCTTGGAGCAGGTGTCAGGTTTTGAATCAAGTTCAGTTAGCCTAATCATGTTGGTGTACGGTCTGTCCGTTGCTGTGGGCAATATCTGGGGTGGCAAGATGGCGGACTCAATGGGGCCAATCAAGGCGCTTACCATTATCTTTGCTGGCTTGGCAGGCATTCTATTGGTATTTAACTTTACGGCAGTAAACCCGATTGCCGCTGTTATCACTATTCTGGTTTGGGGAGCCTTTGCATTCGGTAACGTGCCAGGCTTGCAAGTTTACGTGGTAAAACTTGCGGAGAAGTATGCACCTGATGGTATCGACGTTGCTTCAGGCCTCAATATCGCAGCCTTCAACGTTGGCATTGCTCTTGGCTCTTGGGGTGGTGGTCACATCGTCGCTGAAGCCGGACTCATGCATACCCCTTGGGTTGGCGCTGTGATTGTTATCCTAGCTTTGCTACTTACTCGATTAAGTGGCGCACTGGACAACAAGTCTATCGCCCAGCTCAGAACGGCATAACCTTCAATCGAATTATGCAGTTAGAAATCTCGAAAGCAGTCGCAAATCGACCATACGATTTTTCTACCTGCATTTTCGAATGCAGTTCGGTAAAAAAGTAAAAAAATACCGGCATTGCGACCTAAGTTTCGACTTTTTATTTACTTTTTAATCAATACGCTGTTGCTACAGCTGTTAATACATAAGTGGTATACAAAAATAATAACAAGGTTATACTAACGAAATTGAAAGAATACGAAAGAATTTAAAGGGGTTGTGATGAATCAGCTAGAACGTAGAGAGACTATTCTTCAGTCATTGAACGAGCATGGTCAAGTGCTTGTCAAAGATATGGCCGTCACGCTTAATACGTCAGAGGTTACCTTACGTGCTGATTTGAAAGCTCTAGAGCAAGAAGGCAAGCTTAAGCGCTTCTTTGGCGGAGCACAATCCATCAAACACCTCCCGCTATCGCAAATCGATAGCGAAGTACAAATAGACCGTCGCTATGAAATCAATGGCGAGTCAAAACACAAAATCGCCGAAGCCGCAGCGGCGATGATTGCCCCATCTGACACCATCATTCTCGATAGCGGAAGTACCACACACCTTGTGGCGGAGCAACTCGCCGTTCGCGGCGGCAACACCATCATTACTAACAACCTGGCGGCTTGTGTATCTCTTATGGATGCAGAAAACACCACTCTAGTTGTCATCGGCGGTACGTACCGCAACAAGACCAAATCTTTGCACGGCTTTCGTGCTGAGCAATGCTTAGATGGCGTTCAGGCCGACATACTAGTCGTGGGGGCTGATGGTCTTGATCCTAAAAAAGGGATTACAACATTCAACGAGGGCTACGCAATTACCGATGTCATGGCAAAATGCGTCAAAAAGGTGATTGCGGTTGTCGACTCCACAAAACTCGGTCGAATCGGATTCAATCAGGTACTGGATATCGCACGTATTGATGTGCTTGTTATTGATGAAGGCATTAGCTCAGAAGATAAAACACGATTTGAGCAGTGTGGTGTACAAGTCATTGTAGTATAAGCTTATTGTTACTTTATTTTACGCAATGGCCCTATAGATTTTGCTCCATAGGGCTTGCTATCTCATCGGCTAAAACAGCATGCACTAAACGGCAACAACATGGATGCCTTGAGAACGGAATCGCGCGACATCCTCACTTAAAATGCCGCTATCTGTAATCAGCATGTCTATTTGCTCAGGTAACAGCACTTGATTAAAACCAGAGCGTGATAGTTTAGAAGAGTCCGCTAAAATCACCACTGTTTTGGCGCACTTCGCCATCATTTGTGTGACGTTATAGCCTTCATTAAACGTCGTCACCCCTTTCTTTGGTCTAAGCCATCCGCGCCAATAAATGCAATATCCGCGTACACACCTTCAAAAAACTCTTCCGCTTTGTGTCCATGGATCGACTGAGAGACATTACGATATACACCGCCACTGATCGCGAGCGTAATAGAGCCAATCCCTGCCAGTGTGGAAGCAGCCGCTAGATTGTTGGTGATAACGGTGACATTGCCAGTATCCGCCAGTGCTTGTGCAAGCAGGTGTGTCGTACTGCCACTATCAATAATGATGGTCGAATTTGACACGACCAACTCAGCAGCTTTTGCGGCAATTTTGCGCTTGGCCTCATCATTAATTTGGTAACGCTGATTAACAGCAAGCTCGCGGTCTAACCCATTTTGGGAGGCAACAGGCATTCTCATCAAGGCCGGCAACGCCGCACCACCAAAGAAACGCTCAAGTTTTCCTTCTTTCTCGAGACTGGTGAGGTCATTTCTGACCGTGACATGAGACGTATTCAACTCTTCTGCAAGGGCTTTCACCTCAACCGTCCCTTGTGCACAGAGTAAATCCAGTATCTTCTTTCTTCTTAAAGTGACATTCATAGGACCCATCCTTAACACTCAACAACAAACGAAGCGCCTAAGCGCTTCGTCCCTCGATATCAGATTATTGACAGGCCTCTGAATACTGTCCGATGACCTCTTGGATCTTATCGATAATCAAAGCATGAGCCTTTGCATCAACCTCACCCGAGCTGACTTTAAGGTATTGATTTGGCATATATTGGCTGAGCATCGTCAGAGGGATCTCTACCTTATTGAGGTTCTCGATCAAACGGCTCTGAGCCGCTTGAATACGTTCGTCTGTCCAGTAATAACGAATGCGATCTGAAAAGCTGAAATGGAGGTTATTAATGATATCGGAATGCTTTTCACCGTAGTATGACTTCCAATACTTAGGTGTATCTAGCAGGACATCGTCGACCACTTTCTTGAACTGGCTGTTGTGCTCTGATTTCACCAAACAAGTTTCAATTTCAGCAAGAGCAAACAAAGCTTCACGCAGAGCAAACGTCAGAGCAGGTCCTACTTTCAAAATCGAAAAGTGAGTCTGAACGAGCTCCTTTAGATGCTTGGCAGTTTGGTAATCCGTAGAGTGCGCCTCATAAATCCAAGGTGTGTCTTCGATATAGTGTGAAATCTCTGCCGCCGCAGATTTCTCATAGCGAATGACTTTACTATGGTCAAACTCGACGCCCGGTTGAACGACAACACCGACAACCTTATCGATGACGTGGCCAATGCCTAGCGCTTCAAAGGCTGTGACATGGGTATCGATAGTATTGCGTACATCTGCAAGTTCAGTGACATGAACCGTATCAATCTCGGAAGCTTCACCGCCAGGTACTGGTACTTCCGTGCCAATAATATAAGTGATCTTATCTCTGTTCTCTGCTGGTACAAACTCCTCTGCTACAGCACAAAGCTCCGCCGCTCGCTTCGCAACGACCGAAGGCTCTAAAGGTACGCTGTCATCGGAGCATGACATTGAGGCATCGAGATGAATCTTAGTAAAGCCCGCCTCAACATACTGCTTGATTAACTCACGGGATTTTTCCATCGCTTGGTCAGAGGTTTCGTTTTGCCAGCAATTAGGCCTAAATGATCACCGCCAAGGATAATTCTCTCTATCGGAAAGCCGACTTCATTTGCGATTTCGTAAACGTAACTTACGAAATCCTTTGGTTTCATTCCGGTGTAACCGCCAAATTGGTTTACTTGATTCGATGTTGCCTCTATTACTACGGGCAACGAATTATCAAGTTCGTAACGAAATGTCGCCTCAATCACCATAGGGTGAGCGGAACATACTGAATATACGCCTATATTATTGTTTGTTTTATGTAAACCAACGATCTGCTTCATAACTTACCTCATCGAAAACGAAAGCCATTCACACTTTCGAGTTTGCAACTTAATTAAACGAATACCCTGAAACATACCAACAAAACTTACGAATGTCTTCGTTAATTTTTGTTTATTTTCGTAAGTTAACGAAATGTGCGGCAGATCGCTTTTTTATTCGAAGGTTTTGATTATGATTACTCCGAAGCAAAACGAAAGGTTAAGAAAATGATAGAAACTCAACTTTTGGTAAACACTGATGTTGACCTAAAGACAAACAAAGAAGTACTCGACCACCTAAGTGACTTCTTAACAGGCGAAGGATTTGTAAAGGAGAGCTATCACGCTGCGATTCACGAGCGTGAATCGATTTTCCCAACAGGCATTGACCTAGGGTTTGGTGCAGTGGCAATTCCGCACTGCGATGCATCTCATGCGAACAAGCCTTGCGT
This sequence comes from Vibrio maritimus, assembly GCA_000755425.1. Taxonomy (GTDB): domain Bacteria; phylum Pseudomonadota; class Gammaproteobacteria; order Enterobacterales; family Vibrionaceae; genus Vibrio; species Vibrio maritimus_A. The sequence continues at coordinate 23,099 of BBMT01000007.1, forward strand.
CTATTTGATAAAACCATCTCAAGGGATCCCTTTCGAAAGAGCCGATGATGATGGTGAACTGATCGCAGAGCTAATTATCGCCCTTGTGGTCACAGACCCTGCAGAACAAATGCAGCTTTTACGTGCCTTGTTCACATCATTGCAGGACGAAACATTTTTTAACGAACTCAAAAACGCGCCATCGATTGAAGCAATCACGGCACATTCAGTTCGAAAATATTAAACAAAGATAAGGAAGTAGCATGAAAAAAGTGATTGTAGCGTGTGGCGGTGCAGTAGCAACCTCAACCATGGCAGCAGAAGAGATCAAAGATCTGTGTGAAGAACACAACGTGGATATCGAAATTGTTCAATGCCGCGTTAACGAGATCGATACCTACATCTGCGATGAGGTCTCCTTTATCTGTACCACAGCAAAAGTGGATCGCACGTTTGGCGATATTCCTCTGTTCCACGGCATGCCATTTATCTCAGGTGTGGGCGCAGACGAACTAAAAGAAAAAATGCTGGCTGTTGTTCTTTAATAATCCCTGTTCAATGGCACCGTTCTCAAATTGTGTGCCATCGAGAGACTAAAGGAATACCCTACTATGTTAAACGAAATTATCAGATATGTGCTCGATCTCGGGCCAACAGTAATGCTGCCGATTGTGATCATGATTTTCTCAATGGCATTCGGAATGAAGCTCGGCGATGCGTTTAAGTCAGGCCTTCATATTGGTATTGGTTTCGTCGGTATTGGTCTCGTCATCGGCTTGATGTTGGAATCAATTGGTCCAGCCGCTCAAGAGATGACCGCTAACTTCGGTATTGAACTAAGTGTTGTCGATCTTGGTTGGCCAGGCACCGCACCGATCACTTGGGCAAGTGAGATGGCGCTAATTGCCATTCCAATTGCTATCGCAGTTAACATTCTCATGCTGGTATCTAAGATGACTCGCGTTGTAAACGTCGACATCTGGAACATCTGGCACATGACTTTTACTGGTGCAATGGTTCACATGGCAACCGATAGCTACATGCTAGGTATTGTTGGTGTTATCGTTCACGCTGCGTTCGCTTACAAACTGGGTGATTGGTTCGCGAGAGATACTAAGAATTACTTTGGCCTAGACGGCATTGCGGTTCCACATGGTACATCAGCCTATTGCGGCCTATTGCGGTCATGGTTGACGCAATTATTGAAAAGATCCCTGGTCTTCGCAATATCCACTTCTCTACTGATGGCATTCAGAAAAAATTCGGTGCATTCGGTGAGCCGGTAGTGGTTGGCTTCATCATGGGTCTAGCGATTGGTTTGCTAGCAGGTTACGACCTACAGAACGTGCTGCAATTGGCAGTGAAAACCGCAGCAGTAATGCTACTTATGCCTCGCGTTATCAAACCAATCATGGATGGTCTGAACCCAATTGCGAAGCAAGCTCGTGCTCGTCTACAAAGCAAATTTGGTGGTGATGACTACTTGATCGGTCTAGACCCAGCACTACTGCTTGGTCAAACCAACGTAGTATCAGCAAGTCTAATGTTCATCCCATTGACTATTTTCATTGCTGTCCTACTGCCAGGTAACGCGATTCTACCATTTGGTGACTTAGCAACAATCGGCTTCTTTGTGGCAATGGGTGTAGCGGTTCACAGTGGTAACCTATTTAGAACCATCATTTCTGGCTCTATCATCATGCAGGAACGCTTTGGATTGCGACGCAAACCATCCCATTCCTAACCAAACTAGGTCAGACAACAGGTCACGTAACAGGCAGCAACCTAATCGGTTCTATGGACCAAGGCGGCGCACCAATCACTTATATCTTGATTGAACTGTTCAGACTGGAAAACTTAGGCGGCCTCATCATTATCGGTGGTATCTACGCAATCGCTGTAGCTATGACATGGTCTCGTGCTAAGCAATACGAAAAGCAAGTCCAACAAGAGAAAGAAGCGCTAACAGAAGCTAACGCTTAATCCAATTCGCTGGCAGGGTAACCTGCCAGCCCTTCACTCTTTCAGATTTAATACGTTAAGTAAGACCTACACACTTTTTGATGTGGGTGTCGTTGCGGGTAAAAACTATGAATATGAATCATCATGTCGAAGTCGTGGAGAACCAAGTACTCCAACTGACAGCCTACGACATGCCAGAAATAGGCGCAGACGAAGTGTTGGTCGAGGTGTACTACTCAGGCCTTTGTGGCTCAGATGTACCTCGAGTGTTCGATAAAGGCGCACACTTCTACCCTATCACGCTAGGCCATGAGTTCTCCGGCAAAGTCGTTGCTGTTGGCCAAGATGTTGAAAAATACACTAAAGGGGACAGTGTTTGCTGCGCACCACTGGTTCCTTGCCAAGAGTGTGATGTCTGTGAGAAAGGGTTGTACTCCCTTTGCAAACATTACTCTTTCGTGGGCTCTCGCCGTCAGGGCGGCAACGCACATTATGTTGCTATCCCACAAAAGTGCTGTTTCAAACTCCCAAACACCGTTTCCTTGGTTGAGGGCGCATTTTTTGAGCCAATCACAGTCGGCCTTCATCCCATTGTCATGGCAGGCGGCTGCAAAGATAAGCATGTAGTCATTGTTGGTGCAGGCACAATTGGCCTACTCACACTGCAAGTCGCAAAAGCGTTAGGCGCAGCCTCAGTGACCACCATCGATATTTGTGATGACAAACTCGAAACAGCGCGTCGATTAGGCTCTGACCAAACCGTCAACTCTCTCAATAGTGAGCAAATGGCTGAATTTACTGAGCTATCTTCATCAACTCAGAATCAGATGATCATTGAGCTCGCTGGTGTGCCTGAAACCTTTATGCTCAGCCTAAATATCGCAGGCCCTCGCGCTAGCATCTATTTGGTTGGCACCATACATAAAGATTTCAACATTGCTTATAAAGAATACGAAAAAGTGCTTCGCAAAGAGCTATCGATTGTTGGTAGCTGGATGAACTACTCCTACCCATACCCGGGAGAAGAGTGGGATATCGCATGCCAACTGTTCTCTGAGGCAAGGTCAACACTAACGTATTGCTCGATGGTATCTACGAGCCAGATATGTACATCACTCGCGTTTCACAACTACCAACACAACCAATGTCAGGCAAAATTTTACTTAGCTGGGGTCAAGAAGATGAATAACATTATCAATAGCAATTACTGGTTACGACAAGCACGACGCGATGGTTACGCAATCCCAGCGTTCAACTTCCACAACCTAGAAACAGTGCAAGTTATTTTAGATACTGCGAAGTCATTGGAGTCGCCTGTTATTCTTGCAGGCACACCTAGCACCTACGGCTACGGCGGCTCACGCGAACTTCTGCACATGGTGAATGCCGCAGCACGAGAGCGTAACATGCAAGTCGTGGTACACCTTGACCATCACCACGATCTTAACGACATTCGTGAGAAGGTAAGACTCGGTATTCGCTCAGCCATGATCGATGGAAGTGCACTGCCTCTGCAAGAAAACATCGCACTAACACATGAAGCGGTGCAGATTTGTCATGCTTATGGCTGTTCGGTTGAAGCAGAAATTGGTCAGCTAGTTGGTCAAGAAGACGATCTTATCGTTGAGTCTGTGAACGACCCATACACGCATCCAGAAGATGCCAAACTTCTCGTAGAACAAACCGACGTAGACTCACTTGCCATTGCCATCGGTACCGCTCATGGTATGTACAAAGAAGAGCCGAAACTCGATTTTGAGCGCCTAGAAAAGATTGCTTCTATGATTGATATCCCGCTTGTGCTTCATGGCGCGTCAGGTGTTGCCAGCCGCGATGTACAACGCTGCATCGACCTAGCATCGCCAAAGTGAACGTGGCAACAGAGCTTAAAATCGCCTACTCAGATGCACTAAAAGTGGTGCTTAAAGAGCAACCCGGCGTTAACGACCCTCGTGTTTACAACGAGCTACCAAAAGCTGCTATGGCGAAAGTGGTAGAAGACAAAATCATCATGTGCCGAAGCCAGGGCAGGCTCTAGCTCGCACATTTTGAGCACAGCAGTCCCCCAACTGCTGCTCCTGATAATCAAAGGCCACTCAGTGGCCTTTTTTATTTTCTCACTACTTTATCCTCCCTTGTTCACGACAAATATTTAGTTGACACCATTAACTTAATATCGTTAACTAAATATAAATTGATGAACAGAGTTCTAATATGAAGCCGAAAAACAACAAGGGTCGTCCCGCTCAGATTTCGAAAGATGACGTTATTCATCAAGCGCTGAACATTGGCCTCACTAAAGTGAGCATGCATAGTTTAGGGAAGGAACTGGGGGTCAGTGCGACTGCGCTCTATCGTCATGTCGATTCAAAAGAGTCACTGATTGTTGCTTGTTGCGATTACATTATGGCGCAAGTCCCATTGCCGAGAGAATCTAGCTGGGAAGAGACTCTCTATTCATTCAGTCGCAGCTTTAGACAGGCACTACTCGCAATACCGGGCTCGGTTGACTTTATTCGTCATAATCAGCAGTTCACTCCAAGCAGTTGTGTATTGGTGGACCATATTCTTGGCGTGTTTATTGAGGCTGGACTTAAACCAGATGCGGGCTTTATGGCGTTTGCATCGGTATTTACTCGCGTAACAGACATTGTTCAACATCAAGAGCAATCGCTGCGCTTAGCGCAGGATCCATCACCAACCGTTCCACACATGGATGTACAACATTTACCGAATTTGGCTCAGTTTTTAAGCCAAACTCAAGCGGTCAATTACGACCATTACTTTGAAGACGGCATCAAAATAACCATTGAGGGCTTAAAGGCCGTTTATGGTCAAACGCTATCTTCAAAACGCAGCTAAGAGGTACTTTCATGTCTATTTTTATTGATAACGCCATCAGTGGTGGATTCGCAATGCAGAAAAGACCGGCGAACTGAAAAACAACGCCTTCAAAGGTAAAGCCTTAGATCTTGAAGACTACTTCAATACGCCTGCTGAGCATCGAATGGGAATGAAGATCCTCAAAGACGCAAACTGTGTTCCACCTGCGGTCGAAATCATGCAGCAAATCGAAGCCAAAAAGAATGAGTTTAGCAACTGCACTGATTCAGAACTCAAAGATAAGCTTGGCAAAGAGATTCGTTCGCTTGAGTTGAAACGAAACCTGCTTTTAGAAAATCAGTAACCTTTTAAGATTAGAACTTGCGAGCTATGACGATTTAGCTGTATTCAATGCACATGAGTAAATCCAGCCAACAACCAGCCCCCACAAAGTCGCATTAATACCCAGAATCGTCACGCCCGATAAAGTCACCACCAGCACTAACAAAGCTGGCTCACGGTAGTCTGGTGCATCAAAGGCACTTTGCAAACACATCATCAAGGTGCCGAGTAGTGCAAAGCCAGCAAGCATATGAGTTATTTCCTTCGGGAACGCCAGAAATATCGACACAACACCCGACGCAAGTAGTCCAGCGAAGAGATAAAATACACCCGCCCAAATCACCGCCCGATATCGTTTATTCTTGTCACTATCAACATCGTCATTCATACAAATCGCCGCGGAAATGGCAGCTAAGTTGACGCTAAAGCCACCAAAAGGAGCAGATAGCACATTGGCAAACCCCGTCCCTATCAGTACCGGTTTTACTGGCGTCTCATATTGGTAGCTTTTCATCATCGCCACGCCAGGTAGGTTTTGAGACAGCATGGTCACGATATAAAGCGGCAAAGAAATGTTTAGGATTGCTGACCAGTCGAACTTGGGCGTGACCCAACTTGCCTGGGCAATAGATAGCTCAGGGCTCGATATTGGCTCACCTCCAATATAAAACGCAAGAACGCAGCCAACGACAAGCAGAAGCAACATTGAGTATTTGGGCACAAAGCGCTTACTCACAACAAAAGTGAGGAACATCCAGACAAACGCATAGGGTGTCGTCATTGCAGGCTCAAAAGCTCGAACACAAAATGGCAACAAAATCGCGCCGAGCATAGCGGTAGCAAGCGGGGTCGGAATGCGTTGCAGTGCTCTAGAAAGAGGGGAAACTAAGCCAGTCATTAGAATCAATAGACCAGAAACAACAAAGGCACCGATCAAAGCTGCCATGTCATATTGCGTGGCAGAGCTAACCAATATCGCGGCACCCGGCGTCGACCATGCCGTTAAAATCGGTACTTTGTAAAACCAAGAGTAACCAATCGACGTTATGCCCATGGTCAGACCAAGCGCCAGCAACCAACTCTCAATCTGTTCTGGAGAAGCACCCGCCGCCGTTGCGGCTTGCAATATGATCACCACCGAACTGGTATAGCCAACGAGCACCGCCGTAAAGCCCGCAGTCATGTGGTGCAATGTGGAATTGTTTTGGCTCATGGCTGTCCCTTTCTGTATAGTAACTCCATATGTGCGTTATTACGCACAAAACAAAGATAGCACTGTGCGCTATAACGCACAACAAGGAAGAGACCAATGCAAGACTCGAAATTTAAGTCTGAGATCGCACACCACTTAAAAACCGAGCGAAAGAAGAAAAAGTTAAGTTTGGACGCGACAGCCAAACTGACAGGTGTATCTAAGGCCATGCTTGGCCAAATAGAGCGGGAAGAGTCGAGCCCAACTATCGCGACACTATGGAAGATCGCTAGCGGACTTGAGACATCATTTTCGGCTTTTTTTGCTAACAACCCAGATTTACAGGCACCCGATCGTGCTTTTCCGGATGATCCGAGAATGAAAGTAACCACCTTATTCCCTTTTCAACCAGATACTGGCATTGAGGTGTTCGAAATCCATTTAATGGAACATCATCAGCAAATGTCCTCTGCGCACGGGGTTGGTGTGATTGAGCATGTACACGTGATAAGTGGTCAGTTAAAGCTGTTTTTTGACCAATCTTGGCATTTGCTCAAAGCAGGAGAGAGCGTTCGCTTTCACAGCGACCAGCCTCATGGCTATGAGGCTGCAACTAAAGACGCGGTGTTCCATAACATCGTTAGTTATCCAAGAAAAGACGCATAGTTGTAATCAGGGTATCTTGGTGATCCCTTCATCAATTTCCCCAATTGAATAAAGTACCAACTCCTCTGGATTGTCGCCTGCGCCGAGAGAGTGTATATCCTCTCCCTCGGCGATTAGCTCCTTAATAATGTCTAGCGCCGTCGATTGTGGCACATGAATGATGGTCGGCATCTCAGAGGCAGAAACACCATACTTGGTTGCGATGAGTAACTCTCTCACCTTAGTTCGCTCGTCTTGCTGCATAGCTGGCTCCATTTTCTAATACCTACAAAGTATATACCCAACCAACAAACCATCACTTGCAGCTCAAACGCTATTAACTATTTCGGTTTAAACGCATCACGCTCTTTATTGAAATCGGCTTTGCTCATCAAATTGTATTTTGGCGCACCGACGAACAGCCCTTTAATATAAGTCTTAATATCGTCGTAATGGTTGTTGCCCACTTTCCAAATACCTTTGGTTGCGTGGCTTGCCTGTGCACTGAAATGCATCGCTTTAGAACGTGGAATACGCACATTACTCTGAGTCAATGCGGTTTTATTGTGGAGCACGGCAGCAATGGTTTTTATCTCTTTGTTCAGTTTTACCGCCTCGACCTTGAGCGCTGCAATCTGCTTATCCGCCCCGGGGTTTAGCGTGCCATCCGATTGAATAAGATCATAAATTGCTTTGCATTTAGCACTCATTTCCGTGAGCTTAGGTGATATTTTTTGTGCAGCGTCAGCTTGGCTATCACTCAAGCTCCTCACACCAGAAGAGTGCTCACTCCCCATCTCTTTATAGCGTTCCGTTACGCCTCCACCAATAGTTCTCACTCCTTCCTCTACACGCTCACGAAGCATTTTCGCCTCATCTTTAACGTTGTGGTCTAACATAGGAATAAACTTGCCACAAAGTGAGTCGATCAACTCGACACATTGTAGAAACTGCAGCCTAACCGGATCCCCACTCTCGCCCTTATTTTTGCCATACCAAGTGCTATCGTCGGTGACTTTGAATTGCGGCTCTTGCCAATAGCTACCACCCGCTTTTTGAGAGGCGAACTTTTTCTCTTTGTCACGAAGAGTTTCATTGCCAAGTTGTTCATACTCATCATGGGTTTCGCCGGCGACATTGAGTACCGAATTGCTCAACTTTGCCTGCACAGTTGCAGTAGTACTGGCCGTTTTTAGTTGATGAGGCTGATGATTAGCTGGTGCCATCTGTAACGCTTTGGCTCCCATAACATCCGCCTCACGCTCCAGTGAGGCATCGTCATTGATGTTGACTTTTCCTTTCATCTGCATTGTTGGTTTGACTCTACCTTGCTTCTGCTGCACCACGTGCCAAGCCTCGTGGGCAAGGTGCTTTTCCTGACCAGGACCTATATGAATATTGGAACCTTGTGCATAAGCGTGAGCTTGAAGCTGAGCAGGTTTGGAAGAGTTGTAATGCACTTTGACATCATCCATCGAATAACCGGACAAGCTTTCGATACCAGACTTTAATTGGTAGGTAAACCAGTTTGATTGCTGCTCTGCGACGGATTGGCTTGCTTTTGAACACTTTCCTCTGATTGTTGTTGGCGTACGTTACTTAGCCTCTGAAGTGTGGCCACGTCAGAGCGATTGTCTTGTAACTGAAGTGGTTGTTTGTCACCAGCACGTCGCTGCTCACTCGGCGAATGCACTTTTTGTGATTGCTTACGTTGCGCCAAGTCGGCATGAGTATTCATCTTATTTGTCCTTTACTACATCATTGGGCGACTGCTCAAGTGGGTCGCTACTTGATGGAGCAATAGCAGTCTTTAGTCTCACTAATTAACTAGGAGTGTAGAAGAACAAAATCGTGTTACCAGACAAATTATATGAAACATGACACTCATCAAGTGTCATCATGCAACTTATATTTCGCCATCATTACTGAAGTGAGAAAAGTGAAGCTAGCTTCGCCAACTAGTTTGGACAGGACGCGGGTAAAAAAATGCCCCGAACTTGTCGGGGCACTGTTGATATGAGTAGGAATTAGTCTAATTCAACCAAGTTCTTCTCAAACGTCGCATGCTGTGCCTGAACCGCTTTATCAGGACCACCCGTCATTGAGCTTACTACCATGATTGAAATCCAAGATAGAATGAATCCAGGAACGATTTCATAGATATCGAAGATGCCGCCAGAAAGCTGTTTCCAAACAACGATAGTCACACCACCGACGATGATACCTGCGATGGCACCGTTACGATTCATACCTGCCCAGTAAAGGCTAAGTAGAATTGCAGGACCAAACGCCGCACCAAAGCCTGCCCAAGCGTAAGATACGAGACCTAATACTGAGCTGTCTGGCGTCATAGCAAGGACAAGAGCAATCACAGATAGTAGAACAACGCCAACACGACCGACCATTACAACCTGCTCAGACGTCGCATCTTTGTTGATGATTTGCTTGTAGAAGTCTTCTGCCAATGCTGAAGACGATACCAATAGCTGTGAATCCGCAGTACTCATGATTGCCGCTAGAATCGCTGCTAGTAGGATACCTGCAATCACTGGATGGAATAGTGCATTGACAAGCAGCATGAAGATCTTCTCACCGTCTGCCAGAACATTACCACCAGAGTTGGTGATGTACACTAGACCAACCACACCCACTAGCAATGCACCAATCATAGAAAGACCAGACCATACAACCGCGATGCGGCGCGCTGTCGTTAGATCTTTGTTGCTACGTGATGCTTTGAAACGCGCCAAGATATGTGGCTGACCAAAGTAACCAAGCCCCCATGCAACCAATGAAATGATTGCAATTGCCGACAAAGGCTGACCTTTCGCGTCATTCCAAAGAGTCAGTAGTTCTGGGTTAATCGCTTCTAGGTCTGCCGTTAGCTGACCAAGACCACCTTGCATACCGATTACCGGTACAATCATTAGCGCTGCAGCCATGAGTAGGCCCTGAACCAAGTCAGTCCAAGATACCGCAAGGAAGCCACCAAATAGCGTGTAAGACACCACACAGACGGTGCCGATAATGACCGCAATTGTGTAGTCTAAGCCGAATACCGTTTCAAACAGTTTACCGCCTGCCACTAGACCAGAACTGGTGTAGAAAAGGAAGAAAAGCAAAATGAAGAACGCAGATACAACCTGAATCACCTTAGAGTTGTCGTTAAAACGACGAGATAGATATTCAGGAAGAGTCAGAGCGTCAGTCGTAATACTGTATGTACGTAGTCGTTTCGCACAGATCAGCCAGTTCAGCCAAGTACCCACTAATAGGCCACCTGCCAACCAAAATGCCTCGATACCGGCTGCATAGGCGTAGCCTGGCAAGCCAAGTAGTAGCCATCCACTCATGTCTGATGCACCAGCAGATAGCGCTGCAGGCCAAGGGCCTAAAGAGCGTCCACCAAGAAAGTAGTCGCTTGAGCTCGCCGTGCGCTTATAAGCGATCACGCCGATAGCAAGCATCATCGCCAAGTAAGCGATAAAAGTTGTCGTAATAGCGAAGCTATTTTGAATCATTATTATTTCCTCATCCTAGAATTCAGCCTCCAACATGCTTAGTGCTGGAGGCTGGTAGGGCGGCGTGGAGAGGGTCCCAAGACCTTGACCACTAGCTACCAAGTTCAAGCAAGGTAGCGTTGCCCCCCACTGCTGTGATGTTGATGGTTCTTGTTCTTTCCGTTATGAACCTCAACACTAGATTCGGATCGTGCGACGTTGGAAGTGACGCCAGATCCGTTTCAGATACCAAAAGACCTATCGCTCCATCGCGATTAGCCAGTTGATGGTTAACCTGCCATTGTGTTTCTTCAGAGCCTACAAGACCGACTACACGCACATCGAAATCAATGAAGGTAGTCGCTTCTTCTAAAGCGACAATCTGGACTAGGTTAGAAGGCAATTGAGAACGCTCGACTGCCGAAATTAAAATTTGATTAAACTTCTCGTTACCAGAGCAAACAATGACGCCATTGCCAGCGATTAGAGCAGCTGTTATCTGTGCCACCGCAGCGATTTTTGCTTCCGCCTCTTCACTCTCAAGCACCACTAAAGCCACGCCACGACCTGCAGCGTAAAGCTCATTGGTTTCGCCTGTTGGCCCCGGCATAACATGCGGGTTAGCCAGCAGGATATTCGCTTGTTGAACATGAAACGCCATCACGCTTGCTAGCGTCGCGTTGAGCTCTGCCATATTGCGCTGAACAGAAAGTAAGCACTCACGTTGCTCAGCAAAATCGGTAACATTCCAGCTCTCCCATGCATTCAAAACATCAGAGAAAATTGTTGCGTTATTAACCATGACTCTTTCTCCTTACTTTGAAATGGAAGCGGCGCCGTTGACGACATCCGTGAAACGATAAAGATAGTGAGGACCACCTGCTTTTGGTCCCGTACCCGACAGACCTTGTCCACCAAATGGTTGAACACCAACTACTGCTCCAACCTGATCTCGGTTGATGTAACAGTTGCCGACACGAACGTGCTTCTCAATCCATTCGTAAGTAGACTCATTACGGCTGTGTACGCCGAGCGTTAGACCAAAGCCTGTCGCATTAATGCTGTCCACCACTTTCGGCAGTTCAGACGCTTTAAAGCGCACGATGTGTAGGATCGGACCAAAGTGCTCTTCCGTCAGTACTGAAATATCCGAGATTTCAAACGCACAAGGTGGAACAAAGTCGCCCTCTGCACATTCATCATCGAGAGATAGTTGGGCTACTTTCTTGCCTTGCTTAGTCATCGCTTCAATATGAGCAAGAAGCTTTTGCTTCGCATTGGCATCAATCACAGGGCCAACATCGGTTGAATGTAGGTATGGCAAACCAACTTTTAGTTCATCCATTGCACCTTGAATCAGATTGATCACGCGCTCTGCAATATCTTCTTGGATATACAGCACTCGTAGAGCACTACAGCGCTGACCCGCCGACGCAAACGCAGAGCGAACCACATCACGCACCACTTGCTCTGGGAGCGCAGTAGAGTCCACAATCATTGCGTTTTGACCACCGGTTTCAGCGATAAATGGCACTGGTGCCACTTGGCGTGCTGCCAAAGTGCTATTGATGCGCTGCGCTGTTGGAGTTGAACCAGTAAAGGCAACACCAGCAATCGCGTTATGGGAGGTTAGTGCATGACCCACATCCGCACCGCGACCTGTAATGAGCTGGATTGCGCTTGCAGGGAAGCCCGCTTCAAGCATCAGCTCTACTGCACGCACAGCAATGAGAGAGGTTTGTTCTGCAGGTTTAGCAACCACTGTGTTACCAGCAACCAAAGCCGCAGTGACTTGACCTAGGAAAATAGCCAGCGGGAAGTTCCATGGGCTGATACAGACAAATACACCGCGACCACCGCGAGTCATCGACTTAGATTGGCCATCAAAGCCAAGTACCGATTGTGTTTTGAAGATGTGTGGCTGCTTAGCGTAGTAACGACAGAAGTCGACCGCCTCGCGCACTTCGTCAATACTATCGTGAATGGTTTTGCCCGCCTCTTGGTGACAAATCGCCACTAGCTCATGCAAGTTCTCTTCTAGCTTATCCGCCAGATTTAGTAAGCACTGACTACGCTCTGCATAAGGAAGCGTTGACCAAGATGCGAATCCTTCCTCAGCCACCTTAATAGCTTCGGAAACATGATCAAGGTTAGCCATAGCTACCTGACCAACAACAATTCGACGATCATACGGCGCAGTAATCGTATCTACTGTCGCGCCTTCCTTGATCATGCTTTCGTATTGGGACTGTCCATTGATAATTGGCGCACCCTGCCACTGCTTGCTGCGGAATACGTCCACTTTGTGTTCGTACTCTTTTACTTCGCTCTCGATATCAACGTTCACGCCAATCGAGTTTTTACGATCGCTAAAGATCGCAGGCGGCAGTTCAATGTTGGCGTTATGCAAGGTGTCGTTGGCGTTGAGTGCATCGACCGGGTGAACCGTTAGGCTCTCAACCGGGCAACGAGCATCAACTAGACGATGTACAAAGCTGCTGTTCGCGCCATTCTCTAGCAGTCGGCGTACCAAATATGGCAGCAGATCTTTGTGGCTACCTACCGGTGCGTAGATTCGAACCGGTTGCTTGTGAGTATCCATCACATGGTCATAAAGGGAATCACCCATACCATGTAGACGCTGGAATTCGTAATCAGTGTGCTGCGCCATGGTCGCAATTGCTGTCACGGTGTGTGCATTGTGGCTCGCAAACTGCGGGAAAATGTTTCCACGCACGTTGTCACTCAGTAGGAAGCGAGCACAGGCTAGGTATGCCACGTCAGTCGCTTCTTTACGGGTATAAACAGGGTAGTTATCGTAACCCGCTTGCTGAGACCACTTGATCTCGCTATCCCAATACGCGCCTTTAACAAGACGAAGTGGGATCAAATCACCCTGCTGTTTCGCGAGTGCATTGACCCAGACCAGTACCGGAAGTGCACGTTTAGAATACGCCTGAATAACAAGACCAAACTTACCCCAGCCTTTCGCAACATCGCTGCGGTAAACCTTTTCGAAGAGCTTTAGAGAAAGCTCAAGACGATCCGCTTCTTCCGCGTCAATAGTAATAGCAACATCAAGCTCACGAGCGCGAGTTAGCAGCTGAGTCAGCGTATCGCATAGCTCTGTAAGAACACGCTCTTCATTCGCGACTTCATAACGAGGGTGTAGTGCAGAAAGCTTAATGGAAACCGACGGCGCAGGGCTGGTATCTAAACCGTATTTGTCACTGCCAACCGCTTCAATTGCCATTAGGTAATCTTTGAAGTATTTATCGCCATCCGCTTTGGTTAACGCCGCCTCACCCAGCATATCAAACGAATAGGTAAAACCACGGTCGCGCATCTTCTTACCGTTCTTCTGCGCTTCGCCAATACTGCGACCTAATACAAACTGATGTCCCATGACCTTCATCGCCTGATACATGGCTTTACGAATCACAGGTTCAGAGAATTTGTTCACCAAGCGGTTAACCGCTTTCGCAGGGCTTTGAGATTGCGAATCTGGCAAACCCACCACTTTCCCCGTTAGCATCAAGCCCCAAGTTGAAGCATTGACAAACACAGAGTCAGAATTCTTTAGGTGTGACTTCCAGTCAGCCACGCTGAGCTTGTCGCGGATAAGCGCATCTGCTGTTGCAGAATCAGGAATACGCATCAAGGCTTCCGCGAGACACATCAGCAAAATGCCTTCTTGAGTATCTAAGCTGTACTCAAGCAGCAAGGCATCGATCATCTGAATCGCATTTTTGTCAGCACGTATGGCTTCAATGAGCTGGGTGGTTTTCTGTGGGATCTGCTGGGCTTCGTCACCTTGCGGTGTTGCCAGAGGTAAAAGCTGTTTCAACCATTGAGACTCATCCACCATATAGAGTGGAGAGATCAGTGACCAGAGCTGTTCAAGCGGCTGCTCGACAAACTCCGTTTTTAGCACATCTGTTGCTGTAAACATGTGTGTTCCTCAATCTCTACTCAGCCGAAAACATCGACTGGACTACTACAATGGCAGGCAGTGTATTTTGAGCGCTTGAGAATTACTTGTCAAAAACTCCGTTGTTTTTGCATTTTTCTACGCTTTGTAACAATTCAAGAACATGTTCACAATTATAATGTGACACAAAGAATCATTGTCGGGACATAATTTACAACTTGTTACTCACTATTTTTTGAAAATTAACATTAACTAAATATATATAGTTTACACGCCAAACCATGAGAATAATATATTAAATCCAATATCAATCCTGGATTTATAAATTAGGACAATATATTCAATAAATAATATTCTTAATTATGATAAGTAGATCACCAAATAATTGTAAATTAATGATTTTACTTTTTATTTTTTATTTTTTGAAATGGAATCACAAAAAATTATTCTAATGTTGTTCAATAAAAGAGAAAATCAAGTGAAAAAGTCAGTATTAAGCACTGCAATTCTATCTGCAATTGTATTATCCGGCTGTGGTGGCTCAAGTGATTCTGGTGATGAAAGTGGTTCTGTTCAAGGCCGCACTATTACCGTTATCGATGGCTATTTGGAAAATGCGCAAGTTTGTGTAGACCGAAATGAAAATGGCGTATGTGACGATGGAGAAGTAATAGGCAAAACTAATTCGAATGGTCAATTTACTATTCCTGTCTCAGACAAAGATTACCCTGTCATCATCCGTTCAATCGCGGGTAGCACCAAAGATGCAGATCGCGTAGGTTACCTAACAAAAAGCTATGAAATGACGGCGGATTCTAGTTCTAATCTCGTCACGCCATTTACAACCTTAGCAGATGCCAACGGCATTTCAGTTGAGGATTTAGCAAAAGATCTTAACTTGGATAGTAGTGTAATCTCAGGTGATTACGTTTCACTTAAAAGTGATGCGGATAAAGCTGAAGACGCAATTAAGGCACACGCACTTGCTCGTAGTTTAGTTCAAGAGCTACCGACGGAAGCTACCAATATTAATGGCAGTGAAATGAAGCAAACTGCATCGGATATTAATGGAGCTATCGACGAACATTACGGCAATACTGGTGATATTAACGAAATCGATAACAATGATTTTGTTCTTGCTGATGATGGTAAATTTGAGGTTGTCGCAGTAATAAATGATCTACAGAGTTATTTGATAAAAGGCAATGTAGATAAAGATTCACCAACTTCAAAATGGACTCTTGCAAACTTCAGTAAATATTGGGCAGCAGAGGAAGGTGTATTTGATGCTTGGTTAACTACAGACAGCTTATGTGTGGAAGAAGGTGGCCAAATCGAATGCATGAATTACCGTATTAATGGCGATGTGCTTTCGATTCCTTCAGAAGATGGTAAAGAAGAGAACAATGCCTTCATTTACACATCAACTGATCTAGCGTTTGCTGTACCAGATGAAGGCGATTTGACTCTTTGGACGACAAATGACCTAACAACATCTATGAATTTCTCACAAACAGATTTTGAAAACAAAACCTTGTTCACTGTGATGGATGACTCAGATACCTCTGCTTCAGAGCCTGTTTATGGTGAATTCCGTTTTGGCAAATTCGACGAGAATACACAAACGGGTGAAGTAACCCTCATTGAAGATGGTGAAGAGTACCCAACTACTTGGTCGCTTCCAAATGGTAACCTACGCATTGAATTTGACCAACAAGCTGGCGACAATCCACTTGTGATTCGCTACGCTACGACGAATGGCGAAATCATGATTGTTAACGATGTAGATCAGCACGCTGATGTTTATGCAATGATGACCCAAGACGAAGCTTTGGCATTAAACATTGTAGCTAAGTGGGAAAACGCGAGTAAATAACCCACTTTGAATCACTCGCTAGCCTCATACAAAGAAGCTAGCGGGTGAAATAATCGCCAGAGACCATGTCTATCGTACCGCTAGCAAAGCGCTTTACAAGCGTAATTTTGTCCTACAAATTTATTGACTATTGAAAGTATAAGGAAGTGTATTTTGACAATTCCCAACAACCTTAGTCATCATTAAACACTCCTTTTTCCACATATTAACCCTTAGTCATCCCCCTTCAAATCATCTATTACCACGATAATTCAAATACTAAACTCGATATTACTGTCCATAATCGTCAGTTCCGTCACAAAAATCGTATGCTTTTTCTCCACTTCAGTGATTGCAATCAAGCAACCAAATGTTACAGCTAGAAACATTTATATTTATAATACAATAATATTGAAATCCAATATCAAGGGACATGAAAGAGAGTTCAATTATGCGAATATCAAGAATTGCAGCAGCAGTCACCCTCTCAACGGGGCTTCTTATGGGTTGTAATCCCGAAGTTATCAATGAAGACACTGAGGTTCTGGAAATGGTGGTGTCACAACACCAACATCCAAACTCGCGGGAGGCTATTGGCAACTTACCGAGGAAGGTGACGTGGCAGCACAGTCTAATGGTGTTGATTTACCTAATGTCTACGTTTTCAGTGGATCAACACAAAAATACTATAACGACGACAATAGCCCAGGTGTCTATAAAATCTCACCAGCATCATTTAATGAAAACATTGAAGATGGGACGATGACATTTACCTATTATAGCGATGGCATAAATGGCGTAGAGTACACTGATGTAGAATACATTGTGGAAAGTGGCGAGTTAACCCTCAAGAAAGCAGATGTTAACCTCGACCTGTCAGGGTTTGACCAATCTGACGCGGTAGGTGTGAAAGAGGCGGTTTCAGCTGCCAACGCAGAAGCTGGCGTTAACCAATCTGCTCAAATTTTGGACACGCTAACTACTGATACTGGTGAACTACGCCTCAAACTCGCAGATAGCAGCACTAACGCAACATTAGAGAGCATTGGTTCAGGAAAACTCTCCGCTGACCTTATCCTACAATATAAAGATGGGGCTGCAACCGGCGAAGGCCGGGACAAAGCTTCTGTCTCTCTTTTTGCTACTAGCACGTCGACTGACGAGCTGTTTGGTGAAATCATACTAGAAGCTGGGGTCATCAAATATCGTGGTGAAGGAGTGGCAGGCGTATCGAAAGGTAGCATTGTGGAAACTGACGGTACCTACGAACACGGTAAAACACTATCAATCGAAGCACAGTGGAACAAAGAAACAAAAATATTTACTTTTACCATTAATGGAGAAGAATTCAGCGGTGAAGTCACAGACCCTACAGACGTGAAGGTGATCGCATTTAGACTTGGCGATGATTCAGCAACGACAGACTATGAGCTAATTGTCGACAATATTGTGGTAACAAACATCGATGAAAATGGCGACGAAAGCATTGTATTCAAAGATGATTTTGAAAGCTATTCGGTTCCCCATGATTTGGATGAAAACCCATACAACTCGGGTACCTCTGAAGCGATAGTCATCAGTACGGGGGGCGATTCAGTTGAGCCTGAGTTAGGTGACTTCCCTATTTCGGTTCACGAGTTCAAGTTCAATAGTGGGGACTTTACCAGTGATAGCGGCTCTGATGGTACGAGCGTGAAATGGACAGGTAGTGCTGAACTAAGTACGACTGCTGGTGCACTAGGAGATGACGCCACTGCCGTTAGCGTAATTCAACCAGGTCCATATGGATATGCCTATTATACTTCTGATGCAGACTCTGGTGCTGAACAAATTGAGGGGTCATTCACCCTTGAAACTGTTATCAAGAGACGTAGAGCCAATGAAAAAGATGTGGCACTGATTGATTGGGCGAATACAGACAACTATCTAGGTTACAAGCTTTATATTGAAGGTAATGATTCAGGCACCAAAGATACGCTGAAGTTCAAAGTGTACGGCGGTCAAGTAGGCGGTAGTGATTTATCTACAGAAGCCGTTTCAGATGAAGCAATTGCTAACGACACTTGGTATCACATTACTGCTGTATATGATGATGCAACGAGCCTAGCAAATGTTTATCTGAATGGTAATGAAATTGCTAGCAAATCCGTTGACTGGGAACTAGCTAAAAATGCTAGTGATAAGTTTATTCTATTAGGCGGCTCATCAGGTGATGATAAAAACTTCGATGGTACAGTTGATAATATCGCTCTGTGGGATGTAGCTCTTACTCCGACCCAAATTGCCGAGCGCGCAGCTCAGTTTGGTCTAAACGATAGCCATTAGTATCACCAAATTAGCAAGTTTGGCGGTGTTCACTAAGCTTGCACAATTCCTAGTTTCACGAACATTAAATATGTAATAAGCGAAACCTCTTTTCAGGGCACGTGTAGGGTGCCCCTTTTTTTCGTTTTAGGAAGTAACCTATGATGTATCACGCCCGACAGCTCGCGCTTTCCGCCCTTATCCCTCTTTTTTTGACCGCTTGCGGTGGCAGTACCGCAGACAGCACCAGTACTCCAAACTCACCGAATATCGAGGATTCCGGACACAACAGCACTCCAAATACTCCAGATATTGATGATTCCGGAAATTACTACGTACTAAGTAGTGCTTCATTAATATCAGATGGCCCAGCCAATATGGACACTTATGATTTGATTGAAAGTGTCCTAGGAGTTGGCTCTATCGAAGCGCCTGACCTCTATGGAGATGATAATCATAGTGGTGTAAAACACATAACCGAAGACAATGATAATCAAGTAGGCGACTATTTCCGGTTTACCATTCATCGTGACCTAGATGGCGATAGAGATACGGGTAAAACTGATCGCCAGCGCAATGAGATCAAGGTATACGACAAATCTAAAGACTCACTCAAGGGTTTTATGGACACCACGTTTGAATACCGATGGAAATTTCGTATTGATGAAGATTTAGCTGTCACCAGCCACTTTACTCATCTCTTCCAACTTAAAGCCGTCTCGGACTTTGGTGATCCTGTTAGTCAGCCATTAGTCACTATAACGGGCAATACCAAAAGTGGCATCAGTGGATTGGAAATACGTCATGTCGACAGCCGAGATGCTAAAACCATGCTGCTCCACACCTCACAGCTCGATATTGACTGGGCGTCTCAGATACAAGGGCAATGGCTAGAGGTCTTCGTTCGCGCCAAATTCAGTGAGCAGGGCTCGCTTGAAATGACCGTGACACCACTCGGTTCTGTAGTGCCTCTGTTTTCGGTGAGTAAACAAAATATCGAGCTTTGGCGTTCTGGTAGTAACGGCAGTACCGACAACTTTGTCAGACCTAAATGGGGCATCTATCGCTCCCTTAATGACAAAGCGGGGCTTAATGCCGGAGAAGATGAGGTCTGGTTTGCTGACTTTGAAATAAAAGAGGTCCAGAGGATAGCGCCATAGCAGTAAACCTCGCTAACCTGAGCAAAAGTAGGCTCAACTAAACGCTTAACAGTTGAGCCTATATAAACAACAGATAGATGAGCAAGCTACAGAGACCAAGTTAGCTGTTGCCATCGCTTCTTCTCACCAAGCGCTTTGAGTAAGGGACATGGATTCACTAAATAGACGTGATCAGCATACTCACACAGTGAGCGATCGTTAATAGAATCTGTATAAAAGTGAATAGGAGTAAAAGGTTCTAAGCTCACATCAAGCCACTGCTGGAGCCTCTCTACTTTACCTTCTCGATAGGTGGGTGTGCCTGCAATAGTGGCGGTGTAATGGCCACCTTCCTCCACCAAATCAATCCCCATCGCCTCATCAATGCCAATACGCTTACCGATAGCAGACACCAAAAAGCTCACAGATGCAGAGATGATCACAGACCGAATCTTGTCACGCTTAAGCTGTTCAATGAGTGTGGCAGCTTGTGGATATAGACGAGGCAATATCTTCTCATCAATGCATTGTTCCACCAGCAAAGACACCGTCTCTTTTGATACGCCAGATAGAGGGGACATAGAGAACTTCAAGTACTCTTCCATTTCCATTTTGCCTTGAGCATAAAGAGCCATCAGGCGCTGATCTTCTTCAAGAAACCCTGATTCAGTCGCAATCCCTTTTTCGACCAAAAACTCATTCCACAGCGTGGCACAATCGGCATCAAACAGCGTTTCGTCCATGTCGAAAACATAAAGGGGGTTAGACATAGTGATCAATCTCCAAACAAGTTATCGACGAATTCTATGAAATTGATGTGACAGTTTAGAGCGAGGTTTTTGACAGTTTTGTGTCGGCCAAATGAAGCGACTCTCCCTGTCGCCATTCGAAACGGAAAAAGAGAGAGCAGTATGATTAGTGTTTGTATCTAAAGGTGTTGCTATCGTCGATAACATCAATTTTCACAGGCAATGTACCTTTATTAATGCTGCCAATTTGCTCGAAAGACTTTCGTGATAGGTCGATAACTCGACCTTTAACGAACGGGCCTCGGTCATTAATTTTCACATCAACCGTCTTGCCGTTGTTAGTATTGGTCACTCTGACAATAGTGCCAAACGGCAAAGTTTTGTGAGCGGCAGTATACGCCTCATGTTATAGCGCTCACCACTTGCAGTGCGTTTACCGTGATACTTGCTGCCGTACCAAGACGCTTGACCAACAAGCTCATGCGATTTGGCATAGCGCGTTGTTTTTTGGCTGTCTATGGAGGCTGTTGATGAGCACCCTGTCATAACAACAAGGAGAAAGGCAGAAAGCGCTAAAGGTATCTTCTTCATATTATTTGAATGCACAATGTTGTTCATTTCACATCTATCTATTTACATTATTGTCGAGTTTGCCGTGGCTTCAAGCAGTCCAAATAAGAAGTAATTAGCATGCTTACTGTTAACACATATAAGACAAACTGCATAAAAATCACAAGCGATCGAAATCGAATAAAAAATTCACCCGAATTATTTGCTGAATTGTTCCATGAACCTGTGGTTCTTCGGTCATTATTTCGAAAGAGTTATGACATGAAATAGTGCGTACTCTTCACAGTAAAACTAAATATTCGTCACGGAAAAATCGCAAACGCGAAACGCGTTACCCACCCTTGTTGCTATTGCTTGCAAATTTATAAATTGAACTATAACTTAACTTGTCATTAACATTTAATATGCATATATTCTCACAATACATACAGCAATACGGACATTGCATGCCTTTTGAGCTAGATTTGCGTACGGTTAGTTTTCTTCTCTCATTGTTTTCAATGGTCTTTTCTATCTGCCTGCTCGCCCTTCAGGTACAAGCCAAACAATGGCCAGAGATTAAAATCGTTTCCTTGGGGTTTGCTATCATAGCAGTCGCTAATGCATTCACATCGCTGCGAGGCTATATTCCTCCGTGGCTATCTATCTACCTGGCAAACACACTAGTGTGTTTAGGCTCAAGTGTTATCTTTTATGCTACGCCTTACTCCGAAAAGCCAACCTACGCTCCATCACCAAACTCATATTTTTTGTCCCCGTGGTTACGTTTCTTCTTATCTATTACACAGCATTTGAGCCTTCAACAAACACCAGAGTCGTTATCGTCAGTAGCTATCTAGCGGTAACCATGTTGGTTGCTGCATGGGAAATCTTTCACGGCAACGAACAAGACAATAAACTGCCCGTAATCGTCGTTTCCGCCAGCTTACTATTTACAGCTCTAACGATGACCACAAGAGCCATACTCGTTTTCAACTCACGAGAGCTACAAGACTATATGGCGGCTAGCTGGGTGCATCAAATCCCTTTTATTACTAGCGTATTTTCAATAATCGCACTTGCCTTTTGTTTGGTATGGATCATCAACAGTCGACTGGTACGTTCACTTGAGAATCTGTCAATGAGAGACAGTCTGACTTCCCTATACAATCGCCGTGGACTCGAAAAAGTAGCCCGCCACTTGTTTGAAAATAAGCAGAGCAACAAGCATTCGACAACAGTGTTGATGTGCGATATCGACCACTTTAAATCAATCAATGACAACTTTGGTCATCACGTTGGAGATATAGTAATACAAGACGTAGCAACGTTACTCAAACAGCACTTGCGAAGCAGCGACATTATCTGCCGCTATGGTGGAGAAGAATTTGTTGTATTGCTTCCCAACACGGACACGAATCATGCCAAAGACCTTGCCGAACGAGTTCGTGTCCTGATCCATAATCATCGCGTAAAAGATTACCCATCAATCATACCGAGCATCAGTATTGGTGTTGCTAAATGTACTAACTCGCAAACTGTTAATCACCTAATCGGGAAAGCTGATACTGCGCTGTACCAGGCGAAAGAGTCGGGAAGAAACTGTATCGTTTATGATGAAGAGTTTGAGTTCGGTTAATGCCAAACTTGAGCAACAGAAAGCAGTTACAGTTGTGGAAATCAACTAAAACGCTTGCGGTATTGTGAAGGAGAAACACCTTGCAGCCGTGAAAAAGCGTGCGTGAAGGTACTTTGACCAGAAAACCCTGTGAGCTCAGCTATTTGACCTAAGTTAAGGTTACCTTGTTCTATCAGTCGCTTGGCCGCATCAACGCGCTTGTTCAGTACATATTGGTGTGGCGTTATGCCCAACTGCTCTTTAAAAAGCATATGGAACTGACTTTCCGCTAAGAAGACACTTCCGGCAAGCTGGGCGACAGAGATCTTATGGGCTAAATGCTGCTCAATGTAGCGATCAATCTGTGCAAGATCGAAGCGAGAGTCACGCAGCGATGTCTTGAGCTCTGAAATATGACGCTGCAATAACGCCACCACCGTATCGTTGCACGCACGGCTAAGTAGCAAATCATCAGGGCTACTTTTCATTTCCGCCACCAACATCTGAATCAGCTTTTGAATTTGAATATCGAGTTGAAAGTAAGTATTACTTTTCGATAACTCATTGATTCTTTGAAGAAGCACCGGATCATCGTCACTTGGCAGTGGCATGTTCAGCACCAAAATATCCGGTTGATCAACAATGCCACCGAAAGCATGATCAAGGCCAGATGTCACCACACAGCCTTGTCCTGGGCCTACTCTGTTACCGACACCACCTACATCGAACTCTGATTGACCTTTGAGCCTATCACAACTTGAGTGTAGTGGTGCTCATGAGAATCCATATGCGAAGGCAAGCGAACGATTTCTGCAGGCTTAATAATGCTAGGCGTTAAGGAAGCATGATCAAGGATGTCATTGTTGCGTTTCACCATGTTTCCGGCCTCAGTGTAAATGGAATATCGATCCGCGGAGTATATCGATTTCCAGTGAATTTGGGAAAGCGAATCGTGCAATCGCTTATTGTTATTGGGCTAGCGATTAATAGATATTCAAGAAACAGAAGCATAAAAAAGGATCCTTACTTGATCAAGCTTCCGGAACAATGATCATGAACCAACAAGTTACGGTGGTTGTAATTTGTACTATATCGAAGCAAAAATATAAAAAAAGCTGCGAAAACCGCAGCTTAGATAAATTCTAAACACTAAATAGCGATTACGGCGCCAATCTTTCTGCATCCCAATGACCGGTTCCATCTTTGCTAAACAGGAAACGGTCATGCAGTCGGTGTTCGCCACCCTGCCAAAATTCAATCGACTCAGGCGAATACGATAGCCACCCCAAAATGTCGGCACTGGGATCTCACCTTTTGCAAATTTCTGCTTCAATTCCAGAAACTTACCTTCCAGGACACCACGGGCTGAAATACGACTACTTTGCTTACTGGCAATCGCTGCAAGCTGGCTCTCTTTTGGGCGCGAGGTGAAATATTTCATGTTCTCCACCGCCGTCAGCTTTTCTGCAACACCAGTGATGTGCACTTGACGCTCAAGCGTGTGCCAAGGGAAATGCAAACTCACCTTGTTGTTGTGTTCGATGTGCTGCGCTTTACGGCTACCAAGATTGGTGTAAAACACGAAACCGTTCTCATCGACGCTCTTCAACAGAACGATGCGCTGGAATGGCATGCCATTCTCGTCAACCGTTGCCACAGTCATCGCGGTTGGGTCGCTAAGCTTGGCTTCCACCGCCTGCGCTAGCCACTTGTTAAATTGATCAATCGGGTCGTCTTCTAAATCTTTACGACGCAAGCCACCTTTCGAATACTCGCGGCGAATATCTTCAATTCCCATAACAACTCCTCACTTTTTTGTGAATTTTGCGCCGATATGTGACAGAAAACAACCCGAATTCCCTATCTCGACGTCGATTTTTGAATTCTATCGCCTAGTTTGTCACTAATGGGTGATGAGTTTCTCCAAGCCAGACAATATTTCGATAATTCATTACTTTATATTCACCACGTCGCTGCTAAACTTTTGGATAACGCTAATGACGAAGTGCCCCCTTAACAAGCGGTCACACCGTGAACTACGTCCAATAATGCATGATGGATCGACTCTTTCTATGAGAACAGGTTACAGATGGATAATCTTGGTAATAGAATCAGACTATTAGTCGACTCCTGAACATCACCCCTGCGGATGGAATATGGATAATAAAGAATACAAAAAGGTGTCGGACGCCGAGCTGGATTACATCGATGATAAAACCGCCGCGCTGCTACTCAATACGCCCACCAGTGCCCGCATGATGCTTTGGGTAATGGTGGTGTTTTTCATTTGTGCCATCGTTTGGGCGGCTTGGGCAGAAATTGATAAAGTCACCGTCGGCCAAGGAAAAGTAGTTCCCTCTTCGCAAGTACAGGTGATTCAAAACCTTGAGGCGGTCTCGTTAAGGAAATTCTTGTTCGAGAAGGGGATACAGTCACTCAAGGGCAACAGCTGCTTCTGATTGACGATACTCGTTTCCGTTCAGATTTTCGTGAACGTGAACAGCAGGTTCTCAATCTAACAGCAAGCGTGTTGCAACTCTCTGCTTCGCTCACTAGCGTTATCATTGATGAGTCAAAATCCGGAAACGACTGGCGAGAGTCTGTCACACTCGATACCAATAAGCTCGCCTATCCACCTACGTTTGAAGAAAACAATAAGAGCCTCGTTTCTCGCCAAAGAGCTGAATACCGACAAGATCTTAATGAACTGCGAAATGAGCTCTCCGTTATTGATCAACAGGTCAGACAAAAACAGCAAGATCTCGTTGAGATGCAAGCCCGAGTCCGAAACTTAAGAAACGGCTACAACCTAGCCCGAGATGAACTGAACATCACCAAGCCTCTAGCCGATGAAGGCGTCGTCCCAAAAGTTGAATTACTCAAGCTTCAGCGGCAGGTCAACGACACTAGACGAGAACTGACTTCAACGGAGCTTAAACTACCGGCACTACGCTCTGCCATCGAGGAAGCCAAACTCAGTCGTATCGATATTGCACAAAAGTTCCGCTCAGAACAGCAAGAAAAACTCAACGAGGCACAGGATCGTCTCTCTTCCATGACAGAGTCTGCTGTTGGTCTCGAAGATAGAGTAAACCGAACAGTGGTGGTATCCCCTGTAAACGGCACGGTAAAAACACTCAACGTCAACACCGTCGGCGGCGTTATTCAGCCCGGCATGGATATTGTTGAGATAGTCCCAACCGAAGACACCTTGCTGGTTGAAGCGAAAATTGCACCCCAAGACATCGCATTTTTACGCCCAGATTTACACGCTATCGTGAAGTTCAGCGCCTACGATTTTACCAAATACGGTGGCCTAGATGGAACGCTGGAACACATCAGCGCAGATACGACTCAGGATGAAGAAGGCAATAGCTTTTATATCGTGCGAGTCAGAACCGAAAAGACTAACTTCGGTCACGATGAAACCTTGCCTATTATCCCAGGCATGACCGCATCGGTTGACATTATTACAGGCAAACGCACGGTACTGGATTACCTGCTCAAACCTATAATAAGCGCACAAAATAATGCTCTAAAAGAGTAAAGGGACTTAGTGATAAAGAGTGAGCGAATGAGGCGTCAGCGCACCAAATTAAAGTTTGCATTAATCGGTTGTGCCGCAGCGGTAGCCTTATCGCTTGCGACAACGACTGACGCCTACACCAAACAGGAACAGCGTTGGATTAGTACAGTTACCAAGACCTACGGCGAAAGAGCGGGTAAACGTGTTCAAACGTGGCGTTCGGTGCTGGCTGGTTTACAGGGACAATCTGAGAAACAACAACTGATTGGTGTGAACGAGTTCTTCAATCAGCTCAACTTTGTCGACGATATTCGGTTGTGGGGTAGAAAGGACTACTGGGCAACGCCGCTGGAGTTTTTAGGGAGCAATGCTGGTGACTGTGAAGATTTCACTATTGCTAAATACTTCTCGCTGCTCGAGCTCGGTATCTCCGATAAAAAGCTGCGTTTGGTCTACGTTAAGGCGATTGAGCTCAATCAATTCCACATGGTGCTCGCCTACTACGAAACGCCACGCTCTCAACCGCTGATCTTAGACAATCTTATTGGCGAAATAAAACCCGCGTCCAAACGCGGCGATCTACTACCGATATACAGTTTTAATGGTCGCAACTTGTGGACCATGAAAACCACTCAAGGCAAGTTAGCCGGAAAGTCGTCGAGACTAAAATTATGGAATGATTTGCGCAGTCGCGAGCGCTCATTAACGTTACGGAAACCAAAGGTAAATTACGACGAGTAAATAATTATGACACTATACAGACAGCTAGTGGTCGGCATGATAGCCGTTTTTTTACTGTTATTGACGTCGGTGTTTATTATCGAAATTAACACCACAAAAGATTTTTTGGAGCGACAGCAACGCTCTGAAGTCAATAACACCATCAATACCGTCGGACTTGCCTTGGCGCCGTACCTCCAGTCTCAAGACAAGGTTGCGGTAGAATCGGTAATCAATGCCCTATTTGATGGCAGCACCTACTCTACGGTTCGCCTTGTATTTCTTGAAAGCGATGAAGAAATACTGCGCACATACCCTATCAAACCGAGCGACGTACCAGCATGGTTTACCAATCTTCCTCTGTTTTCGCCAATTCAGGACTCTCGCGTTGTCACGAGTGGCTGGCTGCAGTTGGCAGAGGTAGAAATCGTTAGTCACCCTGGCGAAGTATTCTCAACTTTGGCATGCGTTTGAGCGTCTTTCAGCGGCATTTTTGGGCATTCTCGTTTTAGGCTTACTCGCTATCGCATTTATCTTGCGTCGTGCCTTGAACCCTCTACGCGCCATCGTGCTTAAAATGGAACAAGTGGCCAATCGTCAGTTTGGTGATCCGCTGCTTAGACCTAGAACCAAAGATTTGATTGCTGTCGTTGATGGTATCAATAGCATGTCGGCACACGTAGAAGAATCATTCAAACAGCAGGCGAAAGAAGCCCAAAAGCTGCGTGAACGCGCTTATATGGATCCCGTGTCTCACCTTGGTAACCGTGCTTTCTTCATGGGACAGCTCAATCAGTGGCTGAGCGAATCTTCACTGGGTGGCGTTGCCATCTTGCATGCTGAGTTTATTAAGCAGACCTATAAGAGTGAAGGTTATGAGGCTGGCGATGGACTAGTACGCGAACTAGCAGATCTGCTGTCAATGACGATTAATTTGCCAAACACCGTAATAGCTCGTATCTCGACGGATGAATTTGGTTTTGTATTCCCAAATATTGATGAAAATGAGCTCAAGTTCGCGGCTAACAGCATCATCACTTGTATTCAAGACCTTAATGCAGACCCAACAGGTCTTAGCAAAGCAAAAGCATCACTTGGTGTGGTGTTTAATGAAGAGCGCAAAAACTCCACGCAAATGCTGTCTGTACTGGATAACGCGCTCACTAAAGCTAAGTCAAATCCAGAAATGGACTATGGTTACATATCCAACGAGCACACCGGCGTCATCATGGGCAAACAGCAATGGCGCGCCTTGGTCGAAGAGGCCATCAACAACGAAGAAGTCACCTTCCGCTTCCAAGCTGCCAACAGTAGCTGGGGAGAAACCTATCACCGTGAGGTGTTCTCAGCGATTGAAAAAGATGGCGAGCGCTACACGGCCAACCAATATCTATTGGCGCTTGAGCAGCTTGATGCCAGCCACATCTTCGATGAGCACGTCATCATATCGGTCATCAACAAGTTGGAACGTGAAGAAATGTCTGATGCCATCGCCATCAACATCACGCCGACCAGTATTGCTCAGCCAAGCTTTATTCGTTGGATATCGTTAGAGCTAAGCAAGCACGCCAGTATTTGTGAGAAGCTGCACTTTGAAATACCGGAGAGCTGCTTTATCAGTAACCCGCATCACACTGCTCTATTTTGTAATGCTATTCGCAATGCGGGAGCAAGATTTGGTGTCGATAATTACGGACGCAACTTCCAGTCTTTGGAATACCTCAACGAATTTAGACCCGATTACGTGAAATTGGATTACTTATACACCCATCAACTTGATGATGAAAAACAGAAGTTTACGCTGACGTCTATTTCAAGAACAGCACACAACTTAGGTATCAAAACCATCGCCTCTCGCGTGGAAACACAAACTCAGCTCGACTTCTTGTCTGAGCACTTTGTTGATGTGTTCCAAGGCTTTATCGTGGACAAATAATAGGTGCAGAATCCATGAAGGATCCGTTACTCAATTCGCTCATCTACATCAGTCGATATTACGGCTTAGCCAACTCCCCTGAGGCGTTGGTTAATGGCCTGCCCCTATCTTCAGGCAAACTGACTCCATTTTTATTACCACGTTCCGCTGAGCGTGCAGGTTTGGTCGCCAAAGAAAACCGGGCGGATCTGGATGCTATTCCAACCATCGTTTTTCCTGTAATTCTGCTTCTCAAAGGTGGCGATGCATGCGTACTCAACAGCATCGACAAAGAAAGAAATGAAGCAGAAGTGATCACACTTGAGTCTGGCATGGTGCCAATATCCATAGCCCTAGACGATCTGATTGCTCAGTACTCCGGTCGTTACTTCTTGGTGAAGAAACAGTTTCGCTACGACGAACGCTCCCCTGAAGTACTTAAGACCCGAGATGGTCACTGGTTTTGGGGAACCTTGTGGGAGTCAAAACGCATCTACCGTGATGTGTTGATTGCCTCACTGCTTATCAACATATTTGCCATTGCGGCGCCGCTGTTCACTCGTTTGGTTTACGACAAAGTCGTACCGAACCTTGCTTTTGAAACTCTATGGGTACTGGCGGCAGGTATCTTTATCGTCTTCGGCTTTGACTTGTTGCTCAAACTCATGCGCAGCTACTTCATTGATGTGGCAGGCAAAAAGTCTGACATTCTTATCTCATCAAAACTTTTTAGCAAGGTGATGGGCATCCGAATGGAATCGCGTCCACCGTCCGTCGGTGCATTTGCGCGTCACTTGCAAGAGTTTGAATCGATACGAGAGTTCTTCACCTCAGCAACCATCGCATCACTGATTGATCTACCATTTGCGCTGCTGTTTTTAGTCATCATTTGGCTGATGGCGGGTAATTTGGTGATCATCCCTATTGTCGGGGTTGTGATTCTCATTATTTATTCGCTACTCATCCAAGGGCCATTGCGCAAAACCATCGACGAAGGGTCGCGTCTTGCCTCGCAAAAATACGCTAACTTAATCGAAAGCTTGGCAGGGCTAGAAACTGTGAAGATATTCGGCGCGCAAAGCCAATACCAGTACCGCTGGGAAGAAGCGGTCGCTCACATGGCGAACTGGAATATTAAAAGCAAGCGTATTACTGATGGTATTCAAAATACCGCTGGCTTTGTGCAGCAGTCGGCCAATATTGGCATGATCATTCTCGGCGTTTACTTGATTGCCGAAGGTGAGCTAACCATGGGCGGACTCATTGCCGCTACCATGTTGAGTAGCCGAGCTATCGGTCCATTGGTTCAACTTTCACTGCTCTCAACTCGCTACAACCAAGCTAAATCGTCAATGACCATTATCGAGCAAGTTATGGCAATGCCTGACGAGCAAGAAGAAGGCAAGCGCTACATTCACCGCCCTATCATTCACGGCAAAATAGAGCTGGATCGCGTCACCTTCCACTACCCAGACTCACCTATGGCGTCGATTCGGGATTTAAGCCTGACGATAGAACCAGGAGAGAAAGTGGCCATCATCGGCCGTATTGGCTCAGGAAAAACCACGCTTGAGCGGCTTATCATGGGCCTTTACCAACCAACGGAAGGACACGTCAGGATTGATGAAACTGACATTGCTCAGCTTCACCACGTGGACGTAAGGCGCAATATTGGCTGTGTACCTCAAGACTGTGCTCTTTTTTACGGCTCTATTCGCGACAACATTACTCTAGGTAGGCCTCTGGTCGACGATCGCGACGTTATGGACGCAGCGAACCGAGCTGGTGTGACCGTCTTTACTCAGCAAGATCCAGCAGGTCTTGAAAGACAAGTGGGTGAGGGTGGCTTACTACTCTCGGGAGGTCAAAGGCAGGCGGTGGCCATTGCTAGAGCACTCTTGGCTCGCCCACCTATCTTGATTATGGACGAGCCCACCAGCTCGATGGATAACCGATCAGAGCTGCACATTAAAACCCAGCTCAAGCAGCTCAAAGAGTCAGAAACACTGCTGCTGATTACCCACAAAACATCCATGCTGGATGTGGTTGACCGAGTCATTGTCATGGAAAAAGGCACCATCATAGCGGATGGTCCAAAAGCTCAGGTACTCAACGACTTGAGACAAGGCAAAGTCAAAGCCGCAAGCTAAAGCCATAAAAAATCCCGCTCGATTTGAGCGGGATTTTTTATACAAACACTAGATAAAGATACGGGCACGTATGCCAAACACCCAGGCATGGCTTTCACTCGAAAACGCTGGATCTTTGATGTACTGAATGTCTGGTGTAATTTGAACGTGATCACCCCACTGCATGTTGTAGTAAAGCTCTGCAGCAACCTGCCTTTCCCCTGCGTTTAGAAATGTTTGTAGCGTGTCTTCATTGGTTTGGGACCAGTTAATGGCAAAGCCCAAGTTATTAGTTGGCTGACCTAAACCAAAGTAGCCCATGCCGACTGACAACGAGCGGTCATACAGGGCAACATCCCCTTCAGAAATACCACCACGAACAAATGGCATTATTTGCGGAGTAACAAATTGGCTCCAAGAGAAGTTCACACCTTGCCCTGACTCGCCACCGATGACCGTACCATCTTCCAGCACTGTTGATGACAAACTATGGCGAGAGCCCGCATCCATGTGCCAAAAGGTCAGATGCAAGTTATCCGTATAGATTTGGTCTTGAGAAGCAGTCCAGCCAATTTCTAAAGTTTTAAAGTACGCCGCGTCACCACCAAAGGCAGTGTCGAAACCATCAAAAATGTCCTCTGATTTACCTTTCGCGTCGGCAATGCCGCCGATAATGTAGAAATTGTCACCCAGCATATGACCCGCGGAGATTGCCAACACACCATCATCGGGTAAGCCCATCGCACCCGCACCGGTTGAAAACGCGAGATTCGTAAATCCGGACCAAGGACTTGCTAAAGCATAAACATCAACATAGTTGGTCACATCTTGCCAACCAACAATAATGGAGCCTCGGCCATCGCTGATTTTTTGCTTCCAGTTTAGATCCGTGACTCGAAAACCTTGGTCACTGAATGCAGGTGCAATCATACCCGCGTAGCCAACTTGATCTTGGCCAAGCCATGCAAAACTTTTCGGATCAGTATCGGTGTAGCTATGTCTGTGCTCCACTTTCCACACTAAGCTACCCACATTGTCTGTACCATGGCCAAGTAGGTTCCACGAGCCATAAAGTCTTGCAACGCCTGACGCTGCATTCACGTTCGAGCCATCAACACCGTTGGGTGATTTTAGCCCCAGAGCAAAATAGTCCGCACCAAAGGTAAAGCCCTTATCCGCTAACTGATTGCGCCAATCCTTCTTTTGCTCCGTTTGCTGAGCAATCGTATTTTCAACTGAGTCTGGGCCTTCAAAGTTAGCAGCCATAATAGAGCCTGTCGAAAGGGTACTGATGATGGCTAAACATAGGGTGGTAGGTTTTACATTCATTAGTTGCGTACTCATCGATTGATTCCTATGACAAAGTGTAATGAGTCAGGCGTTGGGTGGTTGCCATTTTGCGACATAAAAATTAATTCTGATAAAGCTCGATCGATTTTGCTGTCATGGCATAGACAGTTTCGATATCGGTCGCCCCATCAACATAAGTCACATCAGCACTTTGCTTTTCTACTATCAAACGACCGTCGACCCAGACGGGCGTATACAAGGATGTCAGCGGATAACCTTGTGGGTAATCGACCAACACAATTTGGTTAGCTGGCGGGGGCGGAGTATGAACACAGGCTCCTGATGTTGGAACCAAGAAAAATTTCGTCACCACCTCATCATCAAACTCAATAGGTGTAATGAATCCGGGAATACGATAATCCTTGTCTGCTAGCTTTAAATTAGGCTCTGTCGCGATTCGCTTGCGATATTCTGTAATCTCGGCACGCTTTGAAAACAGATACTCGATATCCACGCCTTCGGCGCCTAGCTTTTGAGTGATCTCTTTTTGTTCAGCCAGTTGCGATGGTGTCAGCTGCTTATGAGTATTCAGTCTCGCTAACGTCCCCAACTCAAAAAGCTGCTCATCGGACAGTGTCAAAAAAGGGTCTTCAATGGGGACAACATTTGGTCTTAAATCTGACCAAGAAAGCTCGTCAGCGCTAGCCAAACCACTTACTAACCCAATGAAAATTAATAGAATCGTTTTCATTTCATAATTACCAAGCCAATAAAAAAACATTAGAGGCAGCTAAGCTGCCTCTAAGCACAATGATTACAGGGCATTCTTATGAATCTTCCCGTCCTTCATAATCACTTTGAACTTGTCTTGGTAGTCGTTAAGAATGGCGATATTTTCCAATGGGTTGCCCTCAATCAAGACCACATCGGCATAGGCCCCCTCTTCAATGACGCCTAGTTTTCCGTATTTATATGGGTTCATACCACCTGACCAGCTCAGTACTTCAGCTGCATTCGATGTTCCCATCTTCATGATTTCAAAGGGCGTGAATCCGACTTTGGACATCCAAACCATATTGTCTGCTTGACGCGTGTTGTATGAAGGGCCGAACATATCGCCTCCAGTTACAATTAACACATCATGTTTGCGAGCCCACTCAAACATCTGCTTCGCACCCGCATTCACACGTGACGCTTTTTGTTTTTGATCCGGACTAAAGAACGTAATTTTTTCCGGTTCTGCAAATGCCTCTAAAGACATCACCGCCTGCGCAGATAATGCGACACCCTCTTCTTTCATGCGCTTTATGGTGTTTTCAGAAACCAAGAAGTTATGCTCTATGACTCTAATACCAGAGTCGATAGCGCGATTTACCGAACGATCGTGATAAGCATGAGCCATCACATAGGTGCCGTAGTCTTCAGCTACGCCAACAATGGCTTTCATCTCTTCTTCTGAGAATTGCGTCATATGAATGGGGTCAAATTCACTAGCAACGCCACCACCCGCCATAATCTTGATCTGAGTAGCCCCAGAACGTAGGTTTTGACGTGCCGCTCTACGAGCCTCTGTCACGCCATCTACTATGTAGCCAAAGCCATGTCTTTCGAGGTCATCGACACGACCGGGAACATCATTGAAACTGCCTGTATCTGCGTGACCGCCCGTTTGGCTCAGAAAACCACCCGCCGGATAGATGCGCGGACCATCTAACAGCCCGTTATTGATCGCTTTCGCCATTCCTAAAATATTGCAGCCAGCGTCCCTAGCCGTGGTAAAGCCTTGATCTAGGTACTGCATCATTGAGACATGCGCACGAGCGCCCATGGCCATTTGGTCATAAGAGTCTCGTCCTACCAACATCCCTTCTTGAATACAAAAATGCGAGTGCATGTCGATAAGGCCAGGCGTCATAGTCAGCCCTTGACCATCGATCACAACCGCGTCTTTTGCTTCGATAGGATCCGCTGAAACTTGAGTGATAAGGTTATCTTCAACCAGCACATAGTGGTCTTGGTAAAGTTTGTCCTCTGTCCCGTTAAAGACATCGACATTGGTAAATAGGGTGGTAGCTGCCGATGCCGAAAAGGCGACACCCACAGATAATGACAATGCAGCCATTGTTAACGACGTTTTCATGATGCTTCCCTCGATCAATGAGGTGGGTGGATATCCTTAAGCAAACATCAAGCTTCTATGCTTATTACTTGTTTGGAAAACTATTTTTAATCTCAATAGCTAAACTTAGTTGCGCTCACTACGACATGCAAGTTGAAGACAAATCTCATTTATTGCCCTTGGGCAATTTTCCTTAACTTCCACTGATAAGGCGTCTCTTGCGTCAACCGTTTGAAAGCTCTAACAAACTGCGACGGAGCGGAATAGCCCAATTGTATAGATAAATCATGAATGGAGATGTCGTACTGAAGTAACACCCGCTTCGCAAAGCGAACGTTAAGTTGATCTTTAATGCTTCGAAAGTTAGTTCCACATCGCTGAAGGTTTTCTTGGAGTGTTCGAGACGGATCCCGAGAACGCTGGCAAACTCACTTAACGAGAAGTTTTGCCTGCCTATATAACCCTCAAGAGCGTATTGGAAAGAGTGCTCAAAAGAGAGCCTTTCTGGGTAATTAAGCGTTATGATTTGCCGCTGGAGATCTGAGTCGCATCGAGACAGTTGGATACCCGTGCTCGCTTGCCCAAGATAAATAGCCGCCCCAGACGTATCATGCCAAGTATCGAGCAGTACATCATTGGAATGAGTAAAGCAAAAACCAGTGATCGATTGGCTATTGACGGTGTCTTGGATTAGGGATTCAAGGACGAAAAGCGCAAACAGCTCCTCTTCAAAACAAGCATGAATCGCCTCTTTGACAGAATAGATTGAGTGTAAAGAGAAAAACGTGCCTAATGATGTTTCCGAAACTTGCAATCGATTAAAACATGACTCACTAAACATCGCCTCTAAGCTAAGTTTGTCGCTAGATTTCTGGAGCAGGGAAATGTGCTTTTTTAGCGTGACGAGAAATAGCTGGTCGCCAAGCAGCGTCCGTAGTGATTGTAGAAGCTCAGCAAAAACCACTTGAGGCAGGAATTCAGCGTCAGAAGATTCGATCGCGTAAGGGAGCAAATGCAAATCTCGCGACCCTTTTAGCTCATAAAACAAGTTGAGAAAATGCGTAAACGTCGCCTTCTTAACTAGGGGAATCCGTTCCATACCTGACCCTTAATTCACTCAAAACTCACCCTGCCATCCTGAGTGCAAAATACAAAGTGTGAGGCAACGCCCCACACCCTATTCATTCTCTATTGATTACTTCCACGTTTGAGCATAAACGCGCATCAAGTTCTTGCCATAGATTTTAGCAAGATCATCATCGCTATAACCCATTTTGCGAAGCTCATCGGTAAGTGCAGCGATGTGTTTAGACAGCTCAGCACAGCCAGTCGCCCCTTTATCAAAAGCGTTCAGCATGTAGCCGTTATCTGCGTATGAATCTTTGTATTTACTCGCAAAAGCCACAACCTGCTCGACCGTTTGCATGTCGTCAGTAGCAATGCCAACATGATCCACACCTAAGACTTTAACTGCGCCATCGACCATCATTGCCGCATCTTTAGGGGTTATGTCTGATTTCCACTGACCATCCATCATCCACTCGGTAAAGGTCACCGACACCACCCCACCTCGCTCAGCAATTCGCTTGGCATCCTCATCAGACACTAAACGGTAACATGCCGCAAGACGATAGTCTTCGTCACCCTTTTCAAGACCCAGCTTTTCCATACGTTCAGCGGTCTGTTTAAGCGTTTCATCGTTTTCACAGCCGTACGTAGAAGCCAATGGCGAATGCGATACGATCACCGGCACATCTGTATTTACTGTCCATGTAATCAAGTGTTGAGTTGATCAGCATGCTAGAGTTATGAGAAAAATCGACGGTAATACCGTGTTTGACCATCTCATCAATCACCTCTTTACCAAACTCGGTGATGCCAGAGTCTTGCTCATTCAACATAGCAATCACACCCGAACCCGTCGCTTCTTTCCCGTTATAAACCAGCTGCATTGAGCGGATCCCCTGCTCGTGCAATGTTTTTACTCGGCTGGCATCGCTTCTAGCATCATGGTGCTCTGGTTATTCCACATGACCGCGTAAGCCCCCTCGTCATGGGCACGTTGGAAGTCCTCAACGTTACGAACTCGAACAATAGGTGTTGTCGCAACATCAATGCCTTTCTCATACTTTTTGAGCGCCTCAAGATAGAGTGCCCATGTCGACTCCGACGGCGTGCCGATGGTAATGCTTGCACCAGTGACGCCACGACTGTGTGCTAAGTCGATGTAGTTGCCAAGCATGCGCTCTGATGTCCAACCAAATTCCGCTGGCGATGCAAAGAAATCTAGGACAATAGCTTGCTCAGCAAAGGCTTTACCTTCCTCTGAAGCCGTATCATGCCAATCTTTTGTCTCGATAGACGCCATCGCGCCGCTTGAAGCTAGGGTAATCATTGTCGCAAGTAGAAGCTTTTTCATGGTTCAGTTCTCTCAGTTAATCAGTAAAAAAACATGAACGAACTCCGTTTCAGCATCTTGTCTGGATAGGTATGTTATAGAGAATGAAACGATAAAATGTGCATTTTGCGCGGATGATTAAAATTGCAGAGATAGTGTTAGTGGCTTCTCGATAGTTTGCGATAAGCAGAAGGCGTCACGCCAGCAACACGCTTAAATGAACGGGTAAAGTGCGCTGAGTCGGAGTAACCATAGCGATTAGCAAGTTGGGTGATGGACTCGTCTGTCTCACAAAGCCTTCTTTTCACCTCATCGAATACAAGCTGCTCAATAAAAGGTTTGTAGATGATGTTCTCTGCACTCAATCGGCGTTGCAGCGTGCGGACGTTAAGACGTAAGATCTCTGCGGCGAGCTTGATGGGTAGCTTGCCCATCGAGAGGTAAGGCGTGATGACTAAGGTGAACTGCTCTTTAAAACACAGAGACTCGGAGACTATCAAGGTGCCGCTTGGCTTTGGTGAGGAAACCTGCACTGGCAAGTCGAGTAATGAAATGGGAATTTCTAACGCCGTCACAGGGCGCTCAACATAAAACTGCGCATGCTCCAGAGAAGGTAAACGAGAAAAGCCGTCCCTATTTTGGCTTTGAATACCAATACGCGTAGGAGCCACTGATCATTCGTTAGGGCTCGCAGCACCTCTGCCATGCAGATAACCGAGAACATCTCCGCGTACTTAAACCAAGGCTCATTGACGCCGGCCTTGTCACGCACCAGCCACCAGCTATTTGCTGAATGCTGCAAATAGACCTTAGCTCCCGTCGAGCGAGTTTGAAGCTGGTTTGCGAGAGCCTCAAGCGTGCCTCGTAAAGTGGGCTGTTTCGGCATGGCGGCAATTAACTCCGGAACATAGTGCTCTCGGCAGGTTCTTAAAAATAGCCACCCCGCTCTCTCTTCATTCATATGCTGAGCCAAGACTTCAAAGAAGTTCTTCAGGGTCGATTCTGGCAAGTATTCATAATCCGTATCGGTATGGATATCGCTGGGAATGGTTGCCGCACGAAGCAAAGCGTAGGTGTCACCATCAATCTCACCCAGCATACTGGCAAAGAACTCGACGCTTTGTTTTGAAACGAGTGAGAAGTCCATCTCTTGAGTTTGTTTCATAAAATGAAGAGGTTAGGAATGAATACCTAAAGTGTCGTCAATCCGACGAGTTTGGTCAAACCGTTTGAATGGTAAAAGCGTAATGCCGCAATAAAACAAAGCGCCTGACTGATAGTCAGGCGCTTTGCTTATTTTAGAGGGTGTTTTTGAAGATCTTACCATCTTTCATGATGAGATCCATTTCAGTTAGGTGAGATCCATCTGGCTTAGCATCATTGGTTAGCCAAGTTTCTCGACCACCAATCAACGTGATGTCTTCAAGCGGGTTGCCGTCAATCAATAGAATGTCGGCATACGCACCTACCTCAATCACACCAATTTTGCCGTCTGAGTAAGGGTTGATCCAATCTTCCATCAGCTCTGCTGAAATTCGACCACCGGTTGATGTCATTGCTCTGAGCGCTGAGAAGTTACCGAAGAACTTCGCATTTAGGTAAATCTCATGAGAGATCTGTTTTGCACACATATCCGCATAGCCCACACAGTCAGTATTGAACGCTCGGTAGTCTGGGTCTAGCTTCTGTACGTTTTCAATGTAGCTGTCGAAAGCCGCTTGCGCCGACGCTAACTTCTTCTGAATACTTGGGTCTTGCACTACTGGCACTTTCGCCAACTCCGGTGAGAACGCCGTGAGGTTAGTCACCAAGAAAGCGCCCTCCTCTTTAAACTTCTTGTGGTGGCTTTCATTGAACATGAAGCCGTGTTCAATGGACTTCACACCCGTATCCAACGCTTGGTGCAACGCCTTGTCTGAGTATGCGTGAGTCGCCACATAGGAGCCGTACGATTCAGCAATGTCTACCGCAGCCTTGAGCTCTTCATCCAGTAGTGACTGGTATTGCCATGGGTCAAATTTTGACGACACGCCACCCGACTGGAACACCTTAGTAAACTGACCGCCTTGGCGATAGTTATGGCGCGCTTGCTCATGGATCTCTGCCACGCCAGCCGGCGTTGACATAATGCCTAGGATTTCTAGGTTCTGTGGTGAATCTGTCAGTCGACGTGACTGTAAGCGACATCTGAATGTCCACCGATTGGCGCGATAGGCGCACCTGAAACATAAGTACGTGGGAAGTCGATCTCACCTTTCTTTTCAAGCTCAGTCCAGACACCATCTGTACCACCAACATCGCGGATGGTACCGAAGCCAAGGTCAAGATACATCTCGCCAAACCCTTTAGCATGTACGGCGATCTCTGACCAACGCATATCATTGGTACCAAGTAGACCTTTTGGCAACGCTAGGTGCATGTGCGCTTCAACCAATGCCGGCATCAAGGTGCGACCTTCACCGTCAATCACTTTAGCATCGGCAGGCACATCGGCATCGCCTTGGGTGATTGCGGTAATTTTATTGCCAGTTACAACGACAGAGTGGTTGTCGTACAGCTTATTTTCGGTTCCGTTGAAAATATTGACGTTCTTAAATACAACCACTTGCGGCGCTTCGATGGTCGTTGGCTCAGAAGCTTGTGTCGGTGCCATAGCAGCAAATGCAGAAGCGGTCGTCAACGCGAGTGAAGCAGCAATCAGTGTTTTCTTAAACATGTAATACTCTCTTTCAGTGATGTTGGTGTCTCAATGTGTGAGCACATAGTAACCAATCACTTTTACTAAAAACTGCCATTTGACGACACATAGAATCTTACTCAATTCAATCTCATCACTTCGCGTTATATACCCACACAGGTGCTCGGTTTATCTACGTATTAAGGGTGTGATACTTTGCTAACAGACACGCTCAACTACACTATTGCTAGCCGAAGACTATGGTTAGCCCAAGAGTGAGGAATAATAATGACCAGTATTGTATTTTTAGCGCCAAATCTTACGACGAAGTGGCTTTTGAAAGCGCGAAAGGGTCAAGACCATTGCACTATCAGTTCTATAGCTTTGGACTCAATGAAAAGACGGCAAAGATGGCGAAAGGACACGACGTCGTCTGTGCTTTTGTGAATGATGATTTGTCGAGACCAGTTCTAGAGCAGCTCGCTCATCGCGGTATTAAGATGATTGCAATGCGCTGCGCTGGGTTCAACAACGTCGACCTAGAAGCGGCGAAAGAGCTCAACATTCAAGTGGCTCGCGTTCCTGCCTACTCTCCAGAAGCCATTGCCGAGCATGCTGTCGGCATGATGATGACGCTAAACCGCCGCTTCCATAAAGCGTTTCAGCGCACGAGAGACGCGAACTTTTCATTGGAAGGCTTAGTGGGGTTCAACTTCCACGGACGAACAGCAGGGATTATAGGTACCGGCAAGATAGGCATAGCCACCATTCGTATCCTTCGAGGGCTGGGAATGAATGTGCTTTGTTATGACCCGTACCCAAATGAGGCGGTTACAGAGCTCGGAGCAACCTACTGCGAGCTCGATGAACTGATCAGCAAATCCGATGTGATTTCTTTGCACTGCCCGATGCAACCGGAAAACTACCACCTTCTCGATGCTAATGCTTTCAGTAAGATGAAAGATGGCGTGATGATTATTAACACCAGTCGAGGAGAACTACTGGACGCATCGGCTGCGATAGAAGCGCTTAAACAGGGTCGTATAGCGCTCTAGGCTTGGATGTGTACGAAAGCGAGAAAGAGCTGTTCTTCCAAGATAAATCCAACGATGTGATTGTCGATGACGTCTTTCGTCGCCTATCGGCGTGTCACAATGTGCTATTCACAGGGCACCAAGCGTTTCTGACCACAGACGCTCTCGAAAATATCGCTGAGACAACGCTAGGTAATGTTGAAGACTTCGCCGCGCAAAAGCGCTCTGCGAACTTCATAGACTAGGTAAGAAACCTAAACTAGATAAAAAATGGGATGATTTGTGAACACAAATCATCCCATTCGTTTTAAGGCCGATAAACTCTCACACTCTCTTACTTAGGTGTCGTGAATAATAATGATGTTGCTCAGTTGCTCAGCATCCATAACGGAAAGTCCCGTCACACCTTCAAGTTCGATGG
The DNA here is from genome assembly GCA_000755425.1 of Vibrio maritimus. Classification (GTDB taxonomy): domain Bacteria; phylum Pseudomonadota; class Gammaproteobacteria; order Enterobacterales; family Vibrionaceae; genus Vibrio; species Vibrio maritimus_A. The sequence goes on from BBMT01000007.1 coordinate 63,916, forward strand.
TGACACTCTTACCGTCTTTGTTGACGTTAACCAAGGTGCCAGTCTCATCGGCCGTATTGGTCACTGTGATGTTGTTATTATTTAGCAAGTCATCAAGAGTTTCGCCGCTACCTTCAAACACATCGCTCAAGTCGAGAACATCTCGGTTTCCATCGACTTGTGAGAAGTCAGTTACAACATCATAACTGCCATCAAGGTCATTGGCTCCCCACTTGAAGGTATCGTTGCCTAGGCCGCCAGTAAGCGTGTCACTACCAAGTCCACCCTGAAGCACATCGTCACCGGAACCACCTAGAAGTAGGTCATCACCATCAGTACCATGGATGACAGTAACGCCGCTACCGCCCTGAACTGCGTAATCAACTTCTTCCGCATCGGCGACATTGCCGTTTGGTACGATGTTGACATTCACTGTCGCAGTGTCATCGCTTTGTAGTCCATTAGAGTCCACCGCACGATAATCGAACGCATCGGCAACTTCGCCATCGGTTACGGTTAGGCTCTGCAAAACAAAGCCGGCATCTTTGTTGTCAGCGTTGTAAGGCATGATTCGCATCTCATCAAAAGGTAGAGCGGATGCAACCTCGATGACCGCCTGATGATCAACGATGGTACTGTTGTCCATAACAATTGGCGTTTCATCAAGCAAGGTACCGCCCGCATAAAGATAAACGAATATTTGAGCTGCACCGTTGCCATTCGCAGCCGCACTGAACTGTCCAGTTAAGCTACCAACACCAACCAAAGCGCGAGTCATCATGCCTGCCGTAAAGCGAATCGACATAAACTCGTTTTGTTTGGCTTCTGTCTCTTTACCTTGCCCATTCTCATCATCACGCTTGGTGTAGAAGCCCGATTGCTTCGCAGCGCCGGCACTATCGAAGGCGATCGCTTCCTCTTCAACGCCAATATGCGGTTTATCGCCAGTATACGTCCCACCGGTCACTTCAATACCATTACCAAATGGATCTTGTCCTTGATGGTTGTAGCCCAGCGCCGATACATCAAAGCCCACTTCTAAGTCATAGTAGATATTAGTGGTATCTTCGACCACGTCTCCGACATCCAAATCAAAGCGGTCTCCTGAACCCGATAGGAAATAAAGCTGGCCGTACTCTGGTTCATCGACAATCTCGACTAAGGTGTCCTTATCACTACTCACATCATCCTCTGCATCGGTAACAAAATCTGCAAAGTTGAGAGGAATAGTGTCATCAGGAGCAAAGAACTCAAGATCCGTCACTAGTGGTGGCGTATTCGGCGCCACTGGATTAGGGCTTTCTAACACAATAAGATCGATGAGTTCTGTCTCTGACTTATCAGTAGTAGAGTACGTCGTATCTCCTTCAGACGCGGTCGCTGTAATCGTCAGTGGATAGGTACCTTTGTCAGCCACTTGAATCTGTAGGTCATCTAGATCACTCCAATCAGAGATATCGACTTTGCCATTAGCACCTACAATCGATGTTTGCGTGCCATTGGTAACAATTGCACCTTGTGGCAGACCTTGAATCAACAACGTCAGGGCTTCTGAACCATCCGTATCAGTGAGGTTGGCAACAATATCGCTGATATCAATATAAGTTTCTTCATAACCTACGTTACTGCGCGTTGATAGCACTATGTTATCCAAAAGTGCACCGTAGCTGTCGTCTTGCTCAGACTCGAACTCAATACGATAAGTTCCATCTTCGGGTACTTGGAAGAACTCTTGAACGTCATTCCAATCGCGGTTTACGGAATCATCGAACTCAAACAACTCGGTACGATTGTTACTTTCATCTACTAGGAACACTTTGAGTGGTGAACCGTTAACACGTCGCGCTGCTACATCAAAATTGAGCTCGTAGAACTGACCGCCTTTCCCATCAAACTCAGTAAACAGCGAATCGTCTTTGCCCCGACGGCCTTCTATTTCAAATAACTGGTTGTCTCTATCTTGCGCATTACCACCAAGATAGACGCCCTCTTGACCCACTTCGACAACGCCGCCAGGATTGTTGGTTCCCCATGTGCCTACAGAGCCATTCGAACTCAGTTCAGCTTCAGTAACATTACCGCGCCAAGAACGATTGAGCGTGACGTTCTCAAAATCGATTGAAGCAACGATCTCATCTCCAGACACTTGCAGAACTGGCGTATCGGTGACCGGTTTGACCACAACCTCTAGCTCATGAGATTCAACCTCTTGGTTTGAACCATCAAAACCTGTCACCAGTAGTGTGAAGTCGACATCGCTATCCGCTGGTGGCTGCACCGATAGCGTATCGAGCATCAGTGGAGTGACAGATACAGAGTTGTCTGTCACTGTGAGCTCAGAATTACCATCGAAGATTTTTGCACCAGTAGGAATGTTGGAGATGACAATCGACTCCGCAGCGCTGCCGGCTGGTAGGCTAATATCGAGGTCAATTTTGCTATCTTCAAAGCCACTTGCAGCTGCAATAGCCATATCAGCAACACCTGTCACCGAGATGGTTGAAACTGCCGTATTGGATGGCTCACTCGCATCATCAAACGTTGTAATCTCGATGATTCGATCGTCTTGCGATGGCGACTGACTAGTATTCTGGAACTGAATCAGGCTAATCGCAGCCTCGTAATCATCGGCTGTCGCCTCACCCATCAATGTAATTTTTGTCGCGCCTGAGCTTAAGGTCTCAGACATAAACGTAATACCACTCACTAGCTCGTTAGCCGGAAGGTTCGGGTTATTTGGCGCTACCAGCTCTAGGCTGTCGCCCTCTTGTGGATTGGTTAACACAATCTCAGCCAGAGAGATGACATTGTTTTCATCGAAGATAGTAATGTCGGTGTCAACGACAGACATCGCAGCGTCTCCCTCGACAAACAGAGCGTCATAGCCCGTACCCTCTTCGCTGAGATCTAGGTCCAGCGTCGGTGGCATGTTGTTATCACGTTGGTCGACAATCGTTACGACAGACTCTTGGCTCTCGCTTCATCGCTATCGACGGCTTTGTATTTAAAGCTGTCGTTAAGTGCCGTTTCGATGTAACGGAGCTCCCAGTTACCAGGCCCATAAGTTCCGACAGTTACACCAGCTATCAATAAACCTTCATCTACACCAATCAAGTCATCAACGGAAAAGCTCAGCTCATGGAATAGATTACTATTACCCGAGGTATCTTTTTGAACGTCTGGATCATAATAGACGACATCACCATTGCTCAATGTCACCCTGATAGTCACAAATGAGTCATTGTCGTTTCCTGGTCCACTGTAGAAGTAGCCACCCATACCATCTAGGCCAAGACTAATGTTGGTCGCTGGACGCTCAGAGAAGTCTATTGTGAGCTCTTCACCTTGATTAATCCCGTGACCACCGCCGATACCCAAACCATGCCCCACGTGGTTAGCTTGCACATCACCACGGTACTGAGTCAGGTTGCCTTTGTTCGAGCTAATAGTAATCGAATCACCATTTTCTAACTCTAGTACGCGGTTCTTGCCGTCAACCTTATCACCCAGTTATAGAACTCGTCTCTCGTGCTCTCCAAGTCACTATCGGTCGGTATCACCTTGGTACCCAGAACGAAACCTTGGGCATCAGCATCTGGTTGGTAAGTGATAAGAGTCGGATCAAAGGTATCTTCGTTGGCGACGTTAGTCTGAGTGATGGCAACACCGTTATAGAAAAGTGTTCCACCAACAGGAAGCTCGGTAATCGTCACCTCTACTTGCGTACCATCGGCATCATCTTCGATGTCAGAGATATGGTCACTACCTTCACCTTCAATCGTTCCTGTACCCGTGTCGAACACGACAGAGACTGGATCGTTCCCGTCAATAGCAAAGCTAAAGTCTTCTGACTCAGGTGGATCGTTGACTGGAACAACATTGATCGTCGATGTAGCAACATTAGATGCCACGTCTTGATCGTCGTATACAGTGATGTCAATCTGTCGCGGCACGTCACTCGGATCTTGGCTGTCGTTTGAAAATTCGAGTAACTTCAATGCTGCTTCATAATCCGCACTGCTCGCTTCACCCGAGATAGTGATTAACGTTGCCGTCTCTACAACCACTAACCCACCAGGGAGTGTTCCGCTCAGATTAAACCCAAGAGAGTCATTGGCTTGAGGTTGGTGAACTTGATCTCAGCTCTAGTGATAGTATCGATATCGTCTTGAATATTGATATCTTCATCGACAATAGCGACCGGGCTATCGCCTTCGGTAAAGGTATTTTGGTAACCGTCGCCTTGACTTGACGCGGAAGGACGCAATGTGACGACTAGATCATTGAAGTCTTGGTCACTATTACCCAATACAATATCTTCAATACGGATTTCGGTTTCACCGTTACCCTTATCGATGACATTAAACTGCTCACTATTGTCCGTTGACAGGAAAACAGGCTCTGTTGGAGCTTGGCCATTGACTAACAACTCTCCTTGATTATTAAAGCTTAGAGTTGCGTCATCAGGCGTGCTATCGGCACCGTCCGCGATTAAGAAGAACTCGACATTATCCAAAGAGTCTAACTCAGCTAATACCGTTTGGCTGGAAATGCCTGACTTAGAGTCTTGAATCAGTACAACGGGATCTGACGGGTTACCTTGATCATCAACCATGTAGTAACCAAATACGTTGGACTGACCAGCACTTTGGCTCTCGAAGATGACTTCGAAATCTTCACCATCTAGATCAATCGTTGGAGCTTGATTATCATTGTCACCACCTGGATTACCGCCGATCTGACCATCATCAGAAATGGTTGCACTTGCGGTAACGCCCGTCACGCCATTCGTTGTGAGCGCAGCAGATTCAGAAACCTTAAGTTCAAAAGTTTCGTCCAGCTCGTACTGATCATCGTCATTAATACCGACTCTGATATCGACATCAGTAACACCAGCAGGTACGACGATTTCCCCACCAATAATCGGGATATCAACGTCTTCTGTGCCGCTGTTGTAGCTTGCCGTTGTGGTAGTAAAGTCGTTGTCGTCCGTGGTGCCATCGACACGCTGCAACTGCAGGGTTAACGGCACGTCAGACGGGTTACTAAGTTCAAGAGTAAATTCGGCATAAACAGCATCTTCACTGACTTCGCCGCCGCCCGCTAATGAAAGGGTTATCGGATCATTGTCTATGATTGTTCCTGTAACGGTTTGACCATCGATGACAATTCCAAACGTTTCATCACCTTCGTAACGGTTATCATCTACCGTTGGGATTTCGATGGTAAATGAAGACACATCCTTAGGTACTTCTAAAACGCCCAAATTCGCGTTGTATGTTACACCGTTGCTAAAGTCCAACGCTGCAAGATCGATATCATTGTCAGATGAAGTATCGGCCACGCTAAAGTCTATATTGAATAACGTCTTGGCATAGGTACTGCATCAAGAGCAACGCTGTAGAAGAAACTATCTCCCTCTTCTACGGATTGACTATCCACATCAAGAGTAATACTGCTTACCGAAACTGGAGCAGGGTTGACGAGTACATTTACTGTCGCAGTATCAAAACCACCTTTGTCATCAGTGATCTGATACTGGAAACTATTCAGTCCAGAGAAGTCTTCAGGGAGGTCGAAAATAACATTGTCACCTTCGATTCGAGCGTCACCCTCTTCTTCACCGAATACATAGGTGATTCGAATACTATCGCCATCCAAATCACTATCGTTCGCCAAAATGTCAGTAAGCGGGATAACAACAGGTTCATCATGTCCAAATACAAACGCATCAGGTCCGCTCACTTCCAAACCTTTCAAGAAGTAATCTGAAGAGTCGGGTCTATCGACAGGTCCATCAACGTACTCAACCGCTTCAAAAATCAATCGGTCGAAGGCTACTCCACCCGTATCTATATTGAATGTTGGGCTATCGGTTGAATCATCAGAGAAGAAGTCACTCGCGACCAATTCACCCTGATAGTAAGCAGACCATTTACCTTGCTCACCTCCACCTTCGCCTTTAATCAGGTTATTGACAGCAAAACGACCTGAGGTTGCTGGCTCATCAAGCGTGATTATCAGCTCTTCAGAAGCCCCTTCCGCTCTGTTAAATTGAATTTGAGCATCCGGACTACCACCTGGAACATCCGTTGCTTCAACCCCCAAACCTCGGCCATTAAATACAACGGACTCCTCAGACTTAGGGTAGAAGGCATCAAGTTCAACGTCATCCCAACCTTGGTTGCCATCCCCATATCACCCTGAATTAAGTGATAACCTACCGGGTCATCCACGGCATCTGGCGCTTCGTTGTCACGCTGATCATTGATAGTAACGACTGATTCTTCGCTTTCACCACCATCCGAGTCTACCGCTTTATATTTGAAGCTGTCGTCTACACCGGTTTCGAGATAACGAAGCTCCCAGTTGCCAGCACCATCAGTGCCGAACTCAGCGCCGACAATCACCATATCTGCTACACCGCTTACCTCATCAATATCAGGTAAGGTGCTGATATCAAAACTCAGCTCGTGGAACAAATCTGCGTTTGTAGTGCCCGTTTTTTGGAACGACTCAATAGGATAGTCAAAGGTATTGCCATCATCATCTTGAAGTTTCAAAGTGATGGTCACAGAAGACTCTATACCCTCGGGTTGTTCTGGGGAGAAGTAACCACCTACGCCATCTAAACCCATGCTGATGGTTGTGGCCGGTCTTTGGGAGAAATCAATCGTTAGTAACTCCCTTCATTGATGCCCTGTCCGCCACCAATGCCAAGACCGTGACCAACATGATTCTCTTCGACATCTCCTCGGTATTGAGTTAGCTCACCAGAGCCGCTAATTCCTATGACGTCGCCATTACCTAGCTCTAGTTGGCGGTTGTTACTGTCAACCTCTCCACCCCAGTTGTAAAATTCGTCAGTCGTGCTTTCGAGATCGCTCTGTGTTGGGATCTCTTTCGTACCTAGAATGAAGCCCTGTGCATCATCGTCTGCAAGGTAAGATATATTGTCTGGATTAAACAATGTACCTGTTGATACACCATCCGAGTGGAGATCAGCTTCTACAATCTCTCGGGTAACTCCATTTTCAGTGTAAAGAAGCGTCCCACCTATGGGGAGTTCAGTAATGACAACTGATAACTCTTTGCCATCTGTAGTGCTTCTATCATCTTCTATATCTGATATGTGATCAGTACCAGGTCCTGAAATATCCCCCTCTCCCGTATCAAAAATTACTGGAGTTGGAGAGCCATTCGTTACGGTAATCTCAAAGTCTTCTGATTCTGGATTATCGTTTAAGCCTGTGACAGTGATTGTGACCGTTTGAGGCTCACTCTCGGCTCCATCATCATCAACAGCAACATAGGTAAACACTACATTTTCTGATTCATTGGTGGTCAAACTCTGGAAAGCGTCCCCGGGATTAAATGTATAGGAACCGTCTGAGTTAAAGATTAGCGAGCCTTTACCGTTTGGAACATCTGTTTTCAAGACGTAGGATTCAATGGTTCCATCTACATCTGTAGCTTCGGGGACACTTCGAGTGATTGCGGTATCTTCATCTGTAGTTTCATTCGCAGGAAAGGCAACAGGAGCATCATTGGTGCCTTTGACTAAAATAGAAACTTCTTGAGTGACGGTCGCGCCTTGCTCATCTTGGACCTGCACAGTAAACGTCAATGGAACTTCATCGCCCTCATCTAACGCTTCGACCTCATTCGAATCATTGTCTAAGTCGAATGTCCACAAACCATCTTCAGTAATACTAAAGCTGCCATATTGGTTAGCTGTGTCACCAACAGTGCTCCATATCAAGTTTGAAGAATCTACATCGGTAGCAGAGAGCTTGCCACTAGCGCTAGACGTCCCGGTATCTTCGGAGCCATCTTCAAAGCTGCCAGATTCTCGGACTGTGCCGCTAGTTTGTAGCTCTGCATCGAGAATAGGTACATCATTAGTACCATTAATGCTCACCGAGACCGTTTCTTCGACCCTGACCCCTTGGTCATCAGTCACTTGGACTTTGAAGAATAGCTGTATTACCTCACCTTCTTTCAACGCATCAACAGCAGCTCGTTGAGCTGAGCTGAAATCATCACTTGAGTTGGCTAGTTTGTATGTCCATACTCCATCAACAGTGATCGAAAACTCTCCGTATGTGCTATCGGCTTCGTCTACCAAACTCCAACTCAGTGATTCTTGTGAGGAGTCGACATCTGTTGCAGAGAGTTGCCCGCTTATCTCTGACACACCTGTTGTAGGAGTGCCATCGTCTAAATTGCCAGCTTCGACAACAACACCAGCTAACTCACTATCTGCACTTATTACGGGTTTGTCATTCGTGCCGCTAACGGTAATTACGATCTGCTGCTCTGCGGTACCATTCAAAGGGTCTACCACTTGTACCGAAAACACTAAGGAACAACATCCTCTACATTAAGCGCTTGTACCAAACTTGAATCGTTGTTTAAAACGAAAGTCCACTGGCCGTCTGGCTGGAAAGTAAAAGTACCGTAATCGTCTAAATTGTCTGGCTGAGATAGTAGATTCCATACCAATGATTCGGAAGGAAACTCTAAGTCTGCCGCTGTTAGTTGACCGCTTAACGAGGATACACCCTCAAAGTCGGAACCGTCTTGGTTGCTACCAGCCTCGATGGCAAAGCCAACTAACTCTTCGGAAGTGATCGTGGGGTCAGAGTTGGCAAGGAACTCCAGCAGCGTTAATGATTGAGTGCTAGTCAAACCTTGAGCCTGAAGTCCAGATGTGTCAAAACTGGTCGCGGCAATAGTCTGAGCGCCTGCTCGCGCGATTGAGCCTATCGCAATAGGACTTGAACCACTGTCTTCGCCAGCGGCAGTCGCTTGCTCTTCATTTTCAGTCGGGTCATCGCCTTGTTCAATAGCGGCAATTATTGCTTCGGCGTCAGCATCTTCGATAGTGATCTCTTGGCCTTGTCCGTCGGCCTGAATGAGCTCGATACTGAGTTCGTCTCCAACCTCGGCGTCCTGAAGGATATCGATAACCACATCACCGGGACGAGGCGCAGTACCCTCTGGTAATACCGTGAGTTTACCTTGCGCATCGACAATTAAAGTCCCCGATACTTGTACTAAAGATGCTAACGAAATCGTGCTCATGTTCTGCTCCTTGAATCACCCGTTTGCGCCCGGGCATTCGATCATAGGTTCCAAGCCAACTGCATCTGGTCTGCGCATTAACTATCTTGAATTCATTGTTCGACTACGGCGTTGCCAGATTAAATTTACTTCGTACTTACATTTAGATATCAGACTAGCCAAAAAAATGAAACTTTCTGTCAAACTAAATCGCAGTTGTCTCAAAAACGAAAAAAGTCTCGCATAAGCGAGACTTTTTATTACTTTTCTATGTTCTGCAGAGAGTTAGCCAATCACAGCAATGAACCCCTGAAGTATCACTAGATTGACAATGTCGATAAAGAACGCGCCAACAATAGGAACCACCATAAAGGCCTGAGGAGATGGGCCGAAACGATTAACGATTGAGCCATGTTCATGACAGCTGTAGGCGTCGCACCTAGGCCGAAACACAGTGTCCACCAGCAATCACAGCACCATCGTAATTTTTACCCATCACACGGAAAGTGATGTAGTAAGCAAAAATAGCTAATACAACAGATTGAACCGCAAGGATAATTAAGAACGGAACCGCCAAATCAAAGATATTCCACAACTGTAGACTCATCAGAGCCATCGCTAGGAAAAGCGATAAAGAAACCGTACCAAGGATATCCACGGTTTCTGCATCCACTTTGTAGCTTTTTGTCACCTCGCAGATATTGGTAATGAACACACCAATAAACAGAGCATAAACAAAATCTGGGATCATCAACCACTCGATTTCGAATGTATTGACCCACTCATGTAAATACTTAGCACCCGTTACACAAATTAAAAGGATAAACAGAACCTCAACTACCTTCTTAGCGGTTACTCGGTCGCGTTCATTTTCATTGTACGTAACTAGCTCAGGAAAACGTTCGTGGGTGTCATTGCCACGTCCGTACTCAGATTCAAAATCATTTTTGTCTATCAAGCGCTGCGCAACTGGACTGCCGATAATACCGCCAATGATAAGACCAAAAGTAGCCGAAGCCATGGCAATTTCTAGGGTATTTGCAATGCCATAAGTTTCAGTAAACGTTGTAGACCAAGCGGCACCGGTGCCGTGACCACCAGAAAGAGTGATAGAACCGGCGATTAACCCCATAAGAGGTTCTAAACCCAATAAAGTCGCGAGCCCAACACCGACACTGTTTTGAATGATGATGTAAATAGAGGCGATCGCAAGGAAAACAAAGACTTTGGCTCCACCTTTCATCAACTGAGTGTAATTAGCTGCTAACCCTACGGTTGCGAAGAACATCAACATAAAGGTTTTCTGTAACGGAAGAGAGAACTCTAAATTGATATTGTTGAAGTGCAACACAGTAATAATGATGGCGACGATCAACCACCGACAATGGGCTCTGGAATATTGTACTTGCGAAGCACAGGTAGCTTACTGTTGATGATGTGACCAAGAAAAAGAACGCTGATTGCGATCAAAAAAGATTCTAACGTGCCAACAGAGATGGTGTTGTTCATATGACCTCTTTTTTTGCTTTATCGCTCATCTTCCTTAATGAGGTTTCGATTCGATATTTTAGTGTAGTAAAAATAGGATAGCTGGCGATCTCTGCAAAATCACCACACGACCTTGTTTCTATATCCATAACTTTTTGAGTGCCGAGGAAGCGTCGACATAATGACAACCCAAACGACTTGCATTGGGTGTATTGAAGCCTTTGAGACACATAGAGATGCCTTAGGCCAAAAGAATAACTACACTGGTTAAGGCCGAATGGTAACACAATCTCGCAAGATCGACTAATTTAACTAAATAATACAAACAATAAGGGAACTACTGTGAAAAGAATCGCTCTCGCAACTGGCTTACTCCTTACCCACATGGTATATGCTGAAGTCGCCATAAATTACCAACAGCCACAATCTTCCGCCGACAAAAGTGCGCTGCAGGCGATCAAGGAAAGCGGTGCAAATGAGTTGCTAGTCGAACTGTCCAACGACTATTTCTCATTCGATCAAGCGTTGACGGTGCAATATGGTGGCGAGGATGGGCCTCTCTATGATCCATCGACGCATACAGTGCACATGCCGTACGCGTTTTATACCGACTCTCTCAACTACTTCACCAAAAATAACTATCAAAATCGATTTGGTAAACCTGCGCAACAAGGTGCCATAGACACTCTACTTCATACTCTGCTTCATGAAGCTGGACACGCTTACATCGCAGATCAAGGCATTCCAATTTTGGGCAAAGAAGAAGATGCCGTCGATAATTTCGCTGCAATCATCATGCTAAATTACGTTGAGCAAGGAGCAGATGCGACCATTAGTGCCGCAGACATGTTCGCATTTGAGTCTGAAGATAGGCCCGACTACTATGATTTTTACGAATACATTGGCGAGCACAGTTTCGACTTACAGCGCTATTTCAGTACCTTGTGCTTAGTTTATGGCAGCGATCCTGACAACCACGCCAACCTACTCGACGAAATAGAAAAAGACTACCTTGAGGAGCAAAAAGATAAGTGTATCGCCACGTATCAAGAGATCGATTACAACTGGAAGCAAGTACTAAATATAGACTCTAATACCAGTAGTTAATCGCAGAGGTTCTATGCCGACATCACTCACCCTATTTTATGATGGTCACTGCCCGCTTTGCGTAAAAGAGATGACCGCTCTGAAGAAGCATGACACCGACAATGTTATTCAGTTGGTCGACATCTTCTCTGAAACCTTTGAAGACTACCCAGACATTGACCAAAAGGCTGCTTCTGAGCGATTGCATGCCTACGATGAAAATGGAGTACTTTGGGAAGGACTGGACGTCACGTACCAAGCATGGCGCCTTGTCGGCCGCGGACACTATTACGCTTTTACACGTTGGCCACTGCTAAGACCGATTTGTGATTGGTGTTACCTGAAATTTGCCCGCCACCGCTACACGGTGTCGGGCTTGCTTACGGGCAAAAAGCGTTGCGACAATTGTCGCATCGATTGATTAGCCGCCAAGTCACAGCCACACAATATCTCGCTCACCCTATTTACACTGTAAAGGTTATTTTTGCGCGTCTGCACGCACTGCCTTAAACAGTACCGACGTGTCAGAGCGCCCTTCACCTGACTCTGACAAGGCGCGATAGCGCTCGATAGATTGTTGCGTCAATGGTAATTCAACACCCTGCTTTTGAGCTTCATCCAGACAGAAACCTAAATCCTTGATCATCCAGTCGATGGCAAAGCCAAAATCATATTGGTCTTTGTCCATGGTTTTGGCACGATTTTCCATCTGCCAGGAGCCTGCAGCCCCATTTTTCAAGCAGTCCACCAATGAAGGAATGTCTAAGCCACTCTTTTGAGCCAGCAGTAAACCTTCTGAAAGCCCCGTAAGCACACCAGCAATACATACTTGATTCACCATTTTTGCACGCTGACCTTGACCCACATCTCCCATCAGTACCGAAGACTTGCCATAAGCGTCAAAAATAGGTTGAAGGGCATCGAAGGTTTGAGCGTCACCACCACACATAATGGTCAACACGCCATTTTCCGCGCCCGCTTGACCGCCGGAAACCGGGGCATCCATAAAACGAATCCCTGCACTTTCACATGCAGCTCCCAATTCTTCAGCCAAAGTTGCCGACGTCGTGGTGTGATCAACGAGCACCGATCCCGGTTTCATTGATGCAATCGCGCCCTGCTCTGCTGTCGTCATCTGACGAACATCATCGTCGTTGCCCACACAGACCGCCACAACATCCGCATCTTTGACACATTCCGCAACCGACTCTGCATATTGTCCTGCATATTCATTCGCCCAGCGCTGCGCTTTTTCTGTCGTGCGATTAAATACACACACCTCAAAGCCTGCTTTCACTAGGTGGCCTGCCATTGGGTATCCCATAACGCCCAGTCCAATAAAACTTACTTTCATTTCGGCTCCTTGTTTATTTGATTCGGATTAACGGCCGTGTCCATGTGACGAGCGGTTGCAAGAATCGCTTCTATTAGGGCTTTTACGGCTTTAGGTTGATACTGTCTGCCTTTGTACACCAAAAAGGCCTGACGGTCACTACGATAGTATTCAGGAACAACATGAACGAGATTCATATTTCCCGACACGTGTTTTAGTGGCAATGACGCCACTCCAAGCCCGCGCTCGACAGCATCAACCAAGGCTTGGATATCATTGACAACCAATCTAGCTTCAACTCAATATCTCCTACGACTCTGCCATCGTTGACCACTTGGATGCGCCTAGCGTCATCAATCGTGAGCCAATCGGCTTGTTCTAACTGTTCCAATGTTTCAATTGGCGCACGCTCATCAAGGTAGGAAGCACTAGCAAAGAAGCCGTGTTTGGCGGTAAAAAGAGGACGGGCAATAAGATCTTCCATGTCAGAGGTATCAAACGTGATCAAAAGCTCTCGATCGGTTTTTGGTTTGCTTTGATCGTGATTCAACGCCAGATCAATATGCACATTGGGGTAAGTCTTTAAATACTGTTCCACAATCGGTGCAATAAATGAATGATAGAAACTATGAGGCACCGCTAATCGAACCCTTCCTGCGACCAGATCGGTTTTCTCCGTCACGTTGTTTAGCCCGATTTCTATCTGCTCGACACCACTACTCAGTTGGTCGAATGCCATTTTGCCTAGCTCTGTCGGCGCAAGCTCACGTCCATGCTTCTCAAGCAGCCTTAGTCCAAGCTTTTGTTCTAACGAGGAAATCCTTCTCGACACTGTCGACTGAGGAAGTCCCAAGCGATTCGCAGCCGCCAGTACAGAGCCCTCCTCGACGACTTTACAAAACAGGTAAACGTCATCAATGTATCCAAATATGGAATCCATAATCCTAAATAACCGTATTTTTTCAGGTAATGACTAGGTTTATACTTTTCTCATCAAAACACAAGCAACAAATAGAAGAGACATAGTATGAGCAAAACACAATTCTGGTTAACCGCACTACTGTCATCGCTCACAATGGCGACAATGATGTCAGGCATCATTTCGGGCTACAAAATGGGTTTCAGTGCAGAATGGCCTGCCGTATGGGCGAGCAGTTTTATGGTAGCGTGGCCATGTGCACTGTTACTGAATCTGACCGTACTACCAAGAATCCGAGCATTTGCAGCATGGTGCTGTCAGCCAAAAACGATCAAACAGTCGAAAGCATGATCAAGGTATTTACCTTGATCATGCTTTCAGAAACTCGAGATAGGTTGATTAGATCTCAACGCAAGAAGGCTGCGCCACATGTCTGATTGGTCGAGGTTTTGCAAACCAATAGCCCTGAAACATATCGCAATTCATCTGCTTGAGCCTCAAGTACTGCGCTTGGGTTTCCACTCCTTCTGCCACAACATCGTAGCCGAATGCGTGAGACATGGTGATCACTGACTCCACTAGGGCGCTATGTGCTAAATCGGTTTCAAAATCAGCAATAAAACTGCGGTCAATCTTAACTTCATCTAAAGGGAGCTGCTTTAGCATGGAGAGTGAAGAGTAGCCGGTACCAAAATCGTCGAGAGAAATACGAATACCCGCCGTTTTTAGCGTATTCAGTGCTCGAAGGCACTGTTCAAAGTCACTCAATGCAATGCTCTCAGTGATCTCCACGGTAAACTGAGACGGTGACAGCTCATGAGACAGGATGGTTTGAACAAACTCTATCGCAAAATGTGGACGACAAAGTAAGCTCGAACTCACATTGATCGATACACTTATGCCGTCATCGATCAACTTATTCGCGAGATCCTCACACACGCGCTTAAGAACAAACTCACTCAGTTTAACGATAAGACCAGACTCCTCAGCCACCCCAATAAAAAGCTGCGGTGAAATGTATTGCCCGTCTTCATCTTTCCAGCGCACGAGAGCTTCAACACTGACCGCCCCTACGCCTTCTGAGCTGTAGATAAATTGGTACCACACATCAAGCTCGCCATTAGCAATCACTCGCCGCAGTTTCTGCTCAATAGTGAGCAGTTGCTGACTTTCTTGCTCCAACGTCGAATCGTAGAGCGCCGCTTTTCGACTTTTCGAGCGCTTGGCTCGATACATGGCAATATCGGCCTTTTTAATCAGCTCATCCGCGCTATTCGCATCAAAAGGATAAAACGCTATCCCTAAGCTGCCCTGAGTGCTGAACTCACTGCCATTGACAAAAACGGCTTCTCTACCGCTCTCAGTATGCGGCTAGCAAGCTCTAAAGCCTGGGCTGACGTCTCTACATCACACATTAGTAGAAACTCATCACCGCCAAATCTCGCAATCAAATCGTTTCGTCTCACGACCCCGGAGAGCTGTTTGGAGACATGCAATAGCAAGGCATCGCCCACATCATGGCCGTACGTGTCATTGACGAACTTAAAACGGTTCAGATCCATTAACATTAGGCTAATGGGCGCTCAGTTTTCTCTGCAATGTGCGCCCTGAGGCTGTCCGTCATCATACGGCGGTTGGCAAGGCCGGTTAGCGGGTCATGATAGGCTAATTGACGAATTCTATCTGCAGAATGCTTTTGTTCAGTGATATCTGTCATGGCACCAAGAAATCGAACCGGACGACCAAACTTGTCGCAAATCACTTTACCTGTGGAGGATACCCACACATAGACACCATCCGTTCGACGCAATCTAAACTGCACTTTAAATGGAATTTCTTGCTCGATTTGAGCCAGTAATTTCTGCTCTAAATCGTCAATATCGTCGCTGTGTACCAAATCAAAAAAGGCACGACTGGTCAGCACTTGCGTGTTTGGTTCACCGTTGTCGAACTTGAGAATGTCGTTCCATCGGCTACTCCATATCAATTTGTCTGTCAGTAAGTCCCAGTCCCAAATTGCGTCATTAGATGAATGGCTCACCACCTGCAATTGATTCGCGAGGTCACTTGAGATCTGCGCTCGGCTTTGCGAACTCTTCAACAGCAAATCACGCTGCAAGAACAGCGCAAGCATATCAAGGTAATTGTGATAGCTGGAAAGTTTCGCAAGATCAGGCTGGCCTTCAATCGGCTCTACAATCGCCATCACTTCGGTACGACCCTCTTGCCTATCAGTGACACAAAGCAAGGTCATCACAAATGACTCAGGGAGTGAGTACAAACTGCTGACGGGGAAGGTTTCCGTTGGAAAGTGGATGCCTTGTTCAACGCTACTGAGCTGACGACCATCAGTATGCGCATAACCAACTACACAGCTGTCGATACCCGATTTTACACCATTGATTGCCCATGCAACCGGCGTGTCAAACAAACAGCTGGCGTTCACAATGGAAGAGAATCCGGATTGCCCTTGTGAATATAATGTCTCGTGCAGTTCAGCGGGTGAGCGCTCAGAATGACTAAGCAATTGATTACGAATCGTAAACTGAGGGGTGTAACTTGGGTTTGTCGCACCACAAGATTGACGCACAACCATGGATTGCTCAATCATGCCAAGTTCGCTCGCATAAGGTGCACCCGATAAACGCGCCATCAATCGCTCTACGGCAGCAACGGATAGGCGTTCAAGTTGCTGATCCACCGTCGTTAACCTTGGCTGAGTGCGTTCGCCCATGAAAATATTGTCAATGCCAACAATCGCCACCTGCTCCGGAACGCATATTCCGTTTTCAGACAAACTTTCCATCAGGCCGATAGCAATATGATCGGTAGCACAGATGACCGCACTGCAAGGAGCCTTGCCTTGCCAATAGCGCTCATACGCTTCTCTTCCCCCCTGCAAAGCAGTGTTGCTGACATTGAGGATGTGCCGTTTCGTAATCGTATTACCAAAATGCTCGGCACGTTTCTGAAACGCTTTAAAACGCATTCTAACGTCGTTAACAGAGAGATCGCCACAGAACCCTATATCAACATGTCCAAGCCCTACCAGATGGTCATACAGCGCGCTTACGCCACTCGCCTGGTCACTCGACAGAGACTCAACTTCCAATGGCGCGTAACTGGCCGCCACAGAGATCACAGGTATTCCTCTCTGTACTGCTTTTTCCACCAATGCGCTCGCGGCTGCGTGCAGCACGACAATAAGCCCGTCGATGTGATCAAAGGCAAAGGGAATATCAAAGTCGCGATTGTGGCCGACACGAAGAAAAATCAGGTTTATCCCGTTTTCAACGCCGTAGGCTCTGAGTGTACTGGTGATTTCGCCCATGTAGAAGCCACTTAACATCGGCAAAATGACACCTATTGTTGCTTACGTTGGCGACGAAATAATACCTCGCGACCATCGTTGCCCCTAGGGTTTGTGTTGTCCATGTCGTTAATTGTTTTGCTGTCCGCGTTATTAGCCTGGTATCTGACCATTCATACAGTAAGAAAATTCGTGCTTATCGAGCAGTGTGGGTTGATAAAAGTGTTAACAACCACACACTCGGTAGTGGGGAGAGTTTTGGAAATTTGACCGAGTTAGCGTTCCCCAAGATCCAAAAAAGGAGCCAACCGAAGTTTGCTCCTTTTTCATCACTATTTAGGGAAAAGTGCCCTAATTATTGCTCAGCGTTATGATAAACCTGCTGAACATCATCACAGTCGTCTAGCATATCTAGGAACTTCTGGAATTTCTCCGCGTCCTCACCAGCGATTGCAGTGTGCGTTTGTGGCACGAAAGTGATCTCTTCTACATCTAGCGCCAGTTCTGGGTACTCAGCAGCCAGCGCTGTTTTCGCTTTGAAGAATTCAGTGTGAGGTGCAAATACCGTGATTACACCATCTTCTAGCTCGATATCTGTCACATCAACGTCAGCCATCATTAGTGCTTCCAGTACCGACTCTTCGTCGTCGCCTTTAAACTGGATAACAGCTTGGTGGTCGAACATGTGCGCTACAGTACCTGGGCTACCAATCTTAGCACCAGTCTTAACGAAACATTGACGAACATCCTGGAAAGTACGGTTGCCGTTGTCGGTTAGACAGTCAACGATCACGCTCACGCCACCAGGGCCAAAACCTTCATAGCGAGCTGGTTGGTAGTCTTCACCGCCACCACCGCTGGCCTTATCTAGCGCTTTGTCGATAACGTGCGCTGGAACTTGATCTTTCTTTGCTTTAGCAATCAGGTGCTTAAGCGACAGGTTCATTTCAGGATCGGCACCACCGTTTTTAGCAGCAACGTAAATCTCTTTACCGTACTTGGAATAAACTTTAATTTTTGCGCCTTGTGTCTTCGCCATAGAGGCTTTGCGCACTTCAAAACTTCTTCCCATTGGGATGTTCTCTCTAATTCAATTTAACGCGGAGGATTTTAGCAAATCGTCGTCACAATTCAATTCCATGCGGCAACGAAGAGTGTTACATCACTCCCATTATCTTTTTGTATTTGTCCACACACGCCTCAAACCATGCTTTTTCAGCGTCATCCTGAATGCGCTCTAGCTGTTCGCGAATCGCTTCAGGGCCAGCTTTGGCTTCCTTCATTTGCCAAACGACAAAAGAAGCTTGCTTATCAAGTTCCACTTTGTTTTTTCCGCTGGGGGAAGCAAAGACAGGTTGTACGACATGGTTCTCTATATCGGTTAGTGTTGGCAAGGCAGAGAATATATCACCGTTGGTGTAGCAAACTCAAATGAAAGCAGTATCGACGGGTGCTGACGTGCGTTTAAGAGGGGGTTAAACAAACTAAGGGTGGCCAATGCCACCCTACTCTTTTGCTCCATCACCATTGTATAGCGCTGCTTAGTGGATAAGCCTAATTCTTTCGCTTCTTCTAGCGAAAGACCGCTCTCTCTGATTTCTCTTAATGCTTCAATGCGGCGTCGTGCATCAGCGGATTTCACTTGTTTTGCAGGACGCGTTTCCTCTTGAAAGTCCTCAGATTGATCCCACTTATTGGTGATGGATGTCATTTGGTCATGGTCGATTGAATTGATGGACATTGTTACCTCCTGATGAACCATGTCTGGACACCTAATCTGTAGCAAACGACAAAATTGTTGTTAAGAAAAACTGAGTCAGAATGTGATTGGCTCGGAAATTCTCATCAGAAGTATTAGAAAGGAGTTTATAAACTTTGAAATCCGCGAAAGACGGCAGTACATTTAGGAGATTCCACCTCGGAAAATCGACTTGATCCAGATCTCCTTTTTTTAGCGCTATCCCTTGATGCTATTGCCCTGTAGCTCGATGCAACTTTAAGCATATTGGTGAATTTTTGATAAAAAAAAGCGAGTCCAAACGAACTCGCCAAAAAATATATCAGAATGAATGTAACAATATGAGCCAATCTACTTATTTCATTAGAAAGGACAAAAGGTTGTCTATTCGGGATAAATAATAGCCAGAGGCACTGGCTATTATGTCAGCAGACTGTCAGCGTTATGTGTAAATACCATCAAATCGGGAAACCTATGTAACAAGGTTTTTCAGTATTGAAAACCGCTAAACAGAAACCTCATCCAACACTCGGAATACCGACTCATCGATATGGCCTTCGTACACTTGCTTGCATACTTTCTTTCGTACCGCGAGAGCTGAAATCAATCTTTCGATAGATAGGTGCTTGTTCTCCTGACGAGAATTGTAAAGCTCTACTACACGGCTCAATACTTCATAAGCGATGATATCCCCATCGACACGCAACCAATCGAGCTTCTCCATGAGCTCAGAACACTCTTGTTTGATCGAAGCTATCGAATGACCCGTCATGGCAGACAAAGCGGTTACACTGCGTTCTAGAGCCTCTGGTGAGGTGTATTTGGATAGAATGATGGTGATCTCATCTGCATTGATCTCTACCAAGTGCTTACGTTGCTTAACTCGACGACCTAAATTACCTCTAGGAGAGGGCGCTTTACGCTGGATAGCTCAAATTCACCATCAATGATGGTCGACAATTCATCGAGCTGCTTGCGAGTCACGAGTTCATTGCGTAGTGGGTTAGGTAGAGTTGGGGCCATATTACGTTTGCCCGCATTGGTAGTGCGAGCACGTGAATAGCGCAATACTTCTTCCACGTCACAGCGAATATCGACTTGGAAATCAGGCAATTTTGCATCCGGATCGTGGCACGTCAACGTTAAGTGGTAGCCCCACAAATTGACGTCAAACTTGTTCGGTGACTCCACATGTTCAGCAAGATTACGAAGCTCACGTAGCAAGTCCATAGAGAAACGGCGCCATTCAATATTGCGAGCCAATTTCTGATTCAAATCTGACAGCATCAATGAATCGGTATGACGACGAGCCATACGGCTACGAAAGTAAGAATAAAGTTGGAACACGAGCGTGTGCTGCTTCAAGATCTCAGGTGGGAACAAGAAGAAATAATCTCGAGTAAGAAGCTCTTCGTAGAATGATGGCTCCCATACCAAAATGTACAGGTTTGGTTTGATCTTAATCTCACCATCCGCGCCTTCTCGAGGCGCTTCTTCAGATGCAGTGATCGTTCTTGCTAAAAATCTAAAACGATCACTCTTAAAGCCTTCCGGCATGTTTTCACTGAGCCAGCGGCCGGTGAGTTCATGCAACTGAAAATCGGTAAATTCAATGCGATCGATGCTATCGCGAATGGAGTCACGAGCCGGCCCACTGTCTTTTTTGCCACGCAATGACAGGATATCAGTGATATAGAGTGGCGTTTTGTTAGGCACATGCTTCGCATCAAGATGATATTCCTCATGATGATGATCATGATACTGAACGGTAAGAGTGAACAACGCGAACAGTGTCATGAGATCATCCACTGTCATGATATTCTTAGAAGAGCGTGTTTCGATCACGGCTTTCGTTCCGGAGATCGAAACCATTGATTTTTGATAACTTTTACGCGTTCTAGGTGGTGCAAGCGCTTGATCGATGATCCCTGCCCAATTTGTAGGGGAGACAACAAATTGATCCGCTTCATCACGCATTGCTGGTGGCGTATATAAACCGTGCTCGTTGAGAAGGCGTTTGTTTACTTGAGTTTGAGCAAGTGCTTTGGATTTTTTTTGTTTCTCGGATTGTTTAACAGATTCTGTCACCAAGCTCGTTGCACCAAGTACAGATACAAGTTGGTTGGGATTGATGAAGCGATGAAGCATAGTTTTACCTGCTAATCCTTCTTCAAATCTTACACCATGCTGGCTGAACAAACCGATGTTTACTGCGGCACGCAATCGCTGTTGAATTGCTGCACGAGTTAACTTGCCATCCGTTGCGTCAATCAGTTCGGTTGTTGAAACAAAGCCGTCTTTAGAGCTGAAACCACGTAGGGAAATTAGATTCAATAGCTCAAGGATACTTTTGGTTACGCCTTTGAAATGTTGGTATTGCTCGATCCAATCAACGGCTGTTTCCGTGACTTCGAAAAGGTGTCCGCCTTTGTGATCCCGTGGGGATCTAATCAAGATTTTATCTTCACTGCTCATGGTTGGATCTAGATCACATTATCCGTAAATTCGATATTGTTCCATAGAATAATGAAATTTAGATCATAAATAAAGCGCTATTTTGTTTATTGGTAAAAAGACTGATCTTTATGATTATACTGATCTTATTTGATTAAGTGATCTTATGATCTGTGAAAGAAAACCACCATAAGTAACTGAAAATAAAAGTGATTACTTTACGCCCTTACGGAACTATGATCAACACAATTACGAAACCATGATCATCATATTTTGAAAGCATGATCAACTCATACCGAATGCATGATCACCGTGGTATTGAAAGCTTGATCATCATAGCTTCGGATCAATGATCATCATCTAGTGACAAGTTATCCACAGAAATAGTAGAAAAGCTGTGTGTAGATTAGAGAATATCTTGGTCAATCCTCAAGTTTTACTCCGAAAGCATGATCAAGTAGAGCCCGACTGAAGAAGAAATAGTCAAATTGTCGCTTTGTAATACAGACAATTTTGCGAGCCATTGAATCCGAGCAATGGTTTGTTGTTATACCTTTGGCTGCGACATCTCCGGAACTATGATCAAGTGATTTAACCTAATAACTGCCGTGTTTCGATTTCAGTGTATTTATACGCCAATTAGAGCACTATCCTTTGCTTCGCGGGACTTAAGCCGTAATCTAACCGAGTTTTTACATGCTTCCGTGGTGCTCATTTACTTGATCATTGTTCCGCTCATGATGATCATCGTTTGGGATTAAGTATAGCTACTCTCGTTAGAGAGTTTTCCTTGATCATGCTTTCATAGACTAGCTGTTTCCCGAAACAATGATCAAGGGTATACCTTGATCATTGTTCCAAAGCTGATTTGTTTTTGTGATAGATATGCTTTTCTCATTAATCAGAACAGTAAAATTCTGAATATCATTACTGCTAAGATGTGATCGGCCGTTCTTAAAATGTCTTCAATTAAGCAACCTCCGTAATTTATAGGCTAGGTTGTATCGTTCCGATAGAATTTGTCTTTACATTGTAAATGAGTGACGCGGTAACACTTTTAAAGTTTTGAGTTTTCAGGGTACTTTTCTTCATAGAATTACTCACTATTTGGTGATACTTTGCGCAAATAATCATCATAGAGCTAGATACCAGTCAAATTAATGTAAATAATCTATGTTGATGAGTGGACAGCTTTTTCTTGAGATTGTACGATATTGCTGTACATAAACAATTAGGTTACTTGGTTGGAACTTGGGTATGAAAAGAGAACAAACAATAGATAATCTCTACCAACTTGCAGAGCAAACTCAGCAAGTACAAGCGGATCGTATTGAAATCGTTTTGGAAGAGCGCAGTGATGACCACTTCCCAGCGATGTCAAAAGCGATGATGGAAACTCGCTCTGGCCTAACTCGCAGAAAGCTAGATGATGCCATCAGTAAAATGGAGCAGGGCGGTCATCAGTTACGAAAACAACGCCAATCACTACTCTATTTCGTTGCAAGAAGCGCATATGTTAATGGATGCGGCAGGCGTTCCTAAGTTCCACGAGCGCAAGAATAGCGCTAACAACAAGCCATGGATCATCAACGTACAAAACCAAAAGGGTGGTACGGGTAAGTCGATGAGTGCTGTACACCTGGCGGCTTGCTTGGCGTTGAATCTAGATAAACGCTACCGTATTTGTCTAATTGACCTTGATCCCCAAGGCTCACTTCGTTTGTTCCTAAACCCGCAAATCAGCGTTGCTGACCACGAGAATATCTATTCTGCGGTTGATGTGATGTTGGAAAATGTCCCAGAAGGTACAGAGATTGACTTAGAGTTTCTTCGTCGTAACGTACTACTGCCAACGCAATATCCAAATCTTAAAACGGTATCTGCGTTTCCAGAAGATGCCATGTTTAACGCTGAAGCGTGGCAAACGCTGTCGCAAAGCCAATCTCTCGACATCGTTAAACTTCTGAAAGAGAAACTGATCGACAAGATTGCTGAAGACTTCGATGTCATTATGATTGATACCGGTCCTCACGTAGATCCGCTAGTATGGAATGCAATGTACGCATCTAACGCATTGCTAATTCCATGTGCCGCCAAACGTCTTGACTGGGCGTCAACAGTGAACTTCTTCCAGCACTTGCCAACGGTTTATGAGATGTTCCCTGAAGACTGGAAGGGGTTAGAGTTCGTTCGTCTAATGCCTACGATGTTTGAAGATGACAATAAGAAGCAAGTGTCGGTACTAACAGAAATGAACTACTTACTTGGCGATCAAGTGATGATGGCCACCATCCCAAGAAGCCGTGCATTTGAGACTTGTGCTGATACCTACAGCACGGTTTTCGATTTAACGGCGTCTGATTTTGAGGGTGGTAAGAAAACTTTGGCTGTTGCTCAAGACGCTGTTCAAAAAAGTGCACTAGAGTTAGAAAGAGTATTGCACAGCAACTGGGCTTCACTGAATCAAGGGTAATGTAAGAAATGGCAATTAAAACTTCAGAATTAAACGCCAAGCTATTTGGTAAAGCAAACAAACGCCGTGCAACGACGCCACAAGAGGCACAAACGGCTGCAAAAGAGCAGGCACAAGTGATTGAACTGTCTGTCGCGGGTGAAGAACTTGTGTCGTTTGAATTGGTTCGCGTGCCAGCAAATGAAGTAGAAACTAACACATTTGTTTTCCAAGAAAACGCGCGTGAGCAGTCTTTTTTAAACGAGCATGCACTGTCAGACGTATTGGCAACATTGCGCGACAAAGGTCAGCAATACCCTGCAGTTGGTCGCCGTCAAGCTGACGGTACCATCGAGGTATTGGATGGTAGCCGCCGTCGTATGTCATGTATCTTGGCGCAAAAAGAGTTTCTGATTTACGTTGCGGAAAACATTAACTCTGAACACGCTAAGTTCCTTTCTGATGTCGCAAATGCTCATAAGCCTCTTTCACTTTATGAAAAAGGCAAAGAGATGCTTGCTAAACTCGAAAATGGTGAAGCAGAAGACCAAAAAGCATTGGCAAAAATGTTCCAGTGCAGCGAAGCATTGGTTAGTGGTGCTCTTAAGGCCGCAGACTTGCCGCTAGAGCTGCTTCAAGCGTATCCAAACGTGAGTGACTTAGGGCGTCCAACGATTGTTAGATTGCACAAGCAGTTCAGCGAACTCGATAAAGATAACCAGACTAAACTCATTGATCGTTGTCAGCAGTCGGAAGGTTATGTTTGGCAAACTAGCCAGGCTCAGGGCGTTGCTCGCATTACCAAAGATGTGTCTGAAACACTTGAAAACTGGATACATGAACTGTCACCGCCAAAACGTGCCAAAGTGACAAAGATTGATTTAGTAAAAGGCCGTGCAAGTTATACGCGCAAAGGGCCAAACCTAGCGATTAACCTGAAAAAGGTCGATGACCAAACCATGGAACAAATCCTAGAGTTTTTGAAGCAAAAAATGCAATAAGTTCCACAACAATACCCCGCAAGAGTGGGGTATTTTTTTGTGTTAAGATTGGCCAAGGTTTCTAACAATGACGTCGCATGGCAAATCACTCTCTATCCTCTCGCATTGACTCACAGCTAAGCTCTATAACTCAATTACAGCAGCTCGCTCAGACCCAATGTGTTCGCGCAGTAACGGTCTTGAAAGGTGAATCACAATGGCAGCAAACTTTGCTTGCTCTTGTTGTTGACCACTTTCCTCAGCAATCTCGATTCCATATAGGCTCAGAGAAAATTGACGGACTTGTTAATGTTCCCTCCAATCAAGGTAAGCGCCTTTTAGGGCAAGATACGCAGATGTTAGTGGTCACCATTGATGAGCAATTTGACGCTAACAGTTTTAACGCTGCGCTTGGTACTCTGGTTGGCGGTGGGTTGCTTATTTTGCTGCATACTGAAAAATCTTCGCTCCATCCTTGGCTTGTCGGTGCAATATCAGAGTTGCCAATGCTTGAAGAAAGTAGCTTAGAAGTTGCACAGCCAAGTTGTTTTTGTTTAGACGATGAAACCCGCCTAGCATCGCTTACATCGAATAGCGCTGCTAACCGATTTGAACAGCAAGAGCAGGCGATAGAGCTTATTCATCATGTTGTCACGGGACACAGAAAACGCCCGCTTGTTCTAACGGCAGATCGTGGCCGTGGGAAAACCAGCGCGCTGGGTATTGCTGCAGCTAGGTTTAATGGTCAGCGGCCTTTACGCGTTTTGATTACTGCGCCAAGTAAATCGGCAGTGGTATCAGCACTCGCGCACTTTAACAGTGAGCTGGAGGGACAGAGTTTATCTGCTTCTAGCGTAACACTCGAGTTTGTTGCGCCAGACGAACTGTTACAGACCAAGCCAAACTGTGATTTGTTGTTCGTCGACGAGGCCGCTGCACTACCTATCTCGATGCTAAAGCAGATGGTGGAGCACTACCACCGGATGGTCATTAGTACCACCATCCATGGTTACGAAGGATGTGGCCGAGGTTTTAGTGTTAAGTTTCTACCGTGGCTAACTGAGAATCGAAAAGATGCTAAAAGCTATCACCTCGACTCCCCAATTCGTTGGAGCCAGTATGATTTATTAGAGCCGTGGGCTTCATCTACGTTCTTGTTGAATGCAGAACTCAGCTCATTGCCTGAACCTATGGTTAAAGAATCGATCCGACGCGATGCACTAACTTGGGAGTCTTTCGATGCAGAGAGTGCGTCTTTGGATCGTGAGCGTCTTGATGCGGCTTTCGCTTTATTGGTGAATGCTCATTATCAAACTTCGCCTAATGACCTGATGTGGTTGTTAAACAGTAAAACCATGAAGCTGTATATCATGAGTTACGACGACATCGTTGTTGGTAGTATTTTGGTGAATAGGGAAGGGCAGCTAGACCGCGATCTTATTGAACGTGTTCAGTTGGGTCGAGCTCGTCCCGCTGGCCATCTGGTGCCAATGGAGTTATCAAATCACCTCGGATTATCGGCAGCTGCGTTGCAATCTTGCCTTCGTATTATGCGAATTGCTGTTCATCCATTACTACAAGGTAAAGGTCTAGGAAGCGAAATGTTGACTGCGTTGTCTCAAGTGGCAAAAGGCAATGTCGATTATCTAGCTACAAACTTTGGCGCCACAGCAGAGCTTGTTCGTTTCTGGAAAACAAATGAGTTTTTACCTGTTCGTATTGGTAGTGCGAAAGATAAAGCAAGCGGCACTTATAGCAGTACTTTCATTTGCCCACTATCTCTAGAAAGCGTTGAATGGATCGATGAAGCTCGTAATCAGTTTGGTGATTCCTTACATTTTGCTCTTCGCTCGCATGCTCAGGATGTTGACCCATCGCTAGCGCTTTCTCTACTTAAAAGTGCAGAGTTTATATCTTTGTCGTCAATCTCTGTTTCCCCTTTGGTAGCAAACTATGCAAGAGGAGGGAACAGTTTCAATTCGGCTCGGCCTTTCTTGGTGCCGCTAATACCGTTGGCATTGTCACTTAATGGTGGCCATGTGAGTCCGCTCATTGTTGCTGTAGTTATCCAAGAGTGGAGCTGGACAACGATCGCGGAGTACTTTGGCTTTGCTGGCAAGAAGCAAGCCGAGCAAGCATTTCGTCAAGAACTTTTTCAACTGTTGACTGTTTTACAGTGTAAATAGACTCACTCCTTACCTCTCCAGATTTACACTGTAAACGACAAGAGTGTTTACAGTGTAAATTCATCATTGCTGATTTTTACACTGTAAATCGCTTCAAACCATTTCTATATATCTTACTGATACCGCACCTTATTCTAGAATCCCGTTCAAAGTATTGAACAATTTACCGTGAGCACTCCCGTAGTTTTTGCTGATAACGGTAGTCTCAGTAGTGAGACTTCACTAAGATACAATTAATTATTGAAGCATGATCACACTCGCAACAATGTTCGGCGAGCGTGAGTTCGCATAAGGAAGTGGTCGTCAGTCATGTGGAAAAGCGTTTTATCTCTCTCTTCGGATAAGCAACAAGTCATTGCTCAATTGCCAAAAGAATACGAGCAAGGTTTGGCATTGGAGCTTACCTTACTTGGCAATGCCCTGCAGGAAATCAACGCACAGGATTACTGGGTTGATGACAGTGCCGTGAATCAATTTATCAAATCGGCACAAGCGGCAAAAGGGGAAGCATTTTCAGGTTTGACGCTCGCTGAGATACGTAACGCAACCGCAGAAGTCGTGCTCACTGAGCAAGACATGTTGGCGAGCATTAAGGTAACTGGAGCGTACGCCGGCGAAGCTTTAGCACCGAATGACATTATCTCCGCTTTAACCACCGCTCGAGTTGTGAAAGGTCTCAATAAGAAAGCGCTTAAAAAAGTACTGTTGCTTAGTCAGCAGTTGAAAAAAGGCGAAACGTACACCCAGCCAGTTGCGATAGGTAAGCGTCCAAAAGAAGGTAAAGATGCCCAGTTTATTCCTCTGGTTGCCGACCCGAAGCAGCGAGTCTTAAAACCTCAACAAGCGGGTTCCAACGGCAAAGTCGATATGCGAGATTTGGGCGCTGTCGTCACCGTCGGCGAAAATGAACAAGTGATGCGACGTATTCCTGCGATACCAGGAGAAAACGGCTATACCGTCACGGGCGCTATTATTCCACCAAGACCAGTAAAAGACCTACCTCTAAAACCAGGCGCGGGTACACGTTTCTCTCCAGATAACCCAAACACGTTATTGTCGACGATGTCAGGTATGCCAATCATCAAAGCCTCCGGCATTGAAATAGACGAGGCGCTTTGTCTAAGTAATGTCGATATCTCAACAGGCCACATTAAGTTTAAAGGCAGTGTAGTGATCTCTGGCAATGTAGAGCCGAACATGGAAGTGACTGCGACTGGCACTATCACGGTCGGCGGTTTTGTTGAATCGGCATTTCTAAAAGCGAAAGGCGATATTACTGTCGCGAAAGGCATTATCGGTCACAATGTTGATGACGGTGAAAAGAAATCTTGCCGATTGGAGTCTGGAGGAGACGTCGTTGCTAATTACGCACAGTTTGCGGATATCCGTGCCAAAGGCGATATTCACTTCACTGTGCATAGTCTGAATAACGACATACGTTGCTCCGGCGATTTGTTGGTGATAGGTAGCAACAAGAAGCAGGGCACATTGAGTGGGGGTGAAGCCAAAGTTGGCGGGAAGGTGCAATGTCATCATCTTGGTGTTGAAGGCGATACAGCGACCTACATTCAAGCGTTTGCTAACTATGAGCATTATGCTAAGAAGCTTGAGCAATTGCAAGAACGCTACACAGAGCTACAAGAGCGTAAAATGATCTCCATCAGGCGTGAGATTGAACTTAAGAAATCCCTAAATCGAGTCGAAGCGACGAGCAAAATGCCGAGCTCGCAGCGCTAAACAGTGCCGATACCGAAGCATTAGATGCACTGAATGAAGAGAAAGAGCGCATCGAGCTCGAACTGTACGCGAAACTTGAGTTAAATACCGTAGAGTCAGTGATGCAAACTCATACCCGCGTTACTGTTCAGTTCGATGATGAGAAGGTGACGACTCGCTCCACACACGGTCCGGCTACTTTTAGCTTTAACAAACAGACCATTACCTTCGCGCCTAAATTGAAAGAAGAAGATATCTTAGTGTAACTCCATCCGATACGAGTGCGTGAGACTCCCGCAATTCAGTCAAGCGCGTCTCACTTTTTCTGCTTCCATAGCGTGGCGCCATTCCCTAACGTATCAGCAAGGCATCTTGTGATTGCGCAATCGACACTTAGACAAAGATAAGCAGCCACAGCCAATACATTCGCCAAGCTCATCTCTGAGTTTAGTCATCAACCAAATCTTTTCATCTAGTAAGGCACGCCAATCTTGCCCCATCTGTTGCCATTCTTCCTGAGTCGGTGCTCGATTTAGCGGTAAACTGGATAGCGCCTGTTTGATTTCTTCCAAACTAAGCCCCAATTGTTGACCCGTTTTTATGACTGCTATTCGCCTCAGTACCGAACTGTCATACCGTCTTTGATTGCCTTGATTGCGCCAGCTGGTGATCATCCCTTTTTGCTCGTAAAAATGCAGCGCTGAAACGGCGACTTCCGCACGCTTTGCAACTTGTCCTACGGAAAGCTCCATAAATACTCCTTATCTTTTAGGTAATTATAGCTTGACCTAAAGTTAAGTTGAGCTTTTAACCTTGAGATCAGTCACAAGGTTAGGGAAGAAACAGAATGGAAAAGAATAGAAGACTACACCTACTAGGGTTGATGTTTGATGGTATCGCATCGGGAATGATGTTGATGGCGTTGCATGGTTCATTCTCAAACAGGGAAGCAACGGAACGTTTTTGGCTGTCGTGACCTTGGTCTGTACGATAATGTCATTTGTACTTACACCGTTTATTGCTACGGCAATAGACCGTTATCCCCGAAAGCGTATTTTAGCGCTGACCCAATTGATACAACTGCTTGCAGCTAGCAGCGTCGTGATAGGAAGCACTGTGATTAGCAGTTCGTATTTAGGCAATGACCACAACACATTTTCAGTTTGGATACTCGCTTTTTGTTTAGTCGCGTTTTGGATCGCGAGCGATCTTGCATGGGCAACCAATGGTGCGTTTACTCAAGAGCTTTATGAACCAACCGAATATGGCCGTATCTCAAGTCAACAAGAGATCGTCATGCAGATCACGACGTTGAGTGCCGGCGGTATGGGCGTTTGGTTGCTGGAACTCTGGTCGATGGAGAAGTTTGCTCTGCTAACTGCGCTCTTGTCTTTCCTCGCTATGATGTGTTTTGTCGCTATCCAGCATCGATCTGTTTCTTCTAAGCAGAAAAGGACGCTGTACCACCAGCAACTGCGTGAATCAGTGAGTATATTCCGCCAATCTCCACGATTCTTCGCTTTCATTGCATTATCGTGTGCGAGCTATCCGATGATGACATATTTGGCAAAATTGGTTCCCATTTACCTTTCAGAGAATCAACAATCTGGTGAGTGGTTTGCTTGGTGGCAGATAAACTACGGCGTAGGAGCATGATTTGTGGTCTGATGATCGTCAAAGTCATGAATAAAGTGAGCCATCAGCAGCTTATGTTGGTGAGTATGGCATCCATCAGCGTGCTGCTTTGTGTGATGACAATGACGCTGTCACCGTTATCCATTGTGTTAGTGGCTCTGTTTATCGGAGTGTTTAACGCGACTAACCGTATTGCAAGAGTCAATAAACTCCATCATGAAGTCGACAACTCAGTAAGAGGCGAGTCGATGGTGGGATGAAGCTATTTACCACGGCATTGCAGAGCGCGAGCTACGTTGTTATCGCTTATCTAGCGCACTATCAACTTACAGAACTTGGTTTTGCAATTGGCGCTTTAGTGATTATGTGTGCGACATTGACGATGTGGCTGCTCAATCGCAAAAATGTGGTAAACCATGGTCAAGCTCGTTTTATTAAACCTGTATCTCGATAACGGCGCTATTGAGGCTTGGCAATGGGCTTTGGCAGCGGTTTGGCTGGCAGTGGTGTAGGGACGGGCTCAGTTGGCGTTTCTGGGCGGGTGATCTTAATGCTCTTAATGAAGCGGCTAAAGTAAAGCTCCTTTACCAGCTCATCACAGCGATCATGGGTGAGTCCTCGCTTTGATTGCTCGCTTCCTACTGCAACGATGGTTTGGTTGCTCGGACGATAGCCATTTGCTACTTCACAAAGTTCAATCGTGTCCATGTAGTTTGGATAAACATTTACGGGAGATGAGCGAAAACCTAATTGGTTCATTTGATAGGAGGAACAACCAGAAAGGGCAAGCGCCGCAATTGTGATGAGTGCTTTGTTTCGCATTTTGAATCGTTTGCTGTGGAAGGGAGCGCTAATACTAGCGCCTATTTATGACAGATAAAGCGAAGTTTGAAACCTAGGTCACTTAGCAGCAAAAATTAACACTGCCCAGACATTTAACCAGTCTATACTGGTGCTCGCTTAGCAAATTTCCAGCAAATCCAACCAGATATTCAAGGAGAAACAGCATGACGGAATCTATCAACGTAGATGTTGCAGTACTCGGTGGTGGACCCGGCGGATATACCGCAGCATTTCGAGCCGCTGACTTGGGCTTGTCAGTGTGTATTATTGAAAGTAGAGACACTTTAGGTGGCGTGTGTGTCAATGTGGGCTGTATCCCTTCCAAAGCGCTATTGCATGCGACATCACTGATTGAGCAAGCGAAACTGGGTCAGTCTATGGGGATAACCTTTGCCGAGCCCCAAATCGACCTCGGGGCGCTACGTGAGCACAAGCAATCAAAGATCAACGAACTCACCAAAGGCATTGCTGGCTTAGCAAAAGCACGCAAAGTGACGCGACTTCAAGGGCAAGGGCAGTTTACCTCTACCAATACACTCACAGTCACAGGAGAGAGCGATCAAATTGTTGAGTTTAAGCACGCCATCATCGCAACGGGCTCGCACTCGATCTCACTGGCTATCGCGCCAAATGATCCGCGTATCTGGGATTCAACCGATGCTTTGGCAATGAAGTCTATTCCAGAGCGTTTGCTTATCGTAGGTGGCGGCATCATTGGACTTGAAATGGCACAAGTCTACGCAGCGCTTGGTTCGAACATAACGATAGTAGAAGCACAAGACCACATCATTCCAAGTGCGGATAAAGATTTAGTTCAACCTTTGCAACGTGCGACTAAGAAAACGTATCAAACGCTAACCAAAACTTTAGTGACCCAAATGGACGCTCAACCAGATGGTATTCTAGTGTCATTTGAAGGAAAAAAAGCCCCAGAGCCTAGCTTTTTTGATGCAGTGCTGATTGCAGTAGGTCGAGCTCCTAATACTGACAGTCTTGGTTTAGAACAGCTTGGCGTTGAACTTGACGCGAAAGGGCGCGTTAAAGTTAACGACAGAATGCAAACCAATGTGGGTCATGTGTTTGCCATTGGCGATATTGTTGATGGGCCAATGCTTGCTCATAAAGCCACTCATGAAGGAAAAATTGCCGCTGAAAACATCGCTGGCTTAGATTCCACGTTCTGCCCAGCAGCGATACCTTCTGTCGCTTACACGCACCCAGAGCTTGCGTGGTCGGTTTAACCGAGACAGAGGCCAAAGAGCAAGGTGTGAAATACAGTGTGGGCAAAGTGCCTTGGTTGGTGAGCGGGCGTGCCCAGAGTGTCAATGCTACCAATGGTGTGACGAAAGCGCTGTTTGATGCGGAGACGGGGACACTTATCGGTGCAGGTATCTGCGGTGAAAACGCGGGTGAGTTGATTCACGAAGCCGCTGCTGTGCTTGAGTTAGGCGGACGAGCAAAAGATATTGCCCATACGGTTCATGCTCACCCTACGCTAGCAGAGACGTTTGCTTTTGCGGCTGAAGTTGTGGAAGGCTCTATGACGGATATGCTTCCAGCTAGAAAGAAATAATTAGAAAAGAGGGCGCAGAAGCGCCCTCACATTTTTTAGATCCGATTAAGACGCACTGACGTTAAGAACAATCTTACCAATGTGGTTTTTTTCAACAAATTCAGTTTGAGCTTGTTTGATATCCGCAAGCTCAAATGTTTTGCCGACAAGTGGCTTAATCTGCTCCCCTTCAATGCGGCTGATTAGATTCGGGAACACTTCATCTTCGAGCCCTGTGCAGCCAAAGAATGACAAATCCTTTAGGTACAGGGTACGAACATCAAGCTCAACCATAGGGCCACCGATCGCTCCGGAGACGGCGTAGCGTCCTTTTGGCGCCATGATTTCTAGAAGCTCAGGCCATTGTGGCCCCGCTACAAGATCAATCACCACATTAACACTGTTATTGCCTAGCGTTTCCACTAAGTTCTGACCGCGTGATACCGTCTTGTCCGCGCCAATCTCTAGCAGTGCCTCCGCTTTAGATTCGCTTGTGACAGCAATAACTGTTGCGCCTCGCGCTTTGGCCAACTGAATTGCTGCAGAGCCAACTCCACCAGAGGCACCGGTGACTAATACGACATCGCCAGAGGCAACATTTGCGCGTGTTAGCATGTTCTCAGCAGTGGAGTATGAACATGGAAATGAAGCAAGCTCAATGTCCGTGTAGCTTGAATTTACACTGTAAGCCTGACGAGCATCCACAGTAGTAAACTCCGCAAAACCGCCATCGCACTCAGAGCCAAAGTACCAGAAATGCTCTAGTCTTTGACCATCTACGTAACGCAGACAAGGGTCAATCAGTACGCGTTCGCCGATGCGACTAGCGTCGATATTAGAACCTACTGCGACGATATGACCACACACATCAGCACCTTGAATTCGAGGTAGCCCCAGTGCCTTACCATCCCAGCTTGCATCTTCACTGTCGTTGTCGCTTTTTGAGTACCAACCGATACGCGTGTTGATATCGGTATTATTGACGCCAGCAGCGCTGACTTTAATTAAAACCTCATCGGCTTTTGGCGAGGGCCGCGGAATATCGCTGCGAAGTTCTAGCTGGTCTAGATCGCCATGACCAATCAGTTGTACGCCTGTCATTATCGTACTCATAGGTGGTTTCCTTCTTAGTAGCTTGTCGATTTGGTGGTAAACAAAGTAGTGATTGCTACTTTGGCAGCGGCAATCGCCGATTCACCTAAAATGGGATAAGCGGTGGTTGTTCCCTCATGCAGAACAAATAGAGCATTAGAAAGATCTTCTCGTCCACTCACTTTGGCAAGAGAGTCGATAACCTGTTGTTTGTGTTTTTCAACTGTCGAATTTATCTCCACGTTGTCAGGAAAAGCCGCAAGCGCGTTGACCGACAGGCATCCTTTTGGCGCGTACTCTTTCATCCAGCTACCAAGAACGTCAAACGCTGAAAGGGTGGCATCTAGCCCACTTTGCTGTGCGCACTGCTCTAACAGTGCGATGTAGCGTTGATGTCGATGGTTAAGTGCGCCAACGACCATACTTTCTTTGGAAGGGAAGTACTTGTATAGAGTGCGCATGCTTACGCCAGACAGCGCTTTTAGCTCAGCGACACTCGGCTCTGCGAATCCTTTTTGTGCGAAAGCCTGCTCGAGATTTTGGGCTATTTGCTGTTGTGTCATAACGTCATTCCAGAAGTAGAAGGTTTGTTCTACTAACAGGGTAGAACAAACCTTCTACTTTCGTCAATGACAAAAAAAGCCCCTAATGGGGCTTTGCAAAAACTGTTCGGGGGTAGGAGCAGTTATTTAGAGTCACAAGAGAAGGCGATCCCAGCACTTAATCGCGCTTGCTCAATAACGTTCATCACAGAAACCGAATGGTTTAGGTGTTGATAGCATTGCTCAAGATCTTGTTCTCGGAACAGACGTTCGAAGCTTTGGAACTCTTCGACCATGTGATTATCATGATCGGCTTCATCAAACGTTTCGGTGTGCCCGCCACACACAAACGTGACACTTGGACAGAAGTTTGTCGCTCCTTCAACCTTAATGTAGCCTTTCTCACCCTGAATAATGGCAAAATTTGGGCTGGTTGAGTCTTTTGCTGCTGCACATGATGCGATGAAACTTGGGTATTGAAGGGTGCAAATACCCGATGTATCGATGCCGTTGTGCCCACGATTCGCTAGGTAGTGCACGTCGTTTGGCGTGCCAAACAGTCCCATCACGAAATGAATGTTGTAGACATTCAAATCGTACAGCGCACCACCTGATAACTCAGGACTAAAAGCAGGAAGGACATTGCCGTCTTTGTACTGAGGGTAGCGACTTGAAAACTGGGAGAAATTACACTGTACCAGTTTAATATCGCCAAGCTCACCGATTTTGTCTTGGATATATCGATAGTTTCTAAAGTGCAGCAGTGTGATGGCTTCAAACAGATACAGGCGCTTCTCCACAGCCATGCTCGCTAACTCTCTGCTTTCACTCGCTAACGACGTAAAAGGCTTCTCACAGATAACGTTCTTGTTTGCTTCAAGCGCCTTTTTAGTGAACGCATAATGCAGACTATTGATGATACCTACATACACAGCATCAATTGACTCGTCAGCTAAGAAGCCATCGTAATCGGTGTATACCGTCTCAATAGCGTATTTCTCAGCGAGCTCTTCTGCAATCTGGCGTTCTTTTTCAAGAACACAGATCGCAGATACAGTAATTTCATCAATCTTATGAAGTGCTTCTAAACAAACTTTTACGATGCCACCAGCACCCACGATTCCAAGTTTCATCATCGCTCTCCTGTTACAGCTGAGTCCAGTCGAATGCGACGCACTTGTAGTTGTCACGATCTTCCATCAAGCCTTGGTAGCCTTGCATTGCATCACGCGGAGAGAGGATATGGCTGATGTAGTCTTCCGCTTTCAAACGACCATCTTTCAGACAATCGACGATGTACTGCATATTACGCTCTACGCACATACGTGAGCCTTCTTGCTCGTAAAATGGATACAAACCATTGTAAGCACCCTTAACAGTCAGCATGCGCATGTGAATGCGATTAAGAATGGCGGTAACATTACCTTGATGCTCGGCACGTGGAGAGCCGCTCAAAATCACCTGGCCATTGAATGCAGCACAATTGACCGCTGTTTCGATAGCAGGTGATACGCCAGCGACATCGATGGCAATATCAACGCCACGACCATTTGTTAACGCCATAACTTCAGACTCTTGATGCTCTGGTGCACAGCTCACAACGTGCTGAATGCCGATTCTTTTTGCGTCGTCTGTGCGAGAAGCAACAGGGTCAATGGCAATGACTTTGGCACCGGCAAGTTGCAGAAGCTTCGCGGTGATAAGACCGATAGTGCCGAGGCCAAATACGGCCGCTGTGTCACCAAGTTTGACGTCAGCGATAGCGACGCCATTCATCGAGATAGAGGCTAGGTAGACCAGTGCCGCTTGCTCTAAAGTCAGCTCTGGATCGACTTTGAGGATAAGTTCTAGATTGCGTCCGTTGTGCTCGAAACGTTGGAACTGTTTGTGCGGGCCGTTGAACATTACTCGGTCACCCACTTCGATGCCAGGTAATTCATTGCCTTTTTCAACCACTTCGCCGACGGAAATATAGCCAGTGTAAAGTGGGTACTCGACACCTTTTTTAATACCATAAACGCGAGACAGTTCGGTACCGGCACTAATTAGTGACATCTCATTTTTAATGATGGCTTCATTTGATTTTAGATTAGAGTCATCAAGCTGTTCATTTAATAGTTGTACGTCTTTTAAGCCAACAAGCTTTACGTTATATGTATCTCTCATAACTTACCTCAAAAAATTCAATCTATATAAGGGAGGAGGGTATCCTCCCTGAAATTTGGATGGTCTAGGCTTCTAAACCTAATGCGTCACACATTTTTTCTTTATAGGTTTCTACGTGCATGCCAATGATTATTTGAACATTATTGCCATTAACAACGACGCCAGTTTGTTTACCTTTCTCTATTTCTAACTTATTAATTAACTCTGGGTTTTTAACTTGAACACGTAATCGAGTAAAACAGTTGCCAACGGTTTCGATATTTTCCTGTCCACCCAATCCAGAAATAAAGTGTTTCACATCTGAATTGTCGCTGACGGCACTTTTAATTACGTCCTCGTTGGAAACTTCTTGGTCTTGGAATATGTCTATATTTCTCTTCTTAATGATCCATACTGTTGGCAAATACCATAGTGGCATCATCAAAATACCGATTAATACAGTGAAGTGAGCCTTAGTTAAACTTAACGGCATCGCTATATTGGTAATAATCAGGTCAATAATACCGTTTGGCATATAAGTGC
The DNA here is from genome assembly GCA_000755425.1 of Vibrio maritimus. Taxonomy (GTDB): domain Bacteria; phylum Pseudomonadota; class Gammaproteobacteria; order Enterobacterales; family Vibrionaceae; genus Vibrio; species Vibrio maritimus_A. The sequence goes on from BBMT01000007.1 coordinate 100,975, forward strand.
TAACACCAAGCATGTAAGTAATACTGTCTGCAATACCGCCAACAAGTCCGTAGATAAACCAAATTGATGGTGCAATAAAGATGTATAGGAAGTGCAGTGGCTCAAGAATGCCCGTACCTACCGCTACCGCTAAGCTCGGAATAATGATGCTCTTAGCGTAGGCTTTCTTCTCTTTGGATGCCGTGCGGATAAACGCAGCCGCGATAGCCAGAGAACCAAACACCTTGGTCAGACCGAAGCTCACATACTTAATCGATGGATCTAGCTCAGTGATCTCATTCATATGCGACATCTCAGCAAGGAAGATGGTCTGCGCACCATGAATCACTTCGCCGCCAACCTCTGCAGTACCACCTAAAGGCGTGTAGAAGAAGGACATCCATAACGGGTGATGAAGACCTGTTGGGATTAGCCAGAAGTTCCATGCGGTGTAGTTAAAGATACCGAACACACCTGAAGTCTCAATCAACGAAGCTAAGTTGTTGATCATATTGTTCATCGGTGGCCAGAAGTAACATGCAGAGATAGCAAGTACAGCGGTAATTGGAATCATTAGAATAAATACAAAGCGAGATCCTTCATAGATTCTAAAATAAGCACCAAACGTCAAACCTTGATATTTATTATGCAACCAACCTACTAAGATACCCATTAGCATGCCAAGAATAACGCCCATGTCGACAACTTGGAAGCCGAGCACCATCGCTTGACCAGTACCGTATAAACCAGCAATGCCTTCTTCTGCTAACATATTGTTATTAGTCAGATAAGTATTGTTGGCAACCAAAAAGAATAGGAATGATATAAGTGCCGTTATAGCAGCATCGACCTTTTTCTTTTGTGCAAGTGCTGCTGCTAATCCCATACAGAATATAATTGGGAGATTGCCAAGCATCCCAAACATCATTGACATAATCATGTCGCCGATAGAAATAATGAAGCTAGGCATAAACTCCATTCTCATAATTGCCGCAACAGCCATTGCTGTACCCATTACGGCAATAAAAAGAATAACCTGTATCGCTGCTCTGGAGAACTTTTGCGTCGCCTCCTTGGCATTGTGTCGTAGGGCAGAGGTATTCATTTTATTATCCTTGTTACTTATTTATTAAACTGAGGTAAATAACTTCTGTTTTCTTCAAGAATTTCTTCAACGATCGCTTTTGCCTTGGGTACATTGACCACAGTGCGGTTTAGAGTGAGGGCGTTGATGAGTTTTTGCTTGCTACCTTCATACCAAGCGTCAACCACGAGCTTTTCATAGCCGAGTTGGCTTTCAATCATGGCTTTTTGGAATGTTGGTATCTTACCGACGCTTAGAGCTTTGGGCCCACTACTAGTTAGCAAGCTTGGGACTTCAACCATCGCGTCTTCTTGAATATTTGAGATAGCTCCGTTATTTGGAACAATGATAGGTAGGTTTCGCACAAATTGTAAGCAAGTGATGCTGCGACTCGAACCATGTAACGACCATGAATGTCAGCGTGTAACTCTTCCTGAGCAGTACTCTTGGCAGAAATGACGCGTTGGCATAGGTCGAAGACACGTTTTTCTCGCCCATTAATGACCTGGCGTGCACGCGTATTGTTGATGTCCTCTTTCGCGGCCATTTTATCAGGGTACAGGTAGTACTGTAGGTAAGTGTTTGGCAGGTATTCTGGGTTGTCACGAAGCATCGTTTGCATGTTTTTAAACGTTGCTTGCCATGATGGGTCATTGACGATTTCGGAATCTACCGCTTTGATACCTTCATTAAGAATCACGTTCTTAATGCGGTCTGTGAGATCTTCTCCTTGTCGGTTCTTAATGCCGGTAAACCAGCCGTAATGGTTGAGCCCGAAGTACTCAGGAACCAGATCCCAGATCTCGCAGCCAAGGATTTGCGCATAGCTGACCATGATAGCCGCAGGCATATCACAGATATTAAGGATCTTCTTATCAGTCGGGAACTCACGGTTGAGAGCCTCAGCAACGATCGCTGCTGGGTTGGTGTAGTTCAGGATCCATGCGTCTGGACACTGTTTTCGGATATCGTTGATGATTTCAATCATGTCACCGATTGAGCGAAGACCATAAGCCATACCACCTGGACCACAGGTCTCTTGGCCAACACAACCGTGCGCAAGAGGGATTTGCTCATCACGCTCACGCATTTGCAAGCCGCCGCTACGGATTTGGATGAAGAAAAAGTCGCTATCTTTGAATGCTTCTTCTTTGTTTGTGGTGTAGTGAAACTCTTCTACTTCTGGGTAACGTTCTTTTAATAGGATCTTTGTCGCTTCGGCGTTAAGTGCTTGGCGTTCTGCATCAGTATCATAAAAAGTGATCTTTTTTAGCGGAAATGTCTCTTTTTCAGCGATCAAACTCATGATCATACCGATAGTGTATGTGCTGCCAGCGCCTACGATAGTAAGGTTTTGTTTCTTCATTTCTGAACCTATTGGATGTCGATTAAGTGCGTTAAATGTATTCTCTAGAAAAGTACATTTAAAGTACATTTAAAAATATAAGTTCAAAAAGCAACCCTAGATCACATAAATGTATGCTTTTCTACATTGAGATTGTCAATAAGTACTCTTTGTTGAATTAAAAGTACTATTAATGTATTCTTTTGGGAAAATTCAACGAGGCGACATCATGAGTAAACACCTCTACATGAGAGTTTCGGAAGTGCTAGAACAAAGAATTGCCGACAAGACGTATCCTCGAGATTCTTTATTACCTACCGAACAAGAACTGCAACAAGAGTTTGGCGTAAGCCGAGCGACCATTAGAAATGCGATGAAGATGCTGGTTGAAAAAGATCTTGTGCATCGAGTGCGTGGCGATGGTACTTACATCAAATCAGCTAAGACGCAACATGATGCGTTAAGTCACTCAGGCTTTACGGAAGAAGTTGAGCAGCAGGGCGGTAAAGCGTCAACTCGAATCATCTCATTTCAGCTTCAAGAGGCTGACGAATATGTGGCGCAAAAACTTGATGTCGTGACAGGCGACCAAGTTTACTTCATTAAGCGCGTTCGAATGATTAATGACGTGCCGGAGGTGTTGGAGCACAGCTATATGCCGTTTGCGTTGTTCCCAGACTTGTCAGTAGAAACGATTCAAAACTCAAAATACCAATATGTTGAGCATAAGCTTGGTCATAAAATCAAACACAGTCGAGAAAAAGTGTACGCAGAAGGTATATCTGCAGAGGACTCAAAGCCTTTAAAGCTGAAAAGTGGCACACCTACGCTTTGCGTAGAAGCAATAGGTGTACTTGAAGACGGCACTATCTTTGATTTTGCGATCAACCGATTTAGCTTAAAACAATACTCGTTTGAATATACGTCTCCTCGCAGTACTGTGATTCAGCAGTAAACCAACTTGGACTATTTGCCTGTTAGGGAAATGTTTAGATTGATGTTGAAATGTTATTGCTGGATGTGTGTGAAATGTAACAAAATCAGGTAACACCTCTTGCAGCAACCCATCCGACCAGTTATTGTTGAGTAACAAGGTGTTAACATAAGGTGGTGGGGATGCATTTCGACGAATTAATCGCAAAAGCCAAGCTGTGCGCGAAAACTGGTGAGCATATGTCGATCCCGGCGTCATGGGGACAGGGGCGAACCGTTTTTGGTGGATTATCCGCTTCATTGCTGTATACCGTGATGCAGTCTCAATTGACTGGTGAGCGTGTGTTGCGCTCTCTGAATACCAATTTTGTTGGCCCGCTTTTGGTGGATGTACCGTTCACATTTGAGGTCGAGGTTCTTAGGGAAGGCAAAAGCGTTTCTCAGCTCAGCGCGCGTTTGGTGCAAAACGGTCAAGTGGCGGTGTTCCAACAAGGCTGTTTTGGCGCCGATCGTGAGTCCAAAATTGTAGTGAACAACAATGATAACCACATCATGCCAGTACCCGATGACCTACCAAGATTTCCATCGATTGAGCAAGGTGCACCTAACTACACGTCACACATTGATTTAGCACTTGCCCGTGGCCACCTGCCTTTTACTGCAAGTAAAGACTCACATACATGGGGTTGGATGCGATTTAAGGTTTCTCCTGAATCCATCTCAGACGCACATTTAATCTGTCTGGTTGATGCCTGGCCTCCCGGCGTATTGCAGATGATGGGAACGCCTGCACCAGCCAGCACCATGATGTGGAATTTGGAGTTTATTCATCCCCACCGCTCAGTGCAGCCTGAAGATTGGTTTGCCTATCAATCCCACACAAGGCAAGCCGCAGAAGGCTATGCTCACGCGCAAGCCAATATTTGGAACAATCGCGGCGATCTTGTTGCGGTTAGCCGTCAAAGTATCGCCATCTTTGACTAGGTACTTTGGTTAAGCGCGTTTTACAGTGTAAACAAAGCGAATGGGGCTCCGACGACAGATCGTAGCCCCATTTTTGTGTTTGACCTGTCTATTGGTGCCGGGTTTACGGTTTCGCGCTTGAAGTTCATTGTCAGGCTGCTATTCTTTGCGGCCTTTTTCACGTGTTGAGGTAATTCTTATGGCTATCGGTTTTGATTACGGAACCGCAAACTGCTCCGTAGCGCATTTAAACAATGGCAGCGTTGAGCAAATCCCGCTTGTAGGGGATAACTGCTACATTGCATCAACACTCTGTGCACCAACAGCAGAAACCGTATCAGAATACTTATTTCGCTGTTTAGACATTCGTCCATCCAATGACATTGGTGAGGCTGTATTGCGCCGTGCCGTCAAGATGAACCGTGAAGAAGGTATTGAGGTGATCCCAAGCGATGTGCTGTTTGGTGAGCAAGCTCTGAACCTCTATTTAGAAGATCCGAAAGATGTCTATTACATTAAGTCTCCAAAATCCTTCTTAGGTGCAATGGGGCTGCGTGATATGCAGCTTTCATTCTTTGAAGATCTGGTTTGCGCCATGATGAGTAACGTCAAACGTAAAGCGGAAGCAAATCTAGAGAGGACAATTGAGCAAACCGTCATCGGCCGCCCTGTGAACTTTCTAGGACGAGGTGGCGATGCATCTAACCTCCAAGCAGAAGGAATTTTGCTGCGAGCGGCAAATCGCGCTGGCTTTAAAGATGTTGAATTTCAATATGAGCCAGTCGCCGCTGGACTTGAATTCGAATCTACTGACAGAGAACAAAAACGTACTGGTAGTTGATATTGGCGGTGGTACAACTGACTGCTCTTACATTCAGATGGGACCATCTTGGGTTGGAAAAGACGACAGACAGCAATCGTTGATTGCCCATACAGGTCAGCTCGTCGGCGGTAACGATTTGGATATTTACATCGCATTTCGCCGTTTTATGCATGCCTTTGGTATGGGGACGAAGCGTCTTTCTGGCTTAGATATCCCCGTGACTCAGTTCTGGAATCCTATTGCAATAAACGACGTGCAAGCGCAAAGAAAGTTCTATGCTCACGATAACTTAAAAGAGCTAAGGTTACTGGCAAAAGAGGCGTTAGAGCCTGAAAAAGTGAATCGACTGATCGCTTTGCACCAAGAAACCTTGGCTATGCGGTGATTCGTGAGGCGGAAAAAGCCAAGATTGCGCTCGAAGAAAATGCCGAATACAAAGCGATGCTCGATCTCTACAGCGAGCATGTAGGTATTGAAATCAACCAATCAGATATGGCGGTGGCGATTGATAATCCGACCAAGAAAATTCAAGCTCTAGTTAAAGAAGCGGCGCAACAAGCGGGCACGTTGCCGGATGTAATTTACATGACGGGAGGCTCGGCACGCTCTTCTGTACTTCGTAAAGCGGTGCAAGATGTGCTGCCAAACATTCCAGTAGTCTCGGGTAACTACTTTGGCTCGGTTACAGCAGGATTGGCACGATGCAGATGTTTGTTTTAGATAACAAGAGCACTGCACAGATAGACAAAACCCAGAGTGTTGCTCTGGGTTTTTCGTTTGTGATTCGTCTTACTTATTCGGCATAGGTAAGATTTCAAACATGCCATCAAACTCATCGAGTGAAGCCGCGAGCTTGCCAATGAGTTCAGCATCGCCCTTGATACCGGCTTGACCTGATTTCAGCAGCTCATCAAGTGATGTCTGGCCAAGTGCCACTCGGGTAAGATCCGATTTGTGGATGATAAGTTCTACATTGGTTTCCGGTAGAGTATCGACTTCGATGTTACTCATATTGGAATTAGACACTTCGCCGTAGTATCGCTCTTCCACATCTGGATGATACAAACCAAAGTTAAAGTCTAAACCTGCTTGCTCGGCTTTTTCTGCATTAAGCCTAACAGCAATGAAGTCTAAGAACATTCCCGTTGGTGTATTGGCAATCACGTCTGCTGAGGCCAGCTTGATAGAGGGTTGGATCTCGCCAGTTCTAAGCTCAACCGCACCTTGTAGGTAAGAGTTTCGCCAAGCCATGGTTTCAGATTGATAGCCTTGCTGCTCGAAGCTGTCTGCAAGCGCATAGCGGTACGTCACATTGTTTGGGTCACATTGCACCAGGTCGTTAAACAGCTGAGAAGCTTCTTGATACTCCCCTTGTTTAAAGTGCTCCATGCCCGCGTTGAATAGAACATCTGCCCCGGCTGCTTGCACATACACACATGACTTGTCTTGTGTTTGCAGTGGTTGGTGTTCACTGGGTTCATGTCATGATATCCCAGGTATAGGTTTACAACGGCACGAGCGTTATGGCTGTATGAGCATGATAACCGTTAGTGTGCCAAGTTTGCTTTTGAGAGTCAGGAACCAGATTTTCTATTTCGCGTCCCACATCGTGGATAGTTACCCCGTGGTTTGCGAGACGCATGGCTTGGTTATGAATAAAGCCGTAGTTGTCACGCTGGAGTGTCATGTAATCGGCAATTTCATTTTGCGGCGTATTCGCATCATTCCAAACTGGCGCAGAGTGCGCAGCGTGGATGTTGTCGACCAGACCCGTATCAACGTAACGCATTTTTAGTTCTGTCAGGTATTTAGTCCACACCAGCGCGTCACGAACTTTAGCGCCGCGGAAGGTGTAGATATTGTGCATACCGTCGTAAGTCAGCTCAGCAGTGTTTAGAGAGCGATATTGAGGCACATAAAGCACGATCTCTGCTGGTGCTTCTGCACCAGGCATGTTGATGGCGTGGAAATCAAGACCATCGATTGTGATCACTTTCTCACGTTCTTGGATTTCAGTGGTAGGTGCTACCAACGTGACTTCTCCGCGTGATGTACCCAGACCAAGTGCGTTGTCGACAATGCCTTTTTCGTCGTTATCCAGCGTTGTGCCGTACTGATAGTTGGCGCGGCGTCCCATCGCGGTACCTGCTATCACGTTCTCGTCAGCAAGTTCCTTGATGAAATCTTTTGGCGCATAGATTGGCGCACCTTCGCTGAAGTCACCAGACTCATAGACACCACGAGAGCCTCCAAAGTGATCCGCGTGCATGTGAGAGTAAATCATGCCTGTGATTTTGTGCTCACCGTTGATTTTTGGTAGATGCTGTTTAGCAAAGTCCCAAGAGGCCGCAGCCGCTTCCTTCGATAGCAAAGGATCGTGAATCACATAACCATTGTCTGTACGGTAGATGGTCATGTTGGAGAGATCAGCGCCGCGGATTTGGTACACGCCATCAGTCACTTCATAAAGGCCGCCAGCTGCATAGTTGAGCATACCTTGGCGCCAGATTGATGGATTGACTGTCGGTGGGATCTCATCGACAGAAAGCTCTGCCATAAACTCAAATCGGTTTTTAAGCTCACCCGCAGCATGGGTACCAAATTCAGCGATAAGGCCACGTTTGGTGCGGTCAAATGCAGACGTGTCTTGCCACGGTAGTGTAGAAGCAAGCGCCTGATTGGCCTCCAGCGTATGGGAGCTTGCAGGTTTACCTTGGTAGTCCTCAAGGCCAGCATAATCAGCGTTAGCGGCGAATGACGCCATAACAGCGATAGCGATAGTTGAAGGAGTAAGCGCTCGAAGCATAGAAAACCTCATCACAGTATTAACAGGAAACAAGGCCACTATATCGACTTGACTCATAACCAAACATGCATATAAATTTAGTTAAAACATAACGGATGGCTATGTATATGAAACTGTCTGATTTTGATCTTAATCTGATGCGCGTATTTTTGACTGTGTATCGCTTTCAATCCATTACTGTGGCGGCAGAAGTACTCGACCTTACTCAGCCTGGCGTCAGCGGTGCTCTCAAGCGGCTGCAGAACCAGTTAGGCCAACAACTGTTTGTTCGAGATGGGAGAGGGATTGCCCCAACCCATTTGGCGCATGAGATGGCTCGTCAAATAGAACCTGCATTGGAAGCCATCGAAAACACATTGAATGACGCCCAAGAGTTTTCTGTTGAGGGAAAGCGTCGGTTCGTGGTGTACGCCACTGAGCCAGTGATGCTTAATCTTGTGCCGAAAATCGAAGCCGATAAAAGCTAGGGAACTGCGAAATTGTGCTGTCTCCGACAACCGTTACCGAAGCGCAGCTGCGTGAAAAGCTCAATCTAAGGCAAGCTGATTTAGCGATTGAGTTTTCTGAGTCTTCGACATCAAGCTATTTTACTCAGCCGTTTTTTTCAGACCAGATTTGTGTGATAGCCAGCAAACAACATCCTCGAATTCAGGGGGCGATCAGTGCTCTGGAGTATTACCAAGAAAAACACATCACATTGAAGCTTCGCCGCGAAGAGATTTTTCTGGTGGACTATTTTACCAAGGAACATATTCAGCCGCGCAAAGTCGCCGCAGAATGTGAGTCGCTTCTAGCGCTAATGGCTTTAGTCGGGAGTAGTGAGAGTATTGGGATGACAAGTTTGAATATGGCGAAGCAGTTTTCCGAGCAATTTGGGTTGCAAATCTTGCCGGTTCCATTCAGCTCATTGCCAGTAAATTATGTTTTGATGGGGCATAGAAGAGAGCAGAACAGTAAAGCCAATGTATGGCTACGTGACAAACTGCTCTCCTACGTTCAAGGTTGATCGTAAGAGAGCTGCATGAGTTACGCTTCAGATAGGGTCATCTGTTGCCTTTTTAGAAAGGCAAACAGAAAGACTAAACTGATTAGTGCTGTGGCGGCCTCGGCAAACAGGATACTCGCCCAAATACCATTGGTCGGGAATAGACTAGGCAGAATAACCACCCCTAACGCGACAAACACAAAACCGCGTGCCAGCGAGATAATGGTGGCTTGATTCGGTTTGGCAATGGCCTGAAATAGGTTGGCGACGACCAAGTTAAGCCCCATAAGCGGCGTGGCATAAAAGAAAAACAGAAGGGCTGTGGCAGAAAGCTCTAGCAATTCACTCTCTGCACCCAAATAGAACTGTGCCACGTCTTGCGCAGTGAACCAAATAATCGACAGGAATAATAGTCCACTGCCAATGGAAGTGACGAGTCCAAGCTTAAGTGTGCTGTAAACGCGCTCGGTTTTGCTGGCGCCGTAGTTAAAGCTGATGATCGGCTGGCAAGCTTGGTTGATACCAACGATGACAAACAGCGCAAATACACCAACGTTGGCTGTTAAGCCGTATGCGATGATATGCTCCTCTCCAAATTGGCTAAGCAAAACATAGTTAAACAGCAAGATGGTCAACGCTGAGGTGATCTCGATAAAGAACGTAGGTACGCCTATTTTCAAGATTTGACCAACTCGATTGAACCCGAGACCTTCCAAACTCAAGCGAAGTTGCCCTTTTTGCTGCAAGAAATGCGTCAGAAGAACAATCGCGATGACGCCTTGCGAAATAGCCGTCGCGTAGGCGGCACCTTTCATACCCCAGCCGAACTCAAGTACAAAGAAGTAATCAAGAACAAGGTTTGTTACTGCGCCCAATGACATGGCATACATGGCCAGTTTCGGGTTGGTATCGTTGCGCACAAAGCAAGACATGACCCATGCCAGCGCATAGAGCACGAAGAACTTAAGCATAACGTCTAAATAATCGTGCGCGAGCTGCGCCATATAGCCGCTGGCACCCATAAGTGCAATGATTTCATCTAGCCATATCAACGCAGACACGACAGTTATCGTGGTAATAATTGCTGTTGCTAGCATCGACTGGCTAAACAAGGTTTGACCGATTTTGAGGTTGCCCTTACCAAATTCAATCGACATCAGCGCAGCACCGCCAATACCTATCATCATAGCGATAGCAGAAAAAAGAGAGTATGCCGGAATCGTGAGGGCGATAGCACCTAGACCTTCAGCACCGACGCCTTTGCCCACAAACCAAGCATCCCCCATGATGAAGATGGATTTGATGACCATGCCAGATAATGCAGGCAATAAATACTGAATAAACGACTTCTGAATCGGATCAGACTTTAGATTTATACTCATGGATAACCAAAATACGTTGAAAGTAATACGAACACTATTACTGGTATTATCGTTACCAAAACTGGGCTAAGAAAGGGAGATAGTGACCTTTATCTGGTACTATTTTGACGTCCGTTTTCGAAATTCTGCAGGAGACTCACCCATTAGACCTCGATAAAAGCGTCCAAAATAGGAAGGATCGTCAAACCCCAAGTCCAACGCAATGGTTTTTACTGTTTTAGTGGAAAATAATAGGTCTCGGTTCGCTTCCAATAGGATTCGGTCATGCAAAAGGCGGGTAATGGTTTTACCGACATGCTTCTTGGTTAACTCGTTGAGGCGTTTACTGGTAATGGATAGTTTGTCGGCATAAAACTGAACGTGGCGCTGTGAGCGATAGTGACGTTCAATCAACCCGAGAACTTTGGTCATGCGAGCATCTTTAACCACCTTTTTGTCTTCTGTGTCGATGGAAAATCGTAACAGGTAGCGCAAAAAGCTAGTAAGGAGAGATTCAATCAGATCCCAATCGGTTTGCGGTTGATGGAACTCATCCAATAGCAGGGCAAACAGAGGCTCGAAATAGGCTAGCCCTTTATTAGAGGTATCAAAGTAGGGCTGCTGGTCATCGTGAGAGCGAAAGACGGCGTTGAACATGCGCTGGTGGCGTGGACGATTTTCGAGAAAATCGGTTGAGAAAACCATCATGCGATAGTTTTCAGTAAGCTCGGCAGTTTCATGCACTTGCCCGGGTGCAATGGTGAAAAATCGCCCCTTTTTGCTTGGGTATTCAACAAAATCGATGCTCTGCTTGCCAACATCATCTAAGCACCAAATGATCTCAAAGTAGTCATGTCGATGAGCACCAATAATCCCGCCTTCGTCATCGAAGGCACTGTCGATAATTTGACAGGGATTTCCTTTAGGGAGGGAGATAACGTTTATCTTATTGCTCATGTTGACCTTACCAAATACACCACCTCTCAATTATGACACTCAATATTGCGGATTGCGACCAAACGTACGGTGTCGTTGTGCGCAAAAATTAACTAAAATACAAGCAGTAATGCGTGGAGGACGGATGCAGATACCGACCATTGGCTTTGACCATAAAAGATCGAATCAGGCAGAGCTCGAAATCTTTGATTTAGAGTCACTGTACCAACGTGAGTATAAAGACCACTCGCCGCAGCGCCCTCATCGCATCACTTTCTTTATGATGGTGTATATCGAACGTGGGTCTGGGAATCACATGGTCGATTTCAAGAGCTACCCATTTGAGTCTGGGAGTATTGTCTTTGTGCGCCGTGAGCAGGTTCACTGCTTCGACTTTACCTCTCAACCTATCGGCAAGGTGGTGATATTTACTCAGGCATTTCTCGATCAAGTCCATGCTAACATGCGTCTGCCTAACTATACGCCCACTCACCTCAATCAGTCTCGCTCTCCTGTACTGGCTTTAGATAGTGATACTTGTCTTAGTGCCAAACGAATCATTGATGAGGTGTTAAAAGAGATATCGCATGACAGGGCAGATCCTTTAGTGGTGATGTATCTGTTTTCTGCCTTTGCGTTGATGCTGCACAGGCTCAGACCGGAAGAGCGTCACGATAAGCTGTCGCAGGAGCAAAGCGTCAAATTAGCGCGGTTTTTTGATCTTCTACAGAGTCACTATGAACGCACACGCGACGCCAACTGGTATGCCTCGCAGATCGGTACGACCTATAAAACGCTCAATCAGATCTGCAAGCTGGCAACGGATCTCACCGCAAAGCAGATGATCGATGCGTTTGTCACAATCGAAATGAAACGTCGTTTGGTGGTGAGTAGTGTGACAACTCAGCAGCTTGCTTATGATTTTGGCTTTGAAGATGCCAGTAACTTCGTTAAGTATTTTAAAAACCAAACAGATATGACGCCAAGTCAGTTCCAAAAGCAGTACGCCGACCCTCATATTTAGCCGAAAACCTGTGTCTTGGGTTCGATATTGACCATTTTCCGACTCACTTCTACACGGAATTCCATCGAGCTTGTTCCTATTATTGTTTGCGAGCCAACAAGAGGAAAACAATATGAACAAGCTTACTCGTCTATTCGCTACGACTGCTGTAGCCGCCTCAGCCCTATCTGTCACTGCGATTGCAAACGCAGAAGAAATAACCAATCGCGAAAAGGCCGTTGCCGTCATTTCTAGTATTGAGACTGGCGATCAAAGTGCCATCGGCTATATCAATCCTAAAAATTACACGCAACATAACTTGGGCGTGGCTGATGGACTGGCAGGCTTTGGTGAGGTGTTACAGCAGCTTCCCGAAGGCAGCGCGAAGGCGAATGTGATTCGCACTATTCAAGACGGTGATTATGTAGCGCTGCACACGGAATACAATTTCTTCGGCCCTAAAGCTGGCTTTGACATCTTCCGCTTTGAAGATGGTCTTATCGTTGAGCACTGGGATAACCTGCAAGAGGTGGCCAAGCCCAATCCAAGTGGTCGAACCCAGTTTGATGGTGCAACAGAAATCACAGACCTAGATAAAACCGACGCAACAAAGCCTTAGTCAGGGACTTTGTGAAAACCATTCTTATGGGAGGCGACATGTCGAAGATAGGCATGTTCATCGGTGACAAAGATTCTGATTACATTCAACACAACACAGGCGTTGCCGACGGTTTAAGTGGATTAGGCGTTGCGATGAAGGCGCTCGCTGAAGCGGGTATGCCGATGGTTTACGACGCGAACCACTTAATTATTGGTGAAGGTAATTTTGTTCTTTCCGTCAGTGAGGGCAAGTTCATGAATCAACACGTGGCTTTTTACGACTTGTTCCGCGTCGATAATGGAAAAATCGTAGAGCATTGGGACACTATTGAAGTGATTCCGCCAAAATCTGAATGGAAAAACGACAACGGAAAGTTTGGTTTTCAGTAAAAACACCGAATCGTTCCAAGGAGGGTCACTATCAACAGTGACCCTTTTTATTTCTCAATACTCAGTTGGAGCCGTGATGAAAACGATAAATGTAGAAGATTACGCATCGGCTATCGAGCTTAATACGCCTTATCAAGTATTGCCTATGGCGCTTGATGAGAACGAGGCAAGGGAAATGCTTTGGCGCGAGCTTGAGCCTGCGTTAGCTGCCATAAGGGCACCGGAATGTACTGATTGTGATGTCAATCGGCAGCGACAATGGATTGATGCTGCAATTACCTTATTACCGCCGAACGCACTGAGCCCTAAAGGCGAAGCGGCACTTGATACTTTGCTTATGGTAGAAAAACAGCAGCGAGAGATGACGTCAATAGCGTCACTGTTGGCCATGCCGTTTTTGACGATTGGCAATACCAAGATTGTTTTATGGAAGGGTGATATTACGACGTTGGAAGTGGACGCCATCGTGAATGCTGCCAATCATCAGATGCTCGGGTGCTTTCAACCGGGACATAAGTGCATTGATAACGCGATCCATAATCGAGCCGGTATTCAGTTGCGAAGAGATTGCAACACCATTATGGAGATTCAAGGGCACGATGAAGCCGCCGGACAGGCGAAGATCACCCGTGGTTATCATTTGCCAGCGCGATACGTGATACATACGGTAGGCCCAGTGGTTTCTGGGATAGTTCAAAAAGCCGACCGAGCGACGCTTGCCTCCTCGTATCGCTCTGTATTAGATATCTCGCAAAAGGTGTCAGATATTGATTCCCTTGCGCTGTGTTCAGTTTCAACCGGTGTGTATGGCTATCCTATTGAGCAAGCCACACCGATTGCGATTCAAGAGACGGTGGAATGGATAAAAGCCAATCCCAGCAAGCTTAATAGCGTGGTGTTCAATGTGTTCAGTGATCGAGATTACGAGGTTTACCAAAGCCTCTTGGAAGAGTTTGTATGTCAACAGTAGATAAAATGAAGAGGATTGCGGAAAAACTCGCCCAAGCAGATGCCGTGTTAATAGGAGCGGGGGCTGGGCTTTCAGCGGCTGCAGGCATTAACTATCTTGATGAGCAGCGATTTGCAGAGGTGTTTCCAGGGTGGGTGAAGAAGGGATTTACCGCGCAGTATCAATTGATGGGATACCCATATTGGACGCAGCTTGAGCAATGGGGATATTACAAGGCGCATCTTGAGTATGTCTATTTTGGGCAGCAGCATAACCCGTTGTACCAGCGGCTTTTTGATTTGGTGAAAGACAAAGACTACTTTGTGATGACATCCAATGTTGATGGACTGTTTTACAAAAATGGCTTTGATAAGTCACGTCTGTACACGCCACAGGGGGACTATGGAAAAATACAATGTACGGTGCCATGCAGCCAGCAGGTATGGGATATTGCGCCTTTTTTACAGGCGATGACGCCCTTTTATGACAGACACGAACAGGTACTTACCGACGAACGTGGGATCCCTAAGTGTCCAAATTGCGGGAGTCATATGTTTATCCATGCTCGGATTGATGGCTCATTTATCGATTCAGAACATGAACGAGAGTATCGTAATTTGATGACATGGTTAAATAAGAACGCCAATAATCAGGTATTGCTTCTCGATCTAGGTTCAGGATTCAACACGCCAACGGTCATTAGGCTGCCAATGGAAAACCTAACTCAGACTATGCCTAATGCGCACTTGGTGCGAGTAAACCTAGAGCATGACGAAGTGAGTTTGGACATTCCCCATAAGGCATCGCTGTTCAAACAAGATATTAAAGGTTTTATCAGTGAGCTAACGGCTTAGAATAAATAAAAAAGTTCGACTTATTTCTAAGTCGAACTTTTTATGAAGGGGAGGTTGTTAGAAACTTCTACATCACCAACGAAGAAATAACCCCAATCACACCACCAAATACGCCACCCCAGACGACAAGCCAGCCAAGGTGCTCTTTAATCATCTTCTGAACGATCTCTTTTACTAGCTTTGGTGTTAGCTCACTTAGGCGCTGGTCGATAATCGCTTCGACATTGCCTTTCACCTCATCAAGCATGGCTGGGGACTCAAGTTGCTCAATTAGCGCCTGTTTGACCGAGTCACTTTGACTAATGTCGATGACGGCTTGCTGCATTTTCTCGACGAATGGTTGCTTCATCGGCTGAAGTGCTTCTGAGCCGCCGAGCATGGCAAGCATGCCACCAAACTGAGAGTTCTCGATGACCTCAACCAGAGAGTCAAAAGCAGGGTTAAAGTCTACTTTCTCTAGCACTGGCTCTAGGTTGATGTTAATGCCTGAGCTCATCTCTTTGTTAAGAAAACGGTCGATGTTTTCGCTGGTAAAAAATTGCTCCATCATAAGGTTCTTGATGGCCAGTTTGAAATCTTCAAAGCGAGCAGGAATAACGCCTGAGCCATAAAGCCCGGGCACCTTCTCAAACAGCATGTGAATGGCTAGCCAGTTGGTAACGGCACCGGAGAACGCGAAAAGGCCTGCGTATAGCAGCAGGCTATTATCCAGTTGATAGCCCACGCCAAGGAGCGCAAGTGCGATGAAATTGGTAATGAAACTCTTGTTCATGATTCGATCTTGATAGAAAACGTTGCGCTGATTTTAGAGAAAAAATCAACGCATAAAAAGCCTCATGTTAAATCGACTCTTCTTGAAGACAGGAGGAACTACTCGGATTTCTCTCGAATGGTTTTTATTTTCTCTAGCAACACTGACTTGTTGAAGGGTTTAGAGACATAGTCGTCCATGCCACTATCGGTGCAGCGCTGTATGTCGTCATCCAGCACGCTAGCCGTTAGTGCGATAATAGGCGTTCGTGCCTTATTGTACTGCTCTTCATACATTCGAAACTCTTCTGAAGCAGTAAACCCGTCCTTCACTGGCATCATGCAGTCCATCAGCACTACGTGATAGTAATTGCTGTCATCACACAGGAAGTTCAAGGCTTCTTGCCCGTTGTTGGCGATATCTACGTGATAGCCGGATTTTTTGAGCAGTAGCGAGGCTACCTTTTGGTTAACCAGATTATCTTCTACCAGCAAGATGGATTGGTTATCAGGAGTCTTAGCCATCTCTTGCAGTGTCGGTTGCGCAGGATTGATCCTGATATGTTCTGCTGGGTCGCCACTTCCAACCACTTCGAGTTTAGGCTCTCTCGTTTTACCCAGCGCTTGGTGTTGTTTTGGCGCATTAGAGAGTGCGTCAATTAATCGAGCACCGAGCAGTGGGTAGGTTACCAATCCGGCAATCAGTCCTTGATAATCACCAGCAGCGGCATTTTGTGGTTGAACCAAAACAATAGGGTTTGAAGACCAAGTAACGCCAAGCTTCATCAAGTCAGTGCGAGCACTTTGACTATCACTCATGCAATAGATGATGATGCTGTTGCTGGTAACATCAGTCATTTCACTGATCTGCGTGTGTATCACTTGGTGCTGTAAACCAAAATGGGTGAGCTCATCGGTCACTGATTGGGCAAACCCTTGTTGATTGGTGATGACAACAAATTGTGTTTGATTCAATAGTGGTGACGTTGGGGCTTTCTCTTGCGCAATACCTGACTCAATGGTGAAGAAGAAGCGGCTTCCTTTGCCCTTTTCTGAGTCGATCTCTATTCGTCCTCCCATAAGCTCAACCAGTTGAGAGGAAATCGCTAACCCTAAACCAGTTCCTCCGAACTGACGGGTGACCGAGCTGTCTTCTTGAGTAAAAGGTTTGAAGATAGAGCCTTGTTTTTCTTTATCGATACCAATCCCTGTGTCCTCGATAGCCATTGTCAGCGCACATCGATCCTCACCAATATGCTCAACGTCTATGCTGATGCCCACATGCCCTTCGCTGGTAAACTTGACGGCATTGGACATGAGGTTCATTAAGATCTGGCGCAGACGGTGATCATCGATAATGAGCATATGTGGCATGCCACGCGTGAAGCGCACTTGAAGATCGAGATCCTTTTCTTTGGCTTTCGACATCACGATAGCGATCGTGTCATAGGCGATCTCACGTAAGTTTGAGCTATGAAGTGAAATGAGCAGGTTACCAGACTCGATCTTAGAGATATCCAAGATATCGTTGATCAAGATCAGCAGCGTCTGTGATGAGGTTTCTATGGTGTTGAGGTAGTCGCGTTGCACAGGATCGAGTTGGGAATCCGACAAGATCCCAGACATGCCGATGATGCCATTTAATGGAGTGCGTATTTCGTGGGACATGTTGGCTAAGAATGAGCTTTTCGCGACATTGGCGCGCTCGGCTTCGTCTTTGGCCGCTACCATGCGCCGTTCGTTTTCACGTCGCTCTTCGATTAGGCGATTCATCTGCCCGCCAAAACGGCTAAACTCATCGTGCCCTTCAGTAGAGGCGAGTATGTTGTCACCATCATGTTTTTCAATCTTCTCAAATGTCTCTAACGTATTGTTTAAGAAAAAGATGATGCGACGAGCGATGTTAAAGCTGAGGATGAGTAGCGCTAGCATCACAGATAAGGTAATCCCTACGGTGAGCCATAGCCGAGTTTCGAGAGCACTGATACCCAAGCTCATTTCATTGGAAAGTTGCTGGTTAATCTGTTCCGTGGCTTGTTGAATAAGCTCTAAGCGACGATCAAGAGCTTCCACGCCTTCTACGATCTCTACAAGTTTGGGCTTTGGTCCCGACTCGTTCAGTACGTGGTCTCGAAACTGAATGCTTTTGATGAAGGAATCATCAGAGAAGGTCTTGAGGAGTAAACTGACTTGCGAAGTATCGGCATTGATGTTCAAGAATCGGTCAATCAGGTATTGTTGTCTCTCGAACAGCGTACTGAGTGCTTGATGGTTTCCCTCATGGTGGTCATGGCCAGTACCGTGTCCTTCATAGATATCGATGTGAATAAGCCAGTTTTCTTCGGTGGCCCAAAAACGTATCCATTCTAGCGTGAATAATGCACTTAAGTGAGATTCAATCGAACGTGAACCGGTATCAACTTTGACACCTTCAAGCTTTGCGATAAGAACGGAGACCAGTTCTTGGATCCAAGAGCTCCATTCCTCTAGCTCTTCAATGTCTTCAACAAATTCTATTTCAGCCTGCGCTTCTCGAAGTTCATCTAAGGTATTTTGGACGCTATTAATATCCGATAAGTAATAGGCCTTGCTTAGCACAAGTTGTAATTTATCTAGGCATTCATCTAATTTGGGAAATATGACATTTTTATTACTGTTGAATGTTCGTTGGAGTTTTTCTAAACGTGCTTGATGTAGAATCGCGCTGTACTTTTCTAGATAGCTAAGTGCTTGTGATTGATGAGAAAGTACAGACATTTGCTGTAGATTCCTCTGTGTTCGAAACGCTTCCCAAGCAGAAAAGACTAAAATCACAATTAAGGCAAAACAGCCATTAAAATGATTCGAGTTTTGATCGACATCTTGTTTAACGCATTCATATCCCGGATTCCTGGCGAATATTCTTGAACATCACTTTTTGTACACTAATCTATCGTAAGTCTAGGAAAGGAATTCGCTAGAGTGTAATAATAATGATTAAAAACGTCATTCGGTTGAATGCACAAACCTCGCTAATATCATGGGCTTGCTAGTGGTAGCCTTAATGGTATTCGCTGCCTCTTTTTACGTGCCCAAAGTGAGCGCGTCAGACGCTTACGCCATCTTTTCTATGAACAACAGCTTCAAGGAGCTAAGCCGAAGCAAAGCGCGCATGTTATACCGCGGCAAAACCAAGTCACTGCAAGGCAAGCGGGTTGAGTTATCAGACTGGCCTGAACGCTCATCTGAACGTGCAGATTTCTATCAGTCGCTACTGGGAAAAGATGTAGCGCAGATGAACGCTTACTGGGCGAGCCTCTCTTTCTCCGGTAAGGCTCGTCCTCCGAAAGAAATAAATGCCGCTAATATCGATGCCATGGTTGAGTGGGTAAGTCAGAAACCAGAGCGTATTGGCTATGCGCCACTTGGTGCGCTGCCTGATGGTGCTAATGTGCTATACGTGGTCGAAGGGGGTAAGTAATGATGAAAAAACTGCCTTACACGTTCATTCTAGCCTCACTATGCGCACCGGCTCACGCTGTCATTGAACTCACCGATACGCTTTCATTTAGTGGCTTTGGCACTACGTCATGGGCTCGCTCTGATAACGATACTCCACTGTTTATCAATCGCTTCATCAAAGATGAGAATTGCTTTGATTGTGACACTACCTTTGGTTTGCAGCTGGACTATTACAACAAAGGGTTTAAAGCATCGGTTCAAGGCGTCAAACGACCACAGGATAATTGGAGCAACCCTTCCCTTGAGTGGGCGTACGTTGGTTATGAAGTGGGAGATTTTGATATCCGAGGTGGTCGCCAGCGTCTTCCGCTGTATTTGGCATCTGAGTACTTCTATGTAGGGCAAGCCTACACTCTTGCGAGGCTGCCTACTGAAGTGTATGGCGCCTTTCTCGGCATTACCGGCTACAACGGCTTTGCTGTTACCTGGAATCATTACTTAACGGATGAACTCCAGCTCTCCTTAACTCCTTATGTGGGTTTTAATGACAACAACAAGGTCGAGTTTAGCCCAAACTTTGCGTTAGATTTTGAAACCGATCGTCTTTACGGATTGAACGCCAAGCTGATTGGTGACTTTTATCGCTGGAACTTTTCGGTGATGGATGGCGAGTTTGATGTGACTTCTTCAGGCACTGCGTTTGCGTCCATACCATTTCCTCCTTTTGAGGCTCAATTTCCTATCAATGGCACTGAAAGGAACACAGTCAAAATATATTCTATAGGCACTGAATATGAGTTCGGTGCTGTCAAAACAACTTTTGAATTTCAAAAGACAGAATCTCGACGTATGGATTGGTATGGCTTAGCCAGCTATCGAATGGCGCCGTTTACTCCTTACATAGCCTATGGACAGCTGTATCAAGACGGCGAGCGCTCAAATATGACGTCGACACTGGGTGTCAGATACGATCTGTTGAGCAATGTGTCTATTAACGCGGAATATCAGTACGTCCAAGTACTCAATGATGGCACAGGTCCATTTGCCCAAGAAAGAACGATCACCATACCGTCTGCACCGCTGCCTGATAACAGCGCCAGTGTGTACACGTTAATGGTTAGCTTTGTGTTCTAACGTCATTTAGGTTGCAAGCAAGCGCAGCCCTAATTGAGAAATAGTCAACTTACGAGGTGATGATGCGCTTAGTCAGTTCTTCTCCAAAAGCTCGGCCGATTCGAATACTGGTCACTATGACCATGCTCTTCGTGGGTCTCGCGCTTGTTCCTCCAGACAGTCGTGCCTTTGCTGCGACCGACTACGCCGTTTTTACTTTTAATCAAGATTTCGATGAGCTGAGCCGCAGTAAGGCAAGGATGCTGTACCGAGGCAAGGCGAAATCACTTCAAGGAAAGCGGGTTGAACTCTCGGATTGGCCAGAGGCCTCAAGTGAGCGCTCTGAGTTCTATCAATCCTTACTTGGCAAAGATGTCGCTCAAATGAACGCTTATTGGGCAAGCTTATCTTTCTCCGGTAAAGCGAGACCGCCAAAAGAAATCGGCAATGCTAACGTCACCACGCTGGTGGCATGGCTGACTGAAAAGCCAATCGAATTGGGTATGCACCTCTGGATGCGGTGCCGAGTGAAGCGAAAGTACTCTATGTGGTGAGTGAGGATAAATAATAATGAAAAAACAACTTCTTTTAGCAGCACTTGGCGTAATTTCTACATCGGTGACCGCAGCCATTGATGTGAACGATAACCTATCAATTAGTGGCTTTGGTTCGACGTCTTGGACTCGCAGTGATAATCAAACGCCGCTACTGATAAATCGGAATATTCGTGATGAAAACTGTTTTGACTGCGATACGACCTTTGGGGTGCAGCTAGATTACTTTTATGAGGCGTTTAAAGCGTCAGTACAAGTTGTAAAACGCCCTCAAGATCACTGGAGTTCGCCGCAACTTGAATGGGCGTATTTAGGATACTCTATTGGTGATTTTGAAGTACGAGCAGGTCGACTTCGGCTGCCCGTTTTCCTCGCATCTGAGTATTACTATGTAGGGCATGCCTATACTGCTGCGAGGCCTAACGAAGAAGTGTACAACAGTATCTTGGGTGTCACGGCTTACAACGGAGCTAGTGTCATTTGGAACTATAGCTTGAACGATGAGCTACAACTCTCGCTTACGCCATTTGTTGGCTTCAAAGACAACAATGAGGTTGAGTTTAATCCAGAGCTAACACTTGAGTTTGAAACTAAAAACATGTGGGGGCTTAATGCTCAGCTTGCTGGTGATAATTTCCGTGTCAATTTTGCATTTCTAGACTCAACGTTTGACCAAACCAATAAAATACGGAACTTTACAACCGAGGTCTCACCTGGTGTCCCCATAACGTTTCCGTATTTGGAGGTGCCACTTAAAGATCAGAACATAAAGCTCTATTCATTGGGTGCAGAGTATGATTTCGAAGCATTAAAGCTAATGGCTGAAGCACAAAAGAACGACTTATCCTCGTCTTGGTATGCAAGTGCCGCTTATCGAATTAACCAATTCACACCTTATGTTGTTTATGGCGAAACATACAGTGAAAGCAGTGATAATAATCGTTATGAAGGGAAGACGGGCGATAGCTGGACGTTGGGACTTCGTTATGACTTACTTTATAACGTTTCGTTGAATGCGGAATGGCAGACCTTGAATGCGATCAATGGTCAGACTGGTCCATTTATACAGCCTCCAAACCAAGATACTGATGCAAACCTTTACACCATCATGGTCAATTTTGTGTTCTAACTTATCTCTCTCACGCGATCAAAAAGGCTCACTTAGTGAGCCTTTTCTTTCTAGTCGGTGGGATTATTTCTCACCTTTCTCTGCAACTTTTTCAAGCGCTAGCACTAGGCCAATACCAACCAACATTAGGACAACGGCAGTCGCCAGTTGTGAAGGTTGACCTGTCACAGATTCAAAGTTGAATGGTGATAGGTTTTCTTGGATAAGTGGAACCTGCTCACCTTTTGAGTTTGTGCGCCATGAAATAGTTTCTTTCCATGGCCATAGCTTAGGTAGTGTGCCAAGCATTAGACCGGTTAGGAATACTAAAGCAAAGTCACGGAAACGCTTCAGTAGCCAAGATAGAACATGAGAGAACGATAGCAGACCAATTAAACAGCCCATCGCAAAGATCATCATAACGTCTAGTTGAAGACCTTTAACAGCGCCTAATACAGGTGTGTACATGCCAAGCAATAGAAGAATAAAGCTGCCCGAGATACCAGGTAGAATCATTGCACAAATCGCGATACAGCCCGCGAAGAAGATGTTTAGGCTGGTTGGATCCATTTGCAGTGGCTTAAGCACTGTAATGCTGTACGCAAACACTGCGCCGAGTAATAAGAATACAAAGCGAGACAGCGTCTTTTGCTCGACTTGCTTAATCATGTGGTAAACCGATACCAAGATAAGGCCGAAGAAGAATGACCAAACTGGAACTGGATGGGTTTCTAGGGCCCAAGAGATGAATTTGGCCAATGACAAGATTGACGTCAAAATACCACCAAATAGAGCGATTAGGAAAAAGCCATTGATGTGGTCAAACGCCGCTTTAAAGCCTTCACGTTTCCAGATACCCAATAGACTTGGGTTTACGCGGCGAATACTCTCAAGTAGCGTATCGTAAATACCAGTAATAAAGGCGATTGTACCTCCCGATACCCCAGGTACAACGTCCGCTGCACCCATCGCCATTCCTTTTAAGAATGTAGTCAGATAGTTCTTCATGGTTTCTTCTTGGTTTAAAAAGTTGATGCAGAGTATATATGCATGCCCGTTGAAGTGCACGAGTCAATTAGCAAGCGAGTCACAAGGACTGACTCAGGTTTCTGGTTCTGCTTACAAAGAGAAAACCAAAGCCCTCTCCATTCTAAATTTTTAGCACTTACAAGCCGTACGTCACTACAAAACCTAAGGTATTCCTATCAGTAATATTTGATTCCTTACAGTTCATTTCAGAACGAAAATAATCCCATTTACTATTACTCACGTTAGCTGAACAGGCCTTGTAGCCTGTTTTTATCTAGGTATTTCTTTGAAAAATAACACTAATTTTCAAGGGTGCTTTTAATTTGCTATGGATGGCCTAGATATAGAAATGAGTAAATATGACTACATCAATTTTGAAAAACACACTCAAAATCACAGCCATGGCAGTGGCGCTGTCGAGTGGAATTAGCCCTGCGATTGCGGACGAATATCAAGACATGTCGGATCCTTTGGCGGTTTATTCTCAAGCGGGTATGGGTGCGACTAACAAAGGCCTCAATTTAAAATTGGGTCAAGCGTATGACACCAATAACGACGAAACCATGGCAATGCACGTTCTTGAGGTTAAAGGCTTTGCAGCTGATCTGCTGGGGCTCAAAGGCGACGACAGCGTTGACTCACTTCGTTATCGCCATTTCAACGTGAACACGACAAATGGCCTCGGTGGACAAGTCGACATCAACTGGGATTTCGACAATCAACTAGGGTCAGCTTCATATTCAGTCATTCAAGCTCTACCAAGATGGGGGCGCTGCAGCTCTATCCGCTAGCGGGGCTTGGGCTCAATGTGGCTGATGTTCACTCTCGTTTGTTAAAACCAGACGCAGCTTATGATGGCTCTATTGGCTACACCATTCCTGCCAGTTTTGCTGTGGTTGGCCTCTACTCCAAAATCGACATCACTGACGACATTTGGCTGAACTATAACCCGATGTACACCACACAGCTTGGAGGCGTTGAAGCACTCAGTGAGCTCTACGGTTGGCAACATGAAATCGCAGCCAGCTATCAACTTAATCCAAGAAGCAACCTACGAGCCTTCTGGAACTTCGGTCAAACCCTCAACGGCACGGACTTTAGGTTGAGTACAACTACCAGTTTTAGGGCGTAAGCGATCGCAATAACACACGACTTACCAATGAATTAATTCTGCTCTCTAGCTGGCTTGGGGAGCTCAAGACTCAATAGGCATGATGATGAAAAAACAGCACTCTCACTCTTAATAACAACGCTATCGCTAGGTTCAGTTGGGCTAAGTTCGGTCGCTTTTGCTTCCGAGCAAACACCGACCGATGCCGAGCTTACTGGGCAACGTGTATATCACCATATGGAAAACATGGTTGCCTTTATGGAAGATTATGGACTGAATACATTCGAGTTTCCCGGGCTAGCTGACCATACTTGGGATGTGATAACTCCAGCGCTTGATCATATCTACGCCAAAGCCATGCTTGATGTGAGCGCCGGCCCAGTTGAGCTAAAAGTGGCACCTAGAGAGGACAACCGATATGCGTCGCTGCATTTGGTCGATGCTGAGCACTTCTCTGTTTATCATGAAGTGACACCTGAAGAAGGTGGCAGCTACCTCATTGTTCGAGAAGGCGCTGATTATGAGGTGCCTGAAGGGCAGTACATAGACACGATTACTGTCAAAGATGATTTCATCTTTTCTTTCATTCGCGTACAAACGTTCGAGTATCGTGATGATGGTGCCGCCGACCAATGGCGTAAGCAACTGACAGTAAAGAGTGTTGAGTCTCCCTCTGAGCTTGATTTGCCAGAGCGTGCCAACATTCGTGCGGTGATCGAGTTTGCCGATACTATTTCGGATGGTTGGGCGCAGACTCATGACAACATGCAAACGATTATTGCCGATACTGATTTTGATCAGCAAAGATTGGCTGAGGTGCGCCGTTATGTGCACGACCTCGGGACATCTGGACTCGTCGTCAACAATCTATCTGGTTTCGAGCATCCGGGTCACGCTGATGACCTTGCTGATGAAAGACGTCGCTCCTTGTTGACTCATCTTGGGCACTTAGGCTTTCCGGCTGAGCATGCGTATTATGAGCTTATCCCAATGACGCCAGAGGGTAAAAAACTTAATGGCTCTGAGGATTTCGTGTTGACCATGGCACATGACCAAGCGGTAGGTAAGTTCTGGTCTGTGACTCGTTACTCTGATGAAACTCGCTTGCCACTTGACCCTGCGACTATTGGTGGCTCAGAGAGACAAGTATGGCTGGTGGCAATACTACGCCAGATGCAGATGCAACATCACCATTACGTTCTCGAGTGAAGACCCTAAAAATGGCACGTACTGGATGCCAGTGGTCGATGGAGAGGATTACTACTTTGTCGTCCGTTACTATCTGCCACAAGAAGAGCTGGCTGGTAATACAGCACAAAGCATCATCTACAAGGGGACTAAGCTAGAAAGCCTAATGGTGCCGAAAGCGACGTTTAACTACGGCAACTAACGATTAAACTACATACTTAAAAGCCTGTGACTTGACCTTCAAGTTCACAGGCTTTTTGCTGTTGGATTAGCTGTCGTTCTCTGACATGAAAACCTGCTGGATTTCATTTAACAACCATTTATTCAAGGGTGCTCTTGCCAGTTTATTGGGAATAAAAACGCCAATATCACTGTCGAGTTGATGTGCTTTGTGCGCGGAAAAGAAGGTGGTGCCCGCTGGTAAATCGACATCAAAGATATCGACGCAAGGCATGAGCGAGTCAGTTTGGCTTACCACATGCAAACAGATACTCAATTGGTCAGCACGCAATCCAACAATCGGTGTGATACCGAACTCTCGAAGTTTGGTTTCAATCAAGTTCTCTGTTTTATTGAAATCGGGTAGTTCTAGGAGCGCGAGAGGATACTGTCCAATATCTTGTGTGGTTCGCTCGGTTTTCAGTACTGGGTGTCCTTCACGGCAGATAAGCTTGAAGTAACAGTGAGCGATTTTTTTCTGTAGCACTTGTTTTGATATATCGAGAGGTAAGTAATTGATTCCTAGATGAACCTTAGCCAGTTTAAGATCATGTTCAGTATCCTGCCCCCAATTAATGATTTTCAGCGTCGCTTTTGGCATCAGAGGTCTTAAGTGCTGGTATAAGCGCCGCGAGACAGGGCGATACAAAGAGGTATTGATGGCAATGCTAATGGTGCTGTATAGTTACTTGCATCAAAAGGCTGGCTGCGTGAAAACAGATCGTCAATAAGCTCAAACAGTGTTGGTAGCTTGTCTAACAACTCTAGGCAGTAAGGGGTGGGTTCAAGGCCGTATTGCTTACGAATAAAAAGCTCGTCCGCAAACTCTTCTCTGAGCTTTTTAAGTTGTTTGCTTACCGCTGGTTGCGACAGAAACATTCGCTCAGCAGCACGTTTGGTGTTGCGCTCTTCACCTAGTATTTTTAATAGCTTGAGGCTATTAAAGTCGAGTTTTCTGAGTAGGTTGTCATCCATGTGTCGCAATCGTTCAGAAGGGATTGATTATTTATACTACATTGATGAAGCCACTGTCGATCGTCTTCATTCACAGCTTTACGCTGTTACGCCATCATCCGACTGCAATATCGATTACGACAAAACGATCCGTTTTTGGAAGGTTAGCTGGCAAAGACCGAGCATTGGCTGGGTCTTTGCGTTTTGTAAGGCGACTAAAGCGTCACACCAGATTTAAATATCGCGAGTTCTCGAATACCATTGTGTTCGTTATTAGTTTGCTCACCGCTCGCAACCGTAATGACCTTATCGATGAACTGTTCAACCAAGGCTTCCATAGAAACCTCTTCCACTAACTGACCGGCATTGAAGTCGATCCAATGCGGCTTGTTGGCAGCAAGCTCTGAGTTGGTCGAGATCTTCATGGTTGGAACAAAACCGCCATATGGAGTGCCGCGACCTGTGGTGAACAGCACCATATGACAGCCACTTGCCGCTAAGGCGGACGTTGCCACTGCATCATTGCCCGGTGCACTTAACAGATTGAGCCAGGTTTTGCCAACACTTCGCCATATTCAAGTACGTCAATGACTGGGCTGGTGCCTGCTTTTTGGGTGCAGCCCATGGATTTGTCTTCCAGTGTAGAAATGCCGCCTTTCTTGTTGCCCGGTGATGGGTTCTCGTAGATTGGCTGATTGTGGTCGATAAAGTACTGCTTAAACCCATTGACCATCTCGACCGCTTTATCAAAGGTTTGCTTGTCGATACAGCGCTCAAACAAGATGTGTTCTGCGCCAAACATCTCTGGCACTTCGGTAAGTACAGAGGTGCCGCCAAAGTGGATGAGAAAATCTGAAAACTCGCCCAGCATTGGGTTGGCGGTGATACCAGATAAGCCGTCGGAGCCCCCACATTCTAGGCCAACTTTGAGTTTTCCTATTGGGATATCAACGCGTTGGTCTTGGCAAACCGTGTCGTAAATTGCCTCTAGGTGCTCAAGAGCGACGGCAACTTCATCTTGCTCGTTTTGGGCAATCATGTATCGGATACGGCTATCGTCGACCTCACCAACTAGCTCTTTGAAAGGGGCAATTTGGTTGTTCTCGCAACCGAGGCCAATGACCAAAGCGCCGCCTGCATTTGGGTGTCGAACCATATTGGCGAGAATTTGGCGAGTGTTTTCATGGTCATCGCCAAGCTGTGAGCAGCCATAGTTATGCGGGAATAAAAACAGGCCATCACAATCAATAGCAGGGTGCTTTTGCTTAAAGCGGTCAATCGCTTGCTGAGCAATACCATTGACGCAGCCAACGGTGGGAATGACCCAGATTTCATTGCGGATCGCCACATCACCATTGGCTCTTTCATAGCCTTTAAAGGTTGGCATGTCTTGCTCATAGTGGCGAGGACGAACGAAGTTTGGGGTGTATTGGTAGTCATTGGTGTCAGACAGCGTGGTCTTCATGTTGTGAGTATGTACCCACTCGCCACGTCCAATAGGCTGAGTTGCTGTGCCTATGATGCTGCCGTATTTGTAGATCGCATCACCAACATTCAGATCGCTAAGGGCAACTTTACTGCCGCGATCCATGTCTTGCTTCAAAGTGAGTTCGGTTGTGTTGACATCTAAGGTGAGATTGCTCGTTAGTGCTTGTAAGCAAACAATAACATTGTCTGTTGAGTGAATTTTGATAAAAGCTTTCATGGGTATCCAGTAATGTGATTCCCGTCCGACGCAAACATTCTAACGCTAGAGTTGTATTTTAATCAATTAAAAACAGCTTATCTCTTGATGATATATAAAATAAGCAGTCATCCGACCTGATATAGAGAATTCGTCGTCTTTTTGAACGTATGTTTGAAATGAGATAGTGAATAAAAAACAGATAAAAAACAGATAACGATGATCGCTTACACGTTTGCGATTAATTTGTCGCGTGTTAGTGAAAAGCCCGGCTTACACTCAATCCCACAATCGATAACACCTGTCCGACAACAGCGTTTACCTATCGTTTATTACCTATCGTTTAGGGATTAAGAATGACACTACTCACAAGAGATCCATCCATCCACGCCATTAGACCTGAAAAAGTGGTTCAGTTTGGCGAAGGCAATTTTCTACGTGCTTTTGTAGATTGGCAATTTGACTTACTTAATGAGCTCACTGACTTTAATGCTGGTATTACCGTAGTCAGACCAATTGATGCTGGCCACCCAAAACTGGATACCCAAGGAGGCGTCTACACTGCGCTTATCCGAGGCATCAACGAACAAGGTGAAAGTGTTGCCGAGCCACGTGTGATCACTTCTGTTAACCGCGAAGTGATGGCGTACGGTGAGTATGAAGAAGTCCTAAAGATTGCTGAAAACCCAGAGCTTGAGTGGGTGGTCTCGAACACCACGGAAGCGGGTATCGTTTACAACGATCAAGACACCTTTGATGCGTTTCCTCCCGTTAGCTTCCCTGCCAAAGTGACGCAGTTTTTGTTTAGACGTTTTGAGTTCTTCAATGGCGCGCAAGACATGGGACTTATCTTCCTACCTTGTGAGCTGATTGATGCCAATGGCGAAGCGCTAAAGGAGATTGTGCTGAAATATGCTAACGAATGGCAACTTGGCGAAACATTTTGTGATTGGATTATGACAGCCAACACATTTTGTTCCACGTTAGTTGATAGAATAGTCACCGGTAACCCAAAAGACGAACTCAGCGAACTTGAAACGGCATTGGGCTATCAAGACAATTTCGTCGTTGCTGCAGAGTATTTCTACTTGTTCGTTATCCAAGGTCCGAAATGGCTTGAGAGTAAACTCAAGCTAGACCAACTCGATCTCAACATAAAGGTCGTTGAAGACATTACCCCTTACAAACAACGTAAGGTTGGCATTCTTAATGGTGCACACACCGCAATGGTGCCGGTTGCCTATCTATGCGGTATTGATACCGTTAGCGAAGCCATTAATGATAACGACGTTTATCCATTCTTAAATCGCTTGCTTGAAGATGAAGTGATTCCATCTCTGGATATGGATAAAGATGAGCTGCTTGCGTTTAAAGACAGCGTTATCGACCGTTTTAAAAACCCATACATCAAACACTACCTACTTTCTATCGCGCTGAACTCAATGACAAAGTTCAAAACGCGCTTATTACCACAGCTTCTCACCTTCACTGAGCAACAAGGCACACCACCTAAACATCTCTGCTTTAGTTTGGCGGCGCTGTACTGCTTCTATCTTGGTAAGCGTGGTGATGAAGAGATTCCACTCAGTGATGACCAACATCTCCTAGACCCTTTCACCGCATGGCGTGCACACCCTGAAATGCAGGCGAGCAATGTGAAGGCGTTCTTGTCGATGAGTCAGCATTGGGGATGCGACCTAGCTGAGTTACCAAACCTAGAGGCTTTGGTAACAGGTTATGTTAGCAACATCCAAACGCTCGGTATGAGAGCCGCGATTCAGCAGCTTTCGAAGTAATCAGCCGACCACGAAAAGCAAAAATATAAAAAGGAACAAAAGCAATGAATACCCTACAAACCACTGTGAAAAAACTCTCTTGTGCTGTCGGTATGACCCTAGCGATGGCGTTTGGCGCCAACGCGGCGACAGAAGTAATGATCGCTTACGGTAACCAACCGGGCGAGCCTATCGACAAAGCGATGCACTACTGGGCTGACCAAGTAAAAGAGAAATCAAACGGTGAAATCCAGTTCCGTCTGTTCCCTTCAAGCCAACTGGGTAGCGAAACAGAGGTAATGGAGCAAGCAAAATTTGGTGCCAACATCATCACTATCAGCTCTTATGGTTACCTAATGGATACGGTGCCAGATCTTGGCATCATCAACGCGCCTTACCTGTCTCAATCTTTCGAGAAAAAATCCAAGCTGCTTCACACCGAGTGGTTTGAAGGCTTGAACGATGATTTGGCAGACAAAGGGCTGAAAATCGTAGTGCCAGATGTGGTGTACGGTACTCGCCATCTGCTTTCTAAAGGCTCGGTGAAAACACCGGCTGACTTAGATGGTGTCAAAGTTCGCGTTCAGCACTCTCGTTTGTTTGTAGCGACGGTGAAAGCGATGGGCGGCGTTCCAACGCCAATGTCTCTAGCGGATGTCTATCCAGGTCTTTCTCAAGGCGTGATTGAAGGGGTAGAGAACCCAGCAGTGGTACTGCATGGCGGTAAATTCCATGAAGTGGTGAAAAACCTCAACCTAACGGCACACACTAAACATATGTCGCCATTTGTCGCTGGCACCATGTTCTGGGAATCACTCTCTGATGAAGAGAAACGCATCATCCTTGAAACCAGCCGTGACATGGTGAGCTATGGCGCGACACTGATTGCCGAGAGCGAGCAGCAAGCGATTGACCAGCTTAAAGCGGAAGGCGTGACGATCAACGAAGTGGACATCACTGCGTTTGAAGAATCTGCACGTAAAGTGGTGCAAAGCGAGTTCCCTGAGTGGACTCCAAATCTATATCAAGACGTTCAAGACAAGTTAGAACAGCTGTAACCAATGTGGGGCTCTTTGTTGAGCCCCTTATTTCAGCTTTTGGAGCACATCATGGAAACTCAAGTTTCACTCAATCACACCGAGCTGTCGCCAAAAAACAAAATCATGGCAACACTTGACCGAATCAGTCAGCTCGACACCGTTGTCGCAGCTTCATTCTTAGCCGTTATCGTCGTACTGATGAGCTATGGCGTGGTGACACGATACGTATTCAACTCACCAAGTGCCTGGGTTGAAGAAGTCTGTTTAGCGCTATTTGTTTGGATGACTTTTATGGGCGCGAGCGCTCTGATGCGTACAGATGAAGTGGTCAGAATCGATTTTCTGGTTCACAAAATCCCTGCGTCGGCGGCGAACGTGTTAGATAACTTAATTAGACCGCTATTGGTGATTTTTGCACTGGTGTTCATGGTGTATTGGGGCTGGAAACTGCTGCCGTTTTCTCAAGTGAGATTTACTCCAGCGCTAAAACTTCCCTACATCTATATCTACGCAGCGGTTCCTGTGAGTGGCATGTTCATGCTTTATCACCAACTTAAGCACCTTTATTCGTTTTTTGCCCCTCGCAATAAGGAAGACTAATCATGTCAGTCATTCTGCCAATTTCTGCCCTGCTGTTTTTGTTTACATTGGGTATTCCGGTCGCGTTCTGTATTTTCCTAGCGACGTTGGCCTACTTCCTTCTTAATGATCATTTGCCGATGATGATGCTAGTACAGCGTCTGGCGGGTGGTTTGGAATCGGTTACGCTGCTGGCGATCCCATTCTTCGTCATGGCGGGTGTGTTTATGAACCACTCTGGTATCAGCCAGCGCCTATTAAAGTTCTCCGAAGTGCTGACCGGTCACATGAATGGCGGTCTAGCGCAAGTTAACGTGGTGCTGAGTACTTTGATGGGCGGCCTTTCAGGTTCTAACATTGCCGATGCGGCAATGAGCTCGAAGCTTCTCGTGCCTCAAATGGTGGCTCGCGGTTACAGCGCGTCGTTCTCTTCTGCGGTAACAGCGGCATCGTCACTGATCACGCCAATCATCCACCGGGTATTGCGCTTATTATTTACGGTTACGTCAACAACGTATCGATTGGTAAGTTATTCCTCGCGGGTGTGGTTCCTGGGGTCATGTTGTGTGCGATGATGATGGGTCTTGTTGCGGTCATCTCTAAAAAACGCAACTATGCACCAATTCGTGAAAAGCGTGCCTCTGCGAAGGAAATCGCTATCTCTGCTAAAGATGCGTTCTTGGCACTTTTGCTGCCAGTCATCATCATCGGTGGTATTCGCTTTGGTGTGTTTACGCCAACAGAAGCGGGCGCAGCTGCGGTGTTGTACGCACTAGTGTTGGGTATGTTTGTTTACAAGCAGATGAATACGTCTTTGCTTTGGAGTGCGACGAAAGAGTCGGTGCTTGCTTCTGCAAACGTCCTATTGATCATCTGTGTGGCGGTCGGTTTCTCTAAATTCCTGACTTGGGAACGTGTGCCTCAAAACCTAGCGACATGGCTGACCGGCGCCGTTGAAAGTCCGTTTACCTTCTTATTGTTGGTTAACCTGTTCCTACTGATCATTGGTATGTTCCTAGAGGGCAACGCGGTGATGATCGTATTGGCTCCACTGCTAGCGCCTGTTGCTGCTTCTTACGGCATTGACCCTGTGCACTTCGGTATCATCTTTATTTTCAACAGCGCGATCGGCACCATCACTCCGCCGCTCGGTACGGTGATGTTCACGACCTGTTCGATTACTAAGGTATCGATAGAAGACTTTGTGAAGGAAGTGATGCCATTCTGGATCTTGTTGCTTGTGGCACTACTGATGATTACCTACATCCCGATGATTTCGATTGGTCTGCCAAATATGGTGTTTGGCTCGTAATCACGACGACGAAATAATAAAGCCAGCATTACGCTGGCTTTTCCATTATCAGGCTGTTTTCCATCGTCCGCTTGGCGGTTTGAAGGTGACGCCTTAGCTCGCCCATCGCCCCAATGTCATCTCGGCTCAGCATCTTGCTTAAGATGGCCATGTGCTCTTCAATCGCCACCATGTTACGTTTACGCAAGTCGGTATTATCCCATTGATAGTGATAGTGAAATATCATCGAAATGATGTCATAGAATTGATCCATAAATGGATTGTTAGATGCAGATAGCAGCAACGAGTGAAACTTCTGATCGAGCTCGGAAAACGCGCGAAACTCACTGACCATAGTGTCGCGCAGCTCTCTATGCTCATGCAGTAAATACTGCGCCTTTTGCCATCGCTCGTCGCTCAAAGGCAAGTTCATAAAGCGGCTTAAGGCATGGCATTCCAGCATCTCGCGCAGCTCAAATAAGCTCGCCGCGTAACCTTTTTCAAATTGAACCATGCGCCAGCGGCCACGGTGGATGTTCTCAATTAGGCTAAAGCGCGAGAAGCGAATGAGGTGTTCACGTACCACAGTGGTGGAGCACTTGGACTGTTTTGACAGTTCTAGCTCAGTAAATTCCTGTCCCGGCATCATCTGCTTGGATTTGATGGCGTTATTAAAGAACACCTCGAACTGTGCTCGCTGCAGTTCGTTCTCTGATAAAGGGGTGTTGTAGCCATCTTGCTCAGAAGGAGAGCGTTTAATTGTCCACTCCGCATCTTCCTGCTCAAGCACGCCTTTGTCACATAAGTCATTCATAACGTGTCGAATCGTGGTTCGGCTGACGCTAAACAGATCCGCCAGCGCTGCTTGTGACGGTAACGGTGAGTCGATGTGGCCAAGCTTAATTGCATCGAGTAACTGATTGGTGGTGGTTTCGCGAAGATTCTTATTTCGCGCCATGATTGACGTCCTAATCGTTGCCTTGATTGCAATAAAATACCATTAAAAACCCATCAAGATTGATAGCAAGCACATATTTTAGTGAAAAAAATCCAATAAAAAACAGTTTAAATACAATTGAGCTATTCCAAATACGTAAGAGACAAGACAATGAAAACACTAGTATGTGAACAGCCTCATCAAATGCGCTACACCGAAAAAGCGATGCCAACTGTGCTTCCGAATGAGCTATTGGTTAAGGTGGCTGCAGTGGGAATTTGCGGCACGGATATTCACGCATTTACTGGTAACCAGCCTTTCTTCAGCTACCCGCGTGTTTTGGGTCATGAGCTTTGTGGTGAAGTGACAGAAATGGGTGCGAGCGTCTCAGGCGATTTCCAAATTGGCGATAAAGTCGCATTGATTCCTTATGTGGCTTGTTTTGAGTGCCCATCTTGCCTTAGCGGCAAAACCAACTGCTGTGAAAACATTTCTGTGATTGGTGTGCATCAAGATGGCGGCTTCTGTGAGTACCTTTCGGTACCTCAATCGAACGTGCTGAAGGTTAACGGCGTTGACAATGAAACCGCAGCTTGATTGAACCGTTCGCAATCAGTGCCCATGCAGTGAGACGTGCTGCGCTATCGGCAGATGATGCTGTCTTGGTGGTAGGCGCAGGCCCAATCGGTCTTGGCGCAGCTGCTATTGCAGCAGCAGATGGTGCACGTGTTGTCGTAGCAGATACGCAAGCAGAGCGTCGCGCGCATGTGGAAAGCGAACTTAAGCTAGCAACGCTCAACCCAATGGATGCAGACTTCCATGAGCAGTTAAAAGCGCAATTTAACGGTGCGTTGGCTCAAGTGGTCATTGATGCGACAGGTAACCCACACGCGATGAACGGCGCGGTGAATCATATTCGCCATGGTGGCAAGATTGTTTTCGTTGGTTTGTTTAAAGGCAACCTAGAGATCAGCGACCCTGATTTCCACAAAAAAGAAACCACACTAATGGGCAGCCGAAATGCGACCATGGAAGACTTTAGCAAAGTGCAGCAGTTGATGGAGCAGGGTAAACTGACGGCCAATATGATGCTCACACATCGTTTCGACTTTGCTACCGTAGGTTTGGATTATCAGAACACCGTTGTCGACAACAAAGAGTTACTAAAGGGTGTTATCCACTTTGAATAAGGGGTAGGTCTTCGTCTTCAAGCACTATTAGGTATCACATCAGAGGTTCAAACGCAGTGTTTGAACCTTTTTATAAGTGACTACTTAACTAAATATAGATTTGGTCGTCTACGTGGCGGCGCTTTTTGTGGCGGCGTTGGTTGCTCAGCGGCAGAGACGCTTTCAACGGATTCTGTGGTCACTTTGACTTCTTCGGTATCTGCATTTGGCTGAACAAACAAATGGCGCAAGTTCGCGATACACGCGATTGATGCGACAAGAGCAAAGAGTATTGATGGGGCACCATCCAAAATATCCATAAAGAAGATTGCGGCTGCGACAACGACGAGAGAACCGAGAGCGGCGTTGATGTTTGCTTGGCGAGGCGTACAGCTTGTACTTGTTAATTCCATTTTCTATCACCATCTGTGTCAGTGTTAAAACGACTGCGGACAACGCAATGTTAAAACATTTGATTCACAAAAAACTTCTGGCTAATCAACAAATACAGAAATCAAATGGCTCAACCGCACACTTTAGCCATTCGGTCATCGCTGCCGTTCAAATCCTTCGATAAGCACTCAATCAAGCCTTTACCCCAAGCCGCTTTTTTAGCACTTTCCACCGCGCCGCTAAGAGTAATACAGCGATGAGCATGTAGATGATTGGCTCTGCCACTTCTGATTTAACTGACCAGTAAAAGTGGATAGCGCTAGTATCGCCGCCAAATAAACCAGTTGTGCAGCTTTTGCCACTTTGAACCAAGCTTGCGCATCATGGCTTGTGTCGATGTAACCGATAGCAGTAGCAGAATAATCCAAACAGCAGCACCGACAGTTAGGTACGGTCGTTTTACGATTTCTGATGCGAGTAGGCTCCAGTCTAACCCAAGATCTAGTGTCGCAAAGGCGATAAGGTGCAACACAGCCCAGAAGAAACTGTAAAGGCCGAGTAACCGTCTCACTCGTACTAACAGACCCTGTTTGCTCCATCTTGCTAAAGGTGAAACGAGTAGGGTTAAAAACAGAGTATTGAGCGCACTGATGCCGGTAAAATGAATAATGCTCTGTACTGGGTCGCCCCCTAAGCTGTCATTGTTGATGGCTATGACTAGTAGAGCAAAAAAGCCGAGTGACACAGTATGAATGAGCACCTTTAGCGCAATGATGGACTTAGGAGAGAGCTTCATTAATAGAACTTCCTCAAGTCCATATCTTTGTATAGGTGTGCGACCTCTTCTTTATAACCATTAAACATCAAGGTAGGTTGCCTGCGACTGCTTAATAGGCTTCCTTCACCAATAAAGCGCTCGCTCGCTTGGCTCCATCTTGGGTGATCGACTTGTGGGTTGACGTTGGCATAGAAGCCATACTCGCTTGGTGCAGAGCGGTTCCAGGTTGTTGGCGGCTCTTTGTCAGTAAGGCGAATACGAACAATGGACTTAATGCTTTTAAAACCGTACTTCCATGGCACAACAAGCCTTAGTGGTGCACCGTTTTGCGGGGCAAGCGTTTTGCCGTAAAGTCCAACAGAGATAAGCGTGAGCGGGTTCATCGCTTCATCGAGTCTTAGTCCCTCGACATAAGGGTAATCAATACTGCTCCATGAGCGTTGAGCGGGAAACTGTTTTGGATCGTAAAGCGTTTCGAATGCCACGTATTTCGCTCCGCTTTGGGGATCTGCCATTTTAATAAGGTCAGCAAGGGGAAAACCAATCCACGGAATGTTCATCGACCAAGCCTCTACACAGCGAAGTCTGTAGATGCGCTCTTCAAGTGTAAACTTATTAAAAATGTCATCGTAGTCGAGCTTGATTGGGTTGTTGACCAAGCCATCGATCTCCACTGTCCATGGATCGGTGATAAACTCCGATGAGTTGTTAGCTGGATCGGCTTTGTCGGTGCCAAATTCGTAAAAGTTATTGTATTTAAGTACCTTACTTTCTGGTGTTAGCGATAACTTGGCTTGATATTGCTCGGGCTTAGTGACAGAAAGATCGATTCTAGGGTCAGCTGTTGCTTTGGTTTCACTGGAAGAGAAAATGTCAAAGATGCCCGCCTGTGCATTGGCGGCAAGTGGCATTCCCACTACGGCAATCCCGAGCTTTTTCAATATCTCACGACGCTCTTTGTACACGGACTCTGGCGTCGCGTCGTTCTCTGATAATGCCCAGCGATGATTCTTCTTGATTAGCATACTCTTCCCCTGATGATGCTTGCGTGTTCGCAAGCGACGAATTTGTCGTTTATAGGCTTAATCAGACCGAGTTAGAGCAAAAAGTCTTTCATTAATTTTGAATCGTTTCTTTGGGATCTGGAAGCGTATCAGGTAGGTCATCAGTATTTAGCTTAAGCGCTTTGCCTAAGTGAGAGGTTTTGAAACCAACACGCCTTTGAAGATAAAGGCGTGTTTTAAGTTAAGCCAAGTCGTCTTTCGCTTCGATCAAAGCGTGACGACTGATTGAACCTGCTGTCCGTGCTTTGAGATGAGGTACATAACCAGGGTCATTCATAAACCCAATCGCGGCCTCTTTTGATGGCCATTCGATGATAATCCTTAATGAAGGCTCTTCACCTTCGCCTTCCAGCGGTTCATGGCTATTGGTGCGTGCCAGATACTTACCACCATACTGAGCTACAAGCTTGTTGGCAGGGCCTATGTAATCTGCAACCCAATCTTGGTTGGTTGGGGTCACTTCAAGTACTGAGTAG
Source organism: Vibrio maritimus (assembly GCA_000755425.1). GTDB lineage: Bacteria > Pseudomonadota > Gammaproteobacteria > Enterobacterales > Vibrionaceae > Vibrio > Vibrio maritimus_A. The sequence continues at coordinate 138,639 of BBMT01000007.1, forward strand.
TAAGTAGACATAATCTGCTCCGTTGTCATTTTTGCATTTTGAAGTACGCCAACTCGTGGTTGGCACGTCCCATAAAGCCTAGGCTCACTTCCAAATTTTGATAAGCAAGCTAAAACCAGAATGTGTTTTTAGATTTTATTGAAATTAAAAGCATCCTTTTTAAACCCCATACGTGTTGTTCATAGAGACCTATCTAAAGGAACACATGATGTTGGATGTTTTTACTTGGTTAGCAGATTGGCTTGCCTATTCATTGCTTGGACTTTCTCCATCGACGTCGGTGGGCATTGGTGTTCATTTTTTCATTGAAGACACCAGTAAGATTTTGGTGCTTCTTGTTGTGCTGATTTACGTTATCTCTCTGATACGGGCTGCGCTAAGTACAGAAAAAGTGAGAGATTACCTCCAAGGTAAGCATAGAGGAGTGGGGTATGGTTTAGGGGCGATGTTTGGTGCTGTGACGCCTTTTTGTTCTTGTAGCTCAATTCCACTATTTATGGGGTTCGTATCTGCTCGCATCCCTATTGGTATCACGATCGCTTTTCTGATTACCTCACCGCTTATCAATGAAGTGGTCGTCATCATGCTTGGCAGCATCCTTGGTATTAAGTTTACGGTTCTTTATGTCGTAACTGGACTCTCTCTGGGCATTCTCGCTGGCATTCTGGTGGATGCTCTAAAAGCTCACCGCTGGCTACAACCCTTTCTTGCAAAGGTTTACCTTCAAGGGAGTCCATCAGTCGAACCCAATTGCGCACCTCAAAGTACGCCTAAGATGACCTTTAAGCAGCGACATCAGTTTGCCGCCAACGAGACGGGTACGATTGTTAAACGTATTTGGAAATGGGTGATTATCGGCGTTGGGATTGGCGCCTTCATTCATGGTTTTGTGCCCGCCGAGTGGTTTGAACAGAACTTGTCGGATGGTCAGTGGTGGACGGTACCGCTCGCGACGTTGAGTGCCATACCTATTTATACCAACGCTTCTGGGGTCGTACCCATTATGGCTTCTTTGATTGAAAAAGGAATGCCTTTAGGGACAACCTTAGCATTCTGCATGGGGGCGGTAGCCGTGAGTCTGCCTGAATTTATGATGCTGAAACAAGTCATGCAGTATCGCTTTCTGGCGTTAATTGTTGGCTACTTGTTTATTGCGATTTCCATCGTGGGTGGGTATTTAATGCTTATTACTAATGTGATTAATTGGAGTTAAACTATGAAAACAATTCAAGTATACGGTTCAGGTTGCCGCAACTGCCAGGTGACCGCACAACGTATTGTGGATGTTGCACAATCTCTCGGGCAAGACGTGGAAGTGGAAAAAGTGACGAGTCTTGAAGCGATCATGAAAGCGGGGGTGATGAGCACGCCTGGAGTCGGTGTTGAAGGTATCGTTCGCCACACAGGATCAGTGCCAACTGTGGAACAAGTCCAAGCCATGCTGGTGTCGTAACGGTATAGAGTATTCTGCGCTACTTGGGTTGCCAGGTGGCGTAATTGATTGAGAAAGGTTGAGATAATGAAGTGCTTAATGACGGCTTGGGATAACACGGAAGCGATGTTGTATGCTTGGCTGCTGAAACAAACTAAAAGCCAGCATGAAACGGAAGATATTATGCAGGAAGTGTTTCTTAAAGCGATGAGTCATAGCGAACGATTTTGCTCTTTGTCTGATGGTAAAGCGTGGATTTTTAAAGTAGCGAAAAACCACCTGATAGACCGTTTAAGAAAAAAGATTGAGCTCGAGTCGATCGATGACCTTCAGTCTCCAGAATCAGCGACACCCGTCATGACTCAGTTGCAGACCTGCTTACCGCGAATCTTGCCTAAAATGTCTGATAGCGATCGACATATCATTGAAGTTTGCGATTTAAACGGGGGGACGCAAGCTGACTATGCCAAAACACAAGGTTTGACTCTACCAGCAACGAAAGCGCGGCTTCGCCGCGCTCGTATTGAATTAAAACAAAAGCTGATTAGTGAGTGTCAGGTTGTGCAGGACAATTCGGGAGTGTGCTGTTTTAAGCGCGCTCAATGAGCCTCGTATGCAAGGGAGTCTAGGACGCCTAATCCACTATGTACACCGCCTTCGGTGGTCGTTGATGCTTTACTTCGCACCAAATAGCCAGCATATCCACCATCTGCAGTCACCGGCTTGCCATCTAAGTGAACCGTGAAAAGTCCCAGTTCACTAATTAGGTCATCGACGGTATCTGCCACACCCTCTCTTACTACGAGAGCTGGCGTTCGTCTTGGTGCTGGGCGAACTCGTCGCATCAGCGCCCAAGTCTCATATTGAACTGGGGTCAGTTGTTGCAATTTTCGAGGAATATCCTCGCCAAAAATACAGTGTCCGCCGCCTTCTCCTTGGTTTTTGAGCACCCAATTGTCGACATCTTCAGTGCAGATAAAGTCGTAGCTTTCCTCATTCACCAGCCTCATGTCACCTAGGAGACCTTTTACGCGCTCAGCCTGCTGCAAGGTGAGATCGAAACGTGTCAGTTGCTCAGCCGTCATCGACGTGAGTAGTGTTTGCACTCGCTTACTGGTGGCGAGTTGCTGGCTCACTGTCGCATTGACGGCAACTTTATGTTGCTCAATGAAAATACGCGTGTTCATTAAGGTATCACAGCACTTTTTGCTATCCAGATCATGCGCGGCGTAATCACAATATTGATAACCCGCTCGTAAATAGACCACATCAATACCGCCAACACCATCGAGTATTAGGCGCTCATTTTCTCCGGTGGTCAGTGAGCTATGTAGCTGTTTGAAGGTGCGTCGATAGGTTTCAATACCCATCTCACGCAACTGCTGTTCGAGCAAGAACTGATCGAAAATGTTGTCCTCATTTTCTTGCACCACCATTAAAAATTTAGCGCGGTCTTGTTCTTCAGTTTGCGCTTTAATGCTCTGCGCTGCATGCACAATTCCCTCGGCTAAACGGGTGATGGCCAAGTTCTCGATAAGTTTTGCATGCGGGTTTTCGTTCCAGTTGCTAAACGCACTTGGAGATTGCTTTTGCAGATAGCGATGAAGTTCATGAGTACGCTGCCCAAACGGCCCCATGCCTGCTGCAATGCCATTAAACTCAATAAGTTGTGGTCCCAGCTCTTGGTCGTCCATAAAATCTGTGCGCATCATGAGCAGCGGCGTACGTTTGGCATTGCCTTTTTGGTGAATCGCTTTGTGCATCGCAAGTAGCTCACGGAAAAACGCATCGCCTTGGGCAACGGGTTCAATCGCTTCTTGAAGAAACTGATGATTTTCAGCCACCGCGTTGATCAATTGACCAAAGATAGGCGCTGATTCACGAAGTGCATTGAAGCGGGCTTCGGAAATCGTTGCAGGCGTGAGGCTTACGGCAGCATGTTTGCTGCTTCCTGGCGTCGCTTTTAACATGACATTGTGGGTCATCATCCAGTTGATGGCATCTTGGATAGCAAGTGTTGGGGTGTTCATTATTCGTACCTATAACCTGGCAATGGTTGACGCTTTTCATCTTCGTGGATGATGGCTTGATTGATGACGCCAGTCGAAATAAAACTAAGGTTAACTACATTTCCAATAAAGTCGAAATAATACTGCCAATTTTTAGGTTGTCAACATCGATAGCTAAAGCCAATCACTATTGATAGAAAATACCAATTGAATAGATAGGCACAGACGAATTTTCAAAAACACGCTCTCATTGCAATATGTATCCATCGGCGCAGGACAGTGCCACACCAGATAACAAGACCAGATTGAGAGAGTAAAATTATGATCAACACGACTATCAAGCCATTTTCAGCAACAGCATTCAAACAAGGCGAATTCGTAGAAATCACAGAGCAAGACGTGAAAGGTAAGTGGCTGTATTCTTCTTCTACCCAGCAGACTTCACATTCGTGTGCCCAACAGAGCTTGGCGACCTTGCAGACCACTATGCAGAACTTCAAGAGCGCGGCGTAGAAGTTTACTCAGTATCAACAGACACGCACTTCACTCACAAAGCGTGGCACGACAGCTCAGACACTATCGGTAAGATCAACTACTACATGGTTGGCGACCAAACAGGCACTATCACTAACAACTTCGGTGTGATGCGTGAAGGTCAAGGCCTAGCAGACCGTGCTACTTTCCTAGTTGACCCTGAAGGTGTTATTCAAGCAATGGAAATCACAGCAGAAGGCATCGGCCGTGACGCAGAAGACCTAATGCGTAAAGTGAAAGCAGCACAATACGTAGCAGCTAATCCAGGTGAAGTTTGCCCAGCGAAATGGAAAGAAGGTGAAGAAACACTCGCTCCATCTCTAGACCTAGTTGGTAAAATCTAAGCCTATCGCTTGATGTAAACCGGATTATCGAGTCCGTGTTGCGCGCCCTAGACTCCGATTGCTTGACGTAAGGAGTTTGGGGCGCGCATCCATTTTATTTCGCTGAGTCTCAAATGAGATTTACGCATCCTCGAAAGAACGCTCCTATAGTTAGGGTTGTAAGTTGCATATAAGCCAAGCAACAACCTGTATTCATTGAAACTTATGGAGTGAGTTCATGCCTAAACAGTCTCATTTTCTCGTCGTTTGTGCTCTGAGCACCACCGCTTTATTGCCACTATCATCCTTTGCCCAAACAACGCTTCAGCCAATCAAAACCTCATTAGAAGAAGAATCTTTTCAAACTGAACTTGTGATGCATGCTCTTAAAGAGCTTGGCTATGAGGTGAATGCACCCAAAATCATGACATACGCGGAAGCTTATCAATACGTCTCTGCGAACTCTGGCGCTTTTTTTGCGGCCGCATGGCTACCAACGCATCAAGAGTTGCTTAGTAGTGGTGATAAAGATGGGCAAGTCTATGTGGGTGGTAGTTACGTCCCTCAATCAGCTCAAGGTTATCAAATCGATAAGGCGACGGCAGACAAGCATAAGTTGTCTTCGATAGATCAATTGAAAGACCCAGCTATCGCGAAATTGTTCGATCACGACGGTAACGGCAAAGCTGAACTTATCGGGTGTCAGCCTGATTGGGTATGTTCCAAAGTTATCGATCATCAAATCAAAAGGTACGGACTTTCTGATACGGTGGAGCAGATCCAAGGTGACTACAATGCTTTGATGGATTCGGTGATAGACAAACAAAGAGCTGGCAAACCGGTTCTCTACTACACTTGGACACCGCATTGGATTAGTTATGAACTTCAGCCTGAGAAAGAGAGTGTCTGGCTAGAGGTGCCATTCTCGGCTCTGCCAGAAAACAAAGATACAACACTGCCCCATGGCAAAAACTATGGCTTTGAGATGAACAGTCAGCGCATTGTCGCCAATAAAGAACTGGCTCTGGCTCATCCAGATGTCCATCGCCTGTTTGAAATCATTCAACTAAAGCCTAATGAAGTCAGCGCTGAAAATCACTTACTGCACAAGACTGAAAAGGGTCAGCACAATACGGTTGCTTACATGCAAGCGTGGATAACAAAAAACAGGGCTTTGTTTGATTCGTGGTTAGAGGAAGCGAAGCGTGCTAAGCAAGTAGAAGCTAGCTCAGATAACTAATTATTTAGGCACAAAGAGAAGGGAGAGCAAAAGTGCTCTCCCTTCTTGTTTCTATCCGACTCTGAGGGTCAATTAGAGGCACCTAGATTAATACTGGCTGGCATTCCAGAGTAGAGCTCTTGGCGGTACTCATAAGCTTCTTGTCGACATTATCTGGCATGTTAAAGCTTACTTGGATGCCGCCACTTTCAACAGCAGTAACTGTTGCCGTTTGGCCGTCTACAAATTCGTTAGTCAGCCTTGTGTTTTGTACTGATAAGAACCGGTAGGAAGGCTAAGCGATGTCGTAAAATCAAGCGCATGTGCACCCTCTTTAAGCACGACTTCAAACTTATGGTTCTTATCATCTTCGTGATCAATGTGCTTATTGAATGCCTCTGGGCTTTGCGCAGTGACGACCCAACCGCCATTGTTAGCAAGTTGCAATAGCATAGGCTGTGATGCGGTAAACGTAGCACCGCTGAGCGTCACACTCCCTGCCTTGTGGAACACCAACTGATACACTTCCTTAGCGCTGTCTTTGTAGTGTACGCCTTGCACTGCGCTGGTGTTTACGACTGTTACGTTTTCTCCGTAGCTTTTGACTTTGTCGGGCATGACGTCTGCCTCGACATTCGGCACGAGAACATAGTGGTAGCTGTCTTCTTTGATTGTTGGGTTAGGCGTATGGTTGAGGGCAATAACAAACACGCTCTCAGTGCCTATGCTATCGATGGTATCGACAACGGATGTCCCCGTGACCAAGGTATGACGCTGTTTCTCACCCGTTTTCGGAATCGTGATATAGCCGACGTCTCCTTGATGGAACCACGTTGGATGCTCCGAGCTGAATTTACTGTCTTTAACGATACAGCAGGCCACGGTTTTCTCGCCTTTTTCTTGGGTGTAGTAGGTGAGTGTATCGTGCCATCTTGGCTGGTCGATAGTGGTGACAATTGGCATGTAAGTGCTCTCATCATTGCCACGCTCGACACGTGCCACGTCCGTACCTAGCGCAATCACCATGTCATCTAAGAAGAACGCGCTCTTCTTAGCGGCGGCGCTGGTATATGAGTTTTCGCTGCCATAATGGAAACTCGCAATACCGTAGTTACCATCACTCAAGGTGCCTGCAAACGCACTAGTTGAATTTGCTTTCTGCTGATTGCATCGGAATGGCGTCGGTTTTCCACTCTTCGGTAAGTCCAGGTAGAACATGCCAGTCCCAGTTGTAGCGTGCATCAGCGTACTCTTTGCCATCCACTTTAATTTGTAGAATACCGGAGCCGTTATGCATTCCGGGGTCTTTGTTAAAGCTCTCTGCACCACGCGTGCGCGAAGATTGCATCTTAAATGATGAATACCACTCAGTACTGTCTTCTATGCGTCGGTGCACCAGCATGTCAGCATTCCAAAATGCGTAGGTGCCGGGCGCTTTGTGTGACTCATCATTTAGGCTAGTGTGCAGAGCGTCGAGTTCTTTATCGCCTTTGAAGGCTCGGTCGTCGCTTGCTTTTTCCATATGCTCAATAGAACGGAATAGGTTTTTAGTACCGAACTTGTTGGCATTGCTAGATAGGAAGGTTCGACCTAATGATTGGAAATCCAGTACATCTTTAAACAGCAGTGCGCTATAGGTATAGAGCATTACTTCAGTAGACTCTTCCAGAGGAAGCGTGCTCATTTCCCAATCCGTCCCATTTAATAGCTCTGCCACTTCAAAGACACTCTCTGCGTACCATTCAAATCCGTATGCGAGCATGGCTAGGTCTTGTCGATGTCCAACGTGATGAGACAGCGTACCATCAGGCAGTAAACCCGATTGACCGTATCGATGAGGGCGTCGACTGTTTGTGTCGAGCCAGGTTTTAAGGTCACTAAAGCTGCCACTGGTTCCCAACCCGGAAGGAGGGTGCTGCCCTTTTCTTTTAGCGGGGCATAATCAGCGTACCACCACGCCACATCGGTAATAGGTTTGTTGTAGTCTGCGAGCAAACCAACGTAGACTGCCCAGCTGCGGAGTCTGTGTCCTCGGTTAGCGTCAGACCATGTCCCCATCGACGCTGGAAAATCATCTTCGATGAAGTAGCGCAAACGCTCAGGGTCTCGGTCTGTCTCTGGTAGGTCAAAGGTAATTTGATAGAGTGTATTGACGTTTTTTCTGAACTTTTTAGCGTCTTCATCGCCTGCTAACTCTTTTTTTAACGTATCTTCAAGGATGTAAACTAGGGGCAAGGATAATGCGTCAGTGAATCGCCATTGGTGTGTTCTATCGGCGTGGGTCATGTTGCGATTATCGGCAAACCCTTGGCTAGGAAAGCGATCAACAAAGGCATTGAATGCTTTCACAATGGCAGCGCGCAGGACTTCTTTTTGCTCGTCACTTTTCTCACTGTAGTAGGCGTAACCAAGCCCACCAATGCGGTTTACGGCCTCTTCAAAGTCTTTGCCATTTTGAGTTGCCTTGTTGTCACTAAGGCTGTTGGTATACGCTTTTAAATCATTAAACTTCCCTTCGCTATCGTTAATGCTTTTGACCAGGGTCGTGACTTCATCCGAAGAGTAATAACGCTCCCCCCACATTCTTTTGCTGGTCAGTACGAACTCTTTTAGATGGGAGAGATACTTGCTCCACTGTGTCTCACTGACCTGACGAATAGTGATGTTTTTAGTCGCCACAAGCCCGTTGCTGTCATTGAGAAAAACCGTCAACGAAAGGTTGCTTACGTCGCTTACTTGGCTGTTGTCTTTGACGTAAAGCACACCTCGTGGGCGGTTGGCATAATCAAGCTCGGTTTCGATTCGGTATGCCGAACTCTCCTCACTATCGACTAACGAGAAGCTGTAACTGGAACCTGTGACGTTGCGGCTCGCACCAAGGTACCAACCACGCGATCTCCACTTTTACTGCCGACTTGGATTTCGAATGTCTCCCCCGTGACAGTAATGTCACTATCCTGCGCGATGACGGCGGCGCAGAATAAGCTAAGAATCACTAAGATGGTGGTTTTCATTTGTGGCACTCCGTTGCTTTCACAGAATTAAGTCTAGTAGTAATGTGACGCACTTCTAAAAAAGCGCCGTCTCTAATTTGCGAATTTATTATTAGCGAGTTAGGGATAAGCTATTGGCGGCGGTTATGGATGAGTCATCGGTCTCGGAACGTGAAACTGAGAGGTGCATTCAGAAGAGTTGAGTTGCTAGTTGTCTGAGAACAGATTCGGTAGAGGACCTATTCTGGGCGTGAATCTCTAAGTCCTTGTTCGTAACATTGTATTTTCAAACCTGTCTTTAACTTGATCTGAGTATGTATAGGCGAAGTAAATGACTGATTTAATAACAAAACCTTGACTTAAATTTATAACGTCGAGCTATTAGATTCTCCGCTCCTGTTCCAACGTAAATAGAGAATCTCAATGCTCAACAAAACCCGATTAGCGTGCTTGGTGCTACTTTCCCTAAATCCACCGCTCTATGCCTCTGAACTGCCATTTATGGCAATGCTGGAAGAGCGCACTTCTACATCAAACCAAGTACAAGCGCTTTCTTCTGCTGACTATACGCATGAGTACTTCGATATTGATGTCAACGCTAAGGCTGGCGATGCGGTTTTTGGCCGCTTGAATCACCCGTTAAATTACAAGCCAAGCTATATCAGCAGCACACTCCACTATGAAATATCGGAGAGTGAAAACGCTCCTTTCGAGATTAGAAATCAGCGCGATGATAAAGGCCGTCTATTTGCAGAGTTAGTGCTTAACGAACAAGCTGACCTCTCACAGGGTCAATACCCTGTATCTATTGTGCTCAAAGATGGCGACACCAAGATTGAGTCGCGCACGATTACCGTCCAGGTCGTGAGTGAAACTCAGTGGAGCCTGTTGCATCAGCGTGCCATGTCTTTCTTAGAGGGTGAAAAACGACTCCAAGGACTATTCGTTTATGCTGATGATGAGATTGAAGACTATATCCAAGAGCTGAACGACAACGATGGCGCGTTTGAAGGTATGGATTTCTATCACGCCCATAGCGAAGATGAGCTACTTGATATTCGCCCCCGCGTGCTTGGTAAAGAGCTAATGTTGGCGGCGAATCAAATCAACTCTCTCGCCTATGCTTTAACTTACAGTGACCAGTTTGGCTATCAGGGTGAGGCGCCAGAGCGTAAGCGATTAATGAGAGCGCTATACAAGGCGATTAATCGCTATACAGCGCATTTCCCACTCCAAGACTTTGCGAACACGCCAACGCTAATGCATAACATGAGCACCCACCAATGGCGTTTCACCGATCCAATCAGCGCCGCGGGCTTCGTTATGTCACCTGCGATGAATCGAGATATTGTCAATGGTGAATCACTCGCGAAAAGAGCAAAAGCGAGCTTTCAAGACCTGCTACAAATCGCATTTGATATCCCGTACCGCCAGCGTCAGCCAGAATACAATCGCTACTACCTGTCTGAAGATCTCAAACGCAGCCCAGGTGCTTGGGCGGACGCAACCGTCATCACCGTATGAGAAGTTGGCTAATGATGAGTGTGCTTTGGAGCGACTATAACCAGCCGTTGACGTATCAACCTTGGTGGTATGGTGACTATGCGCCATTTGCCGCGCACAGCACCTCGCTACTTCCGGGGTGGACGCCTAAAGGCGCGCTAGCTGATCTAAAAACTTGGCTTGAGACTAATGCCAGATACGCGTTCAAGTATGGTCAATCAGGAATACTGCCAGATGGCACCATCTCCCATCACGTCGGTGTTCGTCAAGACATGGCATTCTTCGCTTATGGTTTCGAGTGGATGGCAAATACACCGTTTGAAGTGGCAGGCGTTCTAGCTGACACACCGTGGAAGATTGCGAATAAATCCTATGATCAGTCGGCAGATTTTTTACTCGATAGCTACCCAAATTTTGTATATCGAGGCGGCTCGATTTTCAGACTGCAGGACGCAAGCACGCTTCTGAGGCAACACCTGTATTTGGTTCAACAAGACTGACACATGGGATCAATACCGTGCTGCGAGCCAAAAGCTCAGATACTGAAATTAAACGTGAGAATGAGTTAAACAGCTTTCGTGACAATTTAGAGAACAATACGCATGAGGCATCGGTCAACCGCGCGTATTGGAACAGTGACTTCATGGTTCATAGGCGCTCGGGGCAAAGCACTCCGGCGTATTATATGTCGTTTAAGATGAACTCATCTCGCTCCATGGGCGCAGAGAGTTTTGAGCCAGATGTCGGTTATCACAATGGCGGTGGCGTTCTTCAAGTTCTAGTGGATGGCGACGAGTACTCAAAAGTCATGGATAGCTGGGACTGGCACGCACTGCCGGGGCTCACCGAAGAGCTTCGAGTCGATGAACTGCCAATGAAGAGTGACTTTAAACTCTTTAACCCGAAACATTTCGCAGGCGTTGTGTCCAACAATCACAATGGTTTTGCTTCGTTTAAATATGACAGCGAAGCGCCGTATAACTCAGCAACCGCGAACAAATCCGTCGCGTTTATCGATGATATGGCCGTGGCATTTGGTTCCCAGATAATGCGTGTTAAAAATGGTGACGGATGGGAGGTATCTTCAATTATCACCACCCTAGATCAAGCGTCATGGGATGGAGCGTTGACCTACCAAATTGATGGTACATCACAAGAAATAGTGGAGCAGGGCAGCTATCTAGATGACACCCTGTCGGTGCAAGAGAGCGCCTGGTTCCACCAAGACAAGGTGGGCTATGTGGTACTGGCGAACGCCGAAACGTCGGTAATGCTGCGTGGTGGTGATGCAATCAACAGCACCCATGGTGATTCGGAGTCTGTGTTCCATATCGCGATTGACCATGGTCAGCACCCAACCGGTGAAGGTCACGGCTCGACGTATCAATATGTTGCGATTCCAAATGTGACGGCAGAGCAAATGCCAGAACTGGTAGACAGACTAAAGCGACAGTTAATTACAAAGACGACAGCAACAACTCACGCGGTTTACTATTCAAGTGCATCGAACAAAGAGTATGTTGCCATGGCATTTCGCGAGGCGGGCACGGAGAGCCTAGCTGCGCAAAACGGTGAGCCTCTGACAGTGTCTGTTAGCAAACCAGCTTTGATTCTTTTAGAACGAGATGGCGATAGCTGGAGCGTGTCAGCACAAGATCCGCTTCATCATGTTGATCGCAATGCGATGGAAGAAAACGACAGTCGACGCATGCGCTTCTTTACTCGTGGTGATCGCAATACCTTGAACGTTACCATCAACCGTCCGCTTTGTTCGGGCAGCTATAGCTATCAAACCCACGGTCGCAGGGTTGAAGATAGAGCTGGTCAGAGCGTGAGTGTGAACAGTTACGGCAATCAATCGGAACTAACTATCGAACTGCCAGATAAACAGGATAAGGTGTATCAAGGTCGACATGACCTTTATACCGGAATGCCTGCCTCAGTGACCATCCCTGCTCAGTAATATCAAGGTGTTAAGTAAGCCGCTTCTTTTTAAGAAGCGGCTTTTTCTTGTTCTCGAATAGCCCCACAAACTTAATAGGAATCTCCTATCAAATGAATAGGAAAGGACGAATTTTCAAAAATCAGCGACTGTTGCAATATATCTACATCGGCGCAGGACAGCGCAACACAAACACTTTGAGAGAGTAAAAATTATGATTAACACCACTATCAAGCCATTTTCAGCAACAGCATTCAAACAGGGCGACTTTGTAGAAATCACAGAGCAAGACGTGAAAGGCAAATGGGCAGTATTCTTCTTCTACCCAGCTGATTTCACATTCGTTTGTCCAACTGAGCTTGGTGACCTTGCTGACCACTACGCAGAGCTTCAAGAGCGCGGTGTTGAAGTTTACTCAGTATCAACAGACACACACTTCACTCACAAAGCGTGGCACGACAGCTCAGATACTATCGGTAAGATCAACTACTACATGGTTGGCGACCAAACAGGCACTATCACCAACAACTTTGGTGTGATGCGTGAAGGTCAAGGTCTAGCAGACCGCGCGACGTTCCTAGTTGACCCAGAAGGTGTAATCCAAGCAATGGAAATCACTGCAGAAGGCATCGGTCGTGACGCAGAAGACCTAATGCGTAAAGTGAAAGCAGCACAATACGTAGCAGCTAACCCAGGTGAAGTTTGCCCAGCGAAATGGAAAGAAGGTGAAGAAACACTAGCGCCATCTCTAGACCTAGTAGGCAAAATCTAAACGCTCTTAGAGCTCAACCAAACGCAGCAATAAACGACATTCGTGTCCGTGTTGCACGCCCCGCAGTCACTTTTATGGCTTCTACCATTGGCTTGTAAAAGTGGGGGCGTGCACCCTTTAAATACATTATTAATTCAACATCAAAAGGGTCTCCTTTTTTATTATCCCTTTTTAAATTCCTTCTGATGTTAAGCAGTCTTATAGAGTAGGTATCAGTATGTTAGATCAAGCAATGAAGCAGCAATTAAAAGCGTATCTAGAAAACGTTAAACCCAAGTTCAATTGGTTCTCAGCCTTGATGACAGTGATACGGCAAGCAAGATCGAATCTCTTGCTAACGACATCGCATCACTTAGCGGCAAAATTGACGTCGTACGCGACGATGCTGCAAGCCCGCGCAAGCCAGTTATGCGCGTTGTTAACCCAGAGAAAGGCACCGCAATCGGTTTTGCTGGTCTGCCAATGGGTCACGAATTTACATCACTTGTGCTAGCGCTACTGCACACAGGTGGTCACCCAATCAAGCTAGAAGCGGAAACCATCGAGCAAATCGCACAGCTGAACTCACCGCTAGATGTCGAGATCTTTATCTCTCTATCATGCCAGAATTGTCCAGAGGTAGTTCAAGCCTTCAACATGATGGCGGCCATTAACCCGCTGGTAAACGTCACTATGATTGATGGCGCTGCATTCCAAGATGAAGTGAAACAGCGCGACATCATGGCAGTACCAAGCGTGTTCATTAACGGTGAGCTATTTGGCCAAGGCCGCATGTCACTGAATGAAATTCTAAATAAAGTCGACACAGGTGCAGCGGAGAAAAAAGCCAATCAGCTAAATGAAACCGCGCCGTTTGATGTATTGGTTGTCGGTGGTGGCCCTGCTGGCTCCTCAGCGGCTATCTATGCAGCGCGCAAAGGTATTCGCACCGGTGTGGTTGCTGATCGCTTTGGTGGTCAGGTGATGGACACTATGGCAATCGAGAACTTTATTTCAGTCAAAGCGACCACAGGTCCTAAGTTGGTAGCAAGCCTTGAAGAGCACGTTAAAGAATACGGCGTAGAAGTCATCACAGAGCAGCGTGCTGCAAACATCATCGATGCAGAAGATACTGAAGATGGTTACACCCACGTGGTACTAGAAAGTGGTGCGGTGCTGAAAGCTCGTTCTGTCATCACAAGTACTGGTGCACGCTGGCGCGAAATGAACGTTCCAGGTGAGCAAGAGTACCGCAACAAAGGCGTGGCTTACTGCCCACACTGTGATGGCCCACTATTCAAAGGCAAGCGCACAGCGGTTATCGGCGGCGGTAACTCAGGTATTGAAGCGGCGATTGACCTTGCAGGTATTGTTGAGCACGTTACCGTTCTTGAATTTGCGGATGTACTGCGTGCAGACCAAGTGCTTATCGACAAAGCAAACAGCATGCCAAACATCGATATCATCACGATGGCTCAAACGACAGAAGTTCTCGGTGATGGTACTCGCGTGACTGGTCTTGAGTACAAAGATCGCAACACAGATGAAATCAAGCAAATCGAGCTTGCGGGTATCTTTGTTCAAATCGGTCTGGTGCCAAACAGTGAATGGCTAAAAGGCACAAAAGTCGAGCTATCGCCACGCGGTGAAATTGAAGTCGATGCCCACGGTGCAACCAGCATGAAAGGCGTATTTGCCGCAGGTGATGTGACGACTGTTCCTTACAAGCAAATCATCATCGCAATGGGCGAAGGTGCAAAAGCGAGCTTGGGTGCGTTTGATTTCTTGATTCGTAATCCGGCGCCGGTTAAGGCAGCTGAAGTTGCTTAAGTAGTTACAACGTTAAAAGCGCTACCAGAACGGTGGCGCTTTTTGTTTATAGCGCCTCGAGGCTCTTGAGCCTTTAAAGGTTCAGTTACAGTAAATAACTGCTGATTCTAAAGTAACTCTGCTATGTTGGTCTTAACATAGGCCATTACTGGAACTGACAATGAAAACTATCCTAATAACTGGCGCGACGAGCGGCATTGGTTACGAACTTACTAAACAGCTGAGTGAAAAAGGCTTTAAGGTTGTTGCGTCAGGTCGCAGCGAAGACAAGCTAGCTCAGTTGAAACAGCAAACGGGTTGTGAGGTTGTTGTCGCCGATCTCAGTGATGCCGGTGAAACAGTCGGTCTGTTTGATAAAGCGCTCGCGCTTGTTGGTAGTGTGGATGTATTGATCAATAACGCGGGCATGATTTCTCGTAAATGCCCGATTGAAGAGTTCACGTTAGAAGAGTTTGAAGAGCAATACGCCATCAACCTTCGTGCACCGGCATTACTAAGCCGTGAAGCGCTTAAAGTGATGAAGCCAAAAAAATCAGGTCAAATCATCAATGTAGTGAGCACAGCTGCGAAACGTGCCAACGAAACCATGAGTATCTACTCAGCAATGAAACAAGGGTTCGCAGGTTTTAGCGCCATCTTGATGAAAGAAGCGCAGCCTCATGGCATTAAAGTCACCTCACTGTTCCCAGGTGGCACCGATACGAATTTCCGCGAGGCAGAGCGCCAGAGTACATGCACCCAGCGAGTGTCGCTAAAACGGTGATTCAGGTATTAGAGCTGCCAGCTGATGTAGCGATGCATGAAATGACGTTTAGACCTATGGTTGAAGTGGAATAAAGATATCGACCAATAAATGAAAGCACTGCCATATTGGCAGTGCTTTTTTAGTGCTCTATCAAAGAAAACGCGTAGCGATTTTTCTGCTGTTCTATGTTGCAGCTAAGGTATTTGAAAAATAGGAGCTAAATGCCTTTTTTCCTAAGAATTTGAACATCGCTTGATGGAATATAAGCTATGTTCATCCCGTCAAGGATAAAGCGAAGCTTAGCCGTTTCTTCGAGCTCTTCGGCATTATCGACCGCATCAAGTAAGCTTGAACCAGTGACCACTGGGCCATGATTCGCCAACAAAAAAGCGCGATGATGTGGGGCAAGCTCGGCAAGGTGTTCTGCAATCTGACTATCGCCCGGATTAAAGTAATCGACCACTGGGAGGTTACCGACACGCATGACGTAGTATGGCGTAAATGGCTTGATTGCATTATTTTTATCTAAACCCTGCAAACATGACAATGCCGTTAAGTACGTAGAGTGGAGGTGCACGATTGCCTTGGCTTGTGGACGACGCTGGTAAATCGCCAGATGGAACGACGCTTCTTTAGAGGGTTTGTCACCACTGAGGTGTTTTCCTGCTATATCCACAACCGATAGTGTGTCTATATCTAGGCGTCCAAAAGAGGAACCTGTTGGCGTCGTAAGAACACGTTGCTCATCAAGCTTGACCGAGATGTTTCCTGCACCTCCTGTCGCATAGCCTCGTTCAAACATCGATTTTGCCAACTCTACGAGTTGAACTCGTTGCTGTAGTTCTGTCATGTTTATTGATCCTGAGCTTGCTGGAAAAAGTGTTTGTCACCAAAATTTCCAGACTTGAGCGCGAGTGAAAATTGTCCATCGAGACTTTGAACCCAAGGAACTCCGGGTGCTATTTCTGCACCGATTTCAAAACGATCAACGGACAATGCCTGTGTAACCGTACTGGATGTTTCTCCGCCAGCGCTGATGAAAACTTGGTATTCCTGTTGACTAAGTTGCGAGACCAGTTGATGGAATAAGCCCTCCACGGCAGCAGACGCTGCAGAACCGAAGTCGGCCTGAATTTGCTTTAGTTCAGTCGCCGGAACAGTGGCATAGACAAGTGGAAAATAGGGGCGACTTGAGTGCTCCTTTATCCAATCTATTACTTCCGTTAGGTAGCTTGGTTCATTGATGACGCGCTCGATATCGAGTTTCAGACTTGCCGCTAGCTCCTTATAAGTATCGACTTGTTGATTGGTCATGGTGGAACAAGAACCTGATAGTACAACGCCTTTTCGATCCAGCTTCGGTCTAGAGAAGCGCTCTACACTCTTGCTCGTTGACGTCATACGTTGAGCTAGGGCGCCAACCAGCCAGATCCTCCAGTTAGCAAACGGTGTGACTCACAAGCCGCGGCAATTGTGTCCAGATCCTTGTGAGTTAACGCGTCACAAACAATGAATGTTGCTCCTTGTATCGATGCATCCTCTACCGCAAGCTGCGTTGCGTTACACCCTTGTTGAATAGTATGCCAATCAAGTAACGTCGCGTTGCCATTTGCTTGCGACTCTATGAGGCGTAGCAAATTTGAGTCTGTCATGGGAGTAATAGGATGGTTCCGCATCCCAGATTCAGAAAGCAGTTCATCAAACACAAAGAGATTGCCTTTGTATACAGTGCGACCATTAACTGGAAGTGCAGGGCAAATCAGAGCTGTGTTGACGGCTAAATGTGCCATCAGCGCTTCGGTTACAGGACCGATGTTGCCATCGGTCGTGCTATCAAAAGTGGAGCAGTACTTAAAGTATATTTGTGTGCACCCTTGAGAGAGTAGCCAATTGCTCGCATCCAAAGACTGTTGTATGGCGATGTCTGCAGGACACGAGCGGCTTTTGAGGCTAACGACCAGTACGTCTGCGTCGATACTCTCATCTTGAGAGGGAATGCCTGACAGTTGCACCACTCGGAGTCCGGATTTCGCGGCAAAGCTTGCTGCATCCGTTGCGCCGGTAAAATCGTCGGCGATAACGCCTAGTTTATTGATCATAATTTTACTCTTTCTATGCCTTCCGTGACTTAGTGGGAAGCGCGTTCCACTCCATTGCTAGCGAGCTTTTTTGACTTCATACCTTTATAAACTTTTATCGCGACGGATAGACCTACGGTTGTCATCATGATCAGCGTTAAAGCGAGCGATAGTGGGCGCTCAACAAAGATAGACAGGCTTCCTTGGCTGATGATAAGAGATTGCAGGAAGGTACTTTCCGCCATTCCACCTAGCACAAGCGCAAGAACAGTAGCCGCAGGAGAGTAACCGTAGAGCTTCATACCAAATCCAATCACACCCATAAACAGCAGCATAGAGGTCTCGATAATGCTGTTATTGAGCGCGTACGAACCGATAACGCAAAGAATCACGATTACGGGTACGACGAGGCGGTACGGAATGTCGAGGAACTTAACGAACAGTGGAATGGCAAGAATACTCAGCGCGACCAACACCATATTGCCCAAGTACATACTAGCAACCAATCCCCACACCAAATCTGGGTTTGAATCGATCAGCATCGGACCTGGTTGTAGTCCCCACATCATCAATGCACCAAGTAACACGGCTGTCGCTCCAGAGCCAGGAATACCTAGAGAAATGAGTGGCACCATAGCACCAGCTGATGCTGCATTGTTTGCCGTTTCTGGCGCCACAAGTCCACGCATTTCACCTTTGCCAAAACTTTCAGGGTCCTTCGCGACTTTCTTCTCTACTGAATACGCCAGAATGGAGCCGATAGTGGCACCAGAGCCAGGCAGTACACCTGCCACAAAACCGATAATCGAACCGCGTAAGAAAGTAAGGCGTGAAGTGATGAAATCTTTAGTCGTAGGCCAGAAATCTCGTGAACGGAAGCTAAATTGAACACGTTCATTTTGGCGTTTATGTTGACCGGTATAGATGCAATACAGTAGTTCCCCAATGCCGAACAGGCCGATGGCAACAGGAACAAAGTAAATACCGCCAATAAGTTCAGGAGACCCAAATGTGTAACGCTGAGCACCACTCACTGAATCGACGCCTACCATAGCGATAGCAAAGCCAAATAGAGCGGAGATAATGCCGTTTAATCGATTGTCACCCATCATAGTGGTCAGCAGTAATAGCCCTAGCATTATGATGAGAAAGTACTCTGATGGTCCGAATGAAGAGGCAAAGCTTGCCAGTATAGGTGCAAAACCACAGATTAGGATTACACCAATGTGCCGCCAACGAAAGAGGCCACTGCCTGCATAACGAGCGCAGGACCTGCTCTACCGTTTTGCGCCATAGGGTAACCATCAAGCGTGGAGGCGACTGTGGCTGATTCTCCTGGGGTATTAATCAATATCGAGGTGATGGTACCGCCATACATTGAACCATAGTAGATACCCGAAAGCATGATGATGGCGGTTGTTGGCGCTAGACCAAATGTCATTGGTATTAAGATAGCGATGCCTGCAGCAGGGCCAAAGCCAGGAAACAGACCAACGATCATGCCAACCAGCGCACCGATAAGAAGGAACAGCACATTGGTTGGCGTCATCGCAACGGATAGGCCAAATGACAGGTGCTCAAAAATTTCCATAAAAAACATAACGTAACATTCCTATCTGTTAGTAAAGCACGCTTAAAATTCCGTCTGGAAGTCCGGCTTGAAGCCAAACCTCAAACAGCACGAAGACCGCCATGGGAAACGCAATAGAATAGACGACGTTTTGAACCCATTTTCCACGATTGAAGTAGGCTAGAAACGCTAGACAAAACAGCATCATAGAAACGACAGCACCTAAGGCACTTAGGCTAAAGATCAGTAATGTGATGCACCCGGTTACCGCGATAGTGTCTTGCTTATAATGTGCTTCGCTCCCTTCTTGAGTCAGGTTGAATCCTTGTTCAGACGAAGTTGTTGGAAGTCTTTGTAGACATTTAGCGCGGTTGTAACGACAAGACCGAGCCCGATGATCAAGGGAAAGTATCCAGGACCAGGGCGGTCATTGATGTCATAAAGGTCGAGGGTCATTAGGCCATAAACCATGAACGCCAATGAAGATACAAAGGTGCTGACCGAAAACCAAAATCGCATGAGAACTCCTTAAAAGAGCGGCCGCAGGGCAGCCGATCTTTATCACTTGCTTTACTTAATCGCACCAATCTGTGTTAGTACACGTTCGAAATCGGCATTGGTAGCGGCAAGATTTTTAGCAAAATCATCTCCCCATACCGTATTACCGGATAGGCTGTTTGTTTCTAGATACTCTTTCCATTCAGGGGTATCGACAACGCGTTGTAGGGTTTCAACCCACCATTGCTGAACATCTTTGTCGACGTCTTTTGGCATCACAACACCGCGCGGTAGCGAGAATGCGAAATCGTAGCCTTGCTCTTTAAAGGTCGGAACTTGTTTGTAGATAGTGCTACGTTGAGCTTCCGAATACGCCAGTGGACGGAAGTTTCCAGCTTTGATCTGACCTGATACTTCAGATGGGTTGGCAACAATGGCATCGACGCTCTTCGATGTAAGTGAAGTCACCATACCGCCACCATCTTGCGAAGGGACATAGTCATAGGTGAATCCCGCAGACTCCGCAAACAGACTCGCGACGACACGCTCAGGGCCAGCTGCGCCTGTGCCACCAATAGTGACGCGGTTTTGCTTAGCGTGTTCTACAAAGTCTTTTGCAGATTGATAAGGTGAATCTGCGCGGACAACAATGAACATTGCGTCTTGAGCTAGCAGACCAATTGGCGTGAAATCTTGATATGTCCAACCGGTGTTTGATACCAATGGTGTACCCAAGAAGTTGCCACTTGTTGAGGTCAGGTGGTATGGATTCCCTGCTTGTTGTGCTACGTGGTTGAAACCAACTGCACCACTGCCGCCAGCGAGGTTGTCGACGCGAATGTTTCGGTCGTAAAGTTTGTATTTTTTCAGGATGTCGACAACAGTTCGCGACATCAAATCGTTACCGCCACCGGGACCAAACGCTATGGTGTAATTGAGGCGTTTAGTTGGGTAGTCAATGTCTTTTGCTAGTGTGAGCGGTGATGTCAATACTGCCGCCATCACTGGCAACACTACGAATTTTTTAAGTAATGACATGTTCTATTCCTTTATCGTGGTTGTAGGTTTGACCTGTTTCATTGTTATGTTTTTGCTGTACCACTTAATCAGCGTAGGGGGTTAGCTCGAGGCTAGTGTGGTGACTACCGCTTTGCTAAACGCTTGACAGCCAAGGCTGCCACCAAGATCAGCGGTGCGGTAATCAGGGTTTTCTAATGTGGCATCTACGGCTGATGTCATCGCATGAGCAGCTGAAACGAATTCTTCGCGCTGATGCTTCTGACCCATCCACTCAATCAACATGGCGACCGAGAGAATCATCGATACTGGGTTAGCGATATCCTTGCCCGCGATATCTGGTGCTGAGCCGTGCTGAGCTTGTGCGCAGCAATGTTCATCACTCGCCATCATTGAACCTGCTAAGCCGAGGCTGCCAGACAGTTCGCTTGCCAAGTCGCTGATGATGTCGCCGTAGAAGTTGGTCGCGACGAGCACGTCAAAACGTTCAGGGCTTCTTACTAGGTGAGCCGTGGATGCATCGACGAGTAGATCGTCGACTTCGACCTCAGGGAATTCGGCCGCGACTTGATTGACGGCTTCTAGGAACAATCCATCTGTCATGTGAAAGCTGTTTGCTTTATGAATAGCAGTCACTTTCTTGCGGCGTGTCATTGCGAGTTCAAAGGCTTTTCTTGCGATGCGCTCTGAGCAATGGCGGGTTATTTTACGCGTGGACAGTGCCATATCTGGTGAGGGTTTCACTTCTCCCCAGCCTTCTGTCATGTTGCGGTCAGGGTAAAAACCTTCAGTTGCTTCGCGCATGATGACTAGGTCGATGTTTTTGCCTTCGCTCATATTGGTTGGAAGAAATGAGCGAGAGCGTGCTGGTCTCACGTTCGCGTATAAATCGAGCCCGATTCGAAAGCCTGCTGATACGTTGCGACCACCTTGCTCAGGTTTCGGATAATCCGCATGAGATTGAGTACCAAGGATGATACCATCGTATGTCTTTGCTTTATCGAGTGTTTCTTGACGTAATGTAGTTCCGTATTTTTCTAAGCTGTCGAAGCCTACATCGTCAAAGTCATAACTAAGGTCGAGGCCAAACTTTTGATCTGCTGCTTTTAACACTTCAACGGCTGCTGTGGTGATCTCCGGTCCAATGCCATCCCCTGGTAGAATGAGTACTTTCATGACTTCCCTCTTTTCCTTTACTGGTTCTAGATTCAATTGATAACGCGATTGCTTCATCGCATTTAGGATTTTGATAGTTGCGTTTTTAGATATTGCACGGCACTCATCGGCTCGAGAGAACCGTTTTTCCTGACTCTGCTGCAACAAGCGCTGCTGCTGGTGCAGAGGAGAAATGAGCGAGAAGCAGCACATCTGTGTGAGCCAATTGTGATGTGCCTCTCGCCATTGCTTGGTTGTGAAGCTCTACGTTGCCCAGCTTCAGAGCATCTCTAGCTTCACTGATACAAACACTTGTGATTTTGGCGTTAGGATTGGCCTCTGCTGCAAGTTGGTAGAATTCTTCTTCCATGCCCTCGATAGCGGGAGCAAAGGATCCCAACATGCCGATATTTCCTGATAGGGCGATGGCTTTCTCAAACATGGCTTGATTTGGCTTCAAGACAGGGATTGCGGCATTGTTTGCTGCTCGCTCAATCGCACTTCCGAATGCAGAGCACGTAAACATGATGGCGTCAGCTCCCCCTTCAATCGCTAGCTTTACGAGCTCCTCAATACGGCGATTAAGGAAGGGGGTGAGGTGTTTTGTCTTTGCTCGCTCAATACTTAAGGTCTCGTCCCAAAGGTGAACAAGTTCAGCTTCAGGCCAATGAGATTCAAATGCCTCTTTGATTGGCTTGATGGCGATCTCTACAGCATGGATTAGGTAAATTTTACTCATGATTAAATTGTTTTTTGTTTTGTTTAAATACATTTTTAACATCGAAGACTGTTTTGTCAAACAAATGTTAAAGAGGCTGAGTGCGCACAAAACATAGAATGAGTTAGGATATAAATCTTTTAATATTAGATGTTTACGTAAATTCTAGTGCGTAGTGCCAGTGAGGAATCTAGTGGAAGTTGATAAAATTGTATTTTGTAAATGTGAAATACATCATGATTTTGATGCGATTTTGTATCTTTTAAACATTGTGTTCACAAAGTACAATTTATGAGTGATACTAGAGAAATAATAAAAAGGAAGGTCTAGTGGATGGAAAACAGTCAAATAAAACGTCAGAGTTCAGCGGAAGTTCTTGCTCATAGGATATTGGCTTTAGTGCACGAAAATGAGCTGGAGGTGGGCTCACACATTAAAGAGATGGAATACGCCAAACTATTGAAGGTATCTCGCACACCTATTCGTGGCGCCTTTTCGTATTTGCAGCAAGAAGGGTTCTTAACCAAGAAGCCAAATCAGGGCTATTTCTTGGCTAAGAATCTTGATGGACAAGTCGCTAAGTCGATGGAAAATCAGCAAATAGAGTCGACAGATCTGAGTCCAATCAGCTATCAGATAGGACAAGATTATCTGAGTGGTCGCCTTGCTCGAAGTTTTACTGAAAATGAGCTAATCCACCGATATGACCAAAGCCGTAAGTCTATTCAAGAAGCGCTCCTCGCGATGGAGAAGGACGGTTGGCTAACCAGAAACCTAGGCTATGGTTGGGAATTCAATGAGTTTATCTCGTCACCCACTGCTTATGCGCAAAGTTATCGTTTTCGACTTTTAATTGAACCTGAAGCCCTGCGTGAGCCCAGTTTTCAAGTTAATCAAACCAAATTGCAAATGCTGCGAATGTCGCAAATAGACATATTAAACAATGATGAAAAGTTGGTATCAGCTGCGGATATGTTTAATGCAGGCGTGCTCTTCCATGAAACCATTGTCGCTATGTCTGGTAATGTGTTTCTACTTGACGCGTTAAAGCGCGTGAACCGACTTCGTCGTTTGATTGAATACAATGTAAACGGTAAACGCCCAATTCCGAGAAAGGAATGCGAAGAGCACTTGTTACTTCTGGAGCTAATTGAAAACAATCAGTTGGAGCAAGCCGCAGAGTTCTTGTCTAAGCACTTAGGCCGAACGGCGGGAGAAAAAGAGCAGATTGCTCAAGAGCTGTTTGGAAAGTAGCGAAAACAGCACTGCAAAACGGTGCTCGAAAAAACAGGCTCAAAAAATGGGGCATAGATATGCCCCGTTTTATTGTTTAACTAGGTGTATGCCCAATCACCACTGCCATCTCATCTGCCTCTGCAAGCGGTTTACCACGTAAGTCGCTGTAGCTTGCCTTGATTGCTAGCCCATGAGGCTCAAGTTCCGCTTTGATCTGTTCAAGTGAGAAGTGCTGCAGCCAGTTATATACGGTTTTTTCACTTTCTTCTTCATAGATCACGTATTTGTCCAGCGTCACTTTTTCATCTTGATAAGTGAAATTGGATTGGATGCACCAATAGTCTTTAGCACTCCAAAAACCGTTCATTGCGTTCTTGTCGAGCATCAGTGACTCGGTCTGGTTAGCAAACCTGGATGTCGTGTAGACATCGAGAGCAATAGACCCATTTGGTGCAAGCATCGACTTGAACTTAGCCAGTAACGACGAGCGCTGTGTTGGATTTAAAGCGCAGAAGTCGCACATCACCATAGTGATCAAATCAAACGTTCTTGTTTCTTTATGGTCAAGGTAGTTGCCAAGACGATACTCAATCTCCAGCCCTGCTTGCTCTGCCTGTTGCTTGGCATAATGCAAAGAGTTTTCAGAGAAATCTAACCCCACGACCGTGCCAATACCACGTGATTTTAGCCGTTGAGTATAAAGCCCTGGACCGCAACCAAAGTCGATGGTTTGGAAGACGCATTTAGACCAAACTCGTTAACTAACCAGTCAACAGACTCATCGATGAATGAGAATGAACGTGATGCTGCTTCGATATCAGGGTTTAGGTGAAACGCGAGCATCTGTTTGGCAATGTGTGCATCTGTCCACAGCAGATCGGCAGTGTAGGCTGACCAAACCTGTGGTTTTTCAGTAGCATCGTTCAGATTTTTGAACATATTTTTGTAATTCCGACAATCAGTTAGTGTGTCGTCCTTACAGGATTGTTAGGTGGGATGATCAGCCTAACAATGCGCAAGGACGCATAAATAAGGTAGTAGATAGAAAACGGTTCATTGGAAGTTCCTCCTTGCAGTGTGATGAAATTTCAGCGGGAATTTATCAGTAAAATGGGTAGACAGCAAATGATTGAAAGCCATTGAGCCCCATGATTTAACGCTCCGTGTTAGCAAAGAACTCTCGTCGAAATTCGCTGACTTGTTGTTGATAAAGTGTTTGCCATTGGGCGTCGGAGAGTCCTGCATGTTCGGTTCTTCTCTGCTGCGATAGCTTATTTTCAAGCTGGTTTAATTCAACATGATAGTCTCGAACCCTGGTTTGTTGTGCGGTAACTTGTTGCTCTCTCGTTTGAATGTCCTGTCTTTGAGTCGGCGATAAATAGGTGCGCTCGAGCTCGTCGATAAAGGCGCTTTTTTCTTGGTTATTCATTGTGTCCGGTAATGAACTTACCGCTTTTTCGAACCTTGCTAGATTGGAGTCTAAGCCCAAATCATGCTCTTGGGACGATGCTAACAACGTCTCAAACGCTTCTTGATACTGTTCTGGGTTTTCTGGTGTCAGGTTTTGCAGTTCTAGTGTGAAATCATAAGTGGCAAATTCATCGCTTAGTAAAACCTCTGCCCATTCTCCCCAAACAAGTTTGGCTTGGTGTTTAAACTGGGCGATACGAAATGTCAGGGACTGATTACTTTCAAAGACGAAATTACCAAGTCTTTGCTGCCAAAGGCGACTGAGCTCTGGGTAATTTTTAACGAGTTCGAAGTATTCTGGGGACAAGATTTGCCTTAAGGCGATAAGGCTGTCTTCGCAACTACTCTGATACAAGCAGCTACGCCAGAATGACTCGAGTGACTCAATGAGTTTTTTCCCTTTTGTGGATTGAAGCTGATGAGCGTAATGCTCAAGGTTGGTCGTTAGTTCATCTTGTTTTCTAGTCTTCGGTAACGCAGAAGCGCCTACAGAGGCTTTACTCGTTGAATCAGTAATCAGAACGGCGTTGTTTGTGTTTTCTTTTGCCCTTTTTGTGGTTGTGTCTTGCATGAGGGGTGGGTTGATACTGTTAACATACAGTATCACTGTGCCCGCCAAAATGACGGACACAGTTAGTAGGATCAGGTGCTTCATGGCTTAATCGCCGCTGACACTGGGAAGTGATCCGACAGATTGTAATGCTTCCACAAGCTATCGTCGGTTGAGCGCGGTATATCGACTCGATTGTCATTCGAGGTTCGCTGACCAAACTCGCGACTTACCATGACGTAATCGAGGTATTCGACATTCTCGCCACCAGATAGCGCTTCACCCGCAAAGTCATTGATGCGCGGATCAAATGTCGATTCGGTGTAACCAGAATATGAGGCTCATTAGCGCTCAGATTGGCAATCATCTGCTGGTAATCATCTGGGAATTTGCGCTTGTTAACATTGAAGTCTCCGCTGTAGACAACGGTCTCGTAACTGGGAATATTTAGTGAATGCGCGAGAGCCTTCATTTGCTGAAACTGCTTTTGTCTATATGCACGCGCCGTGTCAGTATCAAACGATGCGGTGTGCGTAGCGAAGACGTGGTATGCCTCGCCACCTTTGATGATTTCGGCATAGTTGACCCCTTTGTTTGCGAAACAATCGGTGCCAGAGCAATCCGGAAACACATATTGCGCCTCATTGACGATAGGGTAACGGCTGACAATGATGACGCCACCGTCGTAGACGTTGATGCCTTCCTTATCCAACATCTTGGTTTGGTAAGGGTACTCTTTGGCTAACTCCCTCAAAAAAGCATCACGGCCACTGGCAAATACCTCTTGCAGTGCGAGCACATCATAACCTTTGACATAATTGGGCAGTAGCTTGTAGCGATCACCGATATGCGAAGCGATAGCCGGCAAAGCCAAATGTTGTACGTCATCAGTTTTAAGTGTTGGTCGTTGTTGTCGATGGTTTCATCAACTTTTTTTGGCGTAATGGTGTAATACAAATCATCGTAACGCGCTGTTTTGACTGACTTGAAGGCAAGCTCGGTGCCGCTATCAAAGGCATCGGTCGTTGATCTGTGTATATCACGATCCTCTTTAAGTACGAGTTCAACATCCGCGGAAGAGACACCATATTCGATGGTTGAATTGTACCAATGGCCTTTCATTACCTGACTGAGAGTGATGCTCTCACCTTTTGGATTAGAAACCACGGTTTCAAATTGATAAGTGTGATTGGATTTCACACCTTCCCAGCGATTAAAACTGAGTACTGCTTTGGTTTCCCAAGGTGCCAGTATTTCGACGTTTTGCTGCCACTCTTCACCGTAACTAAGCTCTGCTGTTCCCCGATGTTGTACCTGAATGTTCAATGGCTTATCGGAGTTATTGGTGAGATAAACATCGGTGTCTGCGACGCTTGGCAGCGTGAGTAAACTGCCAACTAAAAGGATTAACTTGTTGTAATTCATTTTGATATCCGTGAGTTAGGGTGGAGTAATTATTCTTATTTATCTGTATGACTTGCACGTTAAAACCGTATGACAATAGTTGCTCATTGGTTGAATGTGATCATTTCAAATGAGGTTGATATGCAAATGTGGGCACAAATTCACATTTTTTAAAATCCACTTTGGCGACCTCAAATTTGCTCTACTACGCTGATCGACTCATCGGAGGTCTGACAAGGAAAGGTAAAATGAAGCATATTTCACTGCTTGTTTTGTGCGCGGTCTTCGCGCTCAATGTGCAAGCTAAATTGTTTGGTCATCAGTCTGGATACACACAAACCCAATACCCCATCGTGTTGGTTCATGGGCTGTTTGGTTTCGACTCCCTGGCGGGTTTTGATTATTTCTATGGCATCCCTCAAACGCTAAGTAAAGATGGAGCCACAGTGTTCGTCGCACAGATTTCAGCGACCAACAGCTCTGAGGTACGAGGTGAGCAATTGCTTACTCAGGTAGAGAATGTACTGGCAGTCACTGGTGCGAAAAAGGTCAACCTTATTGGTCATAGTCACGGTGCGCCTACTGCTAGATATGTTGCTTCGGTAGCCCCAGAGATGGTGGCCTCCGTGACCAGTGTCGGTGGTGTTAATAAGGGCTCTAAAGTGGCAGATTTGGTGCGCAGTACCGTCCCTGAAGGCTCTGCCGCGGAAGCCATTGCGGTAAAACTAGCGGGTGGATTGACCACACTGATTGGTTTGCTCTCTGGTGGTACCGATTTGCCTCAAGACGGACTGAGCTCACTTGAAGCGCTCACAACAGAGGGGTCACTGGCGTTTAATGCCACTACTCAGAAGGTGTTCCGACGTCAACCTGTGGCGATGGTGACTGGCAAGCAGACAATGGTGTTTATTATTACTCTTGGACAGGCACTTCAACCTACACCAATGTACTCGACCCCGCCGACCCGGCAATGCTCATCCTAGGGCTTGCCTTTGATGAACCTAATGATGGTCTGGTGGGTCAGTGCAGTACTCACTTAGGTAAGGTGATTGGCGACGATTACAAAATGAATCATCTTGATGAGATCAACGGCCTGCTTGGTATTCACCACTTATTTGAAACAGACCCAAAAACCTTATACCGACAACACGCCAATCGACTCCAACTTCAAGGACTCTAGCCATGCGAATGACAACCAAAGCTGATGCTCTTGTCAGTTGTTAGCCTTATTGTGGCGGATGCTTGGGTTTCGACTGAAACGCGCGATAGCTCGGAGCTGCCAATACAAGCTTCCTCTCAACAGGACACTCAAGTTGATGATGGGTCACTTCGTGACACCTTCGACTACTTTCTGTCTGATGCTAGTCAAACTGACGTGAAGATAATTGAGCAAAGGTTTGAGCACTATAGCGACAACTCTAATGGTTTGGAGCCTGCGCTTTTTAAGAAATTCATACAGTATAAAGCCGCATTGGCAGAACTGGGTGCAACGGAAGACTTTAATGCTCTGCATCAGCAAATCTTGGCAATTCAAGCGCGCTTTTTTACTTTTGAGGAGCAGCAACGCTTATTTGCAGAAGAAAACCAAATGCGAGAGCTTGCGCTTAGGCAAAGAGAGCTAAAACAGATAGCGCAGAGCCAGAAGAGTACCTGCAGATGTGGCAACAAGAATTGGCGCAACTCTCCCCAGAGCTACAGAACAGCTATTACAACGCGAGCTTACTGACCGCACTCAATGAGACAAACTCTATGGATGCACAAAGTCAGTTCTTGGTGCGAGAGTCATTAGTTGGTACTGAAGCGAGCCAGAGGTTGGCGGCACTGGATGAGAAACGGGCGCAGTTTGAACAAAGCGTTCAAAGCTATATGTTGGTGCGAGCTGAGATCATCGAGAACGAATCGTTGTCGGAGTATGACCGAGAGCAAGCCATTGCTGAACTTAGAGAGCCTTTGTTTGACAGTAGCCAGATCCGTCGAATCGAGGCGTTAGAGCGAATACATGATCAGAATAGTGCGTTGACCCCTTAAAATAGGGAGTAATGGAGTCGTTCAAGCGCGCAGAGCTGCGCGCTTGAACTCTCGCGAAGGCTTAATTTTTAGCCTTAAACGTGACTTGGTATTCACCAAAGCCTTCATACTGAATCGTAGTTGGCTTATCAAAGGCCACTTCAACGATGCCACAGTAAGAACCTGTGATGATTGCTTCACCGGCCTGGAAGTCAACACCACGACGAGTCATGGTATTGATTAGCCAGTAAATTGGCGTTTGAGCCAGTTTATTGGGATGCTCACCGGCGAAGGTTTGCGTGTCGTCATCTTGGGAGACGGTAATGTTGATGCTAGCTGCATCAAATGCTTTTTCGCGAGGGAGTTCCGGCCCAATAAACAGCCCTTGGTTTACCAGACAGTCAGCGAGCTTCTCATAGAACTCAGCCCCGCTGTCGTCCGCAAAACGTGACTGCATTAGCTCTAGTGCCATATGGCAGGAGCCAATAGCATCGTTGATTTGCTCTTCGCTATAGCCTTCAGGGCTAGCGGGCAGCGCTTTGTCGAGTACGAAGGCGATTTCTGGTTCGACTCGTGCAACCTCGTTGTCTGCAAACAGCTGACACATATCACCAGTTTGTACACTGCCGGCAAAAATTGGTGCGACAACGAACTTATCGTCAGCCAAAGGAAGCAGACACTTCCACCCACCCACTTTGTCGCTGTGTATGTCAATCATGGACGATTGGATTTGCAAGGCATCGTCGAGAGATTTTGGCCGATGTGATTCTTCAAGGCGTGGCGCTTTGGTTCCCGCGACGCGACGACCTAATAGCTCAGAAGCTGCTTGGTTGAAAATATTTGTCATACAATACCACCTATAGTTGTAATAACACGATAGTATATGATTTTTTGAGTTTGGAATAGGTGGCGAGATCACTTAAAGTAGAAATGTATTGTAGCGGATCACGTTAAATTCTCGCTGTTTGGGGAAATAAAATGTCAGGTGACAGTAGTCACCTGACATTGGCGGGCTAGTTATTGCTGAAGGCCCTCAATAGGGCTTAAAAGGTAGAGCTTCGCGAGTAGGTTTTTCGATAGTAACAATTGACACATATTGTTGATGAAGAAACGACTGGTCATCGTATGTTCGCCATTGTTGATGAAGATTTCTATCACGGAGCGGTCAACGAACAAGCGAATTGTTTGCTGTTTCACCGTTCTTGGCGCAAGACGCACTAAACCATATTCCTCAGCGTAGATATGTGAGTTATTGCTGCGATCTAGCTTAAACTCCTGCTCCGTCATCGAAAATAGCAGCGAATTACCTTCTTTATTTTTAAGCTCTAGCGTAAATTCTTGGTCGGTCTCGAACTCGAGTTCAAACGACTGACTCGCTAAATTAATATTGCCCGAGACTGAATGTGTCTCAGATCTTAATTGCTTGAGGTCTTCTAGCGGCGTTTGGATAAGTTTATTGTCGCGAACACTTAACTCTCTTGGGATAGAGAGCATGCCAGCCATTGATACTTCGTTGATGGCGTATCAATTTCGGGTAAGCCAATCCATGCGATCAAAATTCTTCTACCTTTCTCGTCAAGGTAAGTTTGCGGCGCATAAAAGTCGAAACCATAATCTGGTGCGACAACGTCTTGATGATTTTCAAGCTCAACAGTATTTGTATTGAGTTTGTCCCCCAAAATATAGCTGACCGAGAAGATATTCTTATAGTCATACGGATTTTCACTGCTCACTCCTTGAGGTGAAAATAGCATAATTGCTTTGCCATCCAGTTCGAAGAAATCAGGACACTCCCACATAAAACCAAATTCATCGTAGCGAGTTTTTATAGGGCCAAGGTGCTCCCACTCATTTAAGTTAGTCGAGCGATAAAGGATCATCGAACCAAACAGCGCTTGGGATTGTGCTGCCACCACCATGTAGTATGTGTCGCCTTGTTTCCAAACCTTGGGATCTCTGAAGTGTTCGGTATAGTCAGAGTTTCTAACCACCACACCTTTTTTCTCAATCTCGCCATTTTTGCTCATAACCGCATAGCATTGAGTTGGATCTCTTACCCAGTTGTCATCACGCTTGTTGCCAGTGAAGAACAGTAGCAACTGCTCGTTATCAACTAAGCCTCCGCCAGAGTAAACCCCGTGCGAGTCGTAATCTTGATCAGGATATAAAGCAACACCATGGTCCGTGAAGTGGACAAAGTCTTTAGTTGACACGTGATACCAATGCTTAAGTCCATGCGTTGGGCCAATAGGAAACCATTGGTAAAAAATATGGTGCTCGCCGTTGAAGTAGCTCAAACCGTTTGGGTCATTGAGCAAACCGTAGGGCGGTGCGATATGAAAGCTAGGGTAAAACGAGTCTTGCTTTCGCTGTGTATTCAGCTCGTCAAAGTAACCTTCAGGCATATCTTCGATGCGTTGGTAGCGCTGTTCTAATGTCCAGTTCATGTGTTAATTCGTGTCTCAATCAGGGTCGCCCTAAAAAAGGGCGACATACGGGGAGGGGGATTAGTCTTTTGCCAGGACAATGCGCCCTAGAATAAATGAGGTCGTAAATGAGATGGCAATTGTCGCCATATAAAGCCCGATACCTTGTCCAATATAAGCCGGAATTGCAGGAATCAGTGTAACACCCACGAGACTCGGTTTAAGACCAACTAGCATTACGAATCCGCCGCCAACGGAACAGCCGACTAGGTTCGCTGCCCAAAGTTTCGGGTTCTTCAGGACGACACCGTAAAGCAGTGGTTCACCGATACCAAATGAAGTACTTAGGATTGACGAGCCTATGGTACCTTTGTCTTCAGAAGATTTTACTTTGAGGTAAGCCGCCACACCTGCGCCGATCATCGCCGCTCCAGTCGCGGAATACATAGGGTTTAGCGGATTACCGAGGCCTTCACCTAGGTAGTTGAACTCCAAGATGATGAATGAGTGGTGCAAGCCCATGATAACGAAGAGCTGGTGTAATGGTGCGAAGATAAATCCGCCAATGCCATATGGTAGTTCAATCACATAGGTAATACCCGACATGATCAGGGATTGCAGTTCACCAACGATTGGTCCAATCGCGAACAGAGCGACCAAGATAGAAATAGTTACGGTTAAAAATGGCGTTACTACTAATGCTAAAGCGTTAGGCACCACTTTTCGTAACGTTTGCTCAAGTTTGGCACCAAAGATACCTGTTACCAATGCTGGCAGTACCATGCCTTGAAATCCAACGATAGAAAAGCCCAGTACCTCAAGTGCCTGTGCATCACCAGCACCTACGGCATAAGCGTTTGGTAATTGAGGGGCAACGGTCATTAAGCCGAGTACGAAACCAACCGAATCGGTACCACCGAGACGTTTAAAGGTTGACCAGACAACGAGAGCTGGTAAGAAAATAAACGCTGTGTCAGTGAGTATTTGTGTAATGACCAATACATTTTCAGGCAGGTCATTAAAGAATGAGTTTCTTAGACCCATTAACAGACCTGCGGCAACGATAACCGGAATAATCGGGATAAATACGTCAGCTAAAATGCGAACGGATTTTTGTAACCAGTTCATCTTCGCATAAGCTTCATCTTTCACCGATGCGCCACTGCTATTATGGCCCATTGCGGCATAGACCTTCTCAACTAAACCACCGCCAAGAATAATTTGGTGTTGACCGGTTTGTAGGAAGTAGCCTTTGACACCCGCGATCGATTCTATTTTTTGTTTGTCTGCTTTTGAATCGTCATTGAGGATGATGCGAAGCCTTGTTGCACAATGCTCAAGCGCACGAATGTTTTCTTTTCCACCTACTGCAGCGTAGATCTCAGCGGCCATTCTTTGTTCGTTATTCATCATTGGATTACTCGTTGTGGTATCGATACCACATTGGTTTCAAAAATTGGTGCCATCTATTGTCAGCACCATTAAAGTTAGTTAAAAACTGGTATGATTCCATGTTGTGGTATCGATACCAGCAATGGGTGATGATAATTTCATCACGCCAAAGTCAAGCCGAAAAGCTATTGGTTTTCTGGATTGAGTAGCCAAGTTTGAGCTTAGTCACGGAATTATCGTCGAGCAGCAACCTTACTGCTTCCTCACCCGCATGTTGATAAGGGTAAGCGATTGTACTGAGTTCTGGCGTCAGAATGCTTGAGGTGTCGTAGCCACCAATACCGCTGATATGGATGTCCTTACCAACGATTAACCCATTCTCATGAGCGTATTTGTATACGCCATAGGCGATGTTGTCGGTGAGGCAAACGATGTGAGAGGACGTAGATAACACTTCTGCTGCTTGGTCATAACTACTTTGCCAGTTAAAGTCGCTGTTTACGTGATGAACCGTAAGCCCTCTCTGGGTTAACGATTCATGGAAGGTATCAATAGTTGATGACAACATTTTATCTGAACTATCAGGGCCGAAAAGGACTACTGGTTGGTTTTCATAGTTTGCAGGAAATAGTGCATCACAAAACTCTGCGACTGCATGGGTGACGTCGTGGAACACGCAACTGACTTGTTCACATTCTTGTCCGAAGATCACAATAGGCAGGCCGAGGCTAGTGAGCACTTGCTCATAGTCGTCTGACATATTGGTGGCGATAGCAATAATGCCTTTTACGTTGCGCTCTTTGAGTTTTTGATAAGCAGCAAGCTCTTTGTCAAAATCGAGATCTGAGGTGATGATTTCTGCGTTGTAATCCAAACGATTAATGACGTTCAGTACGCCTTTAACCACATTAGAGGAGGCGTAAGAATCAATCCGAGGAACGATAATACCAACGGTTTGATTGGCCTTCGTTCTTAAAGATACTGCACTGTCACTGCGTTTAAAGTTGTGCTCTTCGACGATTTTCTCTATCTTTTCGCGATTTTTTCCGAAACATATCCCCCGTTTAGAAAGCGTGAAACGGTCGATTTAGAAACGCCAGCCAAAGTGGCAATGTCATAGATAGTGAGTTTTTTCATCGTTTTATCGTTGTATTGCTAATCTGCGCTATACGTTAGGGGTAAACAATCGCTTTGCCAAGTAGTTCTCTATCAATTGTAACGTTTATCATAGCTGAGTCCCGTTAATGTCAGTTCTGTGATCGAGTTAAATTGAGCTTAAACTCGTCACGCTTTTCGCGAATAAACTTGATGAATAGTTGAGATTTAAGTGGCATGTGGCGTTTATCTGGGTATACCAGAAGCATGGTTCTATCTTCGGGAATCCATTCATTTAGTATGGTAACCATCTCACCTGTTTGAATATTGGCTCTTAGCAAAGAGTAGGGGAGGTAACAGATCCCTGCACCGTGAAGCGCTAGTTCCTTAGTAACATTGAAATCATCAGTAATCAGTTCGGATTGATTGCTGACCTCGACTTCTTCGTTTCGGTAAGCAAAGCGCCAAGGTAGAAAGTAGCCTTCCACATGATTTCGAATACAGGGCAGTTGATAAAGGTCGAGAGGGTGAAGAGGCTCTCCATATTTGTCACAGAACGCCTTTGATGCTGCGAGTACATATTTAACCGGAGAGAGGGTAAGTGCGACAAGGTTTGAGTCATGTAGAGGGCCAAGTCGAAAAGCAAAATCGATATTTTGTTTGGTGAGATCTTGAAAGCGGTTTGATGAGGCAAGGTTGATGCGAATTGTGGGATAGCGAGCTCGAAACTCTGCCAACATAGGCGCTAGCAGGTCTTGACTGAGTGCCTTTGGTGCAGAAACCGTCAAGGTTCCGATAGGTTGGTTTGCCATTTCTTCAGCATCGCTATAGAGCTCTGAAACGGTGTCGGCGATCAGTTGTGCCTTGGGTAAGACTTGTGTACCAAGTTCGGTTAGAGAGAGTGATCGGGTTGAGCGGTTAAGAAGTTTCCCTCCCAGATCATGCTCTAGTTGCTGGATCTTTCGGCTGACCGTGGTCGTCGGCACATTCAGTTGTCGCGCAGCCTTAGCGAAGCTATTGAGTTCCACGACTTTAGCGAATAAAGGCAGTGCTGAAAGTTCTTTCATTCCGGTTTGACTCTTATTATCCCAAATAAGGATAGTAAAGTTCATTTTAACCCTCTAATCAATGTTTATGGGTTTAGCTATAGTAAATCCATACCAAGGCAGTACGCTGCTTAACCGGTGAAACTAACATAAGAACCAAGGGGTTTATGATGGAAATTCTAGTATTAGGCGCAACAGGCAACACAGGCTCAGAAGTCGTTAAGCAGCTAAAAGAGGTGGGAGCAGATTTTGGAGTGATGGCGCGTAGCGCTGATGCAGTTAGCAAGCTAGACCTAAACCCAAATCAGGTTCGCGTTAGTAACTACGATAATATTGAAACAATGACAAAAGGCGCTTGAAGGTGTGAAAAAAATCTATGTAGCTATGCCCGCTCACGCGAGCAACAAGCAGTGGATTGAAAATACCATCGCCGCAGCGAAAGTGGCAGGGGTTGAGCTCATTGTTAAGCTCTCTGGTATGGGCGCAAAAGCGGACGCTGGCTCAGAAATTATTCGCACCCATGTTATAACCGATGACATGGTCAAGGATTCGGGTATTGCGTATACCATCGTTCAACCAAACTCTTTTTTCCAGAATCTCTTTGGTAGCTTGCCGACCATCAATGCGATGGGACAGTTCTTTTTGCCTTTAGCGCAAGCGAAACAGAGTGTTGTTGATATTCGCGATGTGGCAGCGGTGATTGTGAGTGCGTTGACTCAGCCTGGCCATGAAAATCAAACTTATCTGGTCTCTGGGCCTGAATCGTTGACGTTTGCAGAGCAAGCTGAGGTGCTAACAGAGGTATCTGGTAAGCAAATTGAGTATGTTGATGTGCCAAAAGAAGCGGCTGAAGCTGCAATGAAAGAGGCCGGTATGGATGACTGGACGGCAGAGAAACTCGCAGAAATCATGGCGTGGTTTGCAGAAGGTCATTATGCGACCGTCACAGATACGGTAGAGCGAGTGACCGGTCAAAAGCCAAGAACCTTCAGAGCATTTGCAGAAGAGTTCGCCGCAGTCATTGAAAAGTAAAGGACAAAACAAAGGGGCAATATATGCCCCTTTGTGCTTTGGTTATTTTACAAGCTTAGAGACATAAGGCACATTTCTTAGCTTGTCATTCCAGGGCAGACCGTAACCGACGAGTAAATCGTCGTTTTCCATCTCATAGGCATAAAGCTGCGGGAATGGAATATCAACTCTGCCCGGTTTGACAAACAGCGTCGCGATAGACAGAGATTTCGGTTGATAATTAGCCGATAGGTACTCAACCAGGCGCTTCATTGTGCCGCCGGACTCAATAGCATCATCAATAACGATGACATCTTTGCCTTCAATTTCGATATTCTGATGATAAACAATCTCAGATTGGTTGTTGCGATCACCCGGTGTATGAGGACATGAGATGGTATCCATACTCACTTCAATCGTCAGCTGTCTTACTAGATCAGCGGTGAACAAGATACCACCCGGTACCACAGAGATGACCACCACCTCTTTGAATTGTTGGTTGATAAGCTCAGCGACTTTCTTAGTGCCTGCTTGGATCTGCGCTTCACTCAGTACGAGCTCGCCTAAATGCCGATTACGCATAGTTTTTCTCCGTTGAGCCGCGATTCCCATAATGCGGCATGTCTAAATTCCTCCACATGCTAGCATTCGGTAAAGTGGCAGACGAGCAAGTTGTTACTCTCTTAGTGCAGAAATGATGATGACTTCTCAACTCTTAAATCTTTGGTCACGAGCGACACGCTAGCGCTCCCAAGAAGGCGGGCTTCCAATCTTGTCGATGAGGTAATCTATAAACAGACGCACTTTTGGCTCAGCGCATTTGCTTTAGGGTAAACAAGCCAAATGGAGGTGTTATCTTCTACTTCGTAATCAGGTAAAACTCTTACGAGCTTTCCAGCGTTTAACTCATGAAACACGCTCCAGTAGGCGTTCATAGAGATACCTATTCCAGATGCTGTCGCAATTCGCATACTAGTACCATCGTCGCAAACAAGCCGTATCTTGCTACTATCAGGAGGGAATATGGCGCTATTGTCCCTGTTGCTATGTAACTTTCTCGGTTTGGCATCTTTGAACATGATGATGTCATGATTGATAAGCGAGGTTGGCTCTCCGGGCATCCCCTTTCGAGAAAGATAGTCTGGCGATGCGCAGAGTATGCGGCGATCATCGGCAAGCTTGCGAGCGCGCAAGCCGCTGTCTTTGATGGCACTATTCCTTAGTGCCAGATCGATACCATGCTCGATAATATTTAACTCTCTGTCACCAAGTTTGAGGTCAATAGTGATGTTAGGATTGCGGTCAAGAAACTCAGGCAAAATGGGAACGATATATAGCTGAGCAAATGTGCTCGAGACAGCAAAGCGAATGGTTCCTGAAGCATCATCTGGATCCTTACCGATCACATTCAAGGCCGCATCGTGTTGCTTTAATATCTCTCTGGCGTACGGAAGAAACTGCTCGCCTTGGGTGGAAAGTGTGATTTTTCGGGTAGAGCGGTGGAATAAGTCAGCGCCTATCTGGTTTTCTAATTTAGATAAGCGAGAGCTTGCAATCGCGGGGGCGAGCCCCAGCGATTTTCCCGCTGCGCTGATGTTGAGCACTTCCGCGACCCTGATAAACAGTCGCAGGCTCTCTGTTTCCATAGACCCCGTTTCCTAAGTATTTGAACGCAATGACCTCTCGGTTTAGAAGCAAAGTATAGTCCAACAATTACCCGAAAATACCGAATTCTAAATCGTGATATGGCGTCTAATCCTTTTGGGTAGTCCTTCCTATGCTTTGGTTGTTTCCGACACAAACCAATTTCCCGGTTTGATTAAATCGGTTGGAACAGAAATAGAGGGATAGACCATGGAATACAAAAACTTCACGACATTTTCCGTCGAAATCGACAATGGCATTGCTTGGGTGACGATTGATTACCCGCCAGTGAATGTGCAAGGGCAGGAGATGCTAGCAGATCTGAGCAGCCTTGCCCTCCGTCTAGAACGCGATAGAGAGGTAAAAGTCGTAGTGTTTCAGTCGGCGAATCCAGACATTTGGGTGTGCCACTACGACACCAATTTACTTCGAGATATGTCAATGGATGTGGTTCCACGAGATGAAGTTAAGTTGCTGGATTTGCAGGCAGTATTGGAACGAATCAGTAAACTTCCTCAAGCAACAATTGCTAAGATCGAGGGGTTTGCTCGTGGGGGTGGTCATGAGTTCGCATTGGCGTGTGATATGAGATTTGCTGCTCGGGGTAAGTACAAGTTTATGCAAATGGAAGTCGCAATGGGGATCTTGCCATGTGGAGGCGGTGCTTCACGGATGGCTCGCCAAGTGGGCTTGGGACGTGCGCTAGAAATAATTTTGAGTGCTCGTGATTTCGATGCCGATGAGGCAGAAGCATACGGTACCATTAACAAAGCCTTAGAGCCGGACGAGATTGGCGAGTACGTAGAAAATCTCGCACGCCGTATTGCTCAGTTCCCTGCTGAATCTATTAATGCTTGTAAACAGACCGTCTATGAGTCAATTGATAGGCCAATTGATGATGCTCTCAAAGCTGAGGCTTACTGGCTATACCAAGCGACGAGTAAAACGGCGGCTATAAAGCGTTTTACCTGGGCAGACGAGCAAAAGGCACAGTTCGATCTCGAGAATCAAAAGAACTGGGAGAAACTGGTCATCGATATCCAAGACATTAAAAATGATGACTGAAGTTTGAAAGGCAGAAATGTTGGGAAGGCAGCCCATTGTGCTGTCTTTTCTTATTGTTGTCCCATCCCTTATAAAACTGTGATACTTTTCGCCTTCGACACGGACTCATTGAATCGTTTTAGGTATCAATACATATGGAAAAGATCTACTTTGCTGGTGGCTGTTTATGGGGTGTACAAGAATTCATGCGCCACTTACCCGGTGTGGTAAAACCCAGGCTGGCAGAGCCAATGGCACAACTGATACCACAGCAAGCGACTACGACGGCTATGCTGAGTGTGTACTCACTGAGTTTGACCCAAATAAAGTGACCGTCGAGCAGTTGATGGAGTTCTTTTTTGAAATCATCGACCCGTACAGCCTCAACAAGCAAGGTGAGGACGTGGGGCTCAAATACCGCACTGGAGTTTACAGTGTGAATCCCACGCATCTTGAGTGTGTTCGACAGTATATCGCTGCGCGTCCTGACTCAGATAAAATCGCGGTTGAAGTACTGCCGCTTAGCAATTACGTAAAGAGCGATGAAGAGCATCAAGATAGATTGACGCTTCATCCGAATGATTATTGCCACATTCCTAAAAATATACTGCATAAGTACAAGGGCTGAGGGCTCTGCTTTCTAATTGCCGTACCGGCGAGAGAGTTTTACGTAGACATATAGTGACAGCAATATCAACGCACCACCTATCGTATCTGTGATGCTTAAATGACTACCAAAAAGCGCGACACTCATTAGCAAAGTCCAGATAGGCTCTAAGATCATGATGAGCGAGGCTGTGGCAATCGATGTTGTGCCTTGCCCAATCGTTTGGGTTAAGTATCTCATGGTCGTGGCCAATAGTGTGGCGAGTGCGAAATAGAGCCAACCAGAAGTCGAGACCTCGATACTGGGTGCCCCATCAATAACGTACAGAATCCCTCCACTGATAGCGACAACAAACATCTGAATACAGATTGAAGGCAGTGCTGATAGCTGAGCGCTTACTCGTTTGTTTAGTACGAAGTGTGCAGAAAGCAGGCACGAAGAAAGAAAAAAGTACCCCAAGCTTGGATCGAAGTGCCAGCCATTTTTGAGTGTTAGCAGCATCATTCCGAGCGTAGCTAGCGGTAGAGAGACCCAAAATGCAGAGCTAGGCTTTTGCCTTAGGAGCAGCCATTGAGTTAATGGCGCAATGATCATAGCAAGGCTCATGATTAACGCGCCCTCAGCAAGGCTATTGGTAGTGCTGACCGCATGAACCCACACATTGATAGAAGCTGCGAGCAGTGCGCCGACAAAGATAAGATTCTTAAAAATCGACCAAGAAAAATGTTTCAGTTCTTGGAAGCAAAACGGCAGAAGAAGAGCTGCAGCGATAAAAAATCGCCCAGCCACGAACATTGAATTGGGCATTTCATATAACACATACTTTGACGTTACCCACCCGCTAGCCGCGCATAATGTGGCAGCAAAAAGCAGTAGTTCTCCTCTTCTGGATACGTTCATTAACAGGATGTCCTGTCCTGGCCTGAAACATCGACCACAATCTTGCCAACCGTTCTCTGACTTCTGATTTCCATTAGCGCACTCGCTGCTTCCTCAAGCGGTAGAGTAGCGATCTTTGGTGGAGTAATGTCACCTTGTTCAAGGAGTTTATTGAAAGATTCACCTGCACGTCGGATAGAGTCTCGACCAGCGCTTCCATGGTTGTAACCGGCACCAAGACTGAGCTGGTGAACTGTAATCCCTCTTGCTTTTGCTTGGAGATATCGATTGAGATCCGCCGTCTCGACAAGCTCAACCATTTCACCGTCGAATTTCAATGAGTTGGCACAGTAAAGCTCAGATTGAGCGCCTACGCAGTCAAGGGCAATATCGACCCCTTGATTTGCTGTTATTGCCATCACTTCAGCGACCACGTCCTGATTTTGATAATCAATAATGTGAGTCGCGCCAAGCTGCTTTACATAATCGGCATTTTTCTCAGAACATGTCGCTATGATTGTTTTTACGCCAAAGTACCTCGCCAGTTGAATCGCGAAGCCTCCTACACCGCCTGAACCTCCAGCAATGAGCAGAGAGCGTTTGGTTTGAACTCGAAGTTTGTCCACCAATGCTCTCCATGCCGTCCAGCCAGCACATGGGTAGAAGCTGCGAAGTCGTGGCTGATATTGGGTAGTCGAGTTAAGGTGCGGTGATCTTGCAGACAATATTCGGCGAGGCCACCGTTGGGGTCGAACATATTGCCGTGAAATAAAACCTTGTCGCCTACTTGCCAAGCGTATTCGGTGCCGAGATATCTACGATCTCGCCTACAACATCCAACCCAACAACAAAATGACTGTCCATGTTTTCAACCAGATGTTGCCAATTAGGGATCTTGGTATCGACAGGGTTGAGCCCACACGTAATGACCTTGATTAAGGCCTGATTGTCGGACGTGGTAGGCAAAGGAATTTCACTTAGCTGGAATTGATCGCTAGTAGGTTGGTAGGTAATGGCTTTCATTGACGAGACTCCGAAAAAAGAGCTTTCCACTCGAGGTACGGAAAGCTCATGGTTAGTCACAATTGGGGCTGACTAAATAATGTTTGCTTTTGCAGCGACAAACATGGAACCGACAGCAGATAAGTCTTGAATATCAGTACATTGGTTAACAGGATTGTCAGGAAATTGCTGTTGAAGCAGATAAGCTGTGGCTTCACAAAGTAAACCCGAGCCTCCAATGTAAACCGGCGTTTCTGAAGTAAAGCCAAGCTGTGGAGCAGACGTTAGGGCTTTAATATCAGAATGAAGAATGACACCGACTAGGAAGCTTGCCAGTTTTTCATGACTGCGGCCTTCAAACTGCTCTTGAAGTCTTATCAAAAACAAAGCGTGCCCCATGCCAAATTGCTCAGCTGCATTGTAGCCTTCCAACAATGCTTCATTGCAAAGCGTTTCTGAGAAACGGTTCTCCAGCGAACTGGTTAGGATCGTGTTATTGGTGATGATGGCATTGAGCTCACCTGCTAACGTAGTACAGCAGCCTTTAATCGTCTTGTTTGAATCTATTGCGACGAATTTAGAGTGTGAGCCGGGCAGTGCAATAATCGCATCTTTATCAATGTTAAATTGCTCTGCAATCGCCAGTGCCTCTACTTCCTCACCACGCATAATATCCAGACCCATAACAGAGGTTATGTTTTCGGTATTAAGGTTTTTTACACCGGGAATAAAATGAATCGGTAGTGGCGATATTGAGTCATTCACAATGGATGTCACGTTGTTAGCAAAATCATCCAATGAGGCCGGAGCGACGAGATGCGGCACTTCATGTAAGCCTAGGTTTGAGGTAATCATTCCCGCCGCTAAAATGGCTTGAATGTCAGAATCTTGAAGCGAATGCTTGCTTTTCAGCTCCTCAATGGCTGTCGATATAGTGTTGACCAACTTAAGGTTATTGCCATCGATACTGGTATCGCGAACGCCGACATTCGCCTTTACCTGATCAATACGGTTTTTCCCTTCAAACAGTGCTACGCGGGTGTTGGTCGTGCCTGTATCTATTGTAATAATCAATGGAATTGCCCTCGTAAAAAGGCTCACCTTTCGATGAGCCTATGGGAGAATTAGATGCGGCCGAATTTAGAAAGTAGCTCTTCAACAGTCGCGCCATTTAGGATTTCTTCGCGAACTTTTTTCTCGTTCTCAGCAAGCTGTTTCGCTGCTGGGTAAACTTCTTCAACGAACTCGTAAGGTACAACGGTTACACCTAGTTCATCTGCTACTACAAGGTCGCCTGGTTTTACAATTTGGCCACCACAAACCACAGGAACATTGATTTCAATAGGCTCTGTACGGCCTGTTTCTGCTGAGTGTGCAGCACGAGGAGACACTGAGCGTGACGCCACTGGGAAGTCGAGAACTTTTGATTCGTCAGTATCACGAACAGAACCATCAACAACGGCACCTGCTACGCCAGCTGCGCGTGCTAGGCCAGACATCAAACCGCCCCAGATAGACGTGTTTGGTGTGCCGTTTGCATCAATAACAACAACATCACCCGGCTTAGCAATATCGAAAATTGGTAGGCAGTCAACAATGTCGCCTGGCTTAAGTTTTACCGTCAATGCAGTGCCGATAAATGGCTTATTGACTGAACGGAATTTGATTTCGTGATCCATCACGCCATCGCGCTTAAAAGCATCACTGAATACTGCACTCACGCTCAGTGTATCGGTCATTGCAGCGCATTTTGCGATTAGCTCTTCATTGATATTTGGACGAGGGTTGATGATTTTTTTTGCGTATTCCATGATTACTTCCTAATTGATTCAACAGCTTGCGTAAATTGGCAAGCGTTTTGGTAAATGATGTCGAACTCGTTGTTGTCGACTAATGCGTTGTTGACCAG
The DNA here is from genome assembly GCA_000755425.1 of Vibrio maritimus. Lineage (GTDB taxonomy): Bacteria > Pseudomonadota > Gammaproteobacteria > Enterobacterales > Vibrionaceae > Vibrio > Vibrio maritimus_A. The sequence goes on from BBMT01000007.1 coordinate 181,678, forward strand.
GTTGGAGCCAATGCCAAATCCAACAGCACCTGCTTTGGCAAAGTCAGGAATGTTGTCTGCATTTACTCCACCGACGGCGATAAATTTCAGGTCTGAAAGAGGCGCGCTTAACGCACCTAAATAACTTGGCCCAAGTAGCCCACCTGGAAACAGCTTGATAAAGTCAGCACCAGCGGCATCAGCTTGTACCGCTTCTGTTGGCGTCATAACTCCAGGCAGCGAAACCATCTCCAACTCACGAGTTTTCTTGATGACTTCAGGGTTAAAATCTGGGGAGACAATGAATTGTCCGCCAAGATCACTCACTGCTTTGACCTGTTCGACCGTAGTGACTGTGCCTGCGCCAAAAATTAGTTGGTCAGCAAACTCAGTCGAGAGTATGTCTAGCGCGGCTAGTGTATTGCTTCGCCATTTTTACGATCAAACGTCACTTCAACCAGGCGGATTCCACCTTTGATAAGAGCCTGCATCGTTGGGCGAACATTGTCCGGAGATATGCCACGAACAATGGCAAATACCTTGTGCTCCTCGATTGCATCAATGGTTTCGTTTCTCATAACTACTGTTCCGAAATAGGCGTTTTAACTCGAGCGACAGGATCAAGAGGCTCACCGCCAAGCAATACGGCTTTGGCGTTTTCTGCGGCAATACGGCGGCATTCTTGGAACGCTTCTTGTGACACGTAAGCAACATGAGGGGTGACAATGCAGTTATCTAAACCAAATATTGGGTTGTCATTTGGGTTCCAATTGTCGAGTTTGGCTGGCTCTTCTTCTGGGTCATCCAGACCTGCAGACGCAATCCAACCTTCTACCAGCGCTTTATAAAGCGCGTTGTTGTCGACCACTTTGCCACGAGCTCCATTGACGAGTACGGCGTTTGGTTTCATTTGGCGCAGGCGATCTTCATTGATTAGTCGATCGGTTTCTGGCGTATGCGGACACATAACGTTAACCACATCTGAAGTTTCAATAAGTGTATCCAAATCTACCTTTTCGACACCGAAGGTATTCATGTAAGAGCCGGATACATATGGGTCGAAAGAGACGACTTTGAAGCCTAGCGCGGTCATTTTCTTGGCAATGTTTTGAGCAATTCTGCCGAAGCCAATCAGACCCCAAACAGAAGAGCGGAAGCGCTTAGGAACTAAGCCATCCATATCCCAGTGCCAGTTTCCTTCGTGTGTAAATTTGTTGTATGCCGGAATTCTTCTGAAAAGCGTGAGACCGAGAGAGATAGAGTGATCGGCCACTTCATCAATGCAGTAGTCCGGTACGTTAGACACTTTGATGCCATGGTCGTAGCACGCTTCTACGTCGAGAATGTCGACACCAATACCGTAGCGACAGATGATCTTACAGTTGTCCAACTGCTCAATTGTCGTTCTTGGGATCTTTGCGTACTGCTGCAAGATCGCATCCGCATCTTTGGCAAGCTCACCTAAACCAATGCCAGTCTTGCATTTTAGGCCTATTACCTCTGCACCAATTGGCTCCAAGACGCTGCGCTCAATATCTAAGTCTGGGTAGTCATAGTCTGATACGTAGACTTTGAATTTGGTCTCACCGGTCATTTCACATTACCTCTTGTCTGTAATACTTAATATCTGAGATCTAACATATCAGTCGTTTTTTGAGATCGAAATTCCTTTGTTGGGAAACTGTGATCAAACCCAAGAAACCCAATATTTGCCCTGCTTATCTCGGATTTGAGGTGTTTTTATTCAGTTTTGGCGTGTATGTTATCTGATATATCAGTTCTTATGAGTTAATTGGTGAGTGCAGTACGATGAAATGGCTAAATGAAAACTTAGAAGGTGCCGTTGGGGCATTGCTTCTAGCAGCAATTGTAATACTGATTACGATACAGGTAATAATGAGATATGTATTTCAGAACGCCTTGTCCTGGTCGGAGGAATTAACATTATGGACATTCATATGGTTTATATGGGTAGGGATTGCATATGCGTTTAAAGAGAGGAAACACGTTAAAGTCACGTTTTTTCAAGACCTTCTCCCAGAGAAAATGAAAAAATACTTAGAAGTAATCATTGATATAGCAATTGTCGCTTTCTTATTAACAATGACATATCAATCTTATAAATTGATTACTCTTCCTTACGTATTGTCTCAAAAATCAGTTGTACTCAACCTTCCGATAGCAATTATGTATGCATCGGCTCCTGTTGGTTCACTATTATCTGTATTTAGAATTGTTCAGTTCTATGTTGTAAATAGAACAAAAGTCTCTTCACCAGTAGAGGTATAAAATGTCTGGAATTATATTATTTTGTGCTTTAGGTTTATTACTTATTCTAGGTATGCCTATTGCGATGAGCTTAGGAATGAGCTCCCTATTTGTCATGAGCTTTGTCGATGGTACGCCACCATTGAGCCTGATGGCTCGTTCGATAGTGACAGGGGCAGACTCCTTTCCGCTAATTGCCGTGCCCTTGTTCATTCTAGCGGGTGATCTGATGCAAAAGGGCGGGCTGTCTAAACGAATTATCGGTTTTGCATATTCTTTAGTTGGTCATATTCGAGCGTCGCTTTGCTATGTTAACGTTATTGCGTCAATGTTCTTTGCTGCCATCTCAGGTTCAGCGCCCGCAACCGTTGCTGCGATCGGTTCAAACATCATCCCATCGATGACTCAACAAGGTTACAAAAAGGATTTCTCTTCGGCACTGACTGCGTCTGCAGGCATGATTGGTGTGATGATTCCACCAAGCATTCCTTTCATTATCTATGGTGTTTCGGCTGAAGTTTCCATCGGTAAACTGTTCCTTGCTGGTATTGTTCCAGGCGTTTTGTTCGGCCTTACTTTTATGGCAATGAGTCGCGTAGTAGTGAGAAACCAACCTATTATGGATGTTGAGCCAACCCCATTCTCTTGGGCAGGCGTAGGTGCTCAATTTAAAGAATCTATTTGGGCGCTTATTGTTCCGGGCATCATCTTAGGCGGTATTTATGGTGGTGTGTTTACACCAACAGAAGCTGGTGCGGTTGCGGTTGTGTATGCAATCATCTGTGGTCTCTTCATTTACAAAGAGATTTCATTTTCAGACCTACCAAGCATTTTTGCGCGCTCAACGCTAACGTCAGCGACGATACTGGTACTTGTTGTTTTTGCTGCCGCATTTGGTCGATTGGTGACGTTTGAGCAAATTCCTTCAGTAGTTGCTAGTACTTTAGTGGGATTGACAGACAATCCTATAGTGTTACTGTTGCTCATTAATGGCATGCTATTAATTATTGGCATGTTTATGGAAACCATCTCGGCAATTATTATTCTTACACCAATTCTATTGCCAGTAGTTAAACAGCTAGGCGTAGACCCAATTGTATTTGGTGTCATCCTAACAGTTAACCTTGCAATTGGTTTCTGTACTCCCCCTTAGGAGTGAATATATTTGTGGCAAGTCAGGTTTCTAACGTCAGCATTGAGAAAATATCTAAAGCATTAATACCATTCCTATGTTCGATGTTAGTACTATTATTGGCTGTGACATTTATACCGAGTTTATCCTTATTTTTAACGGAATTAATTGGTTAATAACACTTACAATTAAATAAGAATCTATAAAGCCTTAGCTATTGCTAAGGCTTTATTATTTTAAATTGAAGCTACTTATTGATATATTTCGTGACAGCTCTCACAGCAAGTTCTCAAATGATGATCAATAATTAAGATCTAGAGTGTGATATGTTAGATATCACCAAGCAAGATTACTATAACGACCAAGAGATTGGCAAAGACCACTAACGAACACTACCCCAAAGGGAAACAAGAGGGCATTATGAAAAAATTAATCATGGCGACAGCCGTATCTGTGCTTGCACTATCCACTTCTGTTATGGCCGCTACGACAATCCGCATTGGTCATGGCGCCAATGAAAACTACCACCTTCACCGTGCTCTTGAGAAATTTAAGTCGGATCTTGAACAAAACTCTGACGGTAAGTTTGATGTCCAAATTTTGCTAACTCGCAAATGGGACCAGACCGCGAAATGATCGAAGGGGTTCAATCTGGTATGTTGCAGATGGCGGTATCTCCATCTTCTTTCTACTCTTCTTGGGATCCTTCTTTCGATGTTGTTGAGCTTCCTTTTATCTACCCAAGTAAACAAGCTGCTAGACACAGTGCACAGTGCTGCGGGTGACAAGATGCTAAGCAAATTGAACAACATGAACTTGCAAGGTATCGGTTGGATGGAAAATGGTGTGCGTCACGTGACCAATAACTCCCGTCCAGTCGAAACTCCAGAAGATCTTAAAGGCCTTAAGATCCGCACCATGAAGTTCCGGCGCACGTCAAGACATTTAACTCTCTGAATGCGTCTGCAACGCCAATGAACTTTGGTGAAGTATACTCAGGCCTGCAACAAGGTGTTATCGACGGTCAAGAAAACCCAATCGCTCACATCTACGCACAGCGTTTTTATGAAGTACAAGACTACGTCAGCTTAACGGGTCACGTTATTACCTTCTATATCCCAGTAATGAACTTAGAGTTTTGGCACAGCCTATCAGCAGATGACCAGAAGCTAATTACAGACACAATGCGCGATGCTGAAATCTACCAGCAAGAAATCGTTGCGGCAGAAGAAGGTAAGCAAATTGAAGAGTTCAAGAAGTTAGGTACTCAGGTTAATGCGCTAAGCCCTGAGCAGCTTCAACTCTTTATCGATGCAACAGAGCCTGTACGTGAAGAATATAAGCAAAAACTTGGTGCAGATGTTTACGATGAGTGGATGAGCACTATCAAAAAAGTCGCAGCAAACTAATTACTTTTGATTCGCGATTGAAGTTTAGAGAGGGCAATGCCCTCTCTTGTCGTTTTGAGGTTGGAAAGGTAAGTCGTACATGTTTGACAAAGAGATTAAATTTACACTGGATGGCGGCTTTGAGTGTGAGCTTCCTAAAATGACTCAGGTAAAGCAGCACTTTGAAAGAAATAAGCTCAATGACATTCCTAAGGCGATCAATGAGTCGTTATCTCGATATCCAAATCCAGAGCGCCTTAATGGGATGTCATTAGCTATCACTGTAGGCAGTCGAGGGATATCTGGGCTCATCCCTGTACTACAAGAAACTATTGCGTTTCTTAAACATCATGGTGCAAAACCATTTATCGTCCCATCAATGGGAAGTCACGGCTCTGCCAATGCTGAGGGTCAGGTTGTTATACTTGAAACTTACGGTGTGACCGAGCAGTCGATGGGCGTTCCGATTGTATCTTCTATGGAAGTTGTTCACGTCGCAACAATGTCGGATGGCGTGCCGCTTTATCTGGACAAAGTAGCGATGGAAGCGGATGGGATAATTCTATGCAATAAAATCAAGCCTCATGCAGACTTTAAGGGACAAGTAGAGAGCGGACTACTTAAAATGCTGTGCATTGGTTTGGGTAATCACGTCGGCGCTTCTTCACTACATCGTTATGGGTTTCACAACTTTCATCGCGTTATCCCAGAGGCGGGAGAGCGTCTGCTAGACAAAATTCATGTTCCGTTTGCCATAGGCTTGGTTGAAAATGCTTATGATGAACTGATGGATATTGAAGTCGTTGAGCAGCAAAACATTCTATCTTTAGAACCTGAATATCTCGCCAAAGCGAAACGTAATATTGCCACCATTCAAATCCCCGATATTGACGTGCTGATTATTCAGGAGATTGGCAAGAACATCAGTGGTGAAGGGATGGATCCCAATGTGACGGGCAGACCCGGTTCTGGTGTGGGTGGTTTTAAAGGGCCAAACATTTCTAGCACCGTTGTTCTCTCTTTAACGGAAGCGACCCACGGTAATGGAGTAGGTATTGGCATGGCGGATATTACGACTCGTCAGCTGGTTCAAAAGCTCGATTTCTCTGCAATGTACACCAATGCCGCAACAGCGGGTACGTTGGCGACTGCTAAGATACCCATGGTGATGGGCAACGATAGAGAAGCGATTGTGTTTGCACTTAAAACGGCGCCAATCCATGACATTAGCAAAGCAAAATTGTTTGGATTCGCAACACGTTAGATCTCGACAATATCTATGTCTCTGAGGCGCTTAAGCCGGTAGTTGAAGAACTGGAAAAAGCGGAAGCTGTGATGGGGACGGAGCAGGAATTCTGTTTTGACAGCGAAGGTAGTTTGATGCCTTGGGCGTAACATTTAAGGCTGCTTATTCAAGCAGCCTTTTAATCATTTATGAGAAGCTTTTGAGCAGTTTGATGGCAGCGCATGCTGCGCCAAAGCCATTGTCTATATTCACGGTCATTAGGCCCGCAGCGCAGCTTCCTAAACAAGCGTTGAGAGCGAGCTGTCCACCTTCAGAGACACCATAGCCAACGGAGGTTGGAACAGCAATCACTGGCCTGTGCGTCATACCAGACAGTACAGTTGGTAATGCCGCTTCCATTCCCGCAACCGCAATAATAATTTTTGCCTTGTTAATGTCTTCAAGAGCATTGGTTAATCGCCAGAGTGCTGACACACCCACGTCTTCAAAAAGTTTAGCCGAGTAGCCATGATAGTTGAGTGTAGTTAGCGCTTCGCGACATACACCGGTATCTGACGAGCCTCCGGAGACAATAGCGATCATGGGTTCTTGGGCAGAGGGTGTCTCGACCTTACCCATCACAGCGGTGTGTGACAAGGCGCAATAATCAAGGTGCTCACGAAGCGTGGGATTCAGCTTTTGCCATTTTTGCTCTTCCAAGCGTGTAAACAGGAAGCGTACTTGTTTCTCTAGGCCAATTGCTATGATCTGTTCGATTTGCGTAACGCTCTTGCGCTCACACAATATCGCTTCTTCAACAGCGCAGCGCGCTTTGCGGTCAAAATCTATAATGATGTCTGACATTGTTTGTCTCCGATGAACGCACTACCTCTCTGATAAGGCATAAACTGAATTGGTACCGAGGAGTGAAACTGGTGTGTGATCTGACTAACGTCCTGGATGAGCTCATCAATATCGCTTTGTGATAGTCGCTGCAACGTATCGCTATCCACTTCAATGCCAATCTGCTGTTTTTTGACTCGGCATCGTAATGTTGTGCTGTCGACTTGTGAGCGAAGATGCTGTTCTACCGCGTTGACTAAGCGCAGGTTATCGCTATCGATGTGGATTCCTGTTTCGATTCGACTTGCAAGGCAAGGTGAAGCGGGCAGCGAGGATAGGGTTGGTAGCCCAAGCTGCAATGCAATATCGCGAATGTCTTGCTTGCATATTTCTGCATCGACAAACGGGTGCACAATATCGTGTTCTTTGGCGGCAATTAACCCTGGTCGGTAGTCATCAAGATCATCAAGATTCGTCCCGGAAACGACTTGACCAAAATTGAGATTTTTGAGTGTGCTGTAGAGACACGTTTTACAGTAGTAGCAGCGGTTTACGGGATTATTTTGATAGTCTTCAGTGTCAATTTCACCGCTTGAGACAAACTCTAGGTTCCATTGGTGTTTCTGAGAAAAATCACGAATACGCTGGGTATCTTGTGGTGGTACCGCCGGTGAAATAGCATGTACCATTTTAGCATTGTCGCCTAAGATTTGATGAGCCACATAAGCCAAAGTCATGCTGTCAACGCCACCACTAACGGCAACGGTGACTTTGCTTAGACGCTTAAGTATGTCTCGTAAGCGATCCAATTTATGATTCAGAGTGTTCATTAGCAGCGTTCGCCTCTATCTGAGATTTAAGAGCAGTTTGAGATTGGTAATTCATCTCTGCGTTATGTAAGTGATCAGACTCCAGTTTACTGGTAATCGAGCCATCAGGACGTCGAACCGTTTTAACGTCATATTGCTGGTCATTCGTGGTCACTTTGTGATGTAAGCGCGGTAAAACCTTGCGCATGCAGTGCCAATAGCGAACACCAATCGTTGATGTATGATTGAAAACAAACTCAATGATTGAGTCTTGATGTGATGGGGAGGTCAGTAAAGTAAAGGTGTTGATATGACGATTCTTTTTACCGTGGGAAATGGACTCCGTCACTTCGTAAACGCCACGTTGTTCGCGAATTTTCTCTCTAGCAATTGCCAGCATCTCACCCGTCATATCATCGATGTCGAACTGAATCACGCAAATCTGTTGACTGTCGAGTTGTTCCCTCTTGTCGCTGGTTTCGATAACTGTCGCGCGAAGCAAGTTCGCTCGGTTAGGCAATTTACGTTTACCAAATCCATACCCGACTTTGTTGATACTACCTTTAGCGACCGTTTGTGAAGGCGATAACCACGCTAAGATAGCAGCGCCAGTAGGGGTCACTCTTTCACCCTTTATCCCATCATCGACGACGTTAAATCCTTTAAGTAACGTTAACGTGGCTGGAGCAGGTACAGGGATTTCACCGTGAGCACAAACAACCGTTCCGCCTCCCCACGGGATGTCAGAGCACGACCAAGAGGTGGCTTTCGAATGCACAATGAGCCAACTGGCTGAAACAATGTCGATGATACAGTCCCATGCGCCAACTTCATGGAAGTGGACATCTTCTACGCTTTTGCCATGAATTCCAGCTTCTGCTTGTGCGAGAAGCTGGAAAATGCCAATCGCATTTTGTCTTACCTGGTCTTCAATGGAGAGAGTCTCTAATAACGCTTTGATGGTTTTCCAGCTTCTATGTTCACCATGGTGATGGTGATGGTGATGGTGGTCTGTACTGGAGGTGTTTTCTTCGACATGAAAGCGCTGGCCACTCAAGCCTTTATCCATAGTATCTTCGACCCAGTAATTGACTTGGGTCTGCTCTCTTACCACTTCTAGTGCTTCGAATAGCGGCTGTTTTAACTCAGGAGCAGCATGCAGCATGGCAGCTGTGAACATATCTCCAGCGATTCCGCCGATGATGTCTAAATGGATATGCATTGTGGTTTCTGGCCTTTTAACGGAACTTTGAGTAATCAACGTATAGGATTAGTCTGATATGTTAGATACTTTATGAGTTTGTGTTCACTGATTCTAGTGATTGTTGGTCTTTGGTTATTTTGATTTTTGATTGTGTGATCGGCTTCTTTAAACAAGAAATTACTTTGAATATGAATGATTGGCATCTGATATGTTAGTCTCGTAGTTGAGACAGGTTACTGTCATTGGAATGAACGTCTCGTTGATAACAAGGTTGGTTTATGAAGAGAATAGGGATTGCGACACTTCTGATGTCGCCGGCGGTGGCTTTTGCTCACCCAGGACATGCAGAGGCTGGTTTTTGGTCGGGGTTCATACATCCCTTTACCGGTTTGGATCATTTAGCAGTTATGTTTGGGCTCGGGGTTTTGTGTCGTGTCTTTTTCTCTTCCAGCCACTCATTTCAGAAGGCGGTTTTGGGAATAGTGATTGCGAGTCTTTGTGTTGGCGCTGCGTTGGCGAATATGGCTTAATGATCCCAATGTTTGAGTCGATGATTCTATTGTCAGTTCTGTTTGTTGGTGCTTCGTTCGTGTTTGGTGGGTTAGTCCGCTCTCCGAGTAAGTGGGCAGTTTGCGGGTTAGCTGCGCTAGCGACCTTCCACGGATATGTACATATTTTGGAAAGTTCATCAGCTCATGGGCTTGGTCTGTATACACTGGGTTTTATCTCCTCTAGCGCTATGTTGTACATAAGCGGACAGGCGATTGGGCAAATAATGCAGCGAGCAGCAAACAATAAACGCTACTGCGTGGTTTCTGGGGGAGGGTATATCTTGTTAGCGTTGCTACTTGGCCTTTAATAGAAGTGGCTAATCTATGCGTTAGCTAAATGGTTGATTAAATTTGTGATGTATCAGTATGCACCCCATCACGAATTTGAATCTTATACGTATTTGTCGGTCTCTCCATACTCTATTTGTTGCTGAGAATAGAGTCAGTTTAGGGTAGACTGAGAGATCTGAATTTTAGTGTTGAGGTATCGAGATTGAAAGCTATCACTCGCCCAAAAAGTTTAACGGAAAATGTGGCTGAGAGCTTACGCCAATCAATAGTGAGTGGTGAGTTAAAGTTGGGCCAACCTCTTTCTGAAGCATCTCTTTCTGAAACGTTCGGAGTCAGTAAGACCCCCGTGCGTGAAGCGCTGTTTATCCTTAAGCAGGAAGGATTAATCGATATCATTCCTCAAAAAGGAAGTTTTGTTTTCCAGCCTGATGAACAATCAATCATTGAGCTTTGCAATTTTCGCGGTTATCTAGAGCCAATTGCATTAGAAGAATCGATGCGAAATGATTCACAAGCTTTCTTGGAAAGTTTAGAGATTAGCATCGTGAAAATGGAGCATAAATTTAGAAACCGTGACTACCAAGCATTCCTATTGTTAGATGGCGAGTTTCATGAGTCGTTTTTTAAATTTTGTGGAAACTCCCTGCTTCAAAAAAGTTATCAATTAGTGCAGTTCCACATCGGCGCTATTCGCAGCCATTTGACCACGACAGATGACGCGTACGGAGAGATTTTAGAAGATCACCGTCGTATTTATCAGCTGTTGAGCTCAGGCGAAATTGCGGAAGCGCAATCTATGTTGCGAAAGCATGTTCTAGACATTAAGGCGCTTATCGATGCTTGCGTGTTGCAGTAAGTAAAGCTGTTTCCCGTTATCAAAGACGAAAGAGAGGGCTGAATAAAGCCTCTCTTTTCAATTTTTCCGGTTTGCGTCCTCATGACTCTTGCCACAGCCCTAAAAACATACTGCACAAATACAAGCGATAGACTTGCGTAGTTTTGCTACCCAATTACTTTGGTGCGTTTCTTTGTGAAGGGTCGCGTTGAAATGCTTCAATGAGTGAGTTTGGGTCTAGGTTTTCACGTTGCTGCTTGGCGCCCTCTGCCCACCATACGAGCTGAGCCATGGTTCGATTCATATAGCTGTCCCACTCCTTCTGCGCTTCCTCACTATGTGCTTTGCCTTCATCGTTAAACACCTTCGCGGCGTTTGGAATATGTATCATTGCTGAAACGGGTAAGCAGCCCAGCTCTGAAAGAAACGTTCGCATAGATACGGCTGCTCTAGCACCGCCCCACTGACCTGCAGAATAGGTAACGATGGCACTTGGCTTATAAGAAAACAGCGAGCTGCCGAAATGATTGAGAAGGTGCGCTAAAGCAGGGCTCATAGAATGATTGTACTCGGGGGAGACCATCACATAGCCATCAGCTTCCGCGATTTTATCAGCAAGCTGTTTTAGGTCGGCGGGAACCTGTTTTCGGCTATAGGCAAACTCGGGTTTGAAAATTTCACCTAGATCGAGAGTTAGTGGGTCGATGATTTCTACATTGTGTTTTGGGTAGATTTTTTTCAGAAGGGATTCGCAGGCAAAGCTCACTCTGCTACCAAGCCTAGCGGGGCGAGGGGGTGTACTTTCACGAATAGATCCAAGAAAGACCAAGAATTTCATTACTACCAACTCCATGCGTTTTTGAGTTTCACTAACCTCAAAGCATATACAGATCTCGAGGGCATTCAAAGCGGGCTTTAGATTATGGTTAGGAGTCACATCCGAAAAACTGTGATCGCTCTCTTGAACTGCATTTGCTCTATTAATAAATGTGCAGGACATGATCACAATTTCTATCGTTTCTAATTGTTCTTGAGGTTAATCTGTCGATAATCACGATTAAAAGTTAACGTTAACATTTTGGTGTTGATGAGAAGAGATTGCCTGGTCTCTTTTATTTTTGGACACAAAAGTTAACGTTAACATTATTGTCTGGAATAGACGTTGAAGCTAATCTTATTAGATGCCCTACGAGAGGTTGCCATGAATCTTGGTAAGAACAGAAACTTTATACTCCTCAGCGCCACGCTGTTTTTCTTCTTTGTCACTTGGTCATTTTGGTTTTCATTATTTCCAATTTGGCTGAGTCAGCATCTGGGACTGGATGGTGCTAATACCGGCATCATTTACTCGCTAAACGCTATTGGCGCACTGTGTTTGCAGCCGCTTTATGGCTACATTCAGGATCGTCTTGGTTTGAAAAAACACTTGATGTGGTTCATCGCGGCACTCCTTGTGTTTGTTGGTCCGTTTATCATCTTTATCTACGGTCCATTACTGCAAGCCAATATCTTCATGGGTGCGGCAGCCGGTGCCGTTTATCTTGGTGCAGCCTTCTTTGCTGGTGTCGGAGCTATTGAGACCTATGTAGAGCGCGTTGGACGTGTGTCCAACTACGAGTTTGGTAAAGCACGTATGTGGGGTTCATTGGGTTGGGCGTTCGCGACCTTTTTTGCTGGCACATTTATCAATATCAACCCAAATATCAACTTCTGGTTAGCCTCTCTTTCTGCGGTTATTGCTGCCATTATGATTATGCTGGTTAAGTTTGATGACACCTCTTCACAAACAGATGTCGAATCTAACCCAGTAAAGGTTAGTGACTTATTTGCATTGGTAAAAATGCCACGCTTCCATGCCTTCGCTCTATACATTTTCGGCTGTGCATGTATTTACGGTGTGTACGACCAACAGTTTGCTATTTACTTCTCTTCTCAGTTCCCAACGATTGAGGAAGGCAATCGAATGTTTGGTTATCTGAACTCGCTACAGGTATTCCTTGAAGCGGGCGGTATGTTCTTAGCGCCATTTTTTGTAAACCGTGTCGGCGCCAAGAACTCGTTGGTTATTGCGGGCTTTATCATGGCTACCCGTATCATTGGTTCAGGTCTTGTCGATGGTCCAATCGGTATCTCAGTGATGAAGCTTCTCCATGCGGTTGAGCTACCAATTCTTCTTATTGCAGTATTTAAGTACTTCAGTAAGAACTTTGATACTCGCTTGGCATCGACGTTGTACTTGTTTGGCTTCCAGTTCGTGATTCAAGTATTCACCAGCATCTTGTCTCCGCTTGTTGGTCTGTCATACGACGTGATGGGCTTCCAACAAACGTATCTCATCTTGGGTTGTGTTGTTGCTGTCTTCGCCACTGTGTCTATCTTCACTCTGGTGAGCGACAAAGTACCGTCAGTGAATGACGATGAGAGCACACCCTCAAAGTCCGGTGACCAGTCACTAGCTACCGCATAATTCATTCTTTTCTAATTTTCCCCCTCTCTCATTGAGAGAGGTCTATGCAAATTTCGGAGTTTTTCATGATCAATGATACGACTAAAGCGAATCAGACCTTAGCAACAGAATCGGCAAAGTTGAAGTGCCACCATCGTCCCGGCTTTCACATTGCGGCGCCTGCTGGGTGGATTAATGATCCGAATGGACTCTGCTTTCACAATGGACTGTACCACGCCTTCTACCAACATCACCCATACTCATCAGACTGGGGGCCAATGCACTGGGGGCATGTGACCTCAAAAGACATGGTGCATTGGGAACACCAGCCTGTTGCATTAGCTCCAGGAGACGAGGGCACCTGTTTCTCTGGCTCTGCGGTAACTGATGGCAATACGCTCGCGCTACTTTATACCGGTCACTCTTGGCTTGGTGAAGAGGGCGATGACACGAAAATGAAGCAGATTCAGTGTCTAGCGACAAGTGAAGATGGGATTCACTTTGAGAAGCAAGGCATTGTGATTCCTGATGCACCAAAAGCTGATATGGTGCATTTTCGAGACCCTAAGGTATGGAAGGAAGACGGACTCTGGCATATGGTCGTGGGCATGAAAGATGGAGACCAAGGTCAGATTGGTTACTATCAGTCTGACGATCTGCGCCATTGGAACTACAAAGGTGTCATGGCAGAAGCGAAAGAGGGCATTGGTTATATGTGGGAATGTCCAGATTTCTTTGCTCTGGATGACAAATGCGTTCTAATCTGCTCACCAATGGGCATGGAAGCCGATGGCTATAATAACCTGAACTTCCACCAGAACGGTTACATGGTTGGTGACCTCGACAAAGAGCTAGGTCGCTTTACCTTTGATAAATTTGTTGAGCTAGACTTTGGCCACGATTTCTATGCATGCCAGACATTCGATGCCGAAGATGGTCGTAAGGTGGCGATGGCGTGGATGGATATGTGGCACAGTGAGATGCCAACCAAAACTCGAGCTGGTGCGGTGCATTAACACTGCCACGTGAGCTTAAGCTGGATGAAGAAGGCAAGATCTGGCAAACGCCTGTTAAAGAGCTTGAAGACCTGAGAGTGGAGCAGTTTGATACATCTGCACTTCGCAAAGTAGATAGCCAAGTATTAGATACTGGTATTCGCGGTGACTTACTTGAAGTCAAAGCGCGCTTCTCCCTTGCTGGTGCAACGGCAGAACGCTTCGGTTTTATGCTGCGTGTCGGAGAGGTGCCATTCGAGCGTACATTGGTGGGATACGATCGCATGGCGAAGCGAGCATTTCTTGATAGAACGTTATCGGGAGAAGCGGTGACAGGTGTGCGTAGTATTGATATTGATACTGCTAATAACTCGGTGGATATTCACCTGTTCCTTGATCGCTCTTCAGTAGAAGTGTTTTTGAACGAGGGCGAGCAGGTGATCACAAGTCGTATTTATCCATCTGAATCGAGTCTAGATTTCAAACTGTTTGCTGAGAACGGAGTGGTGGAACTAGAAGCTCTCGATGTTTGGCAGCTAAAGGATATTTGGAAGTAAGAGATAAAAACAGGGAGCTTTGCTCCCTGTTTTGCTCTTTGTTTTTATATGGATTCTCGTTCAATTAACGGACACGGTAGCTTAATCAAACCTGTCTCTTTTCGTTTTTCAATGATGTGCAGCGCAGCTTGGCGACCTAACTCGTGATGGGGCAACTCTATGGTGGTTAAGCCTGGCACGAAAAGATCAGCGATTTCGTCCATGTTGTCATACCCAAGTATTGCGACATCTTCTGGTATCGCCTTTCCGATACGGTGCAGGTGCATATATGCCACCAAAGCAACGCGGTCATTGCCACAGACAATGCAATCAAAGTCGTAGTTTTCTGCTAATGCATTATCAATAATGGTGATAGTGTCGTGGTAGTCGCACGGGTCATTCATATAGCGCCAGCGATAGATCTCTAAATCGGGTACTGCTTGCTTAATTCCTTGTTGACGCAATGTCACTGCGGGTAGGGATTGGTTGAGCATGATAAACAGCGGCTTCTTATATCCCTTGGCAAGTAGATGTTGGATACCATGGAATTGGCCTAACTGATCGTCGGGGACATAACTTGGTATGCTTGAGTCTTTTGTAAAACAGTTGGCAAGTACCAGTGGCAGTTCTTTGAGGCGTTCCGGTACCACGACTTCGCGTAAACCCATGGTAGCAAACACAATTCCGGTTGGTTTGTGGGATAGAATTCGGTCCACGGTTTCATCGCTAGGGGCTGCGTCAAAGGTGTTGAAAATCAGCGAGTTCCAACCTTGTGCTAGCGCAGTTTGCTCAATAGAGTGGTTGATGCCGACGGAGAATGGCGTAGTGGCGACTTCGAGCGCTAACACACCTATGGTCGTGTCTTGATAACCTTGAACTCCCTTCGCGCGCATCTTTTTGGCTGAGTGATCAGGCGTGTAGTTGAGGGTCTTTATCGCCTCATTGACACGTCTTAGGGTATCGGGCTTGACCTTCTCGGGGGAGTTGATAGCACGAGATACCGTCATCCACGATACACCTGCTAGCTTTGAAACGTCTTTGATTGATGCCATTGGGTTCTTTATTCAATACGCGAGCCCTAGAGTATAACGAGTTCTAGGGCTGCGGTTAAATGCTTTGCTGTGGCAAATTGCTAACAACTGTGACCTTAACGCTGTGCTTTCACAAGATTATCCGTCACAAAGGCGCGATTTCTCACCATCAGCCACATCAAGCCGCCAATCACACCAATACATAGTTGGATCATGCCAAGGTTGGCAATCAGTGATTCTGGTCGAATCGATACCAACAGCATGCCTGCTGAGCCGCAAATCATGGCAAAGAACTGAATTAACGCGACTGCGGAGCCGGTGTCTTTGTCTTGTTGATCAAGCATTAGGTTGGTCGCTGGAACACGCATCATAATTACCATGAGCGTTGCTGGGGCGCAAAGTAGCGCGAATGCCCATGGAGACGTATCACCGAAGATAATTGTCATAACACCGACGGCAACCAATATGGCAAAGCATCCAGATATGACGTTCTGCACGGCGATGTGGCGTGAAAGCTTCATATAAATGGTTGGACCAAAAGAGGCGACGATGGCATTGAATGAGAAGAAGTAGCTAAACTGCTGCTCGGTCAGGCCAAACCCGTTGATGTAGATGTAAGAGCCTGCTGCGAGAAAGCCCATCAAGGCCATAGGTGCGATGGAGAAAATGCACAACAAAACCACAAAGCGCGGGTTTTGAATCACGACGCCGAGACGAGTCCAAGAGCGTACTAATGAACCTGTGTAGCGGTTTTCCAAGGTCTCTTTGTAGCAAAACGCTAACAGTGATGCACACGCACCAAAAATCGCGAGCGTAACAAACATCATGCGCCAAGAGGCGATTTGCAGCAAAAATGCCCCTAATACGGGCGCTACCATAGGGGCGATGATTACTAGTGACATAATGGTGGCCATGATGCGTTCGCGCTCGCGGCCTTCGAACATATCTTTAACGATGGCAGTTGATACTACGGTGATGGCGCTTCCCGCAAAGGCTTGTATAACGCGCGAAGCAATAAGGTGTTCAATGCTGCCAGAAAGCGCACACAAGATACTAGCCAGCATATAGCTACCAATACCAACCAGCAAAATGGGCTTGCGGCCAAACTTTTCACTCAGTGGCCCCCAAAACAGAAGACCGACGGCGTAGGTGATGAAATAGCTACTTAATGTCAGGTTGACCATGGACTCGGTAGTATCAAAGACATCGACCATAGTGGGCAGGGCAGGCAGGTACAAATCAATCGTCAGAGGGGGAAAGGCGCTGATAATGACGAGGAAAAATAGGGTTCCTTTTGACCCCAGCACGGGTTGAGATTGTTTCAAGCTTAAATCCTTCAAGTTGAGAATGTATTGAAGAGCGATAAAACGCATGCGCCAACTAAGGCTGAAAAAGGAAATTTAGTTGACTAAGTCAACCAATTCTATCGTTATTCATTGTTAAGTCAACCAACGGATTGGAAAGCTTATCTATCGCTCTCTGCGGCACTAAATTATTTTTTTGACATGAGCGTGCGCTCATCGAATTTTATTGGGGTTAACGCGCTGAAATGACCCTTAAATTGGCCATTTTGGGCGTGTTTAAATTGTTGTTTTTAATGGATATTTATTATTAGTTTCAGCTTGCCCTCAATGTTATGCTCCGTAAATCAATCGTGAGGAACACTGAGCCTTTTGAGGCAACAGCAAATATATCGAGAAACTATGTATCAAAGTAATTCGCACTACCAAGACAAAACCTTTCATCAACACGACTTTTCACGGCAGGATTTATCGCAGTCTTCGTTTTCTAACTGCCAGTTCTACCAATGCGACTTTGCGCGAGCGGATCTCTCTGATACCAGTTTCGAGCATTGTAAGTTCATTGATCGTAGCGACCTTGAAGGCTGTCACTTCGATTATGCCAATCTAAAAGATGCGAGCTTTAAGCACTGCCAGATGGCGATGAGCAATTTCGAAGGGGCGGAGTGCTTTGGAGCCGAGTTTAGAGAGTGTGATCTCAAAGGTGCCAATTTTGCGAGGGCGCGATTTGCTAACCAAGTTAGCCATACCATGTACTTTTGCTCGGTGTTCATTACCGGTTGTAACTTGTCTTACGCTAATTTTGAGCGTCAAGTCATCGAGAAATGTGACCTGTTTGAAAACCGTTGGATTGGGGCGAACTTGCAAGGAGCGTCGTTGAAAGGCTCCGATTTAAGTCGTGGCGTATTTTCGCCTGATTGCTGGGATCAATGTCGCCTCCAAGGTGCCGATTTGTGCCATGTGGATCTAGAGGGGCTCGATCCAAGACGCATCGATTTAACCGGTGTAAAGATCTGTGATTGGCAGCAAGCACAACTGCTTGAACCGCTCGGTTTAATTGTGATGCCAGCCTAAAAGCTTTTAAGCAAATCACCCAAGAAACAATGGATTAACTACAATTATAGTGACAATCAGTCCAGTACAAGGATGCAGTATGAAAAGAGTGATCGTCGCGGCTATCGCCGCGTTGACGGTAGTGAGTTGCGGTCAACCAGAAAGCAAGGCCAAGCAGTCGCTAGCCATTACGTCACAAAACATCGCAGGAGCGTGGCAGTGCGAATACAAGCTAACGGACATCAAATCCAAGGTGCATGTCGCATATGGAGAGAATGGTGAGTTTAGTGGTCGGGTGTTCCTAAATTATCCTGTGACGACGGGAAAAGGTGCGGTCAAGGTTGAGTTGGTTACGGGAGGCAGTTGGCAGCTAGAAGGGACAATGCTGACAGAACGTTTTGAGGTGCTAAGCATGGCGACAGCCAATTCGAATGGCAATGAGTTATCAGAACCATTAGCCCAGACGCTGCGCGAATATCAAGAGCTTACTACCGAAGTAATAGAGGTATCGGCCACCACCATGACACTCAAAGAAGTGGCTGGTGAGCAGACTCAATGTTCTCGACGTGCAAGTTAATGCTTCTTTCTAGCCTATGTTTGTAATTAGGTTACTGTATATTTTATAAAATCACTTTTTGACTCTACCAGTCCCAGGATCTGAAACCAAATTGGCATGATGTTAATAAAATGTTTCTGATTCTAGGGTTGGTGTCTAGTTTGGTGAGTGTTTCAGTGCGGTGACAAACGCACTTTGAAACGAAGGTTATTTGCAGAAATGACTATTGGAAACAATAGCAAATCGCAGCTTGCTTACACAATTAGACCAAAGAGACAAAAATAAATGGAATTGAATAAACTTTCTCTGGCCTTGGCAGCGTCCTTGGTTAGTTTCTCTGCGCTGGCGGATACAGCGCCAGTACCTCAAGTCATTGATGCCGACCACCATCACGCTCATGAAAGTGATGACCATCACGGCAATCTCGATACCGGCCCGTCTCAAGAGCGGGCAACCACCATCAATCCTCAGCCAAGAGAGATGACCTTTAGTGTCCAAGCTGTGGTCGATTGCGATGTGTCCTCTTTTGCGACATCAAACAGCCAAACCCTTATTAATGAGTTGAAAACTCAAGGTGCGGGGTGCGTGAATGATTTGTTCTCCGCTGACAGCCAAACTCAAATCGATGCCTTCAGTTCCAACAACATGTATTACGTCGCCAAACATGCCACTGAGCTGGCTAAAACCTATTCTGGAACTGGCAGCGCTGAGCTGGAAGCGTTGTTTCTGTATTTGCGTGCAGGCTACTACGCTGAGTTTTATAACGACGGTGTCAGCTTCACTTCTTGGGTGACGACAGCGGTTAAAGAAGCGGTCGATACCTTTGTGGCCAACACACATTTCTATGCCAGCAATGATGCGCACGGCAAAGTGTTGGCAGAAGTGATCACCATTATGGACAGTGCTAGCTTACAACATGAATATCTAGACGTTATCGAGCAGTGGTTAACTCGCTGGAATGATGATTATGCTCAGCACTGGAATATGCGTGATGCGGTTAATGGTATTTTTACTATTTTGTATCGTGGTCAGTGGAGCAGTGCCTTTAAAACCGCTATTGCTGGGCGAGAATCTTTAGTGCGCAATCTGGCCGCGTTTGCAAAAGACAGGTCTAAGCTCAATTCTTCCTCCGAATTTATGGCGGTCAATGCTGGTCGCGAATTGGCGCGTATGACGCAGTACACCAATACCACCATCGCTCCGGTCGTGACATCAGAGCTTACCGCCCTGCTTGACCAATACACTATGTATGGCAACGGGGATGCAGTGTGGCTCGCTGCTGCGGATGTCGCCAGCTACTATACGGATTGTGCCGAATATGGCATCTGCGGCTTTGAAACTGAGCTTAAAAGCCTAGTATTGAGTCAAAATTACACCTGTAGCGATACAATTCGTATTCTCTCTCAAGATCTGACCCTTATTCAGCAGCAAGCTGCATGTGACAAGATGGGCTTTGAAGAAACGCATTTTCACTTTGAGCTAGAAACTGGCAACCAGCCTGTTGCCGACGATTACAACACGCAGCTTCAAGTCAATATTTTCAACTCCAGTGATGATTACCGCAAGTACGCGGGGCCCATCTTTGGTATCGATACAAACAACGGAGGTATGTACCTAGAAGGCGATCCGTCGGTGCCGGGCAATGTGCCCAACTTTATTGCCTATGAGGCGAGCTATGCTAACCCGGATCATTTTATCTGGAACCTAGAGCATGAGTATGTGCACTACCTAGATGGCCGTTTTGATTTATATGGCAACTTCTCGACACCGACGGAAAAAGTGGTGTGGTGGAGTGAAGGGGTGGCAGAGTACATTTCAAAACAAAACGATAACCAAGCTGCGCTGGACACCATTGCTGATGGCAGCGCGTTCACCTTACAAGAGATATTTGAAACCACCTACGACGGCTTCGATGTCGACCGAATCTATCGTTGGGGCTACTTGGCGGTAAGGTTTATGTTTGAGCGCCATAAAGAAGACTTAGCGCATATGCTGGTGGAGACTCGAAGAGGTGATTGGGCTGCTTATAAAGGTCACGTCAATCAGTGGGCAGTACAATATCAAAGTGAATTTGAACAGTGGACACAGCAATTGGTTGGCGGAGTGCCTGTACCCGATGTGTGCAGTGGGAATAACGCCACAGGCAGCGGCCGCGTTACGGCTGGTGAGGCGATTTGCCTTTCTTCAAGCGCCCCGCTGTGGCTCAGTGTCGAAGCGGTCAATGCTAGCAGCAGTGTTGTGATTTCCACCGGACACGGTAGTGGCGATTTAACGCTTCGTTATAGCAACCAAGGCTGGCCGACAGGCTCGGCTTCCGACGTGGTTTCTGCGCAGCTTGGCAATGGCGAGTGTATTGTACTGGATAAGCAAGATAACTATTGGGGCTATATTCAGGTATCGGGCGAGTATAGTGGTGCAACGCTGATTGTTGAGCTTGATACGACTGAATGTCGACGTTAGTTATTGTGTTAATGGATGAATCCCAGCCTGGTGTGGCTGGGATTTTTTCTAAAACGGGTTATTGCATGTTTTCAAAGTAAGCTAAAAACTCTCGGGTATCTTTTTGAAATAGCGGCAGCGCCATCGCAATTTGTTCATCATTCCAGTTCCACCAAGCCAGTGCTTCTAGACGAGGCCCAAAACTGTCATCCTCAAATCGTGGGCGTAGGACTCGCGCTGGATTGCCAACTACAATCGAGTAGGCAGGGACATCTTTTGTCACCACGCTTCCCGCCCCAATAATCGAGCCGTTACCCACAGTGACACCTGGCAAAATGATCGCGCCATGACCTATCCATACGTCATGGCCAATGACGACTTTGTCTTCTTCACGCCAACTGAACACTTCATCATCCAATACCGATGGGTTCTCTCCCAAGCCGTACTTGCCAGGACGATAAGTGAAGTGGTGTAAAGTGGGTCTCCACCATGGGTGATTGCTTGGATTAATGCGAACGGCGGCGGCGATGGAAGTGAACTTACCCACTTCGGTAAACATTAGATTGCAATCATTTTGGATATAACTGTAATCACCGAGGGTGACATTATTCAACACACATCGCTGAGAAACCTCAGTCCAGCGACCGAGTTCCGTGCGATGTAATTGGCTGCACGGTGAAACGCTCGACTCGGCAGAAAGTTGGTGAAAGAGGCTGACTCATAGTGGGATCTCCTGTCCGTCATGAAGAAGTTGAAAGCTGTCAGAAAAACACTGCGGGTGTTGCTTAGCCCAAAGTAAAACGTTGTGACCTAAATGCATTAGACCAATGCGCTCACACTGGCATTGCTCAGCGATGCTCTGTACTTGGTATATGTCGTTGTGGTTATTGCTAAGCCTTGTATGCTCGCATTCAATAGGGGGAAAGCTACAATCGGTGACAATCCAGTTTACAGAGCGTTGTTTAAGCCACGCTGTCGTCGTATCAGGCAGTCCATTGGTATCGGTCAAATAAGCGATGCAGCGACCATTAAGCTCAAAGGCATAGCCCATACAACGCCTAGAGTGATTGAGGGGGAGTGGCGTGATGGTGATGTCTTGCCACATAAAAGATTGAAACGGTTGTGAGCGTTGCGAGAAATCCAATATACCGGGGTGTTTGTACAAATCATCACACCCTTGCTCATCTTCAGGCGCATGCACTGGAATACGTGCACCCTTACCCCAGCGAAGATCAAACAAACTGTGCACGTGGTCCATATGGAAATGTGTTAACAGAATTTTATCGATCGATCCGGATGGAAAGCGATCTAGAAGATCGGGGGCATTGGCATCGAGCAGAAGCCTACGTCCATTGTGTTCAACATAGGCTGAGCTTTTCTCACGTCTTAGTGTTCTATCTTGCCTTGCTTCGGCACATATTTCGCAGTCGCAGCCCCAAACAGGCACCATGGCGCTGTTCCCCGTACCCAACATGACAAGTTTCATCACGACTTCCCTTCAAGCTGAGAACGAATGTGGCGGAACTGCCTAGCGCTCGATTGCACGTCGCCGCTGTTATCAATAGGGTAAAAACCGTCTTGTTCCGATAAGGCAAATTGCTGGCGCGCTGTAACCTGAGTTCAATCTCTTCACTGGACTCACGGCCTCGGTTTTGCAATCGAGTTCGCAGTACGTCTAACTCGACATTGACCACAATCGGAACCAGATCAGAGCCAAAACATTGCTGCGCTTGAGACAATTCCGCACGAGAGCCATTCAGCAAAACAGAAAAGCCTTTGTCGAGCCACGTCTTCACTTCTAGCCCCACGCCGTAGCAGAGACCATGGGCTTGCCAACTCATGGCAAATAGCCCTTTCTGTTGTCTTGATAAATACTCCTGCTCACTTACCGCAACATGGTTTTCACCACCGGCACCGAAGGGGCGCGTGATATAGCGATGAGCAACAATAATGTCTTCAGGATGATCGGCACGAATGGCATCAATTAGGGTATCTTTACCGGCGCCAGAAGGACCTATCACGTAGTAGAGTTTGCCTTTGCGCTTGGTAGACGCGTTGGCGTAGTTAACGGTAGGTGAAAAAGAAGCATCCGGGGATGCTTCCAATACGGTGTTAATAGTCATCGGCTAAAACACCTTTTTACCTTGTCGCCAAACACGAGCCACCAAAGGATGCCCATCTACTTGCTTCGCGAGCACGAGGTCAGCACGCTTCCCTTCCGCAATCACACCACGATCATCGAGGCTCAATGCTTGTGCCGGGTTCTTGGTGACCAACTGAACGGCTTGTGGAAGTGTTAAGGTGTTGCGCTCATCCCACGATAATTTGTAGATACCTTCGAGTAGACTCATTGGATAATAGTCTGACGATAGGATGTCTAATACTCCGTGAGAAGCTAATTCGTGCGCAGCGACATTACCGGAATGAGAGCCTCCGCGAACCACATTGGGTGCTCCCATCAGCACTTTCAGTCCAAGTTCATGAGAGCGTTTCGCCGCCTCCACTGTCGTTGGGAACTCTGCTATCACCATGCTAGGTCTTTTGACTCTTGAACATGAGCCGTTGTCGCATCATCGTGGCTCGCCATAGGGATATTGTGTTCGCGACATTGACGACAGATTTCATTGCGGTTTTGCGTAGACCAGCGCTCAGAGAGCTCTACTTGCTTCTTCTCAAACGCCGCCATTTCACTGTCTGTTAGGTTGTGTTTGCCCTGATAGTAAGTGCGATACTTTTCTACATCCACAAACTGGCGCTGACCAGGTGCATGATCCATCAAAGAAACCAACTGGACTTCCGGTAAATCAACGTACTTCTCAAACATACCCACCGTGCTTTCATGGGGCACTTCGCAGCGAAGGTGAAGTAGGTGTTCGGCACGCGTTAGATTACGTTTTTGGCTATCCACCACAGTGTTGATGAACAGATCCAAGTTGGTTTGACGCTTCTCATCTCGAAAATCACCCAGCGCCACCGCATCTAGCACTGTGGTAATGCCTGAGCCAATCAACTGAGTATCATGCGCACTCATCGCCGAGAAAGGCGGCCAATCCACTTTCGGTCTCGGAGTGAAGTACTGTTCTAGGTTGTCAGTATGCAGCTCAATAAAGCCCGGCATGAGAAAGTCACCTTCTCCGTCATAGGCGCCGGCTACCTGGCTTTGTGAATCTGACATGCTAACGATTTTGCCGTCACGGAGCTCTAACGAGCCTTTTACTACTTCGTTCTCAAGAACCAAATTTACATTGGTGATAATCATGCTGCTTTCTCCCGTTATGCGCATGCTGAGATAGGGTTTGATTGAGTATTGCTTTGTTCTGAATGTTGAGAGGCATCGTTTTGTTTCTTCACGTCATACAAACGGTCAGCCACCTGATCTCGAGTCGCTTCATCGTGGAAAATCCCCACAATAGCCGCGCCGCGATCTTTCGCTTCTTGAATCAGATTCACCACAACTGCACTGTTAGTCGCATCTAACGACGCCGTTGGTTCATCTAGCAGTAGAACGGGATAATCGACGATAAAACCTCGAGCAATATTCACGCGCTGCTGCTCACCACCGGAAAAGGTGGCAGGCGCCAAGTTCCAAAGGTGTTCTGGTACATTCAGACGAGTCAGCAGTGTTTTCGCTTTTTGTTCAGCCTGAACGCGGCAGCCACCCATTTCCAACATCGGTTGCATCACCACTTCCAATGCGCTGATGCGAGGAATGACGCGCAAGAACTGACTGACCCAGCCGATGGTATGCTTGCGGACATTGATGATTTCACGCGGCTGCGCCTTAGCAATATTGACCCAGCGCCCTTGGTGCTCGACTTCGATATCGCCTGTATCCACAAGGTAGTTGGCGTAAAGCGCTCGGAGCAAAGTGGATTTTCCTGAGCCGGAGCGGCCATTAAGTACCACACACTCGCCACTTGCGACGCTAAAATTGGCGTTGCTCAGCACATCTAAGGTAATGCCATTTTGGTTATGCAGAACAAAGGTTTTGCTCACATTGGAAACGATAATTTTTGTTTCTGTTGTCATGATAGAAATTCCTTTATTCAGCCATCAGTTCTGCAACACGGACGAAACCAGTAGTTGGGTGTAAGGGTGCTGTGGGTCATCAAGCACTTGGTCTGTCAGCCCAGTTTCCACTACTTCACTGCGGCGCATCACCATGAGTCGATGAGCCAGTAAACGCGCCACGGCTAGGTCATGAGTGACGATAACCACCGCCAGTTCCAGCTCTGTGACAAGGCGGCGTAATAGGTCGAGGAGTTTTGCCTGTACCGATACGTCCAATCCGCCTGTTGGCTCATCCATAAAAATCAGTTTCGGATGAGTGACTAAGTTACGAGCAATCTGCAAGCGCTGCTGCATACCACCAGAGAACGTCGTTGGCATGTCATCAATTCGGTCTTGAGGAATTTCTACATCAGTGAGCCACTTGGTTGATGCCGTTCGAATGTCGCCGTAATGGCGCTCGCCTACGGCCATTAAACGTTCACCAATATTACCGCCAGCAGACACGCGTCCGCGCAGTCCATCCATTGGATGTTGGTGCACAACGCCCCATTCAGTGCGCAGTAATTGGCGACGCTGACTCTCTGCCATCAAATAGAGATCTTCAAGTTGAGTTACTTGGTCTTCTCCTCGACCACGGATGTAAAGCACCTCACCGCTGTCTGGCGTTTGGCGACCCGACAGTGATTTTAGTAAGGTACTTTTGCCTGAACCGGACTCGCCCACGATCCCTAATACTTCGCCTGGGTACAAATCAAACGAGACATTGGTAAAGCCTTTTCCTGGGGCGTAAAGCTTGGTGAGGTTGCGAACCGATAATAGTGGTTGCTCACTTACATTAAATGTCTTGGTATCAAATGTCGGCTGTTCTACTGCTAACGTACTCATGCGTGACTCTCCGTTTCCTTAGCATGGATGGTGTGTTGTTCTACTTGCTGTGAGCAGTAATCCGTGTCCGAACAAACGAACATATGATTGCCTTTGTCATCCATTACCACCTCGTCTAGGAAGGTGTCCGTTGCGCCACAAATAGCACACGGTTCGTCCCACTGTTGGATTTCAAATGGATGATCTTCAAAGTCCAGACTCTGCACTTTGGTATATGGCGGAATGGCATAGATCCGTTTTTCACGACCCGCACCGAACAGCTGAAGCGCAGCCATATTGTCCATTTTCGGGTTATCAAACTTAGGAATGGGTGAAGGATCCATGATGTAACGGTCGTTGACGCAAACTGGATACGCGTAAGATGTCGCAATATGACCAAATCGTGCGATGTCTTCGTACAGTTTGACGTGCATGATTCCGTACTCTTCCAGCGCGTGCATTTTGCGCGTTTCTGTTTCTCTCGGTTCGATAAAGCGCAGTGGCTCTGGAATTGGCACTTGGTATACCAAGATCTGGTCTTTATCGAGGGTGATTTCTGGAATGCGGTGACGCGTTTGAATGATTGAAGCGTCTACCGTTCTCTCGGTGGTTTTCGCGCTTGCCACTGACTTGAAAACTCTCGAATGGAACTGCATTCGTTGTATCGTCGGCACCTTGGTCAATCACTTTTAGCGTGTCGGCTTGACCGATGATCGCTGCGGTGATCTGAACGCCGCCGGTTCCCAGCCATAGGGCATTGGCATCTCACGACCACCAAACGGCACTTGATAGCCAGGAATGGCAACGGCTTTGAGCAGAGCGCGACGAATCATTCGTTTGGTCTGTTCATCAAGGTAACCGTAGTTGTAGCCGGTCACACCTTGCGCCTGAGTATGGGTTGGTACTTGGCTCATGACTGGCTCTCCTGATTTTGTTCGCTGTGCGATTGAATGAATTCATCGTGCTCTTTGTGCATCTTACGAAGCAGCTCGAGCTCTGCTTGGAAGTCCACGTAGTGAGGCAGCTTCAAGTGCGAGACAAAGCCCGCCGCTTCTACGTTATCCGAATGCGACAACACAAATTCTTCGTCCTGAGCTGGACCATCAACGGCTTCGTCATATTCTGCCGCCTGCAATGAACGATCAACCAACGCCATCGACATTGCTTTGCGCTCGGTCGAGCCAAACGTCAAACCATAGCCGCGAGTCAGTTTGGCTTTTTCTGTCTTGCTACCCACAAAACCATTCACCATCTGGCACTCGGTTAGCTCAACCTCACCAATATCAATGGCAAAACCAAGTTCCTCTGGCACCAAGCTTAAATCGCAGAAACCGATGCGGATTTCACCTGCAAAAGGGTGGTTTCGACCATAACCGCGCTGCGTTGAATAGCCGAGCGCTAGCAAAAAACCTTCATCGCCGCGAACTAAGTTTTGCAGTCGTGCACTGCGATCACACGGATAGTTCACCGGGTGCATGGTGATATCTTCTGGCGTTTGTTGGTTGTCTTCTTCAGTCGTCATCAAGTCGAGATTTTCAAGAATGCTCATCACTTGGGGACAAGTTTCCATTGCTTGAACATCTGATGTGTCTAGTTGAGGCGCTTCACCTTCAGCAATCAAACTAAAGTCCAGCAGACGGTGGGTATAGTCATACGTTGGGCCCAACACTTGTCCGCCAGGTAGGTCTTTGTAGGTGGCGGAGATGCGGCGCTCAATACGCATTTCACTGGTGTTTACGGCCTGAGAAACCGAAAGACGCGGCAACGTGGTGCGATAAGCACGCAGTAAGAAGATCGCTTCGACTAGATCGCCGTTCGCTTGCTTTACAGCCAGTGCAGCCAACTCACGGTCATAAATGCCACCTTCTGTCATCACGCGATCAACGCTTCCAGAGAGCTGCTCGCTAATTTGTGCCACCGTCAGTTCCGCTAGTTCGGTATTGCCACGACGTTTTTTAGCCTGCAGCTGATGGGCGTTGTTTATGGCTTTCTCACCACCTTTTACTGCTACATACATGAGTTCACCTCAACAAATGTGGTTCGTGGTAGGCAGGCAATGATCTCGTCGCAGACTAAGATCAAATCGATACCAAGTGGAAAGGCAAAGTGCTCCTGGCGTCCTTGTAAGAAATGCTGAAACTCTTGTGAGACGGCGCCAATGTTCAACATCGATTGTGATTCGATCCCAGGCCTGATAGCGTAAGTGTGGTGACATCGTTCGAGAGATTCTCGGCACAGCTATTACCTAAGCTGCTTAGCTCAACAATGACCGTAGTAGACTTATCTGGGTACTCTTCACAGCCAAGGCTAAATGTTGCCTTGTTCCAATCAAAGTCAGCCAAATCTTGCTCAGCAATCACAGCAAAGCTGGCACTGTTTTGTGTCTCGGTAACTGGGCTGCTACAGTGAAAGCGGATATTTTCACGAATAGCAGCGTCTTTTAAGTGTGACTCTGACAGCCATATCGGCGTGGCATTGTCGCTTAAGCTCAACAAGGTTTGTGTCGCCGCTTTATGCATCGCGCCAAAACCTTTGCTCAAATCTAGAGTGACGATTTCACCCGGTTCAGACATTGCCTTAAGCAGCAATCGAAAGCACTGCTGGCTGTCATGGACTGCATCTTTAAATGCAGTAGTAATTGTGGTCATTATCTCTGCCTTACTTGGTTAATTCGTTAAACCAACTTTGTTCATGTTCCTTGAATTAATCTTCGCCGCGTACCATGGTGAAAAAATCCACCTTACTGGTCGCCACTTCTTTTGCTCTCAGTTGCTGCTGTTCTTGTTTCATTGCAGCTAAGGGTTCAATGACCATGCGCATTAACTGTTCATGGTGTGATTGGGTTTGCAGCAGGCCATCAATGACCGCTGCGAGCTCTGCCTGGGCTTTATTGCGACCGCGCAGGTAGCTGTAGCCCATCTCCCCACTGTCTAATTTGACGACAGCGCGAGTGATCGTGCATCGCCCATATTGAACTCACGACCGCTTCCCCCCATTCGAGCGCGAACCTGTGCTAACCCGATCTCTGGTTGACGTACCATTTGATAGCTCGCTTCAATCTTGGTTGAGTGCCACAGTTGCTCTAAGTCGCTCTGCTGACTTTGTGCCAATGTTGACATCCAGCTTGCTCTCTCGCTGACAGCTGTCATTTAATGCTCCATTACTATTTCAGTGGTGTCGGAACGGCTATTGGAGGTCGAAAACTCGGCCACCACGTTGGTTCCCTTGATAACGTTCTTGGTTTTAACTCTTAGAATTGGTGTGCTTGATGTAATTTGCAGCAATCGGCATTCTTCACCTGTTGGTGTTTTCGCGCCCACACGGGTTTCTTTGCGCTCAAGCTCTATATCTAGTCCGCGTTTAATGAATTCGTGCAGTGAACCACTCTGGTAGTTCTTTAAAATGCTCCACCACTCAATATTGGCTATGTAGTGATCAATGATGGTACGAGGGCACTCTTCGGTTTTTCGCAGTGTACGGATATGGATGATCTTGCTGCCCTCAGGGACACCAAGGTGGGTTGCGATGTCTATTGGTGCGACAAACACCCGATGTTGAATCACCTCGCAGCGCGGTCTTGCGCCTTGTTCAATTAGATTCTTGGTAAAGTGCGCGCCCGAATGTACGTGATACTCATTGGGCTGCCTTATCACCATATTGCCTTTGCCTTGATGGCGCTGAACCATGCCTGTATTTACCAGCTCATCAATCGCGCGGCGAAGCGTGTGGCGATTCACATCAAAGCGCTGTGCAAGCTTGCCTTCCGCGGGAAGGTATTCGCCGGGAACGTAACGTTCACGAACTTCCTGCTCAAGTACCGAAGCAATATCTAAGTAGACTGGCATGTTGGCCTCCTTCGCGAGTAAGTTATCTAGACATGTGCTAACCCAAAAAACAGCAAGTCCATTGCTGCTGTTCACATGTGTATGTTTCTCTGATAACGCTACTCTGAAGGGACAAGATGAAAGTTACGTGTCGATTTTTTTGCAAAACTGCAACAATTCGACGTTGTCGAGAACTTGTTGGTTTGAGCTTAACGGTTTGAATTAACTGAGATTAGAACGGCTTTCTGCTCGCTGAGTGCAGACATATATATATCTAGGATTCACATTAACTTGATATGCGATGACAGGATTTTGAATGTCCTAGCCCTACACAAGTAAAGAGGGCTGTTTTAGTTATCCCTCTATGTGTGAAAGTGTGGCCTGTCGAGAAACCCGCATAACGTTCAAGAAGCTTAATTTTGCTCGTTAATAGATTGAGTGAAACGGTGGTATTAACACCTTTCTTTCTAATGGTGCATGTTGTTTGTTCATAAAGTAGTCATAAAACTATCCCGAATTCGTCAAAATCCCACGCTCTAATGTTCAATCAATAACTACTATTGACTGGAATAATATTTATGGCCATGACCATGCCTGAACTGACAGTTGTATCGGATGCAGATGAGTTTGCAGCCCCGCAATTGGGTAGAAAAGTTCTTGAAACTCGCGCTTTAACTAAGTCTTACCAAGAAGGAAAAGTGGTTCTCGATGGGATCAGCTTTGAGCTTCACGCTGGTGAATTTGTTGCTGTGGTAGGGCGTTCTGGAGCGGGTAAATCGACGTTACTGCATACGTTGAATGGCACCATACCTGCGACGAGTGGCGAAATTTTGAATGTGCATAAAGATCTATCGACAGACAATGTACTGTCGATGTCGAGAAAAGAGATCCGCGAGTGGCGCACTCATTGCGGCATGATTTTTCAAGATTTCTGCTTAGTACCTCGTTTGGATGTGATTTCCAATGTCTTACTTGGGCGTTTGAGCCATACATCGACGCTTAAATCGCTGCTTAAAATCTTTAGTGACCAAGATAAAGCTCAAGCTATCCAATTGCTTAAATGGCTCAACATGTTGCCTTACGCACTGCAACGAGCAGAAAACCTATCTGGTGGCCAACAACAGCGTGTCGCGATTTGCCGTGCAATGATGCAAAACCCAAAGATCCTTCTTGCTGACGAGCCTGTTGCCTCGTTAGACCCGAAAAATACCGTTCGTATTATGGAAGCGCTGCAAAAAGTCAGCCGTGATGGTGTGGCAGTAATGGTAAACCTTCACTCAATCGAACTGGTTCAGGAGTATTGCTCTCGAGTAGTTGGTCTTGCCAAAGGCAAGGTGATTTACGACGGGCACCCTTCTGGCCTCAATGATGATGTTTTACATCGCCTCTATGGTGATGAGATCGACCAAATCAACTAATCCAATCTGAAAACTGGACATAAACCTTTAAGGACAAATGATGAAAAAGCTTCTTTCTATTGGTATCGCCGTTGCGTCAACCATGACTTTTAACGTGAATGCAGCTGCGCCAAGTGAAATCAACCTAGGTATCCTAGGTGGCCAGAATGCTGCGGCTCAAATCGGTGACAACCAGTGTGTGGCTGATTTCTTGAATGCTGAACTGGGTGTGAAGACCAACATTCGTAACTCCAGCGATTACAACGCCGTTATTCAAGGCTTGTTGGGTGAAAAAATCGACCTAGTTATCAATATGTCACCTAAGTCATACGCTGAGGTGTACTTAAATGACCCTAAAGCGGTGGATCTGGTTGGTATCACGGTCGATAACACTGACAACTCTCGCGGCTACCACTCCGTTATTTTGGTGAAAGAAGACAGCCTTATCAGTCTATTGAAGATTTGAAAGGCAAGGTGTTCTCTTTCGCTGATCCTAACTCGACTTCAGGCTTTCTTATTCCAAACAACCAGTTGGAAAATACGCTGGGTGGAAATATGGATAATCAGTTTGATGGTTTCTTCAAATCGGTCAACTTCTCTGGTGGGCATGAGCAAGACATCGTTGGTGTTCTAAATGGTCAGTTTGATGCTGCGGTAACTTGGTCATCTATGGTGGGTGAAGCGGACAAAGGTTACAGCGCAGGGGCGTTGCTACGTTACATGGATCACGACGCCGACCTAATGAAGAAAATCCGCATTATTTGGGAATCGCCACTTATCGCTAACGGCCCGACGATTGTAAGTAACCGTCTAGACCCTGATTTCAAAGACAAGCTTGTTACTGCTGTGAAGAAGCTAGATCGTGAAGACAATGCTTGCTTTAGCAAGGCTGCAGGCGGTTCTCTTCACCTTGAAGACACAAGTGTTGCTGAATATCAGTCAATTATCGATTTGGTACAAGCAACGAAATTCGCTCAGCGTTAATCCCTTCCCAATACAAAGCTGGTAGGTGTCTACCAGCTTCTTACTTCTACGGTCAATTTCATGCAGTTTGAACAATATTACCAACAGGCTCGCCGCAAGCAGAAGATGGACGCACTTATGTGGTCATCGATGTTTATGCTGCTCTATTTGCTCTCGGGGCATTATGCAGAGTTCAGTCTCTCAACCATTTTGCGTAATGCGCCCGCCCTGTTTGACTACATCTACGATACGCTTCCACAGCTTTCATGGGATGTTTTATTTGCTAGCAGAGACGAGAACGGACGAGCAGTACCCGGCTCTTTGATTTACTGGGGCTATCGTTTACCTATTCAGATCCCTCTTCTTTGGGAAACGATCAATGTCGCGATAGCAGCGACGTTAGTGTCATCGGTTGTGGCGATCATATTGCTTTTTTGGCCGCCAGTAATGGCTATGCGCCTGCGCCTGTTCGAGTGGCAGTGCGTTCTTTTGTCGCCTTTTTACGCACCATGCCGGAGCTTGCTTGGGCGGTGATGTTTGTGATGGCTTATGGCGTCGGAACCTTCCCAGGCTTCGTAGCTTTGACGCTGCATACAATAGGTAGTTTGACCAAGCTGTTCTATGAATCTATTGAGACCATTTCTGATAAGCCGGTTCGAGGTCTGACGGCGTGTGGTTCAACACCTGTCCAGCGATTGCGTTTCGCTTTTTGGCCGCAGATTAAGCCAACGGTCCTGTCGTATATCTTTCTTCGATTTGAAATCAATTTTCGCTCATCGACCATTCTTGGCTTAGTTGGGGCGGGCGGTATTGGTCAAGAGTTGATGACGAACATCAGCTTAGGTCGACATGATCAGGTCAGCATTACGCTTCTGTTGATCATCATTGTGGTCGCGCTCATAGACATGACGTCGGGCGTTCTGCGCAAAAAAGTCATCAGTGGAGATGTAAAATGACGGAGCTAACGTTAGAGCAAATCAAACAAGAGAATAAAGCGATTTTCTCGCAGCAAAAACGTTATTTGACCATTGTTGCTGTGCTCGCGAGCAGCGTTTTGGTGTATTACTTCCTATTCTTTACTTTCTTTGGCGTGTCTTCAAAGCAGTTTGAAATGGGGAACAGCAAAATCATGAGTTATTTCCTGCATATGTTTGTATGGAGAGACTTTTGGGATTGGCCGTTTGCCTATTATTTTAAACAAATTGCGATAACACTGGCGATTGTATTCGGCGGCACGTTAACCGCATCTCTTGTGGCATTGCCATTGTCTTTTATGGCTGCTCGCAACGTGATGACTGGACCATTTCGCATTATCGCTACTTTGATGCGTCGTGTGTTTGATGTGCTGCGCGGAATCGATATGGCAATCTGGGGCATGATCTTCGTTCGTGCCGTCGGTCTAGGGCCTCTTGCGGGGGTGATGGCGGTGTTTGTTCAAGATTTAGGTCTATTCGGCAAACTGTACGCAGAGAGCCACGAATCAGCAGACAACAAACCATCACGTGGCTTAACGGCGCTAGGGGCAAACAATCTACAGAAACATCGTTTTGCCATCTTTACCCAGTCATTCCCAACCTTTCTTGCATTAACCTTGTACCAACTGGAATCAAATACACGTTCTGCGGCGGTATTGGGTTTTGTTGGCGCTGGTGGTATCGGTTTGGTTTATGCGGAAAACATGCGCTTATGGAACTGGGACGTGGTGACGTTTATCACACTCGTTCTCGTTGCCATTATTATGGGGCTAGATAAGGTATCGAGCATACTGAGGCAAAAATACATAGTGGGAGAAAATGTCCCGCTGTATGAAAAGCGATAAGTAGCAGTGGGTTAGCCTGTCTTTGGGCTAGCCCACCGCAAACTCGCCTTTCCCTTTTATCGACAAAACCAAAAAAGCCAGCTTGCGCTGGCAAACCTTTCTTCACTAGCCATCAGAGCTTGCTTTCATCTGGCTAACACGTGAAAGGAACACGGGAGAGGAAGGGATTAAACCGGACGTGTTGCGTCCTTGAGCCAATCAAGCGTATCGCCACCAAGATAAGGCGATAGCAATTCGAACACTTGCTGATGATAGTTATTGAGCCAAGAACGCTCTGTGGACTCGAGCATTGCTAGGTTTAAAAGATTGGTTGCAATTGGCGCAATGGTGATGGTTTCAAACCCATAGAACTCACCAAACTCGTTTGAGGTGCGCGGTACTACCTTCATGATGTTTTCAATGCGAATGCCGTATCCGCCTTCACGATAGACACCAGGTTCGTTGGTGATCACCATGCCAAGCTCTAGAGCCACTTCTTTGATATTTTGAGAAAAGTTTTGCGGCCCTTCGTGCACGTTCAAGCAGACGCCCACACCATGACCAGTGCCACATTTATAGTCAATGCCATGCTGCCAGAGTACGCCTCGCGCGAGAATATCGAGGTTCGCTCCTGTGGTGCCTTTTAAGAACTGCGCGGTCGTTAGACGGATAACAGCTTTGAGTACCAAGGTGTAATCGACTCGCTGCTGCTCAGTTGGCTGGCCGAAATGGAAAGTGCGAGTAATATCTGTGGTGCCACCCGGATATTGGCCGCCAGAGTCGACCAAAAACAGATTGCTCTCATCGACGGTCGCATTGCTTTGTTCGTTGGCAGCATAGTGCATTTTGGCGCCATGTTCTGCAAAGCCTGCAATGGTTCTAAAGCTGTCGGATAGATAACCATCAAGCTGTTTGCGGTAGCCTTCTAGCTGCTGCTCTGCTGCCAGTTCCGTCACTTGACCACTTGGAACTTGCTGCTCTAGCCAGTGCATAAAGCGCACCATGGCCACGCCATCTTGAATCAAGGTTTGCTCCATGGAAGCCAGCTCGGTTGGGTTCTTTTGAGCCTTCATTTTGGTGACGACACATGGGGTATCGACCAAAGATATGGTGAGATTAATCGAGCTGGCGAGCAGGCTGTCAGTATTGGTTGAGCTAAAGTGAAGCTTGGTCTTGCTTGGTAGCAAGTTGATGGTGTCTGAGACTTTGCCGTAGTCGAGCGTCACAATACCAGCGTCTAACAGCTGCTTTTCAAGCGCGGCATTGATTTTTAATCGGTCGATGAATAAATGGCAGCTTTGTGCAGTAACCAGTAAGTAAGCCTCTGAAATCGGGCAATAGGGAGTGTCTGCGCCACGAATGTTTAGGCTCCACATGACATCGTCAAGGTAGAGACCAGCAGCGCTTGTGCTTCCTCATCGTGCAGGTAGTCGCGTAGTCGGGTGAGCTTGTCATCCACCGACTCACCAGCATAGGCGATGTCATGGCTGAAGATTGGCGCTTGAGGGCGTAGCGGACGCTCTTGCCAAATCGGCGTTAGGATGTCGGCAAGCTCAATGCGAATGCCTTTCGGGGTCAGCTCTTGCTCAAGCTGCTGATAGAACGCGTAGCTGATAGAGCGGCCATCGACACCGACCACTGATTGTGTCGGTAGCGTTTGTGCCAACCACTTAGCGATGGATGGCGTTTCCGCTTCTTTTGCTTTGAACAGTGACAAGCTAGTACCAGATAGCTGCTCCTCGGCTTGAATATAGTAACGGCCATCTGTCCATACTCCACCACCTTGAGCGGTGACCACGGCATCGCCTGCTGAGCCAGTAAAGCCAGAGATCCAACTACGCGCTAGCCAATGAGCTGCTGAGTATTCGCTGTTGTGTGGATCATTATTGGTGACGATATACGCGCTGTAGCCTCGCTGTTTCATGGCATTGCGCAGAAGAGCTAATCGCTCACAAATTGGGTTCTGTTTCATACAGGGGACGTTCCTAATGTCGAGTGAGTACAAAAAATATGGTGATGCTGGTTACCTGTTTTCGTGGGTGGTTGCTGTCCACATTGCTCCGTTGCATCTGGGCAGCGAGTCCTAAATACGCAACCGCTTGGCGGATTGAGTGGAGAAGGTAAGTCTCCGCTCAAAAGTTGAATATCGCGCGCTTTGGCGAGTGTCGGATTGGCGATGGGCACAGCGGAAAGGAGTGCTTTGGTGTAGGGATGTTTCGCCTCATCAAACACTTGCTGATAATGTCCTACCTCCATCGGTTTGCCAAGATACATCACCATCACGCGATCGCTGATATGTCGAACCACACTCAGATCGTGAGCAATCATGACCAGGGTCAGTCCCATCTCTTTTTTTAAGTCATCGAGTAAGTTAATGACCTGGCTTGAACCGAAACATCCAATGCACTGACAGGCTCATCACAGACGACAAGATCAGGATTAAGGATCAGCGCTCTTGCAATGCCGACACGTTGGCATTGACCACCTGAAAACTCATGGGGATAGCGATTACGCTGGCTTGCCAACAAGCCAACTTTGTCCATCATGGTGATGACACGTCGTTCAACTTCTTGTCGCTTGAGCTGGGGTTCGTGTGTGAGCAGTGGCTCTGCAATACACTCAGCGATGGTTAGCCTTGGGTTCAAACAGGCAGAGGGATCTTGGAATACCATTTGAAATTCACGGCGTCGGCGAGCAAGTTCGGCTTTACCAAATGCGCGCATGTCTTCACCTTTCCAGATGAGATCGCCTTGAGTTGGTTCAATTAATCTCAGCAGTGCGCGCGCAAGTGTCGATTTGCCGCAACCCGATTCGCCCACGATTCCTAAGGTTTCGCCGCGATAAACATCGATATCAATGCCATTGACGGCCTTAACTACCTTACGTTTACTGGCGATAAGGTGTTTTTTGACCGTAAAGTGTACTTGCAGATCTTGCGCCGCTAATAGTATCTCTTTGCGTTGCATACTATCTCCTTAGGCCGACTGAGTTGTAGGCTGATTAAAAAGTGGGGTCACGGTTTGCTGCCCAGCGACATGACAAGCGATCGCTTGCTGCTGCGAAATCGGCAAAAACGCGGGCATGGAGGCGCTACACTCAGGCTTGTAATGTTGGCAGCGCTCTTTGAATGGACAACCTTTATGGTTAATCAGTGCGCTGGGTGGACTGCCCGGAATGGTCGGTAGGCGATCCATGTCTTCGCTTACCGATGGAATGGCGTTGAGCAGTCCTTGGGTGTAAGGGTGTGCTGGGTGAGCAAACAAGCTTTCAGTGTCGGCTTGTTCCATGCGGTTGCCGCCGTACATCACGAGGACTCGGTCGCACATCTCTGCCACGACGCCCATGTCATGAGTGATGAGCAAGATGGCGGTATTAAACTCATGTTGCAGATCTCGCAAGAGGGACAGGATTTGCGCCTGTACCGTCACATCCAGCGCCGTTGTTGGTTCATCAGCAATCAACAGCTCTGGACGACACAGCAGCGCCATAGCAATCATTACCCGTTGGCGCATGCCGCCTGAAAGCTCATGAGGGTATTGATTAAGGCGAGTCTCTGGAGAAGGAATACGCACCGCATCAAGCATTCTAATTGACTCGGCTTGTGCTTCAACGCGCGACAGTCCTTTGTGAATGATCAGTACTTCGCAAAGCTGCTTGCCGATTTTCATGAATGGGTTGAGCGAGGTCATTGGGTCTTGAAAGATCATGCTGATCTTCTCTGCTCGAATGTGGTTGAGCTGTCGTTTAGACATCGCCAATAGGTTTTCGCCATGCAAGTTAGCCTCGCCAGACACCTTGCCATTGTGAGCCGTCAGCCCCATGAGTGCGAATACTGATTGGCTTTTTCCTGAGCCCGATTCGCCGACAATACCTAAAGTCTCGCCGGCACTGATGCTATAGCTGAGATTGTTGACCGCTTTGACCCTGCCGTCAGGCGTTGCAAACTCAACGTTCATATTGTTTACCGTTAATATCGTCATAATGTGCATTCCTAGCGGTCTTTAGGGTCAAGTGCGTCGCGAAGACCATCACCAATGAAGTTAAAACAGAACAATGTAGCGACCAAAAAAGTTGACGGAAACAGCAGTTGCCACAAGGCGACATCAATGGTTTTTGCGCCTTCGGCTATCAAAATGCCCCAGCTAGTATCTGGTGGTTGAACCCCCAGACCTAAAAAGCTCAAAAACGATTCAAACATGATGAAACCAGGCACCATCAAAGAGGAGTAAACCATGACAATGCCAAGTACATTGGGCAAAACATGACGTCTTACTATGGTGAGCTTGAGACGCCGATTGAGTGCGCTGCTTCTATGAATTCACGTTTTTTAATACTGAAGGTCACGCCTCGCACCACGCGAGCGATGCCCAGCCAAGAAACCATGCCGATGACAACAAAAATTAGGTAGATGTTGTTGCCAAACAGAGTGACAAAGAGAATCACCATGAACATGAAGGGGACGGAATCGAGGATCTCGATGACTCGCATCATGACGCTATCGACGACTCCGCCGAGGTAGCCAGAGATACTGCCCCAAATAGTGCCGATAACCACTGCGACAAGCGCGCCCATAAAACCCACCATTATAGAGAGCTGTCCGCCTTTCATGGTGCGAGCGAACAGATCTTGCCCCAAGTCATCGGTGCCAAAGTAGTGCTGTGAGGTGATGGATGGCTTACCTAGTTCATACGGGTCTGATACCACGTTCCAGTCGATTTCATCATGGCTAAATGGGGTCAGGTGTGGTCCTGCGGTTATGCATAGCACGATAAACGCGAGCAGATAGATGGAAGTCATCGCAGCGCGGTTTTTGCGAAACCGGCTCCACGCATCTTGCCAAAGGCTGCGACCTTCGACAGCTTCAATCTGACTGGTTTCAATATGGTTGATGACCTGCTCGGAAAACTGAGAGGCATCGAGTTTTTAGTAGTGATCATGGTGCCTCCTAGACGTTAATTCTTGGGTCAATCACGGTGTATAAGATATCGACAATCAAGTTGAACAGAATGGTCAGTGAAGCGACGATAAGTGTGATTCCCATAACCAGCCCATAGTCTCGGTTAAGTGCGCCCGATACAAAGTGCTGACCCATGCCGCCGGTACCAAAAAAGATATCGATGATTACTGAGCCCGTAACCACAGCAACAAACGCAGGTCCAAGCATGGCTACGACAGGGATCAAAGACGGCCTTAGTGCGTGATGAAACAGGATGTAGCTGGTGGAAAGCCCTTTTGCTTGAGCGGTGCGAATATAGGGTTGGTTTAGGGTTTCTATCATCGCGCCGCGCATGACACGAGCGATACTGGCCACCGATCCAATCGCCAAACTGAGTACCGGCAATACTAGAAATGCAGCGGCGCCATTTTCCCAGCCGCCAGCAGGAAGCCAACCTAAATGAATCGAAAAAATGGTCACTAACACCGGCGCGAGCACAAAGGCGGGGATCACGACGCCTGTCATTGATAGCGACATCAAAAAGTAGTCCAAACGACTGTTACGATTTAGAGCAGCCAGAGTCCCTAATATCATCCCGACCGGTACTGAAATACAAAATGACAATACGCCCAACACCGCAGAGACAGGCCAAGACTGAGCGACCAACTGAGTCACCGTAAAGTCTTGATAAACAAAACTTGGTCCCAAATCGCCTTGAAGGAAATTTTTGATATAGATGCCGTATTGAATCAAAAAGGGCTCGTTGAGGTGAAACTTAGCCTCGATATTGGCACGCACTACTTCTGGCATTGGGCGCTCCATATCAAAAGGACCACCAGGGGCTATGTGCATCAGCCAAAACGAGACTAGGGCGATGAAGAGTAGGGTAGGAATGGCGATACATAGACGCCGAAGGATGTACCACAACATAGTCGTCTCCAATAAAGAAAAAAGGGCCTACCTACGTGCTATGACGTTGCTGTCAGGTCGACCCAAAAAGTGGTGTCTTAATGTGCTGTGACGTAGACGTTTTTGCGGTAATAAGAAGACTCAGGGTTGGTGCGCTCGTAGCCACCAATGTGAGGCTTCACCAGATACTGGTCATTGCCAGGACGGTAGACGGGAATGATCGCCATCTCATCAATGAGTAGAGTTTCTGCTTCGATGTATGCTTGTGATGGATCTGACATGACTTTCGATTCATTCATAAGCTTGTCGTAGAGGGCATTATTGAATTTAGAGTCGTTGTACTCACCAGTAGAGACAAAGATATCTAACCAAGTCGATGCTTCGTTGTAGTCCGCTGTCCAGCCTCCGCGGCTGACGTTGCCTGGATCTTTGAGTGCATAGAATACTTTTGGCTCGAGCTGTTGGATTTCAACTTGTACGCCCAAGACGCTTTTCCACATTCCTACCATCGCAGTCGCCATCTTCACATCGTTAGAAAAGGTTGGAACTGTGAAGGTGAGTTTAAGCGGGTTGTCTTTGCCATACCCCGCATCAGCCAGAAGCTGCTTCCCTTTTTGATTACGCTCTTGCTGCGTCCAGTTGGCAAACTCGGGCGTGTGGCTGCGGTAACCATCGGTTTGTGGTGGCACTAGAGTAAACATAGGAATGCCGCCATTTTTCAAGATAGCCTTGGTCAGAATACTACGGTCGATAGCGTAAGAGAGTGCCGTTCGAACGCGAACATCTTTGGTCGGCCCCTTCTCGGTATTGAGGTAGTAGAACGTAGAACCGAGTGATGCACTGGTATCAGCCACTTGTTCTGGGAACTGCTTGAGAAGCTTATTTTTTTGCGCAGATGGAATCGACAACGCCTCATCAATTTCACCCGCTAGATAACGATTGAGGGAGACGTTGGCATCCCCAATGGGTAGCCAAGTGATCTCTTCAAGTACGACGTTGCCAGCGTCCCAATAGTGTGGGTTTTTCTTCATCACCATCTTCTCATTCACTTTCCAGCTCTCTACGCTGAAAGCACCGTTAGTGACGATATTGGCAGGCTGCGTCCATTCGCTGCCGTATTTTTCAACGGTGGCTTGATGTACGGGTGCTAATACGGGGTGGCTTAGCAGCTTAATAAAAAACGGTACTGGCTGCTCGAGGGTGACTTCGAAAGTTAGGTCATCGACAGCACGCACGCCCAAGGTTTCTGGTGCAGCTTTGCCAGCCATAATGTTGGCGGAATTTTTGATTTTCGGAATGGCGGCGAACCAAGCATAAGGGGAGGCCGTTTCTGGATTCAGTAGACGCTGCCAGCTGTAGACGAAATCGTGAGCCGTTAATGTCTCGCCATTTGACCAATTAGATTCACGCAGGTTAAAGGTGTAGACCGTATTGTCGGCATTGGCACTCCAAGATTTAGCAATACCTGGAATCGTACGACCTTGTTTGTCTTGAACGGTGAGCCCTTCAAACAGGTCACGCCCTAGGTTAAACGCAGGTTCTGCTGCTTGCTTTGCCGGGTCAATTGAGGTGACTTCTGCACCGTTGTTGAGCGTGATTGATTGTTCAGGCGCAAGTTGCGTGCCTTGTGGGTAGGGTTTTGCTATTACCCCCGTCGCGAGCACACTGGCGACGAGCGTTCCTAACATCAGTAGCTTGGTCTTTTTCATCACTTCCTCGTTGTGTTTGGTTCGTTATCGTTATCACAAGAGAAAGGTATATTGTATAAAATGTGCTCGCAATAAATTGTTAACATGACATTAACAAAGGGTCGATTGCTAGGCTGGTGGGGCTTAGTTTTTGAGACTGGAGGAAGTCAGATAGTTTAAAAGCCCATTTCGGCATGGAATCTGATTAGTTTGCCTTGGTGTATAAGTGCCTTGGTGTATCAGTGATTCGGATGACGACACTCTAGCGCTAATGATACGGGGCGCTGTCTCGGTATGATTGCAATTAAGTGCATAAAGTGATTTTGCTGCTGAAGCAATATCCCACAATTCCAACTTGAATTTAGAACTGCCTCGCAGGCAAATGTTGACTGAAAATAGACAGCAAGACCAGCCACTACGCTTTGTTTGGTTTAACACAAAACAAAGGGAATAACATGAATACGAATGTGCTCAACGTGGCTGTTGCGCTGCTAGCGGTAAGTCCGCAGTTAATGGCGCAAGAGATTGTATGGATACCGGGAGCGACGAGCGTTCAAAACGGTGATGTAGTGGCTTATGAAGGAAGCTGTTATCAAGCTCAAAATAGTCCGGGTAAATGGGAAACGCCATCACCACAGTCAACATGGTTTTGGGCTCCTGCAACGTGCTCCGGAGATACCTCTACGCCAACATGCCCAGAGGGGCAGGTGCTCGACAATGGTCAGTGCGAGGATCCACCACCGATAACTGATACAACGGCGACGCCGTGGGTAGCGGGAGAAACTAACCCGTCCAATGGTGATATCGTGCTCTATCAGTCTCAGTGCTATCAAGCACAAAACAGCCCTGGCGCATGGGAAACGCCGAGTAGTTCCTCCTGGTTTTGGGCAGACGTTAGCTGTCCAAATGAGGAGCCCATAATTTGTAACGATGGCACTCAAGTGCCGTCTGGTGCTCAGTGCCCAACTGATAGTATCGCCCAGATCTATGTCAGTCCGGTTGGGAGTGACAGTAACGATGGTTCTCTGTCAGCTCCTCTGCTGACATTAAAGAAAGCCATTGCTAACGCTTCACCTGGTAGCGTGATTGAGCTGATGTCTGGACGTTATCGCACGGCGCAGATTGTCGACAAAGCATCGGGAACGCCGGAGAAACCTATTACTATCCAGGGGAACTCGGCGACGTTTGATGGCACGCTTTCAATAACTACGCTTTGGGAGCGGCATTCAGGCGATATCTATAAGACACAGCTAGATCAAGATATTTGGCAGCTGTTTATCGACAATGAGGTGGTGATGCCAGCGCGATGGCCGAATGCGCAGTGGAACGATGGCTCGCTGTGGATATGAAGAAAACCTGGCGTCATCAAGCCCCAGACAGTGTGTTTGGCCTCATGATTGACGAGCGCCTTATCAAAGTATTTCGGTAAAAACAGCTGGCAACGAATATGTTGCCTTGCCTCAAGGTATTAATGAACAATCGCTTGCAGAATCGGGTATTGATGCCACGGGCGCGATCGCCATTATGAACATCGGCTCTTGGCTTAACTGGCTCAAGTCGTTGATAGTCATAGTGTGGGCTCCAATCAATTCAGTTATTGCACGGACTTTTCTGGCTCTGGCACGGCAATGAGCAAAGCTGCGAAATCGATGCTCGAGACGGGTGACTTCTGGCAAAACAAAAATGGTAAGTACGAAGAAGGTCACTACTACTTGGAAGGCAAACTAGAGCTATTAGATAGCGAAAACGAGTGGTTCTTTGATGCCAAAACTAAGACTGTCTACTTATGGGCGCCAGATGGGGCAGACCCGAATACGCTAACGGTTAAGGGTAAAGTGCAAACTTATGGCTTAACGGTACGTAACTCCTCTCATGTTGTGTTCAAAAATATTGATTTCTTTGCGACGGCATACACAGTGATTAGCTCTCACAACATTACGTTTGATGACGTGAACGCCAGTCACTATGCGTTTTCAAAAAGAATGCTAGGGGAGCTCACTCGCCCGGATACCATCAAGTTCATTAACAATAATCCAGACATCGCTGAGACTCGCAATAGCATTGTTAATAGTCACCTTGCCTACACAGATGGTCCTGCGCTAGAGATGATCAAACAGCAAGGTAACTTGCTCGATAACAACCTTATCCACGACATTGATTACTCTAACTTAGGCACGGGCGGCGAAGGCTCGATAAACATGGCGTCACAGAGTCGACAGATTGATTTTACCAACAATACATTTCATACCGCGGGCAATTCTGAGGGAGTGAGAGTTGGAGAGGCTTCGCTCGTATCGGGAAATCACATCTACAACACCAGTTTATTGCAACACGACGGTGCAGCTATCAATGTTGGTGTTGCCGAACAAGCTGGCACAGAGATCGCTCACAACTGGGTACACGATAGTGATAAAGCTGGCATTCGTTTTGATGGCGTCGAGGGAGCAGCCAAAACCGGGCAGGATGGTAAAGTTCATCACAACGTCGTTTGGAATACGGAGTTCTCTATCATCAAAGGTGATCGACAAGCGACATTCAACAACACCATGTTTGATAATCGAATTGTCGATTTGATTATCTTTAATAAAGAGTCAGCGGGTGGGCTGAATCACCAGTCAGAAACGCTCAACAACCTAATCGGCACACTTCAAGGTCGCAAATCGGGTACGGCGGAGCAACTGATTGTTCCCGGTATAGTAGACAGCAACATACAAACTTCAACTGCAATGGAAGGCTATTTGTTTGGAGCATCATGGGGAGATTTTCGCCCTAAATCAGAGCTTCTTATTGATACAGGCAGCGCAGGTAGCTCACTCGCGAACATAGAGTATTTGGGCTCTGCTCCTGATGTGGGGGCGTATGAAGTGGGTGGTGAGTATTGGCTTCCGGGGCATCGTTCTCAATTGGCTAGTAACCCAGTGCCTTTTGATAAGGCAACTGGCGTTGGCACCAGTGTCGAACTTAAATTTAATATCGACTTGGGATATGAGCACACTGTTTGGTTTGGTCGCGATTTAGAGTCTCTTTCTCAACTTAACTCGCAAAATGGACAGTATAGACTCAGCACATTATCGCCAAATAGCACTTACTCATGGAGAGTAGATACGAGCGTTAATGGCATCACGACATTAGGGAAAGTTTGGCATTTTACCACCGCACCTTAGTACTTGGGGTTATTGGCAGTTAACACTGAAAAGGACACACAA
This sequence comes from Vibrio maritimus, assembly GCA_000755425.1. Taxonomy (GTDB): domain Bacteria; phylum Pseudomonadota; class Gammaproteobacteria; order Enterobacterales; family Vibrionaceae; genus Vibrio; species Vibrio maritimus_A. The sequence goes on from BBMT01000007.1 coordinate 226,156, forward strand.
AAATGTTACTAGAGTCTAGCTAGGAACGTCCCTGTTGCTTGTCGATTTATGTATCGTTGGTGTGTGTCTCTTTGTCGTTGATGGCGTTTTATACGCGTGAGGGGATTCGAAGTTAAATTAGAAACAGGATGCTAGTTTTCGTTTGAGCGAGAACTATTATTGAGTTTTGCGCCGAAATTGATATCACACTTCATTAACACTTCAGTTTACACCCCATCAGACTCTGTTATTTTCATGCGTGCACCAGTTCATATCTGAAAGGAGTCAGCATGCACGCATCACTGAGTCAAAGCCTGGGTATTAAGCTCGATATTATTCAAGCGCCGATGGCGGGCGTTCAAAATTGGGAGTTGGCTTTAGCTGTATCTGAAGCTGGCGGTTTGGGTTCGATCCCTTGTGGAATGCTGACACCTGAACAAGTCGTCTCGGAAGTTGAAGCCTTCACCGCGCGCAGTAACAAGCCATATAACCTCAACTTCTTTTGTCACAACATGCCCCCAATTGATGAAACAGCACTCGCGACTTGGCAGTCTACCCTGCAAGGCTATTATGATTTGCTCGATGCAAAAGTGCCAAGTGGAATTGGCGGACTGCGTTATCCTTTTGATGCTGACATGGCAGATGCTATTGAAGCCTTTTAAACCTCCGGTAGTCAGTTTTCACTTTGGATTGCCTTCTCCTGAACTGGTAGCAAGAATTAAGTCTTGGGGCTCGGTGATCCTCTCTTCGGCGACCACAGTTGAAGAAGGTATTTGGTTGCAAAGCAATGGCGTTGATATGGTGATAGCTCAAGGCATTGAGGCCGGTGGTCACCGAGCGATGTTTTTAACCCAAGACCTCTCCAGCCAAATGACCACTAATGATTTGGTAAGTGAGCTAAGGCAACACTTGACGGTTTCAATTATCGCCGCTGGTGGAATTGGCTCTCGCAGCGATGCTGAGCGTTTGATGGCGATGGGCTGTTGCGGCGTTCAGATAGGTACAGCGTTTCTACTCTGTGACGAAGCCAAAACCAGTCAAGTGCACCGCTCGGCTATTCAATCTGGCGATAGTAAAACAGAAGTCACCAATGTTTTCTCTGGCCGTCCAGCGAGAGGAATCATTAACAAAGTCATGCTTGAACAAGGTTTTATCTCGTCAAATGCTCCTTGTTTCCCGTATGCGTCAATCGCTATGGCGCCACTTCGAGCAAAGGCAGAATCGCAGGAAAATAGTGATTTTAGTCCGTTGTGGGCAGGGATGAACACCAAAGGGTGTCGACAAAGCTCGGCCGCCCACATCCTACAGGCACTTTCTTAGGTGTTTAATTAACCCTGGTGAATCTCTCCGACACCTCTTTAAGCAGCCCCCCATCAATATTCGGCAAGCCATCGGAAAATAAGATTTGCTTGCCTGGGGTGAAGCGCATGAGTACGTTGGTTTGCTCACCCTCTTCGTTGGAATTGTTGATTGCGTTGAGTTCAATCAACTTGGCATAGAAGTCTTGTTCGAGTTGCTCTTGTTGGGTTTGAGTGAGCCGGATACGACCGATGCAAAAGCTCGGGGCAATCGGGTGGGACAGGGATTCGTCTTGGAAGCGCTGTCGAAATAGGGAGTCTAACTCTGAGCCTTCTTCAGTGAGAAAACGGCTGCCTGATTGGTAGATGACACCGTCTCCATAATCCTCGATATAGCCAAGGATCTCTGCGATGCGCAGATAGAAGCGCAGGCTCGTGTCATCGAGGTTGTAGGTTTTGGCGATCTCTTCTGGAGCAATGTTGCGTGCGGTCAGCATGTAGACAAAGTCGAGTAAGTAAGGGTGCTCAAGAAACAGTTCACTGAGATCACCGCCAATCATTTGCGCATTTTCATGCTGTATTTGATTGGCGATCTTGGAAAGCTCTACTAGGTCAGTATTGAGATAGTTCACATACATCAGGATCTTGTCGAGACCCAACGTTGGGCTGTGCAAATGACGTTTAATAGTGGACAGTGGGATTCCTGTCTTTTCTGACAGAGCACTGTACCCCAGTCTCTCGTCTTTGAGTTTTTTGCGGATCGCCGCAAGTATAAATCGAGGTCCTACATGCATCCTTGCTTACCTCCAAAGCGAGTCTAGTGTTAATTGCCAGCTTTCATTAAGCTGGCGTATTTTGCCTCTCAAGCAGCAGATCGCGAATGGCGTTACCTGCTTCGATAATGTGTTTTTTCAACAGATATTTTGCGCCGTCGACGTCTTTGTTTCGGCACATATCGAACAGCGCTAAGTGTTCATCTTCTGCCTTTTTAATGCCAGTCGTGAACAGTAGCTGCAAGCGAATATAGCGGTCGCATTTGGTGTTGAGATTGCTGATCACATCCATGGTTTCCGGCATGTTGGCAGGGCTATAGAGCGCTTTGTGGAACTCAAAGTTGTAGTTGCTCCACTCTTCGACTTCATCACCGCTGTTGACCACGCTTTCGAAACGCTCGCGAACTTGTTGAGCGCGGGCTAGATCGTCTTCTGTCATGTTTTGAATCGCGCGTTCAAGGATGTGGCATTCAATGACGGCACGTAGCTCAAACAGTTCATCGATTTTGTCCGGTGAAAGTTCAGTTACCGTGGCACCTTTATGTGCTTCAAAGCTAACTAGCCCTTGAGCCTCTAACTGTACCAGTGCTTCACGCACGGGAATGCGGCTAACATTGAACTCTTTGGCCAAGGCGTCTTGTCTGAGGGGCTGCCCGGTTTGCAGTTCACCTTTGAGGATTTGCGTACGAATGGCCTCTTCTACCAATTGGGTTCGAGTTTTAAAAACGGGCTTTTGTGACATCCAAGTCTCCAAGAAAAAGATATTTTATCCAATATACACTGAGTGTAGCGAATTTGGCGACGGTTCCGACTAGATTGCCACTATTATGAGAAGCGCGAGGCAACAAAGGCACCAATCGGTGCCTTTTTGAACAGTCATTAACCAAGCGCGTCAAAGTTTTGTGGCACCGACAATGGGTTGCCTGATCTTAACGCTTCAGGTAACAGGGCATCGGGGAGTGCTTGATACGCAACAGGTCTGAGCCAGCGTTCGATAGCGCTCGCTCCAACCGAGGTTGAGGCTGCGCTGGTCGAGGCAGGGTAGGGGCCACCATGAATCATGGCATAACTCACCTCTACTCCAGTTGGCCAACCGTTAAAGACGACTCTGCCTGCCATCTCTTCAAGTCGAGCCAGTAGTTGTTTCGCTGCAGGGTAGTCACCTTCTTGGGTGTGAAGTGTTGCAGTCAATGAGCCTGTTAGCGTTTCACTGATGGCCAACATGTCATCGACATCTTTGCACATCACTACCATAGATTGCGGGCCGAAAATTTCTTCTTCCCACTTCGGATTGGTGCGCCATGCGTCGCTGTCGGTAACAAACAGTGCACTTGTGACCTCGGTAAAATCCTGGTCTTGGGTGGTGCACATCAATCCCGCTTCGCTTGCTCGATGTTTGCTTTGTTCACAGTAACTACTGCGGATGCTAGGGGTGAGCAAAGTATGCGGCGTATGCGCAAGAAGCTGTGTCTGAGCGGACTCAATAAACGCGCTGGCAGGATCACTATCGACAACAAATACCACGCCCGGCTTAGTACAAAACTGACCGCTACCTAATGTCATCGATTGAACATACTGGTCAGCAAGTTGCTGCGGATCTTGGAGTGCTGAAGGCAGAATAAAGGTTGGGTTGATGGCGCCAAGCTCACCATAGAATGGAATGGGAACGGCGCGCTGCTGAGCTAAATCAAATAGAGCGCGGCTCCAGAGACGGAGCCAGTAAATCCAACAGCCTGGATCTTTGGGTGGGTCACTAACGATGTACCAAGCTCGCGTTGATTACCTTGTAGTAGCGTGAAGATGGCTTGCGGCAGGTCGCATTCGGTGAGCGCTTGCTCGATACATTTAGCGACCAACTCGCTAGTTCCTGGATGTGCGCTGTGACCTTTAACAATAACTGGGCATCCTGCGGCGAGTGCCGATGCTGTATCGCCGCCAGCCGCTGAGAAGGCCAACGGAAAGTTGGATGCGCCAAAGACGGCAACAGGGCCAATGGCAATGTGCTGTTTGCGAATGTCAGGTTTTGCCAGAGGCGTTCTTTCAGGGTTTGGCGTATCCAGCGTGGCTCGTGACCAAGCACCTTGTCTTAATACCTCAGAAAATAAGCGCAACTGATTGGCGGTGCGGCCTACCTCGCCGTTTAGCCTGACTAAAGGTAGCGCTGTTTCAAGGTGTGCACGCTCGGCAATGACACTGGCGTTTTGTTCTAGTTTGCTGGCGATCGTATCGAGAAGCTGCGCTCGCTTATCGGCACTGAGTTGACGAAATGATCGAGCTACCGCATGGGCACTTTCACAGGCGACATCCACATCTTGCTTGCCATGAACGGGAAAGTCATCCGCTAGTGGCTCACCAGTGAAGGCGTTAATGGCTTGAAATGTAGGGGGCTTGAGCATGGTGGTCGTTTCCTTTTTTGTTATTTGACTTCAAATCCGTAAGCGTATGGGTCGTTGTCATCAACCCAAATTGTGTTGTGTCCGTAAACCTGCGCCCATCCTTCGATGCTCGGTAGAATCGCGGGGCGGCCATTGACGGTGGTCTCTGATTCAATTCGGCCATGAAATAGACTGCCAATGATGCTCTCATGGATAAAATCATCACCGGGTTTGAGTAGTCCTTTGGCGTGCCACTGTGCCATACGCGCGCTGGTGCCCGTGCCGCAAGGTGAGCGATCTAGGCTTTATCGCCATAGAACACAGCATTCTTCGCCGTAGCGTTTGGCTGGGTTGGGGTGCCCGTCCAAAGGACGTGGGAGACCCCTTTCACGGTTGGGTCGTCGGGGTGCACGCACTCCACCGCTTCTGATACTGCTTGGCGAACTTTGGGACTGAGCATCAAAATCTCATCGGGAGAGTAATGTTCGAGTCCCGGGTAATTTTCTTGTGGATCGACGATTACGTAGTAGTTGCCGCCGTAAGATACGTCGACGCTTATTTCACCCATACCTTCCACGTAAACCTTCACATCTCGATGAGCAAGGTAGGCTGGCACGTTATAGATCTTAACGGAGGTCACTTTGTCCTCTTGCATTTGGTAGTCGATGCGAATTTGCCCAGCAGGCACATCAAGGATCAACTTACCAGGCTGTTTTGGATGGATAAGTTTGTTTTCGATGGCAGAGGTCACGGTGCCAATGGTGCCGTGGCCGCACATGGGCAAACAGCCACTGGTCTCGATAAACAGAATTGAGGCATCGGCATTATCACTGCATGGTGGCAGTACGACTGAACCCGACATCATGGAATGGCCGCGTGGCTCGAACATCAACGCCTGACGGATCCAATCTAGGTTTTCCATAAAGTACTGGCGTTTTTCACTCATGGTGGAGCCTTGTAAGGGGGGAACACCGCCAGCGACGAGTCGCACCGGATTGCCACACGTATGGGCATCAATACAGAAAAACGTGCCTTGTCTCATTTTCAGATCCTCTGATAAGAAATTGGTTGAATTACACTCTAGCAATGTTACTGTGATGTTAAATATATTTTATACAATTTATTTTATGAAGTGTGACACGGAGCAAGATCATGACTGCTAAACAAGGATCAACTCAACAGAATGTCGCCGTGATAGGCGCGGGTGTTATCGGTATTACGTCGGCGCTTAAATTACAGCAGCTCGGATTCAAAGTGACGATTTTTGATCCCCAAGGTACGGCGCAAGGGTGCTCAAAAGGCAACGCGGGACACATAGCAACGGAGCAAGTTTTTCCCCTCGCTTCGCCAAGCACAATCAAACAAATCCCCAATATGTTGTTTGCGCCGCAAAGTCCATTATCTATCCGCTGGCGAGATGTTTTGAGCACTTTGCCGTGGATGATTCGCTTTCTTTATAGCGCTAGAAAGCGGTCATTTGATGCGTCGACGCGTGCCCTAACTGAGCTTAATCAGCATTCATTACCGAGCTGGGAAACACTATTGAGTTCTATTGACGAAGAGGGGTTAATCAAGGTTGATGGCTCTCTGCTTGTGTTCGAAAGTGAAGCTCTGTTTGAGTCCTATCAACAGACACTGGATGCCCTAAACCAAGCAGGTGTTGAGTACCAAATTTGGGATCAACTTCGTCTACGAAGAAAGCTGCCGAAGCTTGGTTTACAGGTTCGTTATGGGGTCTTTTTTCCTAACACAGGACATACCATAGAGCCTTATGAACTCTGCGTTTCGCTTAATCAACGCTTTCAAGAATTGGGCGGAAAATTTGTCGAAAATGGTGTGCTTTCACTCACCAAGCAAGGCGAAGTCATCACCGAAAATGGTACTCAACAATTTGATCGCATTGTACTCGCTGCAGGTCTTCATTCTGCACCTCTGGTGGCGTCGTTGACGGGTATCAAAGTGCCGATTCAAGCCGAACGTGGCTACCATGTCATGGTGGAGAAATTTGACCATGAATTACCGATGGCAGTAAGCAGTGCCGACCGAAAATTCATTATGACCCCTATGAAGCACGGCCTTCGATTAGCAGGCACCGTCGAGTATGGTTTGCCTTCAGCTCCCTTTAACCGTAAACGTACCGAGCTGTTGATAAAACAGGGCGATATTATGCTGCAAGATGGGATTGATCGTCGTGCTGTTGGCGATCACTGGATGGGGGAGCGGCCATCGACCAGCGACTCTTTGCCAGTGATCGATACGATCTGCGATGACAAGATCGTGTTGGCATTTGGGCACCAGCATCTGGGGCTTACGCAGGCGGCGATCACGGCGGACTTGGTCAGTCAGTTGATCGCTAATCAGCCAACTTCGATAAATGTGGCGCCATTCACACTACGCCGATTTAGCTAAAAAATTTTAATATTTAATATTGTATAAAATATACTTCGTTATTATGTTAATTAAAGGTTAACAAAAAACAGGCGTCCAAAGCGTACCAAGATGCCTTTCGGAACAAGACAAAAAGGAGAACAAAATGTCTAAATTTCACTTGGTGCCAACCAGCATGATGCTGACTGCCGTGAGCGCATCATTGGCGTTTAATGCTGTCGCTGAGGACAAATTGACGGTGGTTTCTTGGGGGGGCGCATTTACTAAAAGCCAAGTAGAGGCCTATCACAAGCCGTTTATTGCTAGCACTGGAACCACCATAGTGTCGGAAGACTTTAGTGGTGGTCTTGCTGAAATCAAAGCGCAGGTTGAAGCCAACAATGTTCGCTGGGATCTGGTCTCTTTGGACAAGCCCGATATTGTACGTGGCTGTGCTGAGGGGCTGCTAGAACCGTTTGATCCGAGCATGCTTCCTAAAGGTGAGGATGGAACACCTGCCGAGAAAGACTTCATTGATGGGGCTATCCATGAATGTGCAGTGAATACGATAGTCGTATCTACCATTCTTGCGGTTAACCAAGAGGCATTTAAAGGCAAAGCCATGCCTAGCAAGTTAGTTGACTTGTTTGATCTGGAAAACTTCCCTGGTCGCCGCGCCCTGCAAAAACAACCTCAGGGTAACTTAGAGTGGGCGCTGCTTGCTGATGGCGTCGAGCCGGGAGAAGTTTACGAATTACTGGAAACTGAGGAAGGCCGCGCTCGTGCATTTGCCAAGCTCGACACCATCAAAGAGCAAGTGCTTTGGTGGACGACGGGGGCGCAACCACCACAAATGTTGGCGGACAAAGAAGTCGTGATTGCTTCTGCGTTTAACGGTCGCATTCACAACGCAGCGAAAGACGAAGGTCAGCCATTCAAGATTATTTGGGATCGCCAAATTGGTTATATGAACGGATGGGCAATTCCAAAAGGCAGCAAGAACAAACAAAAAGCACTCGATTTTATCGTGTTTTCATCTGGCACCACACCTCTAGCGGAGCAAGCTAAGTATGTGGCCTATGGACCTACTCGTAAGTCCTCGTCGGCTAAAGTCGCGCCAGACATTCTAGCGAGCTTGCCAACCGCACCAGGGAATTTTGATACCGCATTCTTGATCAACGATGAATGGTGGTCTGATTATGCTGACGAGCTAAATGAAGAGTTCAATACTTGGCTGCTGAACTAGCGAAGAGTTTGAACTACCGACCCTAAAAGGTGCATGGCCCAACACTGGTGAAGTTCGCTCCCCCGACCTTTGTGCGATGACAGTGTTGGTGCCTTTTTTAGTGAGAGTGTCTTCTATGGAGGATGAATGAAAACAATTGAATCACCGCGTATTAGTCAAAGTCTGACGATGACATCGTTAATTGCGGCGATGCGTCAAACTTATGCCAAACCCGCCAGTGTGCCGCAGCGCCAAGTATTGCCACTAGCCGCGGATAGTCATGATGCCTTGGCGTTGCTGCCAGCGTGGAATGATGAGTTGATCGCAGTTAAGACATTTACTTACTTTCCGGGCAATGGTGACCAAGGGAAGGATGTGTTGGCTTCTCGACTGTTGGCATTTAGGCGCAGTGATGGTGCACCGCTCGCATCCATGGATGCCAAAGTACTGACTTATTGGCGTACGGCAGCCGCATCGGCGCTTGCAGCGGACTACTTAGCACGTAAAGAGTCAAAGACTTTGCTGATTTGTGGCACGGGGCGATTGGCACCTTATTTTGCTTGGGCTTACGCAGCGATTCGCCCTATTGAACGCGTCATTGTATGGGGCAGAGATGCTGCAAAGGCTGCGAATGCGGCAGAGCGTATTGTTCATGGTGATGAATACCAGCGCTTGCCAAGCGAGCGTCAGTTCTCAGTGTCGATAGTCACGGATATAGAACAAGGTATTCAAGCGGCAGACATCATCAGCTGTGTAACGGGCTCTCTCGAACCATTGATATTGGGCGAGCAGGTGAAGCCGGGGACACATGTTGACTTGGTAGGTAATCATCATCGTCAGCACCGAGAATGTGACAGTGAGTTGGTGCTGCGCTCGCGGGTATATGTCGATAGCCGCATCAATGTGTTAGCTGAGGCAGGAGAGTTACTGATCCCAATCGCTGAGCAAATCTTCTCGCCAGAGCAGATAGTGGCCGATTTACCACAGCTTTGCGGCGCCGAACTAAGCACAAAAACAAGCCCAAAAACAAGTCAAAGCGCGGATTTAGGACGAACCGATCCCGAGTCAATAACTCTGTATAAATCTGTCGGTAGTGCTCTCGCTGATCTCGTAGCAGCGCAGGTGGTATTGACGAACTTAGCCCAAGTGGAATTGGGATAGTGAAGAGCTTTTTGCTCATTTTTAAAATTGCATACAATATACAAATGGAAGGATTTCAATGAACGTAGATTGGAAAGGTGTTTACCCAGCGGTCAGTACTCAGTTTAGACGCGACTTAACGATTGACCTAGATGCAACTCAAACTGTCATCGACAACCAAATCAACGACGGTGTTAACGGCATTATTTGTCTTGGCACGGTGGGGGAGAACTGCGCGCTTTACCCAGAGGAAAAGCGTCAAGTGTTGCAAGCCGCCAAAGAAGTCGTTAACGGCCGAGTGCCGCTTATTGCCGGCACTGCTGAGTCAATTACTGCCGCATCGGTTGATTACATGCAAGATGCGAAAGCCATTGGCGTTGACGGCTGTATGGTTATGCCAGCCATGGTTTATCGTACGTCAGATTCTGAGACCTATGAATACTATCGCACGCTCGCAGAAGCTACACCAGAGATGCCGATGATGATTTACAACAACCCAGTCTCTTATGGTGTGGATGTGAATCTGGACATCATGGAAAAGCTGGCAAAGTTCGACAACATTGTTGCAATCAAAGAGTCGACCACGGACACGCGCCGCATCACCGAGCTTTACAACAAGTTCGATCAGCGCTTTACCATATTTGGTGGTGTGGATGACATTGCCCTAGAGTCGTTAATGCTCGGTGCAACGGGCTGGATTTCCGGTCTAACCAATGCGTTCCCTGCGGAATCGGTCGCTATCTACAAACTGGCGAGCCAAGGCCGCTATGCCGAAGCGCTCGAAATCTATCGCTGGTTCTTGCCACTTCTTAAACTCGATACCATTCCAACTTTGGTTCAATGCATCAAGCTCGCCGAACAAGTTTGTGGTCGCGGTTCGGAGCAGGTGCGCCCACCACGTCAACTGCTGCAGGGCTCCGAGCGTGCAGAGGTGATTCAGCTTGTTGAAGCCGCTATAGCAACTCGTCCCGATCTGAGTAAGTACCAGCTTTAGTTTTGGCGCAAATAAACTAATAGCGCAAAGAACTAATAGCACAGAGCGCTCATGGTGGGCGCTCTTAACTTAACCTAATCAAGGCAGAGACTATGAAAACGAATCGAACGGACTATGTGAGTTTTCAGCATGTAAAGAAAACCTACGATGGAAAAACCTTGGTCGTAAAGGATTTTAACCTCGACATTGCCCCTGGTGAGTTTGTCACCATGTTAGGCCCATCTGGCTCGGGAAAAACCACTTGCTTGATGATGCTAGCAGGCTTTGAAACCGCAACGCATGGTGAAATCTTTATTGATGGCACACCGGTGAACCATCTTGCTCCACATAAACGCGAGATCGGCATGGTGTTTCAAAACTATGCTCTGTTTCCCCATATGACTATCGCCGAGAACTTGGCGTTTCCTTTGAAAGTACGCAATATGAGCACGCGGGAAATCGCTGAGCGAGTTGAGAACATTCTATCTATGGTGGAGCTTTCTCATGTGGCGAATCGCTATCCCAAACAACTTTCGGGTGGTCAGCAGCAGCGCGTTGCTTTAGCAAGAGCCTTAGTGTTTGAGCCAAAGCTGGTTCTGATGGATGAGCCATTAGGCGCCCTAGATAAACAGCTTCGTGAAACTATGCAAATGGAAATCAAACACTTGCATGAGAAGCTCGGTATCACCATTTTGTATGTCACCCATGACCAAGATGAGGCGCTGACGATGTCCGATCGCATCGCGGTGTTTAACGATGGCGAAGTGCAACAACTGGCGCCGCCGAACGAGTTGTACGAATCGCCAAGCAATGCGTTCGTCGCTCAGTTTATTGGTGAAAACAATCAAATCGTCGGTCAAGTGCAGTCGCTAGAAGAGCAGTATTGTCAGGTTGCCGTTGGCTCGTACCAAGTTCAGGCGAAGTCGGTGCAAGTGGTCAATGAACGAGCACTGACCACACTATCCATAAGACCAGAAAAGATCGTCATCAATCCACAAGGATCGGAGTTGCAAAATCGGTTTGTCGGTCGAGTGAATGAAATGATCTATCACGGTGATCATTTCCGCTTGATAATTGAAGTGTCGGGTTTTGCTAGTTTGGTGGTCAAAGTTCCTAACGACTCAGGGCAAGGCTTAGCGGTGCGAGTGGGGGAGCAGGTCGAGATTGGTTGGCGAAAACAAGACTGCCATGCTCTAGATTATCAAGAACAGAATTTTCAGGAACAAAATAGCTCTGAACCAAGCCGTAATGCTGATCGTGATGGAGCGAGAGAGGAGGAGGCATTATGAGTCGCGAGCTTTCATCCTTGGAGTCGGTAACCGAGCTGGAAAAGCAGATCTCCAGCCAGGCTCCTGATCTCGCTCAGCAACTGGCAAAAGCAGAAAGACGTAAGCAGATACGCTCCCTTTTTCTAACCCTCCCTTTGGTTTGCTTTATCTTGCTGTCCTTTGCGTTTCCCATTGTCGAGATGCTCTATCGCAGTATCGATAACTCTCTGGTGGTAGGGTCGCTGCCTGACACCACGGTTGAAATTGCTGCTTGGGATACTCAATCAGTGCCGAGTGAGCGACTTGTTCACACCTTTAGTGAAGAGATCACTGCGCTCTATCTCTCCAAGCAACTACCAAAAGTAGCCAATCGTTTTAATATCGAAATTTCGGGCATGCGCAGCTTATTGATGAAAACGGGTCGTAAGTTGGCGAAGCTGGATGGAAAGTTAGTCACCTATGAGCAGCTTGTCGCTATCGATAAACGTTGGCAGAAGCCTAAATATTGGGCTGCGATTAAGAACCTGAACTCCGCTTATACCTCTCACTTCTATCTCGCCGCATTGGACTTGAAGGTGGATGAAAACGGCAAAATTACTGAGCAGTCTGAGTCGAGGCAAATCTATCTAGGCCTGTTTTACAAAACATTATGGATGTCGCTTGTGATCACCTTAGTGTGTTTGGCGCTTGCTATCCGCTGGCTTACCTACTGGCTAACTTGCCTGATAAACATGCCAATTTGTTGTTGATTGTGGTGTTGTTACCGTTTTGGACATCGCTGCTAGTAAGGACGACCTCGTGGATTGTTTTGCTGCAAAATCAGGGGGTAGTCAATGACCTGCTGATATGGAGTGGGCTGTCTAGCGAGCGACTAGCGTTGATTCACAACACCTTTGGCACTGTTGTGTCCATGGTGCATATCCTACTGCCATTTATGATTTTGCCTCTCTACAGCGTGATGAAGGGCATTAGCCCGACTTACTTTAGAGCCGCGCGATCATTAGGCGCATCGCCTCGAGTGGCATTTACGAAAGTCTATATGCCACTGACGCTACCCGGCGTTGGTGCAGGCTGTTTGCTGACCTTCATTCTCTCGATTGGTTTTTATATCACGCCTGCGCTGGTAGGCGGGCGCAGTGGGCAGATGATTTCCAACATGATCGCTTATCACATGCAGACGTCTCTCAACTGGGGCATGGCGGCGGCACTTGGTGGTTTATTGCTGCTCTTGGTGCTTGGGCTGTTTTATTTGTTCAATCGTTTGGTAGGCATTAACAACATTCGAGTAGGAGGATAAGCCATGGCATTACCAACTTACGCATCGCGTGCTGAGCGAGTGGGGTACTGGGCTTACTTGGGATTTTGTACCTTGGTGTTGCTGTTTCTCATCGCCCCGATTTTGATTATTGTCCCACTCTCATTTAATGCGACGCCTTACTTCACCTTTACTGAGGGGATGTTGAATCTAGAGCCAGAGGCTTACTCGCTGCGCTGGTATCAAGAGATGATAGAAAACCAGCAATGGCGTCAGGCGTTGCAAAATAGCACCTTTATCGCCCTGATGGCGGCCATTTTGGCCACATTATTGGGAACGCTAGCGGCACTGGTTTATCCAACGAGAAAGTGCCTTTTCGTAATGCGATATTGGCGTTACTGATTTCACCTATGATAGTGCCAGTGATTATTTCGGCCGCGGCTATGTACTTCTTCTACACCGATTTGGCCTTGCTCAGACTATGCCCGGAATTATTCTGGCGCACGCTGCGCTGGGTACGCCGTTTGTGGTGATTACCGTCAGCGCGACGTTGAGCGGTTTCGACCATAGCTTAACCAAAGCGGCGGCAAGTCTGGGGGCTAATCCGGTTTACACCTTTCGCACCGTGACGTTTCCGTTGATCCGGCCGGGGATGATTTCTGGTGGACTGTTTGCGTTTGGTACTTCGTTTGATGAGGTAGTGGTGGCGCTGTTTATCACTGGTGCCGAGCAGCGCACGGTGCCGAGGCAATGTGGTCGGGTATTCGCGAGCAAATCAGCCCGACTATTTTGGCTGTGGCATCGCTGCTGATTTTGATGTCGGTATTGCTATTGGTGACGCTCGAGTATCTGCGGCGCCGCAATATGAGGATTCGCGGAATCGAGGAGTAATTCGGGTATTAGGCTGCCGTCCAGAGTGTTTGCTTCATGCAAAGCCATTGACCCAAGCGCTCCTTCCTGTGAGCGCTCTTTTAAAGCAAAAAGCCCGAGCAAGGATGCTCGGGCTTTGATTGATGAAAGATGGGGAGGATTAGTAGCCCATCAACTGCAACAAGTTCTCGGCGGTGCTGATCGCCTCTTTGCGGTTAGCAATGTTGAGCTTTTGGTACAGGTTACGAATGTGGGTTTTAATCGTTGTACCTGCAACATCCAACTCTTGAGCAATTTGCTCGTTGCTGAATCCAGAGTAAATCAATCCTAGAACCTGCCATTCACGCTGGGTTAGTGGGCTAGTGCGTACTAACTCAGGGATATTCGGGTGGTTGACCAGCTTCTCAACAAACTCTTCGTTAAAGTGCACTGAGCGGCTACGCTGAGTGGTGTTGATGTCTTTCATTAGCAGTTGAGCGCGGTGACGCTCAAGATCGCCAAGATCGGACTTCGATACTAGGTTAGCCAGCAAGTGGCCAATGGTTGCGCCATCAATCAGGAAGTTGCCAATCATGCCTGTTTGGTTAGTGAGTACTAACGCTTCTTTGAGAAGTTGCTTGGCTTGGTCTTCATTCTTACTGTGCACATTAAGAATCGCTTCGACAATCAGGTTACGATTGCGATCGGTCACCAACTGATGTTTGCTCGCTTCTTGTTCTAGGAAGTTCAGCGTGCTTTGCGCTTGCTCGTACTGACCCAATTGGATTTGAGCACGGGCAATATTACGCCACTGCAGTTGAGAGAAGTGATTGCATGCTTCGTCGGGACGAGTAGCTGTTTCTAGCCACTGCTCAATCGACTCCATGTCGTTTCTTGCTTGCCAATAAAGCAGTAGTGACAATGAAGCATTCGCTGTCCAATCAACGTGATAGGTTGATTGCTTAATGAGGTGTTGAATCTGCTCAATCACCTTCGAAGCTTTGTCGAGCTCACCACGACCGATGGCAATGCGAGCAATCATGGAATAGCTGTGTAAGTGTTTACTTGGGTCGATGTTACCCAGCACGTCGATGCCTTTGTAAGCGCACTCTTCGGCCTCATCAAGGCGATTCCAGCACCAAAGCACTTGTGCACGAACGCGTAATAGGAACTCGTGCAGCGGGACTTGGTGCAGTTGCTGCTCTTCAATCAGTTTAAAGGCGCTTTCTTGGATCTCGAACGCGGCTTGTACATAACCTTGAGCGATCAAGATTTCACTTTGCTGCAGCTGCGCCCACAAGGCTTGATGGTACACGTGATATTGACGTGCCAGCTTTTCAGTTTGCTGCATCATCGACAGTGCGCGGCTGAGATTACCAATTACGTGATTCACCTCGCCAACGACGGACGTCGCGACAATACGGCTGCGATATTCAGAGTGGTCGAGCTCGCTCAGTGCGAGTTCAGCCAGCTCAATAGCTTGGTCTGGTGAGTTTTGGTTGATTGCCACCTGAGCACGAAGCGCGTGGAATTCGCCCTCTTCTTTTTTGCTCAAATTGACTTTGCGCGCGGCCATTTCTTCACCGGCTTTGGCAATCAGCTCGCCCACTTCATTGTATCGGTGTTGGCTCTGTGCCAACCAAGCTTGCAGTACACATAGCTTCGGCTGACTGTAAAGCTGATCAGCACTCAATACACCAATGGCATCTTCCAGCGTGGTCAATTCACCGTGGTTAAACATCTTCCAGCCAAACTCCAGCAAAATACTCGCCACCAAATCTGCGTTGTTAGCAAGGCGCGCGTGGCGTAGTGCTTGGTGCGGGACTTTTTGCTCTAACCAAGCGTTGGCCGCGGCTAGGTGCAAGTCGTGCTCTTGTTGTGGAATTCGTGCTTTACGCTCGTGGGATAAGAACTCTGCGAATAGGTTGTGGAACCTAAACCAGTTGTTCTCGCCCTCTAGCGGGTAGATGAACAGACCAAAGCGGTTGAGTGACTCGATCATACTGAGTGCATCGTCACGTTTGGTAAGCGCGGTGACTAAATTGTCATTGAAGTGATCGAGCACCGAGCACTGCATTAAGAAATGGCGGGTTTCTTTATCAAGCAGATCAAACACTTCTTCAACAAGGTAGTCCCAAAGGTGTGCGTGATTGAACTGTGAGATTGTCTCTACCGATTGCGCCAGTGTGCGTTTTTGATGCTGTGCTTGCAAAGCGAAAAGTTGCAGTGCCGAGGGCCAGCCTTCCACATAGGTACGAAGTGTATTCGCGGTTTCGTTATCGATCTCACTGGCAAGGCGCTGACTAAAGAAACGCGTGGTTTCTTCAGTATCGAAGGCAAGCAACTCGTTACCAATTTCAATCATGAGATCACGAACGCGTAGGTTCGCTGTACCCAGTGGTGGGTTGCCACGGCTGGTGACGACCAAAGTAATGTTATCTGGCATGTGCTTAAGGAAAAAGCGCATCGCTTCATGGATGTCTTCATCGCTAATGAGGTGGTAGTCATCCAGAACGATATAACACTCATGGTGGTAGCTGGTTAACTCGGCGAACACTTCGCTAAACAGTGAATGCAAAGAAGAAAACTGTCGGCGCTCTGCCAACTTTTGTGCATTCGGGCAACTGTTGCTAGTGGCTTTGTTAATGGCTTGCAGCAAATAGTTAACGAAGCGAAATGGGTCATTATCACTTTCATCAATGCTGTACCAACCTACATGAGGTTTGTCCGATAGCCATTGAGCGGCCATGGTGGTTTTGCCATAACCGGCTGGCGAGCGAAAAAGTACCAGTTTATAGCAAGGCGCCTGCGCAAGCAGGTCTAAAACTCGAGGTCGAACAATGGCGTTGTGCAAGCGGCCAGGTCGAGTCAATTTTGAAGGAATCCACATAAGTTATTTCCTACGATTATTATTTTTAATGCCCTGGGGTGGAGGGCGTGCTTACCACAGCTTTTTTTGAGCCAGATCGAAGATATAAAACAGTGGGTTATACAGTTTTTGATCAAGCGCTAGGTTTTGATTATTGTGTGGCCAATCCCTCGCTACGCCTCGTATTTGTGATGTTTGTCACTATATCCTAGGCAATGACGGGGGGATTGGTCTGCCATGTATACAAAATTTCGGAAATTTTTGATTCTTTTTTGCGGGTAACTGTGATCTTGACAACAATTTTTGTAATTAGTCATCCGCCCGGTAGTATTTCTTTCTTAGTTCGTGCCTAGATTAAAAACTGAGCTTGGCGTGATCGCTATCACCAGAAAAAACCGAATCAGATAGCGGAATGGGAGATCGATCACTAAGTGGAGGGGAGTACGCCCTCTACGCCCTCCTCACTCATCCTCCATGGAGTCGGACTTAGGAGGATGTTTATGGATACGTCACCATGCACGATATGTGACAGATGGATAAAACTTGAAAGTGAGATTTCGTAATGAAACCTGCGCAACAGAAAAAATTTAATAAAGCTTCTTTCCAAGAAAGTGTTAAAAAGCACCTATCAGCAACTTACGCAACGACAGTAGAAACTGCGACAGAACGTCAGTGGTATCTAGCAATGGGTCGTGCGCTTGCAGAGCTAACGACTTTTGACCTGCTTCAAACTGAAGCGGACGAGCGCATCAAGAGCGCGAAAAGTGTTAACTACCTATCTCTAGAATTCCTTATCGGTCGTCTAACTGGTAACAACCTAATCAGCATGGGTCTTTACGAGCAAGTAACTGACGCAATGGCTGAGCTAGGCCACAACCTAACTGACCTTCTAGAAGAAGAGCGTGACCCATCACTCGGTAACGGTGGTCTAGGTCGTCTAGCAGCATGTTTTATGGATTCATGTGCGGCTCAAGAATTCCCAACTGTAGGCTACGGTCTTCACTACGAATACGGTCTATTCAAGCAATCTTTCGAAAACGGTCGCCAAAAAGAAGCACCAGACGCATGGTGTGGTGTTGAAGGTTACCCATGGGAAGTGGCTCGTCCAGAACTAGCACAAGAGATCGGTTTCTTTGGTCACGTTGAAGTTGTAAACGTTGATGGCAAAGAAGTTCGTAAATGGGTTCCAGGCATGACAGTTAAAGCAATGCCTTGGGATCTTCCAATTGTTGGTTACGAATCTGACACGGTATACCCACTACGTCTTTGGGAATGTCAGGCAATCGCACCATTCTCTCTAGAGAGCTTCAACAACGGTGATTACTTCGAAGCACAGCACGCGCTAATCGATGCGGGCAACATCACTAAAGTTCTATACCCGAACGACAACCACGAGAAAGGCAAGACACTGCGTCTAATGCAGCAGTACTTCCACTCAGCAGCGTCTGTACGTGACATCCTACGTCGTCACGAAGCAGCTGGTTACACGCTAGCGGATCTTCCTAAGCAAGAAACCATTCAGCTTAACGATACGCACCCAACAATTGCTATCCCTGAACTCATGCGCATCCTTCTTGATGAGAAAGGTTTGAGCTGGGATGAGGCATGGGCGATTTCTTCTAAGACTTTCGCATACACAAACCACACGCTACTTCCAGAAGCACTAGAGACTTGGTCTGAGTCGCTAATCCAGCGTCTACTTCCACGTCACATGGAAATCATCTTTGAAATCAACCACCGCTTCCTACAAGAAGTACGTGCAATGTGGCCTGGTGATGGTGAGAAGCAAGCGAAGCTTTCTATCATCCAAGAAGGTTTCCACCGCATGGTTCGTATGGCTAACCTATGTGTTATCGGTTCATACGCAGTGAACGGTGTAGCTGCACTTCACTCTGAGTTGGTGAAAGCAGACCTATTCCCTGAGTTCCACGAGATGTACCCGACTCGTCTACATAACGTAACGAACGGTGTTACGCCACGTCGTTGGTTGAAATTCTGTAACCCAGGCCTATCGGCTCTTATCACTGACAAGATTGGTTCTGAGTGGCCAGCTAAGCTTGAGCAGTTGGAAGGTATCGCGAAATTCGCTGATGACGCTAAGTTCCAGAAAGACTACATGGCTGTTAAGAAGCAGAACAAACAGCGTCTAGCGGACTGGGTTAAAGAGAACATGGGTATCGAGCTAGATACGAATGCTATCTTTGACGTGATGATCAAGCGCCTACACGAGTACAAGCGTCAGCAACTTGATTTGCTACACGTGTTGTCTCTGTACCACCGTCTATTGAATGACCCAACATTTGATATGACGCCACGCGTTGTATTCTTCGGCTCTAAAGCTGCACCGGGTTACCACCTAGCGAAAGAGATCATCTTTGCGATTAACAAGGTTGCAGAAAAAGTAAATAACGACCCACGCCTAGGCGGTAAGCTGAAAGTGGTATTCATCCCTGACTACCGTGTAAGCATGGCTGAAATGTTGATTCCAGCTGCTGACGTTTCTCAGCAAATCTCTATGGCAGGTAAAGAAGCATCTGGTACAGGTAACATGAAGATGGCTCTTAACGGCGCACTCACTATCGGTACGATGGATGGTGCTAACGTTGAGATCCGTGAAGAAGTCGGTGACGAGAACATCTACATCTTCGGTCTTGAGGTTGATGGTGTGAAACGCACGAAAGCGGCAGGTTACAACCCATACGACTTCTACAACGCTGACCCACTATTGAAAGCATCTCTAGACCTACTACTAGGTGAAGAGTTCACTCCAGGTCAACCAGGTCTGCTACGTGCAACATACGACAGCCTACTAGATGGCGGTGACCCGTACCTATGTCTTGCTGACTTCGCATCTTACGTGAAGGCGCATGAAGACATGGACGCGCAATACCGTGACCAAGCAGGTTGGGCGAAGAAAGCGATTCTAAACACGGCGCTGGTTGGCAAATTCAGCTCAGACCGTTCGATTCGCGATTACGTGAATAACATTTGGAAGCTTGAATCAGTTTCACGCTAACAAAATAAACCAAGGTACCGAAAGGTACCTTGGTTTTTACTTGAATTAATAATAACCCTACCGATTTGAAGGTTAAGAGAAGTCCTTCGGAGAGAGCGATGACAGAACAAACAGCATTAAAACAAGTTGCTGAGATGGCAAGAATAGCCGACAGCTACGTAAGTGCGTGGGGCGATGAAGCCAAAGTTGAGGACGAAACCATTCTTCGTCTGCTTGCGTCTTTAGGCTACGACACGACAAATGATGAATCACTACTAAAATCTGCTGAGAAAAAGCACAAGAAAGAAGTGCTCGATCCAGTATTGGTTGTTAAAGACGGTGATGCAGTAGAAGTAGAACTTCATTTAGGTGTAAGCGCGAGAGAAAGCGATTTCAGCTGGCGTCTAGAGACTGAGCAAGGAGAAGTACTTGAAGGCTATCTTCAATCTCAGATCGTTCGTGATGAACGTGCTGAGGGTGGCCCTTTAGTATTTGCGTTACCAAGCAACCTCCCATGGGGTTATCACAAGCTTTACCTGGAGCGTAAGCGCCGTAAAGCACCTTACGAGATGACTCTTATTCGTACACCTCGTGCATGTTACAAGCAGAGCGCGATTGACGAAGGTAAAAAGCTTTGGGGTCCTAGTATCCAGCTTTACACGCTTCGCACTCAGCACAACTGGGGTATTGGTGACTTTGGCGATCTTAAACAGCTAGTTGCCGATATCGCTGCACGTGGTGGTGACTTTGTGGGTCTTAACCCAATTCACTCGCTATTCCCAGCAAACCCAGAAGGCGCGAGCCATACAGCCCATCTTCACGTCGCTGGTTAAACATTCTTTACATCGACGTAAGCTCTGTTGCGGAATTTGCACTAAGTGCAGACGCACAACAAATCGTTGGTGGTTCTGAGTTCCAAGCTCGCCTACAAAAAGCGCGTGAGTCACACTGGGTGAACTACACAGAAGTGGCTGAGCTTAAGATGAGCGTATTGCCGCTGCTATTCGATGAGTTCAAGTCTCGTCACCTAGACAAACAGTCTGAGCGCGCGAAACTGTTCCTAGACTTTATTGAAGCAGGCGGAGAGAGCCTACTGCATCAAGCCGCGTTCGACGCGATCCACGCTGAGCTTCATGCAGAAGACAGCAACATGTGGGGCTGGCCGGTATTCCCAGAGAAGTACCGCCGTTTCGAAAATGCAGCGACACAGAAGTTCATTGCAGATAACCAAGACAAAGTTCAGCTTTACATGTACTTGCAGTGGATTGCAGACGTACAGATCAATGAAGCTCAAGCACTAGCAGAAGAGAAGGGCATGGCGGTAGGTCTTTACCGTGACCTAGCTGTCGGTGTTGCTGATTCTGGTTCTGAAACGTGGGCGGACAATGGCAACCTAGTGATGGATGCGAGCATCGGTGCTCCACCAGATATTCTTGGTCCTTTGGGTCAAAACTGGGGTCTACCTCCACTGAACCCACAAGTACTGCAAGCAACGTCTTACGATGCGTACATCCAATTGTTGCGCGCCAACATGAAGCACTGTGGCTCATTGCGTATCGACCACGTTCTTGGTCTACTGCGCCTTTGGTGGATTCCAAAAGGTGAGAACGCAACAAAAGGTGCGTACATCTACTACCCAGTAGAGGACATGCTAGCAATCCTAGCGCTAGAGTCACATCGTCATCAATGTAGCGTTATCGGTGAAGATTTAGGTACTGTGCCTGATGAAATCGTAGAGATCCTTCGTGACGCAGGCGTACACTCGTACAAGGTGTTCTTCTTCGAAACAGCAGAAGACGGCGGCTTTATTTCTCCAGAGCACTACGCAGATCAATCTATGTCTGCACTGTGTACGCACGATATGCCAACGCTACGTGGCTTCTGGCACTGTGATGATCTGAAGATGGGTCGCGAAATTGGTCTATATCCAAACGAAGAGCAGCTAGCAGGTCTATTTGATGACCGTCTAGAGTGCAAGCAAGGCATTCTAGATAGCGTGGCATGGCACGGTTACCTGCCTGAAGGTGTGGGTCGTGATGCAAGTCTTGTCCCTATGGATGCGCATTTAAGCGAAGCACTACAGCTTCACGTAGCAGCGGGTTCTTCTGCACTACTTAGTGTTCAGCTAGAAGACTGGCTAGAAATGGACAAGCCAGTAAACATTCCTGGTACGGTTAATGAGTACCCGAACTGGCGTCGTAAGCTGTCGATGAACCTAGAAGAAATCTTCGCTCAAGAAGGGGTAAATCGCATCGCTAAACGCCTAACGGAAGTACGCGCGAAAGCCAGTTAATTTTAGATTATTGAATCGCTAACAAAGCACGACTCTCTTGGAATTTTGTTCTGTCATTTCCAAGGAGTCGTGCTTTTCTTCGTTTTGGCGTCTGGCTTATATCATTCTCAAATTTATATTGTAAATTGTCGGTGAAATAGGCCAATTGCAATGCAAAATTGGGCGCTTGTCACTTCCCGTACAAGATGTTTCCAGTACAATGAAATCTTGCAGATAGCCCGCGTATCGCGGGCTTTTTATTTTGTGCCTCCGACGTCTTTGCCATTGGCTGAGACTCAACAATAAAAAGGGGTGGCACAGTGTTAGGTCGAGGGAGATGAACGTTGAACAAAAAAGGGCTTAAAAGACAACAACAGGCGTACGATCGACTCTCGAGTGCATCGTTTGCTGACCCATTCTCATTTCTAGGTCCATACCTACAAGATGAGACTCATGCGCTAAGGGTTTGGATGCCCGGCGCGGACGCCGTAACGGTTGTTTTGAAAGATGGCACCGGAATGCCAATGGTGCGAGACAAAGCATCTGGATTTATCCTTGAATCGGATCTCGATTTACGATTTACCCACTATCAGTTGGCGATTGATTGGAATGGTACTGAGCAACTGCTCGATGACCCATACCAATACCACGGCTTGTATGCAGAATATGAAGAATTGCATACACCAAAAGAGATGTATCACCACATGGGTGCGCAATTTATTACTCAAGAGCGTGATGGAAAAAACATCGAAGGTACGCGTTTCTTGGTGTACGCACCTCACGCATCAGCGGTCAGCCTAGTAGGTAACTTCAATGCTTGGGATGGTCGTCGTAACCCAATGCAGCGACTTGACTACGGTATTTGGGGACTGTTTGTTCCAAATCTGCCAGAAGGCACTCAGTATAAATTTGAGCTCAAAGGGCCGGATGGTGAAGGTCTGCCGCACAAAGCGGATCCATGGGGTTTTTACTCTGAGCAGTACCCATCGTTTTCTTCCGTTACTTATAACCACGATCGCTATGACTGGCAAGACAGCGCTTGGCAGCAGCGTCCGGTAACAGAAAAACGCAAAGAAGCACTGTCATTCTACGAGCTGCATGCAGGCTCTTGGAAACGCAATGACAATGGTGACTTCCTAAATTATCGCGAACTTGCTGATGAACTGATCCCTTACTTGACCGATATGGGCTACACCCATGTTGAATTGATGCCAGTTTCTGAGCACCCGTTCTACGGTTCATGGGGCTATCAGCCAGTAGGTTTGTTTGCACCGACCAGCCGTTTTGGCTCACCAGATGACTTTAAGTACTTTGTCGACCAATGTCACCAAGCTGGCCTTGGCGTAGTACTTGACTGGGTTCCAGCGCACTTCCCATCGGATGATCACGGCTTAGCGAACTTTGATGGTACACCGCTGTTCCACGATCCGGATCCACGTCGCGGTTGGCACCAAGATTGGAACTCGTACATTTACGATCTTGGTCGCGAGCACGTTCGTCGTTTCTTGGTATCTAATGCCCTTTACTGGTTTGAGCAATTCCATATCGACGGCATCCGCGTCGATGCAGTGGCTTCTATGCTGTATCTTGATTACTCACGTAGTCATGACCAGTGGATCCCAAATGTCGATGGCGGCCGTGAAAACTACGATGCGATTGCGACTTTGAAATGGATGAACGAAGAAGTGTACAAGCACTTCCCGAATGCCATGACGATCGCTGAAGAATCGACAGCTTTCCCTGGCGTATCTGCACCAACCTTTGCTGGTGGTCTAGGCTTTGGGTTTAAGTGGAATATGGGTTGGATGCATGACAGCTTGTCGTACATTCAAGAAGATCCGGTTCACCGCAAATACCATCACGATACCATCACATTCCCGCTTGTTTATGCGCATAGTGAAAACTACGTTCTGTCGTTATCACACGATGAAGTGGTGTACGGCAAACGTTCTATCCATAACAAGATGCCGGGCGATGAGTGGCAACAAACAGCGAACCTTCGTGCTTACTTAGGTTACATGTATGCTCAGCCAGGTAAGAAGCTAAACTTCATGGGTGCAGAGTTCGGTCAAACAGGTGAGTGGAACCACGATGACCAGCTTCAATGGTTCTTGCTTGATTTTGAGCGTCATCAGGGTGTGAAATCACTGACTAAAGACTTGAACTTACTGTATCGCAGTGAAAAAGCGCTGTTTGATCAAGACTCAGATCCGCAAGGTTTTGAGTGGCGACTACAAGATGCCGCAGAAGCGAGTATTTTAGCGCACGAGCGCATTAGCGAAGACGGCGAACGTGTGCTGGTTGTCAGCAACTTTACGCCAGTACCACACGAAGCGTTCCGATTGGGTGTTCCGCTAGCGGGTCGTTATGAGCTATTGCTAAACACCGATGACAGCCTCTATGCGGGCAGTGGTTTTGGTGTGGCTCAGGTTGCAGAAACGGAGAGTGTTGAGAGCGAAGCGCAGCCTCAGTCTCTATCACTGCGTCTGCCGCCGCTTTCAACGGTATTCTACAAATACCAAGGCTAAATGAGTTGAAGCCCCAGCACCTTGCTGGGGCTTTTGTTTATCAAGCTCTTCGACAGAGGTAGATTCGTTAACGAGTATGAAGACCCGAGATAAAATCATTCAAGCCAGCTTGAAGCTATTTAATGAGAAAGGCGAGCGCGCCATCACCACCAACCATATTGCCGCCCACCTAGGGATGAGTCCTGGCAATCTCTATTACTACTTTCGCAATAAAGAAGACATCATAAAGTCGATATTTTCCGACTACATCGCCTACGTCCGTGAGTCCTTTGTTCCGGTATCCAGTGACACACCGGCGGAGGTATACCTGCAGCGCTATTGTGAAGAAGTCTTTGGCAGTATCTGGCGCTTTCGTTTCTTCCACGCCAGCATGCCGGAAATCGTGATGCGCGATAAAGCCCTACATCAAGCCTACTTGCAAGCGCATGATGTATTGGTCGCCAGAGCTCACGAGTCGGTACTTAATCTGCGCCGCGACGGATTTATTGTCATCGACGACGATCAAATTGATGAGCTAATTGAACTGATGCGCGTAGTCGGCGGCTTTTGGGTGAGCTATTTAATGGCAAACTCAGTGAGCACGTCGATAACCAAAGCCGATGTGAATCGAGGCGTTGTTAAATTTATCGTTTTATTGTGGCCTTACAGTACCGACAAAGGGAAAGAGGTTCTGACCAAGTTGAAATTGAAATATAAGACGGTGGGTTAGTTGGACTCGGTCACGGTTAAGCCGAATAGATAAACACTTGGTTCTAAAATCCGCAGTTACCTAATTTTCTGTCATTCCGCACTCGATGCGGAATCTATTCAACGCGCGCACCGAAATCAAAAAGATAGTTTGCCTGTGATTTTTAGCCTCTGCGGGGGCTATAGCTTACTTTTGGACAAAAATGAGTCAGAGCAAAAGCTCTAATATGCCAATGTTTGATAATTAAACCTTACCAATCAGCTCTCAATTTCTTCAGATAAACGTAGGGCATCTTCCAACTCAACACCCAAATATTTAATGGTGTTTTCGATCTTGGTGTGCCCGAGTAAAAGCTGAATTGCTCGAATATTTTTAGTTTTCTGGTATATCAAGGTAGCCTTGGTTCGGCGCAATGAATGAGTGCCATAGAGAGCAGGGTTGTGGCCTAAAGCAAGTGCCCAACTCTGAATTATTCGGTGGTAATATGAATAGCTTAGAGATTGATGGAGCTTCCGTGGGCTTGGAAAAAGGTAGTCTTTAGGTTGAAGTTCTTGGTCTTTAATCCAATGACTCAGCGTTTGCTGTGTTCTCTGAGTGATTTCAAACTGAACGTCATTGCCAGTCTTTTTCTGAACATATTGAACACGGTTGAATACTAAGAAGTTAGATGAAACATCTGACACCCTTAATGATAAGAGGTCATTCGAACGTAGCTTGCTATCGATTGCATGGTTAAGAAGAGATAGTTCCATCAGATTATTACTGAGCTCTAATCCGCCAAATTTCCTCCAATCTAAATGGCTTTTTTACACCCGTTTTCTTGCACTCCATATGCTCCCTCATTGTACTGTTGCTAACATACGTCTAAATTGGAAGTTTTGTAAAGAAAGAGCGAACTTACTTGTTCGCTCTATGACATCTAGCTCGTGTGACTATTTTTTAGACCAAGCAAACTTTTCAAATACTTTGTCTACAGGTGTGTGAGCAACGTGGTTTACGTAGTTGCTGATCACCTTTTGCGATAGGCCAAGAATCACTTCAAGTACCTGCTGCTGACCGTAACCCGCTGAGAAGAATGCTGTTAGGTCTGCCTCTGATACATTGCCACGCTCACGCACTACCGCTAGAGTGAAGTCTTTAAGTGCTTGCAACTTTTCAGTTGGCATTGCTTCATCATTACGCAGTGCTTCAGTCAGTGCAGGGTCAACCTTCATCGAGTGTGCGATACCAGTGTGTGCAGGAACGCAGTAGTGACACTCGTGCTCAACGTTAATGGTTTGCCATACTACCGTTAGTTCTTCCGCATCAAATGACGTGTTAGTAAATTGCTGATGCAGTTGCGTGTATGCTGTTAGAATTTGAGGAGATTCTGCCATTACCGCGTAAAGACCCGGAACCATACCCATTTGCTTTTGTGCGCCCTCAAGGATTGCTTTGCTTTTCTCCGGTGCTGACTCAACAGTGTGTAGTTTAAATTCGCTCATTTTCTCTTTCCCATTCTCTGACTTATTAACGCTTACTTATTTTACTTCAGGCTCTAGCAGCACTTTGGTTACGAACAGGCGAACCGTTGGTGCAACAAGGGCTAAAACTAACAGTGCAGATGGCACCATTTGTGAAACTGCATTTAACCACGCATCAAAGAACACACCATTTTCAGGGAGTGTCTTAGCAACCATGATAGCTGGCATACTAAGAAGCATAGTAGGCAGAACCATAGAAACCATTAGTGGATATTGGAATTTACGTGGAAGTTTTTTCATGATTAACTCTCTATACTTAACCGAGTTTGGCTAGCTGATGGGGTTATATTAGCCCTGAACTTCTCAATCAAAAATAGACAACATTGAACTTGAATCTTTCATATTTGAATGATTAACTCAGAGTACAACGCTCAAGAGTGATCAAATATGAAAGCAAAGGACATCTCTAACCTCTACCTGTTTTGCCAATCTGTCGAGTGCGGTGGTTTTGCAGCCGCGAGTCTTAAAACCCACGTTTCAGCACCAACACTATCAAGGCAGTGGCAAGCCTTGAAGATAAGCTGGGTGAAAAACTGGTACACCGTAATGCAAAGCAGTTCCAACTCACCACAGCAGGTGACGAATACTACCAACGCTTTGCTGCTCTCTTTATGCAGCTAAATGATGAGTGGACGCAGCTTTCCAATAGCCAGCCAGTATTAACGGGCGAAATCCGAGTCTCTTGCCCAGAGCCATTTGCGGATAACTTTTTGCAAAAAATGGCGATTGAGTTTATGCAGAATCACCCAGAAGTCTCCGTCACGATTCAATTTAGTGCAGGCACAGAGCGTTTCTTTGATGAGCAGATAGATCTTGCGATTGTGACCATTCCACCTCATGCCAGTCACTTAATACAGCGCCAATTGTTTGAGTCACCATTAATGCTTGCAGCATCCCCAAACTATATCGAAAAGCATGGCCAGCCTGAGCGGGCAGAAGAGTTGATTGATCATCAGCTACTATCTGGGAATAACTTGCCATACTGGGAACTAAAAGAAGATGGCAAAGCGATCCGTATCCCCTATCAACCACGATATTCCGTTAGCAGTTTACGCTTGAATATTGATGCAACATTAGCAGGTGCGGGGATCTGTATGATGCCGAGAGCCGCCTTTGAAAATCCTGCCGAAAGAAAAAAGTTAGTCGAGGTATTGCCAGACGTTGAATGCCCTATAGGTAAAGCATTCTTGGTGTGGGCAGACAGAAAACTGATAGCGACCAGAGTGGTAGCTTTTAGAGATATGATTTTTGAACGCTTTGGTCAATCGGCAGAGTTTTTAGCTTCGATAAACTCAGAACGAGATTAATCGTCACCAGAAAGAAAAAACGCCAGACTAGACGAACTAATCTGGCGCTTGTATTGTTAGTGATTACTTTTTACGAAAATATAGGAATGTATTCAACCACGCTAAACCAAGAATAATCAGTGTCATTACAGGCGGTTTAGACTGAAGTG
Source organism: Vibrio maritimus (assembly GCA_000755425.1). Taxonomy (GTDB): domain Bacteria; phylum Pseudomonadota; class Gammaproteobacteria; order Enterobacterales; family Vibrionaceae; genus Vibrio; species Vibrio maritimus_A. The sequence continues at coordinate 253,989 of BBMT01000007.1, forward strand.
GCAATACCTCCGCTGGCACACTTGGCAGCAGGTGAACATACACAGCCACAATCATAATTGCTGTCGTTAATAGCGTTGATAACTGCATCGCTTTATCTTTAATCGGCGCAGGTAGAACTTTATTACCAATCATCACTACAAGCAGCAGTAGACCTGCAAAAATCTCACCTAATTGCCCCGCCCAGCGAGACACAGTTGGGAAAGGCAGTTCGCTCAGTGCAATTTGTTTTGCATACATCGTCGTGAACGGGTCAAAGAATTTTACTGTTCCCGCCATCACCATAAAGGCACCAAGAAGACCCGTTAGTATCTTTTGAATTTTTGTGCCTACGCTGTCAGTTTTGTCATAACTACGAACCAAAAAAACACCCGTAACGAGTAGCATCGTGCCTATAAGAGATAACTCAAGAATTAGTTGTGATGTGCTCATTTCAAACCTTCATTATGTATTAGCAAGTTGATGGCACTATCCTACGAAACATTCTAAAGTTCAAAAATAGACAAGTTTGATTTTCATCCATGCAAAAATGAAAGATTGGATTATATAGATTTACTTCCTAGAACGTTTTGGGGCAAATTCGTGTTTCTAATGGCGTCAGTCGTAACCCTGCTCACATGACCAAAAGTATGGATAAACTCTATATACGTGGCCAGGTTTAGTAAATCACTACAAGATGTCTGGAACAGCTTGACTAGGATAGAGGCTCCTAACCGGCTTAAGGTTTTAGCTTGGGTTTATCATAGTTGGGCCATGGGAGCGGTGTGTTTCTTAATTCTAAAAACCGACCAGACTTCAGCGTGGCTTGATAGGTATCGACTGAAGAAAGACGAAGAGTAGACGTGATTGTGAAGCTCTAATATCGGTCTCTAACATGATAAAAGCGAGTAGCCAAATGAAATGGCTCTCGCTTTTTGAATCCATTACCGCGTTCGATTTGAAATAAAAATTACCCAGTAAACTCTTCAGAATCGGGACGATTGGTAAATTGCACACCATTTAAGAAATCGCACAGCAGTTGGTCTTCACACTGTTTGTAGTTTTTATTGTTTGGCTTGCGGAAATACGCACCAATTTCGTATTTACTTAAACTAATACCAACCACTTCCAATACGTCCAACACATCTTCAGCTTTCATATTTAGCGCAATACGTAACTTCATGAAAATCATGTTGTTGGTCAACGAGACTTCTGGCTTAGGTTGCTCGCCATCTTTTTTGCCTCGCTTGAGGTTAATAAAGCCATTTAAGAATACCGCTAACTCTTTATCCTTCATCTTAATGCAAGATTTGTCGCTTTCATCTTTTAACCAGTTTGCCACTTTATCGTGAGCCACAGTGACTTCGGCCTGCTCAAAAGCTTTCATTATCTGTGCGTTTTTAAGGTTTAACGCGTGTTGGATACGACGTAAAATTTCGTTGTTAGTCACTAGGGATTCCTAAAATGAGTTCTAAAGGTGAATAAAAATCCATCAACCTCATGCGATCTGTGGGTGTCTTTATTCAATAGCGTAGTTGACGGTGACTCTAACAGAGAACACGTTTCTACGGTAGATTAAAAAATGGGAATAAGGCGGCCTATTTGATCTAGTTGGTTAAGTTGGTAAGACTCTACTTTCACTAGACACTGCGCTGATTAGAAGAACTAGGTCAAACCACCTCACTGTGATTTGTGAGGTTGAACGAAACTGGCAAGGAATAGGGCATAGGCAAGTTAGCGCTAGTCCCACTAACATGCCTGTGGACAGAGGCTTATGCTAGTTGATCGCCGCTTACGAAAGACTTGACCATATCGTACTGATGTAATCCTTTTCCAAACCCATCATTCACGATTGCCATTGTTTTAAATCCATAGCGGCCAAATAGTTTTTCCATTAATTGGGTCGTACTTATTTGAATATCATACATATGACCCTCTGCCTTTATACGCTTCTCAATTTCAGAGTAAAAACTATCTGCTACTGATAGCAACATTTTGTGTCCAATCGCTTTACGCTCAAACATGACCCAAGCAATCCCATGCAAAAAATCTTTTGTGTAGTGCCCTCCACAACCAACAACTCTTCCTTCACTTTCTGCAACTAGGTAGTTTTCATCTGCATAGTTATCCAGAAAATGGAGCAAGTCAGCTTTATCACTTTCAATGAAGTATTTGGGGCAGTTGGATTGCAAAATCGCAACTAAAGCATCCCTGTCTTTAACAGTGTATTTTCTGTACTTCATAGCTTGGTACTTTCTAGTTGTTTGGTGAGAAGGAGTATAACCGTTTTGCATCAGGCTTGGTAATGACAGGCAACATTGATCGAAACACGCAAAAACAAACCAGCTTAGCTTTGTGTGCACAAATAGCCATTGGGTCTAATTATAAGTTAAAATTATCATTAGTATAATTATTGATAATTTTTCATTGTTAATCATCATCCCTATACTTCTCGACATCAAAACGAAGTACGAAACATTTAATCAAATCAGTTTTTGGAGAAAGTTATGAAAATGAATCACGTTGGTATCATGGTTGGCGATATGGACAAAGCGGTAGAGTTCTACACTAAAGCGCTAGGTCTTCGCGTTGTAATGAACAACACTAAAGTTATCGAAGAGCGCGAATCTGCAATCGGTCGTATGTGCATTGCTGTATTTGGTGAGGGCTTCAAAGGTTTCAATATCGCTCACCTAGTGACAAATGATGGTATCGGTGTGGAACTGTTCGAAATGGTTGACCGCGAAGAACGTCATAACGTTGACTTCTCTCGCCTAGGTATCTTCCACTTCTGTCTACAACTTCCAAAAGAGCAGTTTGAATCAGCAATCAAACGCGTAGAAGAGTTCGGCGGTAAAGTGCGTATGGACATTCATCGCTACCACCCAGAAGATGATTCAAAGCAAGCACAAATGGTTTACCTAGAAGACCCGTTTGGCAACCTATTTGAGTTCTACTCTCACTCTTACGAAGACACTTACGCTTCTGATTACGAGTAATGCTCTTAAGTGATAAGTAAGTATTTTGATGCCCACGAGATGCTAGGTCTCGTGGGTATTTTTGTTTTATTGCCTAAATCACTTTTGGACAATTCCGAGTTACGCCGAGATTTTAAATCAATTACTTAGAATAAGTTTTTATACTTAAAACATCATGCCCCATCTGTAAATAGTAAGGAAAATCCATTCATTACGCCTCGCGCCCCTAATTTCCATCATTTTTAAATGAACTGTTTCATGTGGAAAGACATTGCTGACTTGAATTTCGTAGTTTGATAATAGTTTTGCTGGTGTTAACACGGTTGATTGCCTTATCGCTCAAATTAGCGTGATTGAAATCGGTACAAAATAGATCCGCGCGATACAGGTCGACGTTGAACATTTGTGCGTAGCTCATGTCTGCATTTCGTAAATCTGCATCTCGGAACGTCGCGTTGTTCAGATTCGCGTGGCTGAAATTGGCATAGGTGATATCAGCCTCATTCATATTTGTGCCTGATAAATCGGCGCCACTAAAGTTGGCTCGGGTTAGGCTAGCACAACGCAGGTCTAGGTTTTGAAGTTCTAGATGGCTTAGGTCAGTATTACGTAATTGTGCTCTTTCGCCGCCTTGGTTTTTTAGCCACAGCTTGTGTTGTTGAAGAATAGAGTCAAGCTCTTGCTGACTGTAGGTAATCATGATCACACCACTATTTTCAAAAGGGATACTGATATTAGTATCCCTTATTTTCGTTTGTCGCTATCTCTCTTCTTTCAATCGAGATCTAGCTAATCTTACTGTGCCATGTTTCGCTGTCTGGGCCGACGACACATTCGCCATCAACTCGCATTGATAAACGAATCAGGCAGCGTTTGACCACTTCTTTGAAATCGTCTTCGGGCAAGTGCCTTACTGAATCGACCAAGGCTTTGCAGTGCGGAGCGGTTTGCTCTTTTAAGGTGTAGAACACCCATTTGCCTTTTTTCTCATGGTTGAGCAGGCCAGCTTTGTATAGCATTTTAAGGTTACGAGACACGTTGTATTGAGTTTCACCAATGATGTCCATTGCTTCAGCCACTGCCATGCATTCATCCACATGCAGGAACAACCAGAACAATCGCAGTCGATTGGGTTCTGATAAGGCTTTTAGAGAATCAATGTATTTTTCATCCATCATGGTTTTACCCTTCTAACTGAGTAGCGCCACTCTTTGTGAGCGGCGCAAAGTTTGATTTTGTTCTGAGTAATCGATTTTACACAACATATTGGAAGATAGCGCCACCAATGATGGCTGTCGTTAAGACGATTCCTACAAACGCGATTACGGCTTTTCTTTTTAGAACAGCAGATACTAGCGCGATTTCAGGCAAACTAGCACCTGTACCACCAATAATTAGTGCCAATGCCGCGCCTAAGCCCATTCCTTTAGCAATTAACACATTAAGTAGCGGGATCGCCATCTCGATACGTAGGTAAAGCGGTATACCAATCAATGAAGCGACCACGATAGATTGGAAGCTGTCTCCACCCACGTACTTTTCTACCAAATCTGCTGGTAAGTAAGCTGCCGAGAAACCGCTGATCGCCGCACCCAACATTACATACGGGATAATTCGCTTGAACAAAGCCCAAGCACCGCCCATTGCATTACACACTCTTGATGCTGAAGAAGGAGCCCCGCTACAAGTGTTACCTGTGTTTTTGGTACTGCTTGAACCTGAGCAGCCTTTGCCTTTGGTGTCTTCAAGCTCAGCACCACGTTTAATCTCGTTTCTCCAAGGTGATTTGGAAATCAAGTAACCACCGAGAACTGCTGCGGTAAAGGTCACCAAGAAGTACACCATGGTGATTTTCAACCCGAACGCGGCGTACACCATCGCCAATACGATGAAGTTACACAGTGGTGCCGAGATGATGAAGCTCATCACAGTACCTAATGATGCACCCATCGACGCCATTGCCATTGTTACTGGTACCACTGCTGCGCTACAAAATGGGGTCAGCATCCCAAATAGTGCGCCCAACAAGGTTCCCCATTTATCATGTTTGGTTAGCGTCGCTTGGAGTTTATTTTGAGGGATATACTCTCGCATGATGCCTGTCAGTACCGACACAATAGCGATGATAAAGACCAAACCTTTGGCCACATAAAAGAACTCATTTAACGCAATAACTAATTTAGCATCCACAATTGGAATCTCTAGCAAGTGAAAAGAGGCTGGGATAATATACACACTCGCACGATCGTGCAAGTATGCATTCGTACTTTGGGTGCCATAAGTGTGTTTTGGTCTTTTGCTTCTATCGAAAAACAGGCGTCATGATTATAAAAATAACACCATAAATCAGGATTTTGCCTATTAAATGAAGCTGTCAATAATGAGGCGTGGGGGAAGATATATTGATGAAAAGATTTAGAAGTATGCTCAAAGCATTATTGAGTTTTCTATCGCTATGAAGGCGACCACTTATGTAACCTCGTAGCAGATTTCGGTATTGGTAAAACTAATTCACGCAGTAAATCAGCCATAAAAGAATTCGACTGGTGCAAGCTCGCTTTTGGGCAGATCTGCGTTACGGTGATCAACTCCGTCAGCACACCGCTGGACAAAATGAGTTAGAGATCTTTCAATTCTTAGACGATTTGTTAGCTTTTTACTGTACGCGATTTGGCGGAGGTCAGAGCAAGACTAGGTTGAGCAGAAATTTAGAAAAATTTCGTCACAGCCCTTACATTTTCGTTTGGAATTTCTTATTAACTATGTAGGTGCTAAACACCGATGGCCGAGACATACGCCAGCATAAAGATACAAAAACTAAAATAATTGATATGGGAAAATTCCAGATGTGTAAGTTCGAAATAGCGAAAGGAAAACTCAAATTTGAGATAGGTTGGTCAGCGAGCCAGTTCACCTTAGAGTGCTCTTTGCGCTCCTTTAGCGCAGTGTTCAAGAAAAAGTAAAGCAAACCGCCCTCTCGATGGAGGGCGGGTAGCCAAGCTTTATTGGCCCTGCTTGAGTGAAATCCATAGTTTTTGCAATTGACTCGAGTTCACTAAATCTAATTCGAATCTAGTCATTAGAAAGCTGAGGGCATATTTGCAATGGACAGTAGAGCTAAGCAAATAGTCTAACTAACTTTGGGGTAAAATCGTGTTTGATGACGCCGCTAGTCCCCCTGTCTGCATAACCCCCTTCGGTGACTTTATGTCGCCTTTTTTACGCACAAAAAACACCCACCTCGCACATTATGTGATCGCTCTCATAAGAATCTAAAAGCCACACCAAAAATGTGTGATTAGTTTAAAAAATCGCCACCAATCTTATCTTTCACTTTTGAAAACGTGAAAAGGATCCCAACACGTTGAGTAAAATAAAATTAGAGTAATTACTCAAACATAGAGTAATTACTCTATCGTAAGGTTTTGAAAAATAAAAAGAACAGAGTGTGTGTATTAACTGAATTTTGATTAAAACCAATAATTTAACGTGGAGGTATCATGGACATACCAACCTGGCAATACGTGGCATCTATGTCTTCTTACATAGTGTTTTTGTTACTACTCATCGAAGGCATGCGCCGGACTCCCCGGTTGACGGCCTTTATTTGGATCGCAACTTTATTTACCGCGCCGTTGTGGGCTGATCAGTTGGATGGCTGGTTCCGCTGGGCGAAAACCGTGAGCGTACTTATTCCGACAGCTTTGGTGGTCGGTCTTGCTCGACTAGCTTGGTACTACCGAGAAAACCCGAACGCGATATTACGTTTCTTCCGCGGCGACTGGGTACTGAAAGTGTTGTACGGCGTGTTATTTCTCAACATTGCCGAAGCGACACTCAAAGATCTGGTTACGGGCAACTACTTCAACTTCATTTGTGGCGTGATCTTATGTATTACCATCCCATTCCCGCGCTACAAGAACGGCGTACGTCAGTACTGGCTTATCTCTAAAGACAAGCCGAATGACTTGCTGTTTTATTCTACGGCGGCTTGGAACTTCCTATACACCACATGGAACCTGGCGTTTGTGTATGGCGAAAACACCGGCTTCTTCGCGAGTTCATTCTGTATTTTGATTGCGGCCGAGCTTTATCCGGTCATCAAAAAACGTCCAGAGCTCTACATCATTGCACGTGTTTACACGCTCGCGTTCCACATCTTCGTCCGTGCTATCCACGATGTGTTTACCCCGGTCATGGACTCCAGCGCATGGCGTAACGAGAGCGTGCTCTATTGGTGGGGCGCTATCAACCTTGCGATGCATATTCCATTTGTCATCTGGTACTTCAAAAAGCAGCGCGAGCAGAAGGAGCCACCGTATGGCGACAATCAGCCTCCACTGAAAACGGACTGCGTCAATGAGTACGACGAAGCTCCTGACAAAGTGGCGCTAGCCAAATAGTTAGAAGCAGATTGCTTGGACGCAAATTGCTTAGAGGCACATAGCTTATAGGTAAATAGCTTAAGGGCTCTCCCTCGGTGGCCTAGTCGATGGCGACGTCATTAGGCCACCACTTCAAAACCTGATACAGGTGATGGTATGAAAAGATTAACAACACAGATTTTGGCGTTGTTGGTAACACTGTGCGCGGCGTTTATGTCCCCGCTTGCAGCAGCCGATCAAGGCTATAGCGAACAACAACTTATTGGTGAAACTTGGCAAGGGACGTTTGATGGCGACCCTGGAGAGGGCAGTCTGTTTTATCGCCTTGAGTTTTTGGCTGACGGCAAAGTCAAAATACTTAGACAGTCTGGTGGTTTTAACAAGACCGAAGTTCAGAATTGGCATATAGAAGAGGGTCAAGTCGTGATCCGCAGCAATGCTGGTGATGAGATCACTGACTTTGATAACGCGACTTTCGCGTATACCGATCGCGATCAGATGCGCTTTACCAAGGATGGCAGCCATTGCAACTTCCATAAACTGTATCAAACCCGTGCTTATCTGCATGTGTTGTTTGTACTGGTCGGCTTGATTGTACTCAATGAGCTTTGCCGTCATGTGAAATGGGCAAACTACCTACTTTGGTTCGTACTGCCGATTGCACTCATTCCACTGTTCAGTAGCTACGGCGTTACCTACTGGTTTAAGTGGGTCAAGCTTTACTCGGTAGTCGGTGCCGCCGCGCTGTTTACCCTTATCCGATTTACCCCTATTGGCGATAAAAAGTGGGCACGTTTTGGCGCTGCTGCGTTCTTGGCACTGAATATTTCAGAGGCGGTGCTGCAAGATTTCACCATGGGCAACATGGCCAACATTCTTAATGCGACCGGTGGTTTGCTCTCTATCATCACGCTAGCGGGTTGGGCACAGATCCATGCTGACAAATCAAAACAAAAAGACATGGTGTGGCCTGCAATGACCACGTTTTGGATCATCGCTTACGATATCTGGAACATCGTGTTTGTTTACCTCAACTTCCCCGGCAGTGCTACAGCGCAAGCCATGGTTCTGGTGGCGGCAACTCTGCCATCTCTGTTTATCAAGAAAGGTACTTGGCTGCAGGCGCGCGCCTTCACGCTGGCGGGTTCCTTTATGTATTACTTCAGTTGTCCATTTATGTACGAAAGCAACGTGGTGGTGCTGCCGCGCAACGATGAGCTCATGTTATTAGCGGGATTGGCGAGCTTTGTAGCAAACGGTATCTATGCCTGGTTGTTCTTTAGAAAAACGCGCGAACAGCGCATGGCGTCAGTTCTCTCTTAATACTAATAAATTTGTAATAAAAACAGTTGTATGACTCATTATTGTAGTGGAGCCAAATTATGAAATCTTACCTAATTCCAATGACCTCAATCGCCCTTGTTTGTTCTGGTGCTGCCCTTGCTAACGAGGAGGCTGAGCAACAAATTGACATGTCGAGCCCAACCGAAGCCTATACCGCATTAGGCGTAGGCTACGGTAACGAAGGGATGAACCTAAAAGCGATGTACATGCTATCCGAGCCCGACTCTGACCGTAAATCCGGTTTCATCCTAGAGTTCAACGATGTGTTTGATGAAAAGGGTGGCGATCCGAAATTCTCAGGTACTAAAGTCATGGGTGGGATGGTCGTGCCTCAAATGGACGATAAGACTACCAACCGCAACTATCGTTTCCGCTATGGCTCGGTGAATACCACCAACGGCCTTGGACACATGTGGATGCGGTGGTCAAAGATCATCCTTTCTACGGTCAAACCGCGGTAATTCAAGCGGGCGCAGTCGCGACGCTACCGATTGGTGATAATGCGTTTATTTGGCCAGTATTGATGGCAGGTGGCGTCATTATGGAAGACAACACCAGTAAACTCGCAAGTTATGATCCCGCCATGGCCGCCGCCAATAATCTAAGCAGCAGTGGCATTGATTGGGCGTCGACTATCTATTCGGTTAAGGTCTATGGCCGTTATAAGTTCAATGACTCTTGGTGGGTGTTGGGTGCTTGGACTTACACCGATGAGTTTGGCGGTAAGAGTTGGGATAAGCCCGTCTCTGAGGGCGGTTTAGAGCTGAGTCCTCAGCAAATCGAATTGACGCTCGGTTACCAGATCACTAACCGTCAAAACCTACGTCTTAACTACCATAACTTCTCTGACAGTGATGCTCCGGACAAAGTATGGCTTGAATACAACTACGCCTTCTAACGTTTGAGTACTCATAGACAACACATGGCCCCTAGGTTTAGGGGTCATAAGGAGAAACCATGAAATTACCGTTACTAATGACTTTACTCGCCGCAGTCTCTGTTACTGCGCAAGCAAAAACGATCAGTGGTATCGACGTGCCCGATACCTTGACCACACAGCAGCAAGAACTCACCTTGAATGGTGCTGGTGTGCGCAGCAAGTTCTTTATGGACTTGTATGTTGGCTCACTGTTTACCGCTTTACCTGCGACCGAAGCCGCGCCACTGATTGGTGGCGAACAGGCATCCGCAATTCGTCTTAACATTACTTCTAGCATGATCACCAAAGAAAAACTGGCCGATGCGCTCAACGAAGGTTTTGATAATGCGACAAGCGGCAACACGGCGCCAATTGATGCCAGTATAGCTAAGTTTGTTGAGTTGACCTTTGCTGATGATGTGACAGAGGGTGATCAGTTCACCTTGATGAGCGTGCCCGGTGAAGGCATTTATAGTTATAAAAATGGCGAGCTGCGCGTATTGGTCGAAGACGATGCGTTTCGCCAAGCTCTGCTCGCGGTTTGGTTAGGTGATAAACCGACGGATAAGTCGCTGAAGAAAGCCATGCTGTCTCGTTAAGTCGCTGTACTTTAGATGGAATCAATAACTGACCCTAACCTAAGGTGGGAGGTAACAATGGAACAACGACAGGTTATTGAAGACATTGATGTTCATATTGAAGGCGATGGCGAGCACACCATAGTGATGATTCATGGCTGGCCGGATACCTATCGTTTGTGGGATAACCAAGTTGAGCAGCTTAAATCGCGCTATCGCTGTGTTAGATTTTCGCTGCCGGGTTATGAGCTTGGGCAGGCACGTCAATATCATGATTTAAACTCTATGTTGACTCTGTTCGATACCATCATAGAGTCCATTTCAGAGGGCAAGCCGGTGACCTTGTTGCTTCATGACTGGGGCTGCGTGTTTGGCTACCAATATGCGATGCGCCATCCTGAAAAGGTGAATCGTATTGTTGGCGTGGATATCGGTGATGCGAGCTCAAAAGACTTAGTGTTCTCGGCGAAAGCTAAAGCAATTTTACTGGGCTACCAGCTATGGTTGATGCTGGCATGGAATCTAGGAGGAAAAGTCGGCGATTGGATGACGCGAAAAATGGCGACAATTTTCGGCGCGCCGGGCGATACCTCTCGCATCCATTCTGGCATGAATTATCCCTATCATTGGCGCTGGAGTAGTGTGTTCATGAAGCGCGAACTGGGAACGAAGCCGCTTGATATTCAGGTGCCTTTCTTGTTTATCTACGGAAAAGACAAAGTCGGTATGTTTCATTCAAGTCCATGGCAGAGAAAAATGGCTGACATCGAAGGCAAAAAAGTGGTGGGGTTGTCCACTCATCACTGGGTGATGGCAGAACAGCCGGAGGAGTTCAACCGCATCGTAGGGCAATGGCTTGCCGAGTCGGATGCTTTATTGGCGGCATTAGATCTGCAAAATACAGCCTAGCGAACGAAGTTACTATTCCATTTAAATAACTAAATCCCCTGTCTTTAACGCCGCTGCTCCTGAGTTTCGCGGCGTTTTTTTATTTGAGTCTTGTTTCAGGAGGAGGGTGTTGTCTGTGGAGATACCGAGATTCTTGTCTACACTCAATAGACTTAACTTAATAAAAAATAAGGTTTATTGATGATAACTGCGTTGTACGGCTCTCTTCTAGCTTCACTGATGATTTGGCTTTCATTTCAGGTGATCAAACAGCGAAGATCGAATCAGGTCGCCTATGCCGATGGAGGCGTGGAAGCCTTGCAGATTGCGAGAAGCGCACAAGGGAATGCCGTCGACTATATTCCTATTACTCTAATTCTTATGGCCTTTGTTGAGTACAACGCGCGCCAGCGATTTGGATTCATGTCATTGGGGTGAGCTTTGTAGTTGGGCGCTGCCTGCATGCTCACGGAATTCTCAACAAACGATTCAAAGGCCGGGTAAGAGGAATGCAAATCACTATTTTTGCAATGGCAGGGCTTATTGTTTCAAACCTTTTTTACCTTCCTTTTGACAGGCTCTTGTAATGACGCGCGCTCTACTTCCACCGGCATGGGTGATGGTTTCTATTGGCCTTATCCTTAACGTGATGGCGATTGTGCTTTCAAGCCAAGTGCTGGACAAAATGTCGAGTGATATTGCTTTAATACAGGAGCGTAAAGAAGCAAATCTGTATTCGATGCAGCTTGCGTGGAACCAAGTGGAAACGCTGGAGAGAAAACGTGAAGCGCTGCTATTGCATCTCGATGGTGCTGATATCGATTCTGAGATAGCCGACATGCTACGCGGTCAGCTCTCTCAGTGGGTAACTTCTTCGGTTCCGCCCATCCACCGAAAACACCTCCCTGAATTGATGGCCATGATCAATAGCGCGCAAGATACCCAGCGTGATTTGATTGATGGGCTCTATCTCGACAATTTGGAGCTCTCAGAAACGTTAGCGAGCGTCGAAGAAGACATGGCGTATTACAAAAACATCGCGGTTTTTCTGCAGATTCTAGGGTTAGCATTGATCTTAGCCCGTGATCTTTCTCGCCGGTCATTGCCAAATTGATATACTCTAAGGCATCACTTTTGCAATTTATGAAATAAACATGCTTACTCGTTCTGATGATCTGGAAATATTACTCTCTGTTGTCGATAGTGGCGGTTTTTCCGCTGCGGCAGAGGCGCTCGACATTCAAGTGGCCAAAGTGTCTCGCAGTGTGAGTAAGCTTGAGACCCAACTTGGGGTGACGCTTTTAAACCGTACCACTCGCCGTATAGAGCTCACCGACGAAGGTCGTCAGTTTGTGGAGGGAGTTCGTGAAGGGCTACGTATTCTACAGCAGACCGAAGAAGAGATTGTGGCTAGAGGTGAGCTGCCAAAAGGGCGACTGAGAGTGGATGCTGCAAGTCCATTTGTACTGCATCAACTGGTGCCGCTTATCGCTGAATTTAATAAAGACTATCCAGATATTGAGCTTGAGCTCACCTCCAACGAAGGGTTTGTTGATTTGCTTGAGAAGCGCACCGATGTTGCGATTCGTATTGGTAAATTAACTGACTCAACGCTGCATGCGAAACCGCTAGGAAAGAGCCTGTTGTATCTCGTCGCATCACCCGATTACCTTGCCCAGCGTGGCTACCCCAAATCGGCTGCTGATTTGAGTACGCATAGTTTAATCGGCTTTGTCGGTGCGAAGGTACTTAACCAATGGCCATTACCCGGCAACCCTACGATTCAGCCAAGTATGGTGTCGAGTAACGGTGAGACAGTGCGCCAGTTGACTCTGGCGGGTAACGGGATTGCGTGTATGTCGGGCTTTATGGTCAAACAAGATATTGAGGAAGGGCGCTTGGTGCCACTTCTTGAGTCAGAAAAACTCACTACGACGGGTCGCGAGCAAGTCAGTGCCGTCTACTACCGCTCGTCGTCGGTCGCGCGCCGAATTACTGCGTTTATTGAGTTTATCCAGCCTAGGCTATCGCTGTAGTCGATATTTCCTTCTTTGTTCCCGCGGCTTTTGCATTTTTGACAAAAGCATTTGTGATTATTGCTCTCAATCTAGAGGTCACTCGCCGCTAAAATGTCCCCATTACGATATTGAGGGCATACGACATGATCTTTTCTAATTTCAACTACGGCCAACTTGAGCTAAGCAATCGCATCGCGATGGCACCGATGACCCGTTCTCGCACCACTCAACCGGGTGATGTGCCGAATGACATGATGGCGACTTACTACGCACAGCGCGCGAATGCAGGTCTTATCATCACTGAAGGTGCGCCGATCTCGGCCATTGGTCGTGGTTACTCGATGACCCCGGGTATCTATACCCAAGCGCACATCGATGGTTGGAAAAAAGTCACGAAAGCGATCCACGACCAAGGCAGCAAAGTATTCATTCAGCTTTGGCACGTAGGTCGTCGTAGCCATGAATCCATCACGGGTGAACAGGTTTTGTCTGCGTCGGCGATTAAAGAAGCTGACCAAGTATTCGGTCCGCTACCAGAGGGTGGCTTCGGTATGATTGAAACTGGCGAACCTCGCGCAATGACTGAGCAAGATATTCAGCAAACTATTGCCGATTATGTTCAAGCCGCGAAAAACGCGATTGAAGCGGGCTTCGACGGTATTGAAATCCATGCAGCGCATGGTTACTTGCTTGATCAGTTTATGCGACTTTCTAGCAACCAACGTACTGACCAATATGGTGGTTCTCAAGAAAATCGTATCCGTTTACTCGTTGAAGTGATGCAAGCTGTGGTGAATGAAATCGGTGGCGACAAAGTCGCGATTCGTGTCTCGCCACACGTCATGGAAGGCTTTGCCGAAGAAGATCCAGAGATTGTCGAAGTGGTGAAAAAGGCGCTCGTTGCACTGGCTCCAATGAATCTTGCTTATGTGCATTTCTCTGAAAATATCTCGCGTTATGTTGAAGCGCCAGAGTCTTTCCGTAAAGAGGTGCGCGATATTTACCCGAACCCAATCATGATTGCAGGTAAGCTGACGAAAGAGAGTGCCACTGCACTACTAGAAAACAACTACGCCGACCTTGTGGCATTTGGCACGCCGTATGTGACCAATCCAGATCTTGTGGCGCGTTTCAAAAACAATTGGCCACTGGCTGAGTTTGATGCCGATGCAAGGCTGAGCTTGTATGGCGGTAATGAGAAAGGGTATATCGATTATCCAGAGTACCAATAAGGTCGGATTGTTGGAGTCTAGGATTCCCAAAAGCTAAATACCAAATGCCAGAAAATAAAAGGCGAGCATTCATGATGGAATGCTCGCCTTTGTCGTTAGTCACCAGCGCTGACTATTTAGGAACGTAAACAAGACGGCCGTCATCTAATCGGTAGGTTTGTCCTGCCACGGTTCCGGTTCCTTCGCCGATTTCGTCTGTGCTCTCGTAGCGTGTTAACGTCTCGCCATCTTTTATGGTAATTCGCATGTCTTTTTCTCCCGGATTTTCCACGAGAATACTGTTATCTGGTAGTTGAGCTCCGGTGACATTGAGCATCATCAGAAATGCCATGACGACGGCAAAAAGATCCACCATATTGACGATTGAAAGAATAGGATCGTCGGCTTCTTCATTTTCTAGGAATCTCATTGCTCTGTTTTTACCTCAATGCCAACCATGTCTTGAAGTAGCCAACGACGTCGTACCGTCATTACGCTAAAGGTAATACTGGCAGCTATGAGCGCAAGGATAGAAGCAGAGAAGGCGACGATCATTTCTTCTGCTACGCGCTCAATGTTGCCTTCTCCCATGGCGACCAAAGCCGGGCCAATCGCAATCATGGTTGTCACGAGTCCCAACATAGGGCCAGATCGACTGATCAGGCGCAAAGGTTCAAGCTCTTTGATCACTCTTAGTTCTAGATGCTCGCTTGAGAAGTTCTCAGTTTTTGAGCATAGCGAACAAGACTTGAGTTGAAACTACTTGAACGTCGCTGCACAAACTCCATAAGGAAGCGGCCAAGGCTATAGAGAGAATAAAGGACAATCAGTAGTATCAGCACCATAATGGGCTGCATGAATAAAGTAGAAAATTGATAAACAAGGGTTTCAATTTGATTCATCGGTTAATCTCTCATTTGTCGATGTTGGCGTAGTGCACCAAAGGCGACACACGCGAGGGAGAATAAAATTAGAAGCAGCAGCTTAGTATCTTCGAGTTCAGGCATGGTGACGTTTTCGACTTCGCTCATGACGTTGCCTGAAATGGTTGGAGACGAGTTCACGTCCGCTGCTGTTCCTAGCATTCCGAAACCAGTCGCGAGATCGTTGATGTAAGCCGCTGTCACGTCATGTGCCTTGTGATGTTCGACCATCGGTTCCAGTTCTTGGTGGCGTTCAATAAGAGAACGAAGCCTTTCTTCAGAGGCCTCCCAATAACCTTTGCGTACCGCCTCCAGCATTCTTTCGATGATCTGTATTTGTGCCGCTGGTTGATGTTGTTCGAACCACTCATTCAGTTCGAGTTGGTATTTATCATCAATTAAGACTTCACTAAGAGTTTCCCATTGGTCATCTCTAACGGTTTCAGGTGCTGTGACTTGCCAACCAAAGATATTGTTGGTCACGTCTAGCATGTTGATAGCGCCGGAGTACCCCTCCGTTTTCATCGCCTTGAGCCAAGTAGGGTTCATGTAGCGTGCATTGAGCTCTTCGGCCAAGAATCGACTTGCGGCAACGGTTCTTCCTTCTGACTGTCGCAAATCACTGATGTACAAAGAGGGAGACTGACCTGAAACGGTACGGACCGCACTGGCTAATCCGCCCAGATATTCGAATGGATGATCCGTTGATAGCACGCCATGTAGGCGGCTGGTGCGAGTCATGATGGCGGTATCGACATTTTCGAGTTGGGAAGCGAACAGGTTCACATCGGTCTGCTTTTCACCCCACATGCCACCACCATAGGCGTACTGCAAGCGAGTCACAAACTGTTGGCCGAGCGCATCATCGCTGTCCCATGTTTGTGATTGAACCGCCTTATGATTAACGCCGGAGCCATAGTCACCCGGTGCGTTGCTAAAGATACGGACAGCAGCAAGTCGCTGTGCATCGAGTTGGCTGTAGCCTTTAGCGATGAGATCCTCGGCCACAGACCGGCTATTTTGAGCGATCGCATTGTCATCATCGATTTTGGCTATCTCTTCTATCGCTTTAGATAGCTTTCGCATGAAACCATCAAATTGATCACGATAGACGGATGTTGCTTGAATTACGACATCAATACGCTCACGACCAAGCTGTTCGGTTGGAATGATCTTGAGCTGCTTTAGATTGCCACCTCTATCCCACACAGGCTCTAGCCCTAAGGCTCTTAACACCTGCGCTTCCAACATGCCAAAGTGGCGTTGGGTTTCGCCAGCCCAAAGTGAAAACGCGATCTTTTTGGGTGTTTCACCCTTTTCCATTTGATGTGCTTGAATGAGCTTTTCTAGTTCTTGCTCGGAGGCTGCGTAAGCCGCTGAACTAGGCACTTTAGCAGGGTCAAATCCATATAGATTGGTGCCGCTGGTGGAGTTTGGATTGCGAATAGGATCGCCTCCAGAACCTGCTTCGATGTAGTGCCCACTTAAAGCTGCCAATAGCGCATCGCTTTCGCCATTATTGGCCAAACTTTGATAACGCTGCGTAACGAGTTCTGCGTATTCTTCCATCTCTGGAGTAGGAGAGGCGTCACCGTTGACAACACCTGACACCCACTGTGCTGGTTTTGAATGCTCGAGCGTCGTCAAATCACCATCAAACTGTTGCCAAAACTCTGCTGCCGAAGGCTCAAAATGTTCTATGAACGCATCGCCTAACTGGAGTAGCAAGGTATAAACAACATCTTGGTGTGATTTTTCTTGGCCAAAACTGTGCAGACCCAGCGGTACGACCTCGCCTGCCAATCTTTCAAAGTGTTCCTCTAACGCACTGGCGGCTTCATCAAAGTGATTGTCTATAGTGTCACTAGTGAGGCCTATATCAGCGGCAACGTTCAAGTTGTCAATTTGCTCGGTAATTTGTAGCTGCAGTTTGTCTTTAACAGCGCCATCCGGTGCGGACAAGTAATCACCCAGCAACCCATTTAGTGCAACATAGTCGCCATATAAACCCGCAGGGCCAAAAGGTGGGGTTTGGTGACTGATAATGGTCGCGCGACCACGTCGTTTGGCTTGTAGTGCCTCAGCGATGTTGTCTTGAATATAGGGATAGATGACCGGGAGTGAGCCCAATGTCATATACGGGAAGTCACTGGCTGCGAGTCCACGAGCTTTGCCCGGTGTCCATTCTTGAGAACCATGCGTACCCAAATGGATTAGCGCGTCCATCTCCCCATTTGATGTTCCTGTTGCAACCATAAATAGACGGCGAGGTAGAGGTGATCTGGCGGCTCTTTCGTGTTGTGGATAGCGTGACCAACGGTGCCAGCGCGCGGTGGTTGAGGTAGTACGTGCAGGTGCCCATATTGTTTGACAGGGAAAACGAAAGCGAGCTCGCCGTTTACTTCTCGTAGTGCTTGATGTTTATCCGGTGCTCCCCACCATTTCAGAATGAACTGCCTTTGTTTTCGAGGTAAGGCATTGAACCAAGCTTGGTAGTTAGTTAGGGGGATGCTTGCAGCATAGCCTCGCTCAAGCAGATCTAATGTGGTATCTGGCTGATAGTAGCCCGAGAGCAGAAGCTTTGCATCATCAATCGTTTGCTGCTCACTCAACGCCTCAGTTTGGTAGCCCTCGGTGTATAACGCCGAGGATATGCTGCGTATACTGCTTGGAATATTGAGGTTTGAAGCAGAAATGTTTTCCGCACCCGCTGGCGCGTTCCAATACATCAGTGCCACGGTTTTATCTTGGTTGGCGTGAGTTTGTAGTCTGTGTAAAGCGCTCACTTTGTCGAAAAGTAAGGTCAATTGCGGCTCGATAACTTGTTTCTTACCATCGCTACCCGCAGATATCACCATTGGGTCTGTCAGACCCCAAGCTTCTGTTGTCGACAACATCACTGAGGCGAGGCCTGCGTCTACACCAACGTCGCTTGCTTGCCAGTCTCTTGCATCGCCGGTGCGATAGTGGAGAGTTTGAATCACCGGTACACCAAGTCTTGATATTTCGTCAGTGCGGGCTTGGCCGTTATGAAGGTGAGTAAGGTTGACTAAAGCGGCAGGCTTTGACTCACTAGATCTTAACCAAGGCCAGTCTAAACCCTGTTTACGACCATCAAACCAGTAA
This sequence comes from Vibrio maritimus, assembly GCA_000755425.1. GTDB lineage: Bacteria > Pseudomonadota > Gammaproteobacteria > Enterobacterales > Vibrionaceae > Vibrio > Vibrio maritimus_A. Next base: position 272,336 of record BBMT01000007.1, read on the forward strand.
AAAACGGCGGTGACGTTTGCTTCATCTGCCAATCGAGTGATTCTATCGAGATAGTCGAACTCCTGATCGGTGAACACGTTGCGACTGACAACAAGACCAACAATAGGGCGCTCGGCACTTGGTTCTGACTCGAGTCGCTTAGCTAATGTCGTAACAAACCCATGATTGAGATAGATACCATTTAACGGCACCTTTTCTGCCGCAGGGAAATCAGCAAGGCTGTCCCCTGAATGCCATGCATGCACCATTGAAATAGATGTTGGTAGTTTTCTTGAGTGCCGTTTTGCCAATAGTCGGAGAGTTTGTTGACGAAATCTGTTGAAAGTCCGGTCGCAGCATTCTGGGTGTTGGAGCCGAGTAGTACCCAAGGAAGGTTATTAGGTAACTCATTTATTACAGGCTGCAATCGCATCCTATCGGGTGTGCGCGGCGCATCAGCGATAATCAAGTCAGCGTTGGCAAGTACATCGGCTGAGGGGCTTTTTGTTGCCACCAAATCAACGTCATTGTCATGTGCGATGCTGGAAAGCAGTTTTATTTTATTGCTTGATACAAAGTCAGTATGCAGCAGCACCACATTGGCGGCGATACTGCTGCTTGCAAAAGTGAAAAAGCACGCTGCGGTGAGCAGGCGTGCTAAAGCATATCGGATAGCCATAGTTAGAAGCGATACTCCGCTCTAAAGTACACTTCTCTTGGTTGAACCGCGTAGGTGAACAGCTCTGAACTATCTTGAAGGTAGGTATCGAACAGGTTATTTACACCAACCGAACCTAAGAAATCACCACGGCTGTATTTCGCGGCCAAGTTGTAGATTTGGTAGTCTGGGAGTGTGTTTGACTCATAAGTCTGCTTACCAACATGCCTCATTGATACTTGAGTTGTGATGGCTTCAGAGGCCTGCCAATTGAGTGAAGCGAATGCTTGGGATTCCGGCTTATTCTCTATTTTCTCACCGGTTTGAGCATCTTTTGCATCAAGCAGTGTTAGGTTGGCATCGACATAGACAGAACGGGTGATGTCTACATGTCCCTGCCATTCCAAACCTTTGATATCGGCTTCTTCAACATTCATATATTGATAGATGGTTTTGCCGGGCATCGGTCTGCCCGAGCAGCCATCGACACACTGAGTCACGATGAGGTTTTCAACATTGTTCTGAAATAGTGTCAAACCGGTAGACCAGCGTGTTGCGTTATATTCTGCCGAAATCTCGTAGCTTTTGTTTTTTTCTGGCTTGAGGTGTTCATTACCAATAATGTCAAATGGTCGACCGGTTCCAACGCTCAAGTATTCAGGCGACAATTGTTTGATTGTCGGTGCTTTGTAACCTTCACCATAACCGCCTTTCAGCGTCCAATTGTCAGTTGGGGTATAAACAACGTAGGCACGCGGTGAAAAGTTCGAACCAAACTCGGAGTGTTCATCAAAACGCGCTCCGGCAAGGAAGGAAACCGTTTCTGTCACTTCAAAATCACCCTGAGCGAATAGAGCCCCTTGACTCATTGAGCCTTCGCCAGAAGTCAGATCTGCACTTTTTAAACGTTGATGGCGCCACTGGCCTCCAACAGTCAGTTGATGCTGACCGATATGAAATTGGCTTTGACCATCAATAATGTTCTCATCCACGGTATTGGAAGTATTGATATCACCAACGGTCTTGCTGTTTGTCTGCTCAACGCGTGAACCATAAACACGAAGCTGTGTATCAAATTTGTTCCAATAGCCCGAGTGAGTAATGGCGTAGTCAAGAGTGTCGTAGTCGGTTGTGCTGCGTGTCAGTTCACCTGCGCCATTACCGCTGCCAATAATGTAGTCATACCAAGTTTGTTGTTGAGCCACTTTAAGGTCAACATCGAGCTCTTGCTGGTCACTGATAATGCTTTTCAACTGTGCATCGATGTATTTATTTCGATTGCCTGATATGTCGGTCTCAGTAGGGTCGTTGCGGTTCTCGACAAGACCACGGTAGTAGCTCCCCGCCGCGAGTTTCATAAACAACTTGTCTTGAATCAGCGCGCCAGATGTTTGAACTTCGCCATTGAAGCGATTGCCGCCATCTGAAACCGCAGTCCCACCGTGAGTTGAAACAACAGACTGCCATTCATTGGTAATCGGTTTGGTAATGACATTGACAACGCCACCCAACGCGTCCGAACCATAAAGTGCCGACATAGGACCTTTAATGACTTCGATTCGCTCAATGTTCGAAACAGGAATATTTTGCAGCTCTACATTTGCGTGGCCCATTAAGTCAGACGCGCGGCTTGTGCGGCGACCATCAATTAGAATCAGCGTTTGTGACGTGTCCATTCCTCGGATTTCAATACCTTTTCGACCTTGACCAATATCCGCAATATTGACACCAACCGTGTTTACCAGTGCATCAGACAGGTTGTTGTAAGGCATGGTCTCCAACTGTTCAGCGGTAATCACCGAAACACTCGCGGGTGCATCTGAAAGCTTTTTTTCGTATGAGGTGGCGGTGACTACATGGGTTTCGTCTACCGACTTTTCGTTTGCCAAGCTTGCGTAGAAAGGACGCCGGCGATCGTCACTGCCAGCCAAGATGGGGTTGTAGAGTACTGCATATTTCCCTAATTAAACTCAGTCCAAAAAATTGAGCTCGCAATGCTATGTTATAACATTACTATTGGCAATAGATTCGTGTGATGTTGGATCCTTTTTTGGACAAAAGAGAACGAAAGAGTGCCTGAGAGAATGACGCTGATGCCTATCTTCTTACTTGTGTGGAGACTTAATTCAGTGGCGACAACGGTGATAGCTGGAGTCTATTTGGTTCACCGATTGACTGATGTTTTCTTTAACGCTCTGAAGCGCTAATAAATAAAGAGTCAGCTCCCATGGGCTGACTCTTTTGATCCATAGAAGACTGTCTAGCGAGCTTTTATTAGCTGGTGGTCATGCCAGTGTCTGGGTAATTGAGCCTTTCCAATGCGAGTCGTGTTGGCTCAACGATACTGCCGCCAAAGCTCCGTTAATGAGTGTTAGATTAGGGGCTTATGGCCGATATCGAGGTCGATGAGCACTGGAATATTAGTGTCGGCTAAGTAATTCACTAAACACTCGTTATAGCTCAGGCCGTTGGCATCCGATGTTTCAGGAGCAGCGCTGCGGCCAATCAGCAGTCCATTGATGTGATTGAACACGCCTCGATATTTCATACTTAAAATCGTACGAGCCACCTCGGTTGGGGGCATTTCGGCGTTCTCCAAATATAGGATGAGTCCTTCAGGGTGACGTTTGGACATCGCTTCTAAATCAAGGTACTCAGTGCCAAAAAGGTGTGAGAGCGTATCCCAGCATCCGCCGATGAGTCGCCCTTGAATAGTGTCCTCATGGGAAGGCTTTGTTAGCCATTTCCAACATGTTTTTGTCTCTAGCTCAAGGCCAGATTCCGGAGCGTTTACAAAGTCAGGCCAACAACTCGCATAATGATCAAGCGCCTCTTGAGTGAAACTGCCGCCACTCGGCGTTGCAAAATGTTGAAGCGTACTTGAAGTGAGAGGGTCGATAGCATTGGGCGCGAGATCCATCAGGTTTGAACAATGCCCAGTCGCCCAGCCAAGTTTGCACGCAAAGGTGGCCGATATCGTACTGACATCGGAAAATCCCAGAATCCATTTAGGACGAGCCTGTTTGAGTTTTTCAAAATCAATCAGCGCTAGTAGCTCCATCGCAACCTCTCCACCCCAAGGAGGGTAGATCGCATCAATGGTGTCATCCATTAGCATCGACATTAGTTCGTCAGCTCTTTTTTGTGGTGAGCCGCTGACATGCTTTCCTTGGTCGTATAAGCAGTCTCCAACCACTATGTTATAGCCCAGCGACTTGAGGTGGTTGGTGACGCATTCAAAACGAGCATTGTGTTAGATGAAATACCGGATGAGAATGCGGTGATTCCTATGGTGCTGCCTTTGGTAAGAGGTTGGGGTATTTCATGGATGGCTCCGGCTCAAAAGTGTTAAAACCAGAGTAGCGATTTTGTGTATGAGTGACAAATAGTTAGCGTGATTTCAGTGGGATTAAGCCAGCTCTCAACAGAGAGCTGGCCATAGTATTACTCGCTGTATGCTAAATTGTCCCTTTCAGGCTGCCAACAGTGAGTTCGCAAAGAATGCGAATGTAGGTTGTAGGTGATGATGGTTTTGTTGCCATCTTGGTTGATACTGAATGTGATTTCAGTGTCACTCCAAGAGACGTCTTCAAGTAGAAGCTCGGCGTTTTCCGATAGATCGTGTAGCACCAAGGTGTTTAACGCGGTCGCATTGGAGCGAACCAAGGTGTACGCAAGGTTTGAAGTTGCTGGGTTATCTGGTGCTTCGCCAATCAAGACATCGCACGGCGAACTGAACACCATTCTCTGGCTAAATGGCGTTTGTCCTTCAATGGCGTAGCGATGGGAGTGTGCTGAAACCGAACTTAACTGGCGTGTATTTGTCATCCGGTTCAGTGCGCCTGGTAGCAGATTAGAGCAGTTCTCAAAGCTATCCGTGTCGGTATGCTCACCGCGAACGTGGTAGGTCAAATCCAACTGTTGCTGATGTGGGTTGGCAACTAGATTTGCTTCTACGTACGCTTCGCCAACACAGAACAAGATACGTCTGAACACCACATTTTGATATGCCTGACTATCCCATTGTTCGATAGTATGACTATCCACTTCCGCTGGTGGTTGGTTCCAATCAGCAAGCGTATCAATGACTTTGCAAACAGGTGAGTCAGAGAAGTGAAGCAATGTAGGGTCGATTGGCGATTGGTTCTGTTGATTCACAACGAGAGTATTATGCGTTGCGGTATTCTTGTAGTAGCCGTAGTGCAGCTCTGCGCCATATCCGGTGGTGCCAAGATCGGGCAGGATCTCCTTGCCATTACGAACAATGATCAAGCCTAATCGATCGTAGTGATCGTGTTCACCACCATATGGGCTGTGTTTAACAAGGAGTGAATGATCATTGCTTTGGTCGTAGTGAATCGTTACGCCCGCTTGAGCGGTGTGAATAGATTGACATTGCAGTGGCGCAGCTTTTGGAAGCTCATCGACGCCGTAAAGTAGTGCATCAATGTTATCCCTAGAGATATTTTGATAGATGCTGGTTAGAACACTTGCAAACTCATCACAAGGGTACTGCGCGTAGGCAAACTCAAACAGGTGTGAATGAGTAATGCGCTCTTGGCCGGCAATACAGTCATTAAGACGTGGGAAGTCACCCGTATTCAGCACCAAGTTAAGTGGGAACTTAAGAATCTTCAGAAAGTTAGGATTTGAGCTTACTGAATGAGGTGTCGAGTAGGCGATCTTTTCAAAGTTCAATAGCGCTTGTAAGGCATAGTAGTGATAGTGAATTGAGCCTTCAAACCACATCCCCTCTTCTGAGCAGCCGTTGTTTAGCTGATAGTGGATACCGTAGTCAGTATTCAGAGCAAAATCGATGTAGCGGCTCTCTTCCAAGATAAGCCCAATCACACCAATCGTGGCGTTGATTTTCATCTCATGGTTGTGAAGCTGGTCGGTTCGGTACTCCATCAAGAAATCAGCCCCTTCACGAAGTAAGCGCTGTTCGATGTACGACTGTTCGTCCGGTGTCAGTTGCTTACGAATAAAGTCATAACCGCGAGCAAGATCTAAGTGGCAGTTTGCCTCGCATAGGGTTTGCGCATTGGCTTTACCTGGACCGTTGTAAGGGATACCGCCATGAACCTCGTAATCCGGATAGTATTTAGCGGATTGGAGTAGGATGTCTTTTACCTTGTCGAAGAAACGTTGCTCACCTGTCAGATTCCACAGCAAGCCAAGGTCGTAGCACGCTTTTGCATTCAGGCCATTTAGCCATCGCCACCAAGCGCCGTCATAAGGTTCACCGGTGAACTCTTTGTCATCAACAGGGCAACAGTGCGAGAGTGGCTTTTCACGATCCCACGTTAGACGAACGCCATGTTCAGGACAAAAGTAATAGAGGTTCCAAGTCGCACGGCCATCAGTCGGAACCAAGGTGTCGCTATTAAGCACAACACGATTGTCTTCGATAAGTTGGGCGATGGTTTGCTCAGAAGCGCGCTGTTTGATGGATTGAATTTGTTGTTCGCTAAACTGGATCATTGAGCATCCCCTGTGAGTTTGGAGTGAGGAAAATTAAAGTAGCGCTCTGCGTTGTAGTAACAGATGTTTTCTATGGTTTCTTTGAGTAGAGCGTCACTATTTGGAAGCTCGCCATTTTCAACCCATGATGCGAGTTGGTTGCACAGTACACGGCGGAAATATTCGTGACGACTCATGGAAAATACGTTGCGAGAGTCGGTTAACATACCGATGAATCGACCCAAGGCACCCAAGTTCTTTAATGTGGTGAGCTGCGCTTCCATACCGTCTTTGTGGTCGTTAAACCACCATGCTGCGCCAAATTGGATTTTTCCAGCGGCGGAGTCACTGTCTTGAAAAGCACCGGCAATACAACTGAGTAACGCATTGTGGTTCGGATTGATGCTGTAAAGCACCGTCTTCGGTAACTGGTTGGTTAAATCTAATTGACTGAGAAGCTGGGTTAGATTTTCGGCAATGAGGCGATCATTCATCACGCTAAATCCAGTACCACCGCCAAGCGCCTGTTTTCTGCGTTCGTTAACGTTAACTAGTACACCAATGTGGAGTTGCATTGCCCAACCGCGGTTATGGTAGTGCTGACCCAATTGGTTGAACAGATAACAGTTAAGCTGCGTACTTTCGCTATCTGTAAGGGCTTGTCCGGTTAGCAGTTTATCAAATAGTTGATTAGCAACTTTATGGGAACAAGGAGCAAAATTCACCTGAGTGAGCCCAAGATCGGATAGTCGGCAGCCCACTTCATGGAATGCTTCGATTCGCTTTGAAATCGCATGGAGGAAGTCATTGATGGATACAATATGTAGCGAGGTCATTGTGCTCAATGTATCAATCATATTGCGAAAAGCGCGTGGCGATCCAAACGCAAATAAATCGTCGGCTCTGAATGTTGGGAGCACTTCGACGTCAAAGTCGGACTCTGCAATCAGTTTATGATAGTGAAGATCAGAGAGCGGTGAGTCTGTAGTGCAAAGTGTCGTGACCTTACACTGCTTCAATACACTCTGAGTGGAGAGTCTAGAATTCTCAAGTTCAGTCTCACATTGTGACCAAATGGCATCACAATTGTCTGGGTTTAATAGCAATGAGCAGTTGAAGAATCGCTCTAGTTCTAAGTGAGACCACTGGTAGAGTGGGTTGCCGAGTAGATAAGGAGCGGTTTGACACCATTTCTCAAACTTTTTCTTTGTCAGGAGCGTTGCCGGTTATGTAGTATTCTTCAACTCCATTGCTGCGCATCGCTCTCCATAAATAATGATCACTATGCAACCAGCATTCAGCGATGTTACTCGAGCTATGGTTTTCCCAAATCTGCTTGGCATCTAGGTGATTGTGATAATCAATAATCGGCATGGCTTTGGCATAGTCATGAAACAAGCGGCGAGCCAAATCTGAGGTTAAAAGAAAATCGTCATGGATGTATTGGTTCATGGGTTTCATCTCGAAATACTTTTGAAAACTCAACGGTGATAGCGGTTACATTGATGACATTTGTGATTAGTGGTTTGCTAAACGCAAACTAGGGGCTGGTGGCCAGCCCCTTGTCACTAGGTTAACTTTGAGTTTGCAGGTTGAGTACTTTGGTCTCTTTAGCGCTTTTTAGCAGTAAAGTACCCACGGTCAGTACCACGCCGCCACAGAACAAGAATGCCATGCGACCCCAGAATGGATTTGGTATCAGTACCATAGCGGTTACCAACACACCGAAGATTAAGATGAGCTTACCAAGCATGCTGCGCTGCTGGCGGTCGACCGCATCTTGTCCTTCTTCCTCGATAACAGCGTTGCCACATCTGTCCAAAACTCGTTAAGTTCGGTTTTACGCTCGCCTTGTGGCTCTTTGTAGAACTTAGTGGTTAGGCAGAAGAAACCACCAGTGAACACTAGGTGACCGATAATGCCGTTCATTACCGTTAGGTCTGATGCCTCGCGACTGGTGAAGCCGCCCTCGATACCGAGTAGGTTCGCGATGACATCTGGTGTGATGACAAAGCTAACCATGTAAGAGACCACCATGCCGACAGCTAGCGTTGCCCAAGCTGCCCAATCTGGCGTCTTCTTAATGAACATGCCGAAGAATAGAGGAACTAAGATAGGCATTTGAAGCAATGTACTTACGTACATCATGGCATCAAATAGGCTCAATCCACGAAGCGAGTTGATGAACAGAGCAACTGCGATAATCAGCGCACCAAACACCATAGTCACGCCTTGGCTGACACGCATGAGTTTTTTCTCAGATGCATTCTTGTTGATGATTGGGCTATAGAAGTTACGAACAAAAACACCAGCATTACGGTTAAGGCCTGAGTCCATTGATGACATGGTTGCCGCAAATACCGCTGACATAAGCAGACCAACCATACCGACAGGCATCACACGTTCAACGAAGACCAGATAAACCGCATCCGCCGCTTTGCCGCCGAGTGCATCAGCGTGGGCTAGTGCAGCGTCAGGGTAAAGTACTGCTGTCACCCATGGAGGCATGAACCAAATCGCAGGACCGATTAGCATAAGAACGAAGGCTAGAAGCGCTGCTTTGCGCGCATTGGTTGAGTCTTTAGCCGTCAAGAATCTATATGAGTCTTGCATGTTGTTGATGTTTTGAAGCTGTTTAACAAACATGAAGATGAACCATGCTACGAACAGCAATGGATAGTTCATGTTCGGACCCATAATCGAGTCTGCTGGGAACTGCTCGATTAGGTTGCTTGGACCACCAATCTTGATAAGGCTGCCACGGCACATACGACAGTTACCGCCATAATGACGACCATTTGCACAAAGTCGGATGCAACCACACCCCAAGAACCGCCAATCACTGAAATGAATAGAACAATCAGGCCGGTAACGACAATGGTTGTTTCGATGTCGATTTTAAATACCGCACTAACGAATAGCGCCAGACCGTTGAGCCAAATACCTGTGTAAACGATGCTGGTTGGCATAGTTGCCCAAGTAAACACCTGCTCGTTTGTAGTACCGAAGCGGCGACGTACACCTTCTACCGGAGTTACAACACGCATTTGACGGAAACGGTAGGAGAAAAATAGCCATGACAGCAAAAAGCCGAATGCGTTGGCCATGAAAATAACCATGATAGGGAAACCATCGGTAAAGGCTTTACCTGCTGCCCCAGTAAACGTCCACGCACTGAACTGTGTCATAAAAGCCGTAGAGCCCACCATCCACCAGAGCATTTTGCCGCCCCCGCGGAAGTAGTCACTGGTCGAGCTGCCAGCCAGACGCTTGAATATGACACCTACAGCGATCATGAAGACGAAGTAGACACCGACAACAACAATGTCAATATTCATAACACTTACCTCTAAAATGAAATTGCTTGAACTAAAAATTAAAACGATGGTTCATTATTGCGGTAAGTGCGTCGCTATTGCCAACTTACTGTCTATTTTTGTGATGAATGAAACGGTTTTTCATTTTTTTAGAGTTGCCTTGATTTATTCTTACGGAGAGCTCCATTTTTATCTTGCTCAACTTCCCTCGATCTAGAGGCTTTTTCGGGCTTAGTCGCTGCTCTTCTAAGCGCTCTCTCGTTTACCTCTGCGCCTTGCTATACCTTGGAGAGAAAGGCTTCAAGACGGTCCAATCGACCTACCAATAGCCATATCAGTAACAATCAGTCATGCCTGTTGCACATTTTTTGACCGCGTTAACACAAAATCACATCTCCAGAAATAATTAGTTACATCGGTCACATTATGACCTAATTGGCCTTTATAAAAACGTAATTTGTAAAATAATGAAACGGAGTTTTAAAAATTGAAGTAGAAAAACAATAAAATGTAAAAGGAGTTCAGAATGAATGTCGATATGCTCGTCGTGGGCGTTTACTTTATTTTCATGATAGCGATAGGCGTCATCTTTAAGCGCTTTGCAGGTAGTTCCACCAGCGACTACTTCCGAGGCGGCGGTAAAATGCTTTGGTGGATGGTAGGGTCTACAGCCTTTATGACACAGTTCAGTGCGTGGACCTTCACCGGCGCTGCTGGTAAAGCGTTTACCGATGGTTTCCCCATCATGGTCGTATTTATGGCCAACGCGTTTGGCTTCTTACTTTCTTGGTTGTTCTTCTCATACCGTTTCCGCCAAATGCGTGTTGTGACACCGATTGAGGGCGTTCGTCGTCGCTTTGGTGGCACCAACGAACAGGTATTTACTTGGGCAACCATGCCAACCAGTATCGTTTACACGGGTATTTGGCTGAATGGCCTAGCACTGTTTGTTAGCGCGGTATTTAAAGTTGATATCGAAACAACCATTGTTGTTACTGGCCTAATCGTTCTATTCATCTCAGTAATTGGTGGTGCTTGGGGCGTTGTGGCGTCTGACTTTGTTCAGATGGTGGTTATCATGGCGGTGACCGTCGTGTGTGCGGTTGCTGCCTTGGTTAAAATTGGCGGTCCTACTAACCTTATCGAGCAGTTCCCGGCTGATTCAATCATGGGGTCAGATATGAACTATCCACTACTTTTCGTGGCATGGTTCATCTTCATGTTTGTGAAGCAGCTTCAAAACATTAACAACATGCAAGACTCTTATCGCTTCCTAACGGCTAAAGATTCAACCAATGCTCGCAAAGCCGCACTACTGGCATTTGTTCTTATGCTGATTGGTCCAGCGATTTGGTTCCTACCACCTTGGGTAACGGCAGTTATGTACCCAGATGCAGCAACGGTTCACGCAGCAGAGCTGGGCAGCAAAGCAGCGGATGCGGTTTACCTAGTCTTCGTTGAGAATGCTATGCCTGTTGGTATGGTGGGTCTACTTATGTCAGCGGTATTTGCGGCGACCATGTCTTCTATGGACTCTGGCCTCAACCGTAACTCCGGTATCTTCGTTCGTAACTTCTACGCGCCAATCCTAGATAAAAAGGCTGACGACAAGAAACTGATGCGTGTGAGCCAAATCGTCACTATGTGTTTTGGTGGCCTGATTATTCTCGTCGCACTGTTTATCAACTCGCTTCGTGGATTAAGCCTTTTTGATGCCATGATGTACGTAAGTACATTGCTGCAGATGCCTATCCTAGTTCCACTGTTTTTCGGTATTTTCATTAAGAAGACGCCAGACTGGGCAGCATGGGCAACACTGGCCGTCGGTATTGTGGTGTCTTACCTTGTTAGCTTTGTGATTACTGCTGATGTGGTAGCAAACTGGCTGAATCTAGATACGCCATTTACTGGCCGTGAAGCAAAAGACCTCAAGGTTCTACTAGGTATCATGGGTCACCTATTTATTACTGGTGGTTTCTTCTGTCTAACAACTCGATTCTACAAAGAGCCAGTAGGTGAGCGTAAGTCTGAGCTAACGGAGTTCTGGAATGATGTTGCGACTCCAGTTGTCGAAGAAGCAGGTCAAGACGAGCTGGATCGTCAACAGCGCAACATGCTAGGCAAACTAATCCTTGTGTTTGGTGTTCTTGTGACGCTGATGGTGCTCATCCCGAACCCATTCTGGGGACGAATGGCCTTTGTCTTCTGTGGTGCGGTGATTGTCACTGTAGGTAGCTTGCTTCTTAAGAGTGCGAAGCAGGCGGATAAGCTAACAGCTAGTACCGCTACCTAACTTCAATTCATTACTAAAAAAGGAGCTACGTAGTTTACAGTAGCTCCTTTTTTTGACTTCAAATATTAGAGTTTGCAGATCACTTCACTGAGCGGGCGATGGCAGAGCTTGAGTCTTTTAACTTGAGCCAAAAAGAGTTCTGCACAACCTAGAGCATCGCTGGCCGCTGAATGAGCTTGATATTCGGGTAGGTTGTAGTGTTGGCGCAGGTCATCGAGTTGAAAACTGGGATGGCCGCGATTTTTACCCAAGTAGCTGAATCGCTTCTCAAGCAATAGAGTGTCTATCATATAGCACGGCAGTTTTTGCAGTTGGTAGCGCCTTCTGAGATACGACGACAAAAAGTCGTATTCAATACAGGCACTGTGAGCAATGATGGTTTTGCCAGCGAGGTGTTCGATTAATTGATCGAGTGCTGGCTCAGCTTCAACCCCTTGCTCTCGGACTTGCGATGGCATAATTTCATGAACGACCGCGCTCTCCGGTCGAATAGTGACATCTTGGCGCAAAATCACTTCACTGACGCTCGTTAGATCAATCTCTTCGTAGCTCAACTCCACCGTTCCAATAGACAGGATCCTATCCGAGCCTGGCTCCAGCCCGGTTGTTTCAAAATCGAGGGCGACAAACTGTTGCTCGGAAACTGGGCGCTCTGCATTGGGAAGCGGGTGAGCAAAGTAGTACTCCAGTGCGTGCGAGGGCCAGCGCTTAGATCGCATGAACTGGTGCAAATCTTCGATGTTCTTACCATTGGAAAATAGCTTATGTAACGTTTTGGTCAGCATGTTAGAACCCATTCATAAACTTGAGTTTAGCGACGTCTTGCAGTTCGCTGATGATCTTGAAGGCTTCTTTAAGGTGTTTTCGTTCAAAACTGCTGAATTCATCCGGACGTATATTGTTGTCAGGAGAATCACCACGCAGCTGAGAATTGAGTTGATGTCTAAAACGCACCTGCATAAGAAAGCGGTAGGCGCCAATGATGTTATCGCAGCTGTTTTGAGACAAGGTGCCTTGCTCGACGGCATATCGAAAACGCTCTTCCGTTCCTGTTAAAGAGCCTCCAGCTGATAGGCTGTATATGCGAGCGAGGTCGATAATCAGGTTCAAGGCAAACTTTTTGATATTGAGTGACTTGGTGTTGTCTCCACTTTTCTCAAGAACCAGACTGTTGAAAATGCCAAGTGGTGGTGAGGTTTCGATGGCATCGCGTGTGAGTGCTGGGATAAAGCGAGGATTTGCATGAATGGTTTCGTGCAGGTGGTTTTGAAGCGTATCGACAAGCTCCGCGTTTCCGTAGACGCAGCGTATCTCCATAAAAACACTGATACTGAGCAGTTTGTTGTACTCAGGACTCGCTACCCATTTTGTGTAGTAGTCCTTCCAGCGACCGACATTCTGATTCCATTTGCCTGTCGCAGCCATGTATTTACCAGTGCATAAAGGGTAGCCCACAGCCGCTAATCCATTACAAACACGCATCGCAAAGTAGGCGAAGTAGAATCGGTCATCCTCTGTGGCATCTTCCGCGAGAACTAAAGCATTATCTTGATCCGATAGCATGTGCACTTCGTTCCTTGCATGTGAACCGGCCACCATCCATGCATAATCACAAGGCGGTGGACCGAGCACTTCTTCGGTTAGTTGGATGATTCGTCTATTGAACGCATCCATGATCATCGACATCACTTGGCCATGAATCTCGGCACTCACGCCACTCTCGACTAAGGCTTGGAAAATGGTTTCCTTTTCATCTCGAAGATTCGAGAGATCACTTATCGAGTTCGCATACTTGATCTTTTCAATCAAAAATAGCGACTGAGTTCGATGGTTATGAACTAAGTGAGTGGTGGTCAATAAGCCTTTACTTCGTGATTGGCGATGACAGGTAGGCAACGAATGTTGTATTGCAGCATCAGTGAAATCGCTTGAATCACCTTGTCTTCGCTGTTTATCAAGATGGGGTTGCGCGTCATGACTTCATGAATGGGACGCTGGGTATCCACTCCTTGAGCAACAACATGTTGTGTCATATCTCGGTCGGTAACTAAGCCGACGATTTCGCGCCCTTTTAGTACGACGGCGCATGAACTGCGGCGCTTGCCACACATGGCTTTGGCAACGTCCATGATGGAGTCGTAGTAGTCAGAGACAGTAATATTTTCGCTGGCAACCTCACCAACAGTGCGAAAGAACAGGCTTTTCTCTTCTTTATTGACGATAGAGCGTATTGCGGAGTGCAAACGCGTTTTTGCGGTAGCGGCAAAGTAATCTTTGAATTCGGGATGCATCTCGCACGTTTCTTGGATGTTTGCGTGGGGGATTAAGTAAAGTAGTGAGTCTTCAATCGCCTCTGCGCGGTAGCCATCTTCTGCTTCTTTAAGGGGTTCTAGAAAAGTAAACCCAAACTGATCTTCTTCTCCAAGACGAGCGCGTAGTTTATTGATTTGAGTACGCTGTTCGATTGCACCTTTTCGAATCACATAAAGGTAGCGCTTCTCACACATCGAGTAGAACTCGATACACTCTCCCTTGGCGAGATACTTTACCGTTACGGAGCTTGCCAATGATTCGACGACCTGTTTTGGCAGAAGATCGAAGGGATCAAGATGAATCAAGAAGTCGAAAATATTAATTGAAGCTGAAGTACCCATGCAAACCTCTCAAATGAAATGGCGTTTCAATAAATTGTTTGATGACAAAAAAAGCAGCACGAATGCTGCTTTTTTCTCTATTACCTTTAGGCAGGGTAATTATGGTAGCCCAAGTGCTCCGAAACATTACGACCTGCCGTGTGAAGCAGAGCGATGTACTCTTCTTTGCGGCTCTCTTCGAATCGAATGGTAGGGAACGAGACAGAGATGGCAGCGATAGGTGCGCCAAAACGGTCGTAAACGGGTACTGCGATACAGCGCAAACCGGGCTCTTGTTCTTCGTTGTCTTCACCAAAGTGTTGCTCGCGAACAAGGTTTAATTCATCAAGTAGTTGCTCTACGTTTTCATGCGTGCGCTCTGTGTGCTTTTTAAACTCGACATCAGCCAGTAGATCTCGCACCTCTTGCTCTTCCATATGAGACATCAACACCTTACCAATCGCTGTGCTGTAGAGCGGGTTGCGACGACCGATGCGCGAATGCATGCGTAGGTGGTAACTGGAGTCTATCTTGTGCAGATAAATGATAGAGTCTTCGTCAATGGAACCTAGATGAACCGTTTCATTGATGATCTTCGAGATTTTCGCCATTTCCGTGTTAGCGAGATCAACCAAGTCGACATGCTCGAGAGCTTTTGAGCCCAGCTCAAACAGTTTAAGAGTCAGTGCGTATTTATCGGCTTCGCTTCCTGCTCAACAAACCCAAGTGTCTTCATGGTTTGTAGAAAGCGATAGGTTGTCGCCTTTGACATCATCAGGCGTTGAGATAGTTCGGATACACCAATCTCTTTCTGGTCAGCCAGTGCTGAGAGAATGTTAAATACTTTTAATACTGACGATACAGCTTCCGGTTGAGTTGATTTTTCCATTTCACGCTCTAAGTCATTGTCGATAGCACGAGTATACCTGACATGTTCGAGTGAGTCAGTAGTTTCGAAAAGCCATTTCATTTATTTAAAACCAATATGTGAGACTTTCATCACATTCGAAGTGACGAAATTAAAAAATTAAAACGCAATTTCAAAAATAACTTTTAGTCGTATCATTTTTTGTGTAATGTTAGTTTCAACAGAGTGAACACCCCCTATTATGTTCACCACACATTCACTACAAAGGAACAGACTATGATTCTTGATTCGTTTAGCCTTGAAGGCAAGGTAGCAGTGGTAACTGGTTGTGATACAGGTCTTGGTCAGGGAATGGCGCTTGGGCTTGCAAAAGCAGGTTGTGACATCGTTGGCGTAAACATTGTTGAACCGTCAGAGACGATTGCGATGATCGCGGAGACAGGTCGTAAGTTTATTGATATTCGCGCTAACTTAATGAAGCTAGACGACATTCCAGGCATTGTTGACCGTGCGGTTACTGAGTTAGGTCGTATCGATATCTTGGTAAACAATGCTGGCATCATCCGTCGTAACGACGCTATTGACTTCTCTGAGCAAGATTGGGATGACGTGATGAATATCAACATCAAGTCGGTGTTCTTTATGTCACAAGCGGTTGCGAAACAGTTTATTGCTCAAGGCGAAGGCGGCAAAATCATCAACGTTGCTTCAATGCTGTCATTCCAAGGTGGTATTCGCGTACCGTCTTACACCGCTTCAAAGAGTGGTGTGATGGGTGTGACTCGCTTGATGGCTAACGAATGGGCAAAAGAGGGCATTAATGTGAATGCAATTGCTCCGGGTTACATGGCGACAAACAACACAGCAGCGCTTCGCGCCGATGAGCAGCGTAACGCTGAAATTCTAGAGCGTATTCCAGCAGAGCGTTGGGGCACACCAGACGACTTAGCTGGTCCATGTGTATTCTTGGCATCGAAAGCATCTGATTATATCAATGGCTACACTATTGCCGTTGATGGTGGTTGGTTGTCACGCTAATAGGCTCGAGAGAGAATGATTGATCTATTTTCTGTCGGACAGGCATTAGGTTTTTTGAGTTTTGGTTTAGGCATCTACACCTTTTACCAAAAAATGACAGGCAGCTCAAAATATTGATGTTCGTCTTTAATATCAATCATCTTCTCCACTACTTACTACTAGGTTCAACCCTCTCTGCCGTGGCTGCCGGATTATCGGCAGCCAGAACCTTGGCATCAATACATACACGTTCCAAACTTGTAGCAGCCGTTTTTATTGTTGTTGCAGGTGGTTTTGGGTATTGGATCGCTGATGGTGTCGGGCAGTTATGTCCATCATTGGCACAATGATCGGGACATTCTCAATGTTTGTTCTCAGCGGTGTGGCAATGCGCGTTGGTTTTCTGGTTGGGGCGACATGTTGGTTAATCAACAACATTTTGGTTGGCTCAATTGGAGGCACCTTACTGGAAGCAACGCTGATAGTGACGAACCTAGTTACTATTTATCGATTACGCAAATCAACAGATTTGGTATCCAACGAATCACAAACATAATAGGTTTTTACACATGTTCGTATTCAACAAAGATGTTCAATTAGAAGACTTAGGTGAAGGGGTGAGCCGTAAGGTGCTTGCACACAACGACAACATGATGTCGGTAGAAGTTCATTTTGAGAAAGGAGCGGTTGGCGCGATGCACTCGCACCCGCATGAGCAGCTTACTTACGTACTGTCTGGCGCTTTTGAGTTCACAATTGGCGATGAAAAGCACATCGTTAAGGCCGGTGACACCATGTATAAGCAGCCAGATATTGAACACGGTTGTGTGTGTGTCGAGGCCGGTACGCTTATCGATACGTTCACACCAATGCGCAAAGATTTTGTTTAAGACTAAATTATTGACGAGCCTTTTCGTCGGGGAACTATTATGAAAATTGCACTAATGATGGAAAACAGCCAAGCACCAAAAAATGCGATGGTTGCTTCTGAGCTAAACCTTGTGGCTGGTAATTTAGGTCACGATGTATTCAATGTCGGCATGACAGATGAAAACGACCACCACCTAACTTACATTCACCTTGGCATCATGGCGAGCATCCTACTGAACTCAAAAGCAGTAGACTTCATCGTTACGGGCTGTGGCACAGGCCAAGGCGCGCTGATGGCAAGCAACCTTCACCCTGGTGTGGTATGCGGTTACTGCTAGAGCCATCTGATGCTTTCCTCTTCAACCAAATCAATAATGGCAATGCGATTTCATTGGCCTTTGCGAAAGGCTTTGGTTGGGCTGGTGAGCTGAACGTTCGTTACATCTTCGAAAAAGCCTTTACTGGTGCTCGTGGTGAAGGTTACCCAATTGAGCGTGCAGAACCTCAGCAGCGTAACGCGGCGATCCTTAGCGAAGTGAAAGCTGCTGTTTGTAAAGACGTTGTCGCGTCTCTAAAGGCGATTGACCAAGAGCTAGTAAAGCAAGCGGTAGGCAGTGCGCAGTTCCAAGAATGTTTCTTTGCCAATTGCCAAGATACTGAGATTGCAGAATACGTTCGCACTTTGATTGACTAATTTGTTTTGATGTCGATATCGGGATTTCTCCAGCCAGTGTAATCACTGGCTTTTTTTGTTTAGTAATGAACTGATTTTATTGTCAGTTTCTCATCATTTCACTAGTAATCCTCACTCACTCTCAAAAGCAACATCTCATATTGAACCACAAAATTGTATTCTTAAAGTTGCATATTAAGTTTACTTTGGAATGGTATGTGCAACATGAACAGTGAGTATTTTAATAGCGTTAATCGCTATCGATATTTTTACAATATCCGACCAGGAGAGACATTAAGCAAGGTCATCCTCAAAATCTATCATCACCGTTTTGGCAGTGATGGTTATCGTCAGGCGCTTGATCAAATCCTCACCGACAACCCAGAAATCCAACACCCTGATAAAGTTCGCATTGGCCAAGCGATTTCACTCCGCCCTCTCAATAGCAAACCTGCCTCCATCTCTCCTGTCGCAAGTCAATTCGCCCCAAATCCGGCCGTTTCAAAGGAAGATAAAGTCCAGTTTGAGCGAACCATGAAGCAAATGCCTCAACAGCAGCAAGATATGTTTTGGGCTCTGTCGTGGTTAGAGGATGCCTGGGGGCCGGCGAGTGCGGGAGCAGGGGTGACGTTTGCATCTATGGGGATACTGCTTGGTGATAGTTCAAAGGGCAACATCAAAAAACTGGCTGAGATTGAGGAGGTGTATAAGAAATATAAATCAGGAGTGCTGACAAGGGGGCAATATGACTACAGGCGAAAGAAAGTGCTCGATACAGTGGCGAAAAACTTAGGCCCGGTTGAAAAGCTTCTGTTTAAAGGGAAGAAAGCACAAGAGTCGATGCGTATTTCCCGCAAAGGAGGTGTTCCAGCAACTGCGGCGCTGAGAAGTAATACGTTGCGTCTTGAGAAACTTTCGAAGGTCGCTTCGAAAGGTGGTTCTGTGTTGACCGTTGTTAACCTGGGGGTGGCTTGTCATCAAATAGCCAACTCAGCTAGTGAGGCGAAAAAGAATGAAATTTTGGTTGAGACGGCAACTAGTACAGCAGTGGGAATATTTGGAGGTGTTGCCATATCTGTAATCGTATTCGCAACGCCTGTTGGTTGGTTTGGTTCATTAGTCTTGGCTGCTGGAACAGCGATAGTTAGTAATCGAATGAGCGATATTGGTGTTGGTCTTTACAAAAGTCGTTACTCTGACATCTCACTAGTAAACGAGCTAGGGGTAGGTAAAGTATGCAACTAATAGATTGGGCGTTTCTTCTGTTTTTTGTTTTTAGTGGCATCCTATTTATTTGGTTCATTTTGGTTGGCGGACTAATGACCTACTTTACTCCAAAAAGTGTCGTTGAGTTTGCTTTTACCTCAAAACACTATACTCCTGTTGAACTTTCAGTTGTAAGAGGGTTCCATTTTGTAGCACTAATACATGGTGTTGCGTTGCTGACTGCTGTCACTTTTCCAAAATGGGCTACAAAGCGACAGTTAACACAGATACGAACGGTTTGCCCACGCATTTTTATTAATTTAAGCGTGGTCTATATCTACGTATTGTGGAGCTTGATGATATTGATCATGATTTGCTGTGCAATCTGGGTGTCGATGGCTTGATTTGAGCAGTTTTAAAGATCTAGTGACTCTCTTGTCACTAGATCTCATCGCATCTAATTGCTAGTTGTCTTGTGCTCTTAACCCCACAACCAAAGGATTCGTTATCGGCTCCCCAAGCTCCGGCAGTGGCCTTTGATTACTTTCCCCGTATCCAATTTTAAACTTCACTCGGTTAAGACAAACCTTATCGATGTGTTCGCTAAGCAGGTTGAAGGCTTCAAAGCGGGCGTCTAAATGGGGGTGAGCCGCTTGGTAGCGTTGAATCTCTTTAGCGAGTATGCCGTAGAATTTAGTCTCACTGATCCCTTGGGGTTCGAGTCCATTCTGTTCTGACTCGGTTGCTTCTAACCACGGGGAAATAAATCGAAGCACGGTGACGAAATGGCCAGTCAGAAGATCATGAACTAGATATTTGGCTGGTAGCGTGTCAGGTTCTGTTTGATGGCATCATCGAGAGAGTCAAGTTCAGGGAGTTCTTCGTCCACCAACCTTAAGTCGCCATGAAAGTCTTTGATGATACAGCCAACCGGCTGATTGTTTTCAAGAGTCAGTGTCACATTTTGCCCGTGTGCAACGAGTCCAACACCATATTGGCACATCAAGTGGTAGAGCGGGATGACGACATGGCGAAACAGTTGAGTTAGCCACTGTTCCTGCGAAAGACCAGAGGCGTCGATTAACGCCAAGATACATGCGTTTCCTTTGCCATCATCCTGCATTAATGTTGCCATCGACATCGGTCTTTGTTCTGAATTGATGACTGACTCTGCACGTTCTCGCCAAATGCAGCCGAGCATTTCATTGTATCGATAGGCGCCTTCGACTTTAGATTGATACGGGTGAGAAACAAAAATTCCCCCGAGTTCTTGCTGCACCATAAGCCCGCGGGAGTTAAGCAGTGGGTCGTTGCTAGCAATATCTGCTAGCCAAGTCGATATGGCTGCCCCTTGCTGAATGTATTTGCCTGGAATACCGCGATAGCAAGAGGTATTGAGTATGGTGACGGCTGTTTTAACATCGAATTTGGTCTCTGGGGATAGGGCGCTGAGCGTGCGTATGGACTGTTGGGGTTGCCATAGCGCTTGGGAGCTGCCTAGGTCAATAAGTCGCTCGTCCTCAAAGTAGTCTTGGAACTGAATGCGGATGAAGCGTTGGTACTGCCAAGGATGTATGGCAACGATCAGGTAATCTGCTTCGTGACCTTTTGGTAGTTTCGCATGTATGCCGGCATAATCATTTTGCGCCATGGTGGCTTTGATCAAATCGTCAGCTGCTAGATCGTCACGAAACCCGCTGTGGCAAAGTGAATGGTGCACAGCCACATAACGTAGTTGAAAACCGACACTGGTTTCTGGTGAGTAGCGTTGTAAATTATCTTCTCCCCAGCCCAATCTACCTTTATTGGCGATCAATTTTGGGTGTGCATCGAGATAACGTTGCCTTTGGGTTTCATCGCAATTGATGATATCCGACGCGGTGACATGCTCAAGTATTTTGACGCGTTCCACTTCACTGAATAGGGTTTGATTCATTTCCTCAATGAGACCAGAAAGGTCAATGTCGCTTATTTTTATGGTCGCTTGCAGATCAATTAAAAACTCACTAATTGTTGGGTTATTTGAACTTTCATTGTTTATCGAATTAATAATAGGGTTATACATTCCCCAAATACTTTTCTTTGCATCAAACTTCCAGGTGACCTTATTTAAAACAAGCGTTATCCGCGTAATGTCTTTACTCATGGCGACCTCACGGTCGAACTCAAACATCTCTTCAAAATCAAGTTCGCTAAGTGCTTTGGCGATGAGCTTTTGATTTGCCTGGTACCAGTACTGCTTTGTCACGATTTGTCCCTTTTTGTCATTATCTAATTGATAAACATGTAGATATGGATGTGATTCGATTATGTAAATAATCTATTGACAAATTGATATGAGATCAACAATCATAACGATAATTATTATCATTTTCATAAAATGTGTTGTGTAGTTGTTGCTATGTGGATGCGTGGTGCCTTGCTTGCAGTAGGCTAAATCAAACATTGTTATTTAGTTTATTGCCAGTGTTAGTGGCAGTACTCAGTATTGAAGACTCTGGAAATTCATGGTCTTTGATAATAGTTTTTCTGAATTTAAATATGCTGAGTTTCTTTATAGGCTCGGCGTTTTGGCCAGGAAAAATTATTCGTCTTGGTTACTTTTCTAGCGCAAAAATAACGATATTAGGCTACTTTCTATCGAATGCTTTGTTTGTGGTTTTGCTTTTAGGTGCTACCAAAAGCGTCCAGTTCAATATTGAGTTTCTCGTATTGATCGGTGTGTCTCGTTTATTTATGGGCTTCTTTTCAAGTGCGTTCATGCCGATTGCTCAAGGGAGTATCTATGCACAAACATCATGTGAACAAAGACAGTACAAGAAGCTATCCAAAATAAGTGGGACTTTGACACTCGGACGACTGGCAGGACCGGGGCTGGTTCTATTGCCAGTTGATTGGCTTTGGGTATTGGCGATTCCTTTTGTGCCGATGTTTTGGAGCTTTTTTAAGCGCCCATCTATCTCTTTTTCTGGCCAAGAAGCAGAGCTATCTACAGCACCGAACATCAAGGCTCTGTCGTTATTCTTATTGTCTCCGCCCTCTTTGATCGCGCCGCTTCTCATAGCGCTCTCAACCACTGCCTTGGTAGCGAGTTTTCAACTCGCACTAGCTCCCGAAATGACATCACTAATAGGGGATGTCGAGCAGGCGAGTGAGATGCTCGCTTTTTTGATGCTTGGGTTGTCGATGTTGCTATTCATTCTTCAAGTTTGGGTTATGCCCCGTTTGGCGAAGTGGCTCAAGACTCGCCTTTTCATCATTGCCTTCGGCTTAGTGGGCTTCGGTTTACTTGCGCTGATCCCAGACCCCAATTTAACAAACTTTATTCTCGCAGGCTTAGCACTCGCGCTATCGATAGCGGGATTACCCCCTTGGTACAGCCAAGTCGCGTTTCGACGTGGAGAGCCGAAGCGCAAGGTGTCTGAGACCAGTGGTTTGCTGGCTCAAAGTCATTCATTGGGACACCTAGTTGGCACTACAAGTGCTGCGCTGTGCCTGAGCGTTGGCATCAATGCTCTTTATGCATCGAGCCTGTTCGCACTCGTTATTTTGAGTCTGATGTGGGTCGTAGTATCGACATCTCGCTCGCTTTTAACCACCTCTATATCAGAAAGTAAAGGAACAACATGAACACTTTAGTGAGAAAGGGTCTTCCCCTCACCACACTGGCCATCTTGGTTCACAGTGCCGCTTACGCTTCACCAAAATCAGACCTAGAAACGGTGATTGTAACGGGATCGAAGATCCAAAGCACGATCGCGGATTCTGCAACAACCATGTGGGTAATCGATCAAAAAGAACTCGAAAAGCAGATCAATGCGGGCGCTGACTTAAAAGGTGCCCTCGGAAGGCTGATTCCAGGTTTTGACTTTGGTAGCGGAAGTCGTACCAACTACTCACAGAATCTACGTGGCGCTCAGCGCTGGTGATGATTGATGGCGTGTCGCTGAACTCAACGCGTGAGATAAGCCGCCAATTTGACAGTATTAACCCATTTAATATCGAGCGTGTTGAGGTGTTATCGGGTGCGACCGCATTATTTGGCGCGGGTGCATCGGGCGGTATCATCAATATCATAACCAAAAAAGGCGAGTCTGGAGAGTTGGGCGTTGAGGCTCGTATTGGCGGTGTGTCTGGCTTCAACAGCAGTGAAGATCTTACCAAGCAGGCAGCCGTGGCTATTTCCGGTGGTAATGACACGGTGGCAGGTCGCCTTTCGGTTGCTTATGAGGGGAAAGGTGCTGCGTTTGATGGCGATGGCAGCATGATTATGCCCGACATAACACAAACAGACATGCAGTTTAACGATGCCGTTGATGTGATGGGTAATCTAGAGTTTAACTTTGATGAGCAACAGTCACTATCCCTGACAGCGCAATACTACGACAGTCAGCAAGATACTGAGTATGGCGCGTATTTAGGCCCTAATTTGGCAGGCATTATGGGCTTTCCTGAGTTCATTGAAATTCGAAAAGGTTTGAAGCTAGATGAACAGCCGTCAACAAAACGTACCTTCGTTAATGCACAGTATAAGCATGATGATGTGCTGTCTCATGCATTGCTAGCTCAACTCTACTACCGAGCGAAGAGCTAGGTTTTTTCCATTCCCAGACACTCAAACGCCTATGTATGGCTCATCTCAGCAAGACACCAGCATTTTTGGTGGCAAGTTGATGCTACAAAAAGAGTGGCAAAACGTGTCACTAAACTACGGTGGCGAGTACGCATCTGAGACATTTAGTGCAAAGCAGCGTGTGTTTGATCTTGCAACCGCGATGGCTTCGGGTGCGATGACGTTTGAAAAATTGCGTGAGCATCAGCGCTATCCAGATATCGATACTCAAAATGCCGCACTGTTTGCTCAAGCTAATTGGCGTGTAGCGCCAGATTGGTTGTTAACCGGAGGGGTTCGTTATCAACAAACGCGTTATGACGTTAGCGATTTCGTTGGCTTGTCTCAACAAGAGTATGTGGCTCAAGGGTTAATTTCTGGTGCGGATGCAATACCTGGTGGCAGTTCATCGACGGATGTTTGGCTATTCAACGCGGGAGGCGTCTATGATCTGTCAGATCGTCAGCAGCTATGGGCGAACTTTAGCCAAGGTTTCAATGTGCCAGATCCAGCAAAAGTTTACGGTAAAGGGACATACGATTATACCTCTAATCCAGGGCGAGCGACCTTAGTTAAGAGTGTCAATATTAACAACACGCCGCTACCGGGTGTAAAGACCAATTCGATTGAACTAGGTTGGCGTGCCGCAGGCGAGAGCTATCAGACTCAAGTAGCGGGTTACTACTCATTGTCGGATAAGACTCAGAAGATCAATACCAGCGATCTGACCTTAGATGTCGGCAATGAAGAGAGCCGTATTTATGGTATCGAAGGCCAGTTTGATTACTACTTCACGCAAAACATCTATGCCGGTATTCAAGGGCAATGGATCCGCAGTGAAGAGAAAAATCAAGGTTCGTGGCAAGACATGTCAGTACAGTTTGCTAGTCCGTCAAGTGCAGTGACGAAAGTAGGCTATGACAATTTGAACTATGGTGCTGAGCTGTACTTGCAATCTCTGGCAGATTACGAGGATGCAGATAACAACAAGCTAGATGGATACCATTTAGCAGGCTTAACGGGTTACTACGCACTGCCAGTTGGTCAAGTTAATTTCGGCATTGAGAACTTATTTAACACGGTTTACGAAACGATTTGGAGCCAGCGTGCTCAGGTTCTTTACGGAACGATTTCTGCCCCAGAACTGTTCCGTTACAACGGTCAAGGCCGCACTTTTGCACTTAGCTATAGCGCGGAGTTTTAACCTTCATGTCGCTACAGTTCTTGAATCTCACCCTCGACATTCTGGGTAAAACTTTACTGAGCGACACACGTGGCGCTTCCCGAGAGGGAAGGTGGCCGCATTGGTCAGTCTACATGGCTATAGAAAAAATTATTATGCACGATCTTAATTCCCTCTATCAGCGCGTTTCTTATCATGTTCATGAGATGCGCAAACCTGCGCCCGATAAGGCGCAAATGCAAGCCATATTGCAAGCGGCTATGAGTACTCCGGATCATGGTCGGTTACGTCCGTGGCATTTCTTGGTCGTCCAAGGAGACTCCATTACCAATCTAGTGGGTCATTTACGAGATGCTTGGCTAAGCCATGACACTAAAGTAACACCCGCGCAAGCGAACCGATTAGCAGACTATCTTAGTAACGCACCTAGCTTGGTGTTGATCTCCGCTCGCGTTCAAACACACAAGGAAGTAAGTCAGCAAGATCAGATCCTATCCGCAGCGGCCGCGTGTCAAATGACACTACTGGCAGCGGATCGTTTGGGATTTGGCGGTGTCTGGTATTCCACAGATGCGGTTGAATTGCCGGGTGTGCGTGAAATTCTCGGCCTTGGCAGTGAGCACTACCCGGTTGGATTTTTGGTCTTTGGTACGCCTATCGAAGTGCGACAAAAGCCAAGGTCGAATGTAGGTCAGTACACACAAGTTTGGCAAGCGCCTAATCAGTTGAGTCCATGGATGACGGAGAAGTAAAATGGCACATTCACTCAGTTTTCAATCGTTTTTTAACAGTCTTTTTGTTGATATGGATGGCCTGTTTATTAAAGCAGAGGTCATCGAGGCCGACATTGCGGGTAAACCGCGAAAATGCGCGTGTTTTTCACTATCTAACGGTGCATTATGGCTGCCCTTAAGCTATTTCTCTACCAACGGTCGTCATCGATATGCGCAAGAGATCTATCACGTTAACGATGGCTCAGCCTCTGAGGTATCCTTTCCTATTGCAGTCGATCTTGTTCTTGGATCCTTCGATATAGAGAATTCACAAAAGCGCGATCGCCTACTTCAACGTATTGGTGATTCCAATGACTATATTCAACGAGCGTCAACCTACAAGGCAAGACATGGCTCTGTAGCTGCACCAGCTCGATTTATTGAATCTGAGCAAGCGCTCGTAGGTGGGCACAGTATGCATCCTAGTCCGAAAAGTTGTGCGCCACTGTCCCACAGCGAACAGGCAGATTTCTTACCTGAATTTGAAGCTGAGTTTGAAATCGAGTGGTTTGCAGTCGCGAAACAGCAGCTTGTGGGCGAGGCGCAGGTTGAGACTTTAGAACATCATTTGCAAACCTTGTTTGAATTATCAATACCAGAAGAAAGCCGAACTATTATTGCAGATGATTATCTGCCTTACCCTATGCACCCTTTGCAGGCAAAGGCTTGGCGCTTGTCTCAAGAGGCCGTCGAGCTGAAAGGTGATGTCGTTGATTTGCAGTTGCGAAGCGGTGGTTGGCAGGCAACATCGTCCTGTCGCGCTATCTATCACCCTGACATGCCGTGGATGTTAAAGGTGTCACTACCTATCAAATTGACCAACTCGCTGCGCCTTTTGACGGCCAAGGAAGCAAGACGTGGCACGCTTTTTAGTCAGCTACTTTGTCATGAAGCTGGTCAAGAACTGGTTCAAAGGCTGCCAACCACCACGTTTATTGAAGAGCCCGCATGGATAACTATTTGCTCGAAACAAGGACATGAACTTGATCTGCCACTAGTGAGTTTTCGTGACAACCCGTTTTTCACATCGCTTTATGAACTTGAAACGGGTGAACATGAAGTCAGCGTTCATGACAAAACGAAGGATCATCATCTTCTAGCGACTGCAAATCAGATTTGTGTTGGGCAAAGTGAGTCTCAAGTCGTTACCTGGGTTAAGCAGGTTGCAGCAGCACAATCAATGAGCGTAGAAGAAGCCGCCTGTTTATGGTTAGGGCACTTTATGCAGCATGTGATGGCACCACTGTGTGTCGCTCGCAGCGACTATGGCCTGATCCTTCTCGCTCACCAGCAAAATATTGTACTAAAAATTGAGGAAGGCCTGCCGATTGGCATGATGTACCGCGATTGTCAGGGAAGTGGTATCACTGAGCTTGCATTGCAGCGCTTCGCATCGGTGTTTGAACATGTCGATCCGGAATACTTTATGCCGAGTGAACAGGTGAACCCGTACCTTGCCTATTATCTTATCGGTAATTCTTTAATGAACACGGTGTCTGCGATTGCGGCAGGTGGTTTGGCAACAGAAGAAAAATTGTATGAGGTGTGCCGAGAGCACTTAGCTGGACTGGCGGCAGCTCATCCTCTGGATCCTTCTTTCTATGACTATTTGCTGAATTCTCCGACTCTACGCTGGAAACGAAACTTCTTGTGCTTCTTGGAAGAAAATAATGAAGCCACACTATCGAACCCTGCTGAAATTTATCGTGACATTACTAATCCGCTATTAGGACGAAACCTGCCCCTGTGTACCAAACCACTGCCAGATGACACATACATTAGCGTTTATTCGACCAGTCACAATGAGTGGTCATTAGTATCCAATTCGATTGAGCGTGGCCGCGTTACTGCCGATCTTTACGACGATTTAGTGACGGTTAAGATAGCAGCAAAAGAAAGTTTGGTGTGGTGGTCTGCCATCGAGCATGTTTTTATCATTTCGATGTGGCGCTGGTTCAGTGCCCGATGCACCCTCATTTATGAGCCACGTTTTGGAAGATAAGGATCTGCTTAGTCGTTCAGCATTTCTTCAGCACGCGCCGATTTGGCACCGCCCAGACAGTAAACCAGATAGGCAAATAGAGCAGCGAACTGAGCATGGAATTCAATACCCAACGCGACCGGCAAAGCCAGAAGATGTGTTCTATCAACGATACCTCTATCGAGAGAAGCGAGTGGTGTCTTTTAGAAAAGCGCAGCTGCCACGGGATCTTAATGGTTTCCATCGCTGGCATAACGATCCTGCAATTGCGCCAGTTTGGGAACTCAGCGGTTCCAAGGCGTCTCATCAAGAGTATCTGAGCAAGATGGAAAGCGATCCTCATCAGTTCCCGGTTATTGGAGAATTTGACGGTATCCCCTTTGGCTATTTTGAGATTTATTGGACGGCGGAAGATCGACTTGGGCCATTCTATGATGTTGATAAGTTTGATCGTGGGGCTCATATGCTCTCAGCGAATGCGCGTTTTCGAGGCTGGCGTTACTTTTCTGCTTGGTCGCGAAGCATCGTGCACTATTGTTTTTTGGCGGATCTCAACACTCAAAATGTGATGGGTGAACCTCGTGCAGATAATAAAAAGTGTTGGCACTGACAGAGCGAATAGGATTTGAACACCTTTTCGACTTTGATTTTCCACACAAAAGAGCAGCGATGCTGCAATGTCGACGACAGCGCTTCTTTGATGTTTACGCTATTTAAGCAGATAAGAAAGTACCTATCAGGCTAGGAAAAATACAATGAAAACAGTTGATTTTGATTTGGTTGGAGTGGGCATTGGTCCTTTCAACTTAAGTATCGCGGCGTTAGCTGCACCCAGGACAGAGTTAAAAAGCCAATTTTATGAACGTAAACCTGAATTTGCGTGGCATCCGGGACTATTGCTGAATCACGCCAAGATGCAAACCTCGTTTTTAAAGGACTTAGTTACGGCCGTAGACCCTACCAGCCCCTACACGTTTATGAACTACTTGGTGAAAAATCAGAAATTCTATCCATTCACTGCGCGTGGTGATTTTATGATTTCGAGGCTAGAGTTTTCCGATTATATGGCGTGGACAGCTAAGCAGCTCCCGAACACCCAATTTGCCACTGACATTAGTGAGGTGCGCTTTGCTGAGGATCACTTTGTGATTACCGCAAATGGCGAGTCGGTGACCAGCCGTCATTTGGTTGTTGGTACGGGAACGCAGCCAGTGGTGCCAGAATGCGCAGAGGATAAGCTTAGCGATCATTGTTTCCACGCCCACGAAATGATGGTGCGTAAGCCAGATTTAACGGGCAAACGCATTGCAATTATCGGCGGTGGGCAAACAGGTGCGGATATCTTTCAGCATGTTTTTGCCGGTGATTTTGGTAAGCCGAGACAACTTGATTGGGTGTCACGCCGTGCAAATCTAGAAGGCTAGATGAAAGCTGTTTTAGCGACCAGTTTTTTATGCCGGACTATGTGAATCAGTTTTATCATCTCGACAAGGAGCGACAAGCGCGTGAGGTGTCCCGTCAAAAGCTCACCAGCGATGGGATCACCGATGACTGTTTGACGTCGATTTATCAGAGTTTGTATCACGATAAGTATGTATTAAGAAACCCAAAGTGGTGGACAGTGCAGCCGCATCAAGAGCTTGTAGGGCTAGATTTGTCAGGCAAACAACATCAGTTGCGACTTCGTCATGGCGTTACGGAACACGAGAAAGTCCTTGAAGCTGACGTTGTGATTCTATGTACAGGCTTTAAGCGTGTGTTGGCACCTTGCTTCAAGACATTGCCGATAAGCTGCAATTGGATGAGTTTTCTAGGCCATTACTTAACTCTGAGTAGCTGCGCATTGGAAGCAGCCTTGTGACAACAAGTTGTTTGTAGTGAATTCAGGTACCCATAACCATGGAATCATTGAACCACAATTGAGTCTTGCGGCGTGGCGAGCAGCGAAAATTCTCAATCATGCTAATGGCGATGAGCTGTATCATCATGGCGATAGTAGCAACGTGATGGAGTGGGGCTTAAACTCAGTTCAAGAGGACAGAGCTAAAGTCGCCGAGATGGACTTATCGAGTTAGCCGCTCTGCAGATAACAATCAGCCCCACAAGCGAACGCTCGTGGGGCTGATTTTATTTAGTTAAATGTTGGATTAGTTAACGTGAGCAACGGCGTCCTTCACCAATTGACCAAGCTCTTCCCAGCGGCCTTCGTCGATAAGGTTCGTTGGAACCATCCAAGTACCACCACATGCTAGTACAGATTTGATGGATAGGTAGTCATCTACATTATTCAGACTTACACCACCTGTAGGCATAAATTTCACAGGGTAAACGGCTGTCAGCGCTTTTAGCATGCCTACACCGCCAGATGGCTCTGCTGGGAAGAATTTCAATGTACGTAGACCCATTTCCATAGCCTGTTCAACTAGGCTTGGGTTATTAACGCCCGGTACGATTGGTACGTTTTTGTCGATGCAATATTGAACTGTGCGCGGGTTGAAGCCTGGGCTTACGATAAAATCAACGCCTGCTTCAATCGCTTGATCGACTTGCTCGTTAGTAAGAACGGTACCTGCGCCAATCAGCATCTCTGGGTAGGCTTGACGCATTGCAGCAATCGCGTCGGCTGCACACTCGGTGCGGAAGGTGATTTCTGCACATGGCATGCCGTTGTCTACTAGTGCTTTACCTAGAGGAATAGCATCTTCAACTTTGTTGATGGCAATTACAGGAATTACTTTTAGGTTTGCTAGCTGTTCGTTTAGGGTTGTCATTTGTCTTTGTCCTACTAATCAAGAGTTGGCGTTGCTGTGTTAGGAATAATAGCACCGCGGTACTGAATTACTGTGCCTGCAACTTTGTGTCCCATCGCGGCTGAACTAAATGCGTCGCCACCGGTTAGGCGCTTGGCAAGATAACCCGCGCTGAATGAGTCGCCTGCAGCTGTGGTATCGATCACAGAATTTACGGGCTTGGGTGCGACATACTCTGCGCGACCTTCGCTAAGCACGAGGCACTCTTTTGCGCCGCGCTTAATGGCAATTTCGCTGACACCTGCATGTTGAGTGCGCTCGATGCACTCCTCTAGGCATGTGTCGCCAAACAAGTCTTGGTCATCTTCGAAGGTAAGGAGTGCAGTGTCGGTGAAACCAAGCATCGCAAGGTATGTGCGCTGAGCGGTATCACGGTTCGCCCATAGCTTTGGACGATAGTTGTTGTCGAAGAATACGCTGCCGCCCTTGGCTTTAAACTTCTCCAGGAAGCTAAATAGGGTGTCACGTCCCGAGTCGGTCAAAATAGCTAAGGTAATGCCGCTTAGATAAACCGCATCGTAATCCATCAATGAATCAACAAGGGATTGGCTTTCTGGTTGATCAAACACGAACTTGGCTGCTGCGTCGCTGCGCCAGTAGAAGAAGGTGCGCTCGCCAGTTTCATCTGTCTCGATGTGATAAAGACCGGGCATTTTGTCGTTTAGACGCAACACTTGGTCGGTATCGATGCCTTCGTCCGACCACGCTTTGAGCATTTCAGATGAGAAAGGGTCGTTGCCTAGTGCGGTAATGTAGCTTACTGAAATGTTGTTATTTTTCGTCAAACGAGAAAGATACAGCGCCGTGTTTAATGTATCACCACCGAAAGTTTGCTTCAGTAGATCTTCTTTGCGTTGTAGCTCCACCATGCATTCGCCGATGATTGCTATTTTGTATTGGCTCATAGTCAGATATCCAGCTTGAGAGTGATCCGTCTTATCAGTGTCTACTGAATTAAGGTCGGTCTGTAAGAATATGATTTAATGAAACTAAATAGTTAAAGTGTGCTGGCTAGGTTACATCGTAAAAATAGTGAGTAGACGTTAACCAAAGCGGTTTGAGATAACATGATTTTAGTATCATTCACACCTTTCTAGAAACAATTAGATAATCAAATTTTATTTGAAACATTGTTTTAATATGCTCTAATTTACCAGTGAAACTTGAAGTTAGGTAGTAATATTTCTACTTTAAATGACTAAATGTGATTTAAGTCGAGTTTCATTGTTGCGGTCATTGAGCTCTCTATAGGCGACGAACCGAAAGTCATGAATCGTGACTAATGAAAAATGATGATGCATAAGGAGAAGTATGGAACTCATTGATGGTGCGATAGTTGCCGGTTACTTTGCTTTCGTATTGTTTGCCGCTCTGGCGTTTAAGCGTTTTACCACGGACAGTTCGGGGTTCATTCGCGGCGGTGGAGCAATGATGTGGTGGATGGCTGGTGCTACCGCTTTCATGACTCAGTTTTCGGCGTGGACTTTTACCGGCGCTGCTGCAAAAGCCTATGAAGATGGGCTGACAGTACTGTTCATCTTTTGGGGGAATGCCTTGGGCTTCTTGGTGGCCGCTGGGTATTTTGCTGCTCGCTATCGCAAGATGCGTGTCGAGACTGCGATGGAAGCTATTAAGGTTCGCTTTGGGCGCGCATCAGAGCAAGTGTATACTTGGCTCTCTTTTCCTTTGACTATCATGTCAGCGGCAATTTGGTTAAACGGCTTAGCCTCTTCACAGCCGCGGTGTTTAACATTGATCTTGTGGTGACGATTGTTGGCGTTGGTCTATTGGTTACCTTCATTGCTGCGAGCGGCGGATCGTGGACGGTGTCTGCAACCAATGTCATTCAACTCATTTTGTTGGTTGCGATTACCATGTCAGTCGGAGCCTTTGCGTTGCTTGAAGTTGGTGGACCGGTGACACTCATTGATAGTTACCCAACCGATACTTACATGGGTCGCAACATGAGCTACTGGCAAGTGTTTTGGCTTTGGGTTGTGATGATGATACTTAAGCAAACAATGAACACGAACAATGCACTTTCTTGCTACCGATTTTTGGTGACGACAAACGAAAGAGAAGCAAAAAAAGCGGCCTTGTTCGCTGGCATCCTATTTATTTTTGGTCCTGTAATGTGGTTTGTACCGCCATGGGTGACTGCGACGTTGGGCGTGGATCTGATGGCGTACTATCCAAAGCTTGCTGAGAGTGCCAACAATGCCGCTTATGTTTATTACATTGATCACTACCTGCCTGCAGGCATGCTTGGTTTGGTGCTTGCGGCAATGCTTGCTGCGACTATCGCTCCTATGACGACAGCCTTGAATCGCAATGCTGGTATCTTTGTGCGAAATGTTTATCAAGCTGTGCTCAACCCCAAAGTAACGGAACAAAAGCAACTCGTAGTAGGGAAGGTGGTGACCGTGATCAATGGCTTGCTTTGCATCTTGGCTGCTTTGTTATTTGCATCAATCGATGAGTACAGCTTCTTTGATATCATGATGTTATTTGGCGCACTATTGCAAACTCCTTTGACAATCCCATCTTTGCTGGCTCTTATAACGCTAAAAACACCGGACTGGTCCGGTTGGGCGACGATTGCCGTCGGACTTTCTGTGTCGTTCTTTATGCAGTTTGTGTTTAACGTAGATTGGCTGTTGCCTTTGTTTGATGCAACTAGCTTCACTAATCGCGAGTCGGTTGACCTACTCGTTTCGATGACACTGATCGCACATATTGTTATAACAGGCGGTTTCTTTCTATCTACGCGTTGGTTCTATCAGGAATCCTCTGGTGAACGTGGTAAAGAAATCGCTCAGCTAAAAGTTAATTTGGAATCACCTATTGGTTCATCCGAAGAGGCAAAAGTTGATACTCGGCAAGGTGTTTACCTTGGACGCATGTGTCAGATACTAGGTGTCCTTGTGGCGACGATCGCGATGACAACAGATTCTTTGTCTGATGCTGGCGTGTTTATTTCAATCGGCCTGGCTATTTTGCTGGCCGGCACTCACCTCTATCGACATAGGAATGTGCAGGCTACCCCGCCAAACCCTGTCACAGACTGATCCCTCCCTTTAGCCAGCTTAAATAGCTGGCTTTATTTTTGCCTAGTATTGAGAGTTAACTTTCGTAGACTATAGTTGATATATGCCCATTGTTCAGTGGGTTAGATAAGAAGATCATGGATAAGTAGCATCGATGATCGTCAAAATATCATCTTTACTTGTGTCAAAGAACGGAGTCTTACGTGAATAACGACAAGGACAATCTTAAGCTAGCCCTATCTCAGGCTTTTACGGCATCCCTAATACGGTTTTCTACTATAGCCTTCATTGTATTGATGTGCTGGTGGGCATTCGCTCCTTTTCTGCCAATTTTACTTTGGGCGTTGGTTTTAGCGATTGCTCTGTTTCCGGTGCGTAACTTCTTAAAGACTAAGTTTGGTTGGACAACTAAGCGAAGTTCGACGGCCATCGCTTTGATAGGTGTGTTGGTATTGGGGACACCTGTTGCTTTGGTGGGCAATTCACTTGCGGTAAAAACATTACAGACTTACCAAAGCTATGAACAAGGCGAACTTCACATTCCAGCACCTCCTCAGAAGGTAAAGGATTGGCCACTGATTGGTGAAGATACGTACGCGGCGTGGAGTGAAGCGGCGAAAGATTTGCCGAATTTTATCGATAAGTATCAGCCTCAGCTGAAGAATGCGTCAGCCTGGTTTGTAGATAAAGCGAGCGGTGCGGCGGGGAGTGTCTTTTTGTTGATTGGTGCAGTGATTATCGCAGGTATTATGCTTGCGTGGGCAGAAGACGGCACCAAAGCGATGCGCAGGATTTTCAATAGCTTTTCCGATGAGCACAAAGGGCCAGAGCTGCATCATTTAACCACGGCAACCATTCGCCAAGTGGCGGTGGGCGTTATCGGTATCGCATTCCTAACGGCAACCATATTTGGTGCAGTTATCGCACTTGCCGGCGTACCTGCAGCGGCATTTTTAA
The DNA here is from genome assembly GCA_000755425.1 of Vibrio maritimus. Classification (GTDB taxonomy): domain Bacteria; phylum Pseudomonadota; class Gammaproteobacteria; order Enterobacterales; family Vibrionaceae; genus Vibrio; species Vibrio maritimus_A. The sequence goes on from BBMT01000007.1 coordinate 306,676, forward strand.
CGGTAATTGCTTTAGTTTTTGCGATTACGCAGCTGCCTGTCACCATCATTGCCATTGTTGCGGTCGCGATGTTGTGGTCGAGTACTGATGGTTCAACCGTACATAACACTATCTTTTCTGTTTTGATTATTGCCGCTAGTTTGGTTGATAACATACTCAAACCTATGGTGCTTGGGCGAGGGTTGAGCGTTCCTATGCCGGTGGTTCTCATTGGCGCGATTGGCGGCATGATGTCTGGCGGTATTCTCGGTATGTTTATTGGTGCCGCATTTTTAACTGCTGGCTATCAAGTCTTTATGAAGTGGGTAGACGGAGAGAATGACGATGTGACATCTGAGAGCAAACCAGAGTCGTCTCAACAGTGACCGCTATTCACTGGGGCACCTCACGTTCATTGTTTGAGGTGCCTCGCATATCTATGTTGGCTGGATGAAATTTAGCCAGATACGACAGGGTGATTTTAGTGACTAACAATTCGACTTGCTTGGTTTATTATTTTGCTTTTTATCTAATGAGTAAAACAATAGCCAGGTTACGGTCTGTGATGGTAGTCATAAAGTCCAATTAACCCCTCGTTGCTGCCTCAGAGAATGATTGACTGTCTATCGTTCTGTCGTTACATTTCGTCACAATAAAAAACCAGTGGCATACGCGACGAAGATCGTAAATGCGACGAATCCCTCCCCCTACAAACCCGTTGTACCGCTGTTGTTTCATACATGGCGGTGGTTGTTATTAGTATCAGAATGTTAGGTGCACCATGAAGAAGTTGCTATTAGCTACTTTGTGTGGGGTATTGTCGCTGTCGTCTGTTGCCCAGCCGCTTAGGCTTGCTGGTAAGCCTGACGACGATAAACTCCATTTAACCTTATTAAAAGAGATCATTTCTCGTTCCGAGCAGTACTCTTCCATCGATTTTATCTACGCCAAGACTGGCGAACCCGCAGGGACTCGACTGCTTGCCGATTTAGAAAACGGCACGTTAGACGTTGTGTGGACGGCGACCAACCAGGATCTTGAAACGCGCTTTGACGCCATTCCATTTCCTATTTATCGCGGCATGTTGGGCATGCGTATCGGGTTGGTGAGCACAGAGCGAACCAATAAGTTAGCCGCGGTTAACTCTGTTGCCGATCTAAAGCGCTTATCACTTTGCTCAGGAAAAACGTGGGCGGATACACAGATACTGGAAGCGAATGGATTATCCATCGCAAAGTCGCTCAAGTACCCAAATATTTTCGACATGCTGGTTGCTGGCAATCGCTGCGACGCTTTTATGCGCGGTGTAATGGAGCCTTGGGCTGAAGTGAAATCTCACCCGCACCTTCCATTGGAAGTAGACGGAAACGTGATGCTTCGCTACAAGATGCCTTACCTTCTGTTTGTGCGCAAAGGCAACGATGCATTGAAGCAGCATCTGTATGACATCATCCTCGAAATCCACAACGAAGGACTCTACGAGACAATGTTCTTTGCGGACAATGAGATCAAAGCTGCATTGCAACAAGCAAATTTGAGTGAGCGCGTGGTATTTGAGTTGGAAAATCCCAACGTCACCGCTGCCACGAAAGCCATCCCTGATCACTTTTTCTTTGACCCTTTAGCTAAGTAACCACAGGTGTAACATGAACAGACTGACCAAAAAAATAATTCTTGTGGTGACACTCGTCATGACGCTGGTGACAGCGATTGCTTTGTCTACTCAATATGTATTGACTAAGCAAAATGTGGAAGCGGATCTAGCGAAGGTCACCGAAGAAATCGAGCAGGAGTTGCAAGTTATCTTGCAAGAGCCGGTGTATGTGTATGACAAGGCTTTGATTGGCAGTATTCTTGAGGCGTACATCAAGAATGACACCATTTCGAGCATAGTGGTTCGCGATCAAAACGGTAAAGAGATGAGCCAGATTCGCCAACAGGTGGCTGAGTTTGAATCTCGCATTGATATTGAGTGGGATGGTTTGCCAATTGGCTCGGTTTCACTTGGTTTTAATAGTGAGCAAGCGCGCAATGAGCTAGACAATTTAATGCTTCGCTCGATGCTAATGTTCGGTACCTTGTATTTAGTGGTTATCGTGTCTCTTGGTTACATTATGGATCGTTTGGTTGTGACCCCAATAAAAGGGATGGCCAGCAGCATGAACGATATTGCCGCTGGTGGCGGCGATCTAACATCAAGAGTACAAGCGACCTCAAACGATGAAGTGAGCGACTTAGCAAAAGCCTTCAATCGTTTTGTTGAAACCGTGCAGGAGATCGTTATCGATACGGCTCGAACGACTGAGAGCTTAAAGCAGAATGGCTCTGCTATTACTTCCGTGCGCGCTTCAGTAAGTCAACAAACTGAAAATCAGTTGGCTCTCACTCATGAAAGCCTAAGCAAGATTGAGCAGTTTAATCTGGCGACGAGTGAAATTGCAGCCAACACAGAGAATACTCTGTTCAAATCCAATGATGCTCTTTCTCTAGGAGCTTCAAGTGAACAAGCAATTACACAGAATGTCTCAAATGTAGAAGACCTGTCCGCTAACCTTGAGACTGCCGCCGAGCGCGCCAACGCGCTCAAGAACCGAAGTGACGACATTGGCCGCGTAGTTGAGGTGATTAAAGCGATTGCTGAGCAAACCAATCTTCTGGCTCTAAATGCTGCCATTGAAGCGGCGCGAGCTGGTGAAAGTGGCCGTGGATTTGCCGTTGTTGCCGATGAGGTTCGCGCGCTTGCAAGCAAGACTCACGACTCTACCAGCGAAATTGAGTCCATTATTGAAAGTTTGCAGCAAGAGGCAACGGAGTCGTTCAATGCGACTCAAGAATCTAAGCAACTGGTGGAACTCACGAAAGCAAGCTCTGATGAAGCACAAGTCGCTCTTTCTAAGATGATTGAAGCGGTGACCAGTATCAACGCTATGGTTGATTCTGTTGCTAGTGCTTGTGAAGAGCAGTCCAACGTAAGTAATACCGTTGCGGGGGATATGCGCGAGCTTGATTCTAGCGCAGCAGACATGCGAAGTGTTAACAATGAACTACAAACCTTGGCTGAAGCCATTACCTTGAACACGACCGAGTTGGATAGTCAGATCCGTCGTTTTAGGTACTAAGCGTGAGAGTCTCATAGGTGTAGTGTTAGCGTTAAGCTAGACACTTTTATGAATACCTGAATCTAACTAAAAGTCGAAGGGGAGTGATTGCTAACTCCCCTTTTTTGTTTCTATAGACTTTGTTGGTGCTCAGCAATGAACGCAGTCATTTTTTCTTCTGCAGCCTTATTCGCTTCCTCGAAGCTCATCGTATCCGGAAAGTCACTGATCACTTCGTAGTAACACTTCAATTTAGGCTCCGTTCCAGAAGGACGCACGATAACTCGTGACTGATCTTCTAGGGTATAGATGAGCACATCACTGGTTGGTAGATTGATAGTCTCTGTCGAACCATTGGCTAAGAAGCGTGTTGAAGACTTAAGATCCTCTGTCACGGTGACGTTTTGCCCTGCAATCTGGGTTGGTGGTTGTTTGCGCAGCTTGTCACCGATCGGTGGTGAGTTAGGATCTAGCGCAATGCTGCGCTGCGCATTGCAGTAGAAGCCATGATGTCGATACAAGTCCTCGAGCTTTTCCCAGATGGTTTTACCCTGTGCCTTTAGTTCACCCGTCAATTGGGCAAAGGCAACCAGTGCGGATAGGCCATCTTTATCCCAAACTTGATTTCCGATGGTATAGCCTAGTGCTTCCTCATAGGCGAATAAGAACGGATGGGCTTCGCTTTGTTGCTCCATGGCGACGTTGGTGAGCCATTTAAAACCGGTGAGTGTTTTATAATATTGTGCGCCGTGCGCTTTAGCTATCGCACTCAATAATCTGGAAGACACAATCGTATTGCCAACCAGCGCATTTGGCTGATTTTCCAATAGATAATTGGCAAACAGTGCACCGACCTGGTCACCAGTTAACATTTGATATTCACCATCCTCGCGCTTTACTGCAGCGGCGAAGCGATCTGCATCTGGATCATTCGCGCAGGCAATATCTGCGTCGTGCGTTTTTCCAAGCGCCATCACCATATCCATAGCGCCCGCTTCTTCTGGATTTGGGAAGTTAACAGTGGGGAAGGTGCCATCTGGCTCGCGCTGTTCTGCAACGCTTGCGACACGCTTAAATCCGGCATCGGCGAGCAAGGTTTCCGCCATCTCAGCGCCAACACCGTGCATTGCGGTGTAGGCGATGAAGATGTCAGTGTGGTTATTACTCTTCAGCAGTGGGTTGCTATTGATGGCACTGCGATAAGATTGGTAGTAACCCTCTTCTAGCCACTCCAAGAGACCTTGCTCGCTCGCTTGCTCTAGGGAGATTAGAGTGAGTGGTTTGCTCGTGGCTTGGTCAATTTTCCTCGCAATACCAGCGTCATGAGGCGGAATGATTTGTGCGCCATTCTCCCAATACACTTTAAAACCATTGTATTCAGGCGGGTTGTGGCTCGCGGTGACAACGACTGCCGCCGCCG
>BBMT01000006.1 GCA_000755425.1 Vibrio maritimus
TTTTCTTTTAATTTTAAATTAGTTAAAAGAAAAAGAGCACCCCTCCCGGCCTCCCCTTATAAAGGGAGGAGCAAACTGGCTCACTGCGTGTCGCCTGATCTAGAACGAACCCCTTCCATCAAGTCACGCTAACTCCTCAAACGCTGTCAAGATTGTCGGCGATGCGACTATAGGAGCGAGCCTTTTGTTTTCCCCCTTGATAACGGGGCGCGTAGCCGGGGGAGTTAGAGGGGGTGCTCTTGGTTTTTCTCTCTAATATGAGGACTTAAAGAATACCTCTCCCAGCCTCCCGGCTACGCGCCCCGCTTTCAAGGGGAGGAGCAAACTGGCTCACTTCGTGTTGCCTGAGCTAGAACCAACTCCCGCATCAAGCCACTTTGATCCCATCCAAATGCTGCTTGCACTGCGCTCTTGCGGTACCAAAAAACGCTTGCAGATAATGTTTATCCTTTTCCCCATTGCGAACGGCGGCAAACAGTCTGCGCCATAGTCCTTCACCTAATGGTTTGCTGGTGATCAATCCTTGACGGGAGAACTCACTAACCGCCCAATTTGGTAGAGCCGCTACGCCAAGGCCTGCAGAGACCATTTGTACCAGCATTAGAGTGTTGTCCGCTTGTTTCCACTTGTTTGGCTCAACGCCTGCTGGTGTGAGGAAGTGTTTAACCACATCTAGGCGCTGCTTTTGAACCGGATAAGTCAGAAGGGTTTGATCCGCTAGATCGCTTGGCTCGATATGATCTTTTCCGGCTAAAGGGTGGGAGATTGAGGTAACAAGGCGCATTTCGAAGTCGAATAGGGCTCGTAGTGGATTTCTGAGCGTGGCTGAATGTCTGAGGTAATGACCAAATCCAGCTCTCCGCCTACTAGAGCGGGGATGGGTTCAAAGCCAAAGCCTGAGGAGAAGTCCAGTTCAACATGCGGCCAAGCAAGTTGATACTCTTTCAGTGCTGGCATTAACCATTGAAAGCAAGAATGGCAATCTATAGCCATATGCAGGCGACCATTAACGTCTTCTTTAAGTCCTGCCAAGTCACCTTCGGCTTGGGCGATACGTGGTAGAACGTCGTTAGCGAGATTAAGCAGGATCTCTCCCTCAGAGGTGAATTTTACAGGTCGAGTTTTGCGAATGAACAGTTGCGATCCAATGCGGGCTTCGAGGTCTTTCAGTTGATGAGAAAGGGCTGATTGCGTTAAGTGTAGCGTCGTTGCGGTTGCGGTTAATGAACCGGTATCGCGCAGTGATGCCAGTGTTTTTAAGTGTTTAAGCTCTATCATGAAAATCCCTCATCCTTTATCCCTTTCCATTAACTTACCGTGCTTTTGGGCATAAGTAAACGTCTAGACGTCCAAATGGCATTTCATTACTGTATGAGAAAGATTCATATTCTTTGTGAATGAATTGCGATTGTTCATATTGCTGCGTTGGGAGATTCTTTAGCCATCCAGACTGCTAACGAATAAAAAAGGACAACATCATGACAGCAACTCATATTCTTGGTTATCCGCGTATCGGCGAAAAGCGTGAACTGAAATTTGCTTTAGAACAGTATTGGCGTGGAGAGCTCGACCAGAAAGCTTAAAACTGGTCGCCGCTAAAATTCGTAAACAAAATTGGGAACGCCAAAAGCAAGATGGCCTCGACTACGTAACGGTCGGTGACTTTGCATGGTATGACCATGTACTTGGTACCAGTCTTCTTTTGGGCCATGTGCCGCAGCGACATAATAACGGTTTCCCAGACTTAGACACGCTATTTCGTATTGGCCGAGGTCAGTCTCAAACCGATTGTGGCTGCGCAGGGGAAGCTGCTTCAGATATGACTAAGTGGTTTAACACCAATTACCACTACATTGTTCCTGAGTTCTCCTCGGACGATCAGTTTAAAGTGAGTTGGACTCAGTTGTTCGATGAAATCAATGAAGCGCAGCAGCAAGGGCACCAAGTAAAGCCGGTGCTGCTTGGTCCACTGAGTTATCTCTACTTGGGTAAAGAAGTAGAGCAAGGCTTTGATCGATTGTCACTACTTCCACGATTGCTGACAGCTTATCAGGCTATTTTTGCTAAGTTTGAGAAACTCGGTATCGAGTGGGTACAAGTGGACGAGCCTATCTTAGCGCTTGAGCTTGAAAAACCTTGGCTAGAAAGCTTTAAGTTGGCGTATCAGGTGATCCGTAGTGACGTTAAAGTGCTGCTTGCGACGTATTTTGACTCTGTTGTCGATTCACTGGATGCGATTGTCGACCTAGAGGTTGATGGCTTGCATATTGATGTCGTTGCCGCACCAAAGCAATTGGATGAAGTCGTCCATCGTCTGCCAAGTGATTGGGTTCTGTCAGCAGGCATCATCAATGGTCGTAACGTTTGGCGTGCAAATCTCCATAGCGCTTTGCACACACTTAAGCCGATAAAAAGGGAGTTAGGTGAACGTCTTTGGGTTGCGTCATCATGTTCACTGCTTCACAGTCCTGTGAATGTTGAGTTAGAGACTAAGCTGCCACAAGGTACCGAAAACTGGTTCTCCTTCGCCAAGCAAAAGGTGTCCGAAGTCTCATGGCTTGCGAAAGCTCTAGATGGTAATGAACAGGCGATAGAGCACTGCGCTCAATACAGCCAACCTATTCTAGATCGAGGCCGCTCCACCTGGGTGAACAAGCCCCATGTTCAAAGCCGCGTCGCGACGCTTGTTTCCACTAATGGCGACCGCAGCGCTCCCTATGCAGAGCGTGCACATCATCAACAAGAAGTGCTCAAGTTACCTAAGCTCCCAACCACGACGATTGGTTCGTTTCCCCAGACAGCAGAAGTGCGCAAAAGCCGGGCTGCTTTCAAACGCGGGGATATTGGTGTCGCTGAGTATGAATCATTAATGAAAGATTTCATCAAAGATACCGTGAAGCGGCAAGAAGCGACGGGTCTGGACGTGCTAGTGCACGGAGAAGCAGAACGTAACGACATGGTGGAGTACTTTGCTGAGAACTTATCGGGTTTCCAAACCACGGAATTTGGTTGGGTACAAAGCTATGGTTCGCGCTGCGTTAAACCGGCAATTGTCGTCGCCGATATTGAGCGCGATAAGTCAATTACTGTAGATTGGTCTACCTATGCGCAGTCACTGACTGACAAGCCAATGAAGGGCATGCTTACGGGACCTGTGACCATTTTGTGCTGGACCTTCCCTCGAGAAGATGTCTCTCGTGAGACGATTGCTAACCAGTTGGCGTTTGCATTGCAAGATGAAGTAGATGCTTTGCAGCAAGCAAACATCAATATTATTCAAATTGATGAACCTGCGATTCGTGAAGGTCTGCCATTGAAAAAACGCGACCATAAAGAATACTTAAATTGGGCGGTTAAGGCGTTCAAGGTTTCAGCCGCCAGTGCAAGGCCGGAAACACAGATTCATACGCACATGTGTTACAGCGAGTTTAACGAGATCATTGAGTCGGTGGCGGAGTTAGATGCTGATGTGATTACGATTGAGACGTCTCGCTCAAACATGGAGCTATTGAACGCGTTTGAAGAGTTTAACTATCCGAATGAAATCGGCCCTGGCGTTTATGATATTCACTCGCCAAACATTCCAAACGTTGAGTGGATTGAACAGTTAATTGAAAAAGCAGCGAGGCGTATTCCTGTAGAGAGATTATGGGTTAACCCAGATTGCGGTCTAAAAACGCGTAACTGGGAAGAGACAGAAGCCTCGCTAACGAACTTGGTACAAGCGGCGAAGAATCTGAGGGAGCGTTTATTGTAATTGGGTTTAGATTACAGAAAAGAAAAGAGGCTTGCAGATGCAAGCCTCTTTGTTTGATTGATAACGGATTATGACCGTGTGGCTACTGCGGTAGCGGCTTTTCACAATACTGCTGATTGACAATTTGGTCGATCATCAACTGACCGCGCGCGTTACGGATCATAATGCGATAGCCAAGTCCAAGTTCTAGATTGGCTTTGACTTCGCGATCGGTACAGTAGTAGTTCATGCTGTTACGTAGAACTTGATCTAGCGGTAATGCGCCTTTGGCATCGGTGTTATAAATCATCATGATTTCAACAATGCCTTTGCTTGCCGATGCTTTCATAATGGAAAGCGGGCCTTGTTCAATCGGTAGTCCGGAGGATATGACGCTCGCTCGGCTTTGTGCCAACAGCTCGAGTTTACGGCGTTCATCGTCGCCTTTACTTGAACAACCAGCCAACGCTGTAAGCGCAGCGATTGCTAGCCAACTTAATGTTTTTTTCATTATGCTATTTATCGCTTTTAGAATACTTTCTTGAACGGCTTGACGATTACGTTCTCATAAACGCCAGCTTCAATGTACGGATCGGCATCTGCCCATGCTTGTGCAGCGTCTAGTGAGTCAAACTCTGCAATGACGGTGGAGCCTGTAAATCCAGCTTCACCCGGATTATCACTATCAATGGCAGGCATAGGCCTGCAGTTAATAGGCGGCCTTCGTCTCTAAGTGCTTGAAGTCTTTCTAGGTGCTGTGGGCGTACACTCAGACGCTTTTCTAGTGAGTTCTCGACATCTTGAGAAAAAATAACGTACCACATATTTGTATCCTTCAAATAGTCTATACCCAAGCAAGTCTCTGATAATCAGCAAGTTGGGTTTAATTGGCAATACTAACTTAATTCGTTCTATAAGATGTCATTTTTTCAATGAAAAGTCATCGTTAGCTGTCGCTTAATTTGGATTAATTGGACGTGGGCGCCCATTTGCATCAATTGCTACGTAGTTAAATGTTGCGTCGCAGACTTGATAACGTTCGCCAACACCCTCGACACTGACCGGTTTCACCCATACATCCAAGTTAATGGACATAGAAGTATTACCGATTTTGGTACATTCACCGTAACAGCAAACAACGTCACCGACTTTCACTGGGTGCTTAAACGTAATACTCGATACAGAGACAGTAACGATTCGACCGTGAGAAATCTCTTTGGCAAGAATACCGCCCGCTAAGTCGAGTTGAGACATGATCCAACCACCGAAAATATCGCCATTGGCGTTGGTGTTTTCAGGCATAGCAGCGTGCGAATGATTAACTGGCCTTTAGGAGTGTTCGATGTTGTATTCGTCATGTTTATTGTCTTCCAGAAACAGCACAGCGACCCGTAGGTCGCTGATTCTTAATCGTTCGCGGAGTATACAAAAGATCCGCTGGTGATCAAGGTGTATGATCTTGGTTCTCATTTTTGGAAGCTTTATTTTGCTCTTCGTCAGGAGTTTCTTTTGGCATGTGTTTGTAGATGTAAATGCCCGTAAAAACCGTAAAGAGCAGAGTTGCCGCCAACAGTCCAAATACCTTGAAGTTGACCCAAACATCAAGGGGCAGAGCATAGGCCACGTAGATGTTGAGGCCAGCACAGAAAGCGAAAAAAACCACCCATGCAAAGTTAACTTTAGCCCAAACTCGCTCAGGTAGAGTGATCTCTTTGCCCAGCATGCCTTTGATCAAGCCACGTCCCATTGCGTGAGTCACGGCAAGCGCTATCGCAAACAGCGCGTAGACAATGGTGACTTTCCATTTAATGAAGTTGTCATCATGGAAGAACAAGGTCATACCACCAAAAACGGCAACCATCGCAAAGGTAATCAACTGCATCTTCTCGACAGTTTTGTATAGCCAATATGTCACTGCAACTTGCACTGCAGTGGCAATGATAAGCGCTCCGGTAGCAACGTAGATATCCTGCATTTTGTACAGAACGAAGAAAATAATTAGAGGGATGAAATCGAGCAGCTGTTTCATGACTCAGTAAGACCTTTTTATAAATCGAGTCGCTAGTGTAACTAAATGCCGCTTAAGAGCAAACGCCAGTCGCTCGGTGGAAACAAGAACACAGTTTTCAGCGCTGATATTTACTAGCACGTCAATTGCACCATTAAGTGGCAGTTACTGATAGATTGGCGCTTGATAATCTTTACAGAATGCTTGAGCTGAGTTTTTACTCCATTCTTGTGTGTTACAAAAATGTTGCATATGTTTTTGTTCAATCGGATGTCGAATAACCGATTGAATTATAAGTATTAATCATATCAATAACATTCAAGGAATACAGAATGAACAATGTAACACGTCAAGCTAGGTGGCTCATTGGAACCTCGACGGCTTTAATTGCGCTATCCGTCGACGCTGCAGAGTTTGTCGAAATGACAGATGTAAACCAAGCGCAAGCGCTTATCGATGCGCAGTTTAGTATCGTACCCCAGGCAGATGCTTATACAGAGATAAAGCGAGTAACGTTGCCCAATGGGAAGACTAAGGTTAAATATCAGCAGCTTTATCAAGGTCTGCCTGTCTATGATTCGACGATCACATCAACTAAAGGAGAGCAGGGGATCTCTGAGGTTTACGGAGTGATGGCGCAAGGTCTAGCGACTGATCTTCCTGTAGTGAGGCCGAATATATCAAGCGATGAAGCGCTGCAACTTGCAGAGCGTCATCACTTTAGTCTTCATTCGTCATTTGTTGATACCAAACCAGAGATTGAGAACCGAAAATCGAAGTTGATGGTTCGCGTTGGTGAAGACCAGGTGGCACGTATGGTTTACTTAGTGGACTTTTTTGTCGCAGGTGATGAACCGGAAAGGCCGTTTATGTTTGTTGATGCAGAATCTGGTGACATCCTTGAGTCATGGGACGGAATAAACCATGCTATGGCGACAGGACCAGGCGGCAATGAGAAGACTGGTGCGTACTATTTTGGTCAGGACTTTCCCTCAATACTGATGAGTAAGTCTGGGAATACCTGCACTATGTCGAACAGTAATGTTAAAACAGTTAACCTGAATGGCGGTACGTCAGGGTCGTCGGCATTTAGCTATACCTGTAACGATTCAACTAACTATAACGACTATAAAACGGTGAATGGCGCTTATTCACCGATTAATGATGCACAGTATTTCGGTAACGTGGTGTTTGATATGTTCAAAGATTGGATGCAGACCGCGCCACTGACGTTTCAATTGACCATGCGTGTCCACTATGGCAACAACTATGAAAATGCATTCTGGAACGGTTCGTCAATGACGTTTGGCGATGGGCAAAACACTTTCTATCCATTGGTTGATATCAATGTGAGTGCTCACGAGGTGAGCCATGGTTTTACTGAGCAAAACTCAGGACTGGTTTACAAAAACATGTCTGGCGGTATGAACGAAGCGTATTCAGATATCGCCGGTGAAGCTGCTGAATACTACATGCGCGGCAGCGTCGATTGGCTGGTTGGCGCGGATATCTTTAAAGGAAACGGTGGACTGCGCTATTTTGATCAGCCCTCGAAAGATGGCAAGAGTATCGATAATGCCTCACAGTATTACGATGGTATGAATGTGCATTACTCGAGTGGTGTGTTTAACCGGGCGTTCTATTTGCTAAGCACAAAGTACAATTGGGACATTAAGTCAGGCTTTCAGGTTTTTACACTCGCAAACCAAATGTATTGGGGGGCGAATAGTACATTTGACCAAGGTGGCTGTGGCGTAGCGAAGGCCGCGGACGATTTGTCATTTAAACGCGGTGATGTAGTCAATGCGTTTGCAGAGGTTGGCGTGGATGCGAGTTGTGGTACTACGACGTCTATTCCTGGTAATGAACTGGTACTGGGTCAGCCGATTACTGAGCTAAGTGGGAGTTACAACAGTGCAGATTATTACACCTTTAGCGTCGATACGGACAAAACAGTGACAGTGGCGATCACAGGTGGTAGTGGTGATGCGGATCTGTATGTAAAGAAAGGCGGGCAACCGACGACTTCCGATTTTGATTGTCGCCCCTACCGTAACGGTAATGTTGAGTCTTGTTCTATAAGTGCTGTAGCGAACACCACATATTATGTGATGCTGCGAGGTTACCGTGCTTACTCAAATGTGACGTTGTCGCTCAACTAGGAGCTGTTAGGTAAGTGCTAACACAGTACATAACTAAAAAAGGGTTGTCCCTAATGGTGACAACCCTTTTGGTATCTATTAGTTAATACTAAGCTTGCTGTTTCTCAAGCTGCGCTTCTTGCTCTGCTTCTTCTTCAACCAATGCATCAACGATAACCGCACACGCAGCATCACCAGTGATGTTCAGCGCAGTACGAATCATGTCGAAAATACGGTCAAGAGCGAACAGTAGCGGTAGGCCTTCGATTGGAATACCCGCAGCTAGTAGAACGGCGACAACAAGGAATGATGGACCAGGTACACCGGCTTGACCAACTGCGCCTAACGTTGATGTCACGATGATCGCAATGTAAGCGCCCATTGAAAGGTCAATGTTGAACAGCTGAGCAAAGAAGATTGCTACTAGGCCGTAGTAGATAGCATTACCTGACATGTTGATTGTAGCACCTAGCGGTAGAACAAACGACGCGGTTGAGTTTTTAACGCCTAGCTCTTTCTCTACAGTGTCCATTGTGACAGGAAGCGTCGCCATAGAAGAAGCCGTTGATAGGGCAACTGCTTGTGGTTTTTTCATTGCACTGATGAACTTCTTCGCAGAGGTCTTAGTGAACAGTTGAATCATCAGTGGGTAAGCAACGAAACCGAAGATTAGGATCGCAGCGATGTAAACAACAAACAGTTTGAACACCACCATTAGTGCGCCAAATCCGAATGTGCCTACTGCTTCTGCCATAAGACCAAATACACCGATTGGTGCGATGATCATTACCTTGTTGATCATCCATACCATGACGTCAACGATAGCGTTTACACCGTTAAGTAGTGGGTCGCGGCGAGTAGATTCAAGCTTTGATAGACCGATGCCGAAGAACAGACAGAACACTAGGATCTGAAGGATGTTTGCTTCATTTAGCGACTGGAAAACGTTGGTTGGGATCATACCAGTGACGGTAGCCCAGAAAGTGGGTAGTTCACCTTTTGAAGCGTACTCAGCTGAGAACATGCCCTCGATACCTGCTGTATCAATGTTCACACCTGGTTGGAATACTTCGCCCATGATCAGAGCAAGTGCTACTGCAAGCGCTGACGTTAGCCCGAAGTAAGCGAGCGTTGTTACACCAACTTTACCTGCATTGCTGCTGTTACCGAGACCGGCCGCACCTGAGATTAGAGCAACCGCTACCAAAGGGATCACCAACATCTTGATTAGATTGATGAAGATAGTACAGTGGCGCAAACATTGAAGCAGATTCACCCATCATGGCACCGATGAAGGTACCGAGGATCATTGCAATCACGACTTGGACGCCAATGTTATTTAGCATCAACTTTTCTTTTAACACTTCCTTAACTCCTGTGCTAATTATTTATCAAATCCTAGGATAGTCTTCTATTTGAACGGTAAATAGCAGACTAATCATCGCCGGCAATTTTTACACTTATTTAGCACTTTGCGCAACAGCTGAAATCTAAATCATGAGAAAAAGCGCGAAAAAACCGAATAAATGGTGAACAAATGCCCGAAAGCAAACGTTTGCTATTGGTTCAAAGAATGAGTTATGGTCGAGTTTTATGTTGGGGAATGATTTTTGAACGACAAGTAAAGAGAAATGTAAAAAAAAGGTTGCACCGGAAGTGCAACCTATTGGAGGAGAAATTAGCGAATTAACGCTGAGTAGCGGCCTTCATAGATTTAACAAATTGAGACAGTTCGCTAAGCATGATTTTCGGCGCATCAAGATTTTTCTCGATGATTTTCACGACAGCTGAGCCAGAAATTGCGCCTGCTGCACCCGCATCCAACGCTTGCTTCACTTGTTCTGGCTCAGAAATACCAAACCCGAGTAGTGATGGTGGTGCCTCGTACTTGTTAAGTTTGTCGAGTTGAGTGTTCATCGGCATATTCGCCTTGGTCTCAGTACCGGTTACACCTGCGCGAGAAAGTAGGTAGGTGTAACCACCACCTAGTTTCGCAACTTGTTCAATCGTCTCTTCACTTGCCGTTGGAGGCGCGATGAAGATTGGGTGCACACCGTGCTTGTGTGCCGCTTCGACAAACTCTTTACTTTCGTTAGTAGGAACGTCAGCGATAAGTACGGAGTCTACGCCTACATCAGCACATTGCTTGTAAAACGCATCCAAACCTTTTGAGTAAACGAGGTTGGCATACATCAATAAACCGATAGGGGTCTCTGGGTATTTTTCGCGAACTTTGGCCAGCAATTCGAAGCAAATCGTTGGCGTTGTTTTCGCATCCAACGCACGAATGTTCGCACCTTGGATCGTTGGGCCGTCTGCTTGCGGATCTGAGAATGGCATACCTAGCTCTAATGCGTCGGCACCAGATTCGATTAAGGTTTCCATAATCTGTAGTGACAACTCTGCTTGGATCGCCCATAGTAACGAAAGGTACGAATGCGCCTTGGTTCTTCTCGCCTAAACGAGCGAACATCTCTTTATAACGGTCTTGATTCAGGCTCATTACATTACTCCTTTGTCTTTTAAAATGTCGTGTACAGTGAAGATATCTTTGTCACCACGACCCGATAGGTTGACGACAAGAAGCTGTTCTTTTTCTGGGTTTTCGCGTGCCATTTTCAGTGCGTATGCCAAAGCGTGAGAAGACTCAAGGGCAGGGATAATACCCTCGTGGCGCGCAAGCTCTTGGAATGCATCCAGTGCTTCGTCATCAGTAATGGCGCCATACTCTGCTCGGCCTATTGCGTTTAGATGAGCGTGCTGAGGGCCAACGGATGGGAAGTCAAGACCTGCCGATACAGAATACGACTCTTCAATCTGGCCGTTAGGATCTTGCATCAGTGGTGCCTTCATACCAAAGAAGATACCCGTAGTGCCGTGTTTTAGCGGTGCACCGTGCTGGTCAGTATCGATGCCTAGACCTGCTGGTTCCACACCTATTAGGCGTACTGATTCTTCTTCGATGAAGTCTGCGAACATACCGATAGCGTTAGAACCACCGCCCACACAAGCAATTACTGCATCTGGAAGTTTGCCTTCGCGAGCCAATACTTGGTTTTTGGTTTCTTCACCGATCATGCGTTGGAATTCACGTACGATGGTTGGGAATGGGTGAGGACCTGCCGCAGTACCAAGTAGGTAGTGGGCGTCTTCGTAGCTTGCAGACCAGTCGCGTAGCGCTTCGTTACACGCGTCTTTCAGTGTTGAAGAGCCTGAGTGTACCGGGATGACTTCTGCACCCATTAAGCGCATACGGAATACATTTGGGCTCTGACGCTCAACGTCTTTCGCACCCATGTAAACGCGACACTTAAGGTCAAGTAGGGCACAAGCAAGTGCCGTTGCTACGCCGTGCTGACCTGCGCCTGTTTCTGCGATGATCTCTTTCTTACCCATACGCTTAGCAAGCAGAGCTTGACCAAGTACTTGGTTAGTCTTGTGCGCACCGCCATGAAGTAGGTCTTCACGTTTTAGGTAAAGTTTGGTTTTTGTACCTTTTGTTAGGTTACGAGTCAGCGTAAGCGCAGTTGGACGGCCTGCGTACTCTTGCAGTAGCTCCATGAACTCAGATTGAAACTCAGGATCGTCTTGAGCATCGATGAAAGCTTGCTCTAGTTGATCCAAGGCTGGCACTAGAATTTGTGGTACGAACTGTCCACCGTATTCGCCAAAGTAGGCATCTAATTTAGACATGGTTAATTCCTCAATAGTCAACTTGCTCGAGTACTCGTGTTTTCTTAGTTATCGAGCAAGTTTTAATAATTCTTAGTTGTTTGCAGAGCGGTACTATTCTTTTAGTTAATAGTCTCTAATTAGTGCAAACGCCTGATTCAATTTTTCTGCGTCTTTCTTACCTGGTGCTGACTCGACTCCTGAGTTTAAGTCTAGTCCGATGCAGCCAAGGGTACTGGCTTGCTTAACATTCTCTGGAGACAAACCGCCGGCCAACATCACATCGCTTGTGTTGTTTAACAATTGCCAGTCAAAGCTTTGACCTGTGCCGCCGGATTGCTCGCCAACTTTGGCATCCAATAGATGACGGTCTGCCTTGATTGCAGTTAGGTCAGGAATGGCATCGGTCACGCCGTGCGCTTTCCAGATTTTTACGTCATCATTTAGAAGTGGAGTCAGCGTATCTATGTAGCTTGATCTTCATCACCATGAAGCTGAACGGCCGACAGTTTTAGTTCGTTAGCCGTGTTAGCAACAAATTCTGGGTTGTGGTTTTGGAACACACCCACAAACTCAAGTGGCGCGCCGCTCATCACAATGCGAGCCGACTCGGCATCAACAAAGCGAGGAGATTTTTCAACAAAGATCAGTCCACCTTTTACCGCGCCCGCTTGATAAGCTTTCGCCGCGTCATCAGCATGAGTTAGACCACACACCTTGTTTTCACCCAGCAGTACTTTGCGCACTGCTAGTTCAAGATTGTCTTCTGCCATGAGTGAGCTACCGATCAGGAAGCCATTCGCATAAGCGCAAAGGTCACGAACCTGCTGGTGGTTGTAAATGCCAGACTCAGAAATGATGATGGTGCCTTCTGACAGCTTAGGTGCGAGCTCTTTGGTGCGATCTAGGTTTACCGACAAATCGCGAAGGTTACGGTTGTTAATGCCCACAACTTTTGCACCTAAGGCAATAGCTCGCTCTAGCTCTTCTTCGTTGCTGACCTCGGTTAAAATACCAAGTTCAAGAGACTCTGCGACTTCCGCTAGCTCGCGGTATTCCTCATCGTTAAGCACGGAAAGCATGAGCAAGATAGCATCTGCGTTGTAATGACGCGCGAGATACACTTGATAGGTATCGATCATGAAGTCTTTACACAGTACTGGTTGCTTAACTTGACGGCGTACCTGTGGCAGGAAGTCGAAATTGCCTTGGAAGTATTTCTCATCCGTGAGCACCGAGATGGCGCTTGCGTGGTTATTGTAGACCGAGGCAATGTAATCGAGGTCAAAGTCATCACGGATCAAACCTTTCGATGGTGACGCCTTTTTGCACTCTAAAATAAACGCGGTTTTGCCTGTCGACAGTGCGCCATAGAAACTGCGGTCTGACGGAACGAGATCCGCTTTAAAACTTTCTAGAGGCTGAGTTTGCTTGCGCTCCTCAACCCAGATTTTCTTATCATCGACGATTTTTGCTAATACTGTTTCCATTGTCTTTTCCTGTTAATTCGCCGAGTTACTTACCGTGTGCCGCCAGCTTTTGAACCAGCTCGTAAGCTTTTCCTGAGTTCATTGCATTGATGGCTTGCGCTGCATTGGCTTTAAGGTCTTCGTGACCAAAGAGTTTCATTAGAAGCGCAACGTTGACCGCAACAGCGCCTAACTGCGCGTCCGTACCTTTACCCGTTAGCATATTAGTGATGATGGCGCGATTTTCTTCTGGCTCCCCGCCCTTGATAGTTTCTAGTGGGTAAGACTCTAAGCCGAAGTCTGCTGGCGTTAGGTGTATTCTGTGATTTTGCCGTCTTGAATTTCAGCGACCAGAGTTTCACCGTGAATAGCGACTTCATCCAAGCCACTACCGTGAACAACGGCTGCACGCTTCATACCCATTTGTAACATGGTTTCCGCAATAGGACGAACCAGTTTTGCATCATAAACGCCCATCAGTTCGATGTTAGGGCGCGCTGGGTTAATGAGCGGACCAAGAATATTAAAGATGGTGCGAGTTTTCATGGTTTGGCGTACTGGCATCGCATGGCGAACACCGCCGTGATACTGAGGTGCAAATAGGAAAGCAACGCCAATTTCATCGACTGCGCTGCGGGTATCTTCCGCAGACATTGCCAAGTCGATACCAAATGAATCGAGGAGATCCGAAGAGCCAGACTTGCTCGATACACCTCGGTTACCGTGTTTGGCGACTTTCAGGCCGCACGCTGCTGCAACAAACGCAGCCGTGGTTGAGATGTTGATGGTGTTGGCACCGTCGCCACCTGTACCCACGATATCAGCAAAGTCATAGTCAGGGCGAGGGAATGGGTTCGCGTTAGCAAGCAGTGCTTTTGCTGCACCAGCGATCTCGTCTGGCGTCTCGCCCTTGATTTTCAGTGCGGTTAGGGCAGCAGACATTAAAATAGGGTCTAGCTCACCTTTGATAATAGTGTCAAACAACGACTGGCTCTCTTCTTGAGTTAGATCCAGTTGGTCGTAAAGTTTGTTGATGATGTTTTCCATAATTACGATTCCTTAGTTGTTTGAGTTCTTAAGCAGATTTTGTTTCGACAGACTGTTCAGTCGCCCATGCGATGGCATTGCTTAGCAATGTTGCACCGTAGGTTGTCATAATTGACTCAGGATGGAACTGGAAGCCACAGATACGATCTTGTTCGTTCGCCACTGACATGACTAGACCATCAACCTGTGCGGTCACTTCTAGTGAGTCAGGTACTTTCGTTGCCACCAATGAGTGATAACGCGCTATCGCGAGCGGTGAAGGCAGACCTTGGTAAATGGCATGATTGTCATGCGCCATCATCGACACTTTTCCGTGAATGATTTCGCCAGCGCCAGCAACGACACCACCGTAGGCTTCGACGATTGCTTGGTGACCCAGACAAATGCCAATCATTGGCACTTTTCCACGAAGGGATTTAATTAACTCTGGCATACAGCCGGCTTCTGAAGGCGCACCAGGCCCTGGAGATAGTACGACGACAGGGTTTTTTAGCTCTAATACCGCTTTGGCAATTTTTTCCGCAGAGATGTGGTTGCGATAAATTTTTACGTTGTGGCCTAGGCTTCGAAATTGATCCACCAAGTTGTAGGTAAACGAGTCAAAGTTATCGACAAAAACAATATTGGCGAGCTCGTTGCTTGCTGACTTTGGATTAATAGACATCGTGATTACCCTTGTGCGCCGTTTTGATTGCTGAAATGACGGCTTGCGCCTTGCCACGAGTTTCATCCGCTTCAGATTGAGGGTCAGAGTCGAATACGACACCAGCACCAGCTTGAACTTGAGCAATGCCATCTTCGACATAAGCAGAGCGGATAACAATGCAGGTATCCAAATCACCGGCGCCATTCATGTAACCCACTGCGCCGCCGTAGCTGCCGCGAGTTTGGCCTTCAAATTGACGAATCAACTGCATAGCACGGATTTTTGGTGCTCCGGTTAGCGTTCCCATGTTCATACACGCTTGGTAGCCGTGCAGCGCATCTAGGTCACCACGAAGCTGGCCAACTACACGAGATACCAAGTGCATCACGTGACTATAACGGTCAGTTTTCAAAAGATCTGCCACATGGCGAGAGCCTGGTTCAGCAATGCGAGCCACATCATTACGTGCTAGGTCAACCAGCATCATGTGCTCTGCGTTCTCTTTCATGTCGCTGCGCAGCTCTAGCTCGATTCGGCTATCAAGGTCTTTGTTGATGCTGCCATCTGCGTTCTTGCCGCGACGGCGAGTACCCGCGATAGGGTAGATTTCAATTTGGTTTGAGTCTTTGCCGTACTTAAGCGCACTCTCTGGAGACGCACCAAACAGAGTAAACAGCTCATCTTGCATATAGAACATGTAAGGGCTTGGGTTGCTCTGCTTCAATTCTTTATAGGCTGCCAGAGGTGAAGGACATGGTAGAGTGAAACGGCGAGATGGTACGACTTGGAAGATGTCGCCACGAACCACGTACTCCTTTAAATCGCGAACGATTTGGCAAAAGTCTTCGTCGGAGATACTGACGTCTTCTTGAATACCTTCGACTTTCGTTGCCTCTGGCACCATTTTTAGGTTGTCGCATTGCTGGCTGATTTCTGTGATTCGGCCGCGGATACGAGCAAGTTCTGCATCATCGTGGTTAAACAGTGTCGTTTGTAGGTCACAAGACTCTTTTGGTGATCAACAACAAGAAGGCTTTCAGCGACATAGAATACGAAGTCTGGACATTGGTTCGCTTTGTTTGCATCAGCCAGAGGCTCAAAGTTCGCAACAATGTCGTAAGCAAATAGGCCACCCATGAAAATGGCGTTCTTGTCTAAACCGCTTAGGTCAAAACTGTGTTGAACAAGACGCAGCGCATCAAAAGAGGAGGCTTCACGAAGTCGAGAGTCTTCATCTAGTGTGTCGTCTGGCATCTCAAACTGAACGACGAGCTCTTTGTCTGTTAGCGTGTGTTCAATTTCGTCCGCAATGTTCTGAGCAATGATGTTAAGAAGATTGACACCGTTTGTCGTTAGCGCTTCATAGCGCACTTTGTGACCTTCACAAACGATACGAACGGCAGAATCAACGATAAGTAGGCTCTGTAAGTCTTGTTTTGAGTCGATTTCAGCAGACTCAAGTAGCAGACTATCGGTTTTGTTTTCACACAAGGTGTGAAACAGTCTGGTTGGGTCTTGTGCGTACGGTACTTGGAGAGAAAGTACTTCTAATCGACCCTGTTTATTGATGCTAATGGCTTTATTCACAAAAGCTCCTTTTAATCTTGAATCTGCTGTTGCAACAATCTTGGTACACCTAGTGTTCACTGGTTATAGTCGCACAATTAAAACGTTTGCCCAACGTTCAATGTTCCCAAATTGTTGCTAAAATAATCGTTTAAATTGAAATTTTTGTCAGATGAATCGAAAAACAAAAAAAGCCCACTCAACTGAGTGGGCTTTAATCAAATTCGGGTTTGATTATGCACGCAAAAAAGCCCACTCGGATTGTGTCCAAGTGCGCCACCAACCTACTAGAGCGTTAACCCCACGGTTTAAAGGTTTTTTGAATGTATGAATATCGAGTAACATACGTGCCTAATCTCAAAAACTGTATCTGCGTACTAGTTAACTAGTTCGCGCTATAAAAGTCAACCGAAAATGTGAAAAAATGAAAATAGATTTACACAGCCACACTACCGCCTCTGATGGCCGATTATCGGTTGCTGATCTTTTGGATAGAGCCATAAGCTTTGACGTGAAAGTACTGGCGATTACCGATCACGATACCTTAGACGCATTGCCTACCGCTCATCAGCTAATTGAAGAACAGTCGTTGCCAATTGAATTGGTTAACGGTATCGAGATTTCGACGGTTTGGCAGAACAAAGATATTCATATTGTCGGGCTTGGCGTAGACATTGACTCCCCTGAGCTAAACGCGTTGATTCGTGCTCAGCAAGCTAGAAGAGTAGAGCGCTCCGAGCTCATCGCGCACCGACTAGAAAAAGCGACTCGTGAAGGTTTGCTTGAGGAAGTAAAAGCGATCGCTGGTGATGCGCCGATAACACGTGCTCACTTTGCTAAATGGCTAGTGGACAACGGTTACGCGAAAAATATGCAGCAGGTGTTCAAGAAGTTTATGACTCGCAACAACACCGGTTATGTGCCACCAAATTGGTGCACGATGTCAGAAGCGGTGGATGCGATTCATCAGGCGGGTGGGGTAGCGGTGCTGGCGCATCCTGGTCGATACCAGCTAACGGCTAAATGGCTGAAGCGCTTATTGGCGGCATTTGTGGAAGCGAATGGTGATGCTATGGAAGTGGCTCAGCCGCAACAAAGTCAACAAGAAAGGCGCAACCTCGCAGATTATGCGATACAATACAATCTATTAGCTTCACAAGGGTCAGATTTCCACTATCCTTCCCCTTGGATGGAGTTAGGTAGAAACCTATGGCTGCCATCGGGCGTAGAGCCAGTATGGGATCGCCTACCGTTAAAGACAGCAACTTCGCTGACGAGCACTACAATAGAGAGTGCTGCAGAAGATGGTGAAAAAGAATAACGACGCCGATAACTTTGAAATAAGTAGCCCCTGAAATATATCGGCCTGGGGTAAGCATCTTCACCGCACTTTCTTTTGATTCAATATTTTATTAAAGCGACAGCTCTTGAAGTCGAACGACAGGGAAGGTCGTACCGAGAGCGTCCTTAAGTTTGAAGGAATAACAATGAGCCAATTTTTTTATGTACACCCAGAAAATCCTCAAGCACGTTTGATCACTCAAGCGGTTGCGATTGTTCGTAACGGTGGTGTCATTATTTATCCAACCGACTCTGGTTACGCACTAGGCTGTCAGCTAGAAAATAAACAAGCGCTTGAGCGAATTTGCCAGATCCGTCGTCTTGATGACAAACATAACTTCACCTTGTTGTGTCGCGACTTGTCTGAGTTATCTCTCTATGCACGTGTTGATAATACGGCATTCCGTCTGCTAAAAAATAACACACCTGGCCCTTACACATTTATCTTCAAAGGCACTAAAGAGGTTCCTCGTCGTTTGATGAACCCAAAGCGTAAAACCATCGGTATTCGTGTTCCAGATAACCAAATTGCCTTGGATTTACTTGAAGCATTGGGTGAGCCGCTAATGTCAACGTCTTTGATTTTGCCTGGGAATGAAGTCACAGAGTCGGATCCAGAAGAGATCCGTGACAAGCTAGAGCATGCGGTAGATTGTATCTTGAATGGCGGTTATTTGGGTGAGCAGCCAACGACTGTGATTGACTTTAGTGATGACGAAGCAAAAGTTCTTCGTATTGGAGCGGGTGACCCTGAACCATTCGAGTAGAGTTTTGAATCTTTTCTTACTAAATTTATGAAGAAACTTGGTGCGTGAGCCAGGTTTCTTTGCGATAATACGCGACCGCGATTTTAGGTCGCATTATCTGGTTTCGACGTCTGTGAAGACGACATTATAGGTAGGTAAATGAGCGAAAAATTACAAAAAGTGCTTGCTCGCGCAGGCCACGGTTCTCGTCGTGAACTTGAAGCCTGATTAAATCTGGCGCGTGAGTGTGAATGGTCAGGTAGCAAGACTGGGCGAACGTCTGGAAGACGAAAATGCGGTCATCCGTATCGATGGTCATACTGTTTCTGCCAAAGCACAAGAAGAAGTGGTTTGTCGAGTTCTGGCCTATTACAAGCCAGAAGGTGAACTATGTACACGTCACGATCCTGAAGGCCGTCGTACTGTATTCGATCGTTTGCCGAAAATCCGCGGTTCACGCTGGATTTCTGTTGGCCGCCTTGATGCTAACACATCAGGTCTACTTCTGTTCACGACTGATGGTGAACTGGCTAACCGCCTAATGCACCCAAGCCGTCAAGTTGAGCGTGAATACCTAGTTCGCGTTTTCGGTGAAGTGAATGAGCAGAAAGTTCGCAACGTGGTAAACGGTGTTGAGCTTGACGATGGTATGGCACGTTTCGAAGACGTGGTATACGCAGGTGGTGAAGGCATGAACCACACCTTCTACGTTGTAATCAACGAAGGTCGTAACCGTGAAGTTCGTCGTCTATGGGAATCGCAAGAGACAACCGTAAGCCGTCTTAAGCGTGTGCGTTACGGTGATATCTACCTAGACAAGAAACTGCCTCGTGGCGGTTGGATGGAACTGACTCTGAAAGAAGTTAACTACCTACGTGAGCTCGTTGAACTTCGTCCAGAGAAAGAGACCATGCTAGACCAAAGCCAGAACACTTCTCGTCAGCGTGAGCGTTCTCGTAGCCAGAAAATTCGTCGCGCAGTACGTCGCCACGAAGAGCGTGCAAATGCACCAAAAGGTCGTAGCAACCAACAGCGCCGCAATAAAAAGTCTTCAGGCGAGCAAGGCTCTCGTAATAAGACGCGTCGCTAATCACGACAGTTATCGAATACTAAAAAACCAGCGAAAGCTGGTTTTTGTGCGTGATGTTTGGGGATTAGCTTTCGATCTCTTGGCTCTTAACAAGAGTAAAACGTTGTCCAAGTAGTGCCCAGTTTGGAACTCCTAGGTTGAAGTAAATGGACAGCGAGCGACCGGCAATGATAACTAAGATACAGAGTGTCGAGCTAAGCATCGACCATTGAGGGGCGAGACTTAAAACCACGCAGTGTATGGCACAGCCTAGTGCGATAGGGATCGCGTAAAGCTCGCTCTCAAAGAGTAAAGTAGGCCTTTGCATCAACATATCTCTGACGATACCGCCGCCCACGGCGGTAATCAGGCCCATAAAAACGGGTGCGATAGGGAGTCCAAATCCAAGTGCCCAGGCCTTGTTGGTGGCCTGAATGGCAAACAGAGCGATGGCAAAGGCATCGATATGAAGATAGAACTCGTTTATCCAGCGCTTTTTCAGTAGGCCATAGAAGACGAAACCAAACAGGCTAGCGCTTATAGAGACCCAAACGTAGCTCAAATCTTGCGACCAAAAGACAGGAACATCCAACATAAGATCACGCATGGTTCCACCGCCAATTGAAGTGATAAGACCCAATATGATGAGTGAGAAGATATCGACTCGTCTTTTACTTGCGGCCAGCACGGCTGACAGTGCAAAAGCGGCGGTTCCAAGTACGGTAACAATTTCACTGAAAATTTCTTGACTAGAGCTCATTTTCTGCCTCAATAATGTGTATCCGAAGGGTTACCACGCAGCCATCTGTTTCGCTTAAGGGACAACTGCGTGATAGGTGGCGTAGGCGATTACATCCAAGTGATCATTGGTGCCTCAGCTAGCTTGTCAGTCACATCACCGGCGATGAACTCAGGACCATTTAGTTCGATTGCCATAATTGGTGCACCTTGCTCTATGTTTAGGTTGTCTAGGTCAACCCAGATAAGCGCTGGTTGGCTTGCTGAATCTAGGAAAAAGCGTTTTGCGTCATGGTCTGACATCGAGCGCCATAGCGTTGCAGAGATATTTGGGTGTTCAGTGTCAGCCATGCCTAGAGGCACGCCTACAGAGCGCAATACAGACAGGGCAGCAGCCGTTGCTTCTTGACCATCTGCAAAGTTAGGCGTGCTCTTTAGTAGGTAGTTAGCACGAACAAAACGGTCCGCTGCATTGATTGTACCCGGGAGCATTTTGTCGCCACCGACAAGCTCCCAGTATTTGTTGATTGCAATTTGCTCGTCAAAAACTGGTGAGTTAGTCATGACTCGGTAGTCTTTGCTGTGGTGGATTTTAAGTTCACCATCGACATATTCAAGTACTGCGCTGTCACCGGTTTTATCAGAGAGTGAAAGGTGAACCGAAGCCGGGCGACCGTTAGGCATTAAGGGTGCAACAATCACGAAAGGAGGCTCTTGCATTGCAGCAACGGCTTCTGCAACTGTAGCGAAGTTATCTAAGAAGTATTGGTTCCATGCGCCAATAGAGATGCGAGGTTTGTTCGATAGTGTGTAGTCACCGTAATCCGCCTCAGCAAGGTAAAGAGTATTTGCAACCAAGCCCGCTTCATTTAGACCGTCAGAAGATGCTTTTCCGTAGAACGAAGCAAAAACAGAGCCGTACTTAGAAGTCCAAGTCAGTGCATTTTCCATACTGCCACCGGTTTGTGCCAGGCCGCGTGGGTATACGATCATGCTAGTTTTTGCAGTTGGATCATTCCAGTCCATGCCACGTGCGGTAATAAAATTGCCAGTTTCTGTTTGATACATAATACGAGTACACATAAGTGCTTTCTCCAAAGGTTAGTTTTGATATTTCGTTGAGCGGTAACACATTTGTCTCAACAACTGCGGTTATAGTATCTGGCTTGTCTCTAACCCCTGAATTCACAGAAGAGGATTCAATCATCACCTCTTAGTAATGCGAGAGTAGGAAGATAGAGAACCTAGCGTTTTGTGTAGCGACAAAAAAAGCGAGGGCATTGATGCCCTCGCTTTGAAGAGTTTGTGAGAATTATTTGTGGCTATGACCACAGGTCGGATTGTAGTTTTCGCCCAGTCCAAAATGTTCTAGAGCCGTATGTAGACAGCAGTCGTAGTTGGTCAACTGTTCGTCATTTAAGATGCCTCTAGGGTTATAGTCGGTATCATTTAATGAAACATATTCCTGGCCGTTTTTGTTTTTCTCAAATTCAGCCGTCACGTCTTTTAGTAGCTGAGAGTTTGTGAGCAACTCAAGCCCTTGAGCAGCCATAACATGTGCCGCTTGAAGACCTGCTTTACGTCCAATACTCATACCGTTACACGCGGTACAGCCCCATTGATGCGGTGGAATGTATTTAGGCCATGCGGCAAACATCACCCCCATCGTTGGTACTTTCCAGCTTACGTCACCAACGTCTGATGACCCGCCAACTTCAACGCCATGAGGCACATCCATCACGTCGGTAGCCAAACCATGTTCTGGTTTGCCCATTTCACGTTGAATAGACTTGGCAAACTCTTGCTCTTCCTCTGTCCAAGCGATCGGCAGATAACGATTCATATGAGTCGTGATTGCTTCGGCAAATGGATCGTTAGGCAAAATGTCATAAATTCCACCAAGATTGGTGACGACTTCCGTAGTCTGTGTCGCTAACGAAGCGCCTTTAGCCATATCTTCCAGCCACGCTTTGTACTTGCGTACATTTTCAGCAGACTTGCCACGATAACGAACCAGTACTTTTGAATAATCGGGTATAACATTAACCGCCTCACCGCCATTCAGAATTTGATAATGTAGACGACCTGTAGGCTCCATCTGCTCGCGCATCATGTTGGCGGACATCAAGAAAATTTCTGAGGCATGCAGTGCGCTTCTGCCTTCCCAGGGAGCCGCACCAGCGTGAGCGGTGACGCCATTCCACTCGATAAGTAAATCTACAGATGCTGTTGAATGGAAGTTAAGAGCTGCATTCACCATTGCAGGGTGGTTGTGTAAACAAACATCTAGGTCATCAAATACACCGGCCGAAACCATGTAATTCTTGCCGTTCAGTGCTTCTTCCGCTGGGCAGCCGATAACTTTAATGGTTCCCGCGATTCCTTCTTTTTCCATGTGGTTTTTGAGAGCGATAGCTGCTCCAATAGATGAAGAGCCGATAAGGTTGTGTCCACAGCCGTGGCCGTTAGTATTGCCATTCTTGGCGGGAGTTTTCGTTGGTAGTGTATCGTTGCCAAGGCCAGGGAGAGCATCAAACTCTACTAAGTAGCCAACAACAGGCTTGCCAGTTCCCCATTCTGCGATCCAAGAGGTCTCTAAACCCGCTACCGCGCGCTCAGTGATTGTAAAACCATTGCTTGCTAGCACGGCGCTTTCCAACGCAGAACTTTTAAACTCTTCATAGCTCAGTTCTGCATAGTCCCAAACCTTTTCTGCCATATCCCAAATAACACTAGCTAGTTGTTTAACTTCGTTATCGATTTTTGAGTAATCTGTCATCATATTTACCTTTGAATTTCACAAGTGGATTCTGTCTCAGAGAGCGGAAGTCCTCTGGCTCTGAGCGAATACTATGATGAGATTTTCATTCACCGAACTTCACTGCGTAGGATCGAATCCTCATCTATGATGAGAAAGCAAGAGTCAGCAGGGGATGGCGTCTTAGAGGCGTCACCAAGTTTGAGGCGTATCAAAGACGATACAATTGGTCTATTCTTGAGTGGAAAAAATAACGTTTTGACAATGAGTTACGATTGAGTATGTGGTTAGGAGGCGTGTGTGAATTTTAGTTTGGAACAATTGGCGGCGTTCGTTAGTGTTTATGAGGAGCGTTCATTTAGTAAAGCTGGAAGTCGATTGGGTAAACATAGAACGACAGTAGGCAGGTGATTGCGAACTTGGAAGATCAAGTTTCTGTCGAATTGTTTGAGCGTAATACGCGCAGCGTAGACCCAACTCAAGATGGTCATTTTCTTTACCGTTATGCCAAACAAGCGCTGGAGCAGGCGAAGACCTTTGATAAGGTTGCACTGAGTTTGTCTTTTGGGGAGCTTGATGCCGTAACTATTGCCTACAGTAGCTTTTTACCACATCTTGCTATTGCTTTGATTCGCGAACAGCTAATCGATGACTTTCCTTCACTTCGCGTTAACTTGTTAGTGAGAACTCAAGAACAGATTCGAGAGGGTTTGGCAGATGAATCGATTCAATTCGGTATTGTGAATGTGACTAAAGCGAGCGCAATGAGCAATATCGATTACACCATGGTCGGCAATATGCCGTTTGTTCCGTTTGCGAGTAAGTACAGTGACCTAGCTAGCTTGCCCGAAGATGAAGTCTACGATGCGCTTAAAACTACACGCCAATTCGTGCTTAAATCGCTTGTCGATGAAGGGTTGGCCAATCACGTTGTCTTGTCTGCGAATCACGATCTCATAGATCAGCTTGCATTGACCATTAAGCTCACCCAAAAGGGATTAGGTTGGACCTTGATGCCAAAGAATATTGAGACCAGTGATTATGTCGCGGATAACCTTACTGAGATTAAATGCGAGAAGATCCGCGGCGGCTTATCTGTACCTGTTGCACTTTGGAGTCTGCAATCCAAGCCGCTTATGGAAATAAAAAAGTCGATACAAAAAGGTATCGACAGTTATATCGAGCTGATTGCCTAACGAGCAAGCAGTATGCTTAGCGGTGCATTGGTGTTTTGTTGAAGTGACTCTCTACCATTCGCTGGGTCACAATATGTTGTGGGTTGGTAAGCACGTCATTCGTCTTGCCATACTCCACTACGTCACCCTCGTGCATCACCATCACTTTATCGGTAATGTGTTTTACAATCCCTAAATGCTGAGATACATATACAAAAGCGACGCCCATTTCTTCTTGAAGCTCGAGAAACAAGTTAATGATCTGTGAGCGCATCGCCATGTCCAAACCATTGAGTGCTTCATCGGCAACAATAATAGAAGGCTGAAGAATCAAAGCTCGTGCTAGACAGACACGCTGCTTTTGGCCGGTTGCTAGCATTTGCGGATAGAAATAAGCATGTTCTGGTAATAGCCCAACGCGAATGAGCGTGTCCTTTACACGTTGCATGCGCGCTTCTGGAGGCATATTGGTGTTTCGCTTTAATGGCCCTTCGAGAATGCGACCGATTTGAATACGCGGATTCAACGATGTATTTGGGTCTTGGAAAATCATGCGAATCAGTTTGCATCGCGTTGAGTAGTCTTTGTGCTCAAGCAGATCGCCATTGACTCGTATCTCACCTGAAGTCGGTTCAACCACGCCAGCAAGCATTCGCGCCAGTGTTGATTTACCGGAGCCATTTTTACCAATAAAACCAATGGTTTGGCCAGCCTCTAGGCTAAAGCTTACAGGCTTAACGGCATGCTGTACTTTTCTTTGGAACAGCTTTGAGCGAGTGACAAAGTCTTTTTTAAGGTCGGAGACTTCTAACAACGAACTCATGCTTTTTTCTCCGTGTTCAGCGGGAAGTGACAACTGAACTTATGGTTCTTAATTCGTTTAGCTTCGGGTATTTCTACGCACTGCCTTTGCGCATACGGGCAACGCGGCCCTAATCGACAACCAATAGGCAGGTGTTGAAGTGGAGGGATAGAGCCAGGAAGCGATTGAAGCTTCTCTTTATGCGGTATCCATTCTCCAAAATCGGGCATCGCTTTTAGCAGCGCAACCGTATACGGGTGCTTTGGTTTTGCCAAGATTTTTGCGGTATCAGCCGACTCTACTGACTGACCACAATACATCACCGTAATACGCGTAGCCCATTGGGTGATGGTCGTTAAGTCGTGGCCAATCAACACGATGGTGGTGTTGTTGAGCTGATTCATGCGACTCAATAAACGTAAGATTTGTGACTGTGTAATAGGATCCAAATCATTGGTTGGCTCATCAGCAAGCAGCAATTTTGGCTTGGCTGCGATAGCCATTGCAATCATGATCTTTTGACATTCACCATCTGTGAGCTCGTATGGGTAGCTGTGCATCACTCGAGTGTGCTCTTTGATACCCACTTTATGTAGTAGGGCAATGGCTTGCTTTTTACGCCACTTAAATCGCTCCCACCATTTGCCTTCAAATGAGCGAGCCGGAATAGATTCGATAAGCTGTTTCCCAACTTGCTCAGAAGGGTCGAGACAGGTCGTTGGCTCTTGGAAAATCATCGCTACGTCACGTGCAATAACCCGCCTCCGCTCTCGCGGTGTTAACTGCAGTAGGTCAATATTGCCAAGACGCATGCGGTCAGCCGTGACCTTCCAGTTGTCTTTGGTAACGCCAACAATTGCTTTGGCAACCAAGCTCTTACCTGAGCCCGACTCACCCACAAGACCGCGGATTTCACCTTCGTTAATGGTGAAGCTCATGCGATCCACGGCTTTCACCAACCCTGAGGGTTTCGATTTCGATAGTGAGATGTCGAATATCTAATACTGGCATTATTCGATCCCCGCACTCAATGCACTTCGGATACCTTCACCCACAATGTTCACCACAACAACAGTACACAGAATCGCAAGTCCTGGAAGAATAACGGTCCATGGCGCCAGGTAAAGTAGCTCGGCCGCATCACCGAGTACTGCGCCCCATTCACTGCTTGGCGCTTGAGCACCAAGCCTAAAAAGCCTAAGGCAGTGATATCAAGGATAGCGATAGACAGAGCGAACGTAACCTCAGCTGCAATCACGGTTAGTAGGTTTGGAAAAATGGAGTTCCACAGCAGGTAAAACTCGTTCGCGCCATCTAATCTTGCGGCCATAATGTAGTCTTTTTCTACTTCGGTATGGACAGCCATGTAAATGGAACGAATAAACCGTGGTATCAATGCCAGACATATCGCCAGCATAATATTGAACTCACCAGGTCCCAAGAAGGCAACAAAGATGATCGCCAACAGTAGCGATGGGATAGACATGACAGTGTCAAGCAGGTGTTGAGTGTACTCGATAATAGACCCCGCGTCATACCAGCCAAGATACCAATCAAGCAACCGACTAGCGTCGCGATCACAGTGATGATGACCGCTGCGCCAAATGACAATCGTGAGCCGTCGATGATGCGTGACAAAATATCACGGCCTAAATCATCGGTGCCGAAGAAAAAGTCTACCGTGCCTTTTGGATCCCATGATGGTGGCACCAACAGGTTCGAACTTTGTGCCATAGGATCGTAAGGCGTAATGAATGGTGAGAGTAGGGTGATAAGGATGATAAAAATCAAACACCACAGACCAAACATCGACAAGCTGTTTGAGCGGTAGCTGCGCCAAAATCGCTCAAGCTGAGTAGGAATGCGCTCTTCCTGATAAACGTTATCTGACAGCATACCATTCCTTCCTTACTAACGGGTTGATCATCGCGCCGATTAGATCAGAGACAATACTCGCCGCCAAGACAATCGTCGCGACCACGAGAACGCCCGCCTGAATTGATGCGTAGTCTTGATTCGATAGTGCATCCAATAGCCAACGTCCAACGCCCGGCCAGTTGAAGATGGATTCGGTCATGATAGCCAAGGTGATCATGCTTGAAAGTTGCACGCCTAGTTTAGGGATAATTGGCGGGATCGCATTACGCAGTACGTGTTCGATGACGATTTCGTAGTTGGAAAGACCACGAATACGCGCAGCACGAATGTAGTTTTGTGCCATAACTTCGGTGACCGAGGTTCTCATCATACGAATAACCTGCATTGTCGGTGACAATGCTAAAACCAAACAAGGCAGGATCATATGCTCAATAACGCTTTGCAGCGCTTCTTTGCGGTACGGGCCATCAGACAAGATGCGTCGATGAGTGCAAAACCAGTCACATGGTCAATTTCATAGAGTAGGTCATAACGTCCTGCGACAGGGAACCATTGATAATTGAGCGAGAAATACATGATCATCAATAGCGCAATCCAAAAAAGTGGGGCGGCATAGCCGACCATAGAGGAAAACGAGATCACGTTATCCAGCCACTTACCTTTGCGCATTCCGGCAATGGTGCCTGCGGGAATACCTATAAATACCGAAATAGTGAACGCTGCAAAGCATAGCTCCAGTGTCGCCGGTAGAACGGAGGCGAGCTCTTCGGTGATTGGTACCCCAGCCTTCGTTAAACCAAAATCGAGCTGCGCAAGTCTGCCGAGATAGTCGAACCAACCTGTGAGCATAGGCTCATTGGCCCATAGTGATGTCGGATCCAGTCTCACTAAGCTGTATCCCACAAAGGTGAGGATAAGCAATGTAATGACAAAAAGGTTGAGGCGTCGTATTGAGTACCAGAACATTTACTTCAACCTCATCACTTGATCAAAAGGTTGAGCATTGAACGGACTGGTTCTAAAACCGGTCAGGTTGTCATTGTGCGCTTGGTATTTTTGTCCGTGAGCGATAGGCAGCACCGGCACTTCCTCATTTAGAATGTTTTGCGCTTGGCGATATAGGTTTAGACGATATCTTGGCTGGTTTACTTCTAGAGCCAAGTCCAAAATAAAGTCAAAGTCGTCATTACACCACATAGAAAGGTTTAGGCCTTCACGTTTTGAGGTGCAAGAGAGCAGTGGTCTTAGGTAGTTATCCGGATCGCCCGTATTACCCACCCAACCGGTTAGCAGCATGTCGACAGATTCGATGTTGGACAGCTCTTGGCGGTCGACGCGATCATCGGTTAGCAAATTAAGCGTGACCCCAATATTGGCAAAGTTTGCCTGAATAAGCTCTGCAGTTTTACGCGGGCTTGGGTTATACACTCGTGGCTCGAGAGGTACTGCCATAGTTAGCTCAAGTCCGTGGGCGTAACCAGCCTCACGAAGCAGCGCCATGGCATAGTTGCGATCGTAGCGAACTTGTATCGCATCTTTTTGGTGAGCCCAAGAGCTTGGAGGAAGCAAACTGTAGGCGGTTTCACCGCTACCGAAATAGACGGCTTCTAGAATAGTGTCGCGGTTAATGGCGAGGTTCAGTGCTTTACGAACTCGAGGGTCGCTAAGTGCTCGGTGTTGAGTATTCATAGCAACAAACGCTACGTTCATAGCGGGTTTGGCTTGCAGTACCACCGAATCTTCTTCCAGTATCACTGGAATTTGGCTCGAAATAGGCGAGTTTAAAACATCACATTCGTTACGTAGCAGTTTTGCTAGCGCGCCAGCACCACGGTGCGAGATATCAAAAACCACTTGTGACATTTGAGCAGAACCACGCCAATAGTCTTCATGGCGTTTTAAGCGAACCAAATCCGCTACTTGATACTCATCTAAGTAGAATGGGCCAGTGCCGACAGGGTGAGTATCGAAATTCAGTTTATTGTCGCCCTCAACCAATTGCTCTGCATATTCTGCAGAGAAAATAGGCGCGTGTGCGGTAGAGATGTTCGACAAGAACGAATTATCTGGTCTTGATAAGGTGAATTTCACTGTCAGGTCATCGATGGCTTCGATTTTCTCGACTAGGTTAGCAAAGTCGATACCAGCAAACCACGGGTACACACTGCCACCCACATCATGAAATGGATGGTTAGTCGATAATACGACTAAAGCTGAACACGACGTCGTCCGCATTGAGTGCACGTGATGGTGTAAACCAATCTGTGCTCTGAAATTGAACATGATCTTGTAGTGTAAAGGTGTACTCAGTTCCCGCCTTGTTGACCTCCCACTCTGTTGCTAGGTTAGGTACAGGCTGATGCGTTCCTGAGTTTAGCGTGAGCAAGGTATCGAATAATTGCGGAGCAATCGACTCGACAGTAATGCCACCGTCTACGAGCTGCGGGTTGAATGTACTCGGTCGGCCTTGGTCACAATAGACGAAACCGTCTTGTCGTATTTTGGAGTGGTCGACTTTGTCTTCACATCCAGCGAGCAAAATTAAGCCACAGAGCCCGAGTGATAATTTGATTAATGCCTTCATAAACACGCTACATTCGTTGGCGAACGTAATATCTATATTGAGATCAGGGTAATTTACCACTAATTCGCTTGCTAAACCAATAACGACAAGCACTTATCGCTGAGTTTGTCGTATAGAAAGCGAAGTAACCCATCAACATCAAACTAGTTTATACTTTCGCACTAAGCCTCTTAGCTGGTCATAACTCAAGCTTAGCAGTTTGGCTGCACCACGTTGATTGTATTGAGCTTGTTTAAGCGCTTCATTAATCAGCTTAATATTTTGCTCATCTTGCCAAGACTTAAAATCTAATGGAAAGTGATAGTCCGGTGATGGTGTGGCTGCATCGGAATCCTCTGACGAGGCGCTATCAACGCTTGTTTGATTGTCCGCTTCATCTTTTCTCGCCATAGGACTGAGTTGACTGAATTGATTTTCAAAAGGTTGAATATCAGAGATTCAATCGGTGCTTCATTGGTGCCTTGCTGATACACAGCACGCTCTACTACGTTTTTTAGCTCGCGGACGTTGCCGGGCCAGTGGTAGTCATAGATGCTTTGCCAAGCCTGTTCAGTAAAGCCCACGAAAAAAGGTAATCCTAGTTCGCGGCACATTTTGATAGCGTAAAATTCGGCCAACAAGGGAATGTCTTCTTGTCTGTGCCTTAAAGGCGGAAGATGAATAACATCAAAGGCGAGTCGGTCGAGTAGATCGGCGCGAAACTTTCCTTTTTCAGCGAGTGCTGGCAAATCTTCATTGGTTGCGCATACCAATCGAACGTTGGCCTCCAGCGCCTTGGCTCCGCCAACTCGTTCGTACTGACCATATTCAATCACGCGAAGCAGCTTTTCTTGAACAGATAGTGGCGTAGTGGCGAGTTCATCTAAGAATAAAGTGCCGTTTTCGGCACGTTCGAAGCGGCCTTGGTGACGTCCTTTAGCGCCAGTAAACGCACCAGATTCATGACCAAAAAGCTCTGAGTCAATTAGCCCTTCACTGAGAGTTGAGCAGTTCAATGAGACTAAAGGTTGATCCCACCGTCTCGACAAATAGTGAAGTCGCTGTGCGATAAGCTCTTTACCCGTACCGCGCTCACCAATCACCAATACGGGTCTGTCGATAGGAGCAAGCCTTGAGACCTTATCGAGCACCGCTAAAAACGCGGGAGATTCACCAATTAAGTTTTGCGCCATGATTTCCTCTCAATGTTGGTAAAAAATACCAATTGTTGGCTTATGCATCTTAGCACGGCATTGGGTGAAAGCGAGTGACTAATGTTAAGTTATTGATATGTAAGAAATGAAAATGTTGGCACGGTACTTGGATTACTGTTTTCAACAACCAAAGAGTTCATTGGCGAACTCATCCAGACAGGAGATGTAATATGGGTATTTTTTCTCGTTTTGCCGATATCGTAAATTCAAATATTAGTGCTTTGCTTGATAAAGCGGAAGATCCAGAAAAGATGATTCGCCTCATCATTCAGGAAATGGAAGATACGTTGGTAGAAGTTCGCACGAACTCTGCAAAAGCGATTGCCGACAAAAAAGAGCTAGCGCGCAAAGTGACAGCTATTGAAGAACAAATTTCTGAATGGGCGCAGAAAGCGACATTAGCACTCACGAAACAGCGTGAAGACTTGGCAAGATCAGCACTCATTGAAAAGCAAAAGCTTGAAAACGTAGTGAAAGGCTTGCACGATGAGCAAACCTTAGTGGAAGAAACCATTGAAAAACTAACGAATGAGATTGCTAAGCTAGAATCTAAAATCACAGAAACTCGCGCTAAGCAGCAAGCTCTAGTGATTCGTTCAGAAGCAGCCAGCAACCGTCGCGATGTACAAAAACATCTGCACACTAGCCGTACCCACGAAGCGATGGCTAAGTTTGAGCAGTACTCGCGTAAGATCGATGAACTCGAAGCGGAAGCGGATCTGTATTCGAAGACAGGGAACGCTAAGTCACTCGACCAAGAGTTTGCGGAGCTGCAGGCTCAAGATGAAATAGATAAAGAGCTTGCCAAACTTAAAGAGCAGATGAACAAAGACAAATAACAACGGAGTAGGAGAAAAACATGTCGACTTTTTTAATTGCGGGTCCATTAATTGTCTTTCTGATTTTTGTCGCACCGCTGTGGCTTTTTCTCCACTACCGCAGCAAACGCAAAGCCGATAATGGATTGTCTGAGCAAGAGTTTCAAAAATTGCAGTCTTTGTCGCAGCGAGCTGAAAAGATGCAAGCTCGTGTTGATAACCTAGAACGTATTCTAGATGCAGAGGCACCAAACTGGAGGCAAACTTATGACTCATAGAGAGCTGTATAAAGATCCGGTCAACGGCAAGCTCACTGGTGTCTGTGCAGGACTTGCCAATTATTTTGGGCTTGAGGTGTGGCTTGTCAGAATCTTAGTGATTTCAGCGGCACTCTTAGGTGGTAGTTTCCTTGTCCTACTTGCCTATGTCGCAATGAGTTTGATGTTGGAAAAGCAGCCAGACAATTTTGTTCAGGCGATGAAGACCAAACAGGAACATTCGCTAAAGAGTAAACCTTGGCAACAAGGACAGAATGCTAAGGATCTCATTAATACGTTGGAACGTGACTTTGACTCAATGGAGCATAAAGTGCGAGACATGGAAGCGTACGTTACATCCGAAGCGTTTAAGGTCAATCGCGAGTTCAGTAAGTTGTAAACAAACAGGCGCGGCTTGTTTGGAATGTTAAAGGCGCTACGGCGCCTTTTTTGTGTTCGGTAGTTTATGACTACTGGGTTGATACTAATCTTGGATGGGTACGCTCCATCACTTAACCGCGATTTGATCTTTCACCCAGCGCGAGAATGCAGTGAATTTCGCCCGATTTTCCATGCCCTTAGGACAAACTAAATCATAGCCTTTGCCTGATGCTAACTTGGCAAAAAGGCGCAACCAGAGTGCCTTCTTCCACTTGGCTCTGAGCGAACTCCAATCGCCCGAGGACTACACCCATTGAGAGCACTGCAGCATCCATCGCAAGGCGGTTGTCACTGTAATAATCACAATGCTGCTGACAGTCTACCGATGCCCCCATAGCTTGCAGCCATCGATGCCAAGCGCTGCTGTCGCCGCTGTGAATGAAGTTGGCCTCAGCTAAAGTTTCTAATCCATCATCCATACTGGTATCCAAGTTCAGCCCCAAACGCCTAGCATAATCAGGACTACACAATGGCGTTCTTACTCCCTCAAATAACCGCTCGCTGTATTGGTTAGGGTAGTGACCCTCACTATAGAAAATAGCCGCATCATAAGGTTCGAACTGAAAGTCGGATTGATTCTGTTTGGCTTGCAGTTTAATCGCGAGTTTAGGATAGCGAGCTTTAAAATCGGGCAATCTTGGCATCAACCAAGCGGAAGCGAAATAGGGTGAGGTTGCGATATAAAGTTCACCTGACAGCTCACCGGTTTGAATATCAGAGATCTCGGAGAAAATGGTCTCAAATGATAGGTTGAGCATCACCAAGACGCGTTGTCCTTCAGGCGTCAGCTCAAGCTTTCGCGTTTTTCGCACGAACAAGCTGAACCCCAATAAATCTTCGAGCTTCTTGATTCGCTGACTGACTCCGCCTTGGGTGACAAACAGTTCATCCGCCGCGAGAGTAAAGCTGAGGTGGCGGGCTGCGACACTAAATGTGTGCAGCAATGATAATAACTGCTGACGATTGTGAATAGCCACTATGCATTACTCCAGCTAATTCATGTGAGGGTTTTATTGGTTTGTTCGATTTTAGTCTGACCTATAAATTAAATCACGTAATCTTTTGAAGAGGAATGATGGTTATGACTGAGATGAAAAAACTGAAAGTGGTCGTGATTGGTGGTGGTTCTAGTTACACTCCGGAACTGGTAGAAGGCTTGTTGGCGAGACATCACGAGCTGCCTGTTTCCCAACTTTGGCTAGTGGATATTGATGCGGGAATGGAAAAGGCTGAAGTGATTGCGGATCTCACTAAGCGTATGATCGCTAAAGCAGGCTGTAACATCGAGGTCTTCCTCACTACCGACCGCAAACACGCTTTGGCGGATGCTGACTTTGTTTGTTCTCAGTTTCGAGCAGGTCGTATGGAAGCGCGGTTACGTGACGAAAGAATTGCACTTAAATATCGCGTAATTGGCCAAGAAACCAATGGTCTGGGTGGATTTTCCAATGCGTGTCGAACCATACCAATCGCTTTAGACATTGCCAAAGAAATGGAAGCACTGTGTCCCAACGCATGGCTGCTCAATTTTACTAATCCATCCGGTATGGTAACGGAGGCACTGACAAAATACTCAACCATCAAAACAGTGGGTCTATGTAACGTACCTGTCAACATGGAGCGAGGTGCTGCGGAAATGCTGGGTGAACCTCGCGATGAAATTACCATGCAAATTGCCGGTTTGAATCATTTGGTGTGGGCGAGAAAAGTGCTGCATAACGGGCAAGATCGTAGTCGTGAAGTGCTTGAGCAGTTGGTTGCGGGCAATGACTGTATGACACCTAAGAACATCCCACCATTTCGTTGGGACAAAGGGTTACTGAAAAGCTTAGACATGGTGCCTTGTGCGTATCTTCGCTACTACTACCAATCAAGAGATTTCTTGGATAAAGAGTTTGCCGCATCGTCAAATAAGAGTAACCGTGCGGATTTGGTTGCGAAAGTAGAAGCCGAACTGCTTGAAAACTATAAAGACCCAACACTGGATACTAAGCCACAGCTCCTTGAAGAGCGAGGAGGAGCCTATTATTCAGAAGCGGCTTGTGAGCTTATGAGTAGTATCTACAACAACAAACGCTCAATCATGCACGTTAACACTCGTAACAACGGAGCGATTCAAGGTCTTCCGAATGACTGCGCAGTAGAGGTGAGCTCGCTCATCACTAGCAGTGAAATTATTCCTCTCAATGTTGAGCCTTTTGAATCAGGCACGCTAAGACTCATCCAATTGATGAAAGAGTTTGAGACTCTGACGGTTGAAGCGGCAATCAGCGGTGATATAAACCTCGCAAAACGAGCGCTAATGCTTAATCCAATTGTGGATAGTGGTGCGCATATTGATGAAGCTTTGCAAGAAACCATTCGTGAGAACCTAGACTTCATGCCAAAGTTTGCTCACGCGTTGAATCAATAAGGGGTCATATCATGAAACTCATCCTTAATGCCGATGACTTTGGTCTCACTGAAAGCGTAAATTTGGCGATTGTTGATTGCATTAAAGCGGGTGTCGTGAAATCGACCACGGTGATGATGAATCAACCCGGTACGGCTCATGCTGCTACGCTGAATGCACAAGGGCTGATTCCTGATGTTGGATTGCATTTCACTCTAACAAGTGGCAAGCCGATTGCAGAGCCGAGCTTGATACCAAGTTAGTGGATGCGTCAGGCAGCTTTTATGACAGAACAACTTTGTTCAATAAATCAGATATTTGTCCAAAGGAAGTAGTTATCGAGCTTAAAGCACAGTACCAAGCGGCATTGGATGCAGGTTTTGAGATTAACCATATTGATAGTCACCATTTTGCAGGTGCATTTCGTGCGTTAAAAGTGGGCTTTACTGAGGGAATCAATGAGATTGGCCTTCCAGCAAGGCGTATTGACAATGTGGTGCTCGGTCAAGAGATGCTGCGCAGCGCAACGCCCGATGCATTCGATATGGGCTTTTATGCAGAAGGTGCAACACTTGAACACCTAAAAGCCATGTTGACAGCCTATAAGCACAAAATGCCAACCGGAGTCGTAGAGCTGATGTGCCACCCGGCTACGGAAGTGACGGAAGAGCTTCGTGCGGTATCTGGCTATACGCAACAACGTGTTGATGAATGGGAGATCCTGACGAGCAAAGCATTGAAAAGCTGGCTAGAAATGAATCAAATACAATGCATTGGCTTTAACGACATCGCTTCTAACGACTGATAAAACACGAGCTCAAGTGACTATGGATCGCTTGGGCTACGCTATATTGCCACTAATTCATTAATTATTAATGACTTGGTGGCAAGCACTGACTCTCTAGACTATGTTTAAAAGTACAATTAAAACAAGGTAGTTAGAGAATGAATAGTAAGTTTACCTTGCTGGTGGTTATCACTGGCTTTCTCAGTGGATGTGGTAAGGAGCCGCCTCCCGTTCCCGAGCCTGAATCTCGCCCTGCTAAGCTTTTCTCCGTCGCCGTCGGCAACAGCCAATTTGAACGAACCTTTCCTGCCACATCGGAAGCGGGAGATAAAGCGGTACTAGCCTTTCGTGTTCCAGGGCAACTTGAAGAGATTGCCGTTCGCTCAGGCCAGCGAGTCACCAAAGGGGATTTCTTGGCTGGACTCAATCCAGATGAATATCAGCAGCTCGAAAAACAGGCACAAGCTAACTTCCGTTTGGCGGATGTGCAATATCAACGAGCTTTGAAACTTCGCAAAGAGCAAGTGGTGTCTGAACAGGATTTTGACCAAGCTAAAGCAAACATGAACTCTGCGCGTGCCAACTGGTCTCAAGCGAAAGCAAACCTGCGCTATACGCGATTACTAGCTCCCTACGATGGTACCATTTCCATTATTCCTGCAGACAATTATGAATACATTCAGGCCAAAGAAGGCGTGATGAACATTCAGTCCAATCAGCTTCTTAAAGTGAACTTCCAACTACCAGATACGCTCCTTAACCGCTTTCAAGGCGGTGCAGAGGTGGAAGCGACCATGACATTTGATGCTCACCCATCCAGTAGCTATGAGCTGACGTTCCAAGAAATTGATACAGAGGCGGATCCGAAAACCGGTTCTTATAAAGTCACAATGGTCATGGAGCGCCCGAGCGACGTTGGGATTTTGCCTGGTATGGCAGGTCAAGTCCGCGTAGTGGCAAAAAGTAGCGCTGCGACAGTGATACCAACATCAGCACTGTTTATGGAAGGTGAAAAGCAATGCGTATGGCGTGTGAACGAGCAAGGCATTGTTGAAAAAGTTGCTGTAGAGCTTAACGACAAACGCCAAGTGATCAGTGGGTTAAATGACGGCGATCAAATCGTTATTTCCGGGGTGCAAGGCATCGATGCTGGTATCAAGGTTCGCGAATGGATCAAAGAGAGAGGGCTCTAGTATGAAGTTACACACTCTCACAGCTCTTTTGATTGGAGCTACGCTTGTCGGTTGCAGTAAACCAGAAGTCGGTGAACGCAACGAGGTACCAAAAGTTCGCGTGGCAGAAATCGGTCGTACAGAGCTGAAAAGCCGACTCTACTTCCC
Source organism: Vibrio maritimus (assembly GCA_000755425.1). Classification (GTDB taxonomy): domain Bacteria; phylum Pseudomonadota; class Gammaproteobacteria; order Enterobacterales; family Vibrionaceae; genus Vibrio; species Vibrio maritimus_A. Next base: position 36,605 of record BBMT01000006.1, read on the forward strand.
AGCTCTAGCGAGTGCAGCAGACCGTTCTCATTTGAGCTTTCGCGTAGCAGGCGAGATAAGTTCAATCGATCTAAAAGAAGGGGACTTTGTGAATCGCGGTGATGTTTTGGCGGTACTAGAGCGACTGATTATCAACTCGCGGTTGATAATGCCCAGGCGCGCTACAACGTCATCAATAGCCAATATCGTCGCTCTAGCCCGCTGGTAAAGAAAGGCTTTTGGCACAGTCGCAATTTGATGAGATAGCGGCGCAGCGTGCCTATGCACGAGCTGAACTGGATCTTGCCAAACTTCGTTTGTCGTTCACCGAGCTAAAAGCGCCTGTGGATGGCATCATTTCTCGTGTCTCTGCTGAGAAGTTTGAAAATGTTCAAATTGGACAACAGGTGGTGAACATTCACAGTATCGAAGAGGTGGAAGTGGTCGTGCAAATGCCGGACAGCTTTTCACTGAATCAACCGAAGCACAAAGATATTACCAATATTGAAGCGCTGGTCAGAGTGCCTTCTGGCAATGAGTACACCGCATCGTTGAAAGAGTTTACCACTGAACCAGACCCTGCACTTGGCACCTTTACCGCAACCTTGGTGCTACCGATGCCTGAGAATGAATTCATTCTTGATGGTATGGCAGTGGATGTGACATCGAAAGCGAAAGATGTGGGTATCAACTTTGGTGTTGGCGTCAGCGTGCCTATTGAAGCAGTCTTCAATCAAGATGGCGACAGCTTAGCGGCGAATGAGAAATTTGTCTGGGTTGTGAATGGTGATAGTACGGTGTCAAAACAAAAAGTGACCACGGGTAAAGTGTCTCAATCGACTATTCAGATCCTAAATGGGCTTGAACAGTCACAGCAGATTGTCATTGCAGGGATTGCGAGGCTGAGGGAAGGCATGAAGGTTGAAGTATTACCGCAGGAGGCGAAGTAATGAGCCAAGAACAACAAAAATCATTACCGCAATCCGATGATGAAATCACGGGAGTAGCGGCGTATTTCATTCGCAACCGCGTGATTAGCTGGATGGTTTCACTGATCTTTTTGATCGGTGGGATCTCTGCGTTTTTTGGATTGGGTCGACTCGAGGATCCGGCGTTTACCATCAAAGACGCCATGGTAGTGACTTCCTACCCAGGGGCGACGCCTCAACAAGTTGAAGAAGAGGTCACGTATCCTATCGAGAAAGCGATACAGCAACTGACCTATGTCGATGAGATTAACTCTATCTCGAGTCGTGGGCTGTCGCAGATAACCGTTACCATGAAAAACAACTATGGTCCAGACGATCTACCGCAGATCTGGGATGAACTCCGTCGGAAAGTGAACGATGTGAAGGGTTCGCTGCCTCCCGGAGTCAATGAACCTTCGGTCATTGATGACTTTGGTGATGTGTATGGCGTTCTTTTTGCGTTAACGGGCGAAGGTTATAACTACAAAGAACTGCTCGACTATGTGGACTATCTGCGTCGAGAGCTTGAGTTAGTGGATGGCGTAAGCAAGGTCTCGGTCACTGGCGATCAGCAAGAGCAGGTCTTTATCGAGATCTCGATTAAGCGCATTAGTGCCTTGGGTATCGCGCCGAGCACCATTTTCAATCTTCTACAAACTCAGAACATCGTCTCCAACGCCGGGGCTACACGGATTGGTGATAAATATATTCGTATCCAGCCAACGGGTGAGTTTACTGATGTCTCCGAGCTTGGCGATTTGATTTTGACGGAAGGGGGGCGCAAGGTCTCATCTTCTTAAAAGACGTGGCGGAAATAAAACGCGGCTTTATCGAAGTACCCAGCAACATCATTACTTACAACGGTGATGTAGCGCTGAATGTCGGTATCTCTTTCGCGACCGGTGTTAACGTGGTGGAAGTCGGCGATCGTTTGTATCGCAGGCTCGCAGAGCTTAAGTTTCAGCAACCCGTTGGTATTGAGATAAACGAGGTGTATAGCCAGCCGAAAGAGGTGGATAAGTCGGTTCGTGGCTTTGTGGTGAGTCTGGGGCAGGCGGTTGCTATCGTTATTATCGTACTGCTGTTCTTTATGGGGCTGCGCTCTGGCCTGCTGATTGGCTTGATACTGCTACTCACAGTATTAGGAACCTTTATTTTCATGCAGTACATGGCCATCGACTTACAACGTATCTCACTTGGAGCGCTTGTTATCGCGTTAGGGATGCTGGTGGATAATGCCATTGTGGTGGTCGAAGGGATACTCATAGGGACGCAAAAAGGGCGAACGAGACTACAAGCGGCAACAGACATCGTCACTCAAACCAAGTGGCCGCTTCTTGGTGCAACCGTGATAGCGGTAACAGCATTCGCGCCTATAGGTCTTTCTGAAGACTCGACGGGTGAATATTGTGGCACCTTGTTCTCGGTACTACTGATCTCTCTAATGCTAAGTTGGTTCACTGCGATTTCGCTTACCCCTTTCTTTGCTGACATTTTCTTTAGAGGTCAAAAGGTGAAAGAGGGTGAAGAGGGTAAAGACCCTTATAACGGCTTTATCTTCGTCATGTATCGCAAGTTCCTTGAGTTTTGTATGCACAGAGCTTGGCTGACTGTTGTGGTATTGGTCGCAGCATTGGTGGCAGCGTTGTACGGCTTTACTCAGGTAAAACAATCCTTCTTCTGCCTCTACTACGCCTATGTTCCAAGTGGATGTTTGGTTGCCTGAAGGGACAGATATTCGTGCAACGAACACTAAGCTTAAAGCTATTGAAACATGGATTGCTGACCAGCCAGAAACAGACCACATTACCACGACGGCGGGTAAAGGTTTGCAACGTTTCATGCTGACTTATGCACCTGAGAAAAGCTATGCCGCTTACGGGGAAATCACCACGCGTGTGCATAACTACGAAGAGTTGAATTCTTTGATGGAGCGATTCCGTGAGTATTTGGATGCTACGTTCCCAGAAATCAACTACAAGCTGAAGCAGATTGAACTTGGTCCAGGCGGTGGTGCGAAAATAGAGGCGCGCATTATTGGCTCTGACCCAACCGTACTCCGTGGCATTGCATCGCAAGTAATGGACATCATGTACGCCGATCCTGGCGCTTACAATATTCGACATGACTGGCGTGAACGAACTCAAGTGTTAGAGCCTATTTTCAATGAAAGTCAGGCCAGACGTTACGGCATCACAAAATCCGATGTTGATGATGTGTTGATGATGTCGTTCTCGGGTAAAAACGTTGGTTTGTACCGCGATGGTACGACTTTGATGCCGATTGTGGCACGCTTGCCTGATGAAGAGCGTGTGGATATCCGTAACATCGAAGGCATGATGATTTGGAGTCCAGCACTGAGCGAGTTTATCCCGTTCCAGCAAGTGACTCAGGGTTACGATACTCGATGGGAAGATCCGATCATCGTACGCAAAAACCGTAAGCGTATGCTGACTATAATGGCCGATCCTGATCTGCTTGGAGAGGAGACGGCGGCAACGTTGCAAAAACGTCTGCAACCTCAGATTGAGGCGATAGAACTGCCGCCAGGCTACTCATTAGAGTGGGGCGGTGAATATGAGTCTTCAGGCGATGCGCAGGAGTCGCTATTCCAGACCATGCCGCTTGGCTACCTATTCATGTTCTTAATCACCATTTTCTTGTTCAACGCAGTGAAAGAGGCATTGATTGTTTGGCTTACTGTACCACTTGCCGTGATTGGGGTAACGACGGGTTTGTTGGCACTCAATACGCCGTTTGGCTTTATGGCATTGCTCGGATTTTTGAGTTTGTCAGGCATGCTATTGAAAAATGGTATCGTACTGCTGGATCAGATTGAGATTGAAATGAAGTCGGGCAAAGAGCCGTACTTGGCTGTGGTTGATGCCGCATTAAGTCGTGTGCGCCCGGTTTGTATGGCGGCGATCACAACCATTCTGGGTATGATCCTCTGCTGCCGGATATTTTCTTTAAGCCAATGGCAGTAACGATTATGTTTGGTTTGGGTTTTGCAACGGTACTGACCCTGATTGTGGTTCCAGTGTTGTATCGTATTTTCCATAGAGTAAAACCGATTTAACTTGAGTCGTTATCTCAGCTGGACTTGGTACTATGTTGCGTAGTGCCAAGTCTTTTTATTTAACTGAGTTGGAAAAATTAAAATAGGCTAAATAACCTTCTGAATTTTATAATTCTTTTCCACCAATAGCCGTCCTCCATCCTCCCTGCAATATGAGCGCTAGGTCATATTTTTGCGAGTTACATTGGCTCATGTATCCCTTTATTGAACAGTAACTTAGTCCTTCTCGCAATTAACGATAAAAGTGTGATTTCGGTTCAGAATTCCCCTAGCTTCCAAGATGAAATTCTGTTTAGATAGTTTTGGGTGATTTATCAAGAATTTGAATAGGTTCATGCAAATACTAATATGCGATGACTCCAAGGTCGCGCGAAAAAGTCTAGCAAGCTGTATTGATGCGAGTTTCGCAGGCGAAATTGTGTTTGCTGCAAATGGGCATGAAGCCATAGACATTATCGACACTCAGTCGATTGATGTCGTATTCCTTGATATTACTATGCCAGGTATGGATGGTTTTGAAGTTCTCGAAATATTGCGTCAGCGCGAGTGTCGTTCAAAAGTCGTTATGGTGTCGGGTGATATTCAAGAAATGGCGCAAAAGCGCTGCTTTGAACTTGGCGCGTATGCATTTATACAAAAGCCGTTAACGGCAGAAGCCGCGACACCGCTTTTTGATGATTTACACTTACCTTTCAACCGCCCGGCCTCTGCTGGTTCTCAGTTCTCTAAAGCTCAGATGTTCGAGCGTTTTCAGGAGACCTCCAACATCGCTCTTGGTGCTGGAGCGGCAACGATATCCACGTTGCTTAAAGAGTTTATTATCCTCCCTGTCCCGACGGTTGGCGAGCTGTCGTTTAGTGAACTTACAATGATGATCCAAGATACGCTGACACGTGACAATAGCTGTGCCGCGGCGCAACGGTTTGTTGGCGGCGGCCTTCATGGTGAAGCGTTAGTGTGTATTGAAGGGGACTCGATTAGTCAGGTTGGGGAGCGTCTCGGTTTCTCGGATGGCGATGTCTCCAATGATGAGGTCGTCGTTAATTTGGTTAACGTGCTCGTGTCGTCTTTTTTGGTGTCTCTATCTGAGCAGCTGTGCCTGGAGTTTTCACTTCGAGAGCCACTGAGAATCAACGATTTCAGCCCAGATAACTCGATGTTAAGTGATAACGAGCATGTGTTCACGGTGGAGTATACCTATGATGCTGAAGCGTTAGATCTGTTTTGTTCGGTACTGTTTATGTTTGACGAAGAATCGGTGGATATCATTCGTCGCCAAATGGAGCTTCTGCAATGACAACCATGACCTTAGATCTCTCCGACTTCCATTGGACAATGCAACTACTGGATACATTGGATGCAGGGCTTGTGGTGATTGATCGTGATTATCGAGTCTGTGCTTGGAATAGCTTTATGCAGAACTACAGCGGTATTCATGCTGAAGCGATTATGGGTAAGAGTCTCTTCCACAGTTGTCCCGATCTACCGGAAAGTTGGCTACGAGCAAAATTAGAGTCCGCAAGTAAACTGAAGACTCGAGGGTTCTCAAACTGGGAAGATAGACCGGTTGTGTTTGAGTTCAAAAACTTTTCACCCGTCTCCCAAGGTTTACTGAAAATGTACCAGAACATGGTGATTACTCCGTTGAAATCACCGACCGGCGATGTGACGCACTTTGCGATTATGCTTCAAGACGTAAGCGACGTAGCGAAGAGCAAAATGCACCTAAAGCGCTCAAACGAAAAACTTACCGAGATTGGCCGCACTGATGGCCTGACTGGACTGTTTAATCGTGCCTTTTGGGAAGCCAACTTTGTGGATGAATTCCACATGGTGCAGACCACAGGTCAAGTCTCTTCACTGGTGATGTTCGATATTGATCGCTTTAAGAGAGTAAACGACACCTATGGTCACGCGTTAGGCGATAAGGTTATCAAAGAAACCGCTAAGCAATTGATGAAAGCCGCTCGCGGCACGGACGTGTGTGGTCGTTACGGCGGTGAAGAGTTTGCGGTATTGCTGTCAGGTACTACCGCCGATCAAGCGATGTACTTTGCTGAGCGCCTGAGGAAAAAAATTGAGCAGACGCCGGTGGTGCTCTCTGGCAATGAGCTGAACTATACCATTAGCCTTGGGATTACGGAGTGTCGTACCGATGATGCCAATCATCTTCAATGGCTAATGCGAGCCGACAAAGCCCTTTATCAATCTAAAGAGCGTGGCAGAAATAAAACCTCAGTGATTTAGGCCTGTTGCTCGAGACTCTCTTTTAAAGCGCTAGTGTGCGAGCAAGCTGTTAGGAAGGGCTGCTCGTTGTGACAGCCGCTTGGTGCTTGCGCCTAAGTCCAATAATGATTAATGCTAATGCAGTAATGAGCACACCGCTGACCAACAAGAAGTTCATCACGCCCAATATGTTTTGCGCATCAATCAGTACTCCCACACAGTAAGTACCTACCGAAAATCCCAGTGAGACTGCAGCAGCCATGTAACCTTGTGACGTTGCTGGAGAATAAGGCTAATTTTATCTGCAAGCGCTGCAATAGAAATGTCATTCCAAGCGCCATTTATGATAGAGAGTAAGATAAGAGAAAGAGGCAGCATCGCCACGACTTGATTGCCATACATTCCCCACATGACGACGGCAACAAATAGGTTAATAACAATGGTGACGAGCCAAAGTGCTTGAGAGTCATGCTTTTCCATCCACCTACCCGCAGGTGCCAGAGATACCAGCGTGACCATGGCTGCTATCGCCATTCCAAATGCGCTACTTGCCACACTAACTCCAAACGCTTGCTCAATGATGACGGGACCAAGTTCAACCATGTTAGAGCCTATAAACATCGACAGTGCTACGCACGCAACGAAGCCAAACCAAATCGCAGCAGACGGCTTACGGGTTTGCGATACTGTTTCTTCGTCATGAGCTGGCTCAAACTTGATGGCTGTTGGCGGGGCAATCGCCACGAGCACGAGCAAAGCAAAATCAAACACAATGAGTGACACAATTTGTGCTGTTTGTGACCAACCAAAGTAGTTGAGTGTACCGACGGAAACCCCCGCAATAGCAACGCCCAACATTTGTATCTGGAATAGACGTTTCAGCGCTCGAGTCTGCATCGCTGGCTGATTATTAAGTTTGAGCGCAAATGTCGGGTTTAGAATGAGGATAAGGTTGCTACCTAATCCCACTAAGATAGCTATCAGCCAGTAGTGCCATACCGACTGACTTGCCCAGAGCAATATCAGTAACGCCAAACAGTGGCAGGCAAGGGCGAAGAAGTGCAATTGTCTGTGCCATGAAAAGCGGTCAGCTAACGCGCCTAATAAGGGAGCAACTAGGCCAATGAGGCCAAGAATGAGCATGACTTGACCTACTAAAATCGCACTTCCGGTACGAGATAGAATAACTGGGGCGATGATGATTGCCACGCCGATCCATTGGACAATGCCCATAGAGCTTGAGAGAACTGCCAAAGGTTGCTTTTTTTCATAATAATCATGACTAAAGAGTTGAGCCATGATTATATAAAAGGCGAGCACGGGGGCGTGCTCGCTCACTGTCAATAAAATTGAAGCCTAACTAAATGAGCTGTGGTTAGCTCAGCACAAGGCGTGGGTTAGAGACAATTTGCTGCCAACGCTTCTTGTGCTCTTTGAGGTTTAAGTCGAGCTGCTCAAGTCTTACACGCAGAAGTGCTTGCTCATATTTTTCTTTTACGCTGGATTTTGCTGAGTCGATAACCTGGCTTCGCAATTGATCGTATTCCGTCAACTTACTTAGCAGTAACTGAAACTCTTGCTCTAAGGCTGCTTGGAGCTGGTCGGCATTCGGCAGAGTAAAGATTTTGTCTTTAGCGTTTGCCATGGTCTGCATTAACCTCGCTTTCTCTATTCGGTATGCTGAAACGGTTTTGAGGTTTGAGGTTAGACCTAAGCTCGCACAAGAGCGAATCAGCCATTTGGTAGGATCAAATTGCCACCAGCGAATACCATTGCGGTAGTCGTGCTCGAAGATGTGGTGGAAGTTGTGGTAACCCTCACCAAAAGTGAAAAAGGCCAAAATCCCATTGTCTCTAGCCGTGTTTTTACTGGTGTAAGGTTGAGAGCCCAGATATGCGCCAGAGAGTTAATGAAAAAGGTGGTGTGGTGACTGAGTACTAGGCGTAAAGCGCCAACAATCAGCAAAAATCCCAAAACGTCACCGTACCAAAGTCCCAGGGCTAGAGGGATCCCAAAGTTCGTCGCGAGAGCCAGCAATACATAATGCTTATGTTGCCACATGACAATCGAGTCTTTTTGCAGATCGCGACAGTTTCGGTAGTCTTCGTAGCGCTCGGCTTGATATTCTCGAAGCATCCAACCTATGTGTGAGTACCAGAAGCCCCGCTTGGCAGAATAGGGATCTTTGTCGTTGTTATCGACATGCTTGTGATGGACACGATGGTCTGAAGACCAGTGTAATGCACTGTTTTGTAATGCAAATGCACCGCCAATCGCAAAGAGAAACCTTAGAGAACGATGAGCTTGATAGGTCTTGTGAGACCAAAGGCGATGATAGCCTGCGGTAATTGACATGCCGCAAAACACGAAAGCAATGACGAGCCAAACCCAGTGAGCCGCGCTATAGCCTTCAACCATGCCGTACCAAACAACACCCACTGTTGCCAAAATAAACGTACCTAGAAATATCGTCACATTTAGCCAAATAACCGGGGGCTTTTTCACCGTATCCATCAACTGTCTCCATTTAGATTTACACTCAAGAGAGCTTGAGTGTACACGTGTTCGCTAGAATATCAGCGTACACGTGTAAGTCAAAGAGTAAGTTGTTAATTTGTTTGTCGATATTTGCATCAATTGAGAAAAACCTTGCAACTTTTCAGTGCATTCTTAGTGAGTGATTCTTTGTAACTCACTGACTTTATTGAGTTCATATGAATGGCACGTATATTGCTCACTATGTTGTCGTTAGTTTGTATACAATTAAAAATACAGAAAGGAAGTCATATGGAACACGACAAAGGCGATCTCATTTATGGATTGGACGACAAGCCGTCAGTCAAAGCAGCAAGTTATGCGGCACTGCAGCATGTACTGGCAAGCTTTGTTGGGATTATCACACCGACACTTATTATCGGCGGTGTACTTGGTTTGGGCGAGCACGTTCCGTACTTAATTAGTATGGCGTTGATGGTTTCGGGTGTCGGTACGTTTATTCAAGCTAGGCGTATAGGACCTGTGGGTGCGGGCATGATTTGTGTCCAAGGAACGAGCTTTGCGTTTTTAGGCTCAGTGTTAGGTGCAGGATTCTTGGTCAAAGCCAATGGCGGTGGTCCTGATGAAATGTTGGCGACGATTTTCGGCGTCTGCTTTTTGGTGCCTTTGTCGAGATAGTGTTGTCACGATTTATCGACAAATTAAAAATAGTGATTACTCCTGTTGTGACTGGGATTGTGATTACTACGATTGGTATCTACTTGATTAAAGTGGGTGTGACTGACATTGCCGGTGGTGTTGGAGCTGAGGATTTTGGCTCTGCAACCAATCTTCTACTAGGCAGTTTAGTGCTAGGCACCATCGTGGCGCTCAATATGAGCCGCAATATTATGGTAAGGCTATCCTCGATCTTAGTTGGGCTTCTCGTCGGCTGGTTAGTGGCTTTGATGATTGGCAAAGCATCGATGGTCGATTTCGCTTCTCAGCCACTTTTGAGCATTCCGGTTCCGTTTAAATACGGCTTTGCTTTCGATTGGCATGCTTTTGTACCTATCGCATTTATCTATCTGATCACTGCTATCGAGTCTACCGGTGATTTGACGGCTAACTGTATGTTCTCAAAGCAGCCTATTAGTGGAAGAGGTTATTTGCAGCGCATTAAAGGTGGCGTTTTGGCAGACGGGATCAACTCGTTGATTGCTGCGACATTTAACACCTTCCCAAACACGACATTCAGTCAGAATAATGGCGTGATCCACCTAACCGGAATAGCTAGTCGATACATAGGTTACTTTATTGCTGGGATCTTATTTGTGCTCGGTATGTTCCCTGTATTGGGTGCGGTGTTGATGACCATTCCAAAACCTGTCCTTGGCGGCGCGACCTTGGTGATGTTTGGTACAGTCGCGGCAGCAGGCATTAAAATCATCGCTAACGAAGAGTTAGACCGACGTAAGATCATGACGATTGCTATCTCATTTGGTTTAGGGCTGGGCGTCATGCTAGTTCCGGACTTATTGAAGCAGGCACCTAAATTGGTGCAAACCGTGTTGGGTTCGCCTGTCACTATGTCCGGTATTGCGGCGCTGACAATGGCTGGCTTGCTATCGCTATTTCCAGAGTCGGAAAAGTCACCGAAGCGAGTTGAAGCGTCTGAGGCATAATCTAAAAGAGACATCCTGCGGGATGTCTCTTTCGTTTTCACTTAGCGAGAGTTGATGAGCATTTCTGCTAATTCGGCAAACCCATAGCCCCCGTTAGCTGCCGTAACAAAGCTTGGTGGTGAGCTGAGTTTTCCTAGCAGAGGAGTAATGTTGTTTACGCCAAATGTGACAGGCAACCACTCAAACATGGCTTCATCGTTGAGTGAGTCTCCAATATAAGCCACGTTGGACAGACTCAAACTTCCAAAATCGGTGTGTTGCTTTAGGTAGTGTTCACTCGAGATACGCTTACTGTGCTCTCCAACCCAAACGTTGATGTGAATAGAGCTTTGCGTGGCTTTCACTTTCTGTCCATTCAATGTCAGTTGACGAATGTCACTGAGTAGCTTTGCTGCTATATCGGCTTCAACCGGTCTGCGATCTTGTCCAAGATTAATGGCTACGTCGCAAAAGCGAAAGTCCTGATCACTGGCAAAGCCAATCCCTGGATAGTCATGAAGCAACTGAGTCAGCAGTTTAATGAGAGCTTGCTGTTGCTCTCGCATCGCTGGTAATGGCTGAGTGACTGAGTATGGAAACCAGACGGATTCTTCTGCATCCAAAAAGCGCCATTTTCGCCGATAACACCATGAAGCGGCCAAAGTTTTGCAATTTGGTCACACCAACCAGCACACGCACCAGTAACGGCGACAACCTTGATGCCTGCTTTCTGTAGCCTCGATAAAGCGTCGAGTGTTTCTGACGGAAGTTGTCCTTGCCACGTCAAAGTATCATCGACATCGGTTAGTAGCCATTGGATCTCTTTTGCCTGAGCGTGAGACAGCGCTGCTAAAGACTTAGGCATTCATAACCTCTTGTTGTTGCGTTTTGCTATCAAAGTGAACACGTTTTGATGTGTTACTATCAAAAAGATGGATGTGTTCTACATCGATATCAAGGCCTAGTTTGTCGCCAATGGCGATTTTTGAGTGCCCCTCAACACGTACGACAAGTTTTTGAGATTGTGCGCCCAGTGTCTTGCAGTAGAGTAGTAAGTCGGCACCAAGCGCTTCGATGAGTTCAACTTCAACATGGAACCAAGGATTGTCTTCATTCAGGATTAGATGTTCAGGCCTTAGACCCAATTTAATCTCGCCAAGCCCGAGCGACGAGGTGTTGATATTCAGCCTTGCGTCATCAAGTTCAATACCTTCAATGGATACATTGGCATCAAGGACGTTCATTGAGGGTGAGCCAATGAAGGTCGCGACAAACAGTGATGCTGGGTTGTCATAGATTTCAAGCGGTGTACCCACCTGTTCGACATTACCTTTGTTCAAAACGACCAGCTTATCAGCAAGCGTCATGGCTTCTACCTGGTCATGTGTTACGTAGACCGAGGTAGTGCCCAACCGGCGTTGAAGGCGTTTTATTTCTAAACGCATCTGCACGCGAAGCTTTGCATCGAGGTTTGAAAGTGGCTCATCGAATAGGAACACTTTTGGCTCGCGAACAATTGCACGCCCCATAGCAACACGCTGCCTTTGACCACCAGAAAGTTGCTTAGGTTTACGATCCAGTAAACCACTAAGCTCTAACATGTCTGCCGCTTCACTGACTAGTCGTTTGATCTCTGCTTTTGGTGTTTTACGGTTTTTCAGTCCGTAGGCCATGTTGTCGTATACCGTCATGTGGGGATACAACGCGTAGTTTTGAAACACCATCGCGATGTCACGTTCGCCAGGCTCTAGGTCGTTGACGACCTTTTCATCGATCTTCAGCGTACCTGCGCTGATTTCCTCTAGGCCGGCGAGCATACGCAACAGTGTAGACTTGCCACAGCCACTTGGGCCAACCAAAACGACCATTTCGCCGTCTTCAATGTTCAAATTGATGTTTGGGATCGCTTGGTAGCCATTTGGGTAACATTTAGCGATGTTTGAAAGAGTGAGTGTAGACATTTATTTCTCCGAATCTACCAAGCCTTTGACGAATGCTTTTTGCATTGCAATCACAACGATGACGGGCGGCAACATAGCGATAATGGTGGTTGCCATAATTTTGTTCCATTCGATGACACCATCTACCACACCAAGCATCTGCTTGATGCCCATAACGATGGTGTAGTACTGAGCATCAGTAGTGATGAGTAGCGGCCACAAATACTGGTTCCAACCATAGATAAAGGTGATCACGAAAAGTGCTGCGATATTGGTGCGAGATAAAGGCAGCAAAATATCGAAAAAGAACTTAATTGGGCCCGCACCATCGATTCTTGCTGCTTCAACTAACTCATTCGGAATGGTCATAAAGAACTGTCGGAATAGGAACGTAGCCGTTGCGCTAGCAATCAATGGAATCGTGAGTCCATAGAAAGAGTTGAGCATGTTGAGGTTAGTGATCACCTCGAAGGTTGGCATGATCCGCACTTCTACTGGCAGCATAAGGGTGAAAAAGATCATCCAAAACGCCACCATTCGACCGCGAAAGCGAAAGAACACGACCGCGTACGCTGACATGATTGAAATAACCAACTTACCGAAGGTAATGCACAGAGCCATGATCAGTGAGTTGGTAAGCATGTGGGTGATGGGCAGTGCGCTATTGTTAAACGAACTTTGGTTACTGAGAAGTTCACCAAAAACGCTAAATCCAAGGTCGCCAAACCAGAGTGGCGTACCTGTAGCAAACGCGGTATTTTCGTGTGTTGTCGCCACCAGTGCGATCCACACTGGTAATGCAATAGAGATGATGCCTAGCGCCAAAATGACGTGGCAAAAAATCGTAAATAGGGTCTTCTTTCTACCATTAGTACGCCACCTTTTTCTCGACATATTTAAATTGAATCACCGTGAGTAGGGCGACAAGAACCATCAGGATGACCGACTGCGCGGCCGATGAACCAAGATCTAGGCCGATAAAGCCATCGTTATAGACTTTGTAGACTAAGGTCGATGTGCTGTTACTTGGTCCACCTTGAGTCATGGCATGAATAATGGCGAACGTATCAAAAAAGGCGTACACAAAGTTAACGACCAACAAAAAGAAACTGGTTGGTGAAATCAGTGGGAAACTGATGGTTAGAAATCGCTTTACCGGACCGCTTCCATCAATAGCTGCTGCTTCGTGCAATGATTTTGGCACCGATTGCAGCGCCGCGAGAAAAAACAAGAAGTTGTAACTGATCTGTTTCCATGTCGAGGTGATGATGACCATCCACATCGCGTGAGTCCCGTTAAGAGTAGGGTTCCATTGAACGCCAAACCACTTAAGTACATCGGTAATAACACCAATCGTCGGATCAAACAAAAACAGCCAAAGTGAACCGGCCACAACGGGGGCTACCGCATATGGCCAAATCAAAAAGGTCCGATACATGGTTGCACCGCGCACAATATGTTCGGCAAATGCAGAAAGAATCAGTGCGCTCACCAAAGCCAAAACAGCGACGCAAATGCTGAACTGTATGGTGGTGAAAAAGGAATCAAGGTAGTAACTGTCGCCTAGCAGTTTGCTAAAATTCTCTAGTCCAACGAACTCTCGGCTTATACCGAAGGCGTCTTCCAATTGAGAAGATTGAAATACCGCTTGGCCTGCTGGCCAGATAAAAAACACTAGGGTGATCACCAGCTGAGGCGCTATCAGCGCGTAGGGCAACCATTTATTTTTAAAAATTACTTGTGAAGACATAAACAATACCGACATGCCGCCACTTAAATGAAGTGGCGGCGTAAAAAAGACAACGGGTTATTTCTGTGTGCGCTCGAAGCGACGAAGTTGCTCGTCACCACGGCGAACCGCGTTGTTAAGTGCCGATTTTGCAGTAGCTTTGCCTGCCCAAACCGCTTCTAGCTCTTCGTTGATGATGTCACGAGTTTGCAGGAAGTTACCAAAGCGAATACCTTTCGAGTTGGCTGTTGGTTCAGTCGAGGTCATTTGCACGACAGCTGTGTCCGTGCCTGGGTTCTCCGTGTAGAAACCTTGCTGTTTCGTCAGTTCATAAGCTTGTTGGGTGATAGGTAGGTAGCCGGTAAACTGGTGCCAGTCAGCCTGAACTTCTGCGCTAGATAGGTAACTAAAGAACTTCGCTACGCCTTTGTACTCTTCAGATGAGTGGCCACGGAGTACCCACAGTGACGCACCACCAATGATAGTGTTCTGTGGTTTCGCAATCAGCTCATCATCGTATGGAAGCTCGGCAACACCTACCTCAATACCTTTCATGTTTTCTTGAATACCTGCTAGACCTGCGGATGAACCCATGGTCATCGCACACTCTTGGGTGTAGAAAAGTGGCATGCCATCAGATTGGCGACCGCCGTATTTGTAGATGCCTTCTTTTGACCACTCACCAAGCTTTTCAATGTGTTTCACATAAGGCGCGGCATTGAACTTAAATTCAGTATCAAAACCGCCAAAGCGTTATTCTGGGTTGCGACTGGAATGTTGTTTCGAGCGCCAAAGTTTTCGATTTGAGTCCAAGACTGCCATGTAGTGGTGAAACCACACTGAGCGCCAGACTCGAGCAGTTTGCGTGACACTTGCTCCATCTCTTTCCAAGTTTTAGGCGCTGAGGTGATCCCTGCTTTTGCGAACATATCTTTGTTGTAATACATCACAGGTGTTGAGCTATTAAACGGCATTGACAGCATCTGACCGTCATTGGTGGTGTAATAGCCCGTCACAGCGGACAGGTAGTTGTCTGGGTTAAACGGTTCTTTGGTATCTTCCATGAGTTCGTAAACTGGTAGATTGCTTGTTTCGCGCCCATCATGGTCGCTGTACCTACTTCAAACACCTGAACAATAGCTGGTTGTTCTTTTGCTCGGAAAGCAGCGATAGCACTGGTCATGGTTTCTGCGTAGCTACCTTTGTAAACCGGTTTGATCTCGTATTCTTCTTGGCTTGCATTGAAATCCGCAGCGATATCGTTGACTTTTTGACCCAGAGCGCCGCCCATAGCGTGCCACCACTCAACCTCAGTTTTTGCTTGAGCACCTGTGCTCATTAGCGCCACTGCCACCGCCATTCCTGTGAGGTGTTTAATAGACATATTGTTTCCCTTAGATGTGAATATGTTGGTTTTGGTTCGAAAGCAGAAGTTCACTTGTTGTAGAGCCACTGCTTTAAAATGTTCAAGTGAAAGTTAAACTGAGCAAATGACGATTAGGTGACAGTTAAATGAACTTATTTGAAACATTTTATGGCCATGGAAACGCAATAAAACGGCAATAATAGTGTCACAGAGAGTTGTAATCCTTTCATTTGAATGCAAATGAAAATGGTAAAGAAATCAATGAAAATCACAGCGCATCGTGGCGTCTCTAGCCTCGCACCAGAAAATACGTTAGCCGCTTTTGAACAGGCGGCTTTGTTAGGACTAGATTGGATAGAGATTGATGTTCAGCTTAGTCAAGACAAGGTGCCAGTCGTCATACATGATCGTACCGTAAACCGTTGTACTAATGGTCGTGGTCGCGTCGCCGATATGAGTGTTCAGGCGCTAAAAGCCTTAGATGCTGGCCTATGGTTTGGTGATGCTTATGAAGGTGAGAGCATTCCAACATTAGCTGAGACCCTACTGTTGGCGCAAAAACATGATCTGACGGTCAATGTTGAGCTAAAGCATTATGAAGGCGATGATATTGATCTTTTGTGCCAGCAAGTTAAGTTGGTCATGACTGAGCTAGGTATTGCCAAGGAGCAGGTGCTATTTTCTAGTTTTAGTACGCAGGCACTGACGGTGATGCAGCGCATAATGCCGACCATACGTCGCGGGCAACTGTGGCAACAAATACCGGACAACGCGTTAGCTATTCTCGATGAGTTAGATGCTTACAGCGTACATTGCGACTTTCACTTTCTTGATGAAAGAACAGCGAGATGGATAAAGTCGGCAGGCTACCAACTCTATTGTTACACGCCGAATCACCCGTTGTTGGTTGAATCATTTTGGGAGTGGGGCGTGGATATGATGATAAGTGACGTGCCTCAGGATTATCAAAGCCAGTCAACAGCATCAAAGCCGCAAGAATTCGTTGATGCCTAATGTGAAATAGAGGAGTAGGTAACGACCATCATGCACCATCTCAGTTTGCGACAAAAAAGCATTATTGACCTCATACATACCCAAGAATATTGCACCATAGAGCGCTTTCGTGCCACTTTGACGTCACGACTCAAACTATTCGTCGTGATATTAACGAGCTTTGCAGTCTCGGCCTTGCCCGCCGTCATCATGGTGGAGTGGGTTTGCCAACAACGCTAAGCAATCGCAGTTTTACCTCGCGAAGTACTACCAACTTGACGGAAAAGCAGCAAATAGCTAAACAGGTGGTTGCCAATATCCCAGACGGTTGCACGCTGTTCTTAGGCATCGGTACTACGATAGCGGCGATTGCGGAGCATTTAAGTGCTCACAAGCATCTTCGCGTGGTCACCAATAACTACCAGGCAGCGCATATTTTGGCGCAGTTTGAACAGGTGGAAACCTGGATTGCTGGTGGACGAATGCGTACCAATGATGGGGATGTGGTCGGGGATCATGTGGCCAACTTTTTCGGGCAGTTTTCTGCTGACATCGGGATTGTTTGTTGCGCGGCTGTGAATCTTGCATCAAGCGTTACGGATCAGCCCGCTTTGGAGCCTCAAAAAGAGGAGTTTGCTCTGGAGCATAAGCTTCGAGAGGCGGCGGTCAGTCAAGCAATTTTGGCAGGTTCACAGCAAAGGTGGTTGGTTGCCAATAGCACAAAGTGGCAAAGTAAAGCGAGTGCACGCGTTGCACCTTTGACCTATTTTGATCGAGTGTATGGTCGCCCTACCGGGTAGCGTTCTACCGGGTAGCGGCTAGTTGGATAGCCTGATTCATTTAGCCAAATGAGTTTCTGACTCTGGCTGCGGTGGAAACGTATGATAGATCGCCTTGAATCGCTCTAGGTTGTTAAGCAGTGTTTCAACCAATAATGGGTCAAACGCGGCGCCCGCTTGTTCAGCAAGATAATGCTGGGTGTCTTCAAGGTCCATGCCTGCTTATAGGTACGTTTGCTCAGCAGGGCATCAAATACATCGGCAATAGTGATGATCCTAGCTTCCAATGGAATATCTATCCCGCCAATCTTGGTGGGATAACCCACCCCATCAAATCGCTCATGATGGTAATAGATAATGTTTTTCAAGAAAGAGACCTCAGCACTAGACGCACTAACCACATCGATGTTTTCGATAACCTCGTCGATAATATCTACCCCATAGTCGACATGTTTGTTCATGATGGCACGTTCATCTGGAGTGTAGCGGTTGGGGCTAAACAGAATATGGTCAGGGATCCGGTATTTACCGATATCGTGAAAAGGTGAGTAGAGCTCTATCCACTGGATAAATCTATGGTCGACGGGCAGTTTGTGAGCGAGCAGTTCGGCGAGAAGCTTACTGTACTGGCTCATCCGCTGCAGGTGATCCGCTGTTTCTGGGTCACGTTTGTGGCTGATCTTAAGGGCTAGTTTCAAAGCTTGGACAAACATTTGGTGCTTGTAACGGTCATGGCAAAGCAGGCTTATGATGACCTCTCGAATAAACAAAAGGTCTGAATGCAAAGCGCCATCGTTGAAGTAATCTACTTGTGTCGAGTTAAGAAAGAGTACTGCGCCGAATCCGCTCTCTATGTTTAACCCCATGGTAAAACTGCTTCGATGGCCAAGCTCGATAAGACGTTTATTTCGGGTGTTTGACTTGAGCTCATAGAGATCGTCAACAACCCTTATTTCCTGATTCTCGATGATTTTAATCAAAGGGGCGCAGCGTTCTGAATGCATTGAGATAACGTCGAACTTGTCTGAATCATCTTGAAAGTCAATGACGTGGAAGTTCTCTAGGTGATCAGCAGACGTCACTGAGAGACACAATCTCGATAGATGCGGGTACTTGGTTTTTAGAGTGTGAAACAGATCATCAATGCCATTGCGGCAACTTAATGCTCTGTTCGTGCTGGCAATACAGTCTATATAGTCCATACATTATTATCATTAATTTTAATATGGTTACTCAATAGTAGCGAGTGTGAGTGGATTCCCACAAGTGATCGGTTTCACAGCTATGAATGCAATTGCGTGAATATCTGTGGTATTGATGCAATACGCAATGGGAAAAGGTTGCTTTTTTATAAGTAAGGCGTTGATTCTATTTGTTTTCGAGAGTAATAATATGCAAACAAATGTTTATATAATCGGACATGTGTCTAATGACTGAGCGCGAACAACAAATACTAGAATTAATCAAGCTTGATCCCATGATCGCTCAGAGTACTTTAGCTGATATGCTCAACATCAGTCGAAGTGCCGTAGCGGGGCATATCATGAACTTGACGAGAAAAGGGTTCATACAAGGTAAGGGCTATTTGATTGCCCCCGATCGTTTTGCTGTTGTGATTGGTGGAGCGAATATGGATTTATGTGGTCGTGCTACCTCGGAATTAGTGATGGGAAGCTCCAATCCCGGCGCTTTAACGGCGGGGGCGGGTGGTGTTGGGCGCAATATTGCAGAGCACCTAGCTCGTCTTGGCAGCAAAGTGGAGTTGATCAGTGCTGTGGGCGATGATTTATGGGGGGAGCAACTGCTGGATTCTTGCCGCGACGTTGACGTTGGTATAGAGCATTGTTTGGTAGCGCCCAATAGAGCAACGAGCAGTTATCTCTCTATTCAAGGGCCTGATGGTAAGCTGCAATTGGCTCTTAACGATATGTCGCTCTTTGATGAACTCAATGCTCAGCAACTCGCAAAGCGATCACCATTATTGAACCGCGCTACTGCCATCGCTATTGACGCAAACTTAAGTGAATCAGCACTGGAATATCTATTTCAAACTCAAGCCTCAAAGCCCATCTTTGTGGATCCGGTCTCGGTATTAAAAGTGCAGAAAATCAAACCTTATTTGTCGTGTATTCATACACTAAAGCTCAACGTCGCAGAAGCTGGGCTGTTGTCAGGTTCGAGTATATCTAAACGCAGCGACATACCTAAAACCGCACGACGCTTCATGATATGGGCGTACATCAAGTGATAATTAGTTTGGGCGACAATGGAGCTATGCCAGTCGAGACAGTAATGGGCACTTTTATGCTCGCGATGGCGCTTCGACTACTTTACCGAATGAACAACATGAAGGGCTGTTGTCCGGTCTCATTCATGGTTGTCTACAAAGCTTAACTTGGCAGCATTCGATAGAATCCGCATTGGTCGCAGGTGGACTCGCTCACCAACAAGCATTTACGTCTACTGCGCGAAAGGGACGTAATAGTGGTTCGTTGCGATTTTCTACAGCAAGCTCAAGAGATACGGATATAGAGTTGTACTAGAGTAATAAACAAACTTTAATTTAAAGGCTACCGTAAAAAACTATGTGTTGGGCGACTATCTATAATGGAGGATGCTATGCATATGTTATTGGCGATGTTGATCTTCACTGCAGCAATCGCGCTCATGGCGATTGGAGTAATTTTCAAGCGTAGGGCGATACGGGGTAGTTGTGGTTGTGCGGAAAAAATCGACGTGGATAGTGATTGTGCTTGCCGAGTAAAACCCTCCGCTCCAGTAACATCTAAGGATCAAAGTATTGAGCCCAAGAGAAACTAACTTATTGTTCTGTAGGCTGCACATCCTAGTGCAGCCAAATACTGCTTCTACCCACCAATTTAGACTAGTTTCTTCAACGTCATCCCCCAAACTTGCGACAGCTTTAGGTTTAGAGTCCTAGGCTCATACCGACGTTATTTCTGTATAGATAGGAATCTAATTACAGCGGGCGACCTAATCTATGAACATTCGCCAATGGGTTCTAAATGGTTTGCTCTGACGTGCCGACAATCAATTTCACTTGTATGACAATCCTGTGATGCTTCAGTGACGATAAACTCTACTGAGCCTAACTCTAATTAGACTTTGTCTAGTTATATGAAATCTAGATTCCATATTTCTACTTCAAAATGCCTCACATCAAACAACATTAAGAAGTTCGGTAGTTAAGATGTGGTGTTTTAAAAATCCTGTTGAAATCGTGAGTGGTCACGAAGCATTAAATTCCTTGAAAGAACTAGTAGGCGGTCGGCTTATTCGATTGTTACTTATTCCAATGATATTTTTTCCAACTACACCCGTGAAGTTATTGAAGCTGTGGGACACGACCCTATCAGCATTATCGATGGCGTGGTTGAGAATCCACATTTTTCGAATCTTCGAGGCCTGTGTCAGCAGTTGAGTGAGCAAACTCAAGTATTTGTCGCTTTGGGTGGTGGTTCTGTAATGGACACGACGAAAGTGCTCGCTGCTAGTAGTGGTGACTTCAAGACAGTTGAGGCGTTCTTAAAAGGTAAGGTTGATGCACAAAACCTTAGCATTAAGGAAATCATCGCGGTACCGACGACGGCGGGCACAGGAAGTGAAGTCACACATTGGGGAACGGTCTGGGATCCAGAAAACGACGCAAAATACTCGCTATCCGATACTAGGCTCTATCCGAGCGCAGCAATTGTACACGCGCCTTTTACCTCTCAGTTACCTGTTTCCATAACCATTAGCACGGCGTTAGATGCGTTATCGCATGCTTTGGAAAGTCTATGGAACAAAAACCGCAATCCAATTAGCGCTATGTTCGCTGTTACTGCCAGCAGAGCCATTATTAAGAGCTTACCTCTATTGGTACAAGACCCAACAAATTTAACACTTCGTACAAAAATTCAGGAAGCGGCGTTGATGGCGGGCTTGGCGTTTTCCAATACCAAAACTTCCATCGCCCACAACATGTCTTATGCCGTCACCCTTGATAAAGGTGTTGCTCATGGTATTGCGTGTAGCTTTACGCTACCTGCGATTATTGCAGCGGTTGATCGCAACGACCATGAACTTATCGGCTATATCACCACTATTTTCAATTCCAGCATTGAACAAGCTAGCCAAAAAATGGCGGCTTTCCTGAAGGCTCTGGATGTAGAAGTTTCTCCAAATGCCTACGGCTATACCCGCGATGAATGGCAAGCGTTGATAAGAGACGCCGCGCAGGGCCAAAGAGGCCAGAACTTTTCAGGCAATGTAGAACAGCTAATTTCTCAGTTTTAAACAAAGTAATCAGTAGGTTAAGAAATGAATAAAGTAGAAGCTGTCATTTTTGACTGGGCGGGAACCACCGTTGATTTTGGTTCATTTGCGCCAACCACCATTTTCGTTGAGGCGTTTAAGAAAGCCTTCGATTTTGACATCTCGCTAGACGAAGCGCGAGGCCCGATGGGGATGGGGAAATGGGATCACATTCGAACGTTGGGTGATGATCCTAAGATTTCCCAGCGTTGGGTAGATCAATTTGGTTCATCGATGACTGATGAACAAGTCACGCAAATCTATAACACATTCATGCCGCTTCAGATTGAGAAAGTGAAGCAGCCTGAACACGCAAGCTTAATTCCTGGAGCAAAAGAGACGCTGAACTTTCTTCAAGAGCAAGACGTTAAGGTGGGTTCTTGCTCGGGGTATCCGCGTCCAGTGATGGATGCACTTGTAGAAGCTGCAAGCGCTCTTGGCTACAACCCAGAATGCGTTGTAGCTAGCGACGACTTAAAGGCAGGCAGTCGTCCCGGCCCATGGATGGCATTGCAGAACGTGATTGAGCTAGGCATTAAAAATGTTTGTCACTGCGTCAAAGTTGATGATGCGGTGCCAGGTATTGAAGAAGGCTTAACGCCGGAATGTGGACCGTTGGCCTCGCCCTTTCTGGTAATGAAGCTGGGTTTACGCTCGAAGAATTTTTGCAGGCATCGGACGAAGATAAGGCTCATGCTCGCGAACGTGCTAGTAGCAAAATGAAGAGTGCGAATGCGCACTATGTCATCGACACCATTGCAGACCTTCCTGCAGTTATTACCGACATCAATCGCCGCATGGCTGATGGCGAACGTCCTTAACCCAAATAAAGACTAACATCATGGCAGATATTCAGCTTTCAAATATTAAGAAATCATTTGGTCAAACTGAGATCCTCAAAGGTATCAACTTAGATATCAAAGATGGTGAGTTTATGACCTTGGTTGGTGCTTCAGGCAGCGGTAAATCAACACTTCTACGCATTATTTCAGGATTAGAAGAGCAATCTTCCGGCACCATTCGAATTGGTGGCACTGATATTTCTGATAAGCGACCTAAAGAGCGAGATCTCGCCATGGTGTTTCAGTCTTATGCTTTGTACCCGCATTTATCGGTTAAAGACAATATGCGTGTACCGCTGCGAATGCGCACGCCACTATGGCAAAGGTTGCCACTGGCAACGTTACTTTCTCAAGATACTAAACAAGCACTGACTGCAATTGATGCGAGAGTCGAGGAGGTGGCAGCACAGCTCCATATCGAGCATCTCCTCGATAGAAAACCGAGTGAGTTGTCCGGTGGTCAATGTCAGCGAGTGGCGTTAGGGCGAGCAATGGTTCGCGAACCTTCAGCATTTTTGATGGATGAGCCTTTATCAAATCTTGATGCCAAGCTTCGTGTACATATGAGAGGGGAATTGACTCAGCTTCATCGTGAAATTGGCACAACGTTTGTCTACGTCACACACGACCAAGTGGAAGCGATGACGATGTCGGATCGGATTGCACTTCTGGTGGAAGGTGAGCTCATCCAAGTGGATACACCAAATAATATGTACAACAATCCCAACCATCTAAAAGTTGCTGAGTTTATCGGTAGCCCAAAGATCAACACAATCCCAGCTTTAGTCGATGATGAGGGCAATATCCTATTTGATGGCCAGGAGCTAAGTGGCATTAAACTCAATGCAACGACCTGTGATGCGCCAATTACTATTGCAGTGCGTTCTGAAGATATTCGAATATGTTCGAGTAACAACATGCCTGCGGTTATTACCCACATTGAAAACATGGGGGGTGAGAAAATCCTCTTTGCTAACGCTTCATGGGCGAACGGAAGCATAGCAATTAAATTGACAGCCGATGAGTCAAAAGATCTTTCTCAAGGTGACAATATTCACCTCGAAGTCGCTCCTGACAAGCTTATGTTTTTCAATCGACATGGGCAGCGTATTCAAAAGATCGACATCATGATGGAGGCTGCCTGATATGTCTCAAGATATTGCTATGAAGCTGCCTAAGCGAATAACTACTAAGAAAACGCTTGGGCAGATTCGAGAGCGAAATACTGCATGGCTGCTTACTCTGCCTGCAATATTGCTCATGATGCTATTTCTGATAGGTCCCATAATAGCGATTGTTGTTTTGTCTTTTACGGATTGGCAATTAGGCATGACCACATTTTCTTGGGTGGGCCTCGATAATTATATTGAGCTTAAAAACGATAGTGCGTTTTGGCAGGCCTTAAAGAATACTTTGTTGTACGTCTCTATTGTATTGCCGTTCTCTGTGGCTGGTGGACTAGCCATTGCGATTCTTATTGAAGCTCGTCCGAGTGGAAGAGGGGCGTATCGTACCGCTTTTTTCTTGCCCGTCATGGGGACGTTGATCGCTATGTCTATTGTTTGGGAGTACATCTTACAACCAGACTTTGGCTTGCTGAACATGATGTTGGATAAGTTTGGGGTCAATGGCAAAAACTGGCTAAATGACCCAGACACTGTGGTTTATGTGCTTGCTGGAATCGGTATCTGGCATCAACTCGGCTACAACATGGTGCTGTTCATGTCAGGTTTGATGGCCATACCGCGCCACCTCTATGAGGCTGCCGAAATGGATGGTGTGCCAAATGGATGGTCTCGATTTAGCTTAATCACCTGGCCGATGTTAGGACCGGTCACTCTATTTGTTCTTGTTATCTCTGCAATTAAGGCTTTTCAAGTATTCGATACTGTTGAAGTGCTCACTCAGGGTGGCCCCGGAAAAAGCTCGGAAGTACTGCTGCACCTGATGTACGTGGAAGGGTTCCAGTTCTTCCGCACCAGTTATGCCGCTGCCATCACTGTGATTTTCTTGTTCATTGTCTTGCTCATCACGGTAATCAAGATGCGTTTCATGGAAAAGAAGGTGCATTACTAATGAAGAACATTGACTTATTCGGCTTGTTTCGCCATGTGACGCTAATTGCTTTAGCGGCCTTATTTCTTCTTCCTTTTGTTTGGATGGTTCTCACCTCGTTCAAGCCAGAAGATGAGATTTTTGTTAATGAGATTAGGCTGATTCCAGAGCGGTTCGCGGCCTATGAAAACTACTCAATTGCGTTTTCTGAAACGCCACTAGTTCGCTTCATGCTAAACGGAGTGATCGTGACTGTAGCCATTTTTCTGAGCCAAATAGCCATAGCAGTCCCTGCGTCTTATGCATTGGCCAAGTTAAATTTCAAAGGGAAACAGGTTGTCTTTATTGCGATTCTGGCATGCCTGATGATTCCACCTCAGGCGGTTTCCATTCCTTGGTATCTATTGATGTACAAGTTTGGCTGGTTGAACAGTTATGAAGCGCTCATAGCCCCATTTTCGATTTCGGTATTTGGCATCTTTCTGATGAGACAGTTCTTTAACTCAGTACCGGACGATTTGATTTCTGCCGCGCGCCTAGATGGGTTTAGTGAATTTGGGATCATTTGGCGAATCATGGTTCCTACGGCGATTCCAGCACTGATTGCCTTCGGTATTTTCTCAATAGTGGCTCACTGGAATGATTACTTTTGGCCGCTAATTGTCGCGAACAGCCAAGATATTTACACCCCGCCACTTGGTGTTGTTGCATTCAAGAGTGACGAAGCAGGGGACAGTTACGGGCCACTTATGGCTGCTGCAACCGTCATTGTTGCGCCACTTATTATTGCCTACTTGTGTGCTCAGAAGCGGTTCATTGAAGGCATTACCATGTCTGGAATGAAATAAAACACTTTAAATCAGGAGCCTTCAAGTATGAGGGCTCTCCAAACCCTAAAGAATCAACACGCATTAAAAGATAAATGAATGGAGTTTAAAATGCGCCTTAGAATCTCGACTTTTGCAGCGATGTTACTTTCAGCGTCGGCCTTTGCTCAAACAACGTTAGTCGTTCAATATCCTTATGGAGAGCTTTTTGATGGGCTACAACGTCAACTTGCTGAAGACTTTCAAAAAGAGAACCCAGACATCAAAATTGAGTTTCGTTCGAACTACGAAAACTATGAAGATGCGACTCAGAAAGTCATGCGAGAAGCGATTACTAACCAACTACCAGATGTAAGCTTTCAAGGTTTGAACCGAGTCCTTCCACTTTATGAGCGCAATATCGCAGTACCTTTGGATCAGTTCATCACAGCAGAAGATAGATCTGAAAATGGATTTGATGATTCAATGATGTCACCAAGCCGTTTTGATGGCAAAACTTATGGCCTGCCTTTCGCAGTTTCCATGCCAATTGTGTATTTCAATGCGGATTTAGTCGAGCAAGCGACGGGTAGCTCCACATTGCCAGATTCTTGGGAAGATATCTTTGCAGTAGCCGCCAAAATCAATGGGTTGGATGGCAATGCACAAGGTTTTTATTATGACTGGAACATCACTGGTAACTGGCTTTGGTTGTCGCTGGTTATGTCACAAGGTGGCGATATTCTAAAAGATGGCAAAGTAGCATTTGATGGGGAAGAAGGGCAATGGGCGATTAATAAATTGGCTCAGATGCACACTCAAGCTCAAATGCCAGATTACCAGCGCAGAAGTGCTGAGCGTTCTTTCAGTGCAGGCAATATCGGTATCTACGTTACATCGACATCTAACCTTGGCATGTTTGAGCGCGCCATTGGTGAACGATTCGAACTGAAAACCACACAGTTCCCAGAAGTCACTGAAGATGGCAGCTTACCAGTAGGTGGCAATGCTGTGGTCATGCTGGCGAAAGATAAGAAACAGCAAGAAGCGGCGTGGAAGTATATCAAATACATTACCGGTCCTGTTGGAAACCAGCAGATCCCTCACTTTACCGGATATATGCCACCAAATCAGGTCGCAAACGCGAAGCTGGGTAGCTTTTACGAAAATCGACCAAACCACAAAACAGCGGTTACGTCTCTACCTTGGATGGATACGTGGGTTTCATTCCCAGGCGCAAACGGTTTGAAAATCACCGATGTAATTTCAGATGAGCTGCACTCTGTAGTTTCTGGGCGCCGTGCAAGCGGTAGTGAGCCTAATCAGGTTCTCGAAGAAATGACAGAGAAAGTAAACAACTATCTATAGAACGACCAAGTAAGCTCCCAGATTAAGTTCTGGGAGCGATTTAATATCAGGTAATTGAAGTAATGGTAATTTTTGACTTTGACGGTGTAATTTGTGACAGCCTAAAGCTGTGCCGTGACGCCTGTCAATTCGCGGCTAAGCAACAAAACTCCTCAGTGATTCTAGAGACTAATCCGTTCCGATACCTTGACCCGGTTACGTTTGAAGCGGTTTCACAGGAACTAGGGTTGAATGAAAAGATTTTTTCACGTGATGTCGCCAGTTATCTCTACAAGTACGGCGAACAAGCTCCGTTTTTCTTTGGAATTTCTCAGGCGATAGAAACCATCGCCGCCAGTCATAAGCTGTTTATCGTCAGTGCAAGCCACGGTGACGTGATCAAGAAAACAGCTTCAGCGTCATAAACTGCTCTCAAGCTTTGATGGGATTTTAGGCGGTGATATAGACGGGAGTAAAAAGGAAAAAATTCAACACCTTCAAACCACGTTTAAGACCAAAGCGGTCATGCTGGGAGACAGCATAAGTGATATTAAAGCGGCCAATGAAAGTGATGCTCTATCAATCGCCGTTACCTGGGGATGGCAGCCTCAAGGCTACCTAGAGAAGCAAAACCCAACATTGGTGGTTCACCATACTTACGACATAGCGAAAGCAGTTACATCGCTTGAGACTCAACTTAAATAGACCCTACTGACTATGAAAATTATCCATCTTACTGATACACATTTTGGCTACACAGGACAGAAAATTTATCAGCGTTCACCTCAACATGCTTTAACCAAAGCGGTGGAGAGCATTAATCGAGAACACAGCGATGCTGAAATGGTGGTAATAACGGGCGACCTTGCTCATGCGGGGCATCCAGAAGCGTATACCAATTTGCAAAGCACCTTATCTAAGCTCGATATCCCGTATCATCTTGTCATTGGTAATCATGACCATCGCCCAACGTTGGCTGAAACTTTTGGCAATTTTGAGTTCGACGAAAATGGATTTGCACAAAAGGTCATCCAAACAGAGCGTGGGGTGTTTATTCTTCTTGATACAGTGAAAGAGGGGACACACGCTGGGACTTATTGTGAGCAACGCTTTCAATGGCTGAAGCAACAGATTGATAGTGCCAATGGACAGCCTGTTTATCTGTTTATGCACCATGCTCCGTTTGATACTGGTATTCCGGCTATGGATGCGATTAGCCTCGATAAAGCTCATGGTGAGCAGCTAGGTAATCTCTTAGACCAATACTCTAATATTAAGCATCTGTTTTTTGGTCATTACCACCGTCCAATTGCAGGACAATGGCGAGGAATAGCATTTTCGACGCTACGTAGCATGAACCATCAGGTAAGGTTAGATCTTAACGATGAGAAAATGATCCAAGGAAATTTTGAAGAACCTCAATATTGTGTTGTGCTATTGGAAAACGATCGCACCTTGATTCACTACCACGATTACATGCACGAGTCTGAAGAGTTCGAGATTGGTAGTCCGTTCGTGGCTCATATATAAGGCTTAGCTGGATACTTTAGTTGCGCAGAACAGAGTAAATTGTTCTGCGCATTTTTCATTGCAGCGGCTGTTTCAGGTGCTTTTCTGTACATTGAAGAAAGGCTTGAATTAAGCGACTACCCAGCCTTTCATTTGAAACCACGAAACTATACTTCATTGAAAGATCGATATTTTTAAACTTCTTAGCGACAATCTTCTCATCATGGTTATGCTCATGCTCCGTGACGACCCCAATTCCCAGTCCCTGAATAACACCTTCCCGAATCGCTTCTCTACTACCTATTTCAATACGGGAAGAAGGCTCTATATCTCTTTTTCGCATTTCGCTTTCAAAAATATCCTGAGTGATGGATCCTTTCTCACGGCAAAGAAGTACCTCTCCTTTGATGTCTTCGGCATTTAAGTACTCATTGTGCGAGAGTTGATTGTTCTCAGGTATGATGGCAATAATCTGATCTTCTTTACATAGAAAGCTACTGAAACCAGGCGTAGGCGAGTTGTGAACAAACAGTCCGACATCGACTTCGCCCGCTTGCAGTAAGTGAAGGGCATTTCTGTTTGAACCATAAATCACCTTCACTTTGATTTTGGGGTATTTCGCGATGAAAGTTTTTAAGGCTTGGGTGACGTAATAGGGGCTGACTGCAGCAATTGTTAGTGTTCCATGAATCAGCTTACCGTGAGATTGCATGAACTCATCGATTTCTTTAACACCATTAATGACCGAGCGGCAAAGAGGCATTAGTTGCAACCCCAAGTCAGTCAACCGGTTATTGTTTCTTCCTCTGGTGAAGAGCTTTGCGTTGTATTGTTGCTCAAGCTCGCCAACTTGTTTGATGATGGTAGGCTGCGACAATCCCAAGTTTTCAGCGGCTTGTTTGAAACTTCGTGAACGTCCTACTTCGTAGAAAGATTTTAGTAATGAAAGGGTTGGAGTTGGCTTTTTTGTTGTCATATGATCGGAGGGAGAACGTGAATTGGCACCTTTAACTGTGACAATCACTTTCAACCTGGTTGCTTAGAAGGCCTAAAAATTATCTTTTCATTGTTATAGATCTATATGGCAGTTATATGACACGAAATTACGTGGCTTAGCTCGATTTGCTCATTTACTTAAACACTGTAAGAGATACTTACTCGTGTTGTGTGGACTCCTTCTCTCTGAGAGCTAAAACTACGGATGAATAAACCGTAACCTTTAGGAGTCCATGTATAAGGGGGAATTATTTGCTTCTAAATTATGATGAAGTAATGCTTATGTCTTTCTCTCTACCGACTGTCTATCTATTGCCTCATAAGTACTCTCGAAAGCTTTCAGACGTTTGTAGATAGACATAAGCTCAACAATCGTAGTCCATGAATTAACCAAGTACTGGAAAGAATTTTCCACTTGATTAAAGGCGTTCATGATTCTTTGCATTACACCAGTGTAAATGCGCCAGCTACGATAGAAGGGGCGAGTGCGATGAAAGGAATGAAAGCACCAAACTGCAGATAACCAAAGCGGATAACATTGAAGTAAACATAGTGCATGTAGAGCTTAAAGTAGTTCTGTCGCACATTACCAAACAGCTCTTCCAGCGTTACTGGGTGAGCTCTGTCTTCATAATCTTCACCGTAAACAAGCTCTTTTCGATAGGCCGCTTCTACCTTTTGATTATTAAATTCGAGACCAGGAAGTTTGATACCGAAAAAAGCGAGTAGGATAGTGCCGAATATTGACCAGATAATGGCAACAAAAACTAGAGCCTGATGTACTTCACCAACGATAGGCAGCTCGGTAACATAGCCAGACAGTCCCCAAAGGATTGGTAAAAAGGCAATAAGAGTCATCACTGAGTCTAGTAGTTTGACACCAAGAGTTTCCATAATTGAAGCAAAGCGCATGGTATCTTCCTGGATACGTTGGGCTGCCCCTTCAATGTGACGAACATGCTCCCATTTTTCTGTGTAGTGTTCCGTCATCGCCGTACGCCAGCGGAATACAAAATGACTGACAAAAAACGAGTTACCCACTGCAACCATGATAGCAATCATCAATAACACCATAACGGTAGATAGCTGGGCATAAAAATCCGTCAAAGTAATGGTATTTGGTGCCGTTAGTGCTTTTTGAATAAGGTTGTAAAAATCGCCATACCATTCATTTAGCATGACGCTGACTTCAACCTGAAACCAAGTGATAAAAACGATCAGTGCTGAGCCCAAAACAGACCATTTAGCCCATTTTTGCCCACCAAAAATCATCCAACTACCTACAAACAGAGAATAACAAAGAGCCATAAATTGATATAACCAAGCATTGGTTGCGGCATCTTGTTCCATCTGAAATTTCGCATTGGCAGTTTCTGTCGCCCCCTCAACTAGTTTTAGCGGGTACTCAATACCGATTAGATGACCCAAGCTGAGGTGTGTACCAAGATCTTCAACGGCAGTGTACCAACCAACGACACAAACAAGCGCCCAAAAAACAAAGCTAAAAAAGAAGAGTTTTGGATTAGGAAAAAAGGAGTTAAACATGAAGTTTGCCTTGCATTTTCTACTTCGTAATAGGGATTTGAGACTATAAAAATGTGACAAAGTTCAAATGGTTTACTCAAGTCTGGGTTATTAGACTAACCAACTGTTGAGTGGTACTGATGCGCATTGTGTTTAATTTGAGTTGCCGGTCGTGACCTTTGGTATTGAACTAGTGCGGTACTGGAACCGTTGAACCACATGCTGTTAGCGTTATTTGACCTATGATTGGGTTTGATCTTTCAGATAGGGGTAATGTAGTGAGGGTAAGTTTTTAGGTAATAAGCTTGTTATGGGCGACACGATATTTAAGAAAGACGCTACGGCTCAAGGTGTAGCAAAGCAAAGATACATTGAATCATTGGCCGAGCCTGATCGGCGTGTCATTTATGATCCATATGCCGAATACTTTGTTTTAGGGGCAGGGCTGATCAAACTACTGGGTCATAAGCTCAGTGTGTGGATGACTCGAAAATTTGCCAGAGGCTTTCATGAGCACCTTATTGCTCGAACTCGGTTTATCGATGATGTTGTAAATCAAAGCGCAGCTGAAAATATTGAGCGATATGTGATTCTTGGAGCTGGATATGACTCGCGTCCTTATCGCTTGGATTTGCCTTCAAGAATAAAAGTGTTCGAAGTTGACCAAGCGGAAGTCCAATCACAAAAGAGGGCTAAGCTACCTAGCATCTTCAAAGTGCCAATTCTGTCACATATGTCAGTGTCGATTTTGATAGCCAGTTGTTGAGTGAGCGTCTACTAAATGCTGGTTTTGAAGCCAATAAGCCAACATTGTTCACGTTAGAAGGGGTGTCTCAATATATTTCGAAACCAGCTCTTTCTGCCACTTTAAATGAGCTCAAGGTTTTAACTGGCAATAGTCATACTGTGTTTTGTTTTTCTTATGTTGATGAGCAGTTGTTGAACAATCCGTCTGCATGTTTTGGGATCGGCTATCCAAATACGGCTAAACGGGCTGATTCCATCATGAGGTTGTCGGCTAAGTTTGGAGAGCTTGGCAGTCTTTGTACTCAGCTCAAGAGATTGAAAGATTGCTCAATGAAAACGGCTTTCAGCTTAAACAGCATACCTCGCTAGACGATCTCAATGCTTTATATTTCATGCCGAAAGGAAGGGAAATCCCTCAATCTGAGATTATGAAGCTGGAATATTTTGTGGTTGCAACTTCACCTTAAAGCCTCGACTGTAAAATAGGGAACCAAGCTAATGTAGGTCACTAATTCCTGCACTACTAGCCAGTGTCAGCAAGTGTTTTGTGGTGGCGAATTGGACAATATGAACCACATGAGGGGCTGTATTTGTCGCTAGCGTGGAACTTTTATCCAAAAGTGATTTACCAGCAGTGCAAACAGCAAATATCCGCGGGCTGACAGCAACTTTCAAAGTCTGCTCAGTCGTTCTAAAGGCGCTTTCAAAACAGCTGGCATCATATAAAGCATCATCAATCGCATCACATGATTGATTGCCACAAATGCCGGTTCTAGCCCTAACAACAGCGCTACTGCTGTCATAGCTTCAACACTTCCCGGCACCCAAGCGAGCAACAATACCTGCCAATCGACCCCTGTTAGGAAATGGAAACTAGCCGCAAAGCACAAAGTGACACTCACACCCAGCAGGGTGACAATAAATCCTGCCTTGGAATAGCTGATGGCCTCTCTCAGTGTCGTGGGTGCTAAGCGAACGCCAATGAGCACGCCTAATATTGCCGTTGCGAACATAATTAATGATTCAGGAACGGTGAGGGTAAGATCTGGCAGTAAGCTATGATAGACAGTGGCCGCGACTAGACTGGTTAACAGGAATGGTGCTGGTATTCCCACTTTCCCAACAAGTTTACCAAGCAAAAAGCTCGTGACTGCAAGCAGTGTAAGATGTCCTGTCAGCGCAAGGCTAAATGATTGAGTAAGTTGAGAGTCATGACTTTCACCTGTTGATGCAATGACGCCTGCCAGAACAACCAACAGTAGTAGACGAATAGAGTGCGAAAAAACGATCTTGGGTGACGGCTTCTCTTGCCCTTCACTTATCACCAGTATTGCCGCCATTGCGCCGGGGATAGCACCAAGTAGTGATTCAAATGGTGTCCATTTTTCACGTTTGTAAAGCCATAAAAAGTTCACAGTCGTTTGGCAAAGCATACATAGGACGAGTCCCAAAAATAGAGGTAAAGAAAATGAGCCTACGAGCTCGGCCACAGGTACTGTTATGCCAATACTAATGCCAAGTATCAGCTGGATTAGGGTCAGTATGATATCGGGCAGCTTTATGGTTTGAGCGCTCAATCGCAGATAAAGGACAGTAGCGAATGCAGCGGCGAAAAGCTCGGACAATGGCAGTGGGATAGGGCTCGCGAGCAATGCTCCAGCCAAACCTATCAAGATGGTTTTCCATACCGCCATAACTATTCCTTTGATTCAACGTACCTTTTTCATCCCGATTATATACTGAAGTCCATGCATGCAGCGAGGATACTTGGTTATATCCTTACACGAATCTGTTCCGCTATTTACTTGGCAATATTCACTCGGATACGGCACAATGCCTCAGCCAAAGGTGTTGGCCTTGTTTGGATGCATTGGATAAAGAGAGAGAAATGAATTTTAAAGCTGCGATTTTCGATATGGACGGATTGCTGTTGGATACAGAAAACGTCTGCAAAGGTATCTTTGAGAAAGCTTGCGAAGCGTTAGGGGTGCCATTTCTTGAAGAGAAATATTTGTCGATTATCGGCTGTAATTCTAAAACCATTCACGCCAAATTAGGTGAGGCATACGCTGGAATTATCGACTACAAAGTGATCAACGAAGTGTGGCGCCAGCGCTACACGAGTGTCGTATTTCATCAAGCGATTCCTAAAAAGCACGGCGTTATTGAGCTGCTTGATTGGTTAACCGCCAAGAACATTCCAATTGCGGTTGCGACGTCTACTCATCGCGATGTTGCCGAAAAGAAACTTAAGCTTGCAGGCTTAGACGGTTATTTTAACTGTTTAGCGACAGGGTGTGAGGTCACGCGTGGTAAACCAGATCCAGAGATCTACCACCTAGCGGCTAAGCGTCTTGGCGTTGCTTCAGAGCACTGTATGGCGTTTGAGGATTCCAATAACGGTGTTAAAGCCGCTGTAGCAGCAGCGATGCATACTTACCAAGTGCCGGACTTAGTCGCGCCATGTGAGGATGTTAAAGCACTAAATGTGCAAACTAGAACGTCACTATTTGAGGTATACCAAGAGCTGTCTGCTAGTTACCTAACTCGCTAATATCGCTCGATACTCAGTTCGGGTAATTCTTGTTTTCCGTTTGAAGCAATCAGTTCGGTGAGAATATCCGCGGAGCCACAGGCCATTGTCCAACCTAATGTGCCATGTCCGGTATTCGTATACAGATTGGTCAATGGAGTTTTGCCGATGATTGGCGTTCCGTCTGGAGTCATGGGGCGGAAGCCTGTCCAGTAATCAGCGCTCGCTAAATCTACACCTTGAGGAAACAAATCGCTGACTACGTGGTTTAGAGTCGCTAAACGCTTGTCGGGAAGAGTGGGATCAAATCCGGCTAATTCTGCAGTGCCCGCCACGCGAATTCGGTCATCAAAACGGGTGACGGCTACTTTAAAGGTCTCATCCATGATGGTCGACGACGGCGCGTGGCTTGGGTCGATGATAGGTAAAGTAAGTGAGTAGCCTTTGACCGGATAAATTGGCAGATCAATACCATGTGGTTGCAGTAGAGCCTTCGAGTAACTGCCGAGTGCCACCACAAAGTGCTCTCCAGTTAGGGTGCCGTTTGAGGTGGTGACACCGACGACACGGCGCTTCTCAGTGATTAACGCGTTGATTTGAGTATCGAATAGAAATTTAACACCCGCTTGCTCCGCCATCTTCTGCAGTTGCTGGCAGAAAAGATAGCAGTCGCCCGTTTCATCGTCGGGCAAGTAAAGTCCGCCAACCAAATCTCCAAGCATATTTGCGAGCCCCGGCTCTTGTTTCAAGCACTGTTGGGTATCAAATAGCTGGAATCGAGTTCCGCTTTCAGTCAATAGCGCCATGTCTTTTTCGATGGCATCAAGTTGTAGTTGAGAGCGGAAAATTTGCAATGTTCCTTGTGTTCGCCCTTCGTAATGGAGAGTGTGCTCTTGATTTAGCTGTGCCAGACATTGACGACTTCGATTGGCAATGGTTAGCATTCGGGATTTATTCACTTTGTACCTGTCGAGCTGACAGTTAATAAGCATCTGGCTTGCCCAGCGAATAAGCTCTGGGCTCAGACTCGGCTTTATCTTAAGTGGCGCGTGTTGCTCAAATAGCCATTTAATGGCCTTGGTGGGAATGCCCGGTGCAGCCCAAGGTGAAGAATACCCATAGGAAACTTGTCCTGCATTGGCGAAACTGGTTTCCTCGCCAGCTTTGGACTGCCTGTCGACAACGGTCACTTCAAAACCTGCCTGAGACAAATACCATGCACTAGTGAGCCCAATGACTCCGCTTCCCAATACAATGACTTTCACTATTGATTCTCGCACTTTTAAGTTTTACCTAGAATGATTAATTTACATCTGGTTAACAATCGATAAGAATTAATAATAGGTTTTAGAAAAATTAAAGGCTCGAAATGAAGTCAGCATTGTTGAATGGGGTGAACTTGGTTTGTGTTGTCGCTCGACATACCAGCATTACCAGTGCCGCAAAGCAGCTTAATCTAACGGTTGGGGCAGTGAGTCAGCAATTACAACAGGTAGAAGACAAATTAGGTTTTAGTGTATTTGAACGTCATGCTCGTGGAATACGATTAACGGAGCAGGGCAATCGGTTGGTGGAAGCCACAAGTCATCACTTAGCCGCTATTGAGGAAAATGTATTCCAACTGACTCGTGTTTCTGAACGTAAACAGATCAGGCTCAAATTAACCCCTTCGTTTGCTTTTAAGTGGTTAGTGCCTAGACTCGAGGACTTTCATCGTCGTTATCCAGATGTCCAAATTCATACCTTGGCTGAAGGGGCGCTGGTGGATAGCGACAATCGGGACTTTGATATTGCTATAGATTATGGGCCGGTGCCTTATAAACGCCCAGAGGCTGAATTGCTGATGGAAGAATGGTTAATCCCTGTACTGAGTTGCGATTATCAGGCTAAACACCCTGGGCTGCAACAAGGGAGCGAGGCATGGCAGCAGGTGACGTTACTCCACGACATAATGCCGTGGCAGGGAGTGCCAAAGGACTATGAATGGCAATACTGGGCTTCTGAGCAAAGACTGGACATCGAGACTAATAAAGGGCATTTTTTCAATCGAACTGATATGGCAATGTCAGCAGCGGAGGCGGGTGTGGGCGTTGCGTTAGCAAGAAGGGCGTTACTAGGGAATGAGATTGAACAGGGACGACTGGTCGCCCCTTTTGCACCGATAGCGGCTCATGCAGGTACTTTATCATTACCCAATTCGACGACCCGTATACAAGATTATTCAAAGACTGGCTTAAAGAGCAGAGCCAGTCGATGTTGAACTAGCCTACTGTTGACAGCAATGGATGTGATCACCCATTTCGATCAACTTGTCTAGAATGCGCTCCCCATCTGCTCGCAACCCGTTGTGTTCATATTCGTTGGTGATCCACGCTTTTGAATTGGGGATTTTAGCGAGTGTTTCCCGGCTGATGTCCATCTCAACAAACATATCGTCAGCGTATACGGCACAACTCACAGGAACGCGGTTGGTTGCCAAAACTTCTGCATTGTATAGCGAACCCCAATTCGCCTTTTCTGCGAGTAGATTGGCGGCGCTTTTTAGTGGTTTTAAGCATTGGTATTGTTCAAACATCCACGGGAATACCATTTCACCAGTGAAGTAGAAACAGTCGTCCCCCGGTTGGTAATTAAACTCATCGTGCAACTGCCTAACGCGATTAGCCGACCAACTCGACGCAAAGCCTTGGCAATAAATAGACTCGTGCAAAAGCGCATAAATAGGGTTGGTTTGAAATGCCTGTTGCGCCAGCATTTCATTTAGGAACTCATAACGTAATGTTGGCTTTCCATCCACTTCAATGAACGCATTTTCAAGCGAGTAATAGGTTGGAAGGAAGGTATCGCTGACACCAAAATTGATCCCGATTTGCTGAAATTGTTCCACAGTGAAAGCTTGCCCATTCGGTAAAGTCACTTCGTTTGTCGCTAGGTGGTTAGCAATTTTTTTGCATAGCGATTGAGCATGTGGGAACTGATTGAAAAACTCTTGGTTTTTCTCTTTAGTCCGCTTGAACGTAGCGTTGTAGACATCGTCAGGATGTCTTTCTATTGAGGGCACGCCACCCGTTATGTAGGCACGGCTCAGACTATCAGGAAATAGTGACAGGTAGGTCAGAGAGCAAAAACCGCCAAAGCTCTGTCCTAAGATAGCCCATTGGGTGACCCCAAAAGCCTGACGAATAAATTCAGCATCACGAACAATGTTATCTGCACGGAAATGACTTAAGTAGTCAGCTTGCTCACTTGGAGAAAGATGTGCCAGGGTTTGGTGACTAATCACACTGCTATTGCCTGTGCCGCGCTGGTCAAGCAGCAGTACACGGTAGTCCTGCAAAGCGCGTTTTAGCCAGCCGCTGTTACCATTAGGGCGTGGAGATGGAAAACCAGGGCCGCCTTGAAAAAAGACTAACCAAGGCTTTTCAGCACTGTCCTTGGCGAGAGTGACTTCTCTCGCGAAGATCTGCAACGAACCTTTTGTTGGGTCTTGGTAGTCTAGAGGAACTGTAAAGTAATGAGGGGTAAATTTTAAACCACCATCAATAAAAGCAGGGAAAGTGTGGGTCATATTCAAGCATCCGTGAAGAATAACAGTACATTTAACAATAGAATCGACGCGCTGTTACTCTGACAGCGCTCGCTGAACTTAGCGGTTTTCGTGTGAAAACACCACTGTTTAGTGCCGATCCATTGAGTTCTTTTCACGTAGTTATGCCGAGCGAACGCGTGCCATCTTAAGTCCGTCACGAATGTTTAGCCCCATAAGCGTCAGATTGGTAAAGCCTGCCACGAGTTCGATGGCCTGGATAACGTAGAAGGTTGTATCGAAACTTCCGATACTCGCTAAGTGCTGAAGATAGATAGCGGCAGGAAGTAACACCAGAAGACCATTGGCCGCAACAAACGGCATGCGTTTTTTCTTTGCACTAGCGACCCCTTTTGTTGCTTTTGAAGCCAGTTTTGCACCAGTAATTCCAGCCGTTGCCATGGCAGGATGAGTAACCAAACCGCATAACAAATGTAGGTCTTAACAGTCAAAATGGCGTCGTACTCAGCAAAGATCTCGACCAGAACCGTGCTTAGAAAAAACGACAAGATCAAAAGAAATGCGGTTAAAGCAGAAGTGCGGTGTATTGTTGATAGCGTTTTTTTCATACCAATTGTCCCACTTGTAATCGTTGAATAGAAGGTGATGACGATGGTCATCGTTCAATGGGAATAAGGTTACACTGCAAATGTTGCTTAGGCAACTATTGTTTTTGCAGCTAAAGTGGGAATGATATTTCTCTGGATTTAAAGAGAGTGATTGAATCAGGGGTAGAAGCATAAAAAAACGCACCAAGCGGTGCGTTTTTAGTTTTGGGCTAAGCCTAATTAGTTTTCGTGCGCCCAATGGCGGTTAACCATCCGTCGTACAGAGTCTCACGTTTTTCACGTTCCAGTTCAGGACTAAAGATCCGCTCTATCTCTTTTTTGTCAGCGAGTTCCGCTTGGCAGCTCCAATACCCAACGGCGAGTCCGGCAAGCATGGCAGCACCGAGAGCAGTGGATTCACGAACCATTGGACGAACCACTTTGCTACCCATAATGTCGGATTGGAATTGCATCAAAAAATCGTTGGCGACAGCGCCGCCATCGACTCGTATTTGATTGAGTTTGATGCCCGAGTCTTCTTCCATTGCAAGTAACACATCTTTACTTTGATAAGCGATGGCTTCCAGTGCTGCGCGAATGATGTGATTGCGATTGGTCCTCGTGTTAATCCAACTAAACTGCCTCGAGCATGGGGATCCCAGTAAGGTGCACCCAGCCCGACAAATGCTGGTACTAAATACACACCGTTTGAGCTGTCCACTTGCTGGGCGAAATACGCTGTGTCTTTTGCATCACGAATCAATCCTAACTCGTCTCGTAGCCACTGAATCGTTGCACCGCCCATAAATACGCTGCCTTCAAGGGCATACGTGACCTCATCGCCGATTTGATAGCCCACTGTAGTGAGTAGACCGTGTTGAGACGTAACTGGCTTGGTGCCAGTGTTCATAAGCAAAAAACAACCTGTGCCATAGGTGTTCTTTACCATGCCTTTTT
Source organism: Vibrio maritimus (assembly GCA_000755425.1). Lineage (GTDB taxonomy): Bacteria > Pseudomonadota > Gammaproteobacteria > Enterobacterales > Vibrionaceae > Vibrio > Vibrio maritimus_A. The sequence goes on from BBMT01000006.1 coordinate 75,570, forward strand.
TCACACATTGCTGGCCAAACAGCGCAGCTTGTTGATCCCCGGCGATACCACTGATGGCAATAGCATGGTTACCGCCACCTATTTGTGTGTGGCCGTAAATTTCGCTTGATGATCTTACACTTGGCAACATGGTTCGCGGAATATCAAAGAGCTCAAGTAGCTCTTCATCCCACTCTAGGGTGTGGATGTTGAACAGCATGGTTCTTGAAGCGTTACTCACGTCGGTTACATGCGATTTACCGTGGGTAAGTTTCCAAACTAGCCAGGTATCGACCGTACCGAAGAGCAGTTCATCGTTTTCAGCCTTTTCGCGCGCACCTTCCACATTGTCCAGTATCCACGCCACTTTTGATGCAGAGAAATACGCATCCACCACTAAGCCCGTTTTGTCTTGAATCATTTGCTCGTGGCCATTGGCTTTGAGTTTGTCACAGTAATCAGCAGTGCGGCGACATTGCCAAACGATAGCGTTGTAGATGGGTTGTCCGGAGTTTTTATCCCAGACGATAGTCGTTTCTCTTTGATTGGTAATGCCAATTGTGGCGACTTGATCACTACCGATATCGGCTTGAGCGAGGGCTTCAGTTAGAGATGATCGTTGCGTTGCCCAAATTTCCATGGGGTCATGCTCAACCCATCCTGGCTGTGGGTAGATTTGGGTGAACTCACGTTGAGCAGTTGTGATGATATTGGCGTCATGATCAAAGACGATCGCTCGTGAGCTGGTGGTGCTTGATCGAGAGCGATGATGACGTTTTTGTTATTCATAGAGTGTCCGTCTATCGATGAGTGATAATGAAAGAATCTGTTCGTTTTCGACCATAGGTCGAAGCGATGCATAGAGCAATATTGGATGATAATAGTGGCGTTGATAATAATATTCAAAGCAGGACGAAGAATGTGTGAGCAAAGTGATAGAAATGAACAAATTTAACATTTTGCTATCAAAATGCTCGCAATGTTCGTTTTCGCGCATTATATTGTTCGTATATGCTCATTGAATGGTGAAATTAACGGAGGCAATCGGGGATGGGTGAATCGAACAACAATTACGACGTAATAGTCATCGGCGGCGGAATCAATGGTGTGGCTGTAGCAGCCGATGCAGCAGGGCGTGGATTGGATGTTGCGCTGGTAGAAATGAACGATCTTGCTTCGGCTACGTCATCGGCTAGCAGTAACTCATTCATGGCGGCCTTAGATACCTTGAACATTACGAATTTCGTTTGGTGTCAGAAGCATTAGCGGAAAGAGAAGTTCTATTGAAAAACGCTCCCCACTTAGTTGCCCCATTGCGCTTTCAGTTACCTCATCGCCCTCATCTGCGTCCAGCATGGATGATACGTGCTGGGCTTTTTCTTTACGATCACTTAGGAAAACGCGTGTCATTGCTGGGTAGCAATAGCGTCAAATTTACTGGTGATGAAAGTCCACTTTTGCCAGAGATGAAAATTGGCTTTGAGTATTCTGACTGTGCGGTTGATGATGCACGTTTGGTTGTCGCTAACGCCATGCTCGCAACGGAAAAAGGTGCGTCGATATTGACGCAAACCAAATGCACCGGAGCACACAGAACGGCAGATGGCTGGCTCGTTGAAACAAGTAATGCATTAACCGGGGAAACTCAGTCATTACGAGCGAAAGCCTTAGTAAACGCAGCCGGCCCTTGGGTTGATCGCTTTTTTGATGACCAACTGGCTTTACCATCTCCAAGAAGCATTCGTTTGGTCAAAGGGAGTCACATTGTCGTCCCACGCATGTATCAAGGTGACCACGCGTACATTTTGCAAAACGAGGATAAGCGCATCGTTTTCGTCATCCCTTATATGGATAAATACTCCGTAGTCGGTACCACGGATGTGGATTATCAAGGCGACCCGAGTAAGGTGGCAATTGATGACAGTGAAAAGGACTATTTGTGCGAGATAGTGAACCAACACTTTAAAACAAAAATCAGTAAACAAGACATAGTGTCGGATTGGTCTGGTGTAAGGCCGCTGTGTGAAGACGAATCAGATGATCCGCAAGCCGTAACGCGTGATTACACGATAGAGCTTGACGATGAGCTTGATGATGCACCGTTGTTATCAATTTTTGGCGGTAAGCTCACTACGTATCGTAAGCTTGGACAAGCGGCTGTCGATAAGTTGGCACCATTCTTCCCGCATATGGGCTCACCTTGGACAAAGGAGGCGACCCTGCCGGGGGGAAACTTCTCGACCAGAGATGCCTTAGTGAAAAAAACCGCTAAACGTTATCCGTGGCTCGATACTGACCTTATCAATCGTTGGGTACGTGCTTACGGTACAAGCTTGGAGAAAATTGTTGCTGGGGCTTCGGAAAATGAAGCGCTTGGTGACCATTTTGGTCATGGGCTCTATCAAGCGGAAGTCGATTACCTGATGCAAAATGAGTGGGCGACTAGCTGCGATGATGTGTTGTGGCGAAGAACTAAGCTAGGACTAGAGTTCTCAGAGCTACAAACTGAGAAGCTCGCAGCGTACATGGCAAGATGCTTATCTGCGCGAAGACTTACCATGTTGAAATGTGCTGGAGAGTAAACAGAGCGCGCCTAGGCGCGCTTTTTTTGGTTAGCGTTTTCGCAAGCGAACCATAGAACTGAGGCGATAAAAAATGAGTGAGCCAAGCAGTAGTGAACAACCAAGTATTTTGTTAAAGGGCATAGGCTCGTGATATATCATCACGCTCAAAATCAGCGTCCAAATAGGCTCCAATAGCATCAGTAGTGCTGCGTTGGTCGGGTTGGCTAGCTTCTGGCCTGTCGTCTGCATTAAATAGCGCAAGCTTGTCGCTAGAACGACACTAAGCGCAAACCAATTCCAAGTCGTTGTCGAAATTTCGCTTGGCCAAGTCTCGGTAAAGTACGACAAGATAAGGCCAAGCACACCGGTAGAAAATAGTTGTAACGTCGCGAGTAGGATTGGTGAGAGCTGAACTGAGTACTTACTGTTGAAGTTAAAATGCACCGCAAGACCGATGGCGGAAACTAAAAACCACAGTTGGCTTGCATCAAATGTCCAGCTACCTTTCCACGATAATAAGAACAGACCAACCATGGCGATAGGTAGTGACAGCCAGAACGCGCGTATAGGTTTAGTTTTGAATAACACCCAAGCCACAATCGGCACGATGAGCATAGAAAGGCTCATGATAAACGCGCCTTCGCCCAGCGTATTACTAATAGAAATAGCGTAGATCCAGCTAAAAATGGCGCAGCTTAAAAATCCGCCGACGCTGAGAGCTCGTAAGCAATCGGTCAGTGGAGCCGCTTTAAGCGCTTTGAGACAAAATGGCAGAAGTAATAGCGACGCAAAGAGAAAGCGTAACCCAATAAAGCCAAAAGGTGGTAAACCGGCAATGGCTTCTTTAGAGAATACCCATCCGGCACCAGCAAGCAATGTAGTGAAAACTAAAATTAATTCAGCGCGATAGTTCAAAATCGTATGGTCTTTATGTTTTTTGTGTATTCTGCGCCAAAAAACGTGTCTTAGCCACATCAATATTGGGGACAAGCACTGTTTGTTGTCGAATGCTGTACGAATAATGAAATGCGACTATATTCATAAGTGAAGATAAATAAAAATTAGACTCAACGTAACGCGCACATCTTGGCTAGAGGTGTTTATGACTTTCGCAACGTACAGCAATGACTCGTTGACCGTAATTGAGGTCGAGTCTGCTAGGTTTGATGCCAAACTGGTCACCCAGTTTCGTGATTTTATTGATGATATGCCTGAGACAGGCGACAAGCCCATTTTACTCGACTTAACCCATGTTAGTTTTATGGACAGTAGTGCCTTGGGGTACTGATGGCATTTAAGAAGCATCACCAACAATCAGACATTTCTGTCGTCACAGAAAGCGCTCCAGTATTACAGCTTTTCAAAGTGACCAAAGTCGATCAAATCGTTAAGGTATACAGTGATTTAGAGCAAGCTATCTTAGCGGGTTAGTTCTCAACGCTTAAAAACAACGCAAATCGCTCATGCAACTTTCTGTTTTTGTTGACGACTCTCGCCGAGTCATACAAACTTAGTGTCAACAATTCGTGACACTTTCTACAGGAACATAAAGTGCGTTTAGAAGTCCTTTGCGAAGACAGACTTGGGTTAACTCGAGAGCTGCTAGATATCTTGGCATCCAATAGTATCGACTTACGTGGTATCGAAATCGATATTACGGGCATCATTTACCTCAATTGCCCAGATATAGACTTTGAAACTTTTCGCGACCTGATGGCTGAAATCCGCCGTATTTCAGGCGTGAAAGACGTACGAAAAATCCAGTTTATGCCAAGTGAGCGACATAACACCGAGCTGGTGTCTCTGCTAACTAATCTGCCATACCCAGTACTTTCCATAGATCTCAAAGGCGCCATCGATATGGCGAACCATGCAGCGCTCAAACTGCTTGCAAAGAGTGAAGACGAGGCCATGGGTCAGCTGATCTCCCATTTATTGCCAAGCTTTAACTTTGCCAAATGGATCGAAGGCGATATCACTAGGCAAAAGCAGGCGATTGTTATCGATGGTCTAGATTACACCATGGAGATCTTGCCGGTTTACATTACGGGTGAGTCGAATGAAACCGTGCTCGCAAGTGCTGTAATGAGTATTCACCCTACCACTCACGCTATGACAACAGAGTCGTTGGCAGACAGTAACACGCTGGGCTTTGAACATTTTGTTGGTCTCTCAAACCGTCACAAAGCGCTAATGAGCCAAGCGAAAAAGCTTGCCATGCTCGACCAGCCACTTCTGATTGAAGGCGAGACGGGGACAGGTAAAGAGATGCTAGCGAAGGCATGCCATAACCGCTCTCATCGCGCTTCTCAGCCATTTTTAGTACTTAGCTGTGCCTCAATGCCGGATGATGTGGCGGAAACGGAGCTATTTGGTCATGCGCCTGGTTCGTTTAATCATCAACACGGCCATAAAGGGATTTTTGAGCAGGCTAATGGCGGTACTGTACTACTTGATGAAATTGGTGAGATGAGTCCGCACTTACAAATCAAGCTACTGCGCTTTTTGCAAGATGGTACTTTCCGCCGTGTCGGTGAAGAGCACGAAGTGCACGTCGATGTCCGAATTATGCTTCAACTCGTCACAATTTAGCGGATTTGGCAGAGCAGGGCGCATTTAGGGAAGATCTTTATTATCGACTTAATGTACTGACGTTGACGATACCGCCACTTAGAGAGCGTGCGAGCGACATCGCCCCACTGCTTGAATTGTTCGTTGCCAAGCACAGCGCTAAACTGGGCATCAGCAAACCAGAAGCTGACGATGAACTGTTGGATGCGCTAAGCAATTATCCTTGGCCTGGCAACATGAGACAGCTTGATAATATGGTACTGCGCGCACTCACCCAAGCAAGCGGTACAAGACTGAAGTTAGAAGACTTCAACTTACCGAAACTGGAAGCGGTAACTACAGGAAACGTGAATCTAAACATTGACGGCTCTTTGGATGACATTATGAAAGACTACGAGTCAAAGGTACTCGAAAAGCTTTATCAGTCGTTCCCATCGAGCCGTAAGCTTGCCAAGCGATTGAATGTTTCTCACACCTCAATTGCTAACAAGCTGCGCGATTACAACATCAGGAAGAATTAATGGAAGACAGAAGCTCAGCGGTGCAATTGCATCGCTGTGAGGGCAATGTACTGGTACGAAGTTCAGCGCCTTCAGATGCTTACACTGTGGCTCAGTATTTTCGTGATAATCGTGAATTTTTGGAGCCATGGGAGCCAAAGCGTGAACCCGGTTTCTTCCAAGTGGATACTTGGGCGAATAAGCTGCTCAAATTGGAAGAGTTGCACCGACTGGGTTTGGCTTATTACTGTCTGGTATTTGATGCAGACACCAAAGAGATGAAGGGGACGGTTTCATTTAGCAATCTAGTTCGCTTTCCCTTCCATTCATGCAATTTAGGATACTCTCTGGCTCAAGATGCACAAGGGCAAGGGTACATGCGCCGCGCCTTGTCTATGGCCATTCCTTACATGTTTGAGTTTCAAAATATGCATCGTATCGCCGCCAGCTATATGCCTCATAATAAGCGCAGTGAAGCGGTTTTGCAGCATATGGGTTTTCAACGTGAGGGGTTTGCTAAAGATTACTTGCTCATTAATGGCAAGTGGGAAGACCACGTACTGACGGCGCTTCACAATCCAAACTGGAAGGAATCATGAGCAATAGACTAGAGCAGCAACTGAACTTATTGATGGAGTTAGACAGGTTGAAATCTGTCTTACGTCGTACCCGTATTCGCAGTGCAGAAAGCCGTTTTGAAAACAGCGCTGAGCATAGCTGGCATGTCGCATGATGGCGTTGCTGTTTCAAGAGCATGCCAATGAGCCAGTGGATATAACAAAAGTTATTAAGATGCTGCTTTTGCATGACATTGTCGAAATCGATGCGGGTGATACCTTTGTTTATGATGTCCAGGCCTCTCAGTTGCAAGAGCAAAAAGAGCTTGAAGCGGCGGAACGTTTGTTTGGCATGCTACCTGAAGATCAAGGTGAAGAGCTGTTCACTATTTGGCGTGAGTTTGAACAAGCTGAGTCGCCAGAAGCTAAGTTTGCCAAAGCGCTGGATAGATTAATACCGATGTTACTTAATTATCACAACCAAGGACAAAGTTGGATCGAGAATAAAGTAACGGAGACACAAGCGATTCAGGTGAACCAAAAGATAGAAAAAGGTTCACAAGTGCTTTGGGATAAAGCAAAATCGCTCATTGAAGAAGCCGTCGCAAATGGCTGGTTAAAGAATTAGGAAACTGAATGTCGTACACAACTTTGGATGAATACCAAAGAAAATGGATTTTTACGCACCAATCAATGCCGGTGCCAGAAGCGGATTGGCCTCAGATCAAACCAATGACGCAAGCACGTGCCGCACAGTTTTGGAAAGAAAACATCAGCGCCCAAAGCCCAGACGCAGAGCGTTTGAGCAGCCAAGACTGGCCGATGAAGGACAATAACTGGTGGGATGAAGTTGATTGGATGCAAGCGTGGGAAGCGGATGAAAACGATCTGCCAGAAGCGGTGGAGCAGTTTATCGACTGGCAAGACGACGTTACCGTGTACTTCTGCTATGAAAAGTACAACGTAATTGAAACGAAATGGTCGACCTTTAAACGTTATTGGAAAAACTTTCTATTTTACGATGACGGCCCAATCTTGTTAGGCCGACGCCGCTCTGAAGCATTATGGTTTTCAACTAACGGCACCGTGAAACTCGGCAAGCGTAAATAAACAATAAAGCCAGCGATATCGCTGGCTTTATTTCCTTTCAGCCTTCAATCATGGGCTCTTCAGCTAAGCCATGGTTGTGTTTTTAGTCTTAATGGTTGTCGACCAGAACGGCACACCTAAAACTCAAGACCAAGTTTATGCAGCGCATGTTCAGCTTGTTCGGCACTTGAAAATTGAATCGCGTGCAGGCCATTCTTCAATGCCCCGTCAACATTGTAAGGCATGTCATCAAGGAACACGGTTTCATTCGCGACAAGGCCATTCTGTTCTAACAGCGCTTGGTAAATGTCATCACTAGGCTTCAGTACCCCAAGTTCAGCCGAAACGGTGGCATGTTCAAACAGTCCCCAAAAATCGTAGCGCTGTTGCAGGTGGGCGACAATTTCATGAACGTTATCGGTGAGTGCAAAAATGCGATAGCCAGCAGCTTTAAGCTTTTTGATTAGATCGATAGAACCATACAGCAGAATTTGTGTCTCTTTTACATAGTAAAATAGCCTGTCACACTCTTCGGCAGTCAGTCCGATTTCAGCTTGGTATCGTGCCTTTGTTTCAGCCTCTGTTAGCTGGCCTTTGTTTAGCTCAAGCCAAATATCGTTTTGAAAAATCTGCTTCGCACGCTGGTGGGAAACATCGCCTTGGGTACCAAACGTCAAATTGACGATTTCAATTGGAGACCAACGGACAATCACGTTGCCCACGTCAAAAACCACATTCTTTATTGAAGCGCTACTCACGATCGATTCCTTGTTATTGGGTGGACTTTAAAGCGTATCTTGGATTGATTACAAATGCTGTGTTTTCTCGGTTAAAAAATCAATCAATACGCGAACTCGTTTTGCCTTTTGAGTGTTGCGATGGAAATAAACATAGAGGCCAGAGTAGGGATACCAATACTCTTTAAGTATGGGTATAAGCTCGCCTTGTTCGAAATCGTCTAGAATCATAGGCTCAATCAACCTCCCGATTCCCAGCCCCTTACTTGCTGCGTTGACCATGAGAGTCGTGTCATTGACCACCATGGCAGTGGCATATCAACAATGAGGTTCTCACCGTTGTTGTTAAGGATTAAGGGGGCTATTTGATTGGAGGCGATGAATCGGTATTGGATCATTTTATGCGATTTGAGATCGTCTGGTTTTACAGGCAACCCAAACCTTTGTACATACGCCTTTGAAGCGAAAAATGCTTCTTTTGTCGGGGAAGTGAGCTTTTTGGCGACCATGCCTTCTTCTACCCGATCGCCAAATCTCACTCCCAAATCAAAGCCTTCATTTAGAATATCGATTGCCGCGTCGGAGATAGAAATCTCCAGCTCGATATGTGGATAGCGGTGACAGAACTCAGCATAAATGGGTTCGAGTACATACTGATAAACGAATCTTGGCACGGTAATTCGCACCTTTCCTGTAGGAACGCGACTTAGGTCACTAATGCTTTCTACCGCGAGGTTTAAGTCAGAGATAGATGGGTAGCTTCTTTCATGAAGTAACCGACCGGCCTCAGTGACCTCAATGCGTCTGGTTGTACGTGTAAACAGAGGTAGGCCAATATGCTGCTCCAATGCTTTAAGTGCGTTACTCACTGAAGGGGCTGCCATCTCAAGCTTTTGAGCCGCCTTAGTAATACTCCCTTCCTGCACAATAGTATTGAAAACCACTAGTTGGTTGAATGTCGTACCATTCATCTCAAATCCCCTTTGATTATTAGTTATAGGCTAATAATGATTTAGATAAATGTCATCTAATTTTTATTAATGGTTAGCGCTACACTCGTTTGCAAGTTAAGTCACCACGCGCAAACAAGGAGCTATTATGAAAGGATTCAACTACGTCGCCATGCTTAGCACCGCGATCTTTACACTGTCATCAAGCACATTGTCAGCAAGTGAGTTGGCAAGCTCAGGAGTCGAGAATATGAAAGTGAAACAAGATGCCATTGAAATTAACCAGCCTCAATATTGGCCAAAACCTGAAAATCCAGTTTCGAAAGGATCCGAGGACAGCGAAGCACTTAAGGTTGTACAAGGCTTCTTTGCTGCTTATGGACAAGGGGACTTGGAAGGCATTCGTGAGTTCGTTGCCGAGGATGTCGAGTGGCATATCCCTGGTCGACACGCACTGGCAGGAACGAAACGTGGCATTACTGAGTTTACCGAGTTTTTCGCCAAGCTTGGTGAGGCGGGTTTCAAAGCAGAAGTGATGATTTTAGCCGCGAACGATACCTACGTCATTGATGCGCATAGAGGCTATAGCACTGCCGCCGGAGAAAATGTGGACTTAAATTGGATACTACTTTATCAAATTGAAGATGGAAAAATTAAACGAGTTCAGAACTTTTCGGGTGACGTATACACCTCTGACGCCTTCTTCAATGCTTTTTTTGCCAACTAACAGCGCCGTTACAAACCGAATTTATTAGAGAGAAAAACTATGAGCCAAGTACTTGTTATTTCTGGTCACCCTGAGCTTGATTCGTCATACACCAATAAGGTTATTTTAAATCAGCTCAGCGACAACATTTCTGATATCGAGGTACGCCGCCTTGATACTTTGTACCCAGACTACAAGATTGATGTTGAAGCAGAACAACAAGCTATGATGAAAGCTGATGTTATTGTGCTTCAATTCCCTTTCTACTGGTATTCAATGCCAGCATTGCTTAAGAAGTGGATGGATGATGTGATGAGTTTTAATTTTGCCTATGGGCCAGAAGGAGACAAGCTTAAAGGTAAAGATTTCATCCTTTCATTCACCGTAGGTGGGCCTGAGGAGTCGTACGATCCGCTTGGTTACAATCACTTCACCATTGAAGAGATGCTTCGTCCAATGCAGCAAACGGCTTATTTAGCAGGAATGAACTATATTAAGCCAATCTTTACTCATCGTATGGTGTACATTCCAGGTGTTTATAACAAACTCGAAGAAGTCGAAGCCCGAGCACGTGACCACGCAACTCGCGTCGAAGCGCAAATTGAGGATTTAATTTACTCACCAGAGAATCGTATTCACAAGTTTGTTGCTAATTGGTTTGCTAAGTTTGATCGTCTTGAAGAGTCCACAGATCAATTTACTCGTTCTCTCGCTGACGATGTTAAGTGGACAGTACCAGAAGGCGAGTTCATTGGGCATGAGGGTTTTAGAGATTGGTACGCATTAGTCCGCAAAGTCTTTAAGCCTAACTGTGACCATGTTGTTGAACAGGTTGAGGTAAACAAATCGGAAGTTGGTTATCTAGTAGAGCTCAGAATTCGTTTAATTGCAGAGACATTTGACGATTCAGTGATGAAAGGCGAAGACATTAATCTTTTGGTCAATGAAACTTGGCAAGTAAGTTTCGACAGTAACGATGATATTCGTATTCATAGCTATGAAGTTGTACCGGTCAATTCATAGAGATTGTCGCCGTGCCGTTAATGTCTCTGATGTTAACGTGCACGAAAACCAGAGGAGAGACGCATGAACAATAACAAAGTAGCCTTGGTCACGGGTGGAAATCGCGGTATTGGCCTTGCCATCGTCAAAGGCTTGTCCGAGCATGGTTTTAATGTTGTTCTGGGTTGTAGAGATATCAACACGAGTGAGGCTTTAGCTAAATCTATTGGCGCTAATGTTGTCGCAGTAGAGCTTGACTTATCGAGCTATGACACTCGACAACGGGCAATATCAAACATAACGAAGCGCTTTCCGAAGATAGACGTTTTAATCAATAACGCTGGAGTGCTCGAGGATACACCCTTTACAGAGCTTTCTAGTGAAGCGCTCATGTCCTCAATGCAGACGAATGCATTCGCGGCTTTCGAACTAACACAATACTTTGCCAACCAAATGGTGAGCAATGGTTATGGGCGCATTGTGAATATCTCATCGGGGTGGGGAGCATTTTCAGATGGTTTAACAGGGCCTGCAGCGTACTCAATAAGCAAAGCGACGCTTAACGCGATGACGAAAGTCGCAGCAAACAGCTACAACGGAGACATCAAAATCAATGCTATGTGTCCTGGTTGGGTACGGACTGACATGGGTGGAATGAGCGCCACTCGTTCACCGGAAGAGGGCGCGGAGACGGCTATTTGGCTCGCGATGTTGGGTAGTGATGCCCCAACAGGTCAGTTCTTTCGTGATAAAAAGCAGATAGATTGGTAATAGAAACGGCAGCCCATTGAGCTGCCGTTTTTGATTCACTGCTGATTACTCACAAGGTGGGGCGAGGTGAATCAGTGCTAACCCGCCTTGAGAGGTTTCACGATACTTCTTATTCATATCTTTACCAGTCTGGTACATGGTATCAATGACTTTATCGAGAGAGATTAAGCACTTGCTTGTGCGCTTAAGCGCCATACGTGAAGCGTTAATTGCCTTCATAGCGCCCATGGCGTTTCTTTCAATACAAGGGACTTGAACCAAACCGCCGATAGGGTCACAAGTCATACCGAGCGAATGCTCCATCGCGATTTCTGCCGCGATACACATTTGTTCGTTACTGCCGCCGCGAAGTGCTGTTAGGCCGGCCGCTGCCATTGAAGAAGACACACCAACTTCACCCTGACAACCTACTTCTGCACCAGAGATAGAGGCATTGGTTTTGTACAAAATACCAATAGCGCCAGACACAGCAAGGAAGTCTTTAAGCTGTTTGGTGTCGAGCTCTTTGATGAATCTGTGATAGTACATCAGAACCGCGGGAATGACGCCGGCAGCGCCGTTAGTTGGGGAGGTCACAACTTGACCTCCCGCTGCATTCTCTTCGCTAACAGCAAAAGCGAACAAGTTAATCCAATCCATGATCTCCATTGGATCGTTTTCTATTGCCGCATTCGCTTCGAGCTTCTTGAGTAGATTAGGTGCACGGCGTGTGACGTTTAGACCACCATCTAAAATCCCTTCAGTTTCAAAACCACGCTCCATACAGCGTGTCATTACACGCCAAATTTGTTCCGTTTTGGCGTTAATATCTTCGATATCTTTAAACGCAAGTTCGTTTCGAAGCACCAAGCCGCCGAGACTCATACCATTTTTCTCAGCCAGAGCTAGCATCTCATCGGCGCTGGAAAACGGGTATTCAACACTGATGTCTTGCTCATCTTTACCGTGTTGTAGCTCATGTTCCGTAGCGATAAAGCCGCCGCCAATAGAGTAATACGTTTCAAAACCAATACGATGACCGTCACTATCAAACGCAGAGATGGTCATACCGTTTTCGTGAAGAGGTAGGTTTTCTTCATGGAACAGCATGTCGGTTTTGTAGTTGAAAGCGATATTGTGCGTGCCGGAAAGAGGAAGCTCACCTTCATCGATCGCCTTTCTCATAGCTTGGTTGGCACTCGATATCTTGATGGTATCGGGTTTGTTCCCCAGTAGACCAAGGATGGTGGCACGATCAGTGTGATGGCCGATACCGGTTAAAGAGAGTGAACCATACAAGTCAATTTGAACTCTTTGAACGTTCTCGAGTTGATCAGCAATTAATGTCGTGAACTGATAACCAGCGATCATTGGGCCGTTCGTGTGCGAGCTTGAAGGGCCGACGCCAACTTTGTAGATGTCGAAAATGGACAACATATTCTATTACCTTTTTACAGCAGTACTGAACCGAGCCAGTCAGGGATATAGAGACAAATAACCACCGTGAACGCCGCGAAGGCAAATAGCCCGTAATGACTGGCTTTCGGCTTAGCGATCAAGTGTTTTTGTTTATGAATAAAGTCTAGCTGCTCGGGCGTTACTTCGCCCCATTTATAGCTAGCGGCCAATCCTACGACCAAAAATACCAATGTCCCTATTGGTGCAAACCACGGCCACGCGATGTCCATTCCTTTAGCAGCAAACACTGCGACCATGCTAACAATACTTCCGAGAATAATGCCTTTTTCGTTGGCTTTTCTAGATGCTATTCCTAACACAAAAGAGCCTAGACGAATACCTACAAAAATTGAGGTCAGACTAGCGATAGTTTTCAATACTGACTCATTGGAGACCGCCAAAATCGCCGGAATTACCACAGAAGCTGCTGCGACTAAACTCATTTTGCGCGCGGTTCCCTCGTAGTGAGCATCAGCTGCATCGGTATTAATAAAGCGTTTGTAGATATCAAACGTCGCGACCGTCGCCATTGAGTTGTACGTTGAGTCTAGCGTTGACATCGCTGCGGCGGCTAGGGCAGAAATGATCAATCCGACCACAATGGGGTTGGTGTGGTTAAATACAAAATCCAAGATGACTTCATTCTGATTATCGAATGCTTGCCCATCGTAGAAGAGGTTTAGCAGTACACCTAGAATCGCAAATAATAGATAGATGAAAAACGCCCCATAACCGCAAAGCAGCATGGATTTTTGCGCGGTGTGAACGCACTTTGTGGCTAGTGTGCGCTGGATAATCAACTGGTTAGTGCCATAAACACTCAAGTGAAGAAATGCTACCGCAACGAGTCCAGCCCACAGCGTGGTATCGACGCTAGGATCCAGGCTCAGATTGATCACATTAAGCATTTCGGGTGTTGATTTGATACTGCTATCGATATCGCAAAGCAGGATCACGAAAATCGCGATAGTGCCTATGACTAAGATCAGTGACTGCAGCATATCAGTCCAGATGACGGTCGAAATCCCGCCCGCGTAGGTATAGATCGCGGTAAATACGCTAATACACAGTATGGCTTGGATGATAGTAATTGGCATTACCTGTACCAAAATCAGCGATACAGCATACAAAATCACGCCTGCAGAGATACATTGAACCATCAAAAACACAACGGAGTTGATAGTTCTTGCGTAAATACCAAAGCGCATCTCTAAGTATTCATAGATTGATGTGAGTTTGAGCTTGTAGAAGACGGGCACAAAAAACACAACGGCAAAAAATATTACCAATGGGTAGTTGAGGTGGATAGCCATCGCTTCCATTCCAGTGCCATATACCCATCCGGGCATACCGATAAAGGTCATCGCGCTTATATAAGTCGCGAGTATGGATACGCCTGCAGTAAACCAACCGAATTGACGTCCTCCCGTTGAAAAGTCTCCACCGGTTTTCAGTCGTTTATTTACTAAGTAGCTGATAAATAAAGTGGTTGTAATATAAAGAGCGATTACAATGAAACTTGAGTACGTAACCATTATTGCGTATTCCAAAACATCTATTACTTCGAATTCACGGAGATTCTATCGTGATTGTAGGTGATTGATACGGTTTTGGGTCAATAAATGTGAGATTTATCGACTAAATTGACTAAAATAGCAGCGTTTATTCGGTTTTTGATGGTTTGTGTGATCATTATCACCAAAAAATACACTTTGGGTGCGTATTCATTAGTTTTTGATATGGATCACGGATCTTTTAGCGGCAAAAAAAGTAATATTCTTCTCGCAGGAGGGGGACAGTTAAGAGAGTCTATTCCAAACTGTAATCGCCAATCAAAATAAGATACCTAATTAAAATAGGGGTTTAACGGCTATGACCGCTAAAAAACACATGAGTGAAGTACCAATGTTCCAAAGGGTAGCAGCCTATCTTGCTATCTTAGTGGGTTACTTCTTTTACTGTTATAACTTTGTAATTATTGACTACGTACGCCCCTACATCGTTGAAGCGTACGATGGCATTAGCCTATCAGACACCGCTCAGTTCTATACTTGGCAGTCGGTAGGTGCATTAATCGGCGCACTAAGCTGTGCTTGGTTCGCCACTCGATTTGGTAAAAAGAATACCTTGATTGCCATTACTGCTCTAAATGGCGGAGCGACCATCATCAATATGATGTTCACTGACTACGCGACTTGGGCTGCGATGCGTTTCATCATCGGTCTATCACTTGGTGGCTATTTCACAGTAGCGGTATCACTGATGATCGGGCTATTTACACCGACAGTGCGTGGTAAGTTGACGGCATTTGCTTCATCAATGTTCTCTGTTGCACTGATGGTAATGGGTGCGTATGCAGCATTCATCTCAAGTATCGATGCTCCATGGGAAAGCCTAATGTGGGTGGGTGGTATTCCTCCTTTAGCGGCGGCAGTTGTGATGCTATTTGTATTACCAAGCGATAAAAAAGTGATCGCTTACGGTGAAGAAGAACAAGCTGCGGCAGAAAACAACAATGCTCCTGCGAGGAAAGGTTCTTGGGGCGAGATGTTAAATAAGCAAAACCGCACCATTACTATCACTTGTTTGCTGCTTGCTGGTCTTAACTTCTACGGTTTCCAATTCTTTGGTGGTTTTGTAACGACTTATCTACGCGAAGTTCGCATGTTTGACGGTGCCACTATCGGTCTTATTTTCTCTATCTCAGCATTTGGCTCTCTATTTGGCGCTTGGTTCTGGGGTTGGGCTGCAGACAAATTCGGTCGCAAAGTGAACGCATTTGGTTTCATTCTAGCCGGTATCATGGTGTCAATTTTCTTCATCGCACCTGGCGATATGGTGATTGGTGGCCTAAACATGCTGGCTATCCTTGGCCTAATCTACAACTTTGGCCTGTCTTCTTCGGCCGTATGGGGTGGTTACTTCTCAGAGCTATTCCCGGCACACCTTCGCAGCTACGGTGCAGCACTGTTTCACGGTGGTCGTATCCTGGGTATGTGGGCACCAATGGTACTTATCTTTATCCAAGAACGTACCGACCTGCAGACTGCAATGTGGGGCTCACCAATCGTATGGATCATCGCAGGTCTACTATGGCTAACTCTGCCAGAGACGCTAAAAGGCGGCGTGTTCCACAAAGAGAAAAAAGTACAACAAGCGAGTGCTTAATAAAAAGTGCTGGCTGGAAAGAACAAGGTCGGCGTAGAGGCTCTCTAATACCGCAGTTACTTGCTGACCACCTAACTTATATTACGAGTCCTGTTCCGAAACTGACTCATCATTAATAAGAGAGATGATTATGTCTAACTATCAAGAAGCAAAACGCGTTGTTCGTAACTACTTCGACGCAATGGAAAACGCAACGCATGAAAATGTTGCAGAAGTACTAAAAGCTCACACTTCAGAAGATTACCTGTGGCGCGGTGTTTACCCGTTCCGTGAGCAAGAGGGTGCACGAGCAGCGGCTGACGTTTTCTGGGCTCCTTTGATGAAATCTATGACTCGCATGCAGCGTCGCCAAGATATCTTTATCGGTGGTGAGAACGAAGTCACTTCTGGCGAGATCTGGGTGATGAGCATGGGTCACTTCATGGGTCTATTCGACGCTGAATACCTAGGTATGCGTCCAACAGGCAAAATCATGAACATCCGTTACGCTGAATTCAACTGCGTAGAAAACGGCAAAATTACTAAAACCGGTCTTTTCCTAGACCTACTAGGTGTGATGGATCAAGCAGGTTGCTACCCACTTCCACCGTCAACAGGTAAGCACTTCACTTACCCTGGTCCTCGTAACCACGACGGTCTACTGTTTGAAGATGCAGCGCCTGAAGAAGGTCAAGCAACTCTAGATCTAGTAAACAAAATGGTTGCTGACCTATCGGCACTTAACGACAGCGGCGCAATGGGTTGCCCACCAGAAGTACTAGCTAAGAGCTGGTCAGAAGACATGATCTGGTACGGTCCATGTGGTATCGGTGCATCTTACACGATCCCTCGTTACCAACAGCAGCACCAACTGCCGTTCCGTAACAACCTGAAAGACAAGAAGTTTAACGGCCACGTATGTCGTTTCGCAGAAGGTAGCTTCTCTTGCTTCTTCGGTTGGCCAAACCTATCTAACACGCCAATCGGTGGTTTCCTAGGCATGACTGGCGGCGAAGTTCGTGCAGACATGCAAGTAGTAGACGTTTACTACCGTGACGGCGACAAACTGTCTGAGAACTGGGTACTGATCGATCTACCTTACTGGCTAAAACAGCAAGGTCTAGACGTGTTCGAGCGTACTTCAAGCATCCTGAACCCTTCTCTATAAGAGCAATACCTACGGCTTGAGTGTCCTCTCAACCTCAAGCCTGCTCCCAACTGATGCCACAGGATGTGGCATCATTTTCCCTGATGATTATTTTTAACGGGCTGTTAGGCACGGAGGCTTTCTATTGCCTGTAAAGTAGGAAGCAAATGAAAAAGTCTGCACTAAGTGTACTTGTATTAACCGCACTGACTTCTGCCTCAGCGATGGCCGCACACACTTTTACCAATGACAATGGTGACACCCTAACAATTGATGGCCGTTTTGAAGTTCGTTACCAAAACAAAGCTCGTGATTTTGATAACAGCGCAGGTGAGTATGAAGCTCGCAGTGATGAGTTCAACAGTGGTAGTTCCCGTTTCGGCTTTAAAGGTGTTAAGCAACTAGACAATGGATGGCAAGGCTTTGGTCATGCGGAGTGGGGCTACAACTCGTCGTCGACCTCTAATGATATCTATAGCCGTCTACTCTACGCAGGTCTGGAACACGAGAAGTGGGGTAAGATTGCCGCTGGTACTAAGCAGTGGAGTACATTCTACGATGTAGCTTGGTATACCGACTTGGGTCGTACGTATGGATCTCGCGGTACGGGTTACTACAACTTAGCGGACTGGGGTATTGCCTCTGGTACAGGTCGCGCGGAAAACTCGATCACTTACCGTAACAACGTCGGTGGTGATTGGAAATATGGCTTTACCTACCAAACGACACGAAACGATGTGGCACTTGCTGGCAGCGCAACCGCAACGTTGAAAAACGGTATGGGCGCGTCGACGTCTTATGCATTTGGGAATGGCTTGACGCTTGGCCTGGCTTATCACCAGAATGAGCTCACAGATATCGAAAATGCATCGAATATCAGCGATGGAGACATCCAACGTATCGCATTGTTGGGTGCAAACTACTCGCTAGGTGGCTTCTATGTTGGTGCGACATACAGCCAAGGTTCAAACTGGGAAGTGAATGACAACGCCGAGTTCTATGACTCACGCGGCGCTGAGCTTTACACTTACTACCACTTTGACAACGGTCTGCGTCCAACGCTTAACCTTAACTACTTAGCTAGTACTGATGACAATGGCAGCGGGTATGAGCGTCAAACGGTTATTCCTGGTTTAGAGTATCACTTCACCAAGAATACCTTCCTTCTTTGGGCGGAATACCAATTTGACCAAGGTAACGACCAATACGTACAAGATCACTACGATAACCGCGACAACCAATTCTCAGCGGGTATTCGTTACTACTTCTAATGAATTGTTCCCTCAACCGTAGCAATTTGGGAACAGGTAATTGTTGCGTTGATGGTACAACCCATTTTAGATGATTGTAAACGGCTAAAGCCTTACATTTAAACGATGTAAGGCTTTTCTGTTTATGCATACGTACCATTTTTATGATACATTGTGCGCCATCGGTTAGGTGAATGATTACTATAAATGAATATCCCAAAACAAACGGTCACATCCAAAGACGTCGCTAAATTGGCCGGCGTTTCGCAGTCTACGGTCTCTCGCGTGTTTGTCGAGGGCAGTTCGGTATCTGAAAAGACGAAGCAAAAGGTATTTGAAGCGGCCAAAGCGCTCAACTACCGTCCAAACGCCTTCGCGCGCAGTTTAACAACGAATCAATCCAAGCTGATTGGCTTAGTTTTCCCCGATGCAGACTATCCAATCCATATGAAAACACTACAGCTTATCAGTAGCGAACTGCAAAAGCTGGGCTACTCAGCGGTGTTGATACCATGGCAAGTGGATGGTGATAGTCATTCGATTCCCAATATTTTCCAATATCGTGTCGATGGGGTGATCGCCGCGTCGGCAACGTTCAATACCGCTCTGTATGAAGAGTGTGAAGAGTTTAATATTCCTATTGTTCAGTACGCGAGAGTGGTTGAAGGGACAAAGAGTAGCTATGTGATTAGTGATAACTACTCGGCGGGTCAAATTGCGGCTCAAAAGTTTGCTGATAGCGCACTTAATGATGTGGTGTATTTAACCGGTGAAGTACCGACCTTTACCAACCAAGAGCGCGTCAATGGCTTTTGTGATGAGTTTCAGGCGTTGACTGGGAAGCCACCGAGAGTCATTGAAGCCAACTACGACTATAGCGGCTCGCTTGAAGAGATCCGCACTCTGTTAAGCGCTGGGAAGCCGCCACAAGCTGTATTCTGTGCAACTGACAATTTGGCGATGGCATTTATGGATATCGCCCGTTTTGAGTTCAATCTAGATGTGCCAAATGATGTGCAGGTTATTGGCTTTGATGATATTCCTCAAGCAACATGGTTAAGCTATCAGTGTCTACCTTCCGTCAAGACTTCGCCCGTCTTGCTCGCGAGTCGGTAAAAATCATTTCAAATCAGATAAAAGAGAAAGATTCTAGCTTGGTGCGTTTGATGGTGCCGGTGCGCTTTATTGAGCGAAATAGTACCAAGTAACCTCGCTTTGTTTATCTGCGTCTATACTAGACGTGGTCAGACCTTATCATTTGAGTGAATTTGCCTATCCTTTGGATAGGCAAAACTTATTTTCTTTTTATCTAGCACGCTGTTAACATTGCGTCCGCTAAACAATTGCCCCATTGTCTAAGGAAAAAAGATGGTAATACCTGAAAACAGTAGCATCGTGATTTTTGGTGCTTCAGGCGACCTTACGTACCGTAAGTTGATCCCTGCTCTTTACCATTTGTACGCTAGCGACCAGCTACCAAAATCATTTGCAATTCTTGGTGTCAGCCGTACTCAGTACAGTGATGAGTCTTATCGCGAGAAGTTGAAAACTTCTTTGCAAGAGATGGAAAAGACCGAGCCAGAAACGCTCGACGCATTTTGTAACCATCTTCATTATCAAGCGATTGATACCTCAGATACCCAAGACTACGCGAAACTCGCAACCCGCCTTGATGACGTTGCTAACCAATACGGTTTTGAACAACGTAACACGCTATTCTATTTGGCGACGCCGCCAAGCCTTTACAGCATTATCCCTGCGAGCCTAGCTGCTCACGGCCTTAATGATGAAAGCCAAGGCTGGAAACGCCTTATTATCGAAAAGCCATTCGGCTACGACTTAGCGTCTGCACGTCAACTCGACAAAGAGATTCACGAGCACTTCCAAGAGCACCAAATCTATCGTATCGACCATTATCTTGGTAAAGAAACCGTTCAGAACCTACTTGTTCTGCGTTTCTCAAATGCGATGTTTGAACCGCTCTGGAACCACCAGTACGTCGACTACGTCGAAATTACTGGCGCGGAATTCCTCGGTGTTGAAGAGCGTGGTGGCTATTACGATGGCTCTGGCGCGGTGCGCGATATGTTCCAAAACCACTTGCTACAAGTATTGGCAATGGTGGGTATGGAGTCTCCAGCACAAATTAATGCTGACGCGATCCGTAACGAAGTGGTTAAAGTGCTGCAATGTCTGCGCCCACTATCTGATGACGATTTGCGAAACAACCTTGTATTGGGTCAATACACAGAATCAAACGTTCGCGGACAGTTCCTACCAAGCTATCGTGATGAACATGGCGTAGCGGATGACTCGCGCACGGAAACCTACGTGGGTTTGAAGATGTTTATCGACAACTGGCGTTGGAATGGCGTGCCTTTTTATGTGCGCACAGGTAAACGTTTGCCAACACGTGTGACTGAAGTTGTGATTCACTTTAAACAAACACCACACCCGGTGTTTGGCAAAGATGCACCAGAGAATAAACTGATCATTCGTATTCAACCGGATGAAGGTATTCAAATGAGCTTTGGCTTAAAAGAGCCAGGTGCTGGTTTTAATGCCAAAGAAGTGAAAATGAACTTCCACTACGCATCGCTACAAGAGACGCAAATGCTAACGGCATATGAGCGTCTTCTTCTAGATGCGTTAAATGGTGATGCGACACTCTTTGCCCGCAGCGACGCGGTTGAAGCGTGTTGGGAGTTCGTACAACCGATTCTGGACTTCAAGCAAGATCCACAAGCGCTATTTGGCTATGCATGTGGTACTTGGGGACCGAAAGAGTGTGATCAGCTGCTTCATAACGATGGTCGCGCATGGCGCTTCCCTTGTAAGAACCTGACAGACACAGATTACTGCGAACTGTAATCAAAGAATTATGTCGCGCTAGGAGAGCTGCACAACTTGGCGCGACCAAAAATTTCAAAGCAGCAAGTTAAGTTGCCGAATTGATGGAGAGAATGATGAAAGGTGATATTGGTGTAATTGGTCTGGCGGTAATGGGTCAGAACCTTATCCTAAACATGAATGACCATGGCTTTAAAGTCGTGGCTCACAACCGTACTGCTGCAAAAGTTGACGAGTTCCTAGAAGGTCCAGCGAAAGGCACTAACATTGTTGGCGCATACTCACTAGAAGAGCTAGTTGAGAAACTAGAAACGCCGCGTAAAGTGATGCTAATGGTACGTGCTGGTGACGTTGTCGATAAGTTCATCGAAGCGCTAGTACCACTGCTAGACAAAGGCGACATCATCATTGATGGCGGTAACACAAACTACCCAGATACTAACCGTCGTGTTGCTGCTCTTCGTGAGAAAGGCATCCACTTCATCGGTACAGGTGTATCTGGTGGTGAAGAAGGCGCTCGTTTCGGTCCTTCAATCATGCCAGGCGGCGCGGTTGAAGCTTGGGAAGCGGTTAAGCCTATTTTCCAAGGTATCTCTGCAAAAACTGACGCTGGTGAGCCTTGTTGTGACTGGGTTGGTAACGATGGTGCAGGTCACTTCGTTAAAATGGTACACAACGGCATCGAATACGGTGACATGCAGTTGATTACTGAAGCGTATCAGTTCATGAAAGACGGTCTAGGCATGTCTGCTGACGAAATGCAGGCGGTATTCGCAGACTGGAACAAGACAGAGCTAGATAGCTACCTAGTAGAAATCACTGCTGATATCCTTGGTTACAAAGATGAAGATGGTGAGCCACTAGTAGAGAAGATCCTTGATACTGCGGGCCAAAAAGGCACGGGTAAATGGACAGGTATCAACGCACTAGACCTAGGTATTCCACTAACACTTATCTCTGAGTCTGTATTCTCTCGTTGTCTATCTGCACTTAAAGACCAGCGCGTTGAAGCAGAGTCTCTATTCGGTAAGACAATCACACCAGTAGAAGGTGATAAGCAAGAGTGGGTTGATGCACTTCGTCAGGCGCTACTAGCGTCTAAAATTATCTCTTACGCTCAAGGTTTCATGCTAATGCGTGAAGCATCAAACGAGAACGGTTGGGATCTAAACTACGGTAACGTAGCACTAATGTGGCGTGGTGGTTGTATTATCCGCTCTGCATTCCTAGGTAACATCCGTGATGCATACGAAGCAAACCCAGACATCGCATTCCTAGGTTCTGATGAGTACTTCAAGAACATCCTACAAAGCAGCCTAGCGGCATGGCGTAAAGTAGCAGCGAAATCTCTAGAAGCAGGCATCCCAATGCCATGTACGATTTCTGCACTATCTTTCCTAGACGGCTACACAACAGCTCGTCTGCCAGCGAATTTGCTTCAAGCTCAACGTGACTACTTTGGTGCTCACACTTACGAGCGTACTGACCGTCCACGTGGTGAGTTCTTCCACACTAACTGGACTGGTACAGGCGGCGATACTGCGTCTACAACTTACGACGTGTAATCAGTTCGAACTCTAGAACCATGATTAGAAGCCTCGCTATTTAGCGAGGCTTTTTTTATCCAATGGAAAGAAGCAGAAGTACTTAACGCGCTCATTGAGCCACGGTGAGACCTATTCGAAAATCATATACCTTCTAACACACTATAAAGGTGGTTGTCTGTCATAATGAAGCCACTTTCATAGATGACAGTGGAAAGTCATCACAAGGACTACTTGAAAAGGAAACGCTATGGGCTCATATCTCAATATTCTCTCTGCTGACACTGCGTTATTTGACTTAGTGACGAAATCTCCACAACTTGCTGACGTCGACTTCATTTCTCTTCCACCTCTAGATGGTAAGCCTAGCGTGGCTTATTTTGGAGCAAAACTGGAGAACCACTCGATTTTAGAGCGAGTCTCCAAACATGCGCTAGACAAAGACATCTACTACCGATATACGGATACCGAGCAACAAGGCGCTGACAGTGCATTAGTTCACTATCGCAATGGGATTACGCGAGTATTACTCAAGTTTTCAAGTGATAACGGAGATGCACTGCGTTATCAAAATGAGCTGATTGCTGAAACGCATCAGCCAAGCCTCTAGAACATTTAGCAGCACACTCTCGTTAAAGGGCATGAAACTGAACGAAGAGGGACTTTTGCAAAAAAGACAAAAGACATTTGTGACTTTGGTAATAAATTGTCATCCGGCAACTTGGTAGACTGACCGGATAACAATCAAAACTAAGGAGAAATCATGTCCCTTTCAATTCCAACGCTTGGTGCTGGCACATTTCGATTAAAAGGTGAAGATGCTTACAACTCGGTAAAAATGGCATTAGAGGCCGCTATCGCCACATCGATACCGCGCAGATCTACGGCAATGAAAAAGAAGTTGGCCAGGCTATTGCGGATTCGGGTATTGCACGTGCAGATTTGTATGTCACCACTAAAATCTGGATGGACAAACTAGGGAAAGCGTCTTTCATTCCAAGCCTTGATGAGAGCCTAAAAGACTTGCAGCTAGAGCAGGTCGATTTGCTATTGATCCACTGGCCTCTAAAAGACGATGCAGTCCCAATGGAAGAGTATCTAAAGGAACTTAAACACGCGCAGGACACTGGGCTTGCTCGTCATATTGGAGTATCTAACTTTACCGTTGCGCAGATGCAGCAGGCGATTGATATTTTAGGTGAGGGCGTTCTATACACCAATCAGGTCGAGGTTCACCCTTATCTGCAAAACCGCCAGGTTGTTGATTTTTGTCAGCAGCACAACCTCATCGTAACCGGCTATATGCCTTTTGCATACGGTGACGTATTGAAGGACGGCTCAATTAAACACATAGCAGAGAAACATCAAGCGACACCTGCACAAGTTGTGTTGGCGTGGATGGCGAAATCGGGCTTCGTGACCATTCCATCATCAACTAAGAAGGCGAACATCGAGAGCAACCTTGGCTACGTGGATGTGGTGTTAACCGATGAAGATATGGTGACCATTGCCAATCTAGATCGAGGTCATCGTTTAGCAAACCCAGATTTCGCACCAGAATGGGACTAGATTTGGTGTGTTAGCTGCGAAGTATGAAAGAAAAACGTCAGGTATTTGCCTGACGTTTTTTTATGACCTCAGTCACCTACAAAAGCAATTGCGCTAGCATACGTACTCCGGTAATTAGCAGTACGACAGCAAACACTTTTTTGAGTCTATTCGCGTCCAGTTTCGCGGCTAGAGAAGCCCCTACAGGTGCAAACAAGACAGTTAGAGGCACAATGCATAGGAACGCCAATAGATTCACAAGACCAAATGTCCCTACAGGGGCGTCCGTAGGTGATTGACCTAAGATGAGCATTGTGCTGCGCCAGGTAGAGAAATTATTAAGCCAATAGCAGCGGCTGTGCCAACGGCTTTATGAGCAGGGTAATTGTAAAGTGTCAGAAGCGGAACGGATATAGTGCCACCACCGATGCCAACCATTGAGCTAAAAAAGCCGACAGAAGTGCCCATAGCCACTTGTCCGCCTTTACCAGGTAATGATTGAAACATCGCTGACTTACCCGTTCGAAATAGCATATTCAGAGCAGACACGCTTGCTATGACGCCAAACAACGCGCTAAGCCACGTCCCATTCATGCGCGTCACCAGCCAGCTTCCAGCCAAAACCCCAATAAAAATAAACAACGCCCAGTGCTTTAAAAGATCGAAGTCGACATTGTCTTTCTGCTTGTGGGATCGGATAGAACTGATTGAAGTTGGAATAATTGTGGCCAAAGAGGTCGCCGTTGCAACGACCATCGCGGATTCTGGCGATACACCAAAACTCTGAAAAATGAAGAACAAGACGGGTACGATAACGATGCCTCCGCCCACCCCTAATAGACCCGCTAAGATGCCTGCAAATGCGCCCGTTGCAATGAGAGCTAAAAGGGTAGAAATATTGTTGCTTAGAAACTCAATCATATTCAAATATCGATAACGTTAAAATGATGCAAATAAAAACCAACAAACGAGGGAGCCCATTTGTTGGTTGTCTATGACGCAAAGGAGATATTAAGCGCAGAGCTCTTTTCGGACTATTTCAGCGCCAGCGGCTAACGCCTGTAGCTTGTTCCTTGCCACATCTCTAGAAAGAGGCGCCATACCACAGTTAGTGCAAGGCAAAAGCTTATCGGCATCAACATACTTTAGTGCTTCGCGAATCGTTGCCGCGACTTCTTCGGGCGTTTCAATGTTATTCGTAGCTACATCAATGGCACCGACCATCACTTTTTTGCCCTTGAGGAGTTCAAGGACTTCAAATGGCACTCGACCGTTGTGACACTCTAAGGAGATAATATCGATAGTCGATTTTTGGAGCGCTGGAAATGTTCTTTCATAGTGGCGCCATTCTGAGCCTAGTGTTTTTTTCCAATCAGTGTTGGCTTTAATTCCATAGCCATAGCAGATGTGAACCGCAGTTTCGCACTTTAAGCCTTCACAGGCTCTTTCGAGTGCTTGTATGCCCCAATCATTCACCTCATCGAGAAAGACATTAAAAGCCGGCTCATCAAACTGAATAATATTAATGCCTGCGGCTTCCAGCTCTTTGGCCTCTTCGTTTAGTGCTTTGGCAAATTCAAATGCAAGCGTTTTACGATCTTGGTAATAATCATCATAAAGGGTGTCGACCATTGTCATCGGCCCAGGCAGAGCCCACTTTATAGGCTGATCTGTCTGTGTGCGTAAAAACTTGGCGTCGTCTACAAAGACCGATTTTTGGCGACTTACGGGGCCGACAACGCCGGGTACACTGGCATCGTAGCGGTCACGGATTCTCACCGTTTTCTTGTTTTTAAAATCAACACCACTCAAATTTTCAATAAAGGTGGTGACGAAATGCTGACGACTTTGTTCGCCATCACTGACAATATCAATACCTGAATTTTCTTGCTCTTGGAGGGTGACGCGCAGCGCATCTTGTTTACCGACGGTCAGCTCGTCTCCCTCTAACTTCCAAGGTGACCAAAGTGTTTCAGGTTCAGCCAACCAAGTTGGTTTAGGTAAGCTTCCGGCGGTTGAAGTTGGGAATAGTTTTTTCATCATCAATCCTATCTATACCTTGAAGTTAGAGCGCAGGCTCAGCAAAGTTAGCCACCCATTTTTCTAGTGTCAGTTGGTGCCTTTGAATAAAGTGCTCCTCACACCACTTACCCTGCTCAACAGCGAGGCGAGCACGTTCCTCTCGGTCGTAAACCACTTGTGTTAAAGAACAATCTAGGTTTTTAAGACTGGGCTTGTATACTTCGCCCGCAACGGCATTTGAGTTATAGATCTCTGGGCGATAAATTTTCTGGAAGGTTTCCATGGTGCTCAGGGTGCTGATCAACTCGAGAGTGTTGTAGTCATTCAACAAGTCTCCGAAGAAGAAGAATGCATACGGAGCGACGCTGTTTGGTGGCATGAAATAGCGCACATCCATGCCCATTGATTTGAAATACTGCTCTGTTAACGAGGACTCATTGGCTTGTACTCCACCCCTAAAATAGGGTGCTGATTGCTTGTGCGGTAATAGGTTTTATTATCTGAAACACTCAAACAAATTACGGGAGGCTTGCTGAAGTTTTCCTTGTAAGCGCTAGAGCGGATAAAGTCTTGGAACATTTTACCGTGTAATTCACCATAGTTATCCGGCACGGAAAAATGCACTTGATCTCGGTTGTGATTACGTAATACAACACTGAAATCGTAGTCACGGATGTAGGACGAAAAGTTGTTACCGACAATACCTTCAATGCGTTTATTCGTATGGTTATCGACAATGTAGGTTTTTAACACCTCGATAGTGGGAAAGGTTTCACCATTTCCTTCTACATCAATATCGACATGTACAATATCCAGCTCAACTGAATAACGGTCTTTATTTGGGTTGTCCCAATGCGCCAGACTGTTAAAGCAGTTATTAATCATGTTGATTGCTTTGCGAAGGTTTTCTTGGCGTGCCTCCCCGCGAGCCAAGTTAGCAAAGTTTGTTGTAAGACGTGTATCGTTCGAAGGTGAATAGTGTTCATCAAATCGAACGGATTGAATGGAATAAATAAAATCGCTACTCATAATTGCTCAATCCCCAAAGTTGATAAAAGCTTGAAAAAATGTCTTGGGTCAATACTAGGTTGAATTAACTATGATGAATATTGATTTAATTTTATTAATCCATGAGTGTTGCTCATAGATTGGCACGGGTAGTGGCGACCAGTTAGCAAAATGGCGCACCTTGACGTGTTAGAACACGTTAGTGTGCGCCATTGAGAGGCATTAGTGGCAGACGATGGGTATTCACTTACTTGTCTATTTTTCCCGTCGGATGGTTATAACTGCGCGCCGTTTTTATGAAGGCGGTAAGGTAGTCGATGTTGCTGTCGCCTTCACGACGGCCTAAGTAAATCTGTTTGGCGATACCATTTTCCCCTAAGCGAACAACCGACAATGGTAGTTTTTTGCAATACTCTTCGGCGAGCCAGCGCGGTAGTGCCGCTACCCCGCGCCCACAAGCAACCATCTGCAACATGATGTCGGTGGTTTCAACGGTTTTGTGTTGTTTCGGGACAACTTGAGCCGGGTTAAGGAACTGAGCGTATACATCGAGGCGATCTTTTTCGACTGGGTAGGTAAATAATACTTGGTCGCGCAGATCTTCAGCTGTCGCATATGGAAGGGAAGTTAACGCGTGATCAGTGGGCACAACAAGCACTTGTTCGTAATCAAATACAGGTTCAAAAACTAGGCCAGATTTGTAGTATGGATCCGGTGTTACCAGAAGGTCAATTTCATAATCCAATAACGCGCCAACGCCACCGAACTGGAATTTTTGTATCACATCGACATCTACGTCTGACCACGTTTCTAAGAAAGGCGATACTACTTTGAGAAGCCACTGATAACATGGATGGCATTCCATACCTATCCTCAATGTGCCTCGTTCGCCCAAAGCGATCTGTTTGAGTCGTTCTTCAGCACTTACTAAGAGAGGAAGTGCGCGATTGGCAATGTTGAGGAGGTATTGGCCGGCTTGGGTCAGCCTTAGGCTTCTTCCGTCACGTACCAAACTTCTGTGCCTAGATTGGCTTCCAGTTTACGCATCGTATGACTTAATGCGGACTGTGTGACACAGAGTTCTTTTGCAGCGGCAGTCAGTGAGCCGTGCTGATGGACGGCATGGATAATCTTAAGATGAATACGTTCTAGCATATTTGATTATGAATAAAAGTAATCGATTGTTTATATTATATCACTTTTGATCATCTGAAAACTGCTCTAGTCTGTCCGTTAATCGAATGGCTTGCTTTAACGGACAAGCTTTCAAGGAAAGTGATTTCTAGGACTGAGAATTATGAACAATGAAACGACAGAGCTCCCCATTACGCGCCACTTAGTCAGTGTGACGGATATTGTGCCGCTGAATAAGCACACCTACTTAATTGAACTTCTCGCGCCAAAGGAAACATCACTAGATTACCGAGCGGGGCAATACCTGAAACTTGAACTCGATGTAAATCAAGACGATAAACCGCTATGGCTGTCCTATACCATCTCCAGCCGACCAGACGCTGAACAGTCAAATCGAGTTTACTTGATCATTCAACGTACTAGTGAGTTCTCAAGTAAAGTTATTCGTTTTCTGACTTCACTTAAGGCAAACAAACAGCCAGTAAACATCATGCTAGGGTTAGGTAAGGCGTTTCTACAAACTAAACTCGACAAGCCTCATTTGTTCGTGGCAGCGGGCTCAGGAATATCAAAAATCAAATGTATAACCGAAGAAATTTTACATAAAAGCCCCGAAACACCTATTGATATCTATTGGTCTAATCGCTGCCCCGAAGACTTCTTCCTTTTGGAACTGTTTCATGAATGGGCTACTCAATATAGAAATTTGAGATTCACCGAGATATTAGAGTCTGCGCAGTTAGGTTGGACGGGAAGGGTGGGCTTTCTTTATGAGGTAATACAACAAGATTTTTCAGATCTTAACAATGCCAGTGCTTACTTATGCGGCTCGGAGAAAATGGTTTACGGCACAATTGACCAGCTTAAATCTAACGGATTGGAAGAGGCGAGTTGTTATTCAGACGTATTTGAATTCGCACCGAGAATTTAAGGCGAAAACTAGGGTAGTAATGGGGTTGGTATGATTAGACTTGGATAGGGTTTATTGACGGAATCGAACATGTTGAAAAGAAAGAGGACTGCACCTCTTTCTTTTTATTTCTATGAGCGACTATTTCTTCTTCATCATATTAGCCAGATCGGCGAATGGATTGTGCGTCGCCGCTTGATGATTGTCCTCTCCCGGTTTCACCTCGCTACCGTATAGCTCATGCTCGGTATACTTTGAATGCTCGTGATCATGACAGTAAAGGCAGAGCAACTCCCAGTTACTGCCGTCTTCGGGATTGTTGGTATGATCGTGATCTTTATGGTGAACCGTGAGTTCTCGTAGATTGGAGTACACAAACTCGCGCGCGCAGCTACCACATACCCAAGGGTAGAGCTTAAGCGCTTTCTCTCGGTAGTCACTCTCTTTGCGCGCATAAGCGGCACTGGTACCAAAATAGTCAGAAGACATGTTGTTCCTTACTCTTTTAACGTATGAAAGCCAGAATAAATACGTGTAAACGTGGTAAACCAACAGGCAATGCCAAACACAATCGCTATTGGGGCAAAGTACTGCGGAAGCAGGCAAAGTAGCACGAAACAACCAATCGTTTCTGTGCCTTCGGTCAAACCACTCATGTAATAGAGTGATTTGTGTTGATAGACAGGGTTCTCAATGCCTCGTTTACCCGCCATGACGCAAAAGCCAAAAAGCTGGTGCCAGTACCGATAAACGAAAAAATGAGAAATGCGCCCGCTACGGCATTTTGTTCCGGGTTTGCCACCACAAAGCCAAAGGGGATCAGTGAATAGAACAGAAAATCTAAGCTGATATCTAAAAATCCACCTGCATCGGTAATCCCTTGTATTCGAGCCAGCGCACCGTCCAATCCATCACAGATCCGATTGAGCAAAATACACACTAGCGCAAGGTCGTAGTGAGCATAGGCAAGGGCGGGGAAGGCTAGGCAACCCAGTGCAAAACCAAACAAGGTGGTTTGATTTGCTGTCACACCTGCTTGGTCGAGCAGTTTAGCGGATTGAGCCAGTGGCCAACGAATAACTTTGATACTCAGTCGATCAAGCATGTGTATTCTCCCATGGCCATGTCAGTACTTGGCTGCCCGGAGGGATATCATCTTCATCATGGGTCACCATCAGAGTCGGGATATTCGCACTCGCAAGCTGCTCCATCACCCAATCACGAAACTGCATTCGCAGCTCTTTGTCGAGCTTACTAAAGGGTTCGTCGAGTAGCGCGACTTTGGGTTTCGCTAAAAGCATACGAGTCAAACTGATGCGAGCTCTCTGTCCTCCAGAGAGTTGCTCGGGATAATGATTGGCTACGGTTGAAAGACGAACTTTATCCAGCGCTTCAAGCGCCTGTTGTTTACGCGCCTCACCCTTAACTTCATTGGGTAGAGCGAAAGCAAGGTTTTCCCATACATTTAGATGTGGAAACAGTAAGTCGTCTTGAAACAGGATGCCAACTTGTCGCTTGTGGGGAGCAATGGTGTCGATTCGTTTACCATCAAGATAAACATTGCCAGCGTAGGTAAAGTCGGGCGCTAGATGACCCGCAACTACATCGAGCAACGTCGACTTACCACAACCGCTCGGTCCCATAAGAGTGAGTATTTCACCGGCGTTGATGGTGAAGTGACAATCAGAAAACAGCACCTCACCACCGCACTTACGGATGGTGAGGTTTTCTAGCGAGAGTGTCATTCAATAACAATCCTTTTATTTTAATTCGACGATAGCGAGTGTGATAGCGGTTAACAATAACCGCGAGAGTGAAAAATAGTAGCGGCAATAGTGCTTGGAACAGCGCATAAATAGCGGTAACTCGCCTATCAAAGCCACTCGATAAGGCAACCGCTTCGGTGGTGACTGTAGCAATTCTGCCTGCACCGAGAATAAGGGTGGGTAAATACTGCGCCAAAGAGACACTGATACCGATAGCCCATGCAAAAACCATAGCAGGTAACAGCTGTGGCAACTTTACATGTAGCCAAGTGTGTATCGGGCTTTTACCAAGGCTTAAAGAAAGCTGAGTAAACTTATCATTGTAGCCTCGCCATGGACCATCTAAGGCTAGATAAACGTATGGAAAGGCAAAGAATACGTGCGACCAACATACCCACAATAGATAGTTCCCATCACTCAGCATTAACGTCGCAACCTGCAGCCCAAACAAAATACTTAGCTGAGGGACAAGCATTGGAATTGCAATGACATAGCCTGGCACTTGAAGGCGATACTTAATCCGGTATTCATGCCCAATGATGGCAAGCAGCAGCGCGATGGTCGCAGAGATAAGTGCGATGCTAAGGCTTTGTGTCATTACCGACGTCATACCTTCCCACTCATACTCCCAAAAACGCAATGTATACCGAGAGGGAAACAGATCAGGAAAGCGCCACCGTTGAGCAAATGTCCACAATATGGTGAGTGGCAGCATAGCGGCGACAATGGCAATCAACACAATGAATAGCGACTTCCTGGCAAACGAACGGCGGTGCGCCCCGAATATTGCCAGCGATTGGCGACGTTGATTGCGCCAAACTCGATACCACGAGCAACGCCAATCAATAGAGATGCTATCGCAAACAGCACGACTGCCCCAGCGCTTGCGCGTGGTAGCAGTTCAAGATTCGGATCGTTAAACCATTGCCAAACCAAAACGGCAAATGTTGGTGGGTTAGTTGGGCCAATGATCAACGCAACATCAACGACCGATAGGCTGTAGGCAATCACAGCCAGCATTGGGAAACGTAGTTTGTTGAACCACTGGGGTAAAATGACTTTCCACCAAGCTGCGGAATGTGAGTAGCCCAGTGACGCTGCGATCTTTAAAGATTCATTGACCTTGAGCTGGCGTAAAATCGGAATACTCATTAGTAGTAGGAAAGGGACTTCTTTCATCGCTAACATGAGCGTCAGTCCTATGCCGTAAGGGTCTTTTACCAGCCAGGCCATCTCTTCAATGCTGCTTGTCGACTCGATACCCAATAAGTCTACTAACGCTCTCACGCCAAATCCTGTTGGGGAAAATAGAAACGCGAAACCAATAGCAAAGGCAACATGTGGTAGGGCAAGAAGAGGAGATAACGTCAGTTCAATTTTATTCCACCAACGACTGTTCCAACTGCTGGCAAGGATGGCAAAGCAGATAAGGCAAGCAAGGTAACTACTCACAAGCGCTGTGCCAATGGTGAGCGTGATAGAAGTTACGACACCCTGCCAAGCAAAGACTTGTACAAACCCTTCTAGGGAGAACTCAGTCATACTTAGCGGGGGGATGTACCCAAGCGAGGCCACTACCACCCCAAGAAGCCCTGGAATGGTAGGGAGAATGCAGACAACAACCAGTGTGGCGTACAACAGTCTTAGCATAATAAACGGTTTAATCTCCAGTTAGCTGCCGTAGCGCTTAAGCCATTCTTGCTCGAGCGCGCTCTGCCAGCTCGGATGAGGCTCAGCGACGGACTTAAACTGTTGAGTTTTAGCTGCGCTTCCTTTCAGATACTGTTTATTGAGTACTGAAGGATCGCCCCAAATATTGATATCGCCTTTACGAGACTGTGCTTCAGGGCTTAGCAAAAAGTTAATCGCGACTAGCGCCCCTTCTTTCGCATTGGCATTCCAAGGTATCGCAAGGAAATGGATGTTGGAGAGCGCGCCGCTTTCCATTGCATAAGCACTTGTCGTATCGCTCAAATTCCCGCTGGCTTGAGCGGAAAAACGGCGTTGGGGTTAAATGTGATCGCTAGATCCAACTGGCCATCATCAAGCAATTGAATGGTTTCTGCTGTGCCTGCAGGGAATTGTTTACCACCGCGCCAAGCGACTTTATGAAATTCATCTAGATAGTTCCAAAGCGGCTGTGTGACAATTTCAAAATCCGCCTCTGAAACTGGCTTGGCTAAGGAAGGATCGTTGTCGGTGAGCTCGATTAATAACGATTTTAGAAAACTGGTGCCATGGAACTCAGGTGGTTTAGGGTAACTTAACTTGTTCGGAAAAGCTTTGGCATAGTTGAGCATGTCGGTATAAGACGTCGGCGGGTTATTCAGGCTTTGCGTGTCGTGGATGAATACCAGTTGGCCGACACCCCATGGGGCTTCCAACCCTTCTGTTGGCTCAGAGAAATCGCTATCGACAGGGAGAGATTTGTCTACGTATTGCCAATTGGGTAGCGTGGATACAAATGGACCGTATAGCAGGGCGTTATCTTTCATAGACTTAAAGTTTTCGCCGTTAATCCACACCATATCGACACTGCCGCCGTCGCTCTTACCGGCTGCTTTTTCTGCTAATAAACGCGAACCTGTTTCTGAGATATCGGTAACTTTGACGTGATTGAAGTCTACGCCATATTGAGCCTTTAGCTCTTTGCCTGCCCACTGAAGGTAGCGGTTGATTTCTTGGCTGCCTCCCCATGCGTGGAAGTAAACGGATTGACCTTCCGCTTGCTTGACGATGTTTTCCCAAGACTTTTCTTCAGCGAAAGCACTTGATGTGCTGAGCGTAGCGGCGATTAACGCGGCGGAAGAAACCACTGACGTGTTGAACATAGAATTTTTCATGCTGGTGTCCGTATCTTTATAGTGTGTGGCTAACCTTGCCAAAAAAATGGATGAAATCATTTAGGTGTAAGTAAATGATAGTAAAGGTTAGAGCACGTTTATCAATACCCTTTGCTCGAACAATAGGGTTATCACAAAATTAGATTCAACGAACGAGACCGTTTCATGCCATGCAAAATTTCAATACCTGTTAAAAAATACTGAAATCAGCAAGCAACAAGGCTTTTGTATTGATTTGTCGCCGAGAACACAGTGGGATGTTAATGGAGCGCTATTGCCAATGATGATGCAATAAGCTTTCGACTCTCGATTTGGAGCAAGTGCGATACGAACGTACTAAGTGTCCACCTTCATACACATCAACGCGGGCGTAGTCACATTTCTGCACCTCTGTCTCGGAAGATAGCTCGTCGAGTAGCATGCTAAGTTGATAAAACTCAAGGTTGGCTTGACAGAGTGGTGAGCGGCTCTCTCCAGAATAAAGTTTGACCTGTGCTGACATACTCTGTGCTCCTTGCATTGATTCAATGAGACGAAATTCGATTTGGCTTCACCGAACTTGGTACGATGAAGCTGAAAGACAAGACCAGAGCTATAGAGAAAAAATTTCAGCGGAGGGTATTTGGTGTGTCGGAGTGATTACTTTTCGACAATGCCATTACGTACTAGGCCGCGCTTTACACTGCTGCACAGCTTGGCGAAGCGGCGAAACTGCTCAAAGTTTGGTGCTGTGCCGCGCATCAATGCACTTTCCCAGTAACTGACATCGGTTTCCACCAACTCTAATAACTTCTTAGGACACCCAATACAGGTATTGTTAGGCCCACAAACAAAGGTGTCTTGGTCATATAGAGGCAGTTCATTTTTGACTTGTTGAATCAGTAGTTGTGTCGCTTCTGCTAGGGTTGGTTTGCGGCTCATACGGAGTAACCGAAAAGAAATAGGAGCGACATCATAGGCGATCGACGTGGATGAAAATATTCTCCTTTGGAGTTAAAGCGAACAGTCGTTTGAGATTGTCTCAATTTTGAGTATTTGATTAATAACGGCTTTGTACAGTGGGAGAAGATTTTGAAACTGTTGCAATATGTAATGGAATAAAGATGTGATGCTGCACGATTGTCGTCTCAGGAAAGTGGATTTCGACTACTAAATTGCAGCTCACGTGCGGTAAGGAGGGAGCCAATGGACAAGCCTATAGCGTTACTCGACGAGTCTATATCGCGTTTGTTCGACGTAACGCCGATTCCAACCGTCATTACCTGCCGAAAGGGCGTCTCCTCTATGCTAATCCCGCGCTGTGTCAATTTCTCGGTTACTCACGCAATGAGCTAATGTCTAACGATGTAGTGATGACCCATCCTGATGACTTAGAACTCAATAAGCGTATTCGTGGCCAATTGAGTCAGGATCCCTTCACACCAATACAGATTGAGAAACGCTATCGTCACAAAAAAGGCTATACCCTTATTGCTCAGCTCAACATTGCTGCGGATGTGAATGAAGCTGGTGGGGTACACCATTTTGTGTCTCAGATCGTTGATATGTCAGCGATGAGGAAATCCCATGCTGCAGAGCTGCTTATGAACCACATGGTGAAAAAAATGCTCCGATGCTATCTATGTCGCTGAAACAGAATATGGCCATATCCTCAATTGTAACGAGCTAGCTTATAAAAGACTTGGCTACAGCAAAGAAGAGCTGCTTCAGCTATCAGTGATCGATATTAACCCTAGATTTAGTAAAGAGACCACTTGGAGTGAGCATGTTAGCCGAATGCAACTCAATAAAGAGGCATGCATTGAGGCGACCCACAGACGCAAGGATGGCGTGGAAATCCCAATCGAAGCCAGCGTCAACATGGTTGAATTTGATGGGCAGCAGTACTTTTTGGCGATAGTACGTGATATCTCTGAGAGAAAACAAAAGGAGCTCAAAGTTATTGAGGCGCAAAATTTAGATCCTTTGACAAACCTACCAAATCGACGTCTATTGGAATCCCACCTTAAACAGCTTGTCGGTGAGTGCCGCACAAAGGCTGAGAAGATTGCCTTTATGTACGTTGATATTGATAACTTTAAATCTCTGAACGATAAGCATGGCCATGTAGTGGGGGATAGAATCTTGACCGAGTTTGCCAAACGGTTGCAAGATTTTACTCGACAGTCTGACTTGGTCGGTCGTTTGGGCGGGGATGAGTTTTTAATTGTGTTGCCCGGGCTTAACAGTCGCGAACATGTGTTAAGCATTGCCCATCACATTCTACAAGTCACCTCACACCCTATTGATATCGGTGAGTCTGAACTCATTCCTATTAATGTCAGTTTGGGCGCAACGCTTTGTGATAGCAAGATCTCAACTGCGTTCGAGCTGTGAGTGTTGCAGACAAGGCGATGTACGTTGCTAAAACTCATCAAGGCTCAGCTTGTCACTTTTTCGATATAGACCACGACTGAATCAAGACCACAAATAGTGGTCTCTCTCCCTTTACTGCGCAGTATTTCTGAGGTGCAGAATTTCTTACAAAAAAACTAAGCCAAGTTGCCGTTTTTATTCTAATTTGTGGGTAGAGGTTATCAATTTTTAGCTTCACGTCCTGTTGCATTGTTAAATCACCAATATGGTGGCGAGGCTCGACCTTTCGAGCCGGCATGAGACGGCGAAGTACTCACACTATAAGGAGTCCGTGAGATGAGAAAACCAATGTCTGTTTTGCTTGCGTCGTTAGCGCTCTGCTCATCGGCGACGGCTTTCGCGTTGGTCACACCGAACCCACCTGCACTGAATGCCAAAGGCTATGTCCTAATGGACTATCAGTCGGG
The DNA here is from genome assembly GCA_000755425.1 of Vibrio maritimus. Taxonomy (GTDB): domain Bacteria; phylum Pseudomonadota; class Gammaproteobacteria; order Enterobacterales; family Vibrionaceae; genus Vibrio; species Vibrio maritimus_A. The sequence continues at coordinate 112,424 of BBMT01000006.1, forward strand.
AGAGATCATTGTTGGAGGCAACCAAGATGCTGCACTCGCTCCTGCGAGTTTAACCAAGCTGATGACGGCATATGTTGTTGGAATGGAGATAGCATCTGGCCGCACAGCATGGGACAGCAAAGTGGCTGTGAGTGAAAATGCTTGGTCAGTTAAGTTTCCCGATTCTTCAAAGATGTTTATTAAGCCAGGTGACGATGTAACGGTTGCCGATTTGATGAGAGGGTTGATTGTTCAGTCGGGCAACGATGCTGCGGTCGCCCTAGCTGAGCATATTGCCGGGACAGAAAGTGGTTTTGTGGCACTGATGAATCAGTGGGCAATTAACTTAGGTATGAATAGCTCTCAGTTTATCAATGCTCATGGTTTGGATGGACAAGGTATTCACACCACCCCGCAAGATATGGCGGTATTGATGAGACGCATCATCGAGGATGTGCCAGAGGTTTATAAGCTCTACTCTGAGAAGCGATTTGAGTGGGCTGATATCAAGCAGTACAACCGCAATAGACTGCTATGGGACAACTCACTTAATGTGGATGGAGGAAAAACCGGTTATACCTCCGAAGCAGGCTACAGTTTGGTTAGCTCAGCTACGCAGGGGCAAATGCGACTGATCTCGGTAGTAATGGGTACCCCAAGTGCACAGACGCGAGTTGAAGCTTCGAGGCAATTGCTGAACTACGGCTTCCGTTTCTATGAAACGGATCAACTTGCAGAATCGGATTCGACTGAAGTGACGGCAAAAGTATGGAAAGGAGCAAGTAGTGCGATTCCTTTAGGCTTTGAACAAGATGTTTACGCTACTTACCTTCGAGGGAATAGCCGTGGTGTTTCTAAGGAGGTTGAGGTATTTGCTCCTCTAATCGCGCCAATCAATCAAGGTGACATTATCGGTAGTGTCACTTGGAAAGTCGGCAACGATGAAATTGCCACGGAACCTCTAGTCGCTAAGTCGACGGTGGAACAAGGCTCTATTTTCAAGCGCCTATGGGATACGGTGGTGCTTTGGTTCAAATCGCTGTTTACTGATACCAAAGATCTTTGGGAGCAATAGACAGTTAGAATTAGAGCGGTAATCACTCGAATTATCGCTCTATTCTTTATTTCATCTCGTTGCCTCGCTAGAATAGCGCGCTCTTTGATAGCAACACCGCAATGGTTATGAGCCATATCTCAAGTACATCTCAGGTTATCCTCAACATCTTGTCGAGCAGATAGATGGTATGGTGTCGTCGGGACGCTTTATTCAATGGTTTGAAAAGCGCTTTCCAGACCGTCATCAAATCAAGAGTGAAAAAGCGCTCTTTGATTACACCATGGACATTAAGCAGCGTTACATGAAAAAAACGCCGCCTCTCTCGAAAGTCATTTGGGACAATAAGATCCACCTTATCAACAATGCGCTTGGCCTACATACTTATATATCTCGCGCACATGGTGGCAAACTGAAAGCAAAGAATGAAATCCGCATCGCGAGCGTGTTTAAAGATGCGCCTGAGCCTCTGCTGCGTATGCTAGTGGTTCATGAACTCGCCCACATCAAAGAAAAGAACCACGATAAAGCGTTTTATCAACTATGTTGTCATATGGAACCTGACTATCATCAGCTTGAGTTCGATGCGCGCCTTTTTATGATCTATAAAGAGCTTCTCAATGACTCGTCAAAATAAATCTAATCCACGATCTCGCAAGCAAGATAATTCCTCGGCTATGGTTGTCGACAAACGCAAAGCGAGCGGGCTTCATGCCAACAACAAACACCAAGGTCGCTATGACTTTAAGCGTCTGATTGAGGCGGAACCGGTATTGGCGGATCATGTGGTGAAAAACCCACATGGCGATATGAGCATTGCGTTTTCTAATCCCGAATCAGTAAAAGTGCTCAATCGAGCGCTGTTAAAAGCGTATTACGGATTAAGCCACTGGGATATTCCAAGTGGGTATCTGTGTCCACCGATCCCAGGACGTGCGGATTACATCCACCGACTCAACGAATGGCTTCAACACGACCTAATGCAAGATCGTCCAGCTAAAGCACGTCTTAAAGTCAAAGCTTTGGACATCGGTGTTGGCGCAAACTGTATTTACCCGATTGTCGGTGCGACGCAATACCATTGGAATTGGGTAGGAAGTGATGTCGATGAAGGCTCGTTAGAAAGCGCACAAAACAATGTCACACTCAACGATAAACTGACCAGAAAAATTAAGCTAAGGCATCAAAGCCAAAGTGAACATATTTTTGAAGGTGTGATTCAACATGGTGACGTGTTCGTTGTGACAACCTGTAATCCTCCGTTCCATAAATCAGCAGAAGACGCCCAGAAGGGGACTGAACGCAAGAACGCCAATCTGGCGAAAAATAGACAGCAGCGTGGCGATCAGTTACAGGGCAAACAAAAGCCAGAGCAAAAGAATGAAGGACTCAATTTTGGTGGTCAAAATGCGGAGCTTTGGTTTCCAGGCGGAGAGGAAGCGTTTGTTCTGAATATGGCGAATGAGAGTAAGAAGTTCGCAAACCAAGTGATCTGGTTCTCGACCCTGCTTTCTAAGAAAGACAATATTCGTCCATTGCAAAAACACCTAGAGAAGTTGGGGGCGACCCATGTCCTGATCCAAGAAATGGCGCAAGGACAGAAGAAAAGCCGTTTTGTCGCATGGTCGTTTATGTCCCATGAGCAAAGATTGGCGGTGAGCGGGCATTTATTATAATTGAAGTTAGAGCCGGGAGACCGGCTCTAATTCTTTAAAATGTAGTATGACTATTTCAACAAGTACTTTCTTAGTGTTCTGAACACAAAGTCACGATTTTTAAGAATAAATCGATTCTTAGGAAGCCAAGCACTGGAGCGAAGTACAGTCTTTGCCTTCGAGAAGGTTAAGAAACCCTCATGACCATGGTAGTGACCCATACCAGAGTTACCCACACCGCCAAAAGGTGCATCATCAGCGGCAACATGCATCGCAGTGTCATTGATTGCAACTCCACCACTGTGAGTACGAGAAACCAGACTATCAATAACTTGGTTATCATTTGACATAATGTACAACGCCAGCGGACGAGGACGTTCGTTGATGTAAGTGATGACTTCTTCGAGTTCGTTGTAAGTCAAAATAGGTAGGATGGAACCAAAGATCTCCTCTTGGAGAACATTCATTTCTGGACTTAAGTTAGTCAGCAAGTGAGGGTAAACTCGACGTCCTTGCCCTTCCTCTATATCTTTCACGGTATGCACTTTTGCGCCTTGCTTTTTAGCATCGGTAAGGAAGCTCATCAGTCGTGTGTATTGGCGGTCAGAGACGATGTGTGTTTGCGTGTTAGTCGATTCATTGTCTAGGTGATATTCACGATATCTTTGAATGAAGGTTTTGATGAAATCTTGCTCACGTTCTTTAGGAACAAAGACATAGTCTGGAGCAACACAGATTTGACCTGAATTTACCGACTTACCGACAATTAAAGCATCCACGGCGATTCTGATATCGATGTTTTTATCGATAATTGTGGGTGATTTGCCACCCAGCTCAAGCGTAATTGGGGTTAGGTTATCAGCCGCAGAATGCGCTACCATTTTTCCGACAGTTGATGAGCCTGTAAAAATGAGGTGATCAAACGGTAACTTTGAGAACGCGGCACCCACATCGGCTTCGCCTTCAATGATTTGAATGTGGTCACTAAGATCTTTTACTACTTCGCGAAGTGCCGCATTTGCATTGGGCGTAAATTCGCTCATTTTGATCATTACTCGGTTTCCGGCAGCAAGCGCCTGTGCCGCTGGACCTAGTGCTAGATAGAATGGAAAGTTCCACGGAGTAATAACACCAACCACGCCCAATGGTTGATAATGCACGGTTACTTTGGACGGATACAACATCAGCCCAGCGTGTCGTTTTGATGGTTTCATCCACTTTTTTCAAATTTTTGATTGCATAATTAATCCCAGCGACGCTTGGTAAAACGTCTGCAATCAGAGTGTCGAATTCACTGCGGTAACCGTAGTCACGTTTGAGAGCGTCATAGATTTTTTGCTCGTTGTTGAGTATTGCTTGTTTTAGTTTTTTAAGGACTTCTACGCGCTGCTCATAGGTTGGGGCAGGGTTGTCGTTGTATGCGCTTCTCATATTTTCAAAAACATGGTCGAGCGGTTGAGCTGATGCAATCTGTGTATCTGACATAGTGTTTCTCTCTGACTTTGAGGCAAATTAGACGTTAGCTTTCGTGACGCTTTTTATTATTATCTCTATGTTTTTATTGAAACTTTCTCTTGAGGTTTCTTCAAGAAGCAGGCCTTTCCCTGCAGATATTAAGGTGTATGCGATTCCCAGTGCGTTTTCACTGGACGCAAGGTTGTGATGCGTTAGATAGTTCGCAAGTCGCTCTCTAAACCTGATAGGCCAGTCTTGTGCAGACGCGTGTGTGGCTTTAAGCGTGTCATCTAATACTTGGGCGCCATGCGGATTGGATATGACCTTGACCGCATTACCAATAAATACATCAAAGGTTTTCATCAAACCGTCAATAGGTTCGATTTTGTCATCATCCAACACTTCGAAAATACTCGCATACATCGTTGCAAGATAAGTATCGATAACCCATCGATAGCAATTGTCCTTCGAGCCAAATTTCTTGTAGATAGACTGTCTTGATAGCTCAGCACTGTTAGCTAAATCTTGCATTGAGGTCTTTTGAAACCCGTGAAGTGCAAAGGTAAACAGTAGTCGTTTTGCTAATTCAAACTCTTGACCAACTTTCTCAGACATACTTTTGTGACCTTATCCTAATTCGTGTTTTTAACATCGATATTGAGCAATCATGGAAATGAACATAGCAACTACGAACGATGTTTCTTGTATTAAGGTTTACATTGTTGGTGCTATATGTCAACTTTGAATTTACATATTTATGGTTTTATGTAAACCCGATGCCGCAGTGATTTTTATTAAGTTATTGAGAAAAAGTGATTTCTTCTAGGATTGATATTTGAATAAGGTGACAGCTGTGTTGAGGTCATAAAGAGAGGTGTTCACTGGTCGTTTTGGGTGAGCTATTGGTCAGTCAGCAGCCGTTGATATTTCTCTGCCATGGAGGTGTTTCCTTCCTTTAGCTCCAATTCGCTTAAGATAGATAAACTCGGAGTTTGATAACCGTATCGCTGATGGAACTTCATTAGTCGCATTCGTGCTTGTTGATATTCGCCATCCTTTACTTCTAAAGCGGCCAACTGAATGGTGGAGTTAGGGCGAAGGGGCGAGTGCTCCAATGACTTGATAAAATAGGCTTTTGCTGTGTTAGGTTGGCCAGCTTTTAGCGCGCATAAGCCTGCGTTCTCGTAGCTTTCGGCAATTTGATAGTAATTTGGTTGCTGCGTAGCTGCGACTAACAGAGCTTCTGCTTGTTCATATTCACTGCGTTTACATAGAAAAGTCCCGTAGTGGTGGTACACCTCGCCGCTATTCGGAGCCACTTTTAGCGCGGTTCGATAAGCATCACTGGCGTGTTTAAACTCACCCACAGCTTCGAAATAGTAAGCCATAGAAAGATGGGCTCGATAATACTTAGGTGCGAATTCGAGCGCTTTTTCGAAGTCTTGTTTGGCTCGGCTGTATTGCTCTCTTTTCATGTAAGCGAGCCCAAGTTCAATGCGCGTGTCGGCAGCATCCACTGGGGCTGCGCTCACTTTAGGCTCTTCACCAACTGTCACGCATCCAGATGTGAACAAAATTAAAAGTGTAGATTGCATCGCCAAACGGAGTTTCATTCGTTTTCGCTCATAGATTTATAGATGTGACCATTCTAAAAGCTGTGCTGAACTCAAAGGAAGTGATGGCATGTTGCTGCGACACACAACACAAACTCTGATTTCTGAATGACATAATTGCCTATAAAACAAGCGATCAAATTAGAATAATCACTCAATTCTTTAGTCCGCAACTCTTCTTAGATAAAGTAGCTAGGTCTAACTATGAAGGTATGAATTTGATGAGCAATGCGAACTGCAACGGACATAAACCTTGGCTACAGACTTACCCAAGCGATGTGCCTGAATTTGTTGATGTTGACCAATACACCAATATCAATGAGATGTTTAAAACGCCTTTTGAGAAGTTTGCCGATAATACTGCTTTTGTGAATATGGGACATTCTCTGACGTATCGTGAATTGAATGAAAAGAGCGATGCGTTTGCGGCCTATTTGCAAACGGAACTTCACGCTAAAAAAGGTGATCGCATTGCACTGATGATGCCAAACCTTCTGCAATATCCTATTGCTATCTTAGGAGCGCTAAAAGCAGGTCTTGTAGTGGTGAATGTGAATCCGTTGTACACACCTCGTGAGCTTGAACACCAGCTTCGAGACTCAGGTGCTACCATCATTGTTGCCGTGACCAACTTTGGCAATAGCTTGCAGCAAGTGATTGAAAAGACCAGCATTAAGCACGTGATTTTAACCAGTATCGGTGATGCACTCGCACCACATAAGCGTACCCTGGTGAACTTTGTCGTTAAGTATGTAAAAAAGATGGTGCCAAAATACAACTTACCAGGTGCCATCTCACTTCGCCGTGCATTAACTGATGGCAAACAAATGACCTTTGTTGAGCCAGAATTAAACCGTGATGATTTGGCATACTTGCAATATACAGGTGGGACAACTGGGCTTGCCAAAGGCGCGATGTTGACTCACCGCAACGTTATCGCCAACGTGCTTCAGGTTTTTGGGCACTTTGGACCGCGCACTGCGAAAGACCAAGAGCGCGCAGTGACGCCACTACCGCTTTACCATATCTTTGCTAACTCGGTCAGTATGATGCTGATGATGTACATGGGAGCGAGCAATCTATTGATCACCAACCCTCGTGATCTAAACAGCTTCGTTAATGACTTGAGTAAGTATCCGTTTACCATGATCTTTGGTTTGAATACCTTGCTTGCGGCACTCAATAAGCATGAGAAGTTCAAAACTCTCGATTTTTCAAACGCAGAATTCACCATCGCTGGTGGCATGGCGACTCAAAAGCATGTTGCAGATGAATGGCAGAAAATTACTGGAATGCCAATCATCGAGGGCTATGGTCTGACAGAATGTTCACCTGTCGTTGCGGGCGGCGTACATACTCAGCAAGCTTACGTAGCAGCGGTTGGCGTACCGTTACCCAGCACGGAACTGCGTATTGTCGATGAGCAGGGGCAGGCCCTTGGTGTGAATCAGGTGGGCGAAATCCAAATTCGCGGCCCACAAGTGATGAAAGGCTACTGGAAGCAAGATGCCGAAACCCAAGCGATCTTCGCAGAAGACGGTTGGCTCTATTCTGGTGATATTGGTCGCATGGACGAGGAAGGCATTTTCTATATTGAAGATCGCAAAAAGGACATGATTTTGGTGTCTGGTTTCAACGTGTTCCCGACAGAAGTGGAAGAAGTTGCAACTTTGCATCCGAAAGTAACCGAGGCGGCGGCGGTGGGTATTCCAGATGATATCGCCGGTGAGCGCGTGAAGCTGTTTGTTGTTGCCAACGGCAATGTGACTGCGGATGAAATTAAGCAGCACTGCCGTAAACATTTGACCGGCTATAAAATCCCTACGTTTATCGAGTTTAGGATGAGCTGCCAAAAACCAACGTAGGCAAGATCTTAAGGCGCGAACTGCGCGATCAATAGAACTCAATGTTCAGATGAAGAGCCGCTAAACTGGCGCAATACGCGCTACTAAGCCACACTTAAAGTTTGGCTTTTTTTGTTTGAAGGAGATAGCGATGAGAAACGAACTTGATCCCAACAAAATTCTTCGAGCGTATGACGCGGTGATGGAGAACGGTACAGACACCGAATTTGGCAAAATTTACGAAGGCGTCGAAGCTTACTCTGACTACGATGGATACAATGTCTATATGCGGGGTAATGGTGTAGAACTCAAAGTGGGTTTTCACAATACCTACCACCTTGAATATGACCAAGAGCACTTACGTGATAGCTTTTTAAAGAAAGTTGCGATGTTGGCGAAGTGAAATACCTCATGCGAATTAGCCTATGCCTCCCAGTTTAGAGGGAGGCATAAGATATCAGTGCTATTCGTCTTTCGTAAACGCGTCTTCACTGAAGTGTTCAAGATCGTACGGCGTTTGTTGGTACACGCAGTAGTTAAGCCAGTTGGCGAACAGCAAGTGACCGTGACTTCGCCAGCTTGCAACAGGCTTATTGTCTGGGTTGTTGTTCGGATAATAGTTGATTGGAATGGCAGGCTCCATACCCTCTCCGAGATCACGCACATACTCATTGTGCAATGTATTGGAGTCATATTCGGGATGGCCGGTGACAAACACGTTACGCTTATCTTTCGTTGCGGCCAAATACACGCCAGCGACATCTGATGTTGCCAAAATATCCAGATCAGTATGAGACTCTAAATATTCCGGAGAGAAATCAGCATATCGAGAGTGCGGCGCTAAGAAAGTGTCATCAAAGCCACGCAAGATAGGGTGATATGGCTCGTGAATCTCGTGGTGGTAAACACCAGAGAGTTTTTCTTTACGAGTACGTTTAGGCAGGTCGTAAAGTAGCTTCAAGCCAGCCTGTGCAGCCCAACACACATAGAGTGTTGAGGTGACGTGTTTGTTTGCCCAGTTCATGATGGTCTGAAGGTGATCCCAATAAATCACATCTTCAAACTGAACCAAACCGAGGGGTGCGCCGGTAATAATTAAACCATCGAAATTGCGATTCTTGATGGTTTCGAACTGACGATAGAAGGTATCTAAGTGTTCGGTTGGTGTATTTTTGCTTGGGCGGTCATCAATGCGCAGTAGCTCCACATCAACTTGCAGCGGGCTATTAGAGAGCAGCCTTAAAAACTGAGTTTCAGTTTCAATTTTCTTTGGCATCAAATTGAGGATCAACACTTTAAGTGGGCGAATTTCTTGGGTCGCCGCACGCGTTTCCGACATTACAAAGATGTTTTCTTGTTGCAATACATTGGATGCAGGCAGTTGATCGGGGATCTTAATTGGCACAGCTTTCTCCCTAAGCTCTGTTTTGGTCTTCTGGACGTCTATACATCTAAACTAACGCAAACGTTATTTCTTGTCGATAATTAATTTTAGCTTACGTCAGACTGTAAGTGCGCTACCAATGATGCCAAGACAAGGTACAATGTTGCCTTTGCATAAACTGATAGCGGAAACGAGTTTGAAACTAACGCTCATTCGTGGCTTACCGGGTTCCGGGAAAAGTACATTAGCCCAGACGTTTAATGCGGCTCACTACGAGGCCGACATGTATTTTTTGAGTTCCGATGGCAAGTATCATTATGATGCGAGCAAAATCGCCGACGCCCATGCTTGGTGCCAAAAACAAGTGGAATCTGCGCTTGCAGCCAACCAAGACGTGGTGGTCGCCAATACGTTTGTTCGCTTGTGGGAGATGAAAGCCTACAAAGCACTCGCTAAGCGTTATCAGGCTGAGCTAGAGATCATCGTTTGCCGAGGTTGCTACCCAAATATTCACGGAGTTAGTGATGATGTCATAGCGTCTATGCAAAAACGCTGGCAAGATTAACCCCAACCATTAGCGCAAAAGCGAAAAGAAAATTCACCATGGCGAAAACGTTCACCTGTCGTAGAAATGACCTCTTATGGTATTTACTCTACTTGGGATTCAGGCTCCAAAGATCTCCCTAAAATTCAAGAATTCACAACTATCGTACCTGCGGATGAGCATATTGAATTTGGCTTTATTGTGAACATCAAAAAGGCAAAAGGGGAGAAGGTTCGATATTGTATCTATCATCCTGGCGTGCTGAGTAAAAAAGGGCAGGTTTTAGCGCCATTTGATGGCGATGAACATGTCGGTAGTAATGACTGGGACTTCTACCTTGGCGATACTATTCAGTTACTCGATCCTATCAATGGCTTTGAGAGTAACTTAGGTGATTGGCGCATGGTGATCGAGATGCAGGGTAAAACCATTGCAGAAAAAACCTTTAAAGTTACAGCAAGAGATGAAGGTCAGTTTTGGAAACGTCGCGGTTTTTAGTGTCGGTAAAACTGAATAGCTTTGTTCACCGTGTTGAAAATAAAGCTATCGTTATGGCCTGTGCTGTGAAGTATGGTTGTACGCTAAAGCGTATCAGACGCTCACGCAATTGGATGCTGAGCGGAGAGCCTTCGGCATTATCAAAGTTCTCTATCGAGGCCAATGTCGGCTGGATTTCTGTTGCGATAGATAAAGTGCTTGATGGCTACAAGTCGCCCATTCAAGAAGTTCTAGAGAGAGAGCCTGAGATCACGGTTGCTGATTTGATGTATCAATCTGGGTGCACGCTGGCTGAAGCTCGTGCGGCGATTGATGAGTTTGAAGACCTATAGCATTCCCAAATCAAAACGGTCTCAAAAGTGAGATGTGTACACGGAGTTGCATAAAAGATGAGAATGTTTAACATTTTTCATACTTAAGTTTAATTACCTGGCGTCAACTTGTGATTTACTTATTATTCACATCTCAACAAAGGCAAACCATGCGTGAGCATGGGACGCAAAGTGACAGCACACCAAGGAGTATGCCAAGGAGGCAGGGGGGTGTGGCTGCGCCGCTGAGTAAACAAACTCCATACCACGGTTGGTTTAGATTATGATACTCAGAAAACCTCTGGCACTCTCGGTGCTCACCTTCGCAATAGTCGGTTTATCGACAGTAAATGCTCAACCCTTCGATTACGAAAAAACTACAGATAACTACTCACAGTACTTTGGCGCTGCTAACGTGCCAAAAGACACAACAATTGTAAAAGATAATGGCAATTGGGTATTACTAGAGTTTAATAAGGGTGGTGACAGTAGTAGCGCAGACGCGACGCTAAATCACAAACACGATAGTGTTTCAAAGGGTGATTACAGCTATGTATATACTCCGCAAGATCAGGGTACACACAAGTTCCAAACGATATGGACCGTGTCAACATTGAAAGCTATGCTCGGTACGGATGAATATGGTGACTCTATATTCAAGAAGCTTAGGGACGAGAACGTTAGTGTGTCTGAGATACGCGCTGCCATCAATAAGGTGTGTCGACCAGTACTTGAGGTTGGTAAGACCTCAGTTTATGGCGCCCCTTTCTCTATCAGCGACGACAGTGTCGATTATATTGCCGAACTTGATACAGATACCAAGCACTGTAACGATAGGATCGTTAGTTTCGCTCGCGATGACTCAAACGGTGAATATGAGTACGCGCTTGATACATCGTCGAACCCTGCGAATGTTCGCATTAAATCTATCGTGCCAACTATTCCCGGAGCGACTTATGTTCTGCAGGTGAAGTATCAACAACGCTCAACTTCCAACAGAGATGTCGGTGACTTAGTGGTACGAGTCGGGGGTAAAATACAATCTGTTAATGTCGCCGGTATTTCTTCAACAGATTACGATCTGGACGCGGAATATGGGCAACGCGTAATTTTGCCGAGTCAACCAGATAGCGTCGATGAAACTAAACTCGAGAAAGGGTTTTACAAGGGGCGTATCATTTTCAAAGCGACTCGTTTTCACACCCCGATCCATTTCCGTGACAATGGTACCCCAGACTCCTACGGTATTTTACTACGCGGTTCTGACGTAGATTTGAAAGAGCAAAATCCACTACTAAACTGGTGTTCTAACTTTTTCAAACCAAACAGCAAAAACATGAAAGCGTGTTTGGTACAAGAGAACCCAGAGCAAAACGATTTATTCAGCTGTAATTTCCGTGACGCTACGATAAAACAAACTGGATCCGATGACGAAGTTGAAGGCATTTTTGCTTCAAGAGGATCCTTGGGGCCTGAGCATTATTATACGGTAGGGATGGGAGGCAAACTTAGCCTGAAATTACCAGGAGCAGGTTGTAGGATTTATGGTAAGAGGCTTGAGCTCAACGAGTTTACCAACACCTATCCAACTGAAAAATTCGTCGACTATCCAGAACAAGGTACAGTGAAAGCAATACTGAAATGCTTGGATCAGGAAAATGGAATGATCACGCGTGATGTCGTTCCACTAACGAAAGAACAAGGTGTAGTGAGTAATGATGGTTTTATGCCACAAGATAACGATGAGTTACTTCGAACAAATCAGTCTATAAGCTTCGAATTTGGCAAGGAATATGAGTTCTGTCGCTTGGTAGCGCTCCATATCAAAGACTCGACTCAAAAGATATTAGGGCCTGATGGTGAACCACCTCAAGTGAGCACTAATGGATTTGAGATTCAAGGACTGTCAATTGCTGAAGATCAGGATTAGATTTTTCTTCAAAGGCCACCGAAGAAAGGGGTGGCCTTTTTTATATTCTTTACTCTGTCACGTAGCTAATCACAAAGTCGGTGATCTTCACCATGTCATCAACAGCAATGAACTCTTCTGTGGTGTGGACTTTAGACATACCGGTAGATAGGTTCACAGTTGTTAAACCTTTCTCGTTGAAGTTGTTTGCATCGCTGCCACCGCCAGTGTGTTTGGTGTTTGCCTCAACGCCGTTTGACGCAAATACTTCTTTGATCTTCAGAACGTGCGCATCATCTTCAGCAATGACAAACGCGTCGTAAGCGCGAGTTGACTCAATCTCAACCTCTGCACCAAACTTCTCAGCAGATGCTTGGAAAGTCTCAACCATGTGGTTAACTTGTGCGGTAAGCTTGTCGCTATCTAGAGAGCGCGCTTCAGCAACAATTGTTAGCTCAGGCATAACAATGTTTGTTGCCTGACCGCCGTTAATTGAGCCAATGTTTGCTGTGGTTTGCTCGTCGATGCGTAGCAGCTTCATGTTAGCGATAGCGTCTGCTGCAACCATAGCGGCACTGATGCCTTCTTCAGGAGCAAGACCTGCGTGAGCTGGGCGACCTTTGATCTTAGCAACGATTTTTTGCTGACCAGGTGCACCAGTAACGATAGTGCCGATAGGGCCGCCGGTGTCTAATACGATCGCGTTTTTCGATTGAATGTAAGACATATCGAAATACTCAGATCCAAATAGACCACCTTCTTCATGGACTGTGAATGCGACCTCAATCGTTTTGTGTTCGCGGTTTTGCTCTTGTAAGCAACGGACGGCTTCCATTACCGCCGCGATACCTGATTTGTCATCACCACCAAGGATAGTATCGCCCTTTGAGCGGATGATGCCATCTTCGATGATAGGCTCGATACCGATGCCTGGTGTTACTGTGTCCATGTGAGCACTGAAGACAATGCTGCCTTCTTGTTTGCCCTCTAAACGTCCGTAGACGTTGAAGCCATTGGTGTATTGCTCTGGTACTGGCAATTTGCTTACCACGAAGCCTAGCTCACCAAGTTGCTCAGCAATCGCTTCAGCGACGGCTTTTTCGTTGCCAGATTCACTGTCGATTTTTACTAGTTCACAAAAATGGTTTACGAGGCGCTCTGTATTTACTTGAGTCATGGGGTCACTTCACGTTATGAAACAGGGAAGACCACTTTACACGTTACCGAACCCCCCAAGACCTGAGATAAATCAATAAAAGTGTCGCCTTGTAGTTAATCTGACTGTCTTTCTCGCTATTTTTGTTCTGAAAATTTGTAACAAGCTGCAATGGTAGTGGTTATGACAATGAAACATCCAAGCCACTGCAATATTGACATGGTTTCACTTAGGAACACGCTAGCAAACAGCAATCCAAACATGGGCTCAGTTCCCATAAGCAGCGATGCCTGACTGGCGGGCAAGTGTTTGATGGCGTAGTTTTGCACGAAGAACGCGAGCAATGTGCAACACAGCGCCAAGTAGAGAAGACTCATCCAGTCGTGGCTATTCAGCGTTTGCAGAGTGCTTATCAGTGCGGGTCTATCAGAGTCCAATAAAACGAGAAAGAAACTGATGAGCGTTACCACCGACAATTGGATTAGGGTGATGATTTCAATTTGTAATGGTGTTCTAGTAAACGCTTTTCGGCACGTAACCACCATCACAGCTCGAAGCAGGCTGCGATGATCACTAAGCCAACACCCAGATTTAAGCTCAGCTCACTAGGCTTGCGATCATCACCATGCCAGCAAAACCAATGCTGCAAAACAGCATAATCCCCTTGGGAAGTCTAACTTTGAGCCATGCAGTTTCGAGTAATGGTGTAAACAGCACGCAAAGACTAATCAATACCGCAACTTGCCCAGCTTGAGCCAATTTAACAGCCCACGTTTCGGTTAGGAAAATGCAGCTTAAGATAAGCCCTGTTGAGATGCCGACTTGTAGGTAGCGACGCCACTGAGAAGTGAACACTCTGATTTGTTGTTTGAAATAGATAATGCTCATCAGGACGGCGCAGCTAATAACAAAGCGAACCAAAAGCAATTCGACCACGGAGAGTTGGTTCAATATCTGTTTGGAGACACCGTAGCTCGTGCCCCAAACAATCGAAACTATCAGTAAACCTATGATTGCCCAATGAAATGAGATCTTGTTAGCGAAATTTGTTTCCATATGCGTCGTTGTAATAAAGTCTAATGCAAGTATATGTTCTACTATGCTAGCTTATGAATATAAGCGTGATAATACTTCCAAACTTCATAGGACTTGTGACTAATGGACACAAATAAGCTCATGGCACTACTGCCAGACATCGTGGCGTTTGTCACGGTTGTTGATTCAGGTAGCTTTACAGCAGCGTCGCAAAGATTGGGAGTAACCCCATCAGGTGTTAGCCGTCAGATCAGTCGTCTAGAGGCCGCTTTGAATGCAGATTTGCTCGAGCGCACGACGAGAAAGCAAGTGACAACGGAAATGGGCAAAGTGGTTTACGAATTCAGTCAGAAGATCATTGATTCTGCTGACGATATTGTTCACGTGACGAGCCAAGAGTTAGGTGAGGTGACAGGCGAGCTGCGCATTGCAGCGCCTAAAGCGTTTAGCCGCCGTATTTTACAACCACTGATGCTTGAATTTTTAGCAAAATACCCAAAAGCCAAACTACGTTTGATGGTCAGTGATGAGTTTGTTGACCCGTTTGGCATAACCTTGACTTTGTGTTTGAACTGACTCACTTCCCGAGGGAAAACCTGGTTGCGAAGTCGCTAGGGCATACCAATGCGGTTCTGTGCGCCAGTCGAAGTTATTTGCAATCACATGGTATTCCTTTTCATCCTGACAACTTAACTCAACATGATTGCCTCTACCTTAATGAGCAGCCAAATGACAATGTTTGGCGTTTTTCTAAGGGAGGCGAGGATGTCAAAGTAGAGGTAGAAGGGTCTTACTCGGTCAACCATTCAGAAATTCGCCTTAACGCAGTTAAGCAAGGATTAGGAATAGGCATATTCCCTGAGTTTGTGGTTGAAGAGGCGATTCAAAACGGTGAAGTCATTCAAGTGCTTCCAGAATGGCGAGTGATCTCACGCTACCAAGGTGAGATCACGTTGCAGTTTCCTCAGTCGAAATTCATGCCGGCTCGAAGACGCGCGTTTATCGACTTTATGGTCGCATCACTAAACCCAGAACCTTAGATCGACTGGGGAGCGGTAAGTTAAGCCCCCGGATGATCTCGATTAAACAAAGCGCGTTGGATAGTCAGTAAAGATGGCGTCTACTCTATCTATGTGTTTGAACGATTTAGGGTTGTTTACGGTGTAACACCAGATTTCGACTTCGAGTTCACGCAGCATATTAATGTGATTAGCGGTTAGCCATTTGTAGTCTAAATGGCAACTGAATGCGTTGACGTTTTGAATGCTGGCAATAGCTTTGCGGTTTAAACGCTTGGCGAGAACCCCCAGACGTGTACCCAACTTTGCTTCGAACAGTGTTTGCATCACTTCAGCGCTGAAGCTGGAGATAATAAGGCATTCTCTATCTATAGGATGGGTATCCAGTACCGATTTGAGCAAAGAGACAACATGGTTGGCGTCGTGACTGTCGATCTTGACCTCAAGGTTGATGCACATATTGTGCTGGTGACAAAAATCGAGCAACTGTACCAGTGTCATGATGCGTTCCTGCTCGAATGCTTCTGACTTCCAAGCGCCAAAATCAAGCTTACTGAGCTCCTCCAGCGTTTGCTCGTCAATGCGCCCCTTTCCGTTACTGCAGCGGTTCACTGTATGGTCGTGACAGACCACCAAAACATCGTCTTTGGTTGGTTGAATATCCACTTCAATCCATTGCAATCCTAGCGCGTGCGCCTGTTGAATACTGACCATGGTGTTCTCTGGGTGAGTCCCTGCTACACCTCTATGACCAACATAAATGACACTCATAAATGAACCTCAGAAAGCGATGTCTATCGCTATATATAATAGGGCTTGTTGCAATATTGTTAATATCGGGTTATCTTGCATCAAGGTTGTCTGACCAGTTAGCAAGGCTTATGAAAATCCATCAGATTTCAGGTTATATCCAACAGATCTATCTCGCTGAGTATCCAGATAAATTGCTGTTACTGGACGGTGCAAGCCGAGCCGATGTCGGCACGATTTTACGCTATATTCGGGACGACTGAATCGTCCTGTTTCCGATCTCAAAGCGATAGTCGTCACGCATATGCACCCGGATCACGCCGGAGCCGCTCATAGATTGAAAGCGTTGACTGGGGCGGACATTGTCTCCAGTGAGCAGCCAAAAGCGTGGTATGCGGGGATTGATGGTGTGGCTATGCACCTGACCGATTTAGTTTTGGCCTGGTATATGGCGAATCGAATGGGTAAGCCGAAGCGAAACTTATGGTATCGACGTAAACTCAAAGTCGACCATGCAGTGGTCGATGGTGACACCTTGCCGCATTTTGACGATTGGCAGGTGCTCACTACTCCTGGCCATACAGATCGCGACATTTCTGTATACAATGCCAAGCAGTCGACGGTTTATGTGGCGGATCTTATGGTCGAGGTCAAGCAGCGTTTGATTGCACCTTTTCCTGTATTTCATCCTAATCAATATCGAAACTCTATCGATAAAATTTACAACCTCAATGCTGAGCAGGTCTTGCTTGCTCACCGTGGCCCAGTTTCGTTTGATGAAAAGGCGAAGCAACATATCCTTGAAACAGCGCCAAGAAGACCGGTGACTCATTGGCGCGTGACGAAGATAAAACTTAAAAGCTTAGTCAAATCTTTGCTCGCTAGGGGGTAGCGAGCAAGCGTTAGTTAACTTGAGCTTTGTCGTGTTTTGGGAAGATTAAGTTTTCAGTATCGAATCCAGCGACGTTTGCGCGCTTTACATACTTCTCAAGCTGACTGGATTCAATCGATGGGGTTCGAGAAAGGATCCAAAAATAATCAGAGTTATAGCCGCTTACCAATGCGACTGAATAGTCAGGTTCTAGGTAGTAGACAACATAACTGCCATAGAAAGGTCCAAAGAAGGAAACTTTCAGGTGAGCGATGTCTTTAGACTCAACAAACTTAGCTTTACCTTCCGCCTCAGACCATTCCAAATCCTCTGTATCCCAACCACGATTGAGTACTTTTACACTGCCGTCGTCATTAAGCGAGTAAGTGGCAGAGACGTTATCCAAACCACGCTCAAAACTATGGTCTAGTCTCGCGATTTCATACCATTTTCCGAGGTAACGGTTCAGTTCAAAGTTGGAGACGGGTTTAACACTCTCTGGCATGCCAGTACAGCCAAGGAGTAATACGCTGATGGAGATCAGCAAACATTGACGTAACAGTTTCATCCTAAAACCTCTAATAGTTTGGTTACTTATTGAATATACGTCATTTTGTGTCGGTAAGACTACAAAGATTGCATCTATTAGGTATTGCGCTTAATCTGAACAAGTATTGTCTATTTAGCCATTGGGTATTGCTAAAAACATGTTTGAGATTTTTATCGTCTTTGCTCTGCTGGTGGGCTTTTCCATGGCTGCGCTTAAATACTTTGTAAAACAGGAAGATACCAAGTCGTATCAATACAAAGTGAAAGGCCCCATTTTATCTTCAGCACAAACGGCGTTTTATAATGCTTTAAAAGAAGCCGTGGGCGATCATGGGGTGATACTGACCAAGGTTAGCATGGCAAACGTTGTGACACCCCAGCAAATGAAAAGCAAGAAGCAGTGGTTTATCGCAAATAATGTTATCGCGAAAAGCTATTTTGATTTCGTCGTCTGTGACCCGAGAACGATGCAGCCACGTGTGATCATTGAATATGATAATGGTCAGAAGCTGCACAAAGGAAAAATCGAGCGTCAGCGACTGATCATGCAAGTGTGTAAATCGGCGAATATCCCGCTGATTGGTGCTTCGGTAAAGCTTAGCTATCAAGTGGGTAAAATTCGCCGTTTACTTGCCGCCCACATCGATTTGATAGAGCCGGACAAAGAAGTTCGCTTCTGTAAGCGTTGCGGCAGTCCAATGACCATTAAAACAGCCATGCAAGGTGAGTTCAAAGGACGACGCTTTTTCACATGTAGCCGCCAACCGCTGTGCCAGTACACAGAGAACTATAATGTGGTGTTTGACGACGAAGAATCGGCATAATTCGTCAGTTTGACGATTGTAATAGTTCGCCAAAGAGCTGATAGCCTTCACATTTTTAGGCGCCGACGCATAAAAAAGAGTCGAATTGATGGCGATTAGACCAAACGGCATCAAAAACACAAAAATGTGCTTGCACAGCTAAGGTAGTCTGGTTAATATCCTTCTCGTTCCAGAGAGATGGGTCCGTAGCTCAGTTGGTTAGAGTACTACCTTGACATGGTAGGGGTCGGCGATTCGAGTTCGCCCGGACCCACCATCCTTCTCTGAGTTTTTATTCAGAATGGAACAAAAATTTGGGTCCGTAGCTCAGTTGGTTAGAGTACTACCTTGACATGGTAGGGGTCGGCGATTCGAGTTCGCCCGGACCCACCAAATTTTTAAAAAAGCCCGCTTTTAAAGCGGGCTTTTTTGTATCTGGCCGTTTGGAAATTCCTTTCGACTGTCAGAAGCCCATCCTTCTTTTCCCAACTTGATGACCATTGTTCTCCATTTATCCTCAAATAGAGCATTTCACGCTCGCTATATACCGCTCGTCGCATGCACAAAAGCGTCAGAACGCATCTCTTTATCATAGAACTCAGGATCACAGCAAAAGGAAAGCGTCATGAATGGTAAGAACATAAGAATGGTATTGAGATGGGCACACATCGTACTAGCGCTACTTGTTGGTGCAGCATTCTACTCTCCTTTAGCAAGTAATGAAGCTTACATAGCAGCGACGTTGTGGGGATTCATTCCAGCGCTTGCTTTGACAGGTATTGGTATGTGGAAGCAGTCATTGATGATGAAGCTCTTAAAGCCAGTGGGTAAGAAAGCGCACCAATAGCGGAAAGGCAAGCGCGAGAACTGTTATATCTCGCGCTTGCTTGTTATTTACGGTCTAAAACGAAGTTGGAGGAGTTCGAGTTTGAACTCGCCAGATTTGTTGTCGGCGATAAGTAGACCTATTTGTTGGATATCTGGAGCGATAAGTTCTGGTGCACCGTTTATCAAACGTCCACGAAATACGGCTTGAAACTCGTTTAGAGAAAAACTCACAACTTGTCGCTCACCTTGTTGAGTGGCAAAGTTGTGTTTGTAGTTGATGCGAACGCCATCTTTCCAAGTGGTGGCGCGTAATTGATAGGTTCGACCGTCGCCAATAAATTCAAGCTCAGCGTGGGTAATATCTGCCTCCAAGGTTTGAATAGGGCGGTTAACTGAACTGAATCCTCCGTTGTTCTCTAAGTAAATTACACCAGAGAAAAGGCTTCTGCCATTGCTGTACGTCATCGTTCCACTCGAGATACCGCCCATGACATTGTCGTTGGTGGCGTCCCAATTAAGGTGCTCATCTTGCTTCGTGAAATCAATCATTAAAGCTCCTGAACCAAAAGCGTATGAGTAGTTAACGGTGCTAACCACCAACATTATCCAGATGTGTTTAAGTACGTTAGCAAACATTCTGAAACGTGTATTTATCGAGAGGCTCTTATCCATCCTCCCTCCAATAGATAACATGAGAACTAGTTTGGTTTACGAGATTTCGCAACTTTTCCGCTCACATAGTTGTTGGATTTCGTCAGCATTCAATCTTTTATTGGTACTGAGGAAAGAGGGTGTTACTCACTCTGGCTCGCGAACTGTTTATACCACTCATTTTCACTGATCAGGTCATGGTTTGACTCCAATCGATCAACAAAAGTAATACCATCTAGGTGATCAAGCTCGTGTTGAAAAACTCGCGCTAAGAAACCTTCAAAAGTGGTCTGTTGCAATGTGGCTTGTTGGTCGTAGTAACGTACGGATATTTGCTGGTGACGAGGTACAAAACCGCGCATGCTTGGCACACTTAAACAGCCCTCCCAACCTTTTTCCATTTCAGTGCTGGCATCAACAATTTCAGGGTTGATCATGGCGGTTATTGGCATAGATGGCGCATCGGGATAACGGGCATTTGGCTTTGAGCTCATAATAAAAATGCGCAAGCTCTGATAAACCTGAGGCGCAGCAATGCCGACACCATTGGCTTGTTGCACGGTATCGATCATTTGACTTATTAAGCTCTGACATTCGGGTGACAAGATGTTCTCAACAGGTTTCGCTTGTTGTCTTAAAACAGGATGACCGAGCTGGGCAATATGTGGCTTCGATGGGCTGCTTGGTTGCATACTGAACCTTTTACTGAGACATAGATAGAGAAGGCAAAGCGACTAACGGTTTTCAAGGCGAATTCTATACCTTGAATAATAGTAGAGGTTGGTTTTAGTTTGACATCTAAACCGCCTCCAGGGAAAGCGGTTTTTCAGGTGATTAGCTTTATTTACACGTATCTCAGGCACTGCTGCGCGAGACGAGCTCTCCTTCCTCAAGCAGGTATTCCCCACTCGCGTCTAGATTGCCATTGATGCGAGCCATCAAATCTTCGACCGCATTTTTTACGATCTTGTCGACTGGTTGCGCGATTGTGGTTAAGTCATAGCTTGGCCAAGAAGACATTGGAATGTTGTCCACGCCCATCACGCATAGTCAGATGGGATCTGAGCCCCAGATTTTCGTAGGCCATCCATGACTCCCATAGCAAGGATATCGTTAGCGCAAAAAATGGCATCGGGCTTAGCTGGATGATCAAGTACTTCTGAAGCAGCGTTAAGACCGGCTTCGAAGTTATATTTGGATTGAATAAAGATTGGCGTTGAGAGACCCAGCTCTTTTACTCGGGTAGAGAAACCAATCCAGCGCTCTTCACTGGTCATAGACCCTGCATCACCACTGATGAAAGCGAGCTGCTTATAGCCTTTTTCGGTCAAATAATCCGCCGCTTGTTTACCCGCAAGTTGGTTATCAATACCAGCGCTGTTCGCGTTGATGTTTTCAACGTATCGGTTGATAAGGCTAAGGTGCACACCGAACTTTTCACATTGTGCAAAGGCTCTGGATGTTAGGCGACTGGTGGCAATGATAAGTCCGTCTACTTGGTATTCAATGGCGCGAGAAATTGCAAGGTCGAGATCATCTTTATCGATAGGGCAGAGCACAACCTGACCACCGCGTTTTTGTATCTCTAACGCTAAGGTTCGAGATTGTAAGTCATACATTGGGTTTGATTCGCTATCTAAAGCGATAGCCACTAGCCCTGAGCGGTTGGATATCAGACTGCGCGCAATAGCATTCGGTGTGTAACCAAGCTTTGCAGCGGCGTCCATGACCATTTTACGCTTTTTGTCGCTGATACTAGCGGTTTGGCTGAAAGCTCGGGAAACCGTTGATTGGGAAACGCCGAGCATTTTTGCCACGTCTATCGAAGTTACTTTCGCTTTAATGGTGTTACTCCTTTTTAAGAGCGAGCTATTTCCAATTAGACGAGAGTGTAGAGGTCTAACGGGCAAACTGTCTAGAGACTTATCCTATAGAAGAATAAATATAAGATAAACATCAAGAATTAAACAACGCTTGCTCACTTCGGAAACCATCAATAATCATTTTATGCTCTGAGCCAACGGCAAAGAAACTTACCCCCGCTTCACGCCATTGATTCGCTTGTTCAGCTGTGGCTACAAACATCCCCACAGGTTTGCCTGAGCGTTTTGCAGCTTCAATAACCTTGAAACTGGCGGTTCGAACGACCTCATCATTGACGGTTTCAGCGCCGTAAGCGACCGTCAGGTCAACCTGACCAATAAATATCGCATCGATACCCTTAACGGCGGCAATCGCGTCAGCATTGTCGACACCTTCAGGATCTTCAATTTGTGCAATCACTGTAGTGATGGCTTGGCTGTCAGCTAAATGTTTGGGCATTGCTTTTGTCGCGTATTGTGCAGCTCGACTTGAACCTGCGTAACCTCTTCCTCTATCACCATAGTGACATTGTCGAACGATTTGCTCTGCTTGTTCTGCGCTGCATACGTGAGGGACTTGCACACCCGTAGCTCCGCAATCAAGAGCATTGAGTATGGTTGATGGGAAGCTGTTTTCGACGCGAACCAAGCAGGGCAGGCTGTGCGCCCGAGCCGCAAGAATACACTGATCCAAAGTCGCTCTGTCAAAGGGGGAATGCTCAGCGTCCAATATGATGAAGGGCAGGTTGGCCATTGATAAAACCTCAACAATATGAGGGTGCGGAGTTTTTACAAAGGTGCCCATTAGGTCTTTTTCATTAAGTTGCTGTTTGAAGTTAGTCATACGCTTTCTCTTTTTGCAAAGGTATCCAAAAATTAGCACGAGCAAGTGTAAAAGAAGAGTGAAATTTGTGTGATCAAAATAGCATTTCTCGTCAATTATCCGTCATTAATTACCATATAACTAGTGTTGTTCATGGGTTTTTGTAAATAAAAACAATGTGTTGATTGTTTGGTGACCCTTTGGGCTCCAACGCTTGTTAAATGTTAATTTTGTGTTTATTCTAGTTTTGCATTCGTATCCAAAATAACAAAGTCACTAGTCAGTCTAAATCATCAAGGAGAAATACACATGGCTCGCATTATCAAAAATGGCATCACGGAAGAAGCATCAGCATCCAACGACGCGAAAGTACGTCAAATTGTCGAAGATATTCTGACCGACATAGAATCTAACGGTGACAAAGCTGTCCGTACGCTTTCTGAAAAATTTGATAACTGGTCTCCAGACCAATTTCGTCTGACGGACGACCAGATCCAAGCCTGTGTTGATGCTTTGGATGAATCGACTCGCCATGATATCGAGTTCGCACAAGCGCAAGTTCGCAACTTTGCCCAGATCCAACGCGATTCCATGAAAGATGTGGAAGTTGAGACGATGCCAGGTGTTGTGCTAGGTCATAAAAACATCCCCGTAAATAGTGTTGGATGCTACATCCCGGGTGGTAAGTACCTCTTGTAGCATCGGCACATATGTCAGTTCTGACAGCAAAAGTTGCGGGTGTAAAACGTGTCATCGCCTGTGCACCCCCATTTAATGGTCAGCCCAATGTGGCAATTGTAGCGGCGATGGCGATGGCTGGAGCTGACGAAATCTACTGCTTTGGTGGCGTACAAGCTGTGGGTGCAATGGCGCTAGGTACTGAGACAATTGCACCGGTTGATATGATTGTTGGCCCCGGCAACGCCTTTGTCGCAGAAGCCAAAAGACAGCTCTTTGGTCGTGTCGGCATTGACTTGTTTGCAGGCCCAACAGAGACCTTGGTGATTGCAGATGAGAAGGGTTGTGACCCTGAGTTAGCCGCAGCGGATCTGCTTGGTCAAGCGGAGCATGGTTACAACTCTCCAGCAGTTCTTCTGACTAACAGCGAACAGTTTGCTCAAGAAACCATCAAAGAGATTGAGCGTCAGCTAACGATCCTTCCGACTGCTGAAGTTGCTGGTAAGGCGTGGCAGATTACGGTCAAGTGATTGTTTGTGATTCGTATGAAGAGATGGTTGAAGTGGCGGACGACATTGCGTCTGAGCACGTTCAGGTGATGACAGAAGATCCAAAATACTTCCTGAATAACATGACCAATTACGGCGCGCTATTCCTTGGTCGTGAGACCAATGTGTCATACGGTGATAAGTGTATTGGTACCAACCACACGCTACCTACTAAAAAAGCGGCTCGCTATACGGGTGGCTTGTGGGTAGGCAAGTTCATCAAAACATGTACGTACCAACGTGTCACTGAGTCTGCTTCTCTAAAAGTTGGCGAATACTGTTCTCGCTTGTGTGCCCTAGAAGGATTTGCAGGTCACAAAGAGCAAGCAGACATTCGAGTACGCCGCTACAAAGGAAAAGTGGAGGAGGCGTAACATGACAAAACTCGCCTTAGTTACGGGCGGCAGTGGCGGCTTAGGAGCCGCCATCTGTACTAAGCTCGCTCAAAATGGCTATCGTGTTGTCTTCACATACAACAGCAATGCTGAAGCAGCCGACGAAGTGTTGTCCAATCTTGAGGGCGGCGGGCATGGCGCATATCAGTTGAATGTGTTGGATGCGAAGGCCATAGACAAGTTGGTGAATCAGGTAAGTGAAATCAGTGATGAGCTACACGTGCTCGTGAACTGTGCTGGTATGACAAAGTTTGTGCCTCATTCCGACCTTGAAGGTTTAGATGACGACCTGTTCGACAAAATCTTTCAGGTCAATGTCCGAGCGCCTTTTGCTCTGGTCAGAGCGTTTGAAAATCAGCTTCGTAAATCGAAAGGCTGCGTGGTTAACATCACCTCGATTGCAGCTCAAACCGCTATGGGCAGCAACATTGCTTACTGTGCGAGTAAATCGGCGGCAGAGAATATGACTCGCTCGCTAGCTCGTGCATTATCACCGGATATTCGAGTTTTGGCGGTTGCCCCCGGCTTAGTTGATACCGAGTTCGTTAAAGGTCTCGACGACGAATGGCGACATCAACAGGAGCAATCGACCCCCCTTAAACGCCTTGCGGGTGAAAAAGAGGTCGCAGATGCGGTTTACGCCGCGACTGACGTGCTGACATTTTCTACGGGAAACACAATCTCAGTAGACGGTGGGCGCCCACTTGGTTCGTAAATCTGGGCTACTTAAATAACAACGAAAAGGCTCGCTGACAATCAGTATTTGGCTAGGCCGATTGGACAGAATATAAGGACAATTACCATGTCTCTACAAAATAAAATTAATAACAATTTAGTGCGATATATGGAGCTAATACCCGGTACGAGTGCGTTTATTGATGCACGTACACCGGGTAGCGACTTAAAGGATAACTTCTGCATCATTGGCGCTGGTGTTGCGGAAAGCAGCCGTCAGCACGTTCATATTCGTGAAACCGCTGGCTTTAATATTGGTGCCGCCGGTCAACCACCGGGTATCAAAAACTCATTGCATTCACACCGTACAGCAGAGCTGTTCGTCGTATTTCGCGGTCAGTTTAGGTTCTATTGGGGTAACGACGGCGAACATGAAGCGGTGTTATCTCATGGTGACGTTATCTCAATACCAACCAATCTGTTCCGCGGCTTCGAGGTAGTAGGGCGAGACTATGGCTTTATGTTCTCAGTGCTGGGAGGTGATGATTCGGGCGGCGGTGTTATCTGGCATCCAAATGTCATCAAAGATAGCCAAGGTCATGGTTTGTACTTGAAAGCGGATGGCACCTTGGTTGACACCATTGACGGGGACCAAGTACCTATCGAGTCTGAGCTGATGCCACTGCTTACTGATGAAGAGCTAGCAACGTTTGATAGCTACACCGCCCAAGAGATGATGCCTTATGTCGCGCTTCGTAAAGATTACGTTCCGACTGGGGAAGACTTTGACACCAAGAACGTTAAGCAATACGCATTAACTGGACACCCTCTTGCTGATTACGATTTCCAAGTGAAGAGTGAGGATGAGGTCAGCATTATGGCGTACGAGCTTAGTGAAGGTGGTTCGATACCTCAGCACAGCCGCCCAGAGAAGCAAGTGCTTATAAATTTTGATGGCGATACCGAGGTAGTGTTGACTCACAATGGCGAGCAGGCAAACGTGACGCTGACTCGAGGTGACGTATTTAGTGTACCGGAAGGGGCTTCTTACTCCTTGACCAACCTACGCGGAAACAGCCTCACCTACTGTATTCTCGGTTCAGATAAGCCAACAAAACTGTAAGGAGTCCAAGATGACGCAACCGTTGCCACTAATCTGGCTGCCTGGATTACTGTGTGATGATGCGCTGTTTGAAGACGTAAATAAGGCGCTACCCGATTGGGTAGCGCCTTCTACGATCAAACTTGCGCCATTGCCCTCTATGACGGAACTCGCTGAGGATGTTCTGGCACAAGCGCCGGATGAGTTCATACTTGGCGGTCTTTCTATGGGGGAATACTCGCTTTTGAGGTGTACCGACTCGCGCCCCATAGAGTAAAAGGCTGATCCTAATGGACACAAACGCGGCGGATGAAAAGCAGGAGGTCACAGACAAACG
Source organism: Vibrio maritimus (assembly GCA_000755425.1). Lineage (GTDB taxonomy): Bacteria > Pseudomonadota > Gammaproteobacteria > Enterobacterales > Vibrionaceae > Vibrio > Vibrio maritimus_A. The sequence continues at coordinate 138,752 of BBMT01000006.1, forward strand.
CGATGCTTTGGTTGAGCGAGCAGAGAAGGGTGAGTTTTCCCATATTACGCCGGAAGTCTTAATGCCCGTCTTGATTCACCCGAGCCGCCTTAAAAAAGAAGAGCTAACCAATCGTATCGAGCAAATGGCGTTGAATGTTGGTCTAACGGCTTTTAAAGCTCAGGCAAAAGCGTTAGCGACTCGACCAGACGCAAGGCCATTGCTGAGTGACATTTCTGTTCCCACGTTAGTGGTCACCGGAAAGGAAGATTTGCTCTGCCCAATCAACAATCACCTGTTAATGGCCGAGCATATTCCGGATGTGACTTTGCACGTTATTCCAAACTGCGGTCACTTATCTACGATGGAGAGGCCGAGTAGGGTGGCGATGCATGTTAGTCACTGGTTGGCTTTGAATGCAATATTATTTGCTTGATTGTTCAATTGAACGAGTTGCTCTACTCAATCTAAAACCACTGTTGCTATCAGTGTTTTTGGACATTGCTAGTGCACCTCTCAATTTATCGTCATTCCGCACCTGATGCGGAATCTACTCAAAGCGCGCCCCAAAGGTTCAAAGAGGCGCTGTTAGTAGCTTTCTGATTCTACCGTGGCTTCTAACTTACTTTTGGACAGAACCTAGTCAGTTATATTACTAAATTAGAATATAACGAATTAGTCCAAGTATGGAAAAGTAACGCCCAATTAAGGTGTGAGCCACGCAGGCACGACACCTAGCTGGAGCACTGTAAACACTAAACTAGATCTAAACCAAAAATGCCAAGCATGGGGAATCACTCTTAAATGGTTTGTTATGTGACTTGTGTCCATCTCATGGCTAACCTAGCAATTTTTGTCGTTTAAGTGTTCTAATTAACCTAAACAACCTATATCTTGTACTTGGGTGTAATTTTTTTGAGTACACCCTTTGCTTTTTACTGCCAAATAATGAAACTGCATCCACGCTGCCTTGTGATAAAAGAGTGTAAGCTTCTTCTAATGACACCGTATAAAACACTCCTTCAGGATCTTCATGACCTAAATTCGTGATACCATACTTTCTTTGTATTAGCCTCTGACGCAACTCTTCTGTCGTATCCGTTAGTTGGGCAAAACCAAATAAAGCTGGGTTATATAATGGATATTCAACACCAATTGAGTAAACCCTCATGTATTGGATGTGTTTCTCAATACAAGTGATGTTCTCTCTAAATTCATCAATATTGCCTAAGTGAAGCACTTCTTCGCCTAGCGCTCTCAAAAACAAATTCTTTATCGGCTCTGCATTATTCAAATCTGATTCTGAAAGCTGCTCCTCTCCTGTTGCACTCCATTTGCTCGGGTGGTATCCAACACCATCAACCCGTTTCATTAGAAGTATACGCCCATCACCGAGTCTTACTGTATAGTGAAGGCATAAGCTAGAGGGTAATCTATTGAGTTGAGGGTTTATATGTCCTAACTGTTCTAGAACAGTTGGTTTTAATTCGGTCCAGCGTTTGATAGTTTCTACTGTTTGGTAGTCTGTATTTCGCAATTTTAACTTTATGTGCTCAGATTCTGCCGAGACAAAAGGCATATTAACTAAACTGTATTTTTTGTTATTTGGCGGTTCTACTTCAACCAAACCACCTGCTGCTTGAACTAATATACTACAATCGAACTCAAGGTCTACAGGCTCAACTTCTATATCAGAAGGATCCCAGCCCACATTCTCTGGACTAACTGCTGCGTTCAAATTAGGGTGCCACACAATTTCAGCGACCTTATCAGAAACAAGCAGATTAAGTGCCGTTTTGCTCGCAGCGCGTTGAGTATCACTATCTGGCAATGCTAGTCTCATTACTTCTTCATTTGATATTTTAAGCTCTATCTGCTCCTTCCTTTTGTCCTTATATACATATGCAAAAACTACAAATGCTGTAATAGAAAACACTATTACCGAGTAAATTGGGAAAATATTAGTTAATGCACCTAGAGCCCAACCTACAAGTAAAGTTACTCTTGAGTCCATACCTGCTTTTATCAGTACCCTTCTATTGTTCACCTTACCTCCTTGTTACATAACGCTTTATAGACGGAATTTTTCCGTCTTTGCATTCCGTCTATGTTGCTGCCGTTGACTATAAAACTCAACTGGTATCAACCTGTTATGTGAATCGGTATATAGTTGTGGGGTCGAACCACAAAAAAGTCCGTACAAGAGATCAAAGTACGGATTAGATTAGCTTGGTCTATTGGTGTACTGCTTTGGTGCTCCGTCTGGAGGTTCTGAAAAGGTTGGGGCAAAGGCGCGTTGAGCAAAGCAGTTGGCAAAAGTGTTCAAGGGGAGAACATTCATGTTTACTGAGGGATCTGTGGCAATTTTATAGTTTGCCACTACGTGTAGCTTTTCTGCCAACTGACAGATAGACGAGGTGGGGCGGGCTTTATTAATAGAAAAGAGAAGTAGATGTTGGTCGAAGAAGTTAAATCCGCCCAGTAAAAGGCGGATTTAATCCGAGCATTCATTATTGAGGCGTTTGACCCGTTTGTATTACTTGTTTTGTCGTCTTAGCTCGCTTAAAGGAGTATATGGCATAGCCCACCACACTCACTGCGACAATGAAAGAGCAGCCTCTTATGAAGTTAATGAGCATCGGAGCGTTATCGATGAACTCATTCAGTCCCCAAAGCAGTACTAGTGAGAATACGAACATCACAAGTAGCCCATAACAAGGAGCGTCTATTTTCCCTGGAACCACATACCAACCATCCTCTTTAACGGGTTTGTTTAATCGAGCGTATTCAGCTTGTTGGCCTTTAACGGTATAGAGATGCATCGTAGTTTGTTTGCCAGTGGTCGCTAAGCTCGCGACGTAAGCCACGACAGCGTTGACGACAACGCCGATGACACAATACCAAGGCCAAGCAATATCGGTTGCAACCGCTACATACCAAATAGCGATGAAGCTTGCTGCTACACCGATCAATAGCCCTTTCTCTGTGATGTGCTTTGAGTAGAAGCCAAGCACGAACATACAGAAGCTTGCGCCAACGAAGTAAGAGCCTGCTTTACTCAGAACTTCAAGTACTGAACCTGTACTCGTCGCAAACATGAAAGCAGGGATAATGATCAGAACAGCCCACATCACAGTAAAAAATCGTGATGCTTTAAGGTAATGCTCTTCCGACTCATTCGGCTTGTAGAAGCGCTTATAGAAATCAGCCACAGATACGGTTGCCATGGAGTTAAATGCGGAATCTAGCTCGACATACTTGCAGCAAGAATCGCCGCAGCAATGATGCCCATTAGTCCAGGTAAGCCGTATTCACTGGCGTAGTGCAGGATAATAGTATTGCCGTTATCAAACTCTTTACCATCGTAATAGGCATTGAACAGCACACCCAGCAGAATGAATACAAAGTAGATAAAGAATGCTACGTAGCCCATCATCAACATGGCTTTTTTCGCGTCGCCCATGCTTTTCGCCGCCATACAGCGTTGAACCATCATCTGGTTACCGCCATACACGGTAGTGTGGAACATGGTCATAGCAATGACGCCCGCCCAAACCGTGGTAACTTCGCTGAGATTCATGCTGGTGTTGAGCGCATCGGTCATGCCTTTTTCTTTCAGATTAACCATGACGTCAGTCATTGGCATCGGCATACCATTCCAAACCGCTTCAATGATAATGAAGGCACCAACGAATAGAATGAGCGCTTGAATTACGTCTGTCCAAATAACAGCGGCCATGCCACCCATGACGGTGTAAACCAGTGCAATAGTAGTGACAATCATGATGCAATACATCACATCAATCCCTGTGATGAACTCAAGGATCATCGCTGTCGCATAGAGTACTGCTGCTGAGCTGAGCGCTTGCTTGATAAGGAAAATGAACGACAGGGTAATGCGGGAAGCTTTACCGAAACGACGCTCTTGGTACTCGTATATTGAGGTGAGTCCATTGTTGTAAAAGAAGGGCATGAATACCGCTACGATGAAGAAAATCACCAACGGATAGTTCAGGTGGATTGCGATAACGGATAGGCCTTCTTTGTAAGACCATGCCGGACCACCAAGAAAGGACATCGCACTGACATAGGTACATACCACTGAAATACCGATGGCCCACCAAGGGATGGTCTTGTCACCCAAAGCAAAATCTTTTGCGGAGGTAACACGCTTACCAATAAACGCGCCAAGTACAAGGGTCAGTGCAATGTAAGTACCTAGAATGGTCCAGTTTAGTACGCCAAACTCATACATAATGTTGTCCCTCTAATTGCTGTTCCATTTGCCCGAAAAGGTCGTAACCCAGTTGCTTCAGTATGTGAGCGATATCGATACCGACCCAGTTCTCCTTCAAAAGGTCTCCCTCGCGTCGCCAAAAATCCATGACACGCAGTTCAATGTGCTTGCTTGTTGCTGGCAACCCTAGCCATTCACCGTCGCCAGAATGAGTACCATGCATATGTGGCCAACCACCGGTGGATACGTAGTCATTTTCGGCCAAAATATTCAGTTTAATATCAACACTTCGATCGGGGAAGGAGAACACAAACGGTCCTTGATGGTGTTTTCTAAAGCCTTCAATACCGCGAGTGGTGCCAATGGCTGCAGGCCCATACCACATAAAGTCGGAATGCCAGTAGTTTTCGAGCTTCATAGATTGCAGGTCTTTGCCATCGAACCCACCTAAACAGTCGAGCATATCGAGTACTAGCTTTTTACTCTTGTCACTTTCTGCAGATAGTACCTCTGCACGGTTTAAGCCATCTTGTGTTGCGGGTGCGGGCACCAAGCCTGTGTGCCCAAGACTCGATCTGAGGGGTTGATACCTACTTGGTTCATGACATCGATAAAATCAGGGATTAGATAACTTTCGGATATTTGTCCGTTTTCTACACAAACCATCTCGGAATAGCGCAAGTACAGCGTTTTACCCGTACTTGGGATCCCGAAAAGCGGCTGGCTAAAAGTACCGACAAAGTAGCCTGTTGAATTAATCCAAACTCGGCCTTCATGCTCACCTTGCATAGTGATTTGGGAGCGTCGCTCAATATCGGGTAGAGCGTTTAACAAGGGTTGAAGGAAGTTTGTCTCAGTGTCTTTAGTTCCAGTCAAATCGTTAATTGGATGAGCAACACACCATTTTACATTGCTACGAAGCATTTCTTGGACAACGGCAGTACGTTCGCTTGGGTGAGCGTTGAAGTAGCGCAAGTAAAAATTGTCAATCACGTTGAGAGTCATAGATTTTCCTTCTCAATTAACCTTGTTGAAGTAGGATTTGTTTCCAAACCGCGCTTTCATCGAGCAGAGTAAACTCTCGGCGCAGACCCCAAGGCCCAAACTCAGCATGGCTGATACCCATAATGTAAACGTCCTTCCCCGATGGCTTGCCAAACATGCCATAGCCTTCGTGCTTGCCTTGTAGTGACCAGCGAATAGCTGCACGCGGAGACATCATTTTTTCATCCAGACCGATACGGTGATGGACCTTAAACTCAGCATTAGGGAACGATGAACGCAGAGACATCCAAAACTGATCGACTTCAGAGTGTGAAAGCGCCGTCTGGCCACCCGTGTATTCACCAATGCAGGCACGGTCATATTCTTTAGGAATGGCAGAGAATTCAGCGCTCATGATGCGACGAAGCACGTCTTCGTAGCGTTGACCATACTCATTGTCGTTACCAACGCCTAGATAAGGTCCCTCGATATCGATTGCGGGCGTAAATGGGAAGGCACTGTGTTCAACGCCACCTTCCGCTTCAATCAACTGGCGAGCGTATCGTTCAGAGGTCATGCCGAGCTGTTTGGCAATGGCGCCAATATCGCGAATCATCCATTCGTCGTTGATTTGGTTGTTGATAGCATGGCAATCGGCAATGATGCGGAATTTCAATTTCTTGTGGGTTGCTTTGCCAAAGACGCCATCTTTTGCATGTGTTGCGGTAGAGATGATTCGATGTGAAGAGAGCATGCCTTGTTCTGGCGTGCCGGACCAAATGACATCTTCACCCAAAAGCTGTCGGTCAGGAAACTCGGCTAGTGTTCCCATAGTTGCGCCGATAACATTCTTGTTACCCTTAACAATAGACAATGGCGTGCGGACAATAATATCGGGTGAGTAGTAATGGTGTAGGGTGCTTAGCCCTCGATCTTCCCAAATTTCTTGCGTGATTCCCAATATGTAGTCTGGGAAATCGCGCCACTTCTCATCAAAGCCTGCCATGGTCATGTGTTGCCTCCTTAGTGTGGGGTTGTCTTTTGGTTCTCGTTATTATTTCTCGTTTTTGATTACGTATCCAAAATGTTACTTTGTTGCAAATATGTCAATACTTTGTTTGTGTTGTAACGTAAATGCGTGATAGCGATCTAAAGGTTGGTCGTGTTATGAGCGGATTTGGTTGTGAGGTATGACCAGTAAGGCTTTGACCTCGATGTAACAGTACGTTAATGCAATTGCATACGAGCCTTAAAAGAAGGCATAAAGCACACTGTGATGTTGAGTTGTGCCAGTGCTAGCAGGCTAAAGGATCCTGCTAACAGCTTGGTTGCATTATTTAATATCTCTAGACTTACTTTGCAATCGTATGCAAAGTGCAATGAGCAGTGATGCGGTTGTCTCAGCGGACAGCAGGGCTAGTTATTGGTGCTAGCCTTTTATTCGACATGTAAAGTTCAAATAGGCTGTTCACAATGATCACGGTTGCACCGAGCATTTGCTGTGCGTTCAAGTGCTCTGAAAATACGATCCACCCGAGGATAAGTGCAGTGACGGGTTCCAAATAGGAAATGGTGGCATAGGAGCCGAACTCAGCCGCCTAATCGCATAAACGGCAAGAGTTAGGCCAAGAAACCCCGGAACCAAACCTGTGAGTAGCATCCACAACCACTGCTCCGAATGTTGGATGTGACTGTCGCTCAGCAGTACCAAAGGTAAAAGGATTAGGCTGCCCGCCATCAATTGCCACGCCGTATCGCTCCATTCACTGGCAGCGGATTTACCAAACTTATTCATTAAGATGAACAAGCAATAACACGCCATGGAGGCAAGCGAAAACAGAAAACCTGTTGTGTCGTGGCTTATCTCATCACCAGAGCCCTGAATCACCAGAATAAAGCCTGCGATGGCTATCATTACTGACAGCAGGGCAGAGCGGCTCAATTTATCATTTAGGAAAAAGTGGCTGATGAGCGAAGCTACCGGCGGTGCTGCATAGAGTGTGATTACAGCAACGAGAATCGTGGTGTGCTGCATGGCCTCAATGTAAAACAGAATAAAGGCGGCAATGAAAACACCACTTAGAATTGCCGTTTTTGTTGGTTTGCTTAAGGCGGATTTAATGTGTCCTGTGAGCGCTAAAAACAGCCACAGGAACAGTGCACCAAAAGCTAGCCGATAAAAGGTCACTGTCACGGAGTCGACCTCCGATAGTCTAGCCATCAATCCTATTGTGCCCATAGACACTGCGGCGCCAGCCGCAGCGATTACCGCTGTTAATACGGAATGATTCATATCTAGCTACTTAGATGAACATTATTGAAAGTAGTGGCCAAAGCGAGATTGATTGAGTTCACGCATTCGCGCAAACACATCAACGCCAAGCTGATTGTAGACATCTAAGATATCCACCAAGACCCAGTTCTCTCGGATAAGTGGACCTTCACAACGCCAAAAGTCTAAACTGCGCATTGTGATTTCTTTGTCACTCGGTGCGATGCCAAGCCAGCCGTCACCAGACAGCGTCATACTCATTCCGGGCCAAGCGGTAAAAGCAACGTAATTATTCTCAGCGAAGAGAACACCGTTCTCCCAAATCGTGGTTCTGTCTGGCATAGCATTTAGAAAAGGGATTTGATGGTGTTTTCTGAAGCCTTGAATGCCGCGCGCTGTTCCGATTGTTGAAGGACCATACCAGCTGCAATGTGGATGCCAGTATGATTCAAGACCCATGGCTTTGGTTCCACCTTCTGCGTGTTTCAGCAGGCCATGTAGCATGTTGTTTACAACGTGGAAGGTTTCTTGGGTGAGATTTTGGTTTGTGTCACCAAACATTAATCCGTCTTGGGTAGCTGGTGCAGGCACGTGCCATTCGCGTCCGAGGCTAGGCGATAGGGGCCATGATTGGGCTTGTATCATCAACTCTGGAATATCCCACAGCGCTTGGATCTCTACTACTTTTCCGTCTTTTACTCGGTAGAACTCATGAAAACGCATAGAGACTTGTTTGCCGGTGGGTGGAATATCAAGCCAAGGCTTTTTGAAGGTTCCAGTGTAGTAACCACCCGCGCCAACCCATTCGTTTCCATTTGCTTCGTTGGCCATTAGGATGTAAGTGCGTTTTTCTAGATCTGGAATTGCGTTGAGAAGAGGCTCGAAGGTCTTGGTGTAATATTCTTGTGGTCCTTGCAAGGTTTCAAAAGGGAAACACATGTGAACGCTCGCATCCTGTGACAAGGCCTCATTGAGTAGGTTAGAAAACTGTTCTGGTTTGCCGTTATAAAGCGCATCGTTAAGCGAGTTGATTAGAGCTTTATTTGATGAATACACTGTCATTGTTCTCTCCGTGAAAAGGATTATAGGGAGTGGTCAAAAAAGAAAGTTATATGAAATTAAGCATTTTCTAATGCTGTGCTAGTCGAGCTAGGTAGCTTATCAAGAAGGTCGACACCACATTGCTGCCCAAACTCAATGAGGTCTATGAGTACCCAGTTCTCGTGAAGTTTGTCATCGCGGCGAACGTAAAAGTCCATAATGTTCATGCCTATCGCACCATGTGTCGGCTGAAAGCCTCTAAAGGGTTTACCAGTAAAGTGACCTTTCAAACTTGGCCAACCGGTAAAGGCTGAAGTCAATCCATCGGCGATCCGCGCTTGATGATACCCGCCAGTACGACCCGGAAAACTCGCGACAGAAGGCCCTTGAGCAAACTCTTGGAATTCTCTAAATCCGTAGCAAGACCCAACGCCCCAAGGACCATGCCAGACCATATCTTCATGCCAAAAGTCGGCCATTCCCATACTAGCGAGCTTGCTGCCTTTTAAGCGGTTACAACCACCGAGCATGTCTTCAACAAGCTCAAGGGTCTTGCGTGATTCATTGGGTTCTTTGTCGTTGTAACATAGCCCATTATCAAGGGCAGGGCCGGGTGCAACTTCGCTGCGACCTTCAAAGGCTGGAAGAAGGGGATAACCTGCTTGAGCAGCTAACCCCAAAATGTCGAATAAACAGCGGATCTCGACAATCCTCTCATTTTCTATTTTGTAGAACTCGCCAAAGCGCATTTTTACTGGTTGTTTACTCGCTGGAATACCTAGGTAAGGTGCTTGCATTTCACCGACAAATTCCCCGGCAGAGACGACCCAAGTTCCACCTTCAAACTCGCCACCTAAAAAGAGGTACTCTTTGCGATGCACGACGGGAAATGTGTTTGCTAGTGGCCGGTAAACCTCATCAAAGAGTGTGCTGATACCGGAAAGTTCACCAATTGGTTGCGGCCCAAAAAACGCAATGCTGTTTGAGAAGACGGCTTCCTCTGGTAGTTGGTAAGTTGATTGAGGTTCGGCGAGATGCTTCCAAAGTTGTTCGACAAGCTTTTTTGCAAGTTTAACTGATGTTGAAGGCGACATAGAGTTCTCCGGGAGGATATACAGATCAAGGTGAAGTTATGATTGGTAATGGATTATTGCATACCTATCCATTTATTGTTTGCGTAATATTTACTCAATGAATGGGTTTTTGTAAACAACCTGTTTCATCAATTGCGGAGTTTTGTAATGCGGTGATTTTTCATTTATTTCTTTACTTAGTTGAGTTTTGTTGTCTAAAAAACTGCAAATGTGGTCATTGTTTGGTGATTTTATTTGTCGATGGTGTCTTATCTAAGTTTATTTTCTGTTGGGTGTTTTTTGCTCAAAGTCTCATTATTAACAATACGGCTATTTAAAAGTTTGCATTCGTATCCATAGTGTGAAAACTTTTGATTAACTTGTTGCGTAAATGTTACTTCGGAGGAAGTGTGGCTAGAATTCAACTCAAATCCCTGACTAAAAAGTGGGGAAAAGTCTACGGCGTAAATGACGTTAACTTAGACATCAAAGATCAAGAGTTTGTGGTCTTTCTCGGGCCTTCTGGTTGCGGGAAGACGACCACGATGCGCATGATTGCGGGCTTGGAAGATCCTTCTGGTGGTGAAATACACATTGGGGATCGTGTGGTTAACGATCTAGACCCCAAAGACCGAGACGTAGCCATGGTGTTTCAAAGCTACGGTCTGTATCCCAACCTAACCATCTACGAAAACATCCGCTTCCCACTCAAGGTTCGCAAAGTCGATTCAACGACGCATGATGAAAGAGTCAAACGCGCAGCGGAAATGGTCGAGCTGGGTGACTTACTGGATCGCTACCCTAGAGAACTATCGGGTGGACAGCGTCAGCGTGTGGCACTGGCTCGCGCTGTTGTCCGTGAACCCACGGTTTTCTTGATGGATGAACCACTATCTAACCTTGATGCTAAGTTAAGGGTGTCAACGCGAGCTCAACTTAAGCACCTACAGCATGAGTTGAAAGTGACGACCATCTACGTTACCCACGATCAAATTGAGGCGATGACATTGGCTGATCGCGTGGTTGTGATGAACGGCGGAGAAATCCAACAAGTGGGCACACCAACAGAAATCTACAACAACCCAGCAAACGTATTTGTCGCGAGCTTTATTGGCTCTCCTGCAATGAATCTCGTTGAGGGTACGATCAGTGACGGTGTTTTGAGGCAGAGAATATTCGTATTAGCGGACTAAGCACTGAGGTGACAGGCGAGGTTGTATTGGGTTATCGCGCGGAAGATGCACAAGTTACCGAACATCAAGCGTTAAGCAGTGTACCGCTGTACAAAAGCTACAGCGAACTCGGATCAGCAGCCCGAAAGCGTCAGGAATTTGAGCCGCAAGTTGCTATCAGTGCACCCGTTTACAGTATGGAGTTGTTGGGTGATGCCACAATGGTGACGGTTAAAACCGGTAATGCTCTGTTTGCTGCGAAAGCTGATAAACATTTCAGAATTGATATCGATCAGCCCGTGAGTTTTGAACTGGATGTCTCTCATTGCCACTTGTTTGATAAGAAAACAGGTCAGCGTATTTAATTTCAATCTATATAAGTATCGGCTTGTTTATGTGGAACTTCGTTTCAATACGCCGAGTTTTTACTTATCTAGATTGATGCAACGTACAGAAATATAAAGGATTAACAATGTATAAACGTATATTAACTGCCGTCGCCATCACTTCAACTTTGTTTGCTACTTCTGCGAATGCTGACTGTGGGTTTACCAATGAAACGGAGATCAAGTCACTCTCTGCAAGTTTCCAAGCTTGGAAAGTTATTGCGGGAGAGATGCAAAAATGCGGAAAAGTCTCTACTGAGCTAGATAACGAATTTAAGATCAAACAGCCTGCAGCGTTTGCGACTCAGCCTTCGCTTTATCATATCGCGGGTGTATCCAATGAAACGCTTCAGCCTTTACTGAATGAGAAAACGGTTCGCCCTCTGGATGACTTGGTTGCTAAATACGGTGAGAATTTATCCCCAAATCAGCTGATTAAGGTCGATGGAAAAATCATGGCAATCGCGATGATGATTAACACTCAGCATCTGATCTATCGACAAGATATCTTGGAGGAGCTCAATATCGCGACCCCAACGACGTATGATGAGGTGCTAGAGGCGGCGAAGAAAATACGTGAAGCCGGCGTGATGCAATATCCGTTGGCAGGAACCTATAAAACGGGTTGGGATCTGGGTATGGAGTTTACCAACTTGTATATCAGCTATGGCGGTCAGTTCTTTAATGACTCTAATCAGCCGATGGTGAACAGTGAAGCCGGTAAGCGAACACTGATGACGATGAAAGCGTACACGGAATATATGGATCCTGAGTACCTCATCGCTGACTCTACTCAAGTTCAGAAAAAGCTGCAGCAAAACAAAGCCGCTATTGCCAACTTATGGGCATCCCGTGCTGGCGCCGTTGATGACGAAGCTGAGTCTTTGGTATCAGGTAAGATTGCGTTTGCAGCAGCTCCTTCAGCACTTCCAGGTGGAAAGCCTGCGGCAACCTTGTGGTGGGACGGTATGACTATTGCGGCCAATATTACCGACGAAGAAGCAGAGGCAGCATTCCGAACTGCCGTGTCTGCACTGACTCCTGAAATGGCAAACTCAAACAGCACAGTCGCAACATGGCTTATAAAAGGTTACGAGCCTAGCAAGTACTCTACAGCTCTATCGCCAATGCGCAAAAGGGTACCCCGGCGTATCCAGCCTCGGTGCCAATGGGGATGATGCAGGCAGCCTTAGGTAACACAGTGTCAAATTACTTAACTGGTAGCACTTCTCTTGATGCAACCTTACAAGAGATTGAGTCTAAATACCTAGCAACGGCTAAAGAGTCAGGGCTACTTTAAGACCTTTATAACGTTACCTCTCGGTAAATGAGGGGTAACACCATCATCGCCTAGATCTATTCGCGTCAATTTAAAGTGTGTAATGACACAGATGTTCTCACGCCCTATCGGACGCTAGGCGATTCAAGGACGATGTTTATTTCAGGAGAAAGTAATGCGACGCAGTACCTTTCTGGCATTTATTGCCCCTTCCATTTTCATGATGGTGTTTTTTATTGCCGCACCATTATTGACCGTTTTTTGGCAAAGCTACACGTCACTAAACCTGTTTTTGAGGAAGTAAAAATAGAAAAGTGTTCGCCCGGCTTTATGGAACAAATCTGTACGACCGAAGTGACCAGTCGCCCTACGTTTGATAGTGAGGGCAAACCGATTCAAGTTACGGAATTCGTTGGTCTCAATAGTTACCGAGAGATGTTACAGCCTGAGCGAGTCACCGCTGCTTTGACGGAAGAGGGTGGAAGTCTAGCGAATGTCTTTTCTATCGATTTCTACAAAGCACTTCGCTTTACCTTAACCTTTACCCTTATTACTTTGCCGCTGGTACTTGGTTTAGGCTCGCACTAGCCATAGCCGTTCACAATACGGTGAAATCGTTACGCGGTCCGATCATCTTTGTCTCTTTGTTGCCATTTATTATAACGCCTGTCATCGGTGCACTATCCATCCGTTGGCTATTTGTCAGTGATGGCATTTTGAGTGCTGGTCTCAATCATATGCTGGGCTATGAATTCTCAATGTTTGCTCAATCGTGGACCATTGAGATATTGATGATGTTTTATCGAGTTTGGCACGTTGCTCCGTTCGCTTTCATCATTTTCTATGCAGGCTTGCAGTCCGTGAATCAGGATACACTTGATGCCGCTATTGTCGATGGCGCGTCACGTTGGGAGCGCACGCGCTCGGTGATTATTCCGCATTTGATGCCTTTGATTATTTTGTCTCTATGGTCCATCTTATGGATGCTTATCGAGTGTTTGAAGAAGTCATAGGGTTTAGTAGTGAAGCTCATGTGATTTCATTGCAATGGCTCACTTTTGATTTGCTCACTCCAGACAACACTGGCAACCGTTCAATATCGCGTGCTTCTGCCTCATCCATGTTGACCTTAATCGGAATTGTTGTGCTGTTAATCCCCGTCCTACAACGTACTTGGCGCGATCATAAACGCAGCTAATCAACAAATTAGAGGAATAAAGTTATGGTTATTTCAGAAGTACCACGAGCGTTTCGTCAGCCAGTTAGCCTCAAGTTAACCACTAATGCGTTGTTGGCAGTATGGGTGGTGGTGGCCTCATTTCCGCTAGTGTGGATAGCGGTAATGTCATTCAAACTGCCGATGGATTCGTTTGCAAGCAATCCACTGCAGGTATTAATGGGTTTTGAAACCTACAGAGTGCTGGTGGCCTATCGACATTTCAGGTGATGCTTTGGGCAAGTTTTGCTTACATTGTTTTTAAGGCGCCGGGGAAATATGGCGCTAAGTTAGTGAGCTACTTGTCGAGTCGGAGTGACACGCCTCGCCCACAGTGGGTTAGTTACTCATATGCTGTAGGGGTCTATTTATTAGCGCTCGCTGGCGGTGCATTCGTGGTCATACCGACGGTGAATTTCTTGGCGACATTTGCGCTAGGGTCTATTCCGTTTATTGGCGGGCTAGTGGAGCCAATAATCGGTTTTACTTGGCAGCATTATCAATCTGTGTGGATAGATAATGGCTTTTATAATCAGTTCACCAACTCGATGATTGTTACCGCTGGGGTTGTATGTATTTCGTTATCGATTGGTACTTTGGCTGGCTATGCTTTGTCTCGGACGAACTCAAATCTGGCATTTTGGCTGCTGATAATTGCGCTGATCTTACGTGCGCTGCCACATTCGGTTCTGGTTGCCGGGTATTTACCCGCGTTTATTAATTCCAGCGAAATCTTAGCGCCACTGTGGGAAAGTGCTTGGACAGGTTGGTTGTTCGGGTTGTTCAGTGATACTGCGCCAACTCTCTATGGCAAACCAATGGCAATCATCATTGTGCTCGTTGCGATTAACCAACCTTTTACTATTTGGATGTTGCGTTCATTCTTCCAAAATATTCCTCAAGATTTAGATGAGGCTGCAATGGTGGATGGTTGTACTCGCTTTGAGGCGTTTCGACGCGCCGTTTTGCCGGTCGCTTGGCCGGGCATTATCACCGCAGGGCTGTTTTCATTCTTGTTGGGTTACAACGACTTCCTTGTCACTTCATTGTTACTGGACGCTCAGTCTCAGACGATGGTGCCGGCTATCAGTCAGTATTTTAATCGTGAAACGACAATGACGGATCAAGTGGAAGCTGTTGCCGCAGCAGTATCTATTACAGCACCGCTTTTCTTACTTGTTATCGTGTTCCAGAAACAGATTGTGTCTGGCCTAACCCAAGGCGCAGTGAAAGGCTAGGGTGCCGAAAGCGAACACTATCTTTAAACTACGATGGAAGAAAATTTAGATGAAAGGCTTTAATCCGAAGTGGAGAGATTTTCCTGATTACATTATCGGTGTGACGAAAGAGATCTGGGAAGATCGCGGTATCCACACACTAAAGCATTACTATGCCCCCGATATTATCGTGCGTTCACCGGCCTCTGTAGTTCGGGGGAATGAGGGAGTAATAGCGGCAACGATGTCAACGCTGGCAGAGCTCCCAGATCGCCAACTTTTTGGTGAGGACGTGATTTGGACGGGTACACCTGAGCAAGGTATGTTGTCATCACATCGCTTGTTGTGTACTGCTACGCATAGCCATTTTGGTGCCTATGGAGAGCCCACTGGTAAGCAAATCAAGTATCGAATCTTGGCGGATTGTCATGCTATCAATGACCAAATCAATGATGAGTGGTTAGTCAGAGATCAGGGGGCTATTGCATTACAGCTTGGTAAAACTCCGATGGAATACGCGCGAGAGCTCATTGAGAAAGAGGGTGGTGTAGAGTTGTGCGTGAAGCCCTTTACGCCCGCCCTCGATATTGAAGGGCCGTATCAAGGTAGCGGTAACGAGAGTGAATGGGGCGAGGCCTATCAGGATACGCTGAATCGAATCATGCACGCAGAGTTTTCCGTTATTCCCGATGTCTACGATCGCGCTTGTATTGGTGAGTATGCGAGCAATCAAACAGCTTTGTCTTATGGTGAAATTGATCAATTTTGGATGAGTTTGCGATCAAGCCTACCAGATGCTGAGTTTAAAACTGAACATGTGATGGGTAATGACGATGCCATGATGTCGCCAAGAGCAGCAATACGTTGGTCACTGCATGGCACACACAGTGGATATGGATTGCTGGGTAAACCAACTCAACAATCCGTCTACATTATGGGGATCTCTCATGCAGAGTTTGGACCTTGGGGCATTCGTCGAGAGTACACATTGATCGATGAGGTGGCGGTTTCGAAGCAAATTTTGCTTGGCCAGGGCTAAACCTTTGTCGGAAGCTTGTAAATATTTTTTGCCCTCTGATATTAAGGGGGTAAATATCAGAAATAGATTTTGCCCTATAGTTTGAATAGGTCGAGGCGTTTAAGATTTACTCATCTTAAAACATGAAGGCAAAACATCATGAAATTAACCTCGATTCAAAAATCTAAACTACTTTGCTCTGCACTTGCTGTCGCTTTACTTGCAGGCTGCTCATCAAGTGGTGGGAGCTCATCGCCGACAGAACCACTGCCTGAGTTTGATGGCGACCTGGGCTTTGAAAATGTGGATCCAGGCTATGGTAATAGTACACCAGAGGACTCTAAACCACCTGAGTTTGATGGTGACGCAGGCTTTGAGAATGTAGACCCAGGCTATGGCAATAGTGCACCAGAGGACTCTGAGCCAACAGAGCCAGATTTAGGCTTTGACTTCGGCTATGTGTATATCCCTGATTTAGATCAAGATGTCCCTGTACACTTGCCGGAATACGAAACACCGGTTAACCCAAATGCGAAGATTTCTACGGTCAAAGAGCGTGAAACGGAAGGTGAGACCTTGTACTCCATTACATATAATGGCGTTCGTATCGGCGAAATCTTGGTTCAAGACGATGTCATTACTGTCTCTTCACTACACTCAGATCATACGCTGACGGGTAGCAAAAATGAGAACGGTACCTGGACTATTCGTGACACCGGTGGCAATGTTCTTGGCGACGTGAAGCGTATCGATGACGGAAAGTGGGTTGTGCGTGAGGAAATCAGCCGAGCATCTTACATCGTTGTCTATCATGAGGGCGAATGGAAGGCTGTTCCAGTGGCGGACATCAAGCCTCAGTTAAAAGAGCGTATCAACAAAGAGCGCATTGACCGAGTTAAGCAGCGTGTGAAGATGAGCCGTCCGAGCTAATGAATCTTTTGTAAACATTGAAAAGCCCGCATCTTGCGGGCTTTTTGATCGGTTTTTATCTCAACTATTGTTGGTCTCCGTGTCCGAAACTTGCCAGTCCCCCCCCAAGGCCTTGAAAACGCCGACCGTCACCTGCGCAGTCTGCAACCTAGCTGCCACTAATCTGTCTTCCATTAGACGCTGCTGGCGCTGCGCATCAAGAAGGGCAAGATGGTTGATAAGACCCGCTTTGTACAGCGATTGAGCCTTGCTGAGTGCGTTTTCGGAGGCGGTCAGTGCTTTTTGAATACGTTGCTCATTTTGTTGGCTTCGTCCATAGGCAAACAACATCGAATCAACCTCAGTGATAGCCGAGTTTACCGAGTGCTCGTAACCAAGCACTGCGGCATCAAAGCGCGCTTCGTTTAACTCAACCAACGCTTCGCCCCGTCCTCCATCAAATACATTCCAGCTTACGCCGACTGCAGCTGCCCATCCGAAAGAGTCAGAGTCAAATAAATCGTCAAAGCTGCTTGCCGATGCACCCGGAGTTCCAGTTAAGAAAAACTTGGGATAACGATTGGCGATGCTTGCTGCGACTTCTTCATTTAGCGCAGCCATTTCACGTTCAGCCATGCGTATATCTGGACGGCGTTTTAGCAAATCTGAAGGCAGTCCAACGGGAATGACGCCTTCTAAGCTCGGCAGACTCGAACGGTTCGCAAGACGAATGTCGACTTGAGTCAGGGGTTCTCCCAGTAAAGTCGCTAGTCTTTGCTTATGAACCTGCTGAGCGATCTCCAACTGAGGGATCACCGATTCTGTTGCTGCCAACATGGTTTGTGCTTGTGCTAAATCGAGCTCAGAGCCGTAGCCGCTTTTCACCAGCTTTTTGACCAAGTCTAATGTCTTGGTTTGGTCGGCCAAGTTTACTTCGACTAAGGCCATTCTTTCCTGAGCCCCACGATATTGCAGGTAGTTGTGCACCAAATCTGCGGTGATCAATGTATTGAGTCCACTGCGATAGATTTCTGCTTGTTCAACGCGGATTTTGGCCGCATTCGATTGTCTATCGATACGCCCAAATAAATCCATTTCCCAGCCGATACTTGCGCCAGCGAAGACACCGTCGTGTTGGTTATCCAGAAGGGTCACTGAGTCCAGCGGCGTTCCTGTTGGCATTGACGCGCCAATAGGGTTTAACGCTGAACCTAGCAGTGAGTCATTTTTACTTAACTGATAGTTAAAATAGCCTGCGCCAAGACTGACTGTAGGGACTTTGAATGAGCTCACTATCGATTGATAGCTGTTGGCCATTTTGATCCGCTCAGCTGCCACTTGGAGTGGAATGTTTTGTCGTTGTACATCTTCGACCATTTGATTTAGTGAAGCGTCGTTAAAACTTGTCCACCAGTAATCGGTTTTCGCTTGCTGCTCGTTAGTTCCGTGAAGGTAGGCGCTCGATAGCGCGATTGTTGGCTCTGTATAATCTGGGCCAACAGCACATCCCGACAAAGCAACAGCAAGAGTTAAAGGAGCCAGTTTTAACGCCTTCAGTAGGCATTTACGTGATTGATGCGTTTTCATGTGTTATGCCTTTTGTTCTGAAGTGATGAGTATGTCTTGTGTTGATGAAGCCTCTGGTAACGGTGACTCTTTATAGGCCAATCGATACCATGCTGGCATAACAAAGAGTGACAACACCGTAGCAGCGGCCAGTCCGCCAATAATGGTGGCTGCCATCTGGTCAAACAATAGATCACTGAGTAATGGAATCATCCCTAACGCGGTGGTTAAGGCACCCATGGAGATAGCCATCGTGCGATTGATCGTCGCTGATTTTATTGCTTCAGACAGTCCTAAGCCGTTTTGTCTTTCTAGCTCAATTTGATCCATGAGCACGATGCCGTTTTGATGATCATCCCCATGAGGTCACCGCGCCAATCAGTGCCATGAAACCAAAAGGTTTATCAAAGGCGAGTAGGGCAAAAGTTGCGCCTGTTGCTGCGAGTGGAATCGTTGAAAGAATGATCACTGGTTGTTTGAAACCATTGAACATAGCAACAAGGATAATCACCATTATTAGCAGTGCTTTTGGCAGTTGCTTCAGAATGTCTGATACAGCTTTGTATTCGTCGTAATACTCGCCACCCCATTCCATGGTGTAGCCTGGCGGAAGTTCGATTGCTTCGATCTGATCTTTAATGGCGTTTCGAACTGTTGCGGGGGTGCTGGTACGTTCAACACCTGCTTGAGCGGTGATGGTTTTCACTCGGTCACGGCGCCAGATCATGCTCTCTTCACTCTTTAACTCGAAGCCATCCACAACTTGCCCCAATGGAACGCTGTGCAAACCAATAATGGATTTAACAGGCAACGTTTCTAGTGATGCCATGGTTTGCTCTGAGCCTCTAAGTTGAATGGTAATTAACTCATCGTTGAGGTTCATTTGGCCGAGTGGCATGCCATCTGAGGCTCGCTTCATCGCGAAGGCAATATCGGTGCGATTGATACCTGCTCGGCGTGCTTTGTCTTGGTTAATAATGGGAGTCAGCACTTTGCTTTGCTGGCGCCAATCGTCTCGTACGTACTTCGCATCAGGGTGCTCGGCCATAATGACTTTCGCTTGATTGGCGAGCTGGTGCAGCACGGTTTTATCTGGACCCGAGAAGCGAGCTTCGACGGCGTATTTATCTGCGGTAGCAAGCTTCAAAGCACGGAATCGCGGCTCTGCATTTGGAAACTGTTCCTTCACCCAAGCGTCACCTCGTGCAACGAGTGCAGATATCGATGGGTAGTCTTTGGTATTGATCAGGATCTGACCGTAAGCTGGATCAAACGGTTCCGGTTCAACCGTCACAGAGAATCGGGGAACGCTTCCGCCAATCGCTGTAGCAATGCTCTCTACTTCTGGTTGTTGTAGCAGCCAATCTTCCATTTTTTTCATGTCCGCTGAGGTCTGTTCTACCTTGGCGCCATTTGGTAGCCAATAGTCGAAGAACACAACAGGGCGATCGGATTGTGGGATAAAGTTAATAGCGATATAAGGAACCGCTACTGCAGTGACCACTATTAACGGGATCAATGCTGCGAGCGCTTTCTTTGGATTATCGACCGTCCAGTGTACACACTGTTTGTAACGAGCCATCTTGTCGTCGCTGCTTTGTGAATTCGGTTTGATGAACAGCCAGCACATAAGCGTGGTGAATGTCATTGCAACAAGCCAAGATAGCAATAGAGAAGAAGCGATGATGTAGAATACAGAGCCTGCGAACTCAGCGGCGTCTGTTTTAGAGAACAAGACGGGACTTGCACCCATGATGGCGATGATGGTCGCACCTAATAATGGAACGCCCGTTTCCTTAACCGAATCCAAAGCTGCTTGTGTACGCTCGATGCCTTTATTGAGCTTCGCAATCATCATATCAGTGATAACAATAGCATTATCGACCAACATCCCAAGCGCCAATATAAAGGTGCCTAACGACACTCGGTGCAAATCTATATCATTGATGTTCATATAGATAAGCGTCAAAAGAATCGTCAGAAGCAGGCTCCCCCCAACAATGGTTGCACTCTTAAAACCCATGAAAATCAATAGCACGATAAATACGATGGCAACGCTTTCAAGAAGGTTACCGACAAAGTTGTCGATGGCCTTCTGTACCTCGTCAGGTTGAAACGCTATCGTCGAGATATTCACCCGAGTGGTAGGCTAGCTTGGTAGTCATTGATTATCTCTTGAATGGTATCGCCCAGCGACACCACATTGATGCCGGGAACCGGACTGACAGCCAATGTGACCGAGTCTTGTCCGTTGTAACGGTTTTCTGTCAGTGCTGGTGTTTGATAGCCCATGGTGACATCGGCAATATCACCAAGTCGAATAAGCCAGTACCAAATTCACTCACTCCACCTTTAATCATGAGATTGCGAATATCAGCGAGAGATTGAAATTCACTGCCTTGATGGACTCGAATTCGTTCTGAGCCCGCATCGAATCTACCGCTTCGAAGGTAGTATTAGTACTATTGAGTTGGTTCCAGACTTGAGCAACCGATAAACCATATTGCGCAAGGCGCTCATCAGGAAGATCAATATAGACTACACGTGGCTGTACGCCGTGTAACTCGATCTTCTTAATACCTTCAACGGCTTTTAACCGGCGTTGCAGCTCTTCAGAGTATCGGCGCAGTTCTTCTGGTTTCGCATCGTCACTGTGAATGGCAAACAACATGCCATAGACCTCGGAAAACTCATCTTGCACTATGCTGATTTGAGCCGTAGCTGGGAGCTGCAGTTTGACATCTTGAACCTTACTGCGAAGTATGTCCCATTGCTGCGGTAAGTGTTTGGAATTGAGGCTTTCTTTAAGATCAACAAACACCATAGACATGCCAGGGCGAGAAAGTGAACGTAACCGATTCAGTTCTCCCATTTCTTGCAGTTTGGTTTCGACGGTATCGGTCACTTGTTTCTCAACTTGCTCAGCCGACGCTCCTGGATACAGGGTAACGACAACGGCCGTTTTTACAGTAAAGCTTGGGTCTTCTAGTTTACCGAGGTCAAAATAGGAATAGATGCCAGCGATGACACTCAGCGTTATAAAAAATAGCAGAAACGTTCTTTGACGAATGGCGAATTCGGCGAGTTTAATCATGGTCTATGTCCTATAGATCTCTAAGTACAAGTTTGTCTGCAACATCGCCATCTTTTAGATAGAAAGAGCCGCTTACGACGACATAGTCGTCACCTTTTACATTTCCAGAGATACAGGCTTGGTAGGCATCCAAGGATTTCAGTTCCACGGGTGTCGCGACAACTTCGTTATCACGCACTAGATTGATATGCATGGTCTCTTTTTCACCTACCAGAGCAGAGTAGGGAATACAGAATGAGTCTGTAGCCACTGCCGCTTGTGACGATACTGTCACGGACTTACCAGAGAAGAGCTGCTGACTTGCGTTATCTAGGGTATAGGTGACGGTGTAGGTCTGTTTGATGAGGTGAGGAAGTGGAGCAATCTCGGTGACATGTGCATTGAGCGTAGAGTCGGATTGGTACCAAGTCACAGAGCCTTTATCGTTGATGCTGAACTGGTCAATCATATTTTCAGGAACATCAATCTCTACGTCTAATGTTGAGTTATCTTGCATGGTCGCAACCGCAATTCCGGGCAAAACTTGCTCATGAGCATCAAAACCTACACTCGCAATCACACCGTCAAAAGGCGCCACTAATTGTGTGTAACGCAAGGTGTCTTTAGCCCTTTGGATATTTTTGTCGACAACCTTTACTGCAGAAAGGCTGCGCTCATAGCCGCTGGTTGCGCGGTCTAGGTTCACACTGGCAATAGCATTGTCTTCTGTGGCTAGCTTAACGCGTTTTAGCTCCGCTTTGGCAAGTTTGTGAGCCGATTGCGCTTCAAGCATTTTAGCTTGTAGTTCCTCGAGTGCGACTTGATAATCGTGAGGATCGAGACGAGCGATGATGTCACCTTTTTTTGACGTTATCACCAGGCTGGACCAAGACTTCGCTTAAGGTGCCGGGCACTCTAAATGCCAAGTTAGCGCTATCGTGTGCGCGCACCAAACCACTGAAGTGTCTGGTCGACTGATTTTCTAAGCTGTTTAACTTAATGACTTGAAGAGTGGTTTGTTTGGCTGCCGGCTGTTCCAGCACTTGAGCCTGATTACATCCTTGTAGCGTGACAGATGCGGCGATGCAAAGCGCGAGTGTTTTGACTGTATTCATAATAGATAGCTCCGTTATAGTGGGGCTATCTTATTATTGAACGCTGTTCAAATATGCAGTCTCGGATGAGACTTACTGTCACGAAAATTATGACAATTGGTTAAGGCGAGGTATCTCTGAAGATAAGTGTTCGATAAGCGCTTTACTGGCTCGATTCAAGGTTTTGGGTTGAGGGTAGAGCAGCCAGCCGTCTTCTAGAATAGCGGTTTCCTTAGGAAGTAAAGAGACTAAAGCGCCTTGTTTTAGCTCACTTTGTATCATCATAGTAGGTAAGAAGCTGATGCCTCGTCCCCTTATTGTCGCCCCTTTCACGAAGCCGATGCTGTTCGCAATCAAATTCGCCTCGACCGACGCAGTCCCTGAGTCAAAATGCCATTGGCTGTCTACGTCGCCGCTTGGCCAGCGAAAACAAATGCACTTGTGATGATTGAGTCAGTCAGTGATTTGAGCGCGCCAAACTCCTCAATGTACTCTGGAGAAGCGACCAAAACTCGGCGGAATTGAATGACTTTTCTGGCGACAATATCTGAGTCAAATATGGCTCCGCCGTGGATGGCGATATCTAAACCTTGTTGAAAAATCTCATTGAATCCGTTGCTGATACTGCGAATGTCGAGCTGGATGTCAGGGTATTTGTCATGAAATTCAAACAGAATAGGCTGCAGCAAATCATAGGTTTCGGGGAGCACACCAAGCTTTACTTTTCCTGTGAGCGTATCTCTCGAACTGGACAACGATTGTTGCGCTCTATCAAACAGTTCGATAGCTTGGAGGATTTCGTCGTAGTAGGTGCTGCCGCTGTTGGTGAGTGACAATTTGCGCGTTGTTCGGTGAAATAATTGAGATCCTACCGCTTGCTCAAGTTCATTGATACGTCGACTGACGTTGGCTCGGGGGAGATCTAGAGCGTTTGCTGCGGCAGTAAAGCTGCCCAGCTCAACGACTTTGGTAAACAGTTTTAGGTCTGCAATTTTCATATCACATGTATGAACGCCAATCAGAAGAGGCAGTGAGTATATTACACTCGCTTAAAAATCAGCAAATAAGATTAGGCGAAGAAGTGAAGCCCAAGCGAAAAAGTGCCTCAAAGGCGAGCAACTTTGAGGCTAAGAGATAAATTAGCGGGTTAAACGTAATACCAGCGTATCGTCTACAATGACTGCGTTGTTTGGCCTAAAGGTCGCGAGGTTTTCAGCAAAGCTCCAATCTCCTTTACCCCAGCGGTTACTATCGAAGTAAGTAAAGTCATCGCGCCATTCAAGGGTAAATTCCCCATTGTCATAGGCGTAGTACTCAATCCAATCGATAGTTTGCTCCAGTGGTAGATTGTCAATATTGAAGCGACCGGCCCAATCGATGGAATCTGCAACCCAAAGGTTCATTCGATAGCTTTGTGGCGTATCACGCATGTCTTGAACTTGTAGAGACTGCGAAGCCAGTTCTTGATGTATGGTCACGCCATCAACTTGCCAGGTAATTTCGTCCGGTGTCCAGATAAGAGTATGTTCATGAAACTCATCGATCTCATCAACAGTGTGGAGCTGTTCTGAGTGGATACGATGGTTTGCTTCGCCAGTGATTAAGTTGGTTTGCAGTAAATCGGCTCGTTTTCCTACCGACTCGATATCGATTTCACGCCAAGGTATCCCACCAGCCCAGCTTTCGTTGTCATAGGTAAAGAACGATGAAATGACGCCGGGACTAGAAACCATTTTCATGCGGATAACGAACTTTCCAAACAGTACTTTGTCGTGACTAAACACTTCAGCGCCATACAAAGGTTGTTCTGTAGTGTTGAAGGAGGGAGAAGTGCCTCGTTGCCTTGCGGCGGCGCTTTGCTCTCTGAGCTGCAAGCGGTGATCAATATTGCAGGGATAAGCCAAACGAGTCTTAACATTGTGGTCATTGTGAACCTCTTAAAAGTAGACAATAGGCCAGCCTAGGGGCTGGCCATTTGGATTGATTCAAAAAAGCTCAGTATTAGTGCAGTTTTCCCTCATCCAAAGCTGACGCAACCCAAACCAGCGGAGCATTCCAGTTAATGGTGATTTCATTGAGTGACCATGCCCCAATGTTATCTCGATAGCAGGTTTGTCCGATGCATTGCCCTTTCATTGTCGCCGCAATAGGATCGGAAAAGCTGATCGAGTTAGGCCCACCAATTAATGCACCAGGTGCAGGAGCCGGAGAGTTTTTATCTGCCGCTTTTGCCCAAAAACGGTGGTGAGGGTTTTGCGCCGCGTGGCTGCCATAACCGGTCACGTAGGAAATGTTCATCGGGTTGGCGCCCAGTATGTAATCCATCGCGTTCGCCGCTGCCTTTAGAAACTTCACTTCGCCGCTAAAGTCATTGGCATAAACTAAGAATAAGCTTCGATTAACCAAGTTTGAGTTTGAGCCCCAAGGGTACTCTTCGACAGAGTAAGGAATGTGGTAACCCTCTTTAGTCACTTGCGCTTCGTAGTTAGAGGCCGTTTGAATAATGTTGGCTCTAGCTTGTGAAATCGCTTCTTTCCCTAGGTTATTAGGCACAACGGCAAGGCTGATGGTGCCGAGTGGCGCAGTGTATTGCCAGAAGATATCGCCGTCGGTGGCTATGTTGCCTTTTGGTGTCTCAAGATAGTGTGGAGAGCTTTTCAAGAAGTCGCGATATTGAACGTTACCCGTGGTAATGAACAGTTCACTCGCCGCCCAATAGAATTCATCACTCAAAACCAAGTCATCATATGGGCCTGACCCGGTAAAGTTGTCATAAGCAAAAATGTCCGGATGCGCTAATGCTGCTGTCCACGCTTTTTCTGCGGCGTTTATACAACGTTTGGCGAAGCTAGGATCGATCTCTTTCCACAATCGTCCACATTGAGCACCAATCGCCGCAAGGTTAAGAGTCGCAGCCGTACTTGGCTGGCCGACATAGCGTTTTTTATCGTCTTTGTGTGGTGGTAATGGCATACCAGTCCACACCTCGTCGGCGACTTTATGAAACGCCAGATGAGAAGCATCAATAGCGGTCAGCTCAAGTGCTTTACTTGCAGATTGATCGCCAATAGGAACGCTAACATTTTGTCCTTCGGGTACTTGCATTGCCAGCATGAACTCCACATTCCAGCGCGCTTCCGACAACACCGGGTTAACGTCTTGCGTGGCTTCGGGGATCTTTACCTGTTCGCCGTTAAACGGAAGCTTGGCATTATCAAGCCATAACCCGCGTTCATATAGGTTGAGTAGTGTCCATGTCGTGATGCCGCCATTAACCGTATATTTACCGTGATCGCCCGCATCATACCAACACCTGTCACGTCGATAGAAAGTTCACAACCTGGCCATTGGTTTCCCCATGCATCCTCTTTGTCAAAGCAGGTTACTCGGTCGTTCGTATGCCCAGCTGGCCTCGCTAAATCGGATCTTTGAACATATTCTTTTTGGATCTCAATTCCACTTCGGTTTTGATAGAAATAGGAGAAAGCATCGTGTTTAAGCGATTGGTAAAGGTTCTTTTGAATGCTAAATGGATAGCTCTCTTCGCCATCGACCGAGATCGTCAGTCCGGTTTGCTCAGAGGTTAGGTTTGATAGGTCGATTTGATGAAGGTGCTCACCGGAGGCTGGATTTAGTCCAAATACCGATGTTCGCCCGAGATCGATGTTGATGCCTTGAGCATTTTTAAGCGTCCAACGTAAAGGCTGCTTGGAGTCAGAAGTGATAAAGATAAGCTTATCTGCTTGAGGATAAAAACCGACTTGATTTGCACGGATGGGCGAGGTCTTTGACACCTCAAAATAGGGCTTTCCTTCGATTGATACATTGGTAACACACACCGAGCCTGTTTTCTGTGCGCCCATTTGGAATTGGAATTCGCCTCCAGCATCACTGTCTAGCTGATGTGTAAACTCATATTGAAACGACTCAGGTTGGGTAGAAAGTACGGTTTCTGCGAGAAAGTAATGAGTGTAAGGAGGACCTTCATGTTGTATCAGGGTTTTCATTTTGGTATCGACGCTAGCGTAGGCATCAAAGCGAATGGAGTACTTCTCGCCTTGTTCCAAGCCTACTCCAGCATGACCTAAGATCACGCTCCAAGCGTCACTGCCGGTACTTTTTATGTCCATGCAAGCGAAGCCATCCTTTGGTGTTGCGCTTGCACCTGCGGCCCACCAACCGTCGAGAGCACTACTAAAATTACCATTACGGATCATCTCATCACTCAGCGCGCCTGAAGAATGAAAAGCGGCACAAAGAATAACAGCACTTACCTTGTTTAGTTTTGTCATATGTCCTCCTTTATTTTTTCTAACCATATATTGGGTAGTGCCTAAGGCAAGGGACAGTGGTGGAAAATTGAATTTAAATAAATGCTTAGCATTATAACTGTGAACAAATATACAACGACCATCGTGCTGGTGAATAGTTTTCATGAAAATATTTATGTCGCCATGAAAGTGTATTGCGAGCTCGCAAGGGTAATCGGGACAAATAGTCGTCAGAAATTAACGTGATTAGCATCACGAAAATGGATATTTTGCAGTTCTGTACTACTATTGTATTGACATTTTCTTATTGGTTAATGTCGATGGTAGGGCATATTTTCTTGAAACCGGTTTCGTGTTTCAACGTGTCTTATTCGTCTTTTATAAGGTTAAGGAATATTGTTATGAGAGCAAAGTTAATTGCGTTGACCATTATTGCATCAGCGGTTTCTTTTACAGCAACTAGCCAGGATGCGCTGGATTATATGACCATACAATCGATCAAAAGTAGTATGTCAAAAAGCGATATAGAACAGGCGCTAGAAAACTGGAGGAGTGCACAACTCGAGAACATAGAAGTACGCGCGCGATACGTCTCTGACAGAGCACCAAGGCAGTATATCATTGATACTATTGAAGATGAGTACCAAGTGGCGCGCCAGAAGCTAGGACTATAGACACGATCATTCTTATCATTAAAGCCCATGCACACGCTTCTTTGGTGTCTGCATGGGTATCTTTATTACCTAGGTCACTATTTCCAAATCTGATTTCATGAAAGAGTTTCATGGCTAATGAAAAACTTGCCATTGCACTCAATATTCAGCAATTTCAAAATTTTCCCTTCAATTCCATGTGAGTTATATCACGCTTCACTGACCTCATATACGAAATACTCTGCTTGAAAACGGTTTCATGCAGGGGCGTATCGAGGTTATTTTGGCGACTATCAAAGATGTTTCAGAGTTAGCAGGTGTATCTCAGGCGACAGTATCAAGAGTTATCAATGGTACCAGCCGAGTGAGTCATGACAAAAAGCTAAAGGTAGAAAAAGCCATTAAAGAGTTGGCTTATAAACCTAACTCAATCGCCCAAGCGCTTGCGTTTAGTCGCACCGGAAGTGTCGGCATCATGGTGCCGGAACTGGGTGGTCCGTTTTACTCTGGGATACTCCACAACATGGAAGAGCACCTTAGACGCTTTGGTTATCACGTCGTTGTCAGTGCGGGCTCGAATACGGAAGCGAGTCAAAAAGAGTCGATTGAGTTTTTAATTAGCCGCCGAGTCGATGCCTTGATTGTTCATGCGCAAAATGTTCCCGATGACTACTTAATTCAAATTGAAGAGTCAGGTATTCCGCTTGTGATTATCAATCGATTCATTCCGGAAATGAAATCAAGTTGTATTACCATCGACAATGAACTTGGTGGAAAAATAGCAACACAATATCTCCTTAAAATGGGTCACACGGATATTGTTTGTATTACAGGTCCTTTAGATAAATCCGATGCTAGAGGACGTCTGCAAGGTTATAGAAATGCACTGTTTGACGCAGGTATTGAATATGATGAAGTGCTTGTTGCCGAAGCGTCATTTACCGAAGAAAGTGGTGCCAGTGCAATGGAAAAAATAATAAGGAGGAAATGCCACTTTACCGCAGTATTCGCTACTAATGATCATATGGCTTTAGGTGCGTACGAGGTACTGGCAGAGCAAGGATATTCAGTGCCAGAAGAAGTGTCACTCATTGGATTTGATGACATTTTGTTCGCTCGTTATTTAACGCCAAAATTAACGACAATGAACTTCCCAATTGAACAAATGAGTTTGGAAGCTGTACAGCTTGTTATTCAAAAATTGGGGAATAATAAGTGCGACGTTAATTTTAAACTACTCCCTTCACTAGTGGTTAGAAATTCAGTTAAGGATCTACTTACTACCCTATAATTCTATTAAGGATATAACATGAAATTAAAGAGTTTAGTACTTTATAGTGCGATTTCGCTTGGAACAATTACCGCTGTTAATGCAGAAGAAGCGATTCGCTTTGATGGTTTTCCAGATTTTGACAGCAGCTTGAAAGTTCTACTGCCTGAGTTTGAAAAGGAAAATGACATCAAGGTTGATTACTTGATGAACAACCATGGTGACCATCACACTAAACTGACAACTAACCTAGCGACTGGCTCAGGTGCGGGTGACGTCATCGTTGTTGATGTGGAGAAAATTGGTCCATTTGTAGCGTCTGGTGGTTTGGTCAACCTTTCTGAAAAATACGGCGCAGATAAATACGCTGAGCGTTTTGCACCTTACGCATGGGCGCAAGGTAAGGGCTCTGATGGCAACATGTACGGCATTCCAGTGGATCTAGGCCCTGGTGTTATGTATTACCGTACAGATCTATTTGAAAAAGCGGGTATCGACGTGAAAGATGCCATCAAAGATTGGGACTCTTACATTGCTGCAGGTGAAAAACTGAAGCAACAAAACGTTCAACTGATCGCCTCTGCAGCGGATGTTGCACAAGCAATCATCTACACCACAGTACCTGAAGGCGAAGGTCTTTACTTCGATAAAGACGGTCAGCCAGTCGTTACCTCTGAGCGTTTTGTACACGCTTTTGAAGTCGCGAAGAAAATTCGTGAAAAAGGTCTAGATGGCCGCATTTTGGCATGGTCAAACGAGTGGTATGAAGGTTTTAGAAATGGCACGTTTGCGACTCAACAATCGGGTGCATGGCTGCTTGGTCACTTGAACAACTGGATTGCACCAGAAACAAAAGGTAAGTGGCAGTATCAAACCTACCTGATGGCATCTACGGCAGCTGGGGCGGCTCTTTCCTTTCAATCCCTACTCAGTCACAGCACCAAGATGAAGCGTGGAAGCTGATCGAATTCATGACAGCAGATCGTGACTCACAGCTTAAGCACTTTGAGACGATTGCTGCGTTCCCAGCTAACGTAACGACTTATGACGACAAACTGTTTGACCAAGAAGTTGAGTTCCTTGGTGGTCAAAAAGCGCGTCAGCTATTTGCTGAAGTAGCGAACAACATCAAACCGGTTGCACCAGCGAAAGGTGACCACGTTGCTCGCTCAATCGTTCTAGAAAATGCATTGATGGAAGTATTGGATGAAGATAAAGACATCAAAACTGCATTGGCTGAGGCTGAGCGCCTAATTAAACGCAGAACGCGTAACCTTTAATCCGTTTTTGAGTTTGATTTAAGGAAGCGTGCTAGCGCGCTTCCTTCTTTAAGAGGTCGTTACTATGAGTCATTCAGCGAGCAACGTCATGGAAGCAACATCAAGGCAGAGTATTATTGCTCGTATTAATGCCAAGGCATTAGCCCCCTATGGGTTTTTGTTGCCGTTCCTAATTATTTTTTCTGTATTTGGTATTTTTCCACTTCTATTTTCAGTGTTCCTTTCTTTTCATGAATGGAACCCAGTAGAAGGTCTTGGCGCGATGAACTTCGTGGGACTAGAAAACTACCACATTGCGCTTACCGACCCGTGGTTGTGGCGCTCCCTTAAGAACACATTTTGGCTAGCAATCACTTCTGGTGTGGCGCAGCACTTAGTCGCGATTCCAGTGGCTTATATTTTGGTTTCCCTTGGCGACAGACTTCGCCATTGGCTGACGTCTGCGTACTTTTTGCCTTTCATCACATCAACGGTCGCCGCGTCACTTATCTTCTTCAATATGTATTCGCCAAGCTCAGGCATCATCAACCAAACGTTGATTTACTTGGCTGATACCACGGTTCTAGGCTGGGCATTTGCGTGGGTCAACGACTATCAGCCGATTCGTTGGCTTGACGATGCAACGCTAATTAAGCCATCGATTGCCATCATGGTTTTCTGGAAATACACCGGTTTCAACATCGTTCTTTACACCACAGGTTTAATGACGATCCCTAAAGATATCTTAGAAGCAGCACGAATGGATGGTGCTAACGCACTGCGCCGCTTCTGGCATGTTTCACTACCAATGATTCGTCCTTTTGTCTTTTTTGCAGTCACCATGACCATCATCGGTAACTTGCAGTTGTTCGAAGAACCTTTCGTACTGACTCGCGGTGGCGGCGGTACTGGTCAGGCGGGTCTAACCATCTCTATGTACTTGTACAAAGTGGGTTGGGAATGGTTAGAAATGGGGACAGCATCTGCAATTTCATGGTTACTGTTCGCGCTCATCGCTGGTTGTACAACAATTCAATTTTTATTCTTTGGTAAGAAAGGTTTAGGGGAGCACTAATATGACGACTCTAACGCATAACTCGAATGCCGTAATGGCAAAACTAAAACCGAGCGATCGCACTGTAGAGCTGCTGGTGAAAGCGTTAATGGTGCTACTTGCAGCGATCCTTATTGTCTCTGCAATTATCACCGTGTTCCCGTTTATTTGGTCGGCACTACTATCGACACGTGACCGAAGTGAAATCTTTGGCACAGGTATCAGTTTTGCCATCGGAGATAGCTTGGCGATTAACTACGCGAAGCTACAAGAAATCATGCCTTTCTGGCAGGCGATGTTTAATTCAGTCTACGTGGCCTTTGTGGGCACCACCATTTCCCTGCTGTTCTGCAGCATGGGTGGTTACGCTTTTGCGGTTCACAAGTTCAAGGGTAAGAACATTCTATTTGGCATGCTGGTAGGTTCGATGATGATTCCGCCAGTCCTGAGCTTGATTCCTTACTTTATGATCGTGAAGTTTCTAGGATTGCTCGATAACCATGTTGCGGTTTGGCTCCCATTTACCACGACGCCGTTTGGTATTTTCCTGATGCGTCAGCACGTGGTGGCCTCGATTCCACGTGAGCTTCTTGAAGCGGCCAAACTAGATGGTGCTGGTGAACTGCGTACTTACTGGAGCGTGGTACTACCGTTGATGAAACCCGCGCTTGCCACACTTGCGATCGTTCAGTTCGTTTTCTTCTGGAACATGTTCATGCAGCCTTTGGTAGTTCTAAACTCACCTGAAAACTACGTGATTACTCAGGCACTAAGAAGTGTGCAGGGCATACCAAATACCCCATGGGGCGCAGTAATGCTTGGTACCACTATCTCAATTCTTCCACTGGTTGTGACTTATCTGTTTGCCTCTAAACAGATGATTAGCGGCCTAACATCTGGCGCGGTTAAGGGGTAAATGATGGAACAGTTTCAACTGCCACTTGGCTCAAAAATGCGTGACCCACAGTTTGTCTTTGGTGTTGCTACCTCCTCTTATCAAATTGAGGGCGCGACGAAAGAAGGCGGGCGCTGCGATTCGATTTGGGACACGTTCTGCCGACAACCGGGCAAGGTAGACAACGGTGATAATGGCGATATTGCTTGTGACCATTACCACCTGTGGGAACAAGATATCGAGATGATTCATTCTCTTGGTGTCGATGCGTACAGGCTGTCAATTGCATGGCCGCGCATCCTGCCTGAAGAAGACGCGGTCAACGCTCAAGGCTTGGCGTTTTATGAGCGCATTATCGATAAATGTCATGCTCTAGGTATGAAAGTCTACGTCACGCTTTACCACTGGATCTACCTCAATATTTAGAAGACCGAGGTGGGTGGCTTAATCGAGAAACGGCGTATAAGTTTGCTCACTATGCTGAGGTAGTAAGTCGCTACTTTGGTAATAAGATCGATGTCTACACCACGCTTAACGAGCCGTTTGTATCCGCTTTCCTTGGTTATCGCTGGGGGATGCATGCACCTGGCGTAGTCGGGGAGTCTGAAGGGATTTTAGCGTCGCATCACCTATTACTAGCACATGGTCTAGCAATGCCAGTATTGCGTGAAAACGCGCCTGATTCATTGCATGGGATTGTTTACAACGCCACACCGTTCTATCCAGAAAGTGAAAAGGACGAAGGTGCGGCTATGTACAAAGACGCCGCGAATTATCACTGGTTTATGGATCCCGTGCTTAAGGGAAGTTATCCCGAATTAGTATTAGAGCGTGAATACGCCCACAAACCTATGGTGCTAGAAGGGGATCTAGAGATTATTTCTGCACCGGTCGATTACATCGGTATCAACTACTACTCACGTGGCGTGGTGCGATTTGATGAAAATGGCGATATCGAAGCCATCCCTCAAACAAACTCGGAGCACACCCATATCGGTTGGGAAATCTACCCACAGGGACTGACTGACCTATTGGTTCGAATCAAGTCTCGCTATCCAAATCTGCCTCCGATCTACATTACTGAAAATGGCGCCGCAGGCAATGATCAGTGTATTGAAGGAAAGGTGGATGACGAGCAGCGTCAGCGCTACCTGCAACAGCACTTGCTTGCTCTAGATAAGGCGATGGAAAGCGGCGTTAACGTCCATGGTTACTTCGCTTGGACCTAATGGACAACTTTGAATGGGCGTTCGGTTACGTTCAGCGATTCGGCATTGTGCATGTCGACTATCAAACACAAAAAAGAACACTGAAACAGAGCGCGATTGCCTATCGCAATATGCTTCTAGCGCGCTCTGAGGAGAACAAAAATGGCTAAAGTAGAATTTCGTAATATCAAAAAATCATTCGGCGACGTAGATGTTGTAAAAGAGTTCGACTTTACCGTCCAGGACGGTGAGTTCGTGGTGTTTCTTGGCCCATCGGGTTGCGGAAAATCAACCACATTAAGAATGCTGGCTGGTCTAGAAGACATCACATCAGGTGATATCTTTGTCGGCGACAAGCGCATGAACAAAGTGGACGCAAAAGACCGAGACTTGGCGATGGTTTTCCAGAGCTATGCACTGTACCCACACATGACAGTGTATGAAAACATCGCCTTTGCTCTCAAATTAAAGGGTATGGCTAAGCGTGATATCGATGTTGAAGTTCGTAAAGCTGCGACCATGCTAGAGCTAACGCCGCTGCTCGATCGTAAGCCGAAAGAGCTGTCTGGCGGCCAGCGTCAACGTGTAGCGATGGGGCGCGCGATGGTGCGTACACCGAAAGTATTCTTGTTTGATGAGCCATTGTCGAACTTGGATGCCAAACTACGCGGCACAATGCGAGAAGAAATCAAAGAGCTACACCGTAAACTGCAGACCACAACGATTTACGTGACTCACGACCAGATCGAGGCCATGACGCTCGCTGACCGTATTGTCATTCTGAAAGATGGCTATGTAGCGCAAGTAGGTACTCCGACAGATGTATTTAAGCGTCCAGCCAACAAATTTGTCGCTCAGTTTATTGGTAACCCATCAATGAACATGTTGGATGCACAGCTTGTCGACGTTGACGGTGAGTTTGTTGTCGAACTTGGCGACGTGCATATTCCATTGCCAGAACGCTTTAAAGCGCACGCTTCCAAAAATGTCGCATTGCATTTTGGTGTTCGCCCAACCGATCTTTATCTTCGCCCTGAGCAAGTCGACCATGACCGTGTTATCCCAATTCCTGTCTCAATCAAAGACAAGGAGCTACTCGGCGCGAGTATTCTGTTGAAAACAGAAATTGCCGGTCAGCCATTTGTTGTTGAGACGCAAGCAGCAGAGGTCGATGTTGACGAGCTCACTCTGTATCTGGATCTAGATGCAATCCACTTGTTCGATGCCTTAAGCGAAAACTCACTCGCCATCGACTAGTCCGCAGACGAACGACTTTAATTTAACTTTGAATAAACCCCTTTGAGAGCAAAGGGGTTAGGGAACACGACGATGAAATTTGGATATTTTGATGACGCGGCGAAGGAATATGTCGCCACGACACCGTGCACACCGATTAAATGGTGTAATTATGTGGGCACGCTCAATTTTGGCGGCTTGGTGGATAGTAATGGTGGAGTGCTGCTGTGTAAGGGGGACCCAGCACTCAACAGGGTCACCAAATACATCGCCCAGCTGCCAAACTCCGATTTTAAAGGGTCTACGACCTATATTAAGGTACAAGACGCTGATGGTAATGTAGACATTTTCTCGCCTTTCTACACGCCGACACTCAAGCCTCTGGAGCGCTATGAGAACCATACTGGCTTGTCGTACACCACCATCGTATCGGAAGGGTATGGAGTGCGTTGTGAAGCGACGTTCTTTGTACCGCACAACGACCCCGTGCTGCTGCAGGACATTAAAGTTACTAACATCTCAGACAAACCACTGCATGTAGATGTGATTCCGGTGTATGAGTTCACTCACTTTGATGCTTTAAAGCAGCTCCTTAACGCAGACTGGGTTCCACAAACCATGACGCTCAAAGCGCACAAGCAGCAGAGCGGTCATACTGTGCTTGAACAATACGCATTTATGAAGCGAGATTTTGCCGTAAACCTAATGACCGCAGACAGAATCGCGACTTCATTTGATGGTGATCGTCAGCAATTTCTTGGCAATATGGGCTATGGAAGCTGGGCAGCGCCGCAAGCGTTAAATAACCAAGAGCTGAACAATTCTGAATGTTTGCGTGGCGACAACATTGGTGCACTGAACCTGAGATTAGGCTGGCTAGAGCCAGAGCAGCAAGAGCGTACTGTGGTGCAGTTAACTCAGATGGAAAGTTTAGAACAAGCGACTGAGCTTCTTGCCAAATATCGCGATCACCAAACGGTCGATGAAGCGTTTAACGCGCTGGCTTCTCATTGGGAGCAGTATCTAGCAACACTGCACGTCGACACGCCAGATCTGGCTATGAACTCAATGCTGAACGTACACAACCCACGTCAGTGTCATACCACTAAAAACTGGTCGCGTTACTTGTCGCTGTATCAGTTGGGTTATGGCGCGCGTGGTATCGGCTTTAGGGATTCTTCGCAAGATACCTTGGGTGTTATCTCCCATATGCCTGAAGAAGCTCGCGAGTTGATTGAGCGACTGCTAACAGTACAAAACACCGATGGTTCGGCTATGCACCAGTTCTTCCCGTCAACCATGGAAGCCAATGCAGGTGACTCTCGGGAGGAAGAAGACCGTCCAGATTATTACGGTGATGATCACCTCTGGATTATCTTTGCTGTCACTCAGTACGTAAAAGAGACCGGTAATGCCGCGTTCCTAGATAAGGTGTTGCCTTATTATCAAAAAGACAAACTGGGCAACCCTGTCGAGTCGGCAAGCATTTGGGATCATTTGTGCCGAGCGATTGAGTTTACTTACAGCAATCGTGGCCAGCACGGTTTACCACTGTTAGGTTTTGCTGACTGGAATGATACGGTCAACCTGCCGACTGGCGCTGAGTCTATGATGATCGCCAATATGTACGGTAAGGCGCTACTAGATATGCTCGATCTCTGCAAACTGCGTACTGACAGTGCGTTAGAGCAGCGTTTTGAAGAGTACTACCAAGAGATGCAGCGTATCGTCAATGACTATGGTTGGGACGGACAATGGTACATTCGCTACTTTGATGAGAAAGGCGAGCCAATTGGCTCACATGTGAATCAGCAAGGCCAGATATACACTAATGGTCAAAGCTGGCCAGTCATTTCAGGGTTTGCAACTGAAGAGCGTGCGACTCAAGCGTTGGAGTCTGTGTATCAAAAGCTCAATACACGTAATGGTATTAAGTTGTCGACACCGGGCTACAACGGGTTTGATCCAAAATTGGGCGGTGTATCCACTTATCCACCGGGCGCGAAAGAGAATGGCGGTATATTCTTGCACTCTAACCCATGGGTCATGATCGCTGAAGCGAAAATGGGCAATGGTGATAGAGCGTATGAATACTATCGTCAAATCAACCTGCATCGAAAAACGATCATATTGATGTGTTTGAATCTGAACCCTACTGCTATCCGCAGAACATTTTAGGGGATGAGCATGAGCAATTTGGCTTAGGAAGAAATGCTTGGTTGTCAGGTACGTCGTCTTGGACTTATGTGGCGGGTACGCAGTGGATTTTAGGTGTTCGACCAGATGTCGATGGCCTGATCATCGACCCATGTATTCCAAAAGCCTGGCCTGGATTTAAAGTGAAACGTCAGTTCCGCGGAGCCACGTACTGCATTGAGGTGACCAACCCAGAACACGTTTCGAAAGGGGTTACGAAAGTGCTGGTTAATGGCGAGCTGATTGACGGTAACAAGATCCCGGTGCTTGCAGAAGGTGAACACCAAATCGAAGTGACACTCGGTAGATAAAAAAAGGGGCGCTTAGCGCCCCTTCTGACGGTGTGGTGGTTTAGGCTTGATAGCTAACCTGACATTGCCAAGAAAAACGCTCCAGCTGGTTGGGGCTTAGCTCTTTAAGACCGATATGATTGTTAAATGCATTCGCCGGGCAAGTCATTGGCTCAATAGCCAATGTGGACTCGGAGTTGGGTGTATAGAGCTGGATGAATGGGTAGCTTGCGTCTTGTTGGTAACGAATAGAGGCTCGTTGATCTGCTCGCTCAAGAGACAAGGCGATAGGGCGTGACAACTCGAACTGAAAACAGTGATTCAGCTCCGCGTCGCCCAACCAAGCGCCCTTGGCAAACTGGTCAAATGGTTTGAATGAACCAGTAGGAAGGCCAGATTCTGAAACGAGTTCTTGGCTTGACGGCATGGTTAGTTTTACTTGGTCACGCTCGCAGCCTAACGAAAAGTATGGGTGCCATGCATCCCCATAGGGCAGAGAGTTATCGCCGGTATTCGTGATTTCGGTGGTGCAAGTTAGAACACCATCAATATCGATACGATAGATGACATCTAATAGGAAACTGTGTGGAAAGCCAGCGCAAAGGTGCTCGGTGTTGTAGCGAAGGGTCACTTCGGCATAGTCAACATTGGCATCGGTACGAAGGATTGAGAATGGTTGATTGTAAAGTAACCCGTGAACAGCATCTTGAGACCAAGGAAAGTTAGCGGGTAGGGTAAATGTTTGCTGTTGGAATTGGTATTGGCCGTTTTCTAGGCGGTTTGGGAATGGAAACAGTTTGGCGCTACGAGAAAAGAACGGATGAGTTTTGGTTAATTCTTCCGCATTCTGATAGCCCTGAATAAATGAGAAAGGACTACTGTTGATAATGAGTTTATTTATTACTGCGCCAAAGTCTTGGATGATTTCCAATAATATTCCGCGCTTTGAGTTTTTAATTTGCAACGAACCAAAGTGGCCGAAGTTATCTTGGGTTATTTTAAACATGTTCGACTCCATTTTTAATTGATGCTATCACAATAAAAAAGATATTCAATAAGGGATTGTTATGATTCTTAATATAGAAAATACGACTTACAAGGGCACAGTGAATGAACTGTGTGCAAAGGGAAATGCGGTTGAATTCATTCAACCTTGGTATGTGCCTATCTCAACAACCCCTGATAACACCGGGATGGCTGTAGGTGGGATTGGAAGCGCATTCACGCTGACTCCGCTTGGTTCTACACCAAACTTTAGCTTTGTTCCGGGGATTTTTATCGATGTTGAATCTGAGGACTTAAACTTTAACGACTTCCACGTTTCAGTTATGGATATTCCGACGGTTGATAATTTGGAAATATCCGACGTTGATGGTTTGATTCAGTGTCTTAAATATTATCCAGTTGTGTTGAATGGTAATTTGGTAACCGATATTTCAATCGAAAACCTAGAGGTTGAAATTAAACGCTCACTGCTCGACGCTACGTTTTATAGTGACAATAAAGATCGTTTTTTAAAATGGAACGTCGAATTTTCTGATAAAACACAGCGTGACTTAGAGCTTGAAGCAAACAGTGTTTCAACGCAAGTGCGAGTTGCGGTTGATTTCTTTGATGGACATTTGGTCAACAAAACAGCTCAGCTTCGCTCGTTAAATGCAGTTAGCCAGTCGGCGATCGAAAGTGTGGCCCGTGAAGATATTCAGTACCAAGCTATGTATCCCATTGCGCAGTATCAGTATTCATCGTTTGAAGACATCAAACTGACTCGAAACGTGGTATCACCTATTGTTAAGGGCGACAAAACCCTGTGCTCGTTGCCGCTTCACTGGAACCTATTCTCAGCTGAAAATATGGGTACAGAAACTAAAGTGGTGACGATAGTTCAGCCACTGACCAATCTTATTGGCTCGACCTACCGCAAAGGTCGCGATGGTGTGCAAGATTCATTTTGTACTCTTACGCAAAACCCAATCGATCAGTCGCACCGTCCTGTCACCATTACTACGGATAATTCGGTATTTAAAGGGGTGGCACTGACAAGTCAGTCACCTTATGCGTCTGATATTGAGGGAGAAGTTTGCTTTGGTGTTCAATCGGACTCGGATTTACTTGAAAGCGGTAAAGTCACCGTCTCAGTAAAACCGTCGCTTTATACCACGCAATCGCAAAAAGAGCTGGAAACCAGCTTAAAAACTGGCCGAACCAATCAGTTGTTCGACAAAGGCATATACAGTGGCCGTGAATGCTTACAAGGCTTGGTTTGTGTTCAAGTGGAGCTTGAGCCAGGTCAAACGGTCGATCTTCGTTTCGTTCAGGTCATGGATCACAGCAAAATCTCCCTTGATGGATGGGAGTCGAGAAAATCGTACGCTCAATTCTACCAAGAATCACACCCTGCACAGTCGATACTTAAAGATACTTTGCCAAAACTGAGCGATATCGAGTATCGAATTGTCTCTCAGCAACAGGCATTTTATCAAGAAGCTCAAGCGAACTTTGAAAGTAGTGAGAGCGCTGCCCGCTTTACCACAATGGCAATGAATACGTTGTCGTTTCTAGCAGAATCGACAGTGTGGGATTGGCAGGATAAGTTCTTGGTCAAAGAGTGCGTGGACTATCCGTTCTTTAACTCGCTTGATGTGTATTTCTATGGTTCATTCTCTTTGCTTTACTTACTGCCAGAGCTCGATGGTGTCGTTATGCGCGAGTTTGCGGACGCAATTATGGCCTCCGATCCAA
This sequence comes from Vibrio maritimus, assembly GCA_000755425.1. GTDB lineage: Bacteria > Pseudomonadota > Gammaproteobacteria > Enterobacterales > Vibrionaceae > Vibrio > Vibrio maritimus_A. Next base: position 178,342 of record BBMT01000006.1, read on the forward strand.
CCAAACGTCGTTATTGGGAGTATGCCGAAAAGCCAAATGCAGAACTATGTGATGCAAAATATGAAGGCGTACGAGCGATCAAAGGTGCGGTTATCCATGATTTAGGTAGCCTTATGACATTCAGCCAGACGCTTATGATTGGCATAACGTGAAAGAGTGGAAAGATCTTGCACCCAAATACATCCTAATGGTTTACCGTCACTATGTGCATTCTAACGATTTGTCAGTCGTTCAAGCTTGCTGGCCTGCCATTGTGGAAAGCGTAGAGTATTTGACGGCGCTCATTGAAGAAGGTGACACACTGCCGTTGACGCGTGGTACGGATGATACCTTCGATAACTTAGCCTCTCATGGTATCTCCATTTACTGTGCTAGCTTGTGGTCTGCTGGACTCAAAGCCGCCGGTAAACTGGCTAAACTGATGGATGAAAAGGACTTAGCAGATTGGTATCAACAACGCTCGTCTGCTGCGTTAGACACGTTGGAGCGCGCATTGTGGGATGAAAGAAATGGCTATTACCACTTCTTCGCAACGCCAGTCCAAGCCAAGCATTTAACGGGTCAAACTAATGACGCTCTACAGTCATTAGACCTAACACTAACTGGCGATAAAACTGAAGATAAAAAGGTAATCAACGCTTATTTAGATAATGTTGACCTTGAATCTGAACTGAGCATGTTCGAGCAGAGAGTCTCTAAAAAGCATCGTTTGCTAGAGCTTGCTCCGGATGTGTTTACCGCTGCGTACAAGGACATCTTACTTGACTCAGATAACAGCTTTGGCGATGCCTTGCTTGCTGACAGTTATTTGAAACTGATTGGTGATAAAGGGCTGTTTGAAGATCACAAAGTCGCTCGCACCCTTGATTACATCTACCGTACAAACTTCAAAGAGAATAGTCCGAAGTTGGGTGTGGCTAACATGACCCTTTGCGATGGCGCACCCCATGATGCGTTTCAGGCACAAGACGTTTGGATTGGTGTGCAGTTCAGTACTGCAACGGCGTTAAAACTTGCGGGTAAGCAGCAGCAAGCTGAGGCTTTGATTGATTCTGTTTATACAGCGCTCTACCACTACGCGAAGATCCCATTCGCCGCACCAGAAGGGTTTAACTGCTCAGTGGCTGTTTCTCAGTCTGATTTAGTCGAGCAATTTGGCGTAGCGGAATCCACGGCTGAGCAATGGCTGCAAAGTCTGAAAGCAACAAATTGTATTTTGGCTGATGACAGAGTAAATCCAGATTTGACGTCGGACTTTGCTGAGTTTCGTAGCGTGTTTACAGAAGCTATGGCTGACGAACAGGCGGTCAAGCTACATACTTGGTTGCTCAATACAGGGCTCAAATACACCGCTGGGCGCTACTTCAGACCGGGTATGATTTTCTCTTATTTATACTAATTACAGAAAGCAGAGAAAAGATTTCAATAAATTGATACAAAGGGTTAGGAGGATATCCTAACCCTTTTTTTCGTCTTTAATTTTATTGTTTTCATCGCAGGAGTCGCGGATGATCAAGCGAACAAAGTCATCCTCGCTGGTTTGATATTCTTCTTCAACGAAGAGACCAAGAGCGCTAGCAACTCGTGTAGCCGCAAGTCGACCGAATTGGAGGGACGGTTGGCGAAGGGTCGTTAACGCCGGGGTAAATACCGCAGACACTTCATGATCATCGAATCCGACCACGGAGACTTGATGCGGTACCTGTATACCGGCCTCTTTGAGCGCACTGATCGCTCCAAAGGCCATTTGATCATTGGCAGCAAAAATGGCGGTAAATTGCACGCCTTGGCAAAGGAGCTTGCGCACTGCATCGCGTCCACTGGCTACATCGAACTTCCCATTGACGACTCGCTCGGGGCAATAATCAATACCGGCTTTATCAAGTGCCTGCTTGTAGCCGAGAAGTCGCTGCTGAGAATCTGGGTGAAAGACTAAGCCTGAAAGGTAGACGATGTCGGTATGACCGAGCCTTAACAGGTGGTTTGTCGCCATGTACCCCCCGACTAATCCACTATTGCTAATACAATCAATGTTTGGGTGTTTGATATCGTGGCCACCAATCGTAATGACAGGAAGTTGCAGAGCTATGTCGATAAGCTGTGGTGCGGTTAAGCTACTACCAATGACGACAAGAGCATCCACCCTTGGTGAGTCAGTTGTTTAGTGCGTGTCTGTTCTTGTGCGTTGTTCCAGTTGCCTATCATAACAACAGGGGAGAGCTGATATTTGCCTAGCTCACCCTCAAGACCTGACAAGATGGCGTTGCTGTGAGGGCAAAGCGCGTACGGCGAAAGCACCCCAACCAGATAATTCAATTTGTCGGTCACTTTGTTTTTTTTTGGCTTTGGCTGATAGCCTAGTGTGACCATGGCTTTCTGTATTCTGAGCTGTTTATCACGCTCACAAAGCCACGCTGATGAATATAGCGATTCAAAGTCGATATGGAGACAGATGCGGCTAGCGCAATGTCATTTAGGGTAGTTTTTGAGCTTGGCATTCAATTTATAAAATCAACTAAAACAATAAACTAGCACGTTATCGATGTTTAAAAAGGGGATGGCTCACAAAAAGCAATTTGAGCTGGCTACCCGAGCCAGCTCATGTGATTAAAAACGCCGTTTAGTTATTGGCAGCTTCCAATCAGTGACCAAGAGGCGTCGCTTCCTGGAATCGAACTGGTATACCAATTGGCTCGATACTTACTGCCTTCATAAACCATTTCTTCACCTTCAAGCAAGTGCGTATTTGGACCGCCTTCGTAGTCAGCGTGAAGCCAGTTTGGATAAGTGGTGACGTTGTCACAAAAGCCGGTAGGAGGAGTAACGTCTCCATCAACTGGTTTCATTTCGAACCAATTTAAGTTCCAACCACCAGTTTTAACCAATAGCGCCACGGTTTGTTGACCTGAATCTGGCAGTGAAATGGTATGAGTGATGTTTTGCCAGCTTTGCCATCCACCGGTACCACTTACCGTAATTTCACCATACGTTACGTTTCCACCGCCTTGCTCTATCTGAATCACACCAGCATTTGCGTGCTCAGAAGCGACTCGGTAAGTGACTTCGTACTTGCCTGCCTTAGGAGCATCAATGTCAAATGTTATCCAATCACCGTCATCGGTAAAGCCAAGATTTTGGCCTCCACCCGTGTCGGCTGTATCTTCAAATTTTAACCCTTTCGCATAGCAAAAACTTCCGCATCAATGCGACCCGGAAGGCAGTTACGCTACAAGGACCCGTGAGATCGCTTTCGCCACCACCGCCTCCAGCACTCGTTGGCCAGTTAGAAATGATCTCTTTTACCTTCAAACCCGATTCCGTGTAGTTGCCCCAACTACCACCAGGAGTGAACATAGAAGCGCCTTCTGCTTTGTCATTGACCGACCAGTTCGCATGGCTAATGTTGTATGTCTTGAACAGCTCCATCCAGGCATCTGTTTCACCGTGATTGACCGCACCATCGCCATCTGCGTTAACGGTGCCCCACTCAGTAGCAAATAGTGCAACGCCATTGTTTAAGGCGGTGAGCACTTTGTTTCTCAGAGATTGACCGTGGGTGCCCGCGTAAAAGTGGATGGTATAAGCAATGTTAGGGCGATTAATAGGGTCGTAAGAGGCAATGTCCACATCTTGAGACCAGTTAGGTGTGCCGACGACGATGATTCCCGTAGGGTCAATAGCTCGAATCTTGTCGATGATGAACTCGGCATATGGCTTAATATCATTGCTCCAGCTGACTTGGAGAGGCTCGTTGTAGACCTCATAAATGATATTGTCATGGTGGCCATATTTGGTTGCTACGTGGGTAAAAAACGCTTCTGCACGAGCCCAGTCGTTATGAGCATAGTGACTGTGGAAATCAACGATGACATACATATCTTCAGCAATAGCGGCTTCGATAACGGTTTCGAGCCTTGCCATGTTACCACTCCAGTCATCTTCTAGACCCCCGGTTGCGCCATGGCCTATTGCAGCGCGGATTAACGTTGCCCCGAGTTCTGTCTTCGCAGCTTTAACATCCGCGGCAGTGTAGAATCGCTCTGCACCCCAATTGGTGTTGCTCCAGAATAGACTTGGGCCAGCAAAGCTCTGAGCGACGCCCCCAGCTAACACCTGGTTGCCAGAAACAGTGAGTGGTTCAACGGCATATGCCAACTGAGTGGAAGCTGCCAGTAACGTCAAGGAAAGAACTCTTTTTCCTATCGATAAATTACATAATTTAGTGTGTTTCATAACCAATGATTTCCTTATTAATGATGCGTTTCTTTCAATTATAAAAATAGCAATGGTAAGAAGAGGAACAAAGTTGGTAATAGATGATAAATATGCGTTTGTAGGAATTTTGTGAACTTGTGTGGATGTGTATTGAAGAGCTTGAACCGTTAGTTGAATGTATCTGACTTTATTATTTGATTTAGATCACGCACGCTAGTAATAGTTGGTTTAAAAATAAAGCCCACGTATAGTTACGTGGGCTTTTATTCTGGTTTTATAAGCTAGTCTTTATTAAATATAGAGCTTGTTGACTGACGAATTATTAAATCTATAGGTGGCATTCTAGCTTCATATTGGCCTTTTAAAACCATACTCAGAATAGAGTTTGCACATACAGTTCCTATCTCTTCAATCGGCTGCCTTAGCGTGGTGAGAGCGGGCGTAAAGTATTTTGAAGTCGGTAAGTCATCAAAACCAACCACGGAAACATCTTGAGGAACCTTAAAGCCGTTGTCATGCAGTGCCTTGATAGCACCATAGGCGGTAAGGTCATTGGCTGCAAAAATTGCGGAAAAATAGATGTTGGAGTCGATTAACTCTTTTGTTGCACTGTAGCCCAAATCCATACCAAAATCGCCTCTTTTGACCAGTTTGGAGTTGACCGGGATGCTGGCTTCACTCAGTGCCTGTTTATAACCTTCAAAACGTGCAGATGCATCAGGCTGTGATGATAAGCCTTGATATGGGCAATGTTTTTGTGGCCTTGCTGGAGTAAATGAAGAGTAGCGATATAGCCACCCATGACATTATCAAGGTTGAGCGAACAAATGTTGTCTCCCTTAATATCGTACCCAACCGTAACAACAGGAATCGACTCGGCTGTCGCGAGTATTTTTTGGTTGTCTAGGTTGCCGGTAACGATAATGATGCCGTCAACGTTACTTTTAATTAGGTATTCAAGTGCATGATTTTCCAGTTTATTTTGCCAGTGACCAGAGGCCATGACTAAAGAATACCCCTTACTGATCAGCGTCTTTTCCATATCGTTGACAATGGTCGAAGTGTATGGACTATCAGGATGTTGAACTAGCACGCCAATGGTCATCGAACGTCGACTCAAATCCTGTTGCATTTGAAAGCTGGGCTTATACCCAGTTTTTTTAACAGCATCCTCTATGCGTTCACTTTTCTCATCTGAAACATAGGTAGTACGGTTGAGAAACCGTGAAACAGTACTGGGTGATACGCCGGCGAGTTTAGCCACATCGTAAACCGTGGCGGACTTTTTTTTCTTTTTCATTATTATGGCTTAGCAGCAAAGCGAAGGTATGAAGTGATATTAATATTATTACCCAACTTTTAGTTAGTTTGATTTACTCAATTTGTGCGGAGTATCAAGCTATTTCGTGTTTATGAAGATAGCTTGATATACCCGACGCATGAATCTTTCATAAGTGTGGTGAATGTAACTTATGTAACTAATCCTAACTATTGGTAGTTTTTTGTTTCATTCTTTCTTACTGTGTTTTCATAATTTTCTTGACTACTTCTATTCGGATAGTGGTACTAATTCTTTATCTAGCGGAAGCTTGAAATTAGCGGTGAGTGCTAACTGTTTTTCTGCCATTTGTTCTAAATTAAGCCCATGTAGAGTGAGGGATTTAAATTTGTCAGCACTCGATTCTGATAGCTTGAAAATATCATTGACATTGCTTGTTACCTCACTCGCAACCGATTGATGTTCCGTTGTTGCTGAAGCAATGTTGGTACTGCGATTTTCAATATCGTTAAGTAGTAGGTGTATACCCTTCAGGTTCTGTTCGACACTGCCTGCTTGAGTAATACATTGATTCATATCATGAGCACAGTGGTTGATTTGTGAGACGGCAAATTCAGTACTGGTTTGTAGTTGCTCTATTTTCTGCTTAATTTCAAAGGTCGAGTTAGTGGTTTTTGCAGCCAGTACTCGTACCTCATCCGCCACAACTGAAAAACCTCTTCCTTGCTCGCCCGCACGAGCGGCTTCAATGGCGGCATTGAGTGCGAGTAGGTTTGTTTGCTCTGAAATCCCTGAGATGACTTCCAAAATTGTTTCGATACTTGCAACTTCTTGTTCCAACTCTTCTATGGTTGCCGTTGACTCCGAAAGTCGAGCGGACAGAGTGCCTAGCAGATTAGCATTGGCATTAATCGCACTTTGTCCTTGAGAAGAGAGCTCAACAGCTTCTGTTACAGTAGAAAGTGTATCGTTGGCAGATTGAGCAATTTCCTTGACCGCACATTCAATCTGCTTCATTGCGGTCGCAACTTGAGTAGTTTGCATCGTTTGACGCGTTATGTCTTCGGTCAGTTGATCACTGGTTTGTTGGTTCTCGATAGATGCTTGATTAAGTTGATCTGCGGAGCTGCGCAGTTGGAATATTACTTCAGATAAATGCTCCAAAACCAGGTTCACTTTATTGGCAATGCTTCCAAACTCGTTGCGGCTCTGACATTCTACTTTTGCGGAGAGATCTTTTTGTGCTAGGTGTTCTAGTGCATTTTGTACTTGCTTGCTCGGCCTTCTTACTGACGTAGCAAGACGAATGGCAATAACAAGAGCAATAAGGATTGAGAAAGCTAGCACGCCTATCAAAACAGAAACGACGTGGTGAGCGCTGTTTATTGCCTCCGTTTCTACGACTTTAGTGCTTGAGTCTGCATAGTCAGACAGTTTCTGTATAGCCGTAAGGTGTGCGTCGATTAATGTGGTTAAGTGCGCTCTTTGTGTCGATAGTTGGTCGAATAGGTCATAAGCCTAATATGCAGGCTCATTGCTCCAGATTTGCTAAATAGCTGGGTGGAAAACAGTTTCGTTGCTTGTTCGGTTGAGCGAGAGAGAGTAGGTGAAGCGGTTCGCAATGCGTCAACGGCCTGTTGAAACCTTTCTTGGCGCGAAGAGAAACTTCGCTTCGAAGCATTTAGCTCGACAATGTCTTGCATTGAAAATGCTTTGTTGGCATCTACGCTGAGCACACTCAGTTGCGAGAGTAGCCCTTGGATGGCTGCTCGCTCATTCGAATTACTTGCATTAGACAATCCACTGACGAGATCAGAAGTGAGTTGATTAACAATTGGTTGAAACTTTGATTGCTGAAAGTCATCTTGATCCTTGAGGTCGAGGAATTGTTCATACAACTCGGTTACATTCGCGATTTGTATCAGCACTTCAGTACTGCCAGACTTAATAATAGAGAGCGTTTCTTGGGTGCTTGTATTGAACTCCAAGTGTTGTGATATCCATTGCTCCTCGGTGTGATAGTGAGCATTTTTTTCTTTAATGTCCGTGGCTAAAGGTTCAAGTTCATCGATGTACATTGCGGCCAAGTAGCGGGTAAGGCTTCGATTAATATCAAGGAAAGCGATGGTCAACGCCGATGTGTGCATCATAAGTGGCGTTGATTCATGGGTGATGGATTCAATTCGATCAGTCATTTTTGAAGTGGACTGAATTGCGTACCAAGATGAGGTCATCATGATAGCGATAAGTACAAAGAAGCTAATGTAAATTCGAGTGACGATTGACGACAGTTTCATCGAATAAACTCCTAGATGGTGGAAACAAATGGTGCGAACTTGGAGTTTGTAGCGCAGACAAAAAGTGGGAAAAAAGGGCCTGACCTGTCAGACCCAAATAGTGGGAACCCTAATTGTTCATTACCACCATGCTTCAAACATTGCGCCAGCCGCTAACGTATCGACCTTCTCAACGTCTGTTGCTTTAACATCACCTGCTGTTACGTAGAAGCGCAGCATTGGACGGCTCCATGGCAAACCACCTAGTGATACGTTTTGAGAAAGCGTTACTTTCCAACCTTTCTTCTCAGTGTCGTCATCGTGATCTTCCATCGCATAACCCGCTTCTAACCAGGTAGAGTGGACGTCATCCCATTGGTACATAGGACGAGCGATGACGGAGTATTCATTGCGATCTGACGTATCTTCGCCGTTTAATTGTTTAAAAGAGGCTAGGTAATCCACTTTAAATGCATCGGTCGGACTAATACCGCCTTCTAAACTCGCGTAGATGACTTTAAGATCATCGTTCAAATCGAATACGCTGTTGTCTGAGTTGTCTGCATATTTAAAAACGAACTTGTTTGATGCACCAAGACCCATTGTGGCGCCAAGTTGCCAAGAGTTGTTATCTTGAACTGATGCATCGGCTTGCTTAGAGGCAAAGCCATAGTTGGCGTACAGATCCAATGCGCCAATGCCTAGGTCAATGCCGTGAAGTTTAGAAGTAAGTGCGTATCGACCGTTGTCGTTACCCAGTGCACCAGTGGCAGAGTCAACTTGACCGACAATACCCATATCAAGTTTCACACCGCCTAGGTTTAGGTTATTGAAACCACCCCCTTGACCATCATGTGACATCCAGAAGTAATCATTTAGACCTTGTTGAGGACGTTGGTGGAAGTCACGACCAGCCCACATATAGAGTTCAGGCTGACTTTCGAAGACATTGGTGACACCTGCGTACATTTTCTTAAGATTGACACCACCTTCAGAACTCCACGCACGGTTACCCCATTGGTCAAACATGGCCACGATATCCCATATTGCACCGTTGTCTGCTTTCTTAGCGTAGGCGAATTGGATTTCACCACCGTTTGCTTCGTTACCAAGACGACCCACTGAGCGACCAGAGCTACCAACATCAACGTAAGCAGAATCACTATCTGAATAGTGCATGCCGTAACGCGCATAACCAGAAAAAATAAGACCTTGAGGTGGCTCAAAATCTGGAGTGAGCACCGCTGGTTGTTGGTCATAAATATAGTCGGTTTCTTGAACTTTAGTTTCAAGCTCTTGAATACGTTTTGTCAGTTCTTCAATTTGAGCTGCATTGTTACTTTCAGTTTCTGAAAAAGATGAAAAAGAGACTAGAGATGCAGCCACTGCTACGGCAACAGGAAGTTTTTTAAGATGGTACATACTATTTCCTTATAAGTTTATTTTGATGCTTGGTTGTTTTTGTTATCAATAATCTTAAGGAATGAAATGAATGAAAATATAGATTGGCTTCACATCTAAATACGGGGTTTAAACTCATGAAACAAGCTATAGTGTAGGTTGTGTGCATAACTTATTGATTTTTAGTAATTTATTTTATATGTTGAATAATAGTATAGAATTTGAATGCGGTTTCGTTTCATGACTTAGAAGGTGATTAATCACAGGTTTTTATATGCATTTAATACGTAACATAGAGTGATTGATGAAATTTTTCATGATTTTGAAATAAGTGAAATTTATATTGTGACGACGATCTTGTATTAATTGATTTAATGTGTTTATGACACGTAATACACACCTGTGGACGGTGCTGAATGGTTTTTCTTGGTCGATTATTTATACTGATTGTCGACTAATAATAGAGGCGTGAGGTTATATTGTTTACTTAGTAGTTGTTGATGCAATTTAATAATGATACGAGATAAAAAGAGGCCGAACTCTTGCTGCCGCTTTGCTAGGGAGAGTTCGACCTTAAAGCTCCAATGAAGGAGTGGGGGTAATTGCTGTTGTCAGCAATGAAAAAACAATAGAAACTGATACGGTTATCGAATATGAAACACCTCCTATCTCAAGAGTTCATAGTATCCCCCTGAACAAGCCAGGGAGATAAGATTTATTACCACCACATGTCGACTTGAACACCTACGATAAAGTCGTGGTCATCTTCACCTGCGTTTGAAGAAACGCCTGGGTTACCCTTTAGGTAAGTCGCAAGTAAGCGGATTTCTGGTGCTGGTCCAAAGCCTGTACCTACTGTCCAAGTAGGGGCTATAGTTGCTTTGTATGTTGCGTTGCCACCATTGTCACGGTTTACGCTGTTATCGGTATAACCAAATTCAGCTGCGATTGCGAAGTCGTCGATAGAAGGCATGGTGTAAACTGGGCGAACCATTGCGTACCAGTAAGAGAAATCATCTACGTTGTCATCGTACGATGTTTGCTCGTAACCGACTGCAGGGAAGAACAACCAGTTTTCACCAATGTAACCACCGTAAGCTTGAGCACGTACCGTTTGATCACCGTCTTTTACGCGGGTCATGTTGGTTTGACCGACAACTGCATCAGGGTTAAATCCAGCGCCGCCAGGACTAAACTGGTTATAGTTGGTGAATGTACGACCCAACATCGTCGACCCACCTAGACCTTGACCATATTGAACGCCGATTTTTGAGAAACCGTTAGCAAATCCAAAGAAGTTAGAAGGAGAGTACTGAACGTGGCCTTCGAAACCAGAGGTAGAGAATTCATCGCCGTTGACGTTTTCACCCATTTGTTTAGCCATACCTTCAATACGCCATTGACCGTAATCTGCGCGCACGTGGAAAGCGTTTAGCATTTCGTTTAGACCCAGTGACTGGTTACTTGCGATATAAGCAAAGTCCCACTTACCACCAGCAAGTTCAGTCCCTTTTAGGCCGATACCAGTACCAGAGTAATCGGTATAGAAGAAGTCAGTCATGAAGATATAGTTGTCACGACCATAGTAACGTTGACCGCCCCAAAGTGTACCTGTGTTAGACACGCCATCAAATTCTACAAAGGACTCAATTAGGCCCGCAGCTTTACCGTCAATGTTTGCAAACAAGTTACTCCCGTTGCCGTTCGGGTTGTCCTGACCTAAGCGTGCATTAATGCGAACGCTCTTGCCGTCTGAGTCCTCGGATTTCTCCCAGTCCCAGCGCTGCATGAAAGCAAGCTCCCAGAAATCATCAGCTTCTAAACCCAGACGACCTAGTGTTTCTTTTTGTCCACCCCATTCATGTTGTTTAAAGTCATTCTTGGCGCTAGTAAGAGCACCTGCACGGAAGTAACCGTGGAATTCAAAATCTGAGGTTGGTTTTTCGGCTAAAGCTGGCATTGAAGATATTGCAGCCACTCCTGCAATAAATAGCGCTTTGCTTAATGCTGTTTTTTCCATGTTGTTCTCCAACTAATTATATGAATAGCATTTAGTACTTATCGGGTATGGTAAGAGATAAGTTGCAATCAATATTAAGTAGCCAAACCATATGTTTAGGTGATGTTGATCACTTGTGTGTGGAGAATTTTGTTGACGTTTGTCACGATAAGATAATAATAAAAAATATGAAAATTGAATTGAGATATTACGTAAATATTACGTTTTTTCATTATTGAGTTTTTCTTTTTTTATGAGCTCGTTCGCTAGAGGTTTTATGTAATTTGTTAACCCTATTTCGAAATTCATCATTTTAAACGAAACCTAATTGACCTCACACTCAGGCGATGGATTAAATGGGGGTGGTTAATTAGAATTGGTAGGCGAGAAAACTAATAATAAACAAGTGATGTGATTGATTAGTGTTTTGCTAAGAGCTTTTGTTATTAGAGAGATTCTTATTGACAATCACTTGTATTGTTTCCACATGGAGGAGTCCAATGAAACGTGTGTTTTTAGCCGCCATCATCGCGTCTGTGATGGGATGCACATCATCCCAAGTTCAAACTAGTGAGTCGAGTCCGTTAGGCGTTGCAGAACTTAATAGTCAAAAGGATTGTTGTACAGCACTAAATAAGATTTCGTATGAACCTATTATCAAGTCAGGCGATTTGACCGCAGTAATTGATACCAACTCACAAAAGGTTGGTTTAGTGAGTGGTGTGACTTATGTCAAAGGATATCAACTCCCTGCTTTTGAGGGGGAGGCGAACTTAGAAGTGATTTCACTTGTTGGTAACCAAGTTTTCATCCCATCGATTCTAGTACTAGACAGTGAATACAAGGCGCTGGATGTACTTTCTAGTGATGATCTAAGATATCAAAATAGTGGGATAATGTACTCTACACATTATGTTATGGAGAAAACTATCTCCCAAAAATACCCAAACGGAAAGTCGCCTCGCTATATAGTAGTTTTCACCACCGATGAGGATCTAGCAAATTCTACTCTGATTAAGCCGTCAAGTGATTCGGCGATTCGCTCTGGGAGTGTAGAAGCTAACCTCGCCGCCAATACAGAGTGGAAGATCCCACATGCAGCAATCGGTACCGTTGAGTTAGAACTCGACTACAACGGACCCGCAATAAGGCAAGAGTCAGATCAACAACAGCAACAACGTGAAGCCGCTTTAGCTACTGTTGTCGCTGCGGAACAACAATCCACCATGGAACAAGAGTTTGTTGAACTGTTTGACGATAAAATTCGTGCAGCTGTAAGAGCTGGTGAATTTGACCGTGCTTTGGATATTATGAAGCAAGCTGAGAAGCAGGGTTCACCAACAGCAAGAGAAACGTTTGTTGAAGCAATGAAAAATTTCGAGGGCTAATTTTTATCTAGCACTGTTTTACGCTTAGCAATGTATCACTACCTGCAAAGCCCGCACTATTACGTGCGGGCTTTGTATTCAATCGGATAAACTAGCCAATAGACTCATGGCCTAGAGTGCCATTAGATAATCCTCGAGTTCATTTCTGGCTTGCTGGCTAGCATTAAAGTAGTTAGCCGATTGTGTTTGCGCATCTCCTCCATGCCTCTGCATTACGGCATCAATACTGCTGGCTTGGCCGTCATGCATGAGCGTTAACGCTTCTGTGTTGCCACTTTTCACATAGCCACCTAAACCGACTCCCCAAAGCGGTGCAGTACGGAATGCTCCTTCCCCTAAGTCATGAAGGAGCAAATCCGTATAAGGGTGAATCGTTTGATTAGAAAGCTCAGGAAAATCACTATCAGTGCCAGTCTGTACCGTCATTTTGTGGCAAGTATTGCAGCCAAATTCTTGAAAACGGCTGTGTCCAGGCATGCTTGTTAAGTTTTGACGAGGTATCGGTACCGCGACAAGTTTCGTGTACACCACCATGTCTTGAACATGATTATCTGCGAGATCCATTGGACCAAAGCCTTCAAAACTGGTACCTATTCCCATGTCATCATGCAGTGCCTTAGCGATCTGATGCTCAACGCTCATTGTTTCCGCTCGCCAACCAAAGCGTCCAACGTACTGCTGTCCTTCAACGGTGACATAGTTGACCGTCCCCCCATTCTCCTCAGCCCATTGTTCAATGGTTTGTTGAGGGATGTTTTCTAGTAGACCAAGGCCAAACATCTTGGGCGGGACAACGTCTTGCCTTTCCTGCATATCACCCACGCCATTGAGAGTATGACATTGGGTACAGCTCGGTTGAATTGGATTGTTTGTCAATCCTGCCATTTCTGGGAAGGGTAGGTTGCCATTGATAGCTTGTGGACCGGGCAGGAACTCTTCTACATGTTCACCGGTTGTAAAGTTGGTGTGGATAAGTCGACGTCCGTCAAGCCAAGCTTGGACGTTAGCTCTATCGAGATTGTATGCATGCTGCATAAAGCTCAAACGCTGCTGTGCGCCGCCGCTTGCAGATAGCTGAGGGACGGTTGTATTGCCACCCAACTGGGCGAAGCTGTCATTGACGTTAAGTGGTCCTACTGCGCCATCACGGTTGTTTACGGTTAACCCTTGCCCTAACACATACCTAAATGTTTGCCCATAGTAATTGACGTTGTCACCCGTTGTTTGCGCGCGATCGAAGCTGATAGTGGTTTCAAACTCTATTTGCTCACCAGCTTCAAACGGTCGATTGATGTGCGGCCAGCGCTGCATTACTGCTCGCCATGTCGTCGCTGTTGCTCGCTGATCGCGGCTGGCCTGACAAGCCGGCACTACTGAACCATCACTCAGTACTACATCCATGACATAACCATAATAGAAATTCGTCTCGTCACCATAGATCTTATGGTAGCGCCAGTTAGGGGTTTGTTGATTACATGATTTCTCGTTGCCAAACACATCAGTCATTGCAATAGGAATAGCACTGTTCAAGGTTACCACTACACAAGGCTCTGATGTCCCACACGCAGACTGTCTCATGTCGCTGGCGCTTGGTAATGTGTAGTCCTCCAGCACGAAAGACCCGAAACGTCCTTCCCAGTATTCAACGTTAAAGTTATTGAAGTCATTTCCTGAGAGTTCATGTCGGACTCGGTAAGCTCCGCGATTTCTTGAACGACGACGCCATTACCGCCAGAAAAGGCATTTCGAGCGTACACCGAATCAGTGAATTGACCAGTCTCTCCTTGCTGTCAGCCGCTCGGTAAACAATTTGATAAGTGCCCGGTTGGGAAGCGTGAACTGCCAACTGCCTTGTGCCTGTGAAACTGTCTCGTTTAATACGGTTTGATTGTCTGGCGCCGTGACCTGAACTGATAGCATAGATATCGATGCTTGTTCACTCGTTGCTGTAGCAGAAATCGAAACATTTTCGCCAACGGTAGCGTTGCTTGGCGAAGCGCTAGCACTGATGGTTGGGGTTTCGGGTTCAACCGGTGGCGGTGTGGTTCCGCCTCCGCTGCCCTCCGCGTCAGCGGTAATGGTGTATTCCGGAGAAATGTATTGGGAAAGTACGTTATCCTGTACTTTTAGCTGCAATCGATAAGTTTCTCCTGCAACTACGGATTGTTCTGCCACTGTTCTTTGCCAGAAGCCGTCGACCAGTGAGGCGCTGCCACAATAGTCATCGACACATAAATACGCCCATTGACCTGTCCACCCTCCGTCTTCTGCGTAAGCAATCGCGGGGCTGCCGGATTCAATACGAGTATTTATTTCTGCTAAAGAAAGTGGACTGTAAAAGGCAAGGATTAAAGAACCTAGCCCAAATGCTCTAAGACATTTTTGATTAGGAGGGGAGTGTTTGATTTTTTGCATAACATTAAACTTCCATATTAATTGATGTTATTGGTTCGGTTTCACTATTATCTGTAGCAGCAGATTTAAGGAGTAGTATTATGAAAATTCATAGCAGAGTTATTTAATTTATCGAACATGACCTAAATGGGTTGTTTCTTTTTATGAAGATGACAATTGTCACATTTTTCTTTTAGGGTGATTTTATTTGTTGTTTTAATCTAATTTTTATTTTTTGTGATGTATGTCATTTGTATGGTTTGTTTGACGTTGTCTAGGTCAAGTTTTTTATTAGGTAAATAATCAATATCAATTACGATTTTTGATGTTGACGTTTTTATATTTTTCTTGTGTGATTTTGCTCATGTAATATATGGATATATATAATCTATGCTTTTTCTCGATTCGTCATACATGGAGAAAAGTAATGAAACGAACCTATTTGTCATTGATCGCCGCGGGAGCATTAACGTTATCCGCATCGGCATGGAGCTTGGACGGCGTGCTGGTGCCAGAAAACGGTATTTTAGTATCAGTAGGTCAAGACGTAGACAGCGTTAACGACTATGCGAGCGCTTTGAGCACTATTCCAGCTGGTGTGACAAACTACGTTGGAATCGTCGACTTGGACGGCTTGAATTCTGACGCGGATGCAGGGGCTGGCCGCAATAATATCGCGGAACTTGCCAATGCTTACCCGACGAGCGCGCTAGTTATTGGTGTATCAATGAATGGCGTGGTCGATGCGGTAGCGGGAGGACAGTACAATGCGAATATCGATACATTATTGAACACGCTTGCTGGTTATGACAGGCCGGTTTATTTACGCTGGGCCTATGAGGTTGATGGGCCATGGAATGGACACTCACCAAGCGGTATCGTAACCAGCTTTCAGTACGTGCATGACCGTATCATAGCGCTGGGTCATGAAGCGAAAATCTCGTTGGTTTGGCAAGTGGCGTCATACTGCCCAACGCCTGGTGGACAACTTGAACAGTGGTGGCCAGGATCCGAATATGTAGATTGGGTTGGTTTATCTTATTTTGCTCCTCAAGATTGTAACTGGGATAGGGTTAATGAAGCGGCTCAGTTTGCGCGTAGCAAAGGAAAACCACTTTTTATTAACGAATCAACACCTCAGCGTTACCAGATTGCAGACCTCACTTACTCGGCAGACCCTGCGAAGGGTACCAACCGTCAAAGCAAAACATCACAGCAACTTTGGGATGAATGGTTTGCACCATATTTCCAGTTTATGAACGACAACTCAGATATTGTAAAAGGTTTCACATACATCAATGCGGACTGGGATAGTCAGTGGCGTTGGGCTGCACCATACAACGAGGGATATTGGGGTGATAGCCGAGTGCAGGCGGATGCTTTGATCAAATCAAACTGGCAACAAGAGATCGCTAAAGCGCAATATATCAACCATTCCGATACTTTGTTTGAGACTTTAGGCTACGGTTCGACTGGAGGTGGTGATAACGGTGGCGGTGACAATGGTGGCGGAGATAATGGCGGGACAAATCCGCCGAAGCCTTGTAACGAAGAGTTTGGTTATCGTTATGTAAGTGACTCAACGATTGAAGTTTTCCATAAAGATAACGGCTGGTCAGCTCAATGGAACTATATCTGTCTAGACGGACTCTGCTTACAAGGTGAGTTAAAGAATGGTGAGTACGTTAGGCAGTTTGATGCTCAGCTAGGCACAACTTATGGCATTGAGTTCAAAGTGGCTGATGGAGGTGCGCAGTACCTCACCGATAAGTCAGTAACTTTTGAGAATAAACAGTGTGGCACAGACGGTACGCCAGGTGGCGGTGATAATGGTTCGGGTGGGATAATGGCTCAGGTGGCGATAACGGCTCTGGCGGTGGCACCGATCCCAGTCAATGTGCTGCTGATTTTGGCTACACTCATCGCTCGGATACCGAAATTGAGGTGTTTCATAAAGACCTAGGTTGGTCTGCGAGCTGGAACTATATCTGTTTAGATGACTATTGTTTGCCTGGCACTAAAACTGAGGCAGGTTACGTTCGTAGCTTTAATGCAACTCTAGGAAGCGATTACAAAATTACCTTCAAAGTCGAAGACGGAGGGACACAGTTTATTACTGAGGAAATCATTACGTTTGAAAAGACAAGCTGTGCTCAATAAGTAACCTCTTAAAATAGAGGGAATAATACTCCCTCTATTATTTAATTTAATAATACAAATTCATCTTGTGTTATTGTTGCATATGAGGTGATAAGCTTCGTAGATTATTCATATCGCTACTTTTCCTCGTCAGATCTTAATTCTTCTTCATGGTTTTTCATGCGCTTCATTCGCGGTGTGATCTCACACATTGTTATGATTTTACGTCAAGCAAGAGATAAATATCATAATAGCGCTACGCATATCGAATTCTAAAATCATAATAAAAAAGGAGTGGATATGGACCATAGAACTACATTAGTCGAACCGTCTGCTGGGGAGACTACACACTGTACTGTTTAGAAAATAGTAACGGTGTCCGCGTCGAGATTAGTGACTTAGGCGCATCCATAGTGAGCTTCAAACTCAAAGATAGATACCACAGGGAAAGAAACATTGTCCTTGGCTACAGTCGCCCCGAGGATTACCTCAAAGGACAAGCGTATATAGGAGGCGTTGTCGGTCCATGGGGTAACCGTATTGAAAATGGTCGATATGACCATGCTGGAAATCCTATTCAGCTGAGTCAAAACGAAGGGGGCAACCATCTTCATGGAGGGGATTGTGAGCTTCACAAGCGCCGATGGGAAGTCACGATTAAAGCAGCACAAGGAATCACACTAGAGACGCGAGTCGAAAAAGGTGAGGGGGGCTATCCAGCTAATCTAAGGATATGTGTAACTTACCGTTTAAGTGACTCCAACGAACTCACTATTCACTACTGGGTTGAATCTGATGAGCTTGTCCGGTGAATCTTACTCATCACGCTTACTTTAATTTGAGTGGCGGTAAGTATGATGTCCAGGGGCATATCGTTGCGATAGATGCCGACGAATACTGGGATACGAATCCAGAACAAATTCCTACACAGGCACGCCCTGTCGCCTCGACGGGAATGGACTTTTTACAGCCTAAACGTATTGCATTAGGCTTCGCTACCGAGGAATCGACCATTGTCTCCTGTGGGGGGTATGATCACTGCTTTATCTTGAATGGTGATGGTCTTCGACCTGTAGGATGGGCATTTGAACAGACGGGAGGCATTGTATTAGAAGTAATGTCAGACAGGCCTGCTATGCAGTTCTATACCGGAAATCATTTGGGCGACCATAAAGACTCCCAAGGCAAATCGTTTGGCGCGCACATGGGTTTCTGTTTTGAAACTCAGAGTTATCCAAATCAAGTCAATATGCCAGAAATCGCGGATCAAGTTATGGTGACACCTAATCGCCCTTTCAATTCTACGACCGTGTTTAAAGCGAGCGTAGAAGGCCAGGCTTAACATTTAAAAGCAGCACTATATGAAAAAGGACAGTAATCAAACTGTCCTTTTTGGGGTTTAAAATTAGAGCGTTAGGTTTAGATTGGTTTAATGTCTGTACCAGAGCAGATATCAAACCTCTGTATGATATGAGTATTGATCTGTACAACGCTCTCTAACTCCTGGCACTGAGCTTCTGTTTTCTGACACATGTCGCTGATTTGAATGGATTCGTCCTTAAGTTCATTCATACTTTCAACGAGTTGTCGTGCGACTATACTCTGCTCTTCGGCAGAAGCACTGACTTGTATACTCATGCCATTCACAATATTGATGTCTTCGAGAACTTTGGAGTAACTGTTACCAACCAAGGTAGCATCGTTAGCATTTTGCTGAGAATGGCTCACACACTCGCGAACCTCGGTAGCTATACTGGCAATTTCTGCGTTTAAGTCACCAAGAATCGATTGAATAGTTAGTGTTGAGTTTTGTGTTTTCTCTGCCAATTGTCGTATTTCATTGGCGACTACGGAAAAGCCTCTACCATGTTCGCCGGCGCGTGCTGACTCAATAGCGGCATTTAAAGCAAGTAGGTTGGTTTGCTCAGCAATGTTCTGAATAACTTGCAGTACAGATTCGACCGATTTACTTCGCTCAAGCAAATTATCCATTTTCTTGTCACACGCATGAAGCTGCTCGGCTAGCGATAGTATAGAGTTAATGCTGTTGTTAGTGATACCGGCACATTCATCGCCGTTTTCTTTTGCTCGACCAATGGCATCTTGTGTCGACGTTGCAGCAGTGGCAACCTCTTGAATGGCAAGATTCATTTGTTCTAGAGAGACGGACATCGCTTCAATATTCATGTTCTGATTATTAGTAACCTGTGCAGTATGCTCTGTACGAGTGGCGATGTTGTGACTAGCTGATAACAAAGACTCAGAGCCAGATTGTAGCTGAGAGACGATATCAAGCAGGTGACTTTGTACCTGATTCGTGGCGGAACTCAGTTGCCCAAACTCATCTTTACTTACCGGAATATCTTGATTAGTTAAGCGACCATTGGCAATACGAGTTAGTGAAGTAATGAGTTTTGACATTGCAGAGCGAATACGTAAAGTCAACAGTGAGCTTGCTCCAATAGCAATGACAAGTGCGAGTGTCAGTAATCCGAGCGTCACCTGAGTGGCGGTGGTTGCTGATTGACGTGAACTGTCTATCTTGTTTTGCGTCATTGACACGAGATGAGTTTCTACGTCATTGAGCTGAGTTTTGAGGGAGCTATTTGCTTTTTTTAGCAGAGCTTGCTGTTCAACGGTCACATTTTGCTGTTCTAAATTATCAAGGTGCAAGGTAAGTACACCATCGGCAGAATTTATAGCCGCAAAAAGAGGCTCAAGTATTGCTGAAGCTTCAAGTGAAAAAGCAGGGTTTTTCTTAGCGATGAAGTCAATTTTCTTTTCAAGCATTCGGTTGTGGCGATCGAGACCAGACTTTACGACCCAAACTTCATCAGCGGTGGTAAGTAATAGTATCTGACGGATTAATTTATCTGCGGAATTAAAATGAAACTGTAAAAACTGAATGTCTCTTGCTCTAACGCCTTCTGTTTCTTTAAGCTGTTGTAGGTTATTTCCTATAGTATCAGCTGATTGGCTATATAAGACGGCGCTTAACTGAGCACCAATTGAGGCTTGAGCAGAGAGATCTTTACTTGCCAACTGCGCCTCCATCAAGGGCACAAAATCAGCAAGGGTTATCGATAGTGTCTCCAGTTTGGATTGTTCAAGACTTGGCAACCAAGTCACGATATCAAGCGCGGACAACCAACTGGCAAGCTCCTCAAGCTCGTTGATAAGCTCTGTACTATCTACTGCAGTGGTTTCATTTTGAATTACGCTTTCGTCACGTCGTGAGGTGTCTGGATTGTATAGAGCGACCAAATTGGATGCTTCCAACAGACGATTCCTCAATTGGTTAAACTGATTGAGCGGTTCGATAACTTGAGATTCAACACTGTCTATTTGCTCAGTCATGTGTTGAGCATTTCTATATGCGCTGGCAGACAATAAGAATACGCTGAGAGAGATAAGCGCAAAGATGAATATAATTTGCTTTATTATAGAATTTAACATCTGATTCCTTCCTATTATTGTCCCTCAATTGTAGATTCGGTTTGATAATACCAAGTGTGATGTAAAGCATGATTAATTGATAATAATATTGATGGATGTCTCATATTCGATTAGTCTGAAAATCGTTTGTATTTTCAAGGATTGAAACGAAAAGCATGGCAGTTATTATTATATTTCTCTCCACATTTATTCTATTTATTTCTCTTTCATAACAATATTTAGTAATGCCGTTATGAAAAGTAATATTTATTATCTGGTGTTATGTTGGTCACACTTCAAAGCTTGCCAAAGTTTTCATAACAACAAAAATAATATGTAACTCTCACGTGAAGCTTACCCAGTTCGAGAGTCATATTGGATAACAATTAAAATGGAGTAATACCATGCTAAGAAACCATAAACTTAGTAAAGTGTTTAGCGCTACAGCGATTTCCCTATTTCTTTCTTCTACAGCATTCGCTGACACCACGGTTCGAATGATGCACATTGAAACCGATCCGAACGTACTTGGCGTATGGAATGAGATCGCCAAAGACTTTGAAGCAAAGAACCCAGACATCAAAGTCAATCTTGAGTTTCTAGAGAACGAAGCGTTCAAAGCGAAACTGCCAACTCTTCTTCAGTCGCAACAAAAACCGGATCTTTTCTATAGCTGGGGTGGCGGTAACTTCCAAGTTCGAGCTGAATCCGGTCTTTTAGAAGATATGGAAGGTTACTCAGCGACACTTAACCAAGAGCTGTCTGCTGCAGGTATGAACGCATTCAAAATTGATGGAAAACAGTATGGTGCTCCGTACATGGTTAGCCAAGTTGGTTTCTGGTACAACAAGAAGCTGTTCAAGCAAGCTGGTATTGATGGCGAAAGCATCCAAACGTGGGATGAGTTCCTAGCTGCCATCGAGAAACTAAAAGCGGCTGGTATTACTCCTATTGCGGTTGGTGGTGCAGACAAGTGGCCTATGCACTTTTACTGGAGTTACCTAGTAATGCGTGCTGGTGGCCAAGAAGCATTCGCAGCGGCGATGCAAGACCAAGGTGATGGCTTTGCAGGTGAAGCTTTTGTACGCGCTGGTGAAGAACTTAAGCGTCTCGCAGCACTTGAACCATTCCAGCCGGGCTTTATGGCGGCGGGTTACGGCGAATCAGCGGGACTATTTGGTGACTATAAAGCTGCTATTCACCTAATGGGTGACTGGGATTATAACTTCCAAGCGCAACAAGCGGTTGACAAGAAAGGCGTTGTTGATTCAGACCTTGGCTTCATGAACTTCCCAGTTCTTAAAGGTGGTGCGGGTGCCGGTAGTGACACGCTTGGCGGTATTAATGGTTTCGCATTCGCCAAAGGCGCTAAACCAGAAGCGGCAAAATGGCTTGAGTTCTTCCTAAACGAAAACAGCCAAACCAAGCTCGCTAAAATTGACCAAATCATTCCAGTTGCAAAAGGTGCAGATAAAGGTCTGCAAAACCCATTCAAGCAAAAAATCTCTCAAACGATTTCAAGCGCTCAATGGCACCAAGTGTTCTTTGATCAGGCTCTAGGTGCCGATGTCGGTGGTGTAGTTAACGACATCTCTGTTGGCATTGTAAACGGCGACGTATCCCCGAAAGAGGCTGCTGAGCAAGTGCAAGAAGCGTGGGAGATGCGTTAATTCAACGTAATGGATGACGTTTAACGTTACTTAACGTTCGTAAAAGCTGGCTATACCGACCTTGTCGGACTTCGTTCACCTATTAGCCAGCTTTACCTCACAAATTAAGGAGTATGTATGAGTGAGAAGTTAGCAGCCATGGTTGACGATCCTCAAGTAAATAAATCAGCTGGTTTCGGCCAATGGCTAAAAGAAAGAAACCACGGAAATCGATTGTTAACCCTAGTGTTTTTCCTGCCGCCCGCACTATTGCTGTTTACTATTTTTGTTATGTTACCGCTTGGAGAAGCTGCCTATTACAGTTTTTTTAAGTGGAACGGTTATGGTGAACCAACACAGTTCGTCGAGTTTAAAAACTATGCACGAATTTTGAAGCACAGTGCGTTTGAAACCGCTGCGTGGAACACAGTAAAAATCATTTTAGTTTCATTGGTTATTCAGTTGCCTTTGGCACTGATTGTCGCTTTGAGTATTTACAAGCAAAGTTGGTCAAACAGCGTATTTAGATTGATCTTCTTTTTGCCTTACATTCTTGCTGAAGTAGTCGCGGGTCTAATCTGGCGTTTCGTATTCGATGGTGACTACGGCATGATGGCAGGGATCGCTGAGTCTTTGGGGACTGAGCCTTGGTACATCTTGGCAGACAGAGATTGGGCATTTACAGCAATTCTTGTTGTGATCGTATGGAAGTACTTTGGCTTTCACATGATGATCTATATTGCTGCTCTTCAAGGCGTGCCTAAAGATCTTATCGAAGCTTCTAAGCTCGATGGCGCATCAAAACTGCAAGCTATCTGGCATGTCAAAATCCCGCTCATTATGTCGGGGATAAAGGTGTCCATATTCTTCAGTATCTTGGGTGCATTACAAACCTTCGATTTAATTATGCCATTAACAGGTGGTGGTCCTTCGCATAGCAGTCATTCACTAGTGAGTTATTTGTATACCTTCGGTATTACACGGATGAACGTTGGCTTTGGTAGTGCGGTTGGTGTTGTGTTGTTTATCGCCTGTGTAGTGTTCGCATTCACCTATCAGAACACCATCATGAAAGAAGATAAGAAGTAGGGACTCATCATGGAAAAGATTAAAAACATACAGTGGGTCAGGATGTCGTTCTTGATGCTAGTAGCAGGGTTTGTACTTCTGCCTATGGTCGCGACACTGTTCGGTGGTTTTAAAAGCCTCGGTGAGCTTCGTACCAACCCATTTGGTATCCCAGAAGTTTGGGAACTCGAGCACTATGCGACGGTATTTGCCGATGGCAGCATTTGGATTCTGATGAAGAACTCTCTCATCATCGCAGCACTATCTGTGATTCTCACGCTACTTGTGGGAACGATGACGGCATTTACGTTCTCACACATTAAGTTCTCTGGCTACAAATACGTCTACAGCTATTTCCTTATGGGAATGATGTTCCCGGCGGCTGCCGCGATCTTGCCTTTATTCCTACGTATTCGAGATTTAGCCTTGCTTGATACTTTGCCAGGTATCGTTATTCCGCAAGTAGCGTTCGGACTTGGATTTAGCATCCTTTTATTCAGAACCTTCTTTGAACAACTACCAGCCGAGTTATTTGATGCAGCGCGTGTGGATGGTTGTAGTTATGCCAAGTTCTACCTGCATATCATCCTTCCATTGTCTACTCCGATACTTGCGACTGTAGGGGTATTCGTATTGGTGGGCAGTTGGAATAACTATCTGCTACCACTTCTCGTGCTTAATACCGAGGATATGTACCCATGGACACTCGGTATTATGAAGTATCGAGGAGAGTACGGCATCGCATGGAACAAGATTCTCGCATATGTATCGGTGACGATTACCCCTGCAATCGTGTTCTTCTTACTGGCACAAAAATACATAGTTGCGGGCCTAACCGGCGGCGCGGTGAAAGGTTAATTAGGAAAGGATTATCAAAATGGCTTCAGTTTCATTTAAGAACTTAGAGAAAGTGTATTCTGGCGATGTTCGTATAGTAAAGGACTTCAACTTGGACATTAAAGACGGTGAATTCATTGTCTTTCTTGGCCCATCAGGCTGCGGTAAATCGACGACATTGAGAATGCTTGCAGGACTAGAGGATATTACAGGTGGTGAGATTTCGATTGGTGGTCAGGTGGTCAATAACTTAGAGCCTAAAGATCGTAATATCGCATGGTATTCCAAAGCTATGCGCTTTATCCACACATGACGGTGTATGAAAACATCGCTTTCGCTTTAAAGCTTGCAGGTGCAAGTAAAGAGGAAATTGCAAACAAGGTTCGCCCTGTGGCAGACATGCTTCAACTCACTCCGCTACTCGATCGCAAACCAAAAGCGCTCTCTGGTGGTCAACGTCAACGTGTGGCTATGGGTCGTGCAATGGTTCGTACTCCAGAGGTATTTTTGTTCGATGAACCTCTTTCTAACCTTGATGCAAAGCTACGTAATGCAATGCGAAGTGAGATTAAAGCACTTCATAAGAAGTTGCAGAAAACGACTATCTACGTGACACATGACCAAGTGGAAGCCATGACGCTTGCCGATCGCATTGTCATTCTGCGTGATGGCCGTATTGAGCAGGTGGGTACGCCAAAAGAGATTTATCAGAACCCTGCGAATAAGTTTGTTGCCGGCTTTATCGGTAGTCCGACGATGAACTTACTACCTGCGGAGCTTGCCAATGATGAGAGTGGCTGGCATTTAGAGCTTGCTGGGCAAAAGTTAGCGCTGGACGGTGACGTTCAAGCCGAGGTTAGCGGTGAGAAAGTCACTATGGGTATTCGCCCTAGTGATGTTCATTTAACTCCTGAGCTTCTCGAAAACCCGGTGAAAGTGACGGCGACCGTCGAAAGCTACGAGCTACTAGGCTCAACCATTCAGGTTATGAACCGATTTGGCGATCACAGTCTTGTTGTCGAAGCCCCATCGACACAGGCAGTGAAAGAGGGTGATCAAATTGATTTATACCTCGATGGCTCTCAGCTTCATGTATTCGATACAGGCAAAGAAAAGTCTGTGTACATCGGCCACTAAGTGCCCAATGAAAAAATCAGTACTTCATTCTCGATAAGCAAACACTCATCGGAAACCAAAAGGCTCCGGGGTCTTTTTTTTACCCAAAAAGAAGGATTTTTTATGAGAAAACTCATTACTCCTGTTATCGCCTCATTGGCCAGTGTGGTCATTATTGCAGGGTGTAGCAGTCAATCAAACACGGCCACTGTGGATACTTCGCCGAAAGCACTACCTGCCGATATTGCAGCAAAACCCATTGAACTCTTTGTTGGTCAAGACCTAGGTGCAGTGGGCGGACTTGACGGTTATGACCAAGGTTACGTGGACTATTTTGGCGTCCCAAGTGGTGTGACTGTTTATACCAGCTTGAAAGATCTTGAGGGCTTAGAGCAGAAGGTAAACTATGGAGCGGGTGACAATCACGCGAATCTTTACCTTGAAAGCGAAGCGTTTAATGGTGTGGATATCGCAATGGGTCTCTACCTGGTCGACCAGTTAGATGACATCAATTCAGGAAAACTCGACAATAACATCTCCAAGTTGGCGAGTTGGATCAGTAAATCGGACAGAACGGTTTATTTACGAATTGGTTATGAGTTTGAAGGGAGTTGGAATGGATACGCCTCTGGTGATTACAAACAGGCGTACCGACGCATTGTTGATGGTCTAAACGAGCTCAATGTTGAGAATGTAGAATATGTTTGGCAATCCAGTGGCTATGAAGAAGACAGAGACGAGCTTCTGAGTTACTACCCAGGTGATACCTACGTGGATTGGGTAGCTTACTCATACTTCAACCATGATCCAAAACTAGCAGGGCAAGAGATGCTGCGGATTGCCCGAGAGCGTGGTAAGCCAGTCATGATTGCAGAGTTAACGCCTCGTGGCTACAACCTAATGTTGGATGATGGTAAGAAGACGTGGGATAGCTGGTTTAAGCCTCTATTGAACCATCTAAAAGAGAAC
This sequence comes from Vibrio maritimus, assembly GCA_000755425.1. GTDB lineage: Bacteria > Pseudomonadota > Gammaproteobacteria > Enterobacterales > Vibrionaceae > Vibrio > Vibrio maritimus_A. The sequence continues at coordinate 204,507 of BBMT01000006.1, forward strand.
CAGGACGTGATTAAAATCATCGCGTACATCAATGCAGACTGGGATTCACAGCCAATGTGGAAAGGCCAAGGTGGGAGATACACGTCTCCAATCAAACCTGTATATCGCTAATAAGTGGCGCAGAACCATTAAAAGAGAAGAGTGGCTGGTCACGTTAACCGTAGCGATTCCACCAATCTTTTTGCTGCCAGATAACTACGACGAGCTGAAAAGTGCGCGAAACAAAGCCGCTGAAGACACCATACCGCAAGAGAATCAATGGCAAGCTGAAGATGCAACACCAACGGGCAATGTTCGTATTTACCAGATGGCGCTGCCACGGGTGGAAAAGGAATGGCTTACATGTATCAGCAGGGAGACTCGCTGACGTTCAGTAGCGTTCCCCAATCCAACTATTTCGTCATTCGATATGCGTCGGAACGCTCTGGAACAATAGGCTTGTTTGTTAATGGTCAGCGCGCGTATGACATCGACTTCGACTCGACAGGCTCTTGGGTAGGAACGTACAACAAAGTAGAAATGCGTGTTGATATACCCGAAGGTGCGGACGTGGCAATTACGTGGGAGACAGGTGATACGGCCTTAAATACTGACTATGTAGTGTTTGATAGACGTTAAACGTTGATAGTCCTATCAAGCTTCAAAATAAGCTCCTCTTAACGAGGAGCTTATTCGTTTTTCAGCCCAAGACACATCCAGTTTACTGCTCTATCAATCTAGCGACTTTTTACTAATCTGATATGTTAAAAAAGAGAAAGCTTCTGTTTTTACAGTATTTTATTTTGGGAGATTTTGCTCTGCGTAGTTTAGTCACCACGTCGCTTTTTTGTGCAATGATTTGCTCGAATTTATTCTAGCGGGCAGGGTTTCTGGTTGGGTGTTTAATCTGAGTTTTGGATTAAAATTGATTTTTTATTCTAATTTCTAGTCTTGTTTATGTGACGCAGGTTAAGCGTTTTTATATCAATTAAATCAGCAATTACCCGATTATGTGAGCATGATCGTTGATACTAATAGGATAACTAGATTAGTACTGGATTTAGTTGAAAAGACTGATATGAAATTGGCTTAAAATTTCGTTTATTTATAGCATTAGATGCTGTAACTAGCTTAGATCACAAAAATAACTGACTAAAATGCAGTCGGCGTCACACCGGGTGTTAAAAACTAAAAAACGTAAAAGCGTGTTCAAAAATGCCAAAAGAAGTATTCACGATTGCTGACTAAGTTAGTACTAATTCAACGCTATGTTGGATTTCCAGTAATCGTGAAAAGGAAAAGAACATGAAAAAAATAATGACTGGCCTTTGTGCAATTGCACTCGCACTTTCCTCGGTGCAGCGCTGGCGGATACGGTAAAAATCGGTATGGCAATCGATGATCTGAGGCTAGAGCGCTGGCAGAAAGATAGAGATATTTTTGTTAACAAAGCTGAAGAGCTAGGAGCAAAAGTCTATGTTCAGTCGGCTAACGGCAACGAGCAGACTCAAATCTCTCAGATTGAAAACATGATATCTCGTGGCGTCGATGTGTTGGTCATCATTCCTTATAACGGTGAAGTGCTGAGTAATGTCATCGCTGAGGCAAAGCGTGATGGCATTGAGGTACTGGCCTACGATCGCTTGATCAACAACGCCGATATTGATTTCTACTTGTCGTTTGATAACGAGAAAGTGGGCGAAATGCAGGCTCAAGCAATGTTGGACTCTAAGCCAACGGGCAACTACTTTCTGATGGGTGGCGCACCGACAGACAACAATGCGAAGCTGTTCCGTCAAGGTCAAATGAATGTTCTTCAACCTAAGATTGACGCAGGCGATATCAAAGTTGTCGGTGACCAGTGGGTGGATTCTTGGCTGGCTGAGAATGCGCTGAAAATCATGGAAAACGCATTGACAGCGAACAACAACAATATCGATGTTGTTGTTGCCTCAAACGACTCGACTGCCGGCGGTGCGATTCAGGCTCTTGATGCACAAGGTCTGGCAGGTAAGGTTGCTATCTCAGGACAAGATGCCGATCTAGCAGCGGTGCGTCGCATTGTCGATGGCACTCAAACAATGACGGTGTATAAACCAATTAGCACCCTTGCTGCTCGTGCAGCAGAGATTGCAGTAGAACTCGGCAGTGATGAAAAGCCAGAATCGAATGCAACGCTTAATAACGGCTCTAAGGACGTTCCTGCTTGGTTACTAGAGCCAATCACAGTCAATAAAACCAACATCAAGCAAACACTTGTCGCAGACAAGTTCCACGCAGAAAAAGACATCTACCAATAGATTCTAAGTTGTTCTCGTGAGCCCTCAGGGCTCACGTTATCAGCCTTTGATTAAAGGGAGTGAAGTATGGTTCCGCTATTGGAAATGAAAGGTATTGTGAAGCGTTTTGGTAAAGTGAAAGCGCTTGATGGAGTGAGTATATCCCTTGATAAAGGCGAAATACTTTCTCTGTGTGGAGAGAACGGCTCAGGCAAATCAACCTTGATGAAAGTGTTGTGTGGAATCTATCCCTCAGGCGAGTTTGAAGGTGAAATTCTATTCCAAGGAAAGCCTCTAGTTGCAAAGGGCATTTCAGATTCTGAGGCACTTGGAATTGCGATAATTCATCAAGAACTAACCTTGGTGAAAGAGCTATCCGTTCTTGAGAACTTGTTCTTAGGTAAGGAAATCGAAACATTTGGTGTTCTAGATTTCGACAAAATGCACGCTGAGTCAGAACAGCTTCTTAAGAAGGTGAAGCTAAATGTCTCTCCAGAAACGAAAGTTGGTGACCTAGGTGTGGGTCAGCAACAATTGATAGAAATCGCGAAAGCGCTCTCAAAAAAAGCCAAACTCTTGGTTTTGGATGAACCTACAGCACCTCTAACAGAGTCGGAAACGGAGATATTATTGGACTTGGTGCAGGGCTTAAAGCGCGAGGGCGTCAGCTGCATCTACATTTCTCACAAGCTCAATGAAGTTAAAGCGATATCTGATCATATATGTGTGATTCGAGATGGTTGCCATATAGGTACTCGATCTGCGTCTTCAATGAGTACTGATGACATCATTACTATGATGGTTGGTAGAGAGATGAAACAACTGTTTCCTAGGGAAGAACATGACATTGGCAACGTTGTTCTCAAAGTAGGCAATGTGTCAGCTTGGGATAAAGGCAACGCGACAGTCGCGAAAGTTAAAGATGCCAGTTTTGAGCTTCGTAAAGGCGAGATTTTAGGTGTATCAGGGCTTGTAGGAGCGGGCAGAACGGAGTTGATGGAGTGCATCTACGGATGTTACCAAGGCAAACATCAGGGTGATATCTATTTAGAAGGAGAAAAACTGTCCATTAACAGCAGTCAGGATGCGCTGCACTGTGGAATCGCAATGGTGCCTGAAGACCGAAAACGCCACGGTATCGTGCCTATTATGGGGGTAGGGCAGAACATTACCTTAGCTGCTCTTGAAGAATTTGCTCGATCCGGTGTGTTGGATGATATCAAGGAAGCATCCACAATAGAAAAGTCTATTCGCTCTCTAACGGTTAAAACGTCGGATTCTGAGCTACCAATACGTAGTTTGTCTGGTGGCAACCAACAAAAAGCCATTCTAGCGAGATTTCTTCTTGTAAGTCCGAAGATCCTCATTCTTGATGAGCCGACCCGTGGTATCGACGTCGGCGCTAAGTACGAAATCTACAAGCTCATTTTCACTCTCGTTAAACAGGGGATCAGCGTCATTATGGTCTCGTCTGAGCTACCAGAAGTGTTAGGTATTAGTGATCGGGTTTTAGTCATGCATGAAGGGGAAATTAAGGGCGACTTAATCAATAACAATCTGACTCAAGAGCTCATTATGGACTGTGCTCTTTCCGAAAAAGCGACAGAGGCGGTATAACGCGATGGAAACAATAAAAACAGCAACATCAAACACGGAAAAAACATCTTTGAAAGAGAAACTAACAGGGGCTAAATTGCAGCTCATTGTTATGGCTGCCGCCATCATCGTCATTATGTTGTTCTTCAGTATTATGACGGAATGGGCGTACCTTTCGCCAAGAAACATCTCCAACTTATTTAGGCAAACCGCCATTACTGGGATTTTGGCAATTGGTATGGTGTTTGTCATTATCAGTGGGGAAATCGATCTCTCTGTAGGCTCTATGATGGGGCTCTTAGGTGGAGCTGCGGCGATTTTAGACGTTTGGTTTGGTCTGCCTCTGCCGTTGACTATTGTGTTGACACTTGGCGCAGGCTTCTTACTTGGCCTTTGGAATGGTTGGTGGGTGGCGTATCGCAAAGTACCGTCTTTCATTGTGACCTTAGCTGGGATGCTCGCATTTAGAGGGATACTTATTGGTATCACAGACGGCACAACAGTAGCACCGACGTCGCCGGAAATGGGTATCATCGGCCAGAGCTATCTACCTAATATGATAGGTATGATGATTGGTCTGGGTGGACTCGCTATGTATTTTGCTTGGCAGCAAAAACGACGCGTGACTCGTAAGCAATATGGTTTACCTATTCCATCCGCAAGTGCAAACCTAACAAAACATGCTGCAATAGGTGTTGCAGTGCTCGCTATTATCTTCATTCTCAATGACTATCGAGGTGTTCCAACGCCAGTATTATTGCTTGCTGCGCTACTTATCGCTGGTACTTTTATAGCGACTAAAACTCAGTTCGGTCGTCGCATCTATGCTATTGGCGGGAACTTGGAAGCGAGCCGTTTGTCCGGTATTAACGTCGAACGAACTAAGCTATCAGTGTATGCGATGAACGGATTGCTCGTTGCTATAGCGGCGTTGATCTTATCTAGTCGACTTGGGGCAGGTTCTCCATCAGCGGGGAATATAGCGGAGCTAGATGCTATTGCGGCGTGTGTGATTGGTGGAACCAGTATGGCTGGTGGTGTGGGAACGGTAATAGGCGCGGTAATTGGTGCTTTCATCATGGCGTCTCTCGACAATGGTATGAGTATGATGGATGTGCCGACCTTTTGGCAGTACGTGGTGAAAGGTGGGATCTTGCTTCTTGCAGTGTGGATGGATAGTGCGACGAAAGCCAATCGATAGCGATAGATTTAGGAGAAAGGGCGCTGCGTTTACGTGGCGCTTTTTTGTATCTGAGATTGACGGTGAAACGGCGAAGGAGCTAGCGAGGATATAAGGTGGACAACACCGTCCACCCTAATTTACTTTGATGTGATGGTTCATTATGCAGCACGCTTCGCAACCTCGTGACGATAAACACGCATGCCTGTTTTGGTATTTTCATACACAGCAGATTCGTTTAAGTATGACCAAGAGTGGATATCTGTGTTGGTTTGTGCCGCTAAACGTTCAATAACAGCATCAATGTTACGGCCAGCATAGTCTTTTGTTGGTACGAATAGGTTTTTAATTACTGATAGCATATTAGCATTCCTTGTAAGTTTGTTACCAAAGTTGGTGTAATAACTATACAATGGTTTAAAAATGTGATCAATGTCCGTAATTTAATTTCATGTTTATTTTATTTCGTGTAATTAATAGATCGGAATTAATGCTGAGCAAATGGGCATCGAGCATAAAAAATGGCTATCGAACTGGTGCTCGATAGCCATGGTATAGAAATCAAATGAGATTAGTGTTGTGTATAGCGTTCAACCAACGCTGTGGAGGCGACCTAGACTTCGTGTTCCTGGTAGCTGAAGTAATCGAAATCAGCGTGTCGCATTCTGCCAGTTATATCGCAAGCGAATAGAGCAGCGAAGCTACCCGTAAACCTAAATATGTCTGGGCCACCTTCATCAGATAACGGGGTGCTGTTTAGCGCGGAACCAATTGTTAGCCAATTCTCTCCATCAAGGGAGTACGAGAATTGATACCACTGACTCTTAAGCTCTAAGCGAAGATAAACTGCTTCACAATCGCCGATATAGACTTCTTCGCTATACTCACCGTAGACATCGTTGATGTTGCCAGCGATTTGTAGCACCTTCTCACCAGCATCGTTGGCAGTCAACTTCAAGAAGTAGTGGCCATTTCGAGCATAGTAAGCACACAGACCCGCCATTTCATATGGCGTTGCCGGATCAAACTCCAACTTAGTTTCTACTGTTGCGAAATGGCTCTGGAATCGACGAGCTACCAAACTATTTTGATAACGAGAGCTCAAATAATGACGACCTTTTAGTCGCAAGCACCCCGGCTTTTCAGTGAGTGAAGCCCAAGATTCATCCAGTGGTTCTCTTAATGTTTGGAAGTTAATATCAAGCTTAGGTGAGTCGAAGTGGTCTACCGTCGGTAACTCTGGCCAAGGGCAAGGCTCAAGCTCTGGAGCCACGACTTCAACGACTGGTGTTGTTCCTGTCGTCACATATGGCCAACCATTTTCCCAATGTGCTTTTTGAATGGCACTTTCGCGCCCTAGAATGGAGAACCCATTGTCATACTTTGGAATGAATTGATAGCCTTCAGGGTTTGGAATACGGCGACCACAAAGGTGGCTCAGATACCATTCTCCCTGCTGAGTTTCGACTAGGAAACCGTGACCTGCGCGAGACAACTCGGCGTCTTCTTTGAAACGGCTAGTTAGGATCGGATTATCTGGGTGCACCTCATATGGCCCCCAAACATTTTTTGAACGGCAAACCGTGACTGCGTGGTTGCGTTCAGTTCCACCTTCGGCTGTGATCAAGTAATAGTAGCCATCTTTCTTAAGCATCTGTGGTCCTTCAGTACACCCCAGATATGTGCCCTCGAAGATGTTTTTAGGCTCCCCGACGAGTTCGCCACGCTCAGCATCGAACTCTTGCATGACAATGCCACCAAAGAAGTTGGTTTTGGCTCGGCCATCCCAAATCATATTGAGCATGTACTTTTTACCATCGTCGTCGTGAAATAATGATGGATCAAAGCCGTAATTACCAATTGGTGTGGGTTCGCTCCATGGTCCCTCAATATTATCAGCGGTCACGACAAAGCTTGGAGTCGCCATCCAGTTGCCACCACGACATGAATGTACATTAGAAAAACAGACCCAAAACTTGCCATCAGCATAAGTCAGGCAGGGGCGTAAACACCCTCTGAGTTATCCATACCAGTCATATCGAGTTGAGAGGTACGAGTTAGTACATGACCGACTAAGCGCCAGTTGACCATGTCTTTAGAGTGATGGATTTGAATACCAGGAAACCATTCGAACGTTGACGTTGCTATATAGTAATCGTCGCCAACACGGACGATGGATGGGTCAGGATTAAAGCCTCTAAGAACAGGATTTTGAATAGTTTGCGTCATTGGAAAATACTCTTAAGAGAGGGCATCAAGAAAGGTGTTGAAAAAGCTCAACACGCACGCAATAAAAAAGCCCAAGCACATCCCCCGATTATACTTGGGCTTGAAGCAAATGTTCACACAAGGATTACTTGTAGATGAACCCGTTCACAATGTTTTCTAGATGTTCTTGACGGCCAGATTCTTTAACTGGAGATAGGTTCTTATCTACAGCGTAGTTAGCCACCTGTTCTAGATTTAGATCACCGGTTAGGATCTTCTTGCCAAGATCTTCGTTCCAACCTGAATAGCGCTGTGCAATATTCTTAGATAGAACGTCGTTCTCAATCATGTCAGCCGCACGCTCAAGAGATAGAGCCATCACATCCATACCGCCAATGTGACCGTGGAACAGATCTTCTAGGTCGATTGAAGGGCGACGAACACGTGCATCGAAGTTAAAGCCACCAGTAGTGAAACCACCAGCTTTTAGGATTTCGTACATAACTAGAGTGTTTTCTTCAACACTATTAGGGAATTGGTCAGTATCCCATCCAAGCTGAGCGTCACCACGGTTAGCATCGATAGAGCCGAATAGACCTAGAGATGTCGCCGTTGCCACTTCGTGGTGGAAGCTGTGACCCGCTAGCGTTGCGTGGTTTGCTTCGATGTTCACCTTGATTTCGTTCTCTAGACCAAACTGCTTCAAGAAACCGTAAACCGTTGCTGTGTCGTAGTCGTATTGGTGCTTAGTTGGCTCTTGTGGCTTAGGTTCAATTAGGATTGCACCTTTAAAACCAATCTTGTGTTTGTGCTCAACAACCATCTGCATCAAGCGACCTAGTTGCTCACGCTCTTGACGTAGGTCAGTGTTTAGCAGTGTTTCATAGCCTTCACGACCACCCCACAATACGTAGTTTTCACCACCAAGCGTTTTGTAGCGCCCATTGCGTTGAAAATCTGAGTAGCTGCATAAGCAAATACTTTTGGATCTGGGTTTGTGCCCGCACCTGACATATAACGTGGGTGAGAGAACGCGTTCGCCGTACCCCAAAGCAGTTTAAGACCTGTTTCTTCTTGTTTCTGCTCTAGTACGTCAACCATAGTTTGGAAGTTGTTCACATACTCTTTAATAGAATTCCCTTCTGGTGCAACATCTGTATCGTGGAAACAGTAGTAAGGAACATCCAGTTTTGAGAAAAACTCAAACGCAGCATCTGCTTTAACGCGAGCGTGTTCCATTGGGTCTGCTACTTTTAACCACTCGTGGTCGAAAGTACCGTCACCAAACACGTCTGAACCAGGCCAGCGGAAGTTATGCCAGTAACAAGCTGCAAAGCGAAGGTGCTCTTTCATCGACTTACCGAGAATCATGCGATCCGCATCGTAATGACGAAACGCTAAAGGATTAGTCGATTCTTTTCCTTCAAATTTGATTTTATTGATGTTTTTAAAAAATTCAGTCATAGCCTAATTTCCAATTTTTTGGTTGTGGACTTCGTTCGTATTCAATATTCAACCTTTTCGACCACGCCATCAATTATGATTTTTGATACCAAATTTCACCTATTTGCTAAATGTGCTCTAGTTCTCATAAATAATGTTTGTTTTTCAATTTTATGAGGTTTATTATTTGCTAAGTTATTGATTTATATTGTTTTGAGGTTTTTCCTATATGCGATTAGGCGATTTGAATCACATATGGAAAATATCGTAAATTAGTAACCAGATTGGGTAAATTGAATTAATTTATCGCAGCGACAAGAATGTGGAACAGACACATTAGGTACCCGGAGAATTAAAATGAATACTATCAAGTTATCCGTTAAAGAGAAGATAGCTTATGGGTTAGGCGATACTGGCTGTAACTTTGTATGGCAGACAGTAATGCTATTTCTTGCATATTTTTATACCGATATTTACGGTTTGTCGCCTGCACATATGGGAACCATGTTTTTGTTAGTCCGCTTTATTGATGCGGTAACTGACCCAATCATGGGCTCGATTGTAGATAGAACAAAATCGAAGCATGGCCGTTATCGTCCTTACCTGTTATGGATGGCCATTCCGTTTGGTGGGGCTTGTATGGCTGCCTTCTTTACACCGGACTTTGGAGAGACAGGTAAAATCGTCTATGCCTATGCTTCTTATATCTTTTTGACGCTAATGTACACGGCAATCAACGTTCCGTATTGTGCGATGGCAAACGCTATGACCAACGATTCTAAAGAACGTACCTCATTGCAGTCTTATCGCTTTGCGTTAAGTACAGCTGGTGGTTTGGTCGTTGCTATGGTCGCATTACCACTTGTTGATGTTATCGGCCAAGGTGACGTACAGAAAGGTTATATGGGCGCCATGGCAATAATGGGGCTCGGTGCGATTGCTCTATTCTTCTTTAGCTTTGCGAATACAAAGGAGCGTTGCGTTCCGGAAATCGAAGAGAAGCAGTCTGTATGGTTAGATCTTAAGCTTCTAATGAAGAACAACCAATGGCGAGTGCTGTTTATTGTTAACGTCGTACTCCTGACGGGCATTGTTCTTAAAGGTGCCTCTACCATGTACTACGTGAATACAGTAATGGGACGCGCGGATCTCGCCACAACGTTCATGGTTACTGGTATGTTGGCAAACATTATTGGTGCAATATTCTCTGCACCGGTGCTTGGCAAATACGACAAACCTAAAGTCTATCGTGCACTTATTGTCGCGTCAGGCTTTCTATCAGCGGTATTGTTCTTAGTTGACCCTCAAAACGTGTTTATGGTGTTTGTTCTCGTAATCATCCTTGGTGTGATTCAAATGAGTACAACGCCAATTTTGTGGAGCATGATGTCAGACGTAGTTGATTACGAGAAGACACGCAGCAATCGTTCACTAAGTGGTATGGTTTTCTCTACTAACCTGTTTGCTATCAAACTGGGTATTGCGATTGGCGGTGCCGCGGTAGGTTGGATCTTAGCTTGGTCTGGCTACGTAGGCGGCGCCGAGACACAAACTGCAGAAGCGGTTACAGCTATCAATCTACTTTATACCGTTATCCCAGGTGTGTTTTTTGCTTCAATCGCTATCTTCATGATGTTCTACAAACTCGATAATGAGCATCTAGATAAAATCAAAGCGCTTCTTGCACTTGATGCAAAAGAAAATGAACAACGCAAACCTGTCTCCCACAATGCAGAGCTAGGCTGATGAGAACCCCCAAAACGTCTTGTCGCTCCTGATAGGCCGTTTTAAGCCCTACTCAATAGTAGCTTTTTTTAGCACTAATATTAGGAAGTGAGTTATGAAAAAACTGCTTATTCTCCTCGACAGTATGGTTTATTTTGACCGCCAAGTGCTTAAGGGTATCAAGGCTCGTTCTGATGAATCTGAACTTAAGCTGAGTCTCTATTTGGAGTGTGCGAGTAACTTAGATTACATTCTTTCCGAAAAGTGGGATTATGTCATTGCCGACTATAACAAACCATCAGTTAAACACTTAGTGGACACGTTAGGGGCAAAGCGCGTTGTATATTCAAACCACACTCCATCTGACTTGCCGGCAAATCTGTCTTCGGTGATTCTCGATAATGAAGGTTTAGCCCGGTTAGCGATACTTACTTTTGCAAAAAGCAGCCTTACCCATGTAGGTTATTTTGCTAACCAACAAGATTTGGTAACGCCGTGGAGTCAAGAACGATGCAAAGCTTTTCGACACGCTGCGCCTCAACATTCTCTTATCTACTGCGATAATGTGCTTGATGCGATAAAGAGCCAAAAATTTCCTCTCGGCGTGTACTGTTCTTCAGATCGTTCAGCGAGAAGAATTGCTGAGCTGTGCGTACAAGAAGGCGTTAGTGTACCCGAGCAGGTCGCGATCATTGGCACCGATTATGACGACACGGAACGTTTACTTTCCCCAATGCCGCTGAGCTCCGTAGAGCTTGATCCTTTTGAGTTAGGGCGTAGCTGTATGGAAACACTTGAACATGTGATTCGCTACAAGCGTTGTATATCAAAGCTTTTTTCATCGAGTACGGTTATTCACGCAAAGACGACCAATGACGAAGGTGCGGAAGATAAGATCGCAGTAAAGGCAGAGCTATTTATGCGAAATCACTTTCATTCCAACATCAAGATCAAGCAAGTGACGGACTATTGTCGGGTGTCACGAAAAACGCTCGATACTCGGTTTCTGATTGTTCATGGTGTCACCGCCCATCAATACCTTACCAACCTTAGAGTTGATCGTGCGAAGCATTTGCTCGCGACGACAGAGGATCGTATGGAAAGCATTGCGAAACAGTGCGGCTATCCAAGTCCTTCGTACCTGTCTCAAGTCTTCATAAAGCAGTTAGGCTTGTCACCTGCCAAATATCGACAATATAACGCTAAGCATGCGGTGTTTGTGGTTTAACTTAGGGGGAATAAGACGTTATCTGGTAACTAGATTTACCAATTTGGTAATTAGAACCGTGCCCCCATAACGGAGCAACGGTTTAAGACATAGTAACGATACCACCAGAAAATAAGGTATCAGACTATGCTTTACAAAAATCCAAATGCTTCGATAGCCGAGCGCGTAAACGATTTGCTCTCTCAAATGAACCTGTCAGAGAAACTGGCACAATTAGGCGCTCAATGGCTCATCCTAGATGAAAACGGTGATCATAGAGATCGTGATTTAGAGATGGGTTCGCATGAAACGAAAAAACCGATTCAAGAGCGACTTAAACATGGTGTTGGTCAAATTACCCGTCCTTTAGGTACCCGTTCGGTCTCACCGGAGGAAGGGGTCAAAGCCCTCAACTCTTTGCAGCACTATTTAGTGAATCATACGCGGCTCGGGATCCCTGCACTTTCTCATGAAGAGTGTTTGGTAGGTTGATGTCAAAAGATGCAACGCTCTATCCATCTTCACTCAATTATGGCCATACTTGGAACCCGGCTCTGATTGAAGAAATGGCGACAGATATTGGTAGGCAAGTCAGGATGGTTGGTGCGCATCAAGGACTTGCACCGGTTCTGGATGTTTCACGAGATGTAAGATGGGGACGAACCGAAGAGACATTGGGGGAAGATCCTTATCATGTTGGTTTATTAGCGTCCGCGTACGTTAAGGGGTTGCAAGGAGAGAAGCGTGATGTGTTGGCAACGCTAAAACACTATGTGGGGCATTCGTTTAGTGAAGGTGCTCGTAATCACGCACCGGTGCACATCGGATTCAAAGAGCTCAATGACACCTTCCTTCTGCCTTTTGAAATGGCAGTAAAGTTGGCAAATGCTGGCTCGATTATGCCGGCTTATCACGACATTGATGGTGAGCCATGTCACTCATCTGAATACTTGCTAACTGAAGTACTTCGTAATCGCTGGGGCTTCAATGGACTCTTGGTTGCCGATTATGGTGGTGTTGATCTTCTATATTCTCATCATGGTATCGCTACGGATTCTGCTGGCGCTGCCGCCTTGTCGTTCAATGCGGGTCTTGATATCGAACTGCCTGATGATGCTTGCTCTGCTAAATTGGAACTGGCCATTTCTCGAGGCGAGTTCTCAATCAACAAGCTCGATGAAATCGTGGCTCGAATTTTAACTGTGAAGTTCGAACTGGGGTTATTTGAGAACCCATACTGCGAACTGCCACAACAACCGCTTCACAACGAGGATTCAGAGCGACTCGCCTATCAGGTGGCTGCGGAATCTTTGGTGTTACTTAAAAATGATGGTCTGCTTCCTTTGTCTCAACAAACAAGTGTTGCCTTACTTGGGGTGACGGCAGACGATCAGCTCGCATTATTGGGTGGTTATAGCTTCCCTGTTCACTTGATTCTGAGCAGTGACGAGTGCAATACGAGAGTCGCTGCGACACTACGAGAAACGTTTGAGCAAGCCTTTCACACCGTCTGTTACGCCAAAGGCTGCGACATATTGACAGAAAGGCACGCGAATGCGCCTGTCTTCCCAGGTGATGTTGATCTTGCATTAGCACAAAGCTAGATTCGCCAATCAGTATGGATATGTCAGGATTCGATGAAGCGATTGGCGCTATTCAAGATTCCGACGTCGTTGTTGTCTGTGTAGGTGATCTGGCAGGACTATTTCAAACTGGGACAGTTGGTGAAGGGTCGGATGCTGACAGCCTTGACCTACCCGGTGTACAGCAAGCACTTATCGATTTAGCGTTAGACTCTGGAAAACCTGTGGCGGTTATCGTTACCGGTGGTCGCCCATACAACTTAGGACGAGCAGAAAACGAAGCAGCAGCGATTTTATATGGATGGGCTCCCGGCCAAATTGGCGCACAAGCGATCACAGATGCCGTGTTAGGTAAAGTGAATCCAAGTGGTCGATTAACCGTCTCGATTCCAAAAAGTGTCGGTGCCGTGCCGTATTACTATAACCATAAGCTGAAAAGCGGTGGAACGCCGATCGCATACCATTTTGGCTCTAACTATCCCTTTGGTTATGGCTTGAGCTACACCTCGTTTGAGTATGACGAGTTCAGAATTGAAGCACATAATGTGGAGCAGGAAGAGAGCATTGAGGTGACGGTACGTGTTCGAAACTCTGGTTCGGTGGCAGGGCAGGAAGTTGTCCAGTTGTACGTCAGAGACTTGGTTAGTAGCTTAGTGCGCCCAATTCGAGAGCTGAAAGGATTTGGTAAAGTGTTTCTGGAACCAGGGGAGCAAAAGACGTTGAGATTCTCATTACCTGTCGACATGCTCAACTTTACCAATCATTTGCACCAGCGCGTGGTGGAAGCCGGGGACTTTGAGATTATGGTTGGAAAGTCGTCCACCGACATTGTGTTTAAAGATACCGTCAAAGTGCAAGGCGAGATACGAATACTGCCTAAAGCTTGGCGTATGACTAGTGAGGTTGAGGTTATCTAACCAGGCTCTTCAGTATTTCTATACGTACAGACAAAGGAGAGACGATACCTCTCCTTTTGTTCCAACTAGTGCTTTTCTTGGTAGTCAAAATATCCAAAGTCAGCGTATCGCCCTTGCCCTGAAACATCACAGACAAACATACCAACCATTGGGCCTGTGAAACGGAAAATGTCATCCGAGCCTTCATCTGAGATTGGTACAGCACTAACTGCCGTCCCAACCTTTTTCCAGTTTATTGCGTCTTCTGAATAGCGAAATTGATAGCGGTAGCCATCAAAGTTGACTCGCAAATAGAGGGTGTTGGCCTCAACGCTAACGGCATCCGAAAGTTCGTCATGCTTACCGTTGTCCGCATAAACAAGCTGCAGTTGTTTCTGTCCTAAGTCGTTTGCGCTCAGTTGCAAAAAATAGTAACTCTTAGACGAGTAATAGACGATGAGCCTGCCATGTGATGAGGCAGAGTAGGCAAAAACGTGCATTCTGTTTCTGCTTGAATATTGAAGTGCTGTATCCGCCGCGCGATGAGACTTTGCTGAAAGTTAGAGTTGAGAAAATGTCGCCCAACAACTCGTAGCTTGCCTGTTTCCACCTTAAATCTTGCCCAGTCATCGGTTAAAGGCGTTCTCAGTGTTTGAAAGTCTGGGGGGAGAGGGCCAGAATCGAAACTCACTCGAGTAGGTAGGGTTGGCCAAGAGTGGCGAGGTAATTTGGGGGCGATAACCTGAGTTTGCGGCGACTTTCCACCAACGACATAGGGCCAGTCATTGCGCCATTCAACTTGTTGAAGATTGCTTTCTCTGCCTAGAACACTATAACCCTTGCCAAATCGGCCTCCAATGTAATGCGTTTGGTATTCTTCAGGATAGATTGGGCGTGTTGCAAGGTGCGATAAGTACCATTCTCCATTTTGCGTTTCGACAAAAAAGCCGTGCCCCGCTCGTTGCAAAGTAGAGGTTTCATCTAGATATGCAGTCAATATAGGGTTATCAGGGTGCACTTCATAAGGCCCCCAGACCGAACGTGAGCGAGCAACCGTAATAGCGTGGCCATATCCAGTGCCACCCTCAGCCACGACGAGATAGTACCAATCATTTTTATTAAGAATTTGTGGTCCTTCGGTGCCTTTAAGATGGGTTCCTGCAAACACCTTTCGCGGTTCTCCTACTAACTGCATTGACGTCGGATTGAGTTCTTGGAGTACAACCCCACCAAAGTTGTTTACTTGTTTGCGACCATCCCAAATCATATGAACGACATATTTTCTGCCATCCACATCATGAAATACCGATGGGTCAAAACCGAAATTGCCGATAGGAAATGGCTCGCTCCATGGACCCTGAATACTGGTAGATTTGACCACATATGCAGGGGTCGCCATCCAGGTCTCGCCCCGGCAAGCGTAAACAATAGAGTAAGCGAGCCAGAACTCACCATCGCAGTATGTCATTGACGGCGCGTAAATCCCCCCTGAGTTTTCAACACCTTCGAGCGGTAGCTGTGTGGTTGAGGTTAAGCCGTGACCGATTAGTTTCCAATTCACTAAGTCTTTCGAGTGATGAAGTTGGATACCCGGAAACCATTCAAAGGTCGAGGTAGCAATGTAGAAATCATCACCGACTCTTAAGATGGAAGGATCAGGGTTAAAACCGGGAATAATAGGATTTTGGATATAGTTCATGGATATCTTCTAAATAGTAAATGTGACTAAACGACTTGCTGAGTGGCACCGACAACAAGTTCTCTGATGCAAATATGTTGTGGCATTTGGTAGGTGGCGAGGAGTAGCATCGCGATATCTTTGGCTGATAAAGCTCCGCCAATAGACGACACGTATTCCTTGTGCCCTGTGACAAGATCTGGGTTTTTGGTTGTATTGATGAGATTAGTGTCAATAGCGCCGGGTGCAACGACAGACACGCGAACGTTGCTATGAGCCACTTCTTGTCGCAGCATTTCAGAAAGTGAGTGAACTGCGGCTTTAGTCGCATTGTAAAGGCCATGATGGTCTAGAGGTTTGATAGCGCCGAGGGAGCCCATATTGATAATGGTTCCTCTCTTCTGCTCAAGCATTGATTTCAAGCACGCCTGTACCCCGTTAATCACCCCATTAACGTTCACGGCAAACATGGTATGCCAGTGTTGTGATGGCTGTGACCCAATGTCACCAAGAAACATGATTCCAGCATTATTAATTAGGCAATCTACTGGTCCATACGCGAGTTCGGCTTTTCCACTGCACTGCGAAAAGACGTAGGGTCGGTGACATCAACACAAACACATGTGGCGTTGTTTAGGTTATGGGAAGCGACAGTGTCTACGTTAAGGTCAACCAATAAAGCGGGATGACCGAGTGCCGTAAATAGCTTTGCACTTGCAAGGCCGACTCCGGAGTTGGCTCCAGTGATGACAACTAAGGGTTTTATCATGGGCTATTCCTTACCGATAAAAGAGTTACTAGCGAACCGATGCTTGAAATTATCAGTGTGAAGGTCGTGTAAGCCCCATCGAAAACCAAAAGAAAACGAGGGTGGCTCACATTCCAAATGACTTTTTCAACGAATGAAAAAGTCCATAGTTCGCTTCGTTGTTTGTTAGGAAGTGACGTTGTGCAATGTTGTATGCGCTTTGTGTTTTTTGGTTTTTGTGATCCCGTTGCAGGGCAAGGGCTCATGGAGTGTTCGTCCCGTCACGAAACTGATGGCATTACGTGCTTCAATATGTGTTTGAGGAAATGCCCTAAAGTCTATTTCCTAGCCGTTAGGGCAGAGTTAGGACAGTGTTCGAAGGAGTGTTGATGTGAAACGAGTAACAATAGCCGATATTGCGGCGGAAACGGGAATGTCTGTGTATGCGGTATCAAGAACCTTGTCAGGTAAGTCAGGGGTCAGCGATTCGAGTCGAGCCTATATTACTGAGATAGCAGAGCGCATGGGCTACTCTTCAAAGTCACAACCCGAAATGAAGCCCAGAGTGATCAGGTTGGTCATCCCCAGTCTCGATTTAGGCGCTGGAGAACATTACATGAACGTCGTGTCGGGAGCGGAGCGTCAAGCAAGAAAAATGGGCGTGTCACTGGAGATTGTCACTACGAATCGACTTGAAGATATTCCTTCAGATGATTGCTGCGGTTATATTTTAGCCGGAGAATTAGAGACCGACGACTACAGCCGTATTGCCAAGATACTTTCTCCCCTCGTCGCACTTTTTTATCTACCGAATGGTACTCAAATCGACAGCATCATGTTTTCTGATCACGAAGTAGGCGGCCAAGCCTGCCAGTCACTCATCGAAGCAGGGCATAAACAGTTAGCCGTAGTGAGAGGCTGTGGAACCAATTTTTCGTCACCCAGTATGCAAGCAAGGGTGGACGGTTTCCGTATTGAGGCTGAAAAGCACTCGGATGTATTGGTTCAAAGCTTAAGCTAGATGACTTGTTTGCGTTCAAAGAGCGGATGAAAACTCAACGCGATACAGGCACTTTGCCTACGGCCTATTTTTGCGTGAATGATGTTTACGCTGAACGGCTAATTGCGGTGTTCCATGAACTAAAAGTTCGGGTGCCTTACGATGCATCGGTAATAGGATTTGGTAACTATGAAGTGGCATCGACAGTTCTGCCGCCGCTGACGACGATACAAGCACCAATGAAATCGATGGGAGAGTTAGCGGTTCAGCAAGTGGTATCGGTATCAGAGACAAACTTGCTATCAAGAGGAGCCATTCGTACGTTGCTTTCAACCGAGGTGGTGGAGCGAGCGAGTGTTTATATAAATGAAGCACAATAGGAGAAGGGTTACCTAGACAAGCAAGGTTAGCCAGGCTAAACCCGACTAACCAAAGACCCATTTAACCTTTTACTGCACCACTTGTTAGGCCGGCTATCATCTGCTTGGATGAGAAGATGTAGAAGGCGACAATCGGTATGATGGAGATAGTCGTACCGAGCATGACTGCACCCCAAGGTGTGTTAGGGAGCCCCTGTACAGTGCGAAGTGCTAAAGTTACCACGTATTTATCGTCACTCGTGAGCACAATGAGTGGAGTTAAGAAGTTGTTCCAGAAGAACACAAACTGAATGATCCCAACGGTTCCGAGTACCGGCTTCATCAAAGGCAGGGCGATGGTGAAAAAGGTACGGAATTCACCAGCACCGTCAATCCTCGCCGCCTCTAAAAGCTCACGAGGGATTGATGCAACGACATACTGCCGAACTAAGAAAATAGCTACGGGTGTGGCCGTGAAAGGAAGCCAAATGGCAAGGTGCGTATCCAGTAACCCCAAAAACTGGATAATCAGGTAATAAGGGATAAGGCCAAGTACTGGCGGAACCATCATAGATGCTAGCATGGTTGCAAAGATGGCATTCTTTCCCCGAAACGTATAGACCGCAAAAGCATACCCTCCCATCGCACAGAACAAGATTGAGGTGACGGTACCCAACACCGTCACTTGGATACTGTTCATCATCGACGTCCAAAACGGCAATGCTTCAGTGAGCAGTGCATAGTTTTCAAACAATGCGCCCCCTAGTTTTAGGCTAATGTCGGAGGTGAAAATATGTTCTCTTAAGCGTGTTGACAGGATGGCAGACCAAAGAAAAGGAAAAATGCTTAAAAAATGCACAACCTATAAGCACTGTATGAAATAGGATTTTACCTATCCAATTAAAGGTCACTGTGAGCCATTCTCTAGCCTGAACTTGAGGCAGTCTTTGTGTAGTGGTATTCATGATTGCTCTCCTAATCCTTTACGCCCAAAGACAACAAAATGAATCGCGGTAATGCCTAGGATGATGACAAAAAGGATCCAAGACATGGCCGAGGCCCATCCCATATCAAGCCATTCCCAACCGACCTTATAAAGAAACATTGAAATAGTGAGCGCGGAGTTGCCAACACCACCGGTACCGTTGGTTAAAATGAACGGTTCTTCAAACATTTGTAAACTACCGATGATCGTGAGCGTCATACCGAAGAAGATAAAAGGTCGTAGATGAGGCAGAGCGATATAGAAAAAGCGTTGTCTGCTATTAGCGCCATCGAGTATCGCCGCCTCTTCAATATCCTTGGATAGTGTCAAAATGCCAGAAATGTAGATAACAAGATGGAATCCTGTGAACTTCCAAAATTGAAGGATGGCAATGGCAGGTTTGACTAATACCTTGTCTTCCAGCCAACGCAGTGGCATGGCCTCTTGTATCCATCCAGTAAACCAACTAATACCTGGAAGGTTAATAACGACTTCAATTGCTTTATTGATAATGCCAACATTACCTGAGTACATGAATGAAAAAATAATGGAGACTGCAACGGTAGACGTGATAAACGGCAAGAAGAAGGCGGATGTGAGGAGGTGGCGATACTTGTTACCAAGCTGCACCAAAACAAACGCCATAGGAATGGCGAAGAGGTGCTGGCTTATTCCCGACGCAAGCCCTAACCAAACAGTGTTATAGAGCGATTGATAAAAAACTTCGTCTTCGAGTGAATAGACGTAGTTTTCGAGCCCTACAAATTTCATTGACCCAAGTCCAGCAACCGGTTCCAGCTTTGAAATGAAAGATAAAAAGAGAACAAAAATCCAAAAACCTGGAAGACAGTAAATAGTATTAAAAATGGGGCGAGAAAACTGTAGGGCGCTAGCACTCTCCCCATGCGAGACAAATAATCTTTACGTGATACGACCATGTCACGCCTTCCTCTGGCAAAACTCATAATAGTGAATCCTCAAAAAGGGGCCGGAGCCCCTAATAAACCTTAAAGATTGCGCATTCTGCGCTTGATTAGTTTCTCTGCATCACGAAGTGCTTCTTCTACATCTTTGCCATCTTCAACAACAGCTGGTAGCGCTTGTTCAAGTATGACTGCACGAGCAATGTTGTCTGCTTTATATGGCGTTATTGGTTTGATATTTTGAGCTATTGTTGCCCATTGACGACGGGCTTTTTCACCGCCTAAGAACGGCATTGGTTCATCAAACATGGGCTCGTCGTACGTTTTCACAAGGCCTGGGAATGCAGCGTTTTCTTTAAATTCATACAATACAGGCGTTTCGTTCTTAGCTAAGAACTCCATTAGTTTGTAGGCCGCTTCTTTGTTTTTACTTTGTGCTGGGATCGCGAGTAACGTGCCTCCCCATGAACCATAGTTACCAGCAGGCAAATCGGCACTGCCCCACTTACCGCCAGTTGTTGGTGCAATCCATGACTCTAGAAAGCCGGCTAACCACGCGCCTGAGAACTGAACCGCGAATGTGCCTTTGTTCAAGCCATCGATCCACTCGCCACTCCAGTCACCAATACGTCCGTCTAAACCTAGCTCTCTAGCTTTGCGGGCAATAGTGAATGCTTTGACAAACGTTCGTTAGTGACGACTGGCTCACCTTCCGGTGTGAAGTAGATACTGTTACCGGCTTCTACTTCAGTATTGATGATGGCCTGGGCAAGGCTTCCCGCATGCCCAACCAAAGGAATGCCTTTTTCTTTAAGTTTCACACCATACTCAAGCAGTGCGTCCCAATCTTTAGTGACATCTTTGGGGTCTATGCCTATATCTTGCATATGCTCTCGGCGGTAAAACATCACACCAGGACCAATGTTAAGCGGGTAGGCGTACTGGGTGCCGTCCATGCCTTGGCCTTGTGTCCATGCAAACTGAGCAAACAGCGATTTATCTTTAGATGCATTGAACTCTTTAGTGAGGTTGGTAAACCCACCACTATTTACAATCGGTCCAATTTGTTCGGTGTCGACACAAACTAGATCACCAGCGCCGCTTCCTGTTGCCAGCGCGGTAGTCAGTTTGTTGTGATGGTCTACCCAGTTGTTTGAAAGTACCTTAATTTTGATGTCTGGGTTTTGCTTGTGAAACTCCGCCATGATGGTTTCATTGTCGAGGGTTTTGTCGTGGTTTGGCCAACAATCGTATCGAATCTCTGTTGCTGCATTGACGCTGCCTGTCGCTAAACCCAATGCAAGGCAGAGACTGAGAGAGGACTTGTTCATATCATTTTCCTTATAGATAAAATAAGTTCACGTTGAATAGGGGTATTAACAGTACGCGCTAACCAATGGCAGCTTGGTATGACGTAGGACATAGGCAAACTTGTGTGAACACTGCGCCAACGAGTGGACGCTTGTGTTGGTTTGATTTTTGTTTCTACTCCAAGTCGCATCATAGGCAGTCCTTGCCATTTTGAAGATAAGGTAAGGGGGTGATGTGTGAAGGCGATAGACTTCAATCTATCGCTGAGCAACCAAAAAGAGATCGAGGTAACGAAAATAGTTTGTGATTAGGCAAAATTAGGAAGCTTAGGTAAATACGACATATAGTGGAAACTGATATGGGAGAAAAAACAAAGCCCTACAACGATGTAGGGCTATTAGATTAGTCAATAAATCGAGCCGAATTTGTATCTTTTACGACTTGGCGTCATAGAAAGTTTTGGATAAATTATTAGTCAGCGGTGTTAATAGAAGCCTCTCGGTATTCCTTCGGCGTTTTATCTAGGTTTTTCTTGAACACGGTGTACATGTACTGTAACGACGGATAACCACATAACTCAGCGATTTCGACAATGGGTAGTTCTGTATTACCCAGAAGGTTGCATGCACGCTTGAGCTTAGAGTTGTGGATCTCTTGATGAATTGAATGCCCACGCTCCGCTTTAAATCGTGCTTCCATGTTAGAGCGAGAGATGCCCACATAGCTGAGTACTTGATCAACCTTAATGCCTTTACAAGCATTGTGTCGGATAAAGTGCATTGCCTGTATGACATACGTGTCTTTAAGCGCTTGATAATCGGTACTCTGACGCTCAAATACCTGCGTCGGCGGTACCATAACACGGGCATGTTTCAATACGTGGTTTGGGTTAGATACGTCATTTTTCTCTTTGGCATCAAGAAGGCGATGAAGCATTTTCGCCGCGCGATAGCCCATTTGCTTTGTGCCTTGTCCAACAGAGCTTAAAGATACACGGGTTAGGTATCGAGCGAGCTCTTCATTATCGATACCGATTACTGACACTTTGTCAGGCACCATAATGTTTAGGTGCTGGCAAACCTGTAATAGGTGTCTTGCTCTAGAGTCTGTGACTGCAATAATGCCCGTTGGCGTTGGCAAACGTTGCAGCCAATCCGCCAGCCGATTCATATCGTATGTCCAGGTTCTGGAGTTGGTTTCACTGCCACGATAAATAGAGCCAGTGTACCCCTCTTTTTTGACAATATTTGAAAAGGCTTTCTCTCGTTCATGTGCCCAGCGATTGCACGAGTCGTGTGGCTTGCCATAGAACGCAAAATTCTCTAGCCCTTTTTCGCGCAAGTGCTGATAGGCCAGTTCAACCAGCGCTTGATTGTCTGTGGCCACATAAGGAATGTCCGGGTAGTCTTCTTCTTTTTCATAAGATCCTCCCACCCCGACGACAGGGATGTCAGATTCTTTAAGTAACTCGGCTATTTTAGGGTTGTCGAAATCAGCAATGACGCCGTCACCTTTCCAGTTGTGGAAGTTGTCTAGGTGAGTCGTAAACTCCTCCTCAAGAAAAATATCCCAATCGCATTGAGATGCTTGTAGGTATTCACCAATTCCTTCTATGACCTCGCGGTCATAAACTTTATTGGCATTAAAAAGCAGCGTAATTCGAAAACGTTTATCCATGATGTCCTGATTGTTATTTATTGTGTTATCAGTTTCGAAACTGAGTTTATCAGCGACTCACTGCACGTGGTGTGATCTCCGACTCACTCGTGAAATCCGTGAACTAGTCTATAAAAAAACATAATTGTTTGAGGGCGTTACTCGGCCGATACTGGATACAGATTAGACGCAGCAGGCTATGCGGAATAATGCAAGCCTCATCGCGTAACGAAATATGAGAACTTTAAGGAAACAAATATGTATATAGGTATCGACTTAGGCACATCGGGAGTTAAGTCTATCGCGATGACTGAGCAGGGTGAGATCCTTGCTTCGTGTACTATACCTTGGTGGTATCTCGCCCTAAACCTTTGTGGTCAGAACAAGATCCTAGCGCCTGGTGGGAAGCAACCTGTGAATCTATTAATGGTCTCAAAGCCTCAGTGAATCTGAGTGATGTTATTGCGATTGGTCTCTCTGGACAGATGCACGGTGCGACACTTCTTGATGCAAATGGAGATGTTTTACGACCTGCCATTCTATGGAATGACGGACGCTGCGAAGCGGAATGTAAAGAGTTGGAAGCGGCAGTGCCAAACTCTCGCGATATTACCGGCAATATTATGATGCCAGGCTTTACGGCACCGAAACTAAAATGGGTTGCTAATCATGAACCTGAAGTGTTTGAAAAAGTAGATAAAGTACTGTTACCTAAAGACTATTTGCGCTTCAAAATGACCGGAGATTTTGCGTCAGACATGTCCGACTCGGCAGGAACCTGTTGGCTAGATGTAGAGAAGCGGACCTGGAGCGAAGAGATTCTTGAAGCGACAGGTTTGTCGGTTTCTCATATGCCAGAATTGTTTGAGGGCAGTGCCGTAACGGGGATTCTGAGTCCTGAAATTGCAAACGCTTGGGAAATGCCACAGGTTGCGGTTGTTGCTGGTGGTGGAGATAACGCGGCTGGCGCTGTCGGTGTCGGTATTACTCAGCCGGGTCAAGCGATGTTGTCGCTTGGTACATCTGGTGTGTATTTTGCGGTTAGCGATGGTTTTGTCTCTAACCCTGAACTTGCGCTTCATAGTTTCTGTCATGCACTTCCTCAAACGTGGCATACAATGTCAGTGATTCTGAGTGCGGCATCTTGCTTAAGTTGGGTAGCTGAACTTACTGGCTTTGAAAATGTTGGTGAGATGATTTCGGAAGTTGCTGAGAAAGCTGATGAATCGTCACAGGTCGTCTTTTTACCGTATTTGTCTGGTGAGAGAACGCCACACAATAATCCGAATGCCAAAGGTGTGTTCTTTGGTATGACCCACTCAACAACTAAGCTAGAACTTGCACAAGCCGTGTTAGAAGGGGTTGGCTTTGCGTTTGCTGACGGATTTGATGCCTTACACGTCACTAAGAACATTCCTGATGAAGTATCACTAATTGGCGGAGGTGCAAGAAGTGAGTACTGGCGTCAAATGCTTGCTGATATTGTTGAGATGCCTTTAGTGTACCGACAAGGCGGTGAAGTGGGGCCAGCGCTCGGTGCGGCAAGACTTGCTGTATTGGGCACAAAAGAAGGCGCGACGTTATCCGATATCTGCCCGGTGCCTGAGCTGGTGCAAAAGCATATACCAAACGCAGATAAGCAAGCTTACTATCAGAGCAAACGTGCAACATACCAAGCTCTCTATAAACAATTACAAGGCTTGTTCTAAAACAGTCTATGTTAAACCATTGCCACCCAACTGGGTGGCATTTTTCAAGGAAGAGAATAATGATCGAATCTCGCAAGTTAGGCGACATTGAAGTTAGCGCACTCGGTATGGGTTGTTGGGCCATTGGTGGTCCATTTTGGGAGGGAGATACGCCTCTCGGTTGGGGAGAAGTTGACGATAGGGAATCGATTCGAGCGATCCATGAGGGGCTCGATAACGGCATTAACTTGATCGACACAGCCAACATTTACGGTGCTGGGCACAGTGAGTATGTGATTGGCAAAGCAATAGCCGGTCAGCGCGATAAAGTCATACTCAGTAGTAAGTTTGGTTTTGATGCCAATGAAGAGACGAAGCAAGTGTTGGGTGCTTTTCATCAGCCTGGCGAAATTCGAGCAATGCTTGAGAACAGCTTGCGTAGATTAAAAACCGATTACCTAGACATCTTTTATTTTCATATCGGCGACCACCCACTCGAACACATTGGCTGCGTGGCCGACACGCTCGATGTATTGGTGAAAGAAGGCAAAATTCGCAGCTATGGGTGGAGCACGGATGATGTTGAACGTGCAGAGTCGTTAACGTCTCGCAATGCTTATACGTCTGTTCAGTTTGAAAATAACGTGTTCAATCGCAA
Source organism: Vibrio maritimus (assembly GCA_000755425.1). Taxonomy (GTDB): domain Bacteria; phylum Pseudomonadota; class Gammaproteobacteria; order Enterobacterales; family Vibrionaceae; genus Vibrio; species Vibrio maritimus_A. Next base: position 229,609 of record BBMT01000006.1, read on the forward strand.
TCATGCCATGATGGCTGCGTGTGAGAAGCATCGTCTAGCGGGTTTGAATCGAAGTCCTTTGGCGATGGGGTTACTGACCGGTAAATACACAGATGGTTCTAGTTTGTCGTCGTCTGATATCAGAAAGATCTCACCAGAATGGATGACTTATTTTAAAGATGGAAAGCCTGCTCCTGAGCTGTTGACGAAGTTAGAACAGCTTAAAGCAATACTAACTAGTAACGACAGAACGCTTACTCAAGGAGCTTTGGCTTGGTTGTGGGGTGCGAGTCCAAATAATGTACCAATACCCGGTTTTAGAACGGTAGAACAAGTTCGTGGTCACGTTGGAGCGTTAGAGAAAGGAGCCCTTACCGCATTGCAAATGTCTGAAATTGAATTGCTGCTCTCTAAGTAGTTGTGCTAAAAACGGGGCAGGTACAGCGATGATGCTGACCTGCCGTGTTGCTTTTTAGCCAAACACTAATTTGGAAAATATGGTTTACTCATCCCAAACATTTTCAAGTGTATACGGACTGCCATCCATTACCCAAAACTCACCGTGTAAATAGCGATAGTGCTTATCCATCAATGCAATATCCGCCATATCTTCTTCACTTAGTTGTACTTTTAATGAGGCTAAGTTTAGTGCTTGTCTGTCAGGATTACTTGACTTGGGAATGACGGATAGCCCTCGATTAAGATGCCAACTAATTAGCACTTGTGCTTCTGTCACGTGATGCTTGTTTGCAATACGTTGAATTGTTGGGTGATCCAGTAGTGACGGCTCATCAAGCTTTGTTAGTGAGCTAGGACGATCTCCGGAGCCTAGCGGCGCATAGGCGATGACGCAAATGCTGTTATCTCTGCAGAAATCAACGAGAGTGCCCTGCTGAAGGTAAGGATGCAACTCGACTTGATTCACTGCTGGTGGGATTGAGCAGGCGGCAATAACATCTCTTAATTTCTTTACACTAAAGTTCGACACGCCGATGTCTTTTGTAAGGCCTTGCTTTACCAATGTTTCCATGGCTTGCCATGTAACGTTGAGCGGGAGGTCATCGAGTGAAATGAAGTCGCTACCTTTTTCTGGAAACCCAACATCAGACTTAATGGCGATAGGCCAATGCATCAGATACAGGTCTATGTAATCGAGCTGGAGGTCGTTCAGCGAGCGCTGAAGTGCTGGTTGTACATCATCTGGGTGGTGAAAAGCATTCCAAAGTTTCGAGGTAATAAAAAGCTCATCGCGAGTCACTTCTCCCTCAGAAACAGCATGATGAATAGCAAGACCAATTTCTTTTTCATTGCCGTATCCTGATGCACAATCAAAATGGCGATATCCAAGTTTTAGAGCGCTTCTCACCGCATTGTATGTTTCATTGGGTTGGTCACTTTTCCAAGTGCCTAGCCCTATACTAGGAAGTGTTCGTCCGGTACTGAGTTGGTGCGTATGTGTCATCCGTTTGTCCTTTTACTTAATGAATTAACGCATTGGAATCATGTTATTTCAGTGAGTTAGGAATAGGAAGGTGGATACGAATTTTCATAAGGTGAATGGAAGATGTGACAACGAGAAATGAGAATGAAAAGGCAGTGAGACAACATTGAACGTTGCCTCACTGAATTGATGTGATTAACCAAACATAAAGCTATACAGGTAACCTGCACTTACCGCCATCCCTAAAATTACCACCAAGAATGCTGCAATCATCTGGTTTTTGAAGATAGATTTAAGCAAGATAACTTCAGTCAGACTTGCACCTGCACTACCAATGATCAGAGCCATTACTGAGCCTAGCGCCATACCTTTCTGCACTAGTGCTGCACTCAAAGGAATCACCGCTTCTGCACGAATGTACAATGGAATACCAATGACTGCTGCGATAGGAATCGCGTACCACACACCTTCACCTGCGTACTCTGCGATAAGGTCAGTTGGAATAAAGCCGTAAATGAATGACCCCAGTAGAATACCCACCATTAGATAAGGGAACACTTGCTTAAAATCTTTCCAAGTTGACTTCCAAATACGAACCCAACGATTGTCTTCTTTTGGTGTCGTTACTGTAGTGTCGCAACACGCGCTGCCGTCTGCATTAATGCTAGCAATAGTCGGCTCTGGCTCTTTTTCTGCACAGCATGATGTTGCCGGTGCAGGTGTTGAGCACGAACTGTCCGCAGAGCAGCTGCTTACTGCTGGCTTCACTGATTCAATTTTTGGTGAGCCACAGCTTGTAGACGTTGCGCATGACGATTCTTTAGTTGCAGCTGGTTTAGTGTCGCCGCAAGACGTACCACAAGAGCTCGCCGTTTGTGCCTCGTACGCTTCAGGTTTTACATAACGCTCGAAACCCAATTTCTCTAATACATAGCCTGCTGTAACTGATACAAACATGGCAATCGCGAAGTAAAAGACAGCGACTTTAATGCCGAATGTCACGACAAACAAACCAATGATCACTGGGTTTAACAGTGGGCTTGCGAACAAGAACACCATCATAGGTCCAAATCCAGCTCGAGCGCGCAGCAATCCTTTCAAGAAAGGAATCGTTGAGCACGAGCAAAATGGCGTGATGGAACCAAGTAGAGCAGCAACAAAGTAACCTCTACCATTCTTTGAGCTAAGAATAGATTGGATCTTTTCTGGTGTTAGGAACTCTTGTAGAACACCAACAATGTAGCTGATAGCCAAAAATAGAATAATTAACTCGGTCGCTAAGAAGGCGAACATGTTGGCGGTTTCTTTGGCCATTGAAAGGAATTCAGGGCTCATATTAGTTTCTCCTAATAATTCGATATGTTTCGAATTATAGAAATAACTGAGCTGAGATCAAGCTTTATTTCGATAAAATTAGAAATAAATTTTAACTTATTGAATTTATACAAAAACAGCGCCATAAGGCGCTGTTTCGTTTGGAAGGAGCTGCGAGACTAAGCGTTGGCTTCTTCTAGCGAGGCTTGCTTTTTCTTGAGTAGGCGGCTGGTAATGGTACCCGCTGTCATAGCGCCTGATACGTTTAGTGCCGTACGTGCCATATCAATCAGAGGCTCGATTGAGATCAATAGGGCTGCAATCGTGACTGGAAGCCCCATAGCTGGGAGGACGATAAGCGCAGCAAAGGTTGCACCGCCACCAACGCCAGCTATACCGAATGAGCTGATAGTGATGATAGCAATCAACGAAAGAATGAAGTTAAAGTCCATTGGGTCGATACCAACCGAAGGCGCAACCATGACTGCTAGCATTGCAGTAGATACCCGCACAACCATTTTGGCCGATTGTAGCGCCAAATGAGGCTGAAAGGTTCGCAATCGCTGGTGGCACGTTAAGTTTTGTTACCTGAGCTTCCACGTTCAGAGGAATCGTTGCCGCTGAGCTTCGAGATGAGAATGCGAAGGTTAGTACAGGCCAGATCTTCTGGAAGTACTCTTTCGGGCTAACACCAACAAGTGAAACCAGTAGGCCGTGCACAACAAACATTAGGAAGATAGCTAGGTAAGACGCAACGATGAAACCAAGCAGGTTAAGGATATCGCCGGCGCTTGATGTTGCGACAACTTTTGCCATCAGAGCCGCGATGCCGTATGGCGTTAGTGCATGATCATCTTAACCAGACGCATAACGATAGATTGAGTCGCTTCAACGAAGGTGCGGATTGGCGATTCTAATTCTTCTTTTTCCGCCATCACTTTACGTGCTGCGATACCGGTTAGAACACCGAAGATCACAACGGCGATAATAGACGTTGAGCGTGACCCCGTCAGATCAGCAAATGGGTTGGTCGGGATAAAGCTAACCAGCATCTGTGGGATAGTTAAGTCACTTACGCGGTCTACTCGGTTTTCAAGGACGGCAATACGAGCTGTTTCACGAGCGCCTTCAGTCAATCCTTCGGCACTTAGACCAAATACTTGGGTGACAACAATACCGATGAGCGCTGAGATAGCCGTTGTCGCCAGAAGAATAGATATGGTTAAGCCACTGATTTTGCCTAGTGAGCCGCCTTTCTCAAGCTTCACTACAGCTGCAATCATAGAGACCAGTACCAGTGGCATGATGATCATTTTCAATAGACCAACATAGCCGCGACCGACAACATTGACCCACTCAAGAGTGCCACCAATAGCTGCATGACCTTCACCAAACAGAAGCTGCAGGCCAAGACCAAATGCGCTACCTAAAACCAAACCAAAAAGTACTAAACGAGAGAGTGTGTGGCTTTTTTGCTGCTGTCCGTATAAGAAATAGAGAATGCCGAAAAATACCGCGAGCGACGCGATAACCGCAATTGACATATAAAGAATCCTTTTTTTTCAACTGACGAAGTCCCCACTTATGATGTGGGAAATGGAAGTGTGGATGGCTAAAGTAACGTTTGCAGTGCACAGATGACAATAAGTAAAAGTTATTACTTAGAGTTGTAAGTTATATAGAGCGGGAATGTTAGAAATATTTTGCGAGTCAGTTGGCGTATTCACTCAGTAAGTCACGCATGTTTGCTGAGTTGTATGCGACGGATTTGGCATTATTAGGCTGTAACACACTGTATAGCATCGCTTTTGCAACTAGCTCTGCAGGGATAGGAGTGAAGGCCCGCAGTGAGCCAATCATAATAGGTGAGATCACCGCGAACAGTTTCTGCACCAGCACTTCGTCGCTGCGAATATCGACTTCACGACCTGCAAGTGGGCCAGGTCTGACAAAGACGACATGTTCAAAGCCCATTTGATTGATGCGCTGCTCCACTTTGCCTTTGCATTTTAAGTAGTGAGAAAGGGAGCGAGGTGAAGCGCCCAAGCTCGACACGATAGCGATACGCTTAACACCAATCATCTTCATGGTTTGAGCAACGTCGCACACTAAGTCAAGGTCGATCTTCTCTAATGCGTCTTTACTGCCGGCTTTTTTTAATGTGGTGCCCAAACAGATAAACCAAGGGTTGGGGTAGGGTGGTATCATCCCAATCGGTGATCCTAAGTGCACCGTCCATGATTTGGTGTGTTTTATGATGGGTACTTTCAAGCGGGGAGCGGCACAGAGCGTAAACAGTATCGATATTCGACGTTTCCTCAAGTAGGGAAAGCAATTTACCACCAACCAGCCTGAGCTTCCGGCAATAATCGCATTGTAGTTGTGCTGCATAAAAAAGTCCCACTCATCAAGATGTAGTGGACTATAGTCAAAATCTGGCTAACGTGTTGTGATTACATAGACATATAGATAAACCTAATCAATTTCCGCCGCCGTTAGATCTTGTTTTCTTAACTTCTCTCGAAGCGTTTCCATCGCTACTTTCTGAATTTGACGCACTCGTTCGCGCGTCACGCCAACAATACTGCCTACTTCTTCGAGTGTTTTAGGCTCATCATCAAGAAGGCCGAAGCGATGATAGAGAATGGTCTTATGTTTGTCGGGTAATCCATCAACTAAGCTGACCAATTCTTTGTTTAAGTTTTGCGTGACAATGTCACGTTCTGGAAGTTCGAACACATCATCATCGTCAATAGTTTGTAAGTGATCTTTCTTATCACCATCGTCATCCCATCCATTGTCGAGAGACAGCGATTGTTCTGAAAGCTTGAGTAACTTACTTACCTCATCTGCAGAGCGGCCAGTTTTCTCAGCGATTTCAGCAAAGGTCGGTTCATGTTTGCCTTCTCTTCGAAGTTGATGGGCTGCCTTGCTGCATTCACGAATTTGTTTGGTCACATGAACAGGAACGCGGATAGTGCGTCCTTGGTTCATAATAGCGCGGTCTATTGATTGCTGTATCCACCAAACCGCGTAAGTTGAAAAGCGGTAGCCAAGCTCCGGATCAAATTTGTCGACAGCCTGAATGAGGCCAATGTTGCCCTCGTTAATAAGGTCATAAAAGTCGAGTCCGCGATTGGCATAGCGTTTTGCAGTTTTGATGACTAGGCGTAAATTGGCATTAATTAAACGTTGTCTTGCTTCTACATCGCCCGTACGAGCTTTACGTGCAATAAGCCTTTCTTCTTCGGCGGTGAGTAGATTGTGGTTTGATACCTGTTTAAAGTAGCTAGTACCAATATTGGCAGTGTCGTCCTTGTTTGTGGAGCTTCGTTGAGCACGGTTTTCTTCAAGTTTCAAATTAACCCCTTACCAACTGCTTCATTGGTTTATTATTAGTCTTATAATTGATGTGAATACATGCTCACATCACTGTCATAAATTACTATAACTAAGTAACAATGAACAGCGTACGCTTATCACAAAGGGATACACATTTTTAACATTGGTAGTTGTTTTAAGTATGAGTGTGTTTCATTTGTAGAAAATAAGAATCGTTCGTATGAAAGTTGTATTTTTGAGTGATAGAAGTGTTGATTTGTATCATGTTGAAATACATGAATATTAGCTTATTTATAAATTTAGCTATTGCAATTAAGACAAATAACCGACAGAAAAAAGTAGGGCTGTAAACTTTGATTTACCAGGTGGGTTTACAACTGACTGGGAACTGTGTGGATAGGAGTTGTTGTCGTTTTTAATCCGTTGGTTGGTTTTATGTTCTCACTTTTCATGGGAATTTTGGATTTTATGCTTTCTTGTGATTGGATTTAGTATTTTTAGCTTTATTTTTTGGGGTTGCTAATTTTTGTGATTTTCAATCCAAATTTGAATGTAAATAGCTATCGGTTGCTCAAGGTATTTACAAGGTTTTTACATGAAAGGTGTGATTTATAAATTAATTCTGCCATGTTGGAAAATACGAGCGTATTATCTTTTTTACATAATAGTGAGTGCTATTAACACATTTCGTTAAACTTTAGTCTAAGCTAGCGTTAAGAATTATAATTATTAGTTTGGACACAACAGAATGAATGCAGAACTCAAGCAAAAAATCGAAGAACTATTGTTGCTCGCCAAGTCTCAAGGCGTATCCATTATCGGGGTTGTTGATGCCCAGGAAGCGATGATTGTCGTATTTTTAAATCTATCGAAGTAGACTGCAAAGCAGGTACTCGCAACTTGGATAGTTTGCTAATGGGGCAGCACTGTAAGGCGGATAAGGCGTGCTGCCAATCATGCAATTTGGCTAAACCAAGAGTCTCTGATGATGGCTTGGCGATGCTGTTCTCTGAGCTACGTGAAGAAGAAACGGTTTAGTCATTGTTGACACTTTTTATAAAACTAGGCTGCAAACCATAATGTCGGGGCATGAGTTCTCTTATACATATCTGTGTTGGCGGCCTATCTTTCTAATTCCTGCGCTCCCATTTCCTACTGTTGGTGATTATTAAAATTATTCATGTACTTAGTTGGCCAGATTCGGTTGGTTTGAGAACGTGACACGCGTACACTGTCCTCAAACGACTTTTAGACTAAGCAAGAGTTGTACGAGTTTAAAACAGGCTCTGCTCTATACCAACATAGCGAAATGGACACCATGCTAAGCAATCAATTTGACCCTCAGATTCAAAATCATATCGATCAGAAAACCAAACCTCTCGGAGCTCTCGGTGAGTTAGAACACATCGCCGCGCAGCTCGCCAAAATTCAAAGTCACGCCCGTGGCCAATTTGTAAATAAAATCGCCCTGTCCAACCCTAAGGTTGTCGTGTTCGCAGGCGATCACGGCATCGCAGAGCAGGGTGTGAGTATTGCGCCGAGTGCGGTGACGCAGCAAATGGTGACAAACTTCCTTGCTGGTGGGGCTGCGATTAATTGTTTTTGTCGAGCGAACGATATTGATTTTCAAGTGGTCGACTGCGGCATGCTAGCACCTATTGAAACCCAATCTTCTCAGTTAATACTCAGTCGTCTTGGTTGTGGAACCACAGACTTTTCAACTCAGCCAGCAATGAGCGCATCGCAGCTTGCTCAAGGTATAGAGGGTGGACGCGAGATTGTGAATCAGTGCGTGGCGAACGGAGCTGATTTATTGATTTTTGGCGAGATGGGAATTGGCAATACCAGCTCAGCATCGGCTCTGCTTTCCGCGTTGACCGATCTTTCAGTAGTGGAAAGTGTTGGCCTTGGTACCGGTATCAATCCAGAACAACTATCGAGAAAGACGGCTTTGGTTGAACAAGCGCTATCTCGCTTTGATGAGCGAGATGTGATGTCGGTTCTGGCGCAGCTAGGCGGATTTGAAATTGTTCATATGGTTGGCGCGTTTTTAGAATCAGCCAAGCAGCAGGTTCCGGTACTTGTAGATGGCTTTATTGTCTCAGTTGCCGCGCTAGCCGCATGCGAGCTTGAGCCAGCAGTACGTGATTATCTGATTTTCTCTCATGTTTCGAATGAAGGTGCGCATCGTTTTGTTTTAGATGAGCTTAACGCATCACCGCTACTGGATTTATCATTACGTCTAGGTGAGGGCACAGGTGCAGCATTGGCACTGCCTCTCATTCGTTGCGCGGTTGAGTTTTACAATGAAATGGCGAGTTTTGAAAGTGCTGGAGTAACGGTGTGAGTGAGCAAGTCTCGTTTTGGCGCTATCAGTGGCAACTGTTCTGTTTGGCACTGAGTTTTTTCTCAAGACTGCCGATACCCGCTAGTACCCCGTACTCTACTGAAAGAATGAATCGAGCTGGGCGCTATTTCGCTTTGGTTGGCGTGTTATTGGGTGCTCTGTGCGGAGGGCTTTTCACCGTTGTTGATGGGGTTTTGCCGACCAGTATCGCAGTCGTTATCACCATGGTGTTTAGCCTGCTGCTCACCGGTGCGTTTCACGAAGATGGTCTTGCAGATATGGCCGATGGTATTGGTGGAGGTATGACCCAAGAGCGCCGTCTAGAGATCATGAAAGACAGCCGTCTCGGTACTTACGGTGTAGCGACCTTAGTCATGGCTCTGCTTTTGAAATATGCCGTCTTGGTCGAGCTGTCCGCACAAGTTAACCTATTTGCTGTTTTCGTTATCGGATACGCGTTCAGTCGTGCCGTCGCCGCTTCGCTTATTTCCGCGATGCCTTATGTGTCCGATCCTGAAGGGAGCAAGAGTAAACCCCTTGCCAATACACAGACTCCCGGCGAACTGGTATTTTTGGCACTGTGTGGCGTGCTGCCTGCCTTGATGTACGACATGACGTTGGCGGCGATTTTGATTGCTTTTGCCTTGGTATTTCGCATCGTATTTACTAAATGGCTTCTGGCACGTTTAGGTGGTTTTACGGGTGACTGTTTAGGTGCAGCGCAACAGTTGGTTGAGCTCATCACCTACGTGCTCATGTTAATGGTTTTGCTGGGGTAGTGAGATAGCGATGACGGTGGAGTTAGTGTTGGGCGGAGCCGTTCTGGTAAGTCGCGCTTTGCTGAGCAAAGAGTCCTCTCATTATGTGAGTTGGGTGACCGTGACCAGTGTGTTATGACCAAACATTATCTAGCGACCTCTGAGCCGCTGGATGAGGAAATGCAGCGACGCATCGCTCATCATCAGCAGCAGCGCGGTGACGGCTGGACAGAGTGGGAAGTTCCCCTAGAGTTGTCGGCCGAACTGATGACGTTTTCTAATTGTGATGTCGTCTTGGTTGAATGCTTAACCTTGTGGCTCAACAATGTCATCTATTATGCACAGCAGAGCGGCGGTGATGTAGAGCAAGAGATTGAGCGTGCCATTGCATCGCTAGTCGAAAGCCTAGAACGTTGTGAAGCCCACATTGTATTGGTATCCAATGAAGTTGGCCTTGGTGTGGTACCTTTGGGCGAAGTGTCACGTTTGTTTGTCGACAATGCCGGAAGAATGAATCAGCGCGTCGCTGCGATCGCGCAGCAGGTGACTCTGGTGGCGGCTGGATTACCTTTAGTGTTAAAGGGAGCTGCTCAATGAAAGTGAACGTATTTTTAATGCGTCACGCGAAAGTCGACGGTGCCGCTGCCTCTATGGCCATACTGATGTCGGTATTAAGGCTGAACATAATAGTCAGGCGCTTCATGCTTTATTGAGTGAGTCCCTTGATATAAACCGGGTGGTCAGTTCGCCACTGTCCCGATGCATGAGCCTTGCAAGCCCCTTCACTGAACAAGCTGGTATTGAACTTAACATTGAACCCGCATTCGCTGAAATGAACTTCGGTGATTTCGATGGCGTACCTTTTGACCGACTGTCAAAAGAGGAGTGGCAAACGCTAGAGCCGTTCTGGACAACTCCTGCTACGTGCCAGTTACCCAATGCAGAAACGCTTGAAGATTTTCACTTGAGAGTGAGCAGGGCTTGGCACCGGCTCCTTCAAACCCATCAACACACCCTTCTTGTCTGTCACGGCGGGGTCATACGCCAAATTCTAGCGGATGTGCTCGACCTCGATTGGCGCAATCCTAAGCTTTACGCTGCACTTGCGATTGGCAATGCGACCGTGACACAGCTGCAGTTTGATTCGCGCTATCCGTCGATGATAAGTGTTAAGGTTATTGGTCAGCCGATCGCTTCTTTTGCGTTGATGGATTGAATCTGAAGCCACCTCATCTAATACCACACGATCTTCCTAACTGATTGAAAATTATTAAGCATTGAAACTTGATGATGCTGTCTCCATATTAGTTCGTATATGTATTGCTATATGCACAGTCACATAACGATCTACTAGGGAAAGCTTATGAAAAACGCGGTTTGGGATTTATCGATTGCCTATCAAGGATTGAATGACCCCAAGGTTGAACAAGACATTGAGCTGATTCAACGCTCGATTTCATTACTGACTCATCATCAAGAAGAACGTCAGCACGTGGTTGCCATGCAAAACGCTATTCAGACCATGGAAGCGGCAAGCACCTTGCTCAATACGGTAAGCACACTGGCCAACTGCCATGCCTCGACTAATGCCCAAAACACTCAAGCTAAACAGCTAATTGGTCGTTTGTCTCAATTGAGCTCGGAGCTGGAACAAGCATTCAGCCCTTATGAAAATGTTTTGGCATTTGCCGATGTCGCTTTTATTCAGCAAGTCCTTGATCACGATAACCCTTCGGTGGCGGGTCAAGGTTTTCAAATCGAGCTTCTTCAGCGCAAAGCACAGACTCAACTTAGCATTGCTGAAGAGCAATTGCTGTCAGCGATGCAGGTTGATGGTCGCGATGCGTGGGGACGTCTCTATGACAACATTACTGGGTCACTAAGCATCACGATTGATACTGAGCAGGGTACAGAAACGCTAGGCTTCTCGGCGGCAGCTAGCCTTTTATATGGCGGCGAGTTTGCGAAGCAAGAAGCGGCTTGGAAAGGGATTCAATCGGCAATGAAGGCGAACGACACTTCATTTGCAGCCATCGTGAATGCGCTCGCAGGCTGGCGTCACAATGAGGGGAAAAAGCGCTCTCATAATAGCGAAGAGCATTTTCTCGACCCAAGTCTCAGAGCGAATCGCATTCAACGTGAGACCCTAGAAGCCATGATGTCGGTGGCAAAAAAACATCGTGCTATCGGTCAAAAAGCCGGTAAGCTGATGGCGAAAGTCCATGGTTTGCCAAGCATGACGCCGTGGAACCATCTTGCTGCTATGCCGCCATTAGGCAATGGGGAAGCCAAAGTCTACGAGTTTGCAGAAGGCATTGAAGTGATCAAATGTGCCTTTGAGCAAGTGAACCCAGAGATGGCAGAGTTTGTACAAACGATGGTCGATAACGGTTGGATAGATGCTGCGCCATCAGAAAACCGTCGCCTTGGCGCATACTGCACGCAGCTTGCTGCCACTCGTACACCTCTTGTGTTCATGACTTGGGGCGGTAGCCGCTCTGACCTACTGACGCTTGCTCACGAACTTGGCCATGCATTCCACAACTGGGTGATGCGTGATTTGCCGCTATGTCGCACTAGCTATCCAATGACCCTTGCAGAAACTGCGTCTATCTTTGCTGAAAATATCGTGCGCGACTATTTGTTGGAACAAGCAAAAACCAGTGAAGAAAAGCTGGAGATGTTGTGGGAAGAGCTGTCGTCCGCTTACGCATCACCATCAATATTCCGGTTCGTTTTGAGTTTGAAAAAGCGTTCTATCAAGCACGCCAAGAGAGTGAACTTGATGCAGACCAGCTATGTGAGTTGATGTCGACAACATGGGCTGAGTGGTACGGTGACTCAATGGAAGGCACTGACCCTTACTTCTGGGCGAGTAAACTGCACTTTAGTATCTCTGAATTGAGCTTCTACAATTATCCGTACTTATTTGGCTACTTGTTTAGCCAGGGTGTGTATGCTCAGCGTGAGCAAAAAGGGGAGAGCTTCTATCCTGATTATGTGGCGCTGCTTCGAGATACGGGCTCACACCTTGCGGAAGATGTGGTGTTCAAACACATGAATAAAGATCTCACGCAAGCGGAGTTTTGGGAACAAGGCATGCAAAGCTTATCAATGAAAGTTGATGAGTTTGAAGCACTTCTCAACGAGATTGGTCGATAGCACTGCTTAGCCCTCACCAGTATTATGGTTTTACCGCTGATGAGGGCAAACTGGCTTTAAGTGGCCTGTTTTTTGAGCAGTTTGGAGTTTTTCTCCCCAAGTAACGCGACTTACTTCGATAAACGCGATCATATTCGTATAATTTTCTCTCTTGTTTCATTACCATACCGCTGTTAGATAGGGAGCAGCGCATGACGAAATCGTTTTTTCGCCAGTCATTTCTAAAAGATACTTTAGAAACCGAAACTGAATTCACCGCAATATCAAAAACTACCGACGACGGAATAATACTCGATCACCGCTATCGTGGTGTCTTGGAAGTCACACCTCGCGAACTTGACGAGGAGAGTGAGCACATCATCATTTCCTGTGGGATCCACGGTGATGAGACTGCGCCAATGGAGTTGGTTGATAAAATCGTTGACGATATTGAATCAGGTTTTTTAAAGCTCAAGGCGCGCTGTTTGTTTATCATCGCACACCCAGAAGCGACCAACCGTCACACGCGTTTTATCGATGAGAATCTGAACCGTCTTTTCGGTAATAAAGAGGGCTCTGTGAACCGCGAAGTCGCGATAGCCAAGCACCTTAAAAAGCTTGTGAACGACTTCTATCAAGGCACGGCGGTTGGGCGTCGTTGGCACCTTGATCTGCATTGCGCTATCCGCGAGTCAAAGCACTATTCATTTGTGGTGAGTCCAAAAACGCGCCATGCAGTGCGCAGTAAAGCCTTGTTTGACTATGTGTCTAGCGCTCATATGGACGCTGTTCTGCTTTCTAACGCTCCGTCTAGTACCTTCAGTTGGTTCTCCGCTGAGAACTACGGTGCACAGGCGCTGACAATGGAACTAGGTCGCGTGGCTCGCATTGGCGAGAACGATCTGACCAAGCTTCTAGCATTTGATTTAGCCACCCGAGACTTGCTGGCTGCTGAGAAACCTGAACACTTGGCAAAGACACCGATCATCTATCGCGTTTCTCGCACTGTTGTTCGTCATCATGATGACTTCGACTTCTTGTTTGACGATGATGTCGAGAACTTCACTGAGTTTAAACACGGAGAAGTGTTCGGTCATGATGGTGATAAGCCGTTGATGGCGAAAAACGATCATGAAGCCATCGTATTCCCAAATCGTAAAGTGGTGATAGGGCAAAGAGCGGCTCTCATGGTGGTTAAAGTGGCAACTCGCTATGAGGATGACCAACTGGTCTACGATTAATAGAAAATCAGTGGCGTTCTTGAGCGCGGCTGTTATGCTCCTCTAATGGAATTCAATCAGTTACTGAATCAAAACCAAAGACGCTGGCACATCCTAATGATAGTGATGTCAGGCGTCTTATTTACTTGCGCGCTACTTCACCTTTCTGTTGGCGAAGTATTCATCAATCCTTTTTCTCCGCAATCTGCGCTGGAGTCCCGTCTCCTTTATGATCTGCGTATGCCTAGGCTATTTGCCGCAGCTGCGATTGGCGCCGCGTTGGCGCTGTCTGGTGCTTCGCTTCAAGTACTATTGGGCAATGTACTGGCCGAGCCGGGAGTCCTCGGTATTTCCGGTGGTGCCAGTTTAGGCATGGTGCTGATACTGTTTGCTTTCCCTGCTGCTGCGACGCCGTTAGGATTTATGCTCGCCGGCGTGATCGGGGCGCTTGGCTTTACACTTATTTTAGTCTCGATGGCCAAAACGCTGAGACTGACTACGACTCGCTTACTGTTGGTCGGGGTGGCATTAGGTATTTTGTCCGGCGCTGTGGTGACGTGGGCGTTTTACTTTAGTGATGATTTGAGTATTCGCCAGCTCATGTATTGGCTCATGGGTAGCTTGGTGGCGTGAGTTGGTATCAACATACACTTACTATTGCCATGATTCCTGTGGCTATTTGGCTGTGCAGCAAAGGTGCAACGCTAGATAAGCTTATGGTTGGGGAAATCCATGCTAAGCAACTTGGTATCGATGTGCTCCGAATTCGCTGGCAGCTAATACTCGCCGTCTCGTTGTTGGTGGGTGGCTCTGTGGCTCTCGGTGGTGTTATCAGTTTTGTAGGTTTGGTTGTGCCTCATCTATTGCGCTTGGCGTTTGGTACTGAGAATCGATACTTATTGCCTTTGTCAGCGTTGACCGGAGCAGCCTTGTTGGTGATATCTGATATCTTGGCGAGAACGGTGCTAGACTCCGCAGAATTGCCTGTAGGCGTCATGACGACGACTATCGGTGCTCCTGTGTTTATTTGGATGCTTCTTAGAAACCATGATTCAAGTTCATAACCTCGCCATTGGTACTCGACTTTTGCCCGCTAGCCTTTCATTTCCAGAAGGGCAGCTTACCCATGTCATCGGTCCAAATGGTAGTGGCAAGAGTACCTTGCTCGCTGCACTAGCTGGTGTGCTTGATTACAACGGTCAGGTGGAGATTGCTGGCATGGACTTGGCCGAGATGTCACTCCCTGATATGGCGACAATACGCGCGTATTTGCCACAGGCTGCGCGGCCTGCCTTTAACATGCCGGTGTATCAGTATCTCTCGTTATCCATTCCCAATGATCAGAATGGCTCCAGAGGAAAGATTAGTGAAGCAACCCTGAACCAGGCAATCTCTGATATCACCGCTCTTTTGAAGCTCGATACCATGCTGTCGAGAACGGTGCATCATTTGTCGGGTGGTGAGTGGCAGCGAGTCAGACTCGCTGCATGTTGCTTGCAGATCTGGCGCCCATTGAACCCTCATTCTAAAGTCCTGATTCTTGATGAGCCGGCGGCGCCACTGGATGTTGGGCAAGAGAAGTACCTCAATCAGTTAATTGAGCTAGTGACGTCGCAAGGGCTTTCAGTCGTGGTGGCGAATCACGATTTAAATACTACGCTTAGACGCGCGGATCATGTGGTGATGCTCAACAATGGTATCGTAGAAGCTGTCGGGACGGGCGATGAAGTATTGACGCCGGAGAATATTGAGTCCGTGTATCAAACCTCTGTCAGCAAGATAGAAGTGAACGGTAAGCCGTTATTGATCTTCAATGAATGAAGCTAAAATTTAGGTGATTGGAAAATCTATACGATGAAAAACGGCCTCTGATGAGGCCGTTTCTTTAAAAGGTTTTATACAAGCGGTGATAAGTCCGCAGGGCGGTAGTAGACCGACTTTAACACTTTACCTTTACGGATAGTCTTCGCTTCTGAAACGAAGTCTTCTGCGCATTTAGCGATAATGTATTCGCCTTTAGTGACGGCCATCAGCTTGATGCCTTGCTCAGCGTAGTGCGCTTCGGTTTCTTGGTACTCTTTTTCGTTGCGGCACACTTTGCTCATGTTGCTTGAGTGAATTTCATCCCAGCATTTGATGAAGTCGATGTCGCGGTTTGCTGCAACGTGCAGAAGCAGTTCAATTAGGTAGCTGATCGCAACGTTGTCTTCTACTTTGCTGTCGCCAAGATGAACCAAACGACCCATCAAGACATACACTGAATCGATGATTGCGTCCGCTTGTTCAACTTTCGAGTCCGCTTCTGCAAGCTCTGTCATTTCTTCGATAGCCAGTGAGCTATGTAGCGTGTCTGCTGCATCATCTAGTGAGCTAGCATCATTGACGGGAAGATCAAACGTAGTACGGAACTCGGTAATATCGCGGTATAGGTGATCAAAGATCGGTTGGGTAAGTTTGGTTAGTTTCATCGATTTTGCTGATTGATAATTGGTAACGAGATCCTATCAGAGCAGAGGTTCATGCGCTACACCGATGGCTATTTTCTTGAGATTCGAATAGTAGACGGCGCACAGTCTAGAGGACTGATATTGTTTTTAAGCGCGAATAAAGGTACGATTCTTAAAATATTCAATTGGTTGAGTTAATTGTAAATATCGCCAACTCATCTATTTTGGGTGATGACCCCATCCCCTGTGGCATCACGCCAGCAGTTTCAAGAAGTACACGTACTTTTTGGAAAACGTCGTTTCGGATTAGGGTCCCGAGTCGTCGTATTTAAAGGCCACCTTTCGGGGTGGCCTTTTAACCGTTTTCATAGACTAGAGTTCTTGGAACTAGTTCTCTTGGAACTGTAGATAAAACGTATCAAACTGTCCCCACATCTCAAGTAACTGCCCAACGTAACGAGTGTCGATAAACTTACTGTCGATATGGTTGTTGCCTTCCATAATCACCAAGTAGTGCAGAGTGACTTCTGAAGCACTGGGAATCTTATCCCATATTTCGACAGCGCGCGTTGTAGAGGGCGCTTGATAGCTTGCTAGCTCGACACCAGTATTGCCAACGTTAGTAAAAATTGTGAGTGCCAAACTCATTGGGTAATCTTATTCTTTGGTGTGAATTATTCATCAAGATTATCAATTGAGGTGTAATTGTGGAAGCAAAGGAATGTAAGAATTCCATCAATTCCCCCACTGAAGCAAATATGATTCGACGAGCAGGGGATTATCGGAAATGGCAGACAAGAGTGCTAGGCAGATAGCGAGCTGTCAGCTTGGTGATGTCTACTCTGGGTTCGATTGATTGGCGACCGTTTGTGAAACGACAACTTGCTGTTCAGCCGCTTGACTGTGGTCGTACTGATCGACGACATCATAAATAACGACATAGCCGACCAAAAGGCAAAGCGGGATAAATTTGATCCAAGGTTTCATGGTGATGCTCTCAATAAGTGAATGTCGATACCTTAGCAGCGACAAGCGCTATTGAGTATCTACATTATCGCAACCTAATATTGAGGCGATCTATTGCTATTGCCCCGTTATACGGTGGATGACTTAAGAGAAAAGGTACGGGAACAAGCGTTTTCTCTCATGCTCATCAAGTTCACTGACTCTCGCAATGTTGTTGTCCGGAATTGCTTCTGGATCGGGGTAGTGTTTAAGAACACGTTCCATGCTCTCTTCACGAATAAGGTGAAAGATTGGGTAAGGAGAGCGATTGGTCAGGTTTTCCGGATCTTCAGGCTCCGCGCCGCCAAAGCAATAGTTTGGATGGAAGGTCGCTACCTGATAAATGCCTTCCCAGTCATTTTGTTTAATGAGAGCTTCGACCCAGTCGATGAAGAAGTTGTAGTCTACAAAGTCATGCAGCATCTTAGGAACAACCACGAGTGTAGTTTCAAGATCTTTCGCATCGGTTTGTTCAAGCAGCATGAGCTCACTGAGAATATCTTCAAGTAGGCCTTCTTCTTTGTCAGCAAGGCTAACAAAAGTCTTGATTTGCTTATTGCGCTCTGGCTTGGCTGCGAATGGACATAGGTTTAAACCAATGACCACATCCTTGAGCCATTGCTGAACTTGTTGTTCGATCTTTACTACTTCTTCACGTAACGACATAACATTTACCACATTTAACACAACGGCAATTATATGCTGCTACGGCGTTGATAGCGAACCTAATCTTGCTTGTTGACTCCAAATAGAGGTCAAATTAAATCACACTAACTACTAAGACGTATGATTAATAGGCTTATCGGCAAGTAGGCTGCGCTGGTCGATATGATAAAGCTTGTAGCAAAGTCCAAATAACGCTGCATAAAGTAATGCGCCACCTTCAACAACACCCGGCCATCGACCTACCTGCCAACAATAGAGTAAGAAAAACCCGCCTAAACTACCGCCAATGTAATAGTGCACCAGATAGAGGGCAGTGGCAGTCGCTTTTGCTTGTGTCGCCTTTTGGCTTACCCATGCATAGGCCAGCGTATGTGTGAAGAAGGCGCCGCCACTGATAAGTAGTAGTCCGAGTAGCATCATAGGGATGGATTCAAATAAGGCGACCAGCATACCCAGTAGGCTCAATAAGGTTCCGAATACCATGCCTGGAATCGGTGGGTATCTTTTGCGCCAATTGGCACTGAGTTTGGATGACAGTGTGCCCGCCAAATAGCACAGGAATATAAGTGAGCTAAGCGCAATGGGCAGGTTGTGCGGAGCCTCGACCAAGCGAAATCCCATCACTGAGTAGAGGTTTACGAACAGCGCAAAGTTAATGCCGCCAATGAGCATCGCCACCCATACCGTTGGGTTTGAGATGTGCGTGACCAAACTGCGGTTGTGATGGTAGAACAGTCCTCGAGCAGGTTTAAAGTGCTGCTGTTTAGGTAGCATCGCGATGACCAGCAAAGCGGATATTAATGTAAAAGTGGCGATAACAAACACCGCCGTTTTCCAGTCAAAATAGTCGGTCAACACCCCACCTGCGACACGCCCAGCAATGCCACCTAAAGAATTTGCAGCAATATAGCCGCCAATTGCTTTAGTGAACGCATCGGGCGACAGTTCTTCTACCATATAGGCGACGGCAACAGAGGCAAATGCCGCTAGCCCAACGCCCATCGCCGCCCTTAATAAGACAATGGCGGTTAAGCTGTCGGTTAACATCATCGAATAGCCGATGACAGGCAGCGATATTAAGCCACCAATCATCACAGCACGGCGGCCAACACTTTCTGACGTGATTGCCCAAGGAACCAAACATAAAGATAGTGCGAGAGTCGAGGCAGCAAATACCCAGTTGATTTCCGTTTCAGACACCTCGAAGTGACTACTTAACTGAGGCAAGATCGGCTGAAACACATAAAGATTGCAAAACACCAAAAACGAGCCAACGCGAGCGCGAGGGTAATACGTCGATATTGAGGAGAGTGCAATTCAATCACGGTAAAGCCTTACTACAAAAATGGTTAACTATGTGATCAAACTAGCATTGCTATTTTGATTAATGAAATATATTAAAAATATGGTTTGAATATATTTTATTAATGATGGACGTTAAGCAGCTCACCCACTTTCTTGCGGTAGTCGACCACCAAAATTTTACCCGAGCCGCGCAAGCCGTAATGATCGCGCAGCCTGCGCTGAGCATTTCTATCCGTAAATTCGAGCAGCAGTTAGGCATCCAACTATTCACTCGAATCGATAAACAAGTGCGTCTTACGCAAGAAGGGCGAGCACTTGAGCCCCACGCTCGTAAGGTCTTGCAGCAAATAGAAGATGCCAAGCTTGCTGTAGACGAAATGAAAGGCCTGCTAAAAGGAGAAGTTCGCCTAGGGACGCCAAGTATGATGGGTCGTACTTTTTCCCGGAAATTGTGATGGCATTTAAAAGTGCTTATCCCCACCTCAAAATGACGGTGGTTGAGGCGGGCACTCAAGACATTCGTCGGATGCTGTTAAGTGGTGAGATCGATCTCGGTGTTATTAGAAACAAAGACGTTCCTGATGATCTCGAAGTGGATCAGATTTTCCGCTCGGAGATGGTGGCTGTCGTTAGCCAACATCATCATTTTGCTAGCCGAGCCTCCTTAGATTTTGATGAGTTTTTTGATGAAGAGCTAGTGATGTTTAAGCCGGGGTATTTTCATCGAGATTTTATTGATGAAGAGCGCAAACGTAGGCAGATAGAGCCAAGTTTCATTCGAAACTAACTTGTTGCCCATGATCCTTTCTATTGTGAAACATGAATACGCTATCACTGCGCTCCTTGAATTGGTGACGGAACATGAGCCAGAAGTGAAAGGCATTTCATTTGAACCGCCCGTGTTTGTTGATTTGGCGTTAGCGTGGCGTAAAGATGGGTATTTGTCGCGGGCGGATAGAAGCTTCATCGATTTCATTAAGAAGCAGATGCAGTACAGAGCTGACTAGGTTCTAATCGGCGCAGTGCCGCCTCAATTGACGTTACATGATAATACGTACTGCCATTGTATTTACTGCTGCTGGTAATTAAGCCAACTAAGGTGTTTGTCGCACCAACTTGGCTGATAACAGGCGTGCCTGCGATGAGCTCACTCATTTCGTCGCAGTTGCTCAAGGTGAGCTGTTTATTTTCATTGGAATCAAGTAGACAGGTTTCTACCGACAGAGCATCGCGAGCTTTGTCCCAAACGGCCAGCTGAACAGGCTCCGATTGCCAGGCTTGCTTAGGTATTGCTAGCAAAGAATGCAACTGCTGGTGGCAGCCTAGTTCTGTGTTGACCTCCAAAATTGCCCAATCTTGCTCAGTCGTTACTTGTGCCAACTTGTGATGATCGGTGGTAACAGATACAACATGAGCATAAGTATAGCGTTCATCTTGGGAAAATAGCGGCGTAAGACGAAGGTGCCTTAAAGGGTAGAGAGTGGCGTCGGATTTTGAGACCAAGCAGTGAGCGGGGGTTACCAGAGTTTTATTGCCAATCTGAATCGCTAAACAGTTTAACGACGGATCGTTGGCCTCATTGAACTGCAACATATAAAGCCGTTGATTGGCAATTCGAGCTTCATCAATGGGAAGTGCAGCGACAGCACTACGAGTAGATAGCAGTATTGCTGCTAGCAAATACAAGGGCATTGTTAAACATATAATGAAGCGGCTCGGCATTTTTTGCCTCTTAGATTGTTAAACATGCTGTAAAGGCAAACTTTATGGATCGACTTGCTCAGTAAAAATGGGCGTATATCAGTATAGGAAATGACGATGTAATTTCTGTAAAAGGCAACGTAGAAAAAAAGTACTGGACAGCACCTACTTGGCATCATAGTCTAAATATTGAGCGGTGAGGCTCCAAGCAATTTGCAAAAGGATCGCACTCACTTTTCAAAAAACCAAAGTGCCCATTGTGCCACTAAGGAAACCCACATGAAGATCACAGATCTCTCTAGCGCTAGCTGTGCGCTACTTCCGCCTGCGTCAATCTTACTGGATGATGACGCTCAATCTTATATTGAACATGTTTCACCAACCTCAACGGATCTTTTCGTCGTAGTCTACTCGCTTCACCTTCAGCAGTTTTTAGCCTTTGCTATCCATCCAGTGTCCAATCAAATTATCTGTCAGTTGCCATTTGATTGTGAAAAGTACGTGTTGGATTTTGGTTTACCTGACGAAACAGACTTACATGGACAACTACTGGAGACACCTCAATGAATCATTATCAACTATCAGACATTTACCAAGTCTACATTAAAGGCCTTGAGGAGGCTGGTGATGTTGTTATCGGTAAGCCACTACCACTAGATAAAATTAGCTGCGACTTGTCATCTTTTGACTCAAGCAATATCGAACAATTGGAGGATGCGGTTAAAGACCTCATTGAGCGTTCTGGACAGCAGAGGAACAGCACAAAGCCAGATCCTTTGGCAGCGTTGTTTCAAAATTTAGATCGTGATTTTGCTGCCGGCGAGACGGCAGTAACCAGAAAAGAATATGAGCAGTTTGAAAAAACACGAGTTAATGATAAATGGCGAGGCAATCGGATTGGGTCGCTGAACGAGTTAATAGCGACGCTGCCAAGACGCATTGCTTTATCCAGCGCTGGACAGCTTGATCTCGTTGTTATGGATGAGAACAACCTACCGATTGCAATAGTTGAGATGAAAAACCGTTGGAATACGATGAACTCTTCTTCCGCCATTCGATTAAGAAGAGAGATCGAACGACACGTGCTCACTAGAGGATCGACCTTCCATAACTGTAAAGGGTTATTGGTAGAGCGAATTCCGAAAGTTGACGGGGAGGCGAGCCACTTTTCACCATCTGACCCTTCAACTGGAGAAAAAACACCAGACAATGCAAACATTCAAAAAATGGGCTTACAGCAGTTTTTGAGTCAATTTGCAGGTGATCAGTTAGCGTACATGAAAGGTATCGTGATTATTGCGCAAACAATGGTGG
Organism: Vibrio maritimus; assembly: GCA_000755425.1. GTDB lineage: Bacteria > Pseudomonadota > Gammaproteobacteria > Enterobacterales > Vibrionaceae > Vibrio > Vibrio maritimus_A. Next base: position 251,589 of record BBMT01000006.1, read on the forward strand.
AAGAAGATGCTTTGCCTGCAGACTACGATATGACGCTTATCTTTGAGTTGCTGGCGGAGTCGTTGTCTTAACCCGTTGGGGACAAGTTAGTCCAAAGCTCACTAGCTTGTTTCGGCCGAACACTATCAAGTAATAAAAAGGAGACTATTTAGTCTCCTTTGTACATTCTTTCAAAATTGTTTGGGTTCCAGCCAATCATATAGCGGTCGCCAATTTTCAGTACAGGTAACGAACGAGCGCCAATAGCGTCGAGCTCTTTACGGCCGCGCTGCATTTTTGCGTTGGTAAGACGATACTTATAGCCTTTGCTGTCAAGGTAGCGTTGGGCATCTTTGCAATGTGGGCATTTGTCTTTAACGTAGAGGACAAGTCGTTTCATGTTTATCGCGCTGTAATGAAAAAGTGGCCGTATGGTACGTAGTTCGACTAAGAACCTCAAGCCACTTTCGATTTTAATCGTTCGGTTAACCTTGTTTCGCGAGGCTAGCCAATCTGTGTTGTTTAACCGCTTGCAGTGTTTGTGGAACCAAAGACATCATGATCATGCCAATCATCAGTGCGTACTGGGTTTGCGTAAAAGACTCTCCAAGTAGCACCATGCCGCAGACAATACCCGCGATAGGGTTGGCGATGCCGCCAAAGGTAAAGTCGACCACACTCATGCGTTGCAGCAACCAAACGTACATGCCGTAGCTTAACGCGGTATTAAGACCGACAACCCACAGTAGCCCCACTAAGTTCTGAGTCGAGAAATTGTCGATAACCGATACATAGAGTTGCGGCTCAAGCGCTGCGTGAAAGCCAGATGCGAGACTAAGTACTGCGCCGCCTAAGATCAGTTGCCAAGTGAGAATCGTCCACCAATGGATGCGACTACCCAGCGTCTTGGTCATGCCGCTACCGACAACAATACACATAATGGCGGCCAGCATGGCACCCAGTCCAATCGGATTAAGCGAAATTGAGCCAGGCGAGAACAGGAAGAATGCAAACAACACCAACGCAAATCCACTCAATGTTTGTAGCCAGCTTGGGCGTTTACGGTTCACTAACCATTGATACAACATGGCAAACACGGGTACAGACACCATGCCAACACCGGATATGGTTGAAGGTAGCGTTTGTGCCATCACAAAGATAAGGCCGAAGAAGGTGGCGATGTTGACCGTACCGAGAATGAACAAGGTTCGCCATTCACCTTTCTTTGGTAATGATGGTTTAACGAGTAGCAATAGCAAACCCGCTGGCAGTGCGCGAAGTGCACCCAGCAAAATTGGCGGCCAGTCAGGAAGGGTAAACTTAGTGACCGCGTAGGTTGTACCCAGAAAAAGGCGGGGATCATTGCTAGAAGTATGTTCATGTAATTTATCTTTACGTTAAGATATCTGCCGACACTTTAACCATCTTTGAGCTGTCTGTAAAGTATCTTTATGTTAAGCTAGTTTTATTGAGCCTTGTATTCTTATAACTAAACAGCGAGAACATATTGGAATGGACGCAATAGATCGAGTGGTCGAACAGTGGGCAAAGCAAAAGCCAGAGCTGGATACAGATCCGATGGCAATGATGGGACGACTAATGCGCATTGCCAAATACATGGAAACCAAAGTGGCAGATTTGCACAAGAAGTACGACCTAAAGCTTGGGGAATTTGACGTGTTGGCCACGCTTCGCCGTAGCGGAAAGCCTTATCGATTAACGCCTTCCGAGCTGATTGATACCATGATGCTCACATCTGGTGCGATGACGAATCGCCTCGATAAGCTTGAGAATAAAGGGTTAATTTCCCGAGAGCACAGCAAAGAAGACCGACGCAGTGTCACCGTACAATTAACCCAAGACGGTTTGGTACTGATTGATAAGTTGATTGAAGAACATGCCGATGTGCAAAAGAGTCTAGTGAAATCCATGACCGCGGCTCAGAAGAAACAAGCCAATCAATTGCTTAAGGTATGGTTGAGCCAATACGAGTAGCATCAGAGAATGTGAATAGAAAAAGAGGTCTCAGAAACTAGGCCTAAGATAAGAGGTCTAAGAAACTAGACCTCTTTTTTGTTTTGATGTAAATTGGCGTCATGCAGCGAGCTCGTCACTAAACAAGTTTGCTGCAGCGATACCGATTAATGCACAGCGCTCATCGGTATCGGACAAGTCGCCACTGACACCAATTGCGCCAATAACATGCTTGTCTTTGTCTCGAATCAGCAGACCCCCGGGCACGGGAACCATGTTGCCATCTGCCAAAACATTCACAGCAGAGATAAACGCCGGTCTTACATCGGCATCTTGTGCCAACTTTCTAGACGAACAACCAAGAGCGAGCGCCCCCCAAGCTTTTGCAATGGCGATATCTGGTCTCATCATACTGGAGCCATCTTGGCGCTGTAGAGAGATGAGCTTGCCGCCGCTATCCAGTACTGCTGCAGTTAATGGTGCACACTCATTGCTTTTTCCTGCATTGAAGGTGGCGTCAATAATCGTCAGTGCTTGGTTTAGAGTTAAACTTCCCATGTTGTTTCCTCGTCGTCTAGTCGCTTGCGCTGTTCCCGATTGGTAGTGAGCTCACTCAAAACAAGTGTGCTCACTATCAACGCTTAGAGCAGGGAATAGCTTGGTAAGGTCAGGAAGCTAGCGAACTGTTTAGATGTCGACAGCTCGTAGAAAAGGTCAGCGGTTTCGTTAAAGCGTCCGGCATAATAACGGGTATCGCCCACTTCCTGTTGAATGGTGTTGAGCTCTTGATAGAGCCATGTATGAAAGAGATCTGCGGTGAATGGTTGGCCATCGTCGAGTGTGATCCCGTGGTGAATCCATTGCCAAATATTGGCTCGGGAGATCTCTGCCGTTGCCGCATCTTCCATTAGCCCATAGATAGGGACACAGCCTTGGCCTTGGATCCACGCTTCAATGTAATAGAGCGCGATGCGAATGTTCTTGCGAACACCGGCTTCGTCACGGGTTCCTTCGCATGGCTCAAGGAGTGTTTCCGCAGTTATCTCAGTATCTGGGCTCACGAAGTCGAGCTGATTAATTTTGCCTTTAAGATGCTCATCAAACGTCGACATGGCTAAGTTGACCAGAGCAGGGTGTGCAACCCAAGTACCGTCATGGCCGTTTTGAGACTCACGCTGTTTGTCTTCAATCACTTTTGCAGTGACGCGCGCCATTTCTTGTGGCTCTTTCGCTGGAATAAAGGCAGACATGCCCCCCATCGCAAGGGCGCCTCGAGCGTGACAAGTTCTCACTAACAATTGGCTATAGGCATTAAGAAAGGCTTGATCCATACCGATACCGTGACGATCTGGCAAAATGCGGTCTTGATGATTCTTAAGCGTTTTGATGTAGCTAAAAATATAGTCCCAGCGGCCGCAGTTCATAGCAACAATGTGGTCTTTCATTGCGTACAAAATCTCGTCCATTTGGAATACAGCAGGGAGCGTTTCAATCAGCACTGTGGCTCTGATCGTGCCGGTAGGTACGCCAAAATAGGTCTCAGTGAATGCGAAGACATCATCCCACCATTTGGCTTCTTCCATGCTTTCTAGTTTGGGAATGTAGTAGTACACACCAAGCCCTTTGTCGGCGCGTGATTGATGGTTGTGGAAGAAATACAGTGCAAAATCCATCAAGCATCCGGCGATCGGTTTGCCATCAAACACTATCGATTTTTCTGGTAAATGTAGGCCTCTTGGGCGTGCGATAAGAAGAGCAGGATCGCTACTTAGCGTGTAGTGCTTGTCTTTATTCTCATCATAATGGCTGATGGTACCCAGGTTGGCATCTCTAAGGTTAATTTGGCCTTCAATCATGTTTGCCCAGGTTGGTGCAGAAGCGTCCTCGAAGCAGCACATAAATACTTTGGCGCCGGAGTTGAGTGCATTGATGACCATTTTTCGATCGACCGGCCCGGTTATCTCCACGCGGCGATCCAGCAATGGCTCAGGAATAGGGTTCACGCGCCAGCTTTTATCGTTGCGAATCGACTCAGTATCGCTGCGAAATCCAGGCAGCTCTCCCTTATCATACGCCGCTTGCTTAATGTCTCTTTGTGCGAGTAGTTGATCTCTACGATCACCAAAGTGCTCTACAAGCGTAGAGAGAAACGCGACGGCTTCTTCACTGAGTATTGCTTGGTAATCACGATTGCTCATCGCGCCTGTTACATTCAACCGATTTGCAGCGGTAGTGTTCATTCCTTCGATTACGGCCATTGTCTGTCTCCTTTACACAATATTATTATTTTTTGTATACAAAATGTATCTCACTTCTACTTATATGAGAAAAGTTACAAATGATCAAAGACTATTTTTCATTAATTTAACGTGCAGATTATTCAAAAGTATTTTTACGTTAAGATAATTTATGTAAAGCATTTGTATTCAGTATATACAAGGTAAGTAACCACTTAGTGCATGTGCTCTATGTGAAAAAATTGTGAATTTAATACTTGCGAATACCCGGAATTGGTTCATAGTACACAAAGTGATCGAAAATTGTACACAATCCAATGGAGGGTTGGAATGGCAAGAATGAAAGCAATAGAAGCAGCAGTAGCAGTACTTAAAAAAGAAGGGGTTCACATCGCGTTTGGTGTGCCAGGTGCCGCTATTAATCCAATGTATGCAGCAATGAAAGCGTTGGGTGGTATTGAGCATGTCTTAGCTCGCCATGTAGAGGGTGCCTCGCATATGGCAGAAGGATTTACGCGTACTGATCAAGATAACATTGGTGTGTGTATCGGAACATCGGGTCCTGCTGGTACGGATATGATTACTGGCCTTTATTCTGCGTCAGCGGACTCGATCCCTATTCTTTGTATCACAGGTCAAGCCCCGAGAGCGCGTCTGCACAAGGAAGATTTTCAGGCTGTTGATATTGAATCCATTGCTAAGCCAGTGACTAAGTGGGCGACAACCGTACTTGAACCTGCTCAGGTACCGCGAGCATTTCAAAAAGCATTTCATATCATGCGTTCGGGTCGCCCAGGACCGGTTCTCATCGACTTACCTCTCGATGTTCAGTTAGCAGAAATTGAGTTTGATATTGATAGCTATGAACCTCTAGCAGCGTTCAAACCTTCTGCTAGTCGTGAGCAAGTCGAGAAAGCGTTAGACATGTTGGCGGCATCGGAAAAACCAGTAATTGTCTCTGGAGGCGGGGTTATTAACGCGGGTGCCTCTGATCTGTTACAACAATTCGCTGAGCTGACAGGCGTTCCTGTGATCCCAACTCTTATGGGGTGGGCTCTATCCCTGATGATCATGAACTCATGGCTGGCATGGTTGGGCTACAAACGGCGCATCGTTACGGTAACGGGACGTTGCTTGATTCCGATTTTGTGTTTGGAGTCGGTAATCGCTTTGCCAATAGACACACCGGGTCTCTCGACGTTTACACTCAAGGCCGAAAGTTTGTTCATATTGATATTGAACCCACGCAGATTGGCCGTGTGTTCTGCCCGGATCTCGGTATTGTTTCCGATGCGAAAGCAGCGCTTGAGCTGATGGTTGATGTCGCTAAAGAGCGAGCGAAAAAGGGCACGCTTCCAGACAGATCAGCTTGGGTTGGACAATGTCAGCATCGCAAAGCCACCATGCTTCGCAAAACGCATTTCACCGATACGCCGATTAAACCAATGCGTGTGTATGAAGAGATGAATCAGGCATTTGGTACAGATACTTGTTATGTCAGCACGATTGGTTTGTCCCAGATTGCGGCGGCACAGTTCCTTCATGTTTATAAGCCAAGACATTGGATTAATTGCGGACAAGCAGGGCCGCTAGGTTGGACGATTCCTGCGGCGCTTGGTGTAAAAGTGGCGGATCCGCAGCGCGATGTTGTCGCGATTTCCGGCGATTATGACTTTCAATTCATGATTGAGGAGTTGGCCGTAGGGGCACAGTTTAATCTGCCGTACATCCATGTTGTGGTTAACAACTCTTACCTTGGGTTGATACGACAGGCGCAGCGTCAGTTTGATATCGACTATTGCGTGCAACTGGCGTTTGAAAACCAAAATTCACCGGAGTTAGAAGCTACGGTGTCGATCACGTGAAAGTGGTTGAAGGACTGGGCTGTAAGGCGATTCGCGTGACCGATCCAGCCAAAATTCAAGATGCGTTTGCTCAGGCACGCTCTTTAATGGCGGCGCATCAAGTGCCGATTGTCGTGGAAGTGATCTTAGAACGCGTGACCAATATTTCCATGGGCACAGAGATCAATGCCATCAATGAATTTGAGCCACTTGCTGACAATGACAGTGATGCGCCGACCTCGATGGCGTCTCTTAAATTGTCACAGTAGTCGTTGTCCACCAACCGTTTATCAAGGAGAGAGCAATGCCAAAATTTGCTGCCAACTTATCGATGTTATTTACCGAGTTTGATTTCTTAGAGCGCTTTGAACAAGCAGCGCAAGCAGGCTTTCGTGGGGTCGAGTATCTATTTCCTTATGATTTTGATACCGAGACCATTAAGAGCAAGCTAGAAGAAAACAACCTCGAGCAAGTCTTATTTAATTTACCGGCAGGCGATTGGGATGCAGGGGATCGCGGTATTGCGGTTGACCAGAATCGAATCGAAGAGTTTCAACTCGGTGTCGCAAAGCCATTGAGTACGCGAAAGTATTGGGAACACACAAGTGAACTGTCTTGCTGGCATTGTTCCCCCAGGGGTGACGCAACAAGACGCGCATACAACCTTTGTTATCAACCTTCGTTACGCTGCACAGCAGCTTGAAGCGGCGGGCATCACATTAGTCATTGAAGCCATCAATACCCGAGATATCCCCGGCTTCTTTTTGAACACGACAGAGCAAGCTCAATCAGTCATCGCTGAGGTGGGGAGTGACAATGTATTTGTCCAATACGATATCTATCACATGCAAATCATGGAGGGCGATCTATCGCCAACGATTGCAAACAACTTGCCGAACATCGCGCATATCCAATTGGCTGATAACCCAGGCCGACATGAGCCTGGTACTGGGGAAATCAACTATGACTTTTTGCTACCTCATATTGATGAGCTTGGCTATCAAGGGTGGATTGGGTGCGAATACAAACCAAAGGCTGGTACTCACCAAGGCTGTCGTGGTTAAACGCTTTTCAGTAATAGAGAACATTAAGGAGAATATTCTATGAAAGTTGCATTTATCGGAACCGGAATCATGGGACTGCCAATGGCGAAGAACCTGCAAAATGCAGGCTACGAATTGGTACTTTCCGATCACTTTACACCGCCACCCGCAGAACTAGTCGCACGTGGGGCTACTGTGTGTCACTCACCGAAAGAGGCGACTCAACTCGCTGATATTACGATTCTCATGCTGCCAAATACACCGCAAGTTGAAGACGTCCTATTTGAAACCGATGGTGTGGAAGCGGGTCTTGCAGGCAGCGCTAATAAGCTGGTCATTGACATGAGCTCTATCTCCCCGATGGCGACTCAATCTTTTGCTAAGCGCATTAAAGAGAGCGGTGCGCAATACTTAGATGCGCCGGTATCAGGTGGTGAAGTAGGGGCGGTGAATGCGACACTGAGCATTATGGTTGGTGGCGATCAGCCAGCCTTTGATGCGGCGAGACCTCTATTTGAAGTGATGGGTAAAAATATCACGCTGGTGGGTGACAGCGGCGCAGGACAGACTTGTAAAGTAGCGAACCAAATCATAGTGGCGCTGAACATTGAGGCGGTGTCAGAAGCGTTAGTGTTCGCGTCGAAAGCCGGCGCAGATCCAGCGCGCGTTCGCCAAGCTTTGTTAGGTGGTTTTGCAAGCTCGAAAATTCTTGAAGTTCATGGCGAAAGAATGATTGAAGGTAGTTTTAATCCGGGCTTTAAAATTGCGCTGCACCAAAAAGATCTTAACCTTGCGCTTAGTGGAGCTAAAGAACTTGGGGTTGCATTGCCAAATACAGAAACGGCTCAAACGCTCTTTGATGAGTGTGCTGACCAAGGTGGTGAGAACTGGGATCATTCCGCGCTGATTAAAGCGCTTGAAATGCGCTCTGGCCACTCTATTCGTAAAGATTGAGGAGCAGTAACTAAAGGCAATCTATCCAAAACGTTTCCGTCTTAATCGCGTAGTTTTGTCTCCTTTTATACGCGTTCCCGAAGTTATTCCACTGCGTTGAGGTTTACGGCTTCAAACTTCAATAATCAGACGCAGTTGGTATTGGCTTCGGGATTTTTTATGTCTTGCGCTCGCTCGGAGTTACGCATCTCAAGTTTTGTACTTAGTATTTAAATTCATTAAGATAGGTTAAGTACCAAATAAATAATAACGATAGTAAGGACAAGCATGTCGCGCATTAGACGGAAGAATCAAGATTTGATCATTGAAGTGGCCAGTGAGCAGTTTGCAACTCACGGGTACGCGGCGACAAAAATGGTCGACATCGCCAAGGCGGCGGATATTCCTAAACCTAATGTGTTTTACTACTTCAGTTCGAAAGATAAACTCTATTACGCGGTGCTAGAAACCGTTACCCAACCCCTTCTTGAAGCATCATTGCCGCTCGAACAGCTCGATGATCCAGTTGAAGCGCTCACCCAATACATTCGCACCAAGCTAATGATTTCCAGAGACCACCCGCATGCATCCCGTGTGTTTGCCAGTGAAGTGATGTCGGGTGCTAAGGTGTTGCCTGAGGGTATTCGCTCTAAGTTGTTTCAACAATCACAACTTATTTTAGAGAAGTTCGCCAATTGGGCAGAGCAGGCTTAATGGATGACGTACCGCCGCATCACCTTATGTTTGCTATTTGGTCGGCTACTCAAACGTACGCAGACTTTAGCTGGCAGATATGCAGCGTACTCGACAAGCCAGAACTAACCGACAGCGATTTTGACGAGGCGGCGACATTTCTAACTAAGATGGTGATTCAAGGGTGCGGAGTGAAAAGCCGTTAGTTCGTGGCTTTGGTATACAGAATTACACTAATTCGCGATGAGCCCTAGAAAAGCGGCAAACGAAAGAAAAGCGGCAAACGAATTTACGTTTGCCGCTTTTCTGTTTATCTCATTTTAAAACAAAAGCTTAGCCAATAAAGACCAGCTTCGCGATGAACACGGCGCTTAGGATATACATTGAGATCGAGACATCTTTTGTTTTACCCGTGGCGACTTTTAGCACTGTGTAGGTGATAAAGCCAAGCGCGATACCATTAGCGATTGAGAAAGTCAGCGGCATCATGAGTGCTGTAATGGCAGCAGGAGCACCGTTAGTAAAATCTTTCCAATCAACATGCTGCATACTGCTCATCATGACAAAGGCCACGTAAATGAGAGCGCCAGCGGTCGCGTAAGCGGGGATCATACCTGCAAGAGGCGATAGGAAAATAGCTGCAAGGAATAGTACAGCAACGACAATGGCCGAGAGACCGGTTCTCGCCCCAGCAGCCACACCTGCAGCACTTTCAACATAACTGGTTACCGGCGGACAACCTACGCAAGCGCCCGCGACACTAGAAATACTGTCCGCTTTCAGTGCTTTGCTTAGGCCTTCGATTTTACCGGTTTCTTTGTTAACGAGATTTGCACGCTCAGCCACGCCCATAAGCGTACCAGCGGTATCAAACATGTTCACGAATAGGAACGCTAGGATAACGCTTACCATAGAGACATTAAGCGCACCGGTAATATCCATAGCAAGGAAGGTTGGTGCAATGCTTGGAGGTGCTGAGAAAAAGCCATTGTATTGAACTATTCCCATCATCATACCGATCATAGTGACACTTAAAATGCCGATAAGTACAGCGCCGAAAACGCGGCGTTCACTTAGCACGGCAATGATCAGGAACGCCACGGCTGCTAGCAGCGCATCTGGTTTAGTAAAATCACCTAAAGAGACCAATGTTGCTGGATTTTCGACGACGATGCCTGCAGTTTTAAGACCAATCAAACCCAGGAACAGACCGACGCCGCGGTCATTGCATAACGAAGACTTTCGGGGATACTCTCAATAATCCATTGTCGTATCTTGTAGAAACTCATCCCTACAAACAACACACCTGAGATAAATACCGCACCTAACGCCACTTCCCAGCTATAACCCATTTCACTGACGACGGTAAATGAGAAAAACGCATTGAGACCCATGCCCGGTGCTAAGCCTACAGGCCAGTTAGCAAACAAGCCCATCAGCAAACAGCCGATGGCTGCGCCAATACAGGTCGCGACAAACACCGCCCCTTGATCCATGCCCGAAGCGGCCATGATGCTTGGGTTTACAAAGATGATGTAGGCCATGGTAGCAAAGGTGGTGACGCCACCTAAGAGTTCGTTTTTAACACTTGACCCGTGTTGCTTGATCTTAAAATAGCGCTCTAAGAGGCCGTTTTGGGATGCTTCATTGAGCACTTCTGCTTTGGTTTCATTCATTTGAGTAAGTCCTTTTCGCATTACCCTTGAAGGTTGAGTGGGTAAAATTACTATTGCTTATCCTTAAATTGAAAACAGCAGTACCCCTGACTCCGCATAGACACAATAAGCGCGAGCAAAGAGCCATGCCTCCAGAGAGGTGGTTCATTTCAATTTGTTGGTGGTGCGCATTTGATAGATGCGCCGCTCATACAAAGCTGTGTTGACAACTTTTAAGAGACGAGTGACACCGAGTTAGCTGCCTCGGTAGGTCGAAAAACTGTAAGGGGAAACTAACAAAGGCACGTGATAGTGGGCATCTTCATCATTGAGTCCAAATCGGATCACCACATCATCTAAAAACGGAATCTCATCCAGCTGAATGCCTTTTGTTTGGTAGTAGGAAGCAACATGAAAGACGAGCTGATACTTTCCGGCGACAAAGGCTTCACCCTCCAAAATTGGCGAGTCAGTTCGCCCATCGGAGTTGGTGTAGACACGATTGATGAACTGAAGCGTGTCGCCTTGCACACGAAACAGCTCTACTTGGATCTCGGCACCCGGAACGCCATTGGTCGTATCCAAAACATGTGTTGTCAGTCTTCCCATATCACTTTCGTACTTTCGTACGCTCCTTCATTTGATCATTCCATCTTGTATACAACGAGGTCGTACCAAGACCTTTATTGATATTAATATGTACACAATTAGCTCGATTAGTAAAGTTCTACGTTACAAAAATGTTGAATTTTTTCTCTGCTTTGTGATGGTGCAGCATGCACTAGAACGGAACATTCAACGAAGAAAGCTTATTTAACTCATTGATTTTAATTGAACTACGCTGAAAATATAATTCAATAAACAAAATCTTTACATTAAGATAAATTATTGTATACAATTAAGTTAACGAAATGAGTAATGAACATGCAGTGGCAAGTTCATCGAGATGGTAAAGGAGTCAGTGGATGAATAAGGACTATTCGCGCAACCTCATCGGCTATGGAGCCAACCCTCCACACCCTAAGTGGCCGAACAATGCTCGAATCGCCGTATCCTTTGTATTGAACTACGAAGAGGGTGGAGAGCGCTGCATTTTGCACGGCGACGATGAATCGGAGGCGTTTCTTTCTGAGATCCCAGCGGCAACACCGATAAAAGGTGAACGTCACATCAGCATGGAGTCTATTTACGAATATGGTAGCCGCGCAGGTGTTTGGCGTGTGCTTCGATTGTTCGAACAGTACGATATTCCTCTCACCATTTTTGCTGTTGCCATGGCTGTGGAGCGCTATCCAGAGGTGGCCAAGGCGATGAAGGAGGCAGGGCACGAGATTTGCAGTCACGGGTATCGCTGGATTGACTATCAGTATATGGATGAATCTGAAGAACGCGACCACATGGCAAAGGCGATTTCGATCATTAAAGAGGTCACTGGTGAGCGCCCTGTGGTTGGTACACCGGACGTACCGGTCCTAATACCCGCCGTCTCGTCGCTGAAGAAGGCGGCTTCTTGTATGACTCTGATGCTTACGATGATGACCTTCCGTATTGGCATACAGAGACAGGCCGACCTCAGTTGGTGATTCCCTACACACTAGACGTGAACGATATGCGCTTTGCCACGGCGCAAGGTTTTAACTCTGGTGAGCAGTTCTATCAGTATCTCAAAGATACCTTTGACACTTTATACGAAGAGGGCGAACACGCACCGAAAATGATGTCGGTTGGCTTACATTGTCGTTTGATTGGTCGCCCAGGAAGAATCGCTTCTCTTCGACGCTTTTTAGACTATGTCAGTCAGCATGAAGACGTATGGCTATGCCGCAGGGTCGATATTGCCAAGCACTGGCATCAGCATCACCCGCACAACCCGAATCAATAACAACAATCACAAGGAGCAAAGTGATGACGCAATTTAAACGCTGCAAGCCAACGGAAATGGTTCGAGATGAGTTTGTCTCATGCTTTGCGGATATTTATGAACATAGTCCCTGGGTTGCTGAGTCTGTATTTGATTCAGGACTTGATCCAGACGATGACCACATTGAAAGCCTGCATTTAAAGATGTCGATGGCGCTACTAAATGCAGTCGAGTCTAAACAGCTCGATTTGATTAATGCTCACCCAGACTTAGCTGGACGAGCTGCCATAAATGGCGAATTAACCGCGGCCTCGACGGCTGAACAAGCTGGTGCCGGAATTGACCAGTGTTCAGAGGAAGAGTTTGCCAAATTTACTACCTACAACAACAGCTACAAAAGTCGCTTCAACTTTCCCTTCATCATGGCAGTCAAGGGAGCCAATCGTTACCAAATTCTTGAGTCGTTCGAGATGCGATTAGGCAATGATAGTGAAACTGAGTTTGTTACGGCGCTTAACGAAATCAACAAGATTGCGTTATTTCGCTTAAGAGATATGTAAGTCAGGGAAACGGCAGCTATCTCTCTCATTTTATTATTTATTGAATAATTGAACTGGATGACAACAAATGTCTTTGAAAATTGAACAATACATTAATTTAGCAGATGACAAACTGGGCGCTGAAGCGCTCTACGCCACGGATGACTTTTTTTGCAGACAAGAGCCGCTTGCTCAGTCGACTAGACCCAGTATGGAAAGATGACGTCTATGACGACAACGGTAAGTGGATGGACGGCTGGGAGAGTCGTCGTAAGCGTGGTGAAGGTTATGACTACTGTATAGTTAAACTCGGTCTAGCTGGCACTATTGCTGGCGTGGACATTGATACCTCTTTTTTCACGGGTAACTATCCACCATCAGCCTCAATTGATGCTATCTACAGCCCGGAAGCCGATCCGACGAACTCGCAAGAGTGGGAAGAGATTTTATCGTCGCAGAGCTTGTCTGGTGACCAGCACCATATCAGCGAGATCGCGAGTGAAAAAGTCTACACTCACGTGAGACTGAATATCTATCCCGATGGCGGTGTGGCACGTCTGCGTATTTATGGTACGCCAAGCGTTGACTGGGATGCTATCGATGAACTGCAACAGATTGACCTCGCCGCCGTAGAACATGGTGGAAGAGCGTTAGCATGTAGCGACGAGCACTACGGGAATAAGTCAAACATCTTAGGACCTGGCCGCGGCGAAAACATGGGTGATGGCTGGGAAACTGCCCGTCGAAGAACGCCTGGCAATGATTGGGTTATCGTAGCATTAGGACATGCTGGTAATGTCGGTCGCGTGGTGGTCGACACTGCCCACTTTAAAGGTAACTACCCAGACAGCTGCTCGATTCAAGCGGCGTATGTGAAAGGGGGAACCGATGATCAAGTGGCGACTCAAAGCTTGTTCTGGAAAGAACTCCTACCCTCTCAAAAACTCGAAGCTCATTCGATTCATGAGTTTGTCTCTGAGGTGAATGAGATAGGCCCTATCACCCATGTACGATTGAACATTTTCCCTGACGGTGGTGTTAGTCGCTTGCGCCTATTTGGCACCAAGGCAGACTAAACTTAGTAGAGGGATTTTATATGAGTAATGGTATTAATCGAATCAAAATAGAGCTTCTGGACAAGCGCACATTTGCCGAGTTTGGCGATGTGATAGAGGTGGATAATAGCGACTACTTTATGATCAATAACGGGTCGACACGTCGTTATCACAAGCTTGCCGAGGCTGACGTGGAAGAGCAAGGTGGCAAGGCCATCATCAGTATCTTTCAAGCGACGCCTCTGCAGTATCCACTCACGATTGAAATGCTAGAAAGGCATCCTTTGGCTCGCAAGCATTTATACCATTACTTGGACAACCGTATCTTATCGTCGTCGCGCCGAAGGGAGATAACCCGTCTTTAGCGAACTGCCGTGCATTTATCAGTAACGGTAGGCAAGGGGTGAACTACCACAAAGGTGTTTGGCATCATCCAGTATTGGCTCTCACAGACCAAGATCAGTTCTTGATTGTCGATAGAGCTGGGGATGGTAACAATTGCGATGAAGTGTTTTTCAGTGAAGGACTGGTTCAATTAAGCCTAGATGATTTACCTAGCTTCGCCGATAAGATGCAACAAGATAAGGATGAGCAGCAAGTCTCTGTCTAAGCTGCTGACGAGGAGTGTGTTATGGATCCGCACGTAACAGAATGGCTGAACCTGATTATTCGTTGGGTTCACATGATAGTAGGGATCGCATGGATTGGTGCGTCGTTCTACTTCGTATGGTTAGAGAATAATTTGAATCGCAGCAACCCCCGAGATGGTTTATCGGGTGATCTCTGGGCGATTCACGGTGGTGGTATCTACCATCTTGAAAAGTACAAACTCGCCCCCCCAAAGATGCCAGAAAACTTACATTGGTTTAAATGGGAAGCGTATTTCACTTGGATCACCGGCGTACTGCTGTTGGGCGTAGTGTACTACCTGAACGCAGAAATTTACCTAGTCGCACCAGGCTCAGGTATCGATGCAACCAACGCGATTATGATTGGCGTAGCCTCACTTGTTGCAGGCTGGGTCATTTACAATCTACTGTGTAACTCGTCGCTAGGTAAAACACCGATTGTCTTGGGTATTGTACTGTTTGCTGGCCTAGTGGCAGCAGCATACGGTCTTAGCCAAGTCTTCAGTGGTCGTGGTGCTTATATTCATGTTGGTGCCATCATAGGTACTATCATGGTCGGGAATGTCTTCTTCGTTATCATGCCGGCTCAGCGCAACTTGGTGAAAGCGATTGAAAATAACCAAGAGCCTGACCCAGCGCTACCAGCGAAAGGATTGCTGCGTTCAAGACACAATAACTACCTAACGTTGCCTGTGCTGTTCATTATGATCAGTAACCACTTTCCGAGCACCTACGGTCATGAGTACAACTGGGCGATTCTAGCGGGCTTGTCAGTGTTTAGTATTTTGGTGAGACACTACTTCAATACGCGTCATGGCAGCCAAAAATATGCTTGGACAATTCCTGCTGCTGCATTGGGTATGGTGACACTTGCATTCGTTTCATCGCCATATGCGAATAAAGCACCAACGCCGGTTGTTAAAGCACCAGTGACACAAACAAGCTCTGAAGAGTCGCAAACGGGCAGTGAACAGATTGCTCAATCCTCAGGTCATGATGGCTCGATTCCGTTCTCACAGATTAATCAGGTAATTCAAGAGCGTTGCTCTGTGTGTCACTCGGCGACCCCGACCCATGCAGCATTTCAGACTGCGCCTGGTGGAGTTATATTGGATACACCTGAAGAGATTAAGGTGAATGTGCCGCGCATCGTCGCACAAACAGTCACCACCAAAGTGATGCCACTTGGTAACTTAACTCAAATGACCGATGAAGAACGCACTCTAATTGGCGAATGGGTAGAGCAGGGCGCTCAGATTCAGTAGCGAGTTTTTCTCATTCAAGATCAGTTTGTAAGCATGGTTCATATCAAAGGCCGTCCTAATTAAGACGGCCTTTTTTATTAAACTTGCAAAAGATGTATGTGTCTCGGACTTATGCGGCTATCTCGTGCTCTTTGTCTTGATATTGTTTGGCTATGTCGATGAACCGCGACTCGACGGCTAAAAACGCGTCAACGACCTCTGGGTCGAAGTGTTGCCCGCGTCCTTCAACTATGATTGCTTTAGCCTTGTCGTGACTAAAGGCGGGTTTATAGACGCGTTTTGAAATCAGAGCATCATAGACATCTGCGAGTGCCATTAGTCGACCTGACAATGGGATCTCCTCTTTGGAAAGTCCTTTAGGGTAGCCGCTGCCATCCCATTTTTCGTGATGGGTTAGAGAAATTTCTTTCGCCACTCTTAGGAAGGAGCTACTACCGAGTTGCTGCTCAGCGATGGAGAGCGCTTCTGCACCAATTACAGGGTGTGATTTCATAATGTCGAACTCGTCGTCAGTCAGTTTGCCGGGTTTGAGTAGGACACTGTCAGGAACACCCACCTTTCCAATATCGTGCAATGGAGCCGATTTGTAGAGTAGGTCAATATAGCCAGGTGAAAGCAGGGTACCGTGTTTCGGGTGGGCTGATAACTCTATAGCCAACGCCTTAACATATTCTTGTGTCCGTAAAATATGGGCACCAGTTTCGTTATCACGGGATTCCGCAAGTGCGGACAAGCTAACAATCGCCACATCGCGAGTGACTGACACTTCATTTTGGCTATCTTGTAGAGCGTCGATCATCGCATTTGTCATTCCAGCGACAGCACCGAACTCATCATTGTTGTATATCGGTAACCGAGTGTCTATGTGCCTGCGGCAACTTTCTTAAGGGCGGCTTCCTGGTCTGCAAGATACGCTTCATTAGTTGGCTCCACAGTTTCATGATGTAAATGGAATAACCAATTAGCACTGAAGCGATGTAGGCGAACTCTTTAATAATGCTTATCTTGCCACTGCCATCTAACACACGTTCGGGGTTGTGTTCCAGCCAGAACACGTCTTTTAAAGCGACCATGCTCAACGTAATAGTTAGAGTCACTAGCAGCAAGAGAACAAGACCAATAGCTTGTCCCATCATTGATTGGCGTTCGTTGGTTTGTAGTATGACTAGAGATGAATCCTGATCAAATTGTTCAACGTTCTCTTTCTGGGCTCGAAGGTTGAGAATAAATCCGGTGAGAAACCCAAACATGGTTAACCCGAACACAACCTTAAGGTTACTGTCGATCGGAAACTGGTAGCTGAGCGAATAAAACATCGCTAGAGGAATACTTGCTAACAGGAACAAGCATGCATCCAACTTTGCAAAGTTAGACAACCCAAAATGCTTCAGTCTTGAAGAAAGTATGTGTCGCACCGCGAATAACGCAGTAAAAGTGATGCCGGTATGTTTTAAGACCTCTGACAGCGTAAGCGTCTCAAGCATTGGGCAAACGCGCCCACCATAGATGCCAAACAAGGTGCCAGCTAACAGGTATAGCAAAAAAGTAAACGGAAAGTCGTATCGAGGAGTATTCATTAACGCGTTTGATAAAGTCCATTTTGAGGCGATTATCAATAACACAAAATTTAACAATTAGTAAGCGGGCTGGTCACAACCCATTGAATTTTTTATGACTAATTATCTCGGCAGGCTTGGGAGTTATAGATGGCGATTGAGGGGCAAGCGACCCAGTAGGGTCGCAAAGGAGATTAAACAGTCTTAATCTGATTATTGATGAAGCATAGCTGTTCATAAAGCGCTGTTGTTTTTGGCATCGTAATGCCATTACTTGCTGCTAAATCGATGGCGTTTTTGTACATATAATGAATCTCAAGTTCTCGATTATTGCGCCTATCTAGCAGCATACTGGTCAAGTAGGGCTTCATTTTTGCGGTATTGCTAAGCATGGTATCAATAAGTGACATGGGGATCTCAGTACCAGTGGTTTTCGCGGCGTGCTGGACTTCGATCATAATTGCCCTCGATAAGTCGACTAGCTCACTGCAATCCATCATTTTTGCGGTATCTGAATCAAGAACCGTAGACAAGCCGTTGAATGGCACGTTCCAAAGCAGCTTTTTCCAACGTGCATCGATGATTTTAGGATCGACATCGACTTCGACGCCACTTTGGGTTAAATCGCTTGCGAACGCCTGTAACGCGTCGATTCCACTTTGGCCGTACACGCCAATAGTGATGCGTCCATAATCAATATGGTCAATATGACCCGGGCCAATCTTGTTCGAGCAAATAAAACATAAGCCGCCAGCAACGAAGGGAAGCTTAAATGTCTCCGCCACCTCTTGTTCTGCGCCGATTCCGTTTTGAAGCAGCATAACAAGCGTGTTGGGTTTTAATAAAGGTTGAATGAGGCTGCCGAGCAAATGATTCTGAGTGGTTTTTAGAGCAACGAGTACCACGTCAGCTTTTGGCATGTCAGTCGACGTGCTGTATGCGTTAAGGTCATTGGAAGTAATGGAAAAGTCACCATAGTGTGAGTCGACACGTAAACCGTTATCAACAACATGTTGGTAGTCGCTATTAAAAAGGAAATGGACATCATGGCCACCATGATGAAGCCTTGCACCGTAGTAGCCTCCAATTGCGCCTGTGCCAATCACTGCGAATACCTTTTTGCTCATGTTCTGTCCCTATTTCCAGTATGTACTCGTAGTACTGTACAGGAAAATAGTTGGGAATGAAGTGCTACGCTTGAAAGAGTGTGGTGATAAGGAAACGAACAGTGGCAAATCTTACAGGTGTGATTCTTATTTTGCTCAGCGTAGTAGTTGGGACGACGTTGGCCTCACAAGCTGGTGTCAATGCGCAGCTTCGCACCGGATTAGGATCTCCGCTTCAGGCAGCGTTTATCTCATTCGTCATTGGCACACTGGTGCTAGGTACATTAGTTATGCTGGAAGGGAAGCCTTGGTTTCCAAATGGCACACTAAAAACCTTGCCATGGTGGGCTTGGCTAGGGGGATTTTTAGGGGCGTTTAATATAGCGATGTCAATCTATTTAGCGCCTAAGTTAGGTGCGTTGGCATTGGCGATAGCGATTGTCTGTGGCCAAGTGGCGGCGTCACTTTTTTATGACCAGTATGGACTTTTGGGTTACCCAAAAATAGAACTATCGCCCCAACGGATCGGTGGGGCGATATTGATAGTACTTGGGGTAATATTGGTTGCTTATCACCCCAGTAAAGGCAGTTAAGCTTTTCTAGTGATTAACCCGCGATAGCAACGCGTTTTACATCAATTTTAGCGTCTTCAAATGCATCTTTGTCTACACGACCAGTAATAATTACCTTGTCGTTTGGTGTTACATCAACACCGCGCCAGTCATCGTTATCGATCTCAATCACGATGGTGTTTTGACCATCAGTGAATTGATACTCTTCATCACCAATAGATTGGGTAATGTTGCCCGTAATTTGAACTGCAGTGTCGTCTTTTGCTTCTAGTGCTTGAGCAACCGTCGTTTGTGCACCAAGAGCAGGACCGTTAAAACCGCCTTGAGCAGGCATAGATTTAGCTGCTGCGAAACCAGATGTTAGGATAAGTGCTGTAGCGATGATAACTTTTTTCATAATAACCTCAATTAGGACATCTTTGTTTAGTTGACGATGTCAGTATGCGCCTGTCTAGATTAACTAACCTTGAAACGAATATTCAGAATTCGTTCATATTCGAAAAATATTGAAAAAAGATACTCTTTTGATGCTCAAGGACGCTTTTAAGCTGACGGTTGTTTGATCCTTATACCAACTTTGTTCTTTTTATATGGATCAAGGCTCACATAAATAGACTTAGACTCTTTGGTATGCATTCGAGTGCACTATGCTAATTCGGTTGTTAATAACATGGAGTGATAAGCATGAAGTGGAATCCATCTAAATCGAGTGCATTTGTTCTCGCGGGTATAGCAGCAATGGGTGTAATTGGTGACACAGTCGCACAAGACGTGGAGTACTATGAGGATGACATTAGTTTCAATGAGTTAAGTGAGGGAATGAACAATGGCTGGGGTTGGTTGCAGAATGACGACATTGTTGTTGCATCTAACAATGTTGTTGCGTTTGGATTCCCGTCGGATTCTGGCATATCAACCAATATCCCACCAGAAGGTGGTTGGTGTAGCCAATGTCCTGAGTATCCATCTCCAGAAGAGACAAACCTGGCTAGGCCTGAATCCGTAGAGGTAGTTGTCGCAAATGTTTACGACAATTATGAACTTGCTCAAGTACGTTGGCACATACCGGGTAATAGTAATGACTGCTTTGGAAAAAGTTTCTTCTATCGTGTAGATAGAATAGTGAGTTTCAGTGGAGATAGATGGATTGATACTATTCGTGGGGAGGGGATTGCTGAAGAAGATCGCTACGACTTGAGCTTGGTTGATAACCTAAAAGCGTTTTACCAAAAAACCTACACACAGAATATTTGTAGAAATAAAAACATATGTGAAACAAGCTCAACGTCTTCCACCGTACATTGTTATACAAAAAGGCAATGCTCTGACGAGAGACCAAGCTACTCTTACTCTGAAAATCCCAAAGTCCAATACATTGTTTCTGCATGTAATAAGTTAGGTTGCAGCCCTGCATCATTTTCACCTTGGGTAGAAATGGATATTAATAATTTTTATTCCAATAAACTTATCCCTAAGCCTGATGAGCCTAGTACTAACGAAACTAGACATACTCAGTTAGCTATAGCCAATATATCGGCGCCTGATATTTCGTCGTTAGATAGAACTCATTGGCACAAAGTTCTGAGGTAAAACACATGCTGGTCGAAAGGACGTGTCATCGCACCAATAAAAAATTTAAGTGCTCTGTGCCACAGAAGTTCTCTGACTATTCAGGGCATGACGCGAGTATGGAAAAGCACCTTACTTTTGAAATGCCTGAGCAGAAGCCAAGCTCAATTATAAACGCTTTTTTGGGCGTTATTTAGGCGGTGCAGAGGCATTGAGGCAGGGGCGAGAAGTGTCCCGAAGGCGTTTAGTACTCAATACTTGTATTGATAACGGTGACACGCTTTCAGCCAGCATTAATCACCAAGTCGAATCGTATTTAAAGGTGCATAGCTTGGTGTCTTCTGTTGACGTTATCACTTTAGATACGCTTCAAGAATGTCATCGTATTCTTGTTGATGGTAGAGTCGATTCGGTCATTCGAGATGTTCAAAATTGGATTGGAGGTAGCTCTCCAACCAATGCCCGAGTTGTTACCACTCCGCCAGATATGCTGCATGAACGACTTGATGATGCACTCGACTACTTAAACGACCACCTCGATATCACTAGTATCGTTTATGATGTGTTTTTTGCAGACCAATTGATTTCACTGCACCCATTTTTGGATGGCAATGGACGTGTTACTAGAACGCTCGCCGATGCACTGATATGTCGAAAGTTAAAATTGGGGCTAGGTTTATCAGCAACTCTGGTTACTTTGGCTACTCGACGATATAAGTTTCTTGAAGCGACAAAAGAAATCACGCCAGCGACAAGGCAACGACTGTTAAATATTTGGATCGAGTCGGTTGAATGGTCCAACGGCATTGCGAGAAAATGTGACGGAGAGTTGTTTGAATTAGAGAAAACGCTCGAAGCAAAGTTGTTGTTTGCGCCAATATCGGTATCCAAACAGGATTTGTTAACGCTACTTATTAATCAACCTATTGTTACTCTTCAGCTAATAGCTTCGAGGTTCAGTTTGTCTCAACATGATGCTACTCAGCTTATAGATACTTTGGTTCAACTTAAGGTTTTGAAACGGTTCCTGTTAAGACAACCAAAAGGCGCTGTTATTTTTGAATGCACGACCGTGTTTGATGTATACAAGAAGTTGGATGCTTTTGTATTTGAAAAAGTGGTTCTCGAAGCCTAAAAACAAATAGCGCCCTGAAAGTGAGTAGGGCGCTACAAATGGATGTACGGTAACTTTTTTCCCTTAGTTAGCTTACCAACCGCTTGTCACGTTCACCTTTGGCATCATAGGCCAGGTCGCCATAGATATATGTCTCACAAACGGTTCGATCATCGCCAAGGCTCATCAATACAAAAAGTTTTTCTTCCAGAGTCGTTGCTTGGTTCATTCTGAATCGCATTAACTGTGTAGCATGCAAATCGAGAACGACGAAATCTGCTTCTTTACCTACTTCTAAGTTACCGATTTTGTCTTCTAGGTGAAGGGCTTTCGCGCCACCGAGTGTTGCGAGATACAAAGATTTAATAGGGTGAAGTTTTTCTTGTTGCAATTGCATGATCTTATAGGCTTCACTCATGGTTTGTAATATAGAAAAACTTGTTCCTGCGCCTACGTCGGTTCCCATACCGACTCTGATCCCTTTGTCTTCCATTTTATTGAGCTTGAATAAGCCGGAACCGAGAAATAGGTTGGATGTTGGGCAAAATGCAATCGCGGACTCCGTGTCTGCTAGACGTTGGCATTCACAATCAGAAAGATGAATGCCATGGGCGAATACTGAGCGTTTATGAAGTAGACCGTAGTGATCATAAACATCTAAGTAGCTGTCTCGCTCTGGGAACAAGTCGAGAACCCACTCGATCTCCTTTTTGTTTTCAGAGAGGTGGGTATGCATGTAAACATCTGGGTATTCCTCGAGAAGTTTACCAACCATTGCGAGTTGCTCTGGTGTACTGGTTGGGGCGAATCTCGGCGTGACAGCGTAGTGAAGCCTACCTCGATTATGCCATTTCTCAATGAGCTCTTTAGAGGCTTGATAGCCTGACTCTGGTGTGTCGGTCAAGTAGTCAGGAGCATTCCGGTCCATCAATACTTTGCCACAAATCATACGAAGGTTACGTCTCTCTGCCTCACCAAAAAACACGTCGACGGATTCTTTGTGTACGGTGCCAAAGACTAACGCTGTGGTCGTACCGTTACTTGCGAGTTCGTCTAAGAAAAGTTTGGCGACTTTAAGCGCGTAAATAGGGTTCTTAAAACGACGTTCTTCTGGGAAGGTGTAGTTTTCCAGCCAGTCTAAAAGCTGTTCCCCATAGGAGGCGATCATTCCGGTTTGTGGGTAGTGGATATGAGTATCGATAAAACCGGAGGTGATGAGCTTATCTTTATAAGTTTTAATCTTCATTGGCTTTGTGTGTCTAGCCAATATGTCGGTTGCGCTGCCGATGTCGACGATGTGACCGTTTTCTACGACGATCATGCCGTCTTCAAAAAATTGGTATGAGTTTTCCAGCCCCACATCCTTGGGGTCAGCAATGCTATGTAAAATGCTGGCACGGTAGGCCTTGCGTTGTGTTGTCATGACACTTCCTTTCTCCGCCCGAAAATTCTGGGCAGTATTATTATTTTAATCCTTTCGCGGCTTTTTAGCCTGCTTGGTCTAATTCTTGGCGAGTATGCGCTGGGCGCTTTTGCTCTATAGGGTTACCTTGATAGTGCGAAATCAGCTCGCCAGCTACAGAGACGGCAATCTCTGCTGGGTGCTTACCAGTGACAGCTCCGATGCCTATAGGGCAGGTCATGGTGTTGATCTCTTCTTGACTGAAGCCTCGCTGTGCTAAACGGAAGTCAAACTTCTTGCGCTTAGTCAGTGAGCCAATCATTCCAAAATAAGCGCTGTCGCCGCGCTTGATAACCGCTTTTGCCAGATCGAAGTCGAGTTGATGATTGTGAGTCATCACTAGGTAATAGCTGTTTGGTGGCATCTGCGCGATTTCGCCCACTGGATCGTCGCTCACGAGCTTGTTGACGCCTTGCGGCAAGGTTTCCGGAAACTCAGCCTCTCGCTCATCAATCCACGTTACTCTAAAGGGCAGGGTAGCGACAATATGAACCAGTGCTTTTGCCACATGACCTGCACCAAAAAGTACCAAATGCTTTTGCGAAGTGCCAATGGGTTCAAAGCTGAGTGTTGCCATACCACCGCAGCATTGACCTAATCGAGCACCCAAATTAAACCTTTCTACTTTGAGGCTTTGCTCTCCGGAAAGAAGCATTTCTCGTGCCATTTTAGAGGCGACATGCTCTAAATGACCGCCACCAATGGTCGCGATGATGTTATCGCGAGTTACTAGCATTTTTGTACCCGCATCTCGCGGCACGGAGCCGCGATCTTCAAGTACGGTCACCATGACACAAGGTTCGTGTTGTTCTTCGAGCCTAGCAAGCTCATGAATCCAGTTATCCTTAAACATAGTGACCTCCTGTTAATTGGTTTCCGTGAAGGATGCCGTGCTAACGCTCTGTCCTTGTGTCACGGCCTGTACCGCCATTAACACACGCTCTGGTGTTGCTGGGGTATCCAGTTTTGGAATCGCACCATCAACGGCGACATAAGAGATGGCGTCTTTTAACGCGCTCCATACCGACATTCCCAGCATGAAAGGCGGTTCGCCCACCGCTTTGGAGTTGAACACGGTGTCTTCAGGGTTACTTCGGTTTTCGAGAAGATGCGTTCTAAAATCGATCGGCATGTCAGCAATAGCTGGGATCTTGTAGCTTGCGGGACCATTAGTCATCAAACGTCCTTGCTCGTTCCAGACGAGCTCTTCGGTTGTCAACCAACCCACACCCTGTACGAAGCCACCTTCTACCTGACCAATGTCAATGGCAGGGTTAAGCGATGCGCCTACATCATGCAAGATATCCACGCGCAAGATTTTGTATTCACCAGTGAGGGTATCGATGATGACTTCTGAACACGACGCGCCGTAAGCGTAGTAATAGAACGGGCGACCACGTGCTTTTTCATGGTCATAGTAAATTTTAGGCGTGCGATAAAAACCTGTGCTCGATAGCGAAATTTGGTTCATCCACGCTAGTTGTGCAAAGTCGGCAAATGTCATGATCTGCTCACGAATTTGTACCATGCCATTTTTAAACAGAACTTCTTCAGGGGTGACTTTAAAATGAGAAGAAGCAAACTCAATCAGACGCTGTTTGATGGTTATTGCTGCGTTTTGTGCGGCTTTACCGTTGAGATCGGCGCCCGATGAGGCCGCCGTGGGCGAGGTGTTCGGCACCTTGTCGGTGTTGGTAGCGGTGATTTGGATACGGTCAACATCTACTTGAAACTCCTCTGCAACGATTTGCGCTACTTTGATATTCAGACCTTGCCCCATCTCAGTACCACCGTGGTTTAGGTGAATACTGCCATCGGTATAGATATGAATAAGTGCGCCTGCTTGGTTTAGGAAGGTGGCGGTAAACGAGATACCAAATTTGACGGGTGTGATAGACAAACCTTTTTTCAAAATTGGACTGTTTTTGTTGAACTCAGCGATCTCTTTACGTCTTGCGTGGTAATCACTGCTTTGCTCTAACTGCTCAGTGATTTCAGGAAGGAAGTTATCTTCTACGGTTTGATAATAGTGGGTAACGTTTCGACCTTCTTCGCCGTAGTAGTTGGCTTTACGGACTTCTAACGGGTCTTTGTTTAGGTAGCGTGCGATCTCATCCATGATGTGTTCAATGGTCATCATCCCCTGAGGACCACCAAAACCACGGTAAGCTGTGTTCGACGCCGTATTGGTTTTGCAGCGGTGTCCGGTAACGGTCGCATCACCTAAGTAATAAGCATTGTCAGAGTGGAACATGGCACGGTCGACAATCGAGCTCGACAGATCTGGCGAGTAGCCACAGTTACCGGCGACAACAATATCGGCACCTTGAATCACGCCATTATCATCAAACCCAATCTTATATTGGTTGTAGAATGGGTGACGTTTACCGGTCATGGTCATATCTTCATTACGAAGCAGTCGCATCTTGGTTGGTCGACCTGTCAAATGAGCGATCACTGCCGCCATACAAGCAGGCGCGGCCGCTTGTGTTTCTTTACCACCAAAACCGCCACCCATGCGACGCATGTCGATCACCACTTTGTGCATTGCAACGCCGAGTACCTCGGAGACCAGCTTTTGGACTTCTGTTGGGTTTTGTGTAGAGGTATAAACAATCATGCCACCGTCTTCGGTTGGCATAACGCTGCTAACTTGTGTTTCGAGATAGAAGTGTTCTTGACCGCCAATTTCGATTTCACCCTCGATGACGTGTTTGGCGTTAGCAAGGGCTTTGGCTGAGTCACCGCGCTTTTGCTGGTGGCTTTCTGTCACGAAATGCTTTTTCGCTAGTGCTTCTTTAACATCCAGAATGGCAGGCAGTGGTTCGTATTCAACGATGGCTGCGTGTGCTGCTTTTCTTGCAGTTTCAAGATCGCTAGCCGCCACTGCGATGACAGGCTGCCCGTAGTACTCGACGATGCCATCGGCAAGCAGAGGATCACCTGGAAGGATAGCGCCAATATCAAGCTGCCCTGGCACGTCTTTGGACGTAATCGCGATAGCAACGCCAGCGAAATCATAACAAGGAGATACGTCTATCTTAGTGATTTTTGCGTGTGCTTGTGTGCTCAGTAGCGCGTAGACATGAAGTTGGTTTGGGAACTCAAGTCTGTCGTCGATATAGACGGCCTCACCCGTCACTTGTTTTGGTGCGCTATCGTGCTTAACACTCTTACCGACACCTGTTTTAAGATCTTGTTTGACGATAGCAACCATCTCTTCGTGAGTCAGCTGCTGGTGATTCACATTAGACATAAGATGTTACCCTCGTTTCAATCAGATTGTTGGTGTTATTGGTTTCAATGTAATAGCGTTTGAGCATATTGGCGGCGGTGAGGCTTCGGTAATTTTGGCTTGCGCGAAAATCTGATAGAGGCTCAAAGTCGTTACTGAGTACTTCCATTGCCTTGCTAATGGTCTCTTCATTCCAAGGCTGCCCGACTAACGTTTGCTCACAAGATATTGCGCGTTTAGGTGTTGCAGCCATACCACCAAAGGCGATACGAGCACTCACTACATTGTTATCTTCCACCTCAATGCGGAAAGCACCACAAACTGCTGAAATATCGTCATCTAAACGTTTAGAGAGCTTGTAAGCTCGGAATGTGCTTGATGATGGTTTAGGTATAAAGATTTTTTCAATGAACTCGCTAGGCTGCTGCGCTGTGACTTTGTAGCTAATGAAGTAGTCCTCAATAGGCATAACACGTATTTCATCACCACAGCGTAGTTGAATGGTTGCATCCAGTGCGATGAGCAAAGGCGGTGTGTCACCGATTGGCGAAGCGTTAGCAATATTGCCGCCTATGGTGCCTTGGTTTCTAACTTGCAAAGAGGCGAAGCGGTGCAACAGTTCACCGAAGTCGGGGTAGTGCTTATTTAGTAGCGTATAGGCATCGCTGATTGGCAGGTTTGCACCAATCTCTAAGCTGTCTTCTGTCTCTTGGCAGACTTTCATCTCTTCGACAAGATTTACGCTGATGAGCGTTTCTATCTCGCGATGAAACTGAGTGACTTCGAGTGCTAAATCTGTTCCGCCAGCAACCAACTTGGCTTGCGGGTGTGCCTTGTAGAGCTTGGCAAGTTCGTCAGTGGTTTTTGGAGAGAACGCGGTGAGGTGTCCAAGACGCAGACTCGCTTCTTCATTTTGGATTTTTTCTAGCTTAGCGATGGTCGCTCGTTCAAGCTCCGAGAACTGGTCAACGATTTGCTCTTCCGAACACAGTGACAAAGCAGAATCTACGATAGGTCGATATCCTGTACAACGGCAGAGATTGCCCGCCAGTGACTCCATCACATCGGCTTTGTTAGCATTCGGCTTGTTCTTAGTAAGTGCGAACATCGACATGATGAATCCAGGCGTACAGTAGCCGCACTGAGAGCCGTGAAAGTCGACAATGGCTTGTTGAACTGGGTGAAGTGACTTATCACGGGCTTGCAGATCTTCTACCGTGATAAGTTGCTTACCATGAAGAGCAGAAATGAAAGTTAGGCAGGAGTTAACGCTGCGGTACTCTAGCTTGCCATCGACGAGCTCACCGAGAACTACGGTACATGCACCGCAATCACCAGAACCGCATCCTTCCTTAGTGCCTGTTTTATTCACATGAGTGCGCAGATAGTTCAGCACCGTCATGTTTGGGGAGACATTTACTTCCTGTCTGATTTCTTGATTGAGTAAAAAGGTAATCAAGAGACCTCCTTGTACAGTGTATTCTTGAAATTATTTTTCTGACCTTCGGGTCAATAATTGGCTAAATTGACCACGAGGTCAACTATTAATTTACAAGTTGGCAACATTTCTAATGGGTTGAGATCGAGGTCAAATTGGAAACAGGGGCTAGGTTGTTGGTTTGAACGGAGATATTTAGAGCAGTGTGTCGACCTATTCGATACAAAAATTCATTGTGGAAACATGTATGAATTTTTGGCGTCGATGTCGTCATCCCCTTGCAGAAGGGAGCCTTTTGTAGCGTGTTGAAAAGCCGATTTGGTAAGGCATGTAAATGTTTAGGGGGAGCTACCCGCATCTGGAAATCCTCACTTGCGTGAGGATGATGAATTAATTTGGGTATTACAGTTTAGTTTTAGCGCAGTTCTAAGTTAGCTCGCTTTGTTCTTCAAGACATCTGAGAACACGACATGCAGGTCGTTAGAAGCGGTGCTGTCATCTAAGTTGAGCTTAGAGCGAATATGCTCAAGGTGCTCGCCCATTAGAGCTAGCGCTTTTTGTTTATCGCCCGTCTCGATTGCGTTGAGCAACTCGCTATGTTCATCCTGAGAGCAATTTGAGTGGTTGCCGGTTTCATACATGGCAATAAGCAAGGAAGACTGCGATACAACACTTCTTTGGAAGGCTAATAGAGGTGCGTTGTCTGCCATTTCAGCGAGTTTGATATGGAACTCACCAGAGAGTCTTAGTCCTTTACCGTAATCGTCTTGGGCAAAAGCTTGGTTTTCTTCTTCTACTAGTTTTCGACATTCATCTATTTGTAACTTGGTTGCATTCTCTACAGCCAGTTCGATGATTGCGATTTCTAGTACTTCCCGAGCTTTGAATATCTGTTTCGCTTCCTCAACAGAAGGGGCTGAAACAGTCGCGCCTCGGTTAGGTTTGATATCAATAACCTTCTCAATGGAGAGTCTTAGTAAGGCACGGCGGATAATGGTTCTGCTAACGCCAAAGATTTCGGCCAACGCTTCTTCACTGAGCTTGGTGGCGGGCGGCAATCGCTGCTCGAGGATAGCATCGAAAATATGACAATAGACCACGTCGTCTTGTGTCTGTCCTGCGACTTTGGTTTTGACACCCTTATTGACTTGAGTTTTTCAGGTTTCCCATTGGATTACAGCACTCTACAGTTTTCGTTCCTTGTTAAGACAATAATACTTCACTTTGTATACAAATAGCCACTATGACTAGGTTTTGTGAGACGACCTGCAATATTGACAGCAAGGAGGGGACGGAGAGATTTGATTGAGTGAGAAGGAGGGCAGCTTCCCTCCTTACTTAAGACGAATAGCGTTTGTTTTAGATGCCGAAATCGTAGCTTGGTAGATATCGGATAAGGTTTTGGGTTTTTTGCTACGTTTTGGCTGCGCTGGGTGATATTGAGTTTCTAATGCTTCAGCGTGAGCTTGCGCGGATTTCATGAATTCAGGGTTGGCCATCGCTTTTTTACGCAGCTCGTTGATGCGTTCTAGTCTTTCTTGCAACATAACTACACCTCATGAATTACTGTATGTAAAACCAGTATATGTAGTAACTGTATAAAGATCCAGTATTTAAACATAATCATCGGTATTTTTGTGCCAAGCAGGCTAAGAGAGGGGAAATTGAGATGTGTGCTAGAGTTAAATTTGACTTAAAAGTTGCAAAACCTGACTACGATATGTGATTTAGATCAAACAATTGTGATTGTGTGAGGGTACATAAATTGAGCGCTTTAACAAAAGTGCTGCAGTCAATTGCATTTGGTTGGCTATCTTTTTGCTATCGTTGATTTTGTGGGTTATCAAGGTGTTAAAATTACTACTGTTTGTTCTAAATATATGAAAATAAAGCCTATTAGTTAACTAAGGCGTTTTTTTGAACAATGTTTTTCACAGATTATCATTACGAGTAAAGTATTTCTTAGTGCAATGACTGGTTAACTATTCATGCTTATTGCGTAAAGATTGTTAAAATTTGTGACAGGCGAGCGTTGTCGGTATAGTCTCGGCCAACTACGAAAATGTGTCTAATTGTTTCAAGAAGACATCAGTTAAGGAGATTTATCGACATGATCGCTAATGATGCTGTCATTATGGGTTTACTAGCCGTTATCCTAGGCGCTGTTTTTATTACTGAAAGCAGTAGCAACCCTCTATGGAAAAAATTCTATTCCGTCGTCCCTGGCCTGTTGCTGTGTTACTTTCTACCGTCATTGCTCAATACTACTGGTTTGATTGATGGCTCGGCGTCTAACTTGTACTTCGTTGCAAGTCGCTATCTTCTTCCTGGCGCACTAGTGCTGCTCATTGTCTCTGCTGATCTTAAGAAGATCTTTGGTCTTGGCTCTAAAGCCGTCATAATGTTCTTGACGGGTACGCTAGGTATTATTATCGGCGGACCTGCGGCGATTGTTATTCTCGATTTTATCAACCCTGATCTTGTTTCTGGTGATGTGTGGCGCGGCCTTACTACCGTTGCAGGCTCATGGATTGGTGGCGGTGCTAACCAAGCGGCGATGAAAGAAGTGTTTGGTGTGGGTGACCAGTTGTTCTCTGCAATGATCACCGTTGACGTTATCTGTGCCAACATTTGGATGGCAATCCTGCTGATTATGGCTGGACGTCAGAAGAAAATGGACGCGTGGCTAAAAGCAGACACTACATCCATTGATGAGCTTAAAGAGACAGTGGCGAAGTACGAAGAAGAGAACTCTCGTCCAATCACGACAACGGATATGATGAAGGTTGTTGCTATCGCATTTGGTCTAACGGGTTTGGCTCACTTTGGTGCGGACATTATTGCACCTTGGATTGCGACCAATGCGCCTGAGCTTGAGAAGTACAGCCTTACTTCCGGTTTCTTCTGGTTAATCGTATTGGTTACCACGTTTGCACTTATTGCTTCTACGTTTAAATCTGCGCGCACTCTAGAGCACGCTGGCGCATCAAAAATCGGTTCTGCATTCATCTATATTCTTGTCGCGACCATTGGTATGCAAATGGATGTGACAGCAATTCTTGATAACCCAGGTTACTTCTTCATTGGTATCACTTGGTTGACGATTCACGCACTGCTAATGATCGGTGTTGCGAAGCTGATTAAAGCGCCGTTGTTCTTTATGGCAGTAGGTAGCCAAGCGAACGTCGGGGGCGCAGCATCAGCGCCTGTGGTTGCAGCGGCTTTCCACCCGTCACTTGCGCCAGTGGGTATCTTGATGGCTGTATTAGGCTATGCGCTCGGTACGTATGGCGCTTATATCTGCGGCATCATTATGCAGGCTGCTGTAGGTGTTGTCGGCTAATCAATTACCACTCATCATCAAGTTGTAAAAAGCAGTGCCTTTGAGCACTGCTTTTTTAACGTCGTCTGATCTGTGGTAGGTTCTGCTGTTAGCTATTCCGTTGCCTGCTGCAATTTCTGCTTTTTCTTCATACGTAAGGTTGAATACACAGAAAATACCGCCAGTACAATAAACGCTAGTGCGATTGGTCTTTCATATAAGAATGACCAGCTGTTATCGTACATAAGCAACGCTTTTCTCAGGTTGGTTTCAGCCATAGGTCCTAAGATTATCGCCAGCAGAATGGGTGAAGAAGGTATCTCTAGTTTGCCGAGGACGAACCCAAGGAAACCAAAACCAATTGCAATACCTACATCAAACATAGAGTTGTTGATGGCATAAGCCCCAACGACTGACAAAAAGATGATGATAGGAATCATGAGTATCTTCGGCACCTCAATGATACGGCAGAAGAAACGAATACCGATTAACCCTACGATCAGCATGACCAAGTTAGCGACCAGCATTGAGCTAAACACGCCATAAACGACTTCTGGGCTTTGTGCGAATAGCAGAGGACCTGGTGTTAAACCTTGAACAATCAGAGCCCCAAGCAAGACAGCGGCAACCGCATCTCCTGGAACGCCGAGAGTAAGCAGCGGCACTAGTGAGCCTCCCGTTACGCCGTTGTTGCCCGCTTCTGCGGCTGCGAGTCCTCGTACCGACCTTTACCAAATTCTTCTGGGTTTTTCGACGAACGTTTTGCTTCGTTGTAGCAAACGAACGCGGATATATCTGCGCCAGCACCGGGTACGGAGCCAATCGAAGTCCCCAACAAGCCACTTTTGACTGCCGTTGGCATCATCTCTTTAAGATCTTTTTTGCTCATTAGGCTTCGGTCGAATTTAGGCTTCGCCATTTTCTTTTCAGACGTAATTTTTTCGATTTGATTCAGCGCTTCGGACAGCGCAAATAAACCGATTAGCACAGGGATAACGTTGATACCGCTGTATAGATCCATGACGCCAAAGGTAAACCTAGGGACGCTACTAATAGGATCTAGGCCGACGGTTGAAATAAGGAGTCCAATCGCACCAGCAAGCAAGCCCTTGAGAATATTTTGAGCTGAGACGCTAGCGATGATTGTTAAGCCAAACACAGCCAAGGCAAAATACTCAGGTGCGTTAAATCTAAGAGCAAAGTCTGCCAAAAGTGGTGAAATACCGATAAGAACAATGGTACTGATTAAGCCACCTGTAAATGAGGCCACTGCGGAAATACTTAACGCCCGTGCTGCCTGTCCTTTGGCTGCGAGTGTATGCCCATCTAAAACGGTTGCTGCGGACGCTGGCGTGCCTGGAGTTTTTAGCAAAATAGCCGCAATAGAGCCTCCGTATATACCACCGATATAAACACCAATAAGCATTACGAGAGCGGCGGTTGGCTCCATACCGAAAGTGAAAGGGAGCAAGATAGCTACACCCATCGTTGCGGTTAAGCCAGGTAGTGCTCCAAGGATAATTCCCCCAAGTACACCAAACACCAGTACGGGAAGAACTGAGAAACTAAATGCGACCGCTAGGCCATTAACCAAATGTTCAAACATAGCGGCCTCCTAAAATAATAAACCTTCTGGTAAAGCGATGATAAACACCTCACCAAACAGATAGTAAATTCCATAAACGAATGCCCATGCAACGGCATAGTAGAGCGGCTTTTTAACCTTGAATACAACGAGATAGATGGTGAATGCGATAAATGATGCAATGAGGTATCCCACTACATTGATTAATAGAGCATAGCCACCTAAAAATGCGAGACCAAACAGCGATAATTTGGTAAAAATCGGCAGCTCTTCTTTGACGAGCTGTTTTTGCACCACATGT
The DNA here is from genome assembly GCA_000755425.1 of Vibrio maritimus. GTDB lineage: Bacteria > Pseudomonadota > Gammaproteobacteria > Enterobacterales > Vibrionaceae > Vibrio > Vibrio maritimus_A. The sequence goes on from BBMT01000006.1 coordinate 284,556, forward strand.
TGGACAATCAGTACACCTGATAGAAGAATGATGGCGATAGCGACAACGCTAGGAAAAAATTTGGCATCTACGCTCGCATCTTGAAAACGAGGCTCTGCAAATTGACTTATGAAGTAAAGGCTTAGAGCGCCAAAGATGATCATAAGTGAAGGGAAAATAACATGACGACTTTTCATAGACTCACCTCAACTGCGTGAGAGATGCGGGGAGAGAAACGCCCCCGCAGGTGATACAAACTAAATGAATGAATTAGTTAATAAGTTGACCCAGTGCTTTCGTATCTTGCTCAACGAACGATGTAAACTCTTCAGCATTCAAGTTATGAATTGTCATTGCACCTTTTTCCATGAACTCAATAAACTCAGGAGATGTCATTGCTTGGTCAAATGCTTTACCAAGGGTTTCGATGACTTCATCTGGCGTGTTCTTAGGAGCGCCAATACCACGCCAAGTACCCGTTTGAACGTCTACACCTTGCTCTTTAAGCGTTGGAACATCAGGAATGTAAGCAATGCGCTCTTCTGACATAACACCTAGCGCTTTAAGTTGACCAGAGCGCAATTGAGCAATAGCTTCTCCTGGAGTAACCATCGTCACATCAGTATGTTTACCCAGAACCGCTGGGATTGCTTCAGAAGCGCCGTTGTACGGGATAGCATTTAGCTTAATGCCTTGGTCTTTTTCTAGCGCCATCAGGTAGAAGTTAGGCGCTGCTGTAGATGCGAACTTAACCGCACCATCCGCTTTCTTCGCCTCAGCGATCAGATCGTTAATGGTGTTATATGGGCTGTCAGCTGAAACGAGTACAACAGCAGGGTCAAGGTTAACCATTCGGATGAGTTTGAAATCATCAGCCGTATGTTGCATCAATCCCATCTGTGGAAGAGAGGCAATCTCGCGAGTGACAACCGTTAGTGTATAGCCATCTGCACGTTGCTGAGCGCCAAAACTCATACCAACAGCGCCAGCGCCACCTGTACGGTTCATAACCGCAATGTTCTGTCCAAGAACATCTTTCGCTGAGTTTGCCAATGTACGACCAACGGCATCGGTACCACCACCCGCACCAAATGGAACAACAAGGCGAATGTTTTTAGCTGGGTAGTCGGCAGCGATTACCGATGTCGAGAGGAGAATACCAGCGGTAACGAATAGTTTTTTAAGTAAGTTGCTCATAGTTTGACCTTAATTATCTATATTGTTGTGTAGGGGTAGTGATTTTAATTGATTGATATTCACTAATAGTGAGTTGCTCGATTGCTAATGCTATCCAACTGCTAATGAGCATGTCGTACCATTGTTCAACGCCACTGCATGCGACGACGATATCGCCATAAACAAAGGAGCCATAAAATAAGACGTCACCTTCACGCAGTGACGAAGGGTGAACGGTTTGCTGATGAATATTTGGAGTGTTGTTCCTCCATGCTTGATGGGCTTTTTTTCTCGCCAACTTATCAAACTCGATTGTCCATTGAGATGGATTGCCTAATGAAGATTCGATCAAAATAGATTCCTCAAAATTGCCTTCCCAAGGCTTAATTGATGGATCCATAACGACGATGTGCAGTTCTTTGCGATTAGTACGTTCAAACAATTTTTCAATTGCGGGTTTCACTAACTCGATAGCATCTAATGCGATCTCTTTATTGCTTTTCATAACACCTCCAATGGCAATGGACTTACTATATTGTATTACAATAATTGCTCGCTACTTGTCGTCAGAGAAAATGATAGAAAGGTCACGGTAGATAGGAATTATTTGCAATTAAGATCAATATAATTAATTAAAATAGAGCGTTAAGTGTGATTGGGGATGGTTTTTACAATTCAAAGATAATACGGTTTTCTCAAGATAATTTGTATTAATAAACTACAATGATGCCTCGGTCTCCTTGGTGTCGATGAGACGGATAGTCGATACTAGCTCTCAAAACCCACAAGTTGATAAGCAAGGTGCTTGTTTAGCTGGTGTGTTTGTGACAGTCTTTTGAATAGTTATTCATTTTTTAGGCAGGAAGCCCATGAAACCCATAATTAAACCAAGTAATCCCAACTTCTCTTCTGGTCCTTGCAGCAAGCGCCCAGGCTATAAATTGTCGAATCTTGACACAGCATCATTGGGGCGAAGCCACCGCTCGTCTCTAGCAAAGCCGTTTTAGCCGAATCTATAGATAAGACGAAGGCAATTTTAGGCATTCCTGATGACTATCGTGTTGGTATTGTTGCAGGCTCTGATACAGGTGCGATGGAAATGGTGATGTGGTCGATGCTAGGTGCACGTCCAGTCGATGTTTTCCACTGGGAATCATTTGGTTCTGGTTGGTTAACTGATATCACAAAGCAGCTGAAGTTAGATGATGTGAACAGCTATCTGGCCGATTACGGGGAGTTGCCAGATTTATCTTTAGCTAATCCAAGCCATGACGCTGTGTTTACTTGGAACGGTACTACGTCTGGCGTAAAAGTACCTAACGGTGATTGGATTAGTGAAGAGCGCGAAGGTTTGACGATTTGTGATGCAACGTCAGCGGTATTTGCAATGCCAATGCCTTGGGAAAAACTCGATGTTGTGACCTACAGCTGGCAGAAAGTGTTAGGTGGAGAGGGCGGTCACGGCGTGATTGTGTTGAGTCCAAAAGCGGTCGAACGCCTTGAGAGCTATACGCCTTCATGGCCTTTGCCAAAGATCTTCCGCATGACGAAAGGCGGCAAGTTAATCGAAGGCATTTTCAAAGGTGCCACTATTAATACGCCTTCTATGCTGTGTGTTGTGGATTACATCGATGCGCTAGATTGGGTCGATGGTATAGGTGGTGTAGACGCGGCAATTGAGAAGTCTCAGGCCAACCTAGCAGTATTGACTAACTTTGTTGAATCTCGAGATTGGATTCAGTTCTTAGCGAAAAATCCAGATCAGCGCTCCAACACAAGCGTGTGTTTGACACTAGATGCAACAGAGGAACAGGTGAAGGCATTGATTAAGCTGCTTGATGAAGAGCAAGTCGCGTATGACATTGGCGCGTATCGTGATGCACCGGCCGGCTTAAGGATTTGGGCGGGTGCCACGGTCGAGGCTGCGGATATTGAAGCATTGCTGCCTTGGTTGGATTGGGCTTACGCAGAAGTCACTAAATAAAGAACAAAGCACCTGCTTATCAGGTGCTTTGTTGTCTCTGGCACAACATAAAAATGCCAGCATTGGGACGAGTAAAGTGCACTGATGGGTAGAAAAGGATTTTCAACTTAAAGTGGAACCAATAATGAAACAAATTAAGACCTACAACGCGATTGCTAACAAAGGACTGGATAAGTTTTCTCGTGATAATTACGAAGTATCGAGCGAGTTTAGTGCGCCAGACGCGATTCTATTAAGAAGCCAAAAACTGCATGATGAACCGATAGCGTCCAGTGTTAAAGCCATAGCGCGCTGCGGGGCTGGGGTGAATAACATTCCGATTCAGGCTTGCACCGAAAATGGCATTGTGGTGTTTAACACGCCGGGTGCGAATGCGAATGCCGTTAAAGAATTAGTATTAACTGGCTTGCTGCTCTCTGCGCGTGATGTTTGCGGCGGCATGCAGTACTCTCAATCTCTCACCGAACTGTCTGATGCTACGGCGATGGATAAGCTGTTAGAAAAAGAGAAAAAACGCTTCTCTGGTTCTGAGATCAAAGGTAAAACGCTTGGTGTTATTGGCTAGGTGCAATAGGAGCATCAGTCGCGAATACGGCGATTGATTTAGGCATGGAAGTCATTGGGTTTGACTCTGCGTTGAGTGTAGAAGCAGCGTGGCGTTTATCAAGCCGTATTCAACGTGCTGAAAACTTGCAATCACTGATCAGCAAATGTGATTTTGTCACCGTACATGTTCCTGCGCTCCCTGCCACTATCGGATTGATTAGCAGTGAGTTACTGGCTTCGGCCAAACCAGGCCTAGTGCTACTGAATTTTGCCCGCAAAGAGATCGTCGATACTGATGCGGTCATTACCGCGCTTGAAAACGGTCAAGTGGGGCAGTATGTGACCGATTTTCCAACACCATCTTTGATTGGGCGAGAAGGCGTCATTCTGATGCCGCACATTGGCGCCTCAACGGCAGAAGCGGAAGAAAACTGCGCTGTGATGGGTGCGATGCAGCTCATTGATTTTTTGGAGAACGGTAACATTAGCAACTCAGTCAACTTTCCCCAGATTACCCTAGAGCGAGCCGAGGGCTACAGGATCACATTTGCCAACGACAATGTCCCTAAGGTGCTAGGTACGGTGCTCTCTCTATTGGCCGATCTTAATATCAACGTGTTGGATATGCTCAACAAGAGCCGTGACGAAGTGGCTTATACCATTTTGGATATAGAGAATCAGCCGACAGATGAGTTGTTATCGGCGATCAGTGGTGTCGAGCATGTGTTTAATGTAAGAGCACTATAGATATTCGTTACCGTAAGTAAATTTGACGCCCAGCGTTACATTGTTGTGACGCAGGGCGTTAATGAGAAGGGATTTAATTATATAATTTTGTTATTATTTCCCCATCAAAGGATGTACATAACTCTATGGATGGCACACTCAACAAATAGGTGTTGCTATGCAAACGTATCAAATCGGTTCTTCTCTCGTTGGCTCTTCTTTTTCCGATCAATTGGAGGCATCTCGCACTTCAATGATGGCCAACGCGCTTTCTCTCCCTACGTCTGTGTCCGTTGTCGGTGAGCCAATGAATGCTCATAGCGTGGTGGTGTTCTCTTCTCAAGCCTCATTGCACGAACTGGAAATGTTCGCGGCAATTAAGCGTGAGTTTTGTGAGTCTTACTCGTTTTTGGATGTGTACTGCGATGCCACGATTGCTGACTTGAGTGTATCTCGTCAATCAGCGGTAAGTACTCTACCAATGGATGTGAATGCATCGCACTGTGAAACAGCACAGCAAGTTTTAGAGCGCTCAATTGGCCGTAATGTGGTTGTCGTTGCTAGTGATAGCAATATTGATTTATGCGTTAAAGCCTGTGAGCTAGAAGGGCTTAACGTCGTAAGTACTGTTGCTTTGTGCACTAAGCGCCCAGATCTGTTGGCTCTGCAGTCATAACATCGCTCTAGCCGCAGCTAACATATTGGATAGTAACAACATCATGATTCATTCATGGTGTTGTTTTTTTATTTGAGCCAACTATTCTTGAAATAACAGCCCTTTAAAACTTAGGTGGCGTTATTTCAACGAGCCGTACTCTCCCTTCTTTGCGAAAGTATTCGATTCTGCTGGTCGAAGACGATGCTGTCATGCGCGCAAGGTTGCGTTTGTTACTCGAAAAACGTGGCTATGAGATTCTGGTGGCGTGTGATGGTATAGAGGCGCTATCTCTGCTTGAAAAACATGAGCATATTCAGTTTGTGCTCAGTGACTGGGTGATGCCCAATATGGACGGCGTCGAACTCTGCCAGTCAGTGAAGTCCAACGACTACAATCGCTATCTGTTTTTCGTATTACTCTCCTCTCAAGACGACCATAAGTCGATAACGCTTGGTATTAACGCTGGAGCTGATGATTTCGTTGCCAAAAATACGCCAGTAGATGAACTTGATGCACGGATTAAAGCGGGATTTCGAACGCTTGATTTGCATAATCAGTTGGTTGAGAAAAACCATGCCCTCAATACGGCCTACGCACAAATTAATAGCGACCTCATGGTTGCGAGTGATTTGATTGGTAAACTGCTGCCCATCAAAAGGTCGTTTTCTGATATCGAACTTGCGTATGTTCACCAACCATCAGCGGCGATTGGTGGTGATATGTTGGGTTGTATAGAGTTTGATGACCGTTATATCGCTTTTTACATTTTTGATGTTTCTGGGCACGGCGTCGCATCGGCGCTGCTTTCTTTCTCTATTCACCACACCTTAAATACTTTACAGGGCGATTCGGCGACCATGTACACGGATCGACAAGGAAAACGTCAAGTTAGGAAGGCGTGTGACGTTTTGGCATCCCTCAATAGAACGTACACCATCAATGACAACCATGGCTTGTACGCTACTATGGTTTACGCGGTGCTCGATAAAAAAACCGGTGAGCTAGATGTTGCCTTTGCAGGTCATCCGCCATTAATTAAAGTGGAGGCGTCGTCAGGCTCGATTGAGAGGATAGGAGAGAGTGGGTTTGTGATTGGTATGTTTGACTTTGCTACGTATGAGTCGACTTCTCTGGTCTTAGAGCAGGGTGATGAAGTTTGGTTTTATACCGATGGTATCACTGAAGCGCAGTTGGGTGATGAGATGCTTGGAGAAGAAGCGTTGGAAAACTTGATTGCCTCTACCCGTGGAGAGGTAATGCAGGACAAACCATCATTGGTAATAGAGCGGGTAAAACGATGATAGGAAGTGAAGAGTTCGACGATGATGTAAGTTTGTTGGCCGTGCGTCGAAGTGGGGAAGGTAATGTCTAGATTTCTTAGGAAGTTTGAATCATCGACTGACGCGTCAAGAGAGATTGCCGCCGCGCTAATGGAGTTCTGGGGGCAGCGAGGTATTCAAACGCCGGTTATTCACGATCTTGAACTGTGTGTGGTTGAACTGGCAAACAACGTCTACGAGCATGGCTATCAAGAAAAAGACGGTAAAGTCATTGAGGTAGGCTGCAGTGTGGAAGCCAAACAAGTAGAAATAACAATCAACCACAAAGGCCTATCCTTGGCATCTGATTTCATGAATGAGATGCTGAGTGCACCACTTGAAGAGTTTGATTTAGATGATCCGCTAAGTTGGGCTACTTCGGGGCGAGGCTTCTACATTCTCAATGCGTTGATGGATGACGTCTCTGTTAGTGAAAACAATGGGGTGACTAGCTTTAGGCTTATTAAACTTCTTCCCTCGCTTCCATAGTTTATGAAATTACGATTGTTATTTTGTACGCATTGGTTAAAATGGCCGCTTGCTTTGGATGGTGCATCCGTATTTGCATCAAAAAAGGCAACCATTCATATGAAAACGCGGCAATTATGATCAACTCAATTGCCAGACAATAAAGCATGTCTTGCTTGGTGTGCAAGACCACTGTAATAGGACTTTATATGCCTGTAATTACTCTTCCTGACGGTAGCCAACGTCAATTTGATAACCCAGCATCCACTATGGATGTCGCTCTATCTATCGGCCCTGGTCTTGCGAAAGCAACCATCGCTGGTCGTGTAGATGGTGAGCGTGTTGATGCGTGCGATCTGATCGAAAATGACGCAAGCTTAGAAATCATCACAGTAAAAGACGAAGATGGTCTTGAGATCGTTCGTCACTCATGTGCTCACTTGCTTGGTCACGCGATTAAGCAGCTTTATCCAGACGTCAAAATGGCGATCGGTCCAACGATCGACAGCGGTTTCTACTATGACGTTGATTTAGACCAGTCTCTAACAATGGAAGACGTGGAAAAAATCGAAAAGCGCATGAAAGAGCTAGCAAAAACCAAGTATCAAGTTATCAAGAAAAAGGTTAGCTGGCAGGAAGCGCGCGACACATTCGAAAGTCGCGGCGAAACTTACAAGATGGAAATCCTTGACGAGAACGTTTCTAAAGACGACCGTCCAGGCCTATACCATCATGAAGAATACATCGATATGTGTCGTGGCCCACACGTGCCAAACATGAGCTTCTGTCAGCACTTTAAACTGCTGAACGTTGCTGGCGCATATTGGCGTGGCAACAGTGACAACAAGATGCTTCAACGTATCTACGGCACTGCGTTCCACGATAAGAAAGCTCTTAAGGCGCACCTAACTCGCCTAGAAGAAGCAGCAAAGCGTGACCACCGTAAAATTGGTAAGCAGTTGGATCTATTCCACATGCAGCAAGAAGCACCAGGTATGGTGTTCTGGCACCACAACGGTTGGTCTGTATTCCGTGACCTAGAAGTATTCATTCGTGAAAACTGACTGAATACGATTACCAAGAAGTAAAAGGTCCACTAATGATGGATCGCGTTCTATGGGAACGTTCTGGTCACTGGGACAAGTACGCTGATGCGATGTTCACTACCTCTTCTGAGAACCGTGAATACGCAATTAAGCCAATGAACTGTCCAGGTCACGTACAGATCTTTAACCAAGGTCTAAAATCGTACCGTGATCTACCGCTACGTATGGCTGAGTTTGGCTCATGTCACCGTAACGAACCATCAGGTGCACTACACGGCATTATGCGTGTACGTGGTTTTACTCAGGATGATGCTCACATCTTCTGTACTGAAAGCCAAATTCAAGACGAAGTAACGTCTTGCATCAAGATGGTTTACGATACGTACAACACGTTCGGTTTTGATAACATCGTTGTGAAACTGTCAACTCGCCCTGAAAAGCGTGTTGGTAGCGATGAAATCTGGGATCGCTCTGAAGAAGCACTTAAACAGTCTCTTGAAGCAATGGAAATTCCATACGAGATTCAAGAAGGCGAGGGTGCGTTCTACGGTCCTAAGATTGAATTCACTCTATATGACTGCTTAGATCGTGCATGGCAATGTGGTACAGTTCAGCTAGACTTCAACCTACCGGGTCGTCTAGGTGCAACTTACGTAGATGAAAACAACGAACGTCAAGTTCCTGTATGATTCACCGTGCAATCCTAGGCTCTCTTGAGCGTTTCATCGGTATTCTTATCGAAGAATACGCTGCTTCTTCCCAACGTGGTTGTCGCCAGAACAGGCTGTTATCATGAATATCACGGACAAACAGTCTGATTATGTTCAAGAAGTAACACAAAAACTGCAAAAAAGTGGAATTAGAGCCAAAGCGGACTTGAGAAATGAGAAGATTGGCTTTAAAATCCGCGAACATACTTTGAAGCGTATCCCGTACATGCTTGTTTGTGGCGACCAAGAAATGGAAGCTGGCGAAATCGCAGTACGTACACGCAAAGGTAAAGACCTCGGCAAATTTAAAGTGGATGACCTCATTTCATACATCCAAGACGAGGTTTCAAGCCGTAAGCTCAATCTGGAGGAATAAGCTATTAAAGGCGGAAGACGTGGCCAACAACCGGCCAAACAAAACCAGCACCGTTTAAACGGTGAAATTCGTGGCGTTCGTGAAGTTCGTCTAACAGGTGCAGATGGTGAATCTGTTGGTGTTGTTTCTATTCAAGAAGCACTAGATGCAGCTGCAGAAGCTGGTATGGATCTCGTAGAGATCAGCTAACGCCGAGCCACCAGTTTGTCGTGTGATGGACTATGGTAAGTTCCTCTTCGAGAAGAGCAAAGCTGCGAAAGAGCAGAAGAAGAAGCAAAAGCAGATCCAGATTAAGGAAGTAAAATTCCGTCCTGGAACTGATATTGGAGACTATCAGGTAAAACTACGCAACCTGACGCGTTTCCTAGAAGACGGCAACAAAGTGAAGGTAACAATTCGCTTCCGTGGCCGCGAAATGGCTCACCAAGACATTGGTGTCGACGTTCTTAATCGTCTGAAAGAAGATACTGTAGATTTAGCTGTAGTAGAGTCTTTCCCGACTAAGATCGAAGGCCGCCAAATGATCATGGTATTGGCCCCTAAGAAGAAGTAATTAACGGCTTTACAAGTAAGAAAACCTAGCCGTTCTCGAATGGCTAGGTTTTGTTCGCCCTAATTACTATTGTTTAACAACTCAACAATGCGGAGTTATTCATCATGCCTAAGATGAAAACCAACAAAGGTGCTGCTAAGCGTTTTAAGAAAACTGCTGGTGGTATTAAATTTAAGCACGCTACAAAACGTCACATTCTGACTAAGCGTACTACTAAGAACAAGCGTCAGCTACGTCCAAATGCAATTCTTCCTAAGTGTGAAGTTGCTGCAGTTGTTCGTATGATGCCATACGCTTAATTCTTTTTAGTTTATCAATCGTTTAGTTTAGGAGAGACATAATGCCTCGCGTAAAACGTGGTGTACAAGCTCGTGCACGTCATAAGAAAGTTCTAAAACAAGCTAAAGGTTACTACGGTGCACGTTCACGTGTTTACCGCGTAGCTTTCCAAGCAGTTACTAAAGCTGGTCAATACGCTTACCGTGACCGTCGCAACAAGAAACGTCAATTCCGTCAACTGTGGATTGCACGTATCAACGCGGCATCTCGTCAAAATGGTCTATCTTACAGCCGTTTCATCAACGGTCTTAAGAAAGCATCTATCGAGATCGACCGTAAGATCCTTGCTGACATCGCGGTATTCGACAAAGCTGCATTCGCAGTTCTAGTTGAAAAAGCGAAAGCTGCTCTTTAATTAGCAGTTTAGGTCTATGTAAAAGGAGAGCGTAAGCTCTCCTTTTTTGTACCTATAGAATACTAGATAATGGACTAGTAACCCCGCTTGCCCCTCTGTTTAACACGTGAGTGTATATTTGCGTTGTCTTAACATCTGTATGACCTAGCTGTTCTTGAACCGTACGAATATCAGCACCGCTTTCCAATAGATGCGTCGCGAATGAATGTCGCAGCGTGTGACATGTTACCGTTTTACGTAAATTGGCCTTTTTCGCCGCGGTTCTTACCGCTCTTTGTAAAGTTGAAGAATGAACGTGTTGCCTTCGAAGCAAGTCACTTCGCGGATCCTGACTTAACTTGGCCGAAGGAAATAAGTAATGCCAACCGAAATCAAGATGAGCATTAGGATATTTTCTTGTTAAAGCATGCGGCAGATAGACACCGGCATAGCCCTGCGTACGATAGTCCATTTGGTAATAGTTTCTAGCCCTATTAATTTGCTCCTCTAGCGGGTTACGTAGCTCATTGGCTAAGGTAACCACTCTATTCTTAGCTCCTTTCCCCTGCCACACACGTAAGGCGCCATAATCGAAATCGACTTCGTTGATTCTTAATCGAACACATTCCATTACGCGTAATCCGGAACCATACATAATTTGCATCGGTAGTAAAAAGTTAGGATTAGTGCACTTCATTAGCTGTGATACTTCTTGTTGAGTTAAAACTACCGGCAGTTTGGTCTCTTGGACTGAACGCTTAAATTTCAGATCCTTATCTAAAGGTGTTTTTTGTATTTCTTTGTACAAGAAGTGCAGAGCATTCAATGCGAGCTTCTGTGTCTTTGGAGCAAGGTTTAGCTTTGTCGCCAGAAAGGTAAGGTAAGCTTCGACTTCCTCAGAGCCCATATCTCTTGGGTGTTTCTTACCATGGAAATGATGAACCGCTTAATCCAATATAAATACGCTTCAATCGTTCGCTTCGCGTACTGCCTGGTGTACATGTATTCAGAGATGTGTAAGAGGTACAGTGATTTCATAGCAGGTAAGGGCATGTATAAATAAACAGTATCTTTGGTTTTAGAGTATGCTTGAAGCTATATAAGCATAATGTTGCTTATCGTGAGTGATGTCACATAAAGAAGTAACGTAACCTACTGATTGCATTAGATGTTCATGTTAGATTGGTGTTTTACTGTTCTGAGGCAGGGGCGGTAGCGTGGGGGAGTTATAGGCGCGTGGTGCGGGCTAATATATGTTAGGTATTTCAAGGAGTAGTATGGAAACTACAGTAGAACAAGCCATTAAGTTTTTTGAACTTTATCAGACCATGTTTGACAGTGGCGACATGGAGGCTTTCTCCACATTTTTTGCAGAGCCATTTATCAGCGTTAGACCAGACGGTTCCGTTCAGTCGATGCCAACGAATAAATGTGCATCGAAATTTTTCAGTGATGTATATGATAATTGGACAGCGGAAGGCTACTCTTCATTTCGTACAAAGGACTTTCAGGTTACCCCTATTGGCAAGGATAGTATGCTGGTGACTTTCACATGGGTAATGCTAAATGACAGCCAGAGTGCAATCAGAGAGTGGCGCCAATCATATAACTTGCTTTCAAAAAGTAATTCGTGGGTAGTCATCACGTCTACATTTCATGCGTAGCGTAGCTTAACCTAACTAATTGCTTAACAGGGACTCCTAACGCTTGGCCACTTTCATTCAAATCAGCTTCAGTGTTTAGGGCACAAATTTTAAGTTAGGTGGTATAGCGTTATCGCCCGTTAGCAAGGCGTTAGCTTTTTTAATACATGTGGAGTAAATCTAAATGCTCAAGGATGACGGTAAAGAGTACATTGTTAAACTCATCGGTGGAAAATTTTTATTAATAGTTCTCACATTACTATATTTCGGCGGTGTTGCTCTCAATGACAACAATTTTTTAATCAGTAATTGGGGGCTAACCTCAGTCAAGATATTTGTGATTCTAACTTTACTTGTGGTTTTGGTTTTTTCATCGCTGATAGCAACACTTGGGGATATCAATGTTGAGCAATGGGTATTCAAACACACTGATCCAGAACCATATAAAGAATTAACTAAGTTTGATGCTATACTAGCGCATTACACAAATGTCGCTACAGTTGGGCTATTTATTATCGTTCTAATGTATACGATGAAGTCTTATTTCATTGACTATCCAAGGCTAGTATCATTTATCGTAATGATTGTCATAGCCTTAGTTTTTGCTTTATATAGTGTTCTTTTCTTTAAATTAGCAAGGCGTTTTGCTCAGGAAAAATCAAAAGTATGGGTGTACGCAATTATCATAGCCCTTATATTTAGTGTGGATAGTATGGCTATTCAAGTGTTCATTGCATCGGTACCTGACGCCAAAAGCTAACAAATTGTTTAAGCAGGCAGCTAACCGTCGGCGATTTCGGCTTGGTTGAGTTTAGTGATTACGGTGTATTTGTTTGGTTGTAGTGGTAGTTAGCTGCTACTTAACAAGGCGTTAGATTTTGTGAGGGCTATAAGTGAATTACAATGAAGCAGTGGATATTTTGGAACTGCCTGAAAATTACAATGAATCTGATATTAATCGGTCATTTCGTAAGTTAGCTAGTAAGTATCATCCAGATAAAGGTGGTGATTCTGAATACATGAAGAAAATTATTGAGGCTAAACAAGTGCTAGACCAAGAGAACCTGAAGAATACGGGTTTAACAGTTAAGCAGCTAGAAATAGCTCTACAAACAATTGAGACGAAGAAAACAGAACTAGAAAAGTATGAAAGAGTAGTCAGAAAATTAGAATCAGTAGCAACGACTAGGGTAGTTGGTTCACTAAAGAGTAAGAAAAGTATGGCTTATATAGCAAGTGCTAGTTTTTTAGGGGCTACATTTTTAAGTAAAGAAGTACCAAAGGAAATTTTTCTTTATTTACTCCCTACGTGATTGAAAAACCCACACCTGTACAAGAACCAGTTCTACCTTTAAAGATTAAGAGTGAGTTAAACAAAGAAAAATGGGATTTTGGTGGTGAAGTTCAGAGCGAAGAAAAAAATAGTGTAAGTTCTGATATTGAAACTCAGGAGTTGGTAAATAAGTATGAGCATGAGTTGAAGCAGTATAATCAATATGTAACGACTTTCGCTATGTATCAAGAACAACAAAGTCAAATAAGTCGCTTTAAAGTCATTTGGTACAGCTTCATGTTTGCGATTGCAGGATATTCCGGATTATTTGGCTGGCGATGTCAGCACTGGGTTCGACGTGTTGAAGAAGATCTCGAAGAGGTCATGTCTAACCTGAGAATTAAATCTAGGTATGTTCTTACTTTAAAAGAAATTTTTGATGGAACACTACCAAATCAGTGGACTTTGGAAGAACTAGAAGTAGCATTGCTCGAGAATAAATTTAAAAATAACATGTTGAATAAGTTACATATGAGCTTGGGCACTAGCAAATTAAGTCAGCTGTTGATAGCAAAAGGTCAAGAAAATGGATTTGTTAGTATGCTCCAAGGAAATGAAGAGAATGACTTTCAAGAAATATATAGTTTGGTAGCAAAAAAAATCTAACAAAGCATTTAAGAGTGATTCCCAACGCTTGGCATTTTTCATTTCATCGTTGGGTTTTGTGTTTACGGTGGTATGGTTAGGTTTCGTGGTAGCGTTGCTCACACCTTAATGCGGCGTTATATTTCTGGAGAGAATAGTGGAAAATAATATTCGAAAATTCGACCGTATAGTGGCATTAATCTTTGCTGATCTGTATAGAAAGTTCCCTGTAAAGAGCCATGTATGCGTTTATACACTATTTGATTGCACAGAACATGGTCACTGGAATGAGGGTGTCTGGTATGAACCTGAAGATTTAGCTGACAGTGACCGAGAGTTCTATGTTCATACGGTAAAGTGGTTGATAGACTCGGGTTATGTCATCGGAACTATTGAACATCATAATAACTCTAGTATTACTCTGTCTATGAAGGGGCTTCAGTTGTTAAAATCAGTTCCAGATTCTTTGGATAGCTCTGAATCATTGGGAGAACAGTTATTATCGATTGTTAACTCCGGAGCTAAAGATTCCGCTGCACAACTTATAAGTAAAGCGCTGAGCTATGACAACCTTATTTCTCAAGTTAGTAACTTCTTCAGTTCAGCGTCATAAATATAACAAATTACTTAAGTCGACAGCTAACAGTTGGCGATTTTATTTTGGTTGAGTTCAGTGATTCAGGTGGTTTTGCTAGAGTGTCGTGGTAGTTAGATGCAACTTAGCAAGGCGTTATGTGCCAATGGCAATCAAACACTTTCAAAGAAATGGACTTAAAACTAAATACAGGAATGGAGAAACTGAATTGAATAAAATAAACATGATTGTCATTTTTCTTTTGAGCATGAATCTAACTGCGACAATATGGTTTGGTATGCAGGATCGAAAAGTTCACGTAGAGGACATAGCGAGTCAAATATCACAGCATGATTTACCAGATTTTATCACAAAAAAAGATCTGTCTATGTTGTTTGATCAGCTTAAAACGGCATATAACTCAGGAAGTAATAGAACGCTATATAACTTTTTAGGTTCGAAGTTTAAATCAGAGTGGTCTTTCTACGATGTTGAAGAAAGTTTAATAAAAATTAAGAAGTTTGCTCCAAAAATAGAAAGTGGATCATATTCCCATTCAAAGCTTGTTGCAGGTGATGGAAACGTTGTTAAGTACGACTTAATATATGACTTGAAATTGCCTAGTAATACTTCGCTAGGTAGCACAGGAAAGTTGACTGTTACGATATTAGTTACTAGCTCAAAATTTGAAACTGCGGGTATTTATTTGAATGTTGATCAGAGTTAATAGTAAAAGCACATAACAAGGAGCTTAAGTTGGATTCGTCACGCGTGCCGACTCGCTATCGTTCAAACATAGCACGTGTTACTCACCATTAGCTTGGCGTTAATTTCCTTATCGATTTCGGAGAATAAATGGAAGTAATCATCGAACAAGAAATCGCGTTGCACCAATTCGAAGTCAGACAAGATAAAGTAAAAATCGAGCGACTTATCCATCCAGATTTTAGAGAAGTTGGCAGATCAGGTAATAGCTACGACTTCAAATCAATTGTTCGAATGATGGAAGCGGAGAAACCATCAAACGTGCAGGTACACTCTCAGAACTATGAATGTGTTGCACTAGAACCAACGGTTCAACTGTTGACCTATGAAACCGCGTTAATCGATGACAGTGGGCAAATTAGCAACTTCGCAAAGCGCAGCTCCATTTGGGTTCTTGTCGGAGAGCTTTGGCAGCTTAAATATCATCAAGGTACGCCATGCGACATATTAGAAATAAAGGTAACGCGCAAGGGCACCTAACAAGTTACTCAAGTGGGCGCGTAACGTTCGGCGGTTTTGGTTTGAAGTTACGGAAGCTTGGTAAAGTTAGACGTATGCGCCACTTAGTGAGGCGTTATGTTCTCAGTGCTTTGTAGTCACGATATAATTGCCGTTTTTATTAGTATTATGGTGTTTAAATGAACGATAAAAATGCACGACTTGAGCTGTTACATATTCAATTAGAGCTTAATAATCAAAGAACTCAACATATGAGACACTTTATTGACCAATATTACTGTTATAAAAACAATTATGTTACGTCAACAGGGAAAGCTAGTTGGGAGAAGATTTTATGGCATGGATATGTTTCTGAAGCTGCAGTGATGGAGAAGGATAGAAGCAAGGTTACTAAAGAGCACATTATTCCTCTGAAAGTCATCGTCCAAGAATTAAAGCAATTAGCTATTGACGCTGAAGTATCTTTAAATACGATTCAAAAATGTATAGATGACAATTTAATTTTTGCAACTATAACCAAGGAAGAGGATGCTAGATTAAGAGCATTAAAAGTGAACAGTTCAATGCCTAAAGGTTATTACCTTCCAGGTGATGCTATGTATAAGGACAAATTTTGTCGTTATAAATTGGCAAAAATCGAACTTTTGGATCGAACATAACAAGCTATTTAAAAGTGATTCGCAACGCGTGGCATTTTTTACTAGGCGTTGTGTTTAGTTGTTAAGGTAGTATGCAGCGGCATCGGTATTGCGTTGCTCACACCTTAACTGGGCGTTAGAAAACTTTTTAGGTTCAATTGACAAGGAGTAGTTAGTGCAAGTAAATAAGGAAATCGAAGTAGTTTTAGCTAGTCGTTGGTCTCGGTTTTGGGCAGCTTTTATTGATGGTCTAGTTATGATAGTAGCCTACATGCCAATTGTTTTTATTGAGCAACTGGAGCAGATATTCTACCAGTCTAATAATTATCTTCTCGATATTGTGTATTTTTTTACATGTTACTTACTTTTAAATGGCTATCTGTTGCACAAGTATGGTCAAACGATAGGAAAGAATGTTTTCGAAATTTCCATTGTAGGCATAGATAACCAGCGTATGGGATTCAGGGAAATTGTACTAAAGCGTTGGATTCCAGGCCATCTAATGGTGCTAATTCCTTTCTTGCCAATAATTGATATATTGTTTATTTTTCGTAAAGATCGTCGCTGTTTGCATGACTTATAGCGAAGAGTAAGGTTATAGATATATCAAAACCAAAAGAGCTAGACTTTAGCTAGGCGGACTAGTTTTCTAACAAATCGTTTTTGGTTTGAATTGAGTATAGTGATTAAGGTGGCCTTGCTTGAGTGTCGTGGTCGTTAGCTGCAACTTAGCAAGGCGTTATGCGTAGATGGAGGAAACATGGATAATCAGGGAAAGCTGTTCTTCTTCTGTGGCAAAATGGGATCAGGCAAATCGACCAAATCTAAGGTTGTGGCTGCTGAAAATAATGCAGTCCTAATTTCAGAAGACGATTGGTTGTCGGCTCATTATCCTTCACAAATTCAAACATTTGACGACTACATTAAGTTCTCTAATCTCATTAAGCCTTTCGTTAAACTCCATGTTCAAAGTTTGTTGAATGTTGGGGTTAACGTTGTCATGGATTTTCCAGCAAATACTACTAAGCAAAGAGCTTGGTTTGTATCACTGTGTATCGAAGTAGATAGTGAACATGAGCTTTGGTATTTAGACTTAACAGATGAGCAATGTTTGTCCCAAATTGCTAAGCGCCGAGTAGAACAACCTGAAAGAGCTATGTTTGACACAGAGGCTGTATTTCATCATGTGACTCAATATTTTGAAGCTCCAGCAGCGAGTGAAAAACTCAGTCTGGTATGTGTGGGGTAGTGCGCATAACAAAGCGTTTAAGGCAGATTCGCAACGGTCGGCGCTTTCGGTTTAAATCTGCTTTAGTGTTTACGGCACAATGGCGAGGCTAAGTGGTGGCGTTTCTCACTACTTAAGGCGACGTTATGTGATAGGAGCTCACGTTAGATCTCCTAGTAATTTACAGTCTTTTGATGAACGTGATTTTGTGGTCATTATCATCGTAATAGTGCTCTATAGCTCCCTGTTGAGCGTAGCCAATAGCACTATAAAACGATCTTGCTGTCTGAAAATCGTCTGTGCTTGAGGTTTCTACAATAAGAAGTCTTTGCCCTTGCTTGGTCAAAGTGCTTTCCATTAGTTGCATCAAGTCCCTACCGATTCCACTGCGATGGTGCTTTGGGTCAACGAGCAACATTAGTACATTCCATGTAGCATTGGTCATTTCCATTGGTAAGCAGTATGCGACACCAATCATCAGCTCGTTATCAAACTTACCGAACCAAATTGCTTCACTTGATTCTTCTTCAAAAGTGTCAGCGATAAATGAAAGCTCTTCTGCTTCAAACATTTGTGTTTTGTTCACAAGCTCAAGCATTTTCTCTTTATCAGTAAGCTGTAATAGTCTTAGCATAAGTACTCATATGTATCTGTTTTCCAGAAGTATATACGATGTGGGAAGTATCACATAAAAAGCAATTCAAGCTGATTCGCAACTTTCGGCGCTTTCAGTTTCAATTTGTTTAGTGATTGCGGTGTAGCGTTTGAGTATCGTGGCAGCGTTGCTCACAACTTAACAGCGCGTTGGGTAACTAGGAGTAATATGGAAGTTGTTCTTAAACCAGCGTTGGATTGGGAGTTCGCTGAGAGTCTAACGAAAGAAAATATGGCAGAGTATTATCAACGTTACGATATCTCTTGGGACACAGAAATGTTTGCTGATAGTTGGAAGAACTTAGACAATTTTGAAGTCCATGTGGACGGTCAACGAGTAGGTGTCATCCGCTTTAGTTACACGGTAAAGACTACACATCTTAGAGACTTTCAGTTGGTCAAAAGTGCTAAAGGAATGGGTATCGGAACTATTTGCCTTACATTAGTTAAAAAGCATGCAATACAGCATCATTCAGTTGAAGTAGTGCTTAGGGTATTCCCCGAAAACCCGGCGGTAGGTCTATATAAACGTGCAGGCTTTCTTGAGTCTGACACTTGTGGAAATGTCATCGAAATGAGGTGTTCACTTTGAGTTCGCAACCTAACAAATTGCTCAAGAGTGACCGCTCACCTTTCGCATTTTAGCTTCGGTTAGGTTTAGTGATTACGGTGGCTTTGTTTGGGTTTTGTGGCAGTTAGCTGCAACTTAGCAAGGCGTTAGGCGCTTAGAGGATATTCAATTGGAAACTCATTTTGGCTCTTGTCATTGCGGTCATGTTAAGTTCGAATTTGAGGCGCAGATAGATCACGTTCGTGAATGTAATTGCTCAATCTGTTCTGTCCGAGGGACATTGAATTTTCGGGTACCGACAGACTCATTCCGACTAATTTCTTCACCAACGAATCTATCGCAATACAAATGGGGTAGCCGAACTGCTACTGACTATTTTTGTAATAACTGCGGTGTCATGCCGTTTCGTAAGCCTAGTTATCCAACAAAGCGCGAGATTGCAGATGGTATGGTTCCTTTTACTGGTTGGGCGGTTAATTTGAGGTGTGTTAAAGGAATTTACTTCAGTAGCCTACCTGTAGTTCACATCGACGGTGCATCTCTGTGAGTTCGCACCTAACAAGGTGTTAGCCCTATTTTAGGAAATGATATGGAAATCATACAGGAAATAGATGTTTCAGGATTGCATCATAAGGCAATCAAGGCATTAAGAAACCAAGCTTTTCCAGACAGCCAAGTAAGTCGTTCTTACTTTAAGCAGTTACCTCATATGCGTGCACTTCATTTTGAAGGTGAACAGTTGGTTGGTTATCTTGGACTAGACTATCGAGCCGTTAGTGTTGGTGGAGAAATACACAAGGTTTTGGGCGTAATCGACTTTTGTGTTGACGAACATTATCGAGGGCAAGGTATTGGCTCTTTTATGTTGTCAGAATTATCGGCGTTTGCTGAAACCAAAGATG
The DNA here is from genome assembly GCA_000755425.1 of Vibrio maritimus. Taxonomy (GTDB): domain Bacteria; phylum Pseudomonadota; class Gammaproteobacteria; order Enterobacterales; family Vibrionaceae; genus Vibrio; species Vibrio maritimus_A. Next base: position 304,122 of record BBMT01000006.1, read on the forward strand.
TGGATTTCATAATCCTAGTATCTGAGTTACATGATTTCTACTCTTCAAATGGCTTTTACAAAGTTCAGTGCATGCAGTCTTGGTTAAGGCTTCACGAGCACACCAACTTTGGAGTTGCTGTAGAGCATCTTGATGTATTGTATGTGAAACCACTCAGAGATAAACAGTGGGGTGTTGGACATTTGGATTGGCTAGGTTATATGTGCTAGTCAACCATAGGGCTAATAAAACATTTGAGAGTGACTCGTAACGCTTAGCAGTCAAGTATATATAGCCAAGCGTCGCTCACACTTTAATGTGGCGATAGAAAACTGGAGATAAACGAATGATCAAATCAGTCGGTGATACCCCAATTAAGACATACCATAAAGGCACATGCCATTGCGGTTGTGTTGAGTTTGAATTGCACTTACCAAATGGAATTGATAAACCTAGACGTTGTGATTGTTCAATGTGTCGTCGACGCGGGGCTATCGTTGCTTCAGTGAAATTAGATGGTATTCGTATCTTGAAAGGGCAGGACTACTTAAAGCTATACCAGTTCAATACTCACACGGCAAAGCACTACTTTTGCTCAAATTGCGGCATTTATACGCATCACCAAAGACGTTCGGATCCTACCGAATATGGATACAACGTAGGATGTTTACAAGGAGTTAATCCGTTTGATTTGGGTAATGTAGTTACAAATGATGGAGTTAATCACCCAGCGGACAGATAGTTTTCTAGCAAATTACTCAAGTGGACGCCATACGTTTGGCACTTTTGGTTTGAAGTTAAGTGAACTTGGCAGGGCTGTCCTAAGCGGCACTTAAGTAAGGCGTTAGGTGCTTTAATACATTGATAGGTAACCATGTGAAGAAAAAATTGCGCATAGTAACAGGAGCGCCGGGATCAGGAAAATCTACCGTTTCGAACGAGTTACTAGAATATGCTCAGCAATCAATTTTTGTGTTTCTAGACATAGATTTGATCGCAGAGTCGGCAAGTAAGTTGGCAAAAAGCAGTATTTATACCGACCCAGACACATGGGTTCCATATGGAAACTTGTGGTTTGATCTTTTGAAATCACTGACTGAAAATGGCAAGTCTGTTGTTTGGTTTTGTCCCAACACACCAGAAGATATTCAATCCCAAGATACTTCTTTTTTCTCTAGCATTGAGTGGTTACTACTAGATTGTGACGATATCGTTAGGACTGGTCGTCTCATAGAAAGAGGGTGGGATGATGAAAAAATCACAGAATCACTCGAAGATGCGCAAGAGTTAAGGGAGTTGGGTTTTTCTTCAGTCGATACTACGACCTTAACTCCAGTCTCAGTCGCAAAAGAAATCGTCAAGTGGGTAGAATGCAGCTAACAATCGCCTCAGACGGACTCATAAACGCGTGCCATTTTCGCTTCGCTACAACCTTGGCACACATTGATTCGCCCTTAAGCACACGTTAGGTGACAGGAGGCTATGTTGAAACCAACAGCGGTATTAATACATGTACCAGATGTTCAAACTGGTTTGAGTTGGTATAAAAGAGCTTTTCCACAAGCTGTTGAGACCTATCTAAGTGAGTACGATTTTACGGTGCTTGATATCGATGGGTTTGCAATTGAGATAGTGCAATCGGATGACAAAGTCAGCTCAGGAAAGCAAGGAGTCGTTCTGTACTGGCATGTCACCGATTTAATGAAAGCCCTTGAGCATTTTTACGGACTCGGTTGCAGCTTATACCGAGGGATTAAGCCAATTGAGAATGGGCAGTCTATGTGCCAAGTTGAAGACCCATTCGGGAACTTAATAGGGCTTAGGGGCAAAGTCACCTAACAACTTGTTCAAGCAGACAGCTAACAGTCGGCAGTTTTGGTTTGAAGTTACGGAAACGTGGTGAAGTTTGTCGCAAGCGCCACTTACATAAGGCGTTAGTCCTCGGAGGTAATATAATTGAAACGATATCGTAAGCAAGAAGAATGGTCTTTGAGTGATGAGCGCGAATTTCTAGAGACATTGTACAACCAGAGAATTAATTTTTTCATATTGGCTTACTCTCTTGCTATCACAGGTGTGCTGTCAGCAAGCAGCCCATTAGAGAAAATATTTGTCTTAGTTGCTGGTTTGTCAATTACAGTGATTTTGGGGTTGTCACTATACAGAGCATGCCATAAGTTGCTTTTGTTGCTGACGGTATTACACCGGACAAAACAGCACCCTGTGAGATATAGTGGCAAGCTAGCTTCACGCTACAACTGGCCTTTATCGGTGAAAGTCAATCATCTTACAGGGGTAGTCCTTCCATTAATCTGCAGCTTAATACTCTTACTTTGGTTAGTTGTGGTGATAATTCAAAATGTACCATCATTTTATGAATGGTATTATTTCGCTTTTCCTAAGGGCAAGTAAGCTAACAATTTGTTCTAACAAACAGCTAACGTTTGGCGATTTTGGTTTTGGTTGAGTGTAATGATTACAGTGGCTTTGTTTGAGAGCCGTGGAGGTTAGCGGCTACCTAACAAAGCGGTAAGAAAACAGGAGTTGATATGGATATTGCGGTACTAATATTTGATGGATTCAATGAACTTGACTCATTTATAGCAGCGGGCATATTGAACCGGATGAAAGATGCCGGTTGGAACGTGCAAATAACGAGCCCATCTCCATGCGTCACCTCAATGAACGGAGTTCAATTCAATCCCAGCAGCCCCTAGAGTTTGCCAATCAGGCGAACGCTGTATTGTTTGGCAGCGGGTACTAACACGTGATATTGCACAGGACAGAGATATAATTTCAAGGTTAAAGCTAAATCCTGAGACTCAGTTAATAGGTGGACAATGTTCAGGTACGTTGCTCATGTCAGTACTCGGTTTGCTGCATCAAATACCCGCTTGTACCGATTTAACAACTAAACCTTGGGTTGTTGAATCAGGAGTGACAGTTTTAGATCAGCCTTTTTATGCAGAAGGTAATCTAGCGACAGCAGGTGGCTGCTTGTCATCGAAGTATTTGGCCGCATGGGTGATTAGTAAGTTGTCGAGCAGGGCGGATGCTGAATCGGCAATTCATTATGTCGCACCGGTCGGTGAAAAAGAAAGTACAGTTCAGCACTGCATGGAAGTAGTTAGTGCATACCTTTAAAACTTGCTTAGCAATTTGTCCAAACACACCTCTAGACCTTCAAAGGTGTGCCGAACTCGCTATTGCTCAAGCTTGGCACTAGTCCGCTCACGTGATAGGTGGGTGTTATATTTATAGGTAATTTATGCAATTTAAATTAGTTACGAAGTCGGATCTGGAACTACAAAAAGAGTTTCTATTATTAGCCCTCTGGACTCCGGACAATGAGCCAGCTCATAAACCTGATATCTTAGAGGTGCCTCATATCAAAGAGTACTATTCAGATTGGGGAAAGGACGGTGATATCGGCTTCTTTGCTCTTTCACCAGATAATAAGCCAATAGGTTTAATCCAGTTGCGCTATAAATCTAGTCAAACTCAAAAATACGCTGACTATCCCGAAATCGCGATGGCTGTACATCCAGATTATCGAGGCTTAGGTGTTGCTTCGTCTCTAATGCAACACCTCATTGATAACTCAAACTCAGGTTTAAGGCTTGGCGTACACCCCCTAAATATCTCAGCGATAAAGCTGTACCAAAAGTTTGGGTTCTGTGTATATGAAGTAGCCAAAAGTGGTTATCCACAAATGATGCGAGAAAAACAAGTATAACAGGTTGTAATGCACTTTTTGTATTACATAAATAGGAAGTTTTTAAGCTAACTGAATTGCAAAGCCATATTAAAGGCTTTGCGCATGCGCTAAAACTATCCGAGCACTACGTTTTGAAACTAATAGAAAAAGTCGGTGAATTATCGGAATCAGTTCGTAAAGATAAATGTGGGCTACCATCTCGAGAAGAACTAAAAGGCAAAGTACAATCGGTAATGCTCACTAACCAAAAATAATTAAAAAATCACTTCAATCTGCAGAGTGAATTACTAGCAAATGGTTCAATTATACACTTAACAGCAGGCGACTTTAGTTTGACTAGAATTTATTTATACAGCGATCTAGTTAAGTTAGAGATAGCGTTACTCACAATTTAATCGCGTTATATAGTTGGAGGATTCAGTGCACCTAAAGTACAAAATTACCGATCCCAAGTGCGAAGATTTTTCAGTTTTGGTGCAAGAGTTAAATACCGCACTCGACTTGATAACGGCGGACACTGGAGAAAGTTCGTTTGAGCGTGACGAGTTCAATCCAGTAACTGATGGATGCATAGTCGTTTATGCCCAAGATAAAGCGATAGCTTGTGGAATATTCAGAAAACATCAAGATGGCTCATGTGAGCTAAAGCGTATGTTTTCCAAAGTGAAAGGTGCGGGGAGTTATCTGATTTCACAGCTTGAATGGTATGCTCGCCAAAAAGGTTATGAACGAGCCGTGTTGTCAACACGAAGAGTCAATGAGTTAGCAATTAACTTTTATAAACGCCAAGGCTACCGTGAAATCGAGCCATACGGAAAGTATGTGCATACAGATAGATCGATATGTTTGGGTAAGGCGTTAACCATCTAATAAATTCCTCAAGCGAAGGCTTGATATTTACCATTTTTGGTTTGAAGTTCTTTTTGAGTGTAGCGGCAGTCAGTCGCAGCTTAGAGAGGCGTTAGTCATTTATAAACGGTAGTAAAAAGGATGTTTCATGAATTGGTACATAACAGCAGTAAAAAAATACGCCACATTTAGTGGACGTGCACGCAGAAAGGAATATTGGTATTTCTTTCTTTTTAACGTACTTATAAGTCTTTCCTTGAGTTTTGTCGATTCCCTAACAGGCAGTTTTGACCCTGATACCGGTTACGGGCTTTTGAGCGGGATCTATTCTTTGGCTTTATTCATTCCAGGAATCGCGGTGAGTGTACGTAGATTGCATGACACTGGCCGGACAGGTTGGTGGTTGTTTATACTGCTTATCCCTATCATTGGTGTATTGGTTTTATTGTATTTCACAGTATCCGACGGTAACCCTGGAACAAATGAATACGGGGCTGATCCTAAAGGAATAGCTGCCTAATAAATAGCTCAGAGTAGCCGCAAGTTCTTGGCGACTTTGGCCTGGTTCGGTTTAGTGATTGCTGTCGCTTTGGTTAGGTGCAATGATACCTACCAGTTACCTAACAAAGCGGTAAATGTAAGGAGAGGTTGTGAAAATACAACACTTTGAGGTGAGTAGTGGAAAGTTAATACTCAATAGGGACGAGTACAATCTCCACAGCATCATAGAAATTCAAGCAAGACATTTGACAGCCAAAGACCATTGCGGCCGCATTCTTTCACTAGCGTTATTCTTCTCTCTAATCGGTTGGGCATTCTCGCCTGTTATATCCGCAGTATCATTTGTCTTTGGTGTACTGTTTGCATTGGTCACTGCTAAAAGGTATGAACTGAGAGCGTTGTTTAGAAGCTCAGATGATGCTGGTAACCAGTGGGGCACTTTAAGTCGTAGTCGTAAAGCAGACGACTTTGCGCAGTTTGCTGAGATAGCGGCTGAAGTGAGTAACCACAAAACGCTGGGTAATCTAGCTTAGAAAAAATGTGTGTTAGGGTTTTGTGCTAACTAGTTTAGCAGTACTTATCATTTAAGAATCAGGGAAAGTTATGGTTAAAGGGAGTTGTTTGTGTGGTTTAGTTAAATACGAGATTTCAGGTGAAATTGGCGAGATCGTACATTGTCACTGTAAAACCTGTAGAAAAGCGCATGGCTCGGCATTCTCTAGCGTCGCAGCTGTCAAGGATTGGGACTTCTCTATATTAGGTGCTGACAATCTTAAATCCTTTGAATCATCAAAAGGGAAGCATCGATACTTTTGTTCAAATTGCGGTACTCAAGTCTATGCCAAACGTGATAGCACTGAACATATTATTCTGAGGCTCGGATCTCTTGATAGCGACATTACATCGCCAGAAAAGGAACACATTTGGGTCTCCCAAAAAGCGAACTGGTATAACCCTGATTTAGTGTTACCCGAACGAAACGAATATGATTAACGCATTATAATCAGCAGAGCATTGGCCTCATCGTGCTAGCTTGGGAGTTGCGTTAGAAGGTGACGTACTTATTGAAGTGACAGTAACGGCTGTAAGAAGCTAAAACACAGCTAGTACAGTGTTTACCGTTTAGACGGTGTTAGGTTTTCGGAGAGAACATGGAACTTTTTCTAAGAGTCGCAACTGCTAGAGATGTGGAGTTTCTCCACTATCTAAGAGATCAAACAATGCGCACTTACCTTGAGCAAGCGGGTATGGCGGTTTGCTACGATTCGTATGAAGCGCGCATTCAGTTTGAGTTTCAGTCGGCTCAGATAGTGGAAGTTGACAATCAGCCTGTCGGCTTGTTTAAAGCAGTTTATGAACCTGAAAAAAACCACTGGCAAATTATACAAATACAAATATTACCTGCATTTCAGGGTTTGGGTATTGGTAGCAAGTTAATCACAGAGCTTATCGGAAATGCTGAAAAATCAGGCGCCAGTATAGGGTTAAGTGTAATAGACTCGAACCCAGCGATGGAACTTTATGAACGTTTGGGATTCCGAGTTATTGGTCGTAAAGGTTCAGAGTATCTTATGGACTACCAAATCTAAAAGTTCGGTTATCCGAAACTACGATGGTATTGAAGCTACAGTCATTCTATTGGAACACCTTCTTCAGTATAAGCGCGTACCTATTCTCTCTCATTCGAAGAAGCGATAAAATGAAATGCGAAGCCCAATAATCATAGAGTACTTACAATGAACATAGTAAAAGTAAATGACAGTAACGCTCATGTTTACGCAAATCTTTACCAAGGCTATGGAGCAGAATTTTCTAGAATCATTGATGACAAACCAAATGAAAATGGATTGTTTGAGATCTATCCTCAGTTAACAGGCACTGTCACAGGTTATCTGCTGTACATAGATGGTGTTCCCGCCGCTCTAACCGCGATTGATGAAAAGACTCCGGATGCGTATGAGATTTGTGACTTTTATGTATTACCGTGTTTTCGTAAAAACAAAGTCGGAAAGCGTTTTATCTCTAGTTTGTTTGAACGTCTAGGCGGTTCCTGGGAGATTAAGCAAGTTGCAGGGGCGGATCATGCCATTAGCTTTTGGCGAGATGTAGTTGGTGACTATACCTCTGGCAATTATGTAGAAGATATCTATGACGACCATAAGTGGGGAACAGTAACAAGGCAGTGCTTCTCACACTAAAAACAAAACTCGAAACTGACCAATAATTAATTGTAAGGATGTTATAAATATTTTTGTGTTGGTTATTTTGTTTAAGTTTAAGCGGTAACTTAGTAGCTTCGCCTCTATAGGGTTTAGTTTTCATAATCTAGTGGAATAGGTAAATTCAGTGCTAGCGCCTTTATAAGGGCGCTAGTAATCATAAACAAAACAAGGAAAGTATATGAACCTAAATCAGGTTACATTAGCCGTTCACGATATAGAGTTGGCGGTCGAGTTTTATAAGAAACTGGGATTAACTCAAATAGTTGGTAACGATCATTATGCACGCTTTTCGTTTCCAGATGGCGACGCCACGTTTTCTGTTTATTTAGACACAGAAAAACACGAACTAGATTGTCGCGGAGTTGTTTACTTTGAGCATGAAAACCTGCATCAGTTGGTTGCTGATCTAAAAGTGGCTGGCATCGAGTTCACACAAGATATCACTATGCAAACTTATCTTTGGGAAGAAGCCGCGTTAACAGACCCATCTGGCAACAAAATTAAGCTGTATTGGGCAGGAGAAAATCGGTTAAACCCGCCTTGGAAGCTTGAGGCAAGCGCCTAACTAACACTTCATAAATGGATTGATATAAACCAATGGTTCTAGGTCGGGAGATGACAGTGATCGTAAGGAATGCGATTAAGAGTGACGCAAGTACATTGTTAAGCCTTATAGAGCAAAAAGCGGAGTTTGATCGTGCTATGAAGGCTTTAGCGGTGAAATATCCACGACGGTTGAGAAGATTGAACGCACTTTGTTTGGTGACTACCCATTTGCGCACGCCTTATTATTGGAGCAGGACAAAGACGTTTTAGGTTTTGCCTTATTCCACTACCGATATTCTTCTTTTAGTGGAGAGCCTTCCATCTGGCTTGATGACCTATTGGTGGCAGAGAATCAAAGATCAAAAGGTCACGGTCATAAGCTAATGATGGCCTTAAAAAAGCAAGCAATATCATCATCTGTTTCCCATATCTCGTGGACTGCTAGTCCCCACAATAACAAAGCCCATGAGTTCTATAAAATGCTTGGTGCGGAGGTGGAACGCTTGGACGGACAGAGGCCGTATTTTCGTTGGGGAGTGCGAGAGTCGTAATAGCGTGCTTTTTTCTATCAATAAAGGGAATGTGATTTGGAGATAACTAGAAGTAAAGACTTTGTCGCTGATAGAGCCTGGGGAGCGAAAAGCATCGCATGTATGAATGGCATTACTACTCGCTTACATTGGACAGATAAGCCATATAAGTGGCATACGAACGACGGTGAAGAAGTGTTTGTTGTCTTAGATGGTGTGGTAGAAATGCTCTACAGAGAAAATGGAGTCGAAAAAGCCGCAATGCTCAATGTTGGTGATATTTTTTATGCGTCTATCGGGACTGAACATGTGGCTCACCCAGTCGGCGTTGCGAGGGTGTTAGTCATCGAAAGTGAAGGTAGCGTGTAGAGTTGTTTAAAACGAAAACAAGGGAATCATCTGACGCATGAAGTACAAAGAGAGAGCGGCCTCTCATGATGACTTTGAGTTTCTTTTTGAACTCAAGAAAGCCGCTGAGTATGACGCAGTGTCTAGAGTCTTTGGTTGGGATGAAGCACTTCAACGTCAATTGCACGAACAAGAGTGGAACGAGGCTAAGCCAACAGTAATTGAACTTGATGGGAAAAGGATAGGCAGTTATTTATTTGAAGCACAAGGTGATGGTTACTACTTCGGGCGTTTCTTCTTGCTGCCCGAGTATCAAGGTATGGGTATTGGAAGCGCGGTCATGAAAGCTTGTATTGCGAGATCTGGCTCGAAAACTATCCATCTTTGTTACCTTATAGGTAATCAAGTACACAGTTTATATGAGAGATTTGGCTTCAAGGTTGTTCGCCAAGATGAGCACTTTGCGTATATGCGTAACTAGACCTCCAAGCAAAGAATTGGGGTATATACTGCTGGGTTAAAAGTACGCTCCAACTAATGATAAACACTATGAGGATCTATGAGGCAACAATATCATCTTCGCTCTTCAAACGAGGGCTTACTTGCTTGGGATGTATTTCGGTTAATTGAGCTTTCCCGTGAGTGCCAGTAGTTGACGTTCAGCTTTCTAACATTGAAGAGCTTGATGAAGAGTTTTGGTACGAACTTGGCGGGGCAAACCCTACATGTCGAAATGTTTTAGAACATGCGTCGCTAATTCAAAGTGCTGATCTGTCCTATCCGATTATTCTATGCCACGAAGGAAGAGTGATGGATGGTATGCACCGAGTTTGCAAAGCTTTGATGCTAGGTCACGCTACCATAAGGGCAGTACAGTTTTCTGCGTATTTGGAGCCGGACTATGTTGGTATAGAAGCTGACGACTTACCTTACTGAAATAAAGTTAACTTATCGCGCAATCAGGTAGTGATATTCAGGAAATTAGGAGAAGCATGGAAGTCTATGTACAAATAAGTAAAGAAATTCAAATAGATGAAGTAATTAATTTATACCACGCCAATGGTTGGTCATCTGCCAAGGTTCCCGACAAACTAATGCCCGCATTATTAAATTCAGATACATTGGTAACAGCCCGTAAAGAAGGAAAGCTCATCGGCATAGGCAACGCAATTTCTGATGGCCATTTGGTCGTCTATTACCCCCATATGCTTGTAGACCCAGCGTTCCACGGGTTCGGCGTCGGCAGAAAAATGATATCATTGATGCAAAGTAAGTATAAAGACTTCCATCAGCAGATGTTGACGGCAGATAGTGAAGCGGTCGATTTTTACCGAGCTTTAGGTTTTGAAAGGGCAGGCAAAACAGAGCCTATGTGGGTGTATGCCGGCAACGATCATTAGGCTTAGGTAGACGACTAACTGTAAGTCTCGCGTGAGATTATTGATGGGCATGGAAACGGATACTTCCTAGTCAAAATGCTACAAAGGATTTGTAATGATAAGCAAAGAATGGGTGCTGCAATTATTTCGTCATCTAGAAAACGGTCAACCTGACGTCTTTTTTGAAAGCGTGGCCGACGATGTCATTTGGGAGGTGACTGGAACACATCCGCTTGCTGGAATATACACGACTAAAGCTTCCTTTATCAGTGGAACCATAAGCAAACTCAATCAAGTTTTAGAGTCTCCTTTGTGTCTGAAAGTCGTATCGTGTGTTTGTGATGGTTCGAGAGCTGCTGTAGAACTCGTTGCCGATTCATATACCAAGTCCGGTCGACCTTTTAACAACCGATATTGCTGGGTATGTGAATTTAGTCATGGAAGGCTGATAAAGGTAAGGGCTTATCTAGACTCTGCTTTAATTTTAAATACGTTGGATGATTCGAAGAGAGATTCTCAGCCTTGCTGAGTTGGATGGCAAATCAGTATGGTCTTGATGAATGTGGGGAATGAAAAGATGAAATTCTGGAATCGACTCGTTGTGATTACTTCCATCGCTTTTCTTTGTGTAGGATGCGATCAAGGAACGAAAACATTGGCTTCAAATTACCTCCCTAAGTTCTACATGGACAGTTACTTTTACGATATTTTTCGTGTTGGTTACGCGGAGAATATAGGCGCGTTTCTGGGCATGGGAAATAGCTTAGCAGATGAACATAGGTTTCTACTGTTTACGGTATTAGTCAGCTTACTATTGGCAGCGTTATTCATATATGTTGTCTGTGCGAAAAACCTCGATACTTTGAGCATTGTTGCGATCACTCTGCTTCTATCGGGAGGCGGAAGTAACGTTTACGACCGTATCGTTAACGATGGTGCAGTTATCGATTTTCTAAACATCGGGTTCGGCAACGTAAGAACCGGTGTTTTTAATGTTGCCGACGTGGCAATCATGACAGCGGGTCTTTTGTTAATACTGAGCAACTTAAAGAGTCGTGAAAGCAACCAGTAGATGTTTTGTGTTGTTATTGTCGCGGTTTGGGTATTACCTGAGATAAAAAGGTAGGGGAAAACAATGGAAACCGTATTCATTACGGGAATATCGCGTGGTATTGGGCTGGAGTTAGCTAAACAATATCTCGCTTTAGGTTGGCGAGTCATTGGTACTCATAGGGGGGAGCCGTCTTCAGGTCTGATTGAGCTGCTCAACTACGATCAACTGTCATTACTTAAACTTGAAGTCACAGCGCAAGATTCAGTTAAAGTTATCAGTGAGAGCCTTTCCGACGTTGTGGTTGATGTGCTTATCAACAATGCTGGTGTGATAGGTTCAGATGAACAGTCAATGCTGGAGATTGATCCCGCCGATTGGATGGACACATTTGCGGTAAATACGGTAGCACCATTAATGGTTACTCGTGAGTTACTGCCATTTATGGCGAAGTCACCTAGACCTAGAGTCATTACCATTTCAAGCCAAATGGGTTCGCTTAATCGTGAGTCAACAGGAATGTATGCTTATCGAAGCTCTAAGGCTGCGGTAAACAAAGTCATGCAGGTGTTGTCGGTTGAGTTAAAGGAGAGTGGGATTATCGTTTGTCCTATCCATCCGGGCTGGGTACAAACAGATATGGGCGGCAGTGAAGCTGACATTACAGTAACTGAAAGCGCAGCGGGTATTATCAGCCTGATTGATTCGCTAACTATGGCCTCAACTGGGCGATTTTGGACGTGGAATGGTCAAGAGCATGAGTGGTAAGTCCAATCAGAGACGGGTAATCGCAGGACGCACTCCAATTAGTCAGGTGCACAAAGAAGAGGCGGTATGAATATAGTCCAGTGTGAGCCAGACTCGGAATATTTCTTTGAAGTCGAAGGGCTATTTAAGGTGCAGTGGCCGGATTTTTCCTTCGATAACTATAGCGCTCAGTTACCACAGCCGATAGCTGTCGTAGCCGATAACAAGCCTGTCGCAGGCATTGCTTTTACGCATTATTCACACCCTTTGACTCGTAAGTCGGTGATATGGATAAATGCACTTTATGTCTTGCCCGAATTTCGTAAAAAAGGTCTCGCGAAACAACTGCTGGAGCTCGCAACGCAAAAAGTGATGGCGTCAGGACAGCCTCAAACTTTGGCATACACAGATATACCAGAGCTCTATCAAGCCATGGGTTGGGTTGAAATTGGCGCGAGTTCAGATTCAGTCCATAAAATTATGGCTTTCACGATGCCATGAAAATGAGGAGCATGGGGAAGTATGGAAGTAGATATTGTTTCAAAAAATGATTTGAGTAGCATACATGCATTGGTCAAAGAGGTTGCGACCATTGATGTATTACCTCTCCTCAATACCCAAGGGCAGAACGAATTTCTAACGCGTGTTCTGGGTGACATAGAGTCGACCTTTGATACATCCTCATACTACAGCGTTAAAGCTTTGGTTGAAGGGAGATAGTCGGATATGGTGCTATTCGTGATGGAAATTATCTAACACATCTATTTGTCTCAAAACAATCACAGGGAATGGGGGTTGGAGATTTTATTTTGTCACACTTGTTAGGCAGCACAGTTGTGGCAGAAGTCAGTCTACGTTCCTCAGTCAACGCGATGAGTTTCTATGAGAAGCATGGCTTTGTTGCAACTGGGCCTGAGTCAGAATTTAATGGGATACGATTTGTGCCGATGACTTTGCGTGTTGTTTAACAGTAAAGCGTAATTCGACTATTGAGAAGTATCGGTAACAGCTATACAAGGAGTGAGTGTTGTTCAAACTATATTACTATCCAAATAATGCGAGTTTAGCGCCCCATTTTCTGCTACATCACGTGAGAGCAGATTACGAGCTGCTTTTGGTTGATAAAAAATCGAACTCACAAAAATCGGCAGACTACCTGAAGCTCAACCCCGCGGGGAGGATTCCGACACTTGTTGTCAATCAACAGCCTATTTTTGAAAGCCCGGCGATTTGCATTCACATCTGTGAATTGCATCCGGACTCAGGCTTAATGCCTGCGATAGGTAGCCCTAAGCGCCCATTGTTCTTGCAGTGGTTGGCATTTTTGAACAATACATTGCAGGCCGAGCTGATGGTTCGATATTACCCTCATCGTCATACAAATGACGAGAGGGCTATCCCTAACATTGTTGCTGCCCAGGATGAGAGAATAGCGGAGGCATTATCAATTATTAACGCCCAGCTGGAACATAATAAGTACCTGATTGGCGATGAGTTAACGGCATGTGATTACTTTCTTTTTATGTTGGCTGAGTGGTCGTTACCTATTGAGAAATCTCCGCTTAGTTTTGAGTATTTGGCGGCTTACTTGAAACGGTTGTGTACCAACCCAACGATAAAGGCGGTCTGTGAATTAGAAGGCATAGACTTAGCGCCATTCGAAGGTAGTCAGTAATTAGTCACACAGCCACCATTTCCATCAAAATTCGGCAATGTGAAAATTACGGAAGTGCACCCGCTCCAAATGACGGGTTTCGCGTCTTTAAGTATGTCAAAACGCGAAATCTGATAAAACGATAAAGAGGTTGATATGAGCCAATCAGCGAAATGCCTATGCGGAAATGTAACCATTATGCCAAAGAACATTAACCCCGAGTTTACGGTTTGTCATTGCAGTATGTGCCGTAAGTGGGGAGGCGGGCCACTATTTATGATGCAATGTGGCACGGATGTAACGGTCGAAGGGCAAGAGTTTGTTACCGAGTTTGATTCCTCCCCGTGGGCGAAGCGCGCATTTTGTAGTAGCTGTGGAACACACTTGTATGCAAGGTTTAAGCAAACGAACAGTATTAATGTACCGGTAGGCTTATTTCCAAAGGTTCCTGAGCTGACAATGAGTATGCAGTATTTCAGTGACTTAAAGCCTAAATACTACTGTTTTTCGAACAATACGGAAGAAATGACAGAAGCTGAAATCATGGCTCATTTTGGAAGTGCTGATTCCTAAGAATAAAGGAATGTTGCTCAAGGAACTTCAGTGTATACCTCTAATAGCCACTATAAGGAAATAGACATTGGCTAAGTATTTAGAAACGACGAAACGGCTCACAATCGAGTTTTTTCGATATTTTGCAGCATCAGTATTGGTGCTTGGGATTAATGGCGAGTTGTTTAACATTGGTCTCAGGGTATGGTCTGAAGGCGAGATGTCGTTTTATAGCGATGGTCTTTGGGGTGTGAGTTTATTTTTAGCCTTTGTCCTAACCTGCTGCGTGATGTTTAACAAGTACTGTCCGAAGTAGCCGTTGATATTTAATTAACCATCACATTTATACAGAGAGAATTTAACTTGATAGAGGAATTATCTGGAGGCAGAGGTGCTGCCATTTATCGAAAGGAAGATAAGGTATTAAGACCCGCAGGCCCTTGGTCGCCAGCGGTTCATACACTACTGAATCATCTAGAACGTGTCGGGTTTTCAGCTGCACCTAAGTCTTTTGGTTTTGATGATAACGACAATGAAATCTTGTCTTTTGTCCCGGGCGAAACGACCAATTTTCCTCTCGATGGCGCTATCGTCTCCTCTCATGCACTTATATCTGCCGCAGAGCTGTTACGAGCGTATCATGATGCATCGAGCAGCTTAATTGAAGCCGCCGACGTGACCACTATGCGTTGGATGTTACCCACGGTTCAGCATAGAGGTTATTTGCCATGGAGACTTTGCGCCATACAACGTTGCCTTGAATGGTAGCTCGGTAGTCGGAGTGTTTGATTTTGATACTGCGCATCCAGCTCTAGGATTTGGGATATCGCCTACGCTGTTTATACTTGGGCACCGTTTAAAACTCATAGCGATGATGCACTCGGTGATCTACAAACTCAGATGCAAAGAGCAAAGTTGTTTTGTGATTCTTACGACTTAAATGTTGAATTGAGACTGTGTTTAGTCGAGGTGATGGTGAATCGAATTCAGGCCTTAGTTGACTTCATGCATACCGAAGCAGACCAAGGTAATCAAGCGTTTATTGAGAATATCAACGACGGTCATCATCTTGCCTATCTATCAGATCTTGCCTATCTGAAGGAGAATGAAACTGTTATTGCAAAGACTTTAGTAGCGGATGTGTGATGACTCGCATCGTGAGGAAACTCATATCCTATCCTTGAATCTATCTGTTAGCGTCGGTACTGAATTGACACTATTTGGGGAGGATTCATGGAGTTTAAGTTCTTTACGAAAGATGGCGGTTATACCTACTTAGAAACAAGTTCTGAGACCTATAAACAAGAGGCAAGTCAGTTGATTGAACTGGGGTTTATTGAACAGTCCTTGATCATTAGTGCAGAGAGCGCTCAAGAAGCGGAAATGATTTTTAAAGATGAGCATCAAGGATTTTTCAAAAAGCTCAACATGTTATTAGGGCCTTTTATTACTCCTGGGTATCACCGAAGCAAATAGCAAATAGCAAATAGCAGTCAATATCCCTGTCATATATAAATATCAAATTTGTTAATAGCCGGAGTGTTGACTACTTACTTCACATTATGAGTACTTTTTTGCACAAAGTTAATTATTGAGTGTTTTCACAACTTCTGTGCTTGGTTAGCCTTAGCGAGATAATTAACTAAAGGCGGACTATATGGAAAGCTATTGTAAAAAGTGCAGTCAAGTTACTCAGCATAAACAGCACCTTCAAGAGGCAAAGGATAACTACCCCAATACGTTCTGGGGTGGGGTAAAAAAGTATGTTGTTGAGACGCTGCTAATAGGTGAAAATACAGATATGGCACTTAAAAAACTCGATGAGCAAGAGTTGGTGCTCACTTGTACCTTTTGCGGAAACAAGAAAGTAGAAAATCAAGCGACTGAACTTCAATAGTCGCTATAGAAATAACGACATAGATCTCTTTGAGGTGGCGATACGACTTGCCGCCTCCGTCATAATAAGATTCGTATAGTCCTCGAAGTTTTAATCCTTCCAACTAAAGTTTGTACAGCCCAAGTACTGATAACTTGTACGGCATATCTTTGCTCTATTCTAGAGGCACTTCAAAATTCCTCACTTAGCATGGTTACAACACGCTAATCAACTGATTGAATATCCCCGTCGCATGAGATACCTCGGAATAGGGTCAAGATATACGGTGAACAAGGAAGAACCATGATACGTTTTTTACCAAAACTGCCATCAGGAAGGCAGATAATCGCGCTATTAATCGTGACTAATTTGATCTATGTATTAATGCTCGGCTACACCATACCCACACTAATGGAGTACTCCTCCGGGCTACCAATATTTGATATGTCACCGATGGGATACAGCTACGATCACGTAATGACCTTGTTGACCGCACTTGGTGGTGAAGGGCGTGCATTCTATTTAATTCAGCTAGCATTGGATATGATCTATCCGGCAATGTTTGCGATGACTTATTACCTTTTATTTGTCTGGCTTCTAGCGAAATGCGGAATCACCAACGGCGTATGGCAATGGTTGGCAATGTTACCTGTACTCTCTGCAGTTGCCGACTATCTAGAAAACATCAGTATTTGGTTGATGCTATCGAGCTATGAGGATGTGACTCCGTTGATGGCCGAGACCACATCAATGTTTACCGTAACCAAGAGTATGCTTGGAATGTTGTATTGGATCTTTTTACTCGCGTTCGTGGTTGTTGCGTCAGTGCGTTGGATTAAACAGCGACAATTTCCTTAAATTAGCAGTAACGCAAAAGTAAAATCGTAAACCGAGCGGTTCGACTACCCTAGAAAAGTCAGCGAATTATGTTCCTATTTAAATGTCTTCGATTACATGTTGAATCTTCTGTTAACTTCCCGAGGCAGTTCAAAAAATAGTCTTGTTAAAGGTTACATTTATTGATTCAACTGGTTGAATACTTGGATATAGAAACTCAAGCGAATCTGATGATAGTGACATTAGTTTGGTTGGGAAAAACAACAATCCGTTTAGCACAGGGAATTCAGAGCTATGGGAAAGAAATTTGGTGAGCTAACACAAAAGCACGTTGAGTTTATTGAGTCGCAGAAAATCTATTTTGTGGCAACGGCGGCTGAGAGTGGCACAGTAAATCTGTCGCCGAAGGGGGAGATTCACTTCGAGTCATTAACAACAAACAGATCGCTTGGCTGAATTTAACAGGAAGTGGCAATGAATCTGCCGCTCATGTTCTTCTTAATAGCCGTATGACGCTGATGTTTTGTGCATTCGAAGGTTCCCCTCTGATTTTGAGAACTTACGGGCAAGCAGAAGCGCTTCATATTAATGATGAGCGTTGGAGCGATTACGCACCTTTATTTCCTCATAGTCATTCTAATAGGCAAATCTTCATTCTTGATATAGATCTTGTTCAGGCATCTTGCGGTATGTCAGTCCCGTACTATCACTATGAGGGTGATCGAGATGACTTGGATAAGTGGGCGGATAGACTCGGTTCTGAGGGTATAGAGAATTATTGGCGAAAGAAAAATCAGCAAAGTATTGATGGTTTTGAGTCCGAGATTGTAGAACGAGCTGGATTAAAACAAGAGTAGCTTGTGCACTAAAAGGAAAATTTATGTCTATCGAAAGTAGAATGGCTGAACTCGAACTAGTCCTCCCTACAGCGAGTGATCCTCAGGGTAGCTATTGTAACTGTGTCCGTACCGGAAATCTTTTGTATGTGTCAGGGAAAGGCCCCGTAGCGGGTCTAAATGATGTCCCTAAAGGCAAACTGGTCGAGAATATACGACTGAGCAAGGATATGAGTTTGCTAAGGTGACAGGGCTAGACATATTGGCTGCTGTGAAACTTGAATTGGGCAGCCTTGATAAAGTTGCTAGAGTGGTCAAGCTTCAAGGCTTTGTTAATGCAACAGAGGCGTTTGAACAGCACCCTAAAGTCCTAGATGGCTGTTCGGACTTAATGGCCGAAGTGTTTGGAGATAAAGGGGTTCATGCTCGTTCGGTCTTTGGTGCACAGTCTTTGAGGGGCAATTTGCCAATCATTATTGATTCTATTTTCGAGGTTTACTCTTGAGGGCGCTGTTATTATTGTTTGAATCTGCGCGGGCATGAAAAACAGAAATTAACATCGCCCAGATAAAATGAAATCTTTGCAGCTTCACTCAAGCACTAAGTATTGGAACATCTATGAACTTTGAAATCGATCTCGACCCTACTGATGCCGATATTAATGAGATACGGCAAGGTCTAGTTGAGCACAACCGACCGTTTTTGGGAGCAGTACGTCATGAAAAGGTCGCATTTTATGTCACTGAGCAAGGAAAGAAGAAGGCAGGAATCACCGCGGAAATCATTGGAGACTGGCTATCTATTCAGTTTCTCTGGGTTGATTCGTCGATTCGCGGTACAGGTATTGGCAGCGAGTTGTTATCGCGTGCCGAATCCCATGCGAAAGAGGTAGGATGTCACTCGGTACTTCTTGATACCTTTAGTTTTCAAGCAAAAGCGTTCTATGAAAAGCATGGGTACCGGTGTCATATGACGTTAGAAAACTACCCATCAAATCACAGTAAGCATTACTTTACTAAACGACTGGTGTGAGCCGTGGCGAATCTACACTATTTGATTTTGACGGCACCATTACCACTGAGGATACGTTTACTGCTTTTTTATTTTACGCTTCTTCCAAGTCACGGATTGTCATTGGGCTCAGTATACTGTGGCCGGTGATTGCTCTCTACAAACTAGGCTGGTTGCCCGCGAGTAAAACCCGACCCATTTTGTCGAAAGTTGCCTATTGGCACCGAAAAGAAAGCGATGTGATTGCTAGTGCTCACCACTTTAATCATGAGTACTTAAACAAGGTAGTAAGACCTGAAATGGTCGAGAAGATCCGCTGGCATCAGCAGCAAGGCGATGAGGTCATTGTCGTCTCAGCATCGCTAGACCCTTATCTCCGTATTTGGTGTGAACAACAGAGTGTTCAACTCATCTGTAGTCAATTAGAGGTGAGAGGTGCTCGCTATACCGGGCGTTATGTTCAAGGGGATTGCAGCGAAGAGCGTAAGGTGACGTTTCTAAAATCTTCTCGCAATATCACTCAGTTTGGCAAAATTTACGCCTATGGCGATACCCCAGAGGATCTGCCTATGCTGAAACTTGCCGATGTAAAGTACTACCAGGGGCAAGAGATTAACCAATAGTGAATTATGTGAGAGCAAGGAGGCTTTATGGACATTGCAGCTAACTTTAGAGTGTTAGCGCTGTATAACCAGCGAATGAATCAGCAATTGATAAAAGTATGCGAAACTCTGAGTAGTGAAGAGCTTCATCAAGATCGCGGTGCATTTTTTACGTCGATTATGGCGCATTGGAACCACATATTGTTTGGTGATTTGATCATGTTACAACGTTTAGTCGCCAACCAGTGTGTTGATATCGCGGAGGATAGGTTATCCAATCTCCCTACATCTAAATCGATCCACGATACCTTTGTGAAAGATATCGATCATTTAAAATCTTTAAGAAGCACTGTCGATGACATTTATATCGATGTCACTCGTCAGCTTACACATGAGTCGTGTCAACGAATTGTTCGCTATACCACGACAGAAGGCATACTAATGGAGCGAACAGTCGCTCAGTTTTGTCAGCATATCTTTAACCATCAAACTCATCATAGAGGCCAACTTACCTGTTTATTGAGTCAAATATGCTTAGATTTTGGTTGTACTGATTTGCCAATGATTGTTCCGGAGACGGTATTATGACACTCGCTTCATCATTCGCTCTGTTTTTTGCTTTGGCACTTTCTGCAGCCATTCCGGGGCCAAGTGTTTTAGCGGTCGTTTCTAGGAGTTTGTCGAGTGGCATGGCACAAGGGGTGCTGGTGGTCGTCGGTGTGATTATCGCGGACACAGTCTTGATTAGTTTAGCGCTCCTTGGGCTAACGACATTAGCTTCACTGTTAGGCGAGTTCGCTGCAATTTTGAAGTATATTGGAGCGTCTTATCTAATGTGGATGGCATGGAGGGTGTGGCATTCGAATCCTAATACGGAGCAAAGTGGTGCAGAGGGGATAGGTTCCAGTGTGTTGACAGGCTTAGCGATGACGCTATCCAACCCAAAAGCCATTTTGTTTTACATGGGTTTTCTTCCTGCATTCGTAGATCTTAGGTCGCTAACCATAGTTGATAGCGCCACTATCTATATGCTTTCGATGTTTGCTGTGGGTGGCGTGCTGACATTGTATGCTGGCTTTGCTAGCACAATGCGTGAACACGTGAAAAACAGGCGTTCAAGTCGTTGGTTGAGCAAACTCTCTAGTGGCGCTTTCGCTTCTTGCGGGGTTTTACTTGTGGTGAAACAATAGCTCGCTCCTTCACATGCTAGGGCAATTCAATGCAGCAAATACTTGACCTCATTAAGCAAGACCCGTTAAGACTTACTGTGTTAGAGCAAGTTCGTAGGCTTGATTTACCTCAGTGTTATGTCGCAGCGGGCTTTGTCAGAAACCTCGTTTGGGATCATTTACATAATAAGCCTATCGCAACCCCCTGAATGATATCGATGTTGTTTATTTTGACGACTGCGAGTCTGACCTCAACGCTTACCTCGATTACCAGCATCAGCTTTCAACAGCGATGCCACAACTTGAATGGCAAGTTCGCAATCAAGCTTTAATGCACCAAAGAAACGGTGACGAGCCATACACAAGTACATTACATGCGATGAGTTTCTGGCCGGAGAAAGAGACGGCGGTAGGCATAAGAAAGCTTGCTGAGAATGAGTTTGAATGTATCGCTGCATTTGGTTTTGAAACGCTTCACGCTGGGCAGATTACTCACAATCCCAAAAGAGACAGAAGTACTTTCCTGTTACGAGTCGAAGAAAAACAATGGCTGACAAAGTGGTCGCAGCTTAAGGTGATCACAGGCAACATGAATGAAAATTAGTTATTGACCTCAATATAACTTTAGGTTTTACGCTTAGCCCGTATCTAGGGAAACTAAAGAGGGCAGGCTATGCAAAACAACTACGATAAAACACTCGCGATAAAAACGTTTCAAGAAGAAATTCACCGAGAGTACTACAAAGCCCAAGATAGTCGATTTCATTGGCCGAGCTTTTCGGCGGGTGTCTTAATTGCCATGATGGTGAGCGTCCCTTGGTAGATGTTCACCATCATGTGCATGTTAGGATTAAAGCGCTTTTAGAATAGCCTCGGCGGTGCTGACTTCAAACTGGCTCGGTGCTTCGACATTAAGTTGGGTTACCACGCCGTTATCAACGATCATTGCGTAGCGCTGAGAGCGGACTCCACCAAACGAAGCGGTATCCATATCTAGCCAATGGCTTTGGTGAATGCGCCATCGCCATCAGCGAGCATCATCAGTTCACTGGCATTTTGGGAGTCGCCCCATGCTTCATCACAAACGCGTCATTAACTGAAACGCAGCAAATTAAATCCACGCCTTTCTCTTTTAATTTATCAGCTAGAACAATGAATCCTGGTAAATGCGCTTCCGAACAGGTGGGTGTAAACGCACCCGGAACGGCAAATAAAACGACTTTCTTATCTTTAAATAGGGTTTCTACTTCATGGTTAACCATGCCATCAGAAGTGAGTTCACTGAGCGTCGAGGCGGGTAATGATTGACCTTGTTGAATCATAACGTGGTTCCTTGTTGTTTGTTCTAACGATAGTTCCCCACAGGGAGTGTTTAGTGTACGAAACTGAATCCTGGATAGTTCGTAGTCTTAGTCTTGGTGCTTGATAATTGTGAAGCCGATCGGGTTGTTATCGAAAACAGTAAGATTGTGTCAGCTAATTGGTTAAGGTTAGAACAATATTACGTATAGAACGGTTAACTTAATGAATTTTATTATACTTTTTGGACCGCCGGCGGTGGGTAAAATGTCTGTTGGTCGAACACTCAGTAAGCAGCTTGGTATTCCACTGTTCCACAATCATATGTCTATCGAACCTGCTTTACAGTTTTTCGAACATGGTAGCTCGTCATTTCGGCGTTTTGTTTCTACCTACAGACAAATGATTTTTGAAGAGACCATAGTGAGTAAACTTGATGGACTTATTTTTACTTATGTATGGGATTTGGACAGTGTTCATGATCATCAGTTTGTCGAGAAGACCTGCAACCAATTTAAAGATGCGGGAGCATCTGTACTGCTGGTGGAACTAACAGCATCTTTAGAACAGAGACTTTATCGGAATACAACGGAAGAGCGCCTTCAAGAGAAGCCATCGAAACGAAATATTGCGCAGTCTGAGTCACGATTACTTCGCGCGAATGAGAAACATAGAATGAACAGTAATGAAAAGGATGTGTTGCCGTTTTCTCACTTACTCATCGACAATACGGATCTCACTCCAGCTCAAGTGACTGAGAAAGTGATTCAACACTTGAACACCTAGTGTGGCAGGTCGACATGATGTGGTTAATAAGGCAGAATACTCCGCATTATTTGCTATAGAATTGATGAAGTTATGTCGTTGCCTCCTTGTCCAAATTGCCAGTCTGAATATGTCTATCAAGACCAAAACCAATTGATTTGTCCTGAATGTGCTCATGAGTGGAATCCTGTAGAGCTTGCAGAGGACAGTGAACTGAACATCAAAGATGCGTACGGCACAAAGCTTGAAGAAGGTGACCGTGTCACGTTGGCCAAAGATTTGAAAGTCAAAGGTAGCTCGCTGGTGTTAAAAATCGGTACCAAAGCGGTAGTAAGGCGTATCGTTGAGGGCAAAGACCATCAGTTGGATTGTAAGGTTGATGGAGCGGGTGAGATGATGATCACCGCTAAGTTCGTTAAAAAAGCCAACTAAAAAATCGAAGCTAAAGTGCTATTAGCGCTTATTGGGATATGGGGTAGCAAAAATGGATGTCGAGCGACTCAATACACAGCATTTTGATGCGTTGTTCGACTTTGAACAACAAAACAAAGCGTGGTTTGAACAGTTTGTTCCAGCAAGGCCTTCTAGCTACTCTAATTTCGTTTCGTTCTGTCATGCTCAGCAAGCACTACTTGACGAACATGAGCAGGAAACCAGTCTATTTTTTGTCGTTGTTGAATCAGATAAAATTATTGCGCGGATAAATGCTACCCAACTGACTGGAGGGGAATCCACTCATGGAGAGTGCGCTTCTAGAGAGTGTGAGCTGGGCTATCGAGTAGGGGAAGATTACCAACAGCAAGGCGTTGCATCTTTTGCCGTTGCTAGAGTGCTGCAGCTTCTTCATAAAGATTACGGTGTGCAGCTTGTTTATGCGAAAGCTGCGACTGACAATCTTGCGTCGGTACGCGTATTAGAAAAGTCAGGTTTCAACAGAGTCTCGGAACGAACTGAACCAGTGCGAGTTAATGGTAGAGCATTGCACCTAGCTCAGTTCGAATGCCTGCTAACGCCTTAACGTGATGTTCAATGCATCATTTCCCGACAGCGATACCTTCTCTTCGCGGATCGGCCGCTCCCTCAAGTCCCTCTGAAGTCATTCTAATCGCGTGCAAACCAGAGTTGAGCTCACGAGCTTTCACTTTATAGCCCATCTTCTCAAACTGCTGTGCATACTCAGCCAGCGGTGTATTGACTTCAATATCCATTTCACCAAATCGATTGATCATTCTCGGTTGGTCTATCGCTTCTTGAATAGTCATTCCCCAATCTAAATGTGCTATCAGAGTTTGAGCGACATAACCTATGATGCGACTCCCACCCGGTGAGCCAATGGCCATGTAGGGCTTTCCTTGCTCCATGACAATAGTGGGTGCCATAGATGAGCGAGGCCGTTTGTTAGGCTCTACGCGATTGGCAACGGGTTTGCCGTTGCTTTCGGCCGCGAATGAAAAATCGGTAAGTTCATTGTTGAGCAGAAAGCCGCTAGCCATGACTCGTGAACCAAACACATTCTCGATAGAAGATGTCATTGAAACGACATTGCCTTCGCTATCAACCACATTAAAGTGAGTCGTTGAAGGAAGCTCAAGACTTTGATCGGCCGAAAGGCTGCTTGTATTTACAGAAGGGGGAGTACCGGCAGTCGCAGACGCCAACGCACGGTTTGGTGTAATGAGTTCACTGCGCGAGCGCATATAGTTGGAATCAAGTAAGCCCGCTACAGGCACATCAACAAAATCACTGTCCGCCATATACAATCCACGGTCAGCAAAGGCGAGCCTTGAGGCGTCGGCTAAAATCTGCCAACTCACCGGGTTGTCAATGCCGAGTTTATCGAGCTCATGTGGTTCGGAGAGCATCATAATTTGCCCGAGTGTTAGTGCGCCGCTACTCGGTGGTCCCATTCCACAAATATCGAACTGCTTATAAGGTGCACAGACTGCGCTGCGTTCAGCAACTTGATAACGAGTTAGATCGTCGAGCGTTAATAGCCCAGGGTTGGTTTCCGACTGACTTTTAACGGCATTGACCATAGATTCCGCGACAGGCCCTTTGTAGAAGCCATCGCTGCCTTTAGCTGCCATGAGTCGCAGAGTTTTTGCATATTGTGGGTTCTTGAGTAGCGTGCCTTCCGTTTTCGGTGAGCCGTCGCTTTGCAAGAAATAGCGAGCAGTATCAGGATGCTTGCCAAGAAAGGTAACATCATTTGCTATCAGTTTAGCGAGTCGAGCACTAATCACGAAGCCTTGTTCTGCTTGTTCTGCAATAGGCTCGATGATTTGTTTCCAATCTAACTTACCGTATTTCTGATGCACGTCCCATAGCAGTTTGACGGTGCCAGGTGTGCCTACAGAACGCCCACCAACGACGGCGTCATAAAAGCCCATCGGCTTGCCATCTTCGCCAATAAATAGATCACTATCGACGGCAGCTGGCGCTGTTTCTCGGCCATCATAAGTAGTTAGCTTGGATTGTTTACTATCCCAATACACCAAAAAAGAGCCGCCGCCAATGCCGCTCGATTGAGGCTCAACAAGCCCGAGCATAAGTTGAATGGCGACCATCGCATCAATGGCGTTGCCACCTTGTTCAAGCACCTTTGCACCCGCATTGGTTGCTGTGGGGTTCGCGGCGGTGACCATCCAATCTTGACTAACGACGAGTGATTTCTTGTTTAAACCAGTGGCGATTTCTGGAGCAAATTCATCTGTGGCTTGAGAATTTGCGAAAGCCGAGAGGGAAGTAAATAAAGTCATAAGGGGGACAAGCCGCTTTAGCTGATGCGCCATAAACTATCCTTATAAATATGGAATTTTGACTGAATACGTAAGGTATAAAAATAAGTTACTGACATCTATTTGCCAACGAAATGTAACGCGTTTGTCATGACTCGGGATCACAATTGTGCGTGAATTATTACAGTAACTTACCAGTTACGAAGTTTAGTATAAAAGGAAGTCAACGTGAGCCAATTTAATTACGACGATGATCAGCGTCCACTCGATCAAGAACCAGAATTTAACAAGTTTGTCGATGCAGCGATGTCGCGCCGAGGTTTTCTTAAAGGGACTGGAGCGGCTGCCACCGTAGGTTTTTTTGCTGCTACGCCATTGAGTCAA
Source organism: Vibrio maritimus (assembly GCA_000755425.1). Classification (GTDB taxonomy): domain Bacteria; phylum Pseudomonadota; class Gammaproteobacteria; order Enterobacterales; family Vibrionaceae; genus Vibrio; species Vibrio maritimus_A. The sequence goes on from BBMT01000006.1 coordinate 329,715, forward strand.
GCGGTAGCAAGTGTAAAACCAGCGTCGTCTGCGTTGATGGGTTTTGACGCTATTCCGATTTCGACTTCAGATGCTGTTACGGTTCCAGAAGGTTACCAAGCGGACGTGCTCATTTCATGGGGAGACGCGATTAAAAAAGGTGCGCCAGCTTTTAGTCAGAGCAATGACTCCAAAGCACAAGAAAAGCAGTTTGGTGACAATAATGACGGCATGACATTTTTCTTAATCGATAATGATCGCGCAGTGTTGGTGGTTAATAACGAGTACACCAATAACGAATATTTGTATCCGCACCAAGGTAAAAGCATTACTGCTGATGATGCTCGCAAAGCGCAAGCCGCACACGGCGTATCCGTTATTGAACTTAAAAAGAACTTCGGTCAGTGGCAAGTAAACCTAGATGGGCGTCTTAACCGACGCGTGACCGCGTATACCGAGATGGAAATGACAGGCGTTGCCGCAGGTCATGACTTACTAAAGACAAGCTCAGACAAATCAGGCAAGAAGATTCTAGGTACATTTAACAACTGTGCCAATGGCCAAACGCCTTGGGGCACTTACCTTACTTGTGAAGAAAACTTCAATGGTTACTTTGCCGATACTAAAGGGACAGAGCTTGGTGAAAGCTATGCACGTTACGGGCTAAACAAGAAAGACCGTGGCTACGATTGGTACAAGCACGATGTGCGCTTTGACATGGGTAAAGAGCCAAATGAACCTCATCGTCACGGTTGGGTTGTTGAAATTGATCCGATGAACCCTAATTCAACACCGAAAAAACGCAGTGCGCTAGGTCGATTTAAGCATGAAAATGCGGCGCTAACGGTCAACGGTGATGGCCATGTTGTGGTCTATCTAGGTGATGATGAACGCGGCGAGCACCTATACAAGTTTGTTTCTAAGAATAAGTATGTTGAAGGTGCAGAGTCGAATCGCGACCTATTGGAAGAGGGCACATTGTATGTTGCTAAGTTTGAAGGCACGCAAGGTGAACTCAAAGGCAAAGGTCAGTGGCTTGAACTGACTTGGGGTAAGAATGGCTTAACGCCAGAGAATGGCTTTCCAGATGCGGCGTCAGTAATGATTTTTGCTCGTATGGCTGCAACGCAAGTCGGTGCGACGACCATGGATCGCCCAGAGTGGGTAACAGTCCACCCTGACAATCAGTCAGTGTTCTGTACACTTACCAACAACAAATATCGTGGAGTTAAAGAGTCACAGCCGATTAATGCGGTTAACCCGCGTGAAAAAAATCCTTATGGGCATATTGTTCGCTGGAACCCTACAGCAGGGAACCATACGTCAGATACCTTTGAGTGGGATATTTACGTGATTGCGGGTAATCCAGAAGTCCACAAGTCTGGCTTGATGGCAGGCACAGACAACATCAACAAAGACAACATGTTTAATAGCCCAGACGGCATTGGTTTTGATAAATCAGGTCGATTGTGGATACAAACAGATGGTAAGTACTCAAACAAAGGAGACTTTGCCGGTATGGGTAACAACCAAATGTTGTGTAGCGATCCAGCGACTGGCGAAATCCGCCGTTTCTTAACCGGGCCTATTGCTTGTGAGATCACTGGCTTGACCTTCTCGCCAGATTACAAAACTATGTTCGTAGGTGTTCAGCATCCGGGTGAAGATCTCGCGCCTTCGCATTTCCCGGAAGGTGGTAATGCAGTGCCGCGTTCATCGGTGATGATGATTACCCGTAAAGATGGTGGCGTGATTGGTGCCTAGTTGCCCACGCATGGACGAAAAGGGAGGCGATGATCGCCTCCCTTTTCGTTCTAATGAATGTGCTTACTTTGAGTGTCCAAGCATATTAATTTAGTTTCAAGAGGCTTGGATACGAGCATCGAGCTTTTCCATAAGTATGTCGCGCTTAAACGGCTTAGGTAGATAGTCATCCATACCACTGTCGTAACATCGTTTAATGTCATCGTCGAGTACTGATGCGGTAAGTGCGATAATGTGAGTCTGTTTAATTCCCTCATTCTTTTCATAATCTCGAATAGCTTTAGTGGCTTCAAAACCGTCCAGTACAGGCATCATGCAATCCATAAGGATAAGGCCAATAGAGTCGTGTTGATGCTGATAAATATCGATGGCTTCTTGCCCATTGTTAGCAATGACAAAGTCGATAGCCAGCTTCTTCAAATTGAGGCTAACAATTTGCTGATTTACCTTATTGTCTTCAACCACCAATATCTTGAAGTGGCGTTTGTTTAGATTTTCATTGCTTTCTGTTGATGTGAAAGCCTCTGGCGTGTTCCCGCCTTAACGGCGGACGTAGCAACGGTGGTACTTCCAGTAGCGTTGTCGCTAGCAGAGTGGTTAGAAGTAATGTTTTCCCGGGAGTTAGCCGCAATCTGTCGAAGCGTGTTCATCATCCGGTTACCAAAAGTGGGGCAGTTAGGTAGCCATCGACTTTGATATCTGAACTCTCTTGCCCATGTTTGTTGTCACGAAGCAACACTAAACGATACAGGGCACCTGCTTTTTGCAGCTGAGCAATATGGTGTGCGTCATCTGAAATAACGATAGTATTTGTGCTGAGGTTTAAGAGTTCGCCGTCTACACCTGAAAGTAGAGTTAGGTTGCAACCAAAGCGTTGTAGCTCGTTAATAAGTAGAGAGCTCGGCTTTTGAGAAATATAGGCGATGCGCAAACTCTCTTCGCTGTTAACTTCATGGTTATCACGCGTGAAAGTTAGTGTGAAGCTAAACTGGCTGCCAGAACCTTTCTTTGATTGAAGCTCAATCTTGCCACCCATCATCTCAACCATTTTTGCACAGATGGCGAGACCCAGCCCGGTTCCACCATAGTGCTTAGACGTATCTGAATTTTCTTGCTTGAACTCTTCAAATACGTGGCGCTGTTTTTCTGGGTCAATACCAATGCCAGTGTCCTTGACGCTAAAAGCAAGAGATACCTCGGTGTCATTGGATTGAATGGCTTTTAACGCAAAGGAGATGCTTCCAGTGTCGGTAAACTTGATTGCGTTGGATGCCAGATTCATCAGAGTCTGACGCACTTTTTGTTCATCCGCTTGAACGTAATCAGGCACGTTTGGTCTATGTCGATAATGATATCCAATGACTTTTGCTGCGCTTTGGGTGCAATAAGAGCGGCAGTATCATAAATAGTTTCTTTAATGGCTGTGGTGTGAGGGCAAATCTCAAGGTGCCAGATTCAATTTTGGATAGATCCAGAATGTCATTGATCAACATTAACAGCGTTTGTGAAGACGCGTTAATGGTCTCCAAGTAGTCCTTTTGGCTCGCGGATAACTTAGTGTCAGAAAGTATCTCTGTCATTCCCAATATGCCGTTTAGAGGCGTGCGAATTTCATGGGACATATTGGCAAGAAAGGCGCTCTTCGCCTTGCTAGCTTGCGCTTCGTCCTTTCGTGCTTGGATGAGTTGTTTCTCTAGTGCAGTCACTCGTTGGGTAACACTGAGAAGGACTAAAATAATAGCGGCGACCAAAGCAATCGCCGACAGGACGCGATAGGATTCATAGTCGCTGAGCTTGGCTGTAATTAATGGCGGTAAATCACTAAACAAGCTATTGAGTGATTGCTCCAACTGGTGGATGGTGGCTCTTAATTTGCCAAGTTCGCCTTGCTGATGTGTGTAGCCAAACTCTTCGTAGGCACTTTGCAAAGCGTAAAATGCAAGTTTGAATTCTTGAAATTGGCTGAAGGTTTCAAACCCTAGTTGTTCTTGAGTAATCGCTTGTTGAAGCTGCGTGAGATTGCGGTCGATGCGCGGCAAGATGCTAGGGTCAAGGTCGCTGAAGAACTGGTACATCAGGTCTTTAGTGACAAGTGTTATCTGATCGATGTTATTTGAATTGGCGCGAATGAGCGCGTGTTCGAGCGCAAGAACCTTATCTTTAAAATGCTCAATCAGACCTTCTCCTTGGTCTGCGCCATGAATGACTACTACTAATTCTCCGAGTTTGAAAAATCGTTGGGTATACGCGTCTACATTGGCGAGTGCTTGTTGTCCGTTGTAATCAATGCTGATTTCAGACTCCATCACTCCGGTATTGATTTGTCCAATTTGGGACAGAATGCTTTGATATTCAGACTCCATTTTTTCGACATATTGATTTTCAACTCGCGCAATAAAGTCCTTCTCATGACGGCGCATCATAAGCATTGAATTCGCCGCTTTTAGTACATCTTTTTGGAGCCCAATGAGTTGTTGTTTAGTTTGGTCAAATGAGCGCTCGATGTAGAAGAAAATTGCGAGCAGCACCATAATGGCGCAACCACCTGATATTAAAATCTTTCGTAGGGATTGAGAGGTGTCTGAACGACGGTCTGGCATAACCCAACATCCTTGTAATAACCGCAAACAGGTTTCAGTTTAGCGCATTGTGGGCTGTAACGAAAATGAAACATTCGCTGAGAGCTATTTATAAATCAGACGGTTAGTTGTCGGATTATCCTTATGTTTTCATAAATAAGTGCGACTAATCTAACATAGGGCATGCTATGTTCTAAAGGGTGTCAATTTTTAGGCGATAACAGAGAAAGAAAAATAAAGTTAAGTCTAATAATTGGAGTAATGTATGCAATGGTTTGATAATACTAGCCTCAGGCTAAAAATGTTGCTGCCCGTGCTGTTAATGGCGGTGATATTCAGTGGTCTTGCAGTTTACAACGTGTTGTTGTTTAACAAGCAAGCCGCAATAAATGATCAGCTCAACGATCAGATCACCCCAGTCATGAATTCGTTAGAAGATGCTTATCGTGACTACTATCAAGTTGTGGGCGCAAGCTATGCGATGTTAGTTGCCAATGGCGATCCTGTTGAATTTGATAAGCAAAAATTCGAATTTGAAGATAATGCTTACAATGCTGTACCAAGGGTTGAAATTGTTCAGCAGCTCATTGACCAAGACATTCTTGATCCCCGTTTCCAGCCATACTTGGACACGCTGCTAAGCAACACTAAGCAGTTTGTTGCCGGTTATGAAGCGATGTTTGCTGATCCAGAGCAGTCTATGGCGGCCTTCTCTCAAGATAAAGGTCGATTGGTAGACTTGTTCACAACGATGCGAAGTGACTTGAAAGTCATTCTTGATGAAATGGAGAGACTCCAGGATCAAGCTCGCGTCGATAGCGATAAAGCGGTCAAAGAAGCCGAATTTGCTATTGAAGTTGGTACATTAGTGGCGATTGTGATTGCACTGGCATTGGCCGCTTGGGTGACGCGTTTGATCGTAAGTCCAATTCAGCGCTTAGAGCAATCAATGGCGGATATTGCCTCAGGCGAGGGCGATCTAACACGTCGTGTTGATGTGACTTCGGGTGATGAAATTGGCCGACTAGGTCAGTCATTTAACTTGTTTGTAGGCAAAATTCAAACGACAGTTACAGAAGTGATTGAGTCAACGACGCAAGTGCGACAGCAGACCCAAGACTTGATTACGCTAGCGTCCGAAATCACCAAATCTTCTCTATCTCAACAGCAAGAAAGTGACATGGTGGCGACAGATCAATGAAATGCGCGTAACGAGTGAGAATGTCAGCCAGAATGCTCAAGAAGCTGCGCAAGCTACTGACAGGAGTGCAGACGAAGCCGCAGTCGCTAACCAAGGTATTGGTGATACTGTTACTTCCATTCAAGGACTAGCGACTGAAATCTCAGCGGCTGAAGAAAGTGTTCAACGTTTAAATCAAGATGTGACCAATATTGTCTCTGTGCTTGACGTTATTCGTGGTATTGCCGAACAAACAAACTTACTCGCCCTCAACGCAGCAATTGAAGCTGCACGTGCGGGTGAGCAAGGACGTGGATTCGCAGTAGTTGCCGACGAGGTACGCTCCTTGGCAAGTAAAACTCAAGAAAGCACAGGTGACATTCAAACAATGATTGAGCGTCTTCAAGAAGGCACCAGCGTTGTGGTTCATGCCATGGAATCTAGCCGTTCAACCAGCGAGAAAACAATTTCATTGGTACAAAGCGCGTCGACTGCTCTCGGGGAGATATCTAACTCCGTTGGTATCATCAATGAGATGAATACGCATATCGCAACGGCAGCATCGCAACAAACGTCTGTAAGTGGCGAGCTTAACGCAAGCATTCAGAAAATCGCGGAGGATAGCCATAAAATGGCAGAGATCATCAAGCGTGCGGAAGGTGCTTGCGTTGGCCTTGAGAAGCGTTGCCAGAGTTTGGATGATGTAGTGGGGCAGTTTAGGGTTTAATAAAACGGCGATGCGTAGCGAGCCCGTAGTGTTCTCCCCCTTAATAAGGGGGAGTTAGAGGGGGTGCTTTTGAGTTCTTTTTCTTTTGTATTTTAGTGGGTTAAAAAGGAAAAGAGCACCCCTCCCAACCTCCCCTTATTAAGGGGAGGAGCTAAGGCTCGCTGCGCATCGCTTGATTTTGAGCGAAGTATTAAACATCCACCTCAAAGCCACCCTCTACACGGCGAATCACAACATCTTTCGGTGCTGTCACGTAACCATCAGCTTTAGGTAGCTGCTCTTTAGAGGCGTGGCTTAACACTGCAATCGTCATGCATCCAGCAGCAATCCCCGATTCCAAACCAGCGGACGCATCTTCAAAGCAAATACAGTCTTTTGCATCTAGCCCTAGAGCCTCTGCGCCGCGAAGGTACGGCTCTGGATGCGGTTTACCTTGCTTGAGAACTTCGGGCGTTATCAGTACTTTTGGCTGAGGTAGTTGCGTGGTTTTAATACGCGCAGTGGCGACAGGTAGGGTGCCGGATGTGACGATTGCCCACGGAATGCCAAGCTCGTTCAAACCCTTGAGAAGCTCTATTGCGCCGGGCAGTGCGACGGTTCCGTCGGTGTGGGTGGCTTCATATTGTTCCAAGTAGTCGAATTCAGCTTGAACTTCAGGAGAGGAAACCGGTGCGTCAAGCAGTTCGGCAATGGATTCAATGGCGGGTCTTCCATGGATGCGAGACATGACATAGTCTGGGTCTAACCCTTTAGATTCAGCCCAGGTTGACCATGTACGGGTGACACAAGGAATGGAGTCGATCAAGGTACCATCAAGGTCGAATAATAGACCTTTAAAACAAAGCGTAGTCACGATAAGTGTTCCTATTTTAAATACGAAGAGAGTACGTCGACGATTAGCTGGTGGTCTTCTTGTTGAGGCAGACCTGAAACCGTAATCGTTCCTATCATACCGCTATTTTGAATACGAACTGGGAACGAGCCCCCAAAAGGACTGTAATCTTGTGTGTCAACGAAGGAGGCTTCAGCGATGGTTTTCCCTTTCATTTCCAAGTAATGCTTCATGTACCAAGAGCTGCGTTGAAACCGTTTGGTGACGTTTGATTTACGTCTTACCCACTCTTGGTTGTCGTATGTCGCGCCCTCGAGCGCAGTGAAAAACAGTCGTTGCTCGCCAATTGTGATATCAATCGCGACTCTGGCTTGTTTTTCCTCAGCTCGAGCACGTAGTGCGCAGCCAATATCCCAAGCGGTTTGTTGGTTAAAATAGGGGAACTGGAGCTGATTCTCTTGTTCAATAAGAGTGTCTAGAAGAGGTTGGTAATCAATCGTTGACATAATTTTAAGCCTTTTTAAAACGAAAAAGGGCGAAGTAACACTGGACACGAATGAGGTTACTTCGCCAAAACTTGGAGCCGAACTAGAGCCTCAGTCCAAGTCAGAGGTGAGAAGGTTTTGGTTCCTTCTTACTACCATGTTTGTGGGGACTACAGTTCTAGCTCCGCCATCAATTTTTGTTCAATTTCGGTACTCGAGCTGGCGTTAAACAGCGCATCACGGAAGTCAGCATGCATGATTTTACGAGCAAGCTTAGAGAAGATCTTCATGTGTTGATCACCCGCCGCGTGCTTGTTCAACGTCAGCATGATGACGAACTGCGCTTCTTCATCTCCCCATTGAATAGGTTTGGCTAGTCGGCAAACGCTCACCGCAGATTGTTCAATATGCTCACTCTTAGTGTGAGGAATTGCAAAACCAAAGCCTAGACCAGTAGAGAACACATCTTCGCGTGCCCAAAGGTCATCAGCCAACTTGTTTGGATAGCGGCAGCGGCCGGTTAGGAACAAGTTATCAGCAAGCGTTTTGATGACTTCTTCTTTGCTTCGAAGGTCGAGGTCAAGCTTGATACAGTCTTCGGAAATAAGTGGTGCTTCTGTTTGCGCCATGCGGAATTGAGCAAGCAGATGTTCGACTTCCAGTGGTGTGCGGCATTGCATTGCTTTATTCAGTAGTTGGCGACATTCACGGCTGTCTAGATTAGAAATGCGCTCTTTTGTTGCAGCAATACTTGGTGCGCTCATGCTGATTTCATCTAGACCTAAACCAACAAGCAGTGGTAGTACTGAGCCTTTCGCGCCCAACTCACCACACAAACCAATCCATTTACCATGACGGTGTACTTCGTTGACCACATGATCAAGTGTTCTCAAGAATGCTGGATTCAAACTATTGTAGTTCTTAGTGACTTTCGCGTTGTCACGGTCTACTGCCATCAAGTACTGAGTTAGGTCGTTTGAACCGATAGAGAAGAAATCTACTTCTTCACAGCACTGGTCGATAATAAACGCCACCGATGGCACTTCCATCATGATCCCGAGAGGAATTTTCTCATCGAATGGTACTTGCTCTTTACGCAGGTCTTGGCGTACCTCGGCGAGTATGTCTTTCACCCATAAGATCTCTTCCATCGAGGAAATCATTGGAATCATGATCTTCAATGGGCCATGCGCAGAAGCTCTTAAAATAGCGCGAAGCTGCGTTTTAAATAGCTCCAAAAACTCTTCATAAATACGAACCGCTCGATAGCCAAGGAACGGGTTGTTCTCTTTTGGAATGTTGAGGTAATCAACCGGTTTGTCGCCACCAATATCGATGGTGCGCACAATGATCGCACGGCCTGAAGCTGCATCCAGGGCTTGGCAAAAGATGTTGTAGAGTTCATCTTCTTTTGGTGCGCTTTTGCGATCCATATAAAGCATCTCAGTACGGAACAGACCAATCGCCTCTGCACCTGACTCAAAGGCAGCTTTTGCTTCTACTGAGTGAGCGATATTGGCAGCCACTTCCAATTTCTTGCCATCTTGGGTCATTCCTTGAGTGTCCTTGAAGGCTGCTTGGCGTTCGTGAACGGTGGCAATTACTCTATTTTCTTGTTCATAGTAGCGAATGACTGGCTCAGACAGGTCGGTGACAATCGCGCCTAAGTTGGCATCGAGATACACTTCATTACCAATTGCTTGATCCAGCGCTCCGTCTTTAAGGCCGACAACGGTTGGAATGCCAAATGAGCGCGCTAGGATAACGGTATGTGACGTGCTTCCGCCATGAGTTAAAACCAAACCTTTCAACAGCGATTTATCCAACTCTAAGAACTGGCTAGGTGTTAGATCTTCAGCCATACAAATTGAAGGCTCAGTTAATTCCAGCTGGTTTGTGTAATGTTCGTCACCATAAATGGCTTGTAGCAGTTGGAAGCAGACATCGCGAATATCCAACTCACGCTCGCGTAGGTATTGGCTAGACGACTTTTGTAGCTGCTCCGCATAGTGTTTTGCAGTAGCAACAATAGCTTGTGCGCAGCTGCGTCCTTCAACAAGATTGGTGGATAGCTGTTCAGCAAAGGAGTCATCTTTTAAGATAGATAAGTGCGCCGCGAGCACTTCACTTTCGGTATCGACAGAGGTTTTTGCTTGCATTTCAATAGATTTTGCAAGGTGTGCGATACCAGCAGAGAGATCGCGCTCTTCATTCTCTAGCGCTTTCACTTCTGGCATGTAAGGAAGTTGGTCAAAATTGATTGCCCCAACTTTCACTACAACGCCGCGTCCAACACCTGAGCTGACAGATGTTGCTCGTACGACTCCTTCGGTGAGATTCGATAGGTTACGCGGCAGCGGCTGTTGCTCTTCATCTGCTTGAGTTTTTTCTAGCGGCGCATCACAGTGCGGGAACTCATTAGCAATAAAGCTTTGCAGTGCTTCTAGTGCAATCTCTTCATCTTCGCCTTCAATGGTAATCACACATTTGTCACCGAGTAGGGTGTCCGTACCAATAAGAGAGAGAACGCTCTTAGCGTTGCCGGATAAGCCGGTACGTTCGTTTTGCCATTCGATGTTGGAGTTGTATTGATTACAAAGGGTTTCTACATGACCCGCTGGTCTCGCGTGAACGCCGTTTGGCAGTTCACAAGAAAACGTAAAACTTCTCATAGGGCTCATTCCTTAGTTTCGAATTTGTTATTGATGTTTATGCCTACAACTTTAACAAAAAGCACAACTTCATCTATTGGATAAAAGTACTAAAAACTGGATATTTGTTAGATTGAAATTTAATTGTGATACCGCTCAAAAATGCAGTCATATATGTGATCTTTATCTTCCTTTTATAGGGTTTTTAGAGAGTGGTTCTCTATGTAAATCTTTAATTAACAATTGTTTACCTTGTTTAGGCTAATAGTCTAACAAAGGGTCTATCAAAGTGTGCTCAAGATCAACATTCACATTCAACCTTACAAATGTCCAGTAAAAAGCAGTTTTGTCCTCTAACTGAATAGCACAATTGCTCACTATTATAACCCTGTGCTGTAGAGATAGAGTTTCTCAGAAGCGAAATCAGAAACGTGAGCCAATAAATACAACAAGTACCTTCTTTTAATAAAAATTTTAATACTTATGTACTCTAAGGAGAGGTCAATGAATGACTTAATCTCAATTCTAAAAAACACGCGACAACATCTAATGACAGGTGTATCGCACATGATTCCATTCGTCGTGGCGGGCGGTATTCTACTTGCTGCCTCGGTGATGATTTATGGTGAAGGCGCGGTGCCGGCTGAAGGGACGTGGTTGCACGATCTGTTCTTTATCGGCGTAGCAGGCTTCCAACTCATGGTTCCAATACTAGCGGCATACATCGGTTACTCAATTGCAGACCGTTCAGCATTAGCGCCTTCCGCGATTGCAGCCTTTATCGGCGCAAACATGTACAACACCGGCTTCTTCGGTGCGATTTTCGCAGGTTTACTGGGTGGTATTGTTGTCTTCTACCTTAAGAAAATCAAAGTACCCGCGTTTGCTCGTTCGATCATGCCAATTTTCGTTATTCCAATTATCGGTACGTTTATTACCGCTGGTGCGATTGTGTGGGGTATCGGTGAGCCAATTGGTGCGGCGACAGAAGGCCTAACTGAGTTCCTTAAAGGCATGCAAGACTCAAGCATCGTGGTGCTGGCTATCATCATGGGTCTAATGATTGCTTTCGATATGGGCGGTCCTGTCAACAAAGTCGCTTATGCATTCGTCATCCTGTGTGTTGGTGAAGGCATCTACAACGTAGCGGGTATCAGTGCCGTTGCTGTTGCAACACCTTCAATTGGTATGGGTCTAGCGACTTTCCTAAACAAAAAATTGTATGGCGAAGACGAGCAAGAAGCGGGCCGTGCATCGATGCTAATGGGCACCATGGGTATTACTGAAGGTGCGATTCCTTTCGCAGCAGCAGATCCACTACGCGTTCTTCCTTCAATCATGATTGGTACCGCAACAGGTGCCGCAACGGCAGCAGTGCTGGGTGTTGAGTGTTTCGCAGCTTGGGGTGGTCTGATTGTACTACCTGTTGTTGAAGGTCGCTTTGGTTTCCTAATTGCACTGGCAGTTGGTGCTCTAGTAACAGCATTGATGGTGAACTTCCTAAAGGCGCGTCGCAAAGTGGAAGAGCCAAAAGAACAAGAATCTGATGACTTAGACCTAGATATCACTATCGGTTAACTCTGAGTCTTTGAAAACTAAATCCAATAAAAACAGAAATTTAAAATAAAGGTGAGAATTATGACTAGCATCGTAGCAGTAACAGCATGCCCATCTGGTGTAGCACACACTTACATGGCAGCAGAAGCAGTAGAATCAGCAGCGAAAGCGAAAGGTTGGAACTGCAAAGTGGAAACTCAAGGTTCGATTGGTATCGAAAATGAGCTAACAGCAGAGGAAATTGCAGCAGCAGATATCGTTATCTTGACCAAAGACATCGGTATTAAAAATGAAGAGCGTTTCCAAGGCAAAACCATCGTGCGAATCGGCGTCAGTGATGCAGTAAAACGCGCAGCAGCGGTGATGGATAAAATCGCTGCCCATCTAGAGAAGGCTACAGCGTAGCGAACCTTGGCTCCCTTTTACCAAAGGGAGCTTCATACCACAGTCACTTTACATCGCCCGAGGTGACTTTGTTATGACATCAGCCTGTCCCAAAAAATAAAAATATGGAGCCTATTGTGAGCACCGAAAGAATATCCCGATTAAAGTCTGCCCTGTTTGAAGCCCAACGCGAAATTTCCCTAGAGCGTGCGCTCTTATATACCGAAAGTCATCAACAAACCGAAGGTGAGCATACTCTTATTCGACGCGCTAAAGCGACGGCGCATGTTATGGATCAGGTCGCCATCTCCATTCGCGACGATGAGCTTATCGCTGGAAACCGCACTATCAAACCACGTGCTGGCATTGTATCTCCTGAAATGGATCCTTATTGGATAGAGAAAGAGCTGGATATTTTTGAATCGCGTCCGCAAGACAAATTCTATATCAGCGATGAGGACAAAGCGGTTTATAAAGAAACCTTGCTGAGCTACTGGTCACAACGTTCGATGAAAGACTTCATCAACGCACAAATTCCAGACAACGTGAAGCACGCTGTTTCTGAAAAAGTGTTCAGCGTTAACCAAACAGATAAAGGCCAAGGCCATATCATCATTGACTTTGACCGTTTGCTACAAAACGGTCTTGGTGCACTCACAGATGAAATGTCGACGCTGGCCACAGTGAATGCTGACAATGAGTTTTATAGCTCAGTACTGATCCTCTTAGAAGCATCTACAAGACATATTCGCCGCTATGGAAAGCTTGCGAGAAACATGGCGGAGCAATGCGAATCTGTAGAGCGCGCCGCAGAGCTTACCCGCATCGCGGACATCTCTGCCAAAGTGGCTACCGAAAAGCCGGGTGATTTCTATGAAGCGTGCCAACTGTTTTGGTACATGAATATTGTTCTGCAGTATGAATCGAACGCGAGTTCATTGTCTTTAGGCCGATTCGATCAATACATGATGCCTTACTACCAAGCATCACTGGATAAAGGCGAATCTGCCGCATTTTTGCAAGAGCTTCTAGAAAGCTTGTGGGTGAAGACTAACGATATCGTACTTCTGCGCTCTTCAAGCAGCGCCAAGTTCTTCGCGGGTTTCCCAACAGGCTACACCATTTTGCTCGGTGGTTTGACCGAGAACGGTCGCAGCGCTGTTAACACGCTTTCATCGCTTTGTTTGGATGCGTATCAGAGCGTTCAGTTGCCACAGCCTAACTTGGGCGTTCGTGTGAATGAGTTTATCGACCGTGCATTCTTGAATAAAACGGCAGAGACAATTCGTTTAGGCACTGGTATCCCACAGATCTTTAATGACGAAGTTGTGGTTCCGGCATTTTTGAATCGCGGTGTTTCCCTTGAAGATGCTCGTGACTACTCGGTGGTAGGGTGTGTTGAGCTGTCTATCCCTGGTAAGACCTATGGTTTGCATGATATCGCCATGTTCAACCTGCTCAAGGTGATGGAGCTGGTGTTAAAACGCAACAAAGACAACCAAGAAGTCTCATTTGATTCGCTACTCACAGAAATCCGAGCCGATATCTGCGAGTACGTCAAACTCATGGTGGAAGGCTCAAACATTTGTGATGTTGGCCACCGAGACTGGGCACCGGTGCCGCTTCTGTCATCGTTTATCAACGACTGTATCGAGAATGGCAAAGACATTACCTATGGTGGCGGTCGCTATAACTTCTCTGGAGTACAGGGCATAGGTATTGCCAATCTATCAGATTCACTCATGGCGCTAAAACGCTTTGTGTTTGAAGAGAAACGCATGAGCTTTGCAGAGTTTATCGATGTACTTGAGTCGAATTTTGAAGGCAAAGACGGGGAGAAAGTGCGTGCCCGTCTCATGAATCGCTATGAGAAATACGGCAACGATATCGATGAAGTGGATGCATTGGGTGCGGATCTGCTGCGTCTGTTCTGTAAAGAAGTCGAGACTTACGAGAACCCTCGTGGTGGTTACTTCACTCCGGTTCATACACGGTTTCGGCACACGTTCCGCTTGGTGCTGTTGTCGGAGCGACACCTGATGGCCGACTAGCAGGAGAGCAGCTTGCGGATGGAGGTTTGTCTCCGATGTTGGGTAAAGATCAACAAGGCCCAACAGCCGTGTTGAAGTCGGTGAGTAAGCTCGACAATTACCTGCTTTCTAACGGAAGTCTATTGAACGTTAAGTTACTCCTTCGACGTTAGAAGGTGAGCAAGGGATTACCAAACTGGGTGACTTCCTGCGTGCCTTCATGAAGCTAAAACTGCAGCACATCCAGTTCAACGTACTAAACGCTGAAACGCTTCGTAAGGCTCAGGAAAAACCAGAGGATTATGCGGGTCTAGTCGTGCGAGTCGCGGGTTACAGTGCCTTCTTCGTTGAATTATCGAAAGAAATTCAAGATGACATTATTCGAAGAACCGCCCATGAGTTGTGATTGCCAAACCGGCTCCGTCGACTGTTGCTCAGTTTCAGAAGAGCCTCGCTCTTCTGAAATGGAGTCAAAGGCTCTAACAGCACGGGTATTCAACATTCAACGCTACTCTCTCAATGATGGCGAGGGCATACGCACAGTGGTGTTTTTTAAAGGTTGTCCTTTGAAGTGTCCTTGGTGTGCCAATCCAGAATCACGGTCAATAGACCTGGTGAACATTCGCCGCGAGTCTAAGTGTCTGCACTGTGATGTGTGTGAGCAGGACGTAGATGAGTGCCCAAGTGGTGCCTTCGAGCAAGTCGGTTATGACGTCACCGTGGAGCAGTTGCTTGCAGAAATCGCCAAAGATGATGTGTTTTATCAAACCTCTGGTGGCGGTGTGACCTTATCCGGAGGTGAGGTGCTTGTTCATGGCAAGTTTTGTATAGAGCTGCTCAAACAGCTAAAGAGGTTGGGTTATAAAACAGCCATCGAGACCTCAGGTCACGGCAATAGTAAACAGCTTACGGAAATGGCGAACTATTGCGATGAAATTCTATTTGATTTCAAGATGATGGATGAGAAAAGAGCCAAGGCCGTTATCGGAATTAACTTAGAGAAAGTACTAAATAGTTTCTCTGCGTTGATGGCAACATCATGCAAGGTGATTCCCCGGTTACCCTTGATACCCGGCTTTACCTTGGATCTGATCAACGTTGATAAGGTGCTGAGTTTTATTGCCCCTTATCAACTAAAAGAAGTGCATTTGCTGCCATTTCATCAATATGGTTCGAGCAAATATGAAACGTTAGGGATGAACTACACGATGAAAGAGATCCCAGTACCGACCAAACAAGAAGTAGATGCGATTCAGCGCCATGTCGAAGCGCATGGATACCAAGTAGTCATAGGAGGCTAGGCATGAGCAAGAAACGAATTTTAATTACTGGCGCAGGTGGTTTTTTGGTACGCGCTTTATTAACCGTTACAGCAATGAATTTGATATTAAAGGCACGGACGTTGCACAGCTAGACATTACCGATGCGGATGCTGTGAGCGCAATGTTTGATGAGTTCAAACCGGACTTTGTGATTCATGCCGCAGCGATTGCAGTTACGGATTTCTGTAATCAACACCCAGATGTTGCCCACAAAGTGAATGTGCAAGGCGCCATAAATGTTGCCAACGCGTGTAAGGCAATTGGTGCGAAGCTTGTATTCATTTCGACTGAGCAGGTCTTTAACGGGAACCCAGAGTCGGGTCCATACACAGAGGATTCTACGCCCGTACCAGACACCGTTTATGGTCAAAACAAACTAGAAGCAGAAAAAGAACTCGCGTCGATATTGCCAGAAATGTGGGTACTTCGGTTCACCTGGTTGTTTGGATTGCCTGAGCGCAATACCACTATAAACCCAAATGTGGTTTGGAATGCAACCCAGGCACTATTTAAAGGTGAAGTGATGCGGGAGCGTGGCAATGAGTTTCGAGGGTTAACTTATGTTCACGAGTTAATTGAGCAGTTCCCTAAAATCTTTGAAATACCTTATGGCACGTATCACACAGGTGCGCACAACGATGCGAGCCGCTATGAAATTGCCGAGCATATTCTAACCGAACTTAAGCTTGAATCGCGTCTTCCCGAGGTGTTAGTACAAAATGATGCACCCAAGACTCGAGACGTACGTTTAGATACCAGTAAGTTGGCTGCACAAGGTGTTTGTTTTACCGAGAGTAAAGCGGCGATTAGCAAGTGTTTGAAAGAGTTTGGCTACTGATATAGCCACCTAGTTACAGTGATTGGAGATGTATCATGATTTATATGTTAGATACCGCTAACTTAGAAGCAATCAAAAAGGCGGTCGATTTATACCCTATTGTTGGTGTAACAACAAACCCAACGATTATTGCTAAAGAGAACCGTCCGCTTCGAGACATTATTTTGGATATACGTGAGCTGATCGGATCAGAACGTATGCTGCATGCACAGGTAGTGGCCGATACTGCTGAAGTTATGCTTGAAGAGGCCAAAGCCCTTCGCAAACTCGACCCTGAAATTATCGTAAAAGTACCAGTAACACCGCAAGGTATTAAAGCGATGAAGCTCATTAGCGCCGAAGGCATTCGCATTACTGCTACAGCTATCTTAACGCCACAACAAGCTTTGATGGCGGCAATGGCAGGGGCGGAGTTCTTAGCTCCGTATGTGAACCGTCTTGATAATATCTGTGGTGATGGCACTCAGGTCGCCGCTGAAATGGCTCACTTAATCGATATGTATAATTTGGATGCTAAAGTGCTAGCCGCCTCGTTTAAAAATGTTCAGCAAGTTCACGAAGTAGCGAAAGCAGGTGTGCAGTCAGTGACCATCGCACCAGACGTGTTTGATCAACTTCTGGTACATCCTTTGACCGATTCTGGCGTAGCTGGCTTTATGAGCGACTGGCACAACGCCTACGGTGATGGGAAAACCGTTCTTGATTTGCTGTGATTATGATTGAGAACAAGTTTACGTAGATTAGACAAAGACATGGATGCCTAGTGAGATTATACTCACTAGGCTTTTTGCTATAGGAATATCTCAGGAAAACGATGAATTTAGTTGGAGTTACGGCTTGTATTAGTGGTGTCGCACATACCTATATGGCAGCGGAATTGCTAGAAAAATCGGCCAAAAAAGCAGGTCACAAAATTGATGTTGAGACACAGGGTGCACTTGGCGCAGAAAACTCGCTAGAACAGGAAGCGATCGACAGAGCGGATGTGGCATTTATCATTGCTGACATCAATATTGAAGGTGTTGAGCGTTTTGACAACTCTCGCTTGATTAAAATGTCGATATCTGACTTTCTGCGTAATCCTGAACTCGCAATTACTGCCATTGAACGTGCCAAAAGAGCGCCAGCTGGCACGGTAATCAACGTTTAAGTCTATTCTACCGTTCCACTTTGGTAGTGCGCACGATACTGCGAAGGGGAGCGGTCCGTTTGTTGTTTGAACACGCGACAAAAGTAATTACTATCATTAAATCCGCATCGGTGTGCAATCTCTTTTACCTTTGTATCATATTGTTTTAAAAGATATTTTGCTCGCTCTAGGCGGATGCGAGTTAGATACTCATTGAACTTTACATTGCCCTCTTTGTGGAAAAGCTGCGATAAGTAGTTAGGTGATACATAAAAGTGTTTAGCGACCGATTCTCTTGTTAGTGGCTCGTGATAATTTTGCTCGAGATAATCTCTAACCGCATCAAACAGCGCCTTACTTTTCGAAGGTGTTTCTGGTGGATTATGGATAAGATCGTGGATATGACTGAACAAGCTACTTGCTAACAATTGCAACGTGTTCTGATCTTGTGCATGCCACGCCATTTCTTCTACAGCTTGGAGAATGAATGAACCGGTTCGTGGTCCACGCCTTGCGACATTTTCTTTGATAGCCGAATCGAATTTCTCGCCATCCCAACTCAGTAAACTCATACCAAAACTTTGTTTGCCCACAAGCACTGTCATCGTAACCACGGGTCTATCCCAGTTGGGTTTGTTCCAACTCTCAGCGTAGGTAGAGAACATCACCTTGTTGCAGTTGCACTCCTGTATCGCTACCTACGCTGTTACCGACATCCATATCCAGCTCACCAATCAACACCATTTCAATGCGAGGAAAGTGGACTTGATAAGCAAGGGGAGGGGGACTGGGAAGATTGCCAGCAAACTGCAGTGAACGGATTTGTTCCGTATTAGTGGCGTAGTGTTGGAGGGCTTCTATTAGGTAAGTTCTGTCTAACATGTTTTATAACAATCTTCTAGCTAAAGAGTACTCGTTTGCGGAGGTAACATTATACATTACAGGCTAAAACTGGGGTTTTGAGTTGGTTCACATTTATATAACGATCATACAAATATCCAGTTTATCGTAGAAATTCCCTACAGGATTTTTGTTCATTTCGCAGTAGATTGATAACTGAAAAGTCAGCCTAAGAAAGGATAATAATAATGCCTCATCAATCTACCCTACATGGACTATACTCCACACAAGGCCTTACGCCACGCCAATATGACGAACTCGATACCCACGGATTTACTGTTATTCACGATGTGATTGATCCTGAGTGGCTCCAAGAGCTGAGAGATAAATTCGACTACCTTGTTGAGAAAGAGGGTGAGAATCTAGCAATAGAACACCACCAAGAAGAGACCGTGACTCGAATTGCCAACTTGATTAACAAAGGTACGGTTTGGGAGAAAATTTGGTCACACCCTTTAGTACTCGATGCATGCCAGCACATATTCAAAGGTGAATTTAAGCTGTCGAGTCTTAATGGCAGAGAAGCGCATCCAGGCGGTGGGCTTCAGCCATTGCACGGTGACTGGAAGAAGCCTCGTCCCGATTTTCCTAAAGTTCACTTGGTGAATTCGATATGGGCACTTGATGATTTATGCAAAGACAATGGTGCGCCGCGTATTATCCCTGGAACGCATCTACGACCAGAGTTGCCTGAAGATGTGCTTGAAGATACCGAAGCTCCTCACCCGCAAGAGGTGTACTTGGAGTGTCCTGCAGGCAGCATAATGATTTTCAATGCTCATACATGGCATGGAGCACGATAAACCATATCGGCACTAGGAGACGTGTGCTACACGGCTTGTATGTTTCTGGAGACGGTATTCAACAGCAAGATCAAAAGAAATGGTTACTACCGCAAACAGCACTGAGACTTAATCAAGCTCAAATGCGCTTGTTGGACGTATAGTGACAAGCAGCCACAACTAATAGATTTAGTTCTCCTAAAAATTGGCTATCTGCTTGAAGTTGTAGATAGCCGTAAACTGTACATCTCTGGATTTGCGACTATCCTCTAAACTTTCCGCTCAAATTAACCTTGCCTTTAGTGGGTGAATTTGCTCACGTTATTTTGCAAAGCCCCACAATGAGACATATTGCGCCATGTTATAGGGCGAGTGTTTCTATTGTGTAATCGTTTGTTGCAAATATGTAAAATGTTAAGTTATTGGCTCTATTTTTATAGTGTTGAATTTCAGAGACTTAATAATAATGCTCGATAATTAGCTTTTGAAAATACGTTATTATGTTGATACTTAATTCACAAGTGATTGCACTTTTTTTAGGGCGTAGTTCATTGGTGTTATTTATTGATAAAAATACCACTTGCATAATTTAGTTCGTTAATTCAGTAAGTTATGTTGTTGTTGATGGCTTTAATGTTTGTTTACATTGTTTGTTGTTGATTACATGTTCATTTGTGATAGTGATCAACTTTATGGCTCGTTACCTAAATAATCGATGGTGAAATATTAAGATTCCTTTAAATTTATATTTAAAACTTAAAACGTAATAAAAGCTGTGTAATTTCAATAATAAAAGTCAGCTAAGTAAAAAAGCGTACTAGGTCGTCTTATTTTAATTTTAATAAAATAGCTAATAAAGCTAGTTGCTAGGAATGGAGTCACCAATGAAAAAGCTCGCAATAATTACGGGATCAAAAGGCGGAATTGGTTCTGCTATCTCTTCGAAACTTGTCCAACAAGACTATCGTCTCATCGCAACATACAGCACAGGGAATTACGAATGTGCTAAGCGCTGGTTTGATGAAAAAGGCTTTACAGAAGATCAAGTTCGTTTGTTCGAACTCGATGTGACGAATACAGAGGAGTGCAGGGAAAAGCTAGGATTGCTGCAACAAGAAGAAGGTACTTTTGACCTTGTTGTTAACAATGCTGGTATTACTCGCGACGGCCAGTTTAAAAAAATGACCTCAGACAGCTGGTTTGATGTCATCAATACCAACCTAAATAGCGTGTTCAACGTTACCCAACCTCTGTTTGCGGCCATGTGCGAAAAAGGCAATGGCCGAGTCATCAATATTTCATCTGTAAATGGACAAAAGGGTCAGTTTGGTCAAACAAACTATGCAGCAGCGAAAGCGGGCATGATTGGTTTTACTAAAGCTCTGGCGGCAGAAGGTGCACGATCTGGGGTGACTGCAAATGTCGTGGCTCCTGGTTATACAGGCACTCCAATGGTAGAAGCAATGCGTGAAGAAGTATTGGACTCGATTAAGAGTACCATTCCACTGAAACGTTTAGCCAAGCCAGAAGAAATTGCATCCTCAGTTGCTTATTTAGCAAGTGAAGAAGCGGGTTATATTACAGGTGAAACAATCGCTATCAATGGCGGCTTATACATGGCGTAAAGCTAATAAGGGATAACAATGGAAAAAGTATTTATAGTTGCAGCAAAACGAACTGCAATTGGTAGTTTTGGCGGTACCCTTAAAAATATTTCAGCAGGTGATTTAGCGGCGGCAGCAATTAAAGGCGCTCTAGAGACGACAGTAATACCCGTTGAAGAAATTGATGAAGTTATTGTTGGTAATGTTGTAAGTGCAAATCAAGGTATGGGTATTGGCCGTCAAGCGTCAATTAAAGCTGGTATTCCAGCAGAAGTTCCAGCTTACACATTAAATATGGTGTGTGGTAGCGGAATGAAAACTTTGATGGACGCGGCCTCTCATATTAAAGCGGGTGAAGCTGACGTCGTTGTTGCAGCAGGTGTTGAAGTGATGTCGCAAATTCCATTTGCGATGCCAGCGACAGCGCGCAGTGGTCACAAAATGGGTGACATGACAGCAAAAGACCTGTTGGTTTCGGATGGTTTGACGGATGTTTTCAATGCTTATCACATGGGTGTGACGGCAGAGAACATCGCTAAGCAAGTCGACATATCACGCGATGATCAAGACGCTTATGCACTAAGCAGTCAACAAAAAGCAGTCGCGGCGATCGAAGCGGGTAAGTTTGAACAAGAGATTGTCCCTGTAGAAGTCAAAGTTCGTCGTAACGTGGTCGAGTTTGCCACAGATGAATATCCAAAAGTAGACGCAACCATGGAAGGTCTCGCTAAGCTAAGGCCTGCATTTGATCGTGAAGGGTCAGTGACCGCTGGTAATGCATCAGGGATCAATGATGGTGCAAGTGCTCTGATTGTGGCGTCTGAATCTGCAGTAAATCGTATGGGATTGACACCACTTTGTGAGCTGGTGGCAAGTGCTCAAACGGGGCTGGATCCTCAAGTGATGGGCTTAGGTCCTGTGCAAGCTGTGACCAGTGCATTGGCCAAAGCAGAGCTAACGATTTCTGACGTAAATGTGTTTGAGCTAAACGAAGCATTTGCGGCGCAAGCCCTTGGTGTTATTCGTAACTTAGCCTCTGAACACGGCGTTTCTGCAGAGTCAATTTTGCAACGCGCAAACCCTAATGGGGGCGCGATTGCCTTAGGGCATCCGCTGGGTGCTTCAGGTAACCGCATCATCGTGACTTTGATTCACGAGATGCTAAGAGAAAACAAAGATCTAGGTGTCGCCTCTTTATGTATTGGTGGTGGCATGGGAACTGCAGTCGTTGTTAAGCGCTGTTAATTGTGTTGTCGGAAGCCCAACTAACTGGGATAGATTTGATTTAGAAACTGGAATGTTTATTTCTTAGGAGAAATGATTATGTACACGGATATTTTCAAAGTGATCAACGAGCAGTCTGAAAAAACGTTTGAACCATACGTGAAGTTCAACAAGCTCATGACGAAAAATGTTGAAACACTGACTGAACTTCAACTGAATGCTATGCGCGCATACAGCGAGTTGGGTGTGAGCCAAATGAAAGCAGCAACAGAGATCAAAGATGTTTCATCTCTAGCGGTTTTCAACAGCCAACAGCTGAGCACGATGTCTCGTCTATCACAACAAATGATGGATGACAGCAACAAGCTTCAGCAAGTAGCAAAAGAGTTCAAAGAAGACCTAGAAGCTATCACTACTGACGCTGTTAAAGCGAGCACACCTGCTTAACATCAGTTTTAGGTAGATTCAGTACCTATATATAGATAGAGGGTTGCGGGGACACTCGTTCCCGCAACCTTTTTTGTTTCCAAGAAAAGGGTTTTAGTTATGTTCCAAAACTTCTTTTCGGACTACCTTGTGAAACTGCAGGAGAGCAACCAGCAATGGTGGAAAGACTTCGAGCAAGGCAAGGCAGCCGTAAATAGCCCTCTGACTAAAGCGATGCAGGAACTCAATGCTGAGGACACTGCAGAGTTTATGAACAAGGCATCCAAGCAACCCGCCGCTATGTTGGATATGCAAACCAAGTGGTGGATGCAGCAACTCGAAATATGGCAGCGTGTCGCGCTGCAATCCAGTAAAGAACAAGTTGTTGACGTTGAAAAGGGCGATCGTCGATTCCAAGACGACGCGTGGAAAGAAGAAGCGTTTTACAACTTTATTAAGCAGTCTTACGTTTTGTTCAGTAAAACGTACCTCGATACCATCAATTCGGTTGAAGGTGTGGACGAGAAAATCAAAGAACGTCTCACGTTTTTCTCCCGTCAAACTTTAAACGCACTATCGCCAACCAACTTTATCGCAACTAACCCTGAGCTTTTAAAACTCACGCTTGAGCAAAATGGTGAAAACTTGCTCGCTGGTTTACAGCAGTTTCAGGAAGACATGGAAGCGAGCGCGGATGTACTGAAAATTCGCATGACGAATACAGAAGCGTTCCAGATTGGTGAGCATGTCGCGAACACAGCTGGGGATGTAGTATTTAAAAATGAGTTGTTTGAGCTTATTCAATACCGTCCGCTGACTGAAAAGGTGAATGCGACTCCGCTACTGATCGTTCCACCGTTTATCAATAAGTACTACATCCTTGATCTTCGTGAGAAGAACTCGATGGTGAAATGGCTGCTAGAGCAAGGTCATTCGGTATTTATGATGTCTTGGCGAAACCCAGGTCCTTCACAAGCTAAAGTCGAATTTGGCGACTATGTAACGGAAGGGGTAGTCAAAGCAGTAGCGGCGATTGAGTCGATTACAGGTAAAGATCAGATCAATGCTGCGGGTTACTGTATTGGTGGCACTGTGTTGGCGTCAACCGTGGCTTACTACGCTGCTAAACGAATGAAGAAGCGCATTGTATCAGCGTCTTTCTTTACGACGTTACTAGACTTCAGCCAGCCTGGTGAAGTCGGTGCCTACATCAACGATACCATTATTCGTGCTATAGAACTTCAGAACAATTCTCTGGGTTACATGGATGGCCGATCTTTGAGTGTGACCTTCAGTCTGCTGCGTGAGAACAGTTTGTACTGGAACTACTACGTTGATAACTACCTCAAGGGAAATAGCCCCGTCGATTTTGATTTGTTGTACTGGAACAGTGATAGTACGAACGTTGCGGCAGCGACGCATAACTTCTTACTACGCCAACTTTACTTGGAGAACAAGTTGATTGCTGATAAAGGGGTTAAAATTGGAGGCGTTTGGATTGACCTGGACAAGATTCGTATTCCAAGCTATTTCATCTCGACAAAAGAAGACCATATTGCTCTGTGGCAAGGCACGTATCGTGGAGCTTTGAAAATGGGTGGCAATAAAACCTTTGTGCTTGGTGAATCAGGGCATATTGCAGGTATCGTTAATCATCCAGAAAAAGAGAAGTATGGCTTTTGGACAAACTCAACGCTGGATGAGTCAGCGGAAGAGTGGATTAACAACGCTGATCATCACAAAGGGTCTTGGTGGTTACATTGGAATGAATGGCTTGGTCAATACATTCCAGAAGAACAAGTTGAACCATTCCCGGTGGGTAACGAAGATTATCCGGTATTGGGTGCAGCTCCGGGTAAGTACGTTGCTCAGACCCTGCCCATTATTGAGCCTATCGATGCGAATGAGCAGACCGAGTCAGACACGTCGGAATCTCAAACTGCATAAATTACTAAGGGTCCACTGCGGCCCTTAGCTTTTTCTGATGAGTTCGAGTATCCGTAACATACTTTTCTTTTCTAGGTTGATACGTATGATAAACGCATAACCAGAATCCAAGAGGTTGTTATGGAAATCGAAACACTAGAACAAAAAGTAAGCTATATCTACGGCCGAGAAATTGCTAAAGAGCTTGCTCAAAAATCATTTCCAAAAATGAACATCAAGATCATTCAAGAAGCGATCATGGAAGCGTTTATGCAAAAGCCATGGCCTTTCGAACCTAGTGAAGCAGAAGCGCTGAAAAAGGAAATGGAAGAGCAGCGCAAACGTGCACAAGCTGAGCATCTTGAGCAAAAACAACAGTTTGAAGCAACATTTTTTGAGCGTAACGCAGCCCGTGAACAAGTGGCGACTCATAGCTCTGGCATCCAAATAGAGGTCATTGATGAGGGTGGGGTACGAGAAGAATCTGATCCTAGCAGCCAATTCCTTATTCGTCATAAAACTTGGCTTTTGAATGGTCAACAGGTGGATGGCTCTGCTCATCTTCCAGAGCCAATGAGTGTCATGCTGCATCAAGCGCCCGTTGCGTGGATTGTCGCACTCAAAGAAATGCCAGTTGGAGCGACTTGGCGTCTATATGTACCCGCACATCTTGCGTACCAAGAAGACGCTCATCCGACGGTTCCAGCGGAAACTGCGGTTATCTTTGATATCAAGTTAGAGTCGATAAAGACACAATAGTATAAATGTCTATATAGTTACCAAGGCCAGCATTTAATGCTGGCCTTTTTGTTTTGGCTGACATTCAATTTTGACATAATCTTTGGTTATAAATAAAACTTATCTGAAGATGAAAAGAATATAATGCTCAATAAGTTAATGTACGTTGGATTTTAATTTATTTTGTGACCATTTTGTGGCATTTATGTTGGTTTTGGCTTTTGGTTGATAACAAGTTTGGTGATCTGTGTCACGCGGTGTGATCGGAAAACAAATTTGTGATTCTAATCGCCTAAAGGGTACTGCTAATCTGCTCCGGCTTTTGATGTCTCCATCAATAAGCAATATAAAAAAAGGAGTAATTATGACTAATGCCAAGAAACCAATGTCACTGACGAGTCGTGTGATTATCGGTATGGTTGCAGGTATTTTGACGGGCTTCGCTATTCGAGGTCTATTTGCTGAGAACGGATTTGTAGACGCTTACATTGTAAACGGCCTTTTTGAGGTTGGTGGTCAAGTCTTTATCGCCAGCTTGAAAATGCTCGTTGTTCCACTGGTTTTCGTATCGCTTGTATGCGGCACCAGCTCTCTTAAAGATGTCACCACTCTAGGCCGTTTAGGTGGTAAGACAGTTCTATTCTACGTCGCTACCACAGCAGTTGCCATTACACTGGCACTGACTATGGGCACAGTATTCCAGCCAGGTGCGGGTGCTGACCTAACTGCAGCAAGTTCATTTGCGGCGACAGAAGCGCCATCGCTGGGTCAAGTCATCATCGATATGTTCCCAACGAACCCAATCAGCGCAATGGCTGAAGGTAAGACCCTTCAAGTTATCGTGTTTGCCGTGCTATTCGGGATCGCGATCAGTGCTGCTGGTGAGCCGGGTGAGCGCATTGCTGCGACATTCCGCGATCTGAATGACGTGATCATGAAGCTTGTTGCGCTATTGATGAATATCGCCCCATACGGTGTGTTCTTCCTAATGGCAAAACTGTTCACAGGTCTTGGCTTGGGTGCAATCTTAAACCTAGCTGAGTACTTCCTAGTGCTTACTGCTACGCTACTGCTACACGGCCTAGTTACCTACAGCGTGATGCTGAAATCTTTCACTGGACTAAGCCCAATCACCTTCCTCAAGAAGATGGAAGATGCGGTAATGTTTGCGTTTTCGACCGCATCATCAAACGCAACTATCCCTGTTACGATGGAAACTGCGCAAAACCGTTTGGGTGTAGACAATAAAGTATCGTCTTTCACCATTCCTCTTGGCGCGACCATCAACATGGATGGTACGGCTATCATGCAAGGTGTTGCGACTGCATTTATTGCTCAGGCATTCAACATCGATCTAACTATGGGTGATTACCTGACAGTGATTCTAACGGCAACGCTAGCATCGATCGGTACTGCAGGTGTTCCTGGCGTAGGTCTAATTATGCTAGCTATGGTACTTAACCAAGTTGGCCTGCCGCTAGAAGGCATTGCACTAATCATGGGTGTTGACCGTCTACTTGATATGATTCGTACTGCTGTCAATATCACCGGTGACAGTGCAGTAACTTGTATCGTTGCTAAGTCAGAAGGTGCATTGGATCTTGAGAAGTTCAATGACCCAGCTGCGGGTGAGAAAGAAGAAAAAGTGGAATTGGCGCGTAGCTAGGCTTCTAAACCAATAAGCTATAACAATCAAAAAGGGGTCAGTGCTTAGTGCGCTGACCCCTTTGTGTTTTTGTAGTGTCCTAGCTTACCCAGCAGGTTGGCTGCGATACTTACTAAAGCAATAAGTAGCGAGTGCGCCCCAAACGGCCGTAAGCAGCCATAAATGATTCCAATGTTCGCGAATCTGATACCACTCCGCACCCATTTGATTTAGCTTCAAAAAGCCACTGATCGCAGCCTGAGTAGGGAATACTGCCGCAAACCACTGCATCGGTGCAGGTAACATTTCTACTGGCCATATAAAGCCTGCAGAGAAGATAAGAGGCATTGAGCTAATGAGCACAAGCACGGTAACTAACTCTCTTCTTGGAGTGATGGCACCAAGAAAAATGCCAATAAAGCATGACGTCAATAAGAACGGTAGCATCAATGTCAGCATTTCAAACGGGTTGGCGAGCTTACTGATCCCGTACATATCGAAGCTGGCACCGAAATAAAACATACCGAGTAAGTAATAGATAGCGGTGAGTACTAAAGTTCGTACTGCGACAACGCTCAATACAGGGCGTAAGCTCCAGTATCCTTTACCTTGGCGCTGAGTACCGCCAACCAAACCCGATGCCATCGCCAGTGTTTGTTGAAGGATCAGAACAAATACCGCGGGTACGACGTAATCGACATACCCCATACGAGGGTTGAACGTGGGCTTGGTATTCAGCTTGGTGGCAGAATATTGCTCACTAGCCAATTCGAGCGGCACACCATCAATAAGTAGTTTGGAAACCTTAGCTTTTGCGGCTAGCGTGCCACCGGCTTGTGCCAAACCTTCAACAACCGTTCCGTAAACTAGGAAGAGTGAGGCGTCGCCAGCGTAAGCCAGCACTGGACTTTTACCTAGCATCAAATCCTTGTAGAAGTGCTCGGGTATCACTAAAAATCCGGTTATTTCACCTTTTAGAAAGGCCTGTTTAGCGGCTTCAATTGTAAAGTCACGCTGGACAACATGGACGTTCGGAGTGGCGTCTACCATTCTCTCAAGTTGGAAGCTGGTTTGACTTTGATCGAGGTTGACCACCGAGATAGGCTGTTCCCGCGGCGTTTGGTGGCTGTAGGGAAGTGGGTATAGGAACGAGTAAAAAATCACGCCGCCGAATACAGTTAATACTACGACTGGATTGGTTAAAATAGCGCGAAGCTCGAGCTTGATATGATCCAGCAATGTCATGATGACAACTCCTTACTGAGATGCTTTTTGATCAATAACACGGTAAGCGCCAGTGGGACTACATAGCCCAACATTGGAGCCAGATGCACCAATGATTGAGCCGCGTGTACGCCGTAACTTGCTTGGCTTACTTGAACCTCGATATAGTGACTGATCGGTAGAAGCTCACGCCAGAACAGCGCTAGCGGGCTCATATCAGTAGCAGGGAAGGTGATACCCATAAAAGCAAAACTCGGTGCTGTAAACGCTCCTGCAAAGCTCATCGCTCGTGCTGCATCACAGGTAAGGAAAAAGAACAGTGCACCCATGATCATACAAGCAATCGTTGTGACAAATTGCGCTATGATCAGCACCATCCAGCTTCCTTCCATAGGCCAGCCAATGATGTCATAGAACCAAATCAAAAAGGCAAACCCAAGTAAAGAGAACCAAACAAAGTAGGGCATCAGTGTTGCTGCAAGG
Organism: Vibrio maritimus; assembly: GCA_000755425.1. Classification (GTDB taxonomy): domain Bacteria; phylum Pseudomonadota; class Gammaproteobacteria; order Enterobacterales; family Vibrionaceae; genus Vibrio; species Vibrio maritimus_A. The sequence goes on from BBMT01000006.1 coordinate 358,124, forward strand.
TGACGAAACAGTTTGGTTTCGCCAAGCCAAGGTTTGATTCCTGCGACTCGGTAGTTGGCACTAAGCACCAATACCGTGAACGAGACGATAGCGATTTGCCAAATCGCTGGCACAATTGCCGTCACTAAAAACTGAGCGTAGTTTGTGCCTTTATTGAATAGCGGCGTGATTTGCGTTCTTACTGAGACAGCTTTACCCACTGCAGCGGCGCCAGTGGTATTGCCTTTAGCAAGTGCCTTAATCACTTCTACCTGTGCGTTGAATGTACCTTGCGCCTGCAGTGCAGCGGAGTTAATCAGCCTACCAACCAAGATATATTGACTGTTATAAAACAGCGTCACTTGCGGGGGCATAGATTTCATTACCGACTTATCAAAGCCAGGGGGAATGTACAAAATGGCGTAAATATCGCATCTATCATTGCTGTCTTAGCTTGCCCTATGTCGCTGTACTGATGATCGACGCTTAGCATCGACGTCGCATCATAATTACGAACCAGTTTTTGTGACAATGTACTTTGGCTAAGGTCGACAACGCCAATAGGAAGACTATGCGCTATCCCTTGAGAGAATATCCAGTAGATGGATAGACACAATACGATGGGCAGCCAAGTCAGGCACGACAATAACCATTTGTCGTGCCTAAGTAGATGCCACTGACTCCGAAAGTGGCTTTTCACCAACGTTCGCCTTGTGGCTATCTTCCCTAGAGTATGAGTCTGCTCTAGGGTTTTAGCTGAAGTATGGGATGATTCTTGTGGCATAGTCGTACCTACAGTTCCACAACCAAACTCATACCCATTCGAAGCGGAGCCTCATCCACTGGGCGAGCTTCTACTTCGAACGTACGAAGGTCAAACCCTTGCGTGGCATCGGTAGAACGCCAAGTTGCAAAGTCGCCCATCACGGCCACGTGAGTGACTATAAAAGTGATTGTATCGTCTAGAGCAGGGACGTAAGCGTCAAACTCGCTGCCTTTTTCAAATTGGCTTAGCGCATCTTCACGAACATTGAGCACAGCCCAAGTATCTTTGGTATCGATAATGGTCACGACAGGGAAGCCTTGCGGGGCAAGTTCTCCACTATGAAGCAGCACTTGCGACACTTCACCGTCAAACCAAGAGTGGATTTGAGTATCGGCAGCATACGCTTCAACTTCCGCAACCGCACCAGCGGCCATACGTGCTTTTTCTGCCGCTGCTAGTTTGGTTTCGTCTCGTGCGCCTTCTTTGGTCATTTGGAACATTTGAAACGCTGCGCTTTCAGTGTACTTCGCTGCTTGCCATTGGGTTAGCGCTTCATCACGTTTTTGCTCGGCCACAACGCCATCTTTATATAGGTTGTTAACACGAAGGTAGGTCTTTTCCATCAGCGAAGCTGCAGCTTTAGCTTTACGCCATTGGTCTTCTGCGGCTTTAATTTGTTGTTGTCTCGCACCAATTTCTGCTTCTTTCGCGAGCGCTCCAGCGGCTTTTTCGCCTGCAACCGCTTGCTCTAGTTTGGCTTCAATTTCCGGGCTGTGGATGGTGAAGATGAGCTGACCTTCAGTGACGTTGTCACCTTTTCGGACGAGTACGTCATCGATACGACCAGGTACTTTTGATGAAATGCTGTATTGCTGTGACTCAATTTGGCCTTGAATATGCATTGCCGGGGCTTGGTAAGCATCGAAAAACTTATAGCCAACCCAACCAATAACGGCAACGGCGCCTAGTGTGACTAAAGTGGGTTTTACCTTGTTCATGATGCATCCTCAGATCGTAATTGGGCAGGGGTGATTGCGTTGTATTTGTAGCTGGCGAAATTGTTCATCTCGCTAGAAAGAGCGAGCAGTTTGTTTAAAGACAACAGATATTGAAAACTCGCTGCGTCTTGTTGAGTTTTGATACTGGCCAGGTAGAGCTCAGCGTCAACCACATCGAGAGAGCGGCCCAGCCCTTGGGAGAAGGCTTTTTGACGCAGTTTCAGATTCTCTTGCGCCAGTTTGATACTGGAATTTAGCCCCTGAACTTCGTCGAGGGCTTGCTGCGCTTCAAGATAGGTTTTTTCAACCAACACGCTCAAATCTTGACGAGCTTGCTTACGCAGAAATTGAACTTGAGAGACGGCGCTGCCAGCTGCTTTCATCTGTTCGCTACGACCAGAGTTTTCCAGTAGCGGTACGCTGACGCCAATACCAACTAACCAATCGGGCTTAAGCTGGCTCGTTAAGGAGTCACCGTGATAAAGACTGTAGTCACCGTACGCATAGACCTCTGGGTAGTATTTCCCTTTTTCAGCTTTGATTAAGCTGCTGGCTTGTTTTTCTTTGGCATCGAGAATCGCAAGGCCAGGGTAGGTATCAAGGGTTTGGTCGATAAAAGCATCCAGTGGCGGTAAAGTTCGGTTAATGAAAAGTTCGTCACGGGGTTCGACTTTTTCGATTTGGCCAAGTACTTGAGTTAATGCCGCTTGAGCAATGTTTAGGCTATGTTCGGCTTTTTTACGTTCAACGACCGCTTTATCCAATGAAGCTTCTGCTTGGAGGCGCTCAACTCGGGCGATCTGCCCTTGTTCTTCCATTTTGAGGGCAAAGTCGCGATGCTTAGTCAGCCCTTTTTCAACCGCCATACGTGTATCGACGACGTTTTTGGCCAAGATGACACTGAAATAGTATTTGCTGAGATCTTCATATCGCGCTTGGACTTCCATCGCGAGCTGGCTTTGTGCTTCTTCTTGTTTACCTTCAGCCGCGGTTTGCGCAGCCGTAATACGACCGCCGGTGAAGATTGGCCAGACAGCACGAATAGAGGAACTGAAAATGTCTTTGTGCTCTAGGTAGAAGTCACACCACCAAGCAAATTACCAAGAGCCTGACCCAAACCAGGGATGGGAATATTAGGTACACCACTTAAACTGTCTGCGAATTGTTGGCCGTTCAATGTGACGTCTTGGTCGAGGCGCGTATAGTTTGCTCCCACAGTTACTTTAGGGAGGTTGAGACTGCTTGAAGCGTCTTTTAAATGGCCATATCGCTCAACATTAGCACGTTGAGCCGCTAGGGAGTTGTTGTTCTGTTGAAGCAATTGCCATGCTTCATCAAAAGAAACCTCTGCGGCTACGGTACTAAATGAAAGCGATCCTAGTAAAACGCCCATGGCCAATGGCAGGGACTTGATCTTCATGAATGCTCCAAACAGGTGTTTATAAAATCTTTCTAGAGTATATGCTCTAATAAAATGGTGTGCAATAACTTAACTATAGATGCTTTGGTGAAAATTACGCATGTATGTATTTGTTTTTCCGAAATTATTGATTTGTTTTGAAGTGGCGAAAAAAAGCAACATCCGGGGAGATGTTGCTTTTTACCTAGCTATTGTTGTTAGTTACCTTTAGATGCTCGTTATACACTAGTCATGAGAAGGACAAAGATAGCCCGCTCGCCACAACAAGTGTTTTGATTGTTTCAGCACCTTAAGTACTTCGTTGCCTGACATTTGAGGCGATGAGAACGAGACGACAACGTCTTGCTCCAAATCGTCTTCCAAAGAGGTTGTGGTTTGATAAGCCCTTACATGAGTAAAGGTGGCTCGTCGGTGTTGCGACAGCAAAGCCTTATCAAGGCAAATTCCAAAACAGTCACGTTCCATAATAATTCCCTTATCAGATACCTAATATTGCTATTAGTTACGGGTACTACTGCTTCATTGCTTATTGTTTTTGTTGTTGTGCCAACCAGTATGATTAAAGTCTTGGGCACTAAGACATGCTTGCTCTTCTGTTTTGTACTGGGGCACGTTTCATACTATACGAAAGTGGTAGTCAAGAGTTCTAAATTTAACCTAAAAATGGTGTGATCTTGGTCAGGTTACAGAATGAACACGATTGCAACATAACGAGTGTGTAAACTGATGTAAAAATAGACAACACAATGATAACCATGTCAAAACAGTTGAGCAGTTCACAGATCGCTCTCAGTATGGATGCTGGTATGTTGCAATACTGTTACATTGGCGTTTGGGGGAGTGTCTAAATGAAATGGAATCAGATAAGTTTTCGATACCGAATGCTGATCATCATGACAGTGTCGGGATTGTTGCAGTTGCTTGTCTTAACGCTCGCAGGCTTTAGCTATATCAAACAATCTCAAGAGCAGGAAGTCGGCTTGAAGGCCAAAGGCGTGGCAACATTTCTTGCTCAGTCTTCTGCTGTTATCCACATGATTGAGTACGATACAGCGTCGCTTATGCAAGATCGCTATCGTGGTCTCACTGAAATGATCGGTGCGGCGTTTATTGTGATTGGCGACAAGCAAGGTATCCGTCTTATACACCCGGTGGATGAGCGTATTGGCTTGCCTATGAAAGGGGGCGACAACGACCAGGCTCTGGTTCACGGTCAGTCGTATGTGTCCTTTGCAGAAGGCTCACTTGGTAAATCCGTTCGCGGCAAAGCGGCTGTCTTTGATCAAGACGGCAACATCATTGGTGTGGTTTCTGTCGGTTATTTGTTAGATAGACTGCAAGATCGCATTGAGCCTTACTTGTTGTTCTTATTAGGAATGGCGGTATTGGTGCTTATAGCCAATGCGATTGTTTCGTACTTCATTTCAAGACGCTTTCAAAAAGCCATTCTTGGCTTTGAACCCGAAGAGATAGGTCGCTTGTATGGTGAGCTCGATGTAACGATGAGTACCATCAAAGAAGGAGTCATCAGTATCGATACTCACGGTGTGCTGCGTTCTATTAACACCAGTGCTTGTGACATCTTAGGGCTGGAAAAAGGGAAGGTGATTAACCAACCGCTGAGTAAAGCGCTCCCTAATTCTGATCTCCAGTCTTTGATTGATAGTCAAGAGGCGGATCACGACATAGAACTCTATCTCAATCAGCAGCGTATCGTGGCCAATCGAAGCCCAATTGTTGTTGATAATAAGGTGGTTGGTGCCGTTTCAAGTTTCCGTCGCCGTGATGAAATTAGTGAGCTGACTGACCAACTGTCGCAAACCAAAGCTTATGCAGAGATGCTGCGCTCTCAAACTCATGAACATCGCAACAAACTGAATACGATTAGTGGCCTGGTACAAATGGGTGAGGTAGACGCGGTACAAAACCTAATTGGACAAGAAACTGCGCACTATCAATCCCTCATTGAGTTTTTAAGAGAAACGGTCAAAGACTTTAATAGCGGGAATGTTGCTGGGCAAAACCGAGCGAGCTCGTGAGTTAGGTTTAACGTTGACTGTTGATGAAGAATCTCGATTAGAACCTTTGGATGACAGCATTAATGCTGACGATCTGGTGACCATATTGGGTAATTTGATCGACAACGCGTTTGAGGCAAGCTTATCTGCTATCAAACAAACCCCGAACCAACGACCAAAGCGCTCAACAGTCGACGTATCAGTCAGTGATTTTGGCAACGAAGTCATTCTAGAGGTTATCGACAGGGGTTGTGGGCTGCCACAGCACCTTGATGTTGATGCCTTAACCACCCGAGGCGTTTCAAGTAAATCAGCCCAAAATCGCGGCGTTGGCTTGTTTTTGGTGAAGCAACTGACTGAGCGTTACCAAGGGCAGTTAGAGATGATAGACAACGACACCATGGGAACCCGTGTTACCGTATACATTCCGAAGGATGGATTAGTATGAATGACTTCACTCGAGTCATGATAATAGAAGACGATCTCAAGATCGCTGAACTTCATCGCCGCTATTTGGAGCAGATAGGCGGCTTTGAGGTCGTAGGTATTGCTACCTCAAAGCTCGAAGCAGAGATGCAGCTTGAAGTATTGGAACCTGATTTGGTGATGTTGGATGTGTATCTACCTGATGGTACTGGGATTGAGATACTTGGTCATATTCGCAGTCTTAACCAAGAGTGCGATGTGATTCTGATTACAGCTGCGAGAGACGTCGAGACTTTACAACATGCGATGCGCGGCGGCGTGATTGACTATCTTCTAAAACCGGTCATGTTCCCAAGGTTAGAGGCGGCTCTTAAGAAGTATCAAAAACGCACCGAACAACTTCATCACGCTGACGATCTTAACCAATCCCTCGTTGATGAAATGATGCAGCAGAACAACAGTGCGGAGAGTAATTCAGAGGTACGCCTGCCGAAAGGGATTGATGGTGTTACCTTGGAGAAAATTCGTGGCTTGTTTAAACAAGGTAGCCGTTTTACTGCGGATGAGGCGGGGGATAGCATTGGTGCGAGCCGAACGACTGCAAGGCGGTATTTGGAGTTTTTGGTTGGTACTGGGGAACTTGAAGCGGATGTGAGTTACGGGTCGGTGGGGAGGCCTGAGCGTTGTTATCGGAGGCATTGTTGGTAATGGGTTCGCCGCGCATCGCTTATGTTCGTATAGGCGATGCGTCGGTAGACGCTAGCCCGTAGTTCTCCCCTTGATAACGGGCGCGTAGCCGGGGAGTTAGAGGGTGCTCTTGGCTCTTTACTAGTAACTTAGAAAGGCTATAGAGCGAAAAGAGCCCCCTCCCAGCCTCCCCTTATAAAGGGGAGGAGCTAAGGGCTCGCTGCGCATCGCTAATGTAATCTCAGGCGTTGCGTCGGTAGACGCTAGCCTGTAG
>BBMT01000005.1 GCA_000755425.1 Vibrio maritimus
TTTTAAAGCGTTAAAGATATAAGAGCACCCCTCCCAGCCTCCCCTTATTAAGGGAGGAGCAAAAGAGCGTCTACGCTAACCCACAGCAACCTCACGGCGCGCCATTACCTTGCCAATAACACCTTCCACACCCAACACAGCAAAAATAATCGCAAAAAATGCCACAACACCACCAAACGCACCAGTAAATGCCACATGCTGACCAAATAGCATCGCAATTACACCCATGGCCACAAACTTAGAGCCGACCAAAATAATGTATGAAGACACACCGCGTTTAAGTTTTGGCATCTTTTTGTGCGTTAGGAAATAGGCCGCCATCACTTTCTCCAAAGAAATCGCCCCTTTTAGCATTCCAGCCAGTATGACAGAAGCCAGTACTGCCACTTCTAAACTAGCAATAAATACCCAGTCCCAAGACGCGTTTAACACCAACATAACGATAGTGGTGATAACTGAGCTGATGGCGATATCTTTAAGCATTTTCATTGATTGATTCCTCTTGGAGTAGTTCTTGCTGACGTGCTTAAAGTATCAATTCCGGGAGAGCTGCATTTACCATTTTACGCCATCCTCTGATGCTGATTAAGTGTTATTGTCACACATTTTGTGGGTTTATTTTGACCTTTAAAAGTGTGTGGTTATACTAGAGGCAGTTATGCTCCTATTTGTAAATCCCCCTTTGCGGTGGACCCCCTGAGAGCGAAAAAAATTCTCATTTTAGATTTGTTCTACCACTGTGACGACGATCACAATCAGCTTGGTTGCTGACGATTTGCGGTACCTGCCACATCTTTATTGATTTGCTCGCCAAATGTAGCGTGCGAACTTATTGGTGTTGATTCTGGGAGCGATCCGTCTTGATGCTACTCGGCATTCACAGTGGGCTAATAATCATCTGTCTAAAAAGAGATAGCTCTATGAATGTAATTATCAATGGTCAGTCTTACCTACTGCGCGAAAGCAAGAGCATTCTTGATGTGGCCAAAGATATCAAAGTGGAAGTTCCGTCGCTGTGCTCAATCAGTAAGCACGCCGAGAAACAATCCTGCGACATGTGCGTGGTGGAAGTTGTCGGCCAAGGGGTGGTCAAAGCCTGTGAAACCCAAGTGCAAGACGGGATGACCATCGTCACCGAATCCACTCAACTCAACACATTGCGCCGTCAAGCGCTCAATAAGATATTCGCCGACCACAATGCCGATTGTGAAGCGCCGTGCAAAGTCGCTTGTCCGGCGAATGTCGATATTCAAACCTACCTGTACCACATCGCTGAGGCCGATCATCATCAAGCAGTGAAAGTTATCAAAGACACACTGCCTATGCCGATTTCCATCGGCCGTGTCTGCCCTGCGTTTTGTGAGCACGAATGTCGCCGCAGCTTAGTTGACGAGCCGCTGGCCATTCGTCAGCTTAAGCGCCACGCAGCGGATATTGACTTATCCCTTGCCGAACAGTTCGAGCCACCAAAACTGCCTTACAACGGCCATCGAGTTGCCATTGTTGGTGCTGGACCTGGTGGTCTAGCTTGTGGTTACTACCTCAGTTACCAAGGATTCGCTGTCGATGTGTTTGAATCTATGCCACAAGCGGGCGGCTGGCTGCGTTACGGGATCCCAGAATACCGTCTGCCGAAAGATATCCTAGATAAAGAAATTGAGCTCATGTGCCGTGGTGGGATGCAGATTCGAACCAACACTGTGCTTGGTAGAGACTTCACTCTCGATGATCTGACCGCGAATTATGAAGCGGTTTGCCTTGCTGTTGGTGCAACCAAAGCGGTGAACATGCCTTATCCAGGCTCCGATTTAGATGGCTGCATTCTTGGTGTTGATTACCTCAAAGATCATATGACCGACAAGCACTTTACTATGGGGCGCAAAGTCGCTGTGATTGGTGGTGGTAATACTGCGATAGATTGCGCGCGTACCGCGATCCGTGAGGGGGCAGACACCACCATTATCTATCGTCGCACTCGCAACGAAATGCCTGCCGAGCTACATGAAATTGAAGCGGCTGAACTTGAAGGCGTGAAGTTCAAATTCCTGACCAACCCTAAGAGCAATGTGGCTGATGAAAAAGGCAGGGTTAAAGCTATTGAACTAGAAATCATGGCATTGGGTGAACCGGATAGTTCAGGGCGCCGTCGCCCAGTTGCTACGGGTGAAACCCAGACACTTGAGTTTGATACCGTTATCTCAGCTTTATCACAAAAGCCCGATGTGGAGTTTCTTAAAACTGCTCGCCAATCTCTACCACTGACCGATTGGGGAACGGCGTCTGCTGATAGTGACTCTATGCACCATGGTTACAACGTCTATAGTATTGGTGATTTTAGACGCGGTCCTGCGACCGCAATTGAAGCCATTGCCGATGGGAAAAAAGCTGCGGACGCCATTGAGCGCTATATTCTCGAAGGGCACTTTAAACCAGAGCCTGCGCCATTTAATAGCCGCAAAGCTGAGCGAATAACAGAAGTTCGCCAAGCGGAATATTTACAAGAGCGCGCCAAATCTAGAGCTAAAGCGGCTCATCTCGATGTTGAACTATGCCAAACCAGCTATCAAGAAGTCGAACTCGGCATGAGCGATGCAGACGCAATCGCAGAGGCTGCTCGCTGCTTAGAATGTGGCTGTCAGGCGAATACTCAATGTGACTTGCGCGATTACGCCAGTGAATATCAGGTTGATTATCGAGAGATTGATACGGAAGAGCGCAAGATGTTCCCGGTGGACAAATCCAGTGAGTTCATTGTGTTCGATGCTAACCGCTGTATTAGTTGTGGTTCATGTGTTCATGCCTGTCAGACCGAATCCGTACATGGCATTCTGAACTTCTCTGAATCCGCCCATAGACCCGCCTTCCCAGATGGCGCCACAATGGGAGACAGTAACTGCGTTCAATGTGGTGCTTGTGTTCAGGTATGTCCAACAGGGGCGCTGGTCGATAAGCGAGATAAATCCCACAGCCGTATCGAGATGCTAACGCCAGTCAAAACCATCTGTACCTATTGCGGTGTGGGCTGTCGCGTCGAAATGTACGTCGATGCAGCGAACAACAAAATTCGTTATGTGAAAGGTGACCCAACATCACCGGTCAACCAAGGCATGCTATGCGTGAAAGGTCGATTTGGCTTTGATTTCATTCATAGTGACGAGCGATTAACTACGCCTCTGATTCGCAAAACGGGTGAGCTTGTGCCAGCGTCTTGGGATGAAACCATCAGTTACGTGGCCGACAAACTGACCAAGATTAAGTCGATGTACGGCAGTGACAGTTTAGCCGGGTTCTCGTCAGCCAAAACTACCAACGAAGATAACTTTGCGTTTCAAAAGCTGTTTAGGCGAGAGTTGGGAACCAATAACATTGACCATTGCGCGCGGCTTTGTCACTCATCAACGGTGACCGGTCTTGAAGCTTCATTTGGCAGTGGCGCAATGACCAATGACATTCCGAGCATCGCGCACTCCGATGTCATTTTTATCATTGGCTCTGATACCAGTGCAGCGCACCCAATTATTGCGTCACACATCAAACAGGCAATTGCTGGTGGTGCTCGTCTTATTGTCGCGGATCCAAAACGCATCGATATGGCTGACCACGCTGAGCTCTATGTACGCCATCGCCCGGGAACTGATGTGATGCTGCTCAATGCCATCATGCATGTTATCGACAAAAATGGCTGGCACGATCAAACGTTTATCGATGAGCGAACCGAGGGATATGAGTCGTTTGTCGCTGAGATCAAAAAGCCTGACTACAGCCCAGAAAATGCGGCGCTCATTACTGGTGTTGCGGCGTTTGATATTGAGCGTGTCGCGGAAATGATAGGTACCGCTAAAGTGACGTCCGTGTTCTATTCGATGGGTATTACCCAACATACGACGGGTCACGACAATGTTCGTTCTATTGCTAACTTGCAGATGCTTTGTGGCAATGTCGGCGTTGAAGGTGGCGGTATTAACCCACTACGAGGCCAGTCGAACGTGCAGGGATCTTGTGATATGGGCGCATTACCAACCGACTATCCGGGCTACCAAAAGGTGACTAATCCGGAGGTTCAAGCGAAATTTGCTAAGGCATGGAACAGCGATAACCTGCCGACCGAACGAGGTAAGACGCTGACAGAGATTATCGACGGTGCTTGCGATGGCGACATTAAAGCCCTGTATGTTATGGGGGAGAATCCGGTACTGAGCGACCCAGATCAAGCGCACGCGGTTCATGGCTTAAAATCTTTGGACTTCTTAGTAGTGCAAGATATCTTCCTCACTGAGACCGCACAGCTAGCCGATGTTGTGCTACCGTCTTACTCCTTTGCCGAAAAAGCGGGGCACTTCACCAATACTGAGCGCCGAGTACAACGTTTGGTTCCTGCTGTACAAGCGCCGGGCGAGGCGCGTGAAGATTGGCAAATTATCCAATCTATCGCTAATGCAATGGGCAGTGATTGGCAGTATGAGTCGGTGCAGGACATCACCGAAGAGATCGCTGACGTGACGCCTCAATACCATGGTATCCGCTGGCAGTCGGTGGGGAAAAATGGGTTGCAGTGGCCGTGTAACAACGTTAAGCCATTTGGTACTCGCATTATGCACCAAGACCAGTTTATTCGTGGTAAAGGCGCAATGGCAGCAATTCCGTTTGAGTATGCGGCTGAACTCCCTGATAAAGAGTTCCCTATGATACTCACCACAGGGCGATTGCTTGAGCAGTTCCATACCGGAACCATGACGCGAAAAACCAAAGGGTTAGATAACCTTGCTGGACCTCGCATTATGATAAGCGTTGAAGACGCAGAAGATATGGGTGTCACCAATGGCGAGCCAGTTAAGCTGGTATCACGCGTGGTGAGATCTCCGCGCCAGCGTTTGTCACCAAACGTATGCAGCAAGGTGTGGTGTTTGTGCCATTCCATTTTGCAGAATCGGCGGCCAACAAGCTTACTAATACTGCGACTGATCCTTACGCCAAAATACCTGAGTTTAAGGTATCGGCAGTCAGATTAGAGCGGGTTACTCAGAAGGCGGTGTAATATCGCTCCAAGCTTTTGGGATATCGAAGGGAGGCAAGCCATTTGGCTTGCTTCTTTGTCCTTGGCGCCATGCTTTTAGTTGATTGACGTAGGTAAGAATGTGCGCCACGGCAACGAACAGTTGATTGGGCACCATCTGATCGATTTGCGTGGTGTGATAGATAGCTCGGGTCAGTTCAGGACTTTGCACCACTTCAACCTGGTGCTTAACTGCGAGCTCACGTATGTACACCGCCACATCGTCTTTTCCTTTCGCCACCACAAAGGGGGCTTCGGCTTGGGAGAGGTCGTAGATCAGTGCCACGCTGTAGTGGGTCGGGTTAGTCAGTACGACACTGGCGTTTGGCACTCGCTCGTTAGCACCTCGTTTGGCATTCTGGGTTTGGATCTGCCGAATACGCGCTTTTACCTCGGGTCGCCCTTCTTGTTCTTTATGCTCATCTTTTACCTCCTGCTTAGTCATTTTCATTTGCTTGGTGAACTCATAGCGCTGATAGGGAAAATCAATCAGACCAAACAGTAAAATCAGCAGTAGCAAATAGCCCAAGTACTCGACTGTAATTGCGCTTACGGTCGCGAGCACAGTATCAAATGGCGCGCTAACAAGGCCGGTAATCACAGCCATGTATTGATTGATGACCCAATAAAGGATAGCGAAAAAAAGTGAAACCTTGACCGTATTTTTTACTAGCTCGATCAAGGATTGGGTCGAGAAGATGCGTTTCAGTCCTTTAAGTGGGCTAATACGTTCAAACTTGGGTGCTAGCAGAGTCGGACTGTACACCCAGCCACCCAATAGCGTTGAGCCTAAGATGGCGCTAATGACTTGGTAGATAAACAGAGGAAGAACAGCATGATCATCGCAAACAGCGCTTTACCGACTAGCTCAATAAGTAGGTGAAACTGACCAATGATACTGATATCGAACTCATAGCAAATTAAAAATAACTCAATAAGGGTTTGCCCAAGTCTATCTATACTCAAAACGTAATAGGCGACGACGACAGCGAGGGTGAGTGAGGAGACAAAGTCTTTGGCTCGAGGGATCTGACCCTCCCGACGTGCCTTAGTCAACTTGTGTTGACTGGGCAGTTCACTTTTGTCACCGCTGTCTTGCTTATCCGCCATTCGGAAGCCTTAAGATGTAGTTTAAGTGGCGATTGAGCTCCAGTGCCAGTTCAAAGTAGTGATCGCCAATCCCTGTCAGCGATGCCATCATGGCAAAGAGCCCAAGTAACATCGTCATCGGAAAGCCAAGAGCAAAAACGTTAAGTGCTGGTGCCGCCTTATTCATTAAACCAAAGGTGATGTTGCTGAGAAGCATGACAACAATCGCAGGGGCCGCTACTAGCAGCCCAGTTGCGAACATCCACGACACCATTTTAAGAACATAGTCGATGCTGGTAAATGGGAACATAGAGTCGAGCGGCCAGTGGGTGAAACTGTTTTTGAGTTGAAGCAACACAATAAGATGACCATCGATGGATAGAAACAGCAGCATCGCAGTGATAAACATAATTCGACCGATGATGGCAATGCTAACTCCGTTGGCAGGGTCGTTCATGATTGCCATCGCGAGCCCCATTTGCATGGATATCGCTTGCCCAGCGATAGAGAAGATGGTGAAGAAAATCATCACCGCAAAGCCGATGAGAAACCCGAAAATTAGTTGATAAATCGTGAAAATAATTGCCTCAATAGAGAATGGGTTGAAAGGAGGCACCGTGTCTATCATAGGGGCGAGTAGCAATGAGAATATAAACGCGAACAAAATTTTCACTCGCATCGGTATTGCTTTGTCACCAAAAAAAGGTGCAATTAGAAACAGGCCCGTTAGGCGCACGAATGGCCACCAAATCAGCCCAAGCCATTGAGTGATTTCGGTAAATGTGATGATCATGGCATCAACCTACCTCAGTAGGGATGGCAGTGAAGATGAACATGAACAAGTCGGTGATCTCCTGCACCAGCCAATGCCCAGCTAAAATAATGGTCAATAAGGTGACCAATAAACGGGGTAAAAAGCTTAAGGTTTGCTCGTTAACTTGAGTAACGGCTTGGAAGATAGCCACCACGAGCCCCACCACCAGGCTGGGTAAAATTAACACTGATACCATTAGCAAAATAACACTAATGGCGTGTCCGACTAACGTAACAGCTTGTTCCGGACTCATGTGCTCACCCAAAAGCTATTTGCAAGACTTCCCATTAGTAATCCCCAGCCATCAACAATCACGAATACCAACAGCTTAAAGGGCAGTGATACGATGAGCGGTGATAGCATCATCATCCCCATCGACATCAATACCGAAGCAACAACAAGATCGATGACTAGGAATGGCAAGAACAACATAAAGCCAATTTGAAATGCGACTTTGAGTTCGCTGAGCAAATAGGCAGGCAATAGAATAAGAAAAGGGATGGCTTCCTCGTCAGCGATTTGGGTTTCGCCAGCGATCTTAGTGACTTGCTCTAGTGCTTTACGTTGGGTTTGGTCAAGCATGTAGCGTCGCAGCGGCTTCTCAGCGGTTTTGAGAGCCTGAGCTAGGGTGGCTTCGCCATTGCTATAAGGCACGTAGGCGTCGTCGTAGATTTTTGTCCATACCGGGCGCATGATGAGTAAGGTAAAAATGAGCGCAATGCCTACCAATACTTGATTGGGCGGTGTTTGCTGCAATCCTAGAGCTTGGCGAAGAATGGCAAGGACTATTACAATGCGAGTGAAGCTGGTGCACATGATGACAAACGCAGGCACGAAGCTGAGCAGCGTCATTAAAATCAGAATTTGCAGTTTTACGCTGTATTCTGTGCCATCGTCACCTTGAGTCTCGGTTAAAATGGTCAGCCCCTCAGCGTTCGCTAGGGAGGGCATCAGAAGCAATGAACAAACAAGCAACCTCAGTGCGATTCGCATTGATGGTGTCATGAGCGTTTACCTACTGATTCGGCTTTTTAATGATGCTAAGCAGCCTGACGCCATACTGGCCATTTTTCGACACGATTTCACCGGTACCAAAAGAAGTGCCGTTAATTTTGATGTCCACAGGGTCGCCTTCGTGCTTTTCAAGCATAACGACGCTGCCCGATTTGAGATTGAGCAACTCATCTAATATCAACGTCTTACGAGCAACCTCAACGGTGATATCGACCGGAATACTTTTTAGCAAGTTCACACTGCTTGCAGGCGCACTATCGTTGGCGTGAAGCTCCTCGTCTTCGAGATCGTCAAGATCCAAATCCAAATCGTCGAGATCAGGTAATTCATCTTGTAGGTTCATGTCTTCGATGGAGACGTCGAGGTCTCGCGTAGGTTTGTTATCAGCCATCGATCTTCACTCCCAGCTCTGAGTCTATGGTTTGCAGTTTGCCAAAAAAGGTTGGATGTCCGTTGACCTTGATGGTGAGGTTTTTACACAACGTCAAAGGGAGTACATCACCTGGTACCAATTTTGACAGCTCGTGCAAGGTGCATTGACCTGTTAACAGCACGCAACCTAACTCAACCGGTTGATAGCGCAAGGTATTGAGGATTTCGTCTCTATCGAAGGTTTCGTTGTTGCCAAGCATTTCCCGCAGCTTCTTCACATAGCGATCGTCGATCATAATGGTGATCGCTATCTCTTGATGATCGACATGAAAAACAATGTTAACCCCTACGTTGGAAGGTTCGTGTTCTGTATTGTCGAGTAGGTAATGCTTGCGTCTGCCGTCATGATATTGGCTAGTGCCATTGAAAACTTTTGGAACAAGCGATGGTGTGTCTGTGTCAAGTCGGTGATTGATTGAGCCGTTGTTCTTGTTTGCTCATCGCTATTGAGGTGTTTGTGTAGTAACAGGTCTAAGTTTTTCGGCTCGATATAGAAAAATATATTGCCAAACTCTTCGATATTGAGCACCGCTTTCACCGATTCTTCAGGGTAATAGCTCGCTTCAGTAAATGTCACTTTTGTGTTTTTTCCAGCGAAGTTGAACTTGAATAAGTCAATCACTTCATTGGAAAATGGTTGGTATGTTTGAGTAAAAACTTGCGCATTTTGACGTTTGGATTGCCAAATTCGGTATATAGAATTCTCTCCATGTCAAGTTTTCCTTTTATGTTTTTGAGTTCGTTCTCAAGTTTGACACGATAATTAACATTAACTATAGGTTATAGGGTTTCCATTTCAAATTTATATGATTCAAGTTCGGAGTAATTACTCTAGCGATTTGTCTGACGGTGGCGAGGCATAAAGTGGAGACATTAAGGGGCACTGGTACTGTGAGGATTGAACATGATTGATTTGGATCAGGCGCTGGGGATACATCCTCAAATGGTGCAATTTAGGTAGATAGAGCTCGGTATTGAGCTCGAACATCGCCAATGTTGATACTCCGAACTATAAGGCTGTTGATGTCTCTTTTGATGCCATTATGTCTGGCATCGGTACGGGTAAAACCTGGCAAATTGATAGCCAAATGTTGTATCGAATACCGGTACAACGAACTCGTGATGGGAACACTGTCGAGCTAGAGGCAGAGCAAGCGCGGTTCGCGAAAAACGTGATGGACTATCACCAGAGCCTTGCGTTTTTACAATCGAAAATAAATGGTTTGAAGACTGCGATAAAAGGTCAGTAGCAACTGGGCTGTCATTCAAATCGACAGAATTAAATGGCGGGATGTTTCACTAGGCAATCATTCATAAAGCACCATTTTGCAAACACTAAAGAGTGCGGAAATAATCCAAGTGGGTGTCATGTTTTGCATCTGCTGCCTGAGAAAAATATACAACAACGTCAGCAATGAGTGAAAAATTGGCTAACTAAAGTAGGGATACTATGTCTTTTTTCGGAATATATGAGACGGCTGGGTCAGCGATGACGGCTCAGACTGTTCGACTTAACACCATCTCCAGTAATTTGGCGAATGCAGACTCGGTATCGGGCGATCCCGCTAAAGTCTACAAACCGCTAAAGCCTATCTTCTCATCCATCTACAACCAGTTTGATGCGACTCAGTCGTTGACTCAGGGTCGTCTTCAGGGCAGCCATCAAGGTATTGTGCCAATTCGCGTCGCTGATGTGATTGAAGTGCCTTCGGTCACCGAAGAGCGATTCGAGCCAGATAATCCGTTGTCGAATGACCAAGGGTATGTGTATTACTCCGGGATCAACGTGGTTAATGAAATGGCCGATATGATGTCAGCGACACGCAGCTTTGAGGCGAGCGTGGAAGTACTGGGTAATGCCAAATCGATGCAGCAATCCTTGCTTGGATTGTGGCGTAATTGATCGCTGTTCTCGTTAGCAACCAGCAAATTAAATAGGTAGGCAAAACATGGCTACGATTTCAGGGGCAGCTCAGGTCAATAGCATTGTGTCCGCATCAAGCGCTGCACCGCAAGCTAATCCAAACAGTGGTGAAGCGTTAAAAAACGAATTCATCACTTTAATGGTGGCGCAAATTGAGAATCAAGATCCTCTTAATCCAACCGACGGCACAGAGTATGTTGCTCAGTTGGCGCAGTTTTCACAGGTTGAAAGCACCGAGAATTTGGTTCAATTAATGCAATCTAACACGGCGATGTTGGACAACTTACAAGTTCTGAGCACGGCAAATTTGGTGGATAAGAATGTCACCGTGCGCAGCGATCAGCTAGAGATGAGTTCTGGCAGTGTCAACCATGGTTACATCGAACTTTCAGCACCATCGAATACAGTGACGATCGAACTGTTGGACAGTACGGGCAGTGTTATTGCTATACCGCTTGGTCCAAAGTCAGCAGGTAAGGTGGGATTTACTATTGATGCGGATCAGCATCAACTCAATGGTCGTTATCAAATGCGAGTGAGTGTAGACAGCGGTCAAAATTATTCACCATCAATTTTCCAGCACGGTGTGGTTGAGCAAGTCACCACGCCAGCACTTGATGGCACCAGTCAGTTGCAGGTGCAAGGTATAGGCAAAGTTGCCTTTTATGAGGTAGCGGCATTTGCGCAGGATTGATGAACTGCTGCGCGTCTGCCAGTTTATTTTCGCTGTTTAGTTAACATTTTTGCGCACCTTTTTTTGCGCACTATTAAGTAAGATGACGGCTGTCGTTCTCCTAGGGACTTAGATCCAGGAGATAGCCTCTTTATAGAATGAAGAGGATGACATTATGAGTTTTAGTATTGCATTGAGTGGGCTAAATGCCTCGAACTCAGAGCTCAATACCATCTCAAACAACATTGCAAATGTATCGACCACAGGCTTTAAAGAGTCACGCACTGAGTTTGCTTCTGTGTACAGTGGTAGTGAAGCGGGCGGTGTTGAAGTGGTGGGCGTTTCACAAAACTTTGAGAAAAGTGGCACAGTCACGGGGACAGGTCGTTCCCTAGATATGGCGTTAAGCGGCAATGGCTTTTTTGTGCTTGAAGACAACAAAGGCCAAACCCTTTATACCCGTTCAGGGATTTTTAACATGAACGCGGACGGGCAGATCATTGCAAATAATGGCGCAGCCCTTAAAGGTTATTCGGTTGACGAGAACAACAACCTAATGTTGGGTTCTGTAGGTACGGTACAAATCAGTACCGCTTCATTGCAAGCCGAGGCTACCGACAGAATTGATTTTGTGGCTAATCTGGATGCGCGCGAAAACGTACCTACCAGCGCGGCTTTCGATCCAACCGATTCTAATAGCTATAACCACTCCTACACCACACCGGTTTTTGATTCATTAGGTAACCCACACACGGTAAGCCAGTATTTTGTTAAGACTGCCAATACCAACGAGTGGAACCTTTATGTCTATGTTGATGGGGTGCAAGCAGACCTTGATGGTAGTGGCGTCGTGGATGCAGCGGATGTTGAAACCGTTGTTTTTGGTAGTGATGGTACGTTGGATCTTAATCCTGTTAGCGCACCGAGCAACACGTTAACAGCGGATGGAAGCTATAGCATCCCTGTAACGCTCGCACCTGTCGCCAACAATCTCAATATCAACGTCAGTCTCGCCAGTATCACGCAATACGGCAGTGACTTTGTAGTATCGAAAAACAGCCCTAATGGTTACACCTCAGGCGACTATGCCAGCGTTCGTATGGAAAACGATGGCAGAATCTACGCGACTTATACTAATGGTCAGTCTCAGCTTCAGGGACAGGTTGTGCTAGCCAACTTTGCCTCCCCTCAAAACCTAATAAAAACCAGTGATACTGCATGGCTGCAAAGCTTTAGCTCTGGGACGCCTGTTCTAGGCACTGCAGGTAGCGGTGTATTTGGTGATTTAACGTCTGGTGCCTTGGAAGGGTCGAATGTGGATCTGACTTCGGAGCTGGTGGCCTTGATGACAGCGCAGCGCAACTATCAAGCGAATACCAAATCCATCTCAACTTCGGATCAGTTGACTCAAGCGCTATTCAACGTGGTTTAAGACGATGAACCCGATACTGTTTAGTGCCGCCAAAGGGGCTGAGCGAACCATGCTTGCTCAGCACGTGCGTGCCAATAACCTCTCTCATGCGGACACGATAGGCTTTAAAGCTCTGATGGAACACTCCTCACCTATGCGACTAGAGGCTCTGGTTTTTTGACCTCGGTAACCTCGCGCACCAACTCTGCGGTGAACAACTTTAGCCAAGGGGAAGATATTCGCACCGATAGGCCGCTTGATGTGTCTATCAATGGTGACGGCTTTTTTACCCTTGAAGGCTTGGAGAATGAACCGGCAGAACTCTATAGCAGGGCGGGAAACTTTCGGCTTGATGGTCAAGGGCAGCTCTATCTCGGGGGGCGACGTGTGATGTCAACCGAAGGCCCGATGGTGCTACCTGATTTCGAGTTTGTGTCTATCAGCAGCAACGGATTGGTTTCTGTGACGCCAATAGGTGGTGAAGCATCGCTGGAAGTGGGCGCACTGAAATTGGTGAAGCCAGAATATGAGCAAATGACCATGCATGCTAGTGGACACTTTGTGGCGAAAAATGGTGACGAGCTAGCCGAGGATTTTACTGTTCAGGTTCGCTCTGGATATTTGGAGGCCAGTAACGTCTCCAGTTTGGAAGAGTTGGTGAGCATTATGTCACTCACTCGCCAGTATGAGATGCAAATTGAAGTGATGGCGTCGGCGGACGAAATTGCTCAAATTGGAAACAAGCTACTTAAAGCTTAAGGAAGGATGTTATGCACAGCGCATTATGGATATCAAAAACAGGGATGGCAGCGCAAGATGCCAAGATGACGGCAATTTCTAACAATCTTGCCAACATTAACACCGTGGGGTTTAAACGTGACCGCGTGGTGTTTGAAGACTTGTTTTACAGTGTCGACAAACAGGCGGGCACCGAAACCACCGAGCTCAATGAACACCCAACAGGGATACAACTGGGCAACGGCGTTCGTGTAGTTGGTACTGAAAAAGTCTTTACCCAAGGCAATGTACAAAACACCAACCAACAGTTCGATATCGCTATTTTGGGTGACGGTTTCTTCCAAATTGAAAACTCGGATGGCGAGCTGCTTTATACCCGAAATGGTCAATTTCACACTAACTCAGAAGGTCAGCTGGTCAACACTCAAGGCTATCCGTTAATCCCAGAAGTTGTCGTGCCGCCAGAGGCAACCTTAGTCAGTATTACTGCCGATGGTGTGGCGACAGCGACCATTCCAGGTCAGGTCAATCCAGAAGCGCTGGGGCAAATAACCATAGTGAAATTTATGAATCCGGCCGGTCTTGCGGCGCAGGGCGGGAATCTGTTTGCTGAAACAGAGGGCTCTGGTGAAGCGGTAGAGCTGGTGGCGGGGACAGAAGGCTCTGGTCAGCTCAAGCAGGGGGCATTGGAGGGCTCCAATGTGCAGGTCGTCGAGGAAATGGTCGACATGATTGCCACGCAGCGCGCTTATGAAATGAGCGCCAAGATGGTCAGCGCAGCAGATGAAATGCTGCAATACATCGCACAGCAGTCTTAACACATAGAACAGCAGTGTTGATTAGAGCGGCAGTATCGAGGGAGGGGGACGTATGGCTAAGCAAGACGAGCAAGCGCCCAAAACATCTGGCGTGATAGAAAAACGACACGCAATCGGCGCCATTTATTTTCTGGCGGTGGTGGCGCTGTTGGTGATCAACCTATCCGGCTGCGCGGGTCGTCAGCAAGAGTTTACCCCTCCATCTCCTGATGATGAAGCTTACGCTCCGCCAGATCTGGATTATCAAGTAACCCGGGTAAGCAAAGGCAGTCTCTACACGGGAAAAACTGCGATGACGCTGTTCCAAGATCGCAGAGCTTACCGAATTGGAGACATTTTGACGGTGGTGCTAGACGAGAAGACCGAGTCGGATAAAAGTGCCTCCACTCAGTTTGGTAAAGAGTCCAATGTTGCGGTTGCCGCACCAACGTTAGGTTCAACGACTTACGCTGAAGGCGCAGCATCACTGGAAGCTTCCCGTGATTTTGATGGCGCAGCTGCATCGACCAAGGTAACCGCCTGACCGGTTCTATTACGGTTACTGTGTACGATGTTCTGCCAAATGGAGTGCTGAGAGTGCGCGGTGAAAAGTGGCTCAAGCTCAACCAAGGGGATGAATATATACGCTTGACAGGAAATGTTCGAGTGGATGACATCCAAGCAGATAATACCTTGTCGTCACAGCGCATTGCCGATGCTCGTATTACTTATGCCGGGCGCGGTGCGTTTGCCGACAGTAATACCGCAGGTTGGTTGACTCAGTTCTTTACCTCACCATGGATGCCATTCTAATGAATATGACAGATAGGCTATCTTCCCGTTCCATGTCTTGCCTATTGGCGAAGGTCGTTCGTTGGTTGGCCATAGTAGTTCTGCTTTTGATGACGATGGAATCGCTCGCGGCGCGCCCGATTTCAGAAGTGGCGGATGTGTATGGCGACAGACAAAACCAGCTTATTGGCTATGGTTTAGTCGTCGGGCTGGATGGTTCTGGGGACAAATCTCAAGTGAAATTCACCCAGCAATCGGTGGTGAATATGATCAAGCAGTTTGGTGTACAGCTCGATGATTCAACTAACCCGAAATTGAAAAATGTTGCAGCAGTCAGCGTCACTGCGGCGATTGAGCCCCACATGGGGCCAGGACAGTTAGTTTCGGTGACCGTGTCTTCCTTAGGTGATGCCAAGAGTTTGCGCGGCGGAACGCTGCTTTTGACTCCCCTTCGAGGCATTGATGGGGAGGTTTATGCCGTGGCTCAGGGCAGTCTGGTCGTTGGTGGCTTTAATGCGACGGGTGAAAATGGTACTAGCGTGACTCGCAATACGCCAACGGTTGGACGCATACCCAATGGAGCGACGTTGGAGCGTGTTATTTCTACAGGGTCGATCGTGACCCAACGATTCGTCTTCAATTGAGACACCCAAACTATCAGACTGCGCTCAACATCTCTAAAGCCATCAACCAAACCTTTGGTGGTCAGGTGGCTAAAGCGCTCAATAAGGGCCAGGTGGAAATATCCGCCCCTATCGACAGTGAAGATAGGGTGATGTTTGTTGCCATGATCCAGGAACTGGAAATAGAAGAAGGTCGCAAGTCACCGAAAGTGGTGTTCAACTCTCGTACCGGTACTGTGGTGATAAGCCAGCGTGTTACGGTCAGCGAAGCGGCTGTGAGCCAAGGCGGTATTACTGTCACAGTCTTAGAATCTGAGTCAGTCTCGCAACCTGGTGGGGCGTTTAACACCGCAGGCGAAACGGCTGTTGTACAAAACACTCAAATTGCCGTAGATGAAGATGATGGCACCACCATGGTTTGGCCTCCAGGCACCAATTTGCAAGAGATCGTCGATGCGATTAACAACATTGGCGCTACGCCAGAAGCGTTAATGCAGATCTTACAGGCGCTAGACGAAGTTGGAGCGATTAACGGGGAACTGGTGGTGATATGATTGATTCCAATGCCTCGTGATAATCCACACAGACTCAGTGCTGGATGCCTTTACAACGGGTGGTGTGAAGGTGTCTCCCAATGCCGCACAGCCTTTGTTGCAAGGCCTCGAAAGCCATTTTCTTGAAAACCATAGTTTTGAAAAGCACAGTCTTAATCAGCTTCAAAATGACAACGAGGCGTTTGTCGACATCGTCAAACAGATTGAAGCCAAACCAGCAGAGAAAAACAATAAGGCAACAACTGGCACCTATCAAGAGCCTAGTTCTGCGATATCGGATAAATCATTTTATCTCGACCAGCAATCACTAAACTCACTTAAATACGACAACAGTCAACAAGGTTTGATGGCCGCGGCGCAGCAATTCGAGGCGCTGTTTATACAGTCGATGCTTAAGCGCATGCGTGCTGCCAGTGAAGCCTTGAGTAACGAAGACAATCCACTGTCCACCAAATCGTCGAACCTGTTTCAAGGCATGTTAGATGCGCAGCTTGCACAAACTATCAGTCGCCAATCTCAATTTGGTCTTGCGGAAATGATTTATCAGCAGTTGGCGTCACGAGTGCCAACTGACGGCGCTAATCAAGCGAACTCCCTCATGAATACAAGCAACGAACAAGCACGAGCAGATGCACATCATAGCGCTGCCCTGCATACGGTCATTAATCTTGGAGGACTGCGCTAATGGGCATGGTCAACATTGGACTTTCTGGTGTGCTTGCCAATCGAGTGGCACTCAACACCACCGCGCAGAATACTGCGAACGTTAACACGCCGGGTTACAGCAGGCAGATCGTCAGTTTCAATGCCACATCGTCGGGAAACTTCGTCAACGGTATCAATCTCGGAGGCGGGGTTGAAGTTGGCAGCGTGATTCGAATTGCCGAGCAGTCGAGCATTAATCGCTTGCGCGAATCGAATGAGCTTGCCCAGTACAGTCAAACCTACTTTGAGGGCTTATCGAATCTGGAAAACATGCTTGGCGCGGAAGGCTTAAGTTTAACCTCGGGGCTAAATAATTTCTTCGCCGCCATTGATGAAGCTAGCGTGTCGCCGGAGAGTTTGGCGTTTCGCCAGCAAGTATTGACGAACGCCAGTGCGCTGGCTCAGCAGTTTAACGCTGTCTCTACACAGTTAAATCAGCAGCAAGCGGCGCAAAGTGAGCGCTATGGTGCTCTGGTAACCAATGTGAACAGTCAACTGGAAAGCATCGCCAAACTTAACACCCAGCTGCAAGAAGATGCGCTGCTCGGAAAGAGTGTGTCAGGGCTTCAAGATTCGATGGACAAACATCTTAATGAGTTAGCTAAGTCGGTGGACATTCAGGTTATCTATCTGGAGTCTGGTGGTGTTGAAGTTTCTACACCCAATGGACAGCCAATGGTCATTAACGGTTACTCTGCAACGCTGGAACGTGATTTGAGTAGCGGCGATCCCTACAGTACCGATCTTAATATTCAATTTCAGTCGATGCTTACCCCGGTCGATGCCTCTTTAGGCGGTGAAATGGGTGCGATTGCCGCACTAAAAACTGAGCAATATGAACCGATAAAAGCGCTATTGAATGACATGGCGAGTGCGCTAAGCACAGAGGTCAATACCGTGCTTGATGGCGGCTATGTACTCGATGGCACTCAGCTCAATAGTCCTGATAGCGATCTATTTATTGTCACCCCAGGTAGTGAAGCGTCCTCAATTGCGATTAATCCCAATCTGACACCAGAGAAGCTCGCCTTTGCCGCAAACCCAAGTGCGCCCGGAGATGGTAGCAAGCTTACCGAGTTTTCCATGCTGTCACAAAAGAGCCTAGGCATCGGCTCTGTTGCTGGAAAAACACTGTATAGCGCGTACTCAGGGCTTTTGGGCGACATTGGTATTTTTACTCGACAAGCTGAGAGTGAGTCGACGGCCGCCCAAATCAGTTTAGATGACGCTCAAGTGATAAGAGATAGCGTCAGCGCGGTTAACTCCGATGAAGAGGCTGCAAGCATGCTGCTCTATCTCAATGCGTACGAAGCCAATATGAAGGTGATAAGTACGGCGAATCAAATGTTTCAAACCTTATTGCAAGCCTTCTAAGGAGAGAGTTTATGCGTGTGACCGACTCACAGTTTAACTCCATCATGCAGCGCGCATTAATGGATAACAATATTCGCCTCAATCGAGTGTTTGAGCAGATGTCGACGGGTAAAAAGCTCAATCACCTTTCTGATGACCCCATCGCAGCAGTACGCCTTGAAGGACTGAAAAAGAACATCTCGGATAACCAGCAGTATCAACGCAACATTGAGAATGTTCAGTCGCAACTGACCCGCTACGAGACCAATATCAATACGCTTGAAGAACTGTCTCAGCAAGTAAACGAGCTATTACTGCAAGGTAAAAATGGCACGTTAGATACCGAGAGTCGTGCGGGGATTGTATTGGAGCTGAAATCGCTTAAGACGGAAATGTTAACCACGCTCAATCAAAAGACTGATGGCAGCTATTTGTTCTCTGGTACCGACATTTTCAATCCGGCAATTGATACGGTCAGCTATGCCTTCAACGCTAACGGAGACTATCGTCAAACCAAAGTGGGTGATGAGCTCTATGTGAGTAGCAACTTTACTATTGCCGATGTGATAGGAAGCAATGCGATTTTTACCGATCTCGATGCGGCGATTGCCGAGCTTGAGACAGCACTGCGGGATTTGAAACTGCGCTCGATACGGCGTTGAACAGTAATCAACAGGTGCACCAGACCTTGCTGCAATCTCTGACGGATATTGGTAGTCAATATAACTCATTGGATAGGCAGAAAGAGACCAGTATCGATATGGTGTTTTTGCTGAAACGGTGACCACCAGTTTGGAAGAGCTGGACTATGCCGAAGCATCGACTGAGCTAAATCAAGGCATGATTGCCCTTGAAGCGACGCAAAAGACCTTTGCGCGAGTCTCAGGTATCTCACTGTTTGATCTGATTTAGCGTTTTATTTAGGGGAAGCGATGATACGTCTGGCTTTGTTTACTCACCTCACCATGATTGGCCTGCTGATTTGGCCAACTGTGGGCTTTGCTCAAAAGTACATTGTGCCTTTTGATGCGGTGCAGTGGCAGTTCGAGTCACGTGTGGATCGCTGCATACTAGCGGCAAGCGATCCCCATACGGGATTCCGAGTGCAGTTTTCTTTGGTCGCATCACAGCCGTTGGAAGTCGGTGTCGAGAAACGCGGTGTGCGTGCTTTGCCTAAATCGACCTCCTTTAATACTACAGAACCTGTGTGGGGGATCGCCAAGTCCTATTCGACCACCACCATAGAGAATGTACGTCAGCGTGGAACACAACTGGTGACGCGAGATGGGGCTGACTTGCTGCTCGCCGACATGGCTGGCGGAGCATGGTTTAACGTCAACGCGATGGATTTTGATGTCTATTTCCCGACCACACATTTTAATCGAGCATTGAGTGAGTTTAATCAGTGTCGCTTTGCCTTGCCGCCAGTGAATTTTCAGCACGCTCGCCAAGTTGAACTGTTGTTTGCCCGTGGCTCGACACAGCTTACCGCGACCCAAAAGCAGATCATTAATGACATCAGCGCTCTTATCAAACGGGATAACAAAATCGTCAGAGTGCTTATTGATGGTTACACCGATAACTCAGGGGATTCCGTGGCCAATTTGCAAATCTCAAAACAGAGAGGGTCAGACGTTGCTGAATGGTTCGTTGAAAATGGTGTTTCCAAATCGATGATTGAGATCCGTGGTCACGGCGACCGCTACCCTAAATACGATAACGCGACCCCAGAGGGGCGTGACAAAAATCGCCGAGTGGAAATTCGCTTGGTACGAAAATAGACACGCGACAGTTTAATAACGTTGCCTCACAAGGAAGTTGGAAACTAGATGGATAAAATCAATGTGATAGCGCTTCAGCAAGAGATGCTGGAGAAAATGGCTCAGCACTCAACGATTGCCGCCAATCCACTTTCTACGCCAAACGTCAATGTCCCAAGTTCGTCGTCGGTGGCAAAGGTCACAGAGAGTTCTGCGATAGACAATAGCCTGCATTTTGGTCAAGCGCTAAAAGGGGTACTGGATACCGTGAACACCTACCAACAGCACGCCTCAGAGCGAGTGACCGCCGTGGAGCTCGGGCACAGTGATGACTTATTGGGTGCGACCATTGCTTCGCAAAAAGCGGGCTTGTCGTTTAATGCACTGATGCAAGTGCGTAACAAGATGGTGTCGAATTTTGAAAGCATCATCAAAATGCCCATTTAGGCTAGGGACAGCATATGGCAACAGAGGTGGAGAACAAGCCCGCGCTTGCTAACAATCTAGGGGCAGCGAAAGAGCGCTTGGCAAAGCATCGGGCTGGCTGTCTAGCTTTTGGCAGAGCTCGCAGCGAAACGTCATCATCATCACTATTTTTGCGACAATTACTGCCGCCATCATCGTTATTATGCTGTGGACGTCAGCGGAGCGGTTTCGCCCGCTCTACAGCAAGTCATCCAATTATGACTCTAGCCAAATCTTACAAATGCTGGATGAAGAAGCGATACGTTATCAGCTCAGTCAAGATGATGGGCAAATCCTGGTACCAGAGCGCGATGTCGCCAAAATTCGTATGGTATTGGCATCGAAAGGCTTGAAGGAGCAATTGCCAAGTGGTTTCGATTCTTTAGATAGCAGCAAGGGGCTTGGGGAAAGCCAATTCATGGAAAATGCCCGTTATCGGCATGCCCTTGAAGGGGAGCTAGCGCGCAGTATTACTACCATGAGCGCAGTGAGTTTGGCACGTGTGCATTTGGCAATCCCAAAAGAAAGCTTGTTTATGCGTGAAGAAGCGGAGCAGCCAAGGGCTTCGGTCATCGTGCACATCATCAATGGTATGGATTTGAAACCGACACAAGTGGAGTCTGTCATCAATCTGGTGTCTGGTGCGGTGATTGGTCTTAAATCTGAACACGTTCGAGTAGTTGATCAGCACGGCCGTTTACTTTCCAACGATGCCACGGTGGGTGATATCACCGTTACCTCAGGTAAACAGACCGACTATAAACGTAACGTCGAGCGCACCTTGGTCGCTCAAGCGACAGATATGCTGACACCCATTCTTGGCGTGAGCAACTTTCGGGTACAGATTGCCAGCGACATCGACTTTTCCAAAATA
Source organism: Vibrio maritimus (assembly GCA_000755425.1). Lineage (GTDB taxonomy): Bacteria > Pseudomonadota > Gammaproteobacteria > Enterobacterales > Vibrionaceae > Vibrio > Vibrio maritimus_A. The sequence continues at coordinate 21,072 of BBMT01000005.1, forward strand.
GAGGAAACGGAAGAGATATATGCCGACCTGTAGTGCGCAAAGAAACCTTACTTAACGACGTCAATGAGTCCTCTATGGCGCTCGGAATTCCGGGTGCGTTAAGTAATACTCCACCTGTTACTGATGCAGAGGAACAACCTGACCCCAACTCAACGGTTAATCGAAGTGAAACCTCCAGAGATTATGCGGTCAGCGGCAAGATTCGCCATGTCCAGCACCAACAAGGGGTGCTCAATAAACTTTCAGTATCTGTGGTGGTCAATGATATGGCTAACCCAAACCAAACTTGGACACCGGAAGAGCTCGGAAATATTGAGAACGTCGTGCGCTCAGCTATCGGCTTTGATGCGCAGCGTGGCGATAACATTCATATCACGCATTTTCCTTTTGTGGTTGCTGCTATTCCAGAACAAGCGCAAGTGCCCTGGTTTGAAAACATGAACATCATGCAGCCCCTCAAATATTTGCTGGGCGTGATGCTCAGTGGCTTGATGATCATGGTAGTACTGAAACCCCTGGCGCAATACCTCACTAAGTCGGCTGAACGTGAAGAGCAAGATGCGGAAAGCATGGACTATGACAACCTTATTACCAAACAAGAGCGTGATGCAGAAGCGGCGATGCAGTCCAAGTTGGAAGCACTCGGTATTGATGCCACTGGGATAAAGGCGCTGGATGACAACCTGCCTTCTGCCGACAGTCCTTTAGAAGTGCAAATCCAACATTTGAAGTTAATTGCCAAAGAGGATCCAAACCGAGTGGCGGAAATTTTACGCACCTGGATCCAAGCCTAGGACAGTCTTTTATTAAATGTTTAATGAATAAAGTGAGCCAACATGGATGACAAGCAAACCTATCAATCAGTGGATGGCGTCGCGATGCTCGTGCTGAGCATGGGCGAAGATATTGGTGCCGAAGTGCTCAAGGGGTTCACTCACGAGGAGATCAAACAGATCACCCATGCAATGAGTAAGATGCAAGACATCAAAGCCGCCGATGCCATGGTTTCTTTGAATGGCTTCTTTGATGATTTTCGCAAGCACTCCGGCATTTTAGGCGGGACGCGAAACTACATCACCAACGTGCTTGAGAAAACCCTCAATGGTAATTTGGCTCGTGATTTAGTCTCTGAAATCTACGGCGATGAGATTCGCTCACATGCAGAGAAACTGGCTTGGATACCACCGGAGCTGCTCGTCAACGACCTACGAAAAGAGCACATTAATTTGCAAGCACTGCTCATTGCCCACTTGCCGCTAGAGTACAGCGGCCGAGTGATGGACGAATACGATGAGAAAGAGTGCCATGAATTGATCTTGCAGATATCCAAAACACAGGTGTTAACCTCTGGACTGATGGAAACCCTCAAAGACTTGATCGACCGCTGCAAAATCAACTATCACAGCGGCGGGTCATCTAGCCTTCAAGGCTCGAAAGTCGTCGCCAACCTCATTAACCGTTATTCAGGTAATAAGAACGAGCTGTTTGAGTATCTTCACGATAAAGACAAACAGACTGCTGAGCTGGTGGAAGAAGCCATGTTCGATTTCTTTACTCTGTTTAACCAAGATCTCGAAACGATCAACGTGATTAACGAGAGAGTGAGTCTCGAGCAGTGGGCTTACGCTTTGAAAGGCACTAATAAGGAGTGTCGGCTTTACATCATTAACTCGATGCCACAACGAGTCTCCACCGAGCTAAAAGAGAACCTAGTGCGTATCGGCGCCGTGCCTGTGAGTCAGGTTGAGCAAGCTCGCAAGGCCATCATCGATATTGTCAAAGAGCTGCAAGCGGAAGGGGAAATCAAACTCAACTTTGCAAATGAACCCAGGCTCACTTAATGGGCTTATATCTAATGGTTTATTAGAAAAAACTGAGACTAAGCTAAGGAAAGGCTATGAAGTTAACCAGCATAGGATTGCGTAAATCAGAGGTAAGCTCGGCAACGGCAGGGCGGATTCGTCGGCCAGAGAAACTAGAAAGTCGACCAAATCGTTCGGTGGTGCTTGGTCAGCAAATGGTTCACCTCAACCTACATGAGCGCCCAAAGCTCATAGCCGAAGTGTCGGAATCGCACAAAGGCTATAGCCAGTTAATTCTGGCAGGAGAGGCACTTCGTGCGACGGCGAGCGAACTACTCAAACTCAAGCGTTTGGCTGAGCTGCCGCAATATACACCCTCGCAGGCTAACCAAATTGATGTGATCAAAAAACGTCATGTCATGGAATAACAAGCAGCTGTTTGGCCGTTATGTATTGGATTCGACGTTTGCGCCAATACAGGTTGATGCGCCACTGATTGAGTTTGCTGTGCCAGGTCTTGATATAGATAGAGAACGATATCGTGATGAAGTGGTATCACTCTACATTAACCATCGTTTGGTCGCGCTGGCCTTTGAGCGTACCGAAGATCGCGAGGTACTCCTAGAACAGTTCAAAATGATGTTTGCGTTTGCCAAGCTGCAATTGCGATTGAATCAAAACCAAGAATTGGTGATTGGCATGGCTGACAACGATTGGCGCAAGTGGGATGGTCAGGTTTTTGTCTCTGGGCAGGGAGCCGTTATGCCGAAGGAGCGCCGATCGCTGTTGCGGTGAACCCGCTGCAACCTGTCGTAGAGAATATTACTCAATTGATGGTCAATGAGCCCGGTGCGTTGGCGCAAATCGATCGAGTGTTAGAGCGAGTAAACAAAATGTATTTGGCGCTTTCAAAAGTGCTTAAGTTCAAGAAGGAAAAAGCCAATCAGTTGATAGCGTTTTGCTCTCATCCCGAATTAAGAGACATTGGCAGTTTCAAACAGCAGGTGGCAGAAAGTCCTCAGAAGTCACTGCGCTCTATTCACCATAGTTTTCAAGGGCCCAGCCGTGACAATGTCATCAAGCTATTGAGAAAAAACTGAAATGGGTCTGATTTGTTGCCGTTATAGCCTAGTAGAGGCCAACAGAGGTGGGTATGGGGTATGAGCAACATCAAGGTCGACAACATTAAGTACATCGTGCCGAACACTCAAATCGATGCGGTGCAGCAGAAGAAAACGGAGCAAGACCATAAAACTCGAGTCAAGCAAGTCAATTTGTCACAGCATGAGGTGGCATTGCTAGAAAGTGGCAAGACACTGTTTGAGGGGATGGAGGATATTGACGCGGCGAAAGTAGAACAAATCAAAGCGCAAATTGCCTCTGGAGAATTGGTATTTGATATGGATGAGTTAGCCAAAGTGATCGCGAGGTTAGACCATGGAAAATAAGAAAATTATTGTTGGCTACCTACACTATGGCCAAGCGATTTTGCGCCTGTCTAAGCAGTTATCAGAACGGCTTGATGAGGTGAGAATGGCGATACTCAAAGGTGAATATCACAACCTTGAAGCGCTTAACGATACCATATTGTCCCTGTCCTACCAGATGGCTGAAGCCGATACCAAACGTTTCTCTCTCGCTAAGCATTTAGGTTGCACCAATCGCCAATATGCGAAAGCGGTTCAACAGCGTCTTAAAGGCGATTTGCAGCGCCGAGTTGCGGACTTGGATAGTCAAATCGAAAGACGTGTCCATATGTGCAAGCACAAGCTTGCCAGACAAGGCAGCCTAATGGTGATGCAACATCAAGCCATGGAAGAGGCGATGGGGGCTCAGCAGCTGAAGATCAATGTGTAAGAGAATAGAGGCTGTATCTTTATCAAGCCCCCGATGGGTGTTTGCCTTTGGTATGCTGACATGTGTTTTAACCTTTCCGAGTCAAGCGTTAGAGGCCGCTAACGAGGTGCATGCTCAAAGTGCACTATTAGGAATTTCGAACCGTTTGAAGTCGACGATCGAGAAAGCGATTAAAAGGCGCTATCCGGAATCTGCAACACTCGATATTAAGCTGCGCTTTTCTAAAGCACTTAACCATGTTCAGCCTTGTCCCATAGAGCCTATTATCGAAACCAAGCGAGAAGTGACGCTGGGATCTCAAAAATGGTTTGTGCGCTGTCCCTCATTGGGCTGGAAAGCATCAGCGATGGCAACGTCTCGATTAAGCGTTCTAGCGGCAACCGCATCGAAAACACTTAAAAAAGGGTATCGAATTCAATCTGCAGACATCCTACTTTCTGAAGTTACGTTGACCAAAGATGCGAGACTGTTCTATCAGATAGATGAAGTTCTTGGAAGCAAATTAAAACGCTCAGTCAAGAAAGGAGACACCTTAAGCGCCCAGCGATTCTATCTTGATTACGATGTTGAAAAAGGGCTCCCCGTGAGTTTAATTTACCACTCAAAAACGTTCAGCTTAGAAACGCAAGGGGTCGCGCTCGAAGATGGACAGGTTGGTGATACCATAGCGATAAAAAATCTTCAATCTGGACGGCAGCTCCGAGGTCAAGTAGTAGAGAAAAACCTAGTGCGCGTTTTTTAGTCCGATCTGCTCTATCCAACCCTTTTGACCTATCGTGTATCTTACTCAATCTCACCAAGCACGTTTAACCCGTAGTCATTCGGAATTTCATTGTAGCTTAATACGATCAATTCATTGGCAAAAGCTTTTGCCAGTTTAGCGAGCATAGGTCTTGTTGTTGGCGGTACCACTATGACGGGCGGTAGATTTTGACTCTGCATGGTTTGCACCATGGTGGGCATACGATTTTGAAATTTCTGTAGAATGCTAGCCTCTAGTGGAATCGAATCTAGGGGGATGGTCGGGTCATTTTGCTGGGCGACTGAGATAGCAGATTTGAGTTCACCTTCGAGACTTGGGTTAATGATAAAAGCTTGCAAGGTTTTATGATTTGGCGATATCAGGTTGATGATCGTTCGCTTGAGCGCAACTCGAATATTGGATGAGAGCAATATCGGATCTTTAACTGTATCGATGCTCTCAATGATCGTGTTGGCGATGGTACGTACATTGATAATTGGTACTTGCTGCGCCAACAATTGCCTGATGATCTGCATCTGTAAGTTTGGAGTAATAACACCGGCTAAGGTTTCAGCCAGTTCAGGATGCTGATTTGCTAGGCGCTGATTGAGAACTTTTACATCGTCATAATTAAAAATGTCATCAAGGTGTTCGCTACACACTTTGCTCACGTGAGTGGCGATTACATCATGCACTCCGATAACCTGAAAACCTAAGTTGATTGCTTTGGTTTTATCATCATTGTGTATCCAAAGTGCAGGTAAACGGTAAGCGGGATCAACTCCTACGATTCCGTCGAGTTCAGGGTGGTCTATGCGCGCTCCTACTGCCATAGATTTATCGACATAGACTTCACCGCGTTCAATTTCATCACCATCGATACTAATGGCATATTCTGAAGGCTTCAGTGACAAGTTATCACTTATTACGACTTCAGGGATGACGAATCCGATTTGTTCACTGAGCGTTTTTCGGCTACCGCGAATGCTCTTTATAAGGCTACCTCCTTTCTTCTGGTTTACCAAAGGCACGAGCTTAAACCTAAAGAGAGCGCAATAACATCGACATTGGGAATGATGCTCCAATCGATGGCTTGCTCTTTGCTTGGTGTGGGCAGAGCGTCAATCTCTGAGTCTCTCGTCACTTCAGGAATAGCCCGGTATCGTGATTGACTCCAGCCAACAAAGGCGAGCAGCACAGCAAATGTATAGAAGGCAAGGTGCGGCATATTGGGGACGCTACCTATCACAAACATCACGCCACTAGCCATGTAAAGGTTTTGTGGTGAAGCAAGAAGCTGCTTTTTTGCCGTTTGCGCGATATCGTTGTCGGCATCACTGATGCGAGTCACTATGATAGCGGCCGATGTAGCGAGCAAGAGTGATGGGATTTGCGCCACTAAGCCATCTCCGATCGTGAGTAAAGCGTAGGTTTTAAAAGCAGCTTCTGCGGTTAAGTCGTACTCAAAAATACCAATTAACACACCGCCGATGAGATTAATAAACAAGATAAGTAAGCCAGCAATGGCATCACCGCGAACGAATTTACTTGCCCCATCCATTGAGCCGTAGAACTCGGCTTCATTGCCGACACTTTCCCGACGCTGTTTCGCCTCTGCTTGGTCAATGGCGCCCGCATTTAGGTCGGCATCAATCGCCATTTGTTTTCCAGGTAGGGCATCAAGTGTAAATCGAGCAGAGACTTCAGAGATACGCTCGCCACCTTTAGTGATCACCACAAAGTTGATGATCATTAAGATGATAAACACCACGATACCAACAACATAGCTACCCCCAATAACCACTTCACCGAAAGACTGGATAACCTTACCTGCCGCATCGCCTCCATTATGCCCTTCCAACAATACAATACGTGTCGACGCTACGTTCAAGGTGAGCCTAAGTAAGGTGGCAATGAGCAATAGTGAAGGGAAAATAGAAAAATCCAGTACCCGAGACACGGTGCTGCTAACGAGAAGTACAACAATAGCCAGCATGATATTGAAGGTGAAAAAGGCGTCCAACAGTATGGGTGGCAGCGGCAGAATAACCATAGCCAAAATCATCAGTAGCACGACAGGAATCGTTAACCTTGATGCGATTGAACTAAATAGAGTACCCATAGCCGCCTTTTATTGGAGATTGGACATTTAGATACTAGGCTATTTTTCATTGTTTTCTCATATTTGATACTTGCTTTATGCAATTGATGAGAATTTTTTTGAGAAAAAGTGAAATGGAATTTAACCACTGTCGTTAGCAGTTAGTGAACAGCAAACACAGATGGGGAACATCACATGGCTATTTCAGTTCATACTAACTACGCAAGTTTGGTGACGCAAAATACGTTGCAATCGACCAATAACGCGCTCACTAAGTCTATGGAAAGACTCTCCACAGGCTTTCGAATTAATTCAGCGGCAGACGATGCTGCGGGCTTACAGATTGCCAATAGATTGAATTTGCAAAGTCGCGGCTTAGGCATGGCTATGCGCAATTCGCAAGATGCGATTTCGATGATGCAGACTGCCGAAGGGGCGATGGATGAAATGACCAACATCGCTTACAGAATGAGTGACCTGGCTACGCAGGCAGCCAATGGCACGTATACGGATGACGATAGATCAGCTCTTGATAGTGAGTTTCAAGAGCTAGCATCAGAGTTAAATAATATCTTCAGTTCGACCAGTTTTGGTGGTCGTACTCTGCTTAGCGGAGGGGCTTTTGGGAATGGCACTGTAGAGTTTCAAATAGGCAACACCTCAAGCGACCAACTATCCGTCAATGTACAGACCGAATTATCTGCCATATCCACTGCTATAACGGCAGCGTCGGGTACCGTTGAAGATAGAGATGCAGTAAATCAAGCCGATCTTGATTTCTCGCAGAGGCGGACAACTTCGCACTGGGCAATACAGCATCAGTCCTAAGCAACGGTGTTACCTCTACCTCAGCAATTACTAATAGCTATTCAGGTTATGCTGATCTAGTTGAAAAAATGGAGGCTGGTGATGCAGCAGCTTTAGCTGATCATGCCACTCTAATGGGGGAAGTTACCAATAGTCTAGATGCACATATCGACGCTGTAGATGGCATAGCAGGTAGTGGTTATGACGGTGCTAACTCCACACACGGTGCTGCTTTTAGTGCTACTGGTGCATGGGCAGAAGTACAAGCGCTTGCTGCTGGAGGTGCTGGTATTGAGACTCAAACACAAGCAACAGCAGCTATCGATAAGGTGTCAAATCTAGTTGATGCATTAGGTGAGTCACGCGCTAGTTTCGGTGCCAATATTAATCGACTTGAACATACGATTACCAACCTGGGCAACATTACAGAAAATCTAGACTCAGCGAAAGGTCGAATCATGGATACCGATTTTGCTTATGAATCTGGAATGATGAGTAAATCACAAATGCTAATGCAATCAGGCGCTTCAATGTTAAGTGCCTCGAAAATGGTTCCACAGCTAGCGATGAGCTTGCTAGGTTAACTCTAACTATTTGGGGAGGGTTGAGTTGTACCTCCTCGCAACCATAGCGAGGATGATGTTATGAATGTCGATGCCGCCCAATTGGCAACTAACTTTGCGACCTATGATATCCAGCCATTCCAGACTCGATACACGCAAAAGCTGTCATCTATCACGTCACAAACCTCTGCTATCAATCAAGTCAAAACCGCACTCAATAAACTTGAGGATGCGGCATACAAATTTACCAAACCGGGAGCCTCTGTTACTCAGTTTTCGACCACAGCTTCAAGTGATGAGTACATACAGGTTTCCACCGATGATAACCCAGATTCATTTGATCTTGATATTTATGTAAAGCAGCTTGCGGATGCCCATCAGCTCTCCATCGTTGCTTCAGGGAGTTCACCCAGCGACGTGATGGCGAGTGGAGGCACGTTAACGGTGGGTCTTGGAGGGGACACTACCATCAACATTGACGACGCGGATCAAGATGCGAGTGGTGATGTTACCTACAGCGAGTTTGTCAGTTATTTCAATGAACAGTTCGACGACTCAATCCAAGCCGTATTGGTTAAATCTCAAGGTGCGATGCAGGTGCTCTTTAGCGCCAAAGAAGACGGTGTAGACAGTCAGTTTACTCTCACTGCAAACGCTGACTCAGGCCTGGAATCTCAGTTTCAAAATGCCAGTGACAACCCTCTTCAGACTGGCAAGGATGCAATTATAGCGATTGGCGGAAAAGACGGTTTGGAACTAACCAATAATACGAACACCTTTGAAGATATTGTTCAAGGTGTGGATATTACGTTGAAGAAAGTGAATCAAGAAAGTGATGATGCCACCAATGTGACGGTAGCTGAAGATATTGGCGCAACCATGGACGCTATCCAAGCATTTATAACCGAGTATAACAAAGCCCTCACCGAGATTGCCAAGCTAACTCAAACCGGCAATGAAGACGAGTCGAGAGGGATATTGGCTTCGGATAACACCATTCGATCAATAGAGTCGCAGTTGGGCAGTCTAATCCGAGCAGAATATGAAGGTTCGCGGTTGTTTGAGCTTGGAATTGAAATCGATCGCAGCGGAAAATTAACGCTGGAACGTTCGACGTTTGAAGAGACTAGTTCGACTCTTGATATCGAGCAAATATTCGCCGGGGAACAAGGTCTTTTCTCGAGCATTGAGGCACGTTTGGATATCTATTTGGATTCTTCCAATGGCACACTCAGCCGCCGTCTAGAGACGCTTGATAATGAAAAGTCTCGAGTCGATGATGCGCTCGATTCGCTAGAAACACGCTATCAAACCTACTACAACCGCTATTTGTCACAGTTTACTCAACTCAATGCGCTTGATTCAGAGCTTAGTGCGGTCTCTGTATTGTTCACTGTTTAAGGAGATTTTTATGTTGTTAAGCAAGCATCAACAATCCAACTACAGCACGGTTCAGGTAAGTGCAAATGCCTCAGTATCAACAAGTTTTGAGTTAATTTGTATGTTGCACGAAAGACTCATTCAGGAGCTAGAAAGTGTGAAATACGCGATTGAGCAAAAGGATATGGAACTTAAGGCGAAGTCTTCGCAAAAGTGTATCGATATTTTGGTCGGCTTGATGCGTCATTAGATCTTTCTAGCGGAGAGGAGCTTATTTTGAACATTCATGCCCTCTACGAACACAGTATTGCCACTGTATTTGAGGCATCGAAAGAGATGCAACCCGATTTGATTGATCCTCTTATCAAAGTGGTCACCGATTTGAAAAGAAGGGTGGGAGGGTGCAATGGAGTGGCTTCATGAAGCCCAAGGCTAGCCAGATAGTCAACCTAGCTAAAAAGCTAGAGATCGCTTGCCAAAATAAAGACTTTGAATCCATCGCTAAATGGAATCAAAAGCTGCATCGCATACTGAGCATTATCGATCAGCACAGCGAATATTACAGAGAGGCCGTATTGCAGGTGAAGAGAGCCCACCTGAAATGCGTGCTCTTGGTGAGCCAAGAGCAGGCTGTACTCAAACAACAAATTGAGCACAACCTTAGCTTAAAACTACGTGACAAAGCATATGCCCAGACCCAAATTAGGGCAAAGGAGTCATGATGGAACTGCAATCTCAAACATCGAAACACAGTGCGGCCACTGCCATGCTAAACGCAGTACAAAGCTCAGTGTCGAGTAGTACTCCTGATATTCGTTTGGATGCTTCCGATGCTTCCGATGCTTCTTTTTGGCAAAGAACGCAAGAGATAGGTAGCACGCAAATGACCCCATTAGCACAGTCATTTCAAACGCTCTACAACACGTTAGAGCAACTCTCTTACTCCCTCGATGATGCAGACTCAGCTACTGAGCTTTCATCTCTAATCCCACAAGGTGGTTTGGGTCAGACTATTAGCCACCAAAGGGATACTAGTGATTCCCAAGAACTTAGCCCTATCGATTCAGATCATATCGAAAGCAATAACAGTCACATCGATGTAGGTGTTGAAAGCACATTGCTTGCAGGGGCACCCGTAAACGAAGAATCAGCCCACTAAGAACGAAAATAGCGGCGGATGTGGCTCTCGCGCTCGACAGTGCATTGTCGAGTAATAGTGTGTTATCGAACAGCAGTAGTTTTGCTGATGTTCCTGTTTTCAAAAGCGGCGGAGAAGTGGAGCTGCCGGTTCTAGCGATATCACGTCAACAAACGTCAAATACGAGTACATCTGAGTTAGTTCAGCGACTGCAAGTGGAAGCTTTGTTCGCCCCTTCTAGTGATTCGTTTCGAGCAGGAATGAATGTTCTGGCTCAGCACGCAAGCTCTATGCAAAGTCATACTCCAAGCAGTCTGAAGGTTAATGAGGCAAGCTGGAAAGCGCTGGTTGGCCAGTTACAGCCAATGAATAATCAATCTGCAATTTATCCATCGACTCTAAATACGCTTACCAGTGGTCTAGTCGCACCAGCGGAGAGCCTTACTACAGCAATAGATAACTTGGGCAGCCGAGCCTCATCAACCAATCTAATGGTTGAAAAAAGCCTGCCAATAGAGGCGCAAAGACAAATGTATCAAGTAGTGAAGGATAAGGTTCAGCTCCAGGTTGATATGAATACTCAAGTGGCTCGAATACGTTTTGATCCACCAGAGCTTGGCCGCATGGAAATGGTACTTCGAATCGAAGGCGATAAGCTGACCGTTCAAATGAGCGCATCGGCGGCTACGACAAGAGAAGTTTTGATGGCGACTTCGGAGCGTCTTCGTCACGAGTTGGTAGCGCAAAATAGTGCTCTATCGGAAGTGGAAGTGGCACTCTCGCAGCAGCATCACTCAGCAAACCCAGAGCAATATTTTCCCTCTTTTAGCGAGCAAGAGCATGAAGAGAGTTCTGGCGAAGAATCACCTAGTGTGCCCGAATACACGGCCTACATTGCGAGGGTGTAGTGATGATTAAAATAGCCGTGACATTTCTACTCACACTCACTTTATGCCTGACAGGCTTTGTACTTTATCAAAGCAACATGGTCTCAATGCAGATGCTCAGTGGCTGGTTTAGCTCAAAGGAGCCATTGGATACACCTATTGAGCAGGTTGAAGTACAGGTCGATAACGTGCTTGTGCCTATTAATCTTGGCAACCGCCAAAGTCTGCTGCTGCTTGATGTGTCACTTTTCACGCCCAGTAACAATGAGAGCTACCTACATGAGCAGCGCAGTCGAATCAAAAATCGAATCATCAAGAAGTTCAGCGTAAAAGACAGGGAGTACTTTTTTAATAAAGAATTTATTTATGTGATTCAGGACGATCTCAAAGATGACCTCTCAGAAGTCGCTTCTTTGCAGGTGGGTGATGTGCTCGTGACTAAGGCTGTATTTCAGTAGGTGGCACGATGTTACTTCAGCCTAAGTACCAACACACCCAAACTGAAGAAGAATCGAGCATTCAAGAGCTTGAGAAGTTGGTGTTGCAGAAAAACTTAAAGCTTATCAATGGGCTCTTGTACCAATACCGTTACGCGGTCGACGAAGGAACCTTTGAAGATTTACGTCAGACCGCCATGATGACCTTGGTCATTGAACTGCGAAAGTTTGATCATGTAGCCAATGATGATTTTAGACGCGCGGTCGCAGTAAGGATCCGTGGTGAGTTGGTGGATGAACTCAGGCGGCGTGATTATATGGAGCGTGACAAGCGTCAGCTCGTCAACCGTATTAAGTTTGCCCAGCAGAAGCTAGTCCAGCAGCTCAACCGAGAGCCTACCACTGTTGAAGTTTGTCACTTTCTCGGTATCGAGGACAGTGACTTTCAAAAGGCGATGAGTCTGGTGGATGTCTTTGATGATATTGAATTGGAGAACGTGGTCACGGCAGTACCGGAAACCGACCGACAATTGCTGTTTGAGGAAGTCAGAGAGGTGCTAGAGACGTTGCCGGAAATGGAAAAGCGGATTCTTTATCTGGTGTATGTCAAAAGTCTCAATACCAAAGAGGTGGCATTGGTGCTCGATGTCAATGAAACCAAGGTGCATCGATTAAAACATCGAGGGTTGGACATTCTGAAAAGCAGAATGAGGGAGAGTGACGCATGCAAAAGTTGATAGGCGTAGTCGTCGTACTCAGCGTCATTTTTGGTGGCTTTATTTTCCTAGGTGGTAAATTTGAGTTCATCTTTAAGTGGTCTGAAATCATTATCATTTTCGGTGCTGCCTTTGCCAGCTTATTGATGTCGACAACATCGGGTACGCTCAAGTTAATGACGCAGCAACTTGGGTTGGCTTTTCGAGCGACACCATACAATAAAGACTACTACCAAGAGCTGCTCTCTTTGATGTTTGAGCTGATCAATATTGCACGGGTGCAAAACATTAAGGCGCTGGATATCCATGTGGAGAATCCGGACTCCAGTAAGATTTTCGCTAAGTACCCAGGGTGACTAGAGATACCTTGACCACTAATTTTATTATCGATTCATTCAGACAGGTGATAACTGGCAAGCAGTCTCACCACTTGCTCGAAGCGTTTTTAGAAGAAGAAATTGAGCACCTTGAAGACGAATACATCAAGCCGTCTGAAAAGCTACATGCCACCGCTGAGGCAATGCCAGGGCTCGGCATCTTGGCGGCGGTAATGGGGATCATTTTAACCATGCAAGGCTTAGATGGTGAGATTTCTGAGATAGGTAAAAACATTGCAGCGGCATTGGTGGGGACCTTTACGGGGGTATTCGGTTGTTATTGCGTATTGGGGCCAATGTCGAGCAGCATCAAGGATGTGTCAGAGAGTCAGGTCGCTCCTTTGCAGTGTGTGAAATCGATATTGTCTGCTTACTCTCAGGGTCAGTCTGCTCACATGTGTGCTAACGCCGGTAGGAAAAATATTGAAACCCGATACAAACCATCGTTTGTCGAGCTGGAAAAAGCTGTAGAAGTGCTACGTTCTCAGCCATCTTGATGCTATTAAACCGCTCACAACCTTAGCCCAACCACAGGGGGAGCCGTTATGGAGCAGCCCATTGTTTTTGCCAGGAAAGGCCGCAAAAACGCGATCCTCTGCAACATGGTGGTTGGAAAGTAGCGATGGCCGATTTGATGATCTCACTGATGTGCCTGTTTCTGGTGCTGTGGATCTTACAAGTTGTCGATGTGGAAGATCAGAAAAAGCTACTCAACTACTTTGCTTACGGTAATGACCCGATTCAACATCACGGTACTACGGAAACCGGCGGTAACTCAGTGAACCCGCTGCCGCTGCCATCGGTCGCGACGTCTCATTATGATGCCGAGCTGCATCGAATCAACGATACTTCGGTATTGTCCGGTGAATTCAATAGTCAACAAGAGCTGGAAGTGCTCGCCGAGCGGGTTAAACAGGAGCTCAGTGGTATTGATGCGCTGGGCAGCGTTGCCGTTGTCATAACGCCTCAAGGTTTAAAGCTGGTGATTGCTGACTCTGAAAAAGGACCGATGTTTTATCGAGGAGGCGCCAAAGTCACACCGTTTTATCAAGACTTGTTACTCAGCTTAGCTCGGCTGCTTGCCAGCATTGAAAACAAGATGATCATCACCGGTCACACCGATGCCAGCCGCTTTAAAGGCGGGCGCACGACTAACTGGGAGTTATCGAGCAACCGAGCGAACAGTGCTCGCTATTATCTCGATAAAGGAGGGCTACAAGAGCGACACATTTTTCAGGTATCTGGAATGAGCGATACAGCGCCGATTGATCTCGACAACCCTAAGTCTGGTATCAACAGGCGTATAGAACTGTATATTTTGACGGCAGAAACCTTACGTCAGCTTAACGAAGTTATAAAGAGTTTGCCGCGTTCAGTTTTAATGAGCAAAAGCCGCCTTTGAGTGGGCAAGAGCTCGACTCATTGATAGATAGTTCAAAGCAACAGGCGATTCGAGAGGCAACAAGGAATCAGCCAACTACGCCATTTGAGGTAATGCAGCGTTATGACTAACTTGGTGATCCCCAGTACCAACATGCGTAAGTGCCTCGCATGGCTCATTGTTATTGATTATCTGTTGATCGCCTTCTATGTCTATTTGGCGACCAGCTTACTCTATTTTGATGTTTTCTTGATTGGCGTGCTGATTGCGGTCTACAACCTTCTTATGGTCACTTTTGTGGTCAAACAACCAGCAGGGTTTATTACGTTATCCCGCGACAAACACCTGGTGCTACCGATTTGCTTTGCCGCATTCTTAGGATCAGTGATTGTCGTGTTGACGGTATTTTGGTGAAAAAAGTTGGCTCAATTTCAAATAATTGTGCGACGTATGTTGTAAAAATACCCGTTTCGGCCTACATTGTAATCATAGTGTAATAAAAAGGAGATATTGCCTATGCATCAAGAAATGATTCAACCTACCAACCTTGGCGTTATTAGTCGCACTTGCCTTTTCTCTCTAGGTACAGTGATCGCAATTCTAGCGATGCTCTAATAACAAACCTTCTTAGGGGACAGCCCAAACGCTTCGATTCAATGCATTTTCTGCATTCAGCAGCGACCGCAGACAGCAATCTTCGCAAATGGGCGTTCCTCTAGGCAAAATCGCACAATACCCACACTTTTCGTTTCTTTTTTAAACCCCTTTAGTCGCTATACTCATATCAATTGTCTTTGTTATCTCGTAATGAGACCGATATGCCGCTGTTACATCGAATCGCGATTACCCACCGATACACAACGTTGCCCTCAGGCTTTTATCGTTATGTCTTGCCCACGCCTCTCGACAATCCAAGATGGGTGAGTTGGAATCAACACTTGCTGAATGCTTTGGCTTTTCCCATGACGCCAATCAGTCTACCGAGCTATTGAACATTCTGTCTGGCACCTCCTCAACTGAACAATTTAAACCGTTAGCGATGAAGTACGCTGGACATCAGTTTGGCATCTACAATCCAGATTTGGGTGATGGACGAGGACTATTGCTTGGAGAGCTGATTTCGGACTCTGGCACCGTATTCGATTTGCATTTAAAAGGGGCAGGGCAAACGCCTTACTCACGTTCGGGAGATGGACGCGCGGTGTTGCGTTCGACCATTCGCGAGTATTTGTGCAGTGAGGCTATGGCTGGGTTAGGCGTTCCAACCACTCGTGCCCTTGGCATGATGGTTACAGATACGTCTGTGTATCGGGAGAAGGTTGAATCAGGCGCATTGCTACTTCGTCTAGCCGAGACTCATATTCGTTTTGGCCATTTTGAACACTTTTTTTATACCGAGCAGCACGATCACTTACAACATTTAGCCGATAAAGTGATTGAGTGGTACTTCCCTCAATGCCAACACACAAAGCAGCCATATCTTGCGATGTTCGAACGTATCATTGCATTAACAGCCGACATGATTGCCCATTGGCAAGCAATAGGATTTGCTCACGGGGTGATGAATACTGACAACATGTCGATACTCGGCCAAACCTTTGATTATGGCCCATTCGGATTTATGGACGATTATGAGCCAGGCTATATTTGTAACCATTCAGACTATCAAGGGCGTTATGCGTTCAATAATCAGCCTCTATTGCACTGTGGAATTTGACCGCTTTAGCGCAGGCGCTCACCCCTCTGATCGCGCGTGCAGATCTAGAGCGTGCACTTGAGCAGTTCACTCCAAGGCTTCAAAGCCAATACAGCACCCATATGCGCGCTAAGTTTGGTTTAGTTGAAAAGTACCCAGAGGATAGCGCATTTTTTAATGACAGCTTCGAGCTCATGGAGTCGGAAGGTGTCGATTACACTCGTTTCTTTAGAGCTTTATCTTGCTTAGATAGTCATGATAACGCTTCGCTCATTGATTTGTTTGTAGATAGAACCAAGGCTGAGAAATGGCTCAGTGAGTACTTATTGCGCTGTGAAAAAGAGGCGCTTAAAACGCCTGAGCGCTGTGAGCAGATGCGCAAAGTAAACCCCAAGTACATCCTGCGGAATTACTTGGCTCAGCAGGCCATCGATAAAGCCGAGCAGGGGGACTTTTCTCTCGTGCATACACTCGCTGAGGTGTTAAAAACGCCTTATGATGAACAGTCGGAGTGCAACTATTTGGCAAAATTGCCGCCAGAGTGGGGCAAGAGAATGGCGATTAGCTGCTCTTCTTAAGGTGGGTGAACGTTTAAATTGGTCACTTCCATGTCATTTTTGTGAACTTGAGCAAAACTAAGTGGCAAAATTTATAAACGAATCAATAATAACTCCTCGCTAAAACCCTTACACTGTAGAGATCGCAGTGCAGACTTAAGGGAACATAATGCAGGCTAAGACGCACATTTTAGTTGTGGATGATGACGAGGAAATCCGTCTATTACTTGAAGAGTACCTGACAAAAGCAGGCTTTCAAGTATCAGGGGCGGAAGATGGCGTTGAGATGGAGCTGTTCATCAAAGCAAGGGGTATCCGGATCTCATTTTGCTAGATGTGATGTTACCTGGTGATGATGGTTTCACTTTATGTCAGCGAGTGAGGCGCGAGTCTCAAGTGCCTATCATCATGTTAACCGCAGTATCAGATGAAACCGATCAGATCATTGGTCTTGAGATTGGTGCTGATGACTACATCGCGAAGCCGTTCAGCCCAAGACAATTAATGGCTCGAATTAAGCTTTGCTACGCCGCGCGCATATTCATGAAGATAAGCATGATGATACGCCGCCAAGAACCATCGACTTTGGGGATTGGCATCTCGACACTATCGCTCACCGTATGACCAACCGAGTTAATGGGCGCAGCCACGATCTTTCCGGTAGTGATTTTGCGTTGCTGATGCTGTTTTTGTCGCGTCCGAATGAAATTCTCGACCGAGATACCATCTCCTTTGCCACGCGCGGTCGTGAAGCACTGCCCTATGAACGTGGGATAGATGTTCAGTTGAGCCGTATTCGTAATCGTCTTGGAACCAGTAAAGCGTTTCCTCACTATATCAAAACCATGCGTGGTAATGGTTACATCCTTTCAGTACCTGTGGAATACGGTCAATAATTCATGTCTAGAACACGCTGGTTCAAGCGATTGAGCCCGAACTCTCTGGTAGCTCGAACGCTACTGCTGACTTTACTTGCGGTTTTTTGCTCCCAGGGTGTTCTGACTGCTATTTGGTATCAGAAAACCAAGCAAGATGAACTCTCTGGCATTCGTGATACTTCGGCCAGTATGGCAACCATGTTTGCTTCTACCGTGACCTTTTTTGAAAGATTGCCGATCAAGTATCGACATATCGTTCTAGATCAAATTCGGAATATGGGCGGTACGCGTTTTTTCGTGTCCTTTAATAGTGAAGAGCTGCTTGTTGACCCCAATACCAGATACCCCCCTTAAACTTGCTTCGATGCAATCTGTGAAACGGGTATTAAAGGAAAAGTTGCCAACGATTGAAGCGGTGAAAGTGGATTTCTCGAAAGCAAAAAATTTAAGGCTGCTTAAGAATGATATCTTTCTTCATGACCTACCTCGATCATGGGCTCACCATACGCTGACCTTAGGGCCGCTCGATCCTCCTATTCTAGTGGTACAGCTCAAGCTTAAAGAAGGCGAGTGGATCTATGTGGCGGCGCTGTTGCCATCGCCCTACATGCAGCTAGATGATCGGATTTTTCTCAAGATCAGTTGGTGTTCTTGGTTATTTTTACCTCGCTGTTGTTGGTATTAACCTTTTTGTTGGTTCGTGCCCAGGTGAAGCCGCTTAGAAGGCTTGCCAAAGCCGCTAACGAAATGAGCATGGACATTGATCAGCCGCCACTCAAAGAAGAAGGTGCTACAGAGCTGGTTACCGCGACGCGGGCGTTAATCGCATGCAAACCCGGATCCGAAAGTATGTATCTGACAGAGAGCATTTATTTTCTTCCATCTCTCATGACTTAAAAACGCCTATTACCCGTTTGAGGCTTCGCGCTGAACTGCTCG
Source organism: Vibrio maritimus (assembly GCA_000755425.1). Classification (GTDB taxonomy): domain Bacteria; phylum Pseudomonadota; class Gammaproteobacteria; order Enterobacterales; family Vibrionaceae; genus Vibrio; species Vibrio maritimus_A. Next base: position 39,330 of record BBMT01000005.1, read on the forward strand.
ATGATGATGCCAAGCGTCACAAGTTTAACCAAGATCTTGATGATTTAGAGATGATGGTTAAAGGAGCGTTGCAGTGTGTACGCGACACAGATTTGCATGAGAATAATGATTTTGTCGATCTCAATGAGATGATCAGGAACGTCTCGGAAACCTACAATCAAGTACACACGCAAGTGAGTTTTACGGCGCTGCAGATGGAGCCAGTGGTACTTAAACCTTTGGCGATTAAGCGTGTGTTAACCAACCTCATCGACAATGCAGTGAAGTACGGAAAGCATGCTTTTGTGTCGATTGAAGAGAATCCGACATGGATCATTGTCACAATTCTAGACAAAGGTAACGGTATTCCAGAAGCACAATTAGAAGCGGTTTTTGAGCCTTATACTCGTCTTGCTAATGATAAAGATGGGCATGGATTAGGTCTTGGGATCTGCCGCAGTATCTTACACGGCCTGGGCGGAGACCTTGTGCTACAAAATTCAGAGCAAGGTGGCTTAGAGGTGAAAGTGTACATTCCACCTAATCTAGAAGCTTAGTGATAGATTTCACAATGTAACATCTGTGTTACTTTGGGTTAACAGTTTGTTGCAGTGCAGGTTGGTGGTTTTTTCTACACTGTGTATCGAACAGGGGCAAGAATAGCCCTTTGTCTAATCCAATACATGGAAGATAACAATGAAAATGAATAAAACCCTACTGACTCTATCCCTCGCTGCTGCCACCCTACCTTCGCTGTCTAGTGCAGGTGAAGTGGAAGTCCTTCACTGGTGGACCTCTGGTGGTGAGGCGAAATCTGTACAAGAACTGAAGGCGATGCTAGAAGAGCAAGGTCACTCTTGGAAAGACTTTGCTGTTGCAGGCGGTGGCGGTGAAAGTGCGATGACAGTACTAAAAACTCGCGCAGTGTCTGGTAACCCACCTTCTGCGGCACAAATCAAAGGTCATGATATTCAGGAGTGGGGCGGCTTGGGCTTCCTAACTAACCTTGATAGCGTGGCACAATCTGGCGGTTGGGATCAAAGTGTTCCTAGCATGGTGACTGACATCATGAAATTCAATGGTGAGTACGTGGCAGTGCCTGTCAACGTCCACCGTGTGAACTGGCTTTGGGCTAACCCAGAAGTTCTGCAAAAAGCGGGTGTTGAAGTACCGAAAACGCTGGATGACTTCTTTGCAGCAGCAGAGAAAATCAAAGCAGCAGGCTTTATCCCTCTTGCACACGGCGGTCAGCCATGGCAAGACGCGACTGTATTTGAAGCGGTTGCTCTAGATGTATTAGGTTCAGATGGCTATCGTAAAGCGTTCGTTGACCTAGATATGGACACGCTATCCGGTGACAAAATGGTAGAAGTCTTCACCAAGTTCCAAAAAGTGCATGACTACATCGATGCGAACTCTCCAGGTCGTGACTGGAACGTTGCAACTTCGATGGTTATCAATGGTGAAGCGGCGATGCAGATCATGGGTGACTGGGCGAAAGGTGAATTCACTGCCGCTGGTAAGGTACCGGGCAAAGACTATATCTGTGCTCCAGCGCCAGGTACAGATGGCCAGTTCACGCACAACGTAGATAGCTTCGCGTTCTTTGAAATCAAAGATGAAAGCAACGTAGCGGCTCAGAAAGCGCTAGCAGCAACTATCTTGGATAAGAAGTTCCAAGAAGTGTTCAACCTCAACAAAGGCTCGATCCCAGTTCGTACCGATATGGACATGAGCGCCTTTGACCAATGTGCTCTGGACTCAATGGCGAGCTTTAAAGCAACCGCGAAAACCGGTGATCTTGTACCGAGTATGGCACACGGTATGTCGACAACCAGTTACGCTCAAGGTGCTATCTACGACGTAGTCACAAACTTCTTTAACGATCCAAAAGCGGATCCAAAAGAAGCGGCACAAAAGCTAGCGAAAGCAGTTAAAGCGGCTATCTAGTCACTTCCTCCTAAACTAAGCGTTAAAGCTGACTCTCTCCCTTGAATTGGGGAGAGAGCGGTGCCTTGCACCCTTAGCGCTTGCTCAATTCCGAAAGCAGTTATCAGTAAGGAAAAGTTATGGAGCAGGCTTTGAATGCACAAGACTCAAATAAGCAGTCCGCGCCAAAACTCAGCTTGGTAGATCGCCTTCAACATTGGCTACCCAAAATAGTCATGGCACCCACCATGCTAGTTACCGTAGTGTGTATTTACGGGTTCATCTTTTGGACCGCGGCAATCTCATTAACTAACTCGCGTTTTCTCCCTTCGTTCAACTTTGTCGGCTTTACCCAGTATGAGAAGCTGATGGAAAACGACCGTTGGATCACTTCCATCACCAATCTCGGTATCTTTGGCGTGCTGTTCATGCTGATAGCGATTGTCCTTGGTGTTGGACTCGCCATATTGCTTGACCAAAATATTCGTCAAGAAGGCGCAATTCGTACTATCTACCTTTACCCGATGGCACTCTCTTTCATTGTTACAGGTACGGCGTGGAAATGGATCTTAAACCCAGGTCTCGGCATCGAGAAACTCATGCATGACTGGGGGTTCGAAAACTTTAAGTTTGATTGGCTGGTTAACTCCGATATGGCGGTTTACACGCTCGTGATAGCGGCGGTTTGGCAATCATCTGGCTTTGTTATGGCGATGTTTTTGGCGGGGCTTCGCGGTATTGATTCGTCAATCATCAAAGCGGCACAAATCGATGGTGCGAACCTACCAACCATCTATTGGAAAATCATTCTTCCTTGTTTGCGCCCGGTATTCTTTAGCGCCGTTATCATTACGTCTCACATCGCGATCAAGAGTTTCGACTTGGTGACAGCGATGACCGCAGGTGGTCCTGGATATTCCTCTGACTTACCAGCGCTCTTTATGTACGCACACTCATTTACTCGTGGGCAGGTTGGTCTCGGCGCAGCGAGCGCCATGATGATGCTCGCAGGGATATTGGCGATTTTGGTCCCGTACTTGTACTCAGAACTTAGGGAGAAGAAATCATGAATACGTCGATGAATCTCTCAAGACTTTTTATTTACTCGGCGTTGACCTTCTTCTGCTTGGTATACCTGATGCCACTGTTTGTCATGATCATTACGTCATTTAAGACGCTGCCTGATATAAAAGCCGGCAACCTTATGTCGTTGCCAACAGAGTGGGTGTTTGACGCATGGAGCAAAGCATGGAATAGCGCTTGTACTGGCGTGAAATGTGAAGGGGTGAAGAGCTACTTCTGGAACTCATTCCAAATGGTCATTCCGGCTGTAGCAATTTCAACCTTGCTTGGTGCGTTCAATGGTTATGTGATCACTAAGTGGAAGTTTCGAGGCTCTGATCTGTTTTTCAGCTTGCTACTGTTCGGATGCTTTATTCCGTTCCAAGTCATCTTGCTACCAATGGCAGCGTTGCTTGGCAAACTAGGTCTCGCGAATACAACTGCAGGCTTGGTAGCGGTACACGTTATCTATGGTATGGCGTTTACGACATTGTTCTTCCGTAACTTCTACATTGCGGTACCAGATGAGCTCGTCAAAGCAGCCAAACTGGATGGTGCAGGCTTCTTCACAATCTTCTTTAAAATCTTGTTGCCACTCTCGACACCTATCATCATGGTGACAGTGATTTGGCAGTTCACCTCAATTTGGAATGACTTCTTATTCGGAGTTGTCTATTCAGGCTCAGAGACACAACCGATAACGGTGGCACTCAATAACTTGGTCAACACGAGTACGGGTGTTAAAGAGTACAACGTTGATATGGCCGCTGCGATCATCGCTGCGTTGCCAACGCTGGTGGTCTACGTACTGGCAGGGAAGTATTTTGTTCGCGGTCTCACTGCGGGTTCAGTAAAAGGATAATCAACATGGCAACATTAGAACTTAAACAGATCCGCAAAACCTATCGCAATGCGGACAACGAAACCCTTAAAGGTATCGATATCAGTATCGACTCCGGTGAGTTCCTTATCCTTGTAGGGCCATCGGGGTGTGGCAAGTCCACTTTGATGAACACCATTGCGGGTCTTGAGGATATCAGTGCAGGTGAAATTGTCATTGATGGTCGCGACGTCGCGCAGGTTCAGCCAAAAGATCGCGATATCGCTATGGTGTTTCAATCTTACGCTCTTTACCCAAATATGACGGTGCATGGCAACATTGCTTTTGGTCTAAAAATTCGCAAGATGCCTCAAGAGCAAATTGATGCCGAAGTCAATCGCGTAGCTGAGATGCTACAAATTGATCATCTTCTTGATCGCAAACCATCACAGCTTTCGGGTGGCCAAAGACAAAGGGTTGCTATGGGTCGAGCGCTCGCTCGACGCCCTAAGCTCTACTTGTTTGATGAGCCGCTGTCCAACCTAGATGCGAAACTGCGTGTTGAGATGCGCCATCAGATCAAACGTCTCCATCAGCAGTTAAACACGACGATTGTGTATGTTACGCATGACCAAATCGAAGCGATGACACTCGCGGATCGTATCGCAGTCATGAAAGATGGTGAGTTGCAGCAATTGGGCACACCAAAAGAGATCTACAATGAGCCAAACAATATGTTTGTCGCCGGCTTTATGGGCTCACCATCGATGAACTTCATCAAGACTCGTGTCGATTTGGATGAGAATGATAAGCCGATTATTCGTGTGGTCTCGGGTGACAATGAGCAGCACGTCGTCGCACTACCAGAATCTTTGCGTCCACAAGACGGCAATGAGATCGTGATTGGTCTGCGTCCTGAACACATTACTGAGAAGCTTGAAGACGAGACAGTCGTTGCAACTCAAGTCAGCCTTAAATTGGAAGTTCTTGAGCCAACTGGGCCTGATGTTATTGCTATGGTTAAGGTCAATGACCAAGAAGTCGCGTGTCGTTTGTCTCCTGAGTTTGATGCGAGTGTGGGGCAGGTGGCTCCGCTGTACTTTGATATGTCTAAGGCGGTGTTTTTGATGCTGTGACTGAGGAGAGATTGGTTGTGTAGGGTTGTGGGGCTTGATGCTTTGCACTTTTTAAGAGCTTTACCCCTCCTAGCCTCCCCTTATTAAGGGGAGGAACCACTGGCTCGCTATCGCACCGCCTGATCCTAATGGTATGCGATGCGACGTTAGGAGCTAGCCTGTTGTTCTCCCCCTTTATAAGGGGGAGCTAGAGGGGGTGCTCTTCTTTTCCCACCCTAACTCCCTCCCAAAAAACTTTTTGGCCATTTCCCACCAATCCCCCCATCTCCCAATGTGTCACTTTCCACCCATTCTTCAACCCCAGAATCACTTTCAGTTGAGCGATTCATCCCTATCTATCTGAAAAACAACAACTATCCAACCCTGGCATCCTTATTGCTCCTTAATGCCCATCAGTACCCATAGACGGGACTGCATCAATCCAAAGGAGAATAATAATGTTAAAGCCTCTATCCCTACTGTCTGCCTCTGTTCTAGCTGTTATGAGCTTCAATGCCGCTGCGAATTGTGACCCGGGTGAAATTGTTATCAAGTTCAGTCACGTAACTAATACGGACAAGCACCCGAAAGGCATCGCAGCGTCATTGCTCGAAGAGCGTGTGAATACTGAGATGAACGGTAAAGCGTGTATGCAGGTATTCCCTAACTCGACACTGTACGATGACAACAAAGTTCTCGAAGCCCTTTTGAACGGCGATGTTCAACTTGCCGCTCCTTCACTTTCTAAATTCGAGAAGTTTACTAAGAAATACCGCATCTTTGATTTGCCATTCTTGTTTGAAAATGTGGAAGCCGTAGATCGCTTCCAAAACTCAGAGTCGGGTGAAAAGCTGAAAAATGCGATGAAGCGTCGTGGCTTACAAGGCCTAGCGTTTTGGCACAATGGTATGAAGCAGATGTCGGCGAACAAGCCGCTTTTGGTACCTGGTGATGCGAAAGATCTGAAATTCCGTGTTCAAGCATCAGACGTACTGGTTGCGCAGTTTGAGCAGCTTGGTGCTAACCCTCAGAAAATGTCGTTTAAAGAGGTATATGGTGGCCTACAAACTAAGGTTATCGATGGTCAGGAGAATACTTGGTCAAACATCTACGGTAAGAAATTCTTCGAAGTACAGGACGGTGTGACAGAAACCAACCACGGCATTCTTGACTACTTGGTTGTGACTTCTCGTGAGTTCTGGGACGGCATGCCAGAAGATACGCGTAACCAGTTTGCACAAATCCTAAAAGAAGTCACTGACACCCGTAATGCTGAATCAACTAAGGTAAACCTAGCCAACAAGAACAACATTGTTGAGTCGGGCGGTGTGGTACGTACTCTAACGCCAGAACAACGTCAGCAGTGGGTAGAAGCGCTTCAACCAGTATGGCAGAAGTTTGAGAAAGACATCGGCTCTGATCTTATCGAAGCGGCGCTAGCGTCCAACCAACAATAACTATTAAGTCGTACATGGCCTCACCGGATGTGAGGCCATCTCCCTGTCCCAATTATTACAAAAGCGATGTATCACATGGAACAGTCTCTTATTTCTCGTATTGGTAAGGTCACTGATGCCTTTGAGGAAACGCTGATTGCGTTCTTTCTTGGTGCGATGACACTGTTGACCTTTGCCAATGTTATTTCTCGTTATGTATTTAACGATAACATTTTGTGGGCACTTGAACTGACCGTCTTTATGTTCGCCTGGATGGTGCTGGTTGGCGCGTCTTATGGTGTGAAGAAGCACTTTCACATCGGTGTTGATGTGGTGATCAACATGGTGTCGGAAAAGCACCGTAAGCTGTTTGCCATCTTGTCTGTTTTATCTTGTCTGACGTTTTCAGTCCTACTTCTTATTGGCTCTTGGAACTACTGGTATCCCTTTGTCACCGATAGAGCTTGGTATGAAACCGATGATATTCCTATGCCGGAAATGTTCCAGTTTTTAGCGGATTGGCTCAATGAGGGGGAGCGTTATGAAAAAATGCCTCGATTTATCCCCTATATGGCGCTTCCTATAGGTATGGCATTGCTGACTTTTCGATTTGCACAGGCAGCCTATCAAATCTTTAGTGGAAAACTGGATCGCTTAATCGCGGGTCATGAAGCAGAAGAGGATTTGGAAGCGCTAAAAGCTGAAATGCAGGATAACGCGTTTGATAACGTCAAGGACAAGGATAAATAAGCATGGACATTCTATTACTCTTTTTGATGGTGATAGGCTTTATGCTTATTGGGGTGCCGATCGCGGTATCACTTGGCCTATCGAGTATTCTATTTCTTCTGATGCATTCAGACGCATCATTGGCATCGGTGGCGCAAACCCTATTTAATGCGTTTGCTGGCCACTATACACTATTGGCGATTCCCTTCTTTATTTTGGCATCAAGCTTTATGTCCACAGGCGGTGTAGCGAAGCGAATTATTCGTTTTGCGATTGCTATGGTGGGCTGGTTCCGTGGTGGCCTTGCGATGGCATCTGTGGTGGCGTGTATGATGTTCGCGGCTTTGTCTGGTTCGTCACCTGCGACGGTTGTCGCCATCGGTAGTATCGTTATCGCCGGTATGATCAAAAACGGGTACACCAAAGAGTTTGCAGCAGGGGTTATCTGTAATGCGGGTACTTTAGGCATTCTTATCCCACCGTCCATTGTTATGGTGGTCTACGCGGCTGCAACCGACGTGTCAGTAGGACGTATGTTCCTTGGTGGCGTTATTCCTGGGCTGTTAGCAGGTCTCATGCTGATGATCGCCATCTACATTGCTGCAAAAGTGAAAGGGCTTCCTAAGCAGCCGTTTGTGGGTTGGAAAGAGGTGTTTGATTCTGCGCGTGAGGCGAGCTGGGGTTTGCTGCTGGTAGTCATCATTCTTGGTGGTATCTATGGCGGGGTGTTCACTCCTACGGAAGCGGCGGCAGTGGCAGCGGTTTACTCGTTCCTGATTGCCAATTTTATCTACAAAGATATGGGCCGTTTGCCGATAAAGAAAATACTAAACCAGCGCTGATTAAAGTGTTTGAGACCTTTGTGCACAAAGACACGAAGCACACGCTTTTTGAAGCGGGTAAGCTCACAATCATGCTGCTGTTTATCATCGCGAACGCACTGATCCTCAAGCACGTGCTGACTGAAGAGCGTATTCCACAGATGATCACCGAATCTATGTTATCTGCGGGTTTAGGGCCTATTACCTTCCTGATTGTGGTGAATGTACTGCTGCTTATTGGTGGTCAGTTTATGGAGCCGTCAGGACTGCTAATCATTGTGGCACCTTTGGTATTCCCTATTGCCATTGCGCTTGGTATCGATCCTATTCATCTCGGCATTATGATGGTAGTGAATATGGAAATTGGCATGATAACGCCGCCTGTCGGGCTCAACTTGTTTGTGACAGCGGGTGTGGCGAAGATGTCGATGATGGGGGTTGTGAAAGCCGCACTGCCATGGGTGGCGGTGATGTTCTTGTTCCTGATCATTGTGACCTACGTGCCTTGGGTATCAACTTGGTTGCCAACGACCTTGATGGGGCCGGAGATTATCACTAAGTAAGATAGATCTAAAAAACAAAAGGAGGTCGTTAGACCTCCTCATCAATATGCTTTCCGTAATTCTCACGCGGATCGGACTGAAAACGTCTTTCATAAAGAACACGTTTTGACTTGACCTTGCGCCTTTCTCCAGTAGCGACACGTTGTTCAACGTAAAAAATGCCATCTATCTCAACTGTGTCGGAAATGAAGGGCACTTTGGTTTTTTCCCCCATAACGACTCCCTGCTAATATTTTTGTATGCAACTCCTTGGCTACAATTTCAAGTATAGGAGAGATGTATCACAGTTCTACCTTATTTTAGTGGTCGCTTTTGTAGGATTCTTTAATAAGCTGATATTTCTGCATTTTATCGTACAATGTTTTTCTCGGAACATTGAGCTTATCCATGGTTTGCTTGATGCTGCCATGAGTTTCGACTAGAGCCTGTTCAATGACACTCTTTTCAAACAATCCCACCTGCTCAGCGAGGCTTTGACCACTCTCTTGGTCATCATTTTGGGCATTACCAGCTTGGATTTTACCAAGTAGAACAAAACGCTCGGCACAGTTTCTCAGTTCCCTGACATTGCCGGGCCAATCGTGGCTGATTAATTGGCTGAGTTCTGCGAGGAGAGTGCGTTGGCGGTTTTTCCATAACGCGATGCTGCGACCAGTTGAAAATGGTGAAAAAGCGCTGCGATATCATCTTTTCGGTCTCGAAGCGAGGGAAGATCAAGCGTGACGATGTTGAGGCGGTAATAGAGATCTTGGCGAAAATCACCCGCTAATGAGGCTTGGTTGAGATCGACTTTGGTAGCGGCGATGACGCGAATATTTAAAGGGATGAGGGTATTGGAGCTACGCGCTCGATCGCACGTTCTTGTAATACACGCAGCAATCGAATTTGTGCCTGCATTGGCATTGACTCAATTTCATCAAGAAACAGTGTGCCCCCTTGGGCATGTTCAAACTTACCAATGCGAGTATTCTCTGCACCAGTAAATGCGCCTTTCTCATGACCATACAGCTCGCTTTCAATCAAGTTCTCTGGCACTGCACCGCAGTTGACAGCGACAAAGTTAGCATCGCGCCGACTGCTTTGCTCGTGCAGCGAACGGGCGACTAGCTCCTTTCCTGTGCCCGTTTCACCAAAGAGCAGAATATCTGCATCAGTATCGGCTATCATCCCAATCGTCTCACGCAGAGTTTGAATGACAGGGGTGTCGCCAATGATCCTCGGGCCTAACGTTTGGCTGGCCTTCAGTGAGCGTTTCAGTTGCTCGTTCTCTAAAGTAAGGTGGCGTTTTTCAATTGCTCGCTGGGTAATCTCTATCAAGCGCTCAGCAGAAAATGGCTTCTCAATGAAATCGTAAGCACCATCTTGGATTGCTTGAACCGCCATGGAAATATCGCCATGCCCGGTAATCAGAATCACAGGAATGCCGGTGTAATGGTGGCTGACTGTGTTGAGTAGGTCTAAACCTGACAAGCCTGGTAGGCGAATATCGGAAATAATGGCCAACGGCGTTTCTTGCTTGAGAGCGAGTAAGGCGTCCTCAACACTGGCAAAACACCTTGCGTCGATGTCGGAAAGCTCAAAGCTTTGTTCCAAGGCGATTCGAATATCAGATTCATCATCAATTAAAAACACTTGGCTCATAAAGGCTTCCTTATGGAGGGTTGGGCAGATCGTGAGACAGGCAACTCGACGCTAAAGCGCGCACCACCGAGTGCAGATTCGCTGACATGGATGTGTCCATCTAGGTTATGAATAATTTGCTGAGAAATGGAAAGACCAAGTCCTAAGCCGTTTTCTTTGGTGGTGTAAAAAGGCTCAAACAGCGTTGGTGAGGAGTAATCGGCTAGTCCTGGGCCTGAATCATCCACATGGATCATGACTGCTGAGTCAGTGGATTCAATCGTCAAACTTAACTGCTTTTCGGGGCTGCTTTCCATCGCTTGCATAGCGTTGGTCATCAGGTTAATCAGCACTTGCTCAAGCTGAATTGGGTTTATGACGACTAGGATGTCTTGCTGGTCAACGACACAATCCAGCTTGACCTGATGGCTCTTAAGCTGCGGCTGGATAAGCTCTATGGTCGAAAAGACCACGGGAGCCAATTTCACCTCACTGAGTTCGTTAGCATCACTGCGTCTGGCAAATGATTTGAGCTGCTGACTGATCTTTGCCATTCGTTCGGTAAGGGCAACAATTCGATTGAGGTTATCTTTGGCTCGGTCGACTTTGTGTTTGTCGATAAAACGTTGGCCATTTTCAGCAAAGCTGCGGATAGCTGCGAGTGGATTGTTGAGTTCATGGCTAATGCTTGCCGACATCTGACCTAGAACAGCCAGCTTTGCAGCTTGAATCAATTCATCTTGAGCCTGTCGGAGTGCTTTTTCGGTTTTAACTCGTTCATCAATCTCTACGTGCAGCTTCGCTGTTCGTTCCATCACTTGAAACTCAAGTTTTTGTTTCGCTTCGGCTTGCAACTGCTCGATTTGTCGATGGCGATAGCGGCGATTTTCGGCTAGAGCAACGACTAAGTAGAGTGAAATAAACACCAAAGCCAAGACACTGATAAAACCAAACAGGTCGACATAGAGCGCCGATAGTGGTGTCAGTACGCGTAGTATTAAATTGGGGATGCCAGACTCACGCTGAGTGGCTAAGTAATGTCTGGTAAACAGGTTCCCTTTGGGTTGGTAAGCAAGGTGGTGCTTGCCAACAGATCGCCTTGAAAGCCAAGGCTTTTGATATGGGTTTGCAGATATTGTCTAGAGTCGCGCACCGTGGTGAGGGTGTTTGAATCAATATCCGTTAGGCTGTTAAACAGCCAATCCGAATCACTCGACATAAACACAATATTGTTACTATCGGTGGCCACATAAATACTAGTGTCGCTCTGCCAACTTCGCTCAATGGAAGAGAGATCCATTTTCACCACCACCACGCCGATATGGTCAGCGGCGTAAGTCACGGGAAACGAGTAATAGTATCCTCTCTGTCCTGAAGTAGAGCCGAGCGCAAAGTAGGCGCTCCGTTGGCCTTCGATGGCGTATTGAAAATAAGGACGAAACGCAAAGTTCTTGCCAACAAAGGAATGGGGAAGATTCCAGTTACTCGAAGCGATAGTGTTACCGTAGCGATCCAACAAGTAAGTATCGGAGGCAAGAATGATTTTGTTTGCTTGCTGAAGATAACGATTAGTCACTTCAATTTGAGCAGAATTATTGGGCGCTTGCAATGCGTCGACTAACTCTCTGTCTTGAGACAAAAGTTGGGGATATGACGGTATTTATCGAGCTTGCTATCTATGGTCTCGACGAAGCGATTGAGCCAGTTTTGATGCTGTAATTGCATGGTCTCTAGGCTATGGTGCCAGTACCAATGTCCCGCTGCAGTAGAGATAAAAACAAACAGCGCCACAAAGCTCACTAAAATTCGTTTCAATCGCATGAATTCACCTCTACAGCCTAACATCTATAGGTTAACGAATATGACTAACTTGTGGCGAAAAAGTTATGATTTCTGAGAGGTGGGAAAGCTGCAAAACAGGAGCAAGATCTCTTTTTTGGTCTTTCACCAAAAAAAGCCCTTCAATCTCTTGAAAAAGACGATATTGTCCCCATTTCATTGTGGACTTGGGTTAAAACAGCAATGATTTCCCAATTCTTTGAGTAATTAGCGACAAAAGCGTCGATTGACCCGACTTCGACTCGACAGGGTAGGTGGAGATCGCTAGAATGTCGCGTCTGAAATTTTGTCCTGAGACTAATCAGAGATGCCTTTAAGCTGACTCGTTCGGCATGACGAAGACGTCACTCATTAGTCCGATAGCCAGAGCAAGGTGCTATATAACGTGCCACTGACTGGTTATCGATGCTCATTTTAAAGAAGTACCTTTGGGTACTAACAAGGATGAAGCGGAAATATCCTCGTGATATCGACGCTCATACGCTCAGCCAACACTGAGCCAAACTGAGGTTTATACAATGCAAGTTACTGTTGAAACTCTAGAGGGCCTAGAGCGCCGTCTAAACATTACTGTTCCTGCTGCTAACATCGAAGACGCAGTGACAGCTGAACTACGCAACATCGCGAAAAACCGTCGTTTCGATGGTTTCCGTAAAGGCAAAGTGCCAATGAAGATGGTTGCTAAAATGTACGGCCAAGCAGTACGTCAAGACGTGATGGGTGAAGTTATGCAACGTCACTTCATCGAAGCAATCGTTTCTGAAAAAATCAATCCAGCAGGTGCACCAACTTTCGCTCCTGTTGAGAACGAAGCTGGTAAAGATCTAGTATTCACTGCAACTTTCGAAGTGTACCCAGAAGTAGAACTTAAGGTCTAGAGAACGTTGTTGTTGAAAAACCAACGACTGAAGTACAAGACGCAGACGTTGAAGAGATGATCGAAACTCTACGTAAGCAACAAGCATCTTGGACTGACGTTGAAGAAGCTGCTGAAGACGGCAAGCGCGTAACTATCGACTTCACTGGTTCTATCGACGGTGAAGAGTTCGAAGGCGGTAAAGCTGAGAACTTCCCACTAGAAATGGGCGCTGGTCGCATGATCCCAGGTTTCGAAGACGGTATCCAAGGTAAGACTGCGGGTATGGAATTCGAAATCGACGTAAACTTCCCAGAAGATTACCACGCTGAAAACCTAAAAGGTAAAGCAGCTAAATTCCTAATCAAAGTGATCAAGGTTGAAGCTCGCGAACTACCAGAAATCAACGACGAGTTTGTTGCTAAGTTCGGTGTTGCTGAAGGTGGCGTTGACGCTCTTAAAGCTGAAGTTCGTAAGAACATGGAGCGTGAACTTAAGCAAGCAATCAAGAACCGCATCAAAGAGCAAGCTCTTGACGGTCTAGTTAAAGAGAACGACATCGACGTTCCTGCTGCACTAATCGATCAAGAGATCGGTGCTCTACGTCAGCAAGCTGCACAACGCTTCGGCGGCAACCCAGAAGCTGCTGCTCAGCTTCCACGTGAGCTATTCGAAGAGCAAGCTAAGCGCCGCGTAGTTGTTGGTCTTCTTCTAGGTGAAGTGATCAAGTCTGAAGAGCTAGAAGCTAGCGATGAGAAAGTGAAAGAGCTTATCTCTGAAATGGCAACTGCATACGAAGACCCATCAGAAGTTATCGCTTACTACGAGCAAAACGAGCAAATGATGAACAACATGCGCAACGTTGCACTAGAAGAGCAAGCGATCGACGCGATCCTAGCTAAAGCACAGGTTTCTGACAAAGAAGTTAGCTTCAACGAGCTAATGAACCAACAGCCTGCAGCTTAATAAGCAATATCTTGTATAGAAGGTTGACTTAGAGTCGACTTCTCTGCTAACAATGGTCCGTATGATGTTTATCATCCGGGCCATTTATTTTAGGGACATAAGAATATGAGCTACCAAGAAAAAAATGCAATGTCGCCAATTATGAACGCGCTAGTACCTATGGTGGTTGAACAAACTTCCCGTGGCGAACGCTCTTACGATATTTATTCGCGACTTCTAAAAGAACGAATCATTTTCTTGACTGGTCAAGTGGAAGACAACATGGCGAACCTAATCGTCGCCCAAATGCTTTTCCTAGAATCAGAAAATCCTGACAAAGATATTTTCCTTTACATCAACTCACCAGGCGGCAGTGTTACTGCGGGTATGTCTATCTACGATACCATGCAGTTCATCAAGCCTAATGTCAGCACGCTATGTACTGGTCAAGCTTGCTCGATGGGTGCTTTCCTGCTTGCTGGTGGTGCGCCAGGTAAACGCTTTGCGCTGCCAAACTCTCGCGTAATGATTCACCAACCACTTGGTGGTTTCCAAGGTCAGGCGTCAGACATTCAGATCCACGCGCAAGAAATCCTGACGATCAAAGAGAAGCTAAACAAACTTCTTGCTGAGCACTCGGGTCAACCAATCGAAGTTGTTGAAAAAGATACTGACCGTGACAACTTCATGTCAGCGGCTCAAGCAGCTGAATACGGTATTATCGACGAAGTTTTAACCCATCGCGGTTAACCCGTCATCGTTTGAGTGAAATAAGACTGAATTGCTGCCCTTGAAAAATGAATTCTCGGGCGCAATATAGTCTAAATTGATATACACTCAAAACATAGAAAGTAAAGGCTAAGAGGTTAGCGAATGACAGATAAAAGCAAAGAGGGCGGTAGCGGTAAACTGTTGTACTGCTCTTTCTGTGGTAAAAGTCAGCACGAAGTTCGCAAGCTAATCGCAGGTCCGTCTGTTTACATTTGCGATGAATGCGTTGATTTATGCAACGACATTATCCGTGAAGAAATCAAAGATGTGCTGCCGAAGAAGGAATCTGAAGCGTTGCCAACGCCAAGAGACATTCGCGCGCACCTAGACGATTACGTAATCGGTCAAGACTATGCGAAGAAAGTTCTCTCTGTTGCCGTGTACAACCACTACAAGCGCTTGCGCAATGGTGATACAACGGCAGACGGTGTTGAACTCGGTAAGAGTAACATCCTTCTTATCGGTCCAACGGGTAGTGGTAAAACGCTACTTGCTGAGACGCTTGCACGTTTCCTTGATGTTCCATTCACTATGGCCGACGCAACAACACTAACCGAAGCGGGTTATGTTGGTGAAGACGTAGAGAACATCATTCAGAAACTACTGCAGAAGTGCGACTACGACGTAGCAAAAGCAGAGCGTGGCATTGTCTATATCGATGAAATCGATAAGATCTCACGTAAGGCTGAAAACCCGTCAATCACACGTGATGTGTCGGGTGAAGGTGTTCAGCAAGCACTACTTAAACTGGTTGAAGGTACTATCGCTTCAGTGCCACCTCAAGGTGGTCGTAAGCATCCACAGCAAGAGTTCTTGCAAGTGGACACGTCTAAGATCCTATTTATCTGTGGTGGTGCGTTTGCAGGCCTAGATAAAGTGATCGACCAACGTGTAGCGACTGGTACGGGTATTGGCTTTGGTGCGGAAGTTCGCTCTAAAGACGAGACCAAAACCGTTGGTGAACTATTCACTCAAGTTGAACCAGAAGATTTGGTTAAATACGGCCTAATCCCTGAGTTCATTGGACGTCTACCGGTCACAACGACCCTGACGGAACTTGATGAAGATGCACTTATCCAAATCCTAAACGAGCCGAAGAACGCCCTGACTAAGCAGTATGGCGCATTGTTCGAGCTTGAAGGTGTTGAACTTGAGTTCCGCGAAGATGCACTGCGTGCGATTGCTGCCAAGGCAATGGAGCGTAAAACAGGTGCTCGTGGTCTACGTTCAATCCTTGAAGGTGTGCTTCTAGAAACTATGTATGAGCTACCATCGGCAACCGATGTGAGCAAAGTGGTTATCGATGAAAGCGTGATAAATGGTGAGTCAGAACCGCTACTTATCTACACCAACAATGACAATCAAGTGGCAAGCGCAGAGTAATTTGCCAAGTTCACTCAAAAAGGAGGTATTGATTACCTCCTTTTTTATTTCTTTATTGAATCCAACGAATACGCCCCCATATACTGAAAATAATACTAAGCGGAAGAGAGAATAATATGAACTTGGAACGTTCCGAGCGTATAGAAATCCCGGTATTGCCTCTGCGCGACGTTGTGGTTTACCCACACATGGTGATTCCTTTGTTTGTTGGCCGCGAAAAGTCGATCAGCTGTTTAGAAGCTGCGATGGACAATGACAAGCAAGTACTCCTAGTGGCTCAAAAAGAAGCAGATACTGAAGAGCCAAAAATTGATGATCTGTACACCACAGGTACAGTGGCAACGATTCTACAGCTGCTCAAGCTTCCTGACGGTACTGTAAAGGTGCTCGTTGAAGGCCAGCAACGCGCTAAAATCAGCAGCTACCGTGACGAAGACTTTTTCGTTGCAGATGCAGAATTCCTAATTACTCCTGAACTTGAAGAACGTGAAGAAGAAGTCATTGTGCGCAGCGCCATTGACCAGTTCGAAGGCTTTATCAAGCTCAATAAAAAAATCCCACCAGAAGTGCTTACCTCTCTGGGTGGAATTGATGAAGCAGCGCGTCTTGCCGACACCATCGCTGCACATATGCCATTGAAACTTGCAGATAAACAGCAAGTTCTAGAGCTACTTGATGTGACTGAGCGTCTAGAGTTCTTGATGGGCCAAATGGAATCGGAAATCGACTTATTACAAGTTGAGAAGCGAATCCGTGGCCGCGTTAAGAAGCAGATGGAGAAATCTCAGCGCGAGTACTACTTGAATGAGCAGATGAAGGCTATCCAGAAAGAACTGGGTGACCTTGATGACGCACCAGATGAATTCGAGACGCTAAAAGCGAAAATCGAAGAATCAAAAATGCCAGCGGAAGCGAAAGAGAAGACAGAGCAAGAGCTGCAGAAGCTTAAGATGATGTCTCCTATGTCAGCGGAAGCTACTGTGGTTCGTAGCTACATCGACTGGATGGTAGGCGTACCATGGGCGAAGCGTTCTAAGGTTAAGAAAAACCTCGCTAAAGCAGAAGAAGTACTGAATGAAGACCATTACGGTCTAGAGCGCGTGAAAGAACGCATTCTTGAGTACTTAGCGGTACAAAACCGCATCAACAAGCTTAAAGGTCCAATCCTTTGTCTTGTCGGTCCTCCAGGCGTAGGTAAGACTTCTCTAGGTCGCTCTATTGCAGCTGCAACGGGTCGTAAGTACGTTCGTATGGCGCTTGGTGGCGTGCGTGATGAAGCGGAAATCCGCGGTCATCGTCGTACTTACATCGGCTCTATGCCAGGTAAGCTGATTCAGAAAATGTCGAAAGTGGGTGTTAAGAACCCGCTGTTCCTACTTGATGAAATCGATAAGATGTCATCAGATATGCGTGGCGACCCGTCATCGGCACTGCTTGAGGTTCTAGACCCAGAGCAAAACAACGCCTTTAACGATCACTACCTTGAGGTGGATTACGATCTGTCGGATGTCATGTTTGTAGCAACGTCGAACTCGATGAACATCCCAGGCCCTCTTCTAGACCGTATGGAAGTGATTCGTCTGTCAGGTTATACCGAAGAGAGAAGCTTAACATTGCAACGCGTCACCTTGTTTCTAAGCAGGTACAACGCAATGGTCTGAAAGCGCACGAGATTGACATTGAAGACTCAGCGATCATCGGCATCATCCGTTACTACACTCGCGAAGCGGGCGTACGTAGCCTAGAGCGCGAAATCTCGAAGATTTGTCGTAAAGCTGTGAAGAACATCCTGCTTGACCCAGAACTGAAGAAAGTGACGGTTAACCAAGACAATCTGAAAGAATATCTTGGCGTACAGCGCTTTGACTACGGTAAAGCTGATGACAGCAACCGCATTGGTCAAGTAACTGGCCTAGCTTGGACGGAAGTAGGTGGTGACCTACTGACTATCGAAACAGAAGCGATGGTTGGTAAAGGCAAGCTCACGCAAACGGGTTCACTTGGCGATGTGATGCAAGAGTCTATTCAGGCAGCGATGACGGTGGTTCGTTCTCGCGCTGAAAAGCTAGGTATCAACACTGACTTCTACGAGAAGCGTGATATCCATGTACACGTACCAGAGGGTGCAACACCTAAAGATGGTCCAAGTGCGGGTATCGCTATGTGCACTGCATTGGTTTCTAGCTTAACGGGTAACCCGGTGAAAGCAGAAGTCGCGATGACAGGTGAAATCACCTTGCGCGGTGAAGTACTACCAATTGGCGGTTTGAAAGAGAAACTGCTTGCTGCACATCGTGGTGGTATCAAACTGTGTTGATTCCAAAAGACAATGAACGTGATCTAGAAGAGATTCCTGACAACGTGATTGCTGATTTGAAGGTGATTCCTGTTCAATGGATCGACGAAGTTCTTGAGGTAGCACTAGAGCGTGCACCGCTTGGAGCGGCGTTTGAGCCTGTAAAATAGTGATGTGCCCCAAATTTAGCTAAAAGAAATACGCTGATAAGTAAAAAAAGCTTGTCAGCGTTTTTTTGTGGCACTAACTTTAGCTATGTAACTCTGAAGCCCTTGATGGACAAGGCTTGGAGTCTTTAACTACGAGAATGGAACTAACGTTACCTTTTAAAAATAATAATTGGGTAACAGAAAGGGGAAACACAGTGAACAAAACACAATTAGTGGAAAAAATCGCAGAAAACGCAGATCTATCTAAAGCTTCAGCTGGTCGTGCACTAGATGCTTTCATCGAAGCAGTTAGCACTACTCTAGAAGAAGGTGATCAAGTGGCTCTAGTTGGCTTTGGTACATTCAGCGTACGTACTCGTGCTGCTCGTACTGGTCGTAACCCAAAAACTGGCGAAGAGATCCAAATCTCTGAAGCTAAAGTTCCTGCATTCAAAGCGGGTAAAGCGCTTAAAGACGCTTGTAACTAATCTTTTGTTGCAGTTAGTCGCAAATCTTGCGTTAACTGCACAAAAATTAAGCTTTCAACAAGCTTAATCGACAAATAAAGTCGAACCTTTTTTAAATATGCGCATCTTACTGATGCGCATTTCTTTTTCTGATATTATCCCATGCAGTTGAAGATAAACCTTCCTATCTGGAGAGTAATAAAATTATGATGGAGCGAATTCGCGAAGGCGTGAATAGCATCGCGGTTAAAATTATCTTAGGACTCATTATTTTGTCTTTTGTGTTTGCAGGTGTTGGCAGCTATATCGCTGGCGGTATCGGTAACACAGCTGCCAAAGTGGGTAATGTTGAGATCGGTCGTGGCGAGTTTGAGCAGGCGTATCAAAACGAGCGTAATCGTATGCAGTCGCAAATGGGTGAGTACTTCTCAACTCTACTTGGCGACCCAAGCTATGTCGCTTCTTTCCGTAAATCGGTACTTGATCGCATGATCGACGATGTGCTCATTGAGCAACACGCGGAATCTCTAGGTCTTCGCATCAGCGATTCTCAAATTCGTACAATGATGCTTGAAATGCCACAGTTCCAAAACGACGGCAAATTCGACTCAGAACTTTACCAAGCAACGCTACGTCGTGCAGGTTTCACTGCTGACAGCTTTGCAGAATATCTTCGTCGTGACCTAGTGCGTAGCCAATTGCTAAGCGCGCTTCAAGGCAGTGAGTTCACTTTGCCAAGTGAAATTGAAACACAAGGCAAACTGCTGACTCAAACGCGTGACATCAAAACGCTAACGCTATCGCTTGAAGAGTTTGCTAACAAGGCCGTGATTACAGACGAAGAAGTCCAACAGTACTACCAAGAAAACCCAGCTCAATTTACTCGCCCAGAGCAAGTAAAAGTGTCTTACATCGAACTATCAGCACAGACGCTAAAAGACAGCGTAACCGTGACAGATGAAGATGTTCAGCAATACTACGACGAGCACTTAGACAAGTACTCGACGGATGAGCAGCGTGAAGTTAGCCACATTCTTGTTCAAGGTGATGATGAAGCGAAAGCACAAGCTATCCTTGATGAGCTAAATGCAGGCGCTGATTTTGCAACGCTAGCGCAAGAAAAGTCTGAAGATATCGGCAGTGCTGAAGAAGGCGGCTCACTAGGTTGGATTGAACGTGACGTTATGGATCCAGCGTTCGAAGAAGCAGCATTTGCACTGGTTAACGTTGGCGATCGCACTAGTCTGGTTAAATCAGATTTCGGTTACCACATCATTCAATTGGACGCGGTTAAAGCATCAGAATCTAAGCCACTTGCTGAAGTGAAAGCTGAGATTGTTGCAGAGCTTAAAGACCAAATTGCGATTGATGAGTTCTACAGCCTGCAAAATGAGCTAGAGAAAGTGGCGTTTGAATACCCAGACTCATTGGATGACGCAGCACAAGCCGTTAACCAGAAAGTGGTGACGACTGACTTTATCTCGCAAATCGATGCACCTGAAATCTTGAAGTCAGCGACAGTGATGCAAGCTATCCAATCACCAGAAGTGAAAGAAGATGGCCTGAACTCTGAAGTGATGGAAGTGGCTCCTGAGCATATTATTGTGGTTCGTGTTGACGACCTTCGTGAACAAACTGTACTGCCGATCGAAGAAGTACGTGAGCAAGTTGAAACTCAGCTAGCGAAAGTGAAAGGTGAGCAAGCTGCAATGGAGCTTGGTGTTCAACTGGTTAATGAACTGAAAGAAGGCAAATCTGATGCGCTTAACGCAAACGGTCTAGCCTTTGGTGAGTTAGAAACTGTCGATCGCAGTTCACCGCTAGCAGGCACTGTGTTCGCAATGTCTAAGCCTGAAGAAGGTGCAGCAAGCTTCGCTCAAACTAAAGATATGCAAGGCAATGTTGTTGTCGTTGAACTGAACAAAGTCATGTCAGATTACAACAGCGCTTACAACGAGCAAATTGGTGCACAGATGATTCGTGAAGCGACTCAGCAAGATATCAGCTCTGTTATTGCTATCCTACGTAGCAACACTGAAATTGAGTACTTCCTAGACGCTCAATAATTAGGCGCTCAGTAAGTTGAGTCAGTATTGGTTCATTCACACTTGAATGTAACTGATAGTTCAATAATAACGGACTGCTTATGCAGTCCGTTATAGTTTCTACCTGTCAGACTTCCTTCCATACTCGCTTCCCTTATGTTGGCTCACTCCTAAACCAACTAAAAATAGGGACAACAATGAAATTACTTACAACACTTTGGCTTGCTGTTATGTTGCTAGCGGCACCAGCTGCGGCTGTATGGGCTGCTGACGGTGACAAACTGGAAGGCATAGATATTACGGTGAATATTAATCAAGCCGAGCCAGAGGAGCTAGCAGAGCTCTTAAAAGGAGTTGGTATTGAGAAGGCGCAAAAGATTGTGGATTATCGCGAGCAACACGGCAAGTTCACGTCTGCTGATGATTTGACTCAGGTGAAAGGCATCGGTGCGGCGACGGTGGAGAAAAACCGCGACCGAATTACCCTTTAAAGGCTGCGCTGCGATAGTGATAGAGCAGAGCTAGCCCAAAGCCCGCGACTAAGCCAATAGCGTGGGCTTGTACTGCCACATTGGCTTCAATGAGCGCTGATGTAGCTGCTGACCCGCCAAAATACAGCTCCCATACGACTTTCAATATTCCGCCAAGCACTAACAACCAACTCGACTTACGCCCATCGAGAGATTCTTTAAGCGCCCAAAAAGCGAAGATAGCATGCAAAATGCCAGAGAGTCCCAAGTAGTAGCTGAGTGAGCTAAGCAGCAGCCCAGAGCCAATCACAGCGGCGCTGAAAAGAGTGACTAACATCAGCAGGCGCCAGTTAGGGCGAAACAGATAACAGATCACCCAGAGAGCGGCTAGGTTCATGCCTAGGTGTGCTAAGTTGGTGTGTGAGAAATTTCCTGTTACTATCCGCCACCACTGGCCGGAGTATATGGCCAGTTTGTTCCATTCAACCCAGTTTTGTAGCGCAGGGATTTGTAGCAATGCGCACAGTAAACTAAACAGCGATAGCCTTATGACGAAAGAAGTGTCCATGTCTCGTTATTGTCCAAAATGCCTCAAAGCTAAGCGGGCATGTATTTGTCAGTGGATAGAGCCCATCCACTGTGACACACAATTGATCATTTTGCAGCACAGCAGCGAAGAAAAGCGGCCACTGGGTACCGCACGCATCCTGTCGTTATCCCTTAAAAATGCCCGTTTGTTTGTTGGCGAAGATTTTAGTCAGCATGAAGAGCTCAATACGCTACTGGACGATGAGCGCTATCAAAATGTGATTCTTTATCCGGGTGAGGGGGCACGAACTGTGTCTGAGGTGAAAACCGAAGCAGGAGGCAAGCCTCTTCGCGTAATACTACTTGATGGAACATGGAAGAAAGCTTTTAAAATGTGGAAGCTATCGGCCAACTTACATTCTCTAGCGCTTGTTAAGCTTGCGGGTGACTTGATAGGGGACTACCGCATTCGCAAAGCCCCATCGAGTAATGCGCTATCAACGGTGGAAGCGGGCTTTCATCTGCTTGAGTCGATTGAACCGAATGTCGACTTTACGCCGCTAATCACAGCATTCAATGAGATGATCGGCTTTCAAATCGACAATATGCCAAAAGGTGTGTTTGAGCGAAACTATTCTGGAAAGCGTTAGCCCAGAGAAACTCGAGTTCAGAGAAATGTTAGTTGCCACCAAGCGCTTCCCTAAGTTTTCCTTGTGTTAGCTGGCCGCAAATAATTGCTGATGCATCTTCTGCGCATAGCCATCGGTCATAGCCGAAATATAGTCGGCGATAACGCGCATTCCATCGTCATGCTGGCCACAGGCTTTTCTCCACAACTGACACGTTGACTCAGGTAACAACCTCTCAGGATCGGCGCTAAAGGCCTCAAACAAATCCATAATGATCTGCTGTCCTTTGTACTCAAAAATCTGCACTCTTGGAACCTGAATTACAAACTGGCTAACGAACTGTTTGAGCACATCGAGCACCGCTGCCATCCCTTCTTCAAGATAGGCGTTATAAGCCAATAGCGGACTTTCAAATTGGCTGTCTGGTACCGGCTCGACTCTAATACTGGTCAGTAGCGCATTAACGATGCCGCCAATGGCATCTTTGCGCTCATAATGCTTACCGGAGAACAATAGCTCTGAGATAGAATCAATATTTTGGGTCAACCAGTTTGGCTCGAGATTTCTTAACGCCTCTGCTGCACTTTGCTGCCATCGCTGCTTATCAATAAGCTCCAGCACAATCGCATCTTCTAAATCATGGACGCCGTAAGCGATGTCGTCAGCGAGCTCCATAATGGAACAATCAAGCGACTTAAACCGAGTTTTACGATGACCTAGTGGAGATGTCTGCTGCGCGCGCATGGTCTGAAATAGCGCCTTGTCGGGCGGGGTTAACGGCTGAAAAACCCAATCGAACTGTACCGAATCTTTATCGTAGATACCTTTTGCAGGCGACCAGTCTTTGGCTTTTAACTGGCGCTGATTGGCCACCGTATGAGGCTGCTTGTCTGAGCGTGTCTGGCTGATAAACGCAGGGTATTTTAAAAGCCCCAACAAGGCTCTTCGGGTTAGGTTCATTCCGTGGGCTTCAGTGTACGGCTCTAACTGGGTCACAATACGAAACGTTTGGGCATTACCCTCAAAGCCGCCGTATTCTCGCATCATGTAGTTCAGCGCGACTTCACCGCCATGGCCATAGGGTGGGTGACCAATGTCGTGCGCCAGACACAATGCTTCGATTAACGCGTCGCTTGGCAGTAACTCTGCGAATTGTGGCTGCTTTTGCTTGAGCTGGGCCACGATGCCAGAGCCAATCTGTGCAGCCTCCAAAGAGTGGGTTAGTCGGGTACGATGAAAGTCATTCACGCCCGTGCCGTGAACCTGCGTTTTTGCTTGTAGGCGGCGAAATGCAGCGGAGTGAAGAATGCGCGCTCGGTCGCGCTGATAAGGGTCGCGATGGTCGTTGCGACGAAGCTTGTGCTCGTCACTGTGCCTGACCTGCCAGATATCCAGTGGCTCGAGAGAAATGGCGTTTGGGGCGTCAGTACCTAATGTCATGATCTCTCCTGGTGCTAGCTAATTTCGTCGAGTGACAACTCGAAGCTTGGCGCAAAGGTATGGAGAAAGTAATCCATCTCAGGCGTTTTACGCTCTTGTAGTGTTTCATCCAAGCGTTTCTTTGCGAGGGCGTACTCGTGATTACCTGCACTGAGTTCTTCAAGGCATTTGAGATACGCACAGATAGAATCGGCTTGCTTCACTATTTGTGCGTCCTCTTCATGAGCGGCGTTAGAGATCAAAAACGGCTTGAAGTCTTCTTGAAACTCTTCCGGTAGAAGTGACAAAAGTTTGTGCTCTGCGGCGGCTTCTATCTTTTTGTATTCTTTGGCGATTTCTGGGTTGTAGTATTTGACTGGCGTGGGTAAGTCACCAGTTAATACTTCACTGGTATCGTGGTACATCGCTAAAATCGCAATGCGTTCTGGATTAGTATTGCCACCGAATTTCTTGTTTTTGATGATGGCTAGTGCATGAGCGACAAAGGCGACTTGCAGGCTGTGTTCGGAGATATTTTCTGTCGAGACTGAGCGCATGAGAGGCCAACGCTGGATCAGTTTCATGCGAGCAAGATGAGCGAAAAAGTGACTTTCTTTCATACAACGTTTTCCCCTTAAATCCGCGCCCAGTAGAGGTTGGGCGCGTATTAAGAATAGGCTTTATTGTATCAATATGAAAGAGTTACTGGCTGTAGGTTGACAGGAACTTCTCAAATCGGCCAATGGCCATTTCTAGATCTTCGACGTGTGGTAGCGTCACAATTCTAAAGTGATCCGGTTTTGGCCAGTTAAAGCCAGTACCTTGAACCAGCAATACTTTTTCCTGCTTGAGGAAGTCGAGTACCATCTTCTGGTCGTCTTTGATGTTGTACATCTTAGTGTCGATTTTCGGGAACAGATACATCGCACCTTTAGGCTTAACACAAGTTATACCGGGCACTTGAGTGATTAACTCGTATGCTTTATCGCGCTGCTCAAGTAAGCGGCCGCCCGGTAAAATAAGCTCATTGATACTCTGATATCCACCTAACGCCGTTTGAATAGCATGCTGCATAGGTACGTTGGCGCAAAGACGCATCGACGCCAGCATTTCAAGGCCAGCGATGTAGCCTGTTGCCATTTCCTTTGGTCCGGTCATGAACATCCAGCCGCCGCGGAAACCACAAACGCGATAAGACTTGGACAGACCGTTGAAGGTCATCACGAGCACATCTTCTGTTAATGTTGCGACCGAAGTGTGAGTCGCACCGTCATAAAGAACCTTATCGTAAATCTCGTCAGCAAAAATAATCAGTTTGTGCTGGCGAGCGATTTCGATGACTTCTAGTAGGAAATCACGGCTGTAGACGGCTCCGGTAGGGTTGTTCGGTTGATAAGAACAATGCCGCGCGTTTTTGGCGTGATTTTCTTTTTGATGTCATCAAGATCCGGATACCAGTCCGCTTCTTCGTCACATAGGTAGTGTACTGGGTTACCGCCGGAAAGTGACACCGCAGCAGTCCACAGTGGGTAATCAGGAGCGGGAACTAACATTTCATCGCCGTTGTTTAACAACGCTTGCATCGCCATTACAATAAGCTCAGATACACCGTTACCAATGTAAACATCTTCAACGTCGAGACTACGAATGCCTTTGCGTTGGTAGTGTTGAACTACAGCTTTGCGAGCGGAGTATATACCTTTGGAGTCACAGTAACCTTGTGAAGTAGGCAGGTTTCTGATGACATCGACTAGAATTTCATCAGGGGCGTCAAAACCAAATGGGGCCGGGTTACCGATATTGAGTTTCAGTATTTTATGTCCCTCTTCTTCCATGCGCTTAGCATGTTTGAGTACAGGACCCCTAATGTCGTAGCAGACATTATCGAGTTTTGACGACATCCCGATATTTTTCATTGTTTAATTCCTAAAAATTCGATAATTTCTTTACTAAATTACACCAAATTGGCTTTTGAAAGAATAAAAATCTGATCAAAGTGGAAAATAAAGCACGCTGCCAAAAGGCGGAGATGTGAGCAGGTTGACATCATGAGCAATTAATCGCCTTGTGGCTTGATCTATAGGGTTGGTAGAAATAGAGTATTTCGTGTATATAGGAACAAATTTTAAGGTTATGAGGTTGATTTGTCTCAGTTAACAACAGCTATCGCTCAACTTGTCAGCAAACTTGAAACTGCCCCACAAGGTTGTAAACGACTGGAGCAAGACATTGAGGGACGTCCTAAGTCTCACTGTATTGACTGGCTGGAAGCGCAACCTCATTATCCTAAGTTTTATTGGCAATCTCGTGACACTCGTGAAGAGGTAGTGGCGCTTGGTCAATTACACACATTCTCTGAGGCGGCTCCCGCTTACACTATCTTGGCAGAAAATCAACGTGTTTGGGGTGGGCGTTCCTTCGATGGCCATACAGACAAAAATCGTCGCTGTATGTCAGCCTTTTTCTTCTTGCCGCAAATTGAGCTGATACGCTTTGATGAAAGCTGGCGTATTGCCGTCAACATCAGTATGAGCGTCGAAAAAGCAATAGCCGCACTTAAGCAACTGGTAATAGATGTTGCTGAATTGCCACCGCTTGCCACGTCAATTTCGAGTCTAACTCACACTCCAAGCGAGCAGCAGTGGCATCAACTTGTTGGTGACGTGCTAACGGGCATTGAAAATAATCAGTTCAAGAAAGTCGTACTCGCGCGCAAAACCACGGTTGACGTCAAACAGCCGATTTCACCTGCACAATTGCTTAAAGCCAGTTATCGAGAAAATCATCATAGCTTCCATTTTATGATGGTGCTTTCCAAAGAGTTGGCATTTGTTGGCTCGACACCAGAGCGGCTCTATCGCCGAGTGGGTCAGCAACTTGAGACGGAAGCCTTAGCAGGCACCATCGGACGCGGTGACAATGCCGCTGATGATATGAAGCTGGCTAACTGGCTGACGCAAGATGTGAAGAACATCAACGAGAACCAATACGTGGTTGATGACATTTTGCAAAGCTTAGCACCTCATTCCAATGAGGTTCATTTAGAGCAAGAGCTTCGCTTAGTGCGCCTTCGCAAGGTGCAGCATTTAAAACGCAATATTGTTGCCCAGTTAAACAAAGGCATCAACGCGGTGCAGTTACTGCAAGCACTCCAGCCGACAGCGGCGGTAGCGGCTTGCCTCGCAACGAAGCAATGGCGTTTATTGAACAAAGAGAGCCGTTCGCTCGGGGATGGTATGCAGCTCTGTGGGTTACTTAAGCCATGAACGTGCCGAGTTTTGTGTTGCTATTCGCAGCGCTCTGCTAATGAAAGATGAGGTTCAATTGTTTGCTGGCGCGGGCATTGTCCCGGGCTCAGTCGCTGAACACGAGTGGCAAGAGTTAGACAAGAAAATGTCGACGCTGCTCAGCCTTATTTCTGATAACCCATCTCTTGGAGTGGCTTCATGAGCCAACATCAAGCAGCCCTCAATCGCGTTTGGACACAAGTATTACTGGAAGAATGTTACCGCCAAGGCGTAAGACATGTTTGTATTGCTCCAGGTTCACGCTCAACGCCGCTCACTTTAGAGGCGGTTGAACATTCAGGACTCACGATTCACACGCATTTTGATGAGCGTGGTCTAGGCTTTTTCGCGTTGGGGCTTGCTAAAAGTACGCAAAGCCCAGTGGCCGTTATCGTCACGTCTGGTACCGCTGTGGCGAACTTATTGCCGGCGGTGGCAGAATCTAAACTTACCAAAGAACCACTGATATTGCTCACGTCCGACAGGCCTATTGAGCTTGTGGGCTGCGGTGCTAACCAAGCTATTGAGCAAACTGGAATTTTCTCTTCACATGTCAATCATGCGCTTGATTTGCCTTCACCGTCGACACAAGTGCGTTTGTCATGGCTTCTCACCTCCATCGATTATGCTTTCGCTGAGCAGAAACTGCGTGGCGGTAGTATTCATATTAACTGTCCCTTCCCGGAGCCTCTTTATGGTGGGGAAGATAAAACAGTATTTGCCGACTACCTAGCCGGCGTAGGTGCGTGGCAAGCGAGCGGTGATTGCTTCTCTGGTTTCACAGAAAATAGGCTGAATGACTTCGCTCAAGATTCAAAGTCACTTAATTTTGCTGCTCGCAAAGGCGTTATTGTTGTCGGTAGCGTTCGTCTTGCGGAAGCCAAACAGGCGCTAGCGCTTGCCAATCAACTCGGTTGGCCTGTGCTTTGCGATCCCCAATCTGGCGTGAGTGAGCGTTGGCAGCGTTACGATATTTGGCTGCAAAACAAAGCGGCCAGTGATGCCCTGGCGCAGGCTGATTTTATTTTGCAGGTCGGGTCGAGACTGGTGTCCAAGCGACTGTTAAGCTGGATTGATCACCAAGTCGAAGCTGGGGGCGAGTACGTATTACTTGCTCCCGTTCTTGATAGGCTAAATCCAAGTCACCTCAGACAAAAGCACCTTTGTGTCAACGTTAAGGATTGGCTGAGTGCGGCATTAAAAACGCTTCCACAATCTCAGTATTCAGGCTGGGCAGAGGCACTCATCGATGCTCCCAATGCGGTGAGGTCGAAGCTTCTTAGCACGCCACATTTAACTGAGTTTGATGTGGCGAGAAGTATTGAGACGCTGCCAGACAGTGTGGACTTGTTTATCGGTAACAGCTTGATTGTACGCCTGGTTGATATGCTGACATCGATGCCCTCGATTGAAACTTACAGTAATCGCGGTGCCTCGGGAATCGATGGTCTGGTGGCAACGGCAGCGGGTGTGCAAAAGGGGAGTGAGCGCTCTCTAGTTCTGTATATCGGTGATACCTCACTACTTTACGATATGAATTCGTTGGCTCTGTTTTCACATGCTGATAAGCCATGTGTGATTGTCGTGACCAATAATGATGGCGGCGCTATTTTTGACATGCTTCCCGCGCCTTCAGAGCAAAAGTCACAGTATTATCAAATGCCTCACGGCTACCAGTTCCATCATGCTGCGGCGCAATTTGGTCTGCACTATCATGCGCCACAAGAGAAATCTGAATTAGAGTCTGCTGTGGCTCACCATCTCTCTCAGGGTGAAGGTACTTTGCTATTAGAAGTGACCACTCAACCTCACGAAGTTGGGAGATGATTCGCCAGCTTGGACAAAGCGTGGCTAATGACTATAACTATGGCCTATGACATCCAACATGTCTGAGTTTGAACGATTAGCGTATCGCTATATACCCGCTCACTCATCGCCTGAAGCGCCTTTGGTGGTGTTTGCTCACGGTTTTTTGGGGGCAGGTGATGACTGGGATGCGGTAAATCAAGCGCTACCTGAATATCACCAGTTGACGATTGATCTTCCTGGACACGGAAAAAGTTGCCTCGTTCAAGGCGTAAGTTTTGATCAAGTTTGCAGAATGATCACGGCGACAATACTAGACTGTATTCAAGCACATAAATTGAGTGCAACAGTGCCGGTTTGCTTGGTTGGTTACTCACTTGGCGCACGCCTTTTGATGTATTTGATGACCAAACACCGTACGACAAACGAAACAATTAACGAACTCAATATTAGTGGCTTAGTGATTGAAGGGGGCAATTTTGGCTTGCCTGACGATGAGCAAAAAGCCGCGCGTTGGCTTAGTGATAGCCAATGGGCTCAGCGCTTTGAGCAGGAAGAGATTAGCGTGGTTTTGGCCGATTGGTATCAGCAAACGGTGTTTTCCTCACTAAATCATGAGCAAAGACAACTTTTGATTGCTAAGCGCAGTGTTAACCTTGGGAGTGCATTGAGCGACATGTTGCTCGCCACGTCATTGGCGAAGCAGCCTGACTTACTCCCGAGCGTGAAAACATTGTTGTTCTCAAAACATCGCAAACCACTCTATGTCTGTGGTGAGTTCGATAACAAATTTACTCAGCTTGCCGTTGGTAGTGGGCTCGATTATGAACCTATTGCCAGAGCAGGCCACAACGTACACAAAGAGCAGCCTGTGGCTTTTGCCTCGCGGCTGCGCACTTATCTAGAACAAATGAGCTCTGGCTCAGAAAAATAGTTGGAATAGATCATGGCTAAAACCGTTGGATTAACAGAAGAAGAGCTATACGCACCCGTTGATTGGCTGATGTAACCGGTGACTTTGAAGAGATCACCTATCACAAGTCAAAAGATGGTATTGCAAAAATCACCATAGCTCGCCCACAAGTACACAATGCGTTCACGCCACGTACCGTCAACGAAATGATCAAAGCGCTAGCGGATGCACGCTACGATGAAAGTGTTGGCGTTATCATCCTAACCGGCCTTGGTGAGAAAGCGTTCTGCTCTGGTGGTGATCAGAGCGTTCGTGGCGACTACGGCGGCTACCAAGATGATTCAGGCACTCACCACTTGAATGTATTGGATTTCCAGCGTCAGATCCGTACTTGTCCAAAACCTGTGATTGCATCAGTAGCGGGCTGGGCTGTTGGTGGTGGCCACGTACTGCACATGATGTGTGACCTAACGATTGCCGCAGATAATGCACAATTTGGTCAAACTGGACCAAAAGTTGGCTCATTTGATGGTGGTTGGGGCGCGTCCTACATGGCGCGTATCGTTGGCCAGAAGAAAGCTCGTGAGATTTGGTTCCTATGTCGTTTCTACGACGCACAAGAAGCTGTGGATATGGGACTGGTTAACACCGTTGTGCCACTTGCGGATCTTGAGAAGGAAACCGTACGCTGGTGTCGTGAAGTTCTTCAACACAGCCCAATGGCGCTTCGCTGCCTGAAAGCGGCACTGAATGCTGACTGTGATGGTCAAGCAGGTCTTCAGGAGCTAGCGGGTAACGCAACCATGATGTTCTACATGACAGAAGAAGGTCAGGAAGGTCGCAACGCGTTTAACGAAAAACGTCGCCCTGACTTTGACAAGTTCCCAAGAAACCCATAATTCACACATGTAATGGCTGCCTTTTGGCAGCCTATTTACGTTTGGTAGCGGCTGGTTGAGAGAGCGCTCAATATAGTGCATGAATACCATTTTTGGGGAACTCTTAGCCCATGCCGCGGCCTAACCCGGTGTATTGTTCATAGTCACTGTTCTTCTCGAGGTGGCTGTGATGACTTCTTATGAAGTAGGAACGACCATGAGACAAGCAAAACTCTATCGCTACTGTCTGCCTATGGACAGCGGTGTTATTCTTCGTGAGCAAAAGCTCACTGCTAGGGAAGGGTGGGTTGTAGAACTCAGTGACAACGGCAGCGTTGCATTGGGTGAAATCGCCCCGTTACCTGGATTCAGTCAAGAGTCGCTCGAAGCGGCTGGCGTTCAAGCTCAAGCCCAACTCGAATTATGGGTTCACCATCAACCGACCGATATCGAGAGCTGTTACCCATCGGTGGCGTTTGGCCTCTCAGCTGCGTTGCTAGAGCTCGACGGTAAGCTACCTGCGGAAGGTAACTATCGCGCAGCGCCATTATGCAGTGGTGATCCAGACGAGCTGATCCCTAAGCTCAATAACATGCAAGGAAAGAAAGTCGCCAAGATCAAGGTTGGCCTTTACGAGGCTATACGTGATGGGATGATTGTTAGCCTATTGCTAGAGTCGATACCAGACCTCACATTAAGGCTCGATGCGAACCGCTCTTGGACGCTAGAAAAAGCCAAACAGTTCGCTAAATATGTCGCGCCATCGCTCAGACAGCGTATTGCCTTTATCGAGGAACCTTGCCAGCAACCTGGTGACAGCGTGTCATTCGCGATTGATACTGGTATTGCTATTGCTTGGGATGAAACCTTGCAAGCTTCTGTTCACCAAAGTGATTTCGCCGTTAAACATCTTACTGGCGTGAAAGCACTTATTATAAAACCGACCTTAGTTGGCAGCATCGACAAGTGTATGGCGTTGGTCGAAGAAGCAAAAGCGCATGCCATTCAAGTGGTGATAAGCTCTAGCCTTGAATCGAGTGTCGGACTTGGGCAGCTTGCACGACTGGCAAATTGGCTCAATCCAGAAGAAACACCAGGGCTGGATACGATGCAGTTATTTGGCGCTCAGCTTGAAACGCCATGGCCTGGATGTTTGCTGCCGGTGCAAACGCTGGCAGAGCAAACCTTGTATTGGCAGTCACATGTCGATAATGAGGCTTAATGACGTCCGTTAATCCACCGCTCCCTCTTTGGGAGCATTGGGCGCAGCTCACTCCGGACAAGATTGCGATTAAAAACGGAGCCCACGCTATGACGTGGCGTGAGCTTTGTGAGCACATTCAATCACTTGGCCAATGCTTAGTTGAGCAAGAATTAGCACCTGGTGATGTCGTATGTCTTGTCGGCAGAGCTGAGCAGAGCTTGGTACTTCGTTATCTCGCCTGTCTCGCTCAGGGCGTTATTCCTGCCTTACTCAGTGACCAATCCAAGTCTCAGTTTATTACTAAGTTTGATACCTTGTATCGTACTAATGAGCCGGCGAATGTCTGGGGTAACTGTCAATGGGATGAGTTAACGGCTCAGCGTGATGAGCTTGAACTCTATCGCATCGAAAGATCCGATGATGACTTTTCCAAAGCGGGCTCACAGCCAACGAATGCCATTGAGATGACCGAACCCGTAGTCTCGATTGTCTTTACTTCTGGCTCAACGGGACGACCTAAAGCCGTCGCTCATCGTGCATCTAATCATCTCGCATCGGCAGAGGGGTTATTGCAGCGCTTTCCCTTTACCGCTGATGACTCATGGCTGCTTAGCTACCCATGTTCCATGTCTCTGGGCTGGCCATTGTTTGGCGCTGGCTAACGGTAGGTGCAACGCTCAATATTGCTTCTGGAAACTTTGCAGAAGATATTGCCAATGTCACCCATGCTTCACTCGTTGCCACTCAGCTTAAGCGAATCATTGATAATCAGTGGCCGACCTCACTAAAACGAGTATTGCTTGGTGGCAGTCATATTGCTCATAAATTAGTGGAAAGTGCAGAGGCTCGTGGGATTGAGTCTTGGATGGGCTATGGCATGACAGAAACCGCGTCAACGGTGACCGCAAAGCGTGTCGATAAGATTGCTTCTTCTGGTACTCTACTGCCACATCGAACGCTAAAAGTAGAAAATGAGCGTATCTATGTTGCGGGTGACACTCTTGCTAGTGGCTACTTTGTGCAAGGAAAAATTAGCCCGCTTATGTTGGAGTCAGGTTGGTTCGATACCAAAGATCTTGGCTGCTGGAATACACAGCAAGAGCTGTGCGTTATCGGCCGCGCTGACAACCTGTTTATTTCCGGCGGTGAGAATGTTCACTGTGAAGAGGTCGAAGCGGCACTCAATAGTTTGAGCTTTATCAGCCAAGCAATGGTGGTGCCTGTTGAGGATGAAGAGTTTGGTGTACGATGTGTGGCTGTCGTGCAGGCAACGAGTAAACCTGAGCTTAGCAAAATGCGTGAGCAACTCGCCCCTCTATTGGCAAAATTCAAACACCCAATTGGCTACTTCTTAATGCCAAATCAACTGACCTCATCCGGAATTAAAGTCGCTCGTCGAGACGTCAAACAGTGGCTTGCTGGCATTCAGTCGGATTTTATTGTTATTTCATAGTCCAAATCGGCATTGTTCATTCCAAGCTTGGGTCACCATAATAGCCACTATTGAATTGGCTATGTGAGACTGAAGGGAATGAACAAGCTATTAATGGTCGCGATAGGATTGCAGATAGGTCTTGCATTAACCTCTGACGGATTGCCACAAGCACTTGCGGAGTTAACGGCCTTTTTGCTCACAGCGACACTGTATTTAAATCACAAGAAGTCAAAGTTGGCCTCTAGTTCAAACAAGAGCGCTCTATCACCTTCCACTGATATCAACAACACCAGTGTTTAATTAAATGTCGCCTTAAGCGAATAAAAGCCAGCTAAGAGACGTTACAGAAATAAGCAGCCACATCGTGATCCCAAACAACATAGGCTTACTGCCCGCTTGTTTGAGCCTTTCTATGGAAATACTGGTTCCAATCAAAAATAGACACACAACCAATAACTTTTTCGATACATCAAAAATGCCATGATACGCCCATTCCAACTGAGGTAAGTAGTCACTGACCAAAATGGCACCACAGTAAAAGAAGATAAAGTAAGGGATAGTTAGCTTGCTGTTTTTGTTACGAAACAGCATCGCACTCACTAGCGCAACAGGTATGATCCACAACGCCCTGGCAAGTTTTAGTGTGGTTGCTGTGGTAAGTGCTTGCTCACCATACGCAGATGCCGCACCCACGACCGATGAGGTATCGTGAATGGCAATCGCGGCCCAAGTACCAAAGGTATGTTGATCGAGTGATAACGCATGGCCAATGACCGGAAAGATAAACAGTGCAAGCGAGTTCAATACAAATACGGTCGCGAGCGCAATGGCAATACTTTCGTCGTCAGCATCAATAGCAGGCGCAACCGCGGCAATGGCACTGCCACCGCAAATCGCAGTACCTGACGAGATCAAATAGCCAGTGTGTTTATCTAACCCCATCTGCCTTGCTAGAACCCAGCCAATCACGAGTGTACCAATGATGGTGGCGATAATAAGGCCGATCCCGTCGCTGGTTGCTTGCAGAGCTTGATCAAGGTGGATACCAAACCCTAAACCAACAATCGAGTAAGCGAGCAATTTCTTGGTGTATTTGGCGATAGGAATATCGCGCGGCACTAAGCTAAACGTGGTAAGAAGAAAGCCAAAAATCAGCGCCATTGGTGAGCTTACCCAAGGGGTCAAACAAGCGATAATCCCGAGGAAGAAAAGAGGGTAAGAGCGTAGTTGGGATAACATCAAAATCCTTACAAACAGCAAAAGCGCTAGCTAATAGCAGTAGAAATTCCAGTTAATAGTTAGCAAAGTGTAGCGAGAGTTTAAGGTAAGTAAAACCAAATAAAATTTAACGGGCGTTCAGTAAAACTAAACGCCCGTTAAGTAGGTTAACAATATTGCTTAGGCTAGCGGTAGTCACCCCGCAGTTCAGACACTTTCTGGAACATGGCTTGGCTTGATGCGTCCTCTGGAAGGACGGGAGTGCCTGCTTCTAGCTCCAGTTTTGCTCTAAATCGAGTGGGTAGCCCTTTACATGCACGTCCTTTGTGACGACTGAAGTAGCTTCCCCATAAACCTTTAAGCGCCATAGGGATAACAGGAACTGGCGAGCGCTTAAGCACAATATCGATGCCGCGCATAAACTCGTTCATCTCGCCATCGGCAGTCAAACGGCCTTCTGGGAAGATACAAACAATTTCGCCTGCTGCGAGTGCCTGTTCAATTTCCACAAACGCGCGGCGAATCGAGCCTTTACGTTTGGCTGAAATTGGGATCACGCCAGCACGCTTTAGGAAACGACGCACGGGTTTGAAGTTTGCATAGTCCTCTTCCATGACAAAGCGGATCAAGCGTGGACTTGCAGCGCTCATAACCAATGCATCCATATAACTTACATGGTTACAAACAATCAGCGCGCCGCCTTTCTCCGGTAGGTGGTGCAGATTTTTATGGCTGATGCGATACATGACAGTCGTCATGATCCAAATCAGAAAGCGCACCACGAAGATTGGTGCTTGCAAAAACAGATAAGCAGCCATCAAAAAGTTAAGCGCAGAGAGCAGGATAAACAGCTCAACAATAGAAAGCCCAAGTACTGAAAGACCAACAATACCCAGCACTGCACTACCCACCATAAACAGCGAGTTGTAGATATTGAGTGCAGCAATAACGCGGGCACGCTCATTTGGTTTTGCTTGCTGCTGCATGAGGGCATACAAAGGGACAATAAACAGACCACCAGAGGCGCCTAATGCTAGCAAATAACCAAATACTGGCCAAAGTTCAGAGTGAGATATGAATTCACTAAAGGACTCAAACTGTGGAAGCTCTTCAGGTACGGCAAATGCCATCAATGCACCAAAAATAGTGATGCCAATGCTACCAATTGGCACAATACCAACATCAATGCGGTTTTTCGACATCTTGTCACATAGCATAGAGCCAAGGGCAATACCGACAGAGAACAGTGCTAACAGGAATGAGACGGCGGCCTCATTGCCCATCAGGTGGATCTTAGTGAAGTTCGGGAATTGTGTTAAGTAAGCTGCGCCTAAGAACCAAAACCAGCTGATCGCCATGATGCACTGGAACACGACTCTATCTTGGTGAGCGATCTTGAGCGTTTCTTTGGTTTGTTTAACGGGTTGCCAGCGAAACTTAAGCTCTGGGTCTGCCGCAGGTGTGTTGGGGATAGAACGACTCGAAATGTACCCAGCCACTGCGAAGATAATCACACTAGCTGCAGCCACATATTTCGCGCTCTCAGCAGAGGCAATAATGCCCGCACCTAAAGTACCCAACAGAATCGCGAGAAAAGTCCCTGTCTCAACCAACGCATTGCCAGATAGCAGTTCGTTTGGTTTGAGTTGCTGTGGTAATAGCGCGTATTTTACCGGGCCAAAGAAAGCAGACTGGGTACCCATCAAAAATAGCAACAGCAGAAGAATGCCATAGCTTTCTGTGACAAAACCAATGGCGCCAAGGCACATGATACCAATCTCTGCTAGCTTAACTTTGCGAATGAACCACGACTTCTCGTATTTGTCAGCTAAGACACCTGCGGAAGCGGAGAACAGGAAGAAAGGCAGAATAAACAACCCAGCGGCAAGGTTGATGAACAAGTTGCTCGAAATAGGCAGTACTTGTGGGCCAGCAAACGCAACAAAAAGTAGTAAAACGTTTTTAAAAATGTTGTCGTTGAATGCGCCGAAAAACTGGGTAACAAAGTAGGGCATAAAGCGTCTTTCGGTAAGTAAAGACGCAGTTTTGGTGTTAGGCATTACCTTTCCTTTTAATTACCAGCTTTTGAGGTAATTTGAGATGAGATCTTTGATGAGCACACTGCCATCAATTGGTTCTGAGGTGAAAAATTTGTCATCGACACTGAGTAGCGTGATACCGTGCACGCCAGCCCAAAGTACACGACTGGCTTTCATGACATCAGCCGGCGAACGTTCAGGGCGAAGCTCAGACAACAAATGTTCCAACATGCCTGTCATACCGTCGATGCGTTGCGACTGCCATTCTGGAAGTTGGTCACCATTCATATTGTGCTCAAATATTAACTGCCAACGATACGGATACTTCTTTGCAAAATCATGATAGCAAATAGCGAGTGCATACAAGGCTTGCTCTGCGTTGTCCGTTTTTTCGATGACTTGTCTCGATTCTTCAGACAACTCGTCTACGGTACGAGCAACGGCATGAAGCAATAGCAAATTGTAACTGCCGAAAATATTCACCAATGTGCTGGGAACATACCCTATAAGCGTGGCTATCTTGCGAAGACTCAACGAGTGATATGAGTTCTCGTTGAGGTAATCCCTGACTGTAGTCAGCGTCAGGTCGATAAGTTCTTCCCGGGTATGATCGTTTCTGCGGGCCATGGTGATGGATTCTTAATTGAACACGGTTCGTTATTTTAGTGTTGGGACAGGTTAGCGTCAACTAATGAAGCCAGTGATTGCAAGGTTGCAACGCACTTTTGAGATAGTGGTCGGCATAGTTTTGGGTTCTTTGGTGAATGTCATTGCTGGCGTGTATACCGTAACAAACGTGCAATATTCTGAAACAAGTCCGAGCATTTGAAGCGTTCCTTTAATGCTAAGCTCAGTATATGATGCGTATTGTGCCCAAGGTTTATCAACTTGCTGGTTTAGTGAGCTCTGCTTGGGTATAAGTCGTAATAGGACTTACGATGTAATGTGACAATAACGAAAGGTTGAGAATGAAACGTTTATTTTCTTTCGTCGCACTGTTAGTACTGGCAGTGGCGGTGAATCCGGTAGCCGAAGCAAAGAAATTCGGTGGCGGTAAATCATTTGGTAAGAGCTTTAAAACGGCTCCGGCTCCAAAGCAGCAACAACAAAATACCAATAACATCAGTCGTCAAGATCAAAACAAAGCTGGAAGCAGTAAGAAAGGTCTGATGGGCGGTATCTTAGGTGGTTTGCTCGCTGGTGGTCTTTTAGCTGCTTTCTTTGGTGGTGCTTTTGAAGGCATCAACTTCATGGATATCTTGATTTTTGGTTTGATTGCTTTTGTGATCTTCAAACTGATGCGCGGTATGCTGGGGGCGAAGCAGGGCAGTATGAATCAGCAGAGGCAGCAGCCGGCGTTTGGCGGTCACTCTCGTCAACAGTTCGAGCAGCCTTCAAACTTCCAGAATTTTGAACAGCCAGCATCAACGGCTTCAACAGGTGGTTTTGGCGCAGCTGGACACAGCGAAGTGCCTCACAACTACCCACCGGGCTTTGATCAAGCAGCATTCCTAAATGGTGCTCGTGAACACTACCGCATCCTTCAAGGTGCGTGGAACCACAACGAGCTACATACTATTGAAGAGTATGTATCCGCAAGCTTGCTGCAAGACCTTATCAGCGAGCGCGCTAAGCTTGAAGGCGAGCAGCACACTGACGTGATGTATGTTGACGCTGAGGTTGTTCGTGCGGATTATGACGCCAACAAAGCACAGCTGAGTCTTCAATTCTCTGGTCGCTACCGCGATGCCGTTGAAAACATCGAAGAAGACATCGAAGATATTTGGCACCTAGAGCGTGATTTGACCCAACCAAATGCGCCATGCTAATCGTTGGTATCCAAGGTTAATAACCGCCAATTGATTAACAACGGTGACTAAAAAACTGCAGAGTAAAATCTGCAGTTTTTTACATTTGAATCGCTGCAATCTGGCGTTTTTCCTCTATAATCCAGCCTTTGCTATCAACCCTATTAATCCCAATCATGCGAACCTTATTTGCTCAAACTGCCCTAGCGCTGGCATGCAGTGCCATTACTTCTCTTGCGCTAGCTGACGATCATATTGTGCCTCTTGTTGAGCACACCCCAAACCCAACGACAGAAAAGCTTGATCGCTTTTTAGGTGTGTTTGGTGCGGAGTCGGAGTACGTTGCAGATAAAGGCCTTAACTCGAGCTATATTCCGGCAGTATTCTACAAGCCAGAGCAAGGCTTGGGGCTTGGGCTCTTGTATGTGGGTTTATATGGCGACCCGAGTGATGGTGCTGGCCAGCCTTCTTCTATGGTGATCAACCCGTATGCATCATCAAATGGCTCTATGGGTATTACGTTTAGTAATAAGCACTTTTACAACGGCGGTGATAACCGCGTTTACACCGATATTAAAGTATTTGATGATGCAGCGGTCTATTATGGTCAGGGCTATGAAAACGGGCAGCAAGACGGCAATAAGGTTGACTTCAAAGAGCAAGTGTCGATGTCAAACCAACGTGGCTAACTCGAGTTTCTGGTGATTACTTCTTGGGTTTGGGTGCCAATGTGAAATCGGTGCGCCCTCACGATAAGACGTTTGAGAACCAAAACCTCGACTCGATTGCTAATGAGCTCACCGATAACACCAGCTACGGTGTATTTGTCTCAAACGTCTTCGACACCAGAGATAACGTGACTAACGCGACCAAAGGCACTTTGTTACAAGCCGATTTGGGTTTATATCACGATGCCACTAACTCAGAGAACTTTGGCAAATATTCGCTCAAAGCTTCCCAATATCATACGTTAGCGCCTATGCCGGGATTGTTTGCATGGCAAGTGCAAGCGAACTTAACCTCAGGCAACGTCCCTTGGAATCAACTGCCAGATCTTGGCGGTGCTGATGCGATGCGAGGTTATATCCTAGGTCGCTATCGTGATAATCAAATGATGATGGGCAGGTAGAATATCGTTTACCAGTATACTGGCGAGTCGGTGTCGTTTTCTGGGGCGCAGCGGGTACGGTATCAGAAAATGTATCCGGGCTGTGGGATAAAACGTTAGCCAGTGCTGGTACTGGCTTTAGATTCAAAATCAAAGACAAGGTCAATGTGCGCGCGGATATTGGTTATGGTGAGCATGGGGGCACCTTCTACTTCCACGTCAATGAAGTGTTCTAGTTTGCTCTTATCAAACCTCAAATACTAAAAAAGCCTCCATTTGGAGGCTTTTTTCATTCAGTTAGAACAAACTTAGTTTTGTTCTTGACCAGATTGAATCGCAGTTAGTGCAACTGTGTAAACGATGTCGTCTACTAGAGCGCCGCGAGATAGGTCGTTAACTGGTTTGCGCATGCCTTGCAGCATTGGACCGATAGATACTAGGTCTGCTGAACGCTGTACCGCTTTGTATGTTGTGTTACCCGTGTTTAGGTCTGGGAATACAAATACTGTCGCTTTACCTGCAACTGGAGAG
Organism: Vibrio maritimus; assembly: GCA_000755425.1. Lineage (GTDB taxonomy): Bacteria > Pseudomonadota > Gammaproteobacteria > Enterobacterales > Vibrionaceae > Vibrio > Vibrio maritimus_A. The sequence continues at coordinate 79,428 of BBMT01000005.1, forward strand.
TTAGGTGCTTTAGAAGCTGCTACGTTCTCCATGATTGCCGCATCGTACTGTAGAGGACCGTCGATGATAAGATCAGGACGCTTCTCTTGAGCTAGCTTCGTTGCTTCACGTACTTTATCTACGTCAGCACCTTTACCAGACTCACCAGTCGAGTAAGAAATCATCGCAACGCGAGGTTCGATACCGAATGCTGCAGCAGAGTCTGCAGATTGGATAGCGATTTCAGCAAGTTGCTCAGCTGTTGGATCTGGGTTGATCGCACAGTCACCGTATACCAATACTTGATCAGGCAGAAGCATGAAGAAGATTGACGATACGATAGACGTACCAGGAGCAGTCTTGATGATTTGGAACGGAGGAACGATAGTGTTCGCTGTTGTGTGAACAGCGCCAGATACTAGACCGTCAACTTCGTTCGCTTCAAGCATCATAGTGCCTAGGTATACAGAATCTTGTAGCTTCTCACGAGCCACAACTTCAGTCATACCTTTCGCGCCACGTAGTTCAACCAAACGAGCAACGTAGTTTTCACGTACTGCATCAGAATCGATGATAGTTACGCCAGCACCTAGCTCAACGCCTTGCTGTGCTGCAACACGTTTGATCTCTTCTGGGTTACCAAGAAGCACACATTCCGCGATACCGCGCTCAGCACAGATAGCCGCAGCTTTAACTGTACGTGGCTCGTCACCTTCAGGAAGCACGATACGTTTGCCAGCACGGCGAGCAAGTTCAGTTAGCTGGTAACGGAATGCTGGTGGGCTTAGCTTACGAGTACCAACCGTACCCTCTAGTAGAGAGTCGATCCAAGGGCCGTCGATGTGACCTGCAACGTGCTCGTTTACGAACTCGATACGCTCTTTGTCATCTGCAGGAACTTCTAGGCTGAAGCTCTGTAGGTTCAGAGAAGTCTGCCAAGTGTTACCTTGTGCTTTAAAGATTGGTAGACCAGTTTCCAGCGCAGGCTTGATAAGGTCAGCAATCTCAGTAGGAACGTCGTAGCCGCCTGTTAGCAGGATAGCGCCGATTTCCACACCGTTCATCGCTGCTAGTGCCGCTGCAACGATTACGTCTGGACGGTCAGCAGAAGTCACTAGTAGAGAGCCTGGTTTGAAGTGCTCGATCATGTTTGGCAGTGAACGTGCACAGAACGTAATGCTCTTGATACGACGTTTGGCGATGTCACCTTCGTTGATGATTTCAGCGTTTAGGTGCTCAGCCATGTCTACTGCACGTGTTGCGATCAAGTCGATCTTCCAAGCACACAGCCTAGAACACGAATTGGGCTAGTGTTGAAGATTTGCATCACTTCAAGGTTAGCTTGCTGCGCAGTGTCTGCATCGTCGAAGATTTCAGAGAGATCTGGACGAGTACGACCTGCTTCATCAACCGGTGCATTTAGCTTGTTGATGATAACACCAGAGATCTTCTTGTTCTTAGTGCCGCCGTAGTTAGAACATGCAACTTCGATACGCTCTTTAAGCTGGCTCGGGTTGTCTGTACCTGGCGTTGCAACGAATACGATTTCAGCGCCAAGAGTCTTCGCGATTTCTTCGTTGATTGCATTAGCAAACGGGTGCTTACGAGTTGGTACAAGACCTTCGATAAGTGTTACGTCCGCATCTTTGTTGATTTGGTTGTAGCGCTCAACGATGGTTTCTAGAAGCACGTCTAGCTTCTCGTTACCAATCAAGGCTTCTGCTTCTGACATAGGAAGTGGCTGACCCACTTTCATGTCGCTGCTGTTACCGACGATAGAAGAAGTTAGATCTGGCTGATCGCCGCCGTGGCGAGGTTGAGCAACAGGTTTGTAGAACGATACGTTTACACCCTTACGCTCCATTGCACGCAGGACACCCATGCTAACACTGGTAAGACCGACACCAGCGCTAGTAGGTACAAGCATAATAGTACGGGACATTCTTTGAGTACCTCAAACTATATATATGGGGGAAGAAACTCAGTGATTCGATGAATTGCAAACAAGCGCAAGCAAATGTTTCACTGAGCCCTATAAGAAAACTGGCTAACCTAGGTTAGCCAGTTTGAATATTAAAGACCTGCTAGGCGTGCAGTGTCTTCAGCGATGACTAGCTCTTCGTTAGTAGAGATAACCATTGCTGGGATACGGCTGCTTGCTGCAGTGATAGTACCTTCGCCGCCGAAACGTGCTTTAAGGTTAGCTTCACCGTCAACTTCGATGCCGAATACGCCTAGACGGTTTAGAACCATCTCACGGATTGGTGCAGAGTTTTCACCGATACCACCAGTGAACACGATAGCATCTAGACGGCCGTCAAGAGAGGCAGTGTAGCCAGCTACGTATTTCGCTAGGCGGTGGCAGAACACGTCCATTGCACGCGTTGCTTCTTCTTTCTCGCCGTAGTTGTCTTCAACGAAACGACAGTCAGAAGTCACTTCAGTTAGACCTAGAAGGCCAGACTCTTTAGTTAGCATGTTGTTGATTTGCTCAACAGAGTAACCTAGTGCGTCGTGTAGGTGGAAGATGATCGCAGGATCGATATCACCACAACGAGTACCCATTACCAGACCTTCAAGAGGAGTTAGACCCATTGAAGTATCTACAGATTCACCGTTTTTGATAGCACAAACAGAAGCACCGTTGCCTAGGTGGCAGTTGATGATGTTCAGTTCGTTAGCTGGCTTACCAAGTAGCTCAGCTGCTTCACGTGCGATGAATAGGTGAGAAGTACCGTGCATGCCGTAACGACGGATGCCGTGCTCTTTGTACAGGTTGTACGGTAGAGCGTATAGGTAAGACTCTTGAGGCATAGTTTGGTGGAACGCAGTGTCAAATACCGCTACGTTCTTAAGCTCTGGGAAGTTGTGCTTCGCCGCTTCGATACCGATGATGTGAGCAGGGTTGTGAAGAGGTGCAAAAGTTGCAGAGTCTTCGATACCTTTAAGTACATCGTCTGTGATTAGTGCAGAAGATGTGAATTGCTCGCCACCGTGAACGATACGGTGACCGATAGCGCCTAGGTTTGCTTTTAGCTCAGGCTTAGAAGCAAGGATAGTTTCTACCATGAACGCTAGTGCTTCTTCGTGAGCAGCGCCGTCACCTAGTTGAGCTTCGTGTTTACCGTCAAGTTTCCACTTGATACGAGCTTCTGGAAGGTGAAGACATTCCGCAAGACCTGTTAGGTGCTCATCACCGTTTTCTGCATCAACGATGGCGAACTTAAGAGAAGAACTGCCGCAGTTTAAAACTAAAACCAGCTTAGACATTAGAGGTTACCTGTATTTTATCTGATCGGGGATCAAGGATGTAAACGTATCTCAAGACTGAGAGGCAGCAAAAAATGCCTATCACTCTTGGTCATAAAATCATCAATTGCCGTATAATAATATGCGATTTTCCCAAGAAAACCACATTAGCGTCCTTGCGACGGTCATCTCGACGGTTGCCTATTTTGTAAATAAAGACAACAATGAGATTGAGGATTCGCAAAGAATAACGATAATGGCAGAAGATAACAAAATAAATTTGAAAGAATCTTAACTTCCGTCAATATTTTGCTGATTTAGTTGAATAGTTCAACTTTTTTTTAGTGAGGTTAGCTATGAGCGAGAGAGCAAGTCTGACTCAGAGTATAAAAAATGGCCAAAAGTACATGGATCTTTGGCCGATGCGTAAGGAGCTAACGCCCCTGTTTCCGGAGCAGCGCATCATTAAAGCAACGCGATTTGGTATCAAAGTCATGCCCGCGGTTGCTGCCATTAGTGTGTTAACACAAATGGCATTTAACAACGCTCATGCCCTTCCACAGGCAATAGTCATCGCGCTGTTTGCGATTAGTATGCCTTTACAGGGGATGTGGTGGTTGGGAAATCGCTACAACACGCAACTGCCGCCGGCTCTAGCATCTTGGTATCGTGAACTGCATCAAAAGATTGTTGAATCGGGCGGCGCGATGGAACCAGTAAAAGCGAAGCCTAAGTACAAAGAGCTTGCCATTACGTTGAATCGTGCCTTTAGACAGCTTGATAGAAGCGACTTTGATCGCTGGTTTTAATAACAATTGACTACTAGATAAACACAAGCCCCGCTCAGTGATGAGCGGGGCTTGTTCGTTTTAGCAAGAGTGGGGATGCAATTGTGACAACTTTACGGTGGATGTTAGTTTGATGTTGTCGCTGCTCTCGAGGGCTATTAGACGGCAGTTCCTGGAGTGCTGTTATTGGCCTTCAGTTATTAGAACTGGCGACTAATCTTGTAAATCGCACCACTATCAGTGCTAAACCATACGTTGCCGGCTGAATCGGTGGTGATATCTCGGACTCTCTCACCAAGCTCTTCGTAGTAGCGTCTTTCTTCTAGTACCTGGCCAGCTTCGTTGATATCTAGAATGTTGATGTGAGTGAGTTTCAGCGCTCCAATAAGTAAGATGCCATTGAGCCTTGGAAACTCTTCGCCCTCGTACAAATGCAGCGACCCAGGTGCAATCGAGGGAATATAAACTTTGCTCGGTGCCTCAATGCCTTCTTTTTCCTGCGACTCTCCGGCATTGATGGGACCCCAATACTCTTTCCCGTGCGAGGTGATTGGCCAGCCATAGTTAAGACCTGCTTTAACTAAGTTGAGCTCATCACCGCCTCTTGGACCGTGCTCTATCGTCCATAATTGCTCTCTTTTGCTATCAAACACCAGCCCTTGTGGATTACGGTGGCCATAAGAGTAAATCTCTGGAGCAAAGTCTTGGTTGTCGACAAACGGATTGTCTTTTGGAATCGATCCATCTTGATTGAGGCGGACGATGGTACCGGCGTGATTGTCAGTCTGCTGAGCATTATCCCTGTCACCTGCATCACCTATGGTCATATAGACTAAACCCTCATCATCAAAAGCAATTCGGCTTCCAAAGTGACGACCAGAGGTGACGGAGACATTACTGGTGAAGAGATCTTGCCAGTTTGTGAGTTTGTTGCCATCTAGGGTCGCTTTTGCGAGAGTGGTCGCTCCCCCTTTACCGACAGGTTTCGCGTAGGTGAAGTAATAAACGTTGGCTTCAGATGGACTTGGGTGAATGTCCATCAGGCCGCCTTGGCCAGAGGCATAAATCGCAGGTAGCCCGCTTATCGACGTTTGCTTGCCACTTTTGGTGTCGACAAGCAGCATCTGACCTTCTCTTAACGTCACTAACAGCTCTGAGTCACCCAAAGTCAGAATTGACCAGGGTACGCCATTCACGGTCGTCACTTTTTCTAGCTTACTGCCTTCAAACTCTCGAGCTATCGAGGCATTGCCAATAGAAAAAACAGGGGTAAAAGAAGTAATAGACGCATGCTAAAAGTTCCCTCGCGATTGGATGTAGTCAACTAGTTGACGATTACGCTATCTGTATGAATATAGACATCTTTCACAGAATTGCACTCACAAAGCTTCACTTTTGTCAAAAATGGATTACGCTGATTTTTGAGTAAATATTAGTCGCATGTATCGCTGTATGTACGCATTTGTTTAAATGTTGGTTGCGAAAGCACATGGATAGCACGTTTATCTAATGCGAATGTTAATAATACCTTTCAATTTGGTTGGCTTGCTGGTAGAAGTAGCAAGGAGTCAAAAAATAATTCACGAAGTGTAAATTAAATATTACACCTATATTCCCCCCATTGGTGAGTAGAGTGTCTCTACTCATTGAGGGTTGCTTAATCAAGGAGTTAAGATGAAAGCAAGCAAGATCATTGTCACTGCAGCATTAACCGGTGTGGCGTTGCTGTCTTCAGCCAGCATCATGGCAAAAACAGCAAAAGTCGCGGTATCGCAAATTGTTGAGCACCCTGCGCTCGATGCAACACGCCAAGGCCTGGTCGACGGCCTTAAAGAAAAAGGCTACGAGCAAGGTAAAAACCTTGAGTTTGACTACAAAACAGCGCAAGGCAACCCAGCGATTGCAGTACAAATTGCTCGCCAATACGTAGGTGAGCGCCCAGACGTGTTAGTGGGTATCGCGACACCAACAGCTCAAGCACTGGTTTCAGCGACACGCGACATTCCGGTAGTGTTTACCGCCGTTACTGATCCTGTAGGTGCAAAGCTGGTGAAAAAACTTGAGCAGCCAGGTAAGAACGTGACTGGTCTATCGGATCTATCACCTGTCGATCAGCACGTCGAGCTTATCCAAGAGATCATGCCAGATGTGAAGAGCATTGGTGTGGTTTACAACCCAGGTGAAGCTAACGCAGTAAGCCTAATGAAGCTGCTAAAAGAGAGCACAGACAAGCGTGGTATTGAGTTAGTGGAAGCAACAGCGCTAAAAAGTGCCGATGTACAAACCGCGACTCAAGCTATTTCAGCGAAGTCAGACATTATTTACGCACTTATCGACAACACGGTAGCGAGTGCCATCGAAGGTATGATTGTCTCAGCTAACCAAGCCAAGACACCTGTTTTCGGTGCGGCAACGTCGTATGTTGAACGTGGCGCGGTAGCGAGCCTTGGTTTCGATTACTACCAAATCGGTGTACAAACAGCGGATTACGTAGCGCAGATTCTTGAAGGCACTGAACCAGGCAAAATCGATGTGAAAGTGGCAAAAGGCTCTGATTTGGTGATCAACGCAACGGCTGCGAAAAAATTGGGTCTTACTATCCCTCAAACAGTGATGGATCGCGCAACAAGCGTTAAGTAAGTCTTGCATTGCGATGAAGCTGGATCTTCGGATCCAGCTTTTTTGTTAAGTCTTCTTTTCTTAAACAGCACTTGTTAAACAGCAGTGGAGTAGTTATGTCTGCTTTTGCATTTTTTGGAGCCCTTGAAATTGGTCTTATTTATGGACTGGTTGCACTGGGTGTCTATCTTACTTTTCGCGTTCTCGACTTTCCTGATCTGAGTGTTGATGGCAGCTTTCCTATGGGGGCTGCGGTGGCGGCTACCGCGATTGTTGCCGGTATTAATCCTTGGGTAGCAACAGGAATGGCGATTATTGCCGGAGCTGCAACGGGCTGGGTGACCGCCTTTCTTGCGGTGCGCTGCGGTATTCTTCACTTGCTTGCGTCTATTCTCACAATGATTGCGGCATTCTCGATCAACATTCGTATCATGGGTCGACCAAACATGGCTTTGCTTGGCGAAGACACCATTCTGACTCCGTTCGAAATGATGGGTGATGCGATGTATGTTCGCCCGTTGGTGGTTGGCGTGTTAGTGCTGATTTCAGCTTGGTTTGTAGTACGACTGCTGAACAGCGACTTTGGGTTGGGTCTTCGCGCGACTGGTGTGAACGCACGTATGGTCAAAGCGCAAGGGGCGAGTACCTCGTTCTACACTTACTTTTGCTTGGCACTATCAAACGGCTTTGTCGGCTTTGCGGGTGCACTTTTCGCACAAACCAACAGCTTCGCTGATGTGACATCTGGCGTGGGTACGATTGTTGTGGGGCTGGCTGCGGTCATTTTAGGTCAAACGCTAATTCCGGGTCGTAAGATTTGGGTGGCGGTCACGGCGGTCATTGTTGGCTCTGTTCTGTATCGTTTGGCCGTCGCCTTTGCCTTGAGTACAGGCATGTTTGGCCTGCAAGCGTCTGACCTAAACTTGGTCACGGCGGTACTCGTGGCAGCTGCGCTGATTGCGCCAAAGATAAAAGGAAACCTCAAAGCAAAAAAGGTCGTAAAGCCTGCTAAGAGTAAAGCGGTCTCTCAACCAGGCAACACGGGGAATGCAGCATGATTCGACTAGAAGATATTCAAGTCACCTTTAACCCAGGGACGATTTTGGAAAATCGCGCACTGAAAGGAGTGAACCTAGAGGTACCAGAACACCAGTTTTTGACGGTGATTGGCTCTAACGGTGCCGGTAAATCCACTTTGTTAGGTGCGGTTACGGGTGAAACACCAATGGTCGGTGGGCGTGTTCTAATCGATGATATGGATGTGACTCGCCAAACTGTCGATCAACGTGCTAACCAATGTGCACGCGTGTTCCAGGATCCTTTAGCAGGTACTTGTGGCGATCTCTCTATCGAAGAGAACATGGCACTGGCTACATGCGTGGTAAAAAGCGTGGCTGGAGCTTGTCGCTGTCGAGTAAACGTCGCAAGCTGTTCCAAGAGCGTATCAGCATTCTAGGACTTGGACTTGAAGATAGGCTTGGTGACAACATTGGATTGCTATCTGGTGGTCAACGTCAGGCGGTGAGCTTGGTGATGGCAACTCTGTCAGACAGTAAACTGCTGCTACTGGATGAGCACACTGCGGCACTCGATCCACGCATGGCGGCGTTCGTTATTGATCTCACCAAAAAGGTTATTCAAGAGTTTAATCTCACGGTCATGATGGTAACGCACTCAATGAAAGATGCACTGGCTTGTGGCGATCGAACTGTGATGCTGCACCAAGGCGAAATTGTCCTTGATGTAGAAGGCGAGCAGCGTGCCAATATGCAAGTGCCAGACTTGCTGGAAATGTTCTCTAAAGTACGTGGTGAAGAGCTTGCTGACGACAGTTTGTTGCTCAGCTAATCATCGCTATTTAAAGGTCTCAGCCTCCCGAGCTAAGCCTACAATCTGTGATCCTCTTCAATTTGAAGGGGGATTTTTTCTGCCGCCAATTCTTCTACAATTATCCTACCTCGTTCCCTATAACAGAAGAATCATAATGACCCAGCCATTTTTATATCATCCGCAAACCCAAGATGGGTTAGTGCGAGAAGGTGATCAACTCACTATTCGTCTATTTGCTGAGCAAGCTAAATTTGAGTCAATTAAGCTTCGCCATGAGCCGGACAATGAAGAATATCTAGTCGAGCTTAGTAAAGTGGGTACAAAAGGTAAGTTAGACATTTGGCAAGCAGCACTACCACTGAGTGCCGATAAAGACGTGACTTACTATGTGTTCAAGGCGCTGACTGCGACTGGCCAATATTGCTTGATGCGCGCGGTACGCTCAGCCGCATGCCTGGGCGAGAGTATCATTTCAAATATAACCGCGCAGATCAGCCACCAAGCTGGGTCGAAGAGCAAGTGTTCTACCAGATCTTCCCAGACCGCTTTTGTAATGGTGACCCGAGTATTGGCGTCGAGACTGGCGAGTATCAATACCCAAGTCGCAATCGTGAGTCTGTGAAGAAACAGTGGGGTGAGCCAGTCGGCAATCATGGTAACTCGGGCGCGGTTGAGTTTTATGGTGGTGACCTAGCGGGTATCGAGTCTAAGTTGGATTATCTGCAAGAGCTTGGGATCACCACTTTGTACCTTAATCCGATTTTTACCTCATACAGTAACCACAAGTACGACACGGTGGATTACTATTCCATCGATCCTAAGTTTGGTACCAATCAACAATTTGCCGAACTTGCAGACAACTTGCATCAAAGAGGCATGAAAGTGGTGCTGGATGCGGTGCTCAATCACACGTCTGTCTCTCATCCATGGTTTGACGTGTTAGAGGAGAGCAACGGTGCTTACACCTCTGCAGACAGTCCCTACCGCGACTACTACTTCTTTAATGGAGACTCTAAACAGTATGTGGGTTGGAAGGGAATCGATACGTTACCGGTTCTAAACTTCCACAATGAAGAAGTACGCGATCATATCTATCGAAGCGAAGACTCAGTGATCAAACATTGGTTGAAACCACCCTACAACATCGACGGTTGGCGTTTTGACGTGATTCATATGCTTGGGGAAGGTGAAGGCGCGGCGAATAATGCTCATTATGTTAGAGCGTTTCGTGAGTCGATGAAGTCGGTGAATCCTGACTCCTACATGCTGGGTGAGCACTTCTTTGAAGCAACCCAGTGGTTGCAGGGCGATCAAGAAGATGGCGCCATGAACTACTATGGTTTTGCTCATCCTCTGCGCGCGCTTCTCGCGGGCAAAGACATTGCATTTGACCCTATCGACATCGACTGCCACGAGTTTTTAAGCTGGCTTCAAGAGGCAAGTGCTAAAGTGCCTTGGAGCAATCAATTATCGCAATTAAACCAGCTTGATAGCCATGATACGGAACGTTTTCTCACCACGTTGACTGGCAATGAGAATCGTCTTGCTATCGCCTTACAGCTTCTAATGACCTATGTTGGCACACCGTGTTTGTACTACGGTGTGGAAGTAGGGCTTGAAGGGACACATGATCCCGATAATCGTCGCTGCTTCCCTTGGGAGCGAGTTGAGACAAGTCCGTGGTTGCCGTATTGCAAGCAATTGATTTCGCTTCGTAAAGCTTCAAAAGCGTTGCAGCGAGGCAGTTTTGTCCCGCTTCATGTTGATGAGTTTAGCTTAGTGTTCGCACGTCAACTGGACGATGAAGTGGTGATTAGTGGCTTTAACCTAGGGACTGACGCGGTGCAACTTTCGCTGCCGGTTTGGAAACTAGGGCTTGAGAGTGCCATTTTTGAATGTGCACTGACGGGCAGTACATCTGATTCACTTGATGGTGTGTTAGACGTCACTATCGCAGCAGAGGGCTCTCTGCTGCTGACACGCTAACTAGATTGACTGCGGCAAGGTGATTACTGCGATAAGGTCGCAAGCATCTTGTCGCGGTATTGCTGGATATGCTCGACAATCGGAGCTGCTTTGTTAAAGGTGCGGATTTCACGAAATAGCTCAGCGGCTTCTGGGTATTGCTGGCGAAGATACGAGAACCACTGCTTCACTCGGTTTGGATAGTAGAGCCCTTTATCGCCTTTGATTTCATAGGTTGAATAGACCAAAAGCAGCTCAACCACTTCATGCCAAGGCATTACTGTATGGTTGTGTTTGACCACGTTACCGAGGTTCGGCACGTTGAACGCGCCGCGACAGACCATCAACGAATCCACGCCTGTGGTTTCAATGCAGCGCTGGCCATCAGCGTAGTTCCAAATCTCACCATTCGCGATAAGAGGCAAGTTGGTTTTGCTACGAATCGCACTGATGTATTCCCATTTGATCTCGCTAGCTTTATATCCGCCAGTTTTAGTGCGTGCATGTACGGTAAGTTCATTGGCGCCTGCTTGTTCAATCGCGTCAACAATCTCAAAGCAATCATCTGGATTTTCCCAACCCAAACGAATCTTAGCAGTAACAGGGATAGAAGGGTCTACCGCATCTCGGCATGCTTTCACTACGTTATGGATAAGCTCTGGGTGCTGCAGTAACGCTGCGCCGCCTTTGCTCTTGTTGACCAGTTTTGCAGGGCAGCCAAAGTTGAGGTCAATCCCTTTCGCGCCTAGAGACGCTGCCTTAACGGCATTTTCTGCCATCCAGCGAGGGTCTTGGCCAAGAAGCTGAATATGAACAGGTGTGCCAGACTTGGTCATGGAACCTTGAGCCAGTTCAGGACACAGGCGATAGAACACGTGATCAGGCAAAGCTTGGTCAACAACGCGAACAAATTCAGTCACACAAAGATCGTAGTCGTTGATCTCGGTAAGAATTTCTCGCATTAAATGATCTAACACACCCTCCATCGGGCCCAAAACAACACGCATACCAGTTCTCATCATATTCAGGGAGCGGGGATTCTACCCGTTATAGAACAAAGAATCGACCATTGTGTTTCTAGGGCGAGGTAAATATACTTGCCGAAAATTTTGATTGGTGTAACGAATAATGAAATTCATTGAGCTTCCTGCTGATTGGGCAGGCGAAACTAGCGCGTTTATTGAAGGCGCAATCCTAGCCGCTAACTTTGCTGCTGAGCCACTAAAGCCAGAAGCTTGGTTATCTTCAGTAATCGGCGAATTCACATCAGAGCAAGAAACTTGGGTCGTTGAACACCTTCATGCTCAATATGCGCTTCTTAAAACCAATCAATACGCATTATTGGCTTTGCTTGATGACAACCAAGAGAGAGCGGCAGACTTTGCAGAGGGCTTCATGACGGTTTGGCCAGTGGTTGAGACTCAATGGCAAGATAAGAGTCTATCTGATGGCACAGAGCGTATGCTTCAAGCTTTGTTGACGACTTTGATGTTAGCAATGGACGAAGAGCAGACGCACGCTCAAATGCGTGACGCGGGCTTTGAGCAATTGCCAACCTATGCAGACCTAGCGCCACAACTTGATGCGATGGTCAATGAAGTCGCGATGGCAGCGGATGAGATGATGGTTGGTCATCAGTCTCAAACGGTGAACCCGTTTAAAGGAGTGGGGCGTAATGATGCTTGTCCTTGTGGCAGTGGGAATAAGTTTAAGAAGTGTTGTGGTAAGTAGTTAAGCGATGCGCAGCGAGCCTTGGTTCCTCTCTTTTATAAGGCGAGGCTATGAGGGGTAATTGCGCAGGACTCGAAGGGTTCAGAGTATCTGCTTGGGTAAAGAGCTCAGGTGACAAATCCGAATTGTTACTTGTCGCAACTCCACCGCATAGACCCCCTCTAGCTCCCCCTATCTTAGGGGGAGAACCACAGGCTAGCTCCTATCGTCGTATCGCCTTTTGATTAGGCGATGCGCAGCGAGCCTTTGGTTCCTCCCCTTAATAAGGGGAGGCTAGGAGGGGTAAGTGCGCAGGATTCGAAGCGTTCAGAGGGTCAGCTTGGGTAAAGAGCTCAGGTGACAAATCTGAATTGTTACTTGTTGCAACTCCGCCGCAGAGACCCCCTCTAGCTCCCCCTATATTAGGGGGAGAACCACAGGCTAGCTCCTATCGTCGCACCGCGTTTTGATTTGGGCGACGCGCAAGCGAGCAGTAGTCCCTCCCTTTTATAAGGGGAGGTTAGGAGGGGTAAATACGCAGGACTCGAAGCGTTCAGAGTATCTACTTGGGTAAAGAGCTCAGGTGACAAATCCGAAGTGTTACTTGTCGCTACTCCACCGCAGAGACCCCCTCTAGCTCCCCCTATTTTAGGGGGAGAACCACAAGCTAGCTCCTATCGTCACATCGCCTTCTTATTGAAACCCACGATGTCTAGCCGACGACACTTTCGCACCCTGCGAAATCACAACAATCGCCAACGCTACCAAGTTACCCGCAAAGATAACAACCAGCCACTGAGGCATAGAGAGCGACAAGAACTGCCACACCACTTTTGAACAATCACCATAAGCTTCAAACAGCCACGGTGCCCACTCGTTGAGCGGTGCCCAATCTGGGAACGTCACAAACAAATCACAGGTCTTAAACGGAGAAGGGTTGACTGATAGTCCACGTGCTCAAGAGACAATGTTAGACCTTTGATGGAAGAGGCACCCCAAGCACCTAACCAAGCCACCTTAACAAGGTATTTTTAGGGTTAATCAAACCTATTAAAGCCGCGCCGCCAATGCCAAACATAGCAACGCGTTCGTAGATACACATGACACAAGGAGCCAATTGCATGACATGCTGGAAGAAAAGAGCGCAGAGCTCGAAGAAAATAATCGCTAGAAGCAGCAATCCCCAAGACCATCGCGTCTTTGAAAATGCCTTAATGTTCGCTAGAAGTGTCACTGTCACGTCCTTGATAAATAAAAAAAGCTCTGAATACTCAGAGCTTTTTAACGTGGAATAGTTTCACAATCAACTAAAAATTAGTGTCCAGATGAGATAGCGCTCTCAACAACTGCACCTGTGTGCTCAACAATCCAACCCGCTTCATAGAACCATGCAGTCATCGGCTCAACCAAGTAGATGATGCCAAGTAGACCCACAATTGACAGTACGATGGTGTATGGCAGTGCCATGATAACCATGCGACCGTAAGAAAGGCGGATAAGCGGCGCCAATGCTGAAGTCAGCAGGAATAGGAATGCTGCTTGACCGTTTGGCGTTGCAACAGATGGTAGGTTGGTACCTGTGTTGATAGCGACACCTAGTAGGTCGAATTGGTCACGAGTGATAATGCCGTCGACAAGCGCGGTTTTCACTTCGTTGATGTATACAGTACCTACGAAAACGTTATCTGACACCATTGATAGCAGGCCATTTGCAATGTAGAACAGTGCAAGCTGAGTACCTTTGTCTTCGATGTGCAGAACTGCATCGATGATTGGCTTGAATAGACCTTGGTCAACAATCACAGCCACGATAGAGAAAAATACAGCAAGTAGAGCAGTAAACGGCAGCGCTTCTTCAAAGGCTTTACCCATCGAGTGCTCTTCGATAACACCTGTAAACGCCGTTGCTAGAACGATAACCGATAGACCAATTAGGCCGACCGCAGCTAGGTGCATTGCAAGAGCGACAATTAGCCACACCGCAATCGCGCCTTGGATCCAAAGCTTTGCGATATCTTGCTTAGTACGTGATTTACGTTCTTCACGGTCGAACTCAACTAGGATGTTTCGTACGTTCTCTGGTAGCTTAGCGCCATAGCCACATACACCAATCTTCTCGACCAAGAAACAGGTAGCAAGGCCACAGATTAGAACAGGACCAGTTACTGGTAGCATGCGAATTATGAACTCACCAAACTCCCAACCTGCTTGACCCGCGATAATGAGGTTTTGAGGTTCACCAACCATGGTCATTACACCACCAAGCGCTGTGCCGACACCTGCGTGCATAAGCAGCGAACGTAAGAATGCGCGGTAATCCTCTAGGTCATCACGAGTCAGGTCTGTAATTTCTCCATCTTGAGTATGGTCGTGTGAAGAACCAGAGTTCTTTCCGGATGCTACTTTGTGATAGATGGAGTAGAAACCAACCGACACGCTGATAACGACGGCAATAACCGTCAAGGCGTCAAGGAATGCAGAAAGGAAAGCCGCTGCAAAGCAGAAAGCCAAAGACAAGATGGCCTTTGAACGAATGCCAAGTAGTATCTTAGTAAAGATGAACAGCAGGAGCTGTTTCATAAAGTAGATACCAGCAACCATGAAGACCAGAAGCAATAAAACTTCTATGTTGTTGATCAGTTCATGCATAACCATGTCGGAACTTGTCATGCCAATTGCTACAGCTTCAATGGCGAGTAAACCACCAGGTTGTAGCGGATAGCACTTAAGTGCCATAGCAAGAGTGAAAATGAATTCCACAACAAGTAGCCAACCTGCAACGAACGGGTCAACAAGGAAGAAAACAATAGGGTTGATGATTAGGAAAGCGATGATCGCTAATTTATACCAATCAGGTGCTTTACCAAGGAAGTTCTTGATAAATGCATTTCCAAGAGACATCGGCATAGTAATACTCTTATGTTGTTATTAATCGACAGTAGCAAAGGGTACGAAGAGTATTTGAGTGGGCTTCCAAATAAATCGGCAGAATTAAAAAACTTAGAAAACGAACAAAAATCACACACTGCACAAACGGAGTGGGGGAGAATGTTCACTTGCCAAGTCCCTCAGCTGCTAAGCACTCCTTGCTTCGCCCGCAAAGATACTCCTCGGTAAGATTTAGTCAACAAAAAACACCGTTCTCAAAAAAGGAAAAAGGTACTTTTTGCCAAAAACGCGATCTATACGAAATAAGCTAAGCATAGCCGCAGTCAATGGTTGATTTTTTACTTTGTTGACAGTGTTCTGGATGAAACACCGCGCACGATGATATGCCAATCACAACCTTCAAAAAAGCATGTTTTTTAGGCTTATTCTGACTAAAAGCTCGGAAATATCTTATTAATTACCCTCATGAATAATGAGGTCTAACATCATACAATTCAGTGGGTTGTAATATTAATGAAAAGTAAATACTCGTGTAATATTCATGCTTCATACCCATAAATGGCTATAGCTGCTTAAATGTCAAAATAGAGTTATTACTCCATTTTGTTATTGTTACATAGATAAGTAGTGTAGGTTTACCAAAATCTGGAAGTAGTGGTATGATGAGTTTCATGTAACGATAAATACAATAGATTGGAAACACCCCATAATGGTAATTAAGGCGAAGAGCCAGCAGGGTTCGCTGAAAAGTATATTATTGAGAGTATCTGGAACGGCCGTTTTCCACCAGGCTCAATTCTCCCAGCTGAGCGAGAGCTGTCAGAACTAATTGGGGTCACACGAACTACGCTGCGCGAAGTATTACAGCGACTAGCCCGTGATGGCTGGCTAACAATCCAGCATGGTAAGCCAACCAAAGTAAACCAATTTATGGAGACCTCGGGTCTACATATTCTTGATACGCTGATGACGCTTGATGCGGATAACGCGACATCGATCGTTGAAGACTTGCTTGCTGCACGAACCAACATCAGCCCGATTTTCATGCGTTATGCATTCAAAGCGAACAAAGACAATGCTGAGCGTACCATTGAAGGCATTATTGAATCTTGCGAAAGCTTGTTGAATGCTGAGTCTTGGGATGCGTTCATTGAATCATCCCCGTATGCCGACAAACTCAAGGCACACGTTAAAGACGATGGTGATAAAGACGAAGCAGCGCGTCAAGCATCGCTTATCGCTCAAACCTTTAATTTCTATGACTACTCGTTGTTCCAACGTTTGGCGTTCCATTCAGGAAACCAAATCTATGGTTTGATCTTCAATGGTCTTAAGAAGCTGTACGACCGTGTTGGTTCGTACTACTTCTCAAATCCAGAAGCACGTACCTTGGCGCTTAACTTCTATAAAGAGCTGCTGGAAGTATGTCGCACAGGTGATCGTGACAGACTGCCTAACGCTATTCGTCAATACGGTATGGAAAGTGGCCAGATCTGGAATCAGATGAAGACCACGCTGCCGAGCAACTTTACAGAAGACGACAGCTAATAGACGTTGACAGCACATAGAAAAAAACCGCCGATTGGCGGTTTTTTACGCCACTGCAATTTTCGGCAGTGGCGAGTAAATCGATTGTGCCACCGTCGTGACCGAACGGTCATAGCAGTGAAAAATAAGCTCTGATAACTGAGAAGTAATGCGGTATAGACGTTGCTTAAGCTCGTCAGTTGACCCATCTGCATCGATATCGGCGATGCGCGCCAGTAGATCCTCATGCAAGTGCTGCTGCAAGCTCAAATCTTGGCTGATGTGCAGTGCACCGAGCTGGAGGCTTAATTGTTTGATCAGGTTTCGTATTGCATTCTGGCTGTTTTTTGTTTCCAGCGTTTCAATGTGCAGCCGTAGCGTGGTTAGAGTGTCCATGTAGGGCACAATGGCCTGCCAGCTTTTGCGCTGAGTAGGCAGAAGGTGAGTTTGACCATCTGCTTTTGCCCAACTGGAAATGGTACTTTGAACCAAAATCAGCGCATCTCGAATCAGTTGACTATGCACGAGCTGATTGTCACGCACCGTTTGTTGCGGCCAGTCTTGTAATTGCTGCGTGACACACGCTTTAATGTCGCTAAATCCATCTAGGCGATGTAGAGCACGGCTCTCTAGCAGCAGTTGAAGCTGGACTCGTGCACTACTTTGCTGCCTTTGGTTATTGTGTCCAAACAGTAAGCTGTAATGGGTCGCTTCGCGGTGCATTCGCAGTAAGGCGATTAGCTTTCTCAGATCCGCTAAACGTCGATAGTAGCATTCATGACTCACGCTACCTTCTGGCGATAAGCTGAACATGCGGCGAACCGCGCTGGATGTTTTTCCTAGAGTGTAAGTCATTGTCGCCTCCTTGCGAACGGGGTTAACCCAAGGTTGTAATCTTATAGTGCCCAATCGAAGTGGTGCCTTGGGTTATTATTAGTTTACTTATTGATTATGAAAGGTAAGTGACAAATCAGACCGTCATGATGTTCGGAACTGGTTGATAGAGATCCTTCGCAATTTCACTGACCAGTCCGTCGTAACTAGAGAAGATGAGCTCCGACAACTCGGCGGTGAGTTGGTACATGAATTCCTTGTCCAGTGGCGTATCCGGATTTTCAATTAGGGCTTCAATTTTACTGACCGTAGTGCTGTACATAGGTGACGGTACGCTTAGTGGGCCAACTAGACTAAGGTGATTCACTTTGCGGTGCATTTGCTTACAGTAATGAAGAATCCGTTGTCTACCGAGCTCAGAGTCTGTGCCATCAATGCAAATACGCAGCTGAGTCAAGCAGTCCAGTGAATCGATAACGCCTTGCCAGACATTGCGATATTCCTGCTCAAGCTCATCTCGCTCTGAATCCACCAACCAAGCAGTAAAAATTTCGTCAACTAAGAATAGGGTTTGTCGAATAAGTTTGCCGTGGACAATTTGGTTCTTACTGACAGTGTGCTTCTTCCATGAGCGAGAAAGCAGCTTGACGTTGCTGTGTAACACTCGATAGAGCGGTTTGTTATCAAAGTGGGCGATGCTTATTAGTTTGAGACAGCACGTTTCCATTTCCAATTCGATTTTTTCCAGTTGCTTGACCTTCTTTTGATCAAACATTAATTGATAGTGAGTCGCGGTGCGATGCTGGCGAATTAGGGTGATGAGATCACGCAGCTGCACGACCAATTGATATTTACGCTCTACCTTGGCCTCGGTAATTTTTGCGTAGCGATAAATGGCAGCCAAAATAGCTACAGATAAGACTAGAGATATCAATACAAACATAACGACCTCCTTTACGTCGTCTAATGCCTTCAAGAGACATAGAGCAAAGGGAGTGCCAATATCAAATATTGATATAAAACAGTGACTTAATACTTTTTGGGTAGGGGGAGGTGCTATGTTTTGGTGCACTTGCACAGTATCTGTGAAACAAGTCACAAAAAAAGCCAGCAAGAATGCTGGCTTTAGTCTAGTAATTTTAACGTGTTACATCACACGCATGCCTGGCTGAGCGCTTCATGTGGCTCAAGGATCCATAGGTCGCTGCCACCAGGACCTGCGGCTAGGATCATACCTTCAGACATACCAAACTTCATCTTACGAGGCTTCAGGTTTGCTACCATAACGGTCAGTTTACCTTCTAGCTCCTCAGGTTTGTACGCCGACTTAATACCAGAGAACACTTGGCGA
This sequence comes from Vibrio maritimus, assembly GCA_000755425.1. Taxonomy (GTDB): domain Bacteria; phylum Pseudomonadota; class Gammaproteobacteria; order Enterobacterales; family Vibrionaceae; genus Vibrio; species Vibrio maritimus_A. The sequence goes on from BBMT01000005.1 coordinate 98,169, forward strand.
GTTTCACCACCAATGTCTAGCTGGAATTTAAGTAGCTTGTTCGCTTTTGGCACTTCTTCACAAGAATGATGCGAGCAATACGCATGTCTACTTTGGCAAAGTCGTCAAACTCGATCTCATCAGCGATAGGATCTTTATCAAGCTCAGTTTGGCTTGCTTTGTTCTTCTCTGCTTCCGCTTTTTCTTTCGCCGCGACTTCTGCTGCTGCATCTTCTTTAGAAGCTTCAATCATCGCTTCTACTTTCTTAGGATCGATACGGTTAAACAGCGCCTTGAACTTAGTGATCTCATGACCAGTCAGTGGTGTGGCAATACCTTCCCAAGTGAGTGTTTCGTTTAGGAATGCTTCTGTACGAGCAGCCAAACCCGGCATAACCGGCTTAAGGTAAGTCATCAGAACGCGGAATAGGTTAATACCCACTGAACAGATGTCTTGAAGCTCTTGGTCTTTACCTTCTTCTTTAGCAACAACCAAGGTGCTTTTTCGTCAACGTACTGGTTCGCTTTGTCAGCCAGTGCCGTGATTTCACGGATTGCACGACCAAACTCACGAGACTCGTATAGCTCTGCGATGCGGTCAGCCGCTGCAACAAATTCGTTGTAAAGCTCAGGCTCAGCAAAGTTGTCAGAAAGCTTGCCTTCGAAACGTTTGCTGATAAAGCCAGCGTTACGAGAAGCTAGGTTAACAATCTTGTTGACGACGTCAGCGTTCACACGTTGCGTGAAGTCTTCAAGGTTAAGGTCTAGATCGTCGATACGGCTGTTTAGCTTAGCAGCGTAGTAGTAACGCAGACACTCAGGGTCTAGGTGGTCAAGATACGTTGCAGCCTTGATGAAAGTACCTTTCGACTTAGACATCTTCGCGCCGTTTACGGTCACATAGCCGTGAACGAATACGTTGTTTGGCTTACGGAAGCCGCTGCCTTCTAGCATTGCTGGCCAGAATAGGCTGTGGAAGTAAACGATGTCTTTACCGATGAAGTGGTAAAGCTCGGTCGAGCTGTCTTTCTTCCAGTACTCGTCAAAGTCTAGATCGTCGCGTTTGCCACATAGGTTTTTGAATGACGCCATGTAGCCAACAGGGGCATCTAGCCAAACGTAGAAGAATTTGTTCTTTTCGCCTGGGATTTCGAAACCGAAGTAAGGCGCATCACGAGAGATGTCCCATTGCTGTAGACCTGACTCGAACCATTCTTGCATCTTGTTCGCTGTTTCTGATTGAAGCGAGCCAGAGCGAGTCCACTCTTTCAGCATGCTTTCAAACTGAGGCAAGTCGAAGAAGAAGTGCTCAGAGTCTTTCATCACTGGTGTCGCGCCAGATACTGCTGATTTAGGGTTAATCAGTTCAGTTGGGCTGTAGGTCTCACCACAGTTATCACAGTTGTCGCCGTATTGATCTTCCGACTTACATTTTGGGCAAGTACCTTTTACGAAGCGATCCGGTAGGAACATCTCTTTTTCTGGGTCAAACAGCTGAGAAATAGTACGGCTAGAAATGAAGCCATTTTTCTTCAGCTCAAGATAGATGTGAGAAGCCAACTCGCGGTTCTCATCAGAGTGCGTGCTGTGGTAGTTATCAAAACTGATATCAAAGCCAGCGAAGTCTTTTTGGTGCTCTTCACTAACTGCTGCGATCATTTCTTCCGGCGTGATCCCCATCTGCTGAGCTTTCAGCATGATTGGTGTGCCGTGAGCATCATCAGCACAAATGAAGTTTACTACGTTGCCACGTAGACGTTGGTAGCGCACCCAAATATCCGCTTGGATATGCTCAAGCATATGACCTAAGTGGATAGAGCCGTTAGCGTACGGTAGTGCACAAGTGACCAACAGTTTTCTTGGATCGTTTGCCATACTTTGTTTCGCTTTCTTTATTCAAGTAAAAATATTGGCTAATACTACATGATGCATGGCATGACTCCAAGATATCCGACACCAATCTCCCCAACTTTTTTAGGGTTCTGGTTCGGCTAAGTGAGTGCTAATCTTAGGAAGATTAGCAAAAGACTAACAATAATAAGGAATGCATGATGCGCACGTTCGAATCGAAACAAGATTTTTGCCAATGGCTAGGGGAATTCAGCCACTCAAACCTCAAATTGGGATGGAGTGAAGTCCCTGATGTAGTTAAGGTAGCAGCTTCGGGTGAGTTTCAAATTGCTCTGCCGTTTGCCAATTTATCGGCGCGAGAGGCGCTAGCTGGCTGGATCGAGAGCAAACAAGCTTCTGGCGAAGTAGCTAAGTTTCCTTTCTCAGTCTCTGTCAGTACCAAAGCACTTGAATCCACAGTCGCGACGGAAATCAAAGGCGTCAAAAACGTCATTGCGGTGACCTCAGCCAAAGGCGGTGTGGGTAAATCGACGACGGCGGTCAATCTCGCGCTGGCGATCAGTCAGCTAGGAGCAAAAGTGGGTATTTTGGATGCCGATGTCTATGGACCTTCTATTCCTATTATGCTTGGTCAAATCGATGCGCACCCAGAAGTACGTGATGGCAAGTGGATGCAACCAGTGCGGCGCACGGTATTTACACCCAATCTATCGGGTACCTGATGAGTACTGACGACGCGGCAATTTGGCGCGGCCCAATGGCGTCCAAAGCACTGGCTCAGCTACTTAATGAAACGGAATGGCCTGATCTGGATTACTTGGTTATCGACATGCCACCAGGCACAGGGGATATTCAATTGACCTTATCTCAGCAAATACCGGTAACGGGGGCACTTATCGTCACTACGCCGCAAGATCTTGCTTTGGCGGACGCGATTAAAGGCGCGGCTATGTTCGAGAAGGTTTCGGTACCAGTAGTCGGAATTGTTGAGAACATGAGCTATCACATCTGTAGCCAATGTGGTTCGAAAGAGCACATCTTTGGCGCGGGTGGTGCAGAGTGGATGGCGTCTAAATTTGGCTTGAATCTTCTTGGCCAGGTACCACTTCATATCGATATTCGCGAGTCGATTGATAATGGCGCACCAACCGTGGTTTCACATCCAGAAAGTGAACATGCAATCATTTATCGAGAGCTTGCTGAGAGAGTCTGCTCGGATCTATTTTGGAGTGGCAAACCGAAACCAGACTCAATCTTGTTTAAGATGGTCGAATAACTCAATATGAGTATGGTTGGTTATTAAGGAAACCGAGCGCTGGTGGGTAATCGATTGCATTTTTTCATTCTTCGATCTGAGACAAAATTGAACGTCAAATAAGTGAGATATCGACTAGTATCTATTGAATGATGTCCATATAATTACGCGGTTTTGTCCTCACCACCATATATGTACTAGGTGCAAAGAATGTCTGATAATAATCAATGTGTCATCGTCGGTATCGCTGGCGCTTCTGCTTCTGGAAAAAGCCTCATCGCGAGCACTATCTATAATGAACTTCGCGAGAAGGTTGGCGATCATCAAATCGGTGTCATCACGGAAGATTGTTACTACAACGATCAAAGTCACTTGAGCATGGAAGAGCGTGTTAAAACTAACTACGACCACCCAAATGCCCTTGACCACGATCTACTTTGTGATCACCTAGAGCAGTTGATCAGTGGTGAAGCGGTTGAAGTACCAGAGTACAGCTACACTGAGCACACACGTACTGAAAACAGCACCACAATGACACCAAAGAAAGTGATCATTCTTGAAGGTATTCTACTGCTGACCGATCCTCGTCTACGTAAACTCATGCACGCGACTGTGTTCATGGATACGCCGCTTGATATCTGTCTACTGCGCCGCGTTAAGCGTGACGTTGAAGAGCGCGGTCGTACAATGGAATCTGTTTTGAAACAGTACCAATCGACAGTTCGCCCTATGTTTATGCAGTTTATTGAACCGTCAAAGCAACACGCGGACATTATTGTTCCACGTGGCGGTAAAAACCGTATTGCAATCGACGTGTTAAAAGCGCACATCGCCAAACTACTTCGTGCATAATCCTGACTCAGTTCGGATTGAAAACGCACAATGAACACGGTGAGAATGTCCTATAATAAATGGGTGCTCAAACGGCGTTTAAATTGCTTTATTTTTTAACTAATTAGTGGCACTTTATGTGCCACTTTTTGTTTTTAGGTTTTCAGCCTTGCAAGGAAGTTGCTAATGAAAAAACTCCTCCTCATTCTCGCCATCCCGGTGCTGGTGATCGTGTTGGGTGTCGCCGCTCTGGTGATGTTCGTCAACCCTAATCAGTTCAAACCTATGCTCGCTGAGCAAGTGAAAAACCAAACCGGTCTTGAGCTTGAAATCAGCGGTGACATCAGCTGGCAGTTCTTTCCGTCGGTTGGCCTAGAGCTTGGCCAAACTAGCCTTAAAAACCCGCAAGGTTTTCAAAACCCAAATTTATTTAGTGTTAGCCAAGTCGGTGTGAGTGTGGCTGTGATGCCGCTACTCGACAAAACGTTGGAGATTGGCTCGATAACATTAGATGGTGCGCAGGTTTATCTTGAAACTCTTAAAGACGGCCGCTCAAACCTTGATGCCTTGACGGCAGCGCCGCAAGCAGAGACGACGGAAGAGCCGGCAGCAACCAGTGATGCGCCAGCTGAAACATCCACATCAGCTGCCGATGGATGGCAGATTTCCCTATCTGGTGTCACGGTGTCAAACGCGCTGCTTGAAATGTCCAACGCACAAACAGGCACTTTCACGAAGCTTTATGATGTGGGCTTGAATGTGACCGAGTTTGCGGTTGACCAATGGACGACGGCGAACTTTGAGCTTAAAGGCCAAAACAACGAACAGCAGTTTACTGCAAAAGGTACTGCCGACTTTAAGTTGGCTCAGGGTTTTGCGGAGTATGCCCTTAAGAATATTGAGTTTGATGCGACCTATACGGATGCGGTAAACCAGATTCAGCAAGCGCAGTTAAAACTGGCGACGTTTGAGTTTGATAAACCTAATGCCATCGAGTTCTCAATGAAGGGCAACGCTGCCGATCTCACCTTTGATGCTAAAGGCGGTACTACGTTTACTGTCGATAAAGCTATTTCACTGGTTGAACTGAGCGGTTTATCGCTGGACTCGACTTTGAATGGTGCTGCGTTACCACAGTCGCCAATGAAAATTACTATGGCTTCGGATCTCAGCTTCGATTTGAATAAAAGCTTCCTTGATTTTGTATTGCAGAAACTGACCGTTAATAAGATTGAGCTGGATGGTAAAGCTACGGTGCAGTTAGCGGACATCCCTAAAGTACGCTTCTCACTGCACAGCCCAAATATCGATTTAGATGAGTTTTTGGGCTTGAACCAAACGGCTGCGAGCGCTGACTCTAAAGCTGGTGAATCTGGAACAGGTGGCTCGGGTACGGGTAGCTCGGGGACGAGTGCGCCTGCACAAGAAGTTGAACCTGATTTAACAGCGCTTAGCGGTTTGGATGTTCAAGGTAAGATCACTATTGATAAATTCAAAGCGGGCAATGCTCATATGCAGCAAGTGAAAACAGACTTTGCTGTGAATCGCGGCGTGGCGACGCTGAACTCTTTCAGCTCTCAGCTTTACAGTGGTTCAATTACTGCAACTGGCAAGCTGGATGCGCGCAAGTCGCCAGCGTCATACAGCGCAGTGAAACGAATCAAAGGCGTTAAAGTGCAGCCATTGCTGGTTGATGTGGCAAACAACGATATGTTGGAAGGCACGGGTAATATTGATGTTAACGTCAAAGGTAAAGGTCTTACACCTACTGCGATGAAGAAGAACTTGTCGGGTACGGTGAAAATCAACTTTGCCGATGGTGCAGTTAATGGCATCAACGTGGCGCAGCTTATTCGTGAAAACTACGCTCGCTTTAAAGGCCAGTCTTTGGATGGTGAAAAAGGCCCTAAAAAGACTGACTTTAGTGCAATGAAAGCAACACTCAAGCTCGCTAATGGTGTGGTTTCGACCAATGATATGACGGCGGAATCACCGCTACTACGTGTGAAAGGTCAAGGCTCGGCTAATTACATTAATGAGACGGCTGACTTTGTCGTGAGCACTTCGGTTGTTGGTACCTTGAAGGGCAGGGCGGCCAGAGTATCGACGAGCTTAGAGATGTAACGATTCCGATTCGAATTACTGGCGCCTGGACGGATCCAAAATTTGCTTTGGTGTTTGATGATGTGCTCAAACAGAAAGCGAAAAAAGAAGTCGAGCGTGCCACTGAGCGACTCGGTATTAAGGATGAAAAGACCAAAAAAGCAGTAGATAGCCTACTGAAAGGTCTCTTTAACTAATCTGTCTTTTTAAACAAAAAATGCCAGCCTTTCGAGGCTGGCATTTTTCTTAACGTTATGTGATTACCAGTGTAGGTCGAGATCTTGCTCTGGCTCGGCAATGGTTTCCCATTGGGTAATTAACTGAGCCACGGTTGCCATGTCGACCATTTTGCTATCGATAACGCCATCGGGTCTGCGAATGGTCAGGGATACACTTGATGGCTCTGTGCTGGGCTTAACTGCGTCCCAACACGCTGTGGAGTCCTGCATGCTTTGTATTGGTCCCCATCCTAGGACAAACTGATGCTCGTTCGTGTGCATCCAAAGGGTCAGAGTACAACTTTCCATAAAACTCTCCGTGTTAATGTTATGTTGCATTAATGTTTAATTTAAACGAAATGCAAACCGTTGTCATGCACGAATTAGTCTATGTTGTACCCCATAAAGGTTACCAATCAACGCCTTTAAGTGCTTTAACACCAGATTCAAATGCGTGCTTAACGTTTTTCACTTCAGAAACGGTATCCGCCATATCAATCAGTGTTCGATGCGCGGCGCGTCCAGTGATAATGACTGACTGCATAGCAGGGCGGTTATTAAGTGCCTCGACGACTTCTTCAAGCTCAATGTAACCATAACTCACCATATAGGTCAGTTCGTCGAACAGAACGACATCAATAGACTCATCTTGCAGCATGCGCTTGCACTCTTGCCAGACACCTTGAGCCGCTTCGGTATCCGCTGCCTTGTTCTGGGTTTCCCAAGTAAAGCCCGTCGCCATGACTTGAAATTCCACACCTAGCTTTTCTAGTAGGTTACGCTCACCGTTATCCCAGGTACCTTTAATAAACTGTGCCACTGCACATTTTTTGCCGTGTCCGACGGCGCGAGCAACGGTACCAAACCCTGATGTCGACTTTCCTTTACCATTTCCGGTGATGATCAGTAGCAGGCCTTTCTCTATTTGAGCATTGGCGATTTTTTTATCGACATTTTTCTTTAACTTTCTGTTGGCGCTCTTTATGACGCTGCTGCTTAGACTCTTCCGACATTGACATAGGGGATCCTTAAATTTGTTGTGTCTACGCTCCATCATAAAGCAAACCCAAAAAGAAAAAAACGGGATAAATCCTAAGGGATTATCCCGCTCTATATGCTGGTTTGATTTTGTGTTCTGCCTTTAATCCTTTTCTTCTAAGTAAAGGGGCTATGCACCCAACCGCGCTCGGACAACTTGCTCACAGCGGTCGACATCTTTGACATGCTTTGGCACCACTAGAATAGTGTCGTTGCCACCAATGGTTGCGAGAATGTCGGCGTGTGGGTCGATATCGATGAGCCTTGCTATCAATTGAGCGCTGCCAGGGTGTGTCTTGATCACCACTAATGACTGATTATTGGTGATGAGTTCGATCTGAGAAGAGATAGAGGAGTCAACGCGAACTGAGCTGCTTTCTGAAGTAAGGCAATATGCTTTTTTGCCGCACGCATTCTGCATTTTCACCACGCCAAGCTGGGCAAGCAGACGTGAGACAGTGGACTGGCTGATCCCATGGTAGCCAAGATCGACAAGGGCTTGCCTAAGTTTGTTTTGGGTTGTGAAGCTTTGTTGTTGCAGCAGCTTTTTACAGACTTCGGTGAGTTTTTTCTCATCGACAGTAGGGTTGTCTAAATCAGGAGTGTCGTACATGTTTCACCTACTAAATAGTAAAACTCATCCTTGAGGTGGTTTTATGTGTTGTTATTTATGTTTAATGACAACTCATACACTATCAAATTGTGAAAAAGTAAAATATATGCCCATTTCTCATTTTGATGACAGGTTATTGTTTAATCACTCAAAAGCGAGAGATTCCCCTCGCTTTTTCGTGCATTGGTTTTATTGGATTATTGACCTAATGTTGCCACCATGACGGCTTTGATGGTGTGCATGCGATTCTCAGCTTCATCAAATACGATAGAGTACGGAGACTCAACCACTTCATCGGTCACTTCACACCCTTGTGATAGCTCTGGGTAGTCAGCGGCTAGGCCTTTGCCCACGGTGGTATCTTCGCCATGGAACGCTGGCAGACAGTGCATAAACTTCACGTTTGGGTTGCCCGTCGCTTTGATCACATCCATATTGACTTGGTAAGGCAGCATCAGTTTGATGCGCTCTGCCCAAGCTTCTTTAGCTTCTCCCATGGACACCCAAACGTCGGTGTACAGAAAGTCACAACCTTGCACGCCTTCTTGTACATCTTCGGTAAGGACAATCTTCGCTCCGGTTTCTGCAGCGATGGTTTGGCATTGCTCAATCAAAGACGCTTCAGGCCAGAATGCTTTTGGTGCCACAAGACGGATCTCCATGCCCATTTTCGCCGCACCCACCATGAGTGAGTTACCCATGTTATTACGTGCATCACCGAGGTAAGCGAAGGTAATCGCGCTTAGCGGTTTGTTCGGCGAATGCTCCATCATGGTCATGAAGTCAGCCAGAATTTGTGTTGGGTGGAATTCATCGGTTAGGCCATTCCAAACAGGTACGCCGGCGTACTGACCCAGCTCTTCAACGATCGATTGACCAAACCCGCGATACTCAATGCCATCGTACATTCTGCCCAGTACGCGAGCGGTGTCTTTCATCGATTCTTTGTGGCCTATTTGAGAGCCGGTTGGGCCAAGGTAGGAAACTTGCGCGCCTTGATCGAATGCGGCAACTTCAAACGCGCAGCGGGTACGAGTCGAGGTTTTTTCGAAGATAAGTGCGATGTTTTTGCCTTTAAGCCGTGGCTGCTCATAGCCGTTGTACTTAGCTTTTTTAAGCTCAATGGACAGCTCTAACAAATGACCGATTTCGCGAGGTGTGAAATCAAGAAGTTTTAGGAAGTTACGATTACGAAGATTGAAAGCCATAATAGTGTCCTTTTTCTGTCTTAGCGCTGGCTCATACCGCTTAAATTAAGCCAGCGCGTCATATCATTGTGATGGAATGTGAATTAACGTTTGGTAATAACCGTGCCTGCATTGCCTTCTAGGATGCGAAGACCGTCCTCTAATGCGCCAATGCCAACCATTTGTCCGCCTTGCTGAATGAACTCACAAGAGGCGTCGATTTTTGGCCCCATTGAGCCAGCATCAAACTGATACTGGGAAAGCTCTGCCGGAGTTGTGGCGTGCAGTGGACGCTGCGTTGCTTGACCCCAATCGAGGTACACCGCATCGGCGTCTGTCAAAATCAACAAGCGATCTGCATTGAGCTGCTTCGCCAAGAACGCAGCCGACATGTCCTTGTCTATCACCGCTTCTACACCCACCAACTTGCCATCTTTGCGTGTAACCGGAATACCGCCGCCGCCAGTACAGATAACTAAGTGACCTTGTTCTATCAAGGAGGTGATTGCTTCATGTTCAATAATGCCTGTTGGCTGAGGGCTTGGTACCACACGTCGGAAATGCTGTCCGTCTGGTTTAATCGTCCAGTGATATTTCTCAGCAAGTTCACAAGCTTCTTGCTTCTCATAAATAGGACCAATCGGCTTAGTCGGATCTTGAAACGCGGGATCCTTAGGATCGACGGTCATTTGAGTCAGCATGCAGGTGACGTTTCTCTCCGGCATTTGGTTTTTGAACTCTTGCATTAACATGTAACCGATCATGCCTTGCGTTTCGCTGCCGAGTACGTCGAGCGGGTACGGGTTGACCTTTTTGTACTCCAGTCCTTGCAGCGCCAGTAAGCCAACTTGAGGGCCATTCCCATGAACCAATACGACATTGTATTGCTCAGCAATTTTGGAGATGGTGTTAACCGCGACTTCAATATTATGTCTTTGCACTTCCGCTTCGAGTGGTTCGCCTCTTTTAAGCAGAGCGTTACCGCCAAGAGCGACGACAATGGTTTGTTTTTTCATAGTCTTTATCCAGAGCAGTTAAGTCTTAGGAAATGGTTAGATACCATCACGTTCAATAGGGCAGCTCATACAGCGAGCGCCGCCACGGCCACGGCCAAGTTCATCACCTGGAATAGGCAGCACAGTGATACCGGCTTTGTCGTACTTCTCGTTGGTGTAGGTATTGCGCTCATAGCCAATGACCACGCCTGGCTTCACGGTCAGTACGTTGTTAGCATCGTTCCATTGCTCACGTTCGGCTTCAAAGTTATCACCGCCGGTAGTAATGAGATTGAGCTTGTCGACTTGTAGTGCTTTTTCGATAGTTGAGATGTACGAGCTTTGCTGAGCAGCTTTAACGCGACCTGACTCGTCACCGGTTAGGCTCCAGCATTTCACATCATCTGGAATCACATTTGGGTAAACCGAGAAGGTATCTTCACGCATGTGTGTCATAACGGTATCTAGGTGCATGCAAGAGCGGTCTTTTGGAAGCTCTAGTGCAATCACTTGTTTGGCTTGGCCATGTCTAAATAAGCTAGACGCTAAGTGCTCAACGCCCTGCGGTGTGGTGCGTTCAGACATACCAATAAGCACGGCGCCTTTACCAATGACCAGTACGTCACCGCCTTCGATAGTAGAGTGGTCATACGCCAAAGGCTCATCACCGAAGTACTTAATAAAGTCTTGGCCAGCGAACGTTGGATGCCAGCGGTAGATAGCGCGAAGATGGTTGGTTTCGCGTTGACGCGCGACTTTTGCCATTGGATTAATCGACACGCCGCCATATACCCAGCATGAGGTATCGCGGGTAAATAGGTGGTTCGGCAGTGGGTCGATAATGAAGTCGTTCTTTTTGTATAGTGATTGCAGCATTGAAGATGATTCAAGTGGCATTTCACCGAAAGACAAACCACCCGTAAGTACTTTCGCAAGCTCTAGGTTTGGAAGGTCGCCTAAGTAGCATCTCACATCATTAGCGAAGGTCGGGCCATAGCGAAAATCGGATACTTGGGTGTTTAGCAGCCAATCTTTCGCTTCTGGAATCGCTAGTGTCTCTGCAAGTAAGTGAGTCAGTAGCAAGACTTCAACGCCTTGGGATTCAAGCGTTTTTGCGAACACGTCATGTTCTTCGCCGGCTTTCTCGACAGCAAGCACATCATCGAAAAGTAGCTGGTGGCAGTTTGATGGAGTTAAGTGTGTGAGAGCACGGCGTGGACGGTGAATTAACACGCGACGTAGCTGACCAACTTCAGAACCAACATAGAGTTTATTCATAATCAAGTCTCTCTAATATTTATTAAAACTCATCGAGTTTTATGTAGGGTATTTATTATTAGCTTCGCTGTGGTGGTTATAATATGAAGCAAAATATTCAAGCCGTATTGGATCGCGATCACACATATTCTCGCTTACATTTTAGGGCCGTTAAGGAGGCTGTTAACAATATCTATTCGGAATTAGTTGAATAGATATTGGGTTAAAATAAGACTTTTATGGGAATAATATGCAGGGTTTTGCGCCGACATATTGAATTTAGGAAGCATGAAGGAAATACAATTCGCATTAGATATTTTAATGATATGAGCTAATGCGACAAAATATGCATTCACATCTACTACTTAGCGCTTTTTCTCACACCAAAACGGCATTTGTTAACAGAATTTCACTCAAATATGTGATGCGAGTCTTGTTTTTTTTAGCTCTTACACTGAAGACCAAGAACCAAGAACCAAGAACCAAGAACCAAGAACCAAGAACCACTTTTAAAACAAAAAAGCCCGCTGACAAGCAGCGGGCAACACATAGGGGTAATTGTGTTAAATTAACCGAGTAAGGTACCTAGGCTAAGCATTACAACGCAGAACACGGTTAGAATCGCCATAAGCGGTGCAACCCACTTGAGCCATCGCGCATAAGGTACACGCGCTATAGCGAGCCCTCCCATTACCACTGCAGAGGTTGGGGTGATGAGATTGACCAGTCCAGATGCCGACTGATAGGCGGTAATAACCAGATCTCGTCCCACACCAGCAAAGTCGCCCAGCGGCGCCATAATTGGCATGGTGAGTACCGCGAGCCCAGACGTTGACGGCACCAAGAAGGACAATAGAATTTCTAAGAAGAACATGACGTTAATAAACACCACGGATGAGAGCCCGGTAACGATATGTTCGGCGGAGTTCAATATGGTATCGGTGATCATGCCTCTATCCATTACCACCACGATACCGCGCGCAATACCGATAATCAGTGCCACGCCTAATAAATCGCGCGCCCCTTCAATGAAGTTATCGATAAAGGATTCCTCACTCATTTTAGCGACGAGACCCACCAATATTGATGCGGCCAGGAACATGGCTGAGATCTCCGCCATCCACCAACCAGCAACTGACACGCCATAAATCATCACGGCAAATGAGCCACCGAAAATGGTGAGAATGACCTTACGGGTAGCGGTGAACTCTAGTGATTCATCGCCTTTATTGCCAAGGAAGTGCGCTTTATTTTCTTCATACTTATCGTAAACAATGGATTTGGTCGGGTCTGCTTTGACCATCTTGGCATACCGCATCACATAAGCAACGCAAATCACCCAGCCAACAACTAGCATTGCCAGACGCAACATAATGCCGTCGGTAAAAGGTATGCCGGAAGCATTGGCAGCGATGACCGTTGCGAATGGGTTGATGGTTGAACCCAGAACACCTATACCGGCACCAAGCAAAATAGTCGCTGCAGCTACTAATGGGTCGAACCGCGCTGCCATCATGACAGGCACAAGCAGGGTATAGAATGGTAGCGACTCTTCCGCCATACCATACACAGTACCGCCAGCGGCAAACAGTGCCATGAGGATGGGGATCATTAATTCCTCCCGTCCCTCAAGCCGGCGCGTAACGCGTTCGATGCCAGCATCAATAGCGCCAGTTGCGGTAACTAGACCCAAGAAGCCACCAATCACAAGTACAAACAACGATACATCGATGGCGCCAGCTTCATAACTACTGTGATCGTAAAAGCCGTCAATTGGTGCGAGTAACACATCAATAGGGGTTTGTGGGTTACTTTCTACACTGGCGTAAGTGCCTGCGACTGGGACTTCTCGACCTAGGTCTTCATTCATTTCTCGCTCGTATTTGCCAGCAGGAATGATCCAGGTCATTAGCGCCACGATGGCGATCAGAGCAAATAATATGGTATAGGCAGAAGGGAACTTGAAACGAGTAAAAAAGCCGCCAGACTTTTTCGGTTCTTGGACGACGTGGGCGGTCATAGCATTCTCCTTAGCAGGAAGTGCTTTCTTCCCGCTTAGCTGTACGTTTAACGTTCAATTACCACATTGAAGCCATAAGAATTACTAATCTAAATTGTGGCTAAAATGTACTATGGATAGGCGAGAATAACTTTAGACTTGCTCACAAAAAATTATTGATAAAAACAGCGAGTGTTTTTTGTGGGGATATTAAACGCGACGGGATGAAAAAATATTGGGTGACGTAATTGATAGCCTATTAAGTCCCCCTTTGTTGCGGATATTTATGCAATAAATTAATATTTATGAAAATTGTTCATTTATTGATTTTGGTCAATTAGAAGCCTGGTCTGCAATAACCATTGCCTAAGTCTTGATAACATTTAAGCGCTGGATTTGTCGTATTGCGCTTCAAGCTCTGCGGCTTTTTGAGCGGCAGGGCGCTGTTGAAGTGTCGCGAGATAAGCCGTCAATGCAGGGTATTCACTGAGAAGCTCTAACTGAGCTGCGATCTCGACAATCCAAGACAATAAAATATCAGCCGCGGTAAACTGCTCGCCAACCAACCATGTATTGGCTTCTAGGTGATCGTTTAGATAGCCCAAGATCAGCGCCAACTCTTGTTTACTGTAACCATCAAGAAAGCGCGTTTCGCTTCCGTCAATTTTTAAGAAGTAGTGAAGCAAAAGCGGCAATGCAGCTGAGCTTTCTGCGAAGTGCAGCCACTGCAGGTAAAGCGGATACTCCGCTGAATCTTGCGCTGGTGCAAGAGAGGCGGAGGAAAAACGCTGTGCTAAATACTCGGTGATTGCACCCGACTCCGCCAACACTTGTCCATTTTCTTCAATAACCGGTGACTTACCAAGTGGGTGAATCGCTTTAAGCTCTGCCGGAGCTAAATTGGTCACCGCATCACGTTGGTACGCTTTGACCTGGTAAGGAACGTTGAGCTCTTCTAGCAGCCAGATAATGCGCTTAGAGCGTGATTTGTTGAGGTGATGGAGAGTAATCATGAGTCGCTAACCTTTTGCGTTATGAGTTTGTGCGTCCTTTTGTTTACGTAGCACAGTAACAAGCTGTAATTTAAATTGCAATAAATTAAATTGCGTGCAATTAAAATATTGAGAAAGATAGCTGCGTGCATCCGTTTGTTGAAGTGAGCACCTATGAAAATGACTGGTGTATCTGTTATATAGTGTCTTTAATCGGAAAACTTATCCAAATTAGGGACGAATCAGATGGGTAAAAAGAAGCCATCAATCCTAGTGGTATGCATGGGCAACATTTGCCGTTCTCCCACAGGGGAAGCCGTGCTTCGTGCGCGTGCTGAGCAAAGTGGCGTGGCTGTGACAATAGATTCAGCAGGTACGATTGGGTATCACCAAGGAAATACGCCAGACCCGAGGTCTAGAAAAGCGGGAGAGGCAAGAGGCTATTCGTTTGCGGGTATTCGAGCACGGCAGGTCACGGATGATGACTTTGAAGCGTTTGATATGATTTTGGCGGCGGATAGAGATAACTTGGCGGATCTTAAACAGCGTTGCCCGGCGCAATTGCAATATAAGTTGTCGCTGTTTCTGAGCCATGGTTCATCGAGTCATACTGAGATACCCGATCCCTATTATGGTGGTGACCAAGGGTTTGAACTGGTGTTGGATTTGATTGAGGACGCATCGGATAGCGTATTGGCGAAGTTTGCATAGCGTTTGACGCACTACGCATTACCAAGCGGGGAACTGACACCTTATTTGAGCCTGAGGTATCAGCTCCCCTGGTTGTACGTTAGCTAAGCTTTACAGCACAAAGAATAGACCAGCAAGGCAAGCACTCATTAGGTTAGCGAGTGTGCCGGCTAGAACGGCTTTAATGCCAAGCTTGCAACATCAGAGCGGCGTTCTGGTGCCATGGACGCGATCGCGCCAATTTGAATTGCGATAGAGGCGATGTTGGCAAAGCCACAAAGAGCAAAGGTGATGATGACCTGAGTTTTGTCAGACAGCATAGCTTTTGCTTCGACAAAGTCGATGAAGGCAACAAACTCATTCAAAATCACTTTCTGACCGATAAATGAACCTGCTGTCAGTACTTCACTAGAGTCCACACCGATTAGCCAAGCAACAGGCGCAAACACGAAGCCAAACAGCAGCTCCAATGTCATACCTTCGCCACCAAACCAGCCAGTGATAGATTCAATTGCTGCGTTTAGCATCGCAATCACACTGATGAAAGCAACAAGCATCGTACCAACAGCAACGGCGACTCTCATGCCGTTCATTGCGCCAGCAGCGAGCGCGTCAATGATGTTGCTTTGTTTGCTGTCATCGAGTTCGATATCGCTATAGTCAGACGGTGTTTGTTGCTCTGGTACAAGCAGCTTAGCCATCATCAGCGAGCCAGGCGCGGCCATGAAGCTTGCGGCGATGAGGTACTTGAGTTCAACGCCAAGCCCTGCGTAACCGCCAAGCACGCTTCCCGCGACCGATGCCATACCGCCGGCCATAACGGCGAATAGCTCTGAGCGTGTCATCGTGCCGAGAAATGGGCGAATAAGCAGCGGTGATTCACTTTGCGATAAGAAAATGTTGCCAGTCGCTACCAGCGATTCAGCTTTGCTGGTGCCAAGGAATTTTTGAAGGCCGCCACCGATAATGCGAATGGCCAGTTGCATGATGCCAAGGTGATAGAGCGCCGCAATCAGTGCACTGATGACCACGATAATTGGCAGTACGCGAATGGCAAACACGAAGCCGTTTGTGGCTAAGTCGCCAAACAAGAACTGAATACCACGGTCTGAGAAGCTAAGTATGGTTGCTACGCCGCTGCTCATGGCGCCGAGAATATCTTTGCCAAGTGGAAATGCGAGAACAAACGCTGCGACTAGCGATTGTAGAAGTAGGGCGCGAAGTACGGTGTTCCAATTGATTGCTGAACGTTTTTCAGAGAATAGGTACGCGATAGCAATAAGCGAAACGATGCCAAGTAGGCTAGAAAGAATAGCGATCATTGAGCAGCACCTCCAAACAGTTGAATGGTCGATGTGCCAAAGTGATACCAAGAAGCCGCCAGTGATGGACGCGGAAACCACATAGTGTGGTAGGAATTGAATAAAGTTGTCATTGAGTAACCTTTACAAGCTGTGAAATAAGCTGGTCCGATTCCTTGGGGTCATTCACAGATCCGTGGTGACGGCTTGTATTGGTTGTGTTCAGGCTTTCACCTGACAAACGGCGCGGGAGTATATAGAAATAAATGAAGAATGCACGTGCTAAGCGTGAGTTGTATGTCTGTTTGACTAAAAGGCCATCAGTTCGCCGGCTTTTAGTAACGGTTAGGTTATGATTAAGAGTATATAAAAAAGCCGCAGTGATACTTCACTGCGGCTATAAAGATGGGCGAAAGAGAGATTACTTGCTCATTTCACCGCGCAGTACTTCCAGCATTTGCGCTTTAACCTGCTCATAGCTGAGGTTCTGACTAAGCAGATAATGCAACTTGGCCAGCGCTGCTTCGGGGGTCATGTCAAAACCGCTAATAACGCCGGCATCAGCTAGGGCACAACCTGTCGCATAACCGCCCATGTTCACTTTACCCGCCAAACACTGAGTTAAGTTGACTACCAATACGCCACGCTCAGATGCTTCTTTCAAGTGCGCCAAAAGCTCTGGGTTTTGCGGTGCATTACCTACACCAAACGTCAGCAAAATCATTGCATTAACAGGTTGCAGCAAGGTATTGCGGATCACTTCGTGTGAAATACCTGGGTACATGGTGATAACGCCAATAGGCTGTGGCGTGATGTCATGTACCTTGAATTTACCTTCTGGCTGTTTGTTGATTTCCACACCGCTGCTTAATTGGATATTAATCCCTGCTTCTAGCAGAGGCTGCAGATTTGGTGAGGTAAAGGCATTAAAGCCATCCGCGTGTGATTTTGTGCTGCGGTTGCCGCGCATTAGTTGGTTATTGAAAAACAGCGTCACTTCGTTGATTGGATAGTTGGCGGCGATGTGAAGCGCGTTTAGCAGGTTTGCTTGACCATCGGAGCGAAGCTCAGCCAGCGGGATCTGCGAGCCTGTAACAATCACAGGTTTGCCAAGGTTTTCCAGCATGAACGACAATGCCGAAGCAGTGTACGCCATGGTGTCAGTACCATGAAGAATTACAAAACCGTCGTAGTTGTCGTAGTTATCTCGAATATCGTCGGCGATCTGTTGCCAGTCTGCAGGCGTCATGTCAGAAGAGTCGATGAGCGGCTCGTATTCATGAATAGTGAACTCGGGCATCTCAGGACGATGGAATTCTGGCATGCTCGCCAGTTGCTTTTCCATAAAGCCTGCGACAGGGATGTAACCATGATCGGACTTTTGCATGCCGATAGTGCCGCCAGTATAGGCGATATAGATGTGTTTACGCGTCATGACAGACATTACTTTGAAACTGGGAACAGGTGGGGCGATTATAACCAAATCAAACAAAAGAGCCACCGATTGGTGGCTCTAAAGTAAGTTTTGCAGAGTTATTCGCTATTGGACATTGCAGGTCAAACAGAGAACGTAGTGGCCTTTCGGATCGTTAAAGCTTTCCATAAGGCTGGCATGCTGCTGAAGTTCTGTTGCAACAGGCAATAGGCTTTGTGGAACCCAGGCTGAAATATCAAGCCCTAGGCTGACTTTCACCTGCTTCATTAGGTCCTGTACAAACTGTTGTGTAGGACTTAGTGGTTCTTCTACCCAGTACACGTCGTACGATTCTAGGTTAGCCAGCTCTGCAGCGCGCGCGATGGCATCATCAAAATCACCAATACGGTCAACAAGGCCGTGGTCTAGCGCATCTTGACCCGTCCATACACGGCCTTGAGCGACGTTATCGACTTCCGTCTGGCTCATATTGCGGTTGTCAGAGACAAGCGAGATAAAACGCTTATAACCATGCTCAATACCCATTTGGATAGCAGATGAAGCGCCCTCATTGATTCCACGAGTCACGCCAACACCTGAGAACGGTGAGGTGCCAACACCATCCGTGTTAACGCCAATATTGTTGAGTCCTTTTTCAAATGTCGTAATAACGCTAAAGATACCAATTGAGCCTGTGATGGTTGTTGGCTGAGCCATGATTTCATTCGCGCTCATTGAAATCCAATAGCCACCAGATGCAGCAACGCTCGACATCGATACCACGACTGGTTTACCAGCATCTTTCAGTGCTTGAACTTCATTGCGAATCACTTCAGAGGCGAAAGCACTACCACCAGGACTATCTACACGCAGCACAACCGATTTTACGCTGTCATCTTCGCGAGCTTGCTTAAGCAACGACGCAATGGTGTCACCACCAATAGTGCCTCGTGGCTGTTCGCCATCCATGATTGAACCACTTGCAACAACAACGGCAATTTGGTTGTCAGGCTGTGTAGGTAAATCAAATGGCACGCTCGCTAGATACTCGTAATAACTCACGGCATTAAAGCCACCATCGCCGTCACTGCCGAAGGCTTCGATCATGCTTCGTTGACTTGTGGTTTAGTGACTAACTCGTCAACTAAGCCTAGCTCTTTAGATAGCGCTGCAAGGTCACCGTCGACGTTTTTCAGCGACGCTAAGAAATCGTCCATGCTAGGCGTAAGTACGCTTGGCTCGATTTCGCGGTTTGCTGCGACATCATCGACATACGCGTCCCACAGCTGAGTTACCCAACGAGTTGCGTTGGCTTTCGCGTCTGCAGACATGTCGTCACGAAGGAATGGCTCGACTGCAGATTTGTAGGTACCCACGCGGAACACGTGTGTAGTAACGTCGAGCTTTTCAAGCAAGGTTTTGAAGTACATTGAGTATGCACTGTAGCCACGGATCAACACTGCGCCATCAGGAGCAAGATAGACTTTGTCTGCGTAGCTGGCGAGGTAGTATTGGCTTTGGTTGTAGAACGCCCCATAGGCATAAACCGGTTTGCCTGTTGCTTTAAACTCATTGATGGCTTTCGCGATGTAACGCAGTTTGGTTAGGCTGGTTTCCGGCATTTCTCGTAGCGAGAGAACCAGTCCTGTGACTTTATCATCTTGAGAGGCATGGCGGATGGTGTCGACAATATCAAAGACGACGTTCTCTTTTGGAAGCTCTTGACCAAACAGTGAACCGGTAAAGGAGTCCATCGGATTAACGTAAGTGCTTTGTTCAACAATGGGGCCTGAAAGGTTCATGACCAATGCGGTGGCTTTTTTCTCGACCGCTGGTGGCGCATCACTTTGGGTGAAGGCGAAATACACCATGGCGATCACAGCAAAGAAAAATAGATTCACTATGGCGAGGCGAGTGAAGTTAATCAGCTTCCAAATGCCCTTGAAAATCATACCTATAAAACGAAATACTTTTTTCATCATCTCTCCACATCACAAATGTGAGTGTTTATGTCCTTTAACATCAATTACTAGTGTAGCGCTGAGGTTAACAATTCGCAGTATCAATTATGTAATTGTACGTATGTGACGCTGACTTCTATCAGCTTGGGGGTTAACTGAATATAAATTAGAGACTTACCATACTAGATGAAGTTCAAAGAATCAGAAAGTTTTTCTGTTTATGTTGTAAGAATGTAAACGCTAGTTTGATTTTTTAACCTTTACATAATATTCTGGTCAGACCACAACAACAATAAATGGATCTGCCATGTACCCGAACTTACTTAAGCCACTGGATTTAGGATTTACTCAACTTAGAAACCGAGTGCTGATGGGATCAATGCACACTGGCCTTGAAGAGCATAAAGAAGGTCTACACAAGCTTGCTGCGTTCTATGAGGAGCGCGCAAAAGGCGGGGTTGGGTTAATAGTAACAGGCGGTTTCGCGCCTAACCTTCGTGGTCGCCTCGCGCCATTTGCCGCGGAGTTTAGTAAACCGAAGCATGCGAAAGCACACAAAGTGGTCACAGAAGCAGTTCATAAACATGGCGGTAAAATCGCACTGCAAATCCTTCATGCAGGACGATATGGTTATCACCCATTCTCTCAAAGTGCATCCAAAATCAAATCACCAATCACGCCATTTGCTCCGAGTGAAATGAGCAGTCGTCAGATTTGGAAAACCATCGACGCCTATGCCAACAGTGCCTCTTTGGCGCGAGAAGCGGGTTACGACGGTGTTGAAATCATGGGCTCAGAGGGTTACTTCATTAACCAATTCATCTGTAAGCGCACCAATGTACGATACGATGAATGGGGTGGCAGTTATGACAATCGCATTCGCTTGCCGTTAGAAATTGTTAAAGCGGTTCGCGCAGCTGTCGGAGAAGACTTCATCATTATCTTCCGTCTCTCGATGCTAGATCTTGTCGAGCAGGGCAGTACCTTTGAAGAAGTCATTCAATTGGGCAAAGCGCTTGAGCAAGCGGGCGTTACTATCATTAATACCGGTATTGGATGGCACGAAGCAAAAGTACCGACTATCGCGACGCAAGTGCCACGCGGGGCATTTACTTGGGTAACTGAGAAAATTCGCCCACACCTTTCTATCCCGTTATCACCACAAACAGAATTAATACCCCGGATGAGGCGGAACGTATCCTTTCATCTGGGCACGCCGATATGGTTTCCATGGCGCGACCTTTCCTCGCCGATCCCAACTTTGTCGCCAAAGCTGAGCAAGGTGAAGCTCACTTCATCAACACTTGTATCGGTTGTAACCAAGCTTGCCTCGATAATGCATTTAAAGGCAAGCGCGCGACGTGTTTGGTGAATCCTCAGGCGTGTTATGAAACGGACTTAATCATCAAGAAGACGGTGAACAGCAAAAATATCGCGGTTGTTGGCGCAGGGCCTGCCGGACTCGCTTGTGCCACAATGTTGGCCGAAAAAGGGCACTCTGTTGATTTGTTTGAGAAGAACGACCGTATCGGTGGTCAGTTCCGACTTGCTATGCAGATCCCAGGCAAAGAAGAGTTTAGAGAAACGATCCGCTACTTCGCCAACCGCATTGCTCAAACTGGCGTTAAGCTGCACCTCGAAACCGAAGCGACGGCGGATCTACTAAAAGAATACGATGAAGTAGTGATGGCAACAGGCGTTAAGCACGTATGCCGAAACTAGAAGGCATTGATAACGCAGATAAAGTCATTGATTATCAAACGGTGATTCGTGACAAGACTTACCTAGGTGAGAACGTCGCTATCATGGGCGCTGGCGGCATCGGTATTGATATTGCCAGCATGATTACCGAGCCTCACGGCCAAACACTGGATGATTGGCTACATGATTGGGGCATTGATAAAAACATCGATCATCCTGGCGGTTTGTACCCGTTCCCAGATTCGACGACGGACACCAATGTTTGGGTGATGCAGCGTAAAGAAGGCCGCGTCGGCAAAGGTCCAGGAAAAACCACAGGTTGGATTCACAAAAAGACCCTTGAGAAGCGCGGCGTTCACCTACTTGGCGGCGTTACTTACGACAAGATTGATGCAGAAGGTCTTCACATCACAGTGAAGGGCGAATCCAAACTCATTCCTGCCGACAAAGTGGTGATTTGTGCCGGTCAGGAATCTGTGAAGCCGTTTGAAAACCAATGGCCGGAGTTTGGTGACAAGCTGCATGTTATTGGCGGTGCGGATTATGCTGGTGAACTTGATGCCGTACGAGCGATTCGACAAGGCGTTGAGTTGGCCGCCAAGCTATAGATCCAATCAGATAAACAGAGATGTAGGTAGAGCCTAAACCGAAAAACTGGATTGACGTGCTAGTCGCTCCACAACTGGCACGTCAATCTAGAGCTACTAAATGAGATCGGTTCTCATTGTTGGTGCGTAAAGGTTAACGTTTTGTTATTATGGCGAAACGATAATAAGAGGTATGTGTTATGGATGCTTTAGACCTGTTGCTCAACCGACGCTCAATAGCCAAACTTTCCGACCCCGCACCAGAAGGGGTTGCACTAGAAAACATTATTAAAGCGGGACTACGAGCTCCCGATCATGCTGGATTGACGCCTTGGAGATTCGTTCTCGCTCAAGGAGAGGGTCGCCAGAAACTTGCCGATATACTTGCCAACGCAGCTACTCTTGCAGGCAGTGAACCCGCTGTTATTGAAAAAGCACAAAAAGCGCCGTTTCGCGCCCCACTAGTGATTACTGTTATCGCCAAGGTGACACCTCATGAAAAAGTGCCTGCTTTTGAGCAGCACTTGTCAGCAGGTTGCGCGGTACAAGCGATGCAAATGGCCGCGGTAGCACAAGGTTTTCAAGCGTTTTGGCGCTCAGGAAAATGGATGTTTGATGACAATGTCCGTCAGGCTTTTGAGCTTGAGGGCGAAGATCAGATTGTTGGTTTTCTCTATGTGGGCACCCCTGGGTGCACGCCAATGAAAGTACCAGAGCGCGAGCTTGGTAAATTTGTGCAGTTTTTATAGTAGCCACTTTTCATAACAGAGTGGAATTAACTGGCTATTTATACAGTTTTTTCTTGATTCGCAAAGGTAAGCTTAGTTAAGCTTACCTTTATTTTTTCGAATCATTTCATTTTATGACGCGCCTCTTCATTGCAGAAAAACCCAGCCTTGGCAGAGCGATTGCCGCCGCCTTACCTAACCCTCAGAAAAAAGGGGATGGTTTATTCAATGTGGTAACGGTGATGTTGTCACCTGGTGTATTGGCCACTTGTTGGAGCAAGTTGAGCCAGACGCTTATGATGAGCGCTATAAAAAATGGAACCTCGCCGATCTTCCGATTGTGCCCGATCAGTGGCAGTTGAGACCGAGAAAAAGTGCCTCCAAGCAGCTTACGGCAGTTAAGAAGTTACTTAAAACCGCGACGCAAAT
This sequence comes from Vibrio maritimus, assembly GCA_000755425.1. Taxonomy (GTDB): domain Bacteria; phylum Pseudomonadota; class Gammaproteobacteria; order Enterobacterales; family Vibrionaceae; genus Vibrio; species Vibrio maritimus_A. The sequence goes on from BBMT01000005.1 coordinate 121,298, forward strand.
CGTCAACGCTGGTGACCCAGATAGAGAAGGGCAACTGCTGGTGGATGAAGTTATCGACTACTGCAAAGTCCCTAAATCTAAGAAGGAGACCGCTCAGCGCTTGCTGATCAGCGACCTTAACTTACCTGCGGTGAAAAAGCACTTAGTACTATGCGAATGAACCGCGAGTTTGTGCCTTTATCTGTCTCGGCATTGGCGCGTTCACGTGCTGATTGGCTCTACGGTATGAACATGTCCCGAGCTTACACTTTGCTTGGTCAAAAGGCTGGTTATCAGGGCGTACTGTCAGTTGGACGTGTGCAAACGCCAGTGTTGGGATTAGTTGTTCGTCGTGATGAAGAGATAGAGAGCTTTGTCCCTCGTGATTATTTTACGTTGCATGCCTTGATCCCATACCAAGACAACGGCCCCGCATTTGACATTCGTGCCAAATGGCGGCCGAGCGAAGCGTGCAAGCCATGGCAAGATGAAGAAGGACGCGTTCTGAATCGTAAGCTAGTCGAGAACGTGGCGCAGCGTATTCAAGGACAGCCAGCTAGGGTCGTTAAGTCAGAGCATAAGTCGACCAAACAAAACGCGCCGCTACCTTATTCGTTGTCGGCGCTACAAATTGACGCGGCGAAACGCTACAACATGAGTGCTCAACAGGTGCTGGATGTGTGTCAGGCTTTGTATGAGAAACATAAGCTGATTACTTACCCCCGTTCAGATAACCGCTACCTTCCTAAAGACCATTTCTATCAGGCTAATGACGTACTGGCAGCGATTAAGAACAACAGCCAAGAGTATTCCGCAGCCGTCGATGGTGCAGACAGCAGTCGCAAGTCTAAAGCGTGGAATGACAGTAAAGTCGATGCTCACCACGCGATCATCCCAACGCCTAAAAAGACCAGCATGGTGCTCTCTGGATTTGAAGAGAAAGTCTACGGCTTGATTGCACGTCAGTATGTGATGCAGTTTTATCCTGCCGCGGTGTATGCCGAGGCTATGTTGGAGTTCGATATTCAAGGTGGCCAGTTCGTAGCAAAGGGCAAGCGTCTGCAGGAACCAGGATGGCGAGTGCTATTGGGCAGTAGTGCCAATGATCAAGAAGAAGGCGTGGACGCCGTACCACCGCTTGAAGTCGGCACTGTTCTCACATGTCGTGAAGGGCAAATCGGTGAGAAGAAAACCGAGCCACCGCGTCACTTTACTGAAGCTACTTTGCTGCAAGCGATGACTGGTATCAGCCGTTTCGTTGAAGATAAGTCACTGAAAAAATCTTGCGTGATACCGACGGTATCGGCACAGAAGCCACTCGCGCGGGCATTTTAGATACGCTGTTTAAACGCCAGCTGCTAAGTCGTCAGGGCAAGTCTGTAATGTCGACACCCGCAGGTCGAGGCCTTATCCACGCGCTGCCTGATGAATCAACCTATCCAGATATGACGGCGCACTGGGAGTTTCAGCTCCAAGGTATGGCGGAAAAGACTCAGTCGTACGGGCCTTTCATGTCGGACTTGAACGTAAAGCTGGATCAGTTAATGGGGCAAGTGAAAACAGGCCCAGTGCCAGAATCGCTGCGTAATTTACCGAAAGTGGAAAAGCCAGCCTTCAAAAAGTACAAAAAACGCCGCTCTGCAGGCAGCTCTACCGGAAAGCGCCGCAGTAAACCTAAAGCGAGCTAATTCAGCCCCCGCTTCCAGGTTGTTCAGTTGTTAAGAGAGTTACCAAGGCAGGAAAATTACCAAGGTAGCTCTTCACCTTCAAAATTCAGAAACTTACCAGAATCCTCCAGAGACGCATCGCGAATCACCTTGTATAAACCATTTGCTGATGCTGAGGTAGAAATCAGCGCATTTGGCCCACCCATCTCGGTTTGTACCCAACCAGGATGAAGTGCCAGTACAGTAACGCCATGTGAAGTGAGATCGTTACTCAAACTTTTCACCACCGAGTTAAGTGCTGCTTTCGAAGAGCGATAGATATAACCGCCACCGGAGGTGTTTTCTGTCATGCTGCCGACTTTTGACGACAAGCAGGCAATGATTTTCACCGATGAGTTGATGAGTTTTGGATACAGCAGCTCAGTCAGTTTAAGTGGTGCGATACTGTTGATTTCAAATACTTTGCGCCATTCATCGACATCGGTATTACCGAAGCCGTAGCCTTTCGGGCCGTAGTAACCTGCGTTGTTAATGAAGATGTCGATGTCCGGCAAAGTTTGCACTAATTTCGCGACCAAGCCGTAATCAGTCACATCTAGCGAGTGTGTGATAAGGTTCGATTCGCTCACTTCCAGAGAAAGAAGTTCGTGAGAGGAGCTGGCGCTGCGGTAGGTGGCATGAACCTTAAAGCCGGACTCTAAGTACTTTTTCGTCAAAGCGAGGCCGATGCCCCGATTGGCTCCGGTGATGAAGACGGTTTTCATGTTGTTCTCCTAGCGCTACTATGTTTTTGTAACATGTTTTTGTGTCTTTGATTTAACTGAGAATAGAATACTTTGATTCCACTCATCTATCATCCTATTTACTCCGCGCTGCCATTGCCTGATGGGCATCGCTATCCAATTCGTAAATATGAGCTGCTCTATGAGGCGGTCGCCGAGCGCTATTTGAAGTCATCGCTGTTTCGATTTGTCGAACCTCAAGCGCTTAGCGTGGATGACATTAAACAGACCCATTGTCATACCTACACTGATAATTTAGTGTCGGGGCTCCTACCTGCGGCTAAGATGCGCCGTATTGGCTTTCCGTGGAGTGAGCGTCTCATCGAACGCACCCTGACTTCAACGGGTGGTACGGTACTCGCTGTTAAAGAGGCACTTGAAAATGGCTTAGCCATTCATTTGAGCGGTGGTTATCACCATGCCCATTTTGATTATGGCAGTGGTTTTTGCCTGTTCAATGATTTGGCGGTCGCCGCGAAGCACGCAATTTCGCTGGGTGTCGATAAGGTACTGATTATAGATAGCGATGTTCACCAAGGTGACGGTACTGCATCTCTCATGGCACAAAACTCCCAAATCATCACACTTTCACTGCACTGTGACAAAAATTTCCCAGCGCGAAAACCCGACTCGGATCTCGACGTACCATTTACTAAAGGTGCCGAGGATGAAGAGTTTTTGCCAAGCTTTAAGCAGGTTGTGCAGTTTGCTCTTGATATTCATCAGCCAGATTTGGTGATCTTTGATGCAGGCGTTGATATCCACCAAGACGACGAACTGGGTTTTTTGAATGTCACCCTTGATGGCATACGTGAGCGAGACCGCTGGATGCTCTCTACTTGTCAGAAGCGTGCTATTCCAATCGCGTGTGTGATTGGTGGTGGATATCGCAGTAATCACGCGGATTTGGTGCCGATTCATATGTCGCTCGTAGAGGCTGCGGCTAGGTTAAAGGAGTTAACATGAAACATCGCATTCGCGCCGCTGGGATAGCGGTTAACGACAATCGTATTTTGATGCTGCGTGTAAAAGATCCCTACTCCGGCGAATACTGGATCCCACCAGGTGGCGGTTTTGAGGCTGGGGATGTCAGTACCAAGCAGAGTTTGGTACGCGAGTTCAAAGAGGAAACGAACCTGGATGTCGATGTTGGCGAGCTAATCTGCGTGCGTGAGTTTTATGAGACGTCGGCTGAGCGCTACCATGTTGAACTGTTTTATCAAATTCGTGATTGGCAAGGTGAGCCCGGTCTTGGAAATCTCGTTGGACTCAATGATGAAAGCTATATTCAAGAAGTGAAATGGCTTCCCATTGATGAACTGTCGTCATTAAAAGTCTTTCCGGCAAACTTAGCGCAAGATGTGCTGCCGATAATTGAAGAGCAGCGCTTTGCAACACACCTTGGTAGCTTTGTACAAGGTAAAGGGGATGGGATTAATGTTCTCGATGGCGTGTAATAGTGCACAAAAGTGGATTAACATCCAAGAGAGCGCTATCATGCGCAGCCCATGAAACCCCGCTAGAGAATAGAGCCGTTTATGAACAGAAAGAAGAAGGTCATCCAGATCCTGAAAGCGAAAGCGAAAAAAAGGCAACGCCAAAAAGCAGAAGAGCAACAAGCCGCGCTATATCTCAAAAGCTGAACGCGCCAAAATGGAAGCGGAGCAAGCGGCGAATCCTGAGCAAACTGAAGTGGTTGAAACGGTAGAGGGTGCGGGAGGCTCTACAGAATCGTAGATGTTTTCACCTCGTCACCTCTTCTCTAAAGGGCTCATGATTTTTTTGTTTGAAAGTATAAATGCCTCAATTTCACGAGGCATTTATATCGAACGATTGAGCCTTACTGCTGCAAATACTTACCGCTATTGAGCTCAATCTTTGATGCTCTCACACGACTATCCGCATTGAGATAATCACTGATCGCCAGTAGATCTTGGCCCTGTGATGCACGAAGCACTGCTGACTCACCTTGAGCGAACACCACATCCAGTTTTAACTCGCTAGCAACCGCCTTGGCATCTTTCGCATTATCGACGGTAATAAACACCAGCAGTTGCCTTAGAGACGTTACTGAATGGGTTTTTAAACACTTCATCTCCCACGTGCAACTCAGCCACGTTAGCAATTTCGTTGATAGACAGCTTTCGATACTGCTCGCCATTGACTTCTACTGCATTAGAAGGAGTAAAGAGATCGGGTGTTGCTTGCTCAGCCAGCTGATTTGCGTTCACGCTAGAGACAGCCATCGATAGCGCAAGAATAGAGAATGTAATAGTTTTCATGAAGTGGACTCCTTAATGACCGAAGATACGCATAGACCAGTTTTTGAGAACGCCTGGTTGTGTGTTGTTGGCCATTGGCACTTCAAAAATAGTGGAAGAGTTGAAGTAGGCTAAGTAAGAGAATACTTCATCACCGTTGGTATCAATAGCGCGCAGTGTCCATTCGCCCTTCGCACTTTCACCATAGAATTGGTTCGATAACATGAGCTGATTTTCGTAACCTGCTACGTCTGGCTCAAGCGACTGGCCAACTAAGCCATTACGAGGTGTTTGCAGCACTGAGCGAGTGCCGGAAGGGAGATAAGCTCAATGGCTAGATCTGGCAGGCGAGTATGATCGAGTGTCAGCTTGACCTGTACCGACTCCACCGTGAGTTCATCAGAAATGCTAATAGATGACTCGCCTCCTGCCAGGCTCGCATCGGGCACCGCAACTTTGGCGGCATTGTTAACCCACGGTGTGATGACCTGCGGTGGTAGGACATTGTTGGTCATACGAGCGCGTTTCATCGCCTCATCTAAGTTAACCACACCAAATCCATAGAAGGCATGAAAATCAACTCCGGCGGCGTTTTTCTGCATGGGGATATCGCTTGATAACTCACCAGTTGACCTTCGTTGTTGACAAAACCCAGTGACACGCCGGGATCTTCAGCATCGGTGATGCTTGCGGTCTCTGCGAGCAAAGCACGGACATCGCGCGCGGTTAACGCGTGGTTGGTCGACATAATGGCTGCAATTGCACCTGAAGTATTCGGCGCCGCAGAAGAGGTACCGTTCATGGTGCTGGTGTAGTTACAGTTTGGATCGAACTCTGTTCCACCATGCAGGGCATTGATACCTAAGTCGCTGCTGGTGTTTTGTCCTTCCTCACAGCCCATTAGGTCGGTGGTGACCATTGCAGGGTAGTCTTGGCCGTATTCACCAGCAGGCGCTGCTATCCAGACGTTAGTGCCGACAGAAGAGTAGCTAGTACGGGTACCATCGGCTCTTAGCGCACTAGTAACCAGGTTGTAGTAGTTGGCATTGTCGTAAGACTGCTGCGAATTGTGCATTGGCAGCCCTAGATTATTGCCTCCGGCAAAGAAGTCACCAGGTAGAACAAAGAAGCGACCAGTGTTGAAGTAGCGATAACCATTACCCGCTGATTTTACGAATATCGCCCCGCGCCCCCACGCGTTATTGCTACTGACATCTTTCATTACGTCCAGTTCAAGCTTGAATTCAGGATCAGTGTCATCGAATGGAATCGGTGTGGTAGGGCTAAAGCCATAGCTTTGGTTAAACACGCGAACATCGCTGGTAGATGGGTCTGCACCGTGAGATATCAGCCAGCCCTCTACAGTTTGGCTATCAAGCCAGTTAAAGCCTACTAATGAAGAGCGAGAAGCAACGCCACGGCCGCCTTCACCGTTATTGCCTACAGCGCTAATTAAACCAGCAACAGCGGTGCCGTGACCATTTACATCAATAGGGTAGTCAATAGGATACTCAGAGTCCTCGACTAGGTTTCGGCTACCTGGAACCACGTTGGCGGCCAAATCAGGGTGATCAATCTGTACCCCGCTATCAATCACGGCGACCTTCACACCAACACCTGCAATCCCCATCGCTTGAGTGAGCTTTGTATTTAAGTCATTGCCAATAACACCAGGATTGGTAGCAAAGGATGTTTGTCCGGTGTTATTTAAATGCCATTGTTCAGAGTAGAGTGGATCGTATGCGGATGCTGTAGGTGCGATACCTAAGGTGAGCATCGCCGCAAATAAACGACTAATGCGAATTTTCATTTGTGACCTCATGTCTTTATTTTGAATGTTCCTGTTTGAAATTCCTTAAAACAGGCGAGACTAAATTAACGAGGAAATAGGATGGCGAGAACCGTTCACATTGTGTTTACATTCGTTTTTCGAGGCATCACATTGTATTTTGTTGAAATGTGCCTTGTTGCATAATTGAGCTGCTTGAAATCAGCAGTTTAGAGAGGGGGAGTGCGATAGGTGGCAATTTTAGCTGTTGGTCAAAGGGCGTCGAAAACACGCTTTACTTTTTTATCATGCTGACCCACAACAGCAAGGACTGTTGTAGGCCAACATGATGTATTTTGGGGTTAGTCAACAATGGTGACTTTGTTGATTTTTATCGTATCTAACGGCACGTCATCATGACCTTTTTTCATACCAGTCATGGCTTTACCAATATTATTGACCACGTCCATTCCTGCCGTCACTTTACCAAAACCGCATAGCCCCAACCGGAGTTTGTTTTGCCGGTATGATCTAAGAAATCATTATCATCTAAGTTGATAAAAACTGCGCTGTCGCTGAGTGCGGCGCATCGGTGCGAGCAAAGGAAATAGTGCCAGTTAGGTTTTTAAGACCGCGGTTTGCCTCATTCACGATAGGTGCGTGGGTCTCTTTTTCGGTCATGTCTTCGGTATGACCACCACCTTGGATCATAAAACCGTCAATAACACGATGGAAAATGGTGTCTTCGTAGAAGCCTTCTTGGCAATAGCGTAGAAAGTTTTTTGAACTGACAGGCGCTTTGTCCATATTAAGTTCAATTTCGATGTCGCCATAGGTCGTTGTTAAGGTAATCATGGTGGTACTCTAGAGTTTGAAATAACGTTGATTGTAGCAGGTTTCAGATTCGAACTAACGGGTTGTATTTAGAATAATTGCATCTCTTTTTAGTGAGGTGTTGTTTGTTGTTTTCGAGGTACTCAATGTCAAATATCCAATTTCCAAAAGATTTTTTATGGGGCGGGGCGATCGCTGCAAACCAGTCAGAAGGTGCTCATTTAACAGGTGGTAAAGGGCTCACGACGGTTGATATGATCCCCTATGGCGACAACCGCATGCCAATTAAACTTGGTCAAGTAGATAAGGTCACTCTGTCGGAAGAAGAGTTTTATCCAAGCCATAACGCCATCGATTTTTACCATCGCTACAAAGAGGATATTGCGCTACTTGCGGAGATGGGCTTTAAAGTGTTCCGCGTTTCTATCGCCTGGAGTCGCATCTTCCTAAAGGTGATGAGTTAGAGCCGAATCAGGCTGGGTTGGATTTTTATCGAAGTGTGTTTGAAGAGTGTCAAAAATACGGTATCGAGCCTTTAGTCACGCTTTGTCATTTCGACGTACCAATGCACTTGGTTAACACCTATGGTTCTTGGCGCAATCGAAGAATGATTGAGTTCTTCGCCCGTTATGCAAAAACGTGCTTTGAGCATTACAAAGGGCTGGTGAAGTATTGGCTGACTTTCAACGAGATCAATATTCTTCTAGCGAGCCCGTTCTCCGGTGCAGGGTTGCTGTTTCAAGAAGGCGAGAACCATGACCAAGTGAAGTATCAAGCCGCCCACCACGAACTCGTTGCTAGTGCGCTTGTAACCAAAATAGCGCATGAAGTTGATGAGCAAAATCAGGTGGGCTGTATGTTAGCCGGTGGCAATTTCTATCCATATTCATGTAAGCCAGAAGATGTTCTGATGGCAATGGAAAAGGATCGTGAGAACCTGTTTTTTATTGATGTGCAGTCTCGCGGTTATTATCCGTCTTACGCTCAAAAAGTCTTTGACCAAAAGGGTGTGGTACTAGAGACAGAAGAAGACGATTTTGAGATCCTAAAGAACACCGTCGACTTCATCTCGTTTAGTTATTATGCCTCTCGCTGCGCTGCTGCAGACATGAACGCTGGAAATACCAGTGAAGCGAACGTAGTGAAGTCGATTAAAAATCCACACCTCCCTGCCAGTGATTGGGGTGGGTGATTGACCCTACGGGTCTGCGAATCACAATGAACACCCTATATGACCGATACCAAAAGCCTTTGTTTCTAGTTGAAAATGGCTTGGGCGCACATGATGTATTAACCGAAGACGGCCAAGTGAACGATGATTATCGAATCGACTATCTGCGTGAGCACATCATAGCCATGCATGACGCAATGGAAGATGGCGTTCCACTAATGGGATACACCCCTTGGGGCTGTATCGACCTTGTGGCAGCTCTACAGGTGAAATGAGTAAACGTTATGGGTTTATCTATGTCGATAGAGATAATCTAGGTAACGGCAGTTTGAACCGCATCCCTAAAAAATCGTTTTACTGGTACAAGCAGGTTATCGCCAGCAACGGTAGCGATTTGTCGTAGGTTTTGTGATTAGCAATAAAAGGGCTGTCAGGTACAGTCCTTCTTAGTTTCAGCGATTTGCTGTAATACTTGATGGGTTTGAATTGCTAAAACGAAAAAAGCCGCTGAATTATCAGCGGCTTCTTAGAATGTGGCGGAGAGATAGGGATTTGAACCCTAGAACCGCTATTAACGGTTGCCGGTTTTCAAGACCGGTGCTTTCGACCACTCAGCCATCTCTCCGTGTTGATGCGCATAATAATGGGCATCTTACTGTTTGTAAACCCCTATTTTTACTGTTTGCTTTATTTATAAGCAACTGATTCAAAATATTGGTTTGGGTGTCTAAAAACTACACATTTAAGTAGTAAAAAGCCCGAAGACGAGTCTTAGGGCTTGAATATGGTCGGACTGACAAGATTTGAACTTGCGACCCCCGACACCCCATGACGGTGCGCTACCAAGCTGCGCTACAGTCCGATGAGATTAATCTAAACCAGAGCGTTTTACTGGTCAAGAGCAATTAATGTGATTAACTGCTTGATTTACTGACTTTTAGCGTAGAAACGTTGCAGCTCAGTGAAGCCTTGCATCAAGATAGGCAGCTTCGGATTCTTGTTATCCAGCTTGTTGTAATCTTTATCATACAGACTGTAGTTGCCAAACTTGTCTACGACAGTGGTGTCATTATCAGTAACCAAAGCGAGCTCTCTTGTATCACCTGCGATGATCCACTTACGCTTTCTTTCATCAAACAGGTTGCGTCCGCTGCTGAAGTTCTTTGCATTGGTAGACACACCGCTGAGGTCTTCCAAAATTGTGGCAGCAAGATCAAGGTGGCTTGTCATATGTCCATAGTCAGCAGCAAGCTTACCTGGCCAGTGAATGACCATGGGTACGCGCAGTTGATATTGACTGTAGTTAGTATTGGAGCCCCAACTTCGAGTCTTAGTTTCGTTGAACTCGGTACCGTGGTTTGACGTCAAAATTACAATGGTACTTTCGAGCAAGCCTTGGTCAACCAGAGTTTGCAGGATCTTTCCAAACTCGGCATCAGCAGCAGTAGCGGCCGCTGAGTAAGCACCCACAAAGCGCTCTTCGGCTGTTTGCGCGTCGCTCCGTGGTTGGTAGTCGCTAAAATTATCGACAGTGGTCAGTTCAATAAAGCTAAACCATGGTTTGCTTGAACCATTAATAATGGCATCACTCCACTGCTCAATGGCCGCATTATCAGAGATGGTTTTATCCAGTGTTTCCGACTTGGTAGCAGTTAAATCAACCATTGGGAACTTTCTAAAGATGGTCTCGCTGTAGAGGTCATCTTCAAAGTTATCGCCACTATATAGCTCAAATCGGTAACCTTGATTGGCAAGCACTGACATCAGCAAAGGCTCAGTTCCCTGAGACTTAATGCTACTGGCGTAGCTGCTTGGAAGACCATAGAGCAAACCGAAAGCGCCAAAGTCGTCATTGCTTGAGCTGTAGTGGTTAATGAAGTTTTGATTGTTGAGAGCAAATCCGTACGCGACAGGCATAGTCTCTGGGTTGAGCATGTCACTACGTAGATTATTGATGCTGACAATCAAGATGTTCAGGTTCTCAGAGCGGCGGTTGAACTCAATTTCTGTTAGCGGGTAGCGAACTAGATCCGTAGCGCCCTCATTGTCTTTGAGTTTCTGTAAGTATTCTTCTCTGTCCAGTAAGCCATGTTTCTCCATAAATGATTTCGCGGTCATCGGGTAGGAAAGAGGGAAATTGGCTTTTTGCACGGTGACAGGGTTATAGAAAAACGCATCCGCCCAAATGAAAATTAGGTGGCTAGCGATAAAGCAAACGAAAAACAGCGCTGCCAGTGGACGGCCAATGTGCTTGTGAGACAGCTTGCGCTGCTTGCGCCATACCCATTCAGCGAGCGCGAGCTCAGCCAAGAAAATCGGTGGCAGTACAATGAACAGATGCTGTAAATCAGAGCTAATGGTGCTGTTTCGTCGCTAAAGAGCAGTTCCCAAACCACAGGAGACAAGTGCAAATTGATAGTCTGGTAGGCCTGCGTGTCAATCAGCAAAATAGTGAGGCCGAATGTGGAAAAACAGACCGCTATCAATCTAAATAGTTTGCGCGACGGAACAATAAAAGTCAGCGGAAACAGCACTAACAGATAGAGGGCAAATACCAAAAAGCCAAAGTGGCCGATCCACGACGCGAACAAGTAGAATTGTCCCAGCAATGTATCAGGCCACGGAGAAGAGGCGATATAGCGGGTACCGATGAGCATTGCCGCAATTATATTAAAGAACGCAAACCAGTGACCCCAGCCCACTAGGCGGGAGACCTTTTCTCCGTATGAATTTTCGCTATCTACCATCTGCCGTGTAATCTATCCGTTGTAAAGATTAGTGTTGATCTTTAGTTTCTAATGATGAAATCAAAGCCTTAGAGAATTTTTCCGCAATTGCTTGGCGTTGTGAAGGAGCAACGTTTTGATTTAAGACATTGGTTGCGATATTACCTGCAATCATCAGTGAAAGTTCTGCGTTTGCACCGTGCTTGTCTAGAACAGCGGCAACTTCGGCAAGGATGTCTTCAACTTGTTGATCGGTATATTTAGATGTAATTGGCATAAAGACTCTGCTAATGATAATGAAAGCGGCTTATGATACCCTACTCTGCATCACAAACGAAACAGCAACCATGATAAATTCACAATGAGTTTGAACCTATCTAACGTTATTTTACACCAGTTAGCGATAAATGAGCAGGAAGAGCTTGTCGTTCAGTATCGCGAAGAGATGTTGCACAACGACAATTCAACCGAAACCCTAGTAGCTGAACTGCATCGTGTGTTTAATTCGAAAGCGGGAAAAGGATTTGGTTCCTTTACCAGCGAGAGTGACTTTCAGATTTGGCTAAGTGAGCTGCTAAAGGGTGAGAAAGACTTTTACAGTTTCTCTCAGCAAAGCGCCGAGCGCCTTAAAACCGAGCTAGCAAAATACCCATTTGCGGAAGCGGGCACACTGGTTATGGCTCAGTATCAATCGTTAGCAACGGACTACTTGTTTATCGGTTTGCTGCCATCGTACAACAGCTTACAAGTGACAGAAGGTTTGAACATCGGTTCAATCGACTACCTTGATATCGCAAAAATGGATATCGCGGCGCGCATCGATTTAACCAGCTACGATTTGGATAAAGGCTCGAATCGCTATCTCACTTACATTAAGGGTCGCGTTGGACGCAAAGTAGCAGACTTCTTCCTAGACTTTTTACAAGCCGAAGTGGGGCTTGATACTAAGCAGCAGAACTCTTTGTTGATGCAAGCGGTGGAAGACTACTGCGCTGATGCTCAGCTAGATAAAGATGAAACCGTCAACTACAAGAAGCAGGTCTACGATTACTGCACCGATCAGTTAAAAACGGGTGACGAAGTGCAAATCAAAGAGCTGTCTGGTGAGCTTCCTAGTAATGAAGGCTCGAGCTTTTTAGATTACACTCAAGAACAAGGTTATGAATTGGAAGAAAGTTTTCCAGCAGATCGCTCGACCGTACGCAAGCTCACAAAGTTTGTTGGTGCGGGTGGTGGTTTGAATCTTAGTTTTGATAGCCTACTTCTAGGTGAGCGCGTCTTTTACGATCCAGATACCGATACTCTTACTATCAAAGGCACACCGCCAAATCTAAGAGATCAACTGACTCGAAATCGTTAAGCAGATAGAAGCGCTACTTTGTAGCGCTTTTTTGCAGGGTCAGGAAGGTCAGGGATAAGCCTTATTGTTGTTGAGAGGGAACGACGGTTGAATGTATTAAAACGTCTAAATGGCTTTGCCGTAACGATAGTGCTGTTATGGTCTATTGCCGTGACTACAGTGGTGTATATTTCGTCGCAAGAAGAGAAAATCACCCACCTCATTGACGAGATATCGTTTAGCATCGACAAACTAAGGCAAACCCTGTTCTTAGCCCAGCCTTATCGCTCACGTTTTTCTGAGCAACTCGAGCTTGAAATACAGCTTATACACGCCCAAACCGTGCAGCTCAAATCATTGACTCAATCGGATTTGCTTTCGGATGTTTCTCATACCGTCTATTTGCTCGAGCGATTTGTGGAGCAGGCTCAGCTCCTAGCGCAAGATGAAGCGCGAATGGATACCTTTATTGCCAGTATTAATGCCAAACCTACACGGTTGAGCCAGGCAGCGATCTCTCTGAGCGACCGACTTTCTGCGGTGGTACTGGATACCTTATTCAATGACACGGTTGAACCACGTCAAGTATATCTGAAGCTTGAAGACATTCAGCGCGAAGCTTATGGGCTTTCTGGCGGAGACCGTGTACACGTTTTGGAACTCAACTCGCAAGCATCGGTGCTGCTATCACAAGCGGCGAATACTGAGTTTTTAGTCGAACGTGTGGTTAATCATCCTGTTATGACAGAACTATCGCTGCGCGAAATGCAATCAGAGCGCGTTGTGAATAGGCAAGTACTCATAGTCGTGTTAGTCAGTTTAGTGGCCATTGTTTGTTTACTGCTGTGCAGTTTCAATAAACAGTCTGAACCCATGCTGACAAGGGATCGTGATGATTTGGAGGCTTATGAACCGGATTCGGTGACTAGCGAGCCACAGTCGAATAAGGCCAATGAACCGCGAGAGGTACAAACCGAAAATAGTACACAGCCGGATGACGAGCCTCCGTCTTCTTCAAAGATAGTGTCGGTGAAAGGCATAGAGCGAGTTGAGTTAGAAGTCGTTCGTGATGGGGGAAGCTCGGAGTCTGAAGAGGCAGCTAAAGAAGGCGCTCCAATCCTGTTTTCTGAGATGCTCAATACTCTGGATGGAGACAAAGAATCGATGCTACTACTGCTAGGCGTTTTTGTTTCCGAGCACAGTCAAGATGCAGATAAATTGCGCAACCTTGCTGATAGCGATATTGACCAAGCGACCCGTGTCGCACATACCTTAAAAGGAGTCTCTGGCAGCATCTTTGCCGAGCAGCTTCGTCAAGCCGCTATCACCGCTGAGCTGCAACTAAAACAGACCCAATCGATAGACTCTGAGGCGATAGAGAAGCTAGAGCTGAGTCTTAAACAAGCGATTGTGTCGGCTGAGGACTACATCTCCAACCAAAGCCAACAATAACGTCTAGTAAATCGCGAAATTTAGACTATAAATATCAATAGTTAACGTGAATTTTACTTGAGTGATTTATAGTGGCGGTAATATACGGTTCAGTGACTTCAGCATTCAGTTGAAGTCGCTAGACAATCGCTACATTTCGACGTTGAGGCTTACGATGAAACCAATGCACCGCTTGCGCTGCGCACTTCTAATGCTCTTTATTTCGCTAATTTCTGGCTGTTCATTGCTAGAAGTTCAGCTCGATAGCCAAACCACGCCATTGACGAAACAAGAACTCAATATGCGCTTAATGACGCGTGAATTTAGTCGAGAGTTTTTTACACAAGTCGAAGCAACATCCGACTCTTTAGCCGCCAAGTACGATGAAACTGACATTGTGAATCAATCCCACATTTTACTTTGGAAGATTCATGCTGAAGAAGGATTGGGGCAATCCGCCTATCAAGTGTCTCCAACTGCAGGTCTTATAGATACTTGGGTATTTACGGTTCAAATGGAGCAGTTTTTTACAAACGGCAACGGTAAAGCACTGTTTGCCACTGAAGAAGCGGCTCAAACGGCCACTAAGTTGAGGCAAGAAATTGATCAGTTGGCAAAGTCGTTATTTAAATCGGATAGCTATGGCTCAACCAAAGTCTTTGTTGACCAGTTTGCGGCGCTACATCCGTTTGAAAACTTAAGCTTTGCTCGAGTACCAGCTTATCGAGAATGGTTGAAATCCGAGGGTATTGATGAAAGTGAAGTGACGACAACTCTCGGTACCATGCCAGAGGCGCTTTCCGATGTGTCTGATAGATTGTCGTTGATGTCGGAGCAAACGCCCAAGCTGATGACGTGGAAAGCCCAGCTTATCGCACTCAATAGCAACGTCAGTGGCGATGATATCCGCGGCGCGATTAAGAGCTTCCAAATCAGTGCCGATGCGTTTAAAGACTTTGTTGAAAACAACCCTGAATACATGCGCGATTTGGCTCAGAAAATGGCGATTGAACTTCAGCCGCTACTTAACGATTTAGACGTTAAGACCCAAGATAAGCTCACGCAACTTAGCGCAGAGAGGCAGGCGCTGGATGACATGGTAGCGCGTGAACGTGAAGAGCTTATCAAGATGATTGAGCGTGAGCGTAAAGAAATTGCGGTCATTGTAAACAGCGAGCGAGAGTTGTTTGCTCAAGATCTCGACAAAATATCTCAAGATGTCTTAACTCTTGCAGTAGAAAAGCTCATTCAGTTGATTAAGAGCACCATAGTCTATTTAATTTTGTTTATTTTGGTGATCTTCTTTGCACCTTTAGGGCTTGGTTATGCCCTAGGTAAAAGGGCTCAATTGAGAAAAGAATCCAAAATGACAAGCTAGAAATAAAAAGGCTCCGAAAGGAGCCTTTTTACTATTTACTGAACGGTTATGGGGTGCTAACTGGTTGGGTTTGTGAAAAAAGTTGCTTTAAT
This sequence comes from Vibrio maritimus, assembly GCA_000755425.1. Taxonomy (GTDB): domain Bacteria; phylum Pseudomonadota; class Gammaproteobacteria; order Enterobacterales; family Vibrionaceae; genus Vibrio; species Vibrio maritimus_A. The sequence continues at coordinate 136,726 of BBMT01000005.1, forward strand.
TTGTGAATTAGGCCTTGTGTTATGGCTCGGAAAATTTTATAGATGGGGGAGCTTTATTTCAATTCACACGGAGAGTAATTCAATGAGAGTAGGTTTAGTCGGTTGGCGTGGCATGGTGGGTTCGGTACTAATGCAGCGCATGGTCGAAGAAAAAGACTTTGATGTCATCGAGCCCGTATTCTACAGCACATCTCAAATTGGCATCCCAGCGCCAAACTTTGGTAAAGATGCTGGCCTTCTGCAAGACGCTTTTGATATTGAAAGCCTAAAACAACTAGACGCAGTGATTACCTGTCAAGGTGGTAGTTACACTGAGAAAGTCTACCCAGCGCTTCGCCAAGCAGGTTGGAAAGGGTACTGGATTGATGCTGCTTCTACTCTCCGTATGGACAAAGATTCAATCATTACCCTAGATCCAGTGAACCTTGGTCAAATCCAAGACGGTCTCAGCAAAGGTACTAACACCTTTGTTGGCGGTAACTGTACCGTTAGCTTGATGCTTCTTGGTCTTGGTGGCCTCTATGAGAAAGGCATGGTTGAATGGATGAGTGCGATGACTTACCAAGCGGCATCGGGCGCGGGCGCTAAGAACATGCGTGAGCTTATCTCTCAAATGGGTGTAGTGAACGACTGTGTGACGTCTGAACTCGCCAATCCGGCGAGCTCTATTCTCGATATTGACCGTAAAGTGGCTGAAACTATCCGTTCTTCTTCGTTCCCAACAGACCAGTTTGGTGTCCCTCTGGCAGGCTCATTGATTCCATGGATCGATGTGAAGCGTGAAAATGGTCAGAGTAAAGAAGAATGGAAAGCCGGTGTTGAAGCGAACAAGATTCTAGGTTTGCAAGATAGCCCAATCGCGATTGATGGCACATGTGTGCGTATCGGCGCGATGCGTTGTCACGCACAGGCGCTTACTATCAAACTTAAGCAAGATGTACCGATGGATGAGATTGAGGAAATTATTGCCACGCACAATGATTGGGTGAAAGTGATTCCAAACGATCGTGACATCACCGCTCAAGAGCTTACACCTGCGAAAGTTACAGGTACTATGTCTATCCCTGTTGGCCGTCTAAGAAAAATGGCTATGGGCAACGACTTCCTAAACGCATTCACTGTAGGTGACCAGCTATTGTGGGGCGCGGCAGAGCCATTACGTCGTACTCTGCGTATTATCCTAGCTGAGAAGGCCGGTTAAGCGTCATAACTTAATTGAAGCCAAGTTTGAAAAAGCCCTCTAATAGAGGGCTTTTTGGTTTCTGCTATTTTAAATCTTCTGAGTCTACTTCAACGACTCTCTTCTCAGGTGTTGCTAACTCACTTCCACAGTGTTTACAGTGCAGCGCATCACTTTCATGGCCGGACTTTGAGCAGTTGGGGCATTTCACTAAGTTTCGATGGGTTTTCATTTCCTGATTGAGTTCAGCGGTAATTATCCCGGTAGGTACGGCCAGAATGGAGTAACCAAGCAGCATAGTCAGTGAGGCGAGACCCTTGCCAAGTGGTGTGCTGGGTACCAAGTCTCCATAGCCGACCGTCGTAATAGTCACTATCGCCCAATAGATGCTTTGTGGAATGCTAGTAAATCCGTTCTCTGGCCCTTCTATAACAAAGATCAGCGCGCCAAAAATTGTCACCAATATCGCGACTGTGCTGAAGAAAACGAAGATCTTACGGCGTGACATCAACAGTGAACGCAGCAGAATATTTGAATCTTGCAGGTATCGAACCAATTTGAGGATACGGAATATTCGCATGACACGAAGGAGACGTATCACCCCCATAAAAGTGGCTGATGGGAAAAGCAGTGCCAAATAGGTTGGGAGAATCGACAGTAGGTCGACCACCCCATAGAAACTGGTAGCGTAGGCCTTGGGTTTTGGTGAGCAGTATAGGCGCAATAAGTATTCAACGGTAAATATCGCGGTGAAGAAATACTCAAGTATTACAAAGGTCTGATCCCACTCCGTCGCTAGCCCTTCGATAGAGTGCAGCACCAACACTGTCAACGAAAATAGAATGGCAATGATAAGGGCAATATCAAAAATACGACCCGCTCGGGTGTGGTGACCAAAGATGATGATGTAAAGCTGGTGCTTTAAGCGGTTGTTTTCCATAGCAAGAGTCTATAAGCAGTCAATATGGCTAGTATATACCAAGTGATGCTAAGGGGCAGTTTTGCTATGTCTGGTGTCGTGTCGGTCTGTCAGATGCAGGAGCGCAATGTAGAGAGGCAAATCAAGCATCCTTGTGGAAGGATGCTTGAGGGAACTGATGAATTGACGATGTCGAAGGGTAGGTTAAGCGAGCCCAGGGAAAAGCGCTTTTAATCCATTCGCCATAAATTCAATGCCCAATGCACCGAGGATCAAACCCATAATACGTGTGATCACGTTAATGCCTGTTTGCCCCAAGAAGCGGACGATGAGCGGAGCTGAACGATACAGAAGCCATGAGCAAAGAGCAAAGACGATAATACTGATAATGATGCCAACCGTCTCCACCATGCTTGGATAACGAGCGCCATACACAATGGTCGAACTAATTGCACCGGGACCTGCCATCAAAGGCATGGCTAGGGGGACGACACCGATTTGTTCTTTACTGACGTACTCCGACTTTTCCTGCTTGTTCTGTTTATCTTCACCGAGTTTACCCGACATCATCGAAAAGGCGATGCTCAGAAGAAGCAAGCCGCCTGCAACACGGAACGAATCGAGAGAAATACTAAACATATCCAAAAGTATCTGACCGGCCAGTAATGAGGTGATCAGAATAACGGCGACGGCAATATTGGCTGTCGCAGCCGTTTTGTTCTTGTCTTCTGGAGACATGTGGCTGGTTAAAGACACAAAAATTGGCATGATCCCGACAGGGTTTACCGCAGCGACCAAACCTAAGAAAAACTGCAAATAGATTGCAAATTCGATGCTACTCATAGACGAATCTCGATGATAGAAATGGGACAAAATGCAAGGCATCTATGCCCGGGTAAAAAGTGCGGCTAATGTACGACATTGTGGACAGAGAATCGACTAAAACTTGATGACTATTTTTAACGTATAACACCAATGAATCAGCCGGTCGGCGTGATGTGAAGATATGAATAGAATATGAAGGAAAAGTTCGTGCCACAACTGAGGTAACTTACCTTTTTGTTGCTGAAATGTTGCCTCTGTCTAATTTTGATTATTTTTGCAGCATGGGTTGAAAGAAACTAATGTCATCTACATATACTTAGTAGCACGAGAGTGACGTTTTACTTGTTTTTCTGGTACAAAAGTGAAACTTTTTTACACAATTGGCTAGGGTTATGAAAAAAAAATACTGAATGGTGCTTTTTTGAGCTTGGTATTTTACTTGAGTAACACCTTAAAAAACAAATACTTACGTCGCGCAACCCTTTGGGGTTACTACTATGTAGGTAAATTACTTTTCAGAACTGATCTGAGTCAATTTTTTTCAAGGCGTGAAAGATTATACTCAGCTCTGAAAGCAGTTTACTAAGCAGAGTTGTTCTGTTGTTAAGAGATTCATTAGCAGAAGTAGCTAACTTAATAAAAAGTTTTTAGTTTTTTTATTTTAGGAGATTCATTATGCCTGTAACAAATATGGCTGAACTAGATGCAATGGTTGCACGCGTTAAAGCGGCGCAAGCGGAGTTTGCAACTTACTCTCAAGAGCAAGTAGACAAGATTTTCCGTGCAGCTTCTCTAGCAGCTAACCAAGCTCGTATTCCTCTTGCACAGCAAGCGGTTGAAGAGTCTGGTATGGGTATCGTTGAAGACAAAGTTATCAAAAACCACTTTGCATCTGAGTTCATCTACAACAAATACAAAGATGAAAAGACTTGTGGCATTCTTGAAGAAGACGACAACCTAGGCACTATGACTATCGCTGAGCCTGTAGGCATCATCTGCGGTATCGTACCAACAACTAACCCAACTTCTACTGCAATCTTCAAATCTCTAATCTCTTTGAAGACTCGTAACGGTATCATCTTCTCACCACACCCACGTGCGAAGAACTCTACTAACGACGCAGCTAAACTAGTTCTAGATGCAGCAGTAGCAGCAGGTGCTCCAAAAGACATCATCGGTTGGATCGACCAACCATCTGTAGAGCTTTCTAACGCTCTTATGAAGCACGACGACATCGCGCTTATCCTTGCAACTGGTGGTCCAGGCATGGTTAAAGCAGCTTACTCTTCTGGTAAGCCAGCAATCGGTGTAGGTGCAGGTAACGTTCCTGTAGTTATCGACGAGACTGCTGACGTTAAACGTGCAGTTGCTTCTATCCTTATGTCTAAAACGTTCGATAACGGCGTAGTTTGTGCTTCTGAGCAGGCTGCAATCGTTGTTGACTCTGTATACGACGAAGTTAAAGAGCGTTTCGCTTCTCACAAAGCATACGTTCTAAGCAAAGCTGAAGCTGAAAAAGTACGTAAAGTACTTCTAATCGACGGCAACCTTAACGCTAAGATCGTAGGTCAACCAGCTCCAGCAATCGCTGAGATGGCAGGCGTTAAAGTTCCAGCTGACACTAAAGTTCTAGTTGGTGAAGGTCTAGGTAAAGTTTCTTACGATGACGCATTTGCTCACGAGAAACTATCTCCAACTCTAGGTCTATTCCGCGCTGACGATTTCGAAGACGCAGTTGCTCAAGCAGTAACTATGGTTGAAATCGGTGGTATCGGTCACACATCTGGTCTGTACACAAACCAAGACGTTAACGCTGACCGCATCCGTTACTTCGGTGACAAGATGAAGACTGCACGTATCCTTGTAAACATCCCAACTACTCACGGTGGTATCGGTGACCTTTACAACTTCAACGTAGCGCCTTCTCTAACTCTAGGTTGTGGTTCTTGGGGTGGTAACTCTATCTCTGAGAACGTAGGTCCTAAACACCTAATCAACAAGAAAACTGTAGCGAAGCGAGCTGAAAACATGTTGTGGCACAAACTACCTAAGTCTATCTACTTCCGCCGTGGTAGCCTTCCAATCGCTCTTAGCGACCTAGAAGGTAAGAAGCGCGTATTCCTAGTAACTGACCGTTTCCTATTCAACAACGGTTACAGTGATGAAGTAGTGAAGCTTCTTAAAGCTCAAGGCATGGAAGTTCAAACTTTCTTCGACGTAGAAGCGGATCCAACGCTATCTGTTGTTAAGAAAGGTGCTGAAGCAATGCAAAGCTTCCAACCAGACGTAATCATCGCTCTAGGTGGTGGTTCTCCGATGGATGCTGCTAAGATCATGTGGGTAATGTATGAGCACCCAGAAACTCACTTCGAAGAGCTTGCAATGCGCTTTATGGACATCCGTAAACGTATCTACAAGTTCCCTAAAATGGGTCAAAAAGCTGAGCTTGTATGTATCACTACAACATCTGGTACTGGTTCTGAAGTTACTCCATTCGCAGTTGTTACAGACGACGAGACTGGTGCTAAGTACCCACTAGCTGACTACGAACTAACTCCTAACATGGCTATCGTTGACGCGAACCTTGTTATGAACATGCCTAAGTCTCTAACAGCATTCGGTGGTTACGATGCAGTAACTCACGCTCTAGAAGCTTACGTATCAGTTCTAGCGAACGAATACTCTGACGGTCAGGCTCTACAAGCACTTAAGATGCTTAAAGAGTACCTACCTTCAAGCTACGCGAACGGTGCAAACGACCCAATCGCTCGTGAAAAAGTACACAACGCGGCAACTATCGCTGGTGTGGCATTTGCGAACGCATTCCTAGGTGTTTGTCACTCAATGGCTCACAAGATTGGTGCTGAGTTCCACCTACCACACGGTCTGGCGAACGCACTACTAATCTCTAACGTTGTTCGTTACAACGCGAACGACAACCCAACTAAGCAAACTGCGTTCTCTCAGTACGACCGCCCACAAGCACGTCGTCGTTACGCTGAAGTAGCTGACCACCTAGGCCTAAGCCAAGCTGGTGACCGTACTGCTCAGAAGATTGAACGTCTACTAGCATGGTTGGAAGAGCTTAAGAAAGACCTAGACATCCCAACTTCTATCCAAGCTGCAGGTGTTGCTGAGTCTGACTTCCTAGCTAAGCTTGACGAACTAGCGGTTGAAGCGTTCGATGATCAATGTACTGGTGCGAACCCTCGTTACCCACTAATCTCTGAGCTTAAAGAAGTTCTGAAAGCGGCTTACTACGGTAACGCATTCGTTGAAGGCGAAACTTTCGAAGGTACAACTGTTATCAAGAAGAAAGCAGACCAAGAAGCGAAGCCAGCTGCTAAAGCTAAAAAAGAGAAAGCTGAAGCTTAATTCAGTAGTAGATTTTCGCTAGCACGAAATTTACGGGAAAAATGACAAAGCCCCTTCAGAAATGAAGGGGCTTTTTACGTTTTAAGGAGAGAATGTCGCCTCCGTATTAATTACTTTGGCTTACCTAAGCCTCTGCACTTACAACACGACCACTAAAGTAGTCGTTACTAACGATGTATTCTGTCGTCCGTGTCAATTCATCTTGAATCTGAGACCAGTTGCCGTTGGCGTGATGGCTATGGCTACTCACAGGTATCACACCACCAACTCGAATGTTGTGCTGCTTCAACTCTTTCGCCCAGCTCTTAGTAAATCCCGTCACCATAGACGTGGTGTTGTCTAAATCACTGTAATACTGATCGGGCTCCTGAGCGACCACGTTGACGATCACGCCTGACTGGCTCTGTGACATTCGCTCTGCGGCGACTTGGCCAAACAAAAATAGGTTGGATGCCAGCAAGGAGAACTGGGTAATAAACTTGCCGCCAGAGTGCCCTCCGGTCAGGGTCTCTTTCGGTAGAGAAGTCCAATGGTTGACTAGAACGTTTGGGGCTCGGCCTAGTTGGATTCGATAGAAGAAAACAGTGTCTCGATGGTTTGAAGCGATAGGTCACGCACGTGCGCCTTTTCTACATGCTCCGTGACCTCTAAGCAGCGTCGGTAGGCTGAAGTCAAATTGCTTTCATCGACATCGCATAAAACGACATAGGCACCAAGCCTAGCGAAATGCAGAGCAATCATCGCACCTAAGCTGGTTCCAGCAGATGTCACTAACACGACTGAATTTTTAATGATCATGTTTATCCCCAAAAAGTAGGCTACTGATTACGTATGCCATTCCCTAGGTAATAACTTGGTAGAAAAACTGTGATTCAAATGTGAATAACTTCAAGTTTTTGTGTATAGAATTCGGAAAGGGTTGGTAACTTTGCATTGAATCACACTCTGCGCAGAAAGAGTGGTCAGTGTTACATTAGAAACCACTAAAAAATAGGGTTTTAAGGGATACTCTCTCGTGAGACAACTAAAGCTGGATGGATAGGGTGTCTTTTCGATTAGCTGTGGTTAATTGGTTGTAAAGCACATCAACCGTTGGCTTTGGTAATGACTTTTGACCAAGTTGTCGGCGAGTATGACCTGATAGGTTGTGATAGACCTCTTCCGCAAGACCGTAGGTATCGGTCGGGCTGTAGTTCAAAGGCTCTGGCGTGCTGTAGTGCTGTAGTTTAGCGCTGGAGAGACCACCATCGTGAAATTGTTTCGCAATAGAAGCTGACACCGCGTAGTCATCTAACTCACCTTGCAGTTTCTGAGCGGTTGGTACGTCAAAACGTTTTCTTAATATAGCTTCATCGGTGACGTTGGTATCGATATCCTCTGTGACTGCCGTTTCACGCGAGTCTTGAGAGAACATTGAGAGCATTAGAGCAAAGTCGGCACGTCTGCCTTGTTCTACGGCGCGATTAAGCGACGTACCACATTGCAGTTCGTTGATTAAATTTGCTTTGTCTAAGTGATGAATTTGCATAAAGCCCTCTCGTTACAATGACTTTATCGGCAAGAGGGAGGGAGCTTTAGCCTAGAAATAAAAAAAGACCTGTCGAGACAGGTCTTTAAATGAAACTTGGGAGGAGCTGATTACTTAGCTAGGTTTTCTTCTACGAATGCCCAGTTAACTAGTGCCCAGAAACCATTCATGTAGTCTGGACGAACGTTACGGTAATCAATGTAGTAAGCGTGTTCCCATAGGTCTACTGTTAGTAGTGGAGTTACGCCTTCTTCTGTTAGTGGAGTCGCTGCGTTAGACGTGTTAACGATGTCTAGAGAACCGTCAGCTTTCTTCACTAGCCAAGTCCAAGAAGAACCGAAGTTGTTGATTGCTGAATCAGTGAACTTCGCTTTGAACTCTTCGAAAGAACCGAATGCTGCGTTGATTGCGTCTGCTACTGCACCCGTTGGTTCGCCGCCCGCGTTTGGCGCTAGGCAGTGCCAGTAGAACGTGTGGTTCCAGATTTGAGCTGCGTTGTTGAATACGCCACCAGAAGATGTTTTAACGATCTCTTCTAGAGTTTTACCTTCAAACTCAGTACCAGGAATTAGGCCGTTTAGCTTAACCACGTAAGTGTTGTGGTGCTTACCGTGGTGGAAATCTAGTGTCTCTGCTGAGATGTGTGGTTCTAGAGCATCTTTTGCATAAGGAAGTGCTGGTAGTTCGAATGCCATTGCTCGCTTCTCCATTGATTATTAGCGGGTTTTTACCCTGATTGCTTCCAAGTATATTTATTGTTGAGTCATGTGATGACCGACTGCTTGCTATTTTAGCAAGTTTTTACTTTATTAAAAGAGTCCGTGATAAAATAATTGTGATGATTTGTTTACATCACCTTTGTTTGCAAGGTATTTGGGTATACTACATCACAACCTAGTAACAAAGATATAACCACACTATTAATGTGCTTTTTATTCTGCGGCGATTCGCTAGAATGTGAACACATTCGCAGTACAAGTATTTCGAGGACGTAATGGAAACGATCGACAAAATTAAGCAGCAAATCGAAGAGAACACGATTCTTCTTTACATGAAAGGTTCACCTAAGCTACCAAGCTGTGGTTTCTCTTCTCAAGCAGCTCAAGCACTGATGGCATGTGGCGAAAAATTCGCTTATGTAGATATCCTACAAAACCCAGACATCCGTGCTGAACTTCCAAAATACGCACAATGGCCAACGTTCCCACAACTATGGTTGAAGGTGAGCTAATCGGCGGCTGCGATATCATCGTGGAAATGTTCCAGAAGGGTGAACTTCAGCCGATCATTAAAGAAGCTGCAGCGCGTAATGCTGAGGAAGGAGACGCTTAAGTTTCTTTTGTGCTTTTGAGTCTTCTTTGAATAGCTTAAGAGCACCCCTCCTAGCCTCCCCTTATTAAGGGGAGGAACAGCAGGCTCGCTATCGCATCGCCTTATGATTATTAATTAAGCGATGCGACGATAGGAGCGAGCAGTAGTTCTCCCCCTTAATAAGGGGGAGTTAGAGGGGGGCTCTTAGGCGTTTACTCGTAATCTAAAAAACGCTAGAGCAAAAAAAGCTCCCCCAGCTTCCCCTTCAAAGGGAGGAGCTGCAGGCTAGCGGCTATCGCCGCAACGCCAGCAAAAACACCCACCCAACACCCCTCTAGTCGATACCCTATTAGGGTGATACCACCGTCCCCCTATCACAACTTACTCTTCCAGCCATTTCTATTTCCCGCACCAATGCTACCGTTATAAAACAATAACGATAAATAAAGCACGAACCGAAAAGTAGTCTTATGTTTGCATCAAAAAAACAAGTACAAAAACTCCAGCAGCAGTTGCATTCTGAAACCGAACAGAAAGATGCCTTCGCTTGCCAACTGGCGCAATTGCAACAAGAGTTAGCTGATAAAGAACAGCAAATACAAAAACTAGAATCCCAACTAGAAAGACAAAAGCAGCGCTCGCGACTGTTTTTAAGCAGTGTGACTTCTCAGCTTGTTGGCGCTACGGCCAACATTGAGCAGGCTAATAATCAGTTGATTGATCAAAGCGATCAATTGCAGGCGAATCTGGGGGTGTTTGATAGTACTCAGCAGCAACTGGAAGAGATGTATCAATCTTTGGATCAAGTGTCACAATCGGCGATGGCGAGCAAAGAAACCGTCGCTGCGCTTCAAGTGCTGACTGGCGACATCACGCAATTTATCAGCATTATTCACCAGATCTCAGAGCAAACCAACTTGCTCGCGCTTAATGCCGCTATTGAAGCGGCACGTGCAGGTGAACATGGCCGTGGATTTGCCGTGGTTGCAGATGAAGTGCGCTCATTGGCGGGTAGAGCGAACGAAGCAGCCAGTGAGATTTCGGGCTTAGTAGAGCGAATCGAAAGCAGTACCAATAAAGCGGGTGAAAACATTGAATTGGTGTCAGCGCAAGTAGCGGATGCTTCTACAGGTGCTTCAGATATTGTCCGCGATACTCAATCGATTTTGTCGCTATCTTCCGACACCGTTGATGTCATTTACACCGCCACAGTGGATATTTATGCCTCAAGCGCAATCGCGCAGTACACCAATATGTGGGCGACAGCGCATTCTAAACTGATTGGCGCTGACTTTGACGCTTCATTGCTGATGCTAGGTGAACACGATACGATTTTCGGTCAGGTGATCGCCGGACATGAGGAAACCCAACAATTGGCCTCGGCTGGTGGTCCGTTGGAATACTTCCATATTAAGGCAACGGCGTTACACGATGGGCTGAGAATGGTGGCCGACGGCAGTATGATGCAGGTATTGTGGAGCAAATGGATATTGCTTATCGCGATTTAGTTTCTTACATCGCTCAAGCGCAGGATAGAGTGAAAGCGTCATACGAACACAAGTAACGCATAAAAAAAGGGAGTGACGAATCACTCCCTGCCAACTGATTGTTGTTATTTTAAATACTCGTCATCAAGCCAAATGACAGCGATTAAGCCAACTCACCGGTCGCTTCGAATGTCTCGAGCTTATCCAGGTATGGGCGTAGATCGCCAATATTGTTATTAATCCACTCGTGGTTGTAGTAAGTATCAAGATAGCGCTCGCCACTGTCACACAATAGAGTCACAATCGAACCCGTCTCACCACGTTTTTTCATTTCACTTGCTAATTGCAACACACCATAAAGGTTCGTACCCGTAGAAGCACCGACTTTGCGACCTAATGTCTTCTCTAACCAGTGAATCGTTGCGATACTTGCCGCATCCGGAATCGTGCGCATTTCATCCACCACACCCGGGATAAAGCTTGGTTCAACGCGCGGACGTCCAATGCCTTCAATCTTGCTACCACAGTCGCCAGTGATGTTAGCATCGCCCGTTTTAAAGTAGTCATGGAACACTGAGTTCTCAGGATCAACCACACACAGTTTGGTGTCGTGCTGCTGGTAGCGGATAAAGCGTCCAATAGTTGCCGACGTGCCGCCTGTACCTGGCTCATCACAATCCAACTTGGTACTGGATGATCTTCCATTTTCATTTGGCTGAAAATAGAGTTAGCAATATTGTTGTTACCACGCCAGTCAGTCGCACGCTCAGCATAAGTAAACTGATCCATGTAGTGACCGTCTAACTCTTCAGCGAGTCGGCGTGATTCAGCATAGATTTGATCCGAGCGATCAACTAAGTGCGCTTTACCACCGTAGAACTCGATTTGTTCGATCTTTTTGCGTGCGGTGCACTTTGGCATCACGGCAATAAATGGCAACCCAAGCAGACGGGCAAAGTACGCTTCCGATACAGCGGTACTGCCAGACGAAGATTCAATGACCGTTGTCTCTGGTCCAATCCAACCATTACAAATCGCGTACAGAAACAGGGAACGTGCTAAACGGTGCTTTAGTGAGCCCGTAGGATGTGTACTCTCGTCTTTTAGATAAACATCAATCCCATCAATGCTAGGCAAATCTAGCTTGATTAAGTGTGTGTCAGCCGAGCGTTGAAAGTCAGCTTCAAGTTTACGAACTGCGTTGTTAATCCATTGATGGTCAGTACACATAGCGGCGGTTTCCTGCTTCACGATTTCGATGATGATAATTTACCTACGAACAAGGAGAAAAACTTTGCTATATTTACTTTGATTTTTCATTTTGGTAGAAAATTTTTCTACATTGGGGCTGTTTTGGATATAGATAGTACAGATAAGAAGCTGTTGTTGCTGCTTCAACAAGATGGCACGTTATCACTGAACGACCTTGCTGAAGCCGTAAACCTCACGACAACACCATGCTGGAAGCGCCTGAAGAAGCTTGAAGAGGGTGGTGTGATTGATAAACGTGTCGCACTACTAGATCCTGAGAAACTAGGATTGTCGTTCACCGCGTTCGTGCAAATCAAGACCACGAATCACTCTCATGAATGGTATCAAGAGTTCGTCGAAACGGTATCGCTGTTCCCAGAAGTGATGGAGTTCTATCGGATGGCGGGGGAGTATGACTATATGGTGAAAGTATTGGTCAAAGACATGAAGTGCTTTGATGAGTTCTATAAAAAATTGGTCAACAGTATCGATGGATTGTCGAATGTCACTTCAACCTTTGCAATGGAACCTTTGAAATACACCACAGCTTTGCCAATACGTTGATTTGTCAATATATTGATTTGGTGGGAGTTCTCAACTTGAGCTTGGTATCCTTGCCAGCTCTGAGTAATCACTCTATAACCAATAAACAGAGTCGACTGCTAACTGTTTCGTTTACTAATTGTTTCACCTACTAACAGCTAGCTGCGATGCATAGTCTACGGTTTAGTGGTGAAAACAAAGGAGTGTTTTTATGTTGCATCAGATGTTGGTCTCGGTGAAAAAACCGTTTATCAAAATGGTGCCTGTTCCCGAGCCTCAGTGCATTGTTGGTAATGGTAAAGTGCTAGATGTGGCAAGCTATTGTCGTGATTTTTCAGTAACTAAACCATTTATCGTTACTGACAGTGTACTACGTGGCCTAGGATTGCTGGACGGTATGCTGGAAGCATTACAGCAAGCCGATATGCCGTTTACTGTATTTGATGAAGTACAGCCCGATCCTGACTATGCGACGGTTCGTGCTGGAGTGGAATGCTATCGTCAATCTGGCTGTGATGGCATCATTGCGTTTGGCGGTGGTTCTCCCATTGATTGCGCGAAAGCTATTGCAGCGAGCGTAAAAACCAAGAAAGACGTCGGAAAACTTCCTGGTTTACTGAAAGTGCATCGCCCAATTATGCCGTTAATTGCCATTCCGACGACCTCGGGTACCGGCTCTGAAGGGACGGTAGCTGCGGTTGTCAGTGATATAGAGTCCAAGGCCAAGCGAGCCATAACCGATCCATTTCTAGTACCTAAGGCAGCAGTATTAGATTCACAAATTATGCTAGGTCTTCCGCCACAAATCACGGCAGAAACCGGTATCGATGCACTTACACATGCTATTGAATCCTATCTAAGCCAATACGCTAACACTAAAACTGAAACCTTGTCGCTGAATGCGATTAAAGCCATTTTCGAATATTTGCCTCGTGCGTATCAAAATGGTCAAGACAGCGAAGCAAGAGAGAAAATGGCCGTCGCCAGTTTTGAAGCAGGCCTCGCGTTTACTCGAACGTATATTGGTTACGTTCATGCGATTGCCCATCAGCTTGGTGCGTTTTATCACGTACCTCATGGCAGAGCGAATGCCATGGTGCTGCCACATGTGCTCAAGTTTATCGCACAAAGAGATAACCAAAGGCTGACAACGTTGGCACACACCCTCGGTTATAAAAATAGTCAGGCATTGATTCAGGATGTCGAGCAGCTTTTGGACTTACTGAACATTCCAAAACACATTGTTGAATTGAAAGCCGAGGACATTCCGGCGCTTGCCAAGCAAGCAATTAAAGAAGCCTTCGGAGAGTATCCGGTTCCCGAAGAGATGAATGTTCACCAATGCCAACAATTATTAGCAGCGTTACTTGTTAAAGGAGCACAATAAATGAGTATGGTTACCCTCAATGAACAGCAAATGATGACGCGACTGAAAGAGCAGCAAGCAGCGTTTAAAGAAGCGCCGTTTATCAGTCGCGAGCTAAGAAGGGCAAACTTACTCAAGCTCGAAAAAGTATTACGAGATAACCAAGAGGCCATTTGTGACGCGATTAGCAAAGATTTTGGTCATCGCTCGTCTACCGAGACGGCGTTGCTCGAACTGTTTTCCTCTATTGAAGGTATTGTTGATTCTCGCAAGCAGCTTAAAAAGTGGATGCGTGACAAAAAACGTCATACTTCGATTTGGTTCTGGCCGGCAAAAAACAAAGTCGTCCCTCAGCCTTTAGGTGTCGTAGGGATTATCGTGCCCTGGAATTACCCACTCTTTCTGGCGATTGGGCCGATGACGGCGGCCTTAGCTGCAGGCAACCGTGTGATGGTAAAAATGTCAGAAAATTCCCAGCACCTTTGCGAAACGCTAGCCAAAATTTTCGCGAGCGCATTTACCCAAGACGAGATTTGCTTTATCGCCGAAACGGGTGGTACAGGGCAGGCATTCGCGAAGCTTCCTTTTGACCATCTGATTTTTACCGGTTCTGGTGGTACAGGTCGCAAGGTAATGGCTGCGGCAGCGGAAAATCTCACGCCAGTAACTCTAGAACTTGGAGGAAAATCGCCGACCATTATTGGTCCTGATTACGACGTCAAAAAAGCCATCAAACGGATTCTAGGTGGGAAAGTTTACAACGCGGGGCAAACTTGTGTCGCTCCCGACTATCTGTTGGTTCCAGAAGATAAATTGAACCAGGTAGTGAAAGCTGCGAAATCAGTAATGAAAAGCCGCTTCAAAACCATCGACCACCCTGATTACACCGCAGTAATTGATTCTGTCTCTTTTGAGCGTTTACAGGACACCCTAACGCTCGCAAAAGAGGGGCAAGGGGAGGTGATTAACCTCATTCCTGCGAGTGAGCCAGATCCTGAGACGCGTCGTTTCCCTCTTCATTTGGTGGTGTCACCGAGTACTGATGAAGCGGTGATGACACGTGAAATCTTTGGTCCGATTTTACCTGTGATCACTTACAAGTCGATGGATGATGTATATCACTTCATTGGAGAACGAGACAGACCGCTGGCGCTGTACCTATTCTCTGACGACAAAGAGCTGCAAAATGCGGTGATGGAAAACACCATGTCTGGTGCCTTTACCATTAATGAAGTGATGATGCACGTGGCTCAACATGATTTGCCTTTTGGTGGTGTAGGGCCAAGTGGGATGGGGCATTATCACGGCAAAGAAGGGTTTGAGACCTTTTCTAAAATGCGCCCTGTGATGCAGCAAGGAAAGTGGGCATCGACAGGCTTTTTGTATTCTCCGTATTCTGGGTTTGCCAAACGAGTTATTAATTACCTCATTAACCGAAAGCTCGGCAAATACCCGAGCATCTCCGCGACAAAAGCCAAAAAGTGACCCAAATAAGAGTGCTACTGAGTAAAGTAACGTAAACAACGTGGCACTCTCTCTTTTATTACTTACACTGTCCATTAACATATTAATAACACAGGACGTGTACTATGCATTCGACACCTCGAATCTTGAGCTTCTCGATTATCACTCTGTTGGTGACAAGTAGTTTACTTGGCTGTGGAGGAGGTGGAGACGATGGAGGGAGCACGTCCGATGGTTCGAGCGATAATGCAACGGGCAGTCAAACACCTACGACCAGCAGTGATATTACCGATGTGCTTTTCACAAAGACCTCAGGTGACTGCGAGCAATACACGGGTGACTTCACCTCTGACGTAGAGGATATTCAACGTAGTGCGAGCTTTAATGGCAGTGTCTCGGTTCAATCGTCAGGTACGCATTGCATCGTTCAGTCAAACGGAATACCCAATCACGACTTCAATGATGCATCGGCCTCGTTTGCGACCAATGTATCGGAACAAACCCAGCAATATGAATTCGACTCTGATCCTAGTGTGTCCACAACAATCACGGAGCTGAGCTTACCTGTGTCTGAAGCCATTTTACTCAATGGCGTCAAGGTCGATCTGCTTGCTGCTGCTTGCTATGGAGTTGGGAACGAGAAGACGGGGTGCGACCAAGATCAAATCGATAATCCTTGGCGATTTGATCCTATGTCGCCGTTAAATCGATTCGGTACCGATGAGCATCATGCCCATGTTCAGCCGGATGGCACTTATCACTATCACGGAAATCCCATGGCAATGTTTGAGCAAAACTGTGCAGGGGGTGAACCTTCACCTGTCATTGGTTTCGCTGCTGATGGATTCCCAATTTATGGCAGTTGCTATCGAGATCCACAGGATGGTGTAGTGAAAGCGGCGACGTCTAGTTACCAGTTGAAACCGGGTACGCGTCAAGCTGTAGCAGGATATACGACACCTGTAGCAGGAGGGAGTGTGGCCAGTAATCTATATGACGGCCAATTTCGCGGTGACTACGAGTACGTTGTCGCATCAGGTTCGCTCGATCAATGTAATGGGATGACGGTTGACGGGCAGTATGGTTACTATGTCACGGACTCATTTCCGTGGTTGCTCAACTGTTTTAAAGGAACGGTTGACAGTTCATTTGGTGCGAGCGCTCAAATAAGAAGCCACTCTCATTAAAAAGAAAACGCCTTGTGGAGTCCATCAACAAGGCGTTTTTTTGTAGGTGACATTGTTAGTATTTAGTCATTAAAGCGCAGTACGCCTTCTTGAATCGTCGAGGCCACTAACTCACCTTTCTGATTAAAGATCTCACCTCTTACCAATCCACGGGAATTACTCGCGTTAGGGCTATCAATGGCATACAGCAACCACTCGTTGGTGTTTACCGGACGATGGAACCACATGGAGTGGTCAATCGTTGCCATCTGGAACTTAGGTGCGAAGATAGAGACGCCGTGAGGGTGCAACGCTGTAGTGAGGAAGCGCCAGTCAGAAGCGTAACCAAGCACGTATTGGTGAATAAGCTCGTTATTTGGAACCTCACCGTTAGCACGAATCCAAAGATATTGCTTGGCTTCAATCTTCTCAGGTTTCAGTGGGTTAACAACGTGTACTGGACGTACTTCAATGGCTTCTTCGCTACAGAACACTTCACGTATTTGCTCAGGTAAGAAATCAGCGATGCGCATTGCTAGCTCTGATTCAGAGGCGAAATTCTCAGGTCCAGCCACTTCTGGCATCGTACTTTGGTGTTCAAAGCCTGGCGCCTCGCAGTGATAACTGGCAGTAAGATAGAAAATAGGGCGGCCATTTTGAATCGCTTTTACGCGGCGGGTGCTAAAACTGCGGCCATCTCGAAGATTCTCAACATCGTAGATAATCGGTTTCAGCGGGTCACCTGGGTAAAGAAAGTAGCTGTGGAATGAATGCACGGTGCGATCCTCTGCCACCGTATAACGAGCAGCAGACAGCGCCTGACCAATGACTTGGCCGCCGTAAACTTGAGGCAAGCCTAAGTGCTGGCTCTGACCTCGAAATAGCCCTTGCTCTAATTGCTCTAATTGCAGCAGTTCGAGTAATTCAGTTAATGGTTTGCTCATAGATAGGTCTTTTTCTTGTACGTAATGGGCAAAGTGTGGATTTTACTGATGGATTCGTCAAGGGATACGGAGGTTTGTAGGAATAGAGTGGTTTTTTCCGCAAAATGACCGAGCTGAAGCGTCGTAACTGTAGATTTCTGTTATCTTTATTGCATAACCTAGCGATGTTCTTTTAATAAAACTATCGTTAACAGAGTTAATCGTCCCTTCGAGTGAGGTTTCATGAAACTATTAAAATTTGGCGCGTTGGCGCTGATTCTTGGTTTGGCTGGCTGTCAAACTGCGCCACAAACCGACACTATAACTGAAAGCAAACAAACTACTGCATCAGAGCAAGAAACAATGGCATCAGTGAAAGGCACTATCGCTTACCGAGAAAGAATTGCTCTACCTGCTGATGCGGTCGTAACGGTGAAACTTCAAGATGTTTCATTGCAAGATGTGGCCGCGAAAGTGATTAGTGAGCAAACCTTTACAACTGATGGAGCACAGGTACCGTTTGACTTTGAACTCAGCTACGACACTCAAGATATCAACCCAAAACATACATACAGTGTGAGCGCGCGAATCGAAGTAGAAGGTAAGCTGCGTTTTATCTCTGACACGTCTTATCCGGTTATCACCGATGCCAACAGCACTGAGCAAGTGAACTTGTTGCTAGTAGGCGTGAGATAAGGAACATAATTTGGCAGTCTTAGGGCTGCCAACCAAATTCTTTTAAGCGCACTCGCCCCTTCACTGAAAACTCCACGCCTTCTTCCATTAATATCGATCTCTGTCTCAAAAACGAATCTCCTTTCAGCGAGATTTCACCTTTGCCGTTGATGACACGGTGCCAAGGTAGGCGACTGCCTTCAGGCAAGCCACCGAGCGCTTTGCCAACATGTCTAGCGTAGCCCGGATAGCCTGCCATTTTCGCGACCTGACCGTAAGTTGCTACTTTTCCGAATGGAATTTGGTGAATTACTGCAAAGATTTGCGCTTTGAATTGATCCATACTGAAACTGTCCCAGTTTAATTTGCCACGGAAAGGTATGAGGGGGAGCTATGGTATTTTCGGTGTTTCAATTCGTAATCACAAGTATGTTGGCGATGATTTGTGCCAGAACCATTGGTGTTACCGAAGGGGATATTCCCGTACTTGCGGTAATGATTCCAGCTTTATGGATACTGCCTCAAGGTGGTGTCGCTGGTTTAATGTTGCTCGCATCTATGATTGTTTACGGTCTCACTCTTCCATTGCAATCTATAGCGATGTCAGTGGCGGTATGGATATTACTCCCTGTCTTTATGGTCGCCTTCTCTAAGCGCAGTAATGTCTGGATAGTGAGTATTGTCGGACTTATCGTCCTCACTTTGAATGTCGGCATAATGCTGACGCAGTCAGCAGGCAAACTAGGTGGCACTCCGATGGTGACGCTGGTACAGGGATTCTCGGTATTTGTTGCGTGGTTCGCGGCGAGAAACTGGAAAGGCTCCACTGAACACAGCTGGTGGTCACTGCTGTTAATTTTACCCATGTGGGCAGCGGGTTTGCCTTATGCAGCGCTCATCTCCTTGTGCATGACGGGTATGCTTGCATCAATGGAAAGCTAGGTAGGCTTAAAACGTTTAAGTGGAATAAGCTACTTTGCTGGACGCTGCCAACGGTTGGTTTCGCTGCGATAGTTGTGGTACCTACTATTGATGTTCCTAAACCTGTCTTTGTTGTTTGGCTCTGCTTGCTTGGTACGGCATGGATGACCGACTACATCATCAACATTGATGAAGAGCACCAAGAGACATAATTTTGTTAGGCACATAATATTGATTGAGATAGTTTGCGCTCAGCAGCTTCATAAGCGAAGCAATGTTGGGCGCTTTGTTTAATCTGTAAGCACTTAACAGGTAAAGCAAACAGTTTTGCTCGCAAGCCCTTGCAATCATCGCTCCGATGCCAGATAATCCTCCCACGCTTTGCAGCAGTGACCCTTCACAGCGCAACAGCAACAAAATCTATGGAGGCCCTGGTCCTCCCGCAACAATAGCTCGTGAACTCGGTCAGGTCCGGAAGGAAGCAGCCGCAGCGAGTGACTTGTGTGCCGGGATGTGGCTGGGGCTTCCACCCTTCTAGCGTTTAGTAATTTGTAATCAACGAGTTATAACGCACCACATCTTTCAAATAGCATAGAAAACGCGACTGGTACTGAACTTAGGTACTGAACTTAGGTACTGAGCTATGCGCTATCTCACTCAATCTAGTAATCACTCTTGGACTTTCCGCTTCCAATTTCCTCGGCGTGTTCGTGACTATTTTTATGGTCAATTTGAATACAAGTTTTCTTTGGGTAAAGTGACGCCAAGAGAGGCTCGTTCGAAAGCTCTAGAGCTTGAAAAACGGCTTGTTGACGTCATTTGGAGGGTAGAAGACGCGATAGATCGACCGTCGTCTTGTGAAGGAAAGGAGCTTGTCACTTGCCAACTGGCTGTCAGAATGAAAGTGGATATGTTCCTAGCTGTAGACGCATACAAAAGGGTTTCAGCTTCACCAAAGCTTCAAGGCGCACTGCGAAGGTTGATGTCAGGTGAGAACAAGCAGACCCTCTCCTTATCCGCATCTAGAGACCTACAAGCTGTATCCAAGCACCACATCACCTGATACAAGAGCCCAGAAAATGTGAGCACTGATTTACGACGATAGCTGAGTGGAAGCAGCTCAGACAAAATAGCGTGCTCGACCACGATTGTTTAGTGACCTCGCTATCACGATCGCTCTTATGGTAAAGCGCGTATTTTCCTTACCTTTAAGGACTCTACGAAGGCTTCGTCGACTCTAATTTTAGATTGGCAGGCGGCTCATTAGTTTGTCCCCATATTCTTGCATCAGCCGCCAAGCTAAGAATGCTAAGGTTAACTTCAAAGCCGCATCACGAGGCACTATCTAACACCTTGTCATGAATGCTGCACTTATTGTCTGAAATCGAGGTTATATTATTGACTTTGCATGGCGCTTGTACATATGTTGATAATAATCCTAAATGCGATATGTTCGATGATGATATGCGAATCATCAGGGGTTCGTCATGAAGCCACTACAATTTTCCTCAATAAGAATGAGTACCGAATAAAGGGGGATGCCCCAGATCTAGCAATTACACCATCACTAATTTCCCGCACTGCACTGAATTTGATATATATCACAGTAGTCGTTTGAAAAAATAAAAATATATGCCTAATTATTCATGATACTAATTGAATTCTTCCTTGTTTAACTATGTTTCCTTTTAAAAACTCATATTTACACTCATTAAATATAAATGTCATGAATATCACTAAGCTTGAACCAAAATATAATATTTATATAATCCACTCGAGGTATCGAAGGCGTCAATTTTTATAGTTAAATTATTCACAGCGCTTTCACGTAGTATTCAAAAGGAAGTACCATGAACAAAATCGCATTAGGGATGTTATTTGCCTCAAGCACAGTAACGGTCCACGCTCAACACAATGATCTATCTCCAATGATTCGCGGAGAACACGTCATTGAATCACCAGCAAGTGATTATAAAGATTACTTAGTTAAAATCACTACACCTACTGGTGGCTGTGGTGGCGGCCTTATCGCTGGCCGCTTTGTTCTAACTGCCGCGCACTGCGCTGAAGTCGAAGGCGCCGCCTCAATCTCGCAGGGCGTTGATGCTAACAGCAATTCTGCGATTAAACATCACATCAACTATAAGTTACACACAGTTCAGCGCGGTATTGGCTATGCAGAGCGTTTAACGTACATTAAGTCAATGTATGAAACTCTTGGTTATCTTGAGAATGACGACGTTCACCTACCATTAGATTACGGTTTTGTACTCGACGATGACTACATCCAAGAGATCGCTAACTACCCTGCAGATCAAGCTATTGGACAAGAAACGGGTTATTACGCATTTACCGATCACCTTGGTAACTCCTACCCACTATTTCTTGATCTAGCCATTCTAGAACTTGAAACGCCGGTACTCACAACACCTCATTTGCAATGGGTTTTGTTCGAGACGAAAACTATCAGCAGACACTTCCTGTAGGACAGACATTCACATTTAATGGTTGGGGCCTAACTGAAGATGAACACGGCAACTCACACTACCCTTCAAGACTGATGCAGGGTGAACTTCAACTCGCCGAATCCGAACTTGATGACAACTGCTTAACAGATGTTGAACCACCGCTATTCAGCGGCTGCTTTCCCAACCTAAAACCAACACTTCACTTCACCTACCCTGATGACCCAGGTCAAGGTGTAGGTTCAGGCGATAGCGGCACTCCGATTCTATTAAACGACGTTGCCTACGGCGTCGGTTCGACGGTATCTAGAACCACTCCTTACCAATCGCGCTTCTATGAATTTGCGCCACATAAGCAATTTATTATTAATGCGATAAATGAAGTAACCACGCCTAACTTAGATACCATCAGAGTACCTGTCATCGGCAATGGACAAAGTTTTAATTACATCGTTCAAAACTTTACGAATAACGTTGCAACTATCGATATTGATGAATCTGGCTCTGTAATTGCAGAAGGCTACGCAGTGATTAACCATGACTGTAGCACTGAGCTTAACTCGTTTGAGTACTGCACAGTGAGCATGGATATCCGCAAATCGGGTTATGGTCAAGGTTCTTACGTCGGCGAACACGATTTCACTATCGCGGTTATCAACGGTATCCCGCGTACCGTTACTTTCGATATTCCTAACGTGACAACGACGACACCACTAGAAGACGGCGAAAGCTTAGAGAGCAACGGCACCGACATTACAATTGACACCGCGGGCAATCAATCAGTCAGAGTTTCACACGCCGAAAACACACTCTATATTGAGTTCACTCTGGGCACAGAATTAACAAAGGCCTCCAGTACTATCTACACCGTACGTGATGGAAGCGGTAATATTTACGGCCAGTGCTCTAAAGACGCATCAGACGAACTTGTGATCTGTGCAATTGAAAATGACGAGTACCTCACTGGTTACGCTCAATCTTACGATTTTACGCTTTATGAAGGTGAAGCATCAATCGACGAGCTAACAGTGAATGTCACTACTTCTGCACCAACCGACGGCGAAAGCAATAGTAGAGGCAGTGGAAGTAGCGGCGGCGGTTCATTTGGTCCATTTGGATTGCTTGCTCTACTGCTAGTGGGAATCTATCGTAGAATCCGTAAATAACAACATTGCGGTCGTTGATTTTTGGGGTTCCGGCCCCTTATTCGCTCCAACCTAAGAGGAACTACGCGGAAGCCTTTTGCTAACTAAACTTACACTCAATGCATTTAGTTCATATATGACAAGAACGATTGCTCTCGACATAATGGAAAGGCCTCCATTAAAACGTATCCGTCTAGCAAACTATTATTCGATTGTTTTTCCTACCACTTGATTGAACAATAGTACTCACGGCTAGTGCAACAAGGATGTTGTAACACTATGCCTTGTAGAGAAATTGAAATAGCAAAGCAAACACGCTTTGATCGGATAAGCGGCACTTGTTTTCCTAAGACCCTTACGTGCAATTTTACTATATGCGCAATTAGATGCTTAAGAGTTGGTAATGCAATTGAAGTTCTCGGCAAAAGGAACGGTATTTTGGAGTAATTCTGAGTTACGAAGAATCGATAACAGTGTGATCACCAAGCGACTTTGTGTTGACGCCGAACACTGTAAACACACCTTTTCCCTTTTGTGTGCCAGCTTTAATTGAACCTGTCCTATGATACTCCGTCACATGCCCTAGTTGTGGCAATGTTAGACTGGCTCTACGTGCCCACAAGATCCTAAGCGAGCCAAAAAGAATTCACAACACCGTCAATGAAGTTAAGTTTCAAGCATACACACATACGATAGCCCAATAATGCAGGGTTTAGCTTTTTGCCTGTCCAGGCTTCAATGGAGAAACCTATTCCACAATGACTTCGTCTAATTTCATCGAAGAAATTAGACGAAGAGAAAAATTTACCGCTCGTATAAGGACTACGGGCAGTGCAGAACATTACTTAGAGAAGTAGCTGGAAGTTCAGCGTTATTAGGTGATCGAGAAACGATGGTAAGCATATTTTTATTGGCGTTATCACTCAGACTGCCAACTCGATACATAACGTGACTAGCACAAACTTAAAACATAGCCCCTGATGGTGGAATCAACGCCAAATTCAGCTGTCGACTGAGCCATCAGAGACGTCATTTTTAGAATAGAAAATGTCGTCACCTCTTATTTGGTGAGGATGCAACAAGCCCTCGATTCCGCACATGGAAGAGCATCAAATAACTACCGACGTATATCATTTATCGGTACAGCCGACTGGCTGCGCAATCAGCTATGTAAGACGCAGGAGACATTATGAACAATTTATAGAGGAGACTAACTTGACAAAAAATACACAGGACATCGTCTAAAAGGGGTAAGGGATTTTACAAAACCAAATTACTCTCTAGGTTCAAGAGATATTGAAAAAGCGCTAATCAATGCCAGTCTTGAACAACAGTGGGGTATCAAATCCAATACCCACATGTCGCGATTGCCAGCGCTTAGGGATTTTTCTAGATTTTTGAAGGCAGAAACAGAGATTAGGCGGCTAAATCATATCGATAAATCCGTGGTTCTTTTGTATGGAGAGCACTTAAAGGCTTTATATGAAGAGGGAGCGTTTAGTGCTGTCACAGCAAGAGATTACCTAAGCCATGTTAATCGTTCCTTAGCACAGGCCAGAGGAGACGACCAATGCGTTTTGAGAGCTACTCGAGATCTTGCTTTGCGCCGAAATCAGGGATAGCCTTGGTAGATGGGTCAGTGCCCGATGTATTACACCAAAAAGTTTTAGCTGGAGTAACGGTCGAACTTCAGTTGGTGATGCAGCTACAACGCTTTTTGGGAATGCGATTTCGAGAAGCAAGCCTATTTGATGCACAGCAATGTCTTAAGGCAATAGAGAATAATGAAACACCTTCCATAGTCCGTGGTACTAAGGGGGCAACGGCGACCAATTCCAATTGAAACTGCAAAGCAATACCGGCTTATTCAAGAGGTGGCTAACTACCAGAAGCAAAGGGGTTTCAGAACGCTGATTCCAGAGCGGTTCAGTTTTAAGGCTTTCCAAAGTCATGCATGGCGAGTGTCCACGACGATAGATTCGCATTACAAGACTCATGGTGAGCGAAAATATTATGCTTGTGCCTTCTATTTAGACAGGGTCGGTGTTCCTTGTCCCGTTCAGTCTGGGATTTCCCATGGTAAGGCGCACTATCAATTTATAGCAAAAAAACTGTCGATGACTTTGCAGCAAGCAAAGGCTTTAGACCTAAGTGTTCGCACAGATCTGTCTAAAAGGCTCGGACATCATCGCGTTGAGATTACAAACGCGTACCTGGGGTAACGTTTTGAATCCTACTACATACAGGCAGGTCATGACGATAATGGCGTCGTATCAAAAACCAGGCATCGCTTTTCGCCGTAAACAGGTTACACGTCTCCTTGCTATTTTAGAGGATATTTTCGAGCATGAGCCTTATCTAGGTGAACAGTTACACAAAGTGGGTAAAAGACAGATCATCGGCTATTGGCAAAGAACAAGACACGAATCAACCCAAACCCGCAAAGAAAAGTATGCAATTTTGAAGCTGTTCTTTGAGCAAGCACACCTAAGGGGTCGAGTGCCATTTCCTAAGTTGGGTTCGTAAGTAAAGCAGAAAAATGGCTCAACACACTTACGCAATTCGATAGTTGACCATACGACATGCATAACTAAAACGTGGAGGTAAAGTTATGTATGAAAATATCGGCTCAGAAAACAATCGTTACTCATTGATAATTGAGCAAATGGATCAGGCATACGGTGTGTTCGATTGGATTATCGACAATGGGCGTGATGCAGACTACCGAGCTAGAGAAGCTATCGAGCGGATAGCGACTAAGTTCTGGGTTATCGGAAAAGATGCTCATGGAGCTCAGTTTGATTTAAGACTACTAACGCCGGAACAGGCTGAGGAAATCGTCAACGCAATAGTGTTTTCTTCGTGTGGAGAAACCAAACTTGCGTTAAATGATCTTGTTCTTTTTTCATTCGCTTTGAATGTGTTCCGTACACACATCATGGTAGAAGACTATGAAATGGAATATTCTCTAGACTCTGATGGTCACAGAGGTTTAGTGCTGAAAGATGAACACCTTCGAGAGCTTTGGCCGTGGGATCGACTTTTTATTAAAAGTTGAAGTGAGTGAATGTTAGAAAAAACAGGTGCCTCGGATGAGGCATTTTTTAACTCTTGAATCCAACAAATAAAGGTACTAGGATGGGGTACTGAAGCAACATTTATATGTCCGTGTCGATTTTCTAACCGACTGAAAAGAAAAGACTAAAGCTGTCATTTAGTCATGTGGCTGGGGCTTCCACCCATTAGAAACGCCGCTTTTATTAGCGGCGTTTTGCTATCTGAAATTCATCATATCTTCACAACTCGCTGTGCTTGTCTTTTTGTTGGTCTGTCAGTACGTTAGCAGAAGTCTAGTCACTATTAGTGATAGCCTTGAAATTAAACGCGCTGTTGTCGCCATCAGTGCTTCACACCATCCCTAGACTATGGTCACTATCTTGAAAAAAGGGGATTTCATTTAGCGTGTCGCGAAGCTAATTTACGTGACGTAGTCGAAAATTCTCAGTTACCTACCCGCGGTAGGAGATCCTCACTTTCGTGAGTATGACGGCTACATGGGGCATGTTAAAAAAGATCCGATGTAGACTATTTTTGTCCAAAAACGAGTTTCATTTGACGTTATCGCCAAACCGGTTCAACGCCGATAGAATCCTCTTACTCAATCTCTCCGACTAGAAACTGGGTTAATTCTGAAAACAGTTTTGCATCGTCCACCAATGCTTCTCCCTGAGTAAAAATAGACATCACATAACAGTCACAATCACCCAAAAAAACATAAGCAGTTTCATGTTTAACCTGCGAGGTCCAGCCTGCTTTACTCCAGTATGTGGCGCCTTTAGGCAGTGCACCGCCTATGAACTGAGTAACTTGGTCAACACCATCAAACGAGAAACGGTTCTGACCGCTGTTCTTTGAGAGCAGTCGCTTGGTTTTCGTTAGGTGGTCGGGCAGCAGGTTTTCATCCAGGAATAGGCTTGCCATCATTTGAGCACAAGCAAGTGGAGATAGCTGATTTGAACCCAGTATATCTCTCGCTTGTTGATCTCTGCCATAAGGGCTCTCATCGAAGGTGGCGTGATAGAGGTGATATTGCTTGGGAGAAATCTGTGGGCAATGGGTTGCTAGCCATCGTTGGACGCTTTTTCGCTTTTCTATCCATGGTGTAAGCTGTGGTTCGGTCAATGTTGCACCAGTAGAGGTATTACACAGACGGTTTAAAACATAGCTAGTCGCATCATTTGAGGATAGAGAGACCATGTTATCGACTGCTCGCCAATCTTCGTCATCGGCCACAAGTTCTTTTTGCTCAACTTTGCTCAGAAAGCAGGCTAGGTAAAACAGTTTACATAAGCTTGCAGGATAAAAAGTGGATTGAGCATTTATGGATACCATCGCCTGCTCAGGAGATTCTGCCTTGGCGAGATAGAGTCCGATATTGCCTGCCTCGAACTCAGCCTTAAAGTCATCAAAGATTCGATTTTTGGTTGGCGTTAGAAAATGGCTTGGGATTAAGTCGGTCACGATTTACCTATTACTTTTGCAGCAGTTCCACCATGGGCATCAGATAATCCTCAATGGCTTGATCATTAGAGACAGGAGGGAGCTCGACAGTCACGCATGAGATATTGTGCTCTTTACACCATGTACCAAATGAGCCGGGAGTATCGTAACCCACATCACTTACTTGGGGTAACTTGAATTTGCCCGCGAGCCAATGGGCGAGCTCGGTGTTATCTGGATCGTCTATACACGCCAATGGGTCGTGAAAGCTGACAATAAATGTCGGTGCTCTTTTGTGAATCAGCTCTATCAGATGAGAGACTTCGGGTTCTCTTGGTGAAAATACGCCAGTGGAGACACTCACATCTCTAACGTCACAGCGTGTGCTCCACCGGTAGACGTCACCATTGGCACGCCAGTTCTTGGTTGGAAATGCGCGATTTAAATCCACCTTATTGGCATTAGCTCGGGTGCCAAGTTGGTTGCCATCTGGGTTGATGGAAACAATGACATCATGTTTTAGCGTTTTAGCTTCAATTGAACGTAACGCGCAAGACAGTGCGACTATAGCAGCCGTTTCATCACCGTGTGTCCCTGCGATGATAAGCCCCCGGTTTCCTCCGCCCTTTTGGGCGGGGAAATAGAGAAGTGGAGCGCCTAATGCAGATTGACCGTACTGCTGAGGATTGATTTCAAAAGCAGCGCGGTCACTGCGCCGGCGCAATGTGTTGTTATCCATCGAAGTTATTATCCTAAGTATGAACCTTATCGATATTAATCGGCGACACGATACAAATCTTTCGAGTAAATACGTCCTTCCACGTTGTTGGTTGGAAAGCCACCTACATTAGGGCGAACCAGACGAGCTTGCATATAGTAATAAATAGGAGCAATGGGCATGTCTTTGCTCAGAATCGCCTCTGATTCGTTGTAGTACTTGTATCTTTGCGACTCGGATGTGGCACTTAGGCATTCTCAATCGCTTTGTCGTATTCATTACTATTATAGAATGCGTAGTTGCCATCACTGTCTGAGGTTAACAAGGTTAGGAAGGTTGAGGCTTCGTTGTAGTCGCCGCACCATGAAGCACGGATAACGTCAAACTCACCGGCCTTACGTGCAACTAAATACGACTTCCACTCTTGGTTTTCCAACTCAACGTTTGCTCCAAGGTTTTTATTGAACATGGAAGCAATACCTACAGCAATCGCTTTGTTGTTTTCGCTGGTGTTATAAAGAAGCTTAATATTCAGCGGGTTATTGGGGCCGTAGCCTGCGTCGGCTAGAAGCTGTTGAGCTTTTTGATCTCTTTCCGTTTGTGTCCAACGTGCGTATTCGGGTTGAGAGGCCTCAAAGCCTGCGATGTATTTGTGAGTAAAGGTGTAAGCGGGAATGTTGCCTACTTGCGTAATACCATCGGTGATGATGTCGCGCATCATGGTGTAGGATGCCGCTTTGCGAACACGTTCATCATTAAACGGGGCTTTGGTGGTATTGAAGGCATAGTAGTAGGTACACAGTAAAGGAACCACTGTGTACGCATCGGGTTGTTCTTTCTGCAATTTGGACGCTAAATGGGTCGGAACATCTGAGGTAATATCAACTCCCCCTGCCGTGTAGCGCATTATTGCAGCAGTTTGGTTTTCAAAAGGAATGTAAGTAACGCTCTCAAGAATGGTATCACTTGAGTCCCAATACTCGGGGTTTTTCTTTAGCTCAATCCGTTCGTTGATCACCCACTTATCAAGTGTGAACGCGCCGTTTGACACAATATTGCTTGGAGATACCCACTTATTCCCGTATTTCTCGACCACCGATTTGGGAATAGGCATCATGGAGGTGTGGCCCGTCATAGCGACGAAATACGGGACTTTGCTCTCAAGCGTGTACTCAAGGGTGTAATCATCGAGAGCCTTAACACCAATACTCTCGACAGGCTTTTCGCCTTCAATGATCTCAGCGATGTTTTGAATCATGGTCAGTTTCAGGTACCAACCGTTGGCTGACGCGAAAGTAGGATCGACGGCACGCTTCAAACTGTAAACAAAATCGTGCGCGGTAACAGGTTCACCATTTGACCACTTCGCGTCTTGTCTAAGTTTAAAAACGAAGGTTTGGTTATCACTCGTTTCCCAAGACGTTGCTACTCCCGGAATGACGTTTCCATCTTTATCTTGAATGACTAAGCCTTCAAAAATGTCACGAATGACGTGTATCTCTGGCAAACCTTCAGCATTTGCAGGATCCAATGTCGCCACCTCGGCATCATTGCCACGCACAATGTGCTGTGTGTCGGCGAGTTTTATGTTATCCGGCACTGTGCCGCGGTTGCTGGGAGGCAGGTGAGCACCACGCTGGCGAGAAGGGAGAGCTGGAACTTGTTGGTTCTGAAACTAAGATTTTTATACATCCTTGTAAGCCTTTGTTAGTATGCAGACGCAAGCGCTGCATTTATTGATAAGAGCCAATGAAAGGAGAGTTCCAATCACAAAAGCGCTGAAAAGCTCTCTAAATCAATAACTAGATTACATCAGTCTTCGGCAAAAAAGTGAGGTGCAGATTTTGAAATGCAACATTGAAACGTTTGTTTGTAGGGTGCTCATTGGTGCTTGCTTTAGGCTGACCTGCAGTTGCCAACCTTAACTGTTCAATAAGCGTTAGCGTAATTCTGAGCGTATTGCCTAGGCGTCACTCCTCGGTATTTTTTAAACATGCGACTAAAACTGGTAATGTTGGTATAGCCCATTCTTATTGCGATTGTCTCTAAAGGCACACCCAAGACAATTTGCTTAACGGATTCCCCAGAGAGCACAAAACCTACGATAGAAGTAAAATTTACCCCGGAGGATTGCAGTCGTCGCTGCAACTGCTGCTCTGACAGTCCCAAAAGCTGCGATACTTTGGCAAGGGTTGGTAAACCAAAATGTCGCGAGTAATTAATGACTTCATAGAGCACCTTCATCTCATCTTGAGGATCGGGCATATCAAGATAGCCATCTAAGTCTGCAAAGCTCATCGACAGTTTTTCAGTGGGCAGTTTGGGTACTTTATTACCTTGTAAACGCAAGCGATTAGGTAGCCAAACCTCGGTTTTATTGTGTCCCCACTCAATATGGCAACCAAAATAGTTTTGGTATTTAGCTTTATTGGCCAATGTGCCAGGAAGACAGATTCTGTCTGGAGTAAATTCTCTTCCTAAGTAGTGCTTGAGTACATTGAACATGAAGTTGGCGACACGGACACCTTCCTGCGCTTTAGCGTTGGCCGAAATCGAGTCGTTTCTATAAGTCCATTTGACGATAGGCCCGACGATTTCTCCACCAAAAAGGCGCCAGATTGGATGCAGGTAATACCGGAGTTGATGCGACGAATCGTTGTGGCCAAGTCATGTCCTGCGAAGAACCAATGACTCAACGAACCTAGTTTGCTGAGATCCATTTGTCGAACTAGCGTGAGCACCGCATCTGGGTCTTCGGTGATGCGTTCTAAGTCTTCGTAAAATTGATTGAGCACTGAGACAGGAATCAGGTTCATATCGTATTCCAGCACCGAGCGCGGTATGCCCAGAGCATCGGACGTAATGCCGTAAGTCAGTTGCAGTCGATCAACTAACCCTTTAATGCCCATAACTCTTACAAAGTGAACGTTGCGAAACATGACCCATCCTTTGATACTGATTCAATCAAAAAATACTGATATTCGATTGAATCTATCACACTGTAACCAATTGTTTCACCCTAACTTACACTTCCGGCTCTTTTTATCTATGAGAGCAAGTAATGAGTTTAGTGAGTGTCCCTTTCGTTGGAACAGGCGCTGATACAGCGCTTCACGTCGTGTCAGCCGTTGTGTTAGTAGCCAGTATTGGTGCTGCGATTTATGGATTTTGGCGAATCCATGAACTTCCTATCAATAAAGCCCACAGTCGAGACCATCACCAACTTGGGCTGATCACTGCACTCACATGGATTGGCTTTATTTGGCATTGGGTATGGGTGTTGGCCGTGATTATCGCATTTGTAGATATGGAGAAAGCCATCGTTCGACTGCGTGACATTTGGAACAGTGACAGCGAAAAATCGGAGAGTGATGCATGTTAGAAGGTTTAGCCGTTTGGGCTCTGTTCATTTACTTACTTAGACTAATTGGTATGCCTTGGAACAAGTTCTCCAAGAGCTTTGCGTATGTGGGTGGTGTCGGTTGGTTAATGTTTGTTTGGGTCGGTCTAATCAACTATACACCGATGGATCTCTCAGGGGGGTCTTTGGTTCAAGCACCGCATATCCATTTGCGCCCAGACTCATCTAATGTTTCAGGAAAGGTAATCAAACTTCATATTGAACCCAACCAGCAGTTCGACAAGGGTCAGCTTATCTATGAAATCGATCCAAAGCCTTACCAGATTGCATTGGATCAAGCGGTTGTTCAACAAGACGCCGCTGAAGTGTCTCTTGACAGCGCAATACAAGATGTCGAAATCGCTAAGTCGACGTACTTATCATCACTTAAAGCGGTAGAGACTTCTCAGAGTCAGCTTAATGCAGCAGTTGTCGATTACCAATTACAGCAAAAAATGCTCAAGCGATTTCAAGAGCAGAACTCTGTGGTGAGTAACACCATCACGGAGAGTGATATAGATAAGCAGATGAGCTTAGTGGAAGTCGCTCGTCATAAGGTGTCGACTATCGAAGCTCAACTTGAAAAGAGGCGTGTTGATTCCGACAAAGCCAAACTTGCTATCGATAAATCAGCGCTTGCAGTTAAGAGCAAACGAGCTGAGCTACGTAACGTAGAAGAAAATGTGGAACGAGCTCAGTGGGACTTAGACAGCACTAAGGTGTACGCTCCAGCAGACGGCTTCGTCACTAACTTTATTCTTCGAGAGGGGCAGCTTTTATCGCGAGTGCCGCGTTTGCAGATGTATACCAATGAGAAGTATGTGCTGATGCGAGTCAACCATCAGGCC
Organism: Vibrio maritimus; assembly: GCA_000755425.1. Lineage (GTDB taxonomy): Bacteria > Pseudomonadota > Gammaproteobacteria > Enterobacterales > Vibrionaceae > Vibrio > Vibrio maritimus_A. The sequence continues at coordinate 168,736 of BBMT01000005.1, forward strand.
ATTCGCAATATTCATCAAGGTCAAGCTGCCGAGTTTTCAACGTCGGTCTACCCTGGCATGTCTTTGCTGCAGAAGTGGAAGGGATTGTAGAAGCGACAGGTGAGTCACAAGGGACATTGTTGGCGCTGGATCAATCGGTTCGCACAACGACGGGTCGGAACGCCAACAATAAGCATCATTTTGTACGTTTGAAGATCTATGAAACAGAGGGCTACGACATACCCGTTGGAGCAGTGGGGTTGGCTTGGGTCAGTGGTGATAAACCATTGGTTTTCTTGCATTCCTTGATGTGATTCGCGGAATCATTCTGAGAATGAAGTCGCAACTCTACTTCTTCTACTCCATATAGCGGTTCTGCTCGCTCTAGATTTTTGTCTTTCTACTTAAGCAATCACTCTTCGGGGTGGTTGCTGAACTGAGGTGATGAATGCTCTGGCTAGAGGGATATAGCTTTTTGTAATTGAGCTGATTCGACATTGATCAAATGAACACATAATCTTAGGTAACTATTGCTTTTGGAAATGCGAGGAAGCGAAACCCATGCCTAAGATCTCTTCAGAAGATGCAGCGCAAGCTATCACGCTTTTTTCATTGTTAGAGCACCACCACGGCCAATTCGATTGGTGGCCAAATCCGAACGCTTACGAGGTCATGCTGGGTGCCGTATTGGTTCAGAATACCAACTGGCGAAATGCCCAAAAAGCATTGGATAATTTAGAGAAAGGGCTATCTCCCGAATCAATTGCATCGATGGAGTTGGAGCAACTGGCGCAAAAGGTTCGCCCTAGCGGTTATTACAACCAAAAAGCGCTTAAGCTAAAAGCGGTCACAGAATGGTTTGGTACTTATCAATACGACATTGCTTCGGTTCGAGAATGCCCAATCGACAAGTTACGGCCAGAACTGCTCGCGATTAAAGGCGTTGGTGGCGAGACCGCTGATGTAATTCTTACCTACGCAGTGAAAAAGCCTTCTTTTGTTATTGATGCCTATGCAAGGCGGATACTTTCTCGATATGGGTATCCAGTGCCCAAGTCCTATGAAGCTTTTAGAGAGCAAATGCAGCAAGTGTTCCCACTCAATACTGAACTTTACGCCTACTATCATGGTTGATGGTCACTCATGGTCAGGAATTCTGCCAGCCAAAGCCATTTTGTAGTTCGTGTCCCCTGACTGCGCATTGTAAAAAGGTCGGGCTTTAGGATTTAGCTTAGGTTTGAACGCTGAGTGGAAGACTATAAAGTTATATTGTTTGGGAGGCAGTTCCGTTAGACAATAATATGCTAGCACTTGGAGACCATGATGAATCTTTTTACTCATTCCAAACACGCATTAACCTTCTGCATTAGCGCTCTTTTCCTATTGGCATGTGGTCCTGCCAAAAGCGATTTCGAGCCCAACAACAGTTACTGGTTTAAAGAAAAACCAGCCCAAGATAATCCTTCTCTGGATAAAGACATCGAATTGGATGTCGCCATTATTGGCGGAGGATACAGTGGTCTTTCTAGCGCGTGGCACCTAGCAAAAGCAAATCCATCTCTAAATATTGCCATATTTGAGGCTAAACAGGTCGGAAGCGGTGCATCTGGGCGTAATGGCGGTATGGTGCTTCCCGGCTCTGAAGAGATGGATATCTATGAGGAAGGGGAGGCGAGCAAGCGTCATTATGATATCACGGTCAGCAGCATGCGAAAGCTTGAAGCCTTGGTTAAATCGACGGGCATTGAAGCAGATCTTACTTTGGATGGGTATCTTGAAGCGATTCTTGATGAAGAGGATATCGCTGAGTATCAAGACTATGTAGAGACGGCGAATGAGCTTGGGATTCCCCTCGAGTATTGGGACGCTGATGAAACGGAGCGCGAGCTTGGTACCGATAGATATGTCGGCGCCGTTTACGACCCTAATGGGGGGCAGGTTCATGCGATGAAGCTTGTGAATGCACTGAGAAAAGCAGTGGAGCAAGCTGGTGTGACGATTTATGAGCATAGTCCTGTCACGGATATTAAAGAGGGCAAGCAGATCACATTGAGCGTGCTCGACAAGTACCAAGTGACCGCGAATGATGCGGTGTTAGCGACCAATGCCTTTACGTCGAAGCTTGGTTACTTTGATGGGAGAGTGTTTCCGGTGCATGCGCAGAGTGCTGTCACTGAGCCTTTAACCGCGGCGCAGTTGGAGGCCATTCAGTGGCAAAGTGGTATGCCTTACTTTGACACTCGCAATATCCTGTTTCATCTAGTATTGACCCCTGACAATCGGATCGTGATTGGTGGTGGCAATGCCGAGTATGAGTTCAATGATGGTCTGGTCTACAAAGGCGATTTGAATGCGGTAAGTGATATGATGATGACGGAGCTTGTGACGCTGTATCCTGCGTTGGAAGGCATTAAGTTTGAGCGAGTGTGGAATGGGGTATTGGGTATGACGGGCGACAGCAAAGAAGCGGTCGGCGTGATGGGTGAGCATCGCAATATCTACTATGCGCTTGGCTACAATGGGCACGGCATTAACTTGGCCTTTTTGTTCGGTGATGTTATTGCCACATTATATGAGGCAAGTCGCACCCATGGTTTGATCATGCAGAGCAAAGTTTGCCGATGTGGTTGCCACCTGAGCCCGCACGATCGTTAGGAATCAACTCGACTTTGATGCTCTACAAAAAACAAGATAAAGCGTATTTGGAGAAAGAGTAGCCTTCTATAGGATAGTTATCAATATTGGGCAGTAAGTGGTTAATTACTGCTCCATTGCAATGGGTTTAGAAATAGCAGAGACTGGTTAACTCTCAACAGGTTATAGAGCAAGATCAGGTGCAAACATGAGCAGAACCCCAGTCGAAACCGCCCTTACCAACATTCGTCAAAAGTCGACGGGCAGCCGTTTGCAACAGCCTTTATCGATCACGATTAACTTTCATCCCGACAGACTTACCACGAAAGGTGAGCCACTTCTTCTAGCGATGGCAAAATCTGGGAGCCTCAAATCCCAGTTTGAGACGCAAACCAGCAATGGTGGATTAACTGCCTTTAAAGGCGGAGAGCGCTGGCATTGGGAGCAGCGAGTATTTGATGGTGCTTATGACGATGCACCCAATAAACTCAGACCTAAGTACGGTGCATTAAACTATCGTGAATACCCAATGGGAGCTTCACCAAGGTTTGGCTCTTCCTATTTCAAACTCAAACCTCATGTTTTTGAGCGCAGTACCTTTTGTTACCCCGACAGCTATTTTAATCCTAAAGATTTTGCGACCTCTGATGCACTCAGCGATGTAGTAGCAATGGCCACTGAGACACAAGCAGATCTTCTCGATGATTACATCGAGGCCCATATTCATGGGGAACTATCGTTAAGCGATGATGTTGAGAGTCTTGTGCTTGATCCCGTTTACCGCTCAACCCCAATAGAACAGCAAGCCCTAGCTCTTGGGGTTGCTATCAAATGGCATAGTGGATTTAAACTTACTATTGAAAAAATGAGTCAATTTCCAAATTATCGAGGTCAGGAATTTGTTGAGCTTGGCAAGCGTCTGGCGGTGGGCGGTATCATTGATGCCCGAGCACTGGGTAGCGCAGTCACCGAGCAAGGTTATGACGAGCAAGCAGTGAAAAAAGTGTGGCACTATTTGGCTCGGTTTGGATATCGAGGAAAGATTCACCATACATGCACCTAGGTTGCAACTAAAGTTTTGAGAGTGCGGTAGTTTGTACAAAAGTGAAATAAAACTTTGAGGAGACACAAATGAACCGAATCGTAAATGCTCTTGGTTATGGGATTCTATTTGGCAAATATGCGCTTGTGGTTATGATTGCAAGCATCGCAGCCAGTACAGGCGTAATGGCAGGTGATATGTTGCTGTTGGGTGTTGAAACGGCGGAACGTTAATCTTTCGATAGTATTGTGATGCTGGCTATTCTGTCTCGTTGTTCAAAGGCAAACTTAATCCACAATACTTCCTCACTGCTTCACGTAAATCGTTTGTGGTGTCAAGCCCTTCACTGTCTTGGTTCTTGCCGTTTACACTATTTCGCCCAGACGCTTTCGCTTGGTATAAAGCTTTATCGGCTTCAAAAACGAGCTGTGAAGGTTTCTGTTGGAAGCAGGGCACACAGGTGGCGACACCCACGCTCGCTGTTACGCGAGAAAGCGGAGGAGCTGAACCGTTGTCGATAGCGAGTTCTTCAACTTGCTTTCTAACGATTTCTCCAAGCCTGAGTGCTTGTTCATGGGTTGAATGAGGAAGGATGACAGCAAACTCTTCACCACCGTAACGAGAGACAATATCTTCACTACGTTGGAATGTACGTTTCAAAACTTTCGCAATGGATTTTAGGCACTCATCACCAAACAGGTGCCCTTTGTTGTCGTTTACCCATTTAAAATGATCAACATCGATCATAATCAGCGAGATGCTTGACTGTGATCGCGAGCAGCGGGACCACTCAAGCGTCATCCGTTCTTCAAAGTATCTTCGATTGCTCAAGTCTGTCAGGGCGTCGGTTTTTGACATTCTCTCCAGCATCTTGTTTGCGAGTTGCAGCTCACGAGTTTTGGCTTTCACTTTTTGTTGTAGCCGTAATTTGGAGCCAACGAGCTTTTCTGCCATATCGTTCAGAGCACGCGCTAGGTTGTCGAGCTCATCATTTGAGTTTACACAGACGGTGTGCCGCTCCCTTCCTGAAGACATTCTTTGGGCCGCCATAGTTAGCTTGAGTACTGGGCGTGTAATCCGATTGGCGAGCCAAATTGATAAGGTTACCGCAACCACGATAACGACCAGCATTAGTCCCCAAAAGAGACTTTTTAGATCGGAGTTGGTGGACAGTACTTCTTCTCTGTCCATTTTAACGACCATGCCTAAGTTGAGTTCTTCAAAGTAGCGGCTTACTGCTACAACAGGCACGTTGCGATAATCTAGCGCATCGCTAAATACTTTCTCCCCGCGATCTAGAGCATTCTTCATTGGGATTGCAGATTCAGAAAACCGAGGAATTAAGAGTGGAGATTTAGCGAACCTGAGTGGTGAGAAAAGTAACATTTCGGAGCTATGGTTGTCAGTTGCCAGCAATACTTCTCCAGAGCGCCCCATCCCGGTGTAATCGGTGAGATAACTGTTGAGATCGTTCATATGTACTTCCATAGCGACGACACCGATCTTTTTTCCTTTCAGTGTTAAAGGGCATGAAAACACGATCACCGGTTGTAATTTATCGCTGTGATTAAGTAAAAGAGAGCTTGTTGCTTCGCGTTGACCTTTTTGAAATACAGGATGACTTGAAAAATTCCTACCATTGTAGCGGGCCGACGTAGAGTACATAGTCTGGCCAGACATATCGATGATAAAAATTCCACTGACGGTTTTAGCATGCAGCAAAGCATCGGACAGAATTTTATCGATCATGTCGAAGGCTTTACTACTTCCGGAGTTTTGATATTCAAGTAAAGAGCGGCGTAACTGAGTTCGGCTTTGGATAAGACTCAAACTTTCTTTATTGCTCTCAATAAACGCACCTAGGCGTTGGTACTGAATGTTGGCAACGGATTCTAAATGATTAAGAGCCTGCTTAGTTACGCTGTTCTGTGAGTATAGGAAGTAGATAGTAGAAATGATTAAGTGAGAAGAGAGAGCCATTGTCAGCAAAATCAGTAGTATTTTAGTTTTGATATTCATGAGCTAACCGTGCGTAACGCATATCTTTAACCAGATGCAGTATTTGAAAAACCGTCCGAACCTCGGAGCGGTAAACCGATCTCCTAGCACTTGTTGACAGTTTTATAAATTTAGGAGCTAACCCTATAGTAGTAAAGTAAACTAAAGTTTAATTGATCAAAGTACTTTCTCGTCTTTTTGAACTAGTAGAGAGTTTGACGTAAATTTGCTTCACGATTGCACTGTCGTTGCGCTTTGTTATGTTGGCACTGTTATCATAGCTGTCCTCCACAACCAATTTCTAACTTGGGGAGACGCTAGATATCTTCTGATATACAAGCAACTAGCGTTTCCCCTCCTCAAAGGTTCTTTTCATTAAACCCTTATTTTCGTGTAGAGACATTTCCCAGATCTTTCGAACGAAAAAAGCCATTGCCGCTAGGCGACAATGGCAAAAGTGCGTTTTACATGGAGAGTAATAGTAATGCATAAAAAGCTGATGCGTATGAGAGCATAGCTCAGAAAAACTTGAGCAGTTTCTCTACAGCCCTTAACTATTATGCGAACAGTATATCGATAGCGGTTACTAGGAATTGCACTCAAGTTGCAAAGTGGTAACTTTGACAAAAAAAGCCGCTCTAGAGCGGCTTTCTTGCGTTTATGAGAATTAGTTGTTTTTGTACATTTCTGGTAGAGAGAACTGACCTGTGTAAACCGACTCTTTTGGCTCGTACAAACGAACTTGAAGCATGAAGCTGTCGTTTGGAGCAGGTAGCCAGTTCGCGCGCTCTGTTGCGTCGGTTGGCTCTTGGTGAGAGATAGTGATAGTCAATGAGCCATCTTTGTTGTACACCAAATCTTCTGTCATGGAGCCGATCTTGAAGCGGTCAATCGCATTCTCAACCATGAAGCGATCTTGTGCATCGTACATAGTGACTGACCAGAATCCACCGATTTCTTCATTGACTTGCATGTCTGCAGGGAAGGTCACAGTGTAGCTGTTCTCGCCGTGTAGTAGTTCACCTTCGCTGTCTACGTAGCGTTTAGGATACATAGCGCGCTCTGGCGAATTTAGACCAATTGAGTTCATGTTGATCGCTGCACGTTGCAAGTAGTCTGCACCATATGCACCCGCCTTGTACTCCCAGTTCCAGCCGTTTACTGGCGTGTCACTGTGCATGGCGGCATCCAAAATGATCGCAAAACCGTCTTTAAAAGCGTTCTCAAGGGCGTGTTTGCGAACGTCACTTAAGTTTGCAAGACCATCGTTACCAATACCGATGTATTCGAATGACTCCAGTACTGGCTTATCTTCAGCAAGTGGGTTTTCGCTAAGCACTTTGTCTAAACGTTCAAACCAGGCGATACCTTGTGGGAACTGAACCGTTGGTGCACCAGTTGCGTGTTTTGGTTCTGGTTGAACACCGCCGTTTGGGTATTCAGACAGTGACATTAGGCGGAACTGAGACTGCAGCTCACGTGCTTTTTCTTCGTCTTGTGCGTTCTCAACACCTAGACGACCAGCAAGCCAAATATAACGTGTGTTTGAGTAATGAACTTCAACACCCTCAGGAAGTTCGCCCTCGTAGCCTCGCTTCGCTAGTACAAAGTAGCCGCCTTGATCGCCAACCGTTGCATTGCCTAGGTCAACAACAGATTCTGTATACATATCGACAATCTGTTCGATCCAGTAGCGATCTTTGATTTCAGGCACAAACAGTACGAGCGGCTCTTCTTCTAGGTCAGCCCATGCTTGAAGATACAGTGTGTCATTGTTTGGTGTTGTGTATGAACGGTCACGGTGATCCCATAGACGCGTGATTGGTCCAATTTGGTTGACGGGTGCTTGGCCGTTATCCATTGGCGCATCAACAGAAGTTTGTAGCTCTAGTGCCACATCCATCATGACGGGTGCCCAGCCATACACAGTCGCTTGTACACCCAGTGCGTAAGCATAATCGTATTCCACTTTGTCACGACCTGTGTAGTTCACGGTTGCTTGCTCTTCAGCGGCAAGCGCAGGGGTTGTTGCCAACATACTGACTGAAGCGAGCAATGTAGCAATAGAGGTTTTGTTAAGGAGTCTATTGATCATAGGTTCTATCTTCTTTTGGGCGGGTGACTGTTCCCATACAGCAACTCGCTTAAGATGAAAGGGCGTTTGTGAGTCCATGCTGCCCAACATGGTTCTATTAAAAAGGAAATTGTAGGTGGGAAAAATAGTGTGAGGGTTATGCGATACATTCCTATTTGGAATGTATCTTCTCATAAAGAGTTTCTTGCATAACTCAAATGTTATGAATTCGCTGTTTAATGAGCTCACGAATCATTTGATGTTGAGGATCTTGAATACGACGCTTGTGGTAAATCATGTGAATAGGGACATCTCGACACTCTACTGGCATCGGCAGTACTTTGAGGTTGAGCATACCCGCCCACTCTCGAGCAAAAGACTCAAACACCAAGCCGATACAGTCAGACTTTGCGGCGAGCATCGCCATTGTGGCTTGGTTTGATGCTTGTCGTACAATATTTCGGTGCGCAAGTGGTTCCTCAGCGAAGATCTCTAAGAAAGAACGTCCATCTCGGGTGGCTTTGTACTCAATATGGTCAAGCTGGAAGTACTGCTCCTTATTGAGCGAATCTCCGCATATTTCAGGATGATCTTTTCGGCAAATAACGGCGATAGGCTCAGTGTGAATGCACTCTATTTCGAAAGCGGTATCTTTCGTCGTCGTGGTATCTATAACGAGGTCGATTTGCTGCGCTCTTAGTTGGTCAAACAGTAGCTCTTGATCTAGTGGAGGGACTTTAAATGTGGCGGCATCAATATCCCCAAGACTGTGCATGAGTGCTTCCACGCAATACACAGATAGCCGATTCTTAGAGAACACGGCATTATCAATAATATCTATTGCTCTTTGAAAATCCGTCGCCAGTGATACCGCACGGCTCGTTGGAGAGATCCCTCGCCCCGATTTTACGAATAGAGCATCACCAACATCTGATTCTAGCTTGCGAATGGCTTTGCTAACGGCAGGTTGACTGACGCCAAGTATCTCAGCCGCTTTCGTAAATGATTGGTGCTGAAAAACCAGCACAAATGTTCTTGCGAGATTTAGATCCAAAATCAAGCCTCATCCTATTGTTGTTAAACAAATTATTATGCAGCAAGCGCGGTTTTGGCAACCAAACGATATCCAAAGCTGGACTTTGCTAGCTCATTATTTGCGATGGCTTGGCTAATAAACTGACCAACAGTATTCCGTGACATGTTGAGAAGTGATGCCAAGACACCAATGTTGACTGGAATGGCGCCATCGTTCGTGACTTCTGAAATAGCTTCGAGTGCTTTCTGGATTTTTACCAGCTTGTCTTTTTCACCACGGAGATTAAACAAGGTTAAGCAGAATCGCTGTTTTCGAGCGAGCGAGAGATTAAGCATCTTAGAAAAAGCACAACAGGAATCCATTAACTCTTTAACGTGTGCATAGGAAAGAAGTAAAACTTTGCAGTCAGAAATGGCACGCACATCGGCTTGGCTGCCCCCTCCCAGAATATAAGGAACATCATTAAAGATGATGCCTGGTGTAATCAGGTTGTAGCTAACATTAGCGCCATCCTCAACAACTGGGTAGAACCCAAGTATACCGGTAATGGGGATTGCGATATGTTCAGCAGACTGCTCTTGAAAGAATAGGAACTTACCTTTTGGCAAAGACGCAATTTGTCCTCTGGACAGCAGATCGTCGGTAAGTTTGTCATCAATTAGGTAGGTATTCTTCAAAACATTTCGGATATTCATAAACGGGCCTTTTGCTTCGTTTGAGCCATTCCGTAGCTGTTTTGTGTTTCACGCGTATAGGTTATACATACCTAACAAGTTTATATATGGCGGTTGAGTTATTGTTTAGATAACTTGTGGTTATCAATTTAGTGTCGAAAATGCACTCTCTGTGCGATGCGGTTTTGGGGAGGAAACTAAGATAGCGCCTCTAAACCTGTTTCCGTAGAGAGCGAATTAATGAAAACATCCGTGTCTATCGCTGCAATCTTGGCAGCAACCAGTTTTGTGTCAGTGGCTAGTGAATCCGAAGAGGTACAAGATATGTCCGATCCATTGGCTGTATATACACAGCTAGGAGCGGGCATCACAGATCGTGGCTTGAACTTCAAAATGGGTCAGACTTTCGATACCGGCAGCGATACAACGATGGGTATGAATGTCTTTGAGATTAAAGGTGCTATGGGGGAAACCTTAGGTTTTCGCGATCAAGCTAACGATAGTGTAGACAGCCTTCGCTTTCGTCGACTTCAAGCCGATATGACCAACGGTCGCGGTTCTCAGTTCGATGCCAACTACGACTTTAACAACGAAGCGGGGTCGTTCTCGTACAGTTTTATTCAAGCGTTACCAAAGCTTGGTCCTGTTCAGTTTTATCCGCTGGCGGGTCTTGGTGTGGCCTTCGGTAATAACGTTGCCGGTGACAACGGCGAGGTGATCAGTGGTTACTCTGTACCTGGGACGTTTGGTTTGGTTGGCTCCTATACTAAAATCGAAATTACTGACAGGATTTGGTTGAACTACAACCCAATGTGGATGACGACGTTGTCTGGCTCAAAAGCTTACACCGAGCATGGATTCCAAGGTGAGTCTTCCGTGCTTGCTCACGAAGTCGCTGCGTCCTATCAGTCACACCGCGCTTTAATGTTCGATACTTTGCCAACTGGACGGAGCATGGAAACTTTAAAGATGGTGAACATAGAATCGAGTTTAATTACCAGCTTTAATCTAGTCTCAAGTTAGCAAGCGCCCCTCAAAAAGGGGCGTTTTTTTATTCGCTTTAACCTGTTTGCACACGGCACAGGACCGTCAAAATTGAGTGTTTGATCTCTGCTTTCCCAATGTTTCCGCACTGTCAGTGCAATTTGACTTTTTCCCTTCCGATACCATGACTCATTCTGACAAACATGAGTTTCATATGATGAAAAAGTCGACTCTTGCCATTGCTCTAATGGCATCCATTTCTGGTTTTTCCTATGCAGGAGGCATCTTACTACATGAGGTTGCGACCTTTGACAGCGTCTCTTCTGCCGGGGTTGGTAATAGTTCCAACCGTATTGATGCGAGTGCGACGATGACGAGCCCTGCAGGTTTAACCAGCATTGAAGATTCGAGCTTTTCTCTGGGGGGCCAGTATTTGGATGCTTATTCAGATCACAACGGCCACGGAAGCTACAGTGGCGTTCGAGTGATGGCAAGAATGCTTCACTTGTCCCGAGTCTAGCCTACGCTAAGCGCGTTAACGATAGCTGGGTGCTGGGCGCATCGTTGCATGGTGATGGCGGTTTGGGTATGAACTACGACAAAGGCTTAACTGGGACACACTTTGTGGATGATATGGCGCAGGAAGCACTCAATATCCACTTTGCTGCGGGTTACCAGTTCAATGAATCATTGAGTATTGGTGGTGCTTTGGTTATCCAACATATGATGACTTCGTTTGATGCTGGGTACACAGTTCAAGGCGTTGACCTTGTTCGTATTGCTGGTGAAGGAGGTTCAACTGCCGCAAGTTTTATCGTATCGGCGATGTATGACCTTTCTGATGCGACGTATTTGTCTGCAAACTACAAACATAAAGTTGATCACAGTGGCAGCGATATCGACGTTGAACTCACTGTGGGTGGTCAACAAGCGACAAGAACCATCCAGCAAGATGTGACCTGGCCTTCGCGATTTGATCTAGGTATTCATCACGCATTGTCAAACCAGCTAACACTGAAAGCAATGACTGGTGTTGAGTTGTGGAGTCAGTTTGATGATCAAGCAAACAATGTTTATAGCTTTGGCGCCGCATTAGCTTATGCCCAAAATGATTGGATTTACCAAACTGGCATCAAACACGATACCGCTATGTACGATGTGGACAAAATGTCACCTGAGCTCGCGGTTGGCGCTAACTGGTCTCTAGGGATGGGGGCAGAAAAGACCCTATCCAACGGACACCGACTGGGTGTTGCTTATCAGTACCGAGATCTCGGCACGCAAGATGTTAACTATCGAGATGCCGACGGCAAACCTTATTTCCAAGGCAGTGTCGACAGCAATCGTATCCACGTTCTAAGCGTGAGTTACGCCTACTAAATTCCTTTCTGTACCATTCCGTAGAGGAGAGCAAAAATGCTCTCCATATTCGCATGCTAGTGGTTTATTGAACCCTCTAACTCTACGGAAACTCGCAGATTTTGACCTGAGTGATTCTCTAGAGGTTTTTATGAAAATACATCCACTATTTCTGCCTATTGCAATGAGTGTTTCGATCTCGTCTGCATTTGCGACTGGTGTTCCTGTTACGGCCATTTCCGTCGAAGAAGGGGTATACCAACCAAGCGTTGTGCTCACTGGAAAACTGGAGGCGCAGGAACATGCTCGCCTTGTCGCGCGCGTGTCAGGGTATCTCCACCAGCAATTTTATTCGGATGGCGCCTACGTTAAAAAAGGCGATGTGCTGTTTCAGATTGATGAAACGCCTTATAAGTTAGCCTCCAGTCTGCGGTAGCTAATGAGCAGCAAGTTGAGGCCACCATGCGCCAAGCTCAGCTCAATTATGACCGAACCAAAGAGCTTGTTCAGTCGGGCAGCGCTACTGAGGCGAATCTAGATGATGCAAACGCCGCTCTATCAATTGCAGAGGCTGGCCTTGCTAAGGCCAAAGCGTCGGTAGCCAGCGCACAAAATGATCTTTGGCATACTAAAATTCGCGCTCCGTATGATGGGCAGCTTGGTAAAAGTAACTTCTCATTGGGAGATATGGTGTCACCGATCGCTGGCCCAGTTATCGATATTGCGCAGCTTGACCCCCTTAATGCCTCATTTTCATTAGGTGAAGATGACTACACGCGTTTCCCTATCGATCAGGCTGGGGAAGTGGTTGTTTCCCTTGAAGAGCATGAAGAAAACGGCACCATCAGCTTTATTGATAATAAAGTGAATGCTTCAACGGGGACACTTCAAGCCTCTGCTGCATTTTCGAATCAAGACAATGCGCTCAGACCTAACCAAGTGGTTAGAGTGCTGCTCACAAGTCAAAGTGAGCAAACCGGCTTTTGGCTTCCTCAATCTGCGGTCATGCAGGATCTGATGATGCAGTTTATTTATGTCATCAACGATCAAGGACTCGCGGAGCGCCGTGAGGTAGAGGTGTTGTCTCGTGATGGTAATCAGGTGTTTATTTACTCTGGAGTCAGCGAGGGGGAGCAAGTTATCACTGATGGATTAGTCCGTGTTCGACCAAACGTTCCAGTCGTGGTTCAATAATAAGGGCTAGCTATGTTAAGTAAGTTTTTTATCTATCGTCCCAAATTTGCTTTTGTCATTTCGATTGTACTGGCGCTTATTGGTGCTGTTGCCATCAAACTGATGCCAGTCTCTGACTATCCAGATATTACCCCGCCAGTGATTAACGTCGTTGCGGTTTATCCAGGCGCAAGTGCTGAAACGATTGAGAGCGTTGTCGGTGCCGCCATTGAAGCGGAGGTAAATGGCGTAGACGACATGCTCTACATGGATTCGCGAGCGGCAAATGACGGTTCTTATCGTTTGCAGGTCACGTTTAATATCGGTACTGATCCAGACATGGCACAGGTTAACGTTCAAAACCGCGTTTCTGCGGCGCTGCCGTTACTACCGGCGGTTGTTAACAGCATGGGCGTACAGGTATTTAAGGCATCGTCGGATACTTTGATTGCGCTAGCCGTACACTCTCCGAATGATACTTACAGCGAAACACACCTCAATACTTGGGTTGAAATCAACCTTCAAGATCGCCTTGCTCGAATTCCGGGCGTGGGTGACACCAATGTACTTGGGACCAGTTACGCAATGCGTATCTGGCTTGATGTCGACAAAATGAAAGCGCTGAACGTGACAACCAGTGAAGTTAGGCAAGCACTGATTGACCAAAATGCACAATCACCAGCAGGTCAGTTGGGGGCGACAGTCGTCAGTGATGATGTGTCATTCCAAATTCCTTTGCTAGGTGAAGAGCGTCTCACGGATGTCGACGAGTTTGCGTCAATTATGGTGAAAACCGATACCGACGGCAGCAATATCTATGTCAGTGATATTGCGGACATTGAGATGGGTAACGATCGCTATGAATCGTACGCCAGACTTAATGGTAAGCCTGCCTCGCTGATGACTATCTCACTAGCCCCGGGGGCGAATGCATTACAGACCGGCGCCGCCATTAAAGAAATGTTAGCGGCGACGCCTTGGCCACATGATATGGACTATGCGTACCCGTTCGATATCACTAACTTTATTGAAGACTCAATCAGCGATATCACCGAGACACTTTTAATCGCTGCAGTGCTGGTGGTTGTGGTGACCTACCTGTTTCTGGGTAACATTCGCGCGACGATTGTGCCTTTGGTAGCAATACCAGTATCTCTCGTCGGTACCTTCTTCTTCATGGACGCGATTGGATTTACCATCAATACGATTACCTTGTTCGGCTTAATACTCGCCATTGGTATCGTGGTTGATAACGCGATCTTGGTTATTGAAAACGTCGAGCGCCTACTGAACGAAAACTTAGATTATTCGCAAGCTAAGGCGACGTTCGAAGCGATGAAAGAGGTGACTGGACCGATTATTGCTTCAACACTCGTAATGTTGGCCGTTTTCCTTCCAGTTAGCTTCTTGCCGGGTATCACAGGCAGATGTTCTCGCAGTTTGGATTGACTATCTGTATTGCGCTGATTCTCTCTGCCGTTAATGCGTTGACGCTATCGCCAGCACTTTGCTCGCTCATCATGAAGCGCGTAGAGAAGCAGCCGAAATGGTTTGTTGCGTTCAACCGTGGATTTGAAAAGGTCACTGCGGTTTATGGTAAAGCAGTCACGGTTGTAGTTCGCAAAGCCATTGTACTGTTGGTACTTTTTGGTGGAACGATTGGCGTTATGGTTGCGATGAATCAGCAGATCCCTACGGCGTTTATTCAGAACGAAGACAAAGGCACCATGCTTGCTATCGTTCAACTGCCTGATGGGGCATCGCTGGCGCGAACCAGTGCGTTTACTGAACAAGTCGAAAAGATCATTCTTGACGATCCTGCGGTTGATAACGTTGGCGGCGCAGTCGGTTTTGGTATTCTAACCTTCTCACGTCAGGCAAACTCAGCAACCTTCTTCGTTGACCTGAAACCATGGGAAGAACGCCGTCTTTTGGAAGGTGACAATACCGCACCAGGCGTGCAAGCAAGGCTTAATCGAGCGCTGAGTCAGTTTCCTCAAGGTGTTGCGATGGCGATAACACCGCCGGCGATACCGGGTATTGGTTCTGGTGCTAACCTCGAGTTTATGCTGCAAGATCTTCAAGGGCGACCAAAAGCAGAGCTCGCGCAAACCATGCAAGAGTTGATTGCTGCCGCGAACCAGCAACCTGAGCTGCAGGGCGTTTTCTCATTGTTTAGAGCGAACGTACCGCACTTCGCTATCGATATCGACAGAGAAAAAGCGCGCCAATATGGCATTCCAGTGTCGACGATCAACGAAGCGATTATGACGAACCTTGCATCAGCACGTGTGAATGACTTTTCATTGTGGGGACGCACCTACTATGTGTATTTACAAGCCAAGCCAGAGCAACGCGTTGACCCAGAGGATATCGGCCGCATTCATGTACGAACTGCTGCTGGTGAAATGTTGCCGCTATCTGAAGTCGCAAGTATTGAACCTACTTTAGTTCCCGATATTACCAACCGCTACAATATGTTGGCCTCGACCAAAATTTTTGTAGGTACCGCGCCAGGGTATTCGTCTGGTGAGACCATAGCGGCTATGGAAAGAGTTGCTGAAGAGGTGCTGCCTGTTGGCTACAGCTACGAATGGACCTCAATGGCACTGCAAGAAAAAATGGCGGGTAACGCTATTGCTTATGCGTTTGGTTTAGCGCTTATTTTCATCTATCTGTTTTTGGCGGCGCAATATGAGTCTTGGGCATTGCCTGCGGCCATCATTATTGCAGCACCCACAGCGGCGGTCGGTACTATGATTGCACTGGCTGCGAACGGCATGGCGCTCACGCTTTATGGACAAATTGGTCTTGTTCTGCTGATAGCCCTCGCGGCTAAGAACGCAATCCTTATCGTGGAGTTCGCTAAGATAAAACGTGAGGACGAAGGCTTATCGATTGAGGAAGCTGCAATCGCAGGCGGCACTATGCGTTTTAGAGCGGTGAACATGACGTCGTGGTCGTTTGTGCTGGGTATTGTTCCTATGGTTTTGGCCGATGGCGCGGGCTCAGTTGCTCAAAACAACATGGGAGTAGCACTTATTGGCGGCATACTTTGTGTTATGACCTTGGGCGCGGTTCTGACACCTGGCTTTTATGCAGTATTCCAGACACTTAGAGAGAAGCTGAAACCCAACAAAGCGCCTGTAGAGATCTTAGAATAGTTATCCCTCTTGGAGGTTGTTTTGTAATCAAAAGCCAGAACCTATGCGTTCTGGCTTTTTTGCACTACCAGTGCATTTTCGAATCGCCAGCTTGGCTACTATTTGTGCCTCAAATTTAGCCAGCAATGAGGCATTTTCATGAAACATTTTCAAAAAGTACATTCTGCAATTAAGGTCGTGGGGTTCACTGTTGTTTGCGGTTTGCTCATCACAACCGGTGTTTCAGCGGAAGAAAAACATCATGAAGATCCGACCAAAATTGTGACTAAGATTGGTGTTGGCTATTCAGATACCGCCTCATTGTCTGGGTCTATAGGCCTCGATGAAGTCAGAATGCTTAATGGTAGAGTCAACGATACGGGAGAGTGGCGCATAGGCGGCTCATGGTTGTTTGATCTCGGCATCCTAAACTTTAACTTCAGCCGTACCGACTATGATAATGACAGTTATCGAAACAACTACAGCATCGGCACTTACGTTCCATTAAGTTCATTCGATATCGCGCCTGCAGGTTGGATGCTTTTCCCAATGGCGGGTTACAGCTATAACGACGGCGAGATGGCCGTTCCTTCGGATGACTTAGAAGATGAATATGTTCTAATGCGCAGTAAAGCTCACGGCGTATACCTTGGTATGTTTGGTGTTAGGCCTATCGCAGACACTGATTGGAGTGTTCTTGCTGTTGCTGGTGGTGCAATGGGCTCGGAAAACTACACCAGCTATTGGGGTGGTTTAGGCATGAGCTACAAAATCAATAAGAACGCCTCATTTAACCTGTTTGCGTTTTTATCTGAAGATGATTATGGGAATAATAACAAGATTGGTGGCTCGTTTAGTTATCAGTTTTAACTATGCTAAATGAAAATCACACCTTGGTAGTCCCTATGATGAACATACGTATTTTACTAACGGATTACCAAGTTATACCTTAGTATTTCATTCTTTTTTTCAATAAGTTACCAGACTACTTTGTAGCTTTCGGTAGCCTACTTATCTCAATTCTCCACCAAAGCCATACTGACTTCAGTTTCCAGTTCCGATGCGTGCTTAAACACCGCATCCACAACGTAAAATAAGAGGTCAAAGATGAGCTTTTTAGAGCAAAATCCTGAGCGTTATTTCCCTAAAACCGGCTATTCACAGCAAGAAGTACTTGGCAAACTTGATGAGTTAAAGACAGAGATGGTACCTGTTGATGGTGGTCGTTTTGGCATGTACTCGCTAAAGGGTAATGAAGAGATCCAGAACATCATCGAGCAAGCTGCGCTGAAGTTCTTCTCGTTCAACGCACTGTTTACCTTTATGAACAAACCAGCGGGTCAAATTGAAGATGACTTAGTGGAGATGATTCGTGAAGTGTTTCACGGCAGTGATGATATGCGCGCTAACTTTACAACAGGTGGCTCTGAGTCAATCTATTGTGCAATGAAAGCGATGCGTGACTGGGCTCGTCAAGAGATGCCACACATCGAAGAGCCAGAGATCATCATGCCGTACTCGGCGCACTCGGCTTTCTCACGCGGTGGTAAATACTTCGGTATCAAGATCGTTCGTACGCCGGTTGCTGAAGATAACCGAGTTGATATCGAAGCGACCAAAGCAGCAATCAACGAGAACACGATTGGTCTTGTGGGCTCTGCACCATGCTGGCCTTACGGTGTTTACGACCGTATTGAAGAGCTGTCTGACATCGCGACTGAAAAAGGTCTATGGCTGCACGTTGACGCATGTGTGGGTGGTTATCTAGCGCCTTTCGTTAAGAAAGCGGGCTACGACCTTCCATACTGGGACTTCACGGTACCGGGCGTACGTTCTATTTCTGCTGACATGCACAAATACGGTTATGCGCCGAAGCCAATGTCTACAGTACTGTACCGTGGCGGCGATGAGCAGTTCCACCATTATACAGTTGTTGATGACTGGCCATGTGGACCTTACTTCACGCAGTCTCTTGGCGGTAGCCGTACCTTCGCTTCAACGGCAGGTGCATGGGCGGTCATGAACTTCCTCGGCGAAGAAGGTTACGTGAAGAACGCAAAACGCATCATGACTATCAAGCAGATGCTGATTGATGGTTTGGCGGAATGCGAAGACCTAAACACGTGGAAGACAGATCTTTCGCTGCTTATCATTGACTCACCAACGCTGGATATCACTAAAGTGGTTGGCGGTATGGGACAACGCGGCTGGAGTCTACTCGGCAACGCAGAGCCTGCGTCGATTCACCTCGCCATCGACCCGATTACCGATGAGCAAGTAGAAGCGATGATCCGCGACTTTAAAGAAGTGGTTGAAGAAATTAAAGCGGGTAATGATCAAGCGGAAGGCTCGCTTGCATACTCCGGCGGCCAAGGTACAGGCTATGCCCCTAAGTGGGTGAAGCAAGTGATAGAGATGCTACCTGCGAAGTTAGGTAAGTAATCTCAAAAACAAAACGTTACCGAGTTACTAAACGTTTGACCGAGGCAGTGATGCCTCGGTTTTTGCGTTGTTGCGCTGGAGGTTAGTGGAACGGGCTTTGCTTACAAGAACTTGAGTAGATTACGCGGTCTTTTGGCACCGTAATGCGAGTTGGGAAATCAAGACTTGTGGCTTACTTAGAGGTAGTTTGCGGTAAGTAACCACTCAACGGCGAAGGCGGTCGGTACAGTTACTAAGAAAATTGTTGATAATACACTTAGTAACTAAGGACTGATAATGCTCATTCGATTGCAGTATTTCCTCAATGGCTTTTTCAAAGGGTGTCTGCCTTTATTTGTGCCGTACTATCTTGGCTTTGGTATCGACCTCAACGCCATATTTACCATGATGGCGATTGTCATGGCTTTGTACTCTTTGGCCTGCCCTACATTCTCCGTCATATCTGATGCGACCAATAAAATTAAAATCTTTACCTTGGTGGGCTATAGCTTACTTGCAGCCATGTTCGCTGCGCTGCATGTTATAGATCCAGCGGCAAACTTCGGATTAGTGACCACAGTGATCGTCATCGGGTACATTGCCTTCGCGGGCTGCTTGGGACTTTCCGACAAGTACTCCAACTTATCTTGTTTAAAGAGCGGGGGAGACTACGGCAAAATCTATATTTTTGATCCTGTGGGTATTTTGGCGTCGCAGGTTATTTTGATGGTTGTCGGTGAGCAATACGTCATGAGTCTATTGTTGATGGCAGCAATCCTGTTGGTGTTAGTCGCCACTTGGCAGGACTATGACGCTATACTAGCGGACATTCAAAAGGTTCCTGTTGCAGAGTTTTTGCTGGCGCAAAGGCGGTGGTAGGGAACCGAGAGTATTTGACGACCTTGGTCATAGCCTGTTTCTCCGTCGGAACATCAGTGGTGATTCTACAAAACTATTTGGTCGCCTATGTTGATGAACTGATCACTCCTCAAGTTGCATGGCTAACAGGCATTGCCGTGCTGGCGGTATGCACATTTCTAGAGGTAATTGGCGCAGGGATGTCTGAGAAAATACGTAGCAAAAAAGGGTTTCTATTAGTCGCTTTTGGTGCCGTTTTCTATGTTGGCGTACTGCTAGGGATGTTTGGCAAGGTGTCGGCGACACTGGCAATTGTTGGTCACTTCTTAGCTGTAGGCATTGGTATTCCATTTATCATTTCGTACATGAGTCGCATTGTCGACAAACAGTATGTGGGCACTGCGATCTCGCTGTTTATTGCTGTTGCGATTGGGCTATCGAGCTCATTGATATTGATGCTCGTGTCCAGTCAATCTGCTGTGTCTCTAGAGGAAGGTTTGCTGCAACCATTATCCGGGCTACTAAAATTTGCGCTGGTGGGTGCAGCTATCAGCACTTTCTATGTGCTTAACCGAAAGAAGAAAACACAGGACTTAGTAGCGGACTCATGAGTTAACAAAAAGGCATGAACTTGAGGGTTCATGCCTTTCCTGCACAGCTAAAAATCAAACTGGAACTATTGAGTAAGCAAGGCCTGCAATGCATCGTTGAAGTGGCGGGACAGTTCATCACTAATTATGACGTGGTTTATCAGCCGCTCGGCGGTTTGTCGGGTTTCTACATGAAGTTTTGATGCCATGTGCCAATGCTTTTTAGCCAAGCGCTCTTCTCCTGCCCACTGATAAATGAGCGCAACAAAGATAAGTTGTACAAAGTTATCCTCAAACTGTGTAGCAACCAGAAACTCTGAGAGCGGCTCAATATTCCCTTGCCTAACCGTATCCATCGCAAACACGAGTTTAAGCCAGTTTGGAGAAACCGGGAGTTTGATAAGTGACTGCTGCAGTACCGAGACGCTAAACTCAAAATGTCCGCTGAGATAACAGAGCCAACTCGCTGCTGACAAGGTGTAACTAGAACTTGGATTGAGTTCAAGGATCGCTTCGGTCGAGACTTTAACCAGTCTGTCATCGCCTGAAAGCAGTGCCCACCAAGCCTGTGCGAGTAACACCTCTACGTTTTGCGGGTCGATGTCCATCGCTTTGGCGATGCATTGCTTCGAGCGTTCAAGTGCACCTTCTAGCTCAGCTTGTCCCAATAAATACTGATCGCAATAGAGCTGGGCGAGGATGGCGAGACCGCGAGCTTCTCCATCAGGCAATGTTTGATTCAAGTGTTCAAACATGCCAATGGTACGCTCCAAATTTGCGGGTGACATTTTCACTAGGTAATCAAGATACACCAAGCGGGCTTCGTAGCTGTTAAGCGACGACAGTGCCTTATGTTTGATGTTTTGGTATTCGTTGAGCGATAGCGCGCCATAGGATGACGCAATCTTACTAGCGACCAGACCAACCAATTCATCTTGCAACTCAAACAGTGCCACATCGCTGATCACGCGGTCAAAGCGCTCTGTCCAGATCTGTCTACCGTTAAGGGTATCGCTTAAGGTCAGCGTCAGCCGTACTTGTTCTGCGAAGGCTTTCACCGAGCCAGAGATAATGTAACGTGCCCCTAATAGTTCGTTGGCTCATGGAGACTTACAGTATCCATAGGCAAGCTGTTCACTAGAAGCGGCGAAACCAAAGATAAGGTGTCGAAGCGAGCAAGGGCGAGATTGAGCTCTTCTTGGAAACTCTGAGCGAGAAAGCTGCTCTTGATGGTTTCATCGTTGCCAACGTAGCTAAAAGGCAGCACGGCAACGACGGGAATGGGTGGAGTGACACTGTCGCTTTGCGCCACTTCTGGATGCACTGACTCGAAGCTGGGATTGTAACTGCCTTTTGGCAACGTAATCTTTACCTGTCGGTCTTTGCGCTTGATCAGGTAGTAGGATTCTAAAGCGCGTCGTAACTTGGATGCTTGGATACGAACGATAGGGTCTATCGCCGGATCAAAATCACTCGGCTTTTCGAGGAGCTCAATGGCAATCGTATACTGCTTTAGGCGTTCACCATCGCCAGCGAGCGCCTTGTCAACGAGGTACTGAATGAAGGCGATCATTTTAGGCGAGTGCTTAAATAGATCGTGCTCAATAATATTTTGCAGCTCTTTTCTTATTTGGACTTCGGTCGGTATCATCGCTGGCTCCAATTATCGCATCGAAACAAAACTGTATCACAGGGTGAATAGTAGTGGAATTACACACAAATGTGGTTGATACGATTAACTTTTATTAAGTTGAGCGTCGATGAGCACTTGGTAGTATTGCATCAATGATTGGGTGATTTGACCAACGCGACCAAGACCTATTTGGGTGTTATCAATTTGCACGACCGGTACAATACGCTTGCTCGAACCTGTGATAAAGACTTCTTGAGCCGATAGACACATTCCCATAGTGATAGGGGCTTCTTGCATTGGAAGTTGGCGCTCTTTAGCGAGTTGCAGTACGTTTTGGCGTGCGATGCCCAGCAGAATATCTGTTCTAGGGGTACGCAGTACTCCATCTTTGACGATAAAAATATTGCTACGTGATGCTTCAGAAACAAGGCCTTGGTGGTGATAGAGTAGCTCATAGCCTCCTTGCGCTGTCATATGTTGAATCTGACTCGCCGCCGAGCTGTAGTTGAAGTGTTTTGCGGTCGGACTCTCTCGAAGATGTTCCATAGTCACAAGTTTCACGCCTTGCTTATACACTGCTGGATTTGGGCGTTTTAACTCGCTAGCCATTACGATGATATTGCACGAAATAGGAGTCATCCCATCTTCGCTTTCTCCACCTGTCAGCATAAGTTTGAGCACACAATCTTGTACCTGATTAGTCTCAATCACCGCTTGTAACCACATTGATAGAGTTGAGCTATCCGTTGGTACGTTGAGCCCCATGCTCTGCTGATGTATAAAAACGGTCAAGATAATTGCTCAAAAACAGAGGTGTTTTGTCTTCTACTACAATAGATTCAAACACACCGACGCCTCGTGTGACAGTGAGGTCAGTTACGCTTAAGGTAATGTTGGGTAGGGGGCGAATTGAGCCATTGATCAGGCCAATAGGAAAGTTCATAGATTGCTCCGAAGGTGGCGACATCCTTGTCACCTATCGCAAATTCACAAGTTGGTATACAGACTCCTTTGGTATACGAACTAAATAGGAATATGGGTTACTGAGTTTGCAGTGTTTACATTGCAGCTCGGTAGATAGCCATAACTTCTTCAACGCTTGCTTGGCGCGGACTGGTCAGCGCGCTGACATCTTCTACGGCCATCTTAGCCATCTTCTCGATGTCTTCTTCTTTCACATATAGCTCAGTGAGCGTTGCGGGTAGACCAATCCTCTTCGCAAGCTCTGCGGTAGCCGTGGCGGCATCATTAGCGCCCAGTAAATCAGCGACTTTTGCCATGCGTGATTTACATGAAGGCTGAACGAACTTAAGTACGTGAGGTAGCAGGAGTGCATTACACAAACCGTGCGGTAGGTTGTATACCGCGCCGAGCTGGTGAGCCAAAGCGTGCACGTAGCCAACACTCGCGTTATTGAATGCCATGCCCGCCATAAATTCAGCGTAAGCCATCATTTCACGAGCCTGTGCATCTTTACCGTGTTCCACACAGCGTGGAAGAAATTCACCGATTAAGCTAATGGCTTTTTCTGCATTCGCATCAGAAAGTGGTGATGCTGCAATAGAAATGTACGCTTCGATGGCATGTGTGAGCGCGTCCATACCTGTTGCCGCGGTGATATGTGCTGGCAGACCAAGCATGAGTGCTGGGTCATTGACAGAGATAGCCGGTGTCAGTTTCTGGTTCACAATTGGCATCTTGATATGACGGTCTTCGCAAGTAATCACCGCGAAACGCGTCATCTCCGCCGCTGTACCGGCGGTGGTGTTAATTGCGATGAGTGGTAGGGCGTTTTTTCCGGGTACGTCGAAGCCAACAAAGTCATCAATTGTAGCGCCTTCATTGGTGGCAAGGAGAGCGATAGCTTTCGCACAATCATGAGGAGAGCCGCCCCCAAGCGACATAACAAAGTCGCAGTTTGCGTCTTTTAGCACAGCGAGACCATTCATGACGTTTGCTTTGGTAGGGTTAGGCTGAACATCTGTGTGTACCACGTACGCGAGCTCCAGTTTATTGATGGCATCTTCGACCTGAGCCAGAACGCCAGCGGCTTCAATGCCTTTATCAGTAACGATAAGCAGCTTTTGCGCGCCCTGTGCTTTTGCTTCAGCAATCGCTTCTTCTAAACAGCCCAAACCTTGAAAATTGACGCCCGGCATAACGAATTTATTGATAGTCATGATCTACCTCTTTGAAATTTAAACGAATCAAAAACTGAGAGCAGGGTAGCGATTGAAGGAAAACAATGGAGGTGGGTTACGGTAATCTGAAGGTAGGTTACTACTTGGCACAAAGGTATCGTGATAGTTTGTTAGGCATCGAATACGCAAATTTAAGTGAGACCGAATATGGCCGATTACCCGAATGCGATTACTCCCCCAAGAACCTTCTTTAGCATCCCTAGACTTGAAACATTTGAGCAACTGAAACAAGTCGATGTGGCGTTTCTTGGTGTGCCCTTTGATGCCGGAGCATCCGCGCCATGGACAATGGCTGGACAAAGTGCGGCACCGAATGCAATTCGTGATGTAAATCCTACCCTGTTTCACGATATCAGCACGGTGGGCTTATATGATGTCGATGAAGGCCGAACACTGTTGCGTGGGCTTAAAATGATGGACTGTGGCGATGTGAATTTTGCCCCGGGTGATTCACGCATCAACTTCCAACGTATCGAAGCGGCGGCTCGCGAGATCATTAATCAAGGGACGATGCTGGTGGGTGTCGGCGGCGACCATTCGATCACCTATCCACTTATTCGTGCACTCGACCATTATCAAGATGGCGAAATCGACATCATTAACCTCGATGCGCATTTTGATTTCTTCCCTGACTCAATGGCTCGCAAATTGCCCATGGAACTTGGTGCTATCACGCTAATCAGTTGGATCATATTGGTCACATCTACAATCTTGGTGCTCGCGTTACCATCGAAGAGGAGGTCGCGGCGATCAAAGCTGCCGGAATGGGCTGGGCAACCAGTCGTGAAATAATGCGTGAAGGTGGTGCAGAAGTGGTGAAACGCCTCGTGCGTCCGGGAAGAAAGGTCTACGTTACCATTGATATTGATGGTCTAGACGGCAAAGAAGTCCCGGGCACGACGAAGCCAGAGCCCGGCGGTTTCGACTTTAATGCCGCTATTGATATGCTCAAGCAAATCGCGAAACAAAACGAAGTGGTGGGCTTTGATATCGTAGAACTTAATCCACATCGAGATCTGCACAACATGACGGCCAATACCTGTGCCCAGTTAATGTTGAACTTCGTCGCAACATCTTTGCCGAAAAACAATCCTAAGTTCTGGTTCTAGAACGTCTTGAGAATAGGTTGAGGCATCCAGCCTCAACCAAACACATTTGGAGAAAGACGATGTCTGCACGTCAACAGGCAAGCTGGCTGCCGCTAGTTTGCATCTGTCTCGTTATGTCGATGATCTACTTTACATCATTGGGCACCAACGTAGTGATTTCTAAATGGATTGAAACGTTCGATACGGATATCGGTTTTGTACAACTGGTCATTATGATGACATCGCTCATCGGTGGTGGTTTCATGCTGTTGACCAGTAAACTCGGAGAGAAGTTTGGTAAGAAAAAGATCTTAGCAACCGGCATTGTTATATACCTAACAGGCCTCGTGACTGCACTGATTAGCCCAACACAGGTGGTATTCTTTGTTGGTTGGGCGATTATCTGGCCTATTGGATGGTGATGATCATTCCGACCACTATTGCTCTCATTTTGTACTTTTATCGCGATGTGCAGCGCGCTCAGGCGCTGGGCATATACGGGGCTGTAACCGCTGTTGTGTCAGCCGCTTCACCGCTTATTGTTGGTGCGATTGCAGATATGATTAGCTGGCGATTTGCTTTTATCCCATCGGTGGTTCTGGGTGTGATGGCTCTGCTGTTTACCTTCAAGTTTGAAGAAACGCCGAAAGAGCCGGAGACAAACATTAGCCTCCTAGGTGTTGTTTTGTCAGGCGTTACTTTTATTGCTCTGTTATTTGGTTCATCTTTGGCGGCGCAATATGGCTGGCTTTTACCTCGTAAGCCTTTTGAGCTGGCGGGCGTTGAATTGCCACTGTCCATTGGTGCAATCGTGTTGGCGTTATCGGTGCTGTTTTTCGCGTTATTTGTTAAGTACAGTGCGCGTGAAGAGCGTCGTGGCCTGATGCCCTTGATGCAACCGGGGATCTTAAAAAATAAGAAGTTTATTGTTGGTCTTGTCGGTCAATCCCTGTTCTTTATTGTGGTCACGGGTGTGGTGTACGGCACGGCCGTATTATGCCAACAAGCACTTGGTATGAGTTCATTGGAAACCGCACTAACATCCATGCCATATACAGTGGCAGCGGCGCTGTTTGCACTATCAACGCCTTCTCTCGGTGTTAAAGTTGTGCCGCGTTACATCATTATTGGCGGTCTAGGCATTATGTTCTTGGGTATTACTAAAATGCTGTTTGAACTCGATGCCACCGAGTTTACGTGGATGAGCTTTATTGTCTCAATGACGCTGATAGGCGTTGGTACGGGTATCGTCATGGCGCAAATCACCAACGTCATGTTGAGCACGCTAAGTGAGGCGCACTATTCTGATGGCGCAGGCTTTTCCGAGACCATGAAAGAGCTGATGGGGCAGGGCATCGCGGTTGCCCTAACAGGAGCGCTCTTGTTCGGCGGTTGGTATTTCTCGATGTCGAAAATGGCTTATGAGATTGAGTCGCCACAGAAGGAGGTATCGGTGGAAATCATCGAGCAAGCTGCGCTGCAGCATGAACTCGATTTGCAGAGAATTGGTGTAGAGAACGAATACTCGGAGTACGTAGTGTCGTTGCCAAAAACATAGCGGCTCAGTATGCTGATATGGACTTCAAAAGTGCGATTTGGAGTATGCAAAGCTTGCTCAAGAAACTCTTGGCGCTCTTAGTTATTGTCGCTGCTATTTGTTGGTTCTTACCAAAGGATAGACTCGGGGGACAATCAGCTTAATCTAAAACTATCAGATTGAGCATTGCGATAAGGGCTATATAAACAAAAGAGCGAGCACATAAAGATGTGCTCGCTCTTTTGTTTAACTCGATTGGTTGCTAGTTAGCTAAGCAAAACCGATGTCTCCAACACATGCTGAGCGTTCTCAAGCATCTGTGGATATTTGGTCATAAGTTGCTTGTACTTGTCATCAAGCGACTCTAGCGCGTTCATTGCACCAAACATCTCAAGAGTTTGTTCTGGTTGAGTGCTTAGCAAAGCTTTTAGGCTTTCAAGGGAAACGTGATTGGCCGTTTCTACCTTTGCTATCGCGCAATCTACCATCTCAAGGGTAATCTGTGTGTGATTGTTGTTCATTGCATTGCTTCTTAGAATTTTGTTTTGCCAGATAGTAATCAAGGCGGCATATTTACACCTTGATTAGGATCATGGACAGCTTAATCATCAAACAACAAATTGATCGCAACGCCCATCATAACAAGACCTGCTATCGGTCCCATTACACCCATTGGTGCTCGTTCTATATAGGGCAAGTTCTCCGCAATCATCAACCCCCATTCTGGTGAAGGTGGCTTAGCGCCGAGACCAATGAAGCTAAGTGCCGTCAGGCTCAAGGTTATGACTGGCAGTCTTAGCAATGCGTGTCTGAGTAGTGGTGGTAGAACGTAAGGTAAAATGTAATGTTTCAACACTTTTACGCGCCCTGTTCCCCAAATGGGTGCTAAGTGAGTGTAGGGCTGTGCTTTGGCTTCACTAATAAGGCTTGAACAATGTGCTGCTAGTGGTGCCCAAGACACAAAGACGATGGCGATCATGGCACTACTCGGATGCATCCCGGTCAAACCCGCTACCAGCAGACCCGCAATGATGTACGGTATACCTTTGGTAATTTCGATAAGGCCTTGGCTAATACGGGTGTTGAAACCCAATAGAATACCAACGAGTAGGCTCAGTAGAGTGGCAATGAAGCCTTCTTTGAATGTCGATAACATGCCTGCGCCAATGCGCGCCATTAAATCTCTTCCGATACCATCGGCACCGAGTGGCGCTTCAAAGCTCGGCGCGGCTAATCTGACGTATTGACTGGTAAAAGGGTCAGCAACCAGTGACCAGCAGACGATAAGGATCAGCACGGTAAAAATTGAGTAGGCAGTAAGGCGTTTTCCTTTACTCGAAGTAAACGAGAACGTTGAGTGGCTACTGATTAATTTTCCGCTCTTTAAGCTGTGCCCAAGAAGCCATTGCTGGATGAGCAGGCCGATACTGCTAATAAATATCGAGATCAATAGTAGAACTAAAAGCCCACCTTGTAGCATCGGTAAATCTTGTGCTTTTGCCGCCCCAAGAATCAGCCGGCCAATGCCTGGAATTGAGAAAATCTGTTCAACCGCAACCGCCCCGCCAGTCAAACCAATCATGATCATTGAAATCTGCGGAATCAGGCTGCTTATGGCTCGCTTGATCGCAAACCGTAAGATTTGGTTAGGACTTACATTCGCGCTCAACCAAGTAATAACCCAAGGTTCATTCAGTACCCTTTGTAAGCTGTCTCTAAGTAATCGACTAAACAATCCACTTGCCGGCAGTGCTAATGCGAAACTCGGTAGCCAAATGTGTTGCCAGCTTTGCCATCCATAAGGCGGGAAAAGACCGAACCAAATAGAAAAAATAAGGATCAGCACTGAGGCTACCACATACTCCGGCAGCGATATCAGTACCGTGCTTAAGCTATTGTGGGTTTGATTGAGCTTATTGGCTTTCCATCGATAGAGCGTGTGCAGTAAACCAAGACCGCACAGTAAAAACGTCAGCCCAAGTGCGACTGACATTAACAAAAGAGAGGTGGACAATGTCTGCTGAATGCCCTCTGAGACCGATGTGCCATCTATCCAGACACACCGAGGTTGCCGTGAAGAGCATCTCCCAGCCAATCGAGTAGCCTTTCTGTGGCAGAACGGTCGAGTTGAAGATCCTCTCTCACCGCCGCCAGTGCTTCAGGCGTCAACATATGTTGCTGACCTGCTCGCGCTCGGAGAATGGATTGGCTTGGGTCAATACCGGCAATGTCCGGCATCAATCCAACGAGAATCACAACGACAATAAGAGAAGCTAAGCGCGATAGCCAAGGGGCAATCGCGCTCAACGACAGTCTAGGGGCACCAACAGACATCATTGGGTTTAGTTTACCTTGGTTTGAGCGTTGATTAGACGGCGCTCGCTTGGGTCACGAACCGCGTCTGTTACTCTTGTGCTTTCTCCTTGAACGACACGCTCGTGTAGCAGCGGGATTGCAGCGAACTCATCAAGGATCTTCTGCTCAGCAGCAATGATCGCCTTTTGACGCTGCTCACCAAGCGGCTGTAAGTCTGCGTGAGTCAGTGCTTCGTCTACCGTTTCAGAGCAGAACTGACCGAGGTTAAATGAGCCTCACAGCCAAAGTCACTTTGCATGTATGCGACCGGGTCACCCGAGTCTAATACAGTTGCACGCGACAGGATGAACGCATCAAACTTGCCAGAAAGTGCATCGTTCTCGATCTGCGCATATTCACGGATATCAAGCTCGACTTGGAAACCTGCGGCTTCTAGTTGCTGCTTCAGTAGTGCCGCCACTTCTGGCAGCTCTGCACGGTCGGTAAAGGTACCGATAACGATTTTCTCACCGTTGGCTTTTTTACCCTTTTCTAGAGGTGCTGCTTCTGGGCGGATTGGTGAAGCCCAAGCGAGAGCAGGGCCTAGTAGGCCTTCTGCGATATCAGCGTGGTTTTCATAAACGGTACGAATGATTTGCTCACGGTCAACGG
Organism: Vibrio maritimus; assembly: GCA_000755425.1. Taxonomy (GTDB): domain Bacteria; phylum Pseudomonadota; class Gammaproteobacteria; order Enterobacterales; family Vibrionaceae; genus Vibrio; species Vibrio maritimus_A. The sequence continues at coordinate 198,127 of BBMT01000005.1, forward strand.
CAGCAGCTGCCATTTTACGAAGCTCAAGCTGACTAAATACTTCAGACCTGTTGTTCAGGTAAAGGGTGTTGGTGCGAGGCATTGCTACTTCGTGTAACAGGTTTTCATCCAGTGTCGCGATTTGAGAAACGGGCACAGCTTCCACCACGTCTGCGGTACCAGTGCGAAGTGCGGCTGCGCGAGCGAAGCCGTTTGGCACGTATTCCGCAATAACCGTTTCAATTTTGGCTTTCTCGCCCCAGTAACCATCGAAGCGCTCTAGTTTTGCGCTGGTGGTACCATTAATTTCTACTAGCTCGAACGGCCCTGTACCAGCTCCAGTTGGTATAACACGGCCATTATCTTGGTAGGCACTGCTTGCTAGGATAGCTAACTGAGGGCTAGATAAACGACTTGGAAGCAATGGGTCGTTGAAGGTTGTTTTAATCTCAACATGGTTTGCATCTAACGCAGTAACTTCAAGGTCAATACCATCTAGAATACGCGGCTTTGGCGCAGCATCGAGTGCTTTCTGAAGTGAGTTTACGACAGCATTGGCATCCAGCATTGAACCGTCGTGGAATTTAACGCCTTCACGAATCGTAAAGTGCCAAGTTAAAGGATCAACCTGTTCCCAAGACGTTGCAAGCATTGGCTCTGCTTCTGATTTTGGTGTTAGGTTGATAAGCGTTTCCGCTGTGCTCCAACGAGAGAGCTTGAAAGCATCGTCCGAAAGTGGCGATAAGCCAGTGCGTGGTGGCTGCATCATAGCCACACGAATCTCAGATTTTACCGCTGTGTCGACTGCTGTATTTTGAGCTTCTTGCTTAGAGTCAAAACAGCCTGTCAATGGCAAAGCTAAAGCAAGCGCACAGGCTAATTTAATGGAGTGGAAACGCATTGTGAGTGTTCTCTATAGTAATTGTGAGTTGGTGTTGTGTTTGTTTATCGCTGAGGACAGCGACTGGGCGTGGATTAACGCCTTGGTTGTTGGATGAGTAGGGGTGTTCATAATGCGCTTTGCGTCATCATGCTCTACTACCTGACCTCGGTCTAAGACCATAATGTCATCACACAACGCATTGGCTGCGCCAAGGTCGTGCGTAACTAAAATGAGTTTCAATTTTCTTTGCTGCTTGAGCGTGTTGATCAGGTCAATAAGTCGCTGGCGGTTTACAGGATCAAGGCTGCTGGTTGGTTCATCGGCAACCAGTAGTTCGGGCTCTACAATAAGCGCTCGTGCAATGGCGACGCGCTGTGCCTGACCCGTGGAAAGCTGGCTTGGTGACAGAGTCAAAAGTTCATGTCGAAGACCTACTTCTTCCAGTGCTCTTCTTGCTTTTTGTTGATGGTTGCCCTTAATTCCTAGACTTTCCAGCGGCTCAACTAAGATTTGTGCGACGGTGTAATAAGGGTTCAGGCTGGTATGCGGCTCTTGTGGAATCAGTTGGATCTGCTTACATAGCTCAAGGCGCTCTTTATTCGAGGTGATTGGCATAGTGTGTCCCAATACATTGATGTTCCCCTCTTGTGGCGCTCGCAGTCCAAACAAGAGCTCAATCATGGTTGATTTACCTGCGCCAGAAGGCCCAACGATGGCGACGCTGCGATCGGCAACCTTGAGTGACACCTTTTCTAATGCTTTAAAGGGTTTGCCACCCAGCCATTTGGGCAGTGAGTAGTGGTGTACGCTAACGCTATCAAACTCGATACCTGAGGTCATCGTATTTTCAGACGAGCTTGTAGACTCTAAAGTATGGACTTGCATTACATAAGCCCTCTTAGAGATTTACAGAAATCATGAGTACTGCATTCTAGGGCATGGCGTGGCTCGCCGTAAGCAATCACGCGACCTTCATCAATAACCACCATTTTGTCGCAAGCAAGTGCGCTATGGAGATCGTGTGTAATGAGAATGCCAGCCATGTTTGCCTCTCTCACACTTTCTCGAATCAAAGTCAGGATTTCTTGTTCAGTCACAGGTCCAGTGCACTCGTTGGTTCATCAGCAATCAGCAGGGACGCTTTGCTTAGCAAACCAATCGCAATACAGACTCGTTGCCTTTGACCGCCAGAAAGTTGGCTTGGCAACAGCTTGAGGATTGCTGAAGGATCAGAAAAACCTAGTCGCGTTAGTAAGGCTACGATGGTGTCTCGGTCGCCTGCTTTAGGCTTGGTTCGCCAACGGGTATGCGCTAGCGTCAGTTGAGCTTCAACTGTTACAAGTGGATTGAGCGCTTGGAGCGCATCTTGAAAAATAAACGCAGCGCGTTGCTCTGGTGGACGTTCGATTAATGGCACATTGCATACGCTGACATTCGCCAACAAGATGTCGCCAGAGACCGACATTGATTCCGGAGTAAACCCAGCAATCGCTTTGGACAGCATAGATTTACCAATACCAGAAGGCCCCATAACTGCCAGTATTTCGCCGGCAGCGATTTCAAACTGAATATCTTGGAACAAGGTTCGTTCTTGCGACTGGATGGAAAGCTGATTAACGGTAAGGATTGGGGTGCTCACGGAACGGCTCTAATGACTGATGTTATAACGTAACAATGGTACCATTGACACCGTTCGATGAGAAGTGGGATCCCAAGCTGATTTTGTCTCTTCTCAGCATCAAATAAGCTAACTGTTTAATTAAAAAGCGCTCTTAATGAGCGCATTTATCAATTTACTTTAGCCATTTCTTCTGTGGATGACAGGGAGGCAGTCCTAAACTCAATGCACTTCTTTTTAACGTGGCCAATGAATGGATACAAGAAGGCAATGCGGCCACAGTAGAACAGCGTAAAGGCGAGCCACAGCCCGTGATTACCCCATAAATCGACACTAAATGCTTGAATAGCAATAAATACAGTCAGTGTTGCGATACTCGAGTCTCTCACCGGTCTTGTTGTTCCTGTACCAGTAAAGATACCGTAAACCGTTAACCCAAAGCCTGCCACGAGGGGGAATACCAATAGCCACGGTGTCATTTGTTGGTACAAGTTGACGATCGAATCTAGCTAGTGAACAGATACACTAATTGAGCCTGAAATAGAGCAACGATGAGCGTGAGTAAAACAATTAGACCCGCAGTCCATTGAAAGTTGAGGGTCAAAACGCGCTCTAGCATTGATGGATTTTTCTCACCGACAGCTTTTCCTGCAAAGACACTCGATGCGTTTGCAACCCCGTCAAAAAGATAGCTGACGATGAATGTAATCTGCATCAAGATAGCGTTGGTCGCGAGTGTATCCGTACCAAGTTGAGCGCCGGTTCGTGCCATCATGTTGAAGAATGTCAGCAAACACACCGTGCGCAGCAGCAGGTCAGTGTTTGATGAAATTATGGTCGAAAGGTCGCTTTTGGACATCTTGGAAGCTGTCATGAGTGATGACAACGATATTCCAGTCGTTCTCAAAACCAAGCTCATACCAATGGCGAACATCACAACTTGAGAGATCAAGCTTGCATAGGCAACCCCTGCAACACCAAGGTCAAAGTAGAGCACAAAAACTGCATCTAGTACGATGTTCAGAACGTTGCCAAAGACTTGGGTGTAGAGCGTCTCTTTCGCTTTCGCTTGCCCCATCAGCCAGCCGATAACGGTGTAGTTGAGCAAAACAAAGGGAGCACCAAATATAAGAATTGAGAAGTAGACTTCTGCTTGTTGCGCTACACCTGCTTCGGGGTCAATGATCCACAGTGCCCCTTGCCAGAGCAAAGATTGCAACAGGATAAATATCAGTCCAACAGACGCTGCGAGCACAAATGGCCTCATCAGGCTGCTTGCCAGTAGGTTTTGATCACCTTTACCCAGTGCCATCGCACTTTGACCCGTCGTGCTGACACGAAAGAAGCCAAACAACCAATACAAGGTGTTCATAATCACCGTACCGACGGCGACCCCAGCGATAAGTTCTGCAACGCCGAGTTTGCCAATGACAGCAGTATCGACTGCCCCAAGCAGTGGTTGGGTGACAGTCGAGATAATGAAGGGCAGGGCAATCTTGTAATAGTCTTTGTGAGAGATAGTCATAGTAGAAAACAGAGCGTGCAGCGGTGATAATGAGATTGATTTGCGATAGTGAATGGTAGTGGTTTCTATGAACGGTGTCATTAAAAGAATTGTGGGGATTGGTCGAAAGGTTAAAAAATCAGCAATCAGAATACCGCCTAAGCGTTGGCATTAGGCGGTGTTTGCGATGGTACTCAATACGTTAGGGGCGAAATTAACCTTTAAACCAGTAGCCGCCCAAAAGTGGGTTGGTTGACGTCACTTTTAGTGTATCGCCCTCTGTCTCAAGCGTTTGTGGCTCAACCATTGCCATTACATCTTGGTCAAAACAGAACCCTGCTTCAAACTTGACCTCGTTAGCGCCCATTTTTTGCCCAGCTTGCATACAGTTTGCTAGCTCGACATAGATCTGCTCGCCAGATTGAACAATCTTGAACGTGGCATCTTCTGAGTTACGATAGGTACCGCTTAGATCCTCTATAGCGATCCAGTCGCTAGGCGTGCTAGTTCGTAGTTCTACAGTGTTCTGTCCAGATTCACAGTGATAAACACCGTTGAGCTGACATTGTATTTCACCCTGATTGAAGCTTAGCTTTCCTGACTGCTCACTGTAGTCACCGATGTAAACCGTTGATGACTCATTGGCATCAGTGACCGTTAGGTAAAATGCGCCTTCGTTGACTGTTAGCCCCAAATGCATGGTTCAGAATCAATCAACTGGCTGCCAACATATTGACCTTGGTAAGCAGAAATAAAGTCACTTTGGCTCATTGCAGAGCTCGTATCTGAACTGTCATTACAGCCTGCTACCACCGCGGTCGCAGTACTCAGTATTAATAGCTTTTTCATGCTAACTCCTTAAAACAGCTCGTTTAGCTTGTAGCGAACCCACTCTGACTTGGCTACCGAACCCTGAACGTTAGCTTGAATCGCACTGATGGTGACATAGCCTTGGCCAACAGCAATGCCTTCACTGTTTTCGGATTGATCGGCGTAGTTCGCGTCAGAGTCCATGCTGATACCCGCTTTATCTTTGTACATGCTTCTAGCCATCGCCATGGCGTCGTCCATCGACATGTTTGGGTCATGTTTCATTAACTCGATAGCCACGTAGCCTATAAACATGTCGCTTGATGATAGATCGTCGGTAAACTTGACGATCATGTTGTCATGGCCTGCATTCCAACCAACTTGAGTGTGTTTGAATCCGCGGTGGTTTGCTGGATCTTCAGGAATGTTAACGTTGAGGCCGGTGAACTTAGGCAACAAAGGAGCGCCGTCCGCTGTCTTTTCAACGAGCTGATCGAGAAGCTCAACAACGATGTTTGCCACGTCTTGTGCTTTGCTCGCTTCGCCATCGTAAGCGCTCACGGCAATCGCTGGGATACCACGTGCGATAGAGGCATTGGTAGCACCTAACGTACCTGACATGTTGGTTGAGTAACCCACGTTATTGCCTTCATTAGGGCCAGAGATAACAAGATCAGGCTGTTTGCCCCAACGCTCCATCGCATAAACATCAATGCCATACAAAGCCGCCATTGTTGGCGTGCCTTCGGTGTAGTCTTCAAAAGCGACGGATGTATCTGTATCACCAACACAAACTTGGTCTTTGTCGAGTTGAGTTCGGTCAACCGATACTTCTTTCATAAAGTGGATAGCTCCACCTTTACCACTTTGCCCAGTGCATGGTGCGGACATGATGACGTCGTGGCCTGCTGCTTTTAGCGTTGTGTGAAGAGTCTGAATATTGGTCGTTGACCAGCTGTCATCGTTAGTCAAAACAATATTCAGTGCGTTTGCTTGAGCACTGATCCCTAAACCGATTGCCAATGTCAACGCAGCAAACTTGGTGTTCATAGTATTTCCCTTTGTGTGCTTGAAAAGTTGATAGTTAAGCTAGAAGGGATAGGTGACAGTTATGTTAAAACGAGATTTCTTCGTGATTAGAGATATCTCTAAATTTAAGCTGTTGTATCTATTGAGAAAATATTCTTATCGAGTTGATGTTGATAGCGACCAGTTTTTGGGTCTCGGCTCTTTTGGAACAGATAGGGTTTTGCTAGATCCCCAAAATGCCCCAGCATTTCATCCTTAATTTTGTTTCTGTTTTGATCGAGCGTTTTTGCTTTTAGTCCGTGTTGTTCAAGTTCATTAATTGCTCTGGCATGGCCACCAAAACAGCGCATGATTTGCGCCAGTTCTCGGCCTTTTTCAATATCAGGTTTTGAACTAGAAGGATTAATGTAGGCCGGCAAATCGTCGATGCTCCGCTTTACATACCAGTAGTAATAGAAGAATGGTGTTTTGGACATTGCGAAGGTTTGTTCATCGATGGTGATCGTGCGTTTAGTTAAGTTGATGGTAAGCGATGACGCCTCCTTTGATGAAGAGATAGAAGGCTTTAGTTCACTGTCGGTAGCGGTGCTTTCTCCGGGTATCACACTAGGTTGATTCGGGTATTCTACATCGCTAGTTGCGCGGTGTTGCGCAGGTTTTCGTTCGGATGCTGTTCGCTGAACTATGCAGTACATAAAATTGGCGCTCACGATACTTATAACAATCATGAGTACTAACGAGAGATCTGAGATTGGCGCGGTGACTTTCCAATCCATCGCGTACTGCTCATTGCCCAGTTTGAAGAGTAACCCTGCTGAATCCGCCGAGTTTGCTGAAGTTAGAGATATCTCTAAAACCTCAATGTGGCTAATAAGTGGGAGATTAAAGAGCGAAAACAACTGAGCTGACTCAATCCAGCTTTTTATTGTTGACTCTGAATACGCTAACAGCTGATTGATATCATAGCTATTTACTAGAGCATCATTGAGAGCACTAGGAAGGTGCTCGGTGAGCAATGTTCGAATAACAAGATTTAGTGCGACATCATAGATATAAGTGAGACCAAATAGAGTCATCACACCAAAGCCGGCAGAGAGCAAGATTGCTTGGCGTTTTTAGATAAAGAGAGAATCGTCATCATGATTGTTTTTCAGGGTTAATCACAGGCGTAACTATTTAACTTGCCATGATCTAGTAATTGGCTCATGACTGGGGATTGCTGCATTTTGGCAAGTAAAGATTGGCTAGTTTTGCACTTAATAGCTTTGGGAAGTGCGTTTGAAAGGTACCAACTGCCCGCTGAGGGAATAGTTTTGAGTTCGATCCGCTTCTCACGTGGCCACTTTGAGAGTTCCGGTTCTATGCCGATGGCAGGAATAAAATCAACCCGGCCAGAAAGGAACGCACTGACTAGGTCATTGCGGTGATGAAACCAACGAGTATTGTTGTTATCCAGCGAAATGCCTTTCTTTCTAAGCTCTATTTCAGGGATCAAGAATCCAGATTGGCTACGTTTATCGTCCAGCAGCCCTATGCTTCGTTTATAGAAAGTCGCGGACGACAGGTTCTGAAGTGGAATATGAGCATAAAGGTAGACAGTGTACGCGGGCAGAATCAATGCCTGTTCATAGAATGCCTGATGATCTGGAAGCAAGCCGTTAAGGACTCTAGGGCGGCTAAACAACATATCAAATTGCTGGGAAAGAATATCCTCGGAGTTGATGTGCTCTCGCGGCTTCCATGACAGCTCTACACGTGCATACTCATCGCCTGCAAGCACTGACCCACAAAAGTAACTCATCAGCTCATTGGCTTGCCAGTCAGACGGGGTATAAATGCGAAACGTTTTGTCTCCGCTTGAGTCTGAGACCTGACAACTGAGCTGACTGAGATTGAGTGCCGAACTCGGAACGAGTGAAAATGGCATGAATAGCAAAGTGCAAGTCGATAACAGTGCGATGAATACCATCCATCGCACGGTTTGAATGCGGGCGTTTTTGAGCATAGTTCTTCCTTGATTATCAAAGAAGCGTACGCGACAAATGTTACGCTTGAGTGACTATGCTCGGTTGTAAGGTTTGGTGGTGGGTTAAATTTGTGAGATGGCCTGCTTAAGAGCGGTCTCGACTAAACCGATTTGCGTATGCGGCTCAATAAGATTGCATGTTGTGCATTTTGCTTTGCCGTCAATTTTATACTTTAAGCAGCAAGTTTCACGGCGAACAAACCATTTTTGGAAGCCTTTAAACTCTACTTTTTTTGATCTCGTTGAGAGAGTGTCCACCGGGATGAATTTGCTCGCTTAGTGATTGAACCATTGGTTCTGAACAATCAGGTTAGCCTTGGTTGACAGTGTATTAATCGGTTGATTGAACAGTTTTGAATAAGCCAAACCACATGAATAGAGTGCGTTGCCCCAAAACAGCTTTGCAGCGACTTTCTGAGTTTTGAAGTGTGGCTGCATAGCTTCACCTAATCGTTTGATAACCTGAGCGAGTTTGCGATCGAGTTCATGATGGCAGGATAACTGCGTTGCATTGGCCGCCGAAGGTAGTGCTGTTAGTGTGTAAATGGGAGTATTAGCTGCTATGGATATTTTAGACACGCGATGATCATCGTTTGTTTCAATGTGCAAATCACCAAAACTTAAGTCTGGTACACAGTTAAATCTCAGCCTTAAACCTACTAAAGAGGTAAACAGACATGCGTTAAGTGTCTTTTGCCAAATCGGTGCTGCAAAGGCTGTTTTAGCTTGCATTAGCTCACTAAACCCGTTGATGGCCGTTGCAAATTGGTCTTCAAACCAAATAGGCGCAGGTGTGCTAGCCGGTGCTGATTCTATAGCCAAGCGGAAAAATGCGTCGTGTTGATTTAAGGCAAGCTGCATGTCTTCAAGTGTTTGTGCCTCAACATCAAGTGCTGGATAAGTTTGCGCTAGAGTACTTTGAAAGTTGGCCATAGCCTCATTCAGATCAATGCTGCTGATATTTACGTCTGAGTTCATTTAGCCCTCTCTTACAAATGCTTTTGGCAAACAAAAAACGTTACCGTCGATAACTTGCATCGACCCGTCAACCTTAAACACCGATCTCAGTGTTTTTTCGGTGAGTACCTCTAGAGGCTTACCTTGTTTTAGGATTTGACCTTTTTGCATCAGCACAAGCTCATCACAGAACTGTGCTGCTTGGCTAAGTTCATGGAGCACATACACAATGGTGAGGCCGCGTTCTTTATTGAGCCTTTGTAGTAGCTCAAGAAGCTCTAATTGGTGGCCAAGATCGAGATAACTTGTTGGCTCATCGAGTAAGAGCCACTTTGCTTCTTGTGCGAGACACATCGCTAGCCATACTCGCTGCCGCTCGCCCCCAGATAATGTGCTGACCACACGCTGTTCATAACCAGAAAGGCCAACTGAGTTAAGGGATTCAGAGACAACTTGCTTGTCTCGTTCGCTGCTACCCTGATACCACTTTTTGTGTGCAACACGGCCAAGAGCGACAAGCTGTTCGACCAACACACCCTCTGGTGCTACGGGGTGCTGTGGCAAAATGGCGATATGTTTGGCTAGCTGTTTTAGCTTCCAGTTACTTAGCGGCTTACCCAAAAAGAAACGTCACCAGAGCGCGCTTTGATTGCGCCCGTCAACGTTTTCATCAGCGTACTTTTTCCGCAGCCATTGGGGCCAATAAATGAGGTGACTTTGCCTTCCTTCAGCTCAATATTAACACCATTTAATATCAGTGTGTTTTGATAGCCAGATACTAATGCTTTACCTGCAAGTGTTGCGGTGCTCTGGTTCAATGAGTTCTCTTGTGCAGAACTAGATGCGAGGGACTCTGACATTATGAGTTTCTCCTTAACAGAAACAGGAAGAACGGCACGCCGCATAAAGCGGTAATCACGCCTGCAGGGATCTCAGTTGGATACAGCAACGTTCTTGCGAGCCAATCGGAGCCAGCCAGAAAAGCGCTACCTAGAAACATTGTAGTGAGCAGTGTGGGCAAGGGGGCATGGCCACTCAGCATTCTTGCCATGTGAGGAATGACAAGGCCAACAAAACCAACGGGACCGACAGCAGAAACAGCAGGTGCAGTAATCAGTGCAGTGCCGATTAGAATCAACATTCTTAGCAATGGCCCTTTGATGCCAACGCCACGAAGAACACTGTCGTCGTAGCGAACCCATTTTAACGGAACGAAGATAACCGCGACAAAAACGAGAGTGGTGATAAACCAAGGTAGTAGGTAACTAATCTGTTCCCAGCCGCGACCATAAAGTCCACCCGCCATCCATTGCAACGCCAGATCGGTTTTACCTTGCCCTATGGTAAAGATTAGCGCTGAGCTTATCGCGCCAATGATGGCAGTGATTGCTACACCGGTAAGCAAGGTTAGTGAAGTCCCTGCCATCTGACTGACCAATAGAATCGGAAGTGTTGCAACTAGACCTCCGAACATGGCAAATGCACTCAGTGCGGTTTCGGTATCAATGCCCCAATCAAACCAGCTAGGTAGCAGCAAGGCACAAACGGCACCGAGCGAAGCGCCAGCGTTGACACCCAATATGCCGCTGTCAGCAAGTGGGTTTTTCAGAGTGGTTTGCAAAAGATAACCAGACAGCGCCAGCATTAGTCCAGCCATTAGTGCAAGGAGTACACGGGGTACCGTGATAGACCAAAACGGGTGATAAGTACCATGTTGCCAAAATTCGTGACCTGCCTGCCAGTATGAATCAGGGGTAGTGATGATCATGGCTACGCTCACCAGGAGTAGGACAATCAATCCAGACTTTTTAATAAAGTGAGTCATGGTTACATCCTTGCTCGGTTGATGATTAGGTATAAAAACCATGGCGCACCCATCGCAGCAGTGAGCACACCAATAGGGATTTCCAATGGGGACAATAAAGTGCGAGACAGGTAATCCGCAATGGTCAGTAAGCTGGCGCCAATCAGTGCTGAAATGGCGATATTTCCTTTCAACATGCGTGCTATGTGAGGCGCGACTAAGCCGACAAATCCGACAGGGCCGAAAGCACCTACGCTTGCAGCCGTGAGGATCACAGCCAGCAGACCAAAGGCAAGCCGATATCGATTAATCGCCACGCCAACGCTTCGCGCGACAGTATCGTCAAGTAGTAAATACCCAAGCTGACGTTGGCAAATAACGAGTAAAATAGAGATTGGGACAAAGGCCATCATGAGCGGCCACAATACAGACCAATTTGCACCGGCATTGCTGCCAGTAAGCCAGAAGAATAATGACTCGCTGTCTACTCGGTCAGAGAGCAGGATATAGGTAACTGCCGCTTGGCAGAAAGCACTCACAGATATGCCAGCAAGAGCTAGGCGAGCAGGGGTAACACCCTGCTTCCAACTGATGGAAAGTGTGGTAATACCACCCGTAAATCCACCAATAACACCCCACGCTATCATTGGCAATGGTAGCTCAAACATCATCGCAAACAATACAGCCAGTGATGCTCCAGACATGACACCCGTTAGGTTAGGGGAGGCGAGGGGGTTTTTCACGATGTCCTGCATCAAATGACCAGCCGTAGCGAGCGATGCACCACCGATAATGGCGACTAAAGTACGCGGTAGCCTAAGTTCCCAAAAAACAAGGTATTCGTTTGACTCGCTAGAGTGGGTAATAAAGCGCCAGACTTCAGCGACCGAAACTGGTAGATACCATCGGTCAGTGACCAAAGTGTTGTGCAGAAAAATCCTACAACAAAGATAAGGAGTTTCCAGCGGTGAGGTCGTGAAGATTGTTGGGTGTGTGTTGAACTCAGTGTGTGAGACATAGTGCCTCCTCAACACGCTCAAGAGTTGGCTCTGGAAACAGTTCAGGATAGGTTTTATTGGCGATGTCCATCGCGACCCAAAGACGTGAGTAGGGTCCTTCGGCTTCGCGCCAAGTCATATCAACGCTATAAACGCGTTGGTTCTTTACTGCTCGTAGGTTTTTCCAGACTTTCGAATCGGTAAATTGTGGGTTCGCGGTTTTGTACATAAAGATGACATCTGGGTCGAGTTTGATCAGCCACTCCAAACCAACTTGTCCTGAGAAAGGCGTTTTTGCTGAATATGGGGAGGCGCCGTTAGCCGCCTCGATACCCAGTGCTTCCATCAGGGAAACAGCCATAAAATCAGAATAATAGGCTCTTGGCGTTACCCCTGCGCTGGTCAGAAACATTCCGGTGAGCGGTTTGCCTTTTTGATGCGTTGTCACCTTGTGGTGCATATCCTCTAGTGTTTGTAAGAAGCACTGATTTATTTGCTTCCCTTGTACTGGTTTTCCAAGCGCTGCAGCACCGACCTCTACGGCTCTTAGACTGTCTTCAAGAGTGATGAGATCGAAGCCATAGGTAGGCGTAATCTCGGCATATCTTTGGTAATAGGGTGCGATCATTCGCTCTAATCCAATCACAATCGTCGGATTTGCGTGATATAGGGCTTCAAAACTGGTGCGTGAGCGCGAGCCTAATGATTGCACAGACTTTAGTGAACTTAGGTAACTTGGAAAGCCCTTGGGGTAGCTAGAAACCGCGACAGGCTGAATGCCTAGTGCCAAGGACAGCTCTGCGCCAAATGTAGAGATGCTTGCAACTCGTGGCTCGCTGACTTTGCTTACATCAATAGTCCTGCCCCATCATCGATGAGTGCACTATTGGCAAAACAGGAAACGGAAATCGTCGCTACAAGAAGAGTAATGATTCGAGGGTGGTGGTTAAAAAACATTCAGAATAAGAATGGTTATCATTGATATTTACATTAATAGAGAAGCTGCTAGACTAGCACGCTTCCAATTCCCAGACAAATAATAATGATACTCAATTGGAGTGAATAATCGCTGGGAATGTGTTGTGCATTTTTATAAACATTACGGGTAGTATTTTGAAAATCTCCAACCTAAGTCTAGCTATTAGCAGTGTGTTAGTTCTGGCTGCACCTTCTCTTTATGCTGCAGAAGCTGCAAACACAGATGAAACCATGGTCGTTACTGCAAGCCGTTCTCAGCAGAAACTGAGTGACGTTCCTCGTTCTGTCACTGTGATTGAAAAAGAACAGCTGAGCCGTGTTATGGATCAAAGCCGTAACATCAATGAAGCCCTTTCAATGCTAGTACCGGGGATGGTACATCAGTTCAAGCAACCTAAGTAGTAAAGGCCAAAACCAAATTCGTGGACGTCGTGTTCTTTTGATGATTGACGGCGTGTCGCAAAACAACAGCTTCCTAGACTTCGGACAAGAGCTTTCTTCAATCGACCCGCAAAACGTTGAGCGCATCGAAGTGATTCGTGGTGGTAGCGCTGTATATGGCCTGGGTGCTCAAGGCGGTATCATTAACGTTATTACTAAGCGCCCAGAAGCAGGTGAAACGCAGTACCGAACAAAAGTGGGTACTAACTTCCAAGAGTTCGGTAGTGATTCCCTAAGCTGGAATGTATACCAAGAAGCACAAGGTGGTAACGATACTGACCAGTGGCGTATTGGCTTGGGTTACGACCAGCGTGGCGGTAGCTATGACGCGAGTGGCAATCGTCTACCATCGGTTAATAACGCAGATGACATGGACAACATCAATCTTAATGGTGTTTGGAACCGAGATTTTGATGCTGAACGTTCACTGACGTTTAATTTTGGTGTTCGTCGCATTGAAGATAACGATGGTTGGTGTGCTACGGGTGGTAACGGTGCTGAAGGTAAACCTGCTGAGGCTGTGCATTGTGGTGCTGGCTACAATAACAACGTAGCGGGTAAGCCAGGTGCCACACCAAACAATGTAAAACGTACGTTTGCCAACTATCAGGTTCGCTACCAAGACATTGGTTTTGCGTGGGGTATGTTAGATGTCACTGGTTACTTGATGACACAGGATACCGAGACTTTTACTCTAGCAATGAAGGACAAAAACCCAGACTCTCCGACGTTTGGTGAGACCTTGTATGGTCACAACTCCACCGACTTTGACCGTTACGGTATGAAACTCAACATCTCAAGCATGGTGAGTTGGGCAGATATTACATGGGGTATGGATGTTGAGCAACAGAGCTTCAAGCAGCCAAACAGTGTCGGTTTCCAAAATAACACACCTGATGTTGACCAATTTGCCATTGCACCATTTAGCCAATTTGCTAGCCAAGTAACTGACAACACCACGCTATCTTATGGTGTACGTTATGAGTATGTACGTCTTGGTGTCGATGACTTTATCGTAGGTAACACGCATAACAATGCTGGCAAAGCGGTTAAAGGCGGCAACCCTGACATTAGTGAGTTCCTATTTAACGTGGGTGCCACTCACTATCTAACAGACAACCATCAAGTGTTTGCATCTTTTGCACAGGGCATGTCGACCAATGAAGCACTTCGTGCTATCCGTACGGGCGACAGTGACAACGTTGAAGGCGCAATTCAACCGATTAAAACAGATAACTACGAAGTTGGTTTCCGTGGAGTAGTAGGTCTTGCTGATTACTCTCTAGCGGGTTTCTACAGCACATCAGATCTTGGCTCAACGCTGAACTATGATGAAACAAACAACCGTTTGGAAAGCACTCGAGCGCCAGAGCGCGTTTGGGGTGTGGAAGCAACACTGGGCTTCGATATCATGCCGAACCTACGAAATGACAACACGGTTTCTTGGCAAGAAGGTGAACGTAAATTAGATGGTGACAGTGAGTGGCAACCGCTTGACGGCACACGTATAGCGCCAATCAAAATCACGTCCAGTTTCCTGTATGACACGCAAGATTACGGTCGCTACAACCTGAATCTTCTATATTCGGGTGCTCGTGACAAATCTGATGAGATCACCAGTGGCGCAGGCTATGCGGTAGAAAGTTTCTTCCTAATGAACATGGGCGCTTACTATGACCTTCCAGTTGGTACAATCAACGTGGCAGTAGAAAACCTTCTTAACGAGAAGTACATGACGCCATACGCACAAGCAGAGCGTAACAACTCTCGTTACTACTTCGCGCCAGGTCGTCGTATTTACTTAGGCTATGAAGTGAAATACTAAACAGATTACTGCTAAAAATGGCGCTCAATGAGCGCCATTTTTTATCATTTATCTAGAAAACAAGGCAACACATCTTGCTCAAAATACGGCTCTTGATTGACCCAAAACATGTAGTCGACGTGCAAGAAAGAGTCGGCGAAAGAGTGCAGAGCAGGCACTATGTTTTGCCTTTTGTCCACGACCTCGGTGTTGTTGGTTTGGCCGATATAATTGCCATCTTGAATGGCGATACCCAGCGGAACGGTATACTCGTTTTCATGCATCATCGCCAATGCGTGGTTGAGTTGTCCGCGTCGTTGCATCATAAGATCAGGGCGCCAAGTCCTACCCCGATTTGCTGTCCATATTCATAGATGCTTTTGAGATAGCCTTTATCTTCCCATGGCAGCCATTCACCAATCATAAAGTTCGCATATTGCATGGTACTTGAATTTGGAAAAGCGTGTTTGAGGCTAGCATGTTAGCCTTAATGCCGCCAATGTAGCCTGCTTCAGTGAAATCTTCGGCTTGGCTAGCGCCTGCTGCGGTTTCTTGAAGGTTAATTCCCTCGATTTTTCCATCAAACTCCTTACCAAGCGCATTTAGGAGTTTGGCAAAGCGTTCTTGAACGTTGCTGTCCCATCGCTTAGCAACCCAACCTTCATGTTTGCCATCATCAGTAAGCTGTTTTGCGACGCCACCACTGTAAGTTTCACTTAGCAAGTACTTAGGAACGCCTTTGTAGGCTGGGTTGAAGGTCGCATCTTGAAGCTGAATGAACAGCTTCTTACCGTGGTTCTTTAAGTACTCATAGTCGGCTTGAACTAAGGAAAAATCGTAGCGATCTTTTTCTGGCTCGAGCATCGCCCATGAGTACATGATTTGTGCGCCTTGAAAGCTAGGCTGGGTTAGTAACGGATGATGCTTAATGGCTTCTCTGTCACGAGCAAAGTAAACGAAGTGTTTGATATGGTCGTCTGGTATAGGACATGAAGCGGAAACGTGATTCTTGTATTCATTGGCGTAGCGATCCACCGGGTTTTCCCATTGTGCATTCGCACTTCCGATAAAAAGTAATGCACTTACAAAACATACCCTTTTCATTATCACCGAGTCCTTATTGATTTTAGAATCATTGACTCTATCTTAGATAGATCATCTATTTCAATAATTTACCTGTCCCACTTGGTCTTAATGGAATCCGTATTTGGTAAGGGGTTGTACTGCATAAATGTTATGTTATAACATTTATGCGTTTTCCAGTGTTATCTAGAGTGAGCTATGAACACCATCGACAGTTTGATTCAGCATGCAGAGCTGCATTGCTCGCAGCAAGGTAAGCGTCTGACGACAAAACGTAAACAGGTGCTTTTGACTCTACTTCATTCAAAACGAGCGCTGTCCGCTTATGAGCTCATCGACTATGCCAAAACCGAGCTAGGGGAAACCCTTCAGGCTATGTCTGTCTATCGTATTCTCGAGTTTTTGGAGGGTGAACATTTAGTTCACAAACTGAACACCTCAAACAAGTTTATCGCTTGTGCCCATATTCATCGCGACTGCGAACATGGCGTTCCACAGTTCTTGATTTGCTGTAAATGCGACAAAATTGTTGAGCAAACCATTCCCCCCTCGACGATCACTAATCTGGAATCCAATGCGGAGCAAGAGGCTTTACCGTCGTGAGTCCTCAGTTAGAAATTAACTGTGTTTGCGATGAATGCTTCGCAAAATCAGACAAATAGAACAGACCAAGGAGATTAAGTAACCCCATGTCATCAACGCTAATTATCAACGCAAAAGTCGTCAACGAAGGCGAAGTTCGAGAAACGGACGTGCGTATTAAAGGACAACGCATCGAGCAGATAGCGCCAAACCTTAGTGTTCTGCCTAACGAGCAAGTGATTGACGCACAAGGGGCATACTTGATGCCTGGCATGATTGATGACCAGGTACATTTTAGAGAGCCAGGACTCACTCACAAGGCTCGATTGCGACTGAGTCCCTAGCGGCTGTCGCTGGTGGTATCACGAGTTATATGGAGATGCCAAATGTGAGTCCATCCACAACAACTATTGAAGCGCTTGAGCAGAAGTATGCCATTGCGGCAAAGCACTCCGCAGCCAACTACGCCTTCTATCTTGGTGCGACAGAAGACAACTTAGAGCAAATAAAAAGGTAGATCCGACTAAACACTGCGGGGTAAAAGTGTTTATGGGGGCATCAACTGGAGACCTATTAGTAGAGCACCCGGAAGCATTAGATAAGATTTTCCGGGATTCACCAGTATTGATTGTGACACATTGCGAAAGCGGCGCAGTGATTGCTGAGAACAAAGCTCGTTTGCTTGAGACTCGCTCTAAGTTCACCATTGACGATCATCCTTTACTGCGTGACGACAAAGCGTGTTATGCCTCTTCATCTTATGCGGTCGATCTAGCTAAAAAGCATCAAAGTCAGCTGCATGTATTGCACATCACAACAGAAAAAGAGCTGAGCTTGTTCGAGGCCGGACCTGTGGCCGGAAAGAATATTACTGCAGAAGCCTGTGTGCATCACTTGTGGTTTACGAATCAAGACTATGCAGAGAAGGGTAACCTGATTAAATGCAATCCAGCGGTAAAATATCAAAGCGATCGTGATGCGATTATTGAAGCGATCAAAACGGGTCAGATCGATATCATCGCGACCGACCATGCCCCACATACGTTTGAAGAGAAGCAAGTTGAATACGACAAAGCACCAGCGGGTTTGCCATTGGTGCAGCACGCGCTGCTGACACTGATGGACCATGTCCATTACGGGCGATTGAGTGTTAGTGATGTGGTCGAAAAGACAGCACACAACCCTGCCATTCGTTACGGAGTTGAGAGCCGAGGGTTTATTCGTGAAGGCTACTACGCTGACTTTGTTCTGATCGATTGCGACTCAGTAACGCCAGTGACACACGAGAACAGTTTTTATCATTGTGGCTGGTCGCCTTTTGCTGGGCACTCTTTCGCATCTCGCATTAAGCGCACCTGGGTAAATGGCCAAATAGTATTTGACGACACCCAGCCACTGCTCGTAGATTCCAATGCTATGCCGCTGTCGTTTAGCCGCTAATCCTGAAGTTGTAGAGGCACCAAAATGTTAAGAAAAAACCCAACAGGTCACATGCCTGTTGTATCTGAAAATGCGTTTGTTGATCCTACCGCCATTATCTGTGGGAAGGTTGTCATAGAGGATAATGTGTTTATCGGTCCTTATGCAGTGATTCGAGCGGATGAAGTGAATGATGATGGTGATATGGAGCCTATCACCATCAAACGCGATACCAATATTCAAGATGGTGTGGTGATCCACTCTAAGGCAGGAGCGGCCGTGACAATTGGTGAACGTTCTTCCATTGCTCACCGCTCAATCATTCATGGTCCTTGTGAGGTGCAAGATGATGTGTTTATCGGCTTTAACTCCGTTGTATTTGATACAGTGATTGGTAAAGCTGCGTCATTCGCCATACTGCGTTATTGATGGACTAGACTTGCCTAATGACTTCCATGTTCCGCCAATGACGAACATCGGCGCTGACTTTGATCTCAACAGCATTTCAAAAGTACCACCTAAGTACTCGGCTTTTTCAGAGTCTGTTGTGTCAGCGAACCACACGTTAGTGCAAGGTTATAGGAGAATCGCAAATGAGCTCTGAGAACACCGTCATTGAAAGCGTGCCAACGAACATTATTACTGGCTTTCTTGGTGTCGGAAAAACATCCGCAATCTTACATCTACTCAAGAATAAACCTGCAGATGAGCGCTGGGCTGTCCTTGTTAATGAGTTTGGAGAGATTGGAGTTGATGGCAGCTTAGTAGAAGGACAATCTGGTGAAGCTGAACAGGTCTTTATTCGCGAGGTGCCTGGCGGTTGTATGTGCTGTGCTGCGGGACTTCCAATGCAAATTGCGCTCAACCAGCTATTGCACGAGGCGAAGCCTGATCGATTACTGATTGAGCCCACAGGACTTGGGCATCCAAAAGAAGTACTCGAAGTGCTCTCCTCTGAACATTATCGAACAGTGTTGTCGCTGCAGAAGACACTGACATTGGTTGATGCTAGAAAGCTCTCTGACACTCGCTATACCAACCACGAGACATTCAATCAACAGATAGCGATCGCGGATACTGTCGTTGGCAGCAAAATCGACTTGTATCAAGCTGACGAAAAGCAACGGCTGAAAGCATATGTTGAGCAAGTTGGTCGCCCTGAGACTCAAGTGATATTTGCAGAGTATGGCAATATTCCGTTTACTGCCTTTGAAGGGGCGACGCTGGCAACTGAGGCGCATCACCACCATCATCACCATCATCATTCTTCAAAGCCGCTAGCCTCAGAGTTGCCAATGCCGGAGAACGGCATGATTAAGGCAGAAAATGAAGGGGAAGGGTTTAAGAGTATCGGCTGGCGATTTGCACCAGACAAAGTGTTCGACCGCCAAAAATTGGCGCTGCTGCTTTTAGACTTAGACGTTGAGCGTATGAAGGCGGTGTTTATTACCAATATGGGGATTTTTGGTTATAACCTGACATCAGATGGGATAACCGAAATTGAACTGGATGATTGCGCCGAAAGCCGAATTGAGTTCATTGCGCATAAGCTTGATGAGACCATCGAACAGCGACTCCTGCTTGTGTCACTAGTGTTTAAACGCAATCACTTACTAACTAAGTAAAATGGCGGGATTCTAGTCCCGCCTTTTTGATCTCTAGCTCATACGAACGAGGCGCTTCTCTGCCATCGCCATTGCAATATTACTCTGACAATAAGCACTTTCATTGATGAAATGTGGATAGACAGTGTCTTTACCTTGCCAGTGCACATCGTAGCCAAGGAAGGTGGCTAGAATAGGCTCGCCAGGTTCAACGGCGACAAAGTCTCTGCCACAGAGGGTTGGGTGGACGGTCGCAAGGCGCATTCCATCGATATCGAGAGGAAACATGACCTCTTCGATATAGCCATAAGCCTCGTAGTCGTTGAGCTGGACTGTATTGTTTAAGTTTGTGTTCTCAATATAGTCGAGTACTGCGGTGAGCAAGTTCTTCATTAGCTCTAGCGTCTCGTACTTGAGTGAGCCATGGGCTTGCGCACCGACCTCTAGCATCAGCCATGCTCACCAGTAGTACACAAATACGGTTGGTCTTGCCAAGATTTACGGTCTTCAAACAGGATATTCGCTTCTGGCATGCGCTGTTTGACGTAGGCACCCATCCTTGTGTAGTAAGGGTCGTTTGACAGTAGAATCAGCGTTGCACCCATATTGCAGGTGGTGTTGTGCAGATCGATAATCAATTGATTTTCATTGCTTGCATGCTGCTTAACAAACTCAGCCGCCAATCGCTTTTCGTTCGCATCTGATTCTAAATCTGCAGATGAGAAGGCGCGATTTAAGTCTATATCGATAAAGCGCGTATTCTTCTTCACTGCTAAAGGATTACCAACGGTGTTCTTGACTTGAAATGTTGAGCGATCGGCATGGTACACACCATCTCGAATGAGTTTTTGTAAGTAAAGACCCGAAAGTTCGTTGCCATGTGTTCCAGCAACGAGAAGTACCTGATTAATTGAGTGGTTCGCCATATCTACATCTACCAAAATTGAATCTATTGAAATGTTATAACATATCAAAAACGGGTAGATCCAGTGTTCAATTTGTAGGGTAGTGAAGGAGGAATAACAAAGGCTTCTAAGTGAGAAGCCAAAGTGTTAAGCAATGCCTGTGTTTTCAGGGTTTATCATGTTCGTTACAGAAAACTGAATGGGACCACGCAAGATTGCACGACCCACCGCGACGAGATCTAGGCGCTCCTGTTCTAATGCGAGCTCTATAAAGTCACGACTTTCAATACCGCCTACACCTATAATTGGTACGCCTAGATTTTGGCTCTTGAGATACTCTGATTCTGAGACTAAGTAGCCCTCACCGCGACGGTCTTTAGGTCTGTTCCATCCACCAATACCAGAAGATACATCGATAATAGAAACCCCAGCAGCGACAAACATTTTACAGATTGTGGCCATGTCAGCTTGCGACAACCCCTCTGGGTATAGGTCTTGCCCAGGGATACGAACCATAACGCCTAGCGAGGTTTGTTGGCGAATAGACTGTATGATGTCGACAATCAGCCTAGCGCGATTTTCGAGAGAGCCGCCATATTGGTCGCTACGTTGATTGGTAACCGGTGATAGAACCTGGTTTAGTCCATACCCGTGTGCACAGTGTAGTTCTACGAAATCAAACCCTGCCTGTTCCACTCTGATTGCTGCGGCTACAAAATCACGTTGCCACTGATGTATATCCTCTAAAGCCATATCTCGAGGTTTTGGCAGGGTTCTATCATAAGCGGGAACTGTAATACCCGATGGTCCCATTAGATCCGAGCAAACATCAAGTTGGGCTTTACCACCACAATGTGTCAGTTGGAAACCCGCTTTTGCTCCAGACTCGTGAATCGCTTCGGCAATGGATGCCATGCCTTGAATGCAACCGTCTTTGTGTGCGCCTAACTGGTTGGTCTCGCTTCTTCCCGATTCACTCACAAAACTGTACTCAACCATGATTAAACTTGCCCCTGAGCGAGACAAGTTTCGATAATGCGCAATGGTGTCTTGAGTGGCGAAGCCGTCCGTGGATGCGGTTTGTGAGGCCATTGGTGGTACAACGATCCGGTTCTCTAAAGTGTGCGAATGCCAATGAAGTGGGTTAAAGCGTAGCATGTCATTTCTCTCGATAAATGGTACGTGTCCATTTTACGTTTAAGCTATGATAAAATTAAGAAACAATAAGTCATCATCTGTTTCCTTTATGGAAACAGAAGGAGAAGGTAGAAGCCAGTTTGAAACTGAATGATCTAGCGATTTTTGTTGAGGTAGCAAGAGCGCCTAGCTTGAGAGAAGCGGCAAAACAGTTGGCGCTGCAACCCGGCACGGTATCTAAACAGATAAAACGTATCGAAGGGTATTATCAACAACAATTGTTCGCACGAAAAGGCGTACATTGGAGCCTGACTGAAGCAGGCGAGATGCTGTTTCAGCGTGCGCTCGAAATGTTGGCTATCAACGATAAAATCGAGCGAGAGTTGGGCAAGCCGAGACGGCCACACATGCGTGTCAGTGGCTCCGAGGCGGTGCTCGGTTATTTTGCACCGGAGCTTATGAGTAAACTATTGGAGCGAAAGCATGATGTAACTTTAGAGACCAAGACATCGCAGGACTTATCAATGCTTCTAAAGCATGAGGTCGATGTGGCACTTGTGTCTAGTTTAACAGGCTACCCGCCAAGTGAGCGCCAAATCATAGCCACTGAATTACGCCAAGCCAATTTTGTTACGGTTGGAAGTCCTAAGCATCCGCTGTGCCAACCTAGAGAAGAAGGCTGCGTTGAAACGCCTATAGAGACCTTGCTTAATCATTCGTTTGTCGTACCTTCTAAACCGATATATGGCGCAATGGCGACCCATCGTAGCTTAGATGGTTGGCATGACGAAGCGTTTAGTCGGCGAATTACCGCGAGGTTGATACCATCTCGACTCTTATCACCTTAGTAAAGCATCAATCTTTGCTCGCATACTTGCCTGATTATGTGGCGAAAGAACATGGTCTGCAGGTCATCCCAATCACCGGGTGTCCCTACAGCTGTGAGCAGACCATCTGGTTGTGTCGACAGAGTGAATATCAACACCATTGGCTTCAAGCCTTTGATGATTAATTAAGCGTAAAGAAAAAGACCGCCAATGCTGGCGGTCTTTTTACATTCATCGATACGGATTAATTTCCGCCTTTCGACTTATTGCGGATTGCACGCATCATCTTCAAACGGCGCTCGGCAGAGCTTTGCTCTTGCTGAGGGTTGTTCTTACGACCTTGGCGATCTTTATAAGCCGGTTTGCTATGCATCTTAGTCAGCAGGGCATCACGACTTTTTGGCTCGTAGCCGGCAAGTTGGATACGCTTGATGCGCTGCTGAATGAGGTTTTCAACCTGGACCAGCGTTAGCTCTTCGTCACGACTTACAAAAGAAACAGCATGACCTTGTTGTCCCGCACGACCAGTACGACCAATACGGTGGACGTAATCTTCTGCAAGGAATGGCATGTCGTAGTTCACAACGTGCGGTAGACCTTGGATATCAAGACCGCGCGCTGCCACTTCTGTCGCGACCATGACACGTGCTTTACCTGACTTAAATTCTTCAAGTGCGCGGCGGCGTGAGCTTTGTGCTTTATCACCGTGACAAAGAACTGCCTTGATGCCATCAAGCTTAAGCTCTTTAACGACTTCGTTTGCGGTTTCTTTGTAGTTTACGAATACCAAAACTTGCTGCCAGTTTTTACGGCCAATAAGTTCAGAAAGTAGCTCTAGTTTGCGCTCTTCATCAACAGGGTAAACCACATGAAAAACCGTCGCGGCCGTTGAGTTTTCTTCGTTAACAATAACGCGCTTAGGCTTACGAAGAAGATCTTGTGCCAACGCGTTCATTTGCGCTGAAGAAGTCGCAGAGAACAGCATGGTTTGTGGGTGACCAGACACACCGCTCATGATAGTACGAATAGCGCTAATAAAGCCCATGTCTAACATACGGTCAGCTTCATCGAAAACCAGGAATTCAAGGTTTGCTAGGTTGAGATTACCGAGTTCAATGTGCTCAATTAAACGGCCAGGTGTTGCGACCAATACATCAGTACCATTCTCAAGTTTACGCTCTTGAGAGGACATTTTAGCACCGCCGTAAACAGCCGTGACCGTGAGATCGACATACTTGGTGTAGTCCGCAATGTTGTTAGCAATCTGATCGACGAGCTCGCGCGTCGGCGCCAGAATCAGTGCTCGAGTCGTTGCACGGCCAACTTGCTTTGGTGTATCCAGCAATTGTTGGATGATTGGCAATGAGAATGCAGCCGTTTTACCCGTTCCCGTTTGTGCATGAGCCAGGATATCGTGTCCGCGACGTGCATGAGGGATCGCCTGTTGCTGAACAGGGGTGAGTTTTTCATAGCCGCACTCAGTGAGGGCTTGTGCTATCTCTGGTGAAAAACCTTGTGATGAAAATGACATTCTATGTTCCTAAAAGCAGATGACCGTGTTCTCTTGACCACAACAAAGTAAGTTTAGAGCGTCATGGTCAAGATGGCCGCTGATTATAAGGGAAATCTCTCACTATGTGGCGACTAATTTCGGATCTTTTCATGATCGAGGGAATGAGCCTTGCTAATACCTATGGGTATGTCTCAATTTTGCTACTTTAAACCTTGAGTATTAGTCTTGACTGGGCTCTTACAACAAGACTCCTATACTGATTCGAAAGTGAACTCGAATAGTGTCTACTCAAGGTGCCACAGATAACTAAGTCCGTCTTTGTTAACTATCTATAGATACAAGAGTTTTACCATCGGATAGGGGATGTCAGTGATGAAAGCCGGTCACCATGGGCACGCGCTCCATCTAAAGCAGCAGTTAGAGCAGCACTTGGATAGCGAAGATGAGAGTTGCAAAGTACAAGCGAACTTGAATAGCGCGTTTCAACGACGATGTCCGGCATATCTCGATGACATCGTTCAACCTTTGCTCAATCACTGTCGTGACGGTCTAATCGTGATGGATAAGAGCGGAGAACTGGTGTGGTACTCGGTTCACCTTGCTAGCGTGTTCGCACTTTCTAGTGATGTGACCTTTGAACACATCCTCTCCTCTTTACCTACCCCAATAGAAAAGTTTGTTCGAGACTACAGTGTTTCAGTGAGACAGGCGGATGGCGTAGGCGTGCGGAACTTTGATTTACGAACCCCAAGTTCTGCCTACAATTTAGTAAAAGGTCTTGGTGGCTCGGGCAATGTGCGGGTGTGCCGTTTTCCATTAACGGTGGAAGGAGAGTTGTACGGAAGTGGCTTCATTGTTTCCGATGAGACACAAACTATTGCCAATCGTCGTGATATAGAACTTGCGATGCAGGTATTTAGTGAGGGTAACCAAGCCATCATTATTACTGACAATCAACACGTAATCACCTTTGTGAACCGAGCGTTTAGCGATATTTCTGGTTACCAATCCGCCGAAGTGATTGGCCAGCACGTAAGTGTGTTTTTTGATTCGGACGAGAAAAGCTATTTTGGTCGACAGCAACTCAAACACCTTGCCAGAGATCATTACTGGGAAGGTGAAATCCATTCGATGTCAAAAGAAAGGGTGCGCTATCTTCAGTGGGTAAACATCAGTGCTTACCCAAAGCACGCAGACAAACCGAGTAACTATATTGTTGTCTTTCAAGATATTACAGAATCCCGACGTCGAGAAAAGCGTATTGAGAAACTCGCGTATTACGACACACTAACCGGGTGTGGCAACCGCTTAGCGATGCGAAAATTTTCTAGTCAGTTGATCCAAAACAGTCAAAGTAAAGGTACGCCAAGTCGTTTTGCACTGCTGTTTATTGATATTGATGGCTTTAAGCTTATCAATGATACCTATGGCCACGATGCGGGCGACAAAATTCTCAAGTACCTCACACGGCGAATTAATGGGATTACTCGTCGTAGCGACCGCCTGTTTCGTATTGGTGGTGATGAGTTTATCTTGTTTCTCATTGATGCGGAAACCAGTCTGACTCAAAGCAAAGCGCAGCAAGTGATCGATGTGATTAATCGTCCTTTTCAGCTCGATCGAAATGCCATCGCAACCTCAATTTCTATCGGCATTGTTAACTATCCAGAAGACGGCCAAGAGCTGAATAGTTTGCTCAAACACGCGGATGCCGCGATGTACAAAGCAAAAGCTGTGGGTAAAGGAACATTTGAGTATTGTGACACTGAGCTGTTGAATAAATTTAGCCGCGAGTTTCGCATTAAGAAGCAGCTTTATACGGCACTCCAAAATCAGGAGTTGCAACTGCACTTTATGCCTCAGGTCTCCATGAGCACTGGAGAAGTGGTGAGTGTTGAAGCGCTAATACGTTGGACGAACAAGGAGTTTGGATCTCTTTCTCCTGCAGATTCATTCCTATCGCCGAGCGCAGCGGAATGATTCACCATTTTACCCGTTGGGTAATAGAAAACGTGACCCAATCTTTAGACACCTTGCGACAATGTGGGCTAAAGGTGATTCCATGCTCAATTAATATTTCGCCAGCCGATTTTTCCAGCGCAACTTTTTTTAACTTATTGACTGATTTGATAAAAAATAGCTACCCGCAATATATAACATTGGAGATCACGGAAACACTATTAGTTGAGGATAGGGAAGAAACATTAAATAAGTTGCTGAAGTTAAAAGATATCGGTGTCAGTATTTCATTGGATGATTTTGGAACGGGATTTTCTTCAATGAGCTATCTTACTGATTTCCCAATAGATGAGATTAAAATAGACAAAACGTTTGCTGATAATTTACTGCAGAGCAAGAGGTCGCAGGATATTTATCATGCTCTGATTCAGCTCTCAAACTCATTAGGGTGTCGCTGTGTGGCTGAAGGGGTTGAAAATAATGAACAATTTGAATGGCTTAAGAACAATAGCTGTGATGTGTCGCAAGGCTTTCTACACTATAAACCTATGCCATTGAGCGAACTGAAGAAGTTATTGGAGACCCGGCACTGAGCGTGTAGCATCGCTTTATTGCGTTTATTCGATAGTAAGTAAAAAATGAAACTTAGTGAATACTTAACTGTTTTCACTAAGTAAAGTTGTTTATTTGATCGAGGCAACTTATTGATGTTAAAAGCATTGATTTTAGACAGTTTATTTATTTCGCGATCGTATTCAAATAATGATGTAAAAATCGGTAAATACGATTCTATTCGCCCAAAAGTTAGGCTATTATTGGCAACTTGTTCGGGACAGTGACGTCCAGTAAATTAATTTAACTTAGCTTAACTTGTTGTAATAATGGTAAAAAGTATTTTTTCGCCGTTGTGGGTGTTGGCATTGACGGCCGTTGTACTGTTTTCCCACAGCGCACGTAGCGAAGTAAAATTAGAATCAGGTACGATCAAACGTATTTATAGCAGTGCACAACTCGACGGAGTGGTTGATTTTCAATTATTTAAGGATGCGTACCTTGCTTATGAGAAAACCACCAACCGCAGTAAGTCGTTGTTGACCATCATCGATTATTCAAAACCATCGACGGAAAAACGCTTTTTTGTCATTGATATGGATAAGAAATCGTTAGTGTTTAACACTTATGTCTCTCATGGCGTCAATAGTGGTGAGAAAACAGCGACTAAGTTTTCTAATATTATTAATTCTCGCAAGACATCCTTAGGCACCTTTTTAACCGACTCGACTTACTACGGCTCGAACGGCTACTCTTTACGCTTGGATGGATTGACCAAAGGTGTTAATGATAATGCTCGAGAGCGCTACATCGTTGTCCATGGTGCAGATTACGCCAATGAGTCGTTTCTAAAACAAAACGGCTATCTAGGACGCAGTTGGGGATGCCCAGCATTACCAGAGCATTTGTCTCGACAAATCATCGACACGATTAAAGGCGGAAGCGTTATTTACGCGAGTGCTTAATAGGATAAATAGATTAGGTTGAATGGCTTAATTTATTGATTAATAACAAAAATGCTCACATGTTTTGTGAGCCTTTTTTGTATTTGGCGAATTAACTTGGTTTCGCTTTATTAGGGCGAGAGCGATTTGGTCTTGGTTTGCGAGACTTATTCGCTGCTTGTTCACCACCACTATTTGGTTTGCGCTTGAAATTGAACTTTCTCGGCTTGCGCGGCTTGTCTGAACCTTTGTTTTCCTTTGAAGCTGCACCGTTGTTCTGCTTTTGCTGACTCTGTTTTTGCTGCCCCTGTGCTTGCTGCGGCTTTGGTTTTTTCGGCTTCTTAGGCTTTTTCGCTTTGATTGGGCGAGTATCGAGTTTTGATTCCGGCAGTTCATGAACGGGTTTGAAGCCTCAAGCTCATGTCTTGGCAGCAACTTACCAATCAAGCGCTCGATAGAAAACAGCTCTTTTGCTTCGTCAGCACAAACCAGTGAGTAAGCATTACCTGTTTCACCCGCGCGACCCGTACGGCCGATACGGTGCACGTAGTCTTCAGATACGTTTGGCAAGTCGAAGTTGACCACCTGCGGCAACTGAGGGATGTCCAAACCGCGGGCGGCGATATCGGTGGCGACCAATACGCGAACTTCACCACTTTTAAAGTTAGCCAGCGCGGTCGTGCGAGCACTTTGCTCTTGTTACCGTGTATCGCCAACGCCGTAATGTTTTGGCCTTCTAAATAACGTGCAAGACGGTTAGCACCATGCTTAGTTCGGCTAAATACCAGCACCTGCTTCCAGTTACCATCATGGATAAGCTTGGCGAGCATCGCCGGCTTTTGCTTTTTATCCGCAAGGTAAATACTTTGTTCCACCAAGGCAGTGGTTGAGTTTGGTGGCGTGACTGATACTTCTACCGGATCGTTGACTAGGCCTTTGGCTAGGTCACGGATCTCATTTGAGAAAGTGGCTGAAAAGAGTAGGTTCTGACGCTTTTCAGGTAGTAGGTCTAGAATCTTTTTGATGTCACGATAAAAGCCCATGTCCAACATTCTATCGGCTTCATCGAGTACCAGTACTTCCAGTTGAGAAAACTTGATGGCGTTTTGCTGATACAAATCCAACAGGCGACCTGGTGTCGCTACCATGACATCGCAACCTTTGCGGAGCTTCATCATCTGTGGGTTAATTTTTACGCCACCGTATACACACTGAGAAGTCAGTGGTAGATGAACGCTGTATTTGAACACGCTCTCGTGAACCTGGGCGGCTAGCTCGCGGGTTGGCGTTAAAATCAGGGCACGAATGTGGTTGCTCTTGACGCGAGTACCGTTATCGAGGTTTTGAATCAGTGGTAGAGCAAAGCCTGCGGTTTTGCCTGTGCCCGTTTGAGCGGCTGCCATAACATCTCTGCCTTCAATAACGGCAGGAATAGCTTGCTCTTGAATGGGCGATGCTTTCTCGTAACCTAATTCTTTAATCGCGCGCAGAATAGGTTGGGAAAGACCTAAAGAATCAAAACTCATAGTGATACTCAGTTTAAGAAAAGAGGGGGCAGAATGCCGTGACGTGCCGTAAACCCAAGGATAGGGCAAGGCGCGCTATTCTGCGTGGTTTTGTGATGAAGTTCAATACAATTTTGGTTGCATTATTTCAGCGATTTAGGCCTAAAGCAGTATTGAATTTACCTGCTAAGGTGTTTATATTGTCGCCGCCTTAGACAGGCACACCCTAAAATGCACACTCGCCATCCCGCCTCCATTGGTGCATTTATATTGGTGTTAGAACTTTCCCATGCAAACGACAATGCGTCCTTTAAATCGCTTTACCCGAGAATCGGGTGCGCTTATGAACCTGTCGGTTCCTATTATTCTTACTCAGCTTGCCACTCAGGCAATGGGTTTTGTTGATACCACTATGGCTGGTCAAGTCAGTGCTGCAGATCTTGCCGCGATTGCGCTGGGAGCAAGCCTGTGGATTCCGGTACTGCTTCTGCTACGCGGCGTTATAATGGCTTTAACGCCAGTGGTGGCGTTCCATCGTGGTGCCCGTGATTTCGATAGCATCTCTATCGAGTTCTTCCAAATGGTATGGCTAGCGCTGACTTCAAGCGCTCTGTTGATTGCCTATTTGGTCAGTGCAAAACCCATTCTTGAATGGATAGGTGTGGCGTCTGAGATAATCCCTATTGCCAGTGATTATGCTTACGCATTAGCGTTTGGTGTGCCGGGAATTGCTCTGTTTTATACCCTAAACGGCTTTTGTGAAGGTATGAACAACACCAAGGCTCCGATGATCATCTCGGTGATTGGCCTTTTGGTGAACATCCCAGTTAACTATGTGCTTATTTACGGTAAGTTTGGCTTTCCGGAGATGGGTGCCGTGGGCTGTGGCTGGGCGACGAGTCTGGTGTATTGGTTGATGTCAGCGTTGCTGTACTCATACATTCGCGGTCATCACCATTTCAAAACCATCATTCGCTTTAGCGATGCGAAACCTAGGCTTGCTGAAATCTTTAACCTATTAAAGCTAGGTTTGCCGATTGGAATGAACATTGCGGTGTGCGGCAGCATCTTCGCCGTGATTGCACTTTTGATTGGTCGTATTGGTGCCGAAAACGTTGCAGCAGCACAAATTGCGCTCAACATTTCGAGTATGACCTATGTAATTCCAATGAGTATCTCTTTTGGTATTACTATTCGTGTGGGTCACGCTTTAGGCGCAAAAGATGATGTTGGCGCAGTGGAGCGAAGCAAAATCGGTATTGTGGTCGCGGCGATGTTGTCACTGTGCTCGGTGGCGATGTTCTTGCTGTTCCCGGATTGGATTATTCGTCTCTATACCACCGACCCTGCAGTGAGCGCGACGGCGGCGACCTTGCTAGTATTCACTGCTATGTATCAATTTAGTGATGCGCTGCAGACCTCTGCAAATGGTGCATTGCGTGGTTATAAAGATACTAAGGTTCCGATGATTTTGGCGATTGCCTCTTATTGGGGTTTAGCTCTGCCGCTCGGTGTGGTGCTCGGGCTTACTGATCATATAGTGCCTGCTATGGGCGAAAAAGGCTTTTGGGTGGGCATTTTAAGCGGGTTGACGGTTGCAGCCATATTAATGCTGCTGCGCTTGCGTTCAGTGATAAAACGTCGTGATGCGCAGTTGGCAAACGGTGCTTAGACCATTTTTGGATTGAAAACGGGCGCGATAAAGTGATTTATCGCGCCCGTTTTGTTTGGGAACCGTTTCGATTAGTGAATGCTTTGAGTTTACAATTAGTTAAAATCCATACAAAAAGAAGGGCAATAGTTATAATCTATAACTACATGGTTTACTTATAATTGACAATTTCAATTATAGTAACTGCCTACACAAATAATAATATGGATATATACGCAGTGAATACAGTCTCAAAATGGATGATCGGCGGCCTAAGTGCGAGTCTTCTTTCGGTCTCAGTGGCTCAAGCAGCAGAGTGGCGCTTCAATAACTTCCTTCCTGAAACCCGTCCTGAAACTAAGCAGTTGGAACAATTTGCTGCTGACGTTAAAGCAAAAACAGATGGTGAAATCGACATCAAGGTGTTTAGTGGTAGCTCTTTAGGCTTGAAAAACACGGATGTTCTTAGATTTTTACCTCGCGGCGCAGTAGATATGAGTCTTGCTTGGGCAAATTACCTTGGCCGAGATGCAGAGAGTCTTAGCACGGTAATGGTGCAAGGTACCATTGGCTCGGTTGATGAGTTGGATGCAGCTTTGCCCGTCGTTAAAGACATCTATGCAGAAGAATTTTCGGATTGGGACGTGGCAACAATAGGCTATGTGGCACTGCCAATGCTTGAAGCATCGATTTTCTGTCGTGAAGAGCCGGTTAACTCTTTGGATGACCTTCGTGGTAAGAAGCTTCGCGTTTGGGCAAAAGATCAGGTTGATACCTTCAGACGATTGGGGATCTCAGCACAAATCATTCCGCAAGAAGAAATGTATGTGGCGATGAAAACTGGTGTTGTAGATTGTGCTGTTTACCCTGCGCTATATGCTCATACCGTCTCATTGCAAGAGGTCACTGAGTACGCGGCGTACCTTTACCCAATGGCGTCTGGTCCTTATATCCTAGGAATGTCGCAAAGAAAATGGCAATCATTGCCTGAAAAACATCAACAGGCTTTGTCAGAAGCGGGTGACGCTATTTGGGAGCGCACGAACTCTTATGAAGATGACCACAATAAAGAGCTAGCAGCTCGAGCGAAGCTTCAAGAAGGCGGCGTACAGTGGCTTGATGATTTTTCTGAGAAAGACCGAGAGGAGTTCACCGCTGCTATTACAGAAGTTTGGGGTGAACTTGCCGAAGAAGCTGGTGGTAAAGCGCCAGAATATCGTGAGCGCGTATTGGCCGCACTAGGGCGTAAATAACTCGAACATGAACGCTATAAAACATGCTATTCAAAAAGGGCTGCATGGTTCAGCCCTTTTTCTTGCTGTGCTCTCCGCATTATCTCTTGCTGCCATCTTGCTGGTTATCGTCACTAGCGTGGTACTTCGTAAGTTTTTTGATGCCCCACTGTTTTTTGCCGAGGAACTGGTCGGGCTGTTGATGAGTGCGAGTTTATTCTTAGCTTTGCCAATGGCGACCCTAAAAGGGCAGCACATTCGTGTTTCTTTGCTTTTAGATACTCTCAAATCTCGCTCTCCTGTGTTGAGAAACGCTCTCTTTACCGCGGGTTTATTGGTTGGTATTGGGTTCACTGGTTGGATATTTTTGGAATCTCTTCCTTGGATGGAATTTGCGATTAGGCGAGAGTTAA
This sequence comes from Vibrio maritimus, assembly GCA_000755425.1. Taxonomy (GTDB): domain Bacteria; phylum Pseudomonadota; class Gammaproteobacteria; order Enterobacterales; family Vibrionaceae; genus Vibrio; species Vibrio maritimus_A. Next base: position 230,284 of record BBMT01000005.1, read on the forward strand.
AATCAGAAACGGCTCGTATTCTTCTTTACCCACTTATGTCAGTGGTACCTATATCAATGATCTTCTGTCTGGTGATCTATGCAGCAAAGGTTTTTGGTTTCATTCACTCTGAGGAACGTTAGATGTTTTGGACGACCCTCGTCTCAGTGCTAGTAGCGACAGCGAGTAGTGGCATTGCTCTCGGTGCTGCTCTAGGCTTTACTGGACTGATTATTCTCCATTTTTTCAACTATGGCTCAGCCTACCTCGCAGTAGATACGGTTTGGGACATATTTAACTCGTTCACTTTAAGCGCCGTCCCTATGTTCATTTTGCTCGGTGAAATTTTACTGAGAAGCGGTTTAAGTGAAAAAGCATACGCGGCGTTTACACCCATTTTCGCAAAGATCCCAGGAGGCTTGCTCCATTCCAATGTTGCGGTCTGTACGCTTTTTGGGGCAGTGAGCGGCTCAAGTTTGTCCACGGCGGCAGCGGTTGGGTCGGTCGCTTACCCTGAACTGGGTAAACGTGGCTACAACAAAGAAGCGGTTGTTGGCAGTTTGGCGGGTGCTGGTACTCTTGGCTTGCTCATTCCTCCGAGTTTATCTCTATTGATTTTTGGTGCGTTGACCGAAACATCAATAGGGCGTTTATTTGCAGCAGGCATTGTTCCTGGGGTGATGGTTAGTCTGCTGTTCATGGTCTACATTTTTCTGCGCAGCGTTAAAGATCCGAGCATTGCGCCAAAGGACAACGGCACCTACACGCTGGGTTTTGTCCTCATGGGATTACTGAGAATCTGGCCAATAATGATGCTCATCTTAGCGATTATGGGCAGCATTATGTTTGGTATCGCGACACCTACAGAAGCCGCGGGAGTTGGCGTTGCTGTAGCGATTGTTATTTCCTTTATCTGGGGAGATTTGACCTACAAAGGGCTATTAGAATCGGTTTATCGCAGCGCATTAATGTTTGCGTCAATCGGCTTCATTGTTTTAGGAGCGGCCATTCTTTCCCAGTCAGTCAGTATATTGGGTGTCCCACAAGCCATTTTAGAAACGGCGATTGATAGCGGGCTAGGGAAGTACGGTGTATTTCTGCTGATCGTTCTTATCTACATTATTTTTGGATGTATATTCGATGGTTTGTCATTAATGATAATGACGTTGCCCATTGTATTTCCGCTTCTTACTGGCTTGGGCTTTGACCCGATTTGGGTGGGGGTTATGATCACTATTCTGATTGAAATCGGTCAAGTTACCCCGCCGGTCGGACTGAATCTGTCGGTCTTGACGGCGATTACTAATGGCGAGATTAGCTCGGTCGAACGGCTATCGCGACGATTCCTTATTGGGCTATTTTGATTTTAGCGATAGGAATTATAACCTTGGTTCCAAGTGTCGTACTCATCGTGCCTAACGCGATTTTTTAAGGTAATTATAATGACGATTAAAGTAAAACCCGCGAGCTATGGTCCACTGCTAGTAAGCACCAATGATAGTGGTGCGCTAGTATATGGCTTTGAGCTAGAGACACTATCACCCACTCCATCGTTAGAGAGCCCAGCAGAGACATTACTGTACTCAATTGGCTCATGCATGGTTCTATCTCTTCAGATGGTAGCAAAGCGCAAAAAGATTGATATCGAACCATTTTATGTTGAGGTCATTGGTCATAAAGGCACAGAGTTACCCGCTCACTTCGCTCGATATGAGATCGCATTGAGTCAAGGGATCCATTCGGATGAAACTATCGCGCTGAAGCTGCTGAGAGATGCAAAGAAAATTTGCACGATCAGTAATAGCCTATCGGGCTCGTTTGAACTAACGCTAAAAGAGGAGCAGTAACCCATGGCTCTAGAAACTTACCTGGTTCAGGTCGCCTTCACTGCTGAGGCCATTGCAGGACTGGTGAACAACCCAGAAAACCGATTGAGTACCATGATTCCCATTGTGGAGAAAATGGGTGGCAGGTTTATTGGCAGTTGGATTTCATTTGGTGAGCATGACTCAATCGCGGTGATCGAGATGCCGGATCATGTTCATATTAAAGCGTTTTCGATGGCGGCGATGGCTGGCGGTGGATTAAGGTATTTCAATATCACCCAATGATGTCATTTGAGAAGGGGTTGAAGCGATGAAGCTGGCCAACGATCTTGCGTACAAACCGCCTCAATAACATGTTTTAACGTAAGGGGATATACCAACAGCCACTCGGTTAACAGCGAGTGGCTGTTGTTTAATGGTTACACTATTAGCTGACCCTGTTGATAGCTCAAGCCATTTTCCACATCACTGCCGAGTAGTACCGGTCCGTCTAGGTCAACAACTTCAGCATTGGTCGCAATGGGCAATGCGGCCTTCATGGCAAGTGACGAGCCAAGCATACAGCCACTCATAATACTGAGTCCCGCTAAACGCGCATCTTTTTCGAGTGCTAGAGCCTCGGTAAGGCCGCCGGTTTTATCGAGCTTAATATTGATCATCTCGTAGCAATCAACCAAGTCGGAAAGTTGCTCTCGGGTATGACAGCTTTCATCAGCACACAAAGGAATAGGGTGATCAATCCCTTTGAGTAGATGGTCTTGGCCACTTGGCACTGGTTGTTCAATCATGGTGATATTGAACGGCTTAAGTGAAGCAAACAGTGTATTAAGGTCAAGCTGAGCCCAAGCTTCATTTGCATCGACGATGATCTTTGCGTTTGGCGCTACAGCACGGATCGCAGCGATCTTCTCTACAACGGCTTGATCGTCAAGTTTTACTTTAAGCAGTGTTGCCCCTTGGCTCACATAGTCCTTCGCCTGCTCAGCCATGTCTGACAGCTCTGCTACCGACACCGTCATTGCTGTTTCTATGCTTGGAGCGATACGAAATAGTGGGGAAGGAAAGTGACTGTCGGCAAGTTGAGCCTCGAGAGCCCACAATGCGCAATCCACGGCATTACGAGCAGCACCGGCTGGAAAAGATTGCAGGCTAAGTCTTGCTTCATTTGGCGTCATTAAAGTCAACGTTTTAGCAAACTCCGTTATTTGACTGATGACAGAATCAACAGACTCACCATACCTGGGATAAGGCGTACATTCCCCTTCTGCTTCAAAGTCTTTATAGCGCACGGTGACACGAACTAGCTCTGCATGTGTTCTCGTACCGCGAGAGATGCTAAACGGTTTTGTCAGTTTAATAGAGTGATGATGAGCGCTAATAGACAGCATGTGATGAGCTTCCTTACTGTGGTCAGGGTTAAAGTGAGCGAACACGATCTGCGATTGCATCGACACCGAATCGAACAGGGTCGGTGACGGGCATGCCGAACTCTTCGCTCCATTTTAGACACAGCGCTTTCGCTTCTTTGTCAGAAATGTTTGAGGTATTTAGACAAATGCCAACAAACTGCACCGATGGATTGGTGACTCGCGCTGCCATTAAGTTGGCCTCGATGGTTTGCTCAATGCTTGGCAGTGCCGCGTGAGGTAAGTGGCGAATGTGCTCGCGTCCGACTTCATGGCACAGTACCAGCGCATCAGGTTGAGCACCATGGAGTAAACCTAAGCTTACGCCAGCGAAAGAAGGATTAAACAGCGAACCTTGGCCTTCAATAATGTCCCACTCGTGTTCAGTAAAGCTTGGGCTAAGCATTTCAACTGCGCCAGAAATAAAGTCTGCGACCACAGCATCGACCGAAATGCCGTGACCTTCAATCAGAATGCCGGTTTGACCTGTGGCTTTAAAGCGAGCTTGGCAGCTTGATCGACAAGGGCTTTTTCAATTGCGAGAGCGGAGAACATTTTGCCAACCGAACAATCCGTGCCAACGGTCAAGAGACGTTTTCCTTGGCGCTTTTTGCCAGTGCCAACATCGAGCTGAGCATCGTAATGCCTAACATCAAACAGTTGTATGGTGTTTTGGGCAGCAAGTGAAGCGAGCTCGGGAATATCACCAAGTCGTTGATGCATGCCAGAGGCAATATCAAACCCAAGCTGCGCCGCTTGTACAAGCGTTTCGACCCAACTTGGTGGGATAACACCACCGGCATTCGCCGTGCCAATAACCAGTGTTTTAGCACCCATCGCTTTGGCATCTGCTAATGACAACGGCTCGAGTCCGAGCGATACGGTTTGCTCAGTCAGTCGCAACTCACCTAAACAGGCGTCTGGTCGCCATTTGACGATGCCGCGTGCGGTTTTTGCTGCTAGAGGGTCGGTCACGTCCCCAAGGAAAAGTAGATAAGGCTGAGCAATGTTCATATCGTCCCTCATGAATCTTGTTAAATGATGGGTAAATCTTAGGTATCAAGATAACGAGGACGAGGAGCACAATCGAATACTCTAATGTGTGCACCCTATAACATTAGGTTATGGGCTGGTGAGATCCGAAAGCGTTTCTAGGAACTGCCTGCTGGCAATAGACATAGGGTGAACATCACTGGTGAGAAGCGATACGGAACAATCAATATTGTCAGTTAAAGTAACACGAGCCAAATTGGGTTCAAGCGCGTATTGGTGCGCTGTCCAAGGATCGACAATGGCAATGCCGCTGCCGAGTTTGGCAAGCTCAGCGCCGGCACTGTAGCTTCTGACGCGAAAGGTCGGCGCGAAGTCTTCCTTTTGAGCGGTTATCGCATCATGTAAGCGCATGCCCAGTGGGTCGCGTTCATCGAGTGCAATTAGGCCGATGTCACTGTTCAGCAATGTTGAAAGTGACAGTGATGAGCGCGCGGGGCTCAGCGCCTTATGATGCTCATGGCTAAGGAGTACGGTCATAGATTGCTGCAGTAAAAGGAGATGTGATATACCTGCAGGTGTTTCGCGGCCAAACGTGATGGCAAGATCGAGTTCATTATCTAGCAGCGCCTGACACAGTTCGGCGTGATTCCCGGTAGTAAGATCAATAGAGCAGGCGTTTTTCTGGGCAAACTCAGATACTAAAGGGGTGAGAAGCTTAGTCGCTAGCACGGGAGGTGCACCAATACGGATATGTTGATGCCCCGCTTTGACTTTGTTGGTTAAGGTTTGGAAGTGACCAAGCTGGCGATAGATTTTTTCCACTTCAGGAAGCAGAGTTTGCGCTTCTTGTGTTGGAACTAGCCGTCCTTTAATGCGTTCAAACAGTGAGAAGCCAAGTTGCTGCTCGGTGTGAGCCAATACGCGCGTCACATTGGGCTGGGAAACATGCAGATTTCTCGCTGCCCCTGATACCGTTCCAGCTTGCATGATGGCGTAAAAGACTTCCAATTGTCGAAGATTCACAGTGACTCCAATAGCGCTAACTCATTAACAGTCACTGTAAAACAAACAACAGAACGAAAAAAGGCTTGATCGCAACATGATCAAGCCTATTTCTTTTTCTATCCGATAACTTTCTCTATTGGCAAGTAGATGCTAACTGAAATGAACCCAAAGAATGGAGCCCCATACCATCATAGCAAGACCGATAGCCAGAAATACTGCCGCTGAGCCGAGGTCTTTTGCACGTCCCGAGAGCTCGTGACGTTCAAGACCGATGCGGTCTACCACGGCTTCTACGGCAGAGTTCATCAGTTCAACAATCATGACAAAGATAACACTACCCACGAGGGCGGCTTTAGCAAATAAAGAAACATCCAGCATAGCTGCGATGATGACTGCAAAAATCAGCGCTGCACACTCTTGACGGAATGCCGCTTCGTTTTTCCAAGCCGCAATGAGGCCGTACCAAGAGTAGCGAGCGGCGTAAATAACACGCTTTATGCCAGTATTTTTTTGAATCTCAGTCATGGTTTAGTTCAACTTTAAAGTAAGTGCGTCGTTGCGATTGTTTTCGTGCTTATCATCAACAGACTTGGAAATGTCGCCAATCGCTTGGAACTCTTCGTGAGTCCAAACGGTTTTATCTTTTAATGAGGCCGGCAGTATATCAAACGATTGAATATTGTCAGCTTTTACCAATTGCAATTGTCCGAATTGCTCAAGCTCAGCAAACTCAGATAAGCTCAACGGTGTGCCGTTAGAAACCACATTCGGAATCAAATCCAAACTAAAGTGATAATCGCGCGTTTTCACTACCCATTTGTTTGGTAGACGTTTGCTGCTGTCCCACCAGATGCCATCAAGCTCTTTCAGCTTTTCGATACTGGTGTCTTCATCTTGAGCGTCAAGCATCTTAAGGTGCTTACGGAAATACTCTGGCATCAGAACAACGAACGCATCTTGAGTAATGTCTGGATTAATTCGCAAAATCTCATAGGCGATGAGTGCACCGAGCATGTTCGAGTAGAGATCTTCTGGCGAAAACGCCGATGGATACTCTTTAAAACCACCAACAGAAACTAGGCCATACCATTGTGCAATTTCATGCCATTGAGCAAGACGAAATGCGAGCAGTGCGGCTAGCTTAGCTTCATCATCTTGTTCTGTGTCTAGCTGGTCTAGGTTGTTAAATACGATGCGACGGTCACGCAGCTCTGGCGTAAGGTTCACTTGATAGTTGTCGCTGTCGCGCTGCTTAAGAGAGCGATATAAATAGAAGGCAAAATCCGCAGTATCTCGAACGTGCGCGGTATCGATAAAGCCGCCTTTATTGGTGAAAATGAGTCCATTCACTTCGTCAGATGCGCCAAATAGGCTGCCGACAACACTGGCTGAGCCATCATTGAATACGTGCGCGTCGACATCTTCAGTATTAAGAACGTTCTTGATTGAGTAGAAAGGAACAGGGACGCTTCCTAGCTCTGCTTTAAGGCCAGTTCCAAAGGCGCAGCATGGTCTGATCCCTACTGGTACGGTCTCTGAATCTGCGAAGCTTGGCGCTGCAACGGTGAGAGTAAGACTCAGTAGCAATAGTAGTTTTTTCATATGTGAACCAAATCAGTGAGTGGAACAAAAAAGCGCAAGATTGTGCAGTGTACGCACCTGTGCTTTGTCAAAAAAATGCAATAATTTGTCGTGAGGATAATAACCGTTTGAATAAATAGTATTTACCTTTTTCTGCCAATTCGCTAATCAAGGTTTGGCGGCTCTGACTGGATTTGGTTTCGGCCGTTTTGTTTTGCCCTATACAAAGCCGCATCGGCGTTTTCCAATAGCTGTTGTGTTGTTACTTGCTCTTCGATGACCTGATAAGCCACGCCAATTGAAATTGAGAGCACACCAATAGGGCCGTTTCCTGAATGTGGAATATTGAGAGAGAGGACTTCTTGGCGCATTTTTTCCGCTAAGGTTATGGATTCTTGAGCGGAAACGTTGATTAGCAGAGCACAAAACTCCTCACCGCCAATACGCGCGACCATATGGCCACAAGGTACCAGTACTTGTTTGAGAGTATTGGCCACATAACGCAGTGCGAAGTCACCTTGAACGTGACCGTAAAGGTCGTTGTATTGTTTGAAATGATCAACATCAATCATCATGGTGGTAATGCTGCTGACATAGAGGCTATGCGCATAGTGCTCGAGCTCACTCATGAATGGACGACGATTTGGTAACCCAGTTAGCTCATCGGTTTCTGCGGCAATGTGTAAACGTTGATTTGCCTCTATAAGTTCCTCCTGCAGGGCGGTCATTTCTTTTTGGCTGCGTAGCCTTAGGTGCATTTCACTTACCGTGGTTGAAAGGCGGCTTAAGATCGCTCTTTGTGTGTCACTCCAAGCATGGGCGCCGTGGATGTTGGAAGCAATGAGAAGTCCAAAAATCGCTTTGCCGTCGATCAAGGGGAAAATGGCCACAGAGTCGATACCAAGCTTCTTCATCATGTTGTACTCGGGATCCGCTTGGGTCTTTAGTAATTCAATGTCATTAATCACAATGGGCTCTAAAGAAAGCAGACGACGTTGCAACAGCGCCATCGAGCCAATATTGAATCCTTTGTGGTAGGGGTTTTCACTGCCATCTGCCCGCCATGAATAGCGATAGTGCGCGATATTCTCGTCAATGGTGAGCACGCTGAGTCTGTCGATGTCGAGCAACCGGCCTATGGGTTCAAAGGCACGGTACATAACCGTCGCCATGTTGTCTTCGCTGCAGGTCAGAATATTGAGTGACATATCGGCGAGGATACGATGCAGCTTACTTTGGGTTTTGTAGGCTTTGGTTTGAATCTCAATACTCTGCTCGAGTTGATTCTGATGATGAAGTAGTTGTCGCTCTGTACGTCTTTGTGCCGCTATCGCTCGCCTTGAAGCGTTGTTGAGGTTTTGCAGTGCTTTCGCAACGTAGGAGAGTTCATCTTGACGCTGAGTCAGACTGTTGGGCAACTTTAGCTTACTCGATGTTTGAGGGTTGATGGTTTTCGATATCGTATAAAGCTCGTTAAGCGGTTTAGTTACGAGCGAGTACACCACCACAACAACAATGGCGATAATCACCAAGGCTTCTAGGGTGTTTAAAAGAAATCCTAGTGCCAACCGAGATAATACTTCTTCTTGAATCTTTGAGTCGTCTATTTGATAGGACAAGGTACCTAGCATTCTGCCGTTGTGGCGCAGATCATAGCTGTGAGTCGGCGAAGTCAACGGTTTTGATACGTTTGCATCGAGCATGGTGCCATCTGTGCTTTTGAGCTGAATATTTTGGATGTTGCTGTCTTTACTGATGCTGACTAGCAACTGCTCTAACTGGCGAAGATCTAGATCCAGAGTGCCTCTGAGATTGGGTAATAGAGGGATCGAACGTGGCTAAGGGTGTTCGTTTCAGCCTGATTCATTTCTTGTCGATAGTCGACATAGGCTTGGATCGATATGTTTAATAGCGCCAAAAAGCCGGTAGCCACCACCATAATGGCGATGATTTTGTGCCTGAGCGTTTTCATGGGGAGCGATGTCACTTGAGACCCTCAGACATGGGAACAAATGGGTCGATAGGGTTCTCTTGAATGTCGATTTTTCGGAAATCTATCCGTTGCCAGTCTTTGTCTTTCAATATGTTGTAGAACTCCGAGGGATAAAGAACGGAGCGGAACAAATTGTACTTAGTGCGCTGCGGCCAAGGTTCATTGTGTAAGTAGTGATGGATTTTAACTAACGACAGACCCACTGCGGTAAAATGGCCACCCGCCAAGGACGAGATTTCGCCCTGCGCCAAAGCATTTAACACTTGCTCGGAGGTGTTGATTGTTCCAACAAAGATGTCGCTGCCGACTTTGATACTGGCTTCTTCGATGGCCTTAATGGCGCCAAACGCCATGTGATCATTTGCTGTCCATAAGTAGCGTACGTTGTCGTGTCTTTTTAATAAGACTTTGGTTTGTTCATAGGCAATGGACTCTGACCAGTCTCCATGCACCCGTTGCGCCAGAGAAGTCAGCTCATTTTGCATGATAAATGATTTGGCACCTGCTTCTCGGTTGTTGGATGCGGGAGTAGCTTTGTCGCCAGAGATGAGCAGAAAGTCACCAGGCTGTCCTCTACCTTTAATAAACAGATCCTGAGCGCTGACAAACCCTATGTGATAGTTGTCTGGAAATACGCCAGGTAGTAAACGCGTAGACCAATCGGGTCTGTCTGACACACGTCGTTTGTCATTGGATGATAAATCGTTGAGTGCAAAAGTGACTTTGATTTGTGGCGATGTAATTGACTCTAGCAAGGCGAGTCCCGCGCCTTTTTCGTTCACTAGAATGACAAAATCTGGCGTGGGGTTTTGCTGCATTCTTTCGACGAGCTTTTGGCGGGTGAGAAGTCGGTCACGTTCACCATGGATGATCTCGAGTTGCAAGCCAGAGAATCTGCAGCCGCTTGTGCGTAGAGGTCAACATCATGCCAAAAGCTCTCCTGCGCAAATCCTGGATTTACGAACAGAACTCGGCTTTCAGCTTGATGTGGCGTATTGTCGCCTTTCGCTGCAATGGCTGTGTCTAATAATAAACAGTAGGCGCAAAGTGCCCAAATCACTCTCATAACAACACTCCCTGTGTTAAAGAAAATTATGGAAGTGATTTGTTAAAACGTCGAATAGTTGTGAGTGAAATCACATGAATGAGGCAGGAGTCTCAATTCTAAAACGTTGGATATCAGGGGAAAGTGAATAGGTGATATGCAGTTTGGTGCTCAATTGGTGAGTGATTAGAGGGCGCAGGGCACCCTCTATATTTGTTTTAGAACTTAGCTTAGTGGCTTAGCTTTATTTATGCGTTTTATCCAGGTTCTTGAAGGATGAAGCTCATTGAGCACATCGACTGGTAGTGGCAGTGGGTCGCCACAAATCTCGGATGCTAGCAGCTCGGCCAACAGTGGCGCTGAGCTAAGTCCACGTGAGCCAAGACCTAGCATACAGTAAAGTTCTGGGTGCTGTGCTAATTGATGGAGCTGACTGCCTTGCTCATCGTAAGCATTGCTGAGCGCTTCAAAATTGGCCACTTGGCCGACAAACGGTAAATGATCTCGGCTGACAGTACGGATCCCTTGACGAGATTGATTGTCGCTGGTGTCGACTTCATTCACCCAGTCTACATTAGGTATGCACGCTTTTAGTTTGTCACCATTTTCTTGCTGAGCAATTGAATCAAAGTCGGTATCGATGTGCTTACGATCGTAACTGGCGCCAATACAGTGCGTCATGGTGTTGGGGTTGTGGGGTGTCATATAACCGTCATAACACAATACCGACTTAATCGCTTCGAGCGTTTGCGTGGTTGGAATGTGGCTAACTTGCCCTTTTACTGCGGTCAGATGCAACGCTTTGGTTTGAGCAAGATGGCTAAACTCGTGACCATTGGCAACAATGACGGCATCAAAATTTGAACCCTCTGGTAGGTTAGAACCATTGAGTTGCCATTGACCGTTATCGACTTGCCCAATCGAGTCAATTTCAGCATTAAAATGCGCGCTAAGCTTACCGCTGTTTGCGTAGTAGCGGATAAGGCCTTGAGTCAATTCTGCCGGGCAAAGCCATCCACCCAGCGGGTAATGAACGCTAGCGTGCGGCGAGGCTACGCCAATCGCTTGGCTGGTTTGCTCGGCATCGAGCTGATGAATGAGCTCGTTCGGGAACTGGCCTTCGAGCATACGTTTAAGCTTTTGCTCTGACTTCTCATCCCATATGAGCTGCGTAACGCCGCACCAATCATGGTCAAAATCAAACTGGTTTGCCGCTTGTTCGACGAATTGTCTCGCATATAAAAATGCAGGAGCAAAGACTCGTGATACGCCACGATGTTCACCATTGAGGAGCGGGTAGACTGCGCCCTGTCGATTGCCAGACGCACCTTCTGCTGGTTGAGAATCTTTGCAAAAGAGGGTGGTCTGAATGCCGCGTTTCTCGAGTGCAGCGATTAAGGTTGCGCTGGCAACACCTCCACCAATGATGGCGACGTGTTGCGGGCGTGGCTTCGCATTGCGATAGTAAAGAGGCTCAAAGTTGCTATGAGGCTGCTTTTGCGCGATATGGCCAACAATCATGTCACGTTTGGTACCAAAGCCTTTGGCTTTTTTCATTTCAAAGCCGGCTTCAATCAGACCGCGTCGGACAAATCCGGCAGCGGTGAAGGTGGCGCAGGTGCAATCTTGTTTGGCAAGTTTCACCATGCCATTGAAGAGTTCTTGATTCCACATCTCTGGGTTTTGCTAGGCGCAAAACCATCTAGGAACCAACAATCGACAACGCCTTGTGATGGCGTAGGAACACTTGGCAGGCAGTCTTTAATATCACCAAACCAGAGATCGAGGGTGATGGCGCCATCAGCAAGCACAATGCGGTGACATTCTGGCACGGCGATAGGATAGTGTGCTTGTAACTGTTTGGCATAGGCTGCCAACTCCGGCCAAGACTCATGAGCTTGATCAGATCTTGCTGAGATAATGGGTATTTTTCAAAGCTGATAAAGTGCAGTTCTTGCAACGTTGCGTTTGGGTTTTGTTGTCTGAACTCTTCGAACCACTGCCATACTGCGAGGAAGTTCAGTCCTGTGCCAAATCCGGTTTCAGCAATGACAAAACGCGGTTGTTCGAAATCGTGCCAACGCTCTGGAAGTCGGTTTTGCTTCAAGAATACGTAACGAGTTTCTTCTAAACCATTGACATTGGAGAAGTAAACGTCGTCAAATTGATCGGATACCGGGGTGCCCGACTCATTCCAGTCGAGTTGCGCATGAGTGATGGAAGTCATAATTTTGACACTTATCTCGTGTTATACCCTAGGTAGAAAGTTATCACAACTACATTTAGTGGGGCATCGATAGCATTTATTGATGCGAATTGTACGAATTTATGGGAAAGCTGACCACTTTTATCCTGTATCTTCGTTATCATTTAGCCGTTTTTGAATTTATAGGAATGTCACATGAAACGAGTCGTAATTACCGGTATGGGTATTGTTTCGAGCATCGGTAACAACGTGGAAGAAGTTTTAGCGTCTCTTAAAGCAGGCCGTTCTGGTATTAACGCCTCTGAGCAATTCAAAGAGATGGGCCTTCGTTCTCAAGTTTGGGGTGATTTGAAAATTAACCCAGCTGAGCATATCGACCGTAAAAAAATGCGCTTCATGGGCGACGCTGCGGCGTACGCATATCTTTCAATGGAGCAAGCGATCGAAGACGCAGGTCTGACAGACGATCAAGTTTCAAATGACCGCACAGGTATCGTTGCAGGTTCTGGTGGTGCGTCTGCACTTAACCAAACACTTGCAGTAGATACACTACGCGCAAAAGGCGTGAAGCGTGTTGGTCCTTACATGGTACCTCGTACTATGTCATCAACTGTGTCAGCGTGTCTGGCAACACCATTTAAAATCCGTGGTGTGAACTACACAATGAGCTCTGCATGTGCAACGTCTGCTCACTGTATCGGTCACGCGATGGAGCTTATCCAACTTGGTAAGCAAGACATCGTATTTGCTGGTGGTGGTGAAGAGCTAGATTGGTCACAAACTATGATGTTTGATGCCATGGGCGCACTGTCTACTAAGTACAACGAAACTCCAGAAAAAGCATCACGTACTTACGATGCGAACCGTGATGGTTTTGTTATCTCTGGTGGCGGCGGCATGGTTGTTGTTGAAGAACTCGAGCACGCTCTTGCACGTGGCGCGAAAATCTACGGTGAGGTTGTTGGTTACGGTGCAACATCGGACGGCTACGACATGGTAGCGCCATCTGGTGAAGGCGCAGTGCGTTGTATGAAGATGGCAATGCAAGATGTTGAAGTGATTGATTACGTGAACACTCACGGTACTTCAACGCCTGTAGGTGACGTTAAAGAACTTGGTGCTATCCAAGAAGTCTTTGGCGGCAATAGCCCTGCTATCTCAGCAACAAAAGCAATGACAGGTCACGCACTAGGCGCGGCAGGTGTACACGAAGCGATTTACTCAGCGCTAATGCTACACCACGGCTTTATTGCACCAAGCATCAACGTAGATGAGCTGGATGAAGCGGCACAAGGCCTAGACATCGTCACTGAAACTCGTGAACAAGAGCTAAACACTGTGATGTCTAACAGCTTTGGTTTCGGTGGCACGAACGCAACACTAGTACTGAAGAAGTACCAAGGTTAACCCTGGCTAATCAGTTCTATGATTTCCAGAGCTGACTGGTGAAAGCCAGTCGCAGACGCAAGTTTTAATCCCTGGAGAGCGGGTTAAAATCCTTTTGTTCTGGATCTTGCCCAGCCAAATGGCTGGGCATTTTTGTACCTGAATTTTGCCCTGCACCATCTTTCTGTCTCACCTACTCGACACATGCTGCTATATCTTGCACAATTCAGCCTATTGTAAGGACAACCCTTTTGGAACTTCCCATGAAGATTATTGTTGATGAGGCAATGCCTTATGCCGTTGAGCTGTTTAGCCAACTCGGTGAAGTGATCGCCAAACCTGGCCGCGAGTTAACGGCTGACGATCTTGTTGATGTTGATGCGCTCATGATTCGCTCAATCACTAAGGTAAATGAAGCACTTTTAGAAAAGGCCAACAAGCTTAAATTCGTTGGCACCGCAACCGCAGGGATGGATCATGTTGATCAAGCGCTTCTGGAGCAGCGCGGTATTTTCTTTACTGCGGCTCCAGGTTGCAACAAAGTGGGCGTGGCTGAGTATGTTATCAGCAGTCTTATGGTGATTGCTCAGCAGCAAGGTTTCTCTATTTTCGACAAAACAGTGGGTATCATTGGTTGTGGTCAGGTAGGAAGCTACCTGCAAAAATGCTTACAAGGCATTGGTATCAAGGTTCTTCTTAATGACCCGCTCAAGGAGCAGCAAGGCGACCAAAGAGTCTTTACTGATCTTGATACTCTGCTGGAGCAGGCAGATGTCGTCACCATGCACACGCCGATCACTCGCGACGGTGAATATCCAACGCATCACTTAATCAACCAGGCTCGTCTTGATAATTTCCGCGCAGACCAAATTTTGATCAATGCCGCGCGTGGTCCTGTCGTTGATAACCAGGCACTCAAACAGCGCTTACTCAAGCACGATGGGTTTACTGCCGTTCTTGATGTATTTGAATTTGAACCAGTGGTTGATTTTGATCTGCTACCTCTGTTAACGTTCGCGACCCCCCACATAGCGGGTTACGGCCTTGAAGGCAAAGCTCGTGGCACGACCATGATCTTTAATAGCTATTGTGAGTTTTTAGGGTTGTCTGAACGTGCAAACCCAGATGCACTTCTACCCGTTGCTCCAATTCCAGAGCTGACGTTAGATCGCGCGTGGGATGAAGCAACGCTGCACAGTATGACGCAGATAATCTATGATGTACGCAAGGACGATGCGATTTTCCGCCGTGAAATTCACAGCGAAAATGGCTTCGATAAAATGCGTAAACTTTATTGGGATAGACGCGAGTATGGCGCTGTCCTTGTTAAGGGTGACGAGTCTTGTAATCTCGCGCCATTAGCAGAACTAGGATTTCAAATCGAGGTAACTAAATGAGCCAACAATTTAATATCGCTGTGTTTGGAGCAACAGGGGCTGTAGGTGAAACTATGGTCGAAGTGCTACAAGAACGTGAGTTCCCGATGGGTGATATCTACCTACTTGCGAGTGAGCGCAGTGAAGGTAAGACCTATCGTATCAACGGTAAAACAGTGAAAGTTGAGAACGTAGAGAACTTCGATTGGTCACAAGTCCATATCGCACTATTTTCTGCAGGCGGAGAGCAATCAGCAAAATGGGCGCCTATCGCGGCAGATGAAGGTGTGGTTGTCATCGATAACTCTTCGAACTTCCGCTACGACTACGACGTACCGCTTGTGGTACCAGAAGTGAACCCAGAAGCGATTGCTGAGTTTAGAAACCGCAACATTATTGCGAACCCGAACTGTTCAACAATTCAAATGCTGGTGGCACTTAAACCGATTCACGATGCAGTGGGTATTGAGCGCATCAACGTGACCACTTACCAATCGGTTTCTGGTGCTGGTAAGAGCGGTATTGATGAGTTAGCAGGCCAAACGGCGATGCTGCTTAACGGCAAACCAGTAGAACCTAAAGCATTTAGTCAGCAAATTGCGTTCAACTGTATTCCTCAAATCGATCAGTTCATGGATAACGGCTACACCAAAGAAGAAATGAAAATGGTGTGGGAAACGCAAAAGATCTTCAACGATCCAAACCTAATGGTTAACCCAACCTGTGTGCGTGTGCCAGTATTCTATGGACATGCAGAAGCCGTGCATCTTGAGACAAGCGCGCCTATTTCTGCTGAGGAAGTGGTGCAGTTATTAGAGCAAGCTGAAGGTGTTGAAGTCTTCCATGGCGAGGATATGCCAACTCAAGTTCGTGATGCAGGCGGCAAAGATCATGTAATGGTCGGTCGTATTCGCAATGATATTAGCCACCACAGCGGTGTGAACTTATGGGTTGTAGCAGACAACGTCCGTAAAGGCGCAGCGACTAACGCGGTGCAAATTGCCGAAGTACTTATCCGCGACTATTTCTAAGCAGTCGATCGCTCAACTCTTGTTCTGCGCTGTCTGCGGGACATTAAGTGGTGCTTTATGCACCATTGTTGCTACTTTTTAATCAAAGGCTCCTTTTTAGGGGCCTTTATACTGTTAACCAATGTAAAATTGGTACCGATATCATGCTTGAATCAAGTTTTTTAAAGGCTGACCTATAGTTTTGGAGCTAATATCCGATATAGTAACGAGATAATTTTTGTAATTTATATCGCAGACAGCTGAGCCTTCCATGCATCAAATTTTAAAGCCTTTGTTAGTGGCGTTAGCACTAGCAGGAGCGACAACTTCTTTATCTATCAGCGCTGATACTATTCGATTAACCGGGCCCAACGGTGAGGTCATCTCGGCTCCACAATATTCGCAACCTGTTCGTCAACTTGCCAATGAAGAAAGCGGTGCACCTGCACGCTACTATGGTCCTACTGCTCAAAATGAAACCCTGTGGTCGATTGCTTCACGTTTTAAGCCTGCTGGTGCCAGTGTTCAGCAAACCATTTATGCATTCTATGAACTAAACCCTGGCCAATTCGAAAAGGGTAATATTCATCAGCTGTTGCCCGGCGGTGAACTTCGTATTCCATCTAGTGCGTTGATCAATCGAGTTGATCTGCAAGAGGCGCTAGCCGTTTTAGCTGCACATCAGGCCAAACTAAATCAACCAGCATCTGTCGTTGCACCTCCACGAGCACCTGCGCAGCCTAAACCAGAGCCACAAAAGCCTCAAGTCGAGCCAGAAGCAGTAACAACGCCACCTGCAGAAAAACTTGAGCCAGTTGAAGCAGCACCTAAAGCAGAAGCTGAAGTGACGTCGGAAGAGCCGGATGTTCCGAAAGCGCCTGATGTAACTGAAGCGTTGCGGGAAGAACTTAGCCGTTCGGAAAGTGAACTTTTGTCTTTGGAAGAGCGAAATCACCAGTTGAGGTTGATGCTTTCTGAAGTTCAACACGAAGTGGAAGCGCTAAAAACGGAAGTGGACAACGAAGAACGTATCCGCACTGAGGTCGAACGTCAGCTAAGTGAAGAAAAGCGTAAACAGGCTGAAATGGCTCGATTGGCGCCAAGCCAGCTTGATGTTTGGCTCGCCAAACCGTGGTTTGTTGCTCTGCTAGCATTTGTACCAGCACTGCTTCTTGGCCTTCTGGTGATGGCAATATTACGCTCTCGCAAACGTCGAAATGATGAGCCAACTGCGCAGACTAATGAGACTCAAACCGATAGCTCGGATAAACCCGCTATGGCCGCAGCAGCGGGTGCTGGTGCGGGAGTCGCTACAGCTGTGGTTGCCAGTGATGACGATGATCTGTTCTCCGATGACCTATTAGCAGGCTTGGATGATGAAGCTGATAGCAGCGATGCAACCCAAGAAAATGATGAGAATGACGTGTTTGCCGACCTTGATGAGGCAGACTTCGACTTCAATCTAGACGACGAAGATGATCCGTTTGCCAGCATCGATGACGATGGAGAACTCGATATTGGCGTAGTCGATCTCGATACTAGCAACAACGGCATCAGCGTTAAAGATGGTGAGAAAGCGCTTGGTCTTGAGGAAATGGAGCGTGCGCTCAACGACGTTGCGGTACCAAGTGATGATGAAGAATTGGACTTCAACCTTTCTGACGAAGATGAAGACGACAGTAATAATGTTGTATCGCAAGATGATCTGGATAGCCTGTTTGCAGACTTCAGCCTAGATACTAAAGGTGATTCGGAGCAAGAAACTGCCACACAAATTGGTTCTGAAGAGGCTCTGGAAGAAGATAGCGCGCTAAACCAAGCGCAAATGGACGAGCTACTCGCTGGAGACGACTTTGACCTCGATGAAGGCGAAATCGATTTAGATGATCTTTCTGCAGACTCTCCATTGGCGTCTCTGGAAAAAATCATTGCTGAGGAAGGTGACGCTCAGGTCGCCGATGACGAGCTGCAATCTTCAGATAACGTCTCTGAGAATGTAGGCAACGATGATATTGATGATCTCTTCGCTCAGTTCTCTCAAATTGATGCGACTCCAGACGCTGCGCCTGGTTTTCAGGCTGAGTTAGACCAGGCCGAGTTAGACAGTGATGATGTCGATTTACTTGACGACATGCTAGGCGATGATTTTGAGCTCTCTGAGTTGGATGACTCAGATTTAACTCTGGATGAAGTACTGTCTGCAGAGTCTGCCACGGTAGGTGATGATGAGGATGTTCAGCTTCTTGCCGATGAAGAGACGGAGCTGGATGAGAATAGCACTGAGTTGTTGGATGAAGTGCTATTTGAGAGCAGCCTATCAGATGCTAAAGACGACACTGTTGAAGATGACTTCGATCTGGATCCATTTGGCTCTGATGATCTGCTTGGTTCAGATATTAGCGATGAAGAAATGGATGCGTTGTTTGCTGCCAACGCGCCAGAGTCAATGACTCATCAAGACCCAAGCTCTGAGCAGTTACCGCAAGACTCATTGGATGATGAAGTTGAGTTAGCTGCAGAGCTGGATAAAGAACGCACTACAGAGCCATTGTCACTGGAAGATGAGCAAATTGGTGATGATGAACTTGAGCTGACTAAGGCGTCAGATGCCGAGACTGACCTTCAACTAGGCGATGAGCCTATGGTTGATGCTGCTGATGTTGATGCGCTTAATGTCGACTCACCAGCAAATGACCGTACTGAAGAAGCATTTGACACCAAGGCTGAATCAGAAGTGTTCGATGAGGAAGTAGAGAACACGCTAGCGCAACAAGACTCTCACCTGGAAAATGACTCTTTAACTCAAGAGTCCGTTGCATCGGAGTCTGCTTCAACAGAGCACGAATCTTTCGAGCAACTTGATGCGTTAGAAACTGATGATGCTGTTGATGTAACGTCACACGATTCAAACGTTGACCCTATGGTCGATGATAGTAGTGCAGAGACAGAAGCAGTTGAATTGTCAGAGCCTACCTCTCAGGTTGCTTCTGATACAGATTTTGAATTTTCACCAGAAATAGAGAGCGGCAGCAACCTTTCTCACGATGAAGATGACAGTGAGCAGTCTAGAAAAGATCTGGATGCATTGGTAGCGAATGAGTTTGGCTTACCTCAAGATGATGATTGGTTGGCGGAAGAACCTCAACAAGAGCAGCTTTCTGAATCGGCACAAGAGGACGATGCAGATTTCCTTGCTAATGCCCTGCAAAGTGAATATGGCGAAGAACAAGCGTTTGCCGATGCAGAAGGTGACTCTGACGATGAGCCAATGCCTGAAGACTCTTCTGATGCAGAATTTGCTTTCAGTGACGATGAGCTGCCAGAGTATAGTGAAGATGACGCGTTTGCTGATGCCAATCTCGGTAAAGAAGAGGTATTGCCTGAACCTGAACTTGAACCTGAGCTACTAGACTCGTTTGCAGAACAAGAATCACAAAGTGATGCTGCGAGCGAGCTTGAGACGGACTCGTTCTTTGAGCCTGTAGCAGAACAAGAAAAAGCTGAACAGGCAGTAGCAGAAAATCCAGTTGGCGAATCATCATTAGCAGACGAGCAAGACGTATTTGATGATTTTGAGTTCCCAGAATTTACAGAGCAAGATGCCTTGCTTGATCTGGATGACAGTGAGCCCCTGGCAGAGAGCCCAGTCGCGCAACAAGCGGATAACCATGACTTTGAGGATGATTTCTCGCTTGAATCACTTCCAGAGTATGACGAGCAGCAAGCGGCAATCGATCTTGAGCCAGAGGATCAACCTTTGGCGCCTGCACCAGAAATGGTGGGTGAAACGCTGGACCATTCGGAAATAGATGCACTCGCAGATGCGTTTAGCATGGTTGATATGTCGGCGATTGAACAAGAAGGCAATCTCGATGAGCTCTTGCAAGACAGTGAAGGGGCGACATTCTCAAATATCTCACCAGTGGATCAAACGACAGCGGACAGCGCCGGTCTTGACATCGATGCCATGCTGAAAGAGACCGCAGGGTCTGAGGGTGGTGAAGATTGGAATGGATTTACCCTTACCGATGAGCAGAGAGCTGCCATTAACCATGACATTCCAGATGAAGAGCAAGCGATTTGGAGTGGCAACGATGTAGGATCTCTTGCTAAAGCGTCCGATGAAGATTGGTCTTCACAAGACCCTGTCGCCGATTTTGATGGTCAAGAAAAGCAATTTATGACGATTGATGAGCTCATGGCTCAAGTCGATGATGGAGAGGCATCGGAGCAAGAAGAGGAAGAGCTCAAGCTTGATGTTGGGTTGGATGAATTCCCAGATGTCATTGGGCCGATTTCTGAGGTCGATGTAGACACAGACTCTGAGGCAGCTGGAAATCTTGATATGGCGAAAATCTACATTGAGATGAACGATTTCGACGGCGCGGTAAAGCTACTCGAAAAAGTTTTGCTGGAAGGCTCAGGGCAAGTTGAGCAAGAGGCGAAACGGTTACTCAGTAAGCTCTCTGAGCATCAGTAAAATCGGGGAAACGGTGGCTTGCCACCGTTTTTCTTTTTTGCGTCAACCTTAATTCACCTTGATGTAACTATCGATTGTCGCCATCAGGTCAGGTTTTGGTTATGACCTTTGTGCTTATGACTGGTCATTAATGACCGAGCTTTCACAGGGGGTGACTTTATACCAAGTGGAGTTGCGTATATACTTTGCCCCCTTTGACAAATCACAGATGCAGAGTTAACTATGAAAGTTGCATTAGGTATTGAATATAACGGTGAAAAATACTTTGGCTGGCAAAGACAGCGCGAAGTTACCAGTGTTCAAGAAAAACTGGAAAAGGCGCTATCTATTGTTGCCAATGAACCGATAGAGGTTCAGTGTGCGGGGCGTACCGACGCCGGTGTACACGGTACAGGGCAAGTGGTGCACTTTGAGACATCTGCGATCCGTAAGCCTGTTGCTTGGACGATGGGCGTTAATGCAAACCTACCAAAAGACATTGCGGTACGCTGGGCAAAAGAAGTCCCAGAAGCGTTCCATGCGCGCTTTTCTGCAACTGCTCGTCGCTATCGTTATGTGATCTTCAATCACGATTTACGTCCTGGAATTTTATCTTCTGGTATCAGTCATTATCATGGCGACTTGGATGTAGAAAAAATGCATCAGGCAGGGCAGTATCTACTTGGTGAAAATGATTTCACGTCCTTTCGTGCCGTGCAGTGTCAATCTCGTAGCCCTTGGCGCAATATCATGCACTTAAACGTGACTCGCCACGGTCCTTACGTGGTGATTGATATTAAAGCGAACGCCTTTGTTCATCATATGGTGCGAAACATTACCGGTAGCTTGATTGTGGTCGGTAGAGGTGAACAGCCACCTGAGTGGATAGAGTGGTTACTGGCACAAAAAGATCGCAAACTGGCTGGCGCTACGGCGAAAGCTGACGGTCTGTATTTGGTCGATGTCGATTATCCAGATGAGTACCAGCTCCCAGAAATGCCAATTGGTCCGCTGTTTTTGCCAAATGATTTGAACTCTGGTTGGTAACTAGGCTCCAAACAGTGAAAAGTTAGCGTGACCAAGAGTTATGGCTTGGTCACAAGGATAGGTACAACCAGTTTTTTATCTACAGTTTGGCTGTAATATGGTTTAATCCCACGGCATTAATTAGAATTTCACACTTTCGCCATTTTGGCGGGGGTAACAAGAGAAAAGGTCTTCCATGAGTTGGCTTGAAAAGATTTTAGAAAAAAGCAACATCGTTAGCTCGCGCAAAGCATCTATCCCAGAAGGTATCTGGACTAAATGTACTTCATGTGAGCAAGTACTTTATCACGCAGAACTAGAGCGTAACCTTGAGGTTTGCCCTAAGTGTAACCACCACATGCGAATGAAAGCACGTCGTCGTCTAGAAACGTTCTTAGACGAAGGTAACCGTGTTGAACTCGCGACTGAGCTTGAGCCTCAAGACAAGCTTAAATTCAAAGATTCAAAGCGTTACAAAGAGCGCCTTTCTGCAGCACAGAAAAACAGTGGTGAGAAAGATGCCTTGGTTGTTATGCAAGGTGAACTGCTGGGTCAGCCAGTAGTAGCGTGTGCATTTGAGTTCTCATTTATGGGCGGCTCAATGGGCTCTGTTGTTGGTGCTCGCTTTGTGCGCGCAGTAGAAGCAGCAATGGAAAACAATTGCGGTCTTGTTTGTTTCTCAGCAAGTGGCGGCGCACGTATGCAAGAAGCGCTAATGTCGCTAATGCAGATGGCGAAAACCAGTGCTGCGCTTGAGCGTCTGTCGAAAAAAGGCCTGCCATTTGTTTCTGTAATGACTGACCCAACGATGGGCGGCGTTTCAGCAAGTCTGGCTATGCTAGGTGACATCAATATCGGCGAGCCAAAAGCGCTTATTGGTTTTGCAGGCCGTCGTGTAATCGAGCAAACAGTACGTGAAGACCTTCCTGAAGGCTTCCAACGCAGTGAGTTCCTACTTGAGCATGGTGCGATTGATATGATTGTTGATCGTCGCGAAATGCGTCAGCGCGTAGGTAGCTTGCTTGCTAAAATGACGAACCAAGTGTCACCGCTTGTGGTTTCTGTGGAAGATTCTCCACAAGAACCTGCATATGATGTACCAGAAGCGGACGAAAAAGGGTAAAGTACTCACTAAGTTATCAAACGTTAAGATATTGACGGCTAAATGAGTTCACAATCCATTCCACAAGCCACATCTACATTACAGGTGTGGCTTGATTACTTAACCAGTATCCATACCAGTGCCATTGATCTTGGCCTAGACCGAGTGTCCGTCGTGGCACAAAAAGGTCAACTTACCAAACCAGCCCCAACCGTTATCACCGTTGCCGGTACCAATGGCAAGGGTTCGACTTGTGCATTGATGGAAGCCATCTTATTAGATGCTGGCTACTCTGTTGGTGTCTACAGTTCTCCTCACCTAATTCGTTACAATGAACGTGTGCGTATCAATGGCCAAGAACTGCCTGACGAGTCACACACCCAAGCTTTCGACTACATTGAAAAGCTGCGTGGTGATGTTAGCCTAAGTTTTTTCGAGTACGCGACATTAGCGGCTCTAAAGCAGTTCCAACAGCATAAGGTGGAAGTTGTTCTGCTCGAAGTTGGACTAGGTGGTAGGCTTGATGCGACGAACGTCGTTGATCATGATGTATCGGTGATTACTAGTCTTGCCGTCGATCACGTCGATTGGCTGGGTGATGACATTAACGTTATCGGTTTTGAGAAAGCGGGCATTTATCGCTCCGGAAAGCCGGCTATTTGTGGTCAGCCGAAACCACCAGCAACAGTGCCAGCTCACGCAGATGACATTGGTGCGGAGTTCTACCAAACGGGCATTCAGTTCGACTACAAACAAACCTCAGACTCAACTTGGAGCTGGCACCACGGCACCTTTGCGTTAGAAGATTTGCCTATTCCGGTTCTTCCTTTGATGAATGCCAATACTGCGCTAATGGCGTTAGGCGCTGCCAACTTGGACATAACCGACATCAACATTGTAAACGGCCTTAAAGACGCTCGTCTGGCTGGACGCATGCAAGTCATCGCCGGTACGCCAACCACCATCCTCGATGTTGCGCACAACCCTCATTCAGCGGAGTATTTAGTTACTCAGCTCAATCGTTTGTATCCTAACACTCGATTTAAAGTGGTGATGGGTATGCTGCATGACAAAGATATCGCTGAAACTATCCGAGTTTTGAATCCTCTGACAGAGCATTGGTATCCTGCATCATTGAGTGGTCCAAGAGCTGCATCTGCGGACGAGCTATGTGCTCATCTTGACTCCAACCAAACGCTTACGCGCTATGATTCGCCTGTGGCGGCGTTTGAGGCTGCGAAATCGGATGCGAAACCAGATGATCTGATTTTGGTTGTGGGGTCATTCCACACGGTTGGTGAGGTATTGGAGCACTGCGGCGGCAATACCGCCAAGTAAATACGAATCTAGGAGAAATCATGGCGAGTAAATTCCAAAGCCGTTTAGTGGGCACCATCGTATTGGTGGCGGTCGGGGTGATTATCCTCCCAGACTTACTTGACGGTAAAAAGCTTCACTACAAAGAAGAGTTTGCCAGCATTCCACTTAAGCCAGAAATTAACGCTGACGTGGAATCGTTTGAAGTACTGGAACCAGAAGAGGATATTTCCGTACTTCCAGAAGCGCCTGTGCAAGCGACTGTGGGCGAAGAGGCTGTTCAAGAGCCAGAAGCGGATATCGTCAATGTATCAACGCAAGAGGTTCCTGAGCGTAACGATTACGCTGATAGTGCCTGGATTATTCAGCTGATGGCACTGAAAAATGCCGACAATGCAGCAGCACTAGTGAAAGATCTGCAAAAGCGTGGCTATCAAGCTCACGTGAAACAGGAAGAGACCTTTACTCGCGTGATTATCGGTCCAGATGTTTCAAAAAGTAAATTAGAGAAGCAATTGATTGAATTAGAGGAAATTACCGGCTCTAGAGGTCAACTGCTCAAATTTAAGCCACTAAATCCATAAGAAAACGTTTGCGTCGCGTATTTTTCTGTTAAAATGCGCGCCAACTTGAGATGAAGAATTCATGAATTGGTTAGATTTTGTCATTTTGGGTGTGATTGGGCTATCGGCTTAATCAGTTTAGTTCGCGGTTTTGCCAAAGAGGCACTGTCGCTTTTGATATGGTTTGGCGCGTTTTTTATCGCCAGCCAGTACTACGCAAAACTTGCGGTGTACTTTTCTAATATCGAAGACGACATGTTTCGCAATGGCGCCGCAATCGCTGCCTTGTTTGTTGCGACTTTGATTGTCGGGGCTCTCATTAACTATGTCATAGGGCAGTTGGTTCAGAAAACGGGACTCTCGGGTACAGATAGAGTGCTTGGTATCGTATTTGGCGGTTTGCGAGGTGTACTAATCGTCTCAGCGGTGCTGTTCTTTGTTGATACCTTTACCACGCTGAACAACAGCGAGTGGTGGGAAACCTCAGAACTGGTTCCACACTTTAAATTGGTCATTGAGCCGTTTTTTGAACACATCGAAGCAACTTCTAGTTTCTTGTCTGGCGCTTAGCAGCGCCAGCTAATGTCGCAAATCGAGGATTAGGACATGTGTGGTATTGTTGGAATCGTTGGCTCAACGCCTGTGAATCAGTCTATCTATGACGCTTTGACCGTTTTACAGCATCGTGCCAAGATGCCGCTGGTATTGTTACCATAGAAAGCAATCGTTTTCGTCTGCGTAAGGCGAATGGTCTAGTTAAAGACGTTTTTGAAGCGAAGCACATGCAGCGTCTTCAAGGCAACGTAGGTATTGGACATGTTCGTTACCCGACAGCTGGTAGCTCTAGCGCTTCTGAAGCACAACCGTTCTACGTAAACTCTCCGTTTGGTATTACCCTGGCACACAACGGTAACCTCACCAACGCTCACGAAGTTCGTGAAAAGTTGTTTGAAAAAGACCGCCGCCACGTTAACACGACCTCGGACTCTGAGGTTCTACTTAACGTTCTTGCTCACGAAATTGATACCGTGAAAGGCAATGTGACGTCAGATGACGTGTTCCGCGCTGTGACTAATGTTCACCGAGCCATTAAAGGTGCATACGCTGTTGCAGCGATGATCATCGGCCACGGTATGATTGCATTTCGCGATCCAAATGGTATCCGTCCTCTTTGTTTAGGTAAGCGTGAAGTGGAAGGCAAAACTGAGTACATGGTTGCTTCTGAGTCTGTTGCGCTTGATGCAGTTGGTTTTGATTTTGTCCGTGACGTTGCACCTGGTGAAGCGATTTACGCCACATTTGACGGCGAGCTATTCACTCGTCAATGTGCTGACAACCCTAAGCTAAACCCATGTATCTTCGAATTCGTATACTTCGCTCGTCCAGATTCATTTATCGATAAATCTCGGTATACAGCGCGCGCGTTGAAATGGGCAAGAAGCTTGGTGAGCGCATTAAAGATGAGTTTTCTTATCTTGATATCGACGTTGTTATCCCAATCCCAGAGACGTCTTGCGATATCGCACTGCAAATTGCGCAAGCGATTGATATACCTTACCGTCAAGGCTTCGTTAAGAACCGTTACGTAGGTCGCACCTTCATCATGCCTGGTCAACAGCAGCGTAAGAAGTCAGTGCGCCGTAAGCTCAATGCTATCCGCTCTGAGTTTAAAGGTAAGAACGTACTGCTAGTCGATGACTCTATCGTTCGTGGCACAACATCAGAGCAGATCATTGAGATGGCTCGTGACTCTGGTGCTAACAAAGTGTACATGGTCTCGGCTGCGCCAGAAGTTCGTTTCCCGAACGTCTACGGTATCGATATGCCAAGTGCCAATGAGCTTATTGCACACGGCCGTGATAATGATGCAATCTGTAAGCAAATTGGTGCCGATGCGCTTATCTACCAAACGGTTCCAGATCTTTTGGAAGCAGTAGGTCTAGGCAACCCAGATGTTAAGCAGTTCGAAGCTTCAGTATTTAATGGTGAATACGTGACAGGTGATATCGACCAGTCGTACTTGGATTACCTTGACTCATTGCGTAACGATGATGCGAAAGTCCAGCGCGATATTCAGCAAGATTTAGCTAACTTAGAGCTTCATAACGAAGGCATCTAAGCCGCGCCACCTAAGAGAAACACAAAAAAACCAGAGCCTTGGCTCTGGTTTTTTATTGTATAGCGATTATGGTCAAGAAACTCAGTGAAGAGAGTAGTCGATGACGAAATCGATAAACAGACGCACTTTTTCTGGTAAGTGATCTTTGTGGTTGTAGAGCATGTAGATGTCACGCGGTTGGAGCTCCACTCTGGCAAAATTCGGACCAAGTCACCATTGTCGATGTGCTCTTGAATCATCACATCTGGCATCAAGGTTATACCCAGTCCAGCGGAGCAGGCACGGCGCACAACATTGAGGCTGTTGGCTTCAAATCGAGCTTTGGTATTGTTAATGATGGACTCGCCACTGACGTTCTTAAGTTGCCATTTTATCAGTGGCGCACCTTTGAGCAGTCGATGAGACGAAAGCTCTTCAGCGTGCTTAGGCTCACCATGCTTTGCTAGGTACTCAGGGGTGGCGATTAAAACATCTTTGACTGTGCTGAGTTTGCGAGCAATGAGGCTAGAGTCGCGCTGCGGTCCAACGCGGAAGATAACATCCCACTCGGTTGGGTCAAGTTGATCAGCGTGGTTACTCATGGTCAAATCAAGGCTGATGTCAGGGTACTGAGCCATAAAGTCATTGAACATAGGCATCATCAAACGCTTGGTGAGGTTCGATGGTGAGGAAATCTTCAGTTTACCCGATGCCCCTTTGCACTCGTCGGCAATTTCTTCTGACGTAGACGTTAATCGTTGCAGCAAAGGAGAGCACTCATTGTAAAAGCGTTCGCCTGCCTCTGTGAGTGACAGCTTACGAGCATGACGGTTGAGCAAGCGAAGATTCAACGAATCCTCTAGTGCTTGAATGCGTCGAGTAATTGTTGCAACAGGTATCATGGTCTTACGGGAAGTTGCTGTATAACTCCCATTTTCCACAACAAGTCGGAACAGATTTAGATCATCGAGTTTCATATATTCAACTATTTGTAATTATTGGTTTTTAATATAGTCCAAAACTTGGAAAAGCCACTGAGTTTTCAGTCAGACCCTCTCAAGTAATTTCGCGTATTTATAAATTAAGTACGGGGAAATCAGCGAATTGGACACTTTTATAGCAAAACCGAGAACACAAGATAATGCCACAATTGGGGGCATTTGTATAAAAGTGGATTTCTGCCTACAGTTAAAGTACTCAGGAATGGAGTATGTCCTGTTTTCAATAGTCAATGAATTGCATCATTGTAGCGTTTCCTTACGATACGACGTTTGATGTAAACCAAAAATAATAACAATTACACGCTCAATGGAATTTGTGAGGCGTAGTCTTATGTCTAAAACTGACAGTCAAGTTGCTGTGGCTATCGAGCAGCAACACAGTGCTAGGGTGATGGTCGTTGACGATGACCCAGTATTTAGAAGTGTAACCAGAAAGTTCCTGGAAGCGATTGGTCACCAAGTTGTTGAGGCTGGAGATGGCCTCGAAGCCTCAAAATGCTTGGTGAGGTTCAGCCTGATCTTGTTCTTTGCGATTTAGCTATGCCGCTTTTGACAGGCATGGAGTTCACAGAAGAGGTGAGAGTGGAGTATCCGTCACTGCCAGTGATCGTGATTTCCGCTACAGGGGATATGGTGATGTAGCCAAAGCGCTGAGAATGGGAGTGAAGGATTTTCTAACCAAACCGCTCAGCGATTATCGCTATCTCGCTGAAGCTATAGAGGTCGTGCTAGAAGAGAGCTCAAATGTGGTCGAGCAATCCGACTTTGTTAGCCGTTGGTTCCGGTTGGATGATGACGGCAATGAAAGTGAGCAGCAGGAGCAAGAGCTCCATTGGCACCTCGAGTACTTACAGCAAAACCCAAACGCAGCGAGAGAATTGCTTACGGCACTGCTTCCGGAGAAAGACTCTTCACTGGGAGCTTGGCGTAGTAGCTATCGCTTGCTGCAATCCACAACCAGTTTACCATTGGTGTTTGATTACAGTTGGTTGATGAGTGGGCAGCTTGCCTTTTATCTCGTCGATGCGGATTCTGCCGACCAAGGGGGCGTAGCAAGCACCCTGCTGGTGCGAACCTTGTTTGATGACTATGTGCGTCGCCTACAGCATAACTCAGTCGACTTGAAAGGTTTAGCGCGCAACCTAGAAAAAGGCATGGCATGCGCAAGTGGGGCCAGTACGGTAGAAGCCTTGTTTGGCACCATCGATCTAGCTGAAGGCTCGGTGTCTATACTACCAGCGGGTCTTGGGTGCCGATGGGATAACGGGCAGGCACAGTTTAACATCGCAGGCGGGCGACGATTGGGTGATAATTGCTTAAGCAATTTCATGACTAAAGATCTCGCGCTCCAAGAAGCGGGCAAGCTGACGTTGAGTCGAGTTGGCTCTAGCAGCTTTAGTTGGGATATTAGTTTAATGGTGTAACCGCTCGTTTAGGAGCTAATAATACCCCTACAATTACTCGGTTTTTGACGGGTTGTAATTGAGTTATAGTAAAAATGTTAACGCTTTGGGAGGCAATTGCCTCCCTTTTTCGTACATTTTTTAGCCCAGTTCAAGCGCTGAATTTTAGCCCAATCTAAGAGCAAGAGTCATGTCAGATCAAGAATTCAAAGAACCTTACAACATTTTTTACTTTCTAGGCTTTATCGCCGCATTGCTAATCCCAACACTTCCCGCTACTCTGACTTGGATCAGAGTAATGAATGGATACGCAGGTTTTTGACCATAAAAAATTTGACCACTGTAAAGCGCTTAATGTGGAACACAGTGGGTACTATTTCTGTTGTTTTGGGTGTGGTTGGAATAGCCCTTCCTCTATTACCAACGACCCCTTTTCTCCTTTTGGCTAGTGCGTGTTTTCTTCGCGGTAGTCCTGCCTTCCATCAATGGTTGCAATCGCACCCCAAATTAGGCCTATCATTACCGATTGGGAACAAGATCGTTGCGTAACGAAAACCGTTAAGCGTCGAGGTGCAATGCTCATCGTTGCGAGCTTCTCAATATCCATCTTTGTCGTTAAACCGCTTTGGTTAAAACTTATGCTGTTGACGCTGTTTGTGGCCACTTTTACCTTCTTTTTGCGGATTCCTGTGAAACCGCCCGTTGCTGAACACCACGAAAATCACTAACATTAGAAGGTTGTGTGCCCACTTTAAATGTGGGCGTTTTACTTAATACCTACAGAATGAACGTATCTAGCTTGTAGTTGCTGTTTTGCAGCCGTGACATGCCAAGACCCGTACTCTGAACGACAGGCACCCAAAGACCTTTCCAGAGATCAATACTATGACTATCGACAAAATTTCCCTTATCAAAGCAAGCATCAAAAGTATTCCAGATTACCCAAAGCCAGGGATCTTATTTCGTGATGTAACCAGTCTGATGGAAGATGCAGCGGCTTACAAAGCGACAATTGAGCTATTGGTAGAGAAGTACAAAGACCAAGGCTTTACTAAAATTGTTGGTACAGAAGCTCGCGGCTTTCTGTTCGGTGCGCCACTAGCACTAGAACTTGGGTTGGGTTTTGTTCCTGTTCGTAAGCCAGGTAAATTGCCTCGCGAAACTGTGGCGCAGTCATATGAGCTCGAGTACGGTATGGATACACTAGAAATTCATACAGATGCCATTGTGGAAGGTGACAAAGTGTTGATGGTTGACGATCTACTGGCAACTGGCGGCACAATTGAAGCAACAACAAAACTCATTCGCCAACTAGGTGGTGAAGTTGCACACGCTGCTTTTGTAATCAACCTTCCAGAAATTGGTGGTGACAAGCGCCTTGAAGCGTTGGGTATCGACGTATACAGTCTGTGTGAATTTGAAGGCCACTAATTAGGACGCCTCATGAGTTATCTCGCGTTAGCCAGAAAATGGCGACCAAAGAAGTTTTCCGGAGTAGTGGGGCAGACTCATGTCCTAACTGCTCTTGAGAATGCTTTAGACCAGAACCGACTTCATCACGCTTACCTGTTTAGCGGCACGCGTGGTGTGGGTAAAACGACGATCGGTCGTTTGTTTGCCAAAGGTTTGAATTGTGAAACTGGCATTACGGCAACGCCTTGTGGTGAATGTTCGAGCTGTAAAGAGATCGATGAAGGTCGCAGTGTTGATTTGCTAGAAATCGATGCAGCATCTCGCACTAAGGTAGAAGATACTCGTGAGTTACTGGATAACGTTCAGTACAAGCCGGCACGCTCGCGTTTCAAGGTTTACTTAATTGACGAAGTGCACATGCTCTCTCGTCACAGCTTTAACGCGCTTTTGAAAACGCTTGAAGAGCCACCTGAGTATGTGAAGTTTCTTCTGGCGACGACGGATCCTCAGAAACTGCCGATGACTATTTTGTCTCGTTGTCTGCAGTTCCATCTAAAGCCGATCACCGTTGATAACATTCACCAACAGCTAGAGCATGTTCTGAATCATGAACATGTTGAGCAGGAGCACAGAGCTTTGTCGCTGCTTGCTCATGCCGCTGATGGCAGTATGCGTGATGCGTTGAGTCTGACCGATCAAGCTATTGCGCTTGGTAATGGCCATGTGACTACTGAAGTCGTGAGCCAAATGCTCGGCACTTTGGACACTGCACAAGCTCTGCAGTTGCTTGACTCAATTGTCACAGGTGATGCACAGCAAGTGATGGCGACCTTATCAGCTCTGGCCGACAACGGCGTTGATTGGGACGTTCTGCTTTCTGAGTTAGCGACACAGCTGCATCGTATCGCTATGGCTCAAGCTTTGCCAACCAGCGTGGATGGAGAAGTCGCTGATGGAGACAAAGTTCGTCATCTCGCGACCGTGTTGCCTGCTACTGATGTACAGCTTTACTATCAGATTGTCCTAAAAGGTCGTCAAGATCTGCCTTTTTCACCGTCACAACGTGTTGCGGTGGAAATGACGTTGCTGAGAATGCTGGCCTTTAGACCCACAACAGAGCTGCAAGCGAGCGAAATAACCGCAGCGATCGTGTCTTCAAAATCGATGCCATCACAATCAATGCAGCCACAATCAATGCAGCCACAATCTGTGCAACCTGCTACGAATGTCAATCAGGCTCCGCGTCAGGCTGCACCGGTTGAAACTATGTCGACACCACCAATGTCACATACTCAAAGCGCGCCACAGTATGCGGGTTCAATTCCTCAGTACGATGAAGGGCCTGAACCGTACATTGATACCTCGCAAATGAGCTCATCTCAGCCGCCGAGTGCGCCGCAAGGTACTCGCAGCAGTCATCACCTGTGGCTCATCCTTCGCAGAGTCAGTCAGTACCACCGCAAGGACAACCTGCAAGTGCGCCAGCACCAAGTGGTGGTTCGCAAAATACCAGTGCTCGTCCTGCTGCTGGAGGTTTACGTCATCAGCTTCGCTCTCGCAGGCAGGCTGGAGGGCAGAATCCGCAAAGCCCAGGAGCGACTCCTGCAAAAAAGCCTAAAGCGTCATCTGAACCAAGCTCCGTATTAGAGCGAGTTGCAATGCGCACTCAGGGGCGTGCCCAGAGCTCGGCTCCGGTGTCAGATGTCGCAGCGCTACAAGCGCAACAACCGACTTCGAATGAGCCGTATCAGTGGCGACCTTCGAACAATGCAACTTTGCAAAAGAGTGAGCCGACGATTAAACCGTCGACGCTAAAGAAAGCACTTGAGCACGAGAAAACGCCTGAGATGGCAAAGCGTTTGACAGAAGAGGCCGCAGCCCAAGATAAGTGGGCGGAGATGATTGAGAAGCTGGAAGTAGGTAAGTTAGTTCAGCAACTCGCGCTCAACTCAGTTTACGCTATCGATGGTACATCGATTCAGCTTGGATTAAGGCCAACCCACGCACACTTGAACTCGGATAAAAACCAATCCGAACTACTTGCTGGGTTAAATGTCTTACTACAACAAGAGTGTCATTTGTCCATTGAGATCTCTGAGCAGGGTATAACGCCGCTTGAGCTTCGAGAGAGTTTGTATCAGCAAAAACTCTCGGATGCAGCGCAAAGCCTACAAACGGATCCCAATGTGCAGTTCATGTTGACGCGTTTTTCCGCTCAGCTGGACGAAGAAAGTATTCGACCGTTATAAGTCGCTTGGCGACGAGACTTGTCCTTTTGGGGTACAGGGATTGTCGGTGAGCAGGGGTTGCATTTGATGAATGAGACCCCATGTTATTAATTGAAACATGAATAAACCGAGAGAAACCTATGTTTGGTAAAGGTGGTATGGGCAACCTGATGAAGCAAGCCCAGCAAATGCAAGACCGCATGCAAAAGCTTCAAGAAGAAATCGCGAACATGGAAGTAACTGGCGAGTCTGGTGCTGGCCTTGTTAAGGTGACTATCACTGGTAGCCACAGCACACGTCGTGTTGAAATTGACGAAAGTCTAATGGAAGACGACAAAGAGATGCTAGAAGACTTGATTGCAGCAGCATTCAACGACGCAGCTCGTCGTGTTGAGGAAACTCAAAAGGAAAAAATGGCGTCAGTAACAGGTGGTATGCAACTTCCACCTGGCATGAAAATGCCGTTCTAATTGGAAGATTAGAGACGTAATTAATGCGAACTAGCCATATGCTGGAGCATTTGATGGAGCCTTGCGATGCTTACCTGGGGTTGGTCCCAAGTCTGCACAACGCATGGCCTTTCATTTGTTACAGCGTGACCGAAAAGGTGGCTTACAGTTGGCGGATGCACTTTCAAGTGCCATGACTGAAATCGGTCACTGTCAGCAATGTAGAACCTTTACTGAAGAAGAAGTTTGCCATATTTGCAGTAACCCAAAACGCAAAGAAAATGGTCAAATGTGTGTTGTAGAAAGCCCTGCGGATATCGCAGCGGTGGAAGCAACCGGGCAGTTTTCTGGTCGTTACTTTGTTCTAATGGGGCACTTGTCGCCATTAGACGGTATTGGACCAAGCGATATTGGATTAGACGTATTGGATTACCGTTTACGACAGGGTGATATTGGAGAAGTGATTCTTGCAACCAACCCGACGGTAGAAGGTGAAGCCACTGCACACTACATTGCAGAGCTTTGCCATGAACATCAAGTATCAGCCAGCCGTATCGCTCATGGCGTGCCGGTAGGTGGTGAGCTTGAGCTTGTTGATGGCACAACCTTGTCGCACTCTCTTATGGGACGACAAAAAATCTAAGCCATTGTGCAAACGACTCTATATAAAAGGCGCGAATAATCGCGCCTTTTCTGTATCTGTTCTCTAGGTGAATCTCATCTTATCTTGAAACTGTAAGCCAGCTTATTCACTGTTATTGCTGATAAGAGAGCGATAGACCCAGGCACCTATGATGGCACCGACGATAGGCGCTACCCAAAAAAGCCAAAGCTGCGCAACAGCCCAATCTCCAACATACAGTGCAACACCGGTACTCCTTGCGGGGTTAACAGAGGTATTAGTGACAGGAATACTGATAAGGTGGATAAGGGTTAAACAAAGACCAATGGCAATAGGAGCGAAACCTTGTGGTGCTCGACTGTCGGTCGCCCCCATAATGACAAGTAGGAACATGGCTGTCATCACCACCTCGGTGACCAGTGCTGAGGTCAGTGAGTATTGTCCGGGAGAGTGTGCACCGTAACCATTGGAAGCAAAACCTGAGCTTGCTGCATCAAAGCCCGCTTGCCCGGAAGCGATGACGTATAGCACGCCGCCAGCCAGTACACCACCAATGACTTGAGCCACGATATAAGGCACCAGTCTTTTGTTTCGAAACGCCCGCCAGCCCATAAACCAATGCTTACTGCGGGGTTTAGGTGACAACCAGAAATATGACCGATGCAAAGGCCATGGTTAAGACGGTTAAACCGAAGGCGAGAGACACGCCGAGTAAGCCAATACCCACATCAGGGAAAGCCGCTGCTAATACTGCACTACCACAGCCGCCAAGTACCAACCAAAATGTGCCAAACAACTCCGCCAAATACTTGTTCATATCAGATACCTTGTGCATAGGAGGTTTATCTGACAATAGTCTATTTGGTGAAAATCGCGAATCTCGGAAGGAAATTAGCGATAAAACAATGGATAAAAGTGATTATGTGAGGCTTTCAAGCTCAAAGATGTTTTCCATAGCGGTACGATCATTATCACCGCAGACGTCTGGGCAAGCTTTAAAGCTCAGACAAACTTTGGGACGTTCGGGTTTTCCAAACAATTTGCAAAGGTTGTTGTCATCAAGTTGAACGCAGCGCTCGCCGCTTGGCTTGCCTTTTGGCATGCCTGGAATAGCAGAAGAAATACTTGGGGCGATACAACACGCACCGCAGCCTAATCGACAATCCATCTTAACACCCTCGATAATGAAGGCGGCGAGTTTACCAGATGCGCTAGAATTGTACATATGTGAATCATGCATCAATGCTTGCAGTTTTTAGCCTCTAGAGGTATAAAACGCCTCCAATGATGAAAAGGGTAACACGAATGAGCAATGCGTTTTGGGAAACCACGCCACTTGAAGAAATGAGCGAATCACAATGGGAATCTCTATGTGACGGTTGCGGTAAATGTTGCCTGCATAAACTCATGGATGAAGATAGCGATGAAGTCTACTACACCAATGTTGCTTGTAGCTGGCTTAACAGCAAGACGTGCTCGTGTAAAGACTACCCGAATCGTTTCCAGTCTGGTGAAGAGTGCTTAAAGCTTACTCGCGACAAAATTAGTGAGTTTAACTGGCTACCAGAAACCTGCTCTTACCGTTTGCTTTCAGAAGGGAAATCGATCCCAGAGTGGCACCCTCTGATTACCGGTTCGAAGTCAGCGATGCACGCGGCAGGTGAAAGCGTTCGTAACAAAGTAGTGTATGAAATTGATGTTGTTGATTGGGAAGATCACATACAAAATTTACCTGAGTGGGCGAAAAAGAGCTAATGAGTTGTAGAAGTGGAGGTCGCAGCTGCCTACATTCAACGCTGAGTCAGATGTTATTTTAACGAGCTAGCTTATCTTAACGATATTCGGTTTTTGATTGTAAGTGCTATGGGGGTGCGAACGTATTTGGTTCAAAGGTCGATTATCAACGAGAACCACAGTGTTCGCACACTGATAGATGGGATCAACAATATAAAAGTGCCGAGCAAAATGACACGAGTTTACTTCGCGTGCCAAATAAACGTGGCTCAAGCTATCGTTGATTTATTTTTCCCCATCGACGCTACACTCTCAATGACGTCTTTTAAATCTTCGACTTCGGAAATCATCTGAGTATTATCGGACAAAGTGCTGTTCATTAATTCTATGGTTTCCCTAGATGTAGCATTGACAGTTTGCACATTGGAGTTCAGCTCAAATGAAACTTGAGACTGCTCTTCGACTGCTGTAGCAATTTGATGGTTTCTATCTACAATTTCATGAATAGCACCTGATAGCCGAGTCATCTTTACTTTTGATGACTCGAGTAAAGATACGGTTTCATCTGCGTAAGTATTACTTTGCTCTAGAGAATTAAGGACTATTTTAGTTTCGTTGAGCACAGTTGTAATAACGCTATCGATCTGTGTGGTCGACTCTTGAGTTCGTTTAGCGAGCATTCTGACTTCATCTGCAACTACTGCAAAACCTCTGCCCGAGTCGCCCGCTCGAGCTGCTTCAATTGCCGCGTTCAAAGCCAACAAATTGGTCTGCTCAGCGATGGCGTCAATGACCTCAACAACATTCGCGACTTCATCCATCATATCATTGAGACTAGTAATCTTGGATGTTGTTTCGTTTAATTGTGAAAGTAACAACTCCATGGAGCTGCTCGTTGATATTGCAGAGTTTGTGTTCTCCACCATTAGGCCTTGCGCCTCGACAGTTAATTCAGAAGTTGCGACAGCGCTTGAGGCGATCTCTTTTGAAGTAGACTGCATCTCGTCAACAGCGGCGGCAATCATGTCGAGATTTTGCTGCTGGTTGTTGAGCTCTTGACATCCATTTGCCGTGTTTTGTGATACTTGTTGCGCTTTATTGAAAACACTTAAGCAAGTATCCAAAACTGAAATCTGTACACGACTAATAATAGATTTGGCTCTACTGTCACGCATCTTGAAACCTAGTGCTATTTCACTAATATCATTTACCTGTCCTGTGTATACTAACTCCATCAGTGGGTTATTGAATTCCTCTCTAGCCTGCTTGGATAGCTTTTCTAGTGGCCTAGTTAGGATAAAGGCTGCTATGGAGATTAGAAGAGCGAATACAAGGGAAGGATAGGGAATCACGACGTTCAACCTCCCCAGTAATTCTATAAGCCAGCAAAACAAGCTGCGATCATAGTCAATCTTAGCCAGAGTCTTGTTCGTGGAAGCATAAGTCTGAACGGTTTTCTTCCTTTTGATAATGTTTGATAGACTTTTTCTGCTCGAGCCACGTTTTCTCGAGATGGAAGTGTGCGAACCGACTGATATTCGAAAATTTGATTATCTTTTGAGAGAGGCGATGCATACGCGTCCACCCAGTAGAACTGTCCATCTGTACGGCGATTTTTAACCATCCCCATCCAAGGCTTTCCATTTTGCAAGTGTTTCCAAAGGTCTGAGAACGCATCTTTCGGCATATCTGGATGACGAATTACGTTGTGTGGCGAGCCCACTAATTGATCCTTCTCATATCCTGCAACTTCCGTGAAATGAGGGCTGGAGTATTTTATATAACTCTTTTTATCAGTAATAGATATCAGGTTGTAGTGTTCTGGGTAGGTATATTCGTTATGCATTGCGACCTCAAATATAGTTGTTAACTAGATGGTTTGCATCTAGTTATGGATCTGGTTGTAAAAACACAGCCACATGAAAATTCGATAGAAGATATTTTGTGGCGTGATTCGACGTGTGTTAGTAGATAGTATGAATAATCCTTTTGATATTCGGTGCATGTAAATTGACAATATATCCTACTCTCGTCATCGATAAAGTCCGACCTAATAAAATCCCATAGGCTAGTAGTGTTACTAGCTATGTAAGTCGGTATTGAGCATGTTGAGTTCTCTATTTTTTTCATTTTGAAATATTTTAATTTCAGTGTGTTTGGTGAGAATTTATGTTTTTCTTGGTCGCTTATGATTCGTTTTAAATAAGTCTAGTATGTATATGAATTTTTTCTAATGTATTTATTTCTTTGCAGTCTTTATGTGATATATATCTCAAGATTAACCATTTTAAGAGTAAGTGTAATGGATGGTTGTTGTCTTTTGATTTTGTTTTAACTTCATGAAGTTTCAGTGTTTTATATTTGCCTTTGAATGAATTAGGGAAGTGCGAAGTTGGTTGTGTTTTATAAAATAACCATGTTGCATGTGTGTGATGTTGCTGATGGATGGGATATGTACTTTACTTTGCATGTTGGCTAATTAATAAACGTATAAATAGGACTGATATGAAAGTTAATAACCTCGGGCAAGCAGGTTGTCTTGATAAAGCGACGTTGCTTCAACTCGTTATTCGCTCCTTTCCAGAAGAGATAAACGAAGCTGTTAACTATGAGTCTGGTGAAGTATGTATTGACTATGTAAAGCTTGATCATAAGCTGAAGTTTGATTTAGTTTTATTGGAGGTTGACTTGATTTATAGTCCGAAAGATTGATGTGAATTTAAATTTCAATAAGACAGGGTGTTTTTCGGTTTAAGTAGTATGGTTGAAAATTTTAAGTGACTCTGAAGTATAGTGATAACTAGTTCTAGTTATATCCAATGTTAGAGTTTCTTTACTTTTGTGGAAATTCTAAAAATGTATCGTCGCTTTTTCTTTCAGGATTCCGATATATACTGGTATTACAATAAGTATGTAATTAGTAGGCAGCTTAAAGGACAAAATATTCTAACTTGTTGTCTTGACAGTGGCTACGGTATTGACTCGTATTCACTTTCATTATTGCATTCCTACTATGAACAAAAATTCCTACCACAAGGCCAGGTTTGTATAGGAAGTAGTCGTATCGTGTCAATATCAGATTTGGCAACTTTTGATAAAGTGAATTTTCAAGGTAGATTTCGAGAAGCTTTCCCTAATAGCATTTTTGAAAATTTAAGATTCTATATAGAGACTTGTATGACTAGCACGACGGAACGCGATTTTAGGTTTGATCAGAAAACAATAAACAAGATTACTTTCAATATGTTGACTGCTATCAATTGGGGGGCATTGTATAGCAAGTTAGATGCTATTCTGGTTACTGGCTATTCCCAAAGCTATATCGATGTAATAAATAACCACGCACCTACTTTACTTAAGCCAGAAGGATTGATTTTTACTCTAGACGGTTTGGAACTTACTGCTGAGCGATTTGTTCGCGTGCGGAATGGTGTCTACACCTTGGAAGAGGGCTCGATCTAAGTACCTTAGAAGTTTCTGACTTACTTTCGTCCAGTAGTAATTAGCGTGAACCACTACTGGCTAAAAAGTGAGCCCCTTGTAGGGGGCTCGTTACTTCAATGTTAATTAAGCTCCAGCGCACACTTCAGTAAAGCGTGAGCGAGCGTCTTGTGCCGCTAGCGATGATTGCTCTTTATGGTCTTGTGCTTCAGCGAGTGAACTTAGTGCTTCTTCAAGCTGTTGTTGTAGCTCTTCAGGGATCGCTTTGCTTTCGTCAGCAGAGTGTTCCAGCGCGTAGGCACGGATGCGTTTTTTCACTTTAAACAGTGTTTGCATTGCCGCGCGCTCTTCATCGGCAGCAACTTGAGCAACGTCACGGCACTTCTCAAAGTTCGCTAGCGCAACCCCTTCATGAGACCAAGGGTCAAACTCAGGCAGATCTTCAATATTGATGGTTGGTTCGACGTAATCTTCTTGGTGACGAATATCCAGCGTCGT
This sequence comes from Vibrio maritimus, assembly GCA_000755425.1. Taxonomy (GTDB): domain Bacteria; phylum Pseudomonadota; class Gammaproteobacteria; order Enterobacterales; family Vibrionaceae; genus Vibrio; species Vibrio maritimus_A. The sequence goes on from BBMT01000005.1 coordinate 269,444, forward strand.
CGCTTTCACAGCTGAAATCATCAGCATGACAGCAATACCAAGTAGTGGTAGACCACCTACAATAGCAGCGGTTTGCAGCGTACTTAATCCACCTAGGAACATCAGTACCGCAGGCATAAAGCTTAGCGTGAATGCCCAGAATAGACGGTTCCAACGCATAGGCTCTTGGGTGACATCTTTCTGTACCACAGACGCTAAAATATAAGAGATAGAGTCGAAGGTGGTTGCGGTAAAGATAATGCAAAGTAGCGTGAATAGTAGAATGATGAACCAAGAGAATGGTAATTCCGAAAGCATCGAGAAGATCGCTTTGGTCGCGCCGTGTTCATTCAAAATGCTAACAATGTCGAGTTGCCCAGAAAGCTGCAGCGATAAGCATAGTTGCCTAGGATAATAAAGAACAAGAAGCAGCCGCATGAACCAAAGAATAGCGAGCCTGCGACCATTTGCTTGATAGTGCGGCCTCTCGAAATTCTAGCCACAAACAGACCCATACTTGGTGCAAATACTAACCACCACGCCCAATAGAAAATAGTCCAGTCTTGTGGGAAATGGGTGTCATCGAAACTGCCGTAGCCACCGAAAGGCTCTGCCCATGTTGCCATTACAAAGAAGTTAGACATCATGCGGCCGATTGAGTCTAGGCCAGTCTCTAGAATGAAAATGGTTGGACCCAGCAGCAAAACGATAGCGAGCAATAGCATTGCACCCCAGAAGTTGATGTTACTGAGGATCTTAATGCCTTTTTCCATACCCGCGAAAGAAGAGTAAGCAAAAATCGCAGTACAGATAGCTAGCACACCAATTTGGGTATAAGTCGTTTGGGGCAAGCCAAACAGAACACTTAGACCTTCACTGATAAGTGGTGCCGCCAGACCTAAAGTCGTTGCTGCGCCGCCGAGAAGGCCAAAAATAAACAGAACATCAATCAGCTTACCTAGCGCGCCATTGGTATGTTTTTCGCCGATGACTGGAATAAGTGCGCTAGATACCTTAAGGGCAGGCTGCTTACGAACATAAAAGAAGTAGGCGATAGGCAGTGCGGGATAAGGTAGATTGCCCAAGCAATAGGTCCCCAGTGGAAGATGCCGTAGGTTGCAGCCCAACGAATTGCTTCTTCACTGCCCGGCTCTAGTTGAAATGGTGGTGATTGGTAGTAATACGCCCATTCGATACAGCCCCAATAAAGAATGCTGGCACCGATACCGCCGCAGAACAGCATAGCAGCCCAAGATGAGGTCTTAAACTCTGGCGCTTCGTCAGGATCACCCAGTTTGATTTGGCCAATATCGCTAAAAATGATGAATATCATGAAGAAGAGGCAGCGAGGCCAAGTGCCAAGTAAAGGAAACCGAACTTGTCGGTCATAATCAGTTTTGCTTGCGCAATGATATCAGCGCCTTGTTCTGGGAACAGAATCAGCGGAATGATAACTGCGAGTAAAAAGTGCGATAGCGCCAAAAAAAGGTTGGCTTATCAATAAGTTTAAAATAACGTTCCATGCGATGTTTTCTATGTCAAATAACATCATTATCATTTGACTAACATCGTGCGCTCAAATCTGTTTATCTATCGTGAGAACAAAAGATCGCTATACTAGCGCGAGTATTAATGCTCCGACGGTCACAGCCGCTGATACATACTGACCTGCTGAATAGGATGTGTCTTTTTGTTCTTCGAGGTCATCAGGGTGATCCATGCCCAGTGCACCGTGGGCAAAAGAGGTTACCGTCTTACCCATGTCATCGTCTTTATCCGTTGATTTATCGGCAGTGTTAGGTTTCGGCGTTGCTGACTTTTCTTGTTCAAATAACGCTTTTGCTTGCGGTGAAATAGAGACACTGTCGCCACCACGTTCACCTTGCGGTGTCGGCAAAGTATTGCCACTAGAGTCTGCCTGTTTGATTGTGTTTGCTGCGGCACTGCCAAGCTGATTGGTTGGCGCAGACATGCCGGAATTGACGCTCTGCATAGCTATCTCCATTAGTGCTATCAATTACTATGTCGTCATCCATGGCAAAATCTTTATAAAAATTTATTTATCTGAGACATAGAACTTGTTTATCAAAGATAGCTAAGCAATAAGCACGCCAAGTAAGCGTGCCTATTGAGCGATGCGTGCTAGTCACAGGTGAGTGTGTCACTACGTTTATGTAGGTGCTTGTAGGCTTGCATTTGATTCTCTTTTTGCACATATCGAACAGGCGGTGCGAGAACCGACAGCTGAAAATCTGTTGAGTTGCCGGTTATATCGGTGACTGGAGTGATAACAGCGATGTTAAGGTTAGGTGCTAGCGCTTGTATTTGCGCTGCTGTTCCGAGTGCGTTCTCAGTGTGAAACTTACCTGCAATGTGCATCACTTGCGTGCCAGGGTGCTGGTTGATGTAGTTAACGATGCTCTCGGCCATCGTCGCGTCCCATGTCAATTGGGCGGCATATTGGCGCTCGGTTTGCTCGCTATCGCATGGTGCATTGAGGCCATAAACTTGTCTTTGTAGGCTGAAGAGGAGGTATCAATGCGCTTTGCAACAAAAGAGCGCTCATTACTGTCCAACTTTTCTAAGTAGTTAAGCCCTTCACGGCCAATACAGCGAACAAAGCTTTTAGGTGCGTTACTGGCAATAATGTCGAGTTGGTTTTGCTTAGCCAGTTCTACAAGCGGACGATAATCGCTTTCATAGTTTGGCCACGCGTTTCCTTCGCGTATCAGCATTTGTTCGCCAATTTCTGACTTCAAATATTGATCGACGATAGGCTGCTTATCACGCGTGAACTGCTCCATCGAAAGCGCAAGCTTGTCGTTGTTGTTTGCAAGCTGTTTTAGAAGATCGGTCTGAAAGCGATGCACGCCACTGTGCGTATGCCACTCCCCAATGAGGATAACATCGGCACTTTTTAATTCGTCCGGTAATGATGAAAGCGAAACTTCTGAGCCTTGTGGAGAATACAGCTGATAATCGTAGAAGGAATCAACGGAATGAGCTGGCGTGGATAGGTCATTTGAAGGTACGCTGCTACAACCAGCAAGAAGAGCAAGCGACAGTGCGATAGGGTAAGCTTTCATAGGGACTCTCTTTAATAAAAAATAGCCTTCAATGGAAGGCTATCTTGGAAGTAGTATGGTAAACGAGATCCGCATGCGACTCAATGCAATTGAAAATTAATATCATTACCAATTGACGTTTTGGTCTAACCCTTGCGATATACCCTTACCATAAAGTCGGCACGACAGTCGAAGTGCTCGGTTTGTTGCAGCTTCTCTCTTAGCTCTTGGCTAGCTTTCCAAGCAAATGGTGTCATTTGCAAAAGGTCATACGCTTGCTGGCCGTTAAGGTTCATTGTGTAGTCGAGCTTAGTTTCAGAAATTAGGTCGAAACCCTCAATCACTTCAGCAGCTTCATCGTGAAGTCTCACGTCTTGATAGATAAGCTCACGAAGCTCATAGAGATGATGGCTGCCTGGCGTGACCGTGATCATCAGTCCATTAGCTTCGATACAGCGGCTCAGCTCTTCATGCTTGCACGGCGCGTAAATACGAATTACCGCAGCAAGACTCTCTTCAGAAAAAGGTAGCTTATGACTAGAGGCAACGCAAAAGTTAACCTTGTCGTAGCGCTTTGCTCCATAGCGAACCGCGACTTTGGAAATATCGAGGCCATAAACGGCAAACTCGTGGTTATTGCTTGTTAGTTCGTCGGCAAAATAGCTGGTGTAGTACCCTTCGCCACAACCGATATCAAGGATGTTTCCTTTAGTTACGGTTAGAGAAGAACGCAACGTGTCGGAGACTTTGTCTCGCATAGGTGCATAGAAGTCGTGAGCTAGGAATGTGCGTCTTGCCTGCATCATCTCTTTGTTGTCACCAGGATCTTTTGAACGCTTGTGTTGCACAGGCATAAGATTGACATAACCTTCTTTGGCTTTGTCGAACTGGTGATTATTGCTACAGCGATAACTGCGCTCGTCTAGAGCGAGTGGCTGCTGACACAGAGGGCATTGATAAGACATAGGTTAGACTCGACGAAAATTTTCGTAAGTCTAACCATATCAAGGAAGGGAAGCAATTCAGACGTCTGAATTCCTTCAGGTTCGCAGATTACTTGACGAAAATCTGTGTCGCCAACAGGTGGCTTTCACCCGGCGCAAGCTCTTTTCCAGCTTCTAGCGAGTCAGCATGAAGCGTAGACTCAATACAGAACATGCTGAGGTAGCCATCATTGTTCATGTCACCCATAGACTCTGCGCCTTGTTTCCAAGGGTTCCAAAGTACTGCTGAGTTGTGGCCGCTATTACATACTGCCAGTTTGCGATTGAATGCATTGTCATGCAGTACGATTTCGTCAGACGGCGCGGTGTAAACGCGGTCGATGGTATCGGTTAGGGTAAGCACTTCTTGGCCTTCACACACTTTGCCATCAAGTAGGCTATCAATGTAGCTAGAGCCCATGCCCGTGACTTCCATCTTCTCGATGTCACCTAGGTTGAGATAGGTGTGAAGAGCGCCAGAGAAACGCCATGGAGCACTGTCAGTGTTGGTGATGTCTAGAGACACATTTAATGAATCGCTCACTTCAACGTTCAAGACCAGCTGGAATTTATGTGGCCAGATATCACGGGTAGCGTCACTGTCGGTGAGTCCAAGGCTGACAATCACGCCTTGTTCATTTTCACGGTGCTCAATGAGCTCCCAAGTACTGTTGCGCGCAAAACCGTGAGCCGGTGCGGCTACTCGGCCAAACCAAGGCCAACAAATAGGAATACCGCCGCGAAGAGCCGCTTTGTTATCGAAGATGGCGTCTTTGCTCATCCAAATCAGATCTTCTTGGCCTTCTGGCTTGAATGAAATCACATGGCCGCCGTGAAGAGAGATGGCAGCTGACGCTTTAGGATGAAGAACGCGAACGACTTTATTGTCACCAAGTTGAGCGATAGTGACATAGTCAGAGAGAGCGGTCAGGGTAGGTAAAACAGACAAATCCATAGTGTAACTTCCTAGGTTAAGTCTCTGGTTCCTAGGGAGAGGGGATAGCTCCCAGGTGTCGATTGGACCCAGAAACAGATACTAAAAAGGCGACCCTATGAGTCGCCTTTATTACAAATATTCAGCTAAAAGCTTACATTACTTAGAGATGTGAGCGATTAGGTCTAGAACTTTGTTTGAGTAACCGATTTCGTTGTCGTACCAAGATACAACTTTAACGAAGTTGTCAGTTAGAGCGATACCAGCTTTAGCATCGAATACTGAAGTTTGAACTTCACCGATGAAGTCTTGAGAAACAACTTGGTCTTCAGTGTAACCTAGAACACCTTTAAGAGCGCCTTCAGATGCTGCTTTCATAGCTGCACAGATAGCTTCGTAAGATGCACCGTTCTTAAGGTTAACAGTTAGGTCAACTACAGAAACGTTAGCAGTTGGTACGCGGAAAGCCATACCAGTTAGTTTGCCGTTTAGTTCTGGAAGAACAACGCCTACAGCTTTAGCAGCACCAGTTGAAGATGGGATGATGTTCTGAGAAGCACCACGACCACCGCGCCAGTCTTTAGCAGAAGGACCGTCTACAGTTTTTTGAGTAGCTGTAGTAGCGTGAACTGTAGTCATAAGACCAGATTCGATACCGAACTCGTCGTTAAGAACTTTAGCGATAGGCGCTAGACAGTTAGTAGTACAAGAAGCGTTAGAAACGATGTCTTGACCAGCGTAAGTGTCTTGGTTAACACCCATTACGAACATTGGAGTAGCGTCTTTAGAAGGACCAGTTAGTACAACTTTCTTCGCGCCAGCAGTGATGTGCTTACGTGCAGTCTCGTCAGTTAGGAAAAGACCAGTTGCTTCAGCAACAACGTCAACACCGATTGCGTCCCATTTTAGGTCTTCTGGGTTGCGCTCTGCAGTTACACGTACAGTTTTGCCGTTAACGATTAGGTTACCGCCTTCAACTTCAACAGTACCGTTGAAACGGCCGTGAGTTGAATCGTACTTAAGCATGTATGCCATGTACTCAACGTCGATTAGATCGTTAATACCTACTACTTCGATGTCGTTGCGCTCTTGCGCTGCACGAAATACGAAACGACCGATACGGCCAAAACCGTTAATACCTACTTTGATAGTCATTATAGTTGCTCCACAACTTAATTTCTGTTTAAAGATAACTGGTAGTAAAATTACAGAATCCAGTCACTAACTTCAATAGATAATCGGAATTAATTTGTCTAAAGTCAAAAAAAAGTGTCGCTTTTCTTAACATTCGGTATTAAATGACGTTTTTTTGAACTTAGCTCGTGACTCTGTAATGATTTGCTTGATGTATTTAACCTTGGGGACAAGGTGAGTTAACATGTTAGACACACTTTGGTGGGTAATTGACAACAATGTGCTACAACCAAGTTTATTACACGTAATAAGTGTGCGCTGATTAAAATGTAGACAATAAAAAAGAGGGTGTAAAGGAGATGACTGGGGAAAACAAAAACAGAGCCAAGCCAGACCAACACTGGCGTGAGACGCTAACCGATGAGCAGTATCGTGTTTGTCGCCAGCAAGGTACCGAGGCTCCATTTACCGGGACACTGCTTCATAATAAGGACACGGGGCTATACCACTGTACCTGTTGTCAGGCCGAACTATTTCACTCAGAAAACAAGTACGACTCAGGGTGCGGGTGGCCGAGCTTTGACGCGCCTGTCAATGAGTCCGCAATCCGCTATTTAGACGATCACAGTCACGGTATGACACGTGTTGAAATACGCTGCAGTGCCTGTGACAGTCATTTAGGACATGTATTTGAAGACGGTCCACAAACCACAGGGCAGCGTTTTTGCGTCAACTCTGTGTCGTTAATTTTCAACAAAACTGATCAAGACTCCGTAAATTAGTCACCAGCTGTACCATTCTTTCATATCTGTCTTGTCTGTTTGCATCGTTGGGTGTTTACCACGCCCAACGATTCCTAAAGCCATTCTTGCTCTATTTTTTCCCTATGATGACATTGTAAAAGCGTGACCTTCTAGAATGCGCCCAACTTTACATTCATAAGCTCTTTGCACTAAGTAAGAGCAGCAAACACAAGAACACCAGTATGAAAAACACAACGTTTATCGTTGCCCTTGTTGCAGCGTTATTTATGAGCCCTTCTTTTGCAAACACGACCGCTGGTGGCGAAGAGCAGTGGCAGATCGTAGAAGAAGATCAAGCAGCAGCGCCATCTACTGCATCAACATCAAAGCAGTCAGCACCTAAACAGACAGCCTCTACCAAGAAATCAAGCTCAAACTCTTCATCGCGTAGCGGTGGAGGCTCCGGTATTAAGCTTGGTATGGGACTGGATCAAGGGCTAAGCATTGTTGGTCAGATCAACAATACGATTAACTTTGCTGTTGGTAACGACGGTATTGCAGCTGATTACATCTTTAATCGTGGCAGTTTTGGTGGCGATGTTCCATTTAACTGGTATGCCGCGTCGGTGGTCAAATCCAACGCTCTGATAAGTTCGGTCCACGTATCGCACTTGGCGTTGAACTTCCTTTCGCAAGTAACTGGGATGGCTATGCACAGCTAACCCCGAGCCTAATGTTCGACAATAGTGACATTAAGCTTGGTATTGGAGCAGGTATTGGCGTTCGCTACAGCTTCTAAATGCTCGAACAGATAAAAACAAAGGGAGCTCAACTGAGCTCCCTTTGTTTGTTTAAGGATGAGGCTTATTGATTTAGCTCTAACTGGTAAAAGCTTGCTTTAACATAGTCACCTGCTTCCATTCCGCGCCACTCACACGAGGCGCTGCTCTTTTTCGTATTACACTGGTTGTATGCGCCCGCTTTAAAATACATCCACGTATTCCCGTAACCTTGGTCAACTTCATGACCTTGGTAGTTGCCCGCTTTTAGGTCAACATCGAAAGTTTTGACGACTTCGTTGTCCGTACCTGGGTTCTTAGTAAACGTAAGGTGCATCATATCGCCTTCAACGTTCACACTGTATGAGAAGATTTCACCAAGCTTGATACCATCTTTTGGATCGTCAGATCCCTGTCGCAAGTTGTACTCACCGAATACATTGTGGCGAATGTCTTTTCTCAGCTTTTTGCCGTTCGCATCTTTTCGCGTTTTGAAGATCTTTGGTTGGGTTCAACTCGTAGTTCCATACCAAAGAGCCGTGCTCATGTTCAGGGAGCTTACGATAGACGATTTTGAGTGGCTCATTTTTAGCAGCATGGATCTGGCCAATCACGACACCAAATGCACCGTTATGACTGTACTTACCGCTTTCACTCACTTGATCAACGGACAGTGTCGCCTTTAGCTCACCGCCAATCGCACCATATTCAGAGGCATTTGGGTGTGAGGCGATAACAAAGTTATTGCTTGGCTCCCCGTAATCAGTCGCAAGCATAGCGCGCAACTCACTTCGTGTATTTTTACTGTTTGGTGTGGTTGGTGCATCGTTCGGAGCCACAAAAACAACCGCGCCAGTTTGCTTATCTGTGTAGAACCACTCTGGATGTACATAAGGTGTCTTAGTATCACCAAGATGCTCTTTTGCTATCTCAAGTGTCTTGCCTTTGCGTGGCCCTTCGGTAGTAAGCACTGGTAAGTTAATTTTCCAGTTAGTCATATCGAAGTTTTGTGAGGGCGCTTTGTTAGGGTCAAGGTTGTATTGGGTTGCAAGTGGAGACTCAGTATCTGCGATAGCAGAACCCGCAATAATACTGGCGGCAAGTAGAGAGAGGGGCAATGATTTCATTATCGTTCCTTTGGTAAGCAATCATTAATGGGTATGCTTAGAATGTTACTATAATATTGTATTACAAAAGTGTGACTCGAACGAAATATTGAGTACTTTGGTATCAGATAGGCGAGATAACATTGCAAATGTGTGATTTGCTCAGAAATTCTGTCTTTAGCTAGGGGGGCATTGCTTGAGTGTAAAACAAGGGAGGGGGACAGTAAGCCACCTATATAAGCGGAGCTGCCGCCCAATGTTCTGCTATTTCGCTACCGATGCGAAATCTACGCAATGCGTGCATCCGAAGTCTATATAGGCTCTACGGTGGCGGCTAGTACCTTGCATGGAACTAGCTCATTTTTGGACAGAAACGTTTTAGGTGTACTGCTCTAAACTATTTCATTCAGATTAGAAAAAGTACCTTGAAACCTTAAACGTTTGTTATATGGCTAACCACCCACCAACTCTCTAAGTTTTCTTACAGATTTAATAACTAAAACACCCGGTAACTGCGCTACAAGTCCATACGATATGGCTAGTATTGCGATTAGCCAAGCGTTTGAAACATATGTAACTAATGGCAAAAGTAGGACAAAGCCTAATAAAGAGCCAATCAAACCGGCTCTAGGTTGAGATACACCCAATATCTGATTATGTGGTACTTGAAACTTAAGCTTAACGCCCTTTATCGTTGTAGATAACCAAATATTAGGCATTTGGGGAGTCTTAGCTGAATTGATATATGTGAGTGTAATTTGCTGCCCACGGTTAAAAACTGGGATTACATATTCCCTTTGCCCATGGTAAATGTTTAGCTGTGCCTCACTAACCACTTCACCCTCTGGAACATAAAGTCTATTTCGATAGCTCTCGGTCCATGAAAGGATATCTGGGGTGTCTTCTATTTGTGTGGACTCCGATAAGAGCATTGTGTCACTAGTGTAAGCTTTGATAACTACATTCTCATAGTCGTTCAAACTTTCGTTCTTGAGTTTAATCGTGGAGAAGTACAGATGCTCAACATTGTTTCCGTTCCAAGTAACGGAAACATCTCCAAGTACTGAATCCTGAGTCGAACTACCAATTTTATTATGTGTAACAAAATAGCTAAACAAGCCACGTTTATTCACAACTTTCTGGGTTAGTACTGCAGTGACGAGACCACCAAAGCTACCAAATACGATAGATAAATATTCACTTTTAAATAATTCGATGAGTTCCATAAAATCCTCTTGCCATATAACGAATGATATGGACTTTTTCCTTATTTACATTCCGTCTATGTTGCTGCCGTTTACTATGAAACTCAACTAGTATCAACCTGTTATGTGAATCGGCATATAGTTGTGAGATCGAATTACGGAAAAATTATGTATAAAAGACCAGAGTACGGATTAGATTAACTTGGTCTATTGGTGTACTGCTTGGGTGTTACGTTTGCAGGTTATGAGAAGGTTTGGGGCAAAACCTTGTTGGGTTGAATGCTCTAATAAAGAGCTGACAGGTTAGCAGAAATATTGTAAACCTTTAATTCTGATCTCGATTTACACAAAAAACTCACAAGTTGAAGCCAAGGTCTACATTGAAGTCGCAAATCGATAACGATTGGACTTTCATAGCTGTAAAATACGTTGCTTTTCTTAAAGAAAGTCAACGAATCAGTTTTGGATAGATATAGAAATGGAAAACATCGAAATAGGTTCTCTATACAAAACGACATACCACCAGCCCAAACGATCCTACGCACTACTTAATCAATTGATTAACCTAATTTCTCATCTGTTTTTGTATTCGGTGGCGCATAAAGGTAAGCCCCAAGTTCACCACCTTTATAGAGTTATGTCTCACGCGAAATCGCCCGATAGAAATGACCAAACATTAGACGCACCACAATGGTGTTGGTTGAGAAGCAAACCATGAAAAGACTACTAGCAACAGCACTAATCACTTCATCATTTACAACCTCAGCGGCGTTGAATCCTGAAACTGTGAGGGCGACAAACCATCAGTTTAAGCAAATGGTTGGTACACGGGTTGATGAGATAACAACTTTGGATTCTATGTTCTTAACCAGCTATGGCGACGTGGCAACCCTTAACTATCGAATGAGAATCGACGGTGTGTTTACAGATGAGTTTCGAAGCCTTTGGTCTCAACACCTAACCAAATACTATTCACAACAATGTGTAACGATGGGCGCAGAGTTCAAGAAACATCTTCCGAAGGGTGACACCTTAATGATTGCGGTGGTTTCAACTGACAATCACGCTAACGTTCACAACTTTCAATATTCTTGCGGCCAAGCGAACTAATAGGAGTGGAAGCCATGAAAAAACTACTACTAGTCACGGCACTACTAACAACATCGTTAGTTTCGATAGCTGGCGGTTTCAAGAATCTCCAAGAGGCCGAGGTTAGCGGGTATTTGTTGGGGTTTTGCTCTACGAAAATAGGTGTTGAGACTGAGGGGGAACGTAGATTCGACAAGATTATAAGTAAACTCGCTAAAACCTCAATCATAACTAGTGATATCGCAGTGCTTGAACAACCCGATTCACTAGAGTGGGGAGTGTTCGACAAAGCCAAGTTTACCGGATACACAGACTATCACGACGGTGTTCAATCGTTCACCTTCACACAGTGTTTAGAATTTGCACAGCAATTACCGGAGGTTAAGTAATGAAAGAACGGCTAATCAAGGTAACAATATTCTATATCGTTGGTCTTTTGCTAGTGGTCACTGCGACCAACGCACATACCTCAACATCCACATTGTAAGAAACACGCCGAACATCATCACAGGTCATTTGTGTGTATCAGTTCCTTGATAGGTTAGAGTTTGTGACGCAAGAACCGAACTAAAACACACGTAAACCCTTGTAAAGTATAAATGTGTATAGTTCAAACATGATTCAAAATCCGTTATATTCGGATATGGTAGTTCTAGCCTTCCCACGGTACCAAAACCTAAACAACAGAGTCATCTAAAGAGGTAGTAATTCCATGGAAGTGTTTTCAATCCTAATCGAATAGATAAGCTTTAAATAGTCACTAGATACACACTTAAGCATTGTAAAAATAATCCAAAATCGACCAGTCTTTACGTTAGAGACGCAGTTCCCTAAACGGTAAAGGGACAAAGGTGTGTTTCACTAGTCAGCACGCTTATTGACCAATTTGATTTTGATTCACAGTGATTAACCTGAGTTGTAATCTGTTAGAACAAGCTGCATCTGATATTGCATTAAAGAGACGCGATCGCTCATTTTGCAAGCAAGGGCTAACGATTCATCGACTTGGCCACACACAATAACCCCACAGCAATCGAGGTCTGGAAACCTTTCTTCTAAAAGACCTAGATACATAGCAATTTGACCATAGACCTTAAAATCGCCAATACCTGCTTTAAGCTCAATGGCTAATAGCTCCGACTTTTCTTTATGCTCCAGTAAGATATCTATCCTTTTCCGTTTATTGCAAATTCAACGCCTTCTAAGCTCTCCCCACCATAAATTTGATACTCGGGAAATAGACTGTCTATTTGATGAATCATTGAGGATTGGAGATCACGCTCGTATGAAAGATTGAACGCTAAGTCATCTTCTGAAGTTTTACTCTCGCAATCTGAAGCTACAGAGTCCTCTTCAGCCGCATTTGTAGTAATCGATGAGTTTAGCGCCCATTCAACACGATACCTGTAATAAGTGGCAACTGCATTTCTTACTGTTCCGTTTCCCTTTCCTCCAAACTCGCTAAACTTTCCATGCAAGGAATAGTCATCTTTAATCTTTCTCAATATTTCTACATCAAGAACTCTATATAGATCAGTGTTTTGTTGGGTATGGGTAGAGTAGTGATTTGATACCTTATCGATAGATTGTGCATATTGATAAGCCGTATTGGGCTTTTTCCGTTCTTGTTTTACCATCCAACGTTCGAATTCTCTTCTCATCGATGTTTTCTCACAAAATGTAGAACACCCCAAAAGTATAGGCCTTTGTAACGTTCGGGAATGATATGAGCCTAGGGAGAGATAAGAAAGATTAAGCCAGTTAAGAGCATTGCGTGTGATTGGAGACGCTCATGCTAACTTGGTTTTTGGGTAGAACGTTTTAGCCACCCTACACAAATCAAAGGCGAACAATACGCCGGAACAAACTGCTTATGTCATCTATCTGATTGATTAGAACCAAAGTGGACAATACAGCGGCTATACGTTGTAGTTTGACCTAACTCGCGGGCGCGATTGCGGCGTTTTGGTATTAGGCTGGTCAAAGTGACAAATGATGTAACTAAGGTTACTGAGTCAAGTTTGCAAAGACATAGAATCTTAAGGCCATAGTATATAATTCTGCGCCGTAAAATTAACAACAATAATGTGACAACGTGGAGTAGAACATGTCCTTAAACACACCAGTGATTACTGTGGATGGACCAAGTGGTGCTGGTAAAGGCACGCTGTGTATGCTGTTGGCTGAAAAATTAGGCTATCACTTGCTGGATTCAGGGGCTATTTACCGTGTTTTAGCATTAGCGGCGATTCACCACGGAGTAGATCTAGAATCAGAGGATGCTTTGGTACCGCTAGCGATGCATTTAGATGTACAGTTTGTTGCTGAAGGCGAACTGGTAAAAGTGATTCTGGAAGGGGAAGATGTGTCTGGTGAGCTTCGTAAAGAAGAGACCGGCAATGCAGCTTCTAAAATAGCGGCACTACCACGCGTACGTGAAGCATTATTGCGTCGTCAACGTGCATTTAACATTGAACCTGGATTGGTTGCTGATGGCCGTGATATGGGCACAGTGGTTTTTCCTGAAGCACCAGTAAAAATCTTCTTAGACGCGAGCGCGAAGGAAAGAGCGCAAAGGCGTTTTAAGCAGTTGCAACTAAAGGGTTTAGATGTTAGATTTGACGACCTTTTGAGCGAGATCGAAGAACGAGACTACCGAGATCGCAACCGAGCGGTTGCCCCTCTTCGTCCGGCTGATGACGCTCTAGTGCTAGATTCAACCTCGCTAAACATCGAGCAAGTGTTGGAAAAAGCGCTACAATATATCGAATCTAAACTCACTAAGTAGCCTCTAACAGGCACTGCTTTTAGTAGAAAGAGCTTGGTGAGCTTTGAGCCGTTGGTCGCAAGGATGATGACCGACTAAATTATCAACCCATGCGGTAGGATGCCCATGGACGTTTACTTATTGAAGATTAAATAATGACTGAATCTTTTGCTCAACTCTTTGAAGAGTTTCTAAACGAAACAGAATTCCAACAAGGCAGCATCGTTAAAGGTACTGTAGTAGCTATCGAGAACGGTTTCGTTCTTGTTGACGCTGGTCTTAAGTCTGAGTCTGCTATCCCTGCTGAACAGTTCAAGAACGCTGCTGGCGAACTTGAAGTTGAAGTTGGCGCTGAAGTTGACGTAGCTCTAGACGCTGTTGAAGACGGTTTCGGTGAAACTCAACTTTCTCGTGAGAAAGCGAAGCGTCACGAAGCTTGGATCGTTCTTGAGAAAGCTTACGAAGAAGCTGAAACTGTTGTTGGTATCATCAACGGTAAAGTTAAAGGCGGTTTCACTGTTGAACTAAACGGTATCCGTGCTTTCCTTCCTGGTTCTCTTGTTGACGTACGTCCTATCCGTGACACTGCTCACCTAGAAAACAAAGAGCTAGAGTTCAAAGTTATCAAGCTAGACCAGAAGCGTAACAACGTTGTTGTTTCTCGTCGTGCTGTTATCGAATCTGAAAACAGTGTTGAGCGTGACGAACTTCTTGAAACTCTACAAGAAGGTACTGAAGTTAAAGGTATCGTTAAGAACCTTACTGACTACGGTGCATTCGTTGACCTTGGCGGTGTTGATGGTCTTCTACACATCACTGACATGGCGTGGAAGCGCGTTAAGCACCCATCTGAGATCGTTAACGTTGGTGACGAGATCCTAGTTAAAGTTCTTAAGTTCGACCGTGAGCGTACTCGCGTATCACTAGGTCTTAAGCAGCTAGGTGAAGATCCATGGGTAGCAATCGCTAAGCGTTACCCAGAAGGTCACAAGCTAACTGGTCGCGTAACTAACCTAACTGACTACGGCTGCTTCGTTGAAATCGAAGAAGGCGTTGAAGGTCTAGTACACGTTTCTGAAATGGATTGGACTAACAAGAACATCCACCCATCTAAAGTTGTTAATGTTGGCGACGAAGTTGAGGTTATGGTTCTTGATATCGACGAAGAACGTCGTCGTATCTCTCTAGGTCTGAAACAGTGTAAAGCTAACCCATGGCAGTCATTCGCAGAAATGCAAGCTAAGGGCGACAAAGTTACTGGTAAGATCAAGTCTATCACTGACTTTGGTATCTTCATCGGTCTAGAAGGCGGCATCGACGGTCTAGTTCACCTATCTGACATTTCTTGGAATGTTGCTGGTGAAGAAGCAGTTCGTGAGTACAAGAAAGGTGACGAGATCTCTGCAGTTGTTCTAGCTGTAGACGCTGAGCGTGAGCGTATCTCTCTAGGCGTTAAGCAAATGGAAAATGACCCATTCAATGCTTACGTTGCAGACACTAAGAAAGGTGCTCTAGTTAACGGTACTGTTACTGCAGTTGACGCTAAAGGTGCTACTATCGAACTAGAAGAAGGTGTAGAAGGTTACATCCGTGCTTCTGAAGTATCACGTGACCGCGTTGAAGATGCGTCTCTAATCCTAAGCGTTGGCGACAGCGTTGAAGCGAAGTTTACAGGTGTTGACCGTAAGAACCGCGTAATCAACCTATCTGTTAAAGCTAAGGATGAAGCTGAAGAGCAAGAAGCAATGGCTTCACTGAACAAGCAAGAAGAAGGCGCGTTCGGTAATGCTATGGCTGACGCATTCAAAGCTGCTAAAGGCGAATAATTTACGCCATTAGAGAAAAAGGAGCCGTAAGGCTCCTTTTTTTGTTTTTATCTTTGCGAAATTTAGACTATTATCAATTTATACAGGCAGTTAGTGCATTGTTGATGTAGAATAAATGTAGACCGCTGTCCGCTGTAGTATGAGACATCGAAGATAGAGACACTAAAGATTAAGAGTAACGAGGGTAACTACCTATGACTAAGTCTGAACTGATAGAAAGACTCTGCGCGGAGCAAACTCACTTATCCGCAAAGGAAATTGAAGATGCGGTAAAAGATATTTTGGAACATATGGCCTCTACACTGGAAAGTGGTGACCGTATTGAAATCCGCGGTTTTGGTAGTTTCTCGCTTCACTACCGCGAGCCACGAGTTGGGCGTAACCCTAAAACGGGTGATAAAGTGGAGCTAGAAGGTAAGTACGTTCCACACTTCAAGCCAGGTAAAGAGCTTCGCGAGCGTGTGAACGACAGTCTATAGAGCTTCTATCTTGATGAAACGGCATACTTTTTTAGTGTGCCGTTTTACGTTTAGGCGAGTGGCTTTTATGAGGGTCACCTGCTTGGATAAAGAATAGGCTAGATGCTCTAAATATCACTTAGATTATTAAGATAATTGCCTTAGAGCATGGTGCATAGAGGCAAATTCCTGCATAATCGAGCTATCCAATAACTGTGGCACGAGCATATGAAGATTCTAAAAATAATTGTACTCATCGCATTGTTCCTGATAACCCTAGCATTAGGTTCACAAAATCAGGCAGTAGTAACCTTCAACTATTTGTTAGCGCAAGGTGACTTCCACCTCTCGACCCTGCTAGGCAGTGTATTCGTGGTTGGTTTCGTGGTTGCTTGGTTAATTTTTGGTAGCTTACACCTAAAGTCTCAAATGACGGTGCGTAAGCTAAAGAAGCAGCTGGCTAAACAGACGCCTTCTGAATCAAAAGAAGTCGCGACTACCAGCAATTAATGAGATAAAGGGTTAAGGTCGATTTAATTAATGCTTGAGCTATTATTCTTGCTTTTGCCTATCGCGGCGGCCTATGGTTGGTACATGGGTCAGCGTAGCGCTAGGCATGATCGCCAAGAGCAATCGCATCAGATCTCTCGTCAATATATGACGGGCCTTAACCTATTGTTGTCAGATCAGTCAGACAAAGCGGTCGATCACTTCATCGAGCTCCTTCAGGTCGACAACGAAACCATTGATACCCACCTTGCTCTCGGCAACCTATTCCGCTCCCGTGGTGAAGTTGACCGTGCTATCCGTATTCACCAAAACCTCATCTCTCGATCTGGACTTACCATTGATCAGAAAAACCTCGCCTTGCAGCAGCTTGCAAAGGACTACATGGTGTCCGGCTTTCTTGACCGAGCTGAGAAAATCTTTGTTCAACTGGTTGATGAGCCCGATCATCGCGAAGCAGCGCTAACCCAGTTGCTTGCCATCTATCAGCAAACGAGTGAGTGGCATAAGGCTATTGAGGTCGCAAATGCGTTGCTGAAATTGGGCAAAAAGCGCATCAGAAGCAGCATTGCTCATTTTTGGTGTGAGCTTGCCATGATTGAAAAGGCCGATGGAAACACCAACAAGGCTGTTCAGAACTTTAAGAAAGCACTGGCCGTGGATCCTCGCTGTGCTCGAGCAAGTATTTCATTGGGCAAACTCTATCTTGAAGACGAAGATTATCCAAAAACCATTTCTTACATGGAGTCGGTACTCGAACAGGATAAGGACTTTATTAGTGAAGTCTTGCCGACTTTAGCTGAGTGTTATCACCACCTTGGCCAAGAACAAGGCTTGGTAGAGTTTCTAAGAGCCAGCATCGATAAAGGGGCAGGGGTTTCTGCAGAATTGATGCTCGCGCAGCTTGTCGCCCAGCATGACGGCACAGAGGCCGCACAAGCGCTATTAACGAGGCAGTTGGTGCGAAGCCCTACGATGAAGGGTTTCTATCGTTTGATGGATTATCACCTGGCCAACGCCGAAGAAGGTAGAGCGAAAGAGAGTTTGACGACGCTGCAATCGTTGGTGGGCGAGCAGCTTAAAACAAAGCCGCATTATCGATGCCGTAAATGTGGTTTCTCAACCCATTCATTATATTGGCATTGTCCTTCATGTAAGGGATGGGGTACGATCAAGCCCATTCGAGGGTTAGACGGCGAGTAGCCTACACCCGAACAGATTTGTAATGCAGCACTTAGGTGCTGCTTTTTTTGAGTAAAACGAGGAGCGAAAATGATTGACCAAAAAGTGATTGTTGCACTGGACTATGATAACCAAGCCGATGCATTAGCTTTTGTCGATAGAATTGACCCAAGCTCTTGCCGACTGAAGGTGGGCAAAGAGATGTTCACACTATTTGGTCCTGAGTTCGTAAAAGAGCTGCACAAGCGTGGCTTCTCAGTATTTCTAGATCTTAAGTTTCATGACATTCCTAACACCTGCTCGAAAGCCGTTCGCGCAGCAGCGGAAATGGGCGTTTGGATGGTAAACGTTCATGCTGGTGGCGGCGAGCGTATGATGACAGCATCTCGCGAGATCTTAGAGCCTTACGGTAAAGATCGTCCGTTACTCATTGGTGTAACGGTACTGACTAGCATGGAGCAGTCTGATCTAGCAGGTATCGGTATTGATGTGGCGCCTCAAGAACAAGTACTTCGTTTGGCGAATCTAACCAAGAATGCTGGCCTAGACGGTGTAGTTTGTTCGGCGCAAGAAGCAAGCATGCTTAAAACAGAGCTAGGTAAAGAGTTCAAATTGGTAACACCAGGTATTCGCCCAGCAGGCGCTGCAGTGGGCGACCAGAAGCGTATCATGACGCCAGATATGGCAATTCAAGCGGGTTCAGACTATCTCGTGATTGGCCGCCCAATCACTCAAGCTGAGGATCCTGCCAAGGTTCTTGCAGAGATCAATGCTTCTTTAAGCTAATCGCCTCGCTACGTTAATCGATAAGGTAAAACTAAAAATGCCAGAGCTAAACAGCTCTGGCATTTTTGTATCAAGCTGGGATACCGCTGTGAAACTTAAAATCAGTATCTGGCGAGGAAATCAGTTCAGCTTCCACTTTGCCGAAGTAAGCCACTCTTTCACTGATGTCTTGGCCTGCTACTTGTTCAGCCAAAGTTAAGTAGTCTTGATAGTGACGAGCTTCAGAGCGAAGTAGCGACACATAAAACTTCGCGATATCGTCGTCCATAAACGGTGCAAGTTTGGCAAAACGCTCACAAGAACGCGCTTCGATATACGCCCCAATGATCAGTTTGTCGATGAGTGTGTTTGGCTCATGCGTCGTCATGTGGCTAAGCAGTCCCTTGGCATAGCGACTCGCTGGTATTGGTTCGTAGGGAATGCCTTTCTTCTCCATGATTTCTAACACTTGATAGAAATGATGTAACTCTTCTTTGATCAGTAGAACCATTTTGTCGATCAAATCTTGGCTGTAAGGCGATTCAGATTTAGCAATGATCGACTTAGAAATATTACTTTTGCCTTTCAAAGAAGCCATATCACCAATGTTGCGATACGCAAAGTCTTCATATGGCTTGAACCATTCAAACAGTGCTGAGCTGCTTTGTTTATCAACGGCATACTTACGAACTAAATACATTGCAGATTGGCCGGCTTTAAGCTCACACAATAGGTGATCAATCAAGATCACTGGTAGGTTTTCTGGGCGTTTGGCTTTTTCTACCCAAGCATCAGGCGTTGAGCAGTGCAAAAACTGATTGATGGGTTCTAAAATGGCGTCGATTTGAGAAGGACTGATCATGGCTATTTTCGTTGTTGTTGAATTAAAAAAGGCCGCGTTTGCGACCTGTGTTAACTCTACCACTTTTTCTTCTCACCAAACAGAGCATTGATGTCGTCATCTCGTTCACTGTTGGCTTGTTGCTGCTTCTCTTCAGCTTTGGCTTGTCGAGAGTTTTGCAGCTTGTCTAGCATCTCGGTGAGTTTGTCTTTGGCTTGAATAGAGTAGTTGTCGTTCTTCGAGCTTAGTGCATCAATCCCCTTTTTCAGTAGCTGTGCTGCTGTACCGGGCTGTCCTTTTGCCATAGAGTCATGAGCACGTTTGACGACGTTCTCAATGTTGATGCGGATCTGGATCGTTTCAAGGCGCGCATTTTCAACCATATAAGACTGCGTATCCATACGTCCTTTGTTGTGCTCAGTGCGTACAGTATCGCGCAGGCGTTTGACCAGTTTCAACATAATGATCGCTTGCTTGTCGCTGGTTGGCACTTTGAACGAGGTGGCTTCACTGCCTTCGTAGTTTTCTTGCAGTTGCTGAATCTGTGTCTTTGCCGCCTCGACGCGTTGCGCCAAGTGTTTATTCTTAGGATCCAACTCATGCATGTTCGTAACGGCATCTAAAATGCGGTTATGAAGACATAGCATTAGCTCTTTGCTGTATGGCAAGTAGCTCGCACCACTGATCAATTCTTCAGTAGCATCAATCAAGCAACATATCTTGCCGATTCTTTGCCTTCTAGTGGCTTCGGCTTTTAGTTTGTATTGCAGCATGATGTTGTAGCCCAGTACCAAAACCAGCAAAAGGGCGACGAGCGCAATAATTAAACCAATATTCATAACGTTTTGTATCTACAATGAGTTTCCCTACAGTCTAATGAGACAGGATACACCAAAGGCTAACTGACCAACACTGCAAAGTTGTTGAATTGGTCATAATCCGAGGAAAACGTGGAAACTTTCTGAACGGGTTTGAGAGGTAGAACAATTCCTATCCAAAAAAACTGTTAATCTGTTTAGTAATTCGTTATAACTATTGATTATATGCTTAGGCTGGCGGTGGTGAGCTGAGCCGAAAATTTTGACAAGGATGAAGACGAGCAGATGAAGTTACAGCAGTTAAAGTACATTGTCGAGGTGGTGAACCATAATCTAAATGTGTCCGCGACCGCAGAAAGTCTCTATACCTCTCAGCCTGGTATCAGTAAACAAGTTCGCTTGTTGGAAGACGAATTAGGGATCCAAATCTTTGAGCGTAGCGGTAAGCATTTAACTCAGGTGACCAACGCCGGTGAAGATATTGTTCGAATCTCTCAAGAAATTCTGTCTCGAGTGGAAAGTATCAAAGCCGTAGCAGGGGAGCATACCCATCCTGAAATGGGCACATTGAACATTTCAACCACACACACACAGGCTCGCTACGCGCTTCCTGAAGTCATTAAAGGATTCACAGCTCGTTATCCGAAAGTATCGCTGCACATGCATCAGGGCACGCCATCGCAAATGTCAGAAGCGATTGCGAAAGGCACGGCAAACTTTGCGATCGCTACGGAAGCGTTACACCTTTATCAAGATGCGATCATGCTACCTTGTTATCACTGGAACCGCTCTATTGTGGTGCCAAAAGACCACCCTCTTGCGCAAAAGACCACGTAACGATTGAAGATCTTGCTGCCTATTCTTTGGTGACTTACGTATTTGGCTTTACTGGACGCTCAGAGCTCGATACTGCATTTAACAAAGTCGGACTGACACCAAAAGTTGTCTTTACAGCAACGGATGCCGATGTAATCAAGACTTACGTACGTATGGGTATCGGTGTGGGTGTTATTGCCAGTATGGCGATGGATGATTCTCAGGATACTGACCTTGTTGCTATTGATGCTAGTCATATCTTTGGGGCGAGTACTACAAGCATTGGGTTTAGAAAAGGTACATTCTTGCGCTCTTACATGTACGATTTCATGGAGCGATTTGCTCCTCATTTAACTCGTCCAGTGGTGGAGCAGGCAATTTCACTTAAGTCGAACACCGAAATTGAAGAGATGTTCAGAGATATCGAATTGCCGATTCGATAGCACAAAGTACTTTTGTTAGTACTCACTTCCCCCTACAATCCATGCAGTTTCGCATTGCCTGAAGAATAGGGGGAAATGTGCGCCAGCAATTTGACCAACTTACCGCCATACTCAAAGCCTACCAAGATTTTTGGCGGCATGATCCCTTTATTCAAATAGTCAGTGATCAGCTTCCTTGGCAATCACAGCACCCAGCCTTGGCTGATTGGCTTTCTCAATGCTCTCCCGAACACATCCAGCTCTTAAAACAGTCTCCTTCGCAGTGCGCAGAGGCGCTTAGCACGTTCATACCTGAGTTACATGCGCTTCAGAAGGCGGCTGTGATCGATTCGATAGGCGAAGCTCCTCATTTAACTCTTTCCCGTGGCCTTGATTCTGGCGTACCAGGACGCAAGCTGGAACAAATTCGCCAAATGGGCTCTGCATGCATTCACAACCATCATGGAAGCGAGTGGTTAGAGTGGTGCTCTGGTAAAGGATTTCTTGGGCGCATTCTTTCCTCCCAAACTGAGCAGAAGGTGACGAGCTTTGAGTATCAGCAAGCCCTTTGTGATGCAGGGCAACACGAAGCTGACAGACGGGGTTTAAGCATGCAGTTCGTTCAAGGTGATGCATTTGATGAGAGCTCAAAACAGGTATTCAATGCCAATCAACATGCGGTGGCATTGCATGCATGTGGTGATCTGCACGTTACGTTGATTCAGAGAGCGGTAGATGCCAAGCTTCCAGCACTCACTTTATCACCTTGTTGCTATCACTTAATTCAAAACGAACATTACCAACCTTTATCTGAGCTAGGTAGGCAAGCCGAACTTTCATTAACGAAGCAAGAGCTACGCATTCCCCTTCAGGAAACCGTCACAGGTGGTGAACGCGTGAAACGTCACAGAGAACAAGAGATGGTGTTCAGGCTTGGCTTTGATGCACTCTGCCAGCAAAATCAGGTAACCGAGGGATATGAGCCGGTACCGAGTATTAAAAAGTCGCAGCTTTCCGATGGATTTGAGCACTTTTGTTATTGGGCAGCCGCGCAGAAGTCACTCACTTTACCTCAGGTTGATTTCGAGCACTATGAGCTGGTGGGGCAGGCGCGCTTTTGGAAAATGGAAGCACTGAGCTTGGTGCAAAGTGTGTTTCGCCGTCCGCTTGAGGTGTGGCTCTCACTGGACAAAGTCTTGTATTTAGAGTCTCACGGCTATCAGGTGAGCTTATCGACCTTTTGTGATACCGCCACGACTCCGCGCAATCTACTGCTGCACGCGTTCAAGTCATAGTATTAGCTAAGCGTAAACGCAGGCACAAAAAACGGGCTATAAGCCCGTTTTTCAATTTGGATGTCGTTCTTTGTGGTTAGAGACTGATTAATTGAACATCGCAATCGCCGTTGCTGGCTCAACGTATTCTAGGTCAAAGCTTTCAGCCACTTCTTTACAGGTTACTTTGCCGTGAATTACGTTTAGACCATCTAGGAAGCCTTTGTCTTCAGTCAGTGCTTGCTGGTAACCTTTATTCGCGAGCTTGATGATGTATGGTAGCGTCGCGTTGTTCAGTGCAAACGTAGAAGTACGAGCAACCGCACCTGGCATGTTAGCAACACAGTAGTGAACCACATCATCAACGATATAAGTTGGTTCTGCGTGTGTTGTCGCATGAGAGGTTTCAAAGCAACCGCCTTGGTCGATAGCAACGTCTACCACTGCCGCACCTGGTTTCATCTTAGCGATGTGTTCTTTAGTGACCAGCTTAGGCGCAGCAGCACCTGGGACTAAAACAGCACCGATTACGAGATCTGCTTCTAGAACATGCTTCTCAAGTGCGTCTTCTGTAGAATAAACAACTTTTGCGCGACCCTGGAATTCTTCATCCAAAACGCGTAATGTATCAATATTGCGGTCGAGGATTGTGACGTCTGCACGCATACCAACAGCCATGCGAGCAGCGTTAGAGCCAACTACACCGCCACCAACGACGACGACTTTCGCCGGTTCAACACCTGGTACACCACCAAGTAGTAAACCACGTCCACCATTGGACTTTTCGAGTGTTTGTGCACCAGCCTGTATAGACATTCGCCCAGCGACCTCTGACATTGGTGCTAGTAGTGGCAAACGACCCATATTATCTGTTACAGTCTCATAGGCAATGCAGACAGCTTTGCTTTTGATTAGCTCTTCAGTTTGTGGAAAATCTGGTGCTAGATGGAGATACGTGAATAAAATTTGTCCTTCACGTAGCATAGCACGCTCGACAGCTTGGGGTTCTTTGACCTTTACAATCATCTCTGCTTTCGCGAAGACGTCTGCAGCGGTAGGAAGAATGGATGCGCCTACAGCGATGTAATCATCGTCTGAAAAACCAATACCAGAGCCTGCGTTAGTTTCAACGTAAACCTCATGGCCGTGTGAGATTAGTTCTCTAACGCTCGCTGGGACCATACCAACACGGTATTCATGGTTTTTGATTTCCTTAGGTACGCCAATTATCATCCTGACTCCTCATTATATTGTGGTTGTATTAACTGTTTGTAGGGTGTTATTGTCGAATTAATATCTAGTATAGAAGCTAATGAACAAAATTTGATACTGTATATTACAGAGTTGTAGTATATTTTTTTGCAAGGAAGTAACAAGGTGGAATAAAAAATGGCAGACAACTATAAGAAGCCGTCCAAGGAACTAGACCGAATTGATCGCAACATTCTTAATGAGTTGCAAAAAGATGGTCGTATTTCAAACGTAGAACTGTCTAAGCGCGTAGGTCTATCACCTACACCGTGTTTAGAACGTGTACGTCGCCTAGAGAGACAGGGTTATATCACTGGCTATACCGCGCTCCTCAATCCGCAGTACTTAGATGCTTCACTACTCGTGTTCGTTGAGATCACGCTAAACCGTGGTGCACCTGATGTGTTTGAGCAGTTCAATACAGCGGTACAAAAACTGGACGATATTCAAGAGTGTCATCTTGTGTCTGGTGATTTCGACTATCTTTTGAAAACAAGGGTGTCGGATATGGGCGCATATCGTAAACTCTTAGGGGATACTTTGCTTCGCCTTCCTGGTGTGAATGACACCCGAACCTATGTGGTTATGGAAGAAGTGAAACAAACTAACCAGCTTGTGATTAAAACGCGCTAGAGACGGCGCTTCCAAGTCTGACAAGAAGTTGACTAAAGTTATGATAAAGCATGCTTTATTCTCGAGTCAGATTGGGTTTTAATCCTCATTGTGGTTAAATCAATGAATACACCGAGCGGCTTTTGCCGCTCGGACTGTTTTCAATAATTAGATGTTGGTTATGTTCAAACAGGACAAAAAAAGAGTCGAAACGATTATCAAGACGAGTGAAGAGCCTCAGGCGACTCGTCTAAACGGATTTCAACGGTTAAGAGAATGCTGTTTCATCTTAGCTGTGCTTACCTCTATTCTACTCGCCGTAGCCTTATTCACGTTTAGTCCAGCGGATCCGTCATGGTCACAGACTGCATGGGGCGGTGATATTCAAAATGCTGGCGGCTTTGTTGGCGCGTGGCTGGCGGATACTCTATTTTTTGTTTTTGGCTCTTTGGCATATCCAATTCCTTTCATCATAGCGTTTAGTGCTTGGGTATTTTTCCGCAATCGGGACGAAGATGATCCTATTGATTTGATGATCTGGGGTACGCGATTACTTGGACTCACCGTTCTCATTCTGACGAGCTGTGGCCTTGCTGATATCAACTTTGATGATATCTGGTACTTCTCCTCAGGTGGCGTAATCGGTGACGTTCTAACCAGCCTATCTCTACCAACATTGAATGTGCTTGGTACGACTTTGGTGCTGCTTTTCCTTTGGGGAGCGGGCTTTACTTTGCTTACGGGCATTTCTTGGCTAAGAATCGTCGAATGGATTGGTGATAGCGTGCTATCGATGAGCGCGGCAGTCGTTAATAAGGTTCGTGGTACGAAAGAAGAAGTGTATGAGCCTGTCCTTGAAGACCAAGAGTCCGACGACACCGAAGAGGAACTGCCACGCTTTAGCGCAGATAGTGAAGTGCAAGAGGCACCCGCTACCAACAAGAAGCAATACAATATTCATGTTCCAGAGTCGATGCCTTCGGCTTCAGCAGAGCCTGAACCAGCCTATGACCCGCTGTTTGCAAAACCAAAAGATGACACTGCTTCGCAAGGAGCCAGTGCTTTACAAAAAACAGTTGCTTCACAAGAGCCAGTCGCTTCAAAAGAGGCTATCGCTTCGCAAGAGCCAATCGCTTCGCAAGCTGGATCTGCTCCATCAGAAGAAAGCGTCACTGAAACGGCACAACCTATCGAAGAACCAGTGCAAGTAGAAGCGGTCGCACCGGAAACTGTTCAACCTCAGCAGCCTCAAGTTGAACGCACTCGTCAGCTTGGTGCAACGATTGAAGAACTGGAAAATGCTGCTCGCTCTAGTGATGACTATGCGAATCAGGGAGAGGAGCCTGAGTGGCCAGCATCGAGTGTTGCTGCATCAGCGGCTGCTGCAATTCCAGCAGCAATTCCAGCAGCGGCAATGGTAAATGCAGAGCCTACCGTTGCTCCAACAATTGAAGAACCAGTTAGTCACGAGGCTATGTTTGCGCCTGAGCCTCAACCTGAGTCCCAGTTTACTGAGGAGCCTGTTCACCAACACGTAGAGTCATCAGCTTATGCGGTAGATGAAGCCACGCAGCAGGCTCAGCCTCCGGTATTTGAAAGTGTCGAAGAAGTAGAGGACTTTACGCCTCCATGGGCTGACGCTGCTGATATGGATGTTGAGCCTTCAACGTCTCATATTGAACCGACGGTAGATTTCGATGCTTTAGATGCAGAAGCTGAAAACGAACCTGTCGATCAGGACGTTGAAGCATTCCAAAACTTGGTGGCCGATGCACAAAAAGCACAAGTGGCGAAAATGAATCCATTCTTGGTTCAGCAGGATCAGAATCTACCTAAACCCGCAGAACCAATGCCAACGCTAGAACTTCTCTACCACCCAGAGAAGCGAGAGAACTTTATTGACCGAGAAGCGTTGGAAAACATTGCTCGTTTGGTTGAATCTAAGTTAGCGGATTACAAAATCAAAGCGGAAGTGGTGGACATTTTCCCAGGTCCAGTTATTACTCGTTTCGAACTTGATCTTGCTCCGGGTGTAAAGGTAAGCCGAATTTCTGGTCTTTCAATGGACTTAGCACGTTCGCTGTCTGCTATGGCAGTTCGTGTAGTGGAAGTGATTCCGGGCAAGCCGTATGTTGGTCTTGAGTTGCCTAACATGACACGCCAAACCGTTTTCTTCTCTGACGTAGTTGGCAGCCAAGCGTTCATCGATTCGAAATCACCAACCACGGTAGTGCTTGGCCAAGATATCGCTGGTGAAGCGGTTGTGGCGGATCTATCGAAAATGCCACACGTGCTTGTTGCGGGTACAACCGGTTCAGGTAAGTCTGTGGGTGTGAACGTCATGATCTTGAGTATGCTCTATAAAGCGACGCCTGAAGATGTACGCTTTATTATGATCGACCCGAAAATGTTGGAGCTGTCCATCTACGAAGGTATTCCTCATCTTCTTTCTGAGGTAGTTACCGACATGAAAGATGCCTCGAATGCACTTCGTTGGTGTGTGGGTGAGATGGAACGCCGTTACAAGTTGATGTCAGCGCTTGGCGTTCGTAACATCAAGGGCTTCAACGACAAACTGAAAATGGCAGCAGATGCTGGCCATCCTATTCATGATCCGTTGTGGCAAGAAGGCGACAGTATGGATCCAGAGCCGCCACTGCTTGAGAAACTGCCTTACATCGTTGTTGTAGTTGATGAGTTTGCCGACCTGATGATGGTCGTGGGTAAGAAAGTAGAAGAGCTCATTGCACGTTTGGCACAAAAAGCACGTGCTGCTGGTATTCACTTGATACTTGCAACTCAGCGACCGTCGGTAGACGTAATTACCGGTTTGATTAAAGCCAACATTCCGACTCGTGTCGCCTTTACGGTTTCGACCAAGACCGACTCACGCACTATTCTTGACCAAGGCGGCGCTGAATCACTGCTTGGTATGGGTGATATGTTGTATCTGCCACCTGGCTCTAGTCATACAACCCGTGTGCACGGTGCATTTGCGTCAGATGATGATGTGCATGCTGTGGTGAATAACTGGAAAGCTCGCGGTAAGCCGAACTATATTGATGAAATCACCAATGGTGAGCAGTCACCGGAGACGTTGCTTCCAGGTGAGAAGATGGAAGGCGATGAAGACATGGATCCATTGTTCGATCAAGTTGTCGAACATGTAGTTCAGTCACGTCGAGGCTCGGTGTCTGGCGTTCAGCGCCGATTCAAGATTGGTTATAACCGCGCTGCGCGTATTGTCGAGCAGCTCGAGGCTCAAGGTATCGTAAGTGCACCGGGTCATAATGGTAACCGCGAAGTACTGGCACCCGCGCCACCAAAAGAATAATTTCGATTCGCCTTAAGAGGTAAGAGGAAATCAAATGAAGAAATGGTTTAATGCAGCGATGTTAACTGTATCAGCTGTGGGCTTTTCAGCTCTAGCTTTTTCAAACATGGCTTTTGCAACGCCGCAAAAAGAGCTTAGTGAAAGGCTTCAATTAAACGATGGTTTTAGTGCTACCTTCACTCAAGAAGTGACCAGCCTGATGGGGATGTGGTGATGGAAGGAGAAGGAAACGTTGAGATCTCACGTCCAAGCATGTTTCGCTGGGTAACCACACTGCCTGATGAAAACGTTCTGGTATCGGATGGACAAAACCTCTGGTACTACAGCCCGTTTATCGAGCAGGTCAGTATTTATAATCAAGAGCAAGCAACTGAGCAGACGCCATTTGTGCTTTTGACACGTAATCGTGCTAGCGATTGGGATAACTACAGCGTCAACCAAAAAGGTGATGTATTTACTTTAGTCCCAACGGCAGTCGATTCTACGCAAGGCCAATTTCAAATCAATATCGATAGCAAAGGCATTGTTCATGGCTTTAATGTGATTGAACAAGATGGCCAAAAGGGCAGCTTTGTTTTCGATAACATAAAAGTAGGCAAACCTGCTTCAGACCGATTTACCTTTGTTGTTCCGGATGGTGTCGAAATTGATGACCAACGGAACTAGGTAGCTAGGACGTTATCGTGAGTAATTTCAGTTTTGATTTTTCAGGGGACGAAGATTTTCGTCCCCTTGCTGCTAGAATGCGCCCAGAAACCGTTGAGCAATACATTGGACAACAGCATATTCTGGGGGTGGGGAAACCTCTAAGGCGAGCGCTTGAGGCGGGGCAACTGCACTCAATGATTTTGTGGGGGCCACCGGGCACCGGTAAGACGACATTGGCTGAAGTCGCGGCCAACTACGCCAACGCGGAAGTGGAACGCGTGTCTGCGGTGACGTCTGGCGTTAAAGAGATCCGCGCAGCGATTGAGCGTGCTCGAGAAAATAAGCTTGCTGGCAAGCGCACCATCTTGTTTGTCGATGAGGTGCATCGCTTTAACAAGAGTCAGCAAGATGCGTTCTTACCGCACATCGAGGACGGCACAGTTACCTTTATTGGCGCCACCACTGAAAACCCGTCATTTGAACTCAATAACGCACTGCTATCACGAGCTAGGGTGTATAAGCTCACCTCGCTGGATACGTCGGATATTCTGTTGGTACTTGAGCAAGCAAAAAATGACGAGCAACGTGGCTTAGGAGCCATTGCTGCAAGCTTTCATGACAATGTGCTAGAACGACTTGCAGAGCTAGTCAACGGCGATGCGAGAATGTCACTCAATTATCTTGAGCTGCTTTATGACATGGCTGAAGACAACGCTCAAGGCGAGAAAGAGATAACACTGCCTCTGCTCGCGGAGGTTGCTGGCGAGAAAGTTAATCGTTTCGATAATAAAGGCGACATTTGGTACGACCTTATTTCGGCGGTTCATAAGTCGATTCGTGGCTCTAATCCCGATGCGGCACTTTATTGGTCCGCAAGATGATTGCAGCAGGGTGTGACCCGCTTTATATCGCTAGACGTTTACTCGCAATCGCGTCGGAAGATATTGGTAACGCAGACCCAAGAGCAATGCAGGTCGCGCTATCTGCCTGGGACTGCTTTACTCGAGTCGGTCCTGCCGAAGGAGAGCGCGCTATCGCTCAAGCGATTGTTTATCTGGCTTGCGCACCTAAAAGTAATGCTGTTTACACAGCTTGGAAGCAAGCGCTGCGAGATGCGCATAACCTCCCTGAGTATGAAGTCCCTCACCATCTAAGAAATGCACCTACGTCTTTGATGAAAGACATGGGCTACGGCGCGGAGTATCGTTATGCTCATGATGAGCCGGGTGCATACGCTGCTGGCGAGCGCTACTTACCTCCTGAAATGGCAGGCACGCGTTACTATGAGCCGACAAATCGCGGGCTTGAAACCAAAATTGGCGAAAAGTTAGATTATCTGGCGGATTTAGACGCAAAAAGCCCACAAAAGCGCTATGAAAAGTAGTGGCTTTTCGTTATCTTTACTCGGTTAACAAATCAATATCTGTCCTTGGTTAGGAAATGACCAGGGACAGAGTTCTTCACAACTATAAAGCATAGGATTGGCAATGCTGGATTCTAAATTACTTCGTACAGAGCTGGATGAAACAGCTGAAAAATTAGCACGTCGTGGCTTCAAGCTAGACGTAGAAACTATCGGTAAACTTGAAGAGCAACGTAAGTCGATTCAAGTAGAAGTTGAGAATTTACAATCCACGCGTAACTCCATTTCTAAGCAGATCGGCCAGAAGATGGCTGCCGGCGACAAAGAAGGCGCTGAAGAGATCAAAAAGCAGATCGGTACGCTAGGTAGCGATCTTGAAGCGAAGAAAGAAGAGCTAGCAGCGGTAATGGCTCAGCTTGAAGACATCACGCTTTCTGTGCCTAACTTACCAGCGGACGACGTACCACAAGGTAAAGATGAAAACGACAACGTAGAAATTTCTCGTTGGGGTGAGCCTAAGACTTACGACTTTGAAGTAAAAGACCACGTTGACCTAGGTGAAATGGGTGGCGGTCTAGATTTCGCTAGCGCAACTAAAATCACTGGCGCTCGCTTTATCGTAATGAAAGGTCAGTTTGCTCGCCTACATCGTGCTATCGCACAGTTCATGCTTGATCTTCATACTGAAGAGCACGGTTACACAGAGATGTACGTACCTTACCTAGTGAACTCTGACAGCCTATTTGGTACAGGTCAGCTACCTAAGTTTGGTAAAGATCTGTTCCACACTGAGCCTCTGACTGAAAAAGCAAGCGATGAAGAGCCACGTAAACTGTCTCTGATCCCTACGGCAGAAGTACCGGTGACTAACCTAGTGCGCGATACCATCTCTGAAGAGGCAGACCTGCCACTTAAGATGACGGCACACACACCATGTTTCCGTTCAGAAGCAGGTTCTTACGGTCGTGACACTCGTGGTCTTATCCGTATGCACCAATTCGACAAAGTTGAACTGGTTCAAATCACTAAGCCAGAAGATTCAATGAATGCGCTTGAAGAGCTAACCGGTCACGCAGAGAAAGTTCTACAACTGCTAGAACTTCCATACCGTAAAGTGGTTCTATGTACTGGTGACATGGGCTTCGGTGCTCGCAAGACTTACGACCTAGAAGTCTGGGTCCCAGCGCAAGAGACATACCGTGAGATCTCTTCTTGTTCAAACATGTGGGATTTCCAAGCGCGTCGTATGCAAGCACGTTTCCGCCGTAAAGGTGAGAAGAAGCCTGAGCTTGTACATACACTAAACGGTTCTGGTCTAGCAGTGGGTCGTACTATGGTTGCCATTCTTGAGAACAATCAAGAAGCGGACGGCCGTATTGCAATCCCAACTGCGCTACAGAAGTACATGGGCGGCGCTACGCACATCGGCTAATATTAGCGATAAACAAATTTCGAAGCTCGGCATTGCCGAGCTTTTTTTGCCTTCTGATTTCTACTTTTCGACTGTCATCGACATGATTATTACCTATGTGTAATAGTCTTTATGTATTTGATGTGATTATCAAGCCAGCTTAAACAACTATAATATCCACCTCTGCTGCGGAGAGTGTTTGTTTCTCAACATAATGAGGAGGGGATGTTATGGCCGTAGGGTGGGCAAATGACGATAGTGTCAGCCAACAAATTCAAAATACGATAGACGATGAAATTTCAAGAGTTCGCAGTCTTTCAAACCAAGGTGTGAGTGCCAAGTTTTGTGATGAATGTGGGGAGCCTATTCCACTAGCAAGGCGAACCGCCATCAAAGGCGTGAGACTCTGTATTGAGTGTCAGTCCAACCAAGAACATCACAATTACCGTCAGGCTCTGTTTAATCGCCGAGGAAGTAAGGACAGCCAACTTAGGTAGTCTTTCTTTGGGAGGCATTGAAAAGCGGTTGCTATAGCAACCGCTTTTAGTTCTAGTTAAAACACGCTTCATTTTCAAGAGCGGTCTCGATTGCTGCCACCAACCTTTCAATATGCTCTGATTGGCTAATGTAGGGAGGCATCATGTAAATGAGTCTACCAAACGGGCGAATCCAGACGCCTTGCTCAACGAAGTGCTTTTGAATCACTTCCATGTTAACCGCCTTATGCGTTTCGACCACACCGATTGCCCCCAACCAACGTACATCTTTCACGTTCGAATAGCGTGTTAGTTTCGGCAGCAGTTCTGCAAACAGAGATTCAATACTGCTCACTTGAGACTGCCATTCGTTATTGGCAACGATATCTAAACTTGCGCTTGCTACGGCACAAGCCAGCGGGTTACCCATGAAGGTTGGGCCGTGCATAAAGCAGCCTGCTTCGCCGCCACAGACCGTATCTGCGACGTGCTTACTAGTTAATGTGGCTGACAGTGTCATATAGCCGCCAGTGAGCGCCTTGCCGACGCACATGATGTCTGGCTGGATGTTGGCGTGTTCGCTGGCGAACAGTTTCCCAGTGCGGCCAAAGCCAGTCGCAATCTCATCAAGAATAAGCAAGATACCATATTGATCGCAAAGCTCTCTCACGCGCTTTAGGAAAGTAGGGTGGTACAAGCGCATACCGCCAGCGCCTTGCACAATAGGCTCAAGGATCACCGCAGCAACTTCAGTGTGATGAGCTTCCATTTTGCATTTGAAATCACGGATGTCCGCTTCATTCCATTCGTCCCAAAACCCAACCTCTGGAGAATCTGCAAAGATATGCTCAGGCAAAAATCCTTTGTACAAGCTATGCATGGAATTATTGGGATCGGTCACTGACATGGCAGCAAACGTGTCGCCGTGGTAGCCGTGTGAGAGAGTCAGGAACTTAGGCCTGCGTTCGCCGCGAGCGTGCCAATATTGCAGCGCCATCTTCAGTGACACCTCAACCGCAACAGAACCAGAATCAGCTAGGAAAATGTGCTGCATATTCTCAGGTGCAAGCTCGAGCAGTTTCTTGCTGACATCAATGGCAGGCTGGTGGGTGATACCACCAAACATCACGTGGGACATCTTCTCACTTTGAGACTGCAGCGCTGCATTGAGCTTTGGGTGGTTATAGCCATGGATGGTCGACCACCAAGACGACATCCCATCGACGAGCTCTGTTCCATCCTCCAAAGTGAGGTGAACGCCTTCAGCGGATACTACGGGGTAACAACTAAGGGGATTGAGTGTGGAAGTGTAGGGATGCCAAATGTGTTTTTTGTCGAAATCTAAATCCATGAAATGTGATCGCTTAAATTTTAACCAAGTGTAAACTTGTGTCTGTGGTCGGTGTTGACAGTGTATCGCTTGTCGGTACACTAGCCAAGACTAAAAACAATGAGAGCAAAGGATTTAACTGTGGAAGTACGACACGATTGGACGCATGCCGAAGTGCAAGAGCTAATGAACAAGCCGTTTATGGATCTATTGTTCGAAGCGCAAACTGTGCACCGTCAACATCAGCAAACCAACCACGTTCAAGTTAGCACCTTGTTGTCGATTAAAACCGGTGCTTGTCCTGAAGATTGTAAGTACTGCCCACAAAGCGCACGCTATAAAACCGATGTGGAAGCAGAGCGTTTGATGGAAGTCGAACGTGTGCTAGATGCGGCTCAAAAAGCCAAAAACGCAGGCTCGACACGTTTCTGTATGGGTGCGGCGTGGAAGAATCCCAAAGAGCGTGACATGCCTTTGCTGACCGACATGATTAAAGGTGTCAAAGAGATGGGGCTAGAAACCTGTATGACGCTAGGTATGTTGACGCCAGATCAGGTACTCACCTTGCTGATGCGGGTTTGGATTACTACAACCACAACCTTGACACCTCTCCTGAGTTTTACGGCAATATCATTACAACTCGAACTTACCAAGATCGGTTGGATACGCTCAGCCACGTGCGTGATGCCGGTATGAAAATCTGCTCAGGCGGAATTATTGGCATGGGTGAGAGCGCCAATGACCGCGCGGGCTTGCTGATGGAGCTTGCCAACCTTCCTGTCCAGCCAGAAAGTGTTCCAATCAACATGCTGGTTAAAGTTAAGGGAACACCGCTTGAAGAAGTGGATGATGTCGAGCCTTTTGACTTTATTCGTCTTATCGCGATTGCACGAATCATGATGCCGAACTCAGCAGTACGCTTGTCTGCAGGGCGTGAGGACATGAATGAGCAAATGCAGGCTCTGTGCTTTATGGCTGGTGCTAACTCGGTGTTCTATGGCTGTAAGCTACTCACCACACCAAACCCAGATGAAGATAAAGATCTTCAGCTGTTTAAAAAGCTCGGTATTAACCGTGAAGAAACCTCACAAAAACCGGATGAGGTGCAAGAAAATGACCTTCTCGACCAAGTAGTGAGCCGAGTTGCTGCACGTCCTACCAAAGACGACCTATTTTATGACGCTAGCGTTTAATCAGCGCATTCAAAAGGCGTTTGAAGAGAGAAAGCAGAGCGACTTGTTGCGCTCTGTCATCCCCTTAGAAAGGGGCAACCAAGCGGTTTTTCAAAACAATGGTCAGTTGTTTGATAATTTCTCTTCGAATGATTACCTCGGCTTAGCGGCGAGTGATGAGCTCAAGTTTTGTTATCAGCAAGCAGTGAGTGACTATGGCGTTGGTAGCGCAGCATCACCGCTGGTTACAGGCTACTCAAATCAACATCAAAACCTCGAGTCTGCTTTAACTGAATGGCTAGGGTATGAGAGTGCACTGTTCTTTTCTTCTGGCTTTGCCGCCAATCAAGCCGCTGTTTTCGCATTGCTGCAAAAGGGCGATTTGCTGCTTCAAGACAAGCTAAATCACGCTTCATTGATGGAAGCTGGCATGCTGTGTGACGCGGATATGAAACGCTATCGCCACTGCAACCAAGAGCACCTTGCTCAATTGCTATGCGCCGACAAGCCTATAATGGCGGTGACAGAAAGTGTGTTTAGTATGGATGGCGATATTGCCGATCTCGATGGTTTTGTCTCTTTGTGCGAGCAAGCGGGCGCGTTGTCCATGATTGATGACGCTCACGGTATTGGCGTGATTGGTGAGCAGGGCAATGGCGCAGTCGGAATAGCAAGTCAACGGGCAGATATTTTGGTCGTGACATTTGGTAAGGCGTTTGGCCTAAATGGTGCCGCCATCTTGTGCTCACGAGAAATGAAAGACTACCTAACTCAATTTGCGCGTCACTACGTTTACTCAACGGCGTTTTCAGCTGCTCATGCTGTGGCGATCACCAAAGCAGTCGAGATGATTCAAACTCAGCAATGGCGCCGAGAAAAACTGATTGAACTCGGCGCTATCTACGATGAAACGCTAAGCGGAACTGCGGGTTTTGTTGCTACCAAAACACCAATTAAACCTTGGTTGGTGGGTGAGGAAAGTGATGTTTTAGCACTGTGCGCTGCATTAAAACGTGAGCAGAGTTGGACGACAGCCATTCGGCCGCCAACAGTCCCTAGGGGCTCGGCACGGCTTAGAATCACGCTGTCAGCAGCCCACGAAGCGACAGCCGTCCAAGAACTCGCTATCAGTTTAAAACGACATTCGGAGGGATGCTAAATGTCAGAGGTATTGGCAAATCTTGCGGATTATCAGACTAATAAAGCGGCGATATCAGAGTCGTTTGGCCGCGCTGCAAAACACTATGATCAGCACGCCGAACTTCAGCGCCTCGTTGCGGATCGTTTGTTGGCCTTGCTACCAGCCGATTTGACTGGATATCGTATTCTCGATTTAGGTTGTGGTACTGGATATTGTTCCTTGGCTCTAATGGAGCGGGGAGCGAATGTTGTATGTGCTGACTTGTCCAGTGAGATGCTTACTGTTGCCAAGCAGCGCTGCGGTACCAAGCGAGTTACCTATCAAGTGGCGGATGCAGAAGCGCTGCCATTTGAAGACAAGTGTTTTGATGTGGTGATATCAAGTCTTGCATTGCAGTGGTGCAGTGATTTAGCGGTTCCGCTTACTGAGATGAAGCGAGTTACAAAACTTGGTGGAAGCTTGCATTTTTCAACGCTCCTTGATGGCTCTTTGTTGGAGCTAAAGCGCTCGTGGGGCAAAATTGATGCATATCAACATGTCAACGACTTTACCTCGCTCAATCAGGTAAAAATTGCGTTAGCGCAATCTGAGTGTATCCACCATCAACTAGACTTGCCGAAAATAGTTATGTGGTATGAGACCGCTTTTGGTTTGATGAAAGACCTTAAAGGAATTGGAGCAACGCATGTTGAAGGTCGCTCCAAAGGGTTTACCAGTCGACGTGCATTGAAGGCGCTCGAACTGGAGTACAAGCAGTACGCAAATCAAAACGGCCTATTACCCGCCAGTTATCAAATTTGTTTAGGATCAGTTGCATTATGATGAAAGCACTATTTATTGCAGGTACGGATACTGAAGTTGGGAAAACCGTTGTATCAAAAGCGATATTAAGTGCTGTTGGTGCACAAGGAAAAACGACGATAGGGTATAAGCCGGTAGCGGCAGGGTGTGAGAAGACTGAGCAAGGTTTACGTAACTCAGATGCGTTGCACCTTCAGCAGGCTGCGAATCTGGATGTTGATTACGATCTTGTTAACCCATATGCGTTGTCTTTACCAGCATCCCCTCATATCGCGGCGATTGCTGATGACGTTGAAGTGGATTACCAAGTGCTCTCCAACGTGCTAGAGCAACATAAACAAAACAGTGATTTTGTGCTGGTAGAAGGCGCAGGCGGTTGGCGTGTACCTGTGTCAAAAGACGATTGTCTATCGACTTGGGTTAAGCAAGAACAGCTACCAGTCGTGCTTGTTGTGGGTATCAAACTGGGTTGCTTGAGTCACGCGATGCTTACGGCTGAAGCCATCAAAGCGGATGGACTTGAACTGGTCGGTTGGGTCGCGAATCGTGTTAACCCTGGCGTTGAGCATTATGCTGAGATCATTGAGATGCTGGAAGGCTCTATGGGTGCGCCGAAATTGGGAGAAATTCCTTATGTACCTGGCTGCAAGAAACGAGATTTAGGCAAGTACATTAATCTTGAAGTCATTCGTTAATCAACGAGTAACAAATTAAGCACTTTGCTCTCTAAAAAGCCCTTTGCGTATTCATTAACGCTTGGGGCTTTTTTGTATTCATTTCATACATAATTTATCAACTCCAGTCTGCTTTTTAATCAAATGCAACACTTTTCAGACTTTTTAACTGGTCGTATCACTTTAGCCTCCTGATTTTTCGTAAGTTTTATCAATTCATGCGATTTAGTAAAACCAATGTTAACTCTATGTGTTGAATGGGTGATCTCAGTATGGCATTCTGTGACGAAGCACAAGAGTTTCAATGCAATTGGGTTCAATGCTTAATATTGAGCGATAGTGCATTGTAATCTCGCTACAAAACGATAATTTAGTGAAAAACCATACGAAAGTTATGGAGCTAATAAGGCCAAAAAACAAGCAAAATAAGGCCTCTCAAACGAATTGTATACAAGATTCAACGTTTGAATGATCGGTGTAGTAATCGACATTGTCATCCGTTAAAAACGACGCTAGATACCCCCCAACATATAACCAAAGTGTCTAGCAACATGGAAAGCTGAAATAAAAACGGAGAAATCAATGGCTGGTGTTTTAGGAATGATCCTTGCTGGTGGCGAGGGTTCTCGCCTACGTCCTCTTACGGAATCTCGCAGTAAACCTGCAGTACCTTTTGGAGGCAGTTACCGTCTTATCGACTTTGCGCTTAATAACTTTATTAACGCGGATTTGATGAGAATTTATGTTCTTACCCAATTTAAATCTCAATCCCTCTACCAGCACATGCGTAAAGGCTGGAATCTGACGGGGATTACCGACAGATTTATTGACCCAATTCCAGCGCAAATGCGTGACGGTAAACGATGGTATGAAGCACAGCCGATGCTATCTACCAAAACGTTCGCTTTGTAGAACTTGCTAACCCCGAGCATGTTTGTATCTTTGGTTCTGACCATATCTATAAGATGGATATTCGTCAGATGTTAGATTTCCACAAACGTAGTGAGGCTAAACTTACTGTTTCTGCACTTCGTATGCCACTAGCTGAGGCGTCTGAGTTCGGTGTCATCGAAGTTGACGAAAATGGCAAAATGATTGGCTTTGAAGAGAAGCCTGCCAACCCTAAATCGATCCCAGGTCATCCTGATATGGCACTGGTTTCTATGGGTAACTACATCTTTGAAGCAGAAAGCTTATGCCATGAGCTTCGCCTTGATGCTGAGAATGAAAACTCTAGCCACGACTTTGGTAAAGACATCATTCCTAAGATGTTCCCAGAAGGCGGTGTGTATGTGTATGACTTCTCAACCAATAAAATCAGCGGTGAGAAGGATACAACCTATTGGCGCGATGTAGGTACTATCGACTCTTACTGGGCGGCTCACATGGATCTGTTGCACGAAGACCCTGAGTTCTCGCTGTATAACCGTAAATGGCCTCTGCATACTTATTACCCACCTTTGCCACCTGCGACGTTTGTTGATGCTGAGCATGAAAAAATCAAAGTAACGGACAGCTTAATTGCTGGTGGTAGTTACGTTCGTGGTTCTTCTATCTACAAATCGGTACTGGGCTTTAGAAGTAATATTGCTGCTGGTTCTGTAGTGAGTGAATCTGTTATTCTAGGTGACGTTAAGATTGGCGCGGGTTGTACAATCAAGCGCGCAATCATCGACAAAAATGTTGAAATTGCCCCTGGAACTGTGATCGGTGAGGATCTCGAGCTAGACGCGAAGCGTTTCCATGTGTCTCCAGGTGGCATTGTTGTCATCAAAAAAGGGACAAAAGTTGGATTCTAGAATGAGAAACATAGACGTATGGTTTCCAGTTTCAGAAGTTCAAGGGCTGATTAAAAGTGGAGGCTTGGCGGATGTCGCCAAGCTCTGCCGAAAGCGCTTCAAGAACTTGGCAAGGAGGCAGCGATCACGCTACCAGGCTATCAGAAATTACCTAATAAGGATCAGTATGAGTTTGTGCTCGCCACTGAGCTGGAGCATTGGCCTCATACGCCTTATCAAGTCAAGAAAACCTATCTCGATGGGGTAGAAGTGTACGTGATCGAGTGCGATCGCTACTTCGACCGCCCAGAGCTTTATGCTGAGCATAACCGAGCGTACGCAGATAACGGCGAGCGCTTTGGCTTTTTCGCTGCTGCGAGCTTAGACGTGTTACCAAAGCTTGGTATCAAACCTGCGGTTGTGCACGCTAACGACTGGCATACTGCTCTCATCCCATTTCTGCTCAAAACGCGTTATGCAGAAGATACGCGCTTTGATGGCACGAAATCGGTGCTGACGGTTCACAATGCCATCTTTAAAGGCATCTTTTCGTACAGCCAGCTGGAAATCATTCCTGAGCTACATCTCTCTGGAATGGAGTTTCTGCAATATGGTGAAGGTTGGGTGAGTACGCTGCGTGCAGGTATTGCCTTTGCGGACAAAATCAACGCCGTTAGCCCAAACTATGCTGCTGAGCTAGTGACTCCGCTAGGCTCTCATGGCCTAGTTGACGATTTTGTTCATCGTTCTAAGGATCTGCATGGCATCGTCAATGGTTGTGATTATTCCGAGTGGAACCCTAAACATGATGAGTTTTTGCCTGCCAACTACGGTGATGAACTAGAAAGCATGTTGTCTGGGAAGCTCGCTTCTAAGACAGCACTTCAGCAAGAGTTAGGTTTGCCTGAGCGCAACGTACCTATGGTGGGCATGGTGTGCCGATTAACGCATCAGAAAGGTTTCCACTATATCTTGCCCATTTTGGACAAGTTCCTAAAGAATGATGTTCAGGTAGTGATTATCGGTACCGGTGAGCCACAAATTGCATCTCATTTGAATGATCTCGCTGAAGAGTTTTCAGACAAACTTAAATTTGTTGAGGCCTATAGCAACCGTTTTGCTCACTTAGTAGAGGCAGGCTCGGACTTCTTTTTGATGCCTTCGGAGTTTGAAGCGTGCGGCCTTAATCAGATCTACAGTATGGCTTATGGCACTTTGCCTATTGTACGTAAGGTGGGCGGGCTTAAAGATACAGTGATTGATTTTGATGACGATCCAGTGAATGCAACAGGCTTTGGCTTTGATGAACCTTGCCATGATGCATTGCTGATTGTTCTGCAACGTGCACTGCTATTTTATCTGCAGCACCCTGAGCAAATGCATGAAATGCAGCTACGTTCTATGCGTAAGGACTTTAGTTGGACTGAATCAGCGAAGGAATACATTACGATGTATGACTTGGCACTCAGTCAGCAGTAAGCTCAATTGAAAAAGCGGCAATCGCCGCTTTTTTCATTTTTCGCTACACTTATTAATCATTTTTACCAAATTCCTCGATAGTTTTTGCCTGTCGTCAGACGAATTATGGTAACTTACTTCCAATTGCATCAAGAATATTGAGTACTATGTCAGAGAGTTTGCTGTTTCATAAAACTTATCAACACCCTACCAGTAACGAGTGGGTGGTTTTTGTGCATGGCGCAGGCGGTAGTTCAAATATCTGGTTCAAACAAATCCGTGCTTATCGTGAACACTTCAATTTGTTGTTTATAGACCTTCGTGGTCATGGTAAGTCGAATCAGTTTCTAAAAGACATCATGTCTAACAAGTACACCTTTAAAGAGGTGACGATGGACATTGTACGCGTGCTGGATCATCTGAAAATTCAGTCAGCACATTTCGTTGGCATGTCTCTAGGAACCATCATTGTTCGCAATATTGCGGAGCTCGCGCACTCAAGAGTTCGCTCGATGGTGCTAGGTGGCGCTGTAACGCGTTTTAACACCCGTTCGCAGATCTTGGTGAAGATAGGCAACTGGAGTAAGCACATGATTCCTTACATGTGGTTATACAGCCTGTTTGCTTATATTGTGATGCCACAGCCGGGTCAAAAAGAATCTCGTCATTTATTCGTCCGTGAAGCGAAGAAGTTGTGCAGAAAGAGTTTAAGCGCTGGTATCAACTGACAACAGAAGTGAACCCGCTTAACCGCTACTTCAAAGATCGTGAGTTGCCAATCCCGACTTTGTATTTGATGGGTGATAAAGATTATATGTTCATTAAGCCGGTCAAAGAGATGGTGGCTGAACATAAGTCCAGCCGACTTTTAGAGATTAAAGATTGTGGTCACGTGTGCAATGTTGAAAGACCAGATGAATTCAATAAGCACTCGATAGATTTCATCAAGTCAGTGGCATCTTAACTTGTTTGGGGGTTTGACAGTTCCAGCAAACCTCAAACTGCCCTTCATTGAGTTCATCACATGCAAAACAATGCCAATCAGCGTGATTGGCATTTTGAGTTTTTAACTGCCACTGCTTGATAATGGCTTTTGCATCATGGATTGTTCGATATCGAACAGCCAAACATAAGGCAGTGAACTTTCGTCAAAAGGCACTTCACCTCTTAGCCCAAATACTCCCTCGCCGCGCACTTCACAGCGGATACCCTCTGAAGCCAGTTGTTGCTGCACGATGTGAGTCTCTGGTGGGTTATTGCCAATAAAAATCTTCATTTATTCTTGTACCTGCGGTGAGCGAGACAGTCGAGCCATGATCCATTTAGCAATGAGCGGGAACAAACCTAGTAGCGCAAAGGATGCCAATACTGTCGGCGATACGATGCCTGATAGACTATCAATGTTGGCAAGTTGCGTACCGGCGTTTAGATACACTGCAGTACCAGGTAGCATGCCTAGTTGACTCACCAGGTAGTACTTGGATGCGCGGATTGGTGTTAGACCCATTAATAGGTTGATTAAAAAGAACGGGAATACAGGATGAGTCTGAGTGAAAATAGGTAAAAAGCACCGTCTTTTTCCACGCCTTTGTTGATGGTATCGAGCTTAGAACCAAATTTACTCTGTACCCAGTCACGAAGCAGGAATCGGCTGCTTAAAAACGCTAATGTCGCACCAATCGTACTCGCGAATGAGACCAGTAGTAGACTTGTCCAAAAACCAAACAATGCCGCGCCCAGTAAGGTTACAACAGCCGCACCCGGAATCGAAAATGCAGTAATCGCGATGTAGGCAAAAAAGTAGGTGAGTGCCGCAGTAACAAAATTGGCATCGATGTACTCAGCAAGTGCAGCTTGCTGCGCTTTGGCGTTCTCGAGCGTAAGATGCTGACCAAAATTGACGCCTAAAAATACGATGATGGCAACCAGTACTAACCCAAGTATTAGCTTCTTGCTCATGACGATATCCTTTGTAATGTCTTAATATTAGTGTAGTAGAAAGGGCAGGCGAGCTTTTCCTTTCATCTAATACGAAAAAATCAGCCATAAGGCTGATTTTTTATTGGGAAAACCAAGGGTTAGTTGATTAAGCTAGCAAGCTCTTCTCGTTTGGTTTGTGGTATCACAGACCAGTGAGTACCGTTGATGGCGCCTTCTAGAGCCATAGTAACTCGAGTCCAACTGAGCTTGAATGGGTTCTTTGAATGGCTTTGAATGCCTCTACAGAGCCGTGTTGCTGCAGATCGACCACAGATTCGATACCGGCTTTTTTAAGCATACGCTCAGTTGCCAGTCGCAAATTCGGAAGATCTTTTAATCGGTTTGGCTTCGCCTCAGACTGCTGCTCTTTTTCAGTTTTTGCAAACGCGAGCGCTTGTTTAGCATGAGTCAAGATAGCGTCTTGATCTTGCCAACAATCGTCTGGTAGTGCGAAGTACTTGGTTACCACGGGAAATCCACGCTTTTTATAAACGTATGGTTTATAACCTAGCTTTTTAAAGGTGGAAATGGTCTGACGGTCAGTTCTGATATGTAATTTGTTATTCACTGCTAATGCAAACATCGTATCGTCTACGAAGATGCCAAATCCGCCGAACATGGATCGAGACTTTACTCTTCCAAGCTGAGCGAATAACTGCATTGAATCTTTTAGTATAGGATTATCCATGCTTATTCTTTTCTCGGTGTTATTGATTGTGTCACCAAAATCAGGTCCGAGAGTATAGCAAACGGGTGTCAGAGCTCTGTTAAGCCACTGCTATAACTGAGTCTTTCCCCTTGCCATCGGCAACCCCGCTACCTATCAATAAAAATTGGTTTAGGCCGGTGGCTTTGCGTCCCACCCTTTCAGATGGTTTGCCCTGTGCGTGACACATATAGCATATAGGAAAACTATGTAAGTTATTGATTATTGATTTTAGAAAATGTGATATTGGTTCAAATAATGTTTGGTTATTTGTGCCTCAAGGTGAATAAAAAATTGACAAGAGTAGGGGCAAACTTTGAATAGAGATCAAAAAAAGTGCCGAAATCGGCACTTTTGTCAGCGTTAGGTTAGAGGTTTGACAGAGTCACGTTCTACAATTTCCGGATGCATTTCGAAAATGCGTTTTTCGTGACCTTTATCTTTGATTCGTTCTAGTAGAATCTCAAAGGCATTTTTACCAACACGTCTCTTCGGTTGGT
This sequence comes from Vibrio maritimus, assembly GCA_000755425.1. Lineage (GTDB taxonomy): Bacteria > Pseudomonadota > Gammaproteobacteria > Enterobacterales > Vibrionaceae > Vibrio > Vibrio maritimus_A. The sequence goes on from BBMT01000005.1 coordinate 312,772, forward strand.
GCACCGTCGTCAGCGGAGGCGAAAAGTACTCAGCCAGTTCAATATTGTCATAACCGATAACAGAGATATCTTCAGGTACGCGTACACCAAGTTGTTGAAGGCGACTCATGAGTCCAAATGCCATGGTGTCATTAAAGCAGAATACGGCTGTTGGTCTTTCTTCCATTGCTGCAATACGGTTGGCAGCGATAACTGCTGTATCACATTCAAAGTTACCTTCTAGAATGCGATCTTCTTTCATCTCAATACCGGCTTCCGATAGAGCACGCTTATAACCGATGATACGTTCTTGGCATACCGCTTTTTCTAGGTGACCACTTAGACAAGCAATATCGGTATGACCCTTTTCGATGAGGAACTTAGTTGCAAGATAGCCACCTTCCTCTGAGTTATCGATGATCTTATCTGCTTGAGAGCTCTCTGGACCCCAGTCCATGATTACTTTTGGAATGTCTGCATGACGGTCAAGCATCTCAAGAAGCTCTTCAGTCAAATCGGAACACATTACCAAAATACCATCTACGCGTTTTTCCGCTAGCATGCGAATGTAGTCACGCTGCTTCTCGTAAACACCACCGGTGTTACACAAAATCAGTGTGTAACCTTGGCGATAACAGTAACTTTCAACGCCGTCGATAACTTCTGAGAAGAATAAGTTGGTCGATTGAGTGACCAACATACCAATGGTTTTTGTCGAATTGCACTTCAAACTACGAGCAACAGCACTAGGCGCGTAGTTAAGTTCATCGACTGCCGCCATCACTTTTTCTTGGGTAGCTTCCGCAACAAAGCGAGTTTTATTAATTACATGGGATACTGTGGTCGTGGAAACGCCAGCAAGTCGGGCGACATCTTTAATGGTTGCATAGTGATATCCTGTTAGTCGCGGCTTATTGAATTAGTGAGTAAACGTTTGTGCCGCTTTAATTTTAGTGGCTCCAGCGCTTTTGTGAATAAATGGATTCAAAAGCGGAAACCGGCAAGTGTATGCAAGCCTAGGCAGAATTAACAAATTGAGTTCAAAGCTCAATATTGACACCTAAGTGGAGGTGATTTTCTGTCATACCTATGGGCGATTGCATTTTAAACGGCGAATTGTAGTCGCAGCTTAGTAAGCTGGCAATCATTTATCCCACAAATTTATAACTAAGGCGCAAAATTGACTCAGGTGACTGAAAACCACATTTACGCCTTTAACAGGTGTCGCACCTAATCGCAGAAATCGGAGCTAGTCGTTTTCATCCGCTAGATAGGTCAAATCCAACTGACAGAAGGCGTGCAATAGGCTTGCAGCAGCAGCGTAGAAACCAAATTCATCAAACTGTTGGCACTTCTTAACAAACTGAGGCAACCAACTCATGAGATGAGTATTGATGAAGTCTGCTTGCTCGTGTAATGCGTCATTCATATGTGCGTCGTTTTCCAACTCGTTCGAACGGATGATGAGGTTCCCTAGAAAATCGAGTTCGATAGCAAGGTGATCCGCCGGCTCGTTGAGGTCTTTATTCACGGCAATACCATGCTTGGCAAGTAGGTCTACCATATCTTGTGCAGGTTGGTCATTGAGTAAGCCAGAAGTACCAATGTACATTGAGGCATAAGGCAGTGCGCCATGTTTGTCGGTCTTCAAAAACAGATCGCAAAAATCAGCAGAGAGCTCCAGTTGAGCATCTTCACGTACTTGTAATCTATTGAGCGAATCAGTGAAGGTTTTGATTGGCTCCGACAGTGATGGGTTTTCACCAAGGCCGGTTAGAAACGAACGTATTTCAGGGCTGTGATATTTGCTGAGCTCATCGTCGGTCAGCTCAGAGGCAAACAAGCTTGATAGCCACCAATAGATTTCCGCACGCTGCTCATTAAATGCTTTGATTTCTTGCATTTGTATTGTCTCCAAAAATGATACTTCTATTTTAGCCAATAAAGATGAATAGCAATAACGTGTCACATGAATAAATGAGTTAATTTATTAAAAAATATGAAAAATAGTGCTTTGTCAGTTGTTTGTGTGATTTGGTTTTTGTTGCATATGCTATTCGATGGTTTTGGTTGTCTTGAATCAAAAAAAAGTAGGTTTGTGCTGTTCTGTGCTGTTGTAGACTAGAATTGTGAATGGTTATGAATAGAATGACACGGTCATTACAGATTGAGATAGTACAGATATGAAATATCACGTTTTGGTTGTAGAAGATGACGTAGTCACTCGCAGTAAGCTCGCTGGCTATTTCGAAAATGAAGGTTATTTGGTCAGTGAAGCCCAAGATGGCAATGAAATGCGTCAGGTTCTGCAAGAGTCGAGCATCGACTTGGTGATGCTTGATATCAATCTTCCTAAAGAGGATGGCTTGATGCTGACTAGAGAACTTAGAAGTCAGTCTGATATTGGTATTATTTTAGTGACCGGTCGCACTGACAGTATTGATAGAATCGTAGGTCTTGAGATGGGTGCGGACGATTACGTTACCAAACCGTTTGAACTGCGTGAATTATTGGTGAGAGTGAAGAACCTGTTGTGGCGCATTTCGCTAGCACGTAAGCAACCGGTGTTAGAGTCATCTACCCAAAGTGAGCATGTCATCCATTTTGGTGAGTGGGCGTTTGATAAGCAGCGTCGTTCTCTCAGTAATAACGGTGACCCAGTTAAATTGACTAAGGCGGAATATGAACTTTTGGTCGCACTTTCGACCTATCCGAATCAGGTACTGAGCCGAGAGCGCATCTTGAATATGATCAGCCACCGAGTTGATGCGCCAAACGATCGAACGATTGATGTGTTGATTCGTCGCATGAGAGCGAAAATGGAAATGGATCCTAAGAATCCACAGATTTTCATTACTGTTCATGGTGAAGGTTACATGTTCGCTGGCGATTAGCATTGTTAAGCCGTTAACATCTTGTATTAGCTCCAGTTACTAAAAAGGTAACTGGAGTTTTTTTATGGGAGCAAGTTTACTTTCTGTCGCAAACTGTTTGCGGCGTTACTGGATTTTTTTGTTAGATGACTCGCGTAGTGTTTTTCTTCCTTTTTCGCTTACCAAGTTAGCCGGTTTGTTGAACTAATTTGAAGAGGGTTGATTTGATAATGTCGGCTGGTTGACGGTTGGCGCGCCTTATCGAACTTAACTCAACTTCATTAATACTTGGTTCAATAAAAGGATGTTCTATGACCAATGTGATTTCTCAATCCAAGCTTACTTCTGCGCGCAAGCCAGCGGTGGGATTTAGGTTTGCAGCACTACCCGCAGCGGCACTATTAGCTGCAAGTTCACTGTACACAGCCCCGTCAATGGCTTTTCAATGCAGCACGTTGGCGGCTTGGGATCCCTCCGCGACGTACAATGGGGGCAACGAGGTTCAATGGCAGTCTGCCGCTTATAAGGCCAATTGGTGGAATGTGAATGTCGATCCCGCGCAAAATTCAGCGCCTTACCAGGAATGGTCGAAGCTTGGTGATTGCTCTAGCGGCGGCGCGAATATCGCACCGTCTGTTTCTATTGCTTCACCAGAAAATAATGCACAGCTTGCGGTTGGTAATGTCGTAACCTTCTCTGCTACAGCAGGGGATACCGATGGCACAGTAACCGAGGTTGCATTTGCTTTAGATGGGGTTACTTTGGCAACACTATCCAGTGCACCTTACACAACAGACTGGCTGACAGAATTAGGTAGTTACCAGTTAACAGTGACCGCAACCGATGACAAAGGGGCGACGACAGTAGTTTCCAGGTCATTTAGTGTCGTAGATACCACTAACCAGCCACCAAGCGTAACGCTTCAAACCTCTAACTCTCAGATTAATGTAGGCGATCAAGTGACTTTGACCGCTTCACCTTCGGATAGTGATGGCACAATTACTCAGGTCGACTTTGTGGTCAGTGGAGCCGTCGTTGACTCCGTCACCTCGCCACCTTGGCAAACAGTTTGGAGTGCGGCCTCTGCTGGAGACTATGCTATCGAGGCTATCGCGACAGACAATGCTGGCGCTCGCTCCCAGTCATCATCCGTCACCATATCAGCAATTGCACTTGCGGGTGGTAAATGTGCTGATGCCGCAGCCTATATTGCTGGCACGAGTTATCAGAGTGGGCAGAATGTCACTAATGACGGCAGCTTGTATCAATGTTCGGTAGCTGGATGGTGTTCGTCAGACTCGGCATGGGCGTATGAGCTGGAACGGGTCTTTACTGGCAAGATGCGTGGAACAGCCTTGGGGCTTGTGCAACCGCACCAGAAATTACGCTTGTCTCGCCAAGTGAAGGTCAAACAGTATTGCTAGGTGCAGATGTAAACATTCAAGCCAGCATAAATGATGCCGATGGTACTGTTGTCAGTGCGGAAGCGAGTGTGAATGGCGCTTCATTGGGTCTGCTTTCCGCAGCGCCGTATCAATGGACGTGGAATGCCATAGGGTCTGGAGAAACAACCGTTACGGTTGCGGCGACAGATAATGAAGGTAATACCAATCAAGTTAACCGCACAGTGTCGATAACAGACCAGCCTTTGGTTACTGAGATCACTTCACCGGCTTCTGGCGACGTTGTCGCGGTGGGCAAAGCGGTTACAGTGACTGCCGATGTCAGCGCGCTGCAAAGTGAAGTTACCAGCACTGAGCTATTCGTCAATGGCTTGTTAGTTGCGACGGATAACACAGCTCCTTATCAATTTAGTTGGACACCAGCTGCTATAGGTTCCTATCAGCTCAGTGTGACTGGTAAAGATACACAGGGTAACTCAGCATCTTCAACCAGTGTGACGGTATCTGCTAAATCAGTGGTGCAGCCAAAGCATAAACTGATTGGCTACTGGCATAATTTTGTTAATGGTGCGGGCTGTCCTATCCCACTGAATCAAATGTCGAAAGATTGGGACATCATTGATATCGCCTTTGCTGACAATGATCGCAATAGTACAGGTAGAGTTCATTTCAACCTCTATGATGGCGATATTCGCTCGACTTGCGCGCCAATTGATCCTGTTCAGTTCAAGAAAGATATTAAGGCGTTACAAGCAGAGGGTAAGATCTTTGTTCTGTCACTTGGCGGAGCAGAGGGAACCATTACGTTAAATACTGATTCTGATGAGGCGGCGTTTGTGGAGAGTCTAACGGCCATTATCAAAGAGTGGGGATTTGACGGATTAGATGTTGATTATGAAAGTGGTTCGAACCTTGTTCATGGCAGCCAGATCCAAACGCGTTTGCCACGTGCATTAAAAGCGATTGAAACTAACATCGGCGGTGATATGTATCTGACAATGGCGCCAGAGCATCCTTATGTGCAGGGTGGAATGGTTGCTTACTCAGGAATATGGGGCGCGTATATTCCTCTTATCAATGAAGTGCGTGACACGTCGATCTATTGCATGTTCAGCTATACAACAACGGTGGGCTTGCTAACCCTTATACGGCAGGTGCTGCTCCTGAAGGGTCTGTAGATATGATGGTAGCAGCGTCGAGAATGCTCACAGAAGGTTTTGAGCTTGCAGATGGTAGCCAGTTTTTACCACTTCGAGATGATCAAGTCGCTATTGGACTGCCGTCTGGACCAAGCAGCGCGAATTCAGGACAAGCGCCAATTGCCAATATTGAAGCGGCGCTTGACTGTATGATCTCGCTGAATCGCTGTGGAACGGTAGTACCTACGAAAACCTCGCCTAACTTTGGTGGTGTCATGACTTGGTCGATCAACTGGGATCAGCATGACGGTTTCAACTTCTCTGTTCCAGTTAAAGCGAAGTTGGATCAACTGAACGCAAGATAATCAGCACGTGTGGTTACAAATGTAAATTTTACATAGTAAAAGAGCCTCGCAATGAGGCTCTTTATTTTTCGAAGATTACTGATTGGTAGTCGCTGCTTCATCACTTTCGGATTCATCGTTTGGGGCAAGCTGTTGTTCAATTTCTTGTTGTTCCACCTGCTCAGGCTCTGATGATTCAATCTCAAATTCAGAGACCGAAAATGATAAATCTTGCATGCTTTCATTCGCAACCCAATCTCGAAGGCGCTGCCAATGCTGACCTAAGGTTTCATGCCAATAGCGCTCGGTCTGTTCAAGGTAGCGAGCTTGAGGTGTGTAGCGACTCCAAGCCTGTTCTACGTTCTCTTGAGCCAAAAAATTTGTAGGTGCAGTGTAAGGGTTGAGGCCGGCGGCCTCAAATTCATACATTGCTCGCTGCATATGGCTGGCTGAGGTGACCAATACTAACTTTTTGCTTTGTACAAATGCCGATGCCTGTCTTGCTTCTTCCCATGTGTCTTTTGCAGCTTCAAGCAAAATAATATCGGGTTTTGCCACGCCAAGCGCGAGCGCTACTTTCGCCATGACTCTGGCGTGGCTGACATCAGTGCCACCGGCATAGCCAGATAAAATCAGTTTACTTCCGGGATACATGCGCATGACGCGAATGCCCTCAGTTAAGCGCATCAACGAAGCGCGCGATAATTCTGAGGTTGGAGGAATATCGTCATCGACCACGTGGCCGCCGCCAAGCACCATGACATAATCAATGGATTCTTTAATAGGTAAAAAGGCGCTGTACTGACGCTCAAGTGGCATCAATAAACGGCTAGAGAGCGGCTGGAATGCAATAAGAAATGTCCCACACAGCGATACGAGAACCAACAAGCTGCCAAACTTACGTCTTGCGGTAAACATGATAAGAAGCAATCCCAAGAAACCAAGGATTAGCATAGCGGGTAAAGGCATTAGTAATGCAGACACCAGCTTTTTCAGCTCAAACATAGGATAATAGTCCGAAAAAACACCACTTAACGCTAAAAAAGGGACTTGCCCCTTTATTCCTGTCACTTATATGACAGAATAGCTGTACGACTGGTTATCTTAACTCAATAAACCGTGATGCAAGACCGTAATTTCGACGATATCGCCCACAAATTTGCAAAAAATATTTACGGCTCCGAGAAGGGAGAAATCCGCCAAACTATTGTTTGGGAAGATTTAACCCAGGCTCTTGCCGAGCTGGATGATACTAAAAAAACACTCAAAGTATTAGATGCTGGTGGTGGATTAGGTCAAGTTTCGCAGCGTATCGCTGAGCGCGGGCACATATCACCTTGTGTGACCTTTCTTCTGAAATGCTTAAGTTAGCCAAAGCAGAGGTTGAAAAAAACGGGCTACTCTCGCAATATCACTGGATCCACAGTCCAGTACAACGTATTGCTGAGCATATGGAACAGCAAGTTGACCTAACTTTGTTCCATGCAGTAATGGAGTGGTTGGCTGATCCAAGACCTGCCTCGAAGCGGTATTACAGCAAGTGAAACCTGGTGGTATCGCTTCTGTCATGTTTTACAATCATCATGGATTGGTATTTAAGAATGTCATTTGTGGCAATATTCCTCATGTATTAGATGGGATGCCACATAGAAAAAGATTTAAGCTTCAACCGCAAAAAGGGTTGAAGCCAGAGGACGTGTATCAGTGGATTGAAGAAGCCGGGTTTGAAATATGTGGCAAATCTGGCATTCGCTCATTCAGTGATTACATTGGCAATATGCAGTACATGGGAGATTACACCGCTGAAGATGTTCTAAAACTGGAACAACAGCTGTGTCGCCAAGAGCCTTATCTCTCCATGGGTCGATACATACATGTATGGGCTAGGAAAAAACAATAACAGGAAAGACCATGAGTGATAACACTCTAAATGCTGATGACCGACCGATAGACGAACTAGTCGGATGGGTCAAACAGCATGATTTTGCGTTGAATCTTTCCACTGAACGGTTGGCATTTCTCATCTCCATCGCGGTGTTGAGTAATGAAAGATTTGATGAAGAATTGGGCGAGGGCGAGTTGCATGATGCATTTAAGATCGTCACCGGGCAGTTTGAGCAAACAGGCGAAGCCACCGCGTTTCGTGCGAACAATGCGATTAATGAACTGGTCAAGCAGCGTCTATTGAGCCGCTTTACCAGTGAAGTCAATGATGGGGCGAGTATTTACAGGCTAAGCCTCTTGCCATCGGTATCACCGATTATTACGTCAGACATCGCGAATTTTCCAAGTTACGACTCTCTATCCAGCTTTCCATGGTGGCAGGTGAGATGGCAAAAGCCATTGAAGCCGCGCAAGAAGGCGGGACGGTTGCCCATTGGCGCAAGAATGTATTTGGCGTGTTGAAATACTCCGTTGGCGAGATTTTCGACCAGATCGACCTTAACCAGCGTGTAATGGATGAGCAGCAGCAGTCGGTGAAACTCCAGATTGCGGAGCTGCTTAACAAAGATTGGCGCGACGCGATTAACAATTGTGAGACTTTGCTTTCTGAAACCTCAGCAACGCTACGTGAGCTGCAAGATACCTTGCAAGCCGCTGGCGATGAGCTGCAAACCCAGATTTTAGACATTCAAGAAATCGTCTACGGCGATGATGAACTCGAGTTCGTTGGTGAAGCGCTATTTGGCTTGCAGATGAAACTTGATCGCATCATTAGCTGGGGTCAGCAAGCGATTGATTTGTGGATCGGCTATGACCGCCACGTGCATAAGTTTATCCGTACTGCGATCGATATGGATCAGAACCGCGCCTTTAGCCAAAGGTTGCGCCAATCGGTCACAGATTATTTTGACGCTCCTTGGTATCTCACTTATGCCGATGCCGAGAAGCTCACCGACCTTCGTGACGAAGCCCTTGTGCTTCGCAACGCTGAGGTAACGGGTGCTGTGCCACTTGAAGTGGAATACGAAGAATTTGAACAAGTAAATGATGAGCTCGCAGAGCGCATTGGAGACATGCTGAAAGTACATAAAGAACAAGGCACTCCAATCGATCTTGGCTTGGTGCTACGCGACTACCTCGCGTCACACCCACATACTCACCATTTTGATCTCGCAAGAATTGTTGTAGACCAAGCCGTTCGATTGGGTTACTCCCAGTCCGATTACTCGGCTATTCAGCCAGACTGGCAAGCTATCAACGATTTTGGCGCAAAGGTACAAGCAAATGTCATCGACAAATATTGACGAATACATGCCAGAGAAACTGGCAAAAGCGATCACCAACCCGCTGTTTCCAGCCTTGGATAGTGCACTTCGCGCGGGAAGGCATATTTCATCTGAAGACCTTGATAATCACGCTCTGCTTTGTGATTTCGAGGTTGAACTAGCGAGCTTCTATCAGCGCTACAATACAGAGTTGGTAAAAGCGCCGGAAGGCTTTTTCTATCTTCGCCCACGCTCGACGACACTGATTGGTCGTAGTGTGTTATCTGAGCTTGATATGCTGGTGGGTAAGGTGCTCTGTTTCCTATACCTAAGCCTGAGCGTCTTGCGCATGAGGGTATCTTCACTAACCAAGAGCTTTATGAAGAAATCCTAGCGCTTGCGGATGAAAAGAAGTTGATGCGCCTAGTGACTAACCGTGCAACAGGTTCGGATCTAGACAAAGAAAAGCTGTTTGAAAAAGTACGTACTTCATTGCGCCGTTTACGTCGCCTAGGTATGACAATCTCCATTGGCGATACAGACAAATTCCGCATCAGTGAAGCTGTGTTCCGCTTTGGTGCTGACGTTCGTGTTGGCGACGATATGCGTGAAGCGCAGCTTCGTCTCATCCGTGACGGTGAAGCTGTGGTGCATACACAAGCGCCGTCGCAAGGCAGCTTGATCCCAACAGATGAAGGCAGCGACTCAGTTGAGTCAAATGATAACGATACAGAGAACAATCAACAGGAGGCTGACGTATGATTGAAAGAGGTAAGTATCAATCGATGACGATGGTCAACTGGAACGGTTTCTTTGCACGTACCTTTGACATCGACAGTCTAGTGACCACACTTTCCGGTGGTAATGGCGCGGGTAAATCTACCACTATGGCCTCGTTCATTACGGCGCTAATTCCAGACCAAAGTCTGCTGCACTTTAGAAACACCACGGAAGCGGGGAGCTCTCAAGCATCTCGCGACAAAGGTTTGTACGGTAAGCTGCAGCCGGGTACCTGTTACTCTGCATTGGATGTAGTGAACTCGCGTAACCAACGCGTTTTGTTCGTAGTTAAGCTACAACAAGTGGCGGGTCGTGATAAGAAAGTGGATATCAAGCCATTCATTGTTCAGGGCTTGCCAAGCAACGTCAAACCAACCGATATTCTGATTGAAGCGGTATCGGATAATCATGCTCGCGTACGTCCAATCAATGAGGTGAAAGACGCAGTAAGCGCGATGGAAGGTGTGCACTTTAAAGCCTTCAACTCGATTGTTGACTACCACGCACAGATGTTTGAGTTTGGTGTACTACCGAAGAAACTGCGTAACAGCAGCGATCGATCTAAGTTCTATCGCCTGATTGAAGCCTCGCTTTACGGTGGTATCTCAAGCGCGATTACTCGTTCACTTCGTGACTACTTATTGCCACAAAACGGCGGCGTGAAGAAAGCGTTCCAAGACATGGAATCCGCGCTACGTGAAAACCGTTTAACGCTTGAAGCGATTAAGACCACTCAAGCCGACCGTGATCTGTTTAAGCACTTGATCACTGAGTCAACTAACTACGTGGCCGCAGACTACATGCGCCATGCCAACGAGCGTCGCAATAAGCTTGAGACAACGATGAAGCTTCGTGGCGAGCTGTTTGGTTCTCGTCAAACACTTATCGCGCAAAACGAACTGCTTAACAAAGTTCAGCAAGAACTGACGCTGTTGGTTGAGAATGAATCAGGTCTAGAGCAAGACCATCAAGCAGCGCAAGACCACCTGTTATTGGTGCAGAATGCTCTTCGTCAGCAAGAGAAGATTGAGCGTTACCAAGAAGATCTTGAAGAGCTAAACGAGCGTCTTGAAGAGCAGATGATGGTTGTGGAAGAAGCGAGTGAGCGTAAGCTTGCCGCTGAAGAGCAAGCGACATTTGCTGAAGAAGAGGTGGATAGCCTCAAGACTCAGTTGGCTGATTACCAGCAAGCGCTGGATGTTCAGCAGACTCGTGCACTGCAATATCAACAAGCGGTACAAGCCCTTGAGAAAGCACGTAACCTGCTTGAAAACGAATCATTGAATCAAGATGCGCAGCAGAAACGCTGAGCCAACTAAAATCGCAAGAATCACAGAGCACAACCGAACTTCTTGAGCTGAAACATCGCCTTGATATGTCGTCGGCCGCTGCGCAGCAGTTTGAACAAGCTCTGTCGCTGGTCAAGCAGATTGCGGGTGATGTCGCGCGCAGTGAAGCGAGTCAAGTTGCGAAAGCAGCGATCAAGCAAGCGGATGAGCATCGTCAGCTACTTAAAAACGAAGCTCAGCTTCGCGCTCAATATCGTGAGCTTGAGAAAAACATTGAGCGCCAGCAGCAAGCTCAAAAGCTTGCAAACGATCTAGGTGACGCCGGTATCTGTGTGGATAGCGAAGCGGATCTTGAAATGGAAGCGGAGAGCCAACGTGAGCGTGTACTTGAGTGTGAGCAGCAGTTGGAAGTTCTTCGTGAAGCATCTGGCGAAATCAAGCAGCGCGAACAAGAGTTCGTTTCTGAGATCAGCAAGCTAGAAAGCTACGCGCCGAAGTGGATCAAATCCTTTAATGCATTGGAAGATCTCCGTGAGCAAAGCGGCATGGAGCTGGTGGATCGCGCAGACGTTATCAGCTCAATGCAAGCTACTAACGACAATGAGCGTAAGACTTCTTTCGAGCGCGACTCGCTGGCGAAACGCCGTGAAGAGCTAGAACTTGAGATTGAACGCCTAGCCTCGCCTGGTGGTTCAAACGATCCTCGCTTGAAAGGGCTTGCCGATACGCTTGGCGGTGTTCTCCTGTCTGAAATTTATGATGATATCACCATCGATGATGCCCCTTACTTCAGCGCGATGTATGGCCCAGCGCGTCACGCTATCGTGGTATCAAACCTAGACGGCATCAAAGAAAAACTGGTTGAGCTGGATGATTGTCCAGAAGATCTTTACATCATTGAAGGCGACATCGATGCCTTTGATGACAGCTCATTTGATGCAGATGAGCTTGATGGCGCGGTCTGCGTTCAGCTGAATGAACGTCAATTGCGCTACTCCCGTTTCCCTAAGATCCCTCTGTTTGGTCGCGCAGCACGTGAACAGCGTTTAGAGCTTCTTCGTGAGCAACGTGAAGAAACGGTAGAAAAGCACGCGAAAGCCGCGTTTGATGCGCAAAAACTGCAGCGTCTGTACCAAGCATTCAATGCATTCGCGGCAGAACACATGCAGCTGGCGTTTGAAGCCGATCCTGAAGTGGAACTGGCGCGCCTGCGCGAGCTTCGCAGTCAGGTAGCGCGCGAGCTAAATGACAACAAACAGCGTGAGCAACAAGCCAGTGCGCAGCTGTCGAAATCTAAGCAGTGCGTGACTTTGCTGGATCGTCTATCTATCAGCGCGAACGTGCTATTCGATGAGACTTTGGCTGAGCGTCATCAAGAGCTTCAATCTCACATTGAAGACCTCAACGGTGCTAAGAGCTACATTCATCAGCACGGTGCGGCGGCAGAAAACTGGCTGCAGTAGTCAATGTGCTAGACAGCGATCCAGAGCAATTTGATGCGCTGACGAGTCAGTACCAAAATGCCGATAAAGCTTTGCAAACGCTCAAAGCGCAGATCTTTGCTGTTGCGGATCTTGCTGAGCGTCGTCCTTACTTTGCTTATGCCGACTCAATGGACATGCTCAACCAAAGCAGTGAATTGAGTGAGCAATTAAAAGCGAAGCTGGTGCAAGCGGAAGCAACCCGTGCACGTCTACGTGAAGGACTCAAACAGGTTCAAGAGCAAGCAAACCAGTACAACCAAGTATTGGCGTCACTTAAGAGCTCGCACCAAGCGAAATTAGAGACAGTTCAAGAGTTTAAAGCTGAGCTTCAAGAGTATGGCATCATCCTGATGAGTCAGCGCTAGAGCGTGCTGAGAAGCGTCGTGATGAGCTACACCTAGCACTGCAAACCTCTCGTACACGTAAATCTGAGTACGAGAAAACGATGACTTCAACTGAGCTTGAAATGAAAGGCCTTGCGAAGCGTCTTAAGAAGGTTCAGAAAGAATACATTGAGCTACGTACCTACGTGGTTGCGGCGAAAGCCGGTTGGTGTAGCGTACTTCGTCTGGCGAAAGCGAACGATGTTGAACGTCGCCTTCATAAACGCGAGCTGGCGTACATGAGCGCGGGCGAACTTCGCTCTATGTCGGATAAGTCTTTGGGTGCATTGCGTCTTGCTGTGGCGGATAACGAAGATCTGCGCGACTCACTTCGTCAGTCTGAAGATACTTCTAAGCCAGAGCGTAAGGTTCTGTTCTACATCGCAGTTTACCAGCACCTTCGTGAGCGTATTCGTCAAGACATCATTCGTACTGACGATCCGGTCGAAGCGATTGAAGAGATGGAAGTTGAACTCGCGCGTCTAACCGAAGAGCTCACTCAGCGTGAAAACCGTCTTGCGATCAGCTCAGAGTCGGTGTCGAGCATCATCAAGAAGACGATTCAGCGTGAGCAAAACCGTATTCGTATGCTAAACCAAGGCCTATCTAATATTCACTTCGGTCAGGTTAAGGGCGTTCGTCTGAATGTGAAGATCCGTGAAAGTCATGAGCAGTTGCTGGTGGCGTTAACGGGTGAGCATAAAGATCTGTTTGAGACTTCGCGTTATACCTTCTCGGAAGCAATGGCTAAGCTATTCCAGCGAGTCAATCCGCATATCGATATGGGTCAGCGCTCGCCACAAGTATTGGGTGAAGAGCTGCTAGATTATCGTAACTACTTAGAGCTAAGCGTTGAAGTAAATCGTGGCTCTGATGGTTGGCTGCAAGCAGAATCTGGCGCGCTATCAACAGGTGAAGCGATCGGTACCGGTCAGTCAATTCTATTGATGGTGGTTCAAAGCTGGGAAGAAGAGTCTCGTCGTCTGCGTAGTAAAGATATTCTACCGTGTCGCCTACTGTTCCTCGATGAGGCAGCACGTCTTGATGCGAAGTCAATTGCGACCTTGTTTGAGCTTTGTGACCGTCAGGGTATGCAGCTATTGATTGCTGCACCAGAAAACATCAGCCCAGAAAAAGGCACCACCTATAAGCTTGTGCGTAAAGTCTTTAAAGACCACGAGCATGTACATGTAGTGGGTCTGCGTGGCTTTGGTGAGAACAAGCGATTAGAAGATGCTGAACAACTCGTTGAGCAAGCAACGGTTTAGTGATCAAATTCTAATTGATTAAGTAAAATCCGATATTGGTGTCCAATATCGGATTTTTTGGTTCTGTAGTTCTCAATTTTCTTTTTATCTGAAACTTGTTTGCGTTTCAGACACCCCCCATATTTAAGGGACAATCAGAATAACTTATTGTGCTGTGAGGAGCATTCATGAAAGGTATCATCTCAATCCAGTCTCATGTCGTGTATGGGCATGCAGGTAACAGTTCAGCCGTTTTCCCAATGCAACGAATGGGGTTTGAGGTTTGGCCTATTCATACGGTTCAATTTTCGAACCACACGCAGTATCAACAGGGCTGGAAAGGTAAGGCTTTTTCGGCTGATGACATATCCGAGTTAATCTCAGGCATTGCTAATATAGAGCAACTTGAAAACTGCCAAGCGTTACTGTCAGGTTATCAGGGAAGCGCGGATCAGTGCCTTGCGGTACTTGATGCAGTGCGACAAGTTAAAGCTAAAAACCCTGACGCAATTTATGTGTGTGACCCTGTCATGGGCGACCCGGAGAAGGGTTGCATTGTTCCACAAGGGACGACTGAATACCTAGTCAACGATGTGATGCCAAGTGCCGATGTGATTGTACCGAATCAGTTTGAGCTTGCTCAGTTTACTAATGTGGAAATCAATGACTTAGAGAGTGCGGTAGTTGCCTGTCAGGCGGCTTTGTCGCGTGGGCCGAAAATGGTGTTGGTAAAACATCTGCATAGTGTTTCCGACGACAAGTTTACCATGATGCTGGCAACAGAAGCGGGTTACTTTATTGCGCAGCGTCCTCACCTTAAGTTTGCTAAGCAACCTGTTGGAGTAGGGGATCTGATTTCTGCGTTATTTACTGCAGGACTTTTAAAAGGTTGGCCGGCCGAGCAAGCATTTGAGCATGCCAATAATGCAAGTTACGCCGTACTTAAGGAAACACAGCAAAGAGGTGAGTGGGAGCTGCAAACCATAGCTGCGCAGGAAGAGCTAGTGGCACCAACAGAGCGTTTTCCAATCACTAAGCTGTGATAAACAAAAACCGAAGCGAGCGCTTCGGTTTTTACATTCAGCTTTCCTAATTCTCAATTTTCTTGAGGAGATCTCCCCTCACTATCTCAAGTGCCTCTAACGCCACTTTTGGATCGATCTCATTGCTCTCAAGTAAGAAGATCAGATCCACGGCGAGTTTGATTTCCTCTGGAGCACTGTCTAATCCTGTTTCGTTCGACATTAGATAAATTTCATCCTTTGATTGATCGTGTATTGAATTTGGTTCATGGCGCTGCGGCACCGCTGCAGTCTTTGCTCCGTCTCAATGAGTGCTTGCTCGTCATGCTGGTTTTGTTCTTTGTCGCGAACTAACTGACAAAGCTTTTGCTCCCAAACCTTATGCTGGGCAAGAGATGCTTTAAGTTCAGCCAATGATTTCTGCTGAGTCGAATTTTGTTTATTATTAGGAATTGTAGCGAGTACTCTTTCTAGCGCTTCTAATTGGCATGAAAACTTATCAACTAGTGCATCAGATGCACTTTGGTTTGCTGATTGCTGACTGAGCGTAACGATTTTGTTTAGCAAGGACTCCGTTTCAAGGACACAAGGTAGGGTTCGAAAACCGCTGGATTGAAATAGGTGCTCATCAAACAGTCTCACTTTCATTTGCTGCTTTGAATCGTCAAATGCTTTGGCTTTTCGTTTAAGAGTTTGCAATCGTGACTTGAGTTGTTCGAGTTTCATCAGCCGTTTACTCTAATACCGTAGCCTATAGCCATGCATCATAGGCAAGTTTGATGGCTAGGATACTGACTACTGTTACAAAAATAGGTCTAATGAACTTAGCACCAAATCGAATCGCAGAGTGGGCGCCAATATACGCCCCAGCCATCAAGCAGACACCCATTGTTAAGCCAAGTACCCAGTTAATATGGCCAAGCACCGCAAAGGTTATAAGCGAGGTAAAGTTACTGGTGAAGTTCATCGCTTTGGATAGACCAGAAGCAAACAAGATGTTTAGGCGATATAAAGCCATTGAACTTACTGTCCAAAACGCTCCAGTGCCTGGACCTGCTACACCGTCATAAAAGCCAAGCGATAATCCTTGAAGATATTGCTTGCGGTTGAATTTAGGACAGCCAACGTTAACTTTACTGTGCTCTCCTTGAGGAGAGCGGTGGAATACAGTGTAAAGCGCCGCTGCGAGTATCACCAGCGGTAGCACTTTTTCCAGCCATTCAGTGCTGATCATATCGACAACGAGTGTGCCGAGCGTGGCGCCAATTAATGTTGCTACGAAAGCTCGACGCCAACATTCAGGCTTAAACAGTCTTTTTCGGTAATAGGTAAAGGCCGCCGTTGACGAGGCAAAGGTTGCAGCAAGTTTGTTGGTGCCAAGAGCAATGTGAGGAGGAAGTCCTAATGACAGTAATGCGGGTACGGTCAACATACCACCACCACCGGCGACAGCATCAATAAAGCCCGCAGCAAAAGCCACGATAGCCAAGATAACCAACATACTTGGTTCGATAAATTCCATCGAGACGATTGACCCTTAGTATTCTATTGTTCTTTTAAATGGGGGTAGGGAATCAAGCAAAGATTTGCCATACCTTTTAGTGACGATTCGCCTATCCAGAATATAGAGGGTGCCACAGTCCCTTTCTTTCCTCAGCAAACGGCCAGCCGATTGTATCAGCTTTTTACTGGCTTCTGGAACCGTAATCTGGAGAAATGCATTGCCGCCTTTGCTCTCTATGTATTCAGCATGCGCTTGTTCAATGGGCGAAGTTGGAACAGCAAAAGGGATTTTAGTGATCACCAAGTTCTCAAGCAGTTCACCAGGTAAATCCAGTCCTTCAGAAAAGCTGCCAGTACCAAAAAGAACGCTGGTTTTTCCACCTTGAGTCAGGGTTTTATGTTTATTTAGGATTTCTGAGCGTGATTTTTCACCTTGAATCTGTAAGTGCCAGCCTTTGAGCGAAAATTTTGCCCTTAGTTCATCGGCTACTTTATTCATCTGCCAATAGGAAGAGAAAAGCACAAGATTGCTTTTACCCTGTTCAATAATGTTTGGAATTTTCTCGACAAGCTCATCAGTAAATTGAGGAGCTTGTGGCTCGTTCTTCATTTTGGGCACAATCAACTCAGCCTGTTCGGCATAGTTAAACGGTGAAGCGAGCGCTAAGAACTGCACGCCATCGCCCTCTTTCTGGCTTATACCAGCTTGGTGACAGAAAAAAGAGAAAGAGTTGAGCGCGCGCATAGTGGCAGAAACCAGCACAGCGCCAACGCAACGTGACCAAAGCTGCTGATCTAACTGCCAACCCACTTCTAGGGGGCAACACTGACCAAATGGTCGCCTTCACGCTCTTTGCTTTTCTCAATCCATCTAGCGAGCGGGGCGCCTTTTTCCTTTTGTGGCTCGGCCATCAAACGCCAAACGGCTGCGAGATTGTCGAATCTTTGGATATAAAAGCCGAGTTCGGCCAAAGCAGGCTCAGCGATTTTGGCTCCGATTTCACCATCTTTTAATCGTTCAGATATAAGGTCTGCAATCTTTGCCGACGCTTGAGCACCTTTCTGTGAGTATTGCTTGAGTACTTTTGCCTGCTCTTCTAGCCAGGAAGGAAGTTCTCCGTTTTCAAATCGACAGCTATCTTCTTCAAAAGCGAGACCGGTACAGTAAGTGTTTACCTCTCCGAGCAGTGGTATTAACTGCTGGATAGCGCCTTGTAGTTCGTTTCTAAAACGGCCGACGCGCTTTTCGTCCGCCAAGCCTGAAAACTTGCTTGCTGATTGGTTCAATCTTTCTAGCCAGCTACCGGCGCCTTTTAGTGTGGCAGAAGCTGAAGCGTGGTCTCTCGCGACATGTGGAAGGTGATGCGCCTCATCAAAAACAAAGATGGTATTTTCTGGCTCAGGAAGAATGACACCGCCGCCGAGGTCGGCGTCTGCCATCACTAGGCTATGATTGGCAATAATGACGTCATTTTTATCCAGCTCTGAACGTGCCTTGGAAAATGGGCAGCCACGGTGAGCAGGAAGGCTGTTATTGCAGCTGTGCTTTTCACTGACAATGGTTTGCCAAATAGCGTCATCTATTGGCTTTGGCCAAGAGTCTCTGTCTCCATCCCATTTTCCCTGCGCCAACTTTTCATACATCAGCTGCAATTGAGCGATATCCGCAGCTTTTGGCTTGGTTTCAAACATCGCCATTTGTCCGCCGTCTACACCGCAAGCAACCGCTAGTTTTTCTGTACAGCAGTAACGTTGTCTGCCTTTGGCAATGATAAAGGAGAAGTTCTGGTCGGTGATTCGTCGAAACAGCGGCAAATCTTTGTTCAGTAGTTGTTCTTGAAGAGCAACGGTCGCGGTAGAAATGACTACTTTGCGATTGTTTTGCACCGCAACCGGAATGGTTGCCATCAAATAAGAAAGACTTTTGCCAATTCCGGTTCCTGCTTCTGCCACGATCATGCGTGTCGATTTGTGATATTGGCCACACAGAGTTTTAGCAATCTCTGAAACAAGGTAGTTTTGGGCACGCCTAGGAACAAAGTTATCCAGCTGGGTTTGTAGATTTTGATAACTCTGGCGAATGGATTTTTGGATTTTACTGGTCAGCATGATGAGCTACATTGACGAGCGGGGAGTGTACCACACTTACAGGTGTGAAAAATATCAGCAAACAGGCGCACATTTACAGCTTTTATTTAGATCAAAATCACAAAATCTGAGTGAACTTTCTCCTAAGTGGATATTTTTTCTTTTTGTAAAAAATATAAAACTCCAAAAAATATATATTGCCAGTTAATTATTCTGTCTATAGCTCCGTTTGTGAGTTGTTTTTGGTTGTTTGTGTAGGTTTCGGCTTGAAAAAGGATTTCATAGCTTCAATTGAATGCTGTTCAAAAAACTTGCACTCCATCACATGCGTTGTTGTAACTATCTGATTTTATAGTATTTATATAATTTTTGAGTTTTTCTTTTAGAGTGTTTGACAAGTCCTTATAACTTTTGCATTCTTGGTTTCGAGATTTAAAGACGCTAAGTCACCCAAAGGACAAAAGGTTGTCGTTCTTATGGAAGATTTAGACGTCACATATATTAAAAAAGGGAACCGAAAAGGAATTCCCATCTAAGAAAAGGCAGTGGATTATCATGAAAAAAACTCTAGTAGCTTTAGCTGTACTAGCAGCTGGTTCTGCGCAAGCAGGTATCGAACTTTACAACCAAGACAAAGTAACTGTTAACATGACAGGTGACGTTGAGGTTGTTTACTTACAAGGCACTACAGACGGTGACGAATTCAAACAAGAAATCCAAGACGCGGACTTCGGTTTTGACACTCGTTACGCTGTAAACGACGACCTACAAATCGGCGCTTACTGGGAATTCTCTGGTGACGGCGGTCAAGCTGACACTGGTGACGTTTACATGGCGTTCTACTCTCAAGCAGCAGGTTCTATCAAGTTCGGTAAAACTGCAACAGCTCTTGACGATGCAGGTATCGGCGGCGACTACCAGTTCGGTATCAACTCTTTCTTCAACAACGGTACTCCATTCTCTGGTGACGAAGCGATCCGCTACGACATCGACAAAGGCACTTTCTACGGTACTGTTGCATTCCTACAAGACAAGAATGGTAACAACGGTCTAGGTAAAGACGGTACTTTCTTCGATGCTAAGCTAGGTGCACGTGTTGCTGACTTCGACTTCACTGGTTTTGTTGGTAAAGCTAAATTTAAAACTGACGCGACAACAGTTAAAGTTGACGGTTGTCCAGTAGGCGGCGCTGCTGGTGTTTGTACTCCAGAAGTAAAAAATGTTGCTGCAGTCGATGCGGATGAAACTCTATACGCTCTAGAAGCTCGTTACGCTGGTGTTGAAAACCTAAACCTTGCAATTGGTTACTACTCAATGGACGGCGACGCTAAAGATTTTGGCGTAGAAGAGAAAACTGACACATTTGGTCTAGCTGCTGATTACACAATCAGTGCAGTTACTCTAGGTGCTGGTTACAGCCGTTCATCATCTGATTTGGCTGACACTGACGATGTAAACAACTGGTACGCAAACGCAGCTTACTCTCTAGCTCCTTCAACTGTTGCTTACGCGGAAGTTGGTGGTAACGATGCAGACAACAGCCAAACTGGTGTTGCTATCGGTCTTAAAGCTGAGTTCTAATCTAGCTTTAACATAGATGCTCTAAGCCACCCTTATGGGTGGCTTTTTTGATCCACCAGTCAAATTATGTCTCAATAAAGCTAAAAAAAGCTTTTGTTAACCAAATGCTGTGGCATGATTGAGTGCGTACTGAGTGTTTATAGGTTTAAAGGCCTAATTAAGGAGAGTTAATAACGTGAAGAAGTCTGTTATCACGGTTTTATTGGCAGCAAGTTCTGCTTTCGCTGCAAGTGCTGCCACGTTAACGCCAATGAATGGTGTGTCATTGCTGTATGTGAATGGCCAAGAGGCTGAATCAAAAATACGTTCCAACGATGTCGAATCCGGAACCACTCAAGTCGTAGTACGTATGGATAAAAAAGTAGGTCGGGGCAGTAGTCAGTCGGTTTATACTTCTGCACCTTATGTCATCACATTCAATATCACCGGTGATGAGGTGAAGATCAACCATCCAGTCGCTCGAAGCAAGCAAGAAGCTAGTGCTGCATTTCGTTTACCTGAGCCGGAGTGGCGCATTACTCAAGATGGTAACTCACTATCTTATACCGTTGAAAAGTTGAAAGGCCGAGAAGGGGCGTTTCCGTATTCTGGGATAGGTGAGTTGATCGCTGAATACAACGAGAAGCGTGGCATTACGTTCGGTGGTGAGTCTACTTCGGAAGTGGCTTCTGTAGCAGTGGCAGCGACAGCAACAACGGCGGTAGTTGCGACGTCTACTCCAAAAGCAGTTGAACCTTCACCGGTTGTAAAGGCGAATACTAAATCCGGCAATATGGAACAGTTACAAGCGTTGTACTTAAAAGCGTCTAAAGCTGAACGCAAAGAATTTCGCAAGTGGATGATTGACCAGGAGTAATTGGTACGGTCTATCTAACTGTTCGATGAAGGGGCCAAAGCCCCTTTTTTTGTGTCTCACTAACAGGAATCTAACCATAGTCACTCCAAAAGTAGGTTATGATTAGTCTATTGTTCTGTACCTAACGTTAAACTCGTGAACCGTCTATTCTCACTTATTCAGCGCTTTCCAAAGCTTGTTCTTCTTTTTGTTACTCTCATTACCGGTGCTGCTATCTGGTATGGACAGCAACATTTTAGGATGAATGCCGACTTATCTTCATTAGTAAAACAAAATGGAGCCTGGGTTGACGATCTTGACTATTTAAATGATACCTTTCCTGAATCCGGCAACGTCACCGTTTTGGTCACAAGTAGTGACAGCTCAGATTTGAAAGAGAATGTCGCCTCAATAGAAGAACAGTTACGTAAACAAACGATATTTAGCGAGATTTTTGCACCGCAATTGCTGACTTGGTTTGAGAAGTATCCACTCGGGTTTGTCACTCAAGACGAGTTTGAACGCATTAAAGCCTTTACTCGCGAGGAGATCAAGCCTGCTGCGGTCGCTGCGCAAGCAGGTCGTCTTGATCTTTATTTGGCTGAACTTGCCCAAAGCGAACAACCGAACTTAACACCGCTTTTAGAGGCGATAGACAACCAATCAGTTGACTGGGCAAAACTGGCTCAAAAAAATCTGACAAGACCAACTGCTTATGCCATTACGCTGGTCGCAGAGCCCGACGCATCAGCAACTGAGCCGAATCGAGCCATTATCGAGGCGATTAATCAAAGCATTATAGCGGCTGATTTACCATCAGATGTCGAGGTTAAAGTTACGGGTCAGGCTGCGCTCGACTTTGATGAAATTGCTGATGCAAACAACAGCATCGCCGTAGCCGGTAGTGCTTCCTTAGTGGGTCTTATTCTAATTCTAGCGATTGGTATTCGCTCACTTCGAGTGATAGTGGCATGCTACTTAACGGTATTAGTTGGGTTGGCTTGGACATTTGCGGCGGGTCTTGCAGTTATTGGTCATTACAACACCATCTCTATTGTATTCATGGTGATGTTCATAGGCCTTGCTGTCGATTTTTCAATTCACTTATGTTTACATATTCAAGAGCTTAGACTTAAAGGTGAGAATGACTCATTGGCAATGCGTGATGCGATTGCTCATTCGGTTCGGCCTTTATCACTGTGCGCGCTTTCTTCTGCTCTGGGCTTTTTAAGCTTTTACCCCACGGCTTATACAGGGCTTGGTGAGTTAGGGGTCGTGTCTGCGCTAGGTATGGTACTTGGCCTTGCTGCAACCTTTATCATTATCCCACTGTTCTTTACTTTGTTTGGTTATCCGAAAGTTCGTCATCAAAGAGATACACACCGTTTCGCTTGGTTTGGTACGCAGCTTATGCGTTTTAAAGGCGTGGTGTTTAGCTTAGCGATAATTTTAACTCTTGTAATGGGGTACGGCGCGACTCAGTTTAAATTTGATTTCTCAACGTTGGTTTTGAAAAACCCTCAGTCTGAGTCTGTGTTGGCCTTGAATCAATTGCAACAAGAAGGGTTGGGCTCTAGCTATCAGCTGTTTGCGATTGCTAAAGACCAACAGCAAGCTGAGCAGTGGAAGGCTAGTTTGTTAAAGAAACCTTCGGTGGCTTCGGTTCGGGTAGTGAGTGACTTTTTACCTAAAGGTCTAGAGAAGAGAACGGAGAAGTTGCAAGCTTTGTTCACTGAATCGGAGTTAGTGAAGCCTATGAGCTACTCTGAGTTCGTGGATATAGCGAAAACTAAAGATTGGCAGGGTAGTGAACGCTTACCTGATACGATAGATAGTGCAATTGTCTCGGGGAATTTATTTACCGGACTATCAAATAGTTTGAATACTCTGACGCAATTTGAACCCGTGACGATAGAGTCGCTGCCAACCGAGTTGAGTGAAAGATATATCAGTCAATATGGCGAATGGCTAGTGGTGATCTCTCCGAGTGAAGATATGACCAATGTCGATGCCTTGGAGCAGTTTATTACCGAATCCAAGCAAATCGCACCGAATGCGACAGGCAGAGCTGTTGCTGAAAAAGAAGTGGGCAGTATTATCGTAAGTGCGTTTCAAGCGGCGATCATGATGTCGGTGTTTGGGATTGCGCTTATTCTAATCTGGTCGGTTGAGAAGAAGCGTGATGTACTACTGATCTTTATTCCGTTAACTTTGGCATCATTGTCGACTTTAGGATTGATGCATTGGCTCGGGCTATCGATGAATATGGCAAACATCATAGTGATCCCATTGATCTTTGGTTTGGGTGTGGATAATGGCATACACATTGTAAAGCGTTTTCGTGCCGTGAGAAGTTTGGAGGCATTCTTTAAAACCTCGACACCAAAGGCTTCGCTGGTGAGTTGCTTGACGACGCTGGCAACATTTGGTGCTTTGATCGTTGCTGATCACCAAGGGATGCACTCCATCGGTTTAGTGCTCTCCATCGCATTGAGCTGTATTTTGGTGTTCAGCTTAACGATTTTGCCACTTTTACTGGAAGTAACAAAGAAAAAGCCCATTGAATAATGGGCTTGAAAAGTAACTGAGGTTAGAAACGAGCGTCGAGAGTGACGAAAAAGCTCTTTCGTTGACCGAAGCCAAGTTCACTGATCAGAACCCAGTTTGGAGTGAATTCATACTGCGCACCGACTAAGCTGTTCCAGTTATTTGCGAGACTTTGCGTCACGGTGAACTTTGCGTCATCCAAGAAGGGTAAGTTACCGACGGATCCCAATGGCAAGTCTTTAACGTTGCCGGTTAGGGTTTGTTCAATGTTCTGGTACTGCGCACCTACCCAAGCTCTAATTGGCCAATCACTGTTTCGAGAGAAATCCCATCCAATACGAGGTGAGACGACAATTGAATCAATCTCCCCATCAATGACAGTGAGACTAGTTTTAGTGTAGCTCGCGTCGACGAGTGCAAAAAAGCTTTCATAGCCACCCGCTATGACAGTACCCACACCGTAAGTATAACCATCGAGATCCAATCGAAACGGCTCACTTAAGTTGTCGACTTCAATTGGGATCGCTGGAAACGATGGTAGTAGCTTAAGATCGCCTTTAACAGAAGTAATGGTTGTTTCCGAGTAACCATTAAGTTTGCCACCAATTGCGTAAAAGTTTAGAAAGGGCAGTACCCAAACATCTGCTTTTAATGTCAGTATTTCAGATTCTTGATAGCCCCCTTGAGTCCCAATTTCCAAATTTTGGACTTGAGGAGGTAGCCCGCTTAGTGCAATCGAGTCAACATTGATCCCCTGTGACACATTCATATAGCCAAGGCTTAATCCAAAAGCTTCAGGCAGAGTGTAGCCTCGCTCTTCAGCTTCTTTCTTGAATAGTGGTAGCTCTATCGCTGAAACTAGGCTAGGTAGCAACAGCGCTGCCAATGAGAGCGTTTTTAGTGAAAATTTGGCATTAAATGTCATAGGAGTATCTACTTAAATGAATGAAAGATATACATCAAGATTATAGGTTGGCGGATTGTAGATGAGCAAAGTCTTGATGGAAAGAAATTTTATCGAATAAAAAGGCCGCAGAGAATACTGCGACCTTTCGTGTTATGGATTCTTCTTACTTATCGATATTAAGCGCAATCGAATCTTCAGTGGCGAATGCCGTTACAACATTGCCACCTGCTACAGCAGGGACACTTCTATTTTCCAACAGTATGTTGGTTGTGCCCGCTGCCGCGACAGCAAAGTCATAGGTTCCTGCTGCAACGTTTAGCACCGCAGTTTCTTTGAACTTGACCCTTTAAGGACTGCCGTGTCAGCGGAGAATGCACCTCCGTCAGCAACGGCATGGATGTCAACAAGCGCTGCGGCTGCAGTTGGATTGGCATGCACGACTCGGATTTTTGCGTAAGTCGCGACGCCTCGGAGATCATCTTTTATTTCTAGCGCCTCTTGGGAGCTATCGCTTGCACGACCCACTGCAAAGATGGTTGTTTCTGAGCCCGCCGAAAAAGTAGCGTTTGGTACTGAGATGAGCTCTGGCGTGGTCGTGTTAGTAGCAGCGATACCGATGTTGACTGTTCCTGGCGAGATCGCCACACTTGCTACATTTTCGTAAGTCAGCCCAGTTAGGCCTGCTACTGCAGTACCATTAGCTAATACATCGACTGCTGCTAAGTCTTTGATAGCGTGCGCGGCACGCACAATAGCTTTTTCGTCAGAGTCTCTCAAGACAGTGACTGAGCTACCATCTGCTACTAATAAATTCACAGGTGAGTCACCCGCGGCGGTGTTCACTACGTTGGGTACAGCCGTGACCATTAAATCTGTACCGCCGGGCAAATCCAATTCACCACTATCAAATACCACGTCCGCATCGGTGCTTTGACCTGCGAGTGTAACTCTTATTCGGTATGTGTCTGCAGGGACAGTAATTGGTAGGTCGGACGAGTCTACTGCGAATGAGAGACCAGCAACGCCCACGGTAGCTGCGCTGATGCTAGGCACATTCGCTAGGTGTATATCTACCGCGCCAACATCTGGATGAGCATGCAAGACATCGATTCTAACCGAGTTGCTGTCGGGTTTGACGCCGGAGCGTGACAATATCACGCCTTGCAAAGATGCCACTTTGTTGAGCGCGAAAACGTCGTACTGCATATCCGGAGCAAAGTTGACACCCGAAACTGGTAGCACCTCAGTAGCGCTACCGTCAGGTCCTATGCCCTCTACCGAAAGGTCATAAGTGCCCGAATCAATGGTTATCAAGCCACTGCCGACTTGATAATCTACGTCGGTGAGTCCGCTTAAAATTGCTCCATTTGCTTTTATGTTAACGAGGGGAGCGTCTGCACTGGCGTGGGTTACGCGAACCTGGGTGGAAGGGTGGTCGGAGTCGCTGCCACAGCCAACAATCGTAATTGCTGCGGCTGCGATAACTGATGTTTTTATAATGTTCATGTTAAGCCTCTATGCTCATGTTATTCGCAAAGAGGCTTACGGCATCAAAATCAAATTAGTTCAAACTTGTTTGTAAAATAACCTATTGATAAAGCATTTGATTGCATATTTAAGCCGATGCTAATCTTCTATCGGTAACCAATCGACAGAGACTCCAGCCTGGTCGAACATATCTTGACTTAGTGAAATTTTTTCGCCCCAACGGGATAGAAAATCGTCCGTTTGCGCAGGACAATGGACTACAGAAATACCCGTTTGAATAATTTTTGCAGCACAATTTGGGCACGGAAAATG
Source organism: Vibrio maritimus (assembly GCA_000755425.1). Lineage (GTDB taxonomy): Bacteria > Pseudomonadota > Gammaproteobacteria > Enterobacterales > Vibrionaceae > Vibrio > Vibrio maritimus_A. The sequence goes on from BBMT01000005.1 coordinate 339,185, forward strand.
GGTGACCCAAATTTCGCATCCATCGAGATCACGCTTGGCAAAAAGAATAGCGTTTTCTTCAGCATGGAGTGTTTTTAGATATTTGGTTTCTCTCTCGTCAACTTCAGCACTATCAGAAATGCCGTGGGGGTAGCCATTGAAACCAACAGAAACGATACGGTTTTGCTTGGTAATGACTGCGCCTACTTGTGTTGATGGATCTTTACTCCATGAGCCAACTAATTCAGCCATTTGAATAAATCGTTTTGCCCATTTAGACGCCATACTGACTCCAGTTATTGTTGTGTGTTTGCTCGTAATTTTGTTGAGTTCAAGTTTACAAAATAACAGCAATGAAAACGAGTGCTATTTGTAAACGATTACAGTTTTAGACGCGCTGTTGGCGTTACTCAAATTTACAATCAATAAGGACATATTGTGCTGTCTATAATGTAACCTTTAGGGAGAGATTTTGTGATCTGGTCGGAATTCTGTGTCAGAGTAACGACAATTCTCAATAATTTGCTGAGATGATTAATAATCATATGGCAGAATTTGACGAATTCTTTAAGGATGGGAAAAGATAATGCGAAAAACACTGTTAGCGGTTTCACTATGTGGTCTGTGTTTTAGTGCAAGCAGCTTTGCGTTTGTTCAGGATTGGTCAAAGCGAAGCCAGCAAGAGGTTACAACGGAAGCCAAGCGTGGCGATCTGTTTGCCCAGATCGAATTGGGTGATCGTTATGCGACAGGTAATGGCGTAGAAGAAGATGACATCACCGCCGTTGAATGGTACCGAAAGGCCGCAGCACAAGAGAGCGAAACGGCCATGTACAAACTTGGCATGATGTACGATAACGGCCACGGTGTTGATTATGATGCGAAAGAAGCAGCGGCTTGGTTTGAAAAAGCATCGCAAAAAGGCAGCGTAAAAGCACAATACTACTTGGCAGGTATGTACAAATGGGGACGTGGTGTTCCTAAGAGCAATGAAAAAGCCGTTGAGTACTACCGTTTAGCGGCAGAAAAAGGCTTTGATGTAGCTCAAAATAGCCTAGGCGTGATGTACGCAAAAGGTCTTGGCATCGAAAAGAACGATGATGAAGCGGTAAAATGGTACCGTCGTTCGGCTGAGAATGGCTACGCCTATGGACAAAGAAACCTGGCCTACAAGTACTCACTTGGTGAGGGTGTAGAGCTCAATAATGTTGAGGCTTACGCCTGGGCATCGGTCGCTTCAACAAATGGTTATAAAACGGCTGAAAAACTTCGTGATGATCTGGCGCAAAAGCTCAGTGAGGATGAACTCACAGTCGCGCAGCAGAAAGCAACCAAATACTTAGCAGAGCACTCCTCTCACAAATAGCCATAATCAGTATGTTTAAAGGAAGCCAGGTGCTTCCTTTTTTATTTCTAGCTGGGTGGTTTTGTGAGTCAGTGGTAGAACAAAGAGTTACCAGCCAGTTTGTTGGTCGCCGTATTTGCGACGATAGCGGGCTAACATGGTTTCATTACCAAGCAGGCCACCTTGATGGACATAGAGGATCGTGGTGTCGATGCTCTGTTCTAGCCAAGGGAGTATACAGCGCCACATCATTGGGTCATAAAGCAGGTCGAACTCTACGTGCGTTTCTTCCTGCAATGCCTGCCAAAGTTCATAGTCTTCTCGGTATAGTTTTCCAAAGTGATGCTTCGATGGCAATTCGAGTATTGTCGGGTAGTGTTCGGTTTCGCCAAGTTCAACGAACTGGGAATGCAGATAGTCTTTTCCCGAAACGCAAGGACAGGTTAGTACCTCAATACCTTGTGGTTTTAACTGCTGACTAAGGTAGAGTGCAGTGGTGCCTGTTCCTGATGGCAGCGCCACTTTGATGTTACGACCCTTTTCAAATCTTGACCAGGAGAGGATCTCATCGGCAAGTTTGCTGATTCCTTGTTTGGCATCTTGAAAATGACCGCCTTCAGGAATGATCAAACATTCAGGGTCTTTTTCATGCTGCTTCGCGATAAACGAAGAGGGGTGAGGGGCCTTTTCACCAAATATGTTTCTAAGTGAAACGACTTCAGCCCCCAGCTCCAATGCGGTGCGATAATTCCCCATTGGGTTCTCGTCCAACCAAGCTGGTTTATGAGCTACATAATAGGTCAGTTTGAGCCCTTTTATTTTGGCTAAAGCTGCGAGTGAGGTCAGCGAGTTTGCTTGAGCGGAACCCCAACCAATGAGTCGAGTTTTCCCTTCCAGTGGCTGCTCTAGCGTAGCATGAATTTTCGAGCTTTGTTGCCATTAAAGTGTCCATGAAGCAGATCATCTCTTTTTAAAAAAAAATGATGCCCTTGGAAGTGATGTTCGGTGACTGGGCTGTCATTAAGCTTCATGAGCGCTACCTTTATGTGACACTAGGCAATAAATGGGGAGCGAAGTGTACTCTTTGATGTTGATAGTTACAAACGAAGAGACGACAAATCGTTACATAGTTAAACCAGTTGCTGTGCCAGAATAGCGAATATAGGGATAGCTTGTCCGCTCGCTAAATTGACACAAATTTAACGTTGCGCCATTTTTCCGGTTTTTTGGTGAAAAATTGCGGGGCAAACGTTCAGTTGTGGGGCTTTCTTGGACGAAACGTGTCATTAGCGCTATTTTGCTAATGAAAATGGGTGAACAATGATTTGTTTTGCTAATGGTTGTCGACTATATGTACAGAATGTCAATGTTTTGTGTGGTAAGTCGATATCAAGCCTTTTAATTCTTTGAACGCCCTAGTAAACTTTGGTGTCAAATTTTCGTGCACAGCGTCACGAACTAACTGTGAGTTTAAAAAATGAGCCAGTCCTTTCTTCCATTATGTCGACCAGCTGTCGACGAGCAAGATATTCAGTCTGTCGTGGATGTCCTTCGTTCAGGTTGGATCACCACCGGTCCCAAAAACGCAGAATTAGAATCTAAGATCTCGGAGCATACTGGCGCACCACATAGCGTAGCGTTAAGTAGTGCGACGGCAGGTATGCATCTTGTTCTTCTTGCGATGGGCATTGGACCTGGCGATGAAGTCATCACGCCTTCATTAACATGGGTTTCAACGGTCAACATGATCACTTTGGTGGGTGCGAAACCCGTCTTTGTTGATGTGGATGCTGATACCTTAATGACAGACGCAGCGAAGATCGAGCCACTTATTACCGATAAGACCAAGCTGATTATCCCTGTGCACTATGCAGGTGCTGCGCTGGATCTTGACCCTATTTACGCCCTTGGCGAGAAGTACAATATTCCAGTGATTGAAGATGCGGCGCATGCTCTCGGCACAGAATATAAAGGTCAGCCAATCGGTCACCGTGGTTCTTGCTTGTTCTCTACCCATGCTATTAAGAATGTGACGACAGCAGAAGGCGGTATTTTTACCACTCACGATGCTGAGTTGGCTGATAAAGTGCGCCGCCTTAAATTCCATGGTTTAGGCGTAGATGCCTTTGACCGAGAAACACAAGGCCGCGCGCCACAAGCTGAAGTGGTTGAACCTGGCTTTAAATACAACATGCCAGACATCTGTGCCGTTCTTGCGCTTGGTCAGATGGATCGTATCGATGAAATCACTGCCAAACGTACCGAGATTGCGCTCACCTACCGCAGCAAGCTTGAGTCAATCAAAGGTGTTACGCCACTTGGTTTGGCTTCTCACGATCACAAACACTGCTGGCACCTAATGATTGTCAGAGTGGACCCTGCGGTTGCAGGTTTGACTCGCGATGATCTTATTGCAGCATTAAAAGAGAAAGGCATTGGCGCCGGAATTCACTTCAAGGCTTGCCACACTCAAAAATACTACCGCGAGAATTACGCGGAGCTATTTGGGGACATCAACCCGAATCTTCAGAATACCGAACGTAACAGTAATCAAATCTGCTCGTTGCCGCTCTTCCCTGACATGACTCAGGATGATGTAGAGCGCGTAGTGAGTGCCGTGTCAGAGATAATTGGATAAACCATGAAACACACTGAAGCCATAAACTTCGTGTCTATCGTTATACCGGTATACAACGAAGAAAACTGTCTGCAAGAACTGATTGATCGCACAACGAAAGCCAGTGATAGCCTTGGTAAAGACTACGAGCTGATCTTAGTTGATGACGGCAGTCGTGACCGCAGCGCAGAAATCATTGAGCAAGCATCGGAAAAAGAAGGTAGCCACGTAGTTGGCGTTATCCTCAACCGCAACTACGGTCAGCACAATGCGATCATGGCGGGTTTCGAGCAAGTTCGTGGTGATCTGATAATTACTCTCGATGCGGATCTTCAAAACCCACCAGAAGAGATCCCAAACCTAGTCGCTAAGGCTGAAGAAGGTTTTGATTCTGTGGGTACTGTTCGTAAGAATCGCCAAGACAGCGCGCTTCGTCGTTATCCATCAAAGCTTATTAATAAGTTAGTCAAACGCTCTACTGGCGTTGAAATGAATGACTATGGCTGTATGCTTCGTGCCTACCGCCGTCACGTTGTTGATGCGATGCTTGAGTGTCATGAGCGCAGCACCTTTATTCCCGTTCTGGCAAACGGCTTTTCTCGTCACACAACAGAAATCGACGTTCACCACGACGAGCGAGCCGATGGCGAGTCGAAATATAGCTTTATGAAGCTCATTAGCCTAATGTTTGACTTGATTACCAGTATGACAACCGCGCCATTGCGTTTGCTAAGCATTGTTGGTGGTGGTATCGCTGCAGCAGGTATCGCGTTTGGCATTATCTTGATGCTGATGCGCATTATGTTTGGTTCTGAGTGGGCAGGCGATGGTCTGTTTACGCTGTTTGCTATCCTATTTGTATTTGTGGGTGCGCAGTTTGTCGGTCTAGGTTTACTCGGAGATACATTGGCCGCATATACTCTGATGTTAGAGCGCGCCCTCGTTTCTACGTGCAAGACGTGCTGGTGGGTGAAGCCACTAAGCAAGCCCGTGAAACTGATGAATTAAAGAATAAAGAATAAGATTTATATCCAGAGGAATATTCCATGAAAGTAGTAGTGTTTGCCTACCACAATATCGGTTGTACTGGCGTTCGTAGCTTGCTGGAAGCAGGTGTGGAAATCGAAGCGGTATTCACCCATGTTGATGACAGCAACGAGAATGTGTTTTTTGAATCTGTAGCAAAACTTGCAGCTAAAAACGGTATTCCAGTTTACGCACCAGAAGACGTGAACCACCCTCTATGGGTTGAAAAGATCCGTGCAATGAAGCCAGATGCATTGTTCTCATTCTACTATCGCAACATGATCAGCCAAGAAGTGCTGGATATTGCACCAAAAGGTGGCTTTAACCTACACGGTTCTCTGCTTCCTACTTACCGCGGCCGTGCTCCAATTAACTGGGCACTAGTGAACGGTGAAACAGAGACAGGTGTAACGCTACACAAAATGGTTCAAAAAGCAGATGCTGGTGACATCGTAGGTCAAGAGAAGATCGCGATCACTGACGAAGACACTGCTGAAACGCTGCATAAGCGTATGAACGTTGCATCTAGTGATTTGCTAAGCAAAGTACTACCAACAATCGTTGATGGTTCTTTCAAAGCGACAGCTCAAGACGAAAGCAAAGCAACCTACTTTGGCCGTCGCACTCCAGCTGACGGTGAGATTAAGTGGTCTAACGATTCTCGCACCGTATTTAATCTAGTGCGTGCAGTGACTGAACCATTCCCTGGTGCATTCACTTTCCTAGGTGAGCGTAAGCTTATTATCTGGAACGCAGAAGCAAGCGACAAAACTTACGATGTGACTCCGGGTACTATCGTCGCTACATCACCACTAACAATCGCTTGTGCTCAAGGCTCATTGATTGTTAAGTCAGGTGAAGCGGAAAACGGTCTTTACCTAGGTGGCGAGCAGCTAGCTGCTGAGCTTCACCTTGTTGAAGGCATGCGCTTTGGTCCTCAAGCAAGTGCACTTATTAAACGCTAAGAAGCGTCAAAAAGTACTTATCCTTGGTGCTAACGGCTTCATCGGTACTCACCTAACTAAACGTCTTCTAGAGACGGTGGTTACGAAGTTTATGCAATGGACATGAACTCGAACCAAATCGAAGAGCACCTAAGCCACCCAGATTTCCACTTCGTTGAAGGTGATATCACAATCCACAACGAGTGGATCGAATACCACGTTAAGAAGTGTGACATCATTCTTCCACTAGTGGCTATCGCAACACCAATCGAATACACGCGTAACCCACTTCGCGTATTCGAACTCGACTTTGAAGAGAACCTGAAGATCGTTCGTGCGTGTGTGAAATATAACAAGCGCATCATCTTCCCATCGACGTCAGAAGTGTACGGTATGTCGACGGATCCTGAGTTCAACGAAGATACCTCTCCATTGATCGTTGGTCCTATCAACCGTCAGCGCTGGATCTACTCAGTATCTAAACAGCTACTTGACCGTGTTATCTGGGCTTATGGTAAGAAAGACGGCCTTAAGTTCACGCTATTCCGTCCGTTCAACTGGATGGGTCCACGCCTAGACAGCTTGAACTCTGCACGTATCGGTTCTAGCCGCGCGATCACTCAGCTTATCCTAAACCTAGTTGAAGGTACGCCGATCAAACTTATCGACGGTGGCGAACAGAAGCGTTGTTTCACTGACATCTCTGAAGCGATTGAAGCGCTATTCCGCATCATCGAGAACAAAGAAGGTCTGTGTGACGGTCAAATCATCAACATCGGTGCACCAGAAAACGAAGCGAGCATCAAAGAGCTTGCTGAGACACTGGTTGAGAAGTTTGAGAACCACCCACTGCGTGACCAGTTCCCTCCATTTGCTGGCTACAACCTAGTAGAAAGCAAAGCGTTCTACGGTGACGGCTACCAAGATGTTCAACACCGTAAACCAAGCATCGCAAACGCGAAGAAACTGCTTGATTGGGAACCAACAGTTCACATGAACGACACAATCGAAGAGACACTAGATTTCTTCCTTAAAGGTGCAGTAGCAGAAGATAAGTAATGGAACAGAATGAAGTCACTAAAGTCGGTCTTCGTATCGATGTAGACACTTTCCGAGGTACCAAACTTGGTGTACCAAAGCTACTCGAGATTTTCGAGAAGCACGGAGTGAAGGCTTCATTCTTCTTTACTGTTGGACCTGATAACATGGGGCGCCATATATGGCGCCTTTTGCGTCCTGCATTTTTGAAGAAGATGCTTCGCTCAAAAGCTGCGAGCTTATACGGCTACGACATCCTGATCCGTGGCACTATTTGGCCTGGGCCAGTGATTGGTAAAAAGCTCCGTCACATCATAGAAGCGACCGATACTGCGGGTCATGAAATTGGCTTACATGCTTGGGATCATCACAAATGGCAGATGAAAACTGACACAATGTCAGCAGAACAGCTGCGCAGTGAGATCACCAAAGGCTACGATATGCTAAAGGCAATCACTGGTCGTGACCTGCCTTGCAGTGCGGTTGCCGGTTGGCGCTGTACAGATCAAACTTTGGTTGAAAAAGACGCGTTTCCTTTCCAATATAACAGTGACTGTCGTGGTGACTCTATCTTCTCTCCTGGTGAGGGAATGGCGCCGCAAATTCCTGTTACACTTCCTACTTATGATGAGTTAGTCGGCCAAGATGGTGTCGACAATAGCAACTACAATGACGCTATCCTTAAGCTCATCAAGCGTGATGCTCTAAATGTTTACACCATTCATGCGGAAGTCGAAGGGATAGTTTGTGCTGACATGTTTGAAGAATTGATTGTCAGAGCTAAGCAACAGAATATAGAATTCGTGCCCATGATAGATCTGCTTCAAGAAGCAGAGATGCCACTTCCAAAAGATTCGATAAAAAACATCGAGATGGAAGGGCGAGAAGGGTGGCTAACGCACCAAGCGTCTTTTGTTGAGCGCATGGGGCTTTAGTTGCGGCGCGTTGGGTTTTAGTTTCTTGTGCGCTGTTTTTACCCCCTCTAACTCCCCCGGCTACGCGCCGCGTTATTAAGGGGGAACCAGACAGGCAAAGCTTGTTGCTTTTGCTCCTCCCTTAATAAGGGGAGGCTGGGAGGGGTAAACAGCGCGCAAAGAAACAACACAACAACATTATCAAGTGCCATCAATCAGAGCCCATGACTTCATGGGCTTTTATTCAATTGGATGAAGAATGCAACAATCACGAATTAATTGGGCGGTATGGGTACCGCTGTTTTTTATCGCGCTTTACATATTACCGCTCGATTTGCGTCCGTTGTGGTCGCCAGATGAACTCCGTTATGGTGAGATCTCTCGTGAGATGGTCGCGTCAGGAAATTGGATTGTTCCTACCTTTAACGACCTGCGCTATTTTGAAAAGCCGATCATGGGCTATTGGTTCAATGCTATCGCTCAAGTAGTATTTGGTGATACTAATTTCGCTGTGCGTATTGCTTCAGCACTGGCAACCTTAGGTGGTGCGTTATTCTTGGTGTCGCTAGTAAGTCGTATGTCTGACCGACGTCAAGGCTGGTTAACTGCAGGCGTGTTCTTGAGCATGTTTATGGTAGCCGCAATTGGTACCTATAGTGTACTAGATGGCATGCTCGCATTTTGGCTAACGGCCTGTTATGCCGCGTTCTATTTTGCCACAGAAGCAACGAGTACTAAGCAGCGCTGGCTGCATTATGGTCTCGCGGGTTTCTTTTGTGGTTGTGCAGTTCTTACCAAAGGCTTCCTTGCCCTAGCACTGCCAGTGATTGTAGTTGTGCCATACATGATTTTGCAAAAGCAGTTCCTCGAGATCCTTCGTTGGGGCTGGTGGGTGATGCTGATTGCATTTATCACCTGTTTACCTTGGTCTCTTGCGATCCATGCTGCTGAACCTGACTACTGGAACTACTTCTTCTGGGAAGAGCACATTCACCGTTTCTCAGCAGAAGATGCACAACACGCAGCACCGATTTGGTATTACGTTCCGTTCCTATTTTTAGGGACGCTTCCTTGGGTGTTCTGGGCGCCATCAGCGACTGTTCAGCTTAAAGGTGAGCTTAGCAAGCCGCTGATTCGTTACTCCATTTTGTGGGCGTTGATGCCGTTTCTACTGTTCTCTTATGCGAGCGGTAAGCTGGCGACCTACATCTTGCCTTGTATGGCACCGATTGCGATTTTGCTGACACACGGCATTCTTAAAGCGTATAGCAAGAAAGCGAAAGGCTTAACGATTGGCTCTCTGATTAACGGTGCATTCTTCGCGATTGTAGCGATCACGTTGATGGTTATGTTTTTCATGGGTAAGCTGCCATTGGATGAAACCGAGTCGTACCGTCCTTGGATTGCTTTGTTTATCTTAGGTTTTTGGGCTGCATGTGCATTTTTTGCCGCTAAAGCTAAGTTGTTTGAGCACAAGTTCGCAGCTTATATGCTATCTCCACTAGCGTTGTTTGCACTGTTCTCAACCGTGGTACCAAACACGACCATTGATTCAAAAATGCCAGGTCGTTTCATGGAAGAGCTAGCACCGAAAGTTACCGACGAAATGGTGCTGATTGCCGACTACCCAGACACAATGTCAGCACTAAACTGGTATCTAAAACGCACTGATGTCTACTTAACCAAAGGTATGGGTGAAGTCGATTATGGTTTAGCTTATGACGATGCCAATCATCGTTGGGTACCATTTGCAGATCTAGGTGACTTTATTAAAGAGAAGCAAAAGACGGCGCCAGTACTGCTTCACTTTAGGAACTTGCCGGCATTGCCAGCTGACTTCCCTGTGGCAGATGATCACGTTGATCGTGGTCGCTATCATGCGTTGATCTTCAATAAAGTACCGGCTGAGTGATGACAGTACTGCTGTACATCATTTCTGTACTGGCTAGCTCGCTAAGTCAATACTGGCAAAAGCGAGCAGCTATGTACTTTGAAGAGAATCCGCAGCTGACGATGATTGGGAAGCTATTTAGCTTCCCAATGATTTTGGGAATTGGCTTTTTGGGTACCAGCGCGATTACTTGGCTTGGTGTATTGAGCCAGTGGGACGTGTCAGTCGCTTATCCTTTACTTAGTGTCAACTTTGTCATCATGTTATTGGTGTCTAAGTTTACTTTTGGGGAAGTCATTCTGCCAAGGCAATGGTTAGGTGTCATGATGATCATGATTGGCATCGGTATCATTGGGGGCGCACACTGATGGTATTGAAAGATCTTAAAGCTGGGCTTCCTATTGCGCTGGTTAGTGTCGTGCTTATTTCTGTCGCACAACTGGCAATGAAGTGGGGCATGGGCGCATTGTCTGCCGGATGGGCGACACTGCAACCTGCTCTAATGGCTATCGATGTCATAACCGTTGTCTCAGATTTCTGGCCCGCGCTACTTTGCGTCGCTATCGGTCTTGGTTGTTACGCGTTGTCTATGGGATGCTGGGTTATGGCATTGAAGCACTTGCCACTTGGTGTTGCTTACCCATTGCTTAGTCTGAGCTATGTCATAGTTTACGCTTTAGCGGTCACGCTTCCTTGGCTTGATGAGCCATTTAGCTGGGTTAAGCTTTCTGGCATCGGCTGTATTCTCCTTGGCCTCACTCTCATCTTTACTGCAAAAAATCCAGCTCTTGAGCTGGATTTTTTATGAGATGTAGGTTCGTGAATACATACTAACGACCGCGTCCATCGACCATGATTTTCAGAGTCTTAAACACAATATGCACGTCCGTCATTAGCCACGATTTATACGATGAAAGCGACAGTGCGTAACTGTGGTCGAATCCAACTTTGCTGCGCACATCTTCAATACAGGTATCATAACCTTGGTTAACTTGCGCAAGTCCTGTGATGCCAGGAAGCACGTCATAAGTGCGTTCAACAAAGAATGGAATATCGTTTTCTAGTCTTTGATAGAAGTCCGGACGCTCTGGGCGCGGGCCGATAAGCGACATATCTCCACGAAGTACATTGATAAATTGTGGTAATTCATCAAGACGTGTTTTACGCAGAAAACGGCCAACAGGTGTAATGCGAGGATCGTTTTCCGTTGCCCAAGTTGCACCAGTGCGTGATTCTGCATCGATGTACATGGTTCTAAATTTAAGCACATGGATAAAATCCATTTTTGTTGGGCTCCATTTACCAACGCGAAGCTGCTGATAAAAAATCGGACCTTTTGAGGTTAGCTTTATCGCTAACGCAACGGGGATAAAGAAGATACCGAGAATGAGCATGCCTACGCTCGCGCCGACCAAGTCAAAGATACGCTTTGAGCTACGAATCAGAGTTTTTTCCATATTAACCTTTTTCATGTTCATTCTCCTGTTGTGGTAGACGTTTCCATGCGCCGTTCTCTAAGCCGATTAGATAGCGAAGACCACCAATCAAGTTTGCAGTGTGTCCAACGATAGGTACGTAAATGCACGCATTAGCTTAATGGACTGTAGTTTTGGGATAAGGACGCTGATCGCGACTGAACCATAAAGCGCCACTTGTAGTAGTAAAAAGCTGGTAAATAGAGTGCTGCTCGGTGCCAATATGGCTGATGTGCTCAGGCAGATAAGCATTAAATAAGGGGTCAGTACTCTTAGGCCTTTTCCGGAAAAGAAGGTAAATGCTGTGCCCTTGTGCTGAGGCGCAAACAGCGGCAGTAGGGCGATAATCTGTTGCATGTTGCCGGCGGATATCCTTAGTCGGCGTTTAAAGTCTTGGGTCGTGCTGCTGTTTTCCATCTCGATAGCATTCATGTGCGGTTCGTACACAGCTCGATAACCACGACGAACGATGTTCATTGGAATAATGAAATCATCATTAATGGTGTTGTAAGGCAGTGCTTCAAATAGGTTCGCTCTGATGAAGTAGAGCGCACCGTGGGCACCAATCGTAGAGCCTAAAGTTGACTCGCTGTATTTCACCTGGTTCTGGTAGCGCCAATATAGCGACTCACCGCGCTCATCTTGCTCTAACAGCTGGTAAGTCGAATTAACCACTCCAACATTTTTGTCCTGAAAATGATGCGCTGCGAGCTTAAGTGCATCAATAGAAATCAATGCTGAAACATCTGAGATACAAGTGATATCAGTTTTAATCACCGACAAGTGCTGATTAAGTCGGTATACCTTTCCTTGGTTGTCACTATTGTCGATGATCCTAAACAGGGTATCGCAGCATATGGCCTCTTGAATGGTTTCCTCGGCAACTGCGATGGTGTTGTCAGTGCTACCATCGTTGATAATAATGACTTCCAGCTTACCGCGAGGGTAGTCAAGTACTGCGCAGTTCCGAATCTTATCGGCTATCCACTTTTCCTCGTTATAAGCAGGGATGACGATAGTGATCGATGGTAGTTCTTTATGGTTTTCTAATTGATAAAGTGGCACTCGCTTCGCTTTAGGCAGCGGATGGCGTGACGCCCACCATTTCAAAAGCATCGGGTAAATAGCATGGTGATAGACGATAAAAAAAGCACTAGTCCAAAACAAGCTAATAAGTAGTGTTTGCATATCTATTCCTTGAGTTGCGTCAGTCATTATTTATGCCTTAGCCGCTAGTGCGCGGTAAGCTTGGCTCATGGTACGTACATCGTTATGCTCGACCACAAAATCTCTCGGTGTAAATAAGTGACGAGTCTCAATGGCTTTCTCGAGCGTGGCTAATAGTGAAAAGACGCGTTTGGATTTTGTCGTGAGTCCAGAAAGGGGACACAAAGTTTCTCGCGCTGCGCCCACATCGGTCACTACAACTGGGATATTGCAAGCCTGAGCTTCAAGTGGAGACAGTGGAAATCCTTCGCAGCTAGATGGTAGGCAGAATAAATCCAGCGATTGATAAAAGCTTGGCATATCGCTCACTAACCCCAAGAAGTGAACGCGATGGCTGATGTTTAGGTTTTGACAAAGCTGTTTTAACTCTTGCTCTAAAGGCCCGGCGCCAGCAATCGCTAAGTGCGTGTTCTCGGGTAGGCGCGATACCGCTTTGATGAGTGTAGTGTGGGATTTAACGGGAACCAATCGACCAGCAGTACCAATAAGTAGAGTATCTGCTGGTAGGCCGAGAATACGTCTTGCAGCCGCTTGATTGGCAGGGACAAAGCGATTGCAGTCGATACCATTTTTAATCACTTTTGACTCTGTAAATGGGAACAACTCATTTAATTGCTTGCTTACTTCGTCTGCGTCTGCAATCAATATTGGGTTCACTAGCTTTAACGCCAGTGTTTCAACGTGACGACGCTTGGTATTTTGTAGGTGCCACATGTCGTGCTCGGTATGAATACAAGTCTCTATTCGAGCCATTCTTGCGGCAATGCCACCGTACAGAAGTGGGCCGATATGATGAGTGTGAACCACGTCGGCACTGAGGCGTTTTAGCTCGGCGCTTAGTTGTTTAATCAGTGAGAGCTGAAAACCTTCAGCTTTGTTCAAAAACACCAACTGCGACTGGAAATGTCGCAAAATAGGCCAGTGTTGAATCGCTTGTTGCTGAGTCCCTTCCAAGCTAATGACGTAGCAGCGCTCGTGAGTGGGAGTTTGCTTTAACAGCTCAATGACCATGGTTTCAAGGCCGCCTGGCGCTAGATGCTGAACAATATGCACCGTTGTTAGTGTTACTTTCCCGCCTTGAACCTAGTGGAATGTTTGCGCTGAGTTGCCATCATTCTCGTCTCCTTACTTGTATCATTCGCCGTTCTCGTCGTGTTGCAAATTAACGATGGCAGCGCCGTTTACTATAAGAATTGCACTTAGTGTGCCAAGAATTTAATGCTCATTAAAACAGAGAGTTAGGGAAGTTTGCATGCCATTTCTCGAAATGACATGCAAAATAGCAAATCTAGATACTGATTTTGGGAATAGCTGTGATGACAGGTAGTTTGGCGTCTTCGAGCTGTTGGCGACGACGAATGGTCGTATCAAATAGCTCAAGGAATATAGCGGTGCCAACCCCAAGTGCGATTCCGGCAATGACCCCTAATATAGCGAAAACGATAGCTGGCAAATTGGTCGAGCTGCTCGGAGTGTAGGGTAGGTCAATCACTTTTACGCGCTTATTCTGCTCGAATATACCCAGTGAGCCGGTCAGTTCAGCCATTTCGTAGCGTTCTACCAGTTCATCATACAGTTCACGTTTTAGTGTGACGTCACGTTGCAGACGCAATAACTGCTTGGCGTTGCTACCATAGTTTTTAGCGTTGGCGGTAAGTTCGGCAATCATTGACTCCAAGCTTGAGGTTTCTTGTTTCAACGACTCGTATCGTCCGCGCACTATTTGAAGATTTTGAAGCTGCGTAATCAATAGCGGTTGAAACTCGCGGCTACTACTGCCGGTACCTGCCGCGCTAGCAATATCCCATAACTGGTCGGAATCGAGTCCAGTTTGTTCACTGTTTAGTAATACTGAACGCTCTTGCTCTAGCCTTTGAAGTTCACGCAGCTTGGCCTGTACGGCGCTATGGGAGGTGGTGTACTTTGCTTTAAGCAGAGTTAGCTCACTACGTATTTCAATGATCTGTTCTTCCAAGCGGCAACAATAGGGTTGGTTTTTGAAAGCTGCTGATCTAAAGTCCCGAGGCTTTTCTCAATACCCGCAAGCTCAGCCTGTTTTTCTGCACGCTTTTGTTTGAGTTTAGCCAGGCGGCTTAAATTCTCACTTTGCATTTCAGGAGTCGCAGCCGAGTGCGCATTGTAATACTCCGCTAATGCTTGCTCCGCTTGCTCTAAAGCTTGTTTGCGCTTTTCAATATGAATGGTTAGGAACTCGCTCGAATCGCGTATAGATGACCGCTCAGGGGCAAGCAGCTCCTCAATAAAGTGTACGCTCACTGACTCTAGTAACGCTTTCATGCCATCCGGTGACGAAGCTGAGTGTTCGATTTTGATAAAGTCCTTTCCGAGCTGACTGACCGTTAAGTTAGATGATATTTTTGCGATGACTTGGTCTTGCTCATAAGGCTCATGGTGTCGTCAATAAGATTCAAATCACTCGCGACCGAGAGCAGCACATGGCGACTGTTAAGTAGGGTTTTGAGTGCTGATAGCCTTTCTTTTAGCATGGTGGATACCGCAATATCTTCAAGAAAAGGGTTCATTTTTGCGGTTTCTTGAATCAGCATGCTCGTGTGGGATTTGTATTTGGGTGGCGTCATTACGCCCACTGCATAGGCAATGATCGGCATTACTAGAATAGGGATGACAATCGCGTAGCGGCGACGCCAAGCGGCCGTCAGCATCACCAATAGACGTATCTTAAGCTCGCTCATAGTGCCTCCAAATACGACTCGAGTGTACTTGCTCTATTATCCCAGCTATCACTGTCGACTAACCCTTTAGGTAAGGTTTGGTTCTCGCAGGCTATCCGGTTTAGCGTGACCACCATGCCTTCGACATTGCTAACCACATTTACGTGTTCGCGATAACCAGTGAGAGCGGGAAAGTCGGTGCTGACGATAGGCGTTCTTGCCGCTAGATACTCTTTCAGCTTTAGCGGATTACAGGCCTTGATTTGCTCATTGAGTACAAATGGTAGAAGGCTAACTGTCCAGTGTTGACTGTAGCCCGGCAGTTCGTGATGAGGTTTCGAACCCAGGTAGAACACGTTATTTGCCGCGATGATAGGCAGCGAATTAAGCTCAATTTGACCGATAAAGACAAAGTCCCAGTTTGGCAAAGCAGCAATGGTTTGATTCAGTAGTTCATAGTCAAGCCAATTTGACAAACTGCCGTAAAAACCAGCAATCGGCCTACCTCGATTGGGTAAATCTAAAGCGCGTTTAGCGGGCTTAGAAAATTGTTCGCTATCGACGCCATGGCTGAGCAAGCGAGTTTTATGGCTTGGGAATTTTGAGCATAGCTTTTCGCTGGCGGTGATCACCAAATCTGCCTGTTCTACTAACCCTTTCTCATGATCGAGAACGGTCTCGTGATCTACTCCCGCTAAAGCGCCAAAGTCATCGCCGCAGTAATAAACAACCGATCGCTGACCAAGGAGAGCGCAGACATCGGATGCGGTAGGTAGTGATGTCCAAACAATGGGGTCGTTAAGCTGTAGTCTATCGATCATCGGCTTAAGTTGGTGCGCCATCGCTTTAGCTGCTAACTTGCGGCTCCAAGTTGCCCTCGGTGCTGGCAAGGTGTGAATATTGGCGATGGTCATACTAGCAGGTCTTTCTATGCGCGTAGTCTGAAAGTGGCTAGCTTTACTTTTACCAAGCACTTTGCCGAGTGCACGTCTCATATCATTTGTCGTTAAGCGCGGCTGTCTAAGGCCAATCGAATTGACCCACAACACTTTTCTTTTGCTCGCTAAACGCTTTATCAAGTGCTGCGTACTGGAAGGTAGCGCCCCGTAATCTTCACCGAAAACAATCAGATCTCGCATTGCTCTATCCTCTTATTGGGTGATTTGTTTGACCGCTTTAGCAGGTGAGCCCGCAGCGATCACATTAGCCGGTAAATCGTGGGTTACCACGCTCCCCGCAGCGACGATAGTCCCTCTACCAATTGTCACACCGGGCTGAACGGTGACCCCTGTTGCCAGCCATACATCTCGCTCTAAGACTATGTCACCCAGTCTATGATCTTCATCTGGAGCTCCTAAAGCGCGCTGCTCGGCATTCAAAGGGTGCCCTGAATAGCCAAAAAGCTGGCAGCGACCCGCAATACGCACGTTGTCTTGAATTTCCACTTTTCCTGCTACAGCAATGGACACTTGCCAACCGATATCGACATTGCTGCCAACCTTGAGGGTTGGAGTAACCGATGGGTCTGGATGAGGTGTGGTGCGGCCACTCAAGGTGGTGTGCCCGGATACACGGCATTCGTTACCAAGCTCTATTTTTAGTGGGCCAGTTACCAATGGGAGACCGCTGTAGAGATAGAGTGAATGCCCGTAGCTAGCAAGGCGTCCCTTAAATGCTGGTGTGTAAATGAAAAGTCGAGTTAGCGTATCGAAGCCGCCTTTTAATACTGTAATGAGACGGTACATAAGCTTGTTGTAAATACTGGGTGTTGGGATCCCTGCTGCACGCGCTCGTTTCAACATGGCAAACAGGCGACGCATTTTAGGATTTGGGTGGCTTCGAAGCCAAGTTTTGAAATCAAATGAAGTTGCTGTAGCATAATCATGTTCCTTGTTCTTTCCCTGAACCAGCGAGACGTCGCCAGTTTCAACTGTGTACTTTGTTCAATTCAAGAACTGAGCCAATAATTTTTTATAATAAAAACAGTTAATTACTTAGATTCTGTGCACGAGGTTTTGCTTTTCTCAAATTGAGAAGCGATTTGTGAGACAGCAATGGTGAGTGCAGCGAGAATATAAATCGGCCATACGAACCCTTGTGTTAAGAAGGTGCCTGATACAAAGGTGCCAACAAGGCCGCTATAAACGGCCATGGCCATTGAACGAAGGTAAGGAGGGATATCTTCACCATCATCAAGGTTTCGAAGCGTTTGCCTGGCGCACTTAATCAAGCTAGTGATAAACAGTAAAAAGACCGTGAGGCCGAGAAAGCCAGACTCCGCAAGCACGCCAAACCAGGTACTGTGCACGGCGTGGTTCAGCCCATCCCAATGAGGGCTATAAAAGAAGTAGTTGTAGTAGAAGTTGTCTAACCCAACCCCGAGTAGAGGATTATCGACGGCCATTTTAAACGCCGCTTCCCAAGCATAAACGCGTCCCATTGCTGACTCATCGATCCCGACTCGGCTGCCCCCCTGAAGAGCGGCTTGAAATACCGGCAACGGCGTAGAGTACAACCGCGCCAAAAAAGCCCAGTGAAAAGAACAGTACTTTCGATTGGATAAATCGCCAGCCAAACACGCCAAAAACAGCGAGTGATCCTAGCAGGCCGCCTCGACTTTGCGTGGCAAGAACTGCAAAAAATAGCACGATGGAAGTAGCGGCTGCGAGCAATCGCATCGGTATGCCGACACCACGGGTAGTGGCAGTGGCGACAGTAAAGGCCAATGGGAACATTAACACCAGTGCTAAATCATTTGGATCGCCGAGCATAGAACCAAAGCTGCGTCCGATGGTGACTCGCGAGCCTTCAACCAAACCAATGCCGTTAATCGAGTTGGACAGCGCTTTACAGCCCACAATGAGTCCGGCGATAACAATAGCGAAAGAAAAACGAGACAGCTCCTTTGATGAGGTGATGAGCCAAGATACCGCGAGCGTCATAATGATGATTTTTACGTAGTTGCCGGTGAACATGGATATGGCTACACCTTTGTTCGACGCAAACGGGATACCTATGATCACTAGTCCCCAAAACACCAACAGCCAAAAGTAGGTGGGGTGCCAATAGAGTCTGAGTTTCTGGCTAAACACGGTATGCCAAATGAGCGCAGCCAAGGCACCTGCTGAGAGCATCAAAGGGATCTTGAGCGGGTAAAGTACCGGGAAGACTTCGTGTATTCGGAAGAAAGAAAATACGATAAATAGAGTCACCAGCCAAAAAGTTTGGCTAAGTACCACTAAAACTCCAATCGGTAACAGCGCGACCACCAGGCCGATCACAGGATGTGGTGCGAATACCCATGCTGCCCCAACTAAGCCACACAAAACCAAACTCAGCACAATATGTTTGCTGTGTTTAGTCTGGTCGATTGGAGATGTGGCGGATGATTGAGTCATAATTACCTAGCACTGCGTTAGTTGTTATCTACTAACTAGGCAAATAGAATGCCAAACATCGGAATATGCTTGAGGCCTTGTGTAATGGGGTTTCTGGAGGGAGAAGACTGAGTCCTAACGATAGAAACAGAATGTTTCTCATTTTGGGAATCAAATTGAACGGTGAGATTTACGCTTTGAGCCCATACACCCCGAGCATCGTCGGTATTACCACATCGGTAGAGTAGTTAAGTTCAATGGTTTGTTGGGCGTGATACTTGATCTGCGAGCGTTTTGCGTCTGAAAGCGAGAACCAAGTGTTTAGTGTGGCTCTCATGTCCTCGGGAGTTGAGGTGATCCAGCCATTGCTTCCAGTATCAATAACGCTAGGAAGCTCACCAAGCTCGAAGCTTATCACTGGTATTCCTCTGGACATTGCTTCTAGTGCTGCCATCGGTAACCCCTCATAGCGAGACGTGATCAGAAGAAGGTCGACGTTTTGCCAAACCTCATTCATATTCGACTGGTGTCCATGAAATTGCACGTTTGGCGGAGCTATTTCTTTTAACAGCGTTTCCATCGGTCCTGAACCATAAACATGAAAATCATGGTGTGGAAAGTGCGTTGCCATTTCAATAAAAGTATCAGGGCCTTTTTCTTCACTTAATCTGCCCACAAATGCGACACTGCGTGAGGCTAATGAAACAAGCGGCGCCTTGGGAACAAAGTTTTTTACCAGTATGCTTTTGTATGGAAGCTTCGACTGAATAGTGCGGCTGACGCAAATACGCTGCTCGCTCAGGAAAGCACTGAACCTATCGAGAGCATCATAAAGTTTGACGCGACCTCTCGGGGTTTCTCCAGCGTGAAAGCTTGAAACAATACGGATTGAGTCGGTATAGCCAATAAGGCGGGTGACTCGCGCTAAAAGGCTACCCTTGTAGCATGAGTATGAATAACGGTCGGGCGTTGATTGTTTTGCTCGGCGCTATAGATAGCTTCTTTAAGACGCAAAAGCGGGTGGATATTAGGGTACTCCCGGCTCAAAGTCATTGTAGAGATTGAACACTGGTTTAGTGCCGTTTCGAGCGGGGGAGTTGGGTGGTATTCGTTGGAAAATACCACCTTAACTTGGTAGCTGTGAGCAACCAAACCTTTGGCAAGCTCCAAGACATGAGTCTCTATGCCACCAAATGAGCGGCTGTCTAAAAGTAACCAAATCATTGGATTAGGAAGCACTGTCTTCCGCTTCCCATGCTTGCTTTTTACGATATACGGTGGAAGGACTGAGCTCCAATAGCACCGCTGCATTGAGTACGTTGCCATCACAGTAGTCAATGGCTTGCTGAATGGTCTCGCGTTCTATTTGCCACATCGGACGGATAGTCACTCCTTGAGAATTGCCTAACTCTGCGTTTGGCGGGTTGTCATTAATAGGGCTTTCTACTGGCATAGCGGCAGCCGCTATTTCTGGAACAGGCTCTACTACCGGGCTTGGCGTTGGGTTGGTCTGTTGCACGACAGAAAGACGGCTATGAGGGGCGTGCGACGCTGATGACTTAGTCGCAGTCGAAGCCATGACTTCGGGGGGGAGGTGTGAAACCCCGAGAGACTTTTCATCATTGAGCACCACAATGTTGCGGATAATATTTTGTAGCTGACGTACGTTGCCAGGCCAGGTATAGCGTTTTAGATAGCGCTGTGCCTCTTTCGCTATGGTTTCAAACTTGCGGCCATCCTGCTTGGAATAAATACGCAGAAAATGTTCAGCTAGCGTGACGATGTCACGGTCGCGTTCTCGCAACGGCGGCATATGGATGGGAACAACGTGGACGCGATAGTAAAGATCTTCCCTAAAGCGGCCTTCTTGAACCTCTAAAAGTGGGTCACGGTTGGTCGCGCAGATAATACGGACATCCACTTTTTGCTCTTTGGTTGCACCTAAAGGCGTGAACGTGCCCGTTTGTAGAAAACGCAGCAGCTTTTTCTGCATTTCCAGATCCATCTCGCAAAGCTCATCCAAGAATAAAGTGCCGCCGTCAGCGAGTGAGGCGGCGCCTTTACGATCCGTTGCTGCGCCAGTAAACGCCCCTTTAACATGACCAAACACTTCGCTTTCCATAAGATCTTTTGGAATGGCACCACAGTTGATGGCAACGAATGCTTTGTCTTTGCGATTACTTTCATTGTGGATGGCGTTGGCACAAACCTCTTTACCCGTGCCGCTTTCACCGATGATGAATACGCTTGCATTGGTGTTGGATACCGCATCAATGATTTTATACACGCCCTGCATAGGGATACTGGCACCAATAAAATCGTGGAAGCGTTCCCGATCCATTTTTTGCTGAATATCATCCAGCATGGTTTCAAGTTCGGCTTGTTTGAGGTGGATCTGGATAGAGGTTTTGAGTCTGTCAGCGCGGATGGCTTTTCAAGGAAATCTTTCGCGCCTTTTTGAATCAACTTCACTGCCGTGTCTACGCTGCCATGGGCGGTGACGACCACAACGGGAATGCTGATGTTTTTCTCTTCAAGCCACTCTAAAATCTCGTCCCCTTGCATATCGGGTAGCTGAAGGTCGAGGATAATAAGAGAGGGGATCGTACGTTCAAGTATGCGCTTTGCTTCACCGCCTGTCGCAGCATGAAGTAAGTCAAAAGGTTCATTCTTCAAGTATTGTTTGTAGAGAACGGCGAGCGAAGACGAGTCCTCTACCAAGAGTACCTTGGGAGTCATACTTACAATCCTTTGTTTGATTAGACGCTGTTGTTTTAATAATAGTACAGATTGTCAATTTGCAACAAAGTATTGTCTGTTAAGGTACTGAATAATAACAATTTGACAAGGAGCCTCTCAAAATGGAGGCTCAAATGGATTGAGATAGGAAACGATTGTTACGAACTTTGGTTTTCATCCAGTTAGTTACACGATTGGGTAGCCAACTCAAGCGGTCTATTTCGCGACAGATCTCGTTGGCAAGGGAAGGTTGATCTCGATAATTGAGTACGGAACCGAGCAATTGAACTGAAGTGGCATCGTTCAATATTTGTGTCGCTTCTGCCACCTGATTGGTCATGGTTACACCACTTAATACCACTAAAAAGGTACCGTCGCAGGCATTGGCCACCACTTGAGCAGGTATGTTGTTTTGATTGACATTGAGAATGGGGGAAGTGTCAAAGACGACGCGGTCGTATTCTTCCAGCCATTGCTCAGTCTGCTTGCGAAGCTGGATTGGATCTTTAAATCGCAATCGTGTTTTCGGATCGCTTGGTACACTGACACCCAAAAATACTTTGGGAGAGGTGGAATCACCGTCTTGCTCTTGAAGTAATTGGCTAGAGGTATCACTATTTTCCGAGGGCACCTCAAAATCAAGTGGCACTAAGCTTGGTCGAAACATATTTAAATCGACGAGCAGTGTTTTGTAGCCGGCCAGTAGATAACGTTCGGTGAGCGCTTTGGCTAGTGTTGTCGTACCTTCTCCGCTATTACAAGCGGTTAGGCAAATAGAGCGGCACTGCTTTAACTCAGCATTTAGATACAGCTCTTCAATCTCAGCATGAGTGGCAGGTATCGTCATCACAAGGCTCCAATAATAGCAATGGTCGAAACGATTCGGAAAATATCGGTGAGACCTAAGCGTGCTTGTTCAGCAAAGCTATTGCGGCGATCAGGGACGTAGACGGTGTCCCCAGCGCGAAGCACTGGCAGCATTCGAATGTCTGCGGTTTTACTAAACTCAACCAAATCAAATGTGCGAGCTTGCCCCTGGCAGCATGACATGTTGACGATACTGATTTTACTGATATATGCACGTTCATCCGGGCCGCCAGCCTCGGCTAAAATATCCAAAATAGTCATGTTGTCGTTAAACACATAACGGCCTGGGCTTTTCACTGCACCAAGTACTCGAACCGTTTTTTCTTTTGGTTTATCAAGCCAGTTTTTGTTTTTCTCTGGGACGTAGATGGTGTCGCCTGGTTTCACTAGCGGCAAAATAGACTCGTCCCCTGTTTCAAAGTAAGTCGATAAGTTGAGCCTACTTACTTTTGCATAAGGCTTGTCGCGATGTGTTACGCGAATATTGTGAATGTCTGCGTCTTTCGTTGGCCCATCTGCAGCTGATAGGATATCTAGAAAATGCATTTCATTGGTAAAGCGATAGCGTCCTGGTGCATTGACTTGACCAAATACATAGATGGATGCGTCAGAACTTTGCCTTACCCACTGAGCTTTGTTGTCAGACGGGTCTTGTGGAAGATCGTGTACCCTTACTACCGCGCCCGCGCCAATATAAGGAAGCTCAGATTGTGGTGCGCCTTTTTTAATGAATTCATCGAGGTTAAACACAACGGTTTTCCCGCCGTTTGCCACTTCGATTTTAGAGGTATCTGCGCGTCCCTTAGGGCCACCAACATGCGCCAACAGATCCATCAGATCCATTTCATCTGACCATTCGATGCGCCAGGCCTTACCACCTCACCGATGACATTAACTGCGCGGTCGGGCGAGATTTTTAGCCATGATTTTTCGTTAATATCGGTCTTTTCGGGAACAAATATCGCATCGCCAGCTTCGATAAGTGGGGCTTGAGCGGTGCTAAGACCCTCAGTATAAGCGGTTAAATCAAAAGGAATAATTGAACCATCTGACTTTATCACTCGCATTTGACGAGATTCGGCAAAACGCGTTGGACCACCGGCGTTGGCGAGTATATCCATAAATGTCGCGCCGGGTTTACCCTCGAACGCTCCTGGTGCAGCAACTTCACCCATAACATAAACGGTGTTAGAGCCGGATTTAATTTCCTCTTCCTGCTTAGGGACGAATATAGTTGCGCCCGGCTGCAATGGTGGCAGTAGCGAGGTATCACCACTATCTAGATAGCGCTTTAAGTTGAATAAAATAGGAGAGTTATTGCTGATAACACGAATTTGCTCGACACTGGCATAGCGTGTCACCCCGCCTGCTCGCATGAGTACGTCGACAAGATCTGTATTGGCTTTATAAGAAAATGAGCCCGGCGCGTTGACCTCACCAAACACCTTGATCGCTTGACGTGAATCTGCACTATCACCGGAGTCGGCAAGCTTTGCTGCGTCAAACTCTTGCTCAACGTTACCAACAAGCGGTGAAGCAGGGACAAAGAGGATATCTAAGGACGCCAGTGCAGGTAAGTCGCTATCATCACCAGTATCAAGGAACTGTTTGTAATCGAATTCAATGCGATCGGCGCCGCGGCGGTGAATCATTTTATTGAGCTGTGCCCCAGCTCTGAGCCCCCCAGCGGCTTGCAGCGCCATTTGCACGTTCGAGTTATAAGGGATGGTGTATTCCCCTGGTGCTTCAACATAACCCTGTACGGAAATCAGTATCTGGCGCTCGGCGATGAATACTTTGACGTTGCTGGTGTCGCGAAAAACGGTACTAAGTGCATCCACTACGACAGATTCAAGCTGTGTTTCATCAAACCCGGCGACGAAGACTTGCCCGACTTCAGGAAGATTAATGCGCCCGCGTTTGTCGACTTGAAATGCTCGGTTAAGGCTAGACTCGCCAGGTAGGTCAACTTGAACGAGGTCGCCAACTTGGACATTTTTTTCGTCAGCGAACGCTGCTGGGCTGAGTACAATCACGATCATTGCCAATAATAGTGTTGCTAGGGAGTTGAGAAGCTTCATCATTGTGCTCCTTTGTCAGCAGCTCCATGTCCAGTATGGCTACTTTCGGTGGCGCTATAGTTATCAGCAATGACATCAACGCTTACGCGGCGATTGGTGAGCATGACGCCCGGTGTGTTTCCTTCGTACAGGGGCAGCTCTTCACCCAAAGAGTGTGTGTCGATGCGATTTGGTGCTAATCCAAAGATGGTTAGGTAACGTTTTACCTGTTGCGCGCGTCCTTTGGCGATTCGCTCGTTGTATTCTTTCGTTCCGGTCGCATCTGCGTGGCCTGTGACCGATAACCGAATGTTCGGGTACTGTTTTAAAATGTTTGCTGCCTCGGCTAAGTGCCCCATGTATTTGGGATTCACTTCTATAGAGTCATAGGCAAACTGGTTGTCGACATTTAAAAGGTTGTAGATTCGTTTCACCACAGACATTTGGTCATCAAATGCCGCTCCTTTGGCTGGTGGCGCGCAGGTTGCTTGACTCAATACGTAGTCTAGTCTTAGCTCTAGGTCGTTCAATTTTTTTCGTTGGATGACGATGTCGTTGGCAGCATCAATCCATAGTCCGCCCTCTAATTCTCGAGCGATACGGTTTTGTTTTTCCTGAGCTTGCAACACCGCGGCGGGAAAGCACCATTGAGCGCCTTCTTGTATTAGTGAATCTAAGTGGAGCTTAGTTAGTTTCCAATCGAAGCGGAGTCCATGCTCTGGCCCCAGAGGTTCTTCTGGCATGACAGGTGAAAAGTCGGAGCCTACATATTGTTCTGCAATGCCTCCGGTTCCATTATCAGGATAACTGGTACATGCAACCAGAAGGCTTGCCAAAATACAGGTTAATGCTCGTTTAATACCCGTGTTTACATCCATGTAGTGACCACCTATTTTGCCAACTTTTTTGTCTAATATTTTAAGGCTACAAGTACTCGTTACTGGCGTGAGTATTGACCGGAATCGCCTGACCAATTCGAAGTAACTTTATGATTTGCAGGGGCTGTCCAGTGACATTTTCCAGACGCATTTTTCGTTCACGTTCAACGAGTCGCTTATACAAATAAACAATAGCACCGATGCCAGAAGAATCCATAAAGCGCACTTGTTCTAGGTCGATTTCCACTTCTTGGTGTCCATCATTGTGAATGATGTCATCAATTTGAGCTTGAGCCGATCGGCTGCCTCGAGCATCAAAATCGCCTAAGACTCTTACTTGAAGTGTTTGGGTGTTGGTTTCTGCTTTTAGTAGTTCCATGGTCTTGTCCTCGTCCTGAATGGCCAAATTGTTTCTACATTTAATAGATTGCATGGAGTGTGCCAATAATTTAGTTGTTACATTTCAATGACTTAACTTTTTGTGGCGGTGTGTTTATCAAATTGAAGATGCGATTCTCAAATTGAAAAAAGAAATTGCAGGGTGAGAAAGGAAAAATGTAGCGAAAGGCGGTAAATGGATGGCCTTGATGAGGTTATATGGAAGACTTGCAATAGAGCTCCGCCACTAGCTAGTGGCAGAGCTAGATTCTACTAATAGATAATGGCGGTTTTCACCATAGCCTTGAAGCGGCGAACGCTAGGGTAGGTGACGAAGGTTTGCACGTGTTTTGCAGTGCGGTGGAAATAACCTTTGTGCTGCGAAGCATACTCACAATAGGCGTCCATTAAACGTTCATCAACAAAGCGCTTCGCTTTAGAGCATTGGGCTTGAGCAAAGCTGACATGACGCTGAGCAATCGTCTTCATTGCTTCAATACGTTTTGGAACATTGGAAGAAACGCTGCTTGGCGCATTAGGTAGTGCATGCGAATTTCGTTAGTAAACGCGACGTCGCCAGCTTCACTCAGCTTTAACCATAAATCCCAATCGCTGGCACTCGGCAGTTCACAATCAAACCCCTGAACTTGTAAGTAAGCATCACGGCGGCACATGACCGAAGAGGTACCAACAATGTTCTCTTTAAAAAGCATCGCGGTTGCATGGCTTAACACCTGGTAGTCGCTGGTGGCAGATTGCGACTCAATATAGCGCTGAAATTCCGGCCAGTATTGAAAGCAAGGAATGATAAACTCGCTTGCTTCATTGATGTGCTCGTAATTGGTAAAGCTGAGCACACAGTTTGGGTGTTCACTCATAAATGCCACTTGCTCGGCGAGTTTGCTGTGTGTCCATAAATCATCTGCATCTAAAAATGCTATCCAGGTGCCTTTAGCTTGCGCAACGCCAAGGTTACGAGCAGCGCCAGGGCCTCCACGTTCACTTAGAATGAGTGAAATATGTGGGTTGGCATTGCTTAGCTCAGTTAGGTACTCACGTGACCCATCTGTGGATCCATCATCAACGAACAAAATTTCGTAGTTGGTATATGTTTGTTGCTCGATGCTTTGTAAGCACTGAGGCAGGTACGCCAAACAGTTGAAGTTTGGAATGACAATACTGACGGTTGGGTTTGTTTGTGAAGTCATGTTGGAATTCCTTATAAACGTTTAGCGACTGTTTCAGTGTGGATGGAGGGATTGGTTTGCTTCGCTTTAGGTCGCCAGCTGTTCATCAGCCAAAAAACGAATAAAGCCGTTTGTACTAGCCAACCTGCAAGCAGATAGGTTGGCAATAATTGGTTGAGAGCAATAAACCCAGTTACCCAAGCTAGGTGGATAGCAAGTTGTACGTAGTGATGATTCAATACCAGACGCTTTTGGCTAGCGCGGTCAAAGAGATAGGCGCGAAGCGCGTAGAGCACGGCAAAGGCAAACACAACGCCTTGGATTCTAAACAGCCAGCTTGATAAGGTGAACACAGTAAGCGCTGCTACTGCCATGATGGTGTTGATTTTTAGAACAACTTTAGGCTGTTTCTCAATATAGCAACCTGTGGTCAAGGTATGTGAGATTTGCTTAAACGCGATGCCTAGCGCTAGCCAAGGGATCCATTGTGATGCTTCTTGATAGCGTGCTGGAAACCAGTTTTCAATAATAACAGGGGCGAACAGAGCGATACTCATCGCGAACCAAATAGTGGTATGGCAAAGAGTTTCGGCGATACGTACGGTTTTTGCTTTGCCGTTCTCCTCATTGAGTATCTGAAAGCGCTTTGGAAACCACCAAAGGGTGAGGGGTTCACACAAAAAGGCAACAATAAGAGCGAATTGCATCGCGATAGCGTACTGAGCTAATGACTCTAGCCCAACCGTTGCGGCTAAGATCCAGCGCTCTGCACCAGCTGCGACAAACAATAATGAGCCAGAGAAGACAAGAGGTAACCCATAATGTCTCATTTGTTTTGCAATATGTGCATCCCAAGTAAATGTCATCGTGCACCACTGCTTAACAATCAATAGAGTTGCCAGATAAAGGGATGAAATCAGGCCAGAGAGCAAAACACCGGTGAGTCCCAAGCCGTAATGTAGGAAAGCAAAGGTTAAAACAGCTTGAATCACAGCCTTGCTACTGGTTAGCAAAAAGAACAAACGAGCATTGTCGACTAATCTTAGCCACGTCAGCGGCATGTTGATGGAGCAGCTGACAATAAGGGTTAACGTGACCAGAATAAAATCCGTGCTGCTGATTTGTGTCCATGTGGACAGAACAACAAAACCAATGGGTACGGCAGCGATAAGTGCCATGGCTGCAATAATTAGCTGTTGAATCGTGGCAGTGCTGTTTAGTGTGTCAAATGCGTTACCTTTCGCCTCTCCTGCTTGCTTGTACAGCGCTTCTATCAAACCGAAGCCAAGAATTATGCCACCGACATTTAAGATGGAGAGCCAAAGGTCAAGCTGACCATAGTCTGTGGTAGATAGCGCTCCTGCGACGATCGGCAGCATGAGAAATGACACGCCTTTCATCAAAACCAGCCCTGCAGCGTAGTAGAGCGACTGTTGGATAGCACGGCTCATAGTGTCGCTCCTTGTATTTGGTCATTGCCTTCAATGGCGGCGGCTAATTTCTTGGCTGAGCTGCGAGCACTATATAGACGAGTCACACGAGTACATGCTTTGTCTAGCTGGCTCATACGCTGTTGGGTAGTCAGCGAGTACGTCTTTAAGATGGCAGCGGCCAAGCTTTGTGGGTCTTTTGGTGGCACCAACAATCCAGTACCTTCTACGATCATTTCCTTACAGCCCATAAAGCTACTGCATATCACGGGGAGACCAAGTGCCATCGCTTCTTTTACGACGACAGGCCCCGTGTCTCTATCTCCGTCACGAGCTTCACAAAATGGAGTACAAAGCGCTAAGTAGTGTGCGGCATTATCAATAATCCATTCTGAAGGTCGGCTGCCAAGAAAGTGCACTTGCTCTGCGATGCCCAGTTGATTAGCTAACGCGACAAGCAGGGATTTCTGTTCGCCATCGCCTACAAGATCCAACATGGGACGCTCATCATCTGGAAGTAGCGAGATGGCTTGAAGAAGATCAACGAGCCCTTTCTTCTCTGTTAGGCGACCAACAAAAAGTAACCGCCCATTGTGATTCTGGCGAGGATGAAATGGATAGCGGCTAAGCTCGATCCCACATTCAACTAAATGCACTGGATGGTTAGGTGCAAGCTTTAAAAACTGGTTACACATATCTTCACAAACACAGACAGAAAAGCTGGAAGACTCGAGCTTGAGAGCTAAATCCGCTGGGCGAGCATAGACATCGTAACCATGCCCGACAAAAGAGACTTGGCAACCTGAAAGTTTGCTTGCTGCAATCGCTGTCGCCGCGGTATGCAGAGCAAAATGAGCGTGAAGGTGGTCACAGTCATTGTCCATTGCTACTCGTGCTAGTTGTCCTGCACTGCGAATCAATGATTTTTTTGGAAGGCCACTTTGACGAACAATGAATGACAGTGCTTTGATGCTTCTTAATGGGTTACGAAGCCAAACTGCCAAAGCAGAAAAATTGCTAATGCTAGAGAGAGCAACGGCGTTATCGAGCAGTGGCTTATCGATAGGTTGACCACCATCTTGATGGATATTGAAGGCAAATGGCTTCACTTGATATCCCAACGCTTCCATCGCTCGTATCTCTGTACCGACGAAGGTTTCTGACAGAACAGGGAAATCGCTGAGTACGTAACCTAAAGTCTTCATTACTTTCTCCTATGCGCCAGTGATGGACTGAATAGCGGTTAGCGGCTTCGTTTGCGACCAAACCGCGCTAAAGCCAAGAGTCGGTAAATGTTGCTGAACGCGTTGCCATGACTGATCATCGTTGATGTTGTTCAGGCAGTTCATCTGACGCAAGCTGCGCTCAATGGTGCCGCGAGACAAGTGCTTCGCTAGCTCGTTATAGTTGTACATCGGCGTGCTGTTTTTGCCCCAGTTTTCAATGCCTAGACGGCTTGTTAATGCTGGATAGCGGTAGCTAAGTGGCAATCCTCGGCTAAGAGGCTGATCGGTTTTGTCCCAGCGAACATTGGCAAGTTTTGGAGAAAGCTTTTGTATCGCTTTTCGATGAAAACGACTTGCGAGTTTATAGCGCACTGGCAAGTGAGCAATCTGATACAGCGCATCTTTGTTGAGAAATGGATGGCTGCGAAGGTAGTGCGAATCTAACATTTGTTGGCCACAAGCGACAAAGCGAACCACTCGATTTTGTAGGTAGAAATTGTCCAGAAAACGCGCTGCTGTATAGAATTGATGAGCGTGGCGTTCAATGATTTGGTTTAGGTCATTGAGCATTGCTTCTTTGTATTGAGGTGCATAGCTGAAAAATGGTGTGGCGGACTTTGAATATTCTTCGCGAATGTAACGTTTAGCTCGTTCCATCAGCGACACGTGACCAACCATCCCTTGACCAAAAATACTAAAACCTGGGAAACCTCGGTCGTAGTAAAAGGCTCTTGCCACTTCCGCACCGGTACCTGTCAGAAGCATGCGTCCAGAGGTTTGTGCCAGCAATGAAGAATCAAGAATCGAATGGGCATGATGAAGAGGAACTTCTCCATTGCCGAGATCTGCGACACGTTGAATGGTGCTGGGGTCTGTCGGTGTCGCGAACTCGTTTCCAGTAATCAAGCGAAGCCCTGCACATTCAGCAAGGGTCTTAGCAATTTGATAATCGCTAGAGTGAGATGAGCCATAGGTTAGCGTAGTAGGCTTTTTGCCAAGCGCTGTGGCAGCAGACAGAATCAAGCGAGAGTCGAGCCCGCCACTTAATGACACCATTGGCTCACTACCGTAGTTAAACGCTTCGCGAACGGCTTCGACAAAGGCTTCCAATGCATCATCAAAACGGGTGATGTCGTTGCCTAAGATGGGGGTGTCTTGATGAGATTCGACGCTGGTGCGCTCTGAATCTAGGGTGACGGTTGTGTTCCCGTTGAGGCAGCGAATCTCATTCCACAATGTCTGCTCATCGAACAACTGGCCGAATGCCACTAGTGTGCGTTGAGCGCTAGACGTTTTGGGCTGGTGTTGGGTAAAGGTAGTCAGCGCTTGACGACTGGTATACAGCGCGGTGCTGTGCTGGTGCTCACCAAGCCAAACAGGAAGATGCCAAGGCGATCTGTACATGCTTGAACGGTATGCTCATCGTTGTCGACAACAATCCAACTACGACCCCAATAAGATTGGCTGCGGTTTAGACTTACATCGGCGATGATGTCTGCATCACAAGCGGCGCTGGCAGGGTCTCCCCAACAAATCACGGTTTTATGGCCAAGCTCCCAAATGGTCGCGCTGTCCAGTTCGCCCTCATTGGCCGTATTGGTGATATCGATGGTTTGGTTGGTCGCTTTAGGAACGGTGATTAGATAATGTGCCATAACCCTGCCTCAGAAGTTTTATCGATACCTCTGTATTGCAACAGCCGTGCCCAAATTTAAATGCAATAAATACAGAGAGTTACGATTGGTTCTTGAAGTGGTAATGGTGTTTTTTCATTTTGACAATCAAAATCAGATTGAGAATTTACACAGAGGTAGGGCTAAGAGAGGATAAATAAAAAGAGAGTCACAAGTGACTCTCTTTTAAGAAACTACAATTCGCTAACTGTTGGAATCGCTGGTGTTAAGCACGCGCACGGCGTTTAGGGGCGCCTTTACCGTTTGGTTTACCAGCGGGCTTTCCGCCAGGTCTTTGTTGACCATTAGGCTTGCTATTTGGCTTACCGTTTCCTTGTTTACCATTATCTCGTTTGCCTGAACCTTGACTATTACCTTGAGTGCCATGACCTTGATTCTGGCCACCTGCTGGGCGTTGCCCCGGTTTCTTGCGGCGCTGACCATCGGTTCGGATATCAGGTTGTCCCTTAGTGTGCTTGGTGGCAAAACGATTCGCACCATGACGGCCGGATTTACGGCGCTGCGCTGGTGTGCGTGAATCGATATCTTCAGCTGGCACCAAGCAGCTTGGCTTATCACCGATTAGGTACTGTTTACCCATGCTGATCAAGGCTTCACGGATCAGCGGCCAGTTATCTGGATCGTGGTAACGCAACAAGGCTTTGTGCAAGCGGCGCTGACGTTCACCCTTCGCCACGGGCAAGTCTTCACGTTTTTTATATTTGACGCGTTTCAGTGGATTCGTTTCCGAGTAATACATGGATGTTGCATTACACATTGGTGATGGATAGAAGTTCTGTACCTGGTCACACTCAAAGTTGTTCTTTTTCAGCCACAGCGCTAGGTTGAGCATGTCTTCATCTTCCGTCCCCGGGTGAGCAGAGATGAAGTATGGGATCAGGTACTGTTTCTTACCTGCTTCGGCACTGTATTTCTCAAACATCTCTTTGAAGCGGTCATAGGTACCCATACCTGGCTTCATCATCAGATCCAGCGGACCTTTTTCTGTATGTTCTGGTGCGATCTTTAGGTAGCCACCTACGTGGTGGGTCACCAACTCACGAACGTACTCTGGAGATTCAATGGCCAAGTCATAACGAACACCAGAGGCGATCATGACCTTTTTCACGCCATCAACTTTACGCGCTGCACGGTATAGATCGATGGTGTGTTTATGATCTGTGTTGAGCTTGTTACAGATACCTGGGAACACACAAGAAGGACGTCGGCAGTTAGCTTCTGCTTTTGGATCCGAGCAGCCTAAGCGATACATGTTGGCTGTTGGACCACCTAAATCCGAGATGGTACCTGTGAAGCCTGGTACTTTGTCGCGGATCTCTTCAAGCTCACCAATGATGGATTCTTGTGAGCGGTTTTGAATTATTCGTCCTTCGTGTTCGGTGATTGAACAGAAAGAGCAACCACCAAAACAGCCACGCATGATATTAACCGAGGTCTTGATCATGTCGTAGGCCGGGATCTTGCTTTACCATATTTAGGGTGAGGAACACGCGCATATGGCAGGCCAAACACGTAGTCCATCTCTTCTGTGGAGAGCGGGATTGGTGCTTGGTTTACCCAAAGCTCACGGTTGCCATGGCGCTGAATCAGTGCACGACCCGAGTATGGGTTGGTCTCAAGGTGCATCACACGGCTGGCATGAGCGTAAAGAATACGGTCATTATTGAGTTTCTCGAATGGCGGCAAGCGCACAGCCGTCGAGGCAGCATCATGACGAGACGGGCGAATGGTAATCGGCTTCGCTGCAGCTTCAGTATCTGATTTGTTGGTGTCGCAGTTTGATTCCACTTGATATGGGTTTTGTGGAACGAATGCTTTACCCGGCTTTTCAATACGCGATGAGTCAATGATGGTGTATTGCTCTGGCTCTGCCGCCAAGTTGACCGCTGTACCGCGAATATTGGTCATGTCAGCCACGCTTTCACCATCAGCCAGTCGGTGCGCAACTTCTACCAGTGCACGTTCTGCGTTACCAAACAGTAGAATGTCGGCCTTGGCATCAAATAGCACTGAGCGACGAACTTTGTCTGACCAATAATCGTAGTGAGCGATACGGCGCAAACTGGCTTCGATGCCACCTAATACGATAGGGGTTTCTTTGTAGGCTTCTCGGCAGCGCTGAGAATAAACCAATGTTGCGCGATCTGGACGTTTACCACCTTCGTTGTTTGGTGTGTAAGCGTCATCGTGGCGCAGTTTTTTGTCCGCGGTGTAACGGTTGATCATGGAGTCCATGTTACCAGCGTGATACCGAAGAAGAGATTTGGCTTGCCGAGGCTCATGAAGTCATTCTTATTGCTCCAATCTGGCTGAGCAATAATACCAACCCGAAATCCTTGTGCTTCAAGCAGGCGACCAATGATGGCCATACCAAAACTAGGATGATCCACATACGCATCCCCCGTGACAATAATGATGTCACAGCTGTCCCATCCAAGGGCGTCCATCTCTTTTCTGCTGGTGGGCAAAAAAGGAGCAATACCAAAGCATTCCGCCCAGTATTTTTTGTGCTCATGGATTGGGGTAATGTCGTTGTGCATATTTTAACCTCTAGTTTTGAAGGCGGGCATTATATACTTCAATTCCAGTGACTTCAAAGCCCAAACAAAGTGTGGTTATTTTGGGGCGACGACGAGTCAATAGCATTCGTCCTCAAGCTGATATATCATCAGCGCCAATGATTTTTGCTTTGAACTCATACCCATGATTACCGCTGTTTTGACATTACTTGCTCCGGCACTTGCCGTTGCGATGCTCGTACTAACCTTATTTTAGCAAAGGGCGACATTTGCCCCGGACAAAGAGGCCGTATTCACAAGTTATTGCCAGCTATCGGCATACTTTGGCTTGCAATCGCTTCTTTGAAGATTGAAGCCTTTTTAGTGGTGTTTGCGCTGTTCTATTTCTATTCCAAAGTTCAAACAGGTAAAACCCGAGAGAAAGGGCCTTTTTGGGCTCTGCATCTTGCTAATGGTATGGCGATAACATTCTCAGTAATTCTGATCGCTCAGCAGCCAAATCTAGCTCAATCTTTATCACTTGCCAGCGCAGGACTATTACTGGGGGCGGCGTTTGCCCATCTACTGCTGATAATGGCGAAGACACGTCTTCAGCCTTTCATCGCATCTTACCGGTATCAGGCGTTGTGTTTGCGATGCTATTGGCATTGAGTTTTGTGTTTAATGCTTATCAGTGGGAGCCTGAGGTTGTTGCTAACTATACTCCAGCGGTGATTATCTCTTTGTTTATGCTCATGGCTGGCATCGTGATTTGGAGCTGGCACATTATTCGCCACCAAGCACCAGCGAAAGGTCAGCTTGCTGTCGCGTTTTTGAGCCTTTTAGTGACCAATGTCGGGTTGTTGCAGCTGTACTGGCTTGCTTGAACTGTAAACCAAGTCACTTTCTATTCCGTAATAAACAGCTAGTCTTTAAGGGCTAGCTTTTTTATGGAGTGCGGTTATGGATCTAAGTAATGTGAGCGGTTTTGACAGTATTATCTTGCTTGGTATCGTCAACGAAAAATTGCGCTTAGAGTGCGACTCGTTTGATGAGTTGGTGAGCATGTATGAAATGGACGTAGAAGGTGTGGTAGGCAAATTGGATATGCTCGGTTACCAGTATGATCCATTGACCAATCAGTTCAAAGCGTACCAACGCTAAATCGCTAATCATAGAAAAAGGTCGCATGATGCGACCTTTTCGTTTTTATAGAGTCAATTTTTATCGAACTCTTAGTCTAATTTAGCTCATTAGCCGCAGCATTTTTTGTGCTTTTTACCGCTGCCACATGGGCATGGATCATTGCGACCTACTTTCACCGATTCTAAGGTTAACGGCTTAGGTGGAATGCTGTCATCGATTTCACCATCGATATAAAACCACTGGCCTTGTTCGAATAGGAAACGCGAACGCTCTGCCAAGCAATACTCATAGCCATTGTCTTTAAGAAAAGCGCGAAAGCTCACATAGCCTTCGTTTTCATGGTTACCATTTTCGCTGCCAATGACCTCAAGCTTGAGCCAATCACTGTTTATTGAGTCAGCAATCGCTTCTCGTTCATTTTCAGCCTGACAACTTGGGTGATAGGTTGCGACAACGAAGTCAACATTCTTGGTTAAATGTGCACTATAGCGAGCGCGCATTAACTGCTCTGGCTGTTTAGCTAGGGTGACGTCTTGGTGAATAGGTTGGCAGCATGTTTCGTAGCTTTGACTGCTGCCGCAATAGCATGGTTTCATGTTTAATCTTTGATTCGGTGTTTAACGCTCAAACGTGAACGTGGTACTCGGACTCAATTGCCAGTAGGTCTTCAGTCCATTTAATGGCGTCATCATAATGCTTAGCGAGCTTTTCGTCACTGACTTCTAGCTTGTCGCGATAAGCGATCACCGTCATCCAGTCGGCATTCTCGTACGCTTTTACCAAGGACAGAATGTTGCCAAGTGTGCCTTGCTTAGTCACCAACGCCGATTTAACCATATGGTCGATAGGCATCTTCTCAACCAATTCTTCTAAAGGTTGATCAAACAGTGAGTCCAATAGCGAGAACATACCCGTCAGAAAGCCAAGACCTTCGTCGAGATTGGTATTCATGTCACTTAGCAGCAGCTCACAGAAACGAGCGCGTTGAATCGACAAGCTATAGAGCTATCTGGCTTGTCGTCTTGGGTCGACGTAATCGCCACCAAGGAGATGAACTTTCTAAGACGCTCCTCTCCTAGGTAAACTAGGGCTTGCTTGAACGATTTGATTTCTGAGCGGATAAGATATGAGGCATTCACGAATGTCAGCAGCTTGTATGACAAGGTGACATCAAGAGAAATCAGTCGTTCCAGTTCATCGTAATTGATGTCTTGATTGGCAATCTCTTTACAAAGCTG
The DNA here is from genome assembly GCA_000755425.1 of Vibrio maritimus. Classification (GTDB taxonomy): domain Bacteria; phylum Pseudomonadota; class Gammaproteobacteria; order Enterobacterales; family Vibrionaceae; genus Vibrio; species Vibrio maritimus_A. The sequence goes on from BBMT01000005.1 coordinate 375,052, forward strand.
TACTACGGTTAGAAACGAAGGCTTGATTTGCTTACGGCGAATCAGCTGCGGACGGCTAAAGAAGTAGCCTTGAAACTGGTCAAAGCCAACTTGCTTGGCAAGCTCAAACTCTTCATAAGTTTCAACTTTTTCAGCTAGGAAAGTAATGTTATGTGGTCGCAGTCTTTCGATGAGCCTTGGGCTTTTTTCAACGAGTATTGGCGAATATCAATTTTGATAATCGATGTGTAAGGTAAGAAAGGTAGCCATTCTTTGCGTGGTACAAAATCATCAAGGGCGATGGTGTAACCCGCTTGTGACATTTTCTTAATTGCAGCGAGCAACTCTGAAGTCGGCTCACAGCTTTCTAAGATCTCGATAACCAGATTTTCTTTAGGGAATAGGGTAGGGACTAAATTCACCAAGCTTTGGTAAGGAAAGTTCACGAAACCCAGTTTATCGCCTATCGTACTGTAATGTGTTGCAAGGAAATGCTCTGATAGAAGTCGGTTGGTGGCCAATTCTGGATCAATATCTGGGAAGGTATTGTTAGGGCCGTCCCGAAATAGCAGCTCATAGCCAACAGTTTTTTGTTCGCTATCCAAGATAGGTTGTCTAGCGATGTACGAGTATTTCAAATTCTGCATGGTTATCTCAAAAACGTTAACTCATAGTAACGTTTAATTACTTTCTTTGACTATGAAACTATTGGAAATTCGAGGGGTAGTTCATGGTTTGCTAAAAAACGGCGCTCTAGACGCTGTGATTCTGGCTCACACACTAATACTGAGCCTGTTGATACCAATCGCCAAGCACTATTCGTGTTGCTGGCTGGCCTTGGACACTGAACTCATGTGTGCCTGGCCTATGCGTGTGTCCATGTATCATAAGATCAGTACCTGTCTCACGAAGCAGTGCTTCTACTTCGTTTTGGTTCACGTCCATTATGTCTAGTGATTTACTGGACTTGACCTCTTTAATATCGCCCTGGATTTTATTTGCAATACGCTGTCTTGTAAAGAATGGAAGGCGATTAAATAGCCATTGCAGCCAAGGCATATGCACTTTGGCGCGAAACTTTTGGTAGCGCACGTCATCGGTACATAGCGTATCCCCATGCAGTATCACTGCTTTCTTACCGTAGAGGTCGATGACAGTATGTTCATCTAGTAGGGTAATACCGGTTGCTTTACAAAAACGTTTTCCCAACAAAAAGTCGCGATTACCTTGAATAAAGTACGTATCGACGCCGCGCTGCGTCAGGGTAAGGAACTCTTGCTTAATCTGAGCAGCAAAAGGTGAAGGGTCATCGTCACCAATCCAAAACTCAAACAGGTCACCGAGTACATACAATGCATCTGCGTGAATGGCTTCTTCGCGCATGAACTTAACAAAGCAATCCGTGGTTTTGGGTAACTGAGGGGAAAGGTGTAAGTCAGAAATGAATAATGTTGTCATAATATACAGCAAGGGAGGGCAAGCCCTCCCTTTTAACGATTACTCTTGAATCGTAGAGCCAGTGATGATCACTTCTTCTAGAGGAACGTCTTGGTGCATACCCATAGAGCCAGTGCTCACACCTTTGATCTTGTTAACGATGTCCATGCCTTCAACAACTTCTGCGAATACACAGTAGCCCCAACCGTCTAGGCTCTCAGAGCGGAAGTCTAGGAACGTGTTGTCATTTACGTTGATGAAGAACTGAGAGCTCGCAGAATGCGGTTCCATAGTACGTGCCATAGCCAAAGTACCAACTTTGTTGCTAAGACCGTTGTTTGCTTCGTTTTTAATTGGAGCACGAGTCGCCTTCTCTTTAAGGCCAGACGTCATGCCACCACCTTGGATCATGAAACCGTCGATAACACGGTGGAAAAGCGTGTTGTCGTAGAAACCATCGCGGCAGTATTGTAGGAAGTTTGCACTTGTCTCTGGTGCTTTCTCTTCGTTCAATTGGATTTTGATGTCGCCGAAATTAGTGTGAAGGGTGATCATGATGAATACCTATTCCATTTTTCTATTTTGAAGCCATGATTCTAGCTTAACTCCCTGCACAAGCAATAGCAGAAAGCGGGATATCTGCAATAAAAGGAACGCTTTTTATACAATGGATAGCGTTAGCTGCAAAAACTGCCGCAAAAAGCCGAGATTTCTTCGCTTATTGACTCCATTCTGCTCAGCTTTATGGTTATAATCGCCGATACATTTTAAACGTAATAGTTCAGATAGAGATCATGTTAAAAATATACAACACACTGACACGACAAAAAGAGGAATTTAAACCTATTCATGCAGCAAAGTCGGCATGTATGTCTGTGGGGTCACTATTTACGATCTCTGTCACATTGGTCACGGTCGTACTTTTGTTTCATTCGATGTGGTCTCTCGTTACCTTCGTTACGTTGGTTATGACCTAACATTTGTACGTAACATCACGGATATCGACGATAAAATCATCAAGCGTGCTAACGAAAATGGTGAGTCTTGTGAGTCGCTAACCGAGCGTCTAATTGGCGAAATGCACGCAGACTTCGATGCATTGAATATGAAGCGCCCAGACATTGAGCCTCGCGCGACAGAATTCATCGCAGAGATCATTGCGCTGGTTGAAAAGCTCATTGAGCGCGGTTTTGCTTACGTTGCTGATAATGGCGATGTGATGTTCGAAGTAGGTAAGTTCGACGAATACGGCAAGCTATCTAAGCAAGATTTGGATCAACTTCAAGCAGGTGCTCGTGTAGACGTAGAAAGCGCAAAACGCAGTCCGCTAGATTTCGTTCTTTGGAAAATGTCTAAGCCAGGTGAACCTACATGGGAATCACCGTGGGGCGCGGGTCGCCCTGGTTGGCACATTGAGTGTTCAGCAATGAACTCATCGATTCTTGGTGACCACTTTGATATCCACGGCGGTGGTTCGGATCTTCAGTTCCCTCACCACGAGAATGAAATTGCTCAATCTTGCTGTGCTCACGACACCCAGTACGTGAACACTTGGATGCACAGTGGCATGGTGATGGTAGACAAAGAAAAAATGTCTAAGTCACTAGGTAACTTCTTTACTATCCGAGACGTTCTTGGTCACTACGATGCAGAAACGGTTCGTTATTTCCTAATGTCGGGTCACTACCGCAGCCAGCTTAACTACAGTGAAGACAACCTAAACCAAGCACGTTCAGCACTTGAACGCCTATACACGTCACTACGTGGTTTGGATGTGAATGCTGAGCCTACCGGCGGTGAAGACTATGTGACTCGCTTTACGACAGCGATGAACGACGATTTCAATACACCTGAAGCCTACTCAGTACTGTTTGATATGGCGCGTGAGATTAACCGTCTGAAAACCGTTGATATGGCAGAAGCGAGCCAACTTGGTGCGCTTATGCGTGAGCTAGCTGATATCATCGGTATTTTGCATCAAGACCCAGAAGCTTTCCTTAAAGGTGATGCGGGTGATGGCGACGAAGTGGCGGAAATCGAAGCGCTGATCAAACTTCGCAATGACTCTCGTGCATCGAAAGATTGGGCTAATGCTGATCTGGCTCGTGATAAGCTGAATGAGCTAGGTATCATTCTAGAAGATGGTCCGGAAGGCACGACGTGGCGTCGTAAATAATCGTTTTGATAGCCCTAGCTTGCTAGGGCTTCTTTTTAGTTTCTAATTTGGTGATACGTTTTGGCTCAGATGTACTTCTATTACTCAGCAATGAATGCGGGTAAATCGACGACTCTTCTTCAATCTTCTTTTAACTATCAAGAGCGTGGTATGACGCCACTTATCTATACAGCAGCGCTGGATGATCGCTATGGTATTGGTAAAGTTAGCTCTCGTATTGGTCTGCAGTCGGAAGCTCAGCTGTTTCGTGCTGAGACGAATCTTTTTGATGAGATTGCAGCGATCAATGCTGAAACCCCAAGACATTGTATTTTGATCGATGAGTGTCAGTTCTTATCCAAGCAGCAGGTGTACCAGCTTACTGAAGTGGTGGATAAACTGAATATTCCGGTGCTTTGCTATGGTTTGCGCACTGACTTCTTGGGAGAGCTTTTTGAAGGTAGTAAACACCTTCTAGCATGGGCGGACAAGCTAGTTGAGCTAAAAACGATTTGTCACTGTGGACGTAAAGCGAACATGGTGATCCGAACCGATGAGCACGGTAACGCGATTGCAGAAGGTGACCAAGTTTCTATTGGTGGTAACGATAAATATGTCTCTGTTTGCCGTCAGCATTACAAAGAAGCGCTTGGAAAGTAATGTAAGTTATTGCTTTATTAAATGAAAAGGAGCCACTTTATTTGGCTCCTTTTTTCATTGAGTGATTGTAATGCACCTCGTGATCACAATGCATCAAGCGTACTTTGATATTTAAAATGATAACCAAGGTTTTGCAGCTTCTCGCTCGAGATGGTTTTGTCCGGTGTTGAGTTTACTAAATTGAGCGATGTGTCTAAGCCTGCCGCTCTTAATGCTGCGCGGTAAAACGTCACCTTGTCACAGGATGTCGGTGTGGTGGCATTAACGACACTCGAGCTGATATTTTCAAGAGCGAATACAATTGAGCCAATAGCATCATCGAGGTGGAGCATATTGGCGGTCGCCTGATCGCTGACGCTTTTCAGTTTCGAAGCAAAACGCGACGGGTGGCGATTTGGGCCAAATAATCCGCTACAGCGCACGATGGCGTAGTCGAGTGTCGAGTTGCGAACGTATTCTTCGGCCGTCAGCATAATCATTGCCTTAGCGCTAAAATCGTCGCGGCCTTTCGCAACCGGTAGGCGAGCCATGTCTTCAGTCATTAACTCTGCTCGGTCAGGGTAAACAGATGTTGAGCTCACCATAATGATTTTACTGATGTCAGCACCTTTGGCGAGTTGACACAGCGTATCCCATTGAGAGGCGTAGAGTGCACCGCCACCTGTTCGAAATCCAGGGGGGAAGCAGCCAATGAGCGTATCGGCATTTAACCCTCTTAGATGATCAAGTGTGGCGAGTTTTCTATCGTCATTGGTCAGTTCGGCCAAATCGAGTGCAAATCCGTCGATACCATGGTGAGTGAGCTCGCTGACTCCTTGCTCTGTGGTACGTGTTGCGGTGACCCGATAACCTTTGTTGTTGAGCGCTTTTGCTAGGGGCAAACCAAGCCAACCTGCGCCAACGATGACGACATTATTGTGGTTCATGTTAACCCTCCTTGAAACTTTGTTTCAGTAATTCTCTTAAACGGCGGTGACCAAGATCGCTACTCTTACTTGAATGCTGAATTATGCTGACGTTTATCATGGCTGAGATCTTCTCAAACTCTACCGGAATAGGAACAATGATGCCTTTTTCAATCGCTGATTTTGCTAGGTAGCTAGGAATGTACGTCCAGCCAAACCCTGCGATGCACCATTCGAGTAACATTTGATAGCTGTCTGAATACCAGATATCTGGGCTTAGTGCATGGTGTAAGCTGCTGATTTTGTTGTTGCGCGAACTGATCGACAGTTGACGATGCAAACTCAACATTTCCAGGTGCGGGGTGACGGTTTTTGCTAGTGGATGGGACGCTGAGACATAAACATCGAACTGTAATGATCCAATGCTTTCAAAGTCGAGCGAAAAGGGTACGGAAAGATCTTCATGAATAATGGCGGAAGTGGCTCTTCCATTTTGTACCATCTCAATGGCATCGCAGCTTGATGCGAAAAGCAACTCCAACTCAATCTTGGAAACTCTTCCGACAAAGTTTGAATAATTGGCGTTACCCAATCAAAAGGAATACCCTCGTCAATCGTTAGAACGATAGGCTGGATCTCTTTTTGTGTTAAACTATCGACACGTTCGGCAAGTCGCCCGTGTTGAACCATAGCGGCTCTTGCGTAAGGCAGAAGCTTCTCTCCCGCTTCTGTCAGAACCGGATAGCGACCCCTTCGATCAAATAGCTCTACCCCGCAGTCAATTTCTAGGTTCATAATATTCTGGCTTACAGCAGACTGCACTTTACCTAATCTACGCGCTGCGCCAGAGAATGACCCAGTTTCTACCGTCGTGATGAAAGCTTCAATTTGTTCTACGCTCAACATATCAGTTATCCTGATGTTATCTAACTACCTATGCGTTTAAGCATAATTGATAATACGCCTATTGCTAGTCCTAATTGCAAAGCTAGGGTGTAATTATATGAATGTAAAAGAAAGGATTTTTCACGCGGTGCTATTCGAAGCGATAGCGTTGACTATCATTATTTCTGCTGCTTCTGCGGTGGCAGGTATTAAATCGACTTCTATGATAGCAGTGGGTATTGGTATGAGCCTGTTCACTGTCATTTGGAATTACGTCTACAACGTGCTTTTTGACAAATTGGTACCGGGAAGGCGAACAGAAAGAACGTTTGCAGTAAGAGTAGGGCACGCGCTGGGTTTTGAAGGTGGACTGATCTTTTTTACGATTCCCGTTATTGCATGGGCGTTAGGAGTGACGCTTTGGACTGCACTCGTGATTGAGGCTGGATTCTTGGTGTTCTTTTTCTTCTATACCGCTGCATTTAACTGGGGGTACGATAAATGGGCTCCTTATCAGCGTCTAGTGTCGCGGTGGAACGCGGTTGTAAAAAGTCCAGCACACTAGTGTGCTGGACTTAATGTTGATTAGTGCGCGTGACGGATGGCGTTGTCGATGATATTTGAGGCGTCTTGAGTATCAACTCTGTCTTCAATATTGTCGATACGGATCGCGAAACCACTTTCGCTGACAAGTGATGGAGCATATGTCGTTGGAATAAGGCAACGGAGTAACCTAGTTACACCACGTGCACATTGGTAATCGACATAATCGGATAGCTTGATGACTTGACCATCACTGAGCAGCAGTTCGATCTTATTTGGGCCTTCAGTATGCTCTGCAACTAAATCGAGTGAGATGTTGATAGTGTCAGCACTTGGCGCTTTGTGGATAGAAATGCTTTTCACTAGCTCAAGGTTGCAACGTGCCTCTGCTACATGCCCATAGTGAAAGTTATGCAACACCCAGTAGCCTGCAGTCAGTGTTTCACGGTTGTATTGATTGTTGCCCATATTCTCTTCCTCGAACGTCTTATCTGGTGTTTATGTTACCTTCGCCGGTGAAACCTGAAAGTAACAAACTAGAAGATACTTATTTCAAACAAAGTGTTATGGGTTAAATACTGAAGAGTAGTGGAAGGGTTTTCTTTGATAAAATGTCGGTAGGTGTATCGTTGCCGCCAGTGTGAACACCGTCAAACTAAAGCGGCAGCAAGGCGCCGCCGCCAGCGTTAGAGTGACTATGAGCTCAGCACTCGCAATATCTTGTCCGCATGTTCTGCGATCTCTATACCCTCATCTGTTAAGTATCCGCCGTCTGGCAGGGTACAAAGTCCTTTGTCATACAGTCGTTGGACTGCTTTTTGCATATCTTCACTAGCATCGTGGTGCACTTTTATACCGGTTGCCGCACTGCTGATATCAAATTGCAGTAGTAGGTTCATCTCTGCGAGATGCTCAGGCGTGAATTTCATAGATTTGCCTCTTGGTTGCGTTTCTTCCATCAACATAGTGGGGAAATAGCACATTGACAATCGTCGAGTGAGGAAAGTGTTAGCTTGCGCCGCCTTCTAGTAAGAATTGGTAAAACTTTCGTACTAAGTGAATGAATTATAACCGATTAGAATGTGTTGAGATGTATTTAGTGTTGAATTTGAATATAGTGAGTTGTTTTTGCTTGCTGCATGTTTGGGAGCAGGCTTACGGGATGCGTTGTCCCAGATTAGGAGAGTAGATGTCTACGCGCAAATTAATTGTGGTATTGCTGTGTGTTTTGGGCGTGGCCTCTTGTGCGAGTACGCCGCCAGTAAACGATGCTAGGGCAAATTTAAGTCCCAAAGAGCTGGAGTTGACGCGCAATAAGGAATTTGAACAGCTGACGGTAACTTATACATACTGGTCGAAAGCGTTAGAAGGTGCAGAATCGCTTCGCATCTATGCCCCAGAGAACTATCGAGAAATGATGTCGTCTTGGAAAAGCGCTCATGATCTTTTTATTGAGATTCGCAAAGATCCCAATCAAATTGATAGTAAACACTCAGTATTCTCTAGTGAAACTTACGCCGTTGGATTTCGAGATCGCATCAATACTGTCGAGTACAACTACCGCGCAATTCAAGGTCTGAAGAAGCAGGCGGATGAGCTTTTAGCACCTGCGATGACAGAAATGGCTTATCTACAGAAAATAGAAGCAGGTCGTTACTTTAAACATGCGATGAATACGTTGAGCCGCGATTATCAGCGCCTGTTTGAGCATTTAGTGGTATCGGAAGTCGATCTCGCGACCAGCTATCAAGAGCGTTTTCTTAATCATGCCAAAGCGCTTGAAATACGCGTGATTGACGCAAAGTACGTTAAGCCACTAGAGCAGAAGCTTGCGACATTAGCGAGCGCTCGTTACAACGTCTTGGCGCCAGTGAGTTTTGGTTATGTGGAACAAGGCATTCGCGAGCTGTCTGAGTTTGTCACACAATCACCACGCGCGTTTGTCGAGATTGATGAACAAGTGGAGCGAATCGACTTTCAATTTCGACGCTTAGAGTCTGTTGTGCAAGAGGTAACGAAGCTTATCAACGTAGAGAAGTCTCAGTTTGAACCATTTGTACTTGAGGCGGAATCACGAATGCACCACATTTCCTCAGCAGCGAAAGGTAACGACTATCGAGATCAGTCGTTGTCAGCACAGTCGAATCGCATCGCTCATGATGTGGAACGATTGAAAGCCGCTGATAATACTCGAGCGCTTAAGAAGGAAAATGCATTACTGAAACAGCAAATTGCATTACTCCAGCAGCAACGCCATGACAGCGGTGTTTCAGAGGAGGCGCAGGTAGCTCAAGACGTTGCCGCGCAAAATCGAGCCGAAATAGAGGCGTTGAAAAAGCTAGTTGGCGCCCTTCAAAAGCAAGCTGAATAAACGATCAAAAACGCCGCGGTTGCGGCGTTTTTTGTTTCTATCCTTCAATTTTACCTTCATGTGACCTCCTCGTTAACGTAATGATTGAACGACGTTTTTTCCTACGCGTTCATTTATACCAACCACCATATTTGGTAAATAATATTTTACCGCTAAATAAATCTTGATTTATTGATGGATTGGAGTGATTATCCGCGCCCGTTTTAATTGTCACAAAATATGTAAGAGAAAAATGGAAATCAATCAATTTGATGCGCTGTTGCCACCACAAATGGCAGAGCGTGCAGCAGAAGCTGGCGTAGGTAAAGCGACAAAAGATCCGATGAAATCTTTCCTGTTAGCGATCACGGCAGGTTTGCACATTGGTATTGCGTTTATTTTTTACACCACCATCACAACAGGAGCCGGCGATCTACCTTGGGGACTGACTCGTTTTCTTGGTGGCCTGGCGTTTAGTTTGGGTTTGGTTCTGGTCATTATTACCGGTGGTGAACTGTTTACAAGCTCAGTGTTGACCCTTGTGGCGAGAGCGAGTGGCAAAATTACCTGGCGTGCGCTGTTCAAAAACTGGATGGTGGTTTACGTTGGCAACATGCTAGGTGCATTGTTCCTAGTTGGTATTATGCTGACAGCGAAGCAATACATGTTTGATGGAGCCAGGTTGGCCTTAACACCATGCACATTGCTCAACACAAACTGCATCACGACTTTTGGCAAGCGGTAGCGCTTGGCATCATGTGTAACGTATTAGTCTGTGTTGCTGTATGGATGACATTCAGCGGTCGTACATTGACTGATAAGATCATCGTGATGGTACTGCCAGTGGCGATGTTTGTCTCTGCAGGTTTTGAGCACTGTATTGCAAACATGTTCCAAGTACCGATGGCGATTGGCATCAAAAATCTCGCGTCCCCTGAGTTTTGGCAAGCGATAGGCGCAACACCGGCAGGGTTTGCTGATTTGAACCTGATGACGTTTGTTGTGAATAACCTAATCCCAGTGACGTTAGGTAACATCATCGGCGGTGGCGTGTTTGTTGGCATGTTGTATTGGTTGATCTACCTGCGCGACTAAATCCAACGGGTTTAGATCTACCATGATCCAATGAACTGTTTAGTTGGATAAGGAATAAAAAGGGCGGAGACGCCCTTTTTTAATGTCTGTGAGTTAGTAACAATCCATCCTGTGCATGCCAACCACTTGAGTATTCGAAAGGTGCAGAGTGGCTATAGCCATGATCATCGGCACCATTGAGTGCGTCGGGCGTGTCGATAAGCCAATTACGAGCGACATCATCTTGATCTGCCCTTGTATATAATTCATCCAACATCTTCTTCATCCTTGTGTTGCTTAGCTTTTAGAACCACAGCACTATGGGGCAACAACGCTATTTGCCCATTGAGTTGCTGATAAATTAACCATAATTGATGACAGGAACATGACGCTGGGGATCTTTTGACCGTTTACGGGCATGTATATTGAGAAATAGCGTAACTTCAGAGACTTGGTTATCCACATATCCTGTGGATAACCTGGTTTAAACTTAGTGAGTAACCACGAAAAGGGCTGAATTAGCCATTCGTTTGGGGACGAATTTTTGGCTTCCCGGAGGCGTCGAATCCCCGATAGACCACAAGGTTTAAGCAGACAACGATAGAAATGCTCATCATGACCCAAATAGCCATCATGATGACCAGCTGATACTTCACTGCTACGACCGGACTCGCGCCGCCTAAAATTTGACCAGTCATCATCCTGGCAGTGAGACCAGTCCAGTGGTGGCCATGGTTGCCAGAATGGGCGCTAGAGATTTCTGAAGTGAAACGCGGACAAAAGGCAAAGTGGCTATAGAAATCGGCGCTCCAAGTGCGATGGAGGCTTGGTACTCGCTCCAACGGCTTTCTAATGCACTGTAGAAGTTCTGAAGTGCAACGATGTTCCCTCCCAAGCTATTACCGAGCAGCATACCGGATAAGGGAATCGCGTACTGTGCGCTATAAAATGGGTCAGGCTGTACGGTGACAAGGCAAAGTAGTGCCAGAACAGGGAACAGCCCAATACACAGTGCAAATATCAAAAAACCAACAATCGGGCGCTTCGGTAATTTCGACTTTGCCGCTATCGCGTTCGCACCGACGATAATCATCACCATCAACCACACCAGATTGACAGCAAAGCTATCTAAGTAAAACAAATATTCGAGATACAGCCCCACCAAAGCCAACTGAATAGCCATTCGAATAAGGCCAACCGTAGCATCTTTTCCTATCTTCTAATTTGTAGTGGTAATTGATGGCGTACGGGATGAGCAAAGTGGTTGCGAAAAGCGCAATCTGCCACCAGCTGATATCAATAACTTGCTGCATTTCATGCTCTGTTTCTGGGGAAAATTAATCTCAAAAGTTTACCCAAATTGGGTCCATCTATCACGTGGTTTAAATGTACGCACATTAACAAAAAAGTAACAAACATCGCGCCTTAGATGAGGAAATCCGCCTAAAAAAGTTGGTGGAGTTATTGGTGAGAATGTGTAAATGTTGTAGATATGTATCTATATTTACAGATGAATAACAGTATTAATCTGTCATATCTATTCATAACTTTACACATAGATTTTTAATTAAATACAACTCGGGATGAACTCAAAAAACTGTTGAATAACAAGGGATGAGAGGACGGAATTGATTGAACCTTACTCCTAGTATGGTTTAGCATTTTCCCATAGATGTTTTAAATAATTGAGTGTCCTTCGTGGAATGCTCGTGGACTGGACAACATACAATATAGGCAAATGTATGAGTGATGTTAACAAAGTAGAAAGTGCGGAAAAGCACGGGATGGAGTGGAAGTCGTTTTTCTTCATCTGTGCCGTATTCTTCCCTCTGTTGAGTGTGGCTATCGTTGGTGGCTACGGATTTATCGTTTGGATGCTCCAAATGTTCGTTTTCGGCCCTCCAGGCGTGCATGGCTAATTAGTAGCCAAACCCGTTCAACAAGTTTCAAGAGAGTTAGTCATGAAATCCTTTTTAATTAAACTTTGGCGCACCATTAGCGCCCTGCAGTTCACATCAGCTTGGTGTGCTAACCGCGGGTGGTTTCGTTGCTGGTGTGGTTTTCTGGGGTGGTTTTAACACCGCGCTTGAAGCAACTAACACAGAAGAGTTCTGTATCAGCTGTCACACCATGCGTGACAATGTATACGTCGAGCTACAAGAAACCGTTCACTGGAAAAACCACTCAGGTGTTCGTGCCACTTGTCCTGATTGCCACGTTCCACACAACTGGACAGATAAAATTGCTCGTAAGATGCAGGCTTCAAAAGAAGTATTTGCACAGGTTTTTGGCGATTTAGATACCCCAGAAAAATTCGAAGCGCGTCGTCTAGAGCTAGCGCGCCATGAATGGGATCGTTTCTCTGCCAATAAATCTCTAGAGTGTAAAAACTGTCACAACTACGAGTCTATGGACTTCGAGCAAATGTCACCTACGGCGCGCATTCAAATGAAGTCTGCGGCTGAGCGTGATCAAAGCTGTGTAGACTGCCACAAAGGTATCGCTCACAACCTGCCTAAAGATATGGCAGCGGCAAGTGGTATTGTTGGTGACCTAGAGCAAGTAGCAAGCAGCACGTCTTACTCTAAAGGTGAGAGCGTAGTGTCTATTCGTCACCTACCACTTTACACCGACGAAACAGGTTCAACGGAAGCGGGTCTACTTAGCCCTGCAAGTAAAGTTGAAATTTTGGATGTTAAAGGTGACATGATCAAAGTTGAAATCGATGGCTGGCGTAAAGCGAAAGGCTTTGGCCGCGTGATTCAAGAAGACTTTGGTAAGAACATCTCAACAGCTATTCTTTCTCGTGAAGTATCACAAGGCGCTGACGTGCATGTGGGCGAGAAGAAAGAAGACGAGCTAACGGGTCTTCCTTGGGAAGAAGTTGCCGTTGACCTATGGATGAAACAAGAGTCTATGGTGACTGACTTCACTCCAATTTGGAACGCAGCTGGTGAAGCGTATCAAACCAACTGTTCTACGTGTCATACACAACCTGACGTTGCGCACTTCAGTGCAAACGGCTGGGTAGGCATGCTAGACGGTATGATCGCGTTTGTGAACTTCGATACAGATACAGAAGCACTGGTTCTGAAGTATCTACAGAAGCACTCTTCAGATTACTCTGAAGGCCACCACTAATAAACGTCAATTGGAGTTAAAAAATGGCAATTACAAGAAGAAGCTTCCTTAAAGGCGTGGCGGGCTCGAGTGCAGCAACACTGATTGGTCCGAGCCTACTGGCGTCAGCGACTGCAAGTGCTGCAGAAACAGACGGCACTTGGAAAGTATCTGGTTCACACTGGGGCGCGTTTCGCGCCCGAGTGTGGGGCGGTAAAGTTCAAGAGATCAAACCGCTAGAAGTGGACAAATACCCAACAGACATGTTGAACGGTATTAAAGGTATCATCTACAGCCCATCGCGCGTTCGTTACCCAATGGTTCGCCTTGATTGGCTGAAGAAGCACAAGTACGCTCCTGAAACGCGCGGTAACAACCGTTTCGTGCGTGTGACTTGGGATGAAGCACTAGATTTGTTCTATCGTGAACTTGAGCGTGTGCAAAAAGACTACGGCCCATACGCTCTGCATACGGGTCAAACAGGCTGGCGTCAAACTGGCCAAATGCACAGCTGTACTAACCACATGATGCGTGCGATGGGTCTCCACGGTTACTCAGTTAAGAAAGTGGGTGACTACTCAACAGGTGCGGGTCAAACCATCCTGCCATACGTGTTGGGCTCGACAGAAGTTTACGCTCAAGGTACATCTTGGAACTTATCCTAGAGAACAGTGACAACATCATTCTTTGGGCAAACGACCCAGTGAAAAACCTTCAAGTTGGTTGGACATGTGAAACGCATGAGTCGTTTGCATACCTAGAGCAGCTTAAAGAGAAAGTCGCTAAGAAAGAAATCAACGTTATCTCAGTTGACCCTGTTAAAAACAAAACACAGCGTTACCTAGAAAACGACCACATGTATGTGAACCCACAAACTGACGTAGCCTTTATGCTAGGTTTGGCTCACGTGCTATACAACGAAGATCTATACGATAAGAAGTTTATCGAAACGTATTGCCTAGGTTTCGATGATTTCATTAAGTATGTTCAAGGTGAAACGAAAGACCGCGTTGAGAAGACCCCTGAATGGGCTGCAGAGATTTGTGGCGTACCTGCTGACAAGATCCGCGAGTTTGCTCGTATGCTGGTTAACGGTCGTACGCAAATCCTGTTCGGTTGGTGTGTTCAGCGTCAAGAGCACGGTGAGCAACCATACTGGATGGGCGCGGTACTGGCGTCAATGATTGGTCAGATCGGTCTACCAGGTGGCGGTGTATCTTATGGTCACCACTATTCAGGTATCGGTGTTCCTTCAACAGGGTTTGCCGCTCCAGGCTCGTTCCCGTTGAACATTGACCAAGGCCAAACACCTAAGTACACCAACCAAGATTACAAAGGCTACAGCCGCGTAATCCCAGTTGCTCGTTGGGTGGACAGCCTTCTAGAGCCAGGTAAGAAGATCAACTCAAATGGTTCGGTTGTGACGCTGCCTGACATCAAGATGATGGTATTTAGTGGTAACAACCCTTGGCATCACCACCAAGATCGCAACCGCATGAAGAAAGCGTTCCGTAACCTTCATACTGTTGTGGCAATTGATTTTGCTTGGACTGCAACGTGCCGCCACTCTGATATCGTGCTACCAGCGTGTACTCAGTGGGAACGTAACGATATTGACGGTTACGGTGCGTACTCAGGTCGTGGTCTGATTGCGATGCATAAGCTTGTTGACCCGCTATTCCAGTCTAAGACTGACTTCCAAATCATGACGGAACTTACTCGTCGCTGGGGTCGCTCTGAAGACTACACGCGTGGTATGACTGAAATGGAGTGGGTGAAATCACTTTACGACAACTGTAAAGAAGCAAACAAAGGTAAGTTTGAACTTCCAGAGTTTTCTGAGTTCTGGGAAAAAGGTTTCCTAGATTTCGGTACAGGCAAACCTTGGGTACGTCACGCTGATTTCCGTGAAGATCCAGAGATCAATGCATTGGGTACACCATCTGGCTTTATCGAGATCACGAGCCGTACTATCGGCAACATGAACTACGAACACTGCCAAGAGCACCCAATGTGGTTTGAAAAGTCAGAACGTTCACACGGCGGTCCTGGCTCTGAAAAACACCCTTACTGGCTACAATCGTGTCACCCAGACAAGCGTCTGCACTCACAGATGTGTGAATCAGAAGAGTTCCGCGCGACTTACACCGTACAAGGTCGCGAGCCGATTTACATCAACCCAACAGATGCTAAAGCAAAAGGCATCAAAGATGGTGATGTGGTTCGCGTATTTAACGACCGCGGTCAACTACTGGCGGGTGCGGTTGTGACAGACAGCTTTGCACCAGGCGTAGTTCGTATAGAAGAGGGCGCATGGTATGGTCCACTTAACGAGAAAATTGGCGCATTGGATACCTACGGAGATCCAAACACTTTGACGCAAGATATCCCATCTTCGGAGCTTGCGCAGGCAACGTCAGCGAACACTTGTTTGGTCGACTTTGAGAAGTTTGTAGGCAAACTTCCACCAGTGACCTCGTTCGGTGGCCCAATCGAAGTGGTATAACGCAAGTAAGTGCTAACTAGTACACAAAACCCATCGGAAACGATGGGTTTTTTTATACCTGACAATATACTTATTAGGTAACCTATTTAATTGTTGAGTAACAATGACTGAGTATATTTCTGTTTTACCAGAGCTCGATGCTTTGGCGATCAATCCTGACATTGAAATTAAATTAGAAGGCTCTGAGTTAACGTGTCGTTATCGCAGCATTTTCCCGCGCGCCTTGTCTTCCCAAACGGCGTTACTGCGATTTGAAAACCAAGTAGAAACAGGGGCTCAGCTTCTTGGTGATGGGTTTCAGATGCTCTGCCAGACAACTGGCTCACCGACAGCTTTAGTGGATGTTGGCCGCTGTCCTGACAATAACGCTAGTTATCGTCTCTATCCGCAGGATGCGCCCAAACGTTTTTATAACTATCTCGTTGTTGAGCAGTCAACTGGATTTCAACTGTACGGTTTCACTTCCTGTCATCGCTTTTCCGGTTACTTTGAACTTGACCAGACACATCATGGCATTGATGTGGTGGCTTACATCGATGGTGAAGAGAGCGAGCCGCAGTATTGGGAAACCAATCAACTAGAATCGCTTGTCGTGGTTCATGGCAGCAGTTTAGAGAGTGTTTATGAGCAGTATGCACAGCATATTACCAACCATCATCCGGCTCGAAGTGGCGTAACGCAGGCGAGCCCAATCGGATGGTGCTCGTGGTATGCCTACTATGCTGAAGTGACCAAACAAAACGTCATCGACAACACGCAAATCATGGCAGAGCAGCATAGTGACTTGCAGTGGGTATTGCTCGATGATGGCTATCAAGCGTTTATGGGAGATTGGCTAACGCCTTCTGATAAGTTCGAAGGTGGGGTGAAATCGCTCATTGCGGAGATCCGAGCTCAAGGTAGAAAGCCTGCCATTTGGTTGGCTCCGTTTATTGCTCAAGCGGAATCAGAGGTTTTCCAGCAACATCCAGACTGGTTTTTGAAACATCCATCTGGTGAGCTTTTGAAAGCGGAAGATATCACTTATGGGGGGTGGCGTTGCACTCCGTGGTACATCCTGGATGCGACACATCCAGAGGTGCAAGCGCACTTAACTCGTGTCGTTAAAGTGATGCGCGAAGACTGGGGCGTAGAGCTTTTCAAACTTGATGCAAATTACTGGGGCACTCTAAAAGGCTTACGTCATCAAAAAGGAGCGACGGGTATTGAAGCTTATCGTCTTGGGATGGCTGCGATCAACGAAGGGGCAGGCGATGCGCTTGTACTCGGCTGTAACGCGCCAATGTGGCCGTCTCTTGGGTTGGTCGATGCGATGCGAGTGTCCGATGATGTTGAGCGACATGTAGAGCGTTTTGAGCAAATCGCAAAAGAGACCTTCTATCGCAGTTGGCAACATCAGCGCTTGTGGCTAATTGACCCTGATTGCGCTACATTCACTTCACTGCCGAATCAAGGAGCAGATCGCAGCGCGTATGAGTTTCATCGTAATGTGCTTTTAGCATCCGGTGGCTTGCTGCTTTCTGGTGATCCTCTACCTGAGCTAACGCCTTTTGCTGAGGAAACGTTAGCACGGCTGATCGCTCGTCAGCATCAAACCAGTCGCGCCTCAGTTTTTAGCTCGTTGACCCTCAATCATGCCACGCTTAAGTTGTCCGAAGAAAGACGCTTGCATAGCCTATTTCATTATAATGATGTGGTCAGTGAGTACACCTTAACTACCGAGTTCCCAAGTGATTGGTACGATTTTTGGACGGGTGAGAAACTCAACCAAGAGCCAGCTCAGATACAGATCGTCCCTGTAAACCAAGGACTCAGTAGTCGAGCTGTAGTATCAATTGTTCACTTACCAGAGGCGTAAAGGGCGCGGTTAGGCTTCAAATAACCAGTAATAACCATACCCTACAATGAGCGCTGGTAGCGCAGAGTAAAAGGTCGCTACCAGTGCTGCTTTAGGCGCCAGCGCAATCGCTGGGAACAAAGCATCACCATCATTAGAAAGCGCATTCGATATTTGCGCAGACATTGGCATAACGCCGCCAAGATATAAGCTGGTCACCAATATTTGCGGACCACAACCAGGCAGCAAGCCACAAGCATACCAATCAACGGCATGTAGACGCCGTATCCAGGTAGCGAACTCGCCATATCGATATGGGCGAAGTGAATCGATAGTTCGAAAGCGAGAAAAGCCACGATCACCCAGGCGCTGACAAAGTGCGTATCTTGAGCCGCTTTTTGCATAGGATGTGAAGTAGGGCGTTTGTCATCTTCTGCTACCGCACTCTGATAATCTTTAATCTCTTTGGTAAACGCCCACAAAAACATCATCACAACAGCGAGTACTGCACCGACCCATTCAATCGTGCCCTCTGGATCTTAAGAACTTCATTGACGTCAATTTGAAATGACATAGCGAAGGCAATCGCAACTGTTGGCACGATGAGCCAAGTCCAAAACAGCCCCTGTAGATTGATAGCTCTGTGCTGCAAAGGCGTCGCTGCGTTTTGTGAGCAACAATCAATACTTGCCGCCAGATCGCTGATCATATTACTTATTTTGCTTTCTGGGTTAGGTCTCAGGAAGTCGTTGGTGTGAATGCGATTGACGATTAAACCTGTGATGGCTCCGACAACAACGCCAAGCGCCATCATTCCAAGTCCAACACTTGGCTGACTGGCTATCAATAGGAACGCAGCATCGCCCATGGTGGCGGTGAGTACGGCGACTACTGAGCCAAACCCAACGCGGCCAGCAACAAACTGAGTGGTGACGATGATGGCGCCGCCACACCCGGGAAGGGCGCCGAGTAGTGAAGATATCAATACTTGGTAGGTGGGTGATTGATGATAAAGTTCCACCATTCGATGCTGACTTGACATCATGCGGGCGACTTGGTGGTAGACGACTAAGGTGAAAGCCACATACGTTGATACTGCCCAAAATGCATCCGCGAGGGCATTCATGGTAACGTCACGGGTTTCGCCTGTTATGAGGAGCAGCGTCAATGCGATAGGGAGAATCAAGCGTTTATACTTAGGCTTGAATTGGTCAACGCTGAGACCATTGACGACAATAGAGTTTGTCATGTGAAGCATAACTTTCACCGATGTTAAATGCGAATTATTATCAAGTATAAGCAAATGATAATAATTCTCAATGGCGTTTGTGGCTTTATTTACATTCTGTGAGGGGGAAGAATCCCGCTAATCACACATCAACCGATGACAAATCTAGAAAATCAGGTAAAGTATCGCCCCTGTGAGAGTAATACAGGCGATCTCGCCTGAATGATCAGAATTAGTTAGGAAGCAAAATGATTTTAGTTGTCGGTCATAAAAACCCAGATAGTGATAGCATTTGTGGTGCACTTGTTGCTGCAGAACTTCTAAAGGCTCGTGGTCTTGAAGCGACGCCAGTTCGTCAAGGCGAGATTAACCGTGAGACGCAACACATTCTTGCAACAGCAGGCGTTGACCAACCAGAACTGCGCACAAGCGTTGCTGGTGAAAAAGTTTGGCTAGTAGACTACACCGATCTAGCGCAAGCACCAGACGATATCAACGAAGCAGAAATCCTAGGTATTGTTGACCACCACCGTTTAGGTGATGTGATGACAGTAAACCCTCTTGAAGCTTGGATCTGGCCTGTAGGTTGTACTTGTACCATCCTATTTAACCTATTCAAGATGGAGCAAGCAGAAATCACTCGCCCACTAGCGGTTCTAATGATGTCTGCAATCCTATCTGACACGGTAGGTTTCGCATCTCCAACTTGTACTCAAAAAGACAAAGATGCGGTTTTAGAGCTAGCACAAATCGCTGGTGCTGAAGATCTAGACGCGTTCATTAAAGATCTATTGATCGCTAAAACAAACATCGAAGGTCTATCAGCTGCTGAGCTAGTAGAAAAAGATCTTAAAGCATACCCATTCAATGGTCGTGATGTCGTTGTTGGTCAGGTTGAGCTTGCGACACTTGAGCAAGTTGATGGCATGATCGAAGCACTAGAAGCTGATCTAACTCGCCGCTGCGAAGAAGAAGGTCTGGCTTTCGCTGCTGTGATGCTAACTGATATCACAACCGCTCAAACTCGTCTAATCTACAAAGGTGAGTGGGCTGAGAAACTTGTTAAGCATGAGAAAGACGGCATGCTTATGATGGAAAATACACTAAGCCGTAAGAAGCAAGGCTGGCCTTGGTTACAAAACGAGCTAGTGTAATTTTTCACTAAGTCTTACAAAGCCCTGGTTACCGTGACGAAATGTCATAGGTGCTGGGGCTTTTTAATTTCGCTATTCTAGAGTTAATCTTTAGAGCTATAAATAATCAAAAGGCGCGCTGCAATGGCATTAGAACAACATCAAATCGATGAGATCTCTCGTTACGATGAAGAGAAGAGACTGAAGTACAGTGTGAAAACCATGGTGCAAGAGCGTCAAATCTGGATCCTGACTGACGAACACGGCTGCGTGATGCTCAACACTGAAGATGAAGATTGCGTGCCAGTATGGCCGAATCAGGAGTTTGCGGAGCAATGGGCAACGGGTGAGTGGGATAACTGTAAAGCCGAAGCGATTTCCTTGAACAAGTGGCACAGTCGCTGGACCTATGGCTTAGAAGACGATGAGCTTGCCGTGGTTGTATTCCCGAATCAAAACGAGGAAGGCGTGGTGCTATTCCCAGATGAGTTTGATTTTGAGCTTAAAAAGCAGGCCAGTAAAACCCGCTGAGAACTGGCAACAATAAAGCGTAATCAGGCATTTCACACAGTAGGCAGAAAAACAAACATAAGGTAGACTTATCATCCCTTTACTTCTGCTTACTGTTTGTTATGTCGCGCCTTTTTCTCCTTATCTCTAGTTTAATATTTACCTCCTTCAGTCATGCTTCTAACAAAGAAGCGTGGGATACGTTCAGCGACATTGGGGCTTATGGTCTTGTGGGACTGGCCGCAGCAATGCCTGCCTATCAAAAAGATTGGGAAGGGGTTTGGCAAGCTGGCCTGAGTATCGGCTCTGCTTCTGCGATTGGTTTGATTGGCAAACATACCATTGACGCCCCGCGTCCAGACGGCAGCGATAACAAAAGCTTCCCTTCGAACCACACCGCGAACGCCTTTGCATCCGCAACAACACTCTATATCCGTCAAGGATGGCAAGTCGGTCTTCCTGCCTATGGTATGGCTGCTATGGTAGGGGTTGGGCGCGTACAAGCAGACAAGCACTATTGGCGAGACGTAGCGGCGGGCGCTGCCCTTGGCGTCTTAACGGGTTGGGTATTCACCGACAAATTAGATGAGAACCTCCAGGTGATTCCTTATGCCAGTTCGCGTTCAGCAGGTGTGTCATTGACATACGTTTGGTAGTACTGCACTGTGATAGCAGCTAATAAAAAGCCCAGCATTGCTGGGCTTTAAGCGATGTGTGGTAGCGTTAGTCACGCTTCCAAAGAATATGGCAGAACTTATTGTCAGGATCACGGCTTACTAATAAGCGCGCAAACACATCATCTAAGACATCGTCTTCTTCGTTCACAAGACCAATGCGAACTTCTGCATAGCTCTCATCAACGTTAAAGCCAACGTGCTCCACCCAATCTGCGCCAGTTTCAACAATCTCCGCTGCACCGCGGTCATCGAATTGCGCAGTGAAAAGGATAACGTCGGCTGCTTCCAGATTATCTGGTGCCATCTCTAGGAAGATATCGTATGCCGCTTCAATCACGTCATCGTATGAAATCAGTTCTGACATAACTTACGCTCGGTTCATGTATTTGCGTTCTGCAGTGTTGATCACTACGCGGTCACCCTGTGCAATGTACTCAGGTACTTGCACTGTCAGGCCTGTTGATAGGCGAGCTGGCTTAGTACGAGCAGACGCTGAAGCCCCTTTGATTGAAGGGTCGGTTTCTTCGATCACTAGCTCAACAGATGATGGTAGCTCAAGGCCAACCGCACTGCCGTTAACTAGGATAACTTGAACACCTTGTGTGTCTTCGTTGATGAACAGTAGGTCATCCTCGATGTCATCGTGCTTGAACGTGAACTGGCTGTAGTCTTCATTATCCATGAAGATGTACTCATCGCCATCAACGTAAGAGAAAGTCACGTTACGCTTGTTCATTTCTACCGTTTCAAGCGTGTCATCTGATTTGAAACGCTCATCAACTCTAGAGCCTGTTGCCAAATCAGTACAACGTAGCTTGTAGATCTTAGCGCCGCCACGGCCACCAGGAGTGGTGACTTCGATATCTTTGATTAGCAACGTTTTGCCATTTGACTCAATCGCAAAACCTTTTTTAAGCTCACTTGCCTTAGGCATGGAATATTTCCTTCGTTTTTTGTTTAGACAGTCAATTATACGTTCGAAATCTAGGTTTGCTCAAGAAGGGAATGACGTCTCAAGCAGGACAATTCAACGTTGAATCCCAAAATCGGCAATCGTAGAATAGGGGAACAATCAAATCGGCCAAGTAGCAACGTGCAAACCCAAGTATCAACCCAATCGCCAATTCACCGTTCCATTCCGCAGCCAAGCTATGTACCGGTCATCGAAGATCTAATCGCGTGCTTAAAATCAGGACTGAAAGAGAGCCTGCATAGCGTTTATGTTTATGGGTCAGTAGCGAATGGCACCGCGATACCAAACGTCTCGAACCTTGATGTGGTGTTGGTCACTCATGCGCCCTTCTCGGCGAGCCAAAAGTCATTGTTTAACTCGATTAACTGGCGATTTCAAAAAGACTTTCCGTTTGTTAAAGGGCTTGCCATTCGTACAGCTCTAGTGAGTGAAGTGGCGTCACTTTCCGCCTTGTTTACCTGGGGATTCTTGCTCAAACAGTGCTGTACCAATGTCTATGGTGAGGATTTGTCTGAGTGCTTTGGGGATTACGTGCCGAGCTGGGAGATTGCCAAACAGTGGAATATGGATATCGAGCAAAGCGCGGCCATGCTCAGAAAGGAGGTCGCATTGGCAGAAGATGCGCCTTCGCAAGTCGATGCTCAGCGTAGGCTGGCGAAAAAGTTACTCAGAGCAGCCTATGGTTTGGTGCTTCATAAAACCAAGCGCTGGTTAGATGATCCTTTGGAAAGCGGTCAAGTATTTCTTGAGTACTACCCACAGCGCGAGCAAACCGTTGAGCGCCTTGGTATTTTGCTTGGTAGACGAGTCATACCAAAACGCTCGGTTGTTGGCCTTGTGGATGACTTTGCACCCTGGCTTGTCAAAGAGTATCAGAAGACCGAGTTTAAGATTGGTTGAGCAAGAGATAAATGCGCTGTTGTTCCCATGGTGTAAACTAGAAAAGTCCCATTTGTGGCGCACTCAAATCATCGAAGTTCATACCAATGAACGGCAAGATAGCCTCTGCAACCGGCCTTAACTGCTTATCAATGTAGTGTTGATAATCGATGGGTGAGCGTTGATACTCTTTGGGCTCAGGTCCATTAACAGTAATCACATATTCGATGCGCCCACGATTTTGATATTGCAAAGGGCGTCCCAATTGTTGGTTGATTTCATCCGCCATTCTAGCTGCTCGTACTTGAGGCGGAACATTCTTCTGATACTCGTGCAGCTTTCTACGCAGTCTCTTCTGATAAACCAGCTGTGCATCACGCTCACCCCGAAGCGTTGATTCGACAAACTCGCGAACATAGTCAGCAGGGTCTTGATGGTTAAACACCATCATATAAAGGGTTTGTTGAAACTCCTGTGATAGCGCTGTCCAATCGGTACGCGCACTTTCCAACCCTTTAAAGATCAGCCGTGCATTGTTACCTTCACCAATGAGACCGGCATAGCGCTTTTTAGAGCCAGTTTCTGAGCCGCGTATGGTCGGCATTAAAAATCGCTGATAATGGGTTTCGTACTCAAGCTCCAAGATGGACGTTAAGTTGTATTCCTGCTCGAGGTGCTCAGTCCACCACTGATTGATGGACGCCACCAACTCGTTACCTACTTTGTCTGCCTCTTCCTGCTAAAAGCCGCATTTAATGACACGAAAGTAGAGTCAGTATCACCATAAATTACCTGATAGCCTTTTGCTTCAATCAGTTTCTTGGTGGTTTTCATGATTTCGTGTCCACGCATTGTGATAGAAGAGGCCAGCCTTGTGTCGAAAAAACGACAACCCGATGAGCCAAGCACACCATAAAATGAGTTCATTATGATTTTAATGGCCTGGGAAAACGCCTTGTCATTGTTGATTTTTGCGACATCACGCGCCTTCCACAATTCTTGAATTAAATTTGGAAGAAAATGCTGCTTTCTGTGGAATTGACCTCCTCTAAATCCTGCGACGGCTTGGTCGTCATCTTTGCCGATTTCTAGCTTCAAGCCTTCAATCAAGCCCATTGGATCAATTAAAAATGAGCGGATAATCGACGGGTATAGACTCTTAAAATCGAGAACCAAGACCGAATCATACAGACCGGGAATAGAATCCATCACATAGCCGCCGGGGCTTGCCACCCAGTTCTCTGGATGTAAATTAGGAGCCGCGTAGTGAGCCCGGTGTAGTCTAGGTAGGTAGAGATTGGTAAACGCCGCCACTGAGCCACCGACACGGTCGAGTTCCACACCCGTAAGTTTGGTGCGTTCGATGGCGAACTGTAGCAGGTGAGTGTGGTCGAAAATACGGTTCACCAACACACAGTCTTGCAAGTTGTACTTGGCTAGGGAGGGCTTGTCTCTGCGGAACATGGTGTTAATTTCATCCATGCGGTCATGAACATTGTGGATGGCTTTTCCTTCGCCTAATAACTCTTGAGACACGGATTCAAGGGACCAAGAACGAAAATTGTAGGTCGCGGTTTTAAGGGTATCTATCCCATCCAATACCACCCTACCTGGCATAGTGATAAAGCTTTGTTGGCTAGAGGGCAGAGTCCGGAAGTAGATTTTTTGTGTGTTACGGCCAAGTGACAGTACAACGTTGTTAAACTCAGCACGTTTGTTGAGCAGTTTGAAGTCGAAATCGATAACGCTCCAACCAACAACCACATCGGGGTCAAACGTTTGAAACCAATCATTGAGAGCAAGCAGTAGTGATTTCTCGTCATTGACCCATTGAGTCGGCGTGTCACACTGTTGTGGCTCGCCAATCATAATGACTCGACTGTCGTTTGGGCTATCAAGGCCAATGGAATAAAGCACGCCCTTTTCTGAGCATTCAATGTCGAGTGACACGACCTTCAGCTCTGGTTGGTAATCATGAGCTTTACACTTCGCTTCAGTGATACGCAGAAATTGGTTCGGCTGACCTGGATTGATGGTCTCAACTCGACCTGCTACTGCTAAGCTACCTTGAATATAGCGCTCCATTAGAAACCGGTCAGCAAGTTTGATGTCAGCCTCTAGTACAAGAATATCTGCCGCTATCAGTTTTTCATTTAGCTGGCGAGCTGCGGCGATAGAATCGCTATAAACCGCTATCAGAGCTTTGCCGTCAAAGCTCGACATCTCTATTGGCTTGAAGCTGATGGTGAGCCCAGTATCATGCGCTGCGTTTTGAACTAGGTTTTGGGCATCATTTGGCACAAAAAAGACGGGTTTTTGTCCTTCGATGAGAATCTGTGCGGGTCCTTGGGGCGTGGATAGCCACAATTCTATTTGCGGGCCAAAGCGAGTATCTCTGGCTTGGCGAGTTAATAAAAAACCTTGATGAATGTCCAAATGAAGTGAATTCCTACATGATGCGCTGAGCTAGAGTAAATTTTGTGCAAATTCTTACTCAATGATAGCCCTGAGTGATAGTCAAGTGTAACAAAGGTCCCACTAGAGCCAAAGTTTCTCAAATTGGGCTAAACTTTAGTAGCAATACTAGATTTCTAGAATAGTGATTTATATCGATATTTTGCAATTATGTAGCGAATAGTGTGATAGAGGTTTCATAGTGGGTTTAGTTGGATTTATGCCCATAAATCGGGGGTTTACGTTAGAGATAACTAATGGTTGTATGATTTGTAACCTGATGATTTTAAAGTTTTTATGATTGACGACGTTGAATCTTCGTCGTAATGTGTTTCGCAAACTATGCGCCCGTGCACGATTTGTATGGGAGCTTTTAAACGTAAGATGAGGTATGATAGTCAGCCATGCTGCTATCCACTAACCTCAAGTGGTCGCAGAGCCAATAGATAAGTGTGGAGATACAAGTTTGATTAATGTTTTCCTTGTAGATGATCACGAACTGGTTCGCACAGGGATACGACGTATTATTGAAGACGTCCGTGGAATGAATGTGGCAGGGGAAGCTGACAGTGGTGAAGAAGCCGTAAAATGGTGTCGTAGCAACCATGTTGACGTCATTTTAATGGATATGAATATGCCTGGTATTGGTGGTCTAGAAGCGACGAAAAAAATCCTTCGCCACAACCCAGACATTAAGATCATCGTGTTAACTGTGCATACGGAAAACCCATTTCCGACAAAAGTTATGCAGGCAGGTGCCGCAGCTACCTGACCAAAGGTGCTGCGCCGGATGAAATGGTGAATGCTATTCGTCTTGTCAACAGCGGTCAGCGTTACATCTCTCCTGAGATTGCTCAGCAGATGGCGCTTAGCCAATTTTCATCAGCATCAGAAAACCCGTTCAAAGATCTCTCTGAACGTGAGCTTCAGATCATGATGATGATTACTAAAGGCCAAAAGGTAACGGATATCTCAGAGCAGTTGAGCTTGAGCCCGAAAACCGTCAATAGCTACAGATATCGACTATTTAGTAAGCTTGATATCAACGGTGATGTTGAACTGACTCACTTAGCGATTCGACACGGAATGCTAGATACTGAGACACTTTAGTTGAGACAGTATCGTGTCGGAACCCATTTTTGACTCAACATCCTTTCTCAAAACCGTAACTAACCAACCCGGCGTCTACCGCATGTATGACGCCGAGTCGGTCGTTATTTACGTTGCAAAGCCAAAGATCTCAAAAAGCGCCTTTCTAGCTACTTCCGCAAGCGAGTAGATAGTGAAAAAACACGCGCGCTAGTCAGCAACATTCGCAAAATCGATGTCACGGTTACACACACTGAAACCGAAGCGTTGATCCTCGAACACAACTACATCAAGCAGTACCTTCCTAAATACAATGTATTGCTTCGAGATGATAAGTCGTATCCGTATATTTTTCTGTCAGGTCATAAACACCCTAGACTTTCCATGCATCGCGGGGCAAGACGGAAGAAAGGTGAGTACTTTGGCCCTTATCCAGACTCTGGAGCTGTGAGGCAAACCCTACACCTGCTACAAAGGATTTTCCCTGTTCGGCAGTGTGAAGACTCGGTCTATGCCAATCGAAGTCGACCGTGTTTGATGTACCAAATTGGTCGCTGTGCAGGACCTTGTGTCAGCACTATCATTTCTGATGAAGAGTACGATGAACTGGTTGGTTTGCTGCGCTTGTTTTTGCAAGGTAAAGATAAAAATGTGGTGCAGATGCTGGTGGAGAAAATGGATGAGGCGAGTCGTAATCTAGCCTTTGAACAAGCCGCTAAGTACCGCGACCAGATCCAAGCTATCCGACGTGTACAGGAACAGCAATTTGTCTCTGAAGACAGTGACGATGACATGGATGTGCTGGGTTTTGCGCAAGAAAATGGTGTGGCTTGTGTCCATATCTTGATGATTCGCCAAGGGAAAATCCTAGGCAGCCGTAGCCATTTTCCTAAGATCCCAAATAATACAGAGCAAGCTGAAGTTTTTTACAGCTTCTTGAGTCAGTATTACCTGAATCACTCTGAATCACGAACGATTCCAACGCGGATCATTTTGAATGACGGTTTGGTGGAAGACGTCAATGACATGTCGAAAGCCCTGACTGAAATTGCCGGTCGTAAGGTTGTTTTCCATATCAATCCTACCGGTGCAAGAGGTCGATACCTTAAGCTATCGAACACGAATGCACTTACGGCGATCACCACCAAGATCAATCATAAGATGACGATCAATCAGCGCTTCAAAGCCCTGCAAGAGGCATTGAGCATCGAGAACATCAGTCGCATGGAATGTTTCGATATCAGTCATACCATGGGTGAGAACACTATTGCTTCTTGTGTAGTATTCAATCAAGAAGGACCGGTGAAACAAGAGTATCGCCGGTATAACATCACGGGTATTACAGGTGGCGATGACTATGCCGCGATGGGGCAAGTACTTGAGCGTCGCTACTCGAAGCAAATTGATGTCGACAAAATCCCCGACATTATCTTTATCGATGGCGGTAAAGGCCAGCTCAATCGCGCCGTTGATATTGTCTCTGAGTACTGGGACGATTGGCCGAAACGCCCACTAATGATGGGTATTGCCAAAGGTGTCACTCGTAAACCGGGTCTGGAGACTTTAATTACTCCTGAAGGGCGTGAGTTTAATTTACCGAGTGATGCACCAGCGCTGCATCTTATCCAGCATATTCGTGACGAGAGTCATAATCATGCGATAGCAGGGCACAGAGCAAAACGTGCGAAAGCTCGTCGTACCAGTCCTTTAGAGGGAATTGAAGGTATCGGCCCGAAACGACGCCAGTCACTACTGAAATACATGGGTGGCTTACAGGAGCTGAAACGTGCAAGTGTAGAAGAAATCGCCAAAGTACCAGGAATTAGCAAATCTTTGGCAGAAAACATCTATCAAGCATTGAAACAGTGATGAAAATCCCGCAACATAAACAGGCAGTAAAATAGAGCCGATAATAATATGCGTTTAAACATCCCTAACATTCTGTCTTTGTTGAGATTATTTCTCATCCCCGTGTTCGTCGTTGCATTCTATCTTCCGTATAGTTGGGCGCCGTTTGCCGCCGCTATGATTTTCTGGGTGGCAGGCTTCACTGACTGGCTCGATGGGATGTTAGCGAGAAAGCTTGGGCAAACGTCCCGCTTTGGTGCTTTTATTGATCCTGTAGCGGATAAAGTCCTAGTAGCTACCGCACTCATCCTTATCACTGAACATTACCATTCCATTTGGGTCACCATTCCTGCTGTGACCATGATTGCCCGAGAAATTATTATTTCAGCACTGCGAGAGTGGATGGCCGAAATTGGTAAACGAGCCAGCGTGGCAGTGTCTTGGGTGGGCAAGGTCAAAACCGTTTCTCAAATGTTTGCACTCTGGGTTCTTATTTGGCGTTATGACGACTGGATGATCTGGGTAGGTTATGTAGCGCTGTATGTCGCAACTGTTTTGACTTACTGGTCAATGATGCAATACCTAGCGGCGGCAAAAGACGATTTGCTTAACGCAGATAAGTAGTTAGCGGACTACCACAGCAGTATTTAGTACTAAGGCGAGCATTAAGCTCGCCTTTTTGCTTTTTAACGCAGTTTATAATTTGCATGGGTAGGGGCTAGAAGGCGTAGAAGTCGGCTCAAATCAAACATCGCGGTTAGGTGTCTTTTAGTAAGTTGACAAGTTTTCTAGACCTAAATGTGCATGTTTTTGCTAGAAAATTGAGCAAATTAGCGGTTTTTGGGTATTTCTTGGTCAAACGATTCAAAATATCAAAAAACGTGTTGACTCATTTTCCTGATTGCGTAAAATGCCTCCCGTACTCAAGAGGAACTGCTTAGAACGAAAGTGAAGAGCAAGACTTCAAGAGGAACAAGAAGGCGCTTGGCAGAGTGGCTATGCAGCGGATTGCAAATCCGTGGACCTCGGTTCGACTCCGGGAGGCGCCTCCATTCTCTCTTAGAGAATATGCGACACTAGCTCAGTTGGTAGAGCGCAACCTTGCCAAGGTTGAGGTCACGAGTTCGAACCTCGTGTGTCGCTCCAAATATATAGTGATATGGCCTTGAAGGCGGTATCAAGATGGTGTCTCCATCGCAAAGGATTTTGCGTGCCCTGGTGGTGGAATTGGTAGACACAAGGGATTTAAAATCCCTCGACGTTCGCGTTGTGCCGGTTCAAGTCCGGCCCGGGGCACCATCTCAAATTTAGTCTGAAAAGACAAATGCGACACTAGCTCAGTTGGTAGAGCGCAACCTTGCCAAGGTTGAGGTCACGAGTTCGAACCTCGTGTGTCGCTCCAAACACCAAAACCTCAGCAGAAATGCTGGGGTTTTCTTGTTTTTAGCCATTTGATTAAGGCTGCTGTATTGGGGGAGGTGAACCTCGTGCCCGCATCCGGTCGAGTCGCTCCAAACACCAAAACCTCAGCAGAAATGCTGGGGTTTT
>BBMT01000004.1 GCA_000755425.1 Vibrio maritimus
GTGAACCTCGTTGCCCGCATCCGGTCGAGTCGCTCCAAACACCAAAACCTCAGCAGAAATGCTGGGGTTTTCTTGTTTTTAGCCATTTGATTAAGGCTGCTACATTGGGGGAGGTGAACCTCGTGCCCGCATCCGGTCGAGTCGCTCCAAACACTAAAACCTCAGCAGAAATATTGGGTTTTCTCATTCTGGTTCTTTTCCACTTTTAGCCTTTATCTTACTGATTCTTTTTGCAATGATGTCCGTACTAAAAGCACTCTAATCGCGAATCGAGGCCTCTATGTTTACCGGTATTATTCAATCCGTTGCCACCATTGATAAAATTACAGACCTCAATGGTATCCGTACTTTTGAAATTGACTTTGAAGAAGGCTTTTGTGTCGATGTCGAAATTGGCGCTAGCATTGCTGTAGATGGTGTCTGTTTAACGGTAACCGAGATCCAAACTGACAAGCGTTTGTCGTTTGATGTGATGTTGCAGAGTCTCAACATCACCACGTTAAGTTCATTTGAACAAGGGCAAGTCATCAATGTTGAGCGTGCAGCTAAAGACGGCGCTGAAATCGGTGGTCATCCATTGTCTGGACACGTGGATTTTAAAACACCTCTAGTGGCCGTAGAGCAGCAAGAAGATAACTATCGCATCAAGTTCCAACTGCCCAAAGAGTGGAAACCTTATGTATTCCCTAAGGGTTACATCGCAATCAATGGCGCGAGTTTAACTGTGTCTGAGGTCGATAAACAAGAGGGGTGGTTCGATGTTTGGCTTATCCCAGAGACTCGCCGCATGACAACCTTTGAAGGAAAGGGTGTGGGTGATGACGTCAATATTGAGATTGAACGCGGCACTCAAGTCGTCGTCGATACGGTGAGAGACACTATCGCAGAAACATTAGGACCGCTATTACCTATGTTTGAAAAGTTCTTAGAGCAGAATGGTGTAGATGTAGACACGATTGGCCATGCTACAACTAAGAGCTTGAGCGATAAGAAAGATCAGTAAACATGTTTAGAAAAGCCGTCTCCAAAGAGGTGGCTTTTTTTATGGTATCGGTTTGATATCGTTAACAAATGCTTTATAAATTGAGCAACACTTCCACCGATAAAACGGTTGCGATGATAATGAGTTCTATGTTACTTTCCCGCCCAATCTCGGAATGAATCTGGGGGATACGCGTCGTAACCATTCAAGCTGATTGTGATACGACGTAGGGTAGGTACTGGTTATGCCAATAATCAGTAGACGGGATACTGATGCCTGGACAGGCATATTTATGGGAAACCCAACATTGAAACACATTAACTCTCACTCAAAAATCAGCTTTGTACTTCCAAACTGTGTATTGCGCGTAAATCGTAGTATCACAGAGCCTTGATTTTCAACATCGATCTATTTTCCTAGCGCGCTTGCGTTGGGCTTCGTCACATCTGTAATTCAGGTGGGGCTCGTTTTGTTGTTCGCGTTACAGCCAGTTCTGTGCGCGTAAAATCAGGTTACAAGTAAATGAGTACAGCATTCGAATTTGATTCCAAAGAATTCGCGTCTTCGATTTCCGTGCTAGTTCCGCATGTCGAAGGCACCTACGATCTGACCCCAGATCAAGTTCTATTAGACCAAGCTGAGCATGAATCAGAAGTACGTTCGTATCCGCGACGTCTTCCGATTGCCATTAAGCGCGCCTATGGTGCCTTAGTGGAAGATACTCGCGGTCAGATCTTCTTAGATTGTCTAGCTGGCGCTGGCACCTTGGCGATGGGGTATAACCACCCTGAAATAAACCAAGCCCTAAAAGAGCAGCTAGATTCTGGCCTGCCATACCAAACTCTCGATATCACTACAGAAGCCAAAGATCGTTTTATTAAACGTGTTAAAGCCTTCCTGCCGGAGCAATTTGCTGCGGATTCAGTGATTCAGTTTTGTGGCCCATCTGGGCTGATGCAGTGGAAGCTGCAATCAAGCTTGCTAAGCAAACCACAGGCCGCAACACTATGTTTGCCTTCCGCGGTGCTTATCATGGTATGACGAATGGCACCATGGGGATGATGGGCAATCTTGGTACTAAGGCGCGTCGCACCGGGCTGATGTCCGATGTGCATTTTATGCCATTCCCATACAGTCTGCGCTGCCCGTTTGGGCTCGGTGGTGATGCGGGTGCCAAGCAAAGTATTCGCTACATCGAGCGTCTTCTCAATGACGACGAAGCAGGCATCATGAAGCCTGCAGCAATCATTGTTGAGCCTGTGCAAGGTGAAGGTGGTGTGATTCCGGCTCCGGCGTTTTGGCTTAAAGAGCTGCGCAGGATCTGTGATGAACATGAAATCTTACTAATTCTGGATGAGATCCAGTGTGGCGTAGGTAAAACGGGTTACCGATTTGCCTTCGAAGAAGCAGGTATTAGCCAGATATCCTTTGTCTTTCTAAAGCGATTGGTGGCGGTTTGCCAATGTCAATCTTAGTGTTCAATAAAAAGGTCGATACCTGGAATGCGGGTGAACATACAGGCACATTCCGTGGTAACCAATTAGCGATGGTGTCGGGTGCGAAAGCACTAGAGATCATCGAGCGTGACAACCTTGTTGAGCACGCGAGCATTGCGGGAGAGTATTTACGCCTTGGTCTAACCAAAATCAAAGATCGCGTGAACTGCATAGCGGAAGTTCGCGGTAAAGGTCTGATGCTAGGCGTTGAGATTGTTAAGCCAAGCGGCGCACACAACAAGTTTGGTGAGCCAGTCGCTGATGGTGAACTGACACTTGCGATTCAACGCGCTGCGCTTGAGCGTGGCCTAATGGTCGAAAAGGGCGGTCGTGACGGCTCTGTGATTCGCTTCCTGCCACCACTTATTATCAGCTTTGAGCAGATTGACTTTGCGCTGCGCACTATCGAGGAAGCGATCATCGTTGCAGGTGGCGGCGAGAAATCCGAGCAAGAGGCGAAGGAATCTAGCTGGCGAAAGCACTTCATCCATACCGGTGAGCAAGGGGCAACGGAATTTGCTCAGGTGATGAATCACACCACTCAAGCGATGAAAGAAGTGTTTGAGAAGGTCAGTAAACCATACTCTGGATTGGATCCGAAAACGCTCGAAAACCTTATCAATGACGTCAATCTTGATAGTCAAAACAACAGCCTGCAAAGCGTAGTGGATGAAACTGCGGGGCTGGTTGCTGAACACTCAATCTTCACTCAACACCCAGACTGTATTGCTCATTTGCACACGCCTCCGCTAATGCCTGCGGTGGCAGCTGAAGCGATGATAGCGGCGCTAAACCAGTCAATGGATTCTTGGGATCAAGCATCTGCTGCAACGTATGTTGAACAAAAGGTGTTGGACTGGCTGTGTGAACGATATGAGCTTGGCGAAAATGCGGATGGCATTTTCACCAGTGGTGGTACGCAAAGTAACTTGATGGGTTTGCTGCTCGCTCGCGACCGTATTGCTGACCTCACTGACGGCCACTCAATTCAGAAGCTTGGCCTGCCAAGCTACGCCGATAAATTGCGCATTGTATGCTCAGACAAGTCGCACTTCACGGTACAAAAGTCAGCGTCACTGCTTGGTCTTGGTGAAAAAGCGGTGCACTGTGTGGCAACTCACGACAATGGCACGATTAACACAGATGATTTGCTGGCGGATATCACAGCACTTAAGGAAGAAGGACTCATCCCGTTCGCATTGGTTGGTACCGCTGGCACCACAGACCACGGCGCGATTGACGACCTAGCTGCACTTGCTGATATCTCCGCTCAGTTTGGTCTTTGGTTCCATGTTGACAGTGCTTACGGTGGTGCTCTGATTTTGAGCCGTCATAAAGATAAGCTTCAAGGCATTGAAAAAGCCGATTCCGTGAGTGTTGATTTCCATAAGCTGTTCTATCAAACAATCAGCTGTGGCTCACTGCTTGTTAAAGACAACGCTAACTTTAAATACCTGCTTCATCATGCTGATTACCTCAATCGCGAACATGATGAGCTGCCGAACTTGGTCGATAAATCTATCGCAACAACAAAGCGTTTTGATGCTTTAAAAGTCTTTATGACGATGCAAAACGTCGGTCCAGAAGCGTTAGGTGAGATGTACGATCATCTCATGGATCAAACTCAGCAAGTGACCAAGCTGGTCGAAGCACACCCGCAGTTTGAGCTTTTGGCTAAGCCGTCTCTATCGACTGTGCTCTTTAGAGCGACAAACACAGAAGCCGCAGACTTAGATCAGCTTAACAAAACGATTCGTACCGAAGCGCTCACTCGCGGCGTGGCGGTACTAGGGGAAACCGTCGTAAACGGTCACTCTGCGCTGAAATTTACGATTCTAAACCCTTGCTTGAAGCTATCGGATTTCGAGACGCTTCTAAACAATATTCATCAATTAGCCCTTGAGCTAACTAACTCTCACTAAGAGAAAAAGGAAACAAAACAAATGGCAATTCTACAAATTGGTGCAGGTGGTGTTGGTTGGGTAGTCGCGCACAAAGCGGCTCAAAACAACGATGTACTGGGTGATATCACTATCGCTTCACGCACTGTAGCGAAATGCGAAAAAATCATCGAGTCAATCAAGGGCAAAAATAACCTTAAAGATCCAAGCAAAAAGCTTGAAGCGCGTGCCGTAAATGCGGACGACGTAGAAGCGCTAGTTGCTTTGATCAACGAAGTAAAACCGGATCTTGTGATTAACGCGGGTCCTCCTTGGGTGAACATCACCATCATGGAAGCGTGTCTACAAGCGAAGGTGTCTTACCTAGATACATCCGTAGCGGTTGATCTATGTTCTGAAGGTCAGCAAGTACCACAAGCTTACGATTGGCAGTGGGGCTTCCGCGACAAATTCAAAGAAGCGGGTATCACAGGCATTTTAGGTGCTGGTTTTGATCCAGGTGTTGTAAGTGTATTTGCCGCTTACGCAGTGAAGCACTTGTTCGATGAGATTGATACTATCGATGTTATGGACGTAAATGCGGGTGATCACGGTAAGAAGTTTGCAACCAACTTCGATCCAGAAACAAACATGCTTGAAATCCAAGGCGACTCTTTCTACTGGGAGAATGGTGAGTGGAAGCAAGTGGAATGTCATTCTCGCATGCTTGAATTTGATTTCCCACTAGTCGGTAAGCACAAGGTTTACTCTATGGCGCACGATGAAGTGCGTTCAATGCAAGAGTTTATCCCAGCGAAACGTATCGAGTTCTGGATGGGCTTTGGCGACACTTACTTAAACTACTTCAACTGTATGCGCGATATTGGCCTACTAAGTCCAGATCCGCTAACACTGCACGATGGTACGGTCGTTCAACCACTACACGTGCTGAAAGCACTACTACCAGACCCAACTTCTCTAGCGCCAGGCTACACAGGTAAAACCTGTATTGGTACTTGGGTTCAAGGTAAAAAAGACGGCAAAGAGCGTTCAGTATTTATCTACAACAACGCTGACCACGAAGTGGCGTACGAAGATGTTGAGCACCAAGCGATCTCTTACACGACGGGTGTTCCGGCAATTACTGCCGCACTTCAGTACTTCCGTGGTAAGTGGGCAGAGGCTGGCGTGTTTAACATGGAACAGCTAGACCCAGATCCGTTCTTGGAACTATGCCAGAGATCGGTTTGGATTGGCATGTTCAGGAATTGGAAGTGGGTGGTCCGGATATTCAGGTTTTGAAGTAGGGGTTTTAAGAGCTTACCCCTCCTAGCCTCCCCTTATAAAGGGGAGGAACAACAGGCTCGCTAGCGTATCGCCAGTTTAATTTGTTAGGCGATGCGACGATAGGAGCTAGCTATTGTTCTCCCCCTCAATAACGGGACGCGTAGTCGGGGGAGCTAGAGGGGGTAAAAACCACCAACCCAAAAACCTGCTAAAATCCCCCAACCATCACCCGGAACCCAAACCATGAACAAATCCCAACTAAAAACCCCATACTTCATGATCAACGAATCCAAGCTGATCGAAAACCTAGAGAAAGCCAAACACCTCAAAGAGATCTCAGGTGTCAAACTGGTGCTCGCGCTGAAGTGTTTCTCAACATGGGGTGTTTTCGACATCATCAAACCATATCTCGATGGCTCAACCAGCAGTGGTCCGTTCGAGGTAAAACTTGGTCACGAAACCTTTGGTGGTGAAACGCACGCCTACAGTGTGGGTTACACCGAAGACGATGTACGTGAAGTGGCGGATATCTGTGACAAGATGATTTTTAACTCTCAGTCTCAGTTAGCTGCTTACCGCCATATTGTCGAAGGCAAAGCGTCTTTGGGGTTAAGACTTAATCCGGGCGTTAGCTATGCTGGACAAGATCTGGCAAACCCTGCGCGTAAGTACTCTCGCCTTGGCGTGCAAGCGGATCATATCGACCCAGCCGTGTTTGATAGTATCGATGGCGTCATGTTTCACATGAACTGTGAAAACAAAGATGTGGACGCATTCATTGGTTTACTTGATGCGATTTCGGAGCAGTTTGGTGAGCACCTCGACAAGCTGGATTGGGTGAGCATGGGCGGCGGCGTATTCTTTACGTGGCCTGACTATGATATTGCAAAGCTTGGCGAGGCGTTAAAAGCATTTTCTGACAAACACGGTGTTCAGATGTATCTAGAGCCGGGTGAAGCCATCATCACCAAAACGACTGATCTTGTGGTGACTGTGGTGGATATTGTCGAGAATGAGAAGAAAACCGCCATTGTTAACTCAGCCACTGAAGCGCACCGTTTGGATACTTTAATCTACAATGAGCCGGCTTCCATTTTGGAAGCAAACCCAGAAGCTAAGCATGAATATGTGATTGGTTCGTGTTCTTGCCTTGCTGGGGATCAGTTCTGTGTGGCCAATTTTGATGAGCCGCTAAAAGTCGGTCAACAGCTACACATTATGGATAGTGCTGGCTACACCATGGTGAAACTGAATTGGTTCAATGGCTTAAAGATGCCATCCATTTACTGCGAGCGCTCCTCTGGTGAGATTGAGAAACTCAATGAGTTTGGCTACGAAGACTTCAAGCGTTCACTGTCTCAGTGGTCTGTGAGCTAGTCGTTCAGTGACCACTTGAATAGAGCAGGCAAGCACTTAGGCTTGCCTGTTTTTTTATAAGCCCCTATCTTTTAACAAGATATGCGTATGCGCTTCACTTTCCTCAAGGAGCCTTTTCTGATGAAGAAATCATTCTCTGCCAAGTTATTTGGACTACTCATAGTGCTGTTTAGCTTGTCTGGGTGCGTTAGCTACAGTATTACTGAGCAAGAGATGACTGATTACCTTAACCAAAACCTCAAGCTTGAACAGGCAGTAGGCATTGAGGATATGCTGTATGCAAAAGTGTCAGTTGATGACTTAAAAGTGAATATTGGACGCAGCGATAAAGACAGAGTTGCGGTGTTTGCCAATACAACAGCCGAGCTGCACATGATGAACCAGCCAGAGATTAACTTAGATCTGGATATCGAATTTAGTGCCATACCGAGCTACAAGAAAGAAACGGGTGAGGTGTTTCTCAAGTCGCTTAGGCTAGAGCGCTTAGATGAAGATGGTTCTGTGTTAACCCCGGAGATCAGGCAACTCATTAAGCCAGCTGTCGCATTGATTGGTAATGCCGTTTCGAACTATCCGGTGTATCAACTTGATGAAACCACGGTAAAGCAGTCACTGCTTAAATCCTCAAGCCCTGAAGTGAAGGTAGAGGACAACAAATTAGTTATCGATTTTTTGAGTAGACCGAGATTTTTGAAGCACTAAGTGATCTGGTTTGACCAGGTTGGACTATTATGGATAATTCATTCA
Source organism: Vibrio maritimus (assembly GCA_000755425.1). GTDB lineage: Bacteria > Pseudomonadota > Gammaproteobacteria > Enterobacterales > Vibrionaceae > Vibrio > Vibrio maritimus_A. Next base: position 7,770 of record BBMT01000004.1, read on the forward strand.
ATTAATTGGAAAAATGGCGGAGGGGCTCCCTTGCGTCAACAGCAAAAGGACTGTTCATGATCAGCAAAATTATCACCACATTAGCCGTAGTTCTTATCGGCTACATGTTTTACAAAAATAACAGCATGCCGTCATATTTAGGCGTGGATGATGGACAGTTGTCTCGAATGCCTTCTACCCCAAATGCCGTTTCTTCGCAGACCAAAATTCCAGAGAAACAGGTACAACCTATTGCGTTTGACGACTTAGCGACAGCCAAAGCTCGCGCATTGGCAGCACTTAAAACCTTGGGTCGCAACGAAGTTGTGACGGACAATGGCGATTATGTTCATGCCGTGTTTACTACGCCATTGATGCGCTTTCATGATGATGTCGAGCTGTATTTTGACGCGGACAATGGTGTGATGCATTACCGCTCTCAGTCGCGTACCGGATACAGCGATGCAGGTGTTAACCGTGCTCGCTATAATGAGTTTGTAAAAGCGTTCCAGCAAGCCAACGGCTGACCTCTGAAAGCGATTCTCCTCACTGGCGGTCTGATTAAATATCTGACAATGTGAGGAGAGTAACATGCGCTCTATTCTTCCTGTACTTTCATTCGTTACATTTCTGCTTGCCCCTTCGTTTGGATTGGCTAAATCCCTCAATGGCTTTGAGTTAAACAATGCCACCGTACCGCTCAATTTGATTCAAAGTGGAGGCCCACCTCGAGATGGCATACCTGCACTGACCGATCCCAAATTTGAATTAGGTAGTAGCACAAAAAGTGTTAAGCCACGAGATGTGGTTCTGGGGTTAGTCATCAATGATGAAGCAAAAGCCTATCCACTGAACATTTTGAATTGGCATGAGATCGTCAATGATACTGTTGGTGGAGAACGAGTCGTAGTGAGCTATTGTCCACTTTGTGGTAGCGGGATGGCGTTTAGTAGCAAGCTAAAGGGAATGGAGAGCGTGAACTGGAGTTTGGTGTATCGGGTTTGTTGTATAGCTCAGATGTGCTGATGTATGACCGTGAAACCGAGTCACTTTGGGCACAGATCCATGGAGAAGCCGTCGCAGGCGCGCTGGTTGGCAGCAAGCTCAAGCAGATCCCAATGTCTCTTTCTCGTTGGTCAAATTGGTTGCAGCGCTACCCGGATACACAGGTGCTGTCGACAGAAACGGGATATCGGCGTGACTACGAGCGCGATCCTTACGCCGGTTATGCTGAGCATCCTAATGTCTATTTTCCCGTGGCAAATCAAGCACCAAGTCAATACCACCAAAAAGAAATGGTGATGGGCGTACTATTTGGCGATAGTGCCGTTGCTTTCCCATTCAGTGAGTTAGAAAAGCAAGATGAAATGAGTTTTGAGTACGTTGTTGGCGATCAGACGTATACCATTCACTGGGATAGCCATAACCAGTCAGCTTGGATAACTAGCAAAGACGGAGAGACCTTAGCATCTACTTTGCTATTTTGGTTTGCTTGGTATGCTTTTTATCCTGACACCCAAATCTTTGGTGCATCTTAAAAAAATAAGCCCCAAGCATTTATGAGTACTTGGGGCTTGTATTCTTCGTTGTGTATAGCGGGTTTTATTAGCTAAGGCTTTCAACCAGTGCTTTACCCACGCCGTGGGCACTTGTTGGGTTTTGACCCGTGATAACACGCTCATCAACGATGACCAACTCTTGCCATGGCTGCACCTTAGTATAGCGATTAGCAGTACGTGCAAGAGATTCCTCTAGCAAGAATGGAATCGCATCGATGGTGCCAAAGTCGACTTCTTCTTCACGAGTAAAACCGGTTACCGATTTAGAGGTCAACAGCTTTTCACCATTGCTCAGCGTGATTGGCAGAAGTGCGCCCGGACCGTGACATACCGCAGACACAATGCCACCACTCTCGTAGTGTTTTGCCGCAATGGCTGCGAACGATTCGTCTGTTGCGAGATCAGACAGCAGACCAAAACCGCCAGGATAGAAGATGGCGTCGTAGTCTTCTACGTTGATTTGCGAGACTGGAATGGTGTTGTTAATGCGGTTTTGAAAGTCATCGTTCGCTAACAGTTCTGCATTGACGCTGTCACCTTCGATATCTGTGCCATATAGCGGCGCTTTGCCACCTTTGATTGAAGCGATGTCATACTCGAACCCAGCGGCTAGGATTTCACTGAGCGCATGGGTTAATTCTGGCGCGTAGGTACCGTTGGCTTGATCGGTTTCACCTAGCGTGGCGTGATTGGTAACTGGGATAAGTACTTTTTTCATGATTCATTCCTTTTGAGCAGACTGGCTTTTTATTGTCGAACTAATATTAATTGCAAATCAGATGGGTGATAATTGACGAATTAGGAAAAACATTATTGCCATATAGCAAAAATAGGCGTTGCGAGGTCATTATGGAGAGCTTTGAAGGTATCAATGAGTTCGTTGCTGTTGCGGAAAGTCACGGCTTCTCGGCTGCGGCTAAGCAGCTTGGTTGCAGCACCAGTCATGTGAGTCGCCAAGTCTCGAGATTGGAACAGCGGGTTGGGGTGGCATTACTGGCACGCTCGACCCGAATGGTCAGTTTGACGGATGCAGGACAAGTGTATTACCAGCAGTGCAAAGAGCTCGTGATTGGGCTACAGCAAGCCAACGAGCGGCTATCTTCTCAACATATTGAACTTAGTGGTACGCTGCGCGTGAGCGCCGCCGGCGCGTTTGCTGAAAATCATGTTGCGCCGGCTCTCATGGCGTTTGCCAAACAATATCCAGAACTCACAGTCGAGATGGATTTTAATACCCGCATGGTGAACTTCATCGAAGATGGCGTGGATTTTGCGATTCGCTACGGCCGTTTGAATGATTCTGGATTAGTGGCAAGAAAGCTGGTGGATAGCCGATGGCCGCCGCTGCGAGTCAGCAGTATTTATCGGAATATGGTGAGCCAACGCATCCGAATCAACTATCCCAGCACAGCTGCATTATTGCCAATAATGATCACTGGCAGTTTGAAAAAGCGGGCAAGCCCATGAGCACTATTCGAGTCAGCGGTCGCTGGAGAAGTAACAATTCAAACGCCTTGCTTCAAGCGTGTGAAGAGGGGCTGGGTATCGCTACTTGCCGCGAAGCAGTTTTGGTGATGCATTGTCTACGGGTAGATTAACGCCTGTTCTTGAGCCTTATTGGGGCAAAGGTTCGAGTAGCTGGATTGTTTACCAAAATCGCCGCTTCTTGCCCGTAAGAGCAAGAATGGCGATTGATTACTTAGTGAATTATTTCGCTGATTGGAAGGAATAAGGCGCGTTACTTGAAAAGGTGTTGCAGAGCGCGGCTGACAGGAAGTTTGCTCCCAGCTACATAAGCGTTCATTTTTCCGGTGAGGTCTTTTTTCACCTTCTCGAGCTTATGAAGATTAATCATCGTTGAGCGGTGAATTTGCCAAAAACAGTCTGGGTCAAGTTGGTTTGAAAGCTCTTTGATACTGCTACGCAGCACATATTCCCGCTTGTCATCGGTGACCAAGGTAACGTATTTATCTTCGGCTTTTAGGTAGGCGATATCGTCGACCAACACCAGATGAATCTCATCTTGCTTACTGGCTTTAAGCCACTTTGAGAACTGTGGTGCTGAATTTAGCGACAACTTTTCCAAGTTAGCCATGAGCGAGCTAAGCTCAGGGATTTCTTTGTGTGAAGACAAGCGCGCCTTAGCTTTTTCACATGCATCAATAAGCCTTGTTTCATCAATGGGCTTGAGTAAGTAGTCAATAGCATTGGCTTCAAAAGCACTGACAGCATAGTGATCAAACGCTGTGATAAAGATGATCAGCGGCGCTGGCTTGTCGCTGTTTGAAGAACGTTTGGCGATCTCACGCGCCACATCCAGTCCGGTTTTCCCCGGCATTTGAATATCCAAAAACGCGACATCAATGTGTTCCTTTTCGATAGCAGAGAGCGCTTGTTCGCCATTCTCACATTTCTCAACGACTTCGAGCTCAGGCCACGCTTCAGCCAGCAATTTGTCGAGGTGGAATCGAAGGAGCGGTTCGTCGTCAGCGATCAGTGCTTTTATCATAGTTTGTCCCAAATTATTGAGTGTCGAGCGGTAAAGTAATCGTGGCGGTTACACCACCATGTGCGTTCTCAGTGATGGTCAGTGTGGCTCGGTCTTTATACATGGCATTGAGTCGCGATTTTGCATTCTTGATCCCAATACCGTGACCTGCATTGTCGCTGTTGGCTGAAAGGCCTAATCCGTTATCGACAACTTTTAGTACGCACTGATTGCCTTTGTTTTGTGCCTCAATGGCAATACTGCCACCTTTGACACTGGGTTCAATACCATGCTTGATGGCATTCTCAACCAGCGGTTGTAGGAGATAAGGCGGAATCATGACGTGGCTGGATTCATCTGAAATATCAAACGTTGCCGTTAGTCTGTCACCTAAGCGTGTTTCTTGGATAGCGAGGTAGGCTTCCAATAGTCTCATTTCTGAGGCGATGCTGACATGGCTACTGCGGTGGCCTGTCATCGAGGCCCTTAGCAAAGTCGTTAGCTTATCGAGCATTACTTTAGCCTGCTCGGGGTTGGCATCAACGAGCACACTAACATTAGCGAGAGTGTTGAACAGAAAGTGTGGCTCGATTTGACTTTGCAATTGCTTCAGCTCCGATTCTACTAAGGCTTTTTCTTGCTCAATTTGGTCACGTTTGGTTTGATCTAGGGCTAGTTGCAACCTCATTTTCTGCTCTTGAGCATGAAAAAAGTAGAAGCAGATTGAGGTAAATATAATACCCAGGAAAAAGATCGGTTTTATGCCGTTCCATACGTCAAATCCCGGGTATTTACTCACCCAAAAATACGCATTCACCGTGCCAAGTGCGACCGCTGCTGATAGCGTAATCGCGAGCGATAGAGTGCGCTTCTGAGTCAGTGGAGGCACAAAACGTTCAAGCGCCCAAGACATGAACACAGCGCTGTAACCATAGCCCAGGCTTATCATCAGGTTCTCATAATAAGGCGCAGTCCAAATGGATGTGGTGATTACCGCGATCAAGGCGCAAAACAGAGTTGTGAACAACAGTGAGCGAGCCCAGCCATTCTCTGCCATTGGAATAGTCATCATTAAAAACGTCCTTTCAGGTTAATTAGTATGTTATAGCTGTCAGGTAGATTTGCATACACGCTATTCGTTGCCCCTGTCACGAATCGAGCTGCAAGTTCCAGGTTAAAACTGGTCTCTCCGGTATCAACCACATCAAAATCGAGCCACTGAGTGGCGATAATGCCGCCATCCTCGGGCGCTATCATGATATCCAGTCGCGGGTGCATGCTGCGCAGGAGATGACTGTCTTTACTCCATTGCCACTGACGCCAGAAGATTGGGTCAATCCGGCCGTGCAACATGACGTTGTGCTGTACGATGTTTTGCTGGCTGTAGCCGAGTGCAAATGATTGAGAAATGGGGTTGAGTTTAGGGTCATTAGAGTTGGCATATTGAAAAGCGCTATCCCATTCAGATTGACTCCAAGCTCGCGAGTCATACCAATACTCACCTATCACACTCAGGCCGGATTCGTGCGACCAAGTGCTTCCTACTAAGACTTGGTTGGCATTGTTTTTCTCGGTGAGCCTTGCTGGTTGGCTAGGCGTGATGTCATAGCCTTGATACCGGCGCGAATAAGAAACCGAAGCGTGTGCCGACCATGCTTGGTTGAATACATTGACTAGGCTACCACCTAGGAGTCCTTGACGAACATTGTCGTAATAGCCAATCATTTGCAGATCAAGATCACCCAGCAAGCGATAGTATTTGCCACCCAGTCCTTGCTGCTCGGTAGCGCGGCCATACTCTGATGTGTCGAGTTGGCTCCAGCTTGAGTCAGTAGCGATGAGCGTCCATTCCGATTCCAGTCCATAGTGAGACAGTGCCAGTGTGCCTGCACCTTCTTCAATTTGTATGCCCACTGGGTTGCGGCGATAGGGGGTGAAAATATCCAGCACTCGGTAGCCGTAGCCAACGCCCCAATCGATGCGTGCCTTACCCATTAAAACATCCCATTCTGACTCACCGAGGGTGACACTGGTCTCGTAAGTCAGCGTCGAGATGACGGCATCGAACTGGCGTTGGTCATGGTCGTCATTTGTATTGTCATATATTGATGTGCCAATTAGAGCCACATTGGCGCTAACAGAATGAAATTGAGCATTGATATCGAGCAGAGCATTCACTTGCTCGTGCTTCGCTCGTTTTGCTCTGGCAAAAACACACTGTCGCCGCCACCGATGGACTGTAGGTTCACTTGATAGTCGGTTTCAATATCGAGAGCATCCCAATAAGAGTCAGCGGCGTTGGCTAAGTTGGCGTTTAGGAGCAGAACCAGCACCGCAGGCACCCAAGCAATAGGCTTGGGCGCAGCTGAGCTATGTTTTAAGGAATGCTCTAAGCCATTCTCTAAGTCATGTTCTAAACAGGGCTGGGTGTTCATAGCTCGACTCGCTTGTTTTTAGACAAGTACGCGGGGTTGTAGTACTTGTCAGCGAGTTGGTGCGGTGTGACCTCTTGGTAGTCGATGACCGTTTTTTTGTCGGTTTGGATTTGATCGAGTAAGACCATAGTGACAACACGTCTTTGACCTTCACGCTCTCCAGATTCAAACAGTGCCTTTTTGGCCAGCTTTCCAGAGGTGAGGTAGAGGTCTGCACGCACTGGAAATCCGCTCTTTCTCTCGACCCAAAGGTCAATGGATTGATAGCTCGCGCCCGCTGTTTTTGCTTGTAAAGATAGCTGCAGCGTAGGCTCTGAATCAGCGTCGGTGATGTCACTTTGATCAGAGATGATTTCACCCGTGTAATCTTGGCTCCAAGTAAGCGTGGAGACATCGCCCACGGATGCATCACCTAACAGTTTTTGCATCGGGGTAATGCGGATTGGTCTGCGACTTTTCGGCATGACGAGCCAATAGTTATCACCAAGCATCAGCATTTTCTGACCTTGCTCGACTTTGGATTTAAATAGCACCAAAGATTCGCGGTTAGGTCTCAAGTAGACTTCATATTGGCGGGTCTTATCGAGCTCGCCATCTTGATATAGCGCGACTTGGGTGACCACTTTAGAAGCGGCGTCCTCTAGGCGATAGTCATCGGCGATCGACAGTATCTCCGCAGCGCTGATATCTTGTGATAGAGCGGTGGCTTGTACTTGCCAACTGGCGCAGATTGTCACTAGTGATGCTATCAATAGCGGCTGTTTTCGAATCCAATTAAACATAAGCAAGTGCCTCCGTAATAGGTCGTTTAGTGCCTTTGCGTGCGGAAATAAACGCGGCAAACACGCAGATGATGATGACGGCGATGCCCGCGTAGGTAGCAACGTTCAATGAAAATACAAGTTCTAATGGGTAGCCTTCACTTCGTCCCGGTGGTGGTGGCATTTGAATGTTGGCAACTTGAAGAAACAGTGTGATGAACCAGGCAAACAAGGCGCCAGCAACACTGCCAACTATGCCGATGAGTATCGACTCACGGACAAACATGGCGATGATTTCTCTTGGGTAACTCCCCATCGCCGACAAAGCGCCAATTTCACGGGTACGTTCAGACACGGTCATCGACATAGTGTTAAATAGCGCCACAAATACCACCAAGCCAAGCACGATTCCTAGGACACCAAAGATGCCGTTGTATAGGCCGCGAACCTTGTTATAGAAAAACGCGCGTTCGTACCATGGGGTGAGTTGTAAGCTGGTAAAGGCAGGGTCGGTGTTGAGTGTTTTTGTCACTGTTACTGAGGCTGAGTCTGTCAGTTTGGTGTCGTCTAGGTAGATAGATACAGCGCTCACTTTGTCACTGGCCAGCAGAGATTGCGCACTTGATAAGCGAACATGAATCTGGCGTTTATCAAGTTCAGGAACACCAGTGCTGTAGGTGCCCACGACTTGGAAATCCATCGCATTGAGCACCCCATCCGTTGTCGTGGCAAGCAGTGTTACCCAATCCCCAACGCGAACAGACAGGTTATTGGCCAGTTCATTAGCGATCATGATGCCGTCCTCGCTGGACTCGGTAAGCGCGCTGCCAGTTTGCAAACCAATGAAATCTTTACGCAGAACAAACTCACTAGGCTCCACACCGTTGCCGACAAAAATAGAGGATTTGCGGCCATTGGAAATCAAACCAGAGAAATAGATCCTTGGTTGAATTCCCTTGGTCTCGAGCGTTTGGCTAAGCAGTCTGTTAAGCGTTTGGTACTGAGCAATACCATTTTGCAGCGGCATCTCTTCTTCTCGCTCAAAGTAGCCAGGCTGACTTAAGGTAATGTGGCCCACGTCATTTGCAGTGGAGCGCTCGAGCGATTGATAGGTAAAGAGACCAAAACCCGCAGTCGCAGTGAGTGCAAAGATGGCAATTGCAACGATGATCAATGACAACAGTGTACGGCGCTTGTTTCTAACCAGGTATAGGCTCGCGGCTTTAAAGCCTTGTAGTTGCGATGAAATCATGCGATCTCCTTACTTAGCTCGATAGGCTGGTGGTTTAGCTTGGAAGAGAGCGTACCGTCGACCAGTTCAATGGTGCGGTCACAGCGGCTGGACATACGACTGTCGTGCGTGGCAACGATGAAAGTCGTGCCTTGTTCATGACTGAGCTGTTTCATTAACTCGACGATTTGCCCTGCAGAACGACTGTCTAGGCTGGCCGTTGGCTCATCGGCAATGACCAATTGTGGGCAGTGAATCAAAGCTCTAGCTATCGCAACACGTTGCTGCTGACCCCCGGAAAGGTGGTCGGGGCGATGGTGCTTGACTTCACCAAGTCCCACACGCTCTAGCCATTGCTCGGCAATTTGCATGCGTTCTTGATAAGAAATTTTGTTGAGCATAAGTGGGTAAGCAACATTTTCCAGAGCTGTCATTACCGGGATTAGGTTAAAGCGCTGGAACACGAAGCCAATATTCTCACGGCGAAAACGGGTTAGTGCTTTGCCGTCTTTGCTCATGGTGTTACCTGCGAAGTGAATCTCGCCGTCATAATTGGTGTCGAGCAGCCCTAAGATATTGAGCAACGTACTTTTCCCTGAACCAGACGGGCCACACAAAGCGACAATTTCGCCAGTCTGAATCGTGCCAGAAATGTGCTTAAGCGCTTCTACGTGGTTTGCACCCATGATGTAGCGCTTGTGTAGTTGGTGAAACGTAATCATATCGACTCCTTGCGATACTTTTCGATTGATGTGTGTTCAATTTACTGAGCCGGGCAGGGCGCCGCTGCATGATGCGATAAATGGTGATTTTTGGAGATAAACGGTTAGTAGTGGGGATAAATGGTTTTCAAAGAAATGATCGAATTGTCAGTGGTTACGTTGAAAGAGAAGAGATTCACAATTGGTATTGAGAAACATGGCTTCGACAATAAATAAGTTTAATCCCAACAAGTTACTGAACAGCAAGTGGACGGCAGTGACACCAAAACAGAAAGAGAAGCACTTTATTGTGGTTGAAGTAGATTGCGATGAAGAGGGCGTGATTATTGGTTGTCAATTGGAGGCGATCATGTCGAAGCGAGCGATAGAGATGGATTGGCGTGAGCTGAAGGATAGGGGGAGTTGGTTGCAGGGGTGGAAGTGAGCGCACGTTGTTCACCAATTCCTTTATTGATAGGTCAATTCTTCATATATTCACAGGTATTCTTACCTACCGACTGTAACCATGATTAAGACCATGAAAGCCGAGCAACTAGTATTGCTCGGCTTTTGTACGATCGTTTCCCAATGGGATAAAAACGGTCACACAAAGTGACCGCTAAAGGTATTTATGCTACTTCGTAACAGCCCATACTTCCTGGCTACCACCGTTAACACTCACAATCCAAAATGAACTACCAAGGCTTACTGGCTCAATGGTTTTATCAAATTTGGCACCATCGTTTATCCGAAGCTTGCCAAGGTTTTCCCCGGATGATGGTCCATAAATCCCCCACTCTACGCCGTAGTTAAGAGTAGACACTGAAACAGAGCCCGCGTGAGAAAAGTAACTTCCGTCGCCAGTATACGTCTCGGCGAACTGCAGTACAGTACCATCACTCATTGCTACTCGTTTACCTGCAATAGCGATTGGACTAAAGATTGTAGCGGCATTATTTTCGCCAAAAGTACTTATTAATTCAGATTGCACAGTAGCTTCGTTAAGGAAGGCAGAATGCTTAAAGGTTGATGTGACATCTCGATTAGCCAACTCAATGTCACTAAAAAGTGAGGCATCTAAAACGGCAGTCGCGTCAGTTGATGGAGATTCAATTAATGTTTGTAGAGTATTTCTTACGTCTACACCGTTTTCATTCAACAGCAGGCCTGACAAGTCGAGCTTCTCAATATCTGCACTAAAGTTGAGGCTTTTTAAAATTGTGGAAACGGTGATCGGATCAACGCCTGTTGCATTTGACTCAGAAATTTGAAGGTGAAAAGGAGTTGTTTTGGAATATGGCTTTTCGACTAGACCAATCAATACAGAGTTGTCTATTAAAGTCGGATTGTTGCTGTCATCACACATACCAATATAGAACTCAACTGATTCTGTCGGTACGGCAACATAGGTTCCGTTTTCATCAGTGCAACCAGTTTGCGTGGCAGTTTTGTAGTAAAGACCTTTTACAGCTTCATCGATAAAGGTATAGGACGATGCACTATTGTTGCTTGAATCTGTTGAATCTGTTGAATCTGTTGAATCTGTTGAATCTGTTGAATCTGTTGAATCTGTTGAATCTGTTGAATCCGTTGGATTTGTTGAACCTATTGAATCTGTTGAACCACTGTCATTTCCACCACAGCCAATTAAGATGGCAGTGGTTAAAAGAGACAAAAAGAACCCTTTTTTATTCATTGATGACCTCCATGTATGTTTAGTTATTTATCAGTACAACTATGCACTTGCTTGCGCAAAATGCAACAGGCATAAAGCAACCTTGTTAGCTAGCTCTCCCTAACTCACGCTGTCATATTGAAATAGATACTCCAACGAACAAATATCCAAGGTGTTTCATCGCTTCATGACCGACTTTAATCGAAGCTGGAACAGTTCCAGTTGGTAGCCCGACTTATCCACACTAAATGTTAGGGGCGCTGCTTTATCTTACTTCTGCCCAGAACCTTCATAGTCGGCACTTCGTAACACAAAAGTGCCCCTTTCTTTTTCAACGCATTTGCTCAGTGGCGGACTGTGCCACTGAAATCGCAATACTTTTCGTTTGAATTATTATGCAAGCCCGTTAAAGCATATCTCAATGCTGGACATTTCCAAGTTGTTATATCTGGCGCAAAGTCTGCTGGAACAGATTGTAGCTATTGATTAAAGTCAGGCAAGAGAGCATAGTGCCCTTGGGTATTTAACGCAGAAAATCAGAGTTTTGATTAATAAGCTGCTTAGTTTAGCTGTTGTAGAACTAAGTTTAGTTTCAGATGCACTACACAAGTTATGGGATGAGTCTTTCTTTTATGAGCTTAAAAGATTATATAGATATACAATACCTTGTTGGTAAAGTTCTCTTTTTTTCTTCCCCTTTACTCATAGGTTAAATATTTCTTATTAAACAGAAAGCCACTAAACCTCTACGAGCAGCATTCTTTGTGTTTTTGCCTACCGCTGTAATCTGGTGTTCTTTTTTTGCTTATGACGGTTTTTTTTGCTTAGAGTAGAATCAGAAATAAAAGAATTTGTATCCAAACCTTATGATGAGTACTCAGTATCCACAGATGGAATACACCAAGAGACAAAATCTATAATCAATTCTTTGCGGCGTATATCAACAAAGTTTACAAATAAGACTTTTTCTTCCAAAACGAATGAACGTATTTTTCATATAAATAGGGGGAATAAGTCACTTACTCTGAGAGTGTTTGACTCATCTGACAGAGAAAACTTCTACTGGGTTGTATATAACGTGCCAGAAACCAATTACACGTATATAGGAAGAATCCGAATCAATGAAGTTAATTAATGTAGTGCCTATTGCTCTGATAGTTACTTCCATTTAGGTGTCGACTGACGTTTTGGGATACTAGAGGTTATACATTAGATAGATTTTGGTCGAAGCTCTCAACTCGGTATAGTCCAAAACTGAGCTAACAAGCACTCCTTAAATATCTGACATACGCGTTGAGTAGATTTTGCATCAAGTGCGGAATGACGAAGTCTTTCGCGATAGTTGCAAAGGTATAGCTTTGGATGACAACGCCACACTTACCATTAATTACCCTTTCCCCCTGCCGTTTTGCTCCCTTTCCCGCTAGAATACCCCCATCACAACCCACTCACTTTCCGAATCAATAAGGAATGCCATGAGCAGCCAAAACCCACTATCTAGCGATATAGTGATTGTCAGTAACTCTTCCGATAACCCGTTTGCCATTGATGTCGCGTACGCGATGGGGCAGCATGAAGACATCTCTGATGTCATCAGTATGAAGCACTTCATGAATACCGAATTTTGCCCGCGCTTTATCTCTGATGAAGATGACATGGACAACATTGGTAATAGCCTAGAGGGTAAGACGGTCGTCATCGTCAGCACTGGGAACCTTGTGACCAGTCGCCAAGAGCTAGCGATGCACAACTTTATTATTGCACGTGCTGCTAAAGAGAACGGTGCGAGTCGCGTTGTGCTTGTGGAGCCTGACCTTTTCTTCTCTGCGCAAGATCGTGGTGCGCGTCCTGAGCTTGGTGATACGGGGGGTGAGCGCTCTGTGTCGGATATTAAGAAGTTTGATGGACAGCCATTTACTGCTCAGCTCTATGCACAGCTGTTGACGTTATCAGGTGTTGATGATGTGGTGACGGTACATAACCACTCAGATTCAGTACAAAAGATGTTCAGTGATGTGTTTGGTGGCCGCTTCTACAACCTCATTCCTTATCAAATTTACGCCCACTATCTGCTTAACTCTAATATTTTGAACTACGGCCCAGACGGCGAAGGTTTGGTACTTTGTGCGCCAGACAAAGGGGCGCGTGATTTCGTGAAAGAGATGTACAACCGAATTGGTTTGAGCAAAGCCAAATTCATCATGTTGGATAAAGAGCGCACGGCGGAACGCAAAGTTGAAATCACTCTGCACAAAGAGAGTGAAGACACCTTCGAAGGTCTAGAAAATTCCAGCATCGTACTATTTGACGATATGGTTCGTACTGGGTCAACTGTGGTGAAGTCGTGCCAGTTCCTGCAGCAGCTTAAACCTGAGAACATGGTATTTACCGTCTCTCATTTCTACGCCAGTACCGAAGGTCGTGAGCGTATGTCGCACCCTGCATTGGGCGAGATTCTGACGCTGAATACTATGCCGACTATTCTGAACCGTGACGAACAAGGCCGTCTGCGTAAGAAGATGGTCGTGCTGAAGATTGAGAAGTACTTGGCTCAGGAGCTAAGCAAGATCTTAGACATCCCTCAGCGCTCTGAAGAAGAAAATCCATATAAGATCGATATGTCTTCTAAGAACCCGCGTTTCCAGCGCAAGATTTGGTTCTCTGATCAGTTGTCTGAGCTAAAACGCTAACCAGCGCATTCTATCGGTTTAGTACAGTGATAGATTAGCCACTTAGTGACGGCACATTCCGATAAAGAGTATGCCGTTTATTTATTTTTGAGCGCCACAAAACCCTGGTGTAGCGCAAAACATACCGCGCCAAGGACAGCACCACTTGCGAGATGAATCATGCTTGCGCCAATACTTTCCCAGAATAGATCTAGGCTAGGGATGTGATTAAAGGTGTCGGCTTGCGCTGCACTCAAATGCTCAAGCCAGGGTAGGGCGTGCGCTATAATACCACCGCCAACGAGGAACATGGCGATGGTGCCGACAATACCCAGCGCTTTCATTAACCACGGTGCAAACTGCAGTAGTCCCATGCCAAGCTTTTGTTTTATTGAACTCTTGTTGGGGTTGTTATTGATAAGCCAAAGTCCCGCGTCATCAAGTTTGACGATGATCGCAACCAAACCATAAACACCAGCGGTGACTAATACCGCTACGACACTTAAGCCTATCGCTTGCATGGTAAGAGACTGTGCCATCATGGTACCCAGTGCAATGACCACTATTTCAGCAGAGAGAATAAAGTCGGTGCGAACGGCGCCTTTCACCTTTTGTTTTTCGTAGTCAGCGAGTTCTTCTTCACTCATGGTTAGGGTTGGATGACTGCTGCTTGATGTTGAGGCTTCGCCGCGATGGCTCCACCAATGATGTACTTTCTCAAAGCCTTCGTAGCAGAGAAAGGCGCCGCCAAGAGTGAGAAGCGGTGTTATAAGCCAAGGGGCAACCAAGCTAATCAAAAGTGCGGCGGGGACTAAAATGACTTTGTTGAGCAGTGAGCCCTTTGCTACTGCCCAAACGACCGGTAGTTCACGTTCAGTAGAGACGCCGCTGACTTGCTCTGCGTTGACCGCTAGGTCGTCACCGAGCACGCCAGCGGTCTTCTTTACCGCGACTTTGGACATGACTGCCACGTCGTCCATCAGTACGGCAATATCATCAATAAGAGTCAGTAAACTTGCGCCAGCCATGGAGAGGTTCCTTTAAGTAGAAATTACCTGTTTTACCATGGCTTTATTGTAGTTGATGTTAAGAGCTAGGCGCAGACTTCTTCGCCAGCTTCATCCTCCATCACAATATCCGTCTCTGAGCTTGCCTCTGCAAGCCATCGTAAAATCGCTGCGCTCGAGAGGACTTGCTCTTGATAGTGTTTTGCTGGCTCAGATAGTTCAATACCATAGTTTCTAAATCTGAGTGCGACAGGGGCATACATAGCGTCAGCAATGGACCAGTCGCCAAATAGCCATTGCTCGGGGTACTGACTCATTTGCTCTGACCACATTTCATCGATTCGTTTGATATCCGCACGAGCAGCCTCGCTTAACTCAACTTTGCGACGCGCGCGACAGTTCATTGGTAGCTCATTACGAAGCGCCATAAAACCTGAGTGCATTTCACTGACTACAGCTCGTGCTTTGGCGCGTTCTGTGACAGATGCTGGCCAGCAACGACCATCAAGATATCGCTCGTTAACATACTCCATGATAGCGAGTGAATCCCAAGTAGTAATGTCGGAGTCGACAAGGGTAGGCACTTTGGCCGTTGGCGTGACTTCGGCAAGTGTTTGATAAAACTCGGGAGTGAATAGAGTAAGCTTTTCCACTTCTACGTTTACATTGTTTTGCGCGAAGATAAGCCAAGCTCGTAGTGACCAACTCGAGTAGTTTTGGTTTGCAATATACAGTTTCATGTCGCCTCCTTTCTGGTTTGATTTTCATCATAATCAATGGTTTGATGGGTGACTAACGCATAGTTTTAATGAGTGCCATCAATGGAATCGATGGGTGGAGAGAGATATGGATATTGAAGCGCTACGCAGCTATTTGGCGTTCTCGGAAACGGGCAGTTTTACTCGGGCAGCGAAACAGATCAATCGAACGCAGTCGGCATTCAGTGCCAGATGAAGAAGCTAGAAAGCGAAGCGGGGACGCCTCTGTTTGAGCGTCATGGGCGTAATATGATGCTCACAGAAGCAGGACTTGCGCTAAAAGCACATGCAGAGCAAATCTTGGCGCTGCACGATAAAGCGTTGCATCAAGTTCAAAAGTATCAAAATAAAACCTCACTCAGGCTTGGTTGCCCCGAGGATTACAATGAAACTATTCTTCCCAAAGTGATCAGTGCGATCACTCAAACGGAGCCGACTTGTTCAGTCCAAGTTTACTCTCAACCTAGTGTCGTTCTAAGAGAGTGGCTCGATGAAGGGAAAATCGACGCTGCGATAGTGACAAGAGCACCAGACAGTGAAGAGGGTTATTGGCTTGAGTCCGATCGCGGAGTGTGGATTGCTGCAGAGAGTTTTGATATTTCTAAAAGGCCTCTGCCTTTGGTGCTATTTCAAACCGACTGTAAATACCATGCAGCTGCCGTTGATAGTCTGGCGAAACGTAGCATTAGCCATCAACTTATCGCGTGTTGCAATACAGCATCTGCACAAAGGTCACTGGTTTCTGCGGGGCTTGGTGTGGGGGCGATGGGGCAATTGAGCGTCAATAATGATGTGATCATCCTAGATAACATGCCACCGCTGCCGAATGTCGATATAGTGCTGCTCACAGGAGCTTCTGCTCACCCTTTGCTAACACAGTTGTTTATTGCCGAAATTTAGCTCTGTTCAAGGAAGATGAATCGTCTGTAATACGATTTGTTCGTATTACATATTTGGAATGATTATTAATATAATATATGGCCAAGTTAGGATGTGATGATTTATTTGTTTTTATAAACATCTGTTCTAAAAATATTCCACCAAATGACAAGTTTGTGTAAGAAATTACCTATTAAGTAGTAGAGTTGATTTTCATCAACTGTTTCCGGCCTTTTCATTTGTAACATGCCTGTGATGATGCATAACTATAACTGAGCATGTCCATATGAATAATAAATTGAAGCAATTATTGACGCCGTCGTTGACGCGTCGAGGATTCATCAAGTCCTCGTCGGCCATCGGTGGTCTCGCGGCTGCGACAAGCGCCATCTCTCTCCCCTTCAAATCTGCACATGCAGAAACCCAATCAGCACCAAGTGATGAAAAGGTTGTTTGGAGTGCTTGTACTGTTAACTGTGGTAGTCGATGCCCACTGCGCATGCACGTAGTTGATGGCGAGATCAAATGGGTCGACGCCGATAACACCGGTACCGATGATTATGCGAATAAAGATGTGCAAGTGCGCGCGTGTTTGCGTGGCCGCTCGATGCGTCGCCGTGTTTACAATCCAGATCGCCTGAAATACCCAATGAAGCGTATTGGTAAGCGTGGTGAAGGTAAGTTTAAGCGCATCTCTTGGGATGAAGCTTACACAGAGATCGTTAATAGCCTAGATCACATCAAAAAAGAATACGGCAACGAAGCGATTTATCTGAACTATGGTACAGGTACGCTTGGTGGTACGGTCACTAAGTCTTGGCCTCCAGGTAAGTCTCTGATTGCACGTTTGATGAACCTAACGGGTGGTTACTTGAACCACTATGGTGATTACTCGACAGCACAGATTGCTAAAGGTCTGAGCTACACCTACGGTGGTTGGGCTAACGGTAACTCTTTCTCAGATACTGAAAACAGTAAGCTGATTGTTCAGTTCGGTAATAACCCTGCTGAAACGCGCATGTCTGGTGGCGGTTTGATCCACCACTTAATTGAGAGCAAAGCGAAATCGAACGCGCGCATGATCATGATCGATCCGCGTTATAACGATACAGCTGCCGGTCACGAAGATCAGTGGATCCCTATTAAACCAGGTACGGATGCGGCCTTTATCGCTGCGATGGCGCACGTGATGATCAAAGAAGACTTGGTTGACCAAGAATTCCTAGACAAATACTGTGTCGGCTATGACGAGAAGACATTGCCAGCATCTGCACCAGCTAATAGCGATTATAAGTCATATATTCTTGGTCTTGGTGAAGATGGCATCGAGAAAACACCTGAATGGGCGGCGCCAATTACTGGTATTCCAGTTGATATCATTATCCAAACTGCTCGTGAAATTGGTTCAACGAAACCATGTGCTATCTATCAAGGTTGGGGTCTACAACGCACTCAAAACGGTGAGATTGCCTCACGTGCAATCGCTATGCTAGCACTACTAACGGGTAACTTGGGTATTCATGGTGGCGGCTCTGGTGCTCGTGAATCGGATTACAACATTCCGTTTGTTCGTTTCCCAACCCTTGAAAACCCAATTCAAACGTCTATCTCTATGTTCCTTTGGACAGATGCGATTGTGCGTGGCCCAGAAATGACGGCAACTCGTGACGGTGTGCGCGGTAAAGATAAGCTTGATGTACCAATTAAGTTCATCTGGAACTACGCAGGCAACTGCATCATCAACCAGCACTCTGATATCAACCGTACTCACGACATCCTGCAAGATGATAAAGCGTGCGAGATGATTGTGGTGATTGATAACCATATGACTTCTTCGGCGAAATATGCGGACATCATCCTACCAGACCTGACCACGTCAGAGCAGGCGGACTTCTGTATGGACGGCAAAGCGGCGAATATGCCTTACTTCATCTTTGCAGACAAAGCGATTGAGCCTCAGTTTGAAGCGCGTAGCATTTACCAAATCTGTTCTGATCTGGCTGAGCGCATGGGGGTAGGTAAAGAGTTTACCGAAGGTCGCGATCAAGAAGGTTGGCTGCGTCATCTGTACGCGGAAACCTTGAAGCTAGACCCAACACTTCCAGATTTTGAAACGGTTCGTAAGCAGGGCATCGTTAAGCGCAGTGACCCGAATGGGCACTATGTGGCTTACCAAGCATTCCGTGAAGATCCAGAGAACAACCCGCTGAAGACACCGTCTGGCAAGGTTGAGATCTATTCTGAAGAGCTAGCAAGACTAGCCGCTGAATGGGAACTGCCTGAAGGTGATGTGATTCACCCGCTACCGATCTATGTAAGTACGTCTGAAGGCTGGGATTCACCTCTGCGCAACAAGTACCCGCTTCAATTGACCGGCTTCCACTTTAAAGCTCGCTGTCACTCGACGTACGGCAACGTTGATGTAATCAAACAAGCTGCGCGCCAAGAGATGTGGATCAACCCTATGGATGCTGAACGTCGCGGAATCAAGAACGGCGATCGCATCAAGATCTATAACGACCGTGGTGAAGTTCGAATCAACGCGAAAGTGACCCCGCGAATGATGCCAGGCGTTGTGGCATTGGGTGAAGGCGCTTGGTACGCACCAGATGGCAATAAGGTGGACCACAATGGTTCAATCAACGTGTTGACGTCTCAAAAGCCAAGTCCATTGGCGAAGGGCAACCCGCAACACACCAACCTTGTCGAAGTTCAACTGGTTAAGAAGGCGTAAGGACTAACTCATGAAACAATACGGTTTTTATATCGACTCGAGTAAGTGCACTGGCTGTAAAACCTGCCAGTTGTCTTGCAAAGACTTTAAAGATTTGGGTGTCGACCGCAGTTTTCGCCGTGTGTATGAATACGCTGGTGGTAACTGGGTAGAAGAGAACGGCACCTATCGTCAGGACGTGTTTGCTTACTACACCTCTATTGCCTGTAACCATTGCGATGAGCCAGCGTGTGCTAAGGTGTGTCCATCTGGTGCCATGCACAAGCGTGAAGATGGTTTTGTGGTTGTTGATGAGAAGGTATGTATCGGCTGTAAACACTGTGCTAACGCGTGCCCTTACGGTGCGCCTCAGTACAGCAAAGAAAAAGGCCATATGACCAAATGTGACGGCTGTTTTGAGCGTGTTGCAGAGGGTTTCGAACCTATCTGTGTTGGCTCATGCCCGCTGCGAGCGTTGGAGTTTGGTCCGATTGCTGAGCTTCGTGCTAAATACGGCACTAATGCCGATGTAGCACCGCTTCCGTCTTCGTCACTGACGAAACCTAATATTGTGATCAAGCCTAATCGTCATGCGCGTCCAACTAATGACACGACTGGTCACCTAGCAAACCCTAAGGAGGTCTAAGATGGGATGGCATGAATGGCCTTTGATTTTCTTCACTGTATTTGCACAAACCGCGGTGGGTGCGTTTATTGTGATGGGTCTAATCACACTGTTCGGCAAAGCGGATGCTCACGTAAAAACGGGCATTACTCGTAACATGTTCTTTATCTGGGTGTTCATGGGATTGGGCTTTATGGCCTCGACTATGCACTTGGGAAGCCCAATGCGTGCTATTAACGCTTTGAATCAAGTGGGTACCTCTTGGCTATCGCGCGAGATTTTGTTCGGTTCAATGTTCTTTGGTTTGGGTGGCATCTATTGGTTGTTGTCTGTTATCGATAAGGGCAGCGAAGCGATTCGCAAAGTCTTATTGGTTGCGGCAATGGTGATTGGTGTGGTGTTTATGTACGCAATGACCAACGTGTATATCATTGATACCGTACCTACCTGGGATACACCGTTTACCGGTCAATCTTTTGCACTCACGGCAGTGGTGTGCGGCGTGATGCTGTCACTTATTCTGATGCGTGGTGCAAAACTTGAATGCCCTAAACTTGGTAAGATCACTGCGATTGTTGCATCTGTTGCCGGCTTAGCGCTTGTGATGACGACGATCTCTATGGTGGGTTCACTACCTAGCATCCATTCGGCAATTGTATCGGCAGCTGAGCTTGTACCAAATATGGCGGAAATCCAAAACCTACGTTTTGTACTGGTGTTTGCTGGTATTGCCGCTTGGGTTTGGGCTATGCGCTCTGAATCGCGCTCTATGCCAATCGCGGTGGTGGGTTTTGCAATGGTTATGGTTGCAGAGCTTATTGGTCGTAGCGTGTTCTTCGGTCTTCACATGACCGCGGGCATGTAATGAGTGAGGAGGGTAGGCGTTTGTGTCTACCCTCTATTACACTCAACTTTATTGTTTAGAATAACTTGGTAATCTCAGTTCATGTCACAATCAGACGTTATTGATCTTCAAAGCCTTCAGACCATGGCCAAGGTGTTTGGCTCACTTTTGTATTTCCCGCTTACCGACAGCAACAACCAAACTTTGATTAAAGCTCTTTCGGAAGATGAAGCGCTGGAGAACAGCGATATTCAAACCTGGTGTAAAACAGCGCTAACCGAATTGCCAGAAGCGCTGAACCAAGACTTCTTCTTGCTGTTTGAAGGCGGAGAGGTGATGTTGGCGCCGCTTGGGGCTCCGTGTATACCGACAAAGAAGAAGTGATTTTGGTGACAGTACTGTTGCGTATCGCCAATTTTTGCGTGAGCACGGCATTGAGCTTGATACTGGCATGCGTGAGCCAGAAGATCAGATTGGTTTGATGTTGTTTGCGGTTAGCCAACTTATCGAGCAACAGCAAGATGTTGGCACGGTTAAAACGTTATTGACTGAGCACTTGCTAACTTGGTGTTACCGCTACTTTGAATTGGTACAACAGCATGCCAAAACTCAAAGCTACAAACAGCTGGCAGGCTTGGTTTCTCTTTGGTGTGAAGTCGTACAGGATGTGCTCGACATTACGCCTAATGCTGTGAAGCTATATCGTTAAAAAATACACCCATCTATGGTGAGAAAATTATGAGTCGTGATGAGCAATATGTAAAAGCCTATATGGAGCACAAGACGATAAGCCGCCGTGGTTTGTTTCGTGCTCTGACAATGGTGCGACTCGTAATCCGACTGAGACTGATGACTCCCTTGCGTCAAAGTTGAATGCTGAAAAGGTAGTTAGAGTGCTGCCAAGACCACCAAAGGCGATTGACGAGGTACTGTTTCAGCAAATCTGCGATGGTTGTGGTGAATGTCAAAAGGCGTGCCCTGAACAGGTCATTTCTATTGAAGGTGGGTTAGCGCAGCTAACGCTGGACTATGGGTATTGCAGTCAGTGTGGGGAGTGCGGTAAAAGCTGCCCTACAGGCGCATTGCATGGAAGTGTAATGGATAACGGCTTGCGACCAAGCTTTTTAGGAAGCTGTCAAAACGCACTGTTTGGCGATTGTTATTTGTGTCAGGAGGCATGTCCTCAAGAGGCCATAGAACTGGGAGACTTGAGTTTACCCGTTGTCAGTGACAGCAAGTGCGATGGATGCGGACGTTGCAAACAAGGCTGTCCATTTTCATCCATCGCTCTATCTCTGTAAAGCCGGGTCTCTATCAACACTACGCTTTAATGATACGAGCGCGGAAATTACGCCCCTTCATCTTACCGTTGGTAATTTTACCCAGCGCCTTTTTCGCAATCGACGTTTCCACTGCCACATATGCGCTCATTGGAACATGTTGATCTTACCAATCTGGTTGCCTGATAGAGTCTTGTCACCCGTCAACGCGCCTAGAATATCGCCAGGGCGCAGTTTTTGCTTCTTACCGCCTTGGATCTGAATCGTGGTCATCTTTGACTGATAAGGGCGGTTTGAAGACGCTGGCGGTAGCGTGCTTGGTTCAATAGGCATATCTAAGTACTCATCGATACGCGCCACACGATAGAACTCTTTCTCACTGTAGAAGCTAAACGCTAAGCCTTTGTTCCCCGCACGGCCAGTGCGACCGATACGGTGTACATGCACTTCAGGGTCACGTGATAGCTCGTAGTTGAATACTGCGTCTAGGTTGTCGACATCAAGGCCACGTGCAGCAACATCGGTAGCCACTAGTATAGAGACACTCTTGTTGGCAAACTGAACCAGCGCTTGGTCACGGTCACGTTGCTCTAGGTCGCCGTGAATATCGATGACACTAAAGCCGCGATGATGAAGTTCATCAGCCACATTCTGAACTTCTTTTTTAGTGTTGCAGAACACAACCGCAGACTCTGGTTGGTGTGTCAGTAATAGATTCTCTAACGCGTTGTCACGATCTTCTGTGGTATCAGTCTGATAGAAGAACTGCTTGATGCTTGAATGATCGTGCTTGCTCTCGACCTTCACAATCTCTGGCTGCTTCATAACCGTTGATGCAATGGTTTGAATCTGCTCAGGAAACGTCGCACTAAATAGTAGCGTTTGACGATCGTGTGGCGCTTCACCAATGATGGCATCAAGCGCGTCTTTAAAGCCCATTTCCAGCATGCGGTCGGCTTCATCCAACACCAAAGTATTAAGCTCTTCTAGGTTGATGCGACCTTTTTCAAGGTGATCAAGGATACGACCTGGCGTACCGACGAGAATATGCGCACCGTGCTCTAGAGAGCCAATTTGAGGCCCCATTGGCATACCACCACAAAGCGTCAGCACTTTGATGTTGTGAATACCACGAGCTAGGGTACGGATTTCTTTTGCAACCTGGTCAGCAAGCTCACGCGTTGGGCAAAGAACCAATGATTGTACGCGAAAGCGTTTCACGTTTAGGTTGGTTAATAGACCTAAAGAGAATGCTGCTGTTTTCCCCGAACCCGTTTTACCTTGCCCAATGACATCTTTGCCATCAAGGATTTTTGGCAACGAGTCCGCTTGAATTGGCGTCATAGATTGAAAGCCAAGACTATCCAGTGTTTGTAGAAGTTCTTTTGGCAGGTTCAGAGTATTAAAAGCCTGATGAGTCACGAGGAATCCTTAGTCAGCATTAGAGAGCGGGTATTATCAACATTATGGCTGACGATACCAGAAAAACATGATCTAAAAGGAAGTTAAGATGATGACTTCTTAGTTTATAGACTTAATGTAATCGAAAATCTGATTTACTTGTTTTTCGTTGAGCACGCTCCCCCAAGCAGGCATCTCTTCATTTCCATACAACACGGTTTCCATTAACTCGGCATCTGATTCAAAAAAGGAGGTTAGGCCTTCATAAATATTTGAAGGTGATTCAGTCAGTGCTGATGCTGCAGGACCGTCGCCATGCGCTTTGTCCCCGTGACAAGAAATACAGTAGGTTTTATAAAGCGTTTCACCCTGGGACGCATACGTGTTTAAGCTGGTGAGAGCGATTAGAGCTATTGTTGGAATGATGATTTTCATGGAGTGTTCTTAGTGGCCGAAACAGTGGATGCAGTGTAAGGGCACAAACTTGAACGTGAGAAGAATGTACGGTTAATAGTAGGTTCACAATGGCTGAGCGCTATTTAGCGACTCAGCCATTGGGAAGTTTAGGCAGGAAGTGCCGTGCGCATCCAGTTACGGTATTCGTCAGCGCCGTCTTCACCTTCAGCAGGTGACCATGGTGCGAAGTCTTCTTGAGGTGTCGGGATGTACGCACCTTCTTTGATTTCTAGACCGACAGTACCAGACTCCATGCATGCATAGCCGTGCCAGGTACCTGGTGGAATTTCGATAGCGCGGTTGGTTTCTGGTGATAGGCTATGACGCTGAGTTACGTTGCTTCGTCATCGAAAATAAGCAGGTCAAGTTGACCTTTCAATACCAAAAATAGCTCCCATTTGTGCTCTTCACTGTGACGGTGAGGGCGCATGTAAGTTTCTGGCTCAGTTGAAATGAACAGGCGTTGCACGCCCGCGTCCAATTGTTCATGTAGGTTGTGATGGCTGCGCTTGCGTGGTGCTTGTTTCGCGTTTTCAGAAAACGTGTCGAAGTCTTGGTTACTGATGATTTTCAACATTGCTTTTTACTTTATTGGTTGGTGTGCCGATATTGTACAGTGGCATCAAAAAAGTTCAGTACAAAAATAGCGCTATCGTCCGAGTGAGGTTAAGTTTTAGAAAAAACCATGAAAAACGTAGGCAAAATGTGATTGCAGTTCCAGAGATGAGTAAAAAAGCTGTACGATCTGATCAGAATGGTATGATGCCTAAGCATCGGAGTGTCTTAAACGTAAGGTGGAACAGCAGTGGAAGCAGTGATCAGCCAATTAAAAAAAGACTTTTACGCGCACCTTCAATCTTCAAATGGTGCTAGCGCATCGAGTACCTCGAAAACCATGTCTTTGCTGACGAAAGAAGAGTTAGCGGAGCTGGAAAACGTTTGGGTACAGCTGGCAGTATGGAAACAAAAGCAAGCATAATCAGCGTATTAACTCCAACAAATTCTAAGCCCTGAGTGTTTCACTCGGGGCTTTTTTCATTTTACAAAAACAGTAAATGTTATAGTATAACATTTTTCTTGGTGATCTTATTGTTGAAAAGTGCGGTATTAGCCCCATAGTTCCCATATTGGAGAAACAGACTATGGCTGAGATAAGCTCACTGATAGCCTCAGAAAATCTAGTAGGAAATACGATGGCGGAAGTACGTGCCAGAATACAATTAAAAGTCGGTGCAAAAAGCGACATCGATGCGGAAATGCTCTCTTTTCGCGGCTTAGAGACTGACAAAGAACACGTTGCTATTATCTTTAAAGCAGCAGACAAAGACCAAGCGCTACCTTTGGTACGAATGCACTCTGAGTGTTTGACAGGGGACGTATTCCATTCGTCTCGTTGTGATTGTGGTGAACAGCTTGAAGAGACTATCCAAAAAATGGGTCGTGAAGGTGGCATCATCTTATACCTGCGCCAAGAAGGTCGTGGTATAGGTTTGTACAACAAGCTAGATGCTTACAAACTTCAGTCCGAGGGCATGAACACATACGAAGCGAACAATCATCTTGGGTTTGGTGATGATTTACGTGATTTCACCGAAGCAGCTCAAATGCTCAAAGCATTAGACATCTACTCAATTCGCTTAGTCACTAACAATCCAAAGAAAATCCGCGAGCTGCGCGAGCATGGCATTAATATCGAAGATGTAGTCAACACCAGTGCTCACGTGAAAGATGGCAACGAAAGCTATCTCAAGGCCAAGGTGTCACACGGGAAGCATCATCTCGAGCTATAGACAGTGTTAAATCTAAGAAATAAAAACCTCACAAATGTGGGGTTTTTTTGTATTCATTGTTGAAAATAAATTGTAACGAGGTATTATCGCAGTTGATAGTGTTAATGATAATAGTTCGCACTAAATAATAATATTAAGCTCAACAAGGATGCTTTCATGAATGTAACAACCGCAGTGAAGGGCGCAATTGCCGCCTCGTTTCTTATTACCTCCACCACAGCTATTTCAGCAGTCACTAAAGATCAAGTTGTTGAACACTACGCCGATCTTGCTCATGCCGTGTTTACTGATGCGCGTATTACAGCGCAAGAACTAGACACATCCATTAACACATTTTTGGCTTCACCGACAGAAAAAGGTCTTGCTGATGTGAAACAAGCTTGGCTTGCTTCACGTGTGCCATACCAGCAAACAGAAGTGTTCCGTTTTGGAAACGCGATTGTAGATGATTGGGAAGGTCAGCTTAATGCTTGGCCTCTTGATGAGGGACTAATCGACTACGTAAGTAGTGATTATCAGTACGAGCTTGGCAATGAAGGCGCACAAGCGAACATCGTTGCTAACAAAACGCTTAAGATCGGTGCTACTACATTGGATGTTGCAAGTATTACGCCTCAAGCTATTGCAGATCTTAACGAAGTAGGTGGCTCAGAGGCTAACGTGGCGTCAGGCTACCACGCCATTGAGTTTCTTTTGTGGGGTCAAGATCTGAACGGCACTAATGCAGGTGCTGGTGAGCGTCCTTACACGGATTACGTTGTTGGTGAAGGCTGTACAAATGGCAACTGTGATCGTCGTGCTGAGTACCTAAAAGCAGCTTCTGCTCTTCTGATTCAAGATCTGCAATGGATGGAAAAGCAATGGTCTGCGTCTGAGAAAGGTAACTACCGTTCTGAGCTTCTTGCAGACAAAGCGGACAACGGTCTACGTAAAATGCTATTTGGTATGGGTTCGCTATCGCTGGGTGAACTGGCTGGTGAGCGTATGAAAGTGGCACTAGAAGCCAACTCTACTGAAGATGAGCATGATTGTTTCTCTGATAACACTCATAATTCTCACTACTATAACGAGCAGGGTATCTACAACGTCTACACCGGTACCTATGTACGCGCTGACGGTACGCTAGTTGATGGTCCAAGTATTGCTAACCTTGTTGAGCAAAAAGACAAGAAAGCAGCGAAAGAGATCCAAAAGCAGTTTGATTTGGCTCGCGCTCAAGTGGGTAAACTGGTGACTTCTGCAGAAAAAGACAACCAGCACTTTGATCAACTGATCGCTTCAAACAACCCACAAGGCAACAAACTTGTGAATGAGACGATTATTGCGCTTGTTGCTCAAACAGGTTCAATCGAACGTGCTGCGGGTATTGTAGGCATTGATAGCCTTAGCCCAGACACAGCTGATCACGAGTTCTAATCATAATAAAAATCTGTGAAATGGGGGCGATTGCCCCCTTTGTTGTTATATTTGTGAGTGCTGTATGTCTAGATCAAACATCATCTTGGTTACGCTTTTTGCGCTAATCTCCACGTCCGTTTTTGCTGAGTCGACACCTAGCCGACTTTCTGGTGGTAAAACCACGGTCAAAAAAAACGGTGCCAATGCCTTTTCAATGCCAGCGGCTAATTTACCGATGAGCAAACGTCTCGATTTTAGCGTCGGAAACAGTTTCTTCCGAAACCCTTGGGTTCAAGCGCCCGCGTCAACGGATGCTCGTGATGGTCTAGGACCTTTGTTCAACACCAATGGATGCCAAAACTGCCACATAAAAGATGGTCGTGGACACCCGCCAGAGGCGAACGATCAGCATGCGGTGTCGATGTTAGTCCGCCTGAGTATTCCTGCGAAGACGGAAGCCCAAAAACAAGCAGTAAAAATGTCAGGAGTGATTCCTGAACCGACCTATGGTGGTCAGCTTCAAGACTTTGCTCTTCCAGATATGGCGCCTGAAGGCCAAATACATATTACTTATGACGACGTCGCCATGCGATTTGAAGATGGCACCACGGTTATGCTTCGTAAACCGAACTTAAAGATCATTGAACTTGCTTATGGAGATATGCACCCAGATGTCATGATGTCAGCTCGCATCGCTCCACCTATGATCGGCCTTGGGTTGCTGGAATCCATTCCTGAATCCACTATCCTAGAGTTTTCTAAGCAGCAACAACAGGACACAACGTCTGTTGCTGGTATTCCTAATTACGTGCTTGATGTACGAACCAAAGAGATGAGCTTAGGACGATTTGGCTGGAAAGCGGGACAGCCGAACTTAATGCAGCAAAATGCGGCGGCATTCAACGGTGATGTTGGTTTAACAAGTGCACTGTTTACTGAAGAAAACTGTACCGATAAGCAAGACTTGTGTACCGAGAGCCTAAGTGGGGGCGATCCTGAGGTTAGCGACAACATTCTTAATTTTGTGGAGTTTTATACACAGCACCTTGCCGTTCCACAACGTCGCAACATTGATAACCCAGAGGTGCTAGCTGGCGAAGCACTGTTTAAAAAAGTGGGTTGTGACAACTGTCATCGCACTAATATCCAAACCGCGAAACGTGAAGGCTTACCTGCATTGTCGAATCAGACAATTCATCCCTATACAGACATGTTATTACACGATATGGGGGAGGGACTGGCTGATGGTCGCCCGGAATACGCTGCTTCTGGTTCGCATTGGAGAACGCCACCACTATGGGGTATTGGGTATACGGAAGAAGTAAATGGTCACACGTATTTTCTTCATGATGGCCGCGCTCGTAACCTAACCGAGGCCATTTTATGGCACGGCGGTGAAGCCCAAACTTCAAGAAACCAGGTGCTAGCAATGAGCAAGAAAGAGCGTGAAGCGCTGCTTGCTTTCTTAAATTCGCTATAGGGGGCAGTGATGTATTATCAAAAATCAGTGGCCATTGCGGCTTTACTCCTACTAGCAGGGTGTCAATCATCAACCAGTACAGACAAAATGCGTCCTCAAGCGAGCAATCATCAAAGCCAAGGTGTGTATGAGATCCAGTTTGATTCGGCTCTGCGCTTTAATGATTCCATGCTCAAACTTCACGATCAATCTGTACGTTATTGCGACTCTCAAAGCAGCCTAGAAGGGGTGAAAATCGCTTGGCAGCAGGGGATGGAGAGCTGGATGCATCTTCAAGGGCAGGAGCGAGGCCCTTCAGATGCTTTGGAGCAAAACTGGAACATTCAGTTTTGGCCTGACAAAAAAAATACTACCGGCCGTAAGATGGTGACGGCGATAAAAACCAAGAGTTGGGATATGACGTCGATTCAATCTCAGAGCGTCACTGTTCAAGGACTTGGCTCTGTGGAATGGTTGTTATATGACGGAGCCTCAAGCATGAGTGAAGGGAGCAGGGAAGATTGCAGCTTGCTTCGAGCAATCACGGACTCACTGGTCGATCGTTCAAACACCGTTTTACAGGCTTGGAGCACAAACCCATGGGCTGAGTTAGATACAAAGGCATGGCATGCGGAATATTTGGCACTAATTACTAATCAGCTTGATTACAGTATGAAGAAGCTATCACGACCGCTCGCAAAAATTGGGGCACCACGTCCGTATTTTTCAGAATCTTGGCGTGCCAAACTTCGTTGTCGAACCTAAAAGAAAACCTAGTGGCAATGCAGGCGCTATATTTGGCCGACGGAAGTGGCCTTGACTTTATTCTAAGAGATAAAGGTCAAGAAGCACTCGCTGACGATATTGCTCAGCAGTTCGAAGATACGCTAGAAACATGGCCACAAGAATCGAGTCTATTCGATATGTTGCAAACTAAAGCGGGTTACCGAACCGCTTTGGCGCAGTTCAACAAGTTGGAGCAGCTTAAATACCTGATCGGTGAAGAAGCGGCAATAAAGCTGGGCGTCGTGATAGGGTTTAATGCAACAGATGGCGATTGATATCACTAAACGTAATTTGGCCAAAGCGTTGGCAATGGGGTCGCTTTCGCCCTCATTGCTTGCGGGTTGCGCAGCAAATAGAACCTCAGCGAAGGGCAGCATTGAGCTTGGCACTTCAAGCTCAAACCAGGTGTTGATTGGTGGCGCGATTCGGCGCCAAGGTCAATATGAGGCCGTGGTTTACTCTCAGCAGGGGCAGTTTCAACACCGTTTTCCTTTGCCAGCTCGGGGACATGGAGTAGCGATTGCCCCATCAAAGCATCATGCTGTGATGTTTGCTCGTCGTCCCGGCAGCTATGCGATGGTTTTTGACTATCGAGATGGTGAAGAAAAGGTACTCATTCCAGCGGAAAATAATCGTCACTTCTATGGTCACGGAGTGTATTCAAATGATGGACGATGGTTGTACGCTACTCAGGGAGAACGCAGAACGAGTCGAGGCATTATTGGTGTATACGATGCCGAGAATAACTACAAAAAAGTTGCCGAGTTTTCTGGATTTGGGATCGGCCCGCATGAAATCATTATTATGTCTGATGGCCGGCTAGTGGTTGGTGTTGGCGGGGTTCAGACTCAAGGGAGAACACCGGTTAATTTGGCTACAATGACGCCAAGTCTTAGCTATTTGTCAGCCAGTGGGGAGTTGCTTGATCAAGTGATGCTTGCGGATCACCACAAGAGCATTAGGCACTTGGCTCATGATGGCGAACAAACCGTGCTGTGTGGCCAGCAGTATCGAGGCGAGCCAGACGATTATGTTCCATTGGTCGCTATGCATAGAACTGGTGAACCTTTGGTAGAACTCGGTGGTGAGCCAGAGCAATGGGCGCGCTTCAACCATTATGTAGCGAGTATCGCCGCAACGGATTCTCATATCTTAGCGACCTCGCCAAGAGGCAACTGTTACGGTATTTGGGATAAATCATCGCTCGAACTTCTAGAGATCAATGTGTTACCTGATGCCTCTGGTGTGGTGATTAAAAATGACCAATTTTATGTAAGCTCTGGCGTTGGAAAGATCGTAAAAATAAATGCGGATCTCACCAAAAGTGCCTTTGTCTCGGGGATTCAATGGGATAACCATTGGAGTGCTATCACATAAATGAGACGCTAACTGGTTTAAAATAAATTAGCACCTTCCAAAGTGTGATTTCTGCCATACTTAAGACTCTGTCTAAGGAGGTGGGTAGATGCGAAACTGGTTAATTTTGCCGAGTCTATTAGTCTCAGCATTGTCATACTCAGTCGCCGTTTCAGCGGCGCCAGATCAGCTCGTGTCTGATTCAAGCGAGCTCACCTCTTATTCTGTCAAACATATAGAACCTATCCTGAAATCGAGTTCGGCAGAAGCCTCTGAACAGGCTGAATCGATGCCGAGCATCGACAGTGCATTCCTTTATCCACAGCTCGTCGAATATGTTTATTCTCGCTTAGAACGAGCGACTCTTTGGGCGGATGTTGAGTTAAATGCTCAAGTTAATCTTCAGCTCGACGTCGTTCGACTCGCTGGTTTTAGTCCAGTGTTTGAGCATCGCGTTGATTTAATGCAAGCAGCCTATCAGAAGCAAGACGTTGCCTTTATGACAGACTGACCACAGATACGTTCCTGCTTTATATGAGCTATGTCGCTACCGCCGCAGACAAAGGAAAAGAGTGGTATTTCACAGCCGATTTAAATGAAGTGATGCCAAGCCTTCGGCGACTGAAGTGGATTTGCTGGTCTCTGCTTTTGAGGCAGGTACGGAAGCGGATTATGTTCTCAGTCTCGCCTCACCAATGCTTAAACAGCCAGGATTTGAAAACGCCTATATTGACCTGGTAGTGAAATCTCAACTGGATATGCCGTTGTACGAACAAACGGGACTATTGCGTATGGGCGATGTGCTGATGCCGCAACAATATGAGTTGTTAGTCGAACGTTTAAAAGCGTCGGACGTTGAGGTGTTGGTTCGTGATGACTATCTGTTTGATGGGTCGCTAGATTTTGCAGTGCGAGAATTTCAGCGTCTCTATGGCTTAATGACGATGGTATTATCGGGCCAAACACTGTCGAATGGTTGAATAAGTCTGCCGATGACAAACTTAGGATCTTAGCGCTGAACTCAGAGCGCTCCCGTCTATGGCCAGAGCAGCGCCAGAACATTATTTTGGTTAATGTGCCGAGCTTTCAGCTAAGATATTGGGATGAGGGTGAAACACGTTTTGAATCGCGAGTCATTGTAGGTAGAACCAGTCGCCAAACCCCTATCTTTGAAACCAAAATGGATTCATTGATACTAAACCCTACCTGGAATGTACCATGGAAGATCATGGTGAAAGACATCATTCCTAAGGTTAAGCGTGATCCGACCTATTTGTTCTCACAGCGTTTCGAGATTTTGGAAGGCTGGAATAACCAGAACAAAATTGATCCAACTATGATCAATTGGAGCGAAGTCAATGCTAGGCGATTCCCATATCGAATGCGCCAAAAAGCCGGTGAGCTTAATGCTCTCGGCCAATACAAGTTCAACACACCTAACGCGCAAGCTATTTTCTTGCATGACACGCCAAGCAAGCATTTGTTTGATGAAGCTTGCGAGCGTTCAGTTCGGGCTGCGTCAGGGTTGAACATGCAGATCAATTTGCCGAAGTGTTGCTGGAGGTGCAAGGAAAAAGCTTAGAAGACGTCTCGTCCTCACGTCCGAATAAAGCCATTGCATTTAAGGAGCGAATTCCAGTTCACATCATCTATCAAACAGCTTGGCTCGCAGACGGTAAGGCGTACTTCCGCGGTGACGTTTATCGTTACGATGACAAGCGTAACCCGGTAGAAGAGGCGGCCTTATCGAGTAATCGATGATCGAATAAAACCACAATCCGATATAGAGCCATCGTGCCAGTGTTGCCGCGATGGCTTTGTTGTCTCTGGGGTATAGTGGTATCCAGGACATCAACGAATCACTGCTTTGATTTTCACTGTGTGGTCAGCAGCACGGACTTGTTATTCTGCTGGGACAGTGTCATAGTCGCCTCAGTTTACAAAATATAGGGTTTATCATGAGTCTTAAGTATCAAATCGTACCGGTCACTACCTTCGCGCAAAACTGCTCTATCGTGTGGTGTGACGAAACAATGAAAGGCATAGTGGTTGATCCAGGTGGCGATGTAAAACAGTTGCTAGCCTTGGTTGAACAGCTTGGCGTGACGGTTGAGAAGCTAGTTTTGACTCACGGTCACCTAGATCATGTTGGTGGTACGGTAGAGATGTCCGAATCCCTTAAAGTGGATATTATCGGGCCGCATAAAGCGGACAACTTCTGGCTTCAAGGTTTGGAAGGTCAGAGCCAAATGTTTGGCTGGCCGTTAACGGAAGCGTTTGAGCCAACTGAGTGGCTAGACGAAGGCGATGTTGTTACTTTCGGCAATGAATCTTTGAGTGTTTACCACACGCCTGGCCACACTCCTGGTCATGTGTGTTTGTTTAATGAAGGTGCTAAGGTCGCATTTGTTGGTGATGTGCTGTTCAATGGTAGCATTGGTCGTACTGACTTCCCACAAGGTGATCACGCAACACTGATCAACTCTATCAAAACCAAGCTGTGGCCACTCGGTAATGATGTGAAATTTGTACCTGGTCATGGTCCAGAGTCAACGTTCGGCCGTGAGCGAGTATCGAATCCTTATGTTGCTGATGAGATGCCTCTCTATTAAATCTCACTCCGGCTTGCCGCTGCTTGATAGCGGCGAGCCAATCCCACAAAATCCTCTCCTGCTCTATCTAAATCGGCTTCGGCGATAAATACGTCGTATCCGTAAAACTCTCTTTGATGCTTCATCCGATTAGCAAGCATCGCCAGCAGTCCTTTGTACTCGATGCCGCGTTCATCGACAAAGGGTTCGGCGTCAAGAACAATGTCTTCAAAACTCTTGGCTGGTGAGGTTTGCTGCGCGCCGATGTAAAGTAGCGCTCGTTGGCTAAGTAGAATATCGGTGGCTATCCTCGGACAGATGGCATCCAAGTAAGGACCATACTCTTTTACTCGAAGGCCTATCCAGGTAGGGGCTTGTGCCAGCCCTCTTGGTGCTGGGTGCAAATCCCAATTCTTTCGACATTTGCCCATCGAAGCACCCAGCCGCCTTTAAACAAATGCTGCTGAAGATGAGAGCTGGTTAAGGTAAACGTGACTCGGCTTTTTTGAAGCATAAGGTAAGCAAAGCCCGACACGCTTGCGAAAATGGCAATGAACAGCCAAGCGTGCTCCCAAGAAGGTGACAACAACAAAAAGCAGAAGCAGACCAACGCGCCCACGCCAGCCAACATCCTGACGGTTGGAGAGTCCCAAGTATAGTGGTGATTGCTAAGATGTAATGTGTCCATAATTTGTGCCATCAATGAATACTGACCTCACTTTATACTGGTGAAACAACCACAAAGTTTATTGTTTAAATAATAGTCATTGTTGGCGCGGGACGGCATTTTTGTCTCGAGTTTGTGTCAAGACCCTACAAAAGCATTCAAAATTTTGGTATAAAACGCGCTTCAAATTTTGACCACTGCTTTGATGCAGTGAATTGGAGAGAAAACTCGATGAGACTTGCTCATAAGCGCAAAGTGCAAGCAAAATTGCAAAAGCGTATTAAAGCGGTAGTTGCCAACACAGCCGCTGCAACAAAAACAGCAAAGCCTGTTGTAGCAAAAGCACCTGTAGTTGAAACCGCAACTGCGACAAAAAAAGTTGATGTAGCCCTAACTCCTAAACAGCAACAAGTGCTAGACATCGTTGCTAACAACGCTGAAGGCATCAACCGAAAGGTATCGGCCTTGAAGCAGGCCAAGAAGATGCAAAAGCAGCATCTTGGGCAACTGGCGCTCTAAAGAAACTTCTTGAAGAAGGTTTGGTGGCTAAAGAGCAGCTAGCGGGCAACAAAGTGATCTACAAAGCGCTATAAGCGTTCACTTTACCCAATTTCAAAAAGACCCCTTTCGAGGGGTTTTTTTGATCCTGTCGTTTGGCAAATCGGCAGATGTTAGCGACAGATGTCACAAAAGTAGCCATCCTGTAATATCTTGCTGATAATTAATGCGTACGTGTTTTTCTGTTCTTTATCTCTTTCTTTGATTTTTCAACTTACTGATTTTAATCGTTTATAGACATAGCTTTCATTTATCGCCTACGTATTAATACGTAATACCAAGGTCGAAGCTGAGCTGTTGATAATCTTATTACTGCGTGCTCGCACTAATACACCTTGTTGGGTTTTCCATCCATAGTTATCTGGAATGTGAAACTTGGAGTCAGTTACTGGCTTCAAAAAGGAACCTACTCAAGGAACTGAATAATGAGTCTAATCAAGAAATCAGTATCACGTGTCATGAAGAGCACGGCCATCGTGGCTGCAACCTGCCTAGCGTTTGTTGCCGGCAATGCCAGCGCTGACGATAAAGTCTATCGCCTAAAACTTGCAGAAACTTGGGGGCCAAACTTCCCAATTTTTGGTGATGCAACAAAGAACATGGCGAAAATGGCCGAAGAAATGTCGAACGGTCGTCTGCAAATTCGTATCGACTCGTCTAACAAACACAAAGCGCCATTCGGTGTGTTTGATATGGTGAAATCTGGTCAGTACGACATGGGCCACTCTGCGTCTTACTACTGGAAAGGCAAGGTGCCAAATACACTCTACTTTACGACTATGCCTTTTGGTATGACGGCACCTGAGCAGTACGCGTGGTTCTATCACGGTGGTGGTATGCAGTTGATGGAAAAAGTGTATGACCCACATAACTTGCTGTCTTTCCCTGGCGGTAATACTGACGTACAGATGGGCGGTTGGTTCCAGAAAGAGATCAACAGCGTAGAGGACTTACAAGGTCTGAAAATGCGTATCCCTGGCTTCGCGGGTGAAATCCTAGCAGAAGTCGGTGCTAAACCAACGAACATTGCATCGGGTGAACTGTATACATCACTAGAACGTCGCACGATTGACGCACTAGAGTGGGTAGGCCCTTCACTTGACCTTCGTATGGGCTTTCACAAAATTGCTCCGTACTACTACACAGGTTGGCATGAGCAGCAACTGAGCTTCAGTTCCTAGTTAACAAACGTACTTGGAATAAGCTTCCGGATGACCTGAAAGCGATTCTACAAATCGCAATGAAGACAGCCGCGTACGACATGTACATTCAATCGACTCACGAAAGTGGTAAGAACTGGGCGACGATCCAAACTGATTACCCTGACGTGAAAGTGAAAGACTTCCCGAAAGAAGTTATGGATGCGCTTCGTGATGCCAACGACAAACTGCTTAAGCAACACGCTGACAAAGATGAAATGGCGAAAGAGATCCAAGCATCACAAGCAGCTTACCTAGAGCAAGTGCGTTCTTGGACAGATATCGCGTCGAAAGCTTACCTAAACAAGTTCGACGACTAACCCCCAACTCAAGTGGCGTAGCTCCTGCGCCACTTTCTTTTTATACCCATTGTCGTACGCCCTAATCATAACTATTAACGAATCACGGCGGATAGGCGGAAAGTTGTATGCGTAGTTTAATTTATATCGAAAGACTGTTTAACAAGATAGCCGATGCGCTCGGGTGGCTATCCAGTATTCTTTTTCTTCTTCTATTAGCAAACGTAGTTTATGACGTTGTCATGCGCTACGTCTTTAATGATGTGTCGATTGCCTTCCAAGAAATGGAGTGGCACCTGTTTTCAGCGGTGTTCTTATTAGGTGTGCCTTATGCCATAAAAGCGGGCGGTCACGTTCGTGTGGATGTGTTCTATGAGCGTTTATCTATGAAGGCGCAGGCGATTATCGACTTATTGGGCACCTTTATCTTTTTGTTCCCATTTTGCCTATTGGTCGCTTGGTACGGTATCGACTTCGCGAAAGAAAGTTTTGAGCTTGGTGAAACCTCCGGTGACCCAGGTGGTTTGCCTTACCGCTGGGTTATTAAAGCGATGATCCCATTGTCCTTCTCGTTTATGGCGATAGCTGGCTGCGGATTAGTGCTTCACTCGTTGAACAAACTGTTTAACCCGCATTTGATGTACGCAAAATCTTCCGACGCTAAAGAATAAGGACGCTCTCATGATCGGTATTGTGATGTTTTTTGTAGCCTTATTCGCGCTACTTCTCGGTTTCCCTGTCGCCTTTACCTTTGGTGGCATTGCATTAATTTTTGGTGTTTGGGCAGAAGGCATGGAGATGTTTGCCTTTATGCCATATCGAATCCAATCCATCATGGAGAACACGGTACTCATGGCGGTGCCTCTGTTTGTCTTCATGGGTTTGGTGCTTCAAAAGACGCGCTTAGCAGAGCAGCTTCTTGAGTCCATGGGGCGCTTGTTTGGTGGTGTGCGTGGCGGTATCGCTATCTCTACTGTACTGGTGGGCGCATTGCTGGCCGCATCAACAGGTGTGGTAGGTGCTTCTGTTGTCGCAATGGGTCTTATCTCTTTGCCTGTTATGCTTAAGTACAATTACGACAAAGGGCTTGCCTGCGGCACTATTTGCGCGTCGGGTACCCTTGGACAAATCATTCCGCCTTCTATCGTACTTATCTTGCTGGGCGATGTGTTGGGTGTGCCGGTTGGCGATCTATTCCAAGCGGCGCTGTGGCCTGGGTTTGTGCTAGTTGGTGCCTACGTACTCTATATTCTTATCTATGCCAAGCTGAACCCGGATAGCGCGCAGCCAATACCACGTGATGAATCGATCTCACGCTCAGACGAAGTGAAAACGGCACTGAAAGCCATTATTCCACCTTTAGCGCTGATCGTAGTGGTATTAGGTTCTATCTTCGCTGGTATTGCGACGCCAACAGAGTCTGCAGCACTGGGCGGTGCAGGTGCGATTGTGTTGTCTCTGCTTTATCGTCAATTTAGCTGGAGCATGCTTTACGATGCGTCTAAAGAGACAGTCAAAGTGACAGCGATGGTGTTCGCAATCCTGCTTGGTGCGACCGCATTCTCTATGGCGTTTACCTATACTGGCGGCGATATGCTGGTGGAAGAATGGATGCTAGAAATTCCTGGTGAAAAATGGGGCTTCTTGATTATCACTATGCTGGTTATCTTGATCCTTGGTTTCTTCATCGACTTCGTTGAAATTTGTTTCATCATCGTACCTATGATTGCACCAGTCGCTGAGCTTCTTGGCATCAACATGACTTGGTTCGCTATCTTGATTGCATGAACCTACAAACTT
Source organism: Vibrio maritimus (assembly GCA_000755425.1). Classification (GTDB taxonomy): domain Bacteria; phylum Pseudomonadota; class Gammaproteobacteria; order Enterobacterales; family Vibrionaceae; genus Vibrio; species Vibrio maritimus_A. Next base: position 45,134 of record BBMT01000004.1, read on the forward strand.
CGTTCTTAACGCCGCCATTTGGGTTTAGCTTGTTTTATCTTAAAGGGGTAGCACCTAATGGAGTCACGACCCGTGATATCTATCGAGGTGTGATGCCATTCATCGCGATACAGATAGCAGTGCTAGCCTCTATCCTGATGTTCCCAGAATTCTATGGAATGTGATCGCCTTGGCGTAAGCTCAGCTTAGCGTTTCATTTCACCTCAACTCGTTGGTATGGTTAATAAAGCTGCACTTAGTGCAGCTTTACTCGTAAGTGCAAAGGCGAATTTAGGAAAGGATTTCTATGCCGTTAAAAGCCAAACTGATTCTTCTGACGTTGATCCCGTTGGTCATTGTAACCGCGAGCGTCAGTTGGATTACTCTCTACCAGGCTAAAGCACTGGGCGAAAAGGAAATAAGCATCTTTCGCGAGAGCTTGATCCGCACTAAAGAAGCCGCATTGAAAGACAGTGTTGAGCTCGCTTTTGATGCTATCGAGCAGGCGTATCTCGATCCTACTTTGTCGGAGCGAGAAGCTAAGGTTGAAGTGAAAGCGATTTTGAATCGTCTTCGCTATGGAACAGACGGTTACTTCTTTGCTTACGATAAGGTTGGCACCAATTTAGTCCACCCAATTATTCCTGAGTTAGTCGGACGAAACCTACTCAAGCTCCAAGACCAAGATGGCGATTACCTGATAGAAGCCCTGCTGTTTCAAGCGCAAGCGGGGGGCGGTTTTCATCAGTACCTGTGGCAAAAACCTCAACCGGGGAGACGGTCACTAAGTTGAGTTACGCCGCGTGGCTTGATAAGTGGGAGTGGATGATTGGCACCGGTTTATACATTGAAGATGTGGCGCAAGAAGTAGCGGTGCTGCGCGCGGCTATCGACAATAATATCGAGACCACCATGTTTTCTATTGTCACCATTTTTGCCGTGACAGTTGCAGTGATCATTGTATTAACGCTGGCGATCAATTGGCACGAACATAAGCTTGCTGATAAGAACCTTAAAGAGTTGGCGCATAAAACGGTGATGTTTCAAGAAGATGAGCGTAAGCATCTAGCAAGGGAACTTCACGATGGTGTAAATCAGTTGCTGGTGTCGAGTAAGTGTCATTTGGAGTTGATGGACACGGGAAGTGTGGATGACCGTTCTATGGATCATCTCAAACAATCTCAATCCTCGCTGTCAGAAGCGATTATGGAAGTAAGACGCATATCTCATCATCTAAGACCAAGTGCGTTGGATGATATTGGACTTGAGGCCGCTATTACCACTTTGCTGCAAGACTTTAAAAATTACTCGATGGCGGAAACAAACCTAGTACTTGATGCCAATACACCCAAACTGAAATCTGAAGTAGCGACTACACTGTATCGAGTAGTGCAGGAGTCGTTAAATAATATTGAAAAGCATGCCAGTGCGACCGAAGTGACGGTGTTTCTCAAGCAGTTTGGTGAAGTTCTGCAACTTATAGTGTCTGATAATGGTGTCGGTTTTGACGTCAGTAGCGCAATGAATAGCCGCGGAATAGGTCTGCGCAATATGCGCGAGCGAGTCGAATTTATCGGTGGTGAGTTTGAGCTGATTAGCGAGTATGGCAAAGGAACGGAAATAACCGTGTTGTTGACGGTAGAAGGAGCGGTGTGATGGACGACCGAATTAGCGTAGTGATTGTCGATGATCATCAAGTAGTGCTTGAAGGATTTATGGCGCGTTTAGAGCGCGAACCCGATATTGACGTGGTGGCAACAGCCAGCAATGGTGTGGAAGCGGTTGAAGTCATCAAACAATCGATGCCAGATGTTGTATTAATGGACGTCAGCATGCCAATAATGAATGGCATTGAAGCGACGGAAGTACTCAAGGCCGAGTTGCCGAATGTTCGCGTGTTAATGCTGACCATGCATGACAACCGTGAGTACATCATGAAGGTGATGCAGGCTGGGGCAGTTGGTTACATGCTTAAAGAAATTTCTGCCGAGAAAATGGTTCAAGCCATTAAAACGGTTCATCAAGGATCGACCTATTTTTGCGAATCGGTAACGCAAACCTTATTCTCTCAAGACATTACTCCAACGGCGGTAAAATCGAATCCGCTGAGTCGCCGTGAAGAATCGGTTTTGACTTTGGTAGCGCAGGGTTGCAGTAGCAAGAAGATCGCTCAACTGCTGAATATTTCTTATCGAACGGTGGAAACGCATCGCCAGAATATTAAGCATAAGCTGGACTTGCATTCTACGGCAGAGTTGGCGAAGTATGCGTTAGAGAATGGTTTGTCTTAGTGGTAGGAACATTGTTTTTAAATAGGCAGCTACTAACGTCGCATCGCCAGATAAAATATCAGCGAGGCGTAGCGAGCCAGTAGCTCCTCCACTTTATAAGGGGAGGTTGGGAGGGGCTCTTTGTTTTTCAATTTACTAATATGCAAGAGAAAAGATCTTAAGAGCACCCCTCTAGCTCCCCCGGCTACGCGCCCCGTTATAAAGGGTGAGAACCACAAGCTAGCTTCTATCGTCGTATCGCTTTTTGATTGGGCGAGCCAGTAGCTCCTCCCCTTTATAAGGGGAGGCTGGGAGGGTGCTCTTTGTTTTTCAACTTACTAATATGCAAGAGAAAAGACCTTAAGCGCACCCCCTCTAGCTCCCCCGCTACGCGCCCCGTTATAAAGGGGGAGAACTACAGGCTAGCTCCTATCGTCGCATCGCCTTTTGATTGAGCGAGGCGTAAGCGAGCCAGTAGTTCTTCTGATAAGGGGAGATTAGGAAGGGGTATAATGCGACACAATCACAACAACCATTCACCCCAATGTGATCTCACATAATTTTTATCAATTTTCCCACACATCAACGGCAAAGTTCTGTTATAAAGTGCCCGCGATATCAGTGAACGTTTGGAATTAGTTTTGGAAAAACACGAAGAAGTCTTAGTAGCGTTGCGTCAGATCATTCGAGCTATCGATCTACATTCGAAGAAGCTTAAGAAAGAGTGCGGTTTGACTGGCCCGCAATTGATCCTCATGAATACCATTCGAGATATGGGGGATGTGACTATTCGTGAGTTGTCGAACTCCACTAATATTAGTCAAGCAACTGCGACGACGATTATTGATCGACTAGAAGCGCAGGAATACGTCAAACGTGTACGTAGCCAACAAGACAAACGCAAAGTCCACGCGGTATTGACCGAAAAAGGTCAAGAAGTACTGAAAAACTCACCGCCGCCACTGCAAGATAATTTCGTGAACAAGTTTCAAGCATTGGAGAGTTGGGAGCAGACGTTGCTTCTGTCGTCTATTCAGCGTATTTCATTGATGATGAATGCTGATGACCTTGATGCAGCACCCGTTCTGCAGCTCGATAGTAATATATCGAAAAACTAAAATACTATCCGGGTCTGATGTTTTCTTGAGCGCTTATCAAACCCGGTTTTCTCCTTCCTCATACCGTCATATCGTTTTTAATTTCTCTTCTCTGTGTTTTTAAATCCCATACTCTTTTGAGTACTAATCTTTTTTGCCACTAAGCTATTTGTTTAAAATATCGCCATAAAAATCACATATTGTGAAATTACACTTATAATTTGGTAGAGTACTGCGCTGAAAAGTAGATTAATGCGTGTTCTCAGCGATTTTTGTATGCCAATGTCGCCGTTATATTGAACATTAAATGCTTTGAGTTGGAAGCAATTTGGTCATAGAGAGGATTAATGACAAAGGGTATTGATAAGTACAGTATTGATAGTACTGACTACACCATTGGACAGGATAATGTCCAAAAGTGGGGGTTTGATGTTCATAACCCTGTATTCGGGATCAGTGCAGGTTTTATTGCGCTTCTCCTAGTAATGACAGTGATTGTTGATGCCGAGACGGCAAAGAGCGCACTTGATGGAATTAAGTGGAGCATCATCAACAAATTTGACTGGCTATTCATGTGGTCTGGCAATATTTTCGTCGTTTTCTGTTTAGTGTTGATTGTGACGCCTTTCGGAAAAATCCGCCTGGGCGGTACTGATGCTGTGGCCGATTATTCATTCATGTCCTGGCTTGCGATGCTTTTTGCCGCCGGTATGGGCATCGGCCTGATGTTTTGGAGTGTGGCTGAGCCAGTCGCTTACTTCACCGGATGGTACGAAACTCCGCTTGGCGTAGAAGCGAATACAGAGCAAGCAAAAGAGCTTGCGATGGGCGCGGTGATGTTCCACTGGGGTCTACACCCTTGGGCGATTTACGGCGTGGTAGCACTTTCACTGGCGTTTTTTGCGTACAACAAAGGTTTGCCTCTTTCAATGCGCTCAATCTTCTATCCAATTTTAGGTGATAGAGCTTGGGGATGGGCAGGGCACGTAGTTGATATCCTTGCGGTACTTGCGACACTATTTGGTCTTGCAACGTCACTGGGTTTGGGTGCACAGCAAGCGGCGAGTGGTATTCAGCACGTATTCGGTATTGAAGCGGGCATGACGCTACAAGTGATCGTTATTGCGGTTGTGACACTACTGGCGGTTGTATCGGTGCTGCGTGGTATTGATGGTGGTGTAAAAGTCATCAGTAACATCAACATGATCGTGGCGTTCTTGCTGCTGATTTTGGTGGCAATTATTGGTTACGCGGTGACATTTGCAGCGATTCCAGACACCTTATTTGCTTACCTAAAGAACATCATTCCATTAAGTAACCCACACGGTCGTGAAGACGAAGCTTGGATGCACGGCTGGACTGTATTCTACTGGGCTTGGTGGATTTCATGGTCACCATTTGTAGGTATGTTTATCGCACGTGTATCGAAAGGTCGTACTGTTCGTGAATTTATTACGGCGGTGCTGATCGTCCCAACGACTGTGACTGTGATCTGGATGTCTGTGTTCGGTGGCTTGGCCATTGATCAAGTCGTGAACCAAGTAGGTACGCTTGGTGCTAACGGTCTACGTGATGTGCCGCTGGCGATGTTTGAAATGTTCGATGCACTGCCAATGGGTACGCTACTGTCGATCATTGCTGTCGTTCTGGTACTGGTATTCTTTATTACCTCGTCAGACTCTGGCTCTTTGGTTATCGATAGCATTACGGCTGGTGGTAAAGTCGATGCGCCAGTTATTCAGCGTGTATTCTGGGCGTTCATGGAAGGTGCTATTGCGGTTGCGCTTCTTTGGATTGGCGGCACAGAGGCGATTGCTGCTCTGCAAGCCGGTGCTATTTCATCAGCACTACCATTCACTGTTATCTTGCTCATGATGTGTGTGAGCTTGCTAATGGGTATGAAGACAGAGCGATACTAAGCTGCTCAGCTGACTATGAAGTAAAACTAAAAAGAGCGGTCAATGACCGCTCTTTTTTTATGCTTTGAAATCTCGGCTCGCCGCTTCTATTGCATCTATGTTGGATGCGCAAATCAATGGTTTTAGCGCGTCAAACTTCTCGGGACTCCAAGTGTACATCTCAAGCGCTAACAGCCTGCGAATTGTCTTTTCATCGAACCGGTATTTTATAATGGTGGCAGGGTTTCCGCCAACAACCGCATAAGGTGGGACGTACTTAGTTACGACACTATTTGCAGCGATGATGGCGCCTTCCCCCAGTGTCACGCCCGGCATCAGCATTGCTCTCATACCTATCCATGTGCCATCTCCAATGTGGGTATCACCTTTTGATTGGTAGGCATCATCAATCGATTCCATAAAAGGTAGAGTGAAAACCAATCGCTGCGATGGGTGTGATTGCCACCCATCAGAATGACGGCTTCCGCTCCGATGCAAACATAGTCTCCGATATATAATTGGTCGATAGGCCAACGTGGCGCTCGGTCTTTGGTGAGTTCATCACCATGTAAATAGCGCACGACGGATGCTTCAAAGCCGTCATCGTAAGCATCACTGTAATAGCTATGTGACCCTTTTATGTGAATGTTTTGGTTTTTGACGGTTTGATGGAGAAGTTCAAATTGTGTCCAGTGTTTATTCTTCATTGTTTACCTTGGGTTGTCTAAGTGGATTAATCCAAATGGAATAATGGTGTTAGATAGCCCTTCAGCTAATGAATAAAGGGTCGTTTGAGGTAAGCGATGATGACAGCAACCAGAGGCGACTGAAAAAGGTGTTCAGGCATGTTTGCGTCCCAAAAGAGGCAGGTGCCAACAAGTATAGCGTTGATGAGGTGTCTTTGGCTAAAATAAAAAACGGAATTAATGTTTGTTATATGTAGATAGTCAAGAATATGACGTTGCAAAATCGTATTTAGTCAATATATTGCCTCTCGATTTTGACTTGGAATATGTATATTATTCGACCGCCATTCACTAATTCATAATTAGAGTGAATGGTCAGTAAATCCTATAAATAACAGAATAATAACTTATGAACCTATCATTAAGACAAAAGCTCATTGCGGCTACGTTGAGCGCAGTGATTATTATGGCTTTGGCTTTGACCATCCTTTCTGCCAATCAACTCTCTTCTCAAACCAATGCCGCGATTGCTGCGCGTGCAAATAATGTATCGTATGCCGCCGTTGAAGGTATCAAAAACTGGATTGATATTCGCAAAGACATCGCCAGCGCGTTCAATGGCTTTGCGGATCAAGAGGATAAAGTACCTTACTTGCAGCAAGCGCGTATCGCTGGTGGCTTCGATGACATTTTCTTCGGTACGCCTGAAGGTGATATGTACCGCTCTCACCCAGAGCGCAACCGAGCCGACTACGATCCAAGAACTCGCCCTTGGTATCAGGATGCAAAAGCCGCTAATAAACAGATCATTACAGAGGCGTATCAAGATGCGATTACTAATGCGCTACTCGTAACGATTGCAGAACCTGTGCGTGTACATGGCAAAATGGCGGGTATTGTGGGCGCTGACGTTCTAATTGATCAGTTAGTCGATGACGTGATTAGTCTAAATGTGGGTGACAATGCCAGTGCTATGCTGATTGACCTGACCAACGGCACGTTTCTCGCACACCCTAATAAGTCACTGTTGCTGAAACCGGTCACGGCGCTAGGCCAAAACTTTACGACTCGTACCATTGAGCAAAAAGTCGCGGATCGCTCGATCTTGGAACTAAACCTCGGTGGCTCTGAGAAGCTGATGCTGTTCTCGCAAGTACCAGGTACCAATTGGGTGTTTGCTATTGAATTAGACAAGGCTACAGAGCTTGCCGGACATAAGACGGCATTAACGCAACTTGTTATCACTTCATTGATCATTTTGGTGTTGGTCGCGCTTATTGCTTCATGGCTAATGAGTTTCTTGGTCAACGATCTAGCTCGCGTATCGAAAGCGCTCAAGGAAATTGCGTCTGGTGAAGGTGACCTAACTCAGCGATTGGAGCGAGAAGCAAAGATGAAGTAGGTCAGCTAGCGCGTAACTTCAATACCTTCGTCAGCTATATGCATGAGACTATCATGCAGTTGAAAGATGTCTCTATCGCATTGTCTGAACAAGCAAAAGACACGGCAACGCATGCGCGAGTGAGAAGTCAGCGTATTCAAACTCAGCAAGATGAAATCAACATGGTAGCGACTGCAATCAATGAGATGGCTGCCGCGACACAAGAGATTGCGAACAACGCTGACATGACAGCGTCAAACTCGTCAGAGGCGGTAGGAGCCAGCACTCATGGTGCGGGTCAGGTGTCGCAAACGCAAAACTCTATTCAGAACTTGGCTGCGGAAGTCGATGTAGCAACCTCGGTTATCCAAGAGCTTGAAGTTCATGGTAACAGCATCAATACCATTCTTTCGACGATTCAGGATATTGCTGAGCAAACTAACCTATTAGCACTTAATGCTGCGATTGAGGCTGCTCGTGCAGGAGAGCAAGGCCGCGGGTTTGCGGTTGTGGCAGATGAAGTTCGTGTGCTGAGTCAGCGCACTCATGCTTCTACCCAGGAGATCCAAAGCACGATTGAGACCTTGCAAAGCACTACGGCGAAAGCGGTTGGCATTATGGGCGACAGCAAAGCGTTGGCTGAAACCAGTGTTGATGATGCCAATAGCGCGGCAGCGAGTTTGACGCAGATCCACGCCGCAGTTGAGCAAATCAGTGATATGGCCGCGCAAATTGCTACGGCTGCTGAAGAGCAAGCTTCGGTTACCTCTGAAATTACCCGTAATACACAAGGCATTCGGGACGTCTCTGATGAGCTGGCAGAAGAAGCGCAAGAAGCGGCTCAGCAAGCGGTTGAACTCTCAGACTTATCGCAGAAGCTAGAAAGTGAGATTGGTCGATTCAAGATCTAATCAACTGTAGCTCTCATAAACTGCAGATCTAACTACGGCTTTTAGGAAATCACGCCTGTGTCAGTACCTTACTGGCACAGGCCGTTTGTTAGGAGTATGCTGAACTCTAGTGAAAATGGATTGCAACGGAGATACCGAACATGGCTAATCGCTGCCCTTGGCTAGATGAAACTAAACAAGACTATGTGGAATATCACGATCAAGAGTGGGGCGTGCCCGTTCGTGATGATAAAACTTTGTTCGAGTTTCTGGTGTTAGAATCTGCTCAGGCAGGATTAAGCTGGTACACCATTCTCAAAAGGCGAGAAGGTATCGACGTGCGTTTGCCAATTTTGATGTAGAGAAAGTAGCCGCCTTTACCGAAGAGGATGAGCTGCGCCTACAGCAAGATACTGGCATTATTCGTAACAAGCTAAAAATCAGTTCAACGATTACTAACGCTCAATACTTTATAGAGATCCAAAAAGAGTTTGGTAGCTTTAGCGACTATCTATGGTCGTTTACCAATCATAAGGTGTTGGTCAGCAGTTATAAAGCACTTGAGGACTACCCTGCGACCTCAAAGGTATCGGACGCGCTCAGTAAAGATCTTAAAAAGCGTGGCTTTAAATTTGTTGGCTCCACTATTATCTATGCGTTTCTCCAAGCCGCAGGCTTATCAATGATCACAGCCTTGACTGCTATCGACGTCAAGAGGTCATCGATAGCTATCAAGCGTTAGGTTTAGAATACGAGCTAGTTTGAGCCTTGAATGGTATTGGTGACTGTACCGATACCGTCAATAGAAACGCTAACCACATCTCCAGCATTGAGCGAGCGCGTGCGCCCTGGAGTTCCTGCAAAAATCATGTCGCCTGGATTCAAGGTAATGTAGGTACTTATGTATGAGACAATCGCAGGGACGTCGTGAATCATATTGGCAACGCTCTCTTGCTGCATCACTTTGCCGTTTAGTGTGGTTGTGATGACTTGGTCTTTAATCGTCACGTCGCTAACGATAAAGCTAGACACAGGACCAAATCCTCGCGCCCCCTTTGCGCGCCACCACTGAAGATCTTGTCCTTGCCAACTCCGCTCAGTGACGTCATTGCCCGTTAGATATCCGAACACACACTCCAATGCTGAAGCTTTATTAACCTCTTGGCATGATTTGCCAATTACAATAACTAGCTCACCTTCAAAGTGGACATTGTTGGCGCCTTTCGGGAAGGAGAGATCGCCGCTTGTTATCACAGAATCGACGGATTTAAAGAAAATCTCTGGCTTTGCAGCACCTGAGTTTCCGGCATGACTTCTAAAGTTGAGCCTACAGCGTAAACGCTACCACCCGCCAATGGGGCAACAAGGGTTGCTTCTGACGCCTTGATGGTGTCTAGCGTTTTGGGATTATTGAAAGGAGAGTCAGATAAGATGTCATAGAGCTTTTGGTTGCCTTCAGTGACTTTGATCCAATGTTGGCTGCCTTGATATTCAACTCGGCCAAATTGAGCGGCTATTACATTTAGGGGGAGTAGAACAAAAATCAAAAGTGCTCTCATAAGGGCTATCCTTAGCTAGATTCCAAGTGTCAGTAACGAGTATAGTTACGAAATACCTCTTTTATGGTTCATTTGATTAAGTTGCATTTTTAGCAGTAGGTAATGGAAAGTTATGGAAAAGTTTGATTCGATTTATGCGAGAGCAGCAGAGCGCAAAGGGGGAGAGCAGGGGCTTGAGTCAATTGTTTCTGTGCCTCTTACGCGAGATGAAGTTGCCGCCATTCCTGAGGATCGTTGGTTGTCTGCTTTTTCTATGAAGGTGTTCCAAAGTGGCATCTCATGGAAAGTTGTGAGAAACAAATGGCCGAACTTTGAAGAGCACTTTTTCCAATTTCGTGTTGACCCATTGCTCATGCTTTCTGAAGAACAATGGGAGCAAAAAGCGCAAGACCCTAAAATTATTCGTCATATGACCAAGGTGATGTCCATTCCAGCCAATGCAGCGATGATTCAGCGTGCTCGCTTTGAACACGATTCTTTCGCCCAAATGGTGGCAGATTGGCCGAAGGAGTCGATAACGGATTTATGGGCACATCTGAAAAAACATGGTGCTCGTCTGGGGGGAAACACCGGACCTTATGCGTTACGCCAATTGGGTGTAGATACCTTCATTTTGTCTAATGACGTGGAAGGGTATCTTCGTAACACCAACATCATCGATTCTGGAAGAGGTACTAAACGTGCTATGACTGCTGCAAACAAAGCCTTCATGGAATGGCACCAGCAATCAGGTCGTTCGCTCTCTGAGATAAGCCAAATTATCGCTTATGGGTTTGGAGACAATCGCGTTTAGTCAGTTTGAAGCAAATAAAAAGGGCAAACAGTGTTTGCCCTTTTTTCAGCTGAAACCAATTAGTCCGCTACGACTCTAGAATCACACGAGTGTCTTCACTTAACGCTTCAAGTTCACTCGCCACATCTTCTATTTGCATGGCAGGTGGGATCTTCAGTGCCATGTTGGCGGTAAACAAGCTGGAGCCGATACCACCGCCGCCGGCGAGAAACACACGCTGACAGTCCATATCTAAAATACGAATATCTTGTCCATCTAAGAATTGAGTGATTTCATTGACGATACCCGCTCTGTCATTGGTGTCGAGTCTTAGTTGGAAAACAGTCTCCTGTTCATGACGATGCGGATCCGTATCTGAAATCTGGACGAGCAAACCTTGTTGATTGTTGAAGGCGTCTTTGACAACTTGTGCATTGTCGCTCGGAAGCTCGACTTTAATGACGGCAGCGACGTTGTCTTCAATAAAGTTCACTTTACTCACCAGCCATTTTCCCCCGTTTTCGTGGGTCACTGATGCGAGGTTTTTAATGGTGGCTGGGGTCGCTTGGCCAACAAAGTTGACGATAAAGGTACTACTGCTCATACATTTCCCTCCACAGGTATAAAACCGATAACTAATTGAATAGTTGATCCCAGTTTAGATCTAAAATGCGCGCTTCGCATGACTAACCTCAAGGTTCACACCAAAAGCTGCTATGAGTTTAATGAAGTGTAATTAACTCCACAAAATTCATGGTTTTTACAGCGCTGACAACCACTTAATCACTAGAACATTCTTCAAGTATCTTCAATTGACAGATCTCTGACATTTATTAACTAGACCGACCGGTTTGTTTTGTTTAATGTGTAATCACTTTCTGAGGAGAACTGACATGAAAACCCTATCGAATGAACAACTCGTCGCAATTCATGCAAGGCTAAAAACGCACTATCAATACACCCCAATGCCAAGTTTTGAAGAACGCGTACTGAAGCTACAGGCGCTGAAGAACGCTCTTCAAAATTTCAGTAAAGAGCTGTGCTCGTCACTCGACAAAGACTATGGAAAGCGAAGTCATCAAGACACATTGGTGGCAGATATTTTGCCGTGTGTGGGCAACATTGATCATACTTTGTCGCAATTAGAAAGTTGGATGGCGCCATGTAAACGCAATCCCGGCCCGCTGCTTTCGAGTTCAACGGTGGAAGTGGTGTATCAACCTAAAGGTGTGGTCGGCATTGTGACGCCATGGAACTTTCCTGTGATGTTGTCGATTGGCCCTCTTATCTCCGCCATTGCCGCAGGCAACTTAGCGATGATTAAGCTAAGTGAGTTTACGCCACACACTAACCAAACCATTACCAAGATGTTGGCAAGCTGTTTTAGTGAAAACGAAGTGGTGGTTATCGAAGGTGAGGCGGATGTCGCAGCGCTGTTTACCAGTCTTCCTTTTGACCACTTACTTTTTACTGGCTCAACGAGTGTGGGTCGCCTGGTGATGAAATCGGCCGCTGCCAACCTTACCCCGCTCACGCTCGAACTCGGCGGCAAATCGCCAGTCATCGTCGCTGATGATGTTGATATAGAAATGGCAGTCGAGCGAATTATCTATGGCAAGAGTCTCAACAATGGGCAAGTTTGTGTGGCGCCAGACTATGTGTTGCTCCCAGAGGGTAAAGAGCAGGCGTTTATTGATGCTTACTGCGAGCACTATCAAAAGCTCTATAGCCATGGAGTCGATTCCGACAACCTAACTGGACTTATTAATAAACGTCAGTTTGAACGTATTCAGACACTTCTAGAGCATGAAGTCGCTGCTAGCCGCAAGGTTATCGCGTGTCATAGCAACGCAATAGCAAAAGAAAAGCAGGCGATGGTGACTCACCTTATTTTGAACCCTAAGGAGGATTCTCCCGTGATGAGTGAAGAGATTTTCGGTCCTTTACTGCCGATTATGACTTACTCAAACGTTGAGCAAGCCATTGCTTTCATTACGGCAAGACCCAGACCTCTAGCACTGTATCTCATGTCTGAAAACGAGGCGCTACAACATCAGGTCTCTACACAAGTGCACTCTGGCGGCATGTGTATCAATGATTGTGTCTTCCACTTGGCAGTCGATGATGCACCGTTTGGTGGGATTGGTGAGTCCGGAAAAGGCGCTTACCACGGTAAAGAGGGTTTCCTTACTTTTTCTCATGCAAAAACCGTGATGAAAACCGACGCAAAGGCTCACAACGTTAGCCAACTGCTTGGCCCAGAAGACAATGAACTCAAACGTGCAGTGCTTGCTTCACTGTGCGTCTAATTAATCGTTTGGAGAAGAAAATATGAACCATAACTTTATGTTTAATATGCGAACCGTGATCTTGTCTGGTGAAGACTCAATCAATGACATTCCAGCTCAGCTAGCAGCACGTGGTGCTCATCGAGTACTGCTATTGAGTGATATTGGATTAGAAAGTGTTGGTCTAGTGAATAAACTGATTGGCGTTTTCGAAAACAACATGCAAGTAGAGCTAGTAGGTGTTTATACCGATATTAAGGCTGACGCAAGTTGCGATGACATTAACAAGGCGGTTAAGTATGCCAACAAAGTGAAAGCGGACAGTATTGTGGCGCTGGGAGGTGGTAGCGTGATTGATGCTTCTAAGGGCATCAAGTACTCGCTAGAGCACAAACTTGATGACATTCGTGAAGCCATTCGTGGTGGTGGACGTATTGATGTTGGGTCTCATGTGAAGCCCTTTACCATTCCACACATTGGTGTACCAACAACTGCAGGTACCGGAGCGGAAGCCTCACCCATTGCTGTGTTTTTCAATGACGTTGAGCAAGTTAAAGCGAGCTTAGTCGTATCTGGCCTTGAATGTGATCTCGCTGTACTCGATCCAAAACTTACCCTCGGTTTACCTGTCCCGCTAACGGTGTCGACAGCAATGGATGCCTTGACGCACGCTATTGAAGCGGCTTCATCTCCAATGAGCAATGCGTTTACCGATGCCTATGCAATACAAGCGAGTCGCATGATACTGGATAACCTGCCAAAAGTGGTCTCGAATCCGAATAATATCGAGGCGAGAACGGAGCTACTTCAAGCAAGTACTATGGCAATTTCGGCGTTTTACTCCTCATTAGGTGGCATCCCTATTCACAACTGTGCACACGCGTTTGGTGCGATCGCCCACATTCCTCATGGTGATGCGAATAGCGTGCTGCTGCCTGTGGTGATTGAGCTCTGCCGGAATTCTATCTGCCAAGTATTGATAAGCTCGCGAGTATTTTTGAGCTGTCTCACACGCTTACTGCAGAGGAAAAGCATCGTGAAGTTGTACTGTCCTTACGCGCTTTCCAAGAACAAGTTAAGGCTCATCAAACCTTTACTAATTGGAGTTTGAATACAGAGACACGATCCGAGATTGCACAAGGTATTGAGAAAGATATGAGCTTCCAGTTCTATGCGATTCCAAAACACAAGATTGAGCAAATCTTGGCGGCAACCTGTTAATCGAAAATTAATACAGTACCAAGGATGGTTCTCTTACCTATGTCCTATAACCGTGCACCTTTAACGACGGTTTACGCACCTTGGAGACTAACTATGTTCTTTACCAAATATGTCGAAAAAATGCTGCTTATCACAGGTATCGGTACCTCTGCAGCGCTAGCTTATGCATTCTTCCCACAATGGCTGTCAACAACATTGGCCAATTGCCTTACCTCGAGCAAGATTTCGTCTTCTATCAGCACTGGGGAATTATGGTTGGCATGATGGGCGTCATGATGATCGGCGCTGCCTTCAAGCCACAATGGCGCCAAAGCATCATGCTCTACTCAGCGATTGAAAAGGGGTTTATGGTACTGCTGCTAGTTACCAATCTTGGCAATCCACATATCAATGGATTTGTTTTGGCGGGTGTCATGGATACCGTCGTCGTGCTTTGGACCTTGGGTTACTGGTGGGAGCAAAAAAGAGCGACTGACGCCGCGATGGCGATTCGCTAGGAGACAGAGATGGACAACGTAAATCGTTACGCAATGCTCAGTGTCTTTGCGCTATTGGTTGTAGGCATGACGTTTTTTGGACATGCACAAGACGATGCACAACCCATTGATGTCGGCCTTGGAGCTACGTTTCAAAGTGGGTACCAAGGTGATGCAGAAGCTCAGTATCAAATTGGCATGCACTACCTAAATGGTATTGATAGCGGCAATGCATACCTAGAACAAAACAGTGAACAAGCGAGAGATTGGTTGTCTCTGTCTGCCCATAATGGATACGCAGAAGCGCAACTTCAACTCGGTCTGCTTTATGCCTCAGGTACTGGAGGCGAAAAAGACCCATCAACCGCAGTCAGTTGGATTGGTAAGGCTGCAGATCAAAATCATCCACAAGCGCTGGACTTGCTTCACTGGATGTCTCAAAGCGCTCATTAATCGAGAGCCTCTCAAAAAGGTAATTCAATGAACACTAATAAAACTTTATTGTGTACTGCAGTCGCTGCGGCGATTTCTCCGGCTGTATGTGCTTCTCAAGAACAGCCGAACATCCTCCTGATTGTTGGTGACGATGTAGGCTTTGCTGATACTGAGCCTTATGGCTCTGAAGTTGATACACCGAACTTGGTTGAACTGGCGGAAGAAGGCGTCAAGTTTACTAACTTTCACGCTTCACCCACATCTTCTGTGACACGCTCAATGATGCTTACTGGCGCGAACAGTCACGAAGTGGGTCTAGGCACGTTTGATTATGCAGTGTATCCACCTGCGATTGGTAAACCTGGCTATGAAGGTTACTTGACTCACAAAGGTGTCACCGTCGCGACGCTACTGAGAGACAATGGTTACCATACTTATCTCTCAGGTAAATGGCATCTAGGTCATGATGATGGTTATTTACCCGATGATAGAGGGTTTGAACACAGCTACGGTATCTTGGCTGGTGGCTCAAATCACTTTAACCGAAATATGATGTTTCCAGCCAAAAATGAAGCCACAGCTTTAGCGATTCAAGAAGGAAAAATGCCAGGTATCGAGCCAGAGCCCATCTATGAAAACGGGCTACGAGTTAAAGATAAGTATCCTGGAGAATACTCTGATCAAGGCTACACGGAAGAGCTGATCAGTATGATCGATAGTAACAAGAACTCAGGAAAGCCTTTCTTTGCCTACCTGCCATTTACCGCGATCCATCTCCCCTTACAAGCTCCGAAATCGTCTTTTGAGGACAAGGTAGACTACTACGTAGAGAATGGTTGGGATGTGGTAAGAAAAGACAGATTTGAACGCATGAAAGATATGGGCGTGATCCCTGAAGACGCACAAATATCACCTCGTAATAGCTTGAGTCGTCCTTGGGATAAGCTGACCAAAGACGAAAAAGCGTGGTACGGCAAGAAAATGGCGGTCGCTATGGGGATGATGGAACTCCAAGATCAACAAATTGGTCAGGTCACTGACTATTTGAAAAAGATTGGCGAGTACGACAATACCTACATTATTTATCTGGCCGATAATGGTCCGGAAGCAACGGATATTACTGGCGAGAACGTGAGTGAGTTGATTCGAACATGGACTCAATACCATTTCGATAACAGCACTGAAAACCTCGGTAATGCTGACTCTAGTGTATCTCTAGGACCTGAATGGGCAAGTGCATCAACCGGAGGGCTTTCGTGGTTTAAGGCCTATACCGCTGAAGGAGGTATACGCGTCCCACTTATCATCAAGCCAGCTAAAGAGGTATTGGATAGCCAAGGCGCTTTGCAGTCAGGAACATCGACCAACGAACTTGCTCAGGTGAAGGATTTGGCTGCGACGATCCTTGATGTTGCCAACGTACCTCATCCTGGTACTGAGTATCAGGGCAGAGAGGTGGCTCCGATGAGTGGTCAAAGTTTGATTCCGTATTTCACGGGTCAAAGCGACACTATCCATTCAAAGGACAACCCGATTCCATTCGAGTTATTCGGTAGTGGTATTTTGCTTCAAGGTGATTACAAAATCATTCGTATCTCAGTCGGCATGGGGGGAGATAACCAATGGCATATGTACAACACCAAGTTAGATCCTGCTGAGACCAATGACGTGAAATCCCAGTATCCAGAGCTATTTAAGCAGATGCTGTCTTCATACAAAGAGTATGAAAAAGCGATGAACATTGTTCCGGTCGATGAACAATGGAATCCATTTGAAAACGTGAAATAAAAATTTTTACGTTGAATTCATACCGACCAGTAGGTCTAGGGCTTGGCACGGATGCTAACCTGATAATAACAGGATGTCGATTTACTGTTTGCTTGTAGGAACGTTATGACTGAATGTAAACCGGTATCGCTGTCTGTCCCTCAATTTAGAGGTAAAGCGCACAGCAAGTTTCAAGCGTTAGCCAAACCGATTGGGGCGGTCTGCAACATCAACTGCGACTACTGCTACTACCTCGATAAGCAACAATTGCTCGCCTATCCGAAGGGCGAGGTCTATCAAATGACAGATGAGATGTTGGAACATTACATCAAGCAGTACATCCAAGGACAAAATACCGAAGAAATCGTTTTTTCTTGGCATGGCGGAGAGCCCACGTTATTGGGTCTAAGCTATTTTGAAAAAGTGGTGGTTCTTCAGAAAAAGTATACGCCGAAGGGGTGAGGATCGTCAATGATATTCAAACAAACGGTGTCCTTGTCGATGAACGCTGGTGTCAGTTTTTTAAACAGCATGGCTTTTTTGTCGGCTTGAGCTTGGATGGCCCTGAGTTATTGCATAACCACTACCGCAAGAAGCGCAGCGGACAGGGAACCTTTGACAAAGTTATGGCGGCCGTTGAAAAGCTGCGCGCTTATGAAGTGCCGTTCGCGACGTTAACTTGCGTGAATAACCTTAATGCTGAGCACCCACTAGAGGTATATCGATTTCTTCGAGATGTGGTTAAGCCATCACAGATTCAATTCATTCCCGTCGTTGACCAGAGTGAGGAACTTGGGGACACGAAGCATAAATGGCTTCGCAATTCAAAATCGGCAATCATCCCGGTACCTTCTATCACGACGCGATGGAGTGTTGAGCCGGAGCAATGGGGAAGATTCCTAATTGATATATTTGATGAGTGGTTACAACACGACTTTGGCCGAATTCATGTCCCTTATTTTGAAAACTTCTTTGGGATCTGGATGGGAAGAGCAAGCACGATGTGCACCTTGAATGACATCTGTGGAAAGGGCATAGCCGTTGAGCCAAATGGGGATGTGTATGCATGTGACCACTATGTGCATCCTGATTATAAAGTGGGGAATATTAAGGATAAGCCCCTGCCAGATATTGCTTTCTCTCAACAGCAAATGTCGTTTGGTTTTGCTAAGCAAAAAGCACTGCCTAAACAGTGTATCGAGTGTGACTATCGTTTTGCTTGTCACGGTGAGTGCCCAAAAAACAGAATAAAAAGCGATCGTTACGGCAACCCTGGATTGAATTATCTATGTGAAGGGTGGCAACAAATATTTCATCATATCGACCCGATTATTACGCATATACTTGCCATTAATGGGCTTGAAGTTTCAGCCAACCGCTAGAGTGAGACTGTGATGGAAAGCTACTTGTTACTGGGTTTAGCAATGGCATTGCTCAGTATTTGGAAAACGTATTCTGGGCCAGCTTTGGCGGCATTTGTTGGGTTTAGTTATCCGGAAATGCTGCTGTTCAATGCACTTCCTGCTCTGGTTGCAGGCTACTTTGGTTGGTTTGTTGGACGATATTCGTTGTTTCTATATTCACGCAGAAACTTACGGCCTTTTCGACCAAGATTGCGCCGTTTTGTTAGAGCCTGGAAGCGCTATGGCAACGTCACCATGTCGGTGCTTGCTCCAGTTCTAGTCGGCATCCCACTTTACACATTGATCGCCAAACGGCTGCGTCAGTCTTATGTTGCAACCTTTGTCCTGCTCACTGTATCCATCTTGTGGTGGAGTGGATTGAGCTACGGTTTGGTCAGCGTTTTTGAGCTTGGTGAACGGCTAAACCTACAAGGGTTACTCGAAAAAGTGAGCGTCTAATTACAAGGCTAAAGCTCAACGTAATTTTATATAACCGACTGGTGTGTAGTTAGAAATTTGATCTTCTGGATACAACTTCTAGTCTTTTTTTAAAAGAGGAGGCGATATATGACGAACGTACAAAAGTTTCTGCTTCTCGCGGCGGCGGGCTTAACCCCAATAGCACTTTCTTATGGCTTAAAGCCTAATCTTTCATTGCCGTTTTTATTCGATATTGATGCGAGTGCAACCAATGTAACCCATATATTTCGCGCAGTGATGGGGCTGTACCTAGCTTTGGTAATTTATTGGTTAATGGGCGCGTTCGGATCTCAGTTTTTGGCTCAGTCTGCGTTGCAAAGTCTCGTTGTTTTTATGCTTGGGCTAGGCATCGGCAGAGTCGCTAGCATTGTTATTGATGGTATGCCGCATTGGCTACTGGTGGTGTATCTATTGTTAGAAATTGGCTTTGGTGCAGTAGGTCTAATTCTTCTTAGGAGTAGCAAACCCGAAACACAGTACGCAGGATGAATGTATAAAGGAGGCAGGATGCATCGTCACATAATTAAGTTTCTATTAGTCACATTTTTGGGGTTTACCGCGCTAGCAAACGCAGAGGATAAGCCACCAAATATTTTTGTTATTTTCACTGATGACATTGGTATCTCCAACCTTAGTGCTTATCACCGCGGCGTGATGAGCAGTGAGACACCAAATATTGATAGTATTGCCGAAAAGGGCATGCTGCTTACCGACTATTATGCCCAGCCATCCTGTACCGCGGGGCGTTCGGCGTTCATTACTGGGCAATTTCCAGTTCGAACAGGTATGCATACCGTGGGGCTTCCGGGTAGTCCGGTTGGGCTCAACCCTGATACACCAACATTACCAGAAATCCTCAAAACGCTCGGCTATACGACCGGCCAGTTTGGTAAAAACCACCTTGGCGATTTGGATGCTGTACTACCTACCATGAATGGATTTGATGAATATTGGGGATGGTTGTATCACCTAAATGCAATGGAGTACACCGAAGATCCAGACTGGCCGCAAGATGAGGCGTTTCAGAAGTTTGCACCTCGCAATGTGATTCACGCGAAGTCTGATGGAAAAGGGGGTCAAACCATAACCGACGATGGCCCATTGACCACAGATCGAATGCGTACCTTAGATGACGAAGTAAACAAACACGCCATCAACTTTATTGAGCGCGCTGTCAAAGAAGACAAACCGTTCTTTACCTGGTACTGCCCATCAAGAGGTCACGTTTGGACTCAATTGTCACCAGAGTATGAAGCGATGCTTGGCCAAAATGGCTGGGGACTCCAAGAAGTGGTGATGAAAGACCTGGATGACCATGTAGGGGAAATGCTGGCCAAACTCGAGGAGTTGGGTGTAGCTGATAATACCATAGTGATCTTCACCGCCGATAATGGCCCGGAGATCATGACTTGGCCAGACGGCGGCATGACACCATTTCATGGTGAAAAAGGCTCAACTTGGGAAGGTGGGGTGAGAGCGCCATTGCTTGTCAGCTGGCCCGGAAAAATTCCAGCGGGCAAAGTTCACAACGGTATGTTCGACGGAATGGATTGGCTACCAACACTGGTTGAGGCTGCTGGTGGACCGAGTGATCTTAAAGAGCAGATGTTGACGGGTTATGAAGCTACAAAGCTCACTTAGATGGTTACAACCAAATGTCGATGTTAACAGAGCAGGGACCTTCTAACCGTAAAGAGATCATCTATTACGAGCGCGATAGATTGCAAGCGGTCCGAGTCGGTGATTGGAAAGCGCACTTTATCGTGCAAAATCATGGTTGGAGTGGCCCAAAAGAGGAGCTTAATGCGCCATTGCTGTTTAATCTTCGCCGAGATCCTTATGAGCGAGCAGCCGAAGAATCGGGTATGTACATCAACTGGATGGGTAAAAAAATGTGGGCATTTGGTCCTGCTCAAGCTGCGGTTAAGCAACACTTGGAGACGTTTAAAGAGTGGCCGCCACTTACATTTGAGCCTGAGGCCGTCGATGTATCAGGGATAGGGCGTTGAGTGAAAAAGGGCTGGAAACAGCCCTTTCTTATTTGGATATGATGATGCTTAGGAAGGACTATTCACTGCCGACTAACTGCGCTGTTTCTCGCATCGCTTGCTCTAAATGTGACCTGTCCTTTTGGATAGCGCACAGTAAGGTGGCGCCTAACCATTTAGCATACAGAGAGCGGGACGCTTCATAAGGCTCAGAGACTGACATGACACCTAATGAATTACCTTCGGTAAAGTAATCAGCCATACGATTAATCACTTTCTCTGCGCCTTTGTCGAGCTCAGACTGCATGCTTGATGAAGTCCCGGCTATTTCACCGGAGAGTTTTACCACTAAACACTTAACCTGAAATTCGTCCGTCACTTTAGAGTCGGACCAGAACTCGAAGTATTTTAAGACGCGCTCTGCAAAGGACACATTCTCATCGCTAAGATATGAAATGAGCGTGGCGAGGTGATCCTCAAAGTAGTCTTCTAGTAACTGGCGTCCGAAGTCCTCTTTCGATTTGAAGTGGTGATAGAACGAGCCTTTGGTTGCGTTGGCTTGTTGGATTATCTTCATGATGCCGATGCCAGCGAATCCATGCTCACTAATAAGCTCAAATCCTGCATCAAGTAATGTTTGTTTTAGATCTGCCATAGTTCACGTCTCACCTGAGTAGAAACGCCATTATAACGATGGCCATACCGACCGTACAGTATGGAACGGTAAAGGTTGTGCTAATCCAATGATTTGCTGGTTCATCACTATTGCTATTTCCTTTACTCATGTCATTCTTAAAGAAAAACAAATAAGGAGAGATCATGCCTAAAATAGCGATGCTGAGTACTGGAGAAGAGGTGCTTTATGGTGACATTGTGGATACCAACGCCGCTTGGCTCAGTCGTGTCTTTTATGAGCATGGGTTTTCTATGTATAAGCGCTCAACGGTAGGTGATCAGCGAGCGTCTTTGCTGCAAGAGTTGGTGATGTTAAGTCTTAACCTTGATGTGGTAATTGTTAATGGCGGACTTGGCCCTACCTCGGATGATTTGAGTGCTGAAATCGCAGCGGAAGCTGCTGATGTGCCATTGGTTCTCAATCAAGGCTGGCTTGATACTCTAAAATCTTTCTATGCTAAGCGTGGCAAAGTGATGCCTGAGAGCAATATTAAACAAGCAATGCTTCCCCAAGGAGCCAGTGTGGTTGATAACCCAATCGGTACCGCTTGTGGCTTTAAAATGATGATCAATGACTGCTTGTTTTATTTTACTCCTGGAGTGCCAAGCGAGTTTAAGAAGATGGCGACTGAGCAGATCTTGCCTGATTTAGCGAACCATTTTCAAACGACGCAAGGCCGAGTTTGCCGCCGCATATACACATTTGGTCTGTCGGAATCGGGTATTGCAGACACACTGAAACACCTTTCCTTACCAGCGGATTATGAGCTTGGATATCGTTCATACTTGCCATTTATTGAAGTGAAGTTATTTGGTCCGGCAGACGATCTTGATACAGGTACTCGCGTGCTGGCAATGATCGAGAAGCTTCTTCATAGCAATGTAGTCAGTGTAGATGAGCCAATGCTAGATCGATTGGGTCATCTGGTTGAGCTGAACAATCGAACCATTGCCATCTCTGAGCATGCCACAAAAGGCTATTTGGCTTCTTGGCTGCAAGACAATGAAAAATTGGCGCAGTACTGCGGTGCGACTTGGATTCTAGGGGCAAAAACCGCATCGCCATTGGATCGAGACAGTGAGCAGCTAGGCGCAACATTGGCGCTAGCTGGTGCGACCAAAGGCAACTGCAATGCTGATATTGCGATTTCAACAGGTAAGCTTGAGAATGACCAATTCTCTTTGGCGATATCAACGCCAAAAGGTGAGTGGGGACAGACTCTGAAATTGCAGCGCACATACAGCAATCAAAATGTGAAGACGGTCATCAGTACAGTAGCGGCGGATATGCTTCGTCGTTACTTAGAAAATAAGCCGATGTTTCCTGACTACGGTTTTTTAACTCGAACTCAAGATGTCTTTTTACCGCTTGATCAAATCACGACATAGACCCGTAATAGGCGTATTCGCTCTTAGTGCGTAAATGCAATAGAGTGAATATATTCCGTTTGGTTATTTATATATAAAAATTAGATCTACCTCACAGTATGCTGATCTCTAACGGGATTTTAAAATTCTCATTTTTGAGAGTAGCCGTTTGTTTCCAGTTGATTAGAATAAACTTTCACCCGAGAAAAAGTGGTGATCAGGAGGGGGGAGATATGATCCAACAATCCAGAATAAGAGTGTTCTATCAAGTGGCAAACGAGCAAATAATGCTTGGAGAAGCACTAAGCAAAAAGTGCGGTGATTTGGCAGCTATGTGGTTAAAGGCTTCTGGCGAAGAGTTCCTGTCAGACGACGGTTTTCGCATTTCACTCTACGACGATGGCGGTCGTCGTATCGCTGATAAGAGCGTATCGATGGGAACAGCGGACTCGATACTTTCGACAGTCGATTAAGCCCATGACAATGTTTTGTTTTCGAGCTGGCCAGTGTGCCAGCTCTTTTATTTTGTGCCACGCCATTCACGTTGTTCTTAACGGAATCTATTGAAATTGTGATCTCTTTTGTGCTTTTGCTCTAACTTGAGTCGTCCGGTTAAAATTTGACTCATACTTGTACAATCTCTCCCTCTAAGTCGTGGTTGTTTGAGTATGGAACTCTCATCAATTCAGCAAATTAAAACCTTGATCGATGATAATGGACAGCCGCTATTCGGCTATCTCACATCGATTCCAGAGCAGCTCGATATCGATAACTTTCGATATTTCTCTACCATGGACAAAGAGCGCGGGGCGTTAGCTAAGTACTTTCACTACAAGCAGTTTCAATTCATTAGTCTTTTCACGCCGGACTTTGTTATCGGTTTCGCCATCGCAGACATTCGCTACGTCGGCAATAGTTTCTGTTATCTCTATGACATACATCGCGATGAGCTGATCGAGAAGAGTTGGTTAAGACCTTTAGGGATAGGCTATTCAATGACGCCCTCGCCTTGGCAGGGCACTGCGCAATTTAATCGTGGTGAATTGTGTATAAATATTGAAGAGGGAGTTTGGCAAGTGGCCGTGACGTGCCAGCAATTTTCTATGGATGTCACGCTTTCCCCTCCCAGCCATGATAGCGCCCCCATTATGGTGAGTTCTCCAACGGGTTACTCAGGGTGGACTTACACTCAAAAGCATAATGCACTGAAAGTGTCAGGGAAGTTAGTCGTGAAGGGTGAGCCCGTATCCCTTGATGACGCGCTTGGAGGATATGATTTTTCAGCGGGATATATGAGGCGCGAGACCAGCTGGCGATGGGCAAGTATTAGCGCCAACCTAAAAGACACTCAGATCGGATTGAATCTTGCGGCAGGCGTCAATGAAACAGGGGTGAACGAAAATGCGCTATGGATAGACGGTGAGCGCGTTTTGATGCCTGCTGTTATGTTTGACTTTGACCGTCACAATCCAGATTCGGCTTGGCGTATCTACGATTCTAGTGGCCAGATTGACCTTACATTTATCCCCCAAAACGTACGTAAAGAGCGACTTAATTTGTGGCTGTTAAAGAGTAACTTTCGTCAGTTCATCGGTCGCTTTAAAGGCACCATCTTACTGAGTGATGGCCGTCTTATCGAACTCGATGATGTCGTGGGTTTAACAGAAGACCACTTCGCAAAATGGTAACGCTGCATAGTGATACTTTGCTTGCCGGTAACGCGTACAGATAACCCCAACATAGGAATGGTATGGATACACTCGCAGATAACCCTGAATGGCTGTTGGTGGCATTAGCGCCCCTGTTCTTGATAATGATGTTACTCGAATATTGGTTTGGTCAGCGGGCGAATAGGCTGCCTGATTCGGCAACGTATTCACTCAAAGAGCTGGTGTGTAACTTTTCTCTGGCTGGGATGCACCAACTGTCGGATTTACTCACCGGCTTTTTGATCGCGAAGCTCTACTTACTCCTATTCGGTTGGAAATTATTTGATATCCAGATGTCACTGTCGATGTTTGTATTGTTGATGGTACTCCAAGATATCTTCTACTACTGGTTTCATCGCGCTAGCCACCGGGTGCGTTGGATGTGGGCGGCACATGTTGTTCACCATAGTTCGGAGAATATGAACTTTAGCACTGCGTTTCGCCAAAGCTTGATGTATCCGTTAGCAGGCATGTGGTTATTTTGGATGCCGCTTATCATTATTGGCTTCGAGCCAAATGGGTGGTGTTTGTAGTTTTGCTCAACTTGGGACTGCAGTTTTTTGTGCATACTCAGTGGATTCACAAACTAGGGCCTTTGGAATGGGTGTTCAACACCCCCTCTCATCACCGAGTACACCATGGCGTCAATGCCCAGTATATCGACAAGAACTACGCTGGAGTGTTGATCATTTGGGATAGACTGTTTGGAACCTTTGAGCCAGAAGTCGAGATTGTGCGCTATGGCATCAGTAAGCCGGTTAATAGCTTTAACCTTTGGTTGTGACCTTTGCTGAATGGAGAGATATGTTGAGGGCAGTGAGAGAGGAGCACTCCATAGCAGGAAAAATGAGAGTGATACTAAGACCACCCTCAGATACTGATTAGCTGGAAGTGACATTGAAACGTAATGTTTTTTAGTTTTGGTGAAATTAAGACAGGTGCGACTCCTTTGTTAGAATCAATGCGAGATATGGCCCAATAACCGCTTTTTATAACTGCGATTCAACAGGCAGAAAACGCATTAAGTAATTGGATGTGCGTTTCCACCAACTCGCTCCAGGCTCTTTGTCGAAACTGTCTTCACCTTTTGTCCAAATCAGATTGTTCTCGGCGTCTTTAGTCACGTGGAATGCGTTTCGCGCAACCACATTTTCGAGCGTTTGACTGAGCTCTATTGCGAGCTCTGAAGAATGTAACGAGACACCAATCTCAGTGTTTTCAAAGAAGGATCGCGGATCAAAATTAGGGCTGCCGATAAAGGCGGTTTGGTCGTCAAGAATAAATATTTTGGCGTGTAGATGGAACGGGATGCAAACCACGATCTCAAGCTATCTTTTTCAAGCTTTTGCTTTTCTCTTCCGTCGACCTCGTATAGAGCTACCCCCATATCCAGCAATGCCTCCCTATAAGGAGCGTAACCCGAATGTGCAATAGGGACATCTGTCGATTCAAGTGAGTTAGTAATAACTGTGACTTCAATGTTTCTGGCTCGAAGTGTTTTGAAAAACTCTACTCCCGCCTTACCCGGTACAAAATAAGGAGAGACGATCACTAGGCTCTTCTGCAGCTGATCTATGATAGGTTGTAGCTCTGTAGACCATCTGAGGTCATGTCGATCACGAGGCTTTTTGACTTTAGTTGGTGAGTCGAACTTTACTTGAGACTCTGTCCAAGAAAACGGAAGGTCGTTTACTTTATCTTGTGTGCTTTGTAGCTGTTGGTTGACCGCTTTTACATATTCTTTTCCATTAGGAATGTAAAAGCCGTCTCTGAGAGGACTGGAGTTGACAAACAGTGCGTGATCTATAGGAGATTGTCTAATTAGTCGATGTGCAGGCTTTGAGCGGACATTATTCCAGAATTCGTCAAAGCTCTTAGAAACATCGTTGGTAGCGGGGTTAGTCAGCAATACATCTAAGTCCTCGAATACAATGTCAGGGTTAGCTCCAAAGTACTCATCTCCTATGTTTCGACCCCGATGATAGAGAGTTGATTATCAACGATTAGTGCTTTGTTGTGCATACGACGAGTCGTACTACCAAATCCAAAAGCGAGCTGGCTGATAACACTTCGATTTCTTTGAAATGCATTGAATAGTCGAACTTCGATGTTGGGGTGTTGATCAAGAGTGATAAGAACGTCGTCTATTCCGAAACTGCCAAAATCATCAAGTAGGATACGCACGCGAACGCCTCTGTTTGCGGCCTTTTTGGCTTCTTTGAATAACAGATTACCTGTGAAGTCGCTCTTGTAGATATAGTATTGAATGTCGATTGTATGTTCGGCTTCACTCATCAATGAAGCCCGAGCAATTAGAGCTTCGATAGGGTCATGCAGAAGGTAGTAACCGGTCAAGTGAGATGGGGCATCTCCCTTTACTTCAAGTATTGAGTTACCGATATTGCCTGGCGTATGTTTGTTGATTTTGAAACTTTCGGTATCGTGTTGATAATACTGTGGCTCTGTGAGATATGCGATAGTAACGATTATGGCCACAGCCAATAATATATATTTCATCGTAAATACTGGTGGCGTTTCAACACCGCTCCTAATTAAGGTTAAAGTCGCGCCTTTAGCCTGAATACCGGTTGATTTATAAATGGGCACTTATAAAGTGACCGGATCTAAGGCTGATAGCAGCGAATCTATGCACAGGCAGTGCATAGTAGAAACTATGGGTATTTCAGACTTTCACCACTCAAATTTAGTCAATAAAGTGTCAATTCATCGGCGATTTCGTTAGAGATTGGTCAGTGTATATCAGATATCTTCTTTTGCAGTTAGGAACAGATATCATTAATTTTCGTTGTTGGTAAGTTTTAAGGACAGCGTTTGGGGTGGCACGGATTCTCGTTCCCTCAAGCCAAATAAACACCAACAGAGGAACATTAATGAAAATTAAAACACTTTTCAAATCAGCGATTTTAATCTCCGTTTCAACTCTGGCTGTGGCAGGCGAAACTGATCGGATCGTGACGGAGCACGATGTGGAAACCACCCAAGGTGAATGGTGCAGCGCTGTTATCAACATTAGCCAAGTGTATGAAGACAAAGGGCATGAAGCTGCAGAAAACTTGGCACGAGAAGTTGTACGTGACGCTTATGCGTACGAGAACGGCACCGTTTTATTCAAACCAACATTAACGACTAACCCGGATACGTTTCGCCTGACCTCAGAGGGAGCGTTATCGTACTTCGTTGGCGGCAATGAAGACTTTCCGCAAGATACAGGATTTGCGTTGAATAACTGGACTCAATGCCATGTTGATAACGCAGCTGTGGTAACGGTAGGAGATACTGCACACACTATGGGCAAAGTACATTTTACTAACGCTAATGGCGACGTAACGACGGTAGACAAAACTTGGACGTTCGTGAAGGGCGCTGAAGACACGTTAAGAATCACGGTCCATCACTCATCTCTGGAGCACTCAGCAGGTTAATTGAGTGATTATGTACTAGTTGAGATATAAAAAAACGGCTCAAAAGAGCCGTTTTTATATTGAATAGAGAGTATTAGCCTGAGTGAGGCGCTACGCTCGCTTCTTTATTTGATGCGCAATATTGTCGAGCTCAATGTCGGTTTTCGCTCGACAAATACACGGCAAAATCTCATTTGCTTGCGTGTACGCCATCGCAAACCCTACGTATTCCACTTCGCCTGAGACCAGTGTGCAGCGACAGGCACCGCAGTGACCATCTCGGCAGTTATACTCTGGCTCTAACCCTGCTTGTTCCATCGTCTCTAGGACAGTGTTGGAAGGGTTAGACTCGATCGTGGTGATAGAGTTTATCTTGATGGTTGGCATTAAAGTTCGAAGCCTCAAAGTCGTCTGCGCTTACTTCGTTGTCGATTTGACCGACTAGGTAAGAACTGATTTCCGCTTCTTGCGGTGCAACCTGTACGTTGTCTGAAGACAACCATGCGTTGATCCAAGGAATTGGGTTCGATGTCGCTTCTGGGTAAGCCGCATCAAGACCAACCGCCTGCATACGAACGTTGGTGATGTACTCAACGTATTGGCACAGGATGTCTTTGTTTAGACCAATCATAGAGCCGTCTTTGAATAGGTATTCTGCCCACTCTTTCTCTTGCTCTGCCGCTTCTTTGAACAGGTCGAAACAGTCTTGCTTACACTCTTCAGCAATTTGCATGAATGAGAAGTCGTCTTGACCGTTACGAAGCAGGTTAATCATGTGCTGAGTACCGGTTAGGTGCAGCGCTTCATCACGAGCAATTAGCTTGATGATTTTCGCGTTACCTTCCATCAGCTCACGCTCTGCGAATGCGAACGAACAAGCGAAACTCACGTAGAAACGAATCGCTTCTAGTGCGTTTACAGACATTAGACATAGGTACAGCTTTTTCTTCAGGTCGTACAAGTTAACTTTAACTTCTTCGCCTTTGATGTTGTGTGTACCTTCGCCGAAGCGGTGGTAGTCGTTTGTCGCTTGAATCAGGTCATCGTAGTAGTGTGCGATGTCTTTCGCACGCTTAAGGATGTGCTCGTTTTCAACGATATCGTCAAAAACCACACCCGGATCGTTCACGATATTACGGATGATGTGCGTGTAAGAACGAGAGTGGATAGTCTCAGAGAACGACCATGTCTCGATCCACGTTTCTAGCTCAGGCAGTGACACAAGCGGCAGTAGAGCAACGTTCGGGCTACGACCTTGAATCGAGTCTAGAAGCGTTTGGTACTTCAGGTTACTGATGAAGATGTGCTTTTCATGCTCTGGGAGCTTGTTGTAGTCGATGCGGTCGCTTGACACGTCCACTTCTTCTGGGCGCCAGAAGAACGAAAGCTGCTTTTCGATCAGCTTTTCAAAAATCTCAAATTTTTGTTGGTCGTAACGCGCAACGTTGACTGGTTGACCCAGAAACATTGGTTCTTTAAGCGCGTTATTTTTAGTTTGGGTAAAAGTACTGTAAGCATGATGCTGCAATCCTTTTTAAGCCCTTCCTTCACAAGGAAGGGCAGAGAAATCTATTTTTAAATGCTGTATTGATTGTGTGCTGAGCACATTAGATCTTACAGCCACCGCCTGCACAATCGTCGTCTTGCTCAACAACTGCTGCTTTGTCGTTCTGGTCGTCTTTCGCGCCGTCACGAGTATTATGGTAGTAAAGTGTTTTCACACCAAATTTATACGCAGTTAGCAGGTCTTGAAGCAGTTTCTTCATTGGCACTTTGCCACTATCGTAGACGCTAGGGTCGTAGTTAGTGTTCGCAGAGATAGCTTGGTCAACAAACTTCTGCATGATACCAACAAGGTGCAAGTAACCATCGTTACCGCCGATGTTCCAAAGCAGCTCGTAGTTCTCTTTTAGGTTGGCAAAGTCTGGCACAACTTGCTTCAGGATGCCGTCTTTTGACGCTTTCACTGATACGTAACCACGTGGTGGCTCAATGCCGTTGGTTGCGTTAGAGATTTGCGAAGACGTCTCAGAAGGCATTAGCGCAGTCAGTGTAGAGTTACGTAGACCGAACTCCATGATTTCTGCACGTAGTTCATCCCAATCGTAGTGAAGTGCTTCGTCACACACGAGGTCGATGTCTTTCTTGTACGTATCGATTGGCAGTAGGCCTTTCGCGTAGTTCGTCTCGTGGAACGATGGGCAGCGACCTTGCTCTTTTGCTAGCTCTACAGATGCTTTCAGTAGGTAGTACTGAATCGCTTCGAACGTGCGGTGAGTCAGGTTGTTTGCAGAACCATCTGAGTACTTAACACCGTTTTTCGCTAGGTAGTAAGCGTAGTTAATCACGCCAACACCCAGAGTACGGCGGTTCATAGTTGAACGGTATGCCGCTGGTAGTGGGTAGTCTTGGTAATCAAGCAGTGCATCAAGCGCACGAACCACTAGGTCAGACAGATCTTTCAGGTCGTCAAGCTCGTTTATCGCACCCAAGTTAAATGCAGAAAGCGTACAAAGCGCAATCTCACCAGATTCGTCTTCCACGTTTTTCAGTGGCTTAGTTGGCAGTGCAATCTCAAGACATAGGTTAGATTGACGAACCGGAGCAACCTTCGAGTCAAACGGGCTGTGAGTGTTACAGTGGTCAACGTTCTGGATGTAGATACGACCTGTAGACGCACGCTCTTGCATCAGTAGCGAGAATAGCTCAACTGCTTTTACCGTCTCTTTCTTGATTGACGGGTCGTTCTCGTACTTAACGTATAGACGCTCGAACTCGTCTTGGTCTTCGAAGAATGCATCGTAAAGACCCGGAACATCTGATGGTGAGAACAGCGTAATGTTACCGCCTTGAACAAGACGTGCGTACATCAGTTTGTTCAACTGAACACCGTAGTCCATGTGACGTACACGGTTTTCTTCAACACCACGATTGTTCTTAAGAACCATGAGTGATTGTACTTCGCCGTGCCACATTGGGTAGAACACAGTAGCCGCACCGCCACGCACACCGCCTTGAGAACAGCATTTAACTGCTGTTTGGAAGTATTTGTAGAATGGAATACAGCCAGTGTGGAACGCTTCGCCGCCACGGATTTCAGAACCCAAGGCACGGATACGACCCGCATTGATACCGATACCTGCACGTTGTGAAACGTAGCGTACGATAGAGCTTGCCGTCGCGTTGATAGAATCTAGGCTGTCGCCACACTCAATCAGAACACAAGAGCTGAACTGACGAGTAGGAGTACGCACACCAGACATGATTGGTGTAGGTAGAGAAATCTTAAATGTCGATGTCGCATCGTAGAAACGCTTGATGTAGTCAAGACGCGTCTCTTTTGGATACTTGCCAAATAGACAAGCCGCAACAAGGATGTATAGGAACTGCGCACTTTCGTAGATTTGACCGCTTACACGGTTTTGTACGAAGTACTTACCTTCCAGCTGTTTAACCGCAGCGTAAGAGAAGTCGTGATCGCGAGTGTGGTCGATGTAATCGTCCAGCTCGTCTAGCTCAGCCTTTGTGTAGTCTTCAAGCAGGTGCGCGTCATACTTACCCATTTCAACCATTTTAGACACATGGTCGAACAGTGCTGGTGGCTCATACTGACCGTACGCTTTTTTGCGTAGGTGGAAGATAGCCAAGCGAGCTGCAAGGTATTGGTAGTCTGGTGCGTCTTCAGAGATAAGGTCTGCTGCAGACTTGATGATAGTTTCATGGATGTCTGACGTTGTAATGCCATCATAAAACTGGATGTGAGCCTTAAGTTCCACCTGCGATACAGAAACGTTGTCTAGGCCTTCAGCAGCCCATGCGATAACGCGGTGGATTTTTTCGAGATCGATACTTTCTTTGCGGCCATTACGTTTAGTAACGGAAAGTTGCTGGTTCATTCTGAGGTGTTCCCTAACAAAACAATATGAAACCTCGCTTTTATGAAATTTTGTTGAGTCTTAGCGAAGGCTTCGTGATCAATGTCACCCTATGAAAATTGGCTTCCAACACAAGATATAGGGGTCATTTAAGTTACGGGTTACAAGATAGTGCTATAGAGCGAGGTTTTCAAGTTCGGCGATTTGAGGAAACTGTGGATAACTAGGGGAAAGAAAAAAATACGTTAGTGGATACTTACCATGGAAGTTAGACCCGACTTAGTTGTGTAAAAACACGTGCTAGCAGATCGGTTTCGTTTTAAACAATGCGAAAAAAAATTCCTTGATCTTTGGCAAGTTTTGGCTGTTATTGACGAGGAGATTAAAAGTGCGATTTCAGTACACAAAACCGACGAAAGTGTCTTGTTTTTGTAAACAATTTGTGGCGGCTCGTTAACGTGATTTGTAGCACTAATTTGGCGTGCAATGTCGGCTCGCCAAATTGGTGCTGTTACTAGATATAGTGTTTGATTGTTTCGTGTCTTTGACGAGCCAATTTATTTAAAGCGCTACAGGGATTTTTCTGTGTAAACGATGTAGTTAACGTCGACACGTTTTCCTAGCTTGTAGCTATCCGTTAGCGGGTTGTAGGAGAGGCCGGTAATGCCTTTTTCAATTAGTTCGGTAGCATCAATCATCTTAATAAGCTCAGAAGGCTTGATGAACTTGTCATGGCTATGAGTGCCGTCTGGAACGATTTTAAGGAGCTTTTCTGCGCCGACAATCGCAAACAAGTAAGACTGAATATTGCGGTTTAGGGTAGAGAAGAACACCTGACCACCCGGCTTAACCAGCTTGGCACAAGAAGCAATAACGGAGGCAGGGTCTGGTACGTGCTCAAGCATCTCCATACAGGTCACTACATCATATTTACCCGCATTTTCGGCAGCATGGTCTTCAACCGTGCTTTGAACGTAGTCGAGCTTGGTGCCTGTTTCTAACGCATGCAGTCGTGCCACTTCCAGTGGCTCCTTGCCCATATCTAGTCCGGTGACATTCGCACCTTGCTTTGCCATACTCTCAGCTAAAATACCACCGCCACAGCCGACATCGAGTACGGTTTTGCCGAAAAGGCCATTGGCTTTTTCTAAAACATAGTTAAGGCGCAGTGGGTTGATTTGATGCAGAGGTTTAAACTCACCCTCTAGATCCCACCAACGGCTTGCCATCTCTTCAAATTTTCTGATTTCGTCTAGATCGACGTTTTGTTGCTTATCCATCTGTGCCAATTCTCTGTTCCGACAATTCTGTGTTCCGGCTAATCGTTGTTCCGGTAGATAGTAGTTCCGGCAACTTTTTGCTCCGGTATGGCGCGGAAGTATACCGCAATTTCAATTGGGAAAACCTACCCAGTGAGCATAATTGGTGCATTTGTGGCTTGCGACCTACTTAGCTCGAACAATTTGCGTGTTTTTTCGCCATTTTTCAGAGCCATAGATTCAAAATGTGCAAATTGTGGACGTTTGAATCACAACCAAGGTCACAACATGATAAAAGGGCAGGGAAAGTGATGCCGAACCCACTATTCTTGTGTTATATTTTGTCACCTTATACGTATCAATATACGATCAAAATATAGAGGGATATTGGCTCTATGAGCGATCTAGCTAAAGAGATCACGCCCGTAAACATTGAAGATGAGCTGAGAGGCTCATATCTCGACTACGCGATGTCAGTTATCGTGGGTCGTGCTCTTCCTGATGTGCGTGATGGCCTAAAACCTGTACACCGCCGCGTTTTGTTCGCGATGAATGTACTTGGTAATGATTGGAATAAACCATATAAAAAGTCTGCCCGTGTTGTCGGCGACGTAATCGGTAAATATCACCCACACGGTGATAGTGCTGTATACGACACTATTGTTCGTATGGCTCAGCCGTTCTCGCTTCGCTACATGTTGGTAGATGGTCAAGGTAACTTCGGTTCCATTGACGGCGATTCAGCGGCGGCAATGCGTTATACCGAAGTCCGCATGGCTAAAATCGCTCATGAGCTGTTAGCAGACCTAGACAAAGAAACCGTTGATTATGTTCCTAACTATGATGGAACAGAGCAAATTCCAGCGGTTCTGCCAACTAAGATTCCAAACCTACTAGTAAACGGTGCTTCTGGTATCGCGGTAGGTATGGCAACTAACATCCCACCGCATAACTTAAATGAAGTTATCGATGGCTGTTTGGCGTACATCAAGAACGAAGACATCACGATTGATGAGCTCATGGATTACATCCCGGGCCCAGACTTCCCGACAGCGGCACTGATCAGTGGTCGTAAAGGCATTATCGATGCTTACAAGACGGGTCGTGGTAAGGTCTACATGCGTTCTAAAGCAGAGATCGAAGAAGACAAGAATGGCAAAGAAACCATCATTGTTACCGAGATCCCTTATCAGGTGAACAAAGCTCGCCTAATCGAAAAGATTGCAGAGCTTGTTAAAGATAAGAAAGTAGAAGGCATTAGCGCACTACGTGATGAGTCTGATAAAGACGGTATGCGCATTGTTATCG
The DNA here is from genome assembly GCA_000755425.1 of Vibrio maritimus. Classification (GTDB taxonomy): domain Bacteria; phylum Pseudomonadota; class Gammaproteobacteria; order Enterobacterales; family Vibrionaceae; genus Vibrio; species Vibrio maritimus_A. The sequence goes on from BBMT01000004.1 coordinate 79,340, forward strand.
AATGTAAGCGTGACGCAGTGGGTGAAGTGGTTCTGAACAACCTGTACTCACAGACTCAGCTACAAACGACATTCGGCATCAACATGGTTGCCCTAAACAATGGTCAGCCACAGCTGTTCAATCTTAAGGACATGCTGAAGTGCTTCGTTGATCACCGCCGTGAGGTTGTGACTCGTCGCACTATCTTCGAACTTCGTAAAGCAAGAGACCGTGCTCATATCCTTGAAGCGCTGTCTCTAGCACTCGCGAACATCGATGAAGTTATCGAACTTATTAAAAACGCACCAACACCTGCTGAAGCGAAGGTTGGTCTAGTTTCTCGTGGTTGGGAGCTAGGTAGCGTAGCATCAATGCTAGAGCGTGCGGGTACTGACGCAGCTCGTCCAGATTGGCTAGAAGACCAATACGGCATCCGTGACGGTCTGTACTACCTAACTGAGCAACAAGCTCAAGCGATTCTAGAACTTCGCCTACACCGTCTAACTGGTCTAGAGCACGAGAAGATCCTAGATGAGTACAAAGCACTTCTAGAAGAGATTGCAGAATTAATGCACATCCTTGCAAGCACAGAGCGCTTGATGGAAGTGATCACCGAAGAGCTAGAAGAAGTTCAAGCGACTTACGGTGACGAGCGTCGTAGTGAAATTACTGCTGCCGTTCATGACATTGATATGGAAGAGCTGATCGCTCGTGAAGACGTGGTAGTGACACTGTCTCACGAAGGTTACGTGAAGTATCAATACCTAAGCGACTACGAAGCTCAGCGTCGAGGTGGTAAAGGTAAGAGTGCAACTAAGATGAAGGATGAGGATTACATCGAGCGTCTGCTTGTTGCTAACACTCACGACAACATCTTGTGCTTCTCTACGCGCGGTAAGACCTACCGTCTGAAAGTATATCAATTGCCACAAGCGAGCCGTACAGCTCGTGGTAAGCCTATCGTTAACATTCTTCCACTAGAAGAAGGTGAGCGTATCACGGCTATCCTGCCAGTGTCTGAGTTCAGCGCTGACAAGTACATCTTCATGGCGACTGGCGACGGTACAGTGAAGAAGACATCACTAGACCAGTTCTCTAACGTACGTGCTAACGGCCTAATCGCTGTGAACCTACGTGATGATGACTCGCTAATTGGTGTGGATATCACCAACGGCGACAGCGATGTGATGCTGTTCTCGAAGCAGGGTAAAGTGGTTCGCTTTAGCGAAGACAAAGTCCGTGCAATGGGTCGTACAGCGGCAGGTGTTCGCGGTATGAAGCTCGCTGACGATGACCAAGTTGTGTCTCTGATTGTTCCTTCAAACGAAGGCGACATTCTAACCGTGACGCAAAACGGTTACGGTAAGCGTACTGAGCTTGAAGAGTACCCAACTAAGGGTCGTGCAACACAAGGTGTGGTTTCAATCAAAGTCTCTGAGCGAAACGGTCCTGTAGTTGGCGCTGTCCAAGTTGAAGAAGGCGACGAAATGATGATGATCACCGATGCAGGTACGCTAGTACGTACTCGCGTTGCAGAGGTGAGCCAAGTCGGTCGTAACACTCAAGGCGTAACGCTTATCCGTACTGCTTCTGATGAGTCTGTAGTGGGTCTACAACGCATCGATGAAGTGGAAGAGCTAGCGGAAGTTGAAGGTGAAGAAGGTACTGAAGGCGTGGTAGCTGATGCTGCAGCACCAGAGGCTCCTGAAGCACCAGCAGCAGACGACGCTTCTGAAGAGTAATCGGATACTTGAATGATAAAAAACCTGCCTTATGGCAGGTTTTTTGATCCAATCATTTCAATTAGTTATCGATAACGCTATTTGGTTGTGTGCCAAAGTCTTTCTGAAACTTCAGTTTGAATCACTTCCTACACGGGTATCGAGATGGATGAAAAGCGATGTGGGAGAGTGATACAATGCGGTCCATAACAACTAACTAAGAACTTAAGAGATAACATGACCGAATTCGAAAAGATGCTTGCTGGCGAAGAGTTTGATGGAGGCTCGGAGAGCATTAACCAAATCCGTCAAAATGCTGCGGATTTGCTTCAGGCCATCAATCAAAATACTAACGAAGCTGAGCGCAGTGAGTTGTTTCAGCAGTTGATGGGATCAATGGACGACTCTAGTATTATTCGTTCACCATTTTATTGTGAGTTTGGCAAGACCATTTCGATTGGTAAGAAAACCTTCCTCAACATGAATGTCACTATGCTCGATGGCGCGAAAATCACCATCGGCAACAACGTGCTGATTGGACCGAATACTCAGTTCTATTGTGCAAGTCATGACTTAAACTACTTAAAACGGCGCAACTGGGCGACACAATGCGCTCCTATTGTTGTCGAAGATGATGTGTGGATAGGTGGTAGTGTGGTGATTAACCAAGGTGTAACTATTGGTGCGCGCTCAGTGATTGCCGCGAACTCTGTTGTAAATTGCGATGTGCCACCAGACTCGCTTTACGGTGGTACGCCCGCTAAGCTTATTCGAAAGATTCGTGAAAATGAGCAGGAGAGTTAGAGTCTTTCTTGCATAAAAAAGGGCTCAAATGAGCCCTTTTGATCATTCGTGATGAAGACTTAACTTACTTTGAACTTACCAATCGTCTTCTTAAGCTCTTCAACCATTTCAAGCTGTTTGTCGATTTTATTTAGCATTTTGCGTGTGTCTGCCACGCTGTCTTCGGCCAGTTGATCCACAGAGACGGTTTGCTGACTGATTTCACCAGAGGCAATGGCTTGCTCATTAACCATAGATGCGATCTCTTGAGACTGAGAGTCGATCATTTCCATCGTTTGATGAATTTCTCGTAGCTTATTGTCAACCTCAGCAATCATATCCACACCTTGCTCGGTTTTTGAGCGGCCAATGCGCAGAGAATCTACCGCGTTAGCAGCAGAGCTTTGTAGCGTGGCGATGATGCCTTCAATATCCACAGTAGACTTTTGAGTGCGTTGGGCTAGGGTACGAACTTCATCGGCAACGACCGCAAACCCACGCCCTTGTTCACCCGCGCGCGCAGCTTCAATAGCGGCGTTGAGCGCGAGCAGGTTCGTCTGTTCTGCGACGCCTTTAATGACCTCAAGAACGCTAGTAATGGCGGTCGCATTGTCATTAAGAATGGTAACTACTTCCTCTGATTTAGAGACATCTTGGTAGATGTCATTCATCAGATTGCTTGCGTCGTGGGTCAATGTTTGGCTCTGCTGAGAGTTCATAGACGCATCCGAAGCATGTTGTTGCGCAGTCTGTGCATTGTCTGCAATGCCACTGATCGTCTGTGACATCTCTGTCGAAGCGGTCGCGATTTGCTCAATATAGCTTTTTTGACTAGCAATGGTGTTGCCAAAGTGTTCGGCGATACGATGAAGTTCGATCGCGTCGTTAGTCACTTGTTCTGTGGTTTGAAGGCTAAGCTGTGTGGTCTGCTGGATATCGTTGACAAAGATGTTAAACGAGCGACTCAGTTTACCTAGCTCATCATCATGTTGGTATTCCAAACGCTGTGTTAGATCGCCTTCACCCACAGCGATATTGTCCATAGCGGTGACAACATTGTTTAAAGGTTTGGTTAGGAAGCGATTAATGATGACTAACATAGCGATGCCGCTGATGATCAGCACCAATAGAATTACCGTGACTGTTCCCCAGAAAGTTGCTTGAATTGGATCAGTAATTAAGCTCTCTGGCACCATGAAGCCTACACGCCAATCAAGCTCAAGAGTTGGGTCAGTAACGGCTTCCACGAATACTAGGTATGGCTCACCATTGAATGACACAGAACCAATGGTTTGTAGCTGGCGGCTGACTTGACTTTGAAGCTCGGCAAATCCAGAGGTATTGGCAAACACTTTGTCAATGTCGCTAGCGTCGGTAGTGTCGACATGTCAATACGGTCTTGAGTATCATTAAATGCGATAATGCCGCCATCAGAAGCAATTAAAAAGCCCGTACCAACACCTTGATAGCGCATTTTATCGATCAAGCCTTGCTTGATTTCTGTCCCTAGAATATCAATTCCCAAGACACCAATAAGTTGCTGCTTATTATCTTTCACCGTGGTTTTAATTGAAGTAACAATACTTTTGTCGTTGGCATCAATTTGTGGTTTTGTAATGAAAAGACGGTCTTTTTCTAGTGCTTCAAACCACCAAGGTCGCTTGGTAGTGTAATAGTCTAGGTTGTTATAACGACCGTTGAGATCGAAGTATTCATGAGTATTGGCCGGCGCGTAAAATACCGATTTGATCAGCGGATCGTGCTTAGAAATAGATTGAAAAGTATCAACAATGGACTGATAGGCGGGGTCGCCATCTATGTCTGAGCCACGCTGAGTGTAGTTGGCAAACCAGTCGTTGATAAATGGCGTTTCTGCTAGGGTTGTAACCACACGTGAGCGCTCACGAAAGAACTCGTGAATGGAGCGTACGGTTTTTCAGTGACTAACTGAACTTCCTGAGTCACTTGACTCTCTACTGAAGCGGAGCGCTGATTAACAATAAAATAGGAAGCGAATACCGATATCGTTACCATAATAGTGGCGATCGCCAGCACTAACTTCTTAGCGATCGAGTCCATCAATCTCATAAATACTCCTTAAATTTAGAAGATTGTACGTATATTTTGGGGGATCCTAGAGGATTGGCGGATATTTTCACACAGACCTAAAATATTTAAAACAAATTATGAAGTGGAATAACCAAAGCTGGCATAACTGTCATGGGAATGATGGGTTTTATTAATGATGTCATTAGTAAAGGTAAATGGAACTAATGACATCATCGGAATAGGATTACATATTACTAACGCTTTTTTGGCTAAGGCTGTCACCTTTCGATTCATTTAGCAGGCTTGCATATAGTCCACTAAATTCGATGAGTTGTTGATGATTACCACGTTCGACAACTTCACCTTTGTCGAGTACAAGAATGAGGTCAGAGTGTTTAATGGTACTTAGGCGGTGTGCAATGGCGATGACAGTTTTGTCTTGATACAAACGGTTCATCGCTTTTTGGATTAAATCTTCTGTAATGGAGTCGACAGAGCTGGTGGCTTCGTCCAGCATCATGATTTGTCCACCTTGAGCAATAGCGCGTGCGAACGAGATCAGTTGTGTTTGTCCAACCGAAAGGTTTGCGCCATTTTTGTCGAGTTTGAAGTCGTAATTATTTGGTAGTTGATCGATAAAGCGATCGGCATACACATAGCGGGCGGCTTCCACAACTTGCTCGCGTCCTACGCCTTGTTTACCGAGAGCAATATTGAAATCAATGCTTTGCTCGAAAAGATGAACATCTTGCATCATCATCGAGAACAAGTGTGCACAGTCCTCCGCAGCAATACGTGACAGCTCAACACCATTAAGCAAAATACTGCCTTCATAGTTGCGATAGGTCTTAGTGATTAAACGCATAATGGTTGACTTACCTGACCCTGTAGAACCCACCAGTGCAACCTGATGGCCTTTATTGAGGGTAAAAGACACATCGTTGAGCACATAAGGCCCATCCTGTTTGTATCTAAAGCTGACATTGTGAAATTCTAAGCTTTGGAACTCTGCGAGCTTTGGCTCTATCTCACTACTTGGCAGCAGTGTATGTCCTTCCTCTTCCAGCGGTTCTACAAATAGCTCCTCAATATGGTCAAAAAGCGGCAAAGGAGCTTTGAATAGACGCAATTTGAGAGGTGAAGTCTCGGATCGGAATGAACACTTTCTCTAATGTGTTGATAAAGGCAATCAACACCCCTAGCGTGAGCGAGGCTTCAAGTACTTGCCCAGAGCCAAACCAAATCATTAGCGCGATGGTGATAGAGGTGACGCCAGAGATAAATGAGAACAGAATCGCATCGTATTTGTTCACCTTCATCTGCGCAGCCAAAAACTCATCAGTATAGCTCTGGTATTTAGTCTCTACTTCTTGCTCGGCGCGATATAGCTGAACGGTTTTCACACCGAATAGCACTTCTTGCAGGTACCAATGCCTCTCGCTAGCTGAGCGGGTGATCTGATGCATTTGACGTAGTCGATTACGCACATAGACGGTTAAATAAATCACCGGGGGCATCACCACTAAAACAACCATAGTGAGCTTCCAATCGATAACGAGCATCATGATCAAGAGTGCGATGGTATTTAGGCTATCTCTGACCAGTCCTACCACAGCTTGCACAAACGAATCACCAATGGTTTCTAAATCGCTGGTTAACCGCGACAGTGTGATACCAATAGGAGTGTTATCGAAGTAGCTACGCGGCAGTTTAAGCACACGCGATACCAACACAGAGCGCATATCAGCAATGGTAAATTGACCCGTTTTGCGGAGATTATAGGCATAAGTAGTGTCGACGATATAACTAGCAATCAGCACCGCGACTAAGTAAAAGATTGGCGTGAGCAAACCATCAATGTTGCCGTGAGACAGATAGCCATCGATTACCTGGATAATCAACCAAGGAAATAACAAACTGCACGCGATGGAGAGCGGCAGCATAGCGACACCTATCCACGCCGTACGTCGATAAGGCTGAGCAAAATGAAAGAAGTGCTTGAGGTATTTTACATCTAACCCTTTTAGCATGGGTTTGCCTCCGTTTCCGTTTGCTGTAATAGCCAAGTCTCTCTGTAGTAATCACAGGTTTTTAATAACGTCGAATGGTCGCCTTTGGCGAGTACTTTGCCGTCGCTAAGCACTATGATCTCATCCATATATTCCAAGGCATTGACGCGATGAGAGACCACAAGCACCGATCGATGCTCCAACCTTGCAAACAGCCCTTCGAGTATCTTCCTTTCTGTTTCGTAATCCACGGCTGAGAGCACGTTGTCCATGATAAGCAAATCGCAGGGCTCAAGCAGAGCCCTTGCAATACTTAAGCGCTGTTTTTGTCCGCCAGAAAGCATGACGCCTTTTTCGCCTACCACGGTTTGCGCTTTTTGCTCAAAGCGCTCAACGTCGCCAGCCAGTTGACTTAGCTCCAACACGCCTTGAACATCGTCGTCACTAATCGTTCGACTCCCGCTACCGAACTTGACGTTTTCAGTGATGGTTGCAGAGAACAAATAGGGATCTTGAGTAATGGTTTTTACAAAGCGCCTCAAATCATTTCTGGAGAAGCTAGTGATATCGCGATCGCCCAGGAAAACTGAGTTACTTGGTACATCGAGATGGTGATTAAGACAGTTCACTAGTGTCGTTTTCCCAGCGCCAATACTTCCCAAAACGCCGACTTTCTTACCAGGCGGAATATCGAAACTAATGCCATTCAGGATTGGAGCATCGTCTTGTAAATAGCGGTAGGTGAGATTGCGCACCGAGAAAGTTTGCCCTTTAAGAGAATCAAGCGTTTCTTCTGATAAGGTTTTGGTGTCAATCTCAGGTACCTCAGCGTTCAAGATAGTTTGGCAACTGGTAATACCGACCATACCGCGCTGATAAATGGTCGCGATTCTTCCTAGTGCCATTAGCGGTATCGAGAGCAGCACTGAATAGGTCAAAAATGCAGTGATTTCACCAAGAGTTAGCTCTTGCTGCATCAACATATAGCCGCCAAGACCTAAGATGAGGATCTTCATGACATTGTTGGCGTAATCCAACACGGGCATGTAGAAAACTTGAATGCGGGTCAGCTTCATTTGGCATTTGAGCAGCTTTTGGTTGAGTGCGTCGGTTTCGGCTTGTACCCAAGCTCCCATTTGCTGGCTTTTGATTAAATCAATGGCAGAAAGGTAACTCATCAGTCAGCAGAATATTTTTGTAAACGACGCATATGCTCCATGTGTAAATCTTTCATTTTGGTGAAGCCGATTCGAAAGATCACAAAGGCAATAATGATTGGGATCACCGAATACAGAGTCAATTCAGGTGAAATGCGCCACATCCATAGCGGGGTTAACGATAACGCCAGTAGGGTATTAAATAGCTGCAGGAATCCGACACCAAACATCAATCGGATCCCCATTAAGTCGTTATTAACGATAGAAATTAGATGTCCCGAAGCGAACTTACTGTGGAACTCATTTGGGAGGCGATTAAGTTTTTTCAGCAGGATGTTTTTTAGCTCTGCTTCCGTTATACGGCCAGGATTGAGGCCATAAATACGCGATAGTATGCGCGTAATGATCATCGCAATGGCCATCACCACGACGATGGAAACGTAATATTGCAATTGGTCATAGCTTTCGCTGCTGATGCCATCAAGAAGATCGATCGCTAATTGAATGTAGCGTGGGATCTCAACTTGTAACCAGTTAACGAGGAAAATGAAAACAATCGCCAGCAAATAAGAGGTGCGATTCAGACGCAAAAAGTGCGCGATAAACTGGGTTTTGGTCATTAGAGACTTTCTTGTCGGTGAAACAGTAAGGTGAAGAAATAATTTGGTTCATCAAATCACATGCATGAATAAGTGTACACGTGACACCACGAAAAAACAGCAAACCCCCGAATTCGACTCCGAGACAATGATGATCAAACAATAATAGAATTAGCTAGAACTCATTATCGAGCGCACCTGCGACACAGTAACTTTAGGATGTTGATAATCGACAGGCAGTTCCACAATTGCGTTATCTTTAGACAGAAACAGAGAAGGGAAGCTGTTGCCGCCAATACTGCGAGCAAAAGCGATCTCTTGGAGCAAAGCTTGTTGTGTTTCTTGAGCGGTGAGATCTCGCATAAAGCGGTTCCTATCTAAACCAATTTCGGTCGCGATGTCGATGAGCACAGAATTATCGCTCGGGTTTTTCGCTTCTAGATAGTAGGCGTTTTGTATCGCGGCGTACATTTCAAACTCGGCGTCTTGAGCTCGTGCAGCAATGATCGCTCGGCAAGCTGGATAAGTCGCGCGTCTTGGTTCGTTAAGCGTCCAAAAATCATGATTGAACTCGGTTCCCAAGTAGCTCTCGATTTTGCGCCAGTACTCTGCTATCTGAGTTCGCATCTGCATGGGCATCGGCACATCGGTGTCTTCAGCCAGTCCACCTAAAACGTAGCGGACTTCTACGTCGCCGCCCAGCGACGCTTTGATCGACTCCCAAGTCGGTTTATAGCCCCAACACCATGAACACATGGGATCGTAAACATAGTAAAGAATGGCAGAGGGGGAGTTCATAGTGGATTTCCTAATCGACGTGTCCATGTCTAAGTGTTCACCTTAGCATGGATGGATTTGAGCTCAAAGGCATGTTGTTTGATGCAGATTATAGATTTATCTTGATGATGATGTAAATTGTTCGCATTATCAAAAGGGGTGAAAAATGAAAACAATTGTGATTTTTGGTGCCAGCAGTGGGCTGGGACTTGCAGCGGTGCGCTATTTTGCTAGTCAAGACATCAAGGTTATTGGTGTGGCAAGAAACCCACAAAAGGAAGCTGACTTGAATTCCCTTTGCGAAAAGCTCATCGCATGTGATGCAACAGAATTCGACGCCGTAAATAGCGCTGTATCAGAGTTGCCAAAGGATGCGGTTGTGTTGTCTACCATGGGCAGTTTTAGGTCGGATAAGCCAGTAGACTACATTGGACACCGCTATTTAGTCGATGCTTTGGAAAAACACGGTATCAACCGGCTTTTAATGGTGACTTCACTTGGATGTGGTGATTCATGGCAGTACCTTTCTGAGCGCGCTAAAGCAGGCTTTGGGGCTGCAGTACGAGAAAAATCGCTAGCAGAGGCGTGGCTGGTGAGCAGTTCGCTCGACTATACCATTTTAAGGCCTGGCGGTTTGAAAGATGGTGAGGTCACAGAGCAAGGGGAATTGTCTCAACATGTGGAAGTTCACGGTGCGATTAATCGCAGCGAAGTCGCACGCTTAGTGCATCAATTGTTGTTGAATGATGCAAGTATCGGTCAAATCTATCAATGTGTTGACCCAACAGTTAGCTATTACTAACGGAAAAAAGGCAGGTCAAACCCTGCCTTTTGTGTGTTTTAAATGAGGTTAGTCTACGCGGGTGTTGTTCAATGCATAGTTCCAAACGCGATAGAAATAGAAAATGTAGCCAATGCCCAACGTCAGTATCGATATCACAAACCACAATAACACGTGGCCGAGGTCGCTAAACAGATCGATATCGCAGTCCATTTTTCGCTCTCTTCCCATATCATCGATCACATAAGTGCGGTTGAGAATGAACTTGGAGAAAGAATAAGGGAAAAAGAACAGCGCGATACCAAAAGTGATGAAACTTAGTATCAACCAAATTAACAAATGACCGAGAATATCTAAGATGCGACGTCGGCTTTGAGTCTCATTCGGATTTCCTTTAGTAAAAAAATGGCTTTCAATCTGAAAGCCATTTAAACAAACTTTATTGAGTAACGGTTTTCTCTTGAATCACCGAATTATAGCGCTCAAAACCGGCTTTTAGATCTTCAATTAAATCTTCGACACTTTCTAAGCCGATATGAAGACGAATCAGAGTGCCTTCAAAGTTTGGATTTGCAACGGTGCGCAATGAGTTGAAGCTCTTTGGTTCATTGGCAAGGATAAGACTTTCAAAACCACCCCAAGAATAACCCATACTGAAGTGTTTCATACCATCCAATAGCGCAGTAGTGGCTCGTGGGTAGCTCGATTTCAACACGAATGAGAACAGGCCGTTACCGCCGGTAAAGTCACGCTTGAAATATTCGCTGCCAGGACAAGTATCAAGAGCAGGGTGGCGAACATGATCCACCTCAGGACGCGTGGCTAACCACTCAGCGACCTTTAAGCTGTTCTCGGCATGTTGGCGCAATCTTACATCTAGCGTGCGGATGCCGCGAAGACCGAGATAAGCATCATCAGGAGAGACACACTGACCCATGAGGTAGCTCTGCTCACGCAGTTGATCCCAGTATTTCTCGTGCGTGACAGCGGTTCCTAGCATTACATCCGAGTGACCTACGATGTATTTAGTCGCTGCTTGAATCGAGATGTCGACACCATGCTCAAATGGAGAAAAGTTGACGCCAGCCCCCCACGTATTATCTAGCATCACAATCACATCGTGTTCATGAGCGATCTTAGCCATACCAGGAACGTCTTGCACTTCCATGGTGATAGAGCCAGGGGATTCTAGGAACATAATCTTAGTGTTTGGCTGGATTAGGTCTTTGATGCCTTGGCCAATCATTGGGTCATAGTAAGTGGTTTCTACGCCCATTTTTTCATGATGCTGTCACAGAAGTCACGAGTAGGCTCGTAACACGTGTCGACCATGAGAATATGATCGCCGGTCTCAACAAAAGCAAGAATCGCATTAGAGATAGCCGCTGTGCCACATGGTAGAGCGCACAGCCAACACCGCCTTCGATTTCCGTCATCGCATCTTGGAAAGCAAAATGTGTGTTGGTGCCACGACGACCATAAAATAGGGTCTTATTGGCGCGGTTTACGGTAGCGTGATGTTTTTCAGCGACAGTATCAAAGACAACGGTAGAGGCGCGTTGTACTGGCGGGTTCACAACGCCGTTTGTCCACTTTTTATCGCGGCCAGCGGTGACAAATTTGGTGGTTTTGCTTTCTGACATTAAGGATCCCTGTCTGTATTCAAACCGCAATGTGTTTGAGATTAATGCTTAGATAACAGCAATAAACCATGAAGGCCAAAGAGTTGCAAGTCTTTGGCCTTCTTCAGTACTTATGATCAGAGCAGTGGGTTGAACAGATAGAACAGTCGTTCAAAGAAACGGTGATAGATACTGCGCTGTTTCCACTTGTTGTAGTCGACTAAGTCAGCGCTCTCGATGTAGTGGCTTTGCAGTTGATGCATTTTGAGTGTGAAGGCTGGATCTTCGACCGCAAGGGTTACCTCAAAGTTGAGCCAAAGGCTGCGCATGTCCATATTAACGGTACCCACTAAGCAAAATAGCTCATCAATCACTACCGACTTAGTATGTAACAGCCCACCGTCAAACTCATGGATTTTTACACCGGAGGAAAGCAGTTCCGAGTAGAAAGCACGCGATGCCCATTTCACCATCATAGAATCGTTGTTTTTCGGTATAACCAACTCAACATTAACGCCACGCTGTGCTGTGGTTTTGATAGTTTCTAATAGATCTGCACTTGGTACAAAATAAGGTGTGGTGATGCGCACGGACTTTTCTGCCTGATGCATGGCAATGGTGAGCACCTGACCAATTAACTGATCTGGCATGCCTGGTCCTGATGGCACGACTTGAACCGGTTTCGAGTCTTCTGGAATGTCGATCTGACACTCTGGCTGCACAGGTAATTGGCGGTCACCGGTTTCTACTTCCCAGTCCCAACAGTGAATAGCAGAGAGCACATTGACGGTTGGCCCCTCTATACGCACCATAATATCAATCCACTGGCCAACCCCAGAGTTTTGCTTGAAGTAGGCCGGATCGACCATGTTCATGGAGCCTGTATAGGCTACTTCATCATCAATAACAATGATCTTGCGGTGTTGTCGTAGATCCAATCGACGCAAGAAAATACGCCATGGTGAAACCTCCAGCCCTTCAACCAACTCAATACCGCCATCCCGCATCATGGTTGCCCAATGACTGCGGAAAAAGGTTGGACTGCCTGCTGAATCCAGCAAGACTTTGACGTTTACACCGCGCTTTGAGGCTTGAATAAGCGCCGCTGCGACCGAGTCAGCCAAACCACCTGGATACCAGATGTAGAATACCATTCGAATGCTGTGTTTGGCGTTCTCGATATCATCAATGACCGAAAGCAAGATTTCTTGTGGGGTGGTTTGTAACTGCAGCTCATTCCCACACAAAGCGGGAATACCCATGCGCTTATTGCACAAGTTATCGATCTTAGAAATGTGCGTACCCATGTTGTCGGGTACGTGAGCATTACAATGGTTTAGCTCAAAGAACCACTCTTCAAAGGGCTTGAACATGACGCGAGCACGCTCTGCGCGTTTACGGCCAAGGTTAAGCTCACCAAACATGAAATAGCAAATCACGCCGACCACTGGAATGATATAAATCACCATTAGCCATGCAAGAGAAACACTGACTGCCCGCCGCTTGAGCACGACCCGCAATGTCACACCGGCAACGAGTATCCAATACAAGCCAATGCCTGCGAGTGTTAGAAAGTGATAAACCTTGTCCATTTAGCCTCGATAGAAAGACAGTTTTGGAAATAATAATCTCAGAATCAAGTATTTGGAATAGTTAACTGTCTGTCAAATACAACGAGTCACTGCTGTGAGCGTTAAGAGTTAACTAACGTGAGACAAAAAGGTTGAGGCGATGGAAGTCAGCAGAGCAAAGTATGGTTTAGATGAGCTATTGCGTTAACATTCGATGGTTTAGTGACCGAACTATAGTGAAATAGAATGGAAAATAGCCAGATAATAGTTTTGGGCTTCCAATTGTAAAGATTACCTGTTTTACTTGCCACCCATTCGCAAAACTCCTAAATAAATTACGCTGTAAATTAATTTGTACAGTCTTGATTTGGGAGCTGCTACGACTTCGCACAAGGAACAATGATCGCTCGTTAGCGATGGTTTGCGTTGCTATTTGTATCAAGGACAGCCACTTTACATTTCACGTCGCTCTGCGACGGTTTGGTACGAAACAATGACAAGTTCCGATAGAGGACAATTCACCTCCCGCTTTGGTTTTATAATGGCGGCCGCGGGGAGCGCAGTAGGTTTAGGTAATGTGTGGGGTTTTCCAACCCAAACGGCGACCAACGGCGGTGCGGCATTCTTGCTGGTTTACCTATTTATGATGGCGCTGTTGGCGTTTCCAATGTTGATCGCTGAGCTAACCATTGGTCGCTATGGTCAATCAAACCCAATTGCATCACTTCGCAAGATATGGGTAAAAAACAAGCCTGTTGCTGCCATGTTTGGTGTGATTGCGCTGCTTACCGCTTCCATGATTCTTAGCTTTTACGCCATTCTAGCTGGTTGGCTAATCGGTTTTGGTCTTGCGCCTATTGCTGATGTTATTGGGCTAAATGGTGTAGCTGACTGGTTGGTGACGTTCGGCACGGCTCGTAACGTAAGCTTAACTGTGCTGTTCATGTTGATGACAGCGTTTGTTGTGAAACGCGGTGTTTCCGACGGAATCGAAAAGTGGTCATCTCGACTAATGCCAGTCCTTTTTGTGCTTTTCATTGCTCTAATTGGCTACATCTTTACCCAAGATGGCGCGATGGACGGCCTGGAAATGTATCTTGTACCGAAATGGAACCACCTAAATGCTAGCCTTGTGGTTAACGCAATGGGTCAGGCGTTTTTCTCATTGTCACTTGGTGTGGGTGCAATGATGGTATACGGCTCTTACCTTAGCAAAGACATTAATATTCCGAAAACGGCGGGGCAGGTAGCGATCATCGATACTGGTGTCGCGTTTATGGCGGGCTTGTTGATTCTTCCTGCTATGTTTGTTGCCAAAGAAAATGGCGTACAGATTTTCAATGAGCTCGGTGAGCTTATTAGTTCTGGCAATCTGGTGTTTGTGGTACTGCCAGCGTTATTTGATTCAATGGGACTTGCGGGTGAAGTCATTGGTATCGCGTTTTTCGCGCTTATGGTCATCGCGGCATTAACATCCTCTATTGCTATGTTAGAAGTGCCAGTGTCTTGCCTTCAAGAAGAAGCGAAGATGTCTCGCAACAAGGCGACTATGATCCTGGGCGGCACCATTTTGCTGTGTAGCGCTATTATTGCTGCCAACTTCAATGCGTTGTTCGACTTAGTCGCAACCGCCTCTACGGTTTATATGCAGCCGCTTCTTGGCGTGGTGTGGGCTGTGGTTATTGGTTGGATTTGGAGCCGTAATTCACTGCTTGAAGAAATCAGACAAGGTAACCCAGAAATTGAACAGACCTGGTTTTGGAAAATTTGGCCTTGGTATGTGAAGTTTGTATGTCCGGCGGCAATTTTGATCGTCTTTGCTTATCCTTTCCTCTGATTACTTGTTATCGGAAAACCAAAAGCTGCTCTTCGGGCAGCTTTTGTGTATCATCCGAGCCAAACAATTCAAAGTTACGCCTTTCATGTTCGATATTCAGTTTGAAAATGATGATTTTGTTGTCATCAACAAGCACCCGGGTGTCAGTGTTCACAAAGATGACGGAGATACCATGCTTGTGCAAGAAGTTGCGACCTTTCTTGGTTGCTCGCCTCTATTTCTGGTGCATCGCCTCGACAAAATGACCTCAGGTTTACTTATCCTAGCTAAACGATCCGAGGTGGCCGCTGAGTTCTCGCAACTGTTCCAGCAACGTCAAATGGATAAGTTCTATCTGGCGATTGGCAGCAAAAAGCCGAAGAAAAAGCAGGGTACCATCTCTGGAGATATGGAACGCTCTCGTCGTGCTTCTTGGAAATTGGTGGCAAGTAAGAATAACCCGGCAGTGACACAGTTTTTCTCCTTAGCGGGTGAAGAAGGCGAGCGGGCATTTCTATGTCGGCCATTAACAGGAAAAACGCATCAAATTCGTGTGGCGCTTAAATCAGTGGGATCAGCGATTGTCGGTGATCCTATTTATGGCCAGAGCGCAGGGGTTGATCGCGGCTATCTGCATGCTTACGCATTGCGCTTTACCCTTTTTGACCAAGCGTATGAGTTTATCTGCGATCCAAGAAACGCGGAGCTAGGTAGAAAATGGAACAGCGAAGCTTTGAATTGTGCAATCGAGCAATGGTCTAAACCGTGGGAGTTAGTATGGCCGAAGAAATGATGTCATCACAAGACAATCAAGAGCCAGAAGGTCAAGTGATGCAGGCCGACAAATTGGGCGTGTTTTTCGAACAAGTTGAGACAGCTTTGGCATCTGCGCCAACCGAAGTTCGCCGTTTATTTCATGGCCGAGGTAAGTGCTTCCCAGGTTTGGAGCAATTGACTTGTGATTGGGTGGCCAATCAGTTGTTGGTGAACTTGTTTAAGCCTGTCGACGAGATTTTCCTAACGACACTGAAACAAGGTTTAATGGAGTTAGTGGCTTCAACCGTTTGGGAAAAGGCTCAGGGCAAAGCGGTAGTATTGCAACACAGATACAGCGACGGCGCGCCGTCAGAAGTACTTTGGGGTGAGCTTGATAGCAAACCTGTGGTTGAAGAACTGGGTTGTCAGTATCAACTCGATATTGGTCGAAACCAAAATTTCGGACTATTTCTTGATATGCGAAACGGCCGCGAGTGGGTGAAGTGCAAAGCGGAAGGTAAGCGTGTTCTTAACTTATTTGCGTACACTTGCGGCTTCTCAGTCGCGGCGATAGCTGGTGGTGCGGAACATGTGGTCAACGTCGATATGGCGCGTTCATCGCTCAACAAAGGGCGCGACAATCATCGTTTAAACGACCACGATCTTAGCCAAGTGAGCTTTCTTGCCCACGACATTTTTAAGTCTTGGGGGAAAATCAAAAAGTATGGCCCATACGACATCATCGTGATTGATCCACCATCATTCCAAAAAGGCAGTTTTGCGTTAACCAAAGACTACAAGAAAATCTTAAGACGTTTGAATGAACTGCTTGCGCCAAATGGGGAAGTGATGGCGTGTGTGAACTCACCAGCGGTCACGCCAGATTTTCTGATTGAAGGTATGGCAGAGGAAGCGCCGCAGCTGAGTTTTGTTGAGCGTTTACCAAACCCTGAAGAGTTTGCGGATGTAGACTCGGATGCAGCCTTGAAGGTATTGCTTTTCAAATAGTAAAAATAGCACTCGATGAGTGCTATTTTTCGTCATTGTGTCACAAAGCTATTGGCGAGGAATACAGTCTGTTTAGATATACCTTGAAAAAGGTAAGAATTTAGTTTGACTCAATACAACCTGCTTAGTGCTACTATCGAAAGCTTGCTAGTGCCTCTGCCATAGGGACATTGACCAAATCCAAATGTGAATTCGTTTCACTGTATCCGGCATTATATTTTTTTCGAAATTCGGTGGGTGTTTGGTCGTAGTATTTGCGAAAAGCAACAATGAGCAATTTATGTTCAGAGAAACCACACTTATGGGCAATGTCAGTAATAGGAAACGTTGTATCACAAAGTAATGGCAGTGCTTTACTCACTCGTATAAACGTCAGGTAGTCCTTAAAATTAAATCCACATACTCGCTTAAACATCCTAGAAACATAGTGGTAGCTTAAGCCTGAATGCTCCGCTATATCAGTCAGTGTTAATGGCTCCATATAATGTGAGTCTATATAGGTTAAACATGATTTGATAAGCTCATCATCATTGTCGCGTGCAGAGTTTTGCGTCAGGTTGACGATCTCGCTGACTCGCTCTATGTTAGCCAGCAAGCGGTATATCAGTGACATATGGGAGAATGAAATAGTCTCCAGTTCAGCAACATATTCGGATGCGAGTTCAAGCATTGATTCCCAAACACATTTGTCTTTACCACTGTAGTGCTCAAAGCCTTTGACACTGTAATTAAACGATACCTCGCCACTTAGTTGTTGGAACAGTAAGGGAGAAAACTGAACTGTGAGCAAGCGACTATTGGCCACTTGCGATTGCAAACTATGAATTTTGTTAGGAGCAAGAAAGACCATTCCACCTGACTGATACACTTCAGAGCTTCCATCAACGCTGATTGTAAAACTGCCTTTCAAAATGCATATAAATTCTGCAGCGGCATGCCAATGTGCTTCGCACTGTCTTACATCTGCGGCAAAGACGTTGACTGGCTCTCTATTGAAAGTCACAACCTCGCACCCTAGTTCTAGTGCTCTAGGCTTTTGACGACTATGAATGGGGTTAAAGGAAAATGGAATCATTGTAAAACCTGAAGGTAAAAGAGGAGCCAGTTTAGAATCTATACTGGCTCATAATTATGTCGCTTATTTTGGCTCTGCTAAAGCAGCAGCAAACTCTGTCTCATTAATGTCGACGCCTAACATTTCAGTTAGTGTCACCGTCATGCCGAAGAACAGGTAGGGTGCTAACTCTTGCAGTTTGGCTTTTAAATGATCGGCTGGCAAGCCAGTTTGAACCGACAAATACTTGAGTGCTCGTTCGGTCGCATTTGGGTTTGCTAGCAAACTATTGATTGACGAGTGAATATGCGCGGGCGGATAGTACGGCTCTGACTCAATTGAGATGTCCACAGCAAGTTCATGAGCTCGAGATGAACGACCTACTATCAAGGTAAGTGTACCGTCATCGGCTAACCACTTCTGAGACTCAGGGTTGTAGTAGCAAAAATCTTCCCATGTTAGCTCTATGGTGACTTCTTTTGTTTCCTTTGGCTCAAGAGCTACCTTTGAGAACCCTTTTAAAGACAGTACTTCACGAGCGTAGTCACCACTTGGTGCCGATAGGTACAATTGTACGACCTCTTTTCCAAAGCGCTTCCCGGTGTTGGTGACATCAAATTTTACCGTTAAATTTTGTCCTGCTTTAATTACATTTGCCGACGTACGAAGGTTACTATAACTAAACTCTGTGTAACTAAGTCCAAAGCCAAACGGAAACAATGGCTCTATCTTGCGCTTATCGTAGTAACGGTACCCGACAAAAATATCTTCACTATAGTAGTGAGTTCGATTATCTCCAGGGTAAGTAAGGTATGCAGGTGTTTCCTCTAAGCTATTAGGCACGGTTACAGTGAGCTTGCCACTAGGGTTTACGAGCCCGAATAGGCACTCTGCAACCGCACCTCCCATACCTTGCCCTGAGAAAAACGTTTCTAGTACCGAGTTGGCATTGTCTAGCCAAGGCATGACAATCGCATCACTATTGGCGACCACAACAATAAGATTTGACTGAACTTCTGATACCGCCTCTATTAATTGTTGGTGAGCCGGGATAATGTCGAGGTTATGTCGGTCACCATTTTCGCCATCTTCTCCAATCGCTGTGCTAACAAAAACAATAGCAATTTCAGATTTACGAGCAAGTTCAACCGCACTTTGCAATTGCGTTAGGTTGACCGTTCCGTCTTTATCCATACCGGGGGCGTAGTGTATATCACAGTGTTCTCCCGCAATGTGAATGATTTCGTCAAGAGGACAATCAAGCATTGTTGGGCGAGTCGTTGCGCAGCCCGAACCCTGAATTACTGGCGTTTGAGCCGCTTCGCCAAGGACTGCAATTTTTTGTTTTTTCTGGATGTCTAATGGCAGTAACTGGTGATCATTTTTAAGTAAAACAATCGATTCTGCAGCGAGTTTTTGAGCTAATGCGTGGTGCTTTTCTGCATCCATTTGGCCGATATTCTGTTTTCTACCGTTGTGGCACTTTTCATACAGTGAAAGTACTCGACGACACGCTGTATTTAGTGTTTCTTCAGAAATGATTCCTTCGTTAACGGCGGTGATCAGTGATTTGACGTTACGCTCGCTCATTGGCATCGCTAAATCATTCCCCGCTTGCAGAGATGCAGGACGATCTTTTGTGCCATACCAGTCAGACATAACGGTGTTGTCATAGCCCCATTGCTCTCTCAATACGGTATTAAGCAGCCAAGGATGTTCGGAAGTTGGTATACCGTTTAGTAGGTTGTAGGATGTCATGACCGTCCAAGGAGAGGACTTATCTATTGCTCGTTTAAAGCCTTTTAAGTAGATTTCCTGCAATGCACGCTCACTAACAATGGAGTCCATTTCACAACGTTTAAACTCTGAATTATTACAAGCAAAATGCTTAAGACTAGTACCAACGCCATATTCTTGCATACCGTTGATCAATCCTGCTGCTAACTCCCCTGTGAGAATCGGGTCTTCTGAATAATATTCATAACCACGCCCGGCTAGCGGGGTGCGTCGGATATTTATGCCTGGTCCGAGTAAAACATCTACTCCCAAATGACGACACTCAACAGCGAGCGCTTTTCCCATCTCTTTTAATAGTTCGACATCCCATGAGTTGGCAATGCTCGAACCATTAGGAAAGCACGTAGCAACTTCAGACAGTCCAAAAAAACCTTCAGCGCCTTCAAAGCCTTCTTCACTATCTGCATCTTCCGCACTTTGGTTAACGACACTAAGGAAGCCTGCCATGGAGTCTTCACCGTCCTCGATTTGGTTTTTATTGTAACGAACCCCATAGGTGCCATCGGTCATCACTAAATCATCGAGCTCAAATTCTGGGAACTCGGCGGTTCGCCACAAACCACTTCCAGTCGTCAGTTTTACTTTTTGTTCAATAGACATTTTGTCAATCAATGCTAGATAGTTAGTTTTCATTTTTCTTCCTAGGAACAATATTTGTTTAAGCTATGGCAGCGTCATCTGCTAACGAAAAACGCTTAAACTTTAAATGGAAATTTTTCTTTTTGATGGCTAGGTAATGCTACTTAGCCGTTTGCTAAATAATTTATGTTGATGACCTTAAATATTTGACGCGGCTAATTTTCGTTGTTCAATCTCATCAACCATATCGCTGTACTGTTGCTCATCAATGTTGTAAAACCGCACTGAGATGAAAGCTAGGATAAACAGTATTGCTGGCACAATGGTCATGCAAATAACTATCCCCTCCAATGCCTGAGGTGTAATCAGTTCTGGATCGTAACCGTAAATTCCAAGGATCGAGCCAGATAGGCCGCCACCGATTGCCATCGCGATTTTTGTTGTGAAGTTGTAGAAACCATATACCGCACCTTCAGCACGTAAACCTGTTTTCCATTCAGAGTATTCAACGGTATCTGCCACCATAGTCCACATGACGCCCATATTGATACCGAGCGCAGCGATAAAGAAAAAGATACAAGTCATGAGCAGTGCTACATTGTCTGCTGGAACAAAGTACTGGAATATCGCGATAGCAACACCGACAGGCAGAGAGTACAGTGCGGTTTTTTTCTTACCCAGTGAGAGCATCAGTTTGTTCGCAAGAACCAAACTAAAAATATTCGCGATTGTTTGAATGATGAAAAAGGTAGGGATAAATTCGGGGTCGCCGATGACATACATGACATAGAAAACAGCGACAGCCATCCATAGTGTAAAAGCGATATAAATGAACCCAGTGTAAATCGACAGTGCGTGTAGTGGACCGTTAGTTTTGACCGTTGTAACCATCTCCTTCAATGAGATTGCAGACTCTGCTGTCGCGACGCGTTCTTTGGTGGATACGAAACAGATTAAGAAAAGAAAGGTAGCAAAAGTGGCGAAAGTTCCTGCCGCATACATATAGCCTTCACTTGGTACTGAGAATAGTCCGACCAACATTTCTGCGGAGACTGAGACAATAAAAAAACCTAACATCGCAGCGATGAAACGATAAATAGAAAGCCCGATACGTGAGTTAGAATCCTGAGTTAACATATTCGTCAGTGCGGAATAAGGTGTGTTAACTGTGGTGTATGCTATGCAGTAGAGGGAGTAAGAGCATAGAGCAAACCAAAACTTGAAATCTGACTCGACAGCGGTAAAGCATGCAATAGTCAGTGCTCCTAAAGGAACAGCTCCGTAAAGTAGATAAGGTCTTAGTTTACCGTGTTTGGTTTTGGTTTTATCAACGACGTAGCTATTAATAAGTTATACACTGCATCGATAGTACGAGCTATCAAGAAAATTAAACTGGCCTGCGTGGCGGTTAAGCCATAGATATCGGTATAAAAGTAGAGTAGAAAAAGGGAGACGAAGCCGTAAGAAAAGTTGCTCGCAAGATCTCCTAGCGCATAACCCACTTTTTCTTTGCGACCTAGTTTTACAGAACTACAGGATGGTATGGTCGACATATTGTTTCCTCATTTATAGTTTTGTTATTGTCTCCATTCTATTGTTCATGAAAATACCGTCTTGGTCTTTTTTGCGCTTGGATTTCCCAGTTTTTGCGTTTTGTGAAAGGTGGTAACTGGATCACATGTTGATTTATAACGTTCGGTATTACGCCTTCAGATACTAAAATCAAACCTTGGAAAACAGGGTAGTAGGCTTTTGGGAGCCGGAAAGTATGAGTGTAAGGTTGGTACTATGAGACACGATATTCAGCTTTGCTACGTGCTGAATGAGCCCCCCTTTTTCCAAGGGAATGAAGATAATCTAGGGGATGATTTGAAGCGGATAGTAGGGCAAAAAATGTTATATGAGATTCCCTTCTTCAAGGGAATGACGATGTTATTGGAGGGTGTGAAACATGAGATGGGGCAAACGTTTTTATCAAACAGTTACAAAATTTGCAGCCTCCGATCGATTGAACAACTATTTCGTGTAATTTTTCTGCCATGTAATTGATCTCACGCAGCGATACTGTGATCAGTAACACATAGCCCATGTTCAATTGTGATTTCTAAGGCTAGAATCCGTGCCAGTTTTATTTGGCACACACAGGAAAGGCTTCTGATGACTACTCCAACTCAGTTCGAACTCTATGACATCCTCAAGACCTATGAGGACAACTATCAAAATGGACCCTTCTTTGATGCCAAATTTCCGACTCGCCCAGTAATCACACAAACTCAAAAAGTATTCGATTTTGAGGTGAACTCTCGTCTCGGCGTACCTGCTGGTCCTCTTTTGAATAGCCACTGGTGTGATATCTACGCCAAGCTTGGTTTTGACATTCCAGTCTATAAAACAGTACGAAGTGTCGAACGCACTTGTCATCCAGCGCCAAACTGCATCTTCCTAGATACTAACGAGCAGTTCAGTAACCGCGACATCAATGCCGAGATCCACCCTGGTGGACGTCCTTCACGAGACGAGCGTATCACCATCACAAACTCTTTTGGTGTTCCTTCACTAGCACCTTCTGTTTGGATGAAAGACATCGAGGAAGGCAATCGTAAGATGGGTAAAAACCAGCTGATGATCGTATCGGTGAATGGTACACCCGGTCTAGCTGAACGTGACCTCGTTGAAGACTATGGCTATGTTTCAGCAATGGCGAAAGAAGCGGGAGCCAAGGTTATTGAAGTGAACTACTCTTGCCCTAACCTAGGTGGTAGTAAAGAAGGGGCTCTGTTCTCAGACCCTGAAAACTCAGCGCTAGTATCGAAAAAATCCGCGAATCGATTGGCGATTCTCCTTTACTTATTAAACTTGGTTGGATGCCAGCAGAGCAACTTGAGAAAGTGATTGAAGCAAACCGCCCATATGTTGACGGTTTTGCGGCAATTAACACTATTCCTCGTCAAATTATCACTCCAGATGGTAAAGCTGCGCTACCGGGCGAAGGACGTCTCTCAAGCGGTACTTGTGGTTATGCTATCGGAGATCTGGCAGAAGAAGTGACCAGCAACCTGATTGATCTGCGTACTAAGTGGAAAGACGACTTCGTTATCTGCTCTGTTGGTGGCATGATGAACGCTGAAGACTTACACCGCCGTCTAGATATGGGCGCAGACATGGTAATGAGTGCTACTGCAGCCATGTGGGACCCATACCTTGCGCAGAAATTCCACGAGTACAAGTAACCACTCAATCTGCGTTCGCTAACGATTTCAAGATTTAAGGGCATCAGTGTTTTGGCACTGATGCCCTTTTCGCATTCGAATTTAAAACACTTTAGCACCGCCAGTATATACAGGATTGATTAGGCCAGCTAACAACGTCAGTCAAGCAACTCGCTCGCCGATTATGGCAGTCTTTACGAGCCTTTGTCGCACCTGGAACAAAACCTCTCCGCGTGAGTCTTGAATGACATTCCCAACTTCATGAGCAGCCACGGTTACTGCTGTTAGTGAGTGTCCGAGTAGTTTCCCATCGCTGCCTTACTAGGCGACAGCGGTCAGCAGGATGAATGTACTATTCCAGCACATGCTTACCCAGAGGTTCTGTACGAATACGAACATCGCGATTATAAGTACAATTGTTATCAAGAACAGTTGAGTCAGTGCGTTGTGAACAGTTGTTGAATACTGCATATGGTACGCACAAAAATGAACAGCGGCATAGTTTACATTAAAATGTACAAACTCATCTTTGGACAGAAGTGAGATAAAGCAACGACCCTAACACTTCGTATGGATAATAAGTTCTATACCTAGCTATGCCCCAATTTGATGTTTTTTCAGAAAATCCAACAAAACCTTTAAATTGAGTGGCATATATTTTTATCCACATAAATAGCATAGATAGGGATAGATACATCATGGTAATCGCCAAGAATCTGTACGAGTTCTCCATTCTCAAGCTCTTTCGCAGCAACAAAATGTGGCAGCATACCAAATCCAACGCCATCAATTAGAAACTGGTGCAGCATCACTGTGGTTCTCACTGATACCCTCGCCCTTTTCATTACTTTGGTCGACTTTCCATCTGAAGATGTTAAGTCAAAACCCATATTACCCTGCACAATATGATGACTGATCCAATCCAGCTGTTGCAGATCATCTGGGGTTGAGATTTCTCCGAAGTTTGACAAATATTTCCGAGAAGCGCAGATGATGTCATTGATTTCACCAATTTTCGCTGCATAAAGGCTTGAGTCCTCTAGCACTTTCGAAGCTCGAATGACCAAGTCACACTGTGATTCAATCAGGTTTTGGTATTGATCGCTCTCTACGACATCGAGTGTAATTTTAGGATACTGTTTTACAAACTGACTCAGTACCTCTCCGATTGTACTGATCCCTAAAGGAATCGATATTCTTAACGTACCATTCGGCTCATTGCGATATGCTTCGACAGCAGTATTTGCTTCTTCAGCTAACTCTTCAATAACCTTACACCGTTGATAATAACCGCTGCGACATCGGTTAAAGAGAGTGAACGCGTGGTTCTATGCAACAGGCGTGACCCTACTGCACTTTCCAGCTGCGAAATCACCTGAGATACTCGTGCTTTACTAATACCAAGCTCATTCCCAGCCTTGGTAAAGGAGCCGTTTTCAGCGACCCGACAAAAGACCATCATGTCATCAAGAGAAACTTTGCCCATACTTATTGTTTACCTATTCTTAACTATGAGTTTAATTTATAGAGTATAGTTAAATTTATTGCTTTATATATACTTTCTCATGTCAGTAAATGAAGCCTGAGGAAGATAGCAATGAGCGACAAAAAATATTTAGTAACTGGTGCAAACAGCAAACTAGGTAAACTGGTAATTTCTTTTCTACTCAATGAATACCAGATTAAACCGAGCCAACTGATTGCCACATCGCGCAACCCTGCCACCCTTCAATCTCTAGCAGATCAAGGTATTGAAACCAGAGCCGCTGATTACGCAAACAAAGATTCTATGGTTCAAGCCTTCAAAGGAGTTGAGAACCTACTACTCATTAGTATGGATGCCGTTGGTAAACGCGATGAATTGCATACTAACGCCGTTCAAGCTGCTGAAGAAGCTGGCGTTAAGTTCATTGCTTACACGTCGATGCCAAATCCAGATGCCTCTCCAGTATTTTTTGCTTTTGAACATGAAGCAACTGAGAAAGCAATTGCACAGAGCCGCATTCCTGCATGGAAGATCCTGCGTAACAACTGGTATTTTGAGAACCTAATAGACTTCTATGCCAATGTTCTTCATACCAAGGCATGGTTGACAGCAAGTGGTGAAGGTCGTCACGCACAAATTTCAAGAACGGATCTTGCGTTGGCAGCGGCTGCGGCCTTGGTCAATTCAGAATCTGGTAAAGAAACCATCACGCTAAACGGTCCGGAGTCTTTAACTACTTCAGAAATGGCTACGCTGATTAATCAGGTACTAGATATCAGTATCAACGTGGTTCACCTATCAGAAGAAGCCCTAGAAGAGCAATTAGAAAGCTTCCAAGTACCCGCTGATGCAATTATTTTCGCGACAACGATGGATCGACACCTTAAAGAAAATAAATCCGATGGAACGAGCGAAGCATTTGAAGTCTTGACAGGTAAAAAGCCTCAGCTTTTTGCTGATTGGCTTCAAGAAAACAAACAGTCCCTTAAGGCTATATCTAACGCTTAATAACTGGTTGCAAAAAGAGTTTGCGAAGAGTAAACCCAGAGCAACCTATACGCGACAATGACATATGAATGCAGAGTCTAAATATAAGCTCTGCCTTTTCTTGCTAACTCATCTGCGTATTTTAGAATCCAAGCATTACTAACAAGGAATGGGGCAAAACCGCGTTTGACTTTGAAGAAACTACTCGCGGTGACTAGATTCCTGCCTGCGTAGGAATGACGGAAATATTAGCGCTGGGTCATTTTGGAGTTAGACTGGTGCGCGTGAATGAGGGCAGATTTGAGTTGGGATTTTTTTAATTATCCCTATCCGCATTCAGTTGCGACACACGTTTCTTGAGCTCCTTCTGCAGTGCCTTGGTGGCATAAGGCTTCATGCTTTTCCACTTTTGGCATTCTTCCCGAGTTCTACCGCAACCCAAACACCATCCTTTGGAATTTGAAAATTTACAGACGCCGATGCAGGGACTTTGTTGCTTCTTCATACTGTATCTCTCTTTCGAGCATTTTTATTTTTGACGCGTCTCGTAACTGATTTGGTTTCTGATGTTCTTTAGCTGCACACCAACCTGATTAAATGCTTTTTGGATACTGGTAGAGACATGCTGCTGACCATCGCTCATCAAGAAGTTTGCTCTATCTTGGTTGGATTCAAATACACAGATAATTTGCAAGCTCTGAGGAAAAGATGGGAATTTAACTTTGTGAGTTACCCAAAGAAAACCCTCGTAGTTTTTTAGCGTATTTTCACAAACTTCGGTCAACACTTCTCTGATTAGATTATCAATTTTCTTATCAGATTTACGCATCGAGAGAACTTCCTATTTATAGTGGGTGAGTAACTATGATGACATACTTACTCACCTAGTATTAACAAAAGTGACACTCTTCTTGTCGATACTCGAGTTTACCTGTCAGATGATTAACATGGCTTCGCCCCTCTTTCACGCCCATCTCATAGCCTACATCGAGTAGAGCTTTTTTCATCGTTAAGCGCTGAACAGGAAAACCCTCGGGTGGAGTGATGACTCGAACCACGCAATCTTTGGGTGGGTTTTTAATAAACTGCAACGAGTCATTGTAGTTCTCGGCACGTTTTGCCAGCGCTAGCCCAATATTTGGATGTTTCGCGAATAACTTTTTCATTAGCCATCCTGCTTTAGGCTTTGGCATTTCATAGCTTAATGGGTGCGACAAAATCACAGTAATGTCTCTCGCTCCGCGGCGATAAGCTTCACGTACCGGAATCGAATCTGCTACGCCGCCATCGGTGTAGCAGCCGCCATCAAAACAAGGCGTCTCTTTGTAGGCAAGAGGTAGCGAAGCCGTGGCCTCAATGGCTTTGGCGATATTATCTGGAGTGATTTCGTAGTAGTCGGGACGCCCAGTAGCAACATTGGTCGCCGCTGCGATAAAAGGCACCGAATTAAACACTCGCTCCTGATCTAAAGGAAATCGGCGGTTGGATTCCTCATAGAGCCATTTAACATCGACCAAATAGCCGCCAGAGACAAATCGGCGCGGGTTGTAGAATTGCTTGCTGGTCGCTAACTCGGTGATGACTTGATAGCTTCGAGTTGGTGCGTTGCCTAAATAACTTAATAGATTGGAAGCACCCGCAGAAACGCCGAGAACAAAGTCATAAGGGCGATAGTCTTGCTCTAGAAATGCGTCGAGTACGCCTGCTGCAAAAATGCCGCGCATGGCGCCTCCCTCGACAATGAGTGCTTTGGTGGTCATAGGTAATCTCAGTTGGTTCAGTATAGCGGTTTAATATGTTGATAAGATACGTGGTTCGCGCAGCCAGAGATAACTGGATGTGGTTATTTTACTGATAGGTAAAACCGATTCTTGAAAGGCGAGGTAAGGAAATGACCATGAAAAAGGCCTCGCATGAAGCGAGGCCTTGAAGACTACGTATTTTAAGTCGAGACACGTATTGAAGACTGCGTGTGGTATTAGTTTACCCAGTCTTTTAGCTCGAATGTTAGCGTATGCGCTTGGCCTTTAAGTTCTAGACCATTTTGAGTAACGGTGATTTCACTCCAGTCAGAAAGGGTTTGAGAAACCGTTCTTTCGATGTCCATTGCCGCACCTGGACACATTTTCATCGTCATGCCCATTTTCTCAATGCGGAACTGGCCGTCTTTCAACTCACCTTGACCAAAGAAGTTGTTACAACCAGCGTTGCCGTTCGCTGTCATTTTTTCACCGATCTCTAGGCGTGGTGCTTGGTTTGGCTCTTCGATTTGAATTGGGTTGCCATCAATTTGAACCAGATTCCAATTATGGTGCTGAAGATCCTGAGCGGTAACAGCTTTCATTGGCTCCTCCTGTTTAGTGTCGTTTGCGGCACAAGCCGTCATAAGAACTGGAAGCGCAACTGCTGCAAGTACCTTCTTGGAAAAAATCTTCATATTTATTGCTCCAACTAAATGAAATTGCTGACCAGCGTAACTAATAAAACACTGTTTTTTGTCAGGAGTAGGTTATCTTTAGTATAGTGGGATTTCAACCTAGGATGTGGAAGTTATTGTATATCCATATTGCAAGTGAGGCTAATGACTCATAATTCAGACTATTCTTACTTTATGAGCTTATCCTAGTTTATGAGACTGGGTTTATGAGTCTGGAGGCTTAAGAGAACAAAGTGGATGTTATCGCAAGGGGTGTAAATGGAACAACTTGAGTTTTTACCGTGCCGAGTCCTTGTGTTCGTGTTTGTACGGTGGATGAAAAGGGTTACTGCCAAGGATGCATGCGTAAGCGAGAAGAGCGCTTTAACTGGCTTTCTTACACGTCGGCACAACAGTTGTATATTATTAAGCTCTGCCGCCAGCGATATCGTCGCAAATTAGCACAGGGTAAGGCCCCTGTGCCAAATAAGCTCCTCGAAGAGGAGGAAAGCCCTCAGCAAAACTTGTTCTAGTTTTATCTGAGGATTACGAGTGCTCTATTGTTGGCTAACTTGCAAAGTTAAAGCCAGTAATCCCCTAGCAGCGCCTCTTGGTTATCTTGATACGCCATTTGAGCCTGAAGTAATTCCGCGGTTGCAACTGCGTCCATCAGAGCATGGTGCGGAGGGTAGTCAGGCAACCCGTAACGGCGACGAGTCTGACCCAAACGTACCGAATCTGCCCGTTTTCCTTTGAGTTTATTGAGTATGCCTGCCGTTAGCTTTTCCTGATAATCCGATTCCACCTGCATGGTATCTACAACAGGGAACTCGATGCCTTCACCGAGCATTTTCTTCAATGCGCAGTTTAAAAAGCCGCGTTCAATAGGGCGGTAGTGCACCACAATAACTTTGCCGGCTAGTGCGTTGAGCACGTCGGCCAATATCTCGTTCAATGTTGGTGCATCAATCAAGTCATTATGGGTAATACCGTGGATCACGACGGATTCTTCATCGAGCTTGGCTTTTGGTCTCACTGTCCAATGGGCGGCTTGATTCAGCTTGACTCGAGAAAGAGTAAACGGCACCAGACCTATGGATAGAATGCCATCTTTCTCTGGGTTTAAGCCGGTTGTCTCGAAATCTACTGCCACAAAAGGGACGTCCTTGAGTGGTGTATCTGGTGAAGGTAATCCAGCTGCGTAGAATGCCTTGATGCGTTCATCTTTTGCACGTTCGCTCAGTTGCTCGAACTTACTATTCCACTGCACAGCCGGTGCTTTAAGGAGCTTCTTTATCATATGACCTACTTAAAGTTGTTACTGGCTTGGTAGCGGAACTTCAGGAAGTTCTGACCATTGCTTAAGATCTGGAATGCGTCTTTGAGGTTGCGTCTTTCAAAGTCGGACAAGTTCTCAGGCTCTACGTTGTTGTCCGGCTCGATACCTTGCTCTACGTCGAGCGCTTGGTGTGAGATGCGTACCATAGAGATAAACTCAAGGGCGTCTTTCAGATCTCGAGCTCGACCTTTTGGTAAGATCCCCGCTTCGTGAATGTC
Source organism: Vibrio maritimus (assembly GCA_000755425.1). GTDB lineage: Bacteria > Pseudomonadota > Gammaproteobacteria > Enterobacterales > Vibrionaceae > Vibrio > Vibrio maritimus_A. Next base: position 109,053 of record BBMT01000004.1, read on the forward strand.
ATCAAGACGCTCAAACGAGTTGGTTGAGCGTGAGCCGACAGCGAGGGCATGCACACGAATGAGGTCAACCAAAGGTGCCGTGCCACGTCGTTTAAGGTTAATAGAGTTATTGTGACGGCCATCTTTCTCCATCACAAAGTCTTTAAAGAAGCCAAGAGGTGGCTTGCGGTTAAGTGCATTACGTGCCAAACAGGCCAAGAAGCGGTTGTTTCGTCTTGCGCGTCTGACAATAAAGCTGTTCAGTTGCTCTGCCCATTTAAGCTTGCCGTAGACGCCGTCTAAATCGAAGAAAATAGAAGCATTGAGTAGCGCTTTTGGGTTGGGATCGTCAATCCAATCGGCAAAACAGGCTTCCCACTCTTTGCGGGTCATACGCCATTCCGGATTGGTAGCCATAATATCGCCGGTGCAGTAGGTGTAGCCGCAGTCCGCTAAACCATCGCAGATAAACTTAGAGAAGGCTTCAAAGTACTTACCGTGCTTAGCTTTGTCATAGCTGTCATCAAGAATAATAGCGTTGTCTTGATCGGTCACCAATAGCTGCTCATCACGTCCCATGGAGCCTAGAGCTAAGAAGCAGTATGGGATTGGCGCTTGGCCTAATTCTTCTTCTGCGAGTTCAATGATGCGCTGTTTAAAGCTTCGTCCGATCACCGACATCGCGGTGCCAACCATGTGGGCGTTAGCATCTTCATTCACCAAGCGCACAAAACTGTCTCGAACCTGTTCAGACAGTGCTTTGAGTTCTTCAATGGACTGTTGCTGGAAGATGCTGCTAACTAGCAGTAGCGAGTTCTGCGATTCGTAACGAACGATATCGGTGGTTTCGATTATCCCCAGCGGTTTTTTGTTTTTAAGTACAGGTAGATGATGGACGTTGTAACGAAGCATGGTGAGCATCGCTTCGTAAACGTACGCGTTGTGATCCAATGAAATTACGTCTGTAGACATGACGCTGGAGACTTCGTCTTGTGGATCTAGGTTTTCCGCTAGAACGCGTGTACATAAATCTCTATCGGTAATAATACCGACAACAGGAGAGCCGTCATCTTCATCACTTTCGACGATTTCAGGATCGATGATCAGTAGTGATGACACTTGCTCATCCGCCATAACGCGAGCGGCATTTTGGATGCTACTACTGCGTTCAATAGTGGGCGCGTCACGAGTCAGTAGGGTTCGGACCTTGGAAGTGGTGAGATCGTTGGTATTTTCGTTGTTTGAGACAGTTTGGCGTAATCTAACTGTATCTTCTACTTCTACAAAGTCAGCGAAAGTATCAAAACCATCATAAAGCTCCTGAAAGACTTCAGCTGGAATGCAGTACACCAAGGTGTCTTCAACAGCTTTGGCCGGGAAACGTACTTTGTTGTTGGTCAATAGACCCATCTGGCCAAACAGATCGCCTTCATCAATTCGGTTATACAGCTCACCTTTACGGCGATAGATCTCGACAACGCCGCTGCGCACCATATACAGATCTTGGATATCGTCGCCAAAATGAATGATGGGAGTGTCTTCACGATAGTAGCCAATCTCTATTTGTTGAGATACGTGTATCAGCGTTTCTTCGGGAAGTTCATCGAAAGGGGGATGAGAGGCCAGAAAATTTTGGATTTCAATCAGTTCAGCGTCCATGACGAGCCTTATCAAATGGAGTATCTGTTAATACTACACGCTGAAACCAAAAAGGTCAGCTCGCGCTGACCTTTGAGTTAATATTTTGATATTAGGACATTAAAGTACCGCAGCGATGCCTTTACATAGAGGTCCCATATTTGATTTGGTCATGCCCGCAACACTGATACGGCCAGAGCCAACAATGTAGATAGCAAACTCTTCTTTCAGACGGTTCACTTGCTCTTTGCTTAAACCAGAGAAAGAGAACATGCCGTTTTGGCGCTCGATAAAGCTAAAGTCTGCATTAACGCCTTCTGCTTTTAGTGTCTCAACGAACAGCTCGCGCATATCTTGGATACGGTCACGCATCTCGGCAACTTCTTGCTCCCACTCTGCGCGCAGTGCAGCATCGTTTAGGATATATGTAACAACCGCTGAGCCGTGTGCTGGTGGGTTAGATAGATAGAACGAATGATGCTCTTAACTTGAGAGAAAGCTGTTGTCGCGATCTCTTCAGATGCAGCAACTAGTGTGAATGCACCCACTCGCTCGTTGTATAGACCGAAGTTTTTCGAGAATGAGCTCGCCACTAGGATTTCTGTGTTGTACTTAGCAAATGTACGTAGACCTTGCGCATCTTCCTCAACGCCTTTAGCAAAGCCTTGGTATGCGAAGTCAAATAGAGGGATAAGACCTTTATCTGCAACAAGCTTAGCTAGTTGCTCCCACTCGTCACCTGTTGGTCGATACCTGTTGGGTTGTGACAGCAGCCGTGTAGTAGAACGATGTCGCCTGCAGATGCTTGCTCTAGGTCAGCCACCATGCCAGCGAAATCTTTGTCTTTGCTTTCTGCATCGTAGTAACGGTATTGCGCAGTTTCGATACCTGCAGCGCTGAATACGCCATTGTGGTTTGCCCACGTTGGGTTACTGATCCAGATTTTCACGTCGCCAAGTTGGCGCTTGATGAATTCGCCTGCAACTCGTAGAGCACCAGTACCACCTGGAGCTTGAGCTGTTTTTGCACGTTTTTCAGTGACGATTTCAGCATCTGCGCCGAACAGCAGTTTTTGTACTGCTAGACCGTATTCAGCGGTACCTTCAATCGTTAGGTAAGATTTGGTTTTTTCCGTTTCTAAAAGTGCTGCTTCCGCTTTCTTTACGGTCGCTAGAACAGGGGTTTCACCTTGCTCATTCTTGTAGATACCAACACCTAGATTGATCTTTTCAGCGCGAGTGTCTTTTTTAAACTCTTCTGTTAGACCGAGGATAGGATCAGCGGGTGCTGCAACAACTTTCTCAAACATATTCTTCATCCATGTTAATTGAAGGGGGCGAAAAACCATTGGTAACGAAACGGTTACTTGGTGACAACAGCTATTTATACCTTTGAAGGCTATACCTGACAACCACATTAAAGAAGAAAACAGAAAATTATTTTGATTTGAAACAGAAAAGGGCACTAATTAGGTGTTTGTGTATGAAAAGGTAAGGGTTTATAACCCTCTACGTCGATATAAACTGCACATTGAAATTGTAATTTCCAATCTTGATCAATCCGTTCCATTCGACATATTTATATGCAACAACCGATATATTTCCGTGGATTGTTTAGAGTAAATCACGTCTGTACCGGTAAAATTGAGATAGATATGCATTGGATCACACCTGAGTCCAAATGTTGGTTTGAACCGAAAGAACTCTGCTAATGTTGTTATTGTAATACAATAGTGCTCAACTTGATTCTTGATGAAGGGTTGTATTGATGTTGTACAAGAGTGGAAGTTGAGCTTCTGATTTGGGTAACAAATGGAACAGTAACTCAGGAGACAATATGAAACCAATAACCTTCCACTCAGTGACGTTAGCAACAGTAATTACAGGACTTTTTAGTGTTTCTACTAGTGCGGCGACCTTTGTGATGGAGAAAAATGGTACCGGTTATTCCATTGATGGCAACGGCGGTTCTCAACAAGGGCAACAGGTTTACTTATGGGAAACGAACCTTTCAAATGTGAATCAACAATGGGTTCAGGTCAATCATGGAGATGGATACTACTCATACAAAAAGAGCGGAACAAACCTTTGTTGGGACGGTGGTGATGGCGGCGCACAACGTCAAGCTATTACACTCCAGGTATGTGATTCCAGTGATTACAATCAACACTGGCAAAAAATTAAGGTAATTAGCGGAACAGAAATATATCGATTTCAAAAACGTAACGCGACAGGTTATTCAATCGATGGAAATGGTGGCGCTGCGCAGGGGCAATTACTATATCTATGGGACTCGAGCGATACGAATGTCAATCAACAATGGCAGCTAACAAATATAGACAACACGTCGGGAAACAAACTAACTATTGATACTGCATTTGATGATGGAACAGGGCACGGCAGCTATCCTGCGACAAATGCGATCGATGGCAGTACCGAGTGGAGTAGCCGATGGGCAGCGTCTGGCACACCTGTTAACTTAACGATTCAGCTCCAAGAAACAAGCGATGTGACAGAAGTGGGTATCGCATGGGGTCAAGGCGACTCGCGAGCTTACACATTTGAAATCTACGCTCGCCCAGGAACAAGTGGCACTTGGACAAAGGTGTTCGATGATGTCAGCAGTGGCAATATAGACGGTATAGAGGTTTTTGATATCGCTGATATTTCAGCAAAGCAAATTCGAATCAAAACATTCAGTAATACCGCTGGAAGTGAGTGGACAAATATCAACGAGATTGAAGTCTACGGTGGCACAAGCTCAGGTGGTGGTGAGCCTATTGGAAATGCTCAATATCCATCGGATCTAATGAACAATTACAATCAGTGGAAGATCACTTATCCAGACGGCACTGAAGATAAGACGTTATATCAGGAGACCAATGAGTACTTCTATGTCAATGACAATCGCAACGGTATTGTTTTCCGCGCTCCAGTTCGTTCAAACAATGGTACCACTCCAAACTCTAGCTACATTCGTTCTGAGCTTCGTGAACGAGAGGCAGACGGCAGTTCTGATATCTACTGGACGACGACAGGTAAGCACGTGGTCTATTCGAAACAAGCGATCACACACCTTCCTATTGTTAAAGATCACTTAGTTGCTACCCAAATCCATGGCAATAAAGCGGCGGGTATTGATGACTCACTGGTACTTCGACTAGAAGGTTCTCACCTATTCCTATCGTTTAATGGCGGTAAGCTACGTGATGATCTTACAATTAAAACAGACTATTCACTTGGAGCCGTACACGAAGTGATGTTCGAAGTGGTCGATGGTAAACACTATGTTTATTACAGCGAAGATGGAAACCTCGAAGCAGCATATACATCAGGTAATGCTAGCCAGTACTTAGTGAAAGATGGAACAAGCACAGTTCTGATGGATTTAGACTACGGTGAGGCGTATTTTAAAGTCGGTAACTATACCCAAAGTAATCCGGAAAAAGAGGGTTCATATACCGATGACCCAGATAACTATGGTGAAGTGGTGGTCTATGACTTCTGGGTTTCTCATGACTAGTTAGCCATTTGGTTAGTCAACCTTGTAGTAAAGGCTTATAGAAAGGCCTTTGCTGTTTAATCATCGAAACCTTTTAGATTGTGTTCAGATTCTATCGCTTGAGTTTCGATATCGGGATTTTTCTCGAACTTACTTTTCGCCCAATCATTGAGGTGTTTTAGGATTGCGCTGGCTGCATGCTCTTTAGTTGCCTCTTCACTACTGCCTACATCAAGATCTTGTTTGGGGTGTAAGCCGGTTTCGTCCTCTGCGACATGTAGCCAATCTGGGTGCCAATAATATGGCTGGCCGCTTGTGGACTCCCATTTATGTACGCCGTTACTTTCACCAGAGTATTGGATATCGTTCTGTGTAAACTTGCCCATCAAAACACCTCATTTTGTTGTTTTTCTTTAATCTAAATGTAGTGCGATTTTGATGGTTTACCAATGTGAAAAGTGCTTCGAAATCGAAAACTAAGCGCGCATTAATCGAGACTTGAAAACAGTATATCGAGCAATAAAAAAGGCCACCTATGAGGTGGCCTTTGAAATTACTGTTTCGCAAAATTTGCTTAGAAGTTCGCGCTACGTGGTGTACGTGGGAATGGGATAACGTCACGAACGTTGCCCATGCCTGTTACGTAAGACACTAGACGCTCAAAACCAAGACCGAAGCCTGCGTGAGGTACTGTGCCGTAACGACGTAGGTCGCGGTACCAGTTCATGTGCTCTGGATCGATGTTCATAGCACGCATGCGGTCATCTAGGATGTCTAGACGCTCTTCACGCTGAGCACCACCGATGATTTCACCGATGCCCGGTGCAAGTACGTCCATTGCCGCAACTGTTTTACCATCGTCGTTCAAGCGCATGTAGAATGCCTTGATGTCTTTCGGGTAGTTCTTAACGATAACTGGCGCTTTGAAGTGCTCTTCCGCTAGGTAACGCTCGTGCTCAGAAGACATATCGATACCCCACTCAACAGGGAATTCGAACTCACGACCAGAATCTAGAAGGATTTGGATTGCGTCAGTGTAGTCAACTTGTGCAAAGTCAGCATCTACGAACTGCTCTAGGCGAGTGATTGCTTGCTTGTCGATGCGCTGAGCAAAGAACTCAAGGTCATCACGACGCTCTGCTAGTACTGCCTTAAATACGTACTTAAGCATGTCTTCAGCTAGTTTAGCTACGTCTTCTAGGTCTGCGAATGCCACTTCAGGCTCAACCATCCAGAACTCCGCTAGGTGGCGGCTGGTGTTTGAGTTTTCTGCACGGAACGTAGGACCAAAGGTGTAAACCTTGCTTAGTGCACATGCATAAGCTTCAGCGTTCAGCTGGCCAGATACGGTTAGGAACGTCTCTTTACCGAAGAAGTCTTCGTTGAAATCTACGTCGCCTTTTTCAGTGCGAGGCAGGTTCTCAAGGTCTAGAGTAGACACGCGGAACATTTCGCCTGCACCTTCAGCGTCAGACGCTGTGATAAGTGGCGCAGAAGTCCAGAAGAAACCTTGCTCGTGGTAGAAACGGTGAATCGCTTGAGATAGACAGTTACGAACGCGCGCAACCGCACCAATCACGTTAGTGCGCGGACGAAGGTGTGCTACTTCACGTAGGTACTCGATTGAGTGACGAGTCTTAGCCATTGGATAAGTGTCTGCATCTTCAACCCAACCAACCACTTTAACGTCAGTCGCTGCAAGCTCAAAGTCTTGACCTTTCGCTGGAGATTCTACGATTTTGCCCGTAACTTCCACTGAACAGCCAGTAGTCAGTTTTAGGACTTCTTCTTCGTAATTATTAAGATTATTTGGGACCACGGCCTGAATCGGGTCGAAACAAGAGCCGTCGTAGATGGCAAGGAAAGAGATTCCAGCTTTGGAATCACGACGCGAACGGATCCAGCCGCGAACAGTTACTTCACTGTCTACCGCTAGCTTACCGCTTAGTACGTCAGTTACAGGCGCGTAAGTCATGTTATTAATCATCTCCATGGAGGTAACAATACAACCAATGATATTTGACCAATAATTAGTCAACTCATTGGGTTGCTACTAAATTTCTTTTCAAAGGGACATATTACCTGTCAATTTTCACGGTTCAACCTTTATTGTGGTTATTAAGCATAAATTGATTAAGTAATGTCTCCAACTGATGAGAAAGCTGTTGTAAGTCCATGCTGATTTGATGCGTTTGGGTCGCGCTGCTGGATGTCTCGTTTGCGTGCTCTGTGATGATGGCGGTTTTTTCGCCGACACTTTCACTGGTTTGGCGGTTGGCTTGGATCTGATCCTGCACTTGGCTAGCAAGCTCTGTCGTTGATTCAATTTGCGACACCACCGTCTGCATTTTGCGAGCAAGGGCTTGTACTTCATCAGCGCGCTGGTGGGCAGTGTCGGACACTTGATTGACCGCGTTAACAGAGAAACTGCTGCCTTGTTGGAACTTGGCGATAATTGTTTCAATATCGTTGGTCGCTTCAGTCGTTCGGCTGGCAAGGGAGCGAACTTCATCGGCGACAACGGCAAAGCCTCGACCTTGTTCGCCGGCACGTGCTGCTTCAATGGCTGCATTGAGCGCCAACAGATTCGTTTGGTCAGCAATGCCTTTTATGGTGGACAGGATCGCAGAGACTTGTTCCGTTTGCTCATTGAGCTCAGAGATGTGCGTTGAGACTTGGGTGATGTCTTGAACCAAGGACTCGATATCGTCACTGGCGTTTTTCGCTTCTATGCTACTTAGACGAGTAAGCTCACAGGTATCCTGCATTAATTGTGAGGCGCGCTGTGTTGCTTCGCTGACGGTTGCCTGTTGCTCTTTTAGCATCTGCATGTTGGCTTCGACCGCAGCGGTTTCATCAAGCTGACGCTTGGCTGTCGACTCATTGTTTTGCGCGATGTCAGTAAGTTTGTCGGCATTGCCACTGACGGTTTGAGCGGTCGACTGCACTTTAACTAGGCTGTGTGAAACAGTATCTAAGAAGTCATTGATATCATTAGTAAGATCGCCAACTTCGTCGTTTTGCTTGCCTTCTAAACGAATGGAGAGATCTTTGCTGCCACTCACTCGCGTCATAAATTTCGATGTGGTTTGCACTGGACCTACGATAAAGCGTCTTGCAATGAAAATGGTCGCGAGGTAGCCGATAAACGCAATGGCGGCCATAATAGCGACGGCAATCGCGGTACGCTTGTTGATCATGCTATTTACATGACTGAGATTATACTCAATACGAATCGCACCTAGCACTTCACCTTCTTGCGCCATGTGGCAAGCAATACAGTTGGTGCCACGGTAGTCTTCGCTCGCTTTCATTGGCAGTGCGACAACAAGGCCTTGACCCCATTCGGCTTTAAATGGTTCGAGGACTGTTTCGCCGAGCAGTGCACGTCTGTCGATATCATCAAGCGCAACTTGATTATCCAATCCCGAGCCATAGAGCTTACTTACCGCATCGCCACGTAGCACTCTAACATTCTCGATATTCTCTTGGGCGAGAGCTTTACCACGGAGGGTCTCTTTTTGCGCCATGGTGCCAGTGAGCATCATCATATTCAAACTATCGAAGTAGTTGCTAGCTTTATCTTCCAGCTGTTCGCTAAGGACAGAATATATAAGATCACGTTGTTGGTTGTATTGATAAATGGTTGAAATGACAACAACGGTGCCAAAAACCAAGATAAGTGCGAGTAAGAGTTTATTTGTTATAGTGAGTCGCATAATTATATTGTTAATTGTATGGGCTGACAGGGTGAATATTAAGTTAATGAATAAGTGTCGGGGAAGTGATTTTGTGGCAAAACCTCGCAAAGCTCATGGTTTTTTGTGCAAACTGAACCAATTATGAGAAATCATCCAAACTGCATAAAAGCTTTTTACCACCAAGTTATAACAAGAGTGAATCGTCGCGACTGGTTTATAAGATGGTCACGGAATCTTAATCAGTTCCTGACCCTCTATTGACAGAGCGATAGTGGGCAAAGAGTAAAACCAATAACAACTGTAACCAAATGTTATTGAGCATGTCTGCACAACGTTTTGATCTTAAAGAAAACACCAAGCCAAAGGTGTCGGGTAAAGGCGTTTATCGTTTAGCGATATTCGTCTTTCTTGCGCTACTGTCGATGTATTATTTGTGGGTTCTATATTTAGCGGCGCACCCGCAAGTCAATACTGCCTATCGCACCTATTATATTGATAAACAAACACTCTATTGGGCGAAGGACAATACGCAACTCTTTTGGCCAGACTCTGGTGTCATTGACACCTCAGAAAACCAACCTTTTTTCGGTCGGAAGGGGTGGGCTGTGAAATCTGACTCGCATGGCAGAGAGTTGGTGCACAACGGAAATGTATTTTTTAATTTAGGAGCAGCGCCAATTCATTCCATTCGCGTGAAGTTATCGTTGACGCACTCGATAACCGAGCCCGTGTATGTCTCCCTAGATGGTCACAAGCAAGTGAGGTTGCTACCGCATGACCTCAATGCGTTGGAAGCCACGCTTCCTGCATCGCAATATTCTAAAGGTGTTTCGCTACATCAAATACAGTTAGAGACCCCCGCAAGCCTTAACGTCAATCAAATTTCGATAACCGAGGTAGCTCAATGAAACATATAAATAACTATACGTTGTCGATTTTGGTTCCCGTGTATAACGAGCAAGAGTCGATATTACCGTTTATGGATGCGGTAGATACCAGTCTTAATTCGATTAAAGATAAGCTAGATATTGTCTTTGTTAACGATGGCAGTAGCGATAGTACGAAACAAATTATCGAATCCGTTATCGAGTTGGATTCTCGAGTGAGCTTAGTCAATTTGGCCAGAAACTTTGGTAAAGAGTCTGCAATGACAGCTGGGCTGGATCATGTTCAAGGTGATGCGTGTGTGATCATGGATGTGGATCTGCAAGACCCACCCGAGCTTATTCTTAAGTTTCTTGAACTTTGGCAGACCGGTGACTGGGATACTGTGTATGGCGTAAGAGTGGATCGTTCCAAAGATACTTGGGTAAAGCGCATCACTGCTGGTGGTTTTTATCGCTTTTTTAACTGGATCGCTGCTGATACTAAGATCCCGGAAAATGCAGGGGATTTTCGTCTTATCGATAGAACGGTCATTGATGCTATTCGCCAGCTTCCTGAGCGCAATCGTTTCATGAAAGGTCTATTAGCATGGACGGCCTTTCGTTCGACAGGGGTTGAATTTGAGCGGCCGGAGCGTGTTGCGGGTGAAACTAAGTTCAATTACTGGAAGCTATGGAACTTTGCAATAGACGGTATTTTTAGTTTCACCGCGTGGCCTTTGCGTATTTGGGGTTTTGTTGGCTGCGCAATATCGGGTCTGGCGTTTCTTTTCATGTTGAAGATCATCATTGGGGCGACGTTCTTTGGTATCAAGACACCTGGCTACGCATCGACGATAAGCGTGGTGCTGTTTTTGGGCGGAATACAGCTCATTTCGCTTGGTGTAATCGGCGGGTATGTCAGCAGAATATACAGAGAAATAAAACAGCGCCCCATCTATCTCATAGAAGGTGTATATGGAAGATACCAATCCGTTACCCAACCAAAGCACACAATCTCTAAGGCGGGTTAATAAGATGGAAAATAACAAACCTACCTTGCGATCAGCAAACAGCAGTGGATGTTGATTATTGTGGCAGTATTAGTAAGCCGAGCCGTGTTATATGGAACGGGTCTAATTGGTACCCACGCATACAATCCAGAGACAGTCGCTAATCTAGATCTATGGAAGCAAATCTGTCGTTTTGATTGTATGTGGTTTCAGCGCATCGCTGATGATGGCTACGCATTAGTGCCAACTTACATGAAAGGAGCAATGCCGCCAACTGGCATTTATGCCGGTCTCTCCCTATTTAGGAAAATGGATGTCTTGGCTAGTGGGGGATACCAACTTAGCGTTGATCTTAGTTTCAAACCTAACGTTTGTACTTAGCATTGTCGTCTTTCTAAAGGCGCTCAAGCAGCTTTCTATTCGCGAAGAGATGCAAGAAGTCGCTATCTGGCTTATGTGCTTCTCGCCATACGGGGTATACGCTCTGTCTGGATATTCAGAGCCACTTTATATCGCTTTGATAAGTGGAGTGTTTATCGCGTGTTACCGCCAAAACTGGTGGTTAGTCGGATTATTAGGTCTTGTTGCAGCAATCACTCGTAATTTAGGTGTGATGTTAGTGTTTTCAGTGCTGATATTCGGTGTACAAGCGTATGGAGCAAGTAGCTTTTATCGGCTAAAAGATAACGCACTGTCGGTCATCGGGGCTATCTGGCTGATTCCGCTAGGCTTCTTTACATACATGATGTATTTGCACTTCCATATGGGAGATGCCCTTGCATTTGGTCATATTCAGATTGCTTGGGGTAGGGTAGTGAGTAATCCTATTGAGTGGTTAATCTATGGCGTGGAAACAGGCGGAGCGAAACTTTATCTAGTCATCGTTGCTCTGATGGGGTTTGCTCTGAATGGGTATCTATTTGCTAAAAAGCGCTACGCGGAAGCCGTGTTCATGCTTATTAACCTGCTAATTCCCCTCTCTTCAGGGTTAATGCAATGCCTAGATACATCTTTGGCTTGTACCCACGTATCTTGCGATAATTCTGTTACTGGACAACTATCCTAAAGCCCGAATGCCAACATTACTGGCGGGAGCCACGCTCTCAACCTTCTTCGCGATAGGGTTTTATTCAAACGTATTTTTCACTGTTTAGAAAACAAAAAGTGTGGAAAACAAAAAACCGAAGCCTTGGCTTCGGTTTTTAATATGCATGCTAATGAAAATTAGCACACGACCTTGATTGCCAAACCACCTTGAGACGTCTCACGGTACTTAGCGTTCATGTCTTTGCCTGTTTCAAGCATAGTTTCAATCACTTTATCGAGTGAAACACGTGGAGCAGATGCGCGGCGAAGAGCCATACGTGTCGAGTTAATTGCTTTTACAGCAGCAATACCATTGCGCTCGATACATGGCACTTGCACTTGGCCTGCAACTGGGTCACAAGTCAAACCTAGGTTATGCTCCATAGCAATTTCAGCAGCCATACAAACTTGTTCAGGGCTACCGCCCATAAGCTCTGCAAGACCAGCAGCAGCCATTGAACATGCTACGCCAACTTCACCTTGGCAGCCTACTTCTGCACCAGAAATAGATGCATTTTGCTTGTACAAACCACCGATTGCACCAGATGCAGCAAAGAAGCGGATGTAATCTTTCTCGGTAACGGTTTGAATGAACTTGTCATAGTAAGCCAGAACCGCTGGAATGATACCGCATGCACCGTTCGTTGGTGCTGTAACCACTCGGCCGCCTGCTGCGTTCTCTTCGTTTACCGCAAACGCAAACATGTTAACCCAGTCAACGACTGACATTGGATCCGTTGTGGTTTTTTCTGATGTGATTAATTGCTGACGAAGCGCTGCAGCACGGCGTGGAACGCGTAGAGGACCTGGCAGAATACCTTCTGTATTCATACCACGTTCCATACATTCGCGCATGGTACGCCAGATGTTTGCAAAGTAAGTGCGCGTCTCTTCATCAGAATGAACCGCGTGCTCATTTGCCATTACGAGTGTGCTAATAGAAAGACCGTTGTCTTTACATAGGTTAACGAGTTCCTCAGCAGAGTTGAACTCATAAGGTGCTTTGAGAGCAGAGACTTCTTCTTTGCCAAAGTTTTCCTCGTCAACGATGAAGCCACCGCCAATCGAGTAGTAAGTTTTTGAGTAAGCGAGTTCTTCGTCGATCCACGCGTGGATCTGCATACCGTTTTCATGCAGCTCTAAGTTGGTTGAATGAAAGTTCATTCCGCCTTCACGAGGGAAGGAAACCGTATGGCAATGCATACCAACCGGAAGACGTTCTGTCTCTTCTACGCGAGCAATAAATCCTGGGATAGAGTCGATGTCGACTTTTTCTGGCGAGTTCCCCGCCAAACCCATGATGATAGCGATATCTGTGTGGTGACCTTTCCCTGTCAGTGATAGTGATCCATAAACATCTACAGTGATCTTAGTGATGTCTCTTAGCTTGCCCATAGTGCGTAGGTCATCGATGAACTCTTTACCGGCTTTCATCGGACCGACGGTGTGTGAGCTTGAAGGACCAACACCAATTTTGTAGATATCAAAAACACTGATCATACTGATTTGCCTCTAGAAAAGCCCCTATACAAGGTAGGGGCTCAAATTATCGTTATTGTGTATCGAGATACGGTTTAATCGAGATGTTCAATTGACAGCGTCAATTAAAAAGCGCCGTAGATTACAGAAGTAATCGCCGCAACACCACAAATTGCTGTAAAGATTTGTACAGGTGCTGAAGTTTTGAACTTCGCCATCGCTGGCACTTTCTTCATTGCGTATACAGGCATTAGGAACAGGATAGCTGCAATCATTGGAGCGCCCATGGTTTCAATCATGCCAAGGATGCTTGGGTTGATGATAGCGACGATCCAAGTTGTTACCACGATGAACACTAGAGAAGCTTTCTCAATTTTACCGATTGGCGCTTTAGAGCGAGATTTACCAAGACCTACTAGACCTTCGTGAGCACCAAGGAAGTGACCAAAGTAGCTAGAAGTAATCGCTGCGAAAGCAACAACTGGGCCAAGGATAGAGATAAGTGGCGACTCGTGAACGTTAGCAAGGTAAGACAATACAGAGATGTTTTGTTCTTGTGCAATAGATAGTTGCTCTGGTGATAGAGATAGCACTACAGAGAATACGAAGAACATAACAAAGCCCATCAACATCATCGCTGCACCGCCAGTGATCATGTCTGTTTTCTTCACAGCGTCGTCACCGTATACGCGACGTTGCTCTTTAGAGAACTGAGAAATGATTGGGCTGTGGTTGAATGAGAATACGATGATCGGGATAGCTAGCCAGATAACTGAAGGCATTGAACCCCAGTCAGGGCTTACGCTCATCATTGATGTGTTCCAGTCTGGAATTAGGTAAACAGACAGAGCTAGCAGGATGAATACTAATGGGTAAACCATTGCAGACGTTGCTTTAAGCATTAGCTCTTTGCCGAATACAACGCCACATGTCATTGCAGCGATAAGACAGCCAGAAAGCAACCAGCGTGGGATAGACTCCATGCCCATCTGGTTTACTAGGAACGAATCTACTGTGTTTGTGATACCAACACCGTAGATTAGAACAATCGGGTAAATGGCGAAGAAGTAAGCGAAAGTAATAAGGTTTGCACCCGTTTTACCAAAATGCTCTTCAACGGTGTCAGTGATATCTGCGTCTGGGTTTTTAGCAGAAAGTACAAAACGCGCCAAGCTCTTGTGCGCAAACCATGTCATTGGTGCTGCGATTAGGGCTAGGATTACTAATGGCCAAAAGCCGCCAGCACCCGCTTTAATAGGAAGGAAAAGTACGCCAGCACCAACGGCTGTACCGAAAAGAGAAAGTGCCCAACGTGAAATCTTTGTAGGTCCACTTAGACGTCGCACGGCTCGTTGCCGCAGTAGTTGTGGTAGTCATAATTAATACTCATTTTTTGGGAACAGGAAATAAGTCGGGCGCAATATTGCACTTAAATTGCAGCCAAAAACTAGATCTAGGTCATGGTTTGCGTTGGCTTATTCATTGGGGCTATATTTTGCAGGTTTAGTCACGTTTTTTTCGTGCTACTGATTAGGTGGTTTGATAACTGACATTAGTATAACTAATGCATTTTTAGGCAAACGATTGGCTTTTTACTTTAATTTAACTTAGTAAAAGTTGAGTTTGTAGGTTTTCGATGATTTGCGCTGTTACTCCCAAATAAAGTGATCTTTATAGGGAATAGACAAAACGCGGTGATGTTGTCCACGGATTTGAAAACCTACAGCAGAGAGGTTAGTTGGGGAAGCAAGAAACTCAAGCGGTACCTCGAATAGGTAGTCGACTTCGTTGGTGTCAATTTTAGGTCGGTATTTAGGCTCAACAAACGCAAGTACTGGCGTCACGTTGAATGCCGAGACGGTAACGAGTTTGGGAAGATAGCCAATAACGGAAATAGAATTACTACTTATCCCTATCTCTTCTTCTGTCTCTCGAAGTGCTGTAATGGTCGGGCTTTGATCGCTTGGCTCAACCTTACCACCCGGAAAGCTAATCTGCCTGGGTGGTGTTTTAAATGACTGGCACGTTTGGTGAGGATAACGTGAAGCTTGGCTTCACGCTCGACTAGTCCGATTAACACGCTGGCCTCACGTAGAGAGCCTTTGTCTATGTTTGCGGTACGGAATTTAGTCTCTTTGTGGTAGTCCTCGGTTTGTTGCAGTTGAAAGCGCGATAAAAACTCAGATTTCGTCATACTACTAGTTGCCAACTACACCATTGATGCTAAATATTCGTTGATTTGGTTTTTGATAACTTCCAACTCTTGAATCACGAATTGAATGTCTGCTAATTGTGGAGCTTCACTACCGCGAGTTGCGGTTTCGATGGCTTCTAACTTATCCACGGCTTTCGTTTCACCAAAGCTTGCGAGAATACCTTTTAAAGAGTGGGCAGTGATAAACAGTTCGCTCCAATTTTGCTCATTATAGAGTGATTGTATTTTGTCTGCACCGTTTTCATGTTCTTCCATGAATGCCATAAATACGGCTGCGATGATGTCCTCGTCATTGTCCATGTAGCTGCGAAGTACGTCGAAATCTATCATCCTGCTGTCCTTATATGCTGTTTATCGTTTTTGGTGACTGGGTTTGTTTCATTTAAGTCCCAAACTCAGTTACTTAACAACAATAGTATAGTTCATTAGAAATGAAAAACTGCCAATCCGAAAGATCTAACTTGATCTTTGTAATTGTCGTGCAATTACGACTTTGGTACTAAATCGATCAGTTTTTGGCTAAACAGTATGAAGTAAACTTTGATGCATAGTACAAACGCGACTACTCTTGATCATGCGACGCACCTCAAGAGATCAAAACTAATAACTATCTATACAGTTGGCGAGGTTGCAAAGAAATATGGAGATAACCATGAGTACTAGGATCGAAAACGCAAAGACTGACGGCTTAGACAGCAATGTAGATTTTTACTCCAAGTACATCCAAGATGTCGTAGGTATTGATTTGCTGACACCGGAGCAAGAATACCATTATGCAACGCTGGCCAGACGCGGGGATAAGGCAGCGAGGGATGTACTAATTGAATCCAATCTTCGTCTTGTGGTCAAGATTGCGAGAGGTTACATAAAGCGCGGCTTAAATAATCACACCATTCTCGATCTTATCGAGGAAGGAAACTTGGGTTTGATCAAAGCTATTGATAAGTTTGAACCTGAAAAAGGGTTTCGTTTTAGCACTTATGCCGTGTGGTGGATACGTGAAAGTATAGAGTCTTCTTTAATGAACACGGGTAGAACGGTTCGCTTGCCGGTTCATGTGATCAAAGAAATTAATAGACTTTCTCGACAAACAAATGAGATGCGCTCAACGCTTAAAAGAGCTCCTTCGGTTAAAGAGATTGCTGAGCAAACCTCAAATTCTCAGCAACATGTGAGTGACCTTATTCATATGAGCGGGTTTATTGAGTCTAGTGCTTCTGTGGATATTACGGACAAGGAATACCTTAGTTTAGATACCTGTCGTTCAGATGCAATTCCTGAACCTTATGATACTTGCCATGATGAAAAGCTTCTAAAAAGTCTGGAAAAAGTCGTTCTTTCACTACCAGATAAATACAGAGATATTGTTATTCATCGCTTTGGTCTGTTTGGAAAGGAAGTTCTGACTCTGGACTGCTTAGGTGAAATGTATGGGCTATCTAAAGAGCGAGTTCGTCAGCTACAGCAAGAAGGTGTGGCTAAATTGCAGAGTAAGCTGAAGTTTGATGGCTGGGTAATGAGATAGGTGGGTCATTAGACAACCTATTATGACCAGCTGTTGACACTTGTGTTCGAGAGGGGCTAGTTGCTAGAAGTAATAAGCATTAGCAACGAACGAATTAATGAAGCTTTGGCTTTGTCCAGGAAGCCTTAGCCAATGATAGAACGTTTTCGAGTCGCTCTTTGACCGAAGAGTCCTGCAACCCTGACAGAAATCGAGTAAGAGCAGCGAAATATACACGGTGACGACAAATCTCAACCAGTGTCTGTTCAAGACGTTGTATTCTGGTTGTTTTTTGTTGCTTTGATCGAGATTCCCAATCCCCTTCAATACTCGCCAATGACTGGGCACAGCAATATTGCTCAAATACTCGATCTTCCCCAATTAGCGGGCGATAGCCACTGACATACCAAGCCTCGATCATTTCTCTGATCTCAATTTCTTCCTGTGGTATCTCGTTTGTACTCAACGTCTGTCCATTTGGAACAGTCTGAGTGTAGCTGTGATCAAGTTTGTCTTTGACGTATTTATACATAAAGAAGCTTAAAAAATGGCAACAACCAAAACATAACATACGTTAATTTAAAGCGCTATTGATAGTTTAAATATTAGTGCTGTGCCCATCATAACCCTGTTAAAATAGGAGGTTAAACATGCCGTACTTTATAAAGAAGGTAATGAATGTAACGAAACTCAAGTGACTCCGATTGCCATTGTGATGTAATTCGTTTTACCGCGCTTTGGTAAGCTCTGCATCGTATTAATAGTGCGAGCGTTTTGGTTAAGCGCTTAAACTCATCCACTCTGTCCCAAAAACTGATTTGTTCCGGATTGCCTTCTATAAATGGAACGAAACCAGCTTGATACCAGCAAGTGAGAATCTCACGTATCTCAAACTCTTCTTCGGGCACATCGCCGTGTTGCAACGTTTTGCCGACAGGGGGGCGGGGTGCGATAGACATCGTCATATAGGTCATCGACATACACGTAATCCATCATGCCCCCTGCAACTGAACAATATGACAATAACTTAGAACGAATTGCACTGCATTCAAGTAAATATCAACTTGAAATGGAGTTTGTTTCTCCTAGCTTGTTTTGGTGCGAGAGCGAGACTCAGAAGCACCTAAGTTGGCTAATTATTCAAAGAGAGAACGACATGCTAGCGAAGCAGGCTGAAGCAGAGAAATTGTTCTGGTCCGAACATCTTCACGACATTACTACCGAAGTGTCGAAGGGTGAGTTTTGGCATAAAGTTATGCACTTTGATACTCGCCACTCTCACATAAATCCACCTTCGATTGATAGTATTAATCACATACTCACTTTGATTCGCGACGTTCAGTTTGACGGTGCACCCGCTGCTGTACCCATTCCACTTGAAACGACCACGGGTGAACTGATCGTGGTGAAGTTTGAAATCTATTTGGTCATCGACAATCAGGTCAAAGGATGCGTCGAGGTATTGTCTCACACTCTCTCCAAGATAGCCTGTACCGAGCTTTTGGAGCATGTGCTTGATGATCCAGCTAGGGGAATTATGATCACAGATGATAAGCACTGTGTATTGTTTACCAACGAAAAGCTATGTCGGGATCACTGCGTTTCGTCCATAGCATTATTGGGGCGCGACATTAGTGATGTGGGTCTGTTCCATAGCGACAAGCGGCATATCGAGGCTTTTCAGAAACGCATTGAGCATGAGGCGAAATGGCGTGGAGCAATGATTACCAATGCGAAAGATTCGCGCTCAACGTTGGAAATGGTGCATATTAAGAGAGTAGAAGTCGCGCAAGATCACTGCTTTTTTATCTACAGCTTTTTAGGCGAACACCAAAATCCAGCAAAGGCCAAAGTACCAGATGCCGCGAATCTTCCGAACTTGGAGGAGATGGATGAAGTCGCGTTTAGAAACAGCGCTAGGCAGCTTTCCTCTCAAGGTGGAAAGTTCATTGTCGTGAGTTTACATCCTCGTTTCTACAGCGAGTTAGAGGTGGAATCACGCCAAAAGGTTTATGCAGCACTCCAGTCGTTTCATGATGCTGATAGCTTTGGATATATCGGTAGAAATACATTTGTTGTCTTGCTTCGAATTCGTGAAGACGACGTCGAAGATGTCACTACGATCAACATGTGTATTAAGCAGTTTTTTACTGGTTTGAGTAAGTATCTCGATGACCACCTCATCAATGATATTTCTGATGGGCAAATTGGGGTGGCTTTGCATGGTTTCAATCAATGTGCGATGGACGAAGTGATTTCGCAGTCGGTTCAAGCCATGTTTGTTCATGACTCTCAATCAAGTAGCGTGAATTTTTACGATGAGGTGCTTGTTCAAGCGAGTATTCGTCGTAGAAAACTGGAGAATCTGTTACTGGAAGCGGTTCAAAATAAACAGATTGGGGTGCATTTCCAACCCATAGTAGATACGAAAACCAATGAAATTGTAAAATTGGAAGCTCTTTGCCGCTTTCAAATCGAAGAAGTGGATTATTGCGTTCAAGAGATGATTCACCTTGCCGAAGAGCTGAAGATGATCAATACGATCGATATGATTGTCGCTGAAAAAGCAATAAAGGAATTTGTGAAGCTTAATAACGACGTCAATCAACCGTTAAAACTGTCTCTAAATTGCTCCATTGCCGATACTGAATCTCACCATCTTCAAGAATTATTTACCTATATTGATGAGTCACCGGTTACTAATGAAGATGTCACGATTGAAATAACAGAAACCTCTTACTTTGAGAAAAACATCAATAATTCAAACCTTTTGGAGCACATTCGTGCCTCTGGTGTGAAAATTGCGGTTGATGATTTTGGTACGGGCAATTCATCTTTCTCTTATTTCAGCGACTTCCACTTTGACGAGTTAAAGATTGACCGCAAGTTCATCACTAATATTCACGAGATAAAGCAGAAGTTTTTTGCAGTGAACATGCTAAGACAATTGTCCCATGATCTGAACATTCGAGTGGTTGCAGAAGGGGTAGAGAATGCGGAAGAACTGGAAACGCTCAAATTGATTGATGTGGATTTCATTCAAGGATATTTCTTCTACAGACCTATGACCGCTAAACAGGTCAAGCAGCACCTTTCAGGAAGTA
This sequence comes from Vibrio maritimus, assembly GCA_000755425.1. GTDB lineage: Bacteria > Pseudomonadota > Gammaproteobacteria > Enterobacterales > Vibrionaceae > Vibrio > Vibrio maritimus_A. The sequence continues at coordinate 129,136 of BBMT01000004.1, forward strand.
AGAATGTTCACTAACCCTAAGTTGTTTAGTCTTTAGGTGGATCGGTATGGAAAGTGGAGAGCAGGACGGAAAACTGTTGCTACAACTCTCTTGTGATACGCTTGTGTTTACTAGAGAGTTTCTGCAAAGTTGCTCTAAAGAGCTGGAATCTATCGAACCAGAACATGTACTTTGCGACAACCCTTATGGTGTGTTTAAGGACTTTGGCAATGGTTTTTACGCGTACTGTAAGCACTCAAAAAATGAACAAACTTTAGTGTTGAAGTGCACTGTGGGTGGCGTTGTATTTCGTGTTCATTGCCCGATAGGCGAGGATAAAGTGATGCGCATTCCTGAGCTCTAGTCTTGCCACATATAGATTCAACGGATTTAACTTTACGTAGGCAGGCTCCATGTTTTTCGGGCTACACCATGCTTAGCGATGACACGGTGATGATACCGTTAGAGAACCTTTGCCGAAGAGTATCAGAAAGTTTATCAGGTAATGAAAAGGTCGTTTTTAATGGGGTAGATAGAATTGAAGCGGATTACTGTTTCAATATCACATCACGTTATCTGTTCGTTTATCCCAAGCAATTGCTTTCAGCCCCGAAATCAGAATTGTGTCATCTGACCCTTGCGTTTAACCATTCTAGTTCTGAGGCTTCGGTTAAATTTGCGATCTGCTTGGATCTCTCTCGATTTTCAACACTGTCTACGGCTAGATTGTCTTTGCCTTTCGATACGACATCCTTTGAGCAAAAAATGTTGACGCAGTTAACCCCTTCCTTATCAAGTCCTATCGCTTTTGTTGAATCGGTGTTTTGTCTCGATTGTCATCAGTTTTTAACGCCTAGATCTGATGGTTCGTTCATAGATAGACAGAGCAGAGCAACAACAGCCAAAAGTAGGAGTTTCATTTACTCTATATGTGATGGTGTCGATCACGTAGCAACGGGGATCGCGGTAGCCAATCTCCCAAGCCAATCGCTAGAAGCGAGCAATCGACGACAAACTAATGCTGAGTATTGAAGCCTGAACTTAGTCTATTACCCAGAACCTTTATGTGAATCTAAACAACCCTAATCTTCTTATTATTTGATATTTAACAATATATGGAAATCAGCTAAGAATTGTCCTAATACTTTAATGAGGCGCAGTAAACACCCAGCGGGCGTTCCACTAACAGGGAGAAGATGAATGAAAGGAATTATTTTTACTGAATTCATGGAGTTGGTTGAAGAGAAGTTTGGCTTGGACGTACTGGATGAGGTTTTGGAAATGTCTGGCGACGAAGGCATCTACACTGCCGTTGGCAGTTATGACCATCGAGACTTGGTCAAGCTTATCGTCAACTTAAGCAAGAAAACCAATATTGACCCTGAAACACTTCAGCAAGTGTTTGGACAAACGGTGTTTAAAACCTTGCTTGCTTCTATTCCAGAAAGTGCAAGTATTGGCGCAAGTAGCTCGACTTTTCAGTTTATCCGACACGTTGAAGACTATATCCATGTAGAGGTAAAGAAGCTTTACTCTGACGCAGAACCCCCTAAGTTCCACTTTATCAGTGAATCAGAGACAGACATGGTGATGGATTATCAAAGCGCGCGTTGTATGTCACATGTTTGCTTAGGGCTGATTGAAGGCTGCGCAGAACATTTTGGTGAGAAAGTTAATGTTGAGATGACTCCTCAGTCCGACGATAACAGTACTGTAAGATTCAGTCTTACGTTGGTCTGAAGACACTATGCCCAGCAGTTCGGCGATCGAGCGCAAACTTAAACGAGAAATAGCCGCAAGAAAAGCAGCGGAAGCCTTACTCGAGCAAAAGAGTTTAGAGCTTTTTAATGCCAATCAGCAGCTTGAGGTTGCGCTTAAACAAACGGAAGCACGTTCAGAAGCCAGCTTTAAACGCCTTGAGTTTCAGCAGAAAATTGAGCGAATCCTAATTCATTTTGGACGGATCTTTTTGCGTGCCAATCTAGATGATGTGCTTGTCGTTGATTTGGTTAATCAGCTCTCGGAAGTGACGGACGATGTAGCATGTGCCATAGCTTTGCCAAGTGAACTCCTCCCGGCAGTTACCCAGTCTCATTACCAAACGCCCAAATACACTCAGCTTATTGTCGCGGAGGGCTGCACGACGTCTTGTATTTCCATTGAGCTTGAGCAGAAGGTGATTGGTAAGCTTGAGTTGAGCGTTATTGAAACGACGTTTGATATGGACTTTGTAAATAGTCAGATGTCATTGGTGTGTGAGTTACTGGCCAGTTCTATTAATCGCCAAGTCATCAACCAGCGCTTGGTTGAGTCAAAAGAGCGTGCGGAGGCGTCGGAGCGTTCAACTAGAGAGTTTTTGGCGATGATAAATCACGAGCTTCGCACGCCATTAAATGGTTTGCTGGGCAGCGTAGAGCTACTTGCGGATACGGGGTTGTCTGATGCTCAGAAAGATCTTCATCATAATCTGAGCCAATCTGGTCAGCTATTGCGATCCATCATTAACGACTTACTAGATTTCAGCAAAATTGATGCTGGTATGCTTGAACTTATCGAGTCGAAGTTCAGTTGGAGCACGTTAGAGTCGACCTTAAAGAGTATTTTTGAACACAAAGCGCAAGAAAAACAGATTGGATTTAAGATTGAAACGCAGAATTTGGATAGTCAGCAGATTAAGGGAGATTTAGAGCGAATCACTCAGATATTTGTAAATTTGATTGGCAACGCGATTAAGTTTACCGATAAAGGCGATGTGAGCGTTCGTGTCGAAAATAGCGTTAGTGGGCTCCAGGTATCCGTCACTGATACAGGCATTGGTATTAGTGAATCGGCTCAAAAGAAACTGTTTCAGCCGTTTACTCAGGCAGACCGCTCCAGCTCTCGCAACTATGAAGGAACCGGGTTGGGGTTAGCTATTTGTCGCCGTTTGGTAGAGCTGATGGGGGGAAATATCTCGCTGGAAAGTGAACTTGGTGTCGGTACTACTTTCCATGTCTTCCTGCCGCTGAAGACAGAGTTAATAGAAACAAAAACTGAAGCGGTACAAGCCGACGATACTCAATCATTGGACTTTTCAGCTTTGAAGATTCTAGTGGTCGACGACATAAAGATGAACCAAGTTATTATTACCAAAATGTTGAGTAAACTGGGTATTTCGCCTGACCTAGCGGTTAACGGTCTAGAAGCCGTTGAGCATGCGAGTCATCAACAATATGACATTATTTTTATGGATTGCCGAATGCCAGTGATGGATGGATTTGAGGCGACTAAACGGCTTCGGAGTGCCAAATACCTTAAGCCAATCGTCGCACTCACTGCAGGTACTACAACGGAAGAGCGTCAAAATTGTTACGACGTAGGGATGGACGACATATTATCCAAACCCTACACCGCAAAGGATCTCACTCAGACGTTAGCAAAGTGGGGGCCAAATTGGGGACTAGAGGCAATTTGATATCTGACTCTACCTAGTGTTATAAGCTGTTTAATATCGGCAGTATCTTACCTAGCTTATGGTAAGTTTCTTGATACTCATCGTCACAGTCACTGTCGCAACGATGCCGCCACCTGCCCAAGCAAAAATTTCACCTTGAGTCGCAATTAATGTACGAATAGTAATACTGGTGTCCATTACGCCATGGGCACTGATATAGCCAATGCTACCGCAGTAGACACTACGTCGGTGCGGCTCAAGCTCTTCAATGATCTCCATAGCTCGAACTTTTGGCGCGCCAGTGATTGAGCCTCCAGGGAAGCATGCTCGCAATAAGTCAGTGGCTTGATATTGACCATCGAGTTCTCCCGTAACCGTGCTCACAAGGTGATGAACAGCAGGGAAGCTTTCAATATCAAACAATTTCGGCACCTTTACAGAACCTGGCTTGGCCACGCGGCCAATATCGTTTCTCAGCAAATCGACGATCATCAAATTTTCGGCTTGATCTTTTGGCGCATTAGCCAGATCGAGGGCGCTATCTTTGTCTTCGGTCGGATCCACAAAACGCGGACGGGTACCTTTAATTGGTTTGGTTTCAATGATGCGATTATGAAGCTGCAAGAAACGCTCGGGAGAGATGCTTATAATTGCACTGTCTTCCAAACGGATAAAAGCACTGAACGGCGCTTGATTGTGTTCATCTAAAACTTCAAATGCGTGCCATTCACTACCGGAATATTGAGCGCAGTGTCGCTGGGCGAGGTTTATCTGATAGCTATCACCGGCAGAAAGGTACTCTTTGACCGAGCGAAAACGTTGCTGATAATCCGTTTGGCTCATGTTGGATTGCCATGGTGTAGTGAGCTTAAACGGAGAGAGCGCGCTAGCCTGCTGATTTTGCAACCAACTAAGCTTGTTATTTGGCTCAATACCGATCATCACTGCTTTTTTCTGCTGGTGGTCGACCATCAGTGCCCAGTCGTAAATGCCTATCGCCATATCTGGGGCAGCAATATCATGGCTTGCCGTCTCGGGAATACGTTCCACTCGCCTGCCTAGATCGTAAGCAAAATATCCTAGCGCACCGCCTAAAAAAGGCCAGTCGGTTTCTATGTCTATATGCCCAATTTTTTCAGCGATAAGGTTGTTGATAAGCGTGAATGGATCATCGCTACTCGTTTTCTCCGCGCCATCACAGTGAATCTTTGATAGCTCGCCAAAGGTTTGCACTGTCGCAACCGGTTCTGCGACCAAGATATCAAAACGATTGTTTTCATGTTCTAGAGTCGAGGACTTTAGCAGCATAGACCAAGGAAGCTGCTCGATAGTGGCAAAGTATTGTTTGGCTAAATCTGGCTGATAAGGCAGGTCAACGAATTGAATAGATTGGCTTTCTTTTTTGTTCATTTGCTTAAACTGTGACAGAAACGTTGTCGCACTCATGGCGCATAGTGGAAAGCAAGAGTATCATATTTTCACAACAAAAAGTCGGACATTTAGCCTGATAACACTATGGTTAAAGTGAGTAATATTCAGCGCTCTACTCGAAGTAGTTACTCGCTTGTCGCTGTTTTTGGATAGACCAATGGGGTTTGATTGGCCAAACAGTTCGGCCTCCTGGAAGCTAAAATTATAAATGAGGTATTCAATGGCGGTTATTCGTAAAGAAGATGTGATCAGCTCTGTTGCTGATGCATTGCAATACATCTCGTATTACCATCCCCTCGATTTTGTTCAAGCCCTAGACAAAGCTTATCAAAAGGAAGAGAGCCAAGCGGCGAAAGACGCGATTGCTCAAATCTTAATTAACTCTCGCATGTCAGCAGAAGGTCACAGACCTATTTGTCAAGATACAGGTATCGTGACTTGTTTCGTGAACATTGGTATGAATGTTCAATGGGACAGCGACCTTACCGTACAAGAGATGATTGATGAAGGCGTTCGTCAAGGTTATACCAACCCAGACAACCCACTTCGTGCATCGGTTCTTAAAGACCCGGCGGGTAAGCGCATCAACACCAAAGACAATACGCCAGCCGTTGTGCACATCAACATGGTGCCAGGCGATAAGGTCGAAATCCAAATTGCAGCGAAAGGCGGCGGCTCCGAAAACAAAACCAAGATGGTCATGCTTAATCCATCAGATGACATTGCTGAATGGGTAGAGAAAACATTGCCAACGATGGGCGCGGGTTGGTGTCCACCGGGAATGCTTGGCATAGGTATTGGCGGCACTGCAGAGAAAGCCGCCGTACTGGCGAAAGAATCGCTAATGGAGCATATCGACATTCAAGAGCTTATCGACCGTGGTCCACAAAATGCGGAAGAGGAGCTTCGTCTCGACATCTTCAACCGAGTGAACAAACTCGGTATTGGTGCACAAGGTCTTGGCGGTCTGACGACGGTTGTTGATGTGAAAATCAAGACGGCGCCAACACACGCGGCGTCAAAACCTGTGTGTATGATTCCAAACTGTGCAGCAACGCGCCACGTCCACTTTACGCTTGATGGCTCAGGTCCTGCTGAACTGACGCCACCTAAACTTGAAGAATGGCCGGAGATCACGTGGGAAGCAGGCGCGAACACACGTCGTGTGAACCTTGATGAAATCACAAAAGAAGACGTTCAAGAGTGGAAAACTGGTGAAACAGTACTGCTTACCGGTAAAATTCTGACAGGTCGTGATGCAGCGCATAAGCGCATTCAGGGCATGTTAGAGAGCGGTGAAGGTTTGCCTGAGGGCGTGGATTTTCAAGGCAAGTTTATTTACTACGTAGGTCCAGTTGATGCGGTCGGCGATGAGGCGGTAGGTCCCGCGGGTCCAACAACATCGACGCGTATGGATAAATTTACTGACATGATGCTGTCTGAAACCGGCCTCACTGGCATGATTGGTAAAGCTGAGCGCGGCCCTGCGGCGATTGAATCTATCAAAGAGCACAAAGCAGTTTACCTAATGGCAGTCGGTGGCGCGGCTTATCTAGTTGCGAAAGCGATTAAGAAAGCGAAAGTGGTAGCGTTTGAAGATTTGGGTATGGAAGCGATTTACGAGTTTGAAGTCGAAGACATGCCAGTCACTGTTGCGGTGGATTCAAGTGGTGCTAATGCTCACCAAATTGGTCCAGATACGTGGAAAGTGAAAATCGCGGAAGCGGAAAACGCATCCTAGTTTGAGTTCAAAAAAGTGAGTGTGTGAAGACATACTCACTTTTTTTATCTATAATTCAGACATATACCCAAGTAGCTTTTTAGCATATTGAGGCAATTAGGGTATATACTCAAAGAAAAAGAACCAAGGAGAGTGCAAACATGCCTCGATTTATACAAATATTACAAATCGCAGTACTACTAGTAGTGGGTTTCTTTGTTGGCTATGACTTGATTTTACACGGGATCAGCATCTTCAATGAAAAATACGTCACTATGGCGTGTGTGCTGACCGTACTGCTTGAGATTGCACTGTTTGTTATCTACAAACTTATTGAGGATGATTAGTGCCAACCGGCCTACTTAAAAACCTCTAGAAACGCTCTAAACCCCTGAACAATATCAGGGTTTTTGTTCATACTTGGTTAATCTCGTATAGTGCAAACTGTTCATCGTCATTTGTATTGGAGTAAGTTGAATGAACCGCATTGGTCAAGAAGTCTCAGATTTGTTGCATCGAAGCCTAGATTCTCATGTTCGAATTGCTGTCACCGGCTTGTCTAGAGCGGGTAAAACAGCCTTTATCACTTCATTAGTGAACCAGCTACTTCATACTTCCACTCACGACAATTTACCGCTGCTTGAGTGTGCGAGAGATGGGCGACTCATTGGAGCAAAGCGCGTTCCTCAGTCGAATTTAATGGTACCGCGTTTTGCCTACGATGATGCTATGGCACAGCTTCACGCCGAACCACCTGAATGGCCGCAGCCAACACGAGATGTGAGTGAAATTCGTTTGGCGCTGAAATATAAGCCAGCGAAAGGAGCTAAGCGTTTATTAAGTAAAACATCCACTCTGTTTATTGATGTTATTGACTATCCAGGGGAGTGGCTACTGGATTTACCTTTGCTCGATCTCTCCTTCGAAGAATGGAGCGAGCTGCAGTTTTCTAACTTATCTGGCATTCGTAGTGAGTGCGCGCAAACTTGGCTTGCCGCACTGGATGCGTTTGACGGTAAAACAGAAGCCAACGAAAAAGTGATTGCCGAGATTTCTCAGGCTTTCACCGACTATCTCTTTGCTTGTAAAGAACGTGGCCTTCATTGGGTTCAACCAGGCCGTTTTGTGTTGCCAGGAGAGCTTGCAGGAGCGCCCGTGCTCCAGTTTTTTCCATGCAAGCCATTAATGGACAAAGCAGACAAAAACAGTGGCTACGCGATGCTGAAACGCCGCTACGAAGAGTATCAAACCAAAGTGGTTAAGCAGTTCTATAAAGAGCACTTTGCTACCTTCGATCGTCAAATTGTGTTGGTGGATTGTCTACAACCACTGATGACAGGAGATGAAGCATTTAATGATATGAAGCAAGCACTTCAGCAGATCATGAAGAGCTTCCGTTATGGGCAATCAAATCTGTTAAGGCGCTTGTTTGCTTCGCGCATCGATAAAATATTGTTTGCAGCGACTAAAGCAGACCATGTAACACCGAATCAACACGGTAATTTGGTGAGCTTGTTACAACAGATGGTTCATCCGGCATGGCAAGAAACGGCGTTTGAAAATATTGAGATGAGCTGCATGAGTGTGGCATCGATTCAAGCAACGGAAGCTGGTTTTGTCGGAAATGGTAGCGACAGCTCGCCAGCATTGCGCGGCACGACATTGGATAATCAGACATTAACGCTCTATCCGGGTGACGTACCAGCAAGACTGCCTAAGGCCGACTTTTGGCAGCAAAGCGGGTTTGAATTTACCTCGTTTAGGCCTCTCGTAAGTGCGCAAGACGCACCTTGTGGTCACATTCGCCTCGATAAAGCGATGCAGTATTTAATTGGAGACAAACTTCGATGAGTGATATGAAAAACAGAAAAGTCTTTGATGAAGATTTGTCTAATGCAAAGCCAACATTAGACATGAACAGCCAGAAGCTGTTTGAGCCTGAACAAACCTTTGTTCCTGTTGAGCAGGCTGCTGTTGACGACGAAGGTGATGCCGAGCTGGAGAAAACCATCCGTGGTAATAGCAAGAAAGGCTGGATAGCGACGACATTTCTGACTGCGTTTGCCGGTCTAGTTGGCTGGCAAGCTATTGATAACGTGGTTACTGCGGCAACGACGGGCGACTATCTATCGCTTGGCTGGTCTGCTCTGGTGACTGGTGTTGCTGTAATGGGTATCGGTGCCTTTGGTAAAGAGCTCTTTAAACTGCGTAAATTGAAGAATCACTTTTCGGTGCAAGAAGAGGCGCAAGCGTTGTTGGACAATGACGCGGTAGGCAAAGGTGAAAAATTCTGTCAAAAGCTCGCGCAAGAAGCTGCAATACCGGCGGAGCACCCAGCGTTTGATCGTTGGCAAAATAGTGTGCACAGCGCTCATAGCGATGCGGAAGTGCTCGATATGTATCAGTCTATGGTGCTGACAGAGCAGGACAAGAAAGCGATGGCATCGGTATCAAAGCTATCTGGTGAAGCAGCGATATTGGTGGCACTAAGCCACTTGCCATTGCTGACATGCTCTTAATCGCGTGGCGTAACTTCCGCATGATTGACAACATCTCCGAGATTTATGGTGTTGAGCTTGGCTACTGGTCTCGATTGAAACTATTTAAGTTAGTGCTGGTCAATATCGCGATTGCTGGTGCCAGTGAGCTCGCCATTGAATCAAGTGCTGACATATTGTCGATGAACTTGGCAGAAAAACTGTCTGCACGTGCAGGGCAAGGTTTAGGTGTGGGTTTAGTTACGGCTCGTTTAGGCTTGAAGACCATCAACTTAATGCGACCTATCCCGTTTAAGCAGGAACAGACACCGCGACTAGGCTCAATTAGAAAGTCCGTGGTTGAAAGCCTTAAAAACAAACTGAGCTAAATTGATACTCAAATCACATTCCAAGAAACTTGATGATATTTATGAGGAAACTTTGATCCTACGCTAGTCCAAACTGGCATAGTGGCGTGATACTGCTCACAGTAATCTATTCTCAGGACGAGCAGTATCATGCAAAAATATCTGAAGTATATCATTCCGATATCGATCCCATTGATCGTACTACTTCTACCATTATCCGCATTCCCTTTCGAAGGATTGACCATTGTTCAGCAGCGCGTCATTGCTATTTTCTTATTGGCCGCGCTTTGCTGGGTTTTTGAGCCGATTCCTATCTACGCCACCTCTGTGGTGATTATTGTTCTCGAGCTTTTGCTGGTTTCCAATAAAGGCGTTTACTTGTTTAGATCGGGAGAAGGGCAGCCACATTTTGGTGAACTTCTCAATTACAACGAGATCATGGCCACCTTTGCGAGCCCCATCATCATGCTCTTTTTAGGGGGCTTCTTCCTCGCTATGGCGGCAACTAAGTATCGCCTCGACGTCAACTTAGCTCGCGTCTTGCTTAAACCTTTTGGCAGTGACCCGAAGTTTGTCATGTTGGGCTTGATGCTAATCACCGGTATCTTCTCAATGTTCATGTCGAACACGGCGACGACCGCGATGATGCTCTCGATTCTTACACCGGTTATTGCAGTATTTGGCCCTAAAGACCCTGGCCGAATTGCGTTTGCATTGTGCATTCCCGTTGCTGCCAACATTGGTGGTATTGGTACACCTATTGGTACGCCACCAAACGCAATAGCGCTAAAATATTTGGTGGGTGATAACTACATCAGCTTCGGTGAGTGGATGGCATTTGGTGTGCCGTTTGTCGTTGTCATGATGGCGCTGGCTTGGATGTTGATTAATTTCTTGTACAGTGCTGACCAAAAGAAAATTGAGCTGTCGATTAAAGGCAAGTTCCTTAAAACCCCGAAAGCCATCATGGTATACATTACGTTTGCTTTGACCATTATTCTTTGGCTAATGGGTTCAACACATGGAATGAACTCATACACAGTTGCGCTTATCCCTGTCGCTATCTTCTCGCTTACAGGCATTATCAATAAAGAAGATCTGAAAAAAATCTCCTGGGATGTACTGTGGTTAGTATCAGGTGGTATCGCTCTGGGTTTAGCTCTTGATAAAACTGGGCTTGCTCGCCTCGTTGTTCACAGTATTCCGTTTGATGAATTCTCTCCTTACGTTGTGTTATTTGGCGCTGCATTCCTATGTCTAGTGATGGCGAACTTTATGTCCCATACCGCGACGGCAAACTTGTTGATGCCTATCATGGCGGCATTAGGTACCTCAATGACGTCTCTTACGCCTTTGGGAGGAGAGCTAACACTCATTCTCGTAGTTACTTTTGCGGCTTCACTGGGTATGTCTCTACCAATCAGTACGCCGCCAAACGCCCTTGCTCATGCAACAGGTCATGTTCAGAGCAGTCAGATGGCTCGTGTTGGCGTGATCTTAGGTGTGGTTGGCGTATTGCTGAGCTTTGTCTTAGTGTGGCTACTGCACGCGGTTGGACATATAGGGTAGGTGCCAATGGAATTATTGGTACGCCACTATTTTTCAGAACCAACTCGTCAGGTGACGTTCGATGCCGAAGAGGTGGTGTTGCGCCAAGAGGCGCACAACGACCGACTTTATTACGTCCTTGAAGGAGAGCTTGAGGGCTACTTTGAAAGTGACCAAGATGGCAAACTCACCAAACTTTTTAATGCCTCGAATGGGGCATTTATTGGTGTGCATAGTTTCTTTTCTGGCACCTGGGTTGCTTCGTCGACGGTGATTGCGAAAACAAAAGTGACGCTGGCTTGGATCGATAAACATACTGAGCCAGTCGATCCAATGCAATACGGTCCATTGAGCGCGCAGTTTATGCCGGTGATGGTCAATGAATTATCGAGACGTCAAAGGCGCGCTAAACAAGAAGCACTAGCTAAAGAGAAAGCACTTCAACGCCTGCATACTGCTGAGCAGATGACCACTTTGGGTCAACTAGCGGCCGGGATTGCACATGAGCTGAACAATGCTATTGGTGTGGTGAACAGTAAAACCGAGCGAATGCAGCAAGATTTGTTGCAACTTCTCGAAGAGTTGCACCCAGAAGTCAGTGGCTATTTCGATGTCGGTTTGATGCACGGTCAAACAGTATCCTCCAGTGAGGTACGCCGAATTGCCAAGCGCTTCCAAAGTGATTATCGCTTAGAAAGAGACACGGCTAAGCAACTGGCGAGAGCGCTGGGCAATAATCCAATCCCTGAGTCGTGGTTGCATGACCCTCAGAAAGCGCTCAAATATTGGGGGATGGGACGGGATCTGCACGACCTAAAAATTGCCGCGAGACATACCGTTGGCATTGTCAAATCAGTGAAGCAATTAGGTCGTACTGATGGTGAGCCCGATGAGCTTCTAGATATTAACGACACTATCAACAAAGCATTGGCACTTTTACAAAGTGATTTGAGAAGGGTGTCCGTTCGTGTTCAGCCGCTGTTTTGCCGCTAATTAAAGGGGCATCTACTGAGTATGTGCAGATTTGGAGCAATATATTAAAAAACGCTTGTGATGCACTTTCCCAAACAGATGCGCCCAATATCGATATTCAAACTAAGTTTGTGAACCAACGTATTTTGGTGACCATTGCGAACAATGGGCCTGAAATTGACGAGTCCACACGCCGAAAAATCTTTCAGCCTAACTTCACGACCAAAAAAGGCGGACTGTCTTTTGGCTGGGGTTAGGGCTATCAATTGTGAAAAGAATCGTCAGCGAGATAGGTGGCACGATTGCCGTTAAAAGCGATGAAACACGCACTATTTTTCGCGTCAAGTTACCTGTAGGAGAAGCATATGGAGAAGCTTAACGTCATTTGTGTAGATGACCAGAGAGAAGTACTCAGCGCCGTTATTCAAGATCTTGAGCCGCTATCAAGTTGGCTGAACATTGAAGACTGTGAGTCGGGTGAAGAAGTATTGGATCTTATTGAAGACCTTGATGCGGAAGGTGAGAGTATCGCGGTGATTGTTTCTGACCATGTCATGCCTGGCATGACAGGAGTGGAGCTGTTAACTGAATTATCACGTGATAGCCGATTCAAAGACACAAAAAAGGTGCTGCTCACTGGCCAAGCCACGCACTCTGATACCATTACGGCGATTAACACTGCGGGTGTAAGCCACTATTTTGAGAAGCTTGGAAGGCTGAAGAGCTTGTGAGTTGTGTTCGTTCGTTGGTCACCGCTTATATTTTTGATCGCGGTTTTGATTATCAGCCGTATCATGAACATCTGGATCAAACATCGTTCTAGAGAGGCTCCGCTAGACTTGTTTTAGGCAACGGCTGCTCAGTATGACGCTCAAGGAGGGAAGAATGAAGGTTATGCTTCGATATATTGTACTTAGTTTGTTTTTTGTTTTTGGGACTGCTCATGCCAGTGATCGAGCAAAGGAAGGCTGGCAATTGATTGAGCAAGGCGCAATGGTCATAGACGTTCGTACGCCAGAAGAGTTTAATGCTGGGCATTTAGACCAAGCCGTCAACTATCCACTTTCTGAGCTGGACAAGCACATCGCTGCACTAGATAAGTCTCAACCTATAGTGCTTTACTGCCGCAGTGGTAACCGCTCTGGCCAAGCATTGGCTTATATGAAGTCTAAAGGCTTCACTGCACTTCACAATGCCGGTGGGCTAAATGAAATGAACATAGAATCACCACAATAAACTATTGCTTGGAACTCCTCGCCCGAAATGTGGTCAATCATTTTGGGCGTTTTACATTTTCCCCCACACTTTGCCTTTTATTCCCACCTCTAGGATGGCACTCGTGTTATCGCTTCCTTTTCCGAAGCTCTCCATCGTGACAGTTCGTTACAAATACTCATAAATTACGTTTAAATCGCAATGTTTCGCTGCAAATAGTCGAACTTTCACATCTTAAGAAACCCTTTATTTAACTCTTGTATTAAATCTTACAGTTCCTATCTAGAGCGTTATAACAAATCAAGGATAGAATTAGATTCGATTTTTATAGTGCATATGTGGTATTAGGTTCGGAATTTCCGATGTTTTTGTCAGGGAACGCAAAAGGGAGAAAGTCAGCCAACTCACGATGTGCATCGTTGGATTAAAGTGAGTGTTAACTTGAGTATCGAGAGAGCCGTAATAAATAGCGGGACACAAAGCCAAACAATCAGTAGAGGACGAACTTTGTCGTTTTCACGGTTTGACCTTTTTGCGTTGTTTCCGTTTCTGATCTTAACGGCGGTCGTGTCGTTGTATAGTCCAGAGGGCGTCAGTTGGAGTCTACCTTGGGTTCCTAGCCTCGGTCTGGCGCTTAGTTTCAGATTGGATGGATTATCGTTTCTGTTTGCCTGCTTGATTAGCGGGATCGGAACTATGGTGCAGGTGTATGCGCTGGCCTATCTTAGAGAGCACAAACAGAGGTTCGCATTTCACTGTTACCTAACTGCGTTTATGGTAGCAATGCTTGGTGTTGTTCTCAGTGACAATGTTTTGCTGTTGTTTGTGTTTTGGGAACTGACGACGGTTACCTCGTATCTGCTCATTGGCTTTAACCATGAAGCGGTCAAGTCTCGAAAGAATGCGCTGCAATCACTGCTTATTACTGGCGCCGGTGGATTAGCATTACTTGCTGGTCTGATTATGCTTGGCACCATGGCGGGCAGCTATGAGCTGACGAATATCTTGATTAAAGCGGACGAGATCTCAAGTCACGCTCTGTTTTTACCTTCTCTGGTTCTTATTCTATTGGGCGCGCTGACCAAGTCCGCTCAATTTCCGTTCCACTTCTGGCTACCAAATGCGATGGCCGCGCCAACGCCAGTGAGTGCTTATCTTCACTCTGCCACTATGGTTAAAGCGGGTATCTACCTGCTGGCAGTGGTGTCACCTATCTATTCTCATTCAGAGGTTTGGTTCTATACGCTGACCATACTTGGTGGTTTTACTGCCGTGTGGTGTGTACTTATGGCGCTAAGGCAAACAGACCTGAAGCTCATGCTGGCATACAGTACAACGGTAGTACTTGGCAAACTAACCTTTCTACTTGGTATCGGCAGTGACTTGGCGCTTGAGTCGGCGATACTGTTGATTGTCGCGCACGCCTTGTATAAAGCAGGCCTGTTTATGGTGGTGGGTAATGTCGATAAAGCGGCGGGTACGCGTGAAATCAGTCAGCTCTGTGGTTTGCGAACGGTACTAAAGATTAGCTTTGTCGCCGCATTTATTGCTGTGCTGTCGACTTCTGGCGTACCGCCTTTGCCAGGTTTTTTGGGCAAGGAGTACATGTATAAAGCCGGGTTGGAAGTCAGTAATTGGTCGGTTTTTCTTATGGTACTGGTGAATGCGCTTACTGTCACTTTGGTATTGGCTTTGCTGATAAAACCATTTAGTACCCGTCATCTAGGCGAACCAACTCAGGTTAAGTCTGTTGAACTTGATAAAGGGCTTTGGGTGCCACCATTTATGCTGGCCATCATTAGTGTACTCGCGACTGTCATTGGTTTGGAATGGCTTAATGAGCAAGTTATTCTTCCTGGGGTGATCGCTATTGCTCCTGTTGCCGCGCCGGAGCCCGTGAAAATGTGGCATGGCATCGACGCCGCGCTGATGCTTAGTGTCGTGACTTTAGCCCTTGGCGTACTGCTTTACAAAGTATATCCGACACTAACTACATTGCTTGATCGTCAGTTGTCAAAACTACCGTGTGCGAATCGCCTCTTCGATAATCTGCTGCAAGCAATGGTGAGCTTTGCTAAGTGGCAAACAAATGTTCTTCAGACGAAACGAATGAGTGTTTATGGCTTGCTCTCTTTTGGAGCGTTGGCGCTGTTGCTTATCACTCATACGCCAATGTCATTTGATCAGTTCGTCGGCCGCCTAGACGGCATCAAGCTGTATGAAGTAGTGATAGCTGCGTTGCTGATAGTCTCATCATTTGTAGTGATTATCTCAAAAACGAAGTTCTTGGCCGTGGCCGCACTTGGCATGATTGGATTCATGACTACGTTAGTGTTCATGATCTACAGTGCGCCGGACGTCGCGAAGACTCAGCTTCTAGTAGAAACCCTAATGGTGATTTTCTTAGTTCTACTGATGCGTCACATGCCAGCACTTTCGGAGGTGAAACAGCACTCCAAGGTGCGCCGCGCGATTCACGCTTTAGTCGCGGGCAGTATTGGTACTGCGGTGACTATGGTACTGATCTCAATTACGGCAGAGCTATTGATATGTCGGTTTCCCAGTTCTTCAACGAGCAAAGTGTGCCGGGCGGTCATGGTCGCAATATAGTTAACGTGATTCTGGTGGACTTCCGTGCCTTTGATACTTTTGGTGAGGTACTGGTAGTGGCGCTGGCTGGTCTGTGTGCTGTGAGTCTACTTAAACCTGGCAGCGTGCCATCGACCAAAGTGAAGTCGCTAATCTTAGGGACCGCATCGCATATAGTCGCAGCGCTCATGTTGGTGTTCTCACTTTACCTATTGATGCGCGGTCACAATTCACCAGGCGGTGGTTTTATCGGTGCACTTATCGCCGTGATTGGCTTGTCACTGCTGATGTTTGCTGAGTCTCCACAGTATGTACGAGAAAGGCTGCACTACGCACCGTTTAGCATTGCCATGTTGGGTGTCTTTATTAGTTTTGCTGCAGGCGCTGTGAGCCTAATGTTCAATCTGCCATTCCTTACCGGTTTGTGGTGGAAAGATGTATTGCCGCTAGGAACGCCATTAATTTTCGATATTGGTATTTATCTAGGTGTCATTGGTGGGGTGATGGGAATGATCCTCCATGTAACGGAGGAGATGGACTGATGGAAATGTTGTGGAGTGTTGTCGTTGGTGTATTTGTGGCGTCTGGGATCTATTTGATGCTGGAAAGACACCTGCTCAGAGTCCTATTTGGCCTGATTTCGCTAAGTAGCGCCGTCAATCTTGCCATTTTTAATGCGGGTCGATTAACCCCAGGAAATCCGCCGCTCATTGATGCTGATTCTGTCGTGCCTCATATGGATGCTGCGAACCCGCTACCGCAAGCCCTGATCTTAACAGCCATTGTCATTGGTTTCGGGCTTTTAGTGTTTGCTTTGGTGCTGTTTTATCGCGCTTATGAAGAAGCGCAGACTGCGGATATCGATGAAATGAAATACTCAGAGGAGCAGGCATAATGTCAATGTTGTTAACCTTGCCTGTCATCATGTCTGTCCTGACTGCTGTATTAGTGTTCTTTGCCAGACAGAACCATAAACTTGCGGAAGCGGTGAGTGGCACTAGTGCACTGTTTACCCTGCTAGGAAGTGGGCTTTTACTGAACGGTATTATGGATAACGGTCCTCAAGCTGTCGCATTTGGCCAATGGGCTGCACCGTTTGGTATTGTGTTTGTTGCAGACTTTTTAGCTGCCGCGATGGTGGTCATTGCAGCCATCATCGGTGTAATAAGCGTGTTCTATGCCATGGCGGATCTAAAGAAGAAACCATCATACGGTATGTTTCACTCGCTGATTCATGTGCTCCTGGCTGGGGTGTACGGCGCATTTTTAACGGGTGATATCTTTAACCTTTACGTTTGGTTTGAAGTGATGTTGATTGCTCATTCGGCCTGATGGTATTGGATGCGAATCGCAAGCAAGTCGACGGGGCGGTTAAGTATGTGATGCTTAATTTTGTTTCGACTCTGATGTTCCTGTTGGCGATTGGTTTGATTTATGGCGCCACAGGCACGCTAAGCTTAGCTGATCTACACAGCAAGGCAGAGAACATTACCCCACAAATTAAGGCGACTATATCGGCGTTATTTTTGTTTAGCTTCGCTGTAAAGTCCGCACTATTTCCTCTTTTTGCTTGGCTTCCGGCGTCTTATCACACACTGCCGACTGGGGTGGTCGCTTTGTTTGCAGCACTGCTAACAAAGGTTGGTGTTTATGCATTGATACGCATTTTTACGTTGGTGTTTCCATTAGTCGAGAGCGGTTGGCAGCCGCTGATGATCTGGGTCGCTGCTCTCACAATGCTCACTGGCGTTTTGGGTGCTGCTAGTCAGTACAGTATTAAGAAAATTCTTGCTTTTCACAGTATCAGTCAGATTGGTTACATGATTATGGGGCTTGCGTTGTATACGCCTTTAGCGTTGGCGGGAGTGCTTTTCTATATCGTGCACCACAGTGTGGTGAAAGCGAACTTGTTCTTAGTTGGAGGCGTTGTTGAAAGAAAGCATCACACCAGTGAACTACCAGAGCTAGGTGGCATGTATAGGGCAACACCAGTGCTGGCATTTTTGTTTTTAGTTTCTGCATTTTCTCTGGCTGGCTTCCCGCCATTGTCAGGATTCTGGGGCAAATTTTTAGTCATTAAAGGCAGTCTACAAAGCGAGTATTACATGCTAGCCGCGATCGCTTTGTTTGTTGGGCTGCTTACCATCTTCTCGATGACCAAGATTTGGAGCGAGGTATTTTGGAAGGTCAAACCATCGAGACAGGAAGGAGAGGCGACTGCAGAGAAGCTTTGTAGCAAAACCAGAGCACTTTACTACGCACCAATTGTTGTATTGACATCAATGACGTTGATGATTGGCTTTGTCGCTGAGCCATTCTTCCAGTTTGCTTTTAGTGCAGCAGAGCAACTTCTTGAGCCTAGCGGTTACGTCAATGCTGTTTTAGGAGGTGGGGTATGAATTATTTCTTCCTAAATGTCTTTTTGGGTGGCGCATGGATGCTGCTCAATGGAGAGTACACTGGCTTGAGCTTCATGACAGGCTTCGTTGTGGGTTTTTTCGCTCTCAGGTTGAGTCAGCCGTTTGGGCTTAAATCGAGTTATTTCAGACGGTTTAGTGCTTCTATAAAGCTATTTCTCTATTTCTGCTACGAGATGCTGGTGTCTGCAGCTCATGTAGTGTGGGACGTTGTAACGCCCACCCATCTTAGTGACCCAGACATCATTTATGTGCCGCTGGATGTCACCTCAGATCTTGAGATCACGCTTTTGGCAAATATGGTGTCACTCACTCCAGGCAGCTTGAGTCTGGACGTGACTGAAGATAAGAAACATTTGGTTGTTCACGCCATGTTCGCACCAGATCACGATGATGTGATTCGCTCAATTAAGAACGGGATGGAAAAACGAATTCTGGAGGTGACGCGTGGATAGTTGGCTGTCATTTAGTATCAATTTTGCCTATGTAGGCATGCTGTTTAGTTTGGTGTTGGTATTTATCCGCTTGATTAAAGGGCCGACGCTCGCTGACCGGGTGGTTGCTCTGGATCTTATTGCCTTTATTACAGTTGGCTTTATTGCAGTTCACACACTGGACAGTGGTCAAAAGTCTCTGCTCGATGTGGCCATCACCCTCGGTTTGGTGGCGTTTTTAGGCACTATCGCGTTTGCTGGTTTTATTGCCAAGCAAAATCAGCAACAAAATGAAGCGGAAAATCAGAAGAAACTTGAGCAAGGGGGCAAGTCATGACGTTTTTAACTGGGCTTTTACTTTGTTTAGGCACTTTTTTTGTGCTGGTGGCGAGTATTGGGGTACTGCGTATGCCTGATCTATATACCCGAATGCACGCCTCAACGAAAGCAAACACCATGGGGCTGACCGCATTATTGGCTGCTGTGGCCGTAGGCATGCCAGACGTGACCGTAGTCTCCCGAGTTCTCGGTACCATGTTATTCATTTTGCTGACGGCGCCGGTCGCTGCACACCTACTTAGCAAAAGCATGTATTGGAATGGCTACAAGATGTGGCGAAAAGATAAATAAATGGCGAGTGCTTGCCTATCTCTGAATAAGTACTCTTGCACTATCGGTTTTTTAATCGTGAAACAAAAAAGGAGCGTTTATGCGCAGAAAAGAAATCACCTTACTAGTGATAGCCTGTGTTTGCTTTTTGGTAACCTTGGTAGTGGGTAAGTAAAGGTTATTGGAAAGTGCTGTTTGCGGGGTTGATCTAGAAAGCTCGCAGATACGAAAACACTCGCCCTAAATGCAGTATCGATGTGCGTTAGGTTTTCATCATCGATACTGCTTATTTGCTGTTTCAAAGACCCAAATCACTTATTAGTCACTAAAATCAAACGCTGGATAGTTGACCCGAATTCGGCGTTGCTCGGACATCAAACGTTTAAAAGACAATGTCTCAGTGAGTGTAATAATCGCTTGCTGCGCATCATTCTTTAGTACCGCACCCGCGACACCGTCACTGGTACCATCGTTAAATGCAATCTCCCCTTGGAATATATACTCCGCCTTCAGAGAAGTTTGCTCTGTTGAAATTACGATGCTGCTCTCTGCAATTTGTAATACCTCATAACTTTGATTGGCTAAGTGCAGTATTGGTCGCTCTTTGGTTGGGTAGGTCAGTCGATAGTGACGTCTTTGATTTTCACTCATGGTTTTCGTTCCTAACGCGAATGATGTGAAAACAAGTTAGTAGATAATAGGCGCTAGTCGACATTTCCATTCAAATTACATGATTAATGATAGATAGGTCGCACTTTGTTGGCTAAATGAGTGTCGAATGCTGTGTCAAAGATGATAGTAGCAATGATTGACAACAAGGAGGCTGTGCGATGCTAATAGGGGCTTTTTCCAAGCAATACAATGTGACAGAGCGTACCATACGTCACTACGAGTCTATCGGATTACTGCCAACACTCGCAAGAAATGGGCGTTACAGAGTGTTTGACCAAGACGCCCATCAAAGAATGATGTTTATATCTCGGTGTAAGCAGATTGGCTTAACGTTATCTGAGATAAGTGAGCTGATTCCCTTTTTTGACGCGCCTAAAGGTGAGCGCTGTAAAGCTAGCCTCAAAGTGATCACTGACAAAAAGTCTGTACTCAACTATGAAATAGAACAAAAACGAGCACAGCTTTCTCGCTTGGAGCAATTAGAAAAGGAGGTTCAACAAAGAATTGCCAATACCTGTTGACTCTGACGTATACGTCAAACTTTATACTCTCGCTAACACAGTAAATAGGTGATAGGGAATATGAAAGTTTTAAAAGGATTGTTGGGCGTATTGGTAACGAGTCTTGTGGTGCTGGCGGGGTATGTTTATTGGCTGGGAGGGTTCCCAGTGAACATAAAAACCCTGCCAAATAGTCAAGCACCTAGCGCTGAAAATTGGCAACAAGCGCTATCTACCGCACAGACTGTTGACTACAAATTGCTGCAAGTGGGTCGAATAGTGATGGATCGCAATACCTTAATGCAAGGTGCGCCAGATTCGTATCCACAGCGCTATGCCGCCCTACCGGTATTGAGCCATTGGATACGCCATCCTCAGTATGGTGAGTTTCTAATTGATGCCGGATTTTCAAAGTCATTCCAGCAAAGTAATGACGGCAACTACAATTGGCTGATGCGCACGATGGTTTCGCTATCGGGTATAAAAAACAGCTTAGAGGTGCCGCTAAATCTACATCTCAATCATAAAGTCTTGCAACTAAAGGGTGTGTTTATTACTCACTTTCACCCTGACCATAGTTCTGGAATTAGCGATCTTCCTTCGGAACGACTGTCATTGCCGATGGCCGCGAATACGACTTACTGGCAAAGCTTACCAATACAGGGTTATTTCAGGAGCAGTACGACTGGCAAGCTATCGACTTCAATCAAGGCGGAAGTTTAGCACCTTTTGAACGTGTGATTGATGTGTTTGGGGACGGTTCTCTATGGGCGGTGTCTACGCCAGGCCACACGCAAGGTCACACCTCTTATCTATTAAATACAAACGATGGAATCAAGTTTATTGTCGGTGATGCCAGCCACTTCGGGTATGCATATGACAATAGCTATCCGCCGGCAGCCCTAAGCGAAGATTTACGTCAGCAGGCTGCAACATCGCTGGCTGCAATAAAAACGTTTTCTGGCCAACACCCTGATGTGAAGCTGGTATTTGGTCATCAGCTACCGTAGTTGTTAAGATGCTCTGTCAGTTTTATTCACTAAGGGAATCCATATGACGATTCATTACCGACAAGCACAACCATCCGATTTGAGTGAGTTAATCCATCTTCTGGCTGATGACCCGTTAGGAGCAAAACGAGAAGACATTAGCTCCCCCATAAATGCTAAGTATCTACAAGCTATGAGTGCGATTGAACAGGATCCTAATAATGAACTTTGGGTTGTTGAGTCAGGCAGTCAGGTGTGGGTATGTTGCAGCTCACTTTTATCCCTTACCTGACTCACATTGGCAGTTGGCGCTGTTTAATAGAGGGCGTGAGAATTGCTAAGCAAGTTCGAGGCAGGGGCTAGGTGAGCAGATGTTCGTACACGCTATTGAGCGAGCACGTGAGCGCGATTGCCACCTGGTGCAGTTGACCAGCGATAAACAGCGACCTGACGCATTACGTTTTTACGAGAAGCTGGGTTTTGTTGCCAGTCACGAAGCTTTAAGCTTGCTTTATAGCCCTTTAGTAATCAATAAAACCAAGAGTAGGGTGACTGCATGATGATGCGTATTCTTTGTTGCAATGAAAATGTGCTAGAGTAAAAACATAACTAACAATAACTTAGAAAGTTTATGCCTTCACATTTACCTAAATCGTTTAGTAAGCCGTTTTTAAAAATATTCTATGTGCTTGAAGCTGTGCTGCTGGTGGCGATTACGCTAGCCACCATATACGCCATGGTTGAAGAGTTCATGCACGTCTTTACTGAGCGCCGAGTGCTTCTTACAGATATCTTGCTGATGTTTATCTATCTGGAAGTCCTCGCCATGGTGCAGCAGTTTGTCGTGAACGGTAAAATCCCGGTTCGATACCCTATCTACATTGCCATGATGGCCATTGCTCGTTATATCACGCTTGGGATGAAAGAAATGGATGCAACCATAGTCGTTTGGCTATCGGTAGCGGCGTTTGTTTTGGCGGCTGCGACTTTGATTATTCGCGTAGGACATCATTACTGGCCCTACGTCGATAGAGATAACAACAAGCCTGAAGAGTAATTCGAGTGGCAAGATAGTGGATTATAAGGCACAAAATTTCAGAGGATGTTAGCCGTGGAACCCACGCCCATTCTTTACTCTCTGCACAACTGCCCTTATGCAATACGTGCTCGGATGGCTCTGCTAAAAGCGGAGCAACGAGTACGTATTCGCTCAATCAAGCTAGACAATAAGCCTGCCGAACTACTGCAAGCCTCATCAAAGGCTACCGTGCCAGTACTCGTACTTTCAGAAAATCAGCAACCGCTGCTGGCTGATGAGGCGCGGGTTCTGGAACAAAGCCTAGACATCATGGTTTGGGCTCTCTCAAAAAATGACCCTCATGGATTATTGGGAGAGGATAGCTACAATCAACTGCCTCTTATGTTGAGTTTCATTGAGGTATTTGAAAGACGTTTTGACCCAGCACTCAACGCTTTTGGATGCGCTAAACGCTACCACGAAGATACAGTGATACCCCTGCGGCAAGAATGTGAGCGTGAGTTAGCAAGGTTGGAGTCGCGTCTGACGGAGCATCGGTTCCTGTTTGGGGAGCGCGAAAGCCTCGTTGATATCGCCTTACTCCCATTTATTAGAAAGTTCGCACGCATCGATAAACAGTGGTTTCGTGAAGCGCCTTATTTCAAGGTACGCGGGTGTTGAATGGTTATCTAAACAGCCCGTTTTTTTCCAAAGTCATGGCAAAACAGCCGCTGTGGTCAGTAGAAGAAGCTGATGTCTTTTTTGGCGACTATCAACTTAAGCGATGAATGGCTATCGGCTTAGTGCTTCTCCAAGCGGTTTAAAGTATGCCAGCAGGGCATCACTGATGGCTTGGCGATGCATTATGTCCGGATATAACGAAATCATGTCTTGTTTTTCGGTACCTGAAACGAGGTACGAGTTTTCAATCTCTGAGCATGATTCAACAACAGCCTCAAATGCACGAGCCATCATTTCAGTTGGCTGTGAAAAATAGTTAACCCCCGCGGCTTTATCTGCTTTCACGCTCCGAGAAACATAGTCGTGCCGATCCATGCCATCGGCGCTAAGCAGCACAGTATCGAACACATTTAGTAACCGGTCATTTAAAGGGTGAGGCAAGTGTTTGGTATTGGTAAGCCAGCAATCACTCGCGAATAGTATCTTTGTCTGCGGACCTGAACGATCACCGATATCAAAGGCTTTCTCGGCGATATAATGATCGAAGGCGTGCCAGAATTCGTGCGCGAGGGCGCCAGCACCCGCATTTTTAGCAAGTGCTAGTTCTCTTTGATTGGGAGCATAGTGCGCTTGAACTCCCTTACGGCCACCAGTGCCAAAAGCAAGATTCAGATTGCCACGCAAGCCGATAGCCTTAGCTGGAAGGCTAGGAAAAACGCCAAATCAGCCAATGAATCAAAGATAAGGTTGGCGGCGAGATCTTTCTCTTCCGAGTTTACCCAACTTCCAACACGGATGCTGCCAATGCCAAACGTATCCTTAATATCTAAAAAAGAAACTTGTTCGCCATGACGATAGTCAGGGGCTTTTCGCGTTTTATATTTGAAGTTGGACAGCTGCATAATGGGGTTAGAACCGAAACCAGGGTTGTTGAGATCGTGATTTATACGAGTATTTGGCGTGTTAGGGAGTATATACCCAAGCGAGCTCAGATGTAGGCTTGGTGTGATTGCAATGAGTGTTAATGTGGTTTACTCGTTTATGGGTTTAGTGTCATATTGATTCTAACCGACGGTTTTACAAGGAAAGGTTATGTCTCAAGTTCATCTCATTCGCCAAGGGGAAACGCTATGGATGCATTAATAGCTCAATATACCGATGCCGACGAGCATTCGCGCTTAACTCGTCAGTATATTGCCCAGCTTGAGTACGACACGACGATGCACTTATTGAATGGCTACCTCGGTAAGGGGAAAGATGTCTGTGAATTAGGCGCTGCAACAGGCCGTTATTCTTTGGAGTTTGCCAGTCAGGGGTGCAATGTCACAGCAGTGGAGTTGGTTCCGGACCAAGTCCGAATTCTCAAAGAAAACGCTTTAAAGCAAGGTTTGGTGCTGGATGTTTATGAAGGGAATGCATGCCATGTCCCTTTTATCGAGGATGAATCTCAAGATTTGTGTGTCATCTTGGGCCCGCTGTATCACTTGAAAACTGTGCATGAGCGTCAGCAAGCGATACAAGAAGCTAAGCGCATTTTGAAGCCTGGTGGAGTGCTTGCAATAGCTTATATTTCCAAGTTTTTTGTTGCTGGATTATTTGCGCAACGTTTTTCACATTTAATCACACCAGAGGTGCTTGATGAGTTGAACTCGAAAGGCACGGTGTCATGTGACGAGGCAGATAGCTTTTTTCAGGTGGGGTATTTTGCTTCTCCGGGAGAGATGGAAACGCTGGTTACTCAATCAGGTTTCAGTATTCTTCTTCATGCAGCAACTGACAGCTTTAGCCGCTACTTAGACTCCGGAGTGAATAGTCTTACACCGTCTCAGTATCAAGCATGGTTATCTTATCATCTCAGCACGTGTTTAGAACCAAGCTTATTGGGTGCGAGTAATCATGGCCTGGTGTTAGCTAAAATGGGTGACTAAGGGGTGACTAAGGGGTGGCAAGGTGAATACTGGTTATAATTGATATAACCAACATTATAATTTTGGCAGGTATATTGTTTGAAAATTATAACTATTACATAAATATATCGATGAAGTTTCAATCAAAAATTGTCTTAACCTCAAGCGTTCTTTTCGTATTTGTTATCACATTAGTTGGCGCCATCAATTACTATTTCACCAATGAAACATTTAAAAAACACACCGAACAAAATATTCAAGAACTGACAAAAAGCATCAGCTTTACCATCGCTCATGAACTACTTACCAAGCGTGAGTTGGTAAAATCTGTTGTGCATTCTCTCAATTTGATAGATGCGACCAATACTCAATCGGCACTTAAAGCTATTTCAGCCCCTGCGTTGACAAGCAGTTTTCAGGCGATAGGTATAGGCTATGAGGACTCAGGAGAGTTACTCTCTAGCAATAATTGGGTACCTGACCAAAACTATGATGTTCGTAATCGACCTTGGTATATCGCGGCAACGAACGCGAGTGACATCGTTGTTACTAAACCTTATATCGATTCCTCGACGAACCAAATGATCATCTCAGTGGCCTCATCTTTGTTCACCAATACAAACCAATTAATCGGCAATGCGGTGTTTGATATTTCATTGGATCCGCTAATTGATCTAATGAATCAAACCAACCTGTTTGGTACTGGTTATATGTTCATGGTGACCAGTGAAGGTATGATTATCGCGCACCCAAACGATAGTTTAATGGCCGTCAGGTGACTGACTTTGTCCCGAATGCTGAAGTTGCAACGGGTATTTCAGAGATCTGGATTAATGATGCTAAGTACTTGATGAGTTTGGAATTGGTATCGGGTTCTGACTGGTATGTGGGCGCTGTTGTTAATGAGGAGCTTGCATTCTTGGACTTCTCGCGCTTAATCAAGAAAACTCTAGCCTTCACCGCGGTACTCATCGTCATCATCACGTTTGTTTTGTTTGCAGTGATTCGTCATTTGTTTAAGCCTGTAGGAGAGTTGAGAGAGGCGCTAAAAAACGTAGCATCTGGCGAAGCAGATTTAACCCATCGTCTACGAACGGATACGGATAAAGAATTTGCCGAATTGGGTCATTACTTTAATCAGTTTGTCGCTAACCTGCACAGTCAGATTTTAGCATCGAAAGATCTTTCTATTTTGGTAAAGAACCACGCCACATTGACGCAGAGTGCTGCACACGAAACCGAGCAAAATGTGAATAAGCAAATGGATGAGCTTAACGCGCTTGCCACTGCAATAGAGCAAATGACCACTGCCGCAGAAGAAACTGCGAAAAGTACGTTAGAAGCTGCCCAAAGCGCGAGTGATGTGGAAAGCAATGTTCTACATGGCGTTGATATTGTCAGAGAGACTGAATCCAATATTCAGCGGTTATCTGGCAATATACATCTGGTTTCAACTCAATCGGATAAGTTAGTCGAGAGTACCAAGAGTATTGGCAGTATTCTCGAAGAAATTAATGAGATTGCCAATCAAACCAACTTACTCGCACTCAATGCGACGATTGAGGCAGCGAGAGCCGGTGAGGCTGGAAGAGGGTTTGCCGTTGTTGCCGATCATGTACGGTTGCTTTCTTTGAAGACTCAAGAGGCGACTAAAGAAATCCATGCAAAATCAGAACAGCTACTACTTACTACGAGCTCAATATCCGATGCGATTGGCGTGAGTGAGAGGAATGTTAAAGGTGCAGTAAACTCGGCACGCTCAGCGACAGATCTCTTAAGTGTTGTTCAACAGAATATTGAGAATATCTCTGTGTGCACGGGACAAATTGCAACGGCTGCTGAAGAGCAATGTAACGTATCTGGAGAGGTTAGCCGAAATACGCAGCAAATTAGCAAACTGAGCCAACAAGTCACTGAGCAAGCTGAAGAAACGAATCATTATATGGATATACAAATCGCGGAAATTGACAAGCAGCAAAGTATCCTAGAGCGTTTTAAACTCTAGAGCATACAAAGGGTGCTGTCTCACACTAAAAGCGTGTAGACAAAGCTTTTTGTGAATTAAAGCCAGCAGTTGATTTTGATTTTTACATTCTGCTTTGCGAAGAATATTTTTAATGTGAAACCTGACATTGGCTTCTGAGGTAAAAAGAGTGCTCGCGACTTCTTTTGCTACCTTTCCTTCAATTAGTTGGTCAGCAACTTTAGTTTCGGCGTTGGTCAGGTTGAAAGTGGTTTGTATTATAGATCCTGTTGGAGAGCGACTTGGTAGAATCATCACAATGCAAGCTACGTCGTCGATGAACTGTGTGTCTCGGTTGTAGGCGGGCTTCCAAGGGAATACGACGGCTTTATATTCTTGTGTATCAAGCATAAATGGGATGAAAGTCGGGTTCGACTCATACCTACTCAGTAGTGCCTTTCTAATTTCCATATGCAGGGCCTTAGTGTCATTTGCGGTGGGTAAGCGAATAGGGTAGGTGCATTGAATATTGGTTCTCTGGGTTAGAAATGGGGCAGCGGAGACGGTATGTGTAATAACTTGCCCCGATTTATTTAATAAGATGTTAGTCGTCGCTAATTGCTCTAGCGCTGATTCGTAACCAGCGATGATGGTTTCTTTTTTCATCAGCTCTTTGCCAATTAAAACGGACCGCTGTATATGAGGAATGAGAAGTTGTAAGTTAGCGACTGAATGACTGTCGAAGTTGGTGGAGTTAAAGTCTCTCGCGAGTGAAAAATAACCATAGCATTCGTCGTCATGATAAAGTTTGACCCCTAAAAACTTATCCATCCCTGCACGGCTGTAGAACTTTTGATGGATTTCTAGAGATTGCATTTGTTCGTTTGAGATAACCTTAGCAGTATCGATTATCACACCGCATTGAGCTAAATTTAACGAATCTGATAGCGTATCAATTTGGATGTATTTTTGATTATATTCAAGCAGTTCGTCGTCAGTAAATGCAGTCGTAGTTGCAAATGAGAGGTGTCGTTCATTAAATCGCTCGATCACCAAATTACGGTGGTTAGCTCCAACAAATTGGCTAACCTTTTTTAATGCGACATGCCAATGTTCAGGTTTATTGAAGCAGAGTATATATCGTCAATAAGCTCTAGAATAATTTGTTGTTGATTCATGCTTATGTATTTTATTGTTTCAGTTATCAATAAAAGTAGACTGCTAATAATTGATCGAGTAATTGTAAAACAATAATTGTGAACGTCATTCGTTCGGTATATTTAACTTTGGCGTGGTGTTTTTGGATAATAAATAACCAAAGCGGGCATTCTTCCCGCTTTGGTATTGCTGTCGATAGAATTAGTGTTACTGGTTAAATTTTGTAATCATCCGCGCCTTCTACTGTTTCTACCTCTTCGCTGAGCTCGCTTTGGGTTTCGTAGTTAATCCAGAACAAGAACAACTCATACCAAATTGCCAGGACAATCGCACCCAAGAACAAGCCTATAATGCCCGCAAAGAGCATCCCGCCAATAGCACCGATCAGAATGATAGGCATTGGAACGTCCACACCACGTCCCATCAGCATAGGTTTGAGGAAGTTGTCTGAAAGACCGCCAGCCAATGCCCAGATTGTGAATATTGTGGTGCTAGTGCCATCGCCGGTTGAATAAACATAGAAAATCACTGGAGCGACAATCAATAGCGCCGGAAGTTGAGCAATACACAAAATCAAAGTCGCCAGAGTCAGTAAACCAGCGGCGGGTACTTTGAATACAAACATCGCGGCGCCAATAATAGCAGACTGAATAAAGGCAACACCGACAACACCAAGCAATACACTGCGAATGGTCGCCGCCATTAAGTTCGCCCATTGTTCTGCTTTTTTACCAACGGCACGCACTGCAACGGTTTCTAGCGCTCCAGATATTTTTTCTGCGTGAGCCATAAAGCCACCCGCAATCGCGAGTGAAATGATGAACATGATAAGACTAGTCAGTGCGCCACCAAGGATAGAAGCGATGGTACCCAAGAAGCCTTTAATTTCAGGCAAGAACTGCTGGATGCCTTTTTCAATATTGGTCGCGAACAGGTTCCAGATACTGTAGAGCTTGTCGCCGATGATTGGGATTTGGGCGACTTTATCGGTAGGGCCTGGGATCTTAATATCGCCGCTTTGCAGCACTTCTGTTGTATGGGCAACACCGTCATAAATGGAGCCTGATACCAATACAAATGGTATAACTAAGATAGAAATACCAATTAACGCAACCAACGTAGAAGCTAAACCTCGTTTACCACCAAGCGAACGTTCGAGCTTTTTGGTGACGGGTAATAGAGCTACGGCAATGATTGCCCCCACAACACCGGAATAATGAACGGTTTAATGATGTCGTATGTAAAGCTGAGTAGAAGTACGAGTAAGCCGATTCGAATAGCCGACTCCACCATATTGTTGACAAAGAGCTTGCTTTGACGTTGTTCGGTTTGTCTATCCATTTTGTTTTTCCCTGTGTTGCAAATTTGCACTGACTAAACTCGATACGACGATGGCCATATAAAATACGCCTACGATCGCTTCTAAATACACCACTACTTGAGCCAATGGAGTCACTGGACTTATATCACCATAACCGAGCGTAGTTAAAGTAACGAAACTAAAATAGGCCGCATTGGAGAAGTTCTCTCCCCAAGAAATCGCTTCCATACCGGTAAATGCGCCAGGTGAATATTCAATGACTACCAAATAAACGATAGCCCACATTAAGCCGAGCAGGAGAAATAATGCGACTGAGCCGATGACTTTGTTGGTATTTACTTCGCCATGAAACAGAACTTGTCTTGCCGTGGACTTGAATGTTCCGAAGAAGAAACAGAAGGTGAGCGCCAGCATGGCGATATCCATTTCACGTCGCTCGAATATGAGTTTGAAAATAATGACAGCAACCCAGCATAGAGCAAGTGTTTTCAGAAGTCGTGACCAGTTTTTATCAAACCTAAGACTCGCAAAACAGACGATAAAGGTAATGACAATAGTGACTTGAAGAACGCGTTCGATGGCACCACTACCCACTACTTCAGCTAAAGCTCCGCTTATCAATAGTGCGATCAAAGCGAGGGTTAAATAGAAGAAGTTGTTTTCTTCATTGATGTTTTTAAGGCGGCTTCCTACTTTCATCCTATCTATCCTTGCATCTTTGCGATGGTATTACCTAAATACACCCCCGCGTGCGGCACGTTACTCAGAGTCTTCCATCACCATAATAGACGCCGAGAGTCCAAATCTTAGGTGAACCCCTTCTGGTAGTTCCTTAATCGAAATACGCACCGGAATACGCTGCGCAAGTCGAATCCACTGGAATACTGGGTTTACATTAGGCAGTAAGTTGTAGCCCACGGTGCCATCTTTTGGCGCAATCCCCCAGCCAATGGAGTCGACCGTTGCTTCCAATGGCATGTCTGGATGCGACATTAATGTCACCCGAGCGTCACTGCCTGGTTTTATTTGTGGTAGTTGGTTTTCTCTGAAAAAGCCGAATACCCAAAAGCTATTTTCGTCAATCAGCGCCAATAACGGTTGGTTAGCCACCGCCTGCGTACCAGTGCGAATGTCGAGGTTGGAAACAAAGCCATCGACCGAAGCTACGACACGGGTATAGCTTAGGTTAAGCCTGGCGGATTTCAGTTTTTCTTCCGATGCTTTGATTTTGAGTAGGGATTCTTGATAGGAGATTTCACGCCGAATCAGATCTTTATGCGATACAGCACCTTTATCTTTTTTACGAATGTCGAGGAGGCGGTCATATTCGATTTTCTTGCCTTTAGAGCTGATAATGGACTGCTCAAGAGCGACTTCCGCCTGAACCAAGGCCACCTGGTAAGTCTCTGGATCAATCTCAAAAAGAAGATCGCCTTTCTGCACTCTTTGGTTATCGGTTATGGCTACGTTAACAATGGGACCTGAGACACGCGGAGCAACTTTAATAATATTCGCCCTTACTTGGCCATCTCGCGTCCAAGGGTTATTGAAGTAGTCTTGGTATTTTTGATACCCAAACCAAGCCGCGCCACCAAGTATGACTAAGTTCAGGATGATAATAATGGATTTCTTCATTCGAGAGGCTCCTAAAACCTAATCACAAAGTGGTCGAAGGCAACAACGTACATCACCACAATGGCGAGAAATGTTAGTGAAGGGAATGCGACAAATCGCGATAGCTTCGTTTTGTTCATGATGATCACCGTAATCCATGTGGCCACAATTGCCATACACACGACGAGAAGTAGCGGTGAAAAATAGATATCGCCCCAAGCGAGTTCGTGTGGCATCTACGGCTCCTCCTTGGTGGATGCGGTTCTAAACATCAGTTCAGGTACGACAGTATTTTCTTGGTTTAATTGGCTATCCCAATCCGTTCTTTTTTGCATCTGCTCAATGTTGTCTGGAGACACAAAGCTCTGTCCGGATTGAATCTGCCAACCGCCACCCAGTGACTTGTAAAGCGCGACGACCTGGTTGGCGACATTGCCCTTGATTTGTGCGTAGCTATCTTCACTGCGAGTCATTTTTTCTACTGAATTGAGCAGGCGCTCAAACGAGATTTGACCGTTCTCATATTGCGTAAGCGAGATATTGAATGCTCGCACCGATGCGTTGACCGATTGAAGTCGAAGTGCTTTTTGTTCGACATAGAGCTCGTAGGCTTCTATAGCGTTGGTGACTTCTTGCACCGCTTGTAGAACCTTCTTGTTATAGTTGGTCATTGTCTCTTGAAAACGAGCGTCTTCTAGGCGGATGTTATTTTTAACTCGGCCGTATTGAAAAATGTTCCAGCTAAAGGCGGGGCCAGCCACTAAAGTCAGTGAGTCATTGAAGCTAAAGCTTGAACCTGCGGGGACTGAGCTGTCGATACCAATGGAGCCAAACAAGGAAAAGCTAGGATAGAGCGCGGTTTCGGCTACGCCAATTTGTGCACTTTGTGCATGAGCTTGGAGTTCCGCGACTTGCAGATCGGGGCGTCTCATGACTAAGCTGGCGTCGATATTGGAGGTAAGCGCAGGAGCCTCAGGCACAATTGAACCATCCTCGTCTTCTGATATCAGCGACTTGGAGCCTGATGAACGAAAACGTTGTTCATATTCAGCGAGTCTTTGATTCATCCCATCTTCAAGTAAAGGGTCGACTTGCTCTGGCAGTAAACCGAGCAAGACAGCAAGTGCGTTGCGTGCCTGTAACATGGCAATTTCAAGCGCGGGTAGTGCCGCTTTGGTGGTGAATAGTTGGTTTCTCGCCTGCTGTACGTCGAGCTCGGTGACGTTACCGGACTCAAATTGTACTCGAGTGATGTTGACAACACGCTCTTGAATTTCGATGTTTCGCTGCGATAGCAACATACGCTCTTGGAACGAACGATAGTTGATGTAATTGCGAGCCACTTCTGAAGTGATGGTCACTAATATGTCGTTATATGAGGCTACTGAGGCGTAGTAAGTGGCTTGCGCGGCTTCAATACCGCGAGCATATTTGCCCCAAACGTCCATTTCCCAACCAGCATCGAAACTAATGGCAGCGTTGTTGAAGGAGCTTTCATTGACATAGGCTCGAGCCAAGTTACCCGATAGGGCTTGTGCTTGAGGGTAACGTAGGCCGTCAGTAATACCTAACACGGCTCTGGCTTGTAAGATTCTAAGTCCAGCAGCTTCTACATCGAGGTTTTGCTTAGCGGCTTTCTCTACAAGTTGATTGAGAGTCGGGTCGTTAAATTGTTGCCACCAATTCGCCGTTGATTGTGTGCTCGATTCGGTTTCACTGTCACTCCATGACTGAGGAAGCACAACTTTGCTGCTCGGCTCAAACTCAGGGCCAAGTGTGGTACAGGCAGTCATCAACACCGTCGTGGTAAAGGCTATGAATAGCCGATAGCTCATCATTATTTTGTCCCTAAAATCGATGCATCTTGAGGTTTTCCAGGTCGATATCCTGACTGGCCTCTTCAACATTTTTCAGCGCTTCATACAGATTTCTTTTCAAATGGAGAAATAGGTAAAAGCCTGCAATGTCATTTTTGTCTATCTCTTCCAAGTCGAGCGACTCGAAAAAGGTTTCTAGAGCTTGTTCAGCGCGAGTGTAGTCTTGTTCAGCCCGCTTGAAATACTCATGGCTGTTTGATTGTGCGTCACCATGTATTTTAGCCCCATGTATTTTGACTAGGTTGGTAAAACAGTATCGACGTGAGTCTCTCTAAGCTTAGTAATCAATGAGTTATTTTTCAGAATTGTTTGTGCAGCAACGAGATTATTTACATGTCCCATTAACACTCCACAGCGTTTGGCGTAGTGAATTAGGTGTTGTTGGGTATTGTTATCGAAATAGCTTACGTCGACCTTACTCGCCCACAACACCAGCTTTTTAGAGGCAACATTCGCAGTTTTGACATGTAGGGCGAGGCTTAGTCTTGTGAGCCAGTTTGGTCTGATATTTTGCATGCTGAGCAGTAAGTGGTGCAGGTGAAAGAAGAGTCGCTGCCTAACGGTTAAAAACAAATGCTCAGCTTTGCTAGAAAAGGGAAAGTAGTGCGAAAACACTATCATCAGCACCACAAGGTAAAATAAGGTCATGACGGTAAGAATGATGCCAAAGTGATAGGTCATCGTGTTGTCTATTCCAAGCACAAACATACCTAACATAAAGAAGATGGTGATAGGGCCTTTAAAAAGGTAGAAGCCAATAAAGGTATAGATAAATAAGAACAGTGCGAGCTCTATTCCGAGCTCGAGCCCAGGCAAAATAAACACATAAGCGGGGATAGCGAATAAAAAACCGAAGGTGAATAGAAACCCTAGCGCTTTGGGATGAAGCGGCATAAAAGACAGGACTGCCATAAATATTGTAGAGAAAATCACAAAGCTGTAACCACCAGGCGGGTTAAATGTAATCCATAAACCGCCTGCGACCCAGTAAGTGACGAAGACCTTAATCGACGTTTTAAAGTTTTCTGCATCCCACCATAAAAAGGCACTCGGCATGGGAGGAAGCGTCTCTTTAAACGACACCACTTTGGTGATGGAGTCAATACAGCTAACTGTTTCAGCGAGCTTCCCTGCATTGTCATAAAGTCGGTTCATTAGATAGCCCAAGGTCAACACTGACGCCCTGGTAAGGTGACTGCTTGCTGCCAACTTTGCCTCATCAGCTCGTAGTTTCTTTTCTTCAAAACGAAAAGACTCTCCACTCGTGGGTGTGGCCAAAAACTGCTGACTTTGCAAGAGCAGTGTTTCAACTTGCTCGACAAACTCAGGGAACTCAGCCAAATAATCATTCGTGTTGGCATGGTTGAATCGCGCACTCGACGCAGTTGCAAGAAATTGAGTAATTTTCTGGGTGTGGTGGATAACCAGTTTCCACTCCTGGATGTACGCTGCGACTTCACTGCTTTCCTTTTTGATGACGTTGAAGCGCTGCTCAAGCGTGGTTTGTGCAGTGAACAGTTTTTCGACTAGTTCATCGATGGATGGTGTCGCGTCTTCGGCAGAATTACGTTCACCCGTTTCGTCTCTTTTTTCATTAGGTTGAACATCACTCGAGGGTGAAGGAGCCATGCCTGGCAAAGATACGGAAATTGCTGCGAAGGTTTTTTGTTGTATGTCTAAGGTTTCTTGAAGCAGTGCAGTGAGGTTTTGCTCGGCTTTACTAGGGAATAAATAGACCCCGACTAAGGTGTATATCGTTACGCCTAATACCGTCATATAAGCACGGTCGACACCATACAGAAAGGCACCTTCAGCATCGCCGCCGTTTGACATCATGAGAGTCATGACCGCCGTCAGCATGAGCAGAGTAGGGTCGCTTTGATAGGCGTTCCGAAAGTAAAAGATAAACGACACCACAATAGACACGCTTAGCATGTATAAAAACCGGTCCTGAGCGAACGCTCCCACTAAAATTAGCCCGATAACGGCACCAACAACGGTGCCCAGTACTCTGAGACTGCCTTTTTCAAAAGATTCACGTTGACTCCCCGTCGATGCAATGAGCATAACGGTAGTTGCAGCCGTGGAAGCTTGAGGCCATCCCATAGCAAAAGGTATGAGATAAGCGAGAGTCAAACTCAGCGCCACCTTAGTGGCAAATCGCGCTTTGCTGTTCATCATCCTTGAATTGAAGAGGGGGCTTAACTGAAATATAGACGCTAAATGTTGAGTTGGGTGGCTAACATCAAGAAATCTAAAAACTTTAGTGCGTTTAGTGAACTGCCTCGGCACTTTAAAATTAGAGCTATAAGCCTGTGGACTTTCCTTTTTTCGTGAAGTTGTACTGCATATCTGTACAAAATCTCCTAGATTCATAGGAGTGACCACAAAAAGGGACTTAACGTGCTGAAACTAAAAGGGCTAAGCGGGAGAACGTTAGTATTGATATACACGACTTTCGTCATGTGTGTATTCGCTATCGCTTCCGTCGTAATTTTAGGCCGAGAGTCTAAGCACGCCATAGACTATCTGCAAACCACAGGGTCGAACCTAGAACTACAAGCCGCAAAGTTGTTTGTTGAAGAGTACTTAGACAATGCAAAGGCGCGCGTTAAGCTGGCGTCGAGTAACAAAGACATCATCGGATTCCTTGAAGGTAAACAGAGCGTCAACCTTGATTCAACGTTACACCGTTATGAAGGGGATTCGCGTTCAGTCTTGTTTGCTGTGTTTAACGCCGATAGGGAAGTTCTTTTTGAAGACAAGTTTCGACATCCGTCTCGAGCCAATGAAATCCGCATCTTTGATGAAATGAAGCGATTGGCGTCAAATCTGATTACCCCAGCGCCAGTCTATCTTCTCCACAATGATACTGACCATATATGTATCAAGATTTTCATGCCGATAATCAGCAACGGTAACTTCGTCGGAATGGTATTTGGCGAGACGCCGGTCGATTATGATGAACTGTTTGGAGAATTGATCGACCCCAAAGAGCGCTGGTACGCGTTAACGCAAGGGGATGTCTCTGATTATGTCACTCAAAACGAACTTGGTGCCTGGCTTGTGAACTCTACACCTGTCGCTAGGGCTGGTTTGACGCTAATGCAAGGTGTTAATCCGGAGTCTTTAGAGCTGCAATTAGATAGTTTCATGGGGCATATTTACAATGCGATTGCGGTTGTCATGGGAGTCAGTTTTCTACTTGTCCTGTTTGCTGGTAATAAAGTACTGGTTAATCCTCACAAACAACTCGAAATCTCACAAAAAGAGCTAGCGGAGAAAAACAGCGAACTCATTCTTCAAGAGCGTGAGAGTAAGTTACTTGCAATGGTAGTTAAGGCCGCAAGAGATGCTGTGGTGATTACTGATAAACATGGCGCGATTGAATGGGTCAATAGAGCGTTTGAAGAGATGACTGGCTATGCGTTGGTGAGCGTGAAAGGCAAAATACCTGGGCACTTTTTGCAGGGTGATAATACTGACCCTCAAACTAAACAACGCATTGCGGATTCCTTGGCTAAAGGCTTGCCAATCAAAGCGAGATTTTGAACTACGATTCTCAAGGGAAAGAGTATTGGGTAGATATTGATATTACGCCGATAAGCATGAGCATGGCGTCATTGATCGATTTATTGCGATAGAAAGAGATGTTACTGAGTACAAAAAGCTGGAAAGTAAGTTAACCACCACAGCCAAAGAAGCGAACGCAGCGAATGAGGCTAAGTCGGCATTTCTGGCGACGATGAGTCATGAAATTCGAACACCAATGAATGGAGTACTCGGCCTCACCCAAATCCTAGAAAAAGAAATTACCGACCCTAAACATCGAGAGGCACTTCAACTTATACTAGGCTCTGGCAACCATCTTATTTCTATTCTCAATGACATCTTGGATATCTCAAAGATCGAAAACCAAGCGTTGGTGCTAGAACATACCCAGTTTAAGATGCAAGAAATCCTGGCACCGGTGAACAATACCTACCAAAGTCTCTGCTCTGAAAAGGGCTTACTGTTTGAAATTCATGATAAAACCGATCCGGACACGCAGTTTGTTGGCGACCAGGTAAGACTGAGACAGATTCTACTCAACTTGGTTGGTAATGCTCTCAAGTTTACTCAAAAAGGATCGATTTCGGTCTCCGTGTCTAATCGAGTTGAGGGGCAATGCGAGTTGGTAGTCAAAGATACGGGCATTGGGATCCCCCCAGAGAGAATAGACAGTGTATTCGAGAAGTTTGAGCAAGCGGAAACCTCCACAACACGACAGTTTGGAGGTACTGGGTTAGGGCTCTCGATCGTAAAAAGCCTTACCTTGTTGATGGGTGGACAAATCAAAGTAAACAGTCAAGTGGGTGTGGGTTCCGCTTTTTCGGTTCAGATCCCTCTACCTGCGATAAAGAATAAGGTTGACGATGAATCGAGCATTGATCCGGTTGATGTAGATTTCTCGGTCTACAAGGTACTGCTCGTTGATGACAATGCGATCAATCGAATTGTTGCCGCTAAATTCTGTCAGTCTTTAAATATCGAAGTAGAAAGCTGCGCCAATGGCGCTGAGTGCTTAGAAATGTTCGATCCTAGTAAATACAATCTGATTATACTGGACAATCACATGCCAGTGATGAATGGTCCGAGTGCTGCATCAGAGATACGAGAAAAATATGGCGATAGTGTATTAATATTCGGATGGACAGCGGATGTTATCAGTGAAAATCGACAAGAATTTTTAGATAGTGGCGTCAATACGGTGATTGCTAAGCCCCTTATTAAGAAAGACTTTGAGAAGGCATTGTTAACTCATTTAAAAGACATTCAAAGTCGCTGATATGAGAGGAATGTTGATTGTTGGCTGATATTTAATCAGTTGGACTTGCGTAGTTCCTCTCGAGCCCTTTTTCTATTCTAACTGCCCCACATTTTATTGCGCCAATGATATAGTACGAACTCAGAAAACGAGTAAGGGATACTAAAAAATGGAACAATTTCTAGCACTGCTGGCTACACAACCAAACGAAGTGATGTTTGAGCAAACGATGCAAGTGATTGACGAGCACTTTGATTTTACGCCAGTGAGCTTTGCAAACGGGGACACGGAGAATCAAGCCGGTCAAAACAATGGCTCGTGCAAAATCTTCGCTTTCGCTCAAATCAAAGAGCTGGATGAGCAATCAACGTTGGCGTGTTTTGGCCAATACTATCGCGAAGATGTTCTGAAAAATCCTGAAGGTACTGATCATGCCAATATTCGTAACTTTATTAAGTATGGCTGGGAAGGCGTGAAATTTGATGGAGTAGCGTTGGCGGCTAAGTAAGATTTTACGACTACGATAATCTGCAGCACGGAGTCATTCTCACGAGAGAGGATCTTTTATAGCGAATAGCCAATACGCACAAGATGCGTATGTGTAACTAGCTTGAATGGTAACACAAGTTAAAATCCCCACTCTTAGGGGATTTTTTTATGTTTCATAGAGCTTACGTAAATGGATAGAATCATAATCAATGTGGAACCTACTCAATGCGTACGCCAAACATTAAAGTAGGCTGAAGGTGATTTTGAGTTCTTAGCAAGGGTGTACCCTACAATTTGGACATAAACGTTGGTACATTGTTAGGTAAATAGATTTTGTGTGCCCACAATGTACCGACTTAAGCAGAATAATTCATAGTCATTACGACGCTTTATTTTCTTTATCTTTACTCAAAGAGCGTTGTATCGCGGCTAAAAGCTGCTCTTTTTTAAGGGGCTTGTATATTACTTCAGAAGCGCCATAGGCGAGAAAAGCTTGTGTCGCTTCTTCAGTTGTATCAGCCGTACAAGCAATGATGGCTGAATCTACGTGGTATTCTTGTTTCAAGTGCTTCGTTGCCTCCAAACCACTCATCTTTGGCATGTGGTTGTCCATTAAAACTAGGTTATAGTGCCCGTTTTTTGCTGATTCCAATGCTTCCTCACCATTTATCACTGTGTCGATAGATTCGTAACCGAGTGACTTCATGAGCTTGGTCAACACTATAGTGTTGACTTTGTTGTCCTCAGCAATAAGCACTCTAAAGGTGTTGTCATCATTCGCTCTTAGGTTCTCGATAATTGTCACGGTTTGGCTGACATTAAACCGACTCTTTCCTTCACTAATATTCCACACCTCGTATCCATTGCGCTCTCGCAGAAGGTGGACAGCTCTCGAGTACGCAAAAGACGCAGACTGATGAAGAGTTGACTGGTCAATGTTGGATGCACTTTGCAACTCCTGGATGAACTGAGCTGTATGTCCTTCATCATCAATGACGAGCTCAAACGCAAGCTTTAACTCATCTCCGTCTATGTCACATCGACTTTCCAATGTGATGGCCTCTGGTCGATTCTGAAGAGTAGCAAGCAATACTATGTTGAAAACAGCGCAAGTTACGGCATCAAAGTCGGATGAAATAATCAGTTCACTGGTGTCACTTTGATTAACGTGGTCGAACGCAAAACCGTCATTCGTTGCTAACCATGAGATATGTTGGACTAGCGCACACAATGATTCATCCAGAACTCGTTTTGAAGGAAGCTCTGAGCTTATACCATCTTTGGATAGCTGCTTCGTGTGGTTGTTGATCGCTCGAACCAGATGGCAACCATTAACCACCCTTTTATTGACGTCGTCACTGTCATTTTTCTCCAATACATCTGCGCACTTTCTCTCAATCAAATGATTGTTTAGATACAATAAGTTTTCAGTCTGTTGACCATCAGAAATCGCTGCCGCTTTGTCTTGAGCTAGGGCAAGCTCAAGATTCTTTCGCTCAGTTATGTCACGCTCTACGGCAATGAATTTACTCACCTCTCCCTCTTCAAAACAGGGATATCGAGATATCAATCCAATACGGCGTCCCATTTTTATGGTAGTTCACTAACTCACACTCGATGGGTTGAGCGTCTTGTATTGCTCGAGACAGTCTCCTTACCGTAGAGATGTCTGTCTCTGGCCCTTGGAGCAACATTCCTGGTTTTTTACCTTTGGTTTCATCCAATGTGTAGCCAGATAAAGCAGTGAAACCGTTATTTACCCATTTCACCAGACCATCTTTATCCGTGATGACAATGGCATCCCTAGCGTACTCAGCGACAAGCCTAATGTGGCGCGAAATTCAGAAAGAACCAAATCCGACTCTAACTTGGCGACCTGGTGCGCTCGTTCTTTCAAGAACAAGGAAACGACAGCCACGGCCCATATCGCGTAGATGGCGAGAACTCGATTAAATACTACCTTCCACGTTTCGCTACCAACAGGTGACATGTAGTAACCGATAAGCGTAAGTACCGTACAGATGGTTGCCCAGATAATCGTTGTAGACTGGCTTCGTGATGTGAGTGAGACCAGGATAACCGTAACATAAGGGACACCAGCCGCAACCCCAAGCGGGATCGTTAGGTCAACGTAGAAAAACAGGAGGCACAGAATGCCAAGCATCATATTGAAAGGTAGTTTCTTCATTATATCCATATAGTGGAAATCCCTTAACCAGTCATATCTTGATGATCTTCTTTTGATAGAATGCGCTGCGCTTGATGTGAGTTAACCAGTAATCGATTGATTAGCGATTGCAGAAGTACTAGCTCAGGGACTTGTTTGTTGCGAGCGATAGACTCTGCCTCTTGAGCTAAAATTGCCGCTTCATGTAACCCGAACTCAAAAAGGATCCCTTTCACGGAGTGCAGGGCAATATATAGTTCTCTCGATGAAGCGTTTGTGTAAGCATCAATTAGCTCATCGACTTTCTGTTCAGCTTCATCAACGAAGGTATTGAGAAGTTCATCAACCTCTGCCTTGGTAAAGCTCTCGCTCACTAATAGCGACGATTTTGATAACTCTTCTTCTGTCATCGATAAAGAATCGATTGGCGCCTTGACGAGATAAACAACATTTCCATCTTTATCTTCTGACGCATCAATTAACAGCTTCCCTGAAATCTTCGACGAGTACTGTGCAATGGCATCCCTTAAGCTGTTGATTTGCAATGGTTTGGTTAAAACAAAATCGGCACCGGCCTCAATAAAAGCATCGTGCGCTTCTTTGAATACGTCGGCGGTGAATGCAAAAACACACACATTGAGGCTGAGTTGATTTCTAATTTTTTGAATAGCTTCAATACCACTCATGTTCGGCATATGGTTATCCATGACCACTAGGTCAAATGATTGATATTTAAGGGCTTTTAGCGCCTCAGCGCCATCCGTGACGTGAGTAAACTCGTGTCCTTCTGATTTGAAAAACTTTCCCATTACCAGTGCATTAACCTTATTATCTTCCGCGAGCAATACCCTTAACTTTTCGGTATTGACTGGCGTTATTTTCTTAGAGACTTGAGGAGGTGTCGAATCTTGAGAGGGTGCGACATGCGTGACGGCGTATTTTAGCTTAACAGTAAACTCTGTTCCGACATTTGGCTGGCTAAAAACATCGATCTCACCACCCATCAGTTCTATCAACTGCTTGACAATCGAAAGTCCTAATCCTGTTCCGCCATAATTTCGGGTTGTCGAAAGCTCAGCTTGCTCGAATGGGCTAAAATCGCCTTCAGTTTCTCTCTCTCAATACCAATGCCAGTATCTTTCACCGTAATGACGACGTTCTGGGCATCTGACCATCGATAATCAATAGACACTGTAACCTTGCCCGTTTCAGTAAACTTAATCGCATTGCCTATCAGATTAAACATTATCTGGCGAGTTCGAGACGAATCGCCTATTACGTCGATATCGTTTGGTATTTGATTTTCGATTTCAAACAGCAAACCTTTATTGTCGGCCAAGGGCTTAAGTGCGCCGTTGATTTGTTGCACTACGCTATCAAACGAAAATGGTACATGCTCAAGGGTCATCTTCCCTTGCTCTACTTTGGAGAAATCGAGTATGTCATTAAGTAAAGTGACAAGATGCTGCCCGGAATCAATCATGGTTTGAGCTTGGCTCTTTATTTCAGGCTCACTCGATTGCTCTTTGATGAGCTGCGCAAGCCCTAACACCCCGTTCATTGGTGTTCGTAGCTCATGACTCATGGTTGCTAAGAACAATGATTTGGCTTCGCTCGCTTGCTTCGCCTTTTCCATCGATGCTTGAAAAGCAGCGTTATTACGTTTCAACTCTTTTGCGCGCAGAAAGTAACCGACTATCAGTGTGGTGAACACCACTATCATCATCAAAAACGCGATAACAACCATCTGGTGTTCTATATCTAGAACTAAGTCTGTAAATTTGTGCTCTATTTCTTCGACGAACTCTGCATTATGCCCCGTTAAAATAATGCTCATAAGATGTTGGTGTTGCTCATTGAGACCTTTAAACGTAACTAGCAGCCTAGCGAGGTCTTTATCGACCTCAGAGGTTCTGACCTGCTCTGAAGCGAGTGTATAAAGAAGAGAGGCAGCATCGGCAGAAAGGTTTTGTTGTTGATGGCTTTTTTCAACAATAGAGTTCAACACTGATTCACGAGCAACAATTACACCGACTACGTGGTCGAGAGCGTCGGCAACGGTAAGCGCCGTATCGTGGAAGTCTGAAAGTAATGTATATACTTCCAGATTCCTAAAAGGTACGTAGTGCGTGTCAACCTCCTTGAATTTCACATCAAGGTCATGGATGTCTTTCTCAAGTTTCACAAGCCTGTTTGTCAACTGGTAAGGCGCTTCAATGCCACTAATGGCATCTAATGTGACTTTATCTCGGATGTAAATGAGGTCATGCCCTTGCATGCTGACTTTAGTTCGATAGTCAGTGACAGTTTTGTACTCAAGGTAGCTAGCGATAAGCGATGCAAGCAAAACGCTTAATAATAAAAAGGTGGCAGTTATAGCGAAACGAACTTTAATCATTTTCTAGCTCCCCCAAAATAGAAGGACGCTCACCAGTGAGACTAACGAGAAATGCTTTAATATCGTTGACCGTGCCAGGCTCAAGCTCTTTCCCCAACTGACTTCGAGCCATTATCATGATGGCATCCTCCAATTGCGCAGTTTGACCATCGTGAAAATATGGAGCCGTAACGGCCACATTCCGTAAGCTTGCCACCCTAAACAGATGTTTATCTTCTTGCTTCGA
Source organism: Vibrio maritimus (assembly GCA_000755425.1). GTDB lineage: Bacteria > Pseudomonadota > Gammaproteobacteria > Enterobacterales > Vibrionaceae > Vibrio > Vibrio maritimus_A. The sequence continues at coordinate 172,115 of BBMT01000004.1, forward strand.
CGTTACTGAGAACCTGCCCAAGTCCTTACTGCGCTCTGCTCCTCGAGTCTCCAAACCAAAGTATCCAAACTGCATCACCATACCCCCACCGACATTGCTGCCTCTGTGACACCCAATACAGCCTAGTGACTGAAATGCTTGCCAACCTCGCTCTGCTGAGTCATCGATAGCAGAAGCGTCGCCAGCAATATAACGGTCAAACGGCGCGTTGAGTGTTTTTAAACTTCTCATGAACTCAACGAGCGCTTGCTTAACACTGGATTCAGATGGCGATAAACTAACCCTTTCAAACAGCTCTTTGTAGCGGCTAGAAGAAGATGTGTATTCAACGATACTCTTCCAGTCTGTATCCATTTCAAAAGGTTCGTGAACAGGGCCATCAATTTGGTCTTCCAACGTGTTAACACGACCATCCCAGAAGAAGCGATAGTTGTCGGAAACATTGAACACAGTTAGTGAGTTTCGCTTTCCCAGTCCATTAACACCAACTGACAAAGGACGTGGATCAGAACCGCTGGTTGTGAGCTCATGACAAGATTCACAACTGATTTGCTTGTTGGATGATAGATTCGGGTCTCGAAACAGCACCCAGCCCAGTCTTGCTAGGTCTTTATCGACACTTTCTGGCGGTACGGGTTGAATAGGAAAATCGATACTTGATGAATTGCGGACTGGAGCAGTTCGATGCTCATGACCGTGGTCGTGGGCTTCATGATGATTTTGAGCCTGAGTCTCGACCATCGCGCCATCGTTGTGTTGCAACGATGAATAACCGTCCCAGAGCAATAATCCAACCGCGCTCAACATGATACCCATGCACAACACAAGCAGTTTCTTGTTTTTCATCCGATGACCTTTGGTTTTCTTTCTTACTATTGGACTAGGACATCTAAGGTATAAAAGCAAATCATTAATGATAGGTTTATGGAATATCGTAATGTAAGAATTGCAAGTTATTTCATTCTCTCAAAAATATTGTCAGATAAGATATTTAGTTATTCACAGACTTTAACAATGCAGGCAACTAGCTTTAAACCCTTTATGTGCGTGTATTCTTCTGCTTTGTAAACACTTTCTCTAAGATTGCTATATGCGGTTTGGCACGTTGATTTGTATTTTATAAAATCAGCATTTTCTTTAGAGAGATTACTACGTTCGGGGTAATACTTAAGTTATATATTCAGCCTGCTATCGTTTGTTTATTTGCAACTAGTGTCATCCCATTTCTATTATTAATATCACTTACCGAGTAATGACGTAATTCATCGAAGGATAAAAACAATATGCAAATTGCTTCTCATGGCAAGCTTAATTCATGCCCTGTTGGCTATTACAATGCTTTGCTATCACACCGTTCAAATAGGCGACGAGAAATTGACAAATTGGCGTTGCTTGCAAGTCACGGTGATTCCGTTGCTGAGCGCGCTTTACGTGATAAGTATCTGGAGCTAATTGTGCAGACATCTAGGCAGTATTATCACCCCGTCCACAACGCAACACTTCTTGATCTTATCGAAGCCGGTTTCAGCGGCCTCAATCAAGCCATAAAGCAGCTAAAAGTACAAAAGGCGTTGAGTTTTGACTCAAGAGCGGTTGAGGCAATTCGAGCTGAAATTTTTCACAAAATGTTGAACTACACAAAATCTGGTTGTGCCTAGCTGGAACAAGGCTGCAAGATCCTCATCGGGTAACTTTAGTTGAAATTACCAGAAGGTACCGAATCTCGTCGCGGAATTGCTCAGCGTGTATTTGCTCGCAGCATTTGAGAGTAGATTTACGCTTTGATACTTCAGCTATACATTTTCACGGAGATAACACCTCATTTGTGCGATACTTTCTATAGTACGCAGGGAAAGCGGCGGCAATTTCCCTGCTAGTTAACACTAAGCTTTCGGATCAATCGCTTCCTGCAAACCATCCCCTAAGAAGTTAATCGTAATCACGGTGATGAGCACCATCACTCCCGGGTATACTGCCGCCATTGGGTAATGCCACATGGCTTCACGAGCGTTTTGTAGCATGTTGCCCCAAGATGGTGTGGGTGGATTGATGCCAAAGCCAAGAAAACTCAATGCACTCTCTGTTAGGATTGCTCCACCAATGCCAAGTGTGGTGGCGGTAATCACTGGAGTGATGACATTAGGTAAGATGTGCTGCCTCATCACGAACCAGTGGCTGGCGCCGTAGCCGATGGCGGCTTGTACGTATTCTCGATGTTTGACGGATAGGGTGTTTGAACGCACTAGACGTGCAGCAAATGGCCAGCCCAACAGTGAAATCACCACCACTAAGCGGTAGACACTAAAGCTATCACTACGTACTAACTCTTCTGAAAAGCCAAGCTTGGTCATATCGATACTTTGGATCAATATCAGCAACATGATGCCAGGCAGGCTAATGATGAAGTCAGCGCTACGCATGATGATGGCATCTACGCGGCCGCCATGGTAGCCAGCAATAACGCCCAACACAGTGCCAATCACAGAGGTTGCGATGGCGGCAACAAAGGCAAATGTGAGGGATACCTGACCGCCCAGAAGTAGGCGAACCAAAATATCACGGCCAAGCTCATCAGTGCCAAGTTTGTGCGTGTCGCTCGGGGCTTCGAAACGACTAAATAGATTGTCTTCGAACGGATCGACACCCAGCCATTGACCAATACTCGTCGCGTTAAAGCATAGTAGCGTCATTACGGTAAGGATCAGTAAAGAAGCCATTGCTAACTTATGACGAGATAAGCGATGAACGATTTGCAGCCAAGGATTTTGGCTTCTTGCTGCGAGTGCGGTCATGATGGGCTTCCTTTAGTCAAATCAATGCGGGGATCCACTTTGGAGTAGAGAATGTCAGCGATAAAGTTCATCACCAAAATGGCGGTGGTAGCGACCATAAAACAGAGCATAGCCACGTTGTAATCGCTGCCGTTAATCGCGTCGACAGTGAGCTTACCTATGCCGGGCCAGCTAAAGATGGTTTCGGTCAAAACGGCGCCACTCATCAGAGCGGCAATGTCCATTGCGAGCACGGTGATCATCGGTAACATGCCATTCTTGATGCAGTGCTTGAAGAGTACTCGCGCTGATGAGGCTCCTTTAGCTTTGGCTGTTCGCACAAAATCTTGGCGAAACACTTCTAACATACTTGAGCGCATAAACCTTGAAATAGAGGCAATGCTGAGTAGGGTTAGGCTGAGAATAGGCAGAATCATATAGCGCAGCCTTTCAAATCCTTCGGCGCCATCGGCTTCTCCCGTTCCTCCTGCAGGAAGATGGGGTAGACCACAGAAAATAACATGATCAGCATTAGCGCGAGCCAAGCGGCAGGTGTAGATAGAAATAGATAGGTGATGCCACTAATCAGATAATCGGTGAAGCGATTTTGCTTTACGGCACACAGCACACCAACGGGTAGTGCAATCAGTATAGAAAGAAGCGTACCGCACCCAACCAAAATGAGGGTGTTTTTCATTGCTTCCCAAAGCACGGAGATAGCGGGCTGCGAGAACATACGTGAATAGCCGAGCTCACCTTGCAGCGCATCACCAAGCCAATGGAAGTAGCGAACATAAACCGGTTTATCCAGCCCTTGCTCTGCTTTGAGTCTTGCGACGTCTTCAGCGGTAATATGGGGATTATTTTGTACCATGAGATCAATGGGATCGCCTGGCATTAATCCCATTAAGTTGTATGCAGCGAACGATGCCAGCAGAAGAACTAGCAGCATTTGCAGTAATCTTGAAAATATAAATCGTTTCATAAAATGTGTGTATCCATGCGGGCATAAAGCCCTTACATTTAATGGCTTAGAGCAGTGATTAACTACTTATGCGGTGACGGTTTTACGAGTGCGATTTCGCCTGCGTGTATTGCCAATGTCCGGAACAGCGCTCAGTAACTCACGGCTATAAGCGTGTTTGGGATTGGCAAAAAAGTCCGCTTTGGAGGCCTGCTCGACGATGGTTCCGCTTTTCATTACCACCACTTCGTGCGCCAGGTGGTAAACCACGGCCATATCATGGCTGATGAACAAGAACGCAATACCATGCTCCTGCTGCAAATCTTTAAATAGATTGAGAATTTGCGACTGCACGGACACATCTAGTGCGGAGAGTGGTTCATCGGCGATGATAAGTTCAGGCCTTAGCATCAATGCTCTGGCAATAGCAATCCGCTGCCTTTGTCCGCCGGAGAACTCATGAGGATAGCGGGTAAGAACGTCTTCTCGCATGCCCACCCAACCTAAGACTTCGATAGCGCGAGCGCGCTGTGATTGCTTGTTCCCTATGCCGTTGACTTTCATCGGTTCAATCAGTGAAGAGAGAATCGGCATACGAGGTTCAACGCGGAGTAGGGGTCTTGGAACACTAGGCCAATGCGTTGCCGTAATCGACGCTGCATATGACTAGGCAATCTTGACACCTCTTGGCCTGCGAGAAATATATCGCCGGAATCGGGACGTTCTAACATGCTAAGCATGCGGCCTAACGTCGACTTTCCAGAGCCTGATTCACCGACAATCGCGGTGGTTTTTCCTGACTCAACCTTGAGGGAAACATTGTTGGTGACATGAAGGGTTTTCGGTTTTCTTCCAAACATCGAGCCTGCTTCAAGGAGATAGTGCTTGTGCAGGTTACTGGCTTCGAGCAAAGTCATTAGGCCGCGCCTCCTTGCTGACGAAACAGGGGCTGTTGTAGCTCCGAATCTGATTGAGCGCTTTCGTGGCTTGTTTTTGATGATTGCGCTTCTCAGCTTTCTGCAAGTAGCTATCGTAGAGCTCTGGGCAGCGGTCACGAAAGCTGTAGTCTTCACTTCGTTGATCGAGTGGTGGTACGCTGCCGGGAATAGCGGGCAGCCTGTCCACATCGACGCCGACTCGTGGGATTGTATCGAGTAGTGCTTGCGTGTAGGGGTGTTGAGGGTTATCGAAAATCTCATTTACATCGGCGATTTCAACGACACGTCCCGCGTACATCACCATGACACGATCCGAAATTTGCGACACTACACCAAGAGAGTGACTGATAAATTGTATCGCCGTTCCCGTGGTTTCTCTCAGTTCTTCTAGTAGGTCGAGCACTTGCGCCTGAACCGTCACATCAAGCGCTGTTGTCGGTTCATCGGCAATCAATACTTTCGGCTTACAAGCGAGCGCCATGGCAATCATCACTCTCTGCCTCATTCCTCCTGATAACTCATGCGGATAGGCATTAGCACGCTTTTCAGGGTACGGAATGTGAACTTGTTTGAGCATTTCGATGGCACGATCACGTGCTTCTTTGGGTGAGCTGTTTTCGTGAATAATGAACATTTCGGCGATCTGATCCCCGACTTTCATTACTGGGTTTAAGGCGGTCATTGGCTCTTGGAAGATCATGCCAATGCCTTCGCCACGGATATGCTGATACTGCTTTTCACCCAGGCCGACAAGATTTCTTCCGCCAAAGCGAATATCACCAGACAAGGTAAGCGATTTATCGAGTAGCCCCATAATGGCAAGAGAGGTGAGTGACTTTCCGCAGCCAGACTCACCGACGACGCCAAGGATCTCTCCTGGCTTGATTTGAAAGCTGACATCCTTAACAGCAAAGTGCGGCCCTAGGGCCACACTCATATTGCGGACGTCTAAGATAACTTCATTCATAGACACTTCATTCTTAAAAATGGATACCGCTTGGCGGTTTCGATGCTTATTCATTTCGAACTTTAGAATTCGAAATCTAGTTTGCTCGACTCCAGTTTTCAGACCAGTAGCTTGAGTAATGTTGGTGTCCGGTTGGCTCTACATTAACCAGCCATTTTGGAAGGATGTAGCTGTCTGAACGATAGTAGAGAGGCAGTGCTGGCAGCTCTGTCGCATACAGATTCTGGAATTGCTTCCAAAGCTCAGTGCGCTTCTCTTTGTTAAGTTCGCCATCGATGGCTTCTAGAATGCGATCCATTTCTGGATTGCTGTAGCCAGCGTAGTTTTGTCCTGCCCATTGATTGTCTTTAGTTGGGATGTAATCAGAGTGCAGAATGGTTAACGGTGGGTTTTCTGGTGACGAGCTCCACGCAAACATAGCTAGACCTTTGTGTTTGCGCTCAGTCAAGGTAGTACCAAAATACACGCGTGCAGTTTGGTTGTTAATGTTTGCTTTGATGCCGATTTTCTTCCACTGACCTTGGGCGAATTGCTGTACCAACTCACGTGTTTTGTTGCCCGCAGTCGTCATAAACTCAATTTCCAGCGGCTCGCCATCTTTCATTTGCACGCCATTGACTAGCTCATACCCTGCTTCTTTCAGTAGTTGATTCGCTTTTTCTGGATTGTAGTCGTAGGTCGGTGTTTCAGAGGTATAGATGCTATCCAGTGGACTTGTATCTGAGTTAGCAACTTGCTGTTTTCCATCGAATAGTTTGTCGGTAATTAGCTTGCGATCTAGCCCAAATAATAACGCTTGGCGAACTTTCACTTCCGACAAGTGAGGATTGTTGAGCTGAACGTCCAAATGCTCGTAGAGTGATGCAGGACGAATATCGACGTTAAACCTGTCGCCAAATTTTTTCTCAAATTGCAGCGCTTGGTCGAGAGTCAGACCCAGCTCGCCCGGGATGTAGTCTACGTCACCGGAAAGCAGATTGGCTTGCAAGGCTTGAGTGTCAGAGACGGTTTTGAGTGTCACTGTATCAAAATGCGGTTGTTTGCCTTTCCAATGTTTGTTTCGGGTCATTTTAACGAACTGACCTTGTTTGAGCTGCTCGATGATATATGGGCCGCTGTATAGGCCAGCCAAGGTTGGCTCTGTCACGAACTTGGTGTTGAGGTGATAGTTTTTAGAATTGCTTTCAAATACCGCTTGGTCGATGTGAGCGGGCAGAATGTTTGGGATATAGTCAGCGTTATATTTGAATGAAACGCGGTCGACATAGACATTCACTGTATGCTCATCGACAACTTCAAGCTTTTCGATCTGCTGCATAGTCGTCAACTCAGGGTTGCCTTGCACGTCAGGAGAGGTGACTACTTTGTGCCAAAACACCATGTCTTTCGTGGTGATCGGGGTGCCATCACCCCAATAGAGATCAGATTTGAGTGTTACACGCATCTTAACGCCTTGTTTGCTCTCACCTTCTTTAGCATGTGGCCTGTCTACGATTTTCGCTAAACCATTTTCGAAGCTAGGGACTTCTTCACAATAAAAGCAAACGAGCTCCCAATTTTGGTCGTATCCAATGGTTTCACGATTAACAAAACCTTTGGTGTAGGCTTTTGCCACCATGCTGTCGATGTCAGGGTGTAGAGTAGCAGGGTATTGCGTAATACCGATGGTGAGCTTGTCGTTTGCCGCGAATGCTGAAGTTGAAAGCAATGCAGAAGCACAGGCGAGTGCAAATGCGGTTTTTTAAATGGCATCTGATTTCCTTATCTTATTTTATTGACTTCAAGTCTGACGCCTGAAGTTAGTTACATCCGTGTCACTCTAAATTCACATTTACCGGTTTAAATACGGCAGTGTGTGTAGGTGCATATCTTGTCCACCATAGTGGGATGTCCATTGCCAAGCAACTCAATGGGTTAGTTGTTCGGCCGAATTGCATTTCATGTCACATTTCCCATTTATTTAGTGAACTAAAATCAAAAAGTGTGTGCTTTCTTGTCTTATCTAGTTGTGTTAATTACATTTTATTAACTGAATTATCACCTGGAGGTTGGTGTGAAGTCAGATTGAATGCGTATCAGCATTGTGTTCTCAGCGTTAGTAACAAATCCTAAGGAGCCTCTATGCCCAACAGTGCGTTGGTTTCTCTAAACAGTGTTAGCAAGCAATTTGTTGATGGCAATGAAGTGCACGCGGTGCTACGCGACTGCGAATTGGTGATGGCTACCGGCTCGAGCATTGCTCTTATGGGAGCGAGCGGGAGTGGTAAAAGTACGTTGATGAACATCATTGCGGGCTTTGAGCCTTTAAATTCAGGAAAGCTAGTTCTTGATGGCCAAGATACGAGTCAATGGCGAGATAGTGACTGGAGCGATTTTCGCATCCACAAGTTAGGTGTTGTGTTCCAGCAGTTCAACTTATTGACGCCACTCAATGTGCGTCAAAACATTGCGTTTCCGCTGTCTCTTGCTCAAAAGCAATGGAATGATTGGTGTGATTACTTAGTAGAGACATTAGGGCTAAGTAGTCTACTGGATAGACATGTCGCGGCGTTATCCGGTGGACAGCAGCAAAGAGTTGCCATCGCTCGAGCGCTTGCTAGTCAGCCGAAGTTGCTTCTAGCAGATGAACCAACGGGTAATTTGGATGAGCAATCGGGCAGAGAAGTCATGCAGCTTTTGGCCGACATTACCCAGCAAGGTAATACGGCGGTGCTTTTGGTCACGCACAGTGAGGAGTGTGCAGCTTTTATGCAGTCGAGATTACGTTTAGTGAACGGACAGCTTTATGACGCGAGTTAAGCTTTGGCATCTTGTGCTCGCACTGCGTGTTTATGCCCGTCATTATCTACAAGCTCCATTGCAAGCCGCCTCTATACTGATTGGTATCGTGCTTGCGGTGATGCTGTTTGTTGCGGTGCAAGCGATAAACCTAAATGCAAAGCGCAGCTACGATGATGCCGCAGAGCAACTGAGTCTGCCCGCCTCGCAATTTATCATCCCTCCTACTGGACAAAAGTACTTCTCAAACGATCTCTATTTTCAGCTCAGGCAGGCTGGATTGAGCCAATCACTGGCGGTACTTGAAGGACGCGTTCGCTCATCCGAAGGTCGGCGATATTCAGTGCAGGGCAGTGACGTCGTTGCGGCTGTCACCGCGACGATGAACCGTGGGAGAGAAGGCGGTAAACAACCGATTTTTCTGTTCGACCAGCAATTACCATTGACTGACATGCTTCAAGGTGAACCCATCGCTTTGGTGAGTGAACAACAGTTTGAGCAAATGGGGCGCCCTAGCCAGTTGATACTCGATGACACCAAGACACAAATTTATGCCGTGCCAGATCAATGGCAACTGGGTAATCGAATGCTGGTGGACATTAGCTTTGCGGAGCGTTTACTCAATCGCTCTGGGCAGCTTAGCTACATAGCGGTGTTTGGGAGTCACAGCGACCAAGAGAAGAAATGGATGAGTCTCGTCGCAGCGCAAGGCCAGTGGATTGAAAATACTCAAAGCAGCGATCTCGATTCGCTGACCGATAGTTTCCACCTAAATCTAACCGCAATGAGCATGCTGGCTTTTTTAGTAGGGCTGTTTATTGCCTACAATGGCGTGAAGTACAGTTTGTTAAAGCGCAGGCGATTGCTGGTTCAGCTGCAGCAAGCGGGACTTCAATCCACAATCGTCTTTACTGCTTTGTTGGTTGAGCTGACCACCATGGTTCTGCTTGGATCCTTGCTTGGTTTTATATTCGGAATGCAGTTGAGTCATTGGCTGCATCCAACGGTAGCATTGACGTTGGAGCAGCTTTACGGCGCCACGCTGTTACCAGGTTCTTGGCAATGGAGCTGGTTGTTTCAAGCCCTCGCTATCACGTTGACCGCTGCACTTGGGGCATGTTGGCAACATTTTCGGGGTAGCGTTCAGCAACCTTTATCAATACACAGTGGCTATTACGCGCTTCCAGAACCACAAAAGACCACCCAGCTATTGGTTATGGCCATTGGTTTAACGATGTTGGCTGTAGTTGGACTCGTGCTCAGTCATCATTTTCGGGTCACTATGCTTTGGCTTGGCGTGTTGGTGGTTGCTACGCCACTATATCTGCCTAAAGGCTTATTGTTGCTGAGCGCTTGGCTGAAAAGCTGTTTACCAGTGGTTGAAGCATTATCTCGTCGCTGAGCTTAAAGAGTTGGTTGCGCCGTTATCTCTCGCGATGATGGCACTGCTGCTGGCCATGACAGCGAACCTGGCGATGAATACCCTAGTGGTGAGTTTTGAGCATACATTGAAACAGTGGCTAGAGCAGCGCTTCATGCGGACATTTATATCAGTCCCGCTCAAAGTGAGATGAGCAGTATTCAAAGTAGGCTGCAGTCTATGCCAGGAGTAAGTGCCATCTTCACTCAAAGCTATTTAGATACGACGGTTTCTAACCTTCCAACCAAGCTCGGCACCAAAGACACGTTAACACTAGAACAAACGATGGTCGCTAAAGAAATGGTGGACGACTTCTGGCCACGTTTTTATCAAATGGATCTAGCGGCTATCAGTGAACCAATGGCAGTGAAACTTGGATTAGCCCTTGGTGATGAGCTAGAAGTGGCGGAGCTAAACACTGCGCTTGAAAAAACACTAAAAGTCGGTGCAATATTTTATGATTACGGTTCACCAACAGGGGAGCTTTTGATCGCTCCCGAACTTTGGCAGCGCGCTGAATTTTCGCCTGTACCCACTAGCTTGGGTATTGAATCAGAACTTGATAGCGATGATATGCGCAGGCGATTGATGGACGAATTTGGGTTGAGCGACAACCAGCTCTACGATCAACAACAAATAAAAACCATAGCACTCGAGATTTTCTCACAGACATTTGCAGTCACAAAAGCATTGAACGGCGTCACGTTGATGGTGGCCGTCATCGGGTTGTTTAGTGCTTGTTTTATGCTCATAGAAGCGCGCAAAGCTGCAATAGCTAGGTTGTATGCGCTTGGAGTACGCAGTCGCGTGCTGCTGGGCATGGTTGTGATGCAAATGGTGGTTTTGGTCTGCTTTACCTTATGTCTTGCTCTGCCACTTGGTGCTTTGGTGGGTTACGTGTTAACTGACATGGTAACGCTGCGCGCGTTTGGTTGGAGCCTGCAATTTGTTTGGAGTTGGAGCGATATTGCGATGCTATCACTTGTGAGTATCGTAACGGCATCAGCGGCGACGGCACTGCCGTTGTGGCGTTTGGTGAAACGTCCAGCGATGTCGAGTCTTCAGAGCGAGGTGCTGTAATGGAAAATAGAGCCTCGTGTATTTTGGTGGCACTATTGCCACTCTTACTTCTATTGAGCGGTTGCGAGGAGCCAAAGCCTCAAGGGTTTGGTGCTTTACTAGGTCAAGATGAACAAGGCTTTACCAAGGTCACAGCCAATCGAAATATCGAGTTTCCTAGAGATCATCAAGCACATAAAGATTTTCGCTACGAGTGGTGGTATGTCACTGCAAATTTAGAAAACAGTGCAGGCGATACTTTTGGCGTTCAATGGACACAGTTTCGAATTGCTTTAGCGCCAGAAGAGCCGCAAAACATAGAAAAACAAGAGGCAAATTGGAACAGTACACAGATATACATGGCGCACAGTGCAATCACCACGCCAACGCTTCATCTTGCTCAAGAGAAATGGTCTCGCGCCCATCCAAAAATTGCAGGCGTGACTGAGCGGCCATTTCGTGTGTACTTGGATGATTGGCAATGGAATAGTGAGTCCGACGGCATGTTCCCCGCCACACTTTCCGTTGCCGCAGATACATTTAGCTATGAGCTTTCACTCTCTAGCGAGTCAGCCTTTCAGCTTCAGGGTGATAATGGATACAGTGTAAAAAGCGCTGATGGTAGAGTCGCTTCACATTATTACAGCCAGCCGTTTATTGACGTCACGGGCTCAATTCAAGTGGAAGGGCAAACACATCAAGTGACAGGGCAAGCTTGGATAGATCGAGAATGGAGTTCACGTTTTTTGCTCGGCTCTCAGCAAGGTTGGGACTGGTTCGCACTGAGGCTAGACACAGACACTAGCCTGGTGGTTTTTCAGCTCAGAGATAATCAAACAGGGGAAGCTAACTATGCCTATGGCCGATTGATGTATCGAGACCGAGAAGGAATCATCATTAGTGCAGATGAACTCTCTCTAAAGGTAAAAACATACACAGACCTCAATGGGCACCCGCACCCGACAACGTGGCAACTCGACATACCAACGCACGAACTATTTTTGACGATAGATGCCATTAATCCCAACGCTAAAATGCCATTGACCGTACCTTACTGGGAAGGACCTGTGCACATAAAAGGTTCTCATAAAGGTCTGGGGTATATGGAGCTAACGGGTTACTAAGCCTTGTAATGTCGTTCGACACGCAAACTTTAATGTAACGCACGTAATTGGCGTGCTTCGACTTGGTTTGCAATCTCCAACATAGTACACCTCTCTGTAGATGACTTAGGTATTTAAAATTGGAGAGGGTTCATGCAGTCGCTCGTAGCTTTATCGATGTTTTCGATTCTATCGATCATCGCGTTGATTCACGTTTATTGGGCGTTTGGGGGTAAAAAGGGCGTTCAATTGGCGATCCCCAAATTGGAAGGGAGCAATGCGTTTACGCCGGGCGCACGGGTGACATTTTTAGTGGCGATGTGTCTTTCGCTGTTTGCTGCACTGTCTTTAGGGTTGATACAGTTGGTGTTCATCGAGCCTGAGATACTGGAGTATGTTCAGTGGGCCGGTATTGTTGTCGGAGCTATCTTTATTTTAAGAGCGATAGGCGACTTTAACTTGGTTGGTTTTACCAAAAAAACAAACAGGGGGATTTTGCCGTGCTTGATAGTGTGCTCTACTCTCCACTGTGTTTATTGCTAGGCTCTGGCTATTTCTATCTGGTCTGGGTTGGATAGGGGCAATAGTAAACAAACGAAAAGAGCGCACCGAGGTAGTTAAACCTCGTATGCGCTCCGATGACTAATCGTGACTATTTTTCAGCTTGAGTAAACTCAGACCAGCTCAGTACACCTTGTACTGCACGTTTCCAACCGCTATAACGAGTTTCACGTTTTTCCGCATCATCTGATGGAATGAAGGTGCGGTCGATCTCAGCCTTACCGGATACTTCCTCCAATCCCTCCCAGAATCCGACAGCAATACCAGCGAGGTAAGCTGCACCGAGTGCTGTGACTTCAACCACTTTTGGTCTGTGAACTTCTGTGTTCAGTAGATCCGCTTGGAACTGCATCAAGAAGTTGTTTGCTACCGCGCCGCCGTCTACACGTAGAGAGGCGAGTTCAATGCCCGAGTCAGCTTGCATCGCATCAATCACATCTCGACTTTGATATGCGATACTTTCTAACGTCGCGCGGATGATATGGTTGGCACCTGTCCCGCGAGTCATACCAATAATTGTGCCGCGTGCGTAAGCATCCCAATACGGTGCACCAAGGCCTGTAAAGGCAGGAACAACATACACGCCATTACTTGATTCGACTTTGTTCGCGAAGTATTCAGAGTCTTTTGCATCGCTCAATAGCTTCATTTCATCACGCAGCCATTGGATAGATGCGCCGCCCATGAACACAGAGCCTTCAAGCGCATAAGCAAGATCGCCTTTCGGGCCGCATGCGATAGTCGTCAGCAAAGAGTTTTTAGAGGTAATCTTCTCTTTACCGGTATTCATCAGCATAAAGCATCCTGTGCCGTAGGTGTTTTTCGCTTGTCCCGGTTCTACACACATTTGACCGAATAGCGCCGCTTGCTGGTCGCCTGCAATACCCGCAATAGGGATACGTGTACCGCCTTTACCACCAATGTTGGTTTGGCCGTACACTTCTGAGGATGGTTTCACTTCTGGCATCATAGAACGTGGAATATCAAATTCTTTGAGAATACGTTCATCCCATTCAAGCGTATTGATATTGAAAAGCATGGTGCGTGATGCGTTGGTGAAATCAGTCACGTGGACGCGGCCTTGCGTCATCTTCCAGACGAGCCATGTGTCTACAGTACCGAACATCAGTTTGCCTTCTTCAGCAAGGTCGCGAGCACCTTCGACGTTGTCGAGGATCCATTTCACTTTGGTGCCTGAAAAGTATGGGTCGAGTACTAGACCTGTGTTTTCGCGAACATACTCCTCAAGGCCGTCGCGTTGTTTAAGCTCTTGGCAGATTTCTGCTGTACGGCGACATTGCCAAACAATGGCGTTGTATACTGGCGCACCCGTTTCTTTGTTCCAAACGATGGTCGTTTCACGTTGGTTGGTAATGCCAATAGCGGCTACTTCATCGGAAGTGATGCCTTTTTGGCCAAGTGCTTCAATCAGAGTGGAGCTCTGCGTGGCATAGATCTCTAGCGGGTCATGCTCAACCCATCCAGCTTCTGGATAGATTTGAGTAAATTCTCTTTGGGCGACACTGACAATATTAGCGTCATGGTCAAGAACGACCGTTCGTGAGCTGGTGGTGCCTTGATCAAGAGCGACGATGTATTTCTTAGTCATAGTAGTGTCCTTTTGATTTCGTTGTAATTATCTGTAGGGGATAGAGTTAACTTATTAAACGTGTGCTTCCGTGTCGTTGACTTCAGCTTCTTCCTCGCACTGCGCAGGGCTAGTGCAACCGCCAGCAGCAGGAAGGTAAGCGCCAATCACTTTTGGATATAGCCAGCCACCAAATAGGCCGCCTGCGATAGTGGCAAAAATAGGAACAATGAAATATGGGATATCTTTCGCTCCCGTCAGTGCATAATCCCAACCAGCAAAGTAGGCAAATAGCTTAGGACCAAAGTCACGTGCAGGATTCATTGCAAAACCGGTCAATGCGCCAAGTGAGCCACCAATAGTGGCAACAAGCAAACCAATCAACAGTGGTACCATCGCACCGCGAGATTCGCCGCCGTTATTGCTATCACCAAACGCTAAAATGCCGAACATGAGAACTGCAGTGATGGTAAATTCCACCGCTGCCGCGCCCAAGAAAGATAGAGAAGCGTGAGGGTAGGTTGAGAAAATACCTGCTGTTGCAAGTGCTTCAGGTGTATCTCTAGCCACGCCATTGGCAAGCTCCCAGTCAACAAACAAGTTGCTGAACAATCCATATACCAACGCCGCCGCACAGAATGCGCCTGCAACTTGCGATGCGATATAAGGCAGTACCTTGTGCTTTTCAAACCCGTGGAATGCAGCAAGAGCAATGGTTACCGCTGGATTGATGTGAGCACCAGAAACACCTGCGGTGCAGTACACAGCAAGCGCCACGGCTAAGCCCCATACAATACTCACTTCCCATTGGCCGAATTCAGCACCTGTTAACACTAACGCTGCAACGCAGCCCACACCCCAAAATATAAGCAAGCCAGTACCAATAAACTCTGCGATACACTGGCCGAGTAGCGCAGGATCTTTTTTTATACTCATAGTTCTTTCCTTGGTCTTGTTTCATATGCATATCAAATGTGCGCTGGGATTGTAGCTAATTAGACCAGTTAGAAATCCGGCTTAGATCTCATATGTGCGTACGAAAGTTAAAAATGTTCGTTTTATGTTCATAAATGTTATCTAAAGCACATTTTATGTTCGTTTTGGTTATTTTGTGCGAAATGGAGCAGGGTTTTGTTTGCTTTATCTGTAATCGGATACAGTAATGGACAGATTTGCTGTAGCGACTATTTAAAACCTTACCAATACCAAGTAAACTCGAGGTTCACCATGGTTTAACGCGAGGGAGTGTGGTTGAAAGCGATAAAAAGACATCAGGAAATCATTGAATTGGTGACCACGCATGGCTACGTCAGCACGGAAGATTTGGTCGAAAAGTTCCATGTAAGCCCACAAACGATTCGTCGAGACTTAAACGAATTGGCGGATGCGAACAAAATCAAACGTAATCACGGTGGGGCAACCATTGTGACTAGCTCTGAAAATTCGTCCTACCAAAGCCGCAAAGTCTCCAATCAGGCAGAGAAAGAGCGGATTGCTGCGCAGCTCGTCAAACACATACCGAATGGTGCGACACTGTTTATCGATATTGGTACTACCCCAGAAGCCATTGCCAAAGCGCTATTGGTTGAACATAGTGACTTGCGTATCGTGACCAACAACATCAACGTCGCATCTATGTTGATGCACAAAGAAAGCTTCCGTGTCATTTTGGCGGGTGGTGAAGTTCGTGGCCGCGATGGTGGTGTCACGGGAGAGTCCACCATTGATTTCGTGGCTCAGTTCAGACTTGATTTTGGTATTTTGGGCATCAGTGGGATTGACTACGATGGTTCACTATTGGATTTCGATTACCATGAAGTTCGAGTAAAACGCGCGATCATTGAAAACAGCCGAAGCGTTTTGTTGGGAGTCGACCACAGTAAGTTTGGCCGCAATGCGATGGTCAAATTGGGTGGTATCGAAGAAGTTGACTTGGTCATCTCTGATATGAAACCACCAAAAGAAATCTGTAATGTTCTGAAAAATAATGAGATTAACGTTGAAATTGCTTAGCGTCTGATAGCGACTCAGGACTTGAGAGACCAGCCTTTATGGCTGGTTTTTTTGTATTTTGTTTTCCTGTTATGACTCATATCGAAACTAAATTGCGCGATATTATGCTCGAACGAACATTTGTGAGCGAAATCCCGAAACTTATTGAGTTTTAATGCCACACTATTTGTGCGTTAATTTAATGGGTGGGATGCAATGAAAGCAATAGCTCGATATCAAACTGAGGTGATCATCATAGGAGGCGGTGCGACAGGATCTGGCATTATGCGGGACTGCGCATTGCGGGGCATTGATTGTATTTTACTAGAGCGAGACGACTTAGCTTCTGGTACGACAGGTCGAAATCACGGTCTGTTGCATTCCGGTGCTCGTTACGCCGTCACTGATCCAGATTCAGCGATGGAGTGTATTGCCGAAAATCGCATCCTAAAGTCCATTGCCTCACACTGTATTGAAGATACTGGCGGATTGTTTATCACGCTTCCAGAAGATGAACTCTCTTTTCAAGATGAGTTCGTCGCTGCCTGTGACGTTGCCGGAATCGAGACCGAGCGAATGACGACCAAAGAAGCGCTGCTGTTTGAGCCTAACGCCAATCCAGCAATGCTTGGCGCTATTAAAGTACCAGATGGCACCATCGACCCATTTCGGCTTTGTGCCTCAAATGTACTCGATGCCAAAGAGAGAGGCGCTAGACTATTCAGCCATTGTGTCGTGACCTCGCTCATCCGAGAAGGAGATCGAGTCATTGGTGTTAATGCTTTCAATACACGCACTAATTTACCTTTTGAGGTGTTTGGGCAAGAGGTCATCAATGCTGCTGGTATTTGGGGACAGACAATATGTGAGTATGCGGATCTCAGTGTAAAAATGTTCCCAGCAAAGGGCTCTCTTTTGATACTCGATTACCGCATCAATAACCGAGTTATCAATCGCTGCCGCAAACCAGCTGATGCTGATATTTTGGTGCCTGGCGACACCATTTCTCTCATTGGAACCACATCTGAACACATTGATTACGACCAAATAGACGATCTTCGCGTGAGTGCCGATGAAGTGGACATTCTTTTGGAAGAAGGTGCGAAGCTTGCACCAATCATGAGCCAAAGCCGGGTGTTACGCGCTTATGCGGGCGTCAGACCTTTGGTTTCACTCAGTGAAGATACTAGCGGACGTAATATCAGTCGGGGCATCGTTCTTGTCGATCACGCGGAGTTTGACGGCTTGCATGGCTTTACCACGATTACCGGCGGCAAGCTAATGACCTACAGGCTCATGGCGCAAATGGCGACCGACAGTGTCGCGAAAAAGCTTGGCAATACCAACCCTTGCATCACGCACACCACACCTTTGCCAGGCTCTTATAGTGCTCCAACACCTGTTAAGAAAACCGCAAGTATCGCGAAGCCAGTTTATCACTCTGCGATTGATCGACATGGAGAACGGGCACTGGCGTTTTTATCTGATGACCAAGCCAGCCAATCTGTGATTTGTGAGTGTGAGATGGTCACTGCAGGTGAAATTGAATACGCGGTCAAAGCGTTGGATGTGCATAACCTCGTCGACTTGCGCCGAAGAACAAGGTTAGGAATGGGGCCATGTCAGGGAGAAATGTGCAGCTATCGAGCAGCCAGTCTATTGGCCGACTACGGTAACTTTTCGGGGTACGAAGTTGGAGAGATGTTGCATGACTTTCTTGAAGAGCGCTGGAAGGGTACCAAACCTGTGCTTTGGGGCGATGCTCTACGGGAGGCGGAATTTAGCTACTGGGTATATCAAGGCTTATTTGGCGCCGGGGATTTTGAGCCCAATCAAGATGATGTGAATCACAGCGAAACTAAACGAGCGATAGATAAGGAAGCGGAGGCTGAGCAATGATTGATTATGATGTGGTTGTCATTGGTGGCGGCCTTGCAGGGTTTAGCAGCGCTTTAAGATGCATTGAGCGTGGACTCAAAACCGCCGTGGTTTCGCATGGTCAGAGTGCGATGCATTTTTCATCTGGCTCTATCGATGTGCTAAGTCATTCGCCAACAACTGGCGAAGCAGTCAGTAATCCTTTTGACGAAATTGCTGAGCTTGCTAAGACTTCGTCTTTACACCCTTATGCAAAGTTAGGTGAGAAACGGGTCTTCGAATCGCTTAGCTGGTTTCAACAGCTGATGAGCAAACATGGGCTGCCTTTGAAACATCAAGGTTCATTGGATAATCACTATCGAGTCAGTAGCCTAGGCACATTAAAGTCCACATGGTTATCTCAACCTTACGTATGGCAACTTGATCAGAATTTCTCAGCTCTCAATCAGATTAATCGAATAATCTTAGTATCGATTGAAGGTTTCCGAGATTTCCAGCCGGAGATTGCCAAAGCCAAGTTGGCGAGATTACCAATGTTCGCGGACAAAGAGTTGCTCACAGTAAAAATTACGCTTGATACATCAGGTATAGCTCAAAGAAATTGCCATGAATTTCGATCTATTGATGTGTCTCGGCTGCTGCGTCAAGAGGCAGATTTTGCCAGCGTATGTTCCCAGCTTAGACAAGTTGCTACGCCGAACGACGTAGTGCTGATGCCTTCAATACTTGGCAACGGAGACGGCTTAGCATTGATGGAAAAACTGGCCGCTGAAACACATCTGAAATTTCATGAAGTGCCGACCATGCCGCCATCGCTTTTGGGTATTCGAATAGAAGACACGTTAAGGCGAGCATTTATTGAAGCGGGCGGGGCGCTTCATATTGGTGACGAGGTGACGCACGGTGTGTTCAAGCAAAACGGTGACCAGCTTTCACTTGCGTGTTTGTATACTCGAAAAATGCGAACGGTACCTATCAATACGAAGTTTGTGGTGCTGGCATCTGGGAGCTTCTTTAGCAAAGGCCTTAAAGCGGAGCATCATAAGGTGAGTGAGCCCATCTTTGATTTGGATATTGAAGACATCGGTGGGCGGGAGTCATGGTATTCAAAGCACTTTTTCTCCCGAAAATCCCATCCATTTATGAATTTTGGCGTGTCAACTAATCGGGAATTCAAGCCTCTTAAAGCGCAGCAGTGTATAGATAATGTCTACTGTGCAGGCTCTATTCTTGCTCATTATGATCCTATCGCTCATGGCTGTGGTGGTGGCGTGGCGATAAGCACTGGTTTCCATGTCGCTGATGCTATCGCTGAAAGCCAAGAGTCAGCTTGTTATGCACAAAAATTAAGCCATTCACAGCAGCCTAATCAATCACAAAAGAAAGGAGCGCTAGTATGACTGCCGTACGCCCAGCTGAACTGATCGCCGTCGCTAGCCTTCATGGTGAAGAGCAAACGAAAACCTTTGAGAACTGCATTAAGTGCACGGTGTGTACCGTCTATTGTCCGGTCGCAAAAGCCAATCCTGAATACCCAGGACCTAAACAATGTGGCCCCGATGGAGAGCGTTTGAGGCTGAAAAGCCCAGAGTTTTTTGATGATGTACTTAAGCTCTGTACTAACTGCAAGCGCTGTGAAACGGCTTGTCCTTCAGGGGTGCGTATTGGCGACATTATTGCTTCCGCGCGTGGAAAGCATGGACGCAAACCGCTGAGTCTGACAACGGCACGAGATTTCGTTCTGAGCCATACTGATCTCTTTGGTAGCTTAGCCACGCCGTTTGCCCCTATTGTTAATAAGCTCACCGAGCAAAGCCTCGTGAAAAAGGCCATGCACCATACGATTCAGGTACACGATCATAAGTCTTTACCTAAATATTCACATGGCACTTTCCGTCGTTGGTATAAAAAGCACGTCGCCGATCAAAGCCAGTATCGCCGTCAAATCAGCTATTTTCATGGTTGCTACGTTAACTATAACGATCACAGCGTAGGCCAAAACTTCATCCGTGTTATGAACGCGATGAATATTGGTGTCCAGTTACTAGAGCGAGAGAAGTGCTGTGGCGTGCCCTGATTGCTAATGGTTTTCACGCCAAAGCAAAGAAAAACGCAGAGCTTAATGTGAGTCAGTTGGAGAAAGCGTTAGAGAGCCGCTCTGAGTCGGTGATCTCTACGTCGTCGACCTGTGCGTTTACCTTACAAGAAGAGTATCCCCATGTACTCGATGTCGATAACCAGAAGGTTGCTGATAAAGTTCATCTATTTAGTCGCTTTATGTTCAGTGAGTGGCGTGAGGGGAACTTACCAAAAATGAAGCCACTGAATAAGCGTATTGTTTATCACACGCCTTGCCACTTGGAGCGTAGCGGTGACCATATCTTCACTATTGAGCTTCTAAAAATGATCCCAGGTTTGGAAGTTCAAGTGCTAGATAGTGAGTGCTGTGGGTTGGCCGGAACTTATGGATACAAGCGAGAAAACTACGATGTATCGATGAAGATAGGTCACAGTTTATTTGAGCAAATTGATCACTCACAGGCCGATCTGGCGGTTTCTGATTGCGAGACTTGTCGTTGGCAAATCGAAGAGAATACAGGGTTATCTTGTGTACATCCTTTAAGTCTCATAGTAGAAGCACTTAAATGAAGAAAATATGCTTAGTGTAGGGTGCATCTGTCTGTAACCTCCGGTGAAACGGGTGACTTAAAGGTTAGTGTTCTAACTATTAATTATGTACTTGATAAAGCAGCTAGCATATTGACAGCGGTTTGCCAATTGTTGTTTTTATTATCAAAAACTTAAAATTATTTGCGGGGCTAATATCCAATCTCACACTGAATGTAAGGTTTTGTAATTATTTCAGTAAGTTAAGTCTTGTTGTGCGAGGTGGATCGTATAACTAAATCACTAATTTATTGATGTTTTCGAGTTGTTAACGGAATGCTATACCTTGAAATTGACGCTAGCTTTACTTAGAGTGCTAAACGTTACATTACAAAGGACTTTAAGGGTAACTCGACATGGATCCCATTCTGGAAGTTAAGGGACTGTACAAAGTGGTTGAGGAAAACTCGAAGAGAGCGTTTCCACTCACTGGTATAGACGTTGAAAAGGGGAGCGTCACAAAGCAAAGTTTAGGCATTGCTTGTGCACTCGAACCTGACCTTGCTATTCCTTCCAGGGGCGGAGCTTTTTCAGCTCATGACCCTTTTAATCCAATCGAAATGCAAAACGAACAGATTCATCTGAACCTGGTTCATCTGAGCATAATTCAAATGAGCTTTATTCAAATGAACAACGACGATGTTTTACAAGTCGATTGCCCTGATGACATTCTTCACTTTCCTGCCTGCAGTTCAGAAGAACCTCCTCTTAAACGCGTGAACGCTGCGAGTGTTTTGCCGCCCAGATCATCTCGCACAACGAAAGCATTGTTGTCGCTAGGGCGAACAATCCGTGTTGTAAGCAGAACGTAAGTGAAGTTTGTAATAATAACCTACCGTTCATACACTTATTGAAAACCTCATATGGAAATCACTATGAAAAACTTAACTAGGACGTTATTGTTTTCGTCTCTTCTTGCTGCAAGTTCCCTTCAAACCGCTTCTGCTGAAGAATGTGGTGAAGTCACTATCGCAGACATGAACTGGAACTCTGCAACTCTTATCGCGAACGTGGACAAGTTCATACTTCAGCATGGTTTCGATTGTGACGCTGAACTCGTCCCAGGTGACACTCAACCGACGGGTGCGTCTATGATCTCAAAAGGTCAGCCAGATATTGCACCAGAGTTTTGGAGTAACTCAATGCGCGAAGCCTTGGATATGGGCGTCAAAGACGGTCAAATCCAATACGCGGGTACCACTCTAACGGATGGCGGTGAAGAAGGTTTTTGGGTGCCGGAGTATATGGTCGCCAAAGACCCATCAATGGCAACAATTGAAGGGGTACTCGCCAACGCTAAGATGTTCAAGCACCCAGAAGATCCAAGCAAGTCGGCGTTTTACTCTTGTCCAGCTGGCTGGAACTGCCAAATCTCTGCTGGCAACCTATTCACAGCACTCGGTATGGAAGAAAAAGGATTTGAGGTAATCGACCAGGGTCAGGTGCGGGTCTATCGGGTTCAATTGCAAAAGCTTATGAGCGCGAAGAAGCATGGTTTGGTTATTACTGGGCACCGACAGCGGTTCTTGGTAAGTATAAAATGGTTAAAGTCGACTTTGGTAGTGGTGTTGACGAGACGATGTTTAAAGAGTGTATCACTCAAGAAACGTGTCTAGAGCCGAAAGCAACTATGTACCCACCATCAATCGTGGAAACGGTTGTGACTACTGATTTTGCTAAGCGTTCTCCACAAGCGATGGCGTACTTTGCTAAGCGTGAGTTTACCAACGCGCAAATGAACGGTCTTTTGGCTTGGATGGAAGACGAGCAAGCTGATGGCGAATACGCTGTTGAACACTTTATGAAAGAGTACAAATCAACTTGGTCTGCATGGTTAACACCAGACGTTGCAGCCAAAGTACAAAAAGCAGTAGATGAACTTTAAACCCAAACGGTAGTAAAAGGGGCTAGAGGAATAGCCCCTTATTATTTGATACAAGCTCGCTATTTTCAAAGGCGAACACAAGGCAGCAGTCATTGCTGTTTCTGGCAGAAGTAATCAAGGAGTAACAGATGTCTAATGCCACGTGGTTGAGTGAAATACCTCAATTAGACCGCAAACAACTATTAGAAATAAGAAAAACCTTAGATGGTGCCTATCGAGATTTTTCTCGTGAATATGGCGACACGATCGAATCTCTATTCGACCCATTATTGAGCTTCTTGATTTGGTTCGAGAAGTTACTGCTTTCCAGCCCTTGGTGGCTAATTATCGGAATTCTAGTTGGTCTTGCTTATGTAGCAAGTCGCTCTTGGAAACTCAGCGCCTCTGTCGGTATCGCCTTTTTTGTGATTGGCTTTTTCGGTATGTGGGACAATACGATGCGAACTATGAGCATCATTTTAGTCTCAACCATGCTCGCAATAGCCTCGGGATACCCACCGGGATCCTCATGGCTCAGTCCAAAAAAGCCCGAGCTATCATTACCCCCATACTTGACGTGATGCAAACCATGCCGGCGTTTGTGTATTTGATTCCAGTGGTCATGCTCCTTGGTATCGGCAAAATCCCTGGTGTTATCGCCGTTGTGATCTACGCCATCCCGCCAGTGATACGTTTGACTGATTTGGGGATACGACTCGTCGACAAAGAGGTGCTAGAGGCGGCCACTGCATATGGTGCGAGTCCTACACAGCGCCTTTTTGGAGTTCAGGTACCGTTGGCAATGCCTAACATCATGGCTGGTATCAACCAAACCATTATGATGGCTCTTGCGATGGTCGTTATTGCTTCGATGATCGGTGTAAAAGGCTTGGGACAACCCGTTCTAAAGTCCATAACCAACCAATATTTCACGCTAGGTTTACTCAATGGCCTTGCTATCGTGGCGCTTGCCATTATTTTTGACCGTGTTTCACAAAGTTATGCAAAACGTACCCAAGCTCACTTAGGAGGTAGAGAATAATGTCTACTACTCAACCTCAGCCAATGATTCAAATTAAGAACTTATATAAGATTTTTGGTCCTAAAGATAAGTCTTACCTCCAAGCTGTAAAGGATGGCGAATCAAAAGATGATCTTCTAGCGCGTACTGGCCATACCCTCGGTCTTAAGAACATCAACCTAGATGTCTATCCGGGAGAAATTTTTGTGATTATGGGTCTATCTGGCTCAGGAAAATCCACTCTTATTCGACACTTCAATCGTCTTATTGACAAGTGAAGGGGAGATTATTGTTGATGGCTCGGATGTTATGAAACTCTCTGACAAAGAGTTACGTGATTTCCGTCGTCATAAGATGTCTATGGTATTTCAGCGCTTTGGTTTACTTCCGCACAAAACCGTCATTGATAACGTTGCGTATGGATTGCAAATTCAAGGGATGAGCAAAACAGAGCGATTCAAAAAAGCCAGAGATTGGATCAAAACAGTTGGCCTAGAAGGCTATGAAGCGCAGTATCCTAGCCAATTGTCTGGCGGACAACAGCAACGTGTAGGTCTTGCTCGCGCGCTGTGTACCGACGCTGAGATCTTGCTGATGGACGAAGCCTTCTCTGCTCTCGACCCCCTCATTCGTAGCGAAATGCAAGACCAGTTGATCGAGCTTCAAGAAAAGCTCCACAAAACCATCATTTTCATTACCCATGATTTGGATGAAGCACTTCGGATTGGAGATCGTATCGCTATCTTGAGAGACGGTGTCGTTGTCCAGCAAGACAAACCCGTCGATATCTTGCTTAATCCAGCAGACGATTACGTAGAAGCGTTTGTTAAAGATGTGAACCGAGCTCGAGCACTGACGGTTGAGACGGTTATGCAGCCTCCTGTTCTTCGTATCACAGCGGAAACACTGGGTGAAGCGATCAGTCAGATGCGCAAATCTTCTGAGGATTATGGATACGTTGTTAACGATGACGGTTACCAAGGCGTCATTACTCAAGAAACGTTAGAGCAAGTGAACAAAAACGACTATCACAAAGAGATACCGGAAGACTTGTTAGATGACGTACCTGCCGTTCAAAGCGATGCACTGCTTGAAGAGGTGATTCCTGAGACGCTCGACAGTGACCACCCACTTCCAGTAGTTGATGATAATGGCGACCTTCAAGGCCACCTATCTAAGTCGACACTTGCAGAAGTCCTAAGTGATAGCGCAACGAGTGAACCTTCAGATAGCAATGACTCAAGGGTAGATGAGCGCTTATC
Source organism: Vibrio maritimus (assembly GCA_000755425.1). GTDB lineage: Bacteria > Pseudomonadota > Gammaproteobacteria > Enterobacterales > Vibrionaceae > Vibrio > Vibrio maritimus_A. The sequence goes on from BBMT01000004.1 coordinate 196,948, forward strand.
TGATAAAGGAGCAGCGTAGGACAAGAAGCTCGTCAAACTCAATGTCCAGCTTGACGAGCTCACCTTAAGAAGCAAAGCGCAAACCTATGGTTTGCGCTTTTTTGTTGAGTGTGGCTTTTTATTGAATGTGACTTGGGGAAAAACCGCAGTGTGTAAAAACGCATTTTTGTAAAATTGACAGTGTAAAAATTTTGTTGTGAAATTGTTTGCAAAAAAGCGCTATTCTAAAAATCAAGCGGTAACCAAACGGTCATGAAGAAGTAACAGAGCTTGGTTAATGCAGTACTCAAAGCAGCTGAAGGAATAGACTATGAACATGCAAACATTCGATAAGACAGAGCAACAAAACCCACAAAACTTTATCGCACAAGCCGTGTTTGCCGTTGAAATGGTCGACGCAGGCGAGCCTACGCAAAAGCAGAAAATGGCCAAGCAGCTTCTTGATACGCTGTTCCCGCTAGAAAACGGTTCACACGAAGACGTAGTGAGCTACGAAATTAACTATCGCCATGTACAAGCCTTCTTCAAAAATGGCCAGCACAGCGGTCTACGCCACAACAAACACTTTGTTGCTTACACTGGTGACGAGTGCAACCCGGACAATATCTTGTTCCGTGACGAAAGCGGTACGCATGTAGAAATGACCATCGCTCGCCGCAAAGGCACAGGTTGCCTTGAACTGGTGGAGATTGATGATATTCAAATTGAAACGTGCACGACATTTGGTGCAGACCAAGATATGGGACTACGCCACTGGGTTAGCCTTGTAAAAGGGGACGAAAAACGTCACCCATCGGCGAGCAATGAAGATAAAGAATATGTGGCCAAAGGTGGTGATGATTACTGCTTGACCTTTAGTTACGCTTGTTAGTGATAACTTTAAATCCTTCGCAAGCCCACCTTTATGGTGGGCTTTGTTTATTTGGTGTGGTCGAACGCTAGCCTCAAAGCCATAGTTATCAAAAATACCATCGGGAACGACTACATGTATGTCCTCAATCCAGAGTGCAAACAGTTGGTTTAGCGCGGTCATCGGTTAGAGGCTTAACCGTGAACCCATGCCTCCTGCGAGAAGAATCTTAACTTCGACAGTTCTGGAAATGTCATGCATCACAATTATGGTTTTAAAAAATTGATATAGTTTTCTAAACCAATAAGAACAGGTATTCCCAATGAGATTCATATTGCGTGCAATTGCTGCCTTACTGTTGCTGTTCTCTTTACCAAGTTTAGCCTTAAGTCCATCAGAGATCGTCACCAAATCTGACCAATCAATGCGAGGGGATTCAAGCTATACCGAACTCACCATGCGCATTATCAGGCTGATTGGACCAGAACCATGAGTATGAAGAGTTGGACCAAAGGGCAAGATCTTTCCCTTGTTTTGGTTACAGCGCCTGCAAAAGATAAAGGCTCTGCCTCGCTAAAGCGTCAACGGGAAATGTGGAACTGGTTACCGAATATTGAAAGAGTCGTAAAGATTGCGCCATCTATGTTGGGACAGTCATGGATGGGATCGGACTTTACCAATGATGATCTTATAAACCAGTCTTCTATTGTGGTTGATTACACACATGAACTAGTGAAAGAAGAGAATTTTGATGGCGAACAAACTTGGGTCATTGACGCTTACGCTAAGCCAGATGCACCAGTAGTTTGGAGTAAGGTAAAACTGTGGATATCAAAAGAGACTTTTTTACAACGTAAAGCAGAGTTCTATGATGAGTTTGATGAAAAGGTAAACACCATGCAAACCTTTGATATCAAGGAACTGGGTGGACGTAAAGTCGCAACACGAATGGAGATGATTCCTGCTGATAAACCTGGCAGAAGACAGAAATGATCACTCATCAGGCACAGTTTAATTTTCCTATTGAAGACAGCTTCTTCTCTCAAAGCCAAATGAAAGCGCTACGCGACTAAATAACAAGTAAAAACAAGGAGTAAGCGTTTATCATGTTATTAAAACTGGCTTGGCGCAATCTATGGCGACAAAAACGCCGAACCTTGCTGACGGCATCGGCGTTGGCATTAGCCTTGTTTCTGTCTCTGTTAACTCGTAGCTTTCAAGAGGGAAGCTACAACGCCAATATAGATAACGCGGCACGTTTTTATACCGGCCTTATTCAGTTACAGCACCCAGAGTATGGGGAAAGTAGCAGTATCGATGATGTGGTATCGGGTGACCTCGAACAGTTTCCTTATCTAAAGAATATGAACGGTGTTAGCCATATTCTTCCGAGGCTTGAATCGGTAGCATTGGCTGCGGCCGATGACCGTTCTAAAGGTGTGTTGGTTTTGGGGGTGGATCCAGAAGCAGAAGATCGATATTCACATATCAGTAGCAAAGTCAGCTCAGGGTACTTTATAGATTCTGACAGCCACGCTGTCTTGTTGGGAGAAGGATTAGCCTCGTATTTAAAACTGAACGTAGGTGATGAAATAATACTCTACGGACAGGGATATAGAGGGCAAACCGCTGCAGGGCTCTACACTGTAAAGGGATTGCTTCACTTCCCAGTAAAAGCACTGGATAACCAAATGGTTATATGCCGATTAAGCTTGCTCAAGAGCTATACAGTACTGGGAATCAAGTCACTTCTTGGGTATTGCACACCGACTCTCTTGAGCACGTAGCAGCTGTCGAAACAAAGCTCAAATCTCATTATCAGGATCAATTGCGAGTTAAAGACTGGCAGGATCTATCTCCTGAAATGGCACAACAGATTGCAATGGACCGCGCTGGTGGGATTTTTTTAATTTACATCTTATATGGCATTGTGGGTTTTGGTTTGTTTGCGACTGTCATGATGATGACACTAGAAAGACAGCGAGAGTTTGGCGTCATGCTTGCAACGGGCATGGTACGAAGTCAACTGCTGGGGTTGTTATTCATTGAGTCGGCGTTCATTTGTCTTCTAGGTATTGTTATCGGTACGCTTTTGAGCATGCCCGTTCTTGGCTATTTCTTTTTAAATCCTATCGAGATAACAGGTGATGCCGCTCAAATGATGCTTGAAGCCGGCTTTGAGCCGATTCTTCCGGTTCACCTCGATCCTTCGTTATTTATGACCCAAGCCGTTGCTGTCACGTTCATCTTATTATTGTGTCTAGTTTACCCAAGTTGGCGTCTCTATCGTCTTAACCTGGTATCTGCGCTCAAAGGAGGTTCACATGCTCATCAAATTGGCGTGGCGTAATCTATGGCGCAACAAAATCCGTACCGGGATCATGCGGGCGCCATGGTGTTTGGACTGGTGGGTGTGGTCGCTATGATGGGCTTTATGAATGGTATGACCGACAATATGGTTCATAATGCCATTGCTTGGCAAACCAGTCACTTACAGGTTCACAATAAAAGTTTTGATGAAAACCCTGATATTAAAGAGGTCGTCATTGGGGATCAGAAAATTGAAGCTGCTCTAGAGTCAAACCCGAATGTTAAGCAATGGGTGTCGAGGTTTGTTGTCGACGGTATGATGGCATCAGCCCGCAGCACTCGCGGTGTCACGGTCTTGGGTATTGATTCAGCCAAAGAACGTGATTTCACACCAATTGCAGAGCGTCTCGTTGATGGGGAGTGGCTTGATGAAAAAGGTCGGAATCCGATACTAGTGTCGGCCAAAAATGCACAGCGTCTAAAGCTTCGCGTGGGCTCTAAAGTGGTGATTACGTTTACCGACCCTGAAGGAGAAGTGACGGGGGCGGCTTTCCGAGTTCGCGGTATCTTTAAAACGCCATCCTCTGCCTACGATGATGCTCACGTTTTAGTCCGAAAGTCCGACATTCAATCTCTTGCAAAACTTAATGGGGTTCATGAGTATGCCGTTCAAGTAACCGCTAAGGCTAACGCTGACAGTGAAGAGCAAGTGCGACATGTTGTCTCAGAGTTACAATCGCTCATTCCCGCCGGCAACAAGGTCCAAGGTTGGTATCAATTGCAGCCGCTGCTGGCAACCATGATTAATACGATGCAAGTAAGCAATCAAGTAATGCTGACCGTGTTTGTTGTGGCCATGGCCTTTGGTATCGTCAATATCATGTTGATGTCGGTTTTTGAACGTACTCAAGAATTTGGTGTTTTGATGGCCGTGGGGATGCAAAAGCATAAGATTTTTACACTGGTGATGTTGGAAACCGTGTTGCTCGGCAGTTTAGGCGCTATTTTAGGCATTGTATTTAGCAAAGTTCTTATGGCTATTTTAGGCCAGACCGGATTATCGCTTGGTTCGATGGCACAGGGGCTAGGGGCTTATGGTGTCGACACATTACTGTTCCCTACGGTCTCAAGTGCTCAATATTTGATGGTGTTTGTCACAGTATTTATCGCCTCTATCGTGGCTGCGCTTTATCCAGCACGACAAATCCTTAAACAGAAGCCTGTAGAAGCCATGTCTGATAAAAAATAACCTAAAGATTAGTGAATTGAAATGACCATAGAGATTAAGCAGCTTAATAAAATCTATAACCCAAAAAGTGAATTTCCGGTGCATGCGGTTCAAGACTTGTCTTTAACTATTGAACAGGGAGAGTTTGTCGCCATCATGGGGCCATCGGGATCCGGAAAAACGACCATCCTCAACATGTTAGGAGGCATTGACACCCCTACCTCGGGAGAAGTTTGGATTGAAGGCAGCAACATTTGTCAGTTATCTGAGAAAGAGCTTATTGCATTTCGCCGTGACAACATTGGGTTTATTTTTCAGGACTATAGTTTGTTGCCTGTCCTGACCGCTCAAGAAAACGTCGAGTTTGTGATGCAACTACAAGGCGTAACGGAGAAGCAGTGTCAGCAGCGTGCCAGTGAGTTATTGACTCAAGTGGGGCTTGAAAATCAGAAAGATAAACGCCCACCAAAGATGTCTGGAGGGCAGCAGCAGCGTGTCGCCGTCGCACGCGCTTTAGCACCAAGACCGCGATTTGTAATGGCAGACGAGCCGACCGCAAACTTAGATGCAAAAAGTACCGCAGAACTGCTAGATATCATGCAACACTTGAACGAAGTAGAAGGAACGACCTTTATATTTTCCACTCACGACCCTCGAGTAATCAAACGGGCAAAGCGCGTAATTGTGTTCGAAGATGGTAAGTTGGCGTCCGACAAACTGCAAACAGAGCTTACCACGGAGCTTGAACACTAATTATGTGGAAAAAGTTCGTCACTACCACTTTTATCGTTGGTGCTGCTTTCTATATGGTAGAAGTGAAAGCAGAGATACCAGGCCTGCAACCAGAGAAGAACTGGGATCTAACCGGTTATGTGAAATACATGGCAACAGGAGGCATCCCAGATCACGGGGACAATACTTTAGATCATCTGATACATCAGAGATTTAACTACGAGTATCGCTTTTCTTCCTCATTTCGTTTTAACGCAGGTATGCGCAACCGAGTACTGGCTGGCGACAGCTTGAGTGCGCCTTTCTATTCGGAGATCATCGCGGCGGACAATGGATATTTTGACCTATCAAGAAACTTCGTCGATAACGACAACATGATCATCAATAGCCAGTTTGACCGTTTGTATTTTGATTGGAAAGGGGATGACTGGAACTCAAGAATAGGTCGTTATCGAGTCAATTGGGCGATGAACACCATTTGGAATCCTAACGATCTGTATAACTCTTACTCGATATACGACTTTGATTATGAAGAGCGACCAGGCACTGATGCGATATCGCTCAGCCGCAAACTCGGATTCGCGAGTAGTATAGATTTTGTCTACAGTCCCAACAAAGACAGCAATTTACAGCGATATTCTGCTCGCTATCTGTTTAATCACAATGGTTGGGACATGCAGGTGTTAGCTGGACGCTCAGGTTTAGACAATGTGGTCGGTGGTGGCTTTGCCGGTGATATTAATGGCGCTGGGTTTAGGGGGGAGCTGACATGGTTTGACCCATGGAAGTCCGAGTATCAAGGCCAATCTTATGCAAAGACCATCGTATCAAGTATTGAAACTGACTATAGCTTTGGCGGCAGACGTAACTGGATAGGACGAGCATCGGTACTTTATATCAGTGAGCCACAACAGGCGATTGATGCAGCAGTATATTTAACACTGCCGCTCACATCGAGAACCTTGAGTTTCACTAAGTTCACAGGTTACGCTGACTTAGGTTTCGACATTACTCCATTATCGCGATTTACCGTATCGGGTAGCTACTATCAAGACGGTTCTTTTTTCGTTGGGTTATCGAATAGCTACTCGCTATCTGACGATTGGCAATTACTTACTGTTTTACAGCGTTTTGATGGGAATTCTGGAAGCTTATTTGGAGAAAGCCCCTCAACGCTGTTGTTTGCCAATATCAAATGGTCATTCTAAATCTTTAGATGTTTTTTGTATAAACCCTAAGCAATTTCATTCGAAACATAGCGTAGTAGAGATTTGAAGTAAAAGAATGGAAGTAGAAGTAGGGGAAAGGCTTTCCAAATAGTAAGAGCCAACAGGGCCAGGCGCACGTGTTGGCTCTTGAGGTTGCTATGAATTTTAGCCTTCGTTACGCTTTCGACTCACTAAGTGATTCGAAGCCGCTGCTGCCAACAGCGCACCACCAATCACCAAAGTTTGGTAATAAGCAGGTACGAGAGTAAGCATCCCAACAGTCAGCGTCATGATAATCAGCGCACCAACAAATGAACGTAGTACTTTACCTTCACCGCCGCTAAACGCCGTACCACCAATCAACACCACAAGAATCGCGGTCAACTCCATACCATCACCCGACAGCGGGTCACCCAGCGACATAAAGCTTGAACGAGCAATGCCCGCAAGCGCAGCTGTTGCACCGACAATAGCGTAGAGCGTGAAGACGACTAGCCCAGTCTTAATACCTGATAATTTAGCCGCCGTTGGGTTACCACCCGTCGCTGCGGCGTATTTACCTAGTAAAGAACGGTTTTGCAGGATGATGAGCAGAGCCGTAACCCCCACCGCTACCCAAAATGCCATTGGCAAACCAAGTAAAACAGCATCGCGACCGTAGTCGTTAAACCATGCTGGCATTTTTAGATCGCCCATGGATTTGATGGCTGACACGCCATCTTCGACGAGAAGCAGTGCGATACCTTTATACAGACTCAAGGTAATCAGCGTGGCAATAACGGGCGTGATATTAAACTTCACCACTAACAAGCCGTTGAATGCGCCCAGCAATACACCACAAAATACGGTAATAGAGAAAGCAGCCCACATTGGAACACCATTGATGGCGAGAAGGGCGTATATGACCGCCGTGAGTCCCATGGTGCTACCGACGGATAAGTCGATGTAGCCAGAAACCATTAGCAAGGTAAATGCGCCGGCTAGCACCAATAGTGGGGCGGAAACACGCAAAATGTTGATGACGTTTTTCTTATAAAGAAAGTTTCCGCGCTCAAACAGTGCGTATTGATCTAAGTTGACACTACTTAGAAAAACTACAATCGCTGCCAAAACAAAGTAGATGTAGTAGTTACGGAAAAACTCGGCCACTTGTCCGCCCAGTGCAGGTGATGCTGATGCTGGCGACGGGGCAGATGATGAATTGAGTGATTTGGTTGAATCGGACATAACGTTTCCCCTCCTTATTTGTTTCTAAGGGACAGTGCCCAAGTTTGAGCAGTAATCGCTAAGAAAACGGCGACCGCTTTGAGAATGAATTGCCAATCAGGTGAGAGGGTTAACCCAGTTGCTGCCGAGGTTACCACCGCCAAGATAATGGCACCAAAGAACATGCCAATGACAGAACCGAAACCGCCAGCAATAGCAATACCGCCAAGTAGTGCGATAACCAGTGCATCAAACTCCATCAGCAAACCACGATTAGAAAAGCCTGACTTAAACTCAGAGGAGAGCAGGATGCCAACAATGCCGGCCACTAGCGCACTAAACAGATACAAGTAAGTAATGTGTTTGGAATTATCGATACCTGACAGCTTTGCGGCTTCAGGGTTGGCGCCAATCCAATAGGTGATGCGGCCAAACACGGTTTTACGCTCAATAAAAATGGCGACAAAAAATAGAATGAGCATAAACAGCACGGGGAATTGCATTGAGGTGCCAAACACCTTCAAATTGCCGAGCAAGCCAAACTCCTCGGGCAAATTGGTGTTGCGTTGCGAACCTTGAGTAATCACCTGAGCGATACCTCTCGCCACCATCATAGTACCTAGCGTGACGATAATTGATGGGATACGAAACTTCACCACGAACAGAGCATTCAGACCACCGATAGCCAGTGCACCCATTAAAGCGCCGACCACGGCTAACCAATAAGGCAAGCCTAAACCTGTAGACAGAGCAGAACCGCCACCTACAGCTTGAGCAAACCAAACAGACAGCACACCTGAAAGCGCAACAATACCGCCAACGGATAGGTCAAAGTTGCCTGAAATCAACAAGAAAGAGACGCCCACACCAAGAGAAATCACCGCCCAATTATTGGTGATCAGGTTAAGCATGTTTTGAACTTGGAAAAAGTTCGGGACGAATGCTGACGCAACAAGAAATAGCCCGATAGCGACAAATGCCACTAACAAGGTGATGTACATTTGGTCGCTCACCCGTCGATACTCGACTGGCGAGTGATTAGGCTTTACTGACGTGTTCATTATACTGCCTCCTCAAGGCCACCCGTAGCGGCATTCAATATGTAGTTGGTGTCGACGTTCTCTCCATTCTTGATTTCAGATACCAGTGAGCCGTCATAAAGTAAGAAGATTCGATCACAAACGCCCAAGATTTCTTCGAGTTCTGTTGAAAACACGGCCACTGAGTTGCCTTCGTTGGCGAGGCTTTTCACTAAGTCATAGATCTCTTTTTTTGCGCCCACATCGACGCCGCGAGTAGGTTCATCAAGCAGCAGAAGTTTCGCCTGTGAGAACAGACATTTAGCGATAACCACTTTTTGCTGATTACCACCGGAGAGTTTCTCTGTGTGCTTTTCTATTGAGCTGGTGGCAATAGAGAGCTTATCGACGTAATCGATCGCCGCATTCAGCTCATCATTTTCTCTGAATACCCAAAGTCAGACATTCTTGGCAGATTCATGACGGGATATTTTCTCGAATGGTTAAGTTGGTAAATAAGCCTGAGTACGACGCTCCTCTGGAACGAGGGCAATACCTGCTGCAATGGCTTCACGTGGCGAATTACCCACATCTTTGCCATTAAGGCGAATTGTGCCAGAGACTTTGTCGGCGCCGAATATCGCACGTGCAATCTCGGTTTTTCCCGCGCCAACCAAACCATAAAACCCAACGATCTCGCCTTTTTTGATATCAAACGAGACATCTTTGAGGCGATGGTTATTAAGGCGCTGCGCCGCTAGGAACACTTCATCGGTAATGGCGTCGCGCGGGGAATAATCGTGCATGATGCTGCGACCAATCATCATATCGATAAGCTCTGCGCGGCCATCGACTTCAGACATGGGTTTGGTTGCGATGTGTTTGCCATCGCGCATGACGGTGACGCGGTCGCCTAGGGTCAAAATCTCATCCAGTTTGTGAGAGATATAAATAACCGTCACGCTTTGTTCTTGTAGCCTACGAATAACGGTAAACAGTCTTTCGACTTCTCTTTCCGACAACGCAGCTGTTGGTTCATCCATAATGATGACGTTCGCGCCAGATGATGCGGCACGGGCAATCTCAATAATCTGTTTTTGAGCGACACCTAAGGTAGAGACACGAGCATATGTCGATAGAGGGCTCGATGGTCGCCAAGGTCTCGATGACGCGCTCTTCTAACCCGGATTTAATTAAAAAGCCAAATCGGCTTTGTTCCATACCCAGCGTTAAGTTTTCAAGTACAGTCAATTCATCAACGACGTGTAGCTCTTGGAATAAAGTGGCGATGCCCGATTCACGTGCTGACTGAGTGCCAGTAGGTCGGTAATCCTTACCGTTCACTTTCATTATGCCTTGAGTAGGCTGAATAGCACCGGTGATCATTTTTACCAATGTGGATTTTCCTGCGCCGTTCTCGCCAATCAAGCAGTGAACGGTACTTCGTTCAATTGCAAAGCTCACATCGTTAACTGCCCGAACACCGGGGTAGTCTTTAATCAGCCCTTCAATTGATAATACAGGTGTTGAATTGTGACTATTCAAGATGATCTCTCCTTCAGTGGTTGCACCTTCGATACTGCTAGGCCACAGATGACATGACAGATGAAGCGAGTTATTCCTTAACACTGAGATTTTGAATAAATGAGTAACATATAAGGTCGGCGATCTAGCCGCCGACCTTAAGCCTGGGTTAGTTGCTGAACTGAGCGTCTAGCCATTGCTCTGCATCAGGTTTTGGCATTGACCAGTAAGAGATGGTGTAAGCCTTGTAGAAGAACTCTTCTGCTTGATCTTTTGTCGGAGCGACTTTTTTGTTGATCACGTCCATAACCAAGTCGATACGACCACGCGCTGTTTCAATTGGTGGAAGACCCATAGAGACTTTTAGGCTTGATTCAGGGTCATAAATTTGACCAAATTCGACCGAGTCAAAGTCAACACTGGCGACGATCTCTGTCACCGGTTTGCCATCTTTGAACTTGCCGCGACCTAGCTGGTTAAGACCTGCCATTGTGCCAACGGTTAAGTTAGAGGCTTCGGAATAAATTAAGTTAACTTCTGGTTGCTGAGTAAGAAGGTCAACAATGATTTGTTTCGCTGCTTCTTGACCGCCGCTAGCATCAAGAGCGCCGAGGTTTTTCGCTGTTGGATCTACCGAAAGTACACCTTCTGCAAATGGGTTAGTTCGACCAGAACTTACCTCGGTATGGTTTGGCCAACCGAGTTGAACCATGACGATTGGCTTGTCAGGATTCGCTTCTTTCCATGCTTTTGCCATTTGTGCGCCCATATCGAAAGAAACGGTCGCTTCATCACTTCGAGCCGTTGGAATGCCGGTATCAGTGATTGGGCTAAAGAAAGACGTCATAGCGATGTTCTCTTCCAATGCTTCTTCAACACCCGGTGTCGCCGCTTCGCCATCCCAAATATGAAGTGAGGCACCGTCAAATGCACCAGCTGCTACTTGGTCAACGTTTTGCGTCATTACCGCTGAATCTGCTTTCCCATCGAAGATAACCACTTCAGCACCGTACTTCTCCTTTGCGTAGCGCTTTGCTTCCGTCGCTTGAGATTGGTGGAATACATTGGACAAATCAGAAACGAAAAACGCGATTCGTTCGTTTGCATGTGTTGTGGCAGCTAGGCTTGAAGCGACAATAATACTCGTAGCGATAAGTCCTTTATTAAATATCTTTTTCAAAGTCACTGACTTCATAATTTTCTCCATTTGTATTTGCTATTCACTCGTCGTCTTTGGAGCAACATCTGCTTCGCCTCTATAAAACAGCCTCGTTCTAAGTAAGCCAAAAGCAGCACAACACGTTGTTCTCGATGATGTGAATTATCTTTCAGACAGGTGAAATATATTTCACGTGTTAAAAGGTAGTGAACAAAATGTAGCCGGTCAATGCTATATCGATACAATACGTATCACTTTGGTGTTTATTTGTGATCTGACGCACTTAAATGGTCAAAACGATACGATTGGTATCATTTTGACTTGTAAAAGTCTCTTTCTATGATTACTTTTTACTCAGATGAAATAAATTTCACGGCGACTTAACTAAGATTGGCAAGATAAAAAGCCATTAAGTGTTAACGAAATGTGAAGCTATATAAAGGCAGAAAGCAGTAATAAAGGTAGAGATATGACGATGAACGAACGTGACGACATATTGAGACAGACAGCAAAGATCTTAACGTTGCGATACATGGAAAATCGCAGCCAGTCGGATATTGCTAAGCAGCTTGGGTTGTCTACGGCAAAAGTGAATCGTGTCATTAAGCAAGCGCATGATGATGGTCTGGTCGAGATTACCTTAAAGCTTCCACAAGAAAGAACGCACACTTTAGAGCAACGCTTGTTGGAAACGTTTGGTTTGAAAACGGCGGTGATTCAGCCAAGTCTCAGTCAGGATGACGAAGTTGTTACCCGTCAAGTGGCGCAAGCTGCAGGTGAACAACTCATAGAAACCATCAAGCCAGACAGCATTATTTGCATTAGTGCCGGTAAAACCATGGCGCAGATTGTTGAGCAGTTAAAGCCGATGCAGTTTCCAAATGTGCGAGTGGTTCCAGCAACAGGTGGCATTCAAGGTCATCACTTTACCGATGTGAACTACCTAGCCAGCAAACTGGCAGAAAAGCTCGGCGGTACAAGTACCCAACTGCACGCGCCGCTTTTTGTGGATACCGACGAACAACGCAACATTTTAATGGAGATGCGCAGCGTTAAAGATGTCCTCGATTTGGCGCGCAATGCAGATATTGCCTTGGTGGGTATCGGCTCTGTCGCCAGTGAAAGCGATAGCTACTATGACCTGCGCTCACTGAGTGGTCATGAAACAGAAACCTGATCAGCGCTCAATGTAAAGGCGAGATATTGGCCAACCTTTATGACGCAAAGGGCGATAAATGCGCGGAGCACATCAACCAAAAACTCATTGGGCTTAATCTACAAGAACTTAATAGCATCGAACACAGTTTCGGTGTCGCAGCAACTCGCACCAAAGTGTCAGCCATGCTAGCAGCACTGAAAGGTGGATTGATTAACGGATTGGTCTCTGACGAAGACACCGTCGCTAGTGTATTGGAACAAGCAGAATAGGGAATCAACATGCAAACGAGAGAAATCGGAAATTCAGGAATAGAAGCATCAGTCATTGGCCTTGGTACATGGGCAATGGGCGGTTGGATGTGGGGCGGAACAGATGAGAAAGCCTCAATCGATGCTATTCATGCTTCGTTAGATCACGGCGTGTCTTTAATCGATACCGCACCGGCGTATGGACTTGGTGTGTCTGAAGAAATCGTCGGTAAGGCGATCAAAGGACGCCGCGACAAGGTGGTACTGGCAACCAAATGTGGTTTGGTTTGGCATACCGACAAAGGTAATCACTTTTTTGATGAGAATGGTAAGCCCGTGCATCGTTACCTTGGCGCAGATGCTATCCAACATGAGGTGGAGCAAAGCCTAAAACGTCTGCAAACGGATTATCTCGATCTCTACATTACCCACTGGCAAGACCCAACCACGCCGATTGCTGAAACTATGGAAGCATTATTGGCGCTAAAGAAAGCCGGTAAGATCCGCGCCATCGGGATCAGCAACGCCAATCAAGCGGAGTTGGAACAGTATCAACAAACAGGCGTTGTGGATGCGGTGCAGGAGAAATATAACCTTATCGAGCGTCAGTTAGAGCAAACTTTGTTGCCTTCAACCATCAAAACTAATGTTGCGTGTCTTAGTTACTCATCACTTGCCATGGGGCTGCTGAGTGGAAAAATCACCCTGAACGTGTTTTCACTGGCGATGATCAGCGCATCACGGATCCTATGTTTACTATCGAAAACCGCCGCTGGGTACAAAAGTTCTGTCAGTCCATTGAGCCGATTGCGCGCCAGAAAAACGTGAGTGTTGCTCAGCTTGTGATTGCTGCGACACTGCAGCAGCCAGGCATCACGTATGCCCTGTGTGGCGCACGAAATTCCGCGCAAGCAATTGAGAACGCCGCAGCAGGAACTGTGGTGCTAACTCAGGAAGAGGTGAAGTTCATTGATGCAAAATCCCATGAGTTTTTTGGCGAGTTGGAATTGGCGTAACGACGTATCGTAAGGAAAGCGGAAACAGTGGCAGGGAGCAACAATGAACAATAACTCAACCGCCTTTAGGCGAGTAAAAGAGAGTAGCGAGTTTGACGCCGTAGTCATTGGCGGAGGCATCAATGGTATTAGCGTTTTTCGAGAGCTAGCACTGCAAGGTTTGAAGGTCTTGTTAGTTGAGAAAGATGACTTTTGTTCTAGGGCCAGTGCTGCACCATCTCGCATGATACATGGCGGTCTTCGCTATCTAGAAAATGGTGAGTTTCAATTGGTGAAAGAAGCACTCTATGAGCGAAATCGCTACTTGATAACGCGCCTCATTTTGTTGCTCCTTTAGAAACCACCATTCCTATTTTCTCTACTTGGTCGGGTATGTTTGATGGCCTGTTTAAGTTCTTAGGATTGAAAGACAAGCCTTCACAGCGCGGCTCTGTGGTCATCAAAATTGGGCTGAGTCTTTACGATTGGTTCACCAAGCGTGATCAATTGATGCCAAATCACCAGATGCACTCAGGTCGCTCAACCCAAAAACGCTGGCCGATGATGGGGAGTGATGTAAAGAGCAGTGCCACATACTTTGATGCTTGGATTAGCTCACCCGAGCGCCTCGCTTTGGAATTGATTCAAGAAGGGGTAGAAGCGGGTGGCGTTGCCCTAAATTACACCATGGTCTCTGGGTTAGAGCGGGGGCAACTGACGATTTCTAATCACGACGCTGTGGAGGCTATTCAAGTTAAAACGCACCATGTGGTCAACGCCACAGGTGCTTGGGTCGACACGACTAATGGATTACTGACTGCACCTAGCCAGTATATGCAGGGGACGAAAGGGTCGCATATTATCGTCGATAACGCCGAGCTGTTGGCTGAACTGGATGGCAATATGCTGTTTTATGAAAACAGCGAAGGACGAGTTTGTATCTTGTTCCCGTATTTCGGAAAAGTACTGATCGGCTCGACGGATATCCCTGTGAGTGACCCTGAATCGGTGCGTTGTACTGACGAAGAAATTGATTACATTATCGAATCACTGAGAGGCGTGCTGCCAAAGCTGGTAATCAGTCGTGAGCAGATCGTCTATCAGTTCTGTGGCGTGAGACCACTTCCGTCAGTCAATACCTCGACCACAGGGCAAATTCCCCGTAGTCATTCATTGAAACAAGACAAGATTGGCGACACTCATATCTATTCGCTTATCGGAGGCAAGTGGACAACGTTCCGTGCCTTTGGTGAGGAAGTGGCAGATGAACTCTTAGCCTCGTTAGGCAAAACGCGAGTTTGCGATACCAAACAAAGAGCAATAGGAGGCGGCAAGAGTTACCCCGTCACAGATTCGTCAAAAGCGACTTACTTAGCCTCATTAAGTGAGCGTCATCCGCAATTTTCACAACGCCAAATGGAAACTTGGTTTCAGCGCTACGGCACGGCCTGTGAATCACTGCTTGGCGCACTTCAAGGAACACAAGATAAAGCGTTGTTGTCACTCGATGACTACACCCAAGGCGAGCTCAAGTTCATTCTGGAACGTGAGTATGTATCGACAACGTTGGATGTGCTGCTTCGCCGTACCTCGATAGCGATTGAAGGCAAGTTAACTGAGGAAAGCTTCGAGGAGATATCCAATTTGGTCGCTGACCACTTTGCTTGGAGTCAAAGCGAACGCGAGAAAGATAGAGCTCAATCGAAGCAAGTTTTGCTGGATTTCCATGGCGTTGAATTAGACGCCTTACCAAAAGTTTCAAAACCCACTTTACAACCTACCGTTACGGAAAATGAACAACTATTAGATGGAGAAGAGTATGTATTTAACCAGTAAAGTCAGGATGAATCGCCTATTTAAGCAAGGGCGTTGTTTGGATGTGGCTATCGACCACGGTGTGTGTAACGAGCTTCATTTCTAGATGGGCTAGAAAACATGTCTTCAGTGGTAAAGCAACTTGTGGATGCTAAGCCAGATGCGATTCAGATGAATGCGGGTCAAGCTGACTTACTGCAAACTGTTGATGGCAAAGACAAACCTGCACTGGTCATGCGAATCGATTTGGGTAACCCATATAATGCAGAGCGTCACCGCCACATGTGGGCACTACTACAAAATGCGGAGCAGCCTCTTATTCAAGCCCTTCAAATGGATGCGGCATGCGTTGTGGTGAACCTATTCATGTTGCCTGATGAACCTGACTTGTTTAAGCAATGTGTTGCCAACATCAGTAAGGTCAAAGCTGAGTGTGAGAAATACGGTATGCCACTGATGATCGAACCGTTGGTGATGCAGCCTAACAGCCAAGGACAGGCTTATATGGTCGATGGCGACTGCGAAAAGATTGTCACCTTGGTGCGTATGGCACGTGAGCTAGGCGCTGACATCATTAAGGCCGATCCAACCAGCCAAGCGGAAGACTTCCATAAAGTGGTTGAGGCGGCAAGGTGCCCGGTATTGGTTCGCGGCGGTGGACGTGAAGACATTGAATCTGTGTTTAGCAAAGCGCGCGCACTGCTCGATCAGGGTGCGCTTGGCATGGTGTATGGACGCAACATTTATCAACACCCAAATCCAAGCCGCGTTGTCGATGCTTTGATGGCTATGATTCACAATGGTGCGTCTACCTCAGAAGCAATGAACATCTACATTGGCGATAAATAGCAGATACAGAACTAAAGCAAGGAGGGGATATGAAGTCATATGCGATAGGAATTGATTGTGGTAACACGGCGATCAAAGCGGCATTGTTCGATGAGCATGGCTGCGAGATAGGCGCTGTAGCCAATAATTATCCGACTCATATCCCTCAACCTGATCACACTGAAGCGGACTTAAACCAATGCTGGTCGCTATGCGCAGAGGTGATCGCTAAGTTGATTGAGCAAACCGGTGTAGACAGCAGTCAAATTATCGCGCTAGGAACCAGCGGTCATGGGAATGGGCTCTATCTGCTTGATACTGAACTAAAGCCATTACTTGGTATTAAGTCTCTGGATAATCGTGCTGCCAGCGAAGTCACCTTGCTACAGGCATCTAAGGGATTCACAGACCTCAAAAAGCGTAATCGGCAGGGCGTTTGGCCATCTCAAACAGCAGTGTTACTTGCGTGGCTTCAGAAGCACCAGCCAGAAACGTTTCAAAAAATCGGTCAGGTGCTGTTTTGCAAAGACTATGTGAATTACTGCCTTACAGGGCAGTGCGCGACAGAATGGGGAGATATCACAGCATCGGTCTATTCGATTTTGAAACCGACTCAGTGTCTCTTGAGCTTCTAAATCACTACCAGTTGGCAGACATTAGCACCAAGTTGCCGCCGATTCATGAAAGTAACCAAGTGATAGGAACAGTCACTGAAGACGCTGCACGTATAACACAGCTTAAAGCGGGGACACCTGTCATTGCGGGTCTGTTCGATGTAGTGGCATGCGCCTATGGTTCACAAGCCAGTGTGTTAGCTGATACCTCGGTCGTCGCTGGCACGTGGAATATCAATCAGGTAGTGACTGATGAGCTGCCGCCTGAAGAGGTATTTATGGCGTGCAAATTTGCTGAGAATCGATACTTAGCCATAGAGTCCAGCACCTGCTCAGCATCCAATCTAGAGTGGCTGGTGGATCGATTCTTCTCTGAGCGAAGAGAGCGTGAAGCGAGTAATGGCAACAATATTTTCGAACAATTTAATCGCCAATTGGAAGATGTCGAATTAATGCCAACGTTACCCATGTTCCATCCGTATCTCTACGGCTCGACCGGCCAAGATAGCCAATCTGCCAATTTGTTTGGTTTGAAGGGGTGGCATCAGGACATTCACGTGGTCTACGCCTTTTATGAGGGTATTGTATTTGCTCATCTTGAGCATATCCAAAGATTACGTTCGGCAGGGTATGACGTGGATCGAATTGCCATTAGCGGTGGCGCTTCTCGAAGTGAATATTGGTGTCAGTTGTTTGCAGACATTTTGGGCGTCACGGTGACGTCGACAAATTGCAACGAGGTCGGGGCAAAAGGCGTGGCGCAACTGGCGATGAGTGCTGTTACTGAAGGTCAGACTGAGCAACTAAGCCTTCAGCCGCAGCCTGATAAGCGTTATGTGCCTAATACTGAGCGCTCGGAGTTCTTTACGACTCGATATAGTAAATATTGTCTGCTGAGAGATGCATTAGGTTCATTGGGTTGATTGAACTTTGGTGAGCTCAAGCGGCAAGTTTAGCTAAATAGCGACTAATAAAGCTTTACCACAGCAAAGCTGTGGGGACTTGTTACGTCCTGAATAAATTAATTTAAATAATGATACGAAATGTATCGATATGAATTATGAGGTGAATTATGAGTCAATCTATTGTTTTGCCAAAGTTTTAGAGGTAGGTGAAGGCGCGACAGCGCGAGCGGGAGAGATAGCTATCCAACTGGGTTGTCGCCGAGTCATGATTGTATCTGACCCAGTGATGAAAACCTTAGGTCAGGTCGACCAGCTAAAGTCTGTCGTGAATCAAGCTGGTGTTGAGGCGGATGTTTTCACGGATACCGTTCCAGAACCAACAGAGGCGTCGATACTTCCAGCGGTAAATAAGGTGATTGATGGGCATTATGATGGCGTCATCGCGCTAGGCGGTGGCAGTGTGATTGATAGTGCTAAAGCGATTGCTTTGCTTGCGGAGCACCAAGGTCGAATTCGAGATTACAGTGTACCTAATATCGTGACTTCGCCAATTATGCCGTTGATTGCGATTCCAACGACGGCGGGAACGGGCTCGGAGGTCACCAAAGTGACCATTATTACCGACGAAACCAATGACGAAAAGCTGCTTTGTATGGGACCAGGTCTTATTCCATCGGCCGCCATCATTGACTTTACTTTAACAATGACGGCTCCGGAGCGTATCACAGCGGATACCGGGATTGATGCGTTAACTCACGCCATTGAAGCCTATGTCAGCGGAAAGTCGGGTCTGTTTACTGATCAGCAAGCGCTATTGGCGATGAAACTTATCGCGCCAAATCTGCGTGAAGCCGTCAATAATCCCGACAATAAAGATGCCAAGGAGCAAATGATGCTCGGCGCGACGCTCGCAGGCATTGCGTTTTCTAACGCATCTGTTGCCTTGGTACATGGCATGAGCCGCCCAATTGGCGCGCACTTTCATGTGCCTCACGGTATGAGCAACGCCATGTTATTGCCGACGGTAACGGAATATTCGATTCCTGCGGCTAAAACTCGTTATGCCGAGTGTGCAAGGGCAATGGGAGTGGTTGATGCGAGCAACAATGACGACGACGCAGTCGCTGCGCTACTGCTGGAACTTAAGCAGATCAATCAGGATTTAAGCGTGCCTTCCATGAGCGATTTTGGCATTGATAAACAGGCGTTTTGGTCAAATCTCGACATCATGTCTGAGCAAGCTCTGGCTTCTGGATCGCCTAACAACAATCCTCGAATTCCGAACAAAGAAGAAGTGATCGAGCTGTATAAAGCCGCTTGGTAGCGCCTGAATTTCCTAAATTAAGCCTCAGAATACAAAACAAGGATGAAAACATGATCAGTAGTTTTATTAATAATCAATATGTTGAAAGTCAGTCGGAAAGACATTTGCCTGTCTATGATCCTGCTACAGGTGAAGTGCAGAACCAAGTTGGACTGTGCTTAAAACAGGAAGTAGAGCAGGCAATTACTGCCGCGCAGGAAGCGTTAGATTCTTGGGCTAAAACCACGCCGCTCAATCGCGCCAGAGTCATGTTCAATTTCAAAACTCTGTTAGAGCAAAACCGTGATGAACTGGCGACGATAATCAGTCGTGAGCATGGCAAAGTTTTTAGTGATGCCCTTGGTGAGATAACTCGAGGGCTAGAAGTGGTCGAGTTTGCCTGCGGTATCCCGCACTTGCAAAAAGGTGAGCACAGTTTAAATGTTGGAACTGGAGTCGATTCACACTCGCAAATGATGCCGCTTGGCGTGGTGGCAGGCATTTCACCATTTAACTTCCCGGTTATGGTGCCAATGTGGATGTTTCCTATTGCCATCGCAACGGGCAACACGTTTATTTTAAAACCATCAGAGAAAAACCCATCCGCGCCTCTGTTTATTGCTGATCTTCTGAAACAAGCGGGATTACCTGATGGTGTGTTTAATGTGGTCCAAGGGGATAAAGAAGCGGTAGATATGCTACTCCAAGACTCAAGAGTTCAGGCTGTCAGCTTTGTTGGTTCAACGCCGATCGCGGAATACATCTATTCTGAAGGCGCGAAATACGGTAAGCGTGTTCAAGCCCTAGGTGGTGCAAAAAACCATATGGTGGTCATGCCGGATGCCGATATTGATGGTGCAGTGAATGCGCTGATGGGTGCAGCTTATGGTGCAGCTGGAGAGCGCTGCATGGCGATTTCGGTTGCCGTCGCTGTGGGTGATGAGACGGGCGATGCATTGGCTCGTCACCTTCAAGATAAGTTAGCCACGTTAAAAGTAGGCCCCGGCTACGGGCAAGCGATTGAAAACGATATGGGACCTTTGATCACCAAAGAGCATAAGCTAAAAGTTTGCGGATACATTCAAAAGGGTCAGGAAGAGGGCGCGGCTTTACTTGTTGATGGTCGAGATCTAGAACTGGCTAAGTCCAGCGATGGCTTCTTTGTTGGTGGTACCTTGTTCGACCATGTGACCACCGATATGACTGTGTATCAAGAAGAAATATTCGGTCCAGTGCTTTGCATTGTTCGAGTCAATACTTATCAGGAAGCCCTGCAAATCATAAACGACCATGAATATGGCAACGGAACAGCCATCTTTACTGCAGATGGCGATACCGCTCGAGACTTCTCCGCCAATGTTCAGATCGGTATGGTTGGAGTGAATGTGCCTATTCCGGTACCGATGGCATTTCACAGTTTCGGTGGCTGGAAGCGTTCACTGTTTGGCCCGCTGCACATGCACGGTCCTGACGGCGTTCGATTCTTTACACGCATGAAAACTATTACGACACGTTGGCCGGAATCGGATGTGAAAGTCGGCACGAAGGACAATACTCAGACGCAAGCAGAGTTCGTGATGCCAACCATGAAGTAGTGCATAGGCATTGATTTTACAAAGCATATGACAGCAAGGGCTTGTTTGAACAAGCCCTTTTAATATCGTTAACTTAGGCTTTGTACGAGGTTGCACTTAATTAGTAAAAGCAATAGGCTATCCAAAGCATATCGAATATCTCATCAAGGATGAATCCAGCTCTATGACAAGCTCTAGTTCGGCGAATACCACTAAAGGCTCAACTCTAGACCGAGTACTGCAAGTGCTCGCCATCGTCGCTCACAGCCGCGGTCAACTCAACCGAGAGTCCATTGCCGAACAACTATCGATGCCCATTGCGTCGGCCAATAAACTGATTAATCAGCTTATTTCGTTAGGTCACCTGCAAGAAAATATCATTGGCCGCGTTATCGCAGGGCCGAATCTTCAGTCTTTATCTCATGATATTTTGAAGAACCAGCGTTTTTCAGAGCAAAGAACATCTGTACTCCAACGTCTTTCAGACAATATCGGTGAAACGTGTGGTATTTCAGTGCCTAACGGTATCGAAATGATCTATTTTGAGCGCGTGAACTGTAACTGGCCGCTGCAAATTAATCTGGCAGAAGGCAGTCCTGTACCAATTGCAGCCTCCGCATCGGGCAAGCTATATCTCTCCAGTTTAGAACCAGAGATAAGAGAAAATGTCGTGCAGCATATGGGCTAGCGGCTCATACGCCTAAGACCATTACCAATGAAAGCGAGTTCTTGGCCGAACTCGAACGCATTGAGTCACAGGGTTTCGGGGAAGATAATGAAGAGTTTGTTGATGGAATGGTCGCAGTTTCTGTGCCGATAGGTTCAGATGCGTTAAACTTTGGTTATCTGTTCTGTCATGCACCAAGTTTTCGTATGTCTCTTGAAGCATTAAAGCAGCACATTCCGGCAATGAAGAGCGCTGCACAAGAAATCTTGGATTTTACCCTCACTCAGCGCAATGCCGTAGATGGATAATCGCTGGATAGCAGGTCGTTAGCAGAAGAACAAAATCACGTTGTGAGTTGTGATTTCATGTCCTGGTATACCTTTTCCAAGTTCTGCTGTGCGGCGCGTAATATAGGCAGGTAATTCTCTAGCTCAGCAACGTCTTTTCGACTCTTTGGACAATGACAGAATAACGCTGCCATGAAGTTGTTGTCTTGGTCATACAATGGCAGCGCAATCGCAACCATACCATCGATGAACTCCTCATCATCCACGCTAAAGCCACGTTTTTGAATCAAGCTGAGCTCTTTCTTAAGGGCTTGGATATCGGTGATGGTGTTTTTGGCGTATTGAGTCAGCTCGATTTTGTTAAACACACGTCTCAGTTGAGTGGCGGACAGGGTGCTCAAGTAAAGCTTTCCACTGGCGGATGCCCAAAGAGGAGTAGGGAAGCCCACAGGAATAACGATTTGAAGCGGCCAATTGGTTTGGATTCGATCGTAATACACCATGTGAGGGGATGGGTCTTCGTTCACGAGCGCTAATCCACAAGTTTCTTCAAGCTTGTTGGATAGTCCTTGAAGTATCGCCTGTCGCTGTAACTTGTGTTGGTTTGTCCATCTCACGTCGAGTGCGATAGAGAGCAATTGTGAGCCAGGATAAAAATGGCCACGCTCATCGGATTGAACGTAACTGGCCTCTTCAAGCTGCTGTAAGAGTCGATGGCACGTGGGTTTAGGAATGCCAGATTCAAAAATAATATCAGAGGCAGCGATAGGGCTTCCTGCTTCTCCGATCCTCTCAATTACATCAATGAGACGGTCAACTGAGTTTACTTTTTCTGACACCTTAATCTTCCCTTAAAAAGTTTGCCCTTGAATAGTGAAGGACAACAAGACGTTATATTCCCAAACTCTGAGTTGAGTTTCAACCAGCGACGAGCTGGGATAGTGACATTACATTGTGTTTCACCGAACGTTCAGGGTGGCCTTGTGTTGGGGCGGACAGGCTAAATAGACTACCGGATTGCGGATAGCGTTCGAGCTCCTCTGGTGATAGCTCGTAATCTGCAGTCGTTACGTAAAGCGTCTCTAAATTATGTCCGCCAAAGGTACATCGCGTGGCGTGTTTAACGGGAAGCTCTATTTCACCAAGCTTAGTTGGATGTCCTATATGCGTTAATGAAGGGGAATAATAACTGACAACGCCACAATCCCAGTGACAGATGTAGAGGTTACCTAAGCTGTCCACCGTTAGGCCATCGGGATAGCCTTGAGATTTATCGAACTCAATGAAAACGGATTTGCTGAGTATTTGCGTTAGGGAGTCATCCAACTGATACTCATACACTTTCCTCTGGAACATATTAGAGCAGTAGGCGCGTTTAAGTTTTTGGTTAATCGCAATGCCATTTGCGACGCTAAAGCCTTGATCGAGTTTAACTAAATCCCCTTCACGTAATGCGTATAGTTTGCCGTCAGGCAAGTCTAAATCTGCACTGTTCATTGTTCCAAACCAGATCTCTCCGTTGGGTGAAGCGATGGCGTCATTTAAATGCAGGTGCGCGTGCTCGCTGCACGGGTCGATGATCTTTGAAGTGACCTCAAATTGATGATTTAAAAGAAATAGCCCCTGTTTACTTGCACAGATCCACGAGTCGTTCTCACCGGGTACGATGGCGGTGACATCGAATGGGACTGTATAGCAGTGAGTGGTATGTGTAATAGTGCTGGTTTGATAAATCTCGCTTCCCGCAGCATCAACCCAAACGATGGATTTGGTTGAATCTGACCAGATAGGCGATTCACCGATACTGGCGTGAGTGTGTTCGTAGATAAACATTGATTTAACCTATCTTGATACAATTAGAATCAATATAGGTTAAATTTAGTCTTTGGGCTTTGAATATGTGAAAAGTGTGAACTGGGTTAGTTGAAAGAGGGAAGGTAAACGGACACCCGCAAGGAGAGGTGTCCGCTTCATTGATGAAAGCTATAGTCTAAGCGTGGTCTGTGAATCGAAAATTGAGCAGTTGTTTGCATCAACATTGACCGTGACTTGATCGCCTGCAGCAATGCTTTCTTCCGACGTGACTCGATGAGACAACGTATGCTGCTCGCTAAACTTCGTCCAGACTAAGGTATCGGATCCCATAGGTTCAACGAGTTCAACTTGACCGACTAGAGCGTTATTGGCGGCATTTTCTCTCACCATTAAGTGCTCAGGTCTAATGCCTAGTGTGACATTCATTTTATCTGCAGGAGGCTGTGAAAATGGATAGTCAGTGACATCGATGAGTAAACCGTGCGAGTTGAACGTGATTGCCTGTGGTGTTACTTCTAACTGACCTTCGATGCAGTTCATAGCAGGCGAACCCAAGAACGTAGCAACAAACAGGTTTTGAGGCTTGTTGTAGACATTGTGCGGGGTATCTAGCTGTTGAATGATACCGTCTTTCATTACCGCGATACGATCCGCCAGTGTCAGAGCTTCAATTTGGTCATGAGTTACGTAGATCATGGTGGCGTTGAGCGTCTTGTGAAGCTTTTTGATTTCTAATCTTAGTTCGGCTCGAAGTTTTGCATCTAGATTCGACAGAGGTTCGTCAAATAGATAGATATCGGCATCACGAACCAAGGCACGACCAATTGCCACACGTTGGCGCTGTCCACCTGAAAGGGCGGAAGGTTTACGCTTTAATAGTGGTTCGAGTTGGAGCAATTTAGCGGCCCACGCCACTTTTTTATTGATCGTCTCTTTATCGACACCTGCAATACGAAGGCCAAATGACATGTTCTTTTCAACGCTCATGGTTGGGTAAAGTGCGTAGGACTGAAACACCATGCCGATCCCACGATCTTTAGGATCCGCCCACGTCACGTCTTTGCCATCAAAGTGAATCGAACCACCAGAGGTATCAATCAGTCCACCAATGGCATTCAATAGGGTCGATTTGCCACAACCTGAAGGGCCAAGGAGTACCAAAAACTCTCCGTCATTAATGGCAAGGTCTAGTTGGTCGACGATCTTGATTGAGTCGTAGCTGATATCAAGTTTGCTAATATTTACGATTCCCATAGCGTTATCCTTTAACTGCACCAGAGGCGATACCACGCACAAACCAGCGTCCTGATGCGACGTAAATGATTAGTGGTACTAGTGATGTAAGAATAGTGGCGGCCATGTTCACGTTATAGGCGCGCTCACCAGTAGTGGTGTTGACGATGTTGTTCAGTTGAACCGTCATTGGAAGGTTATCGTTGCCCGCAAAGACTAAACCAATTAAGAAGTCGTTCCAGATATTGGTCACCTGCATGATCACCGCAACGATGATGATCGGCACTGACATAGGTAGCATGATGGTGAAGAACACTTTGAAAAACCCTGCGCCGTCGATGCGAGCGGCATTGAAGAGCTCCATTGGCAACGTGCTGTAGTAGTTTCTAAAGAGTAGAGTCATGATCGCATGCCGAAGATAACGTGTGAAACCACAACACCCGTAAGCGTTCCATAAATTCCGATATCGGCGTAAACGCGAATCAACGGGTAGATAAACACCTGATAAGGATGAATGCCCCAAGCAGAAGCAAGCAAACAGTAAGTTAGCGCCTTTTATTTTCCAAAATGACAGGGCATAACCATTGATTGCGCCAAACAGCACAGAGATGACCACACTAGGGATTAAGATACGAACAGAGTTCCAAAAACCTACCTGTAGACCGCTACAATCAAGACCAGTACATGCGCTGCTCCAAGCCACTTTCCAAGCGTCCAGCGTGAAGTTTTGCGGTAGGGCAAAGATTGAAGACAGACGAATCTCTTCGAGCTCTTTGAAAGAAGTGACCAGCATGACGTAGAGCGGCAGCAAGAAAAATAGAGCGGTAATGGTTAAAAAGCCATAGACACCGATACGTCCCCAGCGAGCTTTAACGGACATGACGCGTTTGGTGGGTGTCGCACCCATTGTAGGTGAAAGAGTCGCAGACATAAGTTACCTACCTTGCTTCTTGATGTAGTTCGAATAAATAAATGGCGTAATCAAGCACAAGACCGTGGTCAACATAACCGTTGAAGCTGCGGTGGCAAGGCCGATATTGGCGCGCTCGAATAGGTTATCCATAATGAACTTTGCTGGAACTTCACTGGCCACGCCAGGCCCGCCGCCTGTCATCGCGACAACAACGTCATACATTTTGATGATGCTAATCGACAGCAATACAACCGTTGTAATAATCATTGGGCGTAGCATAGGGAGAATAATGCTGATGTAGACACGCCAAGTGGGGATACCATCTATTTTTGTTGCCTTCCATAGGTCGTCGTCAATACCACGAAGACCCGCGAGGAGGAGCGCCATGACCAGTCCGGCGCCTTGCCAAACTGCGGCAATGACAACGGTGTAAAGCACCATATTAGGATCGACAATCCAGTCGAATGTGAACGATTCCCAGCCAAGAGATTGCATGGTGTTTTGAATACCTAACTGAGGGTTAAATATCCACTGCCAAACTAAACCTGTCACGATAAATGACATTGCATAAGGGAATAGGAAAACGGTTCTGAAAAAGCTCTCGGCTTTAATTTTCTGGTCAATGAACACAGAAAGTAGAAACCCGAGCACAAAGCAAATCGCTAAGAATAGAAAGGCGATGATCAGTAGGTTTTCTAGCGAGACTATCCAACGGGATGTGCTAAAGAGTCGCTCATATTGAGCAAAGCCAACGAAATCGTTTTTCGGCAACATTCTTGAGCTAGAAAACGACAGACGTACTGACCAAACCATAGTACCCATGTAGGCAATCATGACCGTTAATGCCATGGGTAGAGCAGCCACATAGGCTAGGGCGTTACGTTTTAGGTGTCTTTGCACCGCAGCAACATTCATGGATGCACTCCAAAGTAAGTCTTAATGAGGAAGCATTTCATTGAATGGCGCACCGAGGTGCGCCGTTAACAACAGTGAGATTAATCGCGAAGTGCTTGAGTGAAGATGGCAACTGCCTTATCCGTCGTCATGTTCTGTGCGTTCCACACTTCAGTGACGGCGTCTTTTAAAGAGCCATACAGGTACTCTTCCATTAGCATTGAGCCATCTGGGATTTGGCGCTCGGCAACTTTGAGAATAGCTGCGCCTTTTTGAGCACAAATATCCATGTTAGACACATCAATATCAGTACGAACAGGGACGGAGCCTTTCAGGTTGTTAAACTTCACCTGTGTTTCTGGCTCAGCATAGACTCAACAAGTTTCTTTTGAGCTGCGACTTGTTCGCTATCGTCTGTTTTCGGGAATACAAAAACATCTCCGCCGACAATATAAAGAGAGTCGTCACCTAGGCCAGGGAAGCAGCCGTAGTCTTGCCCCGGGATCTTGTTCGCTTGTGTGAACTCGCCTTTCGCCCAGTCACCCATAATTTGAATGCCCGCTTTGTCGTTGATGACAAGGCTGGTTGTGTCATTCCAGTTACGACCTGGTGAACCTGCATCGACGTAAGGCTTAAGTTTCAGGAAGGTATCGACCACCTGTTTGAACTCGTCGGAATTTAGTGTTTTTGCGTCGCGCTTACCTAGAGCGTCTAGGTAAAGCTGCTTGCCACCCACGTTACTTAGAACCGTTGCGAACAGAAGGTTTTCCTGCCAATTCTGACCACCAAGAGCAAGTGGGATGTAGCCTGCAGATTTGAGTTTATCAAGGCTCGCGAACAGCTCATCGACCGTTTGAGGCTCTTTATCAATGCCCGCTTTTTCAAATGCTTCCTTTGAGTACCAGAACCAACCAGGCATATGGATATTGACCGGAGCGGCATAGAAATGTCCGTCCACTTTGATGGCGTTTAGCGTTGGTGCCGGCAGGATCTGTTCCCAGTTATTTGCTAACGCCACATCATCAATATTGTTCAGCATCCCTTCAGCAATCATTTCATGGTACTGCTGAGAGGTATTGAATAACGCTGCTGTGGTCGGAGAGCCACCTAACATGCGGTTCATCGCTGCGCTTCGAGCATTAGAACCACCGGCAACTGCACTGTCTTTCCAAGTGCCACCTTGCGCTTCAAATGATTCTGCTAACACCTTGATAGCTGCCGATTCGCCGCCGGAAGTCCACCAGTGCATAACTTCGGCTTCTTCCTTGGCAATAACCGGAGATGCGATAAGTCCAATGATCGTAGCGAGCGTAAGTTTCTTCATCATGGGGATACCTTTTTGTTTTCGTTATTGTGCCTGTTTTTGTAATTGGATTGGTTGTCATGGAATCGATTCATTTATCTATTTTATAACGCTCATTTCCGTATTGTTCTAGAGGTTTTTTGATTGATTTATAAACATGTGTTACCGGTCACATTCCATGCAAAATGCCCGGTTTTTAGCAAAATTGGCTGTATAAGTGCCCAATATCGCTTTAGTATTAACGATAAGTCATCAATTTAACCAACGTGAGTAAAACCTAATGGCAACAATAAAAGACGTGGCAAAACTCGCAGGTGTGGGTGTTGGAACTGTTTCCAGATATTTGTCTGGGAGTGCGTCTGTCTCATCCGCTTCTGGTGAAAAAGTAGCGTCTGCGATGGCGGAGTTAAATTATCGACCAAACAGTATGGCGCGCTCACTATCATCGAAGCGCTCAAACATTATTGGCTTGTGGGTGCCTTCTTTTTCGGGCTCCTTTCATCGAAAGATGCTGCAAACCATCGAGCGAGAGCTAAGAAAGCGCGACAAGCATATTATTCTCGCCAATGCCGAGGATGCGAAAACGGATAAAGAGCGCATCGGCTGCCTAGATTACTTAATTGAACGTGACTGTGATGGAATTCTGATGTCGTGCCCGGAGCTTTCTGTTGTCGAATTGGCACGGATTGAGGCGCGTTATCCAAAGGTTGTGTTTATAAACAGAGACATTGAAGAGCTAATTGATAAGACCTTTTGTGTAAATCACTACCAAGGAGGCCGATTAGCAGCAGAACACCTTATAGAGTTAGGGCACAAAGAGATTGCCATCGTGACAGGTCGAATGAATGCCCAAGATGCACTCAGCCGACACCAAGGTTTATTGACCGATTGGCCGAAGAGGGTATAGAGGTTGATGCTGACCTCATTGAGCATGGTGGTTACAGTTTTGAGCTTGGTGAAGAAGCGACGCAGCGATTGATAGACAAAAAGCGTCCATTTACTGCGCTTTTCTGTGGAAATGACAACAGTGCAATGGCCGCGATTGCCACTCTCAACAAACAGGGTATTGCAGTTGGCAAGCAGGTATCGGTTGTCGGTTATGATGATATTGATATCTCACAATATACGTCACCGGCTATGACGAGTGTGCGCATTCCTTTAGAAGATATCTCTATCAATGCCTGTCACCAGATCCTCAACTTATGCTACGGAGAATCTCTCCCTATCCAAACACGTTTTGAGCCGACATTGTCGGTTCGAGACTCAACTCACTCAGTAAAATAATCGAAAATAAAGTTGTACTTCAGAGGGAGATAGAATGACGAACTACATTGAAGCTGGCGCACGATTTTCGCTAGACAGCCCTACGTTGGTGCCAAATTCAGCGGGATACTTGTGGAATAAACATATGATGATTCACATGAATTGTCAGGCTACGCTGTCGCCCAATATATGAATCCAGAACCGAAAAAATACGCCCATAATCCGAACATGGCTGCGACGAGTTTCATGCAGCCGGAGCAGCCTTATTTTGCGCACCATCCGGGACGTTTTTTCTATCTTCGAGATGACGAAAGTGGAGAGCTTTTCTCTGCGCCATTTGCGCCTATTAAAGCTGAGCTGGACAGCTTTGAATTTCAACCTGGCCTCAGTGATATTAAGTGGAAGATCAAGCACTCAGATATTGAACTTGAGATAACGCTGACACTCAGCCCGGACTTAGCGGCAGAGCTATGGCACGTCAAGGTGCGAAATAGTGACCGTCAATCAAGAAAAGTGTCATTGGTTCCGTATTTCCCTGTGGGATACATGTCCTGGATGAACATGGGCGCACACTTTGATGATGAGCTCAACGCCGTGGTGTGTACGTCTATTACTCCCTACCAAAAGCTTGAAGATTACGCGAAGAACAAACATCTAAAAGACATTACTTATTTGGCATCCGATGTTAAGCCAACGCATTTTGAAACCAGCTTGCCTCGATTTGAAGGGCAGGGCGGCCTTCATAATCCAACAGGACTTAGCGACAAACGTAGCCTAAGTGACCAACCAAGTCACTACGAAATGCCAGCCTGCATTATGCAATTTGAGCTTGACCTGAAACCGGGCGATGAGAGCGAGTACAACTTTGTTTTTGGTCCTGCACTGGATAAGCAAGAAATCTCAGACACGCTTGAGCTTACCTTAAGCGATAATAAAGCGCATGCAGCAGCGGATTACGCCAGCTACATTGAGTCTGGCAAAGGGGTTTTAAACATCTCAACGCCGGATAAGATCTTTGATCAGTTCGTCAACAACTGGCTGCCTAGACAAGTGTTCTACCATGGCGATACTCATCGCCTGACAACCGATCCGCAAACGCGTAATTACCTGCAAGATGGGATGGGAATGGCCTATGTTAACCACGAGGCGACAAAACAGGTCATCCTTACTTCACTGAGCCAGCAAAAGCGCGATGGTGAAATGCCTGATGGCATTTTGTTGACTCCGGAAGCAGAGCTGAAATACATCAACCAGATACCACACACAGATCATTCTGTTTGGCTTACGCTGATCCTTGAGTCTTATATTAATGAGAGTAATGACTGGGCGATTCTCGATGAGCTACTGAGCTGGCATGATTCTGATGACGAGAGCACCGTCTTAGAACACGTGAACATGGCAATGCGCCATATGTGCGGCGCACGTGATGAACGTGGTTTGCCCTATATTGCTCAAGGTGACTGGTGTGACCCTATGAACATGGTAGGGCCAAAGGGTAAAGGCGTGTCAGGGTGGCTCACTCAAGCACTCAGTTTTGCGCTGCAATCATGGATACGTTTATCGCGTGATGTGAATGATGCTAACGAGTTAGATAAGTTCCAAGAGACCGTTGATGAGCTCGTTGTGATTGCGGATGAATATCTATGGAAGGGAGATTGGTACGCGCGAGGGATTACTGATGACGGAGTGACATTCGGAGTTCCAGAGGATAAAGAAGGGCGTATTTTCTTAAATACCCAAAGCTGGGCATTCCTTGCAATATGCCAAATGCTCTGCAAACCGAGAGAATGTTAAAGGCTGTAGATGAGCAGTTGGATACCCCATACGGCGTGATGCTATGTGCTCCAGCATTTACTGCAATGCGTGAAGACGTGGGTCGCGTGACGCAAAAATGGCCAGGCTCAGGCGAAAATGGTTCTGTTTACAACCATGCTGCCGCATTCTATGCAGCAAGCATGTACCACATTAATCAGTCAGATAGAGCATTCGGCACATTACGAAAAATGCTGGCCGATCCAGAGTGTGAGTCTTTTGCTCAAAGAGGACAGCTTCCACTTTATATTCCAAACTACTATCGCGGCGCTTACTACCAGTATCCCGACACAGCAGGGCGTTCGAGTAACCTCTTCAATACCGGTACAGGGGCTTGGTTCTATCGCCTAGTTATCGAAAATCTGTTTGGTCTTAAGGGGTGCAAAGAAGGGTTGATGATTTCGCCTCAGTTACCTTCTGACTGGCAACAAGCAAGCGTGAAGCGTGAGTTTAGGGGAGCGATATTTGACGTTCAATATCAATTGGTGAGTGATAAGAATCGAGCTTGCATTGAGGTTGATGGAGTAGTGCTATCTAGTAACTTGATAGAAGATATTGTTGTAGGTAAGCATTACTCAGTAGTGGTTAATTATCACAATGGTGAGTGAGAAAAACAGCTAAGCACCAAAATGTAGCTGCTGGTTAATTAATAATGAAATGCCCCTAAAGCTGAGCTTTAGGGGCATTTTCGATCATGTAATTGGCGGCATACTCTTGTTGACTGCTCTATCAAATATTGATGGCCTCTGGATCTCTGCTGTTGCACCTGTGTCGTCAAATGGCCGTTTTTGTGTTCTGAGCAAGTTTATGATGAGTACATCAGCTAACAATGCTCAACAGAAACGAGGAACACGACATGAAAAAGCTAATTATTAACGCGAACGTTTTTAATGGTACTGATGATAAGCTTATCGAGAACGTATCGGTTCTTATTGAAGACAACCTCATTACTCAAATTGGTGACGTAGACCCATCAATCGCAGATGAAATTATTGATGCGAAAGGCGGGACTGTAATGCCTGGTCTAATCGACGCTCATGTTCACATCACGTTATCTGCGGGTTTTACAACGCTTGATGCAATGACAAGAGAAGAGATTGCCATCCGTTCAGCAAAAATATCTCAAGAAATGCTGATGCGCGGGTTTACGACTTGTCGTGATGTTGGTGGTAATACGCTTGGTCTTAAAAATGCCATTGATAGTGGATACGCAACAGGCCCACGTATTCTACCTTCTCAAGCGGCAATTTCTCAGACTTGTGGTCATTCAGACTATCGCCAAAATCAAGCACAAGAGCGCCTAGCCAACGGGCATGAAGACTCGCCTTTGATGAAAACAGGTACTTTCAAAGTAGCGGATGGTCGTTCCGAGGTGATGAAAGCCGTTCGTGAGCAACTGTTTTTAGGCGCATCACAAATCAAAATAATGGCTGGTGGCGGTGCATCTTCGACGTTCGACCCATTAGATACACTACAATTCACACTTGATGAAATGAAAGCAGCAGTAGAAGCGGCATCTGACTATGGTACGTATGTAGCAGCGCACATCCACACTATTCCGGCAATGAAAAGAGCAGCCGAAGCTGGAGTTAAGTGCTTTGAGCACGCCACGATTATGGATGACGAAGTTGCTCAGATCATCAAAGAGAAAGGAATTTGGGTAGTACCGTCTTACTTCACCTCATCTTTGATTGCTGAACGTAAAATTCCGCTACCTAACGAAGAGACATATCGTAAGACCGAGCGCGTAGGTAAGGCGATGTTTAAATCAGCAGATTTGATCAAGAAGTACCAAATCGAAAACTTGGCCTTTGGCACGGACTGTGTGGGTACAACCAATGTCCATGAAACGCAAATGCAAGAGCTAGGCGCAATCGAAAAGACATTCGACACTATCACCGCTCTGCGCATGGCAACATCGAACTGTGGACGACTGTTCGAAATGTCTACCTATCAGCACCCTTACCAAGAAGGTAAGCTGGGACAAATCGTGGAAGGGGCGTATGCAGACCTTCTCATTATCGATGGCAATCCGCTGGAAGGCGTTGAGTGTGTGATGAGTGATGAGACTAAGAAAGTGATTATGAAAGATGGTGAGATTTACAAAAACACGCTGTAATGAGTTAGAGAAAAGAGCCTTATGGCTCTTTTCTCGCTTACGACACTTTTGGAAGGTGAATACTCATGCAAGAACAATTTAGTCAGCGTTAATGCATTCACCAACGTAGCTTTCGATTTACAACTCTTCCAGAGTTAGGGTCGTATCACAGCACACTTGCAAGCAAAAAAGTGAGGAGGTTCATCTCAATATCAAACACCGTAATTCGCACTTCTTTACTACACTGTTATCCAAGGAAACAGATGCTAGGAATCAGAATGAACAGCAAGAACAATGTACTCGGTGAGCCGTTGGAAGTGTGCAGTTGTAAGCCCAATACTGGATATTTTAGAGATGGTTTCTGTCGCACAGCGGGTAGCGACATGGGTCAACACACTATCTGCGCTGTCATGACTGAGGACTTTCTTGGCTTTACTAAAACCCGTGGCAATGATCTTTCCACTCCTAGACCAGAGTTTGATTTTCCGGGATTAAAACCGGGTGACCGCTGGTGTCTTTGTGCACTGCGTTGGAAAGAGGCATGGCAAGTAGGAATGGCGCCATTAGTTGTACTAGCCAGTTGTGAAGAAAGCTCCCTTGAAATTGTCCCACTCGATGTATTGAAGATGTATGCGACTACCTCAGTTTAACCGCTCGTTATATTTATGCGTATAATGGCTATCAGTCACATAATTGCCAATAGCATACGGATTTAATGTTCTGGATAATCATATTACTCCTAGTCGCGATGTGCGTCTTTCTGCCCAACTTGTGGGTCAAGCACGTAATGGAAAAGTACAGCCAGCCTGCTGATCGCTATCGGGAGCAAGGAAACGGTGCAGAGTTGGCTCGTCACCTGTTGGATAGCTTCGGTTTGGATAACGTCGATGTCGAGGAGAGTCTAACGGTGATCACTATGATCCAGCCTCAAAGGTCGTTCGCCTGTCGCCGGACAACTACTCAGGATACTCACTAACGGCTGTCACAGTAGCCGCCCATGAAGTGGGGCATGCCATTCAAGATTCTCGTGGTGAACCCTTGTTTCGAGCTAGGCAAAAGCTTGTAAAGACAGCTATCGTCGGCGAACGTATTGCCGGAATGATGCTCGTAGCTGCTCCTATTGTTTTAATGCTCACTCGCGTGCCACAAGCCGGTGCAATAACGATTCTGATCGGTGTTATCTCAATGGCATTGAGTACCTTGGTACATCTGTTGACTCTACCGGTAGAGTTCGATGCAAGTTATGGCAAGGCTCTGCCTCTTCTACAAAAAGGTGACTACCTACACGATGGTGACTTGAAACATGCGGAGAAAATTCTAAAAGCGGCCGCATTGACCTATGTCGCAGCTTCTTTGACGAGTTTGCTCAACTTAGGTCGATGGATTGCTGTTCTTCGTCGCTAACCCATCAATAAATCGAAGTGAGGTTCCCTGTTTATTTAAAAAAACCGCCACTTCCAACTATCTAAAAGTGGCGGCAATAGGTTGATGTCAACTAGAGGTGGTGATGGAGCCACTAGACTCCAAGTGACCTCAAGGTTCTGAGTTCAGAACTTGTTTAACAAGTATCCTGAGGTTACTTGGCTCAGTTCTAATTTACATCTCTCAGGGCGCTAATTGTTGAGTGCTGAGTTCAACGTTTGGTGCTTCTGAGGCAGGCGTTGCCAGTTCTTTTTGTTGTCCCGCAAAATGCCATTGGTGAATATGGATAAGCGGTTGACTGCTGGTTGCACCTCAAGTAGCAAGTAGTATTCAAGGCCTACTGCTTACGTTCCATTTGCTTGTTGAAATCTTCGCTATCGTAAACGGTACGTGGAGTGCCATCCTCTTCAAAGACTGCAATCGCACGACCTTGGTTGATAAGGTGCATGGCCAATGACGGTGAGATAGCTTTATGCACGCCTTTTTCTGCTCTGATCTCGCCTTCCCATGGTTTGTCGAGATAGCGACCGTGCTGTGTAAATTCAACTACTAAACGCATATTGTTTCTCCGAAATCTAATATCGAGGTCGTGAAGTCGTGAGTTCGACTGCACGAAGCTGAGCCAGAGCTTTAGCTAATTCAAGTTGTGCCTGAGCAAAATTGACGTCGTCGCTAAACTTATTGACGTTCTCTTCTGCTGCACGTCTTGCTGCTTCTGCTCTGGCTTTGTCGATGTCCTTGCCATGCAAAGCCGTATCGGCCAAAACCGTCACCACATCAGGCTGAACTTCAACGAGACCACCGGAGACATACAAGATCTCTTCAGGCTGCTTTAGGTCTCCGAGGATACGAGCCACTCCTGGCTTGATTTTGCTGATGAGAGGAGAGTGGCCGGGACGGATCCCTAGCTCACCATCCGCTCCGGCAACGGCGATTGCATGAGCAGGGCCTGAATACAGCGTTCCTTCCGCACTCACTACGTTGAGCTGAAAGGTTGTTTTTGAAACACCTATTGCCATCACGTTACTCCTTACAGTGTTTTCGCTTTTTCAAGCACTTCTTCGATAGAGCCACAATACATAAATGCTTGCTCTGGGATATCGTCATACTGACCGTTCAGTAGGCCTTGGAAACCCGCAATAGTGTCTTTCAATGGCACAAAAACACCCGGTTGACCGGTAAAGACTTCGGCAACATGGTAAGGCTGAGTCAAGAAACGCTCCACTTTGCGAGCTCGAGAAACCAGTCGTTTGTCTTCTTCTGACAACTCATCCATACCCAAGATTGCAATGATGTCCTTAAGTTCCTTGTAGCGTTGCAAGGTCTTTTGAACAGACTGAGCTACGTCGTAATGCTCTTGGCCAACAATTTGTGGATCAAGTTGGCGTGACGTTGAGTCAAGTGGGTCAATCGCTGGGTAGAGACCCAAAGCCGCGATGTTACGAGACAAAACAACCGTTGCATCCAAGTGCGCGAATGTGGTGGCTGGGGATGGGTCAGTCAAGTCATCTGCTGGTACGTAGACTGCTTGGATAGAGGTGATCGAGCCATTTTTGGTGGATGTGATACGCTCTTGGAGTACACCCATCTCTTCCGCAAGCGTTGGTTGGTAGCCTACCGCCGATGGCATACGACCTAACAGTGCCGATACTTCCGTACCTGCGAGGGTATAACGATAGATGTTGTCGACGAACAGCAGTACATCACGACCTTCATCACGGAAGCGTTCCGCCATGGTCAAACCTGTCAGTGCGACACGAAGACGGTTGCCCGGTGGCTCGTTCATCTGGCCGTAAACCATGGCCACTTTGTCGAGTACACCCGCATCTTTCATCTCGTAGTAGAAGTCATTACCTTCACGAGTACGCTCACCCACACCAGTAAATACTGAAAGACCTGAGTGGGCCTTTGCGATGTTGTTGATAAGCTCCATCATATTGACGGTCTTGCCCACACCTGCACCACCGAATAGACCGATTTTGCCACCCTTGGCAAATGGACAAATTAGGTCGATGACCTTTACACCGGTCTCAAGCAGTTCGGTGCTGTTTGCTTGGTCTTCGTAGCTGGGAGCAGGGCGGTGGATCTCGTAGGAGGTTTGTTCACCAATTGGACCGCATTCATCGATAGGTTGACCGAGCACATTCATGATTCGACCGAGCGTTTCTTCACCAACGGGAACGGTAATAGGACCCCCGGTAGTTTCTACTTGTAAACCACGCTTCAAACCGTCGGAAGAGCCCATGGCGATACAGCGAACTACACCGCCTCCTAGCTGCTGCTGAACCTCTAGTACCAGTGAACTATTTTCGTCACCGACGACCTTAAGAGCGTCGTATACTCGTGGGCCGCTATTTTGCTCGAACTCTACGTCGACCACGGCACCGATGACTTTGACAATTTTGCCAATACTCATAATTTTACCTCTGAATTTCGTTACACCGCTTGTGCGCCAGCGGTTATTTCACTTAGCTCTTGAGTGATGGCAGCTTGGCGTGCCTTGTTGAACACGAGTTGCAAATCTTCAATTAGCTGGCCGGCATTATCTGTCGCCGCTCTCATCGCGATCATCCGAGCTGCCTGCTCACACGCGATGCATTCAACCACACCTTGATAGACCAGAGACTCAACATAACGAAGCATTAAATGATCCAAGATATCTCTAGGCGCTTGCTCGTAGATGTAGTCCCATCGACTCTCTTGCTCTGCCTGCTCTTGTTTTGGAAATGGCAGCAGTTGAGTGACAGTTGGCTGTTGCGTCATCGTATTCACAAACTGGCTATAGACTAAAAACAATCGGTCTATTTGACCTTCGGTGTAGTGCTCCATCATGGCGTGTACTGTACCGAGCAAATCTTCCAGTTTGGGTTGGTCTCCTAGCGCTGATGTTTGTGCGACAACACGGCCGGAAGCTTGGAAAAAGTTGATCGCCTTTGAGCCAATTAGTGTGGTATCTACCTCAACACCTTGTTGTTGCCAGACTTGCATCTCAGCAAGCACTTTTCGGAACAAGTTGGTGTTGAGGCCACCACAGAGCCTCTGTCTGAAGAGGTAATGATGTAAGCAACGCGCTTTACGTCTCTCTCTTGAAGGTAAGGGTGGCTGTACTCCAACGTACCCGACGATACGTGGCTGATTACCTTTCTCATGTTTTCAGCATAAGGGCGCGACGCTTCCATGTTGTCTTGCACCTTACGCATTTTGCTCGCTGCCACCATCTCCATCGCACTGGTGATTTTTTGAGTACTCTGAATACTCGCAATCTTGGTGCGTATCTCTTTGGTATTTGCCATTACTGACTCCTACTGGGTTGATGGTTACACTTGCAGCGCGGAAAACTCTTCTAGCAACGCGCGAAGCTTGGCTTCAATATCGCTGTTGTAATCGCCACTTTGATTTATGGTGCTCAAGAGCTCCGGTGCGATCTGATTTGCATGAGCTATAAGACCTGCTTCAAAATCGGCGACTTGGTTGAGAGCGACATTTTCTAAGAAACCTTGTTCAGCAGCGAAGATAACCAGTGCTTGATCGGCAACGGACATCGGTGCGAACTGCTTCTGTTTCATGAGTTCAGTCACTTTCTCACCATGGTCAAGCTGCTTCCGTGTGGTCTCATCAAGATCTGAAGAGAACTGAGCAAAAGCAGCCAGTTCACGGTACTGGCTAGGGCAGTTCGAATGCCGCCAGATAGCTTTTTGATGATCTTGGTCTGTGCCGCACCGCCCACACGAGATACGGAAATACCGGGGTCAACTGCGGGTCTTAAACCAGAGTTGAACAACTGGGTTTGCAAGAAGATCTGACCGTCGGTGATCGAGATTACGTTAGTCGGAACAAATGCCGATACGTCACCCGCCTGCGTTTCGATGATGGGTAACGCGGTCAGTGAG
This sequence comes from Vibrio maritimus, assembly GCA_000755425.1. Classification (GTDB taxonomy): domain Bacteria; phylum Pseudomonadota; class Gammaproteobacteria; order Enterobacterales; family Vibrionaceae; genus Vibrio; species Vibrio maritimus_A. The sequence goes on from BBMT01000004.1 coordinate 235,222, forward strand.
CCTGAACGTCCTTTGACTTCACCATTCGTAAACTGCTCGACATAGTGTTCGTTCACTCGAGCGGCGCGCTCCAACAAACGTGAGTGGAGATAGAAGACATCTCCAGGGAACGCTTCGCGACCCGGTGGACGCTTGAGCAGCAGAGAGATTTGACGATAGGCAACAGCCTGTTTAGATAGGTCATCGTAGATGATCAACGCATCTTCACCACGGTCACGGAAGTATTCACCCATGGTGCAACCGGAGTAGGGGGCAAGGTACTGAAGCGCTGCCGACTCAGATGCAGACGCCACGACAACAATCGTATTCGCCAGAGCATTGTGCTCTTCGAGTTTGCGAACTACATTGGCAATGGTTGACGCTTTTTGACCAATCGCGACGTAGATACATTTCACACCCGTGTCACGCTGATTGATGATGGCATCGATTGCCATGGCCGTTTTGCCTGTTTGGCGGTCACCGATAATCAGCTCACGCTGTCCTCTGCCGATTGGCACCATCGCATCTACCGCTTTGTAACCGGTTTGGATAGCTCATCGACCGATTTACGATCGATAACACCAGGCGCTATGACTTCTACAGGGTCAAAACGTTCAGCTTTGACTTCACCTTTACCATCGATAGGTTGACCCAGTGTATTCACCACACGGCCTAATAGCGATGGGCCTACCGGCACTTCAAGGATACGACCTGTACCACGAACCTTCATTCCTTCACAAAGGTCGGCGTAGGGACCCATGACTACTGCGCCTACAGAGTGGCGCTCTAGGTTGAGTGCAAGGGCAAAGCGGTTATCTGGTAACTCGATCATTTCACCTTGCATTGCGTCAGCCAGGCCGTGAATTGTGATAATACCGTCGCTGACCGAAATGATAGTACCTTCATTTCTTGCTTCGCTCGCCATATCGAAGTTGGCGATACGCTCTCTGATCAGTTCACTAATTTCGTTTGAATTTAATTGCATTTCTTTCCCCTACTAAGCGTGTAGGTTGACAGCAAGTCGGTGAAGAGAAGAGTAAATACTTCCATCTAACACCTGCTCACCAGCTTTAATCATCACCCCACCCACAAGGGATGGATCAATTTTTTGCTCTATGGTTACTGACTTTCCAAATTTGGCTTCCAGCGCATTCTTCATGTCTGTAATTTGGTCGCGCTCTAGGTATTCAGCAGTGCACACTACGACATCCATCGTTTTTTCATGCTCAGCTTTCATTTCAAAGAACAGATCCACCGTCGTCGCGAGCAGTTTGAGGCGTTTGTTTTCCGCCATCACTCGTAGAAAATTCTTGACGTATTGACTCAGCCACTCGTTACATGTCGAAAGAATCATGTCGAGTAAAACCTGCTCTGAGCCTCCTTCTTCAAGGTCATCAATTACTTCGATGATAGCGGGCTGCGATACCACCATTTTCAACAGTCCGAATGTCTGCCCCCACTCATCGAGCAGTGCTTCTTCTAGAGCAAAGTCGAAAGCAGCCTTGGCATACGGTCCTGCGATTGAGGCAAAGTCACTCATCTGATTTACCTCTACATTTCACTAATCATGTGCTCAACGAGCTCACGGTTACTCTTAGAGTCAAGGTTTTTGCGAATCAGTTTGCTTGCGCTCTCAATAACTAAATCTGCCATTTCCGATTTCAGCTCTTGGCGCACTTTGCTCTTTTCGCTTTCGACCTCGGCTTTGCCTTCAGCGATGATCTTGGCTTTTTGTTTCTGAGCTAACTCTGCCGCTTCCTCGACTAACTGGTTTTGACGTTGTTGTCCCAGTTCGATAATGGCTTGCGCCTTTTCTCTTGCTTCTGCAACGATGCATTCACCGTTTGCTTTTGCTAGTTCAAGTTCTTTTGTTGCAGCTTCGGTATTCTTGATACCTGTCGCTATTTCATCTCGACGCTCGTCAAGCAGTGTTACCAAAGGTGGCCAGACATATTTCATGCACAGCCAAACAAAGATAACGAAGGAGATTGCTTGACCTAGCATGGTTGCGTTTAGGTTCATAACATCCTCATCAATGTTTACTTATGAAAAAGATCTAATTAAGCCACTGCGAAGATGATATAGAGACCAATACCCACACCAATCATCGGTACCGCATCAACGAGACCCATCATAATAAAGAACTGGGTGCGTAACATTGGAGTAAGATCCGGTTGGCGAGCGACCCCTTCTAAATATTTACCTGCTAAGTTACCGATTCCAGCCGCCGCACCTGCAGCACCCAGACCAATTAGAAGTGCACCTGCTACATATAAAACAGCACTTACAATATCCATAACGACTCCCGAATATAAATGTTTGAAATTTGATTGATTTAATTAATTTTTAGTAAAGAGTTATTAATGCTCTTCCACTGCCATACCCATATATACGACGGTGAGAACCATAAAAATAAACGCTTGTAATCCAACGATTAAAATATGGAATAGAGCCCAGGGAACACTTAGTGCCCATTGCATCCACCATGGCATCAATGCGATTAGAATAAATATCATCTCGCCTGCGTACATATTACCGAATAGTCGTAGACTAATGAAATAGGCTTAGAAATCAAAGTGACCAATTCAAGTACTAAGTTCACTGGATACAAAAGTGGACTAGAAAAAGGCTGTGTAGTGAGCTCCTTAATAAACCCTTTAATACCTTTATGTTTGAATGTATAACCCAACACAAGTATAAATACACCCAAAGCCATAGACATAGTGATATTTACGTCCGCGGATGGAAGGTCTCTAAAGTGAGTTAATCCGATCACACGAGTAAATGCTGGAACAAAATCAATAGGCAACAAATCGATAGCATTCATTAAGAAAACCCAGACGAAAATGGTCAACGCCAGTGGTCCAATTAATTTGTCTTGCGCCTGAAAGATCTCTTTTACTAACCCGTCAACAAACTCGAATACCAACTCAACTAGCATTTGCAGTCGACTAGGTACTCCACTGGTTGCTTTGGATACTGCGTATCGAAAGCCCAGGATAAAGGTGATTCCCAGTATCCAAACCATGAGCATTGAGTCTAGGTTAATGCCCCAAAAGCCATCTCCTACTGTCCAGAACGTTAAATGGTGTTCAATATAGTCATGCGCAGATTGAACGTTCTCCATTAGGCATTCCTCTGTTATTTGATTACTGCTGCTCCTTGAACATTGGACTCAAAAACAAGCCTAGAACGGTTATGCAGTAGGCCGCGAGAACCATGTATTGATTCACCGCCATAAATCGGAATGTAAAAATGAACATCACTATCGTGTAGATCACCTTTATATTACGACTCAACTTCAATAGATCTTTAAGACTGTGATTGGGCTTACGCTTCGCTTTATAAGACGCAATTCTTGTTCCCATAAATAAGGGTGCAATTGCTATGCTTATTCCAACAAATGCAGACTCCATATCCAACTTACTTTTAAAGACAATTTGATACAAAAGAATGATAGAACCAAAAATAATTTGGCTGTATAGCATCCTGTTGCCTGCAAGTATAATGCTCTTGCTGGAGATGTTGGAATGCATCAGTAATCCTCTTTTTATACAAGATAAATACATTGGCCTAGCATTGAGTAAATGCCATTTACTATATTTATCACCTCACAAATGTAGATTTATTACTACATTTCCTCGGAAATAAACACTACGCCGATTTTTTATTGATGCAAACAATAATTATGGAAACCTATCATTCCATTTTTGAATCAGTTGTTTTCTGAGAGATTTTAGTGGTTGATATATGCGCATTTTTCTTTTGAAATGAAACTAATTATGAACATTGATGCTCTTGTTAATTTCCTCATGGTTATAGTACTTTAAGTCTTGATGTTAAGCGTTCTAATGCATAATTAAAGTTTAGTAGAATGAAGTGACAACTGGAATAATTATACGGACTAACTATTCCGCAATATATTTAAACACTTAAATAAAACATAGTGTTATAAACGGGACGGTGGACTATATAAGGTGGTGTTTCATCGAGAGTGGGATCGTGCAGCGTGCGCAAGAAGTCGAGGAGACTCAAAGGGGGCGACTTTCCCTGCCGCTACCTCTCACATGGAAGGTGCGTAGCTAGGTACTCAATGTCGTGCGTAGCGTTATGACTGGTGTTGGAATCAGATCATTACCTTGGAGGGAAAAGGCCATTACATCCGTGAACATACCGACTTCCGCGCCAAGATTCTTGTAATTGAAAATCACCGCTGGTGCGATAAGAGGAGTCACTCCTCCAAGCTAAACAGCGTTCTCCTCTTTTGTGTAGCCCGTTATGCCACCGATACGAACACCATAGTTTATGTAGTCGTTAAATACCCACTGGGGTACCAACTAACCCCATAAAATCTCTTCTCAAAGCTGCTGATTAGCGTAAACGCGTCAAACCGCTTGTATCTGAATCCATCGATGTAGTTGTCTTGGTTTCTGCCCGTGCTTGTTAAATGGTGAGTACAGCCAGCAAAGGTCAGATCGAAATCGTTAACCTCTTTTTTCCGAAGCAATGGTGTTGCCAGACAGCAAAATGGCAATCAGTGTTAATGCGGTTTTCATTATGTTTCCTGTTGGGCCTAGTGAGTGCGTTATACGGGACGCACCTTTGTAATATTTAGCGCCTTCTTTTTTGTGACGTCTTTAGTGCTTGTTGCTTTCGCAAGCTACCAGAGCGACGTTGAGTTAGCGGCGAAGCTTTTAAGCCTTCGAACTTGCCTCAACTATTGGGAGAACTAATAACTAAGGGGGTGAGGTTAATCAGAGTTAAGAAAGATAAGAAGCGTGGAATGCAGCGAGCACGTTAATGAAGGATAGGGTACTAATTTTGAGAAGGTACAAATTTAAGTTGGACGTTCCAAAGATTCTGTTACCCAGAAACGGTGAAACCCCGATGTTGGTAGCATCGGGGTTTCGAATTTTTTAAAATTCTTGGTTGGTAAGGCCGAGAATCTTTCTATGCATAAGGTTTGGATTAAATCCGATTAATTCCTTGGTAGGGAATTAGATGCGGATGAAGTCCATGTGCTCAACTTTTGGCTTGAACGCGTGACGTTGAACGTCTTGTGGCTTAACCTTAATTTCTTCGCCAGCAACCACTAGAGTGATGCCTTCGTAGAATTCTGGCTTGTCCATTTGGTTTACGATGTCATCGTGGTTTAGAGCAACTGATACAGGTGCTGCTTCACCACCGTAAACGATTGCTGGGAATTGACCAGCGTGACGTAGGCGGCGGCTCGCACCCTTACCTAGTTCAGTACGTACTACTGCTTCGAATTTCATAGTTTTTACTCTCAAAATAGTAAAATTAACAAATACGTTTTGACATAGCGACCTAGTCAAAACTTAAATCGCGTTGAGTGATCGTAAAGATACTCTCAAAACGAGCGCGGATACTAACATCCATACTGTGGCTCGGCAATAGCAAATTGCTTATATCTCTACTATTTTTCGCCCTTTGCGCGCTTTAGCTTAAGAACTGCGCGCAATCCACCCATTTTACTCTCTCCAAGCTCCAATTGGCCACGATAACTGTGTGCCATTTCAGAGACGATATTGAGACCAAGACCTGTGCCAGGCGTGCTTTCATCCAGCGAACGCCGCGTTTAGTGACTTCTCGGCATTGCTCTACTGGAATGCCAGGACCATCGTCTTCGATAATCAGCTCTACTTCAGAGTCATCAATATCATTGGAGTGAACTCGGATAATGCTCTTACCCCACTTGTAAGCGTTCTCTAGTAGGTTGCCAAGCATTTCATCCAGGTCCGCTTTTTCTACAGCGACTTCCAAATCGGTATCCAGTTCGCTAATAAGAGCTATCTCTCGTTCGGCAAAGACTTTGTCGAAGGCGAGCGAGATAGCATCAACGCGTTCGCTAGGGGAAGATTTGACCGCGAGGATGTTCATCGCACCAGCCATACGTGCTCGGCCTAGGTGATAATCGATTTGTGCTTGGATTTGAGCAAGCTGTGGCTCCAACTTGGCGCGGTCTTCATCAGATAGGCTTTCAAGCTCGTTCTTAAGCACGGACAGTGGCGTTTTAAGCGCATGTGAAAGGTTGCCTGCATGATGCCTTGCTCGTTCAAGCAGCTCCTGATAGTGAAAGAGTAGGGCATTGAGATCTTTAACCAGGGGCGCGATCTCCTTAGGGTACTGCTCGTCTAATGAGTGCTGTTCTGCCGCTCTTAGACTTTGTAGCTCACGTTGCATTTTACCGAGTGGACGCAAAGACCAGCTTACCTGACCAATGATGAGCGCTAATATACCGAAGACCATAACGCCAAGAATGAGCCAAAGCTCTCCGGTTAATGACTCTAGCGTGTCATCAATAGGATCTTCATCTTGGCCGATAATAATGGTGACTCCGTCACTGACTTCTGGCAGAAACAAAGTACGTTTTATCGTAATGAGTTTTTCATCTTTGGCACCAAAGTAATGGGGCTTTTTGTCTTTACCTTTAGTGCGCAGTGTTTGATCCCAAAGCGAACGGGAGCGCTGAATGTCTTTCTTGGTTTCAATTTGCCAGTAGAGACCACTGTATGGCTGATTGAAGCGCGGATCGGAAAGTTGAGCCGAAAGAATAAGCTGACCTTTATCGTCGACTTCGAGATTGGCGGCAATTTCATCCATGGCGTGGCCAAGTTGAACTTCGAGATCACTGATTAAGTAATCTCGAACTAATCCTGGAATCGACACGCCAGCGGCAATCGTCATGGCGGAGAGCCACAGTGTCGCGGCGAGCAATAGGCGAGTTTTGAGACTGAGCTTTTTGACTCCTTTGCGCAGTCTCTCTTTGGAAAGGTTAGGCATTCAACTGATACCCTAGTCCTCGAACGGTTCTTATGACATTCGGAGCGATCTTTTTGCGGATTCGGCCGATGAATACTTCAATCGTGTTGGAGTCGCGGTCAAAGTCTTGTTTGTAAATGTGCTCAACCAGTTCAGTGCGGGAAATGACTTTGTCGGCATTATGCATAAAATAAGCAACAACTTTGTACTCAAGTGCCGTAAGACTCACAGCGTTACCTTGCCACATAACTTTAGACGTTCGTGTATCCAAGCTCAGATCGCCAATTTGCATCAGTGGTGAGGCGTTGCCCGAGGCGCGGCGAAGCTGTGCACGGATACGTGCGATGAGCTCAATCATTTCAAAGGGTTTGGTGAGGTAATCGTCTGCACCTGCGTTGAGGCCTTCAACGCGCTGTGTGAGAGTGTCACGAGCGCTAAGGATCACAACTGGCGTGTTGATGCCTTCATCTCGAATACCTTTTAATACCGTTAGACCATCAATTTTAGGAAGTCCTAGGTCGAGAACAATCGCATCCCAATCCTCAGATGTGGCGCGATAAAGTGCATCAATACCATCTTGAGCCAGCTCAGGTACCCAGCCTGCGCTCTCAAGAGTTTCTAAGATTTGTTCACCCAATCTTGGTTCATCTTCAACAACAAGAATCTTCATTATCTTTCTCTTTTTTATTTATAGTTGTTTGCGACTTATATAGTTAGTTGCGACTTATTTTTTGATAACTCGTTGTAGATTATGGCCTTTGATCTCCATCATCTCCAGTGTTGTTGCATTGTATTCGACCTTTATAACGTCTTGGTCGTGCAATAGCTTGAGCTCGTAGATCCATTCATTGTCATCTTCTTCTAGCTCAACTTTTATCACGCGGCCGTTGAGATCGTTTTCAACCGTTGCAAATAGCTCAGAGAAGGGCTTAATAAGACCTTGCTGAACGGCGTCAAAGACTTCGTCTTGATCTTCATCGAACTCAACGCGAGTATCACCCGTTTCTACATCTTGAACTAACTCATGACCACTCTGTTTGTTAGCAGCCTGGTCGTCAGAGAAAAAGCCCGCGTTTGCCGTCAAAGGAACGACTAGCAAGGCTGAAAGAGCGAGTGTGGCGAAGACTTTATTTACTGGGTAAGACATAGCAAGATCTCGGCGTTATCAAACATGGTACTAATATAAAGGGCGAAATATGAATCAAACCTGAACAGGTTTTCAGTTTAATTCATCGTCGAACACTTTATCGCGCATTTTCCAGAAACGGCCACTTTTACGAGCAATGACAAAAGCGGGCAATCTAAACCTGTGCTGATTGTTTACCACTTTCGTCGGCGAGGTGGCGTCAAACTCACGATGCTTATCTGCCAAATGCGGACGCACGAACTTAGACAAAAAGGTCTGTTTTTGCTTTTTTGTGCTCAAAGACCAAAACTCACTCACTTGAGCATCGTTTTCGCCGATGTAATTAACACGCAGGCTGCTTTTGCCTTTGTCATCTTTGTGGACTTGCAGGTTCATGTCGACGCACTCGAAGACTAATGCGTCTTTAAGGTTTAATGCTTCTTTGAGCTTTTTATCTGGGTCGACCAAGGTTGCGTCGCACTCGTGACAAATTCGAGCAGCAATATCGTTATCTGCGCCACATTCAGAGCAGTACTTAGCTCTAAATCGATAGTCGCAGTGTTCGCGTTCTCCAGTCTCTTCATCGGTAAAGTAGCCTTGGCACTTACGGCCAAAGTGCTCAATCAAAAAACCATTGGCATCGAGCTTGCCCCAAAAGTCATTGTTAAACCCGCATGCAGGCAGGGGATAGTAATGATTTCTGAGTCTGAATCGGGCTTCGGATTGCCAACTTCAGGTTGATAAAGATCGTAAGTGTTACCCGCATAGTCGAGCACCAAACACTCCGTTTTGCCATCAGAAAGGCGAAGGCCACGGCCGACAATTTGTTGGTACAGACTGACGGATTCGGTTGGGCGCAGTATCGCGATTAAATCGACGTGAGGCGCATCAAAGCCTGTGGTCAGTACGGATACATTAACCAAGAATTTGATGTCTCGCTGCTTGAATCGGTTAATGATGTCGTCACGCTCAGGCGTTGGTGTGTCGCCTATGACGATTTGACTGGCTTCCTCTGGCAAAAGAGAAAGGATCTCCTGGGCGTGACGTACTGTCGCAGCAAAAATCATCACACCCTGCTTATCTTCACTGTAGCGGATGATTTGCTCAACAATTTGGGGTGTCGCGCGCTTAGACTGTTCAATCACCAAGTCCATCTCCGACTCTTTGTATTTGCCCATGCTGGTGGGTTTTAACTGAGAGAAGTCGTAGCTCAGCACGGGAGCATCGATAAGTTTTGCAGGGGTTAGAAACTTCATCCAAAAGGTACTGAATCGGGAGTTCAAAAATACAGTCTTTAAAGAAACGCGGCTCATGCTACGCACTAAGCCCTTGGTGTGATATTGGTAAATCCAGCCCACACCAAGACGGTAAGGGGTTGCAGTCAGTCCAAGTATTTTAATGCCAGGATTGATCTCGCATAAATGACTAATGACTTTCTGGTAGCTTGATGTTTTGGTCTCTGGCACTCGGTGGCACTCATCGATGACCAACAGTGAGAACTGATTGGCGAACGCATCTAGGTTTCTCACCACAGATTGTACTGAAGCGAAGACGACTTGTTCGGAGGTTTCTTTGCGTCCGAGACCCGCTGAAAATATCGACCCTTTCAGACCATAGCCTTCATATTTTGCGTGATTTTGCTCTACCAGCTCTTTTACGTGGGCAAGCACCAATACTCGACCGCGTGCAAGGCGAGCGAGCTCAGCAATTACCAAGCTTTTACCAGCACCTGTTGGGAGCACAATGACAGCTGGCGTGTCATTTTTGCGGAAATAATGGATGACGGCTTTAACGGAGTCGGCTTGATAAGGTCGAAGCGTGTACATACGGCTCAGTTTTACTCTACATTTTGAAAAACCCCTCTATAATACCCCACGAAATGAAAACGAGGTATTCATGCGTTTAGATAAGTTTTTGTGTGACGCGTTAGGCGCTACACGTAAAGAAGCCACAAAAATCATCAAATCAGGCGACGTCACTGTTGATGGCGTGATTCAAAAGAGTGGTGCATTCAAGGTAACAGAAGAGAGCAGTGTCGAGTGGCAGGATCGTGAGGTTCGTATGCAAGGCCCTCGCTACATTATGCTATTTAAGCCTGATGGTTTTGTTTGTTCTCATGAAGATGGATTTAACCACACGGCCTTTATGCTGCTTGATGAAGTGAAAATGGAAAATCTCCACTTTGCAGGTCGATTAGATGTGGATACTACCGGCCTGGTGTTGATTACCGATGATGGTCAGTGGTCACACAGAATTACATCGCCAAAACACAAGTGTGCTAAGACTTATCGCGTGTGGTTAGCCGATCCTGTTCAGCCAAACTATCAGCAAGCGTTTGAAGAGGGTATTGAGCTAAGAAACGAGAAAGCCCCGACGCTACCGGCTCAACTTGAAATCATCGATGATAACGAAGTGCTACTGACTATTCACGAAGGCAAATACCATCAAGTTAAGCGTATGTTTGCGGCACTTGGCAACAAGGTTGAAGGTCTACATCGTGAGAGTGTGGGTGAAATTGTTTTGGATGAGATGCTTGAGCCTGGCGAGTATCGTTATCTCACTCAAGAAGAAATTGACTCAGTCTGGAAAAAGTAATACTAATAGTTTGATTTATAAGTTTAGATTCATTTTGTGAATAGTATGGCTGCGAGCTCAATTTTAGTCAGTAGTGAACCGAGAGAGTTTTACGCTGACGACCTTCCTATTCTCGCGGCCAGTTTCACAACCAATCTCACTCAACGGGACGTTGAGTAAAACATGAGCATAAAAGCAAGGAATGCGGCTCATTGACGTTTTAGGAGCGATATGAGTTCTCAAACCACATCGCAGCCCAATACACCCCAACTTGGTTTGTTACTGTTTTTAGTGCTTGGCGCTATTGGTGCATTGACGCCGCTGGCGATTGACATGTACCTTCCTGCGATGCCAACGATCGCGCAGGATATGGGTGTCACGGCCGGGGCTGTGCAAATCACGTTAACCGTGTATACCGCTGGGTTTGCTATTGGTCAGCTTTTGCATGGCCCGCTTGCGGACAGTTTTGGACGCAGGCCCATCTTGTTATTCGGCGTGTTCTTTTTCGGTGTTGCTTCCGCAGTGTGTGCGACCACGACCAGCATTGAATCGCTAACTTTGGTTCGTACTGCGCAAGGGTTTGCTGGTGCTGCCGCGGCAGTGATTATTCAAGCTGTCGTCCGAGATATGTTTGATAAAGAAGATTTCGCGCGCACCATGTCGTTTGTCACCCTGGTAATTACCTTGGCACCTTTGGTAGCACCAATGATTGGTGGTCACCTTGCCGTTTGGTTTGGGTGGCGCTCAATCTTTTGGGTGTTGACGGGTTTTTCGGTGATCGTGATTGCTGCTGTGCTTTGGAAAATTCCAGAGACGCTGGCTCCAGAAAATAGACAACCACTGCGATTTAGAACCACCATCAAAAATTACCTGCGTCTTTGTAAGAACCCGGTCGCGATGGGGCTTATTTTTTCCGGTGCATTTTCATTTGCAGGTATGTTTGCCTTTCTGACAGCCGGTTCGTTTGTCTATATTGATATTTATGGTGTGTCACCCGATCAATTTGGTTACCTGTTTGGTCTCAACATTGTGACTATGATCATCATGACTAGCTTAAACGGCCGTTTTGTTAAAAAAGTAGGTTTGCACGGTATGCTGCGCTTTGGCATCGGTGTCCAGCTTTTTGCTGGCATGGGGCTATTAGTGAGTGGCGCGCTTGATCTTGGAATTTGGGGTATTGTGCCGTTTGTGATGTTATTCGTTGGTACTTTGTCGACGATTGGTAGTAATGCTATGGGCTTACTGCTGAGCGGGTATCCGACAATGGCCGGCACAGCATCGTCGCTAGCGGGCACGTTACGATTTGGCACAGGCTCTGTGGTCGGCGCAATTGTGGCGTTTTTACCGAGCGGTACACCGTGGCCAATGATTGCATTAATGGCGATTTGTTCGGTATTATCCGCCGCCTTGTATTGGACGTTTGGAAAGAAAGCATAATGTCTGCATATTATTCAGAAATTCAGAAAGTCGTGAACTCAGCGTTAGATGAGTTGGCGGCAGAACACGCAACAGGAAAGCTGATTAATTCGCCTGTAACCAACAACCATTTTTTGGTGCGATGGGTAACGCGTGCAATTAAGACTCAACGTTTTGGTAAAACGACGAGTGCGAACCTTATTCAATGGCAAAAAACCGGGCGTTCTAAGGGCAATGAATCGATGCTTGAGCCTACGTTCAAGCGTATTTCAGCTTATTACGAAGGCTTTTTTGGTGGTGAAATTGCACCGGTTACAGACGCTAAGATTGAGCAGTTCATTGATGATATGGAACAAGCAGGTTGGGGTGTATGTACGTCGGAAGTTCTGACTGATGGCGGAAAAGTTCAGTTCTTTACCGATGGCGCGAACTCGTTTGCCGTGTGCGCTAATCAATGTGATGACTGCTTTGATGGTGAGAACCTAGTAAAACCGATGAGCTGGTTTGTTCGTGGTAACCACGCTGAGTTCGTCACGAAAGCGTATGAGGCTGGATTTATGCTTCACAAAGTGACCGATTATAAGTCGAAAGTGAAATATCACGGTGAGTACCTGGTTTACCCACTTAACCAGGGAACGCAGTTAGCGGAAATTCCGCTTTCATTTAAAGCCTAGCTATTTGGTTTAAAAAAGCTGGTTTAAAAAAAGCGCAGCTCCATCTTAGTGAATGGGTGCTGCGCTTTTTTGTATCTGTTTAGTTGGCTTTGCGAATCACTTAACTTTGCGAACTATTTAGCTTTACGAACTATAGCTCGAACCATGCCTTTAAAAATGAACAGATGCGCTGGCATCATAGCAAACCAATAAAGCAGTCCTAAAAAGCCTTTAGGGTGCCACCAAGCGCTGATGTTTATCTCACGTTTGTCACCATGATCTGTAATGGTGAACTCTAGCCTTCCAAGTCCTGGTCCTTTCATCCCAAATAGAAGGGATAAAAAGTGAGGCGGTTCGCAGCGAATGACTTTCCACGAATCGATAAAGTCACCCACCTTTAGCTCAGGCCCTTCGGGAGATCGCCTCACCGGACGGCCGCCACCAAAGAAGATGTCGAGCCACTCTCGGGTTCGCCACAGTATATTGGCAAAGAAGTAGCTGTCTTTGGGATCGCCAATGGTTTTAACCACATCCCACAGCTGTTCAGCGCTTTTACTTGTTGTGAAGCTCGCGCCGGTTTTTTTAGGATAATAACCATACCCAGCTTGCCAACGGCTAAGTGCTGCGGGTTCAAAACCCCATACATTACTGCGAATGAATTCACCGTCCTGCTGAATGCTTGATGCCACAGATTGCTGATAGGAAATGAGCTCTTGCGGGAAGCGCTGCCTAATCGATTGAGAATCGGCAATAAAATCATGTTCTAGCCCAGCCAGAAGAGCACGGCCAATACTTGAAGGCACCGATGTAACAACACCCAGCCAGTAAGAAGCGATTTTAGGCGTGAGCAGTGGTGTTGCCCAAAGTCGAAGGGGTTTGCCTATTTGCTGACAAATGATCTCAAATTGTTGACGATAGGAGAGTACATCTGGTCCTCCGACCTCATAGATCTCGCTATTTGGTTCGGCTTCTTTCGATAGTTCAATAAGATAGTGATTGAGGTTCTCCAGCGCGATAGGGTTGGCTTTAGAATCCACCATTTGGGTGCGATAAGCACGGGCAGGTTATAAACAAAATCGCGCATGATTTCGTACGCAGCAGAGCCGGGGCCTATAATCACGCCTGCGCGCAATTCAGTGATGGGCACTTTACTGGTGCGTAGTAACTTGCCTGTCGCTTTACGAGCGGCTAGATGCGCAGAGTTTCCTGTTTGTGGTTGGATGGCGCTGAGATAAACAACATGTTTTACCTCGCTGATTTCCAACGCATCGCGAAAGTTTTGTGCCAGCGACAGTTCGTATTCTAGGAAATCATGTCCGTGCGCCATTCCATGGACTAGGAAATAGACCAAATCAAATTGTGGAACGAGCTCGAGAGTGGCTTCACGATCGGCTAAGTCGAGATATTCGAAGGTTAAATGTGAGTGGGGGATAACTCGAGCTTTAAGGTAATCAATCTGCCGCGCTGCAGCGGTAACCTGATAACCTTGAGCAAGTAAAATAGGGATTAGCTGTGAGCCAACATAACCTGATGCGCCGAGAACTAAAACTCGTTTCATTTCTATCCCTCGAATTTATTCCAATAAAAACTATCTCTCTAAAACTTAACACATTTTAGAAAATTTTCAGAAGAGTGATTAATCATAATCGCTGACTTTTCATTAGCGGAAAAGCAATTTTTTTGACGCGTTTTTTTATCATTAAGCGACAGCATATTTTATAAGAATAGCGAACTCGCAGAATAGTCGCTTGATCTGGGGGTTTTTCCTTCCTTGTAGATCGATTTTAGTGTAGATTCAGTGTCCAAATTTTCGTTTGCGTAAAGAGTTTCAATGCTTAAGTTGTCTGACCTTAGCAAGGGCTACATTGACGGTGGTGAATTCCATCCTGTACTGCAAAGTGCAGAGTTAACACTGGCACAAGGTGAACAACTGGCATTAATGGGTGAAAGTGGCTCTGGGAAGAGTACCTTACTGAATTTAATTGCGGGGATCGATAAAGTAGATTCTGGTGAAATTTGGTACCCGGATTTTGCTATGCATGAGGCAAAAGAGAGCAAGCGCACCGCTTATCGCCGAAACAATATTGGTCATATCTTCCAGCAATTCAATTTGCTGCCAACACTAAACATTGCTGACAATATTCGCTTCTGCCGCCAAATTAAAGGCTTACCTGAAGATCGTGGGCTGTGGCGTCAAATTCTTTCTGCACTCGACTTAATGGCGTTGCTAGGACGTTATCCAGAAGAAATCTCCGGTGGCCAACAGCAACGAGCTGCCATTGCGAGAGCCTTGTATATGGAGCCGAAAATCCTGCTTGCGGATGAGCCAACCGGAAGTTTGGATGAGCGAAACGCTGAGGCAGTCATGCGCTTGTTGACTTCCCTTAGCAGACATTTGGAATGTACCTGCTGGTCGTTACCCACAGTGAAAAAGTGGCTTCGCACTTAGATGGCTCAATTCGCCTTCAAGGAGGGCAATTGCATGTTATGGCCCGTAGTTAAGGCGCTACTGGGGCACTACCGTCGCCATCCTTTACAAATTCTTCTCGTTTGGCTTGGTCTAACACTAGGCGTATCACTGCTTGTTGGTGTGACCGCAATCAATCATCATGCTCAGCAAGCTTATGCTAGTGGAGAGCGACTGTTCGCGAACCCAGTTCCTTATCGCATTCGCCCCAAACATGCGGAAACCAAAATCCCGCAAGGTTTCTATATCCAATTGCGCCGTGATGGCTTTAAGCAGTGCGTTCCTTTTGATATCCAAAAAGTGACGACTAAAGATGGCTTAGAGCTGAACTTAGTGGGCGCCGATCCCATCTCTCTCCTGCAATTGAAGAACAAGGTCACTATCAGTGACATTGCATCACAAGATCTCATTAAGGTACCCACAACGATCCTTGTCAGCCATGATTTGTCTGAACTAAAGGGTTGGAAAAATGGCGACTCTATTACCTTAGATAATGGTTTAGTACTAGGGCCTGTAAAGGTAGACAGTAAAGTCGGCATTAAAGGTATGCAGATTGTCGCGGATATGTCCCTAGTTCGTGCGCTTAAACGTTCAGCCGGCCTGTCAGTTATTGCTTGTGGTGAAATGAGCTCTGGTCAACTAGAACGACTTCGCAAAATGATCCAAATGGGATGACACTGTCACGCAGTTCGCAATCTGAGTTGGAATCTCTGACGGCCGCTTTCCACACCAACTTGTCGGCGATGAGTATGCTGTCGTTCGTGGTTGGACTGTTTATCTTCTATCAGGCGATGTCATTGTCTTTAGCCCAGCGCCAGCCGCTTGTAGGTAGCTTGAGACAAGTAGGGGTCTCTGGTTGGCAATTGGCGCAAGCGCTCTGTATGGAGCTCGCGGTATTGGTCTTCTTAAGCTGGCTATGCGGCAATGTATTTGGCCTTGTGTTAGCTAATCAACTTATTCCTGCGGTTTCGCAAAGCTTGAGTGATCTTTATGACGCCAATATTGGCCTCAGTATCGAGTGGAGCTGGCAGTGGAGCTTGTATAGCTTTGTGCTTGCGATGTCGGGTGCGGTGATATCCTGTGGCTGGCCTTTGATACGTTTGTTGAAGACGCAGCCAATCCGTTTGTCTGCGCGCCTTTCTTTAATGCGCTTTACAGGCGCAGAGTTTACTTGGCAGGCATTTTTAGCCTGTGGCCTGTGTGTAGCGGCGGTCGCTATTTATCAAGCGCCGAAGTCTCAAAATTCCGGTTACGCCATCATTGTACTTATGTTACTTAGCGTGGCATTGATTACACCGTTCATTACTTGGAAGATCTTTACCCTTTTCTCCTACTCACTACGCTGGGTCAAACTGCGCTGGTTCTTTGCTGATGCAGCGGCGAGTATGAGTTATCGCGGTGTAGCGAATATGGCGTTCATGTTGGCAATGGCGGCGAACATGGGTGTTGAGACCATGGTTGGTAGTTTCCGTGATACTACAGATCGCTGGCTAACGCAGCGATTGGCTGCGGATATTTATGTGTATCCGACCAATAACAGTGCGAATCGTATGAGCCGCTGGCTGGAAGAGCAACCAGAAGTTGAACGCGTGTGGTGGCGTTGGGAAGAAGAAATTCCAACCGAATCTGGCTTGATGCAAGTTGTGAGTACCGGTAATTCGGTCGGCGAGATGGATGCATTAACAGTGAAAATAGCGGTGCCTAACTATTGGTATCACCTTCACCATTCTCGCAGCATCATGATCAGTGAGTCTATGGCGCTGAAACGTGATTTACGCCCGGGAGACTATGTCGACTTGGGAGCGCCGCTAGGCGGTAATTGGCATATTGTTGGTGTCTATTATGACTACGGCAATCCGTATCATCAGGTATTGTTGTCGGAAAACCGTTGGCTTGCGAATTTGGCTGGCTCTGGTGATGTCGCCTTGGGTGCGGTGTTAAAAGATAAGACACAGTCGCTGTTTGTCGAACAGAGGCTTCAGTCACGCTTTAGGCTAAGCAGCGAGCGTATTTACGATAATACTTCTATTCACAATAAAGCGATGACGACGTTTGATCGCACCTTTGCAATTGCCGATACCCTTGGCAACATTACTTTGGTGATTGCCGTGTTTGGCATCTTCTTTGCGACTATTGCCGGGGAGATTACTCGTCAGCGACACACTTCATTACTGCGCTGCCTTGGTGTGTCAGGCAAAGAGTTGGTGATGATCGGTGGTCTACAGCTATTGGTGTTTGGATTGATCTCCGCCGCGATTGCGATGCCTTTAGGTGTAGCGCTGGCGCAGCTCATTGTCGACATAGTGATTAAGCAGTCCTTTGGTTGGTCACTTGAGCTTCAGATTGTTCCATGGCAATACCTAGGAACCTGTTTGTGGTCGTTGGCGGCATTGGTCATAGCGGGTGCGCTTCCTGTATTGAAGCTTATTCGCAATTCGCCGATTCATTCACTTAGGGATGCGCTATAAATGAATCGAATGCAGAAACTCATTTTCTCTTGTTTGCTGATTGTTGTGGTCGCAGCAACGGTGATCTGGGCAACTAAGCCGGTACACGATGCGATTACAGTAACCAAAACAAGCCAAATTAATGCGGTGTTTGGTTCCCCTGGTAAAAAGGTATTTGAGCCGGTTTTGCCAGATAGAGAGATCAAGTTACCGCAAGATTTTCGCTTTCATCCTGAGTTTCAGCACGAGTGGTGGCAATTTGTCGCTCAAGTAGAAGATGAAGCGGGGCAAACCTATTGGTTGCGAGTTCGCTTCTTCCGTTATGCCAGTGATGATCGCGTTGCTACCGGATGGCAAGATCCTCAAATCTACATTGCTAATGTCGTGCTCAATAGCCACCTTGGTATGTTCACCGATCAGCGGATAGCTCGCGGTGGTATCGGCCAAGCAGGTGGCTAAGTCGTCCGTTTCGAGTGTGGATTGATGATTGGTCGTGGCGCTCTCTATCAAGCGAACCACTGCCGGGTAACTTAAAGTTGGCGACCGAGCAATTTGCGGTCAACTTACAGTTAATGGCGGCCGGTCAATACGCACTGATTGGTGAAAATGGTTACCACAAGAAGCACGACTTACTACCACGCGCGTCTTATGCCATCGAATCCCCATTTGTAAAGACTGTCGGTACGTTGGCGCTCGCGAATGGAAAGGTATTGACGATTAAAGGCCGAGCATGGCTCAGCAAAGAGTGGGGTAGTGAGCTAGTAGGGGCGAGCTATGTTGGCGAAGACAACTTTATCCTTTGGCTTAACGATGATGAGGCACTTCTAGTCAGTCGTTATCGATACAAAGATAATATGCCTTACACCAGCGCTGCGATATTGGATCGCCAAGGCAACGTCAAGAATATTCCTACAGACGATATCTCTATCCGAGCTATTGGGTATACCGAATTTGACTCTGGTCGTCGCGTCCCACTTAGCTGGCGATTACAAGTGCCTAGTTATGACATAGACCTTGTCATCAAAGCGCGTAAGCGAGACAACTGGGTCAACTTCGTTGTGCCCCAATGGCAAGGCGCTATCATGGCAAATGGTTCCCACCAAGCTCAAGGATTCATGCAATTAAGCGGCTACTAAGCCGCTTTTTTTTGCTCGTTATTCAGTTACATCTGACACTTCTTGTTACGCTATCGCGTCATATTGTTGTTCTAGAATGATATTGACATTGAGTAGACTGAGCTAAGCTATTCATTCATCACATCTATCTTTGCTCTATACTGTTACTAGTGGTGCTGAATTGGTATACATATCTCGAATCTTGTAAGAGTATTATTCGGTTATTCCTACACTTAACATCCGTAGAATCGATTTTTTATGGAATTTAACTAGATATACAATTTTTAACATTCAAACAATGTGAATAAATATTAAGGGCTTTACATTATGAATGACGTCATTCGTAACTTTTTTAAGATGGAATCTGCAGGGGGCATCATCCTAGTTATTGCTGCGGCAATTGCGATGGTTATCGCCAACTCTCCTCTCAATGAAATGTATCAAGGCGTGCTTCATACCTACGTTTTCGGTCTATCTATTTCACACTGGATCAACGATGGTTTGATGGCAATCTTCTTCTTCCTAATTGGCTTGGAAGTTAAGCGCGAATTACTTGAAGGCGCTCTAAAGTCAAAAGAGACAGCCATCTTCCCTGCAATCGCAGCTGTCGGTGGTATGGTTGCTCCGGCACTTATCTATGTTTTGTTCAATATGGGTGATGCGGAAGCAATGAGTGGCTGGGCTATCCCAGCGGCAACAGATATTGCCTTTGCTTTGGGTATCATGGCATTGCTTGGCAAGCGTGTACCTGTCGCTTTGAAGGTCTTCCTACTAGCGCTCGCTATCATCGATGACTTGGGTGTTATCGTTATTATTGCGCTTTTCTACAGCAGCGACCTATCCACTATCGCATTGACGCTTGGCTTTATAATGACGGCAATCTTGTTCGTACTTAATGCCAAGAAGGTGACCAGCATACCGGTTTATCTTGCAGTTGGTGCTGTGCTTTGGGTAAGTGTGCTTGCCTCTGGAGTTCACGCGACGTTGGCTGGTGTAGTACTTGGCTTTGCTATTCCGCTTAATGGTAAGCCGGGCGAACATTCACCACTCAAGCATCTAGAACACGCGCTTCACCCATACGTTGCATTTGGTATCTTGCCTATCTTCGCATTTGCTAACGCAGGTATCTCGCTAGAAGGCGTTTCAATGGCAGGATTAACTTCAATGCTACCTCTAGGTATCGCAATGGGTCTGCTAGTTGGTAAGCCTCTGGGTATCTTTACCTTCAGCTGGGCAGCAGTGAAACTTGGCATTGCGAAACTACCTGAGGGTGTGGATTTCAAACAGATTTTTGCAGTATCCGTGCTGTGTGGTATCGGCTTTACAATGTCTATCTTTATCGCGTCATTGGCATTTGTTGGTGTGAGCGCAGAGTTTGATACTTATGCAAGACTGGGTATTTTGATGGGCTCAACCACAGCTGCGGTTCTTGGTTACATCCTACTGAACCTGTCGCTTCCAAAGGAAGCCGCACCTGAGCCAAAAATTCAATATTAAACACTCAGGAATTAAGTACTCAGGCATTGCAGTGAGCACAAGACAAACCCAGCTTCGGCTGGGTTTTTTTATGGATGTAGAAAACGACAAGCAAAAAAAAAGCCCAAACCAACAAGGGGTTTGGGCGGATACAAATAGGAGTTAATAAGAAAAAAGCAGCATGTGGTCAACAAAAAGGAAAAACAGTGGCATCAGAAACTCATTCTTTGTTGACTACACTTTAATAGACCCGCCTGATCGAAATTAGTTCACACAAAAAGCAAAAAAATAACGAAAACTTCAAAGCCCCTTTAAAACAGCCTCTTGAGAAAGATGTCCGACCAGTATGTGAAAAGTTTGATGTTAATCACTTGTTATCTTGGTGTTGCGGGAGTATATTCAAACATATGTTTGATACGGGCGATTGAAATGACGACGAGACTTACCACTAAAGACAAAATTCTGGACGTCGCTGAAGCGTTATTTGCAGACGGCGGCTTCAACGATACATCACTGCGCACAATCACTAGTAAGGCGAACGTGAATTTAGCGTCGGTTAACTACCACTTTGGCGATAAAAAGACACTCGTTCGCGCGGTACTAAATCGCTATTTGGAAGCGTTTATGCCAGCGGTAGAAACGGCGCTGTACCAACTAAACGAGCGCGACGACTATGACATGGTTGACGTATTTCAGTCGCTCAAAGAACCACTACTAGCGCTTAATGATCTTAAGCCGGGTGGAGCGAGCCGCTTTATGTCGCTGGTTGGGCGTGGTTATACCGACGTGCAAGGGCACCTTCGTTGGTTTATCACGACTCGATACACCGAAACATTGGCTATGTTCACTCACTCAGTCATGCGTGCCAATCCCAAACTAGATGCAGAAACCCTGTTTTGGCGCCTGCACCTTACGCTTGGCACCTGCGTATTCACTATGGCATCGAGCCAAGCGCTTTCTGAAATTGCGCTGAGCTCCTTTGAAAAAGAAGTCAGCGCAGAAGCGATTATCGATCAGATTATTCCTTACCTCGCAGCAGGTGTTGCTGCGGAGTAAAGCTTTAAAACCAAAAACGTATATAGAAACGAAAATAATAAAAATACACCTGAACAAAAAGGATAGGTATCATGAGCTCTCTACGAAGAAAATGGATCAGTGACCCAGCGTTTAAACTGTTTAAAAAAGTGCTACCGCCATTGTCCGCGACAGAGCGTGAAGCAATGGAAGCGGGTAGTGTTTGGTGGGACGGAGAGCTTTTCTCTGGTAAGCCAAATTTCAAAACGCTGCATCAGTATCCAAAGCCAGTTCTTACTGCTGAAGAGCAGTCTTTTATGGACAACGAGCTAGAAACGTTGCTTGCAATGCTCGACGATAATAAGATTGTTAAGGAAGATCGTGACCTACCTAAAGAGGTTTGGGATTACCTACGCAAAGAGCGTTTCTTTTCTCTCATCATTTCTAAAGAGTTTGGTGGTCGTGAATTCTCACCACTGGCGAACTCAACTATCGTTACCAAAATAGCGACGCGCAGTATCAGTGCTGCTGTTTCAGTCATGGTACCTAACTCGCTTGGTCCAGGTGAGCTGCTGTCTCACTATGGTACAAAAGAGCAAAAAGATTACTGGCTGCCGAGGCTTGCTGACGGTACAGACATTCCATGTTTCGCTCTAACAGGTCCAGAAGCGGGTTCGGATGCGGGTGGTATCCCGGACAAAGGTGTGGTTTGTTACGGTGAGCATGAAGGCAAAGAAGTACTCGGTATCCGCCTAAACTGGAACAAACGTTATATTACTCTTGCACCGGTTGCGACAGTGCTGGGCTTGGCATTTAAACTTCACGATCCAGACCAGTTACTGGGCGATAAGGAAGACATTGGTATCACTTGTGCGCTTATCCCCGCTGACCACAAAGGTGTAGAGATTGGTGAGCGTCATGACCCACTTCACCTTGCATTTATGAACGGTCCTACACGCGGCAAAGATGTGTTCATTCCTATGGAATGGCTGATCGGTGGCCAAGAGTACGCAGGCGCGGCTGGCGTATGCTAGTTGAATGTCTGTCTGCTGGTCGTGGTATCTCACTTCCTGCGCTTGGTACAGCAATTGGTCACCTAACGACAAGAACAACTGGTGCGTATGCGTATGTTCGTAAGCAGTTTGGTATGTCGATTGGTAAGTTTGAAGGCGTAGCAGAAGCGATGGGCCGTATCGGTGGTCTTACTTACCTGCTTGAGGCAACACGAACGCTAACGACAACATCACTTGATATGGGTGAGAAGCCAGGGATTGTGACAGCGATTGCTAAGTATCACATGACAGAGATGGCGCGTACGATCCTAAACGACTCAATGGATATCCATGCAGGTCGAGCGATTCAAGATGGACCAATGAACTATCTTGCATCGAGCTACCTTGGCATTCCTGTTGCGATTACAGTTGAAGGTGCGAATATCCTAACTCGTAACCTGATGATCTTTGGACAAGGTGCGACACGTTGTCACCCTTACGTTCTACAAGAAATGGAAGCAGCAGCGAATCCTGATGCTAAGCAAGGTGCTGCCGACTTTGATAAGCTACTGTTTAAGCACATCGGTCATGCGACCAAAAATACCTTTGGTGCATTCGCTGCGGCTCTGACTGGTTCTAAATTTGTCGGCGCTCACATGAGCGGTCCAACAAAGGTTTACTACAAAGACTTAACACGTTTGAGTAAAGCGCTTGCAGTTAGCGCAGACTTCGCAATGCTGACATTGGGCGGTGACCTAAAACGTAAAGAAATGATCTCTGCGCGTTTAGGTGATGGTCTAGCGTATCTATTTATGGCTTCTGCGGCTCTGAAGAAATACGAAGATGATGGCCGTCAGGCATCGGATCTAGACTACGTGCATTATGCGGTTCAGCACTGTTTCCACAATGCGGCTAAGTCGCTAAACGAAGCGTATAAAAATTTCCCTGCTCGTTGGGCCGGTGTCACGCTTAAAGGACTGTTGTTCCCACTAGGCAATCACTTCGAGAAGCCATCTGACAATCTAACGCTTGAATTGGCGAAGAGCATGATGGTTCCGGGTGCGCATCGTGACCGTTTGACTCACCTTTGCTATATCGGTGAGCAGCCAAATGACAAGATTGGTTTAATGGAAAACGCGTTCCTTGCGATGTACGACATTCGTGACCTAGAGAAGAAACTGTTTGTCGGCGTGAAAGAAGGCAAAATTGCTAGAAAAGGTCTACTGAAAGATCGCTTACAGCAAGCGATTGAAGCGAATGTGTTAACGGAGCAAGAGGTCGATAAAATCCTTGCGGCTGATGCATTGCGCTACAAAGCGATTCAGGTTGACCACTTTAGCCATGACTTCTCTGAAGTGAGAACGGATAAAGTTGATAAGCCAAAGCTGAACAGCGTAGCATAAAACAGAATTGTGTCGCTTAACGCGAATTAAAGGTCTAAGCGCTCTAGTTTCTAGAGCGCTTTTTTGTGCGCTATAAGTATGAAAGTGCTCCAACCACTTGGAAAAATCAGAGAAATTGACAGAAATAGGGTGCGAACTGGAAGTGAAACTCTTATCCTACTAGGGATTTTTTGAGGAACTGAATATGATCATCAAACCAAGAATTCGTGGATTTATTTGTACTACTACACACCCAGTTGGTTGTGAAGCTAACGTAAAAGAACAAATCGCTTACACCAAAGCTCAAGGCCCAATTGCAAACGCTCCAAAGCGCGTTCTAGTGGTTGGTTCTTCTAGTGGTTACGGCCTTTCTTCTCGTATCGCTGCGGCGTTCGGTGGTGGTGCAGCAACAATCGGCGTATTTTTCGAAAAACCAGGGACAGAAAGAAAGCCTGGTACAGCGGGTTTCTACAACTCTGCCGCTTTCGACAAGCTAGCGAAAGAAGAAGGCTTGTACTCGAAAAGCGTAAACGGTGACGCTTTCTCTCACGAAGCGAAGCAGAAAGTTATCGACCTAATCAAAGAAGATCTAGGCCAAATCGATATGGTGGTTTACTCACTGGCTTCTCCAGTACGTAAGCTTCCAGACACAGGCGAACTCGTTCGCTCTTCTCTAAAACCTATCGGTGAGACATACACATCGACAGCGGTAGACACTAACTCTGACAAGATCATTGAAGCAAGTGTTGAGCCAGCAACAGAGCAAGAGATTGCTGATACTGTGACTGTGATGGGTGGCGAAGATTGGGAACTTTGGATCAATGCACTATCTGAAGCTGGTGTTCTTGCAGACGGTTGTAAGACTGTGGCTTACTCGTACATCGGTACCGAGCTAACTTGGCCAATTTACTGGGAAGGTGCGCTAGGTAAAGCGAAGATGGATCTAGACCGTGCAGCAGCAGAGCTAAATGCGAAACTGTCTCAAACTGGCGGTAGCGCAAACGTTGCAGTACTTAAGTCTGTTGTGACTCAAGCGAGCTCAGCTATTCCAGTTATGCCACTGTACATTGCAATGGTATTTAAGAAGATGCGTGAAGAAGGCATTCATGAAGGCTGTATGGAACAGATCTTCCGTATGTTCTCACAGCGTCTATACAAAGCAGATGGCAGCGCAGCTGAGGTTGACGACAAGAACCGTCTCCGTCTAGATGACTGGGAACTTCGTGACGACATCCAGAAGCATTGTGCTGAGCTATGGCCACAAATTACGACTGAAAACCTGAAAGAGCTGACGGACTACGTTGAGTACAAAGAAGAGTTCTTGAAGCTATTCGGTTTTGGTATTGAAGGCGTAGACTACGAAGCTGACGTTTCACCACTCGTTGAGTTTGACGTTATCGACTTATAATCGAAATCGATTGAACTGAAATGAAGAAGGGGCGCATGATGCGCCCCTTTATTGTATTTAGTAGACAGTTGTATCTAGTGAACCATTTCTCGGTTAAACCTGATGTAGTGAAGATCAGGAGAGAATGATGAGGATAGTACCTGCCAATGTCATCAAGATGTTGGCTATTGCATAAGTGCCCGCATAACCCAAAGCAGGGATTGTCGAGCGAGCGTGCTCGTTGATCACATCCATCGCTGGCGCGCACGTTCTCGCACCCACAATGGCACCAATAAGTAGTGCGCGGTTCATCTTAAGCACATAGTTACCAACCAAGTAGGCGAGTACGACCGGTAGCACACTGACTAAGAATGCGATCAAAATAACCTGAGGGCCGACTTGTGTTAGGTGCTCAAACATTTTGCCACCGGCACTTAATCCGATACCCACCATAAAGAACATAAGACCAAGATCTTTCACCATGTTCAGAGCTCCTTGCGGTACATAGCCGAAAGTAGGGTGGTTAGCACGCAAAAAGCCTAGGGTGATACCAGACAGAAGTAGGCCAACAGCATTACCTAACCCAAACGATACTTGGCCAAAACTCATGGTGATCAGGCCAAACATAATGCCAAGAATAAAGAAGCTACAAAACGCTAAAAGATCGGCCATCTGACTATGAATCGAGATAAAACCAATTTTCTCTGCTAAGCCATGCACTCGGCTCTTCTCACCACTAACCTGTAGGATATCCCCTTTAGCCAGTACGATGTTTGCATCCATCGGCATTTCAATTTGAGCGCGAACAACACGGTTCAAGAAACAGCCATACTCTGACAAATTCAGGCTTGAGAGGCTTTTACCTGCGATGTTGTCACTTTTTACTACGATCTCTTCTTCAACAATGCGTAAGTCGAGCAAGTTGCGGTCGAATACTTCTTTGCCGTTACGAAAGCTTGGATCCAAACGTGCGTGACTGTCTGGGAAACCGACTAATGCAATTTCATCACCTTCTTGCAAGATAGCATCGCCATCTGGGTGGGCGAGGATACCGTTGCGTCGAATACGTTCAATATAGCAACCAGTTTGACGATAAATACCCAGCTCGCGAAGGTTCTTGCCATCGGTCCAATCAATCAACTCCTGACCAACACGGTAGGCACGAATGATCGGTAGATAAACTTTACGTTGTCCACTGCCACCAAGACCACGCTCTTGCGCGATTTGCTGCGCTGAATCGTGAAGGTTTTGCTTTTGAAGCTTCGGTAGCAATTTCGCGAGCATGATCATGCTGATAAGACCAATCAAATAGGCCATCGCGTAGCCGACCGAAAGGTTCTCAATGACTAAGTTGAAATCCATACCGCGTGGAATAGTGGCTAAACCGGAGTTCAGTGCATCTTGAGCACCTACGAGAACCGGTGTTGCAGTCAGTGCACCAGCCATTACACCAGCGGATAAGCCGTAATCTAAGCCTAGATAGTGGCTAGCGAAGTAAGTGACAGTGAGCGCGGTCACCAGCACCGTTAAGCTTAAGATCAAATAGTGTTTACCATCTCTGAAGAAGATACCAAAAAGTTTGGACCTGCCTCAATACCAACACAGTAAATGAACAGCATAAACCCGATCGTCAGCGCTTCAGCATTAAAACTGAATCCGAGGTGCCCCATAATAAGGGAGGTAATTAGTACCCCAATGGAGTTACCGAGTTGAAGGTTGCCAAAGCGAATTTTGCCAAAGGCTAAGCCAATCGCCAGAACGACAAAGATTAGGAGAATTGGGTTTTGGTCAAGCAAGTTGACGACGTCTATGTTCACTAGTACGACTCAAACAGACAGTGTGAAAGAATGATTAAAGTGTGGCGATTGTAGCGGAAATTTTCAAAAAGATAAGTGAAATTTTTTCGGTTTTGACATTAGTTCAATTGTGGGGGTTAACAAGATAGAAATCATAATGTTACCCAATAGGTCGTGTTTGATTTATACCAAAGGTGTTCCGAGTCGCAAAAAAGAAAGCCAGCGCAAGGCGCTGGCTTTGAAGATGATTTCGTCAACTATACTTGAGTTGACTGTATGGGCATATTAGTCAAATAGACCCAGATTTGCTTTAGCGTAAGCTTCGAATTCAGTACAGCCACCGATGTGGTCTTGGTCGATGAAAATCTGTGGCACAGTTTCTACTGGCTTACCAACCGTTTTCTCTAGGTCTGCTTTTGAGATGCCTTCTGCATGAATATCAACGTAACGATAGTTAAAATCGTCGCGTTTTAGCTTTTAGCGTTTCAGCATGCTCTTTTGCACGAACACAGTAAGGACAACCAGGGCGACCAAAAATAACAACGAACATTCAATTTCTCCTTGAAGACTAAACTTTTTGCGTGAACCAGCAGTACCAAAAACAGGGGTTCATCATTTTGTTGAAAACCACTATGCCTCAAGATGAGAAGGAAATAAAGCGTCATTTGTCTCTTGATGCGATAGGTAAAACCTATCAGCACAGAAGTTGCGCAAATCATCATGACGCGGGATGAAAATAGGGTGTGACGCTGTGCAAAAGTTGAGTATTTAATCGGGTGACATGCGCTAATTGCTTGGCATAAATCAAAAACTGTCGCCAATGAACATAGCATGCTGACGTTAGCTTTGTATGTTTGCTCTACCGAAAAGACTCGCTAAGGTTTGTTTTTCGTATTGCTGGCGGTATAGGCAATGATTCGAATAGTGAGTTGACGGTGTACCTAAAGGAATCCGGTATGTTTCAGTTTATGACTTCGAGTCGAATTATCTTTGGTGAGGGGGCGCTCCAGTCTTCTTTGTCTATCATCAATCAATTTGGTTACAGCGTACTTCTCGTGACGGGGCAAGACCGTCAGCGCGCTGAGCCTGTTATCCACTATCTCCATAATCAAAACATGCGTTATCAGCATGTCGCTATTCGCGGTGAACCGAATATTACCATGGTAGAAGAAACGGCCATTATGGGGCGCCGTTTTAAACCTGACATGGTGGTTGCCATTGGGGGAGGAAGCGTTCTCGATATGGGTAAAGCGCTTGCTGCGATCATTCCCAACCAAGGCGACGTTTACGACTACGTTGAAGTGGTTGGCCGCAATGTCCCTCTCAAAACCAAGCCCATTCCAATGATTGCGATTCCGACGACAGCGAGCACCGGGGCGGAAGTGACTAAAAATGCAGTGCTTAAGTCGGGTCAAGATAAGGTAAAGGTCAGTTTACGAAGCCCAGATATGTTGCCTGATGTGGCCATTGTGGATCCTGTGCTTACGTACGGGACTGATGTTTACACTTCTGGCCGCGGTGCTATGGACGCGTTTACCCATTTGATGGAGGCGTATGTGTGCGGCGAGCCGAATCCGCTCACGGATATGGTTTGTGAAGAGGGGCTTCGAAGACTTAGTTATTCGATTATTCCGGGCTGTAAGCAAGATAATCCAAAGTCACGTGCAGATCTCTCTTTTGCAGCGATGTTAGGTGGAATGGCGATTACCAACGCCAAACTCGGTGCTGCTCACGGCTTGGCATCGGCATTGGGTGGAAAGATTTCGGCGCCGCATAGTGTGATTACTGCTCGTCTTGCCCCTCATGTCATGATGGAAAATATTAAAGCTGCGAAGCGAGCAGGGCGCAGTGATGTGCTTAACCGCTACAGAACCATGGCTCAACTGCTCACTGGCAGAAACGATGCAAGCATTGAAGATAGCATTCAATGGGTCAACATGATCTTAGAACGTCTATCCTTGCCGCACCTTTCTGATTTTGGCGTTTGCGGAACGTCGTTTGATCAAGTGGCTGCAGATGCTATGAAGTCTGTCGCGATTAAAGGTAATCCAATCCCTCTAACGGAAGACAGGCTAATCTATATTCTGAATCAAGTGTGTCAGTGTCAGTGTGATGGTCATGCTGAGTCTTCAGAAGATACGACCAATATAGAGTACCGAAATAATCCGGTAGAGACAGACTAGACCGATTAGGCAAATTAGATACGGCATGAAAGAAAAAGGGAGGTCAATAGACCTCCCTTTTGAGTGTTTGGATAGAGGAGCATGAGCCATCATATTCGTGACTAGTAGTTTGGTACTTTGTTGTAGCGAGAGTCTTTCAGCGCTTCTTTGACTCGCTTCAGGTTATCTCTAAATCCGCTACCACGACGCAATGTAAAACCGGTCGCAAGTACATCAATAATCGTCATCTGTACAACGCGACTTGCCATTGGCATGTAGACATCGGTGTCTTCTGGCACATCGACGGTAATAGATAGTGAGCTCGCTTTGTCTAGCGGTGAATCTTTAGCGGTAATCGCAATAACGGTCGCGCCGTTTTCACGGGCTAAGTGGGCGACTTCCACTTGGCTCTTAGTGCGACCAGTATGCGAGATAAGGACGATAACGTCATTATCCGAGCAATTGATACAGCTCATTCGTTGCATGACCACATCTTCGTAGCACGAGATTGGGATGTTGAAGCGAATAAACTTATTCTGAGCATCGCGAGCGACAGATGAAGAAGCCCCTAAACCGAAGAAAGAGATGCGTTTTGCTTGAGTCAGCAGGTCAACCGCACGATTGATTTGCATTGAGTCCAAACTGTTCTTTGCAACATCAAGACACGCCATCGTAGATTCGAAAATCTTGTGGGTGTAAGCATCTGGGCCATCATCTTCTTCTACGTTGCGGTTTACGTAAGGTGTGCCGTTGGCGAGACTTTGTGCTAAATGCAGTTTAAAGTCTGGGAAACCTTTTGTATCGAGTCGGCGGCAAAAGCGGTTTACCGTCGGCTCACTCACATCTGCCATTTTGGCAAGCGTAGCAATGCTGGAATGAATGGCGGTTTGGGGGGACGCCATAATAACTTCAGCGACCTTACGTTCAGATTTGCTGAAGTTTTCTAAATTCTTTTGGACTTTCTCTAGTGTATTCATAGTGTTCACAGGGTAAAGAGAACAACTTGCTGATGCTGATTATCCGGGAGCTTGTCTCTCACATTTATCTAAATGGAGGGTCAAGATGCGTGATGTCGAGTTTTTATAATAGGTCGATCAGCGCCAACTCCATAAGCTCAGTATAAACGAAGCACTCGGTTAGCTGTAACAAAAGCTCACATGAAATCTTTAGAATATGACAGGCATCAAACAAAAAACTGGAAGAAAAAAACAGTTGGGTGAAAAATGGTCACTTATTGCCAGTTTCTAGCGCAATTTTACCGTATCACTCCCACAAAACAGAAAGAAAGTTTCATAAGTGCGGGAATGATAGTGATTTCATATTATTGAGAGTGAACAACGTTAGTTGCAAATTTTATTTGCAACTGAGTTGAGAGCAGACATCAATGCTGATGCCGATTTCGCGATCTCTCGCTGCTCGTCGAGTACATTGCTGAGCACTTCCGTCGAAGTCAGTGGGTTTGCCAGTACAACTCGGAAAACAATGGTATCTCGTCCAGACCAACGTATCGGGTTAAGTTGAGTTCGAGATACGAAAGACAAACCGGTTTCACGTTGTTTTTTCTGAACAAACTTAGTGAGCTGGTTGAGCAAATCATGGAGCTCATCTTTTTCACTTTCCGAAGCCAATGCTAGTGCCTGCTGTACATTTTCCGGAACATAGCGGTAAGTAAGCAAACATAGCTCAGGCTTGCTGACGAGTTCAAAATCACTCTGTTTGTCGATAAGCTCGGCAAAGTAGCGTGCTTTTTCGATACTTTGGTTGATCAACAGCTCATAGCCGGGTCTGCTAATAATGTGCATAGCGGCATACACTAACATCGCCATTCCTGAACGCGAACCTTCAAGAGTATGGCGTCCCAAGTCTTTTGAGCCTTTACGCAAAATATACTGAGCGTGGTGTTGAATGCTCTTCATCGCTTGCGGATCTTTGAACAGAACCATACCCGCGCCCATAGGGATATATAGCTGCTTGTGCGCGTCAATAGTTACGGAATCTGCGAGCTCAATACCGTCTAAAATGGAGCGGTATCTATCAGACATGAGTGTCGCACCGCCCCAAGCCGCATCAACATGGAAGTGACAAGATTCTTCGGCGCAAATCGCAGCGATTTCACGCAGTGGGTCAACATTGCCCGTTTCTGTTGTTCCGGCTACACCGATAACAGCAAAGGGGTGAATGTTTTGCTGTTTTAGCTCGGCAAATTTGTGCTTAAGATCTTCTGGACAAATGCGGTTGTATTCATCCGTTTTAACAGCAACGAGACCTTGCTGTCCGATGCCGAGCAAATCTGCGGCTTTTTTCAGCGAATAGTGACCACGCTCAGAGACTAAGATGGCGAGTCCATCATAGCCATAATGTTTCATCGCTTTGAACAGACCTTGTTTCTCTACCCCTTGGAAATCTCCGTCAGCTTTCAATGCACGGTTACGGGCAACCCAAAGAGCGGTGATGTTCGCAATGGTGCCACCAGAGCAAAATGCACCCAAGGAATGTTCTGAGCTGTGCATCCACTTATTGTAGAAAGGCTCCGACTCGGAGTAGATCAGCTTGTGAAGCATACCGAGGACTTGACGTTCAAGCGGAGTGAACGCTTTTGAGGTCTCGATTTTTACCAAGTTTTGGTTCAGCGCAATCATGATTTTTGATAGTGGCATCAAAAAGTAGGGTAGCGCCGAGGTCATATGACCAATGAAACTTGGAGAAGAGGTGTGTACTGAGTGCGAAACCAGGGTATCTAATAGATGTTCAGTATGTGCCGACACGAACTCTGGTTGTTCTGGAATAGCGGCACTAGAGAAGTCTTTTTCTATTTCGTGAAGGGGTTTTTCTTCAGCAACAATATGCTCTCGCAAAAACTGGTTCAAGTTTTTGGACAAACTTTCTTCAATTTGGGTCAGCGTAGAGTCAGGTCCTTCTGGGATAGTGAATATTCGAAGGAGGCTCTCAAAGCTGACATCAGCAATTTTTTGCTCAGATACCATATCGTTATCTACTATTATTCCGTTACTGCAAGCGGCACAATCTAAACCAAATGGGCGTGAATGTCTCGCAAAAAAGTCCCGGGACGCTGATTTTTTGCCGTGCCACAGGGCATTGTTACACCATTTGGTTACTTACAATGCAAAAAGCTGGCATGACAGCCAGCTTGGTGCGAAAAGTTATACGTTGTCTTAGCTATCAGTGAATCAATAGCATCGACCTGTTGATAGCTTATTACTTGCAGTCAATCGTTTCCACTTTTTGGATGGATTTATTATAACGGTTAAGCGCTGTTTCGATTTTCTTTGGGTGGCTAAGTAAATCGGCAAACGCGCTACGTAGCTCATAATTTTGTGGGTGAGGTGCGGCTTGACGATCGGCGAAGCTCTTAGCTGCCATCTGTCCTAACTTGTCATTGCGTTGTGACAGTGTTTTTACGTCTTGCTGCTCAAGCTGAAGCCAAGTCTCTACTGATTGCTCAGTGGCCACTTTCGCTGGTTCATTGCTCAAGTAGTAGTGAACAGCTTCTCGATTAAGCTCAAAGTGATGCTTGCGGCCTTCTAAAAACCATTGGCTTACTTCCTCAAGCTCAGGATATTCGCTAGTGGTCATTTGTGCTAAGTCTTGGTACCACTGGATGGAGGCGTCGATGTAAGCATCGTACTTGTTTGTGTAGCACTGTGTCGCATCCGCAGACATTGCGCCAAATGAAGTGCTAATCAGTGCGGCAGCAGTGAGCCATTTTTTCATTATTCTAATCCTTTGGTGGGCTAACGAGCGTGGGTTCTTATAATTATACCTAAGCAGGGCAAAAGTTGCGGCTGCCTGGGAGATGTTTGCAAGCAAGAATACAGGAATAGATAGGCTTTTCCTGAGATCTACCTGCAAGAGAAACAAAAAATAGCATTAAAACCGGCACCAACAAGCTCAAAATGAAGCCACTGACAATGGCAACGGGCACACATCTTACACCGCCGCTGCTTTGAATGATTGGTAACGTAAAGTCCATAGCGGTTGCGCCGGCATAGCCAATGGCAGTGCAAGGGCGTTTGCCTATCAGCATAGGTATCATAACCAAAGCAACAAGTTCTCTTAGTAGCTCGATCATAAATGAAGCACCGCCGTAAACAGGGCCGAATGCATCGCCAATCAGTATGCCGGCGAGCGAATACCATCCAAAACCAGATGCGATAGCTAGGCCTTTGTATGGGGAGATATCAAGAATAAGTGCGCCGATAATGCCGCCAACCATGGAGCTTGCCACGATGATGGCTGCAATGGTCATTCCTTGCTTGTTGACCAAAATCTGTTTGAGTGTCAATCCGCTGTTGCGAAGTTGAATACCAATAAAGAATAGAAGGATGATCAATATCCATTCGCTGGCAGTCTCTACCCAGCCAAGCCCTATAGGAAGTAGTAGGCCGAGCACCAAACCAGAACCGACGACGGCTATTAGCTTGAGCGATTCCATTGCCATTGAAGAGAGTGGCAGCTGATTTTTTAGCTGCTCCGTTTGTAATGGCATGAATTTGTCAATGAGAGGAAGGCAAAGCAGATTGCAACCACCAATCACAATAAAGAACGTCGCGGTGACAGTGATAATGGTTTTAAAGTGACTACCGAAGTTATCAAGGGCGGCGAGACTTAACCCCATTAAAAACAAGATGACATAAATCAGCCATGAGGTAGCACGGTTGATGATATTGAGTTTTTTGGTGTCTGAAATGGGAAATAGGTAGCCAATACATAGCGGCGTAAAAATAAACAACATCCCTGAAAACATCGCGTTGAGCCTCTTTTGTTATCCCTAATGAACGCCGCTACTGGCTAATTGTTGACATACCTATTGATTGGCTGAACTACATGCCAGTGGAGTGGATGACTTCGGCAATTCTGTCCTGAAAATCCTGCTCGCTTAGTGATGTTAATTGATACATCACGTCTGCACCATCCACATTAATCTCTACTTCGTGTTCTTCTAACGCATCGTGATCTTGTCTGCGGAACAGTAAAATATGGTTGGCAATGCGAGCAACGTCGAGGTAAGACACCTCTGGACGTTCCATATGTTTCACTCGGTTGGAAGCCACTTCGATAAAGTCACAGTCAAAGCCCCAAGTATCAAGAACCTGCTCACTCGTTAGTGGGCAGCGTGATTGAAAAATCTGCATAGCAAGATCTGGGTTTAAGTAGTTCCCCTTTTCTAAGTAGAGGTGGTACTCGTTGACCAGACAAAATAGGCCAATATCAGCAAGAAAACCGACGAGTAAGGACTTATCTTGCTCTAAATGTGCGTACTGTTCGCTCGAAATCTCTTGAAACTTTCTCGTTACCAACACCATTACAGCAGCCAATTCGCGCGATACCTTCGCGCTATTGACCAATACTTCGTGGCACTCATCCGTTAAGTGGACTGAATGTTTAAGTAGCTCGATAGACTGAGCGGTCACAATATCGCGAACACGGTAGATGCCGAGTCTTGAAACAGCCGTATTGAGATCATTACAAGTAATATTGCGGCGATTAAATATAACTGAGTTGGCAACTTTAAGAACGGTTGCTGCAAGCCCAGGATCTTCAAGTAGGCATTCTGCTATGTCAGCAACGCCTGTGGATTCATCGTTACAAAGAGCTTGTATCTTTAGTACGACTTCAGAGATAGGTGGGAGAGTGATCTTCCCGGTATTGATTGATTGCTCGACTAAGTCTGCAAATTCCGTTTCGAGGCTTTCGATGAACAGCTGTTGGTTCTCTGGTAGCCAATAAAAAGATAAGTGGTTCATAAACATTCGAGAGGTTAAGCGATGGAGTCAGTGTACCTGCGCCAGTCTGCAATTGACAATAAGATTAGTGATTTAAATTGGTGTAGCTGAATCGTTTGCTGTTTAGAACATCATTCAATTGCATAGACTAGTGCAATTGGTTGTGTATAGTTGTGTTTTGTGAAATGACTCGCAAATGTTTTTTGGATAACTCGCACAACTGTGACATTGAGCCAGACTTAATTTGCAATGTGAACTATTATAAAAACATATAAAAAAGCACGGCATTTTATACCACTATAGATTGACCGAGCTGATAATTAATTTGATTTTTTTAGCTGCTATTTCTGGTGATCGATTAATCGGGGTAAAGATTAAGGATCAAAGGAAATGATAGAGCAATCTTTTTACGACTACACGACTCAATTTGGCGAATCGCAAAAACGTTCGATGTTTGGTGGCACTGGCTCTTCAAGGACGGCGCCATGTACGCATTGATTAGTAACGATAAAGTGTTCATCCGTGGAGGAAAGGGCTTAGACTCTAAACTTCATGAACTACAATGCGAGAAATTTCGTCATGTGAAAAAACAATCAACAGCGACGGTGAACTATTACGACATAACCCATTTATTTGAACAGAAAGCGACTGACCTCCACGATTTAGTTCGGAGCTCAATAGACAACTCAGTTGACCAGCATTGCAGTAAGAATGCTGTGGAAAACCGACGCCTGAGAGACTTGCCAAATATGCAACTCACACTCGAGCGTATGGTTAAGAAGTCGGGTATTCAAGATGTGAAAACATTTTTGGAGCTAGGAGCACCAAGAGTGTTTAATCGAGTGAAGCGCACTTACGGCAACGATGTTGATGTCAAGTTACTGTGGAAATTTGCTGGTGCAGTAGATGGGGTACATTGGAAGTTAATCCAAGATCCAATGAAACAACGCTTATTGGAGCATTGTTCAAAAATAGACCAGTGATTGGTGTAGCCTAATGATTGAAATAGAAAGAAATTGATACAAAAAGAGGCCGAGCTGTTAAAACAGCGGCCTCTTTTTTGATCGGTAAGTTAGTCACTAATATTAGAATGCGAAGCGCGCGGTAAACATTAGTTGGTCACCGTAGATGTGGTTAATGCGACCTTCAAGACCTAAAGAGAATAGCTCGGTAGAATGGAAACGGCCGTAAACTGAACCCATCCAACGATCTATGTCACCCACGTTCAAATATCCTGCTTTACCACCGATTTCTAGTTGTGGACCAAGCCATTGACGTACACCTAAGTTAACTTCCATACCGGTGTCAGTTTTGTGGTGATCACCACTGTCGTGGATGTGCGCTAGCATTTCACCAGTGAAGTCTGCCCAGTTGTTGACTGGAGCATGAAAACCTACACCACCAGAGAAGTCGTAGTCACCTTCAAATTTTGAGTCGATGCTACCAACGATATGAGCATTTGGGTGAATCGACTTACTGATAGCCGCACCAAACGTCATTGGGCTTGCACCAATTCGAGCTTCTGCGTAGTCGTAGCTGAAGTTACTCATCGTAGCTCGTTGCTCTTCTTGGTTTGCGAATGCTTGCTGCGAAGCGATAACCATCAGAGCAGCTAATAGAGTTTTGCGCATAGTGTCTCTAAACCTTTTTGTTTGAACTTAATTCCATGACCATAAGAGTGCACGTCGCAAGATGCTTATGGCAACTTAAAGTATCCCGCTATGATAAATCAAATTCCCCTTATTGCTCCAACAAAAAGTGCCTCTAACGGGGGCAAAACCTCAAAAATTGACAATGTCATACATATTTCAACCAATAATGGCGCTTTGTGTAAGGAAATGGTAATAAAAAAGGGAGCTATCAAGCGCATAACTCCCTAAGTCGCGGCGATTTATTTAACTAATGTGACAATAACAGTCTTTATTCGCCAAAGTTGATGCGATTGTCTGAGATTGCATTGAATATTCGTTCTGTATCCAGCACTCTAGCCCAAGGCATTAAGTCTTGACTGTTAGCAATCATATAGTCAGTTAGTTGCTGCTTTACTACTGCTCGTAATTCATCGCCTTTCCATGGTTTACTGATATAGAAATCCAGACAGGCATGATTCACAGCCTCAATAGTATCTTCATGTCCTGCTTGACCAGTAAGCAGCACTTTTTTACATGACTTGGCGTGCTCATCTTCGCTAAGTTCAATAAGGAAGCTGACGCCAGTTTGCTCGGGCATGATATGGTCGCAGAGAATTAACGCTAATCTAGCACCATCACGAGTATGCTCGGCGATCACCTCTCTTGCTTCGTCGACTGATTCAGCGCCTTCAACGATAAAGTGCTCTTCGAAATCATCCAAATCCTGCAACACACTATCGAGTACTTCTCGCTCATCATCGACACATAAAATTAGATATTCAGTCATAGTGGTGCTCCTTGGTGAGTTTCTGTTGTGTGACGGGTATGTACACGGCCATATTGGTGTATTTGCCAACTTCTGATGTTGCTTCAATCCATCCTTGATGTTGAGCCAATATTTGCTGACAGATGGATAGTCCAATTCCCAAGCCGAAGTTACCTTCACGTTTTGTGGTGTAATTGAGTTCAAAAATTCGTTCGAGCTGTGCTTGGGGTATTCCGCAGCCGTTGTCGATGAACTCAAAGCAGTTATAAATGACATCATCCCGAGAAACTTGACTGCTACGTATTGTGAGCTTGCCTTTCTCAGGCAGCGCATCGAGCGCATTGGAGATGAGGTTAGTCCATACTTGCTGTAATGTTATGGGCTTACAAAAAATGGCTGGTAGCGTTCCATACTCTTTGATTAGGTTGTGGCGTTTGAGGCGGTTTTCAAAGATAACTAACGTATCTTCAATGCCTTCATGCAAATCGACCCGCTCGTAAGATTCATTGTCTTGTCTCGAATACCCTTTGAGGCTTTTGACCATATCAGCGATGCGCTGAGCACACACTTGAATCGATCTCAGCGTGGTGCCGGTAGCTTGAAAACGCTCTAGCTTGCTAAGTGTCTCGGCAAGCTTCGCTGGGTCAGTTGTTGCTTGCTTGAGCAGTGCGTCGTTGTCGTGAAGGTCGAGGTTTACTAGGCGCTTTGCTAAACGTCTATCACCAATATGCTCGTTTAGCTCTTTTGAACGCTGTCTGAGTTCTGAGGTTGAAAGCGGTGAAGAGTGTCTAGACTGTTTGAGTACCTCAAGGCCAATATCAAAGGTATTGTCTTCATGTTTGGTGTTGAGTATCTCATCGACTTTTATTGATAAGGTTTCGGCGCCACGCAAAATGGCAGACACTGGGTTATTGAGCTCGTGGGCAACGCCTGCGACGAGCTGGCCTAACATGGCCATTTTCTCTTGCTCGATGAGTTGTTGGTGCGCTGATTCCAGTGATTCTAGTGTTTTCTGAAGCTCGAGCTTGGTATTGATGCTTCTTTGCAAGCGGCGGTTGAAGTGGCGTAGCAACAAGTTGGTGAATAGAGGTAACAGGTCGGTATTAGAGTGCATGACCTGAGTGAATACAGTGCGGTCTAGCTTCACTACTTTAGTTGGAGTTAACGTCATTGCAGTAGAGAAAGAGTGCTCGCCAGTAACAAATGACATACCGCCAACTATGCCACCTCTGCTGTGTCTTACCACTTCTCGTTGTTGGCCAATATCATCTTTTTTGTACAAAGCAACATGGCCTTCGACAATAAACCACAAGAACTGGTTTGATTGTCCCTCTGCGGTTAAAAGGTGCTCGGCTGAATATTGTCTGACCGCGCGCGTCTCATCCTTTTCTGCGAAAATGCTAGCAGCGCTTCGATGACCTGTATGGCGAGTTCATTGTCAGACAGTTCATGAAAGTCATGAATAAAGCTAGCACGATAAGAGTGCATTTTGTTTTCTATATGGGCGCGCAAGATCTTTTGCTGATCAAGGACTTTCCCAAAATCAAGAAGCTGGTCTTTCTCATGATGCACCACATATTGCGTGAGCTCTTTGACGACCGTCTTGTGTAAACTTGCTTGCTCGATGGGGTAGGTCAGGCAGTGGTCAAGCCGGCCTTCGTTGACTGCGTTTAAAATGGCCTGGATATCATGGGCGTCGGTTTTACTGATGAGTATTTTTCGCGCCGACTGTGCGTGAGCAGACTGCTCTAGTTGAACCAAGAACTCTCCACCATCAAAAAGACGACTATGACGGGCAACGACCATAGCAAGGTGTTGCCCTTGACGGCCAATTTGCTGCACGAGTTCGTGCCCCTCGGAAATCGACGTCGCCAGATGGATGTCGAAATGCGATTGGTATAAAGATAGCTCGGTATCCAGCTTATCGAGATTGGCGAAATCGCTATCTAAACACAGTACCGCGTATCGATTGTTTTGCGTCATTGCTCAGCTTATCTCATCAGTCATGATTGATTTTAATATATCAATAAAAAGCAGAGGGTTATGAGAAGTAGGTATGAGATTGGAGATCCTAGCGAGTTGAGTTAGACTGAATGAAATACACTTCACAAACTGTTTAAGTTATCTCTATGAATCAACTAAAGAAGTATGGCGCTATTGGTGGTGCTGTAGCCTTGGTATTGTGCTGGCCTTTAGCGGTCGGTCACATAGGACAAAAAGTCGTTGAAGACGGCGTTGCCCAGCTAAACAATGAAGGCGTGAGTGCCGAAATTGTCTCCTATGACCGCAGCTATTTGTCATCGGTCGTAGAAACGCGCTATCAGGTACAAGACCCTGTGTTAAAAGAGCAGCTAGAACTAGATGGGCTGCCGACTGAGCTTGTTGTGAAAAGCGATGTTAGCCATGGTTTGTTTAGTCTTTCTGCAAACTCTGTATTGGCAAATTTCCCCAATTTCCCGCTGCAAATGAAGACGGTGACTCAGCTTAATGGTAACACTGAGTTTGAGATGACACTGGACAGTTGGAGTTACCAAGGCAACGAGCAGCAAACGGTAAGTATGTCGATTTCTCCGTCTGTGATTACAGGTACTGCTACTGTACTCGGTAAGATGACCTTCAAAGCGAATGTTCCTTCGATTCAACTCGATTTCGAAAATGGAGAACAACTGCGCATTACTGATGTTGTGGGTAACGGCGTGGGAGTGAAAGAGAATGGTTTTTGGTTGGGTGAGCAAAGTGCATCGATGAAGCACTTTACCATTTTGGATCAGAACCACCAAAGTCTGTTTGATATCGATTCTATGGGGTATACCTTCAAATCGTCCCTCAATACTGAAACCGATCGCATTGATACACAACATATTTTTGATTTGGCTCAGCTGACTTACCCGGAAGGCGGAGAGCTAAGCGATTTGAATATCGATTTTGCTCTCAACTCCTTAGACCGAGCATCGTTTGAAGGTTTGGTGGATGTGTATCAATCGAACCCGTCAATGGCACAAGCGGACATCAATGTTCTAGCACCATTAATCGAGACACTGTTCGCGCGCGGTTTTCAGGTGTCGATGAACGACATGCACTTTAAAATTGCAGAAGAAGAGTTTAAGTCTAAATGGCTGTTAGAAGTGCCAGAAGGTACAGACAACGTGTCTCGCGACCCAAGTGTGGTGATGCCGGCTATTCAGGGCAATATGAATGCTTACATGTCAGAAGGTATGATTAATGCTCATCCGATGTTGGCACAAGGTGTTGATGAACTGGTGGTCATGGACATGGTTCAGCAAAAAGAAGCGGGCTATCAGTTGGATGCCAATATTGAGGCGGGTCAGTTGGTGTTTGCCAACGGTCAACGTATACCGCTGATTGCCTTGTTCTTGCCATTGCTTATGGGGCAGCCGATGGGGCAGTAAACGCGACTAGCGTAATTTTTCACCCGTCAAAAGAAAAGAGGCCATGAGCCTCTTTTCTTGCTTTTTATCTCTTTGAAAACGTGATATTACTTGTGGCTCGATTAAGTATTTTGTTAGGAGTAATGGGGTCATGGAGCCGATGTCAGAGAACGTATTCAATTTCAGTGCAGGACCGGCTGGTTGCCGCGAGATGTATTAAAAAAGCGCAATCGGAGCTTCTTGATTGGAACGACTTAGGTACGTCGGTTATGGAGATCAGTCACCGAAGTAAGCCGTTTATTCAGGTTGCGGAAGAGGCGGAACAAGATTTAAGAGATCTGCTAAACATCCCTTCAAACTACAAGGTACTGTTCTGTCAGGGCGGAGCTCGCGCTCAGTTTTCAGCAGTGCCACTTAATTTACTTGGCAGTAAGCAAAAGGCGACGTACATCGACGCGGGCTACTGGGCACAAAGTGCGGTAGAAGAAGCGCAAAAATACTGTACACCTATTGTTCACCACGCGAAAACTGAGATTGACGGTATAATCGCGGTGCAGCCAGTGAGTGAATGGGTGATTGACCCAGATTCGGCTTACGTGCATTTCTGTCCAAACGAGACCATCGACGGCATCGAAATTAATGAACTGCCGCAAACCGATTTACCAATTGTTGCTGATATGTCCTCGACTATTTTGTCGCGCGAAATCGATGTCAGTCAGTATGGTGTCATCTATGCGGGCGCTCAAAAAAACATTGGCCCTGCTGGTATTTGTATTGCCATCGTACGTGATGATTTGCTTGAGCTTGCGAGCGACGTACTACCAACATTCCTAAACTACAAAGTTCTCGCTGAAAAAGAGTCGATGTATAACACGCCTCCAACGTTTGCATGGTACTTATCTGGTTTGGTCTTCAAGTGGTTGAAAGAGTTGGGTGGTGTTAAAGCTATCGAGCGTATTAACCGAGAAAAAGCAGCCATTCTTTACGATTACATCGATGCGTCGCCGTTTTACAAGAACCAAGTACACAGCGACAACCGTTCACTAATGAACGTACCATTCCAGTTGGCGAAGCCTGAACTAGACGAAAAGTTCTTAGAATTGGCTGACGAACGTGGTCTACGTGCGCTTAAAGGGCACCGTGCTGTTGGCGGTATGCGTGCGTCTATTTACAACGCGATGCCGCTAGAGGGTGTGCAAGCACTCGTCGACTTTATGAAAGAGTTCGAACAGCAGTACGCTTAATTAACGAAAACTCCACTCATTTGTGAATTAAAAGCCGCGCTCATTGTGCGGCTTTT
Source organism: Vibrio maritimus (assembly GCA_000755425.1). Taxonomy (GTDB): domain Bacteria; phylum Pseudomonadota; class Gammaproteobacteria; order Enterobacterales; family Vibrionaceae; genus Vibrio; species Vibrio maritimus_A. The sequence continues at coordinate 276,821 of BBMT01000004.1, forward strand.
TCGATCTCGTTCAACAACCTTCTTCTATCTTTACCATAAAATATCCGATAACCACTTGGTCATAGAACATGCGACTATTCATACTCTTAGTACACATTCACAGTGATAACACATTATGGATATATTGATTCTTTTCGGCTTAATAGCACTCAACGGTTTGTTTGCGATGTCGGAAATTGCATTGGTGGCGGCAAAAGGCAGTCGATTGCGAATGCTTGCCGAACATCATCGCGCCGCGCAGATAGCGCTTAAGCTAAAAGATGATCCGACGATATTTCTCTCCACGATACAAATTGGTATTACAGCTATTGGTATTCTTAGCGGTATTTGGGGTGAAGCTGTGCTTTCTGCACCTATCATGCATTGGCTGGTCAGTATCGGAATGGAGCGTGAGTTAGCAAGTTTGCTTGCGACGACGGGTGTGGTTTTGGTCATTACGTATTTTGCGATTGTTGTGGGTGAGTTGGTGCCCAAACGAATAGCGCAAAATAATGCAGAGCGTATTGCACTGGTTGTTGCGTACCCAATCCATTGGTTGTCTATAGCGACCAAACCATTTGTGTTGTTGTTAACGCTGTCGACCAACTTGATGTTAAAACTATTGGGTCAGAAGAATAACAATGGTGACGCTGTCACAGAGGAAGACATTGTAGCCTTGGTAAAAGAAGGCTCAGAAAGTGGGGTGATTGAACACCAAGAGCAGGAGATGATAGCCAACTTGCTGCAATTGAATGACCGCTTTGCAACCTCATTGATGACGCGAGATGTGACATTCATTACCTAGACATCGACCAACCACTCGCTGAAATCCTCAAAGATCTTCGCCAAACGAAACACTCTGTGTGGCCAGTATGTCGCGGTGGTTTAGATAATCTGATCGGAACCATTTCTTCCAAAGTCTTACTCGATGAGTACAGTGATCTGTCGATTGGACGTTTAGTCAAACTGCTGCGTAAGCCAAGGTTCGTGCCTGAATCGATGAAAGGGCTGTCGCTGCTAAGTTATATGCAGCAAACGAGCAGTGAGATGACGTTCCTAGTGGACGAATATGGAGACATTCAGGGGCTTGTCACGCACCACGATTTGCTTACCTCGATTGCCGGTGAGTTGGCCATGACGACGCAGCACATTTGGGCGCGAAAATGCAAAGATGGCAGTTGGCAATTGGATGGACTTATCCCAATCGCTGTGTTCAAAAGTAAGCTGAATATCAGTGAACTTGAAGGTGAAAGTAGCGAAGGTTTCCAGACGCTCAATGGTTTTCTTACCTGGCTTTCAGGTCGTCTTCCAGAGGAAGGCGAAGCGATTTACTATCAACGATTCGTATTTGAAGTGACGTCAGTTAAAAACAACCGAATCACTCAAGTTAAGGTCCATGAAGTCGTGTTTGAACAAGAAGAGGAGCATTAGGCTCTGGCGGATAGATAAACAAAAGCCCTGGACAGTGAGTTGTGCAGGGCTTTTTGAATCGTACTATATAGCGGTATTAAAGCTATAACGTCTGATGCAGTTCGAAATATCGACCTTTGCGGCTGAGAAGCTCATCGTGATGACCAAGTTCCAGCACCTCGCCATCTTCAAGCAAACATACTTGATCGAATGACTCTAGGCTCACTAATCGGTGAGTGATAAACACCACGGTTTTGCCGGTAAACTGAGTCTCAAACAGTGCCATGATCTGTTGCTCGGTCTTTTTATCAAGACCTTCTGTTGGCTCATCCAGCAGTAGGACAGGGGCATCATGCAGTAAGGCACGTGCAATACCGACACGTCGCTTTTCACCGCCTGATAGCTGACGACCGCCTTCACCTAACCAAGCGTCTAAGCCTGTTTCTTCCGTTAGGTGTCCGAGATCGACATTAACGAGTGCGGCTGTTAACTCTTCGTCAGTGGCATCTGGTTTTGCCATTGAGAGATTGTCACGTAGCGTACCATTAAGAATGTCCACTTTTTGACTAACAACGCTGGTGGATTGACGAAGCTGTGCTTCACTCCAAGATTGAATGTTTTCACCCGCGAGTTCAATCGACCCTTTTTGTACATCCCAATAACGCGTGATGAGCTGCAGTAGAGTTGATTTGCCTGATCCCGTTTGCCCAACGACGGCGAGTTTTTGACCCGCAGGAACGTCGAGGTCAATATCTCGCAGTGCCATCTGATTTGCACCTGGGTAGCCAAAGCTAGCTTGGTTCAGTTTAATTGAGTAAGCATCGCTGTGTGTGGTGTCTTCCTGCGGGAAGTTTACATCTGGCTTAGCTAGGATGACTTCGTTCAAACGCTTGGCCGAAGTTAAGGTTTGGCCTAGGTATTGGAATGCACCCGCAATTGGCATCAGCAGTTCAAAACTTGCCATGGTTGCGAACGCCATCAAAGCAATCAGAGGATCTGGTTGATTACCACCCACACCGTCCGCCGCAAGCCACAACATGAGAATAAGTAGCCAGCCGTTTGCGAGGATTAGCAGTCCCTGTGCGAGTCCGGAGATTTTTGCGTGCACGAACTGGTTTTTAATTAGCTCATCTTGCGCGCTAAGGATAGCGTTGCGGTAACGAGACTCTGCGCCAAATAAGGTCAGCTCACTGTAACCTTGCAGCCAATCAAGTGTTTTGATGCGAAGTTCAGCTTTGTTGAGCGTTAGGGCTTCACCGTTTTTCTTACCGAGTCGATAGAACACCGTTGGCCAGATGAGCAGTAGTAGCATCAAAACTGCGCCCAGCGTCAAACCAAGTGCAGCGTCAAACCAACAAAGAACAGCGGTTAAACACAAGATGCCAAATGCGCCAACCACCATAGGCTAATCAGTCGCAAATAGACGTGATCCATGGCATCAACGTCGGCAACCAAACGGTTAAGCATGTCCGCATCGCGAATGTTGACCGCTTTTCCAGGGATCAATGGCGCCAATTTCTTAAAGAAAAAGATGCGCAGGTCGGTAAGCAACTTAAAGGTCGCGTTGTGGCTAACCACACGCTCACCCCAACGACCGGCTGTCCTTGCCATTGCTGCGCCACGAACGCCTGCACCAGGTAACATGTAGTTAAAGGTTTCTCTTGCTATGGTTAGTCCTGCAACGGCAGATGCCGAAATAAACCAACCAGAAAGCGTTAATAGACCAATGGAGGCAAACAAGGTACAAAACGCCAATACCATGCCCAGCGATAAGCCAAACCAGTGCTTTTTATATAGCTTCAAATAAGGGAGTAGGTCACGCATCTAGATTCCCCTTATCTTGGGTTTTGGCGGAGTGGTGTGCAGACAACATGGTCTGGAACAGCCCTGGCTGTTTGGCTAGCGCATCATAGTTGCCTTGCTGATCTATGCATCCTTGATTCATTACCAAAATGTTATCGACATCTTTGAGTTGAGAAAGCTGGTGGGTGACCATCAAGGTTGTTTTACCTGCCGTTGAAGCATGAAGCCCTTGAGTTACTAAACGTTCACTCTTTGCATCCAGACTCGCGGTGGGTTCATCAAGCAACCAGAAACGGCCACCTTGAACCATAGCTCTTGCTAGAGCCAATCGCTGGGCCTGACCAACAGACAAACCACCAGAGCGATCAGTAACTTGATAATTCAGACCATGTTTTTCGACAAACTCTGCAGAGAATGAGGCCAGAAGCGCATCATTCACTTGAGTATCGCTAACGTTTGGATTACCCAAAGTTACGTTATCTAGGATAGAACCATGCAGAAGCATAGGGTTTTGACCGACCCAACTGACGGCATCGCGCCATGTTGACTGATCTACTTCTTTAAGCTCAATGTTATTGACCTTTAGAGACCCTTGGTAAGGCAAAAAGCCTAAGATCGCATTGATAAGACTTGTTTTACCTGCGCCGCTTGGGCCAACCAGTGCGGTTGTTTGGTTCGCATCGAGGGTAAACGAAATCGGTCCCACCAGTTTAGTGCCATCCGGACTAAAGACTTCTAGGTCTTCAGCTTGGATGGTCACTGCTTGCTTAGCATCAAGCTCAGTGTTGCCATTTGGCAGTGTAGGCACTTCAAGTTCTAGAAACTCGACGATGCTCTCTGCTGCACCCACTGCTTGAGCTTTAGCGTGGTAGAAGGTACCTAGATCGCGCAGCGGTTGATAAAACTCAGGCGCGAGGATCAAGATAAAGAGACCTGCGAATAGCGTCACGCCTAAACCATAATGGCCAAAGTTCAGTTCACCAATATAACTGAAGCCAAAATACACTGCGGTAATGGCGATAGAGATTGAGGTGAAAAATTCAAGAACTGCAGAAGAGAGGAACGCGAGACGCAGTACATCCATGGTGCGCTTACGAAAAACTTCTGACGCGCCATGCAGCACTTCGGTTTCTGCTTCAGTGCGGTTGAATAGGCGGATTGTCGTCATGGACTGCAAACGGTCATAAAAGTGACCAGATAGGCGTTGCAGAGCCTTGAAGTTTTTGCGGTTAGCATCTGCTGCTTTCATTCCCACAAGCGCCATAAACATTGGGACTAATGGCGCTGTGACCAAGAAAATAAGTCCCGCAGCCCAGTTTATCGGGAAGACAACGATCAAGATGATAAAGGGAACAGCAACTGCGAGAGACATCTGTGGAAGGTACTTAGAGAAGAACTCTTGCATTTCTTCTACTTGTTCAAGAACCAGAGTTGCCCAGGTTCCTGCTGGTTTACCTTTGATGTAGCTAGGACCAAGCTGTCTTAGTTTGTCTAGTATGAGCTGACGAATATAAATCCGGACTTGTTCACCACATTTGAATCCAGCAATTTCTCTACCCCAAGCACAAGCAGCGCGGCCAGCAACGGCGACCATTAGGCCGGCAAAATGTGGGAGCAGTTCGTGCTTATCGACTTGATCAATAATAAGTTGATGGAGGATAGTGGCGATGAGCGCAGCTTGCGCCAGAAGGAACAGACTTGAAAGAACGCCGAGCCCTATTGCAATCATAAGCCAGCGCTTGGCAAGCTTACTTTGCTGTTTGAGCCACTTATTCAAGCTCCGTTGTTTTTTCTTATCCATGTAGAAGGCTTAATGAGTATTATTATTAGTAGAACCAGCGATTATACAAAAAGAAACCCAGAGGGGGTACCTATGGGTTTTCAATTTTCAATATTGTGCTGCTGATATATGTATTGAGTCGTTTACGACTCTTCCGCGTCTAGGAATCGCTCCGCATCTAGTGCAGCCATACAGCCAGTGCCTGCTGAAGTAATAGCTTGGCGGTAGTTATGATCCATAACGTCACCCGCCGCATAAATGCCAGGAATACTGGTTTGCGTAGCGTTACCATTGAGGCCTGATTGCACCACGATGTAACCGTTGTTCATCTCTAGCTGGCCTTCAAAAAGCGCTGTGTTTGGTTGGTGGCCAATTGCAATAAATGCGCCCATGACATCGACCGTTTCAACAAGATCGGATTGGGTGTCTTTAATACGAACGCCTGTAACACCCATATCATCACCCACCACTTCTTCAAGAGTACGATCAGTGTGAAGGATGATGTTGCCATTTTCGACTTTGTCCATTAAGCGCTTCACTAAAATCTTTTCTGCGCGGAAGCTATCACGGCGATGTACTAAGTGCACTTCTGATGCAATATTGGAAAGATACAAAGCTTCTTCAACGGCTGTGTTACCACCACCAACAACGGCAACTTTTTGGTTGCGGTAGAAGAAACCATCACAAGTGGCACAAGCCGATACGCCGCGACCTTTGAATGCTTCTTCAGAGTCAAGACCTAAATATTTCGCTGATGCACCCGTTGAGATAATAACGGCATCTGCCGTGTAGCTTTGGCTGTCACCGAATAGCTTGAAAGGACGCTCGCTAAAATCCACTTTATTAATGTGATCGAAGATAATTTCAGTGTCGAATTTTTCAGCGTGGGCTTGCATGCGCTCCATGAGTAGAGGACCGGTCAGACCTTCCGCATCACCAGGCCAGTTTTCGACTTCTGTCGTAGTTGTAAGCTGTCCACCTTGCTGCATGCCAGTAACTAATACAGGTTCAAGGTTGGCGCGAGCCGCATAAACTGCAGCGGTATAACCAGCAGGGCCTGAACCTAGGATCAGCAATTTACAGTGTTTTGTGTCAGCCATAGTTTTATCTCACTTTCTCAATTCTTATCAACATCAGTAATGGATGTAGCTTTGCTACCTAATATATTGGGGTTAGGGGGCAGGAATCAACACTAGATTTGTGCTGTCTGTTGTTATTTTGCTCACTCAGTTCGATATACGTGATTAAGTGGCACGAATAGTCGCTCGTTTTGGAAGTAGCCCTAACTTCGCTGTGGATTAACTTCCTGTCATATTAAGATTTGATAGTGCTTTGTACTGAAAGTTTAAGCAAAAGATCAGCAAAAGGTACATAACTCTTGAGTTCTGTTTTACATCGAAATTCTTACCTAGTGAAGTGTTCTGTATTTTGGAGTGTCCAATATCTACGATTGGTGTCATGTACTGTGTGGATTAAATATTTAGGTTTTTAGTTCTTTATTACTCTATAAATTGGATTTAAGCACTGTAAAAAGTTGATCTGGCAGAATGATTGGTATTTAATGGTTTGTAAATAAAATGTAAAAACAAGATGTCGCAGCATAACAAGGAAAGGAGTTAATGATGCTACACACCAGTGAAAGTACCTTACATCTTACTAGTCTCAGTGGCCGTGCTATTGAGCAGCTTGCGCCAACATTTTCAACTCTACCGAATACTCAGCATGCGGACGGTCAATACCGTTTGCGCCGCTATTCGGTCATACAGCACCTTGATGGCAAGATTGTCGATACGGGAGCGAGTAGCTTTGTACAGTCAGAGCACTACAACCACTTTCAAGGTGATGTAGTGAGGCAGTTTGAACCTGTTCTTGAATCAACGCTACAAAGCGACGCGATGGGAGAACTGGTTTCTCTCTTTGTAGCGGCGAATGGCTTGCCTAATGGACAGGAGATTGAGATTCACCAGATCCGTATTGCGGCGGTCTATGATGAAACTGAAGTCGCACCAGAAGGTGTGCACCAAGATGGGTTTGATCATATTGCTCTTGTCGGGGTGGGTCGTCAAAACATCAGTGGTGGTGAAATCATGCTCTACAACAACCATGATGAAGCGCCGTTTTTCAAGAAAGTACTTGTCGATGGTGAAGTAGCCATTTTAGATGATGCTCGTTTGTGGCATAACGCCAAACCTATTCGCTGTGTCGATGAGCAAAGCGAAGGTTACATGGATGTATTTGTATTGACTGCAAAGGGAGCAAAGCATGCACTTCACTCCTGATGAAGCGCGCCGTCAATTCGCGGCTTTACACCAAATGCACAACGATAAGCCGGTCGTATTTTTGGACGGGCCGGGTGGCTCACAAGTTCCCCAGAGTGTGTTGAGTGCGATGAATGAGTATCTTGGTGCTTATAACTCTAATCTTGGCGGACACTATTTTTCTAGCCGTCACACAGTGGAGTTGGTGGGGCTTGCCAGAGCTTGCGGTCGTGATCTTTTAAATGCGCCAAGCGCTGACAACATTGTGTTTGGCGCTAATATGACATCGCTGACATTTCAATTGAGTCGTGCGATTGCCAGAGATTGGCAGCAAGGAGATGAAGTGATTGTAACGGCGCTCGATCATTATTCCAATGTGTCTAGCTGGGAGCAAGCGGCTGAAGACCGAGGCGCCGTTGTTAAGCAAGCGAAGGTAAATACGCTGGATTGTTCGGTCGATTTGGAGCACTTTGAATCCTTGCTTTCAGATAAAACCAAATTGGTAGCTGTAACGTACGCCTCAAACACAACAGGTACGATTACCGATATTAAACGCATTGTTGAGTTGGCGAAGCAATACGATGCGGCGGTTTACGTGGATGCGGTACATTACGCGCCTCACAGCCTTATTGATGTACAAGCGTTAGGTTGTGACTTTTTAGTTTGCTCAGCCTATAAATTTTTCGGCCCACATTTGGGAGTGGCATTCATTAGTTCCGATTGGCTGCAGACACTAAGACCTTATAAAGTTGAACCGGCGACAGATATCGGACCCGGAAGATTTGAAACAGGTACGCAGAGCTTCGAAGCACTAGCAGGCTTTATTGCTGCGGTAAAATACTTAGCATCTTGGGGTGAGGGCACATCACTTCGTGAGCAGCTAACGGCTGCGTTTGATTCTCTTGGGAAGCACGAAGAGTTATTGAGCCGCTACTTTTTACAGCGCTTATCTCAAGTCAAAGGTATGACTCTCTATGGAAGTCAAGAGAGCAGCCATGTAGTGAGAACTCCAACGTTTGCGTTGCTTTCCGACAAACACACGCCAGAGCAGCTCGCGAGGGCTCTCGGTGAGCAGAACATCTGCGTTTGGAACGGTCACTTTTATGCCCTAGGCCTGGTTAAGCAACTCGACCTAGAAGAGAAAGGGGGGTGCTAAGAGTTGGCTTTATGCACTACAACACTTTAGAAGAGGTCGACCACTTCTTTGATGCACTCGAGAGCCTTTAAGTGCTTCTAAAAAACAGCCCGCAATATGCGGGCTGTTTTTTAGAATGACTGCTAAGCGTCGGTGCTCACTTCTACTTCATAAGAAGTGAACTTGCGAATGTTAATCACACCAGTATCGAGAATGAGATATTGACCTTTAATACCCTGTAGAACGCCGTTGACAACTGGTTCTTTATCAAAGTTATGTGAAGTGATTTTCGTTGGATGTTGATCAACTGGGTAGCTCAATGGCGTGATTGCTTCGTCAAGGATTTCAATCGCATCATCGCCATATTGAGCGCGAATTTCGTCAATCTTATCTGCTACCAATGGCAGTAGTTGCTGAGCACGTTCAACCAACTCAATAGACTCTCCATCTTGTTTTAGCAGCGTACGCCAATTGGTTTTATCTGCGATGTGCTTCGCCAATTCCACTTCAATCAACCCTGAGATGTGGCGCGTTTTCACTTTAAGAATAGGCAAACCTTGCGTTGCACCTTGGTCAATCCAACGTGTTGGGATTTGCGTGTGGCGCGTAATACCCACTTTGAGGCTAGACGTGTTAGAGAGGTAAACAAAGTGGTCAACCATACAGTTCGCTTCACCCCACTCAGGCTCACGACATGTACCTGCATCGTAATGGCACGTTTCTGGTTTCATGATGCACATGTCGCAGCTGGCGAGTTTTTTCATGCACACAAAGCAATGGCCTTGCGAATAACTCTTTTTAGTCTTCTTGCCACAAGATGAACAAAAGATGTTGCCGGTATGGGTTAAGGTAATGGACTTTCCCATCAGTGGAGTCAGTGCGATTTCTTCATCGCCAACCGGAAGGCGGTACTGAACGGTTGAGTCGAGGGAAGCGCGCATTTTAGATAGCGTTCCTGAGGCTAATAGTGACATGACATTACTCATTATTGTGATTGTGGAGCTATGCTATCAAATATGTCATCAAATATCCTTTGGCTTTTATAGAACAGTAATAAAAGTCAATGTTCCCAGCCCCAGCGGGCGAGGGACGTCATACAATCTCATTTTACCCATTGCTAATGTTCGAGTGCCAAGCTAGTTTTGTTGATGGTATTGTCAAAGACTTGTGGTGTTGTTGAGTCGTTTTTATGAAGTTTTCGGTAAAGTTATTGTTGTCACTTATCCTCGTGACCTTGGTAGTGATCAGCAGCTATCGACTTTGGGGTGACCAAAAACGGCTTGTAGTTTCGAGTGACAAATTTGGTTTTTTCGCGACTAATGATCAGTTCCAAGGTGGCACGAGTCTCTCTTCGCTTATAAAAATAAACCAAGGTGTTCAGCTTGATTGCACACTTAAGAAAAGTGATTACGCTTGGCCCTACTGCGGTGTTTCAGTGCACTTTTACTCAGATCCGAAGATTGGGTTAGATCTTTCTGGCTATCATACACTTGAGCTTGATATCGATTACGATATTCCTCCGAATGATGATCGTTCTCTTCGAGTCTACTTTCGTAACTACAATCCTATCTATTCCAACACTCAAGATGAGTACACCCACAAATACAACGGCGTCACGCTACAAGCTGATGCGGGGAAAATCATCATTCCTATGCGTAATTTCCAAGTCATGACATGGTGGGTGGTAGACAATAAAATCCCTATTCAGCACGCAGCACCGGAGTTTACCAATATCAATAAGTTTGAGCTCGCGACGGGCTCAAATTCAGCTTTGGGTGCACACTCGATCAAAATCCACAGTATCACCTTGGTTGGTCGCTATATTGCCGGAGAGACGCTTTTTCTGTTTATGTTGGGTGTATGGATTGTGGTCGCGATCATCGCGCTATTGTGGGAGCTGCGTAACTATCAGCTAGGAATGGAGCGTGAAAAACGTAGAGCCAGTTATTTGTCCCAAGTTAACCTGCGTCTAGAGAGCGAGAACATTAAGTTTTCGGAGTTGGCGCATAAAGACGAACTGACGGGGATTCGTAATCGTCATGCGGTACGTGCATGGCTGGAAAGACAACAGTTACAAATTCAGGCTTCCTCGATAGGTGTGCTGTTTATTGATATAGACCATTTCAAGCGCATCAACGACACATACGGCCATGGGGTGGGGGATGATGTGCTGCGTGAGTTTGCCATGGTGCTTTCTGAACTCGTCGGCAGTAAAGACAAAGTGGTTCGCTGGGGCGGAGAGGAGTTTGTGGTGTTTTGCCAGCAAAAATCACAAAGTGAACTGCTGAAGATGGCTGAGCAAATACGTCATTATGTTCACGCGCACTTATGGGTTCACGGTGACGAAATGAGTTGTAGTATTGGCGTGGCACTGGGACAAAATCATCAGGTTTATGAGACCATCAACTTTGCTGACGATATGCTTTATGAGGCGAAACAGCAGGGACGAAATTGTGTTAGAGCGGTTGAAATCAGCGCTTGAATAGCGTGAACGATCAAGGTTAGTCAAGTGAAGGGGGATGGTTCTATGTCTTATTCGACCTGTTCATTAGGTTCTTGTTTTGAAACGCCTTCACGCTTCAAAGCCTCTGTTGCTTCCGAGTCAATATTCGAGTCCGTAACTATAGGCTCTTTGGGACCAAGAAAGCGTGGCTGAGTATGCATGACATACAAGTCGAGTAGCGCTTTGGTTCTTGCAAACACTTCTCGTAATCTTACTGAATACCTGACTTAGAAACGGGGCCTGCGACCGCGAGGCATTGTGCGTTGATGTCATAATGCTGAGCGATAAATAGAGCGCGTTCACAGTGAAACTTTTGTGTGATGATCAAAAAGTTATCTGTATCGAAGATCTCTTTGGCGCGAACAATAGAGTCTAGAGTGCGAAATCCGGCGTAGTCGAGGTGAATTGCAGGCTCCGGCACATTTGCTCTGAGTAGGTCTCGCTTCATGGTCCATGGTTCGTTGTAGGAGCGGTGTGCGTTGTCTCCACTGAGCAGAAAGTGCGACACTTTGCCTTCGTCATAGAGTTCGATGGCTGCATTTATGCGATGAGCGTAGTACTCATTGAGTGTACGGCCTAGATACTTGCTGGTTCCGAGCACGACAGCCACTTGAACGTTGTCTATCTCAGAAATAGAGGTGAACAGTTGGTCTTTGGCACGCCAACTAATCCAGCGGTCAATAGCGACCACAGCGACAACGACAGCAAGCAAAGCGACAACGAGTAGTCGTGCACCACGTTTCAACAATGAAACTAGCGCACCACGTTGCCACATTTCCTTATCAAATTTAAAGGTCACTAAATCTGTCGATTCCTTTGAGCCCAAATGCCGATACCTATAAAGCTTAAAACCACAATGGAAAACATCAAACCGGGTTCGATGTTACTGAGAGCATTCTTTAACGCTGGTGTAGCTTTAATGATGATCAATCCATAACCAAATGCGTTAAGAAGTATAAAACAGCCTGTTCGAATTACGAAATTAGTATCACGTAATGCGTTACGCATCAAACGATTAATGTCGGCGCCGAGCACGACGAGCATGCAAGCGACTAAAGCGGTAGCGATTTCCAGTAGGTAAGGTGAAATAAACTGTCCGCCGGGCGCGAAGACATCAAACATAACTAGGGTTCCTTTTCGTGTTCTGAGCGCTCAATTAGACAAAAAAAAGGCTCTTGATAACAAGAGCCTTTGTGTGACATTGATTCCGGTTAGAACGCTGAACGCTTATATTTGCGATACACTGGCTGCCAGAAGTTCTCTTCGATGGCTTTCAGTAGTGTCTCGTCAGTGCATTCTTTCGCTACACCTTGCTCAATCGCTTTCTTGGCAACAGCGTAAGCAATACGTTTTGATACCAAGTGGATCTCTTCTAGAGGTGGTAATAGCTGACCAGAGCCTTTTTGAGCGAGTGGCGAGCATTCAGCAAGTGCACGGCTTGATTCCATCAGCATCTCATCGGTAACGCGAGACGCTTGTGCCGCTAACACGCCAAGACCGATGCCTGGGAAAATGTAGCTGTTGTTACACTGCGCGATTGGGTAGGTTTTACCCTCGACAACGACTGGGTCAAACGGGCTACCCGTGGCAACCAACGCTTGGCCTTGCGTCCAACGAAGAATGTCGTTTGGCGTCGCTTCAACACGGCTCGTCGGGTTCGAAAGTGGGAACACGATAGGACGTTCGCAGTGCTGGTGCATCTCTTGGATGATCTCTTTGCTAAACAGGCCCGGTGCGCCCGAGACGCCGATAAGAACGGTTGGCTTCGCGTTCTTAATCACATCATGCAGGGAGAAACCTGAGTTATCTGATTCCCAGTTTTGCGTGTGGCTGTGCTTTTGCACTAAACGCTGCTGGAAGTCGAGCAGGTTTGGCATGCCTTCTTGTAGCAGACCCCAGCGGTCAACCATGAACACTTGTGAGCGAGCCTGCTCATCGCTAATACCTTCAGATACCATTTGCGCGACGATAGCTTCAGCAATACCACAGCCAGCAGAACCTGCACCTAGGAAGGTGACACGCTGCTCAGAGAGTTTGCTTCCCGCAGCTTTACATGCAGCAAGTAGTGAGCCTACTGTCACAGCCGCAGTACCTTGAATGTCATCGTTAAAGCAGCAGATACGATCTTTGTAGCGCTCAAGAAGCGGCATCGCATTTTTCTGTGCAAAGTCTTCAAACTGAACTAGGGCATCAGGCCAGCGGCGCTGAACCGCTTGGATAAAGTCTTCAACAAACGCACGGTATTCATCACCCGTAATTCGTGGGTGACGCCAGCCCATGTACATAGGGTCAGCAAGGCGCTGCGGGTTGTTGGTGCCCACATCAAGAACGATAGGTAGTGTGTAAGCCGGGCTAATACCACCACAAGCGGTATAGAGTGCCAGTTTACCGATAGGAATACCCATACCACCGATACCTTGGTCGCCTAGACCAAGAATACGCTCACCGTCCGTCACCACGATAACTTTTACGTTGTGGTTACGAGCGTTGTTTAGCAGATCGTCAATACGATCACGGTTTGGATAGGAGATAAATAGACCACGACCACGACGATAAATGTTTGAGAAGTTCTCACACGCTGCACCAACGGTTGGTGTATAGATGATTGGCATCATCTCAGTGATGTGATTCTGAACTAAACGATAGAAAAGGGTTTCGTTCGTGTCTTGGATGTTACGCAGGTAAATGTGCTTATCCATGTCATTGTCAAAGCTAGTGTACTGCTTGTAAGCGCGATCCACTTGCTCTTGAATGGTTTCAGTGGTTTCCGGAAGTAGACCTTCTAGGTTGAAGGACATTCTTTCTTCTGAAGTGAAAGCACTGCCTTTGTTGAGCAATGGCGTACTAAGAAGCGCAGGGCCTGCGTAAGGAATATAGAGTGGTCGTTTGTTGTTGTTCATTAGGTTACCTGATATGGGAACAGTCATTCGGGAAGTCGGAACAATTAGGGCGCTAATTTAACACATTTAGGGTGGGTTAGCGAAGTGCAAATGTTAACTAATTGTAGAATTTATCAAGGAAAAATCGGTTGCTCGGTGCGACTGTCGCTGCAACTGTAGCTTGGTTCAGGGTATACTCGGCGTAACCATGAGAAACCACTGACATATCCATGATCTTACCTATCGACGCCATTGAACACGACGTTAAAAACGCGCTCACTCATTCGCACCTAATTGTTGAAGCAGAAACAGGCTCCGGCAAGTCAACCAGGCTACCCATTTGGGCGATGGAGCAGGCAGAGTGCTGGTGGTTGAACCCAGACGTATTGCCTGTACCTCATTGGCAGAGTTTGTCGCCGAGTCTTTAGATGACCGCGTCGGTAAAAAGGTAGGGTATGCTATCAAGTTGGAAAACCGATATTGTGATGAGTCGAATATCGTGTTTGTTACACCAGGAGTCGCGCTACGTTGGTATGCCGATAATCAGTTGGCGGATTTTTCCGTGGTCGTGGTGGATGAGTTTCATGAACGCCGTTGGGATACTGATCTGTTGGTTGCTTTGCTCAAGCAAAAGCAAAGCCATCGCACCATAATCACCTCGGCAACCATTGAAGGTGAAAAACTGGCGAGCTATTTCGATGCCACAAGACTGGTTGCAAGCGGCCGTGTTTACAATGTCGAAGTAGTGCATCGCAGAGAGGACAGTCGCCAACTTCCAGATAGTCGTCACCTTGATAGTCGAATCAAACAAGAACTTGAGTTGCGACTGGATGAAACCGAGGGTGATGTGTTGGTATTTCTTCCTGGCAGAAAAGAGATCCAACAAGTACAAAGTGCACTGACATCATTAGCAGAAAACCGAGATTTGATGGTGACTCCGCTCCATGCTTCTGTGAGCGATGAGCAAAGAGTGCGAGCCATGACCGTGCAGTCAAAACAAAAAGTGGTGCTCGCGACCAATGTGGCTGAAACATCGCTCACTATCCCCAATATTTCATTAGTCATTGATTCAGGGCTAGAACGTCGCAACGTTCAGCGCAATGGCCAAACGACGCTCATGCTTACGCACATATCTAAAGCCAGTGCGGCGCAGCGATCAGGTCGTGCTGGGCGTGTCATGAATGGAGTGTGTGTTCGTCTTTATGGTGAACATGCGGCTCTTGAAGCTGTGACACCACCTGAGTTACAGCGCGAGTCTATCGTTGAGCCCATGCTTGCTGCTGCAGTGTGTGGTCATGAGCTCGCCAGTTTGTCTTTCATTGACATTATTCCGGAGAAATCTTTAGTCAGTGCCAAGGCGCAGCTTTTCGAACTTGGAGCTATCGACCAGCAGGGTATTACCGAGCATGGTTTAAATCTCGCCCCTTTGCCTATTGACGCCATCTATGCTGACTTGGTGACTAAGATCCGACAAGGGCATTGAAAGAGGTGATGATAGACCTGACTGCGGCGATTTGTACCACTGGGAAGCTATATCAACTTAGCAGTAATGAAGAAGCGTTGGAGCGATTAGACCAAGAAGAGAAATATGGCTGTGATGCCGAGTTGATGGTTGGCCTGGTTCGTGGACATCAATATTCTGGGGTAACGGCAGAGCCAGATGCGCTTCGAGAAGCACAAGGGCTCGCAGAGCAAATGCGCGCTGCGTTTGAACTTCCAGCACTGGAAGTCGCTTCTCGCTACGACAGAAATCAGTGGTTGGCGCAAATGATCAAAGCTAACGCAAACTTAGTGTTTGTGCGCCGTGAACGCAGGCGTGATGCGTTTGGTAATGGTCACATAGAAGTATTGCTAGGACGAGCGAGCCGGTTAAAAGACCAATCTGAGGCAGCGCTTGTGCTTTCTACCCACTCCTTACCAGGGCGAGGGGTAAAGCAAACTATGACCTTAGGAACTCTGATGGTACCGGTGGAGCTAAACTTACTGCGAGAGCAGGGCGTTGGTGAATGGGTGAATGGTGAGACAGAGCACACGGAGCAAGGATTGGTGAGTCACCAACACCTTGTGTACGCTGGGCGTCAAATTGGTCATCGTACTGGTCAGCCGCAAGGTGAGGCGGCGCTGGAAGTTATCAGTAAAGCCATAGTGGAAGGAAAGTTATATTCGGGTCTTGCTGAAAATATTGGAAAGCAGATGCAGCACTTTCAGCTCTATTGTGATTTGGGGTTTGCAGATAGCACGAGTGAGAAATCCGCTCAAGACCCAGCAGATGATTTAACTCATTGGTTTTATCATCAGCTTGTTGAGCTGGGCGTTGAAAGCCAAGACGATCTTGAGTTAATCGATGCCTCCGATTTTGTGTTTAACGGCATCCCTGAGTGGGAATACCAAGATTTTGCTGATAAGTATCCACTAGAGGTTCAGCTCAGCGGCTTAACTCTTACCGTGCAGTATTTTGGCAAAGGCAAGCTGGTGGAAGTCAGCTATTCATCGGGCTCTCGAAAAGAGGATCCTAAGCGCAAAGAACTGCCAGCTTGGTCGGGTTGGCGAGTGAAATATCGTAAGGCGAGCAGAGTACTGGATTTACGCTAAATGCTTCGCGCTTCGAAATAAAACAGCATACGCATCGTTAGAGTACACAACAAGTTACACAACAGAGTTCTGTTTGATGAGTGTATGTTCAAGAGATGTTGCGAGATAGGTTTTTATATCACTTTTGTGGGCATTAAAAGGCTATAAAAGACCATTTTTATATATCCTATTGCTATATAAGCGAGTATGAATGATAGTGATTAGGTAGGTAGCATTCTGCAATCGGGAGTGAAGATGTGTGATGATAAAAAATCGCCAGTGGAGTTTGATTACACCAGTTTTCTCGGCGAATCGTGCAGTAAAAAATGGACTTTCCTCGAAGCTATTGCTTCGGTGGCTCCTGTGTTTGGTGAAGCCTGGAAGGAGACAACCAAACAAGACAGCGATCCAGACAGTCGTCTATGGCAAATAGCGTTGCAGTCGCTTTCTAGCCGTCGCAGCGATGAATCGAATCTGGTGTCGTTGATTCGTATCGCAAGAGATGAGCATATCGAGCGTTTACAAGTGATCATGCCGTACTCGCTTGAGCCAGAGCAAATCAATAAGATACAAAGCAAAGCAAATGCCGTGATCACTACGTTGCCAGATGACGATGTGTTGATCGCCGAAATTCAGGCATAGCTTTTCGCTAGACGCATATTAGAAGAGGGGAGCCATTGGCTCCCCTCTTTGTTTTTTAACTCTGACAGTACTTAGTCGGCGATTAAGTCGTACTCAGCGCGCAGAATATCAATGATTTCTTGCTTTGGATTCTCGCTCAGTGTGATTGGGCGTCCAGTAATTTTCTCTGCAATACCCGTGTAGGTGCGAGAAACATCCATCAATGCTTCTAGTGGTAGCGCGTTGTTTTTAGCCAAGGCTTCACGCTCTGGCATGCGCTCTTTGTTTAGCAGAATGTCAGGATCAGGGAAGTGGTTAAGTAGGAACTGGCGGAAACCTTCTTTTGAGTTTTCGACAATCTCACCTTGTTGATAAGCTTTGGTGTCCCAAATTCGCGATGAATCTGGCGTGCCAACTTCATCCATGTAGATGAGCTTTTCGTTGCCTTTTGAATCTGTCACATAGCCAAATTCAAACTTGGTATCAACAAACGTTTGGTCAATAGCTTCAAGGGCATGGCTAATCACACCAAAACCGTCTTTAAGCAGTTTTTCGTAGCTGTCGATGTCGTTAGCGCTTGAGAAATTAAACGCTTCGAAGTTGTCGCTGATGTTTTGACGCGTGATGTTCACATCATCCGCTTCTGGTACACCTGGAATGCCGCGCAAAATGCCTTTTGTAGATGGCGTGATGAGAATGTCGTCCAGTTTAGAGTCTTTCTCTAACCCTTCTGGCAAGGTAATGCCGCAGAATTCACGTTCGCCTTTTTCATACGCACGCCACATTGAGCCTGTAATGTATTGACGGCAGATAGCTTCAATCATTACCGGTTTGGCTTTTTGAACGATCCAAACGAATGGGTGCGGAATATCAAGAATATGGCTGTCAGCTAGGCCGTTGTCTTTGAACAGTTGGAACCAGTGGTTAGAGATCGCGTTAAGCGCAGCGCCTTTACCAGGAACGCCACGAAGATCGCCTTCACCGTGCCAAATACAATCAAAAGCAGAAATACGGTCACTGATAACCATAATGGCTAGTGGCGCATCTTCTGCCACATCGTAGCCTTTCTGTTTGATTAGGCGGCGGCTATCTTCTTCAGTCAACCAATAGACAGAACGCACTTTGCCACTGTGAACAGGCTTATCGGTGCGGATTGGGAGATCGTCGTTTACGGCTAGAACTTGATCAGCAAGACTCATGGAGACATTCCTATCTGGTTTACAGTCGCGATACTGGGCGACAACAAGTGGAAGAGTGGAATCACTCATAATTGCCACGCATCATACCAGAACTGTTTGATCCTGCCAGAGAAAAAGCAAACGTTTGCGCAATTAGTTATCAAACTAACGTTAATCGATGAAAAAGTACGCTTTGATAAGGGAAAGACTTTACGTATCAGAGTGGAAATAGGTGACTTACTATAGAGCTAAGCATAATAGAGCCAAGTACAGGAAGAACAAGATAAACAACAACGATGAGCGATAGCCCATCGTCCGGCAACTAAGTAGCAGTGAATTCTTAGCTGCAGGACGATGAATCTAAGAATTAGTGCAGGTAGTGCTCACCAGATAGGAAAATTACTTCACATTGATGGCCTAGTGCCAATGCATTCAAAGTCGCTTGCTGTTGAGTAGTGAATGAGCCGTTGGCGATGATGGCGCAGGCATTGCCAGAACGAATCGCTTTTTCGACCACTTGATATTGAGTAAGACTTACCGATGGCTTCATTTGTACCATGTGATTGCCAAGCTTATGGAAATGTAGAACTTGGCCTGTGGAAGGGCGAGGGCATTCTGCTGTTAACAAAATCCATTGAGGTCTAGATGTTAATTGCGACAACTTTTCAAGGATCTCATCCTGGATCCCACGTTGTGCAGCCGCACTGTCAAATGAAGTGTATGAGCGTGAAACATTGTATCTAGACTGCATTGAATTGTTGATTAACATAACCCTGTTCCTTTATACATGTTGTATGGATATACAGTAGTTTTTTGCAGGGGAAAGATCAAGCGCTTTTTGAGCATTAATTCTTCAAATAAATCTAAAGCTATGTTTTTATTGATATTTATTTTATAACGGAATGGCATGTTTAGTAATGGTTTCCCGCTATACAGTACTAGATATAAAAAACCACTGTATAAAAACACGGTTCATGTGAATAGAGACAAGCTCAAGAAAGTCGAAATTAGGAAAAGAAGGTGGCGAGAGCCTTTGAGTGCGTCGTATTTGGGGGGCGGAAACTAAAACGCCTCTGAGGGCAGAGGCGCATTGCGGTTATTGCTGAGCGTTTGCTCGATTTCTAAATTCGATTTCTGCTTGATTGAACTGTCTGACGTCCATAATGGCGAAACTCAAACACTTTTCACATGAATGATGGTGTTTGCCATCGATGTACTCGTGTTTGGTGACAAAGCTAGGTGCATGGCACCAATCGCAGATATCTTGTTTGGTGAATGTATACATGTTTACTCCCCACCTTATATGTACGTTAGTACGGAGTTGTACTCGGTACGGGTGTTATTTTCGGGACTTATTATGACACAAAAACAAGGCTTTTGTTAAATTAATGTTTCAAAAAAGAGTGCTTAGACAGTTTTGGTTATATTTTAGACGTTTTTAATAGCTTTAGTGTTTCGACTGAAGGTTGGCAGTCAGTGTATTCAAAGCGAGGTTAAGCTGCTTCATTTCCTCTTCACTGCCCTGAGCATCTGGATGATAGATGCGGCTCAGTTGTTTGTAGCGACTCTTTAGCTGTTTAGCGCTCAAAGGCTGGTTGGGCTCAAGTCCAAAGCGCAGATAGGCGTCTCTAAGAGGGGATATAGGTTGTGCAGCAGGCGAAGCGGTGCGTAGTTGATCGTTGGCAAGTTTGAGCTGGCGCTGCAACTGCTGAATATAAAGCTGCTGTTTGGTAAGTTGGCTCTGCAACTGGTCTGTATGGTTCTGATGATTGGTGCTGTGCGTTTGCTTTTGTTCGGCCGCTTGAGTTTGGCGGTGTCGATAGAATGCTAGGGCGACCAAAGCCGCGATGACAAATAGATATACCAGGTGTAACCAGCCGCTGAATCCGGAACCGCCTTCTAGCGATGTAGTGGTATGAGTAGAGTCCGTATTTTTCTGGTTTGCTTGCTCTTGCTGCTTAAGGGCTTCGATTTGTCGCAATTGCTGTGCATTGTATTGCGCTTGCAAAGCCTCTTCGTAGGCATCTTGGTAGCTCTCAGAAGCATCTTTAGCAAGCGAGTACCAAAGTACGGCTTGGTCTTCGTCTGCTATTTCAGGTGACCCTTGCTGATAGAGTTTAGCGACTTTTCCTAATGCGGTAACATCACCGTTTACTGCTAGCTTAGTATAAAGCAGTAACGCTTTCGCGGGATTGGCTTGTACGCCACGACCAAACTCTAATGCTTGCGCGTAATTGAAGGTCGCGGCAATGTGATTGTTTTCGCTGGCTTGTTGATACCAGTAAGTCGCTTTACTAAGGTCGCGTTTGACTCCTTCACCCGTTTCATAGGCAAGTCCCAACTGGTATTGAGCATCGGCGTTGTTGAGCGTGGCTTGTTGTTCAAGGTGAGAAAGCGAAGACCACGCCGGAGCGGAAAACCAAGCACAGCAAAGTAGCACGTAACATACAACTTTAAGTAAGCATCTTGGCATCAAAGATACACTCCGGATAGGCGCAACCTTGATGGTCGCGCTGGTGAACTGAGAGGCTTATTTAAGCAGTTTTGGTGCTTGGGCACCATCAATAGGGCGGTTTACTGAGATCTTGCGACCTTTTTTCAAGCCTACTTCGTAGTCTGCGGTGATGTTCTTCATCGCTTCTTTGAGCTGCTGCTTGAAGGTTTCGCGATCGATATTTTTGAATTCTTTATCGATGTAGTTATTGATCTTATTCGTAGACTCATCATCCGGTGCGATAACAGGAAGCTTTTCAAGCGCGCCTTCAATCCAGCCAGAGACAAATGAATTCACGCGTCGCGTCACTTCGGTATTCGCAGTGCCGGAGCCAGCAAAGCTATTGCGGAACTGGCCTGTATGTTCATTCATTTCACGGTAAATGATATCAAACGCGAATGCGGCGAAAATGGCGCGATCCGCCTCACCAATAAACTCGACACGCTTAAGACCTTTGTGGTTTAGCAATACCGCTTCGACACCAAACTTAGTGTTAATACCGCGAATGACGCGAAGTAGGTAGAACTGATGGTGGTTGGCAGTAAATGTGTCGATTGTGTCTTGCCCATTTTGATGAACTCGATATCGTCTTTATCGAGGCCATACTTAAGCATCAGTCTATGCGCCATTTTGATGGCGTTTGCTGCTTCATTGACGTTTGCAGAGTTACCAAGCTCTAGGCACTTAGCAATCTTTTTTAGGGCTTTCTGTTTATCCATCGACAATCTGAAGTCTCTATACCGCGGAAGAAAAAAGGGGCACTTATTTTAGCGATTTTTGTGCGAAAGGGGAAGAGTGTCACAACTAGACTGTATGTTGATGAAATAACGAGAGATGGAAATTCATCTGCAGCGAATAGCCCAAGTCACTATGTTGTCTGAGTAACTATGTTGTCTGAGTAACTAAGTGTCACTTGGGCATGCAATAGAGGAGGTAGGCGGATTAAATACCGAGCTCGTCGAGCAAATCTTGGCTGTTGTCGACAGCTTCAGATTTTGACGCGTCTTTCTCCGCTTGTTTGGAGCGCGCTTGTTCAATAATAGTGTCAGGGCATTCGTCTGGCTGGACTTCAAACTCTTCCATTTGGATGAATTCGGTTTTATCCATTGCAAACTCAAGATAGAAAATGTTGTTGTTTTCAGTGGAGAACGTCACGCGGCGCGCTTGAGGGCGCTCTAGGTTAGTGTCGACCGACAAAACGACCTGCTTGTTGATAGACAACATTTTCGGTTGGTTTTGAGTAATGTTGGTTTGTAGCTCTTTACGTACTTTGTTGGTGAAGTCACCGACGAGTTGGTTCATCAGCTCGCCCAGCACGTCGCCCACTTCGTCTGAGTTATGGTGAATCGCTAGCTCTTCTTCAGGCATGCCCATGTTGCGCATGTAGTTGGTATAAAGCTCAAGTGCTGCTTTAGAGGTAAAGTTAATCACCACCAGTCCAGAAAATCCGCCATCGAATAAAACAAAGCAGCCGTAGTCAGGCTTTAATGTGGTTTTTGTTATCTTCTGTACCATTGCTGAATAGGTGACACTTGATTGTGTCGCAGAGGTAAGGACGGTAGAGACCGACTGACAGAGTTTAAGCAGAATATCTTCTGTAGTGATTACTTTTGTTTTTTTCATTGCGAACCGCTTGATCTAATGATGTCTTCCATAGGTTTAGGAGTGTGTCACGAAGCTTACTCGTTGAAAAGGCATAAAACAGAGGTGTTATCCGCGAGTTTCCGATTTGATCACATTTTTAATTGTTGTAAAGTGGCGGGATAAGTAAAATCGATGTGCTTTCAGCGACGTATATAACGTTAGCCGTGACGTCTCTATGTACGCGTAAGAGCATTCATACAATTTACTCCTTTGCTGAGTGGATCAGCAGACTTAAGGGGCAGGAAGCTAAATGTTACCAAGATTACATACTCAAACCGATATTCATCCACTGTGCAGGTGTTTCTTCAGCAGCTAGAAGCGAATGGCTTTGGCGGCGATATTGAAACTCAGTACTCCAGCCGTTTGGCGGTCGCGACCGACAACAGTGTCTATCAGAAACTGCCGCAAGCCGTTGTGCATCCAAGAACAACTCAAGATGTTCAATTGATTGGTGAGCTTGCTAGCCAAGACAAATTCAGCTCTGTGACGTTTTCCCCGCGTGGTGGTGGTACTGGTACCAACGGTCAATCTCTGACTTCTGGCGTGGTAGTGGATTTGTCCCGCCATATGAATAAAGTGCTGGAGATCAATGAAGATGAAGGTTGGGTTCGAGTACAAACCGGTATTGTTAAAGACGCCTTAAATGACGCGGTTCGTCCACATGGGTATTTCTTTTCACCGGATCTCTCGACGAGTAATCGCGCCACTCTAGGTGGCATGGTTAACACCGATGCATCGGGGCAGGGCTCTTTGAAGTACGGCAAGACCTCTGATCACGTGCTTTCTTTACAAGCAGTGTTTGCTGATGGCTCGCTGTTGGAAAGTGATGGCTCGGGTGCTGCCGTTCCATCGGGTAGCTTTGCTGAGCAAGCTCTCGCGGTATCCAAGAACGTTTGTCAGTCACAGCAAACCTTAATCGATGAAAAGTTTCCTCCGTTAAATCGCTTTCTAACAGGCTATGATCTGAAAAATGCTTATCAGCCAGATAGCGATGACTTTGACTTCACGCGTATTCTTTGTGGCGCCGAAGGTTCACTGGCTTTCATTACTGAAGCGAAGCTGAACTTAACACCGATTCCTAAGGCGCGAACCCTAATCAATGTAAAATACAATAGCTTTGATTCAGCGCTGCGTAACGCGCCGTTTATGGTTGAAGCTAACGCATTGTCCGTTGAAACCGTGGACTCAAGGGTACTCAATCTCGCTAAGCAAGATATTGTTTGGCATACCGTCAGTGATTTGATCAGTGACGTGCCGGGCAAAGAGATGCAAGGCCTAAACATGGTCGAGTATGCAGGGCAAGATGAACAGGAAGTCGCTCGCGCAGTAAAAGCACTCACTGACAGCTTAGAAGAAAAACTAAAAACCGAGCAAGACGGCATTATTGGTTACCAAATTACCAATGATGTAGCGAGCATTGGGCGCATCTATAACATGCGTAAGAAAGCCGTTGGCTTACTTGGCGCAGTGAAAGGCAGCGCTAAACCGATAGCTTTTGCTGAAGACACGTGTGTGCCGCCAGAGAATTTAGCGGACTTTATCGCAGAGTTTCGAATCCTTCTGGATGGTCACAATCTAAATTACGGTATGTTTGGCCACGTCGATGCTGGTGTACTCCATGTAAGACCTGCGCTAGACATGTGTGATCCGAATCAAGAAGCACTCATGCACCAGATCTCTGATGAAGTCGTCGCTTTGGTAGCGAAATACGGCGGTCTAATGTGGGGTGAACACGGCAAGGGCTTCCGCTCCGAGTACGGACCTGAGTTTTTTGGTGATGAGCTGTTTAACGAGCTGCGCCGAATTAAGTCTGCATGCGATCCTCTCAATAAAATGAACCCGGGTAAGATTTGTACCCCGTTGGGGAGCGAAGATGAGCTAGTAAAAGTATCCGACGTTAAACGCGGCACTTACGATCGTCAGATTCCAATTGAAGTAAGAGATAGTTTTTCTCAAGCGATGGAATGTAACGGTAATGGCTTGTGTTTTAACTACGATACGGCGTCGCCAATGTGTCCGTCGATGAAGGTGACTGCAGATCGTCGTCATTCTCCAAAAGGGCGTGCGGGCTTGGTTCGTGAATGGTTGAGACAACTGTCTGAGCAGGGCTTTGATGTCATAGAGCTTGAAAATGTGACCAAGCAATCACCAAGTGCTAAAGGTTGATCGAAAAGTGGCGCAATACCTTCAACAAGCGCCACGAGTACGATTTCTCTCACGAAGTGTATGAGGCGATGAATGGTTGCTTGGCTTGTAAAGCGTGTGCGAGTCAATGTCCAATCAAAGTCGATGTACCAAGCTTTAGAGCTCGATTCCTAAACTTGTATTACACGCGATACCAGCGCCCGGCGAAAGACTATTTGGTGGCGAACATTGAAACCATGTTGCCTTATATGGCGAAGGTGCCAAAAGTAGTGAATTTTGCGCTTAAACAGCCTTTGGTACAGAAGCTAACGGAAAAGTCGGTGGGCTATATTGATGCGCCACTGCTGTCAGTTCCAACCCTGAAATCGCGAATTAAGCACCAGCCTGTTTTAGAGTTCAATTTAGAACAGCTTCAAGCGATTCCAACTGCGCAGCGTCAAGATTATGTGTGCATTGTTCAAGACCCGTTTACTAGCTTTTATGATGCGCAAGTGGTGGAAGACTTCGCCAAGCTAATCCTAAAACTGGGTAAGAAGCCAGTGATGTTGCCGTTTAAACCTAATGGTAAAGCAACTCATATTAAGGGCTTCTTGGCGCAATTTGCGAAGTCTGCCCAAAATACAGCGGACTTTCTTGCGGAGGTCGCAGCACTCGATATACCGTTGGTTGGCGTAGACCCGGCATTGGTGCTTTGTTACCGCGATGAATATACCGAGATCCTTGCGCAGGAGCGTGGTGATTTTGATGTACTTACAGTGCATGAGTGGTTAACCCCAATACTCAAGGACGTTGAACCAAGCAGTGTGTTGATGAAGCAGACTGGTATCTGTTTGCGCACTGTACTGAAAAACCAAAATGCCAAATGCAGAAAAAGAGTGGGGCAATATTTTCCAGCACTTTGGAGGGCGCCTCACGACGGTTCCAGTTGGTTGCTGTGGTATGGCGGGCACGTTTGGTCATGAGTCGGATAAGTTGCAAATGTCGAAAGATATTTATGGGCTCAGCTGGGCACCAAATTTGGATAAGCTTCCGACAGAGCGCTGCTTAGTAACAGGGTATTCTTGCCGAAGTCAGGTGAAGCGTTTTGAACAGGCGCCAACCAAGCATCCATTACAAGCTGTATTACAGTTACTCGATTAACAATATAAAGCGTCTTATGAGACGCTTTTATTTTTCTATCAAATTGATAAAGGAATCATCAGTGAAAGCGCTTGAGCTTAAAGTTCCACCGGTACTCGTGTTTTTGATTGTTGCCATTGCTATGTATTTAATCGCCACTTTCGACAATGGTTGGTTTTATACTTATATCCCTTTGAAGAGTATCTGGTCTATTGGGCTATTTATAATGAGTGGGTTTGTTGGGATTTCGGGTGTTATTGAGTTTCGGCGAGCAAGGACAACGGTTGATCCGACCAAGCCGGAAAAAGCTAGCTGCATAGTGGATAGTGGCATTTTCTCAAAGACTCGCAACCCAATGTACGTAGCACTATTTTTATTGCTACTAAGTTGGGGTTTTTGGTTGGAAGATGGGCTTGCTCTGACGCTAAGCTGGCTTTTTATTCCTTACATGAATCGCTTTCAAATCTTGCCAGAAGAAAGAGCACTCGAAGCTGCATTTGGGGCCGTATATGGATTACAAAGCAAAAGTTCGTCGCTGGGTATAAAGTGTTAATGATAATTATTTGCATCTGATGTCAATTTGCATTTAAATGTTCTCCACACCAACGCAAGTGGAGAGCAGACATATGAACATAGAAAGTTGTTGGAGCCGATTCCTGAAAGCTGAAGAGCTGGTCAATCAAGGTCATTGGCCGGAAGCCTACCATCTATTCGATGATGTTTTGAGTCATTTACCTTTTCATATTCATACGTCTCTTGAAGAAACTGGCGTTCGACCATGCCAATTTTCTTGTATGTTAACTGGGCTCTATGATTCTGCTATTTATCAGTCCATCATCCTCAATCAGATGGGGAGGCAAAAAAGGGCATTTGAGGTTCTGAATCAAGCTCATGCAACTTTCCAGTTTCTCTCTATAGAAGACGTTCAACTCGTGGCAGCAACGCGAGAGGTATTAGATAAACACAGTGATGCTTTGCTTGAGCATATGGGTGTTTTTTGCTCTTCTCAGCGAAATGCGAGCTGGATGCTTGAATTTGAATATGTTCAACGCGCCCATCACTACTTTGGTAATTTAAAGCGGCATCAGACCATGTGACAGAGAAGGTATGTGTGAACTAGTTGAAGCCGATACTAACAACGTCATTTGAGAAAAAACAAAGATTGCGCAACCACTATAGTGCAGCATAAAAAAGCCTGTTAATTGAACAGGGCTTTTTTTATCCGTTATGCAGAAATCGAATCTAAGAACTCACTCTTGCGTTCATTGAAACGTGCTACAAGATCGTCGACTGCGGCATTGTCGTAAGGCTTGAGACCGCTAGCGACCATGCGCTTTACACCTTTACCGACGACATTGCCGTCTTCTTTGAATGCAAAGTTAAGCGTGACGACACCACGTTTGCCTTCGACATCAAATGTTGCACCAGTGAATTCGACTTCTGGATGCTGAAGATCTAAGCGGTCAAACTCGACTTCCATGCTTTCGTAAATCACCAGAGGACGCTGACAGTTGATCATCATTTGCTCTTGTTCCATTAAAGGAACCATGATGTGAGGGAAGTTCATGCCAGAAAATTGTACATAGTTGGTCACGACATGTTCGATGAACGCTTGGTCATGGCTAACCTCACCTTGGTGAGTCATTTGCAAGTATTCCTTGCCCGCCGTATCAACCACAGCACTCTCGTGCTCGCCTTTTTCGACGACGTTTAGCGCAACACCATCACCTACCATACCTGAGAAACCAAAGCGCATCTTTTGGCTAATGCCTTCTTTTTGAAGTAGGACGGCGAATAGCAAATCGCCCGGTACACAAAAGCGCTTATTGTCTTCGTCATGAATAGGGTTGAAATCACCTGCGACTTTTTTAGCGAAATGGCTCGCTTGCTGACGGGTGAACTCAAATTGGTTTTCGCTTGTTGATACGTAAGGTGTTAGAAACATAATTCTCTTAGGATTAACTCAATTGCTGGCGATTATATATTAAGAAATCGTTTAACTGGTTCATCCAGTGTAGATTTTACTTAGAATTGTCGGTTTGACGTTTGTGCTTTGAGGCGCAGTCCTCAAATTTTGATATTTTGAATGTCAGTAATGTAAGGAGGCGAGAGTTACGCCTCCATGGTGCTCGTAGTTTGTGGGGTTAGGCTGAAGCTGCTTCAGAAGCGTTAGGCTTGGAAATCATAACCAGAGCGGCAATACACATAAGAGCGACAATAATACCGCCCAATGAAAGCGTAAACACAGAGGCATAACCGAACTTGTCAATTGACATGCCTGCTAGCATTGCCCCAACGCCAAAGCCTCCAGCCATACATAGCATTAATAGACCTTGAGTAAGGGCCGGTGAATTAGGACTCAGTCTGCCTGCAATTGCTGGAATGATCATGTCATTCCAAGACATCGCCTGCATAAGTACAACGAGCAAGGCGATTGGCAAGATAGCATTCACATCATGCCCTGCCGTTAACCAGAACAACGAACCAACGACCAAGTAGACCGCTTGTGCAGCGTACCAAACCATAAATGGTCCACTTTTTGCATCCAACGCCCAGCGGATTCGAGCATGAAAATGCTAATAACGGCTGACACAGCCATACCAAGAGCAGAGTTACCAATCTCCACATGGTACACCTCTTTAATAAGCAGTGGACCGAGTTCCATGAGGTTGGAGGAGAGGAACATGGAGAAAAACACGGCAAGCAAAAATAGGAACCAAGGTAATGCTTTTTTAGTTGCAATTGGTTTGTGCTCTTGTATCTCGCCTGATGGGGCATCTTGCTGACCGGCTTCAACGGCTGGTGGCGGTGCGATAGTTACCATAACGAGGACGACAAATACGAGACCCATCAAAATCAGTAGTTGATTCGTGCTGCTAACAGCCATCCAGTCAGCGAGTGCGACAAGAAGCCCGGTCACAACGATACCGAAAAATTGACATTGATAGAGACTTGCTAGCCCGCGGCCTTCCTCTTGTAGATTTTTGCTCGAGGCAATGACAAAGGTAGGGTTAAGCACCAGTAAAGCGACGCTACCCACGCCAATTAACGCACCGACAATCCAATAAATGGTGGTTGAGGTCTGAGCAAAGTAGAGAGTCAAAAGTGCAATAAAATGGGTGAGTAGGGCAAGGCGCTGCAGTATCTGATGGCAAGAATATTTGTCAGCCAGTCCGCCAATGAGCGGTGCTAACAATCCCGCGCCGCCAATCAAAGCCATTACTTGGCCAAGCAAAGCACCACTTGCGGTTCTTTCAATGATGATAGGATTGAGCAAAATTGCGATGCCTACCCATTGGACAATCCCAAGTGAAGCTTGGGCAAAATGCCATAAACGAACACCCTTCATAAGTTGTGACCTTCTACTAATAATTTACTCATGAATTTTCAAGTATCCGCCTGAAGATACAAGTAACATACTCTGAGTTACCCTCTCACATTTGAAGAGGTGTTACCTTGAAGGATTAAAAATTCGAACTAGAACAACTGTAGACAGCAACTGAGCCACAATAACCATATGATCTGTTGCATATTTTACAGCTTCATCTAACTTTATTAGACACGTGAGCTAATTTCCCTTCGTGTAGAATGCACGGTAGAGAAAGAGGTGAATTAAGGAGAGTTCCTATGAAAGGTGGAAATCTAATCCGTTATTTTGCGTTGGCGGCAATAGTGTCAGCAGCGCTTTTGGGGTGCGCAAAATCCGAACCCGAGCCTGTAGGCATGGCGAATCCTGCCGCGGTGTATTGTGAAAAACATGGTGTCTACGATCTAGAAACAGGTATGTGTACTTTAAAATCGGGTGAAAAAGTGGATGCATGGGAGTATTTTCGTGCTCATCACCAGCAAGACCCAGATAGCGCTGCACGTTTTTGTGAAGCGATGGGTGGTGGCTATATCGAAGACAAAAAGCAATGCGCCTTCCAGATGGCAAAGTTATGGATGCAGAAGAGTACTTTCGTGACCATCAAATGAGTGGTGCTGGTGGATAAGATTAACAATCAACCTCCAGCTCCTCGTCGCTACCTAAGCCGTCAAGCTTTACTGGGCGTTAGTGTCTTTTTCACGTTAAACATGACCGGTTGTACTAACCCTATTATTGAACAGGAACCAGAGATGTATACCACCTCTGGTTCGCTAGCCCCTTATTCTCAATCCGACTTCAACCAATACATAGAACAAACCACTCAATGGCTCGATGAAACCCGTGTCTTTCATGGCGCTGGGTATGATGCGGAGATGAAAGCAGTAAGTCCATACCGACTGAAACCGAGCCACCCCAATGGGCAGGGGGTGTTATTGGTACATGGGTTAGGTGATTCGCCGTACTCATTTATTGATATTGCGCCTGTCCTAGCTGAACAAGGTTATTTAGTACACGTTATGTTGCTGCCTGGTCATGGTTCTAGGCCAGCAGATCTAATGCTACCCAAGGAGAATGACTGGCAGGAAGCTGTAGCAAATCAAGTTACGCTGTTAAAGCGCGATGTTGAGGAAGTTTGGTTAGCGGGGTTTTCTACCGGAACGAATTTGGTGACTTCTTATGCTGCTCAAAATCCAGAAGCGGTCAATGGATTGGTTTTGTTTTCACCTGCCTTTAGTCCTGATGATGTCATCGTACGTTTTGCTGGAACAGCAAGTGTCTTTGTTGACTGGGTGAACGTCGCAAAGGAACAAAACTATACTCGCTATGATTCACTTGCTATGCATGGCGCTGCGCTCTATTACCAAACGACGACTCAGGTGAAGCAGGATCTGCAGCAATACCAGCTGGAAGTACCTGCCTTGTTGATGGTGACAGAAAACGATGAGTTGATTGATACTGAAGCCGTTTATTCGCTGTTTAGAACCGAGTTCGTCAACCCAAACAGCCGTCTGGTGTGGTATGGCGAAAAGTCTTATCCCGATGCCCGTGTTATTAAACGTAGTATGGATCTACCGAAGCAAAGTATCGAAAGTGGTTCTCACATTTCAGTACTCTTTCGCGAAGACAACCCGCTGTATGGCGAAAGAGGATTAATGCGACAGTGTGGGGGAGCGCAGGAAGGAGAAGTCTATACGGTAGATTGTGTTGGTATGCCGACATTAACCTATACCGCTTGGGGGCTACTCAAAGAGGATCGCATTAGTGCTCGTCTAAGCTGGAATCCTTATTTCGATACAATGATGGAAAGAGTGATTAAGTTTATGAAAACGGCAAATCAAAATTCAGAATAGACGGAACACATAAGTCGTTGATTGTTTTATAAAGGCAATGCTGAATGTCTTTATTAACTAGTACGCTGTATTGATCTGCTTCAAAATATTCATTGGTAAACCGAATTTAATAACAGAACAATCAACTTTTTTGTTAGCGGCTTCTCAAATTATATCCTATAGTGATGACATGTACGGTAACTTATAGATAATACACTTAGTTGATTCGATAATGTCTTGTTTTAAATTAATAACAAGACTTGATAAGTCGAGTATTGTAAGTAGGTAAACAAATGAATAAGTTAATTAAAATTAGTAGCTGGTTTACACTAGACTACAAAATCGCTTTCTTCTTCCCTTCGAGATAACTCTCTCGCACATCCAGTGCGTCTAACTGACAGCAACATGCTGACTGCAACACTAGGTATAGCCGTTTCAGTGATCCTATCAAATCATTGTTGGTTCGTGTTGGATAGTCGTAGCTTGTGCTAGCAGCACCATAAAATAAAACAATCAAAATCAATCGTATCTGGATATATTCCTAGATAGGGTTATCTGTAATTAAAATTTATCTCAGTCGAGTTTCTAAATAAATGGCTTGAAGATAAAAGTATATAGGGTAATTAATAATGGAAAACTTCAAACACCTACCAGAACCGTTCCGAATCCGTGTTGTTGAGCCTGTAAAACGTACTACGCGTGAATATCGCGAACAGGCGATTATTAAAGCGGGTATGAACCCATTCTTATTAGACAGTGAAGATGTATTTATTGATTTACTGACTGACAGTGGTACTGGTTCTATTACACAAGAAATGCAAGCAGCGATGTTACGTGGTGATGAAGCGTATAGCGGTAGCCGCAGTTACTATGCATTGTCAAATGCAGTGAAAGACATTTTCGGGTATGAACTCACGATTCCAACTCACCAAGGTCGTGGCGCAGAACAAATCTATATTCCTGTTCTAATTAAAAAGCGTGAAAAAGAGAAAGGTCTTGATCGCAGCAAGATGGTGGCATTGTCTAACTACTTCTTCGATACCACTCAAGGTCACACACAAGTGAACTGCTGTGTGGCGAAAAACGTTTATACAAAAGATGCGTTCGATACTGCTGTGAATGCCGATTTTAAAGGTAACTTTGACCTTGAGAAGCTAGAGCAAGCAATTGTAGAAGCAGGCCCTGCCAACGTACCTTATATCGTGAGTACCATTACATGTAACTCTGCAGGTGGTCAGCCAGTTTCTATTGCCAACCTTAAAGCGGTTTATGAGATAGCTCAGAAGTATGACATCCCAGTGATTATGGATTCAGCGCGCTATGCGGAAAATGCGTACTTTGTTCAGCAACGTGAGCCTGGTTATCAAGACTGGACGATCGAGCAAATCACACGTGAATCGTACAAGTATGCCGACGGCCTAGCTATGTCCGCGAAAAAAGACGCAATGGTGCAGATGGGCGGTCTACTTTGCTTTAAAGACGAATCGTTTATGGATGTCTATACCGATTGTCGCACCTTGTGTGTGGTTCAAGAGGGTTTCCCAACTTATGGTGGTCTAGAGGGCGGTGCGATGGAGCGTCTTGCTGTTGGTCTTTATGACGGTATGCGTCAAGACTGGCTAGAGTACCGCATCAATCAAGTTCAATACTTGGTGGATGGCTTGGAAGCGATTGGTGTGGTTTGTCAGCAAGCTGGTGGTCACGCGGCGTTTGTCGATGCCGGTAAGCTTCTTCCACATATCCCAGCGGATCAGTTCCCTGCGCACGCACTGGCATGTGAGCTGTATAAAGTGGCGGGTATTCGCGCGGTTGAGATTGGTTCACTATTGCTAGGTCGCGATCCAGCGACAGGTAAGCAGCACCCTTGTCCAGCCGAGCTACTTCGTTTAACGATTCCTCGTGCTACTTACACACAAACGCACATGGATTACGTCATCGAAGCGTTTGAGAAAGTAAAAGCCAACGCACACAACGTGAAAGGGCTCGACTTTACTTATGAGCCTGAGGTATTGCGTCACTTTACTGCCAGACTGAAAGAGGTGGAAGTGGCTGTAAAGGGCGAAGCTCACAAGGCTGAAGAGAAGCAACTCGAAGAAGTTTAGTCACACCTAAAGAACGCAGCCTTTGAGCTGCGTTCTTTTTCTTAAAAACAACATAATTAAAAACAAAATAATAACGATAAATCACCCTAATCCAATAACGTGAATTTAAGAGAGCAGAATGATGAAAAAGAATCCGTCGCTCATTGGTGGCGCGTGCATCATTGCGAGCGTCTGTGTCGGCGCTGGCATGCTTGGACTACCCAGTGCGGGAGCGGGCGCATGGACCGTGTGGTCAATGCTGGCGATCGCCATTACCATGATTGTTATGACAATATCGGGCTGGATGCTGTTAGAAGCATTTAGACATTATGACCTAAAGGTCTCCTTCGATACCGTGACCAAAGATCTATTAGGCAATAAGGTCAACTTATTAAACAACATTACCGTCTATTTTGTTGGTGGCATATTACTGTACGCTTACATTACGTCTTCCGGTTTAATCCTTCAGGATGTGTTAGGTCTGAACGCCAAAGTGGCGTCGGCACTGTTTGTACTCATTTTTTCAGCATTCGTTTGGCACTCGACACGAGCGGTAGATAGAATCTCGGTCGTTTTGATTGCTTCATGATACTGAGCTTTGTATTTGGTGTTTCTGGATTGGCGGTTAAGGTCGACATGTCGGTACTGTTTGACACTATCGGTGAAGAAAATGCATACGCCCCATACGCTATGGCCATGCTGCCAGTTGCGTTGACATCTTTTGGCTATCACCATTCTGTGTCATCTATGCGTGCTTACTATGGTGAAGAGACGAAAGCTAAATACGCGATTTTGGGCGGCACTGTGATAGCACTTAGCCTCTATTTCCTATGGCTATTTAGTATCTTCGGCAACTTACCGCGCGCGAATTTCGGTCCGGTAATAGAACAAGGCGGCAACGTTGATGCATTGCTCAAAGCGCTTGGCTCCGTCATTGAGTCCGAGCAGGTTGCGAATGCGATCAACACCTTCTCTATGGCGGCGATATTGTCATCATTTATTGGTGTTGGCTTAGGTGTATTTGATTTCTTAGCTGACTTCTTCAAGTTTAGCGACGACAAATCAGGTCGTACTAAGACGTGGCTAGTTACCTTTTTTCCACCACTCGTGCTCTCACTACTATTCCCATTCGGCTTCGTTATTGCCATTGGTTATGCCGGTGCGGCTGCGACGGTGTGGGCATGTATTATCCCTGCATTATTAGCACGCAAAACACGTCAGGTGCATGCAGGAGCAGGAGGCTTTACGGCTCCTGGTGGCAATGCAATGATTTCTGTCGTCATCGGGTTTGGTGTATTGACCGCAATCTTCCATGTGCTTTCTATGTTGGGAATGCTGCCTAACTTTACTGGCTAACGTTAATCTCTGTTTTAAAACCACCATTATTTATATTCAGTGTGACTAGCAGCAGTGCGCTGCTGGTCCATTCTGACCGTAATAAACAATTAGGAAAAAAAATGAACGCAATTTCTACAGACAAAGCGCCGCTTGCTATTGGGCCATATGTTCAAGGGGTGAGCTTTAGTGATATGGTTATCACATCGGGTCAGTTGCCGATTAACCCTGAAACCAAGATAATGCCAGATGATGTCGCGGAGCAAACAAGCCAATCTCTTCAAAATGCACTTGCGATTATTTCTGCGTCAGGCTTAGACGCACGTAACATTGTCAAAACCACAGTGTTTGTAAAAGATCTCAATGATTTCAGTAGAGTGAATGAGGTATACGAGCAGTTTTTCGTCAATCACAATGCTCCATTTCCGGCGCGCTCATGTGTAGAGGTAGCAAGACTGCCAATGGATGCCA
Organism: Vibrio maritimus; assembly: GCA_000755425.1. GTDB lineage: Bacteria > Pseudomonadota > Gammaproteobacteria > Enterobacterales > Vibrionaceae > Vibrio > Vibrio maritimus_A. The sequence goes on from BBMT01000004.1 coordinate 311,423, forward strand.
AGGTCGAAATAGAAGTGATTGCTGCAAGAGGGTAGTGTGCGTTTGGGGGCGCCTCTAATGCGGCGCCTTATCGTGAGCTCGCAGCTCATTCCCAATATCTAGACGGGTTTAATTGTGTGGTCACACTAAATTGAATTGTTATTTGCTCTGCCAAGTTTTACTGATCCATCCCCCAATATTCTCATCAAAGTAGCTTCCGCTAAATTCTTGTTTGTATTCAACGACATTGTCGATGCTCGGGCGTTCATCCAAAAGGTGATTGATATACACAGCCATCGGGTCATCGAATTGATCACGCCGCTTTCTTTCTGCCACTTCTTTGATGATTTGCATGCGGTATGCCTTGCTCATTTTTTTCATGTTTTACCTCCATTGTTGTGAGCGGTCTATCAAACATAGAAGTCAATTCTACCTTGGTCAAATTATGAACAGTGCTTTGTAGAAAAATATACTAAAGAGTGATAGGGGCGTTTACGTGGTACAACTAACAAAGTCTTATACTGGGAAGAAAATGACCGAACTTTGTTGAGTTCGATAAAGTAAAAGTCTGTAAAATCGGAAAAATTTGCCAAGGGATAGCATCTCGTTTCGCTTCGCTTGTGTTAAACTTAATGCAAACAATAATCATTAAGTAGATACAATGAAAAAGCCAACTCCTAAAATGGCGTCTGTAAGTCACAAACAGACCCTGTCACCTAACATGATACGAATCACATTACATAGTGAAGCATTTACACAATTTCCTATGGACAGCCTTGGCGGTTACATCAAACTGCTTTTTAACGAGCATGGCGGTACTGATCTCGATGATGAGCCATTTGATGCACGACCAAAAATGCGCACGTATACCATTCGTCGCCTCGATACATTGCGTGGTGAAATTGATGTTGATTTCGTGACTCACGTTACTGAAGACAAACTTTGTGGCTTTGGTGCTCGCTGGGCAATGGCCGCGGAAGTAGGGGACACTATATCGCTTGTAGGTCCAGGCGCTCTCCAAGAAGTCGATGTGGCAAAAGATTGGTTCTTCTTTACGGCGGATATGACGGCCTTACCGGCGCTGTCAGTAAAACTCACTATGCTGCCACAAGGCGCGAAAGGCTATGCCGTAGTTCAGATAGAAGATATGGCAGACAAACAAGAGATTTACGTACCTGAAGACATGCAGATTATTTGGACCACGAGTTCGTTATCGAATGAAGCAAAAGCCTTACCATGGCTTGCGGGTGAACCTTTTGTATGGTGTGCTAGCGAATTCGATGAAATGAGAGCATTGCGCCAGTATTTTAGAAACGATAAAGCGATCCCGAGAGATGCTATTTATATTAGTAGTTATTGGAAACGCGGTGTTGCTGAGGATGGCCACAAGGCTATCAAAAAAGAAGATCATGAAAAGTTTGAGTCTCAATAGTAAATTGTGACTTGCAGCCACTATTCTTAATATACTTATTCGATCCGATTATGATTCTATTAGAGAGTTGTCATCGTTCTTGATTGTTTCTATAAAATAACCTCGATCTTGGTGACTATTTCTTACGACTAAGGTCGAGGGTTTAACCAAAAATTATCCTACTCAAGTCACACTTTTCCGTCCTCTTGTGCTGAATTATTTTTACTAGCAGATTAAGTGTCTGTTTGTTACACTGCGCGGCATAAAATATAACAACACGATTACATCCCTGTATCGCTCAATATCTCTTGTACCCTACATACGAGACATAGCGAGCCTTTAATCCTAGAGAGGCCCCCGGTTACTATGAGTAATAGCAACATCTCGCAAACTGAAATCCACCAAAACCAATGGCAATTAAATCAAACACTCGCTGAGTCTATTCTGCCGCTACTTGGCAGACTTTATCGAGAAAAGGGCGTGGAGGTGCTTTTATTTGGTAAAACACTCGTCAACGCAACCACCATCGATATTATTAAAACTCACCGTGTTTCCCGCCATTACAGTTCTACTTCTGTCTCTATTTCTCAAACTGCTCCAATCATTGAACGTCTAATTGAACTTGACCTTTCTCCTTGTTGTATCGACTTAGGTCAATTGGCTACTCAATACTGGTCTCAAAACGAGAGTCACCAAAATATTGATGACTTTTTGATGACGGCTCTTAATGAAAGCATTGAGAGCAATGGTTCGCTAGAAGCACGTGATGTTGTGCTGTACGGTTTTGGACGTATTGGTCGTTTGCTTACTCGCATTTTGGTTGAGAAGAGTGGGTCAGGTTATCCGTTGCGTTTACGTGCTATCGTTGTGCGTGGCGGTCGAGACGGTGATCTTCAAAAACGTGCTAGCTTGTTGCGTCGTGACTCTGTTCACGGACAGTTCAACGGCAGCATTTTAGTTGACGAAGACAATAAAGCCTTAATTGTGAATGGCAATTACATCCAAATCATCTACGCGAACAGCCCGAAGGATGTAGATTACACTCAGTACGGGATTGACAATGCACTTGTCGTCGACAATACAGGTGTTTGGCGAGATGCAGAAGGTCTGGGTCAACACGTTGCGTGTAATGGTGCTGAGAAAGTATTGCTGACAGCACCAGGCAAAGGGGATATTAAAAACATCGTATTTGGTGTCAACCACGAAAGCATCTTAGCTGAAGATACAATCGTTTCAGCGGCGAGCTGCACCACAAATGCGATTACACCAACGCTAAAAGCGGTCAACGATAAATATGGAATCGTATCTGGTCACATTGAAACGGTGCATTCTTACACTAACGATCAGAATCTTATCGATAACTACCATAGTGGCGATCGCCGTGGACGTTCAGCTTCACTCAACATGGTACTGACCTCTACAGGTGCAGCTAAAGCAGTCGCCAAAGCGCTACCAGAGCTTGCGGGCAAATTGAGTGGCAATGCTATTCGTGTTCCGACCCCTAACGTTTCAATGGCGGTTGCGAATTTGAATCTGGAAAACAACACTACCAAAGACGAGTTAAACGCTTACCTTCGCGAAGTGTCGTTGACCTCGTCGTTGTCTGCACAGATTGACTACACGGATTCTACGGAGATTGTTTCTACCGACCTTGTTGGCGCACGTCACCCTGGTATCGTTGATGGACAAGCAACTATTGCACAAGATAACCGTTGTGTACTTTATATCTGGTATGACAACGAGTTTGGTTACAGCTGCCAGGTAGTACATTGTATGGAACAAATGATGGGTGTGAAATACAAAACCTATCCAGCGTTAGCGTAACAATCCATCGTTGCTATTCAATATTAAGTATCTAATATTCAGTATCTAGGAATATCAGCGAAATTAGATACAAAGAAGCCGCCTTCGAAGTATATTGAAGGCGGCTTTTTTTTTGCTTACCAGTGTTTATTGCTCTAACAACAAGAATCTAGCTTGGAATGGAGTTAGGTCAATGTTGTAAAACCCAGAGGTCGGCGTTACGTTGTCATTGGTTTGTAAATCATTGAGATTACCGGTAAATGCCAACTTATCACCAGAGATAGCTACTGTTTGGTTCGTTGCAGAGGTATTGACAATATAAAGAATGGATTCTTCGCCCGTTGTCTTTAAATCAGCATAGGCATTTACGTTGGCAACAATGTTTTCTCGAGTACCTTTAGCTAGCGACGGGTGCTGCGAACGCAGTGTCATGAGCTCCCTAACGTAATTCTTAAGATCAGTTTGCTCCGGTGTGAGAATGACGCCGGTGACGCCTTCGACTTTACCACTCATTCTAGCCACATGGTCATCGCACTTGCCTTGCTCGGCGCATATGTCGTTAGGTACTTTGTCGGCGAACCCTTGCAGCTCATCACCAATTTCTTCGCCATAATAGAGTGTAATTGGTCCAGTATAAGCACCAAGGAAAGAGATAGCTGCTTTGTGTCGTTGCCAATAACCTTCTTCATTTGGTTCTGCAAGGTTACCGCGTTGCAATAAATCACCGAAGCGCACTAAGTCGTGGTTGCCTAGCATTAGGTTCGGCTTAGCATGGGCAGGGTAGAGGTCGTGGGTTTGCATGCCTTCAGCAAGCGTTAATCCTCCCCTAGTTGACCGTTTACCATTTTCCTCAATAGCAAAGGCCTGCATTAAGCGATAACGCATAGGGAAATCGAATGCAGAGCACAGCGCCGGGTTTTCGGTGCTGCCATATCCATCGCGCGCAATTTCACTCTCTCCACGCCAAATCTCTGCCACCATGTAACCAAGTGGATTAACCAGCTCGCCATCAGCATTGGTATAGGTCACTTGTTGAGACGCATCGTCGACAGCTTTGCGGATCTCAACCCATGCATCTGTTGGAACTTGGTAAGCTTGGTCGAGTCGCCAACCGTCAATTTTCAGCTCTTTAACCCAGTACTCGGCCACTTCTTTGAAGAAAGGAAGACTTTCTGGATAACTCACAGGATTACTTGCTCCAGCGGGTCGGTTACCCGTCGGAGAAGCGACCACATTGTCTTTGTGGTGGCCGAAGACACCATCAAAGAAGACGTAGAGACACGCTTGTGTGCCTCTTCAACCATTCTTTTTGCATCTTCCATAGTGCCAAAGCGTGGGTCAATCGCGAAGTAGTCAGTCGCAAAATAGCCAGTTGCATCTAGTCTATCTGCCCAATGGTTTTGTCCATTGATGGGTACCGAGTTGAATATTGGTGTCAACCACACGGCATTCATTCCAAGCTCTTGAATATAGTCGAGCGAGTCAATAATGCCTTGGATATCACCCATGTGATGACTGGTGCCATAACCAGTACCGTGACCGATAGAAGTATTGCCATCGACAAAGCTTTCAACCATTACTTGATAGATTCGTAAATCATCGATGTGCGCAGTGCTATGAGCGCTGCAAGCATACGTTGTTGAGGTGCCACCTTGGTCTGTTGGTGATGATGAATCATTAGAACAACCCCATAGAAGGGTTGCACTCACGGAAAGAGAGATAAGCGATTTAACCAGTTTCACACGATGTCCTTGTTATAGTTTTTGTAGCTTGATAGGGCATTGTTGATTATTTACCAGCTGAGTAGGCTGTGAATCATCCATGTGATGAATTTGTAAGGGTGGAGTAACAAGGCTGAGAGATCACAGTCACGCTTGGTGTAATGGTGGTTACACCAACTGTGATAGGAAGAGATGTGTTCGAGAAAGACAGATTAGTTTGCGAGTGCTGCTACAAAGGTACTCTGTTGATCGATGACCGTTTTTAGTTGGCTACGGATCCACTGATTGTAAAGGCCAAAGTCTGAATGAGTCGACCAGAAAAGCGATGCGGTAACCTTTTTACCAAAGAACTCTAAATTGTCGGTCATAATGGCCAACTCTTTTGTCTTGAGTGAAGGCTCCACAATGTGCTCAGGTAAAAATGCGATGCCTTTCTGAGCTTTGCAAAGTTCGACGATGGTGGATAGATCGTCCAAGCGCCATATTTGATGAGTTGCCAATTCAGATAGGTTAACTAACTCATCGAACCCATCCATCAACAGAATGCGAGGTAGCTTCAGTTGATTTTCTATTAGCGATGCGTGTCCCACCCACCAACAATTGACATTGAACAACTCGTCCATATTAAAGTCGTTATCGGTTTTGTGGTACGGGTTGCCAAGCGCTAGATCTATTTTGCCTTGGCTAATATAGTTGCTTAGTACAAAGCTAGGTTTAGTAACGACCTCGAGGTCGATTTCAGGAAAGGCTTCCGAAAATTGAAACAAGGTTTGCTTAACGTTGTTGTTATAAACCAAAGGATCAATACCGACTCGGAACACGATTTGTTCTGACTGGCTCATTTTACTCACAGCGGTGAGCAAATCGCGATATTTACTGACTACTGGTGTAGACAGGTGAAATAAACGTTTGCCTTTATCAGTTAACGTCACTTTAGCGTTTTGTCTGATAAAAAGGTTAAACCCTAAATCGGACTCTAAATTTTGAATTGCGGTGCTTACCGTGGATTGAGATTTACCCAGCTTACGCGCTGCTGAACTAAAAGACCCCGCCTCAACCACTGCAACAAAAGAAGCAATGTTATCGAATTGCAGCTTCATAAATTGACTAACCTTTGTGTCTTTTGACTACTTATAATTATATAAATTAAGCTTTTTAGCATACATTAGCTTGGTCTTAAGTGATTTACAATAGTGATACCCAAAGAGTGTTAGTTTGGTTTTGATAAACAACTAACCAAGGCGATGAATTTTGATTTACATGGCGTTTCGTGCACTCAACCATTTGCGAATGGAATAGCTCCCGTAACCTGTGAAATATATTTAGCATTAAATGTGATCTGTGCCACATAGTTGGGCTCGCTATGCGAACGAAATCTGTGCTTTCTGCAAGTTAATGTTGAAAAAGTAAACACTTATGGCGTCGGCGGCGACACTAGGGTTGGCGCATTGTTAGAGTTGTAAACGAGGGGGTTCTTTGAGCAGGCTATCGATAAAGTCGATAGCAGCTATTTTTTTGATATTTTGAGCATAATTTACAATATGAAATGCTTATTGTTGAATAACGTTCAAAGGAATAAAAATATGATGACTAAGCTTTATGTAAACGCAGTGACGCTTCTAAACGAGTTTAAGCGTGATGAGCGCGGTGTTACAGCAATTGAATATGGTTTGATTGGTGTGGCGATGGCGGTTGCTTTGGCTGCTATCCTTGGTACAGGTGAAGGCGAGTTTCTGAAAGAGCTAACGGATGCATTTGATGGAATTGCAAGTAAGTTGAGCACTGCTACTGGTAGCTAATATCTATTTGGGTTTCGTGCAAAGGTAGTGTCGACCGATGGCAATCGGCGATGCTACCTTTTCTCAAGATATATAGGTAGGAAAACCAATAAAAATATAACCACCAATGCTTTATATAATTTTGCTTGCTTGCACTTGTATTTATATATCCGTTTTCGATATTCGTTCTAGACGCATCACTAACATCAGTGTTCTTGGTTTACTTGTTTTACAATGTGTGTTGCTTTTGAAAAGCGAAATCTACTTTACGTCAGCTTTAGTTGTCCTAATTGTTGGGCTCTTTTTATTTTGGCGAGGTTGGGTAGCCGCTGGTGACATCAAGTTTGCAAGTGTGTTGGCTTTGGCGCTGCCTATGAGCCAGTTACCAATGGCGGTGATTTTAACAGGTTGGCAGGAGGTGCTGTTTCATTGTTCTACCTCATACTCAACCATTGGGATCCAAATAGAAGACAACGTCAAGTTGCATCCCGTACGGCGTTGCCATTAGTTTAGGGTTTTGCTTAGTGATTGTGGTGCACCAAACACCTCTGCTCTTAAAAGCTTAACCACAATTAGAACCACCTCGGGGGAAACGAACATGCGTTCTCGGTTAGTGCTGCTGATTGCGGTATTGGCTTTGGTCGTTGGGGCTATTGGGCTTCGTGACATGCTGAACCAGAAATCTACGCCACAAGCACAAGCAGAGGTTGTCCCGGTGCAACCTATCGAAGAGCATGTCTCAGTATGGCGAGTAATTACTGATATTGCCAAAGGGACACCTATTCAAACTGAGCAGGTAGTAAAAGTGCAACTACCTTTGAGCCAGGCGCTATCACATGGCGTTAAAAAGGATACTCATATCGATTTTTCACCATCGACCCTAACCAATCGTGCATTGCCGAAAGGAACAATTGTACTGCAAGAGTATCAGGTAAAGGCAGGGCAACCCGGTTACATCGACTTACTTGTTACCGAAGGTATGACTCCATATCCACTGCAAGTAAGTGATAAAAACCTCATTAATGACTATATCCGTCCTGGCACCTATATCGATGTTTTGACGGTCAGCTCACCGAATAACAATCTAGCGGCCAATACAGACAAACCAAGAAGTTTTAAAGGTGTTAATGCCAATATGTTTCTTAAACAGGTCAAGGTTTTGAATATCGACAACGATGACGACAATTCAGTGACTGCAAGAGCACCTACAAAAGAGCTTGGTTTTACCACTGTGGTGATTGAAGTTAAACCCGATGATTTGCCTAGGTTAGCGCTTGCACAACGAACCATGCACATTGAAATCTACCGCAGTCAAACCTATCGTCAGTCGACCTATGTCGAGGTTCGCAACATTATGGATAATTACGTGGGAATTGAAGAGTTTCGAGGCAAAACTGCGATGTCAGGAGAGGCGCTGTAATGAAGTTTAGCCAGACTAAAAAATGGATAGCGCACTGGTGTCTAAGCTTACTTATGGTCTTATTTACTGCGTCTTCTGTGAGTGCAGCAGAACGTTACATTACTCTTGGTGAAGGTGAGCACATTAAGCTGGATTCGCCAGTGGGCAAGGTGTTTATCAGTGATCCGACGGTTGCCGATTACAAAGTGATCAGCGACGACACCTTGGTGGTGTTTGCTAGTAAAGTTGGTCAATCGCGGCTAATTGTTTATGGCACAACAGATGATGTGCTGATTTCCGATCGCATCATTGTCGATCTCAATTTATCGGAAGTACGTCGCCAACTTAAGTTTCATTTCCCAAATGCCAAAGTAAAAGTTGAGTCTATAGGCTCGCAAGTTGCTGTAAGTGGTGTGGTGGAGTCAGAGCAGGAGCGTGATGATATTTATCGCATGGTCGCAACACTGCTTGGACGCGAAAAAACAGAGCGCTGGGATGAGGCCCAAAAACTGACATTTAAAACTACGGGCGCTGATCTCGAAGAACCAGAGAGTATGATCTTCGCGCGAAATATGACCTGGGAAGGCATCATCGAGCGCATTGAAGTAGCGACCGTACAGCAAGTGAATGTAAAAATTTCAGTCGCTCAAGTTACAGAGTCGTTCTCGCAAACCGTCGGTGTGGACTGGGGTTCTGTTGGGAGTAGTGTTGGTGAGTTCGTATTCAACCAATTTGAAGCGGCTGATATTGGCACTTTGATTACCGCACTTGGAAATGACGATATTGCGCAAATTTTAGCAGAGCCAAACCTAACGGTTCTATCTGGAGAGTCGGCAAGCTTTCTCGTTGGTGGTGAAGTGCCGGTTGTAGTGTCGACGAACAGCAACGTTAACATATCATTCAAAGAATTTGGTATTCGCCTCGACTTAACTGCAAAAGTTTTGAGTCAAGACAAAATCCGTATGCAGCTATTTCCTGAAGTATCTGAAGTAGAAAAGTACGTGAAGGCTGCGGGTATTGAGGTTCCTCAGTTGGCATCTCGAAGAGCAATGACCACGGTTGAACTTGCCGATGGCGATAGTTTCATTTTGGGTGGTTTAATGAGCAGTGCGGATTTTGAAAAAATGCAGAAAATCCCACTGGTTGGTGATATCCCTGTCTTAGGCGCTGCGTTTCGCAAATCTATTACCGAGAGACGACGTACCGAGCTCATCATCGTCGCAACCGTTAACCTCGTTGAACCAATGCGCTCAACCGATGTACAACTTCCTTACATCCGCAAAACGTCTACTCTGATGCGCTGGTTAAATCTCGAAGATACTGATGGGTATATGCAGCCTTCTAATGCGACAATTCGACTAGTCGAGCAGGGAGGGTTTATTCAATGATGCAAGTTAACTTGAAACTGTTGGTCTTGGCATTTGTTCTGTTACTGACCGGTATTACAGGGTGCACTACAGAGCGTTACTTCGATGGCAATGGCGCAGAGGCGCTGGTTTATCAAGAAGTGCACCGTGTCGATTACGTCATAAAAAATCGCAGTGAGTCTTTGCAAAAGATAAAGCATTTGATTGCGTTGTCGGAGTCTTTTGATAGAGAAGCCGCTTATGTGGTCTCTTACAAATCAACCGCAGATCGTCAGCTAGCCGAAAAGGCGTTTAAACAGGTTTCAACTTTGGCCGTGACACCGCCTCGCGTTCAATATCGTGAAGAGCAAAACATGATTGCCAATGTTCGAATCTCAGTTGCCATTCGTCAACTTAAAACTCAAATTTGCCAACCTGCGCAGCTGCAACAAGAAATTGCACAGCCTGACTGCTTTGTTGAAACCATGCGTCTAAAACAAGTCGCGTACAAGTCGCGCTTAGTGGGAGAGTAATCGTGTTTGATTTAACGAAAGCACTGAGCACCAAAGTCAAACCTGAGCCGAAAAATCAAACCGGTGTAGCAGGTTGTACTTTGTTCTATCAATCCAGTGAGTGTCTCAATCTCGTTCAAGAAGTATTTCGCTTTGAGGGCTGGAATGATCCACATTGCGTTCGAACCGTTAAAGGTCATGGCAAACTGACAGAACAGCAGAGCAGCCACATCGTTATTCTCGAGCTGAATGAATCGGATAATGTGGTTGAGGATGCGAAAAGCTTCGCCAGTAAACTGCCAACCCATAAAGGTGGTGGTTATTGGTAAAGAGGATGCCATATCTACGCTGCGCTCATTAAAAGAAATGGGTTTTTACTACGTATTTTGGCCAGTAAACAAACAAGAGTTTGCTGACTTTTTGACTCACGTAAACAATAACCTCAAAAACTTCTCAGGGGTAAGCAAAGCGCGCAAAGCGAAACGGGTCGCCGTGGTTGGCGCTAAAGGCGGTGTCGGCACTTCATTTATTGCTACCGAATTGAGTTCGCTACTTTCAACTCAGGGTACCGACACAATTCTTGTGGATCACCAGTATGTAGACAGTGACATCGATGTGTTGCTAGCACTAAAAGATTTTAAGCCAAGAATGATCGATGAGTTTACAGCACCATTACATGAAATGGATGAAGAAGGGGCGCTTAGTTACCTTCATACCGCTCGTAAGAACTTACGTTTGTTGGCACTGGATGGCGACATGAGCCAAACAGAAATTCTGAATTACAGCCAAAATTTGTGTGATTTGCTATCGCGTAATGCGAACTTCATTATCGAAGATTACTCCGGAAGCGTTAGTTTTCCAGTTGAACCACAAATGTTGCTGGATGGGTTCGATGTAGTCGTATTAGTGATGGATGCTTCTGTTTCAGCAGTACGCAATGCTAAGCGACTTATCGATAAGGTTGAGAACTTACAGCTCACCTTGTCATCAAGACTACGTATCATCACTGTTGTGAACTACCATCGCCCCGAAGCCGCTTATGTCATGGATAAGAGCGATCTCAAACGCTATCTCGGTCAAGAACCTAGTTTGGAAATCGCATTCTGTAAAAATCTGTCGCACATCATCATTGACGGTAAACGAGCGCATAAACATGACCGCCACATGAGTCGATCACTCGACCATTTGGTGAAACATGTAAACGGCCAGCCTATTTCTGTACCGCGACTCAATCGCTGGTTAGGTAAGGTAGGTGCGAAATGAGTTCCAATAAAGAGATGTATCTAGCCTTCCGCGGGCAGATTTTTGAGGCACTTGACCCGGAAGCGGTTCAAAAGATGAGCCGTAAAGAGCTGGAATCACAGATTCAGAGCGCAGTTGATTTGTTGGCGACGGGCTATAACCGCCCGATCACCTCAATGATGAAAACTGGCCTTGTTAAAAGTTTGATTGATGAACTTTTTGGACTTGGGCCTTTGCAACCGTTGGTGGAAGACCAATCGATCACTGACATCATGGTGAACGGGCCTAACAACATCTTTTATGAGCGTCACGGTAAAGTACATAAATCGGATCTCACGTTTGTAAACGAGGAACAGTTGCTTGCGATTGCTAAACGTATTGCCTCGCGTGTTGGCCGCCGTGTTGATGAACTTTCACCGACGGTGGATGCACGTTTAGAAGACGGTAGCCGTGTCAACATCGTTATCCCGCCGATTGCTTTGGATGGCACCTCAGTTTCGATTCGTAAGTTCCGAGAGCAGAATATAGGGTTTGAAGATTTAATCGAGTTTGGCTCCATGTCCATGGATATGGCGCGAGTGCTAATGATCGCTTCTCGATGCCGTATGAATGTACTTATCTCAGGTGGTACCGGCTCAGGTAAAACCACACTGTTGAATGCTCTGTCACAGTACATTGCTGAGGACGAACGTATTGTCACCATTGAAGATGCTGCGGAACTTCGGCTTCAACAACCTAACTTGGTAAGGTTGGAAACGCGAACCTCAAGTATTGAACAGACGGGTGAGGTGACTCAACGAGATTTGGTGATAAACGCGCTGCGTATGCGTCCAGATCGTATCATTCTTGGCGAGTGTCGTGGTGCAGAAGCGTTCGAGATGCTTCAGGCAATGAACACGGGCCACGATGGCTCCATGTCTACGCTGCACGCCAACACTCCACGAGATGCAATCGCGCGTGTGGAATCGATGGTGATGATGGCGAACCTTAACCAGCCACTAGAAGCAATACGTCGTACGATTGTAAGTGCGATTCAACTGGTAATTCAGGTGAATCGCCTCCGAGATGGTAGCCGAAAAATTACCAGTATTTCGGAGGTTGTCGGTTTGGAAGGTGACAGCGTGGTGATGGAAGAAATCTATCGCTTTCGCTATGACGATAGTGAATATGGTGAAGCGGTTAAAGGTGAATATGTGACCAACGGCATCATGCAGCGCTCTGAGCTTGTGAAAAAGGCTCAATTCTTTGGATTATACAAAGACTTGATGGCGTCATTTACGGGGCGCTAATATGCTTTGGATTTCACTTATATTATTCGCTCTAGCATTACTGCTCAATCGGGGTAGTAAAAAAAGCAAACTGGATCAGTACTTTCAAGTTGATCATCAGGGAGCTGAGAGTGTCAGTGCGATTAATATTCGCTCGCTGTCTCAAAAACACAAATGGCAAAAACTAAGAGAGTCGATATCACCAACTTTGATGATCTTAGGCCCACGTTCGACTCTTTATATCGCTTTGTACACGATTGGCGCAGTGACTGCGTCTTGGTATGTGCTGGTGGTATTTTTGAACCAAAAAACCCTTTGCTAATTAGCGCAGCAGTAGCGGTATTTTTAGTCTTTGGCTACCGTTTCCTACTTTCACGCCGCCGCTCAGAATTTGAAAACAGTTTCCCGGATGCACTTAATATTTTGATGAGTGCCGTCACTGCCGGTGACAGTTTGATGCAAGCGATCAGTTATGTGGGCGACACCATGGATAATGCCATTGGTCGCGAGTTTAAGCTGATGGCGGATCGCCTTAAACTGGGGGAAACACCAGAGACCGTATTGATGCGCTCTTGTAAAAACTATCCGTATCCAGAGTTTTTGTTTTTTACCATAACGCTTCGCGCCAACATTTCACGTGGTGGTCAGCTAAAAGGCGTGTTGGCTAGACTAATTCGCGTGCTAGTGGATGCCAGAACGCTCGAAAAGAAAAAAAATGGCGATGACGTCGGAAGCTCGAATTTCCGCCAAGATTGTTGCAGCAATTCCCGTTGCTTTTACGGTGCTGCTCAACTACATCAATCCAGGAAATGTAGACTTTGTTCTCTATGACCCAGATGGAAGAGTCATTCTCTATTATGTCCTGATCAGCGAAATGATTGGATTAACCATTATCTGGCTACTAGTGCGGGGGGTGAGGGCATGATGTTACTCATTGCGATCACAGTATTCTTTAGTTGTATTCTTGTGGTCATCGCTGAATCGCTTCGTGCGGAGCGACGTCGTCAAAAAATGGACAGTTTGGTTGGCATTCAAACCCAATCTGGTACTACAAAAATCAAACACTTCATGGTTCGCTTTGGTAAAGAACACCGAAAAGAACTAGAACAAAAGCTAATCGAAGCCGGTTATTACAACAAAGAGTGGGCGAAATATTACTTTCCGCTCAAGTTCCTTGTTCTGGCTGTATTACTTGTCCTTGTGGCGTTAAGCGATCTGTCTAGTACCAATAAGCTGCTTAGTGCGTTGTTTTCGTTGGTAGGTGTAATTGTCGTTCCGGATCTAGTCCTTTCCTTACGGAGCAAAATGTTGATTGGTCGTACGTCAGCCAAGCTGCCTTACTTGCTCGATATGATGTCAGTATGTGTACAGACAGGCATGACAATTGAAGCCAGCTTAGCGTATTTGGCGGACGAACTAGAGATGTTCGATAAAGATTTGTGTTACCAAATCCGACGCACTTCGGATGCGGCTCGTATCCACGGCTTGGAAAAAGCACTCAATGATTTGGGGCAACGATTACCCACACCTGCAGTCCGAAGTTTTGTTTTGACTGTGATTCAAAACTTGCAATACGGCACCTCCGTTGCCCAAGTGATGAGTGATCTCGCCGAAGATATTCGTAAGGTTCAAATTCTAACCGTTGAAGAAAAGGTGGGTAAACTCGCCGCTAAAATGAGTGTGCCACTGATCTTATTTATTATGTTCCCCATTGTTGTGCTGATTCTTGCACCGGGAATTATGCAGATGTCTATATCGATAGGGAGTTGATGTGAACGGATTACAAAAATGTGGTTTGCTGGTCTTGATGACACTCACTCTTGTTGGTTGCCAATCCTCAGCAGATCTCGCTCAAAGTGAAGCGGCCACCGTCGCGGGTATGGAAAAAGTGGACAACTATGACGGTTTGATTAACCACTATAAGACCAAGCTTGAGGCAGGAGACAACTCTGTCGCGACGGTGGAAAAACTGGCGTGGGCATATTACAACAAAGGCGATATCGAATCGGCGAGTTTTATGTAGACCATTTGATGGGGCAGGTGCTCAATCTGCAAGTTTATATCAACTGCGTGGACAGGTTTTGGTTGCTCAAGATAAGGTTCCTGACGCGGTTGAAGCGTATTTGGCATCGCTGAAAGCGGGAAATGCATCAGGCAAAATTCATGTGCTGCTTGGGGTTGCGTACAGCAAAGAGAGTGACTTCGACAGCGCTAAAGCGCAATTCAACCAAGCAAGGCTTAAAGGTTATGACGATGTCGCAGTCAAAAATAACATCGCCATGCTTTACATCGCACAGCAAGATTACAAACGTGCTATTCAAACGTTAGCGCCCGTTATTGCTGACGCTCCGGACAATAAGGTTGTGCGCGCTAATCTGGCCATCGCACTTATCAAGCAGACCAAATTGATGCGGCCAAAAAGCTGTTAAGCGATGAATACAGTTATGCAGAGCTCACACTGATTGCTCAGCAGCTTAATCGCGAAGAGAGTTGATATATGGCTGGGTTCAAGAAGCAGCGTGGCGCTACCGCAGTAGAATTCTCCTTAGGTGCGATTGTATTGATGTTCTCGACGTTTGCGATCTTCGAAATTTGCTACCGCATCTATGTGATCAATATGACCGAGTATGCGCTGCGTGAAACGATACGCAACACCAAGATCTACCAGGGAAGTGGTGTACACGAGCAGTATGAGACTCGGTTTCAGACTCTGATTGCGAATCAAAATAATCTTTGGAGCTTTCTCATCGACGATGACAAGTTTTCGATTGATGGTAAATATTTCCCGAGTTACTCAGATTTTGTCAATAACGTTGGCTATTCAAAGCAAGATCTTACGTTCAATTACGATCTAGCCGAAATCACGGTCACTTATGAATACACTCCGATTATCCATGTTTTTGGGGCTGAGCAAGTCGATATTTCACGCACCATGGTGCTGAACCTAGAACATGAGGGATGGAAAGATGAGACGGAATAGCGTTACTCGTTTTACTTCCCGACGCAATCAAAAAGGGGCTTTCGCGATTGAACTTGCGTTCGTGCTGGTTGGCTTGTGTGCTATATATCTGTTCGCTACGGATCTCAGTCATAAATTACTGGTTCGAGCAAAGTTGGATCGTTCAAGTTTCGCTCTAGTTAATGTTATCAAAGAGCGCTCTCGTTATTTTGAGGCTGACATTGCCGGCAGAACTAATCTACAAGTGTCGCAGCAAGATCTCGTGGATTTAACAGCCGTCGCAAGCCGTATGTTGGACAGTTCGGTTGAGGATGTCGCGCTGCAAATTGAGTCTTATGTGATTGGTGAAGGTGTGGTCACTCATCGCAGCCCCAAGTTTTCATCGCTTGGATGTCGAACAGACTCGCTGAGTAACTATCAGGCGTTAGTCCCTATTGAGAAGGGGCTATCGTATCCGATATACCGCGTCACTCTTTGTGAGGATCACCATTCTTGGTTTGAAGCATTTTCATCGGGTGAGGATGCTGATATGCGCTTGACCTCTTCGTCGATAATGCCAGGGAGGTAGTATGACCGTTAAGCAGAGAAAAATGGCTCAATCTCAACCTAGCCTGAATCGACAAACCGGTGCTGCTGCTATATGGATGGGGCTGACGTTAGTGCCGATTATGGGTTTTACCTTTTGGGCGGTTGAAGGGACGCGATACGTTCAAGAAACGAGTCGATTGCGTGATGCCGCTGAGGCAGCAGCAATCGCGGTGACGATTGAAGATGTTGAGAGCGATTCACAAGCATTGGCGAAGCGCTACGTGGAAAACTATGTCCGAGATATTAAGTCTAGCTCGGTAACAACAACAAAATTCGTTCAAGAGCAAGACTTGGATAACAATCAGGACGAGTACACCCAGTACACCGTAAATGCGACTACGACTCATGACTCATGGTTTGCTAGCTCATTTATACCATCTTTTAATGACACCCAGGATCTAGCGGGTTATTCGTTAGCTCGTAAGTATCCAGCGTATTTGGGTGATAACAATATCGATATTGTTTTCGTTTCTGATTTTTCTGGTTCCATGTCTTCTGAATGGGGAAGTGGCGGCAATAAAAGTCGAAAAATCGATGATTTGAAAACCGCTATTGATTCTATTTCGAAACGCATACTGTGCAAAGAGGAAGATTCCGAACTTTCCAAAGAGTTTGAGGTTGAGGAGTGTAATGAACAGCAAACGGAACAAGCAAATAAGGTGAACAATAGCATCGCTTTTGTACCTTACAATATTCGCACTCGGGAAAGTGATAGTGATGGCTATGTCTACGCAGTAAGTCAACTTCGTTATAAGAACAATGTGGACACATGGCGAACGGATACAACCTACGAGCAAGTGGATTGGAATAAATGGAGGAGTTACTACGATTACTCTATCCAATACTGTTCATCGCAGCGGTATTACTGTCCAAATGGTTCTTCTGAAGAGCAGCAAGAAGCAAAGCGTATAATTGGTGCACTTGGGCTTGGTTGGAGCCAATACACTTATCACACTGAAAATTATAGTTATGTGAACTTCAATAAGACCATCAACCAAATGATGACTAATCACTTCCCTAAAGTGAAGACGCATTACCGTGTTGATGGTAATCGCCTTTATGCTGGCTATGGTAGCTGGCAAGGTGATCAATTTAAAAGCATTTCACTTACCAATAATATTCAAAAACTCTCTCCCATTAGTGAAATGTGGGCAGGGGGTAGTACGGCCGTTTTTCAGGGTATTATCCGTGGAGCTCAGGTGTTAGCGGATGGCGATCCAAATAGTGACGATGAAGAAGAGCAAGAGGCGTACAACAAGAAAGTTAAAATGCTGCTGATTTTGAGTGATGGTCAGGAGAGCCTAATAACGGTATTCTCAATAAACTGGTAACGCCAGGCGGCAATAAAACGGGTATTTGTGACAAAGCACGAGAAGTGATACCTGGTCTTTATATTGGTGTTATTGGCATCGATTTTAGAGCTTCACACAGTAAAGGCTTCCAGCAGTGCGTCGTTGATCAAAATGAAGACATTATCGACGTTAAAGACCTTGATGATCTGATAGACAAAATAGAAGAGCTAATCCGCAAAGGCTCCAAGAGCAGCGGCGTAACTAAGTTGTACTAGGAGAAATAATGAAATATTTAATGAGCGCCGCCGCGCTATCCGTTATTGCGTTGAGTAGCCATGCGAGTGAAGATCAGTTCCAAGCGTACTGTCAAAACACGGCAGGGGAACAACAATATTCAGTATCTGTCTCTGATGTTAGGGCTATCGCTCAACACAGAGAGGGCAAACTTAGCATTGAGCAAACTGGGTTTAATGATGAATTTGCCTCAATGTTGGTCAAGCAAAGCAGCCAGCTTTTCGATAGTTCGGACTGCACCTCGGTAATGTCGGTTTCTCAGGCGGGTACCAATAACCCAGTTGTGCGTGTGAATTTCGCATTTGATAGCTACGGTTTAACACCTATGGCGCGAACTTCACTCAACAAAACAAGCGCGACTTTGTCAGAGGCTTCCTATGATCTGATCATAGAAGGGCACACCGACAGTCAAGGTTCTGAACAATACAACCAAGGGCTGGGGCTACGCCGCGCTCTATCGGTGCATGATGTATTGTTGTTTCAAGGTGTTGAGCGAGACAGCATTACCGTTAAGTCACTAGGCGAAAGTGAGCCATTGGTGCCAAATAATAGCGCTGAAAATCGTGCTCAAAATCGCCGCGCTGAGATCTACGCAGTATCGGAGAATTGATGAGTGTATTAACGCAATTCTTGAACTCCCTCTTAATTGATGAATAAGATCACACAATTGCGCCTCATTGTAGCGACACTGCTTTGGGGCTTTGATAGAATAGAAAATTATATCAGTAAGAAACCCTTCATTTTATAAAAATTAGCGGAATATGGAAATGTTCAGGCGGTTAAGAAGGATTATGAGGTTGTTGTGAATCTAGAAAAATTATTACCACACTTTAGAGTGAAAACATTGATCACGTTAGCAGGCGTGACGATGATGTCAGGTGCTTGGGCTTCTGAACTGGTTAATAGTAGTGAGCAGTCGGAATTAGACACTATCAACAGTGAATATTCGTCTCGCTACAGCGAAGTTGGCCTAGATGACACTATCTCTCTTTACAACAAGACCTCTTCAAGCATCGAAGCAAATAAAATCAAGCTGTTGAACAGTATTGATATTGTTAAAGCAGATTCACAAGTATTCCAAGAGAAACTACTACAAGGTGAATACGATGAAGGTATTGCTTTAGCATTACGAGGCGTGTCGACTTCTATCAATAAGCTTAATACTGAGTTAGCAGATGCTGAAACCAAGCTTAAAGAACTCAATAAAACCATCGCTTCGAACCAAGCTAGCGTGACGCAAATTGAGCGTGAAAAAAATGACCAATTATTGGCACTTTATCGCAGTATTAAAGATCGCCATTTAAAAGAAGCCAATGTAGTTCATCAGGAAAATTATTCAGGCAAGCTTGAGTGTAAAGTAACTGAAAGTTTGTCTGCGTGTGTGAACCGCAACCTACCTTATATGAAAAACGCTTTTGCACTTGAAAAGGGTGGCTCTGAGCGCATCAACCTGACTTCATACAAAGTCGTCGATGCAACCCAAAAGTTGAATGGTGATCTGACTTATACTGTATCTGCTGAGTATAAGAATGCCTTTAACTCGAACTTAGAAGGCGAAATTCGTAAGGCACTGAATCTTGATAAGATCCGCTTTGTGTTCCGCTCTAACTCTGCGAATACGGACTATTACATCAACGATGAAAAAGTGGGCAGTGGGGATGTGATTGAACTGTCGGGCAACTACGTGGGTGTTTACAACGTAAAAGCGTGAATAACGGTAAGACACAATCTCTGCGTCTGAACTTGAAAAATGATGGTGATTACTTCTTCCCGTTTGCAAAGAAAACTCAGAAAAAAGCGGTAGCTAAACCAGCAGCACCAGTGGCAAAAGAGTCAGCACCTACTGCCAAGAGTGCAAAAAACAACCAAGCGGCACAGATTACTAAGAAAGTGCTAAATGATCCCAAAACGGCAGAAATGAAAAAGCTACCAAAGCAGGAAGTCGGGACGTTTTCTAATACCGTCGTATATAAAGACGAAGTGTTCACCTATTTATACCCAGTGTATCGTGGTAACAATAAATCAGCAGAAGTGTTCCTAAGCCGTGATGACGCGACTCAATATTGTGAACAAAAACTGTCGTCGAAATTACCAACTAAAGCCGCTTACAAGTACTTAGAACTGTATACGGATCTCAAACCGGGTGATTATTGGACAGCAGAAGGGAGAGTTTACTCTTCACAGAAGAAAGACGTGTTCGACAAAACTTTCGATACCAACCGCTTTATTTGTATGGTGAGCATGAATTAATCATCATGCTAGAAAGTTTGATAGTGAAAAAGTCCTCTGTTGAGGACTTTTTCACTTTTGACGCTTTGCTTATTAACCATATCCGGTTGGATTAACTATGCTCAGGGAGAGTAGTCGATGTTGAAACTGAAGGTCGAGGGAAACCAATAGAGTGAGGATGCATACGCGAAGCACTATTGTATTGTGGGCAATTGTGTTGGTCATATTATTGCAAGCACTTAGTGTGCAAATGCTGAGTGCAATGAACGGTGATGTAGCTTTCTTGTTTTCGATGGCAAAGCATACTGGTCTACAAGAATTTTATCTTCAGTATTATGAAGTTAATCCACCTCTTATCGTTTACTTATACAAGCTGTTTCTCTTACCAAGCCTACTTGGAATCAATGAACTCGCCTCCGCTAATACAAGTATGATTCTGTATATCTTGCTCTGTTTGGTGCTTTCTTATCATTATTTGTCACACTTAAGTCACTTTGCTCGTTTCAGCCTTACTTTAGCGTTTACCATAGGGCTAGTTGCAGTGAGTGAAATTATGTTCTTGCAACGCGAACATATCATAGCAGCAGGTTTAATCGTTTATGTCGCGCATGCCTTGAACAGTGAAAACAATGCAAAAACACGCGTCTGGTGGGAGCTATCAGCGCCATTATCGTGACCATTTCATTTGCTTTGAAGCCCCAGTATATCGTCGTACTGCTGCTTGTTGAAGTTACATTTATGATTCGTCGTCGTACGTTTTACATCAGACCTCTTATGTATTGGATAGTGGTGTTAGGACTTTCCTACTTGTTTTTGATCATCACATTCCAGCGCAGTTACGTAGACTTCATTTTGCCTCTTGCTAGTGAATATTATGCCGGTTACTTCACGGAAATGACGCCTCTCCTGACGATGGTTGCGATAGCCCTATTAGCTATTGCTGCTCCGTATCGCCTATTGTTGTTAGGTAGAGTCGATAAGGGGATTGTCTCGGTTCTTTATGTATCAACACTAGGCTGCCTTAGTGCTTATGTTATCGGACGAACAGGGTTTGGCTATCATATGATACCCTCGTTAGTATTTTGTGTGACAATTGTTGTGATGTCATTCTTAGTCGGTGTTAGGCAGTTGGGTAATAAGCATAGAATTATTACTTTGTTTTATTTACTGGTTGTCTCTGCAACTTTCTACTTCTTGAGTGGACATTATTTTTTTCGAACGATGGACACCAGGTACGAACAAGCGTGGCATAACTGGCAAAGTCAAACCTTTCCGGGTATTAACCGCTCTACTTTAGTAGAACACAGTAAAATTGTTAGTCTTACTAGTTTTGTAGAGCCTTATGTATTGCCAGGGGACGGTATTATCTTCTTTGCTCAACGCATGTACCCCATGGTGTAATTGTTCACTCAGAAATGATATGGGCCTCTAAACTTCCTAATTTTTGGCTACTCCCTGTCGCTTTATCAAACCCAAATGATCCGCGTTCAAGTCAGGTTGTTGAGATGGTTCAAGAGACCATGGCAACTGATATACAAAGAAACCAGCCTAGAATAATCGTTGTCGAAATATCGGATACCACCAATACATACATGCCTGATTTTGAATTTTTACCATTCTTTTTGAGCTTCGATACTTTCAAGAAGCAATTCATGAATTATGACCGTGTTGGGGTGCTGGAAACAACGCAAGCGAGCTTTGAAATCTACGTTCGCAAATAGTAAGAACTACTGCCAATTAGTGAATGAGTTGCTGATAGTGAGCTTTTTTCTCCAGTACTTTGGCCACATAAGCCCGCGTTTCAGCGATAGGAAATTGCTGAGTCAACATTTCTCGCCACTCTTCCGTTGTGGTCTGGTTTACGCGGTAGACAAAATAGTCCAAAGACTTGGTGTCGAATGTGTATTTCATTAGGTTTGTTAGTCCACAATTGTATGCTGCTATAGTGGCGATTAGTCTTGTCTTGGGCGAGCGTATTTGGCTTAGGTAAGTGGCATCAAGAAGATAAAGATAGGCAGTGCCAATATCTATATTCGTTCTTGGTACAAATACCTGCTCTCTAGCAAGGGTTTTGCCACCTAGAAAACGCTTTGAAAACTCTAAAACTGCACCATTTTCGGTTACTTGCATGAGCCCAAGAGCCTGCGCAGAACTGACCGCGGTGGGATTGAAGTAGGACTCTACGTGCATAACTGCGTAGATAAGGCTTTGTTCAATGTTCCACTTGAGCGCGGCTTCGGATATCAGGTGCTGATAAGGCTTAGTTTTATGAAGGGTAGGCAGTGGCGATATCTGGGTCTGAAATGGCTTGATGAAGTTTCCACCGCGAAGTTCAATCACACCTGATTCAGCAGATTGATTCCTTTTCAGTGAAGATTGCGTGCTAATTGATGGTAGTGGTGCCTTAAGTCCAACGTGTTTATTATCGCTGGCTGCGAACGGAGAAAAGAGACATGAGAGAGCGAGTACTGTAAAAAAGCTGTGTGTTTTATGTTGTACACTCATATCGCACCTTAGGGCAACGCTCTTGTAAGGAGTAGTGTAGAGCAAAGGCTTTGTATTTGGGTGTACCAGATTTGACACGAAGGTGAATTGATTAGTGCTTGCGAGCTGTGGGCTACCTCTTTCTCAACTTATCGTGAATCCATTGGTGTTGGTGACTGAAGTCTGCATGTTGCGGCCACATTAATGACGCGTAGATTTGCTTACCAAACAGGAATGTTTCACCTAAAATTGGTGCCAATTTGGTTGCAGTTGTCTGATTATCAAGTAAATGTTGTGGTAGAAACGCAATCCCTTTTTGAGCAATGCACATATCTAAGATGGTTCGTGAGTCATCTAGTATCCAAATATTGTGCTGTGCAATATTCGATAAATCGACGGTATCCTCACAGCCATCAAGAAGCAGTATTCGCGTGCTTGAAGAGAGGGGAGACTGGAGCATATCCTGATGCGCTACCCAAAGACAATTGACTAAAAACAGTTCGTCAACGTTAAATGCGTAGTCAGTTTTATGATACGGATTACCAATGGCTATATCGACTTTATGGTGGTGTAGATATTGGCCAAGTATATGGCTGGGTTTGGTGAGAATGGTCAGTTCGGTTTCAGGAAAGCGCTCGGAAAAATCAAACAACGATTGCTTTACTTGCTGATTAAACACTAAAGGATCAATTCCAACACGCAATTTACTTCGTTCCTTTTGCCCTAAAGACTCCGCCACGTACTTAAGCTCTATATATCGAGAAACTATTGGATGGTAAGTTGATAGATTTTCTTACCTCTAGGCGTCAGTGTAATTCCTGACTCAGACCGATCAATCAGTTCATAACCCAGTTCGTTTTCTAAGCTTTTCACTGCACCACTTACCGTCGATTGTGACTTTCCGAGTTTACGCGCACCGCTACTAAACGAACCGTGAGTGACCACAGAATGAAACGAAAGTAAGTTGTCAAACTGTAACTTCATAGTGCTTCTCCATTATCTCAGATTTGAAACGACTATTTCTCAGTCCGACACTAACCTGTTTCAAACGCTCAATAGAATATAGTGTGACGAAGCTCACGTATCAAGTTAAGGGTTTGCTAATTTAATTTTCTCCGTAAAGTATGGGGTTCGGTAATAAAGTGTTGTTTTGTTAAATATTGGGTGGAAAGCTGACCAGCACTTGGAGTGTCACTCTGTTTTAGGGTATCGGTGAGACCGATAGTGTTCACTTTTGAGACGTTGATCCGCCACCTACAGTTATGGAGCATTTAGCAAAACAACGAAGGGAATAGGACGATGATGACGAAATTTTATATTCAATTTTCTGAATCACTTCGCCGTCTTAAAGACGACGAAAGAGGTGTTACTGCTATTGAGTATGGCTTGATCGCGGTTGCTATGGCAGTGCTGTTGGGCGTTGCGCTTGGCGATACTGGTTTTCTGGGGAGTCTATCAACTGCCTTTGGAAACGTTGCCACTGAAGTAGCAGGTCTCGAAGATGGTGGTGCAGCTGCACCTACTCCATAGTATATAGGTCTCGGCTTTGAGGGTAACCTAGTGAAAGACGAACTGGCGTTAGTGCTGGTAGCAATGTGCGTATCCAGTGCTATCGTCGTAGTAAGTGACATCATGTTTCGGCGCATCAGCAATAAGATAATTTTAGTTGTCTTTTGCTTATCAGTGGCGGTCATGTTACTGGATCATGTCGATATAGCACCTCATATTTACTCTTTCCTCGTAGTTGCACTCATCGCCTTGGTTTTGTTTTGGAAAACATAATTGGTGGCGGCGATGCGAAGTTGATGGTCGCGTTTTCACTCTCGCTCCCACTTTCACTGATTGACGACGCGCTCTTCTTTATGGCCATCTCAGGAGGTGTGCTTGCCGTCATCTATATAGTTAAGTATCGATTACTCAAGCTTGTGCCGAGCGAAGGCACCATTGGGCTTCCGTATGGAATAGCGATATCAGCTGGTTTTTGCACCGTGATACTTAGCTACTATCTATAGCGGGAAATATTATGAGATCTCGAATTATTGTGTTCGTGGCTCTGTTGGCGATATTGGTCGGTGGTTTCGGAGTATATGACAGCCTCACCAATACCAAGGATGGCAGCCCTGTAATCTCGCAGCAACCCGAAGCACAGCCTAAACCAGAATCCCCGGAATACATTACGGTTTGGCGATTGGAGCAATCGGCAGAGCGCGGGACCCCCATCTCAAGTAACTTAGTGAAAAGAGAGCAGCTCGAGCTAACACAGGCTCTAGATGAAGGCGTTCGATCAGATGTGGAACTGGATTTTAGTCCATCTACACTCTTCAATTCAGATCTTTCCGCGGGTCAGCTCGTTATGCCTCAACATCTCACCAAAGAGAACGATCCTGGTTATATCGATTTGCTCGTTTCGGATGGTATGACGCTTTATCCCCTTGTGGTCAGTAACAAAAATCTCATTAGTGATTTTATTCGCCCCGGCGAGTACATCGATATTTTAACGGTGAGCTCTCCAAGTTCAAATTTATCCGGCGCAACGGAAAAGCCGATTCAATTTCGAGGTGTAACCGCAAGCTTGTTCCTGAAAAATGTCAAAGTCCTCAATATGGGTAGCGTGGATGAAAAAGAAAAGATCCGCCCTGTAGCCGGAAAAAATGATGAAGGCTTTACTACTATTATCATCGAAATCCCACCTACGGAAGTAGCGCGCCTGGCGCTTGCGCAGAGAACCATGCATTTAGAAGTCTACCGTAGCCGAGAGTATGCCGAGCCGGTTTATGCCGATGTAAGTAATGTGATTGACAATTATTTCGGCATCCAAGAAATGCGCGGCTCGAGCAGTAGAGCTGGAAGCAGAGGAGAGCTGTAATGGACTACATTATACGCCAGAAATGGAATTTACTCATTGTCGCCTTTGCTGCGTTGATGTCGCTGCAAATGGCAAAAGCAGGTCAGCAATACATCACAGTTAATGACGCGAAACATATCGAACTTGGTGAGCGAATAACCAAGGTTTTTATTAGCGACCCAGATGTTATCGACTACAACGTTATCAATGAAAATACCATTGTCGTTTTTGCAAAGTCGGTCGGGCAAGCAAGGCTGATGGTATATGGAGCGTCAGAGAAGTTATTGATGTCGGACCGAATCATCGCCGACGTAGATTTATCTCAAGTCCGCAGGCAGATTAGTCTGCATTTTCCGAATAGTGACGTGAAGATTGAATCGGTTGGTAACCAGGTTGCAGTCAGTGGCGTTGTCGAGTCAGAGCAGATACGTGATGATATTTATCGTATGGTCGCGACGCTGCTAGGACGAAATAAAGTAGAAAAGTACAACAAAGCGCAAAACCTAACTTTTGAAACCAGTTATGTATCACTCGAAGAGCCTGAGTCGATGATTTTTGAGCGAAACATGACATGGGAAGGCATTATTGAACGTCTTCAAGTGGCTACTGTTCAGCAAGTCAACGTTAAAATCTCTGTTGCGCAGGTTACCGAACGTTTTGCTGAAACCGTAGGTGTCGACTGGTCGTCAATCGGTGCGAATGTTGGGCAGTTCTTATTCCAGCAATTTGAAGCAGCTGATCTAACCACGTTGATTACCGCACTCGGCAATGAAAATGTCGCTCAGGTATTGGCTGAGCCCAACCTCACTGTTATTTCTGGAGAATCAGCCAGTTTTCTTGTTGGTGGAGAAGTACCCGTTGTCGTTTCTACCAATAACAACGTCAATATTACCTTTAAAGAATTTGGTATCAGACTCGATCTCACCGCGAAAGTTTTAAACGAGAAGAAAATTCGTATGCAGCTTTTCCCTGAGGTGAGTGAAATCGAACGTTATATTCGCGCTGCTGGCATCGAAGTACCGCAGCTAGCAACCCGCAGAGCCATGACCACTATTGAACTGGGTGATGGGGATAGTTTTGTTCTGGGTGGGCTGATGAGTAGTGCTGATCTTGAAGAGATCCAAAAAACGCCCATCTTGGGTGACATTCCAGTCCTTGGAGCTGCATTTCGAAAATCCTCAACTGATAGAAGACGGACCGAGTTGATCATTGTCGCTACCGTTAATTTGGTGCAACCAATGAAGAAAAAAGACATCCAGCTTCCTTATATTTCGAAGACCAATACGTTGCGCCGTTGGCTGAATATTTCTGAACCGGAAGAAACAAATCGCGGTTCCGATCCAACGATTGAGCTGCTTTCTAAAGGAGGATTTATCCAATGAGGTTATTACAAGGAATGTTCATCCTTTTGGCAGTGCTGATAACTGGTTGCTCAGAGCGGTACTTCAACGGAAAAGGCGCAGAGACACTGATATATCCAGAGACTCATGTCTACGAGTTTACTGTGAAGTCAGAAATTGAAGCTCAGCAGAAACTCGAGGAAATATTCACTACTATCGATGATATCGATTCAGGTCCCAGCTATATCATCGAATACAAGAATAATACGGCTAAAAAAATCGCTTCCAGATCGTTTGAAAGCCTGCCTTTTGTTCAATACAGAGCAGACGTTTTTGAATGGAAACAAAACAGCGGCTTAATCAGTGATCTTCGCATCACAGTGACTTTCCACAATATGGCGAACAAGCAGTGCAAGCCGGCTTCAATTGAGCAAGACCTCGATAGTCGTGATTGTTTCTCTGAAAATGCGAGAAACAGACAAATCGCGCATAAAGAGCGTTTGGTGGAGGGTATCTGATGTTTGATATTACTAAAAAGCTCCCGGAGAGCAACAAAAGCGCATCGAAAGTAACAGTAGCCTCAGGGCCGACTGGTTGTGCGTTGGTCTATCAGACTGACGAATGTAAGTCGCTAGTCGAAGAGCTGTTTGAGTTCGAAGGTTGGGATGCACCTAACGGTGTGCGCCAAGAAAAAGCGGATAGCGATTTTTTTGCCAAACAAGAAAGCAATTTGATACTACTCGAGCTTAACAACTCGGAGAGTGTGGTTAAAGATGCACAAGAGTTTGCCGCTAAGCTTCCCACTCACAAAGGCGTCATTATTATTGGCAAGGAAGATGCAATATCGACCTTGAGAACGCTTAAGGAGATGGGTTTTTATTACATCTTTTGGCCGATCAATAAGTATGAGTTTGCCGAATTTGTCATGCATGTTCATCGTGATCTCAAAGCGCAAACCGGGGTGAGTAAAGAACGCAGAGCAAAACGGGTAGCGGTAGTAGGGACTAAAGGTGGTATCGGCACCTCATTTATTGCGGCGGAGTTAAGCTCCAAAATGTCTGGGCAAGGCGTAGATACCATATTGGTCGACCATCAATACCATGACAGTAATATTGACGTCATGTTGGGCTTGACCGACCACACCGCTCGTCGGTTGGATGAATTGTCAGTACCCGCCCACGAGTTAGACTTTGAAGGCGCACAAAACTATCTAACTCCTATCAATAAAGACCTTCGGTTGCTATCAATTAATGGCGATACCGATCAAGAAGACATCCTCAATTATAACCAGGCGCTGTGTCACTTACTGAGTCGAAACACGAACTTTATCGTTGAAGACTTCTCGGGGAGTGTCGATTTCCATGTTGACGGTGAGATGCTGATTCAGCATTACGATGTCGTCGCTATTGTTGTGGAGCCATCGATTGCAGCGGTACGCAATGCAAAAGCGATGATTAGCGCGTTAGACACCATTCGCGAAGCGAAGCGTAAACGCACCCGCATCATCACGGTCGTTAACCACCATCGTCCTGAAAACAGTTTTGTTGTGAAACGTGATGAACTCAGTAAGTTCTTGGGGTCTAGCGTCGATCTTGATATCGAATACTGTAAGAACTTGTCTCATATTCATGTCGACGGTAAACGCGCTTACAAGCACGACCGTGGTGTGAACCGTTCGGTTGAACAGTTGGTTAGACTGGTGAATGGTCAGCCAATACAAAATAAAAGTCTTCTACAAAGGTTAGGTATCCGATGAGCTCTCACAGTGAAGTGTATGTTGCGTTTCGGACTCAAATTTTTGAGGCACTGGACGCGGAAGCGATTCAATCTTTGAGTCAGCTGGAGGTTGAAAACCAAATTCGAACAGCAGTGGATCTGCTGGCCAACAGCTATGAACGTCCCATTACTGCAATGATGAAAAGCAGCCTCGTTAAAAGCATGATGGATGAGCTGTTTGGCCTTGGCCCAATTCAACCCTTAGTCGATGACAACAGCATTACCGATATTTTGGTTAATGGTCCTTCCGAAGTGTTTTACGAGCGAAACGGTAAACTTAGTAAATCGGATATACGTTTTGTTAACGAAGAACAAGTGCTCTCGATCGCTAAACAGATAGCAGCCCGTGTAGGACGCCGTGTTGATGAACTTTCTCCAACGGTTGATGCGCGATTGGAAGATGGCAGCCGCGTTAACATCGTTATTCCGCCTATCGCGTTAGATGGCACCGCAATATCAATTCGTAAGTTTCGCGAGCAAAACATTGGTGTTGAGGACTTGATTGATTTTGGGTCGATGAATATCGATATGGCAAGGCTCCTTTCGATCGCCTCTCGGTGTCGTATCAACATTCTTATCTCTGGTGGGACGGGTTCAGGTAAAACTACTTTACTTAATGCCTTGTCACACTATATCTCCGAAGATGAGCGAATAGTCACAATAGAAGATGCCGCAGAGCTGAGGTTAGAACAACCCAACTTGGTGCGACTAGAAACCCGTTCAGCCAGTGTTGAGCAAACCGGTGTTGTGACTCAGCGTGACTTGGTGATAAATGCTCTTCGGATGCGCCTGATCGAATTATTCTCGGGGAGTGTCGTGGCCCAGAAGCCTTCGAGATGCTCCAAGCAATGAACACCGGGCACGATGGCTCGATGTCGACACTTCACGCCAACTCGCCTCGTGATGCTATTAGTCGTGTTGAGTCGATGATTATGATGGCCAACCTGAATCAGCCGCTCGATGCGATTCGCCGCTCTATCGTGAGTGCGATACAGCTGGTGGTGCAGGTAAACCGCCTCCGTGACGGTTCGAGAAAAGTGACCAGTATCTCCGAAATTGTTGGGCTTGAAGGTGAGAGTGTGGTGATGGAAGAAATCTACCGCTTTGATTTTCATGACTCAGATTTTGGTGGGGTAGTAAAAGGCGAGTTTGTTACCCAAGGTATCATGCAGCGCTCTGAACTGGTTAAGAAGTCTCACTTCTATGGCCTTTATGATGAGTTAATGAGCTCATTCAGCGAGGTGAGAGCATGATTTGGCTATCACTAATCTTATTTGGTATTGCGGCTATATTGTTGCTGACTACCAAACGCGACGAGTTGAAAAATATTTCCCTGAAGTGGATCTAAGCGAAGAGTCTACCGCGGCTATTAATGTTGGTAGCTTGGTACCGAAAAAGGGGATTAAAAGAGCGAAAGAGTCATTTCAGTTTTCTGCTCAATCACTGGGACCCAAAGCGAACCTTTTGATATTGGCTTATATGATTGGTGCACTTGTTTTGTCTTGGTATTTGGGCTTTAAAGTGCTGACTAATCATGCTGTATTTGTGATGGTTTTTAGCTTCATTGTGTTGCTGTTTATTGGTTATCAATGGATGCAGACTCGCCGCAGGAAAATATTTCAACGAACCTTCCCCGATGCACTCAATATCTTGATGAGTGCTGTAACTGCAGGGGAAAGTCTGATGCAGGCAATCAGTTTTGTGGGGCGTAATCTCGATAACGAGATCGGTCGCGAGTTCAAACACATGGGAGATAGACTCAAACTCGGTGAAGATCCAGATGTGGTGTTCCAACGTGCGGTTAAGCGCTTTGCTTATCCGGAGTTTATCTTTTTTACAGTTACGCTCCGCGCGAACATAAGCCGAGGTGGTCAACTGAAGGGCGTTTTGGCTCGCTTGATTCGAGTCTTGGTTGACTCTCGCACGATGGAAACAAAAAGATGGCGATGACCTCTGAGGCGCGTATTTCTGCCAAAGTGGTGGCCGCAATTCCGCTTATCTTCGCCATCATTCTCTACCGAGTGAACCCTGATAATATTAACTTCATTTTGTACGACCCAGAAGGTATATGGATCCTCTACTATGTTGTCGGTAGTGACTGCTTGGGCTGTTTATTGTATGGCTGCTTGTTAAGGCGGTGCGCTTATGATTCTTCCACTAAGTATCGCGTTTGTCATCATTGCGGTGGGTCTCGTTACTTACGAGTTGTTTGCAGCCTCAAAGCGCAAGCGTAAGCTTGAAAGTTACATAATGAAAAACCAACCTGTAGCGCCTATCAAAACTAACCGTATCATCATCGGGTTTGCTAAAGAGCAACGCAAAGAGTTGGAGCAAAAGTTGCTCGACGCTGGCTACTACAATAAAAATTTAGCGCGCTATTACGTACCTTTTAAGATAGCGGTTGCTGTTGTAGTCGGGTCTCTTTTGTTTTTGTTTTTAGAAACAGACTTGGTGAGCAAATTGGTTGCCGCCCTTGCCTCGGCGGTGTTGGCAATGATTTTGCCTGATTTTTTGCTCGAAGCGCGTAAGCGCTATATGGTGCGCAAAATATCAAGAAACCTGCCTTATTTGTTGGACATGATGTCAGTTTGTGTTCAAACCGGGATGACCGTTGAAGCTTCCTTTGCCTATCTTCATAAAGAACTTGCCGCATTCGATAAAGACCTCTGTTACCAAGTAAAGAAAACGTCGGACTCGAGCAAGATTCATGGAATCGAGAAGGCGCTCAATGATCTTAATACCCGCTTGCCAGCTCCAGATGTACAGAGCTTTGTTTTGACCATCATTCAGAACCTTCACTACGGAACATCGGTTGCCAATATCTTGAGTGATTTGGCAGAGGACATGCGAAGGACTCAGCTACTTAAAGTGGAAGAGAAAGTAGGTAAACTTGCCGCGAAAATGAGTGTGCCGTTGATCCTGCTTATTATGTTCCCGATCGTCATACTGATACTTGCACCAGGTGTAATGCAAGTGGACTTTACTTTAGGACAATAGTCATGCAGAAAAAATGGATGCTTTCGGTATTGGTTGTTCCCTGGATTGTAGGTTGTGTATCCAGCTCTCAGCCAACGACCCAAGATATGGTCTCTAGTATGGAGAGGGTCGACAATCATGATGGTCTGATACAGCACTACAAAGGCATTTACAAAATGATCCTGAAGATGTGCAAGTGACACAGTCGCTCGCTCAAGTCTATTTCGACAAAGGCGACATTGAGTCTGCAAAGTTCTACAGTGATCATCTTTTAAACAAAGGTGTCAAAAAACTGGCAGCTCTATCAACTAAGAGGGCAGATTCACGATAAGCAGGGTGAAGGAGAGCGCGCTGTTCAAAGGTACACCCAGTCCATTGAAGCCGGTAATCGAACCAGTGATGTGCATGTCATGCTGGGTGTTGCTTACTGCAAACAAGACCGTTTCATGGACGCAGAATCAGAGTTTAATAAAGCACGTCTGAAAGGACATAACGACGTAGTGATAAAGAATAACCTAGCAGTGATATACCTTGCTCAGGGTAAATATCGACACGTGACAGAAATGCTCACACCGGTGTTTAAAGAAAATCCGAGCAATCAAGTAGTGAAAGCAAATTTAGCGATAGCGTTTTTTAAGTTAGGTGATTTTGAACAGGCTCGTGAATTGGTCAATGACGACTTCACCGACTCCCAGGTTATCGCTATATCAAGGCAGTTGTATAACTTTGATGGGTAGTTGTTATGTGTGCATGTATTTATCGCAGCGAGATCAAACCTCCAACACGGTCGTTCAATAAGCAACGAAGGAAGCTAACTGGTTCCACGTGTTACAAATCCAAGCGAAACACCAAGGGTGTGACAACTATCGAGTTTGCCATAGGGGCGGTTGCGTTAATTCTGACAACACTACTTATCTTCGAGGCCAGTTACCGTATTTATGTAGTTAACCTGGTTGAGTATGCGTTGCGTGAGACAGTTAGAAGTACTAATGTCTTTGAGGGTGGAAGTGTCCACGATAACTACAAGGCACAATTCGATAACTTGATCGGCGGTGAAGGAAGGATTTGGCACTACCTGGTGTCGGAGGATAATTTTCGATTAACTGGTAAATACTTTGGCTCTTACCAAGACTTTGTCAACAACTCGGGTTACTCCGATCAAGATGAGGGTTTTACAGAAGGTTACACCTAGCCGAGATAACACTTTCTTATGACTATACGCCAATCATTAATGTGACGGGCAACGATGGCGCCACTATTGAAAGAACCACAGTGCTTAATCTAGAGCATGAAGGCTGGGGGGAGTAGTGATGCGTACGACAAACCCTAATGTCCTTCGACGTCAGCGTGGCGCGTTTGCGATAGAGCTAGCGATGGTACTCGTGATTTTTCTCGGTATCTATTTGTTCATGACCGATATTAGTCACAAGATACTCGTCAGAGCTCAGTTAGATAGAACCAGCTTTGCGTTGGCAAACATATTAAAAGAACGCTCTCGATTTTATGGTGAACGGCAAACGCTCAACGACAATGATAGAGACGACATGGTGGCACTCGCTTCTCGACTTTTGGAACGAGACAGCAACGCTGTCGCAATCAAAATTGAAGCCCTACATGACAGCCTCACAATGGAGACGTACACTAGCGACCGCTTTAATACGCTTGGCTGCCAATCCACAGATATTAATCAGAAAACCAACCTTGTTCCTGTAGAAGACGGGAAGATTTACTCACTGTATCAAGTGACTTTGTGCGAGCAAAGGGATTCATGGTTCGCAAATTTTTGGGGAGATTCAGGAACGCCTACATTCACACTCACTTCTAGCTCCGTAGTACCGGGGAGGTAGTATGAATAGCGCAATAGGTAGACGAAATCAATCCACCCCTCAATCACAGAAAGGCGTCGCCGCAGTATGGATGGCATTAACCATGATTCCGGTACTGGGGATGACGTTTTGGGCAGTTGAGGGTACACGTTATATACAAGACACGAATCGTTTAAGAGATGCAGCTCAGGCCGCGGCCAGCGCGGTCACCATAGCTGACCAATCATTGACTGCAGATGATTTGGCTAATTTGTATATTCGAGACTATATACACGGTGAGAACTCAGCCACTGTTGAAGCGACGCGCTTTTATCAAGAGTTTGACCCAAGTATCGATCAACAAGAGATCATTCAGTACACGGTCGATGCCACGACAAACCACTCTTCATGGTTCGCGAATAATCTCATTCCATCCTTCGACACCACGCAAGATCTGAAAGGACAAGCGATGGCGCGGAAACTGCCATTTTACTTGGGTGACAAAAACATCGATTTGGTTCTTGTGACCGATTTTTCTGGCTCAATGGGCTGGCAATGGGGCAGCAATAGCGCGTGCTCAGACAGCAGCTGTAAAATAGAGGATCTCAAAGATGCTGTGGCGGACTTAACCGACAAACTGTTGTGTTCGGAAGTGGAAACTGATGCTTCAACGGGAGAAGAAACGTGTGCCGATGAGGACCAAGCTGCACTGGCAGATAAACTAGGTAACCGCGTCGCGATCGTGCCGTTTAATGTACGAACGCGTGAGACGAACGGTTCGAATGTATTTGCTGTAAGCCAACTTCGCTATCGCGATGATGTGGATGAATCTGACTCTCCTCGCTCTTATGAAGATGTGTCTTGGAACAAATGGCGACAGTATTCTTCGGGTGATGTGTATGATTGCGCGCAGGATAGAGATGATTGCCCCAACGGCAGAAATGGTGAGCGATATCAAGCTCAACGTTTGGTGAGTATCTTCGACATTGATAGCGACGATGACAATGATTCTTACCTAGTTGATGTTTACAACTACGTCGATTTTGATCTTACGATTGATGAAATGCTAATTAGCACATTTCCTAATGCGAAAACTAACTATCGATTAAACAACATGGAGCTTTACCGTGGTTACGGCAGTACCACTGAGAATCAGTTCTATACGATCGGTTTAACCAGAAATCGTGCAGACATCGACGTAATCGAGGATATGTGGGCGTCCGGTAATACCGCTTCATTTCAGGGCATGATCCGCGGTTTTCAGCATATGGCATCAGGCAGGCCGGATACCGAGGATGAAGAGGAACTAGCTGAATACAACGACAAGATCAAAATGGTATTAGTCCTTAGCGATGGTGTTGAAAGCCCGAACAACGGTATTCTCAAAGGGCTGGTGGATGCGGGCATGTGTGATAAAGCCCGTGAAGAAATTCCTGGCTTGTACATCGCTGTAATCGGTATCGATTTCGCTGCTTCGGAGCAGAGCGGCTTCCAAGACTGTGTGCTTAATGTTGATGAAGATATCGTTGATGTTACGGACACCGACGAATTTATTGAAAAAATAGAAGAGCTTATCCGCAAGGGGTCACGTGGTACGGGTGAGACACGACTCTATGGTTAACTAAGGAATGGGTGAATAGAATGTCAAAGATAACCACCGTATTAGCACTGGGTACCGTATGCAGTTTGAGTGCTAACGCCAATGAACAAAGTGCTTATATTACAGAGTACTGCGGAGCCAAGCATTATGAGTACTCACACAACATCACCATAGGGGAAGTGCAGGGCATTGCTACTCATCGTGATGGTTACTTACAAGTGAATGATTCAAGTAATGACGATGCACTTAAGTGGGAGCTATTGAAGTTGTCAGCATTGATAACTAACCCGGAGGAGTGTCTAACTTACATCTCCAACCTGGGAATCGCTAAGTTTGGTGAGCCTACCGACAAAGGATATCTGGTTGCGCGAGTTCACTTTGCGTTCGACAAATACAATATTACGCCACTTGCTAAGAAAGTACTTGCCGGTGTTGCACAACAACTTGCCGCGAACAACTTTCAAGTGACCGTAGAAGGTCATACCGACTGGGTAGGATCTGAGTCTTATAATCAAGCGTTAGGTATGCGCCGAGCAGAGAGTACCGCTGGACAATTGCGAGGTTACGGTGTAACTAAGCAAAATACAACCATCAAGTCGTTTGGTGAGTCTGAGCCCATTGCTTCGAACAGTAATGCAGATGGACGGTCACAGAACCGTCGCTCAGATGTGTATATACCTCTCGATTCTGAGGTTGAAAATCAGCAACCTCAAAATGAGTAAAGGTTAGCGACAACCTGAGTTTAAAACCACTTCAGTTTGTCATGCAATTGAGTAACACTGCCTACCACAATCAAGGCTGGGCTTTCTGCTTCGCTGGCCATTTGAGGCAGCGTATTTAGCGCACCTTGGAAAACACGTTGTTCTTTGCGCGTTCCATTCTCGATGACCGCACACGGCGTGTTTTCATCAAGACCGTGAGTAATGAGCTTGTCAGTAATGCGTCCGCTTTGTTTTAGACCCATATAGAAGACGAGTGTGTTGTTGGACTGGGCAAGAGAACCCCATTCGATTTCACGTCCGTCTTTTTGTACGTGACCGGTGATAAACTGAACGCTTTGCGCGTGGTCGCGGTGGGTAAGGGGAATGCCTGCATACGCTGTCGCTCCAGCAGCAGCGGTGATTCCTGGAACCACTTCGAAGTCAATACCGTTCTCAGCCAAGGTTTCTAGCTCTTCACCGCCGCGGCCAAAGATAAACGAATCCCCACCCTTAAGTCGAACGACTTTGTGACCTTCTTTGGCTTTCTCTACCAAGATTTGGTTGATCTGATCTTGCGGAACGCAGTGATAGTCGAGCTTCTTACCCACATAAATCATCTCTGCATCGGGTTTTGCCAGCGAAAGGATATCTCTGGATACGAGTCTATCGAAAACGACTACATCCGCAGACTGAATCACGCGATATCCTTTCACTGTCAAAAGATCAGGGTCTCCAGGCCCCGCACCGACTAACGAAACAAAGCCGGCATTTAAAGATGTGTGATTGGTGGTCATAAGCTACGCCTATCAAATCAAAATTTGGGTATAAAGAGTAACACTCGGCAGTACCACTTTTTATAACCAAAGAGTGAAAAGACCTCACCATGAAGGTGAGGTCATATCGAGATTACTTCGCGCTTAGCGCTGGTTCCGCTTGTACTTGCTCTTCTGTTTCAGTAGAGATTGAAGGTGCAGTTTTAGCGTGAGTTAGGTAAAGCGGGATACAAGTCATAACTAGACCGCCAACGATGTTACCTAGGATTGTTGGGATAAGGTTGAAGTTCAACCAAGTCGCGATACCAAAATCAGCACCTAGAATCATGCCTAGTGGGAATAGGAACATGTTTACTACTGTGTGCTCAAATACTAGTGCGAAGAAGATGAAGATTGGGAACCACATCATTGCAACGCGACCTGCAACAGTGCGTGCTGTCATGTTACCGATTACGCCTAGACAAACCATTAGGTTACAGAAGATACCGCGAACGAAACACGTGATCCATCCGTCCATACCCATGTTCTCAAAACCAAGGCTACGAGCCGTAGAAACCGCAATGAACTTCTTCGCTACCGCGTTTAGCTCAAGAGAAAAGTTGCCCGTTAGTGATACAGCCACAAGGTAAGCAACAATTAGTGAACCGATAAGGTTACCAAGACCTACTAGACCCCAGCAGCGCATGATACGACCCAAGTGATACCTGGGCGGTTTTCAAATTTTGCTAAAGGCGCAAGACCGAAAACACCTGTAACTAGGTCATAACCCATAACGCTCAAAATAACGAAACCAACTGGGAACACGAGCGCGCCCACTACGCCCATACCAGTTTGAACAATGGTCGTGATCGCTACAACAACCGCCAATGACAGAATGATACCTGCCATAGTACCGCGCAAAAGTAGATCGCGAGTGCTGGTTTTGGTCTTCGCTTCGCCAACGTCGATCATAGTTTGAACGAATTGTGCAGGTTTAAAATCAGTAGACATCATGTCTCTCCAACAAAGTGTAAAAATAAAAAAGTTAAGATTGAATAGTGATAGGGGCTAGGGTGGCTAACCCCTATAGGCTATTCATTCTCTAGAGCGATTTTTCTAGAAGTGGTTATGCAGAAATCTCTACGGCACCTTTAGTCACGCGAGCTTTGTAAGCCTTCACGCTAAAGCGCTCATCTTCCATACATGCGCCTGTTGTTAGGTTAAAGCGCTGCTTCTTAAGCGGGCTAGCAACCCAAAGCTCACCTTGATGCTCAACAATCAAGCCACGTGATAGCACGTTAGATTGATAGAAAGGATCCATATTGCTGATAGCGCGGACTTCTTCCGCAGCACTTGGGCGGAAAACTGCAACCTGCTGACCGTCAATCAATGCACAAACACCTGTGCCTGGGACGATATCTTGGATGTTACATACTTTTTGAAATGCCATGATTACTTCTCCAGCTCAACGTGTAGAATGTCGCCTTTCGCGTCAGGGTGTTTCTCAGTGAATGTCGCTGGACGGTGTTGGTCACGCTCTTGAACGAATACCACATTGTCATCACGTAGGTCACTGTTAATGAAGTGAGCAAAGCGCGTAAGCTGAGACTCGTCTTCAATTGTGTTTTTCCACTCACAGCTGTAATCACCGACTAGACGTTGAACGTCAGCTTCAAGTTGCTCGTTGATACCAAGCTTGTTATCAACGATAACTTCACGTAGGTAGTCCACACCACCTTCCATGTTTTCCATCCAAACTGAGGTGCGTTGTAGTGGCGCAGCAGTACGGATATAGAACATCATGAAGCGGTCGATGTATTGAATTAGCGTTGCTTCGTCTAGGTCAGAAGCCAGTAGGTCTGCGTGACGAGGCTTCATACCGCCGTTACCACATACGTACATGTTCCAACCTGCGTCAGTTGCGATGATGCCAAGGTCTTTACCTTGTGCTTCCGCACACTCACGAGTACAGCCAGACACACCAAACTTCATCTTATGAGGAGTACGGATGCCTTTGTAACGGTTCTCGATGCGAGAGCCTAGACCAACAGAATCTTGAACGCCGTAACGACACCAAGTAGAGCCCACACACGTTTTTGCCATACGCAGTGCTTTCGCATACGCTTGACCTGTCTCGTAACCCGCTTCAATCAGTTTCTTCCAGATGGCTGGAAGGTCATCTTTTTGCGCGCCGAATAGACCGATACGTTGTGCACCCGTTACCTTAGTGTAAAGGTTGTATTCTGCAGCTACTTCAGCCAGCACTTTTAGCGCTTGAGGTGTGACTTCACCGCCAGCCATACGTGGGATAACTGAGTAAGTACCGTCTTTTTGGATGTTACCTAGGAAGTTATCGTTGGTATCGTGCAGCTTCACTAGCTCAGGCTTAAGGATGTGGTCACCCCAGCAAGACGCTAGGATAGAGCCAGCTAGTGGCTTACAGACTTCACAGCCGTAGCCTGTACCGTGTTTCTCAAGCAGTTCTTCGAACGTCTTGATCTCACCGATACGTACTAGGTGGAACAGCTCTTGACGAGAGTAAGCAAAGTGCTCACATACATCGTTCTTAACTTCGATACCAGATTTGGCAAGTTCAGCATTCAGAACTGAAGTCACAAGAGGGATACAACCACCACAGCCAGTGCCTGCGCCAGTAACCGCTTTGATGTCGCCAATTGTGTGGTGACCTTGAGCAACCGCCTCTGCAATCTTGCCTTTTGTTACGTCGAAACAAGAGCAGATAACTGCTGACTCAGGAAGCGAGTCTGCACCTAGAGTTGGCTTTTCAGCGCCAGCGTGTGCTGGAAGGATAAGTGCATCTGGGTGCTCTGGTAGGTCGATTTCGTTCAGCATTAGCTGAAGCAAATCGCCGTAGTCAGAAGTATCACCAACCATTACCGCGCCAAGAAGCTTCTTGTTGTCTTCAGAAACGATAAGACGCTTATACACTTCTTGCTCTTCGTTTTGGTAAACGTAGCTCTTACAGCCAGGAGTGCGACCGTTAGCGTCACCAATTGAGCCTACTTTCACGCCAAGAAGCTTAAGCTTCGCAGACATGTCAGCACCTTCGAACTTGCTGTCGTTACCGACAACGTGGTCAACTGCAACTGTAGCCATCTTGTAGCCAGGAGCTACAAGGCCGTAGAACGTTTCGTTCCAAGATGCACACTCACCAATCGCATAGATGTTTTCATCTGACGTTTGGCAGAAGTCGTTGATAGCAATACCGCCACGAGGTGCGATATCTAGCTTCATTTCGCGAGCAAGTTTGTCTTGAGGACGGATACCTGCAGAGAACACGATGAAGTCAGTTTCTAGCTCGGTACCGTCAGCAAAGCGCATCACGTTACGTGCTGTTTTGCCTTCAGGAGCGATTTCTAGCGTGTTTTTGCTGGTGTGAACGTTCACGCCCATGCTTTCAATTTTTGAACGAAGCTGGTTACCACCAGCTTGGTCTAGCTGCTCAGCCATAAGCTTTGGTGCAAACTCAACAACGTGTGTTTCTACACCCAGTGCTTTCAGAGCGCCAGCTGCTTCAAGACCTAGTAGACCACCACCGATTACAACGCCGCTCTTGCTCTTCTTAGCGGTTGCTTCGATAGCTTTAAGATCTTCGATAGTACGGTAAACAAAACAGTCTTTGCTTTCGTTGCCTTTGATAGGCGGAACAAATGGGAAAGAGCCAGTTGCGAGGATGAGTTTGTCGTATTTGATTTCACGACCAGTGCTGGAATATACGATGTGGTTTTCACGGTTGATGTTGATAGCGCGTTCGCCAATCAATACGTTGATGCCGTGTTTCTCGTAAAAGCCTTCTTTGACGAGAGAAAGTTCGTCAGCAGTGTGGTGCGAAAAGTAAGAAGAGAGGTGCACACGGTCGTACGCAACGCGGGGTTCTTCGCAGAAAACAGTCACTTCATAGTTCGCCATATCCGCTTTCTCGACCAGGTCTTCGAGATAGCGATGACCAACCATGCCGTTTCCTACAACGACAAGCTTCATCTTGCTCATTTTTAATACCTAAGGGTTATTATCGAATCTACGCGCATTGTTAAATGTGAAAGAAAATTAAAACATGATGTAAATCAATTACAGAATTAAACTATCCTAAAGGGGTAGATGGGGTGGTTAGATATCGTGCGTTGATATATTTTCCGACATGACCTATCGGAAAATACAATGACGGGTTAATGAGGTGTGTATTTATGGTTGTTATTTAGGGGGTGGTTTGTGACTTGGGCTTGTTATGTGTTCTTTCATTTGTAGTACAAAAGCAAATTAATTACGAAATTGAAAGTTTAGACCACTTGAAATGATCTAATTATGAATAAATGTTAATAGCAGGGGATGATGGTGATAAGTGGCTTGATATTGATAGAATCAACCAATAAACAGCCAGATACCTGCACTACACATTAAAGTGTATGCAATACGATTCGTAGTTGCGACATTCTAAGCCTGACCCCGTGTACGTTTCAGGCTTTTACTTCCGGTCACATAAATAGTCATACAAATAAATTCACTGCGTAAAATAATTACCACCATTATTGAGACTTGAAGCGTCGTTGGTTTCGACTAAGTGGTGAAAGAAGGTGGCAGGGAGAGCATACCAAAGGTGAGAGGAGAGTTGGCGGTTGTTGCTGTTTTCCCTCAATAAACAAAAAGAGCTCCAAAAAGGAGCCCATTTTTCGTTAAAAGCAACTTAGCCCAAAAACAACCAGACACCAACACCACACATGAGTGTGCCTGCGATGCGATTCATGGTTCGTACATTGTTAGCATTGCCCAAGGTGCGTTTTAAACCTTTGCCTCCAGTTGCGTAGATCGTCATGCAAACGAATTCACTGACCAAAATGATGGCGAGCATCATTGAGACTTGGCCAAACATTGACTTAGATTGATCGATAAAGGGAGGAAGCAGTGAAATCATGAAAGCCCAGCCTTTAGGGTTGGCGATGGCTGTGACAAAGCCTTGTACAACAAGATCCCAATCGTTGTGACGAGACGATTGCTCGACCTCGGATGTGATGGCGAGTTTGCCGCGTGAACGCCACATTTGAATGCCTAGATAGAAAAGATACGTGGCACCTATTGCTTTGAAAATAGTGAACACTTCTGGGTATCTCAACATCACTGCCGCGATACCCAAAATAGCCGCGAGAGCAACAACCGCAACGCCCAAGAGCTCACCAATCATCATCCACAAGGTACGTCGATAACCAATGCTCATGCCCATAGTAAGGGCGAGCGTCATGCACATACCTGGAGTTATAGATACAAAGAAAAAAGTGGGGATGAATATCGTAAGCGTAGCCCAGTCCATAGTGTTACTTTTCAAAATATTGAACAATTCGGCTATTAATATCAGAGAATCCGTGACAGAACTATCACTTTGTTAAACAGAATGGAATATTTTTAGCGGCCTTCGGCTTGGAGATAAATAAAGGGTTGGTGCCGCGGAAAGGATAAAATAAGGTGTGATGATTAAATAATAGACAGATTGCCTACTTTATAAGAATGATGCTAAATGATAACACTTTGACATACATGGTGTTTACATTCATTGTTGGTGAGCTATCCAATAACGTACACAGGAATCTAAGAAATGGACTTCAAAAAACCATTCGTCGAGTCAGTACCCTTATCGTCGCATCTCTAACCACTCTTGCCGCAGCACATGTTCAAGCCGATGACAAAGTGTATCGTCTAAAACTTGCCGAAACCTGGGGGCCTAACACGCCTATCTTAGGGGATGCGAGTAAGAATATGGCTAAGCTTGCGAAAGAAATGTCGAACGGACGTTTAATTATTCGTATCGACTCTGCCAACAAACACAAAGCGCCACTGGGTGTCTTTGATATGGTGAAATCGGGTCAATACGATCTTGGCCATTCCAGCTCTTACTACTGGAAAGGCAAGGTTCCCAACACGCTATACTTCTCATCGATGCCATTTGGTATGACAACCATGGAGCAGTACTCATGGTTTTATCACGGTGGCGGTTTAGAGTTGATGCAGCAGGTGTATTCACCGCATAACCTACTGTCATTCCCTGGCGGTAACTCAGATATCCAGATGGGTGGTTGGTTTAAAAAAGAAATCAATACCGTCGATGATTTGAAAGGGTTAAAAATGCGTATCCCGGGTTTCGCTGGTGAAGTGTTGGCTCAGGTTGGGGCTAAGCCAACGAACATTGCTCCAGGAGAACTCTATACATCACTAGAGCGCGGCACTATTGATGCCCTGGAGTGGGTTGGGCCTGCTTTCGATCTGCGAATGGCTTTCAGAAAATTGCGCCATACTACTACACGGCTTGGCATGAGCCAGGTTCAGAGACTCAGTTCTTAGTAAACAAAAAAGTTTGGCAGGAGCTACCTGACGATCTAAAATCATTCTAGAGACCTCTTTCCGCGTAGCGGCGTTTGATATGTATACTCAAGCGCTCCATGAAAACGCAAACAGTTGGTCTAAGATGAGTTCAGAGTACCCAGATATTAAAGTTCGTAGTTTCCCACCAGAGGTGATTAATGCTCTAAAACAAGCGAACGGTGAGTTGCTTAAACAACAGGCGTCTAAAGATGAACTGGCAAAAGAAATTTTGGATTCACAAGCGTCATATCTAAACAAAATGCGTGAATGGACGAACATCTCACTACAAGCATACTTAAACGAACAGACAAACTAAGTATCGGTTGCTGGTGCTTCACCTAGTGAGCACAACATAGATACTTATGAAAGAACAGCCCATTTCGATCGTTGAAATGGGCTGTTTTTATTAGTTCATCGCTCGGCTGGTAAAGGAGATGTCTTTTCCATGACCAGAGCCTATCATCACCGCCTCAAAGATCGGACTTGATGCATCATTTGGATTTGACCAATTGACGATAAAGTTGGCTCCAACCCCACCGCTGACTTCGCGCTTTTCAACCAGATACTCAGAACTTGATAGAGGTTCTAACACGTAGCCCTTTTGTAGAAACTCTCGGATCAGATTTCCTTCAGTATCAAAGTAATCAATGCTATGGATTTGAATGCTTTGCTTTGGGTCTGTGTTTCTAACGACCAAGGTGGTCTCTAGTAGTACAGGTTTTCCCCCATCAGTGTAGATATGAGAGTAAGCAGGGACGTAACTACTACGATCTGCACTGTCACTTGCAGCAAGGGTTGTTCGTTCGATCTGCTGCGCTTGATGGCTCAGCTTTTCTTCAATGGTGTCGACTGACTTGATCAGTGACCCAAGGTAAATGGCCA
Organism: Vibrio maritimus; assembly: GCA_000755425.1. Lineage (GTDB taxonomy): Bacteria > Pseudomonadota > Gammaproteobacteria > Enterobacterales > Vibrionaceae > Vibrio > Vibrio maritimus_A. Next base: position 354,774 of record BBMT01000004.1, read on the forward strand.
AGCCGATGGCAAGAACAGTTGAGAAAATGGAAACAATTTGGCTGGCTTTGCGATTTTCAGTCATGTGGTCTCCTTACAAGGCATTGAGGTAATACTTGCAGTGTACTATTTGCGTTCGGAAGTGGGTTATTTCTTATCAAGATCATAGCGTTAACTTAGTAGTATTTTGTTAGTAGTTATGTCTTGCACTCTTAAGCAGCAATTCCCACTTTTGGTGCTCGTGATGCACAGATATGGTGCTAATCGAAGCGATATTGTCCGTTGAAGGCCTTTTCATTTTACTCATTCCTTTTAATAGCAAAGCTTTAAACCCTACAGAATACGTATATAAATTGCTTTATTATCAATAAACTAGATTCAAGGGATTGAACATGAACTTAACAACAACAGAAAAACGCTGGCTACCATGGTTTGGAAGTACGGGGAAAATCGCGATGCGTCTGGCTTGTTTTGCTAATCGCAGTCGCATTGATGAACTTGAGCAAACGTTCGAGAGCATTGCTCAAACTCGCGTAAAGCTACTAGAAACGTGGGCACTAAATCAGTGGCGGTTTTTGGAAGATGCCGCTTTCTACCTTTCTTCAAAGACGGAAGACGAACAGGCTGATGCGCTCGATTTATTGCTTAAACGTAGCAAGGATTTTACTGAGCTTTTTTTGGTTGATAGCGTTGGCGTGACAACCTGCTCAAGTTACCGAGAGCATAATGGTCAAAAACTTGCCGCTCCAAAAGCACTGGAACTGGGTCAAGTGAAGCCATTTTTACATGGCCCTTATGTTGACCAGAAAACACTGACGATAGGGGCGTCATCATCCAAGTTTCATGATGCTGTTACCTTAATGTTCTATCAACCCTTGATGGGAGCCAGCCGAACTCTCCAGTGCTCTGCGGGCGTGTCCCAAACGATGTACTAGGAGATTTGATACAGCGCGAGGCGGGGCATATCTATAGTGAGTCAGGAGACAACTACTTATTTATGGTTGAATCGAAGTTTGATCCAACCATCGCACAAGGTGTCGCGCTGTCGCGTTCTCGATTTGAAGACAATACCTTTTCCCACGGAGAGAATTTAAAGCAAGGTGTTCAAACGAATTGGGGAACAGTGCAAATTCGCCACCACACCGAATTTGAAGTGGTGTTTAACGATCCTGCTACCAATCAACTTCACCCTGGTGTACGTGAAACGATCAAAAATGGCAGCAATGTCTATGTTGATTACCCGGGATACTCGGACTATCGCCATATTCCGGTGATTGGTAAGGGCGTGACATTTCAGTTGCCAGGCTCTATTGATCGATGGGGCATGATGTGTGAGTCGGATCTTGAAGAAGTACACCGCCATCGTTCGCTGGTAGGGCGCTTAACTCGCCGCTTTATGGCTTCAGCCATATTGGTCACACTATTACCTCTGGCACTTCAGCATTTTTTAGGTTGGGATCCGTATTCGAGTGCGGGTATATCACTGCTAGGTGCTGGTGCATTAACGCTATTGTTTCGATCAAGGACTGCGAAGCCATTGTCGCGAAGCCTTGAACAGATGACTGGTGTAATGAAAGTATTGGCTGAAGGCGATGGGAATCTAAAGCAGCGGCTTGATGCGTCTAAGTTTAAAGCGGATGAGACAGGGACTTAGGACGGTGGACAAACAGTTTCATTGATAACTTAGAAACAGTCGTATCAGAGTTGGTGTTTGCGAGTCGTGAAGTGAACAACGTCTCTGAATCTATGTTTCGTTGTAGTCAACGATTGTCCAAATCGAGTGAGGATACTTCTGACTCTATCTCGCAACTTATTGATCTCTCCGAGCAACAAGTCGGAGAAATTCGCTCTGCAAATAACAATGCGAGAGAAATGCATGTGTTGATGACGGAATCTGTCGAACGTGCGCATCAAGAGTATGAGACGGCTCGTAGTAGCGCAGACAACATTAAAGAGATTGTTCAGTCCTCGTCTGCCAGTGTGAATGACGTAAACAATGAAATGGAAAAGATAAGTGACATCGTCACATTGATAACAGACATTACTGCACAGACCAACTTACTCGCGCTGAATGCGGCCATTGAAGCGGCGAGGGCAGGTGAGCACGGTAGAGGCTTTTCTGTGGTCGCCGATGAGGTGCGAACGTTGGCAGACAGAACGGCTACGGCAGCGAAGGATATTGGTGATTTGATGGAGCAATTAAGGCTTCAGTCTGAAAAGGCGGTGAATACCATGCGAGCGGGAATTGAAAATGTTGAAAGCAATGCCTATTTAGCGGATACATCGAAGCAAAATGAACATCTACAACAATCTGTGAACTCGTTGTTTGCTGCAATCACGGGGCTTGCGGAGATGAGTAACACCAACTCGCAGACGGCGGAGCATGCTGCTGAGTCGACAAGTTCACTGCAATATCAGTCTAAGCAGTTGGCGCGTCGCACGTCTCTCATGCAAAACTCAATCTCAAGGCTTGACCAGTTGGTTGGCCGATTTGAAGTGTAGGCGAAATGTAAAAGGAGGCGAGTGCCTCCTTTTTGGTTTTAATGTCCTTTAAGCTGCTCTATTCGTTCCGTTCGCCTCTATTAGCTCTGCTAACTTAGCTTTGTCTACGACCACACTACGTAGATCCTTGTTTCTCTTCGCTTCGTACATTGCAAAATCGGTGTAGATGAGTAGCTGCTTAATACTCAGCTCGCTACTGTCAGGTAAGAACACACCTACCGCTGCGTGAAGCTGCAGTGTTTCATCTTGGCCACGAAGTTTAAAATCAAAACTTTCTAATCGTGGTAGCAATTCCGATAATTTATCTCTACTCAGAGGCGTAATAGCAACAAACTCATCACCACCAATTCGATAGCTCGTCCCTTTTACCGTTTGGCGCAGTAGCTTGGCGTAGCATCTTAGTACCTGGTCGCCGACAGTGTGACCGTATGTGTCGTTAATTTGTTTGAACCCATTAAGGTCGATATAAATAAGCCCGTTTCCTTTACCTAATGATTGCTTACGAATACGGTTCAAAGCGTAGCGATTCTTTAGCTTAGTTAGAGCGTCATGGTTTGCTCTATGGTTAGTCAGATAGCCAAATACAATGGTCACTAGAATAAATAGTCCGAGCAGTACATTGATTATATTGAGCCGCTGTTTATCTAGCTCTTTTTTATTGAGCTCTCGCCAGTTCGCAGGCGGTTGATATTTTTGATGGATGGCTTCTGTATCAACAAAATCCAATGTACGGTTGAACAGTTTTGCTAGTGTTTCGCCACGTTCTGTTTTCGGAAAGCCAAAACTGAGCTGAGACTGATAAAAAGGCTTAAAGTATTGGTCTTCGGTTATTTCAGACAGCACTTGCTCATACAGTAAAGTATTAAGTGTAACGCGGTTAGTCACGGCGTAATCAATTGTCCCTGCAATTAAGCTCGCACCATGGCTTCGGTATCTTTGAAATAAACCAGTTCTTTGTTTGGTAGCAATCGTCTGGTAATAGTGGCAAAAACATCGTTTTCTACAACACCTACGCGCTCAGCAAAAAGCTCAGAGATATGTCTATAGACTTCTTCTTTAAACCCAACACGTTTTGCAATCACTCCATCGATGGAAGCAAAAGGCCGACTGAAAATCATATGTTTTTTACGATGCCTGAGATCGGCAATAGGGGTCATTACGTCGTGTTCGGCAAGCATTAGTTTTTGCAGTGATGCCGCCCAGGCTTTGTTTGGCTCATATACAAGCTCACATTGTAATGAACCAAGACGACAAACTTCTTTAACCAATTCAACGGCAACACCCTGAACACGGCCATCTTGGGATTGATAAACATACGGCTTTCTGTGATTTAGATGAACCTCAAGCGGTGCACTCAAGTCTAGGCCTGAAGATTCAATGTCACTTTTAAGCTGCTTGATTGCTATGTTGGTGATGTAGCTTTCGATATAGCTGCGTATCTGCTTCTGAACAGTATCTTGTGAGATTATTTGACTGAACTTCGCTAGTAGCGGCGCATTTTCTGGTTTATTCGTAATGATAGAAACTGGCGGTATTGAGACTCTGTCATTAATTAGAGCCGCTTTAAATCCAGCATTCAAAAACCATTCTAGCTGTAAAAATGTACCAATGAAGCCATCGATATCGCCGCTGCGCATGCTTTCAAACGCCACGTCATTGTCGTTAAAGCTTAAGACCCGTTTTTCAGGGTAGTAGCGTTGAATAATATCGTTAAACGCAGTCCCCATAGTGGTGCCAATCACAGATAATTCGTCAAAGCTTTGACCGGATTGAGTAAACAAGTAGGTGGGTTCTATATTGATTGGTTGCGAAAAAATAAATCGTTGGGATCGAGCCTTGGTAAAAGTGATATTGGCGACAAAATCGAGTTTACGATTTTCAACAGCATCTAGGCGTTCTGTAAAATCTGACGCTGCAACATATTCAAAACGAAAGTCTGATTGGCTCTCAATGGTTGAAAAAATAAACCTCGCTAAGAAGTCCCGCTCATGAGCGGAGACTAGAAAGGTTTTATTTTCCGTGCTGGCGGCATGTGCACTTTGAAAGGCATTAATGGCGACTAGAGCAGTGGAGATAACAATGACAACAAGGTGATGCATACAGCGAACTCTCAACTCCAGTGACTCCTTCCATGGCATTATTGGGTAGAGGGTAAGTCACCATTCTAGCCGCTGTATGCCATATTGCAATGTTAACCAACTGAAAACAAAATAGAAGTCGAGAAATGGTATTGAAACGCAACAATATGTCGAGTTGAGTCTAATTTTTACGGTAGAAAGGCGACGTTAAACGTCGCCTTGTGAGGTAATTCTGTCAATGAATGTTTTATACCATAACGGCATCATTACTATTGTCATGACCTCTATCACGATTGGCAATATGAAGTCCCCACATCGCCAACAGAGCCATGATAAACATAATTACTCCGAGCGGAAGTTGGCTGCTCGCAGGGATTACTGATGCTCCAAGTGTCGCAAGTCCAGCTCCAAGGTTCTGCATTCCACCCAATACTGCACCACCTGTACCCGCATGATTTGGGAATGGTGTTAACGCGCCTGTGGTTGCCGCAGGGAATAAGACACCAGCCCCCAGAAAATAGACCGTGGATCCAAATGTCAGTGTCCAAGCGTCGGTGACACCTTGTAGACCTGGAAGTAAAACCACTACAGAGCCAAGTACGATAGCTGCCAAGCCGAATTTAAATGCCGCTTGTGTACCGTAACGTTTGGCTAGCATGGATGAGAAACCAGCGCCCAACAAATAGCCAGGGATTGGCATGACAAACAAAATACTAACGGTCAGCGCGGACAGTTTAAGGACGCCACCAAACAATACGCCAGCAGCTGCTTCGAATACAGCAACTCCAGCGAACGTTGCCACAAGGCAAATCACGTAACCTTGGAAGCGACGATCTGCTAGCACAAAGCGGTAGTTGTCCATTGCTGAGCTTTTACTTCTGCGCTCTTGAGGTAGCGTTTCCATCAGCTCGATGCCATTACAATCACTACGGCAACGGCAAACAAAGTTAAGAACAGGTAGCTTGAACGCCAGCCTAGCGTCTCAGTAAACACACCACCAAGTACAGGTGCAAGCAGTGGTGAAAAAATGACGCACATACTAATGATGCTGTTTGCGCGATGCAGTTCTTCCCCTGAGAAACAGTCACGAGAGAGTGTACGAGACATAGCACCGCCACTACCGATACCAGCGCCCTGAATGAAACTGCCTAGCAAAAACAATTCGAATGAATGGGCGAACAGACTAATAACTGCACCGACGAGGTAGATAGCCAGTCCAACCAGAATGATAGGTTTACGACCTAATTTATCTGATAGAGGGCCATATACGAACTGCGATAAACCATAAGGGATCAGGTAACACGCCATCACAGCTTGTAGCATGGCAGGTTGACACGAAACTCTTGCGCCATTTGTCCAATAGATGGAACGTACATAGTTTGAGTCATTTGACCAACGGCGGTCAGAATAGCAATTAAAAAGGTCAGCTTTGCTAATGGAAATTTGGATGACATTTCTCGAATATCTCGTAAACAATAGGGAGTAATGAAACCTGCCTAGGATTTGCCCTGTCAGTGTTAGGGCGCAGATATTAGTGTCAGTTCGAACTTTCATCAATAACAAAATGTGATGTCAATCACGATAAATATTTCAGTTATTGATTAGAAAAATAATGCGAGCATCCAGGGCTTGGATACTCGCAGGGTAGTTATTTCGCTGCGGCTTGAGCAACCGTCAGGAGGTCGGCTTCTGATGTTGCTGCATGTTGATACACGTGAACATCACGTTGTGGGAATGGAATACTGATGCCGTTACTATCTAGCTGTTTCTTCACTTCTTCAGTAACGTCCCAATAAACGTCCCAGTAGTCTTCTGTTCTCACCCACGGCCTAACGATGAAGTCCACCGAGCTTTCGTTCAAGGTGTGCACATAAATCATTGGTTCTGGTGATTTAAGTACTTTAGGGTGCGCTGCAAGTATGTCAGAAAATACTTGTTTTGCTTTGTCTATGTCGTCTCCGTAACCAATGCCAAATGTCATGTCTACGCGACGTGTTTTCTCTGCCGTAATATTGTTAATGGTGTCACCCCAAATTTTGTTGTTTGGGATAACCAAACGCTGGTTATCAACGGTTCGTATCGTGGTAGATACCAGGCTCATGTGGCTAACCGTGCCTGAGATCCCTGCCACTTTCACAAGGTCACCCACATCAAAAGGACGATAGATGAGGATCATCATGCCGGAGGCAAAGTTAGACAATGTATCTTGCAGTGCAAAACCGATGATGACACCTGCGACACCGAAACCGGTGAGTAGTGGCCCCAGCTCAATCCCCAATTGCGATAACGCGATAAGCAGACCAAGCGCAGTGACACCTTTTTGTGCCATCGAGACAAAGAAGTCTTGCATCAGAACACTGAATTTCATGGTTGAGTGACTCACACTCTTGCGTACTGCTTTACCGACAATTTTTGCGAATGAGCGCGATAACCATAGGATGATACCAAAGACAAAAATCTTCACGATAAGTGACGGAGTGTGTTCCATTGCCCAGTCTTTGAAAGCACCCAGCCACTCTGTGAGTAGCCCCATCATCACGCTGACATCAAGAACATCAGTGCTAATATCTCCGGTAATCGTAAACAGCAGTTGCTTGTAATCGGTTGTGTCAACACCATACTGCTCAAGTAAAGTAATGCTTGATTCTAGGCTTAAGATCAATAGGTTGATTTGACCTGTAATTCGAATTGCATCTTTTTGCAGGGCAGCTTTTTCTTCTTCCGGAAGATAAGCCAGCCTGTCATTAACATCACTTAACTGACTATCTAGATACAAAACAGAATTATAGAGAAAGTCCGCACGCTTTTTTAAATCACGCTCCAATGCGTTGCGTGCTTCAGTCGTGTCTATCCCTAAGTCAGACGCCCATTTTAGAGTCGTGGACAGATCCGCATAGTATTCGTCCATTGTCGTAATGCGTTTTTGCATTGCGAACTGAACTTCGTCTTTCGCCTCATCAGTGGCTTTCTTTGACTCTTTAGAGAGTCGTTTCAGATCTTGTTCATTTGCAGCAAGAAGATTTTGCATTAACGTCAGTGACTAGTGACAATCTGTGTATTGATTTCTGCGTCTTGATTGCTGGCTAAGCGCTTTGACAAAGCCTGTCGAAGAGCATCATTCTTACGATCGACGATGCTCTCTTCAAATCGATTGAGCTCAGCGGAGTTACTGAGACGTTCAACGTCGAGAATAAGTGCTTCAGACTGAGACATTAAAGTCTGGTTGGTTGACGATACGCTATCCGAAGCCAAAGTCGTAGTGGGTAGGGCAGTTCCAATTGCCAATGCTAAAACAAGGGTTAGTTTGCTTTTCATTCGCTTTCTCAGAAGTTAATAAGTTTCAGATTTATCGCTGAGCGATCCATAAGTAAGTTTTTCGTGCAATCCAATAGCCGGCTTTGGCTACGGTTTTGATTACTGTAAAGCTAAAGTTGGCGATGGAAGTGATAAGGTCACCCGTGCCCACCATAAGTTTGTATGCGTCGGTATGTTGAAATTCTCTATAGGTCATCATGTCTGCTCCACGTTGTCTGGAGCACATAGTAGCGAGATATAAATTGTAAAGTTGCCATTTTGTGCCACAGGCTTTGAAAAGCCGAAAAGACTATCTGAGCGGGAAATGACGAGCGATAGTGAAGGCGATAAAGCAGGTATTTTATTGCTCAATATCAGAGTAAGAAAATGTTAACGGGAACTGTCTAACTAGGTATTAAGCATGGGTTTGATTAGGAAGGTTTAGTACCAAAAAAAGCCGACGTTTTGTCGGCTTTGGAATCTTGGTTAGGCAGAAACCACGTCGATGATGTCGTGGTAATTTATTTAAGAGTGAATGTCCGATTTAAGCTGACCTTTGCGGGTGCGAAGTCCTGCTTCCAATTTTTTTAACGATGCCGCGATAGCGGGGTACATGATGTCGTGGGTGGCTTTAGCAGAGACTCTAACGCCTTCGTAGTTGGTGAATATTTCCACCTCATGTTGGTCATGCTCTTTTCTAATGATGATGTCGCTACTGATGAGTTGCGGGAAGTGAGCCGCAATTTTTTCAAATTTGCTTTCTATCTCTTCTCTTGAGTCGTCGCCGATCGATACGTGATGGGTCTGAATGTTTATTTTCATTAATTGCACCTCTCCTTTCACTACGTATTTTAAACCTAGCAAAGGAGAGGACGTTTGACAAAGCCGTTACCGTTACCACTTTGAGTGCAGGGGGTTACTGAGACAATGTTTTCTCTAGTTGTTTAACCGAGTAACTGTATGTAAACCAAGCGCTTATTCCCGCTAGGATGTTGCCAATTAGCGCACCATAAAAGAGCCCTTGAATTCCCCCAAACTGTGCACCGAGCCACAAACAAGGTAAGAAAAATGCAAACAATCTAAGAGTCGAAATGGTTAGAGCGGTTTTGGCTTTACCTAAAGCATTTGAGATAGACACCATAAGCATACATACGCCAAGTGGTCCTAGACTGAATGGCACCAATAACAGGTGATAGTTCAAGATCTGAAAGACGTTGTCTTCACTGGTCATGAGCGAGGAGAGCTGAGTGGCAAATAGCCACGTAATAATGGCCACGAACAACTGAAATCCTAGAATGTAGCCAACCGCGATGTTAACCAGCTTTTTGATGTCTTCGAGGTTTTTTGCACCAAGCAGTTTGCCCACCATAGGTGGCATCGACATGGTTAAGGCAAGTACAGTCACAATAGCAAAAAACTCGTAGCGTGAGCCTAGCGCCCAAGCGGCAACGGCAGCAGTACCGAAAGTCGCGAGCAGCTTTGTTGCTAGCATAGAAGATAGCGGTGGTAGTAATTGACTAACCATGCTGGCGCCATGATTTTCCAAATTGAGCGTAAACTCTCGCCAATATCTACGTTAGACCAATTAAATGACGCCCAGTTTTTTGACACTACTTTCGGGGCTACGACTGCAATGCCAATACCAAAGGCAACGATAGTTGCAATGGCAGCACCGTTGATGCCCATATCAAAAGTAAAAATAAATAAGGGGTCAAGCGCAAGGTTGATAATGCTGGTAATGACCATCATCATTCCCGGCAACACAGTATTGCCATTGGCGCGGCAGACGCTGTAGTAAAAATAGAGCACCGCACCGACCCATGAACTCAATAGCCAATATGGCCAATAGCTATCAATGACTGGATAAACGCTTTCAGGGGCGCTTAACATGGCAAGAATAGGGTGACGGATAAACCAGATCAGCACGCCAATGATTGCCACACCAGCACTACCAAACACCAATATCAATCCACCCAACTGCTTCGCATACTCATCATTGTTGGCGCCAAGTGCTCTGGAAATGATGGCTGTCGTCGCAATACCAAGACCAACCTGTATACCAATGATCACCATTTGCATCGGCAAGGTAAAACCCTGTGCCGCGAGAGGCAGTACGCCTAGCTGGCCTATAAATGCACTGTCTACCAGTTGAAAACTCATGAGTGATAGTACACCTAACACCATAGGTAATGTCATATTAAACAGTTGCTTAGCTAGCTGTTTTGAATCTTTATCCACGTTGTTCTCTTTGTTTTGTTTCTAATGCCGCGAGCAAAGTTTGGGGGAGATAAATAATAAAGACGGGCAATGTGCCCGTCCTTTTATTTAACAGACCTTTAGTTGCTACTCTTCAAATTTGTCGGCGTAGCCTTTTGGAGGTGGTGTCCAGCCACGCTCGCGAGAGTGTTTATCGTTGCGATCAATTTGCATCGCATCCTTAATAAATCCCTCTAATTCTATAAACAGATCACGATAGTTATTATCAAAGCGCTCACCCTCAGCGCCACCTTTCCACCCCTCGTAGAGACGGTCTGATTGTTTATCTTCAATGACTTTGTACGTGGTTTTTTGTTGTTCCACGAAGAAAGGATGGAAGTCTAAACAATTCATGGCCTTAGCACCAAGCTCTAGTGCTGAGTGGTAGGTTTCTGATTCAATGTAGTCTGCGCCAGCTTGACGAAGCTGATAGCCATGTCCCCGGTCGAATGCCCTAGCAAGAATTTTAACGTGAGGGTACGTATGTTTAACGTACTTTACAAGCTCGATACTGGCTTCTTGATTGTCAATGGCGACGACGAGCAGTTTTACTTCCTCGATCCCTGCGGTATGCAGAATGTCGGGTTTGGAGGCATCACCAAAGAAGGCTTTAGTCCCAATTTGGCGCATGTTATCTACCTGGTCAGCTCGAACATCCAATGCCACTGTACGTACATGATTGGCAACGAGCAGTCGGTTAACAATTTGTCCAAAGCGACCCATACCCGCGATTAGCACGCTACCACGTTCGTCAACAGTGTCAGCTTCTCTATCGTTGCTCTGCTTCTCGTAGCGGGGAAGGATGACTTTATCAAATAGTATAAATAGGCCGGGTGTTAGGAACATCGAAAGTGCGACGACCAGAGAAAGCGTTTGTGCAATATCATTCGGCAATACATGATTTTGAACCGAGAAGCTTAGTAGCACAAAACCAAACTCACCCGCTTGTGCCAAGCTTAACGTAAACAACCAGCGAGCACTGTTTTGTATTTTAAAAATCATGGCCAAGATGTAGAGGACCGCTGCCTTCAATAGCATGACACCGAGAGTTAAACCAATGATTACAAAGAAGTCGTTAAACAAGATTTCAAAATTGATGCCTGCACCTACAGTGATGAAGAAAAGCCCTAACAATAAGCCTTTAAATGGGTCGATATTAGACTCAAGCTCGTGCCTGAATTCACTGTTAGCGAGAACAACACCCGCAAGGAACGTACCCAGAGCAGGAGATAGGCCAACTAAGCTCATTAGTGCTGCAATTCCAATCACTAACATTAGCGCTGTAGCGGTAAAGATCTCTCTAAGGCCTGAGGAAGCAACAAAACGGAATAGGGGACGGCTTAAAAAATGCCCGCCAATCACAACCACGGCGATAGATGCCGTAATCACTAGTCCATAGGCCCAGCCAGGTAAGCCTGCGACCAAACTCAGTTGCTCATGATGTTCTGCGGCTTGATCAACTGCATTTTGTGCTTGCTCAACCAACTCCGGAATCGCTAAAAGCGGTATGAAGGCAAGCATTGGAATGACGGCAATGTCTTGAAACAGCAACACAGAAAATGCGCTTTGGCCACCTTCAGTTTTCGCCAACCCCTTTTCATGAAAGGTTTGCAGAACGATAGCGGTAGAGGAGAGTGCGAAAATAAGACCAATGGTTAAAGAAATACTCCATGTTTGTCCAAGTGCTAATGCAATAGCCATAACAGCAGCGGCTGTGCCACCTACCTGAATACCACCTAGGCCAATAAGTTTGTGTCGCATCCCCCAAAGCATTTTGGTTCCAGCTCAAGGCCAACCAAAAATAGCATCATCACGACACCAAATTCGGCAAAGTGTTGAATAGCCGTTGTTTCTTCACCAACCAGTCCGATGATTGGTCCTATAACAACGCCTGCAATCAAGTAGCCGAGAACAGAGCCTAGACCAAGTCGTTTAGCAATAGGTACTGCAATGACGGCGGCGATCAAATAGACGAATGCTTGTAAAAAATACTCGGTCATGATGTTCCCTCATCAGATTCAACAGATTGCTCTTGAGGCCAATAGTGATTGAGTTTTTCCATTGGCATGGCGTGCTGGGTATCGAATTTATCTTCGACGAGCAAGGTAAGTAACTCACGCCAACGTTCTCGATGCTCTGGTATGCGTCGCTCTTCTTGCGCCGTACGAGAGCCAAACAAGCAAAATGGAGGAAGGTAGGTCATACCTGTCAACGTTGCAGTCTGTTCTAGCGGCTGTAGTAACTCTCTGATTGTGAAATGGTTGTAACCATCAGTTTGATAGGCTTCCGCTTTACCGCCAGCAGAGATAGCGCAAAAAAAAGTCTTTCCATGCAAGGCATTACCGTCTTGGCCATAAGCAAACCCATACTCTAAGACTAGGTCTTGCCACTCCTTTAGAATCGAGGGTGTTGAATACCAATAGAGAGGGAACTGGAAGATGATGACATCATGATCAATGAGTCGCTGTTGCTCTTTATCGATGTTGATGTTGTACGTGGGGTACTCGTAATAGAGATCCACCGCAGTCACGCCCTTGACGGATGTGGCGTCTCGAAACATGGGAGCGTTGACTTCAGATCTACGCTGTGAAGGATGAGCGTAAAGCACAAGAACTTTTTTTGTTATTTTCGGGCATAATAGCTTCCGCTTGACGTTTTCTATGAGTCTTAATATTTAGTATACAACAAGCTATTTTTCAATTGGTTACCATCTAGTGACCAAGGTGATGGTTTCACCTATCAACGGCTGAATGCTTTCTAACAGTTTAGATGATAAGGAGTTGTTTTGAGCAAAATTACTATCCGACCAGCAACAACCCATGATGCTAAGTGGCTGATGAATCTCTACCAACAAACAATTCGCACTGTAAATTGCAAAGATTACAATAAGATGCAGTTAGAATGCTGGGCTCCTCTGGACATGGAAACAGAGGTATTCGAGCGCTATATCGATTTAAAGAAGCCGTTTGTCGCTACTGACGGTGAACGTATTCTTGGTTATAGCGATTTGCAGCCGGATGGTCTTATTGATCATTTCTATTGTCATCATCAATTCCAAGGGCAAGGTGTTGGCCGTGCTTTAATGAACGTTATCCACGAAAAGGCAATTGAGATGTCCTTACCCAAGCTTTATTCATATGTAAGTATCACGGCCAAGCCGTTTTATCATCATTTTGGGTTCAATATCGTTAGAGAAAATGAAGCAAATGTTCGTGGCGTAGGTTTGAAAAACTTTTTGATGGAAAAAGAGATTGGATGATGATGGACTCAATGTTTGAAGTTAAATCACTAACACATGATGAGTTACCGCTCGACCTGTTGCTAATTGCCGACCCTGAAGAGGCTGCAATCAATGTTTATCGTCAGCGATGCCAAGCATACGCGGCTTTGTTACAAGGTAAGATAGTTGGGGCATTATTGGTAGAAATTGACAATGAAGGCCTTAGAGCTGAGCTATATAACATTGCTGTTTATGATGAACACCAAGGTAAAGGTTTTGGTGGGGTGTTGTTGGATGAAGCATTGAAAATGCTCGCCGAAAGCGGAATTCGAAAGGTTGAACTTGGAACCGGCACCTTTGGTTATCAATTATCCTTCTACCAAAAACATGGTTTTCGAGTCGACAGTGTCGTAAAAAACTTCTTTCTTGATAACTATGACGAGCCGATATTTGAGCAGGGTATTCAGCATAAGGATATGCTTCGTTTAGTTTGGCGTGGTTAAGATTAAGTAATATCGCGCTGTCAGCCATTGACGAGTATAAATGTGAAAGGTAGATTGCCCGCGATTGCCACAGTTGATAAATATGAAAGTTGGAGGCTCTGATGGGTGAGATGTACACCAAGCATGCGGACAAATATGCCGAAGCGATTGAAAACAATGCATATAATGCACTCTATGAACGCCCATCTACGCTCGCGCTCGTCGGTGATGTGAATAACAAGCGGGTCCTTGACTTGGGCTGTGGTCCTGGCGTCTACGCGGAGCTCTTCGCTAAACAAGGTGCAGCTGTCACGGCGATTGATTTATCAGAGGAAATGGTAGCGTTGACCCAACGTCGCTAGGTGACGCTGTCACATGCTATTCGCAAGATTTAACAGAAGGCTTACCGAATGAAGTCAGTGATCAGTATGACGTTGTCGTTTGCCCACTGATGATTCACTACTTAGAAAATTTGGTGCCTTTGTTTTCAGAAGTGCAGCGTGTTCTGAAAACCGGGGGAACCTTTGTTTTTTCTACCCATCATCCGATCATCGACTTTGAAGACGATGCTTTCAACAACTACTTTGATGTCGAACGTATTACTGAGCACTGGGATACCGTCGGTGAGCCAGTGGAGGTTTCGTTCTTTCGACGTTCATTGACGAACTTATTTGATAGCTTATCTGTAGCCGGTTTTATTTTAGACAAGTTTTCTGAAGGTAAGCCCGCACCGGAGATGCAAACGGTGGCTCCTGAGACTTTTGAACGACTATCTCGTCGCCCAAACTTCATCTTCATCCGAGCGCAAGCCAAATAATCGCCTCTAGAAAACCGCGATTAGTCATCGTTTCCTGCTAGTTTTTCATCAAAAGGGCAAAAAACGTGTTTTTTTGCCCAATAACCCGTTCAATTTACAAATCAATTTGGCATTGGCGGCGGGTTTTATTAGTATGTACAGCTATCAAAAAACACCCTTATGGATACTACCGGACGGTAGACGAGGAAACGATGCAACATCTAGAAGAGATCATGCTAACGCGGGCACAGCGATTGACGCTGCAGACTCGCTAGTCGCACTTGACGAAGTGCGTGTTCAGTATCTAGGTAAGAAAGGTGAGCTAACAGCTCAACTTCAAAGCCTAGGTAAACTACCACCAGAAGAGCGCCGCAGTGCTGGTCAAGAGATCAACAAAGCAAAAGGCGTGGTTCAGCAAGCTATCGCAGCACGCAAAGATGCACTACAACGTGCAGAGCTTGAAGCGAAGCTAGCGGCAGAAACTATCGACGTAACCCTACCAGGCCGTCGTATCGAGAACGGTGGTCTTCACCCAGTTACTCGTACTGTTGAGCGTATTGAAAAGTTCTTTGGTGAGTTAGGCTTTAGCACTGAGTCTGGTCCTGAAATTGAAGATGCATTCCACAACTTTGATGCACTAAACATTGCAGAAGATCACCCAGCTCGTACTGACCACGATACCTTCTTCTTCAATCCTGATCTGATGCTACGTACACACACGTCTGGTGTTCAGATCCGTACGATGGAAAATGGCAAACCACCATTCCGCTTCATCGCACCGGGCCGTGTTTACCGTAACGACTACGACCAAACACACACGCCAATGTTCCACCAAGTGGAAGGCATGCTGGTTGACGAGAATGTTAACTTCGCACAGCTGAAAGGTATCCTGCACGATTTCCTAACTAACTTCTTCGAAGAAGATCTTGAAGTTCGTTACCGTCCGTCATACTTCCCATTCACTGAACCTTCAATGGAAGTGGACGTTAAGCGCAAAGATGGCAAATGGCTAGAAATCTTAGGCTGTGGCATGGTGCACCCAAATGTACTTCGCAGCGTAGGCATCGACCTGAAAAATACTCTGGTTTTGCATTCGGTATCGGTATCGAGCGTCTAGCTATGCTTCGTTACGGCGTAAATGACCTACGTTCGTTCTTCGAGAACGACCTACGTTTCCTAAAACAGTTCAAGTAATCCAGAGGGTTCATCACAATGAAATTCAGCGAATCATGGCTTCGTGAGTGGGTAAACCCTTCAGTTTCTACTGACGAGCTTACGCACCAAATTACAATGGCTGGCCTAGAGGTAGACGACGTACTGCCTGTAGCGGGCTCTTTCACTGGCGTTAAAGTAGGTAAAGTGGTTGAGTGCGGTCAGCACCCAGACGCGGACAAACTACGCGTAACTAAAGTCGATGTTGGCGCAGAAGAACTGCTAGACATCGTTTGTGGCGCTCCTAACTGTCGTGAAGGTCTGAAAGTAGCAGTAGCAACAGTTGGCGCTGTTCTTCCAGGCGATTTCAAAATCAAGAAAGCAAAACTACGTGGTCAACCTTCACACGGTATGCTGTGCTCGTTTACTGAGCTAGGTATCGATGTTGAATCTGACGGCATCATGGAACTGGCTGAAGACGCAGTAATCGGTACTGATTTCCGTGACTTCCTAGGTCTTGATGACGTGACTGTTGACGTTGACCTAACAGCAAACCGCGCTGACTGTTTCAGCATCCGTGGTCTTGCTCGTGAAGTTGGCGTTCTAAACCGTGCTGACGTAACAGCACCAGCGGTTAACCCTGTTGAAGCGTCTATTGCTGACGTGGCTTCTATCGAAGTTAAGGCGACTGAGGCGTGTCCTCGTTACCTAGGTCGTATCGTTAAGAACGTGAACGTTCAAGCTGAAACACCACTATGGATGCAAGAGAAACTGCGTCGTTGTGGTATTCGCTCAATCGACCCTGTTGTAGATATCACTAACTATGTGCTTCTAGAGCAAGGTCAGCCAATGCACGCTTTCGATCTTGCTAAGATTGAAGGTGGTATCGTTGTTCGTATGGCAGAGCAGGGTGAGAAACTGACTCTTCTAGACGGCACTGAAGCTGAACTAAACGCAGACACACTTGTTGTTGCTGACCACAACAAAGCTCTTGCTATCGCGGGTATCTTTGGTGGTGAAGAGTCTGGCGTAACAACTGAGACTAAAGACGTGCTTCTAGAGTGTGCGTTCTTCGCGCCAGACCACATTCGTGGCCGTGCACGTAGCTACGGTCTACACACGGATTCTTCAATGCGTTTTGAGCGTGGTGTTGACTATGCACTACAAGCAAGCGCAATGGAGCGTGCAACAGAGCTTCTAGTTGAGATCTGTGGCGGTGAAGTGGCACCTGTGGTTTCTGTTGAGTCTGACGCAGACCTGCCTAAGCCGAACACGGTTGAACTGCGCCGCACCAAGCTAGATTCACTTCTTGGTCACCACATCGCTGACTCTGAAGTTGTTGAGATCCTAGAGCGTCTAGGTCTAACAGTAACGACAACTGATACAGGTTGGACGGGCGTTGCGCCAACATGGCGTTTTGACATTGCAATCGAACAAGACCTGATTGAAGAAGTCGGTCGTATCTACGGTTACGACAACATTCCAAATCAACACCCTGCTGCAACACTTAAGATGCACAACCACGTTGAAGCGAATCTTCCGCTGAAACGTGTACGTGACCTACTTGTTGACCGTGGTTACCATGAGGCGATTACTTACAGCTTCGTTGAGCCAGAGCAGCAAAAGCTTGTTGTGCCAGACGTTGAGCCACTGATTCTGCCATTCCCAATCTCTGCGGAAATGTCAGCAATGCGCTTGGGTCTTATCCAAGGTCTTCTAAATACGGTTGTTCACAACCAGAAGCGTCAGCAACCACGTGTTCGTCTATTCGAATACGGTCTGCGTTTCATCCCTTGCGAAAGCGCTGAAAACGGCATGCGCCAAGAGCCTATGCTTGCAGGTGTGATTGCGGGTACTCGCAGCGAAGAGCATTGGGACATTGAAACCAACACAGTAGACTTCTTTGACCTTAAAGGCGACCTAGAAGCGATTCTAGAGCTGTCTGCAAACGAGAAAGCTTACTCATTTGCTGCGGCCAAACACCCAGCACTTCACCCAGGTCAATCTGCAGCAATCGTTGTAGATGGCAAAGAAGTTGGTGTCATTGGTACTATTCACCCAGAGCTTGAGCGTAAGTTCGGTCTAAACGGTCGTACTATCGTGTTTGAAGTTGAATGGTCTGCGATCAACACGAAAGTGATTCCAGAAGCAGCTGGACTTTCTAAGTTCCCTGCAAACCGTCGTGACATCGCTGTTGTTGTTGATGAAGCGGTAGCTTCTGGTGACATCGTTGCTGCTTGTCTAGAGCAAGGTGGCGAGTTCCTAAAAGATGCGAAACTATTCGACGTTTACGTTGGTAAAGGTGTTGAAGAAGGTAAGAAGAGCTTAGCAATCGCTCTGACTCTACAGTCTTTGGAGCGCACGCTTGAAGACGCTGACATCGCGGGTGCAGTAGACGCAATCGTTGCTCATATTTCTGAGAAATTTGGTGCATCACTGCGTGACTAGTCGCGGTTAGCGTTTCAACGCGAATTGCCTGAAAAAGCGAGTTACTGAAAAGTAACTCGCTTTTTTATGCCTCGATATTTTAAGGAAGAGAAAACCAGTTTCATATCGAACTTATATTGCAACTTGCTGTTTTTACACAATAAATTACAAGTCATCTGTATCAAGGTCACTATTTTTAATTTTGTTTATATCTATACTAAAATCTGTTTCTGGCTGTTTTTTTGGAATAAAATTCTACGCAATTGCATTTGGGTAAACCATCTATCTAAATTGTGGGGTAAATCCGATAAGTTGTTAAAAGTTAAAGCAAAATTCTGACATAGTTCTGAAATAAAAAAAGTTGGCGAAAATCAGAAAGGTTGGCTTACACTTTTCAAAGTTGGCCTGTTATGTTGTTGATTGGTCGAACGAAATCTTAAGCGTTATCACTGCGATAACAAGGTATGAATTAGCTTTGAGGGGAGTTTTATGGCGCTCACAAAAGCCGATCTGGCTGAGAACCTATTTGAGAAACTCGGATTCAGTAAAAGGGATGCCAAGGAAACGGTAGAAGTGTTTTTCGAAGAAATTAGAAAATCACTTGAAAGTGGCGAACAGGTAAAACTGTCGGGTTTTGGTAATTTTGATTTGCGTGACAAAAATGAACGTCCGGGTCGAAATCCCAAAACTGGTGAAGACATTCCCATTTCCGCTCGACGCGTAGTGACATTCCGTCCGGGTCAGAAACTGAAGGCTCGAGTCGAAAATATCAAAGTAGATTAATGTCCTACTGTTAAACAAAAAGACCACCTAGTGTGGTCTTTTTGTGGTTTAGGGTCATGGCTTTTAGGGGATATCGAACGCTAAGCCATTGCTCTAAATGCGTTCAATCAAGAGCGGACTACGCCGCTCGAATGTTGGTGGTAATGTAAGGCTGCCAAGCGTTTTGATACAGCTCCATTGACTGACGTCTTAGGCTGGCGATTTGTGCAGTCTCAAATTCATTAAGTGCGCGGTTTTCAGCGGCTGCTCTACGCTCAATTCCTTGAACGATTTCATACAAATCGTGCTCAGGTCCACTTTTCACATCAGCGATGTCTTTAAGGTGAAGTTGTACTTCAGCGATGATTCCTGTCTTCGGTAACTTTACCAGGATGTTGAGGTCACGATATCCAGACGCTGCTGGGCTTTTAAAGCGGTTTTTAACCCTAACTACCTGAGCTTCACGGCTTAACGCCTCATAAGCGCCTACAAGGCTTTCTACGTCCTTGGCGACGATGGTGCCACGAGCTAGGTCTGTGATTTGGTTAACCTGGCCGTTGAGTTCGGTGTCAATCTTCACTTTCGCTCGCTCAGAAGATTTTACGCCAGCAAAGTACGCATCGGTGTCAGTCAGTAGGGCGGTGGTTTTACAAAGCGCTTCTAGCTCATGTTGAGCCTGATGGGCTTTGCTGTACAAGATGTCAAAATCGTTATGGGGTTGGAAGGCAGCGCCTTGAACAGCATCAATGCCGTACAAGCCACTAAGACTGTGTTTGAATACAGATGGACAAACTTCGTTTTGCTCTTGCTTTCCTTTTGTTGGGGTGGAATCGGATTGATTAAGCGTGGCCGCAAATGCAGGTGCGCGGCTGAGTACCAATAGCATTAGTGCTGCAGTACGAAGAAACGTGCTCATTCTCTCTCCTAGTTACGTTATAAAAACGGGTACAAAAAAGGCGTTAACGCGCAGGAGTATTGCTAATCATGATATGGGGTTCCTTATGGAAAACCCAACACAAACTGTGTAACAGAGTTTGTAAACTGTGATGCCTATCGCGTAATAAAATCTACGCGATTGGGTGTGACATTTTGTCTGCACTCTGTAACTCTACGTTAATGATTATCCACAGCGAATATGAACGATAAATGAACGATTTTGAACTTTGGCACGACAAGTGGGCTGCAAACAAAATAGGTTTTCACTTGGAAGATGTGAACCCGTTGCTTATTAAGTATTGGCAGCGAGTATCCCCATGCCGTGACGAGAAGGTCTTTGTGCCACTTTGTGGCAAGTCAGAGGATTTAGTTTGGTTAGCGCAGCGTCACGATGACGTGCAAGGTGTCGAGCTAAGTCAAATTGCGGTGCGTTCATTTTTCTCAGAGCATTTTTACACACCGATGGTCACCCCAATCAATGGTCAGTTTGAGTTATATCAGTTTGATGAGCTGAACATTTATGTCGGTGACTACTTTACCGCTCCAATTCAGCCAGTAGAGTTGATTTACGATCGCGCAGCGATGATTGCAATGCCTGAAGAGGTGAGAGCACTTTACATTGAAAAGCTAAAACAAACGCTGAAACCGGGCGGCCGCATTCTTCTGATCACACTGGACTACATTCAAAGCGAAATGATAGGGCCACCATACAGCGTCCCGAGTACAGAAGTGAAGAAACATTTTGGTGAGGACTTTGATGTGACCCTGTTAGAGCGTGATGAAGCAGACAGCAATCACCGCCGAATCCAGCAAGGGTTAACTCGTTTTGCCGAAGAAGCTTGGCTTATTACCCATAAAGGTTAATAAAAGTCGACACCGGATGTCATCCCAATAAGTGAATATAAAAATGCCAGAGCGAGTGCTCTGGCATTTTCCTTATAAAGGTGAAGATATCCAGTCGTTACTTAGCGACGTTGCCAAGCTTCAGCCATGTATCGATAACTGTATCTGGGTTAAGTGATACCGAGCTAATACCTTGCTCCATCAGCCATTCAGCTAGATCATCGTGATCCGATGGACCTTGGCCACAAATACCAACGTATTTGCCTGCTTTGGTTGCTGCGTCAATCGCCATTTTGAGCATTGCTTTCACTGCAGGGTTACGCTCATCAAATAGATGCGCCACGTCGCCAGAGTCACGGTCAAGACCAAGCGTTAGCTGAGTCATGTCGTTTGAGCCAATCGAGAATCCATCGAAGTACTTCAAGAACTCTTCAGCGAGAACGGCGTTTGATGGCAGTTCACACATCATGATGACCTTAAGGCCTTGCTCACCACGACGAAGGTCGAACTTGGCAAGCAGGTCGATAACTTGTGCCGCCTCGCTTGGTGTACGAACGAATGGGATCATGATTTCAACGTTTTTCAGACCCATCTCATCACGAACTCGCTTGATCGCTTGCGTTTCAAGTTCAAAACAGTCTTCAAACACCGGAGAGATGTAACGAGAAGCACCACGGAAACCAAGCATTGGGTTTTCCTCGTGTGGTTCAAACTCTTTACCGCCTACTAGGTTGCTGTACTCGTTTGACTTAAAGTCCGACATACGAACAATCACACGCTTAGGCCAGAACGCTGCCGCGATCGTTGAAATGCCTTCAGTCAGCTTGCTTACATAGAAGTCGATTGGATCTTTATAGCCGCGAATACGCTGAGTGATCTCGGCTTGCAGCTCAGGAGACTGCTGGTCAAAGTTCAGTAGCGCTTTCGGGTGAATACCAATCATCTTGTTGATGATGAACTCAAGACGAGCAAGACCCACACCTTCGTTAGGAATTTGAGCGAAGTCGAATGCACGATCTGGGTTGCCCACGTTCATCATCACTTTCGTTGGCAGCAGTGGTAGCTCATCGACAGCAGAGCGGCGGATTTCGAAGTCCAGTTCACCTTGATAAACATAGCCCGTTTCACCTTCAGAACACGACACAGTGACAACAGCGCCATCTTCCAAGCTGTCGGTAGCGTTGCCACAACCTACGATAGCTGGAATGCCAAGTTCACGAGCGATGATCGCTGCGTGACAAGTACGGCCGCCACGGTTAGTCACAATCGCCGCTGCTTTCTTCATCACTGGCTCCCAATCTGGGTCAGTCATATCAGTAACCAGTACGTCACCTTCTTGAACTAGCGACATTTGATCCAATGAATCAACAAGACGAACTTTACCAGTGCCAATACGTTGACCGATAGCACGGCCTTCAATTAACACATCTGCTTTATTGTTTAGTTGGAAACGTTCAATGACGTTTTGTTCGCTTTGAGAGCACACGGTTTCAGGACGAGCCTGAACAATGTACAGCTTGCCGTCGATGCCATCTTTTGCCCATTCAATGTCCATTGGACGTTGATAGTGCTTCTCAATGATCATCGCCTGTTTCGCAAGCTCTTTGATCTCTTCATCGTTTAAAGAGAACTGGTTGCGCTCCTCATCAGACGTATCGATTATATCGACCTGTTTGCCAATCTCTTGGTTGTCAGAGTAAACCATCTTGATTTGCTTAGAACCAAACGTCTTCTTAACGATAGGCGCTTGACCTTGCTCTAGTAGTGGCTTGTGAACATAGAACTCGTCTGGGTTCACCGCGCCTTGCACTACCATCTCACCTAGACCCCAAGCCGAAGTGATAAATACCACTTGGTCGAAGCCAGATTCAGTGTCCAGAGTAAACATAACGCCTGAAGATGCTTTGTCTGATCGAACCATACGTTGGATGCCCGCAGATAACGAGATACCGCGATGGTCAAACCCTTGGTGTACACGATAGGAAATCGCTCTGTCGTTAAACAGAGACGCGTAGACATGCTTAGTGGCTTCTAGAACCGCATCGATGCCTTTTACGTTCAAAAAGGTTTCTTGTTGACCCGCAAAGGAGGCATCAGGAAGATCTTCGGCAGTTGCGGAGGAACGCACTGCCACAGAAAGCTCTTCATTGCCTTCGATGAGTTCTTGATAGTTAGTTCGAATATCCTGCTCTAAATCAGCAGGGAAGGGGGCTTCTAATACCCATTGACGGATGGTCGCGCCTGTCTTACGCAGTGCGTCAACATCATCAACATCAAGTTCGTCTAATAGCCCGTGAATGCGCTCATCCAATCCTTCGAAATCGAGGAACTGGTTGAAGGCATAGGATGTTGTCGCAAAGCCGTTTGGCACTGAAACACCCGCATTAGCAAGATTAGATACCATCTCGCCAAGCGAAGCATTTTTGCCGCCGACCTTATCGACATCGTCCATTGACAGACCATTGAACCAAAGGGTGTTGTTTTGCATGTCTTTCTCCAGAAACATTGCAGCTGTAGGATATAGCAAACGATTACGTATTCAGTGAAAAAATATTTAACTATTTTTACAAACTGTGGGGGAACGTGATTGAATGCTAGGGTTTGTTATCGATATTATGTAAAGCATCCTACTTAAATTAATTTGAAAAATTAAATAGAAAATGAAAATTTTAGGTCAAAGTCGTGACGTATTCTACGTTTCTGACGGTACAGCGATTACTTGTGAGACATTGGGGCACGTGGTGCTCGGTCAGTTTCCATTCAAAGCCAAAGAAAAGACATTTCCCTTCGTAGAGAGCGCTCATAAGCTTGATGAACTCATTAGAGAAATTAATCAATCCTATGAACGTAATGGCGTGAAACCTTTGGTGTTTTTCTCCATTGTTGTGCCTGAAATTCGAGCAGGATTACTAGAGTCACAAGCGTTTTGTTACGATGTGTTAGAAAGTTTGGTGGCTCAGGTTAAAACGGATTTACAATTGGAGCCTAAGCCAAAACTTCAGCGCTCACACAGTGTTGGCAAAGATTCTGCGAAGTACTTTGATCGTATCGCGGCGGTTGAATATACCCTTGCGCATGATGATGGCGTCTCGCTTAAAAACCTTGAGGAAGCCGACCTAATTTTACTGGGCGTGTCTCGCAGTGGTAAAACGCCAACCAGCCTATATCTCGCAATGCAGTTCGGTTTGCGAGTCGTGAACTATCCATTTATCGATGATGATATTAAACGCTTGCGCCTGATGCCTGAGTTTGAAATCCATCGTCATAAGTTGTTTGGACTTACTATCAACCCAGAGCGCCTCACGGAGATTCGTGAAAACCGTTTAGCAGGAAGTGAGTACGCGAGCACAGAGCAGTGTCTTCAAGAGCTGGCTAGTGTTGAGGCGCTATTTAGACGAGAGGCTATTCCATACATTAATACCACCTCTCTCTCCGTTGAAGAGATCTCGACACGCGTTCTGGAGCGCGCTGGACTAAAACGCAGAGTGTTCTAGCTTCGGGATTGTGTTTTATCGCTCGCTACAGCTATAGAGTAAGTCTGTAGCGAACCCCTGATACCGGTGCTATTCTGAATCCATACTTCAACTTAATCCGAGCGAGACAATATGGTGCTAACAGGTGGTTGCCAATGTGGCAAGGTACGTTATGAAGTAAAGGGTGAACCAATGAATCAGATGTTTTGCTACTGTTCAGACTGCCAACAACGAACTGGCGGAGATAAGTGGTTCGGTGTTTGGTACTCTTATGACAATTTCAAGTTTACGGCGGCAGAAACCAAAACCTATACACGTAAAGGAAGTACAGGTTCTGACGTACATAACCATTATTGTCCAGATTGTGGGGTAACGGTTTGCGCTGACATCACGGCAGGTAAGCTATATACAATCAATGGACCATCCTTTGATACTGCTGAACATCTCGAACCTAAAATGGCAATTTTTACCGCTTCGGCACCCAAATGGGCGGTATTACCGTCAAATATACCTATCTTCGAAACGTTCCCTTCGAACAATTAATCCTTGTTGGAGTTGGTCATGCGCTAGTGAAGGAAGAACAGCGCTCTATCTCACAGCGAAACTCTATGTTAAGCGATACAATAAGCTCAGTTTAAACCTTACTGGACATTGCCTCATATGCTGAGTTTTGTGTTGTTGAGTAGCGTCGTTGTTTTCATTGTTGCTTATTTATGTTTGACCAAAATCACAAGTTATAAACGCAGGATAATGTATTCCAGCCTTTCTAGCATTGCGATCATTGGTTTGTCATTTTTGGTTTGGAGTCAATGGCGGATGCCGATTCCAGATACGGCATCACCTTTGGTTAGTTCGGATCATCAAAGTACCATGCTTGATCTTCAAAACTTACTGACAGAGTCCCCAAACGACTCTGAGTCTTGGTTTAAGCTAGGCCAGCTTTATATGCAGAGTCTGGAGTTTGACTCCGCAGCCACATGTTTTAATTACTCGATCCGCTTGTCGAGCATGCCTTATGCTGGACATTATGCTGCTTTGGCTACCGCGCTGTACTATCAATCATCCCAAACGATAACACCCGATATTCAGCGTTACCTAGATAAGGCGTTAGAGCTTGATAGCGACAATGACACTGCACTACAACTTATCGCCTCGGACCATTTCTTAAAAGCGAATTATGAAGAGGCGATTCGTGTTTGGACACAGATTCTAGATTCGAATCGTGTTGGGCTAGATAGGGTAGCGCTCATTGAAAAGATCAACCAAGCGAAAGGCATGCAATAGTTGATAGCCGCTACAGGCATTAGCGGCTTCGGGTATTAACTGTTATCGATGAGAGCAGTATGCTTTAACCGTGTATGTAGACAAACCCGCCATACATATATTTCGTCGCTTCAGCGCCGAGTATCACCACTTTACTACCCTTTGTAAGCTGTCCGCTGTTGACCAATCTAGAGAAGCTACACCAAATAGCAGCAGAGCCTAAATTGCCCCAATGTTTGGCGTCGTTGATGATCTTAGCGGGATCAATGTCTAGCGCTTCTGCCAGCATAGTATCTATATGGCCGCTTGCTTGATGGGGGATGATGTAGTCAAAGTCGTTGAGCTCATAGCCACGACTTCTCAATGCCAGAATACTGGCTTGAAACAATGCCTCTCCGCTTTTTCTTACGTTGCTGGCATCGTGGTGAAAACGTGCTTTGCCGTCTTGGGTATATACGGACATTGAGCCACCATCCAGTGACAAACCGGGTGATTGCTCAACCCCAATTTGGCCGGTAAAACAGTCTGAAATTTTGCCTAATCCCGGTACGTCTTCTGGAGCGATAATGACCCCACCGGCACCATCACCCATTTGCATGTAGTTGACCAGCTGAGATTGGTCGAGAAAATCTGGGTGGTAATCAAAATACACAGAACCTGTTTCACTGCCGACAATCATCACTGGCTTGTTTAACATGGCCATTCGAGGGATGGCGATTTGTAGTCCACTTGAAAACCCAGTACAGGCTTGCCTTAATTCCATGAAAGGGCCGTGATAGCGAAGCTTTTCTGCCACCCATGCAATGCTAGGGGGAAGTTGAGTGTCAGGTGTCGTAGTGTGACCGATTAGATAATCGATGGAGTCTAAAGCGGTGTTCGATTGCTCAAGCAGTTGTGTAACAACACTAACCACAAGATCAGAGTTGCTTGGTGTCGGTGCACTGGTATGTGAATAAATGCTGCGTGAGAAATGGCGTCCTTCAATACCTAAAAATGGCGCGATTCGAGACGCGATTTTTGCGTAGCGTTTTCCTGCTAATCGTTCCAATGCATCTAACAGTTGAGCATTGTCTAAATGTTGTTCTGGGAATAAATGGTGTGCAGCGAGCAGTGATACGCTACCGGGCAGAAAGGTTGCACTCATATTAGCTCTCCCTAGCTTCAAAGATGTGCTCAAGTGTGATACCAAGCGTTTCAAACGCTTCTCGCTCAGTACTGAGTAGTTTAAATAGCTTTTGTGAAATCAGTGTGTTGAGTGCTCGCCATTTTGCGCGGTCGTATCCTAGAGCAAGAGCATGCTTTTTGCTGCAGTGACATGACGTGCTTCGTCTTGTTTGATAGAGCGGCACAGCAGAACAAACGGATGGTGTGAGTCAAGTCGCCCTTTCTCTAGACTCAACATGATTTTACAAACCAAAGCGTCAAGACACGCGATTTGAGCAAAATGCTCTTCGAACGTGTTTCTGGAGCCTAGTGAAGCAAAAAACGCTGACTGCGGCGTTTTATTGCTACGACATCAGAGGGTTGTTCTAATTGAGATTGTACAAACTCGAGTGCATCTTCATGGTATTGCTCATCAGCGACAATGCGTTCAAAGTCACTCTGAGCTGACGCGAGTGTTTGTGGAAGATCACGTTGTGATTCGTTATAGAATACCCATTGTGAGCTTTGTTCCCCGCACACCAATAAGGGGAGCAGCCTAGACAGAGCCGTTTGCTGAGCTTGTGTAAATTCGAATATCGTATTTCGATACTCGTGAAGCCAGTATTTAACCGGACTTTCACTGACACCTTCAAAGGGTACAGCAGGAAAACATGGTTTCATGGGCACTCTCAAAATCCTTTTACAACACACACTATACCAAGACCGAGGTAAAGCAGAATTCCTTTCTTGTACGTTAAGTTTTTTATTTAATTCATGTTTGGTATATCTACATCTTAGTTTATATCCTGCCGAATTTACTTCTATGCTGAAAGTGTCAAATTGCACTACTTATCGGAGATGAGACATGACAGACGTTCCAAATGGATTAGTAGAAGGCCGAGTATTAGCAAAGAAGCAGTGGACTCAGAACTTGTTCAGTCTTGAAGTAACCGCTCCGATTGAGGAGTACGTGGCGGGGCAGTTTACTAAACTCGGTTTGCTCAATGCTAACGGGGAGTGGGTGCGCCGAGCTTATTCGATGGTCAATCATCCTGAACATGACTATGGGTATCAACATTTGGAATTTTTGATTATTGCAGACAGTGACGGTCAGTTATCACCGAAGCTTAATCAGCTTGTTTCAGGAGACCCAATTTATGTAGGCAAACAACCTTCGGGCTTTATGACACTCGAAGAGATACCGGATTACGCGCGTGATTTATGGATGCTGTCCACTGGTACTGCAGTAGGGCCATTTTTATCCATGTTAGATGATGGTAGTTTGCTCGATAGGTTTGATAATATTGTCTTGGTTCACGCGGTGAGACGCGCAGAAGAACTTGTTTACACGCAGACTATTCAAGATGCGCAAGCGCGATTGGGAAAGCAATTTGAATTTGTATCCGTAGTGTCTAGAGAAGACCATGAGACCAGTCTATCAGGCGAATACCTCAGCTGTTGTTGGAGGGGAAGTTACAAAAGCACGTGAAGGTTGAACTCAACGCTCCCAACAGTTTTGTGTTTATGTGCGGAAACCCAGCCATGGTCAAAGACACAAGCTCTGCGCTAACAGAGCTTGGTTTAACAAAAAATTTGCGAAGAAAACCAGGGCATTTTTCGAGTGAAAATTATTGGTGACAACGAATTATTGATGACAATTAATAGGTATAACCAAGGCCAAAGTAAGCCGCTTCTAGACCAGTGTTGTAACCAATATCTGCAGTGAAGCCAGTGACGCCCGTTTTAAACAGCAAACCTATATTACCGTTGAATCTTAAATCCGATTCATAGGTTTTAAATGGCGCGTCTGTAATTTTCTCTTCACTTCGGTTCGCTACGCCTATACCAGCATACCCGACAAAGTTATCGCTGAGTGATTTAACCAATCCGACATTGAGGCCAAAGTCATCATTATTCGGCCCTGTCCCTCCAGCCAAATTAGCGTAGAAACCATAACTAAGATTTCTATCGTAATACAGACCCACACCAAAACCACCTTCGCTGGTGGTACCGACCGAAACACTATTGTAGGTGCCGGCAAATGAGAAAGTAGAGGCTAAACATAGACCAAGCAGAAGACGTTTTTTCATGAGATCCCTTTTGTGTATGTGTGCCGTTAATGATTATGGAAACACAATGTAGTTTCAGCTACTTACGATTCTAGCAAAAAGCCCCAACCATTGGGTCGGGGCTTACGTTAATCTCGAATAGATCACATATTCAATAGTAAGAAAACTTAGTAGTTAGCCTCACGCTCAGCTGCTTCTTTATCCCATTCAGGTACTACAGTTTCCAAGAAGTGCTTTTTCTCTGCGTTCATCTTATCCATATCCATTCCTAAAGCGGCTTGCGCTTTCTCTTTTGTGGAAATATCTGGAATCTCGACAGGGTCGGTGATGCCTTTTTTCGCAAGTAAGCGAATCAGTTTTGCTCGAGCATCAGCGGCTTTGTCGACGGATGTACCGAGAATTTCTAGTGCCATTTCTGGTGCATGCATATGAACGCCGTGAGACGCGATTGCGTAATCCCAGCGCCACTGAGCATGACGAATATCCGTTAGGATTGGCTTCATTTCTTCCTCAGTTGCACCTGCATCCCACGCGGCACCAGCTTCAAAGTGAGCGGCTACGATTTGCTTCTCTGCGGTGAGTTTCATGTTCAGTACTTGTGCTTTGCGAGTCGATACGATGCCTTGTAGCTGATCTTTGCTTTGAGTATGGCAGTTTGCACAGGTGTCTTCGAAGCGGTCAAACGGGTTACCGACTTTATGATCGGTATAAACAGTACCATCTTCTTTGGTCACTTTCGGCATATGACAGTCGACACAAACAACGCCGTTTTTGCCATGGATGCCGTCACGCCAAGTTTCATAGCCCGGGTGCTGAGCTTTCAACATAGGCGCTTTAGAGACTGCGTGCTGCCAGTCTTTAAAGTTGAGTGCGTCGTAGTATTGTTCCATTTCTCCAACGGTGGTGCCCATATCCCAAGGGAATTTCACGGCTTTCGTTGGGCCAGTGAAGTAATATTCAACGTGGCACTGAGCACAAACCGAAGCTTGTTTATCTAAACGCGATTGCTCATCAAACTTTTTACCGATAGCTTCAAAGGCACGTTCAACGTAAGGACGAGTCAGTGCGAGCTCAGGTTCGCCGTTCTTGAATTTTTCACTGCGGGTGTCATGACAATCTGCACAGCCGATAGGGTTTGATATTTCAGCGCCTAAGCGTGCCCATTTTCCTTCAAAGTATCCGTCTTCGCCTCGTTCATCGATAACACGCGCAACATCTGGACTTTTACAGCTCCAACATGCCATAGGCATTGGGCCTGATTTAGGGTCGGTTGGGCCACCCGTTCTGAGTGTTTGACGCACATCATCAAGTGCATAGAAGTGTCCACGAGCTTTGTTGTAATCTTTGGCAAAGCCGTAGCCTGCCCATAAGATCACCATGTTAGGATCGTGGGCTAGGGCGTCTTCGATTTCGACACTCTCGCTCGTTTGTTTCCAAGAATGGTATTGGTCAGGATGGTCTTGTTCGTAGGCCTGATTTCTCGGGTCCATTAACTCTTTTTCAGAGGCAGCAAAAGCGGGCACACTAGCGGCACCTAATATAGCTAATGCAGCAACGGAACTTATAATCCAGTGCTTGTTCACGATGGTATCTCCATATTCTAATTTTTGAAATGCGTTGTGGGGCAAATTTCCTAAACAAGATTTGGAGATGTCTAATTTATAGACGTATTCATATTAACTCATGGATAGTAATATTTGATTACAACTCGACCTATTTACTGTTTTAGATCAATTTAGCTAGGTGATGAAGCTCACATCTATATTCATCTAACCTAAAGGGTTAGGTGGTGTTGGTTCTGGTGGATATTTCATTGCCATTAAAAACAATAGCTTATGTAAAAATTCACACAATAATAATAGTGATATTGCTCACTAATTGAACGTAAGTGGTTAGGGGAACACAGGGAGTCGTACTATTATTTAATTGTGAAGCGTTGTGGCTCATCCTAAATAAGAATTGATTTCATTTCTGAGTAAGTTTCGGACTTATATTTAATAGTTCGTCGATTGAAAGGAAAAGTCATTGGTTATTAATCCGATAAGTGAATGTTTAGGTTCGCAATATTGGGTTTAAGGAAAGGATACAATGGGCAATGTTAAATTGACCATGGTGATAATGCTTCAGGCCCTCCTAGCATTTACTCTCTGTGGTTACTCACTCAATGCCTTTGCCGACGATGCAGCCCTCGTGCAAGAAGGGGACTCTACACGGCATAAGGTGGAGTTGATACGTGACAAGGATTACAAGTGTATACAATGTCACAAAGACTCGAAACAAACTCTGGCAGGCTCTCATGGAGAGAATGTTGTCGAGATCAGAGGCGCGGCGCCAAGCTGTACAGACTGTCATAGTAATATCGGTCCAGACCATCGTGATGGTGCGTCGACGGTGATTAAATATCATGCTGCACAGTCTCAACCGGGTACAGATAAAACTTGGTTAGATCCAGAAGCCATTCTCAAAGCAAACAGTCGATGTACAGATTGTCATCAACCCCAATATCTGCAAAAAGATAGCTGGACGCATGACGTTCATGCAAAGAATCTAACCTGTACCAATTGTCATTCAGTTCATGCTGAGAAAGCCAAAGTGCTGTCTTACGACCACAAAACGAAAATTAAGATGTGTGTCGATTGCCACAAAGACTTCAACGAAAAACGTGAAGAGGAGGGCAAGTAATATGAGTTGTTCAAGACGAAATTTTCTTGCCGGCACGGGCGCTGTGATATTCACGACGGGTGTAGCAACAACTTCAGTCGTCACTGCACGTAATTCCGTGGCAAGCGAAGAAACTGAGAAAGCGGTGCGCTATGGCATGCTCCACGACGAAAATGCTTGTATTGGCTGTACTGCTTGTACCGATGCTTGTCGTGAAGTAAACAAAGTGCCTGAAGGGGTATCCAGACTGGAGATTCACCGCTCAGAGCCGATAGGCGAATACCCTGATGTCGAGTACCGATTCACTCGTGAGTCATGTCAGCATTGTGAGAACCCTCCTTGTGTTTACGTGTGTCCAACGGGTGCTGCATACAAAGATGAGAAGACAGGCATCATCGACGTCCACAAAGAAAAGTGCGTGGGCTGCGGTTACTGCCTAGCTGCTTGTCCTTATCAAGTACGCTTTTTCCATCCTGAGAATCACTCTGCAGACAAATGTAATTTCTGCCGCGATACCAACTTGGCTCAGGGTAAGCTGCCGGCATGTGTAGAGAGCTGTCCAACTAACGCATTGGTGTTTGGGGATTTGAACGATCCCAATAGTGACATCAACAAAATGCTGAGTATTAAAGTGATTTATCGCGATAAGGAGCATTTAGGTACCAAACCTAAGCTGTTCAAAGCCGCATTCCACAAGGGGGAGGTGTAGTATGAGTACGTGGGAAACAGCCTTTCATTTCGACTCCCTTGTCTGGGACTGGATTATTGCGATCTATCTTTTCTTGGCAGGCATGTCAGCAGGCTCAGCTCTAATTGCCATTTACCTCAAGCGTAAGGTTATCGAAGGCGACCCTGCGCAAAATGGCATTATGAAGGCGATGGCTTGGTTAGCACCTTTTGGCATCATTGTTGGCTTACTTATTTTGGTATTCCATCTGACCAAACCGCTTGAATTCTGGAAAATCATGATTTATTACAATCCATCCTCGGTGATGTCGATGGGTGTCATCTTATTCCAAGTTTATATGGTGGTGTTGTTTGTCTGGATTGGTATGATTTTCAGAAAGCCAATCATGGATGTGCTAGGGAGCAAGTTCGATTTTGTTGAGACTATTTTGCTCAAGCTGGAAAAAATTGAAAACGGACTAGAGCTGTTTTTAGGTTTTCTGGCTATCGTATTGGCGGCATATACAGGCTTCTTACTGTCCGCACTGAAAACGTACCCGATGCTAAATAACCCAGTATTGCCAATCTTGTTCTTGTTCTCGAGCTTGTCTTCGGGCGCAGCAGCGAGTTTGCTGTTCGGTATTCTTGTGTTTAAAGAAGATTCACATAGTCCAAGCGTGAAGTGGGTGCACAGCTTTGAGCGTCCTGTTGTGTTGTTTGAGCTATTTGTGATTGTGACTTTCTTTACCGGCCTTATCTTCAGCGGTGGTCAAAACGAAGTGGCAGCATGGAATGCTATCGGCGGTGGTTTTTGGTCTAGCTGGTTCTGGTATGGTGTGATCGGTATCGGGATGCTGTTGCCATTGGCGCTCAACTACTTTAGCCCTGGAGAAGTGAAGTTGAATCACGGCTTCATCCTTGTGGTGACTACCTTGAGTTTGATTGGGGTGCTGATGCTGCGTACGTTTGTGTTGTATGCGGGGCAGATGACCGTAGTTTAGAACGTTTTCAGTCTAGTTCCCCCGTGTTTTGCGGGGGATCTTTGAAAGCATGTTTCGTTAAGGAAAGCGTGTTTTCAAAGGTTTGATTTATTGGGATGGAAGGCCGTCTCGTATGAGGTGTTATGCTCGGGTACATAGGGTTATTCACATTAATTGCCGTGGCAGTGACGAGTTCGCTTGCCGTTTTGCATGGAGTCTTTCTTGCGATCAAAGACCAGCAAAATGTTGTAAGCGCGAATAATCTAAACCGTTTTTTCAGCGCGATCTCCTTTATGTTCGCACTGAGCGCCATCGCGATATTGGCTTATGCGTTTGCGGTTGACGACTTTTCAATTCGATATATCTCAGACAACTCTAATCACCAACTCCATTTAGTTTACAAACTCGCAGCAACATGGGGCGGACACCAAGGCTCGATGCTGTTTTGGGTGGTGACATTGTCACTTTGGGGCGTTGTCATTGCTTGGTCAAAGCAGCGTATCAGTGCGCAGAATCACGCAAGTTGGATCATGCAGTGCATCGTAGCTATCTTCGCTTGGTTTACCTTGGCGGCATCAAACCCGTTCGAATTGAATGCAGTCATCCCACTTCAAGGTCGCGACTTAAACCCAATGCTTCAAGACATTGGTCTTATCATACATCCGCCTTTGCTCTATATCGGATATGTGGGGTTTGCGTCGGTTCTCGCGATGGCGCTGGGTTCGCTACTCACAAAACATATCGACTTTGATTGGATTCCAAGTGCACGTATCTACACCTTAATCGCATGGCTGTTTTTGACAGCAGGCATCGCTGTAGGCTCTTGGTGGGCCTACTACGAGTTAGGCTGGGGAGGCTGGTGGTTTTGGGATCCGGTTGAAAATGCTTCGTTGCTTCCATGGCTTACCGCGACTGCGTTACTGCATACCATGATGGTTGCTCGCAGTAAACAGCTTGTTTTTTGGACCTACTCTCTCGCGTTTATCACTTTCTGTTTGAGTATTCTTGGCACCTTCATTGTACGCTCTGGGGTTCTGACATCGGTGCATGCTTTTGCGGTAGACCCTACCAAAGGCTTCAGTCTACTGGCAATTTTAACCTTAGTGTTTGTTTTCGCGTTTGTCGCTTTAATTGCTAGAGCCGACTCCATCAAGTCGCTTAGTATTACAAGCTTGGTGACTAAACCATTTCTAGTTCTGATGTCAGCCAATTTGTTTGTATTGGCTACCGCCGTCGTTGTGTTTGGTACCTTTTATCCGATGGTTTACGAACTCGCAGGGCTTGGGAATATCTCCGTTGGTGCTCCTTACTTTAACTTGTTGTTTGGTCCCATCGCGATAGTGAGCTTATTTGTCATAGGAGCGGTGCCGTTTCTTAGTTGGTCGAATACCAGTCAGAAGCTGAGTATTGGACAGCCCGTTAAATTGTTGGTTGTTTCATTGATGGTGGCCTTTGCTATCGTGCTCTATTGCACCATGCACTATGAGCCAGTCGGCGCACAGTGGTCGACCTGGGCGCTCTTTACGGTTTGGGCAAGTCTTTGGGTGTTAATGTCACATATAGCTGCAGTTTTCGCCAAGACTAAGCTGACATCGCTCTCTGCATGTATTGCGCACATTGGTATTGCTATTGCGGCGTTTGGCTGTGCGATGAATGCTGAATATTCTTACGAAATCACCAAGAGACTTGGTCCTGACAGCCAAGTTGATTTTGGTGATTACCACGTTACCTACGTTGATACCCATTTATACGTAGGTCGAAACTTTACCGCCGAGCAAGCCGTTATTGATATCACCGATAAAGACAACGACCAATTTACTAGAATCGCTACGCCCGAAAAACGTCACTATTCGGTGCGAGTTATGACCATGACAGAGCCTTCTATGACACCACTTTGGCATGGTGATATTTATATCTCTTTGGGTGACAAAGTGGATACGACGGATTACGCCGTGCGTATTCAATTCAAAGCGTTTGTGCGTTGGATTTGGTTCGGTGCACTATTGGTATGTATCTCTGCATGTACCGTATTGCTGAGATCGTCTAAGAATGTGGTAGCTTCAAAAAATGCGTCATTGATATCGTCATTAAGGGAGACTGCGAGTGATTGATAAATTGCGTTTGGCTTTCTCACCAATCACGCTGTTGTTTGCACTCTTGTTATGCTCAAGTCATGCATTTGCGACACAAGTGCACTCCGTTGACCTGTTTGAGTTTGATACTCCCAAACAGCAGAAGCAAGCTATCGACCTCGCCAAAACGCTTCGTTGTCCCATGTGCCAAAACCAAAACCTGATCGAGTCTAACTCTCCAGTCGCAAAGGATATCCGATTACGAGTGTTTGAGTTGGTCAAATCAGGGAAAAGCAATCAGCAAGTAAAAGATTACATGGTAGATCGCTATGGAGAGCACGTCCTTTATCAACCCTCATTGAGCGGTAAAAACGTGCTCTTGTGGGGAATGCCCATCCTCTTCGCCTTATTACTCGGCGGTATGATGGTTGTGACTATCCGTCGAAACTCCCTTAAATAGCTTGTTTCGATATAAATAGACTATTGATATTAAAGCCTAAATTGTTTATCTCTATAACAAGTTCAAGGATGAAGGAGATAAGCCGCTATGCCGTATTCGGTATCTACTGATAAACAACGCCTCGATATGACACTCATACACCGCTATCTCTCAAACAGCTATTGGGCGAAAGGCGTTCCTTTATCTGTGGTTGAAAAATCGATTGAGCACTCTTTGTGTTTCGGCGCCTATGACAGTGACGGTAACCAAGTAGGTTTCGCTCGCATTATCACTGATCGAGCGACGTTCGCCTATCTGAGTGATGTCTTTGTTGTCGATGACAAGCAAGGGCAAGGTATTGCCAAACTCATATTAAGTACCATTGAACAGCACCCTGATTTACAAGGCTTGAGACGTACCATGCTCGGCACTGTCGACGCGCATTCTCTCTACCAAAAGTTTGGGTTTAAATCGATTCAACAGCCAGAGTTCTTAATGCAGAAAAAGGGAATTGAAGCCTATGTCTAACTTTAAAGGCCTCAGTAGTAAAGAAAGAGGCTATGCACTTTTGACAGATGCGCCTCAGCATAAGTCCACAGTCATCGATTGGTATTTTGATGCTTGGGGCAAGCGCGATCCTAACAACACTCTAGAAAGCTATTCCGAAAAGCTCGAGAGCTTTTTGAAAGATGGCTCTATCCCGGCGCACGTTGTTATTTGCGACGGCGAACGGCTGGTTGCCACTGCGCATATTCGAAAGCATGAAATCCCGAGTTACGTGGATTATGAGATGTGGCTTGGCGGTGTTTATGTTGACTCCGAATACAGAGGTCAAGGCGTCGCAAAAACAGTTGTTAATAGTGTGATTGAAGAAGCAAAGTCCCGCGGCATTAAAGCGCTTTATTTGCAAACGGAAGATCTATCTGGCGGATTATACGCAGAGCTTGGATGGAAAAAGTTGCATCAAATTAACAACAAAGGCAGCGAAGTGATTGTCATGGTCAAGGAGCTATAATGTGACGCCGATTCAACGAGAGTTTTTCCAACAGTTTCTCGATACTCTGGCGAATCCTGAAAGCGTCGATATCGACAACGTCATTGCTGAGCATTACTGCGCCGATGAATACAACGCCAACGAGTGCGCCAGACTGATTAGCGAAGGTATCAAGACCGCGTCATGTGGATTGAAAGCGGGTTGGGATGTCGAAGACGAACCATTACCTCAAGTAGGTAGCTATTCGCTTGTTTTAGATTGGCAGCAGAATCCGGTATGCGTGATTCAATTAACATCTGTCGAAGTATGCCCGTTCAATCAAGTGACTGAAGAATTCGCTTATGCAGAAGGCGAGGGCGATCGGACTTACGTTTGGTGGAAAGAGGCACATATTAAGTTTTTCGAATGGTACTCTAACGAAATCGGTGTGGCATTTTCACCCGAAAGTGAATTAGTACTAGAGCGTTTTAAAAAGGTGTACCCAAGCTAAATGAAAAGTATCACTATCCAAACAGATCGCCTCTCTATGGCGCAGATCACTCAAGCCGATTTTGACTTGTTTAAACGCTTACAGACCGATCACGAGGTTATTGAGCTTTGTTTCGATAAACCTAGCGATGAAGAAATTCAAACACGATTTGATGAACGCCTACCCACATGGAGTAAAGGTTCAGAAGAATGGCTCTGTTTGGTTATCTCACTAAAGCAGTCTGGTGAGGCTGTTGGAGTGACTGGCTTTAAAGTCTCAGAGGGGTGTGCTGAAGTTGGCTATTTGTTACTCCCTGAATTTCATGGCCGTGGAATCGGCACGGAGTCGTTAGAAGCCTTAATCAAATGGGCGGAGCGCGATCTCGATCTCAACAAGTTTTCCGCGATTGTGACAAAAGGAAACAGAGGCTCAGAGCGTGTGTTAGAGAAATGCGGCTTTGTGCTGACCAAGGTTGATAAAGACGCCTATCAAATTGGTGGTCAAACCTATGATGACCACATCTTTCACCGCGGCTAATGTCACAAGGAGTGCCCTTTGATTCGTAATGTCACCGCAGCGGATGCGGATGCTATCGCAACGATTTATAACCACTACATAGTCAATTCAACGTGCACGTTTGAAGAAGAGATTGTGTCAGCGCAGCAAATGGCGGAGCGTATTGAGGCGCTAATTGGCTCGCAGATGCTTGGTTTGTGTATGAGCACCAAGGACAAGTAGTCGGTTACTGTTACGCCAAGCAATGGAACGCGAGAAGTGCTTATCGGTTTACGGCGGAATCCTCTGTTTATCTCTCACCTGGGTGTCCGATAAAAGGCGTGGGTAGTAGGCTCTACAAGCAATTGTTTAACCGCTTACGTGACGATGGCATCAAGAACGTCATGAGCGTCATTACACTTCCCAACGATCAGAGCACCAGATTCCACCATAAAATGGGGATGGAGCAGGTAGGGCACTTCAAACAAATTGGCTTCAAATTTGGTCGTTGGCTAGATGTTGGATATTGGCAGAAAATCTTATGAAAAAGGAGCAGTTTGCTGCTCCTTTTATACTCGGGATGTTTGGTTAGAGTTGGGTTAATTAACTACCTCGACAGGTCCATGGTCGTCACAATGTCCGTTGTGTTGATGATGCAAGCGTCCATTGACGATATAGTCGATGTGATCACCATGTTGGATAGCCTCATGACCGCAGCCCGGTCCATGTACATGTTCGCCGCACGAGTGTGCGCTATTGCATTCTTCCGGGTTAGCGTCGCTTACACTCAAAACATGTTTGTCGCAATGCTCCCCATGAGGGTGATGAAGCGAACCATCGACGAGATAATCTGTGTGCCCATCATGCTTGATCGCTGTGTGTCCGCAATTAGGACCGTGAACATGATTGCTGTGAGTATGGGTATTTGAGCAAGCCATTGACATCCTCCCTGTGATGTTCAGTTTTTCCTCCCTTAATGGTAGTCGCCAAGTAAGATTACTGCCTCATGACTCATCCAAAATCAAGCGTGAGCAATAGTCTGTTCTCTCCTGGTGCAACGAAGGGTGAACGATGAACCAGACCACCACCTTCATTGCCGATCCATTTCTCTCCTTTGAGAAGTGCGACATCGCCACAAGTTAGACGTTGTACATCCGCCTCATTTCGATACAAGCCCGATTCTGAATCTGGAAGCCCATTGCTGCCATGCCCAAGCTTAGAGCGATCCACTGTATCGTGCTCTAACCAGTCAGTGGCGACGCCGCTGTAGGTTGTTACCAAGCGACAGGGCACTTTGTCCGTATGGAAACGGGGGCACATAGCACTTTCTAATGTGGCAAGTCGAAGCCCTGCGTAATCAAGTTCAAACAGACAGCAAAACATATCGACCAGTTCAGCGATATTTTGAAGCAGCGCCTTGGGAGCAGAACCATCGGTGGCGTATTCCAATGCTGCAAATGCTTCACTCGGCGATACCGAGAGTGATTTTTGAAAGTTCGGGTTAGCGGCGAGAAAATCGTTGGTAGAACGCTGTAAATCTTCGCTGAGTTCGCGTTTCCAGATAGCGATGTTGATAGATTGTTTATAGATATCTGTTAACACGGTTGGGTGTTCACCGGATGTGCTTAATCGCTCAACGATTTGTTGGTCAGTGGGAGTTAGGTCGCTACCAGTCGGCGAGGTGAGTGGGGCAATTGAGTCGCGTAACATGGAATTCTACTCCTGATCAGCTTCAAATTGATGTTATGTTATAACATATGATTTGCCATATTTAAAACAGTCACTTTCATCCTCTGAATTCAAATACTGGTATTTGCTTCTAAGCATCTATTTCTAAGAGCGTTTTGATCGTAAGGAAGGGGGTGAGGCTTTAATCCTCTGCTGCAGAGTGTGCGTGTTTTCTTTAGTGAGGTGTAATGCGTTCTCACTTGAAGAGGATTCGATATGCCACATGAAATAACCATTGGCGAAATTTACATTCCACCCTTTCTATTGGTGATTTCGCTCTCCTATATAGCTACGCATTTTGTCACTGCGACGTTCGCTAAGTTTAATGTTTATAGATACTTAGCTTATCCAGCCATCGCAGATATCAGTTTATTTATTCTAATGAGCCTGATCATTGGTCTGCTCATTCCTTTTGTATGAGGTGACCTATGTTTCACAAAACCATTACCACAGCGATTCTTGCTATCGCTGCCGGAACTGGCGCTTACGCGTACTACACACATAACGTTCAAAATCCATGGACACGTGATGGACAGGTGCGTGCACATATTGTTCAGGTTACACCACGCGTGACTGGGCAGGTTGTCGCATTCCACGTGACCGATAACCAAGAGGTCAAAGCGGGAGATGTCTTATTTCAAGTTGATGACAGCCAGTACAAGGCGGGTTTAGCTAGTGCGAAAGCGGCTGAGCAACAAGCAAAAGCACTGCTTCGAAAAGCACAAAATGAGCAGCATCGAGCGGAAGCGTTAGAACAAAAAGTGCAAGGTTCGGTTTCAACATTGGCATTGAATAACTACGAGAGTGCAGTAGAGACCGCAGAGGCAAATGTGGCGGCGGCGAAAGCGAACACCCAAGAGGCTGCTCTGTTACTTGAATACACCGAAGTCAAAGCTCCAGTCGATGGATACATTACCAACCTTAATTATCGCGAAGGTTCTCAGGTGGTTGCTAGCGCGCCTGTAGTCGCACTGATCGATGAGAACAGCTTTTGGATCGAGGGTTTCTTCAAAGAAACAGATTTAAGCGATGTGAAGTTAGATCAAAAAGCACGTGTGACCTTGCTGTCCGATAGCAAACAGGTCTTAGAAGGCAAAATAGAAAGCATCGGATACGGTATCTCAAAAGCGGATGGAAGCACGGGGAATGCGTTACTTCCAAACGTGAACCCTAATTTCCAATGGATACGGCTAGCTCAGCGTTTACCTGTGAAAGTAAAGCTTGATCGTGTCCCAGATGACATTCAGCTGCGTGTCGGAACCACAGCTTCTGTGCAGATCTTGTCTGATTGAGGTGAGCTATGTTAAATCCGTCTATGAAAGCGGCCATTAAGTACGGGCTCGCGTTAATTCTCGCGATGTTTTGTTCTATGTCGTTAGGGTGGTCAAAAACGTCATGGTCGATGCTTACGGTAACTGTACTCGCAACCTTAGAGATATATGGCTATTGGGCGCAAAAAAGCCGCAATCGTCTCTACGGCACGGTGATAGGTACTGCGGTTGCGTTTCTGATAATTGGGCTTTTTGCACAAGACAGAGTGATGTTTATCGCGTCTCTCACCGCTTTCTTGTGGGTCTGTGTTTATTATCAGTCCCACCGCTCATTGGGGTATATGTTCAATATTGCGATTACTGTCTGTT
Source organism: Vibrio maritimus (assembly GCA_000755425.1). Classification (GTDB taxonomy): domain Bacteria; phylum Pseudomonadota; class Gammaproteobacteria; order Enterobacterales; family Vibrionaceae; genus Vibrio; species Vibrio maritimus_A. The sequence goes on from BBMT01000004.1 coordinate 395,593, forward strand.
TAATCATTTCTAGCTCCGTTTCGGCGGACAGTGCGTCAGTTATCAATACTGCGATATTGAGAATGCAGGATACGGTACTCGGTGTGCTGGTCTTCTCATTGGTATATCGATTGGTCTGGCCAACGTCAACGGATGAAGCTTACGTCAAACAAGCTCAAACTGGATTGACCGACCTGAAACTGCTTTCAACCTTTCTTAAGGCTGATAAAGCCGACTTTGAAAAAATCAGCAAGCTAAGTGCAAGTGTGAAGAAGACTTCAAATGGATTGAAGGAGTTGCTTTCTCTTCCGGTAGAAGACAGTGATTTTTTATCCCGTCATCGAGAGCGGCTGGTGGAACTGAGTACGGTTGTCGACAACGCTAGTAAGATCGTTGATCAAGCGAGTCCTGGAGAGATGACGAATGTATCTGAGCTCGATCTGCAAGTTCTTGATGAACTGATCGAAAAAGTCCGAGACTTTGTTGAAAGTGAAGGCGATGTTCCGCTGCATCACATCAATAAACAAAGTTTGTCTACATTGCCGCGAATGTCTCTACCCAAGGAAAAAAGGATATTTTTTGCCAACATTGCAGCTTGTGTGACCATCACGGCTTTTGCGTTGTGGATTTACATGCCAGTGCCTAATAGTGTGCTGTTTCCAACATTGGCAGGTGTCTTGGCTGCGAACATATTGGCGATTCCGGGCAAGGCGGTGAAATACATCATGTTGTTTTACACGATTGTGGCGTCGTTTTTGTTGTTGCAATACACCTTTATAATGCCTTCGCTGACGGAAGCATGGCAGATTTTGACGCTCTATTTTTGCAACGCTGTGTTGCTTTGGCGATTGTGCGACATCCTGAAACTGAGCCACTCAAGGCGCTTGCGGGGAACATTCTTGTGAACATACCGGCTAGTGCGGTTGAATTGGTTCCTTCGTTCAACATTGAGGGGCCGCTCAATATGATAGTAATGTTATTTATGTCATTGTTACTTATCGAGTTTTACTCAAAGGTATTTTCGATTAAAGCTTAGGAGAGGACTCAGTCCTCTCCTGTAGAGTTATTGATTCCTGTTTGCCCCTTTACACTCCATATCGTTCCTTAACGTGATTTGGAGTTAACATGAAATTAAAAGCAATAACTATCGCACTTCTCGCTGGCACTATGGCTTCGGGCATCGCTGACGCATGTACATCAGTAGCTTGGAATACCGATCTAGGCACCTTTACTTCAAGAACTATGGATTGGATGGAATCGACCAAACCAGTCTTGGGTAATATCAACAAGGGCGACATCCGCGCCATCCAGGGCAACGGCTTGGGTGATAAATATACGGTTAAGTATGACATGGTTGCCGTGCTTGCTTACGGCGAACTTGTCGCGGATGGCGTCAATAGCGAAGGTTTGCAGGTAAACGCACTGTTCTACCCTGACATGACAATGAAGAAAGCGACAAAAGGTTCTGAGGTGACTCAGTTTACGGTGGCAGAGTATCTATTGGCGAGTTACGCATCAGTTGATGAGGTCGTGAAAGCGCTACCAAGTATTGAGTTCGCATCAATTGACATGGAAGGCATGCCAGTTGAAATGAAACTGCACTGGTCGGTAACTGACAAAAGTGGTGACCGTCTTGTCATCGAGATGGATGAAGACGGTATCAATACCTACCGTGGTGAAGACGCTATGGTCATGACTAACGATCCATCGATGAAGATTCAGTTGGAGCAACTTAAAGAAGTGGAACCACGCTTTAAAGATGCAACGCGTGATACCGACTATGGATCTATCGGTAATGGTAACTCTCACAGTCGTTTCCTACACGCAAACTACTTTATGAGTCATCTAGAGAAACCTACGAGCATTACTAATGGCATGATGAAGCTCTCAACCGTGCCATACCGAGTTCCAGTTGATGCGCCATACAAAGACTTTGGTCACGGTATGTCAGGGTACGCAACGGAATACACTATCACTCAAAGTCTTGAAACAGGCGACACGGTATTCGAGTACAACTTTGATGAAAACTGGAATACGATTCAGTTCAATGTCTACGATATGATGGGTAAAGATTTCAGAATGCCGCTAGATAAGTCGTATATGGCGAAGTTTTAATTGTCTAAAGGCACTCAACCGAGTGCCTTTTTTATTTATGCAAATCCTGCACAAGTGTTGTTCTCATCCGCTAGTTTTTCCAAATGCCCACCTCTCTATAATGCCTCTCATCCGCTGACATGACTCGGCTAAGCGGTCTAAACAGTTTTTGAAAGAGAGTGTCGTTATGACGAACAAATATAAAAATGCGGTGCTTGATGACCAAGCATTGATTGAAGGTCTCAAATCTATCAACGGTATGGGGTGACATGACCGTTCGTGTTGCTGGTGAAGGTTGGGGAATGCCACTAATCGACCAAAAAACCAAAGCGCTAATCAGTATTGCTATCGATCAAATGGCGCTAAACGTCACTGGGGAAGGTAACCCATTTGGTGCGCATGTAGATATGGCATTGAAGCAGGGTGCAACTTATGAAGAACTCGAAGAGTTGATTATCTTTGCATCGGCTTACACCGGCTTTAATAAAGGCGCGACCACTATGGGTGCACTTAACAAACTTCGTCATGAAAGAGGTGATATTTAATGGCTATTCCAGGACTTAGAAAACCGGATCATATTGGCTTCACTGTGCCGAATCTAGAGCAAGCTATCGTCTTCTTTAAGGAGCACTTTGATTTCGAGCTAGCGTACCAGTTTGGCCCGTTTGCGTCTGACGACAACTGGATGGCCGAGCATCTAAATGTGGATCCTCGCGCAGAGATCACCAAGATTGCGGTGATGAACGCAAAAGGTATCAACCTAGAGATTTTTGAGTACTCAGATTCGGTCGCTCGCCGTAAAACATCACCAAACAACGCTGATATTGGTGGGCATCATCTTGCTTTTTATGTTGATGATATGAACTCAGCAGTTCAATACCTGAGAGAGCAGGGCATTGAAGTTCTCGGAGAGCCAAGTGTGATGACCGACGGCCCAACCGCTGGCGAGTCTTGGGTCTACTTTATGGCTCCGTGGGGTATGCAACTTGAGTTGGTTTCATACCCAAATGGTAAAGCTATCAGAGAGATAGCTCAGTTGTGTTGTTTGACCCACGATGAATAGTATCTTTATCGCACTGATTGTGCTGGCTGGTATGGGACTTTCTTTTGAGGCAGGTCTCTTGGGGCCGCTTGGAGAGGAAGTGGGGCACTTGTGGGCAACACTAAGCATCTTTGGGGTGGGGACGGCACTGCTTTGGTTGATTCGTTTCTTCACACCGAATGGGAAGTTTACTGATTGGAACTCCATTCCAAAGTGGCAGCTTGTTGGTGGTTTATTAGGGCCGATTTATGTAGTGGTGCTGACACTCGCGACGCCACTGCTTGGGGTGGCGATGACCATGATTTGTGTCTTACTTGGGCAAATCACCAAGAGCTTCGCCATTGACTATTTCGGATGGTTTGGTGTGAAAAAGCAGGCAACGAATCCGCTACGACTAGTGGCACTAGTGTTGGTCGGTTTATCACTTTGTTTTGTTTATTTGGGAGCACAATGATGTTCGCGATCGTAATACTCGCCATTGCTTCTGGTATGGCACTGAGCGCTCAAGCTGCGATTAATGGTCAGCTTGGCGCTAAGGTGGGCGTCATTGAAAGTTCACTGCTGACGTTTGCGATGGGCACGGTTATCACGGGACTATTGATCTTTTTCTTTGAACCAAGCTATGACGTGACTCTGTTATCTGTGCCTAAGTGGCAACTTACTGGTGCACTGTTTGGCATCGTTTACATGGTTGTGATGGTAGCTGCTGTACCTCGCGTAGGTGTGGCGCTGGCAAGCATTTCAACCATTCTAGGCCAGATGATTATGAGCTTAGTCATTGATACTCAAGGCTGGCTCGGCAACGCACAAATAGAACTAAACTATTGGCGCTTGGCTGCCATGTTATGTATCGCGGGGGCATTGGTCTGTATCTATCTTGCCAATCGACAAAAAACACCCGCTATTGAAAATGAAATGAAACAGGAACTCTCGAATGTCAGCTAAAACGCTAATTGTATTTTTCAATCTTAAAAATGACACAGATGAAACCGCGTATCTAAACTGGGCTAAGGAAGCCGACCTTCCGACAGTAAATCGACTAAACAGTGTATCGTCATTTAACGTATACAAAGGGCTGAACATGTTTGGGGCGCAAAATACTTCTCCATGGGATTACTTTGAGGTAATTGAGGTGAGCTCAGAAGAGGCATTCTTAGAAGATGTCCAAACTGCGGAAATGCAAGTGATTGTCGAGCAGTTCAACTCGTTCGCTAAAGATGCTCAGTTTATTGTTACAGAGAACATTCTTAATGCAATGAACTCATAGTTGCCAGAATACTAAAAAGAGAGGACAAGCCTACAGAGAGCTTGTCCTTTTTCATTTTTAAGGGTTACGCTTAGGGACTAAACATAGGAGAGTTTTAGTGAATTACGATGTCACCTTGTTGGAAATCAAACTGTTTTTGATGACTACTCAGCTCGGCAATTTCTCAGCCGTCGCCCGCGCTCATGATATGACGCCGTCGTCTGTCTCTAGGAAAATGGCACAGCTTGAAGAGAAGGTCGGCAGTAAGCTGCTTCATCGCCATACTCGTTCCATTTCTTTGACCGATGAAGGTGTGGCATTTAGCAAAAACTGTGGGGAAATGATCCACCAGTATGAGCGAGTTGTTGAGCAAATAGAGCAAAGAGCCGATACACCCAGAGGAACCATAAGAATAAGCGCGCCAGTCGCTTTTGGTCGCCTTCATATCGCCCCATACCTGTCAGAACTGCTCGAACGGTATCCTTTACTCAAAGTCGAAATACATCAAACGGACGCTTTCATTGACCCTGCGGCAGAAGCGATTGACCTTCTTATCAGAATTGGGGTTCCGCAAGATTCCTCCCTAAGGATGAAGCGATTTTCTGACCAGCGCTATGTAATGGCAGCAAGCCCAAATTATATAAAATCTATGGGCTCACCTCAGACACCAAACGATCTAAAACAGCACAACTGTTTAGTGTTTCGGGGCACATCGGGTTTGCAGCGTTGGTTCGTTGGTATTGAGAAGCTCGAGGCTTTTGAGGTTTCAGGAGCGCTGCACAGTAACAATGCTGAGACTTTAGTGTCGGCGGCTATAGGTGGAAGTGGAATTGTTGTGTTTCCATCTTGGCTGATAGGTGAACACCTCAAGGATGGCAGCTTGGTACCATTATGGGAGATTACAAAGTATCCACCAGTGCAGAGCCTCAAGTGATCAGTGCTCTGTATCTCGACACTGACAACCTAGCAGCAAAGGTGCGCGTTGTTATCGATTTCTTGGAAGAAAAATTTATCGATAACAATGATCAAGGGTTGTGCTATTGGGATGCACGTTAGTTGGCTCCAATCAGCTACTAGTCAATCGCTCGCTAATCATCTTTTCAATAGCCTCTATGGCTAACGTAACAACCAGCGGCACATGTGCTTGATAAGGATGCAGTACATAAATTGGATTCACTTTTGTTGGTCGTGCATCTGAAATCGCCGTTATGCTTTTGTGTTTACTTATAATGAAGTCGGGAACTAGGCCGATACCACAACCCATCTCAATTAGACTAATAACATCGAATACAGTATTAGCCCGATGCGTAATAGGGAAGTCGATATCAAAACGATCATCACCTGAGTCAAATTGGTGCTTGATTGGCGCCGATTGCCAATGCTGTGCGATGTATGACGATGAATGTATATCGACATGGTTGGCAGCATTAGAACAGAGTACGTCGACGAATTGGCCGAGCTTACGCTGTTTCAAGTTAGAGTCTTTAGAGCTTCCAATTCGTATCGCAAGGTCGACATCTTCTTGAGCAATGTCCAGATGCTTGTCATCGGCAATGAGGTTTAAGCTGACTTGCGGGTAGTTTTTAAACTTCGCCGCTAGGGCTGGCAACACAATGGATTGCATCAGCGCGTGTGGGGCTGTAACGGTGAGTCGCCCTTTCGGCTGTTGGTCGGAAGAGGAGGCTTCCAACCAAGCATTTTCCGCGAGTGCACTCATTTCTGCGCACTGTAAGTAAAAGCGTTCCCCAGCAGAGGTAAGAGTCTGTCTTCTTGTTGTGCGCTTAAGAAGCGTGGTATCAAGCTCTTGTTCTAGTTGTTTGAGTGCGGAGCTCACCACGGATTTGGACACATCCAGTTTATCCGCTGCTTTGGAAATGGAACCACAGTCTACTACTTGCACAAACATAGACATCAGACGTAGTTTGTTCATCGTTACCTTATCGCTCTCTTTATTACTGTTCTGTTTAATAGAACAAATATTTCTAATTACTTCGTTTGTCTTTGTTAATTGTAGGCCTAACATAGACGAATCAACAACAGGAACATAGGAAAACACGATGAGTGAATCCGTTTTAGAAAAGTCAAAAGCAGGTATTTCAGGCTGGCAATCAGCATTCAATAAGCAAGATGCAGCGGGTTGCGCAGCACGATACGCTGAAGACGCCGTCATGGTTGCTAAACCATTTGGAACCTTTGAAGGGCGTGAAGCCATTGAATCATTCTGGCAAGGTATTATGGATCAAGGATTTGCTGATGTTGATTACACCAATGTGAAATGGGAACAAGAAAGTGACAACGGTTATGTTCTCAGCGCGGATTGGACGATGAATAAAGCATTTGGAGTGGTGCATAAGGAGTTATGGGAAATCCAGGAGGATGGTTTGTCTCGTCTCACTTATGATGAGTTTGAAGTACTAGGCGAAAGATAAGCTAGTGAGTCTCGTTATCAAGTAATTGTTTTGAGTTGATTAACGCGCCTTAAATTTTCTTGAATTTATTTCCCCGTAGCCCTCATATTATCCTTAGACTTATGGGGGAATCGGGGAAGCTCGATAGAATCAAGAAAGTGGAAACGAAATGGGCAAGCGATACGTTATAAGCAATAAACATCACGATAATTTCATGCTAGCGCAGCGTCACGTGGACAAGATTGCGCTGGTGACTGAAGGTGGTGGACAGCGCGGTATTTTCACCGCTGGTGTGCTGGATGCTTTCTTACGAGCGGAGTTTAATCCTTTCGACCTACTTATCGGCACGTCAGCAGGGTCGCTGAATCTCGCCTCTTATATTTGCGGTCACCAAGGCCATGCTTACAAGGTGATCGCAGAAGCTACTCGCCATCCAGAGTTCTTTACCTTAGCTAAGTATCTGCTAAGCGGTGAAGGGCTCGATCTGGACTTTCTTGTTGAGAGTGCCGAATCAAGGATTCCCCTTAATTGGGATAAAGGTTCGGATTTCCTAAAAACCAAACAAGTTGTTGCCGTTGCGACCCATGGAACCGAACTCACCAGTGCCTGTTTTGATGTCACTCGGGAAAACTGGAAACATGTGTTGAGCGCTTCTTGCGCGATCCCTGCGCTTCACAAGCGCCCCGTTGTCTTTGATGACACTCGTTGGTTTGATGGTGGTATTGCAGCGCCCATTCCAGTGGAAGAAGCCTACCGACGAGGCTACAAGCATATTGTTGTGGTCAGAACCATGCCGATAGACTTTGAAGATCACCACCCCATGCTCGAAGCGTTTTTGAAACGTGCACCATCGAAAACACTTACTGAGTTGTCGGCAATGCTGATCAAGCATGAAGAGAGCTATCGTCAGACTCAACGCTTTCTAGCCTCACCACCGGACGATGTAGAAATCTATGAGATTTCCCCTGACAGAGCTCTGCAGTCCTCTGTTATTGGTAGCACCAAAAAGCAATTAGACTCAGATTATATGCATGGCGTGCGCCTTGGCCGTCTCTTTGTTGAAAGCGTGGGAAGAAAGCTTGATATCCCTTACAAACCTTATCAGCGCTATAAGATACAGACCTCAGAGTTTGCATCACAGGCGCAAAATAGCGAACGGGTAGAAACAACATGGGCATCCCGTATGACAGGGAAATTTGAGGGTGAGGCTGGTGTCAATATAGAGTGGATTAACGTCAACCCCAATCGTCACCAAAGAGCGTTAGTGTTGGTGCAGGGGCGAAATGAAACGTTCTGGAAGTATCAAGAGTTAATCCACGAGCTTAGCCAGTACTTCAGCGTGTACACATACGATCATCGAGGTCAGGGTGAGTCTGAGCGTTTGGTTGAGGAATCAGAGCTTGGTCATATTGATGATTTTCGCCGTTACGTACAAGACTTAGCGACCTTTGTAGAAACGGTTGTTCATGAGCGAGGTGGTCATGATGAGATTGAAATGTTAGCTCATTCGATGGGCGGTGCTGTCGCGACTCAATACTTAGCCACAAAACCAAACAAGGTAAAGTCATGTGTGCTAACAAGCCCTATGTTTGGTTTAAAGTTACCCAAAGTTGTAGGTGGACTTCATTCTGCAACCATTAAAGTCATCAGCCAGCTACAAAAAACACCTCACTACGCGCCCACCCAAACAGCGTTTGTGGCTAAGTCGTTTGAAAACAATGACCATACAACGAGTAAAGTGCGCTTTCAGGCCTATAGCAGCTTGTTAACCAGTAATCCACACTTGCGGCTAGGCGGAGTCAGCCCCAAATGGATCACAGAAGCGATGGCAGCAGGAAAGCAATGTTTGCACTACGCCAAATCTATTACCACGCCGATACTCATCATCCAACCAGAAGCGGACAACGTAGTATCCAATCCTGCTCAGGACTTGTTTAACGAGCGCTGCCTAACTTCTCGAATATTGAGTGTCCCTCATGCTCGGCATGATATTTTGATAGAAGCTGACCGTTATCGAGATTGGACTCTAAAACACATCTTTAATTTTTATGACCACAGATACAAAAACGTTTAAACTTTGAGGGGTTACGCTAGTATGTCATTGCCGAACCAATAACGACAAATAGAGCAGGGAGCCAGATTTGTTTGCCGTCATCTTTAAAGCTACTATTCGAACTCTTGATAAAGAGTACTCTCTTTATGCTAATCAGTTACGTGAACTTGCTATGTCAAAATACGGGTGTACTGACTTTGTCAGTAGCTGTGAAGGTAATCAAGAACTCGCCATTTCTTATTGGTCATGTGAGCAAGACATTGCGCGATGGCACAATGATCCACTACATAAACGAGCCCAGCAACTGGGCAAAGATAAATGGTATTTGAACTACATCGTTGAAGTCGTTGAGGTAAAAAGGAGTTACTCAAATGAACGTGTCGTATCGTGAAATGCAGGTCGCGGACTATGATGCTGTGATGGCATTGTGGAATGAAACAGAGCATATGCTAATCCGTGCAGCCGACAGCGAGAAAATGTGACGGCTTATCTCGATAAGAACCCCAACATGAGTTTTGTTGCGACGGTTCATGGCAAAGTTGTTGGGGCAGTCCTTGCTGGTACAGATGGTCGTCGGGGCTATCTTCAACATCTCGCTGTTGATGAAGGATATCGAGGTCAACGGATTGGAAAAACATTGGTTGAGAAAGTGACCGCCGCGTTTGCACATATTGGCATTAGCAAGACCCACTTATTTGTCAATACAGAGAACGAGCAAGCGCAAAAGTTCTATCAATCCATGGGATGGGAAGTGCGCCAAGAAGTAAAAATGTACTCTTTTAACTCATCCGCTAATCTGGATATCTAACTTTCTTAGAGCGCAGGGTTAAGAGGTTAGGGCGCGAGCGCAGAGTGTTAATATTGCTCTCTGCGCTGCATTCACACTAGTTTTTGAGAAAACGATTGTAGACAAACAGCAAAACAAACGCCCCTAGAGTGGCAGTAATAATACTACCAATATTGACGCCACTCGCGCCGCCGAAGCCTAAAAACCCGCCGATAAACCCACCAACAAATGCGCCAGCAATGCCCAGGCACATCGTCGCAATCCAGCCTCCACCATCGTTGCCTGGCATTAACCATTTGGCGAGTGCGCCAGCAATAAGTCCAAGAATAATCCACGAGAGAATACCCATAGTTAACTCCTTCGAAGTGAGAATCTTCTTAAGCATAGTCGATATGCGTCTATTGCTTAGCCCTTAATGCCGGCTGAAGGTGATCATCTAAGCAATCTCACATTAGAGACCATTGGTAACTCACGATAGTGTTCTATTATTAGGGAACAAATAAAAAACTTAGCACCATCAAGGAGTTTTGAATGCGTGTTTCCTTTTCCTCGGTATTTTCTGCCTTGCCTGTGCAGCGCAGATGGTCAGCCATTTTTCTATCGTTATTTTTGGTTTGTTTTAGTGGAACTCTCTTTGCAGAGAGTGAATCTGCGCAAACTGCATCTCCCGCTGCAAACAAAGCTGAAGCCGCTCTAAAGCGTGTCAACGGCGAAATTCGCGATTTATCTGAGCAATTGAAAGTCACTACTGGCGATCAAAAAGATGCCATTCAGTTTCGCTTGTTTAATAAGAACAATGAGCTTCGTGAAGTCATTGGCAATGCGATTGATGCAGCCTCACTTCCCAAAGAGATGTTGATTGAGCAAGTGAGAGTCCAACAGCAATATACTGTTGGGGCAAAAGAGTACCTTGAAAAGAAAATCGATGCTGTTTCGGAGGAGTTTAATGGAGCGAAAGAGGAGAATAAGCTGTCGATTTTGAACTCCTACAGTGAGCTTCAAGACTATTTGAACTCAGCCTACGATTCCAGCTGGCAAAACTTGGAGTGGCTCGACAAACTCGATGTGCGCGATGAGGAGGCGGAAGCTGAATTTAAGCTATTAATTGGCAATAAATTACGTCTAACCTCGGCGTCGATTGAATATTTTGGACAACAAGCACGGCGATCAGCGCGCAAATAGCTTCCGCACCAGAAGCGGATAAAGTAGGTTTGCAAACCAGCCAACTCATTTTGAAGCAGCGTTTGAGTATTGAGACCAAAAGCCTACGAAACCTTATTGTACTAGGTGATGGAGTTGGAATAGACACGTCAGAATATAAGCGCCAAGTCTTTTCTATAACGGGGAACATTACCCAGGACATTCTCGATGGAAAAGTGATGCTGTCACTAATCAGCCATTGGTGGAGTCAGGCGGTTGATTGGCTTGCAGACAACGCGCCGCAACAGTTATTCCAAGTGTTGATTTTCCTATTAATCCTGTTTGTGACTCGCGCTATCGTTAAGCTTGTGAGGAAAGTGGTTTCCAAAGCGGTGATCAACAAAAACCTCAAGCTGTCCCACCTTATGCAGAACTTCTTTGTATCGATGTCAGGCAATATTGTTTGGGTGATCGGTATTATGGTTGGCTTGTCTCAAATTGGGTTGAATCTTGCGCCTATCCTAACTGGTTTCGGTATCGCAGGTGTGATCATCGGTTTCGCATTGCAAGATACACTGTCAAACTTTGCGGCTGGGATGATGCTACTTATCTATCGCCCATTTGATGTCGGTGACTTTGTATTTGCGGGGGGAGTAGATGGTAAGGTAAGCCACATGAGTCTAGTGAATACCACGATTAGAACGTTTGATAACCAAATTATCATCGTGCCAAACAGCAAGATTTGGGGCGATGTGATCAAGAACGTAACCCATGAGCGCACACGACGAGTGGATATGTTTTTGGTATCGGTTATGGGGATGACTTACTCAAAGCAGAAGCGGTTTTGACAGAGATTGTTAACGCTCACCCTGCAACGCTCAAAACTCCAGAGCCAAACATTAAGGTACATACTCTTAATACATCGTCAGTCGATTTTATTGTCCGACCTTGGGTTAAAACGGACGACTATTGGGATGTGTATTGGGACATTACTAAGGAAGTGAAGCTTCGTTTTGATAAAGAAGGTATTTCAATTCCATTCCCACAGCAAGATGTGCATTTGCATATGATTAAAGACAAGTTAACGGATTAATAAGCTGAGATTAGTGTTCTTACTCACAAAGTGAATTGCGATTGTATTAACAAAACTTCTAGCCCAAGAGAGCTGCTAAAGTGCGACCATAACGGTTGGATGTTTAGTCCATCTCTTGGGCTTTATTTATTCTTTGTTTCTCGTGGATATGAAATCGGTCACATTTCTGTCTTAAAGCATGCATGTGATGCTTAACCAAAGCGGCAAGCTTGTCTCGGTTCAAAATTGTCGTCTGGGCAGCGGTTAATGCCGTTTGGACAGGTAATCTTAAACGAGTCATCTTTCTTTAGTTGCTAATAAAGCGTTTGCTACTTCGAATTTGAGGAAGGAGCAATAGGGTGGAGCGCTACAGGAAAATAAAGTCCTTTGAATTTATATGGTTTTTAATGTATTGAATTAATTAAATTTTCAATAGAACGGAATCATATTATGTTAGGTAAGCATCAGGAACACTATGGCGCTTTTTATCGCTCTACCCATAACAACGAGCATCTCGACACTAGAACAGAGCTTTTGGTTGGACTATCCGCCGCAATGGCAATGAACTGTTTGCCTTGTACTCGTTACTATTTACATGAGGCAAAGAAAGCAGGGATTACGAAAGGCGAAATTTCGGATGTAACAGCTAAAGTGATGGCTGTCGCTGCTGGTCAGAAGAAATTGCAAATGCAAGAAGTACTGACCAAGTACAACATTTCACTGGATGACTATGATTAAAGTTCTCAACCGATTGTCGGTTGGGTTTCTGATGCACAAATGGAGTTGATGATGTTTCCTGTAGAAGTCTTTATTGCGTATACCACCGCATGTGTGTTGCTGGTGCTATCTCCCGGGCCAGACAACTTGCTTGCTATTGGCAGGGACTTAGTCAGGGCAAGCTTGCTGCTTTGGTGTCTGGCCTTGCTTCTGGTTGTGGGATCTTGTTTCATGTGATGTCGGCAACATTTGGGCTGACATTGCTGATTCAAACGTCTGAGTTGGTCTTTACGCTGTAAAACTGATTGGTGCAACGTACCTGATTTGGTTAGGAATAAAGGTGCTTAGGTCGCGAAGTTTATTCACTCTAGAACCTGCCAAGCCAACGCCGTTAAAATCCATTTTCTCAACGGGCTTCCTATCTGCGGCACTCAATCCGAAGCCAGGCTTATTCGTACTCGCGTTTGTGCCTCAGTTTGTTAATCCACAACTGGGGTCAGTGACTTGGCAAATGGTTGTTTATGGTTGTTGGTTCGCGTTACTTACCGCTGTCGGCTTTGCTTTGATGGGCGTGTTTGCATCCCGCTTGGTAACTTGGCTTAAGAATAAACCGAAGCTGGTGTCCGGGCTTAATGTTGGCGCTGGCCTTACTTTTCTTGGTTCAGGGTTTGCCATTGCTCTGATGCGTCAGAGGTAGTGCTAGGTGGTACTGCGTCCAGATCTTAGTTACTATCTAATGAATTCATTGCGTTAAAGTTAATTCATTAATAGGGACTTGGTATGATACGTCATATATTGCTCATCCAATTCAAACCCACGGCAAAAGAAGCTGACATCCTGGCACTCATGTCATTATTTGAAGCAATACCATCAAAGGTCGACGGTGTAGAAGCGGTAGAGTGGGGCATCAACGATAGCTGAAGGAAAAAATAAAGAGTATACTCACTCTGTGTTGATGACTTTCCGCGATGAACAAGGCCGTCAAAACTACTTACCGCACCCAGAGCATGACGCGCTCAAAGCCGTGTTTCGACCACTACTCGAAGACATCATTGTCTTTGACTACTCTCATTAAATTATCATGTTACATATTTCAAATACCGTTACGATTGCCGATTGGGAGATTGAGCTTACCGCCATTCGCTCAATGGGCGCCGGTGGTCAAAAGGTCAATAAAACCAGCTCAGCGATACACCTGCGCTTTGATGTTAAACGTTCTACATTGCCTGACTTCTACAAAGAAAGACTTTTATCGTTAACGGATTCGAGAATCACGAAAGAAGGCGTCATCATCATAAAGGCTCAACAGTTTAGAACTCAAGAGCAGAATCGGGAAGACGCCCTTGAAAGGCTTAAGCAAATAATACTCTCTGCGACAGTTGTTCAAAAAGCGCGGAGAGCGACAAAGCCGACAAGAGCCTCCCAAAAGCGACGTGTCGACAACAAAAAGCGCAAAAGCCAAACCAAATCGCTAAGGGGAAGAGTGCAGTAAATTCAATACGGTGGCTCTTCGAAACATGCGATCTGATAGTGTTTAAAACTTCCAACCAATGGTCGCTCTAATGGATCCAGACTCATCAATGTATTGAGCAACACTGCCTGTCGGATCCATGGTTGCCGCCGTGACATCAAAATAAAAATTGTTGTTGTACACCGTGCGAATACCGACGCCGTAATAACCATTCCAGTTGCCAGTATCTGTGCCTTGAGAAGGGAGATCATTACCGTCGCTATTCTGCTTTAACGTCAAGTCTACCATGGTATAGGCGACACCTAGCTCAACGTAAGGTTTGATGTCAAATTTGTTGCCAAGCTGAAATGTGTAACCTAAATCAGTTCCGAGAAACAGAGAGTTGGCACTGCCGTCTAGCTGACTTTTCGTTGTCTGATCTGCTGAGCTGTGCGTCATTTCAGGGGAGCTGGTGGATAGGCCAAACTTCACGCCTGCAATCCCATTGAAGTCATACCCTCCCTCTATCACGATTCCGTTATCTGTATCCGTTACAGTTCCATGTTGATCCAACGCTGATGACTCAAAAGACGATATATTAGCACCGCCGCCAACACGCCAGCCTGCTTCGTTTGCTAATGCTGTTCCTGAGATAAAACTTACGGTGAGAAGGGATAGTGTCGTTTTTTTCATTTTAGTTGCCTTTGATTGATTTAGAGTAAGCAACGTCCTTGTGCATAGACGACTTAGACTAGCAACCGCTTGGCAACACAAACTAATGATTGATGATTATATGTGTTATGCATGAAGTGTATATCACTGCAAGATATTGATTTAAATCGATTAAGTACGAGGTATGATGGCTCGTTTGTGCATAGTTTTGAGATCCAAACCTCACAAAACACAGTAAAGAATCTTAATTTTCATAGAGATATAGATTTCATGATGAGAGGAAGTATATTGTAAGCTTGGAACTAGCAACTGAGGGAAAGATAGTTGGAGATTGTTAAGGACGATTTGCAAGGCCATCAAATTAAAGCTCTACTTCAAGAGCACTTAGATGATATGTATGCCACGTCACCTGCGGAAAGCGTGCACGCTCTCGATATTGAGGCTCTACGTAAATCTAACATAGAGTTTTGGACGGCCTGGAACGAGCAAGAGTTGCTAGGATGTATTGCGTTGAAAGCTTTGGACAGTGAGCATGCGGAAATCAAGTCGATGCGCACTTCTCATAATGCGAGAGGCAAAGGTGTGGCGAAAAGGCTTCTCAATCACCTTGTAAGCCAGGCATCTGATCGCGGGTTTTCTCGTTTAAGCTTAGAAACGGGGACAGAGGACTACTTTACAGCGGCTCGCACACTCTACTCCGGCCATGGTTTTGTTGAATGCGATCCATTTGCTGATTATGTACTCGATCCTAACAGTGTGTTCATGACCAGACAGCTCTAGGAGAAACGATGTTCAACCTAATTCGTCTTGTAGTCATTGCCAATATTCTTGCTGCGTTAACTGTCTTTGGGCTAGGTTTGTTCATCCCGTTTTTTAAAGTCACCAACTTAATGGATGGGGCGTTTTTTAATGCCGCCTCAATTTGGTGTGTCACAGCGCTGGTTTGGGATGGTGGAAAAATAAGCCGTACTTACGATGTTGATCTAGTGACGCAAAAAGTGAAGGGCATGGTCACTGAACATGATTTGCAAGGCGAAAAGCATCAACATTATCGTCAAAACTATAGCTTTGGTCTATCGCTGTTTATTGCGGGTCTGATACCTATGCTAATGGCGATTGCACTGTCATTTTTGTTCTAGTTCAATATGTTTTCAAAAAATCACCAGTGACAATTATGTATCACTGGTGACTGGCAATCATCTTAACCTAACTCGCTACCGTGGCGCTCACGCCATTCTTGCCACATACACGCTTTAAACTCCAAGAAACCCATATCGCTGTTTGGCGTAAACTGTTCGATGGTACGATTTTCTGGATTAAGGTAATCGAAATACTCGTAATGCTGAGTATTGTCGTGGCTATATTGGTAACACTGTATAGTAATGCAGGCTCTGCCATCATTCGCTTGGTTTTTAAGTTGGTGAATTTGATTTAGACCGGGAGATAGCCAAGTAACCTCGTCTTGTTTAAAGACTTGAGTGGCAAACGGTACGGGCTCGTCATGAAACTTAGACAGCATTGCGAATAAATTTACGGTGATTTCACCAGACAGCACTCTGATGATGGCATTGGCATCACCGTGGTTGTGGATAGGAGAGTAATGCCCATTTGGCATATCTCCATTACAAAAGGAATACCAGGAGATTCACCTTGATTCACCCCCATAGTGATCCTTAAATAGGTTTCTTCAGGTTCATCTGAGCCAAACTCGTTCGACTTAGCCTTTAGCGTTTGATAACACCAGCCGTTTACATCGTTGATGCTTTCGTTGATAGCTTGCTCAAACTGTGGGAAAGCTTGAGTATTGAGTGTAAATTGCTTACCAGAGATGTTTGCGTAGAGCTGCTGACAGGCAGGTGTTAAGTTCTCGGCAACGGTTTTGTGGTGGAAGGCGATGTCATCCATACTGATGTCGTCTGTTTTGGCAATAAATAAAGGTGGGTCGATAGTCACAGGGTCAATGAGAACCTTGTCGGTAAGTCGATTGTCCGAAGCGAGAATATCGACATCTTTTACGTGTTTGAGCCAGCTTTCCACTTCACTATCAATATCGCTGGCACGTAGATATTGCTCATTTTGTCGTAGGCATATTCCAATAAGACGGTATTGCCGCGTATCTCTCCTTTACCATAGCGAACGACAGCGTTGTTACCATCGATACTGAGCCAATACTGACAGTGTGGATCGCGATCGATACCGTGATGACTCGCTGTCAATATCACCCAATCTCCAGAGTCATCTAACCCTTGAATCGTTGTAGAAATGCTGGTCACAGAGAGCTTCATCGCTCGCTTTCCTTCACCAAAGCAATACTCCAAGAAATTAAGCTCGCAGTCGGTAATCGCCGATACGGCGACAACGCCTTGTCCAGTCACGATGAGTTCTTTTTCCACCTTTTTAGTGTGGCTAAAATCGGTACTACTGCTTAGGCTTGGGGTCGTTGGCTTCGTCTTTTCTGTCATAGGGTTCTCCATGCTCAATCCAAACTTGGTTGCATATGATGCTAGGATACAATTTGTTAATGTCGCGTTAAAATTCTAAACTTGCTAGAAACAAACAGGACGGTATATGGAAGCGATCAAAGAGTGGCGAGTGAACTGCCCATATTGTGGCGAGGCGTTTGAGACCTCTATAGATTGTACACTGGACAATCAGGAGTACATTGAAGACTGCTATGTCTGCTGTCGTCCAATTTTGTTTGAAGTCACCCTAGAAAGTGAGGATGTGTTTGTTACCGTTCGACATGAAAATGAGGTTTAGATTGAAATTCAACTAATTACGCGCTAAAACATCAGATTGTTATATGGATGTAACTCGGAGTTGGTTTGGATATTGGGGTCTTTTTTACCGGTTTTTCGTTAGGTTTATCGTTAATTCTCGCGATCGGCGCACAAAACGCATTTGTCCTAAAGCAAGGGTTAAAGCGCCATTATGTATTTGCAGTTTGCGCGGTCTGCGCGGTTTCTGACGCGTTGCTTATTACTGCTGGTGTTAGTGGCTTCGGAGCAGTGATTGAAGCGTACCCCTCGGTCGAAGTAGTTGCTCGATATGCAGGCGCGGCCTTTCTTTTTGTCTACAGCTTTCAGAGCTTTCGCTCGGCACTTTCAAGCAACCATCAGCTAGATCCTGAAGGGGATAGCAATGCCAGTCTGATGAAAACAGTGCTTATTTGTTTAGCATTAACATGGCTCAACCCTCATGTTTACTTAGACACCGTCGTTCTTCTAGGTTCTATCTCAACGCAATATGCCCCTCAGCAATTCTCCTTTGGCCTTGGCGCGGTAACAGCCTCATTCGTGTTTTTCTTTTCGCTGGGCTATGGTGCCAGACTACTCACCCCGATTTTCCATAAGCCTATTTCATGGAAGATTTTGGAGGGGCTAGTGGGCTTTATCATGCTAGCGATTGCGGTGTCTTTGGTTTTCGGTTAGGTGGAAAATGGATAAGTTAGTTGTTGTTACCGGTGGGAGCAGAGGCATTGGCGCTGCAACATCAAAATTGTTGGCGGCTAAGGGCTACAGAGTGGTCGTCAACTTTATGTCAAACGCCAAGCGAGCAGAGCAGGTGGTCAGTGATATACGACGAGATGGTGGAGAAGCGTGGAGTTATCAGGCGAATATTGCCAGTGAGGATTCAGTTGTCTCCATGTTTGACTACATCTATGCAGAGCATGGCGAGATATATGGGTTAGTGAATAATGCAGGGATCTTAAGTACGCAGTGCACCCTTGAGCAGATTACCGAGGAGCGCATTACTCAAATCCTAGCGACCAATGTCACTGGTACACTACTTTGCACCCGTGAAGCCACTAAATACATGAATGGGGGAAGTATTGTGAATGTTTCTTCTCGAGCATCAGTTACCGGGTCACCATTTGAGTACTTGGATTATGCCGCCAGTAAAGGAGCGGTGGACACTCTGACTAGAGGGTTAGCGTCAGAGTTAGCAAGTAGAAAGATTCGTGTAAACGGGGTTCGCCCGGGACTGATCAATACTGAGATGCATGCCGATGGCGGAGAGCCAGAAAGAGTTAAACGACTGGAGTCGCTGATCCCACTCGGCCGAGGAGGTGAAGCGGAAGAAGTTGCCAATGCAATAGCATGGCTGATATCAGAGCAGGCTTCTTTTGTGACGGGCACATTCGTGGACGTGTCTGGCGGAAAGTAAGGAAACAAAAGTATGAAACAACTACAGCTCACCTGTCATTGTGGAAACGTGCAGCTTGCTTTTGACTCTTGGCCTGAATCGGTTACCTGCTGTAATTGCTCGATTTGTCGCCGATATGCGGCGCTTTGGGGTTATTTTCAACCCAAAAATGTGACGGTTGAAATAACGAAAGAGACAGTAGCTTATCGCTGGGGGGATGGCTGTATCGATTTCCATCACTGCGCAGTGTGTGGCTGCGTGACTCACTATGAATCTGCCGATAACTCATCGACACCGAGAACGGCCATCAACTTCAGAATGGCGGATGGTCTTAAATCTTCCGAGGTCAAATACTTCGATGGAGCTGAGTCTTGGTGTTTTCTTGATGAAAGTGAGGTACGCAAGGTATGAATCAAGAGAGGTTGAGTTTTCAAGATATCACCCTTCGAGTTGCAACTGAGCAAGACTTTGAGCCGCTATACCAACTCATGACAGAGGATGAAGCCTGGACAGAGCTTAATGGCCCTTACTTTGGTTATCAGCGTCCAACGCGAGAGCAGTTTCGCGAGGGTTATTTCTCTAAACTCGCGTTAGGCAATGAAGCGCTTGTTATTGAATATCATCAAAGAGTCGTCGGAACGGTAAGTTGTTACTGGGAAGACCAGCAGACGCGCTGGCTTGAAGTTGGAGTACTGGTTTATGACTCGCAACTATGGGGCTGCGGCATCGGCATGAAAGCGCTGATCCCTTGGGTGAGTTATTTATTCAATACGTTAGATATAGAGCGGGTAGGACTGACGACCTGGAGTGGTAACCCGCGAATGATGAAATGTGCGTTGAAACTTGGCATGACTCAGGAAGCGCGCTTACGCAAAGTTCGTTACTATCAAGGGCATTATTACGATAGCGTTAAGTATGGCGTGTTACGAGAGGAGTGGCGTGAACTAGAAAAACTTTGGCGTCAACGTGATCATATTTACTTGTTTGATTGGGGCGATACACTCATGGTTGATGACCCCAACCAGAGTGGCAAGATGTGTGATTGGCCAAACGTTCAGCATGTGGAGGGGGCGAAAGTGTTATTAAGTGGCTTGCAAAATACTGCCCCATTTATGTCGCAACCAATGCCAAAGATTCTGCGGAAGAAGACGTAAAAAGAGCCTTTGAAAGAGCGCAGCTTGCTGAATACCTATCGGGGTATTTTTGTTTCAGCAATCTTGGTGTTGGAAAAGATGATCAGGACTTTTACCCACGCATTGCTTCGAAGCTCAACACAGATACCAGTCAACTTGTGATGACTGGAGATCAACTTGAACGAGATATACTCCCAGCAAGGCGTGCAGGGCTAAGAACGAACTGGTTTAACCCGAGTGCAACCCCAAATAAAGAAAACGGCTTTGCGCGATTAGAGGATATCCTCTATCGGGAGCAAAGCCGGATGTCACTGGTTGATCTTGATTAAAAGATAGCCATCACGATGATTGGACAGTGGTGATAAGCTTCTCTGCTTGATCTAAATACTCACCACCAAACAAATTGCAGTGATTGAGCACATGATACAAGTTGTAGATGTGCTTGCGGTACTCGTACATAGGCTCAATCGCCAATATGCTCTCGTATCCGTCGTAAAACTCTTGCCTAAACCCGCCGAAAAGCTCTGTCATTGCTAAGTCGCATTCTCTATCTCCCCAATAGCTCGCGGGGTCATAGCATATTGGGCCAAACGCGGTATTAGCCGCATTGCCATACCATAAATCACCATGCAATAACGACGGTTTAGGGTTGTGCCCGGAAAGCTGTTCATTAACCAGTTCAACAAATTCATCGATATCTGTGAACGAGATTTGTTTTTCTTTTAGAAGCTGAAGTTGCCAGCCAATACGCTGCTCAGAGAAGAAGCGTGACCACTTTTTGTGCCATTGATTCGGTTGTAGGGTAGTTCCAATATAGTTGTCTTGGTCGAACCCAAACTCTTTTTGTTCGCCCCATTTATGCAGCTTGGCAAGCTCCTGTCCGAGTTGAAAACTTGCAGGTCCCGCGTCTAAGGGTTTGACAGGAATGTAATTGAGCACAATAAAAGCGCACTCTTTGGTTTTACCAATGAGCACCAGTTCAGGTACGTGAACGGTGTTGGTTTCACGTAAAGCAGTGAGGTTTTCGGCTTCGATTTCAAATTTCGCGATAAAGTCTTTGTCATTGATTTTGACGAAGTAACGCTGATCACCATCGCTGATCATGTAACACTGATTGATGTCTCCGCCGCTCATTTTAATGCGCTCAGAGATATTGAACTCAAACATTAGAGTTTCTGAAAGCTGATCTGAAATTGCTTGCCACATAAACGCCTCCCACCTGCCAACACTATGGCTAGTGTAGAACAATATTGCTTACATAACATACTGTCAGCGCACATAATCATTGACGTGACACCCGAATTTTCCCTTGTGTTCTTACAAACGTGACCTAGGTTTGCTATGGTGAAGATCTTGTCATTATTGTCATTGCTAGGAGAGCAGTCGTGGTTGTAGATACTGACGGCTATCAAGCACTTATTGAACACCTTGCGCTCAATCTAAGTGTGTTTACCTCAGAGTTGGGGGATACAGGAGAAGAGACCATCGAGGACGTATCCACGGATATGGTCGCCTCAAATATTATGGCGGTCTTTGAACAAAACCCAGAGCTTCATGCCAGCGTTCGCTTCAAGCTTCTCAAGGAAGTGGATTTAGTTATTCAGGATCTGGAAGAAGTGTTAGCGGGTGTTTGGAATAAAAAAGCGACCAATGAACAAGTCGCTTTTCTTGAGGAATATATCGCGCTAGTAAAAAATCTATTTGACACTGCGGTGGCAAAATACGATTAATCTCAGCCTTTCTCTCTGTATCGAATTATGGAGAGAAGGGTTATTGAACGCTTCTAAAATGCCAAAACGTTGATGCCCAATATGGGTTATCTAAGCGAGAAAGCACCACACCTTTTGATGTTGAGGCATGCATAAACGTATTCCCGCCCAAATATATTCCAACGTGACGTGTCTTCCTACCGGTTTTAAAAAACACTAAATCACCACTTTGAGCACTGTTATAGGCAACTTTTTCACCTATTTTAACTTGCTGCGCAGTCGTACGTGGTAATGAGAGCGAATAGGCATCTTGATAGACCGCTTGAACAAATGCTGAGCAGTCAACGCCGGAATAATTAGTCCCGCCCAAACGATATGGAACGCCTTGCCACTTTTTATATTCAGCGAGGAAGGGGGCATTTTCCGGGGTATTGTAGTGTTGCTTGGTGTGCTCAGCTTGCTTTGGTTGGCTAGAACACGCCGATACTAAAACCACCATACCGTATAAAATCAATAATTTAACAATTTTCATCTGTCACACTGCTTACATTTAAACGTAATAAAAATGTCATTAAGGATTACTAATATCCTGATAATTCTATACCAAGTTATTAAATAGTACGAACCTATTACTTATTTGGTTACCGTTTAATGGATCAACTCGACGGATTGTTTATGAAAACCCCAGACAAGGGAAAACGCGCCATCTCCTTGATTCACTCTTTGAGTGCTATCTTTTTAACCATTATTCTAATATTTGTTGGCGTGAGTGTGCTGAGCACCAATGGCCTTAATCAAGTTAAGCAGCAGTTTGATAATTTATCAGAAAAAGCCCTTCCTCTGTCTCTTAATAATGCCGCATTGACACAAGATGTGTTGGAACAAGTAAAATTGCTTAACTATGGTACACAGCTTGAGTCAACTGACGAGTTAGAGCAGACCCGCCAACGCATCACGCAGCTTGTCGAGCAAAGTAATCAGAAGATTGAAAACTTATTCGCGATTGCGTCAGAGTTGGGCAATGCCGTGACACCGGAGCAGAGAGAGCTGCTTGGACAGAAAATTGTTGAACTCCAGAGGAGCACTCAAGCGATACTAGCATTCCAATCGCAAATACTGGCCATGAGCGCCGGTATTGATAAGGAAGTGGCTGGCTTTCGATATGCCATTAGTACTCTTGGTCAAGAAATGAATCGCATCAGCTTGCTGTTTACACAAAACAATCCGTCTTCAGCGGATGCCGCTACACGAGTGGTGACGGCTGCTAGCTCTTTAGAGAGCGCATTCTTGATGCTGATGATGCAGACCGATCTAAACAAGGCCAATGGCGAATATCGTCAGATGCGCAATCGCTATGCCAGCATCAACTTAGCTTACGATCAGTTTGAAGAGTGGCATCCCGAAATCAGTGAGTTTCCAAGCTTTACTGCGCCTTATGACATGGTGAAAACAGGTTTTAAGCAAGACGGCGTGGTTCGTCAGATCATTGCCCGATTGGAGATTGCGACTAAGCAGCGTGAAGAGCTCGCCAAAGCGGCTGTGCTGGCAAATCAGACCACACAGATCTTGTCTGCCATTTCAACAACCGCAGAAGGCTGATTGATGAAAGCCAATCTGTGGTTAACACCACCATTCAAACCAATATTTATACACTGCTCGTCACAACTGTTGTGTTAGTGATGGTTGTTTTCGGGCTGTTCTTTGGACTGCGTCGCTGGGTTAATCGCGCCCTTAAGAATATTACGAGGCAGCTAAAGCGTCTGGTTGAACACGACCTAACGGGCGTCGTAGAGCTTTCTGGTCCATCTGAAATGCGCGATATCGCAAGAAAGTTGAATCGGGTTATTGAATCAACTCATGACTCCATTGAGGTGGTAACACGTAACTGCGAAACCTTATACCAAACCGCAGAGATTAGTCATGGCGCAGCAGAAGAGACGCGAAGCAGTTTGCGAGCGCAAAATGAATCTCTCGATAGTATGGTAGCGACAGTGACTCAGTTAGAAGCGTCAATCAAAGAGATCGCAACGGTAACGACATCCTCATTTTCTGATTCACAGCAGGCAGAAGAGTTTGCTTCTCTGGGACTAAAAGCGGTTGAAGAGAACCAGCAACGTTTGCATTCCCTTGAAACGACACTGGGTAACAATGAAGCCTCCATGACTGAGTTGGATGGCAAAGTGAAGCAAATCCAAGAAATGGTCGATATGATCAGTGGTATTGCAGATAACACCAACTTGTTAGCGCTCAACGCAGCCATTGAAGCGGCGCGAGCGGGAGAAATGGGACGCGGTTTTGCCGTTGTTGCGGATGAAGTACGTAAGCTTGCGAGCGATACCTCAGAGCAAACCACCAATATTCGCCAAATGATGGCTGAGTTGATGCATGCCGCCCAAGATTCAAGACAATCTGTGATCGAGTCTAGAGCTGAAATGAATCACGCCCTTGATTCTAGCGAGCGAGTTAAAGCGTCGTTCTCAGATATTGCGCTGTCTGTAAACCATATTCGAGAGCGTGCTGAGCAAGTGTCTGTGGCAACCGAAGAGCAAGAGCGAGCAACCGCAGAAGTAGGACGCGCTATTGTTCATGTTACCGACCAAGGCGAGCATTCAAATATGCAGCTCGAGTCCATGGTTGAAAGCGCCGAGCAGGTAGCTGAGATTGCAGGTCACCAGCAAGCGATGCTTCACAAGTATGAGCTCAATCGTCTATCCGTTCAAGCGAATAGCAAAAAACCTAATTAGACTCGCGATCGTTCCTAAAAGGCTGGGTAAGTAACTTATCCAGCCTTTGCTCGTTTTTAGCCGCAAATTCTGGAATGCCTATCTCCACCTTATCGTGTCCAAGCTCTGGCTGAGCGCGATAGGTGCCAAACCAGCGATCCCATACCGACAAAAAGAAACCAAAGTTGGAATGTGTCTCTTTGGGGATCACCGAGTGGTGAACTCGATGAAAGTCCGGTGTCACAACCACTTTTCGTAGTATTTTGTCTACCGCCAAAGGTAGCTTGGCATTGCTGTGGTTAAACATCGCACTTGCATTGAGAACAACCTCAAACACCAATACCGCAATCGGTGGGATCCCAAGCGCCATGACTACGCCAATTTTGATCCACATTGACAGAACGATTTCGATGGGGTGGAAACGTGCTCCAGTGGTGACGTCGATGTCTCTGTCGGCGTGATGCATTCGGTGTAATCGCCAGAGAATGGGCAGTCGATGGAACACGACATGTTGAAAGTAAATGACGCCATCAAGCAAGATGACACTGATTGGCAGTACCAGCCATAAGGGCAGGGTAAGGTGGTTAAAGAGCCCCACGTGATGTTCAGCCGCGCGCAAAGATGCTTCAATCGCTAGAAGTGGCATGGCAATCGCTAAGGTTAAAGAGTTAAACCCAACCAGCGCGAGATTGTTACTCCAACGCAGCAAACGACTGCGCGTTCGTGCTTTTCTTGGGACAGCCCACTCCCAGGCAGCGCAGAGCACTAATACAGAAAGAAAGATCGCTAGGCGAATAGTGTCACTGTTTTCCATTGCTGTTGAGTTTCCTTTTACTAACGCACGTTGGCAGAGTAGAATCCCGCCACCTTTTGTCAAAGTACCATGATTATGAGACGCCACGCCTTCCACGCCATGTATGACGAGCGACTTGCCGCAGCCACCAAACCATTCAACGCCCGCGGTGCAAAAGTTGAACGTTGTAAAACCTGCCAAATCGCCAAGCAATATTGTATCTGCGAACACCAACCTGCACCGAATCTTGATATTGCGGTCATGCTGCTGGTCTCCGATGCCGAAATTTTAAAGCCAAGTAATACTGGGCGTCTAATACTTGATACGGTTGAGCAAGGCTATGCGTTTCCTTGGCATCGTACCGAGCCGAATCCAGAGATGTTGGCAGTGTTAAATGATGATACCTTACAGCCGATTATAATCTTTCCAGAAGAGTATGTAGATGACAAAACTCGTGTTCTAGAAATAGGCGAGCCACAGGAGTCAACCATGATTCTGTCTGAGGGTAAAAAGCCACTTTTTATCTTTTTGGATGGTAGCTGGCGAGAGGCAAGAAGGATGTTTCGCAAGTCTCCTTATCTCGATAAATTCCCAGTTTGCTCGATCAAGCCAGAAACAGTGTCGAATTACGTAATGCGCAAATCTGAGAATGAAGACCACCTAGCGACCGCTGAAGTGGCTAGTTTGGTGTTTGAACAATTTGGTGAAGAAAAAACCGCCAATACACTCGCACTTTGGTTTGCGGCTTTTCGTGAAAGCTACATGTTGAGCAAGACTCGTTTCTCTTCCGATCTAACCCGTCCTGAGTTAAATAATTTCATAGCTCTAATAAAAAACGAGACGTTGCTCTAATAGTGTCCAATTAGGTGACGACTTGTTAATCAAGCGGTGTAAGTAAAGGTATAAATTGGGGCTGCATCACGGTTTGAGGGGGTAGGGATATGGATAATGCCCTCAGTTAATCTATTTTTCGCCTCGGATTGGGGTTTCAAGGAGAGTTTTCATGTATTACGGCTTTGACGTCGGCGGCACTAAAATTGAATTCGGTGCTTTCAACGAAAAACTAGAACGTGTAGCGACAGAGCGCGTTCCAACACCAGTTGATGATTATCAAGTATTGGTCGATACGTTAGCGGGCTTAGTTGCAAAGTACGACGCAGAGTTGGGTACAGAAGGTAAAGTAGGTCTCGGTCTTCCTGGTATGGAAGATGCGGACGACGGTACTGTACTGACAGTAAATATCGGCTGTGCGAAAGGCAAACCGCTTCGTCACGATCTACAAGCAAAGATTGGTCGTGAAGTGAAGCTAGAAAATGATGCAAACTGTTTTGCGCTTTCAGAAGCTTGGGATGATGAACTGAAAGACTCACCTTCAGTAATGGGGTTAATTCTAGGTACTGGTTTTGGTGGCGGTTTGATCTACGAAGGTAAAGTATTCTCAGGTCGTAACAATGTTGCGGGTGAGTTAGGTCATATGCGCCTACCTATCGATGCATGGTTCCATCTAGGAGAAAAGCGCCTCTTTTGGATTGTGGTTGTGGTAAAAAAGGTTGCTTGGACAATTACTTGTCGGGTCGTGGCTTTGAGCTTCTTTATGCAAACTATTATGGTGAGCGTAAGAAAGCGATTGATATCATTAAAGCGCGTGAAGCCGGTGATGCAGATGCGATTGAGTTTGTTGACATGTTCATGGAACTGTTGGCTATCTGCTTTGCGAACATCTTCACTGGCAATGACCCGCATGTAGTGACGCTTGGAGGTGGTCTATCCAACTTCGACTTGATTTACGAAGAGATGCCTAAGCGTGTGCCAAAATACTTAATGTCTGTGGCGAAATGCCCTAAGATTGTGAAGGCGAAACACGGCGATTCAGGCGGTGTTCGCGGTGCAGCATTCTTGAACATCAAGTAATTGCTATCATTTTAAGTGAGGCGACCCAACGGGTCGCCTTTTTTTGTTTTAGGTGGTAGTTGTCGTGAAAGTGATCTATCATTTGATACATTAAAACTGTATCAAATGGTGGTTTAAATGAGTGCTTCAACCAAATTTGTTCCTTCTCGTTCAAAGGCTAGTTTTTGGTCGCAGATTGGCGTGCCTCCAAGAGGGCGCAAACTCTATGAAGCGATTGAAGCAGGCTTCGATTTTGCGACCTACCAGAAGCTCGCGACGGCGACGGGTATCGAGAAAAAAGAGCTTGCTCGTATCACCAACATCAAAAGTGCAACGCTGAGCCGTCGAGCGAAGGATGGTAAGTTCTCCTCAGATGAAAGTGACAGGCTTTATCGATATGCAGAAGTCTACAATGCGTCACTGCGCTTGTTTGAGAACAACAAAATCAAAGCATTTCAGTGGATGCACAACCCAGTAAAGGCATTAGGGTATATAGCGCCAAGCGATATGCTGAAAACCAGTGCTGAAACGGAAGAAGTGTTGAGCCTCATTGGTCGCCTTGAGCATGGCGTGTTCAACTAATGCAGTTGTATCGAATCGTAAAAAGAAAGTTCGCGACAAGCACAGAACAAGTCTTTGATGGCGAGGGGGCAAGACGTTATGGTGGGCGATGGAATTCGGCAGGCATGCGATGTGTGTATCTCGCGACGTCCGAGTCTTTGGCCATTTTAGAAGTGCTGGTGCATCTAAACGATTCTGAGCTACTCAATGACTATGAGCTATATCGCATTGATATGGACGACAGTGCGATCATCGAACTTGACCAAAGTTATTTGCCAGATGATTGGCAAGAAGACCCTGCACCAGCGTCGACTGCACAAATCGGTGATGAATGGATCACCAGTGAAATGAGTCTTTGCCTCAAAGTTCCATCGACTATTGTCCCGAGAGAGTTCAATTGCCTGCTAAACCTTACTCATCCTGATTTTGACTTAGAGAAACTTAACGTTGTTAAGCTTAGCTTTGAGCCGGATCCTCGTTTGGCTGGTTAAGGAAATCAAGGCTGAGACAATTAAGGTTGAGTTAATCCAAGTTAGTTACGACAGGGCAGTGAGCCGGAAGCACCAACTTAATGGCGTTTGGCAGTACACTGAACTTGATGTGCTTTGATGTTAATGGTTCGCCGTCAAGGTTCACTGGCATCACTGAATCAGAAATCCACTCCAATGTTTTCACTTGGTTTCGTTTTACAAACGTGCCACTAAACTCTGGCTGTTGAAGCAGTTCGTCAACCACCGCGGGAATATCACCTGGCGTAAACTCTTCCAATGATACTACGTCAAGCAGTCCATCATTGAGCATGGCGTTGGGAGACAAAGGTTGACCGCCACCTGCCATTCTGCCGTTACATACTGCGCCGATGACAACGTGACTGTCTATCTCTTTACCGTCATACAAAACTCTGCCGCTAAAAGGCTGAAAGTTAATGGCTTGAACAAGTCCTGCAAGGTATAAGCGCCGCCGCCCAAGAAGTTTTTAAGTGCCACGGGTGTGTTTGCGGTGACCTGCGCGCCAAATCCGGCCGTGGCGATATTGATGAAGTGTCTTTCATTCGCCGATGCTGCGTCGATAAACGTAGCTTGGCCGGTAAGTGCCAAATGCAGCGCATCATAAGGGGAAAGAGTTGGAATTTCGCAGGCTGTCGCAAAGTCGTTGGCCGTACCAAGAGGTAGGACGGCTAACTCGATGTGAGAAAGCTCATGCTTGAGCAAAGCATCGACCACTTCATTGATGGTACCGTCACCACCGCCAGCGATGAGTCGAGTGACACCCTCAGCACCGGCCTCCTGTACTAACCTTTCAATGTCTCCGCCTTCCCACGTCACACGAACTTCAAGCTGATACCCTTGTTCTCGAAGTTGATAGACCGCTTCTCGAATGTCTTCTTGAGCAGCTTTTTTACCGTTTAGCAGTAGGCGGATGGTCATGTTCTTTCCTTAAAACAGCGAGTTAGCACTGAATGCAGCGATAGTACGAAAAACTATAGCACAAATTTCTCAATCGCTTTTGCTACGCCGTCTTCATCGTTGCTGTCTGTGATGTAATCGGCAATCGCTTTGGTCGCTTCCATTGCATTCGCCATCGCGACACCTTTACCTGCAAACTTGATCATGTGATGGTCGTTTTCGGCATCTCCAAAGCACATCGTTTGCTCGTAAGGAATACCTAGATGATCGGCAACGACTTTAACGCCTTCACCTTTATTGCTGAGTGGGTTTAAGAACTCTAAGAAGAATGGGGCACTTTGAACGATGGTGTAATCATCGTGGTACGATGCGTTAATCTTAGCAATGCCTTCAGTGAGCTTGCTCGGCTCGCCAACAATCATCGCTTTGATGATTTCATGGTCATCTTCTAAACGTTCAAAGTCATAAACAGTGAAGTCGAGCTTATTGATTTCTGCTTCGTGGTCAGTGTACGGGTTAGCTTCTGTAGTGATCAATCCGATTTGCGTGCTGAACGCGTGGCAGTGCAGGCCTAGCTCGTTTGCAAGGCGTGCGATGCGCTTAGCATCTTTACCTGTTAGTGGCTGCTCGTGAAGTTTTTCACCACTTGCAACTTTTTCAACATAGGTGCCGTTAAAGTGAATAACAAAGTCGTCTTGCTCTGTTAAACCTAATTCTACAAGTGCATCCTTCATTCCGTTAAGTGGCCTTCCCGAAGCAAGAACGACCGTAACGCCTTTGGCTTTAGCAGCAGCGATGGCTTGTTTAGTGCGAGGGGTGATGTTTTTATCGGATGTGAGTAGGGTTCCATCCATATCGATAGCGATGAGTTTGTACACGTGACTTACCTAAAAAAGAAATAAAACAAAACCGCATCAGAATAGGGAAATTAGCCGCAGACTGCCAGTGATTTTGTCGTCCGGTTAATGTTGAATTTCTAGCGCGCATCCTTTAAGGTCTGCTCATCTTACATAAATGGCAAAATTTAATGAGCGGTAAACAATTCAAGATCAATGAGATGTTTGAAACCATTCAAGGCGAGGGCGTGTTCACAGGCGTTCCGGCGGTATTCATTCGTCTTCAGATCTGTAATGTGGGTTGTGCGTGGTGTGATACCAAGCAGACTTGGGAAGCAAAGCAGGAAGACGAGCGCACGTTTGGCGAAATCATCACTAAGCAAGGCGATAGCCCTACTTGGAGTGATGTCAGCGCCGATGAGATCGTTGCTATGTATCAAGCCCAGGGCTTTACAGCGAAGCATATTGTCATTACGGGTGGTGAGCCTTGCGAATATGACTTAACGCCGCTTTGTGAGGCGTTTGAGGCTATCGATGCTCGTTGCCAAATCGAGACCAGCGGCACGTCAGAAGTGAGAGTCACTGAGAATACATGGGTGACAGTGTCACCTAAAATCGCCATGAAAGGCAAACGCGAAGTGCTTGCCTCAGCGCTAGAGCGTGCAAATGAAATTAAACATCCTGTGGCGACGGATAAGAACATTGAACAGCTTGATGCGCTGCTTGATGGTGTTGCGTTAAAACCGGATGTGGTGATTGCGCTGCAGCCAATTAGCCAAAAGCCACGCGCGACCGAACTTTGTATGAGCACGTGTATCGCGCGCAACTGGCGTTTGTCAGTACAAACTCATAAATACTTAAATATTGCATAACACCAAATATGGAGACGGTAATGAAGAAGGCAGTAGTAGTTTTTAGTGGTGGCCAAGACTCGACCACATGTTTGGTGCAAGCATTAAAAGAGTATGATGAAGTACACGCAATTACGTTTGATTATGGTCAGAGACATAAGCTAGAGATCGAAGTGGCACAAGCTTTGACAGAAAAGCTTGGCGTAAAAGCACACAAAGTGATGGATGTGGGACTACTTAATGAATTGGCGATCAGTTCACTGACACGTGATGACATTCCAGTTTCTCATGAACTGCAAGAAAACGGTTTGCCAAATTCGTTTGTACCAGGTCGTAATATTCTGTTTTTAACCTTAGCTGGTATTTACGCCTATCAAATTGGTGCTTCAGCGGTCATCACGGGTGTGTGTGAAACGGACTTCTCTGGCTACCCTGACTGTCGTAATGACTTTATTAAGGCAATGAACAGTGCCTTGGTGCAAGGTATGGATAGAGAGCTGGATATTGTTACGCCACTAATGTGGCTTGATAAAGCGGAGACATGGGCGCTGGCTGATAAGTATGATGCGCTAGAGCTTGTTCGTAATGAGACGCTGACGTGTTATAACGGCATTATTGGCGATGGCTGTGGTGATTGTCCATCATGTGAGCTGCGAGCAAATGGCCTAAACCATTATCTCGATAATCAGCAAGCGGTGATGCAATCACTGAGCGAGAAATCAAACTAAAAAGAGGCGCATTATGCGCCTCTTTGCTATCTATCAACGTATTTAAAACGGTTGAGTGTGGATTAGTTAAGCTTTAGATACAGCTTAGCAACCTCTGAAGGCTCCATTTCCTTACCGTCTAGCTGATCATTCCAGTTTGTGCCGATCAGTACGCCGTCTTCGTCTAATGTCAGTAGCCAATCTTCAACGAAGATATCAAGAGGGATGTGCAGTACTTCAAAGTCAGCCCACTCTTCAACGTTGTGAGTTTTTGCGTCTTCTTCTGACGACCAGAAAGGCATTACTTCACTGTTTTCGAACTCGGTTGAATCACACGCCAACCAACCGTCCTCGTTACGAAGACCCCATACAAGTTGGGTTTTGCTTGTTTCTTCAATAAACAGCTTTAGGTTTTGTTCGATATCAGACGTTAATTTACTCATTGTTATCTACTCATAGTAAGAACTGCTTACAAGACTAGCATGAGATCGTTAATATCTAAATGAATTGGCAATAAAAAAGCGCTCTAGAGGAGCGCTTTGTGTTTGATTGGTGGAGAACTAAACTACTTACCGATTTTGGTGAATATCGTCCATTCCATTTTAACTTCGCCTTTATAGCCGACCACCGAAGCGACGACTTTGCGATTCATGGCATGGGCAAATTCAGAGTCACCTAACTCTTCAAGTTGAGTATCGCCAAAACCAACAATAGTGAGCCTACTCGGGTCGATGCCATTATTAATGATGGCCTGTCTTACCACATCGGCACGATTTTGTGAAAGAAGCATATTTTTGTCACTGTTGCCTACGATACTCGCAAAACCTTGAATTTCGATGCTGGTTTCCGGGTACTCCTTGAGGAAGTCAGCCATCTCACTGATTTGATTTTGAAACAC
Organism: Vibrio maritimus; assembly: GCA_000755425.1. Classification (GTDB taxonomy): domain Bacteria; phylum Pseudomonadota; class Gammaproteobacteria; order Enterobacterales; family Vibrionaceae; genus Vibrio; species Vibrio maritimus_A. The sequence continues at coordinate 427,906 of BBMT01000004.1, forward strand.
CGGCTTGATGTAGGTTGAGTTATTGTCAAACAATATACGCAATGCCAGTGTGTTGGAAACGTCAATGTACTCTTCACAGCCGTCGTTATCGAGTGCAGCACCTTGCGGGGTAGTGATACATAGATCTCTAGCATTGATAACGCCGTCTCCGTCGTCATCAATCAAATCTGCTTTCTGTTCAGCGACTGGTGTTGGAATATATTCGTACTTGTCGTTTTCTTCGTTGGAGGCCACAGCGGTAAGCGGCAATACCATTAGCCCACAGATGAGCAGTTTTCTCTGTAGTTTCATGATTAATACTCCACTTTCTCATTCCATTCCGACGGCGTGTCAACGCGAAGTGCATCAAGCAGAGCCCCCGTTGCGTTCATGACTCGGTAGCGTGCGAACTGCTCTGCGTATTTAGCATCTAAATAGCCTTTGCGAGCCTCAAACAACTCGTTCTCGGTGTTGAGCACATCCAGTAGAGTACGCTTACCGATTTTGTATTGCTTCTGGTAGGCAACCACGGTGTCAGACGCTGAATCTACGTGATCAGATAAAAACTCTCGTTGCTGAACGGTAAACTCGAGCCCTGTCCAAGACAGTCGCAGTCCTTCCTCAACCATACGGTAAGTTCTGTCTCTGAAGTCTTTTGCCTTGTTAAGCTGGTATGCTGCCGATTCACTGCGGTCTGAATCCGAACCACCGTTATACAAGTTGTAGCGCATACGCAGCATTGCTCGTGTTTCGTTATCGGTGCCTATGTTGCCGCCCGCATCATCGCGCCAGTTGTGGCCAGCATCAATATAGAAAGTAGGGTAGTTGACACCTTTGGTTTGTTGGTACTGGAATCGCGCTGAGTCAACATCCACCTGAGAAATCTTGATAACAGGATGTCTCTCCATTGCAGTTTCTAGGGCATCTTCCACTGAAAGAGGGATAGCAACTTCATCGGCTCTCGGATATTTAAGTCCCAGAGGCGCTTGTCCTACAAGACGCTTAAATTGAGTGTGTGTATCGAAAAGGTTGTTTTGAGCCGCCAGTAGATTACCGTGAGCCTTCGCGATACGAGCTTCTACCTGGGATAGATCGGCCGTAGAACCAATACCCGAATCAACTCGTTTCTTAATATCCGAGTAAATCTTTTTATGAACATCCAAATTTGCTTCAGACAGTGCAAGCACTTCGTAGGCTTTGGTTGAGTCCAAATAGATCTGTGCGACTTCTAAGGCGATATCTGAGGCATCAGCGAGAAGTTGGTAGCGCACGGATTCGGCTTCAGCTGCGGTACGGTCAATATCGTTTAATGTTTCGTTACCGTCCCAGATAAGCTGAGTAAGAGAGATCCCAACTTCCTTTCTTGTGAGGCTTTCGTTTCGAGGAATGGAGTTTTCTCTGTCAAAATCTGTTTTCTCGTAGCCAATTCCACCATCTAAGTCGACTTTAGGTCTGTAAGCACCAACCGCGGCGTCAGCATCATAGCGTTTACTGACATACTCATTGTATGCGGCTTTAATGTCTGGATTGGTCTTTAGCGTGTAGGCGACGGCCTGTTCAAGTGTTTGGCTACTAACAGGGAGGCTAAGAGCCATAAAACAAGCTGCTGCGGTAGTGGTAAGCTTATTCAAAGTCTTTCTCCTTGATCCTGTGCCTGCTTGGCACTTCGGCTTGAATTCATTTAGCTCTATCATGTTTTACAGAGTTCGCATCTTTGCTTTACTCATTAGTCTTGAAATAATTTCAGCCAAGTCAAAATGTTACCCACTGTAGTACTAACTATAGCGAGAGCTAGGTGCTTTTCAATGTCGATTTGTCTAGATTATGTATCTAATGTAAGACTGGCGCCTATTTCATCGCCTCAACAGTGATTTACCCATACATATTATTGAAAATAGTAAAGAAATTGGCCAATGCAATTAAAACAATGAAATGGTTTCTTGTTTTTGAGACGGTAGGAACAAAAAAGCCAACCTTAGTTAGGTTGGCTTGAGGAAAACTTAAAGCGGTTCTGCGCATTAAATGCTACAGCACTTTACACGCGAATCCTTTGAGGTAGAAACCTTCCGGGTAAGCTGTGTCGGTTGGGTGATCCGCTGCTTGTTCAAAACGTTCAACAAATTTCACAGAGCGATTAGCGTCTAGCGCTGCATCCGCAATGATTTTTTGGAACAGATTGCCATCCATCAAGCCTGAACAAGAATAGGTGAGCAATGTGCCACCCGGTTTAAGGATTTGCATGGCCAGCATGTTAATGTCTTTGTAGCCGCGACAAGCGCCATTGAGCTGAGCTTTCGATTCAGCAAACTTTGGCGGATCCATAATGACAACATCAAACTTAGTGCCTTGGTCACGATATTCGCGCAATAATTTGAATACATCAGCATTAAGGAATACGGCTTTTTTCTTTTCAGTAAAGCCATTTAGCTCAGCGTTGTGTTTAGCTGTATCCAGTGCCAGTTGAGATACGTCGGCGTTGATAACTCGCTTAGCGCCACCTTTAAGAGCATAAAGGCCGAACCCGCCTGTGTAGCTAAAGCAGTTAAGTACTTCTTTGTTCTTCACATACTTCTGTGCTTGAAAGCGGCTATCACGTTGATCAAGATAGAAACCAGTTTTATGACCGTTGATGATGTCGACACTGATTTTTACGCCGTTTTCTTCAATAACAACCGGCTCATCTGGTGACTGACCAAATAGTACGCCAGTGCGTTCTTCCAAGCCTTCTTTCTTTCTCACCGATACGTCAGAACGCTCATAAATAGAGCAATTCGGGAAGCAGTGGTTTAACGCTTTAACTAGCGTGTCTTTTTGGTGTTCTGCACCAGCACTGAGCAATTGGCAAACGAGAAAGTCGCCATAACGGTCAATGGTGACACCTGGCAGACCATCAGATTCAGCTGCAATTAAGCGATAACCTGTAAGGCCATCACGCTCAATGATGTCTTCGCGTAGCAATTGTGCTTGCTGAATACGCTCAATGAAGAAGTCAACATCGATGTCTTGCTTAGTGAAACTCCATACACGTGCACGGATTTGAGAGTTTGGAGAGTAGGCAGCTTTTGCCAACCACTCACCGTTATGCGCATACACGTCAACTGTCTCGCCAAGTTCTGGGGTGCCATCGACACGAGAGATGCCTCTGGAGAAAACCCAAGGGTGTTTGCGTCGGAGTGATTTTTCACGGCCTTTTACAAGGTGGATAGCTGATGCCATGGTATGCCTTACGATGTTGAAACGGAGAAAAGGTGGGGTATTTTGTGTGAAGTTTCAAATAAATGCAAATTGGCGTGATTAGTTAAAACGTCAATACCTCAATCTGAACTAAAATCAGCATAGCATGCGATGGATCTAGGAGAGTAATTATGACGCAGTATTGTCAGAAGTTGATTGTCACCGGCATGGTTCAAGGTGTCGGTTTTCGTTATCACACCTGCCATGAAGGATTAAAGCTAGGACTAACCGGTTATGCCAAAAATCTTCACGATGGTTCGGTCGAGGTGGTTGCTTGTGGAGATGAATCAAAGGTTGAAGCGTTGTGTGAATGGTTGTTAAAAGGCCCTAGGACGGCGAGTGTAGACTCGGTAACCAGAGAGCCTTGTGAGCAAACAAAAGCCTACTCAGGCTTTGTCATCATGTAATCGATGTGCTGATATGTAATTTAGCGAATTGCGTTATTACAGGCATTTTGCTGGTTTAGGAAGGCCAGCCAGTTTGGTCGCTTGTTTCGCTGGGCCTTTCTTGAACAGTTTAAATAGGTATTTACTGTTACCTTTTTCTGGGCCATGTGCTTTTTCCATGGCTTTGACCAACATTCTTACTGCTGGAGAGGTATTAAACTCTTCATAGAACTCGCGAACAAATAGAACCACTTCTAAGTGAGCGTTTGTCACTTCAATGCCTTCTTGCTCTGCCAAAATTGTGATCATACCTTGTTCCCAATCTTGGTGATTGAGTAGGTAGCCTTCTGCATCGGTATCGATGGTTTTTCCGTTGTATTCAAACATGATTTGCAATCTAGTTGAGGATCGTCGACGCAAGGTTAGCCTAGGTTTATCTTGTTTATCAAGTGCTGTGTGATGTTTAGGTTTTCTATTCTGGTCTGATATTTGAGCGTTCATCGGCAAACAAAAAGCCCGAGACACTGTCTCGGGCTTGATACAAGCTATGTAACTTACGAACTAGGATTAATCGTTGTTCATAATGCCTAAGATAGACAATAGGCTGATAAATAGGTTGTAGATAGATACGTACAGGCTAACCGTTGCAGAGATGTAGTTTGTTTCACCACCACGTACGATTTGCTGAGTTGTTAGCAAAATTACGCCAGTAGAGAACAGAACAAACATGCCGCTCATGGCTAGGTGAATCATTGGCATTTGTAGGAAGATGTTCGCGACCATACCGATCAGAAGAACAACGAAACCTGCCATTAGTACACCACCTAAGAACGACAAATCACGTTTAGTCGTTAGCGCGTAAGCAGAAGCGCCAAGAATGCTAGAGCAGTACCGCCCAGTGCAGTAACAATGACGTCGCCCATACCAGCGCCGACATAGGCGTTTAGGATAGGACCTGTCGTGTAACCAAGGAAACCAGTGAACAAGAACGTGAATACTAGACCCATGCTGTTGTTACGGTTTTTCTCAGTCAAGAATAGTAGACCGTAGAAACCAACCAACATTAGGATTAGACCTGGACGAGGTAGGTTCATTGCCATAGAGAATGCTGCAACGACCGCAGACCAAAGTAGCGTCATAGAGAGCAGCGCGTAAGTATTTCGCAATACTTTGTTTGTTTGCAGTACACTCGCTTGAGCAGAACTGCGAGATACCATAGGATCGTTCATAATCTTCCTCATAGATGATTGACTTATGTTTATATGACTATTTATGGGGTTGATTGTTCAAAAGATCAAGTCCCGCAGCAAAAGTCATTGAACAAAATCATAATAAAAATAACTGCTTAAGGATATAACAAGATGTAACACAATATTTCCAGTGTACATCAATAACCTACAAAGAAAAAGGCGACACATTGGTCGCCTTTTTTACATTAGAGTTGATTAGTGGTGCAGGATCTGACTGAGGAAGTTCTGCGTGCGGTCTGATTGTGGGTTTTCAAAGAAATCAACTGGGTTGTTTTCTTCGATAATTTCCCCTGCATCCATAAAGATAACGCGATCCGCGACTTCTTTCGCAAAGCCCATTTCATGCGTTACACACAACATGGTCATGCCTTCTTCTGCCAACTCCACCATTACATCCAGTACTTCACGAACCATTTCAGGATCGAGTGCTGACGTCGGTTCATCAAACAGCATTACTTGAGGGTTCATACACAGTGAACGAGCTATGGCCACACGTTGCTGCTGACCACCCGAGAGCTGACCAGGGTACTTGTCCGCCTGATCTGGGATCTTAACGCGCTCAAGATACTTCATTGCAATCGCTTCAGCTTCTTCTTTGGGCATCTTTTTTACCCAAATTGGAGCGAGGGTACAGTTTTCTAACACCGTTAGGTGAGGGAAAAGGTTGAAGTGTTGGAAACACATACCAACTTCACGGCGAACCGCTTCAATGTTTTTCAGATCTTCGGTGAGCTCAGTGCCAGAAACGTAAATGTGACCAGCTTGGTGCTCCTCTAGACGGTTGATACAGCGAATCATCGTTGACTTACCTGAGCCAGACGGGCCACAGATAACGATTTTCTCGCCTTTCTTAACGTCTAGATTGATGTTTTTTAGTACGTGAAACTCGCCGTACCACTTATTCATGTCCTTTAGTTGGATCATGTAATCTTCTTGTTGCGTCATAATACGTCCTCGAATTTCCGTTTATCGTTTGTGACCGGTATGCAGTTTGTTCTCAAGCCATATCGAGTATCTCGACATGCCAAAACAGAACACCCAGAACACTAACGCGACAAATACATAACTTTCCGTAGCAAAACCTAACCACTCAGGGTCGGTGTTCGCAGCTTGCCCAATACCGAGTACATCGAACATACCGATGATGAGTACCAGACTGGTATCTTTAAAGAGACCAATAAAGGTGTTTACGATCGATGGAATCGTGATTTTCAGCGCTTGAGGCAGAACAATCAGTCCCATCTTTTTCCAATAACTTAACCCAAGCGCATCTGCGGCTTCGTATTGGCCTTTTGGAATCGCTTGTAGACCACCACGAATCACCTCGGCCATATAGGCTGCACTAAACATTACCACACCGATGAGTGCACGAATTAGCTTATCCGTCTCCACACCTTCAGAGAAGAAGAGTGGCAGCATAACGGATGCCATAAATAGCACCGTAATGAGTGGTACACCACGCCATACTTCAATATAGACCGTACAGATGCTTCGAATAATAGGCATTTCAGAACGGCGACCCAAAGCCAGCGCAACACCAATTGGCAGCGACACGATAATGCCTACCAACGCGATAATAAGCGTAACGAGCAGACCACCCCAGCGGTGCGTTTCAACGACTTCTAGTCCAAATACGCCACCATACAGCAGTGCACCGGCAATGAATGGATAGATGTTAACAAAGAACAACCAAATCCAAAGGCGTTTAGGTGTACGCTCGTAGGCAAGCAGAGCAACGAACAGTGCTAATGTTGCGTAAAACAGGCGTGGTCGCCACAGTTCAGCTTGTGGATAGAAACCATACATAAACTGTTCCCATCGCACACTGATAAATACCCAACAGGCCCCTTCGCGAGAACAAGCGTCCCGTGTTGTGCCTACCCAGTCGGCTTTAAGAATTGCCCAGTCGAACACATACCAAAGTAGCGATAGAGCAAAATATCCTAAAACGACCGTCAATATTGAGTTAGCTGGTCCATTAAATAAGTTTTTACGAAGCCAACCTACAACACCTACCGTGTTTGCTGGTGGCGGGAGATCGGGTTGAAATTGATGCTGACTCATATTATCTCTCCACCAAAGCAACTTTCTTGTTGTAAACGTTCATCAGTGCAGACGTGAGCAAGCTTAGAGCTAGGTAGACACCCATCGTCATTGCGATAACTTCGATAGCCTGACCCACCTGGTTAAGCGTGGTACCGGCGAACACCGAAACCAAATCGGGATAACCGATTGCCATAGCAAGCGACGAGTTTTTCGTCAGGTTCAAGTATTGGCTTGTGAGAGGTGGAATGATGATACGCATCGCCTGTGGAATAACGACAAGCTTAAGCGTCCTTGAACGTGGTAGTCCAAGAGACATCGCTGCTTCAGTTTGACCATGGTTAACCGCATTAATACCAGAACGCACAATTTCAGCGATAAACGAGGCGGTGTAAATACTTAGTGCCAAAGTTAACGCTGCAAGTTCTGGAATGATGCTAATACCACCACGGAAGTTGAAGCCTTTCAATACTGGGTACTCAGCCGTAATAGGCATGCCCATAATAAAGAACACAACCGTTGGAAGACCAACTATGAGACCAAGGGCAATTCGACCCATAGGTGTCTGTTGACCTGTGAGCTTTTGGCGGTTGTTCGCCCAAATATTGATAATAATTGTCGCAGCAATACCAATGACAAACGCTGCGATCACAACGCCACTGCCTTCACCAAATACAGGAGCAGGGAAGTAAAGACCACGAACATTCAAAAAGATCGCTTCGCCTAAACTCATACTTTGACGAGCAGAAGGCAGAGCTTGAAGCACCGCGAAATACCAAAAGAAAATTTGCAGCAAAAGAGGAATGTTACGGAAAATCTCGATATAGACTGCAGCAAAACGGCTAACGAGCCAGTTTGATGACAATCTCGCGATTCCCATAACAAATCCGAGAAGGGTTGCAAACACAATGCCCAGTACAGAAACCAGAGCCGTGTTTAAAAGTCCCACGTAAAACGTGCGCCCGTAAGAGAAGGTTTCGTCGTACTCAATCAACGTCAGACCAATACCAAACCCTGCTTCTTGGCTCAGGAAATCAAAGCCTGTAGCGATGCCACGAGCAGCAAGGTTATCCAGTGCATTGTTAACGATGGTGTAGAAGAAAAGTACAAGAGCGAGTACGGCTAAGACCTGGAATACAACGGAGCGAAAGGTGGGGTTGTATAGTAGATTTGCGCTTTTCGCAGGTTTATCCTGCGCTGCGACTTGAGTCGTAGTAGGTTTCATACAGCTTTAACCTCAAATCCTTTGAAAAAGGGCGGTAAAACCGCCCTTATTGGAGCATGAAAACGCGATTAGCGAATTGGTGGCGCGTACATGAAGCCGCCAGCATTCCATAGTGCGTTTACGCCACGAGAGATTTGTAGAGGAGAGCCTTCACCTACTGTACGCTCGAAGCTTTCACCGTAGTTACCTACTTGCTTGATAACTTGGTAACCCCAATCGTCAGCAATGCCTAGACCTTTACCTTTAGGACCGTCCACGCCAAGGATACGCTTGATGTTTGGATCTGTAGATTTCAGCATTTCGTCAGCATTCTTTGAAGAAATGCCGTATTCTTCAGCGTTCACCATAGCAGCCAATGTCCACTTAGCGATGTTGAACCACTGGTCATCACCTTGACGAACTACAGGGCCTAAAGGCTCTTTAGAGATGATTTCTGGTAGTACTTCCGCTGAGCTTGGGTCTGCAAGGTTTAGACGAAGTGCATAAAGACCAGATTGGTCAGTGGTAAGCACGTCACAACGACCAGAGTCGAAACCTTTTGAAGTTTGTGCTGCCGTATCGAATACAACTGGCTTATACTCCATACCGTTGTTACGGAAGTAATCGGCTAGGTTAAGCTCGGTTGTTGTACCAGATTGAACACATACAGATGCACCATCTAGCTCTTTAGCACTTGTTAGGCCAAGTTCTTTTTTGACCATAAAGCCCTGACCATCGTAGTAGTTAACACCAACGAAGTTCAGACCTAGAGCCGAGTCACGGTGTAGAGTCCAAGTTGTGTTACGAGAAAGAACGTCGATTTCACCTGATTGGAGAGCTGTAAAGCGTTCTTTTGCTGTTAATGGAACGTATTTAACTTTAGTTTTGTCGCCCAGTACCGCTGCCGCAAGCGCTTGGCAGTATTCTACGTCAATACCTTCCCACTCACCTTTTGAGTTAGGGTTAGAGAATCCTGGAAGACCAGTACTAACGCCACAAGTTAAAACGCCAGCTTTAGTGACTTTGTCCAAAGTTGAGTCTGCAGCCACTGCTGAAGTACTCATCATCGCAGCAGAAGCCGCCACTAAAGAAGCAATAAGAGTGAGTTTCTTTGCCATTGTGTATCCTTCCTGTTATTTCCGTGTAAGTCAGGTCCAGCCTGAATACCATGTGCTAATTATTGTTGTGTTTCGGTAGAGGCTGTTGTTTTTGAACCGAATTGGTGCAAGTTGTCACAGCCGTTTAAAGCGTAGATAATGAACTGTGAATACTCAAATTATTAATTTAAATGGTTTTTTGAGTAGTCACTCAACGCCAAACAATTGTTAGAATGGCTAAGTGTGATGATTTTGTAAATAGTGCAACTAGGCACTAAAAAAGTGAATCAGAGAGTGGTGTGTTAAAGTTTCGTTAAAACAAAATAAAACAAATGCCAAATTGCCAGCTGTTTATATTTTCATCTATAAAATGTTTAAAATTTGGTTGGAAATAGTTTTGTGATCAATGTCTCGGTGACAATTTTGCACTATTTTGGTGATCATGAATGAATAGTTATATCGTTTAGAAAAGGAAAATTATGCGTTACTTTCCACTATTTATGGACTTACTTGAAAGGCCTGTTTTAGTTGTTGGCGGCGGTGAAGTCGCTTGTCGAAAAGTCGAAACTCTTGTTCGAGCAGGCGCTCGTGTTACGGTTGTCTCACCTAAAGTTGAACCTTATCTTAGGGAACTGAGCGAGAGTGGAAAGTGTGTTTGGATCCCGCGTTTTTATGAACAAGAATTAATGCGAGATCAGTTTGTTCAAGTATGGGCGACGACAGACAACCCTGAACTGAATCATAGAGTGCATAAAGATGCAAAGAATGCCGGAATTTTAGTCAATGTAGTGGACGATACACCTTACTGTGACTTCATTACACCATCGATTATTAACCGCGGAAGAGTACAGATAGCGATCTCTAGTGGCGGGTCTTCACCGGTTTTGATTCGAGGTATCCGAGAAAAGTTAGAAGCCGTTTTGCCAATGAATACAGCCCAGTTAGCGGATTTTGCCGCTAGTAAACGAAGCGATATTAAGCGCCATTTTGCGACGGTAGATGAGAGAAGAAAGTTTTGGGAACTGTTTTTCAAACAGCCGCTTGTTATCAACTGTAAAGATAATCAAGAGCTTGAAAAAGCCTATCAAGCGCTGATTCACGCTGACGCAGAGTTTACCGATTCGTGCACTTGGATTGAATTTGGCGAAGATCCCGAGTTACTGCCGATCAAAGCGATGCGAATTATGCAGGAAGCGGAGATTGTGTTTTATGACAAGCAGTGTCCGTTTGGCTTTGTCGACTTAGTAAGGCGAGATGCAGAGCGAATAGCGTTCGATGATGTTACTCAGGTCTCTTCTGACATTATGACAAGAAAAGCAGACAAACAACGTATTGTTGTGTTTGTCGAACCGAATTCGTCTTCTTATAAACTGCTCAAGGAAGGCGATGAAGTGATTGAGTTGGCGAAGGTAAAATAAAAGGGCGTATCGCCCTTTTATTTTTTTACAGATTAAGCCGAAAAAATTCGCCTAGTCTCGGAAGTTATTGAACTGGAATGGTTGGCCAAGCTCGCCGTTTTTAACCAGCTGCATCGTTGCTTGCAAGTCGTCGCGTTTTTTACCCGTTACTCGAACTTTGTCGCCTTGGATAGACACTTGTACTTTGATTTTTGAATCTTTAACAAGCTTAACGATTTTCTTCGCAATAGGAGTCTCGATGCCTTGTTTGAACAGTACCGTCTGGTTCCATAGCTTGCCAGATTGTTCTGCAGTTTGAGATTCCATTGCGTTTACATCAACGCCACGCTTCGTCAGGTTGCCACGCAATATGTCACGCATTTGCTTAAGCTGAAAGTCACCCTCACAAGAGAGCTTGACGGTCTCATCATTTAAAGTGAATGTTGCTTCAACATTGCGAAAATCAAATCGAGTAGAGATCTCACGGTTCGCATTGTCTACGGCGTTGCGCAGCTCTACGGTATCGATTTCAGAAACGATATCAAAAGATGGCATGTTAACTTTCCTTTTCGTTGCGTTGTTTAACGGCGTCAGCAAGAATATCGAGCATATGAACGGTGTCGTTCCAGCTCAAGCATGGGTCAGTGATGGACTTGCCGTAAGTAAGGTTATGGATATCTTCCATACCCTGATTTCCTTCCTCAATAAAGCTCTCTGCCATAATGCCCGAAACCTTATGAGAACCAGCAATAATCTGGCGTGCGATTTCTTGAGCCACATCGATTTGTTTGCGGTGCTGCTTTTGACAGTTAGCATGACTAAAGTCGACAACCAGTCGTGCTGGTAGGTCAAACGATGCCAGTTGTTCACATGCAGCGTCAATAGATGCTTCGTCAAAGTTTGGACCCGTATCACCACCACGCAGAATTACGTGACCAAACGGGTTGCCGCTGGTGCGATATACCGTCATGCGACCATGTTTATCTGGCGAGTAAAAGTAGTGTGACGCTTTTGATGCGCGAATCGCATCGATAGCAATTTTAACACTGCCGTTTGTGCCATTTTTAAAACCAACTGGGCAAGAAAGGGCAGAGGCCATCTCACGGTGGATTTGTGACTCTGTAGTTCGAGCACCAATCGCGCCCCAAGTGATTAGGTCTGCAATGTATTGACCGGTAATCATATCTAGAAACTCAGTTGCTGTTGCAAGGCCAAGCTTGTTGATATCTAGAAGCAATCCACGTGCTTTGTTAAGACCCGCTTCAAGTGCGTAAGAACCGTCTAGGTTAGGGTCTGTAATCAAACCTTTCCAACCCACTACGGTACGCGGCTTCTCAAAGTAAGTACGCATAACGATGAATAGTTCGTCTTTGTACTGATCTTGGATAGCGCTGAGACGTTTAGCATAGTCTAAAGCCGCTTCAGTATCGTGTACCGAACAAGGGCCTACAATGCAAAGAAGACGGTTGTCGTCTCCAGTAAGAATATTTTCAATTTGACGGCGAGAATGCGCAATGCGCTCTGCTACGTCATCAGTAATTGGGTGGTTAGCGCTCAATTCTGATGGAGTTGGCATTGGACCTAATGCCTGTGTTCTTAGTTCATCGGTCTTTAATGGCATGATGGTGCAGCCTGCAAATTATTATGAAGCGGTTAAGATAACGGAATTGTTCAGTAGAATAAACCACTAATATAGCTATTGCTCAATCATTTCCATGATCACTTAAATTTTAACGCTATGTTTGCCTAAAAACAGAGCGATTTTCCTGTTAAGTTACTGAACGAAAGTCGGTTAACCATTAAATTGCCTGCATCCCTTGTATTCTATGTGGTGAGTCGGTATTTTGCCAAAAGCAGTAATAATTAGAGCATGGAGCAACAATGAGTTACCAAAAAGAACAGCCTCAAACTAACACGCCATCGGGACTCAACGTCGGCAATGTGTTGCCCAGTTTTGTAGAGCAAGTCCCAGCGTCTTCTCTATATGTATCCATTTCAGAGCTGATTATGGAAAAGGTGTTTTTTCACCCGGGCTTTTCCGCGGAAGAATGGGAACTTGATCCCGTAGAAACAGAAGCCATTCAGGCGCTGCTTGGAGAGCAGACCCCGGACGAGTTCTTTGTTTCCACACTTGTTGAGTCGATCACGTCATCGATTACGCCCGAACACTCTTCCATTTGTGTTGAACTCAATGACGCGACCAGTTATGAAATGAGTGCGTTACTCGGCGGTAAAGTGGAAGCGGACGAAATCAATCCGCAGCTAGGCTTACGTGGTGTTTCTCGTTTTTCTTCTGAGTCGTATCAAGCCTGTTTTGCCCTTGAGTGCGAAGTAATCAAAACATTGAGAAGCCAAGGTCATGATGTCGCTATTGTTGTGCCTTGCGTGCGTGCGCTCAGTGACGCAGCCAAGATCATTGATCGATTGGCGGAGCGTGGGTTGCCTCGTGGTTTAAACGGTCTGAAAGTACTGTTTGCGTGTGATACACCATCAGCTGTTCTGCTATCAGAGCGCTTGTTGCATTACTTTGACGGTTTAGTGCTTAAGCTAGAGAGTTTAACGCAGCTAACGCTCGGTGTTGATTTACAGCATGACGAGTTGGCCCATCTTTACGACCCACAAAATGAAGCAGTTTTGGCATTGGTTAAGCAAGGCATCCTAGCGTGTCAGAACGTGAACAAACCGGCGAGCATCTTAGTTGATAACGTGTCGGAACTTCCTTTGCTGACTGAGCTATTACAAGATGAGAGTCATGTGACGGTTTTTCCTGTCAGTGAATAGCTAAGTTAATGTGACGTTCTAGTCCTATCTTACGTTCACATTTCTATTGACGGTCAACAGCTCGCGTTTAGCGAGCCGTTTTTGTTTCTGAGTGTAGCAAGAGGCCTCGATTATTCCTTTTTACCTCTGCTTTGTTCATTGTCAGTTGGAACATCTTTAACATGTATGTCCATTTGAGGGAAGGCGATCTCGATGGAGTTCTCTTTAAAGCGTCTATCTATCTCTTTGTTGATGATATGAATGGTGGATAAGCGATGGTCAATCGCTGTGATGTAGACTCTAAGTTCAAAATCGAGGCTGCTTGCACCAAACGCGAGAAAAAACACGGAAGGTGATGGGTCATCGAGAACCAGAGGGTGGTTTTCCGCAATGTCGTAGAGAATGGCCTCGACTTTTTCGATATCCGAACCGTAGGCGACACCGATAGGGATGACAATTCGAGTAATAGGTCGGTGAGTGACCAGTTAATGAGCTTTTCGGTAATGAAAGCCTTGTTTGGGACAACAATTTCTTTGTTGTCCCAATCGATGATGGTAGTGGCGCGCGTTTGTATTTTACTGACGGTACCAGAGAGCTGATTTATAGTGACAATGTCACCTATTCGGATTGGCCGCTCAAACAACAAGATCAAACCAGAGATAAAGTTAGCGAAAATTTCTTGTAAACCGAACCCTAAACCCACCCCAAACGCTGCGACTAGCCACTGTAACTTAGACCATTGAAAACCAACGATGGTAAACGCCGTCATGGTTCCAGCCATCAAAATTAGGTATCTAAGAATGGTTGTGACGGCGTAACCTGTCCCCGGCGAGAGAGTCAGACGTCTTAGCACTAATAGCTCTAGGATCCCCGGTAGGTTCTTAACGGCTATTAAGGTCACAATGGTCGTAACAAGAGCATAAATCACCGCTTGAAGGGTAATGCCAACCAACTGTGTGCCAGAGCCTGTAGATTCATTGACCTCCCATATCACCACATTTTCCAAGAAGGCTGTGGATTCCAGTGCGTTGGACCATAGTGCAAGCAGCGCGGTGAGTAATCCAAGAACAGAGAAGCTCCGAAGCAATGTCATCGACTGGTCGCTAACTTGAGCGCTGCCGATAGTTTGCTCTTCGACGTCAGGGATGTTTTCTCTGAGCTCCTCATACTCTTTATTTTCAGCGGCTTCTTTTTGTTGGGCGATGAGCTCTTCACGTCGCTGCAACAATCGTTGGTAGTTGAGCTGAATATGTTCAAGCTTGAGCCAACGCTCTCCTAGCTGAAATACGACCAAAGCCGCGAACATCACCAAGATGGTCGCTTGTTGATAGATCAATAACATCCACGAAGCTACATATAACCCGAGGATAGCCATAATACCAATTGCCATAAACGAACCGAGTATGATGGCACGTAAAATAAAGAGTCCCGCACCAGATTGAAAGGTTGGGGGGAGAATACTGGGGATGCGCTCTTGTTTGAGCAAAGAGTAAAATACCGCTGATGTTGCAGTGATCAATACTAGAAACAGTAATCGAGAGAACTCGGCTTCAGCAGTACCTGAAATGAGCTCTGACCAAAATAGCAGTAGTAAGATAATGATCAGGGGCCAGCGAAGCCGTTTACTTTGCTGATGCAATAATTCTGCTATGTTGTCCGGCCAGCTCAAATGCAATGAAAGGACGCCGTGCTTAAAACTTAACGTGTATATGAACTCTAGAGCGAAGATGGTTAAAGAGCTTGCCATAATAAGATCGGCAGGCTCACTGGAGGTCTGCAGTGGCCATAGTAGGTAAATAACATAAGCCGTCAAGCCATACCAAATAGGCAAACCTGCCGCACGTATTATCGCCATAGATAAAAGTGACAGAGTAAAGCGAAATTTGTCTCGCAGAGGGTGACCGAAATGTTGTTTATACTCGTGTCTAAGCGCTCTTGCCTTTGTCACCAAACGCCGGCTTAATAACAGTATCAAGAGGGAATAGAAGACGATTACGCCGAATGCCAACAGTGCTTGCTGTTGAGTAATGCTTGCAAACACACTTTTGAGTGGCGTGTTTAAACCAAACCAAGTCTTGGTATCCCAGTGCCTTAAGCTCTCCCACAATGGCACATTGCTTCGTGTCCACAATTGGAGTTCCTCGAGAAACTGTCTTGCAGCTTCAACTTCACCGGTATATTGACTGCGTTCTGATTGGAGTTTGGTGAGCTCAGAGATCAGTTTGTCGTATTCTGAAGAGAGCTGCTTTATTAGTTGCTCTTTAATACTTTCTAGTTGAGATTTTTCAGAGACAGGAACCCGCTGCGCTTTAAGGAGAGCATTGTTAACCGCAATGTCGGTTTCATCTTGGCTTAGCTCATATTTCCGGATATGAGTATTAGCGATGTCATCAGAGGTAGATTGGTTGTCAATACTGTTTGGAAGACGTTGCAGTTGAGAACGAATTGAAGCGCCAAATGCGGTGCTTTCTCGAAGCCAACTAAGGTTAGTTTTTATTACTTCTTGATCATCAGCTAATCTGCGACGCTCCGCTGCAACTTTTTGTGATTCTATGCGAGCTCTGTCTATCGCGACCAATACGTCTTCTAACTCGAGCGCAAGTTGCCGCAACGTCTCAGTGAGTTGATTTTGAACAGGGTCATCGTTAGTGTTTGCTTCACTGAGCTTTCTCGCTTTTCCGATGAGCAGTCTAACACTGGCTTGCTCTTGTTGAGTTAATCGATTCTGCAAAGTGATCATTAGTGGAGACGCAATCTGTAGTTTTCTGGCTACCAGTTGTTGTTCCAGTCGATGAAGTTCCGTTCTCTCGTCCAAACTTTGCAACTGCAAATCGGTGACTTGTCGTAGATGTTTTAGGCGTTCAACACTTGCCTGAGCAAGCCACGTATCAATATCGCTGCTCAATTCGATAGTTTTGAGCGACGCTTGCTCAATTTGCTGGTCGATGTCGGCAAGTTGAGTGGGAAGTTCTGTTTTTGCCACTTCGAGTTGCTGTGTTTGCTCTTTTCCTGTCTGACTCGCCGCTTGCCACTGAGCAACAGAGGCTTGCAAGGCAGCCATGTCCTGTGACAAATCGTTATAGTCGTTCGAGTCACCGACTTCGAATACTTTCTGCCTATCGACATCAACGATACTTTCAAGCAGTTTTTCTTTGAGAACAGGGAACTGCCTCAAAGTGTCTTGATAGGAGGCTTTTTCTCGCTCTAATTCTGGGAATTGGTTTAGCGTATCGAGCAAGGCTTGGTATTTGTCAATCAGAGGCTGGTCTATAGGTACGGCGCCTGATAGTTTGGCGATTTCAATCTGCACTGAGGAGGCATCGGGAAGCTCGCTAGATAATGCGTTGTATGTGATACCTAGTAATAGGAAAAGGCAATGTATAAGGCGAAACCAGCCCTGCGCAATAAGTATTGGATTTAGTATTGAGGGAAGTTTTCGCCAATCAGATGAATGCATAGGTTTTCTCTTGCTGCTACTCATCATAGTGTAATTAAGATTGAGCAAAATGCCCGCCAGAGCATAGTGTTTGTTTGAATCAACGGTCGGTCACATTAAATTAACAATCCTTTGACAAGTTGAATGTCATTTGGCTTACTGGTCTGACTAGTTGTTCAGAAGGATCTCAACATGTTTAGCGCGTTGCAAAAAGCAAACTTTTATCTCAACACATTCGGTTTCTTTAAGGTGCCTTTAATCTGGCTTTGTCGGCCTAAGTTATTGAAGCTCGATGAGGATGAAGTGGAGCTGTTGATACCTCTAAAGCGTCGCACTAAGAATCATTTAAACAGTATGTATTTTGGGGTACTTGCAGTGGGGGCTGATGTCGCCGGTGGTTTTATGGCGATGAGTAAAGCGCAGCAGCGGGGTAAACGTGTGTCATTGGCATTTAAGGAAGTGGAGGGCAAGTTTCTTAAACGTCCCGAAGCCGATGTGATTTTCACCTGTAAAGATGGCAAGCTTATCGATGAGATGCTCGATGAGACGATTCGCTCGGGCGAGCGAATCAATAAACCGGTTCGAATTGTGGCCACGTGTCCAAGTTTGCATGGTGACGAACCTATGGCCGAATTCTCTTTGGTGCTGTCCCTTAAGGCGAAGGTTTCCTAAGTCGATAGCCTCTTAAAACAAGCGCTTATCAAGGTGAAAGTTCCTTGAGCTGAAATAGCTTTAAATAGATATCTGCTCAATATCGACGATTTTTGAACGATTGAGAACAATCTTCCAGCGATAGTAAACAGGCTCTTCGCCTTGGTTGTTTTCTCTCACAATTAGGTTAAGTAAGTGGCGTTTCTCTAACGACTCTTTAACGACCTGACCTTCTTGTAGTTTGTAGATCCGGTTATTGGATTTGTCCATTAAGCGGGTCAAAGCTCGAAAGTTAACGTTTAAGATCTCACGCGTTTGCTCATAGCCACTTGTAAAGCGTGAGGTTGCCATTTCGGTATGCGAACGATAGTGCAATACCTCTTCTTCTCTTTGTACTGAGCGTTTCTTGCGAATACTTTTAATTCGATCTGGCAGTTGGTCGAACGTGCTGTAGTCTAGCCATTCAATTTTCTTACCTACTTCTTTTTTTGTAGTGGCGTCAATAAAGCGGCGACGCCACTTCGGTTTACCTCGTTGTATCCAACGCCACATTATGTCGCGTAAGTCGTCCTTAAACACTTCTCGTAAGGCATAGATGACGGACAGCACCAAAATAAATGAGGCGGTAATTTCCCCTAGATAGTCCCGAGCTAAAATCACCGCTGAGGTAACAAATAACATCACCAAGCCAGTTGCGGATCCTTTGATGATTCGTTTGGTATTGTTTCCCATGCTGGTAGATTTTGATTGCAGCACGATAGGGTGCTCAATTAGGCGACGCAACAAACGCATCTTGTTAGCAAGGCGAGTGGGGTCGTTCTTTACTTTGTCGGAGTTGTAATTATTTAAGTTACGATGCGCTTGTTCCTTCTCAACAATCGTAATCAAACGATCTTTTAAAGGCGTGTAAGATTTACTATTTGGGATATACACGACCAACTCAAGTAACTTTTGTCCTGTATACCAAGAGAGGTAGTTATCAATATTGGCGTAGTGGCGTTTGAGATGTTCTTCATAAGGAACAGAACGACGCATCTTCTTGAGAATATCGAGTGCCAGCTCGATTACTTCGTCGACTTCATCCGCCGTCACTTCGTCTTGTGCGGTTTCTTTGAGTGTCGCAACCGCTTTATCCAATGCGATAACGTACTGGTAAGCAAACAAGCTCAAACTCACACGGTATTGGGTGTTTGATAAGCGGCCGCGCTTAGCGAGTCGTGAGTGGACTAGCGGTAGTAATGTTTCGTTACTGTAGTAAGCGCGTTTCTGTGAAATAGATTCATGATAAAAATCAGACTCAGAGATGAGATGCGACTTCATTCCTAACTCATTGGGAATAAATAAGAATACATCTAAGTCTAGTTTTTTCGTGTTGGCCATTACATGTGCAATTTTTAGCGTAATGGCATCTTGTTTGTCTACGGTGATCAACCAACTCTCTCCATGTGCTGAGATTGCGCTAAGCATATCAGAACCAAGGTAAACTAGCATCTTAAAGGGAGTTAGGTATAATCGCGCCAACAACCCCATTAGAGATAAAAAACATGATTAACATAGGTCGTATTAACCAATTGGAAGTAATTAAAGAAGCAGACTTCGGCTGGTTCTTGGATGGAGAGGACTATGGCTCTATTCTACTTTCTAAAAAGCATGCTCCAGCGGACATCGCTATCGGTGACACGGTCGATGTTTTTATTTATTTCGATGCGGATAACCAAGTTGTTGCAACCACGGATACGCCTATTGCTCAAGTGGGAGAATGGGGTCTGATGAAAGTTGAAGGCATCAACAGTGTGGGTGCATTCGCAAGTTGGGGTATCAAAGAAAAAGATCTGTTGATCCCGTTTAGTGAACAACGTGGCCGTTTGTCAGAAGGGCAAACTATCTTAGTTTATGTCTATACAGACAAAGCATCGGGACGTATTGTCGGCACCACTAAGTTCAACAAACTACTGGACAAGACGCCTGCACGCTATAAACGAAACGAACAAGTTGACCTTCTGATTGCTGAGCGCAGTGACCTAGGTTACAAGGCGATCGTTAATGGCGAACACTGGGGGATGATTTTCCCATCTGATGTCATCGGTAAGTTGTTTGTGGGTAAGAAGCTTAAAGGCTTTATCAAGCAAATCCGTGAAGATGGCAAAATCGATCTGTCACTGCAAAAAATTGGTGTGGCGAAAATGGATGACTTGAGTGAGAAAATTCTGAGCTTGCTTGAGAAGAAAGGTGGCTTCTTGCCATTGAGCGATAAGTCGACACCAGAAGCTATCTTTGCTGCGTTCAAAACCAGTAAAGGTACATTTAAGAAGAGTATTGGCGGTCTTTATAAGCAGGGTAAGATTCGTATCGAAAAGGACGGAATTTACCTTAACGCTTAGTAATGGCTTGCAATAGTATCTAGTGAATAATCAGTAGACCAAAAAGAGGCCCAAAACTGATCCTGATTTGGGCCTAGGGGAATGGCTCATGGAGAGCCTACGCTAACTGTAAAAGATGGACGATGTTTCAAACGCTAATGTTTTAAACGCTATTGCTTCTAACAATGAGCTTGTGAGCCTTTAACAAACTTGCTTGGTGGTAGATCTGTTAAACACAAAATGCTTTCTGCCTGTGTCTTGATAACCTTTAAAGTGTAGTACAGAACAGTAAAAAAGCGATGCTGATAGCGGTTTTAACCAGCTAAAACCGCTATCCAATTGGCTTAGAACAGATTTTTGTCGCGCACTAGTTCCCTAGGCAATCCATTTTTGACTCGATTCCCCACCCATTTACCTAGACCAATGATGAAACCATTGTAGCTAACCAAAACTTCGCCTTTACCACTTAGCCCCTCTGGACGCACATCACGCCCCATAAACCACTCTCTGGCATCTCCAATACTCAAAGGTACGGCATCAGCTTCGGCTGTTGCCAAAGCAGTGGCTACTTGATGCTGCCATTTGTAGCCTTTTTTATGCTGCTCTGCGATTTTGATGCCCATTCGGGAAAAGCGAAACTCACCCAACATCGGCTCTAATGCTTTTGGGAATAACCAAATGTCATTATCGCGTTTCCAAAGCACGCTGCTTTCTGGAACAGAAAGTGAAAATGCTTGCTCTAAATGCGTGACAATGTCACCAATCTCTTTCTTAGTAAGTTGACTAAAAGGGAATTTACCGAGCTTTTTCTTTACATCTGGAGAAGGCACAGAAGCGTGTTTGGTAAACTTGGCAATGAAAAAGCCTTCGCTATCATAGGTCTGAGGGAAAACGTGTAAGTAGCCTTCCGGAGTTGTCGCCTTGTCAGCGCCTTCAAATAAACTATTCAAGCTCTCAGCTTGAACGGCGTCTCCGAATGTATCAAGAAGATGCGCGGCCACGTTTTGATTTTCTTCTGCTAAGTGCACAGGTTGAATAGACCAGTGTACCGCCGACTTTTAGTGCATGGAAAGCACTCTCAATGAGGTCTTTTTGGGTAGCAGCAATTTCGGCTGTAGAATCTAAGCTCCAGTTTTTCATCGCGTCCGGATCTTTTCGAACCGTACCTTCACCTGAGCAAGGTGCATCGAGCAAAATGGCGTCAAATTGTTCTGGCAACCAACCACCAAATACACGAGCATCATAGTTACTCAGCGCGGCATTGCGTACGCCGCAACGCTCAATATTGGCATGCAAAACTTTAACGCGGCTGGCAGCAAATTCATTGGCAACCAAAACACCTTGGTTATTCATAAGTGCTGCCAATTGAGTGGTTTTAGAACCAGGTGCTGCCGCCATATCTAATACAGACTCGAAGTTCTCCGTAGCGTCTGAATAAAGAGCGCTAGGCGGTAACATTGAACTTGCTTCTTGTATATAAAATAACCCGGCCATATGTTCAGCCGTATTGCCCAGTGGTACAACAGACTCGTCAGCTTCTATCCAGAAACCTTCTTGGCACCAAGGGATAGGGTTTAGGCGCCATCCTTTTTGCTCTGCGATTATTTGAAAGGCTTCAATGGTCGTCTTGAGCGTGTTTACGCGAATACTTTCCTAAGTGGCCTACGACAAGCGTCAATGAAATCACTCATCGACAAATGCTTTGGAAGGAAGCTATTGACGTGACTTAGAAAATCTTCTGGGAGATAGACGTTAGAATGCAAAATAAAGCCTTTTGATACTGTATTTAGTTGCGCCGGATTATAACCATAGCAGGGTATGAATGAAACCAGCGATATCAGAAAGGCTTTAGTCAGTGGGGAGGGAAAAAATAGCCCGCTTGGCGGGCTATGTTAGGAGTAAGGTTATTCTCTGAACTAAGGAGCGGGAATGGCAGTGCGCCACTCCTTCCAGCTAGCATCACCTTCTTTATTTAGGTAGAAAGTTTGTCCAGCTTTCGCTTGTGGCTGTAGTTGGTTCCCCTCTGGTGTTGAGAAAGTAATACCGCCTCGAAGCAAACTGTCCACTGTACCCGCTTTAATATTTGCACCAGACAACCCAAATTGAACGTTTAGGCCAGAGGCATTCCAAAATACACTATTGGCACGAACCAGGTAGGCGTAGTTAGGGTCAACCTCGATAGTAGACACCACGCGATCAGCAAATGGCCCTAATTCAACCATAGTCACGCGGCCAACCTCAATGTCACGATAGAGGATAGGGGTTCCAGGCTTAATTGAACCACGGTTCTCACTTTGTAAGATGAACTGAATGCCATTATCGACCTTCGCAAAATCATGAAGATCAAATGTTTTACTCGGTTCACCCTTGCCTGGTTCGACAGCAATATATTGCGACACGATAGCGCCAAGGTTTTTTACTCCATTGAGGCCAATTTCAGGCTTAACCATCCAGTAGTAGGTGCCAGTATTAGTTAGTTGTTTCACGTATTCCGGTAGGATACGCGCAACAATCTCAACTCGATCCTTATCGAAGTCAGGTAGAGTAAGCATCACTTCACCCACTTTTACCCCTTGATACTTAATCGCCATACCTTTGTTGATGGCCTGATCGGTCGCGGTGGTAAATAGTGTGATTGACTGACCGAACTTACGCGCAGAGTTAAAATCAGAGTAGAGCTTCCAGTTTGAACCTGTTTTATTTTCAATACCCGGTAGGTTATCGAACGCAATGCCCCCATCAATGAGTGTTTTCAATGGCGCCGCTTTAACGTTAATACCTGAAAGCGAAGCCTCTACTTCAACGCCAGAACGATTCCAAAATACCGTTTGCTTGGTGACAAGATGTTTGTATTTATTATCAATAGACACACTGATGTAGACGCCGCCATCTGTCAGCTCATAGTCGGCGATACTACCGACTTCCATATTGCGATACAGAAGAGGGCTGCCTTTTTTAATTGGTGGTAGCTCGGCTGCGAATAGCTTCATGGTCATAGAACCGGTTTGGTTATGCTTTGCAAGCTCAGCTAATGCTTTGGTTTGAAAGAGCGGGAACTCCGCGCGTTCGGTTTGTTGCCCTTCGCTAACAAAACTAATGGAACCAGTCAGCAGCTGTTTCGCTGGTGGTACTGTAACGTTAAGTCCTGCTTCTGTGAGCTCAGCGGTTGCGCTCCCAGTAACGAAAAAGCGGTTTTGAGAACGAATGAGATGCTTGTATTCCACATCAATCGCGATATCCATAGCTACTTGATCATCCACCAGTTCAACGCTCGATAAGTTGCCAACAGGTATACCGCGATAGAGAACATTAACTCCTGGTTCCAAACCGTAAGAGTTGTCAGCAAGTAGGCGAAGCGAGACCGACTTTGCTTGTACGCGATCGAGTTCTTCTTGCTGAATAGCAATAAAGTCGCGGGTTTGTGGACCTTCACCCGGGACTAGCGTTAGGAAATTGCCGGTCAGCAAGTTAGACAGGTTTTCTACACCAGTAAGGGACACTTTCGCTTCTTCGAGTAAGAAGAGGGTACCTTGGTTGAGCATATCGCTAAACGCTGGTTCGATGGAAGCAGAAGCAACAATGGAATCGCGGCCATCGTTGAGCGCTAAATTGTTGATGCGGCCGATCTCAAGCCCGCGGTACATAATAGGCGAACCATTGGCTTTTAAGTTACTGTTGTCTGGTAGCGTGATCTTGACTGGAATACCCCGGCCAGCGGTTTTGAGATTTTTGTA
Organism: Vibrio maritimus; assembly: GCA_000755425.1. GTDB lineage: Bacteria > Pseudomonadota > Gammaproteobacteria > Enterobacterales > Vibrionaceae > Vibrio > Vibrio maritimus_A. The sequence goes on from BBMT01000004.1 coordinate 451,437, forward strand.
GAGCCTAAAGTCAGAACCATCTTTGACCGGTTCACCGCCATCCGGAGAGTCTACGGCAATCGCACCTGCTAATATTGCGGCTAAGCTTTCTAAACGAATATCGACGCCTGAAAACCGACACTTGCCCCAATGCCGCTTACGTTCCAGAAGCGGCTTTTGTTGGTAATGATGTGACGAAACTCTTCTTGAATAGACGCCTTAATAATGACCGTTTCAGCATCATCATCTAGCTTGAAGTTGTAGACTTCGCCAATAGGTATTTTCTTATAGACAATTTTTGAGCCGACGGAAATACCGCCTAAGTCTTTGGCTCTCAGAGTAACGGTGAGCCCTTCGTTGATGGCAAGTTCTGTTGGTACAGACTCTAGGGCAATGAATTTGGATTTAGAGTTGCTCGACTCTGTTGCAGGGTGAATGGCTATGTAGTTACCTGAGACCAATGCATCGAGACCAGAAATGCCGGATAAAGACGCGGATGGTTTAACCAGCCAAAACTTGGTGTCTTCACCAAGCAGTTTTGCCGCTTCTGGGTAGATGTCTGCATCAACATAGATGTTCGAGAGATCTTCGGATAGATTGATGTCTCGGATCATACCGACTTCGAGACCTTGATACCGAATGGTGGTTCGCCCGGCAATCAAGCCTTGTGCATCGGAGAAATAGATTTGAACACGTTGGCCTGCATCGTGCACCGCTTTTACCAATAACCAGCCGGCTAAGGCGATCGTCAAAATAGGCAAGATCCAAAGTGGCGATATTCTTCGCGTTTTCTTTATCTCTGGTGCAAAAGAGGCTGTGGCTGATTATCATTACTCATTAATGCTACTACTCAACAATGTTGTCTGACTCAGATTGAATTTTGGACGCATGCTTGTCCCATAACAATCGTGGGTCAATAGATTCGGCGGCTAACATAGTTAAGACCACCACAATTCCGAATGCAACCGCGCCAAAACCAGGAGTGAAGTTTAGTATTTGGCCGCGATCCACTAGCGTTAACATGATGGCGATGACGAATAGGTCGGTCATCGACCATTTACCAATCCATTTGATGGCTCGATAAATCATCAGTGCATGACGATGATTTTAACCATATTGAATTGAATACAAATAAGAAGGTATGCCAGTCCTAAAATCTTAGCGACGGGAACGACAATACTGGCAACAAAAATAATGATGGCGATGCCCAGCATGTCGTTGTTAATCAATGATGCCACACCAGAGAAGATCGTATCTTCTAATAGTTGACCATTGGTAATAAGAATCGAGATGGGGATCAAGTTTGCAGGGAATATCGCAATGGTTGCAGCAATAAGCAGTGCCCAAGTTTTCTGCATCGAATTAGGCTTACGATGGTGCAGCGCACTTCCGCAGCGAATACATTCGGAACTCTCTTGCTGTGATAGATGACAGCTATGACAGTGAATGCGTTTTTCGGTAATTGCTAAGCGACTTTCCGGGTGCCATAGTTCCCAATAGCGGCGGGTGCTGACACGATTGATAATCAGAATAGTGATGACCTGCAAGATAACCAAACTATACAGGGCATTACCAACGAAGATATCGGAATAGTCTTGTAGTTTGAAACAGGATATCGCCACACTAATAAGAAATACATCCAACATCACCCAATGGCGACTGTGGTCGAGAATAAATAGAGACAACTTGAACGGGACAAACCAGCGATGTTTCAGTGAAAAATGGGCGCTTAGAATAGAAAAACACATCGCAAGTGGTGCAATGGTGTGACAAAACAGGGTGAGTAGTGCTAGACCAAGATAGCCTTCCTTAACGAGCGCGTGGAAGCCTTCCATTAACGTGCCCTCTATATTTACACCTACTAAGCGAATAGTAATAAAATCGAAATAATAAGAGGGAATAAACAGTAGCAGACAGGTTATAGCCAGCGCTAGATTGCCATTCAGTGAAGCGTGTTCGCTACGATATACAGTGGTACCGCAGCGAGGGCAATCAGCAGTTTGTCCAGGCTCTAGAGGAATAGTGTCGACAGGTAGTTCGCAGTTCTCGCAGAGACGAACTTGCGAAGCCGGTGATGAGTGGGCACAGCTTTTCATCACCACTAGTTCTCTCGCTCTAGTGGTGTATGGGTAACATTAACTTGCTGACTGCACTGTGCCGTACAAGGTTTGGTACAGACCTTCTTTTTCAACCAATTCAATATGGGTTCCTGATTGTGTTACCTGACCATCTTCGAGTACATAGATGAGGTCTGCTTGCTTCACCGCAGAGAGTCTGTGCGCAACGATAAGCGTTGTGCGATCTTTTAAAAACTCACCAAGCGCAGTGTGTAGGGCGGCCTCTGTCGCTGTGTCGAGCGCCGATGTCGCTTCATCCAAAATCACAAACTGCGGATTGCTCAGAATCATACGAGCAATCGCCAAGCGCTGTCTTTGACCGCCTGACAGCCGAATGCCATTTTTGCCAATTTGAGTTTCTAGCCCATTAACAAGCTGATCTGTGACATCTTGAAGCTGCGCAACTTTCAGCGCATTCCATATAGAGAAGTCGTCGTACTCTTTTCCAAGAGTCAAATTATGCCTTAAGCTGTCATTAAAGAGTATAGGTTGCTGTAAAACAACAGCAATTTTATCTCGAATAATGTCAAAACCTATGTCATTAGTGTCAACTCCATTGAATTTGATAATGCCTTGGTTTTGCTTATACACGCCAATAAGTAACTGGATGAGTGTTGACTTGCCGCCACCACTGGCTCCCACTAGGGCAACTTTTTTTCCAGCTGGTATGTTTAAGCTTAGTTGGTTGAGGACATCTTTATCAGAGTTATAAGAGAACACGACATTTTCAATCGCGACATCGACTTGTGTGTTGTCGACAAATGGATTAATTTTGCTGACGATTTGTGGTTCTTCATCGAGGTCGAGTAGGGTATTAATGCGGTTGAGTGCTGCTTTAGCGCTGTACCAAGAAAACTGAATGCTCAGCAGTTCTTGAACGGGTCCCAACATAAACCACAAGTAACCGAACACCGCAAAAATTTGTCCGATGGTCAAATCACTAAATAGAACCATCACCATGGCAACGGCTCTAAAAAGTTCAAAACCAATCAGGAATAACAAGAAAGAGAGTCGACCTGCAGCTTCTGATTGCCAAGCATATTTGTCAGCATTGGATCTTACTTCATTGGCGTGTTCTTTTAATTGATTTAGGAAGTCACGTTCTCTGTTAGCTGCGCGTAACTGATAGATGCCATCCAATGTTTCGACTAAACGGTTTTGAAACTTCTCAAAAGCCTGGTTTTCTCGTTTTTTGAGATGCTTAACCATACCTCCTAGTTTTTTTGAAAAGTAAACCACCACGGGGTTAACCAACAAAATAAACAAGCCCAGGCGCCAGTCTAACCACAGCAGTACAATAGCAGTGCCTATCACAGTGAGGAAACTAATAATGAACTTACTCAGTGTGGAGCCTATGAACTGGTCGATTGTTTCGATATCGGTAATAAGGTGGGCGTTGATACCACCGCTGCCGCGAGTCTCGTATTGAGCGATGCTAATTCGTCCGAGCTTATCGATCATCTTACAGCGGATTTGATAGGTAATGGTTTTCGATACTAAGGTAAATTGACGTCCTTGTAGGATGTTTAAGCCCTGGCTGATTGTACGCATGAGAACTACCAACACTAAGGTCATAGCGATGTAACCGATAGGGGTTTGCCAACTATCGAGCATAAAGATGTTCATGGTGGCAAGGCCACTGGCAGGTTGGTCTAAGAGAACTTCATCAACCATTAACGGCATCAATAGCGGAATAGGGACGCTAATCAGCGTAGCGATAATCGCGATGAGATTAGCAACAATTAAACGTGGCTTGTGATTTTTTACTTGAGTTATCAACCAGGAACGGCTAATAGTGTCTTTGGTATTCGGCATGCTTTTGAGAATGGTTCCTATTTCTATTTGTTGGCATTGTACGTTTATCGTTGGAATTTAAAAGCTATTAATGGAAATATCATGAATTTAGACAACTATGAGCGTCTTACAAAACAGGCGGTTGCGCTCATCGAATCGGAAACCGACTTCATCGCTAACCTTTCTAATATTAGTGCACTTCTATTCATGGAGTTAGAAGACCTTAACTGGGCTGGCTTTTATTTGATGAAACAAGGCGAACTCGTTCTTGGTCCATTCCAAGGGAAACCGGCTTGTGTCCGAATTCCAGTAGGCCGAGGTGTTTGTGGTACTGCAGCTGCAACCAACACTGTACAACGTGTATACGATGTTCATGCATTTGAAGGTCATATCGCTTGTGACGCTGCGAGTAATTCTGAGATCGTAATTCCGTTTTCTATAAATGGAGAGATTGCCGGGGTGTTGGACATTGATAGCCCAAGTATTGGTCGATTCAACGAAATTGATGAAGAGGGATTAACCAAGTTCATGGATTCCGTACAAAAGGTGCTTAATTCCCATACAAACGTGGGCTAAAATCACATTTGCCTGTGGTTTTTCTATTGCAGGTCACTATAATACCAAGAATATTTTTCTTAATGCTTCGCGGATAACCGCATTAACCAGGAACCCACATGGAAAACACTGAGAAGTTGAAGAACAGCAAAGAAATTATCGCGTATATTGCTGAATGTTTCCCTAAATGCTTTACTGTAGAAGGTGAAGCGAAACCACTTAAAATTGGTATCTTTCAAGATCTTGCTGAGCGTCTAAAAGATGACGAGAAAGTAAGCAAGACTCAGCTACGTGCAGCGTTAAGACAATACACTTCTTCTTGGCGTTACCTACACGGTGTTAAACCTGGTGCAGTGCGTGTTGATCTTGATGGCAACGATTGTGGTGTATTAGAAGAAGAGCACGTAGAGCACGCAAAAGCGACGCTAGCAGAAAGCAAGGCAAAAGTTGCTGCTCGTCGTAAAGAGCAAGCTCAAAAAGCTCGTGAAGAAGGTAAAGCAAAACCTAAGGCCAAAAAGCCTCAAGGTGCACGTAAGCCACAGACTACAAAGAAAACAGCGAAAGTAAGTAAGCCAGTTGAAACGCGCGCTTTGAATGCAGATGAGATGATCATCGGTAAGCAAGTAAACGTAAACATGGGCAAAGGGAACATGGCTGCGACCATTGTTGAAATCAATAAGGAAGATGTGCGCGTTCAGCTAGTAAATGGCCTACAAATGGTTGTTAAAGCGGAGCACCTGCGCGCATAAAGGAGAAATTCCTACGCATGAAGTGCCGTTCAAAAGTATCTTTAATCGCTGCTAGCCTCTGGCTAGCAGCATCTTCGGCTCAAGCCATTGAAGCAAAGTATGAAAAAACTAAAATTCCTACTTTAGCTCCAGAAGCTCAGCATGAGACCGCCAGTAAACGTGTGACATCTCGATTCACTCGTTCTCACTACAAACATTTCACTTTAGACGATGAATTTTCAAAGGCGATATTTGCTCGTTATTTGGAGATGCTCGACTACAATCGCAACATTTTTACCCAGTCTGACATTGATAAATTCGACGCTTGGTCAACACAGCTCGATGATCAACTGAAAGCAGGTAATAACCAGATAGCGTTTGATGTTTACAATCTCTCAATGCAGAAACGCTACGATCGTTTTGTCTATGCACTTTCTTTGCTAGACAAAGAGATGAAGTTTGACGTTGATGAGGCAATCACTCTTGATCGTTCAGAGGCTGCATGGCCGAAAGACGAAGCAGAGCTTGATGAGTTATGGCGCAAGCGCGTCAAGTATGATGCTTTGAACCTTAAACTTGCGGGTAAGGACTGGGACGAAATCAAAGAGACGTTGGGCAAGCGTTATAACAATGCGATTAAACGCCTTACCCAATCGCACAACGAAGATGCGTTCCAGATTTACATGAATGCCTTCGCGCGTGAAGTTGATCCTCATACTAGCTATCTGTCACCACGTTCTGCTGAGCAGTTCCAATCGGAGATGAATCTTTCTCTTGAAGGAATTGGTGCAGTATTACAATTGACTGATGACTATACCGTTATTCGCTCTTTAGTTGCTGGTGGTCCAGCATCGAAAAGTAAGCAACTTGGTGAAGGTGACCGAATCATCGGTGTCGGGCAAGATGGTGAAGACATTGTTGATGTTATCGGTTGGCGCTTGGATGATGTCGTACAGCTAATCAAGGGGCCGAAAGGCACCAAGGTTAAGCTGCAAATACTTCCTGAAGGCAAAGATGCTAAAGCGTCAGTCGTAGAGATTGTTCGTGATAAGATCCGCCTTGAGGATAGAGCGGTTAAGTCTGAAATCATTGAGAAAGACGGCAAGAAGATCGGCGTACTTGAAGTGCCTAGCTTCTATGTAGGGCTTTCAAAAGATACTGATAAACTGATCACTGAGCTGAAAGAAAAAGGCGTTGACGGCATTATCGTTGATTTACGAAACAACGGTGGCGGAGCGCTAACAGAAGCGACAGCGATGTCGGGTCTGTTCATTGAAAGTGGTCCGGTTGTTCAAGTTCGTGACAGCTATGGCCGTGTGAATGTGAACAGTGATACCGACGGGAAAATCAGTTATCAAGGTCCTTTGACTGTTTTGGTAAACCGCTACAGTGCTTCGGCTTCTGAAATTTTTGCAGCAGCGATGCAAGATTATGGCCGAGCGATTGTCTTGGGTGAGAACTCATTTGGTAAAGGTACGGTTCAGCAACATCGTTCGCTAAATCATATCTATGACTTGTTCGACAAAGAGCTTGGTTATGTTCAATACACTATCCAGAAGTTCTATCGTATCGACGGTGGTAGTACTCAAAACCGTGGTGTAGTACCTGATGTAGCTTTCCCGACGGCGGTTGATCCGGCGGAAACAGGAGAGAGTGTTGAAGACAACGCTTTACCTTGGGATAGTATCGACAAAGCGAAATACACTCAGTTACAACGTAACGATGAAGCCATCGCCGAACTGACCGCTGCACATGAAAAACGCATTGCGACGGATATGGAATTTGGCTTTATTGCTGAGGACATCGCCAGGTACAAAGCGGAAAAAGATGATAAAACGTTGTCTTTAAGTGAAGCAGCGCGCAAACAGGAAAGTGATGAATCAGACGCTCGTCGTTTGGAACGAATTAACCAGCGCCAGAAAGCGGCAGGTGAAAAACCTTATGCGACGTTGGATGACATTCCAAAAGACTACGAAGTGCCAGACGCTTACTTGGATGAGGCAGTTGCAATCACTGTCGACCTTGTTAACAGGAAAGCGTAAGCTTTAGCACTGTTACTACAAAGAACTGTTACTAATAGAAACGAGCGGCAACGCTCGTTTTTTTTAACCTTTATGAAAGCTGCCTCAATTCTGATACATAAAATTAAAAACCGTGATTTAGATCAAAAAACTTAGCAATCTCGTATTAAGCCTCCTAAGCTTTAGGTAACGGTGAGGGGGATACATATGAGATGGATTACGCTAATTCTGTGTGTTTTTTCGTTCGGGGTATTGTCGGAAACGCGCAAAGATAATAATGATTTAACACAATTTGATCAGCCGTTTTTGCTTGGAGATTGGTATTTGGTCAATCCAAGTCCCGGTGAATCGCCGGACGCTTTTCTGGCCATCAAACTAACACTTCAATCTAATTATTCGTTCAGTATTGATATTCAAAAACAAGATTACAGCATCGAACATTGGGAAGGTCTGTTTACTGCCAATGACGATACTATTATTCTTGGACTAAATTCCGATGAGCCACAAGTCTACAGCTACAGTGGTAATCACAACATGCTCAATCTTAATGGGGTTGTGTTTACCAAAGCGCTCTCTAACTCACTTGCTGGAATCTGGTCATCAGTCAGTGTCTCGGGTGACGACAAACACGCTCAAGATATTGCTCGCATGGATTTAATTTTGCAGCCGGATTTTGTGTTTACATTCCGTGTCAGTTCAAGCGAAGGTAGCGAAGCGATTCATAGTGGGGTTTACTACACCGAAGATGATCATATCGTACTTCTTTACCAAGACGGTGAACACGATGCTACTTATACACTAGACCAAGATGAACTCACTCTAGAAGTTGAAGATGGTGATATGTTTGCGGTGTTAAATCGTATTCGTTAACAAAAGTTTATAAAACATTTGAGCGTCAACTCACGTTGGCGCTTTTTTTGTGTCTTGGTTTGCAAACATTGTCTGCAAACCTTTGTCTGTAGGAGTATAATCGACGCGATTCAGCAATATTTCAATATTCTGCTAACAAATAATAAAGACAAGGACTAAAGGATGACGGAGTCAGCACCTAAAGCCAAATACCGAAGTGATTATCAATCACCTTCGCACACTATCACAGATGTAAACCTTACTTTCGATCTTCACGAAACTCAAACTCGAGTCACCGCTATCTCTCAAGTTAAACAGATGGCAGATGTAACTACGCTAATGTTGGATGGCGAAGGTATCGAGTTAGTACAAATCAGTGTTAACGGACAAGTTTGGCAAGACTATGCCCAAACCGATTCCGGTTTAGAGATTCATAATCTACCAAATGAGTTTGAACTCGCGATTGAAAATATCATTTCGCCTTCAACGAACACTGCGTTAGAAGGTTTGTATATTTCAGACGGCGCTTACTGTACTCAATGTGAGGCAGAAGGCTTCCGACGAATTACATACTTCCTCGACAGACCTGATGTTTTGGCGAAGTACACGACTAAAGTGATTGCTGATAACGCTAGCTTCCCATACCTGCTAAGCAATGGTAATAAGATCGCGGAAGGTGAGTTAGAAGACGGCAAACATTTCGTAACGTGGGAAGACCCGCATCCGAAGCCATCTTACTTGTTTGCATTGGTCGCGGGTGACTTTGACGTATTGCGTGACAAATACATTACGCGCTCTGGCCGCGATGTTGCACTAGAGATTTTCGTCGATAAGGGCAATTTAGACCGCGCCAACCATGCCATGGTCTCACTTATCAACTCTATGAAGTGGGATGAAGAGCGTTTTGGTTTGGAATACGATCTTGATATCTACATGATCGTTGCCGTTGATTTCTTCAATATGGGTGCGATGGAAAATAAAGGCCTTAACGTCTTTAACTCTAAGTTTGTTCTTGCCAATGATCAAACAGCGACCGACACTGATTACCTTGGTATAGAAGCAGTAATCGGTCACGAGTATTTCCACAACTGGACTGGTAACCGAGTGACTTGTCGTGATTGGTTCCAGCTAAGCTTGAAAGAAGGCTTGACTGTATTCCGCGATCAAGAGTTTTCTTCTGACTTAGGTTCACGTTCTGTAAATCGTATCAACAATGTACGTATTATTCGTGGTCCTCAGTTTGCCGAAGACGCGAGCCCAATGTCACACCCAATTCGCCCAGAGAAAGTGATTGAAATGAATAACTTCTACACTTTAACGGTTTACGAAAAGGGCAGTGAAGTTATTCGAATGATGCACACTCTGTTGGGTGAAGATAAGTTCCAAGCGGGCATGAAGCTCTACTTTGAGCGTCATGATGGCACGGCTGCAACCTGTGAAGATTTTGTCGCAGCGATGGAAGATGCATCGGGTATCGACCTTAAGCAATTCCGTTTATGGTATAGCCAATCGGGCACACCAACGTTGTCTGTTACAGAGCAATATGATGAAGCTGCGCAAACTTACACCCTTAGTGTGAAGCAGGCAACACCAGCGACACAAGATCAGGCAGAAAAGCAGGCGCTACACATTCCATTTGACGTAGAACTGTATGATGAGCAAGGAAAAATTTTTGTGTTACAACGTAACGGAGAGCCTTGCGGCAATGTGCTAAACATTACTGAATCTGACCAGAGTTTTGTGTTCGAAAACATTTCAAGCAAACCGATTCCTTCAATGCTTAGAGAGTTCTCTGCACCAGTGCGTTTGAACTTTGAGTACAGTGATGAACAGTTGGCTTTCTTGATGGTTCACGCTCGCAATGATTTTGCCAAGTGGGATGCTGGTCAAATGTTGCTGGCAAAATACATTAAGTCAAATGTCGAAGCGGTGCAAAAGGGCGCTAACGTTGAACTTCCAGAATTGGTTGTCGATGCCTTTAGAGGTGTCGTGCTCAACAGTGAACTTGAGCCGGCCTTTATTGCTGAAGCATTATCGCTACCGAGCTTCAATGAAGTAGCGGGTTGGTATGAGACAGTAGATGTTGATGCAGTGTGTGATGTACTTAAAGGGATCAAACTTGCATTAGCATCGGAGTTGCAAGATGAAATGTCTGCGCTTTACCACACTCTCGCCCAAGCGGATTACACCATCGAGCATGCGGCAATTGGTAAGCGTTCGTTGCGAAACCTGTGTCTTCAATACTTGGTGAATGTTCCTGAGTTCGCACATCTTGCAAAAGAGCAGTACCAATTGGCGAACAACATGACCGACACCATTGCTGCAATGAGTGCTGCAAACAGTGCGTCACTTACATTCCGTGAAGAAATCATGTCTGACTACAGTGAAAAATGGAGTCACGATGGTTTGGTTATGGATAAGTGGTTTGCTTTGCAAGGTGCGAATCCGTCGAAAGATGCGCTGGAAAATGTCAAAGCTTGTATGTCACACAAAGCATTTAGCTTAAGCAACCCTAACCGAACTCGTAGCTTGATTGGTTCATTCCTAAACATGAACCACGCCGCTTCCATGATAAATCGGGTAAAGGGTATCAGTTTGCTGGAGAGATCTTAACGCAACTTAATGAGTCTAACCCACAAGTGGCCTCACGATTAATCGATCCACTTCTAAAACTGAAGAAGTACGATAGTGAACGTCAAGCTTTGATCAAGCTAGAGCTCGAGAAGTTGAAAGGTCTTGATAACCTAGCTAAAGACTTGTTTGAAAAAGTCACGAAAGCGCTAGAATCTTAATGTTTAACCCACACCTGTATGTTTATACAGGTGTGGGTGTTTTCTTCATTTTAGTTAAATCGATCGTTTTTTACTCACAAACCTATCGCCGCGTCATGAAACACTACTATTTCAGTCTAAATATTAGCTATCAACAGTACTTCACACACTATACTGGTCATGCATCCAGTATTTTGGTTTATACCGACCAAGGATTGAGATTACAGCTGCCAGCGACACGATTTCGTCCATTTTTAACACAATTAGGTCTAAAAGGGCGCTTCAGGTTAACAACTGACCAAAACAACAAGTTTTTACGGTTAGAATCACTGTAACTCCCGTCATTACTAGTGATATGAATAAGTGCATCAGTCACACAATCAAACATTTCCCTGTCACATCCCATATTTTTTATTAACCCTTTCTCAATAAAACTTTTACAATAAAGACAAGCCTACATCCCTCATAAAAACAAAAAAGTGGAGCGTTATTATGACCACGCGCGAACCCGTTGTTCCGGTTCTACTGGAGAAAGTTTATCAACTGATTGAATCTAAAGTAGAAGCGTCAATCAGCCATTAGTGACTAAACTTGCCAAACACATTTTTAGCAACGTATCCCCTGACGATTTGCTACAGAGAAACGAGTCAGACTTGTATGGTGCTGCTGTCAGCCTTTGGCATCATCTCAATGAGAAAAAATATGATGAGATTTCAGTTCGAGTATTCAACCCGACGGTAAGTCGTCACGGTTGGCAGTCTACCCATACCATCGTTGAAATAGCGGTGCCAGATTCTCCATTCTTAGTCGACTCTGTAAAAATGGCACTCAATCGTGTCGATCTCACTTGTCACATCATGCTGCATGGTCCGACTCAGTTTGAGAGAAATGACCAAGGCCAGATTACTTCGGTCAATGAAGGGAAAGGGCATCTTCAATCAGTCTTCCATATAGAGGTGGATAGACTGAGTGAAAAATCTGAAATGACGGCGCTTAAAGATGAACTGATTTCTATTTTTGAAGACACCAGTTTGGTGGTCAACGAATGGGAGTCAATGTCAGATAAGCTCAAGCAAATTACGAAAGACCTTGTAAAAAACAAAAGCAAACTGCCATTAGAAGCGGATCGTTTTGATGAGACGATTGCATACTTAGAGTGGTTGGGTGATCACAACTTCACATTCATGGGATACAAAGAATTTGACCTGATTAGTGAAGAGGGTGATTCGGTATTAAAACCAACCGATGAGCCAGGACTTGGCTTGTTCTCGAAAGCAGATCGCGTTCGTTCGGTGAAGATTTCTGAGTTCTCCGATTCGGCGCGTCTTGAAGCGAAAAAGCCGTTTCTACTTATCCTGACAAAAGGTAATAAAGCAAGCCGCATTCACAGACCTGCTTATACCGACTATGTAGGGATTAAAAAATTCGACGCCAACGGCAAGGTCATTGGCGAACATCGATTTACCGGTCTCTATACCTCTGCTGTCTATAACCAAAGCGTTTCAACCATTCCACTTATCCGCGAAAAAGTAGAACGTATCTTGTCGGCAAGTGGTTATCGAGATGGTTCCTACTCTTACAAAGCACTGAGAAATATTCTTGAAAACTACCCACGCGATGAGTTGCTTCAAGCAAAAGAAGAAGAGCTTCTCGAGATTGGTATGGGTGTGGTGCAAATGCAAGATCGTGATTTGATCCGATTGTTTGTGCGTAAAGATCCGTTTGGACGCTTTTTCAGTTGCATGGTTTACGTGAGCAAGGATCGTTACAACACCCAACTTAGAAAAGACACGCAACGGATCCTGAAAAACTATTTTGGTATTGAGCAAGAGGTTGAATTTACGACTTATTTCTCAGAAAGCCCACTGGCAAGAACCCACTATATCGTTAGGGTAGATAACAACAACATGGATGTAGATGTGAAGGCGATTGAACGAAACCTAATGGAGGTATCCGCGTCTTGGGATGACCGTTTGTCTGACGCTATCGTTGCTAACTTTGGTGAAAGTAAAGGATTGCCGCTCTCTAAGGTTTACTCAAAAGCGTTCCCGCGTTCATATAAAGAAGACATGATGCCAACATCGGCAGTGGCGGATATTGAACGTCTTGAAGCGCTAGATGAAGACAACAAATTAGGCATGCTTTTCTATCGCCCGCAAGAAGAGTCGGCAAACTCTAAGGCCGTTCGTCTTAAGCTTTATCACCGTGATGAGCCAATCCATCTATCAGATGTCATGCCGATGCTGGAAAACCTTGGTTTACGAGTGATCGGTGAGTCGCCTTACGAGATCGTAAAAACCGACGGCGGTACCTATTGGATCCTAGATTTCTCAATGCTCCATAAGAGCGATGCAGAAGTGGATCTTCGTGAAGCAAGAGATCGCTTCCAGCAAGCCTTCGCCGCAATTTGGTCTGGTGATCTTGAAAGCGATGGCTTTAACCGACTAGTGCTAGGTTCTGGTCTAACAGGCCGAGAGGTTTCTATTCTTCGTGCTTATGCTCGTTACATGCGCCAAGTTGGATTCCCATTCAGTCAACACTACATCGAAGATACACTCAATCACTACCCAGAACTGGCGAAAGATCTGGTTGAACTGTTTACCCAACGCTTCATGCCTTCACTAAAAGGCAGTAAGAAAGGTCAGCAGCGTGTGATTGAGAAAATCAATAAGCAGCTTGATCAAGTAGACAGCTTAGATGACGACCGTATTATCCGTCGCTACGTTGAAATGATTTCAGCGACACTTCGCACCAACTACTACCAGAAAGATAAAGCCGGTGAGCACAAGCCATGGCTATCACTTAAGCTTGAGCCTAAGAACATCCCAGAAATCCCAGCACCTGTGCCGGCATTTGAGATCTTTGTGTATGCACCAGATATTGAAGGTGTTCACCTTCGTGGTGGTAAGGTTGCTCGTGGTGGTCTACGTTGGTCAGACCGTCAAGAAGACTTCCGAACCGAGATTCTTGGCTTGGTGAAAGCGCAACAAGTTAAGAACACTGTGATTGTTCCAGTTGGTGCAAAAGGTGGTTTCGTTTGTAAGCGTCAGCCTCAACTCTCTAGCCGAGATGAAATCTTTGCTGAAGGCCAGCGCTGTTATAAACAGTTCATTCGCGCACTATTGGATGTGTCGGACAACATCATAGAAGGAGAAGTCGTTCCACCGAAGAGTGTAGTTAGACACGATGAGGACGACCCATACTTAGTTGTTGCTGCTGACAAAGGTACTGCAACCTTCTCAGATTTAGCGAACTCAGTATCAGATGAATATAACTTCTGGCTAGGCGATGCATTTGCTTCTGGTGGTTCAAATGGTTATGACCACAAAGCGATGGGCATTACTGCAAAAGGTGGTTGGGAGTCGGTAAAACGCCATTTCCGTGAAATGGGTATCGATTGTCAAAACCAAGACTTCACTGCTATTGGTGTTGGTGACATGGCAGGGGATGTATTCGGTAACGGGATGCTGCTTTCTAAGCATATTAAGTTACAAGCTGCCTTTAACCACATGCATATCTTTATTGATCCAAATCCGGAGTCCTCTGCGAAGAGTTGGGATGAGCGTAAGCGACTGTTTGATCTTCCTCGCTCTAGTTGGGAAGACTACGATCCTAAGTTGATCTCTAAAGGTGGTGGTGTCTTTGCTCGCCGCGCCAAATCGATCACGCTGACGCCAGAAATCCAAAAAATGCTGGGTACTAAGAAAGCGTCTGTTGCACCTAATGATCTTATTAAGATGATTTTGGGTATGGAAGTGGATCTACTATGGAATGGTGGTATTGGTACTTATGTGAAGGCGAGCTCTGAAACGCACACCGATGTGGGTGACCGCGCGAATGATGTGTTGCGTATCAATGGTAGTGAGCTTAGAGCTAAAGTTGTTGGCGAAGGCGGTAACTTAGGTATGACACAGCTGGGTCGTATTGAATACGCTCTGGCTGGTGGTCGCGTAAATACCGACTTTGTCGATAATGTTGGCGGTGTTGATTGCTCGGATAATGAGGTCAACATTAAGATCTTCTTGAATGGTCTTGTTTCAAATGGTGATCTAACGGTTAAGCAGCGCAACCAAATCTTGGAATCTATGGAAGATGAAGTTGGCGAGATTGTCTTGGATGATGCTTACTGCCAATCTGAATCGATTTCGGTGACAGAATTCCAAGGTGTCTCTCTGGTGAAAGAGCAGATCCGCTTTATTCATACGCTAGAGAAAGCGGGGCATTTGGATCGTGCTCTGGAGTACATTCCATCGGATGAAGATCTGCTTGAGCGAGAGAAGCAAGGGATTGGCATGACGCGTCCTGAGCTATCTGTACTAGTCGCTTACGGTAAGATGGTGCTTAAAGAGGAGTTGGTGACAGATGATATCGCCAATGACCCATATCATCAGCAACAACTGACTCAATACTTCCCGTCGGAGTTACGCCGTAACTACTTAGAAAGTATGCCAAATCATCCACTGCGTGCAGAAATTATCTCAACTATGCTTGCAAATCAGATGGTTAACGAGATGGGCTGTAATTTTGTGACTCGCTTGCAAGAAGAAACAGGTGCAACCGTGGTCGACATTGCGAATGCGTACGCGGCGTCTCGTGAAATCTACGGTTTTGCTTACACCTTCGAGCAGATTAGAAAGTTAGATAATGTCGCGAGCTCTGAAGCACAGTATGAACTGTTGTTTATCGTTCGTAGAACGCTGCGTAGATTGGCGCGTTGGATTTTGCGTAACCGTCCGGGTAAGCAGTCGGTAGAAGAGTTGGTTGCTCGTTATCGTGAAGACGTTATCAAGGTAGAGCAAACTCTTGAGAAATGTTTGGTGGCCGAAGAAGTTGAAGAACATCATGAGTTGGCGCAAGTCTGGGTTGAGCAAGGGTAGGTAGCGAACTGGCGAACTATGTGTCGCGTTTGTCTAGCTTACTTTCTGCAGTAGATATCGCTGAAATTGCAGCTGAAGCAAGCTTTGATGTTGAACGAGCGTCGAAACTTTACTTCCACTTAGGCGATCGTCTATCTCTGCATTGGTTCTTGAATCAAATTAACGGCCAAGCAGTTGATAACAACTGGCAGGCATTGGCAAGAGCGGCATTCCGTGAAGATCTAGATTGGCAACAACGCTTATTGACTGCACAAGTCTTGCGATGTGGTTGTGGGGGAGATTCAGATGACGTGATCCTGTCACTTGATAACTGGATGGAGACCAATACACATAGCCTTCAACGTTGGGAAAATATTCTCAATGAGTTCAAAGTGGGGAATGTACACGAGTTCGCTAAGTTCTCGGTGGCATTGCGCGAACTCAGTTTGTTGAACTTGAATTGTGCAAATAATCTATAGGTTAACTGCTTGATATCATAAAAATAAGCGCTCTTCGGGGCGCTTTTTTACACCCAGCGACAAAATAGGTGACAGCGTAACTTAAATTTGATGGAATCTTATGCGAAACGTTTGCTTTTTTCCGATAAACACAAATCTTGATTGCATGTTTAGACGAATCAGTAAATAATACCACCCCGTTTACACGGGTTTTCTATCGGAGGCACAATGCTTTACCGTCTTGCCAGAACTGGCTTTTTCCAACTTGATGCCGAAAAGGCTCACGATCTCGCTATTCAAAACTTCAAGCGCTTCACCGGCACACCACTTGATCTCGCTTATCGCCAACAATTACCAAATCGACCAGTAGAATGCATGGGTTTGACCTTTAAAAACCCTGTAGGTCTAGCAGCAGGTCTAGACAAAAATGGCGAATGTATTGAAGCATTCGGCGCAATGGGCTTTGGTTTTGTTGAAGTTGGTACGGTAACACCACGTCCTCAGCCAGGTAACGACAAACCACGTCTGTTCCGCTTGGTAGAAGCTGAAGGCATTATCAACCGCATGGGTTTCAATAACTTGGGTGTTGATAATCTGGTAGAGAACGTTAAGAAAGCCAAGTACGACGGTATCATCGGTATCAACATTGGTAAAAACAAAGATACGCCAATCGAGAAGGGTTCCGAAGACTACATTATCTGCATGGAGAAGGTTTACGAGCACGCGGGTTACATTGCAGTAAACATTTCATCTCCTAACACACCAGGGCTGCGCTCTTTGCAATACGGCGAAGCTTTGGATGAGCTACTTGCTGAGTTGAAAACGAAGCAGGCGGAACTGGCTGAAAAACATGGTAAATATGTACCACTTGCACTAAAGATCGCACCGGATCTAAGTGATGACGAGATTAGTCAGATTTGCGATTCGTTGATCAAAAACCAAATCGATGGTGTGATCGCAACGAATACGACATTGGATCGTTCTGTTGTTGAAGGAATGAAGCACGCCAATGAAGCTGGTGGCTTGAGCGGCCGTCCAGTACAGTCCCGCAGTACAGAAGTAGTGCGCCTTCTAGCCAAAAACCTTGATGGCAAGCTTCCGATCATTGGTGTTGGTGGTATTGACTCGTACGTGTCTGCAAAAGAGAAGCTAATGGCTGGTGCTTCATTAGTACAGGTTTACTCTGGCTTTATCTATCACGGTCCAAAACTTGTTAAAGACATCGTTAAGAATCTATAAGCGCTTTTATTAAGCAAAGTGACTAGGTTTCAATCGAGAAAGGGGAAAATAGTTTTCCCCTTTTTTTTGTTTATTCGTTTTTAGAATTAGTAACAACTGACCAACAGGTAATTAAGCGTTTTACCTAACAGTCTGATTATTCTTTAAATATAGAGACGGAACGATGCTTAAACCCAGCGATACATGGATCTGGTATATGGATGAGAGTGAAGACTCTCTTATGCTGGACTTGGGAGACGATATGGTTTTTAAAACCAATCTTTCCCGTAAACTCCTTGTCGACTGCGCGATGGGTCAGAACAACTTTACTGTCGATGACGCATCCGCGTTTCAAACCTTTAAAGACCAAATTAGTGTACTTGGGCTATCAGAGCCTAGACAGGCGGAGCTAACGCTGTACTGTGTGGCCGCCAAGCGCTTCCATAAACCCGTACAACCAAAAAGCTGGTTCTTCGACCATCAAGATGGCTCTTATCAGCCAGAGGAAGGGGAATTGGTTAGATTGGTAAACTCACATTCAGACGGCTTCTTTATCGTTCTGGAAGTGGGAGAGAGTGCCAGTTTGTGCGCGTTAGTTGACTTAGAGTCATTCAGTTTGACAGCAAGCAAGCAAGTCACCTTTGGCCAAAGTATTAAAGTGATGCACGACCGTATGACGTGTGCACAGCAGTTTATCGCATTAAACCAGCCTATCGCTCTTGTAGGTTAGAGCGGGGCATTTAGAGCGCGTTAACGCGCCTTATAAGAAAAAGCAGTGGCAGCTTTAATACAACAATAATATGTGTTTCCTTCATTTCTCGTAGAATTTATCGGCCTGGTTGGCCGATTTTTTTGTCTGCTGTTTACCAAAAACCTACAAATCACACCTAGTTTTACTCCCCAAGCGAGCTCTTGAATCATTCAAGCGGCGATGTTTTGCCGTATCTATTTTGTTGCAGAGCAAATAATTTGCTTTTTTTGCCTCTAAAAGTGACGCATTTATTTCCCTTAATAGGAGATTTAACCAATGAATTCCCCATTTATGCACTTTCTGTAACTAAATTACATGCGAAAGTGTCTCTTGGTATATACCAAACTTGGCGCGAATAAGTATTCACTATCGCGAAAGGCGTTGATTTCTGGTGATGGATTTAAGTAGAAGCTAATGTAAAGTGTCAGGCGATTACAGCGGTTAAAGCTTGTGCGAACAAACACTTTGAAAGCAGGTTATTGAAGGATTGTTTAGTGACAGGCGGCAATGTCAGGTATAATCAACACCATTTTTCACAGCCAGATGAACACTATGAACCAATATCTTGCCGTCACTTCTAACGGACTTGAAAACCTTCTCGCTCAAGAGCTTGAACAAATGGGCTTAACTTCTGTAAAGCCTGTTCAAGCAGGGGTGAAATTTAAAGCGACAAATGAGCAGATTTATCGCGCTTGTTTGTGGAGCCGCTATGCTTCTCGCTTTGTTAAAGTACTGTCGGAATTCACTTGCCAAGATGATATGGACCTTTATCTGGCTGCATCGTCCATCAACTGGGTTAACCACTTCCACAGCACGAAGAAGTTCATTGTCGATTTCAACGGTACAAACCGAGAGATCCGTAATAGCCAATATGGCGCAATGAAAGTGAAAGATGCGGTAGTGGACTGCTTTAATAAGAAGAACCTACCAAGACCTAACATCAGTAAAGATCGTGCTGATGTACGCGTGCATGTGCGTTTACATCGTGATAAAGCGCTTATTGGGCTTGATATGGTAGGTTCAGGCTTGCATCAACGTGGCTATCGTACCGAATCTGGCCGCGCTCCTCTTCGTGAAACATTGGCTGCTGCTATTGTTGCAAGGAGTGGTTGGGAGCAAGGTAAGAACATGCTCGATCCAATGTGTGGCTCAGGTACTTTGTTGATTGAAACGGCTATGCTTGCTGCAAACATGGCGCCGGGTGTAAAACGTAAGTCTTGGTGTTTCGAAGCGTTGGAAGACTTCGAGCCAGAAGTTTGGGCTGAAGTAAAATCGGAAGCGAATGTACAAGCTCGTCGCGGTGTCAAAAAGACTGACAGCAGATTTTGGGGCTTTGATAACGACCCTAAAGTCCTTCGTACTGCAAAAGAAAACGCAAAACGTGCGGGCGTTGATGATCTGATTACGTTTGAACTTGGTGATGCTAGTAAAGTGACTAAGCCAGCAGAGTTTGGTGAGGGTGTGATTGTATGTAACCCGCCTTATGGTGAGCGTCTCGGTACAGAACCGGGTTTGATTGCACTGTATACGGAGTTTGGCAATCAGCTTAAAACTGAGTTCGGTGGTTGTCAGGCATCGATTTTCTCAAGTTCAGATGATTTGCTAAGTTGCCTGCGTATGCGTGCTGACAAGCAATTTAAGTTGAATAACGGTGCGTTACAGTGTCACCAAAAAAATTATTCGATTTCAGCGCGTAGTGCAGAACAGATTGCGGGTAATAATGACCTTCAAGTCATTGCTCCAGACTTCTCAAACCGTTTGAAGAAGAACATAGCGAAAATCGGCAAGTGGGCTAAGAAAGAGGGATTAGATTGCTACCGTATTTACGATGCAGATTTGCCAGAATACAACGTTGCTGTAGACGTATACCAAGACTCATTGGTCATTCAAGAGTACGCGGCGCCTAAGAGTATTCCAGAAGAAACAGCAAAGCGTCGCTTAACAGATATTATCCGCGCTTCGATTAAAGTGACGGGTGTTGATACTAACAACGTCGTTTTGAAAACTCGTGAGAAGAAGAAAGGCAGTTCACAGTACAATAAGCTTGCCCAAAAGTCGGCAACCATGAAAGTTCAAGAGTACGGCGCGCAATTGATCGTAAACTTGCATGACTACTTAGATACTGGTTTATTCCTAGATCATAAAATCACTCGTCGTAAACTGGGTGAGATGGCGCAGGGCAAAGATTTCTTGAACCTGTTCGCATACACGGGTTCAGCGACTGTTCACGCTTCGCTTGGCGGTGCAAAGTCCACAACCACAGTTGATATGTCTAATACATACTTAGAATGGGCGAAAGAGAACATGAAGTTGAACGGTCAAGTCGGTCGTCAACATCAATACATTCAAGCAGATTGCTTACAATGGCTTGCGAAAGCAAACGGTAGTTACGATCTTATCTTTATCGATCCTCCAACGTTCTCAAACTCTAAGCGTATGGAACAATCGTTCGATGTACAACGTGACCATGTCACTTTAATGCGTGATTTGAAACGTCTATTAAGTGCAGGCGGGACTATCGTATTCTCAAACAACAAACGCCACTTCAAGATGGACTTGGAAGCGTTGGAAGAGATAGGCTTAACTGCGGAAAATATTTCTGATAAGACGTTGCCACTAGACTTTGCTCGCAACAAGCATATTCATAACTGCTGGGTTATCTCACACAAAAGTTAATACGGATCATGACAAAGGAACTGACATTATACAGCACTGAAGGTTGCCATCTCTGTGAGATGGCCCTTGAGCTAATCAAACAAGTAGGGCTTGGGAAACAGGTAGAGATTGTCGATATCGCTTTCGATGATGAGCTGTTTTCTCGTTACGGCGTCACTATTCCAGTGGTTAAAGTGGATGAATCTGAGATCAACTGGCCCTTCGATATCTTACAACTACAACAATGGTTAACAGTCAATGGCATTACTTACCATCCATAATGGACAACTTGCATTTGGTGATCATCCGCTTCTAGATAAAACGGACTTTGCGCTTCAAGAAAATGAACGTGTGTGTCTGGTTGGTCGAAACGGTGCTGGCAAGTCAACGTTAATGAAAGTATTGGCAGGCGATATCATTATGGATGATGGCAAGCTGCAAATTACTCAAGATGTTGTTGTGTCTCGTTTAGAACAAGATCCTCCTCGCGACCAAGCAGGAACGGTAGAGGACTACGTTGCTGAAGGCTTGGCAGAGATTGGGGAGCAGCTAAAACAATATCACGCTTTACTTGAGCTGGTGGCTCAGGATCCTAGTGAGTCTCATATCAATCGCTTAGCCAAAGTTCAAGAAAACCTCGAAGTTTCCGGTGCTTGGCGCTTTGAAGACCGTATTAAAAACATTCTTGGCGCGCTCAAGCTTGACGGCGCCACGCTACTTAGCGACTTGTCTGGTGGTTGGCAACGCAAGGCGGCTTTAGCTAGAGCCTTGGTTTGCGATCCAGATGTATTGCTATTGGACGAGCCGACCAACCACTTGGATGTGACCACCATCGAGTGGCTAGAAACCTTCTTAAAAGATTTCCGTGGTTCTATCATCTTTATTTCTCACGACCGTGCCTTCATTCGCTCTATGGCGACACGTATCGTCGATCTTGACCGAGGCCAGCTTGTTTCTTTCCCTGGTGACTACGAAAAGTATCTAGTTGAAAAAGAAGAAGCGCTGCGAGTTGAAGAAATGCAAAATGCCGAGTTTGATAAGAAACTCGCGCAAGAAGAAGTATGGATAAGACAAGGCATCAAGGCACGTAGAACTCGTAATGAAGGTCGCGTGCGTGCATTGAAAAAGCTTCGCGAGGAGCGTAAAGGCCGCCGAGACGTTCAAGGTAAAGTGAATCTTAAGCTCGATGATACTGCTCGTTCTGGCAAGATTGTGTTTGAAGCTGACAATTTGAACTATGAGATTGAAGGCAAAACCATCATCAATAACTTTTCGTTCAATATCCAACGTGGTGATCGAATTGCTCTTATTGGTCCTAACGGGTGTGGTAAGAGTACATTGATCAAGCTATTGCTCGATGAACTTACGCCTACATCGGGTAAGCTTAAGTGTGGTACCAAGCTTGAAGTTGCCTATTTTGACCAGTATCGCGAAGCATTAGATCCAGAAAAGAGCGTTATTGATAACCTTGCTGATGGTAAACAAGAAGTAATGGTTGGCGGACGTGAGCGTCATGCGCTAAGTTATCTTCAAGACTTTTTGTTTGCACCAAAACGTGCGAGAACCCCAGTGAAAGCATTATCTGGTGGTGAGAAGAACCGCTTGTTATTGGCTCGCATCTTCCTTAAGCCAAATAACCTATTGGTACTCGATGAGCCAACCAACGACTTGGACATTGAAACCTTGGAGCTTTTGGAAGAGTTACTAGGAAATTATCAAGGCACGTTGCTTTTAGTGAGCCACGACCGTCAGTTTGTTGACAATACTGTGACCGCTAGCTGGATTTTTGAAGGAAACGGGGTTATCGAAGAGTTCGTTGGTGGTTATCATGATGCTCAGCAGCAGAGACAACAGGTGCTGGACGCACGTAAAGCGTACGAACCAATAAAAGAGAATAAAAAACAGCCAGTTGAACAAAATAACAAGACACAAGCAGTGAACTCTAAACCTAAGAAGCTGTCCTATAAGCTACAGAGGGAATTAGAAGCACTACCAGCTATGTTAGAGCAGCTGGAGCAAGAGATTGAACAACTACAGGAAAAAGTGAATGACCCTTCGTTTTTCGCCAAGCCTGTAGAAGAAACACAACCCATTTTAGATAGTTTAGCTGCAAAAGAGCAGGAGCTAGACGTTGCTTTTGAGCGATGGGAAGAGCTAGAAGCAATGCAACAGGAAAGTTAGTTTTGATGAGTCGTAATAATTTTAAGTTTTCATTGATTGCTGCAAGTGTCCTTGCAGCGACATCAAGCCATGCTGCTTTGTATAAGGTAGTTGAGGTAGACCCAACTGCTAGCATGAGTGCAGATGGTATCTATGATGCAGAGGTGACAGAGTTTTATGGCTCTGCCATCGAAAAGCAGTCAAATCGTGATTTTACTGCCGAACCAATGGGGTGTTTTACCGAAAATTCGGCATGCCAAGACTACCGTTTGGTTGGTGATTCTCGTAATGGCTCAGAAGGTCACTCTTACCGTCAAGAGGTTCCGTTTAATTATGATAGTAGCTTTTTTTATACCGACTGGGGTAGAAACCGAGACTATTGCCGTTCTGAGTTAGGTTATCAGACTTGTGATCCCGCTTGGACCGATAAAATGTGGTATAGCTTTGGGTGAATCAAGGCGGTGCCGAAGATAACTGTAGCTCGAAAAGAGGTAAATTTGGTGGTTTGCTGCGCGAACGCGATGCCTTCTTAACGTCTCAAGAAACAGGATGGGATGGCTGCTTCGGTGAAGATAACTATTTCTCTAATGCTCTTTCTTTTTCCGAAGTTACGGCGACGTCAGATCCCGTTTCTGCTGCAAACAAACTATCTGTTGTTCCAACATCCGATTATTACAAGCCCGCGGGAGTTGGAGCGCCAGATAGAAACTCAGAAAACGTGGTCGTGAACAACCTTGCGAATGACACCAAAGTACTCGGTAATACGAGTTCTGGCTACTATCGTACCAGTGCAGGAAATTTGGCAACAGCTTATCGCCATCGTGGTTTTGTGTTCGAGGGCACGGACACTCTGATGTTGCCACCACTGGCGAACGATGGCAGCGATACAGAGATTGAAATCACCAAACAGATGGGTCGCACCATGGTGTTTGACTCATTTACCTACAACAATACTGATTATTACATTGGCAGTGCGGCTGTTGGGCCTTTTGCATATGGTGATAGTAATAAAGATTGGGGTGGTGACTTAGATACCTGTGTGGGTAACGCAGACCCTGCTTCGCAGCGACAGTGTCAGAATTTTGCTTTCGCGACTAAAGCGGCCGTATGGAGTGTAAATGCGGATGTGTACCAGGCTGCCAACTGGACGCAGGGTACGGAGCGAAATATAGACAATAAAGCAATGCAAGGCAGCGCGAGAGCTGCAGTGCTTGCAAACATAGATGGTGTGTTGAAACCAATACTCGTGGGTCTGAATAGTTTCCAAGATGGTAGTAATGTATTCATGGAAGCAACAGTGTTTAGACCTTCAGCTGACCCAAGTGCCACAATCGAAAGTGGAAACTTCTGGACGCCTGTGCGTATCAGCCGCTCTACGATCAAGGATGGTGACGATTTTGTCTACAGCAATTCAGTTGCGACAGACATAAACGAAAACCTTATTCTTATCGGTGAAGCTAAACGCCGTGGTGATAAGCGTGAGAACGGTGCAGCACCAAACAGAATGTTCCTTGCGGAAGTCAATCCAACCGACGGTTCACCTGAGGCTCGATACTTTGATGAGCTTAATAGTAATAGCGGCATTTTCTTCCGTGGTGTAGGTGGTGAAACCGGTGCAATCAACAATTTTAATGAAATTGTTGGGGCAGTGGATGCTGAGCAATCTACCGAGTATTTTGGTAAAAAGCGTCGTCAGCGTGGCTTTATCTATCCTTATAACGGGAGCGGCACCGACGCCAATCGACTAGCCGTCTTCCAAGGTCAACCTTGGTTACTTGATGATTTGACTAATGATGGGCAACTCGGTGGAAACAATCAATATCGTGTCATCGACGCTGCTGATATCAACGATGATGGTGTGATTGCAGCAACAGCGCTTAAATGTGATGGCGGCTATGACACTACGAGCCATAACTCATACTGTGGTAATGGCCAAAAGAAAGAGAAGCTCGTAGCAGTTAAGTTGATCCCGATCGCAAACGAAGCAGAACGTTCAATTCAAACACGTGGTGTAGAAGCGCCACCAGTTCAGCGCAGTGGTGGTAGTCTCGGATGGATGGCTTTGATTATGCTTGGATTCTTTGGGTTACGCCGTAACAAATAGTCACAAGTGACAAAAATCCCAGCTTCACAATAGTGGAACTGGGATTTTTGTGTCTTGAGATCGAGCCAAAAATGAGCAATTATTAAAGAGGAGTCACAAAAGCTCCATAAATCTTTAATGATAGAAAGTCGGGAAACCGATTTTGTATAGCGAGGACCGTACTATGAAGAGACAAAAGCGTGATCGTCTAGAACGAGCTCAATCACAGGGTTACAAAGCTGGATTGAATGGGCGATCGATGGAAGCCTGTCCCTATCAACAAATGGATGCAAAGTCATATTGGCTTGGCGGTTGGCGTGACGCGAGAGATGATAAACAATCAGGACTCTTCAAGTAGTCGGGAGCGAAATTGAAGTAACAAAGGCCTCATGAGAGGCCTTTATAATGAATATATAATGCACTATAACTAAATATATGTCGTAAAAATAAACGACTCCCGAGAGTCGTTTATCCACAAATAGCTTAGAAAGTAGAGGTGTCTTTGAACAAACCTACTTTAAGGTCCTTCGCTACGTAGATTTCTTTGCCATCAACTAGGACGCGACCATCTGCAATGCCCATAACTAGCTTGCGATTTACAACACGCTTCATGTGTAGTTCGTAGGTGACTTTCTTAGCAGTAGGTAATACTTGACCAGTAAACTTCAGTTCACCCACACCTAATGCACGACCTTTACCTTCACCACCAATCCATCCAAGGTAGAAGCCAACGAGTTGCCACATAGCATCCAAACCAAGACAACCAGGCATTACTGGGTCACCGATAAAGTGACAGTCGAAGAACCATAGATCAGGAGTAATATCCAGCTCAGCAACGATCAAACCTTTGCCAAAGTCACCTTCAGTTTCGGACATTTTTGCTACGCGGTCCATCATCAGCATGTTTGGTGCTGGAAGTTGAGGGTAGCCCTCGCCAAATAGTTCTCCGCGGCTAGAGGCTAGAAGGTCTTCACGGCTATAAGATTCACGTCTGTTTTGCATTATTTATTACTCCAAATTTGCGTTAGGCCATCTTAGTGAACAGGTGTACGCTAGACAAGTCCGACCACGACTAGACAAACCAGTTTTTAATCCGTGTCACAAATGACTCTGGCATTTCATGTTTTTCAAAGTTTTCAATACGTTCAGCTATCTTACCGATCACACTATCTTCAGTGTCACTTTTGAATGGTTGACCCATTAGAAGTGGTATTACTTCGTCTACGTGAGTAACTGACCAAATGTGAAACTCTTCATTTTTGATGCTTTCAACAAGCTCTTTGTTTAGTGCTAGGTGCTGTACGTTAGTTTTAGGCAAAATGACGCCTTGCTTGCCCGTTAAACCTTGGTGTTTGCATACGTTATAAAAACCTTCCACTTTCTCATTCAATCCACCTACAGCCTGGACACGACCAAATTGGTCTACAGCGCCGGTAACCGCGATTTGTTGGTCAATTGGATAGCCAGATAACGCACTCACTAAAGAACATAACTCTGCTAATGAAGCACTGTCTCCGTCTACTTCACAATAAGACTGTTCAAACACAATAGAAGCGGAATATGGTAGTGGGGCATCTAAGTCGAGCTCAGAAGAAACAAATGCCTGCATGATCATCATGCCTTTCGCATGGATGTTACCACCAAGTTCAACTTTACGTTCAACGTCAGAAACATCACCATCACCAAAGTGCACAACACATGAGATACGCGCTGGTTCACCATAACTGATAGGGTGCCCGGGGATATCAATGACAGTCAAACCGTTCACTTGCCCAACTTGTTTACCTTGGGTTTCGATGACTACTTGGCCCTCCAAAATATCATCGATAGCACGTTCGGTAGGTAGGACTCTCGATTACGCTTTGCTTCGATAGCTGCTTCTATATGTTCAGAAGATATCGTTGAATTGTGACTGTACGATGATGCTTCACATAATAGTGCTTTATGCCAATCAATAGAAAGAGGCCAGTATTGTTTGTCTTCTGTTTCGCGCGCGCCCGCCTGAAGTAGCTTTAAGTAGCCCGAACGGTCAAGCTGCTTACCTGATAGAAACTGCGACATTATTGAGTTTACAAAAGACAAATATTGCTTGGCCGTTGCCTGTGTCACTTTCAAATCGTTCTCGATTTCAGTGTATTGCATAAAGCCAGAGCGGAAATCACTGTCGATGAAATCGAGATCGGATAGCTGTTCACGATCGCCAATAACTATGAGCTTAAAATCCGATGAAAAAGTAGGAGGTGCCAGAGCGCCGGTTTTGGCATCAACCGAGACACTATTTAACTGTGCACCTTGAAGCAACGCTTTCAGATTTGTCCAAACACCAAGACTTGCAAGCGCGGTTTGGGTCGATGAAATCAGAAAACCACCATCAGCTTGTGTTACTAAACCTTGTGCAAGAAAAGGTTCATTCTCAGACATTTGATAGCGATCGAACAGCAAGCTTGGGTCTGCATCTTTACTGACGACGGTTTTGTGGCCTAGCGCTTCAATATGGTCACTGACGAGCTGTCGATGAAACAAGTTGTCGCCATCTTTAATGATCAATACTTTTGAAGGGCACGCATCAGAGACGAAAAACGACAGTGCCGCTTTAAGGCGAGGCTGCAGTTCAATGGCATCGAGTGGAGTAAGAGAAGTAGCGTTAACGAGTAGATCGGCGAAATCGTTGTAAAGGGGGCAGACTTGTTGCCAAGGGACTTGATTCATTGCGTCGTAACTTAAGTTTAATTTGCACGAAGTATACAATGAATCGCAACTCAACGTTAGCTTTTCAACGGTTCATATAGCGAGCAAAATCTCATTAACAGAGCATTGTTATTGAGAAGTTTGGGATCTTGGGTTACGCTGTCACTGTAAACAGAGTAGGGATGCAAACCAATGAAATACCAACAACTTGAAAACTTAGAATGTGGTTGGAAGTGGCAGTATTTAACAAAGAAATGGCGCGAAGGTGAAAACATCACGCGTTACATTGATACCAGTGAGATCGAACAGGCAGTATCAAAACTTAAGCAGCTAGAGCATGAACCTACTCTGGTTATTGAGTGGATTGATGAGCATATGTCAGTTGAACTCGACAATAAGCTCAAACAGGCGATTCGGGCTAAGCGTAAGCGCCATTACAATGCCGAGCAAGTTCATACCAAAAAGAAGTCTATTGATTTGGATTTTCGCGTTTGGGAAAAACTATCTCATCGCGCTAACGACCTCGGTTGTACGCTCTCTGAAGCCATCGAGTATTTGTTAAGTGAAGCGTCTCGTAGCGAGAAAGCCACGCAGAAAGTAAGCAGTTTGAAAGAGGACTTAAGTAAGTTATTAGGTGACGAAGGGAGGTAGTCGCTATGTTGTATGTCGTGTTACTTGGGGCTGTAGTTGTATTTTGGCTAGTAGCCATTGATCGACCTTCTTTAGTTGTGCAGATGAAAGAAGGTGAAATCACCAAAACTAAAGGCCATTTGCCACCAACGTTCAAACACAACCTTAAAGAGATTGTAGAACGAGACAAAACGACGGGAGACCTTAAGGTATACCAAACTCGTAGCGGCATGAAGCTTAAGTTTAGCAAGACAATTTCTAAGAACATACAGCAAAGAATCCGAAACATTTTTCCTCACCAAAGTTTCAAATCTAAAGGCAAGAAAAAGAGCCGTTAGTATTGAGAGAAAAGGGCATTTCTGCCCTTTTTACTGCCATCTAATGCACTATAACTAAATATTTTTATAACTAATAACTAAGCTTTGGCCGCAATTTCTCGCTCGTCCCAAATTTTCATTAACGTTCTACGCGATTCAGAGTCGAGCATTTGAATCCTTCTACATGTCCAGTTCTCCGCGATATAGTCAGCCATTTCTAACGAAACAGGGTTGTTATCCGTTAGGTAAGTCTCTAGAGCTGATTCCGCTTCTATTAGAGATAGACCCTCTACATCCCATTTTTGGATACGAACGTAGCTGTTTTTAAACCATTCAATTGGAAGTGACATAGAAATCTCCTTTTCTATTATCTAATTATTATTTTTAAGACACTGTGTCTTAGCGTTGAATCTAGAATTGAATATTTTCATGGTGTTGTAAAGGGTGGTGTGAAATAAACTTAATAAAAATTTCTAAATATAATTTAGAGTTTTTGCAGTGAATGATAGGGCTAAGTTTAATTCCCTAGTGTAATGAGTTTGCTTATCTTGCGCTTGTTTATATGTGCGTGATTTATGATTGTTAAACCTGTTTTCAAAAGGGTTTCCGTTGTGGAGTGCTAATATTCATCACAATTGTTTCGTTAGTTATACAGCGCCGTTTCGTAAACATATATAATACGAAGTTATACTGAGCGAACTATAGGCTTTTAATTTTATTATTTGGTCGGTAAATTTATTGGGTACTTTTATGGGTGGTCTTTATGTGAGCTCTATTATAACTCGCTATCTAATATTATTCTCTTTGCTTTTTAAATGCGGCTTATTTATTTTAGTTGGTAATGTATCGACCTGTGGTCGTAGGATATAGTCGATTATAAGTTTGCAAGGGAAAAATAACGCGCAGAAGCATAGGTAACTAGGCAATGGTTGTTCATGTTTTTGTATAGCGTACCAAAGTTCGCGGTTACTAAAAGGGGCATCAATGATGAGAGTGAGCACAATCTCACGAGTTCGTCTTTGTAACCTGCACAAGGCGCCAGTGAACGTTGTCACAGAGAACTCTGTACTCAAACGAAATACAACACAATAGTGGATGGTTGTATTCATATTGTAAGAGTTGCTGTTTTAAGCCTTGTTTATTAATCCGCCCAATAGCTAATCGTGTTCGTGATGTAAGTTTCAACCTAGTTAGATTGAAGACCATAAGGAAAGAACGAGCGCATAAAACATGTACTTAGTCTAGAGGTTTACAATCAGCAACTCCTCAGAAGTTCGCATCAATAAGGTGAAGTGCCAATAGTCCAGATCTAAGCAGAAGCTAAGTACATGCTACCAACGAAGTCATAAACATGAATTGGTGCATAAGCAAAACTCTCGACAGTCTGAGTGGTCAGTTGCGTTAAACGCGTAACGTAAACCGGGTCTCTTAATAAGTAGCTCAGAAAAAGGGATTCGCTACAACCAACTAGCTTAGTCAGTCGAACATAGCAAAAAGTTTGAGAGCCTTGGAATTTCTAGGATTTCCATGGCGTTAGCGAGCATTGGCTTGGTCGGATTTGGCTCTGGAGAACCTATATCCTAGTGCGTATTATCTATCTTATGTTAAATTGATTGTGCGTGAGCTTGAAATCTTTGTGGCAAAGCTACTCTACCTTCATGAAATGAAGTGTATTTAACGATAATGTGGATTTACCATAAAATACCTAATAATCACATTACTTAATCGTCGATTAGTAATGTGATTATTAGAAACAAAAAGCCCGTGCTGATTTGCTAGCACGGGCTTTGTAGGTTCTAGTTCACTCGTTAGTGACTAGAAGTTGTTGTCGTCGATGTCGTGCTGACTTCCTCCCGATGATTGGTCGTCATGGCTGAAGCTTCCAGAGTCATCAGTGAAGTCGACTCCAGTATCGGTATTGTCGCCGGATGTCCAATCGCCGCTGCCACCTGCATCTTGCAGACCTGAAGTGTCTGTTGGAGCTTGGCTACTCGCTTGCATTGCGTATTGATCATCAACTTCAATTGTTGTCGTTGCTGTTGCTCCTTCAATTGGTGTATCCAATTCATCAACACCCTGGAATGATATTGATGCCTCACCTTCAAAGGTGTCGCCGAGTGACATTGTCACAGGTTGCGATAAGTCGCCAGATACTGTGTAAGTACCGTCGCCATTATCTAGCGCGCCGCTAACCGATGCACCTTCAGGAATACCCGAAAGCTCAACCTGTTCTACACCTTCAACTGACGTTACTTCATCTGGGATAGACAAGTTCACATCTGTGCCTGGTGCTGCGGTAACATCTGCACCTTCATCTTCAGTGTCGGTTTGATCTGTTGATGTAGCTTCTATGGTTTCTTGTACTGTTTCAGTATCTGCTGCTGCAGCGGTTTCTGGCTCTGAGCTTGGCGATGTTGTTTCGCTTGGTGCAGTTTCAACGTTCATTGTTGTTTCCAATGTTTGCTCTTCGCCTCCAGATTGCACAGTCGCTTCTAACGGAATGTCACCACCAAACTCAGGATCTGGCCAGAATGTCCATTCGTTATCGCCTGATGGAACTAATGCGCCTTCGTCACCCGTGTAATTGAGTTCAGATAGACTTGCATCATCAGTAACATCGAGGTTTTGAAGCACTTGTTCACCGTTGATGTTAATCGAGCCATCTTCGGATTGAGTCAATGGTTCAATCGTTCCTGATGTTTGTTCATCTACTGCAATATTGAAATGACTTTCAACGCTGTTTTCACCATCGCTAGCCACAAACCAACTTGTGCGCTGCCAGTATAGCCTTCAGCCGGAGTGAATTGGTAGCTACCCTGCCCGTCAGACTCTATTAGCCCCTCACCTTCAAGCAGCGTGACTGACTCAATGTTCATTGCACCAGTTTCGGAGCTCAAAGTACCAAGCATATCGCTATCGGTGAAATTCAGAGGTTCACTCTCCTCGATAGTCGCAGACGCAATGGACTCTATCTGTGGCCCATCAGTAATTTGTCCTTCATTTTCATGAACACCAATAGTGCTTTGTTCATCATGAAGAATGCCATCACGTTCTACTACGTAGGCAAAGTCAACCTCTCCGGTGTAGCCATCTGCTGGACTGAACGTCCATGTACCATCCCCGTTATCAACCATTGAACCTTGGTTAGGATCTACGAGGT
Source organism: Vibrio maritimus (assembly GCA_000755425.1). Classification (GTDB taxonomy): domain Bacteria; phylum Pseudomonadota; class Gammaproteobacteria; order Enterobacterales; family Vibrionaceae; genus Vibrio; species Vibrio maritimus_A. The sequence goes on from BBMT01000004.1 coordinate 483,227, forward strand.
GAACCATTTGAATTGCATCGCCCTCATTTGCATCGATGTTTTGAGCCATACCAATCAAATCTTCCTCTGTAAGAATGATTGGCTCTCCCGAGGTCGTATCAAAGTCACCAGCAATTTCACTGCCTTCTGGCTCTGGTAACGGTTCATCACCATAATCAACAGTGGTTGCGCTGACGGTTACGAAGAAGGTGCCAGAGTAGTCTTCTGGTGGTGTTAATTGCAGATCACTTATGTCCCAGTTAGTAATATTAATCATTTGCCCTGGCTCAGTAATGATGACTGTGTGTACACCATCAGAGACTTCAAAACCTACAGGGAAACCAGTCATAACCAAGTTGCTAAGCGTTTCCGAGTCATCGATTAGATCAACGTTAAGGCCTAGGTGACCTGTCGAGTCCTCAGAGAACACTAGTGGACCTTCGTGATCCGTGGTAATTACGGCACCATCTGCGACTGGACGAACAAACACTGGTACATCGAGTGCGGTTTCAAATTCGCCATCAGAGGCGACAACTTGTAACCCGGATGTTCCTGCAAAATCACCTGTCGGCGTAAATGTCCAGGTACCATCACCATTGTCACTCAGGTCACCTGCGTCTTCTCCTTCTGGCATTATGATTCGAGAAATTACCAAGTTCTCGGTATCAATATCACCAAATAGGTCGAGCATGTCAGATGAATCGAAGGTAAATGCCCCATCCTCGTTTGTAGTTAGGAAGGCATTACCATCGTTAAATGGAGCATCATTTACAGGAATGACATCAACATTGAGTGACCCCTCTGCTGTCGCTTCGCCATCAGAGATTTCGTAAGCTAACTCTACTAAGCCATTGAAATCTTGAGATGTTACGAGGTGATACATACCGTCTGGCTGCTGTTGTAATTGCGCGTTTTGTGGTGACTTAACGCTAATGCTTTCTAGTGTTAGTTCATCTCCATCTAAATCACTTGCTTGTGCCAAAATGTATTCAGGGTCGATTACCATTACTTGGTCTTCTTCTCCTCGCATTTCTATTGCAGGAGCCTGAGGTTCATCGTTAACTTCGGCTATGTCGATATTGCCTCAACCGGTGTTAGCTCGGTACCGTCATCAACATTGAAGTTGAATGGTACATCACCGTTGAAGTTCTCTGTTGGTGTGAATGTCCAAGTACCATCAGTATTGTCGACCAGTGAACCAAACGACTCATCAATTGACAGATCTCTAGCAGTTAAATCATCACCATCAATGTCTTGCGCGTGTTTCAACAAGTCTTCTTGTGAGATGATGATGGCATTATCTTCGATACCTTCCAGGTCAACTGGATCCGACGTAGCTGCATCATTAACTGGATTGACAGTCAGGTCAGCATTTGCAACGATCGTTTCTGTTCCGTCAGAGATATCAAAGTTAAGATCGATATCTCCGTTGAAGTTGGCATCCGGCGTAATGGTAAAGCTGCCATCACCATTGTCTGATACTGTAGCGTTGTCTCCAGCAGTCAGGTTCGAAGCAGTTAGTTCATCACCATCAACGTCACCTGCTTGCGCTAGCAACTGCACTTGAGTCAAGGTGATTGAACCATCTTCATCAACACTGTAAGCGAGGTCGCCTGATACAGGGGCATCATTGACTGCGATAACTTCAATTCCAGCCGTTGTACCAACGGTTGCTCCGTCTTCATCAGCAACCACCACATCCAGTGCTACATCACCGTTGAAGTTTTCATTTGGTGCAAAGCTGTAAGTACCATCACCATTATCAGTAAAGATACCGTCCGTGCCTGAATAAGACACATCGCTGATACTTACCTCGCCTTCTACATCTGAGCTGTTAGCAAGAAGTTGCTCATCTGAGATAGTTATAATGCCATCTTCATCGACTGAGTAAGTCGTTGAACCAGCCACTGGGATGTCGTTGACGGACTCTACAGTCACATCAATGTTGGCTTCTGTGGTAGTCGTACCGTCACTTACTGAGAAGCTTAGGTCCACCTCACCGTTGAAGTTCTCGTTTGGCGCGAAGGTATACGTGCCATCACCGTTATCGGTGAACACCCCTTCTGTACCTGAGTAGCTAACGTCAGCAATGGACAAGTCATCACCGTCAATGTCTGACGCACCCGTTAGAAGCTGTTCGTCAGTAAAGGTCAATGAGCCGTCTTCTTGAATCGTGTAACCGACATCTTCGACGACTGCTGCATCATTCACTGGATTCACAGTGAGGTCAGCATTGGCGACGATGGTGTCGGTGCCATCTGAGATATCGAAGCTTAGGTCAATGTCGCCATTAAAGTCCGCATCCGGTGTAATGGTGAATGAACCGTCCTCGTTTGCTGTAACCGTGGCATTGTCGCCTGCGCTTAGGTTGGCTGCTGTGAGGTCATCGCCTTCTACGTCTGATGCTTGTGATAGAAGCTGTTCTTGTGACAATGTCACGCTTCCATCTTCATCAACACTGTAAGCTAGGTCGCCTGATACCGGAGCATCGTTGATAGGAAGCACATCTACGTTAATGACCGTATCAACAGTGGCACCATCTTCATCTTGAATGGTAACGTTCAATTGAACTTCGCCATTGAAGTTTTCATTTGGAGCAAAGCTACAAGTACCATCACCATTGACGGAGAAGATTCCGTGTGGTCCATCGTAGCTGATACCCACTAGCGATACATCGCCTTCTATGTCAGATGCATTGGCAAGTACTTGAGACTCACTGAATGTCAGCACACTGTCTTCATCAATACTGTAAGACGTTGGTCCTGCAATTGGTGGGTCGTTCACTTCGATAACGGTTAAGCCAGCAGTCGTTTCAGCGGTTGCACCGTCTTCATCTGCTACAACTACATCAAAGCTCACCTCACCAGAGAAGTCTCGTTTGGCGAGAAGGTATAAGTACCATCACCATTGTCCGCAAAGACACCATCAGTACCAGAATAAGAGACATCCTGAACGGAAACATCACCCTCAACATCTGAACTGTTAGCTAATAACTGCTCGTCAGTAATGGTTATAGAGTTGTCTTCTTGTACTGAATACGTCGTTGAACCGGCAACAGGAATGTCATTAGCAGACTCAACCGTCACATCAATATTGGCTTCAGTCGTAGTCGTGCCATCGCTTACAGAGAAGCTTAGGTCAACTTCACCATTGAAATTCTCGTTCGGAGCGAAGGTATAGGTGCCGTCACCATTGTCGGTGAACACACCTTCTGTGCCTGAGTAGCTGACATCTGCTACTGACAAGTCATCGCCATCAATATCTGACGCCCCCGCAAGGAGCTGCTCATCAGTGAAGGTCAATGAACCATCTTCTTGGATGATGTAACCCACGTCTTCTACGACTGCTGCATCGTTCACTGGATTCACAGTGAGGTCAGCATTGGCGACGATGGTGTCGGTGCCATCTGAGATGTCGAAGCTTAGATCAATGTCGCCATTGAAGTCCGCATCCGGTGTGATGGTGAATGAGCCATCTTCGTTGGCAGTGACGGTTGCATTATCGCCCGCGCTTAGATTAGCAGCAGTCAAATCATCGCCGTCTACATCTGACGCTTGAGACAATAGTTGCTCTTGTGTCAGAGTAATCGAACCATCTTCGTCAACCGAATATGCTAAGTCGCCTGAAACTGGTGCATCGTTTATTGCGATGACATCAATACCCGCAGTGGTTTCCGCCGTCGCACCGTCTTCATCTACAACGGTGACATCAAGCGATACATTGCCGTTGAAGTTTTCGTTTGGTGCGAAGCTGTAAGTACCATCACCATTGTCAGTGAAGATACCATCCGTGCCTGAGTAAGACACATCATCTACCGCAACTTCACCTTCAACATCAGAGCTGTTCGCTAGAAGCTGATCGTCCGAGATAGTGATGATGCCATCTTCATCGACGGAATAAGTGGTTGAACCGGCAACCGGAATATCGTTGACAGATTCGACAGTCACATCAATATTGGCTTCTGTGGTGGTTGTACCGTCGCTCACTGAGAAACTTAGATCCACTTCACCATTGAAGTTCTCATTTGGTGCGAAGGTATAGGTTCCATCACCATTGTCGGTGAACACCCCTTCGGTGCCTGAGTAACTGACATCTGCTACGGATAGGTCATCACCATCAATGTCAGACGCGCCTGCTAGAAGTTGTTCGTCAGTAAAGGTCAACGAACCGTCTTCTTGGATGGTATAACCGACATCTTCCACAACAGCTGCGTCATTCACTGGATTTACAGTGAGGTCAGCATTCGCCACGATGGTATCGGTGCCATCAGAGATGTCGAAGCTTAAGTCAATGTCGCCATTGAAGTCCGCATCCGGTGTAATGGTGAATGAGCCGTCTTCGTTAGCTGTCACCGTAGCGTTGTCGCCAGCACTTAGGTTGGCTGCTGTGAGGTCATCACCTTCTACATCACTCGCTTGTGATAGAAGCTGTTCTTGTGACAATGTCACGCTTCCG
>BBMT01000003.1 GCA_000755425.1 Vibrio maritimus
ACTAAACCTATGTAACGAAAAGTATTTATTTATGGGAATAAACTTTAGCGCTATTTCCTCAATCAGCTGTATAGATATTATGTAGGTGAAAATTAATTTCGAGTGTAGATGTTTTGGTTAGTGGAAAATTTTGAAATTACCAGTGATGGTTTATGCGTTCTGTGGAGTAAAGCACTTAGGATTTAAAAGAAATAAAAACAAAGACAGAAAGGCTTTAAGTTGGTGATAGCGATGGAACGTAACATAAAAAGCGACCCAGTTCGGTATTTAGAAGTTGTCAAAGTAAAACGCCCCCCCTTTTTTCTTATAGTACTATTTTTGTTGATTCTATTATTGCCCAAAGTTTCTAGTTCAGTAGAGCTGGATGGAAATAAACCACGAGTATTTATTGGGAACTCTTACTTTGCATTAGCATCTAGACCTGCAGAGAGAGGGACGTTTGGTGAAGGTATTCAAGATGAGTATATGGTTGAATTCTTTAATGTTGAATCAGTTGATGATATCGGATCTGATATGTTAGGCAACGAGCTCAATCATGCAAAGATTGATTTTAATGATTCGGAGTATTCATGGGCGTTAGTTGTGCAGGAAGGTAATCGAAACTACGCGGATGTCCATGTTGATGGTGATGGAAACCTTGCAGTCGTCAAGCAGTTTGGATATGAAAATTTAGCTCTTTTAGCACAAGTTGGAGACGGCAATATCGCCAAAATACTTCAGTATGAGAATGGAAATACTGCCTTGGTAATACAGCTAGGTGATGAAAATTATGCGAAGGTTATTCAGGAATCATCAGGCTTAAGACTAAATAATAGAGTTAGCATCTTGCAGGATGGTAATAATCACAAAGCATTTATTTTAGCTGGTTCTGGAACAGATGTGGGAATTAGCCAAGTAAGTAGCGTGCAAAGCAATACAATGATTGTGAATGCTTCTGGCGCTATGCGTATTGATATTAAACACGGAAACTAGTGATTTCTTCATTATTGCTAGTCACGAATTATTTTGCATTAAACGGCTTTAGTTAGGTTAAATGCATATATAGCGTCAGATCTTATGTTGCATACAAGCTTACAAGCATACAGCGGGATCAAGACAAAACATACTCTTATTTATGAGAGTACACTGAAAAAAGGACTTAAAAGGAGTCACTTATGAATGTTTTTAAGAGTAGTGTATTGGCAGTTGCAATTATGTCTGCTGCAGGTGTGAATGCACAGCTAACCCAAGCTGACTTGGATGGTTTGAGTGGTCCAGAAATTCTTCCAGTACCAGCCGAAGGTCTTCAACCGGTTAATCTTTATATTGCTACTGGGGTTGCTGCCTACAACGCGGTTGTTGATGGAGGTCGACAATTACCAACATCTGGGGGAGGAAACTATGCAATATGGCAAGTTGGGAATGGTTCCGATGCGGAAGTCGATATTGATCAAACAGGCGCACAAACCTTGAATGTCGTTTATGTAGACACGAGTGAAAGTGTTAAATCAAAAGTAGATGTAGAGCAAACTGGCAGTTTTTCAGCTGCATATGTTGACTTCAATGGCGGGCAGGGACAAGACTCACTAGGCAACCTTGGTATCATATCGCAAAGCGGTTCTGGAAATGTTGCAGGGTTGGACGTTGGTTCTAATAGTAACTACAACGATTTCCGTGTGAACCAGAGTGGTAGTGATAATATCGCTATTGTTAGAGGGCGTGATATGACTAATAGAAACGAGGTTACAGTTGATATGATCGATGGCTCTTCTAACAAAGCTATCGTGACCTTTAATAACCCTGCTAACGGGGGAGCGGGTGCTAGTCGTAATAATGTTGATATAGATATTGTTGGAGGTTCATCTAACTTTGTTAGAACTCAAGTTTTAGGTGATGGTTCATTAAGAAATACTGTTGATATTGACGTTAAAGGTAATAGTGAACGAAACAGAGTCTTCACCAAGCAAACCGCTTCTGATTCATATGCCGATATTTCACTGGATGCAAGTAGTGATAATGCTGTATTGATCAGCCAAACTAGCAATAACTCCGTGGCATACATTATTGGCAATGGAGCTCAAGGAAATGTTGGTATTATAAACCAATAATTGTAATTTCTTGTAGGTTTTGTTTGTATATACAAACAAAACCCTCAAGTTTAACTTTCTGTAATGTGTATTAAGCAGAATCGTATGACCGTTAGCCACAGACAAAAATTCTCACTTATGAGAAATACGAAGCAACTTATTGATTAATATGAGTGGTTGCTTAGATATGAGCATCCAACCCAATATCGTAGTTTAAATCCTCTGTTATACTTTCAGCTTAGAAGCTTTGAATGTTTTACATACAAGGAGTTAGACATGCCCAACGATAAGGACATCACCCCTCATGCCATTCTTCTCGCAGGCAACAGCCTGCAATCTAACTTACTCAAAGACTCTATTGAGCAGAAGGTTGCGCTCAAGATTCGATTAGTCTCGCCGGAAACCCTATATAGCCATCGTGATGAAACGCTCGGCAGTGATACCGACTATATCATCATTGATTACGCGACCATCGGTAGCACTAACGCATCTAAGTATTTAGAAGTTATCGAAGGGGTAGAGAAGTACACTCAAGAAATCCTTTTGAATGCGCCAAGCAACCTTGCTCATGCCGAAATGTTGAAGTGGCAAAATTTGGTGGGTGTCTTTTATGACTCTGATACTATCGAAACACTAGTTGCCGGCTTTGAACGAATCCTGGCAGGCGAGCTGTGGATGAGTCGCAAACTTGTTTACGAGTATGTTCATTTCTATCGTCGTCGCCAGTGTGCGAAGACCAGCCCTTACTACACTCGACTAACAAAACGCGAACAACAGATCATCAAGCTACTGGGGGATGGGGCATCAAATGTCGAGATTGCCGAGACGCTGTTTGTAAGTGAGAACACAGTCAAAGCCCACCTACACAACGCTTTTAAGAAAATAAAAGTCAAGAATCGACTTCAGGCGCTGTTGTGGGTTAAGAACAATGTTGCATCGAGTGAATTTGTACAGTAGTTAAGCTTTTTGAATAGGTAAGAGCGTCATTTCTTGGGAATGGCGCTTTTTTTTGTACTGGGTTTTTGGTTCTTAGTCCTCGGAGTTTGGAGTTTGGAGTTTGGAGTTTGGAGTTTGGAGTTTGGAGTTGGGATCAAAATTATCGCTGTATAGGCAGATGGAGGTTTGAGCACTTGAGAGAAAAGTTATTGTTGACTCATTGAAAAGTTGAAAATAGGGTGGCCTGAAGAACCAAGAACCAAGAACCAAGAACCAAGAACCAAGAACCAAGAACCAAGAACCAAGAACCAAGAACCAAGAACCAAGAACCAAGAACCAAGAACCAAGAACCAAGAACCAAGAACCGAAATGAACTAATAAGGCGTGTTTGGAAAAGAAAAAAACAGGGCTAAGGGTAAGTTCCGTTTTCCACAAAGCCTGTTTACTGCTTACTCGGTTGCTAAAGAATTTCCGTTTCAGCTTGAGAGTATCTTGCGATGATTGGGTTAGACATAGCTTGCGGGTCGCTTGCTGACCACATACCGCGCTCCATGCCTTTAACAATCAAATGAATCACTGCAGCATCAATGGCCGACATAACCGCGATGTTGACAGGTTCGTTGTTGCTGTATCCCATTTCTACTTCTAGTAATTCTTTGTAATCAATAAAGCGGAACGCACCTAGTCCCATTTCATGTGAAGAGATGGTCTTTGACGTGGTGATACTGAGCAGCACTTGACCACTACGAACGTCAACCGCTCTTAGGTTTACGGTGACTTGATCCGTTCTATATTGCCCTGACGCACCAATTCCGAGATATTTTGCGCCAAGTCCACCGGTACGAATATTGGAATCGTAAGCGACTATACCGCCTTCAATAACCACGTTGGCAGAGTTAAGTGAAGAGAGGTCGGCGCCGTGATTGGAGATGACTTTGTCTTTCTTTTGAGCGGCGCGAATAATTTTTCGTTCAGTCAAAAGGTTTTGCAGACCTTCACGCTCTAATGGAACAAACCATTGCGAATCCAATAAAGAAGTTGTGAGTAGTGAAGTACCACCTTGGGGAACCGCGGTAGAAAAGTTACTGTTTGGTTGCGGCTTGTATTGACCCGTCTGATCCCTAAAGTCATACACAGAAACCAAGATTTTACCAGCTGGTTTGGGTAGTGACACTAAGTCAGTATAGGTTGCGCCTCGCGGCATTAATTTCGGTGATGCGTCGGTATCAGGAATATCCAATGAATACGCGCACCCGCTCAGCAGCAGCACTAAGCCAATAGAAATGAGACCTTTCATGATACGTTCCTTGTAAATTAGAGGTCGGGATTGAGCCCTGAAACACTGATTTCAGTTGATTCTCCAGTTTCTTTGTCGACTATTTGCACCAACAAATTACCTGAGTCGTCTACGACGTTCAGGAAAAAGTCGTCGGTTTCAAGCTGACCGGTATTGCCGTTACCTATGTCGGCAAGCAGTTGGCTAATGAGTCGTGACTCTAAACTAGAAGCCAGCCTGTCGAGCGCCGATTCTTCTTCGAATTCGAACGTAGATGCGTTTGGATCAGAGTAATCGTTGATCGCGTTTGCGTGGTTGATCAGTATGGTACTGTTAAGTGGGTTACCACCGAAACTAGGGTTAATAGGTGTATACACCAGCTCCGAGCTGTGGACAAACGGTGTTGCTACCACAGCCAATAGAGCGAGTTTGCTTGATAAATTTGCCATCCTTGCCGCCTTAAAATTCATCATGTTCTAGATCAAACGTATCTAGGTAGAGTCGCTCTGCTTGCCAACGAATGATGTAGTTACTAACTACTCGTAAGGCATCTTGAGCTCTGTCTTTAGCTTGACGTCGACCTGGTGACAGCGCTGTTCTATATATCACCTGCCTTGAGTGGAAGACTTCGATGATGCTACCGGAGAGCGCTGTTGGTATTTCATTCACAGTGAGATTTTCTTGAAGATTCGGATACTGGTCATTCAGCTGCTGAGTGAAGAAAAAATAAAAGTCCTCTCCCAAACGAGTGATGGTTCTATCCACGATAACGCCACTCACTTCATTGAAGTTATTAAATGGCGGCTTCAGTCTATCTCCCTGTTCGAGCTTGTTCCCATTTTCGAGTTTGGTTCCGTTTTCGAGAGGAGCCCCGTTTTCAAGCTTGTTACTGGCAATACTAGGTATTGCGAACACTACAAGCGTTAAAGTAAGCAGTTTTAAAGTCATAAAGGCTCCCATTCCAAAATCCTTTTTAAAAAATGAGATTAGATTCGTGAAAATCTACGTTAAAGCCTAACTCAAGCTTCGTGGTTTCAACATAAACTTATGACCTAGAAGTTAGGTGTTTTTTTTCATACTTCGGACGTGTGTTTTCCCTCTCTAATAAAACAACTTTCCAATAAATTATTCCAGTAACTCGTTTTTAGTTTAGAGCGAAAAATTCAGTGCAAAATTAGAATTACTTCATCAACGTTTGGGACGGAAATAAATGAACTTAGTTCTCTCTTATCGAGTCAAGGGTTGTTATTTCTGATGTTTAAACAGTATTCATGGATGAACGGTAAATTGAAATGAATTCTCATTACAAGCTTTCAAAAACCATTTTGTGGACGCCAATATTAATGCTCGCGATAGCTCAAAGCGGATCCGTGCAAGGCGCGTCCTTTTGGTATGCACCTAACGGAGGACTCAGCGCTCCACCAGGGACGTTCCTTGATGGTGTGAGTGAAGATGTGTTGGAGGACTATGACGCGTTCGTGACTGGAACCAGTTCTGACTTGGACAATTATTCCGAGGTTCATTCTTTCAACGTAACCAACTCCGCCGCTCTCATCGTTCAAGAAGGGGGAGGGGCTTCAAATGCTGGCAATAAAGCCAAGATTATTCAGAGAGATGGCGCTCGAAATACGGCGCTCGTCACCCAGTCAGGACGAGGCAATACGGCTTATATCTCTCAAGATGGTAGCGACAATGCGGCCTATATCGGTCAGTTGGGTCGAAACGGTGAGGCATTGATAGAGCAAAATGGGAACAACAATTTAGCATTAGTTGGCCAGGCCAATCTCGGGTTTGCCTCGAGCCAGCTCAGTATATCTCAACAGCGAGATAATAATATTGCGGTCGTTGCTGGTGCAGGCGCCGCAAATTTAGGCATTTCTCAAGATGGTGGAGATTCCGCCATTATAAACGCTTCGGCGTCAATGAGAGTTTATATAAACCAAGCCAATTAATCAGCGGTAAAGCTCGGGTTATATATAAATATCCTTCTTCGGAAGGACATAAACGACATGGAATGTAAAAAGGAAACCTAGTTATGAAAAAGTTAGCGTTATTAACTGCAAGTATTTTGGCATCGGGCGCAGTCGTCGCGTCACCTATTTATGATTTTGATGAAGTGCAAGGCGGCGGCACTAATGTCTCGGGAACTAATATACGAGACGCACTTACTTCATCAGGGCTAGTTCAGACACTAGACAACGATGCTGAGGTTCATATGGAAAACGGTGGCGGCAATGATGTCGTTATTATCCAAGGTGAACTTGGTGGTGCTGAACACAACCGTGCGTTTGTTGACATTGAGTCTGAAGGCTGGAGCAACGATGTGCGAATCAGACAGCACATTGTAGAGAATGATGCGATCGTTCAAGTTGGTAAAGAGGATAGTTCTGACGAATCATTTAATAACGTTGTCGATATTAATCAAAGTGCAAATGTTGCTGGTACTAGTGCAGGTAATGGAGTAAACAGAGCCTGGGTTTCGCTTGATGACGCAGGCAATTCAATAGTGAATATTGACCAAGATTACAACAACCGAGCCGCTGTAGTTATTGATGGTAATAGCTCTTTAGCTACGGGGAATACGGTTGATGTTAACCAACTTGGTAAAGCTCATAATACCAACGTCGGTATCTTTGGAGACAGTGACCGAAATGATGTTTATGTGAAACATATGGATGGACACGGAAAATCACAGGCAGATATTTCGATTAAGAACTCTAGTAATAACCGAGGCAGCAATAATTGGGGTGGTTATGCACAAGACGGTATCCATGTGGTTCAGTCAACCGGTGATTACGCGGGTGTTTTCGTGACTAACTCTAACTCTAACGCTGTATTTATTTATCAAAACTAGTGTTTAACCTGACGAAACTGGCGATGCTCGTAGGCATCGCCTTTTTATTGGCCGAAGCATCAGCCAATCAAGTAATCTCCCCTCTGGCAATTGACTGTCAGGTTAACGGACGCTCCTCTGCCTCTTCAGCTACGCTAACTTGGGAAGCGGATGGAACGATGGTCTTGACGACAAAGACTCGCAACACTTTTCGTTATGAAAACAGCAGTGGGCGTATCTCGATACGGCTTTCTGAATCACAGTTTCCAATTACGATCCGGGATGTAAAACGCCACACATTATGGCATGTGACGAGCAAGTGCTTAATTGAAGTTGTACAGACTTCAAATAAATAAAGCCCCTAAACTCAATGAGCATAGGGGCTTTCAGCAAGCAAAGGTGCTTAAAACAGTTAGAGAGCTTATACGCCAGCTTCTTTATATAGCGACGGCAAGCCTTGCCATCACTATGGAACAAGTGACAACGGTGAGCTGGAATACCAATCTCAAACTTATCGCCAACTTCAACAGCTAGCGTGTCTGGTTGACGGTAGATAACGTCAGCATCCGCATCTTCTAGGTTTAGGTAAACTTGAGTTTCGTTACCTAGTTTCTCAACGATCATCACTTCGCCACCGACTTTCGCATCGCCTTCTTCAGCCGATACCAAGTGCTCTGGGCGCACGCCCATTGACATGCGATCGCCTTTGTTCACGGTCGTGCCATCTACTGGGATCCAGAATGAATCGCCATCAGCAAGCTGAACTTTCACGCGCTCTGCTTCTACTTCTTCAATGAACACGCTCATGAAGTTCATCTTAGGTGAACCAATGAAGCCTGCAACGAAGCGGTTGTCTGGGTAGTGGTATAGCTCAAGTGGCTTACCAACTGTGCAACATAGCCTGCGTCTAGAACAACAATCTTGTCAGCCATCGTCATTGCTTCAACCTGATCGTGTGTTACGTAGATCATGGTACAGCCAAGTTGGCGTTGAAGCTTAGTGATTTGCGAACGCATGTTTACACGAAGCGCTGCATCTAGGTTAGATAGTGGTTCGTCTAGTAGAAATACGTTTGGTTGAGAAACCAAAGTACGGCCGATAGCCACACGTTGGCGCTGACCACCTGAAAGTGCTTTTGGTTGACGCTCAAGTAGGTGACCTAGCTGTAGAATTTCTGCTGCGTGCTCAACGCGGCGGTCGATTTCTTTTTTGTCTGCTTTAGCAAGCTTAAGACCAAATGACATGTTGTCATAAAGGTTGAGGTGAGGATAAAGTGCGTAAGACTGGAATACCATGCCCACGCCGCGCTTCGATGGTTCAACATCGTTCATGCGCTCTTCACCAATGTATAAATCACCGGACGTGATGTCTTCTAAACCTGCGATACAACGTAGTAGAGTTGATTTACCACAACCTGATGGACCAACAAAGACAACAAACTCGCCTTCGTTGATTTCTAGGTCGACATTCTTGGAGATCAGTACGTCGCCGTACGCTTTACTAACATTTTTTAACGTGACACTCGCCATGTAGCTCGTCCTCGATTCATTTTTTCTTTCCGTCGGTCATTATAGAGATAATTCGACAGGTAATAATAGTAGGAAATTGGTCAGTGTGTGACTCCAACAACGTGGTTTGGAGTTCTGGGAAACTGTTGCGTGATGATTCTAGGTTTTGATGTTCCTTAGTATGTGCAAATAGTCCCAGATGGAAAGAAAAAAGGGTGGCGCTGTACGATTTGGCGCCACCCTCAAAGCCAAGACTTCGCTAGTATCCCCCGACACAAACTGAAAACCTCCCCCGTAAAATACATTTACCACTAGTGTTTCAGTTTGTGACTACTTGGCGAGTCCGGCGATGAAAACCCAGTATACGTTCCCTGTAGAAGTTCATTCCTTAAAGAAACTGTCAGAGCATATGCTCTTACTGGTAAAGGGTTCTTACCATCCACTCTTGGATGACTGCAGTTTCCTTGATTGGGGTCGCTGGTACATCCTCCTGACAAAAATAATTATGGGGGTAGTAGAGAAGGAGGAGGAGGGTGGGGGGGGAGAATGTATGTGTGAGATCTCGGTCAAAAATTTGTACCTGATAATAGTGAATTCTGTCACAAGAGGAGATTGTTTTGTGATGTTGATCTATAGTCTTGGGCGATTGAGGTCACGGAAATCAACGCTTGTCGAGAGGGCGTAGAGAGTAGGATGATGAGAGCTTGCTGTATTTTTAAGATGATACTCATCGAAACTTGGGAAATCCTCTGGATGAACCTACGATCAAAACTATAAAAAGGATATAAAGATGAAAAAAGCCCTAAGCACTGTAGCACTAGGTACGCTAGTCGCTCTAGGTTCTTTTGGTGCAAATGCTGCTATCGAAGAAGGACAACTCACTATTTGGATTAATGGTGATAAAGGTTACAACGGTCTTGCAGAAGTAGGTAAGAAGTTCGAAGAAGACACAGGTATTAAAGTGACAGTTGCTCACCCTGATGGTCTAGAAGCGCGCTTCCCTCAAGTTGCAGCGACTGGTGACGGTCCTGATATCGTATTCTGGGCTCACGACCGTTTCGGTGAGTATGCTCAAGCAGGTTTGCTGGCTGAAATCAAACCTTCTAAAGAAACTAAAGAAGGTATTGTTGACTTTGCATGGGACGCAGTTAAGTACGATGGCAAAATCATCGGTTACCCAGTAGCAGTTGAGTCACTATCTCTAATCTACAACAAAGACTTGGTTCCAAACCCACCTAAGACTTGGGAAGAAGTAGAAGCATTGAATGCAAAACTTGCTAAAGATGGCAAGACAGCAATCATGTGGAACCTAAAAGAACCGTACTTCACATGGCCACTAATGGCTGCTGATGGCGGTTACGCATTCAAATACAACGGTGGTAGCTACGACGTTAAAGACGCAGGTATCGCTCAAGATGGTGTAAAAGACGCACTTACTTTCGTTAAAGGTCTAGTAGACAAAGGCGTTATCTCTGCAGATATGGATTACTCAGTATCTGAGTCTGCGTTCAACCAAGGTAAGACGGCAATGACTATCAACGGTCCGTGGTCTTGGGCGAACATCGAGAAGTCTGGCATCAACTACGGTGTGGCTACTCTACCTAAGTTCAACGGCCAAGCTTCTAAGCCTTTCGTTGGCGTACTAACAGCAGGTATCAGCACTGCGTCACCTAACCGTGACCTAGCGGTTGAGTTCCTAGAGAACTACCTACTAACTAACGATGGTCTACGTGAAGTAAACAACGACAAGCCACTAGGCGCTGTTGCACTGACTTCATTCCAAGAAGAGCTAGGTGCTGATGCACGTATCGCTGCGACAATGGACAACGCGATGAACGGCGAAATCATGCCTAACGTTCCACAAATGAGTGCATTCTGGGCTTCTGCTAAGAACACAATCATCAACGTGGTAGACGGTCGTCAATCAGTAGAAGCTGCAGTAGCTGACGCTGAAAAGCAAATGACGAAGTAAGTTTCTAGAACAACCCTTTTAAGGAGGGGGTAACCCCTCCTTCTTTTCTATTTTTTTGTATTATCGCTAGCAGGTCCTTTTATGCAGTCAGTTCAAGGTACAGATGCCATGTCAGCAGAAACTAATACAGTTCCAAGCAGTAAAAAAGTATTCATCAAGTGGGGACTTCTTGGCTCAGTGGGACTTATCAATGGTTATGCGACTATTCTAATGTATTCCCGCGGTGAGCTTGCATTCGCATTGCTTACTGTGATTCTTACCGCTCTGGCACTCTATATTTTCGGCAGTAAGAAAACGTACGCGCACCGTTATATCTACCAGGTATTGCGGGTATGATCCTTTTCATTCTTTTCCCTTTGGCGTACACGGTTGGCTTGGCCTTCACGAACTACAGCGCGAAAAACCAGCTTTCTCTGGATAGAACGCAAAGCGTATTGATGCAGCGCACTTTCCAAAGTGGTGAGAGCTATTCGTTTGAGCTTTACAAGACAGACAACGGTCACCGCATCTATGTAAAAGACGGCGAACAGCTGCTTGTCACACCTGATTTTGATATCACCAACCCATCTGCAGACTACGATCTTACAGCCGCAGATGCTCCTGCCGGTGAGAAAGAGAAGATCAAAGCGATCATTCAAAATCGTGCAAAACTCAACACTGTAGACCTTCATATGCCAGATGGCTCTGACATCCGCATGAGCGGTCTACGTAAATTTGCTTCTGTACAACCGCTATACACTATGGTG
The DNA here is from genome assembly GCA_000755425.1 of Vibrio maritimus. Lineage (GTDB taxonomy): Bacteria > Pseudomonadota > Gammaproteobacteria > Enterobacterales > Vibrionaceae > Vibrio > Vibrio maritimus_A. Next base: position 11,338 of record BBMT01000003.1, read on the forward strand.
GAAGGTACAGACGATATGCGTAACAACAAGACTGGTGAGCTACTGCGCCCTAATATGGACGTAGGTTTCTACCAGCCAGTTAACGATAACGGCGAGTTTGTTGGTAACACAGTATCACCTGGCTTTATTGTTGGCATTGGTACACACAACTTTGAACGTGTTTGGAAAGATGATGGCATTAAAGAGCCGTTCATCAGTATCTTTATCTGGACGATTGTTTTCTCAGCAGTGAGTGTAGGTCTGACAGTACTTATCGGCCTTATTCTGGCAAGTGTGGTTCAGTGGGAAGCGCTTCGCGGCCGTGCTATCTACCGCGTACTGTTGATTCTTCCATATGCGGTACCCGCATTTATCTCGATTCTTATCTTTAAGGGTTTGTTCAACCAAAGCTTTGGTGAAGTGAACATGCTACTTGAAGGTCTATTTGGCATTAGCCCGAACTGGTTCTCTGATCCACTGATGGCTAAAGTGATGATTCTTATCGTGAACACTTGGCTAGGTTTCCCTTACATGATGATTCTATGTATGGGTATGCTAAAAGCGATTCCTGATGACCTGTATGAAGCGTCTGCTATTGACGGCTCAAACTTCATCTCGAACTTCACTAAGATCACAATGCCACTGATGATTAAGCCGCTAACTCCGCTACTAATTGCAAGTTTCGCGTTTAACTTCAACAACTTCGTACTGATTGCCCTTCTAACGAATGGTGGTCCTAACATGATTGGTACTTCTGAGCCAGCGGGTTACACCGACCTATTGGTTAACTACACGTACCGTATCGCGTTTGAAGGTTCTGGTGGTCAAGACTTCGGTCTAGCGAGTGCAATCGCAACACTGATCTTCCTACTAGTTGGTGCGCTAGCACTACTTAACCTACGCGTCACGAAAGTAGCTCAAGACTAAGGAGGCCTAAAATGGCAATGGTACAAGGTAAGTCATTAAAATACCGCGTTTGGGCAACACACATCGCTATGTGGCTTTCCTATCGCTGATTATTTTCCCACTACTGATGATTATCGCTATCTCATTCCGTGAAGGTAACTTCGCAACGGGTAGCCTAATCCCAGAGAACCCATCGCTAGAGCACTGGAAACTAGCACTAGGCTTCTCGGTTACGAACGCAGACGGCTCGGTAACACCGCCTCCGTTCCCAGTACTCACTTGGTTGTGGAACTCAATCAAAGTTGCGGGCATTTCATCAATCTTGATTGTATGTCTATCAACAACGTCTGCTTACGCATTTGCTCGTATGCGCTTCAAAGGTAAGTCAACCATCCTGAAAGCGATGATGATTTTCCAAATGTTCCCAGCGGTACTAGCATTGGTTGCGATTTACGCATTGTTCGACAAACTAGGTCAGTACATTCCGTTCCTAGGTTTGAATACGCACGGCGGTCTGATTTTCTCTTACTTGGGTGGTATTGCACTTCACGTATGGACAATCAAAGGCTACTTCGAAACGATTGATGGTTCTCTAGAAGAAGCAGCAGCACTTGACGGTGCAACGCCATGGCAAGCATTCCGCCTAGTTCTTCTGCCACTATCAGTGCCAATTCTAGCGGTTGTATTTATTCTGTCGTTCATCATGGTTGTTGGTGAAGTACCGGTAGCATCACTACTGCTTTCTGATGTAACTCGTACACACTAGCGGTTGGTATGCAGCAGTACTTGTACCCTCAGAACTACCTATGGGGTGACTTCGCGGCAGCGGCGGTACTATCAGCACTACCTATCACAGTCGTATTCCTACTCGCACAGCGTTGGCTGGTTGGTGGTTTGACCGCCGGCGGTGTAAAAGGATAAAAACGATAAGGGTGACCGCAAGGTCACCCATTTTATTTGTATTGTTTAACATTATTTGGTTTGGCCGCCGACAAGTTGAACAAGCAACACTGGTGTTACGTATAGCTGGCTGTTATCAGGATTCCTTACTATCACGACTAACAGTTCTTGTAACCGACGCCCGAGCATTCGCTCGGGCTTCTTCTTTTCTTCCCCGTTGTCTCTTTTGTCACTAGTTGGTTTAGACTCACTATATCTGCTATTGGGAAAACGAATTGATATACTGATCAACTCATGTAGGAATAGCATAAGATGCTGATATCTTTGCGCTAAACTTGAACAAACAGGGTTGAGTGACATAGGAAAGGTCATATTCCTGTGTTATAAGGATGAAAGTCAGAGCAATAATCGCGTTTGGAAAGGATGGCCAAATGACAAAAATTACCGAATCTAAAGCACTAATTTCTTCTGCCGTGGGTGCCGCGGTATTGTCGCTCTGGGGCGGCATAATGGCGTTGATTTCAGAATCTAGCGCAATACTTCTTGATGCCTCTTTCAACCTCTTGTCTGCGGCTGTGTCGTACGCTTCTCTATGGATAGCGAAGCTAACTCAAACTGGTCGAACTCGTCACTACCCAATTGGCTTTTTCGCCTTTGAACCGCTAATCGTAGTGATCAAAGGTATTACCATACTTATTCTCATTGCCTTTGCAGTAGGCAGTAATATCCCTGTGATTCTAGCTGGTGGTAGGGAGCCCGCTTTGGGCTTAATGGCCATCTATGTGTTCCCAGCTGTCGCTCTGTGCGCTCTTTTGTACTGGGTGTGTCATGTGGGTCACAAGCAGTCTCATTCCGACATTCTAAAGGCTGAGAAAAACGCCTGGTTCATCAACGGCGTGATTTCTGGTGCGATTGGCGTAGCGTTAGTATTAGTGATTGCTATCCAAGAGACATCATTTGGCTGGGTTGGCCGTTATATCGACCAAATTCTGGTGGTACTGTTTAGCTTGGCGTTTATCAGTGATCCGATAAAACTGGTCAAAAATGGAATGAGAGAGCTGACCATGGCAACGCCGCCTATTGAGCATACAAAGCCTATTTATCGCAGCCTAAAGGGACTCGCTCAAGAGTATGAGATTGAGATTGTTGATATCTTTATCGCGAAGCTTGGTCGTAAAACTTGGGTCTCTGTCTATGTCGATCCGAAACGCGAATCCATGACATTTAAGAGCTATGAACGATTTGTGGAAGATCTAAGAACGAAGGTGGATAAGCCCTATACGCTCACCGAAGTGGATGTCATTTTACAACGTTCACCCACCTCAGAAAGTGCGCCTAAGCTAACTCACGGCTAGAGGGCGCGCAGCCTAGATACTGGAGCAAGACATACAAACTTTCTTGCTCCAATGCTACACGCTGGAACAAGTCGGCAAACACCTCATCACCGCCAAAGCAGGTACGGATGTAATGATTGATTTCATCCCGCTGGTACCCTTCAACGTACATGGTACGTATCCATTGATATTCCACCGATTTTAAATCAGTTAACGTGGATTGACTTAGGGTAATATCGCTCAGGGTCAAGTCGAGCTCCTCTCTCAGACTATTTTAACGCTGGGCGATTACATCAAAGTTTAATGAAAGAAAAATGACAGTTTGGTGACCTTACCGGGAATTGACATTACTGGTGAGTAGCTGAACAAGGGCTTCGACGCTCGATTTGCTTTCACCTTGTTTGGTGTAAATACCGATATTACCGACCTTCTCTTTATCAAGATACGCGATGACGATGTCATGCTTCTCGAGCCAATCACTCGCTTTGTGGCTGTAAGGCATGATCGCTTGAGTCATATGCAGCATATCCATACTGGCCATGACAGAATCCACGTCGTAGGTGATGCGCTCATCAAATTGAATGTCATGAGGAAGACCGTTTGCGAGCACAGATTGGTGCCTTGGATGGTTTGGTGTCACCCTTAGAAGAGGGTAGCGGTGTAGGGTACTTGGCTCGCTTATCCCAGTAGCAAGCGGGTGGTGCTTAGAGACGTAGAAGGCTTCGTAATCTTGAAACAGAGGCTGGAACACCACACGACACGACTCGGATAAGTCTAAAACTTCATGACCTATGAATAAATCTATATCACCTTGAACGAGATGATGAAGCAGAGACAAGTTATTTCCGAACTCAAGATGAAATGAGCTGGCTGGGTTTAATGCTTGGTAATCAGCCACCGATTGGCGTACGAAACCTTCCCACCATACTTCTCCCGTACCGATTTTTACTTTACCAAATTGGCGCTGTTGCATGTCGTTAAACTGGTGCTTGAGGGCAAAGTACTGTTCTTGCTGCTCCTGCGCAAACTTACGGAATTTATTGCCATAAGGCGTCAGTTCCACCCCCTTTGATAGACGATTAAACAAGGGAGCGCCCATTTCTGCCTCAAGCTTTTTGATTGCAGAGGTGAGAGACGGCTGACTAATAAATAACTCATCAGAGGCACGTTTAATGTTGCCGTGTTTGGCTACTGCCAAGAAGTACTTAATGGATTTATTTAGCGCCATACATTGCCTTTTGGTGTGTCGGTTTTTGATATATAAAAAATCTATACGATTATACGGAGAATCTATTTTTAATCACAGCGATAACTTCGTAGAGTGGGGGTAATTTGACGATAAGCTAGGACAGACTCATGGAACAAAAATGGTGGCACGATGCCGTGGTGTATCAGATTTACCCGCGCAGCTTTTGTGATTCGAATGGTGATGGCATTGGCGATCTAAATGGCATTCGCTCAAAGCTCGATTATTTACAAGAGCTAGGCGTGGACGTGATTTGGCTATCGCCTGTGTATCAGTCTCCTATGGATGACAACGGCTACGATATTTCTAACTACCAAGCCATCGCGCCTGAGTTTGGCACTATGCAAGATATGGAAGCGCTGATCGGCGAAGCAAAACAGCGCGGCATTCGTATCGTTATGGACTTGGTGGTTAACCATACTTCAGATGAGCACTCTTGGTTTCAACAAGCGTGCGAATCAAAAGATTCGCCATATCGCGACTACTACGTTTGGCGTGATGCGAAACCGGATGGCAGCGCGCCTAACGATCTTGATTCGATCTTTGGTGGCAGTGCGTGGCAGTGGCATGAACCGACTCAGCAATATTACCTACACCTCTTTTCAAAAAAACAACCCGATCTCAACTGGGAAAACCCAAAAGTGCATGATGAAGTCCACCGTATGATGAACTGGTGGATAGATAAGGGTATTGGCGGCTTCAGGCTTGATGTTATTGACCTGATTGGTAAAGAGATCGACAAAGGCATCACGGGTAATGGCGAAAGATTGCACCCACTTCTTAAACAGATGAATCATGCGACCTTTGGCGGTAAAGATCTTTTGACTGTTGGGGAAACTTGGGGGGCGACGCCTGATATCGCCAAGCTATATAGCGCGCCAGAACGTGATGAGCTGTCTATGGTTTTCCAGTTCGAACATATTACGCTTACTTGGAAAGACGGTGACAAATGGCAGCCGATCGCACTCGACTTACCTGAATTTAAGAAAGTACTCACCAAATGGCAGTTAGAGCTCGCTGATCAAGGTTGGAACTCTCTGTTTTGGAATAATCACGATCTGCCTCGCGCGGTGTCAAAGTATGGTGACGATGGGGTGTATCGCACCAAGTCAGCCAAAATGCTGGCCACGGTACTGCACGGACTTAAGGGCACGCCATACATTTATCAAGGCGAAGAGATCGCGATGACTAATGTGAAGTTCGAACGCTTGGAGCAATACAAAGACATAGAGTCGCTGAACTTCTATAAAGTGAAAACAGAAGCTGGCGTGAGCCATGAAGAGATGATGCATGCTCTGGGTGAGAATGGTCGTGACAATGCCAGAACACCGATGCAATGGTCAGCAGCATCGCAAGCAGGCTTCACGAAAGGCAAACCTTGGATTGAAGTGAACCCAACTACACCGAGGTGAACGTTGAAGGTGACCTGGCGAGTAGTGATTCTGTGTATCGTTACTATCAGTCTTTAATTGCACTTCGCAAGCGCTATCGTGCCATTGTGCACGGCGATTTTACTCCTGTACTGGAACAGCACGACAAAGTCTTTGCTTATCTCAGAACAGAAGGGGAGACACGTTTAATGGTTGTCGCGAATTTCAGTGGCGAGTTCTTGAAAATTGATTTGAGCGAGTTTAACCAAAACGCAGCGGAGGTGCTTCTCTCAAACTCTGGACGCACAACGTTTGACTTCAGTGAAGAGATAGAGTTACAGCCGTATGATGCTTATATGGTGAAGTTGACGAGCTAAGACAGATTGGCTTTGAGGCACTAAGAGTTAGACAATAGAAACCTGTCTCTATGATCAACAAGGCGACCTTCGGGGTCGCCTTATCAATATTACTGTTTTTAACATCCGTTTGATTGCAACTTTAGCTTTAGCGTTGTGGCGCTAGTACTAATAAGGACGATCTTGCTCCATTTCACGTTCTTGTACAGGCTCAAATTCATGTAGATAGGGATCATAAGCGCAGTCGCCAATTTCATTTCTTGGGCAAACATGTACGTTGTTTCTCTCTACCATTGGCGTTTGACACATTGGGCAAATTCTGTCCATCGTTATCTCCTTGTTTCGCCTTTATCTCGTTTGTTTTCATCACTTTGTCACCACCCATCATTTATTACCTTCCAACAAGTGTGATCGTGTGGCGTCGTATGTGCTCGAACAACAGAGGAACTGCGAGCATAGTTAAAGGGTATAGATAGCGATAGAGAGAAATTCAATCGGCTGTTTAAGATCTTGGGTGAGAATGTGATGAAGAAGAGGATCTGATGTAGAGCGATTTAAAGCGTTACATTGCGACTTTAAGAGGTAGTCACGGGCTTACAAGAAACAACAAAACTTTGATTGATTTACTCGCCAAGTACAGTTTCTGCTGCACTTGGCGAGTGGTTAGAGTTATCGCGTTAACTGCTTCTCCGCAGTTGCAAGTGCCTCGGAAACAGTCTGGCGTTCCAGTAGTGTGTTTTCGATGGCAGCACCTTCAGACATCCAAAAGGTCATCATCTTTGGAATCGCTGGCATGATTTCTCCGTTTTCAGCGTTAATCATGGTTGAGCGAATGCGCTGATCTGACTCTAGAGTCTGTTGGAAAGATTTCAGAGTCACGGCACCAAGCGGTTTGTCGTTGTTGATAGTGGTGAGTGCTTCATCGGTAAACAAATAGTTTTCGATAAACTCTACTGCCAAATCTTCATTTGGGCTTGCAGAGCTAATACCGGCACTCAAAATACCAACGAATGGGTTCGATTTTTCGCCATCCAATGTAGGGAAGGTGGCAACGCCATAGTTGATGCCCGCTTTGTCTAGGTTACCCCATGACCAAGGGCCGTTGATCGTCATCGCCACTTCGCCTTTGGCAAAGGAGGACTCGGCATTGGCATAATCCATTCCCGGATTGACAATGCCTTCTTGCTTCATGTTCAGCAAGAACGCTAGGTTGTCCTGAGCGCGTTGATTGTTGATCCCTGTGTCGTTGGCATCGTGACCTTGTGGCGTTTTAGCGAACGAATAGGTACCAGCAGAGACAATTGGCCAAGTAAAGTAGGCGTTCTTCACATCCCACATAATGGTGTCTTTACCTTGTGCTTTCATCTTCGCGTGAATAGCCGGTAGCTCTTCCCATGATTTAGGTGGTTCTGGCAGCAAGTCTTTGTTGTAAATCAGTGAAATGGCTTCAATAGCAAGAGGGTAGCCGATGAGTTTACCTTTGTAGTTCACCGCATCCCAACTAAAGTCGACGAGTTTATCTTGGAACGCTTTACTCGGTTTCACTTCTCGCAGAAGACCAGACTCAGCGTAGCCACCGAAGCGGTCGTGTGCCCAGAAAATGATGTCTGGGCCATCGCCAGTGGCAGCGACCTGTTGAAAGCGTGCTTCTAATGACTCGGGAAACTGAACACTGACTTTAATACCAGTATCGGCTTCAAATTGTCGGCCTACTTCTGCAAGCCCTTCGTAACCTTTATCACTGTTGATCCAAATAAGCAGTTCACCCTCTGTGACTGCCATTGCTGGAGCTGCCGTTAACGTTGCTAGTGCCAAAGCGGTTAAGGATGTTTTTAGTGTTTTCATTGTGACTATCCTGTCCATTTGCATTGGGATAAGAATAATCGGATGCAATGAGGCGTAAAAATAGCCTTTTCGTTAAATGATATAGATTTTTGCTATTTCACTTGCGCGAGGTGTGATCTGAATGAGTTAAAAAAAGCCCCAGCTTTTACGCTGAGGTTGATAGCAGTCGACTTCGATTAAGTAGGGCGGTTAATGCTCTGTAGCCACGAGTTGAAAAATATGTGAAGCCAGTGGATTGAGGGCAATATCAACTTGGCCTGAGCCATTCGAGACACTAAGCTCTACGGTGACTTTTGGATTTAGTCTGCATGTTAGTGAGTAAGTACCATCGATTAACCCTAAAGCATTGATCACGTCCACGGGCACGGAAATCGGTTCACTGCTGGCTTGGTGTGCATCAAAGTTAACTAAGACTAACACAGCATCACCTTTGTTCTCACGCCAGTATCCATAAAGCTTGTGGCGAAGCTCGCCATGGCGCTCATTACGCTGAATATCCAGTGACAGTCGAGAGCCAGACATCGCAGGGCTATGCTGCACAAAGCGCATTAAGCTATGGTAAAAACGGCGCAGATTCAGTTCTTGTTCGGTGGATTGGCCGCCATCGAATGCGCCATTGTTCATCCAGCGCTGATGGCTCGGAACACCGATATAGTCGAAAATGGAGGTTCGGGTTGGCTGCCCAAAGCCCGCGTTTTCTTCGCCAGCTTCACCCAGCTCTTGGCCAAAGTAAAGCATGGTTGGTGCGTTACTGACAGTGGCAGATACGACCATGGCAGGCAAAGCCGCTTCGGCGCTTCCAGCAAATTCAGCGCAAGGGATCCGTTGCTCGTCATGGTTATCGAGAAAGTGCAGCATGTGAGGTTCGATGTCGCTATGCTCGGTTTGGATACGAGAGATGGACTCTGTGCTATCTCGGCCTTGAATAATCGCTTTGAGCGTATCGTAAAGATCAACTTTGTCGTAGAGTGCATCCATTTTGCCAAGCTGAATGTAATCTCGATAAAGGTGTGGTTGGTACACTTCTGCCACTAAGAAAGCATCGGGATTGTTGAGTTTGATCGATGAGTTGAGAAAGCTCCAAAACTCCACCGGTACCATCTCTGCCATGTCATAGCGAAAGCCGTCGACGCCTTGATCTAGCCAATACATAGCAATGTCACGAAACTTGCGCCATGAGCTTGGTACATCTTTGTCATTCCAGAATTTCGCGTGGTCAGCAAAGTCCTTATGTCGATAACATTCGGGTAGTTCTGGAAAGTCTTTGCTGCCATCTGTCTTACGCCGTAATTGACTTTAACCGTTTCATACCAATCGTCGGCGCTTGGTTTGGCATTTCTCGCGCCATTGCCTGTCCACTTTGCCGGGTACTCATGATAAGGCTGCTTGAGTAGTGGGTGATCCTCACCACCAAGCGGTGCGAGATGCTCAGGTATATCGGGCAGTTCAAACGCCTGCTCTGGAATGTAGTAGAAGTTGTTTTCGCGCGAGTACTCGAGGCTGGTATCGTCTTCCGCACCAAAATCGGTGACGCCTTCAGGGTTGTTGAGCCCTTGGTATTGGCGAGCGACGTGGTTGGGAACAATATCAATCACCACTTTCAATCCCACCTTGTGTGTGCGCTCAATAAGCTGCTTAAACTCTTGGTTTCTTTGGGCTGGATCGTCCGCTAAATCTGGGTTCACCGAGTAATAGTCCTTCACCGCATAAGGTGACCCTGCGCGTCCTTTAACAACAGCAGGGTGATCATTGCTGATGCCATACTCGCTGTAATCACGGATAACCGCATGGTGCGGCACGCCGGTATACCAGACATGGGTCATACCGAGGTCTCGAATCGATGCTAGGGCGACCTCGTTGATATCGCTAAACTTACCGACACCATTTTGTTCTATGGTGCCCCAAGGCTGGTTGATTGAATTGGTATTGCCAAATAGGCGGGTGAAAATTTGGTACAGATGAATCTTTTGCTCAGGTTTAGAAATGGAAGAGTTGGGCATAAAATCTCACCAAGCTGATGTTGTAGGAGTTCTGTTTTGGATATAGAAAAATCTATCACGTCAATCTAGTGTAGTTGAAGGGAAAAGATGAAAACTCCTCCTTTTGGAAGATGATTTAGGGCGTAGATGAGATCTAGATAACAAATGCAGACCGAGAATTCAGTCTGCATGAATGTTAGGGCTTGATTAACAAGTAAGGAGAGGAAATTACTTGAGATATTTGACGTGCGCTTCCATCTCTTCGCCAATCTGCTTGCGCATGTTCATCAGCTTGATTGCCGACTCACGAAGCTTAATATCGTCTTCTGTTTGCGGTACCCACTCTGGTACCTCGGTTGGTTTGCCATTTTCATCCACCGCCACCATGATCACGATGCAGTGTGTCGTAAGACGATTTTGCAGCTCTTTAGGGTCGCTGGCTTGTACGTCGATGGCAATGTGCATAGAGCTTCTGCCGGTGTATATCACTTTGGCACTCACTTCTACTAAATTACCAACGTGGATTGGCTCCACAAAGCGAATGCCACCAGCGTAAGCTGTGATGCAATACTTGCCACTCCATGCCGCGCTGCAAGCGTACGCTGCCAAGTCAATCCATTTCATTACTGCGCCGCCATGCACTTTGCCGCCAAAGTTCACATCGCCTGGCTCCGCTAGAAAACGCAAGGTGGTCTCTCTTCTGCCACTACTCATTATTTTTATTCCTTTATCTGAGCTGCTAAGTGACTTGATTATGACAAACTTGTTAACAACACGCTATGAGTTTGAGTGTGCGAGTTTTTTGCCGTTCGCTACTGTTTATCTATAGTGAGTTTAGGTGCCACCGCTTCTTGCGCAGGCTGAAGCTTTTTGGTCTTAATTTGCGACAAGATAACGCCGGAAATGACCATGAGCCCACCAATAAGGTGGAACTGGGTAATTGACTCACCAAGCAGTACTGCAGCGAGAGCAACAGCGATAACCGGCAACAAGTTCATGAACATGGCACTGCCATCTGCGCCAATCAAATCGATCGCTTTTACCCACAGCAGCGGAGCAACTAATGAGCCGAGCAATCCTGCGTAGGCAATAAGCGGCAGGGCAGAGCTGCTTGGCAAGATTTGCTCGCTAGTCAGCAATAGTGGAAACAACATCATGACGGCAAAGACGCCTTGCGTGTAAATCAGCATCCAGCTAGACAGCTGCATCTTCCAGCGCTTTAGCAACACACAGTAAGTCGCATACACAATAGCAGCCAGTACCATCAAGCCATCGCCTTGGGAAATGTCTTGATGCAAAAAGAAACTGATGTCGCCTTGTCCAAGCATAAAGGCAAGGCCAGCTAGCGAAATTACACCGCCAACGATGCTTAGCTTAGAGATACGTTTGCCAAGTAATGGCACGGAAATGAACACCGCGAGCAGGGGGACTAGTGAGGTGATCAGTGCCATATTAGAGGCTGTAGTGGTTGCCGCTGCGTAGTAACCCAACGATTGGTTAAGTACCATGCCCAGCAATGCTAGAAACGCGAGTTTGGCGCTGTTTTTGTGGATCTCTGGCCAGTAACGTTTCACTTTCGGCAAGCAGAATGGCGTCATCACTAAGATAGCAAGCGCCCAGCGATAGAAGCTCATCGCGCTCGGTTCAATCATAGAGGCCGACATCTTGTTCACAATGGCGTTGCCGCCCCATATCAACACAGTAAAGAAGGGAAGAAGATAGACCACTGTGAACCTCATCGCGTTTTGTAAGTTGATACATAGTCTGACAGGTCGTTATACTATGATGTATCTTTAAAACGACATTGCGCGCGATAGGAAGACAAGTTGAAAAAACACACTAGAAATTTGCACCCCTCTTTGTCTATCGACAAGATGCCCTCCAATGTTTTCATGAACTTCGATGCGTTTTTGTCGAACACCGAAACCCGCGTGCACTGCCACCCATGGGGACAAGTCCAGCTGATTAGCGGTGGTATATTGGAAATGGAGGCGCAAGATACACGTTTTTTAGCGCCGCCACATCTTGCTATTTGGGTTCCGGCGGGCGTGATGCATTGCAGCTACAATCGCAAGCCACTCGAATACTGCTCGCTTAATATTGCCCACGAGTTTACCGATGGGTTTCCAGATAAAACTAGCTTAATCAAAGTGACACCAATCGTATCCTCGATTATTGAGACTTTCGTCACCGTAACGTCAACGTGGCAGAATCTGAAAAAGATCAGCGTTTGATCCAAGTGCTTCTAGACCAACTGAGCGATCAGCAAGAACAGCACCACTTCCTACCTTCTAGTAATAACAAATACCTCGCTCCCATTCTGGCGGCCATTGAAGAGGAGCCAACTAACGACATTAGCCTTAAGGAGTGGGCATCAAAAGTTCATACAACCGAACGTACGCTTGCACGTTACTGCCAAAGCGAACTTGGTATGAGTTTTACCGAGTGGCGCTTGCGAGTACGGTACTTGTTTTCAATGGATCTATTGAGAAGTGGCCATTCAGTAAAAGAAGTCGCATTTACGCTCGGCTATAACCAAGCAAGCCCGTTTATATCGATGTTTAAGAAATATTCTGGGCAAACGCCTGAGCAATATAAGAACAAACTGCTGTAAGTCACTGACTAATAAAGCGAGTTGGTCAATTTATCACTGTTGAACTAAGATTTTAAATCAGGACGATACGTAATCAACAAGGATAAGTGGGACGGTATTGTGAAGTCTTTTTGCTTTAAAGCCGCGATGTTGTGTTTTTTCTTGGTCAACACAGCCGTTGTCACCGCAAACCCAATCTCTATAGGCTGACGGATACAGAGCTTGATTGGGTCAAAACGGTTGATCCTATTCGGTATGCTGCGAATGATGGTGTGGCGCCCTTCAGTTTTGAAGTAGACGGCAAAATAGTTGGTTATTCCATCGACTATTTGCAGTTAATCGCGGAAAGAAGCGGACTCAAATTTCAGCCAGTCGTAGGGTTTAGTAGTGAAGAGTACTTCATTAAGGTGCAGCAGGGCGACATAGATCTCCTCCCTTTTGTCAGGCAGCGCGGTGATTTGGATGAGTTCATGGTTTACACCTCTGCCTATCATGTAGAGCCACCAGACCGCTTTATGCACTTAATGCGACAAACACCATTCAAGAGGTTGCTGAATTAAAGACCAGTAAAGTGGCTGTTGATCGCAACTTCATCCCTCATCGATTTTTAATACGTGAATACCCGCAAGTACAGTTGCTTCCCATCGGCTCAATCGAAGAAGGCATTACCGCACTGCTAGAAAAGAAAGCAGATTACTACCTCTGTACCAAGAGGATGTGTGATGCCTACATTGAGCAAAGCTTTATCTCTAACATCAGTGATAGAGGGGGATTGAATATCCCACAATTGGACAAGTTAAATGTCGGTCACATTGCGGTTCGTAACGATCTGACGATACTGCAGTCGATACTCAACAAGGCCATTGAATCCATTGGACAAACCGAAAAATCGCTGCTTGCGGATAAATGGCTATCGACCAACGCCATCATTTTCCAGCCCAAACCGCTCTCGAGCGCCGAGAAAGATTGGTTAGAAAAACACAAGCGGATCGCATTTTCTAAAGCGAGAAGCGTTCCACCTCTCAATTATATCGATAACGATGGACTCAGTGCCGGTGTAACAGAAGATATACTCCAGCGTTTTCAAGAGATGTTTGGCGTAGAGACTCATCTCAAAGAGTTTGAAACTTTCCGAGGTTCGCTTTCTGCAGTGATCGATGGTGAAGTAGAGCTCATACCTGGTCTGAACATTTCCCCTCAACGACAAAAACAGCTCCTGTTTACCAAACCATTTATCAAGTACAACCTCGCGCTCTATACCCATGCAGACAACCCCTTCATTGACTCGTTAGAGGCGATGGATGGCAAACGCCTCGCTGTCATGAATGCGGGAGCCATGGCTTCACGTTTGGAAAAGAGTCACCCTGAGATCGAGCTAGTTCGTTATCGGACGATTGAATCCCTGGTTCAGGCAGTGGCCAATAAACAAGTCGATGCGCTGATCTCAAACCCATATTTTGTTGACTACGTCGTTAAATCGGAGGGGTTCGATTCGATTGTTTACAGTGGGGATACGGTGTATGAGTTTGAATATGCGATGGCTGTGCACCCGTCAAACCCCGAGTTGGTTTCTTTGTTGAATCGAACCTTAGAGACCATAGATGATCAGCAAATTTCCCTAATGGTCGATAAGTGGATGAATGTCCGATTGGTCAAAGACACTACTTGGCTTAGCGTGTCTATTTTCGGCGGCGTTGCGAGTTTATTGCTGATTATTGGTATTTTATTTACTTACTATCGTCTCCATCGAAAAGCGCTAGCTGACTTGGCAACAACCCAGCAAAAGCTCACTCATGCTCAGCGAGTGACCAATATCGGGAGTTGGGATTTAGACAGCGACTATGCCAGAGTCTCGCTATCGGAGCAGGCTGCCGAAATCTTGGGTGTGGCGAAAGGCAAAGTGCTCTCGAAAGTGGAGTTTGTAAAGTTAGTCAATGCGGAAGACAAGCAGGCGTATCTAGCAAAATGGCTGTCAGCACCAGACACCGGGCTGGTCAATATCGAGTATCGCCTTGGTGATGATGACCCGAGGTGGGTGAACGAGAAAGCCGAGCTAGAGTTTGATGACAAAGGCGACTTTATTGGAGGCTCGGGTACGATTCAGGAAATCTCTGAATTTAAGGATGTAGAGCAAAAGCTTCTTGTCCAACAGCAGGAGTTAAGAGCGCTGACTTCTCAATTACTCACCGTTCAAGAGGAAGAGCGTAAGCGAGTTGCGAGAGAGTTACATGATGATTTAACTCAGCGACTCGCGCTGCTATCGATTGACTTGGGCGGACTACGAAATAGCTTAACAGAGAGCACGGATGTGGAATGCCTCAACAAGGTTAAGAGAGATATCGTTGAAATCGCAGAAGATACCCATAGCCTGTCTCGCCGCTTACACCCATCTATTATTGACGATCTAGGACTGATTGAAGCGCTTCGCTCTGAGATCGATAACTATCAACGAAGAGAGGAAATCAAAGTCGACTTTTTTGCCACGATGACACATTTAGATCTGACCAAGGATGAGGAGTTGGTCATTTTTAGAATCGTACAAGAAGCCTTAAGGAATGTGTCTAAATACTCAGAAGCGTCTCAAGTTCGAATTAATTTGGCCTCTATTCAACAGTTTCTGATACTGCAGATCCAAGATGATGGAATGGGATTTGATGTCGATGAGGCCCTGAAGTCGCCAGGACTAGGGCTTAAGAGTATGCTTGAGCGAGCAAGGTTGGTGAACGGCGAGCTTACGATCCGATCCCAAGAAAACAAGGGCGTTTCAATCGAATTAGAAATTCCAATAAATGCTCCGAGTAACCACTAAGTGCATCACCAAACCATCAACACGCTAAGCTGTGAGCTTTGTTAGCTCATAGCTGAAGGAGCGGTATGTCTTCGACCAGTCAAGAAAATCACCTTTTCTCATGGGTTTGCCGAAGTAGTAACCCTGGATAATGTCCGCACCTAGGTGGCGCAACTGAGCCAGTTGTTCAGGTGTTTCCACACCCTCTACGACGGTTTTGATTTCAAGTTCTTTGCAGAGACTACAAATGGCTTTCACGGATTTCTGATGTTTGTCACTGGTCATTATTTGTTGAACAAACGAACGGTCGACTTTGAGTTCATTGAATGGGGCGGTCATCAGCTGATGTAATGAAGAATAGCCAGTGCCAAAATCATCGATTGATACACCAAAGCCAGCCAGTCGCAATCGAGTTAACGTTTCAAGCATGGTTGTCGCATCCTTGGTGAAGCCCGATTCTGTCACTTCAATGGTGATCGAGTTGGGGGAAAGGTTGAATGCTTGTGTCAGTTTGATTAGGTCACTTGCAAAGGAGCGCCGAGAGACATCATTGGCGGTCACGTTAATTGAAACGTTGCAACCCGGCACTGTAGATTGAAAGTGCGCCGCATCGGCTAGAGCTTGCTCTATAACAAACTTTGTTAGCTCGCTCATGAGTTCATATTCCTCAACAAGATCTAAAAACTGAAAAGGCGTTAACACACCGAGTGTGGGGTGGTTCCAACGTATGAGTGCCTCTGCACCCCAAATAGCATTAGATTGGCATGAAACCTGTGGTTGGTAGAACACTTCAAACTGACCTTCACTAATGGCATTGAATAAAGTATCTCGGTTAAAGACAAGAGGTTGGTAAGAAGGGCTAGAGTGCTGCTGTTTGTTGTTGAGAGAGCGGATCATGTCTTGTGCTTCTACAGCTGAAAGGGGTTTAGAATATGCCGCCATATTATTGATGCCATAGCCATTGGCCGTTCTCAATGCCGACTCTATGACGTCATCGTTAGCCGCGCTTAAAATCGCGTAACTGGTGTCTGGTAGCGATTTTGATAGACGGTAAAGTAGCTCAATTCCATCCATTTCAGGCATGCAAAGATCGCAAACCACTAGATCCGGGTGGTAGTCGAGATGGTCTACTTGCATCAGTGCCTCAGCACCTGAATGCGCGATGGCGACCCTGGTACCTTCATTGGCCTCTAGCACCGTGCCTATGACCATAGCTTGAAAAATATCATCTTCAATCAATAGTACATCCATGATGGCTTCCTCTTGGCTTATCAATCTATGTACATTGTGGAGTAGACGCCAGCAATGATTAACTCGCAAATTTACCAGTCCCCACGACAAGAAATACTAGGAAAACGGTCTAAACTATTCACTTCCTGTCACTTCATGCACCATAGCTCCTTGGTGTGGGCTCACTGCTGTTACTTAGCTCCCGTTGGCTGGACAGCTCTTAATTGGGTAACTGTTTACTGGCTATTTGTTTACGGGATAACCAGCTTGTATTTGCCATGTAGTCGACAAACAGTTGCTCAGCCTTGTTGAACTGTTTGTTGGGTGGGTAGCTCAAATAAGCATGTGCTTCTGCATCAGTTTGGTTCTTAAATAGCTCTATCGCTTGTCCGGTTCTTAGGTAGTCATCCATGATGGTTGCATAGTTCCAGGACACACCAAGGCCATTGACGGTCGCCTCAGCGCTAAGTAACGCATTATCAACAATATATGCAGCTTGTTTGTCCAATACTGGAACGGATGACGGTTGGTTTTTGATGGATACCCATGGGATACGATAGTTAATCAGCTCTTCTGGGGCTGTTAACGGAGAGACTTGTTCCATGAGTTGCTCAGAAGAGTAGAAACCCAACTTTGAACTTAGGTAATGATGATAGGTTCGATTGGTGTTCTCTGCGAGCTGGGTGTGCAAACGTAATTTCTCACCCGGTTCAAATTGCTTCTGAAACGGAATGGTTTGAATGTTGACCAAGATGTCCGCATTTTGCTCGCGAAAATGTGGGAGTACCTTCTTTACTAAGTGTTCCGCCAGAGCTGGTAGGGCTTCGAGCTCAACGATGTTTCGCTCCTCTGTACCCATTGCCAGCCTTTTCAAGTTCTCCAGTTCTGTCTCGACCCTAAGCGCACTTTGAAGAAATCTGAGCCCAAAACCGGTTAAAGCAATTCCCGCCTTTGAGCGAGTAAAAAGTTGCTTTCCCAGAGCGCTTTCAAGTGATGATATCTTTCTGCTTACCGTGGGCTGGGGAATGTTTAGCTTATCCGCAGCCTCACTAAAGCTGTTGTATTTAGATATTTGGATGAAAAATAGAACCTCTGGACTGTGTATCTGCACAATTCGCCTCCGGTGTGACTAAATCAATAATGACGTGGTAGATAGCTGGGAGTACCTCGCTACCTTTATGCCTGCATGCGCATTTGCATAGACCAGTATCTGTGAATGATGTCGGGTGAGTAACTGGCAATTTTACTAGCCATGTCTGGGAAATTTACGAGTGTTTTAATGGGGTAAAAGCGCCTACTTTTAGTGTGATAGCGAACGCGGGTTCATTCGTTAGATAGTTTGCGAAGACCGTTGGATAGCTTGACGAGGACATTGTCTACTTCGTTTTAAAGGGAGCTTGAGATTGAAGTTACAACTAAATTCAAAACCATTCGTTGCTAAGTTACTCATTGCGCAGGAAGCCGAGCGAGAGATGCTCGCGCATGAGTTACATGACGATCTCTGTCAGCGCCTGGCTGCGATAGTCATTGAAGCAGGTGTTTTGGAGAAACACCTTGAAGGGGGGGCGAGTTATGAAAAGCTGAAACGCATCAAACAAGAACTCGTCAACGTGGCAAAGGATACGCACACTCTTTCTCACCGGTTACTGCCCGCAATGTTGAGTGAGTTCGGACTGAAAGAAGCGCTGCGCCATGAGGTTGAAGAGACATCAAGCAAGAGCGACATATCAATCGCGTTTGCCGCTTCAACGGTTCAAGTCATTGTTCATCCACAAATAGAACTGATGATATTTCGTATTGCTCAAGAGTCTATCGCTAACGCAATGCAACATTCGTCGGCCTCACATATTCAAGTTAACTTAATGGTTACGCCTGAAAAACTAACCTTGCAGATTGAAGACAATGGAAGCGGCTTTGCTATCGATGCAATACCACCGTCTTCTGGTATTGGCCTGCAAATGATGAGGGAGCGAGCTAAGTTGATTGAAGCTAAGTTATACTTTCGATCGCAACCCGCACACGGAACCACTGTCGAACTCATACTTAAACCCTCATAGCACCCAGTCACCTGTCATCATCAACAGTATTCTATTCGTTTTGTAGATACGAACCATTTTGTCTATTTGAATCGTTTCATTCAGAGTGCCCGCATATTTGTAACGACTTTTTTCGGGGCGTTGTTAGTGTTGATGAGACGTTTGATTTTATTCACGCTATTGCGTCATTGGTGGGTGTGCGGTCACTGAGCCTACGCCAGAGAACGGGTGTGATCCATCGGGTATAGAAGCTAGCCACAATGAAGCGAATGCGCTGGCGGCACTATCCATGGCAAACCTGGCTGCTGGTGGAAGTCAATATTCAGGTCTATCAGCGCACGCATCGAACTCAGATCAACAAGCTGAAATCCTCAAAATAAAAGTTGAACTTTGTAAGCAAGAATTAGAAAAATCGAGGTAAATATCATGAGAAAATCATTCGCGATGGTTGCAATGCTCACCGCATTTGGCACCAATGCTAGCTTGTCCAATCCAGCAGATACTTACAAAGAACTGGTGGATAACAAGGGCAATATCTCGTTTCCTACCGACTTCCAAACTGAACTTGTTCATGTGGGAACAACAGCGGTCATTGCGCCAGATTCGAAGAGGGTTCAAAACCTTAACGGTATTTACGCTCAGGGTGCAGCAGTAGAGCACTATAACTCAACGGGCGAATGGCCAGACGGGACTGTGTTCGTAAAAGATGTAAAACACACTCAATCCGAACATCTCACTACTGGCTGGTCTTTCATCAGCGCGGTAATGACGTCTTTTTTGTGATGATTCGTGATAATGAAGGGCGCTTCAAAGATAACCCAAATTGGGGAGATGGTTGGGGATGGGGGATGTTTGGAGTAGAGCTACTGTCAACGAATCGCCTAACAAGGAATTTTGCCAAGGTTGTCACAACCCTCGCAAAGACAACAACTACTTATACACGGATCAATATCCATCTATTGTTAAAGAATTTTTGAAGTAAAAATGCGGCCTTCTGAACGGTTTGCGGATATAGGGCTACGGAAGATGTAGAACCAGCTAAAATAATTAATAGTTGGCATGTATGTCGGCTATGTTTTCCGCTGACCCAATAGGAGAGAGTATGAATAAACCCACAGTGTTGCTCGCCGATGATCATGTGATGGTAGCTGAAGGCATTAAGAACCTACTCAGTAAAGATTATGATGTCATTGGTGTGGTTGAAGATGGCAACGCTTTGGTCATGCAAGCCAAACAGCTCAAGCCAGACATCATCGTTTCTGACATCTCTATGCCCATCATGAACGGTTTAAATGCAGCAGAGAAGATCATTGCCAGCGATGAAGAGGTCAAGATAATCCTTTTGACCATGCACCCGGAAGTTAAATACGCCATCAAAGCACTCGACTCCGGCGTGCACGGCTACTTGCTCAAACATTCTGCTCCAGAAGAGCTGCTTGTCGCAATGCGCGCCGTTTTAAGCAAAAAAACCTATATTACGCCGACGCTCCAAGCCGATATCATGGATGCCTATAAGAATAAGAAAGACATCGTTGACGATCCGCTATCAGTGCTTACCTCCCGTCAAAGACAAGTACTCCAGCTTTTGGCAGAGAGTCATTCAGCGAAGGAAATCGCCAATATTCTCAATGTCTCTAGCCGAACAGTAGAATTCCATAAGTATAAAATGGTTGAAGTCCTCAAACTAAAAAACGCCAGTGAGCTCGTCCCTTTTGCGATTAAAAATGATCTCGTATAGCGATGTCACGTGGGGTTAACTGGTCGACAACTGGTAAATACCCACCCTCCCTCTAGTAATTCTACGAGTCTTCGTAGTCACTCCTTTTAGGTAATCTAACCCTGTACTCAACAACGACTAAGGGTTATTACCATGAACGCAATTAAAGAACTATTTGAAGTCAATTTAAAGACGCAAACCATTATTGGCATTGCCGCGATCATTCTAGGGTGCGGAGCGATTAGCACACCATTTGTCACTGGAGTGTTCTTTTCAATGCTGCTCGCTATTGGCATGTGTGCTTTAGGTGTGACGGGCATTATCTGGCTGTTTAAAGAGTCAAGTACCTCGAGCAAGGTGTGGATGGGGCTTCTGTCGACACTGCTTATCATTTCTTCCTTCTTCATGTATCAGTTGCCGGGCGTTACCTTAATGTTTTCATCGGGCGTACTCATTTCATTCTTTCTGCTTGAAGGGATCTTCGCGACCATTTATGGCATCAAGCAACGCAAAGAAAAAGGCGCAGGTTGGACGATATTTTATGGCGTGCTAAGCATTGTTTGCTCTGGTTTGCTCATTGCGGATTGGCCAATCTCTGGGCTATTTGCAATCGGTACTTATGTAGGTGTTAAGCTGATTTTCCTTGGGATCAATGTGTTAAGTCTTACCTTTGCGGAAAACAAAGTAGCGGATGAGCTTGAAGAAGAGTTTAGTGACGACCGAGTGTCAGCATAATTGAGTGAGGTAGCAAACATGAGCAACCATGAACTACAGCAACAAATAGATGAGCTGCAAGCGCAGCTCAACTCGATGGAAGAGCAGGACGAACTGCAGCAAAACGAAAGCGAGCTAAATGAAGAAGATAAGCTCGAGGCGTTAATTAGTAGCGCTACTCCCAACCAATTGATCGAGAGACTTAAAGTGCTCTTCGGTCAGGGAGGTGAGGAAGGTGAGCTTCAAGAGAAGTGCAATGAACTAATAGCAGAGCTAGAGATTCAACTGGAGCAGTTACCACCGAAAGCTTGTTTATTGATTTTTTCCGCAGGCATTGTGTTTGGACGAGTGCTGCGTTGAACGTAACTGATTGAGAGGAAATGACCATGAGCAAAATGACGGATAATGCAAAAGTGGCTGTAAAGGCACAGAAAGCACTGATGAAAGCAGAGCTCAAGCGAAGCAAAACGGCAGCGGTGCTTTATGCAGCGACCATAGCAACATTCTCAGTCGCTTTTTTGGCGGCCAATCTAGCTGGTTACTTGTATTTGGTTGGTGATGCCCAAGCGTGTCATGCAGCGATGATGGTTGGTTGTGCAAACCTTTTAATTGGTGCTGTACCCGCATATTTAGCGTCACGACTTCAGGCTACCGAGCAAGAACAGCTTTTGGTCGAAATCCGAGATCAGGCGTCGAGTGCGATTACACAGCCATTTAGTTCAGGTTCGCTCGATACGGCCAGCGTTGTCACGCCTTTGCTCAACATTGCCCTCAAGAACTTTCGTCGATAAATGGAGGTGGAAACATGTCACTCAGTAGCGAATTAACTCATCCAGAGTGCAGTAAACTTATTCTCAATACTCAGAATATCGCTCTATGGACAATCATTTTAATTGGCGGTACGGCTATCTTGGTTGTCGGGAAATCGCTATTGATACCTATTGTGCTGTCTGTGTTTCTGGCGATTTTATTGAGTTCGTTTAGAGAGCTATCCGCCGTCAATCACTGTTTGGATTGTCCCTCAATCGAACTTTGGCAAGCTTAGTTGCCGCGGTTTTTGTGTTGGCTGGCAGCTTTTTTGTCTTCAGTCTTCTTAATAGTCAGGTGGCGCTGATGAGTGAGCACGCTACGCTATATCAAGCCAACCTAGAGCAAATCGGCGCACAAGTCAGTGGGTACCTTGGTATTGATTCAGGTCTTGGTTATCACTCTATTTCTGAATATTTGGATCTCGGCTTAATTATCAGCGCGACGGGGGAGACCTTGTCAGACGTATTTTCCAACGTTGTTCTTACCTTGATGTTCACGCTGTTCTTATTTGCAGAAGAGCATAAGGTGAAAGAGAAGCTACCTAGAATGCTTGGCAATGTGAACAAGGCGAGAGAGGTTCAAAAAGCCAGTGCAAGTATTGCCGCTTCCATTCAAACTTATGTGACCGCTAAAAGTGTACTCAGCGCTGTAACGGGTTTTGCGACCTACGTTATCTTGCAGTTTACAGACGTTCATTTTGCGCCTTTGTGGGGAGCACTCGCGTTTTTGCTCAACTTTATTCCCAATGTTGGGTCATTCATTGCCGTGCTACTGCCAGCTCTGTTTTCTTTGCTGCAGTTTGGTGTGATTGCTCCGGTACTATTGCTTGTGGGAAGTCTCGGGTCTATGCAGTTTTTTATCGGCAGCATTATTGAGCCTTCTTATTTAGGTAAGCAGCTCAACTTGAGTCCTTTCCTTGTTTTGGTATCGCTGACACTGTGGGGTGCAGTGTGGGGATTAGTGGGGATGTTTTTAGCCGTGCCATTAATGGTTTTAACTAGCTTAATTTGCCAACATATTAAAGGGTTTGAGTGGTTGTCTAGGCTGCTTTCATCCGATGGTCAATTTATGGCAATTAGGCAGACTGTGTGATGTTGCGGCACTCATTTAGAGCTATCAGAAAATGGCCTCTATGCGTTCGATGCATGGATGTATACGATTTTTGTCATTTACGGTAGGGGTATCGGTTGCGTAATCTTGCACAAAAATAACAAACCGAACTCCTTTTTTCGCTATGCCAACCATACCTTCAACTATTCCATTTATCCGGCGTAATGAGCTACATCCTATCTTAGAACAAGCGTTCTCTGGTTGTGAGCGATACATCTGCATTTTGATTGCGATAGAAAACCATCAAGCTATATCTTCTTTTTGTGGGGAGCGTACACGAACTGAATTGGTTGAACAGATGTTCATTCGTTTTGAAAATCGATTGAAACCGACCTATCGGCTATTTCAGATAAGTGACAACAAGTTGGTCTGTGTCGCCCCGATCGATAGTGACACGGCTGATGATGTCATCCAAATTGTAGATGGCTGCTTTTCAAAGCCTATCGTGTGTGAAAACTCGCCAATGATTTGGCTGAGTAGAATGGGCGGCGCGAGTGTTTTCCCTGACGATGCGCAAGATGGTGCGGCATTGCTTTCGTGTGCCGAAAGCGCTTTGCAATATGCGCAAAAACAAGGGGGGAGCCGAATCCAGAGATTTAGCCATCAAATTAGAGAGCACACAAATCGCTTTCAACTTGTCTATCAACGCCTTTGCAGTGCCATTGAAATGAACACCATCGATCTTTGGTTTCAACCTATGTATGACCCTTTTTCGAAGCAAGTGACTATTTGTGAAGCGCTCGCACGTTGGCATGACGAGATACTAGGAGTAGTGTCTCCCGATGAGTTTATTTTAGTTGCTGAAGTCTCTGGGCTTATCAAACCGCTAAGCGAAAAGCTTTTCTCAAACTTGTGAATGATATGACAGAGATTAATGCCCAACTTACGCAACCGGTGTGCTTTGCATTTAATGTCTCACACAAGGAATTGGACATGGGCGTTGATCATTTTCTTTCCTTCGCGTTGGATAAGCCCCTTTTAGCGAAACACATTATTTTGGAGTTAACGGAAACCGCGATTGCAAATGATGATCTTTGCACGCAGAAAATGCTCAGTGAGCTCAGAGAACATGGCTATCAGATAGCGATAGATGATTTTGGAACTGGCTACTCAGCACTTAGCTGCCTAGATCAATTTCCGTTTGACTACATCAAAATCGATAAGCATTTCATAGACAGAGTCTTTGAGTCCGTGACCGATGAAATCATAATCGACGCGACAGTAGCGATTGCTCGATGTATGGATGTCAAAGTTGTAGCGGAAGGCATTGAAAATCATGCGCAAGCGGTGAGGCTCATAGAAATGGGGCAGATTATCTGCAGGGTTACGAAATTAGTCGACCGCAGCACAAAGATAACCTTCGACAGTATCTACTCTGTCACCAAGGACGCAGCAGGTAATATTACTAGGCAAGATATTAGTAATATTACGTCTATTGACCCTCTTACTTCCTAGCTACGATGTGAATGGATATTTCATCATGTTGGTTTGGAGGAAGTATGGTTCGGTGGCTGGTAAGAAACAGAGTTTGGATACTCACCTTATTTTCGGCGCTTGTACTTTCAATACAAGTGGTCGACCTTCGTCATCAAGTAGAGAGCTCCAAGCGTGATAATCAAAAGCTCACTCAGCAACTGAGAGTGCTCGTATCTGCAGATATACAGCGCACACTGTTATCGTTTGAATACATTGCCAATGACACGGTTCATCGATTCATTAATAGAAAGTCGACACTAAACTGGTCGCATCGAGCACGTATTGAAAACGCCTTTCCAATCGAATCTTTGGCTGCCGAACAGCACATTACTAGGTACTACTCTGATACTACTTTGGTAAAAGAAAAGCAGACACAGCTAAACGATGGTCAAGCGATGTGGAGAGTCGCATACAACAATGAACAAAAATCCATTTTGCTTATCATGGCGACAATAGTGAGCGCGAAGGGGGCTAAACAGCTCATCGAGGTCGGCTTCGATCTGAGGGATTTTCCAGAATTTATTCCAAAGCAGCTTGATGCTGGCGTAGCGCTGGTCGATGCGCAGCAGAATGTGTTTTTACGTGATGGCAGTGAGTTTATTGAAATTACTGTGGCTGATGCTCAATCCGAGAATCAAGATAAGAGCGGGGCGTCATATTTGATCACGCATCGAGAAATAATAGGTTATCCCTATGCACAGTTTGGTGGTGAACGCCGCGAAAAATTTCAGATAGTTACTGTTCCTATAAAGGGAATAGGGGCTGAACTGGTAGTATTGCTGGATACAACTGAGCAGTTCAACAACATCTATGAGGACATTTTAGAGACAGTATTTGCCGTGTTCGGCCTAATCATGGTTTATCTCCTTTTGTGTTGTCTCGCTCGTTATTTCAGTAAGACACAGAAAATAATGAATACCGATCCGTTAACGGGACTCAACAACCGCCGACACTTGACTCGCTCGGCAAGCAAGATGCAACAGAAACTAGCGTCAGGGGCATACTCTAGCTATGGCATTTTACTTATCGACCTTGACCACTTTAAACAGATCAATGATCGCTACGGGCATGATGTCGGTGACAAGGTTCTCATGCGAGTGAGTAATATCCTCAAAGATAACGTTAGAAAACAGGATGTATGCTACCGCCTTGGTGGTGAAGAGTTCGCGATTACCGCGCCAATAACATCATCGAGCCAGGTTATCGGACTTGCTGAGCGGTTGAGGGAACAAATTGAACATGACCAGCCACTAAGGGAGTGGGTTGAAGGCGGTGTTACCGCTTCAATTGGTGTCGTAGAGCACACAGTGGATAAGCACATTAACCAATCATTGAAATGTGCAGACGAGCAGCTCTATGTGGCGAAAAACAGCGGTAGAAATCGTGTGGAATATGTAGGAATAGAGCTCGCTAGGGGTATCTAGAATCGACATCTGAACCGTTTGGGTGTGAACAACAAACTACGTGCTACTGAATTCTCATTCACTGAGACAGCTGTCCTAAAAGATTGAGTCAGATTAAAGACATAGCTTTGAATTGGCGATTATTATTTGCCGGTTCTATGGTTGTGAGTAGTTTTATTGCATGTTCCCAAGCGCACTTGGCAAAATCTTATCTTCATTTTTCTCTATACGCTCCTTATCGGTTGTGTTTATCAAGTGTTAACCTTTCGTCAGGAGCTGAGCCACAGCGCTGACCAAATTCTTAGCAAAGTTGAATTTCAATTATCAAAGATAGAAAAAGAGTTGAGATCCGTTTATCAACCGACTGATTGCAGCATCGAAGCTCAACAGTTGCTTGGGCATCATGTCTTTCGGAGCCTAGGCTTGCGTGGCCTTGCGGTAGGAAAGGTGCAAGGAGAGGATCAGAGATTTATTGGCTGTAGTAATTTTGGACAGCATAAGGCAGCTGTGACTTCGAGATTTTGGGATGCGAGGTACAAGCGAGATGTAGCGTTTGCCAAAATTAAGCAGGTAGAGTATCGACGCGACCCATCTTTTGCTTTAGCGATAATCAAAGACGATGCCATTGTCCTCGGTGCCATTAACCCGCGGATTATTCTTGGCTGGTGGATTGAGCCATTTTTCCCTCAGACTAATGCCGTTTTGTCTTTTAGTGACGGGGAAGCGTTGTTGTCGCGCGGTATCGATATCGCCGATGGTGATGGCATTGAAATGACAACTTACTCCGAGCGCTACCCAATAATGGTTCGTGTGACACAGCCTATTACGGTGCTTTGGGAGAAGCTTTTGACCTTTATTGAGCGACTCGTATTAGGCGGAGCATTGGCGTTTGGTGGCCTGTTGCTGATGGATGTTCATCATCGCCGTACACGCAGAGAAAACCCGGAGCAAGACTTTGAGGTGAGTCATGATTAAATGGTTAATGGTGATGTCCTTGTCGGCATTAGTAAGCTTAGTTGGCGGCTATATTAAAATTTCGCATGAACTAGAGTCGAGCGCAGTCAGCGCGACGGCTAAGGTCGACGAGCAGATAAAGAACATCATTAATGTTATTGATTCGCTGCCCAGCGATCCATACTGTGGCGATGAAGTGAAACGTGAATACGCCAATATTTCCCATGAAGATGAACGTATTCGTGCGGTTGGATATATCTACGACACGGGTGAGCAATGGCATGTGTGTAGTATGCTAGGACGCCAACTTTCCAAGCTTAATTATTGGCGAGGAACCAAAAAAGACGGCGTATTCATTGGGCACTCGCTACTAACAGTGCATTTTCCTGAAACTTCTTTTGTTGTGTCTAAAGACAAAGGTAAGGAAAAAGCGTTTGCATACGTGAACCCTAGACGTGTACTCGGTTACTGGATTGAACCAAGTCTTGCTTACGCAAATTACAGTCTTACGTTGGACTCTGACTGCGTACCTTTCTACACACGTGCGCCAGTGAAAATGGAAAGTATGTTGCTGCAAACAGCGCATTCTGAAAAGCACCCATATTCCATTCAAGCGACGGCTTCTGTTTTCGATGTGTTACAGCGAGCAGGGATTTATTGGTTGCGTGTTATGACTATTGTTTTGCTTTGCTGGGGGAGTTATAGATTGCTAAGTGACTCACTTCGTCAAAAAACATAAAACCGTTACTTATCATGTAGTTTAACTATTTGTATCAAATGAATATATTCTGTAATGTTTGCTTGGTTAGTTATTGTTTATAAATATATGTCCGCGGCTTATTATTTTATTTTTGAATGATACCTCGCAATATAAACAATCAATGTTTAGAAATTTGAGGTGGGATAAGGTTCGTGAAAAATTGATGCTGTATAACGGGAATGAAATTCAGCGCAAATTTATTCAATGCATTTAAAACAGTCATTCATCAATATTTTCTATATTTTCCTCTACACACTGCTTATTGGCTGCGTGTATCAGTTTTTTACGTTTCGTGAGCAGGCACACCAAGAAGCACAGCAAGTGCTAATCGGTGTTGAGCGTCAGCTACTCAGGTCCAGTCTGAGTTGCATGTATTGTCTAACTATCTGTTTCCGATAGTAGAGTGTGATAAAACAGTGCAGACTGAGTTGGGGCACACCGTATTTCGTAGTGTCTCTATGCGAGGTCTTTTTGTCGGTACTAAGCACCCTGAACACTATCAATTTTGCAGTAATTTGGGGCCAACGAATCAACCACTAGATAGCGCTTTCTGGAATGAGGCTCGTATTGGGAATGTGGGCTTTGCTGAATTGCGCTCACCGACCCATGACGGCAATACCTCTTTTGCACTAGCGCTTTACCAGAATGAGAATGTCGCGATAGCCACTATTAACTACGGCTATCCTAGGGTGGTGGGTACAAGACGCGCCTCAGAAAACACATCGAATACTTCACTTTAAAAATGATGAGACGCCACTACTCGAAAAATACGTCTCATCGCATGGGGGTTATAAAGCCACTAAAGAATCACAGCAATTTCCTATTGCAGTTTCGGTTTATAAAGACACCGATATTTATAGACAAGGTATTGTTACCTTTATCATAAGGCTGTTGGTTGTATTTGGTGTCGTAGTCGGGGGCGTTGCCCTGATAGGCTTTCGTAAAAAACAAGCGCAACTTGCAAAAACACAGGAGCTGGAATGAGAGCAGTTATATATACGTTGCTACTCACTATTTTGCTGAGTGTTTTGAGTTACGTTGTTGCAACCGCCACTATAAAACAAGATATTGGCAATGAACTTAGTGCCAGTCTAGTCAGTATCGATCGTCGTATTGAATCGACGTTGAACTTGGTGATGTCGTTACCCAAGCATGAAGGGTGCGAATCAGAACACCGTCGATTCTACAATCGAAAGGCGTATATCGAAGAGGAAGTCCGAGCGCTAGGGTATGTAAGAAATCACACAACGGGCTGGTATGCGTGCAGCTTGTTTGGAGAAGTGTCATCAAACAAAAGCTATTGGGCCGGCAATACCAGTGAACAAGGTGTGTTTATTGGTTGGTCTCTGCTGACGACATACTTCCCGGAGCCATCGTTTGTTGTTGCTCAGCAAGTCGGAGATACCGAGTATTTTGCCTATGTAAATCCGCGCAGAATGTTGGGACATTGGTTAGAGAGCCCGCTTCGCGATTACTTTTATCAGGTGTATCTATTGGGAGAGTCACTGCCGCGCTATTCAAGTGAGCACGTCAATATCGATGACAGTTTTTGGTCTACTTTTGTTCTTAGCCATCGCGTTGTATCGCCACAATACCCTTATGAGTTAAAGGTATCGGTATCACGCAGTGCAATATTGCTGAGAACGGCGACCTATACGCTGAGAATGCTACTGGCTTTGGCGTTATTTGGTGGATTTTTATCGTGGTTAGACGGGCACTTAGACCCGTCGTTCTACACCGTACTGGCTATGAACACCATGCTAGCTATGAGCACTATACTAACGACGATTGATAACCGATTCTCGAGTGACGAGTCGGCCAGTAATTAAAGGCTTGTTCGACATCGGTTTGTCTTCCAGAATTGCGTCCAACTTCTCCATAGCCATATCGACTATCTGCTGTGAAGGGTAGCTGATGCAGGTGAGAGGAGGATTGAGCTGGCTTGCCAACTGTGAATCTTCCAGTGACACGATCGAGACTTCTTGAGGTGTCGCTAAATTGAAATCTCTAAACAGGTTCATTGCTACAGCAGCTTGGCTATCACGCATGACTACCAGAGCCGTAAACGGGTGGTAGCTGTTTAATAGCGACATAATTGCTTGCTCATTGTTGCCATTCGCTGTGACGATAAGTTGTCTATTGACTGGCATTGCTGAGTTTTGTAGCGATGTTTTATAGCCTTCGAGCACTTGTGTTGACGCGTAACTTTCATCGTCCACGACGATGGCTATACTTGCGTGGCCTTTACTCGATAAGAAGCGGCACGCACTTTCTGCTGCGAACTTGTAATCGTAGCCGATAGCATGCTCAGCGCTCGCTAAACTATCGATGGCAATGACGTTGTCGTTAGCCAAGGATTGAATCGTGCCACCGAGTGAGATGATGGCGTCACAGTGTCTTTGATTAAGTTCTTCTACCATACGTACTTGCTCGTCGGCTGTTTCTGCAAATTGAACCAGCATGTGTTTGCCTTTCGCTTTCAGTGATTTTGCAAGTAGAGGTAGGTAAGTAGACACTTGTCCAGCGTCGCTAGAGGAAAGGATAACGCCAATATAATCGGAGCGTTGATTTGCCAGTGTTTGTGCAGCGGCATTTGGGCGGTAGTTCAGTTCTTCGGCGGCGCGTAATACAGCCTCACGACTCTCTGGCTTAACACCACGGCTGCCGCTCATCACGCGAGAAACGGTCGCTTTCGATACGTTTGCTAGCAGAGAGACATCGGTGATAGTAGCCATGACAACAACCTTAATAGATTCATAGAGTTTCTAGAACTGGGAAACCGTTTCCCAAGATTTCCGTTATTGTACTCTTTCAGAGGTACTGATCCAAGTCTGATGAGAGGATATAAGCTGAGGAAAAAGAGCAGCCCAGAGTAAGGAGCACGACAAGGCTTAAAAAGCTGGCTCCTAAAAACAGGCTGCTTACGACCAAAGATGTTGAAAACGCTCCTATAAGACGTTTTCATGCCTGACTCGCCCCGTTAATGGTCGAAAAAACTGAAAAAAGTAAAGTGAGCTCGAATTACTTAGCGGTACGCTTGTGCAGTTCAATCATTTCCGCGACTAACTCTTTTGCTAGCATGGAAGTCATTAGGTGATCTTGTGCGTGAACCATCACAAGCGTCATCTTCATTTTACCCGTGCCTTCGTCGGCTTCGATAAGCTGGGTCTGAACTAGGTGAGCTTGGTTTGCAAACTCTTGTGCTTCTTTCATCAAGCCTTCAGCCTCTTCAAACTCGCCGTTTTTAGCATGGCGAAGTGCTTCATAACAAAGGCTGCGAGACTGACCCGCATTGATGATGATGCCCATCACTTGTTCTTCTAGATCCATAGTTTCCATTTTGCTTACCTCTTAAATTCTTAAATGGAGCCTACCGAAAGGTAGACAGTGTCGCCCCACGCTCAACCCCAATTAAGACTAGGGGGCGACTTTTTTATTATTTGTTTCAACAGTGTCTGATAGCTCAGAACTGGATGTTTATGCTGTTACTGGCTGACCTGCCGCTTCCTGTTGCTTTTTCTCGTCCGCTGCTTCTTGCTCAAGAAGTTGTTTCTCATAAGCTTTTAGGAATGGTAGGTACATCATTGCTGACATAGCCATACAGATGAAGCACATGATGACAGGACTGAATGCCCAGTTAGCTGCCCACGATGCACCGATAGGTCCTGGTGTTGTCCAAGGCGTTAGAGAAACCACACGCTCTACTAGACCCCAGTCAAGAGCAAACCAACCTAGAGTCGCGTTCACCATTGGTACCAAGATGAATGGCAGGAAGAACACAGGTTCATGATGATAGGCGCACCAAAAAGAATTGGTTCGTTGATGTTAAATAGGCCTGGTACGGTACCCATCTTACCAATGGTACGTAGGTGAACGGCTTTACTACGAAGTAGTAGGAACGCAAGTGGAAGTGTTGAGCCTACGCCACCAATAAGTAGGTAGTGATCCCAGAAACCTTGAACGAAGATGTGCGGAATGGCTTCACCTGCTGCCATTGCTGCTTGGTTGACTGATAGGTTCGCCATCCAGAATGGGTTCATGATACCGGTTACGATTAGTGCGCCGTGGATACCTGCAAACCAAAGGATTTGACATACCAATACCGCTAGTAGGACGGCTGGCAGCGTATCAGAGGCAGAAACAAGCGGCTGAACAAGTGCCATGATTGCTTCTGGGATGATCATGCCAGTTTGCGCTTCGATGAACAGGTTCAGAGGGTGAAGCGTGATGATGATTGCCAGTACAGGGATCAGGATTTCAAATGAACGCGCAACACCTGTTGGTACTTCTGGTGGAAGCTTGATAGTGATGTTGTTGCGCTTAAGGAATGCGTAAACTTCAGTAGAGTA
The DNA here is from genome assembly GCA_000755425.1 of Vibrio maritimus. GTDB lineage: Bacteria > Pseudomonadota > Gammaproteobacteria > Enterobacterales > Vibrionaceae > Vibrio > Vibrio maritimus_A. The sequence continues at coordinate 43,193 of BBMT01000003.1, forward strand.
CAACGCTGTCATGATCGCCGTGAAGATACCTTGACCAGAGAAGTATTGCATTGACAGCATGCCGTCTTGAACTGGTGCTGCAACAAGCAAGAAGCTCATTAGTGATAGCAAACCTGTCGTAACAGGATCAAGATCGTGATGGCGAGCCAAGCTTGACGCTATCCCCACCGATATGAATATGGTCATGATCCCCATACTCAAGTTGAATGGCAGCATGAGCTGCTCACGATATGTCTCAGAAAAATCTAGCCATGCGCGTGCAAATCCCCAAGTCGTTTCCGCAGAAAACGGAGGGAAGATAAACACCAGCATGAAAGAACCAACAATCATAAAAGGTAGTGCAGCAATAAAGCCGTCACGTATAGAAGTGATGTATTTTTGTTGACCAATCTTACCAGCAATAGGGGTGACCTTTTGCTCGATAACATTGACCATTTTGTCGTACATAGCGCCCATGTCGTTACTCTCGTTAGGATAAAGTTTAGAAAAGCTCGGCGTCGAAAATTGACTAAGGGGGGACGCCGAGCAAAAACAGGTTAGCCGATAAGTTCTAGTGCAAAATCAAGCACTTTATCGCCTTTCTGCATGCCGTAATCCATCATGTTGATTGGCTCAACTTTGATGCCGTGAGCATCTGCTTTCTTTTGGAAATCTGCTTGCATGTATTTCACTTGAGGACCAAGAAGAACAACCTCGTAGTTACCTACTTGAACGTCGAACTCACTTGCGCCAAATGCTTTGATTTCAGCCTCGATACCGCGTTCTTGCGCAGACGCTTCCATTTTCTTAACCAGTAGAGAGGTAGACATACCAGCAGAGCAGCAAAGCATAATTTTTTTCATTTTTTCTTCTCCAGAATCTTGAATGCCTAATCAATATGCCCTTAAGGAAATCATTTGGAAACCGGTTTCCGAATGATTTCCAGTTAAGTGTGAAAATGATCACTGGAAACCCGAGTTATGGCGAAAAATTCGTGACACAGTTAACGAATGATCTTGTTCCGGGAAACTAAGCGCTTTAAAAGGCGCTGATGACCTTAAATTGAGTACTAGAAATGGCTCAGTGGTGGGGAAGCGTGATCTAAAGTCGGAATTGAGCGAGTGATGAGGTAAAAAACGTGGTGGAGTCGGCAGATTTGGATAATCGGTTTCCGAGAGTCTGTGCATTCGGGTATCCTGACGCGGATCCATATAGCCGGTAGAGTAAATGAACCAATCCATTATGAGACTGTGTGCCAATCAGTAGAACAGTTCATGAATCCTGTAGCAAAACTGCTGATGCGCAGTCAGCACCTTATGGCTATGCGTGATGGTTTCCAGTTGGCAATGCCTTTCATTTTTGTCGGCTGTATGTTTGTCCCGATTATCTTTCCTCCGTTTGCCGATTCTGAGTCTTGGATGTCGATGGCTTGGATGGATTTATCTCTGGCTTTAAGACCCATCTTGTTGCCAACTTATCAACTGACGTTGGGCGTCGTAGGCTTATCGTTTCCTTTGGCGTGTCGGCCAGTCTCGCGAAGAGCTATCAATTGCCTGAGCGCCTGTCTGGATTGACAGGTTGTATGGCGTTTCTCATGCTGGCCGGCTTCTATATCGATGGGCAAGAAGATGCGCGCTACCTAGGTGGTGCAGGATTGTTTACAGCGCTTATCGCGAGTTTGTATTCAATAGAAGTCGTTAGGTTCTTTATCCGCATGGCTGGTACATCAAGATGCCGGAAGATGTGCCTATTTTAACGATTCAAAGTTTTAAGCTCATTGTGCCGATTTTTGCCGTTCTGATTAGTATTTCAGCATTCAATGTTTTTCTTGATGCTGAGTTTGGTGTGCACTTTCCGCAATTAATAGAAGAGTTATTCCGTCCTTTAGTGCTAGCCTCAGATAGCCTCGCTGCGGTGTTAATTTCGATACTGATTTGTCAGCTTCTTTGGTTTATGGGGATTCATGGCGCGCTGATCATTACCGGAATTATGAATCCATTCTGGATGTCTAACCTGCTTGAGAACCAAACTGCATTGGAAGCTGGCGGTCAGGTGCTCCCTCATATCTATCTGCCTGCTTTTTGGGACTTTTTTTGTTTTGATAGGCGGGGTAGGTTCAACACTACCCTTGGTCTATCTTGCGATTAAAAGCCGTTCAAAACAGTTGAAGTCGGTGGGTAAGGTTGGCGCGATACCTGCAATATTTAATATTAACGAGCCAATATTGTTTGGCTTCCCAATTATTATGAATCCGCTTTTCCTTGTGCCGTTTATTTTTGTACCAATGCTTAACGCAACCATTGCTTGGTTCTTAACTTCGGCGGAGGTTTTGGATCGCGTGGTATTAATGATTCCATGGTCTGTACCTGCCCCAATTGGTGCGGCGTGGGCTGCCAATGGGAGTTACATGAACGCGTTAATGGTCGTGTTTGCTATGGTCAATGCTTACTTTATCTACCTGCCTTTCTTCAGAACCCATGAGAAAATTTTGGTTGAGCAAGAAGAAGAGCGAGCAAAACGAATGCAGCAAGCACAAGCGGCCCAGTAGCTGCGTGTGCCCTCTGTCATTGAGTGTTTATTTAGCAGCGACTCGTTTACCGAAGGTATTGATCAAAGCCCCTATTACTATGAGTGAGCCACCAATGTAAGTCCAAACAGTAGGGACTTCATTGAACAGCGCTAAACCTAGCAAAATAGAGAACACAATCTGAACATAGGAGTATGCCGAAGCTTTGCCTGCCGCTTGGGTTTGCATTGCTTTGGTCAATCCTAGTTGACCTATTTGCGTGAAGACACCCACCAACACCAGCATCATGGTGAGATACCAATCCGGCATCACGAAGTCGTCGCCAATCAATAGAATGGAGACTGGTAACGCAACCAATGGGAAGTAGAAAATGATCACTGAGCTGTCTTCAGTTTGGCTTAGCTTCCTAACGATAACGTAAGCGATAGAGCTGCCAAATGCGCCAAGGAGCGCAATACCCACACTAAATAACGGCAATGACTCTGTCGTATTACTGCCTAACGTTGGTCCCACCATAAACGTCAAACCGAGAATACTTAGCACGATACAAATGATGGTCGATTTCTGAATGCTTTCTTTTAGAAACCAGAACGCAAGCAAGGCAGTGAAGATAGGGTGGATATACTGGAGTATTGTCGCTTCCGCTAGAGGCAGCGTTGTCACTGCATAGTACACACAAATCAACGCCAATGAGCCGACGATGCCGCGTAATAGCAGCAGAGGCCTATTATGGCCCCATACTGAAATCCCTTTCCTTTTGACATCCAGATAGCTCAGTACCAGAGAAACCAATGCACGCGCTGCTACGATTTCAAATACGGGAATGCCATAAGTACTCACGTATTTCACACAGGCAGACATCAGCGCAAAGCCGAGTGCCGATAACACCATGTAGCGAACGCCGACAGGGACGATGGAATCAAAAGTTGTGGTCATAGTCGTCTCTTTAAAAGGTTGAAGTCGTGCTATTTGTGTTTGGTTAAGAATTTTCCAACCGATGCTTTTGGCTGCTTGGCGAGCTTTTGCATTAGCTCAAAACTAGGCTGCGCAATGGCGTGTTTCTCAGAAAGTGAATTCACGAGAAGTAGCCATAGTGACGCTGTCACTTCGGCGTCGGCTAGCGCGCGGTGAAATACGCCATCGTTAGCAATATTATGGTAGGCCACCAGATCACCCAATTTGTGTGAATTGACCTCTTGGTTTAGTCGGCGAGAAACCAAGAGTGAACAGGCAAATTCACCACCATAACCTTTACCAATCAGATCCAGTTCTGCATCTAGAAAGCGCTTATCGAAAGAAGCGTTGTGAGCTACTAGATTAGCATCGCCAATAAAATCGACGAACTCGCTCATCACTTCGTCACAGCTTGGTGCGTGGCTAAGCATATTGTTGGTGATACCTGTGTAGCCCTCGATGAAGCTGCTGACTCGAAAACCTGGATTCATCAATGATTGAAAACGATCAACCACTTGGCCATTTTCCAGTTTCACGGCACCAATTTCGATAGCGCGATCGCCTTGGTTCGGTGATAAGCCCGTGGTCTCAAAGTCGAGTACGATGGCGGAAGTGGCGGGTGCGGTCATAGTGAAATCTCACGAAAAAGTAGGGAGGCAGAGTCTAGCTTGAACGCGTCATGAAGGAAACCTTCCAAGCACTGTTTTTGGTTACAGACTGCTTATATCAAAAAGCAAAGGTCCAGATAAACTGGACCTTTTAAGATGGTTAATCGAGATTCTCACCGTTGGTTTCGATGACTCTTTGATACCAGTAGAAGCTGTCTTTTTTGTAGCGTTTTAGCTCTTTTTCGCTCTCCTCATCGCGGTCAACGTAGACAAAGCCATAACGCTTCGCATAGCCATTTAACCAACTGAATAGATCTTGATAAGACCATGTACAGTAGCCAATGACTTCACAGCCATCTTCGATAGCATCGTTGATCGCTTCAACGTGTGCTTTTAAGAATGCGATACGATAGTCATCGTGCACTCGACCATCTTCAGTCAGCGTGTCATACGCACCTAGACCATTTTCACTAATCAAGATCGGTAGGTTGTAGCGAGATGTGATACGGCGAAGTGCTACGCGCAGACTTCAGGATCGATAGCCCAGTTCCAATCCGTCATTTTAGATGTTCGTTGTCAGCGCGAACATAGTAATCATCAGTAGGGATACGAGCGACATCGGAAACCACAGACACTTGCGCAGCATTACCGGTTTGTGCTGTCTCTTGGCGGTTTTCTGGTGCGACAAAAGTAGCAGATTGATAGTAGTTCAGACCCATGAAATCACAGATACCTGCTTTAAGTAGCTCTTTATCACCTTCTTGGAAGTCGATGTGGATACCTAGACGCTCGAGCAGTTTTAAGCCAATCTTTGGATAAGCGCCTTTTGCGTAGACATCCATCCAAAGTAGATCTTGTATTTCTTGTGCGTTTTCAGCAGCAATCACGTCTTCTGGAGAAGCGGTTTTTGCGTAAGTTGGGCTGTAGGCAAAGCTAGCACCAATTTTGACCTTTGATGCCCATCTCTTTGAATCGCTTCACAGCATTGGCATTCGCTAGGCTTGCGATATGGTTAGCATTGATAAAGCGCTGGTAATCAGAAACTTTTGGTGGATGGATCTTTTGTACGTACCCAAGACTTGTGAAAATATTTTGCTCATTCATGCAAACCCAGTACGGCACCTTGTCACCATACTCGCTGAACAGGACTTCGCAATAACGCGTAAAGTCTGTCAGGATTTCACGACTTTCCCAGCCTTGATATTCATCTTGCAGTGCTTGTGGAAGATCCCAATGGTAGATAGTTAGGATCGGTGTGATGCCGCATTCGATCAGCTTATTGATAACGTTGTGGTAGAACTCTACGCCTTTCGGGTTTACCGTGCGGCCATCTGGCATAATGCGCGTCCAAGCGACAGAGAAGCGATAGGCTTTTAGTCCCATCTCTCGCATCAGTTCGATATCTTCTTCATATTTATGGTAGAAGTCGATCGCCACTTCACCAGTTGTATCTTTAAATGTATTACCTGGAACGCGTGAGTATACATCCCAAATCGAATCGCCTTTACCATCTAGATTTGCTGCACCTTCGATTTGATAGCTGCTGATGCGCTGCCCCATAAGAAGTTCTCTTGAAATGCCATAGCTACCCCGATTAACCCTTTTTCATGTATTTGTTTTCTGCATTCGATATTATTAAAACCATATGGTTTTTAAAGTGGAATTGGTTATAAATGAGATCTTGATCTCCATAACTGGTAGTTTCTTCGGTTTTTTAGAGCGTAAACCATATTGTTTAAAGGTTTGCCTTGTACGCTGAGTCATTAAACAGTAATCTCACATCAAATTAGACTCGGCAGAGTAAAGGGATCAGGCGAGAATGGTGAAATATCAGGGCATTTACAACGAAATGAAGGCTAGAATTTTAGCGGGTGAATACTCACCATCTGGTAAGCTTCCGGACGGAAAGTCGTTGGCGAATGAATTTCAGTGCAGCGAGATAACGCTTAAGAAAGCCCTAGATTATTTGGTTAAAGAAGGCTTAGTCGTGCGCAAGCGTGGGGCGGGCTCATTTGTTAAGCAGCCCTCAAGTTCAGTAACGGATTCACATCTACTGGGCACCAAAAAAAGAGCAGAAGAGAAAGGTAAAACGGTCAAAACGCGCGTGGTTAAGTTTGTTAAAGTGAATGCCGATAAGGCGATTGCTGATAAACTGAAATGCCAGGTAGGTGAGCCTGTCTACGATATTACTCGCGTACGTATACTTGATGGCGTGCCTACCATTATCGAATACATCTATTTATCTGCAAACATTATCCCTAACTTAGCTATCGAGGACGTTAAAGCCTCCATCTATGGCTATATCACTGGTAAGCTCGGCCTTACGATACACAGCGCTAATTTAAAAATCACTATCGCCAACGCGACTATCGCGGAGGCGGAACACCTCAGTCTGCCTGTTGGAGACAACATCGTAAGTGTCGCTCAGAATGCCTACTTGGATAACGGTCAGATCTTTGAATACTCTGTCGCTAAGCACACCTGTGACACGTTCGAGTTCTCAACAACTTACGTCAAGAGTGAAACTCAGTTATAACCTCATGAATCACAAATAGACATGAGCGCATGAGCGGTTAAGTTTTGACCTATGCTTATCCTGACAACCTTCATTAGAAAGCGTTGAATATAAGGAAAGCACTATGAGCAAACCCATAATCGCTGGCAACACACCTATCAAGGTCGAAGTGAAAACAGGACAAGACTATTATTTTTGTACCTGTGGACGCTCGAAAAACCAACCTTATTGTGACGGCTCTCATGCTGGCACTGACTTCAAACCAAAAGGCTTTTCTGTCGATAAAGACGGAGATGCCTTTTTATGTCGATGTAAGCATACCGCCAATCCTCCTTATTGTGATGGCAGTCATAAACAGTTTTCGGACGAGCAAGTCGGTACTGAAGGGCCAGGTGTCACCGCGAAAGCGAATGACGCGCCAGTCGCTAGCCAAACTAAAGAAGAGCCCACCGTTGAGTTTATTCATCAGCTCGCTCGCGAAGGACTATCAAAACTTGGCCATCACGGACCCATGACCTCGATGGGTGTGCCACGCCATCTATTGCCTCATTGGATGATCTTCAAATCATGGTAGCTCAAATGGCGACAAAACCTTTGTTAGAAGATGCGGTGGTAGGTACAGAGCTTGTCATTGGACCGCAAGCCAAAAAGCCGCTTAAGCTCAATATTCCCTTATTCGTATCTGACATGAGCTTTGGCGCTTTATCAGAAGAGGCGAAAATCTCGCTGGCAACTGGAGCTGAGCTTGCGGGGACGGGGATTTGTTCGGGTGAGGGAGGCATGCTTCCTGAAGAACAAGCCGCGAACTCGCGCTATTTTTACGAGTTAGCTAGTGCGGGATTTGGTTACGATGAAGAAAAGCTCAAGTCAGTTCAGGCTTTTCATTTCAAAGGCGGGCAGGGTGCGAAAACGGGAACTGGCGGGCACCTACCAGGTAGTAAAAATATCGGGAAGATCTCACAAGTTCGTGGTATTCCCGAAGGAGAACCCGCTATCTCTCCGCCGACATTTAAAGATCTCAATAGTGCTGAAGATTTCAAAGCATTCGCAGACCGCGTAAGAGAGGTAACAGGTGGTATACCTATCGGTTTTAAACTAAGTGCTAACCATATTGAAGAGGACATTCAGTTCGCTCTCGATGCCAGCGCGGATTACATCATTCTTGATGGGCGAGGTGGCGGTACCGGTGCTGCACCAGAAATGTTCCGCGATCACATCAGTGTGCCAACCATTCCAGCACTAGCGCGAGCGCGGCGATATCTCGATGAGCAAGGGATGAGTGGCAAAGTGACGCTCATCATAACTGGTGGGCTGCGCGTGCCGATGGATTTTGTTAAAGCGATGGCGCTGGGCGCTGATGGGGTCGCAATATCAAATAGTGCCATGCAGTCAATAGGGTGTGTGGCGGCGAGAATGTGCAATACCAACAACTGTCCAGCCGGGATTGCCACTCAAAAAGCGGATTTGCGCCAAAGATTGAATGTGGACAAAGCCTCACACCAACTTAAGAACTTTTTTGAAGCCTCGGTTTCGCTCATGCAAGTAATGGCAAGAGCATGTGGCCATCATGAATTGAGTCAGTTTAACCGCAACGACTTAGCTACTTGGGATCGTGATATGGCTCATTTGTCTGGTGTGAAGTACTCGGGATATCAACGTTAAACGTGCTTCTTTGCGTTAATAGCAACAAGCTCAGTGTCTTCATTGGGCTTGTTGTCGTTTTGCGAGCCGGCATCGGGAATGTAACTGTTTTTATATACAGTGCTCTGCTATAGTCATTGGATTGTTTGTTAGCCCTTGAAATCAGCCCATGAAAGTCGACTACCACAAAAAACTTCGTCCAGTGATTCGCTATTTAGAGCAGAACTACGACCAAACCTTCAATCTAGAGCAGGTCGCTGAGCGCGCGCATTTGTCTCCTTATCATTTTCACCGAATCTTTAAAGCCGTCACTGGTGAAACCCTCAATGATTTCCTGCGCAGATTAAGGTTAGAGCAAGCGGCCAATATGCTTTTCTATAACAAGCCGAGTGTCACCGAAGTTGCGCTGAGCCACGGCTTTGGAAGCTCGCAAAGTATGGCCAAATCATTTCAAAAATACTTTGGCGTTACACCGAGTCAGATCCGTGATTGTGTCGATCTCGATCAGTACACCCAGTTAATGCGAGACAGCAAGATTGGACACATGGTTGGCAATAATGGACACGAAGTGGATACCAGCTCTCCATATACTGAACCCGAACTTACAGCGGCTGCACAAGCGCTGGATACCAAACGAGAAACGTGGAGCATACCTATGGAAATTAAAACATTTGAAGCGAGCCAGCTGGCTTACGTGAGAGTAACAGGACTACGGAGAAAATTACGAGCCAGCCGTGGGGCAACTTTATGGCTGGGCAGGGCCAAACGGCCTTGCTGGCAACACCAGTATTTTTATTTACCATGATAACCCTGAGATCACCCCGGCAGATAAGTGTCGCACGGACATCGGGTTGCTGATAGAAAAGCCGACGGTAACACCACCTGGTGTTGAATTAACGGACTTTGAAGGTGGAAAATACGCCTGTATCAGAAAAACCATCACTGAAAAATCCCAGTATGGAGAAGCATGGGAAGAGCTGCTTGCACAAGTTGTTGAGCAGCAATTTGAAACCGATGATCGGCCTTGTTTCGAGTTATACCACTCTTACGATGTAGAGACGCATGTTGCTGATATCAGTATCTGCACGGCTATCAAGGCATAGTTGATAAGATTGAACCTAAAGCACCGTGGCCATTTTGTCGCGGTGTTTTTTTGTAATTTCTCGTTGACCTGTCTATAGCTTTATAGTTTAAAGTTCATAACCATCAATCACCGAGGACGATAGTGTGTATCGAATATCTGAGCTGGCAGCCGAAGTGGGCTTGTCGCGAACGGCGCTGCTGTACTACGAAAAACAGCAGCTTATTTGTGGCAAAAGGTTGGCGAACGGCTATCGAGTCTATAGCGACAAAGATCTGCAACGAGTCCGATTGATACAGCAACTGCAAGCGGGTGGATTGACGCTAAAAGAGTGCAAAGCGTGTTTAGAAGCCAAAGTCGACAGGACGCTGCTGCAAAGCCGCTTGCATACGCTTGAGCAAGAGATTGAGCATAAGCAGAAGTCACGTGATTTATTGGCGGCAATGCTGGGTGAGGGAGATTTAAAAGCGTGGCACGAAGGATTGGATAAACTCGCTCCTGATGCTCATTTAGATTGGTTGATTAAGCAGGGCTTTAGTGAAAAAGAAGCGCTGCGTTTGAAATGGTTATCAAAAGATATGAACGAACATGACATTTATATGGCCGACTTTATGAAGGTCTTTGAAACGCTCGAACGCTGGGGGCCAGGCAGTGAGCAAGAGACACGAAAAGCATTGAACGCTGTGCCAACATCGCCTAAACAGCTTCTAGAGGTCGGCTGCGGGAAGGGGTTAGCAACCAAAGTGCTAGCTGAAAATAGCGATGCACATATCACTGCGATTGATAATGAACAGTCAGCATTGGATCGACTTAGTGAGCGCTTTGAAGCACTTGGTTTAGCCGATAGGCTTGATACTGTGTCTGCAAGCATGACAGAACTTCCTTTCGAACCTCAGAGCTTCGATCTCATCTGGGCGGAAGGCAGCGCTACATAATGGGTGTAGAAAAAGCGATATCACAATGGAAGCCGTTGCTGGCCGAGCACGGATATATCATGTTGAGCGACATGGTTTGGAAGACATCGACGCCAAGCGAAGCGTCTGTGAGCTTTTGGAATCAAGAGTACCCGGATATCCAACAGGTTGAGACACGTCTTGAGCAGATGAAAAAATCGGGTTATCTGGTTGTCGAACATTTTCCGATGAGCAGTGAGGCATGGGCGAACTACTATGAACCGCTTGCCGACAGGGTCACAGAGCTTGAACCAGATATGTCTCAAAAGGCAGCATGGAAAGACATCAAACGAGAGGTAGATATCTGCACACATTTTGCCGAAGAGTTTGGTTATCACATGTTTATCCTTCAAAAGCAGTAAACGTAAGATGCTGACGCATTAGAGAGCCCACTTAACAGTGGGCTTTTTCATAGAGTTCATACGTCTTTGCTGAATCATTCCAAAAAATTATGCAAATCATAATATCTGATAATTTCACGTACTTTCCCTTTTGTCGTAATCTAGCGCCAGTTGGAAATCACCATTTCGCTTATGTCGTCGACTTACCCATGTTAGTGAGTGTCCGCATAAGATTCAGGCGAGGGTAAATATGAAAGTTTTGCACACAATGATTCGCGTAGTGGACTTAGATAAGTCCATTAAATTCTATTCAGAAGTTCTTGGTATGAAGGTGTTAGACCGTTTCGAGAACGAAGAATATCGCTATTCACTCGTTTTTGTTGGCTACGAAGGTCAAGATGCAGGCTCTACCATCGAGCTGACTTATAACTGGGACACAGATCAGTATGACCAAGGCAATGCTTGGGACATATTGCGATCGGTTGTGACGACATTTATGCAGCATGTGAGCGCATTGAACAACTTGGTGGCAACATCACTCGTGCACCGGGGCCAATGAAAGGCGGCGAAACTCACATCGCGTTTGTGAAAGATCCTGATGGTTACTCTATTGAGCTAATTCAATCGAGCAAATAATAGAGAACAGATAGAGGCAAATGATTATGACAGATTCAATGTTTCAACCAATTCAACTTGGTTCGCTTACTCTAAAAAACCGTATTGTGATGCCACCGATGACTCGCTCTCGTGCATCGCAGCCAGGCAACGTAGCTAACGACATGATGGCGCAGTACTACGCACAGCGCGCTTCAGCGGGTCTAATTGTTGCTGAAGGCACGCAGATTTCTCCAATGGGTCAAGGTTATGCTTGGACACCAGGCATCTACTCACAAGAGCAGATTGCGGGCTGGAAAAAAGTAACGGACGCAGTGCACGCTAAAGAAGGCGCAATTTTCGCACAGCTATGGCATGTAGGCCGTGTTACTCACCCAGATAACATCGGTGGTGAACAGCCAATTTCATCGTCTGCACTTAAAGCAGAAAACGTGAAAGTGTTTGTTGACAATGGCAGCAATGAACCAGGTTTTGTTGACGTTGTTGAGCCACGCGCAATGACCAAACAAGATATTGAAGAAGTAATTGGTCAGTATCGTCAAGCGGCTTTAAACGCTGTTGAAGCAGGCTTTGATGGAATCGAACTACACGGTGCAAACGGCTACCTCATTAACCAGTTTATCGACTCAGAAGCGAACAACCGTGATGATGAGTATGGTGGTTCAATCGAAAACCGTCTTCGCTTCCTAGATGAAGTGGTTGCGGCCGTTGTTGACGCAATTGGTGCGGACAAAGTGGGTGTGCGTCTAGCCCCATTTACTTCACTTAATGGCACAGTTGATAAAACTCCAGTAGAGACGTACACGGCAGCTGCACGCGTACTGGACAAACACAATGTGGTTTACATGCATATTGCTGAAGTGGATTGGGATGATGCGCCAGACACACCTGCTGAGTTTAAAACAGCAGTACGTGAAGCGTACCAAGGCACCATTATTTATGCTGGTCGCTACAACCAAGAAAAAGCTGAGCAAGCGATCCTTGGCGGTCTCGCGGACATGGTGGGCTTCGGTCGTCCATTTATCGCAAACCCAGACCTGCCGAGTCGTATTCAGCACGGTTACCCGCTAGCACCGCACAACCCAGAGACTCTGTTCGGTGGTAACGAAGTTGGTCTTTTAGACTACCCAGAATACCAAGCGTAATTGACTGTTTAGTGCTGCAGCTTAAGCACGGCAATCAAATAACGTAACAAGATTAGGCTCGAGGCGAGGGGGCTTCCTATTTATGGGAATGACGTCTCGGGCTTCCTCTTTCTTGTTATCTCTAATACACTCTTCGTACCTTCACTTCTCTTTTCGGCTGCAATGAGCTTTACCGATATCCAAGACAAACTGGCCACTTTCACTGCTCTTGAGCAGGTCTTCGACTATTTTGAAGTCGACTATGACCGCAAGTTTCTCGATGAATATCGTCTGCCACTTCTCAAGCGCTTTAATGGCTATCTGTTAATGCAAAAGCCAGAAGATTGGTTCGCGGCGAGGCGAGTTCTGCGTAATGCGTATTGCAAAATCCAGCGAGGCCGTCTCGATCCAGCAACCCGCTCTGCATGCCGAGGATGTACATCTTGTATTAGGCGCTAACAAAGGCGGTAAACAGAAAAAGGCTCACAACCTGTTGGTTGTGAGCCTTTGTTTTATATCGTGTTTTGGATATTTAACTATTGCGTTTATTTGTCGTCAACGTTCACAAACATCATGGTTAACGTGAAGGCGAGTGCAAATACACCGACAACGCCCAGTACCGCTTGAATGAAGTTCTGAGTGCCGCTTGCCAAGTATGCAGGAAGGCTGAACACAGAAGACAGAATGTAGCTAGTTAGGTGCGTATCAATGGTTACTGAAATCGCGCCCACGATACCTGCTGCTAGGCTCGCCATAAATAGAGCTTTTGTGTACTTAGTCAGTACGCCAAATAGCGCTGGCTCTGTGATACCTAGGATAGCGGTGATACCTGAACCTACAGTTACTGAAGATTGCTCTTTTGAAACGCGGTTGCGTTGTTTGTACCATACCGCCATGGTTGCGCCAGCAATTGCTAGGTTACCCAGACACATAATTGGCATCAGCAAATCTTTTCCATACAACGCAAAGTTGTTCAGGCTGATTGGTGTCATGCTGTGGTGGATACCAAATACAATAGTAATAGGACGAGTAATACCGAAGACAAAACCAGTAAGCGTCGGTGAAATCTCTAGTAGTGAGCTTACTACCCAACCTGCGCCATTACTTAGCCACATACCTGCTGGAGCAACAAATGACAGTACAATGGTCGAAGTCACTGTGAATGCCAATAGGGGAGTAAATACAGGCTTAGCTGACGATGGCACAAAACGGTCTACAAACGGAGTGACTTTAGAAAGTACCCAAACCGCTAGGATTGCTGGAACGATAGCACCGCCATAGTTGAGCAGTTCGATAGGCACGACGCCCAATACGGTAAGCTCAGGCGCACTGCCCACTTCTTTTAGCATTGCTGCTTTATCAACAAGCTTTGGCGCCAGCATCGCAGATGAAACCGCAAGAGCGATGTACTCGTTCACTTTAAATACTTTAGCGGCCGAGAATGACACCAACATAGGAAGGAAGAAGAACACCGCTGTTGAAATCGAGCGGAAGAAGAAAACGGTGTCCGACGACTCAGAAATCACATTGGTTGCAATAAGACCCGAGAGCAGACCCATCAACATACCTGCGCCAGCAATCGCTGGTACAACTGGGCCAAAGATACCTGCTACGACTCGCATGGCATTTTGGAACAGTTTGCCTTTCTCGGCTTCTGAAATAGGCTCTTCGGTGGTAGTGCTTACTCCGGAAAGGGCGTTGTACCACTTCTCGACATCGACACCGATGACAATCTGAGTTTGACCTTGAGCCAGCACCACGCCTTTAACACCAGGAATGGCTTCTAGCACCTCTTTATTCGCAAGAGATTCATCAGCAAGCTTAAAGCGGAGGCGTGTCATACAGTGCGTGATGTTGATGATATTGTCATCACCGCCAAGCGCAGCAACAAGCGACTGCAGGTTGTCGTTGAAACGGCTTTGCTCGCTATTGGAATTAGTTTTTGAGTTCACGTCGTTTAGCGATTCAGTTAGTTGCATAGTAGGAGTTCCTATCTTCTACCGTTATTCGATGGGGCTATCATATCCAGCGACTAGATTTGTCCCAATCGAAAAAACAGAGAGATTCATCACATTAAATGCGTGAATTTACTAATTTTAAGCTATTTTCGGCGATTGGTTCGTTTTTCTTTAAAAAATCACATTGATAACGAACCAGTTAAAAATGGACATAAAATAGCGCTTGAATTCCGCTATTTTTCGCTGTTAGATAGAATGAGATTTCATACTAAGAGTCCATATCGTGAAAGAAAACATCATTACAAATGTCCAGTGCATCATTACTAAACCGGACAGACATAATCTTATTACTGTCATTGTTGAAACTGAATCCGGCGTTACTGGCTATGGCTGTGCAACCTTCCAGCAGCGTCCACTTGCTGTAAAAACTATGGTTGATGAATATATTAAACCTCTAGTTGTTGGTCGAAATGCAAATAATATTGAAGACCTGTGGCAAATGATGATGGTGAATTCATATTGGCGCAATGGACCGGTTATTAATAATGCAATCTCTGGTGTTGATATGGCACTTTGGATATTAAAGCTAAGCTTGCAAATATGCCGCTCCATCAATTGTTTGGCGGTAAATCTCGCGATGCAATTCAGGTATATACTCACGCGACCAGTGACACGATGGAAGGTTTATACCAGCAAGTCGATGAATTTTTGGAGCAAGGCTACAAGCATATTCGCTGTCAGCTAGGTTTCTATGGTGGTGTTCCAGAAAACATGCACACCACAGAGCAGCCAACGGCAGGATCGTATTACGATCAAGACCAGTACATGGCGAACACCATCGACATGTTTAAAAAGCTTCGTGAGAAGTATGGTAATCAATTCCACATACTTCATGATGTGCATGAAAGACTGTTTCCTAACCAAGCGTTGCAGTTTGCTAAGCAAGTTGAGCAGTACTATCCGTACTTTATCGAAGATATTTTGCCACCCAATCAAACTGAATGGTTAACGAACCTGCGTAGCCAAACATCAGTGTCGCTAGCACTTGGTGAGTTATTCAACAATCCAGAAGAGTGGAAGTCGGTGATCATTAATCGCCAGATTGACTTCATTCGTTGTCACGTGTCGCAAATTGGTGGCATTACACCAGCACTTAAGCTGGGTCACTTATGTGAAAGCTTTGGCGTGCGTATTGCGTGGCACTGTCCGCCAGATATGACTCCGATTGGCGCAGCAGTGAACACGCATTTGAATGTGCATCTACATAATGCCGCTATTCAAGAGCACGTCCATTACAAAGAGAATACTCGTCGCGTATTCCCGAATGCAGCAGAGCCGCGACAAGGTTTCTTGTATGCCAGTGAAAAACCAGGTATCGGCGTGGAAATGGATGTAGAGGCAGCAACGGACTTCCCTGTGGAGTATCGTGCCCATGAATGGACACAAAGTCGATTGCCAGACGGTTCAATTCATACGCCGTAGTAGAAGACGAAAATGAAATAAATGAAAACGACCGCTAATTTAGCGGTCGTTTTGATCTCGGTATTGCAAACTTTCGTTATTGAATTTGGTGTGATAAGTGCACTGGTAATTAATATCGATAATGTCACTGACAATAAACGCTTCACCAGAGGTTAAAAAACCTCGGTTGGTGATATTCATTGCAGAGGTTGAACGCTTGCACTGTAATATTTTTGCATCTTCTGATGATACGCTAACAGCCTTATAGCTAGTTAAGTAACTATCTATTTCTAATCCAAGTGAGAGTGCTAACTTTTGCAGCGAACTTTCTACCAGAGTATCATTCATCTTTGGGAATAAATGCACAGGTAAAATAGTCTCTTCAATTTGAGTGATTTTATCTTGCACTAGTCTTAAGCGTTTGATATGCCATAGATAATCATCTTCTCCGATAGAGAATACTTGTATCTCATGATGGTAGGTACGCGTTTGTTGAGTTGAACTTTCTTATAAGAAATGTGTTCAAAGCTGTTTTCTGTAATGGAGTTATAAATTAATGGTGTGCCAATAATAGCAGTATTAACAAAATAACCGGATCCCGTTTTTGGCTTTACAACACCAATCGCTTCGAGTTTTGCTAGTGCCTTTCTAATTGAGAACCTCGACAACTGATACTTGTCGGCTAGCTCCCTTTCTGAAGGAAGTTTTTGGGTGATTACACTTGGCAGATTTTGCTGATTAGGTCTTGAACCAGCTGTTCGTGCTTTTCATCGAGGAGGGCAACAGTTGCAACAGATAAAGCTAATGATAGCGATGAAGTACCTAAGTTGGCAAACCTATTCGCAAGACGAAACCGATGTTTTAGAGCAAATAATTGACCCCAAGCAAGCCGTGCTTGCTTGGAGTAAAGGAATTATTGACACTGGTTTAGGCTAACAGCAATGGGATTGGCCTTTTCGTCGAATTTCACCGACCAAACGTATTTACCGGCTACTTCAATCGTTGACTTGGTATCTTTACCGTAGCCACCCCATTTAAGCACTTTAGTATCACCCACGTTAAGAACTCGTCTCTCTGCTGTAAATTGCGGCTTCCAGTCTGCTGCAGCGTATTGCATGGAGTATTTACCCGGTTGCTCTTCTACAACCGCTTGATACAGACCATCTCCTTTGTGTTCAAATGCACGAGCATCGACATGCTTCCAGCTAGCGCCTGGGAACGTACCAACTACATAGAGTTTTTTACTTATAGGGCCTGCGTCAGAAACCGTTGGGTTGTTACAAGCTGCATCATGGCAATGTCTACGCCTGCTGGCGCCGTCGCTACCGCTGTGGTTGCCGCGGCAGTTTCGTCCGATGAAGATGTTGCAGGATCTGACGCGCAGCCAAACATGAGTGCACTCATCACTGCCATAGACAGAGCAGATTTTATTGATGTCATGGGTTGTCCTTTTTATTTTTGGTTAGGGCATCACTAATTTAATGTGGTCAATATTCGCTCTAATCATCTAGTGCGGAGAGTAAAGGGATGAACAGTAAGGATGAGACGGATAGGTCACAAAGTGTGCAATTATTTTACGGGTTGTGGTTACAGATTTAGATAAATGCGCTTCATATTGTCAAATGGTGCGTTGCTACTGGTTTATCGGTCTGGCATGGGATTGTTCGATGGTGTTATCAACTGTTTATATCAAATTGATAGCCGGATCGATTATGGTGCGAGCGACGTAGAGGGGCTATTTAAGCTATTTCGTATAAATGATGGTGTAGGCGGGTGAACAGAATAGCGCTTATTGCGTAGGTAACAGAGCCAGTGACTGAAAAGGAGAACATCATGCGTCTGCTAATTTTACTATTTCTCTTAGCGTTACCCTCGTTTGGAGCTTGGTCGGCAGGTTCCAGTTCTAGCTATAACTCATTGAATAAAGCCGAGCGCACCTACAACCAAGGTGTCGTGCTTATGATGGACAAACAATTTCTCGATGCTGAGAAAAAGTTTCGAGCGGCTCTAAAACGAGATAAAACTGGGCGCAAGCGCACAACAATCTCGCTTACACCTTACGTAAACAGGGCGCTGATCATTACAACACCGCGCTATTTCATTACAACAAAGCGATTTCTATCGAGCCGTCGCTACCAGAGCCGTACATGTACCGAGGTGTACTCCATGTTCAAATGGGGAATGTGTCACTTGCCAATGACGATCTCGCTAAGCTACGCGCACTTAAATCGCCACTTGCTGATGAACTCGAGTTTGTGATTGAAAATGGCAAAGAGAAAGCACCAGAGCAATTTTTTGGCGTCTCTGAGAAAGTTAAGGGGTAACCCTTAAATCAAGAGATATGCCTACGTCCTGGGTACATATTGATGTATTGAACGATTCTTGGCCGCATTCCTAAATTGGGACGGCTACCGTGAGGGAGGTGATGGTGCCAGATAATCATATCCCCTGCATTGGCACCAATTGGAACCGAGCCTAGGGCATGTAGGTCTTGATGGTTAGGATCGGCGCCAGTGGGCAAGCTTTGTAACCACTGAGACAGTTTGTGATGAAACCCCGGAACTAGGGTGAGGGCACCTTGTTCTGGCGGGGTATCGGTGAGGTAGAGTATTCCCTGTGTCGCGAAATCAAGTGGCCTATCAAAATCGACATCCCAGTGGAGGTCTGGACCTGGAAATGGGTGACTTTCTCGCTGAGGTGCATGGAATCCGCATCGATCTGCTGTCACCCAAAGAGCGGGTGTATCCCAAAGTTGAGAAAAAGCTTTATGAATTCGTAAGGAACGGCGATTGGCTTCTAATGCTCCGTTTTGTATCAGTTCTACCATGATCCCGGGCACTGTTTTTCGATACCAAGAATTGCGGTCATCATATTTTGCGCCAACTGCTTTATAGATCACCTTCTCAGCTTTTTGGCAGGCATTCAAATCTGCCGCGTTTCTGACAATCACATAGCCATTTCTCTGCCAAAAAGCGAGATCTTGCTGTGACAAGACAGGTGGAGCCTTTTCAATCGCCATCAGCCAATCATGGGTCTCTTGGCTGTACTGTGTGCCTGTAATATCGGCGTTGAGTCGCTCAATGCGAGTTTTGCTTGGTTTACCAGACGTTGCGATAACCCAATTTTCAAATTCATCGAGTGAAGGCTTCTTAGTGTATAGAAACTGATAAGCTTGATTCAGCCCAACACCAAGAGCATCTAGGATTAATCGGTCAAGGTGTACATCTTGAGGAAAAAGCTGGGTTTGTTGGTGTCGCTGTGCGAACGTTGATGACCAAAATCGCTTTAGGTGATAAGCCCCAATTGATGAAAGCTCGTGTGATGATGCAAGGGTGATGGGTGGTTCCATAAGTTTTAACTGCTCACTCAGAAGCTGGTTGATGTCTATTGTAGGCGGTATTTTCATGCCTATCTCGTAGGTCAGCGATAATCTAAGGTTCGGTCACAAAATATCTGAACAGTAGGTGGCGAATTTCACATTTGCTGTGTCAAATTCGCCAAGTAAGAGACGGAGTCACAATTCTCAATTCTTTAAGTTGTTGATTTTTAAGTGTCTAAAAGTTGGCACTACATGTGCAACAGGGGGAATGGGCAAGTAAGGTAGTCTGCACATTGACCAATAACCAATCCCAAAGGGGCATATTATGAAAAGCTTACTCGTATCTATTCTTTGTGTTATCGCTACTATG
Organism: Vibrio maritimus; assembly: GCA_000755425.1. Taxonomy (GTDB): domain Bacteria; phylum Pseudomonadota; class Gammaproteobacteria; order Enterobacterales; family Vibrionaceae; genus Vibrio; species Vibrio maritimus_A. Next base: position 62,639 of record BBMT01000003.1, read on the forward strand.
TCTTCGGCTTTTGTCGCCGCTAACACACTTAATAAGCAAGAATGGAGCGAGGATTTGCATCATGATATGACGGCAATGAAGCATGAGGCAGTCGCCGATATTTCACAACTGAATCTGGCAGAGATAGAAGCACGAGACGAGCGAATGGTAAAGCGCATCAAAACTGAACAATCTCAGTTGGTCAGCAGTAATTGCCAAGGTGAAGATGCACCAAAGTCGTAAACGTGCCGCACTCGACGTTCCCTAAGGATAAGGATGTGTAACGAGCTACAGATCCTAAGTTATGATCGTCTTCTCGATATTGTAGCTATCGCAGTGATTGAATGAGGCAAAGGAAGTTAGCTCTTTTTCTAGGGCATGTTTGAACTCTTCATGTCGCTGCAAATGTGGCTCGATATAGAGTTTGGACACTTGAAGGTGAGCACGATTTCGATGAGCTTTGCAATCCACTCGAGCGACTAATCGACCGTCCCATAGAATCGGCAGTACAAAATAGCCGTATTGTCTTTTGGCTGCTGGAACGTAACACTCGAGTAGATAATCGAAGTTAAAAATATTACGCAACCTGTCGCGCTGGATGATGAAACTATCGAAGGGTGAAAGCAGCTTCGCTTGACGACGGTTTATTCGTTTGTCTAGCAATTTAAGGGATTCGGGAAGCACAAAATAGGCTTCACCGTTGACGGTCACTTGCTCGATTTTGCCCATTTCTTCTAGCTCTAGCAGCGCTTTTTTTACTATAGGTTTTGTTCCTTTTCGTAAGTAACTCATCTCCAATATCGTGGCGATGCCATGGGTTTTAAGTGTGTTTAGCACTAAAAACTGAGCATGTTCATCAGCGGTTGGCATCCGGGTATCGACGCTATTTGTGAGGACTCTCTCGGTCAAGTCATACACTTTGTGAAACTTTCGACGTTCGGTAATCATCAAATCACCTTGCATGTACAGCGTTTCCAGAGCTTGCTTTGTGGGCTTACTTTCCCATCCTTGCTTCTTTACGGTGTTAGCGTTAACCGCATTTTGAGCAAAGTCTTTAGCCATCAAAGGGCCATCAATGGTGATTTTACTCAGCACTTCTGCCATCAGTTTGGGGTTATTCTTGAACCAATGGTCTTGCTGACCTGACTTGAGCGCGTGTTTTTGAGGTAAAGAGAAGCGATAGTTTTGCATATCGAGGTATGAAGCCGCGTGCGACCAATACTCGTAAGCCACTTTATCTCGCACCATGCGTTCAAGGTGATCGGGTGAGTAGCGGTGGTTTCGACTCCAAAGTGTATGGTGATGAGCTCGCTGAACCACAGAAATGGTATCAATCTGCACATACCCTAAGCCTCTCATTGCTTGCACTGACTGCTGATAAGCCGTTCCAGAAATTGGCTGAGAAGGAAGACCTTGTGACAGCAACGCTAATTTTTGAGCTTGATTGAGAGACAAAGACTGCATAAACACCTCATTTATGATTGCTCGAACACAGGACGCTTTTTGTTGCTGAAGTAAAAGAACGTGCTGAGCCCGATAAACAACGCGGCGAAGTAATAGAAAAACGACGACAGAGACGCTAAAAAGTCTAGATGTTGTGCTATTTCTTGTTCGCTATAACGCTGAGAAACCATCTTGTAGTAGTACGCATAGAGGACACCAATCATGCCGTATCCGAGGTTGAACATTAAGCCTTTGAAACTGAGTACGGTGGCTCTGTTGTGTGACTCGGTCTTTCTGTTGAGGTGATAGCTAATAAAGATATTCACTGTCATGGTAATGAACACCAATAACAGAGCGGGAATGACACCATAAATCGGCCAGCCACGACTGATCCAGAAATAGGTTGCCATGGCAGCAAGCCCCATTAATACAATGAAGGACTTAGGTTCCATCCGCTCGGCCAGTCTGCGGCTTTGTCCTGCCAACAAGATTTGGAATACACTCACACCAGCGCCAATAAAACCGATATAGATGATCGGGATCTCAATGGCGCGGTAGTACTGACTGTTCATTGTCAAAAACATGCGTGAGGTGTGCTCGAACAAACTGTAATAAAGCAAGATGAACATTACGTAAGGCGTCGCGATTACCCACTTAGCCGTATCCATAGTGAGCCTTAAGCTCGCTTTCGTCGAAGCTACTTTTCCATCGGCATGTGGTGCGACTTTACGTTCTTCCTGCATGCTGGTGGCGGCATAGATGGCAACGAGCGCCACGAGTAAGGTCGCGTAGACTGGTATACGCATGATGTCTTGGGTGCTTTCTGGTTTAGCTAGACCAAACCATTCGGCGATATTACCCATCACGTTGACATCGTACATGGCCGCGCCAACTAAGGTAACAACGATGCCAACACTGGATGCGATGCGCAGTTGTATTTGCAGAACCTGCGGCCATATTTCTTCCTTGCCCTGTTCTTTTAGTGTGTCGTAGGCAAGCGCTTCATCGGCGCCGCTGGCTAGCGACATCGCCAATCCACTCAACACCCGATTGACCAAAAAGACCGCGAAGACTAAGTTTGCGTTCCCAGTGGGAACAAAGGCAATCATGGCGATCTCTACAAACATGACGATTGATGACAGCACCACGAGTTTTTTGCGACCTAACGTATCTGCGAATGCACCGGAAGGTACTTCAGAAATAACAATGGTCGCTGCCCAAACCACATTCAGCATGGCAAATTGCGAGAGGGTTAGGCCGTAGTCCAGATAGAGAAGAGTAAAAACGGGGTAGTAGAAGCGTGCAAAATAGCTGCTACGAAACATTAAAAAGTAGCGAACGTTTTTAATCTGAAGTATTTCTTTGACTGTCATTAAGTCTTCCGCTGTGAAGTTGGTATCTGAATACGATATGGGTATAGGTATAGCCTGTTTTGGGTGAGGATTAAAGTTTCTGCCTTTAAAATCAGTTAATTGCCCAATTTAATCTATAAAACGTGTCAGATAATCCGCTAGACTTCGTTGCTTTAGTTGATAAAATAGACAACCTAAATTCAACGGAAAAGATAAGGAGGTAACCCATGAACCAGTGTGCATTATATTTTGCATACGTTTTTGCTTTTCAAGCTCGCTCAAGTTTTACCAGTATCGTGCTGCGATAACTGAGCTTGAGCGAAGACGCAATTTATACAGACTAACGAGAATCTCTTCTCTCTAGCTTACAAAGTTATTGTCAGCCCACTTTGACAATAGGCGTTTTGCGCCTTGAAAAACTTGAGTAAGCCATGAATACATTACTATCTGCACAATCCATTCATTTTCATACATCTTCAACACCGCTGTTTGAAGCCATCTCTTTTACCTTAAAGCAAGGTGATCGTATCGGCCTTGTCGGCCACAACGGTTGCGGAAAAAGTACCTTACTTCAACTGCTTTGTGGGAACAAAGAACCGCGTTCAGGGGAAATTACGCTAGCGAATCATTGCCTCATGGAACAGGTCGAGCAGCATCTCCCAAATGAACTCGAGCATGTCACCATGCTTGATGCTGTCGTTGCCAAGTTACCGGAGGATGAGCGCCAGCAAGAGCAGTGGCGCGCGGAGCTTATTTTGTCCGATATGGGGTTTACGGCGGCGCAATGGATGTTAACGGCGGGCACATTGAGCGGTGGCCAACATACTCGTTTGCTGCTAGCAAGAGCACTCATTAATAATCCAGACTTGTTGCTTCTTGATGAGCCGAGTAACCACTTGGATTTGCCAACACTGCTTTGGCTTGAGCGGTTCTTAATTAACTGGAAGGGCAGTTTTGTTCTTGTCTCTCACGACAAGCGCCTGCTGGATCAGGTGACAAACTGCACCTGGATTTTAAGAGACAAATCTCTACATTATTTTCAACTACCGTGTTCCGCTGCGCTAGTGGAACTCGCAGCCGCCGATGAAACGGCAAAGCTGCGAAACCTGGCAGAGCAAAAGGAAATCGATCGGATCGAGAAAAGTGCTAAGCGACTGTCAGTTTGGGGGCGGGTTTACGACAATGAAGATCTCGCTAGAAAAGCCAAACATATGGAAAAGCGAGCTGAAAAGCTCAAAGATGCGCAAACGGAACTCACAGAAGGAACGCCTTGGACGTTAACGCTTGATGGAGAAGCGATGAAGGCGAATCGCTTACTTGGTCTCTCAAATTTGGCGGTGAGACCGGCGAATGACGCACAGACTTTGTTTTCCGTGGGCGAGCAAAGTGTCAAAAGTGGCGATCGTATTGCCATTATTGGCAGTAACGGTAGCGGTAAATCGTCGATGCTCAAGATGCTTTGGGAAACATACTCGCAAGCGATGAGTCTTTCTGACAATGTTCAGTTTCACGCGCGCTGCCGATTAGGCTTTTATGATCAGAGCCTTAAACAGCTTAGTGACAACGAGACCTTAATCGACGCACTCGATGTGTTTACCGATGAGAATGAAGAGCGGCGAAAAATGGCTCTGATTAGTGCGGGCTTTGAATACAGCCGTCATTCTCAGCGTGTTAACGAGCTCAGTGGAGGGGAGCGCTCCGACTCTTGATGCTGGGGTTATCGTTGGCCAATTACCACCTCCTAATGCTTGATGAGCCGACTAACCACTTGGACTTAGATGGCAAAGAGGAGTTGGCTTCAACGCTTGAAACATTCGATGGCGCAGTACTTTTGGTGACCCATGATAGGGAACTGATTGAAAAAGCTGTAATCGCTATTGGTTGATCAAAGATGGGACGCTGACACAGTGGCATGACTTGCAGAGGTTGTATGACGAGATTGACAGCGGTGAAACAGAGAGTGTTAGTGACAACCCAACTCAGTTGAGTTCAGAAGATTCTACTACTCTTTGTGCAGCATCAGAAATCATCGATGAAGATGGGTTACTGGATAAACTATTTGAACTCGAAAGCTTGTTAGAGGCCGATGTACAACGTAAGCCAAAACATCAGAAACCAGCGTTACAGCAGCAATGGCGAGATGAAATTGAGCAAATTACGTTGCGACTGCATTTGTAGCATAGTCTGCTCTTAATTAGATCAATAAGTTAGAGTCCTAACCAAAGTGCATCAGGTGAAAGCCTTGATGCACTTTTTGTATGTCGAGGAGCCTGAAATAAGCGGATGAAACTATCTATGTGCAATCCCCATTTATGTTTGGCTCGTTTGTGGTTTAATAGCGTCTCTTAGTCGCGCTTTTAAAAGCAGTAGGTAGATATGAAAGCAGTAACTATTTTAGATGGTGGTATGGGGCGAGAGCTAGAGCGCATCGGTGCGCCGTTTTCCCAGCCTTTGTGGAGTGCTCAAGCGCTGATTGAATCACCGCAATTGGTTAAACAGGCGCATCACGCTTTTATCGATGCGGGCTCCGAGATCATTACCGTGAATAGCTACGCGTGCGTGCCATTTCATCTTGGCGATGAAGGATACGCGCAGCAAGGTGTCACGCTCGCCAATAAAGCCGCGAAACTTGCTCGTGAGGCATCGTCTGAATCGGCGCATAACGTGCGTGTCGCAGGGTCGCTGCCGCCAGTATTTGGCTCCTATCGACCAGAGCTGTTTCAATATGAGCAAGCGAAAGCGATCACCACAGAGCTGATGCAAGCGCAAGATGAGTACGTCGATTTGTGGCTAGCAGAAACGGTGGCCAGCATTGCTGAAGCTAAAATGTATCTAGAGCTGTTTAATACAACTCAGAAAAGCGCCTACCTTTGCTTTACCTTACAGGATGAGTTGGAACAGCCAGCACTGCTTCGCTCAGGAGAGACAGTGGAAGAGGCCGTCGAGCTATTAGTAGAGGCTGGTGGGAAAGGGCTATTCTTCAACTGCTCTATCCAGAAGTGATTGCCCAGGCGATTGAAGTCGTGAATAGCGTTACCAAGCGTGAGCACAAGAGCTTGGAAATTGGTGTGTTTGCCAACAGCTTTACGCCGATTAAATCAGGACATCAAGCCAACGAAGCGATTCAAACCGTTCGTCACTTTTCTCCAGAAGAGTATCTTGATTTTGCCAAACATTGGCATGAATTAGGCGCGACTATTATTGGTGGTTGTTGCGGTATTGAACCGCGGCACATCGCGCTGCTATCGAATTGGAAGCAAGTAGGTTAAGTGAGGTTAGAGCGATAACGGCACCTGCCAAATTACGCTTCTAGCTGCTTTACCTTATTCGACGTGGTGCTGTTGCCATTGCACCACTTTTGCAGCATGTCTACGAGTTTAGCTTTATCCGCGGGTTTATGTATATAGTCATCCATAAGCATCGCAATAGACTGGCGAGCATCTGAACCGCATTCGCCAGATAGTGACACAATGGGTGTCGACGCAGTGAACTTTCGAATCTCTTTACACGCTTCAAAGCCATTCATATTGGGCATGCGTATATCCATGAAAATGAGGTCGAACTTTGTCTGTTTTGCCTTTTCGATAGCTTCAATGCCGGACGCCGCTTGCTCAACTTTTACACCCTCTGTCACCAGGTAGCTTTGCACCAGAAGGCGATTGACGTGGGTGTCATCGACAACCAACACTTTCTTACCTATGAGGGAGTCTTTTCTCTTCAATGCGCCTGCTTGTTCGGCTTTAACAAGCGTACTCCAAAAGCTGTACTTACTGAATGTAAGCAACGTTGCTTGAAATGCATCAACATAGCTCAACTCTTCTTCCGTACGTGTGGTGCAGAAAAGTGTTGGGATAGCGCTTTGCTGATTGGCGTCATGGATAGCATTTGCTATTTCACTCGCCGAGGAAGGCTCTAGGTCGGCAACCAGCACAAAATCGACATCAGTATCCGTTAAGTAGTCCATCGCTTGTTGCTGGACAGTGGCATAGTGGACTGAAAGCGCAAACTCATTATCTAGGCATCGTCTTAGCCAAGCCTGTGAAGCGTGTGGGGCGATCACTAGCGCTTTCTTGTTTGTTAGAATGGGTTTCAATTGACTGTGCAGTCTGGCTTCGTATGCGGATTCATCGATGACAGGAAAAGTGAGCGCAAACGTTGTGTATTTGCCGAGTTGCGACCGACATTGGATGTCACCACCAAATGCTGCCATCACTCGTTTACAATACGAAAGTCCCAGTCCGGTGCCAGTCCCTTTGCCCTGCGTAAACAGGTCATCGAAAATTTGATCTAAGTGAGTCTCCGCAATACCTGGGCCAAAGTCGGTAAACGTCAACGTATTGGTGTTTTCTTGTCGCTGAAAACCGATGTCTATTTTACTGTTTGGGTATTGGTCAAAGTAGTAAGTCGCGTTTTTAAGTAGGTTGTAAATCACAAAGCTGAATAGGGTATCGTCCCCCCAGAATGCGAAGTCTTCAATATTGACATTGACTCGTTGACGATCCTCAGGCTTGTTAAAGCTGAAGTCATTAATAGCTGCCAACGTTAACTCTCCAGCAGAGTTGGATGAGAAACGATCGGTTTTTAGCGATTCGCCTCTTAGTTCCGACAACATCGCATCGATAAATCGGGTACCAGATTGAACAGCACGTTTACTTTCGTGCAACGCTTGGTGCAACTGTTTGATTTCTTCTGAATTGTGGCTGCCTAAATCTGTGGGATCATTACCCAGGACTTTGGTGTCAATTTGCTCGAACTGATATTTGAGTTTACTAAAAGGATTACGTATTTCGTGGGCGATAGAGCCTGCCAGAATTTGGCTTTTTCGTACTTTATCTTCTGCAATGATCCAGCGGCTGGCCTCTTTAAACAATAAGCGCAGCCCAACCACTTGATCGGCTGTGATTAGTGGATGCTGCTCTGATTGGTTGGCAAGATATAAGTGGGATATTCGCTTTCTATTATCAAAAATGGGCACGATAAGTGACACTTTGTTGGCGACCATATAGTCGATGATATCGACCATGCTCTCTTTCGCGTCAATATGATGATTGAGGATATAAATCAGCTCATCCTTTACTAGAATACGCTCGCCATTTTGCAGAAACTCCAACACCTGAGCGTCCTTCTCGGCGATGGTTTGGCGTACATAACCGTTTGAGACCCCCAGTGTATGATTGAGCCGATCTATTGCTTCCGTACATGAAAATCGAAACTCTGATTCAAGACTGCAGATTTGATCAATACTGTTACCAGCGCTTCCATACAACAGCCTATTAAAGAACCAATAGACTTTTTTGAGAGATTTTTGATAGAAAAGGCCAGTAAAAACAACCCACCCAAGCAAAGTGATGTTTGATAGCTGCTAGTGGAAGCGAGAAACACGGCGGGTATGATAAACAGTGCGATGTTGGCCAGTGAACTGATGCCAACCAAGGTAATATACCGCCCGCTGTAAAAGCGGTTAAATAGCAGAGCATAGCCGATTATCATTAGCTCAAGCACAGATAGCGTGGGCGCAACCCATACTAGAGAAAAGTCATTTAAGAAGTATGGAATGACGATCATCACAACCAAGGTGGACGCCATAAAGACAATCACACCAGCCATCATATAGCCAGACTTGAGCTGTGTAAGCCTGAGATCACTTTTCCATGCGCGAACAAAGTTTAGAAATGTAAGTGCAATGATAAACGGAGCGGTGAGGAAAAATATTTTGTTGTATTCACCAAAGAGAATTAAAAATTTACCAGATGAATACACTTCAACATCGATGACCGTCATATCAGGAACTAAGTTGACGACCAGAGAATGAACTGATAATCCTATTAATATAATAGATTGTAATCTAGAGATATTTTTATTTTTAGCTTTGGAGATAAGCTTACAAGAAAACCAATATGCAGACAAAATAGCAAGAGCACAAAAAATATTTGCCCCTATAGCCATTGCTAGGGCGATATCAGGATCATAATAAGTGATTAAATCTGATTGGAAATAAGCATTGGTATAAATCCAACATGCGATGAAAAATGCATAAAGACAGTAAGGAAGGTAGACCGATTGATCTACCTTAAACTGGTTCTTCACCATCTTGTATGACATGTAAATCGCCCAGACCAATACACCAGTACCGATCAAAAACATGATAAGTCCTGGTGTATCAGAGCAAGCTAATTTTAGAATTTCAGGCATGATGCAAAATGAGTCGTGCTCTTCTTCCTTGCTGACAACACTTGCTTATAGTACTGCTTATAATTGCATTCTCCAATAGCTTTAACCATTGGATCGCTCAAAATTAATCCTTTATAAGTATATGGTTTTGTCGGGGTTATTTGCTGATACGTCATGGGCACGTAACAATCTGGGTCATCACTATATAAGTTGACGGATTGAAAGAAGTACAACAGGGCAGGTTGCTCCGTAATGACGTATACACCCTTCATGCCTACCTGTTTCATGAACAGAGCGATGTGTTTGATAGATAGATATAAAATCGTATTCAAGCGACTTGTAGAGCCACTGACGGCCATCCTAATCAGCTCACAGCAGTCATGACCAAGCGCTAGGCTTTGTGAAAATGATTGATCGAGCTGTAGCGGTGTTGACAGCTCGAGGCGGTTTGATAACGAGCCATCAAACATTCCAGAACTCTCCAATGTTCTGATGTTTCTATCGCTCAATGAGACCTTCCAATTGTCCGATTGGAAAAATGGTGCAAACGCTAGCCAATCGTCTTTTTTGTTCCAGCGTTGGATCTTCGCAGATGAGAGTAGGGTCTTTCTGCCGTGCTCGTCGCATTGGTAAAGGATAAAATGCTCACCTTGAGCAGATAAATCCAGCTCACTTAGCATTTCATACCAGTGCTGCTGCTTCACGAAGGTTTCCAAATTCATCAGAGCATTAGCGTTGGAGAGCCTCAGAGGTTGAACGGAGAAATGCGTCAGAAATTTCCTGCAATCTACCTCGATGTTCTGCACGAGTTCAGCGTGAAATCCGTTATCTAACTCAACCTTGGCTAAGATGTTCACTTCTTCATCAAGTGCTGTTTTCTCAACCGGTTGAGCGTCTAGCATGAGTATGAAGCGTTGATACTCAGCCCAAAAAGGCAGTAACCCTCCAAACAGTGACTGAGACTGCTGCTCAATATAACGATAGAAGTTTGGCACACCAAATAGCTCAGTGCTTGTTATCAATATTGCCATGCTTTCAGATTGATACTGGCTATCTAAATTCCCGCTAGAACAAGAAGATAGCTCAGAATTAACAAGTTGCTCGCTTCTTTTATTGATAATAATCTCAAATATTTCTCTCTCACCAGTCGTCTCAATATAATTGTGGACTTCACGTAATAGAGCCTCCTTATTATCGACGATGGACGGTAAGTGCGCGTGCTGTGTATCAATGATATAAAAATCAGACATGTTATTTCCTCTTTTGTGATTAACAGAGGAAAGTGTATGAAATTAGTTACAAATCTATTGAGAGTACGGTGTTTAATATGGCTATTGGAGGGTAAATTTTTGCTGGGTATTATGATGGGGAATACATATCGGTGTGGTATCGGCGTAATCTATGACTAAAAAAGGTGAGCTCGCGCCGATGAAAAAAGCGAACCAAAAATGGTTCGCTTAATAACTATCTGATGTATATAGATTAAATCTCAACAACAAGCGCTTGATATGGTTTGAGCTCTATATTGTGCATTGAGCTTAATGAATCAGGATAATTGTTGATAACCATTTGCTTTACACTGTACGGGTAAGTTCGCTGAACAGGTTGAGGGGTGAAGTTCGCGATCGTGAGTAGAGATTTGCCATCGATTGAGCGAATGTAGGCGTACACTTCACCATCTTGAGGGTCGAGTAAAGTGTGGTCGCCGTACACAATCACTTTGCCAAACTCGTCGCTCTTACGCAGGCCGATCAGCTGGCGGTAATGGTGATAGATCGAAGAATCATCGTTTACCGCTTGCTCTGCATTGATATCGACGTAGTTCTCGTTCACTGGCAGCCAAGGTGTACCGGTTGTGAAACCTGCATGTTCGCTGTTATCCCATTGAACGGGCACTCGAGCATGGTCACGAGAGAAATCGTTCAGAAAGGAAATGGCATCCTCATTGGATATACCGCGCTGCTGCATTTTTTGGTAATGGAACTTCGCCATTAAGTCGTTAAACTCTTCAATGTTGTTGAAGTGTTTGTTGGTCATCCCGATTTCTTCACCTTGATAGATATACGGAGTACCACTCATCATATGTAGAACAGTACCGAGCATCTTTGCGCTGATCACTCGATATTCAGGTGAGTCTGAACCATAGCGAGATACAGTTCTAGGCTGGTCGTGGTTGCTCCAGTAGAGGCTATTCCAGCCCTTCTGATACAAGTCTTCTTGCCAGCGAGACATGATCTCTTTGTACTGAACCAAATCAAAGTCTTTCTTCACAGCGTTGTGCTCTTCACGGTCAATACTGACGTGTTCGAACTGAAAGATCATGCTGATTTCATTACGAGCTGGATGTGAGTAGTAGCGGCCATCGAGTGTGGTGGTGAATGGTGTTTCGCCAACGGTAAGTACGTCGTAGTGCTTCAGTACCTTTTCATGCATTTCTCTAAGGTATTGGTGAGCCAATAGGTTGTTTGACCAATGTTCCCAACCGGCAACACCAGAATCAAAAATAGTGGCGTCTGGGAAATCCGACGGCTTGCCTATCATGTTGATGACATCCATTCGAAAACCACCCAGGCCTTTTTTAAGCCAGAAGTGCATCATGTCGTAGATAGCCTCTCTGACTTCCGGGTTTGCCCAGTTTAAGTCTGGTTGTTTGTTACTAAATAGGTGCAGGTAATATTGACCTGTTGCTTCATCTAGAGTCCATGCTTTGGGCTTGAAGAAGGATTCCCAATTGTTGGGCTCACTGCCATCCTCTTTAGGATCTTTCCAGATGTACCAATCGCGTTTTGGATTATCTTTGCTGCTTTTGGATTCAATGAACCAAGGATGTTCATCTGAGGTGTGATTGACCACTAAATCCATGACGATCTTTATGCCTCGTCTATCAGCCTCTTTTAAAAGCGCTTCCATATCGGCCATGGTGCCAAACTCTGGGGCGATCTCTCGATAACCAGAGATGTCGTAGCCGTTGTCATCCATGGGCGACTTGTAAACAGGACTCAGCCAAATCACATTGGCGCCTAGTCCTTGGATATAATCTAGCTTTTCAATAATTCCAGGAATATCTCCGATACCGTCACCATTGGCGTCATTGAAACTTCTCGGATAAATTTGATAAACCACGGCGTCATGCCACCAACGTTGCTCCAGTTGTTCCGTACTCATGGAAGTGTTCTCCTTAGCAAGTGAGGTAAGTTCTAACTGCTGCTGCGAATGATAAGCTCCGTATCCAGCTGAATAGATTCGTAGGGTAGTTGGCCAAGCGCCATCTGCGCAGCGATTTGGCCTTTTTTTGCAATAGGTTGTTGAACGGTTGTTAGTCCGGACTCGGCGGCTTGTGGAATGCCGTCGAAGCCAACAATTCGAATCGATAGGTCGAGCTCTTGTGATACCGCGAGCGCGGCGAGGGCGATTTTGTCACTCATGCAAAGCAGAACATCGACTTTTTTGGGCGCCGTTAGTGTGCCTCGTAGCATGGTTTTTAGACTGGTTTCTTCCAGATCGTGAATTTGCCAAATGTTCTCATTCGACAGTGCAATTTGGTTTTCTTCTAACGCTTGCTTGTAGCCTTCGAAGCGGCAGCGTGAAACCGATTCTTCACTGGAATAAAGGTTATCAAGGTTGGCCAGTGAAAGGGATGTCGACGGTTCTAGCCTGAGCCCCAAAATCAGCACATTGTCGCTCGGGCCGTGAATAGCGTGTTTGGCTATATCGTAGCTCGCTTTGTGGTTATCGATATTGATAGATGGAATATCCGGTATTGAAAAATCGACTGCGACGACAGGCTTATGTTGTCTCAATATCAGATCAACAATGCTGGCATCAACGGGCTTGCCATAGACGATAAAGCTATCGGGAATCGTCTCAACTTGAGTGTTTTGGTAGTTCTCTTTGCTCGGAGGGAGCAACAACATATTCACATGCGCTTCATCCAACGCTTTTGATACGCCGGCTAAAAACTCGGTCGCCACAGGATCAGTAAAGTTGTACGCCAAATTGTCCGCCAGCAGTACGCCAATCACACCCGTTTTTCCCGTGCGTAAGCTACGTGCTGTGCTGCTTGGTCCTGTGTAGCCAAGCTTTTCACACTCTTGCAGAATGTTTTCTCTTAGCCCCGTAGAGAGTTGGCTGGGGCGATTGAAGGCATTTGAGACAGTCGCCGTTGATACACCCAGATGTGCTGCTACCGTTTTGAGAGTGGGCTTCTTGCGCTGCATAGCAATCCCTAATAGCTATTGGTCAATAATGACGAACGATTTCTACTAATTCTAAAACGATTAAGAAGGATTGGAAGTGCGAGTTTTTGGACAAACTAAATAGTTTGATCTTCGTCATCTTATTGAAAGTGTTGCTGCATAAAACATGATCGATGACACAAGAACTGGTTAGAAACTGGTCGAAATGTCAATAAGGTTTTAAGGTAGTTAATACTGGCTTAACCGATTAAGTTGTTTAGTTGTATGTGCAGTAATCAGAAAAGCCAATGACCTAAAAGACAAATAAAAGTATCTAAATACATGGAGTCTTGCTGATGAAAACCTCCCTACTTGCTAGTGCCATCGCTGTAACCATTTCTACCTCTGCTGTTTTTGCCGCTGATCTAAAATTCGCACCAGGCGAAGATGCCCGTTTCAACTGGCAAAGCTATGAAGCGCTCAAAAACATGGATCTAAAAGGTGAAACTGTCACCATCTTTGGTCCTTGGCTGACTGAAGATAAAGAGCTTGTTGAGAGCGTTATCGCTTACTTTGAAGCTGCAACCGGTGCCAAGGTGAACTACTCTGGTTCAGATTCTTTTGAGCAACAAATTGCCATTGATGTTCAAGCGGGGAGCGCCCCAAATATCGCTATCTTCCCACAACCTGGCTTGGCCGCCGATTTGGCGTCAAAAGGTTTTCTTACCCCATTGGATCCAACAATGGGTGAATGGATAAATGATAATTACGCTGCGGGTTCATCCTGGGTCGATCTAGGCACATTTGCAGGAAAAGATGGTAAAGACCATCTGTACGGATTTTTCTATAAGGTCGACCTGAAGTCGTTGGTTTGGTACGTACCTGAGAACTTTGAAGATGTGGGCTACGAAGTGCCACAAACGATGGAAGAGCTGAAAGCGTTGACCGAGCAAATCGTGGAAGATGGCGAGACACCTTGGTGTATCGGTCTAGGCTCGGGCGGTGCAACGGGTTGGCCGGCAACGGACTGGGTAGAAGATATGATGCTTCGTACTCAATCGCCATCTGATTATGACAAGTGGACGACAAACGAGCTTAAATTCAATGATCCGAAAGTCGTTGGCGCGATTGAAGAATTCGGTTGGTTTGCACGCAACGATAAGTTTGTTGATGGTGGTGCACGCGCTGTTGCAGCAACGGATTTCCGTGACTCGCCAAAAGGTCTGTTTACTTCACCTGCTAAGTGTTATCTGCATCGTCAAGCATCATTCATTCCGAGCTTCTTCCCTGAAGGCACCGAGCTGGGAGCCGATGTCGACTTCTTCTATTTCCCTGCTTATGAATCAAAAGATTTAGGTAAACCGGTATTGGGTGCGGGCACCATGTGGAGTATCACCAAAGACTCAAAAGCAGCGAGAGCGTTTATGTCTTTCTTACAGTCTCCAATAGCTCACGAAATTTGGATGGCACAATCGGGTTTCTTAACGCCACATAAAGGTGTGAACATCGATGCCTATGGTAACGAAACGCTCAAGAAACAAGGTGAGATCTTACTCGACGCGACGACGTTCCGCTTCGATGGCTCTGATTTGATGCCAGGTAAGATTGGTGCAGGTGCATTCTGGACAGGAATGGTCGACTACAGCGGCGGCAAGCCAGCCGAAGATGTGGCGAACGATATCCAGAAAACATGGGATGCACTTAAGTAATAAGGCCCTTTAACGTGATGTCGATAGGCGCCGTTGTTCTCGCGTCTATCGATGTTCACATTTCACACCTTTGTTAGGCATTTATTGAGCGAGGTAGTGATGGAACAGCTTTATTCCTCTCTATTTATCATGGTGTTGGGCGTCGCTAGCTGCGTTGTCTATTTTGTTGGCAGTAATTTTCTGCTCACCCTTATTTTTCCAACCAGACATGTTTCCAACCAAACCATGGCCAAGAACCTGAGGCGCGCAGCGGCGATTCGACCGTGGTTGTTTTTAGGCCCAGCATTGGCATTCTTAGTGCTTTACCTCATCTACCCGGTTTTTGAGTCTTTGTATCTATCGCTGCATGACCGAAATGGGGATAAATTCGTTGGCGTAAGCAATTACACCTGGCTGTTTAAGGATCCTGAGTTTAGAGAGTCTCTGTTCAATAACTTGCTGTGGTTGCTTGTCGTACCGGCCGCATCAACGTTTTTCGGTCTCGTCATCGCTGCTCTTACCGACAGAGTGAGTTGGGGAAACATAGCTAAAAGTCTGGTCTTCATGCCGATGGCAATCTCCTTTATTGGTGCATCGATCATTTGGAAGTTCGTCTATGACTATCGTGCGCCAGGCTCTGAGCAGATTGGCATCCTCAATGCCATTGTCGAAGCCTTTGGAGGGACGGCACAAGCCTGGATAACCATTCCTTTTTGGAACAACTTCTTTTTAATGGTGATCTTGATTTGGATTCAGACTGGTTTTGCAATGGTCATTCTTGCTGCAGCGCTTCGAGGCGTGCCCGAGGAGACGGTGGAAGCCGCCATTCTTGATGGTGCGAATGGTGTGCAGATCTTCTTCAAGATTTTGATCCCGCAAATATGGGGAACCATCGCCGTAGTATGGACGACGATCACCATCTTAGTACTTAAGGTTTTCGATATTGTGCTAGCAATGACAAACGGTCAATGGAGTACTCAGGTGCTTGCAAACATGATGTTTGACTGGATGTTTAGAGGCGGCGGTGACTTTGGGCGTGGTGCGGCGATTGCTGTAATCATCATGTTGCGGTGATTCCCGTTATGGTTTGGAACATGCGTCAAGCTAGTGCACAGATGGAGGATCGATAATGACGACTAAAGTTGCAGCGCCTTCATCGACAGAGTCACCAAACGCTAAGTTTAGTATCAGCCGACTTCGTCGCTCACCGTTGACGATTCTGGTGCATTTATCTGTATTGTTAATCGTTATCCTCTGGACGCTTCCTACAGCGGGCCTGCTTATTTCGTCCTTTAGAGATAAAGACCAGCTAGCTCTATCAGGCTGGTGGACTTCATTAACGGCATCAGAGCAAAATCTAGTGGCTCGTACGGATAACCCGGATACGCAAGTAAAATCAGGGGATGTTTATGTGCTTTCGGGGCAGTTATTGGTAAACGACGCACCGACAGAGATCATGGCGTTTGGTTTTTCGTCTCGAGAGCCGACTAAGTTCTTGCCAGGTGACGTCGCAGAGATGCGTAAAGGCGGAAAACTGACGGTTAGCGAAGATGGTCACTACAAGATGACCTCGCCAGAGCCTTTTACCGGTAAACGCGGCAAACGCATTTTCTACACTGCCGTTGTCCCGCCAAAGTTTGGTTTAGACAACTACCGTGAGGTATTAACGGCAGAAGGGATAGGGCGTTCGTTTATTAATTCTCTGACGGTCACCATACCCGCCACTATTATACCGATCCTTATTGCGGCTTATGCGGCCTACGCTTTGTCGTGGATGAAGATGCCGGGGCGAAATCTATTGATCGCGCTGGTCGTTGGTCTACTCGTGGTGCCATTGCAGATGTCATTAATCCCACTGCTCAGGCTCTACAACGATATCGGTGCCTTCTTTGGTGTGGGGGCAAAAACCTACCTGGGAATATGGCTTGCGCACACCGGCTTTGGTTTGCCGTTGGCGATTTATTTGCTGCGCAATTATATCTCCAGCCTACCTCGAGAAATCATTGAATCGGCCAAAGTCGATGGTGCGACGGATTTTGAAATTTTCATGCGAATCGTTCTACCACTGTCGTTTCCCGCTTTGGCGTCGTTCGCCATTTTCCAGTTCCTATGGGTGTGGAATGACTTGCTTGTGGCCACAGTTTTCTTAGGAACAGGAGAAGAACATATGGTGCTGACGGCGCGTTTGCGTGAGCTGTTGGGATCTCGAGGTGGTAACTGGGAGATTTTGACTGCGTCGGCGTTCGTTTCAATCGCGGTGCCGTTATGTGTGTTCTTTGTGCTGCAACGATATTTAGTTCGTGGGCTACTTTCTGGTTCTGTTAAATAAACAGTACCTGATTCAACGATGTGACTGATTCTAAGAAGAGATGAGTGAAATGACAGGATTATCTTTAACAAACGTCAAAAAATCATACGGTGAAACTCAGGTGCTGCAAGGGATTGACCTCGATATTAAGCAAGGGGAGTTTATCGTGTTCGTTGGCCCATCGGGCTGCGGCAAATCGACACTATTGCGAATGATTGCAGGGCTTGAAGATATAACTTCTGGAGAAGTTTGTATCGAAGGCGCTAGGGTGAATGAGCTGCCTGCAGCGATGCGCGGTATTGCCATGGTATTCCAAACCTATGCGCTATATCCACACATGACCGTGTACGACAATATGGCGTTTGCAATGCGTATTGCCAAAGAGTCCAAGGACGCCATTCACGAACGAGTGATGGAAGCGGCGCGCATGCTCCAGCTTGAACCTTATTTGGATCGTCTGCCAAAAGCGCTCTCTGGTGGTCAAAGGCAGCGTGTGGCGATTGGTCGAGCCATTGTTAGGCAACCTAAGGTGTTCTTATTTGATGAACCATTGTCTAACTTAGATGCGGCGCTGCGTGTTCAAACCCGAATTGAAATTGCTAACCTCAAAGAGGCGCTCACTGAAACTACTATGATCTACGTGACGCACGACCAGGTTGAAGCGATGACATTAGCAGACCGAATTGTTGTGCTCTCAGCTGGTCGTATTGAGCAAGTGGGTACGCCGCTAGAACTCTATACCGATCCAGCGAATGTTTTTGTTGCTCAGTTCATCGGCTCTCCAGCAATGAACATCAGCAAAGCACGAATGGAGAAAGCGGGTGAAACATCGCTCGTGACCGCAGAAAGCGGTCTTAACATAGAAGTGCCTGTATGCTCCGAGGAGTCTCTAGCTGGCACCGAGCTGCAACTTGGTATTCGCCCTGAAGATTTTCTCGTTGCTGAGCCTGCGGATGCATTGATGTCGGGTAAGGTGCTGTTTGTCGAGTCGTTGGGTGAAGTCACGTTACTTCATGTCAAAGTAGAAGGGCATGACGAAGCCGTTGTGGCCAAGCTTCCTGGCATATTGGATTTCCATAAGGGAGAAAAAATTTATTTGAAAGCAGAGCCAGAGAAGATCCACCTGTTTAATCGCGAGGGGGTTTCGCTCAAACACCTGTAAGCCAGTTTTCCTTCACAATAAAGCTCTCGTATTCCCGAGAGCTTTTTGGTTTCAGGCTGAGAACTGAATATTGCTAACATCTTGGCGGCAAATAGCATACTATACACGCCCTTTACCCAGCACTGAGCCACTCATTGTAATGACAGATAACACACAGCAAACGACATTTGCCGAACTTGGTTTGATTCCAACCTTAGTCGAGCGCCTAGAAGCGTTAGAGTACAGCCAACCGACCCCAATTCAATCTCATACTATTCCTCATGTACTTGACGGGAGAGATATTGTTGGTGGTGCCAATACCGGTTCTGGTAAAACTGCCGCTTTTGCGTTGCCGATCCTTCAAAAGGTGTATCAACAAGAGAGTTCAGCGAGTCGTCGTGGCAACTATGTGTCGCATCTGATTTTAGTGCCAACGCGCGAACTGGCCTCACAGGTGGCTTACAATGTGAAATCTTACTCTTATCATCTAAGAGACAAGATCAAAACGGTAGCGGTGTTCGGTGGTGTATCGGTTAATCCTCAAATGCTCGCTCTTCGCGGTGGGGCGGATGTGATTGTTGCTACGCCTGGTCGTCTCTTGGATCTCGTCTCTAGCAATGCCATTAAACTAGACCAAGTAAAAACACTGGTTCTGGATGAAGCGGATAGAATGCTAAGCCTAGGGTTTACCGAAGAGCTCAACAAGATCCTAGCGTTATTGCCAGAGCAAAAGCAGACCTTGCTGTTCTCTGCCACTTTCCCTGAAAAAGTGACCACCCTGGCACAAGGTCTATTGAACGACCCGATTGAAGTTCAGTTGCAAAGCGCTGAAGCAAGCACCTTGGTACAAAGAGTATTCAGCGTGAACAAAGGCCAAAAGACGGCGGTACTTGCTCATTTGATCAAGCAACACCAATGGCGTCAAACGCTGATTTTTGTCAATGCTAAGAATGCTTGTAACCATTTGGCTCAAAAACTATCTAAACGCGGTATTACCGCAGAGGTTTTCCACGGAGACAAAGGGCAAGGTGCGCGCACTCGCGTGTTGGAAGGCTTCAAGTCGGGTGAGATCCAAGTGCTCATTGCAACCGATATTGCTGCACGTGGCCTAGATATCGAAAAACTGCCTGTGGTGATTAACTTCGATCTTCCACGCAGTCCTGCTGATTATATGCACCGTATCGGCCGAAGCGGCCGTGCTGGTGAGGTAGGTTTGGGCTTATCGCTGATTGATTATGATGACTATCACCACTTCAAAGTGATTGAGAAGAAAAACAAGCTTCGCCTAGAAAGAGAGCAAGTCGCAGGATTTGAAGTCGAAGACGATCAAAGTGAAGCGTACTTTGCGCCAATGAAGCCGCGCGCGAAACCTGCTGGTACTGGTAAAAAGAAGAAAAAGCGCAGTCAGTAGAATGACGCTAGTGGCGGGTAGCGAGCCTGCTTTCTAATCTATCGCTTCTATCAAACATAAAAAGCCTTACTTAAGAGTGAAGTAAGGCTTTTTTGTTTGAGCATTCAGCAATGCGTTATCGACGCGGTGGACGTCCGCGTCCTGAGCGTTTCTTAAATGCTGTCGCCGCTTTCGCTTGTGATTTAAGAATCGATTCAACAGTCAGTGCCATTGGCTCTTTTGGTTCAAGGCCGTGCGGGAAGGTGCGTGCTCTTGGTGGAATATTGTATTCTTCAGCGCTTGCTCTTGGCATACGCTTAAAGCGGTATAGATAAAAGTTTTCTAACTTTTCTCTCGCCCAATCCGTTTTCTTAAGGTATTTCACGCTACTCGCAATCGAAGGCTTAGTATTAAAGCAGTTGAATCGCATGGCGGTATCGAGAATGTCCCAGCCGTAAAAGTCCACTAACTCTTGCAACATGGTTTCTAGTTTTAATCCGTGCAGCGGATTGTTTTGTTGCAGCTCGATTCTTTCTTCGTCAGTCATCATTTTAAGGGTCTCACTTATCAGTGGGCGGAGTGTAGCAAACTGTGCCGCGCAGAGATATCTATAACAAGGATAGGGCAGCTATAACGAGTATAGTGGCTTAAACCGTTTTCACTTTTAAGCGGTTTTTATTGTCTCGATTTGCGATGACTTGTTGGTGGTCGTCGATCGTGCCCGTGGTTTTCGCTAGGCGGTCATACAAAACCACGTTCACCGTCGCAGCGAGATTCATGCAGCCATTCGTCGGCACATAAACCACGTGATGAGCTTTATCGACGAGCTCTTGTGGCAAGGAGCCATCCTCTGGGCCAAATACATAGATGGCTTTCTCTGGGTGCTCAAAGCGAGGCAGAGAGCTCGCACCTACAGCAAACTCAATACAAACGATTTCAACATCATCAGCCAAATCTGTGGTGAGCTCTTCTTTTTCTACCAAAGCAATCCGTTCGTGAATATTTTGGGTATCGGTTTGAAATCGAACGGCTCGGCTATAACGTGTACCGTTATAACGCACTTCACCCGCATCGTAACACCCGGCAGCGCGCATTACCGCACCGACATTGGTTGGGCTTTTGGGGTTGTGTAGGCCGATAACGACTTTAGACTCTGTTGTCATTGCTGTTGTACTACTTACTTTGTTTGGTGGTTGTAGGGAGTCACCCTTAGGGTGGGGGATTATGGGCTCTAATGGGGTGAAAATTCTATGTTTGAGTGTTGGTATTTCAATTAAGTCGCTTAATTGAAGGCGTGATTGTCTTTGTTCTAGGTACTATTAATTTACAAAAATGAATTGAAACAGTTAAAGAAACGTCGATAGAAGAGATACAATGGTCAAATTGCGATGTCGCAGCATCGAGTAGTCATTCACAGTAGCCTCAAAGAAACCATATATGTCCAACAACAAAGAATTCACCGCAGAATACACCCTCAACAAAGCGTTTTTTGCTGAGTGTTATGATCAAACCAGTACCCCAACTGAATTCCCGAAATCCTACTACAAAGCCGCGCTGTTTCTTCTCTTTGGTTCGGTGTTGGTAAAGTTCGAGTTATTGCCTAACGGCTATTTGGTTGGTTCTTTATTGTGTTGAGTTTTGTCGAGGCTTTAAGCGTTTACTTCAAAAGAGGCTGGTGGGTGTGGCGTCAGAACATTGGCTCGAGTGCTGGTAGTAAAGTTGAGCTCAAGGTTGATGCCAAAGGTGTGACGTATAAAAGTGGCAAGGTCAATAACACATTGCATGGAGCGATATCGACCAGCTGCAACAAAGCGATTTGGGACTTATCCTTCACATGGGTAAACAGCGCCAATACGTCAGCAAATCTTGCTTAAGTGATGAAATGCTTGCCTTTATGGTCGAACAACACAGTGCAGCAAAAACGAGCTAGTTTGAGCCTCTGAAACCTAGAGGCAAGGATTGCGAGAGATTGTGATTGCGAAGGCGATTAAGCGAGCCCTACAAGGTTCGCTTTTTAATACCCATAATTAGGGTTTCGTATGTGACAAGACCGCTAGCATATACACATTCATTTTTTAGATCTCACGACACCTCAATTGATACATTTCATCATCCGGCACATCAGAGTTGTGTCAACTTGTTTCACGCTGTGACAAGGGCGTTTGAGGGACTCTCTTAGTCTTTGTTTCATATGTAAAAATTCACCCAGCTATTTAGTTAAGTAGCATTTAAGCGTTATTTAAATCAAACACATTTATCTGACTAGAGTACCGATTTAGGCTGCGCCCCCTCCGCTGCTAAAGGTCAGTTTAGACTCCTGTTTAACCCCCGAGAGCCTATGCACGTTTAGCAGCGGTTTTTTTACTATTACTGCTTAGGGTCTCTTATGAACACCAAAACCAAAATTGCGTTTCTTCTCGTTTCAGCACTTACACTTAGTGGTTGTGTCGGTAGTAATGCGGTCACAGAAAAATTGATGGGTTTTAATGTGAAAGTGGTTGATAACCGCTACGCGCGAGCGGGCGTCAACTTCTTATTGTCGCCAGTCTACGGTTTCACTCTTGTCGCGGATCTATTTGTCGTCAACTCTATCGAATTTTGGTCTGGTACCAACCCGATCAACGGCAAGCCTCACGTGTTCGATACAAAAACGGAAACGTATCTAGAAGTGAATGATAAGGTAGACTCAAGTCTACATGATGCGCCAATCGATCCACTTACGATGAGCACGCCAAACTCAGGCACGATTCGTTACTTTGATGAAAATACCATCGAAATGGAGGTAACATTGGCAGACGGACAGCAATCGAAAGTGATTGGTGTGAAAGATGGTGACACAATCAGCTATTACATCGATGATCAGTTGGTTTCTCAAACAACTCTAGATGCACTAGAGAACGAGTTTTCGGAATCGTAGGAAATTATCTCTACCTTTCCTATAGTTAACTTAGTAACCACGGATGGTTACCTACTTTAACTGGCGGTAGATTCTATGACTCAATACAGTGACAAGATTGATTTAAACCTTTTTCGAACGTTTGCAGCAGTGTACAAACATGATTCCATAAGTCGTGCTGCTGAGGAATTAAACGTCACACCTGCTTCAGTCAGCCAGTCCATTAAAAAACTCTCCAATGAACTCAATACATCGCTATTTATGCGTCGTGGCCGAGGCATTACACCTACTTTACAGGCTCATCATTTAATCGCGCGCATCAAACCTTTACTGCATGAATTTGATGTCATTACCAATGATTGCTTGTTTGATACGTCTCAATCCTCACGACGAAAAATCGTTGTTCAAGCTCCTGAGCCAATCATCTTTGAACACATCAAGCGTACCGAACTTGCCAACCAAGATCAGAGCCGATTTCGTCTTGAATGGCTAGATATCCTCTACAGCAACAGTGATAGTTACGAGACCCTCAAGTTTAAATATGCCGATGCCATTATCGACATTTTCCAACTGGCGGAACCGAATATTTGTAATGACTTGTTGTTTGAAGATGAAGTGGTGGTGATTGCTGCGAAAGATCATCCTCGAGTGGGCAGTAGCATCTCAGCGGAGCAGTTTGCTGAAGAATCTCACATTATATTGAACTATCAATTTGGCGAGTCTTCGCTGTTTGAAATGCTCTACAATTCACAGCCGCCAAAACGGCGTATCCTAAGCACACAAACGTCATTGACTTCGATGCTGTCATTGACCTCTGAGAGTGAAGCGTTATGTCTGTGTACCAAGCGATTTGCCCAACAGCAGGCAAGTCGATTACCGATTAAGATTCTGCCGTTTCCTGGGCACGTTGAACCAGTTAAGTTTTGGCTTATTTACCCAGTGCAAAACCGAGATACACAAGCCATCAAATGGCTCCGCTCAACGCTACTTGGGTGGATACGCCAGCAAATTGAAAGCCAACCGACTTAGGCTAGAATGCGAAGTAGGGCGAGAGCTTTGTTATGTCGAGGTCGAGTGAAGAGTTATTGTATCTTTTCTCTCTTGCATCCTGAAAACGGTCGAGCTTTTTATATACGATAAACTTCTTTCTGATGTTGGAGACGTAGTTCACGGGCTCCCTACTAATGTTTTGCCTTGCAACGATCTCGACATTGTTGAACCACTTATTTGGATCATAACCTTGCTGTTTCGCTAAGGCTCTCATACGCCGTATTTTTGCAGGTCCTGCGTTGTATGCCGCAAGGCTAAAGTAAACTCTGTCATTGCCGGCAATCTCAGGTTTGTCAAAATATCTGTCATGAATAAAGCGTAAGTACTTAGTACCCGCATGCACATTATTTTCCAAACTGTATATGTCTTCGATATCCACATACCAATCGAGCGCTGTTTTCGGCATTATCTGCATAATTCCCACCGCACCGCGGTGAGAGACTCGATCATTGTCTAGAGCCGACTCTTGATGTGCTTGAGCGAGCAAGAGTAACCAGTCGATTTCATACTTATCTCCATAGAAAGCAAAAATCTCTTCTATCTCGGCACGTTCTTTGTTGTCCATCGGATTATCGACTTTCGTCATCCATTGAGCACTCTCTAGGTACCGATTTTCAATCACGTTTCCAAGTAACGTACCTTGTTTTGCCGTCGCAAGATACTGGTTGATTTTGCTAAGTAGCTGAGGGCTATTCTTGCGAACAGCCCATGCAATGTCTGCGTTTGTTCTTAAGGGAATACTCTCATGCACTTGAATACTGTCTGAGAGGCTTGTCCAGAGGTTGAGCTTATGGCTGTCTATTACTGTTGCGTCAATTTCTCCTCTCTCAATAAGCTCAATGAGTTCGAAGTCTTGCAAATGTTCATCAATTACGCTGACATTGATAGTTGGCCTTTCTAGCCGAGTTAGTTCTTCATTGGTTTTCCTCACGCTTTCGTAGTAACTCGAGTGAGCGCGAAGTGAAATCTTTACACCAGCTAAATCTTCAATGTTGACTAGTTCCGGGAAGTCGTTGCTCGTCACTAGTAACTCTCTGATATTGCGTCGGATCGGGTGACTAAATTCAACGAGTTGCTCTCTTTCTTCGGTTATCGTCAGATTGCCAATAGCGATGTCGCCTTTGCCACTATTTAGGCGCATCAGTAGTTCGGAGCGCTTTACAGGTATGACTTTGATTCTTAGTAGAGCGTTGTGTTTTTTAAGTGATTTTTCGAAGTGGTTTATATGCTCCGCAATGATGCCTTTAGCACGCCCATTTTCCATATGGTAAAACCCAACATCTGCAGCGACGAGCACGCGTACGACGCCTCGAGTTTTAAGCTTCTCAAAGTCACCAAAGTAGCGCTCTGTACTGTCTACTGACAGATTGAGCCCGGAGACGGGTAGGGGCATGACAACGAGCAAACATGTACAAATAACAAGCTTCTTGATATCGAAAAGTAGCGACATTAATGAACTATTCCACCTCCTATTAAAACCAGCGTGCAGCCTATAGTTGAGGTGCGATTTGATAAATGTATTTAAGTTAAACAACGTTTAAGCGCAGCTTAAAGATTGTTGGCGCTAAATAACCGCATAAGAATCATTGTCTTATATTTCAACGCTAGGTACGCAGCGTACAAATTGAAACATCAATATGTTGAATGTGAATGAACTTTACGCGCGTAGCATTATTAACTAGTCGTTGTATTGATTGTAGCGCGTTGTTTGGTAACAAGGTCTTGAACTAGGGCATTCGGGGCGTCGTACTCTACGACTAATGTCTAACTGTCTGAGGCTATTTGTTTTTTTTGGTTTGGTATAAGGTACTAGCAACTGAATTTCAGAGGTTTCTATAGAAGTGTCCCCCGTATCTGTAGCAGAAAAGGGGTAGACACGACTCACCAAACCTCGGTGCGGTTAGCCAATAACGTTTGTTGGAACAACACACCTTAGAGTGTGAACGAAAGGAATCACAATGAGCAGTACTTTAGAGTCCATACATGTAACAACTGATAACCCTCAAGCCAATGGGGATGAACTCACCTATGAACAACAACATAAACCAAGATCAGAATTTACTTCCCGAGAGCAATATTTAGAACACGAATTGCAAATCATGGCGCCTAAACGTTGGCGCCCAAACTTGCCGTTTAAAGACTATCGATTTGAGATAGAAGACACTATCCCTGCGATGGCGGCGACCATCGGTAAAGTGGTTATGGTGGGCGCCATTGCTGCAACGTTTGCCGGCGCGCTAGCTCAATGAGGGCTTTGTTTTGGAAAACGTGCGTTATGAATTACTCATAGCTTCTGTTTTCATTATTCTTTTCTCTGGCTTTTTATTGCCAACCGCTAACCTCGCCGGTACACATGGTCCACTCATCCCTTTAATTCCCATTGTTGTAGCTGCTGGCGGACACCCTATGGCTTTTGGGTTATTGATTGGCGCTTTTGGATTAGTGTTAGCCATTAGTAAAGGTGGCAGTATGTTGGCCAACCTCACCAGTAAAGGTGTGTGTGGCGGGCTATTGCTCTACTTAGGTTTTGTTGGAACCGCTTCCCAAGTTAAAAAGCTGTTCGCTTGGGCTGAGGGGATCGGCATGAGCCACATTGCTTTTGTCGTGATCTTCTGCACCATTATTCTATACGCTTTATTGGAGCATTTTCGTAAGCGCTGGCTTGCCGTACCGCTCAGTTGCTTACTAGGTGGAACGCTAGCGTTTGCCATGGGTGCTCCGTTCTCGTTTCAAACCGAGCCAGGTTTACCCAACATGAATCCTATGTATTGGTGGGGAGAAGACACCGGCTGGATGCTAGGACTACCAACGCTTGAGCACTTCATGGTGGTATTGCCGTTTGCTATTTTGGCAGTGGCAATGTGGTCACCGGACTTTTTAGGCCATCAAGTGTTCCAGAAAATTAGCTACCCAGAGCGTACAGAAAAAGTACACATGAACATCGACGACACCATGACCACGGCCTCGATTCGTCAAACGTTCGGTTCTTTGCTTGGCGGCACTAACTTTACTTCGTCATGGGGCACTTATATCGTGCCAGCAGCGATTGCTAAACGTCCGATACCAGCAGGTGCATTGCTAACGGCACTGTTCTGTATCATCGCCGCTATTTGGGGCTACCCAATGGATCTTGCGATATGGCAACCTGTCCTTTGTGTGGCACTTATTGTTGGGGTATTTGTACCCTTACTAGAGGCGGGAATGGAAATGACACGCGAAGGGAAAACCACACAATCTGCAGCGATCGTTGTATTTTCTTCGGTGCTGGTTAACCCAGCATTTGGCTGGTCTCTCACCATGCTGTTGGACAATTTAGGCTTGGTTGGCTGTAAAGAGCGCAGCGGCGAACTCAGTAAAATGAGCCGTTGGGTACTGCCTGGAATCATGTTTATTGTGCTAAGTAGTGTAATGGCGTTGGTGGGCTTGCTTCCCGGTATTCCGGCGATTATTCCTAGTTTTCGTTAAGTAGAGTGATTTAGCTTTAATAGAAACGGTTTAGTGAAGGAGTCTAAACCGTTTTTGCTTCTTTCGTGTGGCAGAGCATCCCCAAAAACGCCCGTCATCCCATTGAAAAAGAGGATCTCATCCAGCGCATCGTGAAGCTGATTTACATGACCTAGTCGAATATTTTCAGTTACCTACACGCGATAGGAGATTTCCACTTTCGTGAGGATCACGGCCAGATGGGGTATGTTGGAAATTAAGGGGGTTATTTTTGTGTTTCCCAACTTATATGGGTTTAGCTAGGCTCTGGCACTTTCCAGCTCTTTAAGCCAAGTAGCTTTTGGCCAAGTGGTGTTAGTTCCGCCTGGTGGTATTTTGACTGTTCCCAATTGCGTGGGTCGCCTGGAAAAGCAAATCCCTCCGGTGGAAGACGATCTTTCCAAGAGCGAATGCGCCAGTCACGAATGAGTGGGTTATCTTCCTCTGCTGGAACCATAGAGATATATTGTGCCATGCGGACTTTATCGGACTGATTCGGGCGAATACCATGAGGAAGTAGGCTATTAAAGATCAACAAATCGCCTGCTTTCATTGAAATAAACTCTACCTCAAACCCAGTGAGATCTGGCACGTAAGGGTCACGGTTAGAAGGCTGCGTTTTACGCCATTCTTCCAGTTGACGATAAAGTTCCGGCACACATTGGAAACCACCGGTCTCTTCATCCGTATCAGACAGCGCTAGCACACCTTGCACGTTTACTGGTAATGGTTCGAGTGACGAATCCGCATCCCAGTGCACAAACCCATTGAATCGCGACCTGATTTATTTGGTGGGTTGAGATTGGCGCGATCAATCGTGACCCATAAGTTTTCCAGATCCCAGATATCTACAAACGCATTGTATACATCTGGGTTCTGGCGGTTATCCCACAGCACTTGGTTGTTATAGCACTCCACCATGCCTGAGTTGTTGAGTTCAACCATAGCGTGGTCGCGGCGTTGAGCTTGATACCAAGTACTCGAATCGTTTGGATCCATTTCTTGAAATTCCCATAGGAAATTCTGAGAACGTTTAACTGCCGCTGGTGAGATGATTTGACGAAGTACTAAATAGCCATTGTGCTGCCAAAAATCGAACTGCTCTTGAGTTAGCTTCTTCAACGGCAGTCTTTTTTGGATGTCTTTTAGTTGTGTGGAGTTGATGTTAGAACGCTGTTATTTCCGGGCGCGTTATCGCCGAATCCATATTTGTTTTTCATAGTTATTGTTCCCTGTAGGGCTGATTATTATTGGTTTAACAGCCGCGAGTACGTCTGTTTAATCACATTTTGACAACAATTTATCTAATTAAGTGATACAAAAAATGCAAGTAGTGATACATAATCGTCAAACTAGGGTTCAATGTGTATAGGTTTGTATTACTTGTGAAAGCTCAATATGAAAGGGTTCAACATCGCCAAGACACTTCATGGCAGCTTCTGATTCGACGCTTAGAGGCGATCCCTTTCGAGTGGCATTTTCACCCTGAGTATGAGCTGACACTAACTCTAAATAGCAAAGGTGAACGTTACATTGGCGATACGATCTCTGAGTATAATGATTTTGACCTAGTCCTATTGGGACCAAACATCCCCCATACCTGGCAATCAAGAACAAGCTTGAAAACCGACAAGGAGCAGAAGGTTTACGTATTGTGGTTTGATAAACAATGGGTAGATGAACTCTCTCGTTTGTTTCCTGAGTGCCAGGCTTTTTCTTCCTTATTACTCGAAGCTCACAGAGGCTCCATTTTTCTCAATCTGTGGCAAAGCGGTTGTTGGGTTTGTTTGAAGAGCTTGATACCGCGACACCGATGCAACGGCTTACCATTATGTTGAGTATTCTGGATGAGCTAAGCAGCACCCTTGACTACCAATGTTTATTAGTTAATCAGGCATTGAGTCCACAGTACACCGACAAGCGCCATCAAAGACTACTCAACCAGTTGCTAGAAGCGATACACACGAATTACACACAGTCGCTATCAGTGACAGAGTTGGCTTCTTTGGTTGGAATGAGTACAAGCACTCTAGAGCGGTTTTTTAAAAAGAATATGGGGCAAGGTGTTAATCACTACATTACTCAAGTAAGACTGGGTAAAAGTTGTTCACTGCTGGTACAAACCGACAAACCAGTTTCACTCGTTGCTGAGTTGTCCGGTTTTAATAATTTGTCGAACTTCAATAGGTTATTCTTAAAATACAAGCAACTTACGCCCAAAGCGTTTCGTACTACGTTTACGAAGACCACTGTGTCCTAAATTAAGTGCGACGATAAAAAATGGCTAACAGACTTCGTTAGTGCTTCCCGTTTTGATGGCATTAAAACAAAAAAGCGAACCACTAGGGTTCGCTTTTCAATTTCTAGAAGTTAACCAACTCCATTAATCTTCATAGTTCTCAATCGAAGGACAAGAACAAATCAGATTACGGTCACCGTAAACGTTGTCTACGCGGTTAACCGTTGGCCAGTACTTCCACGTTCTCTGGTGAGAAGATGGGAAACAGCCTAGTTCGCGAGAGTATGGGCGATCCCATTCCTCTTTTGAAAGGTCAACTTGGGTGTGTGGTGCGTTCACTAGTGGGTTGTTGTCTAGTGGCCATACGCCGTCTTTTACTTGAGTCATTTCTTCGCGGATAGCGATCATTGCTTCGCAGAAACGGTCTAGCTCTTCAAGATCTTCAGATTCTGTAGGCTCAACCATAAGTGTACCCGCTACAGGGAACGACATGGTTGGAGCGTGGAAGCCGTAGTCCATTAGACGCTTAGCGATGTCTTCTTCGCTGATGCCTGTTTCTTCTTTCAGCGGACGAATGTCGATAATACATTCGTGTGCTACGCGGCCGTTGGTGCCACGGTAAAGAACAGGGTAGTGCGGAAGTAGACGCTCCATCACATAGTTCGCGTTTAGGATAGCGACTTTCGTTGCATCCGTTAGACCTGCTTCACCCATCATCGCGATGTATGCCCACGAGATTGGTAGGATTGAAGCACTGCCAAGATCCGCAGCAGACACTGCGTAGTCTTCGCCTTCAACACCGTTCTCGATGTGACCTGGTAGGAATGGCGCTAGGTGTGATTTAACACCGATAGGACCATACCTGGACCGCCACCACCGTGTGGGATACAGAAGGTTTTGTGTAGGTTAAGGTGCGATACGTCAGAACCAATGAAGCCTGGGTTCGTTAGACCAACCTGAGCGTTCATGTTTGCGCCATCGAGGTAAACCTGACCGCCAGCTTCATGAACCATTTCGCACACTTCTTTCACATGCTCTTCGTAGACGCCGTGCGTAGAAGGTAGGTGATCATGATGCTTGATAGGTTGTCACGATGCTTCTCGATCTTCGCTGCTAGGTCGTCAGTATCGATGTTGCCGTTGTCGTCACATTTAACCACAACAACCTTCATTGACACCATAGACGCTGTTGCAGGGTTAGTACCGTGCGCAGAGCTTGGGATCAGACATACGTTACGGTGACCTTCACCACGGCTTTCGTGGTATCGCTGGATTGCGATCAGACCTGCGTATTCACCCGATGCGCCTGAGTTAGGTTGAAGTGAGAACTCATCGTAGCCTGTAATTTCACAAAGCTTCTTCTTCAGGTCATCCGCTAGGGCTGTGTAGCCTGCTGCTTGATCAAGTGGTGCGAATGGGTGAATAGAACCAAACTCAGGCCACGTTACTGGGATCATCTCAGCGGCTGCGTTTAGCTTCATGGTGCAGCTGCCAAGTGGGATCATGCCGTGTGTTAGTGAGAAGTCTTTGTTCTCTAGCTGTTTAGGTAACGCATCATCTGTGTTTCACTGTGGTGAGTGTTAAACACAGGGTGGGTTAGGTAGCGAGAGGTACGACGGCAGTTTTCAGGAATTGCTGCAAACTCATTGCCAGCAATTTCTGTAGATAGTGCTTCAACGCTTTCTTTCACTTCAAACACAGTAAATAGAGCATTGATGTCTTCGATAGTGGTGGTTTCATCGAAGCTGATACCAATTTGACCTTCTAGCTGACGAAGGTTGATGTCAGACGCTAAAGCTTTTTGGACTAGCTTGTCTGTGTTGTCACCAGTATTAACAGTGATAGTATCGAAGAAGCTGTTGTGAGCTAGTTCATAGCCAGCTTTCGTTAGACCAGCCGCTAGAATTGCCGTCATGTGGTGCGTGCGGCGGGCGATAGTCTTAAGACCTTCCTCACCATGGTATACCGCGTAGAACGCCGCCATGTTAGCTAGCAGGGCTTGCGCAGTACAAATGTTCGAAGTCGCTTTCTCGCGGCGGATATGTTGTTCGCGAGTTTGCATTGCCATACGTAGAGCTTGGTTGCCGTTAGTATCGATAGAAACACCGATTACACGACCAGGCATGGTACGTTTGTGCTTATCTTTGGTTGCCATGAACGCTGCGTGAGGACCGCCGTAGCCCATTGGTACGCCAAAGCGTTGTGCAGAGCCGATAACCACGTCCGCGCCCATCTCGCCCGCTGGCTTAAGCAGTGCAGAAGCAAGTAGGTCAGTTGCAACAGTAACAAGAGTCTTGTTTGCTTGCGCTGCAGCGATGATGTCAGTTAGGTCACGAACTTCACCCGTAGTACCTGGGTATTGAACTAGCGCGCCAAATACGTCTTGCTCTGGCAGAGATTCTAAAGAACCTACCTGAACTTCAAAGCCGATGAACTCAGCGCGAGTTTTCACCACTTCTAGAGTTTGTGGGTGCACGTCGTCTGCCACGAAGAACACTTTGCTTTTGCTCTTACCTGCACGCTTACATAGCGTCATCGCTTCTGCCGCTGCAGTCGCTTCGTCAAGTAGAGAGGCGTTCGCAATCTCCATGCCCGTTAGATCCATGACCATTTGCTGGTAGTTCAGCAATGACTCAAGACGACCTTGTGAAATCTCTGGCTGATATGGCGTGTACGCCGTGTACCAACCTGGATTCTCCAGTACGTTGCGCAGAATCACATTTGGTGTGAAGGTGTTGTAGTAACCCTGACCGATGAATGTGCGTTTTACTTGGTTCAAATCCGCAAATTTTTTCATTTCTACCAGCATGTCCGCTTCGCTCATTGGAGCATCTAGCGTCATTGGTTGTTCTAGGCGGATTTGCGCTGGGACAGTCTCGTCGATAAGCGTGTCTAGGTTTAGAACGTTAATCGCGTCCAGCATTTTCTGTTGGTCAGATTTGTTTGGCCCATTGTGGCGAGCAACAAATTCATTTTGTGTGCTTAGGCTGTTGAGTAATTCAGTCATGGTTCCCTTACCTTCTCAAAGATCTTCTGCGAGACCTTTAAAAAATAAGCTGCCCAACCGCGGGCAGCTTATAGTACGTATTGCTTATTCGTCTTCGATAGACGCTAGGTATTCTTCAGCGCTCTTAAGGTTGTCTAGCTCAGAAGCATCAGACATTTTCACCTTAACAATCCAGCCACCTTCGTAAGACTCTTCGTTGATAAGCTCTGGGCTGTCTTCTAGTTCTTCGTTGATTTCAACGATCTCACCAGTGATTGGTGCGTAGATGTCAGACGCTGCTTTAACAGACTCAACTAGAGAGAAACTTTCGCCTGCTTCGATTTCGTCTTCTACTTCTGGTAGGTCAACGAACACTACGTCACCTAGCATTTCTTGAGCGTGCTCTGAAATACCGATAGTCACAGTACCGTCGCCGTTGTCGCGTACCCATTCGTGGCTGTCAGAAAACTTCAAAGTGTTGTCCATTGCTTTATCTCCAAAAATTAAGGATGTTTTGTTCTTTAAGTGTAGAGTGGGAAGCGAGCGCACAGCGCCTTCACTTCTTTACGTACGCGTTTCTCGACCTCTGGATTGCCTTCTGGGCTTTCCACTAGCCGTCTAACACGTCACCAATCCACTCACCAATGAGTTTAAATTCTTCGGTGCCGAAACCACGGGTGGTTCCAGCTGGCGTCCCTAAACGAATACCAGATGTAATCATAGGTTTTTCTGTGTCGAACGGGATGCCGTTTTTGTTACATGTGATACCAGCACGCTCTAAGGCTTCTTCAGCTTTGTTGCCTTTGAGTCCTTTTGGACGGAGGTCAACCAGCATAAGATGAGTGTCAGTGCCGCCAGTCACGATGTCGCAACCGCGAGTTTGCAATACTTCGGAAAGTACTTTTGCGTTCGCGATCACTGAATCGATATAAGTTGAAAATTGAGGGCCTAGTGCTTCACCAAACGCGACAGCTTTAGCGGCAATCACGTGCATCAGCGGACCGCTTGAAGGCCAGGGAATACCGCCGAGTTGATTTTCTTAATGATGTCTTCGTGATTCGTCAGGATCATGCCACCACGTGGGCCGCGCAGAGTTTTGTGCGTAGTGGTAGTGACAACATGTGCATGTGGCAGTGGGCTAGGATGCGCGCCTGTCGCAATCAGACCTGCGATATGTGCCATATCGACCATTAGGATAGCGCCAACTTCGTCCGCGATTTCACGGAATTTAGCAAAGTCGATAACGCGTGGAATTGCACTACCACCAGCGATGATCATTTTCGGTTTGTGTTCAACAGCTAGAGCACGTACGTCGTCGTAGTTAATCTCTAGGGTTTCTTTGTCCACACCGTATTGAACGGCATTAAACCACTTACCAGATAGTGCAGGGCGAGCGCCGTGCGTAAGGTGACCACCAGCATCAAGAGACATGCCCATGATGGTGTCGCCAGGTTGAAGTAGCGCCAGTTTTACTGCACCGTTCGCCTGAGCACCAGAGTGAGGTTGAACGTTTGCGTATTCGCACTTAAAAAGAGACTTTGCACGTTCGATAGCAATCGCTTCGACAGTATCAACATGCTCACAACCACCGTAATAACGACGGTTTGGATAGCCTTCTGCGTATTTATTGGTTAGGCAAGTGCCTTGTGCTTGCATAACTGCTTTGGAAACGATGTTTTCAGAAGCAATCAGCTCGATTTGGTCGTTTTGGCGAGCGAACTCTGCTTGGATTCCTGTGAACACAGCATCGTCTGTCGCAGACAAGTTGGTTGAGAAGAAGTTTTCTAGGCTGTGATTTGGATAGCTTTTTGAGTACTGAGCATTCATGGCGGTAAACCTTCCATTGTTCAATCGACGTTTTTGCTTGTCATAGTGTCAATTGAGTCGTGTCTTAGTACTGTAAGAACAGGCAAACTGTTCAAAACAGCGGCGCGAATTAGTCCCAATAAGTAGGACAAAAATCATTCAGTAAACGTGCTGTCGAGCAGGGGACGTCCGTTGACTCACCAGCGCGTAAGTGCATCTCTTCATCTAACAAGCCGATAACATACCTCTGTCAGCTCAAACAATCAATCAGAAATTTCCTATAGGAAACACAGTTTCCGAAAATGTTACCGAGAGCACGCTTTATTTTTATACTTGGTCTTTAATATAGAAGTCGCTTCATGCAACAATGAATTTGCAAAACAGGAAGTCATGAAAAAGAAGGATCGCATGTCAGAAGACATCTATGATGAGTATCCGTCCTTAACGCTGGCTCGTGAGTCAGTGGACGAAAATATAGAGCCTCTTAAACTGGGTGAACGCATCAAGGACATTCGTTCTAAGATGGGACTCACACTTGAGGAAGCGAGCCAGCGAACAGGGCTTGCGCGCTCGACATTGAGCAAGATTGAGAACGAGCAGATTTCACCAACCTTTCAGGCGATGCAGAAACTGGCATCTGGCCTGCACATTGATATGCCACAACTCTTTGAACCGCCTAAGAAAAAAGTCGCGACTGGCCGTCGAGATTTTACCAAGCGTGGAGAAGGGAAACCACACCCTACACCGACCTATGAACACGAGCTTCTTGCAACGCAATTATCGAACAAGAAGATGATGCCATTTAAAAGTACTGTGCGAGCTCGAGCATTCGAAGAATACAGCGATTGGGTAAGACACGATGGTGAAGAGTTCTTGTTGATTCTATCGGGTCAAGTCACGTTCTTTTCTGAGTTCTATGAGCCGATGGCGATGAGTGAAGGTGACAGTGTTTACTATGACGCAAATATGGGTCATATGCTCATTTCAACCAGTGAAGAAGATGCTCATATCCTCTGGGTAACGGCGAAATAATCACCAGTTAATTAGGTTTCGTATAATAAAGGCAAACGTTTGCTTTGCGGCGAATATGCTAGGAATTAGCGCGGTTTTGACGGGAAACTCGTCGAAATGGCGCTTTTTTATTGACTTTAATTCTGTGAATAGGATGTTAAATGTCACATTTTGCGGTGTTTGTATCTTGTTAAATGAGAAAAATACCCGCATCCTTGTTCACTATAGGAAACATGGTTTCCCGTTGACATGGTTTTAGTTAACTTGCTTTTTAGTTGACTGGGCTATCGTCACTTACCCTACTACAGGAGCAGGTTCCACAGACTGTGGTTCAACCCAATGGAGATTACAATGGCTCAAGAACAAGTAACCCAAGATCTATTGAAAACACCTCTGCACGCACTACACGTTAATGTTGGCGCTAAGATGGTGCCATTTGCTGGCTATGATATGCCGGTTCAATACCCGTTGGGTGTAAAGAAAGAGCACCTTACTGCCGTGATGCTGCGGGATTGTTTGATGTGTCGCACATGGGCAAATTCGTTTGCACGGTGCAAACGCTGCCAAAATCCTGGAAACCTGGTTCCTGTAGATATTATCGACCTACCTGCGGGTAAACAGCGTTATGCGTTCTTTACTAATGAGCAAGGCGGCATCATGGATGATCTTATGGTGGCAAACCTAGGTGATCATCTGTTTGTTGTCGTTAATGCTGCGTGTAAAGAGCAAGATATTGCCCACCTTCAAGCACACCTTGATGAAGGTGTTGAGATGGAAGTGATCGAAGATCGCGCTTTGCTTGCGCTGCAAGGGCCTAAAGCGGCTGAGGTTTTGGCTCGTATTCAGCCTGAAGTTGCTGAGATGCTGTTTATGGATGTTCGCAAGCTGGATATCAACGGTGTTGAGTGCATTGTTAGTCGCTCAGGTTACACGGGCGAAGATGGTTACGAAATTTCAGTTCCCGCTGAAAATGCCGAAGCTCTTGCACAAGCGCTAACAGAATATGAAGAAGTTGAGTGGATTGGTCTAGGTGCTCGTGACTCGCTTCGCCTTGAATGTGGTCTGTGCTTATATGGTCATGACCTAGATACAACGACAACCCCAGTTGAAGCAAGTTTACTGTGGGGCATTCAAAAAGTACGCCGTAATGACGGTGAGCGTGCGGGTGGCTTCCCTGGTGCAGATATCGTTCTGAACCAAATCGAAACTAAAGATGTGGCTCGCAAGCGTATTGGTCTGATTGGTCAAACTAAAGCGCCAGTGCGTGAAGGCGCAAAGCTGTTTGATGCTGACGACAACGAAATTGGTATCGTAACTAGTGGCACAGCTGGTCCAACGGCTGGAAACCAGTATCTATGGGTTATGTGAAGACTGAATTTGCGGCAATCGGTACGGAAGTCTTTGCCGAAGTGCGTGGTAAGAAACTCGCGATGACGGTAGAAAAAATGCCGTTCGTGCCTCAGCGTTATTATCGAGGCTAATGCCCAACGATAGTAAATTGGCCTCATGCTTTAAATTCTAGATCTGAGAGCCACCCCTCAAAGCACCACTGTCATCTAGTGGTGCTTTTTTGTATGAATTTTGTCATGCTGTGAGGAGTGCAAAAAAACGAGCTGAATAAGGGCGTTACTATTGCACGTAAATTTTGAAGCTACACGACAAGTGGCATCACGACACATAGGACAAGGAGTACCGTTTCGTGTTTCGACGTTTTTTCACCCGCAGCGCAATCGCGGTTTCGGTTTTATCGGCAAGTCTCACTTCATTTCACGTTAACGCTGATCAAGTTACCGCGTCTGACAACAGTACGTCAGTGTCACCATACATCGTAAACGGCAACAAGGCTGATATTGACGATTATCGTTCATTTGTCTCTCTGTTTTCGGATCCTGTGGATTATACAAGCTACTCGCTCGAAGGGCCTATTTGTGGGGCGACTTTGCTCGGCCAAGACTATGTATTGACCGCCGCGCACTGTTTTTACGGTGATGACAACTCCGCTAGGTGGAATCAATTATTTACTGTCGCCGTTACTAAATTACAAAACACCGATGAAGTGGGAAGCGCTGAGCGTTTGCGTATTGCCGAGATTTACTTGCACCCAGACTATAAGGATGGTGAAGCGGACTTATGGCACAACGACATTGCGATCTTAAAGCTTGAATCTCCAGCCACCGTTGGAGAGATTGTCACCTACGGATCTTCAAAAGAATATCGAAACCAGCCTGAAAGCTTTGTGGCAGTGGGACATGGTGATACTCGTACTGGGATCGATGAATCTACACAATTGCTGAAGGTACCACTTAATTACGTAAGTAATGAGGATTGCTTGAGTTTTGGACTGGATGGCGTGCGTGATGATTACATCTGTTTTTCTGGTGATTATAGTAACGTAACAGGCTTGAATGGTGGTACCTGCCAAGGTGATTCAGGGGGGCCTGTATATTGGAATGATGGTGGACGTTTAGTTCAAGTTGGTATCACGAGCTTTGGCCCAGCAACGTGTGGCGACCCTAGATCCCCGGTAACTTCTGTGTTTACGGAAGTCGCGCACCACTACGATTGGATTGTATCGGTGTTAGCCGGTCATAAGAATCCAACTTATAAGTTGACAGAGCAGCAGCGAGTCGAGTTTGGTGAAAAAGTATCACCAAACCTAACATACCAGAAGAAAGCGACGGCGGGGATGGCGGAAGCTTGCCATGGATATTTACAGTACTCCTTGCTGGTTTTGGTTGGTTGAGACGAAAGTTGGCTGCTGGTTAAGTCGAGTTGAAATCCTTGTACAACAGAAAACGCCGAGCTGTTCGCTCGGCGTTTTTGATCGTTTTTGACTCATTGTTAAGACATGCCTAATCTGACCTACGAGATCGTTCGTAACACTCTATACTGAAAGTGAGAGCTAAATCACGTTAACTCCCGCGGATTATTCAGAAAAGGAGATTCCGAATGAATCTAAACGTGAAACTAGGGTTGATGACATCGTTGGTTATGCCGCTCACTTTGGTGGCAGGGCAAGTACAGTCTCAAGATGTTGCTGAGCCTAAAGTCGACATCGCACCGATGATTGTCAACGGTACCAACGCATCCATCTCTGACTTCCCCTCCTTCGTTAGTCTATTCATCGATTCTTTGGAGTATGACGGTCGCTACTCAACGAGTGCTTACTGCGGAGGGACCCTGCTCGATAGCCGACACGTCATGACTGCGGGACATTGTCTATCCAGCTTTAACAGTTACGATGAAGGAGCTGTTCTGTTCACCAGTGCGGTAGTTGGGCTAGAGAACGAAAACGACTTTTTGAATGCTGAAAAGCAACGTGCTGACGCAGTATTTTTCCATCCAAATTTTGAAAATAATATTTCTAAGTTGCTTCCCAACGACATCGCCATTATTCGTTTGGAAAGTCCCGTATCTGGTGGAGGCAATGTTTCTCGAGCAACGTCGTCAGAGTCTACACAATATCGAAGTTCACTTGCTTCATTCGTCGCTTTAGGACACGGTGATGTGGAGACTGGAGTAAGTGGTACAAACATTCTACAGCGCGCAGACCTTTTTTGGGTCTCCAATGTCGTTTGTGCCAACAATTTTACCAACGGAAGCTTTCTCACTGACATGCAAATCTGCTTTAGTGGGTCAGTATCCTCTGAAACTGAACTCAAGGCGGGGACGTGCCAAGGGGACTCTGGCGGTCCTATTTACTGGAACGACAATGGAGTATTCAAGCAAGTAGGAATCACCAGTTTTGGCCCAGCAGAATGTGGCGATGCGAGATCTTCTGTGACAGCGGCATATACGGAAATTGCGGATTACGCAGACTGGATTGATAGTGTGTTGAATGGGCAGACTGCACCAACGGTAACTGTGACTGAGCAGAATCGTCTTGACTATCTAGAGTTGAACGGCCGTGTGATCTTTCAAGGTGGAAGCGTCAGTTCGGGCGGGGGTGACGGCGGCAGTGGTGGCGGTGGAGCTTGGTCATGGCTATTATCTGTAAGCCTTTTGGGCATAGCTTGGTTGCGCAGACGCGTTTTTGCTTGAGATAAAAAAAAGCGCTGCGAGTGCAGCGCTATTCAAAATGCCTTATATAGGGGGCGGCATTGTTTAAATTTGTTGGCTCATTGAGCCGTAGCTAGCGTTTTCTCATCAGAGCGACGTTTTAGGAACGCATAGGTAAAGCCAGTTACTGCAGTACCAGCCGCAATCGCTACTAGGTACATCAGTACTGGTGAGATTGCACCAGGAATAAGCAGAACGAACAGACCGCCGTGAGGTGCCATTAGTTTCGCGCCGACTAGCATAGATAGTGCACCCGTTAACGCACCACCTATCATGCATGAAGGGATAACGCGTACAGGATCTTTCGCCGCAAATGGAATCGCACCTTCAGAAATAAAGCACATACCGAGTACGAATGACGCTTTGCCTGCCTCACGCTCACCTGCTTCAAACTTATCTTTCGCTAGGTATGTCGCTAGACCCATACCAAGCGCAGGGACCATACCCGCTGCCATGATAGCTGCCATAGGTGCGTACGTTTGAGAAGCCAAAAGACCAACACCGAAGGTGTAAGCGGCTTTGTTTACTGGACCACCCAAATCGAAACACATCATTGCGCCTAGAAGTACGCCTAGTAGAACCGCATTAGCGCTACCCATGTTGTTTAGGAAGTCAGTCAGACCAGCCATAATGCCAGATACTGGACCGCCAACGATGTAAATCATCACAAGGCCTGTGAATAAGCTTGCCACAAACGGAATGATTAAGATTGGTTTCAACGCTTCCATTGATTGTGGAAGACTGACTTTATCGGCAATCAGTTTCGCTGAGTAACCTGCTAGGAAACCCGCTACAATACCACCGAGGAAGCCCGCGCCTGTAGAGCTTGCCAACATCCCACCAATAAGACCTGGGGCTAGACCTGGGCGGTCAGCAATAGAGAACGCAATGTAGCCAGCGAGTACTGGAATCATAAGAGCAAATGCACTGCCGCCACCAATGGTCATAAGTGCTGCTGCAAGTGTCCCTTCTTCTTTAAACGCTTCGATACCGAATACAAACGACAGCGCAATGATAAGACCACCGGCTACGACGACAGGTAGCATGTGAGATACACCGGTCATTAGGTGCTTATACACGCCTTTTTTCTCTTCGGCAGCACCAGACTGACTTGCACCAGTGGTATGTTTGTAAGGAGATGCGTCAACAAATGCTTTATTGATTTCTTGTTCCGTCTTTTTAAGAGCAAGGCCAGTACTGGTTTTGTACATAGGCTTACCGTCAAAACGATCCAGTGGAACCTCAATATCCGCTGCGATAATTACCAGATCGGCATCTGCGATTTCTTGCGTAGTCAGTTGGTTCTTTGCACCTACAGAGCCACGTGTCTCAACTTTAATGGTGTGACCCATGCGCTTAGCTTCGTCTTCAAGCGCTTCTGCCGCCATGAAGGTGTGCGCCACGCCAGTAGGGCAGGCTGTGATAGCCACGATTTTTTTTGCGCTGCTTGATGTGTCTGCAGCCGCTGCAACTGCTACACCTTGCTCTAGTTCGGTCGCTTTTTCGATAGCATCAGCAAGGAATGCTTTTGGATCCGAT
This sequence comes from Vibrio maritimus, assembly GCA_000755425.1. Taxonomy (GTDB): domain Bacteria; phylum Pseudomonadota; class Gammaproteobacteria; order Enterobacterales; family Vibrionaceae; genus Vibrio; species Vibrio maritimus_A. Next base: position 103,354 of record BBMT01000003.1, read on the forward strand.
GTGCACTCGGAGATGCTCGCTTGATAGACTTTTTTGCCTACGAAGCGCTGAGTATCTACTGGGGCGTTAGCAGCCACAACAATGATGTCAGACTCGTTGATTTGAGCTTCTGTCAGAGTTTGTGTTTCCACCACACTAGAATGGCACTCGACATTCGCTTCGTGTCCAAGCGCTTTTGCAGCTTGGTCTAAAAGACCTGCGGCGATAATGCTGTTTGCTACGCCGCTAGGGCAAGCAGTAATAATTGAAATTTTCATAGGTTCGACCTTCGTGTCCATTTGCCACAAGAATCTAAGCCAAAGACTTAGGTAAATTAGTGGCTAAGCTTTTGTAACTCTATTTTTTGTTGTAGGGATAAAACTTCTTCCACACTCGCAACACCGACGCCAACTTGGCTCACTGCTAGCGCAGATAAGGCGGTTGCAAAAGAAAGTAATTCTGTTTTCGGCTTAGATTGCATATGACCCCAACATAGTCCTGCAACGAGCGTGTCACCAGCACCAACGGTGCTCACAACTGACATTTTTGGTGGTTTTGCTTGTAGCCATTCACCGTTTTCTAACCACAGCACACCTTCGGCACCCATTGACACCACGATGTTGGCAATGCCTTTGTCAGAAAGCGACTCGGCCGCTTCCAAACACTGCGCTTGTGTAGTGAGGTGACGACCAACAAACTGGGACAACTCTTCATCGTTGGGTTTGATTAGCCAAGGTTTTGAATCGAGTCCTTTCGCCAATGCGTCGCGGCTGCTGTCGAATAGGACGCGCTTACCGTTTTGCTGGAGATGTGCAATCCAAGTCGCACATTGCTCTGGTGTGATACCGCGTGGCAAACTGCCCGCGAAGACAAAGTAATCGTGCTCTGCCATGAGCTCATTGAGGGTCTGTTCAAATGCGGCGATAGCCTTCGCGTCCACTTCTACACCAGGGAAATTGATGTCACTCACGTCGCCGCTTTGTTCAACCAGTTTGACGTTGATGCGAGTAGAGCCCGCTACGCGAACAAATTTGTCCTGCGCGCCCATCTCAGTAAACAGCTGGCAGAACAGCTCTTGGTTATCGGTACCAAGAAAGCCAGTCACTGTGACTTTAGCGCCCAAGTCGCTAAGCACTTTGGCTACGTTTACGCCTTTCCCAGCTGCATGCAAAGAGCCTTGGTTCACTAGACTGACAGAACCTTTATTCAAAGTCTCTAGACTACCCGTGAGATCCAGTGCTGGATTGAGTGTGATGGTGACGACTTTATTTGTAGTGGTCATAACAGATTCCTTAGCCTTCACCTAGACCCGATGCGATAGCTTTACCAATCGCCTCTAGTGCCTCTGCAGCATCTGCACCTTCAGCGCTAAACTGAAGCTCGTGGCCGTGTTTCACGCCAAGGGCGATAACTTTCATCAGGCTTTTCGCATTAACCGCTTTTCCGTCGCCATTTAGGTTAGACACCTTGATAGACGATTCGAATTTCTTCGCTTCAGCCACCAACATAGCGCCTGGACGAGCATGTAGGCCGTGAGCATTTTTGATTTTGAATACCGCTACATTGCCATCTTCGCTGCTTGCCGCTTGAACGTCTTCGCCAGTGAAGAAACCAAGCACTTGCTCGGTAGGAAGTGACATCAGTTTGTCTTGTTCTTGCTTGAATACCAGTTCAGTAATTTTGTCTAGCATAGGCTGGTGTGCATTGTTGCAAGCGGCAAAAGCAATTAGCGCCTGCACTGGCGTACCGTCAAGTTCACATTGGTTAATGGTGGAAACAAACGCCATACCAGTGCGCGTCACGGCCTTGTCGCTGCTCACTAGCCATAGGCCTTTGCCTAGGTGAGTCGGAGACTTGGTGACGAGATCAGCAACGAACTCTGCACCGGCACCGCCGGTGTTTTTCAAAAGGCCACCAGCAACCGCTGACATCTGAACCATGTCACTTGCTGGGAAGTTAAGTTGAATAAGAGACGCGTCGAAGTCAGCTTCTAGCTGAACGTCGCCATTAAGCAGAGCAATGATGTCTTTTTCGCTTTTCGCTTGCTTAAGTTTTTGCTCAACACCATCAGCAGATAGGATCTTCGTAAGCTGTTTAAGAATACCTAGGTGCTCGTCGGATTTTGCAGCGATACCAATCGCAACATAAGCGACGTTGCCATCGCCCCAATCTACGCCGTTAGGGAAGTGATGAACGGCAACGCCGGTTTGCTTAACCAGATCACGGGTATCAGTTGTGCCGTGTGGGATGCAATGCCATTGCCAAGAAACGTTGAGTTTTGACCTTCGCGATTTAGCATGCCGTCAACGTAACCGTCTTGCACCAAACCTTTAGAGGTAAGGTCTGCGGCGATCGCTTTGATAGCGTTCAGTTTATTATCGGAGGATTGATTCAGTGTAATCGTGTTCGTGTCGAGTTGAAGCATAGTTGCTCACCTGTTTAATTCTATTAACGAACCGATTCACGTTGGCTTGATGCTTACTGCTTTAAGCTTAACTGAATCGATTCAGCAAAAATCTCAAAAAAAGTCAGCAAGTCCTTTGCTGTTGTATTGGTGGCCGTTATTACGTTGATATTGCTCGTAATGGTGCGCGATTTGCAGCTCAGATTTAGCGCCACTCTTGTCTAGGTTCACTGTCTGCCCACTATCATTATGGACCAAATCCTAAAACTGTGAACTTTGCTGAATCCTTTCAGCTTTTATACTGAACCGATTCAGCTTATAATTCAAATCATCAGTTGGCTTGGGATTCATTTATATGATCCATCGCACAGAAAAGGATCGAAACATGACACTTGACGAGATCGCCAAACTGGCCGGGGTATCGAAAACCACCGCCAGTTACGTTATCAATGGCAAAGCGCAAAAATACAGAATTTCAGAAAAGACTCAGCGCAAAGTCATGGCTGTGGTAGAGGAGCACAACTACCGACCGGATCACGCCGCATCATCGCTGCGTGCGGGACAGAGTCGCTCATTTGGTTTGATCATTCCAGATTTGGAGAACACCAGTTACGCCCGTATTGCCAAGTTGCTTGAGCAGAACTCTCGCAAGGCAGGGTTTCAAATACTGATTGGCTGTTCAGATGATAACCCACAGACAGAGAAGCTGGTGGCTGATGCGCTGATTTCTCGTCGTATTGATGCGCTATTTGTTGCAAGCGCTATAACCGATGCCAGTGAGTACTATCTGCCTATTCAGCAGCGCGGTACGCCAGTCATTGCAATAGACCGAAGTCTGGATGATGAACACTTTAGTTGCGTAATTAGCGAAGATCATGGTGCGGCATATGAACTGACTCAATCGGTGTTGGATAGTAAGGTGAACACTGTTGGTTTGATTGGCGCCTTGCCAGAGTTGAGCATCTCTCGAGAGCGTCAATTGGGTTTTGAAACCGCAATAAAAGAAAAGCAGATCAAATCCGTTGTTGCGTATGGCGACCACTTTAATAGTGATGAAGGCAAGCGAGTTTTCATGGAGTGGATAGAGCAGGGCAACGTACCTGATGCCGTGGTTACTACCTCGTATACCTTACTTGAAGGTGTGCTCGATGTTTTGATTGATAAACCGGATCTGATGGGGAAAGTGAAGATTGGGACCTTTGGTGATAATCGTCTACTCGATTTTCTGCCACTGCGCGTTAATTCGCTTCCGCAGCAATTTGAACTTATCTGTGATAGTGCGCTTGAATTGGCACTCAATGCTTCGGCGAAGCGCTACAATCCGGGCGTTGAGTTAATCCCAAGGAAGATTAAGCTAAGAAATTAACAAAAAAGGGAGCCAAAGCTCCCTTTCTATTATTCATTCGATATGACTAAAGCTGCTGCGCGCAGTTGATATCACCTAATGCGGTACAAATCTCTTTCTCACGCTTTGCATCTTCTTGCATCTTGGTACCAATCTCTTGGTTATTGCGATTTTCATTCGATGGAGCGCAACCTGCTAGCACTGCTGCTAACGCTAGACCCATTACCACTGCGATTTTCGAATTCATCGTGAACTCCCTGTTAATTTTTTCATAAATTTAACACTGAAGGCGCCCCGAAACTAGAAGTTTATTGAATGTTTGGGCGCGACTGATGATTTCTTTACCAATTCAAAAACGAATGGGAACTAGTCTGACAGGGACTGCCCGTTACTCGAAATAACACCCTGATACCAATAGAAACTCTTCTTACGCTTTCTTTCCAAAGTGCCGGTGCCATCGTCGTGGCGATCCACATAAATGAAGCCGTAACGCTTGCTCATTTCCGCTGTTGAGTTCGCCACCAAATCAATAGGTCCCCAACTTGTGAAGCCCATTAACTCGACGCCATCGGCTACGGCTTCGCGAGCTTGCACTAAGTGATCGTTTAAATAGGCAATACGATAATCATCTTGGATTTCCCCGCTTTCATCTACTTCGTCACGTGCACCTAGACCATTCTCAACGATGAACAGTGGTTTTTGGTAGCGGTCGTACAAGAAGTTAAGCAGTACACGAAGACCTTTAGGATCGATGAGCCATCCCCACTGACTTTTCTCAAGGTATGGGTTTGGCACGCTATCAACAATGTTGCCAACTTCTTTCTGTTTTGGATCGGCACTTGCACAGCCGCTGGCGTAATAGCTGAACGAGATAAAATCGACAGAAGCATTAGCGATGGTTTCCAAGTCGCCATCTTCCATCGCAACTTCAATCCCGTTTTCGCGGAAATAACGCAGCATATAGCCAGGGTACTTGCCACGAGTTTGCACATCGCCAAAGAACAACCACTTGTTGTTTTCGTGCATGGCGGCAATGACGTCATCCGGATTACATGTGTAAGGGTAGTTTAATGCCCCTAGAAGCATGTTGCCGATTTGGCCATCTGGAATAATGCGTTTACATGCCTGTACCGCTTTGGCGTTGGCTACAAGTTGATGGTGGATTGCTTGATAGATCTCTTGTTCAGTTGCCTCTTCTTGTAAGCCAACTCCAGTGAACGGTGCGTGTAAAGACATGTTGATCTCGTTGAACGTCAGCCAAAGTTTTACTTTGTTTTTGTAGCGTTCAAATACCGTCGTGACATAGCGCTCAAACAGGTCAATCAGCTTTCTGTCACCCCAGCCGCCATAGTTTTCAACTAAGGCGTAAGGCATTTCGTAATGCGATAGCGTGACAAAAGGAGTCATGTTGTACTTTGCCAATTCATCGAAAATACGATCATAGTAGCAAGGCCGGCTTCGTTCGGCTCAGCATCATCGCCATTAGGGTAGATGCGTGTCCAGGCAATAGAAAGCCTTAAGCAGTTAAAGCCCATCTCATCAAACAGAGCGATGTCTTCTGGGTAGCGATTGTAAAAATCGATGGCAATATCTTTGATACCCGGAGTGCGCTCGTCACGTGTTTGGTGCGGGCTCAAAATACCGGAAGGCAACATGTCCGAGGTTGATAGCCCCTTGCCATCGAGAGTAAATGAACCTTCAACTTGGTTTGCGGCAATCGCGCCACCCCAAAGGAAATTGTCCGGAAATTGCGTCATAGAAACCTCTGAATTGATGAGATTAGATGGCGTGCATAGTGAATGCACGCTTGTTCAATATAGACCTAGTATCCAGCTTAAATGGGAAGATAAAAAGAGCTGATTTTGCGAGATTAATTTCCCTAAAAGCAAGCTATACTACTTTTTTTAGGCGATTTTGGCATTCATTAGTTATTATAAGGAAATAATATCATCAATAACTTCCCTGTATCTTAATCCTATGAAAGATGAACGAGCACTGCATTACTACGAGAGGCTACTTGACCTCGGTACTAAACAATTAGTCTCCAAAGGCTCTGTCGCTGAAAGTGAGTATCACCTGCCGCTCTCTTCCGTGGCAGAAGTTTTGTTTACGACAACACGGCATGCTAGAACCGTTTTGCAAGCACTCCAAACGCGAGGATGGCTAACTTGGACACCAAAAGTTGGCAGAAACCAACGCTCACATCTCATATTACATTTTGACCCTAAAACCCTTCGTCAGTTATTGGGAAGAGAGCTGATTGAGCAAGGTCATTATGAATCGGCATTCTCCATGCTGCATGGTGATCAAGAGCAGTTCTCACAGCTATTGCAACAAACTTCTGGCACCATGGTCCGGGAAGGTCAGCTTCATATTCAGCTTACTTATCAGCGTGCGTTTCAATCTATCCTGCCTCATAAACCGCTAAGAAATAGTGAGCGTTTTTTGGTTCGCCAGATTTATTCATGCTTGACGGCTTGCGACCATGAAGGGAACGTAACGCCACAACTTGCCCACCATTGGGCGGCTAACGAAGACTATACCCAGTGGCGCTTTTACTTAAGGCCGAGATTAGAGTTTCATTCAGGCTTAGCGATCACCCCTGAAGCGGTTGCTCAGTTGTTCCTCAAGCTTAAGTTGCTGCCGGAATATGACTCGGAACTGGTTCATGTGAAGGCGGTAAACTTCGGACATCAAACGGTTACGTTTGAGTTAGATCGCCCAGACCGCGGGTTTGATGCCTTGATATCGGATTTACGCTATTCGATACAGCCACAAAAGCAACTTGATGGCTTGAAGGAGAGAGTGGTGGATGGCTCTGGCGCGTTTCGAGTCATTGAGCATTCAGATGAGCGGTTGAGGTTGGAAGCTAATGATCGGTTCTTCGATCTTCCTGCATTAACCGATACGGTTACGATTTGGCAGCTTGATAGAACACCAACCGAGCGCATAGAGCTTGAACATTCTCGGCCAGAAGGCAGCTCGATGACAAATGACTCGCCTAAGGAGTACGAGCAAACACAAACTCGTATTGAGAACGGATGTCTGTATTTACTGATGAATGCCAATAGCGCTTCACTCTCTTTAAGCGCCTTGCAACGAGCATACCTTTGCAGTGTACTCTCCCCACACTTGATATTAGAGAACCCAGAACTCAACCCACTCTCAAGAGCCTCGATTCCTGCCTATAACATTCTGCCAAGTTGGACCAAAGTCAAACGTCGTGTCGCTGAAAGATTCACTCTCCCAGAAAGATTGAGCATAGCTGTGTATGACCATCAGGTGATACTAGATTGTGCTAATGGTATTCAGGCTCAGTTAGCTCTGTTGGGCGTTGAGTGTCGAATCAATGTATACACGCTTGAGACGCTGCAGTATAAAGCGAACGAAGGAAAGCTCACAGAAGACATCACTATTGCCAGCTTTATTGTTGATGACAATCTCCCTGTATCGGTATTCCGCTGGCTGTGCTCTGATGCGGTATTAAGGCAGGGGCTAGATGCTCCAGCCTTAAAATGGCTCGATACCCAGTTGACTGAAATTAGAGAGCAGCAAAGCCCTGGCAACTATATTAAGGAACTAGAGTCTGTTGCCACCAATCTACTGATAGAAAATAGGCTCTTGCCGTTGTTCCACCACAGGCAAACACTGCGCTGGGGTAGCGTACTGCAAGGTGTGAGAATAACCGATTGGTCATGGCCTGATTTTAGGAGTGTTTGGACAGATGAGTGATATCTGCCTTTTTCAAAGTAAATTAATCCAACATTGAATCCAGGTATTTTAAGTAATAGCCCCAGCCAAAGTGCTGGGGCTTTTTTTGGCGAATTAAATCAATACTGTTTAGAGAAAATCACGCGACAGCCCGTCATTATTAGCATCATTCGATTTTGCAATATTACCTAATTCAACCTTTTCGAGTAAGTCGCATATTGTTCGCGCCGTCAGCTAGGGCGGGTATTTCATTATAGAGATCATTTAATAAGTCCTTGCTCTTGCCGACATCCTGTTCAAATTTTAAAGGCTAATTCTAATGAAAAAATCTATTGTTTCTCTTTCTCTTCTTGCTGCTTTCTCTGGTTCTGTAATGGCGGCTGACCCTTGCATGGACATTAACGGCACTCTGGTTTGTGACGCTAAACAAGAGAAAGACGTGCATTCTGCGACTATCATCAAAGAGAATGCTGATGGTTCTATCGACGTGCACGAAGTGAAAGCGAAGAAAATCGGCCCTGACCGTGTCCAGGTTGACTCTAAAAATATTAACTATGACGTTACGGGCTCAGGCAAAGTAATTAAGACCGAGAACGTATCAACAGACCGTTACCAAGATGGTGAGCTTGAGTCGTCTGACGATTCTAAGAAAGAGCAACGTGTCATTGGCGAGTTCCCAAAAGATCCAGTTGACCCAGGTTACGAAAACATCGACCCAAATTTCGAAGTTAAAAATCCAGGCGGTACACCAGAAAAACCAGAAATCGACGATATCGAACGCAATACTAACGACATTAGCGCTATCGGCAAGATGGTTGGCGAAGGTGGCAAGGCGATTGCTGGTAACGCTGGTGCGATTGATCATAACGCTGGTGCTATTGAAGCGAATAAAGCAGGCATCACTGCAAACTCAAACCGCATTTCTGGTCTTGAACAAGACATGAAAGCTATGGGCGACCGTGTAAACCGCATGGAAGGTAAGCTTTCTAACGGTGTTGCTGGTGTAGCGGCTATGAGCTCTATCAAGTATCAAGGTTCTGGTATCGGTCTAGGTGTTTCTAACTACAACGGCTCTAACGCTATCGCTGTTGGTGCTGGTGTAACGTTCGGTTCAGAAGAGCAGTGGATGGTTAACGGTGCAATCTCTCACGCACAAACAAACCTACACGGTATCAGCCAGTCTGACACAATCGGCGCGGCTTCAGTATCGTACTCTTTTAAATAACGTTTGAATTAGCCAACTGACGTTATAGCCCCTCGATAGAGGGGCGCTTCAGTTTAATGAAAATTGGAGTGTGAATTTTACAGGCAGCTACGAAACTGCCGGTAAATACACGATGTGTAATGTCTATTTGAGAGTAGGTGCTAAGTATTCGTTCGCGTAGACTTACTGTTTGTTTTCAAGCCCCTATTTTATGGGGGCTTTCAGTGTCCTATCTAACTCGTAGTTATTGAGATCTCACTTCAACGGATCCCCATCCGGCAGTGCACTATGTAACCAAAGCGCAAGGCGTTTCTTAATATTTTGCCCATCCACTTTATCCTCGGGCAGCGGAACGATTTGGCGAACTTGCACTAAGAAGAGATACAGCGCCCTAGCTTTCATCGACTGGCTCGCTGATGGGTCGTGAATAGGGTAGCCCTGCATTGCCGCCATCTTACAACCCACTTCAAGCGCCTTTTTGAACAACTTATCTTCGTTTTCTAATTTTGCTGTCTTTGACATACGTCGCCTAGATTGATTTATGGGTGAAACTATACCCTAGCAGTAAAGCGTCGATCGCGCCGTTAACCCTCTCTATTTTTGATAGGAATAATGTTATGGGTTGTAAAAATTCAAGATAGGTCGGAAAAGGTGAGTAGAAAAAGAAAAAAGCCCCGCGACGGCGAGGCTAGTTAGGCTTATTGATCTTTGATTTGACCTTTAATGGTCTTCTTAAGGTTCTGCATAAAGTCTTTGAAGTGGGGGAAGAAGTCTGCAAACAATAGCTGCTTTCTATCTTGCATCATCAAAGGGCCAAGCAGACGAATGCTTAAACCTAAACGAGTTGCTGATTGCTCATCAAGACCGCTGCCTTGTTTCATTTTTTCGATGACATTGAACATGTCTTCGCGATCTTCGATCTCGAAAGAAAGCGTTTGAAGCTCACGATCTGCTTTAGTGTTTACTTCTTCGATAGTGATACGGTATTGGTTGTGCTTGCTGATAAGTGATTTCATGTAGATCTCCAAAAATATTTACTGAGTTAGCTCTTAAGAAATTTTTCAATCTTAGGTTTTACGGTCAGTGACATAACGGTCATGATTGTTAGGCCAACTGGGAGAGCGGCGATAAAGCCGTTGAACCATCCAGAGGCAAATTCTGAAGTAGTAGAAAACCCAATGGTGTTGGCTGCGGTCACAAAAGCCATGATTGACTCCATGACAACAGCCATAATCACGCCAACTACCAAGTTACGAGTGTGATCGCTTTTCTCTGGCATGAGTGTGCCTATAAGCTTGGTCATTAGTGTCATCATTCCCATGCCCACAGGCATCATAACTAGCGCGGCAAGGGCAAAAGAAGAGAGCCATTGCTGAACAAATGAACCTCCAAATCCGACCGTCATGTAAGTCATGACTGCGGTGAGCGAACCTCCGATTAGGCTCATCATGCTTACCATAACCAGGACTTTTAAAAGGAAAGGTGTTTTTTTGTTGGTCTCTAGAGAGGCGTTTGACTCTAATGGACTGAGTGTTGCTTGTATCGTCATTTCGATTCTCCAGTCTTGAAATAGCGTTCAATTAAGTTGATAATGTCAACTATAGATTTAATGGTTGATAGTGTCAACTATATTTTAGAAAGGATCGATCATGTCTGAAAACACGTCTCTGGAATCTGTCTTCCGTCTCGTCCACTCATTGAAGCGTCAAATGACGGAACAAATAGAGCAACTCGACTACGATATTGCGCCAATGCACATGCGCGTAATGAAAATAATCACTAAGACTTCACCGTGCACGTCTATCGATGTCGCCCACTACCTTGATCGAGATAAAGCTCAAGTTACGCGGCTGATCAATGCACTTATATCTCAGGGTTTGTTGGTTAAAGTTGCTAATCCTGCTGACAAGCGTAGCCAATTTTTAGAGCTCACTGAGTCAGGCCTAGAGGTGATGACGAATTTAGCGAGCATTGATCGCAAAGTGTTTGAGATCATGTCTCAGGGCATCAACAAAGATGAGTTGGAAGCATTCACAGGCATTGCCGAAAAAATGGCGAAAAACCTAGAGCGGGGATAAGGGGTAGTACAGTATTCTCTATTCTCATTTTGAGAAATCTGTTGTGATTTGATTCTAAGGTTGAGGCGCAATCTGTGTCTCAATTGTTGGAATCTCCCATTTCGTCTGGCTTGAGAGCCTCTGTTGGCTTGCAGGCTAGTCGCGGCTCTACAATACTTTCTCTCGCAATTTGAGAAGCAAATTGACAGTTTGCTTGCTCCACGAGAAAGGACACTCTAATGAAACCCATAGTGCCGTTTGCTGTACTTTTCGCCTCTTTTACGCTCTCTGCCGCTCAGTACCCCTCTGCCAACATGGCTATTATTCTTCCCGGTCTTCATGAAAACGGGGTTGACCCAACCGGATCTTCGATATCTTCGCAGGAAGTGATTGAGTGGGAACTCAACCACAGTGATGTTGTGTTTGGCTCGTACTCCGATGCTGCGGATAACCAACGCACACAAGCCGTGGGTTATATGTACAACCAAAAGCTAGAGATGAATGCCAGTTGGCTTGAGCATGAGTTGAGAGAGAGAGCGGAACAGCAGGGTATCAACTACGAGGATCTGTTTCTGCACTTTGCCGAGGATACGGTGCTTGCCGAGGTGGATAAGACACACGGCGAGAACACTATCCTCAATCGTAAGCCTATGATAGTCGGTTATACCGCCAACGAGGATCATGCAGGATTCTGGCTTTATCAAGCACCGCCTTGGGATGCCGATGTTTTTGAAAACTATGCGTCTGGCGGTGCATTGTACGTCTATCATTCTGAACCTTTCGATCGTCTTGTTTTAAAGTTTTCCCAATACGCTCAAGGTGGTGAGTTTTGGGTAGAGTATCCAAGTTCAGTTGACGGAAATGGTAAGGCGCTAACATGGGAGCGTTTTAATGTTACTAAAGACAAAACCTTAAACATGACAAAAAACCAGAACGTAATTTGGAGCGTTCCCACAGATTGGGTAAGGGCAACGACGCACGATGGCTCTGGGGCGAGTTATGGTGGTGGGCAGTATTTCGGCTCCACGTATTTGCGCGATGGGGGCAAACTCTATGTGGCGCGCATTCGTTGGACTGGGGTTGATCCCGACCACAGGCCGCGCCTGCAAGAGGTGAAGCTCAAGAATAGCTTTCAGACAGTGAAGTTAACCGATGCGCCTACGGAGACAATAGACAGCAAAGCCATAGAGCGCTGGCGTAAAGTTCGTGGTTTCGATGAGTCTGCCGATCTCAATGGTGATGATTATCTATCTTGGTCTGAGTATAAAAACCGGAGTAACAAGCAAGCAACGGCGCGCTTTCGTTGGGAATCGCGTGTCATTCCATTTGGCCGAATGTGGAATCAAAACTCATCTTGGGCGCTCACTCATTTAGCGAATCCGAATTACCTAACGTTAATGAATGAATACTATGCAGCAAACTGGTCAGAACTTGGACTCAATGGTGCCTACAACGATGATACCAATAAGTTGATTGGTCCTAATCAGTTTCTGGTCTACAGTGGTGGAAGGGTAGCAGAGCTCGATTTGATGGTAGGCTCTGAAGCCGCAGACCGGCTGTATCAAACTCAGTTCGCCAAATTTCTAAAAGACCTTTCTACATTACAGAGTGGCTCACTCATTAGTGTCAATGTTGGTACAGCTAATCTATTGGGCAGAAACGGACAACAAGCACTCGCCGAGGCCGCGTCATTGTATCTACGAGAGCATTATATTTTCCCATCAACAGGATTTAGTGGCTACGCAGGGATAGCGAAATACTGGGATAACTCGGTGTTTGCTCAAGACGGGCGCAGCGTGATCTTCCAAGCCAGTACTCGATATGGGCGCGTTCAATACTTCGGTCACTCCCAAGAGAATTGGCTGCTTGATAAATACTCTGCTCTGGCGATTTTCTACTTAAACAGTCACCCAGATGTGAGTTATTTTAATCAATGGAACAGCGGCTACGTTTACGGTAGTGATAACACAACATTAGACAATTACTGGCAGCAAAATGTACCGAAGAATATGGCCTATCAACCGAGTAGGTTGCTATCAGTCGATCTGGGCGTGCCTGCTGGGCGGGTGCCTGATGGGTATACTCCGATTCCATTGATGCTCTCTACGACTACACCTTATCTAGCCGATTACACAATTATTGGAGACTCCTCACAAACGTCGGTGGTGCACGTAGATTTGCCTGAAGGGATAGGACATCTATTGCCCACATATACCTATTTTTGCATCAGTCTGAAAATACCGTCGTCGCTGGTGGCCCAGAAGATATGGTGCTCGCAAGGGAGTTTACCAAAGGCAAGGTGTTGTATAGAACAGACTTCTTTGGTAAAAATCGCGACTTTTATCATTCCGAGCCTATGACGATCGAGTTAGATACGCCGATGCGAGTAGTTGGAAGCAATGGTGAAGTGGGTGACTACGTGGATGTCGTCACCATAGACGGTTATCAAGGGTTATTTCTTCTGTACTAATAACGGGTCACTGCACCGTAAGTCGTGAAACTGCTGACTCGGCGTGTGAAAGCGGTCACGACTTAAGCTTGTTCACTTACGAATCGGGAGAATGCGACTATTCTCAATAGTATAAAAGCTCCAAACAATAGGGGAAGAACATGGACTGCAGCTCATTAGTTATCACAATGAATATCAATGGAAGCAAATTGGTTCTCGCTTGGGGGCCTAACCAAACAACAGAGCAATGCATCAAGGATTATCACAACATTCAGTCAGATCTTAAGGCGCAATCTTATATGCTCTCTGTGAACGATCATAAAAATGCATCACTCGAAAAACCGATCAGTGCTCAAAAAGCCAGTTCGTTAATGGAGCAATGGCAAGCCATCCAAAATGGCATTGATCAGGACTTGGATGTGCATTGGTAGGTTCACGCAGCCTAATGTTAAGCCAAAGCGACTGCTTTGGCTTTTTTGTATGTTTTGTCTTTTGCGTTTTAGTTTGCTGCCTTCTTTCTCCTCATTAAATTAGACGGTTGTCACACAATCCTATCTATACCTTGCAGTGTTAATCTTGATATCGTCATAGTTAAGCCGTCACTTTTGATGTCTAAGAATGGATATTTGGGAATGGATGTTTAGGTATGGATAACCACGCAGAAAAATGGAAGCGCTACTACGAAAAATCGCTCGCTAAACCTCATGCTAAGCGCACAGAGTTCGCGCTGTCTCTGAATGAATCTGGACTTCAGATTGCCGTAGATTGTGGCTGCGGTACGGGTAGTGATATTGGCTATTTGTCTTCGCAGGGTTATCAGGTCTTCGGGTTCGATATTAATGCAGAAGCTGTCGCCATTTGTCGTAACCGATTTGCAGATGATAAGTTGGTTGAGGTATCACAAGATACTTTTGAGAGTTTCTCCTATCCCAATGCTGGTGTTGTTATCGCAGGTGCCAGTCTGTTTTTGCCGACCCTGCTGAGTTTAAATATACATGGCAGAGTATCAGCGATTCTATTGCAGAAGGTGGCGTTTTTGTCGGCGACTTTCTAGGGCATAGTGATAGCTGGGCGTCTGACTATCCTTCACAAACCACCCCTCTTACAAAACTAGCAGTAGAATCCTTGTTCGAAGATTTTGACGTGATTCGATTTCATGAGCGGAATGAACCAGGTACAACAGCGATTGGGATTGAGAAACATTGGCATATCTATTCGGTGATAGCAGTTAAACGTGGTTAGGGTAGAGGGCTTGATGGAAAAATTTGAATTATTGAGAACCTTGGGCGCTGGCGACTTTCAGCATCTTAACGGCAGTTAGAAGCGCATCTAAAGGGAACGGCCGATTTATTAAAACAATGGCACTCAAGGGACGTGTTGGTTGATGCAGGTTTGTTTCATGCTGCGTACGGAACCGCAGGTTTTGATGACAACATGGTGTCATTGAGCCAACGCCATGAGATTGCGGGTGTGATAGGGGAGGAAGCAGAGTCTTTGGTTTACCTCTATTGTAGCTGTGATAGGGAAGAGGTTTTCGCGCAGTTCGGGCATAAAAATCGATTCTTTTTCGAGACCGCTTTACGGATGCGCAATTTGAGCTAACGGATAAGCAAGCCGCCGATTTTTGTGAACTCACGGTAGCCAATGAACTAGAGCTTGTCTTGGCTGACGCATCATTTAGAGCTAACTATGGCGCAGAGTTACTCGAGCTGTTTCTTCGAATGGACAACTATTTAAGTGATTCCGCTCAGAGTACTTATCGAGCTGCTTTAACAGAGTTTGATTAAGGTTTGCTTCTCTTGGAGTCCCTCTACCTACATAAAATCTTCAAAGACCCGAGAATAAGGACGTTATGTTTAAACTTGATATCGACGACACGCTTTCACTAGCTTTGGTTCAGCCTAGTTTCGCTGTTGACTACCTTGCCATTGTCTCACGAGACAGAGATTATCTTGCCCAGTGGTTGGTGTGGCCAGAGCATGGCAAGAACCAAGAGTTCTTCGCACGCTTTATTGAGCAATCTTTACATGATTACGCGCTTGGTAAGTCGATGACTTGCGGAATCGTCCTTAAAGGCGAACTAGTTGGAAATATAAGCTTTAACACCATCAATCACTCACTGAAAAAAGTAGAAATAGGGTATTGGCTGGCGCGGCCTGAGCAAGGCAAGGGTATTGTGACCAGAGCTGTGGCGAAAATGATAGAGATAGCCTTTATCCAGCTCAATATGGAAAAAGTACAAATCTCAGCAGCGGAACAAAATAGCCCAAGCCGCCGCGTATGTGAGCGGCTTGGATTTACTCTTGAGGGGATTATCACTCGAGCTGAAAATCTTAATGGGCGAGTGGTGGATCATGCCATTTATGGTTTATCTCGAGAGACATGGAGCCAGCAAAGTCGCTAGCTCGCAAGATGTTTAAACTGTAAGTCAACCAAGCGTCGATAAAGCTCACAGGTTTGTAGCAACGCATGATGATTACCTTTGTCGACTAAACGGCCGTGATCCAATACAGCGATTTGATCTGCGTGTTGATGGTAGAAAGGCGATGCGCGATGATGATGGTTGTTCTGCCTTGCATGAGTTCCTCTAGCGCTTGCTGAACATGGTGCTCGCTTTCACTGTCTAGGGCGCTGGTGGCTTCATCGAGTAATAAAATCTTCGGATCTTTTAGTATCGCTCTCGCAATGGCAATGCGCTGTCGCTGGCCGCCAGATAGGCGTACACCGCGCTCTCCCAAAAGCTTTGATAGCCTTCCGGTAAATTCATAATGAAGTCGTGAGCATGGGCTTTCTTTGCCGCTTCAATCACTTCTGCATCAGTGGCGTTCGGATTGCCGTAGCGAATGTTGTGGAACACGTCATTACTGAAAAGAGCGGGCTGCTGAGGAACCAACGCCATTTGCTTGCGAAGTTCATGAGGATCAAAGCGTCGAATATCGATACCACCAAGAGTGATTTCACCTGCTTCAGGATCGTAAAATCGCTGCATCAGCTCAAACAAGGTGGTTTTTCCCGCGCCAGAAGGCCCCACTAATGCCAAAACTTTGCCTTCTTCGGCGACCAAATCCAATGACTCCACTGCTGCCTGCGCCGGTCTAGATGGGTAGTGGAATATCACATTGTGAAATGCGACTTCTGGTTTTAGTTTGCTCGGAGAGAGTAAGTCTTTGGTTGGGGCGGTAATATGGCTTTCGACTTGTAAAATCTCGACCAATCTTTCCGTGGCTCCCGCTGCGCGTTGTAACTCGCCCATCACTTCTGAAATGGTGGCAAGGGATGAAGCTACCATGATGGCATAAAACACAAAAGCGCCGAGATCGCCGGCCGACATTACACCGTTAATCACATCACTGCCGCCCACCCAAAGCATGCCTGCGATCGCACTAAACACGATGACAATCACACCCGAGATTAAGATTGCGCGCTGTTTAACTCGGCGGCGACCTATCTCATAAGCCCGTTCTACTTCATTGCAAAATGAGGCGCGTTCTTGCGCTTCAAAGCTATAACTTTGAACCGTCTTGATATGTTCAATGGCTTCCCCCGCATAGCTACCCACATCCGCCATTGAATCTTGGCTTTGCTCGATAGCGCTCTTACGCGCCTGCCATAAAACAAAATAGGCACTAAAATAAATGGCACAGAGGCAAGCACAATGAGGGTGAGCTTAATGTTGGTCGCAAATAGCATGATGATGGCACCCACGCACATTAAAGCGCTGCGCATTGCCATTGAGAATGATGAGCCAATAATACTTTGTAGCAGAGTTGTGTCTGTGGTGATACGGGACATGATGTCTCCGCTGCCATTGGTTTCAAAGTAACTTGGATGCAGGGTTATTACATGGTCAAACACCGCTTGCCGAATGTCGGCGCTTACCCGTTCTCCTACCGACGATACTAAGTAGAAACGGAAAAATGTACCTATCGAAATACACAATGTGATGACCAGAATAAATTGAATAGCGCTTTTAAGGTCGGAAAGAGATTGCTGCGTGAAACCTTGGTCAATCAAGATGCGAACGCCATGTCCGACAGATAAAGTTAATCCAGCCGTGACGATTAAAGCGATGAGCGCTGCAAACACCTTCATACGATAGGGTCGAATAAAGGCGAGTAGCTCAATCAGGATCCCCAAGCTTTTGCGTTGTTGTTTTGTCTCGGAGGGTATTTGCATGTTTTGGCCTTTAAGGTTCGCTATCTGTGATGAATATCAAATGAGAAATGACAATAGGAAAAGCATCCGCACATTACTTTGGACGCTAGTTATCTAAAGTACTGTAAATTATAGATTATGGACATAGCTTTGAACGAAGTTACTGCAACTTTTGGCCAAGCTTAACAAAGTAAATAGGAATCAAACATGCACCATTCATTGCCATACTTTGAAGATTGGCCACGTATTCATTCTGCGATTAAGCAAGATCCGTTGATCGAGAGTGAGGTAGTTAGAATTGTTTCTTTGATGACGATTGAAGAAAAGTTAGGTCAAATGATTCAGCCAGATCTTCGAGGTGTCACACCTGAACTTGCGAAGCAATATAAGCTCGGGTCTATATTAAATGGAGGAGGGGCGTGGCCAAATGAGAACAAACGAGCAGGTGCGGCTGAGTGGGTATCGCTTGCCGATGACCTATGGCACGCTGTCGAGGAGGCATATCGCGATCGCCCATTTAGAATCCCCTTCATGTGGGCGACAGATGCTGTCCATGGACACAACAATGTCTTCTCTGCGACCGTTTTTCCACACAATATTGGCTTAGGTGCCGCTCGAGATCCTGACCTCATTGAAAAAATAGGTGTTATTACCGCCAAAGAAGTGGTGACAACAGGGCTAGACTGGACGTTTGCCCCAACAGTCGCCACCCCGAGAAACCTTCGCTGGGGCGTGTCTACGAAGGGTATTCGGAAGATCCGGGGATCACCTATCTGTATGCGTCAAAGATGGTGAAAGGTCTTCAGGGGTCGACAGAAGAACTAAGAGGAGACCAGCGTGTTATCTCTAATGTGAAGCATTGGGTTGGAGATGGTGGAACACTTGACGGTGAAGATAGAGGAAGAAATCATTACGACGAGTCTTCTCTTCGTAATATTCACGCGATGGGATACTTCAGTGGATTGGAAGCTGGTGCTCAAGTCGTTATGTCTTCTTTTAACTCCTGGATCAACCATGCCAATTACGATCACTCTCCAAAATACGGTGAAGCATACAACCACAAGATACATGGCAGTCGGTATCTCATCGAAGATGTACTGAAAACCAAAATGGGGTTCGATGGTTTTGTAGTGACCGACTGGCATGGTCACGCTGAAGTTAGCAAATGTACTGACGGTGATGCCACCTATGCTATTAACGCAGGTAATGACGTTTTGATGGTGCCTGTGTATGAGCACTGGATAGCAGTGTATGAAAAGGCGTTGGCGGATATTAAGTCTGGCGTCATACCTATGAGTCGTGTTAACGATGCGGTGACCCGCATCCTTAGAGTGAAGATGCGGGCGGGCCTTTGGGATAAACCTAGTCCGTCAAAGCGCTCCCTTGCTGGTAAACAAAGTGTGTTAGGTGCACCTGAGCACAGAGCTGTTGCTCGAGAAGCGGTTCGAAAATCGTTGGTTTTACTAAAAAATGAAGGGCAGATCCTGCCACTAAAACCCAATCAACGCGTGATTCTTACCGGTAGCGGAGCTGATGATATTCAAAAGCAATCCGGTGGTTGGAATATCACTTGGCAAGGTGATGAAAACAGCTTAGATGACTTTCCAGATGCAACGACGGTCAAGATGGCACTCATCAAAGAACTTGGTTGTGACAATGTCACATATAGCCCTGCATTAGATGTGCCACTTTCAAAACAAGATGTTGCTATCGTTGTTATCGGAGAGGATCCCTACGCCGAGATGATGGGTGATATTAAGCCATGGCAGACCTTAGAGTTTGCCAGCTTAAAGCGTAGTTATCGTAAAGATGCTGAAAAAATTCGTCTCCTTCATCAACATGGGGTGCGTGTGATTACGATTTTGTTCAGTGGCCGTCCGCTCTATCTTAATGACGAGATATCAAAATCGGATGCCTTTGTTGCGGCTTGGTTGCCTGGCAGTGAAGGGGCTGGGATTACGGATGTTTTGATTGCTGATGACAGCGGAAATCCCAGGTTCGACTTTCAAGGCACGTTATCGTATAGCTGGCCAAATACTAAGTTGGGTGCGATGGTGAGTCGCCATCCATATCATATCCCAAACTATAGAGTTCCGGAGTTTGAGCAGTGTCCTAATGAGGAACATCGTCCTCTATTCGAATATGGATACGGACTAAACTACTCAGACAAGCTACAAACACGAGATCTCACCAATATCCCTTTAGACAGTTCGGATAACTTTTTGGGGTCAGAAGACGTCCATACCGAGCACTTATATGGCGTGCGAGCTTCTATCGGCGATTATCAAATGAGAGTGCAAGATGGTGACCATTCGCAGGGAATAAACGTCTCGCGTAACAATGCTCTTCAACTGAGTGCAATTAATACCAAGCCCTATAATTACCAACAGCAGCAAGATGCTGTACGTGTGAACTTTGAGGGTGGCGATGCAATTCTAACAATGACGACCGGCGATCAAGAGCCGGAAAATTTTGCTCAGTTCTATGGTTCAGGCCGTATCGCGTTTGATGTAAGAATCATCTCCCAAGTACTCAGCCGGTCTATCTCTTCATCGGGAGCCAAAGTAATAATGTTGGTGCTCAATTTACTAAGGTAGATATAACAGAACAGCTTCGCGTCATTGAGGAGTTTAAAACGGTGTTTATTCCTGTGATTTCGCTTGTTTCAGGCTCGGCAGATTTAGAGCAAATCCAGGTTCCCTTTGGCATTCATACCGCAGGAACACTTGATGTTGTTATAGCGAATATTCGTTGGCAACGCGAGTAAAGTGACGCTCGCTATAGCCAATGGTCATTAACAAATTGATGTTTTTGCAACAGACTAATGAGCTCTGAGAGCACCGGACCGTTGGCATGGCGACGAGAGACCAAACAACCTACCGTTGTCACCCAACCACTTTTCTCGTGCGCGACCGGTAGAGCGGTGAGTTTTCCATCTTGTATAGGCTGTTTAACCAAGATCTCTGGTAGGTTTGACCAGCCGATTCCTTGTAACACCATGTCCACAAGGTTCTGATGCGTATTCGCATACCAGATGTTGGTGCTGATACCGTAAGTAAACCATAGCTCTTGCTTGTCCGAACTGCGGTGTACACACTGTCGATAGGCTTTGAGGTCAGAGTCTTTAACCACAGGCAGCGTCACCAAGGCATGATCTGGGGCAACGACAGTAAGGAATCGTGCTTGTCCCAGAACAAAGAAGTCCATATCCACACGCAGTTCTCCATCGGCATAGACGATTCCAACCTGAGCTACTTCGTCTCGAACCATTTTTTCGACATCAAACGTAGATGCCGTGATGATTTCAAAGTTAGTAACCGGATACTGGTTTGCAAGCGGAGCCAGTATGGAGAGTAGTGCCTTACTCATCAAGCTCTCGTCGATGGCAATCACCAGTTCATGTTCATAGTCGTTAGCTAATGAATCTACTTTTTGATCAAAATACTGCTGCTGATGAAGAATAGATCGAGCAATGGGCAGCAACGCCTCGCCACTCTCCGTCAGCTCTGGCGTGTTTTTCTCACGGCTGAATAAGGTTTGATTGATGGCAATTTCTAGATTTGAGATTGCTTGGCTTACGCCAGATTGAGCACGATTGAGTTTGCGCGCTGCTGCCGAAAACGAGCCGTATTCACAGACAGCGACAAAAACTTTGAGTTGTTCGAAACTGTACATCTTCAATCCTTAGTCACAAAACTGCACTCAAGGTATCACGAACTGTGATGGTTGTTAACTTTCTATCTATTGCTGGATGAGGATAATCAGAGGCGAATTATCAACAAACCAAATAAAAACCAGTGAGGAGTTAACAATGGGAGTGCTTGAAAGAGTCTTTCATTCAGTATTGTTTGAAGTATTAGCCGTGAGCCTATCAATCGCGGGATTAGCAATATTTACCGACCATGACGTGGCGAGACTGTCAGGAACTATGATAGTCATAGCGACAATGGCAATGTGTTGGAATTATCTCTTCAATCTGATTTTCGATTATTTTGTCAAAGGTGAACGAGTAGAACGAACCGTGATGGTTCGTGTAATTCACGTGCTACTGTTTGAAGCGGGACTGTTGTTGGCGACGGTGCCTGTGATGGCAGTGATGCTTGGCGTGAACTTATGGCAAGCCTTTATTATGGATATCGGCGTGACGATTTTCGTGACCGTTTATGCGTTTGTTTACAACCTGACTTATGACCATGTTCGAGTTTGGGTCGTGAGCCAGCGTCAGGCAACAGTGCAATAGAGATTGACCTGACAAAAACAATTAAAAAGGGCAGACGCTATCGTCTGCCCTTGTTTATTTGCGAGTGAATGCTGTCAATTTTAAGGCTTATACCTGCTTGAAGTTTAGGTGGTGCAGGGTGAGCCCCGGCTTCACAAACGACACGTCCAACTCATACCAGCCTGTCTGCAGCTCGACAATGAGCCTTCAACATCGACAGCGTTGCCTTCGGTACCATTCGTCGACAGGGACATACTGTAGTCGCCATTGAGGTGCAAGCTACAGGAGGATTGAGCGAGCTCATTGCGGTCATAACTGGTGTTCATACTCACTTGGTATTGCCCAGCCTTTGAGACGTGAAGGGTAACATTAGTATCAGCCTTAGTCTCAAGAACCACTGGTTCCTCAATGGCACGAGCAGAACCCATTGGTTGCTCTTCACGCGCGTTGAATGGCTTAATAGGGTTATAGCGAACTAACGGACGTTGCATCGCCGGTGTATTCAAGATAAATCGGCAGATGTTCATGGCGCTGCGCTGTAATTCACCAAGAGTCAGTTGACCCGCCTCCAGTGCACTAAGTGTGTCATCATCCATCGCGTTACGCTCGGCACCATCATTGTCGACGACCATATACAGGTCGTTCTGCGCACGAACCATGTAGGAGGTATAGGTTTTAGACTCTTCACCACCAGTGACCGGGTGGTTCATTTTCGCCCACCAGTCAGACATAACAATGCCATCAAATCCCCACTCGCCGCGAAGTATCGTGGTATTAAGGTCGTAGTTTGAAGCGCCCCAGTGGGCATTGATTGGGTTATAAGAGGTCATTATCGTGGTCGCGCCGCCTCTTTTTACCGCGAGTTCGAATGGCTTAATGTGCACTTCACGAAGGGCACGTTCAGACATTACAGCATCAACAAAGAAGCGTGAGGTCTCCTGATCATTGGCCGCAAAGTGCTTAATCGTGCCAGATACACCTGCACTCTTAAGGCCACTCACTTGCGATGCGGCCATACAGCCGGTGAGTAGCGGATCTTCAGAGAAATACTCAAAGTTACGACCATTGAGTGGGTGGCGATGAATATTAATACCAGGACCAAGCAATGTATCAATTTGGTAACTCTGCAACTCACCCCCAACGAGATAGAATAGGTGCTCATTGAGTTCGGTGTTCCAAGTACAACCAAGTAGTGTACCAATAGGCACCTGTGTCGCTTTGTGGCCGCTGTCCATACGAATACCCGACGGGCCATCCGCCGCGGCGGCAACTGGAATACCAAGATCAAATAAGGCATCGCTTACGCCACCAAATGCCGCGGCAGTACCTGGAGTTACTTTTGGACTGCACATACCTTCGCCGCGCACGATGGTTGCAAGCATGGATGGACTGAACTGAGCAACAAACTCTGTCAGTGAAGCTTTGCCGTTTGCTACGTCCTGTAATTTAATCCCTTTATCACCTGTAAGCTCAATGCTCTTAGGTAGGCGAGATTCAATGCGTGCTTGCATATCGACGTTTCGAGTTGGTACTGATTCGTGCTCAATAGAGAAACGGCCATCTGGTGAAGTGTGGACAGGCTTAATACGCTGGAATGATTCAACAGGCGCTGCCGATTCAGAGAGTTGTTCAATGACTTGTAGCGTATCTACGTTGAATGGTGCATCGACTAATGTAGCCTCTCGCACACTACCACCTAGATAGAAATTATAGCGACCGGCTTCAAGAACGTAGCAAGACTTATAACCAGTTACGCCAGAGTCGTCATAAGAAGCCAGTACGTCAATTGGAACGACGATACGAACTAGCTCAGACTCATTTGGCGCAAGCATGCGAGTCTTGCCAAAACCTGCGAGGCTACGAGAAGGTTTGCCAAGCTTGCCTTGCGGTGCCTCAACATACAACTGCACGACTTCTTTACCGTTGTATTGTTTGCCAGTGTTAGTCACTTCAATGTGAAAGTGCACCGCACGCGTGTTGCCGCGACCTTCAATAGAGTGAGAAATGAGCTTGCGTTCGAACTGGGTATAGCTTAAACCTTCTCCAAACGCGTAGCAACTGCTTCTGGTTTGAAAGTGGCGAAGTAGCGATATCCTAAATAGATGTCTTCTTGATAGAGGTTTTTGTCTTTGTTGCCAAAGTTAGCATGAGATGGGTAATCACTAAGCTCATAAGCGATGGTGTCAGCCAGTTTTCCACTTGGCGACAGGTCGCCGGAAAGAACATCAGCAAGGGCGTGACCACCTTCGATGCCCGCTGCCCAACTGTATAGAACAGCCTTAATAGACTCAGGTTTGGTCACGGTGTCCATCCAGGACATGTCAACAATGTTAGTTACATTGAGGATCACAATTACCGAGCTGAACTGTTCACAAACTTGGCAAAGCATTTGATGCTCAATATCAGTGAGTCGGTAGCTGCCTGCCTCGTCCGCATTATCTTGGTCTTCACCAGCTGTACGACCGATAAACACAAGCGCATGATCACTTTGCTGACTCGCGCGTTCAATCGTCTCTATATCGAGTGGCATTTCTTGTTGGAACCAAGGTTCAGCCGCCCAACCGCCGCCGCCATCATCAAATGGGTGCTGTTCTAGCCAGTTTTGGTAAATGCTGACCAATTCTTGGTTCACTTCGATACTTGGGTGAGAATTGAGTCCTTCTAGTGCATTGACGGAGTAAGGGACGTTCACAGCACCGCCGGAGCCTGTACCGCTGCGCACAGTATCAATTTGGCAACGACCGAAAAGTGATACGCGACTGCCTGTGTGTAGTGGTAGGGTGTTGTCGATGTTTTCCAATAAAACAATGCCTTCAGCGGCGGCTTGGCGGCTGACGGGCGCAAGGGCTTGTCTTGCTAATTCAATGTTGGTGAAGGGCATAATTGGGTTCCAGTTCCTGTTATTTTCTATCGTTTTTGGGACCTTAGATTACTAAGAATTAGATAAATGGGTTGTTCAGTTCAAGTCGTTCACGTTGCTCAATTTTCAAGGTGCTCTCGATGTCTGAAAAATATCGTTGATAGAGCGCTTCATAGTCACCCGTTTCAAGTACAATTTCACAGCCAAGCTGCAGACGTTTAGCAAGCTCTGGGTTGTCTGCATTCACGTAGAACACTAAAGGGAAGGGGTATTCGATCATCACCCCGCCGACGAGGCTTACTGGATATTGATTGGCGACACGGCTTTCAAACACTTCAAGTGCTTCATTTGCGCCGAAACAGACAAAGTCGAACTCTCCTTCGGTCAAGCGCTTAAACAAACCATCAAAGCTGCCGCGTTCTACAACAGTAAAGCCGTTGCGTCGAAATAGCTCGGCATCAACCCATGTCTCGGGTACGCCAACACTTTTATTTTTGATCGCCTTTACCGATGAGAACTCATTGAGCTTATCATCGCGCGCAAATAAAATACGCTGCCCTAAAAGCTGTTTTGTGACAGACAGCCCAAGCTCGATAAAGCGTTTACCAGCAAATTTAGCATTGCCTTTTACTGTGACGAGTACATCGCTACCGTTGTCGAGAACAGCGCCTTCATCTTTAGCTAAAGGCAAGTCGGTGCGATCGTTAATGATAGTAACGTCGCTATGGCTTTCTGCGGTTACAGAGAGCAGTAAATTGAGCACATCTAGCTCGAATTGTTGACGATACGCAGACTTGTTTCCGTTCCAAAAACGTACCGAATTAATCGTTGTCACATTGATCACCAAAAAGTAAGCGGTTTCTTTTTGATGATATCAGTTTGGTGAGATGGTGGTAGTGAGCAGATCACATAACAGATTAATAGTTCCACATAGCATCATAAGTTATTGTTATTAAAATAATAATGAATAGTTATCAGGTTAAAATTTGCTCGCTTATGCATGAGGTTTTCTAGCGTTAGTATTGCGAGCACCATGTTAATCTGAGTTACAAAGTAGCTCAGATCACATTTCTAGAAATAGGCATTTCAAACGACTTGAGGTGATGTAATTGCTTGAATCTAAAGACTAATTTCTTTGAGGGTTATGCGGCCATTTATTAATCTTTTTATTTAACTTGTTGTTTTTGTTGTGTTTTATTTAATGTGATCGGCGCAAGCTTTTTAGGGAAGGGTTTTGTTATCGAGCAATGGATTGCTTAGCATCTTGAGAAAGCGCTTTCATGGAGTGTTACCCCCGAACTGATTCAGTTCCACTTAAATTGAAAATCGCTCGACCCAAAAACAAAAACTAAAGGACAAAGTGATGCAAAAGAAAACATTTATCGCCTCAGTGATTTGTGGTGCATTGTTTGCTGGTAGTGCAGTGACTGCACAAGCGGAAGAGATTAAACAAGGGGGCACACTGACGGTGCCAATCATCAACACTGGCTTCGTTGATAACTTTAACCCATACACTGTGAAAGACATTTACAACGGTACGATGTTTGAGCCGTTGATGGTTTTCAACAACATGACTGGCGAGACGCACTGGCGTTTGGCTGAGTCTGCTGACTATTCTGATGATCTAAAAACCATCACAATCAAACTACGTGACGGACTAAAATGGTCGGATGGCAGCCCGCTAACGGCTGAAGACGTAGCATTTAGTTTCGAAATGACAAAGAAAGCGCCTGCATTCGACCTTAAAGGTATTTGGTCTGGCGGTAACCTACAAGGTATCGACGTTGTTGATGCTCGCACGGTTAAGCTTAACCTTGCAGAAGCGGACTCGACATTCCTATGGAACCTTGCGGATTACCACATTGTTCCTAAGAAAGTATGGAGCAAAGCAGAAGACCTAACGACCTTTACTAACCCAAATCCAATTGGTAGCGGTCCAATGACGACGGTGAAGTATCTGAAGCCTCAACAAATGGAGCTTTGCCGCAACGAGAACTACTATCTAGATAACCGTCCTTATCTAGATTGTATGACCTTCCGTTCGTACAACGATAACTCGCAAATTCAACCTGCACTTATCAAAGGCGAAATCGACTGGGGTTCAAACTTTATTGCTGATATCGAAAGTACTTTCGTCAAGCAAAACCCTGAGAACCACCACTTCTGGTACCCAGCGAACGATGCGATTCACCTATATGTGAATACCAAAGAAGCGCCATTTGATGATATCCGTGTTCGTCAGGCTCTTTCTATGTCTCTTGACCGTGAAATGATCGTTGATATCGCGGCTTATGGTTACCCAACAGTGAACTACAATGCGGGCGGTATTGCTGAGCTTTACAAAGCAAACATCGACCAAGGTGTGACCGACAAGTACCGTAACCTAACAACTTACAGCCCAGAAGAAGCGAAAAAACTACTAGATGAAGCGGGTCTGAAAGACGTGGATGGTGACGGCTACCGTGATATGCCAAACGGTGACAAGTTCACATTTGACATTGAAGTGGTTAACGGTTGGACAGATTGGATCCAAGTGGTTCAAATGGCGACTGAGTTCTTTGACGAAGTTGGCGTAAAAGCGAACGTTAAGACTGTTGACTGGGCGGTTTATGACAAGAACCTAAAAGACAGCAACTACAAGATGTCTATCAACTGGTCGATGGTATCGACTAACCCAATCCTAGCGTATCAAGCTTACTTCTCATCTGCGTATGTAGGTAAGATTTGGCATGCTGGTCACGGTGTAAATAGCCCAGAAATCGATGCGCTAATTAACAGCTTCGGTAAGACGGGTGACAAAGTGAAGCAGCAAGAGATCATCTCTGAACTGCAAGAGTTCACAGCGCAAAACCTACCGTTTATCCCGCTGTTCTCTAACGCGACTTGGTTCCAGTACAACACTAAGAAAATCGTTGGTTGGCCAAGTGAAGAAAACCCATACATTCAACCTGTATTTTACGATGGTGGTAAGCGAGTCATTATCCTAAATAACTTGCACCTTAAGTAACTCGTAACGTTTGGGGTCTCGCCTGAGGCCCCACATTAAAAGGTATTGCTATGTCGTTTTTAGCTCGCCGCTTTGGCTTTTACTTTACTGCGTTTCTAATCGCAATCTCATTTAACTTTATGTTGCCACGCCTGATGCCAGGTGACCCAGTCGACGCACTGTTCGCTGCTGCTCAAGGCCGTATGGATCCAGCTCAAATGGATGCGGTTCGTGAAATGTACGGCTTCGTTGATGGCAACGTATTTGTTCAATACATTCACTACATCAAAAGTGTGTTCACTCTTGATCTTGGTCCTTCAGTGTTGATGTTCCCAATCAACGTATCTGAGGTGATTGCTATGGCGCTGCCTTGGACTATGTTCCTAGCGCTGGGCTCACTAATTGTGGCTCTGATCATTGGTGTGAGCATCGGTACTTATGCATCTTACCGCCGCGAAGGGTTCTTTGGTCAGGTCGTGCCGCCAGTATTGGCTTTCATCAGTAATTTCCCATACATCGTGACCGCTCTGCTTTTGTTCTACTTCTTCGGTTTGAAAATGGAGTTGCTACCGCTCGCGTATACTTACGACCCTTCTCTAGAACCGGGTTGGACTTGGGAGTTCATTGCAAGTGTTGCTAAGCATGCTGTCCTACCTGTGGGCTCAATGGTTGTGGTGGGTATTGCCACTTGGGTATTCAACATGCGTAACGCGATGATTAACGTGTTAGGTGAAGACTACGTCACTATGGCGGAGGCTAAGGGTCTTAGCAGCTTCAGAGTCATGTATCGCTACGCAGGCCGTAACGCTATCTTGCCGGTTGCAACCGCGATTGCGATGGCGATTGGCTTCTCGTTTGCAGGCTCAATCATGACGGAAGTGGTGTTTAACTACCAAGGTCTAGGCAACATTCTTCTCAAAGGTATCGTTGCTCGTGATTACCCGCTAATCCAAGCCATTTTGCTTATCTTAGTGACCGCAGTACTCACTGCTAACTTTATCGCCGATCTTCTATACGTTTGGCTTGACCCACGAATTTCCAACTAGGCCGTATTATGGAAAAGTTAATTGACGCTCATAAATATGACCGCGAGAGCAAATTAGCGGTGAGAGAATCTGCTTTCTCGTGGAAGAATATCAAATCTAAATTGGGTAAGGTGTACGCCTTTTTCTATGGTAACCCGCCAGCGATCATTGGTGGCTTCCTTCTAACTATCGTTCTGGCTGGTGCCGTCTTTGCTCCTGCATTTGCAACACACGATCCAGAGCGCCGCGTTGCTCGTCCCCATGTGGCACCAAACGCAGAGCATGTGCTTGGTTCTACTCGTAGTGGTCGTGATGTCTACAGCCAAGTGCTTTACGGAGCACGCAAATCACTCACAGTGGCGCTGACTGCAGGTGTGATTGCGATGAGTATTGCTGTACTAGTGGGCGTATCGTCTGGCTACTTTGGTGGCAAGATTGATGAACGCTTGAACTTCTTAACTAACGTATTTTTGGTATTCCCGCAGTTACCATTATTGATCGTACTCGCAGCATTCTTAGGGCAGGTGGGGTCCCTCGTTATTACCGTGTTGCTCGGTATCACCTCCTGGCCATGGGGCGCGAGGGTGATACGTTCTCAAACAATGGCAATTCGCAACAAAGAGTTCATTATTTCTGCTGAAGTAATGGGTGAATCAAAAATTCGAATTATTCTGGTAGAGATTCTGCCAAACCTTATCTCAATCGTATTTGGTGGCTTCCTTGGTACCGTTATCTACGCAATGGGCGCAGAAGCCGGTCTTGGTATTCTTGGTCTAGGTGATGCAACGGAAGTGAGCTGGGGCTCAATGCTTTACTGGGCACAAACTTCGTCTTCACTCTACACCGGCGCATGGTGGGAAATGATGGTTCCAGCTATGGCACTGGCGATTACTGGTGGTGCACTGGCACTGATTAATATGTCGATTGACCAAGTGAGTAACCCGAAACTTCGTACTGGCCCACACATCAAGCTGTGGCACAAACTGAAAAAAGAAGCAGATAAAAAGAGAGGCCTACGATGAGCGCTTTACTTGAAATCAATAACCTATGTGTCGATTACGTATCGCCAAACGGTGTCGCTCGTGCGGTAAACAATGTGAGTTTGACCATCAATGAAGGTGAAACGTTAGGCATTGCGGGTGAATCAGGTTGTGGCAAGAGTACGCTTGCGTTTGCTATCTCTCGTTTGCACAAAGCGCCAGCGCTTATCTCAGAAGGTGAGATCCTGTATAAGGGTGAAGATGTACTAAAAATGAACGACCGTAAGCTGCGCCAGTTCCGTTGGAACGACGTGTCAGTGGTATTCCAAAGTGCAATGAACTCATTAAACCCGGTGATTACTATTGGTGAGCAACTGACGGACGTTATCTTGGCACACAAGAAAATTCCGTATAAGCAAGCTCACGAAAAGGCGGTGGAACTGCTTTCTATCGTTGGCATTCACGGTGACCGTATGGGAAGCTTCCCGCACCAATTGAGTGGTGGTATGCGTCAGCGTGTGGTCATTGCGGTAGCTCTGGCTCTTGAGCCAAAACTCATCATCATGGATGAGCCGACAACAGCGCTGGATGTGGTGGTTGAGCGTGAGATTCTTAACGAACTGTATGATTTAAAAACTAAATTTGGCTTCTCGATCTTGTTCATCAGTCACGATTTGAGCCTAATGGGTGAGATTGCAGACCGTATTGGTGTTATGTACGCCGGTAACTTGATTGAACTAGGTGAAGCTCAGCAAGTCTTTGGCGCTCCGGAGCATCCATACACTAAAGGTTTGGTGGCGTCTTTCCCGACTATTCATGGTCCTAAAGAAAGACTGTTTGGTATTCCAGGCAACCCAGTGAACCTCTTGGATATTCCAACAGGTTGTAATTTCCAAGCTCGCTGTGGTGAGTGTTTTGAGAAGTGTCAGAAAGTGGAACCTGCGCTTTCAACGCTAGCGAACGGCCGTCAAGTCTCTTGTCATTTGGTTTAAGGAAGTAATGATGCAAAGTAACGAAGTCATCCTATCGGTAAAAAACCTGGTTAAAGATTTCCCTCTAGGCCAATCGGTTAAATCAAACCTAATGCGAGCGGTCAACGATGTGTCGTTTGAACTTCGTAAAGGTGAAGCGCTGGCGATTGTAGGTGAATCGGGCTCTGGTAAAAGTACTGGTGCGCGTATCTTGACCCAAATCTATGACAAGACCGCTGGTGATATCCACTTCAAAGGCGTGCCACTGAATGAGTACATTGAGAATAACGGCCAGTTGGAATACGCACGTCAGGTGCAGATGATTTTCCAAGACCCGTTTGGTTCACTAAACCCAGTGCATACGATTTATCATCACATTGCGCGTCCGTTGATGATTCACAACCGTGCGGATAAGAAAGCCATCCCACAATTAGTGTACGACTTGCTTGAGCTGGTGGGTCTAACTCCAGTAAAAGAAACCGCAGAGAAGTTCCCTCACGAGCTAAGCGGCGGTCAAAGACAGCGTGTTGCGATTGCACGTGCCATTGCCGTTGATCCAGAAGTGATCTTGGCGGATGAGCCGATTTCAATGCTCGATGTGTCAGTACGTCTTGGTATCTTGAACCTGATGGCGGATCTAAAAGATAAGCATGGTATTTCGTTCATGTATATCACTCACGATATTGCGACAGCACGTTACTTTGCTGAGAAAACAGCGGTGATGTATGTCGGCCATATGGTGGAGTGGGGCGAAAGCGACAGCGTGACTCAGAACCCTCAGCACCCATATTCGAAACTGCTACTGTCAGCGGTACCAGAAGTGGGCAATGCGGGTCGTCGTGATTTAGCCGTGAAGAAAGGTGAAATCCCGCTTTGGAAACCATCAAGCGTAGGTTGTCCATTTGCGACACGATGCCCGAACGCAACTGAGATTTGCACCAAAGAGATGCCTGAGACGACACAGATCTCTGAGCAACACTTTGTTCGTTGCCACAACATGTAATTTAAAGAATCCCAAAAATTTTGCGCTTTGAAGAAAGCGCTTACAAAAATCAGAAGTGACCAATATGACGGAACAATTACAAGCTAATCAAGCGTTTGAAGTACACGGAAAATTTATCACTATCAACGACGAACGTTTTTATCAGATTTCTAACGTCGATCAGATGGCACCGTTTTTTATCAGTGTCGTCTCTGCCAGCAACCATTGGCTATTTATCTCTTCAACGGGAAGCCTATCTGCAGGTCGCATTCGTCCTGAGAACGCGTTATTCCCATATCGTTCAGTCGATCATATTCATGAGAATGCTGACAACACAGGCTCAAAAGCGGTACTGCGCGTTAAAAAAGGCGAGGGCAAACCTGCTCTTTGGGAACCTTTTAATCCGCACCACGACGGTTTGTATGAGGTGCAGCGTAATCTGTATAAAAACGCGGTCGGCGATAAAATCATCTTTGAAGAGCTAAACCACACATTGGGTCTGGGCTATCAATACAGCTGGTCTACGTCAGACAAGTTTGGTTTCGTTCGTGAAACTCATGTGACTAACTTAGGTGAGAGCGCGGTTGAGTTTGACATCATCGACGGTATTCAGAACTTGCTACCTTCCGGTGCACCACTACAAGCTTTGCAAACGCGCAGCGCACTAGTCGACGCGTACAAATGGAACGAGCGCATTGAAGATCTGCCAATGGCAACGTACAGCATGTACGCCAAGCTTAGCGACCGTGCTGAGCCAGCAGAATCACTACGTGCAACAACGGTATTCGGTATCGCGCCGAATGCTCAGCAAGTGACGTTGAGCGCCAAAGATGTGGCGAATTTCCGTAAAGGATTACCACTGAACGCGGAATCCCTCACCCGTGGTGAGCGTGGAGCCTTCCTTATCACTCAGTCGCTAACGCTTTCTGCTGGAGACAGTGAATCTTGGACTATCATCGCGGATATCGATAAGTCACACGCTGACGTTGCTGTGTTGAAAAACCAGTTTGTCTTAGACGATGAAATCGCTGCGACTGTCGCAAAAGATGTGAAAGCAAACCGTGACGAGCTCAAGTTATTGATGGCCGGTGCGGATGCATGGCAGTTGACGTCGTCGGAAGAAACCGCGGTTCACCACTATGCTAACGTGTTATTTAATAACATGCGTGGCGGCGTGTTTGTTGATGGTTACAAGCTTGATAGCAGCGATGTGTTGGCAACCTTTACTCGCATCAACAAGAAGGTTGTTGAGAAGCATTCAGCACTGCTGCGTACGTTGCCAGAGAACCTGTCTCACCCACAATTGGTGTCTATGGCGAAAGATACCGGCGATCAGCAATTATTGCGTATGGCTTACGAGTATTTGCCACTTACGTTCGGTCGTCGCCATGGTGATCCAAGCCGCCCTTGGAACCATTTCGAAATCAAAGTACGCGATGAAGAAGGTCAGCGTTTGCTTGCGTACCAAGGTAACTGGCGCGATATTTTCCAAAACTGGGAAGCGATGGCACTCAGCTATCCAAACTTCATTGTTCGTTTGTGGCGAAGTTTGTTAATGCATCGACCATTGATGGCTACAACCCTTACCGAATTACTAAAGAGGGTGTCGATTGGGAGTTGTTAGACCTAGATGATCCATGGAGCAACATTGGCTACTGGGGTGACCACCAGATCATCTACTTGCTCAAGTTCCTTGAATTGGCTGATAAATACCAAGGCAATGACCTTATCGAATGGCTAAGTGAAGAGACATACAGCTACGCTAATGTTCCTTATGAAATCTCTGGCGTCGAGCAGCTGTTTGCTAACCCGAAAGACACCGTCACGTTCAACGAGCAAAAGCAAGCGACGACAGAAGAAATGACTGAAACCATGGGCAGTGATGGTCGCTTAGTGATGAGTGACAAGGGTGAGGTTTACCAAGTTAACCTGCTAGAGAAACTATTGGTGCCGCTACTTTCTAAGCTGAGTAACTTTGTGATCGACGGTGGTATTTGGCTCAATACACAACGTCCAGAATGGAATGATGCGAACAACGCGATTGTTGGTAACGGTTTGTCTATGGTGACGCTGTACTACATGCGCCGCTACGTAACCTTCATGCAAAAGCTAATTTGCCGTGCGTCAATTAACGTTGCGTTATCAAGCGAAGTCGCAACCTGGCTGGCGAAAACTAGTGAGGTGCTATCAGAAGCGGCAGCGTCACTGCGCGTTGAGAAGATCACGCCTCAGTCACGTAAAGCGTTACTGACTAAGCTTGCAAAAGTGGCAGAAGAGTACCGTGTGGGCGTGTACGCCAACGGTTTCTCAGGTAAGTCGACGGTTGAGATGACGGAAGTGGAAGAGCTACTTCGCGTATCCAAGACGCTACTTGACCATACGATCCACAGTAACAAGCGTGAAGACGGCTTGTATAACGCTTACAACATTCTTGATTTACAAGGTGATGGTGCCAATGTTGAGTACTTGTACCCGATGCTTGAAGGCCAAGTTGCAATTCTAAGTGCGGGTATTTTAGATGCGACACAAGCGGTTGATTTGCTCACCAAGCTATTCGATAGCGAGATGTTCCGCGAAGATCAACTGAGCTTTATGCTCTATCCAGATCGTGACTTAGCGGCTTTCTTGAAGAAGAACCACATTACTAAGAACCACGTGGACAATAGCGCGCTGCTTCAAGCGATGCTAGAGAACGATGACAAGCGTATTGTGAATCTAGATATTGAAAACCGAGTTCACTTCAATGCTGATTTCGAAAATGCAGGTGTACTGGAAGCACGTATCGCACAAGTTGCGGCAGACTATCCACGTTTTGGTCGTCAGGACTGGGAGAAAGTCGCTGATATCTACGAACAGACCTTCAATCACAAAGCGTTTACCGGGCGTTCTGGTACCATGTTTGGCTACGAGGGCTTGGGCTGTATTTACTGGCACATGGTTTCAAAGCTATTGCTAGCGGTTCAAGAGAACTATCAGCAAGCATGGGTAGAGCTCGGTAATACAGAGAAAACTAAGCAATTGGCGGAGTTCTACTACCGAGTCCGTGAAGGCATTGGTTTCAATAAAACACCTCAAGTCTATGGCGCATTCCCAACTGATCCATACTCACACACACCAAAACAAGCCGGTGCACAGCAACCAGGTATGACAGGTCAGGTGAAAGAAGAAGTGATCACACGCTTCGGTGAGCTAGGTATTGCAATCACTGATGGTGAGATTCAGATTACTCCAAACCTACTTGATAAGTCTGAGTTCTTAACTGAGCCAGTTGCGTTTGACTACTTCGACCTTAATGGTCAGGAGCATCAAATTGAAGTAGAAGTAGGTAGTCTTGCATTCACATTGTGTCAGGTACCATTTGTTTACACATTGAGTGAAGAGCAAAACGAAGTTTCTCTTACCGTAGAGTTAGTAAACGGTCCTAAGATTGAAAAAGTGTCGAATATGATTCCTGAGAGTTTGAGCAAACACATTTTCGATCGTAGTGGTCAGGTGAAAGCGGTATACGTGACGATTCCAGCGGAAAAACTGGTTATCTAGAGAACAAAGCGTAAATAAAAAGGCAGGACAATGAATTGTCCTGCCTTTTTTATGAATGAATGGGAGAAAAACGTGTAAAGACTTGAACTAGCGGTTCTATTTATTAATTACCAAGTGTATTAACTGCTCAATGTCTTAACTGAACCGCGGCTGATAATACTTGGTTCAATGGGTTCGATAGGCTGAGATGCCGTACTCTTACCTTTAACAATGGCCATTACCTTTTTAGCAGCGGCGGTGGCCATTTTTTGAATAGGAAAATCAACGGTGGTGAGACCTGGTGTCATATGTTGACCAAAAGGTACGTTATCGAAACCAATAATTGAAATGTCTTCACCAACTTTGATGCCGCGCTCTAAGCAAAGTGTGTAGGCCGTCATTGCGATGTTATCGTTCATACAGAAAATGGCGGTGAGTGGAATATCTCGATCCAAAAGACGGCGAATCGCATCGTGATTGCATTGATTATCGAATCGACCTTCAACAACAGCATTCGGATTATAAGCAACACCATAGTGACTTAGCGCATTGCGATAGCCTTGAAGACGATCGCGACTGTCCACTTTACTTAACTGACCGCTGATACAACCGATTTGAGTGTGACCTTTTTTAATTAGATACTCAGTGGCGAGAAAGCCGCCTTTTTCGTTGTCTAACCAAATACAGCGATCGGCCATTTCTGGAATGTAGCGGTTTATTAGTACTGTTGCTTCATTTTGACGGGAGATCTCAAGTAGCTCACTATCGGAAAGGGTATCAACAGTCAGCACCAATCCATCGACTTTCTTTGAACGCAGAAAGCGAATTGACTCGTGTTCTTCGTCATACTCTTCATGACCGCTAGTGATGATCAGATGGTAATTTTCTGAACGAACCACTTTCTCAACTTCATGCATCATTGGACCATAGAAAGGGCCATCTAAGGTACCAACAAGCATGCCAATGCTGCATGAGCGATTAGATGCAAGCGCTTGCGCGAAGGTATTCGGTTGATAGCCCAGTTCTTCCATTGCAGCGAACACTTTTTGTTTGTTGGCTTCTTTTACAGAAGAGTGGCCATTGAGTGTCCTCGACACTGTCGCTTGGGATACCTGGGCAAGTTCCGCGACTTCTTTTATTGTAATCAATTTTCGATCCTATCATTCAATCTTATTGAAATTATTGGAAATTTATTCAATAACACCTTTTAACTATACTACAAATAGACAGGTCATTGGTAATCCGAGCGTGGAACGCATAATCCACGACGGCATTCTGTGATCTGGCCTGCGATTTGTAGGCTTGAAAGCATCATATCGAATTACTTTCTCACGTTTAGTGATAGACGCCACATTAGTAAAAGTAAGCGCTTTCTTTCTGGTGATAGACTTCATGTTTTGTTCATTCGTTGAATTAGAGGCTGTGTACATAGTGTTTACCTCCTATTAATATGGTTATCAAGCAATGAGGAACAAGCGCTTTATTCGTCACTGTTCCTCATTAAATTTCACAAAAATTGAAAGCGCTTTCTAAATGGTGAAAGTGGCAGACAAAATTGTGGTACATGAAAGTGTCCGCATATCAACTGATAGTGTGAGCATTGTCTTAGATAGAGCTGTTCACACGTCAATATTGTTAGCACAATAAAGTAAGCGCTTACATGAAAGTGGCGCGACGCGAAACGATTGTTTCGGCTAAATGCCGAGGGAATCTTATGGCCAAAATTTTGATTAGCAATAGAAAGAACAACGAAGAATTATTATCTCCCTTTATTTAAGGGAGAGGTGAAAACTAGAAATAGTGTGGACTCAGGTGGGGGTCTGATTTCATTCTATTTCTAAATATTAGTGTCGATTAAATAAAGCAGTGGTTATCAATTTATTTTCTTGTCACTGAAAAAAACGGAAAACAATTTATAATAAATCAGGAGCTGATAATGAAATTATCACAAATCTCGCTTGCTTGCCTAATGGCTGGTCTAAGTGCTGCTAGTTCAAACGTGATCGCCGCTGAAAATACACAAGGTTTCGAATTCCATGGTTATTTCCGTGCAGGTGCATTGTATAGTAAGAACGATGATTTTAAACGTTCTAAATTCCCTGCAACAAAAGAGAAGTTAGGCCGTTTGGGTATTGAATCAGACAACCACTTTGAGCTTGCACTACAAAAGAATTTTGATACTGCAGATGGCCAGGCCATTCGAATCAAAACTCGTGCTGGTGCGGATAATGCTCAGTCTAAAGGCAAAAACCAGCTAGGCACTAACGCGGATGCAGCGAATGGTAGCATTGGTTTGATTGAGACATTTGTTGAGTTTGATGGAGTGACTGAAACGGGAACCATGTGGGGCGGTAAACGCTTTTATGGTAAAGACAACTACATCTTTATGACGGACTTTTTCTATACCGATATGTCTGGTACTGGTGTCGGTGTAGAAGGTATTGAACTTGGTGGTAATAAGTGGGACTTCGCATATATCGCAAGTGATAACGCAGAAGGTGACTTCTTTGCTACAGATACGAATAACCCAATGCACTCGGTACATGTTGGCGTGAATTTTGGTTCTTTTGAAGTTCATGCTATGGGTAAATACCTCCCAGATAACTTTGTAGATGACGTAGAATATGCTGATTCAGGTATGGAAATTACCGGTATTTACCATTCTGATTCGGTATATGGTCTATCTGAAAAAGGTTTTACTAAGTATATTGCTCAAGCGGGTAAGGGGTTAGGCTCTGGCCAGTTGTTAGGGGGCACAATTACAACATATAACGCATGGAAACCAGGCTACGGTGGCGCAGCTGGTCCTGATAATATGAAGAAAATCGACTCTGGTGACGTATCAAGCGTGCGTTAATTTGGGGTGGTTACTTCTTTGACAACGGCGTGAGCATTTTCCACTCTATTCAAGGTCAATATAATGATCTAGAAAAACGTGGTAAAGATTCTTGGGCATCGGCGATGGTACGTCCAACCTTCCCAATTTCTAAAAACTGGTCAATTGCAACTGAAGCGGGCTATCAATACGGTGACTGGTCTGACGAAAATGATGTTGGCGGCAGTGCGTACGACTATAAACTGACCATTGCACCAACTGTCACAGTACCTACAGGCTTCGGTCCGGCTCCAGAAATCCGCTTCCTAGCGACATACCTGGATGGTTCAAACCGCGATAAGGCAGACCTACTCGTAGGTATCCAAGCGGATATGTGGTGGTAATGCAATAAACGACTGCCTATAGAGGGGACGGATATGTATATCACGGGGAGAGAGCATATCCGTATTTTTCACAATACTAGTGATTTATATTGTGTTTATGCTAAAGATAAAGGGTTCTGATTCTCGCTTTATCAAAGCTAATTTCATCTTGCCACTCTAATACAGAGTGGCTTTTTTTGTTTAATCTCTAACTTTCCGACAATATATCGTGAAAGCGGTTACTTTTTGGTTAAAATAGTTTATCCCATGACGTAGCCGTAAGCAGTAAGGAGTGTTGCCATGTTACGACAAACCATTCTCGCGATTGCACTCGCGACCACCTTTGGTTGTGCGAAACAAGATCAAATCGTACCAAGTGGTGATGATGTGCTTGGGTATGAACAGCTTGCCTCAGCTCAAGGGTGCTGCCAATCACTGGCAAACCTCAACTATCAAAATGTCACAGAACCTGGCTCTCTGGATGTTTTGCTTACCCCTAAGTCTGCAAAAGTCGCTTTGAAAACGGGGCGTAGTTTTGCTCAAGGCATAAAACTGCCCAAAGCGTTAGGGAACGTCGACCTCACAGTGTACTCAGTGATCGACAAACAAGTTTTGGTACCCACTGTTCTCATCTTGGATAGTGACTATCAAGTTGTTGATGTGATTGACGACAAAGTCATTCAGCATCGCGAAAGTTCACTATTGTATAAATCAGGTTTTATTGGCGAGTATTCGGTTCCAAATCGCTATCCAGATGGCCGAGTTCCGAGTTATCTCGTTGTCGTCACGACAGAAAAGGCTATGGCGACGAGTTCAGAGCCTATGCCACCAAGTGAGTTTGCACTGCAATCTGGGCAGGTTTCTGCCAGTGATCCATTTTATTCCACCAACGAGATACGCCACGCTGCAATTGGGCTTGTTACACTCGAGCTAGATTATCAGCCGACAGGAGCACGCCTTGAGACTGAAGCACAGCAACAAGAGCGACAACAAGTTGCGGAAAAGTATGTTGAGGTAGACTCTGCGGATGTACTTACTGCAGAGAAAGAACAAGCATTTAACGCAGCTATCGCGCGTGCTGTTGAGAAAGGGCAGTTTGAGAAGGCATTAAGGCTATCAAAAGAGGCTGAAGCACTCGGCTCAGGAAGTGCGGAGCAGGCCTTTGTTGAAGCAATGAAGAAATACTAGAAATGAGTGACAGAGTAGTACTAATGCTACTCTGTCATTCGCTTACTTGCTGGTTAGGTTAGGGCAAGGTGTGTTGCTATATAGGCATACACAATCGTTTCAGTGCCCGCAGCTTTATAGAGGCAGACATTCGCTCCGCCTTGACCAGTTGCCACTCCGGCCGGTTCTAACTGTACGGCGTTTACTGAAAGTGAAAAACCCAATGTCAGCGCTGCAATAAGTAGTGCTCTCATAACGCAATCCTGTGGTTAATGATTCAAATACCTACGAGGTGTGACGTAAATCACACTTGTCGTTTTAAGACTAGTGGGTATCGGTTATTTATCAAGCTTGCGAAAAAGGCGACACCTCTCTGTATCGCTACCTAAATTATGAGTGAGTGTCACGTATCGTCATGTCTTTTCTAGCTAAATTCTCCCTCTGTCAATTGGAGAGATAAGATTTTGCAGGGTTACTGTGTGACCTTTGTTCAAAATGTGTTCTAGCTATCAAAATTAAGATTTGTGGCGACAAAATAGCCACCTTCTTCAGCAAACTCAGAAAGTTGGGTATAAACTCTAGGGCTATAATATTCAACACAGTGCATTAAAGAAATAGTTTACCGTATGCTTGACCTGATTTTATCGACTCAACATGAATCTAGCGAAGAACTACTTGGTTTATCCGAGGTATTTGATGCGGTCGATGCCTACATCTTTATTAAAGATGTAGATGGTCACTACCAGTACGTGAACAAGAAAGTGCTCGACACTTTTGGTGTCACCCTTGAAGGGATTAAAGGTAAGACTGATTGGCATTTATTTAGTTTTCGTACCGCTAAAGCGATGCGCCTTAACGACAAACAAGTGGTTGAAAAGCGAAAGCCTAGCCAACAAAAGATTCCTTTCTCCATTGATGAAAGCGAGCTGTATCACCTCACCGTGTCATCACCCATTGTGAAAAACAATCAAGTGCTTGGCGTTATTGGCTTTGCTGTTGACGTATCGAAAGATATGGCTGAGAGACAAGTGTTGTTGGAAGAAGCAAATACCGATGGCCTTACTGGATGTTTTAATCGTCGTTATCTGCACTTAGCATTAGAAGAAGAGAGAACTAATTACAAGGAGTTGGGCGTACCGAGCTCTTTACTGATCATTGATGTCGACCGATTCAACCGATTAACGACAAGTATGGTCACTCTATTGGTGATCGCGTTTTGGTTGATGTGGTTTCAGTGATTGAGCAATATACCCGCTCGGAAGATAAATTGTGTCGTTACGGCGGCGACGAGTTCGTTTTGTTATTGCCGGGCAGTCACGTGCATCAAGCGTATGCATTGGCAACTCGATTGTCCCGTAAAATTGATGCGCTGGAGTTTGAAAGTAGCAGTGGCAGTCGTTTTAAAGTTTCGTGTTCAATCGGTGTTGCCACGCATACTTCTGACGACAGCAACGTTATCGAGCGCGCAGATAAGGCACTCTATAAATCGAAAAAAGGCAATTCAGGCAGGTACATATGTACTGCCCAGAAACACACAGAATCCAACAAAGTAGTCAATGTGGCGATTAATTCATCGCTTATCCTCTTTACGGCAAAGGTTTAACCCAATATTGAAATAACTCCCCCTTCGAACCCTTGAAAACCCCGTCAAATACAGCTATTTATAGTTATATACTTAAGAAAATAAGCAAAAAAATACGCTAGCGAGGAAAGGACGCACATGACGCCCTTTCTTTATTTTGGGGGAAAGGATGACGTTAATAAAGCACGCGGTAGTCGCGGTAGGAGTAGGGCTGTTTTCATCGGTGGTGATGGCAGCGAATGTGGTTGAGACCACTTCATTGACTGGATTCGGTAGCGCTAAGTATCCAGAAAATTTCAAACACTTCGATTATGTTAATCCTGATGCACCGAAGTACGGCAAAGTCACGTTTGGGCAGATGGGTACCTTCGACAACTTCAACCGCTATGCATCTCGCGGTCAACCCGCCGCTGCGACTGGTGAATTATATGATCCATTGATGCTTCCTTCCGGGGATGAGTCGATGCCTACTACCCACTCATCGCCGAGAAAATCCGTTATTCCGATGATTACTCCTGGCTAGAAATTGATATCAACCCTAAAGCGCGTTTTAGTGATGGTGTAGCGATTACTGCCAAAGACGTAGAGTTCACTTTCAACAAGTTTATGGCGGAAGGTGTGCCTCAGTACAAGGCGTACTACAAGGACGTCAAAAGTGTTAAAGCCATTGATAAGCTGACAGTAAGAATCGATATGTCGGTTCCCAACAAAGAGAAACTGTTTGGTTTAGCTCAGGGCACTCGAGTACTTCCTGAACACTATTGGAAAGATCGAAACTTCTCCGAGCCTCTTAATGAGCCACCAGTAGGTAGCAGCGCTTACCAAATTGTTGATTTCAAAATGGGTCAGACTCTTACTTACCAACTTGATGATAATTACTGGGCGAAAGATCTCCCAGTCAATGTTGGTCGAAATAACTTTAAAACCATTCAGTACGACTACTACCGTGACGATACGGTGATGCTAGAAGCGTTCAAAGCGGGTGAGTTTGATTTTAGGCAAGAGTCGAGTGCTAAGTTTTGGGCCAG
Source organism: Vibrio maritimus (assembly GCA_000755425.1). Lineage (GTDB taxonomy): Bacteria > Pseudomonadota > Gammaproteobacteria > Enterobacterales > Vibrionaceae > Vibrio > Vibrio maritimus_A. The sequence goes on from BBMT01000003.1 coordinate 145,175, forward strand.
CTCTTACACGGGCAGTAATTTTGACCGTGGCTATATCAAGAAAGAAGAGATTGAACACCACAAGCCTATGAGCACTCAAGGGTTTGTATTTAACACAGAGCGACCAGTATTCAGCGATCCGAAAGTACGTGAGGCATTGAGCTATGCCATGGACTTTGAGTGGATGAATCGCAACATGTTCTATAACCAGTACACGCGAACGCGTAGCTATTTCCAAAACACGGATTACGAGGCGAAAGGGCTACCTTCGTCAGAAGAGCTGGAAGTACTGAATAAGTTTAATGATAAAATTCCAGCGCGTGTTTTTACTGATGAATACAATCCCCCTGTGACGGATGGGTCTGGCCGTATTCGTCCACAAATGCGTAAAGCGTTTGCTCTACTTAAAGAAGCGGGGTGGGAGCTTAAAAATAAAGTGATGACCAATGTTGAAACGGGTGAACCACTGAGTTTTGAGCTTCTAATCTATAACCCGACCACAGAGCGTATCGCGATACCTGTTCAAAAGAACATGCGAGCGATGGGCATCGATATGCGCATCCGTACGGTAGACACCACTCAATACCTGAAACGCTGGCGTGACCGTGATTATGACATGGTGTCTTCTAGCTACTCAGCACACCGTTATCCAAGTTCAAACCTAAAAATTGTTTGGAACTCGAATTTTATCGACTCCACCTATAACCAAGCGGGCGTAAAAGACCCAGTTATTGATGCACTAACCGATATGATTGCAGACAGCCAAGAAGACCCGGAAAGATTAAAGGTTCTCGGACGGTCATTAGATCGAGTGCTGCAATGGAATTATTACATTATTCCTCAGTGGCACATCAAAAAATACCGTGTCGCGACTTGGGATAAGTTTGAGCGTCCGGATGTTCTGCCTACTTATGATTTAGGCTTGGATACTTGGTGGATCTCAGAGCAGAAGGCACAAAAGCTTCCTGAAAAACGTCGATAAGAGGATTGCATGGCGGCCTATATTTTCCGACGCTTGTTGTTGGTGATACCAACACTGTGGGCGATTATAACCATTAACTTCTTCATCATTCAGATCGCTCCTGGTGGGCCTGTCGAACAAGCCTTAGCTCAGATGCAAGGCTTGGATTCTGGCATCATGGAACGGTTTAGTGGTGGTGGTACAGAGGTAGAGCTTGATGCGGGGCAGGGTGATGTCGCCACAGGCTATAAGGGCTCACGTGGTCTTGACCCTGAAGTCGTAGAAGCGATTAAGGTTCAGTTTGGTTTCGATAAACCGCTTCACGAACGCTACTTCGATATGCTGAAAAATTACGCCATGTTTAACTTTGGCGATAGTTTGTTTCGCGGCGGCAATGTGATTGACTTGATCAAAGAGCGGTTACCCGTTTCGATATCGCTTGGTCTGTGGAGCACGCTTATTATTTACTTGATCTCCATACCTCTTGGGATCTTAAAAGCGATTCATCATGGTTCTCGGTTTGATATCTGGTCGAGTGCTGTGGTGATTGTCGGTTACGCCATCCCCGGCTTTTTGTTTGCATCATACTTATTATCTTTTTTGCGAGCGGTAACTATTTCAGTTGGTTCCCGCTGCGCGGCCTAGTATCAAGTAACTTTGACCAGCTAACCTGGTATCAGCAAATTGTCGATTATTTCTGGCATTTAACGCTACCAATCCTTGCAATGGTGATTGGTGGTTTTGCCACGCTTAGTATGCTGACTAAGAACTCATTCTTAGATGAAATCAACAAGCAATATGTGGTGACGGCGCGTGCGAAAGGTTTGGATGAAAGCAGCATCCTCTACAAACACGTGTTCCGTAACGCCATGCTGATTATTATTGCCGGCTTTCCAGGGGCATTCATCAGTATCTTCTTTACCGGTTCAATGTTGATAGAGGTGATGTTCTCGTTAGAGGGCATTGGTTTACTGGGTTTTGAGTCCACCATTCAACGTGATTATCCAGTGGTGTTTAGCTCCTTGTACATCATGACGTTATTGGGTCTGATTTTGAGCATTATTTCTGACTTAACTTATACGTGGGTCGATCCTCGTATCGATTTCGAGGCGCGATAAATGGCAATGAACCCTCTTACAAAAGCGCGTTGGCAGCGATTTAAAGCCAATAAACGTGGTTACTGGTCTACATGGATTTTCATGTTGCTGTTTGTCCTCAGTCTATTTGCTGAGTTTATTGCCAATGATAAACCGCTATTGGTGGAGTATGACAATCAGTGGTATTACCCTATTTTTGAACAGTACGCCGAAACCGAATTTGGTGGTGAATTTGAAACCGAAGCGGACTATACCGACCCGTATGTGATAGAGCTTATCGAAGACAAGGGGTATTTGATTTGGCCACTTATTCGTTTTAGCTATGACACCATTAACTACGACATCGTTGCCTCAGTGCCATCTGCACCCGATAACGTAAACTGGTTGGGTACTGACGACAAAGGGCGCGATGTACTAGCGCGAGTGATTTATGGCTTTCGTATTTCGGTTCTGTTTGGTTTTATTCTAACCATTGTTTCCAGCGTGATTGGCGTTGGTGTTGGTGCCACTCAAGGCTACTACGGTGGTTGGGTTGACCTATTTGGCCAGCGATTTATTGAAGTGTGGTCGGGTATGCCGACGCTGTTCTTACTTATCATCTTATCAAGCTTTGTGGAGCCCAACTTTTGGTGGCTACTCGGGATCATGGTGCTCTTTAGTTGGATGAGCTTAGTTGGCGTGGTACGTGCAGAGTTCTTGCGCTGTCGAAATTTCGACTATGTTAAGGCAGCTCATGCAATGGGGGTCGACGATAAGCGCATCATGCTACGACATATGTTGCCTAATGCAATGGTGGTTCATTAACTATGATGCCATTCATTCTGTCTGGCTCTGTAACCACACTAACCTCACTCGACTTTTTAGGATTTGGTTTACCTGCAGGCTCTCCGTCTCTAGGTGAGCTTCTAGCACAAGGCAAAGCCAATTTGCAGGCGCCTTGGCTTGGTTTATCCGCATTCGCTGTGTTATCGATGATGCTGACCTTGCTGGTTTTTGCTGGCGAAGCGGTACGCGATGCATTCGACCCACATCAACAAGGCTAAGGAGAGCGCTATGACGAAAGACGATCCAAAACATGTGCTCTCAATCGACAGTTTGTCAGTCGGCTTTGGCAGAGGCAAAAACGTTGAGCAAGTGACCTTTGATGTCTCATTGGATATCCGAAGAGGCGAGACGCTGGCATTGGTAGGAGAAAGTGGTTCTGGCAAGTCAGTTACCGCCAACTCCATTCTTAAACTGTTGCCAAAAGGTTCCAGTCACTATTTAAATGGCCATATAAAGTTTGATGATATCGACATGCTGAACTGCTCTGAGCGACAGCTTCGAGGTATTCGTGGTGGCCGTATTGGTATGATTTTCCAAGAGCCGATGGTATCGCTCAATCCGCTTCATAAAGTGGGTAGGCAGTTGGTGGAAACCTTATCGATTCACCGAGGCATGCGCACCAATAAAGCGGAACAACACGCGATTACCTGGCTTAAGAAAGTGGGCATCCGCAATCCAGAACAGAAAATTACCGCTTATCCGCATGAGCTGTCGGGTGGTGAGCGTCAACGCGTAATGATTGCAATGGCGCTGATTAATGAACCGGAACTGTTAATCGCGGATGAGCCAACCACGGCGCTTGATGTGTCGGTTCAGGCACAAATTCTTGACTTGCTTAAAGAGCTTCAAGAAGAGATGGGCATGGCGATGCTATTCATCACCCATGACCTGAGTATTGTAAGGCGTATTGCTGATCGCGTAGCGGTGATGCAGCAAGGTAGATTAGTGGAAGTCGGTGAGTGTCAGCAGGTGTTCAATGAGCCTTCTCATCCTTACACTCAGAAGCTTATCAACTCAGATCCACGTGGTTTACCGGTTGAAGTCAGCTCAAGCGCAAAACCATTACTCTCAGTAGAAGACCTCAAGGTATGGTTCCCTATTAAGGGAGGACTGTTTAGGCGGGTTCTTGACCACGTGAAAGCGGTGACCAACATGAACTTTGAGTTAAGGCAGGGGCATTCAATTGGTTTGGTGGGAGAGAGTGGCTCGGGTAAATCGACGACGGGGATGGCAATACTCAAGTTGGTCCAAAGTGAAGGCTGATTGAATTCGACGGGCAAGACATTCAAACTTTGGACAGAAAAGGAATGCTGCCATATCGAAGCCGAATGCAAGTGGTGTTTCAAGACCCGTTTTCTGCACTTAATCCAAGAATGTCAGTAGCACAAGTCATCGGTGAGGGCCTTCGCGTACACTTCGAACATGATGAGCAGACATTGGATTCAATGATTTGCGATGTGATGCGTGAAGTCGATTTAGACCCAGAAACACGTCATCGTTATCCAAATGAGTTTTCGGGTGGTCAGCGTCAACGTATTGCAATCGCAAGGGCGCTGATTTTAAAGCCTGAGTTTATTTTACTCGATGAACCTACTTCATCACTGGATCGTACGGTTCAGGCTCAGGTGCTAGATTTGCTCAAAGCGCTTCAGGTAAAGCACGGACTTACTTATCTGTTCATTAGTCATGACCTGAATGTAGTTAAGTCGCTGTGCCATTACACGATAGTGATGAAAGACGGCCAGATTGTTGAACAAGGTAACACGCAGCAGCTTTTTGCCAGTCCAGAGCAAGACTACACCAAAACCCTAGTCTCGTTGTCCGCATTTTAGCCGCGCCAGCGCGGCTACTTCAATAATTAGTCTTCGTTGTCTACTTTGCATTGAAAGCGCTTTCTTTTGGGTGACGACCTACTAGTTTTGGGAAAAGGAATTTTTTATGCTATATACAAGATATCTGAATTGTAGTGAACTAGGTATTACAGGCTGCATGAGTGAATAGGGCAGCAAAATTACAAAAAGCATATTGATGTTGCTGTCAAACTTAATGCTTATTTTTTTAATTTATTAAGTAAGCGCTTTCAAAAAAGAATCGGCAGTTTGGTATGTGAGTCATCAGTTTTAATCGGTTTAGGCATACTCGTATTCAAGGAGTAGTGATGCGAATGGAAAAACGAACAGCAAATTTAAGCCCAACGCTATTGGGGTCAGTGATATCAGTTGCGTTACTGTCTGGTTGTGCAAGCACAGATAAAGAACAAGAAGCAGACACCAGTTTGGTTCAGACTAAAGCGCCCGTGATGTTAACTAATGCACCGGTAGAAGTCAGTGGCGATTGGCAGTTGGTGTGGGAGGATCAGTTTGAAGGTGACAACATCAGCAAACGAAACTGGAGCTTAGAACAAAACTGCTGGGGTGGGGGTAACAATGAGCAGCAGTGCTACACCAACCGAAGTAAAAATGCCTTCGTCCAAGATGGTTTGCTGCACATTGTAGCTCACAAAGAACGCTACACTGGCCCTGATAATCCAGAAGGTAAAGCAGGACCAGAAAAAACGTTGCCTTACACCTCGGCGAGGCTTCGCACTAAAGATAAGCGTGACCAAAAATACGGCCGTTTTGAAATCCGTGCTAAGTTGCCTACCGGTCAAGGTACATGGCCAGCAATTTGGATGCTACCTACTGAAAATAAATACGGTACGTGGGCGGCGTCTGGTGAAATTGACATCATGGAAGCCGTCAACCTTAAGACCCAATCTGATGCACCGAATGCAAAGCCAGGAGATGAGGAAAACCGCATCTATGGCAGCTTGCACTATGGTAAGAAGTGGCCAGACAATGTGTACAGTGGTCAAGGCGCAACATTGCCACAGGGCGTGAACCCTGCTGACGGGTTCCACACCTACGCAATTGAGTGGGAAGAAGGTGAAATCCGCTGGTACGTAGACAACTTACACTATGCCACACAGACCCAGGATGGTTGGTATAGCCAGTATGAAAAAGAAAAAGGTTTATTGGTCAATGCAAAAGGTGCAGCCCCGTTTGATGAGAAGTTTCATCTACTGTTAAACCTTGCTATTGGTGGTTCTTGGTCTGCCAATGCGAACCAACAGGGTGTTGATGATAGTGATTATCCGAAAACCATGCTGGTGGACTATGTCAAAGTATACCGATGTGGTGTCGACCGCTGGAAAGGCAAAGGTTGCACTAGTCGCTCTGAACTTGCGAAGCACGTAGAGGGTCATGCAGCGCCAGCAATTTTAGCTGCAGACGATAGCTACGCCGACGGTCCTACACTGGATGTTTTCACGGACACGTTAAATGCAGCACTGGCGTTTGCAAGTTACGACCCAGTTAACCTAGTGGAACATGCGGTTGTTGAAGAAGCCGGACGTGGCTCGGTACTCGAAATCACCAAGCAAAACGGTGCGGGTAACCTCTACTTCCGCTCTCCGGTGACCGACATGACAGATTGGAAGAAAAACGGCACCTTAATTTTTGACATCAAAGTAGAGCAAGGCTCTGATACTGAGCTACTCATCAAGATGGACAGTGGCTGGCCAAACACGAGTGACTATGTCGTTCCAACGCCGGCAGAAGGCGAATGGGGACAAGTGAAGATAGCCATCGCGGATATCTTAGATAGTGATAACAGCTTTGCTCCTGGATCACAGGCAGATCCTAAAGCGGTGAATAACCTTTTAGTATTTGAACCTCAAGGTGCAATGACGTTTAAGCTGGACAATGTTCGATTTGAAAGATAGTCAGCTAAAGCAAAAGGTTAACTGATGATAAGGAGTATATTCGTATGCTCTTTTTTTATTCTATAAATTTATTTCCAATCTTACCTTCGCACAAGAAAGGGCGATCTTTCGCAAAATACTCGAAATCCAAACAAAGTTAATGAATCCATGTTACCCAGTCGTTCATTGGATCAATACCGTTGAAGGTGGCTCTACAGCATTGTTGTTGCAATTTGCTTTGTTAGCTCGAGCCCTAATCAACAAATATCAGTCGAGAACACGGAGATAAGTCGTTTGTTGCGGATGCTGACAACAACTCAAAAGACAGCCACCATTAGATCAAATGTGCCCTGCATTTGGCCTCGATATCATTTTACTATCGGAAACTTAGGTTAAACCCAAACTCAAACGTACCGTCTGTTGTTCTGGGCTCTCCCGGTCGCACACGGTGCTGGCCATATCGGTATTTTACATACGGCTCTACATATTTGGGCTTAAAGGTCAGGGTAAAGTCGGCATGAAAGATACTCGGCTCCAAATGGGTTTCGGACATAATTCGATCGTGGTTGAGCGCGTAGCTGTAGCTTAGCCAAGTCACTGGGGTGTGGCTAGCGCCTAGGCTTGCCTTCCATTCACGGTGCGTGCTGAAATTTGGACTTAGGATAGGGAAGTCATCACTTTGAAATACATTTTTTCGCCACTCATAGGAAGTTGAAGCGAAGACTAAAACATTGTGGCTAAGCATACGACCAGCAAACGCACCAAGATTATAAATGTCGACTAAGTCTGCTCTACCGTAGGTTACAAACGCTTCGGTATAGGTCTCACCAAGTAACATCCCATACCCAGCACCTAGCTCTAGATAACCTGTCGAATCAATCTCAAAGCCAAGGTTGACTTCTTCCGTTGCTTGAACCGTGCCAGATAGTGTTCCGACCCAACTGTCAGCAACTTTTGATGTTTGAAAGCTCATTGTTGGTTCGTAATAGGACAGTGCATGGTGGCCAGCTAACGTTGAAAAAGGCGATAACGCTATCGCGGTAGCAATATATCTCATCATATTTCTTTCGCTCAAAATAAAAGGAGCCGAATAAATCCGGCTCCTTTGGTTTTATTTAACTGTGCTGTTTATTAAGAGCGACCAACGCGATCTTTTACTGCATGCTTTATTTGTTGGCGTTGTTCTTGCGACAAACTTTGTATACGAGACTTGACCTCATCGATACCGTCTTGAGTGATTGTTTTAGCGCCTTCGACTTGGGAAATGCCAGCTGATCCCTTGCGAGATTGGACGATAGTTATGCCATGTTCAGTCTTAACTAGAGTATATTGAAGACCATAATTTAGCTCTTTACTCGCATACTGTCCTACCACTTCTCCCTGTGGATTTACGATGTAGTGCCCGTCTGTTTTTCAATCAAACGGAAACCAGAATCACCCGCTACATGTCCGTTATCGATGTAAATCATGCCTCTGTTGTTTATAGTAATGTTGAACTTTTCTCCAACATTTGCATGGTCGATAACTTTATCTCGGATAGGTGAGCTCATGTCAGGGCGAGCTACGATTGCAGCAAAAAGACGTCCATTGTCATTGCGAAATACAACCTCTAGGCCACTATCAAGTGAAATGGTGTAATGGCCATCATCGTTAGAGATGTTGCCTACCTTGTTACCATCATTGTCAAACAGCTCACCGTCTTTAACAACATACATGTTGTCGTAGTCATTGATGGCGATAGCAGCGTTGCCTTCACCGTCTGTTCGGATAATTGCATTGTTGCCATTGTCACCAGTAATGAGCACCGCGCCACCTAGTTCGGTGATATTTCCGTAAGTAGGGATGATGCCGCTGTCATAGTCAGGATCATGGATGATAGGTTGGTCTGGATTTGGTCTGCTGATAATAGCCGCAAAAAGACGCCCATCTTCGTCGCGCAGTACAACCTCTAGACCGTTGTTTAGTGAAACAGTGTACTGTCCATCATCGTTAGAGATGTTGCCTACCTGATTACCATCATTGTCAAACAGCTCACCGTCTTTAACAACATACATGTTATCGTAATCATTGATAGCGATAGCTGCGTTGCCTTCACCGTCTGTTCGGATAATCGCATTGTTGCCATTGTCACCCGTAATGATCACCGCGCCACCTAGCTCGGTGATAGTTCCGTAAGTAGGATGATGCCGCTGTCGTAGTCAGGATCATGGATGATAGGTTGGTCTGGATTTGGTTTGCTGATAATAGCCGCAAAAAGACGCCCGTCTTCGTCGCGCAGAACAACCTCTAGACCGTTATCCAGTGAAACAGTGTACTGCCCATCATCGTTAGAGATGTTGCCTACCTGGTTGCCATCATTGTCAAATAGCTCACCGTCTTTAACAACATACATGTTATCGTAGTCATTGATAGCAATAGCAGCGTTACCCTCACCGTCAGTTCGGATAATCGCATTGTTGCCATTGTCACCAGTAACGATCACCGCACCACCTAGTTCGGTGATATTTCCGTAAGTAGGGGTGATGCCGCCGTCATAGTCAGGATCATGAATGATAGGTTGGTCTGGATTTGGTTTGCTGATAATAGCCGCAAAAAGACGTCCGTCTTCGTCACGCAGAACAACCTCTAAACCGTTATCCAGTGAAACAGTGTACTGTCCATCATCGTTAGAGATGTTGCCTACCTGATTACCATCATTGTCAAATAGCTCACCGTCTTTGACCACGTACATGTTGTTGTAATCGTTGATTGCGACAGCTGCGTTACCTTCACCGTCTGTGCGGATGATTGCGTTGTTACCGTTGTCACCAGTAATGATAACAGCACCACCTAATTCGTTGATATTTGCATAGGTCGGAATTACACCACTATCAAAGTCAGGATCTGACAGATCTGGAGTTGTAGGAGCACCAACTTGTCCCCCTGAATTCCCGCCACTAGAACCACTAGAAGAACAACCTGCTAATAAAGATGCTGCGATAACTGCACTGAGTAATTTAAGTTTCATTTGTATCTCTCAAAATTGTATTGGAACAATGTGGGCTTCTTGCTTGTGAAGTGGCGTTCCGAGCCGATGAGAGAACTATAAGGGGGTTGAACTGGCTACACTAATGAACAGGCTTTATTGCGCTCATTATCCTAAGTTATTAATAAAAAACGGTTATTTCTATGATAACTATGGGTTATTATTGATCAGAATCTGTTTAATCAATTTATACAACCAGAGTGTTGTCGCACTGTTTCGGTTCTTGTGATGGTAGATAGCATTGATTTCGGTGTCGATAGTTACTTTGCCAAAGTAGATGTCGAGTGAACGGAGACCCGGGTGTGTATCGAGGTTGAGGTAGCTTGATCCCGGAAACATTATGTCTGAGTTCTTTACAACATCAATAACGGCAGAAGGGAGTTCAGAGCGAAATACAATGTTTGGCTCATGGCCGCGCATTCTCATGATCTTTTCTGATAAGGACTGATTTGAGTTCCAGTCAGCCGCAATCAATGTCGCAATTTCGAACTCGACACCATCGTCAATCTCTATAAAGTCTCTCGGGTAAGGGTGATCCGCGCGTACATAGCCCTTAAACGAGTCTTCTATAATTCTTTTTTGCAGCAATTCTTTCGGTGCATGTCCAATGGAGTAGTTCAAGCCAAACTGTATATCGTCATTCACTATGTCTTGAATCGTTGATTTACTCCAATTGAGTAATTGGACTTGTACATTTGGTGCTTCACGTCGAATAGCGTTGAAAAGATCTTTGGCAATGCCAGAAAGAATAAAGGGCGATATTGCTATCTTGAGTGTCATATCCAGTTCAGCCGGATCAAACTCATTGGTATGATTTACCGCACATGCAAGCTCATCCATCAGCGGTGCGATATATTCAGCCAACTGGTTCGCTTTTTCAGTTGCTCTTAAACCATGATGGGTTTTGACAAACAGCTCATCATCAAAGTGATCACGCAGACGTTGCAGAGCTTTACTCACCGCTGGCTGTGAGACAAACAGACGTTCTGCTGCTTTTCGCATATTGCGCTCTTGATTCAAGATGATGAAGGTTCTTAAGAGGTTTAAATCAAGATTGGCGAATAAATCTTTAGCCATAACTGCACCTTGTGATGTCGACTTTGAACTCAATCTTAAAGTCTAATCTATGGCATCGCAAAAAAATGGTAATAAAACATCAACAAAATGTTTAGAATTCTTCCATTTTACCGATATAGTGATAATTCGGTTGTATTTTATAGAGGTTTAAGGATGAAACTCTCGATATCGAGTAAGCTTCGGACGAGTTATCTGGCGCTTGCAGTACTTTTTATCGTCTCATCTCTGTTTGTGTATCGAAGCGTCGATGGACTGCAAACACAAACACATTCACTATTGCGCTTTGACCTGCCAACGGTTGATGCCAGTCGCCAACTTGGCCAGTCACTGCAAACAACGGTTTCTGAGTTAAGAGGTCATATGTTGCTAGTGGGCTCGGAAGAGCAAGTAGAAGCCTCAAAAGCCAAGGTGCTGCAACATATTGATCACGTTGATATTCAGCTTATTAGCTTAGAAGGATTGTTGCCTGAACAAACCTATTTAGCAGTCAGTGAGCGCTGGGTATCAATCAAAGAGACTGCGAATAAAATCTTAGAGATTGCGCAAACCCATGACAACCTTCCAGCTCATGCACTATTTATCAATGAAGCCGCGCCAATAGCAGAGGTCGCTCTTGATCAAATACAGGGGCTTATCAACGACGAAGCTGGCCGTGCCGCGGGTGGTGAGCGCAAACGCTTATTTAAACTCTATGCTGATGCCTACAACTCTCTTGCTAATGCACTTTCTGCTCAACGAGATTATCTTCAGTACGGTAACCAAGATTACCTCGATAAGTACAACGACTTTTTGAAATCACACACAAAAGTCGTTGAGCAAATTGGTTATAAAACACAACTACTTAGCAGTAGTGATGAAAGCCTATGGTCTCTGTTTAATGAGATGAAGGGTCTGTATCTACCGTTAGCAAAACAAGTGATTGAACTGCGCCAATCTCCGAGCTGGAACCAGTCTAATTTTTTGATGGAATCTGAATTACTACCAGCTATTCAGAACGTGCAAAGTGAGCTAGATAATGTGGTTCTTCTTGCTCAGCAAAAAGCAGGCGAGACAGAAAATAGTATCGGCTCAAGCGTGAATTCATTGCTGGCGATATTAGCGTTAAGCTGCGTTGTTGTTCTTGGTGTTGCCTTTATCGTTTCTCATTTCTTAGGGCGCCAAATTGGTGGTCGCGTGTCGCTGATTGCTAAGCGAGCGCAATTGATTGCTGCAGGTGATGTGTCAAGTGCGCCACTGACGGTAAGTGGCCGCGATGAACTGGCGGATCTTATGACCTCGATTAACAGCATGAACCAATCACTGTCTAAGTTAGTGGGGCAAGTGTCGCAAAGTGTTAGCGCTGTCGAGGACAAAATGGATGACTTGACTAAACATAGTCGCGAAAGCTTGCAGCAAGTTGAGTTGCAGTCTTCCAACCTAGATAACATTGGTCATTCGTTATCTGAGGTTGCGGTCGGCTCTGAGCAAACCGCAAGCCAAGTTCAGATTTCTTCTTCTGCCCTGGTGGACGCTAAGCAAGAGTTAGCCTCAGGTGAAACTATGCTGACCGAAAACCACGGCAATATGACGGATTTGGTTAGTGCAATTCAAACTGCACAGCAGCTCGTCGCGAAGCTTAGTAACGAGAGTCAAGCTATCGGCAAAGTGACCGAGGTAATCGAAGGATTGGCTGAGCAAACCAATTTATTAGCGCTTAATGCGGCGATAGAAGCGGCGAGAGCAGGCGAGCAGGGCCGAGGTTTTGCTGTGGTTGCGGATGAGGTGAGAATGCTCGCCAGTCGAACAACAGAGTCAACGACAGAGATTAACGCCATTGTGCAAGCGATTCGCAGTTCAACCAACAAAGTGGAAGAGCAGATCAATGAGGGAACCTCGATTGCGTCCGATGCGATGGAACAAACCCATGAAGCGCTGAGCCGAATTCAGTTGTCGGCAGAACAAGTTGAGCTAGTGAATGCACAAATGGCGAGCTTAGCGGCAACCGCAGAGCAGCAGGCGAATGCGACACAAACCATTTCAGGGTTAGTGAATGACATCAATGAGTCACTTAGTGCGGTCGCGGGGCAAACACGCTCAGCCAACGAAGTGACAGAGCAGGTCACAGCTAACGTGGGAGAGCTTCATCAGCAAGTCGCAAATTTTAAGGTGTAACCGATAAAAATAAAAATGCCCATCTTATGATGGGCATTTTTTGCGCTCAAGTTAGTGGTGTTGTTAGACCAAAATGTTCATTAGGAACATAGCGCCAAAGGCGTTGAGTACCGAGATTGCGATCATTACTGGAATGTAACGTCCTTCAGTACCAATCGGTCCCATGATACGACCCATGTATTGAATTTGAGAGCCCATCAGGTAGATAGCAGGTGCTAGGATAGCAATGTGAGTACCATTTAAGATGCCTTGGTCAAATAGTGTGATGACCACACCAACTGCACCGCCCATCGACATCCAAGCGCCAATAAGTACGGCCGCTGCTTCGCCAGGCAAGCCAAAAATAGCCATGACCGGAGCAAAAATGGCGCCCATAGCATCTAGAGCACCCGTAATTTGTAGTGCCTTGATGATTACAAATGCCATTAGAACATTCGGGACGGTTGATGTGGTGGCGATTACCCAACCTTTCTTTGCACCTTCAACGAAAATGTCAGTGACCATTGGTTTTTTAGCTTTTGCGTTGCTCATTATGCGGTCTCCTGCTGTGTGTTCGTTTGGTCTTGTTTTGGTGTCTTATCTTCTTTGCCTTCAGTAATGTTCAAATACACGCGGAACAAGTTAGCGCCAACGAACTTAAACAAGAACATGACGGCGACCGCCAAACCAATTGAAGATGTCACGGCAAGAGAGCCATCCATAAGAGTCAATGTGAACAGCACGGCACCAGACGAGAAGAAGTTTACAATCGCCGCACCTGCGGTGAACTGGAACATGGTGAAAACATCGGTTTCGCGCTTGGTTAGGTGACCCTCGTCTTTTAACTGACGCGTCATAGCCGCACCAGCATCGGTACTTTGCAATGAAGCAATCAATGCGAGTCCAGAGTTACCAGGAATACCCATTAACGGACGTAGAAGGGGAGAAAGTAGTTTGCGAGCCGCATCCAGCGCGCCATAGTGCTCAAGCACATTAATCATGCCCAGAGCGAACATCACGGTTGGAATCAGAGTTAATGCGAAAATGAAGCCGTCACGTGCGCCACTGCCACCGACACCACGAAAAGAGGTGGTTGCAGCTTGAACGCCATTTTCAGTTTCAGTGACGTTGTGGGCGACTTGGCCAAATGCGCCGTTGAGTGTGGTGAAATCAAATACCCCATACCATTCGTTGGATTGGAGTAAACCAGAGAAGAAAACAATCGCAAAAGCTAGGGCTATATAGCTTCCGATTGTTACCTTACGTTCTTTAGTTAAGTCAGACATGGAACAACCTATTGAGAGTGGAACAGAATGCATAGTCTGAGGATATCGACGCTTTTAAATACTGATCAGTATCAACTGAAGGATTGTTTTACGGAAACTAAATATTACAAAATATGTAACTGTGAAATTGCACCCGAAATAGATATAGCTCTGTTAATGGATTGGATTAATTTAGCTAATTCGAGTTAAAAACGTTCATGAAACCAGCAACGTATGTTACCTATTATTCTGGTTTGATACTGCTCATTGGCAGCGAATAAGAATAGGCTGACAACAGAAATCAGATAATCAGGTCATTAACTTATGCAAAAACACGGTCTTTCGTTTTGGTATGCCGCTGCGTTTATGTTTGGTGCAATCCAACTTGTCGCGTTACCGCTTCTAATCCCTAGTCATATTCTTGAAGTAACAGGCTCTATGGTACATGCGGGAGCAGCACTTTCGTTTGTTGGATTGAGCGGTTTTATTGCACCACTGATCGGTTCGACGGTTGACCGTTTGAAGTTTCATAGCGCAGCACAAAAAGCTTCACTCGTGTCCTATGCCTTTGCCATGGCGTTGTTCGCTTGTGTTCCAACAACGTGGGCCATGTATCTTGCGACATTCTTGGTTGGTCTTGGCTCTATCACGCTTATGACCGTCAACCCAACTTTTATCGTGGCAGCAGGCTTTGATAAAGCGCAAGAAGCATTGCGTTTAACGCGTATGAACCAAAGCATTTTTGGTGGCGCGATTGTAATGGGGGCGATTTTGGCTATTACTGAAGGGGTTAGTGCAACGCTCGGCTTTGGTATTGTATGTGCGCTTTCGATTATTGCGATGATTATTGTATCTATTGATGGCAAGGTAGCGGCGCAGCGTATAGTGTCTGATACACCGCAACAAGGCGAGAGCGAAGAGAAAGGTCGCTGGAATCTAACGTTTGTTACTTTCCTGTTGGCGGTGTTCATTGCAATGCTGGCGAGCTCTAACCAAGTAGCACAAGGTCCTAACCTATTTGAAAGCCTATTTGAAATTGATAAGTCAGCAACCGCATTGTTGCTATCCATTTCCTCCGTAATTAGTTTGCTTACACTCGATATTGCTGGACGTGCACTCGGTAAATTTGGTGCGGGTAAAGTCTGGGTCGTGGGTTTAGTTGGCTACATTGGTGTTGGCACGGTACTTTCAAGCTTAGTCACAGGCTCTAAAGAATATTTTTACCTGCCGCTAGTGATGCATTTATTGTTTATGCAGTGCTTGTCGATGGTCGACATGGTAAAACCCGCAATTGTTGCCAAGGTTACGACTCTGTCTCCTGCTGCGACTCAGGGCTTCTTACTGTTTGCTATCGCGGGTGGTTATGCTGCAGGCACATCACTTGGCGGTGTTGTTGGTGAGGTTGCTGGTATGGCGAGCCTGTTCAGCTTTGTTGCTCTAGCTGCAGCAGTAGCACTTGCCTTTGCACTATTCACGCTTGCGCGTATCAAAGACTAACTTTCCCCAAGCTGAAGAAAAATGGCGTCCAAATTGGACGCCATTTTTGTGATTAGTCGATGAACCAATAACCTTTGTTAATGAGCTCGGTCAGAAGCGGCACGACATGAGAGTTCGGTTCTATATCAACAATAACCTCGCTATCTGTGAGTGCTCTTGCTAGCCAAGTTTGTGCTTCTGGTAACTTGAACACTTCACCGTTGATATACACCATGGTCGGCTCTTCCTCATGTAGTAGAGCACGTAAGCCTGCTACCTTATAAATGGCGCCACCGTTTGCAAGATGTTGAGCAACATTCTCGGCGCTCCATTTGTCTTCTGGTTCAATGATATTGAGTTGATGACGTGATTGACTGAGCATACACCCTAAAAAGTCTTTAATGGTCGACTCGTCTTGAAGTGCAGACATCAACATGTTTGTCAGCGTTTGTTTATCATCAGCGCTGATTTGACCAAAGTGCTCGGTAGCACTGAGAGTCGGCTTATCCATGTGCTTATCGCCATAGTCATGAGCTAATACATAGTCGGCGAAGTTGCTGATTAGCTCTTGTTCTTTCGGAGAGCGAAAGCCAACGGAGTAACTGAGTGATGGCTCAAGGGCGTACCCATCATGTGGAAAACCAGGTGGGATATAGAGGACATCGCCAGGTTCAAGCACATCGTCGATGATGGCATCAAAAGATTCAATCTGGCGCAGTGCTTCATGGCGCTTAGTTTCTTTGTATTGCCCGATATCTTTCGCGCCTACACGCCAATGACGCTTTCCCATACCCTGAACAATAAAGACATCGTACTGGTCGATGTGTGGACCCACACCGCCACCTTGGACGGAGTAGCTCACCATTAAATCATCCAAAAGCCACTGAGGGAGCGCTTTAAAAGGCTCGACGAGCTCTGCTGCACCGGCGTGCCAGTGATTAGTGGCTTGCACAATTAAAGACCAATGACTATCTGCAAGCTCTGCGAACTTTTGTTCAGTAAACGGGCCGTGTTCAGCATGCCAATTTTGATCAAGATTGGAGACAAAGCGAGAGTCGATCTCTTCTTCCATCGATAACCCAGCAAGCTCTTCCGGCGAGATAGGATCCGTGAAAGAGGCGAAGCCACCTTTAATGATAGTTGGCTGCTTTTGCCAGTATTGGGCGAGGAAATCGGCGAGATTAACGGTTAATTTATACATAGAAAACTTAATTATTTGTGAGTAACTGTTGAAGGCTGTGCGGATTCTAGCAACTTGGGATGGAGAAGTCGCCCTAGTTGCTCACGGAGGGGGCTTGTAAAGCAGTTTATGTTGTCAGACGAGGAACTCTGTAGACTGAGTTAGCGCCAAAAAGAAACGGTGGCTGTAAAAAAGCCGAGGATAACGAATGCTACCTCGGCCTTTTTACGTCTTAAGTATTACTTGTTTAGCTGCTCTTTCGCCGCTTCAACTTTGGCAAAATCAAGACCAAGCTCTTCCACCGCTTCTTTGATAAGCGCTGGGTTTTGCATCACTTGGTTCATCAACAGTTGAAGTTTGTCTTGAGGCAGACCCAGTTGGCTAATGGTTGCCATTGCCGCTAGTGGGTTTTGCGTTAGCGTCTCGAAAATCTCATTGATTTGTGTGTCGCTAATATTGTTCTCTTTCAATAGGGCAATAATTGGATTCATTGTCTTACCTTTGTTTTTACTTTTAGCCGTTGGGCGGACATTCTAGCACTAGGTTTTGGCGGAGAGAACCACCACTACTGATATCGCTATGCAAATTCTTTTTGCAGGTAACTCACAATATCCGATGACTCGTACATCCATGTTTCTTCGCCATTCTCAACGATTTTCAGGCATGGGACTTTTACTCGACCGCCGCCATTGAGAAGCTCTTCTCTAGCAACAGGATCGTTTTTCGCGTCTTTCAACTCGATATTGACAGATTGGCGTTTCATTTCACGGCGGACTTTGACACAAAATGGGCAAGCTTCGAATTGATAAAGCTGCATCGCTGATGCTTTGGCATCAGCTTGTTGCTGTGCTTCACTACTGCGTTTTACGCCGCGTGGTGAAAACACAAAGTTCAGCAATAGAATGATTTTGCCTAAAATAATGCGGATGAACTTCATAACTACCTTTCTTTAGAGTTTGTTGAGCTTATAGTTGTTATCGTGTTTTTGTGACCAACACGTACAGCGCCAAATCTTAACACCTCTTTTACTTTACCGATACGTTTAGTCTATCGATTAACCCACTCGCTTAAGCCGATTACTCCCTAGATAAGCCATGGCGCTTGGTGACGCTAAGACCCAAACGCTTAGACAATCGGATAAGGTTGGCGCGATCCGTTTTGAGTTCACGTGCAGCTTGAGCCCAGTTGTAATCGGCACTGACTAATGCATTGGAAATCAACGCTCGTTGATATTCCTCAGTAGCTTCGCGTATTCCAGCGCTCTGTTTTGGAAGCTCAATAGTAGATGCTTTGGTTTGATTTTGTGGTGGGAGCGCATCATCAAATTGGCCACAATCATCGATAGTGACAGACACAACCGCCTTTCCCATCGAGCGGGCTTTTGCTTTTAGGGCTGCGCGGTTTATGACATGTTCAAGTTCTCGAACATTACCGGGCCATGCGTATCGGTTAAGGTGAGTAACGACATTGGGGTTGAGTTTGATCTGGCTTATCCCAAGCTTTCTGCGTGCTTGCTCTAAG
The DNA here is from genome assembly GCA_000755425.1 of Vibrio maritimus. Lineage (GTDB taxonomy): Bacteria > Pseudomonadota > Gammaproteobacteria > Enterobacterales > Vibrionaceae > Vibrio > Vibrio maritimus_A. The sequence goes on from BBMT01000003.1 coordinate 163,453, forward strand.
AAAAAGCCGGTTAGCAGCTCCACATCACCGAGGCGTTCTTTTAGTGGAGGAACGGAAATCGGGTAGACACTTAGGCGGTGGTAGAGGTCTGCGCGAAACTTGCCGTTTTCCACTTCTAATTTGAGGTCTCGATTGGTTGCAGCCAGTACGCGAACATTGATTTTCTGAATCTGATCTTTACCGACAGGTTGGATCTCATTGTTTTGTAGAGCGCGTAGAAGCTTACTTTGTGCGGCCAGTGGCAATTCGCCAATCTCATCGAGAAACAGGGTGCCTCCGTCCGCGAGCGCAAACTTACCCAAGCGGTTTTTATCTGCACCGGTAAATGCGCCTTTGACGTGCCCAAACAGTTCGCTTTCAATCAAGTTTTCTGGAATAGCCGCACAGTTCACGTAAACCAAAGGTTGCTGTCTGCGGGTTGATTGGTAATGCAGCGTGCGGGCAACCAGTTCTTTGCCAACGCCAGTTTCACCATGGATCAAAATGTTGAAATCGGAAGGCGCGACGATCTCAATATCAGACTTAAGTGCTCGCATTGGCTCACTGTTGCCGATCATCTCTCCTCCGTCTCGCTCCCAAGCTTCCTCATTGAGCTCTTCGAGAAGTTGCTTAGATTGTTTTGCTTGATACTCAAGCTGAGAGAAAGTGAGTGCCATTTTCAATGTCGAGGCGGCGATAGCGGATAGAACCTCAAGATTTCGCGTCGGAATGCTATGAAAGGCATTCGGTTCTAGGCTATCCAGCGTTAGCGCTCCCAACATTTTTTCGCCAAAAATAAGCGGAAGCCCCATACAAGAGTGCATTGGCAGGTCGCCGTGGTGGTCAATCAATAGTCCATCGAAGGGGTCGGGCAGCTCGCTGTCCGCATCAAAAATAACTGGGCTATTAGCGGCGCAGATCTCGGCAAAACGCGGATGCTCGTTAATGACAAAGCGTCGCCCCAATGTATCTCGAGCGAGCCCTTGCATTGCGAGTGGTACTAGCGTGTCTCCCTGCAGCGAAAGCAGCGCTACACAATCACAGCGAATGGTTTTTCTGATAGTGTTGAGCAGCGAATCGAAACGTTCTTGGTCGTTGTTGCTGCTAGCGAGACCAACGGTTAGGTCTATAAGACTTGAGGTGGAGATATCTTGCATGTGGGATACGACGTTCTAAATGAGTATAGTTGTCATTCTAGTGTCATTTAGACATAAATGGAAGTAGTCATTTTGACTCAATATAAAGCCGAAATGTTCTTTAAAACCAATGACTACCGATGTTTCTATACTTGGCACGAACTCTGCAACATGCTGTCTGTAAATCAGACGTGAACACGAATAGTTCACTTTTAAACATAAAAAGCGTGCTGCATGAGCAGGAAACACGTAAGACAGCCAGTCTATTATTATATCTATTAATAAAGTCGTAATTTAAAGCCTTCTAGGGAACACTATGCTAAGTAATCAACATATCGAAATCATCAAAAGCACTATTCCTCTACTTGAGTCGGCAGGGCCTGCTCTGACTCAGCATTTCTATCAACGAATGTTTGCTCATAACCCAGAGCTCAAAGACATTTTCAATATGACTCATCAAAAGTCAGGTCGTCAAAGCGTTGCTTTGTTTGAAGCGGTCGCCGCTTACGCTAAGAACATTGAAAACCTCGCTGCTTTATCAGCAGCAGTTGAACGTATTGCGCACAAGCACACTAGCTTTCACATCAAAGCTGAGCACTACCAAATTGTTGGGCACCACCTCATTGAGACATTGCGTGAACTAGCGCCAGAGGCGTTTACCCCGGCTGTAGAGGAGGCTTGGACCGAGGCGTATCTATTTTTAGCGCAGATCTTTATCGATCGCGAAGAAGAGCTTTATCAACTACGTGAAAAAGCGCTGGGTGGTTGGCGAGGTACTCGTCGATTCGTCGTCGTCGAAAAAACGCCAGAGTCTGAATTAGTCACAAGTTTTGTTCTTGAGCCTGAAGATGGTGGCAAAGTACTCGACTATCAACCGGGTCAGTATCTGGGCATTCAAGTATCACCAACTGGCAGTGATAATGTGGAAATTCGACAATATTCACTTTCTCAAGCACCAACGGGTTCAAACTACCGTATCTCTGTGAAAAAGAGCAATCGAGTGAGCATGATGATGGTTTGGTGTCTAACTATTTGCATCGTGAGCTAAATGTTGGCTCGACACTCGATGTTATGCCTCCTGCTGGTGACTTCTTCTACCAGCCGTCAGATGCACCTGTCGTACTTATTTCTGCCGGTGTAGGCTGTACGCCAATGCAAGCAATGTTACAACAAGTCGGTAAGCAAGACTCATCTCAGCAATTGACCTACTTACACGCCTGTGAAAATGAGCAGCAGCATTCGTTTTTTGATGAAACGGCAACAATTTTGGCAGCCAACGGCTGGCAACAACATACTTGGTATCGTGAACCACAGGGCAAGCATGAAGCGACGAATTGTCACAATGGAATGATGGATTTGTCGGCTATCAAAGATTCTCTACCTGTTCATCTTGGTGAGTTTTACCTTTGTGGGCCAGTTGGCTTTATGCAAGCTGTGGTGGCACAGCTTGAAGCGATGGATGTGGAGCGCTCACGTATTCACTACGAAGTATTTGGCCCACACGCAAACCTATAACGCTTGGTCTAATCTGCCGGCTAACTAACTAACTAATTGACTGGCTAGTTAAACCATTTTTCAAACCACCGCTTCCAACCGGATGACGGTGGTTTTTTTGACTCAAACTCGCGAAAACCTTGATAGTAGCTTTGGTTGAATGCTATGCGTAGTTCATCGACACTTTTATGTGTTAGAAGGCTGAGAGTTTCGCTGGTTTGCAGGGCGTGATCATTGGCAAGGCTATAGTCCATTCCCAAGTACCCCTGGATGTAGACCCAGATATGGGTGACCAACATCAGTTCTTCAACAACAGGGAGCTTAAATGCACTAGCATGTTTACTGCCCACCTGTTGCTCAATGGCTGATTGCATTGCCTGAACTTGATTAAGATGTGCATTAATAGAGGAAAGCGCTTCTACATTAAGTTTGGTGAATAGACCAAGTAGTAAACCTGAAGGGGCATGAGCGGGTTTATTCTCTTGTGCTCTAGCGAACAAAAGGTTTTCTCGTTCGCACAAGTTATTCAGAGCTTCTTGGTGCGTCTCCACTATGCTGAGCGTGTCGGCCTTAATATTGGTCAGTGCTTCCCTCAGTTCAATCATTTGTCTTGCAGTTCCTCAACGGTGACTTCTACCGAGCCACCTTCCGCATCAACAAACAGTGACGTTCCAGTAATCATGACAGAAAGATCCATAGTTCGAGTGACCAGCTCGGACAGTGATTCAATAGACTCATTGTCGAAGCGATAGATACTAGCGTCTAAATAGCCAAATTTCCCTTGGTTTTGTTGCCACCAAACATCACTTTTGGTGTTGAAGCTGTAAACTTTCGTCTTTTGGGATAGTCGAGTGGCTTTTTTTACACGATCAACATCTGGCTCGCCAATATCAATCCAAACCAAGGTTTGGTCATCGAGCGACTTTTCCCAAATATCCGGCTCTTCAATGGTCGATAGGCCTTTGGTGAACTGAAGATCTGGCGATGCGTTTAAGCAAAAAGCATCAGTCTCGCATCATACGTTGCTGGTTTTCAGAAGGGTGCAGAGCGACCGTGAGGTTCAGAGAGTCGTAGTAGTCGCGATTCATGTCGGTTAATGCAACACGAAACTTATAAATTGTTGGTTTTAAGGCCATGAGATTGCTCAAGAATTGTGAATATCGTTTGACTCTATAGTACGCGTCTCACCGCAAAAGGGTACTAACAAAGTAGGAGATTGGGACTAACTGATACAAAAATAGCCAGCAGAGCTGGCTATTTATCAAACGTTACTGGCAGTCAGTCTTAAACTGGAACGATTTCTTCAGCTTGAGGGCCTTTTTGGCCTTGAGTTACACGGAACTCAACTTTTTGGCCTTCAGCTAGCGTACGGAAACCGTCTGCTTTAATGTTGCTGAAGTGAGCGAAAACGTCTGGACCATTTTCTTGTTGAATGAAGCCAAAGCCTTTAGTTTCGTTGAACCACTTAACTGTACCAGTTACTGTGTTAGACATAGTTATATCCTAAATTTTTACTATCTTGTTTCTATTGCCAATCCGGCAGCTATAGCGTGGAAAATGAAATTGCTATTGCGTACAACGCGTCGGGGGAATCACGAGAATTCAACGAATGCTTTTTGTATACAATGGAACTTTTTTTCTAGCCATTGACGAATATAAGCGACTTCATAGGCAAGTCAAAGAGCAGTGAATATATTAATGTCGAATATTTGATGTGTAGCTCGTTTTTAGATGGCACTTTCATGACATTTCAAACAGATAGCTAATTTTTTGACGTTGGATCAACATCTGTGCAGGTTGTGTAACATATTGATATAAAACATTATTTAGTGCTTCAAAATAATGTTTTGTAAAGATTGTGCAAACAATATGATTATTTTGAAGCGCCAAAGGTTTTTATAGAATCACCAATTTATGAGGTCTATCTCTCTATTTTTGGTGAATATATTGAGTAAGCGGTAATTTGACCTGCCACAATTGCAGAAAACATAAATAATGCGGATAAACCGATATTTGGGATCGGTAAAATCGACTGCTCAAAGACTGATTGACTAGCACTTACCATAACGCGGCTTCCTGGTACCAAGATAATGATGCCCTGCACGATGTAAATGGAACCGGTAAGATCAAGTCTTTTTGCAACCCAGGTGCCATATAAAGTGATAAGTACGGTCGTTACCCAAGTACCCACAACCCAGCCGCTATCAAATCCTAAGTAGAAAGGCCCCCACATACCAAGCACGGCTACGGGCAGCCCAAGAAGAATGTCTTTTGGACGAGCGTTGAAAATGACGCCAATGGACGTTGAGATAAGTAATAGCCCAAAGCAATGTAGCCATAGCGGAACTTCATTGGTGTATGAAATGGATTCTGCTTGCCCCCAAAAGGCCTCGCCAATATTGAGTCCCATCATTACACCAATAAAGAGTTTGATAAGGGTGAGGGCGCTTTGACCTAAAAGAGCTGTCCCAGAGACTAAGTCATTAAATGCCAAACATTCAAGTGAGTTGGCGATAGATAAACCGGGGACAAACAGAACGACACTGGCGATACACAATGCCAGATGGGGATTGCTGCGCCGGTACTGGCGATAAAGGCCACGAGAACCCCAGTTAATAGTGCTGAAATGAACTCCACAGCGATAGAGTTGCGTCCCCGATAAACAAGCTGGCATATCCAAACCATCAAACCTAGCAACATAGAAAAGGCAATGGCTTCCAACGTGCTGCCTACCAGCATGAGATAAGCAGGTGGGATCCCCATATTAGCGAGTGCGACCACCCATTTGGGGTAACCAACTGGTTCCGGAACCGGCTCATTGCTTGGCTGATTGATTCGAATGATAGTGTTGGCGAGCAAACTTAGGTTGATGGAGGCGGGTTTTAGTCGCTTTAGTACAACCGTGTTGTCTTTGTCTGGAAATTGATAGTTGATGGCGGTGGGTGTGGCTTGCACCATGACATCGATGCCGTGTTTTTGCGCGTAGTACTGCGCGTACTTTTCCACTTTATAAGGGCACACCCACTACGATGAAGTGTGTCGCCGATATCTACGATTTTCTTTATTGTTTGAGTGGAAGGCATAGGTTCGTCTAATCAATTTTGGGGTACGATTTTGATGGCGTAAAGGTATCAGAGCTTTTGTGGTTTTTCGATAGTAAATATTCGATATTCAGTCAATTTTATGCAGCTTTATACTTTTTAGTAAAAACAAAGCAAGCGATTGCTTGAGTATCACCATTACGATGGACGGCATCCTACAAGAACGATTTCTGATCGAGTCGCTATCAAGGTAACTTTAGTTCATCAAAAGCACTAGTAGAGGCGCACGATGACACATTTTAGCCCAGTGGCTATCCGAAAACTTGCAGGTTTAATGCTAGAGACTGGCTTTAAGGTGATTGATGTTCAGTATCATAGAGTCCAATTTATTACTCGAGATCGAGTCGGTACGATAGACAGGCATGGCATTGTGGTGTGGGAGTAGCTTCTCATAAAGTGTGAGTGTTTATTACAAAGCAATATCGTTTTAGAGGCTTTGGAGAGACTACGAAAAGTACAAGCGAATGCGATAACTGTCTATGTTCCAATCCATGACAGTAGACCACAATGAAAGCACATAACAGGGAGCGCTACTCAAAGCGCCAATATTTAGTCTAGCGAAAAGGAAGATACCATGTCTCTACAACAAGAATTTCGTAACGCGATGTCGAAACTCGCAGCTGCCGTTAATATTGTAACCACGGGCGGTGAAGCGGGTACTATTGGCATTACCGCGACTGCAGTCTGCTCTGTCACAGATAGCCCAGCGACCTTACTGGTTTGTGTGAATCGCTCCAGCGCTTCTAACGATATCTTTAAGCGTAATGGTCGTATGTGTATTAATACCTGTGCGAGTGAGCATCAGGAAATGTCCATGCACTTTGCCGGTATGACGGGTTTAGAGATGGAAGAGCGTTTTGCGTTGGAAGGTTGGAATTTAAACCAACATCACGTGCCTGTGTTAAAAGGTGCGTTAACAACACTTGAAGGCCGAATCTGTGATATGAAAGAAGTGGGTACGCACACGGTATTCTTTTTAGAAGTAGAAGCAATCACCACACAAGACAAAGATGCGTTGATGTACTTTGACCGACAGTTCAAACATCTACAAGCAGATGTAAAGGTCGCTGAAGTGGCATAGCCGTTAAAAATCCAACTAGGATTGAAAATGAAAACACCCGCATAAGCGGGTGTTTTAGTGTTTACTGGCGATAAGTTCGTTCAGCAAGTTAGAGAGTTCTGAGTAACGATCCTCTCCAATACGCTCTTTTAAAGCGACGTATTGCTCTTCAATTTGTGGTCTTAACCGCTCTACCAAACTTTCCGCTTTAGTGGTGAGATGAATGTAGGACTTGCGTCCGTCGTGTTCGCACTTCTTCTTTTCTACATAGCCGAGCTTTTCGAGTCGATTGATAATGCCAGTGAGACTGGGACTGAGAATACAAGACTCGCGAGATAGGGTAGTGAAGTCGATTTCGCCTTTGGTGTCCAAGACACGCATAACGCGCCATTGTTGCTCGGTAAGGTCATTACTTGCCAGCACGGGGCGGAAATATTCCATGGCGATGTCTCTTGCTCGAATCAGTTGGAGCGGCAGAGAATCTTCGTATTTTGTCACTAGATCAACCTTCATAATTTCCTTACTACTAATAAACCATATATCAGAAAGGAAATGAAGTCATCTTACTGATATATGGTGATTTATTTTATCAATAAATACAGGTAGATATTATACTCTAAACGAAAGAGTGGCTTCCCTAAGGGAAAGCCACTTTGCTTTTTAATACAACATGTTAGGCAAGAACAGTACAATGGCTGGTACCAGAACAATAACCGCCAACCGAACCATATCTGCTACCCAAAACGGGAACACGCCTTTGAAAATAGTACCGGTATTAATATCTTTGATAATGCCAGACAATACGAATACGTTTAGACCCACAGGTGGTGTTATCAAGCTGATCTCTGTCACTACAACGACGACGATACCAAACCAGATAGGATCGAAGCCTAATTCAACTACTACTGGGAAGAAGATTGGTACGGTCAGTAGCATCATCGACATACTTTCAAACACGCAGCCGAGAATGATGTAGACCAGCAGTATTAAACCGAGCGCCATCATTGGTGTTACGTTAGCCGCTTGAATCATCTCAACTAAGGCGGTAGGCAGCCCTGCACGGTTAATGAAGTTGGACAGAATCAGCGCACAAATGACCACAGCGAAGAGTGACGCAGATGTTTTGCAGTATCCACCAAAATATCACGCATCACCTGATAGTTGAGCTTGCGTCGATATGCCGCGAGGGCAAATGCACCTGTCGCACCGATACCGGCTGCTTCTGTTGGCGTAAAGGCTCCAACATAGATGCCTCCCATCACAAGCACGAATAGCAGTAGCGTTGAAAGGATGCCCCTTAGCGCGATAAACCTTTGACCCCAAGGCATACGCTCTCCAGGAGGTGCACTCTCAGGCGAACGGAATACGACCCATTGTACTGCCGCAAGATAGAGCCCGATACCAAGTAGTCCCGGTAAGAAGCCAGCGGCAAATAGTTCGCGAATGCTGCTCTCAGTAAGCAGTCCATAAATCACCAGCATGACACTTGGCGGGATCAGAATACCGAGTGTGCCACCTGCGGCGATTGAGGCAGCAGCTAATCCGTCAGAGTAGCCATATTTTCGCATCGGAGGCATCGCAACTTGTGACATGGTGGCAGAAGTCGCAAGGCTTGAACCACAGATGGCAGAGAAACCACCGCAAGCGAGAATCGTCGACATCGATAGGCCGCCCCGCTTGTGTCCAACAAAGGCATTGCAAGCACGATACAGCTCATTCGACAAGCCTGCCTTAGTTACGAAGTTACCCATCAAGATGAATAGTGGAATGACCGAAAGGCTGTAGTCTTGGCCAGTATCGATGATGCGTCTTGCGGCCATCGACATGGCGGCATTCCAGTTGTAGTCGTTGATATACCAAAAGCCGATAAATCCAACCACGCCCATCGCAAAGGCGAGAGGGAGGCGAAGAAATACCATAATGATCAGTGCAGTAAAGCCGATAATTGACTCAATCATTTACGCCTCCTTGCTATTTGTATTGACGGTCGGGGCTGGGCTTGTTTTGCTAAATAAGCCTTTTGCATACACTAGAGCGTTGAACCCTGTAAGTGCACCACCAACAAAGCCGGTAATGGAAATGAGATAAGTGACATAGCCTAGTGGCATTTCAAGTATTTCCGTTACTTCCTCATATTCCAGAGAGCGTCCTGCTAGTTTCCAGTTCATCATTGCCACCAAAATAAGCGAGCAGCTACAGATGAGGTTAATCACAATCTGCCTCACACCGACCCACTTCTCTGGGAAGTAGTTGTCGAGCAGGTCAACACATATATTTTCTTCATTCCACGACACCAGTGGAAACGCCATAAAAACCATCACTGCGAGCAATACTTCGATGAGCTCAGTAGATCCCATCACGGGAGCGTTAAAGAAGTATCGACCAGTCACATCAACGAACGTTATCAACATCATGAGAAGTAGGCTGATGGCGGCGAGAGTTTCCAGCCCTCGCCGTATGGTCTTAGCTACACTAAAACCATTCATAGTGATTACAATCCTTGATCAAGTTGTTGGTAGAAATATTCATAGGCGGCAGGGCCATCGACCTTGCGTTTTTCGGCGACCTTGTACCAGTTATTGACCAGTGGTTCACTGGACTTTTTCAAAGACTCAATCATTTCTGGTGACGCTGGAGTGAAGGTATGTCCACCTTCTAAAGCGGTTTCGTAAGCGGCGTTGTCGACGTCATCCCACATTTTGCCAAACAGACGCGAGAGTTTTTCACCTGATACTTCTTTGATCGCTTGTTGATCTTCTTTAGAGAGTCCACGGAAGGTATCGATGTTCATCACGATGGCAAAGCTTCCGCGATACAGACCGCCAGGGATCACTAGCGTATTGTCTGCCACTTCAGCTAGTCGGAATGAACTCAGTGCCTCAACCGGTTGGTAAGCACCTTCAACGACACCTTGAGAGATAGACTCGTAAACTTTAGTCGTTGGAATGAAAACAGGAGTCACCTTCATATCTTTGGCGACAGACGAGATCACACCACCACCGACACGGATCTTCTTACCCTGTATAGATTCAAGCGACTCCACTGGCTTTTGGTAATAAGCTGACCGGGTCCATGGACACTTAATGCCATTACTTCAACACCGCGATGCTCACGCCCTTTTTTAAGGTATTTATCGTAGGTTCTCCAGTAAGCTTGCGACATCAACTCAGAGCTTGTGCCCTCAGAAAAGGTTGGAATTTCTGGTAATTGAGTCAACTGAAAGCGTCCTGCTTTGTGACCATGAAAAATCCAAGTGACATCACCGATGCCATCTGTAACCACATCAACTTGCGTTTGTGGTGGGGCGAGGTCGTACTCAATTTTGATTCCGACACGACCATCGGTCGCTTCCTCGATCCATTGCCCCCAAGTTGGCCATACAACCTTGTTGATACCATGATTGGGTGAACCCCAAGTACTGATTTTAATGACTTTTCCGGTTCAGCATGAACGGAAAAAGATCCCATAAGAAGTAGAGCAGTTGTGGTAATAGCGGCGACTTTATTTACTCGCATAACGTCTTTCCTTTCGTTTCACGGTTTATTAGTTGCTCGATCCTGCTTGAGCATTGCCCACTTAGTGAGTCGTTGTTTTGTTGATTACTTAATATATTAAATAGTTTTGTTCAAAATCAAATCGCCAGTGTTAATTAAATGTATCAATAATGCTTAATGTGTTAACTAGATCAATGAATCAAAAATTAATCAGGGTTTTGTAAATCACTCTTAGTGATAGATGCCTCACTTTGCTCTTAATACCCATCAAAAATTATGATGCTCATCACTTTAACGATGAAATATAGTTACATCACATCATTCTGTAAAATTGCAATCTTAATTAAAGTCATACAAAAACAATAACTTATATTGATTTTGTCATTTCTGGACTTTAATTAACATATTAACTAAAGTACTTAACATATTAATTACTTTGAGCGGATAGCTGCTCAACCAGCAAGACCAAAATAGAAAACAATAAGTCATTGCTTTAGCCAGCACGGAAACGAAAGGAAATCGAATGTTAACAGAAGAGCAAATTCAAGTAGCTGCCGAGCGTCTCTATAAGGCAGAGAAAACCAGAGAGCAGATCGCTGCTCTTACGTTGGATTACCCAGAAATGTCGATGGACGATGCTTATAAGATCCAGAGTCGTTGGGTGGAACGCAAAAAACGAGAAGGGGCAGAGGTTAAAGGTTACAAAATTGGGCTGACGTCTCGCGCGATGCAAATGGCGGTCAATATCGACCAACCTGATTACGGCGTGCTTTTGGATGATATGTTCTTTTCTGATGGCGCGCAGATCCCAGTTTCAGATTTTCTAGACCCTCGCATTGAAGTAGAGCTCGCTTTTGTTCTTAAGGATAAGTTAGAGGGTGACAATGTCACTATTTTCGATGTCCTCAATGCCACCGATTACGTTATTCCAGCGCTTGAGCTCATTGCAGCGCGATGTCACCGAACCGATCCCGAGACGGGTTATACCCGAAAGGTGTACGACACCATTGCTGATAACGCAGCAAATGCCGGCATCATTTTAGGTGGGCGACCGATCAAGCCGACAGAAATGGATCTTCGATGGGCTGGAGCCATGTTGTATCTCAATGGTCAGATCGAAGAAACCGGTCTTGCGGCAGGTGTATTGGGTCATCCTGCAAATGGTATCTGCTGGGTCTGCAAGCGATTTGCGCCGCATGGTGTTTCTCTAGAGCCTGGTCAGGTCATCTTGGCGGGGTCCTTCACAAGGCCAGTACCTGTGAAAGAAGGCGATACGATTCATGCTGATTTTGGTCCGCTAGGCGGTATTTCAGTCAAGTTTGTGTAGGGGGGAACTATGTTAGAAAACCAATTTAAACAGTCTTTAACAGGTAACGACCCACTGTGGGGATTGTGGCTTGGATTGCCAGATACAAGCTGTGCGGAAATCTGTGGCGGAGCAGGATTCGACTGGGTGTTGATAGATGGCGAACATGCTTCGTTCGACTTAACCAACATTAAGTACCACTTGCAAGCGCTCGCCCCCTATAACACTTCGCCAATAGTCCGTGCTGAAGATGCTAACCCGACACTGATCAAGCGACTGCTAGATATTGGTGCACAAACGTTGTTGGTGCCAATGATCAATACAGCAGAACAAGCAGAAAATGTAGTTAAATCAGCCTTATACCCGCCACTTGGTACTCGTGGAATTGGCAGTGCGCTGGCACGGGCATCGAAGTGGAATCGCATTCCACAGTATTTGCACCGCGCTAACGACCAGATTTGTATTTTGGTTCAAGTCGAGACTGAAGAGGCGATCGGCAACATTGAGGCAATCGCCGCTGTGGAAGGTATTGATGGCATCTTTATCGGTCCGTCAGATCTAAGTGGCTCTATGGGGCACATTGGCAACCCTGGCCATCCTGAAGTGACTGCCGCTATCGACCACGCTATCGGAGTGATTCAAAAAGCTGGCAAAGCGGTGGGAATACTCTCATTAAACCCAACACAAGCGAAAGACTATGCCGATCGCGGCGTTACCTTCATCGGTGCTGGCGTGGATACTTTGCTTCTTCGCTTAAGCGCGGAGCAGCTCGCATACAAACTTAAACACGTTGACGATATTGAAACTCCCGTCATCGATAACGTCTATTAAAGGTAGGAAAAACGATGAATGCGAAATTACAAGGGAAAGTAGTTTGCGTGGCGCTCAACGATAGCCAGCAGCTCGACAACCTAGCTGACACCTTTGAGCAACCACCTTACAAGGCACTGCCAACAGAGCCTGTGCTGTATTTCAAACCGCACAATACTTGGAATCAAGACAACCGCGCTATCGAATGGCCAGCGAAGCAAAACGAGCTGGTTGTCGGTGCGAGTCTCGCCGTGATTATTGGCAAACGTTGCTGTCGTGTCTCTCAACAAGACGCACTTAACTATGTGGAAGGGTTTGCGCTGCTACATGATTTTTCATTGCCGGAAGCGAGCTACTACCGCCCAGATATAAAGGGTAAATGCATCGATAAATCTGCCACGATATCGGTACCCGTGCTCACATCGGACTTGGACAATTACAAACAACTGGAGTTGGTGACGGCGGTAAACGGCTCGGTGAAACGCTATTTTCCATTGAGTCGATTGGATCGTGACGTGGAGCAACTGCTTGAAAAGATTTCCCGCATTATGACGCTTGAGAAAGGAGATGTCATCGCGGTTGGTTTTGCCGGTGAGCGTGTCGAACTCCAGCCATACGATCAAGTCACCTCAACGCTTGGTGAAGTATTACGTTTAGAAAACATTGTCGCAGGAGGTGAGTAATGAAACGCGCACGTATTCAATATCAACAACAAGTGCTCAATGTGACAGTCAATGATGACCTATCGGTGAACACTGAAACGGGTGATGTGATTGAGTCAGGAGCCTATGAGTTTTTGGTGCCGGTAGAGAACCCAGGAACCATTTTCGCGCTGGGTCTTAACTATGCCGATCATGCGTCAGAGCTCGCCTTTGAGCCGCCTAAAGAGCCTCTAGTTTTTCTTAAGGGGCAAAATACGTTAACACCGCATGGCAAGCCATCATATCGACCGGATGGGATCGAATTCATGCATTACGAATGTGAGCTTGTTGCTGTGATTGGCAAGGAGGCACGCAACGTGAAACGTGAGGATGCGCTGCAGTATGTGAGCGGTTTTACCGTGTGCAATGACTACGCGATTCGCGACTACTTAGAGAACTACTACCGACCAAACCTAAAAGTGAAAAGCCGAGATTCTCTGTGTCCCATAGGTCCGTGGATTGTGGATGTGGACGACATTGAAGATGTGACTAATCTCAAGTTGGAAACGCGGGTGAATGGTGAAGTGACTCAGCTTGGCACGACGGCAGATATGATCTTCGATGTACCTTTCTTGATTGAGTACTTGAGTGAGTTTATGACCCTAAAGCCGGGTGACCTTATTGCGACAGGCACCCCGAAAGGGCTAAAAGACATACACCCAGGCGATGTGGTTCGCTGCGAAATCGAAGGAATTGGTGCACTCGAAAATCCAGTGCTTTCAGAACAAGATTTTTACGCCCAGCGATAGCTCAGAATAAGAAAGGAACAAAGATTATGGCTCAACAACTAGATAGCAACCTCACCAAAGCCGAGCAGTACCTAGCAAAATATCGTAATCAAACACTCGGTCATTATATTGCTGGCGAATGGAGTTTAGGTTCAGAAGGCGAAACATTTGAAAACTTATCACCAACAAATAATGAAAGCCTTGGTAAAGTCGTGAAAGGCAGCGCTGAAGATGTCAATCAAGCGTGTCTTGCTGCTCAATCTGCGTTTACTGAATGGGCGGAGATGTCTGGCAGTGAACGAAAAAAGATCCTGCATCGTCTAGCAGACAAAATCGAAGAGCGAGCGGAAGAAATCGCACTGGTTGAATCCATGGACTGCGGTCAGCCCCTGCGTTTTATGAAGCAGGCAGCAATTCGCGGTGCGGCAAACTTCCGATTCTTTGCAGACAAGTCGCCTGAAGCGAAAAATGGATTGTCTCTCCATCAAGATAATCACACTAACTATACCGTGCGCACGCCAATTGGTCCGGTGGGTGTTATCACTCCTTGGAACACACCTTTCATGTTATCAACGTGGAAGATTGCCCCTGCGCTGGCAGCCGGGTGTACTGTGGTTCACAAACCAGCGGAATTTAGCCCGTTAACAGCTGCAATATTGGCTGAGTGTGCGGAAGCTGCAGGTCTGCCCGCGGGCGTATGGAATATGGTGAATGGTTTTGGTGAAGTTGCAGGTAAAGCATTGACCGAACATAAAGCCATCAAAGCGGTGGCTTTTGTTGGTGAGACCGTGACTGGCTCAATGATTCAAGCTCAAGGCGCTCCTACGCTTAAGCGCGTTCACTTTGAACTTGGCGGAAAGAACCCTGTCATCGTCTTTGATGATGCCGATTTCGAACGTGCACTTGATGCTGTTGTGTTCATGATTTACAGCTTAAACGGTCAGCGCTGCACCAGTTCAAGCCGTCTACTTATTCAAAGTGGTATCAAGCCCAAGTTTATTGAAGCACTCAAAGCAAGGGTCGAGAACATTCAAGTCGGTCACCCATTGGATCCAGCGACAGAAGTTGGTCCTTTGGTTCATCAATCTCATTACAACAAAGTCCTGAGCTATATGGACGCTGCAACCGAAGATGGCGCGACCATTGCTGTAGGTGGCAAAGCCATTGATAGCTTTGGGAATGGTAACTATCTGACGCCTACGCTGTTTACGGATGCCGATAACAGCATGCGAATTGCCAAAGAAGAGATCTTTGGGCCAGTACTAACTTGTATTGAATTTGAGAGTGAAGAGCAAGCTCTAGAGATCGCAAACGACACTGACTACGGGTTGTCTGGCTATATCTGGACTTCAAACACTGGCCGAGCGATGCGTATGGCAAGCAAAGTAGAGGCAGGAATGATCTGGGTTAACTCTGAGAACAACCGAAACTTACCATCACCATTTGGCGGTGTAAAAATGTCGGGCATTGGTCGTGACGGCGGTGACTGGAGCTTCGATTTCTACATGGAAACGAAGAATATTTGTATTGCGCATGACACTCACAACGTCCCAACGCTAGGAAAACTTTAGTAATAGTTGAAACGACAATAACAAAACTTTGCGCAGGCTCGCTTCGCGCTGTTTAGCGAGCCTTTTTTAAGGAGTGACCTAATGCCACATTTCATTATGGAATTTTCACCAAATATTGAGTCGGACATCGATATTCCCGAGCTGATGAAAGTGATTCACCGGGAAGCTATTGAAACGGGCGTATTTCCAAAAGGCGGAATTCGAACACGCGCCGTCAAAAGTGACTATTACCTTATTGCCGACGAAGACCCAAATAATCGCTTTATACATCTCACAGCAAAAGTCGGAGTAGGGCGAGACATTGAGGTTCGTCGACAAGCAGCAGAGCGTATCTTTAGCGTGTTTTGTGACTTCCTGCAGCCAACCTTTGATAGCCAATATCTCAGTATTGGATTTGAGATGATCGAGCTGCATCCAGAGCTGAATTACAAGAAAAACAATATTCACCAAAAGCTAGCGATGAGCAATAACGCATGAAAGAGAAAGGGAGAGAAACATGCTGTCACTAGGGCATTTGAATCATGTGGTGATGACTATTCTTCCTGTTTTTCTCGTTATTGGCCTGGGCTACCTTGCTTCTAAACATAAAATCATCCCGGAAAATGGTCATAAAGCACTTGCAGCGTTTGTATTTAACTTCGGATTGCCAGCGGCTATTTTCAGTGCCCTAAGTACCAGACCGCTCTTGGAAATTTGGAATGCGGATTATTTGTTGGTTTACACCATCGGCTCTTTGCTTGCTTTTATGTTGGTCGCTGTGGTGAGTGCGTTCGTTCTACAAAAGAACCTGACAGAAAGCGTGGTATTAGGACTCGGGGGAAGTTTCTCAAACAGTCTACTTATTGGTTTTCCGATCATTTTCTTTCTGTTTGGAACACAAGCATTGGTGCCGTTCTCATTAACGCTAGTGGTGGAAAACTTAATAATGCTACCGCTACTACTTACGCTCGCAGACCTTACCAACGGAGATGGTAATAGTCAGTTAACCGAGAAAATGAAAGCAACGTTTTTTAGCCTGACTAAGAACCCGGTAGTGATGGCGATAGTGCTGGGTATGTCCGTGTCAGCCCTTGAAATTAAAACGCCCGAGACCGCGACACATATGGTCGATATGCTGGCAAATACGGTCACAGGTGTTGCCCTGTTTACCATAGGAGGCGGTCTGGTTGGAGTCAGTGTTCGTGGTCGCAAGAAGGAAATTGGCACTGTGATGTTGGGTAAGCTGCTTATTCATCCCTTGCTGCTGCTTACAATGATTTTGCTTTGGTTTGATCTCGAGCCCACCATGGCTGCCGTCGCCGTTATTTTGGCAAGTATGCCCATGTTTGGTGTCTATGCGTGATAGGACAGAAATACAATATGGGAGCCATCTGCTCTGCAGTGCTGCTTCCAACTACAATTTTTGCAATGGTGACCGTAAGTCTGGTGACAGCATCGGTCATCATGATTTTTAGCCTCTATTAAGGGCTTAATCCATAACTTGAAACCGTATAACGAGCTTCTTTGCACAATGATGAGAAGCCATATTCAAAAGGAATAGAACGATGGGAAAACTCTGCGTTGCCGCTAAAATTACTCATGTACCAACCATGTTAATGTCCGAAGAGCCTGGTCGTCTTCATGGCTGTCGAAAGCCAGCAATTGATGGTCATAAGCAAATCGCTCAGATGGCAAAAGATCTCGATGTCGATACTGTTGTCGTCTTAGATACACACTGGTTGGTTAATGCTGGTTATCACATCAATGCGCGAGACAAGTTCTCTGGTACCTATACCAGTAACGAGTTTCCCCATTTTATTCAAAACCTCGGCTACCAATACTACGGAAACCCAGAACTGGGCGATAAAATCGCTGAACTGGCGACGGAAAAAGGTGTGTATACCTTATCTCATCAAGTGGATTCTTTGGATCTAGAGTATGGCACGCTGGTTCCTATGCGTTATATGAACGAAGATTGTCAGTTTAAAGTAGTCTCTATTGCTGCTTGGTGCACGGTTCACGACATCCAATCATCGAGAAGGCTGGGTGAAGCGATTCGTGAAGCGATTGAAGCCAGTAATAGTCGCGTGATGTTGCTCGCTTCGGGATCGTTATCGCATCGTATATGGAACAATGAGGATTACGAAGCCAACAATGGCACCTTCACCATCTCAAAAGAGTTCAACCGACAAGTGGATTTGAGAGTTCTTGAGTTGTGGGCGCAGCGAGATTATTCGACCTTCCTAAAAATGCTACCAGATTACGCTAATCTTTGCTCTGGAGAAGGTGGCATGCACGATACTGCCATGTTGTTTGGTGCACTCGGTTGGGACAAATATGAAGGTGAAAGTACCGTAGTCACGGAGTACTTCCCAAGCTCGGGTACTGGGCAAGTGAACGTCGTATTCGAAGTAACAGATTAAGGGGGCGCTATGCAGTTAACTAACCCAGCGCTATTCATAACTGAGCACTGTTTTATTGGCGGCGAGTGGTTTGCGTCGCCTCGCCAAAAGTACTCAAGAGTGGTGAACCCGTCGACTAAGCAGGAGATAGGTGGCGTACCGAATCTCGGTACGGTCGAAGCTGAGCTGTCCGTTGAAGTCGCGCAAGTTGCGTTTCGACAGTGGAAGCAAACGACAGCCGAGTACAAATCAACAATATTGAGAAAATGGTATGACCTAATCGTTGAAAATACGGATGACTTAGCCCGTATTCTGACGACGGAACAAGGAAAACCGTTTTCAGAAGCGAAAGGCGAAATTGCCTATGCCGCAAGCTTTGTTCTCTGGTACAGCGAGGAAGCTAAGCGCGCTTATGGAGAAATTATTCCTAGTCACAAAGCGGACGGTAAAATTGTTGTGACTAAAGAGCCAATTGGCGTGATTGCTGCCATTACACCGTGGAACTTTCCCGCAGCGATGATCACGCGCAAATGTGCTCCTGCCTTCGCCGCTGGTTGTTCCGTAGTACTGAAGCCTGCGCCCGAAACGCCTTTTACCGCGTTAGCGCTGGCGAAACTGGCTCAGCAGGCAGGAATCCCAGATGGTTTGTTCAATGTGATTACCGGTGATGCGGTCGAAATTGGCAGTGTGCTGACGTCGAATAAAAAGGTTCGTAAAGTGTCGTTTACCGGTTCCACTAATGTGGGTCGAATTCTCATGAATCAGTCCGCGTCTTCCATCAAAAAGATGGCTCTTGAGCTTGGCGGAAATGCGCCATTTATCGTCTTTGAAGATGCAGATATTGATGCTGCTGTTGAAGGAGCCATGATTGCCAAATTTAGGAATGCTGGACAGACCTGCGTGTGTGCTAATCGATTGTATGTTCATGATGCGGTTTATGATGAGTTTGCCAAGAAACTGACCCAAAAAGTGCTGGCACTAAAAGTAGGAGATGGCTTTAAAGAAGGGGTTACCATTGGACCGCTAATCAATCAACAAGCGGTGGCAAAAGTGCAAGCTCACGTTAGTGATGCTCTTGAAAAAGGGGCGGTTGTACAGTGTGGTGAGTTTGATTCAGCCAATAAACAGTTTGTTCACCCATTTGTTGTCACTGAGGTCACCGATGAGATGCTGATTGCCGAAGAAGAGACGTTTGGCCTTTAGCACCTTTGTTCCGGTTCTCTAGTGAAGCAGAAGTAATAGAGCGAGCCAATGACACTGAATCCGGCCTTGCAGGTTATTTCTATACCAAGTCATTAGGAAAGGCATGGCGAGTAGGGGATGCACTGGAAGTTGGGATGGTTGGCATCAATGAAGGTTTGATATCGACCGCAGCAGCCCCTTTTGGTGGCGTAAAGGAGTCAGGACTTGGCCGAGAAGGCTCGCGTCACGGGATGGATGAGTTTATGGAAATGAAATATTTGTTTATGGGTGGCTTAGATTAACCATTATTAATCAATAAGCTACATTAAGCTATCTGCATTCAACCTCAAGACAAGGGAGCCGTTATCGCTGCTCCCTTTCTCTAAAGCCAGACGCGGTTTCCCCTGAGTTCTTCTTAAAAACCTCGCAAAGTACGCTGGGTCTTGATACCCCAGTTCGTACGCCACCTCTTGCACCGACATCGCTGTAAGCAGTAGCAATCGTCTCGATTCTTGCATGACGCGATCAGCCACGAGGCGTTTGGATGCTAACCCACTCACTCGGCGACAAATGTCATTGAGCCGTGCTGTAGTTAAACCAAGTTCATCGGCGTATTGAGGTAAGGTCCAATGGGACTTATAATTTTGCTCGATGAGCTGACTAAATTGATTGAAAACATGAACATCATTACTGCGATACGTGGTGTTCGTCGGTTGCGCATTCGCAAGCCGCAGTACATCGATAAGGATCAATTGCAATATGGCTTGGCAGGCAGAGTCACTCATGAATTCCGCGCCACTTTGTTCATCAATTAACTGCTCGAAACGTTGAATAAGTCGATGGTCTTCGGGGATCTCAGTACAAAAAGGCTGCATCGCTGTTGAAGCCACATCGTTGCGTCCAATTTCGATGTCCAAAAGCCTCCAAACTAATGTTTGGCTTGCGGTGATCACAAAGCCGCTGGCGTGATCGTCGGTGACGAATGAGTGCGGCACTGTCGGAGGGGTGAAGAATAGGGTGACGCCGTACTTGGAATAATGAGATTCATCCAATAATACGTGAGTATTCCCCTCTAAAATGCAGTGAATTTGATAGTAGCGATCATGGTAATGTGTTGGCATGTTTCGACCAAAAAATAGCGCTAAACTATCGAGTTTTTCGACGTGGAATTCGCTTTCTTCGTAACGAGAGTCGTAAACCTTTCCAATGTTCAAATTTGGGATTGTTAGGGCTTCCATGTATCCAACTCCCCTTTACTCTATGACAATAGCTAGTAGCTTGCTGGTAATAGTTAATATATTAGATAAATCTGCGAAAAGTACAAGCTAACACTGCTAACATCCATTTAACATTATCGGTTTTGTGAACATACTACTTAGTAATTGCCCATCCAACACAATTACTACAGGCTAACGTTCAAAAGGAATCGATGATGAAAAGACCTAATCCTCTACTCGAAAAACTCCAAACTGTTCTTCCAACTATTGCTAACAATGCAATGCAAGCTGAACAAGACCGCACACCACCGGAAGAAAACATTCGCCTGTTACGAGAAATTGGCTTCTTTAGAGCGTTTCAACCTAAAGCATACGGTGGCTTAGAGATATCTCTTCCTGAGTTTACAGATTGTGTTGCCGCTCTAGCTGGCGCATGTGGTGGTACTGCATGGGGGGCAAGCTTGCTTGCAACGCATAGCCATCAAATGGCGATGTTCTCCAAACAGGCGCAAGATGAATTTTGGGGAACCGACCCAGAAGCAACGGCCAGTAGCAGTATCGCGCCATTCGGTAAGATAGAAGAGGCCGAAGGTGGCGTTATCTTTAATGGCGACATGCGTTGGAGTAGTGGCTGCGATCACGCTGACTGGGCTATCTTAGGGTTCAATCGATTCGATGAAGATGGCAATAAAACCTACTGCTTCGGCGTCGTACCTCGTCATCAGTACAAGATTGTCGATGATTGGTATGCGGCAGGGATGAAATCTAGTGGTACCAAGACGTTAGAGCTTCGCGACGTCTTTATTCCTGAGCACCGCATTGAAACAGCGAAAGGTATGATGGAAGGGTACTCTGCCGGCTTCGACTTGTATCCAGATAGCGATATTTTCTATACCCCATACCGTCCATACTTCGCTTGCGGTTTTGCTGCAATCAGCTTAGGTATCGCAGAGCGTATGTTAGAGGTCTACAAAGAGAAACAGAAAAACCGAGTCCGTGCGTACACTGGTGCGAATGTCGGTGTAGCAACGCCAGCACTTATGCGTTTAGCGGAATCGACGCATCAGGTTGCTGCTGCTCGAGCGCTACTAGAAAAGACTTGGGATGACCATAAAGAGCATGGCGAGCGTAAGGAGTACCCATCTGCTGAGACACTGTCATTCTGGAGAACGAATCAAGCATACGCGGTTAAGATCTGTATCGAAAGTGTCGACCGTTTGTTTGAAGCTTCAGGTGGTATGGCATGGTTTAGCGATAATGAAGGGCAGCGCCTGTTCCGTGATTCTCACATGACTGGCGCACACGCCTACACTGACTATGACGTTTGTGCGCAGATCTTGGGTCGCTCGCTGATGGGACTTGAACCAGACCCAACCATGGTATAAATCGTCTTCTGCTTTCCCAACTAATCTTCCCTGCAAAGGTCACATGACGTGGCCTTTGTCCGTTTATCACGCAATAAGATGTTCTGTCGCGAAAACCGTCCGTTTATCGCAAAGCGGCTATGCACATCTCTTCACTGGTTAATCTCTGTATCGAAAGGTCACGCACCTAATAACGATAACTAAGGAGTTTTATATGAGCCAGTCAATCTATTCTTCCATATCTTCAATCGCGGCCGCGGCACTGGCCATTCCTTTGCTAGTGGTATCGGCGAATTCGTTTGCCGTGGATAAAACGGGAGCCTTTGTCGGTGGTAGCTTAGGACAGCTTCAGAACAACGCGAATGACCACGAATTAGGATTTGAGCGATTCAGAGCTAAAAGCCCGGCAATTGGGGTCTATGCGGGTTATCACTTTACAGACTGGTTCGGCTTAGAGGGGCAATTTTCAGCAGCAGACACGTCATTGGAGGGCAGCAACTCAGTGATTGGTGTCCTGTCTGTATCTCCAAAATTTTCTTACTACTTTAACGACAATATTGCTGTTTACACCAAAATAGGGGTATCCGGTGTGGGAATGACTTGGGATAGTGACGTCGCGCATCAAACCGCAGAAAACAATGACTACTTATATGGGGTTGGCGTTCATGCCGGAGTGGGTTTGAACATCGCAATGGAAAGCGGCATCAACATGCGGGTTGATTATACCTACTTAGCGCCAAACATGCGTGAACCCGAAGGGTATAATTTAGGTGATATAAATCTGAGTACTTTGATGTTGGGTGTTCATTATCAGTTCTGAGTCATCTCTTCACAACAGGATAGAGGGATGAAAAGCGGTTGTTGGAGTAGCCAAAAATGTACGGGAAGAAAAAAGTGAGAGTTAAGTCTCACTTTTCCTTTTTACATCAGTGTGATAGTGCAATTAAGAAGCAAATTGAAGCAAAGATGCGCAGTTAACCCAAAATGAGCAAAAAGAGGCTTTTCTTTTCTATCAGATGTGGCATATTAAATCTCGTCCCACGATGATGCGTGCATCGTATAATGGCTATTACCTCAGCCTTCCAAGCTGATGATGCGGGTTCGATTCCCGCTGCACGCTCCAATCCTTATCTGTAGCAAACTCATTCTTACTTTTTAGAGAAACGCTTTGATGCGTGCTTTGTCGCATCTGCAGTTTTCTAACTCTTCGAAGATCTTCGGGCCACTGTTGACGCATACGGTTGCTGTTGTCGTTTTGACCTCTACTCTCTTCAAACGGATTTGCCTCGTTGCTTGTGACATAAATTAGCGAATTTATAGTCTCACTTGCAGATTTTCATTGCTCGAGAAATCACGGTTCTTCATGCTGGTTTGGTACTAAATGTGTAAGTTAAATTACTAGAATATAAATTGATTATGTGACACGTATATTAGTGTGAACACCAACTTAAGTTCCGATGCCAAGTTTTTTATGATCTTGGTCAATGACTATTAATAATTATGGGGAGGCTGGTATATTTGCATTGATACGCTAGTAAATTTACGGGCTTCTGTTCTTTACTAATTTTTATATTATTTTTCCATCGGCGAGGTTAGAGGTTATTCAATGCTTAGCCGTAGCTAATCTAATGTGAAAATATGAGTTAAGGAACTACTATGAGTTATAAAAAACGTTTACTACAGTTGAGTATAGCTTCAGTTATGGGTTTAACCGCTACCGCGAGCTTTGCTACAACTGACACATCACGACCCAATATTCTCGCAATTTGGGGTGACGACATTGGTATGGATAACATCAGTGCTTATACGCGTGGTCAAGCTGGGCATATGACGCCAAACATCGACCGAATTGCAAATGAAGGTGTCCTGTTTACCGACTTCTATGGCGAACAATCCTGTACTGCAGGTCGCTCTGCATTTGTTACTGGTCAACACGTTATTCGTACTGGCCTTTCGAAAGTGGGTATGCCAGGGGCGAAAGAAGGTATTAAGCCTGAAGACCCAACTATTGCAACCATGTTGAAAGAGCGTGGCTACATGACAGGTCAATTTGGTAAGAACCACTTAGGTGATCTCGATGAGCACTTACCAACCAACCATGGTTTTGATGAATTCTTCGGTAACCTGTATCACTTAAATGCGGAAGAAGAGCCTGAGCACGCAGATTACCCACAAGATCCTGCCTTTAAGAAAAACTTTGGTCCGCGTGGTGTCATTCACTCATTTGCTGATGGACGTATTCAAGACACGGGATCACTAACCATTAAGCGTATGGAAACGGTGGATGAGGAGTTTTTGACGGCAGCCTTAGACTTTATCGACCGCGCTCATGAAGCAAATACCCCATTCTTTGTTTGGTATAACTCAACACGTATGCACATTTGGACGCATCTTAAAGAGGAATCCAAAGGTATTTCAAAGCGTGGTGGTTTGTATGGCGATGGCATGGTCGAACATGACAACATGGTCGGTCAACTGCTTGATAAACTCGATGAGTTGAAGATCGCTGACAACACTATCGTATCTTACACAACGGATAACGGAGCTGAGAAACTAGCTTGGCCGGATGCAGGTACCGTACGTTTCCGCGGTGAGAAAAATTCTTCTTGGGAAGGTGGGCACCGTGTTCCAGCAATGGTTCGTTGGCCAGGAAAGATCCCAGCAGGTCAGGTAGTGAATGAAATCGCGGCTCACAACGATTGGGCGCCGACATTCATGGCTGCAGCAGGAGAACCGGAGCTTGCAGCTAAACTGAAAAAGGGCACCACGCTTAACGGCAAAGAGTACAAAGTACACCTAGATGGGTATAACCTTCTGCCTAAGTTGCAAGAAGGAAAATCTAGCGTCGCAGACGACAACAGTGATTGGCCGCGTAAAAACTATATCTATGCGGGTGATGATGGACATATCTCGGCGATCCGTATGGGCGACTGGAAAGTGATGTACACGGCAAACAACTGTTATGGTATCCATACATGGGAATGTAAATATGAACCAACTCGCTTCCCGTATATCTTTAACCTACGCCAAGACCCATATGAGATTGCGCAGCTTGAAGGTACAGGTTATCAAGATTGGAGAATCGAGCACATTCCATATATGTACCTAGCTGCGGCAAATGTTAAGCAGTTCCTAGCGACATTTGAAGCGTTCCCACCACGTCAGGCGCCGGTTCTTGGACCGTCGATTCAATGGTTAAGGAAGCTCAGCTTTGGGAAAGAGCTCAGTACAAATAAATCATTTTGTTAAACATGCGGGGCTCATTGAGCCCCGTTTTTTGTTACTGACTAGTAGATTTTCTAGCGCTCACTAGTAATACCCCCAGTATTAAAACTTCTCTCAAAGATTAAAATTAAATCATCAAATAGCAAAGGCAAATGAATAAAGATTTGCACCTCTAGGGAGAATACCTAATGGCAGTTTTAATTTCAGGTACAACTAAGAAAACAATGAATGTTATGGCTAAACCAGTCGGGCCAGCATGTAATATAGATTGTGACTACTGTTATTATTTAAGCAAGGAGGGGCTATTAGATTACGACAAGAAATGTAAGCCTAAAATGGAAGGCGATTTACTAGAGAAGTTTATTAAATCTTACATTGAACAACAAAATAGTAACGAGATTGTCTTCCACTGGCAGGGTGGTGAACCAACACTCTTGGGTGTGGCTTATTTTCGCGAAGTCATTCGTTTGCAGAAAAAGTACACACCAAAAGGTGTAAGAGTTGAAAACAACCTTCAAACGAATGGCACACTACTCAATGACGAATGGGCTCGTTTTCTAGCGAAACACCATTTTTTAGTGGGAATCAGTATTGATGGCCCTGAGTTGTATCACAACGCATACCGTACCAATAAAGCAGGCCGTGGAACCTTTAATCAAACAATGAAAGGCCTCGAAGCACTGAAACGTCATAACGTGTCCTTTGCGACTTTGACGTGTGTGAACAACCTAACAGGCTCAAATCCTGTCGAAATCTATCGCTTCCTTCGCGATGTCGTTGGCTCCACTCAAATGCAATTTATCCCAATTGTTGAACCTAAAAGCTTTGCTAAAACCGCCCCACAACACTGGCGTAGCGAGGAAGTTTTGTTTGATGGTATGCCTGAGTTGGATCCCCGTCATCCGGACTCTGTTGTCGAGTCATGGTGTGTGTCTGCGGAGCAATGGGGGCAGTTTCTATGTGGTGTGTTTGACGAGTGGTTTAGCAATGATATCGGCCTAATCAACGTACCGTATTTTGAGGCATGTGTTGAAACCTGGATGGGTCGAGTTAACCCGTTGTGCACCTTGGCGCCAATGTGTGGCAAAGGGCTGGCCATTGAAGCTAATGGCGATGTGTTTGCATGTGACCACTACGTTTACCCTGAATACAAGCTCGGCAATATTCAAACCTCAGACTTAGATGAGATGCAGTTCAGTCCAGTTCAAGAGCAGTTTGGCCGTGCCAAAGAGGCGTCTCTTCCTTCGCAATGCAGAAAGTGTGATTACCAATTTGCTTGCTTTGGCGAGTGTCCGAAAAATCGATTCATCCAAACATTGGAAGGGGAACCTGGTTTGAATTATTTGTGTCGTGGCTGGAACCGATTCTTTAAGCACATCGACCCATATATAGCACTGATTGTCCGGAGCATGGGCTACGAAGTACACAAACAGATTAATAGCCAAGCAATGCGAATTCAGCTTTAGGAGACAAGATGATGAAAATGCCAATCAAAATGCTAGTGACATCGGTATTGATGCTGCCAGGCCTTACCTCTTTAGCTAACGCTTCTGAACAAAACTCTTTGGAGCAGGTAGCACATTTCCAGCATCTCGCATTTGAAAATAAGGCGAAAACCTACACCGATTACGCTCGACTTTTTAATCTGTGCCAGCAAAAGCCCAATGCTATGCAGTGCGGTAAAGAATATCGAGATGCGGAGCAGATGTATCTCTCTGCTAAGGCTCGAAGTGATGTCTTGGACTTATTAATCAAGGGTGACAACTTTCGAGCACCGCTTCCAGAGTCTGCTCAAGTCGATC
The DNA here is from genome assembly GCA_000755425.1 of Vibrio maritimus. Classification (GTDB taxonomy): domain Bacteria; phylum Pseudomonadota; class Gammaproteobacteria; order Enterobacterales; family Vibrionaceae; genus Vibrio; species Vibrio maritimus_A. The sequence goes on from BBMT01000003.1 coordinate 190,004, forward strand.
TTACAAAGGCTCTCATTGAAGTCGGTTATTTGGACGGTGTGAATGTGCCTAGTGAGAAGCAGTTACTAGCCGCCGTAAATAAATGGAATAAGCAGAATAATATCGAGCGAACTGACCGCTTGCTGCTTATTCAGTTAATGATGATTCAAATAGATGCAGAAAGCCGGACAGGTGGTGTATGAAAGTATATTTCCATGCGAAATGGCTGATCGCTTTGATAATGCTGGTAGCGCCTTGGTGGGTAACTGCAGAACAATCAGAACCAGAGCGGCATTGGTCTGGTCTCGCTCAAAACACGAGCAATGAACTATCAGTACGCTTAGCAGCAATGCAACAACTAATACCTTATAGCGGTGCTAACACACTTATCACAGTTGCTCGCGCAAGCAGAGACCCAGCACCTGAAATGCGTATCGCTGCTATCAAAGTCGCAAGTTATTGGAATGACATTGCGCGCTGGGATGTGGTGTCTCCGTTGCTCAACGACAAAGATGTTGATGTACAGGGTGCAGCGATTAGAAGCTTGCTCCCATTAGCGCCAAAGCTAAATTCAGACCAAAAGAAATACCTTGATGATCAGATGGAATCATTCCTTAAGCAACGCGCATCAAGCATGAGTATTGAAATCGCTGAGTTGCACATTGCCAGAGGCGATTTTCAACAAGCTAAAAATGTACTAACTCAACTAACCAGTCAGGGGTATTCACAAGAGCATATAAGTTTACTCACCAGCGAAATATTCTGGCGGGAGGGAAACAAGCAGAAAGCTTTAAATTATCTAGATGCTCAGGCAAGCAAATTAACTGATGTTTCACCTCTCTACTATCAGATGGGATTGATGTTAGTGACAGAGAAACGCTTTGTAGATGCGGAAGCTGCGTTGCACAAAGCTCATATGCTTGAGCCCGACGAGCCAAAATATCTGATAGCGCTAGCAACGCTGACTAAAGAAGACTCACCTAAAAAAGCCGTATCCATGTTTGAGCAGCTCTACCAAATGACTCAATTACCTGAGCACTTATACAACGCTTGCTATTTACGACTTAAGTCTGGTTTGAGTGTCGATTCATGTATGAATGAATTAGCGATTGTTGCTCCACATATCGTTTTGAACGAATTCTAATCATTGCAGTAAACGAGGAAACATCCCATGAATGCGAATCTTGCAATTAACCAATTAAAGCAAGAAGTTAACCGACAAATTGTAGGGCAAAACCATGTTGTTGATGCTCTTATTGTGTCATTGCTGTGTGGCGGCCACGTTCTTTTAGAAGGTTTACCAGGCACGGCGAAAACCCGGTCAGTAAAAGCGTTAGCGAACGAGTTAGGTTTAGCGTTTAGCAGGATTCAGTTTACCCCTGATTTGCTGCCCTCGGATGTTACGGGTTCTGAGGTGATACAAGAAAACAACGGCAAAACCGACCTCAAATTTAAACCTGGTCCGATTTTTAACTCAGTTGTGCTTGCAGATGAAATTAACCGTGCACCAGCTAAAGTACAAGCAGCATTGCTTGAAGCGATGGCGGAGGGGACACTTACCGCAAGTGGAAATACGTTAACTTTACCTCAACCATTCATGGTGCTTGCAACCCAAAACCCCATTGAACAGGAAGGTACCTACCCATTGCCTGAAGCGCAAATGGATCGATTCTTTATGAAAGTCGAAGTGGATTACCCAGATGTAGAGTCTGAACTGGATATCGTTCGATTAGTTCGTCAAGAAGACCTTTCTTTGCCGGTTGAGGGAGAAGACATTCACACTGATTATGACGACGTAGACTGGATAGCAACAATCGAACGAGCAAAGGAAGAGGTCAAAGCGATTTACGTTTCTGAAAACATTGATCGCTACGTTGTTGATTTGGTGATGTCTACTCGTCAACCAAAGCTTTACCCTCATTCAGAACTCAATAAATGGGTGGACGTTGGTGCAAGTCCGAGAGCATCGATTGCTTTAGATCGAGCGTCGAGAGCCAAAGCATGGCTTGAGGGCCGTGATTATGTGACCCCCGATGATGTCCGTGGTACTGCTCACACAGTTCTTGGCCACCGACTTAGTCTGAGTTTCGAAGCACTGAGTGACGGTATTACTAATAAGACTGTCGTCGATGAGATTTTGAATCAGGTTTTATTGACCTAGAGGATGACCACATGAATGACGCAGCGAAATTACATGACAAACGCATTTCCGTCACAGTAGAGCAGTTGTCAGAGCTACAGTACCAAGCCAATGCTTTTCTTTTGAAGCCGATGAGCCGAGTATCTACCTTAGAGCGGGAGACTACCTGAGTCACTTTAGAGGACGTGGCTTAGCGTTTGAGGAGTATCGTCAGTACGTACCAGGCGATGACGTTAGAGATATCGATTGGCGTGTATCTATGAGAACTCGTAACCCGATGATAAAGGTATTCAATGACGAGAAAGATCTACCTGTCGTACTCGTGATTGATCAGCGAAGCAGTATGTTGTTTTCGACGGTCGATACCATGAAGTCGGTCGTTGCGGCTGAAATCGCGTCCCTATGTGCGTGGCAAGTAGTCAAAGCGGGCGATCGAATTGGCGCTGTTTTGTTTAATGACCGTGAAGTTAAGTGGTTTCCCCCAAAGCGAAGCAAAATGCATCTCGGTCAACTGCTTGGTGACATGGTCAACCTAAATAAAGAGTTGTTCGACAACATTGATTCCGATTCTCCACAGACAAGCCCAATAACCCAGTCATTAGAAAAAGCTGCAAAGAGCAAAATCAAAGGTGGGCTCTTTATTGTTGTTAGCGACTTTAAAGGGTTTGATGAAGACTCAAAGCTAGCCTTACGCCAATTGCAACGACACAACGATGTTGTTGGAGTTTTAGTATCTGATCCGTTGGAAAAGCAACTAGACAAAGATATGCCCAAATACTTGTCGAACGGAAACGAACAGCTTCAAACGCCAAAGCATCACTCAACGCTAGCACAAAAATATGCATCGGTTATTAAAGCTAAAACGGAAAGAATTAAAACAGATTTTGGCTCGGGCGGTTTGCCATTTGTTGAGCTGACTACCGATGGCAATCATATCCATCACTTTCAGCAAGCCCTCTCTGTCGAAGTGGTAAGGAGCTGATATGTCGAAGAACAACCCCTTACTTCAAACCTTGATTGAGTCTCCAAATCCGGAGCCGATTACTATGTGGCCACATACCATAGGTTGGAAGGTTTTGGCTTAGCCGCTTTATGTTTACTTGGATACATGAGTGTCAAAGCCTACCAAAACTGGGCGAAGAACAAATACAGAAGACAAGCTGCTAGGGAAGTTGCAAAACTAGCGAGTTGCATGGGGGGCAACGACAATCGAGCGCGAAAATTGAATAGGATTCTAAAGAGTGTTGCTGCTCAAAGTTACGGCAATGAACGGGTTGCATCGCTTCATGGGCGCTCTTGGGGACAATGTCTAATTACAAGCTGTGACGCTGCAGTCGATAGAAAATTGGTGATGTATTGGCAATCGAATTTATATCAGCGCGATCTTGGATTATCCAATCAAGACTTCGAGCGACTAATTAACTGGGCAACAACGTGGTTCGTACTCACCATGCTGAGCTTCAAAACTTCGATGTGACTGAAGAGAGGGTACAACATGATTGAATTCAAGAGTTCGTGGGCGTTTTTGCTTTTGTTTCTGCCTGTATTGGTTTGGTATTTCGCACCGGCTTACAAGACAACACAGACAGCCCTGCGATTTAGCTTCTTTAGTATTCTCACCGGTGTGCTTGGAATTAAGGCTGACAGCGGGGCGAATCAATTAAAACCAACGACTTGGCAGAAAATTGCCCTGATATTCGGCTGGAGTATGCTCGTGCTCGCAATGGCGCAACCTGTGATGTTGTCTAAGCCTCAGACTCGAGAGGTGAAAGGCCGAGATTTGATGGTTGTCGTCGATCTTTCAGGCTCTATGGATGAAAAAGATTTTGTACAGCAACAAAATGAGGTGCCTATCACTCGCTTAGAAGCCTCTCAGCAGGTGTTATCAGATTTTAGCAAGACACGAGACGATGACAGGTTGGGACTAATAGTTTTCGGGGACAATGCCTATCTTCAAACGCCATTCACCGCTGATCTCGAAGCATGGCGAGAACTGCTTACTGAAACGCGAACTGCCATGGCAGGTCAGAATACTCATCTCGGTGACGCAATTGGCCTTGGGATTAAGCACTTTTTGGATAATGGAGAGAGCGAACAGAAAGTGATGCTAGTGGTGACCGATGGTAATGACACCGATAGCTTGGTACCACCCATTGAAGCGGCTAAAGTCGCTGCGCAGTATGGGATCCGTATTCATTTGATTGCTATCGGTGATCCTGCTGCGACTGGAGAAAACCAAATGGATATGGATACCATTAGTGAAGTGGCAAAAATCACCGGTGGTAACGCGTTTCTGGCCATTTCGCCGTCGGAGTTAAAGGGTGTTACAGACACTATTTCTGCGTTAGAGCCCTCGTTGTATCAGAGCTTTACTTATCAAGTAGAGACATCGCTGCATTACATTCCAGTCTTGCTATTAGCGCTGAATCATTTGCTCATCATGTGGGTGTATTCGTTGAGGCGTTTTTTCGTTTCTTCAAAGACAAGCGAAGACAGTGATGAAATTCATATTGCTGAGGAGATTCGCAATGAATTTTGAGCTGATAAGTCAATTTCACTTTCTGCGCCCGCAGTTGCTGTGGCTGTTTATCCCTTTTACTTTGGTGATCTACTTCAACTGGAATGATGTGAGTAAACAGCAGCGCGCGTTAGCAAGAATACCAAAACACCTGCGAAAGATACTCGAAGTTGGGGGAGGTAACTGGAAGCGAAACCTTCCTATCAAGGTGATCGTCATTGCTTGTACCTTAGCTGTGCTTGTCGTTGCGGGGCCAACTTTCACAAAACAGCCTTCACCATTTGGCGAAGACAAAGCGGATTTGATCATTGTGTTGGATACTTCTTCATCAATGTTGCAAAGCGATGTCGCCCCCAGTCGTTTGGCTCTAGCGAAGTTTAAACTACAGGATTTAGTAGAGCAGCGCGAAGGGGGAAAACCGCACTGATTGTTTACGCTGGAAGTGCACACATTGCGATGCCACTGACTAAAGACAGTAAAGTCTTTGAGTCGCTTTTTGCCGCAATTGACCCAAAGCTTATGCCACGCGAAGGGAAGTTTGCACAGTATGCTTTGCCGCTTGTCGACAAGCTGACCACAAATGACTCAAGAGCGACGACCGTTCTCTTTGTGACTGATGGTTTAAGCCAACAAGCAAAGCAACAAGTTGAGCATTACTTCAGGGAGCGCGCCCATCAATTGATTATTTGGGGATAGGCAACAACGAAAAACCCTCTGGTATTCCATTCGAATCGAAATCACTGGAGCAAGTTGCTTCAAGAGCTGGTGGCTTTTATCAAACTGTGACCAGCGATAACGACGATGTGGAAGGCGTTGCGAAACGAATCAATAGTCAATTGCTAATCAGCGAAGACAGTGTGATGCCGTGGAAAGACTCAGGGTATTCGCTGACCTTCCTATTTGCTGCCTTTTATTTGCTTTGGTTCCGAAAAGGCTGGATGGTTAAGTGGTGTCTGGCAGCGACAGTGAGCTTTGGCGGATTGGTACCAAATTATGCATTCGCTAGCGAATTGCTTTTTATAGACCTTTGGCTGACTAAAGATCAGCAGGGACAAATACTCTACAACGATGGTGAATACAAACAAGCTGCAGAAACATTTGAGTCTTCAAAATGGAAAGCAGTAAGCCACTTCAAAGCGGGTAACTACTTGTTGGCTCAAGAGTACTTTCAACGTACCGATGATTTATATAGCCGATTTGGTGCCGCGACTGCGTTGGCTCATCAAAGAGAATATATCGCGGCAAGAAAAGCGTTTAAAGCAATTGCAGAGCAAGACCCGAATTATCCGGGAGCACAGGAGAACCTTGAGCTCATGGAAGCAATCATTGCTCAAATTAATATGCATAGCGAGAGTCAGTCAAATAATGCCGAGAGGCAAAACAGTAGGGAACTTGGAGATGAGCCTCAAACCTCTGACGGGGCGGAAACGCAGGTTCAACAAGACCAACTTATACTAACGACGCTAACCTCCGAGCAAATTTTGAATGATGAGGAGGCCAATCAAATATGGATGCGCCGAGTCGATAGTGATCTGAGTGGTTTTCTACGTTCCAAATTTCATGTTCAATTTAACGAGGGTCGTGCGATGTTGGAGGTACAAGATGAAAAGTAGTTACCTGTTTGCTCTTGTCCTGGCTTTGTTCGCGTTTAATGCGCAGGCGTCTTTAACCGTCAATGATTTACTGAGATCTGGGGAATTTTCTGTTTCAACTCAGCTAAGTAAGAGCAAAAACGTCGTGGTCGGCGAACAGGTGCGAGTGATCATTGATCTGCAAACCTCAACTTGGTTCACAAAAGGAACTGAAATCAAGCGGTTTGCTGTCAACAATGCCATCGTGTTAATGGAACAGGCGAATGTCGTGAACTCATCAACCCGTATAGATGGCAAAACATATTCCTCACAGCGATGGGAGGTACCCATTTACCCCCTTAGCAGCGGTGTCATTGATATCCCGCCGATTTCTGTATTGGTCAGTGTTAAAGGGAAACAAGAAGATATCTTTGGGAAGGTGACGACTCAACCCATACAGCTGACAACTCACCTAGCTTCGGAGAATATGTCATCGAATGTCGTGTGGGTTGTTGCGGATGAGGCCAGGCTTACCGAGAAAACCTCTCAAGTTAGTGACAATGACATAGACAACGAGTTGTTTGTAGGTGACTCCGTAACTAAAACCGTTAGCTTACATGGCACTGGTACCAGTGCCATGCTAATGCCTAATATCATGGAGCCTCTCGTCTGGCCCGAATCTACGCGTGTTTACGTGTCGCAACCAAAACGTGCTGACAATCAAGCTCGTGGGGTCAGTTCGGCTACTTATGAACAAGAAGTAACGCTGATTATGCAGCAACCTGGAATCGTCGTATTCCCAGAAATTAAGGTGCTGTGGTGGAACTCGGACACTCAACAAGAGCAGTGGTTGATACTGCCTGAACAGGAGTGGCAAGTTAGTCATACCTTGGGCTCTTACATAAATATGTACTGGATGGAACTATCGCTCTGTGTAGCAGCTGGCATGTTACTTTTATTTGCATTTTCAAACGCGATACAAGAGTTCATGAAACGTGACAAAGAAGGCCGACTGCCTTTGTTCGTTCAGTTCTGGCAAGCTGTTCATAGGAATCAAGAAGCAAGGGCACAGAGCATTGTTTATCGCAAGCTACTAAAGCGTCACAAGCGCTATCAGCTCATCGATGGCACTAAGGATGCATCATGGGATAGAGATGCAGTGCGATTGCAAGAGTGCTACAAGTCGTCTCATTCGGGAGCCGATATTCAGTCGTTGTTAAGACGCATTTGGAGACAAGTTTCTAAATAATGTGTCTGGATCGCTACAATCAATACCAGACAACCAATTAGCATTTAGAACTTATTATCTAGAGTGGGGTTTTTAATTACTTGGCTACCTATAGGTAGCCATTTTATTGAGTGAAACATTATACGCTGCAACTTTACTAGTAAATTTTCTAAGTCATTTACGTAGTCTTTCGAGTGCCGTAGCCGCCTGCGACTATTTATTCTGATTGTATTGCTTACAGGGCTTATTTTTAGTCCAGCTAATAATTGGAGAATGTTGCAATGACAATTAATTTAAATCGTATTTCTAAGGCGGCATTTGTTTCCGCTATTTTTTGTACCTCATCACCGTTTGTTTCGGCAGATGAAGCGCAACTTGCGGATATGTCAGACCCTATGGCTGTATTTGATCAACTAGGCGGCGGTATTTCGGACAGAGGCATCAACATTAAATATGGTCAAATGTATGATACGAACAGTGATGTCACTATGGGAATGAACATCGTTGAAGTAAAAGGCATTGCTGGTGGTATGCTTGGTTGGAGTGATACGGTCAAACCGGATGATAGTATCGATTCAGTGAGGTTTCGTAATTTTAACGGCAACATTACCAACGGGCGAGGCAAGCAAATTGATGTTAATTACGATGTTGAAAGAGAGTCGCTAGATGCATCATATAGCGTCATGCAAGCTTTACCACCGCTAAAAAACTTTAATTTATATCCTTTTGCTGGGGTAGGTGTAAACGTACAAAATAACGCGATTGACACATACCAAAATGGTCAAGCTGTTGTCGACTCTGGGTATTCAATCCCAGGCGTATTTGGCCAAATTGGTATGTATAGCAAATTGGCTGTCACAGATAAGATTTGGTTAAACTATAACCCAATGTTTTTGACAACCATTGGCGGCTCAGATTTCTATAAAAATAATGCTTATGGGTTGGGGAAAAGCAATATTACTATGCACGAGTTAATTGCAAGTTATCAGGTTAACCCACGTTTGAATTTTCGTTATTTTGCAAACTTTAGTGATGAGGTGAGTTTTCGAGATGGCCAGCATCGCCTTGAATTTAACTATCAGTTCTAGCTTAGCCGTTTAATTGTTTCATACTCGAAGCCCCCTATGATGGGGGCTTTTGAGTTTTAGTAGAAAGTAAAGCTAGCGTTGTTATGGAAAGGCTTAAGCGTATTAATGTCAATCGAATAAAATACGTCAAAACCATTCCATAAAACCTTCAACCTTGTTCTCTACTGCGGTTCTTCATCGTTGGACTCTCTCAGTGTATCCCAAGATGGCGTATACACTTCTGAATGCTGGTCAATAAAGTATTCGCCTTCCAGCGTATTATTCGAGTCAGTCTCGCCATAACGACCGAAACAACCACGCTGAATCGCTAGCCCAAATTGGCCGCCACTCCAACTGAGCGAACCGCGTGTTTCTAAATTGCCATCTACATCGAAAGATGATGAGTTGGAACACTCCATTTCACCAGACGATAGGTTCCCTCCTACTTGCGCCGCGCTATTTTGGAATAAGGTGAAGCGACCATCGTCATTTGTACCGACCGAAACATCGCCTTGAACGTAAAGGTGTGAATTACCCCAAATGTCTACAAGGTTTGTGATTTGCAAAGAGTTGGCCTCTATCGAAGAGCCTCTAGAGGCATATAGGTCGTCGGCAATTAGAGCATTGCCTTGGCTGTGAACAAAGGAGCTGCCTATGGCTTCAACGGTATCGTAAGTGGCTGTGTCAGATTGGATAACTAAAGTGGAGTTTCCATCGGCAACAACTTGGAAAGCATTTCCGATTACCGCACTTCTAATATCAGCCGATGCGTTGCGATTAAGTAGAAGAGATAGATTGTCGATAGAGCCGAGTTAATACGTAGATATGAGGTGCGTATATAGATATTGGGATCATACTCGTCGCCACTAATTACTGGCGTAGGCAATGTAACATCCTCTAGTCGCAAGTTAGAATTGTTGCGTACAAACAGGGTTCCCTCCAATGTAAGGTTAGAAAGACGAACGTTGGACTGCGCATCTATAAATAGGGACTCCCCGTCCATATCTTCGCCTTCAGTAATACTAGCGCTCCCCGAGCCGTCGATTCTTACGTCTGCGCGAGCGATTTCAGCTCCTTCACAAGAACCGGAAATCAAATATTCCATCTGTGCATTAGAATTACGTGAGCCTTCAAGCGCTTCGACCAACGCTTTAGCGTTTTAGGAGCAATCCACTTCAACAGTAATATAGGAATCTGACTCAGAGCCCTCTAGCGCCGTTAGCCTAGAATCGAGTTGTGAGAAGTTTTCGTTCACTTCACTTGCGAGAGCTGGTGAACCTGCGCTGAATGTGTTGGGTACAGCGGCGAAAGCGCCAACTGCGATGGTGTGACTGAACAGTGTTGCCAACAGAAGTTTGTTTGAAGTTTCCATGATACTTATCCTTAAGGTTTCTAATCTTGTTTTGTCGCTACTGCCAGGTTGCGTCGTTCCAATTGGTTACGTTCCACGTGAGGTCAACGTTGTTGTCACAGGCATCACCGAGTCCATCTTGATCAAAGTCCGCTTGGTCTTGATTGGCGACAGTTGTACAGTTGTCGATGTCATTTGCGATGGCATCATTGTCGGTATCATTGAGTGACTGATCATCTTCGTTGTCACCAAGCCCGTCGTTGTCATCATCGAACCATTCCGTAGCGTCATTGGGAAAGCGGTCGATGTTATTTGCGTAACTGTCGTTGTCACTATCGTTGGGTAGGGATCATCTTCATTGTCACCAAGGCCGTCATTGTCATCATCGAACCATTCCGTTGCGTCATTGGGGAAGAGATCGACATTATTGCTGTAGCTGTCGTTATCACTATCATTTAGATAAGGATCATCTTCATTGTCACCGAGATTGTCTTGGTCGCTATCCACCACTCTGTTGGATCTTGGTCAAAAGCGTCGATGGAATCGGGAATCCCATCGCCATCACTATCGGTTGGCGGAACTTGTGGTGGAATCGCGGCCAAATCCTGCTTGATCTCTTCGACCGTTTGCGAATCAGAGACCGTATCGAGAATCTCTTTTATATCTTGATTCACAGCGGTCACGACGAGCTCAAATTTTGAGGATTCAGTCGAGGTCTGGTCTGCAGCTTTGGCAAGGTCATCTGGTGATTCAGGTAGCGCTCCCATACTGACGATTTGTTCTGCTGCATACGCTGCTTTTGGTTTACCTTCGCCTGCAATAAAGTCTCCTAAAACATCGTCAGACTCTATTCCCAACTCGTTAGCCAGTTTTTGAACCGCATCTTCTTTACTAAGTGAAGGATCTTTCTTCATCGAGTTATGAACAATGGTGGTCAGAGGCGTTACCGCGCTTTCTCCTGCAGGTGCTGACATCACAAAAGGTTCGGTTATTTCACCTTCTGTTTCATCGATGGTTTGGCCAACGATGGCTCGAACGACAACAGGATAGAGTGTAGGGTCGTCGATCCCCGTTACATCAAGAGTGGCAATACCGCCTTCTACAGAAATAGCACTTGGCTCATTGGCATCGAGTAAAAAGTTGTTGTTGAGGTCTAGCCAGACTTCTGCACCTTTCAAGTATCCATCGATGGCAGTGACGCTGTAAGCGTCTCCTGCACTAACATTATCGGTAGAATTGTTGTTGTCACTATTACAGCCATAAATAGAGACGGTGAAGAATAAGCCTAAACTGACCTTGAATATTTTCTGCTTCATATCGTTATCCAGTTTGTTGTGGCAATATAAGTGATTAGTGCAATTGATCAGTTTGTCAACAAGGTGGGGAATTGCATACGGTTTGAGTTTGTAAATTGTTCCCAAGATCACATTTGGTGCAGTTCTAAACAGCAGCTCGATTAAATAACCAGGTAGGAAAATTAGAGTAAATTAGTTGTCGTCACGTTATTAAGGTTGAACTATTCGTGATATTCCTCGTTTATACGTTCGAAGAAGTGCGTTAACGGTTTAAAAGTTGCATGCAAGGATAAAAGAACGGCTGCCGTGTAAAATAACGACTCGATATTTACTCGCGAAAACAGAGAGATTGACCCTATTGATGGGGCTTCGATTTCAAAAGCGCTTTTATCTCCTCTAACTCTTGATGCAATGATTGTACTTGTTGGTGAGTGGCAAATATCTGTCTTGTTTGGTGATCGGCGGTAAGCTGCGGTAGTTCGGACTCCTTGTCTTTTTCAGCTAGTGCATGTTCTGCTGTCATAGTCTCAATGACAACACCTATCATCATGTTTAAAAACACAAATGCGGTCAGGAAAATAAATGTTAGATAGTAGACCCAACTGATGGGGTAGACCACCATAGTTTCGTACATGACATCTGTCCAGTCTTCAAAAGTTGCTATACGGAAAAGGGTGAGCATGGATATGGATACATCCCCCATAGTACTTCGTTGATGTCGGAAAATACCAAGCTACCGATGACAGCATAAATGTAGAAGATGATAAACATTAGAACGGCGATATAGCCATTTTGGGGATCGCCTTAAATAATGCGTTAATAAGTAATTTAAGCTGCGGTACGGCAGAGACTAAACGTAATACTCGAAATACACGGAGGAGGCGAGCGATTAAAATGCCTTGTCCCGCCGTAGGTATTAAACTGCCGATAACAATAACGGTGTCAAAAAGGTTCCAACCACTTTTAAAAAAATTGAGCTTGTTTTGGTATGAGAAGAACTTGATGATTATTTCAATCAAGAAGAATAGCAATATGAAAACATCGAGCCATTGAATTGCTCCGCTTAAAGCATCGGGTAGCTCAAACGTTTTAGCGCCGATGGTCAACGCAGCAAGTATGATCACAACTACAGTAAATGCTTGGAAGTACTTATTGTTGTTAATCGCGTTTAATTTTACATGCAAAGAGGAGAGCATAGATATCGCTCCTTCATATCTGGTTATCACTTGTTATGTAAATGTTATGCCCAACACTGCGATTTTCGCTAGAAAATAATTGCGACATTTTATTAACAATTTGAAACTGACGTCAGATTAGAAGAGAAAAAAGGGAAGCCGAAGCTTCCCTAAACGTGCGACTGACTCACACTTAATCAAGAGAAGAACACAACCATCTCCTCTCGATATTCTTATCAGTCTTACTGCTCCAAAAAGCTGATCCAAGGGCTAACCGTTGGACGTAGCTGTTGGGAACTCGCGGCCTTTTTCATTGAGTTGAGTGCGAGTTTGGGCTGTTTCATCTCAAAATGTGCCATGCCTTTTATGTATTGCAGTTCTGCCACTTGGTCCTTAGTAGCGTTGGGCGCATAAGTCTTCGTGTATTCAGATGCTACTTTATATTGCTTGTCTTGCAGCATTAGACGAGCAATACGGATTTGACTTGTGGCTGTTGGATCCATCTCGTACGCTTGTTGGTAGGCCAAAATCGCTTGATCTACTTCTTGCGCTTGATGGTAGAAAGACGCCAGCTTTTCAACATGCTTTTGCGTTTTCTCTATGTTCCTTGCTCCATCTCTTGCTTCAGTGTTTTCGCTGCGCGGTAAGGGATGCCTTGATAAGCCATAAAGTTTACGAGCCTTAAATACTCCTTTTCACTTTCTAGTAGGTTAAGCTCATAAGCGGCTTCAAGTGCTGCTAGTGAGTTTCGATCCTGGTTCATTTCCATGTAGATCCCAGACAGCTGCATCCAATACCGCTTTTTCTGTGGATATTTGGAAGTGAGTGTTTTTAGCACACCAGCCGTACTCTTGTACTGCTTAAGTTCATAATGAGAAGCAAGCAGTAACAGATACCAAGACTCACTCGGTTCTTTGGTCATCGAGATAGCTTTTTTGGTCGGAGCGATGGCATTTTTGTAATTCCCCATTTGCACATAGGCACTTGCCAGTGTGATATAAGCATGAGCGTTAGGCTTGTCTTCAGTGGTTACCGCCACGTCAAACCAGGCCTTCATGGTATTGACCGACTTTTGGTACTGCTCCTCGGCGAGATAGAGCTGAGCCAAACTGTAGCGGACTTGCTGCGCGACAGGCACGGGTAGGGCATTAACCTCGAGTGCTTGAGCAAAGTAGTTCGCCGCTTGTTTGTAGTCTTCACGAAGTGAGTACAGAAAACCCATCTGTTGCAGTAAGACGGCTCGGTCGTACTTTTTCTTCTTGGTAGACTCAATGGCACTTTCTAGCTTTTCTATGGCGTAAGCGTATTTTTCTTCTGCGATCCATTTTTGCACCTTGTTAACGGTACGAAATGTCTTGTCGGAAAGCTGAGGTGGATCCTGAGCGATAGCTGGGCTGCTTAAACAGCCCGCTATAAGTAACACAGAAGCCAATTTTTTGAACGTATTCATGTTCGACTCCTTAGTTGGTAGAAAACTCAATTTCTTGTGACATACGAGTACTGACCGCCTGTCCATCGACTTGCTTAGGTTTGAATGTCCATTTAGCGATAGTCTTTTTGGCAGCGCGGCCGAGGCCTAGCTTACGTGGGTTTTCTTTGAGGACTTTGACATCTTCAACCGTGCCACGTTCGTTCACAGTGAACTCAACCAACACCACTCCTCTTTCTATTCCAGAACGCGCTGCTTTACGCGGCATTTGCGGCTGGAACGTGGCCAGAGGTACTGGACCGTTATTGCCAAGAACTTGAGCTCCACCGCCTTGGGTGTAGTGACCCAACACAGAACCACCAGTGACATTCACAGGCAGATTTAGGTTAGGCATATCCATAGCGATCTGCTCCATCACAGGCTTGACCGTCGACGCCACTTTCATTTCTGGTGGCGGTGGAGGGCGTTTCGGTGGTGGTGGTTTTGGTAGCTCTCGTTTTTTCTCCTGTACATTTTCTTGCGGTTTAACGCGAATAAAATCGACCATACGAAGATCGTCACTCGACGTTAACTCGTGGCGCTCTTTGTTTACCAGCTTGTCCATCCCCCAGAAGAGTCCAAGGGCGACAACGAGCGCCAGTGCTACAGAGGCCAGATAACGCATAGGTTACCCCTTATCTGTAGCGGCGATGGAGATGTTTTCTACCCCAGCCATTTTTATTTGATCCATCACTTTCACCACGACACCGGCACTGGCTTCTTGGTCTGCTTGGATCACCACGGCACCTTCCGGGCTTTCCGCTTTGAGTCGTTCGATGTTCGCGCGCACTGCATCGACTTCGATACGGCGCTTATCGACCCAAACATCGCCAGCCGCACCAATGGCAACCATAATGTTACCGTTTTTCACCACCTGCGCCGTGTTAGCGCTTGGTCTACTGACTTCGATACCAGCTTCTTTGACGAAGGAAGTGGTAACAATGAAGAAAATCAACATGATGAAAACAATGTCTAGCATTGGCGTCATATCGATCGCTGCTTCTTCATTGCTTTCGCTGCTATAGCGTCTTTTCATGACCTATATCCTTATAATTCCGTTTACTAAGCGACATGTTTTAGCTGGTCTTCCAGCTTTTGTGTGGTCACTTTTGCAAGATGATCCAATCGAGTGCTAAAGAACAAACCAGACAGAGAAGCGACCATTCCCGCAAGGGTTGGTATGGTTGCTTTTGAAATGCCTGAGGCCATGGCTCGCGGGCTTCCTGTGCCTACAACAGCTAGGATGTCAAACACGTGGATCATGCCGACAACCGTTCCCAGCAGACCAAGCAGCGGACATAGTGCGATAAGCACTTTGACGACCGGCAGTCCTTTTTTGTTCTCAATATCCTGACGCGAGACAAGCTCTTGGCGGATCATTTTTGCGTTCCAGCTTTGATGCTCGGAGCGTGCAGTCCACTCCGCGAGTGTTTTCTTTGCCATTCGCGGAGCAACGGCTAAGAAATAAAACCAGCGTTCAAGTAGCACACTCCAGAGCAAAAAACTGAGAATAAAGATGGCGAATAGGACATCACCACCCATTCCTAAAAAGCGTCTTATCGACTCAAATTCTTCGACTAACCACCACATAGCCGCTCCTTATGCCTCTGATGAGTGCAGTTTTTCTTGGTAACGAGCAATAAATCCGGCGCTTTGCTCTTCAAGCGTCTGAACAAGTCGACGTGCTTTGCTATGGACAAGGGTGTAGAAGAACAGCAGTGGAATAGCGACAACTAGGCCAAGCATAGTGGTTACGAGTGCTTCTGAAATACCGCCGGCCATCAGCTTAGGATCTCCTGTACCGAAGAGTGTGATGGCCTGGAACGTACCAATCATACCCATTACTGTACCCAGTAGGCCGAGTAGGGGAGCAACGGAAGCAAATAGCTTAATTGAGCCAACAAAACGCTCGATTCGCGGTGCATTGCGCATAATGATCTCATCCAGTTTCGCTTCTAGATCTTCAAGGTTGCTGCCTTTATGTGATTGGTATGCTTCGATAACTTCGCCAAGAGGGTTACTCTTTAGTACTTCCTCAGACTTCGCTTGTTTACGCATTTTACCGCCGATGACTAGAAGGCGTAGGTAACAAGCGACCGCAATCAAGGCACCAATAAGACCCATACCCAAAATGATATAGCCGACGATGCCACCTTGATCGACGCGCTCTTTAACGGTTGGGCTTTGCACCAATAGTGAAAGGATCACACCGCGAGACGGGTCAACAAACAGAGGCTGATAACTGTCTGCAGTGGTTTCAAATGGTGATACAAGAGTCGTGATATTGGTAGATGGCTGGCGAGACAATTCTTCAAACTTGCCCGTTTGTGGAACGTACGTGACGTACTTACCGTCAGCAATAGCATTGAACTCACCCACTAAAGTAACTTCAGTTTGTGCTTCGTTACCTTCGCCATAAACCACGATTGCGTTGGCTTTTGATGTTTCGCCAGAGGCCACAATTTGCTGAAGAATGGTGTACCAGAAACCTTCAAGTTCCGCTGTAGATGGTAGTTCTTTACTCTCAGCGAGCTTAGTCAAGAGTGCATCACGCTCGGGGAACTTAACCGCGTTTTGAGAGGCGCTAAATAGCCCCTTAAACTCACCCGCGTACTGTCTTAGGACACCAAACATTTCACCGAGTGTGCCTGAACGTTGACGAAGAGTTTCAGTGAGCTCTGTAAGCAGAACATCGTTGTTATCAAACGTTGCCTTGAGTGTGTCGCCACGGGCCGTCTCTTGTGCGAGTTGAGCTCGTGCTTTTTCAAGTAGCGCTTGCTGGTTGTTTCGATCGGCTAGGAATTCAGCTTCACGTTCTTTGTTTTCTTTAGATTCGAGCGAGCTTTGCGATTTTACAGTTTTTAGAAGCTCGTTCATGGAAATAGGTTTGGTTTCTGCGCTCGCAACAGTCGGCAACAGTAGTAGACCGGAGAGTACGAGTGAAGCCATAGATTTAAATGCAGTCATTATTGTTTCTCCCCGGTGTAGATTGGTAGCTTGATCAGTGCTGGTGGCGCTTGCTTCTTAGCAACGCGAAGACCTTGTTGAACCGCGCCGCGGTATTGCTCTGGGAGAGCTTCCCACTCGCGAGTTTGCTGATTCCACATGCCTGTTTCTAAACCGTCAGGAGATTGGTAAAGCAGCGCTGTGCGACCGATGCGTAAGAAGTCATAGGTGACGACTTCGCCATCACGCTCGAGGCTAGCTTTGTATGATTCGATCGAGCGCGAGAAGCCCTCTTCAATTTGATAGGCTTCCATTACCTTACGGTACTTCTCTGATGTCGTAACATCGGCACGATCCATGAGTCGTTTAAGCTCGGCGACGCGTTTGCCTCGCTCTTCGACTTGGAAGGGCAGGTCGAGTTGGATAAAGTCGTCCAGTGCTTGCACCATATTGAGCGTAAGCGGTACGACTTCCATTGCGGTTTGGTCAATCTGAGAGATCTGACTGTTGAGTGAGTCAATCTCACCTTGTTGTGAGTTCACCATCTTTTCAATTTGCTGATTATACGCTTTCATGCTGTCGATTTGACGCAACAAACCCTTGTATTCCGCTAGCATCGAGTCGGTATTTTCCGCGTATTTGTCGATTTTCGCCTGCGATGTTTGCGCGTTTTTGTTCGCTTTTGCTTGTGTCGCGACGACTTGGCCACTATCTGCTGCGTAGCTGGAGCTACCTATAGCGAGCATGCCTATAGTGAGACCACTCAGCGCGATATCCTTAATTTTCATGTATGCATCCTTGTGTTTTGTCAGTCGTAAAAAGCCGGCACGCGAACGTGCCGGAAACAGGAGGAAGGGATTAATTAGAATTTCATGTTTACGTTGGCGTAGAAGTAACGGCCGATAACGTCATAGGTTGTGGCGTCTGTATTACCCGAGATGGTGTCTAGGATAAGCGGTGGCGTTTCATCAAACAGGTTGTTGACACCGCCAGATAGAGTGAAGCCGTTATCAAACGCGTAGCCAGCGCTCAAATCGTGGTAGAACATGGTCGGTACGCTAAAGGTATATTTTTCTTGTGGCGCGTCAGAAGCCCCCGGCAGCTCGTAGTCAACACCTGCAATCATGCGAGTATTCCAGTTCACACGCCATGCGTCGCGAGTGACACCCAAGTTGAGCGTTGAGCGGTACTTGCTGTATAGACCGATTTGGTCACTGATGAATTTACCAGCGTAATCGACAACAGAACCATCTGCTTGAGTCACTTCGTGCTTGAAGTTATAAGTGTTGTCCCAGTTCGCTTTGAAGACGACAACATCGAAGTCATGCACGTAGCGCAAGTTGAAGTCGATACCGTTTTTCTCAAGCTTACCTAGATTTGTAGTACGAGCATCAATAGAAACAATGTCGCCATTTCCATCACGTGTGATCTTGTCACAGTACTCGCCCGTCTTAGCACATTGATCAAGCATCAACTGAGGGTCAACGTTGTCAATTAGGTTTTCAAGCTCTACTTGCCAGTAATCAACCGTGGCAGAGAAACCCTCTGCAAATGATGGTGACAATACAAAACCAAATGACGCTGTGTGGCCTTGTTCAGGCTGAAGTTCTTGGTTTGAACCGTAGAATACTGGGAACTGAGTACGACCACTGGTATCTTGACCGGTAGGATCCGACAAAACATCCGCACTTTCCTGTGCGCCGCCGTAGAGATCAGCAATAGATGGGGCACGGAATACTTCGTTGTAGGTACCGCGAAGCATCAAATCGCCAATCGGCTGGTACAAGAAGCTGTAACCCATGGTAGTTGCGCCACCAAATGTAGAGTATTTATCATGACGAGCGGTGATCTTTGCTTCTAAATATTCTGCCATCGTCACTTCGGACAGAATTGGAACCAGTAGTTCGCCGTAGAATGAGTCAACTGTGTAGCCCCCGGAGGTTTCTGACTCCGCATTACCCGAAGCGTTACCTAGAACCACTAACGCATCTGGTTGGTTAGCGCCTTGCTCATCACGGTTTTGGTAACCGGCTGCAAACGCGATGGTTCCCATCTCGGTTTCGTAGATGTCGCCCGTTACGTTGAAGTTGATGATTTGCTGTTGGTTAAAGCCGGTATCTTGGCGAGTGAATGTCGCGTAATCCAGAGCTTCTTGGCTTACGTTTCCAAGTATGTCCATTGGCACACAGCCAGGAATAACGTTACCGCCCGAATCAAGACATTGACCATTCGCAGATGGGCCTACCGCGTTACTCACGCGATCTTTCATAAACACGCCATCTTCAATCTGCTTAGTTTTGGTTTTACCCCAGTTGTAGTTGGCATCCCATGTCCAACCATTTTGGAACTCACCATCAAGACCTAATACAACACGACCCGTATCTGATTCGAAAAAGCGGTTACGACCGCCTGTTTCAACCATGCGGCGGCGCCAATCAACGATATCAGAACCAGTGTTGTTGAACTCATTATCTTTTGAGATAGGGTCATAACCATTGAACTTACCAAAGATAGGTTCGGCTGCGAGTAGGTAATTAGACTCAGAGTTGGAGTAGAGAGCTTCGAATGTTGCCGTCACTGGACCAAGTATGCTGGTTTCACCAAGTAGGTAGTTGCCTTGAGCAGCAAGATAGCGACGTTGTGCAGGACGTTTTAAATAGTTGTCCGGCGCGTAGTTGTAGAGATCACCGGGGGCATTAAAGTCACGAAGTGTATCGCTGCCTTCTGGACCAAATGTCTTGCCATCGTAGTAACCCCATGGTGGAGCAGAACTACCACTTTGGAACTGGCCGCCATAGCCATCATGTTGTAGATCAGTATTGGCAAAACCACGATCACCGGCCATGATTTCATCTTCTTTGGTCATGCCAGCAGAAAAGGTTATATTCCCGCGATCGTTTGATGCGCCAGCAAGCATGCTGATGTCGGTCACCTGGCCATCGCTGTTTGATGTGGTGCCTCGTTTAGCATTAAACTCGAACCCTTCAAAATTCTGCTTAGTGATGATGTTAACAACACCACCAATTGCATCAGAGCCGTAGACAGAAGAAGCACCGTTTTTCAGTACTTCAATACGTTCTACCATTGCTGCAGGAATCATATTCAAGTCAACGGATGCGTCTGCACCAGTACCACCATTAACCATACGGCGGCCATTGACAAGAACGAGCGTACGTTCAGCGCCTAAACCACGTAAGTTTACCGTTGCAGCACCATTACTGCCGTTATTTACAGAGGTGCTTTGTACCGTACCGCCCACGCCAGGTAGTTGGTTTAAGACATCACCAATGGCAACTAGACCAGTGTTTTCAATGTACTCTGATGACAGTACTTGAACGGGTTCTGCGCCTTCCATCTCCACTCGGGATATTCGTGACCCGGTCACTTTCATTTTTTGAAGCTTTTCTACGTCCTGCTGCCCAGTTTCTTCAGCAAATGCGAGTGGTACGGCAAATAGATTTGCTGTGCCAAGCGCAAGACTCACTGCTACCGAGAGGCATGTGCTTTTTTTAACATCCTTGTACTCCGTTTCGCCAGGTTTCCACTGACGTCTGTTGTGTAGTGCATTTTTGGTTAAGTCGTTAATTCGGTGTTAACAACAAGCGCAACTTATGACGGGTTAAAAAAGTAATGTCAAATCAGCTAGTTAAAAGGAATGCTAGTTTGTATAAAGTATCAAATTCTTTAAACTGCCATTAAAATAGTGTTTTCTTGTAAAAAAATTGTAAATGCCAGTGTGATTTATAAAAAATCTTATTGAATCTAGCAATTGCCACAAATTCAGATCATTATTCGATCTGCAGATCAACAATTGGTATTTTATGCTAAATATACTTGTTAAATCGAACTTATAATCTAATTGTAAATCCACACAATAATTCACCGCATAGACTAATCGTCTATAATTTACCCGTCGGAGTAGCAAGGCCTTAATGGATAAGCGATATGAGGCTCGATACTACACTCGATTCATATTGCTAGGTTGCATATTTATGCACAATTAATGGATCGATTCTTACATTTTTATGTAGAGTCATTGCTCTATCGACTAGATTGATATATTGGAGAGGGTTTATTTATGAGATTTTGTTCTTTTTTTAAAATTATGAGTGTTATTAATTAAAAGTGACAGTGTTTTTAGTTTGTGATAAAAACGTTGTCGAAAATGAGGGGTGGGAAAATTAATTACATCAGCAGGGAAGCGGAATAATTAATTTGTAGCCGAAAATTAAAGGTTAATTAGAACCATTATTTAGTGAACAGCAAACATGGAGAAGTTGATCAATGCTGTCTTATTTCCTTCGTCGTTTGTCGCTTGTGGTGCCGACATTTCTAGGTGTCACAGTCCTAATATTTGCGATAACTAGATTTGTCCCTGGAGGTCCTGTTGAGAGGATGTTAGCGAATATGCATTCTCAAGGGGACGGTGGTGGCTCTCTGTCTATGTCTGGCAGCAACTCAGCGTTATCTGACGAGCAAATTCAAGAGTTAAATGCATTTTATGGGCTGGATAAGCCTGTTCATGTGGCTTATTTTGACTGGCTGACGAACTTGGCTAGCTTAGATCTCGGAGAGTCAACCCGATATTATGAGCCGGTATCGGATATGATTGCAGAACGCTTACCAGTGTCGCTGTTTTACGGCGGGATGACCTTCTTTATTAGCTACTTTATTTCTATTCCTCTTGGCTACTATAAAGCTTGAAACATGGCTCTATTTTCGACTCACTATCGTCTGTCGCTATCTTCGTTGGTTACGCGTTACCTGGGTATGTGGTAGGCGTTTTGCTGATCACGCTATTTAGCTACCATCTTGAATGGACTCCCATGGGCGGCTTTACAAGTGATGATTTTGAAGACTATGAGTTATTGTCCGAACAAGTAAAAGACATTATGTGGCATGCCATACTGCCGTTAATTTGTTACTTGATAGGTGACTTTGCGACCCTGACAATGACGATGAAAAACAATCTTATGGAGAACTTATCTGCAGACTATATAAGGACGGCTATTGCGAAAGGTCTACCATTCAAACATGCGGTCAGAAAGCATGCACTTCGTAATAGCCTTATTCCTATCGCCAGTCACTTTGGCAACTCTTTGTTATTTTTCATGACAGGCGCATTCCTTATAGAGGTCATATTTAATATAGACGGTATAGGGTTGCTTGGCTATGAATCGATCATGGAACGTGACTACCCTGTCGTCATGGGAATAGTCGCTATAAACGCCATATTATTACTTTTTGGAAATATTATATCCGATATATGCGTTGCACTTGTCGATCCGCGTGTGAAGTTTGGGAGTTAGTTCATGGTTATAAGTCCTCTTACTAAGAAGAAACTCATTAACTTTAAGCGAATCAAACGAGGTTATTGGTCGTTTATTATACTGTCCACAATGTTAGTGTTGTCTTTATTTGCGGAGTTTCTAATAAATAGCAAAGCGTTATTGGTGAAGTATCAAGATAATTATTATTTTCCGGTAATTAGTGATGTGCGATTAGGCACTGAATTCGGCCAGGCCAATGCTGGCGAGGCTGACTATCGGTTGCTTCAGCTCTCCTTTGAAGCTCAGAAGGGAGAAAACTTCGTTATCATGCCTCTTGTGCCTTGGAATCCGTATGAGCAGGATTTCTCTGGAGACTATCCACCCAATGCACCTAGTGCTGATTCTCGACACTTTTTGGGTACTGATGTCATAGGGCGGGATATTTTAGCCCGTCTAGTTTATGGATTTAGAACCGCGATGGGTTTTGCGCTGCTTACTATGGCGGCGTCATACGCTATTGGGGTTGCAGTAGGCTGTGCGATGGGCTTTTTGGGGGGAAGTTTGATCTGTTTGTTCAGCGACTTATTGAGATTTGGTCAATGGTGCCGTTTCTGTATGTGATTATGATATTGGTCTCCATAGTACAGCCTAGCTTCGCATTGTTTGTGGCCATCAACGTGTTGTTTGGATGGATGGGGATTACTTGGTACATGCGAACCATGACGTACAAAGAGGTCGCGCGGGAATATGTATCTGCTGCCAAAGCGCTGGGCGCGTCCAATATGCGCATTATTTTCAATCATATTTTGCCTAATACCATGGTAATGATCGTCACTTTGGCGCCATTTACTATCGCTGCGAATATTACGGCGCTCACGGCGCTCGATTATTTGGGTTTAGGTCTTATGCCACCCACGCCGAGTTGGGGAGAGTTGTTACAACAAGGAAAGTCTAACCTGGACTCCCCTTGGATAGTGACATCTGTCGTAACGGCCATTGTAGCGGTGCTGGTTATGGTGACATTTATCGGAGAAGCTGTGAGAGCGGCCTTCGACCCCAAGAAGTTTACCCGCTATGTTTAAAATACAAGGTTTGATCGCGAGTGGGTGTTGAACCGTGTTAACCGATAGGAAAGGGCGTTTGGGGCGCCTCGAATCAGGAAGTAAGAATAAGGATATCTCATGCATAAGAATACATTGTTGATTGCGGCAGTTTTAGCTGCAATCCCTTTTGGTAGCAGCGCTAGTGAGCTACCGTCCGGATTAACCTGGATAAGCAATATGGATGAGCCGCTATTTGCCTCTGAGGAGGCTAAGTTCGGGGGAACATTGCGTACTCACATGTCGAGTTTTCCACAAACACTAAGAAGTGTGGGGCCGGATTCTAACTCGGGTCTAAGACACTATTTTATGGACGGTACCCCGAAGCTTGCGGCGAGACACCCAAATACCGGCAATTGGATCCCACAACTAGCAGAAGCGTGGGCTTATGGAGATGACAATCAAACGGTCTACTTCAAGCTCAACCCGAAAGCAAAATGGTCTGACGGTGAGAACGTAGATGCCGATGATTACCTTTTCATGCTTACTTACAACCGTTCAAAAGATATCGTCGCCCCTTGGTATAACGACTTTTTTACCAACAAAATTGAAGACGTCAGCAAAATCGATGACTACACCATTGCTATCAAGTCAGCAACGAAAATGAGCCAAGAAGAGTTGATGATCCAAATTAACTTGCCAAGCAATGGGCTTCAGCCAAGGCCAGAGCACTTCTTTGCTAACCCAAAGAAGGATGAAAATGGAGATGGTATCGAAGACAATTTCGTGCGGAAGTTTAATTTTAAGGCAGAGCCTACGACTTGGGCTTATTACATGTCCAATGTGAAAAAAGGCAAGAGTGTGACCTTCAAACACGTTGGTGAAGATTGGTGGGGTTACAGCAATCGGTATTACAAGAATCGCTACAACGTAGAGAAAGTTCGTTTAACGGTAATTCGTGACTCAGATATCGCACGAAAACACTTCGAGAAAGGTGACCTTGATGTGTTTGGCTTAGTGCTTCCAAGCCTTTGGCATGAGAAAGCGGATAGCAAGCCTTACCGACAAGGTTATATCCAAAAATTTTGGGGTTACAATCAAACTGCTCAAGCGCTGGTGGTCTTTGGATGAACACTTCAATGCCGCTGTTAGAGAGTCGTGATATAAGAGCGGGTATTGTTTATGCCTCTGATTATGACGGTATGCTAAAGAAAGTACTCCGTGGTGACTATCTTCGTATGCCTCACGGCATGGGAGCCGGCCATGGAGGCTACGATCGACCAAATAATCAAGCGCCAGCCTTCGACCCTAAAAAGGCAATTCGTTATTTTGAAGCAGCAGGCTTTAACAAGGTCGGTGCGGATGGAATTCGCGTTAACGACAAAGGTCAGCGCTTGAGTTTCGATATTACTTACGGCTATCCACCACATACTCCAAGGGTCGCATACCTCAAAGAGCAAGCGAAACAGGCGGGGTTGGAATTTAACCTCAACCTAGTTGACGGGTCATCGGCCTTTAAGTTCATTTTAGAGAAAAAACACCAACTTGCATTCTTACATATGGGCGGTGGTGAAATCCCGGCTTATTGGGAGTATTTACATTCAGACAATGCTAAGCCGCAAACTAACAATCATACCTTCTATCAAAACCCAGATATGGACAAACTGATCGACCAATATGTGGTTGAGTTTGATGTGGCGAAAAAGCAGCAGCTGTCTCATCAGATCCAACAAAAAGTGTCGGATGAGTACTTAATTGTTCCTGGTTACATGGTGCCCTACACTCGTGAAGCGCATTGGCGTTGGCTACGAGTGCCAGAAAAAGGCATGACTAAGCTGACTGAAGCCATGTTCTCAGTAACGGATGTGGCAAACTTTTGGATTGATAGCGATGTGAAAACTGAGACTAAGTCAGCCTTGAAAAAAGGCGAGAGCTTTGAGCCCGTCACCATTATCGACGACACCTATAAACTGTGAAGAGTCGTGAACAACGAGGGGTAACAATGCAAGATCATGTGATATTGAGTGTAAGAGACCTCGTGGTGCGCTTTCACAACGATGAGGATAGTCGCGAGGTACTGCACGGAGTGAGTTTCGATGTGAAAGTGGGGCGCACATTGGTATTGTGGGTGAATCTGGAAGTGGAAAGAGTGTTACTGCAATGTCCATTATGGGACTGTTGCCGAAACCATACGGAGAGATCACTGCAGGACAGATTCTTTATCGTGATACTGACTTACTTCAGCTAGCACCTGAACAAATGTACGCCATGCGTGGTGACAGGATTTCGATTATCTTCCAAGACCCTATGACCGCACTAAATCCGGTGCAAAGCGTTGGCAAACAGCTCAATGAAGTGTTAGAGCTACACCGCCCAGAGCTAAATAAAGCCGAGCGTCGCGCTACGTCACTGGAGATGCTCAGCAAGGTTAAGATACCACTTCCTGAAAAGCGTCTTGATGAGTACCCTCACAATCTATCTGGAGGAATGCGTCAGCGCGTTATGATAGCAATGGCGCTCGCTTGTAAGCCCGATATCTTGATATGTGATGAACCTACCACGGCGCTTGATGTTACCGTGCAGGCTTCCATTTTAGAACTGATGTTGGAGTTACAGCAAGAGACTGGCATGTCGATGATTTTTATCACCCATGATCTAGGAGTTGTAGCTGAAATCTGCGATGACGTAGCCGTGATGTTCTCGGGTCGAATTGTTGAGCAGGCTGATGTTTTCGAGCTTTTTGATCATCCCAAACATCCGTACACTGAACGTTTGCTCGGTCTGATTCCGAGCTTAGAAACCCCACCAAAACATAGAATAGATATTAAACCGATTACCGAAGATATGTTTCGTTAAGGTGGTTCTTTGAGAGTCAGATTCTTAAGGTACTTAGATGAGTGAATTACTGAAGATAACAGAATTGAAGCAGTACTTTCGATCTGGTAGTGGCATTTTCCGTCGCGGCTACGTGATGAAAGCGGTGGATGGCGTATCGTTGTCCATTAGGCGAGGTGAGACTCTAGGTTTGGTTGGAGAGTCAGGATGTGGAAAAAGCACGTTAGGAAGAACGATTTTAAAACTTCTTGAACCTTGTGATGGTCAAATCTTCTTTGAGGGAAATGACATTACTAATTTGTCCCCCCGTGATATGCGTCCACTTCGCAAACAAATGCAAATCGTGTTTCAAGATCCGATGGAGTCGTTGAACCCAAGGCACACTGTTGGGATGATTTTGGAAGAGCCGTTTATTATCCATAAGCTAGGCAGTCCAGCTGAGCGACAGCAATGGGTTAGGGAGCTGCTTGAGAAGGTAGATCTGCCCGAAGACGCGATCGATCGTTACCCTCACGAGTTTTCAGGTGGGCAGCGCCAACGGATTGGAATAGCACGAGCTATTGCGGTTAAACCTAAGCTACTTATCTGCGATGAATCGGTATCAGCTCTAGATGTATCGGTGCAGGCGCAAATTCTTAATCTACTTCTTGATCTACAGAGTGAACTCAACTTAGCCATTATTTTCATTTCACATGATCTGTCGGTGGTGAGACACGTCTCAGATAATGTGGCGGTAATGAAAGCGGGGAGGGTCGTGGAATATGGGACGAGTGATGAAGTGTATCGTACGCCAAAGCATGATTATACGAAGACTTTGTTATCAGCTATACCTATTACTCATCCTAAATATCGGAAATCAAGAAGCTAGACAAATTTGGCTAAATACGGAAAAAAAGCTCGGGCAATAATGACCGAGCTTTTTGTATAAAGAGGCTATTTACAACGCATTTTCTAAGATCTGACGCGATACATCGATGGTGATGGATTGGTTTTCACCAAGTTTGAGATAACCGTTGTCTTCGAGTTTCTTAATCACTGCTTCTACAGCCTCAGATTTGTCACCGTCGACTTCCGAAAGGCGCGTATCTACGTTCAATTTGGCATAGAAAGCCTCGATTGCATCGATGGTGCGCTCAGCCAAATCGTCACTCGAAGAGAAACCGAATACATTTCGACCCATCTGCTCGATTTTTCCTTTCTTAAATTCCATTTGGCTGCGAAGTAGTGAAGGCTGAACAATGGCTAGTGAACGTGCGTGATCCACATGCCAAAGGGCAGTAAGCTGGTGCCCTATCATATGTGTCGCCCAATCTTGTGGCATTCCGGTACCAATTAGGCCGTTTAGGGCTTGGTTCGCTGTCCACATTAAATTCGCTCTCCATGCATCGTCACGTTGTTCAAAGGAGTCTCCCAGTACAAGCAGGTTGCGAAGCAGCACTTCAGCATAACCTTCCTGAACCATGTGCCTGTTGGCGAGGTGATGTATTGTTCGCAGACATGTACCCAAGCATCAACTAAGCCATTGATCAGTTGACGTTCAGGTAGAGTTTTCATGGCATCTGGGTCTAGAACAGCGAATGCGGGTCTGACAGTAGGCGATAGGAAACCGAGCTTTTCTTGGGTCGCTTTCTTAGTCACTACGGCGCCCATGTTGGACTCAGAACCAGTAGCTGGCAGAGTGAGTACGACACCAAGTGGAATCGCAGTTTCTGGTTTGTAAACGCCAGTGATCAGATCCCAACTGTCGCCATCATGCAAAGACGCGGCGGCAACGTATTTGGTGCCATCAATGACACTACCGCCACCCACAGCAAGCAGGTACGTGACATTTTCTGCTTTTACTATGTCGATGGCTTTATCCAGAGTCTCTTTCGTTGGATTAGCCTCTACGCCTGAGAACTCGAGCCATTCATGGTCGCCCAGTGCTGAGGTTACTTGGTCATAAACGCCATTCTTTTTGATAGAGCCACCGCCGTAGATAACGAGGACTTTTGAATCTTTCGGGATGCTATTGGTGATCTGTTCAATCTGACCTTGGCCAAAGTGAATCACAGTAGGGTTTACGTAGCTGAATTTCATGACTTTGCCTTTTGAATAGTATAAGTAGCTTGGTATGTATTGCCTTTGTATCTATAACTCAGAGGATTGATTCTCAGTTATTTCAATGCTGTTACTTATACTTGGGGCAAATAGATCAGGCTTCAAGGGGAAGCCTGAGTCAAATTGGCTGTTTTGAAGAGTGTAATGGCGTCAGGTTAGCTACAATTGGGCGCGCTACCTGCGATTTGACGCTCTTGTCGAAGCTCTTTGTGTAAGGCTTCCAACTGAACTTTAGCTTGGTTTACATCGTTCATACTAGAGCTGAGCTTGACGTATTTGCTCACCGCTCTGTCTACACCATCTGTGTTGTCACGGTCGTAGTCAATCAAGGCCTGCATAGCGACACCTGCTTCTTTGTAGGACTGCTGTGACGCTTCCTCGGCTCTTAGTGCTGCGCGGTAAGCATCGTCATGCTGACAAGCTATCAATGCAGTTACTGAGTTTTCTACATCGGGACCGAACTCAAGCGTCGGTTTCGCCGGAGGCGGTGGGGTACTTTCAGATGCTTGCTTGGCTTCAGCCTGTTGGTCTTTGGCATACCCGTCCACAGCGCCTGCGGTACCCCCAGCCAGAGCTCCAGCCGTTACGTTGCGGCTTAAACGATATGTATCGACTTCCCCATCAACAATGAGGTCAGTGAGTGCTCCAAGCATTCCAGCAGACACAGCGCCTACTGCTGCTCCTTCTGCGGCTCCTTGGGTTGTGTTAGCACCGCATCCGACTAGCAAACTAGCTGCGATAGCACTCGCTAAAAGCGATTTTAACTTCATGGTTCCATCCTATGTAACCGACTGTAATAAAAGCATTATAGGACGATTTGGTTGAAAATAGATCGACAAAATCTGATTTGCTCTTTTGCATGCTCTAAAACAAAATTTTCAACTAGAAAGAAACGCTAAGAAATAAGGGTTTTGCAACATTCCTAACCGACAGGAAACGGGGTTATTGCTGCAAATTAAGTTGTTGTCATTTACATCCAATCTGCAAAATATTGCGAGGCATTTCTTAAGAAAGCCTATTAAAAATCTCAATAAGCGCAATTTTTACTCGCTTTATTTTCTTGGTAGCTAAAGTGTCACTGAACTATCAATCAATTGCTAGGTATGCATTTACCAGACATATGGTCTTGATGCTTGTTGTTGGCTAGTTAATCACACTGCTTAATGGAAAATAAACTAATGGAAAACTCTATTCAGAAGGGGCTGGTGAATACTGGCAGTAAACTGAGTTTACTGGCTGCAATTTGCGCCGCTACGATCTATTCACCACTCTCAGCTGGGTCTGCGACGCAGCCAGATTGTCGACCTGATGGTCTTTACCAAACCCCGGGGATTCAAGTGCCATACTGCACGATTTACGATGCAGAGGGACGGGAGGTTATGGGAGCCGACCACCCAAGACGAGTGATTGGTTATTTCACTAGCTGGCGTTCTGGTGATGACCCTCAGGCTGCCTATCTTGTGAATGATATACCTTGGGAGCAGCTCACTCATATTAACTATGCGTTTGTCAGTATTGGCTCTGATGGCAAGGTCAATGTTGGTGATGTTAATGATCCGACCAACGTAGCAGTGAATAAAGAATGGCCGGGGGTGGAAATTGACCCTGCCCTTGGCTTTAAAGGACATTTTGGTGCATTAGCAACGGCTAAAAAGAAACATGGTGTAAAAACACTTATTTCCATTGGTGGCTGGGCCGAAACCGGCGGCCATTTTGGTCCGGATGGTACACGAATCGCTGACGGCGGTTTTTATACGATGACAACCAACGCCGATGGTTCTGTGAACACCCAAGGCATCGAAACGTTTGCTAACTCTGCCGTTGAAATGATGCGAAACTATCAATTTGATGGTTTAGATATTGATTACGAATACCCAACCTCGATGTCAGGTGCGGGTAATCCAGATGATAAAGCGTTTGCGGAATCCAGACGCCCACATTTGTGGAAATCCTACGAAGTTCTAATGAAGGTGCTGCGAGAAAAGCTTGATGTGGCCAGTGCGCAAGATGGCGTTCATTACATGCTGACGATCGCAGCGCCTTCATCGGGCTACCTGTTGCGTGGTATGGAAACCATGTCAGTTAATCAGTACCTCGATTACGTTAATATCATGACCTATGATTTGCACGGTGCTTGGAACGACCACGTGGGCCACAATGCAGCGCTCTATGATACAGGTAAAGACTCTGAACTTGCGATGTGGAATGTTTATGGTACTGCCGCTTATGGTGGGATAGGTTATCTGAATACGGATTGGGCGTACCATTATTTCCGAGGCTCAATGCCAGCAGGTCGAATTAATATTGGTGTTCCTTACTATACCCGAGGTTGGAAAAATGTAACCGGTGGCACCAATGGTTTGTGGGGCAGAGCACCGTTACCTAATCAATCAGAATGTCCAGCGGGCACAGGTGAAGGTGAGAAGAACAACTGTGGCTATGGTGCACTGGGTATCGATAACATGTGGCATGACAAAGATGCCAATGGCAATGAGATGGGCGCAGGCTCTAACCCAATGTGGCATGCCAAAAACCTTGAAAAGGGTATTTGGGGCTCTTATGCTGCGGCTTATGGCTAGATCCAGTGAATGACCCATCCGACAAGTTTGTTGGTACCTATACTCGAAATTATGACAGTGTTGCTGTTGCTCCTTGGCTTTGGAATGCCGAGAAAAATGTCTTCCTTTCCACTGAAGATGTCGATTCCATTAATACCAAAGCACAGTACGTTATCGACAAGGAAATTGGTGGCATCATGTTTTGGGAGCTAGCAGGTGACTATAACTGTTATGTTCTTGATGCTAATGGTAACCGCGGTTCGGTTGATTTAACGGAGAGTGCGTGCGCGACGGGTAATGGTGAGTACCACATGGGTAACAGCATGACTAAGGCCATGTACGACAAGTTTTTGAGTGCGACTCCTTATGGAAACAAAGTTGCGACAGGAGCAGTGCCTGAAAAAGCCGTGGACATTACGGTTTCAATTAGTGGATTCAAAGTCGGTGACCAAAACTATCCAATCAACCCGAAAGTGACCTTCACTAATAACACGGGAAGTGACCTACCTGGTGGTACAGAGTTTCAGTTTGATATACCTGTTTCTGCCCTGATAACGCAAAAGATCAATCTGGTGGTGGTTTGAAGGTGATAGCTTCTGGTCACACGAGAGCGAACAATATCGGTGGTCTTGATGGCCCAATGCACCGTGTCGCGTTTAGCCTACCTAACTGGAAGAACTTAGCGGCAGGAGCGACTTACGAGTTGGACATGGTGTATTACTTGCCAATTTCGGGGCCTGCCAATTACACAGTGAATGTAAATGGCGTAGATTATGCGTTTGCATTTGAACAACCAAATCTTCCGCTTGCAGACTTAAATGCAGGTGGCGGGAATGGTGGCGGCACAGGCGGTGGTAGTGATACTTGTAGTCTTACTGGTGTAAACGAGTACCCGAATTTCCCTAACCTTGACTGGGAAGGCAAACCAAGTCACGCCAGCGGTGGTAATAAGATGAGCTATCAGGGCGTTGTCTACAAAGCGAAATGGTGGACGAATTCGGTACCAGGAAGTGATGGAAGCTGGGAAAAAGTGTGTGTTATCTAATACACGAGAGTAACCAACATCCATGAAAAAAGCCGCTCGGGGGAGAGCGGCTTTGTTTATAGTTAAAATTGGTTATTATTCAAGGAGAAACAACAGTAGTTTAACTATTCAAAGACATAGCCTTCAGGGATCACCACAATGCCTTTTTCCGAAATATGAAAGCGTCGAGCGTCTTCTGTCGGATTCACGCCGATCACCGTGCCATCAGGAATATTGACGTGCTTATCAACGATACAGTTGACCAACTGACAGCCTTCACCCACTGTCACATCACCAAACAAGATGCTATCGGCAATGGTCGCGCCATCATTGATACGTACATTGGATGACAAAATGGAATGGTGTACAGAGCCGCCTGAGTTCACCACGCCATTGGCGATAATAGAATTAATAAAAATACCTTCGTTACCCGTCGCCGAAGGTACAGTACGCGCTGGTGGAAGTTGAGGCTCGTAGGTGCGAATTCCCCAGTTTTCTTGATACAAGTTCATGGGAGGAACAGGCTCTAGTAAGTCCATGTTTGCTTCATAAAAGGAATCAATGGTGCCGACATCACGCCAGTAGCAATCACGCGCTACACGTCCTTTGTCATCACCAAAGTTATAGGCATAAACACCTTGCGAGTCGATAAGCTTAGGGATGATGTCCTTACCAAAGTCATGACTCGAACTGTCAAGCTCCGCATCTTGCTCCAGTGCTTGTTGCAGGGCTTCCATTTCAAACACATAGATCCCCATAGAAACCAAAGAGCGATTTGGATCGCTTGGCATAGAGGCGGGATCGCTAGGTTTCTCGTAAAAGTCGGTCACTTGTTTTTTCGCGTTGGTGGCCATAACTCCAAAGGCAGTTGCTTCCTCTCGTGGGACATCCATGCAGGCCACAGTGAGCTTTGCACCGCTGTCTTTGTGCTCTTGAACCATAGCTTCGTAGTCCATGCGATAGATATGGTCGCCGGACAAAACTACTACATGCTTGGCTTCACTTCGTGATAGTAGCCACATATTGTGATAAATCGCGTCAGCGGTACCTTCGTACCAAGCCCCACCTTTTCTCATCTGCGGTGGAACCACAGTAATGTATTCTTTCAGTTCTGGTTGAAGATCGACCAACCATCACGGATGTGTTTGTGTAAAGAATGGGATTTATACTGGGTAAGAACCAATATTTGACGAAGGCAGAGTGCAAACAGTTGGTTAGTGTGAAGTCTATGATTCGATATTTTCCGCCAAAAGGAACCGCTGGCTTAGCTCTGTCATCGGTTAGGGGACTTAACCGCGAGCCCATGCCGCCCGCTAGGACGATAGTAAGAACGTCTTGCATCTTATTTCTCCCTGAAATTGTGCAATTAGAGTAGGTCTAGTCTTTTACCTTTCAAGAAACACGCCAGAGGTTAACGTGTTGATTATTAATGAAGAGCTGAGCTGAACATGGTGTGATTGCACCAAATTAGTGATGGACTTTGACTGAGTGCACGTTTGTTGTGCTTAAGATGAGTTGATGTTTCAACTTGGTGCAAAGCAGGATAGAAACAAGGGTTATTGCATCGCGAGCAGCTATTTGCCAGTATAAAAGATTAAAGCTGTACGTAGGTGCTCTTGGAGGTCATTTGTGTTCTTGTTTTACATTGTAAATTGAACTGGCTAATCGACACTAAATTTGCGAAATAGTGTCGATTTTCTCTATGGGAGGTATGCAACGATCAGTCGTTGAGATACGCGGTGACTTTGTTTAAGACCAGTTTGAACCATGCTGTGTAGGCCTGCGGCTGTGCGACTATTGTCTGTTCAATAGTACTAAGCGTTTGCCATTCACATGCTTCTGCCTCACGAGGATTGATATCGAGTGTGACATCGTTGATTTGTGCAATCACAATATGATCCAATTCATTTTCAGTGAGGCCATTGTCGAATTTAGCAAGATAGCTAATAGTGCCGATATCTATAAACGATAGGGGATCCTGAATACCTAACTCTTCTTCTAGACGACGTTTTGAGGCATGAAGAATGTCTTCATCGGGTCTAGGGTGAGAGCAGCAAGTGTTGCTCCAAAGTCCACCACTATGATACTTGTTTGATGCACGTTTTTGCATTAGGAACTCAAGTTCACCATCACGATAGCGATACAACATGACTGAAAAGGCGAGGTGACGAAAGCCCATTCGGTGTGCATCTAACTTGTCTTCGGTTCCAATTGGGTTTCCAAATTTATCGACAACAACAACGAGATCTTCAAGCATAGGTACTCTCATAATGTGGCAACCGCGACATCCACTGTTCGCTGTACCAGTTTAAAAAGTTCACTCAACTCCTGTTGTGAGCGCGAATCATACCACCAAAGATTTAAATAGCACACAGATTGAAAGTGCGGCGAGAAAATCAGTAAGATCGTCTACATTCTCCGGTACTTACGGCTCAATTTTTGAACGTCAAATACTTTTACCGTCATATCTTCTGGCCAATAAGTAGGGTGCCAGCCTGCTTTTTGCTTTAGGTGCTGGAGAAAATGAATGGGACTTGGTAGTTGCTCCCAAACCTGAGGAAGGAATAGTGCGGCTTTTTTGCCATCAGACAATGTCAATCCACATTTATTGTGGGTGAGATAAGTTATGAGTGCCGACTCAGAAGCTACATCGAGGGATTTAGGCTCCGTCAAAACCGATACTTCGATCTCTAAACCATCGACTTGCGATTTTTGTAGTGGCAGAAACCGTTTATCCTGACAGCAACTCGCCCAAGCTTTGCGCATCACCTCCAAAACTAACGGGACTTTGGGGACGGTGGTTCCAATGCAGCCTTGAAGTTGACCATCGACATGGAGACTGACAAAGCACGCGCCTTTTTCTGCTATGGCTTTAGGGTAGTCATCAAGTCTTACTTTCGGTAGAGGCTTTTCCGCTAAATAACAGCTCACGGTGACTTCAACCATATCGAGTAGCTTTGACAGCTCCTGATTGGTTAGCGTTTTATCTTGATATTGCGTAGCTGACATAACCTACCACCCTGCTTTTATCGCCATGAGGGCTGTCCCCTGAGTTAGTACGGGACAGTTGTTGCAAATGGCATCGTTGTTGTTTTATGAGTTGGTTTACTGCATTTACTCCAAGGTAGCCACATGCCTCCTTACTTGTTAGTAGTCGACCTTCTTCTATCTTGCTGCAGCTCTTGCTATCTATATCTTCACACTCTTCGTAGGTATAGAAATGGCTAAGATCTGTGCTAATGACGAGTAGTGTCCTGTCGTCCCAATACGGTTCGATTAACTGTGCGACGTCGATGGAGTTTACAGTACCTGTAAGTATAGGGATCAACTCAAAATCGGACAGGCAAAGCTGTAAAAATGGCAATTGTACCTCTAGGCTATGCTCTTCTGCGTGGGCATGATCGTTGTAGTGACAGTTAGGGTTGTTCATCAGTTGTGCAATCGTCTCTGTGTCGAGTCGGACATCGCCAAGTGGTGTAGAAAAAAAGCGATGTGTCGGCAACGCACAACCACGAAAGGCTACACGATGATTCGGCCCTACCAGAAGTACACGCTTAAATTGAACTCTTGTCTCTTTTATAAGGCTATAAGCCGCAGCCGCAGTAGAGCCAGAAAAAACGAAACCGGCATGAGGGACAATCAGCTGCTAATTGTTGGCTGTCATCGCTATGTGTGAAAGCGCTATATGGGGATAGTAATTGTGAGACGTGCCGAGATAGCTGATTGGCATCGGCAAAATAAAATCGACCTGCAACAGCGGTTGGCCGCACCTCCATGTCACCTCCCAAATCCTTGATTGGCTATTCTATACTCTAGTTAGTATAGGTTTTGTGTGGCTCAGGTGCAGGATGAAATCAGCAGAGATCGTTTACCCCACAAAATATTGGCAGCCGCTATCAGATGGCCGTGTCCGTTGTACTTTGTGTCCGCGATACTGCACGTTAAGAGAAGGGAAGCGCGGTGCTTGTTTCGTGCGCCGGGCTCATCATGGAGAAATCGTACTCACTACTTATGGACGTTCCAGTGGATTTTGCATCGACCCGATTGAAAAAAAGCCACTCAATCATTTTTATCCCGGCAGTTCGGTACTTTCGTTTGGTACCGCTGGATGTAATCTCGGTTGTAAGTTCTGTCAAAATTGGAATATCAGTAAATCTCGCAAAATGGAGTCACTAGGTAGACAAGCAACCCCTCAGCAGATTGCAACTACTGCTAACACTCATCACTGTGACAGTATTGCGTTTACCTATAACGATCCGGTGATTTTTTTGGAATACGCAGTCGATACGGCGATGGCATGTAAAGAGCTAACATCCATACCGTAGCTGTATCTGCTGGCTTTATAAACGCGAAGCCAAGAGAGCAGTTTTTCTCTGTAATGGATGCGGCCAATATTGACTTAAAAGCGTTTTCAGAACGTTTCTACAAGAAGGTCTGTGGTGGAGAGCTCGCACCTGTGCTTGAGACACTAGAGTACCTGCATCAAGAGACATCTGTTTGGTTTGAACTGACCACTTTGTTGATTCCCGGTGAAAATGATAGTGAGCGAGAGATAGATCAAATGACTCAGTGGGTTGTCGAGCATTTGGGGTGCGATGTACCGCTTCATTTCAGCGCATTTCATCCTGATTTCAAAATGATGGAAACGCCACGAACACCTTCGAATACGCTTGTGATGGCGAGACATATTGCACTCCGAAATGGGTTAAATTATGTGTATGTTGGCAATGTCCATAATGAACAGTGTAGCAGCACCTATTGTCCAAGCTGCGGTCATAAAGTGCTGAGTCGGAATTGGTTTGAGTTGGGTACTTGGGCACTCACCGATACTGGTAAATGTAGCCATTGCAACACTCAGATTGCAGGGCGGTTCGGTGCGACATCCAAACCCTTCGGAAGACGAAGGATACCCGTTAATATTGTTTGTTAAATCATAGATTTATCAATAAAAATCTAGGGCGTCTCAAAATTGATAATGGTAATTATACTTTAGTCTTAAAGGGTTGATAGTGATCGATAGAGTGGCTAATGTAGTATTTACAGAGACCGGAGTATCAGGAGAAAGACATGGATGTAGTCGTAATGCTAACCAACGGACGTTTGGTGTTCTTGAAGACTGTGACAAGCTTGAATTAGAAGGTCAGATGGTCGAGTGTTGGGTTGAGGAAGAAGAAGGCTTTGAACTGGCAACAGGTGAAGTAGAACGCGTACTTTAGGCTTCAATACCAATAACAGTAACAACTAAACCCCGCAATTGCGTTTGCTTTGCGGGGTTTTATTTTTTCGCTCAGTAGCCTCTATTTAGCTGTTATTGCTTAATAGAAGGTGACTAAGCTTGTTGTGCTGTTAGAGCACGCTTTTCCAGAAACTTAGCGATAGCAGTAACACCAGCGATGTACATTGCACCACCTAGAAGTGCAACAGCCATCCAAGAGAAACCGTGTTCAACAACGTGATCTTTGTGAAGAATACACATTACTACGTACGCGAATGTGATGTAGCTGAATGCAAAGTGAGCGATAGGCCCATGCCGATCGTTACAAGTACAACACCCGCAACGTAAATATAAAATGCGTTCTCACCACCAACAACCGGAGCCAGTGCGCCAAGTGTTGCTGGGATTAACATACCCATTGCGATACCAACGATACCCGCAGCAAAAATGTTCTTTAGCTTAGATAGGTCAAATTTCGCTTCAAAGAAGAAAATAAGCGCCAGGAAAGCAGGCCACTTGTCGTGGATACCTAGTTTCTGAAGGATAACAGTGCCAGCTACGATCCAGATCGTTAGCATAAGCGTTTTAGTCATGTGCGCTGAATTGAATACTTGATTCATGATTTGTTCTCATAGGGTGTATGTAAGAAGTTTGGGCGCGGAGTCTATAGTGAGTTGAGCTTTAGGTCACTAGGGCGAAAACGGCAACCATAGTGAATGTTGGAAGGATAAAGGCCATATTGATAACTATATGAATTGGTGAGCAAAATTTGAGCGGTGTCTATTTTTGCTCTGAATAAGGGGTGGCGCTTGAATCAAGGTCGACTATTAGAGCAATAAAACTAACAGCAAGTGTTGACGTCAAATTTTTACGGAGTTCTAGTAACTTGCTTAAAAATTGCCCGTTTGAATGAAATTTACTCTCTCAGCCACATTTGGAAACAATGCTTCACGTTTTTACATTAGCTCGTAATGGTTTGATAAACATCTTCGCTACCCACTTGCGGGTTGGGGTGGTTTAATCAATCCGTGTTTAGTTGTTCTGTCCACTTCAATTAACCACACACACATCCAACATTGTATTGATGTTTGCCCTGCTGTGAAAACAGCAGGGCGTTTTTTATTTTGGTTAATGCACTAGGTAGTCACAACCAGCTTGATGGGTCAGCGTTTGACGTTGCGGTTCTGGAAGAATAGTCCAATGAATCCCTTCTAATGCCCCCGCTAGGCAAAACAATAGGTTCACACCAGGGTGCTTATCCTGACTTACACAAACCGCTTTGAAGGCGTTGACTGGACCGTGTTCTCTGAGTTCGTCGATGGAATGTATCCCCGCTTTGCGCAGCATACGCTCGGTTTTGTACTGCATGTTGGGAAGATCTTTGATTCGCGTTGGTGTCTCTTTGCGTATTTTCTCTTTTAGTCCTGCACTCCAGACTTCTTCACACAATGTTGCCACTTGTTTTTGACTGTGCGCGACGGTTTCAGGAAGCGAGTAGTAGTTCGATAAGCTAGGGTAGTTGCGTGAATGGGCGCGCCAGTTAAACTCATACGGCGTGCACCCCAGTGCTTTAAACTCGTCCTTCAAACTTGAGCTGCTTGCCCTAAGGTAGATATCGTTGCCCTTTATTAGTGCAAACATGATCCCACCAGAAAGCACCCCTTTTCCTCCAAAAACAGAACGAATGCTAATGTCGTCCAGTTTGGTATGAGCTTCGATAGACTCTACAAAGGTTTCCAACATCATATCTCTCTCCTTGAAATGTAATTAGCGTCCTCAAATGACAGCTAGCAAACTAAAACTGTGATACGTCTTGCATTAAGTGTTCCAACTTTACGTGTGGTTGCATGTTTTTGAGAGATTTGTGGTTGATCAAATTAGATTCTGAGGTGAAGCGAAGGCAAATTGTTCTACTTTCTCAGTAAATTACCGTTTCATAACGTATAATTTTGCACGTTATATAGGAGAAATTTGATGCAGCTAGGGAATTTACTTGCCAATGTCCCAGACCAATTACCGAATGAGTTATTCGAAGACATTATTGTTACGCCCAATATTCGAGTAGAGAGGATTCTTTCGGATGGACACTCTACACCTGAGGGCGAATGGTATGACCAAAATGAAAACGAATGGGTCGCCGTGGTACAAGGTCAAGGTGTGCTGGAATACGAAGATGGACGAACCGTCACTCTTAATATTGGTGATTATGTCAACATCCCGGCTCACGTTAAACATCGCGTTAAATCGACAAAACAGGGTTCGACTACGGTCTGGCTAGCTATCTTTTATTGAGGGACGAATGATGAGATTAGTGCTTTTTACTTTAACAGTTGCTTTGTTTGCCCTTGCCGGGTGTTCTTCATCTGAAAATGCTCAAACATCCCAATTCAAAACCTACAGCGATTTCTCCCCCGGTCCCGAGGGCGGTGTAGACCTAGTTTGGGCAAGGGAGGACATAGTGACAACTCAGCAGCTGAGAGATATTTTATCGCAATATGATAGCGTGGTGCTGGATAGAGTGTATGTTGTTGTCAATGAAACCGAACTCAATGACAATGAAATTGCTGAGCTCACCGAACACTTATTAACGCAGTTAAAGAGTAAGCTCAGTGATTACAAATCAATCGCGGACAAGCCTTCCTCAACAACGTTGCGTGTCAGTATTGCG
The DNA here is from genome assembly GCA_000755425.1 of Vibrio maritimus. GTDB lineage: Bacteria > Pseudomonadota > Gammaproteobacteria > Enterobacterales > Vibrionaceae > Vibrio > Vibrio maritimus_A. The sequence continues at coordinate 229,452 of BBMT01000003.1, forward strand.
ATAAGCAATGTTCAAACTCCTAATCCCATTTTAGCCGTCACAAGCAGTGTATTGCCTGTAGGCCTCGGTATTTCGACGATCTCTAAAATCACGACAGGCGAACACACCAATGTTGGTAAAGCGACGATTGAACTTCTGGTCTCAGACTCGATGACAGATGAGCCTATTATCGCAGCTATAGACTCACGTACTGGCAACAAAGATTTTACGACTATGATAGACTCCCTCGATGATGCGAAAGATGCGATCAACTGGTGGGTTGAACGCCTAGGAGATACGCTAGTTGCCGCTGGCGAAGAAAGGTAAAACAGTGTTAGAAAAAGAAAATTTGGTGAAACTCGCGCGAATGCAGATGCCTTTTGGTAAATATGCTGGGCGAGTTTTGATTGATCTTCCGGAAGAATATTTACTCTGGTTTGACAAGAAAGGCTTTCCCAATGGTGAGCTAGGTGACTTGTTGAAACTCTGCCTAGCCCTAAAGATTGAGGGGCTTGATAGTGTGGTTAAGCCCTTAAAGCGTATGTAACCTACTGAATCAATGCCATTTATTTAAGTAAACAGACTGTCTATGAATTTTGATATTAATACACTGAAGCACCACCAACTTGTCGAAGACGGCCCTCTAGAGGCTGCTACATTCATCAGCCAGCCAAAGGAAGTCAGCAAGATGACAAAGCGGTTCTGGCTGAGCGTCAAGCGTTGGAAGAAATGGGGTTTAAAGTAATGCAGGTTCAAGCCAAAGGTGGAACTACTACGTTTGCCGAGGCGATGCAAAAATTCGCGAAAAAGACCGGGCACCAATCCAAGTAATAATCGGTTGTGTCTTGTCTCACGGTTCTTTCCCTCTTTCAATACCCTTCAGAATTCGAGTACAAGAGTTAGCCTATTGGGCTAACTCTTCGAATCTCTATGCGATTTAATCAGTGTTACTCGACAGTTGAATGAGGTCGTTTTGAATGCCCATTTATCTTACCGCCCTATAGATATGTTGCACTTGTCACAATTTTATAAAATCTAGACATGTTGCTATTAGAAAACTATCAACATTGATAGTTTTTTATCCTGACCCTCCTCTTATTCTTTTCGTGTCTCAGCAAACGAAAGGAATCGATATGAAACCATCCATTTTCGCCTTAAGTACAGGTTTGCTCTGTTTAAACCTTGTAGGGTGCAACAGTAGCGATGATACATCTAATGGCTCAAGCGATGACGGTGGATTCGCGGTTAATGATACCGCAGAAGATCCATTTGCAAACGCGATTACCGTATCTCCCGATGACTTCATTACCAATAGAGAAACAGTACTAATTCGAACCTTCTACGACGAATTTGGTAACGAGCAACAACAAGATTTTAAGGTTATTGAAGTTAAGGAAAATGAAGTTATTGCAATAGAAACTGCAGGTGCACCTACAGAGATTACGATTGGCCGGAGTAATGACTCTTCATTGGCTACTTATGTTGAAGTAACTGGAAAACTAATCATTAGATAGGGACATTTATTATGAAAAAGTTCACATTAGCGCTGCCACTACTGGCTCTTAGCTCTTTATATTCTTATGCCAATGACGCCATTCTTAACGTCGAAGGCTCAATTCAGATTAATGGCCGTACCGTCATCAATAGTGATGGTCAATGGGCTGCTTACACAACAGAGATTGAAGTTGACTGTAGTGAAAACAAAAGTGCTCTTCGAGATAAGTTTGATCAAGGGTACAGCAACCTGAGAATCAGTGCGGGAGATTGCTATGCGCCGCGTTGGTATGAAGAGTTGTCCGTGACGTTCATCGGGGCTACTGATGCAGCTGAAGGTCTAGTGTCGATTAGTCGAATGCCTGAGGATCCTTATGATTACGATGGAGATATTCTCGATGCTTCATCATTACTTGATGTAGGTATTGGGGCTTTTTTGTATATACGAGGTGTTAACATTGTTGATAATACCTTATCGGAAACAGGTTATAGCACCGTCAATGGTGAGTTGAACTCGACGATTTACTTGCGGGACGTAAGCGTCACGACCAATCAGGCTGAGTGTATTTTTGGTGAGGGTAACAGTCTTTATCTCAGAGATAGCACGCTTAGCGGTTGTAGCAGTACCGCTATTAGAGCAGAGAACAACGCGAACATTAAAATGAAGCGTTCGACTATCTCGGACGGGGAAATTGCTTTAGGGCTTATTTCTACTCTAGCGGGTTCCGACAACACTATTAGCAACGTTGACCTTCATCTCAGCGAAAACAGCTACGCCGTATTTGAAAATGAGATCACCTCGATAGGCTCGGTGGTGTGTTACGACAATTCAGTTGCTCGCAGTTGGAGTGGCGAAGGTGTCAACTATTGCCAATAGGCTCGACTGCATGCCGACGAGAAATTAATGTTAAGCAGCACTCAACCATATTGTACCTTCCGATATTGGCTCTATTTGGTCGAGTGCTCTTTTCTTTTATTTGAGAAATAACCTATTTCTACGATTTTTATGGCACTTTTCACCACGCTCCGTTCTGTAAATACTATCTTTATATGAAAGACTTAGTATCAAGTGGAGACCAAAGATGGTGCCAGTGCTTTATGTTCAGATGGGTGATGTGGTTTGGAAGGTGTTCCCCAACGGGACGTGGGAGCGCGTCGCACCCGATGAGCCTCTATTGCAGGGCGTTCAGATCGTTAATCAACATCGTTGAACTGGGGGATCAAGGCTCGCTATCTTCAGAGCAAGTTACCGCGATTGAAAAAGCGCTGTCTGAAACGCTAAACGACCTTACAAGTAATATTGCCAACCAACAAGGTCAAGTCGATGCAAGCTCTAGCGGGAGTAGCGATAGTGCCGGGTTTGTAGCATCAATTAAAGCTACATTAGATGAGACAATAGCTCGCGCTGGATTTGATACGCGTCCAAGTTCGGAACTAGGAGCGGAGCAAACTCCAGAGCAGCCTTCACTTGCTATCCTCTCTGAACAAGCCAAATTAACTGTCGACATCCTAGATGGCGGCGACGGCTATGAAAACCAATTCGAAGTGCCTAGTGTCGTTATCCAAGGGACGGCAACGGATGTGCGTGATGGACGCACCGTGTTTATTACAGTTACCGATCAAGATGGGAATACCATTGAGGTGCAATCCATCACAAATAATCAAGTCTATTCGGTCTCTGATGTTGACCTCTCGTCATTAGTTGAGGGACCTTTGATTGTCGATGCCATTATTTCTGATGATTTTGGCAACACTATTACTGCTCAAGATACGACGATTAAAGACACGTTAGCCACTATAGGTGTTGAATTGGACGGATTTGGAGATGATTTTGTTAATGCAGACGAATCTCCCAGAGAAGCATTTATTGGTAGCACTGAGTTTGTAGAACCCGGGCAAACCATCAACTGGGTGGTTACTGATGAACTCGGTGGCATGGTATCAGGTGGATCGTTGGTCACCGAATCTGGCCTCTGGAGCATTTCTAACCTTGATGTGTCGGGACTCTCTGATGGTGTGCTTACGATTGAAGCTACCACAATAGACGTTGCTGGAAACCCAGCAGTTGCCACGGATACTATTGTCAAAGATACCAAAGCAGACATCACTGTACAGTTTGAAGATGTCGACGGCGTTTTAAATGAATTTGAATTATCGGGAACAACGTTGTCAGGAACAGTGACCGATGTTGAAGATGGTCAAAACGTGAATATCACCATATCGGGTAGCCAAGGTGAACCAATACGTTTGACTACAACCGTGGTTAATGGTGGTTGGACAATACCTGATATTGACTTATCAAGGTTTGAGGATGGTGAACTATCGGTAACTGCGACCACAGTAGACATCGCAGGAAATCCTGCAATGGCGACAGACACTTCCTTGATAAATACTGTTAAGCCATCCATCGATATTGATACCTTGCAAGGGTTTAACATTCTCGCTTTTCGAAGCGGTATTTTAACTAGCTTACAAGGCACAACAAATCTTGTAGAAGAAGGTCTTCCTGTTACTGTTGTAGTCAGTGACGGGGTTTCTACTCTTGAATTTCAAAGCGCAGTTGGAGCCAATGGCGACTGGCTTGTCAGTGATATAGACGTTTCTCGCTTGGATCTTTCTGCTGAGTGGACTCTAGATGCCAAAGTCACCAATGCGGTAGGTAATTCAGCCATAGATGACATGCCTACGATAGTGTTACCTGAGTCGGTGGCGTTCAGTGATACAGTGATTGGTATTTTCGGCAATCAAGAGAAAGAATCTGATGTCAGAATTCAAGATGCTGAATTTGTGTTTTTTGCTGAGCAGTCGTTAGTTAATGAGCTTACATCCAATGGTCTTTCTATCACGGTTGCAGTATCTGATTATCGCGTTATAGGGACTCGAAGTGATGGTGAGGTCGTCTTTGAAGCAAATTTGAACGGCGCTCAGGTTGATGTGGCGTTTAAGCAAGTTATCGACCAATCTCCAGATATAAACTCGGTGCAGACCGCACTTCTGATTCAAGGTACCCAAACCGATGCGGACGGCACCACAGAAGTTGTCATAGGGCACTTACCGATTAACATTGCTGACATTGAGCCACTAATATTTGATGATTTTGCCTTTATGACAGAGGGGGAAGTGAAGTCTGGCAATGTGTTGAACAATGATATAGACCTAGATGGACAATTGATCGTTTCTAAGGTGATTGTGGATGGTAGAGAGTATTCAGTGTCAGGCAGCACGCCTACCTTGATTCCGCTAACCGGGGGCAGTCTAAGCATGTTTGCCAACGGTCATTACAATTTTGCGGCCGATCGAAACTTAGATAATTCTGCTGGAAGGCAGATAGTTAGCTTTGACTATATAGCGGGCGATCAAGAGAATGACTTTGGGCAAGGTACTGCGACGATATTTATCGATGATGGCGAGGCCGGGAGTGTCGAATCTAGCAGTTATCAATATACCGAGCCCGATAGCAATCAAAGTCCACAAACGTTTGAAACCACCTTTTTAGTGTCTCCAGGCTCCGACAACCCTGATCCTGAAAGTCTCTATTTCTCGACTTCTACACTTAACGTGCTCGATAGTTTAGGGTTAACCAGCGGTGCCAGTGTAGTTCCTCTTACCTATCAGCTAAATGATGCCGGGAATACGATTACCGCATCAGTTAATGGTACAACGGTGTTTACGCTGGGCTTATCGGGGCAAGTAACAACGACAGACCCAACTTCTGTGACTGGTAAGCTGACCATTGTGCAAGACAGACCGCTCAATCAGCCAAATAGAAACGACCTAGTAAAACTACCGCTACTTATTGGTGGTACAGACACCGATGGAACTGAACTTGAACAAGGTGAATTCACATTAATTATTGCTGATGGTTCTGACCCGATACTGACTGGTATATCGAGTGCAGCGGTATCAGAATCGGATCTTTCTATCAGTGCTTCAGTTACCGATACAGGTCAGTTCCGCGTCGCGTTAGGTGCAGATGATCTTGATACTAATCTCTCTCTCAACCCTTCGTTATTTTTTGATATCCCAGACCAGCCGCAAGTATATAGCCATGGTCAACTTATTACGTATACCATCGATGCAACAGGCGCGATCCTGACTGGTAATATTTTAGATGAAAGTGACAACAAGATACCTGTATTTGAAATCAGTTTTATCCAACCAAGTGCGGATGTAGGAGGAGACGTCACTTACACCTTTGAGCTAATGCAAAATCTCGATAACACCAGCGACCCACTAGACATTCCTTTTTTCGTCACCGCTAGAGATTCAGATGGTGATGAAGCGCAGTTAACACTGAATGTGAGCGTGTCTGACTCGGGTAACGCAACGATATCCGCAACAACACTGACGGTAACAGAACTCCCGGAAAAACCGACTGTAGAGGAAAGCAACACAGATACCTCTAGCATCTCGATCACTGCAGCACAAGATGACTTAGTCGCTATCGACCTAGCAATAACGGCTGCAAGCAAAGTGTTTGATAGTTCAGGTAATGCTATTACGAGTAATGGCCTAGATGTCTTTTGGCGAAACAATGGTGACAACAGTTTTGATGCCGTTGATGAAAATGGCATGGTGGTATTTCGAGTAGTATTGCCTTCGGAAATCGATATTGCCAGTTCCACAAGTCAATCTGTTGATATTAGCGTAAGGCTTTTCAAAGAAATCGATCACGGCAGTACAGGAGATCTAGATGAGCTTTCCATAACGTTACCTATTGTAGTCACTGACTTAGATGGTACTCAGACCCAGCAAGATTCAACCTTGACCATATTAGACGGTCTCGATCCATCTATTGAAACCAACTCTTTGTCAGTAGCAGAAGCGAATTTGGAAGCGACAGGCGAAGTTGAGGTCATTCAATCGAACACTTTAACCTTTGTTCGTGGCTCCGATTCGGTAGCCTCCGTCGATATCAATGTTAGTGATTTTGGCAGCTATCAAAGCGGGGGCGAAGCGATTGTGTTGGCCGAACGTGATATTGATGGTTGGTTTATTGGTACTACGCAAAATACCAACCAAGAAGTGTTTCGTTTGCGTTTGAATGTTGATGGCTCTGCAGAGTTTTTGCTGTTCAAGTCATTAGACCACCCGACAGGTGATGGCGCGAACCTGTTGAATCTGCAGTTTCCAGTAGTAGCGACGGATAAGGACGGTGATACCTCGACACCGACCATACTAACGGTTGAAGTAACCGATGATATTCCGACCTCTGGTGCACCACAGACACTCGAAATTACCGAAGGAGATAGTTTTAGCGGTAACCTCCTGAGTGCGACGCGTATAGGGGTTGATGGCGGTTCGATCACTAAAGTTCGTTATGAGGAGGTCGACTATGATTTCAGCTCGAGTGATCCGATTACCATTAATCTTACCTATCGTGAAGACACCAATTCAATCTACGGCACATTGGAGTTAAAGTCAGACGGTAGCTACACCATCACAACCATTGACAACGTGGATGCGAATCCTGCTCTACTCGACAGTATTTCATTCACCGTCACTGATGGTGATGGTGATACCGTTACTAATCAAGCAAACTTAATTTTGGATGACACGCAGGGCTTTATCCGCGTCGAGAATACCGAAATTCGTGAAGATGAACTTGCGACTATCGATATCAAAGTGTTTGTGGGGGATATTGATCAAGGGGAGAATGTTACCGAGATTACTATTTCTAATCTGCAAGGTGGGACGCTCTATTACAACAATGTTGCCTTAGTGCCTGATGCTGGAGGCACAGTCAGTATAAACGACGTTCAGTTCGTTCAGCTAGCTGGACAAGAATATTTCGCCCCTGTACTTCCCATCACCTACCTACCGAAGCTCAATGAGTCGAATACGACGCTCACCGCTAATGTTGTCGCTCTAAGTGTTGGTGCGACGATAAGCAGAACTGGCTTAGCGGATGAAATTGTTGATAGCGAAACGCTGCAAGTGTCTGTGTTGCCCGTTGCCGATTCTCCAGAGTGGGGGAGCTCTCAGCTTGAATACGCATTAACTGAAGATATTGACCGCACTTTTCCACTTGAGATTGACGCGTTGTTGGTCGATACCGATGGCTCCGAGTCACTCAGCTACCAAATCACCAATATACCCAGCGGTATTACCATAAAGCTTAATGGCAATAATATTGTAGAAGGCAAATCTTATACCCAAGGCCAACTCGACCAGATGACGGTTACAGTGAAGAAAAACCTTGCTGGTGAGTTTAGTTTCGAGCTTAAAGCTATTGCTACAGAGAAGGGCAGTGATTTGCGCAAAGTTCAGATAAAACGGCCGATATTAGCACGCCGGTCGTGATTAAAGTGTCGCCTGATGCCGATACGCCAGAGCTGTCGGTTCGTGACATTCGAGGGCTTGAAGACGTCAACATCAATTTGAATGACGCGATTTTGGCAGTTTAACGGATACCGATGGCTCGGAATCGTTGTTTTATGACATTGAAGTGCAAGATGGATGGTCATTTACAGGAACAGGCTTTGTGCAAACCGGAGTCAACACTTATCGGGTTGAATCGACGCGATAGCCTATGGCAGCGTGCTGTTAACACCAAAGCCTGACATTAGTTCCGTGACTGAGAGCTTGTTTATTAAAGTGTCAGCAGTTTCTGTTGAGTCCACGATTGATGGTTTAATACCGGTAAACCAAGAAGCTAGCAGCGCAGAGAAAACCATCAACATTACTTTAAAAGGAGTAGTGGATGAACCCATTGCTCAGGATGGCGGCAATGGTCATTGGCAGTATGATGCAGCCAATAAAACCATAGAAACCGCGGCGTCGTTCTACGAAGATGGTTTAGTGCCACTCGACTTTCTGTTTGTGACTTCTGATGATGATGTATCAGAATCTTTAAATATCCTCATTACCAATGTACCGGATGACATCGAGATAGTTGACAGTAGTGGTCAAATTGTTGCGCTGACAATAGCCGACCTTGACCCAGTTACGGGGCCAGTCTATCAGGTCATTAATGCAGAGTTAGCGACTCTGTTTGTCAAACCCAAATTAGACTTTAGTGGCCGAATTACCTTTGATGCCAATGTGGTTTCGACAGAACCCGATGGCGATAGTGGTACATTCGATTACACGGTACAGATTGATTTACTGCCTGATGTTGACCAAAAAGACGGTGTCAGTGTGGCGACAACGGGGATAGAGGACAGGCGTATTTCGCTTGATTTAGAGCCTAGAATCAGTGGCGATAGTGATGGCAGTGAAACGTTGACTGGCTACTTCATAGACCCACTGCCGATTGAGCTTACTTTACTGTTTGATGGCACACCAATCTCCGTTCCAGCGACAGGTTTAGATCTTGAAGGGTTACTGGATAGCACAACACCAACTTTAGATTCATTGCTAAACAGTGGACGTTTGAGTGTGCAGGCTACGCAGGACTTGAGTGGAACCTTTGTTATACCTGTGCGGTATGAAGTGACGGATACCTCAGAACTCGGTGAAATATCCAGCAAATTGATTTCAGGTTCACTCACAGTGGTCGTGGAAGCGAGAGTCGAAGGCGATACTCGTCTCGAAACGTCGTCCGAGGTCTTTATTAGTGATGACGGCCGACCCGTAGACGTATCTGCTGCGGTTAAGTTTGTTGAAGAGGATATCGATGGCTCAGAGTACCTTGACTACATCTTGCTTCAGGTACCGCAAGGCTACGATATTGTAGTAAACAGCGGAACAAATGAGGCGCAGCAAACCCCAGATGGTAATTGGATCATATCTGCATCTGGTTTAACCAGTGACACAGTACAGGATGTGGCGACGTTTATTCTCAATAATGTAACCATTTCCAGCAATCAAGATACACCTGTTCTGGATATCGTTGTTCGAGCGAGGGTCATTGATGGAGAAGACTCTCGGTATATTGATGGAGAATTTCAAATTCAGATTACCGGACACAGCGGCGGCGGTACACCATGTGACCCCGTTGGTCCTCCTGGAGAAATCGAGACTGAAGATGACATCACATTTGATGAAGGTACTGAAGTCTTGGATCTAGGCCAATATCTTGACCCAGATATTGCTAGCGATCCGGATAACGAGATTTCTTTCTTTATTCCTTCAGATTCATTGCCTGATGACGTTGAACTTGAAGGTGATGGCGTGATTGCGGTGTTTGATAACGATGGCGATATCGTCGGTTATTCAATCAGTCAAACTGGCCTAAGCAACCTTAAAATCACAGGCCTTGACGAGGATTTTGCAGGTTGTATTACTTTTGATATTGAAACAACTGAAACTTCAACCTGTAACGGTTCTAGCTTAACGACGACACAGACTGTTAGCATTGCGATACGTCCAATCGTTGATGACATTATTCTGTCAACGGCATTTAGCCGCATTGATGAAGACGTGGCGTCCGATCTTGATTTACAGTTGGTGCTTGGCGATTCGATCAAGCTTGATGGTAGTCAAACGGTCATCGGTGAAGGAGAATCTGCAACAGGCAAAGAAACCGTCAACTCGTTTACGATTCGAGTATCTGACGGAGCAACGCTCTCTGGCGATCCAAGCTGGTTAACCGATAACGGCGACGGCTCTTGGACCGTGACGGATGTGACGCGACTACCCGACGTAGTACTCACACCTCCTACCCATTTTAGCGGCGAAATAACGCTAACCGCCGAAGTCAATATAACCGACAAAACAGATTGTTTAGCGGAAACGGATACCCAAACTAAAGTCGTGACCAAGGTCATCGAAATTAATCCGATAGTGGATCCTGCCAGCCTGGTCTCTGCAGACTTTGCTGGTGACGAAGACACTTATATTTCGCTCGCAACTCTTGATGCAGAGCTAATTGACCAAGACGGCTCCGAAAATATGTCGCTCAGTCTTTCAGGGGTTCCTGAAGGGGCAGTGGTCGTGGTTCAAGTGGGGGCAAGCTTTGAGCTCGTGCCAAACAACGGCTAGATGGCGGCAGTTTCAATGGCAAGCCAACGTACGAGTGGCAGTTAGAGGCGAGCCAACTCGACAATACCTTTATATTACCGCCACTCGATTTTAGCGGCGACATTCCGCTGACACTCAAAGCCATTACTCAGGAACTTGCTACCGGGGACTCTAGGATTACGGAGTTAGCATTTACCTTGGGTGTCAATCCTATTGCCGATGAGATTGAGTTCTTTAACGTTCCGGAAAAAGTAAACGGCAACGAAGATGCCGTTATCGATATTCCCATTGATATCGTTTCACAAGAGACAAATAGCAATGAATCTATTGCGCTATTGATAACAGCAAAAGCTGTTAATGACTCTAGCTCAATCGATGATATCGCCAGTATTCGAATTGATGGAAAAACGGCTCGATTTGTCCAGGTTGGTGACACTGCAACTGCAGTCATCATCGTAGCGGCAAGTTCAATCAATAGTATAGAGCTGTTTGCAGGCGATGCTTTTGGCGATATTGACCTCACTATCCGTGCAGACGCAAGAGATACTGCCACTGTACTTGGTTCTAACAAAGGTGATTTCGGCCCGGCAAAACAAGAAACGATCCGACTAAAAATCACCCCAGAGCCGGATGCCCCAATTTTAGAGTTAACTCATGACAATATTCTGGCTGAGGCGAGCAGTGATACACCTTTAGGATTGAGTCTTAACCTAGTGAATCCTGCAGCCGATGAACAGGGCATGTTAACCATAGAAGGGCTTCCAGATGAGGTAGAGCTTACTGCCGGGCAGCGAGTAGGCGATGATTGGGAGGTCTCCCAGGATGATATTGCTGACTTGGCGATTAAAGCCGATAGCGATCTTCAAAATGATCTCAACTTTACTTTAGTTCTTAAACCTTCAGCAGAGCTCAACGGAAATACTGCGGATGGGGCGGTGGAGACCATAGATGTCGAATGGTACGCCAAAGGCGATCAGACTCTCAGTGGCAACTATCAGCGAGACTATATTTCCAGCGGTAGTGGTGATGACGTCATGACTGGCGGGCTAGGCGCCGATACGTTTGCATTTACAGGTGAAGATATTGGCATTTTAGCGCACACGGACACTATTACGGACTTTGATGTCAGCGCCAACACCGACAGTATCGATTTGAGTCAGGTTTTGTCGGCTACCAATGCCACTGATGCAGACAAGCAGCTTGATTTGGTTGAAGACGGCACCAGCCTACGTATTGATTTGAAGCCAAATGAGGGCTCTGTTCGACATCATATAGTGCTCGAAAACACCACGTTGGACGATTTGTATGGCAGTGATGCAACGGGTGTTTCAGAAGCCGATATTATTCAAAAAATGTTGGATGACCAGAATCTTATTTTGTCGTCAAACTAGCAAACAGTAAGGATGTGCAGTGGAAGAGTCAAAAAGGGACAATTGGCTAGAAGCGATAAAATGGTTGTGTCAGCACCATGAGGTGCGTTGCCACCCCGTTAAAATAATCAGTGGATTACCGTTAGATGACGGACAGCTATCAGAAGCGCTCTTTTTAAGAGCGTTGGAAAGCACGCCGCTAGTGGCGCTTGAGCTCAATGCGCGTGAAGTAGCAAAAGCAAGTACGCCATTTGTGATGATAGACGGTCATAACGAACAGCCATTGATCATTACCAAAGTAGCAGGGCAGCGCGTCACTCTCCTTAATGTCGCTGAGGAATTTAAACAGCGGGAAATGACCCTGGATGAACTTCGACAATTGAGCAAAGGGATGCTGTGGCAAGTGAGTGGCGATTCCATTATCGACAGTCGAGTTGAGGAGCTTAAACCTTCCACACCCACCAGTTGGCTTTGGAAAACGATAAAAGAAGTTCGTCCTTGGTATCGTGACTTACTATTGGCATCGTTTGTCATTAACCTGCTGGCTCTGATTGTCCCGTTATTTACTATGAATGTGTATGACCGCGTGGTGCCTAATCAAGCAATGAGTACGCTTTGGGTGTTAGCGGCGGGAGTGATGATCGTTGTTGTGTTTGATTGGATATTAAAAGAAGCCCGCAGTTCTGTAACTGATATGGCTGGGCGCTATATCGATAATAAACTCTCAGCGACACTGTTCTCAAAAACCATCGGCATGAAGCTAGAAAATCGTCCTCAATCCTCAGGGGCGTTTGCGCGTCAATTGCAAGACTTTGATGCAGTAAAAGAGTTTTTTACTTCCGTGACGCTGGTGACCTTGGTGGATTTGCCGTTTACCTTTTTGTTCCTGATTTTAATTGGTTGGCTTGGTGGCGCATGATGTGGATCCCCGTTGTGGTTATGGGTTTACTCGTGGGTGTCAGCGTATCGATGAAGCGTAATGTTGAGAGTACTCTGGAAGAGACATCGCGATTGTCTACTCAACGTCAAGCGCAACTGATTGAAACGCTCAACGCCTTGCCTGAAATTAAACAAAAACAACGCTCAAAGCCTACTGCAAAAACGCTGGGAAAGCGTGATTGCATCCTTATCGACATGGCAAACGCGCTCGCTACATACACCAATATTGTCACTCATTGTATTCAATCAAGTCAGCAGATTGTGACTGTGTCACTTATCGTGTTTGGTGTTTATCAGATAGGAGCGGGCGTGCTCACCATGGGCGGCTTGATTGCCATTGTGATGTTGAGTGGTCGAGCGGGAAACGCAATTAATCAATTATCCATGTTGATGCTGCGTTATCAGCAGTCCAAAACAGCATTGGTGGGATTAAATCAAATCATGGATTTACCGCAAGAAGCCAGCGATCAACAAGTGATCGATCGCGGGGAATTTCAAGGTAACGTCAAACTTAGCAATGTGGGTTATTTCTACCCGGAAATAACCTCAGCGGCAGTGAGTGACATTAGTGTCAACATTAAAGCTGGCGAGCGCATTGGTGTGATTGGAGCGGCAGGAGCCGGTAAATCAACATTGTTGTCACTGCTTCTAAAGCAGGTCGAGCCTAGTAGCGGCCAAATCTATTTCGAAGAGCTTGATGCCAAACTATGGCCACATAGTGTGGTGCGCAAAGCATCCGGTTGGGTGGCTCAAAGCAGTGTACTGATGTTTGGGTCGGTATTGGAGAATATTGTGTTTGGTGAGTCTAGTATTGATGAGCAGCGTCTCGGCTACGCAATTCAATACTCAGGCTTAAATGACTATTTGTCTCGCCTTGAAAATGGCTTGGAAACTCAAGTCGGTGAGGGTGGTCGACACTTATCGGGGGGACAACGGCAAGCGGTGGCATTAGCAAGAGCACTCTACCGTCAACCTAAGTTTCTTGTTCTTGATGAACCGACCAGCGCGCTAGATAACCAAGCTGAACGACGCTTCTACCAAGCATTAGCCCGTATGCCACGTAGCATGACCATAGTGATGAGTTCACATCGTCAGTCGCTCTTGTCCTTGTGCGACAGAGTCCTAGTGCTTGAAAAAGGCAAACTTGTCATGGAAGGGCCGCCAAAGTCTATTCTGGAAACACCAAGTAAGCAAAAACACAAAGTGAAGAACATCGCTATCGTCAAAGGAGGTAACGATGAGCACTAGTCATATCGAGTGGAGCAACACTCAGTTAGCGTATCGCTCCCGAAAGCTGATTTGGATTATCGCTAGTTTATTTGTTTGTGCTTTGCTTTGGGCGTCATGGGCGACGCTTGAAGAAGTCGTCGTGGGAGAGGGCACTGTTGTACCAAGTCAGTCTGTACAATCGATACAGAGTTTAGAAGGTGGGATCGTTAAAAATATATTGGTGCGACAAGGGATAGTGTAAAGGCAGGGCAAACTTTAGCGATATTGGATGACACTCGTTTTCGCGCTTCCTATCAAGAGACAGGTAAGCAGTTTGATAGTCTGACCGCTCAACGTTTGAGATTGGAAGCGGAGCTGGCGAGTGTAACAGTCACCAGTAACAAAAACTGGCAAGCACAGGTTCAAATTGAGCCTCGCTCAATCATTGGATCAGATAACCCCAGCCCAGCTTTGTTTAATGCTCAAGCTAACTACTTAGAGAGACTGAGCCACCTCTCTTCAGAGCTTGAAGAATCAAAACTACGAATCGAGCAACAAACCCAAGCCGTCAGTGATACCCAAACCTCCATCCGTACTTTGCAAAGTAGTCTCGCAGTCGTGGAAAAAGAGCGCGATTTGTTAAGTGCGGTAGTGGAAAGTGGTGCGGTAGCGGAAGTTGAATTGCTGAAACTAAATCGAGATGTCATTCGTCTTGAGGGCGACTTATCTAGTGCTCGTGTCACCGAGCAAAAGCAGCGAGCGGCTTATTCTGAGGCAATTGCGGATCATCGTGGGATTGCTTTGGACTTTCGAACTAAAGCACAAGGGCAGTTGAATGAGATATCGGCCACTCTCGCTCAGCTTAATGAGAGCCGTCAAGCAATCGCTGATCAATTGAGGCGTACCGATGTCGTTGCTCCGGTGGATGGCACCGTGAAAGACGTGTTTGTTCGCACCATCGGGGTGTCGTTCGTCCAGGGGAACCCATTATGGAGTTGGTACCTGAAAACTCGGCACTTATCATCGAAGCTAAGATCGCACCCAAAGATATTGCTTTTATTTCAGTAGGTTTAGAGGCAATGGTGAAGTTTTCGGCCTATGATTTTGTTATCTACGGTGGACAAAAAGGCAAAGTGACCTATGTGAGTGCTGATGCATTGCAAACTGAAGACGGGACTGCTACTACCGAGCGCACATTGAATTGAACAACCAACAAGATCAAGAGGCGAAACATTTTTCTGTAATACCGGGTATGCAAGCCGCAGTGGACATCCTTACTGGCGAAAAAACGGTGTTGCAATATTGGCTCAAGCCAATCTTACGAGCAAAAGAGAATTCATTGAGAGAAAGATAATAACCATAAGGAAAGCGTATGCGTGTGACAAAACTCGTGTTATCGAGTTGCTTGGCTATCATGCCTTTAGCGTTTACTCCGGCTGCGAGCGCTATTTCTCTGGAACAGTCGGTAGCGTTTGCGATTGATTATAGTCCAGAAGTTCTAGCGCAATATTCTCGATATCAATCCGTTATTAGAGATGGTGATGCTGCTGGTGGTGACCGATTACCACAAGTGAATTTGTATGCCGCAGCGGGGGTAGAGGAAACCCGATATAACAACGGTAACTACATAGATCCAGATGATAGAAGGCTCAATCGAACAGAAATGGGGGTACGTGTTTCTCAGCTCTTGTTTGATGGGTTTGGTACTAGTGCCAACGTCAAGCGCTTGGGCTATGAAGCTGAAGCAGAGCGCCTGACGCTGATTTCTCGCGCTGAAAACGTATCCTTAGATGTCACAAGAACGTATCTTGAGCTTTTAGAAGCTGAAACTCTACTTCAATTAGCTAACCGTAACGTGCTTGAACATCAAGAAATCTATAAAGATGTACTCGACAAAAAAGGCCAGGGACTTGCGAGTAATTCTGACTTAGCGCAGATCTCCGCTCGAGTAGCAACAGCACAATCGTCACAAATTGCGGCTCAAAATAACCTGTTTGATCTCAAAACCCAATTTCTACGCCAAGTTGGCAAGCCCGGCAGTGATCTTGTCTTTCCTAAATTTGATAGCGCTTTACTTCCTAGTACTTTAGATGTCGCTATCCAACAAGCGGTCGATAACCACCCAGAGATTAAAGCGGCCATGGTTGACATGGACGCCGCAAGGCAAGAAATACGCCGTGAAAAAGGGGATTACTTCCCTGAGGTGAAAATTGAGTTGCATGCCAACAAAAATCGCAATGTGGGTAATGTCATTGGACCAGATGAAGATATGCGCGCTATGTTGACTTTAGATTATGACCTGTTCAATGGCTTTTCGACCGATGCTAGAGTTGAATCATCCGCATGGCGATTGGAAGAAGCGCGAGCCATACGTGTAAGAACAGAACGTGAGGTTCGCGAAGGCACAGAACTCGCTTGGAATGCCTATTCAATGCTAGAGCAGCAAATACGACTTTTAGAGCAAAATGTGGACGCGGCGAAAATTGCTGAGCTCGGTTATATACAGCAATTCAATGTCGGCCGTCGCAGCTTACTAGATGTGCTTGATGCCAAAGTGGAAGTGTTTCTTGCCAGACAAAACTACGTGAGAAGTAAATACGATCGTACTTTTGCAGCTTATCGATTACTTAACGCAATGGGAGTGCTGACCTATGCGTTGCGTGTCGAGCACCCTGAAGAGTGGCAGAAAGAGGGGGATTCATAATGAAGCTTACAATGAAGACTCTGCCTTTCATGCTAACGTTGTGTTTGCCCTTATCCTTGCTCATCGGTTGTGCAGAAACGCCAAACACACAAACCACACGTCATCAAATCGATGACCTACGCGACCAGGACAGTGATGGCATCATCAATCAGCGTGATCGTTGTTTAGATACTCCAACAGGTGTGGTTGTCGATAATGAAGGCTGTGCAGAATGGCAATTTTCAGAGAAGCCTGTTGTGGTTACGGTCAACTTTGATTATGACAAATCGCTGATACGCCCCGATCAAGAGGCAAAGGTATCGGAGCTGTCAAATATGCTAAAACAAACTCCGCAAGCTAGTGTGGTGTTAATTGGAGACACCAGTTCCGAAGGCACTAATGATTATAACCGCGCCTTGGCCAAGCGCAGAACGGCAGCGATTAAAGAAGCGCTGGAGCAAAAAGGCATTGATAGCGCACGAGTCTCAGAGCAGGAGTTTACTGAGGTGACTTTTTACACCGAAAAGTTAAAGCAGCGCAAACGTCGTACCATTGCGGTGTTCTATCATCCTGAAATGTCGGCCACTCAACAATGGGACATTTTCACTTCAGAGAAAAGTTTGACCAGTTCAAGCAGTGTGGAGGCGCCTCGTGACTAAAACTTTTAAAGCGTTTAGCGCTACAGCACTCTTTTGTGGATTGATGGCCTCGACCGTTCTATCCGCAGAGACATTAGATGCGCAACATTCTAAAGTGGCCGTTGAACCCAATCTCGTGCCGCTTATGGAAGCATTGATACAAGCCAGAAAACTCGATATTGATGTCCAGCCCAGTGAAGATATCGCGACAAGTTTAACTAAAGACAACCTGCTACTCGGTATCAGCTCACGGAAATGGCAAGATGATGAAGTGGCAAAGTTACTCATTTAAGGGGTTATAAACCTACCGAGTTGTTTTTTACCGCTGATGTTATCGCCATTATTGCTAATCAAGACAACCCGACTAAAGCCATAACCCTTGCTGAGCTCAAGGACGTTTTTGGTTGTAACCAGCAGCTTAAAGTCACTCGCTGGCGTGATGGGCAAGGTACAGAGCTTGGCGCTATGGTTCCATTTGCAATCGACAATCAACTAAAGGGGCATGATACGTTTGCTAAGTGGGTCGCGTGCGACAATGCAGAGTTTGCGACGACGAATTTTGTTATCGATAAGCCGGCATTACTAGGCGAAATTTCGGCGCAGTCAGACGCGATTGGTTATTCAGTTTACACAGACGATCTTAACGATCAAAACTTGCTAAACGTCATTAATAACTTTGGTGAGTCGTACGATGTGAATAAAGAAACCATTTTGTCAGGACGTTATCCATTGGCGAGTGTTTACTACATGTACCTCGACTTACCGCCAAATCGAGAACATTTTAATCAGCAGGAAGAGTATTTTATCAGTTTGACGCTTTCTGATGAGCAGAAACCAACCTTAAACCAGTTTGGCTTTATCAGCTTGCCGCCAGAGGCGATACAGCGCAATAAAGTTCGCCTACGCTTAACAGAGCCGATGATCGAAGGCGGTTATAAATAAGCAATCAGACTGTATCTATTGCGGCAGTGAGACTAAGACAGCTTCTTGGATTCTATCTTCAAGAGGCTGTTTTTGCGCTTAACCCTCTGAGGTAGTCACAAAGAACTCTTGTGGCTACATCAATCTCTGTATAGCGTTTGGCTTTACCAAGCACGCGCATCCCCTGCATTTGACAGATAACAAACTGTCCTATTGCAGTGACATCTTGTTCGTTGCTGATTTCAAGACGCTGTTGAGCGTGAGTTAGCGTTGCAACAATAGCTTGCTCTAAAGTATCGAACAGCATGTTGCTTCGTTTTAATACCTCTCATTTTCACCCGCGTGTTCAACGACAGCGTTTTGAATAAAACATCCACAGCTATCTTGCTTTTGCTTGTTGGCAAATGCCTTGAGAAATTGACAGAGGGTATCAACGCCAGATTCTGGATCTCGAAGTGGTTCTAGTTTAGGAAATGAAACCGAGGTTAAGTAGTTATCAAGTGCTTGATAGTAGAGCGCCTCTTTATCACCAAAACTGTTGTAAAGACTAAAGCGATTAATAGCAAGAGTATCAGTCAGATCGCTAATCGAAGTATTAGCATAGCCCTTACTCCAAAACAGCATCATCGCTTGTTCTAGCTTTTCTTGCTTACAAAAATTGGCTTTTCTTGCCATACGCCCCTCGGAAATAAAACCACGCATACCTGTACTTGCTGCTCATTGTACAAGTACTTACCATCATTCACTAATTAATTCTTGACCGATCGTTTAGTTATTGCATAGAGTATATCTAAACGATCGGTTAGAAATCAAAGCTGGTCAAACAAAAAGTCCATAAAGATGGTCACTCTCTAAAAACATACGTGCCAAAAGGAATGAACACATGAAATTGTATGATCACTCGGTCACAGTCAGCTCGAAGCGCCTCAATCTATTTCTTAAAGAAATTGGTGTTACCGATATCGAAAGAGTGGAAGTGAATGTTAGGGAAGGGGGAAACCTAGACCAAAGCTATCAGGACAAAAGCGTAAACGGAAAAGTGCCATTGCTTGAACTGGATGATGGTAGCTATCTCAGTGAAACGGTAGCTATTAGCCGATATTTTGATGAGATTACGCCAAATGATCTCAACCTATTTGGTGCTAGTACGTTGGAGCGAGCCAAAGTTGAAATGTGGAATCGCATTGTCGAGATTGACGGCATCCAAAATGCCTTCCAGGCGTTTAGAAACCTTTCGGGAATCTATAGCGACCGAGAAAATTGTGTTGAAGCATGGGGAGAAGAAGCGAAGCTCGAGTTGAGTTGTTCCTGCCTAAACTCGACAAGCAACTGGGTCAGTCTAAGTACGTAGCGACAGACAATTACACCATCGCAGATATCAGTGCCTATATTTTTGTTTTTGTAGCGGTTAATGCGCTTAAGGTGGATGTGTTTGAAACTAACCAGAACATCAAGCGTTGGTTTGATGATGTCTCTTCTCGTCCGGCTCTACAAAACTAAATCCTATTTCGCACTTTCGATAAGTGGCTAATGAAAGGAAAAAGGGATGAAGATTACTCATCCCTTTGTATTTGAAAAATCTCAGCATTTCACTAGGTTTATAAAGAGCGCCTAATGGAGAGCAGAGAGTGAGCCAAAAAAAAATTCTGATGGTTCTAACATCGCATAGTCGGATGGGAGAGACTGAACATAAAACCGGCTTCTGGCTTGAGGAGTTTGCCGCGCCTTACTATGTGTTCAAAGATGCCGGCTTGCATATCACCTTATGTTCTCCCGCTGGTGGCCATCCTCCTGTTGACCCAAACAGC
Source organism: Vibrio maritimus (assembly GCA_000755425.1). Classification (GTDB taxonomy): domain Bacteria; phylum Pseudomonadota; class Gammaproteobacteria; order Enterobacterales; family Vibrionaceae; genus Vibrio; species Vibrio maritimus_A. The sequence continues at coordinate 249,397 of BBMT01000003.1, forward strand.
CAACTAGATGAGCAGCAAACACCAGCCACTCAACGTTTCGAAGCTGACGAAGTGGCGAAAACCCATCTGACTAACACTCTCCGCTTGGTTGAAGTAAGAGCAGCTGACTATGATGCGGTGTTCTATCCAGGCGGCCACGGTCCGCTTTGGGATCTGACCTGCGATCCCGACTCAGTTACATTGATTGATGACTTTTATACTGCTCATAAACCGATAGGGGCTGTCTGCCATGCAGCTGGAGTACTGATCAATGCCGCTAATGAAGACGAATCCCCAATGGTTGAAGGTAAACAGGTTACAGGTTTTAGTAATGGCGAAGAGCAAGCCGTTGGGTTGACTGATATTGTGCCTTTTTCGTTGCAAGATGAACTTGTAAAGCGCGGAGCGAGCTTCTCAAAAGCACCGGACTGGCAAGAGTACGTTGTCGTTGATGGCCTGCTCGTGACTGGTCAAAATCCAGCCAGCTCTGAAGCTGCAGCAAAAGCGCTGATAAAACTTCTCGCGACTCACTAAATCTCCGTCTCATATTAATTCCACCAAGTGTGATGGCGGCTACGATTCGAAGAAAATAAAGTGGCGCAATGACAGTATTCTGACATTGTCCTCAATATTACGTTTTTGAATACAAACAGTCCGTAACATTGTTGGAAGAAAAGATGTCGACAAGAACAGAACGAGAAAAAATGCTGGCAGGCGAACCTTATTTAGCGTGGGATGAAGAGCTTCTATCTGCGCGAGTTAAGTGCCGTCATACACTAAAGAAACTTAACGATAGTATTCCGAATACGCCCGAGTGGAAAGAAGCGCAAGAAGCGTTAATCCCAAACCGCAAAGGCAATCTCTATCTTGAGCCGCCGTTTCGTTGCGACTATGGGGAAAACATCCATGCTGGTAAGAACTTCTACGCGAATTTCAATTGCGTGATTCTGGATGTCAACGTGGTTGAAATTGGAGACAATGTATTATTTGCGCCAAATGTTCAGATATATACTGCAGGTCACCCGCTGGATGTAAAAGGCCGAGTGGAAGACGAAGTTGAATTTGGTTTACCAATTAAAATCGGTAATAACGTTTGGATTGGTGGAGGGGCAATTATTTGTCCTGGCGTTACGATTGGCGACAACGCGGTCATTGGTGCGGGCAGTGTTGTCACCAAAGATATTCCGGCTAATACACTCGCGGTGGGTAACCCATGTCGTGTGATTAAACAAATCAATAACGATTAGATATGACCCTCTAATACATTTTTAGGCGGTTGCCACCTCGTCTTTAAGTCACCTAATGTGGGTACATGTTAGGTGACCTTCTCTTTGGTTATCCAAATTAGTACCAATAGTTTATTGTGCGTCAAAAAATTGTTGTTAAATCATCGACTTTTTGACGTTTTATTTGATGTTGGTTCCATTAAACCCTATCATGTTCGCTTTGTAATACTTGGTAAAACATTAGTTGTAAACATGGCGTTGCGTTATATGGATTTTGATTTGTCGTTAGGTTTGATGGAGTCGGCGTTAGAGAGCGTGTCTGTTGCTGTCATTATTACTGACGAACAAGCTCAAATTTGTTTCGTTAACGAGCAGTTCGTCAAGTTAACTGGCTATACCCGTGAAGAAGTTTTAGGTAAAAATCCAAAGCTGCTTAAGTCGGGAAAAACCACTCTAGCAACATACGAAGACATGTGGTCTAAGCTGCTTCAAGGTAAAGATTGGGTCGGCGAACTGGTTAATAGGAAGAAAAACGGCTCGCTGTTTATTGAACATGCCCACATCAGTCCTTTCAACTATTTGGGGAAATCCTATTACATTGCGGTCAAACGTGATGTGACGTCTGAAAAACACCTAAACGATAAGTTAAGCGACCTCGCTTATTTTGATCCCCTGACACGTCTCCCAAATCGCACCTCTTTCTTTGAGCACTTGCAACGCTTTTTAGTTGAAGAGCAACTGGCAGAGCACCCGTATTCGTTGTTGTTAATCGATCTTAACGAGTTTAAGTCTATCAACGACAGTAAAGGGCACGACTTCGGCGATTTGTTTCTTCAAGATGTAGCGAAGCGCTTTAGAGCGGCAGTAGGGGAAAATGGTGTCGTTGCAAGACTTGGTGGGGACGAGTTTGTCGCACTCTTGCCTAATTGTTCACAAACTCGAGCGGAACATTACGCTCAACATTTGGTTGATGCCATCGCCTTCATCGAAGTCGGCAATAAATCTGAACGAGGTTCTGCGTCAGTAGGAGTGACCACAAACGTGAGTCGCAACGTGCCGACCAGTCTGCTACTAAAGCAAGCGGATCTCGCTATGTACCGTGCCAAGCAGTGTCAAACCACTTGGATGAGTTATGATGAAACAATGGGTGAGCAGTGGGGGCGTAAAACCGCGATGGCTCAACGTCTCTCGCAAGCTATCGAACGACACAGGCTTGAGGTCAGTTTCCTACCCGTGGTTGAGATTGAAACGAATCGTATCGTTGCGTTTAAAAGCCGCCTAGAGTGGAGCGACTCTATGTTCGGTGAGGTCGATAGATTTGAGTTCATTCCTATCGCTGAAGAGTCGCAGCTAATCCGCAAACTAAATTTGTTCACAATTGAGCAAGCGTGCAAGTACGCCTCGGTTGGCGAACTAAAAACCGTGGCGGTAAAAGTCTCCTCTAAGAACTTTGGCCATGGATTGTTTACTAAGGAAGTGACAGAGATTCTCACCAAGTATCATCTTCCAGCACATTGTTTGGTGCTAGAAGTGTTTGAGGACATGTTGTCTAAGAAACGTTGTGTGGATGAGCTCTATCAATTGGTGGAACTTGGTTGTCAAATTACCGTGGCAGACTTTGGTATGGGCCACATTTCCATATCCGAGCTTCGCGAACTGCCATTACAAAAACTCAAAGTTGGCGCGCAGTTAGTGGCAGAAATTGCTCAAGATCGTTCGGTAGAACAGGTAGCCAAAGCGATTGTCAGTCTCGCCAAAGTATTAAACATTGAGACTATTGCCGAAGGTGTTGAGACATCAGGACAGTTGGAATCTCTCAAAGCCATTGGCTGTCACTATGCCTCTGGCCCCTACATTTCCTCTAATATGTAATTAGCGCTATTTTACCCAAGTGAATCTCTAGAGAGCACCGTCTCGAGGTTGCTTGGGTGCGGTTATTCATTCCCATGCATTCTTGTCCTTTTTACTACTTTGTTTAGCCTTATTAGTGGGCTATGAAGGCGCTGTCATACGTAGCCTATTCAGCAGAAAATCTCACTTTATGGGAATTTGAATCCATTCACGAAAATACATCGAAACGTTTCGATGGGGCGATCTAAGTCACAGTTGAATACTACCTCTCTCGATCTCTACACGTTTTACGTTAGGATTGTCATCGAAACGTTTCGATGATTGTTTTATCAACAATGAGCAGGTAGTAAAACCTATATCCCAGTGACCGTTGTTTGATGATTGTCCAAGCCCTACAGATTTAATAAAGCCGCATGAAGCAGGTATAAAAATGAAAAAAAAGTGCCCTAATAAATTCAGAACTTTCCTATTTGGTGTCGACATTGGGTCATACCGATGAAGTAACGATTTGTGACGCTGGCCTTCCAATTGCGGACGAAGTTCAACGTATCGACTTAGCGTTGACTCATGGCGTTCCAGCGTTCTTGGATACGGTAAAAGTGTACCTTTCTGAAGCTCAGATCGAAGGGGTTATTCTGGCAGAAGAGTTTAAGCAGGTGAGCTCTGAGTTACATGATGCTTTGTTATCCATGATAGAGCAGGAGCGAGTAACGAGCGGTAAAGAGATTTCGGTTTCCTATGTTTCTCACGAAGACTTTAAGACAAAAACTCTAGATTCAAGAGCCGTAGTGAGAACGGGTGAATGCACGCCGTACGCCAATGTGATTTTCCAAGCTGGCGTCGTCTTTTAGACCGTCGCTTATTAAGAGTTCAGTTCAGCGAAATATACAGGACATCCTCATGCTGCAACCCATTTTACAACTCAGCGAGATTGAAAAAGCTTTCCCAGGAGTGAAAGCTTTGGATAAAGCCAGCTTAAACGTGTACCCCGGTAAAGTGATGGCATTGCTCGGTGAAAACGGCGCGGGTAAGTCGACGCTTATGAAAGTGCTGACGGGAATCTATTCAAAAGACTCTGGCGAACTTCGCTATAAAGACCAAGACGTTTCGTTTAAAGGTCCGCGTGATTCACAACAAGCGGGCATCAGTATTATTCACCAAGAGCTTAATCTTATTCCTGAGCTCACTATTGCTGAAAACATCTTCCTCGGCCGAGAAAAAACCAACGCGTTTGGTCGTATTTTATGGTCGCAGATGTATGCCGAGGCAGATCGCCTATTGGCGAGACTTAACGTGAAACACAGCGCGAAGACACCACTTGGCGAACTTAGTCTTGGCGAGCAGCAAATGGTAGAAATTGCGAAAGCACTGTCATTTGAGTCAAAGGTCATCATTATGGATGAGCCAACCGATGCGCTCACCGATACAGAGACGGAATCGCTATTTAGCGTGATCAACGAACTGCGTGAGCAAGGTTGTGGCATTGTTTACATCTCACACCGCCTCAAAGAAATCTTCGAGATTTGCGATGATATTACGGTGTTACGTGATGGCAAATTTATTGGTCAGCGCACTGTGGCTGAAACCGATGAAGATACGCTGATCGAAATGATGGTAGGACGCAAGCTTGATGAGCAGTATCCGCGAATTGATGCCGTGCACGGTAAAACCAGTTTAGAAGTGAAAAACCTTTCAGGTCCTGGTGTCGATGACGTGAGCTTTACTCTGGATCAAGGTGAAATTCTTGGTATTTCCGGATTGATGGGCGCAGGGCGCACTGAGTTGATGAAAATCATCTATGGCGCACTAAAACGTCAATCGGGTGAGGTAATTCTTAACGGCAAAACGATCAATCCAGATAGCCTCAAGAAGGTCTTGCCAATGGCATTGCTTACATTTCTGAGGATCGCAAAGGAGATGGTTTGGTTCTGGGCTTATCAGTTAAAGAGAACATGTCGATTTGCGCATTAGAGCAGTTGTCTAAAGGCATGCAAATTCAACACAGTGAAGAAGTGGTTGCTGTTGAAGACTTCATTAAGCTGTTCAACATTAAAACGCCAACACGCGATCAAATTATTGGCAATCTGTCCGGTGGTAACCAACAGAAAGTGGCGATTGCTAAAGGGTTGATGACCAAGCCTAAAGTTCTCATTTTGGATGAGCCAACACGCGGTGTCGATGTGGGCGCTAAGAAAGAAATCTACCAACTAATCAACAAATTTAAAGCAGATGGCATGAGCATCATTTTGGTGTCATCTGAAATGCCAGAAGTACTTGGCATGAGCGATCGAATTTTGGTGATGCATGAAGGGCACATAAGCGGTGAGTTTATGGCTCAAGATGCGGATCAAGAGAAACTACTAGCATGCGCTGTCGGTAAAAATGTAAGTGAGGAAGCAGCATGAACAATAAAACCATCAACAAAGAGATGAGCGTTGAGATGGAAAACAAAAAGCCTCTTTTCAATAAAGAATGGTTGATTGAGCAAAAATCACTGATTGCGCTGATCTTCCTAATTGTCGTGGTGTCTTTTCTAAACCCGAACTTTTTCACTGTCGATAATATTCTAAACATTCTGCGTCAAACCTCTGTGAATGCGATTATTGCAGTGGGTATGACATTGGTCATCTTAACCGCTGGTATCGACTTGAGTGTTGGCTCTGTACTCGCACTTTGCGGCGCGTTTGCGGCCAGTTTGATAGCAATGGAAGTCCCTGTATTGATCGCGGTTCCAACTGCGCTTCTAGCGGGTGCAGCTCTTGGTGCCATCAGCGGTATTATCATTGCAAAAGGTAAGGTTCAGGCGTTTATCGCCACCTTGGTGACTATGACGCTTCTACGTGGTGTCACTATGGTGTACACCGACGGTCGTCCAATCTCTACAGGCTTTACGGATACTGCTGACGCATTTGCATGGTTTGGTACCGGTTACGCATTGGGCATCCCAGTTCCAGTTTGGATTATGGTCGTTGTGTTCGCCTCTGTTTGGTATCTACTTAATCACACTCGCTTTGGTCGTTACGTTTACGCGCTAGGTGGTAATGAATCCGCGACTCGCTTGTCAGGTATTAACGTCGACAAAGTGAAGATTGGTGTTTACGCCATCTGTGGTCTACTTGCTGCACTGGCTGGCATTATCGTTACCTCTCGTCTGTCATCCGCTCAGCCTACTGCGGGTATGGGATACGAGCTTGATGCGATCGCAGCTGTTGTTCTCGGCGGTACCAGCTTGATGGGTGGTAAAGGTCGAATTATGGGTACGCTAATTGGTGCTCTGATCATCGGCTTCTTGAACAACGCACTCAACCTATTGGACGTTTCTTCTTACTACCAAATGATCGCAAAAGCCGTAGTTATCTTGCTTGCGGTACTGGTAGACAACAAAAACAAGTAACGTCGATTAACACTAGATTATTTACAATAACAGGCTCGACAATGAGTTGAGCCGCCCCCTACACAAAGGACTAAAACGATGAAAAAACTAGCCACTTTAATCTCTGCTGCCGTGCTATCTGCTTCTATGTCTACAGCTGCATCAGCACAAGACACGATGGCGATTGTTGTCTCTACGCTTAACAACCCGTTCTTCGTAACGATGAAAGAGGGCGCGGAAGCGAAAGCCAAGGATTTAGGTTACAACCTAATCGTTTTGGACTCGCAAAATGACCCAAGCAAAGAGCTATCAAACATCGAAGATTTAACGGTACGTGGCGTTAAGGCAATCCTTATCAACCCAACAGATTCAGATGCAGTATCCAATGCTATCCGTATGGCAAACCGTTCGAACATTCCAGTTCTAACGCTTGACCGTGGTGCTAGCCGTGGCGACGTAGTAAGCCACATTGCATCAGACAACGTGGTGGGCGGTGAAATGGCTGGTCACTACATCATGGAGAAAGTAGGCGAGAAAGCAAAAGTTATCCAACTAGAGGGTATTGCGGGTACGTCAGCTGCACGTGAGCGTGGTGAAGGTTTCATGAACTCAGTAAAAGGTTCTCAAATGGAACTGCTTGCTAGCCAACCAGCGGATTTCGACCGTACTAAAGGCTTAAACGTCATGGAAAACCTTCTAGCCGCGAACCCTGATGTACAAGCTGTATTCGCCCAGAACGACGAAATGGCACTAGGTGCACTTCGCGCAGTTCAAGCGGCAGGTAAAGACGTTATGATCGTTGGTTTCGATGGCACTGAAGATGGTATGGCAGCGGTGAAACGCGGCAAACTAGCAGCAACAATCGCACAGCAGCCAGACATGATCGGTGCACTAGGTGTGGAAACCGCTGACAAAGTACTGAAAGGCGAGAAAGTAGAAGAGTACATCCCAGTACCTCTAAAAGTAGTAGCTGAGTAATAGGCGAAGCGACGATAGGAGCTTGCCGCTAATAGTTCTCCCCCTTAATAAGGGGGAGTTAGAGGGGGTAAAGAGCGCTGTAGTATACCCCAAGTGCATTACTCAATGTATCGACAGAACTTCAAGAGCATCCCTCCTAGCCTCCCCTTATAAAGGGGAGGAACTCAAGGGCTCGCTCCGCATCGCCTTACAACCAGATATCTTAGGCTTGCCACCCCAAGGTAATCCCAAGCTATTTACCAAACTGATACTCAAAAATCAGTAACAAACAAAAGAGTTAAAAGGAACAAAGTATGAATAAACTCATTGTGCTGGGTAGTGTGAATGCAGACCATGTTCTGCAAGTTCCTTCTTTCCCTCGTCCTGGCGAAACGCTACATGGTGCTAATTACCAAGTTATTCCTGGTGGCAAAGGGGCGAACCAAGCCGTTGCTGCTGCAAGACTAGGCGGTGACACCGGCTTCATCGCCTGTGTAGGTGATGATGCATTTGGTATTAATATTCGCGAAGCATTCAAAGCTGATGGTATCAATATCGCGGGTGTTCAATTAGAGCCAGGCACACCAACGGGTATTGCTATGATTCAAGTAGCAGAAAGTGGCGAGAACAGTATCTGTATTTCAGCAGAAGCCAACGCTAAGCTCACGACCGCGCGTGTTGAGCCACATAAAGGCCTCATTGAAGGTGCAAACTACTTACTAACTCAATTAGAAACGCCAATTGAAGGCATAGAATACGCAGCGAAGATAGCTAAGGCGTCGAAAACAAACGTCGTCCTGAATCCAGCACCGGCCAGAGAGCTTCCTGATTCGTTACTGGGTTGTGTAGACGTCATCACGCCGAATGAAACCGAAGCAGAAGTGCTGACCGGAATAACAGTCAATGATGATGAATCTGCACAAGAAGCGGCAAATGCACTACATCGTAAGGGCATTGAAATCGTCATGATTACTTTGGGCTCGAAAGGTGTATGGCTAAGCCAAAACGGTCGTGGTGAGCGAATCCCGGGCTTTAAAGTCGAAGCGACGGATACCACTGCGGCAGGTGATACCTTTAACGGCGCTTTGGTGACAGGATTAATTGAAGGCAAGTCTATCGAAGAGGCGATCGTATTTGCTCACGCAGCTGCAGCTATCTCAGTGACTCGATTTGGCGCGCAGACTTCCATTCCAACGCTAGATGAAGTACAACAGTTTCTAGAGCAGCAATCCCAATTTTAGGAGCTAACACGCTCAATTATAAGAAGAAGCAGTGGAGACCCTTGCCCAATGGCAACGATGAAGGACATAGCAAGACTTGCGGGTGTTTCAACCTCAACCGTGAGTCATGTCATCAATAAAACACGATTCGTTAGTGAAGAGATTTCTGAGCGCGTTAACAGCGCAGCGAAGGAACTCAACTACGCGCCTTCGGCATTGGCGCGTAGCTTAAAAATGAATCGTACGCGAACAATTGGAATGTTAGTGACTACCTCAACCAACCCGTTTTTTGGTGAGGTAGTAAAAGGGGTCGAACGCAGCTGCTATCATCAAAACTACAACCTTATTCTCTGTAACACTGAAGGTGATACCGAGCGCATGAAAGCCTCCATCGATACGCTTCTACAAAAGCGTGTTGATGGTCTGATCTTAATGTGCTCAACTTGAAGGGGAGAAGCTGGATATTTTTGATCAATACCCATCCATTCCTGTGGTTGTGATGGACTGGGGGCCAATGCACTTTGAAAGCGACAAAATCCAGGATAACTCGTTTCTTGGTGGTTATCTGGCAACTAAGCATTTAATTGAAAGCGGCCACAAAGAGATTGGTTGTATCACAGGACCTCTAAACCGCCACCAAGCTCTGATGCGTTATGAAGGGTATAAGAAGGCGTTGAATGAACATCATATTGCGATTAATCCAGACTGGATTGTAGAGTCAGACTTTGAATGTGATGGGGGCGCGAAATCGCTTGAGACATTAATCAGCCGTGGCGCATTGCCTACGTCACTGTTTGTTTGCAATGATATGATGGCTATGGGGGCTATCAATGTTGCTCATGATAAAGGAATACATGTTCCCAACGATCTTTCGATCATTGGCTATGATGACATTCATATTGCCAAATTCATGTCACCTTCTCTCACGACGATCCATCAACCAAGTATCGCTTAGGAAAAGCGGCCGTTGAAACCTTGCTCGCGAAAATTGAAAAAACCAGTCTTGCTGCGGATGTCGTGCAACTTGAGCCTTCGCTAGTGGTCCGTGGCAGTGTCAAAAATCTTAGATAGAGTCGTGTATTCAGCCTCTATTGAGGCTGAGCAACGCGAAAACCGCGAATAATATTACTAAGCGTTACCAACGCAAACAGGGTGATCACAATCGACAGGTGCCAAGCTGACTTAGGCCAAGTTGAACCAAACCCATACTGACTAGTGATGAGACAATCATTTGTCCACCGCCAGACAATGCTGCCGCGGCGCCAGCTTGCTTTTTGTAAGGCATCATTACCATCGCTTGTGCGCAAGGCAGAGCGATGCCATTTCCCAGAATCATCAGCATTTGCCCGAGCATGATATACAAAGGTTCCATCGGGCAAACAAACAACCAAATAGCCGATGCAAAGTGCAGAGCTGGAGTGCACAAAAGCATCTTCCTAGTGCCAATGATAGGTCGAACGCGATTACAAATGGTGGTTCCACCAATCATACCGAGCGCTGGAATGAGCACCCACAGCGCGTATTCATCTGAGTTCATCCCAATTTGGTTCTGCATGATAAACGGCATGACCGATACCGCGGTGATCATCAGGCTGAAGTTGAGCCAACTGATACTAGCGAAACTAATGAAATAGCTAGAGCGGAGCAGCTCCCCATACTGTTTCACGACACGTTTAAACGAAGGGATTGGTGACTTCTCTGCGATGGTTTCTTTAAATAGCATGGTGATGACTACCCAGGCTAGGGCAACGTAGCTAAATAGCGACACAAACACCATGTTCCAACCAAAGTGAAAGTTAATAAACCCACCCAAAACTGGCGCCACGACTGGAGTGATGGAAGCAGCCATGGCGATATAAGAGAGGGCAATAGGGAGCTGAGCTCCACTAAACTGATCGCGCGTTGAGGCTCGAGCGAGAACCGCGCAACAACCAGTGCCAATGCCTTGCAGAAAACGACCAAAAACCATGCCTTCAAACGAATGGTTCATCGTAATAATTAACACAAGGCCAAGCAGTGCGATAACCAGCCCGGTGAGCAGAACCTTTTTCTGCCAATCGCATCTGAAATTGGACCATAAATGAACTGAGACGGGCCAAAGCCGAGTAGATAAATACCGACGAGTAGCTGCGCCTGATCGAGCTGATACCAAAATCTTTCGCTATCCAAGGTAGTGAAGGAAGTACCAGCCCCATACTGAGTTGACCGATACTGATAATGAGACACGCGAGAAGAATGACTTTGTAGCGAATTCCTTGAGCCATTAATAATCCATACTTAGAGAAAGGCGATTGCGAAGAACCCAAGATAGTACGCCAATACAGACGACGTTGGCTACTTTTAACTAATGCCCTTAGGTTGTTTAGGGTAAATCTAAATGAATCAAACTATATCATAAGGTTATTGGGCTTTATCGGACAATCTTCGTATCATGACAACAACGAAGTCACGCATCATTGCACGGAGTAGGATTGACGATGAGCGAACCAAAACCACGTAACTCAATAACCAATATGGATGAGTTTGCAAACACGGCAAGTTACTCGCTGCTAGAGACACTCAATGTAGATCTTGACGCAACGGATAGTGGTGAAGATTACTGGCCGCGACAAGTGTTTTCGGGTCACTATGTACCGGTGAAGCCAACGCCTATCGGAAATCCAACCTACATCAGCCACAGTGCGAGTCTATTTGATGAGCTGGGGATTGATTTTACTCTGGCGCAAAACAAACACTTTGCTGCGATGTTCTCTGGTGATATGTCCGGAGTTCCCGCTCCAATAAAACCGTTTGGCTGGGCTACAGGCTACGCGCTTTCCATTTATGGTACCGAGTACAACGAGCAGTGCCCTTTCAAAACTGGGAATGGCTATGGCGACGGCCGTGCACTCTCCGTCTTTGAAGGTGTACTGAATGGCAAACGATGGGAAATGCAGCTCAAAGGCGGCGGCAAGACACCGTATTGCCGTGGAGCTGACGGTAGAGCCGTTTTGCGCTCCAGCGTACGCGAGTTTTTAGCTCAAGAGTTCATGCACGCGCTTGGTATTCCATCGACCGTTCGTTATGTTTATATGCTTCACAATCAGAAACCGTTGACCGCCCTTGGTATCGAGAAGGTTCGCATTCTGAAAACCCCGATATTATGGTTTCGAATCCCGCAGCCATTACTACCCGGGTTGCCTCTTCTTTTTTGCGTGTCGGTCAGATTGAGTTATTTGCACGCCGAGCGCGCAGTCAAGCCCATTCCACTGCGATGCAAGAGCTTGAGCAAATTGTCGAATACGCGATAGAGCGAGAATATAAACAGCAGATAGACCCAAGTTTACCCCTACCAGAAAAGCAATCGCACTCGCCACAGAGTTTAGAGAGCGATTGATTACACTAGTGACACACTGGATGCGGGTTGGTTTCTGCCAAGGAAATTTCAATAGTGACAACTGCGCCGTGGGCGGTTTCACCCTCGATTTTGGGCCGTTTGGTTTTTGCGAACGCTTCGAGCCATACTTCCAGCCTTGGACTGGCGGCGGCCGTCACTTCTCGTTTTTTAATCAGCCTTTGGCCGCAGAGAAAAACTTCGAATCCTTTTGCTCGGCATTGATACCTCTTATCGCTACGGACCAAGCTGCGGTAGAAAAACTTGGTCTAATTCAGGACGAATTTTCGACAGTGATGCAAACCAAACTCACAGATATGTGGTCGAGAAAGCTCGGCCATGCAGAGTTTGATAGCGACTTACTACAAAATCTGTTCAAACTTATGATGATGACGCATGTTGACTACACGATTTTCTTCCGTGAATTGTCGAAGTTACCCGACAATGCTTCTTCGCTTACTGCAAGCTTTTACACTGAACCTGATGAAGACACTATGATCGAGTGGCAAGCTTGGCTAAATGGCTGGCGTAAAAAGCTTCCATCTGCAAACACGGAGGAAGAAATTATGTCAAAAATGAAACAGGTTAACCCCAAGTACACGTGGCGTGAATGGCTAGTGGTACCGGCTTATAAGCAAGCGGAGCAGGGAGAGTATTCTCTCATTCATGAGCTGCAGCAGGTGTTTTCCGAACCTTATGGAGAGCAGGGGAAAGAGCAGGAAGCTAAGTATTATCAGCTTCGTCCGTTGGAGCTTTTCGATGTGGGTGGAGTGACGCATTATAGTTGTTCGTCGTAACTTCGAATATTGATTTAACGGTGTGCAATTGTGCTTATAAGTACAACTGCACACCGTGGTTAAGCTACTCCAAGGCACAAACCAGCCGCGCTGATTTAATCCTTGTTCATCAAGTATTCTGCAACCGCCTGATAAGCAGGTAGTGAGGTAGGGTCGATTTTGCTGTTTTTGGCACTAGGGAATGAGGAATAACGAACGATCACCATCTCAGCGGTTGGGTCTATATAAATTGTCTGACCATGAACACCGCGTGCAGCTATCGCGCCATTAGCGTTGTGAAAGATCCACCACATACTCTTATAACTACCACCAGGCAAAGTTGTGTATCCGGCTTTCGCAAAAACCTCTTTATCACCGCCGGCCATGATGTTTTCTACCACTTCACTTGGGAAAAGAGTTTGTCCTTCAAACTTACCTTTGTTAAGCACTAGTGACCCAATACGGCCAAGGTCGTGAAGACCCGCGCTCAGACCACCGCCCGCGAATGGCATGCCTTTGGCATCGACGGTCATATAACCATCTTGCTCCATTCCAATTTTTTGCCAGATTCGTTCAGATAATAGCTCAGCAACGTTTTTACCTGTCGTTCTGGCAATAATCCAGCCCAATGCGTCTGTATTAATTGTCTTGTAGCCAAACGCGTCACCATGAGCGCCACTCTTGTCCACGGTTTGTAAATACTCAAGATAACCGTTTGGACCATCGTAGCCCTGCGGTTTTGGAAGCGGACTCGCTGCCTTAGAGTAGATCCAGATATCAGCATTTGGGTCGGCGTAGTCTTCGCTGTAGTCAAGTGCTGTAGTCATGTCCATTACCTGGCGTACGGTAGCAGTACCAAAAGCACTGTCCTTGAGCTCTGGGACAATTGAAGTAACTTTTGCGTTTTCATCAAGAGTGCCTTCAGCAACCAAAATTTCAGCTAAAAGCCCTGTAAGAGATTTGGTCATCGACATAGCAGCATGCTGACCTAGTTTATCTAGGCAGCCTAGGTAACGTTCGTAAACGATCTGGCCTTTATGAAGAATAAGAATACCATCAGTGTAGTTTGCTGATTGCGATTCTTGCCATGTCATTTCTTGCTCGCTGTTGAGAGGCTGGAATGTAATGGCGTCGATATTGTCGTCTTTGGCATACGTAAATGGAATCGGCGCGCCAATCCCTCGGCTAACCTGCTTGGTAGGCATCAATTCGCGAATATGACACACAGTCCAACGCATTTTGGGGAAACTGAAAAAGTCGGATTCTGGCTGCATAATCAGCTTATCTTTTGGTGGCGGAAAGCAACCATCCACTTCATCTTAACCGGATCTGAAGCTTCGGCATTTAAAACGTCAGAAGGGGCGCTATTGGCATAATTGAGACTGCTTATAGCCAATGTCAACAATGTAATCGCGATTCTCATTTTGGTCTCTCTCTATTTTTCGTCCTGGCAAAGATGCGAATTCAGGAGTGTAATTTGTTAGGAAGTCTGATTTATACACGTCTAATCATTGTTTGAATAATCTTTAAAGAAAATAGCATTTCATAACAATTAGGTTACGTATGAAGTGAGTCTGAAAAGTATTGTTTGTTATTGATATTTTTAACTTTATTTAAACTTGTGTGAGTGATGCCGCACTTTGTGCGGTTTAGTCTGTGTATATTTAGCCCCTGGGTAGGAATGGACTTACTCAAAAAATAATAACGATATAGGTGTTTATTCAAATGAATATGAGAAAGCTGGTGCTTTGTGGTCTCGCCTCTGGGGTAGTTGGTTGCGGTGGTGGAGGTAGCGATAGTGGAGGCAATGAAGGTGATGCAAGTGGTACAAACCTCAGTGGGAAAGTTATTGATGGATATGTCATTGGTGCAACTGTGTATCTGGATGTCAACTTTAACAATCAATTAGATACCAATGAACCGAGCGTCGTCACGCAGGATCAAGGTGATTTTAACTTAGAAGTACCGTCTGTTTATAGCGAGTGCGCAAAATATGTTCCAATTGTGGTAGACGTACCCCAAGGTGCTATTGATACTGATTTCCCAGATACGCCAATCGAACAAGCCTACACAATGGTGATCGCTCCGAAATATGCCCAGAGTACAGATGCAGATTTGTATAACTTAACACCTCTGACTTCTGTTGTCTGGAATGAAGTGGAAAAAGAGCTATATGAAAATACCTCAACTGAACTTTCTTGTGAATCAATATTACAGGAGCAGGAGTTGCGAGAGGACATTGCCCAGCGTTTGGCAGAGCAAGAAGTTCGTATTGCGCGCCGTTACAATATTACCGTCGAGGAGTTGTATGGCGACTATATAGATTCAGGGAATGATGAAGTACATCAAATCGCGCAAGACATTGTCCCGGGTCTACAAAAGTCTTATTCCGATACTCTCCAGTTGCATAGTCAATACCCACAAGCCGACTTAGCTTGGGTAGAGTACTTTTTAGGAAAGTGGGACAGTTCAAATAACAACTATGATAACGCGTGGTATCGATATCAGTTTGTGCAAATGTCGAATGGCAATTTTGAATCACAAACCAATGAGATGTCGAATGACCTAACAACTGTTATTGGTCTTTATGATAAAAGCTCCATGATGACTACCGTTCGAGATGGGGTGAACATTGAACAGGTGGTTTCGATGGATAAAGGCACAAACCAGTACGATTGTTCTGTTAGCGAATGGTTGGAAACGACGGTGCAACTATCTTCCGGAGTTCGCAACACTGTCTATGGAAATGTTGGGGATTGGAGTGATTGCAGCAACGCTGTTCTAGCTAATACCTATACAACACAGGCATTAGTGACCAAAGATTATCAAGGAAAAGACCTTATCAGTTACTCAGAGCACACGTATGAACCTGGAAATGACAGCGGTTTTCACATCTTGTGGGAGTGACTGACACAGTGGTTGCATCGGATCTTATTCCAGTTCGCAGTGCCGTTAACACGGATTTTTACAGCGAAGAAAGCCATGGCGCAGATTTCTGGAATAGAACCAAGAATGAGTTTGGTGACGATCCTAGTCAAATCATGACAAGCCATACTAGTGACGGGAAGTGGAAACGTATCATAAACTATAAGAATGGTACACACAAAACGGAATGTGGAGCTTCTGAAGCTGAATTATCCGAAGCTAACTGTCTTAATTGATCCATTCATATTAAAGAGGTTTTGAATTAAACACTCTAATATAGAAATAGAACCCAGCATTGAACCCAATGCTGGGCGTCATCTCTGCCTACTTACCACCAATACTCAACCGAGCAAACCTCACATTCGGTGCGAAGAAGGTTCGGCTGTCATTAGTAAGTTGGTTATCACCCACCGCATCCACTTCTTGCAACATCTTGTAGAAGTTACCTGCAACCGTGATACCACGTACCGGTTGGACTCTTACTCCGTCACGGCACAAGAAGCCGCTAGCGCCAAACGAGAAGTCACCGCTGACTGGATCGGCACCAGAATGGACGCCTTGCAGCTCAACAAGTTCAAGATATTCGCCCGCTTTAGTCTCAGAGGCGTTGCTTAGACCAGTGGCAATAACTTTGTGGTTGGCAGATACATCTAGACTGGACTTTGCTCCTCGTGCCGCGCTGGCGGTTGATGTAGTGCCTAGGTAGCTTGCGGTATGACTATTGTGCAATAGCGTATTGAGGTTTCCGCCTGAGATTAGCACGTTGTCTTGGGCGGCAAAGCCTTCGCTGTCGAAGCTGGCGATTGCCATACCATTTGGCATATACGCCATATCGGTAAGAGTAATCAGCTCACTGGCAATTGACTCACCGATCTTGTCACCAAGTGGGGTGATGCCTTTCATGGCACTAACACCAGAGAATGCACTTCCAAAGGCACCGAATAGGCTGCTTAGCGCATTGATATCGAAAATAGCCGAATATTCACCAGTAGCAACTGGTGCGCCATCGAGTAAATCTCTGGCTAGGTTGTAGCCTTTCTCGATACAGTAGTTCGGATTCAGCTCATCAAAGCGGCGACCCAACGAGACTTTACCCGCCATGGATTGCTTGCCGTCTTTCTCAAATAGCGTGTACGCGTAGCAGCTAAATGAGCGCTCGAAATGCTGGCAAAGTGTCCCTTGCGTGTTGGCGAGAATAAGCTGACTCTCTCCATCTGCATAACCGTTGTAGGGAGCACTCGAGGCGTGGGGTAGGGAGACAACCCCTTGCTCTAGCGCAAGTGATAGCTCAATCTTCTCATCGGCAGATGTGGTATCTTGCTGAGCAATTTCTGCAACATCCGTGGTAATTTTGCTATCGATACAGCTAATAGTTTGATGCTCGTCTTGCTTAGAAAAACGTGCGCTTTGAAGAGCGTTTGTCAGCATGAGATCGAGACTAGAGCTCTCTAATGATTCCGAGTAGCTGGTGGCAATTCGTGCATCTTTGACAACGCGAACCCCAAGGACTTGGCTTGAGCTCACTTTGTACTCATCCAGTTGGCCTTGGTTCGCTTTCAGGGAAAAGCTATTGCTACGATTGACGATAACATCCGCTTCAGCACCTTGGCGCTTGGCTTCAGAAAGGACGTAATCGACGGCATCAAGAAGTTGTTTGTCTTGGCTCATTAGTTACCACCTCCCACAAGAATGTTATCAACTTTTAACGAAGGCTGACCTACCGTTGTCGGTACTGCACCACTTACTGAACCACACATACCAGGGGCAAGTGCCATATCTTTACCAACCATGCTGATTTCCTTAAGCACCTTTGGACCGGTACTAATCAGTGTTGCAGTTTTGAGAGGTTTGGTGATTTTTCCGTTTTCAATCAAATAAGCTTCACGAACGGCAAAGTTAAATTCACCTGTACCTGGCTGTACTGAGCCGCCGCCCATTTTCTTAGCATAAATACCACGTTCAACACCAGCTAACATATCATCGAGAGAATGTTCACCTGCCTCAATGAAGGTATTCCGCATGCGTGACGTGGGCGCAAATTTGTAGTTTTGGCGACGACCAGAGCCTGTTGGTTCAAAGCCTGTCTTCATTCCGCCCATTTTATCGACCATAAAGCTGGTTAGCTTGCCGTCTTTAATGAGTTGCGTTTGTTGAGTTGCCATGCCTTCGTCGTCAACATGGATAGAGCCCACTCATTAGTCATAGTGCCATCATCAACGGCACTCACAGCTGTATGAGCGATCATCTCGCCCATTTTGTCATGGAACACTGAAGCTTTTTTAGCCACTGATGTGGTTTCAAGTAGGTGACCACACGCTTCGTGGAAGATGACGCCGCCAAAGCCATTACCAATGACTACGGGCATTTCGCCGGAAGGGCACGCATCTGCGCCTAGTTTAACCAATGCTTGCTGGGCAATGATTTGGCCTAGCTCTTGAGCATCAAGTTGTTCGCTAAATTCCCAGCCTGACAGTGCACCAGGACCTTCTGAACCAGAAGACTGCTCGTTGCCTTTTTGGGCAACGGTGTTACCAGACACGCGAATGTAGTGGCGCGTATCATCAACATGCAGACCTTCAGAATTGAAGATGGAAACTTGCTGCTCGCGTTGTAAAACATTACCAATAAACTGAGTAATGTATTCACTTTCGGCACGTGCAGCCGCGTCGGTTTGAAGTAAGAATGCGATTTTCGAATCTAGATTGGCGTCCTTGCTAAGTGGCAAACGGCAACCATGCTGGATAGGGTAGCGATTAAGATTAAGCGCACCAGCCGTCGCGATTTGCTCACGTTTGTCTTTTGCAGCGAGCAATGATGTAACGCGCTTTAGTTCGTTTTCGTCTGTGTTGTTTGTGTAGCCGTAGAGTACCTTGTGGCCGAAGAATAGGCGGATCCCGATACCAAAATCGATGCCTGAGTTTACTTTGTCCACTTCGCCAGACGCGATTTGGATCGAATTTGTCTGATGGTGCTCGACGAATAGTTCAGCAAAATCTGCCCCTAAGAATAGGGCGTGGTCAATCACTGCTTTCGCCGTTACAGAATTAAGCATGAAATCTCCTTCCTCGTGGAACGTCCGAGTGACCCTCAATGAAAGTTGAGGCATATCAGAATGTTAACATTTAACAAATAAATGTTCTTCTATAAAAAATTAACGTTACCCCTGGTGTGCTAGCCAAAGGCTTGGTTCAAGCTTAAATTCGCTAAATGAAGCCGTAAACGATGATTGAGTGGGGCTACAGGCGTAAAGACCGAATTTAACAGCCGAGTCGGCAGGAAGAGGGGGATTACACTTGCCCATTTCAACCGTGGTGTCTCCCAACTTATGAAGATGGAAAATACGCATCTGTTTGAAGTCTACGCCATTGAGCGATGATTCGATTAAAAAATCTGGGCCACGGCGACTTAGTCGGTACCAAATCTCATTGGGAAGCGGAATATCAGTGGTTGCCCAGTCGGAGTAGCTAGATTTGTTACCACGCTACCCAATCTTGAAAATGACTGATTCTCATATTCGATAGACGCTTTGAACCAGTTATCGCTGTCTAGGTAAATTATGAGGCCACATTGGTCAAACTGCGATTGATACTTGAAACTCACCTTGGTGGTGAACGTGAAGTTCTCTGCGGATTCTAGAAGTAAAGCAGGCGCGTTGTCGTTGCGAAAACCGTAGTAAGACCGTTGCCAAAAATCGGTTTCTGGTTCGGTAGTGATATCGACTCTTGATTTAGAAATTTGGCTTTTTTGGGGTTCGAAAATCCATGTTGCGGTTGTGAAGTCTACCATTTTGACCCTCGTACTGCTGTAGGTTGTTATTGTTTTCTTTCGCGAAGAATTATAAACCGATGTTTATCGTTATATTGATTCCTTTTGTGAGTGGCTGCAACCATTGGTTGTGCTTATTGATGAGTGCGATGAACCGCATTTGGACAAGTTTATAAGAGGGGGAGTGAATCTGTTTTGAGGTGTCGCGCGTAAAGGAGTTTACATAACTCAAGGAGGGACTCATGTTCTCATTTTTAAAGCGCGATCCTGCTAGAAAACTCAAAAAACGCCATTCCATGTTGCTAGAGCAAGCGATGCATGCACAGAGAAATGGCGATATCAAAATGTACTCTAAATTAACCGCTGAAGCCGAAGAGCTGTTTGAACAAATCAAAAAGCTTGCGACTTCGAATGGCTAGGTTTGAGGAAGGCGGGGGCTTTACCCTAAATGCCTTTTTGGTATTGTTGGTTGCTAGTGTTCTGGATTAGGTTGCCAACGATACTGCGTTCGTCCTCAAGAAGTAGCGCTTTGAAGGCGTCGATGACCTCAAGTTTGCTACCGGCCACTTTTGTTTCCGTCTGAATATCTCTTAGATCGATGAAAACATCGGTAATAAGGTCTCGATGGTCAGCCAGTACATCTAGGTTCAAAATATTGTGCTCGCTGTAGAGACTGTTGTGCGAGCCTTTTTGCTTTTGAACCACATAAGGGTTGTCTTTGAGGTTGATGATAGACGTACGCTTACTGCAGCGTCTCAGGCAGCCTTTGTTGACTTTGATTTTCTTACAACCTTCCGTTTGTTGGAACAAACACTGGCGACTAGTCAGTAACGTATTCGGATGGTACACACTATAAAATGTACGCATGCCACTTGGTCTTCTAATGTAGCGAAGCTGTTTGTTACTCAGTTCATTAGATAGGAATGCACCCGAGGCAGAGTACTCTTCTTGAAGACATTTTAATGTGTACGAGTTGGTGCTGTTCATTTGCGGACCTGTTATCCAAGCTAACCCTAGCGTTTGAGCATGGAAACCGACACCAGAGTTATTTGTAATAAGAAGTGTTGGCTTAATCGTTTCTAAAAAGACTTTAGCCGCTTCAAAATCATCGCCGATGAGAATGGCCGGAAACCAAGGTTTTAAGTTCGGGTTAGATTCAAAGAGCGAAATCATAGCGGGTAGCTCGGCGCTTAATCCCATAGGTAGCTGAAAATAGACCTCAACATCGGACTCCAAACTAAGAGTTGCATCTTCAGGCTTGAAACTAACACCGATAGTGGTTTTTGGCCGCTTAGCTCTGGGTTTTGCGCTAATTTTTCTAATTCTGGCGCTTCAATTGCGCCTTTTAAGCTTGCTGATGGGCGGTCAGCGTTGATGTCCATGGCTGCGATTTTTGCGTCAACGTGCTGGATGATATCGGTTTTTTTGTCGTAAAGACGCTGCTTAACCGCTTGAACTTGTTCGGCACTGGTACATTGATACACCTTGGAGAAATGCGTAACCGCGTTGTCTCTTGGGTTGTCGATATACATGCTTTTGCCGTATTCACCTTGTAGGAAACCGTTAGAGAAATCACGGTTAAATACGGTGTAAAGCTCGCTGGTATCTTCTGAAAGCGTCTCACCTTCGCACAAGCGGTCTATTTGCTTGCGCCAGTTATCGACAACGGTATAAACGTAATGCGGTTTTTTGATGCGGCCTTCAACTTTTAGTGAATAGACACCCGCGTCGGCAAGCGCTTGAAGATCGCCAAATGCTGAGTTGTCTTTCAGGTTGAGCGGGTAGTCGTAACCTTGCTTGGTGGTTTGGTATTGCTCACGGCACGGTTGACTGCAACGACCACGATTACCAGAGGCGCCATTTCGCGCCGAGCTGATATAGCAGAGCCCAGAAAACCCGATACAGTATGAACCGTGAACAAATACTTCCATTAACACATCGTGTTGATGCCCAAAATGAGCGAGATGAGCAATCTCATCAATGTTAAGCTCACGAGACAGGTTAACGCGGCTGGCAGTCATCTGTTTGAGAAACTCGATTTGCCCAGTATTGTGAGTATTGAGCTGCGTTGAAGCATGAACATCTAGGCTTGGGAAGTGGCGTTTAACCAAATACGCTAAACCAAGATCTTGAACGATAACGCCATCAATGTCGGTATTGACCAACTGCGCCAGTAAGCGCATCACAGCGGCAATTTCACTTTCTAAGATCAGTACATTAAGCGTCAGAAACACTTGGCATTGATTGGCGTGAGCAAGCTCAAGAACGCCCGCAAGGTTGTCTAGCGTTAAGTTCGCTGCACGGTTTCGAGCGTTAAAACGATCCAATCCACAGTACACCGCATCTGCTCCCGCTGCGATCGCTGCTTTGATTGACTCAACATCACCACCCGGTGCCAACAATTCAAACTGATCTCTTGTCACAACCATACCCTTAGAAAAAATGAGGGCGTAGTCTACAGTAATTTGCTACAGATTTCGTGCCAAATTCATACCTATCGATATTTATGTAATTAGTTGACTATGTGATCAAGGTTTAAAGAAGGATGAGAATGGTGAGCTAGGTTTACTTCTATCCAATGAAATAAGACCAAAAAACCAGCAGGGAGATAAGGATGAGATGGAGTCTCGCAGTTTTAACAATGGTAGTGATTCAGGCTGTGCCAGCCAAGCAGATAATGTCGTTGATGGGGAGGCGCCATCGCCAAGCACTGGTTGTGTAGGTTCAGTTAAATTACCAAATAAGTTTTCAGGAAAATTCAAACTGGTCGACAACCCTCAGATGCTAGCGAAAGCCATTGGTGAACCTTTGTCCGGTGGTTTGTGTCAAGGCGCTGTTTATCAAAGTACTGAAGAGGTGACAATCTATCGCGCTTGGAACAGTACGAACCCCAGCAGTCAATTTGGAAGCTGGTGGGCATTAGCCAAGCCCGAGGGCAAAACCGCAGACTATCGAAAAAGACTATGAGATTTGCTATCAATGGTCACCGCTCGACAAAATGGCTCAATGTACTTTGAAGGTGGGAACGACGGTCGTGGTAGGTAATGGGCAGAGTGCGAAGTGCTCAGACTATCTTGAGTATCCGGTGTCAGGGGCACAGCAGGTATTTATTGAATCGGCATCAGGTGCCGTGTCCGATTGCAGTGCTTTTGACAGCATGATGAGTTGGCAACCAGAACAGTAAGGTTTAGCTAATCATTTAAACTACGATTGCTATAGAGTTTCCGCCTCACGAAAGTATGGTTCTGTGAGGCGGTTTTTTGATTAAGACGTCTCTTTCATCGCAGAGACAACAGATGGGTCGTTAAGCAGATTAAACAGTAGGCTTTTCGCTGAAGAGCGTTGAGAGTCAGAGAGTTTCTTACTTGGGTTCTCACGCGTTTGAGTCAGAATGTTTTTGACGAATCGACTGTTGGTTCCTGAAAGCTCGTACACAAAACGTAAGGTATTCATCAGTTCGTCTTGAGGCAGGCTGTACACAGCCATCTCGCAGCTAAGACCATCCATAGCAAGCAGGTTATTCACGACCTCGCGTCGCTCAGCATTAAACTTTTCTTTGGCAATGTGGCCGTCGATCAACGCCTGTACTCGATCTGCTATTGCGACCGGCACTTCCATGGTTTTTGTTTCGTAACTCATCGCTGAATCTACTCCTTCGACTGGGATGTTTTATTCGGCTCCCACCTTCGTTTTGAGTTGTAGGGGCTGCCGTCAATGCTGTTCATAATGACAGAAAAACATTTTGATTAGTAGGGTAACTCTGGTCAGACGATTTACTTGGTAGTTTCTTGTTCGATTTTGCACTAGCAGGGTGACCTTTGCGTACCACACTCTAAATATTACCAAACGAGAGTGTAGTTATGCAGCGAAGACAATTTTTAGCTCTGTGCTCCGCATTTGTTGCCTGGCCGGTATTGGCAAACACTAAGATGAAGAAAACACCAGGGCAGGCAGAGGGGCCTTTCTATCCGGTGACATCCATTCCACTACGAGCGAATTTAATCATCGATGAATCTAATCTCATTGGAGAACCTATGACTCTAGTGACTCGTGTGGTGGATAGTAACGCTAAGCCGCTTAATGGGGTGCGTGTAGAGATATGGCAATGTGATGGTCAAGGTGTGTATGAACACCCGAGGCAACCCAATGCGGAGCGTTTTGATTCGAGTTTTGCTGGCTTTGCTGCGCTTGAGTCTGATGCTCAGGGACAGTGCCGGTTTCAAACCCTTTATCCCGTTCCATACACAGGGAGACCACCTCACATTCATGTGAAGTTATGGCGGGGCCAGCGAGAAATTCTAACGACTCAGCTTTACTTGAAAGGTGAGACAGGTAATGAGTGGTGGGGGGGAAGTGAACGTGATTGGCTGCAAATGGATGTAGCGAAAGACGGATCAGGAAACCGAATGACGCAGTTTCAGTTTGTTGTTTAAGAGAGTGTTCACGGTATGTACTTGCTGCATTAGCCAAAAAGGCAAGACATCATGTGTCTTGCCTTTGGAGTCATTGCACGAAGTTGTGTTTATCTGACGCACAGCTTAAGCGTTGTTTTGAATCGGCTGATAGCGTCCTGGTTTGTGGTTCATCGCCAAAATAAGATTAGTAGCAATAGCCCCTATGATGGACAGCCCAATCAGGTAGATATCGACCACAAACAGCGAAAGTACAACGATCGAGCAATCAAGCGCCATTTGCACCTTACCAGCACGGATGCCAAATCGTTCCTGTAGAAACAGCGCCAGGATATTGAATCCGCCTAAGCTCATCTTGTGTCTAAAAATCACCAACATTCCCATTCCAATCAGTCCACCACCCAAAAGCGCAGCGTAAATCGGCTCGATGTGAGAAATCTGAATAACGTGATGCAAATGATCCACTGCAAATGAGACGATGGTTACTGCAATGAACGTATTGATCGTGAACTGCCAACCCATGCGAGTGACCGACAAAATATAAAATGGCAGGTTTAGTGCGAAGAAGACCTGACCAAAACTCAGAGCTGTGATTTTTGTGATAAACAGAGCTAAACCAGCAGTGCCGCCAGTTAGGAGGCCGACTTGGTTGAAGAAGATTACGCCGAGAGACACCAAAGCGCTACCAAGCGTGAGGGCGAGTAAATTCTCGCGCAGGCTATGATCTTTATCCATAAAGAAAATTCCAATTTCAAAAACGCCAAAAATAGCGTGTTACAACAAGTGATTTGCCGCGATGTTAGCTTTGTATGGATACTTATGTCGATAATGTGGTGGATTTTCGATTTTTATTGAGTGTTTCGTCAGATTTACACATGGGTCGCAAGGAGCGTGAATGGCAGTGGAGCTCACGGCATGAGTTAGGTAGGCTAAAGGTTATCTTGGAATGGAGGCAAACACGTGTATATCGGTAAAGTGTCGAGTTTGACGGGCGCATCTGAGCGGGCAATCAGACTCTATGAAGATATGGGTTTACTAAAGGTGGCAAGACAAGGAAAGTACCGAGTCTACACGCAGCAAGATGTGGAATTTATTCAGCTCATCAAACAGGCACAAGCGCTTGGTGTGCAGCTTTCTGAATTGGTTGAGCTAAAAGAGGGCAACCATGATCTAGATTGGAGACAGGTTGGAAAGTGGATGGAGCGTAAAATTGCGCTGATTGATGAAGAGATCCAAGCACTAGAGATTCAAAAGGGTCAGCTCAAGCAATACAAAAAGAACATTGATGATTGCTATGCCGCCCTTGACTCTGACTCTAAGGTGAGGGTTTAAGCTAGCCTCATTCGTTACTTAGACAGTGAGACAAGCCATGGACAAGATCCTTATTATTAATGCCAATCCCAAAGCTAATAGCTTGTGCAAAGCAATTAGCGAGCGCTACCAAGAAAACATCTCCGAGAGTAAGCAGACCAAGATTTTGCATATTGGGGAAATGGACTTTCAATTGTCTTTAGACATGGGCTACGAGAAAACAATGGCGCTGGAACCATCACTTATCCAGTTCCAGCAATCGGTAGAATGGGCTGACCATATCGTCATAGTGTCGCCAGTTTGGTGGGGGACTATGCCTGCAAAGTTAAAGGCACTGTTTGATAGAGCATTTCTACCGGGCTTCGCATTTCGTTATGTCAAGGGTAAGGCTATCCCAGAAAAGCTACTCAAAGGGAGAACGGCGGAGCTGATTATTACCCTAGACACTCCAGTCTTTTGGTACAAATGGATAAAAGGCAATCCTATTTATTTGAATCTAAAACGCACTATTCTCGACTTTGCTGGCATTAAAAATGTGTCGACCAACTATTTTGGTCCGGTGATCAACTCAACAGAGCAGCAACGCAAAAAGTGGCTGCATAAAGTTGAGACGCTAGCGGCGTCGAGATAGTGAAGTCTTTTAAGTGCAAAGTATCAAATAGAGGGGGCTTTTAGCTCCTTCTTGCTTCCAGTTCCATACTTCTAAGAATGTAGTCTGTCATCCATGCGGTGGCGAGTAGACACATCCATACGACAATAACTTGATGAGGTACTTCGACTTGTGACCATACGACAAGAGTCGCAAAACCTACCGCTGGCACTGTCCAATAGATGAGTTTGTTCCAACGAAAGCCTTTTAGTTCGGACAAGCTTTCAAGCGAAGCAATAATGCCTGTAATGGATAGCGCGACGACAATAGTGTACGCCTGATCCGTAAACCACAGCGGTAAGATAAGCGCCAGTACCCACCAATTTTGTTTACGAGACGTGTTTTTGCGCCTTGCAGCCCACCAAATAATGCAAATTGAAATCATCTGAACTAGGGTAACGAGTGGCGAACCATCTATCGTGCCAAGCATCTGACTCACCATGATGCCCGCTTGTAACGCACTGACGATCCCTGCGGTAATGATTCTGACATTGCGATTGCTACGCTTTGAAAATGCCACAAAAAGTAAAGGGAATAGAGTCCACTGAGTCACAGAAAGAGAGATGGATTGATGGGGCAGAGTGAGTCCGTAGCATAGCATACCTGCAAGCAATACCAGCCCGCTGGCTCCTTTGCGTGGTAGCACCCATAGAGCAGGAATGGCTAACGCCAAAACGGAGATATCACCGTCGCTCACGCCAATCGCCTTGGCACACGTTATAGCCAACAAAGTTGTAATGACAAAATGCAAACTAGAAATCATCAGAACCCTCTCAACTTTAGAACCCAACTCAAGGCGTTGGGTTCTAAATATTAA
The DNA here is from genome assembly GCA_000755425.1 of Vibrio maritimus. GTDB lineage: Bacteria > Pseudomonadota > Gammaproteobacteria > Enterobacterales > Vibrionaceae > Vibrio > Vibrio maritimus_A. Next base: position 276,031 of record BBMT01000003.1, read on the forward strand.
TGGTTAAATCGAAAGCGCTGAGTACAGCACTCCAAGCGTACCGAGAGTGAAGATAAGCAATACGATCTTGCTCGACATTTCACCGTTGTTCTCTGTCGCTTTACCAAATAGGCCGAACACTAACGGGTGCACCAAGAATGGTGTGGCGAAGATAAAGGTGATCATGCTTGCCGCACTATCGCCAAACATTCCACCTTGCGTTGCTGCGAATAAGCCGAAGTGAGACAGACCCGAAGCCGCTGCCATCGATGCGTGCTCAATAGGCATACCTGCGAAGTGGAGAATCGTGAAGCTGCCGAATACCGCCACAATTTGCCAGCCAAACGAGAACTGCATCAGTCCTTTCACTTCAACTGCGTGGTCGCCATTGGCTTTGCGGAGGTTCTGGGTCGCAAGGTAAACACAAGCCAAGCCAGCAATCACAAGAGGCAGTGTCCAACCAACAAGCAACGCGCCACGCTCTGCACTTGCTGCAAGAATCGTAAATACAAAGATATGACCAAGGAATGGAATATTGATCATGATTGGCGCACGCGCTGCCGCCGTGTAGCCAAAGTCACCCGCTGTACATGCACCCGTTAAGCCTGAGTGTGACAAGCCGCCTGCCATCCCCGGAGCTAGGTTACGAACATGGTTCGCTTTAGCTAGGAAGATAAGAATAGTCAGGCCACCGAACATCCAGAACATTTGTCCCGCAAAGCCATAAACGATCACGCTTTGTAGACCTGGAATACTGAACGCTTCCAGCATGTGTGAGCCACCAACCAAAAAGGTACCGGTTAGTAGCACTGGGATGCCTGCGAACAGTAGTGAGTTCAGCGTTGGGCCTGCTTTCCATTTAGGTAGCAGCATGCCTAATCCTGAGGAAATGATCATTGCAAAGAAGATTTGCGGTAAACCAATCACACTGGCGACAAGGTGAGAAAGCCTCAGCGACAGCATCAGAATGATAACAATGGTAAGAATCTCTACAGCACCTTTGGCCAAATAAGTGCGCATCTTAGCAACTTCTTTTTTGCTATCGATGAAGATGATCGCTGCACCAATGCAAAGGTACGCCATGGCTAAATAAGAATCACCCATTGGTTGGCGCCACTGCGACCAGTTAGTAATGCTGAGATCATTTCAATGCCCATCAGCAAAACGAACGCTCGAATGATGTACACGAACTGAGTACTTGTCGTGCCAAAAAATACTTCATTCTTTGCGGGAACGGCTAACACATCGACGTGGCCTGTTTGCTTGGACAGCAATCGACGGATCTCTTGCCCACCGACAAAGAAAGTCGCGATGAGAGCAATAACCGTAGTTTGGCTTAATAGGACGATAGCGGGGAATTCTTGAAGCCCCGGTTGAGCTAGCCCAGTTTTTACAAACAAGGTACCCATAAGTAGACCAAGTACAACAATGACGAGAACCGCCGAGTACTTAGTATTTGCGACAATGGTTCTTGACAGCAGAACCATGATGACCACAGCCACCATTGAAAACAATAAATGATTAAACGAAATCAGATACGAAAAGTGTTCCATTAATTACACCAGAGAAGTCAGTGAAAGCTGCAATATTAATGAGCTTTAAATTTATGGCGGGGATCCTATAAGAATTTATTGGGACGATGTACTTCAAAAATGTAACGGCTGAAACATTTCATCATACAAATGATTTTTAGTTGATTGATACGTCTGGTTAATAATTTGCCGTTTTCTATAAAAGTTCATAAATAACAACTGGTTAATAAGTTTTGTTGTTTTTGTTCTTTCGGAAAACTTCAGTTTTTTCGAGGTTTTTGCTCGATATAAAGGTTGAATCTATAAGTTGGCAGCCTGCTGAGTTTGACGTCTCTGAATTAGCCACTCAAAATAAAACAAAGTCAAAAAATTAGGGTGCTATGAACTTTCTCGCTCATTTACATATTGCCGAATATTGTGACAGTAGTTTACTGGGAAACTTGTTGGGGGATTTTGTCAAAGGTGATCCAACTAAGATCTATCAACAGGAAGTTGCTGAAGGCATCATGCTGCATCGATTCGTCGATTCCTATACAGACAATCACCCTATCATGAAGCAGTGCAAAACCTTATTTGATGCTGATCTAAAGCGCTTTTCGCCTATCGCGATGGATATGTTTTGGGATCATTGTCTAGCGAAACATTGGACAAGTTTTCATTCCCAATCGCTAGCGCAGTTTGTCGATAATGCAGAGCTGACCATTAAGCAGACCTCAGCCCCATTACCGGAGCGATTTGTTCGTATGAGCACTCATATGTGGCAAGGGCGCTGGCTTGAGTCGTATCAAGATTTCGATAACATTAAGTTTGCCCTTGAGAGAATGTCTCTGCGAAGCATGCGCATGGCACCGCTGGCAGAGTGTGGCGAACAGTTGGAGGAAAACTATCTGCAATTTTCAGAGTTTTTCAGTCAGTTATATCCAGAGGTGTTAGAAAAAGCAAAAACAGCAGGCTAATCAATAGAGTCGATAAGAATAGCATTAACCTAACGCTTGGTTTCTGGTACACTCGCGACCCTTTTGAATACATCCTGTTGGCGACGTTATGACAGACAAGACTTTACTCGATACTGCCAGTGAGCAGTCCACCTTTGACGCCTTTGCATTTAGCGACACGCTAAAGCAAAACCTTGCTGATCTTAATTACACCTCGCCGACACCGATTCAGGAAAAAGCCATTCCTTTTGTCTTGGACGGCAAAGATATTCTTGCAGGTGCGCAAACAGGCACAGGTAAAACCGCCGCATTTGGTTTGCCACTGATTCAGAAACTGCTCGATGATCCAAAGCCAAGAGAGGCGGACAGTAAAGTCATTCGCGCCCTTATTCTCACTCCAACTCGTGAGCTCGCGCAGCAAGTGTTTGATAGCTTAGTTCAATACACACAATCGACTGAGCTTAAAGTCGTTGTCGCGTATGGCGGAACCAGTATCGGCGTGCAAACAAAAAACCTGCGTGGCGGTGCGGATATCCTAGTGGCAACACCTGGTCGTCTCCTTGACCACCAACATACACGCAATCTAACACTTGCTGAGTGTGAGTACTTGGTACTGGATGAAGCAGACCGTATGTTGGACATGGGCTTTATGCCGGATTTAAACCGCATCTTGAAGCGCTTACCAAAAGAGCGTCAAAACATGATGTTCTCGGCAACGTTCGAGCAGCGTATTAAAACTCTCGCACATCGCATTATGGATCAGCCAGTAGAAGTGCAGGTGACGCCAGCAAACTCGACGGCAGATACTGTTAAGCAAATGGTTTACCCAGTCGATAAAAAGCGCAAACACGAGCTACTGGCCTACTTAATTGGTTCACGTAATTGGCAGCAAGTTCTTGTCTTTACTAAAACAAAGCAGGGCAGTGATGCACTGGCGAAAGAGTTGAAGCTCGATGGTATTAAAGCGGTATCGATAAATGGTGATAAAAGCCAAGGCGCCCGCCAAAAAGCCCTCGATGATTTTAAATCGGGCGCAGTTCGTGCGTTGATTGCAACCGACGTAGCAGCCCGTGGGCTAGATATCCAACAGCTGGAACAAGTCGTGAACTATGATTTGCCGTACAAGGCAGAAGACTATATTCACCGTATTGGCCGCACTGGTCGAGCAGGTAAAGCGGGACTTGCGGTATCTCTAATGAGCCACGACGAGCAGTACCTTCTAGAAGCGATCGAGCGCTTGTTGGACTCACGTTTACCTCAAGAGTGGCTGGCGGGATTTGAACCAAGCCCTGAATCGGAAATTGAACCTGATCGCGCGCCACGCAGACGTGGTAGAGGTGCCGACAAACGTAAGATGAAAGCCAAGCTGAAGATCCACGCTGGGCGGGGTAAGAAACGCTAGGTTTTGTTAACATCTACCGAAAAGACAGGCTTTTGAGTCTGTCTTTTCTTTTATCTGGCGCATGTTTTATAAATCATTTCGTTTGATTTTTCGCCAACAATCAGGTTGTTAATGATAACAACTCTCATTTGTTAATTGTTGGTTACAATTGTTAACTAGCCATTAAGGGGTAGGGCTGATTACTATTTCTCCAACCAAGGAGGAATGTATGAGACGCTTCGAGAACATACTTTTTGCAACCCAAGGTTTACCCGGCCATAGTGACGCGTTGTCGCAAGCGTATTGTTAGCGGCCAATAACAAGGTTCCAGTTAAGGGCTTAATCGCGAGTCCCACCTTTCCTGACGAGCTTGCAGAGTATCAACATGCTTACGAAAGCTCTCTTCAAGATTCGTTGCACCAGAGTGTGGGCAAAACGCGTGCAGAGCAAAATATCGCTGACCATGAGGTGTCGTTTCCCATTGAGGTTCAAAGTAGCGAGCAACCAGCGGTGTGTATTATTCGTCACGTCCTCAATCACCACAACGATCTAGTTATCAAAGAAGCGGAACCTGTCTCAGAAGATGGTGATGGCTTTAAAGCGATCGATATGACGCTTCTTCGAAAGTGTCCTAGTCCGGTTTGGCTTCATAAACCCACCTCTAAACCTAAGAACAAGCGTCGCGTTGCAGTGGCGATTGATCCCGCAACCTCTACTAGTGAGCAGCACACACTCGCTCTAAGGTTGCTTGAGCTATCTCGTTCCATTGCCGATAGTTGCGACAGTCGTCTGCACGTAATCTCTTGCTGGCAGCACTACATGGAGAACTATCTAGATAGAAATATCTGGATAAAAATCGAACATGAAGATGTGGCGAATGAGGTGGAGAGCGAGCGAGTGCGTCATCAAGAAGCTTTAAATGCTCTTATTGATGAGTCACTAATTCATGGTGATACCGTTATTCATCATTTACACGGCAAAGCAGACGATCTGCTACCAAAATGCGTACATGAACAAGACATCGACGTCCTAGTCATGGGGACTGTTGCCAGAACCGGTATATCTGGGTTCGTGATTGGCAACACTGCAGAGAACGTGTTGCAGTCAATCAACTGTTCATTGGTCGCGCTCAAACCTGCGGGGTTTAAGACGCCGATTGAATGAACGATCCTAACGGCAATCGAAAATAGGAAAACAACCGAAGCAAAGAATAGGCTCATTAAACAAAAACAATAGAGCCGATACACGCAGTGGAAAAAGTGTTTAGTCTCGTAAATCATCAAACAAATTGTGAGCGATCACAGGAGGATGTCATGAAGCACCATTGTCCACTTTGTCAGACCGAGCTTGTAGAACGTCATCAAACCCATGTTTGTCCGCGCAATGATATTGGCGATTGTCGCTATGACGCCATTGAATTGCTGAATCAGCAATCTGAGTCCATCAACGCAATGGTCGCACACCATCCAGACTCCATTCCTTCTCAGGTCTCTGAAGGGTGCTTTAGCACCTATTTCTATTACGTCCAATTACACTGTTTGCACAGAGGAGAGTGAGCCTTGTTAGGCTCGCTCGCCCTATGCCTACGTTACTGGAAGAGGGGATAAGTCGTTAATGATGGTAAACGGATTAGACAGAGCACAGATTAAACAGTCGTCAAAACAAAAGCATATGCTGTGGTTGTTTGCAGCTCTGCCTGCTGCGCTGTTTGTCGTTATTACCTACTGGTATCACCCATCTGGTGTGTCTTGGCATCTCGCTTGGGTGCCCAGTCTTGGTATCGATCTAAGTTTTCGACTGAGCGGCCTTTCCTATCTGTTCGCTGCCATGATCACCGGCGTTGGTGTGATGGTGCAGCTTTATGCCATCGCATATCTAAAGGGCTACCCTGATAGGGGGCTGTTTCACACTTACTTGACGCTCTTCATGTTGGCTATGCTGGGTGTTGTGGTGAGCGACAATATCTTGCTTCTGTTTATTTTCTGGGAATTAACCACGCTGACCTCTTATTTGTTGATTGGCTTTAATCACGACAAAAGCCAGTCTCGAACAAACGCTTTACAGTCACTCATGGTCACGGGTGCGGGCGGATTAGCGCTGTTGGCCGGCCTCATTCTGTTGGGAGAGGCCGCAGGTAGTTATCAACTGAGCGTCATTATCGATAATCAACAGGGCATTGCACAAAACTCATCTTACACAGTTTCAATGATCTTGGTGCTCATCGGTGCTTTTACTAAGTCTGCCCAGTTTCCATTTCATTTTTGGCTACCCAATGCGATGGCCGCGCCAACACCAGTGAGCGCGTATCTGCACTCCTCAACCATGGTTAAAGCTGGTGTGTTTCTGCTTGCGTTGCTTTCGCCCATCTACGCTCAATCAGATGTCTGGTTTTACACGCTCATCACTGTCGGCGGTTTTACTGCCTTTGGTGTGCATTGTTGGCCTTCAAGCAGACAGACCTAAAGTTGATGCTGGCCTACAGCACTAATGTGATACTCGGGATGTTGGTGCTGCTCATTGGTATTGGTAGTGAGCTAGCGTTGGTGTCAGCGCTGTTATTGATCATTGCCCACGCCTTTTACAAGGCAGCGCTGTTTATGGTGGTGGGGAACATTGATAAGGCAACCGGCACACGTGACATTCGCGTTTTGCGTGGTTTAAGCGGCGTCTTAGTGCTCTCTTTGATAGTCGCCATCGTCGCAGCGCTTTCAAAATCTGGGGTTCCACCCTTTATGGGGTTCCTTAGTAAAGAATATATGTATAAAGCGCTACTTGAGACCAATACTTACGTGCTTATCTTGCTGTTGGTGGTCAATGCGCTCATGGTGTCATTGGCGCTGTCTCTAATATTAAAGCCGTTTCTATCTAAGGCAGGTCAAAGTCATAAACAGGCAAAGCGATAGAGCACAACGTCATGCTTTGGATCCCGCCAGCATTACTGGCATTAGGTAGCTTTATTGTTCCTGTGCTCGCCCTAAGCTGGCTCAATGATAATATTGTTACTCCCGGAGTAAACACTGTCGCGCCTCAAGTCGTCGCACAGGGTGTCAAGCTGTGGCAAGGCGTGAATCTGCCACTTGTGCTCAGTGGTATTACTCTGGCGCTTGGCGTGCTGTTTCATAAGTTGTCGGCCACTTATCACGATTGGTGGGAGAAGAAGACATTCAAACTGCCTGTTGCTGACGATGTGTTCCATAAGGTCATGGCAGGGTTGGTTTCTGTGGCGAAATGGCAAACGCAGCGATTACAACACACACGCTTAGGTGGCTATGCGCTAACGTCATTTTTGTTTTTGTCATTACTGTTGTTGTCCCAGCTATCGATTGGAAACATCCCTTGGTCATCAGTGGCCGCCGAATTCACCTCGCTTGAAGCTGTGATTGCTCTAGTGATGATCGCTTCAGTCGGGCTTTGCATTGTTGCGACATCAAGGCTACTCGCTGTCGCTGCATTGGGTGTGATAGGTTTTATGTCGACTCTGGTGTTTATGCTTTACAGCGCACCAGACGTAGCAAAGACCTTACTTCTGGTTGAAACCTTGCTGGTGGTGTTTGTCGCACTGCTTATACGGCACATGCCTATGTTTTCGACCGTTCCAAAACACAGCAGTAAACGCAGAGCGGTTCATGCGACTGTCGCTCTTATTATTGGTGCTTCGGTTACTGCACTTCTCATTACCATCACTGCACAACCCATTGATTTTACGCTATCCAACTTCTTCGCAGAGCAGAGCGTTCCGGGCGGCCATGGACGCAATATTGTGAATGTGATTCTGGTGGACTTCCGAGCGTTCGATACCTTTGGTGAAGTTGTGGTGGTTGTGATCGCGGGCATCTCTGCAGTGAGTCTTCTTAATACTGGCGCTCACAAGCAGAATCGCATCCATTCACTGATCTTCGCGACAACGGCTCACATTGTTGCGGCCTTGATGTTGGTGTTCTCCCTCTACTTACTGCTAAGAGGTCATAATTCTCCGGGCGGTGGCTTTATCGGTGCACTGATCGCTGTTATTGGCCTATCGCTTCTGATGTTTGCTGAGTCTCCGCGCTACGTTCGCGAGCGACTTTACTACTCACCATTTGGCATTGCGATGTTTGGTATCGCCCTGAGCGCTCTATCGGGTGTCGTTAGCTTGCTGTTTGGGCTGCCTTACCTCACTGGCTTATGGTGGAAAGAGGTGCTGCCGCTCGGAACACCGCTTGTGTTTGATGTGGGGATCTATTTGGCGATCATCGGTGGTGTGATGGGGATGTTACTTCATGTCAACGAGGAGCTCGACTAATGGAAATATTATGGAGTACGGTGATTGGCGTGTTTGTTGCGGCGGGTGTTTACTTAATGCTTGAGCGACATTTTCTTCGGGTGATTTTTGGCCTGATACTACTGAGTAACGCGGTCAATCTAGCCATCTTCACCAGCGGACGCTTGAATCTGGCTCAGCTCCCTTGATTGCTGATGATAAGGCGCTGCCTCCTGAGGGTTTCGTCAATCCGTTACCACAAGCTCTGGTACTCACTGCCATTGTGATCGGCTTTGGTCTGCTTGTCTTTGCTCTCCTGCTTTTCTACCGCGCCTACCAAGAAACGGGCAGTGCTGACATTGAGTCGCTAACGCGCTCAGAGGAGGAGTGATGATTGAGCTCGTATTAACCTTACCTGTGGTGATTTCACTGCTCACGGCAGTACTAGTGTTTTTTGTTCGAAGCTGCTCATCATGGGTGGATAGGATTAGTGGTATCAGCGCGGTAGGAACCTTGCTGGTCTGCGTTGGACTGTTAGTTGCTATCGTGAATTCTGAACCGCAAGCAGTGGCCTTTGGTCAATGGGCGGCGCCATTTGGGATCGTGTTTGTAGCGGATTACCTCAGTGCTGCCATGGTACTTGTCACTGCTATTATCGGCGGCGTGTGCGTGTTTTACGCAATGGCAGATCTCGCTAGTAAGCATCATATGGTGTTTATCATGCTTTAATTCATGTGCTTTTAGCTGGCGTATATGGCGCGTTTTTAACAGGCGATATCTTCAACCTCTATGTTTGGTTCGAAGTGATGCTGATTGCGTCGTTTGGTTTGATGGTACTTGATGCAGGGCGCATCCAAGTCGATGGTGCGGTAAAATACGTAGTACTAAACCTTATCTCAACGCTGGTATTCTTGCTGGCAATAGGGCTTCTTTATGGCGCTACCGGTACTCTGAACTTAGCTGATCTTCACGCCAAAGCTGATTTGATTCCAACCGACACAAAAGTATTGCTCGCGCTTCTTTTCTTATTCGCTTTTGTCATTAAATCGGCTTTGTTTCCGCTTTTCTCATGGCTTCCTGCTTCGTATCACACCTTGCCGAGTGCGGTGGTGGCGCTGTTTGCTGGCTTACTCACCAAAGTCGGGGTTTACGCACTAATTAGAATGTTCACCCTAGTGTTTCCTTTAACCGAGAGCGGTTGGCAGCCGGTTTTACTTTGGGTGGCAGGCCTGACAATGCTAACAGGTGTATTAGGAGCTGCAGCTCAGTTTGATATTAAGCGAATACTCTCTTTTCACATCATCAGCCAGATTGGCTATATGATCATGGGGCTAGCGATTTACACACCTTTGGCGTTGGCGGGTGCGATTTTTTATATCGTTCATCACATCATCGTCAAAGCAAACCTGTTTCTCATCGGAGGGTTTGTCGAGCGCCGTTATGGCTCGAGTCATTTGTCCAAGCTTGGCGGGGTCTACAAATCTATGCCGTTTTTGGCTTTTCTGTTCATCATACCTGCGTTTTCTCTAGCGGGGTTTCCACCACTGTCTGGATTTTGGGGTAAGTTCTTGGTGATCAAAGACAGTTTGCAGACAGAGCACTATGCGCTGGCGGCTACGGCATTGGTGGTGGGGCTGTTAACGATTTTTTCGATGACCAAGATTTGGAGTGAGGCATTTTGGAAACCAGAGCCTTCAGACAGTGAGGTGACAGTGCTGCCTAGTTTGATTCAGCGACTATATTACGTGCCCATCGTGATATTGACTTCGACAAGCTTGATCATTGGATTTGCCGCAGAGCCTTTGTTTCAGTTTGCGATGGGGGCAGCGAATCAGCTTCTGGTACCTGAAGCGTATATCCGCGCCGTGTTAGGAGGGTGATGATGCGTTATTTTCTACTTAATTTGTTCCTCGCGCTGGCTTGGATGCTGATAAACGGCAGTTACACGGGCACCAGTTTTGTGATTGGTTTTGTCGTTGGTTACTTTGCCCTTCGCCTGAGCCAACCTTTTGGGGTGAAAGCCAGCTACTTTCGTCGTTTTGCTGCGTCGGTGGCGCTGCTTGCCTACTTTATCTACGAGATGATGATTTCGGTGGTTCGGGTAATGTGGGATGTCATTACACCGACGCATTTGAGTCAGCCCGACATCGTTTATGTCCCGCTCGATGCCAAGACAGACATAGAAATATCCCTTCTCGCTAATATGGTTTCGCTCACACCGGGTAGCCTGTGCCTAGATGTCACGCCAGATAAGAAACACTTGGTCGTTCACGCCATGTTTGCGCCTGAACACCAAGATGTCATTGCAAGTATCAAGCAAGGGATGGAGAGACGTATATTGGAGGTGACACGTGGATAATTGGGTTCAAATGAGTATTCAGTTTGCCTACGTAGGCTTGTTGGTAAGCTTGGTCTTGGCTTTTGTGAGATTGGCGAAAGGCCCAACTTTGGCCGATAGAGTCATCGCACTGGACTTGATAGCGTTTATTACCATAGGTTTCATCGCCATCGTCACTTTGGATACGCAGCAAAAGTCCTTACTCGACATTGCTATAACGCTAGGCTTGGTAGCGTTTCTCGGCACCATTGCGTTTGCGAGACTGATAGTGAAGGATAAGAAAGTGGGAGGTGCCTAATGAGTGTTTTGGTAGCCATTTTACTTGTGTTCGGCACGCTGCTGATTTTAATCGCCAGTATTGGCGTGGTGCGAATGCCCGATCTGTATACGCGAATGCACGCTGCGACCAAGGCGGGCACGGTAGGACTCGCTGCTCTGCTGTTTGCGGTCGCACTGACGATCCACGACCTCACGGTGTTATCGCGAGTGATAGGTACTTTGGTGTTTATCTTATTAACCGCACCAGTTGCCGCGCATTTGCTAGGTAAGAGCATGCAGGCTAGGGGCTATCAGATCTGGCGTAACCCTAGAACTGTTGAAGTCAAAGCACAAGATAGAGACAAAACGACTTTGAAGAATAAAACGGACGCACAATCCTCAGCGCGTTAAATTGTGGTTATTTGAACCCTGCCACTGTTCGTAGTTTGAACTCTTATTAATAAATGATCTATGCTGCTGATTCCTAAAACAATGAAGATAAAACACGGAGCCAAAGCATGGATGTTTTTGACGTTCTTCACCAACACCGTTCTATTCGCCAATATCACGATGATCCTATCTCCCAGAGCTGCTAGATGAAATACTTCAAGCCGGTGTACGCGCTTCATCCTCTGGCAATATGCAGTCTTACTCGATTATCGTTACTCAAGACAAAGCACGAAGAGAGGCTTTGTATGAGCCCACATGAAGCAAAATATGGTGGTCGATGCACCTGTACTTCTCACATTTTGCGCCGATTTTCGCAGAATGCGTAAATGGCTGAAGCAAAGTGACGCACCGTTAAACTTCGATAATTTCATGAGTTTCATGATTGCCGCCATCGATGCCACCTTGGTGTCACAAAATGTCGCTATCGCAGCAGAGGCAAAAGGGTTGGGTCTTTGCTATATGGGCTCCACGCTAGCTAACTGCGACAAGATTGGCGAAATTCTAGAACTTCCAGAGGGAGTTGTTCCTGTCGTTGGATATTCATTAGGTTATCCTGCTGAAAACTCAGAGATTCGCGATCGTCTTCCTATGGATGGTTTAGTACATCACGAGGTATACCAAGATCAGGACGATGCCACGATAGAGGCTATCTACAAACAGCGTGAAACGGACGGTTGGGCACGCTACATGTCTTATCCAGATCTCAAGAAGATGATCGAAGAGTCCGATGTAGAGAACCTTGCTCAGGTGTACACAAAACTCAAATATACCCGAGAGTCACATGTGGACTTTTCAAAAAGCGTGTTGAGTTACCTTGAGAAGCAGGGGTTTATGAATCACGACTAACTCAGTGTTTGAGTAATCTACACCTCCAGCTTCAATTACGCGGCTTGTCATCAAGCCGCATATTTTCCTTCTTCTCTTGCTACTTGGCACTCATTTAAGGCTTTAATTTACCAACCAATACCCATAGTAATGCCAACATCGCAATGGCATACAACATTGCCAGCCCGATAGAAAACAATACGACGACACATAAAACCAGTGAAAGTACGGCGAGATTTTTACGCCATCCAGTCAGTAGTCGAACGGCACTCCACATTGCAAATAGATAAATAACAACAAAGATTCCGTTTGCTAGGGTTAGGAAGACATCAATATCAATCTCAGACCAATAACCAAATAAACAAGAAACGGTGAGTGTTGCACCAACGATCAGCGTTGCGACTGTTGGAACGCCTTTAACCGAGACACGCGCAGCAGCGCTTGCTGGGCGATACTCACGGGCGAGTGACCAAATCATTCGTGACAAGCTTTGTGTGTAAAGGTTGATGGTCGCAAAACAGGCGAGAAAGCCAACAAGGCTGATCAGCATTTCGCCTGAGCACCATAAAGCTGCTCAGCAATAAATGGCACCGACGCTGTATTCAAGGCTTGTGTGCCAAAAGCATGATGCTCGAGAACCACAACAGAGAACACGTAGTAAACCGCACCAGCCAATAAGCAGCCCACCAATATCGCGATGGGATAGTCACGCTCTGGGCGCTTAAATTCTTCCCCCATATGAGCAAAGGCTTCAATACCGACAAAACACCAGAACATGACAGCAATAGCTTGAGTGATAGGCGCTATCTCGATAGCAGAGGTGGTCGAGGGTAGAAAGTCTGAGCTATTGATGTCGCTACTGGTTACGAAGCTAGCTACCAAAAGAATAATACCGATGGCAATAAAAGTCTGAAGACGGCTGGAGGATTTGCTGCCCGAAAAGTTAACCATCATAAGCAGCGCAACCACAAAAAGCTGTGAAGTGACAGGGTGGGACAAGAAACTGGGTAAAAACTGTTGAGCAAAACCGCCTGCAATCGCAATAGCAGCGGGTACGCCGACGGGAATAACGCTTATAAAAAGCAGAGCTATTGCTTTTTCCAGCCTAGAGCCAAAAGCTTGTCGGACGAAAAACGAAGCGCCACCGGCGTTAGGGTAGCGCTTGCCCAGCGAGGCAAACGTAATGGCTATCGGACAGATGGTAATAAGCAGTGCGCACCACGCCCAAAGAATTTGCTCTCCCGCTATGCTGGCAGCGATAGCGGGCACCATAAATAGACCAGTACCCAGTAGAGTCGTGGACATTTGTCCTATGCCGCCAAGCAGCGTAATTTCTTGTTTTAATTGCGACATATCTGAATTTTTACTGTTATCTATTGATGACTGAATGACACTCTAGCTTATTACTCACCAATAAAATTAACAAATTATTCATCGCTGATGTCGAATACGCGTCGCTCTGCTCTGCGTGGCTATTTTGAAGAGTAGAACGCCGCAACGTCACGCAAATCTTGCTCAGTTAAGTTCTGCAACTGCGCTTTCATTAAGGCAGCCATAGCGCCAGAGCGTTCATCGTTTAAGTAGGCATTCATCGCATTAAACAAATACAAAGGATCTTGACCGTTTAGATTAGGGTAGCTAGCTTGGTTAGGCGCTCCATTTGGGTTATGGCAAAACACGCAACTAGGCGCTTTCATCTCACCAAGTTTGACATCACCAAATGGCGTTGTGCTCTCTTGGGAAGCGAGTGCTGAAGCGCTCGATAGCACCAGAGAAAAAGTAAGGCCGGTAATGACCTTGGAAAGTATGTTCATAAGGGCTCATAAAAGACTTAACCTAGGCAACAAGATAAACCTTGCCCCTAGGTTAAGCTCAAGCATCTCAGGTAGAAATGCGAGGTTGATCTGTATCTTGGCCTAGTATTAACTAGCCTTATCACTATCCAAAATGAATTAGACCAAAGCTGAAAGCTTCTCTAGCAATAAATCAATATCCTGGCTAGAAATATCTTTGTGCGTGACAAAGCGAACTGGATTGCTTGGTGAAATCGTAATGTCTTGCTGCGCCAGTTCTTTAGCGATCGCATCAATGTCTACGGATTCGGCCAACTTAGCAAACACAATGTTGGTTTGAACAAACTCAGTATTCACACTAAACCCAGGGATGGCATTCAAGCCTTCAGCCAGCTTTTTAGCATTGCTATGGTCTGTGGCGAGCTGAGCGACTTGTTCGGTCAATGCCAGCTTACCTGCCGCCGCCAAAATACCCGCTTGACGCATACCGCCACCCACCATTTTACGCAGTCGCCTTGCACGTTCGATAAAGCTTTGGAGCCAAGTAGCAAAGAACCAATAGGAGCGCCAAGTCCTTTGGATAAACAGATGGTCATAGAGTCAAAATGCTTGGCAATTTCAATCACATCAACGTCCAGTGCAACCGCTGCGTTGTAGACACGAGCGCCATCAAGGTGCAGGCTTAGACCGTGTTCATCAACGAATTTTCTTGCGTCAGCAAGGTAGGAAAGGGGGAGCACTTTACCATTGATGGTGTTTTCAAGGCTGAGCAGCTTAGTGCGCGCAAAATGACTGTCGTCCGGCTTAATGGCAGCTTTAAGCTTACCAAAATCCAATGTGCCATCTGGGTTGTTTTCGATTGGTTGAGGTTGAATTGAGCCAAGCACTGCAGCGCCGCCTGCTTCGTACTTATAGTTATGTGCCTGCTGGCCACAAAGATATTCGTCACCGCGTTGGCAGTGTGCCATCAATCCAAGAAGGTTTGCTTGCGTACCTGAGGTCGTAAACATGGCAGCTTCAAACCCGTGACGCTCCGCAGCCCAGGCTTCGAGTTCGTTTACGGTTGGGTCATCGCCGTACACATCATCGCCGACGGGCGCATTGGCCATAGCGTCGCGCATTGCTTGGGTAGGTTTGGTGACAGTGTCTGAGCGAAAGTCCATTGAATCTCTCCTAAATGTATCGGCATAGCGAGGCTTTGCTTAAGCACGCTATGGTTTTTGCGTCGGTAATGGTACCGTCGATGATGTGTTGTTGTAGTTGTTTTAGTGACATTGTCACAAGTTCGATAACTTCATCGTCATCACACTGATACTGATCGCTTGGAGCAAGACCCTTGGCGATAAACAGATGCTGAATTTCGTCACAAAAGCCAGCCAATGGCGTCACTTGCCCAAGCGAAATCATCGTCTTGGCAGCATAGCCTGTTTCTTCAATCAATTCTCTGTGAGCGCATTGTGTAGGATCTTCACCTAGCTCCATCGTGCCCGCAGGCAGTTCTAGTAGCCACTTTTTCAAAGACGGACGGTATTGATTGAGCAATAGCAGGTCTCCATTCTCTGTCACCGGGAGTATTACCGCAGCGCCCGGATGTTTAATAGTGGTGTGAGTAATGGTTTGCTGGTTGGGTAGAGTGACTTGCTCCTCAATGAGTGAAATCGACTTCCATTGGTGAAGGATTTTGTGAGTCATAAAGCTTCCGTGACTTCGATGTTGAACGCGTAATATGAGCATACAAACTATCAAATGTCGATGGGCAAACTGATAGGAATATTGGGTTTTGGAAGTGTATCGAAAATGAAATCTCTGATTGCTCCACTATTTTGAATCAGCAAGTTTCTGTATATCAGAGTGTTCGAGCGGTTTTAGTCGAGGTAAGACAGGCGTGTTAGGGGCAGACGGGTTAAATTTAGCATTAATGGTGGCAGAGTCGGGCATGATCGATTCCGCTGTCCGTGAAATCATGCAGCACACAGAACTCATGGGACTTGGAAACGAAGACAGCGTCAAACAAAGCCTGACTGCGTCTATGGCGAAGTGGACGCAGAGTGTGAAACGTAAGCTCGTTAAAACACAGCAAACTGACTCCATTCAAGCTGAGCTAAACCTATATCAATATGCTGTCTACCTCACTGAATCTGAGTTCGAGCAGAACTTGGAAGACATTATTACTAAGCTCCCGCAGGATTCGCTATTCCGTGACAAAGCCAATCAGCTTTTAGCCTCCAAGCATACTTACCCTAGTTCTTTGTTCGCTCGTCAGTTCTGTATGCAATGGTATGAGAGTTTAAAAGGTGCGGTGGAAGACAAGCAGCAAGTGACGCTAGATCAGCAAAAATCTCGCTTCTTAAAGCAGCTCTATCAACGTATCGACACCCTTAAAGATATGGAAAACCTGACCCTGTCAGGCGAAAACGCGCAACTTGGGCGTTTGTGGGATTTGGCAGGCGCTGAGCTAACCAAACAAGATTGGAAGTCGATTGAGCAGACTGCGGACTACCTTGCCAAGCACAGCGAACTCACTGCGATTGCGGATAAATTGGGTCGAATGGCAGAAGAGGTCGATGCGCCTGAGCTCAACCGAGTTGAGAGTCATGATGATGTTGTCGTTGAAGAAAAGTCGGACTTTGCGACGGACGATATCGTGGGTATTCATGCTAGTAACGACATCAATAAACTGCTGCCGAATGAAACCATGTATCTTGCTTATCCTGAGCTTGAAACGGTGTTTTATCAGCACTTGGTGGAAAAGCGCCTATTGACCTATAAAGCTGAAGGGAAGCAGCGCACTATTCGACAATTACACGCGCCCACGCAGTCGCATGGAGAAGCGACCAAAGAGAAAGGGGCGATGTTGATTGCGGTCGATGTTTCAGGTTCAATGCAAGGTGCCCCAGAGAAATCCGCGAAGGCAATGGCCTACGCATTGATGAAAATGGCGGCAGAACAGCAGCGTGAATGTCATGTCATTTTGTTCTCATCTACCTTTATTACCTATGATTTATCTGGCTCCCAAGGACTGAAAGAAGCGTGCGATTTTCTATCCTATACCTTTAAGGGTGGTACTGATTTAAGCAAGGTACTCAACTATGCTGTCGATGTTATGCAGGGTGATCAGTATAAGAATGCAGACTTGCTTGTGATTTCCGATTTCATTGCGCCGAAACAAGAGCAGGATACGATGGAAAACATGCTCTCTCTAAAAGGACGCTACAACCGTTTCCACTCTTTGTGCCTGTCTAAGTATGGCAATCCAGAGGTACTATCCCTGTTTGATAGCCAATGGCGTTACCACCCAAGTCTTATGGGTAAAATTGTCAAAAAGCCGACCTTGGGTTTTCATCGCGCTAAACAAGCTTTCTCTCATACTTTTGGCTAATATCGACGGCATGGATTGCCGTTTATTTCGTCATAATCTAAATAAAATCAATGTGATAAAAATGCGTTATGAGATCGGGGTTAAAAATATGCCTGCAAAAGATCTTGTAACAAAATGATAACAAATGTATAAATTTACTATGCATCTAAATTTTGTGCTCTGAGGTATTGGCATGATTAAGCCACTGTAGTTTCACACGCTGACAAAGCGTTGCTTTCAGAACGAATTAACAAACTCGCCTCAGCACTCTCTGATGGTGTATACGAGCGTGAAGAGACCATCAAACTCTGCCTACTAGCTGCCTTGGCTGGCGAGAGTGTTTTTCTGTTGGGGCCTCCAGGTATCGCCAAGAGCTTAATTGCTAAACGTCTTATCCAAGCCTTTGATAATAGTAGCTACTTTGAGTACTTGATGACACGTTTCTCGACACCAGAAGAAGTTTTCGGTCCTCTTAGTATTCAAGAGCTTAAAGATAATGGTCGCTATTTACGACTCACTGAAGGTTACCTACCAACTGCGCAGGTCGTGTTTTTAGATGAGATTTGGAAAGCGGGTCCTGCGATTTTGAATACGCTACTCACTGTAGTGAATGAAAAGACATTTAAAAACGGTAGCGATATTGAAAAAGTACCAATGCGTCTGTTGGTGTCGGCTTCTAATGAGTTGCCAGATGAAGATAGCGGGCTAGAGGCGCTCTACGATCGTATGCTGGTGCGCATCTTTGTTAATCGCATTCAGAACAAACAGAACTTCAAATCCATGCTGACGGTTGGCACATCGGAAGAAGCAAAAATTCCTGAAGGCCTCGCCATTACTGATGATGAATACCATCAGTGGCAGCGGGAGCTTAATGACGTCAAGCTTAGTGATGATGTTTTTGAAAAGCTATTCCAACTCAAGACCATGCTTGAAGCAGCAGCGGAAGAGCATCGCTCCACCTTGTCTGAGGCGGATCTCTATGTATCCGATCGACGCTGGAAAAAAGCCGTCAAACTGCTCAAAGCGAGCGCGTTCTTTAATGGCCGCGACAGTGTTAACCCGCTAGATTTGCTGTTACTGCAAGACTGTCTCTGGAACAGTCCTGAGTCACTAGAGATAGTACGCACCGTTATTAAAGAATTCGCCTTGAAGCATGCCTTTGACCAACAAGAAGTGTTCCAACAAATTGAAGAAGGCAAAGAGCAACTGGCCGATATTCAAGAGGAAATTGAAGCTGAGTTTGCTATGCCACTTTCAATGGAAGCAGGCTCTGGTCTTCTTCGCAAAGATATCTATCAATATGACATCAGTAACGCAAAATCATACAAAGTCGGTGCCGCCACTGACTTGGTGAAGTTGGTGTTGCTTCAAAGCAATATGTCGGTCTCTGAGAGTGAAAAAGGTGACAGCCGCTGGGTGTATATCGCTAAAGATGAGCTCAGCCGAGCGATCAAAGAGGGCGGCAGTGAAGTCTATGGCTATGTTAACCAAAATACCCACCTCTGCCGTTTAAGACTCGACATAAATGCGTCTAGTCATTTGGTTATTAAAGACATCGCCAACCGCTCTGTTTTAGCAACCTTGGTCACAACAAACGGTCTTGATGAAGCAATGCTGCAAGAGTGGGTGACAAAGTCTGAACAAGTACTGGTTCAAATTAAACACGCTGAGCATCACTTACGTTCAGTGCGTTCTAAGTTTCATGGTGCACTGCCTCACGGCTTTATTCAGCCTGACATTCCAACGGAAATGGAAGTCAGCATTCAAAATGTGACACAAACACTTGAGTCGACCAGCGTGGAAGCTGAAAAAGCAGTCGCTCGAATTAAGGGACTAGAAACCTTTTTTGCTTAAAGAGGCGTGACAACGCCATGGAAGTTTTAAGGGTTAATATATCGAACGGAGGCAGTGATGCTGGGAGCAGATGGTTAAACCTCGCGTTGATGGTTGCCGAGTCAGGACTTATTGACTCGGCAGTGAATGATTTAATGGCGCGCTCACAAGTGCTGGCGGTTAGTGAAAATCGCGGTATGCGTAGCTCCGTTAAAAACCATCTGCTCAAATGGCGCGGTTCAGTGAAAAAACGCATGACGCGCGTCTGTGAAACTGAACGCTTTCAACAAGAGCTCACCTTGTATCAAGAGGTGATCCATTGGGACGAAGCGACCTTTTTCGAACGTATTCCTAGCGTAGTCAAAAAGTTAGAGTGGCACTCAGCATTTTATCTTCAAGCCAGAAGACTCCTGGAGAAAAACAAGTCCGTCAACAATCCCATGTTCCCACGTTATTTTTGTGATCTCTGGTACAAGAGCCTTGCTGATGCCATCAAACAGGCGGAAGTCTCTGAGCTTGAAGCGAGCAAAGAGAAGTTCTTGGCCGATTTGTATCAACGGATGGAAACCATCAAGGATATGGATACGGTCACTCAGCAGGGCGATGAAGCTACCATGGGACGGCTGTGGGATATGGCTGCCGCCAAACTGACCAAAACCGACCTAAAAACCATGCACAGTCACGCTGAGTTTCTTAAAAAGAATGGCGCATTGAAGCAAATCGCAGAACAACTTGGCCGCATGGCGAGTGAGCAAGATGATCCTGAGCTAAACAAAGCGCAGGCAGACAATGTAGAAATGGTCGAAGAGCAAAGTGATGAAGCGACCGATGATATTGTTGGTATTCACGAATCAGACGATCTAAACAAATTGCTTCCCAATGAAACCATGTTCCTTGCTTATCCAGAGCTAGAAGTTGTGTTCTACAAACACTTGGCTGACAAGCGTTTGATGAACTACAAAACACAAGGCAAATCAAGAACACTGAAGAAAGTTCGCACTACTGCACCCGACAATAGTAAAGTCGAGCTTGAGAAAGGTCCATTCATCGTTTGTATTGACGCTTCAGGCTCAATGAGTGGCTTTCCAGAGCAGTGCGCAAAAGCCATGGCTTATGCATTAATGCAAATCGCTTGGCAGAAGAGCGGGAGTGCTATGTGATTTTATTCTCAACCACACACATCACTTATGAACTTACCAAACAAGACGGTCTTCGTGAGGCGGCAGACTTTCTCAGTTACTCTTTCCATGGGGGCACCGATCTTGAACCCGTATTAGAAAAATCCATCGATTTAATGCAATCCGATACCTATAGAAATGCCGACATGGTCGTAATTTCGGATTTCATTGCGCCAGAGCAGTCAGAAGAGCTTGTTGGAAAAGTCGAGGATCTTAAATCGCGCAAGAACCGCTTTCACGCAATCAACCTGTCAAAGTATGGCAACCCGTCGCTGATGAGTATGTTTGACCACTGTTGGTCGTATCATCCAACTTTGGTTGGACGTTTAATGAAGGCGTGGTAGACGTTTGATTAATGGCGGTTTGAGGCTTTCGCTGAAAAGTCCACCATATTGGTGCTAAAGTCAGCGAACAAACATTTTTTTCGAGTTTTTGTTTGACTAATTTTCTCATATCCGTAAAGTATGCCTCGAACACGGCGAGAGAGCTTCTCTAACGTGTTGAAAAGAAAGGCGCCTTGGCAGAGTGGCTATGCAGCGGATTGCAAATCCGTGGACCTCGGTTCGACTCCGGGAGGCGCCTCCATTATTCAGAAGCCCCGACATTATGTCGGGGCTTCGTCGTTTCTGACTCCCAATAAAAAATTAATCGGGTCGGACGTGCCTAGCGAGTATTCGTTTAGATTCCTGTTTTACATCCAAACGTCGCTTAAAGCCCCAAAGTCTCTCACGCGCTGATTTGCTCGATTCGTCTAGGTCTATTACTGGATTGAGGTAAGGACTGTCTTCTGGCAGTTGATACATTTGTGCTTCGAGGCCGGTGAGTTTCCATGGTTCAAAGAGTAGCGGAGGGGGCACAGATGCCAACTCCGGTATCCAAAGGTGTATGAAGTATCCATCGGGGTCATGTTCAATCGCTTGTTTGGTTGGATTGTAGATTCGAATGGTATTGGTACCCGTTACGCCAGCTTGCATTTGGAATTGTGGGTAGTGGATACCGGGTTCAAAGTCCAAAAATAGCCGTGCTAAATGCTTCACGCCGTGTTCCCAATGGATATTTAAATGATGGGTTAAAAAGCTCACCAACATGGCGCGCATTCGAAAATTAATGTAACCCGTGGCATTCAGACAACGCATGCAGGCATCAACCAGCGGGTAACCGGTGTTGCCTCTTTTCCATGCATCCAGTTTTGTTGGATCGTTATCGTATTTTAGATGCTCATACGCTCGGTTTACTGGGCGAAACTCCATCTCTGCTTCTGACTCAAACTTCTGGATAAAGTGACAATGCCAGTGCAGGCGTGAAGAAAGGGCGATCAAGCTGCGTCTAAATCCCTTCACGTTCCAGTGAGAAAGGAGTGCCTGATAGACTTCTCTCAACGAGATGTTTCCCCATGCAAGATAGGGGAGAGTCGCGTGCAGGCGCTTCGACTCTCTAAAGGTTTGGATATCTGATAGTAATAGTGACGACCTCGATCTTGAAAGAAGCTCTCCAGTGTTTGCCATGCTAGCGTTGAACCTCCTGTTTGTATTCCCTTTTTCCTGGATTTCCAAGATGCGGGTGTAAGATCTTCCTCATCGAAGTCTACGAGCTCTAAAGGAATGAGTGAACCGTGTTCAATGTCTGGAGATTCGATTGGCTCTCTCATTACCGTTTTCCAATGTGCATCCCAATTGGCTCTATCGATGGCACCTCTAACAACTGCTCCATAGGGACTCTCATGCCAATGGATATGCGCATTCTTGAACCATGCAGCTAATGCTCTATCTCTTGCAAACGTTACCTCAAGGCCAACTTCTTGGTAGGAATAAACGCTATTGATTCTGAATCGTTTGTTGAGCTCGCGGAAAGCATCCAAGGCCGATTTGAACAAAACCACCAGTTTGGTATTGCTGTTTAACAGAGTCTGATTCATGTCATTGATCGATTGCCACACGAAGCGCCAATGCCGCTCATCGTAGTGATCATCGCTGAGCAACTCAGGTTCAAATAAATAGAGTAGAAGAGTGGGTGTGTTGTCTGCTAACGCTAGATTCATTGGCTGGTGGTCAGTTAAACGCAAATCCCTTTTAAACCAAACTATGTTGATGTTTTTCATACATTGTCCTCGTCACCTAACGTGTTACGAAACACAAATAGATAAGTTCAGTACTGAGAGATTGAGAGTAGCCGCTTATGGCAGAAGTGTTGATAGTGCTGATTATTTTCAGCGCCATTTTTGGCCGCGGATTGTTACGCTCTTTTTACTGTCATCGAGAGAAAATGCGCGCGATTGAGCTCCATAACTCTTCGGCGGATAGGAAATGTGAAAATAGTGAGTTATTAGAGAAAGTGGACAGGCTTTCAGAGCGTGTCGAAGTGCTAGAAAAAATAATCACGGACGAGAAACATCAGCTTGATCGCAAGATAGCAAACCTATAGTTTGCTGTAAATATCGACGAATTGTTCGTGCTTCATACCGTAAAGTTCGCTATTTAATCACTTGATTCATAAAGTGAAAAATACCTGTTGACGGGAAATCTCAATCCGTTAAAGTACAACTCGTTCTCACGGGGAAGCCCGCTGAAACGAAGTCTGAAAAGACTAAATGCGACACTAGCTCAGTTGGTAGAGCGCAACCTTGCCAAGGTTGAGGCCAGGCCTTTTTTGTTAAGAGCTAGGGAACCTCGTACCCCAATCGTCGAGTCGCTCCAAATTAAAGGTTATTGCAACAGCAATAACTACAGATGGTGTTTGCCCATCGCAATATATTGCGTGCCCTGGTGGTGGAATTGGTAGACACAAGGGATTTAAAATCCCTCGACGTTCGCGTTGTGCCGGTTCAAGTCCGGCCCGGGGCACCATCTCTACAGAGCTGAGTACCTACTTAGCACACAAAATAAAGGCGCTTGGCAGAGTGGCTATGCAGCGGATTGCAAATCCGTGGACCTCGGTTCGACTCCGGGAGGCGCCTCCATATTGAACGCAAAACACCAGCATTGTGCTGGTGTTTTGCGTTTTGTCTTTAGAACATTATGCAAAAGTCTGGACAAAAAACGCCCTCTTTATTGAGAGCGTAGTTGACTTAGTTAAGCAGGATTATTGCTTTTCAGCAGATACCTGTTTGGTGAGTATGTTGAATGAGATTTTGTACGTCCCATCTTCAGCAGGTGTGAACTCGATGTTACCGTTGTTCTCACCAAAACGGTTATCATCAGTCGTAACATCTCCGATACCGTGAACATGCTGGTCATCATTCCAACCGCCGCCAGTGAATTTGAACTCTACTGGACTATTGGCAGTCAAGCCTCCCAATGGTGCAAACCAAACAGCATCAGACTCTTTCGTCATCTCTTGAGTTTCAGTATGCGCCCAACCTAATACAGAACCGGGCATGTACCAAGTCACCCCAGTATAGTTTTCGACTAGCTCACGGGTAACGGTGGGGTTGCTAGTGTCATTAGCATCCATCTCTAATCGATACATACCAAACTTGGTATCGTCAGTCGTACAATTCTCTCCACCGCAGCCGAAACTGTTATCCCAGTCGCCAAGAGTAAACTTGAAACCGGAGCTGTTACTCGCACCAACTACTTGACTATAAATTCCGTCGCCTTAGTAGGGTGCTAAGGTTCCGTCTACTGTCCATCCATTGAAATCACCTGCGATGTAGACCTCTTGGTTTGCTCCAAACGGCGGAACATCTTCTTTAGAAGAAACCGGTAAACCTATACCACGAGCTTGCTCCCTTGGTTCGACAAACACTGCCGCGGACCATGCAGGGACAGAGAACTCGTTATTACTATACACAGCGCCCTGCGCGATAGAGTTGGAGCTTACATGGCTAGCAATGAGTTCGAAGCTACCAAGCGCAATCGGGTCTCCGTTTCCATCTAAAAATCTAGATGCTTTTTGCGTTTCAGGTGTTGCATTGATGACCACAACCGCTGAATTGTAACGACTATCGATATCCGTTGCTTGGGTTGAACCATTGTCAACGGTCATCACGATGAGCCCCGCTTGCTGGAGTGGCCCCGTATTTCTGAAGTCAACACGAGATACGATTTCATCCGCGTTCGGCAACGTTAGTAATGGGGTCGATTTTCGCACGCTTAACAGCTCTTTGTAGAACTCAAACATTTGCTCAATATGGCTGGCGCTAGGTTGAGCATTCGTGGTTGTCACTTTCTCAATAAGCTCAAAGTTCGCTTGGTCTTTATCTTTGGCTGGAAGCCCTTTATTCCAGTTATTGTCCTCGCGAGTAAAGTCAACTAGGTTATACCAGTCCCCGTAATCGTACGAGTCACGTTGCATCGACTTGGAGCGAAGTAATTCGCCGCCCATATGCTTAAACGGCATCGCCTGGCCAAGCAATACAGTTGCCATGCCGACGGCTTGCATTCTCACGCGTTCATCGGTTGTAATGTTGTGGCCAACTTTGTACATGTTAATGTCCCAGAACGTTTGGTTATCGTGCTTAGACACATAGTTTTGTACTTCCCAAGGTTGCTCTGCATAGCCAGCAGATTGTCCGTTGTAATCAAGCGTGGCTCCGCTCTGTGTATTACCCTCAAAGTCTACAAGTTCAAATGATTTTAAGTTGCCAGCCATACCCAGACGTATTAAATCGGATTGATGAAGCGCACGAGCGAGCTCATCTGAAACACCGTCGTCGTTTTCATCTAAAGTAACGTCCACAAGCTCATTTGGGGCTACATATGCTCCAGTTGCAAAACCTTGTGCTTTACGAATATCATCACCGCTCTCGAACGGGCTTCCTCCTCTTACGGCGTCACGTAAACGGTCGGAGAACGAACCAATGCCGGTTCCTCCTAGGTGTTTTTGAGTTGCTTGAACAAAGCGTTTATCATCTTGCACTTCGCCGAAGTTCCAGCCTTCGCCGTAGAAGTAAACCTCTGGATTGATCTCCCTAGCTGCATCTAATGTTCCCTTCATTTGAGCAAGAGGGTGGTGTCCCATTAGATCCCATCGGAATGCATCTATCTTGTACTGCTCGGTCCAGGTGCTAATAGAGTCGTCGATGAGTTTTGCAAACATAGCGTGTTCTGGCGCTGTATTATCGCAACATGTTGAGGTTTCCACTGCACCCGTATCGGCAACCAATCTGTGATAGTAGAGTGGAACAATTTTATCGAGAACAGATTTTTTGCTTGTTAGGCCAGAGGCATTGGTGTGGTTGTATACGACATCAACGACAACATTCATTCCGATATCTTGTTTAACCGACTTAACCATTTCTCGGAACTCTAAAATACGCTGTGAACCTTCCGCATCAGTTGCGTAGGAACCTTCCGGAACTGTGTAGTGGAATGGGTCATAGCCCCAGTTGTAACTATCAACACCACGAACATATTCATTGAGCGCTTCTACCTTAGCATCCTCTTTACTGTCGTTTTGTGAGAGTTCTTCGAATGCTTCTGCGATCGTACCGCCACTTGCACAGTATGGTGCAAACTGAGATTGCTGAACGCTAGGGTTTAGTTCACACAAGCGACTAAATGGCTGGTCAATATCTGCGACTTTATTTGGATCTTCGTTGATCGTGGCAATATCAAATACTGGCATCAAGTGAAGATGGGTCATTCCAGCTTCACGTAGTTCTTTTAAATGATCAACAGGTGATGTCCCTTGCTCAGTGAATGCAAGATATTTTCCTTTGTTCTGAGTGCTCGCATCGCGTGCACTAAAATCTCGAACGTGGGATTCGTAAATAACCATATTTGCTAGTTCATCACCTAGTTGAGAGTGTGGTGCTTCAACACTATCCCAGCCACTTGGCTTTAAGTCATCTGATTCTAAATCTACAGCCTGACTATACTCTGAATTGGTCGACAAACTGACCGAATATGGATCTGTAACTTCAAACTTGTAGGCTTTTTGCTGTCTAGGTTGATAGATAGACATTTCATAACGATAGTACTTTCCATCGATACTTTCACTCGGTAGGTTGACGCTCCAGCTACCACTTTCAACATGTTCCAGCATTGGCTGCGTAGAGACAACTTCTTTGTTGCTGTTGTAGATCACTAGGTTGACACCAGAAGCGGTAGGAGCCCACAATCTGAGAGTCACTTCACCATTCTCGTAAAGAGGACCGTAATCTAGCTGTGTGGCTTCCTCTGCGAAAATAGCATCGAGCGCACCAGCTGTCTGTATACCGGTAGCGCTTCGCATCGTCATATCGCTGTCACTTGAGATCGCTATAAGGCTGCGTTTAACCAACTTGCTTAACTCCATTCCATTGGGAAGTGAAGGGATAGAGAAGGCAGGGTATGAAGCTAGGTGTGGGTATTTCTCTTGTTGTTCTGGGCTGAGTTGTGCGCTTGATAGAACAATGGATATTCCAGAGACTGTCGATTGGTTCTGGCCTTCAATTGCTGACTCGATAATTTTATACTGACCATCATTGCTGAACATGATCTGAACCATGTCAGCATTTTTCCCACCTTGCCAAACTAATGTCTTATCATCAAGCAAGATTGCACCAATAGTATCAATATTAAAACCTGATGAGGGACCGGCGAGTTCGAAAGCTTGCTCCCTTGAAGAGTATTGGGTATTGGAGCCTGGCATAAATGTGACGGAGTTAGTTTCGCCAGTACTTGCTATATCTATCTTTATATTTTCTTCAATAAGTTTATCGTTATTACCGTTCCTAAAAATAACGTTAAAACAGTCATTTTCGGTGCTTTCCACAGGCAAGTACCATACTGGGCCGAATTTATCGATTTCATCTGGGGTAACTGACTGATCAGTCCAACTCCCATTGGCACTAACAAGACCACTACAACCCGCTTCTGGATTATCTATCGTCCCCCAAAGGTGCAAGCTAAAATCATCGTATGGAGCATAGTCACCCATCGGATCATAAAGCTGTAGTGCGATGCTCCCTGCTGGTGGGGAAGGTAGTTCTCCCGGTGCCTCAATTACGGGCAACGTAATATTGGTACCATCTTGAGGAAGGCCTTTACTCGCCATAAGTGCATCCTGACGAGTACCCTCTGTTTTTTCACCTGTGGTATCTATGTAAAAGCCTTTTCCGAGGTCACTAGCCTCGACAGATATGCCAGAGAATATGTCATTGCCGTTTTTAACAATGGTCAGGACGCCGCAAGACGCGACAAGTGAATCCGATAGTGTCCACATTGGACCAAAGTTGTCAGAGATACTAGGAGATATTGTTGAGTTGTCTGCACATCTAAGTAACCAAATATCATTGTTCATTGCAGCGAAAGAGTTTGCTGTAGAAGCCGCTTCCATGTAGCTCAAAAATAACTCATTCCCAGCAGGGATACCTTCATCCGAGGGTACGTTTACCAGCGGTGTTAATTCCACTGACTTAGGTTCTGTAGGGTCATTAGGTTCTGAAGGCGTGCCTTCACCCGGAACAGTAGGAGTTTCTTCATCTGGTACGCTTGGTGTGCCTGTAATGTTTGAGTTATCACTGTTACATCCAACAAGAATTGCACTACTTAACAATGCGTTTCAACAATATTCCCCAGTAAACGCCAATGAACAAGACTAAACAAAAATACGTTTAATATCATATATTTGTTTTTGGTTGGTTTGTTCTTCGTTGTTCATTGAAATGCTTGTGTATATAATATTTTTGCTACATATGCGCTACACAAGGATTAGTTACGATGGCACTGAAGCAGAAGATAACCAATACCTCTATCAAGAATCTCACAGTTGAACAGGGACGGCTCAACGATACCGAGATTAGCGGATTCCATGCCCGAATCTCTCCAAAAGGGGTCGTTAAGTATTACCTCTACTACCGAATCAATGGAAAGCAGCGCAATTTCTTGTTGGGCTCTGCGTCATCGTTAACGCCAGCACAAGCACGCGATCTTGCTAAGGAGAAGGCAGGACAAGTAGCAGGTGGGGTGGATGTTCATGTAACTCGCAACGAAATCCGAAAGCAAGAGCAGAGAAAAGGCCTAACGCTAGAACGATTTCTAGAAGAGCACTACAAAGACTATCTAATTGGCCTTAATCCCAAACAAGCTCATAAGGCGTACATTTCGATTAAGAACGGGTTTGCCTATCTAGCGAATAAGCCAATCGAAGACATTACCGCTTTAGA
This sequence comes from Vibrio maritimus, assembly GCA_000755425.1. GTDB lineage: Bacteria > Pseudomonadota > Gammaproteobacteria > Enterobacterales > Vibrionaceae > Vibrio > Vibrio maritimus_A. Next base: position 304,220 of record BBMT01000003.1, read on the forward strand.
AGTCCAACAGTGGGTCACTGAACGAAGCAAGCAAGGTCGCGCACCATCAACCATTAGAAGTGTGTTTAACCGCTTTAAAGCTGCGATGAATCGCGCGGTAGAGTGGGAACTGATTGAAGGCCATAACCTTGATAAAGTGAAGCTCATTAAAGGCGACAATACCTTGGTTCGCTATTTGTCCAAAGAGCAAGAGGCGGCGTTGTTTGAGCAAATCCGACTTCGTGATGAGCGATTGAGGCAAGAAGAGTTCAACCGAACCAATGTGATGCCAACGGAGCGTTATATTGATTACCTAGAGCCTCTTATCATCATGCAGTCAATACAGGTATGCGTAAAAGCGAAATGCTGTCACTACGCTGGGAGCATGTTTCAATGGATAACCGTTATCTAACGATACGCTCTGAAAACGCAAAGTCGAAGAAGAAGCGCATCATCCCTCTCAACGATACCCTGTATAACATGCTGGAAACTTGGCATGACCAAAACCCAGATAGTGACCATGTCCTCATTCACTTAGGAAAACCGTTAGAGTATTTCCAACATCCTTGGAAGCAAGTACTGGCAGGAGAAGATAGACGAATTTCGATTCCATGATTTGCGCCACCACTTTGCCAGTAAGTTGGTTATGGCAGGGGTCGATTTGAACGTAGTTCGAGAGCTATTAGGTCATGCCGATTTAAAAATGACACTTAGGTATGCCCATTTAGCGCCAGAGCAAAAAGCGGCGGCAGTAAGCTTGATCGGTTGAATGAAGCGCTATTGAAACCGTTAAGTCAACCGAAAGCCAACGCACTAAAGGCTAGGCAGCGCTAAATAGCTCGATGCAACCGTTGATTAACCGACTTCAATGCCGGTTAGTTCGGTTAAAGCTAACCGGTTAACGAGCGTTAAGATAGGTGACAAAATCTGTTGTACCGTTGCCAGTACTCTATGAGCACAAGTAAACCGAATGAAGCACAATTTTAACGGTTAGGTTTAACGGTTAAGAAGCCGCTTTAAACCAGTTAAAAAGCGTTAGGTTTTACTATCTAAGCCATGTAACCGAGCGGTAACCGTTGAAGCCAATGCATCTACGGTTAAGTTCAACGGTTGAAACCGCCAACTCACGGTTACCAAGCCAAAGTGCCATTTCTATTGCGGTTCTCTGTGACTATACCAATGTCTTTGTTCATCTACTGAAGACCAATGTTGTTTATAGCCATTTCGGATGATTAAATGCCTGAGTTGATGATGAAAGAAAAGGGACTTTGATGCAGCTTATGAAACGTCGTTTTTTGCGGCTTAATGAGATTTCAGAAAAAACACAACTCACACAAGGCGACTTTCTTGATGCTGTTAGCGAAGGTCGATTGAAACTGTGTGCCTACTTTGATGGGGAACGGCTTGGCGCGTTGCAACGTGTTGAAGAGCAGTGGGTGGTGTCTGCTGTTTTCAATTACCAAGGCATCGTGCGTCTGTTTCCTGACGATGCAAAGACGATGGCAACCATGTTTTCTCCACACAAAGTTACGCAAGTAGGCATACTAGAGCCTAAGAGCATTTCATCATGGAAAGCGGTACCAGACGTTTTGATAACATTAAGAAGTGCCAATTCCGATATACAACCCAATGTCCGACAATGCCCGTTGCTCCAATCGCGGCTTTTATCAAGCTTTACAGTTTACCAACCATAGAAAACACGTTTTCGTCGGTCTATGAGCAGCTAGACGAGAAAGCCAAATCAAAATTGGATGAAGTAAAAGGCGTCAATTTTGGTAACAGCATGAGCAAGGCACACCGACTGTATAACTCAGAGGTGATAATCAACCCAGAGCAGCTTAGAGCTGATATCAATGACATTGTTAGCGTGTTTGGTGAATCAGTGCTGAAGGGGTTACCCCAATCCGAAGTGGCTGACGAAAAACTAAGTATTCAACCTGAAGCATTTTTGTCTCACCCCATCGAGAAAGTGGCGTGTCGTATCTTGAAAGGTAACGTTGATCTCAATGCGCGTGGGGTATGGGATACCATGCGAGAGGATGCCAGACAAGAGTTGACGCGAACGTTCGATATTGACCATGACATCATCGAGATAAACAGAGAAAACTTAGTTTGGCAGGATAAGGGAAGTCGAGAGAGCGAGCTAAGCTATGAAGCGTTTCGCAAGAAAAACTTGTTGAAGGTTAGAAAGCACCTAAATCAATCCACTTCGTGACATACTAAAAATCAGGAACTAAAGCGGTAATACCCCCTTTATGCGACCCGCTTCACAAATTAGTGCAGTAAGCGTCATCTAAACCGTCATCCAAACCGTCATCTCGCGTTAGTCGGTGGTTATGGTTGCGTCTCCAAACACACAAGGAGATAACACCATGACTACTGCTACCGTTGTGAAACGCGCATACACAGAACAAGAGACTGCGGCATATATTGGCATGAGCCGTTCGTTTCTACGTCAATCACGTATGGAAGGCCATCGCAAGAATCGAACGGTTGCGCCACCGTTTATTAAAATTGGTCGCACCGTTCGCTACTTGAAAGAAGATCTTGATGCTTGGCTAGAAGGTCACGTAAAAAGGAACCATCTGAGTGAGGGAGGGCTGAACCATGCCTAACCTAACTCAAGAGCAAATGACCTTGCTGAAATGGATGAAAGGAGGGCATCAGTTTCAAGTATGTTCGGACTACTGCCCCCATCGTGGGGCGGTGTATCCAAAAACGCGCTTACCAGTCACGATTCACCAAAAAACGCTTCATAAGTTGAAAAAAGAAGGCTTAGTGAGTTTTGAGCCTAAACTGGTGATGGGTATTCGCTGGGATGTGTTTTCTCTAACTGAAAGGGGGAAAGCTATCCAATGAGCGTTATCGACCTAATGCACGTTGAACGAGATGATAGAGCCTATGTTAATCAAAGGCTTTCTCCGTTTTCAGAAGAAATTCAACGCATACTGCTCAATGATACCTACGTCAACCAACTAAGTTTGAGCGCAATACTTACCTTCGAGTGACGACAAATACTATTGCCAAAAACTTGTCTACGCCACTTAGCAAAATAGAGCTTAATCTCTCTGAAGAAGACTTGAGAGTAAAAGCTAAAGAGCTAGCTGAAACCATGCTGGCTCGTCGTCGCGGCTGCATGAATGATGAACGTGCTTTGCCTTACCTTCGTGAATTGGTTGAAAGGCAAGGGTTGAAGCCGTATGGCGGTCAATACTCGGTGCAAGGTGAAGTCGCGCGATACAGCCATAAGAATTGGTGGTTGCGTGGGCTAAGAAAGGTACTGAGAAGAAACATCGAAACGGTGCTACACCACTTAAACCAAGTGAATAAGCAAAAGAGCCTGTACTGCTCTCAGCCAACACTCATTGCGAGACAGAATCAACGCGCTTATCAAATGGCTTATTTGGAAAACACCATAGCAACTAACGAGCTAGGGCAAAGCTTCTCGCTGCTTGAACTTTCACAAAAAGGGGTGTCAGACCCCAAGATACGCAAAGGCGAACTCATGGTTAGGGCGAGGGGATTTGAAGACCTCGCTAACGAACTAGGCCATGTAGCAACGTTTCTCACTTTTACTTGTCCATCAAAGTACCATCGCAGCTACTCGAAGACAGGTCACGCCAATCCTAAATGGGACGGTTACACCCCGCTAGATGGTCAATCCTACTTAAACGAAGTGTGGGTATTGATGCGTTCTAACTGAATCGTTTAGGTATTCGCTTCTATGGTTTTCGTGTAGCAGAGCCACAACATGACGGTACACCGCATTGGCACTTATTGCTGTTTGTTGACCCGAAAGATTACGATGAAATGGTGGAAGTGATGCGTGACTATGCCATGCGTGAAGATGGTGACGAAAAGGGCGCAAGTGAACATCGTTTTACTGAGGTGAAGATTGACCCATCCAAGGGCAGTGCGACAGGTTACATTGCGAAGTACATTTCAAAGAACATTGACGGTGGCGACCTTGAAGAAGGGATCTACGGCGAATGTCCACTAGATGCGGCGGCGCGCGTTGATGCGTGGGCGTCATGTTGGGGTATCCGCCAGTTTCAACAGTTAGGCGGCTGCTCGGTCACTGTGTGGCGCGAACTGAGAAGGTTGAAACAGGTTCAAGATTTGCCAGAGCGAGCGAAGTTGATTGTTGAAGCGGCAGATAAGGGGGATTGGAAACAGTTTACTCAATCTATGGGTGGCGTGTTCAGTAAGCGTACAGAACAGGTGTTTAAGCCTCACTACGAGTTTTCGACAGACAAGGCGACAGGTGTTATCAAAACGACGCTATATTGCGCTACAGAGCTCGTGAGAGCGCTCAAAGGGGTAGCCATTGAAGGGCGCGAACTGATAACGCGCGTCTTTGAGTGGCGTATTGAGTCTTTGGTGCGTCCTGCTTTTTAACTTGGAGTTCTGTGAATAAGTGTATTTTTGATTGTATACCCAGAGTCATCTTAGATTGACGATGTGTTAACACTAACTTTGCCAACAGTTGATACTCTTTTTTTATATGAGTGTCACCAAGCTAACGCCTAGTTTAAAAGCATTGGTGCGGACTGTTATTAATAATGGAGAAAGTATGTTCAACGTGGTTCGAGGTTGGTTTGGTGAGAAAAAACAGTCGTTAATATGTGGGTGACTCTTAACAGCGATACTTATCAACGATATCACGATGTGTACATTCCGACCTTCAATGGAACAGCACAAATAGACCATTTATTGATATCTCCTTTTGGAGTTTTTATTGTTGAAACAAAAAACTTCAAAGGCTGGATTTTTGGTGATGAAAGAGCGGCTCAATGGACGCAATCTGTATACGGGAAAAAGAACCGTTTTCAGAACCCACTAAGACAAACCTACCGTCAAAAGAAAGCACTAGCTGCTCATTTCGATATTGATGAGTCGTTAATCAATACAGTGGTTTACTTTAGCGGAGACTGCAAACTAAAAACCGAACTGCCAGCAAATGTGTTACGGAGCGGATTGGGGCGATATATCAAGAGCTTTAAAAGTATCGTGCTATCTGAAAGCGAGTTAGGCGAGTTAAACACAAAGCTATATCAACATAGTCAAAATTGCACTACGACTAACCGACAGCATGTCAAAGCTCTACGTACTCGACACAACTCTAAAACTGCTTGTCCGAAGTGTGGCTCTGCGCTAGTTGAAAGGGAGGCGCGAAGTGGTGCGAATGCAGGGAGAAAGTTCCTAGGTTGCTCAGCTTTTCCAAAGTGTAGATTTATCAAGAACTAACCAAAGTCTAAGCTGGTCGATTCAATAGTTTTTGACAGTAATGGTTAGTGAAGGTCATGAACTAACCATTACAAAGACAAGTTATCAATTATTTTGCGGGTTCACTTACTTGAAATTCTTGTAGTAGAAGGTGATTGCAGAAGAAACATCATCTCGAATAGCGTTCAGAAAAAACTGTCGTGCATCCTCTCCTTTGCCTCCCGCAAGCATACTGCCAAAGTTTGGTTCAGAGAGAAGAAGTGTCATATCATTGCTGGGATCATGAATACCTAGCTGAATTTCATAGCTCACTGCGTAGCCAGTGTGACGACCGTTAGTATTACTTAACTTCACACACCGTACGCCAATATGGAACCCATTATTTTGTTCATAATCAGGTGTTAGTCGAGAGCGATAGTACTCTCCTTCAACTCTTTCCAAAAGAGTACTTTCTGTAAAAGGACAAGCAGAGGGAACGCTCAAACTTAGACCTAATGAGTCGGAGTTCTCTGTTGATTCGGATTGTGCTTGAGTAGTTAGAGCCAGCAATAGGAGAGGAATACCCCGTGACCATTTCATAAAAACCTCGTATCACATTGTTCACATTTTAAATAACATATTTGGTAGCAGTTTTTGCGCGGTGCTAGCTTAATATGGACTAATTTTCTTCACAATGTGCAGGTACTAAAAGCTAAGTTAGTCCTCTTGTTAAATCGAATAGATTGTAGGTTGATCTTTACGTGTTTATTTTGTGAGGGTGTAGTAACCTTTTGTTCATTAGAGTAGTTGGATAATATCTTGATCTACTGGAAGCGGTTACATTTAGGGAATAAATGGTTTTTATAGATGTTTAGTGCAATTGATGTAGTAACCATTATCGCAATGGTAGCGGCTGTAATCGCTGCAATTCCGATTGTGAAGGGATGGTTGCCGATAAAGCTTTCTGATAAAGAGCGCGAAATTCTTTTACTGGCCAAAGGGGATGACAGCTATCCATTTATGATTCTGTTTGTTTGCGGTACAGGTAAAGGTGCTTATGTTCAAACGCCGTTTAAACACGACTCAACCATATACGTTTCTGATGAAATGGCCTCATTGACGTGTAAAAAGTTACTTAAAGTTGCATTTTTGCGGAAGGGTGGCGATTATCCTGGGGACGGACAGTTTGTTTGGTATATGCTCACGCAAAAAGGTATCAAGCTATTGAACAAGTAAAGGTCTGTTGTTCTATTGAGAGGACAAACTGTGCATAGCCTCTAGGTTTTGTAGAACACTTGAGGAGATCAAAACCATCGAATTAACGCTGTAGTTTAGCTATGCTAGGTGGCTCTCAATACCAGTTTAAAGCTGTAGCAGGCAGTATTCCAAAGTTTTGACCATCAGGGGTGAGCATTTCATGGAATTTTATCAAGTCGATCCAAGCAATGAGAACTATTGGCGCTCAATCATACTGTTTGGTAAGAATGTAGCATCATATAAATTTGCTTTGGCACATTCTTTACTCGAATTACATACCAAGCCAAATGACTTAATAACGCTGGAGCAGCTCGCTGACCCATTCAGTCGTCACCTTTGCGAGCATCTTAAGCAATCCCCTAAGCAAATTACATCCAAGTCTAGTAAATTTATTGAAGCGTGCGCTGCTTACAATAGAAATGATGTGGATAAAGACAGGCTAATTCAAACCACTATGAAGCTTGGGTTTAATAATGTCATAGACGCATTCCATAACGTTAATGGTGGGGAAATCGACAACCGTTTTTTTGTAGATGAACGTCGATCGAGTAAAGGTATTCGTTTAACAGATAATTTCTATCGATTAACAGAAAGTCCTCAATTTAATAGTTTCCAACATGAAACAGAAGCTCGATGGAAGCTTGTTGAGCAGGGATGGCGGATGGGAGTGTCACGTAACTTAATATCAGTTGAATATGACTCTGAACTGAAGACATTATTCACCATAGGCAAAGAGCGTAGAGTGGATATCACTAGTTGTAGAGATAGTTTGAACGGTTACCAAAAGGGCAAATGTTTTTACTGTTATGATGAAGTTAGTATCGACAAGGCTGCTAAAAACCTAGCAGATGTTGATCATTTTTTTCCATGGAAAGCAAAAGACACTGTTCAGAATGTCAACGGAGTGTGGAATCTAGTCCTTTCCTGTACAGAATGCAATCGTGGTGAAAATGGAAAGTTCGCAAAAGTTCCCACGATTGAGCTTCTTTACCGACTTCACAAGAGGAATGAATACTTTATCAGCAGTCACTTACCCTTAAGAGAAACACTGATTCAACAGACTGGCAAAAATGAAACTACACGGCGTAATTTTCTACAGCAACAATACACAATGGCTAAAAATATTCTCATTCATGAATGGCAGCCTGAACCTCGAGGGATTATGACTTTCTGATGAGTATCGATTTTTACAATGAGAACGCTGACTCTTTCGTTCAAGGCACACTAAATGTCGACATGCAGAGCTTGTACAATCCATTTATTCTCAAGCTTAGAAAAAATGCACTTATCTTGGATGCAGGGTGCGGATCAGGGCGTGATTCCAAGGCTTTTATGGATATGGGTTACCGAGTCGAAGCTATTGATGCTTCAAAGGCTATGGTAGAGCATGCAAGCGCCTATTCTGGACTGAATGTTCGACATCTTACTTTTCAACAAATAGATGCATTCAACAAATATGATGCGATATGGTCATGCGCCTCTTTGCTTCACGTATCACTATCTGAATTGCCAGAAGTCGTCGCAAAGCTATCTCGTTCTTTAAAATCTCATGGGATTTGGTATTTATCTTTTAAATATGGTGATTCCGAGCGAATCAAAGATGGACGCACGTTTACTGATTTAGATGAAAATGGCTTGCAAACGTTGATAGCCGCTCAACGGGATGTTGAGATTGTTGAGACATGGGTAACGAAGGATGCTAGGCCTGCTCGAGCTGAAAAGTGGTTAAACGCAATTCTGCGTAAAGTGGATTAGCTTAGAGAAAAACAGCTTGAGTGCTGTCGTTCTAGCCCCAGCCCCGTTTGAAGCTACATATGTAGAAACTAACATTGCATAATCTCGAGTGGAGGCTTTGATGTTCTCGAAAAAGTATAGGTTATCAAGCTGGGCGACTGCTGGAATCCCTCTAGTTGCTGCTGGCGTCTACGCTATTTGGCATGACGAGAAACTAATATACTGTGGTATGTCTGGAAGACAGATAGAAAAGAATCTTCATAAATCAAAGTTCGGTTTGATCACACGCATCAAAAGTCACGCTTCAGGTCGATTAAGCGGTGACCAGTTTTGCGTGTACGTTGCCAATCGTTTGGTGATACCTAATCTAAAGCAGTCTGACCTCCCGCGCTTTGCGACCGGAGAAATCAAGCTTGATACCTTGACCAAGGAATACATCAGCAAGAATCTTGAGTTTCAGTATATTGTCGTTGAATCGAGTGAAGAAGCTTACAGGTTAGAAAGTAAAGCTAGATCTGGCGTTACATTTGGTCAGTCACCTTTATTAAATCCTCTTTGACTTGTTAGTTTCATGCTTGTTCAAATGAGAATACCCCATGTGACTTAAAGCTACAACGCACTAAGAGATGTTCGTTTTCCTGATTTTTAAATCGTAGTAACTGTATGCAGGTTAACAACAAAGATCATGTAACATGCTTTGCTAATGTATTGGTTACTTAAGGTGTCGAAACTAAAACAACATTAATAAAGGGCGCTTGTTTATGTTTTGATTCAGCTCGCTTATCGAGAAATGAAAGCGAAGTGGAAATCCATATAACTATCTGATATGATGAGAAAAAAACCAAGATGATATTATGACAGTACAGGCTATAAAGATCACCAACTTGTTATCATTCGATGAATTAAGTGTAGATGGCTTAAACGACTTAAACTGCATTGTTGGTCGAAATAATGTTGGTAAATCTAATTTACTAAAAGTTATAAAGTTCTTTTATAATAAACTTGAAGGTAAAGAAGAACTACCTCCTAAGTTAAACTCAAATTATTCGTACAAAGGCTCCATATCAATAACTTATGATATGACGAGAATATATAGAATAGCAAGGAATCAACCAGAGAATAAGTACTTTGACTTTATTGTTAGAAAGCTAGTGCCCCTCCATAAACGTAGTATATTTACGTTAACACGGTATAATAATGATTACACTAGCTATACTTTAACGTTGAATATTTACAATGATGGTAGAGTTAGGTGGTCAACCAAAGATAAGCAAACTCTAAACCTTATTCTTTATTTGTTCCCATTTTTCCATATTGAACCCCGACATATGGATTTACATGAATGGGATAGTCTATGGGATCTTGTATCAAGGTTGAAGTCTTTCAATTTATCGAAGATTGAAGATCAAGCTGTAATTGATTTTTTTGATAAGTCAATTAATTCAAGTGGTGAAAATTCATATAAAAAGTATATTTCAGACTTAAATAAGACTATGTCTACTAAGCCTAGCTCGCAGAAGGAAAAGATATTGAGCTATATTAAGGCTGGATTAAGAGGTTATCGCTTTGAGATAGATGAAAGTGACCTTAAATTTCACTCAGATGGGACAAACTCATTTCACTTCATCAAAACTTTTCTTAAGATACTAATCACTATTTCACGAAGAGAGTATATAACACCTTTTGTTTTTATTGATGAGCCCGAATTAGGGTTGCACCCTAAAATGAACGAAGTTCTAGTGCAAGATATATATACTAGCTTTAATTATAATGAGCGCAAGGATGATAGGGTTACTAGACCTAAAGTATTTATAACAACCCATTCACCTAACATTGTAAAAGAGATAATTAAAAAATTTAGACAGAAACAGCGTGTCTACAGCTTTCAAAAAAATCTGATGGTGAAACTACAATTAGCATACTAAATTCCACTTATGATAATGAAAGTTTTATTAATATTTTTAGTGACAATGAGGCAAGACTTTTCTTTAGCGATTTTATATTGTTTGTAGAGGGTGAGAGTGAGTTGGAAGCGTTCGGTAACATGAGGATGATCGAGCATTTCCCCCATTTAAAAAATGTAGATGTTTATAAATGTAGTAGCAATGTTATAGGAGAGCGTGTTAATCCATCATACTCAAACTCTGCTATCCCATATCTATTTTTGTTTGATGCGGATAAAGCAATAACGATAAAGGGTGAGCCTAAGAATTTGTCTGTAAAGCTTGGTAAGAACGGTGACTATTTTGATTTCAAACCAGACACGTTAAAACTTGAGCTTAACAAGTATAAGATGGGTTTTAGTAAAAAGTATAAGCTTAAGCGAGAAAATATAGAGTTTTTGTTGTCCACAATGAATAAAACGGTAAAGGTAGATAATACAAAACAATGCTTTCTTGAGGAGTCAGATTTTGAGTCAATATTTCATGCTGTAAAAATCAGATTGCTAGAGAAAAATGTATATCTAAATAGAACTACTCTAGAAGGGTGTTTAATTCAAAGACATAGTTCAGAGATTCTATATGGATGGTTGAAGAATAAGTATAGTTCTGACTTTGATTCGATATTGCAGCGTATCGAACGGAGTAAGTATTTGACTGAAGATATGCTTATTGATTATCTTCGAGTCATTTTCAACGGAAAATCTATGGCGCTAACAGACTATAGTCACTTCAATGTCGAAGCTTATAAGCAGACGTTGGATAATGGAAGAAAGGTGGCTGGTAAATTAAGGTATACTTCTAGACATGCAAAAATGCTGATGAGATTATTGGAAGAGAATACTGTACGCAATAAGTTCCTTGACAAAACTGACGGATGGACAACAAGCTTCTTGAATTATGCCGTTGAATATGTTGAGAATGAGTCTTCTTCGAAAAATCAATCGTTTGGGACAGTTTTCAAGGTTCATTTTCCCGAGTTTTATGATATCATTCGTATGCTTCAACCGATAGTAGAGGGAGATATGAGTTTCGACAATTATCTGAGAGCTTGCCTCTCCCGCTCTTTGTTAGAGAGAGTTCAACTTCTCTCTTCTTTGGGCATAGTCCTAATGACTACTAATCTGGTCACTGTGATTAGTATGTGTCGAAGTGCACACCTACGGTGTAATGGTGTTCTTTTGTATCGGGTTGAAGCTCTATGATCAAGAATAAAATTAGTGATGACTTCTTTAGGAAAGCAATACTTAAAGGTAATGAAGATCTCCTAAATAATTTCTCTCCAGCTGTCAGAGAGTTTCAAATTGGTTGCGATAACTTATTTGAAATTACAAGGGAAACTGAACACAAGCAAATCAATGATAGAATAACTAAGTTCGTTTTGGAAAAAACTCCAATTAACTCATCTGCGTGTGGTTTTGTTCAGGGTAAATCATATTATGATTTTCTTAGGCCTCATATTAGTGGATACTACTTCTTACGGTTGGATATTAAAAAGTTCTTTCACTCAATTCCTTCATATGAAGTTAAGGCACTACTCTCTCAGTTCTTCAATAATGAAAAAAATGGTAATAAATATTCAGCCTTAGACATTGCGTATATGTCTGTCATTCATAAAGTAAGTGATACTCATATTGACAAGGATTTCCGTAGTAAGGAAATTCTCCCAATGGGTTTCTCATCTTCGCCTGTAATTTCTAATATAATATTCAGAAAAGTAGATATTTTGATCCAAAAGCTATGTGAAGATAAAGGGATTGTCTACTCTCGGTATGCAGATGATATGCTTTTTTCTTGCGACAATAGTAATTATCTTCACTGTGATCAATTTGAGAGAGATATATCTATTTTTATATCTACACTTTCTCTTAGATTGAAGAAAAGAAAGAGGAGAGCAACAGAGAATACTATATCGCTTAATGGCTACGTAGTGCAGAATAAAAAACGAGAGAAAGGTTTTTTACATGTTTATAAAGAGAAGCCTGTCGGCAGTATTAGATTATCGGATAAAAAGCTAAAACCATTGAAAAAGCTTGCTTCTTTGCTTCAAAAACAAAAAAGTCCTGTTGTCATAATGGAAAGCTTGTTTTCCCTTGAGCGTAGAAAATTTATTAATAGGTATGGTAATAATTGGAATTTTTATTGCAAGTATGCTGATGAGCAACTTCAGAATAAACTGAAAGGTTATCGTTCATATCTAGTTTCGCTAATAAAGTATAATGATAAGTATGGTTGCGTAAATGTTGAATGCATGGAAAAGCTCAGAGCGTTGGTTGGTGTTTTTGAACTAAATATTAAATAAACATTGATTGATATTTTTCGAGTATATACCTAGGCATTTGTTAGCGATTTGCGACATTAGTTATTACTTTTTTCATCAAGGATCTAGCTAAATCGTTGGCTTAGTTCAGCGTAGCTAATCTAGAATGCACTTCATAACCAACTGTAGGTGTCCTATATGGCACATTTTAATTGCTACATATTTGCTATATGATTATAAGTGCATTCTTTTAAGTGGTTGTTTTAATTAGATATAATTTTATTTTTCGACTGCTTAACAAGGGGATAAGAACCTTTGAAAGAGGCGATAACTTAAACGCAGATTGTCTTAGAGTCACGATATTAATTTCCATATTATTTGTTTTAAAAAGGCCAGTTTTGCCTGACAATAATATGCACCCGCTTGCTATAAACTCATCGTTTTGGGATGGTTGCAGGGGAGGAGGTAGTGGGAGTACTTTTGGATTAATTAACAGCGAATCACACTGCGTAGGATTATTTTTGTAATTTATTTACGACTTTTGTAATCATTGTTGTTATGGAGTCACGCTTTGTTTGGGTATAAATGGCTGGGATGTCGAAAAGATTTCTCATTGAATATTGTGAAGTTGACGGGGTTTTCTCTCCATTATGTGATGTATGCAACTAGGTAACTTACACAAATAGAGAGGGGAATATTTATCCCCTCATAGTCTGGGACAGTTAATCCACTACAACAGCAGTGCCACTAGCAGATACCATTAGCATTCCATTACCACTGCCCAGTACTTCATAATCTAAGTCCACACCTACAACCGCGTTTGCTCCAATATCACTGGCTTTTTGTTCAAGCTCTTTTAACGCAATTTCGCGAGCTCGTTGAAGTTCACGCTCATAAGTACCAGAGCGGCCACCAACAATGTCACGCAGTCCTGCAAACATATCTTTAAACACATTGGCTCCGAGTATAGCTTCGCCGGCTATGACGCCTTTGTAGCTGACAATTCTTTTGCCTTCAACAGTTTGAGTTGTTGTTACTATCATTGAATGCTCCTGTATGCGCTGATAGGGTGGTATTTAATACACCTTAACAGCAGTTCTTGCATATCGAAAAGTACTATCAATGAAAGCAAAGATTTTGTCACAATCTAATGAATAAAAAAGGAGAGCAATGCTCTCCATAAAGAAGCAATTAAATCAGTTACTTCACTGGCGTATAACCATACTCTTCAATCAGCAACTGGCCTTCTTTAGAAAGGACATAGTCAATGAATTTGTCTGCATCGTCGTCAATGTCGTCTTTCTTATGAAGCAGTAAGAATGGGCGAGCCAGTTTGTACTTACCTTCTGAGATATTCTTAGTGTTAGCTTCGACGCCTTCGAATGTAATCGCCTTTATCGAGCGATCAACTGAACCTTCTGAGATAAAACCAATCGCATGCGGGTTGTGGTTGACGATGGTTTTTACCATGCTGTTGCTGTTTACGACCAGGTTAGTAGGATTGATGTCTGAAACCGTTCTGTCGTTAATTACGCGTGTTAAGCCAAGCAGGCTTTCAAAGCTTGCGCGAGTACCCGAAGAGGCTTCTCGAGTGACGACGGCGATTTTCTGATCAGGACCACCAATCTGTTTCCAGTTGGTGATTTTGCCTTTGTAGATATCAAACAGTTGCTCTCGGGTGACGTTTTGCACAGGGTTAGCCAAATTGACTACCACTGCTAAGCCATCATAAGCAATTGGGAATACCTCAAGTGACTCGTTGTTTTCTTGTACGGTTAGGAAGCGACTGCTCATACCGATATCAGTGGCGCCTTTTTCCAACAAAGTAATGCCCGCAGTAGAGCCAATCCCTTGCACTGCAACGAATGTATCTGAATTTTTGTTGTTGTATTGCTCTGCTAATACATCCATCACACGAGCGACAGAGGTCGAACCGGATACGTTGACTTCTTCTGCTTGAACATGAGCAATGCTGGTAATAGAGAGTAGGGTGGCTAGCGCGATGCGAAGCATAGATAACTCCAAATAAAGTAAGAATTTGCCACATCATATTTCGTTAGTGTGACACTTTTGTGAATTGACTTTGCCTGCTTTGGTCTTAGCTCTCAATTGCATCTAATTGGTGTCTGCAACGCTAACAAACTCGTCAAAAAGCAGTTATATTAAAGGTATCTATCGAGAGGAAGGGTGTATGACGTTAATTCAAATGTCGCAGTGCCGCCTAGAGCGATGCGCAGAAATTGTTTGTAGTAACCGAAACCGCAGTATGCCCGTGGAGCTTGGGAAGTCCCTGTTTGAAATGCTTGAACATGGCGTGCTGTTCTCTAAAGCGCACTATTTACTCGACTCAAAGTCTTCCAGTTACACCAGTGCAGTGGCCAAAGTTGAACTGGATGCCAATGACAATCAATGGCTGGTTTATGTGCCCGACGAGCAAGATGGTGAAGCGTGGATTCCTTATCCGTTTCTTGGAAAGAGCTCTGATTTAACGGCTGTAATGCGTGAAATTGAGAAAGATCCGAAAGCATACTTTTGGTGATAAGGTGATTACAGTTAGTCGAATCGATATAAAAATGGGAGTTTTAGGCTCCCATTTTTACGTTTTAGCAACTGTGCTTAAGAAACTACTTCTGCGCTTCTTCAGCGGCAGCATCAGCTTCGACAGGCGCTTCAGCAAACACTTCAACAGGCTTAGCAACAAGGCTGCGCGTTTCTTGATTAACGTCTGCCAATACCACTTTCAGTGTGTCGCCCAGGCGGTACACAACTTCTTTGTCGATAGCAACTGTGCCTGTTTCATTGTTGCTTTCGATTCGCTCTTTATTTGCAACGATTAGCGGGTTTGGAATAAACACGCCAGCGCCATTTTCTAGAAGGCGAGCACGCATGCCTGCACGGTTAATGTCGAAAATTTCTGCAGTAAACTCAGTACCTGCTTTAGGTTCATTCTCTAGCGTACGAGCATACAACCAATCACCAACGGTACGCTCAGCAATCTTGTGATGCTTGCGGTGGATAGCAAGTTCTTCGCCTAGTTCGTCATCTGGCTTTTGCACTGGCTCATTGCCAAGAATAAGTGCCTTAAGAAGGCGGTGGTTAACCATGTCGCCATATTTACGAATAGGCGATGTCCATGTAGCGTAAACGTCTAGACCCATTGCGAAGTGAGCATCAGGTTGGTTACTGATTTCACTGTATGCTTGATACTTGCGAATGCGGTTATCTAGGTAGCTAGATTCCAGTGCACCTAAGTCACGACGAAGTGCTGCGAAACCTTCAAGTGTCGATAGAGATTCTGCTGAGTAAGTCGCTTCTTCTTTATCTTGGTTTATGAGTTCTACCACGTCTTTAAGTTTGTCTGCTTTGAAGCCAAGGTGAGTATTAAATACACCGTAGCCAAATGCTTTACTTAGCGCGCGACCCGCACAGATGTTTGCGGTGATCATCGATTCTTCAACCAAACGGTTAGCCGTGCGACGCATGTCTGCATGGATAGCAAGGACGTCGTTATCCTCGCTAAGCTCGAAACGATAATCTGGACGGTCTGGGAATACAACAGCGTGTGTTTCGCGCCAAGTTGCACGTGCTTGTGCAAATTCACTTAGCTCACGTACAACGGTAGCAATCTCTTCAGAAGGCTGCCATTTGTCACTGCTGCCGTTTTCTAGCCAGTCAGACACATGATCATACGCAAGGCGAGCGTGTGATTTGATGTTGGCTGCGAAGAAGCGAATGTCATCGCCAATCACGCCGTCAGCCTCAACGGTAACTTGGCAGCAAATCGCTGGACGTACTTCGTTTTCAATCAGTGAACAAAGATCATCAGCCAAATCACGTGGCAACATTGGGATGTTGCGACCTGGAAGATAGATAGTAAAGCCACGCTCGCGTGCCACTTTATCCATATTATCTTCTGGAGTGATGTAAGCTGTTGGGTCTGCGATAGCAATGGTTAGTTCAAATTGGCCGTTATCGTTCTTCTTAACGTACAGTGCATCGTCCATATCTTTGGTGGATTCACCATCGATAGTGACAAACGGCATCTCAGTGAGATCAACGCGCTCAAGCGCTTCGTCATCTTTAATGTCCCACTGTTCAAGACCTTCTGGCTCAGTATTCGGCAAATCATTTTGAGCCAACGTTACCCACCATGGAGCGATCTTGTCGTCAGCGTCAGTAATTTTTTCTGTGATTTCTGCAAAGAAACCGTTGTCGCCTTTAAGAGGGTGGCGGATTAACTGAGCAACAACCCAGTCACCTTCTTTTAAATCATCAGACTTAAGACCTTTGGTCGTTTTCGCCTTTAGCGTCAGCTTTTTAAGCTGAGGATGATCTGGAGTAACGTTCAGTTTGCCTTTAAATAGCTTTACGCGACCAATAAACCGCGTAACGGCTTGTTCAACTAGCTCTTGAGCTCTGCCACTTCACGCTCTTTTTCCGTACGAATAATCGCAACGACTTTGTCACCGTGCATACATTTCTTCATGTATGGAGGTGGGATAAAGAAGCTGTTCTTTGCGTCGACTTCGAGGAAACCAAAGCCTTTCTCAGTCGCTTTGATAGTGCCTTCCTTTTTAGGAAGGTTTTCTTGAATTTGCTGCTTAAGTTGAGCGAGTAACGGATTGTCTTGGAACATGTAGTGTCTGTAAACCTTTGCTTAAGAGAAGCGAATATTGCGCTGGATTCTATCATTGGAAAGGAATCGCGTCACATACAAGTTGCGGCAATTCGGCGATTCAATGATGTAGAGGGTAGGTGAGATTGTATTGACGCAAACCCTAACGAGCCAAGTTTGTAGACTACAAATGTGTCAATTTGACTATGCTTTATACAGATTTTTGCTAGAGAGGAGAAAATTGTGATGTATTTCAATTTTTTCTGGCTTTTTTTGTGCTTTTAGGGAATAATCCGCCTCCTTGTTTACGTCCCTAGCGGCTTGATGCGATTTGCTACTTATCCGCATCTGAATGGAATCAGCTCTTAATCGATTGTTTTTAGAGACAATCTGGATCAGTTTGGAATTGGTAGAGCTCGTGGGACCTAGTTATTAATCTAAGAATGGGATCCCAATGACAGATTCTACTATCCAGTTTAGCGATTTAGCGCTGAACGACGCAATCCTTTCTGCTCTTGACGGAATGGGTTTTGTTTCTCCTACTCCTATCCAGGCTGCAGCTATTCCTCACCTTCTAGAAGGTAAAGACGCGCTAGGTAAAGCTCAAACCGGTACTGGTAAAACAGCGGCTTTCTCTCTTCCTCTACTTAACAAGCTAGACCTAGGTCAACGTAAGCCACAGGCTATCGTTCTTGCACCAACTCGCGAACTTGCGATTCAGGTTGCTGCTGAAGTTAAGAACCTTGGTAAAAACGTTGCTGGTCTTAAAGTTCTAGAGATCTACGGTGGTGCATCTATCGTTGACCAAATGCGCGCACTTAAATCTGGTGCTCACATCGTTGTTGGTACTCCAGGCCGTGTTCAAGACCTTATTAACCGTGACCGTCTACACCTAGACGAAGTACACACGTTTGTTCTTGATGAAGCAGATGAAATGCTAAACATGGGCTTTGTTGACGACGTAACAGAGATCATGGAGCACGCTCCAGAAACTGCACAGCGCGTACTATTCTCTGCAACTATGCCTCCTATGCTTAAGAAGATCGTTGATCGTTTCTTGCGTGAACCAGAGTACATCGACGTTGCTGGTAAAAACCACACTGTTGATAAAGTAGAGCAGCAATTCTGGGTTGTTAAAGGCGTAGAAAAAGACGAAGCAATGTCTCGTCTTCTAGAAACAGAAGAAACTGACGCGTCAATCGTATTCGTACGTACTCGTCAAGACACTGAGCGTCTTGCAGACTGGCTATCAGCGCGCGGCTTCAAAGCAGCAGCACTTCACGGCGACATTCCTCAGTCTCTACGTGAGCGCACTGTTGATCACATCAAACAAGGTGTTATCGACATCCTAGTTGCGACTGACGTTGTTGCACGTGGTCTAGACGTTCCACGTATTACACACGTATTTAACTACGACATCCCATTCGATGTTGAGTCTTACATCCACCGTATCGGCCGTACTGGTCGTGCTGGACGTAAAGGTAAAGCGATCCTTCTAGTTCGTACAAACCAAATCCGTATGCTTCGCACTATCGAGCGCGTAACTAAGTCTTCAATGGAAGAAATCCAACTTCCTCTACGTGACAAGGTTGCAGAAGCTCGTCTAGTTAAACTTGGTGAAGAGCTAGCTCAAGAAACTGAGCACAAGTCACTAGACAAGTTCGCTGAGCTTGTTGAGAAGCTACAAGAAACTCTAGAAATTGACGCAGCAACACTAGCGGCAATTCTACTTAAGCGCCAACAGGGTAAACGTCCACTGTTCTACATTGGTGAAGACCCAATGATTGCTGCTATCGAGCGTGACAAGCAGCGTCGTAAAGAGCGTCGTGAAAACCGCGATCGCGACGGCGGTCGTGATGGCGGCCGTAACTTTAACACTCAAGACTGGGATACATACCAGCTTCAAGTGGGTCGCGAGCAAGCGTTCAAGTTAAAGACATCGTTGGCGCACTAGCAAACGAGCTAGGCCTAACTAAAGGTTCTATCGGTGCTATCAAGCTAGATCGTGAATCAACTTACGTTCAGCTTCCAAAAGCAATGACTTCAGATGTTGCTGGTAAGCTACAGAAGCTACGTATCCGTCAAAAAGAAGCGGGCGCAGTAGTAGTTGATTTCAACGACTTCCGTGAGCCTCGTGGTCGTCGTGACGGCGGTCGTCGCGATGGTGGCGGCTACCGTGGTAACCGCGATGGCAACCGTGATGGCGGTGGCTACCGTGGCAACCGTGACGGTAACCGTGAAGGCGGTCGTGGCCGTGGTCGTGATGGCGAGCGTCGTTTTGACCGTAACCGTGGTGGCGATCACCGTGGCAGCCACCGTGGTGAGCGTTCATTCTCACGCGGCAACCGTCGTGACGAAGCTTAATTAAAGTTGAGTATTCAAAAATAGTTGAAAGCCGAGCGTAAGCTCGGCTTTTTTGTATGATGAATATGCAACATGTCTGCGAAGCTACTATAATCAAGGGATGCAATCGATTAAATTCAAATCGTGAATTAAATAATATGTTGATCATCATCAATAAATATCATTTTGATACAATCGAATCCTTAAAAGAAAGTTGAAACATTCAAAAAATATTGAATAATACTACTAATGCTTGGAAGTCGACTTCCATCAACGCTCAATAACAGGATAAATCCCCCCATGTCTAATTCGTTTGTTCTCGTAATCAACTCTGGTAGCTCATCTCTGAAGTTTGCCGTTATTGATTCACAAAGTGGTGAAGCAGTACTGTCTGGTCTAGGTGAGTGTTTCGGTCTTCCAGAGTCTCGTATGAGCTGGAAATTCAACGGTGAAAAAACTGAAATCGCAATCGAAGGCGATGACAACCACCACAAAATTGCTATCGGTAAACTAGTTGGCCTTACTGATGACCTTGGTCTGCAAGAGAACATTGTTGCTGTTGGTCACCGTATCGTTCATGGTGGTGAGAAGTTCACACAAACTGTCCGCATCAACGAAGAAGTGACAGCTGAAATTGAAAAGCTGGCTGATCTTGCGCCTCTTCATAACCCAGCTGGTGCTATCGGCATTCGCGCTGCGATGGAAGCTTTCCCGTCACTACCGCAGTTCGCTGTATTCGACACCGCGTTCCACCAGTCTATGCCAAAGCGTGCCTATACTGGCGCTATCGCAAATGAGCTATACACCGACTACGGTATCCGCCGCTACGGCTTCCACGGAACGAGCCACTACTTCGTGAGCCGAGAAGCTGCGAAGATGATTAACAAGCCTGTAGAGCAATCAAGCTTCATCTCTGTACACCTTGGTAACGGTGCATCAGTATGTGCAATTAACAACGGCGAGTCAGTGGATACGTCAATGGCTTTACGCCACTATCTGGTCTTATGATGGGCACGCGTTGTGGTGACCTAGACCCAGGCATCATCGAGTACCTTCTTAAGAAAGGTTGGTCTCAAGACAAGGTCTTCAATGCGCTTAACAAGGAGTCTGGCTTCCTAGGTGTGTCTGGTCTAACGAGCGATGCTCGTGGCATTCTAGAGGCAATGGAGCAGGGTCACGAAGGTGCAGCGCTAGCATTCCAAGTCTTTACTTACCGCGTATCGAAGTACATTGCATCCTACCTAGCAGCTCTAGATTCATTCGACGGCATTATCTTTACTGGTGGTATCGGTGAAAACTCTATGCCAATTCGCCGCGAGATCTTAAACAACCTGAAACTTCTTGGCTTTAAAGAAGATGTTAAAGGCAACGAAGATGCTCGCTTTGGTAACGCCGGCGTTATCGCGAAATCTGAGATGCTAAATGCTGTAGCTATGGTAATCCCAACTAATGAAGAGTTTGTGATTGCTCAGCAGTCGGTTGAACTACTGTAAAAGTCATCAAACGATGAAATTGAAAGCGAGCTTAGTGCTCGCTTTTTTTATAAGTAGTGTTGTTTGATGAAGGGTAAAGCCGAGCACAGGGACAATTGAAAACGGCTAAGAGTTTTGTTGAACGATATCTCGTGCCGCTTTCAATCCCATTTGATATCCAGCTTCAAGTTTCTCTTTGTTTGTCGTGAGCCTTCCTACAGCGAAGCTCTTATCGGGAGTAATAACATTGATTGTGCAATCCTTGGGAGGATGATTAATAAATGCCATCGTTTGGTTGTATTGCTCGGCACGTTTGATCATAGCCTCTGCAAGCTGGGGTGTGTTGCTCATGAGACGGCGAAGTATCCACGGAGCTTTGGAGGGCGCTTCATATAGCCTTGCTTTTGAGACAGAATCACTGTGATGACTCTTGCGCCTTTTTTGTATGCCTCAACAACTGGAATGGAATCAGCCACTCCGCCATCAATCATTTTTCGGCCTTCGACACTGATAGGGGTACGGTAGGCAACGGGCAATGAACACGATGCTTTAAGTATGCTTTCCAAATTACTTTCTGCTCCCAGCGTATAAACTGGGGAGCCTGTTGTGACATCGGTGGTCACAATATGGAATGGGATCGATTGTTGCTTGAAGGTATCCATATCATAGGGGTAGTGCAGCGCTATATGATCCCATAACCAATCAAGATCTAGCCAATGTCCACCTTTGGCAAACTTACCGAAGTTTATAAACTCTGGGCGGCAAGAGTAATCGGAAATGATGGTATAGGTTCGTCCACGCTGATTTGATAGCCAAGAAGCGATGTTGGTTGCGCCTGCAGAGACACCAATGCAAAAATCAAATGGGTTGTAGTTGTAGTCGATAAAGCCGTCCAAAACCCCAGCAGCAAATATGCCTCGCATTGCGCCGCCTTCAACCACCAATGCGTGTTTTGTTTTGAGTGTCATCTAAATTCGATTCCCTTTTATTTTTCAGATTCCTTGTAGCCCTTTTAACTCTATCGAATAGGTTATTGTGAAGCTAAATTTCGCCGACTATTTGGTCGGTTGAGTCGATACTCTGATGTAACATATCAAAAATTGGATGATTTGCTCTATTTAAATCAGTTTCTGTTGATACTACGAGTAAGTCAACTTATCGCTATGTTCTCAAACGCTCAGTGCTCGCACGCTTTGTTTCTGCCGCCTGCTAGTCTTGACTCCATACAAGGCGAGGCTAAGCTTATGATGTTCAAGTAACAAATCGATTAATTAGTGAATCTGATAACAAATGGAGCGGTTATGTCATTTGCCCCTATCGCAAACAATGTTAGTGAACTCATCGGTCATACCGACTTAGTTCGAATCAATAGTCTTTCCGAAATATCCGGCTGTGACATTCTCCTTAAATGTGAACATCAAAATCCAGGAGGCTCGATAAAAGACAGAGCGGCACTGCAGCTCGTCAAAGATGCGATTGATAGTGGTGAGCTCAAACCTGGAATGACGATTGTCGAAGGGACGGCAGGCAATACCGGGATTGGTTTGGCACTAGTCGCTAAATCAATGGGTTATAAAATGTTGGTGGTTATGCCAAAGGGTCAAGCACAAGAAAAAGAGCGTATGGTTGCTTTACATGGAGCAGAATTGCTGTTGGTCGACCCTTGCCCTTTCTCCAACCCAGACCATTTTTATCATACCGCCAAACGTATTGGTGCAGAGAGCGAAGACTATTGGTGGGCGAATCAGTTTGAAAACTTAAGCAACTACCGCGCTCATTATTTGCATACCGGCCCGGAAATCTGGCAGCAAACCGAAGGCAAGATTGATGCGCTTGTCACGGTGGCTGGAACGGGTGGAACTATTGCTGGTAACTCACATTATTTATCCCAGAAAAAGCCGAGCTGTAAAACCTGGTTAGTTGATCCTGATGGCTCGGGTATTTACTCTTTTTTAAAGTCTGGTCAGTATCAATCAAGTGGCAGCTCCTTCACGGAAGGCATTGGTATCATGCGAGAAGTGGAAAACTTCAGGCAAGCCAAAATCAATCATGCTATTACTTTGCCGGATCAAGATTTGGTGACGATCTCACGCATAGTTTCTGAGCATGATGGTATTCTATTAGGCAGCAGTTCTGCGCTGAATGTTGCAGGGGCACTGTATGCAGCGGCAAGAATGGGCAAAGGGAAGACTATCGTTACCTTCAGTTGCGATCTTGCTGAGCGTTCGTACTCCAAGTTATACAATCAAGAGTTTTTGAAGGAAAAGGAAATTGAGCTTAACAAAGAGACTCTGGTTGAACTATGGTCTCGTTACCAGTCAGAAGATGGCAGTATGGTGGTTAACGTCTAGCACAGTGAGATATGTTGTACGTATTAACCGGCAATCTATGCCGGTTAAGCGGTCACTTTGCCAGTTAAGTACTGAGCACGAAACTGGGATGGTGTCATCCCTTTAACACCTTTGAATTGGCGATTAAAGTTGGATACGTTATTAAACCCTGATAACTCTGCAATCGATGCCACAGGCATATCGCCATTGACCAACATCTCGCACGCTTTGCCAATGCGAAACCGCTTTAGGTGCTCGCTAAAATTTTCCAGAAAGTGACGCTCAAACAATCGATAGGCGGAGCTCTCGCTGATGTGCAATGCTTGGCACATATCGCCAACTTTTATTGGCTCGGCATAGTGCTGCTCGATAAAACGTCGAGCCAGTTCGACACGCCTTGTTGATTCATGATCGTCAATATGCTGCATTCCATAAGGCGTAATCGACAGCGCTTGCGCATTCTCATCATCAACTAGTGCACTGAGTGCGCGTAGCACCCTGACAAGCTGATGATGTGTCTCATACTGCTCTATATGGCGTAGCTGCCCATAAATAAACTCTGCGGTCTCTGGGCTAAAGGTTAAGCCATAGGCCGCTTTGGCAAGTATCCGCTTTAAGTGCCTGAACTCTGGCAGCGTTTCAATGAGTGATTCTATCCATTGATGTCGAAACCAAAGAATTAGAGTGCTGTGTTCTGGTTGCTGACAATTTTTTATTGAACCCGTCACCATATGAGGCAGACCCGGTCCGTAAAGAAGTAAGCAGTTGTGGTCAATATCATTCACAGAATCGCCCGCAAAATAGTGACCAGAGACCTGCCGTTGGGGATCACGATATAAAACTAGCTCATACTCAGAATGATAATGCCAAGTGCAGGTTCGCTGCGCACTTCCACTGTGACAATAAAATTCTTTTACCGACCAATTAAAGTCGTTTTCACTGAGTACGTTTTCTATCAGTGGCTTCACGCTCTGTCGTCCTTACTTCCGTCCTTGAACTGTCATCAGAATAAGAAAGTTAACCAATTCAGTCAAAAACAATTCACTAAATGAATGGAAAGTATCAACAATCGACGGATTGCCATTAATGATTTAAGAGGAGTGACCGTAAACTAACGACTATACCGAATGAGCAAAACGACTAGGCGAGGGGAGCGCGCTATGTTCAAAACCAAAGAATCCATCATATTTTTGATTATGACCTTTGTCGCTGGGATATGTGGGTCATTTTTCTATCCACTTTCTAGTCTGTTTGTAATTGAAGCGTTGGGCGCGAGCCCAACCATGCTAAGTGTGTACATGATTGCTTCATTTCTCTCGGCCGTTATTGTGTCGCAATACATCGCGATGAAGTCTGATCAAGGTTGGGATAGAAAACACATTCTGCTGATTGCCCTTGGTTGCTACTTGATTACAGTGCTGGGGTTTAGCTTTACTCGTAACTATTACCTCGCGGTAGGTTTTGCCGTCGTGTTTGGTAGTGTGAGTGGTGCTATTTTTGGCCAGTTGTTTGCGTTGGGACGCGAGTATGCCGACGAACATATTGAGGACAGCGCTAGCTTTCTTTCAATTATGCGCGCGGGTACTGCCATAGCTTGGGTTGTCGGTCCACCAATGGCGTTCACGCTGAAAGCACACTTTGGCTATAGCGCTTCATTTTTAATTGCAGCTTTCGCAACTTTAGTCGCTATGGTGCTGGCCGCGCTCTACTTGCCAAACAGTATTGTTAAACCCCAAGCGTCAGAACTTAAGCCTCGTGAGCCGATAGATCGAAAGGTACCGCTTTTTTGTCTCGCGTTGATATTGATGTTCTGTGCCAACAATCTCTATATCGTCAGTATGCCCCTTTACTTATCACAGGAGCTAAAGGTTGATGCCAGTTGGGTAGGCTACATGTTTGGTATGGCAGCACTGTGTGAATTGCCAATCATGATAAAAGCAGGGCGCATGGCGATAAAGTTTGGGACCATGAAGCTGCTACTTGTTTCTTTAGTCAGTGGTACCGCGTTCTATCTCGTTATGCTCAATGTTACCCATATTTGGCAATTACTCACCGCTCAAATTCTTAATGGCATTTTCATTGGTATTACCGCCACACTCGGCATGGTAGCGCTGCAGGATATGATGAAAGATCGTTTAGGTACGGCATCAACGCTATTCACCAGTTTGCTACAAATCAGCATGCTGTTGGCGAGTCTTTCTGTTGGAGTCGTCGGGGAGCTGTATAGTTATTTCGACGCGTTTTATGTTTGCCTGGTGTGTGCCATAGGCTCATTACTATTGCTGGTATTTTTCGCGGTAGAAGAGAGTCTACAAATGAAACCTGAAACTTCAAAAGCAATTAAAAGCTCAGGCAGTACTAACTAGAATAGAATCCATACTGAAGCTGTTATAGCGGTTGTGAAACCTATTCTATTCAAGACATGATTTCATTTTTTGGAGATAAAAATGGCGGCATCAGCCGCCATCGAGGTTTAATTTGTTTCTATAAAGAATCTGCTAGCGACTCAAACGCTTGTACCTTGGCTTTCGATGTTTCACGCGCTGCATTAGAGGCGCTATCAGCCGATGAAAACGTCGCTATGACGACATTCTTATCTTGGTTGATATACAGGAACTGCCCAAATACCCCGCGAAATGTGGCAATTCGTCTCTCTGAATCATGAACCCATAAAAAGTTTTTGTAGCCTTCTAACGTAGGGTCATAGACAGCAAGGTCTTCGTCTTTATAAACACTGGCCATCATATGAGAGTGTTCGTCTTTGGAGATGGCAAAACTATCTTTTACCCACGCCTCAGAAAATACCTGTTCGTCGTTGTACTTTCCATTGTTCACCATGCTAGACCAACTCGTGCAAAATCTCTCAGTGTCGTATTGAAGCCGCCGGTTGCTATTGGGTTATAACCCATATCTGCCATAAAGAAAGCGTCATGCTCGACGCCAAGCTTACTCCAAATATTATCAGCAATGAATCTGTGCAGTGGTTCACCCGTCACTCGAGCAATAACCCAGCCAATCACATCCACATTCGGGCTATGATATTCAAATCTATTGTTAACCTCCAGATTTTCGGCTTGATCAAACAGAGCGGTGAAACTTAATAAGTCTCGAGGTTGGTCGGCTTCTTGGGGATCAAGCGCCATGAGGTCATAGGCTGGAATAAAACCTAAGCGACGAAAATACTCCGTGTGTACAGCACCAGGCGTCATATTTACATAGTCTTCGCTGTAGTCTAGCGCGGACGTCATGTTGAGTATGGTGCGTAGGGTTAGATCCCCAAAGTGCGTCCCTTTGAGTTCCTCTACATACTTACTTGCTTTTTCATCGACATCCACTCGCTTTTGTTCAACAAGAAGCCCTAATGCCTGCCCTACAAGTGATTTAGTCGAAGATGCCCATAAATGGTGGTCTTTGGCAGAGAAGTCACCGAAGTACTCTTCAGCAATAACATGTCCATTTTTAATGACTATATACCCATCAGTAAAATCATTAATCATGGCATCACGAAATGTCAGCGTTTGGCCTGCATATTCGAACTTGTGCTCCATTACCCCCGGGTGTAAATCAACGGGTATATCAAGAATTGCACCATCTCGTGGAACCATCAGTGAAGGATGGATTCCCATATTTTGAAAAGCCCATTGATTAAAAGGTGTTTGAGTATAGTTAGATAGAGTGACTTGTTCATTTGGTTGTGCTGGGACAGTAGACATAGGTACAACGCTTGCTAGGGCAGCGGTTGAACATATGCTGGCGACAACAAATGGAATTAGTGACTTTTTCATTTGAAAGCTCCGATATCAATCTGTTTTGGTACAACCAGAGGATAACGTGTAAAATTCGTACATATAAATCCATAATGTACGCTTTGAAAGTACAAAGAGGGTGTAATGATTTCGACAGAACAAGTCGCCTGTTTTGCCACAGTGTATGAGCTCAAGAGTTATAGCGCAGCAAGCATAAAGCTAGGTAAGGCTCGCTCTACGGTTCGAGAGCGGATTAATAATCTTGAAATAGTAATGGGAGAGCAGCTATTTACGATCGAGGGAAAGAAAGCCACCCCAACAGAGGTAGCCAACCGGCTTTATCCACGAGCTCGATTACTGGCTAGGCAGGCTCTTGAATTTGAGAGCATAGCAATGTCTGCATACCAAGGTGAGATTTCCAATGTCACTATCTATCATGATAGCTCGACACCAACCACGCTAATACTCACCATTGAAAATGCTATTAAATCGCTATTCAAGGACATCACTATCAGTTGGCTTCAAAGAGACCGCAATCATTGTCTTGAACAGATTGAAAAGGGGGAAGCGTTTATGCTATTATGCCAGGCCTTGGAAATCTCCATCCATCTATAGGAATTGGCAATGTAAACTTAGGGACTCACGAGTTAAAGGTATATACATCGGTTGAGTCGACGCTTCCGACTAGCCCGGTTTCAATCAATGAGTTAGCGACGGAGCTTCAGTTGATCAGTGAAAATGATTTCGTCAATCAACTTAGACATACAAAACTGAGCAGTGAATATGAAGTTGTCACGTCTCAGCAGCTTCTATTTTCAAAGCTGCGTCTTAATGGGTGGACGGTTGCCCCGGAATCCGAAGCTCTGCCTTATGTTAAAAGGGGTGAGATTCGAGAGGTAGAGTTGATTGAAGCTCCGCTGAACATAAGACAGGATCTTATTATGTTCTACAATATCTCATCCGAATTGTCTGAGCGCGAAAGTAGAATACTCAACACTGTTGTAGAAGTATGTCAAAAGCTTCAACAGTAGAGCGTTGAAGCTTCTTCGATTTGGTTTTTGATACGCGGGATCATGCATTTTGCGGCTGAGCAGCACTTTGTACATTGAGTGGAAAGCACTTATCGTACAAGTAATTAAAGCTATAGCTGTAAAATAGCGCGAAAACAGCAAAGCCAAGGTCGAGTATTAATGCTTCGATTAGCGATATGTTTAGAGCGTAAGCAATAACAGGCAAGGAAAGTCCCAAAAGCCCCAACTCAAAAAATATCGCGTTGTATATTCTATGTGTTTTGGATTTGGTTGTTGTGCCAATAGTTGCCAACATCCATTTATCAAACAACAGGTTGAAGCCAAAATTCCAAACCATGGCAATCACAGAAAGTGACATTGCAGAAACCGCAGCAGTCTGAAAATTTGCATTGCCAACCACCGTAAGTATCGGGGTCGCCAACCCAACCAAAATGGCTTCAAAGAGAAGGGTGTGTCTGATCCTGTCCTTCAAATCTCGACTTTTCTTTTGCATGCTTTTTACCGTTCCTTGATATAAGTCAATTTTTCGGAAGGTTACATCACGAGATACGTTAAAGAAACAGAGCTTCTATTGCCATATTGAATGAAACGCTTCATTACATGGATTATACATCGATGGGTTCGGGTAACTAACTGATATTTATGGGATGCCATAGGTTAACTCTTCGTCAGGCAGCAATGAGGCACCTGCTTGTTTGATGTTTTTATATTCATATCACGAAAGATATGAGGCGATGATTGGTGCATTTCTGTTTAGCTTCTCGATATGACAAGCGCTCTACGAGCAAGATAAAACTATCAATATTGATAGTTATTTGCTCAATGGTGGTTGCTAATATTGAAGCCGTAACGCCGTTGGAAAAGGACAAACCTGATGAAAAAATATCTGCTCACTAGTATTGCACTCTTAACTCTTCTTATTGGTTGCCAGTCGACGTCTGAGACGGCGTCAAGCAATAGCGGCCAATGCACAACAGGAGACAAAAGCAGTGTGAACCTCACTATGAACGATTTCAATGCTTCCGTATTAGAGTGCGGTGGCGTTGCGATTGACGCTGATGCCTTGGCTGGCACA
Source organism: Vibrio maritimus (assembly GCA_000755425.1). Lineage (GTDB taxonomy): Bacteria > Pseudomonadota > Gammaproteobacteria > Enterobacterales > Vibrionaceae > Vibrio > Vibrio maritimus_A. Next base: position 333,207 of record BBMT01000003.1, read on the forward strand.
ACCGCAAACTTCAGTTTTGATGGAAAAAGAAAACGTATCGCCTATTTTGATGGTAAGGGTAATGTCACTTATCAAATGATCGACAAAAGAACGACACAACAAGTGGCTTACAGTGTTACAGAAGAAGGCTATCTAGAATTGAAATGGCCCGATGGTGAAGTATGGTATTGGAGTAAGCTAAATGAAACGTCGGATGGCTGGCTTTTGAAAACTTATTGGGAATCAAAAGACGGTAAAGAAAAAGAAATCTTCAATTTGGCTGTGAAACTCAATAAGTAATCCACTTTCTTGACTCCCTTGTTATTCGCATTAGTCAAGCATCTACCCGAAGCAGTTTGCTTCGGGTTTTTTCTTTATATTCCTGGAAGTTACCTATGTAAACAGCCGCTTATAAATACGATCTTGGTAGCAAATTTGAACATGTTTCATGTCTAGCAGTTTCCCCAATTCGTATTTGAGAGAGCAATCACAGCAAACTTCGGCTGTTCCATATTATTGTTTTTACAAAATAGAGCATTTACTCTAAATGTATTTTTATTATGGAAGGAAACAGCAATGAAAAAGGTAATGAAGCTACTCTGCGGGGCAGTGATTTTGGTGTCGCCATTAGCACATGCTCACGGCATTCATGACGGGCTTTCAGTTTCGTTATTAAGTGGTTTTTTCCACCCTTTTCTCGGGCTTGATCATCTATTGATCTTGCTTGCCATGGGTATAGCTAGCCAAATGTCTTGCTTTGAGAAGTTAAAAGGCGGGTCATTTATCATAGCGGCTCTTTGCATGATGGGGGCTGGCTTTGTATTTGGACTTTGGTGGGAGGCCAGTAGTCTGATGGAAACCTTGATACTAGGCTCAGTTTTCGTCGCTGGGTTTGCTGTCTGGAAGCTTAACTCTGGATCGTGGTTGGTAAAAGCACTAGTGACAGCGTCATTGTTAGCGGTATCCATTCATGGTTGGGCTCACGGCGTTGAAGTGGGTCATGCGTCTCTAGCTACATTTGCCATTGGGATGTTGATGGGGTCGGCCGTCATCATGGTACTAGGTAGTCAATTGGTGAAGTTGGTGTCGTCACAAAAATTGGCAGCAGCTATTGTGAGTTGTGGTGTTTTGATTGGCGTTATTGGCTAGAGGGGAAGGATGATGTCAGATTTCAAAGTGATGGAAATTAAAGAGAGTGTATTTGAAAACAATGATCGTCAAGCAGACTTGTTAAGGGACTCTTTAAAAGCGCGCAAGCTGTTTCTTCTCAATCTAATGTCGTCTCCAGGATCCGGTAAAACCACGACCTTGGTTCGCACCTTAGAACAAATCAAACATGACGTTCGTGTTGGTGTAATGGAAGCAGATATCGACTCAGATGTTGATGCCCACACTATTGCTAAGCAGGGCGTCAAAGTCATTCAGCTTCATACTGGCGGCATGTGTCATTTAGACGCAGATATGACCGCGCAAGGCTTGGATGGACTGCAAGCCGATGAGCTCGACTTGGTCATACTCGAAAATGTAGGCAATCTAGTTTGTCCTGCTGAGTTTGACACTGGGGCAGTAAAAAACGCGATGATTTTAAGCGTACCAGAAGGAGACGATAAGCCTCTTAAATATCCACTAATGTTCTCGATCTGTGATGTGTTACTAATCAATAAAATCGATACGCTCGAGTATTTTGACTTCGATTTAGACGCTGTAATAGAGCGTGCAAAAGCGCTTAATCCTGACATTCAAATCTTTGCTATCTCGGCCAAAACAGGCGCAGGAATAGCGGATTGGACAGGGTGGTTACGTCAGCAAGTGAGTGATTGGAATGCTAACTAAGGGGCGAGGCGATGGAACAGGTAGTAAAGCAGAAGGTAATCTCATACGCGAATAAGATCAGTATGGTCAAAGATGGCTCTAAACGCTCTGTGACGGCATCGGATCCTGAGTACCGAATTTTTGAGCCCATCATGAGTGATGAGATGGCAGAGGTAGGACTGGCACTGGAGTTAAAGCAGCCATTAAGCGCAGTAGAAGTGGCCAATAAATGTGGAAAGTCCATCGAAGAAACGGAGATTCTACTATGGGATCTGGCAGTTATTGGCGCTGCATTTGTCAATAAAATCGATGGCGTTGATAAGTACTGGCATGATGTCTGGGTGCCCGGCCACATGGAAATGGTGGTCAACAACAAAGCGCTAATTGAGCAATATCCGCAGCTTGGCAAAGCGTTTGATGACTTTGGTAAGAAGCGTGGTCCTCTAGCTGCGGGTAATGTTCCCATAGGAAAGGGGCCTATGCGTGTCATTCCCATCGAGACTGCGATTGACGGAGATACTAGGAGCGCTTCTTATGAAGAGGTGTCGAAATATCTGGATGACAATCACGTGTTCTCGCTGTCTGATTGTGCGTGCCGAGCATCTCGTGAGGCTCAGGGTGAAGGCTGTGGGCACATCAAAGATGACATCTGTATCCAAATGGGGCATGCGGCCGAGTACTACATTCGAACAGGTAGAGGCAAAGAAATCTCCCGAGATGAGGCCAAAGCGGTACTGCGCAAAGCAGAAGACAATGGTTTGATGCATCAAATCCCCAATTTTGACGGCTCTGGAGAAACTCATGCCATCTGCAACTGTTGTGGATGTGGCTGCTTTGCTTTGCGGTTGGCAGAGCAGTGGCAAAACCCCGACATGATTCGATCCAACTATGTAGTGAAGATTGATGAAGTCAAATGTGTAGCGTGCGGCGAATGTGTCGAAACCTGCCCAACCAACGCGCTAAGACTGGGGCAAAAGCTTTGTACCACCCAGCCAAAAATTAAACCAGAGCGTGACCTACCATACACCAATGAGTGGGGGGACGATAAGTTTAACCCCGACTATCGTGTGAACCGTCAGGTTGCCAATGACGATGGCTCTGCGCCGTGTAAAGCGGGGTGTCCTGCTCATATTGGCATACAGGGCTACATTAAATTAGCGTCGCAAGGCAGGTACATTGAAGCTCTGGAGCTGATTAAACAGGAAAACCCATTACCAGCGGTTTGCGGCCGTATTTGCCCACGTAACTGTGAGTCTGAATGTACCCGTGGCGATATCGATGATCCCGTGGCTATCGATGACATTAAGAAATTTATTGCGCAGCAAGACTTAGATTCAGACACTCGTTATATCCCAACCAAGCGCCATAACTATACCGATAAGAAAATTGCAGTAATCGGCAGCGGTCCCGCTGGTTTGTCATGCGCATACTTCTTGGCAGTTGAAGGCTATAGCGTAACGGTATTTGAGAAGCAGCCGCTTTTAGGGGGCATGTTAACGCTTGGGATCCCTTCTTACCGCTTGGAAAAGGAAGTGATAGACGCAGAAATTGATGTACTGAGACAACTAGGTGTCGAGTTTCAAACTGGTGTCGATGTTGGACATGCCGTAACGCTGGAACAGCTGCGCCATCAAGGTTATCGCGCGTTCTATTTAGCGATTGGCGCGCAGAAAGGCACAGCACTGCCTATTGAAGGAGCAAGTGCTAAAGGTGTGATGACGGGAGTCGAATTTCTTCGAGATATCAATCTTGGTCATCCGGCGGCAATTGCGGGCAAGGTTGTGGTAATCGGGGGCGGAAATGTTGCTATCGATGTTGCGCGAACGGCCGTAAGAACTGAGGTTGAAGATGTTGCGATGTATTGCTTGGAAAGCCGAGCAACAATGCCTGCTCACACAGAAGAAGTCACTGAAGCACTGGACGAAGGCATCACAATCAACAATGGTTGGGGGCCTTCCCGCATAGTTAGCGAGGAAGGCAAAGTCACTGGTGTGGTGTTCAAACGCTGTTTATCGGTGACAGATGCTAAAGGTCGATTCGCCCCTGTTTTTGATGAGAGTGAAGTTCGCTACGTTAAAGCCGACCGAGTGCTGATTTCTGTTGGTCAGGCTATTGATTGGGGCGGGTTATTGACTGGCAGCGATGTTTCCCTTTCGCCAACGCAACAAGTGCTCGCTGATGCTGCAACCTACCAAACTTCGCAGCCTGATATTTTTGTTGGGGGGGACGCTTTAACGGGGCCAAGATTTGCCATTGATGCAATCGCACAAGGTAAAGAAGGTGCCATCTCTATTCATCGCTATGTTCAACCCGGGCAAAGCCTAACGCTCGGCAGATTGAAGCGCGCATATACCTCATTTGATAAGTCGAATGTAGCATTGGGTGGCTATGACACCGCGCCGCGACAGACTCTACACCATGTCGACGGGGCTCAATCTCGCACTACCTTCCGTGATTTACGTGGCAATCTTACTGCGGAGCAAGTGCAAAAAGAAGCGGAGCGATGTCTAGGTTGTGGCGTAGTGACAGCTGATGATTTCATGTGCGTCGGTTGCGGTTCGTGTACGACCAAATGTAAGTTTGGCGCCATCTCATTGGTAAGAGCATATGACGCTGAGGGCAGTGAACTGCGTGATGCGCGTAAACAGATTATTAAATACGCCATTAAACGCAAAGTTAAAGTGACTATGTATAAGCCAATTAAGAAGATCAAATCATTGATGCCGATTGGATAATCTTTTGGTGAACTAAATATGCTGGCAATCGAAAGGTTGCCAGTCATTAAGGAGGTGATATGCATGAGCTAGGTGTGGTAATAGAAGTAGTGAAAACGGTGCAGCGTTTTGCTAAGCAACATCAGGTCACCACTGTAGATACTATAGTGCTGCAAATTGGTGAGTTGTCATCGATGATCCCAAAGTACGTGGAAGCGTGTTATCCCGTAGCAGTGGATGGCACTGAATTGGAAAAGACCAAACTAAACATTGAAATCATTGAAGCGAATGCGCGCTGCAGGGAATGTGGGCAGGTTTTTGCGGTATTAAAAAATCATTCCATTTGCCCAGAGTGTCAGAGTAAAGAATGGGGGCTGCTTTCCGGTAAGGAGTTCAATATTAAACAAATATTGGCATGTTGAGTGTCGTGATGGTACAAAATAGGAACATAAAAAGTGACGTTGTAAGGGAGTACCATGTCAAAAACTATTCTTAAAGGTCATATCGAGGTGCCGGAGAATGAGCTTTCGGTTGTGATAGAAGCGCTGCAAAACCACAAAGCACTAACCCGTGCTGAACCAGGCTGCTTAGTCTTTTCTGTAGAACAAGATGCTAACCAACCAACAAGATTTATCGTTTACGAAGAATTTGTAGACAAAGCAGCATTCGACCATCATCAAGCGCGCGTCGCCGATTCCGATTGGGGCGAGTGACGGTGAACGTAAATCGTTTCTACACTGTCTCAACCGATGCAGAATCGAAATAACGGCAGTTAAGTTTCATAGACCAAGTTTTAAAGTCCAGTTCACATTTCCAACCAAGCTTCTTGCTTGAGGTTCTGATCATCTCTCCTATACTGCTAACCACATGAAAATAAAGACTCATTTAAATCATGGCTGATGCATCATGAGCAACAGAACTTGCCTATAGATAGCAGGAGCAGATATGGCGGTATTGGATTGGACTACTGATTTAACGGTCAATGACCAGCAACAGCAAAACCTGTCGGCTTTGTATCGCGAGGTAGACTGGTTGACGGAAGTAATTAGCCAAGTCATTTGCAGTTATCTCAAGCAGGAAGGACATGAGAAGCACTGGCTGGACATTGAACCACCGGAGCTAGATCAAGATGGTAGTGTTTACGCGGATACGGTTTTACATTGGCAGTTGAACGTCTTTGAGAGATTGGCTTTAGCGCTCGCGATGGCTCCCTCAGTTCGTCCTGATTCCCTCGATTTTTTCTTTGGCCTGAATGGTATGATAGATAGACCGTTCACAGAATTTGGAGCGAGTTCCGAGCGTGGGTTTTATGGTTTTTTACCGACTGGGCAAACACTGAATTTTCTCATTAGCGCGAATAACCCTGAGTGGCGCATTCATACATCTGCGATTTTATCAGCTCAACATAAGCTGATGGCGGAACAGGTAACGGAATTGTTACCTGCGGATCAAGGCCATCCTGGCTTTAGTGGCGTGTTTAAACTGAACGATCAGTGGCTCAATTATTTCATTAGTGGTGAGCAGCATCGCCCGGAACTAACGGCCAGCTTTCCCGCTCACCATCTTGATACTCCACTGGAGTGGGATGACTTGGTTCTGGATCATAACGTGATGGGGCAAATTGAGGAGTTAAGAGCTTGGCTCGCTCATGGTCGTATCTTAATGGAAGAGTGGGCGCTTGGAAAAAAGGTCAAGCCTGGCTATCGGGCTGTGTTTTTTGGTCCACCTGGAACAGGGAAAACATTAACGGCAGCACTGCTTGGGAAAGTGACTGATAGGGAAGTATATCGAGTTGATTTGTCTATGGTGGTATCTAAATACATAGGTGAGACAGAAAAAAACCTGTCTCGTGTGTTTGATGCGGCAAGTTATAAGGATTGGATACTGTTTTTTGATGAAGGGGATGCACTATTTGGTAAGAGAACCGAAGCGAGTAGTTCTAATGATCGCCACGCAAACCAACTCACCGGATATTTGCTGCAAAAGATAGAGGATTTTCCCGGAACAGTTATTGTCGCAACCAATCTAAAAACCAACATGGATGCAGCGTTTACTCGGCGTTTTCAAAATATGGTCAATTTTACTATGCCTAATGCAGAGCAACGGCTACTACTTTGGCAAAAGGCTTTCAATAGTGTATGTGAGCTTGCCGATGACGTTGATTTGGCCAAGATTGCCAATGATTATCCGTTGGCTGGTGGCCAGGTTATTAATGTGCTTAGGCAGTGTGCGTTGACGGCAATTCGCCGTAATGAGCGTACCGTCTATCAGACCGACATTATCGATAGTATTCGTCGTGAATTTAAAAAGGACAACAAGCTCATCTAGTAGCAAATTCAGTTGGTCACGAGCTTGAAACAAGAGGTGGGCACGTGTGCCCACCTCTTGATGTTGATGGATTTCGTGTCAACATCGTTCTGCAATCATTGTTATGGTTTATCCCCTTCAACCGTTAACCATCTTACCAATAGTAGTATCCAAATTATCACTGCCATGAAGCCTAATAAAATCGCCACTCGATACTCAGCAAAATAGGGATCCGCGATGAACACTAGCATCAGTGTAGCTAGAGAGCCGACACAAAGCAGTACAAAGGGTTGTTTGAGTAAATAGGGTCTAATTGGGTAACACCAGTTACTGATGACCAAAATGGCAGTGATGGCGGTAAAAATCACAAACAGCACTGCACGCAATAGCCAGCGATTGGGGCACACCCAGTCCATTAGTGCAGAAACTTTTGCTTCCAATGATTGGAATGCGGGCAAAAACGCGGGCGTGTCTGGATAAAAGGTTTGGTCAACTAACTCCTGACTGAGAGCGTTTAAAGGTATTGGCTGGTAAGCAGCGCCAATGAAACTCCAACTCGACAGGCGTAATAATTGCGTCAATTGAGTCTCTGAATCTCGGTTATCTTGAGTGATCACCATAGGCACCATTTTTTTAAACATATGCTCAACTTTAAGCTGTTCACTTTGGTTGCTGAGCCAGCGGTGCAGTTGCTGCACTTGGGTTCGCTCTTGCTGTGCTTTTTGTTCGGCGTTTAGTGATTGAGAGTCACTATTTTGCTGAACATGAGGACGCATAATCAGATGGTTACTGAGCTCAGTGAGCGCGTCGACATTAGCGAACTGATAAAAGCGTTGAGAGTTATCAGTTAGAAGCTCATCGATTGGAACGACGATATTTAGGTAGAATCGATCACCCGGTTGAGCGACTACTTCACTGCTTTTTGTAATGCTAATTCCTTGACGCTTGAGGAGTGCCTGCTTCAGGTCACGCACAAAGTTGAGATAAGCATTGTGGCCTTCCGTGGTGGTTAAACTGCTAACATCAATATCAAGAGTGACGCCATCGCCAATAGTGGGTATTGGCTTCATCCCGAGTGTCATCATAGGCTTCATTCGATTAATCAATGTATCATCCAGCGGTGTAGCAATCGCATCGACGATTTGGTCTATCAAACTCTGATCCAATAGTTCTATTAGCGCAACTTCGGATAGATCTCTCGGTGTCGTCACGACTAAATCGACTTGGCTGCGATAGCGATGAGCGGTACGAACAAAGTCTGTGTATTGTTTATCGGCCTGCCAGTTTGGAGGTAAGGCTAAAAGGCTGCCACTGCTACTTGGTTTGGCGACAGCACCAAATAGACCGATGCGATCAAGCTGACTGAAGTTGATGATTTGGGCGGCATCATCATCTGCCCAATAAGGGTAGAAACCGTAAAAGGTAGCATTACTGAAAATGGATAGGCGGCTGTCTTGGCATCCACAGCCTTCCGTTGCTTGCCAAAGTATTGGTGGCGCATCATTTTGAGCAATTCCTTGCTTGTAGGCGACCTTGATGACATTGGCGACATCTGAAGAAGTAAGATCGATACCTAGCAGTGCCATCGCCGATTCAAACAAGTATTGGCTAGCGAATACCTGATTGGCCAGCGGCGTTAATTGTTTTTGCAAGCTGGCTGGAATCGCAAAGACGGCTTGTTTTTCAAACTCCGAAAAAAGGGCTGCGCTATCTAGCTGCCAGTGAACCAAAGGCGCTGTCGTTTTGGTGGTGCTGGTGGTGTTAGTTTGCGTAACTGGGTTTTCGCCAGCGGTAGAGTCTGTGGAACTAGCATTGTTCGTACTTGAAGCAGAGGCAGGCGTAGTCGATGATTTGCTGTTGGTACTGTCAGATGGTGAATTGCTCGATGTTGAGCTCGTTTTTGCATTCGTCGCTGTAGAGTCATTGGTGGCATCTTGGCCAGAGTTTGCTGTGCTTGAGCTGGTTTGAGTGGTGCTGGTAGCCTCGGTTGCACTGTTGCTTTCGCTAGTGTGATTCAGGCTTTGAGACTGAATGTACTTGTTCAAATCGAGGGGAGGATCAAATGTCGCGTCTAATTGATCAATCAATTTGACCAACTCATTGTACAAACTGCTGCGTTCCGGAAACTGCTGCTTCGCCAGTGCCATAAGAGCTTTCAGGGTCTCTTGTCTATTTAGGTCATCAGTGGTGAGCTCGAAATAGTAGCTGGTAATGTTGGCCGTATTACTAGAATTGGATTCCTGTTCGGTGGCGTTAGTCTCAGTGCCGTTTATATTGTTACTTGGTGCTAAAAGTTGCAACAACTGCTCTGAACTCAATCTAAGGAGTTGCGCTGCTGGAATACTATCGCGCCAGTTTGGGAACAGTGCGTTGATCTCCGTTGCGCGTCCCAAATCAATCAGTGTCGCATCGACAAAAGTGGTATTGTCAGTGCCACTCGCTTTATAGGCTGCAGTGACATCGAAATCACTGCAAAAGTAAACCAGCCATTTGTGCGTCAGTGGACCAAACAGACCATCGGTCAGCATCTTTCCGTTCGTTTTTAATGCAGCTTGAAACTGCGCGTTGTTTTGATACAACTCATTGAGCTGCTGCTGTATAACTCGACCCTGATAGCGACTGTCTTTCAGTGGCAGGCTGGTTTCACAGCTAATTGGTTGACTGTTTGCGGTGTCGGCATGTGCCGTCTTAGATGAAAGACCTACCGCTGCTATCCAAATGACACTCACCATAATGATCAGTCTACTAAGTTGTCTAAATCGCTTCCGGCGAACTGGGTCATAAAAGTGGTCGAGCAAAACGTTGTTCATATCAAGGTGTCCTTAGCGCCAAGTCACGAATAGAGGTTGAACCATCCATGGGTATTTGATGGTTTGAAAACTCCAAGGCAGTTGGTCGAGCAGCACGTCAAACGTACCGGGTATAACTTGTAACTGCCATTGGTTGTCTTCTTTAGTCAAATAGCCTTCGCGTTGTAAAAATGTCGTCTGTAAACTTTCAATCGATGTGGTTCCGATTGCGCTCCAATGGGCAATCATTGCCGTCAGTAGACCATCGATGGTTTGTTTCGCGTTGTCTGGAAGTTCGACATCGGTAGGTATGGGTTGTTGGATGTCCATGCCACACAGTAATTTGTTGAGTACCAATAAGTACTCCGGAGCTTCACTCACGCCCTCTACTAAGTACTGCAAGCAAAATAGAGCCTGCACTTGAGTTTCTTCACTAACAAATCCTTGGTTATTGGTGAGAGAAAGGCGCTGAAACAGAGCGGGAATATAGGTTGAAGCAATCACCAGTCCTGCATTGGTGACAGTGATGGGCTCAGCGTGTTCAACGTCGTCTTTTTGATAAGGCCAAATGAGCGATTCATTTTCCACTTCGTCGTTCGCTGATTCTTTGACGGCAGTATCTAAGCGTTGCTCTCGAGGGAGAGCTAATGCTTGGTTAATACTCGCAACCTCTAGGTGATTAGGGTCGACGTTTTGTGGCTGAATGATATGTTTGCTCTCGCTATTAGGCTGTTTTTTTGAGCTGTTTGACCTGCTTGTCGCATGGCTCATTGACAACCTTTTCCCTACTTGGAATAGAGAATCCGAGAGCTCTAGCTTTGATAAAAGTGGAAAGCTCTCGGCCGATTTGAGCTGATATTGCTGTTGCACCTCAGGTGTATGGCAAAGCTCTGCAACTAACCAACTTAGTGTTTGCGATGGATTGGCAAACGCACCCATCAACACCACTCGCTGATAAACCAGTTTCCAAAAAACGACGTAAATGTACTGACTTTGATTGGCATGTGACATGAGTGCTTGGTAAAGAGGAACCAATGCATCGAGGTTGGGGTTTAGTTTTAAAATAAGCGCCAAATGCGTCGCTGATGTTAGGGAGTCGATCCAGCGTTCAAGCCTCTCCCTCGTTTGTAGCACAGCGGCCAGTTGTTGACTGAGCGTTCGCGGAGCAGAGTCAATCGCTTGTTGTAGAGAGGAAATAGCTTGCTTGGTGTGGTCTTTGGTCAGCAGGTCTTCAATGAGCTGAGGGATAGACGGAAGAGTCGGAATCGAGTCTAACCAGTCTTGATAACGAGGTGGTTTTTGAGATTTAAGCCATGTCGCCATTTGTTCATAAAGCGTTTGCTCTTTAGTTGTGGGGTGTTGATTTTGTATTTGACGGACAATGACGCTAAACCATTCGCGCGATGTCTGCGGAGGGTTTGAGCCCAGCAGTTGTTGATAAAGCCAAGTCACCGGAATATCAAAAGCTGCAATAAGGTCACAAACCAATGGAAGGTCGAGGCTTATTGGCTTAGTGATCTGCAATCGTTTGATAACGCGACGAATGGTTCGACTATCCGGTTTTAACTGAGTTCGACTTGTATCCACGGTTCGATTGGTCAGTGTTTCGATGAGACGCTGCTTCTGTTCCGATATCCAAGTTGTGGTTGAATTTTCCGACTGAATATCGGCTACCCACTGCTCAATGACATCGTGCTCAACCGTTTTGATGAATGCCAGTTTAGAGATTTACTCAACCAAGTATGGCGATGTTGCTTCTCAGAGAACCCATCTAAAGACAGCAATTTATCAGCGATATCACTTTCATGCTTTAGGCTTCGTTTCGCAATCGAAGATATGAGAGTGTGTAGCGCAGATTCCAGTATTGCTTGCTGCCCCCTGAAGTTAGATGGCAGAGAAAGCAATGGCTGCCATATGAGCACTTTGGTATCGATCAAACCAACGGAAACACCAAGCGAGCGCAGCTCTGCCTTGTGGGCTTGTAGTGTTAACACCAAGGATAACAAAGGCTGAATTGCTTGCTGTTTTGGGCTCAGCCATGCAAGCAAATTGAGCAAATCTTGATCAGACATTTTCACTAACCAGCGCTGCTGAACAGTTGGAGTTGCCATTAAAGCGCTGATAAGGCGTTGAGATTGACCATTTTCACTATTCGACTTTATGTGTGTTTGCTCAACGAAAGATTGAATGACCTTAGGTTCTCCGTTTAGCAGTGCAACCCAAAACTGTGGAGAAAAGTGGGTAAACTGCTTCGTTACTTCTAACCAAAGCTGGAGTGCGTGGGTGTTAAGTTCGGATAAAGCCGCCAGTTCATTGGTCTTCGATTTTACCCCTAGGGGGCTTGGCTGATTAAATTGCGAAGATATGGTGAGTAGAGCCTTGGTGAGTACGTGATTTGCACCGGATGACGAGCTGGCAGAAAACAGAGTGAGCAAGGATGTGACCAGCACTTCATGTTCAACATTACGTCTGGCAGCCATTTGTTCCGTCAGTGATTGCAGGTAGCTGAGGTTATTAAACTCACTGCCGCGTTCAACCAGCAAATAGCTGAATGTAAACTCCCAAAGGCTGTCGCGAAGTGTATTGGCATCGATTGGTGCGGGTGGAGTGAGTTCATGCAGAGAGCGGCGGATGGTCTCTTGTTCACTAAATATTTGGCTCACGATGGGCAGTGCTGCGGGCTCTATTACTTCGGTAAAGGTCAGTAGGGTGGTATTGGAGTAATTATCCACCCAATGGCGGCGGACTGCCGCAAGCTGCCCAGACCAAAGCAGCAGTGACTTGAGGGTATCCGGATTGTCAGGCCAAGCCTGTTTTAGGCTGTTTTCATTACCTGATTTTAATGCGATCAGTAGGCGGTGATGAAACGTTTGAGTTTTGGATTTCTGTTTGGTGAGAGCGTCCCATTTGTGTTTAAGTGAAGACTTCGATTCGCGAATGGCAGCAGGCGAAGCAATGGGCAGCACCTCAATGACATCGCGTTGAACATGGTTAAACACCTCGATTAAGCGCTCAATCCATTGATTGGGCAGTGACGACCACAAAGCTTGTTGTAAATCCACATCTACATTGAACTGCCGATATAACGCTTTCGACGAGGACTCGTCATTCAATATTTTTTCTAACAGCGGCAACATGCTTGAACTACTTCCCATTGACTTCAGGCGGTGGATCAAATCGGCTGTTACGACATTGTCAGTTGGCTCCTTACGATTGACCGAGTATGTCTCATCATCAAGCGCGAACTCGTCCAACATCAGTAGCATCTGCTGACGTAGTGAACCATCAACGTGAGTTGAACTTAGGTGGTGTCTTAGTTCGGCAATCAAAGTCTGGATATCGAGATTGCGCTCTGCCGCCATGTGGCCAACCAAACCCAGCATGTATTGCTGCTTGTTGAATCGGCTGCCACGCTCGACAAGCACAAAGTGAAACGTGAACTGCCACAATAAAGCTGGAACTTCGCTGGAAGAGGAGGTTTCTCGATAGGGCGGTTGTTGCTCTGATTGCAGCCAAAGTTCGGGTGCGCTCAATAGTTGGTGTAAAAATGGATATTCAAGCGGCTCCAAACGATGCAAAAGCGCCAGCCTCTGCTGAACGGATAGCGAGGCGACCAGTAATACAGGCAATGAGGCATTGTGGGCTTGCTGATAGAGTGCTTCAACCACAGCGAGGTGATAGCGAGAAAGCAAAGGATCCCAGAACGCCATTATCGGATCTAGCCTCCGAGCTTGAATGGCATCAACAATTTGTGTCTGCCAGTTATGGCGTAAAACGGATTGCAGTTCTGGCTCGAGATGTTGGCGTTGAAGTAACATCGCCATCAAAGCGCGTCGCTGAACTTGGTTCAAGGCCGGTAGTAAGGCTGTTAGGGTTGCAGACGACAGCTGCTGAGTCATTCGTCTAAGCACTTTATTGGGGCGATTGCTTTGAGAAAGGGCTTGGCTTAGTCGCTGTGCATTTTCGAGTAGTACCCGTTCTACACCACTATCTTGCCAGCGGCGAGTGTGTTGGAATGGCCAATCAAGGAGACCTGTATTGAGAAAATGCCAAGCTTGCTGCCATTCAAATGAAGTGAGTGGCTCAGTGGAGATGGGGCTGGTTGAGTTCGCTGACGCACTATTCGAAGTTTCTGACCTAGTTCGACGATTGTCTGAATTTAAGCTACTCAGTTTTCGCGATAATTCGTCGTAAATTTGCCACGTGAGTTGGTCTTTTAGTGCGCTGTAAAGTCCGACATTATCTTTTGAATTCAACTGAATAGTGCCCAAATCAACAGACAGGTTGTCGATTTTAATCACCATATCTGCTGGGATAAATGCGTTCAGTTTTTCTTCCACACTTGGAAGGATCTCTGCAACCAGTTTGGGACAAATCTCGGCCGCGAACTGCTCTGCAAGTTCGCTACGGTCAAAATCAACCTCCAGCGATACATGATGGATAGAATGATGTTGAGCATTCGGGTCGAGCCTGAGCGTTTTGTTGTTCATCATAACAGCAATGCCTCACTCGCTACGTGGGGCTGACTTAGGATTTCTCGCAACTGGCTCGCAGCGTCATCGCACTGGCTTTGTAACTGATTTGTTGGTGTGTCGAGTGCGTGTGCTTTTGCCTTGCGCCAGCTGTGGTAGCGATTTTCAAACTCATAGAAGCTGTAAAAATCGAGCCAAAGAATCTGAATACACAGATGTGCTGGAGTATTGTCGCGGATCAGTTTTCAGCTTGCTGTTGAAACAGGGAGTTTTGATGCCGTGCACTGAAACCAGGTAGCACTATGCAGAGACGGTTCGCGAGGTCATCGATGCTATTAGTTTCTAGGCTGTCTGCAGCAACGCTTCTTAGTGTTAGCGGCTCGACCACGTACAAGGTTTCGGAGCGCTGATTCAACTCAATCAACCACGCTTGGAGCCATTCGCAAAATCGTACTAGTTTGTCTTGACGGTTGTACTTGGCGATGTAGAGCCAACGCTGAGGATCGTCTCCACCCATATCAAACAGCAAACGAAACTCACCTTCTTGGCCATTTTGTAAGATACGATAGCGGCGATGGTCGACACCAAATTGCAGTAGCGACTCTGGCAGAGTCTGGCCGCTAATTGCATAGACAGATGCGCGTAATTGGCGTTTTTGTTGAATACTCAGCGAGACCAACTTGTTAGGCTCTGGCAGTGAGGTCATCAAGAGTTCAACCGCAGATTGCAGTTCGAAAAGTGCGGTTTTACCAATGTCACTGCTGCGATAATCCTTATCTGATACCACATTGAGCAGATATTCGGTAATCGTTGGACTCACACCAGCGCTTTGTCCGGATAGTTGAAGGTTGTCATTGCCCATCAAACCAAGCAACATGCCAAGCCGCTCGGAGTAACCTCCGCGGTGATTATGGTCAAAAAGATTGTCGCCAACGCCGCGCTGGTTAGTGATGGTGGCGATATGGCGAATATAGCGCTGCTTCAGAGCGAGTAATCGCTGCTCCAGCTCCTCATCGCTGTAATACGGATTAAAAGCTCGATGCAAAGTATCGGGATAGCGCTCACCATACAAAGCAATCAAATAATCAAAAATACGTCCCTTTCGCTGAGGATAAGGGTCGAAATGTTGCTGTAATGCTTTAAGGCTTGCAGCAATATCCTCGGGGTAGTGATTGCCGATACTCAAGAACTCGCTGTCATTAAGTTCATGGTGCTGATAGCTTGCTAGCCCTGATAGTCGATGGAATAGAGTGTTGGCAGCTGATTGATGTCCTCGCAAAAGTTCGCCATCAGTTGATCAAAAAGTAGGAGGTAGCTGCGCAATTGGTGGCGCTCTGCTTGCGATTTTGGGTCGTAGCGATTGATTAGCTTCGTAGCCAGTTGGTAATTACGAGGAAAAAGCGTTTGAATCGATTCATAGCTATTGAGCTGTCGATACTGTCCAGTCGGTAATTCATACCATGATTTGCTTTGTTGCTGCGTGGCGGTGCTGATTTCACGAATTTGCTCTATCTGGATCATAATGTCCGCCGCATCAAGCGATAGCGCATGTTGGTTTTGTATCAAAGTGATCCCAATTTCCGTTTGATTCTCAGGCATGATCAAACTGGCGTGCATTGGAAGCGATGGCTGTGAGTCACCGTCATTCGCAGGTTGATACGGAACGAGCTCTAAATCTGAAATGGAAACAACACTTGAAATAGAAAGAAGCGATTCAAGCAGCACTGAAACATCATCGCTGTTTCGCTCGCGCAACCACTGCGATGCAGTTTGATAGACATAAGCGGCGATGTGGTTGGCATCATTTTCTTCGTCACTGAGTTCGATGTGAGCGCGCAGTGCGACTTCATGTTCTCCGCTAATGGTGACATTTTCTATGTCTTCATTCAGGCCACGGACAGAATAATAGGCGACGCGAATGGCTCTTGCGACACTGGCGTGATCGAGAGCTTTACTCTGGGCTGAAATGGCTTGTTGGTTCGTGCTGCGCTGACGATAGAAGCGCTGCAGTAATCCCGATACCTGGTAAAGCCCACTGTATGGATATTCTTCATCTGGTTGAAACCAGATCTTTTCGAGCTCAGGGATATTGGAGTTTAAAAAGCGCTCATAGTCTGCGCCAGTCTGCGGAGGTTGGGAAAAATGGTGTCATGAGCGGCGAGCCCCAAACGTTCATAGTCGATAATGCCATATTGATTGGCCAGCACATCTTGCACATCGAAGTCACAACGATAGATTAAGTCCGTGAGGGCAAAAGAGACTTGTTCAAGGATAGTAACCCCGGATCGTGAGTATTGTAGTCCGTCCATACCTTGCCACTGAGCGCTTGGATATAGGTGATCCCAAGTTGGAACAGTCGTTCAAACTTGTCGGGGTCGTCGTCGTGCGCTTGCCTAGATATGGTGGTCGTCATTGCTATCCCTACTGACTGTCACCGTTCACTTCGCATTCCGTCATATAGTCGTCATGCCATAGTTTGGTAATGTGGTAACGGATGTAGCGATTCTCGCCATAACTGGTGTTGGTACGAATTTGCAGCCGATAAGGTCGCTCCGTACCTGACTCTGTTTCATGTAGCCAGCGCAACTTGAGCTTGTCGGCAGCGGAACGGAAAAAAGCGTGCTGCGCTTTAATGGGGTTTTTGCGCCGCCACTGCCACCACCAATGGTTGGGTGCACAAGTATTGGTGGCGATGGCATGTAGCATGGCGTAGCGTCCAGTATGACGAATGCCAATACCAGCGACCACTTCCAGCATTTGGCAGCCTTCAAGTTTATCGGTTATGTCGTGCCATTGACCATCAGCTGGGATTAAAGAGTCAACCGTTTGAGCACCGACACGCCCATGTGACGCTAGAGTGCCGTTTACATCAAGCGTCTGTTTCGGTTCGGCTGTGTTTACCCCCATTAGGCCAGTTGGCGTTAGGGTGAGGTTAGGATCGGCGACAACATGGCCATCGGTGATATCGGCTACTGGGTTGTTGCGAAAGTGCAGGTTGGTGGTTTTTGCGTCCAATCCCATATGCCAAAGCGCAGTGTCTCGGTCGCTTTGCTGATAGAAGCTGAGTAGGTGTTCCTGATCGAGTGCTGTCAACTGCAGCCCTGTTGCTGGTGGTTTCTCAAACCCATCTTCAACCTGGTTTACACATGAGTCGATAAGATCAGAAAAGTGCTCTGCTGAAGGCATGTTCCCAGGTCTAAAGAAATTCTTAAGTGTGCTTCGATTTCGTTTTGGCATGGTTAATGACTCCTTTTACCGTTATCGCTGTTTGGCATATCGTCACGCTCATCACTCGCTAAGATAAATTGCTCGCCAATAGTGAGATCCCCAACCCCAGCAGGGCTTGGTTCAACCGTATGGTGCTGTGATGACAGTTTGATTTGATGATGCTTGGCGGAAATGAGCAAATACCACGGCAGTTTTGCTGAAATAGGTTCGTCGACGCGAGCGCTATCAAGCAGCTCATATTCCTGGCTGGGCTCTTGTGTCACTTTGACTACCGATAGGCCGCTTACATGTGTGACGTTTGGCTGCTGATTAATAAATGCGGTGAGTTAGATAGTGACAACGTCCAACCTAAACCTTTGTTGAGGCTATCTGGGTGCCAAGGACATAGAGCTTGCGTGATGGAGTATTCTAATTGTCGCAGCGCCAACCCGTGATGGACGCCCATGGCAAAGGCGACCGTGCAGCGTACTTGGATCTTTTCATAGCCGGGGTTGCGAACCGCGATTCTGGTTTGTGGTCGACTGACACTGGCCAAGTAGTTCTGAATGGCGAGCAAATCCGCCGCGCTGACGTTTTTTCTCTCACATGGATCGTGTTCACAGCTAAGTTTACTTGGCAATACGGTAAGCAATACATGCCCCGGTTTGGGTATGTCGCTATCAAACTGGCGACCTGAAAAACAATCCACCGCACCGATAGCGGGAAACTGTTGTAGGACGATATGCTCGTAGTCCCAAGGGTTTTCTGCTTTGCCTTTGTGCTTGAGGCTTTCGCTGGTTCTGGTGATCCATTCGCGCTCAGTTTCATGAGCTTGCCACTGTGCTATGGGGGTGAGTTGAGCGATTGTGCCTAGATTGGCAATTTTTGGTTGATGCTGCCACTTGGCGAAAGGTGTCGTCGCTTTAGTGACATTGTCACTTGGATTAGCCTGTATCACATGAGTCGCGACGTGGTAGCACTTAGGATATTGGCCTAATCCTTTATTGGTGCTTACTCGCAACCAATAGAAATCGTTTGGCATTACCGTATGCTCTGTATTCGCTGCATCGGGAATATCGAGTGTGACGACGCCCGAGTTAAGGAATCCTTGCGTGGTGTCATGGATCATATTCTTGGCTGGAAGTGGCACCCAGACATTATCGACTAAGTAATACCATTGATAATCTCGAGATGAAAATGGGGTTAGTAGTGAAGATTCCTCTGCCATCAAGAAATACAAATTGAGATAACCAGACAGATCGGAGGCTTTAAGCCCAATCAGCACGTGCCCATCTTCGTTGTATTGAGGTAGTATTCTTGCCGCAGTGACTTTCCGGTTTCCGACGCGAGGGTACACCTGTGACTCGCCAAATGGATGAAGATGGCGAATACGACAGGTTTCATTGGCGTTAATTTCAGTCAGCGTAATCCGTTTTCTGGCTCGGTAACTCAATGTCAGCTTATCTACCAGCGGTGTGTAAGGTGCATTGGGCAGCGGCTTTGGTTTTTTCGTTTTGACATTTTCACTCAGCGTTTGAGTAAGTAACAACGCATAGTCGTGGTGGCCAAAGGCGCAGTCTGGCTCAGTTAGGGTGAGCTTGAATAGGCCATTGCGGATTGGTGATTGAGGGCTGTAAGGCGTGACAGGCCACGGCTGAGTATTTGGTACAAAACTGTTTTGCATGCTCTTTATGCCGATATGATGCTGTCGTGCCAACTGTCCATATTTCGGTGAAAACAGCGGTTGTGTATCTGAGCCAATCAGTCCCCAGCGGCCATTGCTGAGCACTTGAGTGGAGACTTTGAAGCTCTGGTTGTTGAACTCAAAAGGATAGGCCGAATAGTGCGCTCTAAATCCATCATCAGTCTGAGGGAGATCTGCCCAGTCAAAATGAAAACTCATTCGGTGAATCGGCTTGGATGCAAGTTCTTGATTGGCGATCACCAAGTAAGCATTGTCTTTAGGCTGAGCGCCAAAGGGGTAGAACGGTTGACTAGGATCCGTTTGGCCATCAGGGTTGAATAGTTGTAACTGTGATACACCCGCAACATCACAATCAATTTCCACTTCAGAAAGCTCAAAATCTCTGAGTACGGCATAAAGGAAACAATGACACTGAGGTTTGAGTGTCAGCCGTAGAGTAGGGTCACTCTCAGCTTTCACTATTGGCTTAGCAGGTTTAGTAGGTTTTATCGCAGCAAAACCCGGCTCTAACTTTATGTGCAGGGCAAAGCCCATGTCAGCGCTCTGCTTTTCATCCATAGGAACGAGCTGAGCGTGATCGACTTTTACCCATCCAGCCTCTGTCGTGATTTCGACATCAAACGCGTCTTCGAATAACTCATAAAAGGTCTGAACATGGGAGTAAACCAGAAGCCTCTCTAGAGTGGCTTGCACGGTGGCATCAATAAGGTTGGCGTCAACAAGCGATTTGTTGAGCGAGTGATAGTGGCAATCTGCTCGTCTCCAAGCCACTGTTGCCGATACAGTGCTTGCCGTGCCATAAGTTGACCGAGAACTCGAAACAGCAGTGCCTTGTTCGTTTTGCTGTTTGAATGTTGCAGCAGTTCTTGCGTCGTAATGTTGAGCAGCGCGAGATACAGTTCGCGGTAAAGTGTTTGCAGTTGTGCCTCTGGAGCAAGAGGCAACAACGCTTTAAGTGCGGTGATGGTGATATGATCTACCACTTCTTGACTCTTTATGTGTAACTGCCAATCACTAAAAATAGGCGCTTGTAGTTCAATGATTTCTTTGATGACGGTTGCGAAGGCTGCAACGATTTCATCATCGGTGAGTGGGCTGTTATCGTTATCTGCTCGACTAAGTAGCGATAATCTTTGATAAAGCTGACTACTGCCTACTTCTTGAAGCTCGAATACTAGGCTCAGCTCTCGTTCACCTTCAGCCATAGTGAGTATGGGATCTGAGAAAGTGAGTCCCATCGCCTGAAGTTCTGGTTCTGTGTCGCTGGTCAGTGGCTTGGCGTTGTTGAACAGAGCAAAAGATTCGAACTCAAGCTTTTTCTGGCCTGTCATCTCTGGATCGAGATGGCGCTTTTGGCCAGTGACACTAGAAGGTAAGCCAAGCTCTTTTTCTGGTGAAATCAGTGGGTCTCTGCAAAGACTAAAGTGAAACAGCTTATAGACTTCGGCGTCAGTGACATTCATGCCATAGGCAGCGTGATAAATAATCGGTGAAAAATCTGCACCATTCCGTGGACTGAATTTATGACCTTGTTCGATCACGACGGGCTGCTGACTGGCCTTGCTTTTAGAGAGCTTAAGATACACAGGTGATTGAGTGGCTTGCTGCGGTGCTTGTTTTAGCACATCTCGATAGTAGAACAGCAGATGTTTGTGAGTGAAGGTGTTAATCCGCGCTTGGGCACGTTCAAACAGTTTGAGAAAACTAAGATAGAGCGCCAACTGAGGAGGATGTTCGCCATGTTTTAACGACACCTCAAATGTCTTTCTGCACTCCAGTTTGATTGATGCGATCACAACAAAAATGCGTGATAAGCAGTGCTGTGCTTCTTCATAGACGCTGCTCGTTGTCGAGGTATTGGCTTTATCAGGTACATCGGTTTTGTCTTTAGGGGACTTGGAAGTCGTGAGCCGCCACATGGCATCAAAGGTGACAAACTGCGCTTGGTATTGACTTGGTGTGACATGATAAAGCTGCTGAAATGATTCACGTAACTGTGTTTGGCATGCGTTAAGTAACGTCAGTTTCACTGATAGCTCACTTCTGGGGAGCTTGGTAGATGGTGATACCAATCTTCAAGCTGCTTGAATATGCCGAGAATAACGCTGAGGATTTGCTCGATATCACCATGTTGGGTTTGTTTGAACTGCTGTTTCCAAGCTTTTTCATCGACAGAGAGGATTGCTGCACACACGACCAGTTCATTTTTCTCAAATAGAACTCCCCAGTCCCCAGTCTGTTGGTCGAATTCATTGCGATATGGGATAAGCATGGCAAATTGTTTCGCCCACAATACCAATTGCTCGAAGCTCAGTTCGTGCGGCTGAAAGAAACCTGAATCAAGGGTAGGGTTGTGACGTTCAGCTTGGGTAGTCATAAGCTCCCTCCAGAGGCTTCTACCGGTAGCAAGTCTGGGCTAATCAGGGTGCCTTCTTGCAAATAGTACGGATAAACCATGTTGTCACGGGTATTGGTGCCGACGATATCGTAGTCGAGTTCGATGAGGATTTTTCCTTCCAAAGGCTCGGGAGTGAGTAACACGGCTTGTAGGTCAATTCGAGACTCGAACAGTAAAATGGCGCGTCGAATTTCAGACTCTAGCTCGGTTAGGGTGGTGCGGCTAAGCTCAGCAAAGACGAATCTTTGAATACCACAGCCAAATTCAGGATGCATGATCCTCTCACCCGGTGCCGTTGAGAGTAGAATCGTCAAACTCTGACGAATATCTTGCTCATTGCTGCACAGTGTGGCGCTGCGACTCTCTGAATCAAAACTTGGCGGAAATGCCCAGCCAGTTCCTAAAAATCCCTGGTTACGACTCATCTCGATCAACTCCTTTACCCGCCAATGAGCACGGTCAGACAACCCATAGCGACGTTGCTCCGTGATCGGTGGTATCGCCAACTCTTGCAGCGGGCATACCGCCAATCATGACAGTAGCGGAACCTTTCACAATGGTTGAGGGCGGTCCAACGCAGGTGCACATATCACCAACAATCGAAGCAGGTATGCTGCCAATCAGCACGGTAGGTACCCCAGGCCCAATAACGGGCCCACCCACGTGTGGTACAGGGGGAAGCCCCGGTGTTACCATGGGGCAGACATGCATGTCGGTGATTCTTGCTGCAAAGGGCATTCCTTGCCTCCTATCTATTGACCTAGTTAATTTTGACCATGGCACCTTTGATGGTATTGATGCCGGATGCGGAAAACTCTGCAGTGGCAGAACCTTTGGCGGTAAGGCCTGTTTGCGCCTCTATACTGACATTCAGTCCTTTCATACTGGCGTCGGAAGTCGCCTCGATACTGGTACCACCTGTCGATTTAATGGAGATGTCGCCAGTCGCCGATAGCGTGAGATCTTTGGGTGTATCGATTTTGATCCCACTTTCATTCATGGTGATGGTGTTACTGTTTTGGTCGGAAAGCTTGATGGATTTGTCCTTGTCACTCAGCGTAATGCAGTTGTTTTCAGGGGTCGTAACGGTAATCACCTTGTTTTCATCATCGAATTCGATTTTTAGTTTGCTCTTGGTGACGATAGCTTTGGTGTAGTTATCTGATGTTAAATCGTAGGGCGCTGTGTGTTTGCTGCTGTATAGACTGCCCAAAACGATTGGTTGGCCCGGATCTTGGTTAACGTAACCAAGAATGACTTCATCACCAATTTCCGGAATGAAGAAGTTGCCACTTTCGCTGGTGGCGTAATAGTTAGCGATGCGAGCCCATACCAGATTGTCGCTATCACCCAGTGCGGGTACTTCAATTTGAATTCGATATTGTGACTCGGGATCTTCGTCTAGTTTTTTTACAATACCGATTTGCAGTCCATCGGCGGGTGGGACCCATCCCGCGGCAGGCGGAGCTCCGAGGTCGCGATGTTCCGTGGACCACATTGGAGACAAACCTAGTTCTGCGGTCGTTAGCCACTGACCTCGGTCGATGCGATGATGTACAGCGCCGACATAGTGAGATCCGTTAAACCTATCTCCAACACCTGCAAGCTCTATGAGCGAATCAATTTTTGCCTTGGCATTACCTTGAAATGTCACGGTGCCGCGAACTTTGGAGAGCATTGATTTAGTTCGTTGACCTTTTGCCCAACTGGTTAGCATCTCTTGTGGGTAGGTGGCGGAACTTTGCATTCGAAAATCAGAAATCCCCAACACGGCAGCAAGGTCGCTGGCACTTAGGTTGCCTTGATCGGAAATAGATAATGCAGCGGTTTGCTCCGACAGCATTTTTTGTTCACTTGGATCCCAGCCTGCACTGGTCACTTGGCTGAGCTGAGTTCTGGCGTCAATTTCGGCGGACAGATTGAATAAATCGGTACCATAAGTTACAACGAGCGTTGCAGAATCACTTGTAGAAGGTGCAGCAACAGAGAGCTTGTTCTGTTGATTGCTAACGACCATGCCATTTGCTTCGGCGCGCGTTAGTAAAAAGTCCCAATCTGTGCAATGAAATTGCACCAGCTCATCATGTTTATTGGAAATCGAGTCGACGGTATCGGTACTGACTTTAGAGTAGTTACCAATAATGGCGTTGATGACATCACTGTCGGATTGTTGCAAGTAGGACTTACTATTGCGGGCAATGGTCATAGCAACGGCTTGGTCTTTACAGGTAATGTTTAGCGTCGTTTGGTTACTATCGGTAATGCGAATGGCGTGGCTAGTGATCACACCTTCATAAATAGTTTGTTCGTTGCTGTTGTAACCCGCGCTAATTGAAATCGTGGTACCTGGTTTAAAGGTGTCGCCGGTACTGGTAGTGAACGTTTGTTTAGCGACACTACCATCAACAATTTCCAACTCGGCGTAGGCGACGTGATTGACTTGGTAAAAGACATTAATTGAAATGACACCGATGGAACTATCGATGGCACTACCATTGGCTTTTACGGTAAACGTAGTGACGTCGGAGTTAGTGACGGTAGGAGATTCAGCCATACAATGCCTCCGTTAACCAAGTGGTGGAAAGTAGAGTTTGGTACCAGGACGTATGCCTCGTACACTCGACAGTTGATTGTATGCAGCGACCTCCGGGTAGTAGGAGCTATCATTGTAAATTTGGTGGCAAAGGCTTGGCAGTGTGTCTCCCGCTTTGAAAACAACGTAGTGGGTGAGGTCAGGGGACGATTTTTTGCTAGTGCCTCTTTCTCTTGCTCAGTGAGAAATTGGGTAAAGTTCATGGTGACAGTGGCTCGCAGTGGAACACCGCTAGAATCAAACAGTACATACGAAACAGCCATAGAGGTTAAGCGGCCTCGAAAGCTAAGCGTGCTGCCCCAGGTAATTTTTACCGGGTTAGGTTCATGTTGTTTACCGTTGTAGGCGTAGGCAACACTTTTAAGCTGGTTTAACTGATCTTGTACTGACTCTCCGCCGGTATATTCAACGACGCCAGTTGCATCAATCATGATTTCAAAATCCAGTTTTTCGCTCTGATAACCCTGAAACTGAACCGTGGGGGCGATGTCGCCTTGCGATTGTTGATGTTTACAAGGATCGTCAGTATAACCAATGCCAAAGTCATGTTTGATCGAATTTGGATTGAGCATCGCGGTGAAGGTCTGCGAGGAGCCAGAGCTTGGCATGGACACTATCTTGAGTTTATCGACCATGACTAACGCTCTCTTGCTTCTTGCTGCAATTTACGATGTGTCCATTTTAAGAGCTGAAACTGCGGAGCGGTGCGAGCCGAATCAGCACCACCAGTGATTTGACTAGAAGGCTCATTGCCGCAACTTTTTTTAGACGCCGCTGCATCGCTCTCTTTCGGAGTAACCACATTCGATTTAACGGACAGTTGTTTGATTTCTATTGGCATAACACTCTAGCTCGCTGTTATTGGGTTCTGGCTGAACGGCTGTAGCAGATCTCAATTTCTTCAATGGCGACTTCGTTTTTTGTCGAGCTGAATCCCTCGACACGCCATTTTACGGGGTAGGCGTTATAGAGCTCCCACACCCGACATGGGTTGCCTGTTTCATCGAGCAGGCGTACTGATACGGTTTTAGTGGCAATAGCGCTCGACAATTGTGAGTCCAGTATCTGTTGGCACCATTGAATCAATGCGGAATTGGAATCGGCAATGCCGCGCTTTAAGGTCAGGTTTGAGCTTTTAATGGCTTTAGGTAGGTGATAAGTAAGATTGTTACCACCTTCTCGATACTCATCGGTTTCAATTTGAGTCTCGATACCAGACACTTCTTGGAATGCGGAATCATCGTCGTTGTTATCAATCACAACGGAAAAATAAAATGCCGGAAGCGGCCACTCGTCTGCCATCTAACCCTAGGTCTCTTGTTGTTATCACTGAATCGTCTGTTATTGCTATGTCGTGTAATAGGTTGTCGATTTTGCTTGTTGCTGATTTCACGTTTTACGAAGCTGGTTTATTGCCCAGTCACAGGCTAGTTGGGCGCGATCTCACAATGCGCTTGCAACCAGACCTGTGATTGGGCAGTTAGTACAACGAGATTACGTCGATATCTCGAGACCTTCGTGAGCCAGTTCTATCGTTTCAACCGCAACTTCGTTGCCATCGGATTTCAAGTCTGTGCCGGTAACTTTTGTTGGCCATGCATTCTTGAGCTTCCAGCTCATAACAGGCGAGCCGCTTTCATCCAGTAGGTTGATTGTCACACCAGTACGGGCGATGGTGTTCATCTTGATTTTGCTGTACCAGTCATAGAACTTGTTATCGCTCTTGAATATGCCTTTTTTCATTGTGACATTGCTGGTTTTAACAATGCCTGGCATCTTGACTGTTGAGAACACCTTGCTGTTACCGGCGCGGTATTCGATAGGTTGCGCTTCAGTATCAAGACCAGAAATTTCTTGAAATGCCGCGACCATTTTCGCATCTGAACCTGCACCACCGTCCCATTTCACTTCAAAGTGGAACTTTGGCATCGGCCATACGGTTTCTGATTGAGCTGAACCATCATCTGCCATGGTTATCTCCTTTCGATAATTCGATATTTAAAGTTCAAAGGACGAACACACGCCCTCTATGCTTTGAGTGCAATACGTTACGATTCCTGCATTTTCTGCTGGAAGGTGATTTCAATAAATTCAGCTGGTCGCGTGATGGCTACCAATACAGTGATGCGCAAAATGCCTTCTAGAATGTCGTCACCTGTCATGGTTTTACCTAAACCCACGCTTACGCTGTACGCTTCTGCTGGTGCGGCACCGGCAAGACCACCACGCTTCCAAATACCGTAGAGGAAGTTGCTGATCATGCTTTCCATCGACACCCAAGTACTGGCAACGTTTGGCTCAAATACATAGGCTTTTGAAGCAAGCTTGATGGATTCTTCCAACATAATCATGGTTCGGCGAACGTTGATATAGCGCCAATCTAAGCTGTTACCATCGAGCGTTCGACCACCCCATACCAAGGTGCCTTCACCTACAAATGGGCGAATCGCATTGATGGATTTACCTTGCGTTGTGACGTTAAGATCTTCTTGCTCATCATCACTGATGTTGACCGTCGGTGATATGACGGCGTTCATACTGACGTTAGCGGGTGCTTTCCAGACTCCGCGAGAGTTATCAACCATGGTATAAATGCCCGCCATAGCAGAAGCAGGTGGCAATACATTAAGTTGATGTTTTACCTCAGCCATAATGGTTTGATAGAGCGGGCTAATGGTTTGTAAAACTTTGTTGAGTAGTACCTGCTCAGTGTCTGAGAGATCGGTGCCTAGCTTGGCTATTTCGTCCAGCATTTGCTGTTTGCGTGTTGCACGTAACTTGTTGCCACCGCTGTTAAGATCCTCGTCCGATAAGCCTTCAAGATCTTGGAATGCGGCATTCACTTCGTTGGTGAGTAATTCAGTGAGTTTGTCTGGGTTACTGACGTTATGGAAATCGACGTCGCTGTCTTGAACGATAGAGGTGTTAAGCCAAGGATAGTAAGAAGCGGCATAATCGAGGTAATTAATACCAAGATCGGAACGGAAGTTTTCAACGCAGTCCCCATCAGGATGTTGACGGTCTTTAAAGCCTCCCCAAATGTCGAGAATAGCAACGCGGTTTTTCATTTTTCCGCCACAGTGGCCTAGCATAGCTTGCTGTACATTAATGCAGTCCGCTTCGGCGAGTTGTACGCTTTCAGGAATCACCAGCATGGTTGCTTCAGGCTCTTTAATCAGCGGATCGATCCCACCTTTAAGTACACCTGGATCGATGTCGTCACTGTAAGATCCAACAGACACTATGTAACAAGGGCCGCCACCGTTTTGGAAGAAAAACAGCATGTTGTAATAGAGCGTATATTTGGTATTGGACTGGTTGATGACATAAGATTTGTCTTGCTGACTAAACGCTACGTCTGTCGCTCCTTCCGCCGCATCGGCGATTTCAAACGTTGGTGCTGGCGCATCCCCAAAGTACTGACGAAACTCCGACATGGATGTAATTCGCCAAGGGACATTCTTCAATGACTTACCGCCATTGTCCGCTTTCTGTGTGTAGCCGATAAACGCAGGAACTGCTGTCGCGACCTCGACAACGGAGTTGGGAAAGGCATTTTTCTCGACGATGTAAACGCCAGGGGTCTTCATTACACCCATAGTGAATTCCTTTTTGGTTTCATTTATGAATATCGAACGCTCGCGTTTACCCTGAGAAAGCCGGCTCAGTACTGACGTTGTTGCGAGTCTAATTGCTAATACACAAGTATTAGAAAAGTTGCATGTTATTAACTTTAGTCTTAGGTATAGAAGGCAGAAATTAGACTGTCAAGAAATGTAAAAAATAGCAAGATGTTGCTTTCATTACATTTTTAATTGTATTTATCTATTGGATATAGATGTGGCAGAGAAGTGTTTTTTTAGATTTTCTATCTTCATTTCATGTGTTGTGGGTCTGCTGTTGCTAATCTTCTCAATAATATCTTGTGGTCACTTTTCAATTGAATTTAGCTCTGAGCGTTTAAGGATAGGGATCTCAGTGTTGGATTCGAAAATTGTATATTCCAAGTTTGCTAGTGATACATGACCTTTGATTTGGAAATTGTGACTATTTGAAGTGTCAACAATGCTAACGCCTTTGTCAGATAAGTATGAAGGAATATAATATTGCCAAAGCGCTAAATTATTCTCAAAGCGTAGATTTAGCAATTTATTCAATTTATTGAATTGTGATCTGGGTTCCAAAAAATCCACCACGCCGACAAGACTATTCATTATATCTCGATCTGAAATAGGCTCAATATATTCAAGGTTATTGATATCTGGATGGTTTATCCATTGACTAATATTAATAACAGAACTGTTAATATTAGCTTGGTCACAGTTGAATATCGCAAGGGATTTGTTATCTGGATTGTCTATTTTGGTATAGTTGCGAAAGTATGGGTCACTAGAGGTGATTCTAAACTGTAATCGGTAGCTCTCGCCATTTGGAACAATGTCTTCGAGGTAATCTTGGTCGCAGAAAACTATAAGACCATCAACAGACGGCTTAACAAACATGTGGTGCTGCCTTAACCATTCAAGTGAAGCTACTGTAGGACTAATCGTAATCTGTGGTGAGCCGTTATCATTAGCAAAATAGGCATGCTCTACGCGTATAGTTAGAAATGGAGCGAAGTTTGACATGCTTATCCCTCGTTAGACATTTTTGGTTTAATCGATGACAAGGGACTAGTTTGTCGCAATAGCGCATCGCTATTTGGTATCGCAACACGCATCTGATAGACGCAAGAGGGAAGATAACTAGACCCTAACATGCTCCACATATGACTTAATTGACCTTCTGGAATGACTTCCATTTCAAGTGCTATTTGCTCGACTAATTCGGGTATATCTGGCGAGTTTTGACGATTAAATACAGGATTTCTTTGGAAAAAAGCAAGAACATGAGAAAGTATTTTTAACCCATCAGTATAATTTGTCGAAGAAAAATTTGATGCCACAACTACGGATATCGATAAATAAAGAGGCTTACCAGTGATGGCGCCACCAGTTTGTGAAGAATATGCCGACATCTGACCTGGTTTAGAAAAGGGATCTCTATCAATACCACTTATAAATATCAACACCTTATTGTCATTTTGATTAGCTGAGTTTTTGTTTGAATCAGTAGGGGCAGAGACGATGGCAAGATCTTCAGATAAATCAAATGTTGAATGAAGTGATTGATTTATTCTCTGGCAAAGATATTCAAGGCAATTATCTAACATAAACAAACTCATAAGTGATGATGAGATTAGTGTAGTGCAACTTATACAAAAGTAATATATGTTTTTATATTCCGTTGATTAAATAAATATAAGTATACTAATCATAGGTTTTAATTGAGTGTATTAACACTTATTCCGGAGCAGTTCTCTAAAGTAATAATGATGTTTGTGATTTACTTTAATGACAGTGTCACTTTTGACTGAGGTGTTTTGTTGAGTTTTTCGCAAATACCTTTGCGGTATAGCTAAGTTTATTTAAATTAACACCCGTGTCGATGCCTAAACCATGGCAAAGATATATCACATCCTCTGTTGCAACATTTCCGCTGGCGCCTGGAGCATAGGGGCAGCCTCCTAGGCCTGCAATGCTACTATCAATGGTGTTAATTCCCATAGTTAAAGCCTGATAAATATTGGCAATGGCTTGGCCATAGGTATCGTGAAAATGAACGGCAAGATCAGAAAGAGATATATGAACAGAAACGGCTTCTATCATGGTCGCTATACGCAGCGGCGTACCTGTTCCAATAGTATCACCTAGGGATATTTGGTAGCAGCCGATGTCGTACATGGCTTTGGCAATATCCGCGACCTTTTTTGGGGAGGTTGCACCTTCATAAGGGCAATCGGCCACGCAAGAAAGATAACCGCGCACTTTTATATTGTGCTGTTGGGCGAGAGCTATGACAGGTTCAAAACGCGCCAAGCTTTCGGAGATAGAGCAATGAATGTTGTTTTGACTAAAGGACTCTGAGGCAGAGGCAAATACCGCAATTTCATCCGCCTTTGCTTGGATTGCCGCTTCTAGACCCCGAACATTGGGAGTGAGGCGGAATAGGTGATTCCAGGTTTGCGTTGAATGTTTTGGAACACTCGGTCTGAATCTGCCATTTGCGGTACACGCTTGGGCGAAACAAAGGCACCAGTTTCTATATAGCGAAGGCCTGATTGTGATAGCGAATCAATAAGGGCGACCTTAGTCTCTAGCGAAACTCTAGGCTCATTTTGAAGCCCATCTCTTGCGCCAACTTCAACAATGTTAACGGAGTCTGGCAGCGTCATTTTCATGGCTCATCTACCTTATTCATTGTTCATCTACCTTAGTACTCCAGTCGGGCGGTACTTTGTCAAAAAAAGCGTTGAGGCCATGTTGACCTTGGGTTGAGACGCGCGCATTCGCAATCACCGTCACTGTTTGACGAATAAGAGACGGGTCAATCGCATTAGTACATTGCCGGATTAGCGCCTTAGTGTCACGAATGGCATTCGGGCTGTTAGCAAGCACGCTGTTGATACATTGAACTAGTTCGGGCTCTAGCTGATTCGCGTTACAAAGTTGATGGTAAAGTCCCAACTCTAAAGCAGTGTGAGCTGATATCTTTTCTGCGCTTAACATATAGCGACGGGCAGCTCTCGCGCCAATCGCGCGGATAGCGTAAGGCGCGATGGTTGCGGGTACTAAGCCAAGTTTTACTTCACTAAAACAAGCGATACTTGAACGCTCAGCAATAACAATATCGCAGCAGCAAATAAGGCCTAATGCTCCGCCAAAAGCACACCCTTGTACCGCGGCTATGGTTGGAATTGGTAGTTCATCGAGCGTAGACATCAATAACGCTAGTTGCTCAGCGTCGGCAAGGTTGTCCTCATAGCTACACTTGGCCATTGATTTCATCCAATTAAGATCGGCGCCTGTAGAGAAGTGTTTGCCTTTGCCTCTGAGTATTAGGCAGCGTACAGACTTATTTTCTTTAATCGAATGCAATGTGCCGATCAACGCTTGGATGGTCTTGGATGAAAACGCGTTACCTTTGTCTGGGCGATTGAGTGTTATTGAGGCTATGCCCAAGTCAGTGATTTCTACTATTAGCTGTTCGCTCATCGTGCTGCCTCACATTCTGAAAATACCAAACTCGCTGTCTGGTATTGGTGCGTTCAACGCGGCGTTTAGTGCTTGGCTGAGAACATGACGCGTCTCTTTTGGATCTATAACGCCATCGTCCCAAAGTCTCGCGCTGGCGTAGTAGGGACTGCCTTCACGTTCATAATTATCAATAATGCCTTTTT
Organism: Vibrio maritimus; assembly: GCA_000755425.1. Lineage (GTDB taxonomy): Bacteria > Pseudomonadota > Gammaproteobacteria > Enterobacterales > Vibrionaceae > Vibrio > Vibrio maritimus_A. The sequence goes on from BBMT01000003.1 coordinate 364,462, forward strand.
TGAATGCCTGCTCTTGTGCGGGATCCCATTGAAGCCCCTGACGCTGCTTAACATCGTGTTTCACTTGAGCCAACACGTTAGCCGCTTGCATGCCGCCCATTACCGAGATGCGTGCATTCGGCCAGATCCACATCATGGTGGGATCGTAAGCTCTGCCGCACATACCATAGTTGCCAGCACCATAGGAACCACCAATAATTACGGTGAACTTGGGAACATCTGCGCAGGATACGGCCATAACAAGCTTGGCCCCATGCTTGGCAATGCCTCCTTCTTCAGCTTGTTTACCCACCATAAACCCAGTGATGTTTTGCAAAAAAAGCAGCGGGATCTTTCGTTTCGCGCACAGCTCAACAAAGTGCGCGCCTTTTTGTGCTGACTCTGAAAACAAAATACCGTTGTTGGCGACAATACCAATAAGCTGCCCGTCAATTCGCGCAAACCCGCAAACAAGCGTAGTACCAAACAATGCCTTGAATTCATCAAAATCTGAGTCGTCAACAAGCCTTGCGATCACCTCGCGAACATCAAACGAAAGACGCAAATCTCGATTGACGATGCCATACAGTTCTACAGCATCGTATTTCGGTAAAGTCGCTTGGTGTCTCTCTTGCGATGGAGACAGCTGACCGGTATTCGAGATCGCTTGTCTCGCTATTTCGAGAGCTTGGTGTTCATTATCTGCGTAGTAATCAGCAACACCGGATTTCTTACAGTGTACATCAGCACCCCCAAGGCTTCTTCTGATACTTCTTCGCCTGTCGCAGCTCTTACCAATGGGGGGCCCGCTAGGAAGATGGTGCTTTGCTGTTTGACCATAATGGCGACATCCGCCATAGCAGGAACATAAGCGCCGCCAGCAGTGCAAAGTCCGAGCACAACGGCGATTTGAGGAATACCTTTGGCTGACATGCGTGCTTGATTAAAGAAGATACGCCCAAAGTGCTCCTTATCAGGAAACACTTCGGCTTGATGAGGAAGGTTAGCACCGCCAGAGTCGACCAAATAGACACAGGGAAGTTGGCATTTAGCGGCTATCTCTTGAGCTCTCAGGTGCTTTTTTACCGTCAACGGATAATAGGTACCACCTTTGACGGAAGGGTCGTTAGCGATCACCATGCAAAGTATACCGCTGATTTTGCCTATCCCAGCGACAACGCCAGCGCAATGAATCACATCATCGTAAACTTCCCAAGCGGCAAATTGGCCGATTTCGAGAAACGCGGAATCTTGGTCGAGCAGGGTGGTGATACGTTCACGAACGGGAAGTTTGCCTTTTGCCCTTTGGCGCTCGATGGCCTTTACTCCGCCACCTTGTTTGATTTTTGTTACTCTCGTTTCCATCTCTTCGACAAGCGTGTTCATGGCCTGCATGTTGTCACGATAGAGCTCAGAGTCCCGTTTAATCTTAGTGACGATTTGTGGCATAAGCGCTCCTTACATCGACTCGTCAAACAGTTCACGGCCAATGAGCATGCGGCGTATTTCCGATGTACCCGCACCAATCTCGTAGAGCTTGGCATCTCTAAGTAGACGACCGGCAGGGTAGTCATTGATGTAGCCATTTCCGCCAAGCAATTGAATCGCATCGAGCGCCATTTGCGTGGCGAGCTCTGCGGTGTAGAGAATAACCCCAGCTGAGTCTTTGCGAGTCACATCGCCTCTATCGCAAGCACTAGCTACAGCATAAAGGTAAGCACGCGCCGCATTGCAGCGCGTATACATATCAGCGAGTTTGCCTTGTACTAGTTGAAACTGGCCAATGGCTTTGCCGAATTGCTTGCGTTCATGAACATAAGGAACCACCAAATCCAGACAAGCTTGTATGATCCCTAGCGGACCCGCCGCGAGTACAACACGCTCGTAGTCGAGGCCACTCATCAATACTTCAACACCGCGATTGACTTCACCTAACACGTTCTCGATGGGCACTTTGCAATCTTGGAACACCAATTCGCAGGTGTTTGAACCGCGCATACCGAGCTTATCTAGCTTCTGTGCATGGCTAAATCCATCAAACTGTTTCTCAATAATGAAGGCGGTAATACCGTGTTGAGCCGCATTCGGATCGGTTTTGCGTAGACAACTAACACATCTGCATCGGGACCATTGGTGATCCACATTTTGCTGCCATTAAGAATGAAGTGATCTTCACGGCGTTCGGCTCTAAGCTGCATGCTGATGACATCTGAACCAGCGTTGGCTTCACTCATGGCAAGTGCACCGACATGAGAGCCATCAACCAGTCTAGGAAGATACTTCTCTTTTTGTGCTTGATTCCCGTTTCGGAAAATTTGATTCACACAGAGATTGGAATGTGCGCCATAGGAGAGCGCAACGGAAGCTGACGCACGGCTAATTTCTTCAAGCGCGACTACATGAGCTAAATAACCCATATCAGCGCCACCATACTGATCGCTCACTGTCACGCCAAGGAGGCCCATCTCGCCGAGTTTCGGCCATAGTGGGTTGGGAAATGCATTGTCGCGGTCAATGTCGCCGGCAATTGGGGCAATGCATTCGCGAGCAAAGGCGCTGACATGGTCACGAAGTAGATTGATGGATTCGTCCAAGCCAAAGTCCATGGCGTGATAATGAGTGAACATGGTTCCTCCTCATACTGGACTTGGACTTAACTTTGAGTAGTTACGGTGCTATTTCGCTTTAGCGAGCGCAGCCTCACAGCGTTCACGCGCCGTTGTTAAGTCTTCCAGTAGTGTATTGATGTCGTCGAGCTGGCGCTTGAGTACGGCTTCCTTCTCATCAATGATTTTCAGCATTTTGGTTAACTGGTCATCTTCTTGATGGGTATCGTACAGCTCGAACAGTTCCCTGATCTCCGCTAAAGAAAAGCCGAGGCGTTTCCCGCGTAGAATAAGTTTTAAACGTATTTTGTCGCGACGTTGATAAACGCGCATGGTGCCTTTTCGGTCCGGTTGGATCAGCCTTCATCTTCGTAAAAACGGATACTTCTTGTGGTGATATCAAATTCTTTTGCCAGTTCACTGATCTTATAGGTGTCCACGTTACAACTCTCCGGGGGCTAGGTTCTAGGGTCTTAATCCACACCTGCTCAACCACTGTTGTTCACATTCGCTGTGATTATTGAGTCAGGTTTTAAATTTGTTTCTTTACGTTTACGTAAATGTTAGTGCTATGCTTACTAAAACGTCAAGCTAATCGTTGAGAACTCCAACACATCGAGTTCCAAGGAGGAGGGCAAAGATGGAACGAGTGCAGCAGGCCATAGGCCAAAGCGCCGTATGCATTGTGGCAGCGAAGCGTACGCCTATGGGCAAATTTCAGGGAGCGCTTTCACATTTGAGTGCAACTGAGCTCGGCAGTATTGCGATTGCGGATGCGATTAACGCCGTTGGTATGACACCAAGTTTGGTAGATGAGGTATTAATGGGTTGTGTGCTCAGCGCAGGCTTAGGACAAGCGCCCGCGCGGCAAGCAGCAATTGGAGCCGGTCTAGCAAACCATACGTCTTGCACAACAGTTAATAAAGTGTGTGGCTCAGGGATGAAAACCGTGATGCTAGCGAGTACCCAAATACAGGCAGGTGAGGCTGATTGCGTGATAGCGGGCGGAATGGAGAGCATGAGCAATGCGCCTTACCTGCTGAGTGGAGCTCGTTCAGGGCTGCGCATTGGGCACCATCAAACTCAAGACCACATGTTTACAGACGGTTTGCAAGACGCTTATGAAGGGGAACTTATGGGCGTGTTTGGACAGAAAACTGCAGACAAGCTCGGTTACAGTCGTGCGCAGATGGACAGCTGGGCAACACGCTCTGCGACTCGAGCTAAACATGCGGTCGAGAATCATCTTTTCCAATCTGAGATTTGTAGTGTTACGTCAAGAGATGACCGCTCCGTTGATGAAGATGAACTGCCCAAAACCATCAAACTAGAGAAAATTCCTGCGCTTAAACCTGCTTTTAAAGTCAATGGATCTATCACGGCGGCGAATTCTAGTGCGATTTCGGATGGTGCTGCAGCACTTATGTTGATGAGCGAAACCAAGGCGCTAGAGCTAGGAGTAGCACCGCTGGCTGTGATCAAAGGATTCACAACGTCTGCGCGCCAACCTTCAGAGTTTACGTTGGCACCTGTCGATGCAATTCAAAAACTGCTCGATAGGCTTCAATGGCAATGCGGCGATGTCGATTTGTGGGAAATCAACGAGGCGTTCGCAGTGGTGACTCAGATTGCCATTGATACGCTTGGTTTAGAAGAAGCAAAGGTCAATGTGAACGGTGGGGCTTGTGCACTAGGACACCCGATAGGAGTCAGCGGTGCGAGGATTTTGGTGACCTTGATACATGCATTGCGTTCACGTGCAACGAAGTGTGCCGGCAGCAAACCGTTGAAAGGAATCGCTACATTATGCATTGGCGGGGGGGAGGCGACTGCTGTCGCGATAGAGGTATCGCCAGCGGAAGCAGGCAGTCATAAAGATACGGAGGATCAATGATGAATAAAATAGCCAATTTCATCGATGGTAACGCTGTTGTATCACAGGCGAACGAATGGATAGATGTGACAAATCCTGCCAACAATGACCTGCTTGGCATGGTACCGCTGACCCCAACTGATGAGATACAAGATGCGATAGAACAGGCGTTAAATGCTCAAATGCACTGGAAAGAGGTCGCGATATCAGAACGTGCCCGTTTGATGCTCCGATACCAGCATCTGCTTAAGGAGCGGCACGACGAAATAGCCACCTTATTGTCGAAAGAAACGGGTAAAACCTTGGCCGATGCCAAAGGGGATGTATGGCGTGGGATAGAAGTCGTAGAACAAGCCGCCAATATTGCCAGCAACATGATGGGGGAAACGGCAGAAAACGTCGCGACGGATATTGATAGCTACTCGTTAATTCAGCCCTCGGTGTGTGCTGTGGCATCACTCCATTCAACTTTCCTGCGATGATCCTTTATGGATGTTTCCTATCGCTGTTGCTGCGGGTAATGCATTTATCCTCAAACCTTCTGAACAAGTTCCGCTCACTGCCGTGCGTTTAGCGGAGCTTTTTCATGAAGCGGGCGCGCCGCCAAGTCTTCTGCAAGTGGTGCATGGTGGTAAAGCGCAAGTTGATTTCTTACTTTCTCATCAAGCGATTCAAGCGGTCTCATTTGTTGGTTCAGTCCATACTGCTCAATACATATATCAAACAGCAACCACTAATCACAAGCGAGTACAAGCGTTTGCAGGTGCAAAAAATCACATGGTTGTGATGCCAGATGCAAATAAAGCTCAGTTCATCAATAACTTGGTTGGGTCCTCTGTTGGTGCTGCTGGGCAACGTTGTATGGCGATATCTGTAGCCGTTTTTGTCGGTAGCGCCAAAGAGTGGATTGCAGAGCTTGCTGCTGAAATGGCGAAAGTGAAGCCAGGACTATGGGATGACCCCGAGGCCGCATATGGGCCGTTAATCAGTCAGCAAGCTAAGCTGCGTGTGGTCAATTTGATCGAATCAGGCAAGAAACAAGGCGCCAACTGCTTACTTGATGGCTCAGAATGTGTGGTTGAAGATGCTCCCCAAGGCAACTGGCTAGGACCGACTTTGTTTAGCGGGGTTAACACCGATATGGAGATCTACCAGCAAGAAATCTTCGGGCCAGTATTGGTGTGTATTGAAGTGGAGTCTTTGGATGAAGCTATCGCGCTTGTGAATGCCAACCCTTACGGTAATGGTACGTCAATCTTCACGGCGAGCGGAGCGGCGGCTAGAAAATATCAGCATCAGATCTTAGTAGGGCAAGTGGGGATTAATGTACCAATACCCGTGCCTTTACCCTTCTTCTCGTTCACAGGTTGGCGCGGCAGTTTCTATGGCGACTTGCACGCTTACGGTAAGCAAGCTGTGCGTTTTTATACTGAGACTAAAACGGTCACCGCGCGTTGGTTCGACGACGATATCCCAGATGGACCCAATTTAACCATTCAGCTTCGCTAAGCTCGAGCTTTATTCAAGCAACAAGGTACTAGGAATAAGGAGCAAGGTATGGATTTTGAACTCAATGAAGATCAAAGGGCTTTCGCCGATACTGCTCAGCAGTTTGCGATGGATAATCTCCTTCCAAATGCCAGTCGTTGGGATGCCGATTGCCACTTTCCTAAAGAGGTCCTTAAGCAGGCAGGCGAGTTAGGCTTTTTGAGTCTTTATACCCGTGAAGAGCAAGGCGGATTGGGCTTGAGCCGTCTTGACTCATCGATTATTTTTGAGCAGTTGGCTATGGGTTGCACGTCGACGACTGCCTTTATGACGATTCACAACATGGTCACTTGGATGGTAGCCAGTTTTGCCAATGATGAAACTCGCGAACAGTTCGTCCCAAAACTGCTGACTGGTGAGTGGCTTGGCTCCTACTGCTTGACGGAGCCAGGGGCGGGCTCTGATGCGGCATCACTAAAACCACGGCAGTTAAACAAGGTGACAACTATATTTTAACGGGTTCTAAGGCCTTTATTTCAGGTGCTGGTGAGACTGAGGTGCTGGTGGTCATGGCGCGAACCGGTGAGTCGGGTGCGAAAGGTATTTCTGCTTTTGTACTGGACGCCGCGAGCAAAGGCATAAGCTACGGGCGAAAAGAGCCCAAAATGGGCTGGAACAGCCAACCCACCAGAGCCATCACGTTTGATAATGTCGTCGTACCAACGGCTCAAATCTTAGGCCAAGAGGGTGAAGGTTTTACCTTTGCGATGAAGGGGCTGGATGGCGGTCGAATTAATATCGCTACGTGCTCGGTGGGCACTGCGCAACATGCCCTAAACTTAGCTATTCAATATTTGCAAGAGCGTAAGCAGTTTGGAAAACCGCTCGCAAGCTTCCAAGCTTTACAGTTCAACGTCGCGGATTTGGTGACGGAGCTGGTGGCTGCGCGGCAAATGGTGCGCTTAGCGGCATTTAAGTTAGACCATGGGCATGCGGATGCCACGACGTATTGTGCAATGGCAAAACGTTTTGCTACCGATGTGGGCTTTAAAGTGTGTGATGGTGTATTGCAGCTGTTTGGTGGCTACGGTTATATCAAAGAGTATTCGTTAGAGCGTCACTTTCGCGATGTTCGGGTTCACCAAATTTTAGAGGGTACTAACGAAATCATGCGTCTGATCATCGCGAGACGCGCCTTAGATGACGGTGAATCAATACTTTGAAGATGCTCAACAAACCAAGGGAGAATGGTTATGTCAGAAGCGACACTCATTCCACATACGATTGAAGGGCACGTTGCAACGATTACCATCGACAACCCGCCAGCTAATACTTGGACTGCGGAGAGCTTAATCGCACTCAAACAGCTTATCGATGAGCTCAATCGAAACCGAGAAGTCTATGCATTGGTGATGACCGGGCAAGGCAGTAAGTTTTTCTCCGCAGGAGCGGATTTGAATGTGTTTGCTGCTGGAGACAAGGAGAGTGCGTGCCGCATGTCTCGCGTCTTTGGAGAAGCGTTTGAAGCACTGTCTAACTTTCGGGGCGTCTCAATTGCTGCAATCAACGGGTATGCCATGGGAGGCGGGCTTGAAGTTGCTTTGGCGTGTGATATTCGAATTGCCGAGGAGCACGCCGTGATGGCGCTGCCTGAAGCCAAGGTTGGCCTACTGCCATGCGCAGGTGTACCCAAAATTTAACTGCTTTAGTCGGAGAGGGTTGGGCTAAGCGGATCATTTTGTGCGGGGAGAAGATTGATGCATCACAAGCTCTTCAAATCAAACTGGTAGAAGAGATTGTGAATTCGGGAGAGGCGTTAACTGCTGCGACCAATCTTGCTAATCAAGTTGCCCATCAATCGCCATCTTCCGTTACAGCTTGTAAAGCTCTTATCCAAAATAACCGCCAGCATTTTATTTCTCATGGACTAGTCAAAGAGCGTGAGCTGTTCATTCAACTGTTTGATACTGAAGATCAGCGAGAAGGCGTCAACGCCTTTCTAGAAAAGCGTTCACCACAATGGAAAAATCGTTAGGAGGCGTCATGTCTACAACCAGTTCAACGTCAAACTCGTCGCCAGCGACTCAAGATACCGTTCGATTTCAAGAAATCGTTTGTAGCGACCAACAGAGCAAAATTGCCGTTGCGACCCTATGCAACCCTAAAGCCCTCAACGCTCTTACTCACAATATGTTGGTGTTGCTTAATGACCAACTTGAAAAGTGGCACGATGATGACGCGGTACTGTGCGTGATACTGGACGGTGAAGGAGAGAAAGCCTTCTGTGCCGGTGGTGACGTGCGTACTCTGCATGACAAAATGAAACACGCACCAATAGAAGATGCAAAAGCCTACGCTGAAGCGTTTTTTGGCACAGAATATCAATGTGACTATCTCATCCATACTTACAGCAAACCTATTATTGCGTGGGGCGAAGGTATCGTAATGGGTGGTGGGATGGGGCTCTTTATGGGGGCCTCTCACAAAGTGGTGACACCAGATTCCCGCCTAGCCATGCCAGAGATTCATATCGGTTTGTTTCCCGATGTTGGTGCGACCTATTTTCTGAACCGTCTCGACGATGATATTGGTTTGTTCCTCGGACTGACTGGCGTAATGATGAATGGCACTGACGCCCTCGACGTCAGACTTGCTGATCATATGAACGCACCGACGGACAAACAAAAGCTACTGCATCAATTGCAGCAATCGGATTGGAACAGCATCGAAGACAGCTATGACTACTTAACAGAAGTCCTCACCGAGCTTGCCGACAATGCCAACATCGCCAAACCTGCTGCTCATCTTCTGCCTTTAATTCCTGACATTCAACGTGCTTGTGCGTTCGATACGCTTGAAGAAGTGTTTGATAATATTCAGGCGTTACCTTGTCACGAAAAGTGGATGCAAACGGCTCAGCGCAATTTAATGGATGGAAGCCCGATTACCGCGCACATTTGTTTTCGCCAGTTAAAACAGTATCACCATTTGTCATTGGCCGATTGTTTTAGGCTTGAACTGATCTTGGGGTTGCGTAGCGTCGAGTATGGCGAATTTCAGGAAGGGGTGCGTGCACGCTTAGTGGACAAGGACGGCATGCCCCATTGGGCATACGCGCACATCAGCCAGGTGCCAAAGTCAGTGATCGACAACTTGTTTACTTCACTGTGGCGTGAGCAAGAGCACCCACTTGCAATGCTAGGCATCATTAACTCGCGCAGACAAACAATGAATCTCTTTTAAACCATCGATGAATTGAAACAGCCAAGGAGGTTGTGATGAGTCAGCCAACAGACACTAAGGTTGCGTTTATTGGGCTAGGAAATATGGGCAGTCCGATGGCGAACAACTTGCTCAAAGCAGGCTTCAGCGTGCAAGTTTACGATCGAGTATCGGCGTTATCGCAACCTCTTGGCGACAAGGGCGCTCTTGTTTGCCATAGCCTGGAACAGGTGCTCGATTCGGCGAGCGTTGTAGTGACCATGCTACCAGCCAGTGAGCATGTCAAAGCAGTTTATCTCGGCTGTGATGATGAGAAAGGCACCATAGAACTTGCATCGAGTGACACTTTTCTTATCGATTGTTCAACCATTGATCCTGACTCAGCGCGCCTGGTTTCAAGAGAAGCTCAAAACAAAGGGTTGGAGTTTGTCGACGCTCCTGTTTCCGGAGGCGTTGCTGGTGCCAGTGCTGGTACGTTGACGTTTATCGTAGGTGGCAGCGATGAAGGGTTTACCAAAGCCAATAACTTGCTGTCTTTCATGGGTAAAAATGTGTTTCATGCGGGCAAAGCGGGCGATGGGCAAATGGCAAAAATTTGCAACAACCTGATTCTCGGTTCTGTCATGGCAGCGACTTGTGAATCCCTTAGTCTTGGTATGGATAACGGTCTCAATCCTGACGTGTTATCAAATATTATTCTTCAGAGCTCTGGCAGAAACTGGGTTTTAGAACTATATAACCCTTGTCCGGGAGTGATTGAGCACGCGCCAGCGAGTGCCCAATATACTCCCGGTTTTATGTGTAAGTTGATGTCAAAAGATTTGGGGCTTGGGCTAGAAGCGGCAAAAATGAGCCAATCTTCGGTGCCCATGGGAGCGTTAGCTCATAGTCTCTACGCGCTCCATAACCGAAACGGAAATGCGGAGTTGGATTTCTCGAGTCTTTTTGAGTTTTTTCGCAATAAGCAGTAGAAGGGAGAAGTAAATGGAACTTGAACAGAGCGTTATCGCTATTACTGGTGCAGGACAAGGATTAGGTCAAACTATGGCGACAAGCTTAGCTCAGCAAGGAGCGAGCTTAGCACTGCTCGATGTCAATCAAGACGCCTTAACAGAGACAAAAGAACTGTGTGAGGCATTTGGGGTAAAAGCGCAAACTTATCAGGTCGATGTCACCAATGAAGAGCAAGTAGAAAAGGTGTTTCGTGACATTGTCACGGAGTTTGGCTCTTTGAATGGGTTAGTCAACAATGCGGGCATCTTGCGAGACGGAATGCTGGTCAAATCTAGAGACGGTGAAATCAGTAAAATGTCTCTGGGTGACTTTAATGCCGTTATCAATGTGAATCTTACCGGTACTTTTCTGTGCGGACGGGAAGCGGCAGTACAGATGATTGAATCCGATTCTCGAGGGTCATTATTAATATTTCCAGTGTGTCGAGAGCAGGCAACATGGGGCAAACCAACTACGCGGCTTCCAAAGCAGCAGTCGCAACGATGTCATCCGTATGGGGTAAAGAACTTGCTCGTTACGGCATCCGTTCTGTTGCTATTGCACCAGGTGTTGTGGAGACGTCGATGACAGCATCAATGAAACCAGAAGCCCGTGAACGTCTGGAAAATATGGTGCCAGTACGCCGCATGGCGGATCCAACAGAGATTGCTCATACTGTACGTTTCATTTTGGAAAATGAGTACGTTAATGGTCGAGTGATTGAAGTGGATGGTGGCTTGGTTATATAAAGATAGCCGTAAGATGAGTACAGTCCCCTGGATTATTTCTGGGGCTGATTTTTTCCAAATCTAATGATTCAAAAATACTCAGTGCAGCGGTAAAACCGGTGCTAATTAAAGAGCTACTTAAATACTCTTTTCGGCTAACCATATTGCTGAGTAGGTGCAATATCTGGATGAGTGATAGTCGTCGGCTTTGCTCAACCTCCCATGAAGGCTCTAAGTCGAGTTTGTCGCCTTTGAGTGCGGGTAGTAGAGGCAGTTTTAAGGCTTCAAATTCCTGTTGATGTTTCAAAATCAAGCAGCTTAATACTCTGATCCTTAGTCGGTTTGTATCAGATTCGAGTAGCATTCGTTTCTCTGATGACAAGCCAGGTGCGTGGCTATGGTTTAATAAGTGACACGGCTTAATTATCATTGAATAACTAGCTGCCGATAGTGCGCACAGGTTAGGGATGCTCACTTTGTTTTCTACAGGTTCTTGCAACAAACTGCGATGTGCTGGAGAAATAAAAATGCTCGGTATAACTCGTCTATTTTCCACGTGAAGACCGCCTTATATTGCTTAGTTCAGTAGTGACAAATTTAAGTGGCAAATAACCCGGTGTTATTCAGCGTTACTTTCAATCACCTTACGTTTGATGACTGCGGTAAATCGATTGTCAGTGGAGTTGGCAGACACTAATACCAGCTTGGCTGTTCATATAGTTGAGGGCATCCATAGGAGAGTTAAAAGAAAGGGTTTTACCTTCCTCATCTCTAAGTAGGTCTTTATTTTTGATGCCGATTTTGAGCGCTTGACCGAAATCTACTTCTACTTTCCATTGGGTAAGACTTAGCATTTTCCCCGACGCGATGACCATCGCATATTGCTCGGTTTGGTTTGATCTCGACGTAGGTTCTGGCGATTTAGCAGCCAATGCCGTTGAGGACATGGCAAGTGTCAATAAAGGGGTTAGAAAAACTTTATGAATGGCTTTCATGGCTGCCTCCAGTAATCTCTGGCTCAAAGTAAGCACGTTGTGTGCGATTGAGGCTTAGATTACTAGAGGGCTTTTCCATTATTCGGAAAGGAACGGAGTAAATTGTATGAATTATGGATGTGACTTTTGGGTATTAGGCCTAATTGTCACCATCGCGCTTTTTTAAAGAAGCGTAGAAACTAGAGAGAAATTCTATGTCCTCTTTAGGCGCGGCTAGCATGAGATCGAGAAACTTTAGCGTACTTGCAGAAAGCGGTAGTTGACCGCCATGTAGGCGCTCTAACTGAGTCATGGGGAACAGTTGCAGTAAGCTAACGTCAAGCGCTTTGGCAATTCGGAAAAAGTCCAAAATGGTGAAATGGCTCTTCGCTTCTCGATCCATCTTCTCATAAAGAGCAGAGCGGCCAATGTCCGCCTTTTTAGCAAGCCCGTTTTTAGATAGTCCTTCTTGAACCATGAGCGCCTCGATTCGCTCTATGACCATTTTTCGAAATACCGTCTCTTCAACGCCAAAAAACTCGAATCCTTCCGTTTCTATTTCTGCCATCGCCTTTGTCCGTTTTCTGGAATCAGTCCGTTAATGGTATCTGAATTTCGGAAATTTTAAATGATAATTTAATAGCCCAGATACGAAGACACATACCGTCTCTACTGATTAACCAACTACATAAGGGCAAACATCATGCTAACGACGAAACGCGCAATCCTTGTTACTGCACTTGCACTATCTGGCGCGGCTCAGGCGATTTCTCTTGAGCCTGCTCCAGGTCTGGATGTGAACCAACCTTATTATGCTCCGCAAGTATTTGTGCAGCAGGAAAGTCTACCAATTGTGGATATTCGCGGTGTAAAACCAGCAGACTACGCTGAGCTATTTGAAAATCAGGTAGGCGAAGAAGTTCGACGTGGTATTAAGGAAGCGCAGTACGTTTATAAGCTAGCAGGTATCAATGTGGTCGAGTTTGAGAAAAACTCAATGAAGGTGTTAGAAAACTCTCGAAATCTAAACCCTGAATACTTTGAAATCGTTGCCGCGCTGGCCAAAGTGGGCGGGATTTCACTCGAAACCATGTTCACTCTATCGCAACTAGATGCTGCATTGGCGTCGGCAGCTCAGTCTGCGTTAAGTGGCTGTACGACAGTAAGTTTCGCTGGCACAGGTGTTGTTGGTCAGGTAAACGACACACCATCACTTTCTGGGGGTAACTATTGGGTACTGCAAGCGGATGATTATGTACAGGTGATGGCGTCTGGCTTCTATGGCTCAGGTCAAACGCTCGGCAAAGATATTGGTGTTGTGATTAACTTCCAAGGCACTGACTCTAAAGGTGTTGGACTTGATGCAGGCAGCGCGATTGAGTTAGGTGCGCTGCAAAACTATCTCGTGCGCAATGCTAAGAATGTTGACGATGCGGAAAAGATCCTAGACCAATATCGCACAGTAGTGGCTTCTCATTTTAACTTTGCTGATAGTAACGGTAATACCGTTGGCGTTGAAATGCTTGAGGGTGAGAACTATGTGATTAGACGTCCCACTGGTGTCGGCCACGCTAACCACTCAGAGCGTCCCGGCGTAATGCAAGCCTTCGCAGAATCTGTTGGTCTAGGTGAGAAAAGTGTGCAACGTACGGTTGCGACGGCTTACACCGAGTGGCGAGCAGAGTTCGCACAGCAGTTTATCGACAACACACCTGAGGGCAATGTTGATGCCGCTAAATATGTCTTAAATACCAAGCCAATTGCACAGCATGCCGCTTACGGCTCTGATTTCATTTCGACACTCACAGCAGTCATGGATACCAAATCGGGTTGTATGGAAGTTGCGCCGGGTGTCGGTGATTGGAATGATTTCCAGCGAGTGTGTATCGAGAAATAACGCTCAAGAATGGGATATTGCTTAAAGAAAATGCCAGCAGTCCTTTTATGACAGCTGGCTTTTTTAACAATTAATGCTCTGGCGTTTCTAACAAACGAATAGCACTTTCTACAGCCGCATTCATTGCTTGATCATCTTCAAACTTACCGGAACCGGCTGGGCCGAGCACGCTAGCAAACAAATCGGCTTGTTTGTTGAAAGGCAGGTCTAATTGCTCATAAAGGTTTTGTCTGATTTCAGCATGCTCTTCTGGCATTTTATTGGAGAGGCTAACAAGCGTTTGATAAATTAACTCTTTCATGGTGTATCCATTTTCTTTTTACTACGGGGGAGTGTGATTGTACCGAGCTTGAGAATGAGTTTCTTATGCAACTGTCACACTACTGATGGTTGATGGTTGATGGATATATCTACTCAACTTCCTATCGCTGCTTATCACCTATAACGCTTGTAATAGTTTTTTCAATCACATGCCACGATAACTTGGCCCTCCGCCACCTTCTGGAGCTGTCCAGTCAATGTTGGCTGATGGATCTTTTATGTCGCATGTCTTGCAATGCAGACAATTGGTGGGGTTAATTTGTAACTGTGGCTGTCCATCGCAATTGAGAATCTCATAGACCCCCGCTGGGCAGTAACGCTGGCTAGGCTCGTTGTACTGAGGTAGGTGAGTCTCGATGACTAAGGCGGGATCGCGCAGATGAAGATGACACGGCTGGTTTTCATCATGTTGGGTGCCAGAGAGAAACAGCGAGGAAGGCTTGTCAAAGCTTAGTTTTCCATCTGGCTTGGGGTAGTCAATAGGCTTAGATTGGTCGATTCCATCAAGGCACATATGATCTTCGGTACGATCCATTACTCTCCATGGCACTGACTTCTTAAATAGTTTCGGCCACCAGTTTTGTTCTAGCACATTTAAAAGACCACCAACAGGTTCACCGAAGCGATGAAGATTGGCACCAAAGTTCTGCGTACTCGTAAGTTCTTGGTAGAGCCATGAAGCTTCGAATTCAATTTGATAGTCTGCCTCACGCTCTGGTTGAGGTGCCACTAGCGACTTAAATACCGCTTCTGCTGCCAACATGCCCGATTTCATAGCGGTGTGGCTACCCTTAATTTTCCCCATATTGAGCGTACCAGCATCACAGCCAATGAGCAGGCCACCGGGAAACTGCTGCTTCGGTAGTGAGCGTAATCCGCCCTTGGCGATGGCTCGTGCTCCAAAACATAGTCGTTCGCCATCGGACAAGTATTTGGCAATCGCGCGATGATGTTTAAAGCGTTGAAACTCTTCAAAAGGATTGAGATTAGGGTTGCGGTAATTGAGGTCGACAATCAAACCAACCGCAACCTGATTATTGGGTAAGTGATATAAAAAGCTGCCTCCAGTGGTCCCCGTTTCACTCAGTGGCCAACCTACGCCGTGAATAACGCTCCCTTGTTTATAATGCGGATGCTCTTTTGGCAGTTGCCACAGCTCTTTGAAGCCAAGCGCGTAGTGTTGGGGCTGACTGTTATGGTCGAGAGAATACTTGTCGATGAGCGATTTACCGAGGTGGCCTCGAGCACCTTCCGCAAAAATGGTGTACGGGGCGATAAGATCAATGCCGGGCTCGAAGTTTGGCTTTTTCTCTCCGTTTTTATCTAGACCCATGTCAGCGGTTTGCACGCCTATCACGCTATTTTCTGAATCATACAAAACCTTGCTCGCGGCGAAACCAGGGAAGATTTCGACGCCCAACTGCTCAGCTTGATCTGCTAACCATCGACATAAATTTCCAAGGCTTATGACATGGTTTTCGGAGCTATTTTTTTAAGCTATTTGGTGTCAGGAATTCAGGTATTACGACATGATTGAGGTGAGTAGTGAGATACAAGCATTCATCATTGGTGACGGGGTTGTTCACAGGGGCATCGAGACTTATCCAATCGGGGAGTAGTTCATCTAACGCTCGAGTTTCAAACACTGCACCGGAGAGTATATGCGCACCGACTTCAGGACCTTTTTCTATCACGCAGATTGAAAGTGGTTTTTCCTGCTGCTGCAACTGAGTTAATCGGATGGCGGCAGAAAGCTGCGGGGCCTGCGCTACAATCACCACGTCAAATTCCATTGATTCTCTTTGCATGTTGTACACCTCGGTTGCCATCCATCGGATCTTAAAGATGTTACGTATAACTATAGTGCAGTTGACGTAAACGTAAACTTAGCTAAGCTCAATTTATAACCACTTTATGGCGTTTGTGCTTAAAACAGGAGGGTGTATGAAGGTATTAGTGGCGGTTAAACGTGTCATCGATCCCTATGCAAAAATCCGAGTAAATGCCGATGGGTCTGGGGTTGAAACCAGCAATATGAAAATGTCGATGAACCCATTTTGCGAGATCGCTGTTGAAGAGGCAATTCGGCTGAAAGAGGCTGGTATAGCAACAGAAATTGTAGTGATCAGCATTGGCGATAGTTCGGTTCACGAGACACTTCGTAATGCTCTTGCCCTAGGGGCTGATCGCGCCATTCATGTTGAAACCGAGTCGACGTTAGAGCCTTTAGCCGTGGCAAAAGTGCTTAAGCAAGTCATGTCCCAAGAATCACCTCAATTGGTGTTACTGGGCAAACAATCTATCGATACCGATAACAACCAAGTTGCTCAGATGCTCGCCGCTCTGACTGATCATCCACAAGGCACATTCGCATCGAAACTTGTTATCGAAGGAGATGCTGCATTAGTGACAAGAGAAGTGGATGGCGGGTTGGAAACATTGAGTTTGCAGTTACCAGCGATTGTCAGCACTGATTTACGCCTCAATGAACCAAGGTATGCCTCTTTACCCAACATAATGAAAGCGAAAAAGAAGCCGTTAGATGTCGTTCTCATTGAATCATTAGCCGTTGATATTAAATCGCGTCAACAGGTGTTAGAAGTGATGGCTCCGAAATCACGCGCAGCGGGTCAATCGGTAGCGAGTGTCGACGAGCTGGTGGATAAGCTCCGTAATGAAGCCAAGGTGCTTTAACTAAGGAGGGTAAGTCATGGGTAGTAAAACACTGGTCATTGCTGAACACGATAATAACAATATCGCCGCAGATACGCTGAAAACGCTACATGCTGCAAGCCAGATAGGCGGTGATGTTGCTGTACTTGTGGTAGGCAACAACGTCACAGCAATAGCGGAAAGCTTATCAAAAGTGAAGGGAGTAACGCAGGTGTTCCGTGTCGATACCAAGCAATTCAAACATCCCACCGCTGAAGATGTCGCTCCAATTATTGTTGAGTTGAGCGAGGCGTTTACTCATTTTCTAGCACCCGCAACAACATTTGGCAAAAACCTGATGCCGAGAGTGGCGGCGCTGCTGGATGTTGGGCAGTTGTCAGACGTTATTGAAATCGAATCACCCGATACTGTTATTCGGCCGATTTATGCAGGTAACGCACTAGCACGCGTAAAGTCCAACGATTCCAAGTTGGTAATGACGATTCGTGGCTCAGCGTTTGATTCAGCGAGTACGAATAGCCAAGAAAATGCATCAGTTGAAGCGCTTGAGTCACAGGCTTCTCAACAACCCCTGGCAAGCTTTATTGATTCTCAACAGACGTTATCAGAGCGCCCCGACTTGTCGTCGGCAAAAGTCGTTATATCAGGAGGTCGAGGTCTAGGCAGTAAAGAAAACTTTGCTCTCGTTGAGCGCTTGGCCGACAAACTGGGTGGTGCTATTGGCGCATCAAGAGCCGCGGTGGACGCTGGTTTTGTTTCTAATGACTTGCAAGTCGGTCAGACGGGCAAAATTGTCGCTCCTGAGCTCTATATTGCCATTGGTATCTCCGGAGCTATTCAGCACATGGCGGGAATGAAGGACTCGAAGGTTATCGTGGCAATTAATAGTGACCCAGATGCGGCGATCTTTGAGGTAGCAGACTATGGGTTAGTTGGAGACTTATTTGAGATCATGCCAGAGCTGATTGATAAGGTGCCTTAGCCTATCTTTCGTTATTCAAACACACCACCTGACAGGGCTTAGGTTTCTTTCAAGCGACCTTAGCCTTCTTCATTGTCGCTTTCCTTTAATGTTTTGGCCGCGTAGCGAACCGCAAAAACACACATCAACATCATAATAAAGGGTATAGAAGCCAAAGACATTTCGACCCACGAATACTCAGCAAAGAACTTCGACAACAAAAGATGTGACACTATGTTGAGCACAGCAATAGCGATTGCGACAACGAGTAGCTTTGATTCTCGATTCAAAACGAACAGCTTCCTACCTAGATTACTATTATTGAATTGGAGCCAGTGTTCCAATTTATCTGAAGGCTGCGACTATATCATACGGACGACGGTGGTTTCGTGATGATGCAAATACTTTGAAGTGTTGATGCTTGCCGTAGGCGTTTTCGAAGCGCAACATGTTGAAAATGTGTGGAAACGCTTAGGGCAAACGATGTCAGGAATTACCGATTTAGAACAGCTACTCGCATCAATGGAGCCACGTTTAGTCGATGGGGAATTTGTGTTTTGTACCGTTAAAGGCTCACTGGCTGAATACCTTATGCTCGATATCTTAGGTTCGTTTAAAGAACAGGAAGGCTTGACTCTAATACTTCCAAAGCTTCAGGCAGAGCAAGCTGAACTCGACTTTGAAGGGGTGTTTAGAATGATCACTTTGAACGTTCACTCCAGCCTTGAAGCGGTCGGCTTAACGGCAGCGGTGTCCAACAAACTTGCGGAGCGGGATATTAGCGCTAACGTGGTAGCAGCCTATTATCATGACCATATCTTTGTCCAGTCATCCAAAGCAGATGAGGCGCTCGCTGCACTTAAGGAGTTCCTAAGTGAGTAAACCTATTCGAGTAAAAGCAGTCTGTCTTTGTCGATATGATAGAAAAATAATGCTGGCGGAAGGTTATGATCCGACAAAAAATGAGCACTATTTGATGCCGATTGGTGGCGGGGTTGAGTTTGGAGAGCTTGCTGAACAAGCAGCGATTCGTGAAGTTCGCGAAGAGATAGGTGCGGATGTCTCAGACTTAAACTTACTTGGCGTGAGTGAGAACAGGTTCACGTTCGATGGCGTTCCCGGACATGAAGTGGTTTTTGTCTTCGAAGGTATTCTTGCAAATCCGGACCTTTATCAGAGAGAACGTTTTAAGGGTATTGAAACAAATGGCGTTGAATTTTCCGTAAGATGGGTGCCAGAAGAGGACGTGATCAGTGGATCTATTCCTGTTTACCCAGACGGTATTCTGTCTATGCTACAAGAGACGAGTCGATGAAAAGGGGATTCAATGAAATACGATGAGTTTAATGAGTATTGTGGTTCCTTTACCGCAACCTCTCATGTGATTCAGTGGGGGGATGCGCACGTGTGGAAAGTGGGAGGAAAGGTGTTCGCGATTGGTGGCTGGAGT
The DNA here is from genome assembly GCA_000755425.1 of Vibrio maritimus. Lineage (GTDB taxonomy): Bacteria > Pseudomonadota > Gammaproteobacteria > Enterobacterales > Vibrionaceae > Vibrio > Vibrio maritimus_A. Next base: position 383,627 of record BBMT01000003.1, read on the forward strand.
AAGGAGGGGAGTGAGGCTTATATATTTAAAACTTCGGATCTCAATTTCGATTTTCTCTCTGATCATGAAGGCTATAGACCCGCCCCATACTTTGCAAATCGTGGAATGAAGTGGATTCAGCAGACAGACACTAGTGGTCAATTAGATGAGGAGCTTCGCTACTACATCAGCGAGTCATACAAAATTGTGTCTATGGGGCTGAGTAAGCGAAAGAGAGTGGAGTTAGGGATTGTTGTGGAGTGACTCATCTGTTAGGCGACATCTGCTTGGAATGCCGCATCCACAAACAAAATACCGTCATCTTCACGAACGTGAAGATCTTTTAAAGCGCGTGATTCACAAAGCAACTCAGACTAAGTCACGTAAACAACCTCCTAATCACGCTGTACGAGATTCCCTTTTGCAAGGGAATGACGGACACTTTCCACAGTGTCCTTTGTCATTACTAACCTTGCTGTAAGTGCTCCACCAACACCTTTACGAAGCGAGCAGCTTCACCACCGGTGCACGCTCTATGGTCAAAAGTTATCGAAAGCGGTAACGCTTTGACTCCACACGCTTGTCCATCCCTCATTATTACTTTCTCAATAATTCGACCCGCACCCACGATCGCGACCTGCGGTGGTGTCACCACGGGTGTCGCGAATATCCCAGCGATAGCACCAAAGTTAGACAGGGTGATGGTGGCGTGTTGCAACTGCTCTCGTCCAATTCGTCTTGCTCTTATACCTTGGACGGTGTCATTTAACCATTGGCGGATGCCTGCTTGATCGTACTCATTAGCGTTTCTAAGCACAGGGACATACAGCCCATGGCTACTGTCTACGGCAATACCAATGTTCACGTTGGAATGGACACATCGGGTCATGGTTTCTGCATCGAACCACGCATTAAGAGCGGGCTCTGTTTGGCATGCGTGCACGACGGCTTTAATGAGCCTTCCTGATATGTCTTCGTCACTTTGCCAGCTATCTAGCATGGCTTCTTCTGTGATGGTGACAGAGGCAACGGAGTGGTGCGACTGTGACATAGTGCCAACCATGGTTCGACGTGCGCCTTTAAGAACTTCCGTGCCGGGTGCTTGCTTGTCTATTTGATCGTAAATGTCATTGTCTGTGATCACGCCATCTTGGCCACTGCCTTTGACGCGAAGTAGATCGATTCCGAGCTTCTTCGCTAGCAGCCGAGCAGAGGGCATGGCGGTAATCGCGTTTTCCTCTGCGTTGTGGTGCGCCGCGCCAACCCAAAAGTCATCGACCTCAACGTGATGTGTGTGGTTGGACACATTGCCGACAACGGTTGCTGCATCATTGTTGCTTGATGATTCACTAAGGTTAGCACCTTCCGTGACCGCCTCTTCGATTTCAATCAATAGGCTGCCAATACTGATGACATCGCCTTCTTCGCCATAACGTTTGACTATTTTTCCGCTGTACGGCGCGGGAACTTCGACAACGGCTTTGGCGGTCTCAACGGTAAGGATGACTTGGTCTAAGTCGACATCGTCGCCGACGTTCACATGCCATTCGACAATCTCAGATTCTGCGAGTCCTTCCCCTAAGTCTGGCAATAAAAATGACTTCATTTCCAACCCTCCACTAGCTCTCTTGCTGCTTGTACGATGTCGGCCTCTTGGATCAAAAAGTAGTCTTCGTTTTTGTAGTAAGGCATCACGGTATCAAGGCCGGTTACTCGCTTTGGCGGCGCTTTGAGCATGCACATGGCTTGCTCTGAAGTGCGAGTAATGATCTCTGCGCCAACGCCGCAGCTTCTGCTGGCTTCATGAACGACCAATAAACGCCCGGTTTTCTGAAGTGATTTTAATATCGTTTCCATATCAATGGGTTTGATGCTCGCTAGATCAATCACCTCCACTTCGATACCAGCTTTAGACAGTGTATCCGCGGCCTGAAGTGACTCAACAACACATGCTCCCCAAGTCACAAGCGTTAAATCCCGCCCTTTGCGAAGGTGTAGCAAGTATCAAGAGGCAGGCTTCACCATTATCAACCACATTCGATTTAACGGTGCGATAGATGCGTTTGGGCTCAAAGAACATCACCGGATCGTTGCAGCGTATTGCCGATAGCAACAAACCGTAGGCGCGTTGCGGTGATGACGGGATAACAACCCTCAGGCCTGGAATATGAGCAAACAGTGCTTCGACACTTTCGGAGTGATGTTCTGGCGCATGTATGCCACCGCCAAATGGCGCTCGAAACACTATTGGCAGGAGAGACGCCCGCGGGTGCGATTGCGCATTCGAGCCGCATGACAAATGATGTGCTCCATGGCAGGAAACACGAATCCTTGAAACTGGAACTCAGCAATGGGTCGCAGCCCTTGAGTTGCCATACCTACCGCAACGCCCCCGATGAGTGCTTCGGCGAGGGGCGTATCGATAACGCGCTTAAGCCCAAAACGTTCTTTAAGACCAACGGTAGCGCGGAATACGCCGCCGTTATCGCCAACGTCTTCTCCAAGCAGTACAACGCGTTTGTCTCTGCCCATTTCATGATGGAGTGCTAAATTCACCGCATCGACCAGCGTGGATTCTACTGAGGCGATAGGGCTTGCTAGGGGTTCAATATGCAGTTGATCAGCCATGTTGTCCTCCTTGCATGCGCATCGATTTATTGATGAGTTCATCGCGCTGTGGACGCAGTTCTTTGGTTGGTTGCTCGTAGAGGTAGTCAAATGCGGTTTCTGGTGCTTGAGGTGGGGTATTGAGATAGCGAGCGACGGCTTCCTCAACCAATTGCTTGCTCTCTCCAACAAGCGCGACTTCGTCTGAATTTTGCCACCAACCTTGAGCTTCCAAGAAGGTCTTGAGTCGTTGAATTGGCTCATACTCCCAAGCGGTATCAAGTTCGTCATCGCTTCTGTAACGCGTGGCGTCATCGGCAGTGGTGTGATCGCTGAGTCGATAGCTGACTGCCTCAATGAGCGTAGCACCTTTACCTTTGCGCGCATTGGCAATGGCGACGCCGATTGCATCTAACATGGCGACGACATCATTACCATCGACTTTGAGTCCAGGAATGCCAGCGCCTTGGCTTTATCTGCGAGGAATTCTGCCCCGCATTGCAGTGCCCTAGGGACTGAAATCGCCCATTGGTTGTTGTTCACCACAAATACCAAAGGAATGTTCCAAGCTCCGGCGCAGTTAATAGATTCTAGAAAATCGCCTTTTGAAGTGGCGCCATCACCACAAGTTACCAGAGCGACATCGTGATTGCCCTTAATTTTCAATGCCGCTGCAACACCGACGGCGTGAGTACACTGAGTCGCTATAGGGACACAAAAAGGCAGGTCGGTGCATGGGTTATCGCTGTTGGTGAATTCAAAATCGCTACCGCGTTCGTCGCCGCCCCAATACTGTAGGTTTTTTCCATAGGAATGCCGCGAACCCACATGGCGGGCATGTCGCGATAGTAGGGGATGAAAACATCTCGGTGAGACAGGGCGTGGCCAATGGCGATACCTATTGCTTCGGCACCAAGGTGCGAAGGATAAGTGCCGAGTTTGCCGGTGCGTTGAAGGGCAACGGCTTTAGCATCGTACGTTCTTGCGACTACCATGTCGCGGTACAGCTTCTTTAGGGTTGCTTCGTCAGCCCAGTCGGGTAGTGGGCTAACTAAGTGTCCTTGGTAGTCGATAAAACGATGCATGGGTAATGCTTGTACGTTCATCTCGAACTCCTTTTCACATACTCTGGATAAGAGTGTGTCGATAAGGCTGAAACCAGTACGTGTTTATACGCACTGTTTCAAACGCTTGGATACTATAAGTGTAAACAAATTGTTAAATTTTGCTTCAAAAGAGAAATGGATTTTTAGTAAATAAAACCTTACAGGACTAATCTGCAGATGTTAAATGCTGACTACTGGCTTGCTGTTAGTTTAATGTTCTGGTTTTAAAAGGGTGAAATCTTTCGAACTGAAATATGATACTGAATGAGAATTTGAAGAAAAACGTATACAGTCATCGAGGTTTGAGCAAAAAAGACCAATGGTGTTGGCCTTTTTATCGTCTGTTGACAGAAGGGAGGTTACAATGTCACCTCTTCACAGAGCTCTAAAGGTAGTCCGTCTGGATCTTGGAAAAAGGTGTAGCGCTTACCCGTGTATTCATCGATGCGAATGGGTTCAACTGCTATTCCATGACCGACGAGTTTGTTCACAGCCTGGTCAATATCATCCACTACAAAGGCAAGATGTCTTAACCCTTGTGCTTCAGGAAAACTTGGACGTGGCGGCGAACCAGGAAAAGAGAACAATTCGATCTGTGTACCATCTGGCAGTTCGAGATCGAGTTTGTACGAATCACGCGCCTCGCGGTAGTTCTCCGCCAATACGTTTAACCCCAAAACTTCGGTATAGAATTCCTTCGATTTTGGGTAATCAGAACAAATGATGGCAATATGATGTGTTCCTTTGAGCATGGTCGGATCCTAGTTGTGTTTGATAAGTTTAGCGGGCACCTCACGGGCAACGTAGTCTATAAAGACGCGTAGCCTTGCCGGCATGTACTTGGTCTGGGCGTACTGCATTGCGATCGCCCCATGATAGTTACTCTTTATTGTCCAATCAGGAAGCACGGGCACTACACTTCCATCATCAAGAGATTCTTTTATCACAAAGTCATGAAAAATACCGATACCCAGACCTTGTTTCACACCACTAAGGCGCATTTGCGAGTGGTTAATGGCGTATCGACCGGACACAGTGACCGTGTGAAAATCATCATCTTTAAGAAAGTCCCAAACATTGTCTCGATCTACTTCGGCTAAATAAAGACAGTCGTGGTACTCGAGTTCGCTAGGGGAAGTAGGCAGTCCATTGGCTCGGATGTAATCCGGGCTGGCGCAAAGCACCAAGTTTGTTGGGCCTAACTCTTTCATTACCAGGTTTTCGTCGGGCTTGTCTGTGAGCCTAAATGCGACATCGATACCTAAATTGAGCAAGTCATAGTTGCCATCGATAGCGCGCACTTTAAGTTGGATCTCTGGATACTGCTGCAAAAATGGGGCGATAAATGGCTGCAATACGGAGTTGAGAAAGGCCTCTGGTGCCGCAATGGTAAGAGAGCCACTTGGTTCAGCATGATCCGACTGAGAGACTTCAACGGCTTGCTGAGCGGCGTTGACCATGAGTACGCTCTGGTCGTAAACCTTTCTTCCCGCTTGAGTAATGACCAGCTTTCGTGTGGTTCGTTCAAACAGCTTTACGGATAGGGCGCTTTCAAGTCGAGTGATTGTCTTGGATAGTGCTGAGGGTGTGACACCTAACTTCTTAGCTGCGGCGGTAAAACTGCCCTCGTTGACCACCAAAATATACGATGCTAAGTCGGGCAGGAGCGCAATAAGCTTCTGGCTAAACATGATTCGTGCCTCAGATTCACTAATGGTTTTCCATGTTAAGGGATAATCGTTTGTAGCACAATGAACTAAAATGATTGCATTCGTGAGATACACCCAATCAATAGAATTTGGCTATCTCATCCCCTACATAACCTGTTGATAAATAGGATTGAAAAAGGAATCTACTATGTCTGCTTCGTTTTATAAGCAAATCCAAGATCAGATTGAAGAAGTAAAAGCGGAAGGTTTGTACAAGTCTGAGCGTGTTATCACGTCTCAACAACAAGCAGCTGTTGAAATTTCGACAGGCGAAGAAGTACTTAACTTCTGCGCGAACAACTATCTTGGCCTTGCAAACCACCCAGCACTTATCGAAGCGGGTAAGGCGGGCATGGATAAAAATGGTTTTGGTATGGCGTCTGTACGCTTTATCTGTGGTACTCAAGACATTCACAAAGAGCTTGAGCAGAAGCTGTCTACATTTCTAGGTAAAGAAGACACGATTCTTTACACGTCTTGCTTCGATGCAAACACTGGCCTGTTTGAAACTATTCTAGGCAAAGAAGATGCAATCATCTCTGACGCACTAAACCACGCATCTATCATCGATGGCGTTCGTCTATGTAAAGCGATGCGTTACCGTTACGCAAACAACAACATGGCTGAGCTTGAAGAGCAACTTATCGCTGCAACTGAAGCAGGTGCTCGCCACAAGCTTATCGTGACTGACGGCGTTTTCTCAATGGACGGCGTAGTCGCAAACCTACCAGCTATCTGTGACCTTGCTGACAAGTACGGCGCACTGGTTATGGTTGATGATTCTCACGCTGTTGGCTTTATGGGCAAGAACGGCGCAGGTACTCACGAGTTCCATGACGTGGTTGACCGTATCGACATCATTACAGGTACGCTAGGTAAAGCAATGGGTGGCGCGTCAGGCGGCTATACTTCTGGTAAGAAAGAAGTGATTGATTGGTTACGTCAACGCTCTCGTCCATACCTATTCTCTAACTCTGTAGCACCGGCAATTGTTAACGCGTCTATTCGCGTTCTAGACCTGCTACAAGAAAGCGGTGATCTTCGTGACCGTCTATGGGAAAACGCAGCTCACTTCCGTACTCGTATGGAAGGCGCTGGCTTTACTATGGGTGGTGCAGACCACGCGATCATTCCAATCATGCTAGGTGATGCAAAAGTAGCGGCTGAGTTCGCTGAGCGTGCGCTAGAGAAAGGCATCTACGTCATTGGTTTCTCTTTCCCAGTAGTACCTAAGGGTCAGGCACGTATCCGTACTCAAATGTCAGCAGCACACTCACGTGAGCAACTAGACCGCGCTATCGATGCATTTATCGAAGTGGGTAAAGACATGGGTCTTATCAAATAATCGCTCTCCCATTGATTTCTAGCCCTGAGCTTATAGCTCGGGGCACAGTTTGGTAAATATTATGAAAATCAAAGCACTTTCAAAGCTCAAGCCAGAACAGGGCATCTGGATGACCGAAGTAGACAAGCCAGAGCTTGGTCACAACGACATCCTAATCCGCATCAAAAAGACCGCTATCTGTGGTACTGACGTTCACATCTACAACTGGGATGAGTGGTCACAAAACACAATTCCTGTTCCTATGGTTGTTGGTCACGAGTACGTGGGTGAAGTCGTCGGTATCGGTCAAGAAGTTCGCGGCTTCGAAATTGGCGATCGTGTATCTGGCGAAGGTCACATCACTTGTGGTCACTGCCGTAACTGTCGTGGCGGTCGTACTCACCTATGTCGTAACACAGTAGGTGTGGGTGTTAACCGCACGGGTGCATTCTCTGAGTACCTTGTTATCCCAGCGTTCAATGCGTTTAAGATCCCTGAAGGTATCTCTGATGATCTAGCGTCTATCTTTGACCCGTTTGGTAACGCGGTACACACTGCGCTTTCTTTCGACCTAGTGGGCGAAGACGTACTTATCACAGGTGCGGGTCCAATCGGCATCATGGCAGCAGCAGTAGCTAAACACGTTGGTGCTCGTCACGTGGTTATCACTGACGTGAACGAATACCGTCTAGATCTTGCTAAGAAAATGGGCGTAACGCGCGCAGTTAACGTAGCAAAAGAGAACCTAAAAGACGTGATGGCTGAACTGGGCATGACAGAAGGTTTCGATGTTGGTTTAGAAATGTCTGGCGTACAAGCTGCATTCAGCTCAATGCTAGAAACCATGAACCATGGTGGTCGTATCGCACTGCTAGGTATTCCACCATCAGACATGGGCATCGACTGGAACCAAGTTATCTTTAAAGGTCTAGTGATCAAAGGTATCTACGGTCGTGAAATGTTCGAAACTTGGTACAAGATGGCAAGCTTGATTCAATCAGGTCTAGATCTCACACCAATCATCACTCACCACTACAAGGTTGATGACTTCCAAGAAGGCTTCGATGTGATGCGTAGCGGTCAGTCTGGTAAAGTTATTCTCGATTGGGAATAAGAAAGCTTCGAGTTAGCTGATGCTAAGTAAACTCGAACAAAGTTAATTTTAAGTTTAAGCCCCTTATAGCGACGCTATCAGGGGCTTTTTCTTTTCTACTTATTCGTTGTCTTACACCGACGGCAACCAACAAACAAAGCGGCCAAACTCTACCTTCCTACAGGAATACTAAGACCACTTTCTCGCACAAGTGAGCGATATGGGCTCGCTGTTGCCATCGATTGAATAATGCTGTTTCCGTAGTGCAAGTGTTTACTCAACTCATAGGCTTTAGGCTTAACGGCTTTTGGTGTTAGGCCTAGTGCACGTTTCATTTCTAATACTTGTCTGCTCATTGTGATTACCTCATTAATAAATTAAATGGGCAATATCCGTCTGCGTTAGGACTATTTTCGTCCTTCTCCGGTGGTGTTGGGTTACAGAACTGACCAAAAAGAGAAAGTTGAGTAACGCTATGCCGCACTTTATACGCGGGCAAATGTCGGAGAACTAATTAGTATCCATTAGCTGGGCTGATGATTGGTGATCAATCTCTTTAGTTGGGGGAAATAGAACGATCTGACAATGATAGCTTTGAACTTCTTTCTATCTTCTTATTTCACTGACCCGTTCATATTTTTACTTTACCGCGTTTCTCATTGTGAATTTTTGCAAGAAGTTTCCATCATTTTTTCTAATGTTATTATTTTAAACTGAGTAAATCTTGTTTTTTAAACACTGACGACGATAGAGATATAACTTGATTACTGGTTATGAAGAGGTTGATTTATACTCCCGTGCATAAAACAACAACATTACTAATTGATTGATTTTTATAGTTATATTTCATTTGGTAATCCAGTTTCTAAAAGTGTGAATAGCTAAGTGTTTGTTTGAAAACAAACAGGATAGTTAGTTGGTAAATGCATCAGTTTTACTGATGTTATCTGGTTTCATCTGTGTCGTGTTTCATCTTAAAGTTACCCACATCGACGGCAAGGAGCTCAAGATTAGTATGGATTTGGATTAATTAATTTGGGTTAAACGAAACAATGAATACAGATCAAAAACCAACTATTAAATCACTCGTGGATTCTCCTTTGAAGAAACTGGCAATTGGCCTTTTTGTGGCGACAACTATAGGTCAAATAGCTGTCCCTGCAGGCGTCGCTGCTTATGGTGGCAACGTAGGTTGGTCCGCTGCAGAAATAGCTGCGAAAACTGCTATTAGCTTCGGTGTAAATGAAGCTTTATTAATTGGTAGCGTATTGGTACTTGGTAAGCCTTTAGTTAGTCTTTTACGCACCAAGATTAAAGAAACATTAAGCCGTTCAAAGAACGTCGAAACTAGAAAGTAAAAAGAATTCGTTTAATTCGAAACAACGTCTCTAGTAACTATCAATTTCACTTTAAGACTCTTCGGGTGGGGCGGGAGCACACCTTATAACTAACCGAATGGATGCACATAAATTTAAGCACTATCGAGGTAACTAACTATGTGTAATACGAATCAACCAAAACCGCAAGATGCACCAAATTTTTCTGAAGCTCTAGACTACGACCTATCTAATACGTGGCGCCAAACAGAGTCATACAAGAACAACGTAGAAGTTGTAGACCGCGTAGTAGCCTCTACTGACAAGTGGACCAAAGTGTATGACAGCGTACTAGAACCACACACTGGTGATGCGTACCTTGTGAAAAAGGGTCAGGTAATCCGCATGGAACACATGCACGACCGCGCTCAGGTTGTTGATTGGCACTTCATCACTCCAGATCTTAAAGAGCGTAGCAGCATGGGCAACTCAGTATGCTTCGATGGTTTTTACTTGAAAAAATACTATCAAGTTATGTCTAACGCGGGCGAAATGAAGCCGCTAGTGACTATGATTCGCGACGATACCACAGACGACTTTGGTCCTGAGGCTACGGTAATCATATTTGGATTTACCACTGCTCGCCAGAGTGGCAAAACATGTTCTACCCGGAAGCAGGCGCAGAGATCAATAGCTGTCACATGAACTTTGTTCAAGGTTATCACCGTGTTCCAGCCATCGCTGCGATCGAAAATGAACAGGAGCGCAAGGATCTCGTGAACATTCTAGCGAGTGACCACAACTTCCAGACTTTCCAAATCATGGACATCTACTACAAGAAAGATGAAAAGCAATCGAAAATTATGCTTGGTGAGTGTGGCGCTGTGAAGAAGGGCGACGGCCTTGAGTTTTACGCAAATGAAGATGTTTACGTAGTCGTTTCAAGCTGCCCATACGGCGACTTCACCTCACCAGTTTACGGCGAGAAGGCTAAACTTCCTGATCCGCTGCAGTTCAGCGTATGGGAAACAGGAATCGAACCACCGGCAGCACCAGAGTGGAAAGACTGGAGTGGCGCATTCTATGACATGGTTGAATCTGGTCACAAAGATATTAGTCCACGTACGCCTGAATCGTACTTAGAAAAAAACACTTCTGGTCCAAATGGTTCAGAACTTTGGCTAGATCAGGTTCGTGAAGCAAAACAAAACAAATAAGCTCAATAGTTACACCATACCAGCCGGTTTTATATCGGGCTAATTTAACGAAGCTGTTCTAATCTAGCAAAATAACGATATTTTGCTCAACGTAATGAAACCTACTGGAAAGTGAAGTTTGGCCTTTATTTAAAACACAATCGTTCAAATAAGTAACAACTAATAGCTTTATTTTTAATGTGTTGGATAGGAACCAATCTACTTAATACTTTAACGCATGGATGCCTCAATCAATTAATCGAGGTAATTAAAATGTGCCAACAATGTACACAAACTGAATTCTCAACCACGGCTGATTTAGACCAAGAGGATTACTATAACCAAGGTCTGATCCCAATGTGGCGCGACCATAAAATGTATGCGACGGGCAATCAACTCGTTAAAGACGTCGCTGCCAAGCGCGATGAGCGCACTAAGGTATACGAAACTTTTCTTGAAGGTCATACTGGCGACGCATTTTTAGTGAAAGCGGGTCAAACGATCAGGCTGGAGTTAACGCACCCAACGGTACAGGTTTGTGACTGGATTTTCATTACACCAGATCTAAAAGACTTCCAGTGCTACGGTAACTCAGCCGCGTTTCAGGGGTTTTACCTTCACGAGGGTTACCAGATCCTTGGTAAAACGGGTCGAATGAAGCCATTAGCAACGCTTGTTCGTGATGAAGCGCCAGCAGACTACATGCCTGAAGGTTGGGGACACCACTTCTGGCACTGGCACTGTTCACCAGAATGGACTGAAATCCTTTACGCGGAGAACATCCCTGCAGGTATCAACACTTGTCACATGAACTTCAGTCAGGCGTTGAACCGTATTCCTGCAATTCACGCAATTGAAGATGACGCGGAGCGTCGCGAAATGGTGAACAATCTAGCTAACAACCATAACTTCCAAACATTCCAAGTAATGAAGCACCAAGATACCAAGGACAACAACTGCGTCATGCTTCTGGGCGGTTCGCCAGACTTGCCAGTGGGCACGGGCGTAGAGTTCTACTGCCATGAAGATATGTATGTGTGTATCTCAAGCTGTCCGGGTGTGAATATTACAGAACCTGCATGGGATGGTGAGGCGATGAAAGAGCCTACGCCGCACCCCGTAAAAATCATCGTAAGCGAATCTGGTGTCACACCACCAGTGCGTCCAGAGTGGAAAGATTGGGACAGCGTATTCTACGGCCAAATCGAAAACGGCGAGAAAGATATTTCTCCACGTGTAGATCAATCGTGCTACGAGAAAAAAGACTAGTAAAAACTCTATTGCCCGGCAAATTAGCTGGGCTGTTTTGTTTATGTCCGAATATCAAAACTCTTTGTAGAAAATATTGAGGTAAACACTATGATTAAGCTCAGCTTTCCATTGATTGCAACCGCTACGTTGGCTGCCGCATTGGTTAGTCCATCGAAAGCATCAATAGAAAACTGTTACGGCACGACAGTAACGGATGCCATCGATGGTGCTATTGTCGGGGGCGTTGTAGGAGCCATTGCTGGTAACGCTAAAACAGGTGCACTGGTGGGCGCTGGTGCTGGCGTCATCGATGGGGAATATACGCGTTCAGAATGTGCCTACGCGGCGGATGAAGCGGCATATCAATATGAAGCTGATGCTGAATATGAGTATGAAGTAGAGGCGGAGATGGAATATGAAGCAGAAGCATACTATGAACAAGAAGCTGAAGAAGAATATGAAACGGGAATTGATTTGGGCGGAGGATTAGAAGCAGCAACTGGTTGGTAATTGACTGATATAACTAATTGTTCAAGATCTTGATATATTCTCTAATTCACTTTTTAATTTTTAATATTTATGGTAAATCCGGCCGCAGCGCCGGTTTTTTTATGTTTTATGTATCTACTATCATTTCAACTAATGCTACCCATCTTGTGGTTCTATTTATTACTGATAAAATGATTACATAACATTGAGATTGAAAAGAAGGCATTTATAACGGTTTTATATTAGACGGTTTTGTAAAAACGGAACCATAAATAAATACTGATAATTAACAGTATATAATAACTGTTTAGTTACGTTACTAATAAACTTCCCCGGCCAAAGTGCCGGGTTAAGGCGTTGAAACTGCACCATTGTTCTGGTGCATATTGACGCCCTCTCGACGGTATGAAGGGTGAAAATTCTATCCACGGATGGCCTTAATATTTCGAGGCTAATATGAAAAAGCAAACTCTAGCACTAACACTAATTCTTGGACTAACTTCAGGCGCAGCTCTGGCAGACGACTATAGCGGTTTCCGTGTCGGCCTTGGCGCGGTAAGCGGTCAAAAAGTAAACGCGGCAGACACGGCGGCAGGACTTAAAAGTCCAAAAGGCAACGGTAAGATTGAAGTCGGTTATGACTTCAATCGTGTGTTCTCTCTAAACGGCCAAATTACCGATCTAAGAGGTGATTACGGTCAGTTCAAGACTAAAGGCACCGAAGCTAAGATTGAAGGTGAAGTGGGCTATGCATTCCAACTTGGTAACAGTGGATGGGACGTCAAACCATACCTAGCCGCAGGTGTAGCGAACGCGAGCGGTAACATTACGGGCGTAGAAAATGAGCGTCTGCGAGGCACTTACGTCTCTACAGCAGCGGGCGTACGTGTAACAACGCCAATCGGTTTGTATGTTGATGGCCGTGTTCAAAAGAACAACCTAAGTAAAAAACAAAAACGTGATTCGCGCTTTGCTGATGACTCTCAAGCAGCGCTATCAGTGGGCTTCAAATTCTAACGTAGCCTCGAGGTTTTGTAGGCTGCTACAAGACCCTTTAATTAAGCCCCGGTTAATACCGGGGCTTTTTTATTGTCACTTCTAAACCACTGCCTTTGGCGGTGGTTATTGTTTTGAGTTACCAGCAACTGCTGTTGCTCACTCATGCCTCCTTTCTTTGGAAAGCGTACAAGAAGATATATCACATTTATAGATGGGTTCTTTTGTATTCAAAGCAAGTTCATCTATTTGAGCACGGTTTTTTAGTATTGGATTACATGAAAGGGTACTGAGAATTGGTAGCCAAACTGGGAGTTGGAAACCCATTTTTGTGCTTGATATATAGGGATTGGCAAGCTTTTAACTAAAAAATTCAATATATTTACTTGAAGTGTTGCATGCATAAATCCGCTAAGTGTCTGATTAGAATGCAGACTGTCTTCTGAATCAATCTTTGTATCAGTTTAGCTGATGCTACCTTTCTTTTCTGATACCGGTTTTCACCTTAAAGTAGTCAACATCAACGGCGGGGAGCGGATACCAGCCCATATAAATGACATGCACGGATGCCTCACTCGATTACTAGAGGTACATATGATCAAGCAAGATTTACCAACATCTGCGGAGCTGGCTTACAACCCTGTACAAAAGCCAACTGATCAAAAAGAAATGTGGGATGTCTACAACAAGAGCTGGGAAGACCAAATTCGCGGTCAAGGCATCAAGGTTTACGAAGAGCATTGCTCAGCGAAGCTACGTGCATGTCTTGTAGGCGACCCGTTTTCTGTGTTCTACCCAAAGATGACTGTAGAAATGCAAGCACTACTTGCTGATAACAGTCCTGGTCTAATCGAAGAATGGGGCAAGAATGCGAACAAAGCGATTCGCGATGTAAACCCAGAACTTTACGATGGCATCGTATCTGACATTGCTGACCGAGATGAAAAGTATGAGAAAGCTGGCGTTAAGATCATTCGTAACACAGTGGGCTGGTACCCGGACGAAATCATTAACTTCAACCAAGTAGAGCAAGGCACAAAGTACCTATCTATCTACAATGGCGCTGTATGGCAAATGGCTCGCAACGCGCTTCTTATTACGCAGTGTGCAGGTCCAACAAAGCCTGCAGAGCCAGCAGCACGAGCAGCTACTATTGCGCTAATGGAAGAAGATCCAGATGCGTTTATGGCTCCGTTCATCAACCGTGAACCGAACCCAACATCGGCAATGGGTCTTGCAGGCCTAGATTTGTGCGATTTCCGCCAAATGCCAGATAAAACGATCTTGTTTAACTACGGTGCACGTCCGAAGCCGCTATCGCGCAGGTCACTAAGAATGGTAAAGGCGCACCGGCAGGCTACCCACGTGGTCGTGATTTGTACATGCGTCTACTCTCTGAACTGGGCTACAAATGCGAGACGATGTGGTTCGATAGTAATCTAACGTATCACCAAGATTGCTTCATGATGAACATTGAAGAGGGTGTTATCGGCCTACCAGACGACGGTAAGAACGGCATGTGGGGCAAGCTACCTGATTTCTTGAAAGATTACGAAATTATTCCACTACCACTGGAAGACATTGCACGCGGCGTGGCTAACTCATCAACGCTGGGTGATGGACGTATCTTCATGGATTCTAGCTGTACTAAAACAATGGATATCCTGGAGAAGCGAGGTTACGAGCCTATCCCAATCAACTACCAAAACTGTTGGAAAACGTTCCACAGTGGTCTTGATTGCTCGGATGCCAACATCTGGCGTGAAAACGACTAAGCAAATTAGTAGACCTGAATATACCCGGCCATTAGTGCCGGGTTGAGGTGGTGACACAGTATCCGAAGTTCGGAGCGAGTTGCCCCTTCAAAGGTTGAAGGGATATTGATACCCACGGATGGCCTTTATATTTTCGAGGCTATTATGAAAAAACAACTTCTAGCGGCGGCACTTCTAGCAAGTATGACTACCGGCACGGCAATCGCCAGTGATTATTCAGGTTTTCGTATCGGTGTAGGCGGTGTATCTGGTCAAGAATACAAAATTGACGAGTTAGCGAATGGTGAGTCTGCACGTTCCAATACACGGGCAAAAATCGAAATTGGTTACGATTTTAACCGCGTCTTCTCATTAAATGGTTCTGTATCGGGGTTCAACGGTGCGGTTGCAGGCACCAATGGCACACAATACGGTGGTACTGATATTCGTGCTCGTGATATTCGCGTAGAGGCGGAAGTTGGCTATGCATTCAACGTGGCTAAAGGGTGGGATATCAAGCCCTATGTAGCGGTTGGCGGCGCGCATATCAGTGGTACTCAACGTGGGTTCACCGGAGGACTTGTGAGCTTACCAGCATCAATCAATGAGTTTGGCAGCGAGAAATTCAAAGGTAATTACCTAACGACTGCTGCTGGGGTTCGATTGAACACGCCTGCTGACGTGTACGTGGATCTTCGTGTGCAAAAACTACAAATGAATGCGAATCAGAAAGCAAACAGTATTGTAAAAGACAATGCGCAAGCGGCTCTATCTTTCGGCGTTAAATTCTAACTGCATAATATTCAATGTTGAGTAATCAGTATGACTAATATTAAGAACCTTTTATTAATAGCTGGAATGTTAATTACCGCCGGTGCGTACGCGGATGAAGAGCAACAAGTAGATAAAAAAGATGAACAAAAAAGTCGTAGAGCAAAACGAAAATATCAACTACGGCGATCCTACAGCGGTATTTAAGTCATTCGGTGTTCTACACAATTTAGATGGCGCAGCCCAGGCAAACTTTATTTATGGCCATGGTAAGAATATCGTTCAGGTAGATCTCACTAGCCAATACAAAGACCGTAAAGGTAAAGAAGGCACAAAAGGTATGAATTATCGTGCCCGTTATTTCTACGTTGATGAAGGTTTGGGCTTTAGTGCAGACATCATAGGCAATCATGACAAAAATGTAGACTCTACCTTAGCTGTGGGTGGTGTTATCTACAAAATCAATGTCACCGACAACTTTATGGTATTCCCGATGCTAGCAGCGGGTTATAGCCATGCAAAGTCTAAACATAGCAATGAAGTAAGTAGTACTCCTGTCATTCAACCGGGGCTCTACGCAATGTATGCATTTGACGGCGGCCACTGGCTATATGCGAACCCTAAAATGACGCATTCATTTAAAGATCCCAAAAATGCTGATTATCAAAATTATGATAAAAACCAATGGGAAGTCGAGTTTGGCGGCGGCTACATGCTTAATGAGTGGTCATCATTAGAGGTAAAAGTTGAGCACAAATGGGCAAACAAAACCCGTAAGCCGAACGGAGCTCGACTCAATAAAGATGATACTGTGGCTGGTTAAAATACGCTGTATTTTGGTAAGCCAATTAAACACTTCTTTGATAATCAAATTTTGATGAATAGATTTGAGCTAAATATATTTTATAGCAAGTTGGATAAATAACTTGAGACTAATTATGGATTGGGAGCGGACTCCAAACCATTAAATTAAGCATGGATGCCTCATTATTTAATCGAGGTAATTAATATGTGCGAGAACCACAAAATCCAAAACCCAGCAGATGTACTTCCAAGCGCACGCGATGATGCTCATCTAGCTATCGTAGAAGCTGGCCAATTTGAGCTAAACAAAGAGCATTATGATGCAATTATAGATGATAAAGAGAACCGCAAACTTGTTTACAAAGAAGTGCTGAAGCCTCATACAGGCGACGCTTTCCTAGTTAAAAAAGGGCAGGTAATCCGTGCTGAGCAAATGAATGATCAGAACATCGCTCAAATTCTCGATTGGAATATTATTACTCCGGATCTAACAGAGTATATGAGCTACGGTAACTCTGCGCCGTTAGAAGGTCCTTATTTGAAAAAGTACACTCGATGCTGGTCAAACAACGGCATGCTTCACCCGATGGCGACAATGATCGCTGATGAAGTACCGGAGTACTTTTCCGGCAAAGAGTGGGGCTCACATTTTTGGATGTTCCACTGTAACCCAGAGTGGAACCAAGCAGCGGCACCGGGTCGCTCAGTAGGTGGTGACTCATGCCACACCAATTTCATGCATGGCTATTCTCGAATCCCTGCGATTCACGCAATGCCTGAAGAAGAAAAGCGTCGTACGCTCGATTTCTTAGCTAACCAATGTAACTTCATGACTTTCCAAGTATTCCGCACAGGTTGGGACGAGGAAGCGCAAGATTGCATTATGGATTTACGTCCGGGGCCAAACATCCCTAAAGGAACAGGTGTGGAGTTCTACGCAGAGCAAGATTGTTACTTTGTTATCAGTTCATGCCCATGGGCAGACATGCAAGACACACTTGAGAATGTGACACCACAACCGGTAGAAATCTCAGTGTGGGATACAGGTATTGAGCCGCTAGAGCGTCCAGAGTGGAAAGAGTGGAAATCTACATTCTACCACCAGTTATCTAACGGTATTCGTGAGAACTCACCACGTACCGAAGATTCTTACAACTACGTAATCGAATCCGAGAAATAAACATAACCTCGATGCTGATTTAAATCAGTCCGCCCCCGCAACTTAGCGGGGTTAGGCGGTTGTGGCGAGCGCATGTTTTCGCCCTTTAAATAACAATCGAGGAATTATTATGAAGAAAACAGTCGTCGCTCTATCAGTGGTAGGCCTATTTTCAGCGAGCGCTGCATTAGCAAATACAAAGGCCGGTGATTTAGCGGGTGGTTTGGAGTTGGATTCTAAGTTTAATATTGATGCTCCAAATGTCAGCGATAATTCAAACCCAGCACATAAGCAAGATTTTGGCATCAAGCTATTTGGTTCTTACAAAGGTATTGGGCTATCGCACAAGCATAAATCGGGTGGTACAGGCGAGACAAACATTAACTACACATACGGTTTTCAGCATGTATATCTAAAAGGTGAGTTTGAACATGTGAGTGTCAAGAATAATCCAAATGTACAGAAACTCGGTCTTACTGTTGGGTCTCATTTAAACGGTGCTCTAGATGTCAGCGTCCGATACCGTAAAGATGCCGCACTTGGAAAGAATGCTGAGGGAGAGCAATCAAATATCGATCGTGTCGACCTGTTTGTTGGCCGACAAATTACAGACAACCTTTACCTGAATGCCAAGGCTATTGGCTTTAAGGAAAATGACGCTAAAACAGCAACTGCATACAAAGGTGCGGGTGCGAAAGATACTTGGACTAACTATGAAGTAAAAGCCACGTTTACTGGTTTTGACAACGTTAAACCTTATGTAGAGCTAGAGCGCGCCTTTGTTCCTCGAATGAAGCGCACTGACAACAACGTCAAAGTTGGCGTTGTATTCCCATTCTAAAAAGTAGTTCCTACTATTTGGAGCCCATTGTTCAAACAGGGTGGGCTTCAAAACTTTCGACCCCGGCCAAAGTGCCGGGTTAAGGCGTTGAAACTGCACCTAAAATATGGTGCTCATTGACGCCCTTTCGATGGTATGAAGGGCGCAAATTCTATCCACGGATGGCCTTAATATTTCGAGGCTAATATGAAAAAGCAAACTCTAGCACTAACACTAATTCTTGGACTAACTTCGGGCGTAGCACTGGCAGACGATTATAGCGGTTTCCGTGTCGGTCTGGGCGCGGTAACCGGACAAAAAGCAAACGCGGAAGATACTGCTGCAGGGCTCAAGACTCCAAAAGGCTACGGCAAGATTGAAGCAGGCTACGACTTTAACCGTGTATTCTCTCTAAACGGTCAAATTACCGATCTAAGGGGTGACTATGGTCAGTTCAAAACCAAAGGTACTGAAGCTAAGATTGAAGGTGAAGTGGGCTATGCATTCCAGCTTGGTAACAGTGGATGGGATATTAAACCATACGTAGCAGCGGGTGTAGCAAACGCGAGCGGTAACATTACCGGAATAGAAAACGAACGTCTTCGAGGTACATATGTATCAACGGCTGCTGGTGTACGTGTAACAACACCAATTGGCCTGTATGTTGACGGTCGTGTTCAAAAGAACAACCTAACTAAAAAACAGAAGCGTGATGCACGCTTTGCTGATGACTCTCAAGCAGCGTTATCAGTAGGCTTCAAATTCTAAGGTAGCCTCGAGGTTTTGTACTTTACTACAAGACCATTTAATCAAGCCCCAGTTTATGCTGGGGCTTTTTTCGTATCCTTCGACCCAACTTATGAATTAGCTAACGAGTTGCTCGATTAACCAAGCCCCAGCCACACCGAGTTGATCTCGCCATAGCACCTCTATCGGCCATAGATTCCCAGCGCTACCGAAATCAAACTCAAGGTCGATGAGTTTACCAACTGAGACTTGTTGCTCACACAAGTGGGCGGGATAAATGGCGAATCCAACGCCTGCCAGAAGCATGTTACGCATTTGATAGAAACGGTCGACTGAGACGACTTGGGTGGAGTAGCGCATTGCTTCGCGATACTCAGGTTTGGTACAAAAGCCCTCGGTAAGAAGGAGTTGGGGATGTTGATCTAAATCGGCCGGCTCTAAATGCTTGCGTTTTGCTGCGAGAGGGAAATCTGGTGCGCATAAGACGCGCCACTCTAGATGTCCTGTCATAAGCGCATTCATCCCTCTGGGCACTTCATGTCGTGTTGGGCCAACATATATATCGAAATCATCGTCATACCCGCTTAATGACTCAGCATCAACAAATTTAAGGTCAACGGTTGGGTAAGTCTCTATCAAAGCTCTCATCTTGAGATTGAAATCATGAGAGAGCGTATAGGGGTGAACAGCAATCGTTAGATTAGACTCTACACCTTTAGCAAGCACCTCCGCGTGCTGTTCCATTAGGACAACTTTCGGGAGAATATCAAGCGCTTGTACGTAGAGCTTTTTACCGGCATCAGTGAGCGATGGGCGCTTACCATGACGCCGATTGAATATTTCTAACTCCAAGTCAAACTCTAAAGCTTGAATGGTCTTATTCACTGCGGTGTTGCTGACACCAAGCTCTCGAGCGGCGGCAGAGAAACTGCCATGCTGTGCGACCGCGACAAGGTACTTGAGTCGTTCTATGGTGATGTGCATCGTTACTTCAAACCTCAGGTTGCAAGAGTTAACACTAACATGATTTTTCGGTCACTTAAAATCCATGCATCGGCACAACACTTAAAGCATAGATGAAGGTAACCAACTATGAAAAAATCACTCATTGCTCTCGCGATCATTGCATCAGGCACGTTAAGCGTTGCACACGCTGTAAATTCAGAGGGAAAAACTCGAGTCGAAATGGGAGCAACGCAAGCCAATATCTTGCATCCAGACGTAAACCGTTACACCTACAAGAATCTAAGTGAATTTGTTCATACAAAGCAGATTGATAATGGCGGCTACAAGCAAGTTATCGAGCTTCGCAAATCGAACAAGCCCCTTAACTTGAATATGAACTTTGACCATCTAGGAAAAGAGCTCAACCTGCTTGAAGTTTTGCACAAACATCGCGCTGATGCTTTCATCGTACTCAAAGATGGCAAGATCGTGGCAGAGCAATACTTCGATGGTCAAAGTGAGCGTACTCACCATCAAATGATGAGCGTTACCAAATCATTTACTGGCATTATCGCCGCTTCTCTCGTCGCCGAGGGTAAGTTGGACAGAGATGCTTTGGTCGGCACTTATATTCCTCAGTTGACGCATTCAGCTTTTGGCGCCGCGACGGTGGGGCAGGTGCTTGATATGACCAACAACCTTCACTATTCAGAATCCTATGAGGATCCAAACTCTGAGGTGTTTAAACATGCCAAAACGGTTGGTCTTACTCCAAAAGAGCCGGGCTACAGCGGCCCACAAACCATTCATGAGTTCCTAGAAGGGCTAAAAAAAGATGGAGAACGCCCTCATGGTCAAGAGTTTCACTATTTAACGGCCAATACGGATGTGGTCGCATGGCTTATTTCAAGCGCAGAAGGGAAGCCATTTAGTGAAGTTCTAGAAGAACGAATTTGGACTCGGCTTGGTATGGAACGAGGAGCCTATTTGATGTCTGATCCTGCATCTGTAGGCCTTGCATCGGGTGGGCTAAATGGTACGGCTAGAGATATGGCAAGGTTTGGGCAAATGCTTGCGGATGGTGGCAAGAACTTACTTGGTAAGCAAATCATTCACCCAAATGCCATTCTTGAGACCGAACGAGGAGGTGACCCAAGCAAATTTGCTCAAGGGGGTATAGTGAAGGGGCATTACGAGGTTGGTCGTACAAAAACCAGTTTTGGCATACGATGAACGAAAACAATGCCTATACAGCTCTGGGTATTTTCGGTCAGTGGATCTACGTGGATCCAACAGAAAATGTTGTTGTCGTCAGGCAAGCCTCTGCTGAAAATTCAGTCGTTGACGCTTACGATCATGAGATGCTGTCTGCGATTAATGAAATCATTCGAAGAGTAAAGTAAACAGTTCGTCTAACCAATATCCCTCTTGGTTTCGGCTGGGGGATATTGGCATACTAAATCTCAATGGTTTGACTGTCCTTCCTTCTGATCGAACGCATTAAAGCGTCACTTGTCAAATGCCCAATCAAGTATTCGAACTATGCATCATTACCTATTTTGATGGGTAATTGCTGCGTCTATAGATTCTAAAACTTAGGGATGATAAAAGCAGGCTAGTAGGAGTTTGAATCATTCCCTGATAAATAACGGCAAATCATCGAGAGGTCTCGCAGGCCCACTCACTTTGGAGGTATTGAATGGCAGTTGGAATGGGCAAAAGTTTGTTCGCAGGTTCAATCGAAAAAATAGCCACAGAAAAAAGTGCTACTGTCGTTTCGCCGCCTTTAGAGAGGTTAACGGCTTGGAACTTCAGAAAGAAGTGGGAACCAAAGGTCAATGGCAGAAAGATACAGCCTCGCCAGAAACGCATAATCTACCGTCATGTGGTTAGTCTCTGATCTGCTCGATGCATTCGGTGTACTTTTCTAGTGCTGTTGCGTCGTGTTCACTATGAAAACCTATGAACTCATAACGTTCTTGTCCAGACTGCAAAATAAGATCGTCATCTGGCAAAGTACGTAACACTCCCTCTAGCGATTGTTCGCGAGTAATAGTGGAGCTATATCCCGCTAGATTCTCAGGTAGACAGTTGGTAAACACCTTATCGAAAGTCAGCTCTCTACTTAGCGTTTGAACTTCCATCTCATTAGCTTTCAAATATACCTTGCTATCATCCGTTAGGTGTTTCTCGATTGCGATAAAGAGCTTTAGGTCTTCGTATTCCGAGTGTTGGATAAAGCTTTCGCGCGTAAAGTGAGTATGTAGGTTGGTATATTTC
This sequence comes from Vibrio maritimus, assembly GCA_000755425.1. Classification (GTDB taxonomy): domain Bacteria; phylum Pseudomonadota; class Gammaproteobacteria; order Enterobacterales; family Vibrionaceae; genus Vibrio; species Vibrio maritimus_A. The sequence continues at coordinate 405,973 of BBMT01000003.1, forward strand.
AGGCGAATGACTTGGCGCTTATCATTGAAAATGCTCTTGCTGATGGTACAAGTTTCGACAAGCGTATCCTCGCCATTTTGGTCGAGCCCTGTTCTTTTCTTGGAATAGGAAACTTTTATCTCCTCGATAGGGCTTGCGTCAATGTGCAAGATATCTTTGGTAATACGCGCTTCTTCGTTCTGTGAGTAAAAGGGGAGCGATGAAAGTACTATCCCCAATAGGTGAAGTTTCATTGATTATTTGTTTTTATCGGCTTTCTTGACACTATTCTTCTAACCGCTTACTTCTAAAAAAGTAGAGGTAGTTATCCATTGAATAGCCTAAAGCCACTAAGATAAGCATTTGAACAGCATGTACTTCGAATTCGCTTGAAATAACAGAAAGCAAACCACAGATGACAGGCGATAAAGCCCTAAAAGACAGGTATAGGTGTGGTCCATTTTGCCTGTCATTGTGTGATACCAGTAAATAAGCCTTTATCGTAGGCAATGCTAAAAAACATCGCGCCAAATCCAACATAAAGTGTCAGATACATCATGTGTTCAGTCTCCGTAAATCTATAAGTAGCCCGCTATCTAACTAGGCTTTGTCTCGAGCGTATTCCATGATTGCCCCACTAATGAGAATGGCATAGGCAACAATGATAGTAGTTTGAAAGTCCATCATTGCTTGTGCCGCTAATTGAATATCATTCATTTTGAGTCCCCTAGTGTTACAGTGATGGCAGCAGGTACGCTAACAAAGCGCTAGTTGAAGCTCGAATTAGTTGCTATGAAAGAAGGTAATAGGTGTACTTGCTCAATAATTGTCAAAGGAACTTAATTGATCTATGCAAGTCAGCTGTATGTTTTGAGTGCAGCATCTAGCCTGTTAACAACGGAACGAACACTATCTGCAACTTTATGCCTACCTAGGTCACATTCCTTAGCTAAACTCTACATCGCGAATTTTTTTAATTGATTTAAATGTCGCATCCATATATCCTTCATCTCAATTAATCATACAATAGTACGTAAAGAGGAATTGAACATGACTAAACCTGTAATCGGCTTTATCGGTCTAGGTCTTATGGGCGGTAACATGGTAGAGAACCTACAAAACCGTGGTTACGAAGTTAACGTTATGGATCTGAACAAAGATGCCGTTGCAGCTGTTCTAGCTCGTGGTAATGCATCTGAAGCGACTTCTGGTAAAGAGTTGGCAGAGAAAAGCGACATCGTAATGCTATGTCTAACAACGTCTGAAGTTGTAGAAAAAGTAGTATACGGCGAAACAGGTATTCTAGCGGGTATGACTGAAGGTAAGACGCTAATCGACTTCGGTACTTCTATTCCAGCTTCAACTAAGAAAATCGGTGCAGCTCTTGCTGAGAAAGGCGCTGGCATGATCGATGCACCTCTAGGTCGCACTCCAGCTCATGCGAAAGATGGTCTTTTAAACATCATGGCAGCAGGCGACATGGAAACGTTCAACAAAGTTAAGCCAGTTCTAGACGAGCAAGGCGAGAACGTATTCCACCTAGGTGCTCTAGGTTCTGGTCACGTTACTAAGCTTGTGAACAACTTCATGGGTATGACGACTGTTGCAACTATGTCTCAAGCTTTCGCTGTAGCTAAGCTAGCGGGCGTTGACGGTCAGCAACTGTTTGACATCATGTCAGCTGGTCCATCTAACTCTCCATTTATGCAGTTCTGTAAGTTCTACGCAGTAGACGGTGAAGAAAAACTAGGTTTCTCTGTTGCTAACGCAAACAAAGATCTTGGCTACTTCCTTGCTCTATGTGAAGAGTTAGGTACTGAGTCTCTAATCGCTCAAGGTACTTCTACAAGCCTACAAGCAGCGGTTGATGCAGGCCTAGGTCAAAACGACGTTCCAGTGATCTTCGATTACTTCACAAACCTAAAGAAGTAATCGTTGTAGCGTAGAGCGCGCTGTATAGCGCACTAAAAAACGAATGAATAAAGCCCTCGCTGATTATATCAGTGGGGGCTTTATTGTTGGAAACATAGCTAATCCGAACTAATTTTTTTGAAAGCCAAGCTAGTGTGAGTTAGAACTTCCCACCATTAACCCATTCGTTTTTGGGAGGGACAAGCTCCTGATTAATCCACCATTCGACGATTTTTTCATTTTCGATACGGAATATATCGAAGCGAGCTATCTCGTTGTGACCTTGATTCAAACGGCTATAGGCGGCGACCATATTTCCTTGGCCAATAATTTTGAACACTTGATCGTAACTACCAACATACTCCACAGCTGAGTCAATATCTAAGCCAGAGTGTATATGTATGTGAGAGACATCTACGTAGTTACGCATTTTCTCTTGCTGTCCCAATACCATTACATCACATAAAAACTCTCTCACTAACGCTTTGTTGTCTTCAGTCTTATCTAGGTCAACGGATCCAGTAGCTCCGCTTATTTGATCTCGTTTCGTATCTGCGTTTTCGACATACGCAGAAATCACATCCCAGTGTTCAATGATCTTGTCATTTTCATCAGTGTCAAACAAATCAGTGGTTACCCAGTAGGCTTCGCCCTTGTTGATGTTTTGATAGGCTTGGACAAATACATATTGTCCATCGACAATCGACCGAACAATTCGAATGTCACGGTCGTGGCAGCGTTCAATAAACGGTTCAAAAAACTCAACAAACCCTTCAATGCCATTTTTTACCCCCGTACTATGCTGGGTGTAGCGAGCTCCAGTATATTTGGTTACGGCCTGGCGGGCATTGCCGTCACGAATTCCTTCCATGTACAAATTGGTTGCATTGTGTAGCTTTTGACTCATGGTTTAACCTCTGACTCTGTGTTGGTGCTTGAAAGTAAGCCTAGCTGATTATGAGTTAAAGTGTTTGTAGAGGAGTGCTTTCTATAGTTCATCTCGATCCATGTCATCGAAGCCTCATACGAAAAAGCCCGATAAATAGTATTCACCGGGCTAGGAGAAGGAGTTGAACTGTTATTTTACTTTGACCGCATTAACTAATTGATAGTCAGGGCCAGCAGTTTCTGCGGTGACAATGGTAAGATTGCTAGTATCGGCTCCAGTGTTTTCGAAGCTGATAAATCCATCGGTTGAGGAGGATTTAGGCAGTTCGGTGCTGAAATTTCCAATCTGGGAGGCTTCAGTGACGGTGCCTACGTAAGTTTCGTTACTGTAGCTCGCGTTAATCAGTGGGTGATCCGATACAGCCTCACGCTTACGAAGTCGGGATTTTGTGAGTTATCGACGACGTTGTTCTCGAAACTAACATTCACGCCGGTAAAGACTGTTTCAACAACATCGTTATTGAACAAGCTTACGCGGTGAGTCTGATTTCCGTATACAATGCCCCATTCAGTATCAACCAGCGTGTTGTTGTTAATCGTGATGTTTTTTGGCGTCCACTGTTTATTTAATTCTTTACCCTTAACACTTTGATCCAGAGTTTCGTTGTTTTCTACGTCGATAATACCCGTATTGATAACGATGCCACCACGTAAGTCAGCATTCCCTTCGATAAGACCATCTCGGCCGCGTGTACCCGCAATGTAATTGTTGCTAATGACATGGTCTTCATCATAGATGCGCATACCCCCAGTCAATCGTTTTTCATTTCCGAGAATAATGTTGCTGTCGACCGTGTTTGCTTTTCCGTGACGTAGCGAGATAAGTGAGGCGCTCTCAAAGATAGTGTTGCCAGCAATCAGGTTTTCACCTGATTTTATAGAGATAAGCTCCCGTTCACCATCCATATTGATCAGCAGGTTATTGACGAACTTCGAATTAGAAGGCCATTGAGAGGACTTGGAATCACCGATACGAATCGCTTCCCAACTGTTTCCGTTGTATCGAATTGCTTCTTGGATATCGAGTTCGTTGAACACGTTCTTTTGCTGATCCAAGAATATGTTGTTAGCAATCAGATGGTTATCGGGCTGGTCATCTTTCTGAACACCAATCAGTGTGCCACGTTTTTGTTTGCCTTCGAAGCGGTTGTTGATTACCTTGCCATCTTTGCCCCACAGTGACACCCATAAGTATTTAGGATATTCAGCGCGGCGTTCATCTGGCTCATACGTGTAGTCATGATTGAAATAATAGAAAGTAGAATTTACTAGGGTGTTATTGTTACCCATCATGCGAACACCACCAAATCGCTCCGCAGGGCCACCTTCAGTAAACACAATACCATCTACAGTTATGCCATCGCCTTCTAGGACAAGTTGGACAAGGCCGGTTAGCCAGGCTTCACCTGCGGTTTCAGATTTGATTGTGACATTGTTAGCAGTGATGGTGACAACGCCAAGATTCGGAAACTTACCAGAGGGAAGGGTAATTATCGCTCCGTCTTCGGCGTTTTCAAGTCTCTGCTTAAGCTCCTCAACGGTATGAGACGATTGGTCACTTAATGACGCACCATCGGCAATTGAGTAGCGCTCGGTAGCGAGTAGCATCTCTCTGGAGAGTTCATTTAAATTGATGCTAGTGCTGATAGGGCTCTGAGTGTCCACCGATGAGTTTGTGTCGGAAGCCGTGCAACCGACCATAGTCATTGAAGTAGTTATTAGGGCAGCAATAAGTGTTTTCTTCATATTAGTCTCAGGTTTTAGTTTTCGAAGTTATCTAGCAAAAAGGAGGCTTGTTTCAACTGAAGAGAGCTTCAGTGAATCAACTTCATACTATCGTTTGACTATATTATTTGTAGTATAATATCTCAATATCGTGACGTGAGGCGCATTTAGACTCAGAGCACGTTAGTGAAATTTTCCTATAGCAGTTAATGCGTAACTCTATTGCTCAGTAGATTCTTATTTAATCCATGCGGCGTATGGTCTCGTGGTGCTTTTTTAAATGGGGGAATGTGCTTTCTAACGAGAAGTTAAGGTGCTATTTGTTGACAGTTTGTAGGTCTGTTGACTCTTTTGTAAATGGAAATGGTCCATTGTTAGATATAAAATATTACAAATAAAGGTAAATTAGAAAGCATAGTTTGTATTGCGTCACAGAATTGGAAATAGCTGGCTTATTATCTACTGTCGGAGGGAACCACCAAAATCTCTATATTTTTCAGTAAATAATAGCTAATTTTGATGACTTTGAACTGTACCCATGCTGTCAACTCACATAGGTCTGGTGATGTAGATCACAGATATTTTGACTCCAAACCCTTAATATTATTGTCATACATTAACACAAGAAATATTAAGGTTTGATTATGAACAACCTGTCTAAAGTAACTATCGCAGTTACGACTCTACTTGCGACTACAGCCGTTTCTGCAGCCTCTTTTAACGTACGTCATGAGTATAAGAACGAAACGAAGCAGCACTCTTCTCGTGTGAAGCTTGCTGATAATATTGGCAATTTTCTTGTCGATATTGAAGCGAAGTTCAAGGGCCAAAACGGCAAGTTTATGGAAGACCTGCAAATCAACGGTTGGGAACTTGGTTTAAACTACCGTCATGTTTTGAATGATAACTGGACGCTTACCTATGGTATGCCTATCGAAGCGCGCAGTGCAGGTATGACATACAAACCACAACTTCGTGCAACTTACCAAGTAGATAGCATTGATGGCCTAAGCTTAAGTGCCCGTTACCGTTACGACATCAAGCATACTAATGGATCTACATCTTATGTTGATGATAATGATGATGGCAATTTTGAACCAGTTGTAAACCCAAGCAAAGACGAACGCCGTCACCGTGTTACTGCAAACATCAACTACGCTCTAGACGACTGGCGTTTTGGCTTTGAAGGTAACTACTACAAAGCAGAAGGTTACAACCTATACAATAACAAAGACACTAATTATGAACTAAATGCGACAGTCGCGAAGAGAATGGGTCAGTGGACTCCATCTGTTGAATTTGGCGATGTGAACGTGAGCTCTACTAGCGACAAGCGTGAACTACGTAGTCGTATCGGTTTGACTTACAGTTTCTAAGCGAACCAAAAGGCCTTTCTAAGTCTTCTTAAGGCTCTCAGTAATGAGAGCCTTTATTGTTTATGGAGCCATATAGACGCCGTTTTATGACCGTTTTCCGTCATCAAATTTGTGGTAGTTCCCAGAGTGATCTCGAATGATACAGCTCACAATAAAGGTGAGATGGCCAAAACTGCGCGGAGTTTATCGAGTTCTAAAGCAATAGGTATGATACTATTGTATTATTAAATAAGTTTCTAAATCTTAATTTTTATCTGGAGCAATATATGGCTACTTTTTCACTTGTAGAAGATGCAAGTCGTAAGATTCATGTTCACGTTGCCAGGCAGATTGCTCGACAAATATTGTCTGGAAAGTTGAGTGAAGGTGAAAAACTACCCAACGAGGTGTCACTGTGTGAGTCATTCGGTGTCAGTCGTACCGCTCTAAGGGAGTCTACAAAGCTACTCTCCGCAAAGGGTTGATTGCGTCACGTCCAAAGATAGGTACTGCCGTTTTACCTAGAACAGAGTGGCATTTTCTCGATCCTCAATTACTTCACTGGATTCAAGATCTTGAAGACACAAAGCTGTTTTTGTCTCAATTTCTTGGATTGCGAAAGGCAATCGAGCCGGAGGCGTGCGCTTTGTGCGCCAAACATGCGACTGCAGAGCAGCGTAAAGCTCTGTCCCTTATCTTCCAGAAGATGACATTGGCTGCAGAAGCCAATGACCATCAAGAATGGACGATCAACGACCATATTTTCCACCAAACCATCTTTTTCGCCACCGGGAATCAATTCTATGTGCCATTTGGCAATATCCTTGAAACGATATTTAAGCAGTTTCTTGATGAGTCAGCGGAAGGCGGGCGTTTTTGCTTGGATGAGCATAGAGCGATATACGAAGCTATTATGTCAGGTCGGGCAGACGATGCCCGAAGCGCGTCACTATACTTGTTGAATGACGAGAACCAAAGGTTAGCGAATGTCGCTAATGGTTAACCTATAGAGATTTGATACAAGAGATTGAAAAATAGGCCTCAACAAAGTTGAGGCCTATTTTGTTGTTATCGTGGGAAGTTGAAAACTTTGATCCTAACGACTACGGATTAAACTTGAGCGAATGAACCTTTCCATGAGAATGATTGACCATCAAATTCAACGCTGTGTTGGCCTTGTTGCTCATCTTCCGAAAGGTTACTGATGGCAAAGCGATACTTTTTGCCTGTTGTCATGTTGATTTGAATGATTGTGGCAATTTCATTGTCGCCTACAATGTTCACTGACTCTACCAGGCCACGAGCATTAACCGATTGCTCAAACTCTTCATTGAAGTAACCGTGAGTCTCTAGAACCGATGCAAACACGTGATCTTTGCCCGTTTGGCGCATGATCATGGCAGGTTCACTACGCAGATTGAAATCAGGGTCATTAGCGCCTAAACGAGCAAAGATAACTTCACTGCCTTGGTTGGCGCTTGTCACTAGTGAATAGTAGCTGTTATTAACTAACCAGCTAACAAGTGAACTGCCTTCAACGCGGCCAGAGCCGATGTTCCATAGATGCTGGTAACCGTCAGACTCACCAAGTGGCTTCAACGTTGTTTCGGCTTCATAGTCGAATCAGTACGAATGATTTGGCCGGAGTAATGAACAGGAAGATCATACTGATGTTCAGCCTCAGACTGGATTCGGTATACGTCGATAACCAGTGGTTTTTCGAATTCTGGCAATTCAGCAAGCAGTATGCTGCGCTGCATATCTACGCCGTTATAGTAACCAGAAATACGGCCACTCATACCTTGAAGCTTGTCGTTTGTGATATCAAAGAAATGCTTCTCACCAAACTTAGACTCTGCAAGAGCAGTGTTGAAGTTATTTTGAGTCTTCTGATCGACAGTGACCGTGTTGTGAGCGACAGTTTGCTTACAGTAAGACTTGTTTTCTGGGATGTAGCGTCCGCCAAATTTTGGCTCTACGTTCACCCAACGCCCATAGCCGTAATCGTGCAGCACTTCGTGGCCTCGGTTAAATACACTCAAGTGAAGACCATCGTAGTGACCATGGTCTAGCGCTGAGTGATACTGGTGATCGGAGCCGTGTTGACCAAACCAAATCAGTGCCATGGTATCGTCGTCTTGGTTATCACGGTGACGAAGAATGCCTAAACCACCTTTTTCACCTTGAGGACCATCTGTTAGGTACAAGCTACCCCAGTTGAATGGTTTGATCTCGTCTGCTGCTTCCACAGCATTCGATAGTGTTAGGCCAGACGAGTGTACCCAAACGCTTTGCTGGTGGTTAGCCATAGCAAGCAAGGTTTCTGCTTTTTCATAGCGATGGAAGCAAACACTTGTTGCCATAACCACGCCTTCATCGTTGATCGAGATGGTTTTTGAAGAGTCGTTACAAGCGGGTAGGGAACCATCTGGGAACGCAGTCTTGAATACAGCGTAAGAGGTGGTCTTGATAACAGAGTCGTTAAATTGGTAGATAGCTAACTCAGGTTGGCGACGCTCAATCGCTTCTGCAAACAGGTAGATTGGTCGCAATGAAAAACGGTGGTAGTACGGACCTTCCATGTAGTAACCATCTGGCGAGAACAGCTGATCCAACTGAGCAAGGAATCCGCCGCTCACTTTGTCGAGTTTCAAACCATACAGTGCTTTGTCGACAGACTCTTGGTCATTGATCGCGTAACCGCAGATACCTACAGCAGCAACCGCCCAAAGACCATGGTTATGAACAATGTCAAAGTCGTGGCCGTAGGTTACAACGAAAAGATCAATCATTTGCTTAAACAGATCGTTTTCGATGAGGGCTTTTTGCTCTTCATTTAGCGTGTGATAAATACAAGAATAAGCACATGATGCGTACAGCATCCACATGTTTTCGTTAAGCGTCTGGTGGAAGATCTTACCCGGAGGGTTAGTATCCTTACTTGTGTTGCTTTCTAGCGTTGGATATACCTTGGCGTATGCGGTTAGCATTTCAGCAATGTAGTCACGGTACTTTTGCTCTTCAGTGATCAAGAACAAGCGACCTGCTAAATCAATATGGATATAGTTCTGTTTGTGACGGTTGTGTTCGTAACCACCACCTTCACCGTGCCCAGGAACTTCGATACCAACTTCTGTCATATACGCATCTGTCTGCTTGATGTCGCGCGCCAGTGCTTTCCCCATAAGGCTATCCGTGCCTAAAGCTTTACGAAGCTCAGCGGCTTCTTCAAAGTTCATTAAAAGAGGTTGATAGCTCATTATTGTTTCTCCTAGATGGATTGGCGCACAAATCGAGCGCTATGACCAATCCTGTTGATTGCTTGGAGCGAAATCGACTGAATGTGCGGTCGAGTCTTACTCACAAATTGGCTGTTGGCTATAATAGTAATACAATAGCATCTTATTGCCCAGTTGAAGACCAAAGAATGATGACAGAAATCACGGTTGAGTTTGTAAGTGTTTGTTTAATATTGGTTATAATTGGTTTTGTTACACTGATTGTTGAATTAATCTCAAGAGAAAAGTCTTGTTTTCTCTAACAGTATGTTGATTTAGATCACAGAATTATAGGTATATTGTATTACAAATAATATTTTGGGTTATAGTACATAACAGTTAAACTTAGAGTGCATCTAAAGTGGAGAACCAATATGAATCCTTTCTTTATCAATAACGAGCACCAATGGGACGATTTGGGCGATGGTATCAAGCGCAAGATCGTAGCGTACACGGACGACTTAATGGCTGTACACCTATGCTTTGATAAAGGTGCGATTGGTCATCCTCATACTCACGAAATTCACGATCAAATTGGCTACGTCGTACGTGGTAGTTTTGAAGCGGAAATCGACGGCGAAAAGCAAGTACTTAAAGAAGGCGATGCTTACTTTGCTCGCAAACTAGCGATGCACGGTGCCGTTGCGTTAGAGCAGGACAGTATTCTTCTAGACATCTTTAACCCTGCTCGCGAAGACTTTTTGAAATAATCAATTAAGAAATCACTGTTGCAAAGGTAACACCATGAAAAATATTAACATTGCAGTCCTTGGCGAGTGTATGGTTGAGCTGCAGAAGAAAAACGGTCAGCTACAGCAAACATTCGGTGGTGACACGCTAAATACCGCTTTATACCTATCAAGGCTAACAAGAGCACATGATGTCAATGTCAGTTATGTAACGGCATTAGGTCACGACGAGTTCAGTGGTGAAATGCTTAGCACTTGGCAAAAAGAGGGGATCGATACCTCTAACGTTCTTCAAATCAAAGACAAAAACCCGGGCATCTATTACATTGAGACAGATGAAACGGGCGAGCGTTACTTCCACTATTGGAGAAACGAAGCTGCAGCGAAATTCATCTTCGAGCAACCTGAGTCATCGGCTCTAGTTGAAAAGCTACTTGGCTACGATGCGCTGTATCTGAGTGGTATCACATTGGCAATTCTTACGACAGTTGGTCGTGAGAAGCTAATTGAGACTCTAAAGCAATTCAAAGAACGCGGTGGTAAAGTCTTCTTTGATAATAACTACCGTCCTAAGCTTTGGAGCGACGAGCAAGAAGCGATTCATTGGTATGAGCAAGTTCTGTCCAAGACGGATATCGCGATGCTGACATTTGATGATGAACAAGCGCTATACGGTGACAAAGAGTTAGATGAATGTATCAGCCGTACTTCAGGACTTGGCGTAAAAGAGATCATTATCAAACGTGGTGCGGAAGCTTGCTTGGTGGTTGAAGGTGACAAGCGAGAGTTTGTTGCACCAAAGCCAGTGTCGAATGTTGTCGATACTACCGCTGCGGGCGATTCATTTAGCGCCGGTTTCCTTGCGAAACGCCTAACAGGCGGTAATGCACAAGAGTCTGCTTTTAGCGGACACTGCATGGCAGGGCAAGTAATTCAGCACAAAGGTGCGATCATTCCTCTGTCTGAAATGCCAGAACTATCCCTATAAATCCCAAAGGCTCGCATTACTGCGGGCTTTTCTAGAACACGAGTTTGAAAATTATGACAACGTTAAACGAACAACTAGCAAACCTAAAAGTTATCCCAGTAATCGCTATCAACAAAGTTGAACACGCTATTCCTCTTGGTCGTGCGTTAGTAGAAAACGGCATGCCATGCGCAGAGATCACGCTACGTACTGAATGTGCAATTGATGCGATCAAAGCGATGCGCGAAGCGTTCCCAGAAATGCTGATCGGTTCTGGTACGGTACTGACCAATGAGCAGGTTGATGCGTCAATTGAAGCTGGTGTTGATTTTATCGTAAGCCCAGGCTTCAACCTCGCACTGTTCAATATTGTATTGATAAAGGTGTGGCGATTGTCCCAGGTGTGAACAACCCAAGTCTGGTTGAGCAAGCGATGGAAATGGGTCTTCGTACATTGAAATTCTTCCAGCAGAGCCTTCGGGTGGTGTTGGCATGCTTAAAGCGTTGTCAGCTGTTTACCCAGTAAACTTTATGCCAACGGGTGGCGTTAGCTTGAACAATGTTGACGACTACCTATCAATTTCATCAGTTCTTGCATGTGGCGGTACTTGGATGGTACCAACCAAGCTGATGGATGAAGGTAAATGGGACGAGCTAGGTGCTTGGTGAAAGCGGCAGTAGAGCACGTGAACTAAGCAAATTAAGTTCTATTCGAGAAAGCGAGCTTTGATAGCTCGCTTTTTTTGTTTTTGGCCTCTTTAGCAACTAGGATTAAGCAGCACTTTCTTACAATTTAGATTTAGTATTGTATGATTAAATGTTGCTTTTGTGGTGGCTCTGCATTTCTGTCTTTACATCCGCAGTAAAAGGTTGGTGAGCGTTTGTGGCTGTTTTAGAAAGGCACAAACCTTTGTTTTAGATCACACATTGGGCATATTGTAGTACAAATAAAGTTCGTAAAAGAGTAATCTAACTGCAGTAAATTGATAACCTTAATAAAGGCTGAAAAAATGACTATTGATACTCTCGTTGTTCTTGCCTACTTCTTTTTTTTAGTAGCGATTGGATGGATGTTCCGTAAGTTCACAACATCAACCAGCGACTACTTTCGTGGGGGCGGTAAGATGTTGTGGTGGATGGTTGGTGCAACCGCTTTCATGACGCAATTTTCAGCATGGACGTTTACAGGTGCCGCAGGACGCGCGTTCAGCGACGGTTTCGTTGTTGTAATCCTATTCTTGGCCAATGCTTTTGGCTACCTCATGAACTATTTGTACTTCGCTCCAAAGTTTCGACAGCTGCGCGTAGTGACAGCGATTGAAGCGATTCGCCAACGTTTTGGTAAAACTTCAGAGCAGTTCTTCACTTGGGCTGGTATGCCTGACAGCTTGATCTCTGCTGGTATTTGGCTAAACGGTTTGGCTATCTTTGTTGCCGCAGTATTCAACATCCCAATGGAAGCAACAATCGTTGTTACTGGTTTGGTGTTGATGCTAATGGCAGTGACAGGTGGTTCTTGGGCCGTTGTTGCGTCAGATTTCATGCAGATGCTTGTTATCATGGCGGTGACCATTACCTGTGCGATTGCAGCTTACTTCCACGGTGGTGGCATCGGTAACATTGTTAGCAACTTCGACGGTGAGTTCTTTGTTGGTAACAACCTAAATTACGTGAGTATCTTTATCCTTTGGGTTGTGTTCATCTTCATCAAGCAGTTTGGTGTAATGAACAACAGCATCAACGCATACCGTTACCTATGTGCTAAAGACAGTGAAAATGCGCGTAAAGCTGCAGGCCTTGCATGTGTTCTTATGATTGTTGGTCCAATCATTTGGTTCCTGCCACCATGGTACGTAAGTGCATTTATGCCAGACTTCGCTGACCAATATGGTTCAGTAGGTGGTGATGCAGCTTACCTAGCGTTTGTACAGAATGTTATGCCAGCAGGTATGGTTGGTCTACTGATGTCTGCAATGTTCGCTGCAACCATGTCTTCAATGGACTCTGGCTTGAACCGTAACGCTGGTATCTTTGTAATGAACTTCTACAGCCCGATTGTTCGTCCTCAAGCGAGCCAAAAAGAGCTGGTTGTTGTGAGTAAAGTTACCACTATCGTTATGGGCTTCATTATCATCGGTATTGGTCTGTTCATTAACTCGCTACGTCATTTGAGCCTATTCGACATCGTACTAAACGTTGGTGCCTTGATTGGCTTCCCAATGCTAATCCCAGTACTTCTAGGTATGTGGGTGCGCAAGACTCCAGATTGGGCTGGTTGGGCAACACTTGTTGTAGGTGGCTTTGTTTCTTATATCTTCGGTATTGCATTGACTGCAGAAGACATCCAAAACTGGTTTGGTCTAGAGCACGCTCTTACTGGCCGCGAGTGGGGTGATTTGAAAGTTGCACTTAGCCTAGCAGCTCACGTAGTGCTTACCGGTGGCTTCTTCCTAGCAACGACGCTAGTGTACAAAGGCCGTACGCCAGAGCGTGAAGCTGAAGTTGAAAAACTGTTTGAGAACTGGAACACACCTGTAGTAGCAGATTCGGAAGAGCAGCAAAACCTAGACACGAAACAGCGTGGTATGTTGGGTAAACTCATCAGTGTTGCTGGCTTCGGTATCCTAGCTATGGCTCTGATTCCAAATGAACCAACAGGTCGCTTGTTGTTCATCTTGTGTGGCTCTATCGTTCTTTCAGTTGGCGTTCTATTGGTGAACGCGGCGCGAGCGCCACAAAAAGCAGTTGCAAACTAAAAGCAGATGTAAAGTAATAACGTATTCAACACGTTAACTAAGTAAATAGCCGCTAAATTTAGCGGCTATTTTTTTATGTCTAATTGCCGACTAGACTGCATAAGATGTGGACGTGGGAAATACTTAATCTATGTCACGATTTTCCCGAAAAACAGGGAATACTCAACGAAATCTATTTAATTGTATTACAATAAGATGTATATTGGTTCCTATACCATTTCACTCAATTTGAAATAAGAGAGTTAGCATGAGCAACCAAAAATCTCTTGATGCCATCAGGAAGATGAAGCTGGAAAACGACACTTCAGCGGGTAACCTTGTAGACCTACTCCCGATCGAAGTACAAAAACGCGACTTTGATTTGTCATTCCTAGATAACCTGAGCGAAGCGCGTCCGCGTCTTCTTGTCCAATCTGCTGATTTGGACGCATTTAAAGCGGCTGTGCGTGCAGATGAATCTCACTGCATGTTTGATGATTTCTACAACAACTCTACGGTTAAGTTCTTAGAGACTGCGCCTTATGAAGAGCCGCAGCCATACCCAGAAGAAACAGTAGGCAAGGCATCTCTATGGCGTCCGTACTGGCGTCAAATGTATGTTGATTGCCAAATGGCTCTAAACGCAACTCGTAACCTAGCTATCGCGGGTATCGTTAAAGAAGATGAAGCTCTTATCGCGAAAGCAAAAGCTTGGACGTTGAAGCTATCGACTTACGATCCTGAAGGTGTGACTTCTCGTGGTTACAATGACGAAGCGGCTTTCCGCGTTATCGCAGCAATGGCTTGGGGTTACGATTGGCTACACGCTCATTTCACAGATGAAGAGCGTCAGCAAGTTCAAGATGCATTGATTGAGCGTCTTGACGAAATCATGCACCACCTAAAAGTGACGGTTGATCTACTGAACAACCCACTGAATAGCCATGGTGTACGTTCTATTTCATCTGCTATCATCCCAACGTGTATCGCGTTATACCACGATCACCCGAAAGCGGGTGAGTACATTGCATACGCATTGGAATACTACGCAGTACACTACCCACCATGGGGCGGTGAAGACGGCGGTTGGCAGAAGGTCCTGACTACTGGAATACGCAAACAGCATTTCTAGGCGAAGCATTCGACCTATTGAAAGCTTACTGTGGTGTAGATATGTTCAATAAGACATTCTACGAGAACACAGGTGACTTCCCGCTGTATTGTATGCCTGTTCACTCTAAGCGCGCGAGCTTTTGTGACCAATCTTCAATTGGTGATTTCCCTGGTCTTAAGCTGGCATACAACATCAAGCACTACGCAGGTGTTAACCAAAAGCCGGAGTACGTTTGGTACTACAACCAGCTTAAAGGTCGTGATACTGAAGCACACACTAAATTCTACAACTTTGGCTGGTGGGACTTTGGATACGACGATCTGCGCTTCAACATTCTATGGGATGCACCTGAAGAGCAAGCACCGTCAAACGATCCACTACTGAAAGTATTCCCAATCACTGGCTGGGCAGCTTTCCATAACAAGATGACTGAGCGTGATAACCATATCCATATGGTATTTAAGTGTTCTCCTTTCGGTTCTATCTCTCACTCACACGGTGACCAGAATGCGTTCACTCTACACGCATTCGGTGAGACGCTAGCAGCGATCACTGGCTACTACGGTGGCTTCGGTGTGGACATGCACACTAAGTGGCGTCGTCAAACTTTCTCTAAGAACCTACCTCTATTCGGCGGTAAAGGTCAGTATGGTGAGAACAAAAACACAGGCTATGAAGGTCACCAAGATCGCTTCTGTATTGAAGCGGGCGGTCAGATCACCGACTACGACACAGAATCTGATGTGAAGATGGTGGAAGGTGACGCGACCTCATCTTACAAGTACTTTGTTCCTGAAATTGAGTCTTACAAGCGTAAAATTTGGTTTGTGAAGGGTAAAGTGTTCGTCATGCAAGATAAGGCTTCGCTATCTGAAGAGAAGGACATGACTTGGTTGATGCACACCACATTTGCCAACGAAGTGGCTGAAAAGTCATTCACAATCCAGGGTGAAGTTGCACACTTAGATGTTAACTTTATCAACGAATCTCAAGACAACATTCTATCTGTGAAGAACGTTGAAGGGTTTGGCGAGGTTGACCCATATGAGTATCAGGATCTTGAAATCCATCGTCACGTGGAAGTTGAGTTCGGTGCAGCGAAAGACCATAACATCCTGACTTTGCTTGTTCCTAACAAGAATGAAGGTCAGCAAGTAGAGGTGTCTCATAAGCTCATCGGCGATACTCTTGAGCTAACCGTTGATGGAAAAAGCGTTACAATAAAATTGTAATGGGTTAGATAGTAAAAGTAATTTAGTAGGGCATACATTTTCACAAGAGCGATGTCCAAACTTGAAAGGCTTGAGTGCGCAGTTAAATTTAGATTGCAGCTCAAGCCTTTTTTAGCTTCATGCCTTTCGGAACCAAACAAATCACAAACTCATTGGTTGCTTCGGTTTACCCATCAGTTAGCCAGATGCTTACTAACTCGATATTCGAATAGCACTTTCGTAAATTGTCGGTAGGAAACGGATTAGTAAGTGGCCTGAATTTAATGAAAACGTATAAGCATTAATTCAGGATACTATCAAGGGATGGTTTTACTTATATAGCTGGTTTGGACTTGGGGTAGCCTATGTCACGATTTTCGTTCGCGCAAGACAGTAAGTATTTTTCGACACACAATAGAGCGGCTGACACAAATAAATCTATGAAACGCATGAAAACGTTAATTAGAGAGCATGCAGTACATTTTGTAGGATTGCCATATGAAGCTGCGATAGGCGGTAAACTGAATGGTCAAATCGTTCTACATAAAGGAGAACTAGAAGAGAGAGCTCCACCATTAGGCGAGCCAATGGGATGTCGCACTGATGCTGATAGAGATGCGCTTAAGCGCTATGTACTCCTTTATGTAGACATGTGTGCTAGGAAATACAATGGAAGGCCGAACAGTTTGATAAATGCTGGTTACGCTTCAGTCGTAGGAGCTTTCTTTGAAATGGGATACATATCATTTAAAGCGGCTGAGGAACTTCTAGTTGAAACGCTGAAGGAGGATTCATGAATGAACTGACTCAAAAACAGAGAGCACTAATCTGTCATTTGGGTCGAGGTGCGATTGTTGAAATAGTTAACAAAACCTCACCGTTTGATCCTCGCACGTGGCGGACTTTAATAAGTCGTAAATTGATCGTATACCTTAAAACGAAACGTGTGTATCGACTAACAGCTCGCGGAGAACGTGTCTATTGCAAATACGGCATCTAGATAAAGATATAAGTGGGATGAGTTGTTAGTTCGTTCTATAAATGTCTATTAGTTTAAAGCACTAAATGTAACTCACTATATCATAATTTTGATTAGTGAGTTTTTTATACCTACATAACACATACTCGAGAATAACCATAAACCAACCAAATGGTCTCCAAAAACAACGGGAATATGTCGACTGTGTTTGGTATCAGCTTTACTGATGGAAGCTAGTTATTTAAGCCTAGCGATACTTGCTATTCTGCATTCCAACAAGTGTAAACGAGGCAGTGATATGGCAAATCGCATTACAAAAGCTCAATTCGCAAAGTAAATAGAAGAGGGTTTTGTTCGAAGCATATCAAACCAAACTAAGGTGTCTCATTGTGTTATAGAACCCCCGAACCAAGTTATTAGAGGTATAAAATGAAGAAACTAATTACATTAGTGGCAATGGCCGTATCGTTCAGCGCAGCAGGTAAGCTTCATTTTCGTGATATGCAGGGTGATGTATTTCAAAAGTCAGCTGAGGTGATTGAAGAGAAGGGCGTTGTGACTGTAGATTATATGTTTCAGTGCTCGACCCCTGTCACTCCAATCGGACAGAAAGGGATCTATGCAACGAAAGTAGAAGTTGAGTTAATCGCTAGGAACGGAGTTATTAAAGCTTTTACGCCCGACTTAAAAAATGTTGAAGCCCTTCATTGCCAGTCAAAGTTGAAACCGACCGATCTTCACAACCTATTTGCAACTATTATTGATATCGCAAATAAAAACTAAGCCCAACTCTCAGTTGGGCTGATATTCCTTTGGCTTAAAGTGCCATCCATGCTAACTGTCAATTGTTACCCATGAACTAGAATCGCTTACCTAAAATGAGAGTAGCCCCGTTTCGTGTTCGGCCATTTTGATACATCAAAGATGCTTCCCAATTGTCAGTGAACTCTTTAGATACTCCCAACATGGCTGACCAAGAGTCGTTGTGTTGTCTTACACTGAACTCATGGCCATCGATGTTTCCTCGGATGTACCTGTCGTAAGACTGATATTGTGCACCAGCCATAACTCTGAGGTTGTTGGGCAGCGTATATCCAATCATAGGTGTTACTACCAGAGCATTTAGATTTGCACCAACACCATTAACGAAAGTAGCAACATATGTTGTGTCTACAGTCCCAAACCAATTGCCATAGCCAGCAGCTAAAACCGCACCGACACCAATGATGTTGCTTGTTGTGCCTAAACCATCGATATGATCGAGAGTCACAGAGCCATCGAAATCATTCATTCCTAACGTTATGTTGGATGATGTAGTCGCTTTCCCAACCATAGCGTGTAAGTTGAGAAAAGTTAATACCCACATGTCTGCTCGAAGCGCAAGCAAGTTTGTTGTATTTGCAGTGCCGCTAATTCCGTCGGGCATATCATCGCCAATATTTGGGTCACCTTGTAGTGTAAAGCTATCAAGACCCATTTTGTCTTCCTGAGAATGTGTAAATACCGAAAAACCAATGGGTTTAGGTAGTTTAATTCCAAGATCTCGCACTTGATCACCATAGAATGGCAGAGTGCGCCCGTAATCTTCGTCAATAGAAGCCATCCCACCAGTATTACCAGAGATGGCAGCAGACGTGGGGAATGCGGCTATGGCTGCAAGCAGCATAGGCTTAAATATAATGTTCATTGTTACCTCAATACATTGCCCTACCGCAGCGATTCTGTGGAGAGCTACTTTACTTAGCGACAAAAACGGTCATTCGATACGCTCGTACGATAGAGTGTTTTGCCAAGTCGTGATCGTTTTCAGTCGCTAAGTCACTTATTAGTCGAGATTTGTTAACTGAGATTGTTTAAGTTCGTGCATGGTCTTGCGGTGTTGATACTCTGCACCTACACGCCCACATTTAATTCCAAGTGGCTCTATTCCTCTGCGTTCAAGCTCGGATTTGATTTGTGAGTCGGAGAACTGGTAGTTCTTTCCAACTTTTGAGTTCCTGATAGTTTCATTTTCTGACAACGCAGCACAGAGATGATAGCTATTTGCACCTTTTAAGTAGGCGTTACTGTTTGTACAGCCAATGAGTAAAGCTGCAATGGCGAGTAAAGTGATATTTTTCATTTTTTACCTATGTTTACTTTTAAGTACTGGCTCTTTATCCATTTCAGCCTCTAATATTTCTCCGAGGAGCGATTGCTGTTCCAGCTCAGAGATCAGTGCTAGCCTTCCAACTTCTACTTTAGGGTTACCGCTCTTACACCGTTTTAGAATAACGAGTGCACGTTCCACCAAGTAATTTGCTGACATCATTTCAGCGTGCGAGGATTCCGCAGCGTCATTGATTTCATTTAGCAGATGACATAGTCTGCGTAATTGTGGGAATTGGTTATTGTTATTCATAATCTTTATCCATTTTTTATTAACTGATAAAATGTTTCAGTATTTAGCTCTACTTCCCTGTGCAGTTTGGATTGAGAGTAAAGGTGTTTTATGATTCGCTAAACAATGGCTGATGTTACTTATTAAAAGGCTGTGCCAAATTTAATTTGAATTGCTGAATCCGTTTCACTTCTAGAAATATCAACACCTGCTTTTATGCCAAGTTGACGAGCGATGGTGTAACGAAAACCCATGCCAATGGTGTTATTCCATTTAAGTTTGCGTACATCGTGGTCATAGGCAGTGCCCGAACCAGTGAAGCCGATGATCTGAAAGCGAGTGTCAATGTTATATCCGACTTGCACCTCACCAAGGGCGACATTGTCTCCTTGGTTTCTGAGTGCTGCGATGCCACGCATTTGAACAAAAGGTCTCGCGTAAAAAGGTACATTCCCAGCAGTATTTATAGTGTTTACACGCCATGCGAACGACCATTTGTTATTAATTTCATGGTAAGAGCGTACATCGATATTCAAACGTTGATGGTTGAAATCTCCTCCCCAACGTTTGTTGTAGTCAGAATAAATAACTTTGGCTTTGAGGCCATCTGTTGGTGCAAACTGATTATTAAGGCTATCGTAGGTTAAACGTATATCTGCGCGCGCACCCTTATTGGTCATTCTACTGGCAGCATCTCCCGCAAACGTTACGTCTCCACGGAAGAAGTGATATCCAGTACCTAGGAAGAAGTTACTATCAAATAAGCGAAAATCGATGTTTGCAAACGCGTAGTTGCCTTTGACATTCATTCGTGTAGGCGTATCAAAACCATGGAAGTTTACATTGATGTTTGCTTTGAATAGTCCGCCTTCAAATCGTATTTTGTCGTTCATCCACACGCCTTGATGGAATGCTCCACCAAAGCCTGTTCCGTTGTTTGTTCCTGCGCCGATGACCCCAGAAATACTTGGCGCTATTGTTGTCACTTTTTCGGGGTTTTCACGGCGGATCTTTTTTTGCTCTTCTGTTTCATGAAAAAATATTGCACCAAGTCCAGCACCGTAACCTATGGCAGGGTCAGTGATTAGCATTGGAATTGGCATAAAGCCAGTCGCTCGTTCAAGAAGAAAGCGACTGGCGTCTGGCCTACCGTCCACAGGGTCGATAGTCATGGGACTTTTAGCTGATGCGCCAAAAGAGAGCAAAATAGCTCCTAGTATTAGTTTTCTCATTATAAGTGCCTCGATTAATAGGTGTCGGACAATACATGATGAAAAACAGACAGAAAAATAGGTATCCATCAGAATAACCGATGGCTATAGCTAAGTACTTGCATCCTAATAATTAGTTTTAAGGTTGTATTAGTAAGTGCCTATTTTTCATTGGATTCTAGGAGAACGGAAGGTGATGTGGATTTCTAATATCACATTAGCTGATGGAATCCTCATTGATGCTCTGTATTCGATGGCACTATGATGAATGTATCGATTACGAAATGTCTAAATCAACGCGTACGAAGCACAGTTAAATTTAAGAGGGAAAATGAGCATTAAACTTATAGCATTAGTTTTAGCGCTGGTGTCGGTTATTCCATTTGGCAACGCTAAACAAATCACAGAAGATAAAGTTGATAGTCAATTAGAAGAAATTGAAGATAAGTTCACGCCACGTATATTGGGTGAAATATTCGGTACTATAAAAGGTTGCCGCCTGTCTGGTAGGATTTCGAATGAAAATGAGGCGATCGTGTTAGGGGAGGGGAGGTTCGAAGAAATAACAGATGCTAAAATACAAAGTCCACAGAATGTGATTGTTTTTGATACAGCATTTAATTTGGCGTTTGAAAACGCGCAACGTGGCGATGTGAGTTGCGAAGATTACAGTGAAGGCTTAGTAAAGTATATTGACAAAGCCGACAGATACAACGAGCTTGTCAACTTGTATAGAAAAAAGAGAGCACTTTAACGCATAACTAGATAGCAAATCAGTAGCCGCCTTATCCGCTTCTACTTTCTGCGTTAAATAGCGACAATTAAGCCCTATTTCTGGACCATACCAAAAACGCTGAGAGATGCTTTAAAGTGGTTTTGACTGCTCAGTTACGAACATTTGGCGTGGAAAAGACTAAATGAAGTGGGTCGGCGCAAGGCGAACCATTCTTACAGGAATAAGGATTAAGTGCTCTTGAAAAATTCCTTCAAAAATAGTTGAACTTCGCCTCCATTGGCTCCTTGTAAGGTAACGAGATCAATCGGAATTTCTAGCTTAATTCGCATAATGTCGGATTCGAATCTAACCATACTGCCAATCGCCTCGCGTTCTGCGATCAATTCTTCAGGCAAACAACTCCACCCGATCCCTTGCTCAGTAAGTCGAATTGCGTCATCTAAAGAGGTTGTCTTCCAATTAATGGGAGAGTAGATCATATAGTTTGCCAGTAGTGGGTTGTCTTCAATACTCTTACATATTATTTGTCTACTACTGTAAAGCATTTGAGCACTGACTATAGGAACATCGGCTAATGGAGAATCGGGTGCGCACGCTAGTGCCATCGGCATCATTTTTACGCCAGTAAACTCAATACCTTCATGTGGGTTGCCGAAGCTCGCTATTAGTGCGAGTTCTATCTTTTTATCTACGATGAGCTTCAAAAGTCGCTCTCTAGTCGCTCTATGTATCTCAATGCTTGTGTTTGGGTATTGTTGCGAGACTTTTTCGATGATTGTTTCTACCATTGTTGTAGGAACAAGTTCTCCAAGCCCTATCGTAAGAGAAGATTCGACGCAAGAAATTGAATCCTCAGCCGAACTTACAATCGTTTCTACCTGCCGAAATAACACGTTTGCTTGAGCGTATAGACGCTCTCCGTTTGCGGTGAGTCTGGGGTATCTCCCTGACCGGTCAAAGAGCAAAACACCGAGATGGTCTTCTAATGTAGAGATTGCGGTACTGATGGTTGTGAGTCCTTTGCCAGTTTTTCTCGCCGCTCCTGAAAAAGAGCCAGCCTCAACCGCAGTACAAAATGCACTCAGCTGATCCAATGTAAACATGTTAATGCCCCTTTGCTTGATGTTCGCCCAAAAGCATGTTTGAAAACAAATTTCATTTGGTCTTTATAGAAAGAATAGCACCTAATTTTCGTACTATCCTCCCGATTTTTAGAAGGTATCCTTTTTAGGGCTTTTTAGTAGTTCCTTTATATTTAACTTCGAAGACGGAGAGCAAGCAGGGATGCCTTTTAATTTTATATTGCGAGGCAAATTTTATGACTTACAGAACCTATCCGACGGTAAAAGAGTTGGCTTACAATCCTGTTCCTAAGCCGGAATGTAAGAAAGAACAATGGAAACTCTACAATGAAATGTGGGAAGAGCAAGTACGTGGCAAGGGCATTAAGATGTTCTGCGATTGGGCTGGAGCTCCACTCAAGGCTTGTATTGTAGGTGACCCTTTTAGCATTTATGGTCCGGATATTGAATCTCCTGAACTTAAGTCGCTATTTGCAGATAATACCGATGCAGACTTCAAAGCAACCATGGAGCGTCGTGCTAACAAACCACTAAAAGAGACCGATCCAGAGCTGTTTGAAAAAATTGTTAATGAGATAGATGCTCGAGATGATGCTTATGAAAAAGAAGGTGTCATTATTATTCGTAATAAGCTTGGTTGGTATCCAGATGAGATTATCAACTACAACGCGGCATGGGGTGGGTCAAAATTCTTGTCTATATACGGTGGTGGATACTGGATTACAGTAGGTAATCTATGGGCTGGTGCGAAATCACCGGGTGTATATGGACAAGAGTCGGCAGCTCAAGCTGCGGTAGCTGCTATTTTGCAAGAAGACCCAAACTCTCGCATGTACCAATGTGCGACCAAAGAACCTGATCCGACGGCAGCCAGTGGCGGCTTGTTCGGTGTTGACCAAGCAGATTGGCGCGTTTTCCCGAATAAACACATCGTATGGCATTACGCTACTGCGAATTCGGAAGATTGTTCAGAAGACATCGACCCGTATATTGTTAGTGGTGGTACACCGAAAGGACGTGACGTCTATGGCCGCGTTTTTGAAGACTACGGATACACCAGTGAAACCGTTTGGTTTGACAGTAAGCTCACGTATCACCACGATTGCCTGCACATGAATCTTATAGATGGTATGTGTGGTTTACCTGACGTTGAAGGTTACGGTTATCACGGAAAATTGCCAGATGCGATTAAAGATTGGAAGATATTACCGATCCCTCTTGAAGAGCAGCAGATGGGAGCAATGAATGGTGTGACAACAGGTACTGGCAAGTACTTCATTGATAGTCGCTGTGTGAAATCAATGGAAATCTTGAGAGAGAATGGTATAGAGCCTATCCCAGTTCCTTATGAAACGATTTGGGAAATGTTCCATAGTGGTATTGATTGCTCTGACTCTTCGATTTGGCGCGAATATGATTAAACCCGCAGAGTCTAATTAAATGAAAAAGGGTCACTCGATAGTGCGTGGCCCTTTTCGAACTTTATCCATGAACAGTTTATAACCTTACACTCACCGGTGTTGTTTTCAACGTTAGTGTTTTAGTTACAAGATAGCAATTTTGAAAGGAAAGTTGTCATGACGGCCAGTTTGGGTCGGCACAAATCTCTGATTTATCACTGATTAATATGAACTCTCGCTAAGAAGTCTTAATAGGCAATCTGATTTGAAAGTGCGCCCCGATAGAAGCATGTTGTTCTACGATTCGGATATCGCCTAGCAACTTTTGGGTAACTAAATTATAGACAATAGAGAGCCCTAAGCCGGTTCCACCTTGGCTTCGACTTGTTGTGTAAAAGGGCGTAAAAACCTGGTGAGCAATCGCATCATCAATTCCAACGCCGTTATCTTGATAATCAATGATGACTTTGTCGTCAACTTTGAAGGCCTTGATAAACACCAGATTGTGAGACTCCTGACTTTCTTTGAATCCATGTTGACAGCTGTTATTGATAAAATTGGTGAATATTTGTTCAACTGCGCCGGGTATGGTTTCGAGTTTTAGAGCATCTGGAATATCAATCATAAACTCGACGTTGTAGGTTGATAGAGTGGGGCAATGCTAGTAATAAGTTCTTCGCACAAGGGCTTGAAGGCAACGACTTCAGCTTCTCCATGTCCCTCGTTGTCAGAGGTTTGTTTGAACTGTTGTACCAATAATGCCGCACGCTCTAAGTTGGTGTTAGTCATATCAACTGCTGGAATTGATGAGTCGAGAAACTCTATAAACACTGACTCATCTAGCTGCTGATTGCGATAAGCAGTCTCTAGTTTTTTAATTTGCTCTTCTACAATTGATACGGATGTCATAGCGACACCTAATGGGGTGTTTACTTCGTGGGCTACTCCAGCTACAAGCTTGCCAAGTGCTTCCATTTTTTCTACCTCCACTTGGTAATTTTGTGCCTTTTCGAGGTTTTGAAGCATTTCCTTAATCCCTTTATTGTGTTGTCTTACACTTTGCTCTAGTTGAATTTCTCGTTGGCTGGGGGAATCTAAGGATAGGGATAATTGGGCTGACCGGATGGTTGTCGCTAATGCAAACGCTGTACTGATGACGAACTGGATAGCGGTAGAATCTGGAGAAGCTTGATGAGGCTTTTGGCGCAGCATGATAAAGCCATTGATCTGACCATGAACCTTCACTGGCACTAATATCGCCCTAAAATGGGTAACGTCGATATTGCCATCCAGCTGGCCTTTTCAGCATTATTGTAGGCATAAACTAGGTGCGAGCCATTGATAATTTGTTTTTCAAATTGTTCAAATGATTGTTTATTAATAGGAGAGAAAACACCAGTTTCGTCTTTGCTCGAGGTATGAAAACTTACGCAATCAATTTGGTCACTGCTGACGGTCAGCCACAAGCTTGCATCATGGAGATAGAGCGATTGAACGAGGGAGTCTAGCAATAAAGCTGAAAACCCGGCCACATTTCCTTGCTCAATATACTCGCAGTCTAAAAGCCGAGTGAGCTTTTTGGTAAACATAGATACTTCCGTGATTTTGGGTTATTGATCGGCGTCTGGATATTGTTTTCTGATTTCCATTATTTCATCGAAATGTTTGATAACAATGTCAGCAATTTTAGGGTCGAAATGATGGCCTTTCTGCTCCTGAATCAGAGTGACGATGTCTTCGTTTTTCCAAGCTTTTTTATAAGAGCGGGTAGAACCAAGCGCATCAACGACATCAGCTATCGCCATTAAGCGACCTTCAAGGGGGATTTCGGACCCTTTCGTACCATTTGGATAACCTGAACCATTCCATTTTTCGTGATGGGAGAGTGACACCATCGCCCCCATTTGGGGTATGCCATAGTTCAGTTTGCTGAGTAATTTGTGCCCAATTTCAGGGTGTGTTTTCATTACGGACCACTCTTCGTCATCGAGTGCACCAGGCTTATGAAGAATTCGTTCTGGAACGCCTATTTTCCCAAGATCATGCATTGGTGCAGAGTGCTTGATTATCTCTACGTGTTTTTCACTAAGGCCGAGTTTTTTGGCAATGAACTCACAAATCAATGCCACTCTTAATACGTGAGCGCCAGTTTCTTTTGAGCGTGTTTCAATGGCTTCGCTTAGCATTAACATGAGTTGCTGTTGTACTTCTTGAACTTCCGTTTTAGCCCTAATGTTTTCAAACACCAGAACAAAGTTAGATGTAAAATGTGGTAATAGGTTTTTAACACCATTTGAAAGCGGTTTTTCAAAATTAAAGACCAAGGTCACTGCTTCGAACTCATTGATGCGCATATAGTGAAAATAATGTGTGTCTTCAATTTGAACTATCGGCTTTA
This sequence comes from Vibrio maritimus, assembly GCA_000755425.1. Classification (GTDB taxonomy): domain Bacteria; phylum Pseudomonadota; class Gammaproteobacteria; order Enterobacterales; family Vibrionaceae; genus Vibrio; species Vibrio maritimus_A. Next base: position 432,071 of record BBMT01000003.1, read on the forward strand.
ATCCATCACCGATATTTATCTGGCTCAACATATCTTCCACTTCAGAAATTGAGTCATCTTCAAATAGTGAGCCGTTACTAGATAGATGAAATTGCTTTCGAACAGGAGTTGAGTACGGCATGTTACTTACTATGCAGACACCTAAGGTAATATTGTTCTGTTTGAGAAACGAACTCAACTCTTGATATGCCGAGATGAGAAAACTGTTCACTTTAGAATGGGTAAGAATGGTTTCCGTTGCACTTAATACCTGCTCAAGCTTTCTCTGATTGGACGAGATGATCTTTATATCTCTGTATGCTCTCAGCGCCGTAAGCACAGACGTCTTGAGTCGAATTGCATTGAGCTCGGTTTTGTTTTTGTAGTCATTAATTTCGTATTTTTGAATGACGGTTTCTTCAGGTGCAGACCCAGGCTGTCCAGTTCTTAGTACGAGACGAATTTGTGAGTCTTTCTTCTCGTCTCGTATCCAACGCACTAGCTCCAAACCGGCATCGTCCGTTTCCATAACAACATCAATAAAAGCTAGCGCAATATCAGTATGTTGTGTTAGTTGCATTTTTGCTTCGGCAGCAGATTTGGCGGTAATAATCTCAACGAATCCACCTTCAAAATTAAGCCCTTTGAGCGCCATTTTTGACACGGTAAGAACATCTTGTTCGTCGTCGACTAAAAGTATTCTCCAAGGTCTTTCTTGACCAGGGGTCTCTATATCTGGCTTGGAGTTGGAAACAGAGGTATCAGAAGAAGATTTATTTGAGAAAAGAGTGTTGGCCATTTGTTTTCCTTAACAAATAAAACGAAATCTAGCAACTATTGGTGGTCTGATTTGTTGGTGGTAATCATTCGGTAACCCGTTTGATTGTGACTTTAATCCTTTGTCAGCCCTTATTTATCCTTGCATTTAATCATTAGAATAGCAAACTCCAACCAGTTGAAGATGGCCGTGAATGAATTACACGTAATCTTTGTCGGGTTGTTAATGTGTTGTTATATTGCTATTTTTTTAACAGTTGTTCCGTTTTATGAACTTTTGTAGGCACATTTATAAAGCATGGTCTACTTTGGTTTAAGGGGGCATTCAGTTTGTAGAAAATTAAGTAAAGGATCTGAGTGGGTTGTACTTCTTCAGTTGTAGAGGTAGGGAAGATGAGAGCATTTTTTGAAGTTCACTTGCGGCTGGTAATTACCGTTTGGGTAATTCTATTAGCTGTATTAGGACTTCTTTATTTAATGAACTACATGAAGTTCGACAGTCTCATGTCAGGTGTTGTGTCGTCAAAGCTCGATGTTATTTCCTCTTCATTAGATACATCGATACAACGAGTTGATCGCTTAGGTATCCCATACCAGTCTGCAGAAAACCTTATCGAACAGTTTAATTTGGCGCGCGAAAGAGAATCTGATGTCACTAGTATCTCTCTTATCGACAACGGCGGTCGAATTCTAGTACAAACTTCCGAAATAGCTTCCTCGAGTAACGTCATTCCTGAAGACGTGATTCGCAGAGCTCTGACGTCGAATGAACCTCGTTGGCTCTACAGTGATGACACGCGTCTTTTCAGTGGCCTTCAAATATTTGGTGATTTTGAAAACCTAACAGGTAGCTTGGTCATTGAGTATGACAAAACCGCGTTGTTCGGTGTTTATGCACTGGTTCGGTTGCACTTACTCGAAGCAACCGTTGTCATCTTTCTTGTCACGGCACTCACCGTATTTTTTGTTGTAAGAATTGGTTTTAGCGACGTAGCTAATGTTTTTAAATTGATCCACAACTATTCCTCTGGCGAAAAGCAATTGACGGAAAGTCGACACCGGATGGGTCGATGAGCAGAAGCTTTGCTGACCAGATTAAGCAAAGTGAGGAGATGAAAGCGCAAGTCTCTGCAGAGCTGGAACGCTTGCAGGCGCTGTCAAAACAATCTAACCCCAAGACCAAGGATGGTACTGAGGTGGCTAAGTGAATCAAGCGCAGACTATTGCGAGCCTAATAAATAAGCGGCTGATTTATATCACTATTATTAGTGCATTCGTTGCCTCTTTTTTAAGTGCAGCATACACGCTCGTTGAGTTTAACTTTTCAATCAAGCCTGAGCTTTTGAAAAAGGCGAACTCGATAGCGCAAATCATTCATGATGATGTTGAGCTCGCCATAGATGTTGGTGTGCCTTACCAACAAATTAGTGGTATGGAAAGTTATTTGGATGACACTCTAAAGAAATATCCGGAACTGACGTTTGTTGCCCTTACGCAAAATGATGATGTGCTTTATCAAGCAGGTGTTGTCGAAGAACTTGATCCAACGTATGCCATTTCATTTGAAAAAACGTCTAGTCAATATCTAAGTGCGTCGTTTATAGAACGTTTGGTCGTCGTCCTGAAAGAGTTGCCACAACTTTTGCCTTCCTTGTTCAGCTCCGAAACCACTCGTAGTGATTTATTCCAACTTCCAATTAATGTTGCAGAAGATGTAAGCGCTCGAGTTTACGTTGGTCTTAGCTCAACCTATGTCCAATCTCAGTTAACAGACATCTTCTTTGACATTGCGATTGTGCTGGTTGCCGTACTCCTCGTATGTTTCGAGGTCGTCATGGTTGTAGTAATGGTCTATATCTCAGGACCATTGGAAGAATCGGAGTCCATACTAAAAAGACAGGTCAAAGGTGATTTCTCTGTTAATGAAAAAATCACCTACCACGGTGTTATTGGAACGTTTGCCGATCGACTCAATCAAGACTCAAAAGATCTTCAATCTCGTTTTAAAGCGTTATTTTCCAAACTGTTACCACAACGCACTGACTCAGCAGAGGTCAATTCCAAGCTTAAGTCGGTGTCCGACAGATTTAGTTTGCAAAACAAGATGGGTGTACACAAAGGTGATGTTGTGGACGCTCGTATTCCACTGTTCGTTTTCTCTTTCGCTGAAGAACTCTCTAAGTCCTTCATGCCTTTGTTTGTCAACGAATTTTACCAACCTTCAAGCTGGATCTCTAAAGATGTCATGCTTGGCTTACCAATTTCTGTCTTCATGTTTGTTATCGCAGCGTGTACGCCATTTGCTGCCAAATGGGTTGATCGCTGGGGTCAAAAACAGTTGTTTTTAGTCGGATTAATCCCAGCGATTGGTGGTTACTTTGGATGTGCGTTTGCCACTGACGCGATGGATATCGTTATTTCAAGGGGTGTGACAGCCTTTGGCTATGCAATTATTACCATCAGCTGCCAGAGCTATATTGCGGCAGTGGTGACATCCGAAAATCGAGCCAAAGGCATGGCTATGTTTGTGGGTGTTCTTATGACCGCAACTATGTGTGGTACGGCCTTAGGAGCTATTATCGCTGACCGAATTGGTTATCAACCGGTGTTCCTACTCTCGGCGGTACTGGCTGCATTTGCAGGTATTCTGGCTTGGAGAATGTTCATTGGAGAACTGGATACCAGCGAAGGGAAAAAATCGGCAGCACAGAAAGGCAGTGTTCTGTTACTAATGAAGAACCTTCGATTCATGGCGGTTATTTTGTTCTGTGCTATCCCAGCTAAAATCGTTTTGACCGGATTCTTGTACTTTTTAGTACCACTTTACTTGGTGTCGTTAGACGCAAGCCAGTCCGAAATTGGCCGGATTATGATGATCTACTCATTGGTCATTATCCCGCTTAGCCTATAGCTTCGGGAATTGCAGACCGAACGCAAAAAACCAAGCAACTGGTGGTACTCGGAACCATATTGTCCGGTGGGATCTTGGTGTCTCTATACGGTGATGATTCTATATTCAAAATCCTATTGGCTGTCACACTTATGGGCGTAGCGCACTCGATATTAAAAGCACCATTGATTGCTTGTGCGCTTGAAGCTTCAGAAGATACTCCGGAGGTTGGACGAACAGAAACCCTTGGTTTTTTACGAACCTCAGAACGAATAGGCAGTGTAATAGGCCCTATTTTGGTGGCTACCTTACTGGCAACTCATACTTTTGGTGAAGCGATGAGTATTGTCGGTGGTGGGATAATTTTGGCTGGTATCGCTATTTTGTTGATACTCAAGAATCCGGCCTCTGACGCGAAAACGGGAGCGTAGCTTATGAAGCGTACTTTTGTGTTGTCGTTGATTTCATTAGTGTCAGGACTGGCGAGTTCAAACGTTGTTAGTGCGGAAGAGCGCAAAACAATCTATATGACAGTGTGGCGAGGTTGTGAAGAGGCTTGTCAGGGGTTTCATGCCTATGTAGAAGCCAATAAGTTGCCGGTTGATATCGTGTTACGAAATGTCGATAGAGACAAAACGAAACTGCCGCTGTTTTTAGAAGAAGCGAAACAGCTCAATCCCGACTTGGTAGTGACATGGGGAACGAGCGTTAGTAAAGCGATGATTGGTTCTATTGACGATTACGGTATAGAAACCAAGCTTGGTGATATTCCAACCTTATTTATGATTGTCGCGGATCCTGTAGGCGCTGGAATTATCATTGATCCTCAGCAATCCGGACGAAAAACGGTCACTGGTATCCGAAATCGAATTGAAGAAGAAGTTCAGATTCGAGCGATGCGTGAATATTTCCCTGTGAGCCGAATCGGTGTGGTTTATTCGTCCGCTGAGCTTAACTCTGCATTGAACACTGAAAAATTGCGAACATTAGAAGAGAAAATGCAATTTAGAACCGTCGTTGAAACTTACGAGTTAGGCGATGACGATAAACCGCTACCCAACCAGTTTGAACAAAAAATGAAAACTTTGGCTGAAAAAGGCGTCGATGTCGTTTATGTAGGCTCTAGCTCTTATAACTTGTCTCACCGCGACGAGTTTACTCAGGCCGCTCTAAAACATAACTTACCCGTCGCTTCGGCTTACGACTCGATGGTAACGGAGTCTGATGCACTGATTTCTGTTTCAAATAAGTATTACCGAGTAGCCAATTGGCAGCCAATCAAGCCGAGAAAGTTCTTTTCGAAGGTATCGAACCTGGTCAATTACCCATTGCAGAGCTTCAAAGTTATTCCATTACCATCAACATGGATGTTGCGAGACAAATGTCTTTATATCCTCCCATTCAACTGCTTCGTTTTGCGGAGCTCGTCAATGTTGACAAGAAGTAGGAGCTGACTATGACAGGCACCAATACGCTATTAACGTTAGGGAGGTTCAATGAGAGAAATCACTGAACCTCAAGGAAGCTTGCTGGTAGTAACCGACGCGAGTAACAAAGACTACGTTGCTAGCCACTTCTTTGGCTTTGAAGCCGTTAGCAAAGACTATGAGTGGCAAACGACTGTATTGGTTACAAAAGCGAATCCGGCGGACTGGGTTGGTGAATTGATCAGTCTCAAACTGTATGGCGAGACGGGCTCGAGCAGAACTGAACGTCGAATTTTTCAAGGTTACGTCGTGAAGGCTCAGTCTCAATCACAACGAATTGATTCAACATATTCGAGTATTCGTTTGACGGTTAAGCCTTGGCTTTATTTACTGCACCATTCTAGAAAATGTCGCGTGTTTCAAGAAGCCAGCGTGCAAACCATCGTCACTAGTATCTTTGATGAACTGGGCTTTAAAGGGGCATACAGTGTAAAGAGTATGCCTTCAACAAAACGAGAATACTGTATTCAGTTCAATGAAACGGATTTTGAGTTTGTGACAAGGTTGTTGGCGGAAGAGGGTGTTCACTATTATTTCGGAAAAGACAGTGATGCAACCAAATTGTTTTTGCAGCAAGCGAGTAAGCCGTTTTCTAGCGATAAGATGACCACGCTCGATTATGCCGCTAATCCTTCTGGCGACTACGATATTCTCGATACCTGGCAGCGTGAGCACCGTTTTCATAGTGCCTCGCTTGAGCTGGCAGGTTATGACTACAATCAGTCTAAATTGGTGACTAGTAAAGCCAAAAAGTCGAAATACTCTCTGTCGAACAACACCAAACTTACAGAGTATCGATACCCAACAGCAAGTGGAAGCGGTACCTATACCGATCTGGCAAGTGATGTGGTTGAAACGCAGAGAGCGCAACTTGACTCCAACTACGATAGCGCCTTTGCAACGACACAATCTCCCGACTTATGTGCAGGCTATTTCCTTAAGCTAAATGCGCATAGCGATAGTAGTCAGCAAGGGCAGTATTTGGTGGCGGAAATCAAATACGACTTTGATGATGAAAAAGGAGAGTATCACTCCGATATTCAGGTCATTCCTGAAGGGGACATCTTTTATCCTCAATCCGTGGAAAAACCTGTTTTACACGGACTTCAATCAGCAACCGTTTCAGGTAGTAAAGTTGGAGAGCCTGCCAACGATGCGATGGGACGCGTGCGCATTAAATTCCATTGGGATCCCGAAACGGGTGACAAAACCAGTTGTTGGGTGCGTGTGGCTCAGCCAATGGCAGGCAAAGGTTATGGGGCTCAATTTCTACCAAGAGCTGGACAAGAGGTTCTGGTAAGTTTCGTCAATGGAGATCCAGATCAACCCGTAGTAGTTTCTAGCGTTTACAACAGTGGAAACAAACCGCCATACCCAACCGCTAATACGACGCAAACAGGCGTGATGACAAAGCTGGCAGGTGAAAGCAACGAGTTAAGGTTCGACGACAAAAAAGATAATGAACAACTCTATGTGCATGCCGCAAAAGATATGACGAGAGAAGTAGTCAACGACTACAACGAAACGATTGGTGGAGAGATGACTTCCACCGTGACGAAAAACATCACACAAACAGTAGAAAAACAAACCACACTAACAGCGAAAGAAGGGATCAATCTAAGTACAGATAAGTCCTATAACCTAACTGCTAAAGAGAACATTAACGAGCAAGGTAAGGAAATCACTCTTACCGCAGATGACACGCTAACTTTGAAAGTGGGAAGCAGCAAAATAGTGGTGACCAGCGACAAAATTGAAATTTCAAGTGGCACGGTCGCAGTGAGCGGTAGCTCAAAGGTTTCGGTAGAAGGTGGCAGCTTAAGTCAGTCTGGCACGTCAGTCAGTATTAAGTCGGATGGTTCGTTCAGCGGTAAGGCTGGAACGTCAATGTCATTGAGCGCATCTACTAGCTTTGCTGCGAAAGGGAGTACAGGCGCAAAACTTCAAGGGCTCAATGCTGAAGTGAAAGGCGATGTGAGCGCCAAACTATCAGGAGCTGCGCAGTCTGAAGTGAGCTCATCTGGCCAGACTGCCATTAAGGGCACGATATTAATGGTGAACTAATGAAGAAGATTCCCTACCAAGACTCAAAAAAATCCTATCTTACTTCGATCTCTCGGACGAAGCGAAAGATCTTGTGCAAGACTCGCTTCCTCCTGTTGAAGTCATTCGTGTTTTACAAAAGGCGGATTTGAACATTGATTTAGCGACATTCATCGCCCACGCCTTGCCAATGCGTGAGTCTATTTGGTGGGCAACCTTAGCAACTGGCATACGAAAAGCAGATTTATCTCAGATTGAAAATAAAGTCATTGAAGACAGTGCTAATTGGGTAAAACAACCCAATGAAGCTTTAAGGCGTGATATAGAAAAATCGATTCAACCACTGGCCAATGAAAGCTCGGCTAAGTGGGTTGGACAAGCGGTGTTCTGGAGTGGTCATGGCAGCATCGCACCTGTCGAAAATCCAGTGGTTATGCCAGCTGATTTTCTGCATGCAAAGGCGGTTGCAGGCGCGGTCAATACCGCAGCAGCACTACCGGAATGGTCTGGATATATAGGCTACTACAAGCAAGTTATTAACATGGCTTTAGATATTGCTGACGGTGGTTCAGGGAAACTGTCACAGGAGGCGTTGTAATGCCAAGTGCAGCCAGATTAACCGATATGCACACGTGTCCGATGCAAACGCCCGGTACTCCACCAATTCCTCATGTGGGTGGCCCTATTGTTGGCCTGGTGCGGTGACCGTGCTTATTTGCGGCTTACCTGCTGCAAAATGGGTGACTCTTTAGTTTGTGTGGGACCGCCCGACTCAATAGTGAAAGGCAGTGCAACAGTATTAATTAACAGTACCCCAGCGGCTCGAATGGGCGACACCACCGCACATGGCGGCAGTATTGTGTTCGGTGCACCAACCGTTCAAATCGGTGGATAAAAATAAGCGTCATCTGAATTAAATTGGACTAAGTGGAGCGGAGGGAACCATGCCACCACCATATACGATTGAAGGTCACATTTCACAAACAACGTTTTGGGATAATGACCATCCACGTGAGCAAATCGAAGAACTAGTCGAACAAGCAAAGCTTGCTGATCCTAAGCTACACAAATTTATGCAGCACTTGTCGAATACGGTAAAAAATGAAAGTGGTAAACCGATTAAGTACGACCGAGGACCGCTCAAAACTCGAGAGCGTATCGCGGCTAAATGCGGCATTTCTAATTGGGATGATCCAAAGACGGATAAAAAGGCTTCGAAAATACCGCTTCAAGTAAAAGACATCTCTCGCGCGACAATTGTGTTTAGCACTATTGCTCAAATGAATGCTTTTAGAGACTACATATCTATGACTCCGGAGTTTGAAGCAATCAAAGATTTGCACGGCAAAGCGGTAAAGGATCTTTGGGGGTTGGGCATTCAAGATCAGTACAAAGATGTAAAGTTTTTCCTTCAAGTTGAGATTGATTTTTCAACTACAGTAGATGGCAAGCCTACCGGCAAACGAAAGATCCCACATATTGTCGAATTACAGCTTAATGTCGGGCAGATGGTTTGGGGTAAAGCCTATGGTCACGCCTTTTATAATCTTTCTCGCCTTGCGCGTATTGACGGTGAAGAAAAATTTGTATGGAACAACCGTAAATGTGTCATTACGGTTCCTGCAAATATTTCCGGCAAAGTAGCTAACAAACTCAGAACCGCGATTACGCACTGTCGTAGTTTGGCTGAGGGTGACAAAAAGTACTTTTGGCTACCAATATCTTGTCCAAGATGATTTCCAACAAGTTCAAACTACCGTCTTCTAAGGAATGTGAGAGTTTGCCTTCTGAAAAGCATTACGATTATAAAAATCGTAGCCAGCCGCTGATTATTCGATGTGGCAAGTACAACTGGAAGAAGGAAGAAAGCCAAGATAGTGGGCCCGCTCAAGCATGGGCAATTGCCTATCTAGCCTGTTTTGTCTGGTCAAATTTCACCAAGTCCCAGAACAAGCCTGGAATCACAGGCACTGCTGCAAGCTTCCACGAGAAATAGGAGTAGTTAGTCGATGTTTGATGATTTATTGGCGCCTATTTCAGATGAAGCTCCAAGTGGTGAATATCTAAAAGATAACCGCTCTTTGTTTCGTGGCTATCGCAATGAGTTCAATATGGCGCAATCGTCATTCAGGCAACTTGTTGAAGTGCCTGACGCGGTGGAAGATGCAGAACTCGTTGATGCTAATTCCACCAACTGGAACAAGCTTTCAGAGTCCTGTCACCTTTGTCTCGCGACTAAATCGAAAGATCTTGAGATCTTCTCATGGTTTACCGTCGCGCAGCTTTTTACGGCTGAGCCGTTTAAGAACTTAAGTGCCGCGTTGATTTCTATGGAAGCGGTAGTCGAAAACTTTTGGTCGACTCTCCACCCTACGCTACCGGAGAAAAAGCGTAAGGGTGAGACAGAGCAAGAGCAAGCCGTCGAGATCATCGAACATCGTATCAAGCCGCTATTACAACTTGTCGGCGATACTGCTGAGAGTGGCCTACTTTATATGCCACTCCAAATGTTGCCTTTGGTTGGAGAAATCGACTTTGGTCGCTTTTACAAGGCGGAAAAAGACGGAAGTTTGTCTAATCTAAAAGATGAAGCAGTAATTGCATATGGGCACGAAAAATCTGAAGTAGAAGAAAGAATTAGAGCATTGGGAAGCGCTCTCGATGCTTTGGTTCGTTTGGAAACATCATTGTCAGAGAAGTGTCGCGAAGCTGGTGCGACGCCGTTGAGTTTCAAATTTGTAAAGGATGCGATTGAAAGGCTGATTTCCTCATTACGGTTTTTAGTTGGTGAGCAGTTTGCACATTGGCCCTTAGATCCGGAACCCGTTCTGACAGCACAGGAGCTCAGGTGGCTTCGGAAGAAGTTTCAGAGCCGGTGACAAACGCAACTGAAGGGGTCTCAGAGACACCAGTAACAACGACACAGCAAGCATCACTAAACATCACCGCATTACCCACTGGTGGTGTGGCGACCAGAGAACAAGCGCTAGCAAACTTACAGTCTATTGCAGACTACTTTTTGGAACACGAGCCACACAGCCCAATTTACTTGCTGTTGAAAAGGGCTATACGTTGGGGAGGGATGTCATTACCAGAATTACTCGAAGAGCTGGTCGGCGACAATAGCGCCGTACATCAGCGTATCGAACACTTGGCTGGGCTGGAAAGCGCAGAGCATAAAGCGACGCATAGCGTGGCTGCGGTGCCTCAAGCAGTAGCGCCTATTGAACCGGTTCAGGAAGAAGTAAAACCGAAAGGAAACAACCACGATAACTGAAAGTAACGTTGATTCAGGGCTTTCAAACATCGAGTGGTAATCGTTATTCACAGTCATAAATGACTACATATACAAAAGGGAACAATCATGGCTTCTATTTTTATGCGAATTGATGGACTAACAAGCATTAAAGGCGCAGCAACAATTGGTGATATTGGTGGCAAGAAAGGTTTCTTTGCTGTTGACAATATGTCTTGGGGTGCAAACCGTGGTGTTAGTGTCGATGTCGGTAACGCAAACAATGCTGACAAAGGCATGGTATCTCTGGATGCACTAAACATTAGCCGAACTTCTGATGGTGCATCGCCTCATCTTACGACTTTCCTATTCGCGCCGGGTGCTGAGGGTAAAACAGTAGAGATTCTGCTTACTAAACCCTCTCGTGATGGTGCGGGTGCTGATCCATACCTAGTGATTACGATGGAGAAGGCACGTATCGCGAGCTACAACATTTCTGGCTCCGACGGTCAACTACCAACAGAAGACTTTTCACTCACATATACAACGCTAACCAAGGTTTATTACCAAGAAGGTGACGGCGGTAAGATCGAAAAAGGTGACACCGTTAAGTTTGACTGCACGACTGGCAAGTTAGAGTCGAAGGCAGCTTAATCTGAATAACAGGGAGAAGTAACGTGGCTTTGAATTCACAACACAAACGTGTAAGTAAAAACCGGGTAAGTATTACCTATGATGTAGAAACTAACGGCGCTGTCGAAACCAAAGAGTTGCCTTTTGTTGTCGGTGTCATCGGTGATTTTTCTGCACACAAGGAAGATCGAGAAGATCTTGAAGAGAGAACGTTTTATCAAATCGACAAAGATAATTTTGACACGGTTTTAAAACGAGTTGGGCCAGAGTTGAAGTTGAAAGTAGACAATACTCTGCAAGACGATGATAGCCAGTTTGAAGCCGCGTTATCTTTCTCTTCTATGAAAGATTTTGAACCAGATGCTCTGGTTGAACAGATTGAACCACTCAAAAAACTTGCCGAGACCCGTCAGCAGTTAAAAACGCTGCTGTCTAAAGCGGATCGCTCTCGCGACTTAGAAAAACTTCTTAAGGAAGTACTGCAAAGCGCAGACCAAATCAATGCGCTTTCTAGTGAACTGGGCATCGAAAGCAAAGGAGATGAGTAATGAGTTCTGAATTAGAAACCAAGCGGGTGCAGGCGCAGAAGCTGAAGCGGGTAGTGTACTCGATAGAGCGATTGCTGCGACGTCTCAGACTCCTGCTGATACAACCAAAGAGCTGTTTTCAGTACTTGCCGAGCAAGCACTGAGTGGAACGGTAACATGGGACAAAAATGTCTCGAAGACGATAGAAAACGCGATTGAGCAGATCGACAAACAAATGTCGAAACAGCTTTCTAAGGTTATGCAGGATGATGAATTCCAGCGCCTAGAAGGTTCGTGGAGAGGGCTAAACAAACTGGTTCGTGAAAGCGAAACGGGTCAGTCTCTTAAAATCAAGCTTGTTGATTTTACGAAGGATGAGCTGATTGAACAGTTTGAAGATGCACCAGCGGTGGATCGTAGTCCACTGTTTGACGCCTTGTATCAAAAAGAATTTGGTACAGCTGGTGGTGAACCTTACGGCGCGTTGATCGGCGATTACTCTTTTTCTCACAAAGACGAAGATGTAGCACTACTGCGTTACATGGGTGAAACAGCAGCAGCGAGCCACGCTCCATTTGTTGCAGCCGCAAACCCTGAGATGTTCGAGTTTGACTCTTTTGAAACGTTTGATGAAGGTAAGCCTGTCGCGGCTGGTTTTGATTCTCCAGCTTATGCATCTTGGAATGCATTTCGTGAGAGTGACGATGCCCGCTACGTAGTACTTACGTTACCGCAAACCTTGGCTCGCCTACCATATGGTCAAAAAGGCCTATCGACAGACGCTTTTGAATATGAAGAGCTGAATGTTGATGCTGAAGGTAATCCTAAACCAGCGAACAACTCTGAGTTGGTTTGGTCGAACGCTGCTTTTGATTTCGGTCTAAAAATGACTCAAGCTCATACCGCGTTTGGCTGGTGTACGGCAGTACGCGGTCTAGACAATGGCGGTAAAGTAGAAAACCTACCAAACCTAACATATAAGTCAGACGCTGGTGATATCCAACAGCAATGTCCAATTGAAGTTAATCTGACGGATGAGCGTGAAAAAGAGCTGAGTGATCTCGGTTTCTTGCCTTTGGTTCATTATAAAAACACCAACTATGGTGTGTTTATTGGTAGCCAAACAACACAAAAGCCAAAGACCTATACGGATCCTGATGCAACGAGTAACGCGGCAATTTCTGCTCGTATTCCTTACATCATGGCGAGTAGCCGTATTGCGCACTACCTGAAAGTTATGGGTCGTGACATGCTTGGCTCTAACCTTGAAGCGACAGACGTACAGAAACAACTGCAAACTTGGATTGACCAGTACACAAACTCGGGAGCGGTTGGCAACGCAGAGCGTTCTAAGACACCGCTTTGTGAGTCTCAGATCTCTGTTGTAGAACAGCCAGGTAAACCAGGCGCTTATTCGGCGGTGGCTCACCTGAGACCTTGGCTACAACTAGAAGAGCTGACGACTTCAGTTCGTATGGTAACCAAAATTCCAGGTTAATCCCTGGACTTTATTGGCTAAGTGGGATGATGGATGTTTGACCCAAAACTGCAAACGGAATTTTGCGATCTGAATAGCGATGATGAGTCTTACTTAAAAGATGCGTTGTTGCTGCTCGCACAATTAGATGAGAACTTGGTAAAGGAAACCGATCTTTTCTTTGCTGGCGTTACTCGTTTGATCGCAGAAATCGATAGACGCATGTCATCGCAGATTTCGAACATCATCCATCATCCTAGTTTTAGCAATCTAGAAGCCACGTGGAGAGGCGTCGAGACATTGGCGTTTCTCCCTGTGAATTATCAGAAAGTTCGTATCAAGCTTCTTGATGTCTCTTGGAATGAACTTTCTCATGAACTCAACACGGCTGTATCACTTAAACGTACAGCGCTTTATAACCTCATTGCAAACCGAGAGTTGAATACGTCTGGCGGTCAGCCTTTTGGAATGATGGTTGTTGATCACGATATATCGATGAATGTTGATTCCGATTTTGACGATCTGTATACCTTAGAACTTCTTGCAAGCATGGGGCAGCTTTGTCTTTGTCCCTTTATCCTCTCTCCCGAGGAAACATTCTTTGGTGAAGCCGGAGCGGATTGGTTGTCTGATATTCATCGTATAGAGAAGATCCTCCAAGGGCCAGACTACACCGCATGGCAAAGACTTCGCAGCTTAACACAGGCTCGTTTTCTTGGAGTTGCTATGCCGAAAGTACGCTTGCGAAAAGCTTACGGCACGCAGTCTTCTACTTCATTCATATTCACGGAAACTTACCAACTACGACAGGGGCTATGGGGCAGCGCAGCCATCTTGTTTGCATCAACGGCATTGCGCGAGTTTAACCGCATTAACTGGTTTGGTTTTATGAAATCTCGTTGGCAAGATAAGTTGATGGGAGCGCTTGTTAACGTTCCGACCAATGGTCAAGGCACTTTAGCAACATATAAGCCAACCCCTGAAATCACCTTCTATACCGATATGGGCAATTTCTATACGGAACATGGGTTTATTCCTCTTTGTCGTAGCGCTACCACGGATAAATATTTCTTTAGAGGTAATCGTTCTATCTGGGACAAAGCGAAGGACGACTCTGAGCTTGTCGCTGGACAGATTCAGACAACACTCATGATTTGCCGAATTGCACATTTTTTGAAAGTACAGATCAGGGGAATGATTGGTAACTTCCAAAGTGCTGAAGAGTGCGAACTCTACCTGAATGACTGGTTACAAAAGTATACGAGTAACTTGTTCAACGCTGATGAAGCAACAATGGCCAAGTACCCGTTAAGTAAAAGCCGCGTAGAAGTAAAAGAAGTGTCGGGGGAAAGCGATCGTTACGTTTGTAATGTACTTATTCAACCACAATACCAGTTTGATAATGTGTGCGGTGAAGTTCTACTGTCGACAGATCTTGGTAGCGAAGATTCCCTATTTACTTCGAGGGCTCGCGCATGATGTTTTGGAAAACGTTCGTTAAAAAGGGCGGAACTCTCGGTGAGTCGACCGAGCAGTCTCGTAATAAAAAACATGGCGATGACCTCCTTGACGCTATTCACTATCAATTGACGACACTCCTCAACTCAGAAGCACCGATGAGGTTAGTGTCAAGTTCTTATCCTGAGGTGCAAAGATCTCTGTATTGTTTTGGTCTTGATAACTCTCAGAGCTTGAGTAGCCAAATCGATCATGATCAATTCTCTCGAGCGTTAGAGCGCATGATTAAAGCGTTTGAGCCAGATTGTCTGAGGTTAGTGTGTTTGTACAAGAAAGTGACCAGTCAAAAAACGCAGTGTGTTTTTCAATTATGGCAAAAGTAGAAACGGCAAAGGGCGAGCACGTCTTTTTGTTTGACTCCAATATAAGCCTGTCAAACCAGTCTGCAACGATGGAGGGACAGGAAATTGTCTGATCAGCTTCTTAGTTATTTTGAAAGAGAACTAGCGAGTATTCGCGGTGCATTGAGCGAATATGGACGCGATTATCCTGAACACGCGGCGGCGATGCGCTTGAATCAAAGCGATCAAGAAGATCCTAATATTAGTCGTTTCATTGAAGCTGCTGCATTGCTAAATGCGAAAACAGAGAAGCGTTTAGATGAGCAGTTTCCAGAAATCTTGCAAGATCTCATCAACATTGTCTATCCAGGTTACCTTCAAGTAATTCCGAGTTATACACCATTGCATTTAGATGTGGATACCGAAGCGGCGACGAACACAATCTCGCTAGACAAAGGGTCTGAGCTAGCAGTGACTTATAATGATACCGAATCGATTTTTACGTTAGTGGATGAGTTGGTTGTTGAGCCATTCTACATCTCTGACATAAGCGCAACGACGGCTCCGTTTAATTTCCCAACCCCGAATAGTCTTCGTAGGCGGAGTCAGCGGTGCAGTTGACACTCAGATGTAACGACCCCGATGCAACCTTTAGTCAACTTGGCAGCAAGCATTTTGATTTTTATGTACGTGGTTTTGAGAGTAGTTCTCGTGGACTCATTGATCTTTTGCTGCTGAACACCGAAGCCTTGACGTTATGGAACGATGACAAGCAGGTTAGTATTGACCCTTCTCACCTGAGAACTCGAGTTTCTGATGCTGATTTTACCTGGCTTCCGAGCTATGACGGTCATCTTACCGGGTTTGATATATTGCGTGACTACTTTGCGTTTCCTGACAAAGCAGCCTTTATGCGCATCGACAACCTTGGCGAAAAGCTCCGAGATTTCGATACCAATGAAGTAACGCTGACGCTTTTCATTCAACATCTGCCTGTAGAGTACCTGAGTTTATTCGAACCAGGTGTCATACAGCTCAATACTGTTCCGGCGCTAAATCTATTTCGCCGTCGTGGAGAGCCGCTTCGCTACGACTTCTCAAAGCTTTCTATGCCGGTTATAGCTGACACCCAGCAGCAGGATCACTACACCGTTGTTTCAGTTGAGTCTGTCAATGAAGTTCTTTCTACTGGTGAGGTTCCTTTAACTCCTATTTATGAGAGCGGTTATTGGTCAGATAGCGATGCCCCGCAGTGGCAGAGCAGCCAATATTGGGACCACAAAGGTCGTAGGCGTATGAGTCTTTCTGTTAGCTATGCTCAGATGCCGTTGGATCAAGAGTCGGTAGTACTCTCTACTCAATTGATGGTTTGTAATGGGCGTACACCATGTTTAATCCCAACGGGCACCGAGGCAGAGTCTCTAGCTGCAGTCGACTTGCCAGGTGATTTTACAGTTGTTAAGACCCCAACGGCTCCACAATACCCATCATTGGACA
Organism: Vibrio maritimus; assembly: GCA_000755425.1. Lineage (GTDB taxonomy): Bacteria > Pseudomonadota > Gammaproteobacteria > Enterobacterales > Vibrionaceae > Vibrio > Vibrio maritimus_A. The sequence goes on from BBMT01000003.1 coordinate 448,415, forward strand.
ACCAATTAACTTGGCGCTTTTTGGCTATCCTCAATGCAAACTTCGCGACTTTAGTTCAAACGGATGAGCCACACTGGCACTACAGGATGTACTTCGACTTAGCTGTAATACCATTCAATGCCCACAGGCATTTGCAATCAAAACGGTCTCATACAAACACCTAATCGCACCCATCACCATCGGTGGACAAAGTATTTTCGCTTCCGGGACTGAAATAGAGGTGATGGTAGATGATGAGGTACTAGGCGCTGATTTTTCAGTATTCGCAGAGATATTGAATGCGGTGTTTGCCCAGTATTGTAGTTTCGACCGGTTTATTCAGGTTTCCGTGGAAAGATTTGGTAGCGACAAGGCTGGCGTACAATTCGCAAAAACTCATGGAAGTCAGCTATGTCTATGATGCAGGAAAGCGTGAAAGAACACCTTATCAATAAGCCTTATGCCTTTGATTTTATACAGGTGATTCGACTTTTGAGAGCGATGGATGTCAGTAGTAAGGTGCCACTTTCATTGACGCCAGAGGTGATGCCTGAGGGGATGCCAGACCAAGTCACCAGTATACGTTTTGAAAGTGATAGAGTCAGAATTAAGCTTGGTTTAGAGGCGCTCTCTGGATCAAAAGGTTTGATCCCGGATTACTTGTACGCAGAGCTATTAAATAGCTTGCACCAAGATGACAACGCGCTACAAAAATTTATTGATGTGTTCAATCAACGTTATTTTGAATTAAGGACGCACGTAGAAACCAATCAGAGCATGTTGTTAAAGCAAGAAAAAGATGCCTTGGCAAACAATGTACTGGGACGTTTGACCCAGCAAGCTGCTCTGGCATGCATGTTTTCATTGCCGGGTTCAAATAAAGAGAAAACCCACCCAAGTATGCTTCGTCACGGGTTAGCGCTTGGCAATAAGAGTCGTAACCTTCATGGTCTGAAACGGCTACTTAGCGATTATTTTTCGTTGTCTGTTACGCCTGTAGTCGTGCCTTCCTCATTTTATAGAATTAACGCAAGGTATCAGACCAAGCTTGGTGCAAATAAAGGCCAGAATCAAAGCCTAGGTCAGGGGTTTTGGCTCGGTGGTACAGGGACTCAAGCATTCAAAGCGCTAGAGATTAATATTACGCCTAAAACCCGAACTGAATATTTGGGACTGCTCAACAACGCGCAATTTGCCCAGTCAATGAAGTCACTGGTTCAAGCCTATCTTCGAGAGAGTCTCGATATCAGACTCTACATGTATGTGAAGCGTGATTATATCGACGAACCACAGCTATCTAATTCAAAGCAAGGTTTGAGGCTTGGAGAAGCCAACTGCCTTGCCTCAAAAAGGCGAAAATCGGAATTTCGCAAGATACTTATTCAACAGGAGAAAGTTTGATGTCTCAAATAAAACTAGGGAACCTTGTTTCTAAGCTGGATATGCCTCTTAAAGCGGCACTAGAGGAGCTGCCGGTGCGGCGATGACGCAAACGGTCGCAGCAATTGAGATTGAACATTGGTTGGTTCAGTTGCTAACGACAGACGAAAGCCACTTAAAAAGCTTTCTTGGTAAACAAAACATCGATCCAAGTGCTCTGTTGAGTGAGCTAACGGAACGTATTAATCGTCTGCGTCCTGGAGCTAACGGTCAACCGACTATCAGCCGTGCGTTGAGTGAGGTAATGGAAAACGCATGGATGCTAGCATCGGTCAATTACGGGCATCAAGAAGTCACAAGTTTGCACTTGTTGTTGGCGTTGAATCAAGCTGACAGCTTTGGCATGAAAACATTGTCGTTACCTTCATTAGAAAACGTGTCTACAGAAGCACTAAGTGCGCAAATTTCGGGTTTGAAACTTGCGACAAAATCGGCTTCAACGACCGCAGGAGGTAGTGCTCCAGCAGCGGTAACAGCCGGAGGTGCTCTCGATAAATATACCGTTAACCTGACTGAACAAGCTCGAAACGGTGAGCTTGACCCAGTACTGGGCCGAAATAGCGAAGTCAGAATGGCCATCGATATTTTGTGTCGTAAACGTCAAAACAATCCGATTCTTGTTGGCGAACCCGGTGTTGGTAAAACGGCGGTGGTAGAAGGATTGGCACACAGCATTGTTGCTGGAGAAGTACCTCCGGCTATTCAAGGTGTTGAAATTCATACTCTTGATCTCGGTCTGCTTCAAGCGGGTGCGAGTATTAAGGGGGAATTTGAGAATCGACTTAAAGATGTCATCAATGAAGTAAAAAGCTCAGAAACGCCGATTATCGTCTTCATCGATGAAGCGCACACGCTTATAGGTGCTGGTGGTGCAGCGGGTCAAAACGATGCGGCTAATCTACTTAAACCGGCACTGGCTCGTGGTGAATTCCGTTCTATCGCCGCGACGACATGGGCTGAATACAAAAAATACTTTGAGAAAGATCCTGCGTTGACTCGTCGCTTCCAAGTGATCAGTGTTGAAGAGCCCAATGCAGAAGATGCAAAGCAGATCCTTCGTGGAGTGGGAGAGGCGCTCCGTAATCACCACGGTGTCTTTATTTTGGAAGATGCGATTGAAGCTGCAGTTAATCTCTCGATTCGTTACCTACCGTCACGACAACTTCCGGATAAAGCCATAAGTCTGCTTGATACTGCGTGTGCACGCATTGCCCTAACGCAAGGTGCGAAGCCAGAATCGATTGAAGGCTTGGAGCAAAACATTCGTTATCTAGAAAGCGAGCTTAATGCTCTTGAAGCTGAAGGCACGGTATTTATTGAAAAAGCCGGCGATCATCATGCGCTTAAAGCCAGAATTGAAAGCAGCAAATCAGACTTGGAAGCACTTAATTCTCAGTGGGATAAAGAGCGTGAACTGGTATCAGAAATAACCTCTCTGTGCGAGAAGATCGAATCGGATCGAGAACAAAATACCGTGGACTCAGAAAGCCAGCAAAGTCTGAATCAGGCTTTGACTAAACTAAGAGAGATTCAAGGGGAATCACCGTTGGTTTTCCCTGTAGTTGATGAGCAGGTTATAGCGACGGTTATTGAAAACTGGACGGGTATCCCAGCCGGCAACATGGTCAAAGAAGAAGTCGCACAGTTGCTCTCGCTAGGGGATGCACTGCATGAGCGCGTCATTGGACAAGATGTAGCTATCAGTGAGTTGGTCAAAAGTATCCAAATCTCACGTGCTGGTCTGACAGATAGTCGAAAGCCCGTCGGTGTGTTTTTGATGTGCGGTCCAAGTGGCGTGGGCAAAACAGAAACTGCCATGGCATTGGCTGATGAAGTGTTTGGTGGCGGTGATAACCTGACATTATTAACATGACTGAGTTTAAGGAAGAACACAAAATCTCAATGCTACTGGGTTCACCTGCTGGTTATGTCGGTTTTGGTGAAGGCGGCGTGCTGACTGAGGCAATTCGACGTAACCCATACTCCGTACTACTTCTTGATGAAATGGAAAAGGCTCACCCTGGCGTGCACGATTTGTTCTATCAAATCTTTGATAAAGGCCATATTAAAGACAGTGAAGGTCGCACAGTAGACTTTAAGAATACTATCATCATTATGACCTCGAATGCGGCTGACCAAGCCATCGTCGATATTTGTGAGGACAACGAAGAGCGTCTTGCCAATGAAGAGCTTCTTGAACAAATTCGTCCGGCACTTCAGCACTACTTTAAACCTGCTTTCTTGGGGCGCACTACGATTGTTCCTTACTACCCACTTAATCGAGACGAACTCAGTCAGATTGCGGCAATCAGCTTAAATCGAATCGCGACCAAACTTAAAGAGAAGTACAAAGCAGACTTTAAGTGGGACGATACCTTCATTGATTTTGTTGTCAGCCGTAACACAGACCCTACAACGGGTGGCCGAGCGGTAGAGCAGATCATTAACCGTTCACTGATGCCAAAACTAGCCGTGGAGTGTATCCATCGTTTGAGTGAGGGGCTGGGAGTGAATCAGGTGTCCGTGACAACAGACTCGGTAACGGGTGAGTTGGTTATCGACATCGCTTAATTACAGGACGTAATAGGAGTGACGAAATGGAGAGGAGTGCCTTGAGGTTCCAACGATTTGGAAAGGCCAAAATCACCGTGAAAGCGCTGACTAAGATCTGCCTCGCGTTGAACGTATTTTTTGTGGGAACGTTTAGCGCTAGCGCAGTAGAGCGCATAACGCTTGCGACACAGATTTGGACTCCCTATCAAACCGTTGATAGTAACGGCACGATAGGGGGTGTTGCTGTCGATCGTGTGAAGTGTGCGTTAGGCAGAATGGGGCAGCCATACGAAATTCGAGTCATGCGTTGGGACAAAGCGCAACTCATGGTTGAAACCGGTGAAATGCATGGTTTTTTTGCCGGTTCTTCAAATAGCCGTCGAGCTCAATATGCCACGGCTTCATATCCGATCGTATCGGAAAATCTGGCATGGTTCATAGCACCGAACATCTATGCGACATAAATGATGAAACAACTAAGTACAGTTTACGTTTTGGTGCTAAGTTTAATACAAACAAGTGGTTATCTTTAAAGAGGGATGGCTACAACGTAATAAGAAAACCGAGGGATGCCGATTCGCTACTGCAAATGCTCTGGAAAGGAGATTTGGATGTGGCGTACGAGTATGAACTTGTGTTTGAAGAATCGATGAAGAAAGCGAACCTACCTTTGGATTACTTCCAGCGGGTGAGAATTAAAAAGCAAGATTTGATGGTTCACTTCTCAAACGATTTTTTGCGTCAAGCCCCAGGCTTTTTGGAGCAGTTTAATGCCTCCTTACGCAAGTGTTATTGAAGTACAGGTAAGGGAATGCCATGGATATTAGTTTTCAGTTGATAGAGCTACCTGAAAACGAACAGGTGATGAGTCGACAAATAACCCTTCCTAGTGGGGGGGCACAATAGGCCGTTCATACGAATGTACGGTTCAACTGCCTGATCTCAGTCGAACGCTATCTCGTGTTCACGTCGAAATACGTCCTCACTCAGAGGGCGGCTTTCAAATTATCGATAGAAGCGTCAATGGATGCCAGGTTAACGGTGTAGAGCTCGGTGTCGGTCAATCTGCCAAACTGAACGATGGAGATAATATTCGAATAGGCGGATATTTGATGCTGGTGAGTGACATGGATGAGCTATTTGCTCAAGAGTCCGCTACAAACAGCTCTAAATCGAACACAGAAGCGATGTTTGCAGATCAAAGAGATACGTTTGATTTTGATAGTGTCATGGAAGAGCCGACCGAAGCAATTTTCGCTCAGGAAATCACACCAGAAACGACGAGTAAAACTGAAGAAGTCGATACTTTTTCCGTCGACAACGTCGTTGGAGAGGATGTCTATTCCTATGACCCATTTGAAGATGATGACGACCTTGCCATGGATTTATCCAGCAATGATGACAAAGACAGTGTGGTGATGATCACCGAGCATCAACATCAGTCGGTTCCCGACGAACATTCAATGACTATTGCAAACGGTTCGCAAATTCAAGCTCTTGATTCTAGTATCGAAAGACTGACAAAGCTTGTAGAGCACCAGCAATCTTCGGTGACAGCCGCGATTGATAGGGAGCGCTTGTTTTCATGTATCGAAGTGACTTTAGATAAGTTTTTAGATGACTTTAACCCTAACTCCCTAGAAGAAGAGTTTGATGACTATATTACGGGCTGGGGGAATAAGGATAAGAAGTATTGGTCGCTCTACAAAAAGCAGTTTTTAAGAAAGCAGCAAAAAAGTGAGTTTAAGCGACAATTTACCGCTTTGTTAATGGAAGAGCTGAGGGAGAAATAGCGATGCGGATAAACGCTAAGCGTCTTTTCTCTAGTGCGTTGTTGTCAATCATCTTAATGGGGTGCGGCTCGAGTGCACCCGTGTTCGAGCCCTCTATCGCAGTAACGATTAACATGCAGGCAGCTGAGGATATCAATCGATTTGAAGATGATATTCCAAGGCCGCTCATTATTAGACTTTATCAGCTGAAAGAAAGCGGGGCATTTGAGAATGCTGAGTTCGTCAGCATTTATGAGTCGGATACAAGCGTGCTCGCCAGCTCATTGATTGATTCGAAAGTGATGCCACCGGTTATTCCCGGTGAGACTCGTTCTTTCACATTAGAAGTACAGCAAGAGACAAAATTTATCGCAGTGTTTGCAGAGTTTGCAGACTATGAAGTTGCAACATCAAAGGCAGTGGTTGCGTTGGTCGAAGAGCCGGATGAAAACCCAATAATAATAAGAATTTCTCAAGCAAAAATTGAGATTTCTCAGCCTGTTGATAGTTCATGGTGGTAAGGAGACCCAATTGAAACATCAGAGAAAAGTGGTTTGGAAAGAGGGCATGTTTGTTGCTCCTCAACATTTCCAACAGACAGAGAGATACATTACGCAGTACGTCCAAAAGTACGCAGATTTAACCTCGAATGGAAAAAGTTTTGGCGTTTCTGTGTTGGAGAGCGAATCCAACTACTTAAAACTAGGTAAGTTCAGCGTTGTCCGCTGTAGCGGTGTTTTTCAAGACGGTACTTTGTTTGATTGCGTTCGAGAGCTGATTATTGAAATACCAGAGAACACCATGAACAGAGTGGTGTATTTGGCGTTACCACTCTCTATAGAGGGAGAAAACGAGTACGGCGAGCGAGAGCAGTTGAAACGTTACGTTGTCGCGGAGCATAACCTTTTCGATTCAAGTGATGCCGAGCAAAGCGGTATAAAAGCGTCACTTGCAGAGCCCAACGTTCGTCTGATTTTAGAAGGTGAAGATACCAATGGCCTAGTACTGCTTCCGATTGCTCGGGTTTTAGAGCGACGTGACGATGGGGAGGTAGTGCTGGATAAGAGTTTTATTCCTGCTTGTCTTCAATACGGCGCGTCTTCATTACTTAAAGACCGTCTGAAAGAGTTGCTTATTCTTGTTCAGGCAAGAGCTAAAAATGTTATTGAGAGAATAGGTGTTGGAGAGCAGACGAAAAGTGACTTGAGTTTGATGCGAGAGTTTCTTTGGTTGCAAACCCTCAATCGATGGATTCCACAATTCACTATTTTGGTTGAGAAACCAGAAACCAATGTGGATACCTTGTATGAAAAGTTAGCTAGCTTTTCTTGTGAACTTGACAGTTTCACGCCTGCCATGGCGAACCTCGAACATAGTGTTCTTAACAAAGATAACCTTCACCTTGCTTTTGGCCCGTTGTTTTCCGGTCTGAGAGACAAGCTTTCGATGGTTCAAAGTGACAAGGTCACAGAATTTGAATGGGATACCAATCTGTTCGAAAAACGCAGACTCCTCAGGTTGTCAATACCAACGCTAAACCAAATGGACGGAAGACGTTTGGTTATCTCAGTGAAATCATCGGTAGGAGCTGCGACACTGAGTTCAACGTTTCCGAGTGTGTGTACACTGAGCGGAATCAGCTTAATCGCTGAGCTTGTCAGAAACAGTCAATCAGGTGTGACTATTAACCCATTGCCAGTAGCGCCTTCAGAATTAAAAGCTCAGGTGGATTTGGCTTATTTTGAAATAGATACCTCTCATGAGTATTGGCAACAACTCAAAACGAAACGTGAGCCTATTGCTTTGCACGTCGATAGCCGCATTCCAGACTTAACCATCAAGCTTTACGCATTAGGGTAATGCTATGAATGATCTATTAGACGAAGTTACGGTTCCTGTAAAAACTCATGTGGATGACGAAGCGTCGCTGTCCTCAGGTGGCGTTCGTCTTACCAGTTTAAACGCTATAAAGAATCAAGCCCGTTATAGTTTGTCGCAGCGAGAGAGTGACTTATTTGATAACGATATTCTCCGTGTTAGCGCGGAGCTGCTATCGCTTATTATCTCAGTAAAACGTCTTGAGTGCCAACTGACATGTACACATTTCGCCTGGGTCTAAAAGGGCAATTGACGGATCTAAAATACAAAGTAGCGAAGCTTGATTATCCACCTTCAGTGGCTGATAAGACCTGTTTCTTATTCGCGGTGATGTTGGACGAACAAATCCTACATTCCGAATGGGGCGAGGAGTCTGGCTGGGAAAATCAAACGTTAGTTAGCGAGCTGTTCGGAGTGAAAAATGGCGGTGAGCAGTTTTATTTGGTAGCTGAGCGGGCATTACTTCAACCTATTTTACTCAAAGATTTACTCGAACTCGTTTACATCATGATTAAGCTGGGTTTTCGTGGACGTTATCGTGTTGAAGGTAAAGAGTTGCTGGGCGTTTTGGTACAGCGGCTTGAAGAAGCGGTCTTTGCTGACAGTGAGGAGACACCAGAAAGCGAGAAAATGCCGATACCTAGGCCGGTTGTATCAAAAATTCATCGCAGAGCCAGACCTCAAAGGCCGGTAAGGCTATGGCGCGGAGCCGCGCTGTTCTTATCGCTGATAGCAGCTTTTTGGGGAGGTATCTATTATTGGTATCAAGTTACGGTTCCTATTAAAGCGGAACCGTTCACCACGTTATCGAGTTTCACTGATAAATACTACAGCCAAGCTAATGCACAAGAGAAAGAGTACATCTACATAAGCACCAATGAGGATTTACGAGGTGCTAAAAAGTCTTATGTGCCAGCGGCAAACAGCTCAGCATCTTCTAACATTTCTAGCGTCTCGCGTTTTCGCGTACAGCTAGCGACGCTTTCTTCGAAATCGTCGGCACAGAACTTCCTTTCTCTACACGGAGAAATGCTTCCGAATGCTCAGGTTGAACGCAAGGTAATTTCTATATCGTTTCAAGCCATGTAGCGACGACTCAAGAAGCACAAAAAGTATTAAGTGCTGCGAAAAATGCAGGGATAGATGACGCGTTTGTCATCAAAGCGAAGCAGTAGGTCAAATGAATGAAAAAAAGAAATAAAGCGATCATCATATCCAGTCTAATAGCCGTCGTCGTTACGTCTCTTCTGTTACTTTGTTTTTGGTTGTTGGGTTGGTTTGGAGCCGAGCCTGCGTGGATCGTCGTCCTACAAACTCTTGGGGCACTGGCGGTATTGATAGGCTCTGGTCTCGGTAGTTTCCGCCTATTTACCAGAAAGCGAGTTAATGAGGATGACAAAAAGCTTGAGCAATGGCGGACTGAAGAGATCAAACGTACGTTCAATCTAGTGTGGAAAAAGCACTCCAAGCTTACAGCGAATCCTTATTCAATCCCTTGGTATGTGCAACTTACAGAAGATCCAAGTCACGACCAATCTTTACTGCAACAAATGGGATTCGAACTTATTGACCCAGTAGACGAATTGCCAGCCGATTTAGTCGCGGTGCGCTTTTGGGCGTCTGATTCCGCCATAATTGTCACTATCGACTTGATGATGTCCAAGGACAGTCTTACAAAAAGCATTCAATCATTGCTGGATCTTTTAAAGAAAAAGCGTTCCCGGCAGATTTTCAACGGTGCATTATGCTCAGTCAATCTCGGTAGTCTAATTAACAGCACAGAGATATCATCGAGTGAGATTAGCCAGAAGTATCGTTCGATGCTTGAGGAGCTAAATAAGCAAACTGGACTTATTCTTCCTGTCTATTGTGCATTCACTGATATGGCACAAGTCAAAGATTTGTGCGAGCTATTTTCTCCACTGGATGAAACAGAGCGTGATCAACCATTTGGTGCCTTAAGAGATGTTAATGAGAGTCGACATTACGAGAAACAGTGGTTTGATGATTCGTTCGAAGCTTTGGTCAAAGGTATAGCAAGTTCGATTAGCGCCTCGTTAAAGCATCAACTTAACGCCGATTATCGCGATTCCTCAGTAGCGGGCTTGTTTCAGTTATCAGCTTTACGATATGACATTGAAGACTTCCTATCGCTCACTTTCAATCAACATCAATTTGATGATGTTGAGCTGTTCTTTAGGGGCTACTTTTTCGTTAACACTGGTGGCGATAGCAAAACACTAGATGTTGTTTCAGCTATGCATGCATCTGATCTGGGTTTTGAGTCCATATCGACGGTTCAGACATCGTCGAAAACACTCAGTTTGTTTGCCAAAGGTTTGTTCCCAAATCTTGTTTTGAAAGAGTCAGAACTGGTTGGAGTGAATAAGAAGCGTGAATTGACTTATCGTACTACCCGTTTGGTGGCGACGGTTGGTCTCGTGGTATTGTTTGCTGGTTTCTTAGCCATGATAAGAGCCAGTTATATCTATCAGCAAAGCGTGGACGATAAAGCGCAAGCGATGTTGAGCCAATACAAAGATAATCTTAGAGTGAATAAAATTCAGCCAGATGACCTCGCGTCTCCCGTGTTTAGCTTGTATGAGTTGCGAGAAATAGATCAGCTTTACAAACAAGACAATCACCCGTGGTACGTCTTAAACTGGTTGCCAAACTCTAGCATCGCTCCGTATGTGAACGAGGCTTATTATGGGGAGTTGACGTCAGAGCTACTGACATTAATGCGTGATTACCTCATGAAAGACATGTTTGTCTATAACTCACTTGATGACAAAGTGAAAACGCTAGAGCTACTTAACTTACAGCAGATTTTATACAACCCAAATCGCCATTCTTCAGAGCCTCTAGTCAATTACTACATTAATGCGCTAGACGAAGAAGGTAGTGGCTACGCTAACTTAATAGAACGATTTACGTTACTGGCGAAAGATGCGCTAGGTACTAAATCGGTACCACCAGCGTTTGATCCTCAATTATTAGAGTTGGTACGCGGGACATTGTCCTCCAATGATGTGAGTGAGTTGTTGTACCAACATATTATGCAGCACAAAGACTTTTCCCGCCGTGTCGATCTTCGTAGTCAACTTAATCCCACCTTTGATCAGGTGTTCACCTTTAAGCAAGACTTTAGCGGTTATTTGGTCCCATACGCGTTTACTCGTGATGGATTTGAAGAGCTCAGCAACGAAACGGGATTTCAGCTCGCTTCTGAAGCTATTAAAGCTTATGAAGGTGTAATGGGGCGGATTAGTGGCGATGCAGAGATGAATCGAATTAATCGACAGCTTCGTGAGCGTTATATCAAGGACTATATACGTCACTGGAGTTCGTTTACATCGAGTGTGAGTTTGACGACGGTTGATAGCTGGGGTGGCAGTGAGCAGCAGTTGGCGTTAGTGACCGATCCGAACTTTTCTCCACTATTGCAGTTCTATCAAATCATCGATGAAAACACCAACCTGTTAAAAACCCTTGCCGTTTCGGATACACCGGAACAGGCGAAAGCTGAAGAGAAGGATGGTGGTAGCGACAAAGAAGAGTCACCACTGACGCCAGCTAACGGGGCTGCAATGGAGCGTGTGGCTGAGTCTATCACTTATCCATTTCGTCATGTGCATAGTGTGATTGCTGCAAATAAAACAGGTAAGAGCCCATTCGATGTCGCGATTGCCGACTTACTGGCATTGAGAGACTGGATTGCCAAATCCAAAGAGATCCAATTCAAAGGCCATTACTTCCTCGAGCAGCTTGAAAACACGGATACCAGTAACCCAGTCGCGAAGCTAAATTCTGCAGCTGATAACTACAATGTACCCATATTACCAGAGCTTATGCAGCAACAGGCCACCTTAGTGAATGGTTTGGCGTTGGACTCTGTTCGTGAAGTCATCAATCAAGACTGGTCGAAAGTGAGCGATTTCTATCAAACGAGATTAGCAAACCATTATCCGTTTAGTCCATTGTCGACCACAGATGCAGCTCTGTCGGATGTGGAGTCGTTTTTTAAACCAAATGGGCAGTTTGACCAGTTCGCCTCCAAATATGCAAATCAGCTAGATATTACTATTAGCAAGGAACTCTTTATTAACGGTTTTGTGCCCCATCAGTATTTATCATTGTCTTGGCAATATCAGCCATTTAAAGAGTCGGTTTCTCGCATACAAGAGCAGTTATTTACGGGCGATAAGCTCGGGTTTAAGTTCTCAGTTAAAGCAGAGCAGATGTCTCCTGTGTTAACGCGTTTTGCTTTAATAACCAATACTAAACTCTTTGAGTATCAAAATGGCCCTAAGCTTTGGCGCGCCCAAGCCTGGCCAATTCCGACTAACCAAGTTCAAGATATCTCTGTCTTGATTGAAGATACTAGCGGTGTCATCAAGCGGGATAAACAGTCTGGGGTTTGGAGTTGGTTTAAAGTTGCGGATTCGATGCATGGCGCTTCACAAGTAGGTAGCAATGAGCTTATTTGGCGCTATCAAGTCGGCGATAATGAGGTCAACTTGGTTGTTAAGTCTGACGGAGTCGGGCAGCCATTTGATTCAAGTTTCTTCAAACAACTGACGTTGCCGCAATGGTTATAGAATCCACACCTCCGTTGTGGGTGAGCACAGTCGTTCCTGAACATAGGTTGGAGCGACTGCCAAATACTCGGATCTTATACACTGCTGAGCGAGATATAAGGATTAAATTCTCTGACAATGTGTTGGATACCGCGTTACTACAAAGAGAAGCGCTGTGGTTGTCGAGAGTAGCAACTTTTGGTGTCGAGACTCACCGATGCTTGCGCTTTTTTAAAGACGGTTGTCGAGGCATACTGACGACGAGTTATATTGATGGTAAGTCTTATCGGAGTTAATTCGAGTCCATCCTGTGGTTGAGTATGGCAGTAGTCGATGCGGCACTATAGTCGGTAACTTAATTAATCAAATTGAACAACTTCATCGTGTTGGTATTGTTCACGGTGATATCAAGCCTAGTAATGTCATCATTGCCGACAACGGAAAGGTGTCGTTGATTGATTTCTCCAATGCAAGACGATTAGGCGATAACTGGTCTGAGCGTGGCGTGAGCCAAAGTACCCAAAGTTTTGCTTATCCTAGGGAAGATAAGCGAGCGAGCCAACTTCATGACTACTACGCGCTTTTAGTTACAATGTCGTCGTTGGTTGGAGTATCGATTAAGCCTTCTCGCCACAATTTTGATATCTGGAGTCACTCGTTAATAACCGAGCTACAGAAACTGGGCTTTTCAACCACACTTACCGAACAAATTATCCATCTAGTAGAGGTTATCGGTGATGACCTCACTAAACATCATCCCAACGTTGCTTGATGGTTTACTGCTTTATTGTTTCACAGCATTAAGTCGTTTAAAGCTAATCGCGAGCAAGCCTATTAACAGTACACCAGTTGCCGCGAGGCCAATTGCAACGCCGCCCCAGACACCCGCTAATTGAAAGTGTGTCATTAGCCACCAAGCACTACTGATACCAAAGCCCCAATAACCAATAGCGGTCAGCAACATTGGCACAATTACGATTTTCATGCCACGCAACAGGTTCATAGCGAGGAGTTGCCAACCATCCACCACGAAGCAAAGCGCAACAACCCAAATGATAGAAGCAAGCTGATTGCTGAGGTTGTCACTTGAACCGTCAAGCTGAAAGATGTCAGCGATAAGGTAAGGCCAGGTGCTAAACGTTATCGCCAGTATTGCGCTGATCAATGTGACTAGAATGAAGCTTCTGCGTGCTGTTACTTTGATACTTTCAAAGTGATCTTGACCAAAGTCTTTGCCTGTTAAAATTGCAGCGGCTTGGGAAAAGCCAAAATTAATGTTGAAACTAAAGTTCAAGCATTGAAGGAGCACTTGGTGCAGCGCCAGTGCTGTCACGCCAAGCATGCCTGCGAGTATGGTACTACCATAAATCAGGCTGAGCTCTAATGCACTAGCAACTGCTATAGGTAAGCCGAGAGATAACAGCGGGAGTGTTAAGCGCCATGAATACTCTGACATCCGTTTCCACGGCGCGAACCGATAGTACTTTTCTTGACGAAACACCCACGCACCGTATGCAAACAGAATTAATGTTGCTGCTAGAGTTGTTCCCCAGCCAAGCCCGGCAATCCCTCCTTTAAGGGTAAAAGCAAACCAGTAACTTAGCGGTACGTTGAGAACGACAGTGGCTAGTGACATCCACATTACGGATCTTGCATCTCCAAATGTGCTCGTCAGACCGCGCAAGATCAATAAGAGCAGGGTAGGTAACATGGCCCATTTAAGAGCATCAAGATAGTTGGTAGCGATTGGGATGGCGTCAATGGGCTGTTTTGCTACGACCAGTAACTCATCTGTTAGATTAAGAGCCAGACTAGCAAGTGCGGTTATTACGATAGAGAGAATAAGAGCGCCCTTAATAGCGAAACGTATTTGCTGTCTGCCAAAGGAGGGCCTCGCAACGCTTTGCCCATAGGCTATCGCTATTAGGTTTGCTACGCATCCGACGATGCTTCCAGCAACCAGAAAAACGAATGTATATACGGACGCGCCCAATCCGCCTCCTGCAAGATCTTTCACGCTGAGTTTGGCCATCATCCAGACATCCGTTAATACCAACGCCATTGAGATAAGTTGAGAGATAATAAGAGGAATAGCCAAAGAAAGAATATGCTTCATAAAAGACTCAAAAAACAGGCGCCGAGAAAGATCAGGGCGATGCTAGTGTATCTGCAGGGGAGGGTCAATCATCATAACCCTCAGAAATGAATGGGCTTTAATTTGACAGTCGTGATGAATAACCAATTCACGAGTGTTTGAACAAAGATAACGTGCCCTGCGCTGCAAAAACGTTAACATTTTGAGCGAAATGTTAACAATACTCTATTCTTATCATTGAGTTAGCTTTAGACCCAGGTAAACAGTGGATTCTGGGTTTGTAGTGGCGCGGCAAACGTGCGCTAAAGACAAGAAAAAGGATTAGGAGAAGTTGTCGATGAAAGCAACAAAAACGGCATTAACAGTATCACTTATTTTGACAGGGTTCGTCGCGGCAGAAGTTCATGCTGCTACTGAGTGGAATGTATCTTTATGGGGTAAACGTCGAGCGTTTACGAGAATGTTGAAAAGTTAGCTGAACTGGTAGAGCAAAAAACCAATGGTGATTTCAAGTTAGTGCTTTCCTATGGCGGCTTGTCGAAGGCGCGTGAAAACTTAGATGGAATCTCGTTTGGTGCATTTGAGATGGCACAGTTTTGTTCTTTCTACCATACCGACAAAAACCCGACAATCACGGTGACTGAACTTCCATTTTCACAAGATGTGTCTTTAGCGCGAGTAGGGGAGATTTATACCGAGGTGTTTAATCACCCTGAGGTGAAAAAAGATTTGGCGAGATGGAACGCTACCTTGTTAATGCCAACGCCTCTTCCTCAGTACAATATTGCCAGTAAGAGTGATGACCTCGAATCTTTGGAAGACTTTAAAGGGCTTAGAGTACGTGGTCCTGGCGGGATCATGAGCGTGTTAGGTAAGCTAGGCGCGGTCAAAACGACCGTACCTTTCTCTGAAGTACGTCAATCTATGGACTCTGGCGTGATCGATGCGGCTTCGTTTGCACCTCATGCTCATCTAGCGACCAACACTTACAAAGTAGCTAACTGGGTGACAACTAACCTCAACCTTGGCTCTGCGAACTGTCCAGTTGTTGTCAATACAGAAGCGCTGGAAATGCTGAAGCCGGAGCACCGCGAAGCGTTATTGAGCTCGGTACCTGAAGCGCTTGATTACTATGTATCAAATTACGAGCAAAATACGACCGCTAAATTCGATAAAGCTATTGCAGATGAGTCTGTAAAACAGGTGACATTTACGCCAGAACAAACAGCGCAGTTAAATGAACTCGCAGCCTCAGTTCGTGAAGACTGGGTGAAAAAATACCAAGGGCAGTTTGATGCTAAGGCACTATTTGATTACACCGACGCATTGTTTAAACAGCAAAACTAACCTCACTACCTCAGTTTAATTGTTCTAGCGCTAGGTAACACTAGCGCTCGTTTTATTTGTAAATACCAAAAGGATTTCGAGTATGTCTGCGTCTGTATTAGAGGACAGCTCGGCGGTAAGTCGGGTCGATAGGGTATTCTTTAAACTTGAATCATTACTCAATCTTGCCGCAGGGTGCGTGATTGTTGCTTTGGTGGCCTTAGCGACCACCAATATTTTAGGACGCTGGTTGTTTTCGATGCCAATCAGCGGCTACATCGATTGGGTAGAACAAGCCATGGCGTTCATTGCCTTTTTGGGCATTGCTTACACCCAACGCATGGGTGGCCATATTCGCATGGATATTCTTGTTGGCCGCTTCAAGGGGCGCTGGCTGTGGCTGACAGAGTTTATCTCGACGCTGCTCATGCTGGTGGTCACGTCATTGTTGATTTACGGCTCTTATCTTCATTTTTGGCGCGCATACTCCATTGGAGACTCTTCGGTAGATATCAATTTACCTACCTGGCCAGCTAAACTTGTCGTGCCTTTTGCATTGTCGATACTTGCGCTCAGGCTAGTGCTTCAACTGTGGGCTTACCTTAGAGCGTTTAAGCGAGGGGAAGACAAACCTGTAGCTGTCCCAATGATCGAATCTGCTGCGGAAGTTGCCGCAAAAGAAGCCGAAACGGTGAGTGGCGATGACAAGGAGGCGGTGAAATGATGTCTCTGTTTGACACAATGGGCTCGATGGATTCGATTGAAATTGGGCTTTGGGTCTCGGGCTTTATGTTGCTCTTAGTGGTTATTGGTGTTCGCGTCGCCTTTGCTGCGGCCATCGCAGGCTTCTTTGGACTGGTCTGGATCTTTTCTGCCAAACTGGGTTTTGAGAGAGGGCTACTCGTTGCCATCAAGATGGCAGGGACGATTCCTCATTCCAAAGTGTCATCACTGGCACTATCGCTCATTCCAACATTTATCCTTATTGGCTTTCTTGCTTATCATGCGGGTTTAACGCGCTCTTTATTTGAAGCTGCTAAACGTTGGGTAGGCTGGCTGCCAGGTGGTATGGGGGTGGCAACGGTATTTTCAACGGCTGGCTTTGCTGCGGTATCGGGTGCTTCTGTAGCCACCTCTGCGGTTTTTGCGCGTATTGCTGTACCAGAAATGCTAAAGCTAGGTTACGACAAGCGATTTGCTGCTGGAGTCGTGGCGGCTGGCGGCACGCTGGCATCGCTTATTCCTCCATCTGCCATATTGGTGATCTACGCCATTATCGTTGAACAAGACGTTGGAGCACTGCTCATGGCGGGTTTTTTACCTGGAGCGGTATCAGCACTGATCTATGGCGGTCTGGTGGTATTTTTGGCGCTAACAAGAAAGAACTTCGGCCCACCGGTGAGAGGCTTTACTTGGAAGGAAAGATTCGAAACGCTGCCGGGTGCAATGCCTATCTTTGCTGTCGTAGGCATTATTGTCGTTTGCATTTATGGCGGTGTTGGTACACCAACCGAGGCGGGAGCGCTGGGTGCTTCGCTTATTCTGGCGCTGGCTATTTTCCATGGTAGTCGCTGGAAAGAAATCAAAAGCTCTTTGATGGAAACCGCAAAGCTATCTGCGATGATCTTTGCGATTATCTGGGGCGTGCTGATATACGTCCGATTCCTGGGTTTTGCAGATTTACCAACGGCCTTTTCTGATTGGATTGTGAGTCTGGAACAAAGCCCAATGTTGACGCTATTACTCATCCTTTGCGCCTATGCTGTGCTTGGTATGTTTATGGATGCGATTGGAATGCTTCTGCTTACATTGCCTGTTGTATATCCTGCCGTGATTGCTCTCAATGGTGGTGCGGATGTGGCTGCTGTAGATTCTGCTTTTGGGGTGTCAGGAGTAGGATGCGCGATTTGGTTTGGTATCATCGTGGTGAAAATGGCCGAGTTGTGTCTGATTACGCCGCCCATTGGCCTAAACTGTTTTGTGGTCGCGGGTGTTCGTCCTGAATGTTCGGTACAAGATGTCTTCCGTGGTTGTTTGCCATTTTTTGTTGCGGATGTCATCACTATAGCGGTGTTACTGGTTATGCCTGGAATCGTACTTTGGCTGCCGAGCCTAATGGGATATGCCTAGTTTGATTAAATAAAAAGGACGGCTAGTTGAAAAGCAGCCGTCCTTTTTAATGGAGGGTTCCATTTACTTTTCTTCGTTAGTCCAGTAAATAGTGACGTTTCGCACTCCCCATTGCTTTGCTTTCTCAACATCGTTTCCCATATAGATATCGATTTTTTTAGTCCAACGCTTGTTCATCTTGTCCAAAACGAGATAGGTACCTTCGAATCCCTTGATTCTAACTCGCTGATTGTGTGTTAAACCAAGTTCAATGAGATCACGAGAAACAGCGATAGCTTTCATGCCCGGTGTCAGTCTATCTCCCCAGGCTCCAATATTAGGCGTGGAATCGGTTTCACCGACTGCTGACGTATAGGCACTCGCTTTTACGCGCAGACTCTGAGTGTTGGTGGCGAGAGTGGTCATCGGTAAAAACAGTAGCAAGGCAAGACAACGGGTTAACTTCATATTCTTCTTTCACTCCGTTGGACGTTATGTCTATAAGTATAGTTAACTCTTCATATTGGACTCATAGCGGTTAACTGGTGTCATTGGGTATTTCTATGGTTCTTTCTAGATACAAGTTTTGTTACACTTTATTGATAACGATTCCAATTTACATCAGCAGTATTCGATGAACTTTAGTCAAATAGATCTTAATCAGTTAGTGGTATTAAAACACTTACTCCAAGAGAAACACGTTAGTAATACCGCACTCTTTATGAACTTGAGTCAACCGACGGTTAGCCGAGCACTTAACAAGTTGCGAAAACTGTTCGACGATCCTCTTTTGGTTCGTAGCTCTAACGGATATGACCTCACACCCAAAGCAGAACGAATTAAGCTCCAACTAAACTCCGTCCTTGCCAACTTAGAGGAGCTAATAGATGGAGAAGAGTTTGATCCGGAACTGAGTGAAAAAACGATAAAGTTTTTTGGCTTGTCCCCACATATGGATTTAATGTTTCCAGAGTTTTTGGCGCGAATGCGCCGTATTGCACCACAAATGACGTTTGAACTCGATACTGTCTCGAAACCACATTTTGAAGGCTTGCTGTCCGGGGAGCATCACTTTGTTATTTCTCACCACGAACCACCTTTTAGTGACCAAGAGTTGTACAGACATCGTTTGATACAAAGAGATTTTCGATTAGTGATGTCCGCATCTCATCCACTTGCGAAAGCTGAGTTGACGCCGGAATTATTACAGCACTGTCATTTTGGGCAAATCGCGCTCCAAGGAGACAAACGGTTATCCATAGAGCCACGCTTTCAAGCGTTAGGTTTACTGGGTAACAATGGTCAGATTTCTACGCCAGTTCGGCTGAATAATTTTTCGTCTGCTATTCCCATTGCGGCGTCTACAGACATCATTTTTCATCTGCCGACGTCATATGCCGAGAAAGCAGAGAGCTGCCATGACATCGTCTGTAGAGAAGTACCTAAAGAATTGCAGCACCCCTCTAGGGATGTTTACCTGTATTGGCACAAGCGTTATCACCAAGATCCCGCTTTCATATGGATACGAAATCAATATATCGAGTCAGTGAAAAACTAACGTGATAAAAAAGCTCGCTATGCGAGCTTTTTTTAAGAAAGGGAAGGGCGTTCTTGTGTATACCTCTCTAGGCTGGAAAGCGTTTAAAATACGTATGCAGCGGAGAGTTTAAAGTTACGACCTGGTTCATAGTCCGCATACCCAAGGTCATGAGACGCATGAGATACATACTGTTCGTTGAATATGTTCTCAATAGATGCAGTGACTGTGAGATCTCTTAGCGTCGTTGGTACCCAACGCACATCAAATTTATGCGTGTTATAGCCTTCTTTTGCCGTGTCTTCTTCAACTTTTTTATCGAGGTCGAACACAATTTGACTGTTCCAGTTCATGTCTAACCCTAGCTCAGGAAAAGCGTAACCTAGGTTAACAGAAATGCTATCACCGACTTCATCATCAAGAGACTGCCCCACAACATAACGTCCGCCAGGCTTAACAGAAGTGAACTCGGAGTCTGATTTCGCGTAGGTGACACGACCAGAAAAATCTGAATAGCTCATATTAACTACTGACTCGAAGCCTTGGATTTTTACGTCACCTTCGTTGTCGATAAACTTCGATTTACCAGTCCAAACGTCATCGATATAGTCATTGATATCTGTTTGGAATGCAGTGAACGAGAAACCGAACTGATCGAGCCCAAGCATGCCAATAGTCTGGTAGGCTAGGCCAGCTTCGTAGTTGACGCCAGTTTCAGCTTTTAAGTTTGGGTTGTAGGTCGACCCTGATTCTAAGTACGAACCTGTCAGACCAGGTCCCTTAAAGAGTTCAGTTGCACTGGCTCTTACTCGCCATTCATTGGTGATGTCATACGTTGTCGCTAAGCCGAAAGTCGGTGTGGAAAATGAGTTGTCCGAAGCTTTCATGTCCAACTTGTAGTAGTTGTAGCGAACACCTGGTGTTACGCTCCAACTGTCGGAAATAGCAATCTCATCTTCGGCGTAAATTGCGAAGGTATCTGCTGACTCTTCACCTGATGAGACTCCTGAATCTATTCTCTTAGCTTCTTCTTTCTTTGCGTCCAATCCATAGCGAACAACGTTACTGGTGTCTCCAATGAATAGAGATGACTCAGCAAGGCTGTTTAAGCCAAATACTTGTGTATTACCTTCAGAGACAATGCCAGTTTGTGGGTTGAGGTTCGAGTAGTTCATCTGGTTCCAGTACAAACTTGATCGTACCTCTGTCATGCCTAAAGAGAGTTCATGGTTTAGTGTTACAGTATCGCGAACGTATTTGGTTGGTCGGATTAGCTTTTCATGGTCTGGATAGCTATCTCCCATGTTCGATTTAACGCTGTAGTCACCTGCATCTTTGTAGTAGTCATAGGCCAGTTTGATGCGGTTAGAGTCATTGATATCCCAACCTAGTTTGGCGATATAGTTTTCGGTTTTACCTTCTTCACCAGTCATGGTGTTGCCTTCACCATCCTTAGGGTTTTTACGGTCAATTGCGTTGTAATAGAAAAGACCATCGACATTGTCCGAAAGCTGAGAGAAGAATGTCCCTGAGTAGTGGTGATAGTCGTTTGTCGCTATCCCACCGAACAAACGAGCTCCTGCTTTCTCACCTGGACGCAACAGATCTTTGGCGTCTTTTGTTTCGAATGCAACACCGCCACCAAGACCACTATTGAGTACAGAGTTATTGCCAACTCTAAGATCAACAGCTTTTAAAATATCAGGGTTAATCAGAAGGTTCCCGACGTGGTGAAACACGTTATTGGTTTGGCTGGCACCATCGATAGTGATGTTTAGGTCAAGTTCACTTAAACCACGGATATTGATGCTCTGGTTCATTGAGTGAGTGCCACCCACATCAACACCGGGCTGATCACGCAGTAAATCACTGAGGTGATCGGCTTGCTTCAATTCGATGTCATCACTGAGCATTGAGGTAGAGCTCGAAATCGTAGTGCCCCAGACTTGCAGAGTTTCGTCTGTCGTTTGCTGATGAGCGTTATCGTCGTTGGTATTTTTAGCGTTAGTGTCTTCAGCTAAGACGTTTGGAGAAAATGCGAGGGTAGAGCTGATAACTAATGCTAACGGTTTAATAGCGAATCGATGGTACAAAGACATGAACCAAATCCTTTTTGTAAATACAACTGAGAATGGTTCGCATTTTATTTGTCGATTATGTAAAGTTCCATGAATATCCTATTCAAAATGTAAATACTAATGATTCGTGAATGTAATAAAGTATTTCATAACTTGGTGATGACATTGAAATTTAGATGTGCAATGGGAATAGTAGCGATAACTAATGTTAATTGGATTTGCTTAGAGACGACATCGTTGTCATAAGTGACCAATTACAGCACATACCAGGCGTGATGGAGATACTTACTCGTTTGTATGATAGGTAGGTGTTAGCGCGCTAATTAGACTCGCATGTGGCTTCCCAATCTAACGTCAAATCCTCAATGGTAGAAATAGTCACGATACATGCCGTTTTTATGAGCCGATTCTCGGAACCATTGAATCGTTTGAAACACTGGTTAGCTGTGTTCAATATGTTTAGAGCGTGGCCTTTTGGAGTACTTATATCACGCTTCAAAATCGGTAAGTGAGGCAATTTTCCTTGCAATGCGTCACTGAGTTTATTTTGGTTAAAAAGGTGCTGGTTCTCTTTCAGTAACCGTTTCAATTCATTTAGATGGTCAAGTGTTGTGTCATTCATGCGGAACCTCATAATGCAAGTGTTAAAAAGTGTCTGCGTTGGAAAACTGACAAGCTCAAATGGTTAAGCTTGTCAGTGACCACACGGTTATGCGAAGGAAACGCCTACTTAGAATTTATAGTCTTGATACTGTTCTTTGCTTCTAAACAAACTGTTTGCTTCGTATTTCACTGTGGAGAAATCAATCGAACCTACATTGATTCGTCTAACATCCATGTTGTCGTACGTACGGAAATAGTATTGCTTATTCGCGATATCGACGACGTTCGAATAGGATGTGAATTGAGGTACCTCTTGAGAAGCAAAGCGCCAGTATAGGGTACCTTGTGGAATATCCACCGCATTGACCATCGACCAAGCACGGTTTACCCCGTCAAAGTCTGTTTTTAGTTGGCTTTGATCCATGGTGTAGTTAAAACCAACCATTTTTTGAAAGCGGCCAATTGGGGAATAGTCGAATGCAGCAAATGTCTCTTCTGAAAAACGGGCTTTTGCTGAATCATAGCCGTCGTAGCCATCTAACATCATTCCAGCTAGGGCTTCTTGTTCGTGATAGGCTGGATCGTTCGTCATTACTCCCAGTTTGTTTTCTGTAATGACCGGAAAACCAGTACCATCAAGATACTCTACAACAATAGCGCGTTTTCCGTCGTTGAAGGCGTAGTGCATCCCTAAATGCAATCCGTCCACAACATCGTATGCGGCTACGGATACTTTCGTAGCTTGGAGCAGTTTCTCTACCTCGTCGACTGTTTTAGCGTTAGCTAAGACATAACGTATGACGTCTCCCGAGCGAATATCACCTTGCCCTTCTTCAGCAAACACCGCTCCGGCGAGAGCAAGTGCTTCGCCACTAAGGCCATGCTCATTAAGAGCAGAACTAAAGAGTTCCTCACCGTGTTCTATTCCAACAAATCCATAGGCGGTTTTGCTTTCAGTGAACTTATGGCCACGTGGTACGACGGCAATTTTGCCATTCAACTCACCTGGCCACTCCATCGTTCGGCCTACGAATGTGTTGCCATTGTCCGTCGAAAAATTAAAGTTTGTACAAGCGCTGGCAATGCTAGAAATGCCTGCCATAGTGACTGCCGCTACTGATATAGCAAGTAATTGTTTTTTCATAAGTATCCTCGGAACAGGTCGCTAATATGATGTTTACGACGTTATTATGAATGCTAACTTACCATCCCAAAACTCGTATAAGCATGATAGTTTCCTGCTATAGTGGGGCAAAGGAGGGTTTATGAATTTTTCATTGGATCAGATCGCTGCTTTCGTTTCGACTGTGGAAGAGGGTAGTTTTAAAAGTGCCGCTATCAAGTTAAACAAACATTCAACGACGGTAAGCCAGCAAGTAGCATCACTGGAGATAGATCTCGGCTTTTCATTGTTTGACAGGCACGTGAGAAAGCTGAGTCTTACAGAACAAGGCCGGCAGTGCTATGCCAATGCAAAAGGTGTGCTGATTGAAGCAGAACACTTTCAAAGTAAAGTTACTGGATTATTGTCGGAAGTACCTTCGACGTTTACCGTCGGATTGGATACAACAGTAAGAGATAGGCAACTAGTACGGTGCGTAAAAGAACTCGTTGATGCATTTCCAATGCTCGAGGTGACAATTTTACATGGGGATACCCTATCCATTATTGAGAAGGCGGAACGAGGGATATTGATGTCGGTATCGTCAATTCGCTTTTCAAGACACATCGCTCGCTTACGATGGTTCCACTGTTTAGCTTCGAGATTATCTCGATAGCTTGCCCCAAATGGCTCGGAAATAGTCAGGTTAAGTCCGAATCTGAGGTGCGTATCTATCCTCAAATTGTTCTTCAATATATTCAGCGCTCAAGTAGCCTCAAAGGGCATATCTTTAGTAATCGTTCATATACGGCTCAGAATATATTGGATCAACTAGATATGGTAAGTATGGGAATGGGGTGGGCTATTGTCCCGAAATATCAAGCTTTAGATATGTTAGACAGTGGTGACATTGTTGAGTTTAAGATTGAGGGGGAAAGAGTCTTAACTGGAGTGCTGAACTGATTTACGCGGCAGAAAAGACGATGAACCTGTCTTGGATAAATTTATTAATAGCGCAAGTGCTTTGAGCAATCGATAGGGTAATTAGCCCCAGTGACAAGTTTCGTAAACTAGAACGAAAAAAGCCGCTGAATTATCAGCGGCTTTTTAGAATGTGGCGGAGAGATAGGGATTTGAACCCTAGAACCGCTATTAACGGTTGCCGGTTTTCAAGACCGGTGCTTTCGACCACTCAGCCATCTCTCCGTGTTGGCGCTCATAATAGAGGTGGGTGGGGTAACTGTAAAGCGAAAAATTCATGCTTTTTGACTGTTTGCTTCAAATCTGGTCAATCTGGTGAAACGTTACGCAATGCATGTGTTTTAAAAGTTAGTATCAGTAGTGCAAACGATTTCGTAGTGATTCGGGTTGATGAAGTGCACAAAATAAAACTTTGTTTTTTATCGGTAAGACATTGTTTCTATTAAATAAAACACCATTCAGAATACGCTTGTTCGCTCGAAAATGTTTGCGTGATCACGTATGTTGCTTCAAAATATTAAGGTTAGTTCTCGCGAACTGTGATTTGAGGTCAAGATGAAAGTTGTTAAATTGTTTAAACAAAGAGCTGATTCTATTAAGCATCAGTCTGAGCTTATGCAATGGATGTCGCCAGCGATTAGAGAGTATTGGACTGAGTTTGTTGATAAAACGAACCACAGTAATTTCCTAGCGTGGGTTCGAGACTATCACAAGCCAGCGGTCAATGAACCAGAAGTTGCACAGGTCGAACCAGAAATTGTGCTCAAGCCCGCAGCTCAGGCGTTATTCGATGAATTGCAGGAGCAGATAGGTACAGTTATTCACGAGGGTAGCTGGATTCATGTGGGTCAGGAACGCATTAATCAATTCGGTTCGATTACAGAAGATAATCAGTGGATCCACACCGATCCGGAACGTGCTGAACAAGAATCACCGTTTAAAACGACGATTGCGCACGGTTTTCTTACTCTGTCATTGTTGCCAGCGTTGACGGACAGCGTTGATCCAGATAAACCTCTGTTCCCTACCGCGAAAATGATGGTGAACATTGGTCTTAATCAGGTTCGATTCCCATATCCTGTGAAAGTAGGCAGTAACTTGCGCGCTAAGAGTACCTTGGTCAAGGTAACACCTATTCGCAAAGGTTTAGAAATTGAGCGTGAAATCCGAGTAGAAATCGAAGGTGTGCGCCGCCCGGCATGCGTTGCAACATCGGTCATTCACCTGCACTTCTAAATCTAGATACTGAATTGCTAAAGCCCAGTTTTAACGCTGGGCTTTTTTGTGCCTGGTATCGTGGTTTTACCAATAATCGGTTCAATGTGTGACAGTTATCGATGGTTGACGTAGCACACTTGGTAGCGGATATTGAGCCTCTCAAACTGTTTCATCCATCGTATTTGGTTGTGTTGTAATTTGTCTCCAGGGCCTTTTACTTCACACCACATCCAGTCTCCATCTTTAAATGCAACAACGTCCGGCTGACCAGAACGATATGCGCGAATGTCGGCGAGCATCACTTCAAATAGGCCGACGAGCTGGTTGTTACTAATGCTCTCTATGGCAAGAGTCAGCATGAGTCATCTAATAATTCCCAAACAACAAACGGATTTTGAAGGCCGCTTTTGTTCTTGTGGCGGTCAACCAGATAGGTAATACCTTGCTGGCGGATGTCATTAAGCCTGTTTTCGACTAACTGTTTACGGCTTTCAACGAACTCCTTGCGATATAAATCCAGAGGTTGCCGTTGATAGGGGTTTACAAAAGCACCTTCAACAGGAGCAAATAAAACGTCCCAGAAAGCGAGCCCAAACAAGGTGTTTAGAAACTGATTCTCTAAGTAAAAAGCCTGCCACCCTTCTGCGGTAAGTGCTTCGACAACGGCAAGTTCGACACGGTTTGAACTAAGATCAAGTTTGCGATGCGCTTCTGGCGGTGAAAGCTTTACTACCTTTGGTTTGGGATTACCCAGCGCTTTGCACAGAGGTGCTGACAAGCGTTCTGCTGCTTCAAACTCATCAATGCTAAATGGACTCTCGAGCATTGTTTCAACGATTTTTTGGGCGCTTTCCAGCTTGGCCTGTACTTTCAGAATACGTGCTTGGCGCTCCCTAGAAGGTGGAGTAACGGTTTGTCTAAAGAGCGCTAATGCGTCTTCTAATGCACCAACTCGTTCTAGATCGCGCGCAACCAAATTAACCAGTTTATTGTACGTACGAGAAGCGTGTTTTCCATGTGGCATTGGTAGGAGCTTAGAGAAATCTTGCAATGCCTGTGGTGATTTACGGTCTATTCCTTCATAGGTGTCAGCGAGTTCGCCTATTGCCAGTGACGAGATTACTTCCTCTCGAGAATGGAATATACGTGTCTTAGTAGATACTTCGTACTGTTCGAAAGTATGAATACCTAAGTTCTCGAGTACAAACTGAGCGAATTCTTGATGCCTATTCCCAAAGAACAGTAAACAAAACAGTGGTAGTTTTTCGTTGTCGACAAGTTTAATTGGCGTAAATGGCAATGATAATGTCGAGCTTTCAAACTGCTCAGGTAATAGTTCAATTAGCTGAGACTTACGCAGTGCCTTTGGTAAGTCAGGGTATAGCGACAAAAGCTCAGGTTTGGTTAGGAGCTTGTCGGCTAACACATGCGGCGATTTTGGAAGAGTGAGATCGATGAAACCTGCGAGTTCAAGCTTATTGAGTAACTGTTCTGTAGCCCCAAGTTCTGGGTATATCAGTTTATCGCTTCGAAACCATTCCCCTTTGCGAGTCATCATTCGGATCAACAAACACTGTTCATCTTCCTCCAGCAAGTAAAAGCGATCTAACCAACTTCGCTCTGGTGCAGCCAATAAGTCACCATATAGTCCCTCTACACCGCGGAGTAACGTTATGAAGTTGCTTAGATAGTATTTTGGTTCTAGAACAATAGGAGAAGGGTTAGTCACGGTATAACCTTAAACTTGAATAAAAAAGGATTAAGGTTCAACGTTGGAGTGTGGAACCAGCAGCCAACTAGTAATTTGATATAGCGTCAATATCGTAACGTTTGATCATAGTAGTCGCAAGTGATGGTTGTGAAAGGTGACGAAGCGCATTCAGTGTTAAGATTGAGAAAGTCCTTCCGCGTCCAGTAAAACTCAACTGGTTCAATAAAGCCACAAGAGGCTCAATTTCTATTGAGCTCTTGTGGGATTGGATTTAGCGTCTAAGGCAGGTCTCTAAGGTACTGTGGCGTAGGCAGTTTGATCTTGCTTTAAAAGCTGTTCTTCTATTTTGCTAAGTGTTCCCCTGTAACAAGAGGAGCTTGCTTCAAAATTTGCTTTTTTGACTTGCGCCAAGTTAATACTATTTTCATGAATTGGCTCAAGCGTAACCGACTGTAATTGGTTAGAGCTAGAATCATCATAATCAAACATTACGGATCCAATTTGACTGTTTCGTGTGTAGTACAGCATTCTTACCGCATACAGATTCTGTTCGATTTGTCTGTCTCTGTTGTGGTACTTTGGTTGAAGGTAACAACCGTACAAGTAGAACTGCATATCGTAGAAACGGGACATCAGTTCTTCGCTTGATATAGTTTCATCGACTTCGGCACTCACCCAAGATTCTGGGCGCACCTGACGGTGGTCATGAAACGCAACTTCGCTGTTGTCGGGAAGGGAAAGATGCAACTGTAAAAGGTTGGTGTATCTATCTTTGTTTTTTAAGGTGTTAGTGGAATCTTGGTTATTGAATGAATCACCAATGTTTGAAATAAAATAAGCTATTGGTTTGACTTCTGCGTCATCTATTTCTTCCAGGAAGTTATCCACCGCTTCTTTTGAGACGGCAGGGTACTCTTGTTTAGCCAGTATGTCATAGTTCAAACAGTTTTCAGAGACGTCTATATGCTTTCGAATCGATAGATTAACGTATAGTTCTTCCTGCTCCAGTCTTTCTTGTTTGGTCTGTGTTGCATTTCCAATATTGTTTTCAGGAATGGAAGTAATACGCTTTTTCCATAGCGGGGATAGTTCTAATCGCTGAGCTAACAGTAAATGCTGGTCATATATATGGAGGCCAGCATCTTCGAGGATTTCTTGGGTTTTTTCGCAAATATTTGTTAACTGAACATTCGCATCTTTGATGCTCTCGATGCTGGGATTGGTCCAATCTATATCTTTGCCGATGCGCTCGATGTCTCCAACTGACAGTTCTCCATTACCTTTAAGCGCTAAAAGCGCTTCATAGCTTTTATCGCCGTTGTATATTTCGTTGCTTAGCGGTTTCTTGTGCTTTATGTCTTCATATTTAATGACGGTTAGGTCAGATGCTTTGGCAGGAGAGAGCCATACTGTTTTTAAGAAAGTAGGCCTTATGTGCACATGTCCGATTGTTTGGTCAGTCTCTCCTTGTTTTTTGTAGATGATAGGTATAGAGAGTTCTTTGGTAGTAAATTTACCGTTGTCGTAAGTTAGCAAAGGTTTGACTATGGTCGTTTTTGACGACGCGTTTGTTTTAAGCCATTGATCGAGCCCTTTGTCGAGTACCTTTGTTATCTGTTCATAATTATCCATGTTGACTGGGTTTATTATCATGGGCTACCACTGGCAAGTTGTACGCCGAGTGTTGCTGACTTGAAGAGAGTGTCATAGTCGATTTGATGATCGACATCTTTGTAGCTCACTCTTGTTACGTAATTTGAGGTTTCTGTGACTGTTATAAACGGTGAAAGGTACTTTCTTTCGGTATCGGTTTTACCGGTGGTTTTACTCTTTTGAAAGATGGCAACAGCCTGACTTAGGTTGATGGGTTCTTCTTGGTTTGTTTTTTTACTTGGTATATTGGGATACAGAATTAATGCATAGGTTTCTTTTAAATCAGAGAAAGGAGAGCCTGAGCCTTTATCGGTATTGATCAGTAAGTCCGAATCTTTCGAGGGCTTTGTAATCACTTCATAGGTAAAGTAAGCATTGTTTGGTCCGATGTTTGCTGGTTCGTTAACTTCATTCCGATCGTTTGTCTTGGGTTCTGCGGCTTCGCCAAATTCTATAGTGCTTTCACATCCGCTGATCCCAAGTGAAAAGCATATCATGCCAACTGTTGTTGATAAGGTACGAAATTCCATAGTTAATTCCTTTAACTTTTTCTAATAGTATCCATGCCTGTTGCAGTGCAACAGGATTTACTAAAAACAGTATAGACAGATTCGATGCTCAGTCATTTAAACTTGCCATCCGTGGCTCATATGCTAAGTCGAGTTGCAGATTAAGTTTGAGCCAGTAGTCTCTCGAAACAGCATTTGACCGCAAATATCTGTAGCAGAGAGCGTAACTTTAAGTGATCTTGATCGTATGGCCAAACAGGCCTTTGGTCGAAAATTCAGCAGATTATCTTTGTTAATCAACCCTTAAGGACAGAAAACCAACTGTATCTTAAAGTTACATGCTGTTAATTTGAAAAAACGGTTAGGAAATTTGCGTTTTTTTAAAATTAGTGATTGCACTTCTTGCTGTAAGCGGATAAGTTACAGGAAAGAGCGCGATACAAATCACATAATGGATTGTGGCGGTCGCGCTTATAAGATGTAGATTCAAAGAATAGGAAGAAGTAAGCGATGTTCCAAACTGATGACGTAAGAATTAATAAAGTAAAAGAACTTTTACCACCGGTTGCTGTGTTAGAGAAGTTTCCAGCGACTGAAGTCGCTTCTTCTACCACTTTTAACGCACGTAAAGCGATTCACAACATCCTTGAAGGCGAAGATGATCGCCTACTTGTTATCGTTGGTCCTTGCTCAATTCACGATCCTGAAGCTGCTGTTGAATACGGCAAGCGTTTGAAAGTCCTTCGTGATGAACTTGGTGACCGTCTAGAAATCGTGATGCGAGTTTACTTTGAAAAGCCGCGTACGACAGTTGGTTGGAAAGGTCTAATCAACGACCCGTACCTAAACGATACGTTTAAAATCAATGATGGCCTACGCATGGGTCGTAAGCTTCTTCTTGATCTCACGGACATGGGCATGCCGACAGCCAGTGAATTCCTCGATATGATCACGCCACAATATGTAGCAGATCTTATTAGTTGGGGTGCGATTGGTGCACGTACGACGGAATCTCAGGTACACCGTGAGCTAGCGTCTGGTATCTCATGCCCAGTTGGCTTCAAAAATGGTACTGACGGTAACATCAAAATTGCTTCAGACGCAATTCGCTCTGCAAGTGCTTCTCACCACTTCTTGTCGGTAACTAAATATGGTCACTCTGCGATTATTGAAACTGCAGGTAATCCAGATTGCCACATCATTTTACGTGGTGGTAAAGAGCCAAACTACAGTGCAGCACATGTTAAAGCGATTAAAGATGAGCTGACTACTAACGGTCTGCCAGCGAAAGTTATGATCGACTTCAGTCACGCTAACAGTTCAAAACAGTTCCAACGTCAGAAAGTCGTGTCGACAGATGTTGCTGAGCAAATGGCGAATGGTGAAGACGCTATCTTTGGTGTCATGATCGAGTCGCACCTTGTTGAAGGGCGTCAAGACTTGGTTGATGGTGTTGCACCAACTTACGGCCAATCAATTACAGATGCTTGTATCGGTTGGGAAGACACTGAACAAGTGTTACGCGAGCTAGCGGATGCTGTTGAAGCGCGTCGTAAAGCGTAAGTAACCCCCTTTGATTTTAAGCCTTTTACTTCGGTGAAGGCTTTTTTATTTGTCATTTACCGTATGGCATGTTTTAATGTGCGGCATACTGTATAGGGGGAAGGCAAATGAAACTTAATAATTGGATGTTACTTGGTTTATCGTTGGTAGTATCTGCACCGACTATGGCGGCGAATATGACTAACGAACAGATTTGTACTGCAGGACTGTCGTTGGCACTGGACAAGAAACCACGAGGCATCAAGACACAAGCGGGTTCGGGAAAGCGTGTATTGCTGTCACTGAAAGACTTTGATGGTGATTGGGAATACCGTTGTGAGGTTAGCCGCAGCAGTAAGACAATGAAACTTGAAGCGAGAGAAGGTCGCAGAAATGATGCCTACTTAAATCAAACTATTCGTTACAAGGTCACTAATAGCGCAAAATCAATTGAAGTACTTATGAAGAAGCGCCAATCCGGTGTGAAAACTGAGACTTACAATGCGATGCAACTGAAGAGCTAACGATCGTTTCAGTTAACATGGATTTTCGGAATCGGCATAGCACTTTGCGTGTTTTGCCATTTCCTGTTCTTTGCGATGTAGTGCTACCATAGAGATAGAAGTATCGCCGTTTAGACAGGGAGTGCGGCTTGACGGAATTTACATCTCATCAAATATACGTTCAGCGTCAAGCCGAGAATCCATTGCTATGGTCTGTACTGAACGTAGTAGAGCAGCAGGCCGATAGCATTCAAATCCATAAACTGTTTGCTGTGCTGGCTGAAAAAGAAACTCATCCCAATTCTTGATGACAGTGCAGAGAAAGATCTGTTCAAACGAAATTTCTTACTTATGAATGCGCTCTATCAGCTTCAGGCGATATTGTTGCCTGAAAAATGGCTGCAAGTCGAAGCGATGAACATTCTTTTAATGCCATACAATCCCGCCCAACACAACGTTACCAATGAAGACCCATTGCGTGATTACTATCTCGATTGGTCACATTACGAGGCTGACAGCCGAGAAGTAAAACGGCTACTTGAAGACTTCTGGACTCGTTACAAGCAACATGTTGGTGTAGGTGAGGTGACAATGTCACAAAAACAGGCTTTGGCTTGCTTTGAGCTAGATGAGTCAGCAACACAAAAGGAGATACGCCATGCTTGGCGTAGGTTAGCCTTGAAATGGCATCCAGACCGATCCGGTGGGGATACAGAAAAGTTTCGGATTTATTGTGAAGCGTGGTCATTGCTCAAAGAGTAGTGACCACGCTTTGCTTGGTTTTTCTATGGTGCTTACGTTTGTTGTTTGCCTTTCTCGTTTTAACGAGGCTGTCTCATTTTTCCAGCTCGAAGACGGTTAAGGGTCGCGAGCACATCAACAACGCGTGGCTTAGCAAGGTCGCCCGAGTTTGGCATCGTCGCACTCCAATTTCCCTCCAGCAGTGTCGCAATATCTTTTGGTGGATGCATTGACCAGCCTGGACTTTGCGCAAACTGGAACAAAGTCCAGCCAATTGCGTTGAGCTCTGAGTTCGACTCTAATTGTTCTAGTGCTTGAACATCAATGTGCTCTTTGCCAAATCTAAGGTTACTGCCACCTTTGCCAGAAACGCGATACTTACCGTCGATGAGTAACTTCTGTAGGTGAGTACAATCCACATGGCGAGGCGGGATCAGTTCAATCGACTTCTCATACTCGTTTTGGCGTTCAGTTGGGTGAAGTTTGATGACTTCACGTGCTTTCTCAGTCACATCAATTGCTTGATAGTCGTGCATTTGAATCACAGTGTCAGCCACGTCCAAATAGTCACCTGAACCGCCCATAACTATAATGGTTGAGATATCGAGTTCATCACGAAGCTGACCAACGCGATCGACAAATGGGGTGATAGCTCATCGCCTTTTGATACCAACGCTTGCATCCGCTCATCACGGATCATGAAGTTTGTTGCTGAGGTGTCCTCATCGATCATGATTGCTGTAGCGCCGGACTCAATTGACTCTTGAAGCCAAGCCGCTTGTGAAGTAGAGCCTGAAGCATCCTGAGTACTAAAGTCAGTTGTCTGTTTACCAAATGGTAGGTGATTAATGTAGTTGCTTAAGTTTAGGTTGTGAATTGAACGACCATCTTCTGCCTTGATTTTACAAGCGTCATTGAGAGTCACCACACCTTCGCGACCGTCACCCGGGATATGATCGTAAATCGCTTTCTCTAGCGCGTTCAGAAGTGTGGATTTGCCGTGGAAGCCACCACCAACAATAAGAGTAACACCTGCAGGTACGCCCATACCTTTGATGTCGCCATGATTAGGGCGTGTCAATGTTACCTCTAGAGACTCCGGAGAGCTGAATGGGACGGCATCTTTCATTGGTAGGTCGCAGTTACCGGCAAGGCGAGGGAGAACACTACCGTTAGCAACAAAAGCGACTAGGTTTTTGGCTTTAAGCTGTTCTCGTAACATAACTTGGTCTTCAATCACTTCACAGTGATGTTTCAAAGCAGTGATGTCCAGTTCGCGATCAATCGTGGCTTTACGAATGTATTTAGGTAAATGGAAAGTCATGATGTTGATGGCTTTCTTCGCCAAAATGCTGCGACCTTCAGCCGGCAAATTAATTCGGAAGCGAAGCTCAATCCCTTCATCATTAAATACAACAGCCGTTGAGTCCAGTACGGTTTGACCGGTTGTTGAAATCGAGACGCTATTCTCTTGCTTAGCAAATAAAGCAAATTGCCTAGCAAGATAGTCACGTGCAGCAATCTGGTAAGCGGGAGACTGCTCTTTTAACCACTCCAGGCCTGTTGGTGCCCAGCGACGAAAAGCGCGAACCCTAGAGGCCGCAGCGTATGGATCAGACTGTACGTGATCGATGTGAAACTCAAAATCAGTGAAATCGTAGCTACCTTTAATTTGTTGGTAAGCACGATAATTTTGCTTTTCGATCTTTTTAAGTTTGGCTATTAGTAGATCCATGTCGAATGTCTCGAATTTCAAAAGGTTGGTGCGCGATTATAGGAGGCGAACCATCGCGGGTAAAGGGTTTGCTTGAATAATCCTACTTGCATGATGGACTATATTGATCAACTACAATTAAGTTTCACCGAATGATGAACTTGTCTGGGAGCGGGTATTGTTTTTGAAGCTCACTTTCAAAAATATCACGAGGCATCGGTTTCGCATAATAGAAGCCTTGTCCCACATCACAATGCTCGTTAGTGATAAACAGGTGCTGCGCCTGTGTCTCGACGCCCTCTACAACGACTTGCTTATTCAGTTTTTTCGCGATGTTGGTGATAGAACGAAAAATCGATTTGTCTTGGGAATTGTCAATAATGTTAGAAAGAAACTCTTTGTCAATTTTCAGAGCGCTGAATGGAAGTTTCTTGAGGTAGTTAAAGGAAGCGTAGCCAGTTCCAAAATCATCCAGCGCGAACTTAACGCCAAGAGCTTCTAGAGCGTTAATGTTCGCTTTGGCTATATCAAAATTAGAAACCAGACAGCTTTCAGTGAGCTCTAACTCAAGGTTGTGAGCGGGCAGTTCATACTGCTCTAGTAGCGCCATGACTTTGTTGGAAAACGCAGGTAGACAAATCTGTTTCGCAGATACATTGATCGATAGACAAAAATCAGGTGCAAATTCTATCCACTCTGAGGCGCGATCCATAGCGTTGCTCAGTACAAAATAACCCACTTCAATTATAAGACCATTTTGTTCGGCCATGTGGATCAGTGCCTCGTTAGACATCTCCCCAAGTACCGGGTGTTTCCATCGTAAAAGGACTTCCGCGCCAATCCATTTTTGGGTCTTAATATCAACCTTGGGTTGAAAGTACAAAATTAGATCATCGTTTCGGACTGCTTGCAGTAAATAGTGTTCAAGTTGGTTGAATGCTTTTTGGTCTTGTTGATCGGCTTGAGTGAAAAAGGTAATTAATTCACCAGACTCCTTACATGCGAGGGCGGCGTGAAAAGCGTTGTTGATTAGTTGACTTTCATTTTGAGTGTGAAAAGAGTTTGCGACACCCATGTAGGAATGAAGATGAACTTCGCTGTCTTCAAATATAAATCCTTGCTTGGCAATAGTAGCGATCTTTTTACACAAAGTAGGGAGGTACTGTTCATTCATAGCTGGAACGACAGTAGTTAGCGCAAGTTCCGTCGTTGATATCCTTGCTATGTGTTGTATCTGCTCAGTCACGTCAGTGACTTTTTTCTCAAAATCCTTAAGAAGGTCGTCGAGGCCGTCACAACCGATTCTTGCCTGAACTCGCTCACCGTTTGTAAACTGAACGAATATGACACTAATAAAAGCGTCACCGTTAACAATTGGGACACTGTTTAAAGAAGTGATTAGTGCACTTTCAAGACCGTTTCGATTTAGCATGCCTGTTGCTGAGTCATGACTTAGATGGTAAAGCATGCGCTTTTCGAGTTGGTGGTTATTGTAGGTTAATGAGTCAATGTCGATTTGGTTATTCAGTAGTTTTTGTTGGTACTGTTGTCGCACGCGTTTTATGGATTTAGCCATTTCCTTACGAGTCATCCAAGATGATATCTCATAACTCAGTCGGTTTAACTGTTGTTCGCACTTGCTTGAACTTACCGAGAGGACAAAGGCTAAGCCTGTAGGGTGTTTCGATGTCGATGACAGATACAAACAGCGAAAGTAAGCGGCTTTAATGGGAGTAAGGAGTTTTGCTAGCGCTTCCTTTAATGCTGGTTCAGACAGGTTGTTGAACGACACCGAGTGTGGCTTGGGAGCTGTATTGCTGTTGATGTACAGTAGTTCTAATTGATTGCCTTCAATCGCGCACCAGCCCCAAACGGACTTTACATTAGATGAGGACTCCGACATCTCAACGAGATCAAAGATCCTTTGTCGCTCACTTGAGGTCAGTTTACGTAAAACTGAGCGCTTATCTTTTTTCATCAATGTTGACCACATCCTGTGGAAACGCTTCGTCACTACGAACAAAGCAAAAGATTCAGTCTCTATAGTATAAGTGTTGAATACTAGACGGTTGGGAAAATATGAGTTGAGACAGATGAATAGCGATAAGAATGGCTGCAGTCTCAAAGTTGAGAGACAACGCAGTCTAGTGGAAGGAAGCGGCAGAAGTCCGAGGGAGCTTCTGCCGCAATGATTGTTATGGTTTTAATCGTTTCAAAGCTTCGACGTCTTGTGGTTGGCTGTAATCAATACCATCAAACCCAAAACCATTCAGGTTTAAGAACGAACGCTGGAAGCCTTCAAAATCGCCAATCTGCTTGAAGTTGTCTTGATTCATTTCAGATAGGCGCTGCTTAACTTTATCTTGGACTTCCGGAGTAAGTTCCCAGTCGTCCATGCGGATCAAACGTTCACCGTCAAGAGGAACCTTTTCTTGTCCGTAGAGCTTTGTTGCAAACAAGCGTTGCATCTGCTCGATACACTCTTCGTGCGTACCTTGCTCTTTCATGGTTTTGTATAGCGCGAGTAGGTATGGCGACAAGCCGGGGATAAACACACTGGCTTTGGTGACGAGTGCTTTACAGACCGCAGCATAGGCGTTGCCGTCGAAATTAGACAGTTCAAGATTGAGCGCATGACTCGTTTGATGTAAGTCGACCTTAGCACGTCCTAACGTACCGTCCAGGTAAATTGGGTGAGTGATCTCAGGACCAACATAAGACAAAGCGACCGTTTTGAAACCATTGGCGACGGAATCAGAGTTGACTAGGGTGTCAATCCAGCTTTCCCAGTCTTCACCACCCATGACTTTTAGAGTGCCTTCAATTTCTTCATCTGAGGCAGGCTCAAGGAGCGTATCTTCCCACGCTTGTGTTTCAAGGTTAATGGTTGAGCCCGAAACTGCTTCACCAATTGGTTTGATAGCAGAGCGCCAGAATTCCCCGTTTGGTTTTGGTCTTACACCAGTAGCCAGACTGTAGATGACGAGGTCAACTTCACCTTCAAAGTAGGTCTCGATAGCTTCAATGACTTGTTCACGTACATCTTGAGAGAAAGCATCACCAACGATATTGATTGCGCGTCGATCTGCTTGCTGAGCCCGTTGTTTGAAGTAGATGTTGTTGTACCAACCAGCGGTACCAATCCCTTTTTCAGATGGACCACGTTCAAAAGATACACCAATGGTATCGGCGTCTGCACCACCAAATGTGAGGGCTATGCGTGCCGCCAAGCCAAATCCAGATGACGCGCCCAAAATAAGCACGCGTTTGGGACCATTTTTGATCGGGCTAGCCGATTTCACGTAAGCGATTTGGTCATCGACTGCCTTTTTGCACCCTTCTGGGTGAGAGGTCTTTGCGACAACACCGCTGATAACTGGTTCAACTATCACTGTATACAACCTATCTAAGACGATGATAAAACTCAAGATAGCGTAAAGTGTTGTAAATTATATTGAGCTAGGGCATCAAATTGGCGATTCTGAGCGTATTTACTCAGCAACAATGTTGCTAAAATCGCCAACTAACAGATTAAAGGTGGGGCTTGAGTGCTTCAGCGACAAATTGTGCGATGAAGGGTTGAGCATCTGGTTTAGGGTGCAGCCCGTCTTTCATCATCCATTCAGGCTTGATAATCACTTCTTCAAGGAAGAATGGGATGAGGGGATGCCGTGCTCTGAAGCCAACTTCGGGTAGATGTTTTCGAACATGGCGCTGTAACGCTTACCGTAGTTCGGCGGTACGCGAATTTGCATCAAGAATACACTAGCGCCGGCCTCTTGGCTTTGGGTGATTAATGTTGATAGGTTACGCTCAATGATGGGCGGTTGGAAACCACGTAATCCATCATTTGCGCCAAGCTCAATAAGCACATAATCGGGTTGATGTTCGCTCAACAAGCCGGGTAGTTTTGCTAGACCGTTACCCGTTGTATCGCCTGATACGCTGCCATTAATGATGCTGTACTCGGTATCATCGTCAGACAGGTGCTTAGAGAGCATAGTTGGCCAACTGAGGTCTGCTGACATGTTGTAGCCAGCACTCAGACTGTCGCCGAGTATAAGAATAGACGCCGCCTTTGCGTGAAAAGAGGCCAAGGAAACAAAAATAATAATCAAAGAGGAAAGTTGCCGAATCATGAGTTCTTCCATAATCAAAGCTGAATCAGTGTCCAAAGTAGTGTCTACGAAAACGGAGCATTTAACAATCCTCGAGGATGTGAATCTGTCGATTCAAGAAGGAGAGTCTATTGCTATTGTTGGCACGTCAGGGGCAGGAAAGTCCACGCTAATGACGTTACTGGCTGGCTTGGACGTCCCAAGCACGGGCAATATCCAATTACTTTCAAATCCTATTTCTCAGATGAGTGATGAAGATAGAGCCAGTATTCGTAGTGAGCACCTCGGCTTTGTGTTTCAGAGTTTTTTATTAATCCCAAGCTTATCTGCACTTGGCAACGTGACTTTGCCCTGCCTGTTAAAAGGTGAGCAAGAGGACGAAGCGAAAGCACGTCAACTTCTCGAGTCGGTAGGGCTTGGGCATCGTATTGACCACTTGCCATCACAGCTATCTGGTGGTGAGCAGCAACGAGTCGCCATTGCGCGTGCCTTTATGACTAGCCTAAGATACTCTTTGCAGACGAACCAACGGGTAACTTGGATCAGAATACGGCACACAAAATTGTCGAGTTATTGTTTGATCTCAACCAGCAGCATGGCACAACGCTCGTGCTCGTCACTCACGACCTATCGCTAGCTAAACGTTGCGATCGCATTTTTCACATGAATGCGGGTCGGCTTGAGCAGGAGTAGCGAATGTCACAACAGCAAACCAGTTCTACTAAAACCAGTTCCGAACACAAGAGCACGAGTGCCAATTTAAACAATCGTCTGGTGAAGTGGAGCTTTGACGAAATTAGGCAAGGACAACTTTGGCCTATCGCTATTTCCTTGACTCTGATAATCGCCTGTATTTTCGGATTAGCGGCACTTGCTGAGCGAATGGAACAGGTCATTGTCAAACAAGGAAAAGATGCACTAACAGCTGACTCTATATACATTTCAGCAAATCCGATTACCGAGAAAAACACTGAATTTATCGTAGGGTCAGGGCTGGGAACGTCGTGGTATACACGTTTCGCGACTATGTCGTTTAGTGATAGCGGTATGCAATTGATAACGGTAAAAGCCGTGGATTCAAAGTTTCCACTTCGCGGGACATTAACTTTAGGCTCCGATCAAGGTACACAAAACCAAGTCAAAGAAGGGGAATTGTGGCTTGATAGCCGAATAGCCAAGCAGTTGAATGTTTCTGGTGGTGACGTTGTCACTATTGGTGACGCTGAACTTGCTGTGAGTGGTGTTATTTTAGAAGAACCTGGCATCAGTTTTAACCCGTTTCAGCAGATGCCAACCGCCTATATTCACCAGAGCTCCGTGGATGAAACAGGTGCAGTACAGCTTGGTAGCCGAGTGCAGTTTCGTGCGTATTTAGTAGGGGACGAAGAAAAAATTGACGCACTCAAGCAGCAAATAGAACTCACCCCAAGTGACCGATGGCGTGACCAATCATCAGGTAGTCGAACCAATGATATCTTTGACAGGACAACACAATACCTGTCTCTCACTGTTGCGATCATCATCATCATGGCAGCAACGACGCTTGTACTGACCTGTCAGAATTACGTGCAAAGTAGAAGACAAACGGTCGCGATGCTCAAAAGCCTTGGTGCTAGTAAACATTGGTTAGTACGTTGGCTTTCAATCCAAACCCTGCTGCTTGTGAGTATGTCGGTTGTTGCGGGTCTACTGCTAGGGATGGGTTTAGAGACGCTTCTTCGCGTGCCTCTTACCGATTTACTGCCAGATCCACTTCCAACCTACGGGTTTAAGCCAGCCGTTATTGCAATCGTATCGAGCTTACTAATTGGCGTTCCTGCTCTGGGCATTCCGCTTTATAAGCTGATTTCTGTATCATCTGTAGAAGTCTTGCAAAGTGCTGACGAGAAGCGTGGCGGCTGGATCTATTCATTGGTCTTAGTCCCGGTTATTCCGCTACTCATTGCGTATCGTGACAATAATCTCGTGTGGATTGTACTGGCGGGTATTGTCGGTTTGTTTGTCGTTCTTGCCGCTATTAGTGTTCTGTTTACGTTGCTCTTAAGTCGTCTATCTTTGCCAATTTCGATGAAACTAGCGGTTAGCCGTATAAATCGAAGTAAGCGTCATACGGGATTGCAATACGGGGCACTCGGCTCTCACTGATGTTGCTTACGACAATTTGGCTGGTGAGAAATGATCTACTCAGTGACTGGCAAAGAACGCTTCCAGCTGATGCTCCGAACGCGTTTGCGCTCAATATCGCTGATTATGAAAAAGATGCCTATTTGAGCGCTCTAGATGGGAACAACATCGACCGTTCTCAAGCGTTTCCCATCTCCCGAGGGCGCTTGACGCTTATAAATGGTGAAGATGCGCAAACCAGACAGAAAAAGGGTATTGATGAGGAAGATGCGCTAAGTCGAGAGCTCAATTTTACCTACGCCGATACGCTTCCTGACTACAACGAGGTTCTTACTGGCCAATGGACGCAGACTGGTGGCGTCTCAGTAGAAAAAGAAGTGGCGGAAAATCTTGGTCTTAAGATTGGTGATGAACTTGGCTTTACCATTAATGGCCAAGAGGTAACAGCAGCCATCAACTCAATTCGATTTGTTGAATGGAGGGACATGAAGCCTAACTTTTACTTCATCTTTACTCCAGATGTGCTGGCAAACATACCAAGTGCGTGGTTAGTCAGCTTTAGGCTTCAAGACAAAGATAATGATCTGATTGCCACCTTGTCACGAAACCATCCTACGGTGAGTTTAATGGACATACGTTTGATGGGTGAAAAGATACAAGGGCTGCTCAGCCAAATTGTATGGTCGATAACAGTTTTGGCGGCATTAGGTGTACTTTCAGGGGTATTACTAATCTTTACCTTGTTAAGATTGAGCTTATCTCAGCGTCAAGCGGAAATACGTCTATACCGAACCTTAGGGGCGAGCCGTAAAAGGATCGTTCGTACCATTTGGGCCGAATATGGGATCATGGCGATTACAGCGGGTATTGTTGCCACTTTTGGCGCTGAGTTAGTCGTGGGTTCGATCATGACAATTGGGTTTGATTTACCATGGAGTTGGCATTTATCCACGTGGATAATGGTTCCCGCAATCGCTTTCGCGACGTTAGCACTGGTTCTTTTTTCATTGATAAGACAGATGCTTACTACATCTCAAAAGCAGTTTGCTTAATACTTAGCCACCGTTTTTGTTAAGTTATCCACAAAAACGGTGGATAAAGTTTTGGATAACTCAAGAGTATCCTAAGCGACAAAAATCGTTAGCCTTTGATTGGTCGGTGATGGCGGGTAATCTGATTGTCATCAAGCTGTCAGAAAACTTATTCACCGATTAACTGTCAAGAGAAAACATCACAAAAAATAGGATTTTTTTTATCTTTCGATGCGGCTAAAATGTCGCATCTTCATCACGTCAATCTATTAGAAATGAGTCAAGAATTCCCACAGATGCAGAGTAGTCAACGAGTGGCCATAATAGGCGGAGGCGTAGCAGGATCAACGGTGGCTTTGTACCTTGCTAAGCAAGGTATCGACGTGACCGTATATGAAAAAAATCAGCGTCTTGTTAGCGGGCCACCGATTTGTCACCTTCATGCTGGTGGCAATTTGTATCGTGAAATCTCTGAGCAACATTGTCTTGAACTACTTCAGCAATCAATAGAGTTTGTACGCTTTTTTCCTTCGGTTGTTAATGTGCGTCCAACTGTTATAGCGGTTCCTCAAGGTGATGAAGGTAAGCCAGGCGCTTTGCTTCCTCGTTTAAATGTACTTCGTGATGCCTATCGAAAGTTAGTAGAGTTGGACAGCGAGAACCAAGTGTTAGGCAACCCTGCTGACTACTTCTATGAGTTCGACCGCCAAACTTTGGATACCTTGTCCAAGCGGCATACACCAGAAGCGCCACAATCATTAGAAGAGTGGCTAATCCCTTTCGCTAAACACACCGACCTAGATAAGCTCAAATTCCCGGTCTATGTTGTTCAAGAGTATGGCCTTAGTTTGTTCCGTGTTGCCTCATCTGTTGAACTGTGGTCTGAGCAAATTGCTAACCTGCATATCCGCACTGATGCAAAGATAGAGCAGATTAGGGAGAATGAGCATGGGTATGAACTAAAGCTAGCGTCAGGGCTAACAGAGTCGTTCGATTTTGTTATTAACGCTTGT
The DNA here is from genome assembly GCA_000755425.1 of Vibrio maritimus. Lineage (GTDB taxonomy): Bacteria > Pseudomonadota > Gammaproteobacteria > Enterobacterales > Vibrionaceae > Vibrio > Vibrio maritimus_A. The sequence continues at coordinate 490,325 of BBMT01000003.1, forward strand.
GGATTTCGTACCGGCACCATTGACGATAAGCTAAACAAACCACGCCAAAGACTCGTAGAGTTTAAAGCCGCGTACGTTACCAAATGGGCAAAACACCAGCATGAAAAATGGCCAGAAGTGATTTTTCACGGTCAGCGCGGTACGCCGCAGGGTATGGCACAGTTAACGCCGTACCCTGGTGGCTATTTTCAACTGCACGGAATGACCAAGTCGATCACGCTATTTGATAACGGTTTAGTGAAATCAGGTGGTACTACGTCACAGCCACAGCTTCCAGAACACCTAGTCGATAAAATTGATAATGGCTGGCCAGAGCAGGTGCAAACCACCCGTTCAAAAAGTGCTATTCAGCACCTTGCTCAGTATGTACCAGATTTTGAATCAGCAGTACCCGCAGGAAAACCCCTGTATGGTGCTCAGCAAATACCTGGCTTAGAGCCAAGTCTTCGTTCTGCTGATGTTAGCTTTGATGGTGAACGTTATGCTCGCCTAGAAATAGTTAAAGCTTCATCTGCTTTGCTTGCTGCGAAAAAGATTATGAATCGTTGGTTTGTCGATCAACACGTTAACATTAGCAGTTCTCATGTGTTAGAGCCTTCAGAGATAGAGTTGACCGCAAAGCAGATTGCTCGTGAGCGAGGCTACCCAGAATCGCTAGCCGTTGCCTATTAAACGTACGTTAATCCATTGGTTTATAAAGATAAGACAAAATAAAGGGTCGCAAATCTGCTCCGATTGCATATAATCGCTGTAGAGAAATACAAGGAATTTATGATGAACGTACTAGTAACAGGTGGCGCAGGCTACATTGGAAGTCACACATGTGTGCAGCTTATTGAAGCAGGTATGACACCAATTATCTTTGATAATCTTTACAACGCAAAATCCGCGGTGATTGATCGCATAGAGAAAATCACAAGTAACCGCCCAGTGTTTGTAAAAGGTGATGTACGCGACAAGCAAGCTTTGGTTGATGTGATGACGAATCATAATGTAGATGCAGTGATTCACTTTGCCGGCCTAAAAGCGGTAGGTGAGTCTGTTGAAAAGCCGCTTGAATACTATGATAACAATGTTAACGGAACCTTGGTGCTAGCCGATGCGATGCGTGAAGCGGGCGTTAAGCACATTGTCTTCAGTTCATCTGCAACGGTTTATGGCGACCCTGCGTCAGTGCCAATCACTGAATCATTTCCAACTAGTGCAACTAACCCGTATGGGCGTAGTAACTCATGGTTGAAGAATGTCTGACGGATTTCCACAAAGCCAATCCAGATTGGACCATTACTTTGCTGCGTTACTTTAACCCAGTAGGTTCTCATCCTTCAGGTGAAATGGGAGAAGATCCACAGGGGATCCCAAATAACCTTATGCCATTTGTGTCTCAAGTTGCTGTGGGTAGACGTGAATGTCTATCAGTTTTTGGTGACGACTATCCAACACCAGATGGCACTGGCGTTCGTGATTACATTCACGTAATGGATCTGGCTGACGGTCACATCGCCGCTCTGAAAACGTTGAATGGCAAAGAAGCGCTCTCTGTTTACAACTTAGGAACGGGCAACGGAAGTAGCGTACTACAAATGGTTAAAGCGTTTGAAGAAGCCTCTGGTAAGCCAGTTCCTTATAAAGTGGTTGAACGTCGTCCTGGTGATATCGCCGAATGTTGGGCAGATCCTAGTAAAGCGAACAAAGAACTTGGCTGGAAGGCGACACGTACATTATCCGATATGACAGCAGACGGATGGCGCTGGCAGTCGCAGAATCCGACTGGTTATCCAGAGTAATCTAGTTGTTTGTCGCATAAACTTAACAAAAGGCGCTAAAAGCGCCTTTTTTTGATCCAAGTCGCCTTATTTATTGAATAAAAAATATCATATTGTTGAATATTTGCTAAAATGGTTCCAGCACTTAATTTAACCAATAAAATTAGTCTTTGACCACAAGGGGACTCCATGGAGTTAGCACTCATCATTACTTTCGTAGTAGCTGCGGTTGTAATGGTTAAAAAAGAAATGGCTGCAAAATAATCTTCATTCATACATTTTATTTACAAATCCTTTAACTGAATGAAAGTATTAACAAAAACCGACGAAGTCGGTTTTTTATGCGTGAAATTTGCGTATTCAACAATAAACTTTCCTTATCGTGACGACTAAAACTATCGTTGTATTTTTCGCTGCTAAACTCTTAAGGTGCACGCTCTTTCCGGTCGTTCGTAACCGGCGTTTCACACTCATAAAACAATATACCTAAAAGAGGATACTGCCATGCGCATTGCGATTCTATCTCGCAACGAAAACTTGTACTCAACTCGTCGCCTAAAAGAAGCAGGGGAAGCGAGGGGACATCAAGTGGATATCATTGATACCCTGCATTGCTATATGGATATTACAAGTAGTAACTCTAAAGTCCGTTATATGGGTGAGGAGTTGCCTCAATACGATGCGGTGATTCCACGAATTGGTTCATCTATTACTTTCTACGGAACCGCAGTGGTTCGTCAGTTTGAAATGATGGGCACTTTCTGTGTTAACGAGTCAGTAGCGATTAGCCGTTCACGTGACAAGCTGCGTTCATTGCAGTTGCTATCAAGAAAAGGCATCGGTCTACCTCGCACTGGTTTTGCAAGCAAGCCAGACGACATTCCAGATTTGATTAAAAACGTTGGCGGTGCGCCACTGGTTATCAAGCTACTTGAGGGTACTCAGGGCATCGGTGTGGTACTCGCAGAGACACAAAAAGCAGCAGAAAGTGTTATCGAAGCTTTCATGGGTCTAAAAGCCAACATTTTGGTTCAAGAGTTTATCGAAGAAGCTAACGGCGCTGATATTCGTTGTTTTGTTGTCGGTGGAAAAGTAATTGCTGCAATGAAGCGACAAGCTGCCGAAGGTGAATTCCGTTCAAATCTACATCGTGGTGGTACTGCACAGCTAATCAAGCTCACTAAAGAAGAGCGTGCAACAGCAGTAGCGGCTGCCAAGGCGATGGGGTTGAACTTGTGCGGGGTTGATATCCTTCAGTCGAAAAATGGTCCAGTGGTTATGGAAGTAAACTCATCACCAGGCCTAGAGGGAATTGAGAACGCGACAAGTAAAGATGTGGCGGGCCTTATTTACGAATTTATCGAGAAAAACGCCAAGCCAAACAACAACAAAACGAAAGGACGTGGTTAAAAATGGCTAAAGAGCTTGTCATAGCGGGCGTAGAAATACGCCCTGGTGAGCGTAAAGAAATCGATATCCCAGTTGCGAAGTTATACACGGACGCGGAAGTCAGTATCCCTGTTCAAGTCATACGAGCAAAGAAAGAGGGGCCAGTGGTGTTTGTGAGCGCCGCTGTCCACGGGGATGAGTTAAATGGCATTGAGATTATTAGTCGCCTAATTGCTGAAAATTTAAAGCTGCAATGCGGAACCTTGATTTACGTGCCTATGGTCAATGTGTATGGCGTACTCAACCAGAGTCGTTATATGCCGGATCGCCGAGATCTAAACCGTTGTTTTCCTGGCTCAAAGAAAGGGTCGCTTGCTGGACGCTTAGCGCACACTTTTCTAGAGAGCATTGTTTCTCATTGTGACTATGGTATCGACCTGCACACAGGCGCTATTCATCGTTCTAACTTGCCTCAAATTAGAGCAAACTTAGAAGATGAGGAGACAAAGCGTCTCGCAGAGGCGTTTGCGGTGCCAGTTTTGCTTAATGCGAACATTCGAGATGGCTCGCTCCGTGAAGCGGCAGTAAATCACGGTGCGCGCGTATTGCTGTATGAAGCAGGTGAAGCGCTGCGTTTTGACGAGCTGTCAATCCAGACAGGTGTTAAGGGCGTTCTTCGCGTACTGAAAGCACTCGGTATGATTCGCAAACGAGTATCTAAGTCAAAAACGGAACCGTTTATTGCTAACCGCAGTGACTGGACTCGTGCTGACGCGAGTGGATTCGTTAAGGAATACGTTCAGTTAGGCTCTATGGTCGAGAAAGGAGAGATCCTAGCCGACATCAACGGCCCGCTAGGTAACAACATCGGCCAGGTTACGTCAAACCGTACCGGTATTATAATCGGCAAGCAAAACATTCCTCTAGTTCAAGAAGGGGAAGCTATGTATCACATTGCGTATTTTGGAGATAACGCAGAAGAGGTATTTGAACACATCGAAATCATGCAAGAGTCGATTGTTCCAGTAGAACCGAGCATGTAACACTATGCCAAACACATATAACGACAGAATGATTATTGGCAACTTGGAAGTTTGTAGCTTCCTGAGTTGGGTATTTTTGATTTAGAAGTTCGCATTGATACAGGTGCAAAAACCTCTTCGCTTCACGTTGACAACTTACAGCGTGTGAAACGAGATGGTCGTTTATACGTGCAATATGACCTGCATCCAGATATCTATCATTTGGATGAGATAGTACATTGTGAATCGCTAATTTATGACTCAAGAAGAATCAAATCATCCAACGGTGATTCAGAACAGCGCTGCGTAATCCAAACCTTGTTCAGACTAGGTGACAGAGAGTGGCCAATTGAGATCACGCTAAGCAATCGCCAAGACATGTCTTATATGATGCTGTTGGGGCGTGAAGCTATGATTGACAAAGTTTATGTTGATCCAAGCCGAGCGTTTCTGATTGATTAAACAGTCAGACAAATAAATCTGCTTTCTAAGCCGCCTTAGGGCGGCTTTGTTTTGTTCGTATATTGGTAAGAGTGACGGACAGTTTTAACTATTAGAATGCGGTATTGAGAAGTGGACAAAAAGGGATTGGAGAAAGTGGACGCAAAAAAAGCAGAGCACTAGGCTCTACTTTTGCGTTTAGGAGGAAAGATCACAACACTTATGCCGGCTCTAAAACGTCGTCGTTTTCCATGTCGTAATCATAGTCTTTCGAAGTTTCATGAAACTTCGATTTACTATTCAACGTATGGAAAGCTCGTCTTCCGCGCGCCAAGCGAACGTATTTAAGCCAGGTGTGTTCCAGTTTGGATTTCGCTTTGCTAGGGTTAACGATCACTTTTGTGAAGTGTTTTTCTTCGGCGTTTTCCGGGGTAATGTCACCGCGCTCAAGCGCTAACATGGTTTCTCCGTAAGTCACCAAGATGTCTTCTTCAATCAGTGTAAAGTCACCCGATTTCGCGAATCCGCGTGGGAACTTTACTGCATCATAAAAACGTTTCTTGCCGTGGCGAAATTGAGTTTCAGTCATAGAGACCTCAAAGCAAATAGGTAGTAAAGCAAGGGTATTCTTGGGGCTTTTGCCATACAAAGATGCCGAGAAGCCTTAGAATCCCGTGTTGGTTCGATGCTGAAAATAGTTGGAAATGAACAAGAAAGAAAACGAATTGTTTTTGTCGAATGCACAAATTTTCTTTATGCTTAACTAAGCTTAATTGTGTAAGAATACGTGGCTAACCAGAACGTTAGCTCAATCTATTAGAAATATCTTAAGAGTCACATTATGGACGTAAAAGTATTCCAAACCTTCCTTGAAGTCGCTAAGGAGAAACACTTTGGTCGCGCATCCGAAAACCTCTACATCACGCAGGCGGCGGTGAGTGCACGTATCAAACAGCTTGAAGAATACTTTGATACGCGGTTGTTTACCCGCCATCGTAATAATATTCAATTGACCTCAGCAGGCCAAAGGTTGGTGGGGTATGCAGAGGTGATGGTCTCGACGCTTAAGCAAGCGACCTTTGATTTATCCCTTGAGAGCAATAAAGCACTGCAACTAACACTCGGCGGTACTCCCAATATCTGGGATGCTTATTTGCAAAATGGTCTGAGTGTTGTGACGGATTCATTAACAGGTTACGGCTTTGTCGCTGAATCATTAGGTCGCGAGCAACTAAACCGCAAATTGCTTGAGCGCACATTAGATGTGGCTTTTTCTTTTGATCCATTTAAGGTTGAAGAGTTCAAGAGTCATCAAATTTCCGAATTGCCCTTGGTGCTGGTATCAACAGAACCAAGTAATATTGAATCTGCGTTCAACAGTAAATATGTCTACGTAGATTGGGGAACGCAGTTTGCGTTTGAACATGCCGATCGACACCCTAATATTCCAGCTCCTTATCTACGTACCTCAACGGGTCGTATTGCGTTGGATTTTGTTTTGGAGAAGGGAGGTTGTGCTTATCTCCCAGCGTCGCTTGTGGAACCGTTCATTGAATCTGGACAGCTATTTAGAGTGGAGGGGGTTGATGAATGGTCTCGTCCACTGTATATCAGTTACCGTAAAAACAGCACTTCTTTAGATGCGATTCTTCAGGTAGAGGCACTTATCAATAAGGTCGAACCGACGACTTCGTTTGTCGTGCAACAGGCTGGAGAGAGTGCCGAGTAGAATCTGCGCCAGATAAGAAAAATCCCTGCTATGCAGGGATTCAGTCTTTCAAACTCACATATTTAGGTATGAGTTAGATACGTTCAGCTAAGTATGCTTCGTAATCAGGAATTTCGATGTCGACTTCCTGAGACAATAGATTGGACTCAAACAAAAAGTTCGCGGTTGCGCGGTTGGTTGCGACCGGGATGTTCCATACACTAGCGATGCGTAGTAGGGCTTTTACATCAGGGTCATGTGGAACGGCATTGAGCGGATCCCAAAAGAAAATCAACATATCCAGTTTGCCTTCAGAAATAAGCGCACCAATCTGTTGGTCGCCTCCCATTGGGCCACTGATCATGCTCTTGATTGCTAGCCCAGTTTCCTTGCTAAGCATATTACCGGTTGTACCCGTCGCATACAGGAAGTGACTTTGTAACTTTTCTTTGTTCTCCTGCACCCAGCGCAATAGCTCAGGTTTGTGATGATCATGAGCCACCAGTGCGATATGTTTGTGTGCCGGCATTGTGCGAATCGTTTTCTGCATGTATTTCTGTTCCCAATTTTCTATTTTTAATTCAAGAGTTCTAATTCTAATAAGCACGAGCACCTGACTTGCACGTATTGGAATTAGCATTATGAATAAGTTATTGATATTAAAGTATACTACGCATCACCCTAAAAGCTCGCAATTGGCATTAATGATATCTGTGACAATTAATGCCCCTTGACACTAAAAATAGGCCTGAACGCACTAGGCGACAAGGACTCAGCGATGACTCGCTCGTCCAGTAACATAGGCGTGAGTACTTCAATCTTAGGGGCGAGATCCGTTTCGTAGGGTTCATTTCGCAAATAATGTACTGCCTGACGAATAGACAACTGACCTTGCTCTACCATCTTATCTGTCGGTGCAAATTCTACTTTGTTACGGAGTAAGCCGCGATATACCCCGTGACTCAGGTAAATCGATAGAAGCTTGATATCAGCGTGGTGTGGCTGCGCACGCAACTCACTAATGGCTGCTTCAATAGCAACCGCACTTCCAACGATATAATCGAGGGTCGGGTAGCTTTCAATCATCTCTTGTATAAGGTTACGTTGTAACTCTTTGTCATTGTCTGCCCAGAGTGTTTCAACCACGTTTACATCACTGTTCTTGATCGCTTCTAGAAAGCCAAGAATGACTGGCTTTGTCCCACCACTTGATTCAGGCCAGGAAGAAACGCCACATCGACGACTCCACTGCCGTTAGGGTGCTGCTCTGCCAAATATTTTCCAACTCGATGGCCCATCCAATACCAGTCAACGCCGACAACGCCTTTTACGTGTTGACGTTGCTCTTTATCGACGATCAGATGATTGACTGTAGCAAACACTGGAGTGTCTTGAGTGTATCGATTTAAATCGTCACTGAATGCGGTGGGCGAAACGGTTCCAAGAATGATCGCATCGGCGCCCCAGTCGCGGCAGGCGATAAGTTGTGCACGCTGTTTGTCTATGTTTGGATAGCCGCCTGATTCTAATACCTTGAGGGTAATATTCTGCTTCTCTGCCTCTGTTACCATCCCATAGTTCACGGAAAGCCAATAGGAGTCTTTGAGATGTGTAGATAGCGCATACCTTTTCTAACTCCGGTGCGTCCTTAACAGAAGAGACATTTGCTGCATTACTGCTCAGTGAAACACCAGTGGTAATCATTAGCGCACAAATTGTCGAAAAAAAGTGAGTCTTATTAGGCATATCGTCAACGTTTAGTGGTATCTAGCTCTGCTACACTGCAAAATATAGCGTAATACAGTCCAATGAGCGTCGGCAAGCGCTAAGTGTCGATGAGTGGGCGTAATTTTAGTAGTTTGCGTGCTTCTTTCAGGTTCCGCTCAATATTGGAATGGCAATCCTGGATGGAATCGAAGCAAAGTCAATGGAGTGGGTATGTTGCTCTCTAAAGCCAGTATTGGCCGTAAGTTATTATTTTCGTTTTTAGTGATGGCATTGCTCGTATTACTATCAACGGCGATTGGCGTGTCTGGATTTTCCTTTGTCGCTAAGACAGAGCGCAATGTCGTTGATACTGCCATTCCCTCAATGCTCGAAGCAAGAGAGGTCTCTGAATTAAGTTCGCGCATCATTGCATCGGTGCAAGTGCTCTCGAACGCAAAAACCAAACCACAGCATCAAGAAGCAGGGCGTGTTCTTTTTTCTCGTCTTGAATCGTTGCTCATGCACATAAATCTCTTGGCTCAGATTCATTCGACTCCAAACTACTCGATAGCCTTGAACAAACCGTTCAATCTATTATCGATAGTCTCGCAGACTAGGGAGTTCTGTAGAGCAAACCATCACGCTCGACCAGTCAATATTACAGTTAACGACTCAGCTAAGAGTACAAGCGGAAGAGCTAGAGCAGCTAACGCGTACTCAAGTTCTCAACACGAGTACGATTGCTGTTGCTAATGTGACTCATATTTACGGTTTGCTTGAAAAGGAAAAGAAAGCTGAAGCACTTAGTGCCTTAGACAGCCTAGTTGAGGTCGACCTTGATTTGTCAGAGCGATTGCACGAGCTTCATCTTCTCGCTTTTAAAACACTCAATCAGATTGAGGAAGCGAGAACGGTCTCTGACCCTGGCCGTATCGATGAACTACAGCGCCAGTATCAGACCAACATCAACATTATGCAAAGACGGGTACCTGGTGTTGAAGATCCAACTCGCTCAGAACAGATGGCTTCGCTTTTAGATGAACTGTCGTCCGGGAAAACGATTTTTACGCTACTCAAGCAAAAACACAACGAGAGGCAGCGGTCTAAAAGCTTAATGCACGAAACGCTCGAATTGTTTACCACGCTGAATGAAACCATTTCAAAGCTTGTCGACCAGTCTAACGCGGCGACAACGGCTGCTGTAGCCGATCTATCTGCGACATTAAAATACGCACAGTGGACACTGGGTATTCTGTCTATTATCGGCTTTGTTGTGGTTGTGTTGATTGTATGGCGAGTGGTGTATGTGTCAGTAGTAAAACGACTGGCAGAATACTCCGGCGCGTTGTTATCTATAGCTAAAGGACAGCTTAATGTCGACGTTAGTGTAAAGGGCAATGATGAACTCGCACATATGGGGCAAGCAATCATCACAGCTCGTAACACGGCACAGGCTCTCAAAGTTGTTGCTGAGGCTGAAGTCAAAGCTAAGAAAGAGCTAGAGAATCATAGAAATCAATTAGAACAAATCGTTACTGAGCGAACGTTACAGTTGCAAACCAGTAATGAAAAGCTCAACCAGGAAGTATTGAATCACGCTAAAGCACGTAACGCGGCTGAGCAAGCAAGCCGAGCTAAATCCGCATTTCTTGCGACCATGAGTCATGAGATCCGTACCCCAATGAATGGAGTACTTGGTACTGCTGCCTTGATGGAAGATACCTCACTGAACGCTCAGCAGCGTAATTACTTGCAGGTGATTAACCGTAGTGGTCAAAATCTGTTAGCGATACTCAATGATATCTTGGACTACTCTAAGATCGAGGCCGGTCACCTTGAAATCAGAAACAAACCTTTTGATCTCTATCGAATGGTTCAAGATTGTTATCAATTGATGCTGGGTAAAGCGCTGGAGAAGAACTTAGATTTCCGTTTTCATATTGAAAGTGACGTATCTGATGTTTATTGCGGTGACGTTACTCGCCTTAGCCAAGTGATCAATAACTTAGTGGGTAATGCGATTAAGTTCACCTCGTCCGGTCAGGTAGATATCTACGTATCTCTGGATCCTGATGATGAAACCTGTGTGATGATTGAGGTCTCTGATACCGGTGTTGGGATTAGTCCTGATGATCAACTGCGTTTGTTTGAGCCTTTACTCAAGCGGAAAGTGGCCATAGTACCATTGGCGGTACGGGACTTGGTTTGGCGATAAGCCAAAGGCTTGTACATGCGATGAATGGGGAGATCTATGTTGACTCCTATCTTGGTGAGGGAAGTCGCTTCTGGTTTGTAATTCCATTGGAACAATGTGCACTAGACGGTCAGGAAATCACGTCACCTATAGGCGGCAGTGAGACAGTAAATGGACGCGTCCTTTTAATCGAAGATAATGCAGTGAATCTCATGGTTGCAGAAGGATTTCTCGTTAATATGGGGCACCATGTGATTGCTGCAGAAACAGGAGAGGATGCCAAGGTGATGTTTGCCGAGCACGACTTTGATATTGCCCTTGTAGACATTAACTTACCAGATTGTAGCGGTGTTGATTTATTAAAAGCCTTCAGACACATAGAAAATACCAAAGCAAAGAGTGAAAAGACGCCAATGATTGCCGTATCAGCTCATGTATTTAACGAAGAAGTGGAATCATACTTAGAAGCGGGCTTTGACGGGTACCTTCCAAAGCCCGTCGATCGAGAAGATCTGCGAGACACAATACAGCAGCATCTTGCCAATAAAGTGACAACCTACTTGGCATCGGAAAGTCAACCTTCACAATCGGAGTTAGAGACGTTGGAAGAATCGATGGTTATTGATGAAAAAGTACTGCGTGATGACTTGTCCATATTAGGTTATGACCGAGTGAAAAAAATTGTTGATGCGTTTGTTGAATCAAGTCAGCAGATCATTGAAGAACTAGAGAGCGCAGCACAAACGGATGATGGACATGAAGTTAAAGCATTAGCTCACAAACTGAAAGGGAGCGCAGCTGCACTAGGTCTAACGCAGCTCTTTGAAATCTGCCTTGCTATTGAGACGGCCGACGATCATATTGGTCGATTGCTGTCAGTCCTAGAGCTTTTAATTCAGTCAAGGCAACAATCCGTTAATCGCTTACAAGGTCTACTAATTGACTAATACTGTATAAGTATACAGGATGTGGTTTTTCGCTACTTTTTTAATCACTAAACAGGGCTTTTAGTTAGAAAAACACCAAACAAGAAAAAGGGCTCAATGTGAGCCCTTTTTCGTACTACAGTTGTGTTTGGCCTTACCACTCATCATCAAGATAGGTTCGGTGTTCAACTGCATAGGGATCTTCATCAATCCCCTTGTTAGAGAGTCCTCTCAAGTGTTCGAGTTGGTGTTCCAACATGTTGACGGTCTCGTAGTCACCGTCTGAACAGGCAACATAGATCTGTTGCTCGATGGCTTCAATGCTATCTCTAATGCTCATATTACACCTCCTAAGAGTTCCACGAGCACCTATCTGTTCTCAAACAATTCTATCTATTCTCAAACCGATTATAGTCCAATAGCCCGAATTCGATAGGTTGAGTGCGCTGGTAAAACTCATGAACTTGGTCGCTAAATTGCCAAAAATCGGGATAACTACGTCTAACTGCATAATTGTCGAGCAATTTTACATAGTCCTCTTCGCTGCTGATATTACGGAGTGCAACGACAAAATTTTCGATATCTGACTCTTTGAGACTTAGATACGCGCCTGGATAACTCCCGATCACACCTCGGACAAAGGTAAGGTCATCGTTTTTATAATCGCGATTCTTTTCTTCAGAGAACAAGCTTGAGATGTTGATGTGTGCATTATTGTGAAGCAGGGTAAACAGTTGTTGATTACCATTGTCTGCTTCAATCATCACCATTACGATTTGAGGCACGGTTTGCAGTCCATCTCCTCTAATGTCATCGATACTGCGCAGCAATGCTTCGTTCTTCTCAGACAAACCGGTATTTACGATTTTGAATCGGTCGTGAAGTACGGGCTCGAGTTTGCTCTGCAATTTGCCATACAACTCTTGCTTATAGTTCTCGGTTAAATAAAGCTCTTGAGTCGGTTGACTGAACGGTTTGATGTTGCGTTGTAAAAACTCACTAAATTGCGGGCTTTGCTCTTGATACCAACTACTGAACTCTTGGTGACGTACCGTATTTGGTAATAGGGCTAAGAAGTTACTTTCGCCTTCCATTCGCAAGAAGTCCATGAACATGCGAGTGATCAATTGATGGCCAAAGTTACCATAGACATCAAAACCGGCCACCAGCAAATAATGGATACGTTCTAGAAGGGCGTAATCAAGGATCCACGCTGTTTTAGGTGGTGTGCCCACCATACCTTGAACGACGGATGCGCTATCAAAATGACGGAAAACGGTCAGGGCTGCGTTTGGATTTTCGCCATTACCGGTCCAAAGTACGTCGGTAGTCAGGTGTTTACCACCTTTAAACCATTTGTTCATGAACTCAGATTTTGCTTCGAGATAGCGAGTTTGTTGATTTGCATACTTAACCCAGTTAGTAATTGGAACGGTGTTACTTTCAAGCTCACTTGGCAGCTTCAGGTTGTCTGCTTGCTGCTGATAAAACGCATTCACTTCTGGTAAATCTGCTTTGTCTGGGTCGAGGAAGAAGACCCAAAAGCGATCATTAATTACATTTAGAGCTAGCTGACCGCGACAAACCGGCCCTTTGATATAGGCATGATAGTGTTCTGAGCGTTATCAAGCATAAACTTGAAGCGTGCATTCACGGGAAGATCTTTAAACGCCGTCATTGGGTTTGCAGACACTTCAATATCATAACTAGGAAGGGTATTAACCTGATAGTCTGGCTTAATGAACCATTGGTACCAGGATTCTACCTTGGCATGTTAAGCGCAAAAGGCATATGGGTTTTATCAACAATCGTGCTTCTTACTGGTACTAGGCGGTAATAAACTCGATCAATACCAGGGGCATCATAAGGTCTTCGAGTTACGATCCTATCTACAGCTTTGCCTGGCGGAGTCGTAGAACGAATGATAGTAAAAAAGCGTCGCTCGGTTTCCACTTCTGAAAAATAGAGGTGAGCGAGGTAGAGGTGCTCATAGATATACCTTGCTGTGAGCTGGTTTTTTAGGTCATCATGATTGAGCAGCTTTTCATATTCATTGACTAGGCTTTGTTCTTCATCAGTAAGTGGCAGTGGGGCATTCATTTTCGCGCCATTACCAAGCCATGAGATCAGCGTTTGGTACTCTGTGTTGGTAATACCTGGCATACCGTAAGGCATTCCCCAGAGCGGGTAATCGGCTTCGTACGCATCATATTCTTCGATCGTTGGGCAAACTTGCGTACGATCAATGGAGAAATCAAATCCCTCAAGTTGATCCGTTTCCGGTAAAGGGTGACGTGCTTTCTGTGTCAGCATTCTTGCGACTAAGCCTGCATCCAAGTTACCAGACAGAGATTGTTCGCGCTCGTTTAGAACTGGAAAGAATCCTAGTTTTCGCCACTCAGCAGTGGTTTGAGCGTCTTCAAATAGACGAGTTGGCTGTGAGGCAGTTAAGCGGGTACCTTGATAGACAAGCTCTTTGCTTGAACCACGGTCAATACCATCGACAGAAGAAAGCTTTAACTGACAAGGGGCATCGTAACATGCGTGGCAAACGACACAGCGATTGTCGATGATAGGTTTTACCTCAGAGAGAAAAAAATCTGATTCTGGGGAAGAGACGGGAACGGTACGTTCTCTAACTTCTGGTTTACCAAATAGCTGATCATAATTGAGCCCTGCATAAGTGGCACACCCCGAAAAAATCAGGATCAGCAGGGTGAGTGAAAATCGTTTTATTGTCATATTGTGCTCTCAATGCATCGCATAGTGCGAGTTTTTCCTTTTGCATAAAGCTAATTCTCATTGATAACTCGATAATTTTCCAACTATAAATCCAAAACAGCGCCTCAATTATCTTCTGAACAAACAAAAAAAGCCTGACGATAAATCGTCAGGCTTCGATGCGATGGTACTTATAAAGTAAGGAAATTAAGCTGTTTTTAGTTCAGCTGCCTTCGCTTCAGAAATCGGTTTAGTCACGAGCGAAAGTACGATACATACGCCCATCATAACCGCAGAAATTGTGTACGCTAGGTTGTAGCCACCACCATGAGTCATTGAGTAACCCACGATAGCTGCACCGATCGCGCCGCCGATACCCCAAGACGTGTAAAGCACACCGTAGTTAGTACCGTAGTTCTTGAGGCCGTAGTACTCAGCGGTTAGTGATGGGAATACTGCTAGTAGTGTACCGTAGCCAACGGCTGCGACTGCAGTACCGATGATCAACATGAACTCAGATGTAAACGTTGAGAACAGTACCATGTTCACACCCTGAAGGATAAACGCAAGCATCAGTGTACGTACGCCGCCGATCTTATCAGACAGGATACCCGCAGCAATACGACCGCCAGAATTGAAGATAGCAAGTAGAGAAGCCAAGTAACTGCGTTCGGTAGGTTAGCTTGTACACTTGCAATGTTGGTGATGTTACCAATGATCATCAGACCAGCTGCTGCCGCGAATGCATACATTACCCATAGAGAGTAGAACTGAGGCGTTTTCAGCATAGCTTTCCAGCTCATATCGGCCGCTTTCTTAACTTGTACCGGTGTTTGACCTTCTTTTACTTTTGGCTCTTGTGGTTGATAACCTGCTGGTGGGTTATTGATTGTTGCCGCAAGTGGTACAGCAATGATAAGAACACCAACACCTAGCACCATAAATGTAGAGCTAATACCATAGAACCAATCAGAGAAGAGGTTAGGGGAGCTAGGTATACTGCTGCTAGACCAAAACCCGCTGCGATAAGGCCATTAACCATGCCTTTCCTAGAAGGATGGAACCACTTCATTGCTGAAGGAGATAGACATGCGTAACCGAAACCGATGCCTGCACCAGTGATCATACCGAACGTGATGTTAAGCATCATAACTGATTGAGCAAAGCTTGAAGCAATCATGCCAAGGCCAGTTAGCGTTGCACCCAAAATAAGGATGTTACGTGGACCCATACGGTCTTGAAGTACGCCAGCCACAAGAAGGCAGATAGAAAAAGTAATGGTCGCGATAGCGTAAGGAGATGACGCGTCAGCTGCACTCCAACCCCACTCACTTACTAGGGCTTTGTTAAATACACTCCAAGCATACAGGATGCCAAGACAAAGGTTGATACAGAATCCTGCAATTAGGATTCGCATAGCTTTATCAATCTTGCTCATTTTTGTTCTCTGATATGTCGAACAACGTTCGGGGGGGTTAAACATTCAAATTAAGTTTGCGTTTATCAACAGATACCGCAAAGGAGCGCGGATTATAACCAATATTCCTACAATTGGAATCGATTTTTCCGAATTAATTCAATTAACTTATTGATGTAACAAAGGTGTAAATTTGATATTAATTTGACGTGTAAATTATTGGCTCGGGTTGTGGGATCACAAAATTAGCAAGTATTTAAAAAAAGTCAGTTGTAAATACATTGTTACAAAGGAATTTGCGTTGCTAGTAAAATACGTAACATACTGTTACTCAAGGCGATCTATATTTTCGATTGTTGTCTAATTGTAACGAGAAATGAATGAGTGAAATTTGCACTTAAAATGGTCAAAAAGTAAGCTTGAAATGTCATCAATAAGGAATCACAATACAGGCAAAATGAGATTTCAAAATTGAAAATGGACATTTCAAACACGTTTTTGATTATTTGTTGAGGTGACGTATGTTCATGACCAAAATTCTAATGTTGCTCGGTGTCTCTCTTGGAGCAGGCTACGCAGCCGCAGACCACATTCACTCTTATCTCCTTGGTTTGTCTATCGCTTCTTTGGCGGTTGGCGCTTGCTACATGATCGCATTTGCGAGTACACGTTTTCCACAATTTGCGATGGGACTGTTACTTCTAGGTACGATTGCAAAACTAACAGTTACTGTAGTAGGGGTAGGTTTAAGTATTTCGAACGATTTGATCACCTCACCAATCGTATTTGCTCTGTCTTATCTGTTTTACATCATTGCCGTAAGCTATTTGTGGTTCAGCTATCGTGATAGCATTACGCCAGCGCCTAAAGGACTAAAAGCGCAAACAGCATAATCACAATCCGGCAGAGCCGGGTATGTTACCCACACAAAAAACCGCCGAATCGTTTAGATTCGGCGGTTTTTTTATTGCCTGGTATGTTACTTATTCAAAGTTCCAGCCTATTTCCATCTCTTCTCCTATCTAGAGATCTAGTACGGATTCTCAGCGTTGGCTTACTCGAAAAGTTGAAAATGAGTATCAAAAATGTGAATTAGTCTTGATAAATCATTCAGTAAGTCGTTAAATGCTATTGCAAATGATACTGACTATCATTACCATTGCGTCGTTGTTAATGATTGATATACAGGATGTAACCGTTGAAAGGCGCAAAATACTCACCGCTATTTTTGGCCATAGCAGGCTCTCTTTCTTTACCTATTTGGAGTCAAATGGTTTTCGCAAGCGATTCTCCTCAGGACGTTATGGTGATTACTGGAACCAAAACAGAAAAGAACCTTGTTGATGCTCCCATTCGAACGGAAGTTGTTACCGCTGCCGAACTCGAAAGAAACCATGCTCAAGATCTTGCAGAGGCAATTCAGAATGTACCAGGATTAACGCTCGTCAATATTCATGGCAGGAGCGGGCAAGAAGTTTGGATCCAAGGCATCGATGCAAAACGTGTATTGATTTTAATGGATGGAATGCCAGTTAGCGGTACTTCAGGTGCCGTTGACCTTACACAAATCACGTTAGCCAATGTCAAACAGATCGAAGTCGCGAAAGGCGCACTGTCTGCGCTTTATGGCAGTGAAGCGATGGGCGGAGTAGTCAACATTATTACCAAGACACCGCAGGACCCAGTTGGATTTTCTGTTACTGCCGATACTGGTGGTTATGGGAGTAATGGTTTACGGAACGACTACTTTAATGACGGTCATATCAAGGCTCAAGGACATAAGCGTTGGGAACAATTCTACATACAGTTAGCAGCAGACCATCGAGATAAAGGTGGTGTCGACCTCGATCCTTCTACATTTCCGTTTGAAGGTGCTCGTGGCACGAAAACGGGGGTTTTCCGGGGTATTGGGTTATGAATTTGAAAATGGTGGCCACCTCAAGCTGTCCCCTAGTTGGTATCAAGAAGATCTCGAAAGAAACTTTGATGAGTTTACGCCTGGTATAGGCTATGTCGACCAAGTAAAAAGTGAAGTCATTACTCGTCAGAACACGAGTATTAACTACACTGGGGCTATCAATGAAGATATTTTCCTTACGACATACTACATCAATGAGAGGGTGACAGAGGAAACCAAGCAAACTGTCGTTAGCTCCAACAATGTTAATAATCCACGGTTTGGTGAACTTAACTCACACAAGGCTGAGGCTCAAATAGACTTTGCATTGGGGAGTAACCATGTCATTACGACTGGGATTGTTGGCTATCAAGCAGATTTAGTCCAAACCAAAAATGGTGTAAGTGAACTTAAACCAGAAAACCCGAGCCGAACAAACTACGAATACTATATCCAAGACGACTTTTTTGTTACTGACTCGCTTGAGCTCTTACCAGGAATAAGAGCACAAACTGACTCGGATTTTGGAAGTCATTTCTCTCCTAAATTAAACGCAATGTATCGTCCTGATTCACTTTCACAATATAACGTTCGTGTTAGAGGTGGTGTCGGCGCAGGCTATCGAGTACCGACTTTAAAGGAACGTTATTACGAGTTTGACCATAGCTCACTCGGTTATATGGTGCTGGGCAACCCTGATCTTCAACCGGAATCTTCCGTTAGTTACCAACTTGGCATTGATGCGCAGTTCACGGAGTTAGTATGGGGTGAACTAAGCCTGTATCGAAATGACATTAAAGATCTGATTGCAGAAGACCTAAATGCTGATAAATCAACACCAGATCTTCAAATTTATGAGTACATGAATATGGCTCGTGCTCTTACGCAGGGTTTCGATGCGTCAGTTCGTTTATCCGAGGTCTCCGGTTGGAGTGGCAACGTAGGTTATTCATTCCTCCATGCGGAGGACAAAGATACAGGAAAAATCTTGGTTAGGCGCCCTAAGCATCAATTGAAATTCAGTGTTAACTATCTGATTGCCGCAATCAACACCAATCTTACTTTGTTGGGGCGCGCGGAAAGTGAATCTTATGCAGACAGCGCTAACACTCTGGTTAGCCCTTCCAATTCAATATTCGATTTTAAGATCAACTCACAAATCACAGACCAAATAAAGCTGTTCGCAGGTGTTGATAATCTGACCAATACGGTCCGAGACACACCATCAACTGGGAACGATTTTAGACCGACTGAGGGTCGCTACATCTATGCTGGCGCCACATATACCTACTAATTAAGAAAAAGCAGTTTAATAAGGAAATACCATGCAAAACCATTACAAGTTTTTAGCCCTTTTCAATTTCAAGTGCCTTACTGGTTGGGTGCGGTGGCGGTTCATCCGATAGCGGTAGCGTTGATGGTACGCCAGGAGCAGGCACGCCGGATGGTACGACCGTTGTTGTAGATGCAACATCTGGAGAGCGTTCAATGCTAGATCTCGCATCAGGCGCTGTTGTCCCAACAGAAGATGATGTATGGCACGTTGCTTACCAAAAGTACGTAGGTTTTAGTACCAATGGCGGCGCTTCGGGTTCAGGCAGTGTCGAGGGGTGTATCGCTCATCAATATGATGCGCTGTTTGATGCTGATGGAAAAGCGGTTGAAGCAGAATTTGCAGCACTAACAATGGAGAATACGATTGATAACTACAACGCTGTGTCTGCAGACAGTTGTACTGACTTTGAAGCTGATTCGGTTAAACCAGGGATTGTAACTGAAGACTGGTATGCTTATGGATCTCCAAATAATGTTGTAGCGGACAACGCCTTTATTATTCGTCATTCTGATGGCCAATCATACAGCCGAGTGAAAGCGACCGAGTATTACATGGCGCCTGACCACAGCTCATATGATGTGTCACTGGCCATTGAAACATGGAATGAAAATAACCAAGCGTTCGATGCAGCCTTTACCGTAACGCTTCCTTATGCGACAAGGAATCCTGTTGCTCAATACTATGATATTGATACACAACAAGTCGTTGCTGCAGATGGAGATTGGGATATCTACTATCATGTTGGCGGTCGCGACATGATGCTACAAACCAATGGCGGGGTATCCGGTGAGGGTAAAGGCGGAACCGCCGTGGTTCTTCTTGATGGCGGTGCAAACGCAGTAACAGACCCTACATCCGTTGGTCGAGATGATGCAAAACAAATCTATGATTACGAGGCAGACAATGGTTCAGGGGTGTTAAGTAAGCCAGGATCTTACGGCCCGTTGCAGTATGGCGTAGCAGGTGGTCATAAAATGTGGCCAACATTTACCACTTACTTAATCAAAGACGGTAGCAGTCTTTTCAAAATGCAAGTTACAGGCAACTATGGTGCTGATGGGTCATTAGGTAGCGGTAACATTGTATACCGAATCGACCAGGTCAATTAAACAAGTGAAAGATTGTCACCTT
>BBMT01000002.1 GCA_000755425.1 Vibrio maritimus
CTCCGCCACTTATACTAAGCCCTAGTCGAAAGATAGGGCTTTTTTACATCTAAAGCTTTTTGAAGTTCAATCATCTGCCATTCAATAGATACAAAAAAGGCGGTATTTCTACCGCCTTTGTTCAATGTTTTCCGGCTATTCGAATAAGTCTTCGTGCAATGCTTTTACTGCATCCTTCGCTTCGCCTTCATCTAGAAGGAAGCAAAGGTTGTGAGGCTTGCGCCATAGCAAATCATGCGGATATTGAAACTGTCTAGAGTATCGAATACTTCTGCTGCCGAGCCTTTGGTTTCGCTCATGTTGTTGCCGATGAGTGCAACTAGGCTGAGCCCTTGTTTGACTTCAACAGTACAAAGTTGCTCTAGCTCTTGCTGTGCTTCAAGTGGGAGTTCTGGTGCGCCGCCACCCGTGTCAGTTTGATCAAGTGTTAGAGAAACACTGACTTCAGAAGTCGTTACTAGGTCAACAGAGATCTTGTGCTTAGCAAGTACAGTGAATACGTTTGCTAAGAAACCATACGCCTGGAACATTCGAGGGTTACGCAGTGTGACCATAGTTTGGTTGTTACGTAGCGCTAATGCGCGGAACAGAGGTGCACTCTCTACGGTTTGTCTTACCCAAGTGCCGCCTTCTTGTGGTGCTTTAGATGAGCCTACAAAAACTGGGATTTGATGACGTAGTGCAGGTAGTAGTGTTGAAGGGTGCAGGATCTTGGCGCCGAAGTTAGCCATCTCAGACGCTTCACTAAAGCTGATCTCTGGGATTGGACGAGCATTTGGTGCGATGCGTGGGTCAGTCGTGTAGATACCTGGTACATCTGTCCAGATTTCAAGACCTGCAGCTTCTACGGCTTCAGCAATCAGTGCTGCACTGTAATCACTACCACCACGACCTAACGTGGTAGTCTCGCCATCTTCATCTGAGCCGATAAAGCCCTGTGTAATTACAACATGTTGCTTGCAAAGAGGAACCAGCTTCTCGCTAGCAGCTGCTTTGGTTGCTTCGATGTTTGGCTCTGCCTTTCCGTAGTCACTGTCAGTCTTAAGCGCTTCACGAATATCAAAACGCACTGCATCGATACCACGCTCTTGCATCAAACGAGTAAGGATGTGCGTGGACATTCGCTCGCCACAGGCCATAGGTGATCGGTAAGCTTTGGAGTCGCCGCAATGCAAGCTGCTTCTGAAAGTGTTGCTACCTTTTCAATCAAAGCATCAACACGTGCTTCAATAGAGCTGACATCATTGAGCTTTGACATAATATCAGTGTGGATATCGCGAAGCTTGCTAATCAGCTCAGCACGACGAGCTTCGTCTTTAACGCCATTTGCGAGCTCAACCAAGATGTTGGTCACGCCTGAGCACGCGCTACTTACTACCAATCTGGTTTGCGGGTTATTTTCGATGATCTCAGCACAACGGCTCATGGCTTCGAAGTTGGCGACGCTTGTTCCGCCAAATTTAGCTACATTGAATGCGCTCACAGTGTTTCTCCAGGACTTCCAGTTTAAAGTTTAAGGTTGGTAACCCAACATCCGATGTTTGAAGAGAGAAATAGAGCAGAGGAATCTGAATAATTAGAATAGACCTCAGAAGCTCTTCACCAAATCTTGGTGACAGTTAAAGGGATTCAGCCCATTTAACCGACAAACTAAATCCGACAATTTTAGTTCATCTCGGCACTGCTCCCCATGAGTGAATTGTATTGAAGTTGCGGCTTCACAAATCACTTGCCTGGGCAGTGCTCCTCTTCCGCTGTAGCATCGAGAACGTCAATGAAAACGATTAGCTACAGATAGTGTGTTTATTCAACGTTTTTGCGTGCCAAAAGTCAATGGATGTTTATGCATTTCACATGAAAAACTTGAGTGGTTGGATGTTGCAAAAATGTTGTTTTTTCGCCATTGTAGATGATATTAACGTCCAACGTGATGTTTTTCCCAACAACTACAATAACCTAATAGGATAACTGCCCATGACCATTTCAAGCTTTGTGCCCCCTCATCGAATCCTAATGGGACCTGGCCCATCTGATATTTATCCGCAAGTCTTGCAAGCATTGAGCCGCCCAACAATAGGTCACCTTGATCCACTTTTTATTGGCATGATGGATGAGTTAAAAGCGCTGCTGAAATACGCATTCCAAACAGAAAATGAATTTACAATCGCGGTTTCTGCTCCTGGTAGTGCGGGCATGGAGACCTGTTTTGTAAACTTAGTCGAGCCAGGTGATAAGGTTATCGTGTGCCGCAATGGCGTATTTGGTGAGCGTATGCGCGAGAATGTGGTTCGCTGCGGCGGTGAAGCGATTGTGGTGGATGATGAGTGGGGAGCACCGGTTTCGGTCTCTAAAGTCGAAACGGTGATGGCTGAGCACCCCGATGCGAAGATTCTAGCATTTGTACACGCTGAAACATCTACCGGCGCAGTGAGTGATGCTAAGGCGCTAGGTACGCTAGCTAAGCAGCACAACATGCTATCGATTGTGGATGCAGTGACCTCGCTAGGTGGCGTTCCTCTATTGGTAGACGAATGGCAGTTGGATGCCGTGTACTCAGGTAGCCAGAAGTGCCTCTCTTGTGTTCCTGGTTTGTCACCTGTAACCCTGTCTCCTGCAGCCATTGAAGTGATTAAGTCCCGACAAGCGCCTGTTCAGAGCTGGTTCTTGGATCAGAGCTTGGTGCTAGGTTATTGGAGCGGGAGGGTAAGCGCAGTTATCACCACACTGCGCCAGTAAACAGCCTTTACGCGCTTCATGAGTCATTGGTGCTTTTGAAAAACGAAGGCCTAGAGAATGCGTGGCAGCGCCATCAAGATATGCATATGTTGCTGCGTGAGGGTCTGGAAAACCTTGGTCTGAGCTTTGTGGTTGAAGAGCAAAGTCGTCTGCCGCAACTTAATGCCGTCTATCTTCCAGAAGGTGTGGATGATGCCGCAGTAAGG
This sequence comes from Vibrio maritimus, assembly GCA_000755425.1. Taxonomy (GTDB): domain Bacteria; phylum Pseudomonadota; class Gammaproteobacteria; order Enterobacterales; family Vibrionaceae; genus Vibrio; species Vibrio maritimus_A. Next base: position 2,943 of record BBMT01000002.1, read on the forward strand.
TCGCAGCTTTTAGATGAATACAACCTAGAGATCGGAGCTGGACTTGGTGCGCTCGCTGGAAAAGCATGGCGTATCGGTTTGATGGGTTATGGCGCGAGAAGAGAGAATGTTGCGCTTTGCTTGAAGGCGCTTGAGACTGTGTTGAAGTAAGCGCTGTTATTTAAATATAAAAACCGAGAGTGCTTACCACTCTCGGTTTTTGTTTTGTGAATAGCTAATTAAAGCGCAGCGATAGTTTGCTTTTGCTCTACAAGCTTAACTAGCGTCTCTTTGTAACCTTCTAGCTTCTCACGCTCTTTAGCTACAACCGCTTCAGGTGCTTTCGCCACGAAGCCTTCGTTGCCTAGCTTGCCTTCGATACGTTTGATTTCGCCTTGAGTCTTAGCGATCTCTTTCGCTAGACGATCCAGCTCAGCATCTTTGTCGATCAGACCTGCCATTGGGATCATCAGCTCAGACTTACCAACCAGTGCCGTTGCACATGCTGGCGTCTCTTCGCCTTCAGCCAGAACCTTGATGTCTTCAAGTTTAGCAAGCGAAGCCAGTACCGCTTTGTTTGCTTCTAGGCGTGCTGCGTCTTTCTCGTCAGCAACTTTCAGCATCACATCCAGACCTTTGCTTGGTGCAATGTCGTATTCTGCACGAAGGTTACGGATGCTAGTGATGAATGCTTTCACCCACTCGATATCATCAAGCGCTTCTTGGTTGAAGTTAGCTTCTTCAAACTGAGGCAGAGCTTGTAGCATGATCGTGTCGCCTTCAACACCGTCTACTAACGGCTTCACGCTTTGCCAGATAGTTTCAGTGATGTATGGCAGTACTGGGTGAGCAAGACGAAGTGTCTTCTCAAGTACGGTGATCAGCGTGCGACGTGTACCGCGTTGCTGCGCTTCGTTGCCTTTCCATAGAACTGGCTTAGTTAGCTCTAGGTACCAGTCACAGAATTGGTTCCAGATGAACTCATAGATAGTGTTCGCTGCCATGTCTAGACGGTAGTTGTCTAGGTGCGCGTTAAACTCTTTTGCTGCTTGCTCGAACTGAGACTCGATCCACTTGTCTGCTAGTGAGTACTCGATGTCACCTTCGCCGAAGCCACAATCTTGGTCTTCAGTGTTCATCAGTACGTAACGGCTCGCGTTCCACAGCTTGTTACAGAAGTTACGGTAACCTTCAAGACGCTTCATATCCCAGTTGATATCGCGACCGGTAGACGCCATTGCTGCAAGAGTGAAGCGAAGTGCGTCAGTACCGTAAGGTTCAATGCCATCTTCGAATGTCTTACGCGTGTTCTTCTCGATCTTCTTCGCTAGTTGAGGCTGCATCATGTTACCAGTGCGCTTCTCAACCAGAGACTCTAGGTCGATACCATCAATCATATCGATTGGGTCAAGTACGTTACCTTTCGACTTAGACATCTTGTCGCCGTTCTCGTCACGGATTAGACCGGTAACGTAAACCGTCTTAAATGGTACTTGTGGCTTGCCATTTTCATCTTTACAGAAATGCATGGTCATCATGATCATGCGCGCAACCCAAAAGAAGATAATGTCAAAACCTGTGACCAGTACGTCTGACGGGTGGAAGGTTTTTAGATCTTCGGTGTTTTCTGGCCAGCCTTGAGTGCCGAATGTCCATAGTGCAGAAGAGAACCAAGTATCTAGGACATCATCGTCTTGACGCAGTACAACAACTGGAGCCAACCCGTTCTTCTCACGAACTTCTTCTTCAGTGCGACCTACGTATACATTGCCGTCGTTGTCGTACCATGCAGGGATACGGTGACCCCACCATAGCTGACGAGAGATACACCAGTCTTGAATGTCACGCATCCAAGAGAAGTACATGTTTTCGTATTGCTTAGGCACGAACTGGATTTCGCCGTCTTCAACGGCTTTGGTTGCTGTTTCAGCAAGAGGGGCAGTGCGAACGTACCATTGGTCGGTTAGCATCGGCTCAATAACCACGCCGCCACGGTCACCGTAAGGGACTGTTAGGTCGTGATCTTTGATCTCCTCAAGAAGACCCTGCTCCTCGAATTCTGCCACGATAGCTTTACGAGCCGCAAAACGCTCCATGCCGTGGTATTTCGCAGGAAGCTCGGTTGCATATGCATCGCTTGCTTCGCCGTTGGTGTTAAATACTTCAGCGGCGTCACGGATGTTGGCATCGAAGGTTAGGATGTTGATCATCGGTAGTTGATGACGTTTACCAACCTCGTAGTCATTGAAATCGTGTGCTGGTGTGATTTTCACACAGCCCGTGCCTTTTTCCATATCGGCATGCTCGTCACCCACGATAGGGATGCGGCGATCAACGATAGGAAGCAGGATTTCTTTACCAATAAGATCTTTGTAGCGAGGATCTTCTGGGTTTACGGCAACGCCAGTATCACCAAGCATGGTTTCTGGACGTGTTGTCGCAACAACGATGTAGTCTTTGCCTTCAGCGGTCTTAACGCCATCCGCTAGTGGGTAGCGGAAGTGCACATGTGGCCTTTTTTGTCTTTGTTTTCTACTTCTAGATCTGAGATTGCTGTGTGTAGCTTTGGATCCCAGTTAACCAGACGCTTACCGCGGTAGATGAGGTCGTCTTCGTATAGGCGAACAAATACTTCTTGAACGGCGTTAGATAGGCCGTCATCCATAGTAAAGCGCTCACGATCCCAGTCTACAGAAGCACCTAGGCGACGAAGCTGTTTAGTGATCGTGCCACCAGACTCGCCTTTCCATTCCCAGATTTTGTCGATGAATGCATCACGACCGTAATCGTGCTTTGTTTTGCCTTCTTCAGCAGCGATCTTGCGCTCAACAACCATTTGCGTTGCGATACCAGCGTGGTCGGTACCTACCTGCCAAAGGGTGTTTTTGCCTTTCATGCGCTCAGCACGGATCAGAGTATCCATGATGGTATCTTGGAAAGCGTGACCCATGTGTAAGCTACCAGTGACGTTCGGTGGCGGGATCATGATGCTGTATGATTCTTTAGATGTGTCACCGTGTGGCTTAAAGTAGCCTTTCTCTTCCCAAGTCTGGTACAGAGCTTGTTCGATAGATTGTGGGTTATATGTCTTTTCCATAGCTTTCTTGGATACTTACTTTAATCTGTGAAAGAAATTTGCCAAACCTTATAAATAAACGAGAGTGTGTCGCGCTTACTTATAAGGATTGACCTTGATTAGGATTCTGAATGCTGAATCTCAATGGTTTGTAGCTGATAGCCCGCTTGACGGTAAATTTTATACCTTTCTCGCGCAACTTGCTTAGCTTTTTCTTCGCAAGGGACGAAGTCTACCACTTGACCAAAGGAGTTCGCAAAGGTTGCGTGACTATTGGCCATATTTATTACCAATTGACGGTTCCAACTGGGTTTAAGCCCTTCAAAACCGATTTCAACAGGTGTGCCATTCTTGGGACCTTCGCCTACCAAATTATGAGCGATGAACTGCTCAGGTGAGACTTGCCAGAAGAGTTCCGCTACGGCTTCTGCGTGCTGTCTATCGATGCAATTGATGTAGAGTTTGGCACCTTGCCCTACGAAGTGACGACTGAGAAAGTGCACATAAGCAAACCAGCCTTGCTGTGTCGCTTGCTCAGAGTCTTCTCCAATAATGTAAAACGTTGCAGTATTCATATCGTGACGTCTGTATACAAAGGATTTTCCCGTGCCCAAAACTAAAAAAGGGCCTTGCGGCCCTTTTCTTGATTACTCTTCAGTCTCTTGGCCACTGCGGTTAAGCAAGAATTGGACAAGCATTGAGACTGGACGGCCTGTAGAGCCTTTCGCTTTACCCGACTTCCATGCTGTACCTGCGATATCTAGGTGAGCCCAGTGATACTTCTTAGCAAAGCGCGATAGGAAGCAGCCAGCTGTAATAGTGCCGCCAGGACGACCACCGATGTTTGCCATGTCTGCAAACGGACTTGCTAGCTGTTCTTGGTACTCGTCAGCCATAGGTAGGCGCCAAGCACGGTCACCCGCTTGCTCTGAAGCGTTAACTAACTCGTGAGACAGTGGGTTGTGGTTGGAGATAACGCCACTGATGTGATGACCCAGCGCGATTACACAAGCACCTGTCAGCGTAGCTACGTCAACGACACATTCTGGCTCGTAACGCTCAACATAAGTTAGTGCGTCACACAATACCAAGCGGCCTTCAGCGTCAGTGTTGAGCACTTCAACTGTTTGGCCTGACATGGTAGTTAGGATATCGCCTGGACGGTAAGCGTTACTGCCTGGCATGTTTTCACAGCCAGCAAGAATACCCACTACGTTAATTGGCAGATTTAGCTTAGCAAGTGCCTTCATGGTACCGAATACCGAAGCCGCACCACACATGTCGTACTTCATCTCATCCATGCCTTCACCCGGCTTGAGCGAGATACCGCCTGAATCGAAAGTCAGACCTTTACCAACTAGAACAATAGGTTTTGCGTCGGACTCTGGGTTACCCTTGTACTCCATGATAGACATCATAGATTCATTTTTAGAGCCACGACCTACCGCTAGGTAAGAAGTCATGCCCAGTTTTTCCATCTCTTGCTCACCGATGATCTTAGTCGTTACGGTTTCATAGTCATCAGCAAGACGACGAGCTTGAGAAGCTAGGTAGGCTGGGTTGGCAATGTTTGGTGGCATGTTGCAAGATCTTTTGATGCTTTCACACCGGATGCAACTGCTAGACCGTGCGCAATGGCTTTTTCGCCTAGGTTTAGTTCACGACGCGTTGGTACGTTGAATACCAGCTTGCGCAGTGGGCGGCGAGTTTCTGGCTTGCTACTCTTGAATTGGTCGAAGGTGTAGAGACCATCTTTAGTCGCTTCCACAGCCTGACGTACTTTCCAATACGTGTCGCGGCCTTTAACGTGAAGTTCTGTTAGGAAGCAAACGGCTTCCATTGAACCTGTTTCGTTCAGTGTGCTGATGGTTTTTTGGATAATTTCTTTGTATTGACGCTCGCCAAGCTCGCGCTCTTTACCACAACCAACAAGAAGCACACGCTCCGACAGTACCCCAGGTACTTGGTGCAAAAGAAGCATTTGGCCTGGCTTACCTTCAAGGTCGCCACGGCGAAGCAGTGAGCTGATATAGCCATCACTGATTTTGTCCAGCTGCTCTGCAACTGGAGAGAGACGACGTGGCTCAAAAACGCCAACTACGATGCAAGCACTGCGCTGCTTCTCTGGGCTGCCACTTTTTACACTAAACTCCATGCGTACTCCTACATCCTAAAGACAAATAGAACTAAATGTTAGATAATCGATTATTAGTGTTTGATATTTATGTGCCAGTTCGGCCTATAATCTAAAGATAAGAATCGATCAAAAAAGTAAAAAATAAAAGGTTTATCCGAAAACTATAGCGATTCAATCAAAAAAACAAGTTTTGTATAGGTGTTTTCACTGTGATTATTGTTAGATATTTGATCAGAGAAACAGTTAAGAGCCAATTAGCTATCTTTTTAGTGCTCTTTCTCGTGTTTTTCAGTCGTCAATTTATCCAAGTGCTTGCTGATGCGTCAGATGGAGATATTCCTGCCGGATTAATTATGACATTGGCAGGGATCAGCATGCCAACCATGGGGCTATTAATGTTCCCACTGAGTATCTATATCGGTATCTTGGTGACATTTGGCCGCCTTTACGCCGAAAGTGAAATCACGGTCATGAATGCGACCGGTATCGGTAATAAATTTTTGATCCGCGCAGCGATGTCTCTGGCAGTGATTACCACGTCTCTGGCGGCATTTAATGCATTTTGGCTTGCTCCTTGGACCCAAGAGCAAGAAGTGCAGATTCGTGAGCGCCTGGCCTCGGAAAACTCTGTTGAGCTTATTCAAACTGGTAGCTTCCAGCGCACGCCAGATGGTTCATCAGTGGTGTTTATCGACGATATTCGGAATCGTAAGCTTGATAATGTGTTTGTTGCGCAGCTTAACCCGAGAGATTCTATGCTACCGAGTGTGATTGCTGCGAAATCAGGTGAGGTTAAAGAGTTAAGCGATGGTAGGCAAATCATTGCGCTGTACGATGGTACGCGTTATGAAGGAATGCCAACACGTCTAGAATATATGATAACGGAATTTTCCGAGTATGAAGGAGTGATTGGCCAGCGTGAAGTGCAGCTAGAGGGCGGTCATATATGGCGATTCCGACATCGGATCTAATTTCAGATCCCATGCCTAAAGCGCAAGCGGAGCTCCATTGGCGTATTTCTCTTGTTGTCTGTATTCCACTACTAACCATGCTGGTGGTGCCACTTTCGGCGGTGAACCCAAGGCAAAGTAAATTTGCCAAAATGGGACCGGCAATATTCGTTTATTTTGCTTACTTTATGGCGCTTAGTGCGATGAAATCGGCGCTAGAAGATGGAGCATTTCCAACCTACATTGGACTGTGGCCCGTGAATTTTGCATTGTTGGTCGCAGCGATTGGCGTGAATACTTGGGATACCGTGCCAGTAAGACGAGTCAGAGAAAAGTGGCGTCGTAAAAGACGCGGTAAGCCGCAAGAGGTAGCGTAAACGTGTTTCGAATTTTAGATGTCTATGTTGGCCGAACCATTATTACCACTATTTTTCTAGTGCTGTCAGTGTTCGTTGGTTTGTCGGCGGTGATCAAGTTTGTTGAGCAGCTTCGTTCCGTCGGTGAAGGCAGTTATGACATGCTGTCGGCGATGTACTTTGTGTTGTTGGGGATGCCGCGCGATATAGAGCTGTTTTTCTCAATGGCCGCACTGCTTGGTTCACTCATTGGCCTGGGTATGTTAGCCGGTAGCTCTGAGCTGGTGGTCATGCAGGCTGCGGGCATTTCCAAGATGCGCATCGGCTTTTCAGTGCTGAAAACAGCGGTTCCTTTGATGCTAGCCGTTATGGCACTTGGAGAATGGGGTGCACCAACCACTCAGCAAATGGCTCGAGATTTGCGTATGCAGGCCATTAGTGGCGGGAGTATTGTCTCGGTACGGAACGGAGTTTGGGCGCGAGATGCTAACGACTTTATATTTATCTCCAAGGTCGACGGCGAATCTATTCATGGCTTAAACCTGTGGCGCTTCGATACCGAAAAGCACTTGGTGACAACGATATACGCTGATCGAGCAGACTATCTTGGTGATAGCCGCTGGCAGATGCATGACATTCAAGTAACAGACATGTCTGACAATGTCGTGCTGAGTAAAGTGACTATCGATACTCAAGAGTGGCAAACTTCTTTGGTACCTGACAAGTTATCGATCGTAACGGTTGACCTAAATGAGCTGCCGCTGAGTGGGCTTTGGGATTACACCCAGTACTTAAAAGATTCGGAGCAAGATGCGTCACGTTATGAGCTGGCTTTCTGGCGTAAGGCAACTCAGCCAATATCAGTAGCAGTAATGATGTTGATGGCGCTCTCTTTCGTCTTCGGACCGCTGCGTAGCGTGACCATGGGTGCGCGTATTTTATCGGGTGTAATAGCGGGCTTTACCTTCTATATTTCTAGCGAGTTCTTTGGTCCGGTGAGTTTGGTGTATGGCATGTCACCACTATTCGGTGCCTTGGGACCGAGCTTGGTGTTTCTCACCATTGCATTGTTGTTGTTAAGAAGAAAGTTATAGACAAAAAAGAAGGCTCCAATGGAGCCTTCTTTTTATGCAATCATGATTGTGGCGAGACCTAAGAATACCGAGAGGCCAACCACGTCGGTGATGGTAGTCAGTGCCATACCACCAGCTAATGCTGGGTCAATGTTCATCTTCTTGAGTAGAATCGGAATGGTAACCCCTGCAACACCAGCCACAAGCAAGTTGGTCATCATCGCGGCTGAAATAATGCCGCCAAGCATCCAGTCGCCTTTCCAGGCAACAACAATACCGCCGATGATCAGCGCCCAAAGGATACCGTTAAGAAAACCGATCGCCGCTTCTTTTAGAAGTAGCTCTCTGCGGTTACTGTCACCAATATGACCCAATGCTAAGCCGCGGATCACCAGTGCTACTGTTTGGTTACCAGCGACGCCGCCCATAGAGGGCACTATGGTCATCAATACTGCGATGGCGGCCATTTGCTCGAGAGTCGCCTCGAACATGTTAGATACCGAAGCAGCTGCAAGTGCAGCCAGTACATTGGCGCCAAGCCAAACACTGCGTCGTCTTGCTGATTTCACCACAGGGGCGAATGTGTCCTCGTCATCATCCATACCAGCCATGCTCATCATAGAGTGCTCAGCGTCTTCACGAATGATGTCACTACGTCATCGATGGTGATACGACCGACAAGGTGATGGTCACTATCCACTACCGGTGCCGATACCCAGTCACGACGTTCAAACAACGAGGCAACATCGGAGTCACTGGTTTCAACATGGATAGCTTCATCGGCGTCATCCATTACGTCACTGACTTTGATATCGGGCTGAGTGGTTAACAAAGTGGTCAAAGAAAGGTGACCAATCAGCATATCTTCTTCATCAATAACGTAGAGCGCATCGGTGGCTTCTGGAAGCTCGCCTTTCATCCGCAGATAACGCAGAACCACATCGACATCCACATCACCACGAATGGTGATAACGTCGGTATTCATGATACCGCCAGCTGTATCCTCAGGATAAGAAAGAGCGGTCTCAACACGCAAGCGATCTGCCGTGTCCATTTGCGACAGGACTTCACGGGAAACATCGTCAGGAAGACTACGAAGGACATAGGCTACATCATCGGTGTCCATGCCTTCGGTCGCTTCTGCAAGCTTCTCTGGTGCCATTTTGGAGACTAAGGCATCTTTTACATCCTCGTTAAGTTCATCGAGGATTTCACCGTAATCTTCAGGGTCGGTTAGTTGCCACAATACCTCACGGCTTTTGCGCGGCGAGGCCTCTAAAAGATGGGCAATATCTTCAGGCTCCATGTCCTGAAGTTGTCTACGAACGAATACGAAGCGGCCGTTTTCCAGCGCTTCTGTGACTTCTTGGAGGGTTTGGTGAGCTTGATCGAATTCTATTTGCTCTGCCATGGATGCCCCCTACACTCAACTGCTTGTTAATGTACTGAATAGTAGCCTAATTCTGCTTGTTAATTAATAACAAGTTATCAATGGCGAGAAAGTTTTTTGTTTGGAGTAGGCTAGGAAAAGAGGTTACTCATCTTCGTCGAAACGATGCTCCACTAAGTCACAGACGGCATTGAGCGCTGCTTCAGCCTGAGAGCCTGTTGCTTTGATGGTGATGTTCTCACCTTGTGCTGACTCAAGCATCAATAATCCCATCACACTATCAGCAGTGGCTTCTTTTTCTTCGTGGTTGCAGATGGTCACTGTCGCATCAAAGCTCTGCGCTAACTCAACCAGTTTAACCGCTGCGCGGGCGTGTAGACCAAGACGATTGAGGATAAGCACTGTGCGGGAGTGAGACATTGATGTTCCTATTGGTGTTTTTCGAGTGAAGCGTGACGGATTTTGACCTTGTGACCAAGCTGCTCAAAGTACTCACCAATTTGCTGAGTAATGTACACGGAGCGATGTTTGCCACCGGTACAGCCGATTGCCACGGTCAAATAACTGCGATTGTTCTTTTCGAGTAGAGGAAGCCAGCGCTCGACGAAGCCTTGGATCTGCTGCTTCAGCTCAATCACATCAGGGTAGGACTCAAGAAATGATTTGATTGGTGCATCAAGACCGGTCATTGGACGAAGTTCTGGTTGCCAGTGCGGGTTAGGTAAAAAGCGTACATCAAACACGTAGTCCGCATCATTCGGCATCCCATATTTAAAGCCAAAGGACTGAAATACCATTACTAGGTCTTTCTTCTCTTGTCCTTCAATTTGGAAACGAATGGTTTCACTTAGATCATGAATAGACTGTTCGCTGGAGTCGATGACGAAATCGGCTTGTTCTTTGATTGGTGCGAGCAGTGTATGCTCTAAATCGATCGCCTGCTCAAGGGAAAGCTTGTCTTCACGCTGCGACAGTGGATGAATGCGCCGCGTTTCACTATAGCGAGTAAGCAGCACAGATTTGCTGGCATCAAGAAACAGCAGTTTGACGTCGTGCTTTAAAGAAAGCTGATCCAGAGTTAATGAGAGCTGAGCAAGGTTTTTAGGTAGGTTTCGAATATCGATACTCACCGCGACACTTTGCTGTGTGTCTTGGCTCGAATCAACAAATGAGCCGAGGAGGTCGACTGGAAGATTGTCAACGCAGTAGTACCCGGAGTCTTCTAGGACTCGTAAGGCGACGCTTTTGCCTGCCCCTGAGTGTCCACTTACCACAACCAAACGCATGTCTGCTGGTTTCCTTGATTAGTGACTAACAATAATGTCGTAAAGCTCTTGATCGCTTTGAGCATTACGAAGTTGTTTTAGAACTGCTTTGTCGTTAAGAGTTCTGCCATGCAAGAGAGTGTTTTTAGATGCTCTTTACATTGTGCATCTGGCACAAGCAGAGCAAACATTAGATCGACTGGGCGGTTATCGATGGCATCAAAGTCGACCGCATCTTGGCATTGAAGTAATACCGCTACGGCTTTGTCGCTATCTTGCATACGGGCGTGCGGGATGGCGATGCCATTACCGATCCCTGTGCTGCCGACTTTTTCTCGACTCAGCATGCACTCAAACAGTTCTGTAGAGTTCTTTCCTGTATGCTGCGCGGCGATTTCGCTAATGATCTCAAGCGCGCGCTTTTTGCTCGTACAAGGGACTGCACTTTTGGTGCAGTCCAGTGTTAATACTTCACTTATTTGCATGTTAGTGATTACTTAACTTTTCTTTGTGCTTATTCAGTTGTCTGGTTAGTTTGTCTACTAACGAGTCAATTGCAGCGTACATACTCTCATCATGAGAGGCTGCGTGAATTTCAGCTTGATTTACGTGGAGCGTAGCTTCGGCGATCTGGTCTAATTTTTCAACTTTTAAAACCACATGAATGTTGTTTATATGCTCAAAAAAGCGCTCGAGCTTCTGAAATTTACTGTGAACGTAGTCTTGCATTGAATCAGTGAGATCAACATGGTGGCCTGTAATTTGAATTTGCATAGACTTTCCTTCTTAGTTATTGACCTTAGAGTAGGCGTTTACGCTGACTGGATGGGGCGATGCCCAACGATTCACGGTACTTCGCTATGGTTCGCCTAGCGACCTGAATTCCTTGGTCAGCGAGTTGAGCTGCGATTTTACTATCGCTCAATGGCTTGGCTGGGTTCTCCGCAGCAACAAGCTTCTTGATTAGGGCACGAATGGCGGTTGACGAGCATTCTCCGCCATTGTCAGTGGACACGTGACTTGAGAAGAAGTACTTAAGCTCGAAGATGCCGCGTGGTGTATGCATGTACTTTTGTGTCGTCACGCGCGAGATGGTGGATTCGTGCATGTCGACGGCTAGTGCGACGTCGTTCAGTACCATTGGCTTCATCGCTTCTTCGCCATATTCGAAGAAGTCGTGCTGATGTTCCACAATGCACTTAGCCACTTTTAGTAGAGTTTCATTGCGGCTTTCAAGGCTTTTGATTAACCACTTCGCTTCTTGAAGGTTAGAACGAATATATTGGCTGTCTGCGCTGTTGCCTGTCCCTAGCTGAGCATACTGCTGATTGACCTTTAGCTTAGGCACGCTATCTGTTGATCTGAACCACCCATTTTCCACGGTCTTTAAATACCGACACATCAGGCACCACATATTCGGTTTCATCCGGGGTGATTTTGCTTCCTGGGCGAGGGTCGAGCTGCTGAATCAGTTTAAGTACTTCACGAAGTTCAGCTTCTTTAAGCTTGGTCTCTTTAATCACCAGCTTGTAGTCACGATTACCCAACTGATCGATGTGGTGAGTAAGGACTAACTTAGCTTCAGCAAGCCATGGCGTATCTTCTGGGAAGGTCGCAAGTTGTAACAGTAAGCAATCTTGAAGGTTGAGAGATGCAATGCCCAGAGGGTCAAATTGCTGAATGCGCTTGCGCACCGCCTCTACTTCATCGAGCTCAACATCTTCAATATCGACACTTTCCAAAATTTCTTCGCAAGAGAGTGTCAGGTAGCCGTAGTCGTCTACAGCATCAATGATGGCCAGAGCGATGGCGCGATCGGTTTCAGTAAATGGAGTTAGGTCGAGTTGCCACACCAAATAGTCTTGCAGTGACTGGGTGGTTTCACCTTGATAAATAGGCATGTCATCATCAACAGCAATACCGGTATTACCGGTGTTGGCGCTGTAGACATCGTCCCATGTGGTATCCATTTCTAGCTCGTTGGAGATTTCTGATTTTTCAATCTGATCAGAGCTGTCCTTAAGCTCAGGCTCACTGGTTATCTCTGCAGTTGGGCTCTCATCTTTGTTCTCAGCATTTGGCTTGTCGTCATTGCTTGTCTCGTCAGCAGACTCTTCAACGTCGAGAAGTGGGTTTGAGTCCAGCGCTTCTTGGATCTCTTGTTGCAAATCAAGCGTCGACAATTGCAGTAAGCGAATCGCTTGCTGCAGCTGTGGCGTCATTGCTAACTGTTGACCTAGCTTGAGTTGTAATGAGGGTTTCATGCAGTGTTATGAGCCTATTATTAATATTGTATCCATGCCTATTAAATCATAGTCTGAATTGTTCACCGAGATAAACCTGCTTTACATGTTCATTATTGAGAACATCTTCAGGGCTTCCCTCCGCGATCAAGTGACCTTGACTCACGATATAGGCTTTTTCGCAGACATCTAGCGTTTCGCGCACGTTGTGGTCGGTGATCAGTACACCTAACCCTCTGTCACGTAAGTGTTCGATGATTTTCTTTATATCAATTACAGAGATTGGGTCAACCCCAGCAAAGGTTCATCGAGCAGAATAAACTGCGGGTTTGCGGCCAGTGCTCTAGCGATTTCAACGCGTCGACGTTCACCACCAGAGAGCGCCATACCTGCGCTTTTGCGAATGTGCTGGATATTAAACTCATCAAGCAAATCTTCGAGTCTGTCTTGTCTTTCTTCTTGAGTTAGCTCGTTGCGCGTTTCAAGTACCGCCATGATGTTGTGTTCAACACTGAGCTTACGGAAAATCGAGGCTTCTTGTGGCAAATAACCAATGCCCATTTTGGCGCGGCTATGCATCGGCAGAATACTGATGTCATTGCCATCGATGGTGATGCTGCCTTCGTCGCGAGCGACTAGGCCGACGATCATATAAAACGAGGTCGTTTTACCGGCTCCATTAGGGCCTAATAAACCGACTATCTGACCAGACTCCACCGACAGGCTTACGTCAGAGACGACCTTGCGATTTTTATAGCTTTTCGCGAGATGCGAAGCTTTTAGTAACGCCATATTAGACTCTACTTCTCTTGAACTTGTTGCGGTTGCAATACGGTTGAAACGCGTTCGTTGGCGTTGCCATCAGCAACCAGCTTTTGAGATGAAATGCGGTATTTAATGGTGGTACCGCGGATCACGCTGTCGTCTTGCGACAACATAGCCTGATTTGTCATCGTCAGCTGATCATCCTTTAGTGAATAGTGAAGCTCTTTGGCCTCGCCATACAGGGTTTTACCATCGTCAGTGAGCTGTGAAAATGTCGCTAAATCGCCGAAGCCTCGATGATTTGGATCGTGCCAGTTACAGCTTCACGCGTGACGATTACTTTGTCAGCATTAATATTGATACTACCTTGCTTAAGCTTTACATCGCCTTCAAAGGTAACTTGGTTGCTTTTCATATCGAGCAATTGTGAGTCAGAATCAATATAAACAGGCTGTTCTGAATCTGTTGACAACGCCATTGCTGATATAGGTAAGAGTAAGCAAATACCTAAACTAAGGTGTGAGAGTTTCATATCTACTGTTCACTTTGTTATAAACCTCGGCGATATTATCTGCAAAGTTTCCTTTCATCGCTTCGCCGTGAGTTTCAAATTGCGGCCCGAGCATAATGACTTTTGTGTCGGTCCAAAAATCTCGGTTGGTTAGTTTAATGCTCATCTTCTGACTTTCTAGTGTATCAAATCCTGATTCTGGTAGCAGATTTTGAGCAAGAACATTGTCATAAAGCGTGAGGACTTCATCTTTGTCTAAGACCGCTCTATCAGCGGAAATTTCCCACTCTTTTGTTGTGCCGTTCGCGTAGATAGACAACACCGGGCTCTCAAAAACAGTATTTCCTTGTTGAGCAAAGTGTTCCAAATGTACGGAGTTGATCGTGTAGCTCCGAATGCCGGTGTCAGTGTAGGAAATGTTATGTACGTTCAATCCACTGAAAGCTGGCAACTCAATATCAGGGACGATTTTAATCGTGCTAGATTCGTCCTTGGTGTACAGATAAACCGCACTCCCAATTGAGATAATGGCAAGTAAACTATAAAGAATACGAGACAAACTCATATACTTAGACCCTTGTGAAGCTCAAGTTCTCCCTTTGATTCTAGGATCAGATCACAGATTTCCCTAACCGCACCATGTCCACCACGAATCGTCGTCACGTGGTCTGCTTTTTTTGCCAATAGTGGATGACCATCCGCCACGCAAACACCGAGTCCAACTTGCGCCATCACGGGCCAGTCAATCAGGTCATCACCGATGTAAGCTGTATGCTGCGGGGCAATACCAAGCTTGTCGCAAATGTCTTGGTAAGCGATTACTTTGTCATCTTGACCCTGGTAAATCAATGTGATGCCAAGGGCTTTCATGCGGTTCTCGACAATCTTTGAGCTACGTCCTGTTATGATGGCCACTTGTACACCTGCACTCATTAATGCTTTGACGCCGTAGCCATCACGAGTATGAAAAGTCTTTAGCTCTTCACCATCGTTGCCCATGTATATCAGGCCATCAGAAAACACGCCGTCAACGTCGCAGATCAATAGTTCAATGGCCGCGGCTTTTTCGACCGTTGCTTTACTTATTAGGCCGTAAAGTGTTTCAACACACTCAGACATTACACTACTCCTGCTTTGAGCAAATCATGCATGTTTAGGCTCCGACTACTTTGTTTTGTTCCAGTAGAACTAGGCCACTAATCTTTTTCGACTGCATCAAGTTTAGTCCTTCTGCCGCCAACATGTTTGGCGTTGCCGTAGTTGGTGTAGCAATCATGACTTCGCCAATGGTCGTTTCGTGAATATCCACGCGGCGGTCGAGAATACGACGCAGGTCTCCATCGGTGAAAATACCGAGTAGGGTGTGTTTGTCATCGACAATGGTCGTCATGCCTAACCCTTTATTGGAGATCTCGAGTAGAGCATCACGAATTAAAGTGTTCGGGCCGACCATCGGAAGCGCATCGCCAGTGTGCATGATATCGCTCAGCTTCAGAAGCAGCTTGCGACCTAGTGCGCCACCTGGATGAGAGAGAGCAAAATCTTCCTCGCTAAAGCCGCGAGCTTCAAGCAGCGCCATGGCCAGAGCATCACCCATTACCAGTGTGGCGGTTGAGCTCGACGTTGGAGCAAGCTCTAGAGGACAAGCTTCTTTAGGCACCGTGATTTGCAAGTGGTAATCGGAAAGCTTACCCATTGTCGACTCTGGCTTACCGGTCATGCTGACGGTTGTAATGCCTAAGCGTTTGAATACTGGAAACAGACTGATGATTTCATGCGCTTCGCCTGAATTTGAAATCGCTATCACCAGATCTCGAGCTTCTACCATGCCCAAATCGCCATGCGCTGCTTCACCGGGATGAACAAAAAACGCCGATGTACCTGTGCTCGCTAGAGTTGCGGCGATTTTTTACCAATATGCCCAGATTTGCCAATCCCCATCACGATCACTTTACCTTGATGGTTCAAAATGGCTTGGCATACCGCTTCAAAATGTTCGTCAAAATAGCGTTCAATGTGCATTAACGCTTGCACTTCGGTATTTAGAACACGTTTGGCACTGCCAATGAAATCAAATTCAGACATACAATTGCTCCTAAGCTGCCATGTTGGCAAATAGATACACTTGATAACCTAAGAAGAGCACAAATAAAATGCCCCCTTCGATGCGATTAATACTTTTCGACTTGCCAAGAGCCATAACAACAAGGAGCAAAGATAGCCCTAGCATCACCCAGAAATCTCGGCCCATGGCATGCTGCTTAAAAGCGATGGGTTGAGGACGCCTGGGATACCCATAACGGCAAGGATGTTGAAAACGTTGGAGCCGATGATATTGCCCACGGCCATATCATCTTCACCTTTGAGCACGCCAGCAAGAGAGGCGGCAAGCTCAGGTAAACTGGTACCGATTGCAATAATAGTTAGGCCTATCACCAAGTCGCTCATTCCAAAATATTGTGCGATAACAACGGCACTGTCGACCAGACGATCCGCAGCCAGGGGAAGAACAATCAAACCAATGACTACCCACATAGCGGCTTTGGCATTACTGACGCCTTCCGGTACTTCAGATTCTTGATCGTCCAGTAAGGCATCCGCATTACCGCTTTCTTTCTCCGCTTTGCTGATACGGAGCATAGCTAGGATGAAGGCGGCAAATAAAGCAAACAGGATGACACCTTCAAAGAAACCAAGGTGACTGTCCCATAGAATAAGACCGGCAATGAGTGTGACGGCAATCATCAGCGGGAGTTCGCGTCTCAGAACAGCTGATGAGATAGACAGTGGCTTGATCATCGCGGTAATACCGAGGATGAGTGCGATGTTAGCAATGTTGGAACCGAGTACGTTACCTACAGCAGTGTCTGTTTTGCCTTCTAGGGCTGCAGTTGCAGATACCATCATTTCGGGAGCGGAAGAGCCCATCGCAAGAATGGTCATGCCAATCACCAGTGGTGAAATACCTACGTTGCGTGCCAACGCGGCAGCACCAAACACCAGTTTGTCCGCACTCCATACGAGAAAAACCAGTCCAATAATCAGAAACACCACGGCTTCGAGCATGTTTAATTCCACTTCTTTTTTTCTGAGACAATTGGCGGCTAATTTTGACGCTTTGTCGTCCAAAATGGAAGCTAATCAATAAATAAAATACCGATTACACTGTTAATTACGTACCTCTACTATCGCAAGTTGATAATTTGTTGAGTGAAGCCAGTCATCTCAAAACAGGGAATGGCTTATTCATCTAGGGTATTTTGTTGAATTGTTTATACAACTGAGTGAATGTTAGGGTTTTAATTGTAGCTAGGTATCATTATCATGGAAGGTTATTAAACTTGGGATTCGAGATAAGGAAGTCTATGTCAAACAATGACTTGGTTTCTATTAGCGGGTTATCTTTTTCACGTGGTTCACGAGTCATCTTTGATGACATCGAACTGCATGTGCCAAAAGGCAAAGTGACCGCCATAATGGGACCTTCGGGAATCGGTAAAACGACGCTATTACGCTTGATTGGTGGGCAGTTGATGCCTGACCAAGGAGAGGTGTGGTTTGACGGCGACAATATTCCAACTTTGTCTCGTAAACGTCTTTATCAAGTTCGAAAAAAAATGAGTATGCTGTTTCAGTCGGGCGCGCTGTTTACTGACTTGACAGTGTTTGACAACGTCGCATTTCCACTGCGTGAGCACACAGAACTAGATGAGTCTATGATCCGCACACTCGTGTTGCTGAAACTCGAAGCAGTAGGCCTAAGAGGTGCGGCAGAGCTTATGCCGAGTGAGCTTTCGGGCGGTATGGCAAGACGTGCTGCATTGGCACGAGCCATTGCCCTTGATCCCGAGTTGATTCTTTATGATGAGCCATTTGTCGGCCAAGATCCCATTACTATGGGGGTGCTGGTAGAGCTTATTCGCAAACTCAACAATGCGCTGAATGTCACTTCTGTCGTCGTATCTCATGATGTGCCAGAGGTGATGTCGATAGCTGACTGGGTCTACTTGCTGGCGAATGGCAAAATTGTTGCCAAAGGCACACCAGAGGAACTGCGCAATAACCCGGATACTCAAGTACAACAATTCCTTAAAGGCGAAGCCGATGGTCCGGTGCCATTTCGCTTTCCTGCCTCTCCGTTAGAACAGGAGCTATTTTAATATGGCATCGCTTTCGCAGTGGGTTCAAAAATTGGTCAGCGCGCGCTTTCTGTGGGTTATGCATGGGGAAGGGCGACGTTTATGTTGCTGGGTGTGGTGTTATCTCGTCCGCAGCCGAAAAAGCATTTCCCACTGCTGGTCAAACAGCTTTATAACGTCGGGGTGCAGTCTCTGGCGATCATTTTGGTCTCTGGACTATTTATCGGCATGGTACTGAGCTTACAAGGTTATGTGGTGCTGGTGGATTACGGTGCGGAAGGAAGCCTAGGTCAAATGGTGGCGTTATCGTTACTGCGAGAACTTGGCCTGTGGTCACTGCGCTGCTTTTCGCGGGGCGCGCAGGCTCTGCGCTTACTGCTGAAATCGGCTTGATGAAAGCCACTGAGCAGTTGTCTAGCTTAGAAATGATGGCTGTTGACCCAATAAAACGTGTAGTGGCGCCACGCTTTTGGGCGGGGGTCATCTCTATGCCTCTATTAGCGATGATTTTTATGTCGGTCGGCATATGGGGTGGACAGTTAGTGGGTGTGGATTGGAAAGGTATCGATCATGGTAGTTTTTGGTCAGCGATGCAGTCTTCGGTGGAGTTAGGTCGTGATATCGGCAATAGTGCGATCAAGTGTGTGGTGTTTGCGATCACCGTGACTTGGATTGCTTTGTTTAATGGCTATGATGCGACGCCAACCTCTGAAGGCATCAGTCAAGCCACGACGCGAACCGTAGTGCATTCCTCGCTTGCGGTACTCGGATTAGATTTTGTTCTTACTGCCTTGATGTTTGGCAACTAAGCTTAAAACAATAATTAAAGGAATTCTTAATGCAACAGACAAGAAAGTTGGAATTGTGGGTAGGCAGTTTTGTGTTGTTAGGCCTGTGTGCAATCTTGTTTATGATTTTTCAGGTTGCTGACGTCAAGAGTCTAGGCTCCGGTGACACTTATACTCTAGAAGCTAGGTTTGACAATATTGGTAGCCTGAAAGTGCGCTCTCCAGTCAAAGTGGGTGGCGTGGTTATTGGACGAGTGAGTGATATCCACCTCGATAAAGAGTCCTTTCTACCAGTTGTTAGTTTGGCAATAAGCAGTGATTATCACTTCCCAGACACCTCAAGTGCACAAGTACTGACTTCCGGACTGATAGGTGAGCAGTACATCGCTTAGTGCCGGGCTTTGTTTTTGATGATGAAGCTATTTAGCCGATGGTGACCGAATTGAAGATACGAAATCGGCATTGGTGTTAGAAGATATGATTGGCCAGGTGCTGTATAGCATCGGTGGTTCGGATGAGAGCAGCAAGGAGTAAGTGATGTTGAAGCGATGGTTTGAAATGTGTTCAGCGCTGATTGTGACGATATTGCTGTCGGCCAATGCAATGGCAAATACGATTGATGCGACCAAGCCCTATGACATGATCATCAAGGTTTCGGATCAGGCTTTTTCTCGCCTTAGTGCGGAGCAGGAGATGATTAAAGGCGACCCAGATCATTTGAAAGTTGTGGTGGAAGAGGAGCTAATGCCATATGTGAATTATCGCTACGCGGCCCTCAAACTACTCGGCCCCAATTTAAAAGGGGCGAAACGTGAAGATGTGATGGAATTCATCAATGCATTTCGAGCTTATTTGGTCACCTCTTACGCACAAGTACTGACGCAATATACTGGTCAGGAGGTGAAATTTGGTCCTGAACCCAAAATCGACGACAAGACGTCCATTATCGGCGTAAAAGTGACTATCATGGACTCGCCGCGACCGAACATTAATCTTGAGTTTAAACTCCGTAAGGATAAGAAAACGGGTGAATGGAAAGCGTTTGATATGATTGCCGAAGGCATTAGTCTACTCTCCAGTAAGCAATCGGAATGGAACACTAAGATCCGTCAAGAAGGCATCCTTTCGGTTGCTGATGAACTTGAACAGTTGGCGAAAGCGCCAATCCGTTTTGAGGGCAGCGGGAAGTAATGGTAGCAAAATTAGAACAGCGTACTGACACAAGCTTGGCACTGGTAGGTAATATAAGCCGCGATACTGTGCCGGCACTTTGGCGTGATGTTCAACGCATTAATTTCACTCAGCCAGAGATGAATTTGGCGTTAGAGCAGGTCGAGCGCTTCGATTCTGCCGGATTGGTGATGTTAATCCACTTATTAGAGCATGCAAAAAATCGAAAGTGTCATATAATGCTCAGCTTCGTGCCCGATGAGCTGAACATACTGTTTCAGCTATACAACGTTGAATCAGTCATAGAGAAACACATTTAGGAGTATCTTGTGGATAGCACAAAAGTACAGGAACTATTACAAAACGCGTTGAACCTAGAAGAGCTTATCGTCAAAGGCGAAGGTAGCCACTATGAAGTCATCGCGGTAGATGCTCAATTTGAAGGCATGAGCCGAGTTAAAAAACAGCAGACGATTTACGCTCCGCTGATGGAATACATTCAGCGTAATGACATCCACGCAGTATCAATTAAAGCCTATACTCCAGAAGAGTGGGCTCGTGATAAAAAGCTGATGTCTCTTTAAGGTTTATTAATGGATAAGTTTCGAGTTATTGGATCGAATGCACCGCTGACAGGCGAAGTGTCGATCTCTGGTGCTAAGAACGCAGCACTGCCAATTTTATTTGCTTCTATTCTGGCTGAAGAGCCAGTTGAAGTCGCTAATGTCCCTCATCTTCGCGATATTGATACGACGATGAAGCTGCTTAGCCGCCTAGGTGCTAAAGTGCACCGCAACGGTTCTGTTCACGTGGATGGTAGCGAGATCAACGAGCTATGTGCGCCTTATGACTTGGTGAAAACCATGCGTGCATCTATTTGGGCACTTGGCCCACTTGTCGCTCGTTTTGGTAAAGGTCAAGTTTCACTGCCAGGTGGTTGTGCGATTGGTGCTCGCCCTGTGGATCTTCATATTCATGGTCTAGAGCAGCTAGGCGCGACTATCACGCTTGAAGATGGTTATGTGAAAGCGGAAGTCGATGGTCGCCTAAAAGGCGCGCATATCGTAATGGATAAAGTCAGTGTTGGTGCAACCATTACTGTCATGTGTGCTGCAACGCTTGCAGAAGGCACAACCGTGCTTGATAACGCAGCGCGTGAACCTGAGATTGTTGATACCGCAGACTTCCTGAACAAGCTTGGTGCTAAAGTGACGGGCGCGGGTACAGATACCATCACTATTGAAGGTGTTGAACGCCTTTCTGGTGGTAAGCACACCGTAGTTGCAGACCGCATCGAAACGGGTACCTTCTTAGTTGCAGCTGCAGTGTCTGGCGGTAAGGTGGTTTGCCGTAATACCAGTGCGCACCTACTTGAGGCCGTATTGGCCAAGCTTGAAGAAGCAGGTGCTGACGTTGAAACTGGCGATGACTGGATCTCATTAGACATGACAGGTCGCGAGCTAAAAGCGGTATCGATTCGCACTGCTCCTCATCCAGGTTTCCCAACCGACATGCAAGCACAGTTTACGTTGTTGAATATGATGGCTAAAGGCGGCGGTGTAATCACAGAAAACATCTTTGAGAACCGCTTTATGCATGTGCCTGAGCTAATGCGAATGGGCGCAAAAGCGGAAATCGAAGGCAACACAGTAATCTGTGGCGATGTGGAATCACTGAGCGGTGCTCAAGTGATGGCAACAGACCTTCGCGCTTCAGCAAGTTTGGTGATTGCCGGTTGTATTGCACAAGGTGAGACCATCGTTGACCGTATTTATCACATCGATCGCGGCTATGAGCGCATTGAAGACAAATTGTCAGCACTGGGTGCCAACATTACCCGTGTCGCGGGCGATGAATAATAACATTTAAGATTCAATTAGCCGAAATCCAAGGGTTTCGGCTTTTTTTTGAAGCCATTGTCGGAGAACAAAATGGTTGCTTTACTTCGCTGCATCGCAGTGGCTATCTTCGCCGTCGTGATGTTTGTATTTGGCTGCGGTTATTGTCTGCTCAGCCCAAGAAATCCAAAACATGTGTTTACCTTTGGCCGCTACTTTGGCGCTATGTCGAAGATCCTTGGCGTAAAACTCGATTTGCGACTTCCAGAAGACGCATACAAACGTGGTCAACACATCTATATTGCCAACCATCAGAACAACTGGGATTTGTTTACTGTCTCTTCAGCGGTGACGCCAAACGTGGTGACGGTAGGTAAAAAAAGCCTACTGTGGATGCCGCTTTTTGGTCAGCTTTACTACCTAACAGGTAACATCTTGATTGACCGTGCTAACCGCAGCAAAGCGAAAGGTACGATCGATCAAGTGGTGGATAGCATGAAGAAGAGTAACCTATCTGTATGGATGTTCCCTGAAGGTACTCGCTCTCGTGGTCGCGGTTTACTGCCATTCAAAACGGGTGCTTTCCATGCTGCTATTGGTGCAGAAGTGCCAATTATTCCAATCGTATGTAGTAGCACAGGTCATCTTAAGCTCAACAAGTGGGATAACGGGCATATCATCGTTGAGATGTTGCCACCGGTCTCTATTGAAGGCTACGGTAAAGAAGACGTGCGTAAACTGGCGAACGTTTGCCGAGAGCAAATGGTGGAGAAGCTCGCGGAACTGGACGCCGAAGTCGCTGAGCTTAACGCAAAAAAATAATCAAAAAAGGGTTGCCAATGGCAACCCTTTTTCTCTTCAACCGAAGCAATTATTTGCGAACCGCGATTGCTTCAATTTCAATTTTCACATCTTTTGGAAGACGAGCAACTTCAACACAAGAGCGCGCTGGGTAGTTTGCTACATTGTGCTCATCGAAGAACTTGCCATATACCTCGTTCACAGTACCAAAGTCGTTAAGATCCTTAACGAACACTGTCATTTTAACGATGTCTGAAACCGTTAGGCCAGATGCTTCAACTACAGCTTTCACGTTGTCCAGAGACTGACGTGCTTGCTCAGAAATGTCGTCTGATACATCACCTGTTTGAGGGTTCACAGGGATTTGGCCTGAAGTCAGTACCATGTTGCCTAGATCAACACCTTGAACGTAAGGGCCAATTGCTGCTGGTGCAGACTCTGTATGAAGTACTTTTGTCATCGTTTTATCCATTATGATGGGATTAGTTAGAGCTTAAGACTGCCTCTAGCACAAATAAAAATCAAGCCTACAACAATGAGAAATATTGTAGGCTTGAATGACTATTGACTTGAGATTGATTCTAGCGTTCGGTCACGATCTCACGAGAGTAAACTTTTTCGCAGTATTTGCACTTCAAACGGATGTCTTCGTGCTTTTCAAATACCTTGAAGCTACTGTCTACTGGCTCGTTGTGCGTGATGCAGTTGCTGTTCGGACACTCAAAAACACCAGTGATGGTTTCTGGTAGCTCTAACGCCAGCTTTTTACACACTTCGTAGTTTTCAATCTGGTTCACTGTGGCATGTGGTGCATACAATGCTAGCTTGTTCGCTTGCTCTTCCGTGATAAACACGTTTTCAATCTTTAGCAGATCTTTACTGCCTAGCGCTGATGAGGCAAGTTAAGGCCGATAGTCACGCGCTGCTTAGATTCATCCATCGCGAACAGCTTTAGCACCTTGATGCCAATGTTTGCTGGGATGTGGTCAATAACGGTGCCGTTTTTGATCGCTTCAACTTGCAATTGTGTTTCTTTAGCCATGACAATCTCTCCTTAAAGTGCTTCGTTAAGAACAAGGGCAAGCAGTGCTTCACGAGCGTACACACCGTTTTCTGCTTGTTGGAAGTAATACGCGTACGGCGTTTTATCAACGTCTACGGTGATTTCATCCACACGTGGCAGCGGGTGTAGAACTTTAAGGTTGTCGCGTGCATCTTTCAGCGTTTCTGCAGACAGGATATACGCCGACTTAATATGTGCGTACTCAGATTCATCAAAACGCTCTTTCTGTACGCGAGTCATGTAAAGGATATCAAGTTCAGGCACGACACTGTCGATGTCCGTGTGCAGGCTATATTGAATACCGGCTTCTTCTAGCTCTTCACAGATGTAATCTGGCATCGCTAGCGCTTCTGGTGCGATAAAGAAGAAACGTACGTTGTCGAATTTTGCCAGCGCTTGGGTCAATGAATGAACCGTGCGGCCGTATTTTAGGTCGCCCACAAACGCGACATTGATGTCATCTAGACGACCTTGCGTTTCATAAATAGAGTAAAGGTCAAGCAGGGTTTGTGTTGGGTGTTGATTTGCACCGTCTCCCGCATTGATAACCGGTACGCCGTTAGAGAACTCAGAAGCTAGACGCGCTGCGCCTTCTTGTGGATGACGCATGACGAAGGCATCAACGTAGGAAGAAATGACCTGTACAGAGTCTGCCAATGTCTCGCCTTTTTTCGCCAGTGAAGTGTTACCACCACTGTCAAAACCAATCACATCACCGCCGATGCGTTGGATAGCCGTTTCGAAAGAAAGTCGGGTACGTGTCGATGGCTCGAAGAAACAACTTGCCACGACTTTATTCTTGATTAACTCAGGTTGAGGGTTGGATTTTAGATGCCCCGCGGTTTTCACAATGAGTTCTAGCTCCTCACGTGACAGTTCCGGAATCGAGATAATGTGCTTTTGATAGAGCGTATTCGCCATGTTTATCTTCCCTATAGTTACAACCAGACCAGATTTAACAGCCATAAAAAAGCCCCCCATATTGGGAGGCTTAGAATTCGATAGGAAATAATAACGGTGCGTGATAAGCAAATTGCTTACCGAGAGTGTGTAGTGATGTCAAACTCGCTTGCGCCATTAATCGTTCCCCAGACAAATTGCCGAGAATTATACGCCCAAAATTTGCGAGCGCAAGCGATTACATCAAACATTTAGCGTCAATTATTGCCAACTTTGTTAGCTGCCTAAAGTGGCTACCATGACCGCTTTAATAGTATGCATGCGGTTCTCAGCTTCATCAAAAACGATTGAATATTCAGACTCAAACACATCATTGGTGACCTCAAGGCATTGAGTCCATATTTATCCGCAATTTCTTTACCTATAGTCGTCTGGTCGTCATGGAAAGCGGGCAAACAGTGCATAAATTTCACGTTTTTATTCCCAGTTGCTTCGATCATCGCCATATTAACTTGATAAGGTTTCATCAGAGCGATTCGCTCTTCCCATGCTTCGGCCGATTCGCCCATCGATACCCAAACGTCGGTATATAGGAAGTCACAATCATTAACGCCCGCTTGCACATCTTCGGTTAAGGTGATGGTCGCACCGGTGGTTTGAGCAATAGTCAGACACTCATCAACTAAGCTTTGCTCAGGCCAAAATGCTTTCGGTGCCACCAAACGAATATCCATGCCCATTTTGGCTGCGCCTACCATAAGTGAATTACCCATGTTATTGCGCGCGTCACCTAAGTAAGCAAATTTGATTTGATGCAGCTGCTTGCCTTTACCGTGCTCAAGCATAGTGAGGAAATCAGCAAGGATTTGAGTTGGGTGGAACTCATCGGTCAGACCGTTCCATACAGGAACGCCGGCATGTGCACCTAATTCCTCGACAATCTCTTGACCAAAGCCGCGATATTCAATGCCATCGTACATACGACCTAACACGCGCGCCGTATCTTTCATCGATTCTTTGTGACCAATTTGCGAGCCAGAAGGACCGATATAAGAAACTTGTGCACCTTGATCAAAAGCCGCCACTTCAAAAGCACATCGGGTACGGGTCGATGCTTTTTCGAAGATAAGTGCAATGTTTTTGCCAACCAGTTTCTTTTGTTCTGTACCGGCGTATTTAGCCGCTTTTAGCTCTTTGGACATATCGAGCAGAAATTGAATTTCCTTTGGCGTGAAGTCGAGGAGCTTGAGAAAGTTCCTATTCCGTAAGTTGTAAGCCATGGTCCGTACCTCTGTGTTAGTTGTTGATTCTATTTATACATACAAATTCTTATTTTGTGAATAATTATTTCATATAGGTGTAAAAAAGCCCCTTATTTGGGGCTTTTGTAAATAGTTATGTTTAAATGCCATCACGCTCTATTGGGCAACTCATACAGCGGGCGCCGCCACGACCTCGACCGAGTTCGTTGCCCGGAATGGTCAACACTTGAATACCGGCTTTGTCGTATTTCTCATTAGTGTACACGTTGCGCTCATAGCCAATGACAACACCCGGTTTAACGGTAAGCACATTATTAGCATCATTCCATTGCTCTCGCTCAGCTTCATAGTTGTCGCCACCTGTGGTGATGATCTTCAACTGATCCACATCCAGTGCGCTTTCAAGAGCCTTCAGATAGTTTGGTAGCTTCTCAACCTGCATTTGACCGTTATTCGATGGCGTTAAACGCCAGGTATCGAGTTTGTCATTGATGATTTCTGGATAGACTGAGAAGGTATCGACATCCATGTGGGTCATGACCGTATCTAGGTGCATGCATGAGCGATGCTTAGGTAGGTCGATAGCAATGACTTGGCTGGCTTGCCTGATTTAAACAAGCTAGCTGCCAGATTTTCCACTCCTTGAGGCGTTGTACGCTCAGAGATGCCAATAAGCACTGCACCTTTACCAATGACCAGAACATCACCGCCTTCGATATTGGCATTGTCGTAGTGCAGATCTTCATCGCCAAAGTATTTAATGAAGTCTTGGCCTGCAAATGTAGGGTGCCAGCGGTAGATAGCACGGAGGTGATTGGTCTCGCGCTGACGAGCCGGTTTCATCATTGGGTTTAACGAGACGCCGCCATACACCCAGCAAGAGGTATCGCGGGTGAAGAGATGGTTAGGCAAAGGCTCAATAACAAAGTCGAGCGGCCTACTCATCTTTTGCAATATCGATGGTGTTTTGATTGGTAGCTCAGAGTAGGCGAGGCCACCGAGCAACACGGTCGCTAAATGCTCGTTATCCATTTGCGCTAAGTATTGACGCAGCTCGCTGGCAAAAATTGGTCCATAGCGAAAATCGGAGATTTGCGTATCGAGTAACCAGGCTCTGGCATCGTCTACTGCGAGGGTTTCTACTAGCAAGTCATGAAGCAACAAAACCTCGACGTCTTGACTGCGCAGTGTGCTTGCAAAAGCATCGTGCTCTTCGCCAGCCGCTTCTACTGCCAGTACGTCATCGAACAACAGCTCATGACAGTTAGATGGGGTGAGGTGGGTTAGGGCTCTTTCTGGACGGTTTAGCAAAACGCGTCGTAATTGACCGACTTCCGAGCCGACATACAACTTACTCATTACGATTCCTTTCAGCTTGATCTGCCGCTATTTATGACAAGCTTGTTATCAAGATGCAAGTTTAATGGCCAGTAAATATTACTGTACAAGGATTCTATTGCAGTTAATTTGATTGATTGATGGATTCTATACAGACAAAGATGGCGGTATTTGGGCTATTCACATGGGAGGATGAATGCTTGGATATGCAGCGTTTTATGCTCAGTAGCTCTCCGTGTTCATGTTTTTATTTTGAATAAAAAACCACTTTTTGGCGGGTTTGTTATTGATTAATGAATAAAACGAAAATCTGGACTGTGGTTGATTGGCAGGCGGATATGCATGCTTTATCTATAACTTTGCGGTGATCTGAGTTGAGTTTAATGCTCATCACCAATGCACCTAAAAAGAGGGAAGCCTTTAGTCATTAAAATGTTAAATTTATGTATATGTGATCTTGATCATACTTTGCGCTCAATGCGATTTCAAAAAATAGTCAGCAAAGATCTCGTTTTGATCTTTCGATCTCCGGCGACTTCTCGTATTATTCATGCCGTTAACCTATTTATAGCTGGAGCACTTTATGTCTCAACAAGATGAGTATATGTCCGTTGAAGAACTGATCGAATTTCAAAAGGAAGAAACTCGCGATATCATTCAAGCACTAATTGAAGATGGAAGTGATCCAGAAGCACTTTACGAGATCGAACACCACCTGTTCGCAGAAGACTTTGATCGTCTAGAGAAAGCAGTCGTTGAAGCGTTCAAGATGGGCTTCGAGGTGCTGGAAGCAGAAGAAACTGAAGACGAAGATGGCAATAAGCTACTTTGTTGTGATGCGACAATGGAATCAACACTTAACGCTGAGCAAATTGATGCTCAAGTAGAGAAGTTGGTTCACCTAGCAGAGAAATACGACATCATCTACGATGGCTGGGGTACATACTATGAAGGCGAAGACGCGCTTTACCCTGAAGAAGATGATGAAGACGAATAAGGCTTGATGGAAAGGTCAGCTCCGCTGACCTTTTTTGATCTTGCTATCTTTCCAAATACGATTTGATTATACTTCGCCTAACATGATCTAGGTCAATATAATCAATGAAGATGAATCTCGCCGGTCTTTGGCAACTCTCCCCCCTAACTGATCTTTCCATCCCTCAAGATGATCTGACGTTTCCAGGTGCACTGAGCCAAGTACTTCCAGCAACCCTGTCTGAACAAGCGATTCGCGAGCAAGAGTGGCACTTAATGCACGACTTTGAGCTCACGGAGGCTCAGTTGGCGAACCCGGCGGTGGATTTGGTTATTGGCGGCGTTGATTATTATGCAGAGGTGCGTATCAACGGGCGTGCGGTCATTGATTGTGATGGCAGTGAGACAACTTATCGCAAAGAGATTCGGCTCATCTTCAACAAGGTCCAAATCGAGTCGAAATCCTGTTTCTCGAATTTGATGAAGATGACTTACTTGTTGATATGGATAACGCGCCAACATGTTCACTTGCACAAGAAAAGCCTCGAACTGATGAGCGTATGGGCGTTTGGCAAATGCCTTATCTGCAGTTCATTCCTCACGTGCGCCTTGAGCATGTGGCGATGGAGCAGATCTGGCACCATGGTGGTGGTTGCGAGTTCAAAGTCGACTTACATTATCAAACGTTTCGTGCTGGCCTTGTCTCTGCGTCGGTCAAATTTGATGGAATGACTTACTTTTTGCCGATAGACGTTCGCGCTAACCAAGCCTCCGCACTGTTTCAGATAGAAGCACCTAAATACGCAGACCCAGAACGCCCGAATAAAGAGGATCTCTACAATCTAGTAGTAGAACTCGATGGCCAACTACAAGAGTTCGACGTCGCACTCAGCCAACAACTCTGCGTCACCCACGTAGCTCTCTAATAACAAGGCGATGCGCAGCGAGCCAGTTGTTCCTCCCCTTTATAAGGGGAGGCTAGGAGGGGTAATCTCTTGATCTTAATCCTAAAGCAACTGCTTCAACCGATACAACTCTTCCAACGCCTGACGAGGCGTCAAATCATCCGGATTAATCTGCGCCAACGCTTCTTCCACTTCACTCGGCTCCGGAATCAAGCTCAACTGATTCGCAATATCCACCTGCGGCGATTCTGCTCGCGCAGGGTTTTGACCAATCTGCTCAAGCTGCGTTAGTTTTTGGCGCGCGTTTTTAATCACCGCTTTTGGCACACCAGCAAGACCCGCAACGGCAAGGCCATAGGACTTGCTTGCCGCGCCTTCTTGAACCGCATGCATAAACGCAATCGAGTCACCATGCTCCACCGCATCCAAATGAACATTGGCGAGGTTGGGCAACTGGTTAGGCATCTCGGTGAGCTCAAAATAGTGTGTTGCGAATAGAGTCATCGCGCCAACCTTAGTCGCTAACCATTCTGCACTTGCCCAAGCGAGTGACAAGCCATCGTAGGTACTGGTGCCGCGGCCAATCTCATCCATCAGAACTAAGCTGTTTTGAGTCGCGTTATGTAAGATATTGGCGGTTTCTGTCATCTCGACCATGAAGGTTGAGCGACCAGAGGCAAGATCATCAGAGGCGCCAATGCGAGTAAAGATACGATCCAATGAACCGATCTCAGCAGACTCGGCAGGCACGTAACAACCGATGTGCGCCATGAGCGCAATAAGTGCGGTTTGGCGCATATAGGTCGATTTACCACCCATGTTTGGACCGGTAACGATCAGCATCTTACGTTCTGGGTTGAGCGCTATTGGGTTGGCAATAAACGGCTCATCCATCACCTGTTCAACCACTGGGTGACGGCCTGATTGAATCTGAATGCCTGCTTTCTCGGTTAATGTTGGTCGGCAGTAATCTAAGCTTTCTGCGCGCTCAGCTAAGTTTTGCAGTACATCGAGCTGGGATAAAGCGGACGCTAGGTTTTGAAGTTGCTCTAGGTTTGGCAGTAGCAAATCAAACAGCTCTTCCCATAGCTTTTTCTCTATGGCGAGTGCTTTTGATTTT
Source organism: Vibrio maritimus (assembly GCA_000755425.1). GTDB lineage: Bacteria > Pseudomonadota > Gammaproteobacteria > Enterobacterales > Vibrionaceae > Vibrio > Vibrio maritimus_A. The sequence continues at coordinate 32,987 of BBMT01000002.1, forward strand.
GAGTTCAATACTTTATCTTCGTGCTCTTTAAGCTCTGGGATAATGTAGCGCTCGGCATTTTTCAACGTTTGACGACGAACGTAATGCGGCGGCACAAGGTGGCTCTGACCACGGCTCACCTGAATGTAGAAGCCGTGAACATTGTTGTAGCCAACCTTCAGGGTGTCGATGCCGTGACGGTCACGCTCATCATGTTCAAGCTTGTCTAGGTAGGCCGTTGCGCCATTGGCAAGGTCTCGCCATTCATCTAGCTCTGCATTGTAACCATCGGCAATCACACCGCCATCTCGAATCACAACCGGAGGGTTGTCTTTAATGGCGCGCTCAAGTAGCTCTGCCATTGAGTCCATTGGTGCAGAGAATTCGGCGAGCTGCTTGAGGTACGGATGTGCCACCGTATCTAGGCTAAGTGCGAGCTCAGGTAACTGCTGGAGTGCGCTACGCAGACGTGCCATGTCACGCGGCCTTGCCGAGCGTAGTGCCAATCTTGCTAGGATACGTTCAATATCGCCGATCTGTTTGAGCGTTGGCGCTAGCTCTGTGTAAAGGGCGTCTAGCTTGATTTCAGAGATAGCATCTAGCGGTAGTTCAGCGTTTTTTGGCAGCGCATTGGCTGGTGGATCCAGCGCTTAAGCATACGGCTACCCATGGCCGTTGCAGTATGATCGAGCACTTCAGCGAGTGTATTGTCATGACCGCCAGAGAGATTTTGCGTGAGCTCTAAATTGCGTCTTGTTGCAGCATCAAGGATCACAGATTGATCTTGGCTGTCCAAAGTCAGCGAGCGAATGTGAGGCAAAGCGGTTCTTTGGGTGTCTTTGACGTATTGGATCAAACAGCCTGCGGCGCAAAGCCCAAGTTCACACTGCTCAACACCAAAGCCTACTAGATCTTTGGTGCCAAATTGTTGGTTCAACTGCTGCCTTGCAGTATCGATTTCAAATTCCCAAACCGGACGGCGGCGATTGCCATTGCGATTGGCCATAATGCCAACCGGTTCAAAGTCTTCAGGGAATAGAAGTTCTTTTGGTGCCGTGCGTTGCAACTCCGCCAACATCGCTTCTTCACTACGAGGTTCACAAAGTTGAAAACGACCAGAGGTAATGTCTAGAGTGGCATAGCCAAATTTACCGTTTTGGTGGTAGATTGCGGCAATCAGGTTATCGAGTCGTTCTGATAGTAGAGCCTCGTCAGAGACGGTACCCGGTGTGACGATACGAACAACTTTTCTTTCTACTGGCCCTTTGCTGGTCGCCGGATCGCCAACTTGTTCGCAAATCGCGACCGACTCACCAAGCTGCACCAGTTTGGCAAGATAACCTTCGACAGCGTGAAAAGGGACACCCGCCATTGGAATGGGTTCACCCGCAGAAGCACCACGCTTGGTTAGCGAGATATCAAGCAATTGTGATGCGCGTTTGGCGTCATCGTAAAACAGCTCGTAAAAGTCGCCCATGCGATAAAACAGCAAAATATCTGGGTTTTCGGCTTTTAGCTTCAGATACTGCTGCATCATTGGTGTGTGTTTTTGTTCCGCTTTCACTGTCACTTCTTTGCTACTGGTTTTCGTTGCCGCCTAGGATACGTGAAAGCAGCGAGAGCGAAAAGGGCAGAGTCTTTAATGATGCTCGTTAACATGATGTCACGTCACAGTTAGCCTCAGTTTGAGGCGAGGAGTAGGGGAAATGCAAAACCTATCTGAATTAAGTACGCAATTGGGTCTGCTATTACAACAAGGCGATCAGGTCCTGGTTACAGCCGAGTCATGCACCGGCGGTGGCGTCGCTACTGCTATAACGGATATTGCCGGTAGCTCGACTTGGTTTGATCGTGCGTTTATTACCTACAGCAACGATGCCAAAATGGAAATGCTTGGCGTTCGTTCAGAAACGCTTGGCCAATACGGTGCGGTCAGTGAGGCCGTGGTTGTGGAGATGGCGCAAGGCGCACTCAACCACTCAAATGGCACCTTGAGCGTTGCAATCAGTGGTATTGCTGGTCCTGGAGGAGGCAGCGAGGATAAGCCTGTGGGTACGGTCTGTTTCGCTTGGGCGTCATCGGTTGGTTGGCAAAAAGTAGAAACGTGTCTGTTCGTAGGTGACCGAGCCGCAGTACGTAAACAAGCCGTTTGGCATGCCTTAACGACTTTGCTTGACCATGTGACTGACGAAGAGCCGTTCAGTTAAACATGCGGAGCATTGATGTGAGTCTTAGGGAAAGACGCTAAGCGTATGGAAATTAACAGACTCTTTTAGAACTCACATCAAGGTCACAAAAAAATCTTCATACAGGTATAGACACTGTATGAATCAACAGTATAATAAAACACATCTTGCGGCGTATTGAACGCGCTGCTCACCTAATTAAAACAGCTCAAGCACGTAAGTTGCCTAAAGCGTATATCCGTAAAGGATAGTTGTGGAGAAAGTAATGGACGAGAATAAACAGAAGGCGTTAGCCGCTGCATTAGGTCAGATTGAAAAGCAATTTGGTAAAGGCTCAATTATGCGCCTTGGTGATAACCGTACCATGGACGTTGAAACCATTTCAACCGGCTCACTTTCTCTTGATATCGCGCTGGGTGCTGGTGGTCTACCAATGGGTCGTATCGTTGAGATCTACGGTCCAGAGTCATCAGGTAAGACAACGCTTACCCTTGAGTGTATTGCTGCGGCTCAAAAAGCAGGTAAAACCTGTGCATTTATCGATGCTGAGCACGCTCTTGACCCTGTTTACGCGAAGAAGCTAGGTGTTGATATCGACGCGCTATTGGTTTCTCAGCCAGATACCGGTGAGCAAGCACTTGAGATCTGTGACGCACTAGCACGCTCTGGTGCGATTGACGTTATGGTTGTTGACTCGGTTGCAGCACTGACTCCAAAAGCAGAAATCGAAGGTGAGATGGGCGACAGCCACATGGGTTTGCAAGCTCGTATGCTGTCCCAAGCAATGCGTAAGCTGACAGGTAACCTAAAGCAGTCTAACTGTATGTGTATCTTCATCAACCAAATCCGTATGAAGATTGGTGTGATGTTCGGTAACCCAGAAACGACGACTGGTGGTAACGCACTTAAATTCTACGCATCTGTTCGTCTTGATATCCGTCGTACTGGCTCTATCAAAGAAGGCGATGAAGTGGTGGGTAACGAAACTCGCATCAAAGTGGTTAAGAACAAGATTGCTGCACCATTTAAGCAAGCAGAAACGCAAATTCTTTATGGCCAAGGCTTCAACCGTTACGGTGAGCTGGTTGACCTAGGTGTTAAGCACAAACTAGTTGAGAAGGCGGGCGCTTGGTACAGCTACAATGGCGACAAGATTGGTCAAGGTAAAGCGAACGCGTGTAAGTTCCTGCGTGAGAACCCAGAAGCGGCACAAGCGATTGATAGCAAGCTGCGTGAACTGCTGCTAACACCAGCACTTCCTGAAGAAGCTGAAACCGGTGAAGCGCCGGCAGAAGAGCTATAAATCTTCATCTGAATTAAACAAAGCCCTGCACTGCGGGGCTTTGTTGTATCTGTTGTCTTATCAAGTCATTAGTTTTTATGTATCAACGAAAGCCACCGACGCTATCAGCCAACGAAGCTGCCATCCAATTACTGAGCCGCCGCGATCACGGTGAGTACGAGCTGTATCAAAAGCTTAGTTTCAAAGGGTATGAAGAGTCGGAGATCGAAGCTGCGATTGAACTGTGTAAGTCCTATCGTTATCTCGATGATCTGCGCTTTGCAAAAAGCCAAGTTCGCCAACATATCTACAAAGGTCATGGCGAGCGCCGTATTCGCCAAGAACTGAATCAAAAACGTGTCGCAGAGTCAGTGGTTAATGAGGCTATGATGGAAGAAGAAGTCGATTGGTATGAGCTGGCCAAAACCACGGCCGAGAAAAAGTTCCGTCATGGAAAAGCGAGCGATCCCAAAGAATATGCCAAGCAAGTGCGATTTTTACAGTACAGAGGCTACTCTTTTGAGCAGATAAACTACGCGCTGGACTCACTAGAAACTGAATAAATGCCACGCGGGAGTGCCTGCAACTGCTTGTCCTAACTTGAATAAAGTGTCATTTCCTTACCTTTAATGCCTTTTTTACTAGAAGACTAGGCGAATCCTTACTCATGGGGTTACAATATGTCCCCAAAATCTAACTCGAATTATTTCAGGAAGAGCTGCATGTACATGAGCACAGACGAGGTTCGCAACGCGTTCCTTAAGTTCTTTGAGAGCAAAGGGCACCAAATCGTAGACAGTTCATCGTTGGTTCCACACGATGACCCAACTCTGCTTTTCACTAACGCCGGTATGAACCAGTTAAAGACTGTTTCCTTGGCCTAGAAAAGCGTAACTACACTCGTGCCACTACGGCCCAGCGTTGTGTTCGCGCTGGTGGTAAGCACAACGACCTAGAGAACGTTGGCTTTACTGCTCGTCACCACACTTTCTTTGAGATGCTGGGTAACTTCAGCTTCGGTGATTACTTCAAAGAAGATGCCATCAGCTTTGCTTGGGAATTCCTAACAGAGACGCTAAAACTGCCTAAAGATCGCTTGCTTGTAACCGTTTATGAAACGGACGACGAAGCATTCGAGATTTGGAATAAGCAAGTAGGCGTTCCTGCAGACCGCATCGTTCGTATCGGTGATAAAGAAGGCGGTAAAGCTTACGAGTCAGACAACTTCTGGCAAATGGGTGACACAGGTCCTTGTGGTCCATGTACAGAAATTTTCTATGATCACGGTGAGCATATCTGGGGCGGCCGTCCTGGTACTCCGGAAGAAGACGGTGACCGCTTCATCGAGATCTGGAACAATGTATTTATGCAGTTCAACCGTCACGCCGACGGTACAATGGAGCCGCTACCAAAACCATCGGTAGATACAGGTATGGGTATCGAGCGTATCTCTGCAATCATGCAGGGCGTTCACTCAAACTACGAAATCGATGTATTCCAAACGCTAATCAAAGCGGCGGCAGAAGTGATCGGCTATGAAGACCTTTCTAACCAATCACTGCGCGTTATTGCTGACCACATTCGCTCGTGTTCATTCCTAATCGTTGACGGCGTCATGCCATCAAACGAAGGTCGTGGTTACGTGCTTCGTCGTATTATCCGTCGTGCAGTCCGTCACGGTAACAAGCTTGGCGCACAAGGTGCCTTCTTCTACAAACTGGTTGGTACATTAGCATCAGTGATGGGTACTGCCGGTGAAGAGCTTAAGAAGCAACAAGCCGTTGTGGAAAAAGTACTGCGCATCGAAGAAGAGAACTTCGGTCGTACTCTTGAACGTGGTATGACAATCCTGACTGAAGCACTTGATAATCTTGGCGACGAGAAAGTGCTAGACGGCGAAACGGTATTCAAACTTTACGATACTTACGGCTTCCCAGCTGACCTGACTAACGATGTGGCTCGTGAGCGTGAGTTTGCTATCGATGAAGATGGCTTTGAGAAAGCGATGGAAGCTCAGCGCCAGCGTGCGCGTGAAGCTGGCCAATTTGGCACTGATTACAACGCTGCGATCAAAGTTGATACCGATACTGAGTTCTGTGGTTACACAGGCACAGAAGGTAGCAGCACAGTGGCAGCCATGTTTGTTGAAGGCAATGAAGTGGAAGCACTGTCTGCTGGCGACAAGGCGATTGTGGTTCTTGAAGAAACACCATTCTACGCAGAGTCGGGCGGTCAATGTGGTGATGCTGGCGTACTGAAAACATCAGCGGGCCTATTTAAAGTAGAAGATACTCAAAAGCTAGGTAACGCGATTGCACACCACGGTGAGCTGGTTGAAGGCGTACTTGCTAAGGGCGATGAAGTAGCCGCGACTGTAGATGCAGAGCGCCGCGCAGCTATCTCGCTAAACCACTCAGCTACGCACTTGTTGCACGCAGCATTGCGTCAAGTTCTGGGTGAGCACGTAACGCAGAAAGGCTCACTAGTGAAGCCTGACAACCTACGTTTTGACTTCTCTCATCTTGAAGCGATGACCAAAGCGGAAATCAAACAAGTTGAACGCCTAGTGAACGCTCAGATCCGTACTAACCATGCGATCGAAACCAACGTTATGGACATTGAGTCTGCGAAAGCAAAAGGCGCGATGGCTCTGTTTGGTGAGAAGTACGACGATGAAGTTCGCGTTCTTTCAATGGGCGAGTTCTCAACTGAGCTTTGTGGTGGTATCCACGCAAGCAGCACTGGTGATATTGGTCTGTTCAAGATCACTTCTGAAGGTGGTATTGCTGCGGGTATCCGTCGTATTGAAGCGGTAACAGGTGAAGCAGCTTTGGATGCGATTGAAGCGACAGCGGCACAGTACGAAGCGAAACTTGGCGATGCGGCAAGCAAAGCGAAGTCTCTAGAGAAAGAGATTGCTCAGCTTAAAGACAAGCTAGCAGCGGTAGAAAGTGCCAACATCATGGGTAAAGTCGAAGAGATCGGCGGTACTAAGGTATTGGTTGCTGCGCTTGAAGGTGCGGATAGCAAAAACCTACGTACTATGATGGACAACGCTAAGAACCAAATGGGCAGCGGTATTGCGTTCATTGCGAACGTTGCTGATGGCAAGGTTGGTTTGATTGCGGGTGTGACTAAAGACCTTACTGGCAAAGTGAAAGCGGGCGATCTTGTTAAGATGGTCGCTGAGCAAGTTGGCGGTAAAGGTGGCGGTCGCCCAGATATGGCGCAAGCAGGCGGCACCGATGTCGATGCACTGCCAGAAGCACTGCAGTCTATTCGTGGTTGGTTAGAAGAACGTCTATAACGCTCTAAACCAACAATGAAAATGCCCAATCAATGTATGTTGATTGGGCATTGTTGCTTTAGGTCACTACTTATTCAGTGTATCAATTGCATACTATAAAGCGGCACACAAATTTAATAGGCGAGGCAATCCGCGTCGCCTATCTATAAGGAGCGACCTTGATGGTCGCAGTTTCAAAATCTGACAACTCACGTTGTCTTGGGAAGGTGAAGACTGGTGAAAAGACCACTAATCGTACAAAAGTTCGGTGGAACTTCTGTTGGCTCTGTTGAGCGTATTCGTAACGTCGCAGAGCAAGTAATTCGTGCAAAACAAACAGGCAAACAGGTCGTTGTTGTTGTCTCTGCAATGTCGGGAGAAACCAATCGTTTGGTGGATCTGGCGAAACAGGTCGACAGCGTACCAAACGCGCGTGAACTCGATGTGCTTCTAGCGGCCGGAGAGCAAGTCTCAATGGCATTGCTTTCTATGGCTTTAAACAAGCTAGGACATGCCGCAGTATCGCTGACTGGTGCACAAGCGCAGATTACTACCAACAGTCGCCACAACAATGCCACGATTAGTCACGTCGACACCTCTGTTATTGACCAGTATTTAGACCAAGACAAAATCGTCATCGTTGCCGGCTTCCAGGGCGTCAATGAGTCTGGCGATATCACCACGCTTGGACGCGGCGGTTCTGACACCACCGCAGTGACCTTAGCTGGTGTGCTCAATGCCGAAGAATGCCAGATTTATACTGATGTAGACGGCGTTTACAGCTGTGACCCACGTGTCGTCACCAATGCAGTCAAATGGCCTGAAATCGATTTTCCTACGATGCACGAAATGGCGCGCAAAGGCGCGAAAGTATTGCACCTACCTTGTGTAAGTTACGCGTGGCAACATCAGGTGCCGCTGCGAGTGTTATCAAGCTTTGAGTCAGGGCATGGCACGTTGGTAGTTGGCGAACAAGCCAAAGCACAAGTTCAAGGCGTTGCATTGAGAAAGCAGATGCGCCTGCTCAAAATTGCCAAATCTCATGTCGATGTGGTCGACAAACAGAAAGAGATGCTCGGTGTGGATGAAGCTGAATGGCTGCACGACGAGCACTTTAGTCAGCTTTTGCTCAAGTCAGACTGTTCCGACAGGCTTAAACTGGTGATTGAAAATAAACTCGTTGCGGAACAAGACGTGGCGTTAATTACTATGATTGGCGTCGAGGCCATAGCGCAAGCGTCACAATATCAACAACTTCTCAACCATTCAGACATATCTGTTCTACACTTTTGTGAGGATAAACACTCAATTACATTGGTAATAGAGCCTGAAGCTATCGACAAAGCGGCGGTCGTACTGCATGATAACACCATTATCACCAGTGGCACCGTAGTGGAAGACGTGAAACAGGTACATTTGGGGTAAATACTTTTCATAAGAGAGTTTACGAAAATATAACTTTTGTTGGATAATAAGTTTCGTAGCAAGATAATTAGAGACTACTCAAGGAGCTAAGAATGCTGATTTTGACTCGCCGTGTTGGTGAAACGTTGATGATTGGTGATGAAGTCACTGTTACTGTATTGGGTGTAAAAGGCAACCAAGTTCGCATCGGTGTGAATGCTCCGAAAGAAGTATCCGTGCATCGTGAAGAGATCTACATGCGCATTCAAGCGGAAAAGGGAAATGGTAACGTTGCATCTGGCAACTACTAATTCTAACCGAGAGGGCTGGCACATTGCCGGCCTTTTTGTTGCGTGAAATTCGCCATAAACTCGTGGCACAAGGGTGAATTTTGCTTAGGAAAGCTACGATTAAATGGTGGTTTGGTTAATTTGCCAACGCTTAGTCTGTTTTTTCCTATTTTTGCCAAGAAAATGTTTGACTTATTTTTGGTAAATCGTAATATGTGCCTCCGCAAGACGGTGAGGTGGCCGAGAGGCTGAAGGCGCTCCCCTGCTAAGGGAGTATACGGTTTGTAGCCGTATCGAGGGTTCGAATCCCTCCTTCACCGCCATTCTTGCATTGTGTTGTATGACACTGTTCTTATTGAACATATTGCGCGCTCGTAGCTCAGCTGGATAGAGTACCTGGCTACGAACCAGGCGGTCGAAGGTTCGAATCCTTCCGAGCGCGCCATTTCTCTCTTCGGAAAGAAATACATGCGGTGAGGTGGCCGAGAGGCTGAAGGCGCTCCCCTGCTAAGGGAGTATACGGTTTGTAGCCGTATCGAGGTTCGAATCCCTCCCTCACCGCCATTTATTGACTGTTTAAGTCAATTTTTTTGTTCAAAAAGAAAATAAATGTGATATGCTTCACAACCTTGCGCGCTCGTAGCTCAGCTGGATAGAGTACCTGGCTACGAACCAGGCGGTCGAAGGTTCGAATCCTTCCGAGCGCGCCATTCTCTCTTCTTTGTAGGGAATGCCCTTTGGGAAAGGAGTTTCTCTTTTAGAGAAAAAAGGATAATGCCCTGTAACGTCAAAAGACAATGCGAAAACTTATTGCGCGCTCGTAGCTCAGCTGGATAGAGTACCTGGCTACGAACCAGGCGGTCGAAGGTTCGAATCCTTCCGAGCGCGCCATTCTCTCTTTGAGAGTCACTTTCTTTTTAAGAGATAGTGGAAGCCCAAGCATCGTTAACTGACAATACGAAAATTTGTTGCGCGCTCGTAGCTCAGCTGGATAGAGTACCTGGCTACGAACCAGGCGGTCGAAGGTTCGAATCCTTCCGAGCGCGCCATTCATTCTACTCTCTAGAGAAAAGGGCAATGCCCTGCAGCGTCATCTGACAATGCGAAAACTTGTTGCGCGCTCGTAGCTCAGCTGGATAGAGTACCTGGCTACGAACCAGGCGGTCGAAGGTTCGAATCCTTCCGAGCGCGCCATTCTTTAAAAAAACCTCGCTTAGGCGGGGTTTTTTATTAACAAAAATTTATCATATCAATAACCTTATTATTACAACGTAATGTTTTTAAACGAAAAATTGCGGTAATTTTAAGCGTGTCCCAGTTTTTCAACTTTAGTTTGTTTATGTTGAAACCTTAGGTCAGGTCATAGTATGAAGTTCTGCATAACTTGAAATGCACCGCAAATTGTCGTGCGCATCATAGTTTTTCATTCGAATGACGTTTTAATGACGGTGTTAGATTAAACAAAATTGACAAAATTTCACCAATCGAGATAATCCTAGACCTCTTGCAATGGATCGATGCAAGACCATTGCCAGTCAATCAGTGCGCAGTGACGCCACAGACAATGATTGAGTAACTTGTCAGGATGACAAAGAAAGGACGCAACATGACTAATATTGGAAGCCTGCTAGGAGATGCAGCCACCCTAATGCTGACGGGTATGGTTGTCGTATTCGTTTTCCTAACAATCCTCGTTTATCTCGTTCGGTTAATGTCGAAACTGGTACCACAAGAAGTACCAGAGCCGATCGCAGTTCCTACTCAAAATACAACACAACAATCCCCCTCAAATGGCGTTAGTCCGAATGTGGTTGCAGCAATTTCTGCCGCTGTACATCAATACCGCACGTCGGCCGCTAAATAGATTGAGTTAAAAGTTTAAAAAGGAGTTTATGAGCATGTCTAAACCACTCGCTATCACGGACGTGGTACTTCGTGACGCCCACCAGTCTCTGTTTGCAACACGCATGCGTATCGAAGATATGTTGCCAATTGCCGCAGAGCTCGACAAAGTTGGCTACTGGTCTTTGGAAACGTGGGGGGAGCAACCTTTGACGCGTGTATCCGTTTTCTAGGGGAAGATCCTTGGGAGCGCTTGCGTGAGCTGAAAAAAGCCATGCCGAATACGCCAATGCAAATGCTGCTTCGTGGTCAAAACCTATTGGGCTACCGTCATTACGCGGATGACGTAGTCGAGAAGTTTGTTGAGCGTGCTCATGCTAATGGTATGGATGTGTTCCGTATTTTTGATGCGATGAACGATGTTCGTAACTTCGAAAAAGCGGTGAAAGCAGCGGTTGATGTGGGTGCTCACGCACAGGGTACGCTGTCGTACACTACAAGCCCAGTCCACAATATCGATACTTGGGTTGACTTAGCTAAACGCCTAGAAGATTTAGGCTGTCACTCACTATGTATTAAAGATATGTCAGGTCTGCTCAAGCCATACGAAGCAGAAGAACTTATCTCGCGCATCAAAGCGTCATGTGAAGTACCACTGGCGCTTCACTGTCACGCGACAACGGGTCTCTCTACAGCGACAGCTGTAAAAGCAGTGGAAGCGGGCGTGGATATTCTGGATACCGCTATCTCTTCAATGAGCCAAACGTACGGCCACACGCCAACGGAAACCGTGGTTGCAATGCTACAAGGCACCGAGCGTGATACCAATCTGAAGCTTGAGCAGATTGAACCGATTGCGGCTTACTTTCGAGAGGTGCGTAAGAAGTACGCGAAATGGGAAGGCCAGCTCAAGGGTGTTGATTCACGTATCCTGATTGCTCAGGTACCTGGCGGCATGCTGACCAATATGGAAGGTCAGCTCAAAGAACAAGGTGCGGCCGATCGCATTGATGAAGTTCTCGAAGAGATCCCTCGCGTACGTGAAGATCTAGGCTTTATTCCTCTCGTTACACCTACCTCTCAGATCGTTGGTACTCAAGCGGTGATCAACGTGCTTACAGGTGAGCGCTACAAGAGCATTACCAAAGAAACGGCGGGCGTACTGAAAGGCGAATACGGCAAAGCGCCTGCAGAAGTGAATTCTGAACTACAAGCGAAAGTACTCGATGGCGGTGAAGCAATCACTTGTCGCCCAGCGGACTTACTAGAAGCTGAGTTGCACACACTCACTGATGACCTGCTACAAAAAGCGAAGGCGGATGGCATTTCTCTGGCTGAAGATACTGTGGACGATGTTCTTACTTACGCACTTTTCCCACAAGTTGGTCTTAAGTTCCTGAAAAACCGTCATAACCCTGATGCATTTGAACCAGCACCAGGCAAAGAAGAAGCGAAACCGGCTGCGCCAGTAGCGGCTCCGGCGGCATCTGCTCAAGGTATCGAAGCCTACAGCGTGAAAGTCGATGGTCAGGTTTATGATGTTGAGGTTGGCCCTAAAGGCGAGCTGACGTCTGTAACGCCAGCTCAAGCTCCAGCAGCAGCGGCAGCTCCAGCACCTGCAGCAACTAATGTTGAAGCAGTAGCAGCGCCACTTGCAGGTAACATCTTCAAAGTAAACGTCGCTTCTGGTGCGCAAGTTCAAGAAGGTGACGTGCTACTTATCCTAGAAGCAATGAAGATGGAAACCGAAGTTCGCGCAGCGCAAAGCGGCGTGGTTCAAGATGTACACGTGAAAGAAGGTGATGCCGTTGTTGTTGGCGCGCCTCTTGTTAGCTTAGCGTAAGGGAGTACCATGGAAGGATTGATGACCTTATGGTCAGAAACAGGGATCGCTAACTTTGAATTCGGCCAGATCTGCATGATCATGGTCGGATGCATCTTGTTGTTCTTAGCGATCCGCAAGGGTTTTGAACCTTTGCTACTTTTGCCTATCGGCTTTGGTGCGATCCTAGCGAACATTCCAAATGCTGGCTTTACTGAGCCAGGTGGTTTGCTTTACTACGTCTACTACATTGGTATTGAATCAGGGGTATTCCCTCTGCTTATCTTTATGGGTGTAGGGGCAATGACAGACTTTGGCGCCTTGATTGCGAACCCGAAAACCTTGTGGCTCGGGGCGGCGGCGCAGTTTGGTATCTTTGCTACCTTGTTTGGTGCGATTTTGCTGAACTACGTACCGGGTATGGAGTTCTCCATGCAGGACGCAGCGTCCATCGCTATCATTGGTGGTGCCGATGGTCCAACCGCTATCTTCTTAGCAAGTCGTCTTTCTCCTGATTTGCTGGGCGCGATTGCGGTTGCAGCATACAGCTACATGGCTTTGGTGCCGATCATTCAACCACCAATCATGAAAGCGCTAACGACTCCTGAAGAGCGCACCATCAAGATGGCTCAGCTTCGTCATGTTAGCAAAGGGGAAAAAGTTCTGTTCCCACTTGCGGTACTGTTGATGACGATTTTGTTCTTACCATCAGCCACACCACTTGTCGGTATGTTCTGTTTGGGTAACTTGATGCGTGAGGCCGGCGTGGTCGATCGCCTTTCAAAAACAGCTCAAAATGAGCTTATCAACATCGTCACCATTTTCTTAGGCCTCGGTGTTGGTTCTAAGCTTCAAGCTGAAGAGTTCTTGAACTTCGAAACGCTAGGTATCTTGGCACTCGGCGCTGTGGCATTCAGTATCGGTACTGGTGCTGGCGTGATGATGGCGAAGCTACTCAACAAGTTCTCAAAAGAAGACATCAACCCACTTATTGGCGCAGCAGGGGTTTCTGCCGTACCGATGGCGGCACGTGTTGTGAACAAGGTTGGCCTGCAAGCGAACCCGCAAAACTTCCTACTGATGCATGCAATGGGACCAAACGTTGCTGGCGTTTTGGGCTCAGCGGTTGCAGCGGGTATCTTGTTGGCGCTCGTTGGCTAATCAATTGGCGATATGCTGTTATTCGAAGGGAAGCGAAAGCTTCCCTTTTTGTTTTGTTGTGGTACTAAAACGTGAACATAGCCGATAGCTAAAGTGATTGAATTTGTTACATACTTGCTATTGAACGATGAAAAGATAATCTAGACTCATGGGTGGAAATCGTTACTATGAAGTCTTAGTCAGGAAGAGGAAGCTGCAATGAAGTGTAAACAGGTCGTGATTCCAGAGTTTGGTGCCGCAGAGGTTTTAGCGTTTCAGGAAATCGAAATTCCGCAGCCAAAGGCTGGGGAAGTGTTAGTGAAAGTGGCGTACTCAGGGATCAATCCGATTGATGTAAAAACGCGTGCAGGACTGGGTTGGGCAGCCGCCGAGAACAAAGATAACCTTCCTTGGGTTCCTGGCTATGATATCGCGGGTACGATTGAGGGATTAGGTGAAGGCGCGGCGCAGTTTGAGGTTGGCGAAGAGGTCGTGGGCTTTATCGGTTTCCCAGTGCGTGGTGGCGGCTATAGCCAGTATGTGTGCGTCCCAGAATCGGAGCTTACTTCTGTTCCAAATTCTGTCACCCTTGAAGCGGCAGCAGCCTTGCCTTTAGCGGGACAAACTGCGGCACAAGCTATTAATAAAGCTCAGGTTCAAGAAGGTGATCGTGTGCTCATTCTGGCAGGTGCAGGCGGCGTTGGCCACATTGCAGTGCAGATTGCAGTTGCAGCGAAAGCGGAAGTGTACACCACCTGTAGCGAGCGCAATTTAGATTACATGGCTACGTTGGGTGCACACGCGATTAACTATGAGTTTGCTCCTGCTTCAGAGCGTTTGAGCGATGTTGATGTACTGATCGATCTGGTCGGTGGCGATACTGCGCTAGATGCGCTTAAATGCCTGAAAGATAATGCTCGTGTTATCACTATTCCTACTATCACTGCGGAACTGGTATGTGAAAAAGCCAAGCTTCTTGGTTTTGAAGCCAGTGGTATGCTGGTATCGCCAGATGCGAAGCAGATGGAAACGCTGCTCTACATGGTGGGTGTTGGATTGCTGAAGACTGAGATCCAGCATGTTTACCCTTATCAACAAGTGGTTGAGGCTCATCAGCAAGTCGAAACCAGCCGTACACGCGGTAAAGTACTTCTTAATATGCAATGCTAGAAACATTCTCTCAATATCTCGCGGAGTCTTGGTTTGCCGACTCCGCTCTCGCTGTTCTTTTTATTTCAGGATTTTTAAGTGCCACGCTTTTGCCTGGTGGCTCGGAAGCGGGATTAGTCGCAACATTGAGCTTGCAACAGTACTCGCCCGTATGGGTAATAGCTGTCGCCACGATAGGCAACACACTGGGAGGCTTGACCAACTATTGGATAGGTATTTGGCTACCAAATCGAACTCAAAACGAGAAGCACGGTCATAAAGCCATAGCTTGGCTGCAAAAGTATGGCTACTGGAGCTTATTGTTCAGTTGGTTACCCGTGATTGGCGACCCGCTCTGTTTAGCGGCCGGTTGGCTAAGAATGAAGTTTCTTCCTTGCGTTATTTTGATAGCCATAGGTAAGGCACTGCGCTATATCGCGCTGACTGCCATCTTCTATGGACTATTCTAGTTTTCTCGATCTTTTAAGGAGCTCTTATGAGAAAGATCTGGCTCGGCTTGCTGTCGGTCGTTTTTGTTTACGGTTGTAGTAATAGCGACGTTTCGACTCAAACAGCGAGTGCACTTCCTCCCGGTATTACCCTTGTTGAGGAAATGAAAGCCGATCCCGATAGGGTGATGATCCCGTACTCTAAGTACAAGTTGGATAATGGCCTAACGGTGATTTTGGCACCCGATGACTCAGATCCGTTGGTGCACGTAGATGTGACCTATCATGTTGGCTCAGCGCGTGAAGAAATTGGTAAATCGGGTTTCGCTCACTTCTTTGAACATATGATGTTCCAAGGCTCAGAGCATGTTGGCGACCAGCAGCACTTTAAGATCATTACGGAAGCGGGCGGTACCCTAAATGGTACAACGACCCGAGATCGAACCAACTACTTCGAAACGGTACCGTCGAACCAGTTGGAGAAGATGCTATGGCTTGAAGCCGATCGCATGGGTTTCTTATTGGGTGCGGTCTCCCAGAGAAAATTCGAAATTCAGCGTGATACGGTGAAAAACGAGCGTGCACAGAATTTTGATAACCGTCCTTATGGACTGATTTGGGAGCGTATGGGTGAAGCTATGTTCCCAGAGGGACACCCGTATTCTTGGCAGCCAATTGGTTACGTTGAGGATCTTGACCGTGTTAACGTCAACGATTTGAAAGCCTTCTTCCTACGTTGGTATGGGCCAAACAATGCGGTATTGACCATTGGTGGCGACATCGATAATGCGCAAACCTTAGAGTGGATCCACAAATACTTTGGCACCATCCCGGAAGGTCCAAGCGTCGAGAAAGCACCTAAGCAGCCAGCAGTATTGCCAGAAGATCGCTATATCACTCTAGAGGATCGCATTCGTCAGCCAATGGTTGTGATTGGTTGGCCAACGACAAGCTATCGCGGTGCGGAAGACCAAGTTGTGCTCGATGCCATGGCGGACGCCATTGGTGGCGGTACCAATGGTTTGTTGTATCAAAAGCTGATTAAAACCCAAAAAGCACTCGATGCTGGCGCATTCAGTGATTGTAATGAGCTTGCTTGTAACTTTTATGTGTATGCGATGGGCGCGTCCACCGATAAAGACGGTCTAAAGTCGCTTTACAATGACTTACTTGCTACCTTGGATGAGTTTGAAAAGCAAGGCATCAGTGAAGAGCGTTTACAGCAAATCAACGGCCTTTCTGAAGCCGGTGCCGTGTATGCGTTAGAAAGTGTCAAAGGTAAGGTTACTCAGTTGGCCGCGAATGAAACCTTCTATGGCAAGCCTGATCGTATTGAGCAAACACTAGAACGAATTCGTGCAGTCACTCCTGAGGCGGTAAGTGCGGCCTACCAAACGTTTATCGAAGACAAGCATAAGGTCACACTCAGCGTAGTGCCGAAAGGGCGCACTGACATCGCAGTGAAACCTGCAACATTCGTAACGCCGCCACGTACCTTGCCTGAGTATAAAGAAGTGACCGAAGCGGATCTTGATTTCCGTCGTCCAGTGGATAGCTTTGATCGCAGTGTAATGCCAGAAGTGGCGGAGGCTGTAAGTGCGAAAATGCCAGAGCTGTACGAGGTGTACTTTGATAATGGCAGTGAGCTGCTAGGTACTGAAACGTCTGAAACGCCAACGGTGGAGATCCATTTCCAACTACCAGCAGGCAGTCGTTATGTACCAGAAGGTAAAGAGGGACTCGCGGGGCTAACTGCTTCTATGATGGAAGAGGGCACGACAACTCGCACGGTTGAACAGCTACAAGCCGAACTTGATCGTTTGGGCAGCCAGATTGGATTTA
The DNA here is from genome assembly GCA_000755425.1 of Vibrio maritimus. Classification (GTDB taxonomy): domain Bacteria; phylum Pseudomonadota; class Gammaproteobacteria; order Enterobacterales; family Vibrionaceae; genus Vibrio; species Vibrio maritimus_A. The sequence continues at coordinate 49,658 of BBMT01000002.1, forward strand.
GCGAAGGGGCATACACCACGCGTGTTTCTGTGTCTGCGCTGGAGCGAAATCTGCCGCAAACACTGACGCTCCTTGAAGACATGCTATTTAACCCAGCAATGAAGCAAGAAGACTTCGACCGCCTTAAAGCACAAACGCTTGAAGGTCTGGTTTATCAACACCAAAAACCAAGTTGGATGGCGTCACAAGCAACCCGTGATGTGCTTTATGGCGACAGTGTATTTGGCCGATCTTCAGACGGCAGCAATGCCTCGATTTCATCGATTACCTTGGATGACGTTAAAGCGTTTTATCGCGAGCACTACACACCACAAGGCGCACAAATTGTCGTGGTGGGGGATATCTCTAAGAAGCAAATTACTGATCAGCTAGCGTTTTGGTCACTATGGCACGGCGAAGCAGCGCCGCTGATTGATCCTGAGGTCATCCCTTCTTTAGCTGGTCAGAAGATCTACTTGGTAGACAAGCCTTCTGCACCGCAAAGTATTGTTCGTATGGTACGCCAGGGCTTGCCGTTTGACGCCACGGGTGAGCTCTACCTAAGCCGTCTCGCTAATTTTAACTTGGCAGGTAACTTTAATAGCCGTATCAACCAGAACTTAAGGGAAGATAAAGGCTATACCTATGGCGCAAGTGGCTACTTTGCAAGTAACCGAGAAGTGGGTGCGATTGTGTTTAGTGCTCAGGTGCGTGCTGACGCCACGCTAGCCTCACTTGAAGAGATGATCGCAGAGCTGAAAAACTACAGCGAGAACGGTATGACGGACGAGGAACTCGCATTTATGCGCCTTGCTGTTGGGCAACAAGATGCGTTGACGTATGAAACACCAAGTCAAAAAGCCAGCCTGCTTTCGTCGATTTTAACCTATAGTTTGGATAAGGATTACCTGAAGCAGCGCAATGACATTGTTGCCACCGTTGATAAATCGACGCTGAATGCGCTGGCGACGAAGTGGTTTGACCCTAGCCAATACCAATTGATAGTGGTTGGCGATGCTAAGCGTTTGAAGCCACAGTTAGAGAAACTGAATATTCCAATTACAGAGCTTGAAATCTCTCAGTAACATGACCATATAGTGGGAATAGGTGATTTAGCGAACACCTTACATAGTGTTCGCTAATGTATCCGTTTTTCAATTGGAATAACAAACTATAAGCGAATCGCATTGTGACTAAATTTGCTCAGCGACTGGATCAAGTTGCTAAACATCAGGCCGTGTTCAAAGAGTTCGGACGCGGAGTGGAGCGGGAATCGCTGCGTTACACCGACGATGGTCGATTGGCGACAACGCCTCACCCTAAGTCGTTAGGCTCAGCCTTCACTAATGAATACATCACCACGGACTTCTCTGAGTCTCTTCTGGAATTCATAACGCCAGTATCACGTGATGTCGACACGCTGATTAATCAGTTATCCGATATTCATCACTTCACACAAACCAAACTGGGCAACGAGAAGCTATGGCCGCTGTCGATGCCTTGCTATGTTGGCTCAGAAGACGACATTGCGTTAGCGCAGTATGGCACGTCCAACTCGGGTCGTATGAAGACACTATACCGTCAGGGTCTGAAGCATCGTTACGGTAGCTTGATGCAGATTATCTCTGGTGTGCACTTTAACTTCTCATTCCCTGAGTCGTTCTGGGATGCGTTGTTCGGTGAGCAAGATGAGAAAACACGTCAAGATGCGAAGTCGGAAGCTTACTTTGGTTTGATTCGAAACTATTACCGCTTCGGTTGGTTGATCCCGTATTTCTTCGGTGCATCTCCTGCTATCTGCTCGTCGTTCTTACAAGGTAAAGAGACTAAGCTGCCATTTGAAAAAGTGGGCGGCACTTTGTATTTACCAAAAGCGACTTCGTTGAGACTGAGCGATCTGGGTTACACCAACAGTGCACAAAGCGCATTAAAGATTGGCTTTAACAGCCTTGACCAATATCTGGAAGGACTGAACCAAGCGATTCATACCCCATCGCAAGACTTTGCCAAGATTGGCGTCAAAGTCGATGGTGAGTATCGTCAGCTGAACGATTATGTGCTGCAGATTGAAAACGAGCTGTACGCGCCAATTAGACCTAAGCGTGTGGCGAAAAGTGGTGAAAAACCATCAGAGGCACTGTCTCGTGGTGGCGTTGAATACATAGAAGTTCGCTCGTTGGATGTGAATCCATATAGTCCAATTGGCATTACCGCTGAGCAAATTCGTTTCCTTGATCTGTTCTTAACCTGGTGTGCACTTAAAGATTCCGAGCCAATGGATGATTGTGAACTCGCATGCTGGCGTGAAAACTGGAACAAGGTAATCGTCGAAGGCCGTGAGGTTGGATTGCAGCTACAGATTGGTTGTGATGGTGAAGTCCTTGATAGCCAGTCTTGGGTCAAACGTGTCTTTACCGATCTTCGTGATATCGCGAAGCATATGGATGCGGCGCACGGTGTACCGAGTACAGCGCGGTGTGTGATAAGCTTGAGGCATGGAACGAAAACCCTGAGTTGTCTATTTCTGGTCAGTTACTGGCGAAAACCAAAGAGCTAGGTGGACTGGGTAAAGTGGGCTGCGAATTGGGCAAAGAATATCGTCAGAAGAACCTTTCTCACGAGTACAAAACGTATTCGACTCAAGTGATGGAAGATGAGGTAACGCGCTCGGTTGCTGCTCAGTTGAGTATTGAATCGGCAGATAGCGTCAACTTCGATGACTTCTTGTCTGATTACTTTGCTTATCTATCACCGGAGCAAGCCCAGGTTGCGAACTAAGCTTGCCTACTGAGGTTGCACAGCGCTACGGCGCCACTTACAATCACGCGAAAGACATTGCTTTTGAAGACATAGTTCTCACGGTTTTAATCCAAGGTTGGAACCGTGAGTAAACCAAGGAGAAAATATCATGCCACTACTGGATAGCTTTACGGTAGACCACACTAAAATGCACGCCCCAGCGGTACGCGTTGCGAAAACAATGCAAACCCCTAAAGGCGATACAATTACGGTTTTCGACCTACGTTTTACGATCCCAAACAAGGACATTTTGTCTGAGCGTGGCATTCACACCCTAGAGCACCTATATGCTGGCTTCATGCGTGCACATCTAAATGGTGATCAGGTTGAGATCATCGATATCTCTCCAATGGGTTGCCGCACAGGCTTTTACATGAGTTTGATTGGTACACCATCAGAACAGCAAGTCGCTGACGCTTGGCTAAATGCGATGCAAGACGTACTGAAAGTGGAAAGCCAGAACAAGATCCCTGAGCTTAACGAGTATCAGTGTGGTACTGCGTCGATGCACTCACTGGATGAAGCGAAAGCGATCGCTGAAAAGATCATTGAAGCGGGTATTCAAGTGAATAAGAATGACGAACTTGCTTTGCCTGAGTCTATGTTGCAAGAGCTGAAAGTCGACTAATCGAGTCTGTTGTGCGCGTTGAGAAGATCCCGGCCTGCGCAGGAGCGCAGCTGGTGAGATGATGGCTCGCAGATTGCGTTATGATCAATAGCGCTTGAACGGAAAGAAAAAAGGATGGCGATTGCCATCCTTTTTTTATGCCTTCCAGTTTACGCCCACTGGGCTTCAAACCAGCTTTCCAAAATTACCACGGCAGACTGGCAATCGACATTGCCTTTTGATAGTGCCTTGTAGCCACCCATCTCAAACAATTCTGAGCGAGCTTCGGCCGTAGACAGCCTTTCATCGTGCATTTCTACTTGGTAACCGAATCGGCCATGGACACGGTTAGCAAACTTTTTAGCGCGTGCAGTAATGTCTTCAAGCGCTTTGCCGCGTACATCTGTTGGCAAGCCGACAACAATAAGATCAGGTTGCCACTCTTTTAATGTTGCTTCGATATCGTCCCAGTTAGGGATTCCGTCTTTGGCTTTGAAGGCTTTAGTGGACTTGCTGTGCCGGTGACTTCTTGGCCGATGGCGCTACCAATACTTTTGGTTCCGAAGTCGAAAGCAACGATGGTTCTGGATGTCATAAGTTCTCTGTTTGTGAAGGCAATGTTCTTATAAAGACGAAGCTGCGAGCAATGCAGTCTATGCGTGACCAATATCCGCTGAAAGCTGTGCGATATCGAACCCTAACATACCGACCGCACTGCTCCAACGCTCTTCCACCGGAGTGTTAAAAATAACGCTTGGGTCAGCCTCTATGGTGAGCCAGGAGTTTCTGCCAGTTCGGTTTCTAGCTGTCCCGCACTCCAACCAGAATACCCCAGGGCGACGATATAGTTGTCAGGTTGAGCATCCGTTCCCAGCACCGCCAAAATGTCTTTTGAGTGGTGACTGAGACGCGATCGGTGATCTGAATACTCGATTGATACTGGTCTTTAGGATTGTGCAGGATAAAACCACGATCCTCAGACACAGGTCCCCCGTTGAGAACTGGTTCGTCGAGGCTTTTGCTGTGCGTGGTTTGTGACGCGACAGGGAGTTCGGTTTGCACTTGCTTCAGCATGTTTGCGACAGTCACATCAATCGGAGTGCTGATCATGATGCCCATGGCGCCCTCTTCGTTGTGCTCGCACACGTAAATCACGCTGCGCTGAAAGTAGGGATCTTTCATCCCTGGCATGGCAACGAGAAAGTGATTGGCTAAGTTCATACCCGTTTCTCCCTATCTACACCCACTAGTGGCTATTTGCCTAAACGACGCTCAATAGCATCCATAAGCTTGCCGGTAATAGAGATGTCAAAGGCGGCTTCAATTTCGCGAATACACGTTGGCTGGTCACGTTGATTTCTGTCAGTTTGTCACCAATAACATCCAGTCCTACAAAGATTAAGCCTTTCTCTTTCAAAGTGGGAGCAACAGCCTCGGCAATTTGCTTGTCTGTCTCACTTAAGGGACGTGCTTCACCGCGGCCACCAGCAGCTAAGTTACCACGGGTTTCCCCCTTGGCTGGGATACGCGCTAGGCAGTACGGCATTGGTTCGCCATCCACGACAAGAATACGCTTGTCACCGTTGCTGATATCAGGAACGAACGTCTGTGCCATCGCATAGTTTTGACCATGATTGGTCAGCGTTTCGATGATTACAGATACGTTCGGATCGTCTTGCTTTACGCGGAAGATAGAAGCGCCACCCATACCATCGAGTGGTTTTAGGATCACATCACCATGTTGATCACGGAACTGTTTAATCTTCTCTGCTTTGCGAGTCACAATAGTCGTTGGTGTCAGCTCTGGGAACCAGGCGGTGAACAGCTTTTCGTTACAGTCACGCAGGCTCTGAGGTTTGTTGACGATGAGTGTCCCTTTTTCTTCTGCACGCTCTAGGATGTAGGTCGCGTAGATGTATTCGGTGTCGAACGGAGGATCTTTGCGCATCAGTACCGCGTCAAGTTCGGACAGTTCAATGGTTTGTTCTGAGGTAAATTCGTACCAGCCGTTAGGATCTTCTTTCAGTTTAACGACTTTAGTGTCGGCAACGGCAGTGCCTTGATCTAGGTGTAGGTCATTCATTTCCATGTAGTGGATTTCATAACCGCGACGCTGAGCTTCTAGCATCATTGCAAAGCTAGAGTCTTTCTTGATGTTGATGGAGGAAATTGGATCCATCACGATACCGAGTTTGAGCATTGTTTTTCTCCCGTTAACCTAAATCGCCAAAGCGTACTTGAAGTGCCGTGATTGCAGTAAGCGCGGCCGTTTCTGTTCTTAGTACACGAGGACCAAGCAGGGTTTCTTCGAATTGATATTGTTCCGTCATTTCAATTTCTTGCGCTGATAATCCGCCTTCTGGACCGATAAGTAGGCGAACCTTTTGTACCGGCTCAGGCAAGGTATTGATTGAATATTTGGCTCTTGGATGAAGGTTGAGTTTGAGCGCATCAGACGGTTCTGCACACCACTCTTCAAGCGACATGATCGGACGAATTACAGGAATCGTGTTGCGACCACACTGCTCACATGCACTGATGGCGATCTTTTGCCATTGCTGCAATTTCTTCTCAAAGCGTTTTGCATCGAGCTTAACGCCGCAGCGTTCTGAGATGAGTGGTGTGATGGTATTGACGCCCAGTTCGACCGACTTCTGAATGGTGAACTCCATCTTGTCGCCACGAGAAATCACTTGGCCAAGGTGCAGGTCGAGTGGAGACTCGATACTGGCAGCGATTTTCTCGCGAATGTCGACATCGACGTTTTTCTTGCCAACGCTAGTAATAGTGGCTGGAAATTCGTGACCGCTGCCATCAAACAGCAGTACCTCTTGACCTTCTTTCATACGTAACACTCGGCCGATGTGTCCTGCGGCATCATCGCTGAGCGCAAGTGTGCCCAAAGATTGAATAGTTTCAGGGTGATAGAGTCGAGGTATACGCATAACAATTTCCAAACAACAAACAGTATTGAGGTATAAGATGGATGCCAGCCCCCGAAATTACAAGGGCTTGGCCTAGGATTTAACTGGGATTTTTGCACGCCTGTGCCACGAACGGATTGTCGTTGCCTTGAATGCGCTTAATACGTTCGTTGCGAGTACACTCCCAAGCATCGACAGGATAGGTTTTATTCCACGCATTCATGAGTTGTGTCTGCTGTTTTGACAGCTTAAATCCATATTCTTGGCTCATATAAAGATAGGTACGAGCGATAGAACCACGAGCACGATCTGGCGGCATGACTTTGCGCTGCTTAAAGTTAACCTGCATCTCGCAGCGGCCGTAACTGACCCCATCCATGCCATTCCATTGTGAAAAATTGTAGTTGGAGCGGTCGCCGTTTACCTCACCGATCGCTGGCGTTAGGTTATGCAGGTCAGCTTCCATGAGTTTAAATTGCTTGTCGTTACGCGTGCAGTTTTTGCGTCCACCTTGTTGCCAACATTGTCGCTGGTGACCAAATTGCCACGCAGGTACCACGTGTTCCCATTCGACACGACTGGCCCGCTTTTGTTGTTTGCGAACTTGATAGCCGCAAGCGGATAGATCCGGGATGCCTTTTTTACCTTGCCATTGAATATCGCAGCCACAGTAAAAACTGATCGGGTGGTCGGCATAGATCTTAACGGCTTCCTTCTTCGCTTTGCTAAAGCTACTTGGTGGTGCGCTGTAAGCGGTAATAGGGAGAGTGGCGGCCAACAAACAGGCCGAAATGAAAAGCTGGCGGATCATAGCAAGGTCTATAAAAGGTTGAGGTAACCTAGTGTAACTCGCAAAAAAGACCTTAGCTATTGATAGTTAGATCATATAACTAGCTGAGCTGTTTACCAGTAAACTCGATAGTATCCCCGCATTTACGGCAGCGATAGGTCGCTTGCTGACGCATTACTTTATTGTGACGGCGCACCGTGACTGCAAAGGTGTCACATTGGCAGCGATACTCGAACGTCCGCCCTTGTACTGAACTCACATTTAACGAGTGCGTGGTTTTCGGCGTGATGCCAAATACTTGGCTCATGACCATTTGCCACTCTTTGCCATGTGGGCGCACTCGTCCAAATAGTGCATAGGTGATCAAGTGAGCGACTTCATGTGGGATGACCTCTTGTATAAAGTCTTGCTGGTTTTCGATAAACAGCACGGGATTGAGGCGCACTTCCCACGATTGTAGATAAGCTTTACCCGCCGCCTTGCCACGCAGCTTATAGTTGAGAGCAGGCACTGGAAAATCTCGTTCAAAATACTGGCGAGCTTGCTCAATGCATCGAGACAGAGTCTTGATAGCTTGATAATGAAGTTGCTCAGAAAGCGAAGCGTTCACAGAGGATGACCTAAAATAAAAAAGCGCCCAAATAGGGCGCCATTCTACTTAGGTTGGCTTAGTATGCCAACGTGTTACACGTGGTGTTTCTTCTTGATGGTCTCATGATAGGCGTGCCACGTGCCGTAACCCAGGATTGGCATGGTGACGATCATCCCGACACCATATGTAGCAAAGCCAATGAGAATACCGCCGCAGATGATTAGTGCCCAAACGATCATGGCTGGTACGTTAGATTTCACGGCATTAAAGCTAGTGAATACAGCCGTCATGATGTCGACTCGGCGTTCCATCATAAGCGGGATGGAAAACGCTGAGATGGAGAAGATGACAGCAGCAATCACCGCACCAACAACGCTACCGGTAATCAAGAATGGAGCAAACTCAGTGAGTGGTGCACCTTGTACAGAGGGGTAGAGTGCGTGCAGCAGAGCCGCTATTCGCATCCAAAAGATCATGCGACGGCCAAGAGTACCGCAAAAGCCCATTGCGAGGTGGAGTTGCGTCCAATCGCTTTCATGGAGTGGAACAGACTGGGCTTGTGTCCCTTCTCTCTTTCCCATGCCGCGTCATAGAGACCTAGCGCTAAAAAGGGACCAATCAACATGTACACAACTAAGCTCGGCATGATCACTAAGTGAGTGCCTTGCCATTGCACCAGAAGCACGATGGCGACGGCAGCGGCAGTAAAACAGAGCCCGTAAAAGGCGCTAATAATCGGCATGCGAATAAGGTCATGCAGCCCCAGCGCTAACCAATGAAATGGTGCAGATACACTGAGCTGGTTGCATGGAATGGTCTTAGCGTAATCTTGATCCCTGACTTCATGTTTCTTCTGGAAGTCATCAGAATTAACAGTTCGAGGCATATGTCCTCCCTGATTGACAAACTGGCCTTCGTTTTCTCAGGGCATGGCGCTAATGACAATGGAGACGTCGGGCGGGAGATTTACAATATCCAGCCACTTTCCGTTGTTAGCGTCTTCCCCTCTTAAGTGCTCTATTTTGCATACGAACAAACTCGTAAAGCGGTCTATTCGCAAGGGCACTTTTGACTAACTATTGACCGTGTTATGGGAAAACACAATTTTCAGAAGGATATTAAATACAGGCTCAAAGATACAAAATTAACACTTTTGTAACAAAGTGTTTGAAAAGGCAGGATTAATAAAATAAAAAAGCCCTCAAAATTTTTTGAGGGCTTTTTTGGAGTAAATACTCAGAATAAGAGTAATTACAGACCAGCAAACTCACGCAGAATTGCTGCTTTGTCTGTCGCTTCCCAAGGGAACTCTTCGCGACCGAAGTGCCGTATGCTGCTGTCTTCTTGTAGATAGGCTGAAGCAGGTTTAGCATCTCTTGTAGACCGTATGGACGTAGGTCGAAGTTTTGACGAACCGCTTCTACGATGATGTCGTGAGATACTTTTTCAGTACCAAATGTCTCAACCATGATAGACGTTGGATCAGCAACACCGATTGCGTAAGACAGTTGGATCTCACAACGGTCAGCCATACCAGCCGCTACGATGTTCTTCGCTACATAACGTGCTGCGTATGCTGCAGAGCGGTCAACTTTTGATGGATCTTTACCAGAGAATGCACCACCACCGTGACGAGCAGCGCCGCCGTAGGTATCAACGATGATCTTACGACCCGTTAGGCCACAGTCACCCATAGGACCGCCGATAACGAAACGACCGGTTGGGTTGATGAAGAAGTTGGTTTCTTTGTTGATCCACTCAGATGGTAGTACTGGCTTGATGATCTCTTCCATTACCGCTTCACGCAGATCAGGCGTTGAGATTGAATCACAGTGTTGAGTTGAAAGAACAACCGCATCGATACCAACGATCTTGCCTTGGTCGTATTGGAACGTTACCTGAGACTTAGCGTCTGGACGTAGCCAAGGTAGAGTGCCGTTCTTACGCACTTCCGCTTGCTTTTGAACAAGGCGGTGAGAGTAAGTGATAGGTGCTGGCATTAGGATGTCAGTTTCGTTGGTTGCATAACCGAACATGATGCCTTGGTCGCCCGCGCCTTGCTCTTTAGGATCTTCTTTATCAACACCTTGGTTGATGTCTGGAGACTGCTTACCGATGGTATTAAGAACGGCACAAGAGTCCGCGTCAAAACCCATGTCAGAGTGAACGTAGCCGATTTCGCGAACAGTTTCACGAGTTAGCTCTTCGATGTCTACCCATGCTGAAGTGGTGATCTCACCACCTACCATCACCATGCCAGTCTTAACGTAAGTTTCACAAGCAACACGTGCTTTTGGATCTTGTTCTAGGATTGCATCAAGAACCGCGTCAGAGATTTGGTCTGCGATTTTATCTGGATGGCCTTCTGATACTGACTCAGAAGTAAACAGGTGCTTAGCCATGAGAGCTCCAATTACTGTTTTTAAGCGAGTGTCAAATCACTCACTTATAATAAATTCAATGATATATAGTAGGTGTATCTACATCTAGACGTCTATTCTAGTCATCAATGTTCGATTAGCAAGCGATTTTTGCTTTTAACATATAGCCAAACGTTTGCCTATTTTGTACGTGGATCGCTACATTCCGGCGACATTATTCGGCGATAATGCCAAAAAATGACGGTAAATCGTTTGCAGAGACTATATGGCTTTGCGACAATAGCGGCCGCTGATTATTCAATCAGTCTATGAAAAACTTGGAATTCGCTTAATGCACTCAGGAGCAGACATGTCTTCTCGTAAACAACTCGCTAATGCAATCCGCGCGCTAAGCATGGATGGTGTTCAACAAGCTAACTCAGGTCACCCAGGTGCACCAATGGGTATGGCAGATATCGCTGAAGTTCTTTGGCGTTCTCACCTAAATCACAACCCGTCAAACCCAGAGTGGGCTGACCGTGACCGTTTCGTACTATCAAATGGCCACGGCTCAATGCTGATTTACTCTCTGCTTCACCTAAGCGGTTACGAGCTATCAATGACGATCTTAAAAACTTCCGTCAACTGCACTCAAAAACGCCAGGTCACCCAGAGTACGGCTATGCACCAGGTATCGAGACGACGACTGGTCCTCTAGGTCAAGGCATCACCAACGCAGTTGGTATGGCGATTGCTGAGAAATCTCTTGCAGCACAATTCAACAAAGAAGTCACGATATCGTTGACCACTTCACTTATGTATTCATGGGTGATGGCTGTCTGATGGAAGGTATCTCTCACGAAGCGTGTTCACTAGCGGGTACCCTAGGTCTAGGCAAGCTGATCGCGTTCTGGGATGACAACGGCATCTCTATCGATGGCGAAGTGGAAGGTTGGTTCTCTGATGACACACCTAAGCGCTTCGAAGCTTACGGCTGGCACGTAATTCCTGCAGTAGACGGTCACGATGCTGACGCGATCAATGCAGCGATTGAAGCGGCAAAAGCGGATCCACGTCCAACACTTATCTGTACTAAAACCATCATCGGTTTTGGTTCACCAAACAAAGCGGGCTCTCACGACTGTCACGGTGCACCACTAGGTCACGACGAAATTGCAGCAGCACGTGAATTCCTAGGGTGGGAACACGGTCCATTCGAAATCCCTGCTGACATTAAAGCAGAGTGGGATGCAAACGAAGCGGGTAGCGCAAAAGAAGCAGCTTGGAACGAGAAGCTAGCAGCTTATGAAGCGGCTTACCCAGAGCTTGCGGCTGAGTTTAAGCGCCGTGTGAACGGTGAGCTTCCTGCTCAGTGGGAGCAAGAAGCAAGCAAGATCATTGCTGACCTTCAAGCGAACCCAGCAAACATTGCATCACGTAAAGCATCTCAAAACGCTCTAGAAGCGTTCGGTAAGATGCTTCCTGAATTCATGGGCGGCTCTGCTGACCTAGCGCCATCAAACCTAACCATGTGGTCTGGTTCTCAGTCGCTAACGGCTGACGATGCGTCAGGTAACTACATCCACTACGGTGTACGTGAGTTCGGCATGACAGCGATCATCAACGGTATCGCTCTGCACGGTGGTTTCGTACCTTACGGCGCAACCTTCCTAATGTTCATGGAATACGCTCGTAACGCAATGCGCATGGCTGCACTGATGAAAGTGCAAAATATCCAGGTTTACACTCACGATTCTATCGGTCTGGGTGAAGATGGTCCAACGCACCAACCAGTTGAGCAAATCGCATCACTACGCGTGACGCCAAACATGAGCACATGGCGCCCATGTGACCAGGTTGAGTCAGCAGTGGCTTGGAAATACGCGATTGAGCGTAAAGACGGTCCGACGTCGCTTATCTTCTCTCGTCAAAACCTAACACAGCAAGATCGTGACGCTGAGCAGCTAGCAAACGTTGCTAAAGGTGGTTACATCCTGAAAGATTGCGAGGGCACGCCTGAGCTAATCCTTATTGCGACAGGTTCTGAAGTTGAGCTAGCAACAAACGCTTACGCTGAGCTAACGGCTGAAGGCAAGAAAGTACGCGTAGTATCTCTTCCTTCAACTGACGTATTTGACGCGCAAGATGAAGCATACCGTGAAGCGGTTCTTCCAGCTGCAGTGACTAAGCGTATCGCGGTTGAAGCAGGTATTGCGGATTACTGGTACAAGTATGTTGGCTTCGGCGGCAAGATCATCGGTATGACGACATTCGGTGAGTCTGCACCAGCAGGCGAGCTATTCAAGATGTTTGGTTTCACTACGGAAAACGTTGTGAACACAGCAAAAGAGCTGCTTGCCTAAGCACCTTTTCTTGAAATGAAAAACCGAGCCTAGTGCTCGGTTTTTTGTTGCTATTCAAACGCTTTGCCTTTGTTATCAAGTGTGCGTTTGCCACAGTCTTGGCAGGTTATGTAGCGATCCATATCGTAGTAATGGCCGCCATTAATAAACGTATGGGCAAACAGCTTAATCTTGCCCATTAAGGATGGGTCGGTATCGTAACTGCTTGGCTTGCGTACCAGCATCTCTTTGTGAGTAGTGGGTTTGTTGCAAGCTTTGCAGTAGGTTGAGCTTGTCATAGAGAACACCTCCTGTGCGTTAAAAACTGTGTGGTTAAAAGACACAAGATCATGACTCTTATTTGAGTGTAACAAGGCTATTGCGAGGAAGAGTGAGCGCTTTAGAGAGATGCATCGCAACTATTGGTGATAAATAGCGCAATCAAATTGCGAATCACGTAATGCGAAATGTCAGTCGATCGGTTACCATGCAAGCCCTTATCACGTGAATAAAAAGGCGTAATGCGATGCTAAGAGTGGCAATCAATGGCTTTGGACGCATTGGACGGAATGTACTCAGAGCGCTATACGAAAGCGAGAAGAACGACCAAATCAAAGTCGTCGCCGTGAACGAACTTGCGCAACCTGAAGCGATGGCTCATTTGCTTCAATACGATACCAGCCATGGTCGTTTTGATAAAAAGGTCACCCACGACCAAGAGCATCTCTATCTGACTCATAAAGATGGCCAGTTCGACACCATTCGTATTTTGCATCTTGAAGACATCAGTCTATTGCCATGGAAAAACCTAGAGGTTGATATCGTATTAGATTGCACTGGTGTGTTTGGTAGCCGCGCTGATGGCGAGAAACATATCGAAGCTGGCGCAAAAAAGGTGCTGTTTTCTCACCCTGGCAGCAATGATCTTGATAACACCATTATTTACGGTGTTAACCACCATACACTGACCAAAGATCACACCATCGTTTCTAATGGTTCTTGCACCACGAATTGCATCGTGCCGGTTATCCAAGCATTAGATGAAGCCTTTGGTATTGATTCTGGGACTATCACCAGCATTCACTCTTCAATGAATGATCAACAGGTTATCGACGCTTATCATGGTGATCTACGTCGTACACGTTCAGCCAGCCTATCCATTATTCCGGTGGATACGAAACTCCATAAAGGCATCGAACGCATCTTTCCGAAATTTTCTAACAAATTTGAAGCAATTTCTGTAAGAGTGCCAACAATTAACGTCACCGCTATGGATCTTAGTGTAACTATAAATACGAATGTGAAAGTTAATGACGTAAATCAAGTCATTATTAACGCATCTCGGTGTACATTAGACGGCATTGTTGACTATACTGAAGCACCGCTGGTTTCCGTGGACTTTAACCACGACCCACACAGCGCGATTGTTGATGGGACACAGACACGAGTGAGTGATGGTCGTCTGGTCAAAATGTTGGTGTGGTGTGACAACGAGTGGGGCTTTGCTAACCGTATGTTAGACACCGCGTTAGCAATGCAAGCGTCTCAGTAGTATCAAGGGCGCACTTGGGGAAAAATATTAATTTCGAAGGTTGAAATTAATATTCATGAGCCCAATATAAGTAAGCAGTTGATGAATTCTAAAACTTGGCAAGAAGCCGGGTTTCAAAAACTTTATTTATTTTTTAGTTGAGAGGACTAAACATGTCTGTAATCAAGATGACTGACCTGGATCTAGCAGGTAAACGCGTATTTATCCGTGCTGATCTGAACGTACCAGTAAAAGACGGTAAAGTAACATCTGACGCTCGTATCATTGCGTCTCTACCAACCATCAAGCACTGCCTAGAAGCTGGCGCTAAAGTTATGGTTACGTCTCACCTAGGTCGTCCTACTGAAGGCGAGTACGCAGAAGAGTTCTCTCTACAACCTGTTGTTAACTACCTAAACGACGCACTTGAGTGTGAAGTTAAGCTTGCTAAAGATTACCTAGACGGCCTAGAGCTTAACGCGGGTGAGCTTGTTGTTCTTGAAAACGTTCGCTTTAACAAAGGCGAGAAGAAGAACGAAGAAGAGCTATCTAAGAAGTACGCAGCACTATGTGACATCTTCGTAATGGATGCATTCGGTACTGCGCACCGTGCACAAGCGTCTACTCACGGCGTTGGCATGAATGCACCTGTAGCGTGTGCTGGTCCTCTACTAGCTAACGAACTAGACGCACTAGGCAAAGCAATGGACAAGCCTGCTCGTCCAATGGTTGCTATCGTTGGTGGTTCTAAAGTATCAACTAAGCTAACGGTTCTTGAATCTCTATCTAAAATCGCTGACCAACTTGTTGTTGGTGGTGGTATCGCGAACACGTTCATCGCAGCAGCTGGTCACAACGTAGGTAAGTCTCTATACGAAGCGGACCTAGTAGACACTGCTAAGAAGCTAATGGACGAGTGTGCAATTCCAGTTGCTACTGACGTTGCATGTGCAAAAGCATTCGACGAGAACGCAGAAGCTGAAATCAAGCACGTATCTGAAGTTCAAGACGACGACATGATTTTCGACCTAGGTCCAGACTCAACTGCTGAACTAGCGAAAATCCTGAAAGATGCTAAAACTATCCTATGGAACGGCCCTGTTGGCGTATTCGAATTCAAGAACTTCGAAGCGGGCACAGAAGGCATTTCTAAAGCGATCGCTGAATCTGAAGGTTTCTCTGTAGCAGGTGGTGGTGACACGCTAGCAGCTATCGACAAGTTCGGTATCAAAGCTGACGTTTCTTACATCTCTACAGGTGGCGGTGCATTCCTTGAGTTTGTAGAAGGTAAAGTACTACCAGCAGTAGCAATGCTTGAAGAGCGTGCTAAAGCATAATTATCTTTTTATAAAGCGGGCTAATGAGTCCGCTTTTATCTATGCTGCAATGGCTGGTTAACTTTGATACAATGCCGCCCATTGTGAGCAAACGATTGCCAATTTTTATTTAAAACGACAGAAAATAGGACTTATTCCATGTCTAAGATCTTCGACTTCGTAAAACCAGGTGTTATCTCTGGCGATGACGTTCAGAAAGTATTTGAAGTTGCTAAAGAGAACAACTTCGCTCTTCCTGCAGTTAACGTAGTTAACACTGATTCTATCAACGGTGTTCTTGAAGCTGCAGCTAAAGTTAAAGCTCCAGTTGTAGTTCAGTTCTCTAACGGCGGTGCTGGCTTCTTCGCTGGTAAAGGCGTTAAGCTTGAAGGTCAAGGCGCGCAAATCCTAGGTGCAGTTGCTGGTGCAAAATACGTTCACGCAGTTGCTGAATCTTACGGTGTTCCAGTGATTCTTCACACTGACCACGCTGCTAAGAAACTTCTACCATGGATCGACGGTCTTCTAGATGCAGGTGAAGAGTTCTTCGCTCAAACTGGTAAGCCTCTATTCTCTTCTCACATGATCGACCTTTCTGAAGAGTCTCTAGAAGAGAACATCGAAATCTCTGCTAAGTACCTAGCTCGCATGGCGAAAATGGGTATGACTCTAGAAATCGAACTAGGTTGTACTGGTGGTGAAGAAGACGGCGTAGATAACTCTCACATGGACGCATCTGAGCTTTACACTTCTCCAGAAGACGTAGCATACGCTTACGAGAAACTAAACGCTGTTAGCCCACGTTTCACTATCGCTGCTTCTTTCGGTAACGTACACGGTGTTTACAAGCCAGGTAACGTTGTTCTAACTCCAACTATCCTACGTGACTCTCAAGCATACTGTGCAGAGAAGTTCGGTATCGCACCTAACGCTCTAAACTTCGTATTCCACGGTGGTTCTGGTTCTACTGAAGCAGAAATCCAAGAGTCTATCGGCTACGGTGTTATCAAAATGAACATCGATACTGATACACAGTGGGCAACTTGGGACGGTATCCGTTCTTACGAAGCTGAGAACCACGATTACCTACAAGGTCAAATCGGTAACCCAACTGGTGAAGACGCGCCAAACAAGAAGTACTACGATCCACGCGTATGGCTACGTGCAGGTCAATCTTCAATGGTTGCTCGTCTAGAGAAAGCTTTCGCTGACCTAAACGCTATCGACGTACTATAAGATTAAATCGCATAAGATTTAACTGATAGTAAGATGAAAAAAGTCGCTCTTTGGAGCGGCTTTTTTGTGCCTGTAGGAAAATAACGTGATGTGATTAAAAAAACTGGCACAACTGCTCTTGATTGCGTAACCTTTTGTTATGTTTTGTGTATTGGTATTTAACGTCAGTATGCTTGAAACGTTTTTGCGCGCCTTTGCTAATAAGTCAGTGGTATTAGCTAAGACTCGCTTTGCTCATCATTATCCTAGAGGTACACAATATGGCCAATGAGTCTGTTGATATTGAAACTCCCCTTGTAGACAGTTTGTCTCATGCTGAGAAATGGTTGACTAACAACTCTGATCTTCTGGTTCAGTACGGTGTGAACATCATTTCTGCACTGCTTATCCTGTTCATTGGTAACATCGTAGTTAAAGCGATTGCCGGCAGCGTGGCTAAGTTGCTGCACAAGAAAAAAATGGATAAGGCCGTTGTCGAGTTTATTCACGGCATCGTACGTTACACCTTGTTTGTTATCGTGCTGATTGCTGCACTAAGTCGCATCGGTGTACAAACCGCATCCGTGGTTGCAGTGATTGGTGCTGCAGGCTTGGCTATCGGTCTTGCGCTGCAAGGCTCACTGTCTAACTTTGCTGCCGGTGTATTGATTGTTGGCTTCCGTCCGTTCAAGTCAGGCGATTACGTAGAGATTGGTGGTGTTGCTGGCTCGGTAGATTCTATTCAGATCTTCCAAACTATCCTAACGACACCTGACAACAAGATGGTTGTAGTACCAAACGCATCTGTCATTGGTTCACCAATAACTAATTATTCTCGTCATGCGACGCGCCGTATTGACCATGTGATTGGTGTCTCTTACGGTGCGGATTTGAAGAAGACGCAAGAAGTGATTCGTAAAACGCTTGAGGCGGATGAGCGTATTCTTAAAGAGCCAGGTATTACCGTGGGTGTCGTTGCACTTGCTGACTCCTCAGTGAACTTTGTGGTTCGTCCATGGGTTCGCACTGAGCAGTACTGGGATGTGTACTTTGATACGCTACAAGCGATCAAAGAAGCGCTCGATGCAGAAGGTATTGAAATTCCATTTCCACAAATGGATGTGCATCTAAATAAAGTGGACTGATCGCTTAGGCGTTCACATCAGATGTAAAAAAGGAGAAGCTAGGCTTCTTCTTTTTCTATTTCAATGACTTGATTTGAAACGTTTTCCAGCACTCGTTTGAGAGCACTACCATCAATGCCAAATGTCCACTCTGGTTTGCCTGGTGTATACAGGATCTCTTTGGCATCAAACAAACGGCTATCGACAACGATGGTGATGTCATCCGGGAGTCCTATTGGGCATACCGCCCCTGGAACGCAACCAATTTGTTCGATCATTTCTTCATTGCTGCAGATAGAGGTACGTTTGCCGAGCGCGTGTTTTAGCTGCGCTTTGTCCAATCTTGAATCTTTATCAGTTAGGAACAGAGCAAACCCTCCGCCCTTCTTTTTTAAGAACAAGCTCTTGCTGTGCAGCCCCGTCCAGCCAAGCTCTTTCGCGATACGAACGTCAGTTTCAAAGTCCAGAATAGGCTCATGCTGCCATTTCGAAAAGGAGACCGATAAGGTCTCCAATAATCTAAGGTTAGCAAGATAGATGCTTTCTGTTCTATCCATTTAGGTTTACTCCATTAACCCTTTGGTAAGTAGTAGAGCAATAGTAAACATCATGGCCGCTACCGCCAAGTCGATACCTTTCTTAACCTTTGGTTTTGATAGTGTTGGGCCGAGTTTCGCCGCACCCATAGAGAGCGAATAGAACCAAACAAAGGAAGCCAGTACAGTGCCGATCGCAAAGGCAATTCGGTCATTACCTTCAAACTGGCCGCCAATCGAGCCGAGGATCACCACAGTATCTAGGTACAAGTGCGGGTTTAGTACGGTGACCGCAAGGGCACCTAATACCACAGTACGTCTTCCGCGCGCCAGGACCTCACCTGATGACTCTTTTGCTGCGGGGGCTTTAAATGCACTTCGCAGCGAGAGCAAACCATAACCAGTCAGAAAAGCGATACCACCTAAAGTCACCGCTGTTAGCAGTAGTTCGTTTTGCGACAATATCGCACCGCCACCAAAGATACCCAGTGAAATGAACGTCATGTCTAGTAGGCTGCATACGGTCGCCGTTGTTAGGTGATGATTACGCTTAATACCCTGATTTAACACATAAGCGTTCTGAGCGCCAATTGGGATAATCATTGTCGCGCCCAATCCGAAACCTTGAAGAAGCACCCAAAAATTCACTTTAATTTCCTCGCCACTACATAAAAGAGAGCGAGAGAATAGCGATTCGATTATGATTAGGATAGTTAATAATATTAATGAGAAATAAGCTAAGCTAATGGCTATTTTGAGAGGTTAAAAGATGCGCGGATTAGACTACAAATGGATAGAGGCACTGGATGCGATTGTTGAGCAAAAAAGCTTCGATAAAGCGGCGGAGCACTTGTATATCTCTCAATCTGCCGTATCTCAGCGCGTGAAGCAACTGGAAAAATGGTTGGCGCAACCGGTATTGGTTCGTGAGCAGCCACCACGTCCAACCGCAGTGGGGAAAAAGTTGCTTGGGCTATATCGTCGTGTGCGTTTGCTAGAACAAGAGCTGGTGCCAGAGCTTGCTGCCGATCTTGGCGATAAGCCGCTATCGGTTTCTCTCGCGACGAACGCAGATAGTCTAGCGACTTGGTTGTTACCGAGTTTGTTTCCGCTTCTAGAGTCCAAGCGCGTTGAGCTTGATCTTATTGTTGATGATGAAGCAGAACCATAGAAAAGCTGAAAAATGGAGAAGTAGTCGGCGCAATCAGCCTAGAGCCACAATCGATTCCTGGCTGTGTGGCCGATTACTTAGGACGCGTTGACTATCTTTGTGTAGCGAGCCCAAGCTTTATCAAACGATACTTCAGTCAAGGTGTGAATCGGGAAACCTTGATGAAAGCGCCAGCCGTTGCCTATGACCAACACGACAAGATGCATCAGAAGTTTGTGAATCAACACTTTAATATTATGCGCGGCAACATACTCAAACACACGGTGCGAAGCTCTGAAGCGTTTGTGAAACTGGCGGTTGCCGGTGTGGCTTACTGCCTTATTCCTAAGCTGCAAATCCAAGATGAACTCGAGTCCGGTGCCT
Source organism: Vibrio maritimus (assembly GCA_000755425.1). Lineage (GTDB taxonomy): Bacteria > Pseudomonadota > Gammaproteobacteria > Enterobacterales > Vibrionaceae > Vibrio > Vibrio maritimus_A. Next base: position 69,307 of record BBMT01000002.1, read on the forward strand.
TGATTGAATTGACGCCCAATATCCTGCTATCACACCAAATCTACTGGCATCATTGGCAGTTAGAAAGTGGTGTGCTGAGTGAAGTATCGGATGCCATTATTGGCCACGCTAGGCAATTCTTGCCTCAGTAATGACAAACATTGTTTGGTCAATGTTCTGTCAGCTTTTTAATGTCTGGGAACCTATAGCCCAAACCTATGCCTAATATTGAGTATAAGAAAATAAGACGAGGAGTCTTCATGAAACAGTCATTAGTTGTTGGTAGTTTGGTCGTCAGTCTATTTGCGGCGCCAGTGTTTGCAAGTCAGCCGGAATTTGCCCACATTTCTACAACAGGCTACGGTGAAATCCAAGCCAAGCCAGATATGGCTGAGTTTTCAGTTCGCGTGGTTCAATCACAGATGGATGCTGATCAAGCTAAGCAGGGTGTGGATACTGTCGTCGACAAATTTCTTGATGGTTTAACCAAGAATGGTATCGATAAAGCGGACATCCAAAGCTCAAATCTTTACCTATCACCGCAATATCATTATCCAGAAAAAGGCAAGCCAGAGCTGATTGGCTATCGAGCTTCGCGCACGGTGACCGTTCAAGTGATGGATCTCGACAAGCTTAATAACTACCTAGACCTTGCGTTAGAGTCCGGGATTAATCAGGTCGATAACATTCAACTGAAAGTGAAAGACGAAGGGCAGTATCAAGAAGCAGCTCGCATGGCGGCGATAAAAGATGCGCAAAGCAAAGCGTCTTCATTGGCGAAAGGTTTTGAGCAGCAGCTTGGTAATGTGTGGCGTATTGAGTACCGTCAACAGATGAATCAACCAGTGGTGATGCGCGCGATGGCGATGGATAGTAAGGCTGAGTCAAATAGTTATCAGGATTCGGTGATTACGATTCGTGATCGGGTGGATGTGACGTATCGGATTGGTGAGTGATGGTTTTGTGGGAGTTTAGTGGGTTAGCGGTGTTTGCTAGAGGCTAAAGTGTCTAATTTGATTGCTAACTTGTTGTAAGTTCAGCGCATTATACCCCCTCTAGCTCCCCCTTATTAAGGGGGAGAACAACAGGCTCGCTCCTATCGTCGCATCGCCGTTTTTCTATAAGGCGATGCGCAGCGAGCCTTTGGTTCCTCCTCTTTATAAGGGGAGGCTAGGAGGGGTAAAGCTCTTATTTACTATTAATGAAGAATACGCGCTCTCAACGTCCCTTCAATCTGCTTCAATTTCGCCAACGCTTCTTCCGAACGCGCTGTCTCAACATCAATGACTACATAACCGATATCCGCAGAAGTCTGTAGGTACTGACCCGCGATGTTAATCCCTTCATCTGCAAAGATGGTGTTGATTTGCGTTAGGATACCTGGGCGGTTTTGGTGAATGTGTAGCAGACGAGAACAGTCAGTGTGCTCTGGCAGTGATACTTCTGGGAAGTTCACGCTTGATAGCGTTGAGCCGTTGTCTGAGTATTTCGCTAGTTTACCAGCAACCTCAACACCAATGTTCTCTTGTGCTTCTTGTGTCGAACCACCAACGTGAGGAGTTAGGATCACGTTGTCGAACTTCATCAGTGGAGACTCAAACGGGTCTGCATTGGTTTTCGGCTCTTCTGGGAACACGTCAATCGCTGCGCCAGCAAGGTGACCGCCTTCAAGGGCATCGCAAAGAGCTGGGATATCAACCACAGTGCCACGCGCCGCGTTGATAAAGATTGAGCCTGGCTTCATGCGTTCGAACTCTGCTGCACCCATCATGTTCTTGGTTCCTGGAGTTTCTGGAACGTGCAGTGAGATGACGTCACATTTGTTCAATAGCTCAGTCATGGTGTGTACTTGTGTTGCATTACCAAGAGACAGCTTGTTCTCGATATCGTAGAAGTAGACACGCATACCCAAGTTTTCAGCAATGATACCCAGCTGAGTACCAATGTGACCGTAACCGATAATACCAAGGCGCTTACCACGAGCTTCATAAGAGTTGTCCGCACTCTTCTTCCAAATGCCACGGTGAGCGAGAGCATTCTTCTCTGGAATACCACGAAGTAGCAATAGGATTTGACCAAGGACTAGCTCTGCCACGCTTCGCGTGTTTGAGAATGGTGCGTTGAAGACAGGTACACCGCGCTTAGCCGCAGCTTCAAGGTTAACTTGGTTAGTACCGATACAGAAACAGCCAATCGCCACAAGTTTCTCAGCCGCGTTGATCACCTTGTCTGTCAGGTTAGTGCGGGAGCGAATACCGATAAAGTGAACGTCTTTTACCGCTTCCATTAGCTCATCTTCAGGTAGTGAGCCTTTGTGGTAAGTGATATTGGTGTAACCGGCAGCTTGTAGAACCTCTACAGAAGATGGATGCAAACCTTCCAGCAGAAGAATCTTAATCTTGTCTTTTTCCAGTGAAACTTTGGCCATTGAACTCATCCTTAACATGGGAAATTTGGGCTAAATTGGCGCACATTTGACAGTGAGAATATCAGGGAGGGAGCTTCCAACTGCTTGAGGCAAACGTTTTCCTTGTGCGTCTTGTGACCAATAAAGTAACAAAAAAGTTTAACGATGGGTAAGAAAATTACGGAATAAGGCATAATTTTCTTATAGGAAAACGAAAAAACGGCACCAGGGGTGCCGTTTGTAGTCAAATGACGTAATCGCGTTCAATATATCGGCCAGTTATAAGGCCTGTGATAGCGTGAACGCGCGTGTCATTAATCTTCGATTTTTGCGCCTTCTGGCGTACCAGTGATGATCACGTCGGCACCGCGGTGCGCGAATAGACCTACTGTCACAACACCCGCTAGAGCGTTGATTTTGTCTTCCATCGATTTTGGATCGGTGATTTGCATGCCGTGCACATCTAGGATTACGTTGCCGTTATCCGTCACAACGCCCTCACGGTACACAGGGTCACCGCCAAGCTTTACAAGCTCACGTGCGACGTATGAACGTGCCATTGGGATAACTTCCACAGGCAGTGGGAACTTGCCCAGAACGTCGACTGCTTTGGTGCCATCAACGATACACACAAATTTGTCTGAGATAGCGGCTACGATCTTTTCACGAGTTAATGCAGCACCGCCGCCTTTGATCATGTCGCGAGCTGCGTTGATTTCATCTGCGCCGTCAACGTAAACATCAAGCGCTGCTACATCGTTACAGTCAAATACTTCGATGCCAAGTGCTTCTAGCTTCTCAGTGGAAGCGATAGAGCTTGAAACTGCACCTTTGATGTCTTCTTTGATTGTGCCTAGCGCATCAATAAAGTGGTTAACAGTAGAGCCGGTACCTACACCAACAATGCTGCCTTTCTCAACATACTTAAGTGCTGCCCAACCAGCGGCTTTCTTCATCTCGTCTTGAGTCATGGTGAAATCCCAATGTTTAGAATTAAGGTCAAAATGCGGGCGAATTATATATCAAAAAACGCAAAAAATGACGGTTAAGTTGGCGAAATGAAGAAAAAACAGCAAAAAACAGCAATCGATTGCTCTTTTCGCGACTATTTTTGCCAGCGCCAAATTTTGCTTGGTGTCATGATGGTACTAAGTGGAATATCCCATGATTCAATCGGTAGCCGATCGACTTGCTGACAATCGTGAGCCAGCCCAATGGCTTTTGGACCAGCCTGATTAGTGGCAAACGGTGCCAGGGTTCGATCATAGTAGCCGCCACCCATTCCGAGGCGTTGGCCATCCTCATCGAAAGCAACCAGCGGAGTAAAGATGATATCCAGATCCGCGACAGGGCATATCGTCTGCGTATCAAGCTTTGGTTCAAGGATCTTATATTGATTGTGCACCAGAGGAGTGGTGTGTGCGTAGCGCAGGAACAGGAGGTGGCCTTTGGAAAAAGGATGGATAACTGGAAGGTAGGTCTCTATTCCTTGTTGCCAGAACCACTCAATCAGAGGCTGAGTATCCAGTTCACCATCGGTGGCCAGATACAGCGCGACTTTTTGACCAGCGCGGGGCTCGCGTAGCTGCTTTGCGCGTTCGACCAAGTCTAGGGCGTACTGAGCTTGCTGATCTGAGCGGATAGATTGGCGGCGGCTTCGAATCAAGGTCCGAATTTGCTGTCTAGTCGATGGTGACATTAGGAATACCCCAGAGTGCCGTTGAGGATTGTGGCCCTTGAACCAGCTGGTTCAAGGCGGATCAGCAATGATAACCGTAGGCTTCTCGATACGAGCCGAGCTTGCTCAATAGCTATCAAGTACTAACCTTTGGTATTGCTTATCGGCTCAGGGACTTAAATCCACTGACGCACACCCCAGGGTAAAATTAGGCTTGCTGTCCTTGCTTTACTTTGCTGATGGCATCATCAAGTGATGCCGCGAGCTGCTCCATGCGCTCGTTCATTTCTGTCACTTCTTGAAGTGACTCATTACTGCGGTTGTTTAGCTCATACGACATGTTAAGCGCCGCAATGGTAAGCAGTTTCAACTCGTTGGTTACTTTAGTCCTTTGAGACATTTCTTGCAATCGGTTATCTAAGTCTTTCGCTGCTTGAACAAGGGTATCTTTCTGATCTGCTGGGCAATTTACCCGCGTCAGTTTACCCAAAATTTCCACTTCGACAGCTTGATTTTCCATAATGACAAGAACTCTTTTAAGTATCACCAATAGCGGTAATGTTGAGGGAGAAACTATAGGTAAAGCCACATTAAGATTCAAGCTTTTCTGGTGACTCCGTGCCAAATGCGTGGCTAATCACACACGAAATCGACAATTCGCACAAAAGCTATTCAGAAACGAGTGGGACACCATTTCCGCCATGAGTGGGAAGTGGTAGCATTGCACATCCAATTCGAATAAAAGCGGCGCTACTGGTGACCCAGTTGGCTGCCCTACAGGACAACGAGAATCGTTATGAGTGAATCAACACTACCCGATTACATTGCGGTAGCGACAGAGCTACAACAAGCCGGCCTTGCCGTCTCCCCTGCTGAACTGCATGGCCTATTGGTTGGCATGTTAAGTGGCGGTTTAGGTTTGAAAGATGACAGCTGGCAACCTCTGTTGTTTGACTACACCAATGATGGGTTAGGTTGGCCTCAATCTCTGTTAACTCGATCAAAAGCGCTATTAGAGTTGTCAATCAAAGAACTGACGGCAGAGCAAAGCTTTGAGCTTGCTTTGTTTATTCCTGGAGAGGGTGTGGATGCTAGCTTGTTTGAGCAGGCTGATGGCCTAAGCGAGTGGGTAAACCACTTTATCTCGGGACTCGGACTTATCAACGCTCCTCTGGCGAAAGCGTCGGCCGATACCAAAGAAGCGCTGGGTGACTTAGAAGAAATTGCCAGACTGGGCATCGATGAAGATGACGATCTGGAAGAGCAAGCGCAATTGCTAGAACAGGTTATCGAGCACGTTAAAGCTTGCGTATTGACTATTCACGCTGAGTTTGGCGTAAAACCAAGTAAAGCGGCTGAATCACCGACGATTCATTAATCTAGGTGCGCGTCAGGTTGGCGAACAAGGAGAAAGTCTGTGCCCAAAAAGTATGATGTTGTTATTGCTGGTGGAGCAATGGCGGGAGCGACGCTCGCTATGGCCTTGGACACTAGCTTTGATCATGCGCTCAACATAGCGGTTGTCGAGTCGTTTGCACAAGACAATGCGGCTCACCCTGGGTTTGATGCCCGATCTATTGCTTTGTCACATGGCACAGTCGAGATCCTCAAAGGTTACGGCTTGTGGCATGTGATTGAGGATCATGCGACTCCCATCACTCACATTCATGTATCAGACCGTGGCCATGCGGGCATGACGGACTTTTATGCTGATAAAGAAGGTCTTGATGCAATGGGGTACGTGGTTGAGCTTGCCGAGATAGGTCGGCGTTTTAATGACGAACTTGCTAAGCGCGAACACATTGACCTGTTCTGTCCTTACTCTGTCAGTGAGGTCGTACAGCATCAACAAGCTGTCACCGTCGACATTCAATCCTCTCAAGATGAAACCTTGCAGCTAGAGGCGAAATTAGTCGTTGCAGCGGATGGTGCGGATTCAGCTATTTGTCAGGCGGTTGGGCTAGAGCAACATATCCAAGATTTTGAGCAGGTGGCCGTTATCGCCAATGTGCTAACCGGTGAAGTGCCAAACGGTCGAGCGTTTGAGCGATTTACCGAGCATGGCCCGCTTGCGTTGCTGCCTATGTCACAATCGCGAAGCTCGCTCGTTTGGTGCTTGCCACCAGAGCTGGCGAAGTCGGTAAAAGCGTTGCCAGACCATGAGTTTTTAGATGCGCTTCAAGAAGCGTTTGGTTGGCGACTAGGGCGTTTTGCTCGTGTCGGTTCGGTTGTTAGCTACCCGCTTTTGTTGAGATACAGACCACAAATTGTTGCTCATCGCATTGCGGCGGTGGGAAATGCGGCGCAGACGTTGCATCCGATTGCCGGGCAAGGATTCAATTTGGGCATTCGCGATATTGCGACATTAGTGGATTCGCTGCTTGAAAACCGAAAAGATGTGGGCGAGTACGCTAATCTAACTAAGTTTCAAGCGCAGCGTCAGACTGATCGAGAACTCACGATAACCATGACATCAGGTTTGGTGCGCGTTTTTTCCAATGATTTATTGACGCTTCGGATGGCGCGAAATCTTGGATTGGCAATGATGGACAATTTCCCACGGCTGAAGACTCCTGTGTTTAATCGTGCTTTGGGTGTGGTGAATAGGTAATACGAAGATGCAAAGTTTTGATATCGCCATTGTTGGTGGCGGAATGGTGGGACTCGCCTTAGCGCGTGCTCTCAAAGATACGGGGTTGCGAATTGCGATTGTCGAGGGCACGACGCCTTCAAAGATCTCTCTGGTGATCCTGATATTCGTGTCTCTGCACTGAGCCGAGCGAGTGAAATGATCCTCAAAAACCTTAGCGCATGGGAAGCGATTGCCAAGCATCGCAATGCGCCTTACCAAGCGATGGAGGTCTGGGAGCAAGACAGTTTCGCTCGTATCGAGTTTTCTGCCAGCCAAATGTCTCAGCCTAACTTAGGCCACATTGTTGAGAATAGAGTTATTCAGTTGGCGCTGCTGGAACAGGTCGAGCAACAAAGCAATGTGACGCTCTTTATGCCACATCGTTGTCAATCGATGGCGATTGGAGAAAGTGAAGTATGGACGACACTAGATAACGGTCAGTCGTTTACCAGCAAGCTCATTGTTGGTGCCGATGGCGCGAATTCTTGGTTCGTAAGCAGCAAGATATTCCGCTTACTCACTGGGATTATGGACACAGTGCGCTCGTCGCCAATATCACCACTGAAGATCATCATGCTAAAGTCGCGCGTCAGGTGTTTACCTCTCAAGGTCCTTTGGCATTTTTGCCGATGAATGAAGACAACTTGTGCTCCATTGTTTGGTCAACTGAGCCTACCCGTGCTGAAAAGCTGGCGAAGATGTCCGATGCCGAATTCAACAAAGCGCTGACGGCAGAGTTTGATAGCCGTTTGGGTTTGTGCCAGGTGCAATCAGAACGTCGCGTGTTTCCCCTTACTATGCGTTATGCCCGAGATTTTGTGACAGAGCGTGTAGCGCTAGTCGGCGACGCGGCGCATACCATTCACCCACTAGCTGGACAAGGGGTCAACTTAGGTCTGCTGGATGCAGCAAGCTTGGCTCAAGAGCTGAAAAAGCTCTGGCATGAAGGGAAAGATGTGGGTCGTAAGCGTCATTTACGTGAGTACGAGCGCTGGCGTAAAGCTGAAGCGGCGAAAATGATTGCAGCGATGCAGGGTTTTAAAGACTTGTTCGAAGGTGACAATCCAGCGAAGAAGTTGATCCGAGGTATTGGTATGAGCCTAGTCGGACAGTTACCTGGTGCGAAACAAGAAATCATGAGCCGTGCTCTTGGGATGCGAGGGCGACTACCTGAGCTTGCTAAGTCATTGGTGAATCAAGACTAATATACAGACGCTTGTTTGTAATAAAAGTAAAGGACAGCCTTAAGCTGTCCTTTTTAATGCGTGGTATTCTTGCATGCGCTGTTGAAACGAAATGAGGATGAGACGCAGTGGCAAGTTTGACTAAAATTTCAGTTATGCGTACGCGCACCTCAGTCTCATGACCTCTTGGTTGACTTCTTTTACCGCTTTGAAATGGCGCTGCTCTGCACGTTCAGGGATGATCAGTTTGCCGTTGTCGAACTCAAAGCCACCGAGTCCATAAACGTAGATCTTTCCCTTAAACAATCGACTTATGTGTTTAGCAATCATACTTGGCGTATAGCGCTTAAACAGTCTCATTTAACCTTCCTTATAGTGTACCTAACGTTGTCCTAGCTCGGGGATTATAGATAAAACCCTTACTAAATTGTGTGATTAAGGAGGCTTAATTGCCCTCTTTCTGGCGTCACTTTTTTGTTTTGTGCTACGTTTTGCATTTCTTCCAACTTATCGCCAATGCCACGTGATACTTAGCACAAAAGCTCATTCTGGGGGCTTCCATTCTTGCTTCTCTGTTGTTTCTGATAGCCTAGTTGGTGAAAAGTGAGAATCAACAATATCGTATGACCCCGGTGGTTGGTTTTATGACCGACGCACAATAGTTACGTTTTAATAGACCGGACAAAGCAAGAAAAGTTGTCATCTGACATACAAATTTACACATTCATGACGGAGTGGGATTGGAAAGTATTTGAGAGAAAAGCAAGACAAAAAAAGCCCGCACAGCGGGCCAAATGTCACAGATGCATTACACAAAAGTGGAGTTACTGCTCTAGGCAGAGATTCACTCTAGTGCGTGTTTCAATTTAACCTTGGGATTAAATTGGACACAAAACCACCATAACGTAAATTTGACGTCGTGACTATTTATGCTGAATAAATGTATAAGTTTTCATTGTTGCGTGTGGTAAAATCCGACTAAGTTCACATTTAACCATCATTGGTAGACAAAATGTTGCATTTTGTAGCGCTAAATTTAGCCCTGGCGACGTTGAGAGGCATTGGATTGGCAAAGCTGGTGAGCTAAAACGACTAACGAATGATGTCGCTCCAGAGCGGTGAGCATTGTCTTGTGAGATCATCCAAAGCTAGTTCGATCCCAGCAATACGTTCGCCACTGCTGATGGTAATGGTAGACGTTGCTTTTAAGGATGGGTCAAACAGAATGGGCATTGGGGTTTTGAGTAGCAGCGGCGTTACCGTACCTACCTTGTAGCCGGTGAGTAATTCGATATCTTGGCTGTCAACGCAAGTCATACGTCTGGATTGCAGTACCGCTCTCACCTTCTTAGGGTCGATTTGGCGATCTCCCGGACAGCACGCTAGCGCATAGAGATTCCCCATGTCTCTCAATACCATGGTTTTGACCATCATATCGGGCGTAATGCCACGCAGTATCGCCGCATCTTCAATCGACACGGCTTCGCGCGGCTGCATCAGTACCCGAAATGGAATGCTATTCTGCGTCAAGTATTGTGTGATCGCAGTTTCAAATTCGGGTACATCAGTCATCAGTGAAGACGCTGGATTTATTCGCTATCGAGCGAGTATGGAGGAAGTGACAATGATAGGCGGCTATCTGGTTGAGATGCCAGGCGGAATTCAACGTCGTCATCAAGGTTGTTGTTAATGATGATTGACGCCTTAAATGTGTGATCATCGTATTGGAAAACGCTAAGGATATCGCCTGCTTTACGCCAGTTGTCACCGACAGAGCGTTCGATGATGATTTCCTCATCGTCAGTGACAGCTTCGGTTAGGTGCCTGTGAGTGTTGCTAGCATACGCTTGTTAATGCCACGATACTTAGCACGAGCAACTGTTTCTTGACCGGTGTAGCAGCCTTTAGTGAAACTGATACCATCCAATGCCTGTAGATTGAACGCTTGAGGAATGTGTTGGTTTTGCTGTTCTGCACTTAGGGTAGGTAGTGCTGCATCAATGTCGAATTGAGTCCAGATAGACTCTTGCACCCACTCAGTCTTTTGAGCCTCTAGGGATTCAACTAGCTCATCGCTTGCCAGTACCAGCCAGCGCTTTTCATCAATGCGCACAGCGCTGCTGCCATTTTGCTGTCTAACATCACCTGCTGCTGGGAAATGCGCATCAACCCACGTTTGAGCCTGCTCTCCCATCACACCAATGCACGCTTTGCTGCTTTGAGTGAACTCAACTTTAGAGAAAATGGCGTATTTTTTCAGCTCAACTAACTCTTGCTCAATAGCTGATAGTGGCTGAAACATCGCGTAGCCTTGCTCTGTATGGAATAAGCGAAACACACTCCAGGCTTTACCTTTTGCATCACAATGAGCGCCAAGCGTGGACTGCTGTGCCTCTAATGAGACCACATCACAGGTCACCTGACCTTGAAGGTAAGACTTACGGTCATCCCCCGTCAGTTCTATCGCGCCCCAAGAGCTGAGAGGCGTCAACATCAGTGAAGGAAGCGTTGTCTCTGGAGTAAGGGATAGTGCTTGAATGCTAGGTTGCCATTCCATAGGTTGTGATCTCTTTGTTATACATGGTTGTTATGTTAATCGCGACGGTACCATTTGTCAGCTTAAACTGCGTAGTAGAGGTAGATAGTTCAATAAGCTTGGAAACCAAAACGGGGTTTGTTGCACGAAATCTTGTGAGCAAAGTTGAGTTTGTGTGATGCAGAGTGTGGTGGGGCATGCACTTGCTTGTTACACTCGCCCAATAATGAGTAGTAGATGGAGATTAGAATGTACTCTAGTGAAGAAAAAGCGCGCATCAAGTGGGCGTGTCGTAGAGGTATGTTGGAGCTCGACGTCGTGATTATGCCTTTCTTTGAGGAGTGCTTTGATACTCTCAATGACCAAGAGCAACGTGACTTCGTATCGCTGCTGGAATGCGACGACCCGGATTTGTTCACCTGGGTGATGGGGCATGGGCGTAGCGAAAACCTAGGTCACGCGTCGATGGTCGACAAAATCGTGGCACATAACTTAAGTAAAGTTCGCTAATCATATTTATGGCGCAGGCCGAGGTTCCTCATCTTGACCTGCACCTGTCTTCTTGTTCCCTTCCTTTGGTTATTGATAGCCTAGTCAAATCCCTAATTTGTTTCGCTGTTCTCTTATTGCCTTTACCTCTAGTGGTTTTGCCATTGATATGGAGTTTGGTTATTTCGACGTCAATGATAAGACCCAGCGTTGCCGGGCGCCTGCGTTTTAAAGACGACAAGTGGCTCCTTAATGATGACAGACTAAACAAGGTGCATTTTAATCTCGCCTTATCAGCATGGGTGATTGCTCTCTATGATGCTAAACACGGTTGGCGGCTTATTTGGCGTGCAGCTATGACAGAGCGAAGCTATCGACATTTAGCGGTGGCTATAAAAGGTTGGCAATAAAAAAGCAGCCAGTGAAATGGCTGCTTCGGTAATGGTGTTTGTGAGCTGACTATTGCTCCAAATCGATTACGGCTCTAGGATCGTTGGGCCGCTGTTTTCTAGCATCTCGGGGTAATCGAGTGTGTAGTGCAGACCGCGACTCTCTTTGCGCTGCATCGCACAGCGAACCATCAGCTCGGCAACTTGCAGTAGGTTACGCAGTTCTAGCAAGTTATTCGATACCTTGAAGTGGCTGTAGTATTCATGGGTTTCTTGTTGTAGCAACTGAATACGACGCAGCGCGCGCTCAAGTCGCTTATCAGTGCGCACAATGCCCATGTAATCCCACATAAACAGGCGTAGCTCGTGCCAGTTATGCTGAATGATAACTTCTTCATCAGAACAGCTGACTTGGCTTTCATCCCAAGCTGGCAACGTGTCTGGATGAGTCGCGCTGTCGAATTTTTCCATGATGTCTTTGGCTGCAGACCAAGCATATACCACGCATTCAAGTAGCGAGTTTGATGCCATGCGGTTTGCTCCATGAAGGCCGGTGTAGCTCACCTCGCCAATGGCATAGAGTTGATCAAGATCCGTACGACCCGATTTGTTCACGATGACGCCACCACAGGTATAGTGTGCAGCTGGAACAATTGGAATCGGCTCTTTGGTCATGTCGATACCGAGATCTTGCAAGCGCATGTGAATGGTTGGGAAGTGCTTGATAATAAACTCTTCCGGCTTGTGGCTGATATCGAGATACATGCAATCCGCACCTAGGCGTTTCATCTCGAAGTCAATAGCACGAGCAACCACATCGCGCGGTGCAAGCTCTTCGCGTTCATCAAAGTCCGGCATAAAGCGCGTGCCATCAGGGCGTTTTAGGTAAGCCCCTTCGCCTCGCAGCGCTTCGGTTAGCAGGAAGTTACGAGCGTCTGGGTGGAACAAACAGGTTGGGTGAAACTGGTTAAATTCTAGGTTGGCAACGCGGCAGCCAGAACGCCATGCCATTGCAATACCATCACCTGAGGAAACGTCTGGGTTTGAGGTGTACTGGTACACTTTTGATGCGCCACCTGTTGCCAGTACGACAAACTTAGCGCGCACGGTTTCAACGTGTTCTTGGTTGCGGTTCCAAATATAGGCACCAACCACTTTGTCTTTGCTGCCACCTACTTTGTCTTCAGTGATCAAATCAAGCGCGTTATAGCGCTCAAAAATTTCAATGTTCGGGTGGTTTAGCACGTTGTCTTGCAGCGTCGTCTGCATTGCCATTCCCGTTGCATCTGCCGCGTGCAGAATGCGACGGTGGCTGTGTCCGCCTTCGCGCGTTAAATGATAGCGCGGTGCTTCGTCCTTTTCGGTTTCAACTTGGTCAAATGGAACGCCGCCATCGATTAGCCATTGCACGCACTCTTTCGCGTTCTCTGCAATAAACTGCACCGTATCTTCTTCGCACAGGCCGGCACCAGCAATATTGGTGTCGTTAACGTGTGACTCGATGCTATCGGCTTCGTCGAAAACTGCGGCAATACCGCCTTGAGCGTAATAGGTTGCCCCTTCACTCAACGGTCCTTTACTTAAAACAATAACCTTAGCGCGCTCAGCAACTCGTAGCGCGAGAGAAAGACCAGCAGCGCCACTTCCTATAACTAAAACATCACAAAGATGTTCTCGGTTTGTGTTCATAATTCTATTAAAATCCTGACCTATGGTAGAGCTAGCAAACTCTACCCAGCTAAAAGTGCACGATAGGAAGCTGCGAAATGCAGCTGGCGAAGGGCACTTGCTAATTGGATTATCGCCATGTGGAACGGGTTGAAAAACTCGTTGTGTTGTGGCGTTAACTAATCCATTCTAGTGAGTTGAGCCCATTGTAGTGGACGCCAAATCACATTGTGAATGACAAATAACAAAAAAATCCAGAAAGTTTTGAACTTTCCCATTTGCATAGAGTCACAATAGTGCTCATGTTAGCGGTGGTGTCAAGACTACAATATGCATAATTAATACTCATATCTGAGAAGGTAAGGGTGAGAACGAATAGGAGTGAACGCTCGCATGAACGAGCAGCCGACCGATCAGGTGTTGATTGAGCGCGTTCAAAGTGGAGATAAACAAGCATTTAACCTGTTGGTTTTGCGCTATCAAAACAAGGTTTGCAATCTCATATCAAGATACGTGAGCAATTCGGGCGACGTAGCGGACATAGCCCAAGAAGCGTTTATTAAAGCGTATCGTGCGATCCCAACGTTTAGAGGTGAAAGCGCTTCTATACTTGGTTGTATCGCATAGCAGTGAACACCGCAAAGAACCACATTGTTGCCCAGAGTCGCAGGCCACCAGCCAGCGATGTGGACGCAGAAGACGCCGAATTTTTGAAACCGGTAACGCTTTGAAAGAAATTTCGAACCCTGAGACTTAACGTTGTCGAACGAATTGAAGCGAACAGTTTTCGCTGCAATTGAAGCGCTACCAGAAGATTTGAAGACTGCAATGACCCTTCGTGAACTTGATGGTTTGAGTTACGAAGAGATTGCAGAAGTAATGGATTGCCCAGTAGGAACGGTACGTTCGCGTATCTTCCGTGCTCGTGAAGCGGTAGAGAAGAAGATTAAGCCTCTTCTTCAACGCTAAAACTAGTTACAACTATGGTGAATATAATGGCTGACAAACAGAAGCTTTCAGCATTCATGGATGGAGACCTGATCGATGATGCGCTAATCGAAGCGCTCGAGAATGATCAGGAGAGCAAACAAACCTGGCAAAACTACCACCTAATCGGTGATGTGATGCGTGGTGATGAGCCACAGAGCCTGGATTGGAATATTGCTGAGAGCGTCGCACTGGCACTCGATGATGAGCCAGCACATCAAGCGGTAAGCAAAGAGACAGTGATGCCGATTGAGGCACAACCGACACCGTCGCAAGCGAAGCGTCAGCTACCGGCATGGCTAACTCAGTTTGGCCAAGTGGGCATTGCTGCATGTGTATCGCTTGCCGTTATTTTAGGTGTGCAGCAGTTCTCTGGACAAGATGCAACGCAACCTGAGATTGAGCAGCTACCTGTTTTGCAAACTATCCCATTTGCGGGTAGCGCTGAACCAGTAAGTTTGACTCGTGATTCAGTAGCGAGAACGAATCAGAATGAAAGCGCCAATGTGCAAGAGCAGCGTCGCCGCATCAATGCTCTTCTTCAAGATTATGAGCTACAGCTGCGCTTAAACAGTGACGACCAAGCGTCTCTGACTACGGATACAGAATCGGTAATTGAATGAAAAAACTTCTGACCAGTTCGTTATTGCTGTTCAGTTTGTTTGCTAACTCGGCCTTTGCAGAAGAGCAATCTTCTGTAGAGGCTTTATTGCATCAAATGAATGACGCCAGTCAGCAATTGAACTACGAACTGTCCTATATCCTGATCAAAAAGAACAGTATTGAGCCTTTGTTGTATCGCCATGCGAAGCATGAAGATCAGCAATTGGCGCATTTGGTTTACTTGAGTGGTCCGGTGCGTGAGGTTATCCGCCGTGGCAACGAAGTCAGCTACATCGAACCTGGCGCCGATCCATTCACAATAGAGTCGGGCAAGATGGTCGCACCTTTGATGCCACTGCTTAATAGTGACATCAAAAAACTGAGCCAATATTACGATTATGTTCGTGTTGGCCGAGCAAGAGAGGCAGGAGCGGCGGCACAAGTATTTCGTGTGGTACCAAAAGACGGCCTGCGCTACTCCTATGTATTGTGGGTGGACGAAAAAAGTAAGCTTCCATTACGCGCTGATCTTCTCGACCGAGATGGTGAGATCCTCGAACAGTATCGTGTGATTTCATACTCCATCAACGATCACATCGCGACCATGCTTAGCTCACTTGATGAAGTCCAGCTTCCAGCGGTATTGTCACTGCCAAAAGGCAACATTGAACAAACCTTCTGGCAAGTTGGCTGGGTACCAAGTGGTTTTACTCCAAAAGATCTTAATCGTTATCGCATGATCGCCACCGAAGATGTCGTGGAGAGTCAGATGTATACTGATGGCTTATTTAGCTTTTCCGTGTATGTCTCCGAAGGTGATAGTAATTCGATGAAAGGCCAACTTATTCGTCAAGGGCGCCGAACAGTGCACAGCATTGTCACTGGAGACATGCAAGTCTCTGTCGTCGGCGACATTCCTCCAGCCACTGCGCAGCGTATCGCACAATCTGTTAAACTGAATAAAGTACAGCAAGCAGACGAAGGCGTAACCCCATGATGACCGCTCTTGCAACGGTGACCTCGGTGAAAAGCCGTGGTCATCGTTATCAAGTCGAATTGAGCTGCGACCAACAAACCAGTTGCAGTTCTTGCCAATCAAAAAACAGTTGTGGAACCGGCATTGTCACCAAAGCGGTCGGTAACAAACAGCTGAACTGGCACCTACTGACCTCCAAAATCGTCAACCCAGGCGATGTTGTCGAAATCGCGTTTCCAGAGAAAAGTCTGCTGCAATCGGCAGCATTGATCTATTTATTACCACTACTGTTTCTGTTTTTGGGAGCGATGGCTGGCCAGTTGTGGTTAGCGCCCTTACTTGGCGGCAGTGAGCTGGTGGTGATTGGTTTTTCAGCAATTTCTGCCTACTTTGGTTTCCGACTTGCGAAAAAACGGGTGTCACCAATGGAGGCTGCATCACACCAACAGGTTGAACTGGTGCGGGTGCTCGGGCAGTCCATTGCCTAAATAAGGTGCGAACCGCAACGAAATTGGGTAGAATCTGCCAACTTAATTGAAATGCGTGTTTTTTCCGCTATTTCATTCCCTAATTGTTTAAGAGTTTAGCTACACCAAATCTATGAAGCACATTCGTAACTTTTCTATTATCGCCCACATTGACCACGGCAAATCGACGTTGTCGGACCGTTTGATCCAAGTTTGCGGCGGCTTAAGCGACCGTGAAATGGCGGCACAGGTTCTTGATTCTATGGATCTAGAGCGCGAGCGCGGTATCACTATTAAAGCTCAGAGTGTTACTCTGGATTACACGGCGAAAGATGGGGAAACCTATCAGCTAAACTTTATCGATACTCCAGGACACGTTGATTTCTCGTACGAAGTATCACGTTCATTGGCGGCTTGTGAAGGTGCGCTACTGGTGGTTGATGCGGGTCAGGGAGTAGAAGCTCAGACACTCGCTAACTGCTACACCGCAATCGAAATGGAACTTGAAGTGGTTCCAGTTCTTAACAAGATCGACCTTCCAGCGGCAGAGCCAGAGCGCGTAGCTGAAGAGATCGAGGAGATCGTTGGTATCGACGCGATGGAAGCGGTTCGCTGTTCAGCGAAGACCGGTCTAGGTGTTGACGACGTTCTTGAAGAGATCGTAAAAGCGATCCCAGCGCCAGAAGGCAACCCAGAAGATCCACTACAAGCGCTTATCATTGATTCTTGGTTCGACAACTACCTTGGTGTTGTTTCTCTAGTGCGTATCAAAAACGGCGTGCTGAAGAAGAATGATAAGATCAAAGTAATGAGCACTGGTCAGGTTTGGGGTGTAGACCGTCTTGGTATCTTCACACCAAAACAGGTTGATACGACTGAGCTAAATACTGGTGAAGTAGGCTGGGTTGTTTGTGGTATCAAAGACATCCTTGGCGCGCCAGTGGGTGATACACTGACCACGGCTAAGAATGGCTGTGAAGTGGCACTACCAGGCTTCCAAAAAGTAAAACCTCAGGTTTACGCAGGTCTATTCCCAGTATCGTCTGATGATTACGAAAACTTCCGTGATGCACTAGGCAAACTGAGCCTAAACGATGCGTCATTGTTCTATGAGCCAGAGAGCTCAGCTGCACTTGGTTTCGGCTTCCGTTGTGGCTTCTTGGGTATGCTTCACATGGAGATCATCCAAGAGCGTCTAGAGCGTGAATACGACCTAGACCTGATTACGACAGCGCCGACGGTAGTCTACGAAGTAGAGAAAACTGATGGTTCACTTCACTATGTTGATAGTCCAGCGAAACTGCCGGCAACCAACGACATCGAAGAGATCCGTGAGCCAATCGCACGTTGTAACATCCTAGTACCATCAGATTACTTAGGTAACGTGATTACGCTTTGTGTTGAGAAGCGTGGTACTCAGGTAGACATGGTTTATCACGGCAACCAAGTGGCTGTCACTTACGATATCCCGATGGCAGAAGTGGTACTCGACTTCTTCGACCGTCTGAAGTCTACATCTCGTGGTTACGCATCACTGGACTACAACTTCCAACGCTTTGAAGCGTCGAACATGGTTCGTGTGGACGTGCTGCTTAACGGCGATACAGTTGACGCACTGGCTATCATTACGCATAAGACCAGTCTCAGAGCCGTGGTCGTCAGTTGGTTGAGAAGATGAAAGAGTTCATCCCTCGTCAGATGTTCGATATCGCGATTCAGGCTGCGATCGGTAACCACATCATTGCGCGTTCGACTGTGAAACAGTTACGTAAAAACGTAATCGCGAAATGTTACGGTGGTGACGTGAGCCGTAAGAAGAAACTGTTGAAGAAACAGAAAGAAGGTAAGAAACGTATGAAGCAGATCGGTAACGTCGAACTGCCTCAAGAAGCGTTCCTTGCGATTCTACACGTAGGCAAAGACTAATTCTTTTGCCTTACGTGGCGACATAATACAGCAGAAGTGAAAGTGCTCAGTGAGTGCTTTCACTTTTCGTTATTTTTAAAGATACGAAAATTAAGGGAATTGAATGGCTAATACCTTCTCATTGATCCTCGTCATCGTGACGTTAGTGACTGGTGTCGTTTGGGTTTTGGATAAGCTCGTATTGAGAAAGCAGCGTCAGCAGAAGCTGGCGGATATCCAAGCGCAAGCAAATCAAATTGATGAAGAGACGGCAAACAAAGCGGTCGCACCATCTTGGTTTGTTGAGAATAGTGTTTCAATTTTCCCTGTGATTGCCTTTGTTTTGGTGTTGCGTTCGTTCATTTACGAACCGTTCCAAATCCCATCAGGTTCAATGATGCCAACGCTATTGGTTGGTGATTTCATCTTGGTTGAGAAGTATGCGTACGGACTAAAAGATCCAGTATGGCGCACTCAGCTAGTTGAAACTGGCAAACCTGAACGAGGCGATGTTGTCGTATTTAAGTACCCACCGCAGCCAAACATTGACTACATTAAGCGTGTGGTTGGCTTACCGGGTGATACGGTTCGTTACAGCGCTCGTAAGGACATCTGTATTCAGCGTCCAGGCGAGTCACGCTGTAAGCCGGTTAAGCTGTCTAATGTCCAAGACAGTCCGTTTATCCAAAATGGTATCCCGCTTATCCAGATGGATGAAAAGCTGGGTGAAGTGGGTCACCAGGTATTGGTCAATCCACTGCGTCGCGACCGTGTTGATCAATATCAGCCTCGCAACGGCGTGAACGAGTGGGTTGTGCCAGAAGGTCAGTACTTTGTGATGGGTGATAACCGTGACAACAGTGCCGATAGCCGTTACTGGGGCTTTGTGCCAGAAGGCAACCTAGTGGGGAAAGCGGTTGGCATTTGGATTAGCTTCGAATTTGAACGTGGTGCAGACAGCATTCTGCCTACATGGATCCCAACCGGTGTCAGATTTAATCGCATCGGTGGAATAGACTGAACGAGAGAGCATGAATTCTCCTATTAAACTTTTAGAAAAAAAGCTCGGCTATCAGTTCAATGATAGCGAGCTGCTGATGCTGGCGCTGACTCACCGCAGTGCCCACGGCAACCATAACGAACGACTAGAATTTCTGGGCGATTCAATTTTAAGTTTTGTCATTGCTGACGATCTTTACCATCGTTTTCCTAAGGTAAACGAAGGGGACATGAGTCGAATGCGTGCCACCTTAGTTCGAGGTAACACTCTGGCTGAGCTAGGGCGTGAATTCGTCTTGGGAGATTACTTAAAATTAGGTCCAGGCGAGCTGAAAAGTGGCGGATTCCGTCGTGACTCAATCTTGGCTGACGCTGTTGAAGCGATCATTGGCGCGATTTATCTTGATAGCGATGTCGAGACGGTTCGTGGCATCGTGCTGAGCTGGTATCAATCGCGTCTTGATGCGATCAAGCCGGGTGTGTCACAGAAAGATCCAAAAACTCGCCTGCAAGAGTTTCTACAAGGTCGAAGAAAACCACTCCCTGTCTACACAGTGACTAATATTAAAGGGGAAGCGCATAACCAAGAGTTACCGTTTCCTGTGAAGTGGCAGGTGTGGATAAGCCTGTTATCGGCAAAGGCACCAGCCGCCGCAAGGCAGAACAAGCGGCTGCGGAACTGGCTCTAGAGAAACTGACCAATGTCTGATAAACCAAATTCTGATCAAGAGTTCGATCTCGATGCGTACTTCGCTTCAACGAGCGACTCGGCAAGCGTAGCAACTCAAGAAAGCACTGGTGAACAGCACTGTGGCTTTGTGGCGATCGTAGGTCGTCCTAACGTCGGTAAATCGACACTGCTTAACCGCATTCTAGGACAGAAGATCTCGATCACCTCTCGTAAGCCTCAAACAACGCGCCACCGTATCATGGGCGTGGACACTGAAGGTGACTACCAAGCGATCTATGTCGACACGCCGGGTTTGCATATCGAAGAGAAACGTGCGATTAACCGTCTAATGAACCGCGCGGCAAACAGTTCCCTAAGTGATGTGAACTTGGTGCTCTTCCTTGTGGATGGTACGCAGTGGACTGATGACGATGAAATGGTGCTGAACAAGCTGCGTAAGTCGAACTTCCCAGTTATCTTGTGTATCAACAAGGTAGACAATGTGAAAGATCGCAATGACGTGATGCTGCACATGCAAGAGATGACCAAGAAGATGGAATTTGTTGATGTAGTGCCTATTTCGGCGAAACACGGCAAAAACATCGACGTGATTCGTCAGCATGTTCGTAATCACCTACCTGAAGCGATTCATCACTTCCCGGAAGAATACGTGACCGATCGCTCTCAGCGTTTTATGGCATCTGAAATCTTGCGTGAAAAGCTAATGCGATTCACTGGTGACGAGCTGCCTTACTCGGTGACCGTTGAGATTGAACGTTTCGATTACAACCCAGATACGGATGGTTTCCACATCAATGCGTTGATCCTTGTAGAGCGCAGTGGCCAGAAGAAGATGGTGATTGGTAAAGGTGGCGAGAAGATCAAAACCATCGGCCGCGAAGCTCGTCTTGATATGGAAGAGTTGTTCGACCGTAAAGTGTATCTAGAGACCTGGGTAAAAGTGAAATCAGGTTGGCTGATGATGAACGCGCACTACGCTCTCTCGGCTACATCGACGATATCGAAAACAAATAATACCGCAGATCAGAGTAGCGCTAGCTGCTCTGATCCCTTTTAGACAGAATATGACCTATGGATGGATTGCAACGCTGCTTTGTTTTGCATCGAAGACCTTACAGTGAATCGAGCTTAATACTCGATGTATTCAGTGAGGAATATGGTCGCGTCACGCTGCTTTCCAAAGGCGCTCGAAGTAAGCGCTCGAATCTTAAAGGCGCTCTACAGCCTTTCACCCCATTATTGTTAAAGTGGTCCGGCAATGGCTCAATGAAAACATTGAGGCAAGCGGAAGCCATCAGTCTTGGTCTGCCGTTAACCGGTGTGAACCTCTATTCTGCTATGTACGTGAATGAGCTGATTGCTCGCGTACTGGCAAGTGAGATACCGTTTCCTGAATTATTTCACGACTATCTTCAAGCTTTAACAGAGCTCGCCCACAATACCAATCCTGAACCTGCTTTGCGGCGTTTTGAACTCGCTCTACTTTCTGCAATGGGATACGGTGTAGACTTCTTGCACTGTGCTGGTACCGGCGAACCTATAGATCCGACAATGACTTATCGTTATCGGGAGCAGAAGGGATTCATCGCGAGTGTGCGTAGAGACAATCTGACCTTTTTAGGTGAAGAGCTCATCGCCATCAGTGAGCGACGTTTCCTGAGTAAAACACAGTTACAAGCGGCAAAACGCTTTACACGCATAGCATTAAAGCCGTATCTTGGCGGAAAACCATTAAAAAGCAGGGAGCTGTTTCGAATGAAGCAGTCCTGATCATGGAGTAATCATCGATGAGTTCTATCCTTTTAGGTATCAATATTGACCATATCGCGACCCTACGTAATGCTCGCGGTACTAAGTATCCAGACCCAGTACACGCAGCAGAGATTGCTGAGCGCGCAGGCGCAGATGGCATCACGATTCACCTTCGTGAAGATCGTCGTCACATCCTAGACCGCGACGTGCGTATCCTGCGTGAAACGTTACAAACGCGTATGAACCTAGAAATGGCAGTGACCGATGAGATGATCGACATCGCGCTAAAAACTAAGCCTGAATTCGTGTGTTTGGTACCAGAGAAGCGCGAAGAGCTGACGACTGAAGGTGGTCTAGACGTTAAAGGTCAGTTTGAAAAGATCAAGGCAGCGACAGAGAAGCTAACGGCAGCAGGTATTAAAGTGTCTCTGTTTATCGATGCTGATCGTGAGCAGATTGATGCATCTAAAGCGGCAGGCGCGCCATTCATCGAACTTCACACCGGCCATTATGCGGATGCAGAGACCGAAGAAGATCAACAAGACGAACTGAAGAAAATCGCAGCTGGCGCAAGCTACGCGGCTGACATCGGTATCACGGTTAACGCGGGTCACGGTCTGACTTACCACAACGTTGGACCAATCGCGGCATTGCCAGAGATTTACGAGCTGAACATCGGTCACTCTATTATTGGCCGCGCTGTGTTTGATGGTCTGCATAAAGCCGTTGCTGACATGAAAGCTGTCATGGAAGCGGCGCGCCGCGGTTAATCCGAGCACGATATATAACGAGTAGAGGCGAGACTTTGTGGCAATTTTAGGACTTGGGACAGACATTGCGGAAATAGAACGTGTAGAAAAGGCGTTATCACGAACGGGTGAGGCGTTTGCTAAACGTATCTTGACTGACAATGAACTGATTCAGTTCCAGAGCCTAAAGCAGCAAGGGCGCTTTCTCGCAAAGCGCTTTGCGGTAAAAGAAGCAGCCTCTAAAGCGCTCGGTACCGGTATTGCCCATGGCGTGACATTTCACGACTTTGAAGTGTCCAATGACGAACATGGCAAACCTATCCTGACACTCAATAAAAAAGCCGCACAAATTGCGGCTTCTATGGGGGTGGCCTCTAACCACCTCTCTATTTCTGATGAGCGACACTACGCAGTAGCAACCGTCATCCTAGAAAGCTAAAACACCCTAAGGTTCGAGGATCCTGAACCTAGGCTCCTTCACCTTCTTTCCCTTTCAAATACAACTCAGAACTCTCTAGCACTTTCTCCATCTCATCTTGCAGTTCAAATAATTCAGGCTCAATGTCTTCGAGACTGTCACCCGCACGAAGGCTTTCTCTATCGTCGCACAGATGGATTTGAGTCGTGGTACGCCGCAGTAGGAGCAGCTGCCATGTAGCTTATGGATTAGGTGGATCACTTGCTCCACGTCGTCAAAGCCATTATCGAGGATGTTGTCGGCAAGCTCAGCCACTTCCGGGATAAAGTCGACCAACATTTGCAGCATATCAATGGCGAGATCTTCTTTATTGGCCGCTTGTTTAAGCGCTGCATTCCAGTCAATGACTTGTGAGGTTGGCTTTTCTACCACGATCGGTGGCGCTTCTGCCGCTGAGTTAGTATCAGTAGGCGCAACAAAGTCTAAGCACGCCTCAGACTCAGCAGGGCGTACTGGCACCCATTTATTGAGTACCTGAAGCAGCATAGTTTCATCAATCGGTTTGGTGAGGTAATCGTCCATGCCTTCTGAAAGTAAGCGGTCACGCTCACCACTCATAGCGTGAGCCGTTACCGCAACTACAGGTGTGGCCGCGTTTTGCTGAGTCTCTTTGATGAGCTTACAAGCCGTCACACCATCCATTTGCGGCATTTGAATGTCCATGAACACCATATCAAAGTGCTGCTCTTGCGCTTTTTGCACCGCAGCCTGACCGCTGGTACAAGACACCACGGTTTCGACCCGCTCAGAGAGCAGCGCTGTAATGAGTTTAAGGTTGGCTGGATTATCGTCTACCGCCATGACGTTGAGGCTGCGTTTTTCTGTAGAAATTACCTCGACCGCAGGCGCTAGCTGAGCCGGCTGTTTATCGACCAAAGACTGCAGCAGTTTTTACGTGATAGCGGTTTAGTCAAACATTGCACTTGGTGCGTTTGCATCAGGTAATCCGACAGTGCCAACTGGGTACTAGCCGTACCTATGATGATATTTGACGTCGATTGTTTGCAGCGCGCGATCCACTCTTCAATGACGGCGAGCGGCACTTCTTCATTGGTCGGCAAGCAAACAATAATGTAATCGAACGACTCTACACGTTCAGGCAATGTAGAGCGGTAGGTAACCATCACACCCTCATTGGTGAGCGTTTGCTGCAGTACGGAAGCCGCTTGCATGTTCGGCTCAACCAGCAGCAGTCGCTTGTTGTGAATCACTGCAGGATCGATAGGGTCGAGCATTGGAATGTCGGTCGAGCTCAGTTTCACAGTAAACCAAAAGGTCGAGCCTTGGTGCAGGCGACTGGTGAGGCTAATATCGCCACCCATTTGGCCAACCAGTTTCTGGGTGATGACCAAGCCAAGGCCAGTACCACCATAACGTCTCGAGATGCTCGCATCCGCTTGACTAAACGCTTGGAACAGCTGCGCTTGTTGGCGTTCGGAAATGCCGATACCGGTATCGCGAACCATAAATTGCAGCTCGACACGATCTTCTTTACTGCTTTTGAGCTCAACCGAAATGTCGATATTGCCGCGTTCAGTAAACTTAATCGAGTTGCCAACTAGGTTGGTTAGGATCTGTTGAATACGCAGCGGGTCACCGACGAGGCCGCTTGGGATCTTCGGATCCACTTTTAGTGTCAGCTCTAGGCCTTTCTCATGAGCGCTGGTGGCTTGTAGGGCAACCACTTCATCTAAGCTGTCTTGGAACTCAAATGGGATGTTTTCTAGCGCCAGTTTGCCCGCCTCAAGCTTCGAGAAGTCGAGAATATCGTTGATGATGTTAAGCAGGTTGTTGGCCGACTTTTCGATCGTTTGTAGGTAATCGGTTTGACTGTTAGTGAGCTGAGTTTTCAGCATCTGACGGGTAAAGCCAATGACGCCGTTGAGCGGGGTACGTAGCTCGTGAGACATGTTAGCCAAGAATTCAGATTTCACGCGAGCCGCTTCTTGAGCGCGCTTTTTAGCGATATCGAGTTCGACGTTCTGGATTTCTAGCTGTTCAAGCGTCTCACGGAGGTCAGAGGTGGCTTGGTCGATACTGTGCTGCATCTCCACGTGGTATTCAGACAGTGATACCGCCATGGCGTTGATACCGTTTTTTAGCGAGTCTAGCTCACCGTGCATTTTGCCTTCAATTCGCACATCTAGATGACCACGGCGGATGCGATCCACCATGTTTTTCATGTGAGAGATAGGGCGAGTCACGTCATACATCAAGCGATAGGCAAAGATACCGGACAGAATGAGCCCGAGCACTAAGACTAAAATCGCCGAGAAGACCTCTTGATACTGCTGCAATCGCAGCGAGGACAGGTCGAGCTCAATGGCCACATAGCCGAGCATTTGACTGGTTGGAGTTAGCTCTCGGGCATCGGTCGCGAGCTGACTTTCTGCAATCACAGGGGCTCTGAGGATTAACGTATTGTCGCTAAACTCAGACGAGCTAAGAAACGGGATGGGTTTGTCTTTGGGAAATGTCAGCGTGTCGAAATTTGGATGAAAGTTAGAGGTGACAAACAGCTCATGGGAAGCGTCAAAGACGGCGATACTGCGGACAAACTTGGAGTTTTTGCGGTGCGCGTAACTGATCAGGCGTCTGACCGATTCTCGGTTTTGATTCACAAGCCCCTGCTCACTGGCAATCGCCAGCGGTTCAATAATACTTGAACCAGCATTCAGTACCTGAGACTCAAGGTCGTGATAACGGTTATATGAGAAAAAGGCACTAAGAAGGAGACCGATGATCAGGTCGGTGCCAAGGTTAATGTGATTACGCGAGCGCGCAGGCCGTATCTGGTCATGTTAATTCGACATCATTATTTACCAACAGAGTGTCATCTGATGGGGGGATATGGGACAATACCCAGTATTGCATCCTCAAGATGACGTAAGCTTAATCAAAGCAGCGCTGTTCGACAATCATTCAGACTCAGAATAGTGAAACTCTAACAATATTTTATAGGCGCAAAGCATCAATGCTTTGCCTTGGAATTGGTCATGGCACGTTTTTTTAAAACCAACAAAGAAAACCTCTTTCTCCAAAAAGCACCAAGAAGTGCAGATTGAACGCATGGATCACCACGGTGCCGGTATAGGCTATCTCAACAAAAAACCGGTGTTTGTTGAGGGCGCGCTTGCGGATGAAAAGGTGTTGGTGCAACTGACCTCAAGCAAAGCCAAATTTGCTAAAGCGAACCTGATTAAAATACTCAAACCTGCTGAACAGCGTGTTGAGCCATTTTGCCCGCACTACAACGAGTGTGGTGGTTGTAATCAACAGCACTTAGAGCGCGAAGCACAAATCGCGAACAAAGAGCACGTACTGTCGCAGCTGATGACTAAGTTTGCAGGCCAAACGTTGGATCTGTCGCCATCCATTACTGGCGAAGGTCTGGCTATCGCCGCCGAGCAAGGCTCAGTATCCACCTCGATAAGCAGCGCGGTCTAGTGATGGGCTTTCGCCGTAAGCAGAGCAATCAGATTGTCGATGTTGACCATTGCCCTGTGCTTGATGACAGACTCAATGCTCTGATCCCTCAGCTACGTAGCATTTTTGCTGACTTCAAGCAGCCAGCGATGTTGGGACATCTTGAACTTGTGCTTGGTGATGCTGAGCCGGTTGCGGTAATTCGTCACACCAAGCCTTTGACTGATAAAGACCAAGCGCGTTTAAAAGCGTTTGCAGAGCAAACAGGCGTGACGCTCTACTTTATGCCAGAAGCGAATCAGCTCGATAGAGTCGTCGGCGAGCAGCCGTTTTATAGCGAAGTCGGCGTGAAGCTGCCATTTTTGCCATCGCACTTTATTCAAGTTAACCAAGCGATCAATGCTCGCATGGTGGCTCAAGCGCTTGAATGGTTGGCACCAGAGTCAAGCGATCGCGTGTTAGACCTGTTCTGCGGCTTAGGCAACTTCACCTTGCCACTTGCTAAGCAAAGCGCCCATGTGGTTGGTGTTGAAGGGGTGCAAGACATGGTCGATTGGGCGGCGGACAATGCGAAACTTAATGGCCTTTCGAATGTCGAATTTTATCAGGCGAATTTGGAACAAGAGCTATCACAGCAACCTTGGGCATCGCAGCAGTTTGATAAGATTTTGTTAGATCCTGCGAGGGCAGGTGCGAGTGGTGTGATAGACCAAGTTTCCGCATTAGGTGCGACACGTGTCCTTTATGTTTCTTGCAATCCTGCTACCCTTGCGAGAGACAGTCAGAGCCTACTTGAACAAGGCTATTCATTGACTCGTTTAGGTATGATGGATATGTTCCCTCATACCAGTCATCTTGAGTCGATGGCGTTGTTTGAAAAATAGCGCAGATGTCATAGTAATAACGCTAACTGGGATAGGTTAGTGAACCAATAAACTAGGAAGAAAAAGAAATGGTTGCGGTAAGAAGCGCGCATTTGAACCCAGAAGAGCAGTTCAATTTGGATAATTGGATCGCATCACTTAAGCAAGATAAAAACACCTCAAAAAGATTGAAAGACGTGTATCGTCAGTGCGAGGAAATCGTTGCCGATAGTGAGCAAGGGGCCTTGCTGTTGTGGCGCGGGAGAGAGATGAATGAAATCCTCATTACCCTGTCTATGGATAAAGCCACGCTGGTGGCAGCACAGTTGTATCCAGTGGTTTCCAGTGGCCTTTACGATCGTGAGCTACTAGAAGAAAACTACGGCAAAGAGATCATCAAACTGATCGACGGCGTGGAAGAAATGGCTGCTATCGGTCAGCTCAACGTCACCCTTGAGGACTCTGAGGCATCGGGACAAGTCGATAACGTGCGTCGCATGCTACTTGCATGGTAGACGACTTCCGCTGCGTGGTTATTAAGCTTGCAGAGCGTATCTGTAACCTGCGTGAAGTCAAAGATGAGCCAGATGAAGTGCGCCGTGCAGCTGCGAAAGAGTGTGCCAACATTTACGCACCACTCGCCAACCGCCTGGGTATCGGTCAGCTCAAATGGGAAATCGAAGACTACGCCTTCCGCTACCAGCAGCCAGACACTTACAAACAAATTGCCAAGCAGCTTTCTGAGCGTCGTATTGTCCGTGAGCAATACATCAAAGACTTTGTTGATGACCTAACGAGCGAGATGCAAGCCTCGAGCATCTTGGCTGAGGTGAGTGGTCGTCCGAAGCACATCTACAGTATCTGGCGCAAAATGCAGAAGAAGAATCTGGATTTTGACGAGCTGTTTGACGTGCGTGCGGTTCGAATCATTGCTGAGCGTTTGCAAGACTGTTACGCAGCTCTGGGTGTCGTGCACACCAAATACAAGCACTTACCAAGCGAGTTCGACGATTACGTCGCCAACCCTAAACCGAATGGTTACCAATCGATTCATACCGTGATCTTGGGGCCTGAAGGAAAAACCATTGAAATCCAGATCCGTACCAAACAGATGCACGAAGATTCCGAGTTGGGTGTTGCAGCGCACTGGAAGTACAAGGAAGGCGGCAGTGGTGGTCGCAGCGGATACGATGAGAAGATCACTTGGCTGCGTAAACTACTCGATTGGCAAGAAGAGATGTCAGACTCTGGCGAGATGCTTGATGAGCTTCGTAGCCAGGTGTTTGATGACCGCGTTTATGCGTTTACTCCACGCGGCGACGTAGTCGACCTACCAATGGGCGCAACACCGCTTGATTTTGCATATCACATTCACTCTGAAGTTGGACACCGATGCATTGGCGCTAAGGTAGGTGGACGTATTGTCCCGTTTACCCATAAGCTCGCAATGGGTGATCAGGTTGAAATCATCACCGCGAAAGAGCCAAATCCGTCTCGTGACTGGCTCAATCCGTCAACGGGTTTTGTGCACTCTGGTCGAGCGCGCGCGAAGATTAACGCATGGTTTAGAAAACAAAGCCGCGAGAAGAATTTAGAAGCGGGTCGAGAGATCCTTGAGGCTGAGCTGACTAAAATCGGTGCAACTCTCAAAGATGCCGAACAGTACGCACTAAAACGCTTTAACGTTAATTCCGCCGATGAGCTGTATGTCGGTGTTGGCAGCGGTGACCTGAGAATCAACCAGATCATCAACCACATCAATGCCTTGGTAAACAAGCCAACCGCGGAAGAAGAAGATCAGCAAGCTCTTGAGAAACTGCAAGAGTCAGAGAACAAAGCACCCGCGCAAAGCCGTCCGCACAAAGATGCGGTAGTGGTAGAAGGGGTTGATAACCTGATGACTCACCTAGCGCGCTGTTGTCAGCCGATTCCGGGCGATCAGATCAAAGGCTACATTACACAAGGACGCGGTATCTCAGTGCACCGCGCTGACTGTGAGCAGCTTGAAGAGCTTAGTCATCACGCGCCAGAGCGTATTATCGATACGGTTTGGGGCAGTGGGTTTGTTGGTTCATACATCTTGACGATTCGAGTTGAGGCGATGGAGCGTGGTGGTCTACTTAAAGATATTACGACCTTGCTGACCAACGAAAAGATTAAGGTGACCAGCATGAAGAGTCGCAGTGATTACAAGCGTCAATTGTCTATCATGGACTTTGATCTGGAAGTGAACAATATTGAGGTATTGTCGCGCGTGACGAAGCGTATTGAGCAGATTAAAGATGTGATGAATGTGAAGCGGTTGGGGTAGTTTAGCTGACTATTTTAGGTTCGGTGGATTTACCCCTCCCAGCCTCCCGGCTACGCGCCCCGCTTTAAAGGGGAGGAGCAGACGGCTCGCTGCGCATCGCCTATTAATCTTGGCGATGCGACGATAGGAGCGAGCAGTAGTTCTCCCCCTTTATAACGGGGCGCGTAGCCGGGGGAGCTAGAGGGGGTAAAAACCACGCGCTCCCAACTCAACCCAAATAAAACAAAAACCAAGGGCGAGTGCTACCACACTCGCCCTTGTCGTAACCAGGAAACCAACATGACCCAACCCATAGACCAACTCCTCTCCATCATGGCCCAGCTTCGCGACGAAGAAAAAGGCTGCCCATGGGACAGAAAGCAAACCTTCGAAACCATTGTTCCTCACACCATCGAAGAGACCTTTGAGGTGGTGGATGCTATCCACAACAAAGACTGGCCGAACCTAAAAGAAGAGCTGGGCGACTTACTGTTTCAAGTCATCTTCTATAGTCAGATGGCTAAAGAGCAGGGTCTGTTTGATTTTAATGAGGTGGTAGAAGGGCTTAACGAGAAGCTTACCCGTCGCCATCCGCACGTTTTTTCTGACGTCGAGTTTGAAGATGAAGCGGCGATCAATGCTAATTGGGAAGCAGAGAAACAGAAGGAAAAAGCGCAACTAGGCAAAACTGCGCAAAGTATTCTAGACTCAATACCACAGTCGCTTCCTGCGCTTTCCAAAGCCAACAAAATCCAGAAACGTTGCGCAAAATTTGGCTTCGATTGGGATGCTCTTGGACCTGTGGTTGAGAAGGTTCAAGAGGAGATTGAAGAGGTCGTTGAAGAAGCGATTCAAGTCGATGTAAACGAAGACAAATTGGAAGAAGAAGTCGGCGATCTCTTGTTTGCAGCAGTGAATCTTGCTCGCCATTTGCAGAAAGATCCTGAAGTCGCGCTAAGAAAAGCCAACAACAAATTTTCTCGCCGATTTAAGGGCGTAGAAGCGCGTGTTGCGGAGGAAGGTAAGTTATTGACGGACTTCAGCCTTCAAGAGCTGGATGCGTTTTGGAATGATGTAAAAAAACAAGAAAACTGCTCGGATTTGTGAACCGGTTCTCACTGGTGTACGTTTCTACTATTGATTTGAAGCAAAAAATAAAAATTTTGAATGTGATAAGTTTCACGTTGTGGCGGTAAAGGGCTTCTGGTATATTTGCATCCCGTCCAGAAGAAATCCATTTTCCCTCATTCAACCAACTTCAGGTTAAACATGACGACAAATTATATTTTTGTTACTGGCGGGGTAGTATCCTCTCTAGGTAAAGGTATTGCAGCAGCATCTCTTGCAGCAATTTTAGAAGCACGTGGTCTTAAAGTGACCATGATGAAGCTTGACCCTTACATCAACGTTGATCCGGGCACAATGAGCCAACTCAGCACGGTGAAGTGTTCGTCACGGAAGATGGCGCTGAAACTGACCTTGACCTTGGTCACTACGAGCGTTTCATCCGTACCAAGATGACAAAACGCAACAACTTTACTGCTGGTCGTGTTTACGCTGACGTTCTACGTAAAGAACGTCGTGGTGACTACCTAGGTGCGACTATTCAGGTTATCCCACACATCACAAACGCTATTAAAGATCGTGTAATCGCTGGTTCTGAAGGCCATGACGTTGCGATCGTTGAAGTTGGTGGCACAGTTGGTGATATCGAATCTCTACCATTTATGGAAGCAATCCGTCAGCTAGCTGTTGAGCTTGGTCGCGAGCGTGCAATGTTCATGCACCTGACTCTAGTTCCTTACCTAGCAGCTGCGGGCGAAGTGAAAACTAAGCCAACGCAACA
The DNA here is from genome assembly GCA_000755425.1 of Vibrio maritimus. Lineage (GTDB taxonomy): Bacteria > Pseudomonadota > Gammaproteobacteria > Enterobacterales > Vibrionaceae > Vibrio > Vibrio maritimus_A. The sequence continues at coordinate 100,301 of BBMT01000002.1, forward strand.
CTCGGTGAAAGAGCTTCTATCTATCGGTATCCAACCAGATATCCTTGTTTGTCGTAGCGATCGCATGATCCCTGCAAACGAGCGTAAGAAGATTGCTCTGTTCTGTAACGTACAAGAGAAAGCGGTTATCTCAATGAAGGACGTAGATTCTATCTACAAGATCCCTCAGCTGATTAAAGCGCAAGGTCTTGACGATCTTGTTTGTACTCGCTTTGGTATTAACGCTCCAGAAGCAAACCTATCTGAGTGGGAACAGGTAATCTACGAAGAAGCGAACCCAACGGGTGAAGTCGTTATCGGTATGGTTGGTAAGTACATTGAACTACCAGATGCCTACAAGTCGGTAAACGAAGCGCTTAAGCACGCTGGCCTTAAGAACCGTCTAAACGTGAAGATCAAGTACGTTGACTCACAAGACGTAGAGACTAAAGGTGACGAAGCACTAGCGGTCTAGACGCAATCCTAGTTCCTGGTGGTTTCGGTGATCGTGGTATTGAAGGTAAGATCCTTGCTGCGAAATACGCTCGTGAGAACAAAGTTCCTTACCTAGGTATCTGTCTAGGGATGCAAGTTGCGCTTATCGAATACGCTCGTAACGTAGCGGGTATGGAAGGCGCACATTCAACAGAATTTAACAAAGAGACGAAATACCCTGTGGTAGGCTTGATCACAGAGTGGGTTGATGGTGAAGGTAAAGTTGAAGAACGTACTGAAACCTCTGATCTTGGCGGCACAATGCGTCTTGGTTCTCAGCTATGTCACCTTGAGAAAGGGACGAAAGCATACGAACTATACGGCAATGCGAAGATCCACGAGCGTCACCGTCACCGCTATGAAGTGAACAACGTACTTCGTCCTCAGATTGAAAAAGCAGGTCTAAAAGTTTCTGGTCTATCAGCAGACAAGAAACTGGTTGAAGTGATCGAGAACCCAGCACACCCATGGTTCGTAGCTGCGCAGTTCCACCCAGAATTCACTTCAACACCACGCGATGGTCACCCACTGTTCTCTGGCTTTGTTAAGGCAGCAGGTGAGTACCAGCGCGGTACTGAAGAAAAGTAAAAAGGATACGGGCGGCAGCGAAGGTTGTGCGGCTGCCCTAAATTTGACATTTATATTTAATGAGAGGAAACATTAATGTCTAAGATCGTTAAAGTTCTAGGTCGTGAAATCATCGACTCACGTGGTAACCCAACTGTTGAAGCTGAAGTACACCTAGAAGGCGGTTTCGTAGGTATGGCTGCGGCTCCATCTGGCGCATCTACTGGTTCTCGCGAAGCTCTTGAGCTACGTGACGGCGACAAAGCACGTTTCCTAGGTAAAGGCGTTCTTAAAGCTGTTGAAGCTGTGAACGGTGCAATCGCTGAAGCTCTAGTTGGTAAAGACGCTAAAGCTCAAGCTGACGTTGACCAAGTAATGATCGACCTAGACGGTACTGAAAACAAGTCTAAGTTCGGTGCGAACGCTATCCTAGCTGTTTCTCTAGCAAACGCTAAAGCGGCTGCAGCTGCTAAAGGCATGCCTTTGTTCGAGCACATCGCTGAGCTAAACGGTACTGCAGGTCAGTTCTCTATGCCTCTACCAATGATGAACATCATCAACGGTGGTGAGCACGCAGACAACAACGTTGACATCCAAGAGTTCATGATCCAACCAGTTGGTGCTAAGACTCTTAAAGAAGGTCTACGTATCGGTGCAGAAGTATTCCACAACCTAGCTAAAGTTCTTAAGTCTAAAGGCTACAGCACTGCAGTTGGTGACGAAGGTGGTTTCGCTCCTAACCTTAAGTCTAACGCTGAAGCTCTAGAAGTTATCGCAGAAGCTGTTGCAGCTGCTGGTTACGAACTAGGTAAAGACGTAACTCTAGCTATGGACTGTGCAGCATCTGAGTTCTTCGACAAAGAAGCTGGCATCTACAACATGAAAGGCGAAGGTAAGACTTTCTCTTCTGAAGAGTTCAACCACTACCTAGCTGAGCTTGCTAACCAATTCCCAATCGTTTCTATCGAAGACGGTCTAGACGAGTCTGACTGGGATGGCTTCAAGCACCAAACTGAACTACTAGGTGACAAGCTTCAACTAGTAGGTGACGACCTGTTCGTTACTAACACTAAGATCCTTGCTGAAGGTATCGAGAAAGGCGTAGCTAACTCTATCCTTATCAAGTTCAACCAAATCGGTTCTCTAACTGAGACTCTAGCTGCTATCAAGATGGCTAAAGACGCAGGTTACACAGCAGTAATCTCTCACCGTTCTGGCGAAACTGAAGATGCAACTATCGCTGACCTAGCGGTAGGTACTGCTGCAGGTCAAATCAAGACTGGTTCTATGAGCCGTTCTGACCGTGTAGCTAAGTACAACCAGCTAATTCGTATCGAAGAAGCTCTAGGTGAAAAAGCACCTTACAACGGTCTTAAAGAAGTTAAAGGTCAAGCTTAATTCTTGATTTTTAAAAGACTTTGAAAAAGCCGCTCAATAGAGCGGCTTTTTTTATGGTCAGATTAGCCTACAGTTCTGTGACGCTTGTCATCAAAACGGGTAACAGTTTAAGTAACAGCATCCAGTATTTTACTTCTGAAATATGCCTCATCGGTTAAAGTGACTACAGTTTTCATAAAAACGTATTCCTACTTATACAGAGGACATTACCATGGCTAAAGTTAGCAGCCCTACTACTACGTTTAACAACGAGTACTTCTCATTCATCGTTTCTGAATCTTGGAAGCACATTGGTGCATCTCAAGCTCACGCTGATATCCTTGCGCACAACCTACTTGTAGGTGGCCTACAGGGTAAACTACACCAAGGTCTAGGTGTTATCGAAGCGGTAACTATCCCTTACGAAGCGGGCATCCTTGACACGACTACGACTCCAGAAATCGAGTCTGAAGGTGAAACTTGGGCTGTTTACAACGGTAAGAAGTCTTCTGGCCACTACGTATGTACGCTAATGGCTCAAACGGCTATCGAGAAAGCACGTAAGCACGGTATCTCAATCGTATTCGGTTACGACCACTGTGACGGCGGCAACTTCTCTAACTACACACAGATGGCAATGAAAGAAGGCATGTTTGCTATGTCTTCAAACAACTCTGTACCTCTAAACGCACCATTCGGCGGTATGGATCCAGCAATGTCTTGCCCTCCATTCGACGCTGCATGTATCGGTGGTGAAGAGCTTCCGCTAGTAACGTCTATCATGATCGGTGAAGGTTACGACTCTCACATCTGTGACGCTATCGTGAACGACCGTGACCTACACGTTGCAGCACTTGTTGACCAAGACACTGGTGAATTAACAGCTGACGCTCGTAAGTGGGGCTCTCTAATCGAAGGTTACGGCCGCGTTGCTGACTGTAAAGCACCATGGACGTTCCTAACGCCACGTCTATACTCGCTAAACATCTGGAACGAAGTAATGACTGCAATCATCAACCCGAAAGGTAAGATTGCTCCTGAGCTTCCAGCAGTACCAAGTGACTTCTTCACTATGGAAAATGCACCATGTCCAGTAGGTGGTTCATACATCCTAGTGATCGACCCAAGCCACTTCGGTCCAATCGAAGAAGTGAAGCGTAAGTCTGACATGTTCGTTAAAGCACTGAAAGAAAACCGCCCACGCGCTGGCTTCAACGAAGTATTCATCCAGATGAGTGGGGTCTAAAAGCTCTTGCAACTGCAACTGATGAGCACCAAGTAATGGACGCTCACTGGGACGGTTTCAAAGACTTCCTAAAACGTTCTGGCACTTCAATCGAAGAGCTAAACGCGAAGTGGGAAGCGAAAGTTGGCGCTGAGCGCGCTGCGGAAACTATCCGTAAGTAATTGAAAATCATACGCACATGATTTTAAGCCCGGTTCTTTGGACTGGGCTTTTTTTTACCTGTAACTGCCTGTAACTACCCAAGAGTGGCTTCATTGACTATTTTTTAGCGTACACAAAAACTAGTCAGTCATTTGAAAGGAGTTATCTATGTCTGCAAGTCCTACTCTCATGTTCGACAACGAGTACTATCAATTCGTGGTGTCACAAGCTTGGCTGCATGTTGGTGCGGACAAAGAGCACGCTGACATCATTGCGAGAAACACCATGAATGGTGGCTTGCAAGGTAAACTTCATCAGGGGCTGGGTGTAATGGAAGCGGTCACGATTCCTTTTGAAGCTGGAGTGATGGACGTTTCGAGTAAGCCAGTTGTAGAGTCTGAAGGTGAAACATGGGCCGTTTTTGACGGTCAACGCTCTTCTGGTCACTACACCTTAACGCTTATGGCGGAATCAGCTATTGAGAAAGCCAGAAAGCACGGCATCTCCATTGTGTTTGGCTATAACCACGTCGATGGCGGTAATTTCTCCAACTACGCCCAACTTGCTGCGAAGCAAGGCATGTTTGCGATGACGTCGAATAACTCTATTCCACTCAACGCGCCATTTGGCGGTATGGATCCTGCGATGTCCTGCCCACCCTTCGATGCAGCTTGCGTTGGTGGTGAGGAGCTTCCGTTAGTAACCTCAATTATGCTCGGTGAAGGCTATGACGCTAATATCAGTGATGCTCTTATCAATAACAAGCGTCTGAACGTCGCTGCACTTGTTGACCAAGATACGGGTGAATTGACGGATGATGCTGCAAAATGGGGACGTCTGATTCCTGGTTATGGACGGGTTGCGGACTGTGATGCGCCTTGGACCTTCCTAACGCCGCGCCTATACTCCTTGAACATTTGGAACGAGGTTCTGTCTGCCATCATTAACCCGAAAGCGAAAATCGCACCTGAGCTACCAGCGTTGCCAAGCGACTGCTTGAAAGAGGGTGCACCGACACCGGTCGGTGGCTCTTACATCATCGTTATTGACCCAAGCCATTTTGGTCCGTTAGATGAAGTGAAGCGCAAGAGTGACGAGTTCGTTCGTGCTATCAAGGCAAATCGTCCACGCAAAGGCTTTGATGAAGTGTTCATTCCAGATGAGTGGGGCTTAGCAGCAATGCGTGAAAATGCGACGGAACACCAAGTGTTGACCGCTCACTGGAACGCATTTAAAGACTTTTTGGTAAGACAGGGCACAAGCATTGAGGCGCTTAACCAGAAGTGGAAAGAAATGGTTGGCGAAGCGCGTGCTGAGCAGACGGTGCATCACTAACGGTTGAAACAGAGCGCGCCGAACAGGCGTGCTCTTAGTTGGATTTGTTGTTCGTTCTGAACTGACTCGGGCTAACGCCCACATAACCTTGAAACGCGCGGAAAAATGGCGGAGACGAGTGGTAGTTAAGCATGTCTGCGATTTCAGTTGTTGAGAGTTCGGAGCTGAGTAACAACTCTTTCGCCACCTGCATACGGGTGTCGAGAACTAAATGTTTGAAGGTTGTTCCTTCAGTCTCCAAGCGCCTGCGCAAGGTTCGTGATGTCATATTCATCTCATCGGCCACCGTTTCCATGCTGGGCAATCCATATTTGAGCTGAGACAATAGTTTTATTCGAATTTGGTAGCTGAGAGGAGCATCCTGCTCACTATCAAACTGCTGACTTTGCTGAGTCGCAATGTGGGCAATAAGCGAGGGTTGTAGGCTGATTGAGTGGTGAATCCAATCAACAGGGAACCGTAGCTGATGTTGCTGTCTGTCAAACATCAGATTGTGTTCAAAAACCTCTCTATAGAGAGCTTGGTAGGTAGGAGCGGGATAGGCGAAATCTATTTCGATTAACTCGGAGTCAAAGCGCTCGTTTAAGAACTGTTGTAACCCCAAGTAATAATGACAGAGAGACTCTTCGACATTGTAGTGTTGCGCAGAGCGTCCTTCGGAGCGGTCGACAATAGTGATGTAAGCCCATTCACTGTCGTAACCTATATGAATGTCGACATAGTCTTTGGTTACAAACGAAAACTGCAATCCGGTGTCGAGCAACTGCTTTATGTTTTGACAGTTGATCATCGCATAGCCCCAAGCGCCCATATCTTGAAGTTTGAGTCGCTTAGCGATGCGCAGACCTAACCCGTCAATGTGCAGTTGGTTTACAGTGAGATCAATAAGCTGATGCACCTGAGAAACTTGGATCGGGTGGTAGTGACCTTGAGTGATACGCACTATATCGGCTTTACGTAGGAATTGCTGAGCATCAAAGTCACGACCGAGGGATTGACGCACGATGGTTTCCCAATGACCGATAATCGCCTGCAAGAAGTGTTGATGGTTCAAAGAATACACAGACATTGTCCTGAAATATCATATTGCTGTCCTGAAGTGTAATTAATTACACCCGATTTAGCCACTATAATAACCCTATCTTGAGAAGTCGCTTTAGCGGCTACCTCCAATAACTAGAGGAATTATCCATGTTTAAGCCAAAACGTGTTGAGATTGCGAAAGACAAACTAGACCTATACCAAGACATCTACTGGAACAAGTCAGATGCGGATTTCTACATCAACGAAGACATCGCTCCTATGCAAGCTCGCATGGCTGAGCAAGGCGTTGAAGCATTCAGTTTGCTAGGTAAGCAGCACGTTGGTGCATTTGGCGCGCCATATGTGAACAGCTTTGAAGCGTTGACATTGCAATGTACGGCCTAACCATGGATAAGTGCTCACCAAACGCTGGTGGCCACAAGTTCGGTCCTGCTGCTATCCGTGAAGCATCAAAAACGGGTATGGGCATGATTCACCAAGACGGTACTATGCCGTTCGAACTGTGTAACATCATCGACTACGGAAACTGGGATGGCCTAGGTCAATTCAACCTAGACGAAGAAATGCGTGCAGCTCAAGAAGTGGTAGATGACATGGTTGTTAACCACGGTATCACGCCATTCTTCTTCGGTGGTGACCACACAGTAGCCTACCCAGGTCCAGCGGCACTGGCGAAAGTTCACGGCCCTGTATCGCTCATCCACATCGATGGTCACTTTGACCTGCTGACTCGCAAAGACTTCGACTACGAGTCATACTCAGGTAACTGGTACTGCCGTCTAGCATCAGAAGGTGCAATGGATCCATCAACCAGCTTCAGCCTTGGTATGCGTGGCCGCTGGTGTGCATCACAACAAGGTAAAGCGAAAGCAATTGGTGGTAACTTCTTCCTAGCGGATGAAATCTACGACCTAGGCATCGACTACATCGTTGAGCAAATCCTAGAGAAGCAAGGCGATGGTCGTCCAGTGTACCTAACGTTTGACCTAGATGGCCTAGATCTTCTAGACCACAGTGCAAACTCAAGCCCAGATCCATTCGGTGTTTCTGCGCGCATGTACTACGACATCTTCCGTAAGCTTCGTGCAACTAAGCGTATCAACCTAGTAGGTGCAGATATCGCGGAATTTGCTCCTCAGAAGAACTCTGATGAGAAAGATGCGCTACTAACAGCAGCATTCGGTTGGGAGCTACTGACATGGTTGGCAGAGTGTCGCCACATCCGTGAAGGCAAGAAGAACCCAACTAACTGGCCAATGAACTTCGGTCGTAACATCGAGTTCTAATCTGGCTTCAGATAGAAAAATGCCCGCTCATTTGAGCGGGCATTTTTTGGCAAAAGGAAACTATTTGCTGAAGTTCATTGCCATCGCAGCAGCAATGTTGCGAGAAGTCATCTCGACATTAAACGCCGCTTCTTTCAAAGCAGTTGGCAGATCGGTCGCGCCCAGTACCACGCTGTAAGCTGCATCAATACCGTGCTCATGGACTACCGCACAATCTTTCGCGGTGCTACCAGCAATCGCGACAACAGGAATATCGTATTGCTTAGCGGTGCGCGCCACGCCAATAGGCGTTTTGCCATGGATAGTTTGGCTATCAATTCGACCTTCACCAGTAATCACAAGGTCGGCATCTTTTACCACTTCGCTAAGGTTTACTGCATCCATCACAATCTGAATGCCCGGACGAAGTTCGGCATCGAACAGGCCTAAAAGTGCAGCGCCTAGGCCACCTGCAGCGCCAGCGCCTGCAGTATCCACTACGTCACGACCATTGGTCGATTTAATCACTTCAGCGTAGTGCGCCAGGTTACTGTCTAGCGTTTCAACCATCTCAGGCGTTGCCCCTTTTTGCGGGCCAAACACATGAGAGGCGCCTTTCGAGCCACATAGCGGATTATCAACATCACACGCCACTTCAAGTCTGATTTCGGCCAAGCGGGGATCTAGCTCTGAAAGGTCAATACTCGCAAGCTTACTCAGCTCACCGCCACCAAAACCCAGTGCATTGCCGTCGGCATCAAGGAGTTTTGCGCCTAGAGCCTGCGCCATACCAATACCACCGTCATTGGTCGCACTGCCGCCGATACCGACGATAATGTGCTTAACACCGCGATCCAATGCTGCCTTAACCAACTCACCTGTGCCAAAGGTGGTGGTCAGCAGAGGGTTGCGTTTTTCAGGCTCTACCAAATGAAGGCCGGATGCTGCCGCCATCTCAATGATGGCGGTTGAATCATCACCCATCAGACCGAAAAAGCCCTCAACGGTTTGCCCGAGCGGCCCTGTTACGTCACAAGTAACGATAGAGCACCAGTGGCATCAACGAGCGATTGCACTGTGCCTTCGCCGCCGTCTGCCATCGGAAGTTTGATGTATTCGCGTCGGTGAAGATTTTCTTAAATCCTGCCTCAATAGCTTCGGCAACTTCCATGGCCGTAAGACTTTCTTTGTATGAATCTGGAGCGATGATAATTTTCATAATTAAACCTTAAACAAATAGACCGAACACACCGAAGATCATTACCGAAACGAACGCGATCATCAGACCAACCGCAGACTCGTAAGGAATAAGTTTGAGACGCTCGCGAATATCCATATGTACTGCGCCACCGGTGGCGTGGAAGAAACTACCGTGTGGCATGTGATCCAATACAGTAGCACCTGAGTGAATCATGGCAGCACCTGCTAGAGCAGGAACGCCGAGTTCAAGAATGGTTGAGCTAAATACGCTAGACGCTACCGCAGTACCAGCTGTGGTCGACGCTGTTGCCAATGCCATCATGGCACCAGAAATTGGTGCAAGAAGGTAAGAAGGCAAGCCAGATGCAGTTAGCACATCAACAAGACCGTCTTTAAGACCTGAGTTCGCGATGATGCCAGCAAGAGTACCGGTACCAAGAAGCATTACAGCGACTGGCGCCATGCGCGATAGGCCAGAAACGGCAAAGTGATTGGTATCGGCAAAGCGCCCCATGACAACAGCACCAATCAAGCCACCTAACGGTAGTGCGATGAGTGGGTCAACGTTGATGCCTGCAATTGGGCGAAGCGCAAGCAGAGCGATAGCAACAAGAGGTGCAACAATGGCAGCGCCAAATTTAGGCAGCTTAGAGTGGTCAACAGCAACGACTTCGCTCTCTGCGACTTTAGAGCCTTTGTTTACCAGCTTTTTCGCGATGAAGTAGGCGAAGATCATGCCGCATAGACCAGGAATAACACCCGCAGCCATCACTGAGGTAAGAGGTACGTTGAATGCGTCCGCTGCTGCGATCGCATTTGGGTTTGGCGACATTACGTTACCCGCTTTACCACCGCCGACCATCGCCAGCAAGATAGCGGTTTTAGAGATGTCAGCGCGACGTGCAATGGCAAGTGCAATAGGTGAAACAGTGATAACTGCCACATCAACAAAAACGCCAACCGCAGTTAGGATCATGGTGGCAATCGCCAAAGCGAGAAGCGCGCGGGTTTCGCCCACTTTCTTAACGATGGTCTCTGCGATGGATGTCGCGGCACCTGACTCGATCAATACGCCCGCCAACACACCAGCAGCAAGGATGCGCAATACCGCTGTGACAATGCCTTGAGCACCACCAATCATTAGCGCAACGGTATCGGTAAGAGAAACTCCGCCAACGACACCACCGACAAGCGCGCCGATGATCATGCCGTAAGCAGGTGGAACTTTTTTAAGGATAAGGCGATGGCAACAATCAGAGCTGCCAATGCGCCTAAGGTAGAGACTTCAATCATGGTTTGGTTTCCGCAGTATTTATTTTATTAATTTTTTAGTTGGGTCTTGTGACCCTTATTGAGCGGAAGAGTAGCCATTTAGGGGGAGGTTTTCTTTATGCGAGCTGACGAATTTATCACTGGTGATTATGGTTAATTTGTGCAAATGCACAAATTAACCATTTTGTTACAAACATTTTAACGCTAAATATAGCTGCACTTTTTCATCTAAGTTATTGATGTTTAAAGTTGTTGATTGTTCTATTTTATCTAGTCGGTATCGCAAAGTGTTACGGTGAATATGGAGGGATTCACAAGTTTGAGCTAGATCGCAGTTTTGCTCAAAAAAAGTGCGCAGCGTCTTCAACAATACGCCTTTGCTGTCATCGGCAATCAGTTTTTCAATCGGAGACTTTAGTTGATTGGCGCGCCATGGGTCGTGTTTGATGCTGCTTATTAGTACCGATAACTTGCGGTCTTGATAAAACAAAATAGGACCATCTAGGCTGTGGCTACTTTCGATCGTCGCTTTGGCGGTTTCATAGGATTTTGCAATACCGACCAGTTCAGGGAAGTAGTCACCTATCGCCATTTGAATAGAAAAATCACACTCTTGGTCAATACGCTTTAGTAGCTTTGCAACACGCTTCTCTTCTTCTTTGCGGCTCCACGAGTCATTGATAATCGTCACCGGCTTCAAAACCACGATCTCATTCATCGATACCGAAGCGATCCCGACGATGTTATCGCGCTCTGGATACTCCAATAGATGCACCAGCTTTTGTAGGTGTTCAAGTGTTACTGGCTCGCCTGGTCGTGGGATCACTTTGATCACAGTAGCAACGCGAGGTTGTGCAAGGTCGAGATCGAGCCTTTGTGCGATGGAGAGTAATTGGCCTTCGTTTAAGCTTGAACCTTCTATTAGCTGTAGAAGAAGCTCTTCGCGATGTCGTTTATTCCATTGCACCTGCGACATTAAGGCCGCCTGTTCAACGATAAGCTCGGCGGTCATCTTGACCAGCTCACCATAACTGCGCACTTCATCCGGTGTACCAGAAATACCTACTACGCCAATCACGTTTTCGTCGTAGATAATAGGTAGATTGATGCCTTTTTTAACTCCTGAAAGGGTAGAGGCAACGGAGTCATTGATCTCTAAGGTGCGGTTATCGCGGATCGCCAGTAGCGCGCCTTCGTGGATCTGATGCAGCCTAGAAGGATCACTTGAGCCAATGATGACACCATTTTCGTCCATCACGTTAATAGAGTAATCGATGATCTTTTTCGCACGATCGACAATTTGTTTAGCAATGAGAGAGTTAAGCTGCATACGTTGAACATGTAATCGGAAGATGCTTTTGAGTATACCCGATTGTCTTGCAAACTAAGGTATAATCACCGCGAGATTACCAAGAGAAACAGTGATGGAATTCGAGTTTATTAAAAACAGTTTCACAGGTGAGTACCTAGTGAGATGCGAAATGGGCCAAGAAGTGATTGCTCGTTTGCTGCAAGAAGAGATCAGTACCAGTGACCGCACCATCATGGAAATTACCGCATTGCTCACTCAGGCTGCCCAGTTTTCGGGCAATGAGCTCAAGTGGCAAGGCAAAGAAATCTCACTCAGCGTGGTGGACTCGGAGGTTCATGTTTACGAAAACTCTTTAGCTTTTGATAGCTTAATGGAGATGGATGAAGAGTTTTCTGTTTACGAGAGTGAGAGCCACAGCGAGTGTGGATTAGAGGATTTTCGCTCGGTTTTAGAGCAATGGGAGCATTTTATTCACAACAGGTAGTGACCCTTTGCCCTAAATTTGCACACTCCTAGTGCTAATAACATAAAACGCATTATTTTTGTGAACACCTTGCACCAATAAAGTGCAAGGTGTTTTCATTTGTATAACATAAAAACATCATTTCTATATTTTTCAATAGTTTAAAAAGTTGGCACGCACCTTGATTACTAGAATACGTAACAGGGATAAAAGGCGAAGGGGATGCCATGAAACTTATTAACGCAATCATTAAACCATTCAAACTCGATGATGTAAGAGAAGCACTTGCAGATGTTGGTATCGAAGGAATGACTGTTTCTGAGGTCAAAGGATTTGGCCGTCAGAAAGGACACACAGAATTATATCGTGGTGCGGAGTACCAAGTGGACTTTCTACCAAAAGTAAAACTTGAAATCGCGACGCACGCAGACAACGTAGACCGAGTTATTGAAGCGATCACTAACGCTGCTCAAACCGGCAAGATTGGCGACGGAAAAATATTTGTGTACGACTTAGCCCAAGCAGTACGTATTCGTACGGGCGAAATGGACGCTGAAGCACTTTAAGGGATTGGAGAACTTATTATGGAATTAGCAACGACTGTAAGCGAACTACGTTACGCGCTGGACACTTTTTACTTTCTTATTTCAGGCGCGTTAGTAATGTGGATGGCGGCAGGTTTCGCCATGTTAGAAGCGGGTCTAGTCCGCTCAAAGAACACAACAGAAATCTTAACGAAAAACTTCTGTCTTTACGCGATTGCATGTACTTGTTACCTCATCGTGGGCTACAACATCATGTATGTGGATAACGGCGAAGGCGGTTGGCTACCATCATTTGGTGCGCTAATTGGTACTCAAGGTGAAGGCGCAGACCACTCTCTAGAGTCGGACTTCTTCTTCCAGGTAGTATTCGTAGCGACAGCAATGTCAGTTGTCTCTGGTGCGGTTGCTGAGCGTATGAAGCTTTGGTCTTTCCTAATCTTCTCTGTAGTGCTTACAGCATTTATCTACCCAATGGAAGGTTACTGGACATGGGGCGGCGGTTTCCTATCAGAAGCAGGCTTCAGTGATTTTGCAGGCTCAGGTATCGTTCACATGGCGGGTGCAGCAGCAGCTCTAGCAGGTGTTCTACTACTGGGTGCTCGTAAAGGTAAATACGGTAAGAACGGTGAAATCCACCCAATCCCAGGTTCGAACATGCCACTAGCAACACTAGGTACGTTCATCCTTTGGCTAGGTTGGTTCGGTTTCAACGGCGGTTCTCAGCTAATGGTTTCTGACTTCGAGAACGCAACAGCGGTTGGTCAAATCTTCCTAAACACCAACGCAGCAGCAGCAGCGGGTGCAATCGCAGCAATGCTTGTGTGTAAGACAACTTGGGGCAAAGCTGACCTAACAATGATTCTTAACGGTGCACTAGCTGGTCTGGTAGCAATCACAGCAGACCCACTGTCTCCATCACCAGTTTACTCTGTAGCAATCGGTGCAGTAGGTGGCGCGCTAGTGGTATTCAGCATCATCGGTCTAGACAAGCTTAAGATTGACGATCCAGTAGGTGCTATCTCAGTTCACGGTGTGTGTGGTTTCTTCGGCCTAATGGTTGTTCCACTAAGCAACGGTGACGCAACGTTCGGTGCACAGCTTCTAGGTGCGGCAGTTATCTTCGGTTGGGTATTCGCAGCAAGCCTCGCGGTATGGGCGGTACTAAAAGCAACAATCGGTATCCGTGTATCGGAAGAAGAAGAGCTAGAAGGTATGGACATGCACGATTGTGGTGTTGGTGCTTACCCGGAATTTGTTAGCATGAAGTAACACTTAGTTACAAATTTATTAAAAACCTGCCGAATATGGCAGGTTTTTTATATCAGATCATTGTTTTCCAAATTATTATGAATATAATAACGCAACTGATAAACGTTCTCATTATGAATTAAAGGAACTAAACAATGAAAAAACTGCTAACTCTTTCTGCAATCGCAGCAAGCTTTGCCGCTCCAGCGATGGCTGCGGAAGAAGTCAACGTTTACTCTTACCGTCAACCTTTCCTTGTTGAACCAATGTTCAATGAATTCACTAAAGAGACGGGCATCAAGGTAAACGTAAAGTTTGCTAAGAAAGGTTTGGCAGAGAAGCTTCAGCAAGAAGGCGAATACAGCCCAGCTGACGTTGTACTAACAACGGACATCAGCCGTCTTGCAGAGCTAACAGACAAGGACGTAGTTCAAGCAGTAGACAGCGACGTGATTAACGCGAATGTTCCTGCTCAGTACCGTGATAAAGAAAATGAGTGGTTTGCACTGACTCTACGTACTCGTAACGTTTACTCATCTCGTGACCGTGTAGGTAAGCTAGGTGCAGAATTCAACTATGCAGACCTTGCTAATGCAGAGTACAAAGGCAAAATCTGTACTCGTAGCGGTAAGCACCCATACAACGTATCTTTGGTTTCATCTATGATTGCTCACCACGGTGAAGCAGAAACTAAAGAGTGGCTAGAAGGCGTTAAAGCTAACCTAGCTCGTAAGCCACAAGGCAACGACCGCGCACAAGTTAAAGCGATCAAAGAAGGCCTTTGTGATGTTTCTCTAGGTAACAGCTACTACCTAGGCAAAATGGTTAACGACAAAGAACAAAAAGCGTGGGCTGATGCGGTTTACATCAACTTCCCAAATCAAGAAACCACTGGCACACACGTTAACGTGAGTGGCATGGCAATGGCGAAACACTCGCCAAACAAAGAAAATGCACTGAAGCTAATGGAGTTCCTAACAGGCGATAAAGCTCAGCAAATGTACGCAGAAGTGAACTACGAGTACCCAGTGAAAGAAGGCGTTAAGCGCTCTGAACTTGTGGAATCTTGGGGTGACTTCAAAGCAGATACTATCTCGCTAGACGACATTGCTGGTTACCACAGCACAGCGATCAAATTGTTAGATGAAGTTAAGTTCGACCTATAATCGATAAAAGGGGGTATAATGCCCCCTTAATTATTCTGGTTTATGACTTCTCGACTTCGCGTCGCCTGATGTATGTTTAGGCAATGAAAGAAAAAAATGTTGTTTGGAAAACCAGTAGTGGAGTGCTTACTCTGCTACTGGTTTTGCCTATTTTAGCGATCTTCTATACTGCACTTGGTGAATCAAGTGATCTTTTTGCACACCTGATGTCAACGGTGATGCCCACCTATATCCTCAATACCATCAAACTGGTGGTTGGCGTTCTGCTGCTTTCTCTTATTTTTGGTGTACCAAGTGCTTGGCTGATGGCTATGTGCCGCTTACCGACGGAGCGAGTATTGCAATGGGCGCTGGTGCTGCCTTTGGCAATGCCGGGCTATATTATTGGTTATATCTTTACCGATTGGTTTGATTTTGCCGGCCTATTCAAGTGTGGCTACGGGATGTGTTTGCCTGGCAAGCGGGTGACTACTGGTTCCCAGATATTCGCACGGTTGGTGGCGCTACGGTTGTATTGTCTTTGGTGCTTTATCCCTACGTCTATCTGTTGTGCCGCGCGGCATTTATGGAGCAAAACGTCTCTTTACTGCAATCGGCAAGGCTTCTTAAGTGCTCGCCGTTAGAAAGCTTTTGGCGTATTTCACTGCCACTCGCGCGTCCCTCTATTGCGGTAGGCTTGTCGCTGGTGGCGATGGAAACCATTGGTGACTTTGGTACGGTAAGTTACTTTGCGGTTAGCACCTTAACCACAGCGGTTTACGATACTTGGCTTGGTTATTCGAACTTGAGTGCGGCCGCCAAAATTTCAGCCATGATGATGGTGGTGATTGTGTTGCTACTGGGCGCTGAGCGTTACAGTCGACGCAAACAAAAACTGTTTCAAAGTCAGTACAACAGCCATGAAGACTTTCGTTATGAATTGCGTGGTTGGAAAAAGTGGGCAGCATTAACTTGGTGTTGGGGGTTGGTATCGGCAGCGTTTATCTTCCGCTGGGTCAGTTAGTGATTTATGCCTACAAGTACTTTGAGCAAAGCTGGACTGAAGAGTTTCAAACCTATGCCATCAACAGCTTGCAGGTCTCTATCATTGCCGCCATCATCGGCGTGATCGTCGCTTTGGTAGTTAACTTCTATCGCCGCTTAGATCCAAGTCGCAAGGGTATTGTTTTCATGCGTGCCTCGTCGCTGGGTTATGCTGTACCAGGAACGGTTTTAGCAATTGGCGTGATGGTGACTGTCCTGTTCATGGATCATTCAGTAAATGACTTTGCCAAAGCAATGGACTGGCAGCGCCCTGGCCTCATCTTCTCTGGCTCGATGTTTGCGCTGATTTTTGCCATGGTGGTGCGTTTTTCAGCAGTGGCTATTGGTAGTATCGAAACCAGTCTCAGTAAGGTTTCACCTTCGCTAGATATGGCCTCACGCACTATGGGCTGTAAGAAGAACCAAATGTTGGTTCGCGTGCATCTGCCGCTCATTAAACGTGGCGTATTGATTGCTGGCCTGTTGGTGTTTATTGAGTCGATGAAAGAGCTCAATGCTGCGCTGCTATTGCGTCCATTCAACTTTGAAACCTTGGCCACCTACGTATTTAACTTTGCCTCAGATGAGCATCTGGAGCTTGCTGCGATGCCAGCCGTCTTGTTGGTACTTGTTGGCTTGCTACCGCTCATTATTGTTAACCGTTCATTGGAGCAAAATCACTGATGACCACTGCACTGTCGATTGAAAATTTATCTTGTCAGTATGACGAGCAAACGATTCTTGAGAACTTGTCTCTAGAGGTTAATCAAGGTGAGATTGTTTGTTTGCTAGGCGCCAGTGGCTGCGGTAAAACTACCTTGCTGAAAGCCATCGCCGGCCTTTTACCGCTCTCAAAAGGTAAGATGACGCTGGGTGAGCGAGAGATTGACAACGGTGAAACTTGGATGCCGCCAGAGCAGCGCAACATCGGTATGATCTTCCAAGACTACGCGCTTTTTCCTCACCTAACGGTAGCGCAGAATGTCGCATTTGGGATCAAGGGTATTTCGAAGTCAGAGCAAGATGCGATCGTGAAGGAAATGCTGTCATTGGTGCATCTAGAGCAGTTCATTGACCGTTACCCGCATCAGCTATCTGGTGGTCAGCAGCAGCGTGTGGCAATTGCGCGCAGCTTAGCGTACAAACCTGATCTATTGCTACTTGATGAACCGTTTTCCAACATTGATACCCAAGTGCGCCATGAGCTGATCCGCGAGATCCGCAAAATCTTCAAAAAGCAGGGCGTGACAGCGATTTTCGTGACTCACAGCCGTGAAGAAGCGTTCGCGTTTGCTGACAAAATGGCGGTGATGAACCAAGGTGTGATTGAGCAATATGGCTCGGCATCAGAGCTCTATTTCTGCCCATCGAGCAAATTCGTTGCGGACTTCTTAGGTGGCGGCAGTTACTTGCAAGCTAAGCATGTCAATGACTCAACCTTCGAGACGGCTATTGGCCAAGTTGAAGCCCAATCGTGCGCTTTGATTGAGCAAGGCGCTGATTGTCAGCTACTTGTTCGTCCACAACACATTCAGCTTACTCAATCAGAAAAAAGCAGTATCACTGTGATTGAGCAGCAGTTCATGGGTGACCATTGCCGTTATGTGGTGGACATTGAAGGCACCCGCGTATTGGCAACCTCATTAGAAGCGCTTGATGTTGGCCAAAGTGTCGCGGTGAGTGTTGATGCCCAAGGCATCGTTGCTTTTGCTTAACGCATACTCTGGAAACTAGAGCTCGATACGCTGACCATTATTAAGATAGGTGGTGCAGGCCACACGGAGTAGAGAGGTGAAGTTACCGATTTCGCCTCGCTTTTCGACTACTTCCCGATAAATCCTCGATAGAAACTCCGCCACCGATATCTCGGCGTCCTCCGCAATCTCTTCAATGATCTTCCAAAACACCGCTTCCAGTCGAATGCTGGTGACGACGCCGTCAATGCGCACGCTACGCGACTTCAATTCAAACAAGTTGGTTTCGGCACCAGAGTAGATTTCACACATTGGTGAGCGCTCCAATGAACAGTGGGTTTGAATAGCATAGCGGCTACTGCGCGATTGTCTGTTGTGCTTTAGTCTTAGTCGAGTAGCTTGTTGAATTGAGCTAACCAAGCAGGGTGTGCAGGCCATGCAGGTGCGGTGACAAACTGGCCGTCAGTAACTGCGTCGGTGACTTCAATATCAGCGTAGCTGGCGCCTGCGAGTTTCACCTCTGGGGCGCAGGCCGGATAGGCTGAAATAGTGCGTCCTTCAATGACGTTAGCGGCTGCAAGCAGTTGTGCACCATGGCAAATTGCGGCAATCGGTTTTTGCGTTGCCGCGAACGCTTGTACTAACTCAATCACCTCTGAGTTCAGTCTTAAGTATTCTGGTGCACGTCCGCCCGGGATAAGTAGGGCATCAAAGTCGGTCGCATCGATGCTGCTGAAATCAGCATTGAGGGTAAATAGGTGTCCCGGCTTTTCTGTGTAGGTTTGGTCGCCTTCAAAATCATGTATCGCGGTTTTAATGGTGTCGCCTGCTTTCTTCTCAGGGCAGACCACCGAGACTTGATGTTCCACCATCAGCAGTGCTTGAAAGGGCACCATGAGTTCATAATCTTCCACAAAGTCGCCTGCAATAATAAGTACCTTAGCCATCGTGTTCTCTCCTTGTTACTTGTCGTGGTTGGGAAATGAGTCGCTAAATTCTGAAGTTAACAAATTTTTTACAATGCTTGGTAGTAGTGGATTACTACAAAAAAAGCCCGGAGACAGTCGTTCCGGGCAAAGATGTTCTCCACCTATAGGGAGCTTTTTGCTAATGGGCGATCAAGAAGGTGAGTCGAGACCGCTTAGGGCAAAAAGAAAAGGAAACAGTGACTACAAAGACAAAAAGTCTTTCATCTGTTGAAGAACATATTCCGCTTGTTCCTTGTCTTCCATTTCACAGAAGATGCGCAGCAGTGGCTCGGTTCCGGAGAAACGAGCAATCACCCAGCCGCCATTTTTAAAGTACACTTTCGCGCCATCGGCATAGCTAACTTTTTCTACCTCATACTCAAACTCAGGAAGCAGTTTCTCGACGTAGAGTTTGTGGTATAGGCTGTCTTTTTGTGATGGTTTAAAGGTGCAATCACCTTCGGCGGTATAGGCGTAGCATACTTGCCGTAGATCTCTGATAGCAACTCGGAAAGCGTCTTCTGAGTGACACTAAGCATCTCGACTAACAGGCTAGAGGCAAATACGCCGTCCTTACCTTTGATGTGACCGCGAATGGTCAAGCCGCCTGAGCTCTCACCGCCAATCAGTGAATCGTCGGCTTCCATTTGACTACTGATGTGCTTAAAGCCTACGGGAACCTCAAAGCTCTTTTCACCGTAGTCGGCAGCGACCTTATCCAGAAGATGAGTGGTAGCGATATTACGAACCACTGAGCCTTTCCAGCCTTTGTACTCAAGTAAGTAGTAGTAGAGCAGTAGTAGGACTTCATTCGGGTGAATAAAATTACCTTGCTCATCAATGATGCCTAGGCGGTCAGCATCGCCATCGGTACCAATACCGATATCGTAGCCCTCTGCCGCCACGAGATGCTTAAGACGATATAGCGTCGCCGCACTAGGCGAAGGCATCAAGCCGCCAAAGTCTGGGTTTTTACCATCGTTGATGACGTCAACGTCACAGCGGCCATTGATAAGCACAGTCTGCAATGCGTTTTTCGCCACGCCAAACATAGGATCAATAAGCACTTTAAGATTGGCGTTTTTGATAGCTTCAATGTCGATAAGGTCGATGATGGAATCAACAAACTCGTTCATCGGGTTGATCACGGTGATAGCGCCTCGCTCGACGCACAGCTCGAAATCGCCAGAAATGACTTCTTGTTGAGTCAGGTTGGCAATCTGCGCTTCGATCTTCTCGGTGATCACTTCATCAGCGTCACGACCGCCTTCAATAAACACCTTGATGCCGTTGTAATCTGCTGGGTTATGAGACGCGGTGATACACGCAGAATACGCGCAGCCCATGCTTTTCGCCTTGTACATGACTATCGGGGTCGGCACAAACTTATCGATAAAGCTCACTGGGATACTGTTAGCTGCCAATACTTCTGCAAACCAGCGCCCCGCCTTGTCGGATAAAAAACGGCGGTCATAGCCAATCACGAACCCGCGCTCGGCCACGTTTTCGGCTTTAATGATGTTAGCTAGCGCCTGCGCGACGAGCTTCACGTTGTCCTTAGTGAACTCTTCGCCAATAAAGGCGCGCCAGCCGCCTGTTCCAAATTTGATCATCTCTCTCTCCTAAGAGGTTATCTGCTCATGCAGTGTGACCAATGATGAGCTCACACAGGAGCTCATCATTGCAGAAGGGCGAACTAGCCAAGCACCACATGAACTTGGTTCACGCTGCCTTCCGCTTGCGGTGGAATCGCACCCTCAATCGCTTCGCCGTTTAGGGTGATAGATTTCACGCCTTTGCTGACGTTGCTAGGGTTGTCGACTTTGATTTGATACGTCGCATCGCGCCATTGGCGAGTCACTTCAAATCCTGGCCATTCTGTCGGTATACATGGATCAACCACTAGCCCATCAAAGCTCAGTCTTACACCTAGGATGTAGTTGGTCGCGGCGAAGTAAGCCCAGCCAGAGGTACCTGTTAGCCAAGGGTGGTTAGCTCGGCCATGATCTTGGTGGTCACGACCCATGATGAACTGCACATAAGAGTACGGCTCTGTGATGCGCGTTTCGATCATGTCGTTTTGGTTATACGGGTTTAGCGCGTCATAGTATTTCATCGCTTGATCGCCGCGCCCCAGTTTCGCTTCAGCGACCCATGCCCATGGGTTTGGATGCGAGAAGATCGCGCCGTTTTCTTTTACCCCTTGATAAACGCGAGTGACGAAACCGATATCATCGTTCGGTGTTGCAAAAGACGGTGCATTAAGGTGTAAGCCGAAGTCTGAGTAGAGATACTCATCCACTGCGTCCATAGCTTTCTTGCCGCGCTCTTCGCTTACCGCGCCAGACACCACTGCCCAGGTATTGGATTCAAGGTGAACTTTACCTTCTGTTTGGGTGCTGGTGCCGACTTTGTCGCCATTTCTGGTGATACCGCGGATGTACCAACCGCCATCTTCATCAAAGGTGCGTTTCACAGGCGTCTTGAACTTTTTGCGCCATTTGTTGGTAGTAGGCGACATCATCAAGCTCACCACGGTTTCGTGCGAGGTCAACGAAGTCTTGCAGAGCCCAGTAATGCAGGAACGCCACCATGGATGATTCGCCACCGCCTAGGTTTAGACAGTCATTCCAGTCTGCGCGCAGACCTTTGGCGATACCAGTAGCCCCCACGTGCTCATCGGTAAAGTTAAGTGCCGCTTTCATGTGCTCGTAAACGGTCGCATTGCCGCCGTCAGCGTATGGGATCACCTCATCAAAGAAGTCTGTTTCGCCGGTTTCCATCACGTAGCGACAAATCGTTGGTACTAACCATAAATGATCGTCTGAACAGGTATCGGCAATGCCGTGGATCTTGTCTTCGTCACTTGGTGTTGGAACAACGGTTGGCGATTTTGATGGCTCTACATCGGCTTTGTCTGGATCGAACCAGTCTGGATCGAAGAGGTGCAAACCGTAGCCTGCTTTCACCTGACCACGCAGTAGATCAACGATGCGCTTGCGCGTCATCTCTGGGGCTGAGTGAGGCACCGCCATGGCATCTTGCGCAGTATCGCGATAACCCAAACCAGTACGACCGCCCACCTCAATGAAAGACGCAAAGCGCGACCAAACCACACAGGTTTCCGCTTGGTACAGCGTCCATGTGTTAAGCATGGTGTCCAGACCTTCGTTAGGCGACGTCACTTGGAATTTAGCGCAGCGCTCATCCCAGTGTGCTTTAATCGCATCAAAGGCTGCATCGACTTCAGACAAGTCTTGGTACTTGGCGCGCAGACGCTCGCCGTTGCCTTTACCAATACCCAGTACGTATGCGAAACGCACTTCTTCACCCGGGGCGATAGTAAATTGCTTATGCAAAGAGCCACAGTGGTTGTAACAGGTTTGGGTATGGTTCGAGCATTGACCTTTTTCAACGGCAATCGGGTTTGATTCATCGCGGTACAGGCCAAGGAAGCTATCACGCTGACCATCGTAGCTGTCTGGAGTGAACGTAGACGCTAGGTAGTAGTAGCCTTCAAAGTCATTGGTGTTGTAGAACAGGTCGTACTCAATCACACCATCTTGATAGCTGGTGCCCGCAGAATAGAGCGACATCTGATGGTTTTGGTTGTCAGAGGCAATGTGGCTAAATGAGAACTCAACAAATGAGAACGCGCTGATGGTACGCGGTTTATCGCCAGTGTTGCGGATAACGACATCCCATACTTCCGCATCTTCACCTTTTGGTACGAACAGCGTTTTGGTGGCTTCGATGTCGGAATATTGGCATTTGAATTTAGAGTAAGACAAGCCGTGACGAACTTCGTAATTGGCTTCATCTAGGCTTTTTGCCACAGGCTGCCAAGAGATTGACCAATAGTCGCCCGTCTCGTCATCACGTAGGTAGACATAGTGTCCTGGACGGTCAAACGTTGCGTTAGGACGGAATTTCGTCACGCGATTGTATTCTGGGGAGTTGTAGAATGAGTAACCACCCGCGTTGTGCGAAATGACGGTGCAGAATTTTTCTGTCCCTAGGTAGTTAGTCCAAGGAGCAGGGGCATCGGGACGAGTGATAACATATTCTCGGTTCTCGTTATCGAAGTAGCCGTATTGCATGATCATATCCTTATTGGGGAAATTAAAACCGTTTGTTTGTTATTGGCGCTGCGTTTGGTATTGCGCGCCTTGTATTCCTTGTCCTGTCGGCCAAGGGTGTTTGTATTTCACGCGCTGCCTGTCGAGCAAACTGAGATGGCGTTTAAGCCGTGACAGAAAGGCGCGATAATCTTTGTGGTTGTTGGTGCTCCATGCGGTTTCTGCCAATGCAGTGAGGCGTGGGAACATCATATAGTCGAGTGTCTCTGGTGAAGTGATCCTCTCTGTCCAGATAGCCGCTTGCATGCCTAAAATGCGCTTCTTGACGGGATCATCTGGATGCAGCTGAGCCAGCGGCTCATAATGATAGGCTTTCTCTAGCGTGATGGTATTCGCACTATGCACACCTGGCTCATTGACGTTGTCATCTTGAGCCATGTCGAGGTAGGTGCTTTGACCTGGCTGGAGAATGACGTCGTAGCCGAGTTTGGCAGAGTTAATTGCCGCTTCTTCACTCAGCCAAGAGTAAACAATGGTGTCTTTACTGACTTTGTTGACTAGGTTGCCTTCTTCCCAGCCCAGCATGCGCTTGCCAAGTGACTTAAGTTTATCTTCGACATGACGCAGTAGATGGCCTTGAAGATCTTTCGGGTTGTGATAGCCATGTTCGGCCATCAATGCATGGCAGCTTGGGCTGTCACTCCATACTCCAACTGGAACTTGGTCTGCACCAATATGAATGAACGGCGAAGGAAACAGAGCGGCGACTTCTTCAAACACAGTATCAAGAAACTGATAGGTGCCCGGTAAGCCTGGAGAAAGTACGTTATCGCAGTAGTTCTGGGCACTGCGATAGCTAGAGCTGTCTTCTTTGTCGACAAGTAGATGTGGCAATGATTTAATCGCCGCACGGCTGTGGCCCGGGACGTCAATTTCAGGTATGACTTGGATGTTACGTGCAGCGGCGTATTCAATGATCTCAGCCACCTCGTGCTGGGTATAGTAGCCGCCATAGTCGCGCTGGATACTGTGCAGTTGAGGCTCTAAAACGCGCTCCGAACCGCGCCACGCACCCACATCCGTCAGTTCAGGAAAGGCGTGGATCTCAAGGCGCCATGCTTCATCGTCGGTTAGGTGCCAATGAAAAGTGTTGATCTTGTAGTGAGCAAGGAGATTCAAAAGACGCTTGATTTCGCTTATTGGCTGAAAGCTGCGAGCACTGTCGAGCATGACGCCGCGATAGCGAAAACGCGGAGCATCGTGAATTGAAACGTGAGGGACATACAAGGTTTGACGGTCTTTGTCGAAGTCCATCAATTGCATTAGTGTTGCGCAGCCATACACAAACCCGGCGTTGCCATTGGATTCAATTTCAATTCCGGTGTGATCAACACGCAGTTTATAGGCTTCATTATCCAGCACTGGTGAGTGTCGAAAACGAATATCTTGCTGACCGATGGACTTGGTCGTGATCGCGAACAAACGATCGATCTCATCTTTGAGCCAATTGGCGACCGATTGCATCGCTTGATCTTCGACACAGATCTGGCTGTAACGAGTCAGCTCATACACGCTGTCGCCAAGTTCGATGGACTGTGGCTCAGGGATCAGACCGTGTCTGCCTTCAAAGACATCGCCAATTGGATTCGATTTGTCTTCTCCTGACCCAAGTACAATAGGGAGGTGGTCACCGGATACTGGGTTAAGCTGTCAGTATTGAGATAGGCCTCTTTAATGCCATCATTGAGTGATTTGAAAGGTGCGGTGGCAATACAAAACTCAACGTACACATGGTTGTTGGCATACAGCGGTGTGCCTTCAATGTTGAGGCTACAGAAGGTGCCGACTTGCGTTAGGTTACCTTGAGATAAGCTGTCTGGCGTAATAAAACGCTCGAAAACAAAATGCAGTTGCCAATTGGCATGGCTTTTCTCAGATAAGTTATGCAAGGTTAAGCCAAAGCGGCAGCCTTTTGGCAAACGCTCTACAATGGCTAAATCGACACGAAAATCCATATCCGCCCCTTACTAGTACAGGTTGTGTTTCTCAATGCCTGCCATCATCAAAGCACCATCCATCGCATCTCCTTGTGGAGCCACGATCCAGCGCTGTGCAGCAGGCGATAACCAATCGAAGATGCGTTCAGCGATGCTGCCCATCAGGCAGATCTTGTCAGCACCGCGCTGGTTTAGCGCGCAAAGGAACATTTCAATATCGTCTGCGGTCTGTTGTAGCAGCGATTTGGCTAAGCTGTCATTGAGGTAGGCGTATTCAAAAATTGCCGGTGAAAACTGCCCGTAATCGCGCGGCAAAGCACTTTTAGACCACTCAACAATCGCATCAATATCGTGGTTGAAATGGGTCATAACAATCTCAGCGAGAGGGGAAGCAGGTTTAATGCCGTCTTGAATGAGCAGCACTTGCTGAATCAGTCTTAGCCCCATCACTGCGCCGCCGCCCTGGTCGGAGATAGGGAATTCTCGACCACCAACGACATGCTGTTTATCACCCTGAATGCAAAGACCAACAGAGCCAGTGCCCGCGATCATAATTGCGCCATCTTCGCCTTGATGGGCACCTAAACAAGCGCCATAGCCATCAGTATTAAGCGTCACGCTGGCAAACGGATGTGCGGTATTCATAAAGGCGTGATAACTGGCTTTGTGTTCGGCACCGGCAAGCGCAAGGCCAACGTCCATCTGTGAAAACGATGACGCGTCTAAGCCGCCTTGCATTGCTGCTTGCTTGATGGAATCGATGATAGATTGCATGGCCAATTCAGCGCCTAGCATGATGTTGGCACTGCCGCTTTTGCTTCGCCAATGATAGTGTTATTGTCATCGATAATTCGAGCGCGGCAGGAGGTTCCCCCACCGTCGATACCTACTTTATACCTAGCCATGATGATTCCCTTTATTTTTTATAGTGTTGTTGCCACAGCGCTAGAGCCAGCAGAAGCCAGCCTGCGTGAGGGATCCATTGCTCTCCCCAGCGCCAGTTCTGTAGCATGTCGTCTTTCTGTTTTTCTGGTTTGAAGGCGATATCGGATTCATCTTCAAACCCAGATGTGATGCCATTACACACACCGCCTAAGGCGTTAAAAAAGCCAATTTCAGGTAGGTAGTCTGGATTGTTGTGACCATGCCCATCGAGCATGCACATGTCGTATGGGTTAGCGCCGAGGATCCAGTTAATACAGCCATTGGCATAGTGTTCGAGCTGAGCTTTAAGTTCATCATTAACAAGATGTGGCTGAGCTAATAGCGCCATGGAGGCAAGAGAAGCGATGCGGGCATTTTCCCCTTGCCACCAGTAACCCGATTCGTTGTTGTGGGGAACGAAAAACGCATTGTGTTTCTCGCCATCGACCGCTTTTACATATTGTCTTGGATAACCAAATGGGTTGTAGGTCTCATCAGTGATAGACACTTCAAACTGACAGGCTTGGGTCAACAGTGATTGAACTTGCAATGCGCGCTGGTGATCTGGTTCGATGGCGAGATATTCGGTCAGTGCGATCACCGGCAGTCCCGCCTCTGCCGCGTGGAAATAAGGACGACTGCCATCCGAGTTCGCTGACCAGTAGAAGCTGCGCTGCTGGTCACTTTGAGCGCGTTGACTTAGTGCCTCTACCCAGTGGCGAACTTCGCTCAAGTATTGCTGCTCGCCGCTAGCTTGGAATAGGGCGATGCTGGCCATGAGTGCGCAGTATTCGTCGATAATGTTAGTTGTTTGGTCGTTCAAATAACGGCTGTTGTGCTCTTTGAGGTGCCAGTAGCCTTTTTTCGCCGCTTCTAAGTAGTCTTGAGATTGCTCGCGAGACAGGCTCGCAACCTGACTGGTTTTCGCAAGCGCCGCGATACTCATGCCACCGCCTTGGCGAAAGCCGGCTTCGAAGTCACTTTTCTTATGACCAAGCTGAGTTTCGTAGGCACAGATTTCTCGCTGCGCGGTATCTTTGCTCCACTTATCAAATACCGTCATGTAGAAAAAGCCACTAGGGTGTTGCATGCGTTTAAGGAACTCTGCGCCATGCAACGCTTCTTCAAGCAGTCGTGAGGTGACAAAATTGGGCTCTGCTTCTTTGCCTACCAAGTCGTGGGCTTTGAGCATGTTCCAAACCACCATGGGAATTTGCTGGGGGTTTAGGTAGTTGGCATAGGACAGGTGACTTAAGTACTTGCTCACATCACCAGAAGCGTCATACCAGCCGCCGTGCACATCAACGCGTTGTGAGCCCCCTACAATGGGCGCGTTCTTGTCTGCGATATCAAATTCACCGCCACAGCGCTGCGATTTGAAGTAGTGAATAATGTCGGAGAAACTGCGGTTATGAAGTGAGGTGTCGCCCACTTCAAACGTTTGTGATTTGATGTTTTGGTAACGTAAATAGTAGCGGCCTTGCTCTGTCCACTGACTAAAGTCGATGGTGAAGAAAACACCCATATGCCAATTATCCACTTTGGAGCCACCGATAGGATTAAGCTCAAGCACAATCTCGTCACTTTGCGCATCGACTAAGAATGCGCTTGCAACTTCATGTTGAGCGAGTGCTGCCATTAAAATGGCACGCTTCTCGCTATTTGCGTGGTAGCCAATGTGGTTGGTCAGCAGCTGCATGTTCTCTTCCATTACTTCTCTCTCGGTAAGGATGGGCTCCCAAAACGGGAGCCAAAAAGTTTAGTTTTCGTATAAATAACAACGGACAAAGTGGTTGTCAGACAGCTTAGTGACACCAGGCAGTGCTTCACGACATTTGCTGGTGGCGTGTGCACAGCGACCAGCAAATGGGCAGCCGACTGATTCTGGTGTCCAAAGTGGGATTTCACCTTTGTTACCAGCCAGCTTTGTATGAATAGACTTCGCTGGATCAGGTACAGCTGAAACCAAAAGCTGGGTATACGGGTGTTGTGGGTTAGCAATGACCTCATCGGTATCGCCCCATTCCACCATATGACCGACGTACATCACTGAAATGTCTTCTGCGATGTAGCGTGCAGTTGCAATGTCGTGGGTGATGTAGAGCAGCGACATCTGCTTCTCAAACTTCATTTCTTCCATCAGGTTGAGAACACCAGCACGAATCGATACGTCGAGCATCGATGTTGGCTCATCCGCTAGCACGACCTCTGCACCTACCGCGATGTTTCGAGCTAGGTTAACGCGCTGTCTCTGACCGCCAGATAGCTGGTGTGGGTATTTCGCTGCGGTCTCTTTTGGCGGAATCAAGCCACTTGCTCAAGAAGGCTGTATACACGCTCTTCGAGCTCTTTTTTGTTGCCCTTGCTGACTTTGTTGTGGATCAGCAGCGGACGCGCGATGTGGTGGAAAATAGTATGGGTTGGGTTTAGCGAGCCAAACGGGTCTTGCCAAACCATTTGCACGCCTTCGCGGTATTGCATCAGATCGCGGTTTGACTTGATCTCTTGAATGTCACGGCCGCGATATTTGATTTCGCCGCCGCTCGGGGCATACATCTTAGCGATCATCTTAGCGGTGGTTGATTTACCTGAACCCGACTCGCCAACCACGGCAAGGCCGCGGCTTTTGTACATTTTGAACGAGACATCGTTAATGGCTCGCATCATAGGTTGAGATAGGCATTACTGTTGATAGGAAAGTCCTTAACAACATTGTTGCCTTCTATCAGTAGTTCACCAAAGTTGCTCATAATGGTTCTCCAGAAATCCTTGTTAGTACTTACTTATTTCGCTGGTGGTCGTTATGACAACTCTTGCGCGACGGCAATTGGTTCACCGTACAAGTGGCAGTTAGAAAAACGGTTGTGCTCGATTTGACGCAGCTTAGTAGGTTCTCGCGTACATGCTTCGTGAACACGTTCGCAGCGCGCTTGGAATCGACACCCTTGTGGTATTTCCAAAAGGTTCAATGGGTTACCTGGAATACCCGTTAGCTTGGTTTTTGGCCCCGTTAGCGGTGGGAATGAGCTACCCAGACCTTTGGTGTAAGGGTGGTATGGCGACTCTAGGATCTGTTTGGACGGTGCGACTTCAATCAGCTCACCGGAATACATGATGCCGATGCGATCGGAGAACTCGACCATCAAAGAGATATCGTGGGTAATGAACAAGATAGAGAAGCCAAACTCTTCTTTTAGTGCGTAGATCTTCTGTAAGATCTCGCGCTGTACGACTACGTCGAGTGCCGTAGTTGGCTCATCCATGATGATCATTTTTGGATTCAGCGCTAGAGCAATCGCGATAACCAGCCTTTGACGCATGCCGCCAGAGAATTGGTGTGGGTAATCGTTCAAACGACTTGGGTGAATATCGACGATTTCTAACAAACCTTGTGCGCGTTTTACCGCTTGCTGACGAGTTAAGTTAGTGTGACGCATAATCACATCGCAGAACTGCTCTTCCATGGTGAGTACAGGGTTTAGTGCGTTCATCGCACTTTGGAACACCATCGACATCTCACTCCAACGGAACGTTTGCATGCGTTCGTCACTGTATTGAAGAATGTCTTCACCGTTAAACAGTACCTGACCACCGCTGATGTATGCAGGCGGCTTATGCAGGCGCATCAAAGAGAAAGCAACGGTGGATTTGCCACAGCCCGACTCACCAGCTAGGCCAAAGACTTCGCCCTTGCCGATATCAAAGCTGACGTTGTTACAAGCGCGGACATCGCCGGCATCAGTAATGTAGTCAACACAAAGGTTACGGATTGAAATTAGTGGGTCTGACATGATTAACGATCTCCGCTCCATAGTGCATTTTGTGGCGCGACTTCAACCTCGCGTTCTTTTTTGTCTTGTGCTTGGATTTTCTTCCAGCGCTTCATACCTTTGTGTGAACGAAGCTGAGGGTTAGCGATCTCATCGACGGCAAAGTTAAGCAGTGCTAGACCCGTTACCAAGAAGGTCAGTGCCAAACACGGTGCAAGTACTTCCCACCAGGCGCCAATGAGCATTGCTGATGATGTTTGCACGTTGTAGAGCATGATGCCCCAGCTGATAGTGTTTGGATCGCCCATACCTAGGAATGAGATGGTCGCTTCCATCAAGATGGCGTACATCACCGAACCGATGAAGCTTGCACCAACGATAGAGATAAGGTTTGGTAGTAGCTCAACAAAGATGATGCGAAGACGTGACTCACCCAGTACTTCTGCTGCTTTTACAAACTCTTTTTCACGTAGAGAAAGGGTTTGTGCACGGATAACCCTCGCGCCCCAGGCCCATGACATACAGCCAATCACCAGAGCGATAGTCAGTGGTCCTGCTTCACCGATGAAGGCCGCCACAACGAAGAGGAGTGGGAATGGTGGGATAACTAGCATGATGTTCATCGCAGCAGTAAGCACTTCATCCACACGGCCACCAAAGTAGCCAGCAGAAATACCGATAACCGTTGCTAGAAAACATACTGTAAGACCAGCACCAAAGCCCACCATAAGTGAAACGCGTGCACCGTAAGCAACCTGTGACCAAACATCACGACCCATACGGGTTGTGCCTAGTGTGTGATCGGCTTTTTTCGACATTAGTAGAGTACGGCGATCATCGGCGAGATTGGTGGCAACCCAACCATCCGGGTTAGACTGAGCCATTTTAACGATGACACCAGGTACTCATGAGAGTTACCAGTACGTTTGTCTGGGGCGTGTTTGGTAATCAGCGGTGCTGCAACCGCCACAAAGACGAACAAACCAATGATTGAGAGTCCAAGTCTGGCTGTTCCATTGCGCCATACAAGCTGTAAGAAACCTTTCATGGTTATTTGCCTCCCTTACGTAGACGAGGATCAAGCACGACATAAAGCATGTCTGCCGCTAAGTTAAAGAAGAGCATAAACAGAGTCATAATGAGTAGCTGCCCTTGAAGTACTTGGTAATCACGTGCGTGAATCGCGTTGAGTAGTACTGAGCCAAGGCTGGGTAGTTAAAGATGATTTCGATAATTAACTGGCCACCGATAGCCACACCAAGAGACATAGACAGCGCCGTTACACTTGGCAGTAGTGCGTTACGAGCGGCGTAGTTAAAGACCACTCGGTTTTCACTTAGGCCCTTACCTTTGGCCATGGTGATGTAGTCTTCATTGAGTAGGTTAATCATGTTGTTACGCATGTTTACTAGGAAGCCACCGATTTGAATCACAGTTGCACAGATAAGCGGTAGTACAGCGTGATACAACACATCTTTGATGAATTCCCAACTTGTCCAGTCAGGGATCTGGCCTGCGGTGTAGGCGTAGCCTGTCGGGAACCACTTAAGACCAATCGCGAAGATGAACATGGCCATCATAGCGATAACCACTTGCGGCATTGCTTGAATAATCAGCATGCCTGGAGTGATGAACGTATCGAACTTAGAACCACGTTTCCAAGCGGCGAAGATGCCAAGTACCGAACCAATAGAGAAAGAAAGAATAACCGCGGTACCCGCCAAGAATAGTGACCAGCCAAATGCGCTGCCCAGCAGGCTGTTTACTGATAGCGGGAAGTACTTGATAGAAGTACCGAGCTCCCAGCTCAGAATGTTCTTCATATAATGAAGGTACTGAACGAAATAGTTACCATCGACAAAGCCAAGCAGCTCTTTCATTGCTGCAATACGCTCAGGGGTAACCTGTACTGTTGCGTTAGCGAACATCATCGTGACCGGGTCGCCCGGCATTGCACGAGGAATAATAAAGTTGATGGTGGCTGCAACAAGAAGTGCCACCAAATAAAAGGACAAACGTCTTAAAAAATAACCCATAACTCACACCTTAATTACCCAGCTTTTTCCTTTTTGCTGGTAGCCTCATTTCGAAATTTGAAACGAGTAACCCCCTGACGACGAGCGCCACGTATCTATAAATCACGTTTGGGGGAGGAAAGCGGTACGGACGTACCGCTTTTAGTTTGTGTTTACTTACTTAACTGGTTTTAGGTCCAGTACGTGAAGTAGACGCTCTGGGATACCAGCCCAGATGTTTGGACGACCCTTAGGATTTTGCTCGTTCCACCAGCGCAAAGCGAGTTGTGTTGTATTGGTACATGTAAGCACCAGACATGACAGGAATTGTTACCTGATCTTGAGCGATAATCTTCTGGATGCCATGAGCGATTTCTAGCTGCTCACCTTTATTCGCTGTTTTGTAGAAGCTGTTGAGAAGCTTGTCTAGCTCTGCATTTTGGTAGAAGTGCATTGCGAAGCGCGGCATACCATCACCTGACTGAAGCGCAGAGTTATACCTGTGTTCCAGTATTTGTGTGGATCTGAGCCGTGGAAGTAGTTGGTGTACGCTACGTCGTAGTTGGCTTCTAGCATTGCTTGGTTGTACACAGAGAAGTCTGGAGTACGTGCTTTCGCTTTAATACCTGCTTCAGCGAGTTGCTCTACTGCAAGTTGAACTGTGTTGTTAAAGTCAGTCCAGCCGTTTGGCGATTGAACTAGGAGCTCGAATGATTTACCAGATGGTGTATCAACAAAGCCGTCGCCGTTTACGTCTTTAAAGCCCGCTTTATCAAGCAGTTTCTTAGCACCTTCAACGTCGTACGTGTTAAAGCCTTTGTATTTATTGTGAGTCGCTTCGTCAGACCAAGTTGGGAATGCATAGCCAAGACCTGATGCGAAGTCGTTCACTGTACCGCCGCCGTAGAATGCGATGTCGATAATAGTTTGACGGTCAAGTGCCATAGAGAATGCACGACGGAAATCAACGTTAGTCAGCGCTTCCGCTTTCACAGGATCTTTATGCTTAAAGTTCACTAGGAAAGCTTGAGTACCTGCTGGTGGATACCAGTACTGGTGGTTAGGTGACGCAGCTGCGTAAGTACGGTCGATATCTGGAATGAATGACGATGTCCAGTCCATTTCAGAGTTAACCACTTTACCTAGGAACTGGTCGTTGTTCGCGATTTGTGGAACGCGTAGACAGTCGACTTCTAGATTATCGTTATCCCAGTAGTTCGGGTTACGACATTGAACGTATAGCTGAGGAGTGAAAGTGTCGATCACTGTGAATGGACCAGAGCCAACAGGGTTTTCGTTTAGGAATGTTGTTGGTTCTTTTACGTCCTTCCAAACGTGCTCAGGCACGATTGGCACCTTAACGATTTCATATGGAACGTTAGAGTTTGCTTCAGTCGCGTAGAACTTCACCTGGTAATCGTTAAGCTTCTCAACTTTAGATACCCAAGAGTTGATACCACTTTGGTCAAGTGCCGAGTTCTCTTGAACTAGGTTGAATGAGAAAATGACGTCGTCTGCGTCAAACGTTTCGCCATCAGACCACTTAACGCCTTTACGGATATCAAAGGTCACTGACATTAGGTCGTCAGCGATAGTGAAGTTTTCTGCCAAGCGGAATACAGGCTCATTGCCGTGCATTTCGTTAAAGACAACAAGCGGCTCGTATAGGAAGTCGGTTGTTGTGTGCAAGTAGGTTGTACCAAGAATGGGTTGAAGTTGCGTACAAAGGTGTTGAACTCTTTAGGTGGATAGTGAGTTCGCTGCGTTCTGCGGCTGTCGCTACAGAGCTAAAACCTGTAACTGCGGTTGCAATAATTGCTGTCGCTAGTGCTGTTTTTTTAATATGCGCAAGCATAGCTATTCCTTACTATTTGCTTTTGTTTCACAGAGAGACCAAGTGCTTCTCTCTCACATGTTTGCTAAAGCCTACCTCTTCAATCATTCCTAAAGAGTGGCCTGTAGGCCTTAGGCGTTACTAAGAAAACACCTTAAAGCACAATTTATCAATTACGCTCTCCGTTAAAAACGTCAAAATAATGATTACCATCGTCAAAAACGTTAAAAGTGGGCATTTTTGACGGCTTTTTAAGCAAGTTAGGACGGTGATTTGCATCACTTATTTGACTTTATGTAGTTTTGTTTGTAAGTGCCTGCTAACGCTTTGGTTTGTTTTATTTAAGGGTTTCTTGGTAAGGATGTGCAAATGGTGATAGGGATCACTTGCTCAATTGGCTCGTTAATTTACTTCGGAAATTAGGATGGCCGATTTGTTGTGATGATTATCGCAAACTGGTGAAGTTTCGTCTCTAATAGGGAGTAAATAGCAAAAATCGATGATGTAACAAGTGCCATTATTGGTAGGTTGAATGCTTATTTCTCGTCGCTAATTTTATTCAGTAATGCAGTGTTATACCGGAAAGATGAATGTGCTCGGCTTTGTTGCTTAAGCATAGTAGAGAGCAAAAAAAGCCTGAGCTACATAACGCACTCAGGCTTTTTGGTGATTCGTAGGAGAACTATTTAGTATGAAAAATCTGTTCAGTCTCAAGTGAGGTGAAGGCGCGAATTTGACGCCATACATAATAGAAAATACCAAACATCATTAGCATGCTAGGTATCGCGATAGCAGGGTAGCTGTATAAGGTTAGCTTACCTAATTCTTCATTAAACGCCGCAGTGCCTGCTGGGCTTGTCACTATCCAGGTGGCCAGAAAGTAGTTCATCGCCGATGAAAATGCGAAGGTACTGGCGAACAGGTAGTTCGATGACATCAGGCAACGTTCAAATGCTTGTGTCTTGCCATTTTGCTCTAGACGCTCATTTATCAGTGATAGGTTGAGTACTGTGTCGTTTAGGAGCACTTTCTGCATCATTGGATAGCGAGTGAATGTAGACCCCAGAACCGCCAAGCCAATTAAGCCCGGAATCAACGCTTCTTTAAACGCCAACCAACGAGTATCTAACTCCAGAAGACCAATACCACCGGTTAAAAGTACGCTGACAAAGCCCAGAGCGGCAATAAAGTTAAACTTCTTATTACGGATCAGATCCATTCCGCCATAGAGCACAGGAAACAGTAGAGCGACAACCAGCGCCATTACAGTACCTAGATGCTCATCACCACTAAACTTCATCAGAATAAAAGAGGGGATAAATACGTTGAATAGGATCTCAAATAGGGGATTCGACTTTTTCGTCGTTGTGGTACTCATAATAGTGTGCTGACTCTAAGTTGTTACTGTTTTGTTCTATACAGGGCAGTGTTCATTGCTTGATAACAGAAGTAAAGCATTAAACTCGCAAGATGTGTAACGACGTATAAAATGAGACATGTTTCGCGCTGTGAGAGTAAGTGATTGTATGAACTAGATGCAAAAAAGGCGCATGGATTTCTCCATGCGCCTTTCTAGAATGTTGTGGCCCCTCGCAGACTAGAACTGCGGACCAATCGATTATGAGTTTTTTTACAGGCACTTCATACCTTTTCATCCATATTCACGACTTATCACTTATCAACTAGTAGCTGTTGTTTATCAGTGGTTTAGCGTTTTTAATCAAACCTTAGTTCTTCATGCAAGTTTATGTATTTTCACTGCCGAAGGTAGCTCAGAGGTAGTCAGCAATTAGCAGAGGTGGAAGATGGAAAAAAGCAATAAACTCAAATTAACGGAAAAGCGATTAATGGAAATCGCAAACCGAACTGTGACCAAAACTCAACGAATCTACGACACTCAAGTGCGCGGCTTGACATTGAAACTGACCCCATTTGGTCACAAAACCTTTGAGGTTTACAAGAAAGCGAAGTCTGGCAAATCCCCAGTGACCGTGAAGATTTGTCAGTATGGTGATATGTCGTTGGAACAGATCCGTTCCGAGGCTTATGGGCATCCTCAAACGCTTAGGCAGGGCAAGAACCCAAACCTGTTATTGCGTGAAATAACACGTTCAGACAAGACGTTACAAGACGCATTGGATTGGTACGCTAAGACAAAAACCGGGACAATTGAGAATCACACGTTGCTTCAATATCGACGTGCGATCGCCAACTATACACCTACTCTTCTCTCAAAACGCCTCTCGGACATCACGACCGAGGAGATCATCTCTTCCTATCAGCGCATTGTGGACGGTAAGTGCGACTGGCGCAGAGACGATGGGAGTACCTATAAGATGAGAAAATTAAGCCCGAGTCAGGCGAATTTGTGGTTTAGAGCGATGAGAGCGATTATCAATCTTGCTATAGATTCTTGCGTAATTGTGATAATTAGCCGATCGTAAAAGAAAATCCGTTGAAGAACCTGAGTCGCAATAACAAGTTGAAAGATGTTCCCGGAAAGACAACTAGGGTCGCAGATGGTGATATATGCCGCTTTTTCTATACACTCGACGATTTTCGAGCCAACTCACGTCGTCGCTCAACAGAGTTAGCTATCGCGGATGCGATCGAGTTAGCGTTATTTACTGGTCTCAGACTCAATGAGGTTCTTGGCTTGACTCGAAGCCAAGTAGACTTAGAGATAGGCGTGATGCACATCGAGCACACAAAGAACAAGGAATCTCTCCATCTGCCAGTCGGACCGTATGTCAAAGAGCTCTTACAAAAGCGTCTTGATAGCGTCTCAAAGCTCTGTCCATTTCTCTATCCAGCCGATACAGGTGATAAACCAATCCGTGAGGTGAGAAAAACCGTGCAAAATCTCAAGAAGATTTCTGCGATGGGTGGGCTGCCTGAACTAGATCTGAATTTTCATGACTTACGACGAAGTTCTGTGTCTATAGCGGTAGCAGAGCACTTTAGCCCGTATTTGATCAAGCGCCTTGTCAATCCTAAGGTAAAGAAGAACACACGAGACATCACAGAAGTTTATGTTCACTTCTCTACAGAATATCTAGAGCGCCATATAAGCCATATGGAACAAGCTATTCTGAGACTGGCTGGACGTTTACACCAAACTGAAGCAGAAGGTTTGGATGAACAAATTCTGTCGATGGTCAAGCAACTGAATGTGCACCAAAAAACGCTGCTGTTGGGACTTAGTCCCAATTGCTGGTAGTGAAGTAGTAAAAGTAAACTCCTTTGAGAGTTAGTTTTATCTGTACTAACTCAGACCTGATCTGACAGTTACCCACTTTTCGACTCGGTGCCTGTCAGATTATATCTGGGCTAGATTCTTTTCAGCCAGATTGATTTCCCATCCTCTAATATCTCTATTGGCGTTCGGCCGCAGCACATTTTTCCTTGATGAGTACGATGATTGTTGTAGTAGTCCATCCATTCGTCCAGATCTTTTTGTAACTCTTCGATCGAACCATACAGTTTCTTTCTGAACTTCACTTGGTAGAACTCGTTCAATATGGTTTTGTGGAAGCGTTCGCAGATACCGTTTGATTGTGGCGACATGGCTTTGGTCTTAGTGTGGTCGATATCGTTGATCGCTAAGTAGAGCTGATAATCATGCTGCTCGACTCGACCGCAGTATTCAGTTCCTCGGTCAGTTAAGATTCTGAGCATTGGTAGCTCCTGAGCCTCGAAGAACGGTAGAACCTTATCATTCAATATATCAGCAGCGGTGATCGGTGTTTTGGTTGTGTAGAGCTTAGCGAAGGCGACCTTGCTATAGGTGTCAACGAAGGTTTGCTGGTAGATGCGCCCAACACATTTCAAGTTGCCAACATAGAACGTATCTTGAGAGCCGAGATAACCTGGGTGCGCTGTTTCTATCTCACCACACGCCTCATCATCATGCTTTTTGCGCTCAAGGGCTGCGACTTGCTCTTCCGTTAATATGATGCCGTTCTCTGCGACCTGTTTCTCCAGAGCAACAAGGCGTTTTTTAAAGTTCTCTAGGTCATTGCAAAGCCAGATTGAGCGAACGCCACTAGGAGAGATAAACACACCAAGTTTACGCAGTTCATTGCTTGTTCTGACTTGACCATGTGCAGAGAAGTCGATAGCGTACTTGAGAGCGGCTTGTTCAGTTTCACTATCGATTCGATTCTTCAGGTTTGGTGTTCTACGGCTTTGATTAATCAGAGCATCGATACCACCAGTTTCAACTAACTCTTGATAACGATAGAAAGTGTCTCTTGATACGCCCATGACCTTGCAGGCTTTGATACATTGCCGAGTTCTTCTGCAAGATTGAGAAGGCCAGCTTTGTGTTTGATGATTGGGTTGCTAGTATGAAGCATCAGAGTTACCTCTTATTGTCTTTGATTACGGATTCAGCACCTTTAATCAAAGTGGGTAACTCTCTTCTTTTCAAATTGAAGTGTCAGATCTAGTCGGAACTAATACATTTTATCAAACAATGAGCGATATCTCACCTTGATTATCTTGTCTCTCAACGTTGTGTGGCTTCTCATGTACAATTGTTACGAAGCCACAAAATAAAGCTCAATGTATTGGGAACTGAGTGATTCTAAACACATCTTTGTCGGATAGGAGGCACCTGTGGCCAGGTGCCTCCCTCCTCAGAACCGTACGTGCAATTTTCACTGCATACGGCTTAAGCCTCCACGAAGGCACCGTTAAGCACCCAGTAACCAAATTACCTTTGCGATACACACTTAAAGCTTTAAAACTGCCCCAATGGTGACTCAGTGAAAAAGAATAAGAAACCACGGTTCGTTGTCAGAAGACGCACTAATTTCATTCGAAATCATCATTTGCTTTTCTTCTTTAATAAAGTTCTTCAAGCTATCTCGCAACGGGAGACCAGTTAGAAGTCAGCTCGCTTTCGCGCCAGGTATAAACCTGTATCCCCTTCATTACAAAAGGGCATTCGCTTTCTCTAACCTCCTTTACCTGCATATCTATCGGCAACCCTCACAGGCTGCTTTCCCATAGGGAGATATACAGGCTTACCCTGTTCCGTATGTTGCGTAAAGTGTCAACTTAGATGCCCACTATAGTGCGAAGAGTACGCTGATCACGAAAGAGTAATGTTCAATCTCTTTCCGACTCTCGTTGCCATTTTGGCTACAGCGTATTAACCACTTCCGCTGCTTCATCGTATAACGCACCTTACATAGATTCACATTACATTCATCATATTGACTACCTAGCACTTACCCGAGTTGTGGTTCTCAGGAGGAACATCTTCTCACGATTCCACTCATTTCTTTAATTGAGGAAACCTCAGCCTATTTAGCCCCGAATTTTGATGCTCGTTGAAGCGTTATGGCACTGACTAATCCTATTATCATTGCTGGCCATAGAGTTAATCCCCTTGTGACAATCGATGCGATAAGAGCAATGTCACCATCCACTTGAATTTGAGTGAGTAGCCACACCATCCCTATCTCTGTTACGCCGATCCCACTTGGAATAAGTGAAGCAGCTCCAATTAGTAGGCTTAAGCAATAAATGCTGATAGCGGTCATTAAATTTATCTCAACGCCTAATGAAATAAGCAACGCATAAAGAACAACCCCTTGAAGTAGCCAAGCTAAGAAAGATAAAGGTAGGTTTTTACTAAGAGTGAGAGGACTCCATTGGGACTTTAATTCTTCGATAGGTAAGTGGGTTTTTAGTCCGTTAACCCAAGCTAGAAAAGGATAGGCAGTAAAACAGGCGAGCAATAGTCCAGCGGGAAGAATGAAGAAACTGTCATTGAAATGAGTCGCTAAAAAATAACTGCCCAAACATGCAACGGCTATGACATCGAGTAATCGTTCAGAGAGAAAACTGAAAAAAGTAAATTTAAAGGGTATACCTAGTTGAGATAAATGGGTTGCTCTCATTAGTTCTCCAACCTTTCCCGGAGAGGCGGTAAAAGAAAACCCAGAAAAATAGATTAACGTATGTTTTGAAAGTGAAGCCTTGTATTCCTTAAGTCTCATATATCTGAACCATCGCAAGCTTCGAAAAAGATAGCTTCCAATCGCGAGTGATAAGGACATGATAAATACTGATGTCGGTAACTTGCTGAGGTGATGAGTGAGGTCTTTTGTTTCTGGAAAGTTTTTCCAACAAATGATGATGACAAAAAGAAAGGCGAACCCTAAGTACCATTTACGGATAGCTCTTAGGGTTTTAGAGGTGGAGAGTGTCATTTAGAAACCAGAGAAAACAGCATGAACCATCGCTGCAGATATAACGCCACTGATAATGCCTGCGAGAATTTCGAGTCGAGTATGCCCCATTCGCTCTCTCAGAGTTTTTTCATCTGTATTTTGGTTGATAATGTTGATGGCTTTGGCGTGTTTACCAATTTGTTGCCTTAAGCTGTTTGCATCGAGCATGACAATGAAGCCAGAGCCAAGGCAACAACCAAAGCGGGGCTATCCAATCCCTCTTTGAAAGTAATAATGGCCGTAGCGCTGCTCACAATAGCGCTATGGTTGCTCGGCATGCCGCCATAGCCAATTAAGTCAAAGGCTAATCGTCTTGATTTGATGGTGTTGATGGCAAACTTAGCACAGCCAGTAATCAGCCATGCAAAAAACGGCGTGATGAGGTAACTTAAATCCATAACAATCCCCTCTAAACCGTTAAGCCATAAATACAAGCGCCAACCCAACCAACAATAGTTAGCTGCAAAATACGATCGTTAAATAACGCATCTGTTGGTGATTCACCAGAGTCTTCCATTTCAACAATGAACCAGTATCGATAAAGCCCAAATAGAACGAACGGAATAGTGAAGACCATGTCGGGTCTGTCTGACATGACAAATAGGCTGTAAAAAAGGATCGCACAAGTTGCTGACATTTCTGCGTATTTATCGATGAGGTTCAATGAATAATTTTTTAGTACATCTCGCGCAGAGGCCCCACTTTTAACCAACTCTTGTCTACGCTTGATGGCTGCTAGATATAAAGCCAAAGAGAGCGTTGTAATGAACATCCAAGATGAGAGTGGAACCGATAATGAAACTGCACCGGCCAGAACTCGCAGTACAAATCCGGTTGCAATGGTAAAGATATCTAAAACCGGTTGGTGCTTTAAATAAAAAGTATAAGCCACGTTCAAGAGAAGGTAGCTAACCACTACCACAACGACTTTGGGGTAGAAAAAGGTAGAGGCAACAACGATGGCATATAGCGCAACCATCAATAGACGAGCAGCCCCTTTACTGACTTCACCAGATGCTAATGGCCTTGTTTTGGACTTAACAGGGTGTTTTTTATCGTTCTCAATGTCGCTGTAGTCATTGAGAACATAAGTCGCCGATGAAGCTAAACAGAAAATCACAAAAGCAGCGGTGGCTGATTGTATTGCTTCAGGGCTTGTGAAAAGTCCAGAAAAGAGGAGTGGTGCAAGCACAAAGGCATTTTTGACCCATTGTTTTGGACGCATTAGACGCAAAATTGGCGGCATAGACATATCGGTATAAGCTCAGTTTCATGCATTGTCGTGAGGGGTATGGTATCATACCGTTTTATTGAAATTAAATGGTATCTCATGTCAAAGGCCGCTTTCTACGTGCTTTTTGCGGTTATCGCAACACTAGTCAATCTAATAGGGCAAGAAGTGACAACGACACTTATCGATAGTCAGTACGAATTATTTTTTAGCATGTTAGTTGGCACTGCTTTGGGATTAATTGTTAAGTATTTACTCGATAAGAAGTTCATTTTTCAATACACCACCGAAACCTCCTCAAAAGATTTCATGACATTCATCCTGTATAGCGGAATGGGTGTCGTAACGACGTGCATATTTTGGGTAACAGAGTATGCCTTTGATGTGTGGTTTGATACCAAAACCATGCGCTACATTGGTGCCGTCATTGGCTTAAGTGTCGGTTATATGACGAAGTATTATTTAGATAAAAAGTTTGTGTTTGTAGAGCGTTAAATGAAAAAAATAACGAGTTGGGGTAAGTACCCTGTTGTTGAATCAGAGGTCATTACCCCTGCTTCAAATAGAGAATTATCAACGTCAGACAAGGCTATTTCTGGGATTGGTCGAGGCTTAGGCCGCAGCTACGGAGATAGTGCACTGTCATCCAGTGTTATTGAGAGCAGCCGTTGGAATCACTTCATCTCCTTTGATGCAGAGTCAGGAATACTTTGTTGTGAAGCCGGTGTTTCACTCGACAATATTTTAATGACGTTTGTCCCTAAAGGGTGGTTTTTATCGGTTACGCCAGGTACGAAATTCGTAACAGTGGGTGGCGCCATTGCCAGTGATGTTCATGGTAAAAACCATCATGTTGAGGGGACGTTCTGTGATCATGTTACCTCACTGAAATTGGTGATTGCCGATAAAGAGTACATTTGTTCAAAAAAGCAAAATGCTGATCTTTTCTATGCAACGTGCGGTGGCATGGGGCTAACGGGGGTGATTACAGAGGCGACATTTAAATTGAAACCTATAAAAAGTGCTTACATTAATCAAAAGGTTATCAAAGCAAAGAACCTAGAAACGGTATTAGACCTTTTTGATGAGTATCAAGACATCACATACTCCGTTGCTTGGATAGATTGCTTGTCGACAGGTAAGAGTTTAGGACGCTCACTTCTCATGTTGGGTGAGCATGCAGATAAAGGCGAGCTAAAGACGCATAAAGACGGCTTATTGAATATGCCTTTCGACATGCCATCGTTCCTTTTAAACAAGTACACCATTCAGGCTTTTAATTCAGCTTACTCAAACAAACAGCTCAGTGAAGAAGTGAACAGCATTGTTCACTATGATCCGTTCTTCTATCCATTAGATGTCGTCCATAACTGGAATCGAATGTATGGCAAGCAAGGTTTCACTCAATATCAGTTCGTCATTCCTAAATCTGCGGGCAAAGAGGGGTTAACGGAAATTTTAGAATCGATAGCCGAATCAAAGCAAGGCTCTTTCTTAGCGGTTCTTAAGGTTTTTGGAGAGGGTAATCAAAATACACTCTCTTTCCCGATGGAAGGGTACACCTTAGCACTGGACTTTAAGCTAACGGACAAGCTGTTTGGATTGCTTGATACGCTGGATGAGATTGTTAGAAAACATGATGGTCGATTGTACCTCTCTAAAGACGTTCGTATGTCTGAAGAGATGTTTAAGTCAGGCTACCCACAATGGGAAGAGTTTAAAAAACTAAGAGAAGAGTATGGCGCAGATGCGCTGTATAACTCTCTTCAATCACAACGTATTGGGTTATAACACGTGAAAAATATCATGATAATTGGTGCAACCTCAGCAATGGCTGAGGAGGCTGCCAAGTTGTACGCCTCAGAGAAAGCGAATTTATATTTGCTTGCTCGAAATGAGGAAAGACTTTCTCTGATTAAGAATGATTTGATGGTCAGAGGCGCATCTGCAGTTTATACGCATCCTTTTGATGCGAATGACTTTGAATCACACAAAGCTCTTATGGAAGAGGCGTTTACCACGTTAGGTAAAGTGGATGTAGTTTTAGTGGCTCATGGTAGTTTACCAATCCAAGAAGAATGCAACGCCGATTCATTAAAGACAATTACAGAAATGAATACTAATGGTGTGAGTGTGGTGTCGATACTGACTCACATTGCGAACCTAATGGAGCTACAAAAATCAGGAAACATAACCGTTATCACCAGCGTAGCAGGCGACAGAGGTCGTCAGTCCA
Source organism: Vibrio maritimus (assembly GCA_000755425.1). GTDB lineage: Bacteria > Pseudomonadota > Gammaproteobacteria > Enterobacterales > Vibrionaceae > Vibrio > Vibrio maritimus_A. Next base: position 142,972 of record BBMT01000002.1, read on the forward strand.
ATTACGTTTACGGCGCAGCAAAAGGTATGGTCTCTACTTTCTTGCAAGGTCTATCGCAGAGGCTGAGTAAGTCAGGTGTTCATGTGTTAGATATCAAGCCAGGTTTTGTTGATACACCGATGACGGTCGAGTTTGATAAAGGTGCGCTTTGGGCTAAGCCTGAGAAGGTGGCTGAAATCATTAAGAAGAGAATCGAAAAGAAATCGAATTTTTCTTATGCACCAGCTTTTTGGTTTTTTATTATGACGATAATTAAAAGTGTTCCGCGAACTATTTTTGACAAAGTAAAACTATGATTAGTAAAAAGATTAATAATATCACCATATTTTTCCCTGTTGTTCTTTTGTTTATTTTTCTAAAGCTTGGGGGGGGGTACATAGCGATCAGACATTTCATATTACAGGCTTGTATAAAACTTTAAGAGAAGGTTTTTTTGTGCCAGACATTTTTGGTTGGAACTTTAGGCTAATAACATACAAGCTATATTTGTCATTGATATCTATAATTCCTTTTAATATCTTTGGCGTTTCCAATAACGCATGGATGTCAATAATTGCAATTCATTATGCATGTTTCTTTTCATTGATTATTTATCTGTCCAAAGGAAAAGTAAACAAAACTAATGCAGCTTTAGGTATTCTAGTTGTAATGGTTAATAATAAGTGGTCTGTATTATCTGCTGATGAAGTTGCAGCTATGATTAGTGTGTTATCCGTCTGTTATTATGATAAGTTCAGGCCGAACCTTAAATTTTTTATACCTATAGTATCGAATGCTATCTTCTTTATTAAGGGTGTTTCTGTTTTTATGTTTCTGCCTGTCTTGTATATTATTTTTTTCGATTCTAAAAATGCCATAGTTACAACTAAAAAACTCATTATCCCTATTTTAATGTCATTCTTTGTTTTTGTGTTAATAGTCTCATCGACTAATGAAATGCAGTATCTAATGACAGCTAAACTTTTTCAAAATGATTCTTTTATCTTTTGGTTTGGATTTTAACGTTATTTTTAATAACTTGTATTCCCCGCTAGCTATAATAGCTGCCACATTGTTTTTAGTCTGTAGAACAGATAAGAAATGGATTCTGTGTTTTATTGTATTTATATTATCAGTTATGTTCTGTGATGGTTTGCAAAACAAGTCATGGTCTTACCACTCATCTGGTTACTTTATAGCTTTGTGTTTATTATGCTTTAAGTCGAGAGAAATTAAACTTAGTCATTATATCATAATAGTCGTTCTTATTACCGTTGAAGCTTTTATTCGTGGGGCATTTTTTGAGCCGAATAAAATATATGATCGTCATGGAAATTCTAAAGGGGGTAGTGGTTTATCTAACTGGAGTTTAGAAAAGTTACCAGATATTAATGATTCAGAGAAGTTATTGTATTTAACTTATGGGACTGATTACTCTAGATTTGGATACCCATTCGAGTGCGAATTTTTTAGTGCTCATTATATACAAAGGGTTAATTATAATAAGTTGATAAATAGTATGTACTTAACTGACTATTATGAATGTGTTATGTCATACAATGGGAAATATATTATTTATGATTCTAAATGGATGAAGCTAAAGAAAAATAAACATAAGGAATTGCTTGATAAAGTATGTTCAGAATATGGAGTGTTGGAGAGTAATAAAAAAGTGTTAATTCGAGGTGGGAAAGATAAGAGTCATTGCAATTAAACCTTGGTAAACCCCAGCTAAGTTGGAGGACTCGCATAGGTTTGACCGTGGCAACGGTCTAACTTTTGCTCGATCAAAAGTAAAGAGTTAGTTCTGCTCTGAATTAGTACAATTGAACATAAACTCCGTTGTACACTCCAAAAACTAGAGGCTGATCATCAGCCTCTTTTGCTACCCGCCCAGCAAGGTTTGCGTCAAAACAGAGTCAGTTACATTACTAAATTAGAGTGTAAGGAATTAGTCCAAGTATGGAAAAGTAACACCCTGCTAATTGGCTAGCAACGCAAACCACGATACTTAAACTAGCCACCGTAAACAATGTACCAGACTAAAACCAAAACTGCCTAGCGTTGATAGTCCGTCTTAAGCAGTTTGTTAGCAGCAACGAAGAAGCTGCGTTGCTCGCCAAAGTGCCAACTTGAATTGCATTATTGGTTTCGAATAAAAATGTCCACTGGACAGCTAGCCAACCAAAACACAATTGATGAAACTTGCTTGGTAAAGAATGCTTTAGACAAACCTGACAGCTCAATTCACGAAACTGATATAGATATGGTGTCGTTTCAACACCAGAGAAACAACACCAAAGAACTAAACAAAAACACCACTCTAGTATACTGGTTTTGGTTCATTCAATTACTTGTCGAAAAGTGCCACTGGCGAGATAGTTTGTAACTAAGGACTATCAGGCGTGAAGCTAGAGCCACGCATTCATGAACACTTGAGCCCTTGGTTTCTTTAAATACCAGCTAACGTCAAGCTAAGCGGTTGTTAACGACCACAAAGCTACAAATTGAAACCGTAAACACTGAGCAAAATCATGTCCAAATCGCCAAACGTTAGTAATCCGCTTGAGCGCCTTGTTATGCATTACCCGGCTATCTATTAATTACCACGATAGCATCTACTTTGAGCAAGAAATAAAGACAAGATAACCTACCAAAGACTTTTTAACTATCCGAGAGATTAAAAGATGCCGTTGCTCGAATCCTTGGCCATTTTAGGTGGTCTTAAATACTTAGATGAACGTCAAAAGCGCAAAGAGTTGGAGAGGCACTTAGACGAAGCTAGGAAAGGTAATGATGGTTACGATCGCATATGTGAAAAATGCGCTAAATATCAATCCGAAAACCTATGGTTAATGTTCTACACGGAAGCCGAATGCTTACTATTTGATGTTTGTGATGAATGTAATCCCCATGATTGCTCTTGCTGCCCCAAGAGAATTGAATGCGAGGAATGGAACGACAATCGTCCTGACGAGGAATAAACTTGGTATGATGACACATAACGCCCAATTAAGGGGTGAACAACGCCGCCACCCAACCTAAAGCATTGTGCCAGATACACTAAACTTGAAGTAAAAGCAAAAATGCCAATCGTTGTGAATCCCTCTTAAATTGCTTGTTATATTATAAGCTTACATGCAATAGCTTTGCATGCGTTGTGTTGCCTCAAAAATTATACGAGTGATATTATACAACTAGTCCAAAGTGAAGGAAGTTCTATGTTTTCTGAATCAGAAAAGCTCATGTGGTTACATGAACCTAAAAAAACGTTTAAGCAAAGCAACAGCAAGTCAAATTGTACTGCTCAGGTGTTCCGTTTACAGGTTCTGAGAAGGTTTGGGGCAAATGTGCCAGTGACTTTGCTAAACTGGTTTTTACGGATTACCCTGAGGTATCTTAAAACCTCTAGCCTGTTGGCCAAATTTACTTACCCACTACACAATGATAAGGACGTAGTTTTTAGGGAGGTTGATGATATCGCAGCCGAGAGGCTATACAGAGTTCCGATAAACTAGACCAAAAGGTTAACAGATTCTATCTAAAGGAGCGTGGGTGTGGGACTTTTACGTCAAGCTGTGCAGTAGTGTAAAATCTAATAAGAATCTGACATTTCTCTTTCCTAACCAAAGAACTCTCGTGCTTGGTGCGTTCCCAGTAACCAATAATTTGCCTGCGACCAACTGAGTGTAGTCGTTCACCTAGCGTCGGCTCGTGGGCAAAAATGTCATCAAAAATCGCCAAAAATCGCTTGATCTGCTTTCTTCGAAAAGGGATTCCCTTCTTGCTGTAAGAGGCCATCACCGTCATGATTTGCTTGTGAGTGTTACGGTTCATCTTGTCACCCTAGGTACGCATTAGTAATGCACTCTCGATGGTGCCCAAGGCATTTGGATAACTGCAACCTAATAGCTTTATCGCGCTCTCTGGCTTCTGATAACGTGATACCCAAACTGATAGCGATAAACTGATGATGGGCATTTCCGTGGGCGATAGCACTCCGCACAGGGCAGGGAACGCCTAAGTGTCTTTCATAGTAATCACAGGCATAAGTTTTCCTTTCACCGTGACTCAAATAGGTGGGTTTTATCGCTTGAACCTCGCGCCAAGCCTTAGTTTGAAAGGCTTTCAGACTCTGACCTTGAGGTATTAGGCTATCGTGATCTTTGTGCTGTTGAAGCTCCGCAATCTTCTCTAATACTTGTCTTTGTTGTTCTGATTCAAGGGCCACCCATCGAGGCTGACCGCCTTTTGTGCCACGTTTCACGTCGATTAGTTCATAGGTATCCAAAAGCTTTAAAGCCTTACGCGCATCAAGCAGCGCCGCTTCTCTGAATCGTAATCCCCATGTGCGTTGTAGTTGGGCTATTAGGGAAACAGGTTCACTTGCTTGAGTGATGATACGGTGGTGCTGCGCTTTAGATATAGAGCCATCGCGCAACGCTATGCCAGTCTTTGGTGCAAATTGGAGATCTTTTGTGGCGTTAACGACAAGCTTCTCATCGCCTCTGGCTTGAGCCAGTACATGATTCACGTGGCTGAGATAGTCTCTTGCGGTGCTTGCTGACGTGGTCTGGTCAACTTCATAGGATTCTCTCAAGTATTCACCGAATGCAAGCACATGGCAGCGCTAAATGTGATTTAGGCGTTTGACGGTTGTTTCGCTTTTCAGGAACTCACCAAACAGCTTCAAACTCGGCAGTCGTGTTTTATGCGTGTTTGATTTTATCCCGCCTTGCTCTTCGAGGCTGGCATTGTTCAAGGCTTTGGTCATGTCTTTCGAGCCTAAGTTATAGTTGGCCTTGGTAAAGTCTCTGAGCCCCTTTGGGCTATGTCCGTTGTATTTCATGGTTGTCAGTTGTCCCTCGTCATAGTGTTGTGCATAGCATGTTGGCGCAGGCAAAGCCTGTGTCGATAAATGATGACGTCTATGACAAAAGTGCTCCTTCCTATCTGAAGTCGGTGGGGCTTGTTGCATCCTCTACCTCGATGTATGCTATGGGTGTTAATCGGTGGCCTTTGCTATGCACGGAGTTGGCAAATGGAGCAGTAACGCCACTCAATTAATGAGCTTACTGCCTGACTCTGTCGCCGATAGCGGCTTAAACTTTCAAAAACTTCTGTAGTGGTATTGCGCTGTCCCCCCTTTAACACAGGCCAGATCCACTGTTGGGTGACTTCGTCTAATTTCTTGCGAAATTAGACGAAGTCCTATCGCTCTCCTTTGGTTACTCACTTGTTGCTGGTATAGCTGTTGATGTGGTGTTGGTGATATTGCCAACACGCTTTGCTTTTTCATTGGTCATCCTTATGTCTATGTCTGGAAGGTATTGAGCCCCTTTGGGCTAACTGGTAAGGGGTAGAGTTATGCCTTAATAATGGCGGAAGAGTCGAGCTATCTTTCTGGCTGGGACCAAAAAAGCCTCCCACTTGGGGAGGGCTTTGTCGTAAGCGCCATACCATAGAGTGCGCTGAACCAACGGTCTGTTGCTAGAGATGAGTGCTGCTTTGAGCTGCAGCTCACGAAATATCTCACCGATATCGGATACTTACCGCTCGCTGTCTTCATCGAGGGATTTAGCTCTTTTTGAGAAGGAATGGGACAGTGTTGGGCTTTTACTCTGGCATTGTTATAACGAGTCAATGATTTATCAGTGAGAAGTTTCTGCGAGACATTACACAGAATTGAACGCGAGGTTACCGAACTCCTTGTCGTTGCAGTATGTTTTTTATGAACTGAGTTCACATATCTTGCTTACGTTCTGCAACGTAATGTGGGGTAGTAGATGTAATCCTCAAGGAAATAAAATGAACAAAATAAACCAATTGATTGATGAGAAAAGCGGTAAGTGGTGAACAAGGTAGTCTATGGGTAGCTTGCAACAAAAAAGGCTTGAGAATAAAATGCTCTCAAGCCTTATGGAGTATGGTGGCCCCTCGCAGACTTGAACTGCGGACCAATCGATTATGAGTCGACTGCTCTAACCACTGAGCTAAGGGGCCAATAGGTGGATGATTATAGGGGAAGGCTGCGCAAGTGTCTAGATGCAGTGTAGGCTAATTGCGCTTGCTTTTTAGTCACTTAAACCCGGTAGATACAAAAAAGGTGAGCTAGTGCTCACCTTTTTGCTAAAGCTTGATGCGATTACTCGTCAAGGAAGCTGCGCAATGTTTCTGAGCGGCTTGGGTGACGTAGCTTACGTAGGGCTTTTGCTTCGATCTGACGGATACGCTCACGCGTTACGTCGAACTGCTTACCCACTTCTTCTAGAGTGTGGTCAGTGTTCATATCAATACCAAAGCGCATACGTAGTACTTTCGCTTCACGAGGCGTTAGACCAGCTAGAACGTCTTTCGTTGCTACGCGTAGACTTGTCATTGTTGCTGAGTCTACAGGCAGTTCTAGAGTGGTATCCTCGATAAAATCACCTAGATGCGAATCTTCGTCGTCACCGATTGGTGTCTCCATAGAGATTGGCTCTTTGGCGATTTTTAGTACTTTACGGATCTTATCTTCAGGCATTTGCATACGCTCTGCCAATTCTTCTGGAAGTGGCTCACGACCCATTTCTTGAAGCATTTGACGAGAGATACGGTTTAGCTTGTTGATAGTCTCGATCATGTGCACTGGGATACGGATCGTACGAGCTTGGTCAGCGATAGAACGCGTGATAGCCTGACGGATCCACCAAGTTGCGTAAGTCGAGAACTTGTAACCACGACGGTATTCGAACTTGTCTACCGCTTTCATCAGACCGATGTTACCTTCCTGGATAAGATCCAAGAACTGTAGACCACGGTTGGTGTACTTCTTCGCGATAGAGATTACTAGACGTAAGTTTGCTTCAACCATCTCTTTTTTCGCACGGCGAGCTTTTGCTTCACCGATAGACATACGACGGCTGATGTCTTTGATGTTTTGTACCGAAAGCGAGGTTTCTTCTTCGATGATGTTCAGCTTCTGGATAGAGCGGCGGATGTCATCTTCGTAGCGCTTGATCTTGTCTGCGTATGGCTTGTCTGATGCCAATACTTCGTCAAGCCATGCTTCGCTTGATTCGTTGCCAGTAAATAGGGCAATGAATGATTTCTTCGGCATTTTGCCGTACTCAACCGCTTGACGCATGATCAGGCGCTCTTGAGTACGTACGCGATCCATCGACGTGCGCAATTCGTTCACTAGGTGATCGAACTGCTTCGGCGTTAGACGGAATTCACGGAATACTTCTTGAACAAGTTCGTGAGACTTCGCTACTTGTGGGCTGTCGTAACCAAACTCGTTCACAGCCAGTTGCAGATCTTGGTATGTGTTACGAAGCGCAGTGAACTTTTCTAGAGCAAGCTCAGGATCGATGCCTGTATCTTCCTCTTCCTCGTCCTCTGAATCTTCGTCACTGTCTGCATCTTCTTCGTCTTCGTCTTCGAGATCAGCTTCAGACAGTTCAGAACCGATGTGCGTAGCAGTAGGTGCCGCTGTTTCGTCTTCGTTTGGATCAACAAAGCCGTTGATAACGTCTGTTAGGCGAAGTTCTTCCGCTTGTACTTTGTCAAACTGTTCAAGAATATAAGGAATAGTACCTGGGTACTCGGCCACTGAGCTTTGAACTTGGTTGATACCATCTTCAATGCGTTTTGCAATGTCAATCTCGCCTTCGCGAGTCAATAGCTCAACGGTACCCATTTCACGCATGTACATGCGAACTGGGTCAGTAGTACGACCGATTTCACTCTCAACGCTTGAAAGTGCAGCTGCAGCGGCTTCGGCTGCATCTTCATCAGTGATGTTGTTGTCATCATTCAGTGCTAGGTCATCAGCATCAGGAGCAGTCTCTACTACCTTAATACCCATGTCATTAATCATCTGAATAATATCTTCTACCTGTTCGGAATCGACGATTTCCTCAGGTAGGTGGTCATTTACTTCTGCGTAGGTCAGATAGCCTTGTTCCTTGCCCTTTATGACAAGTTGCTTCAGCTGTGACTGCGGATTTTGGTCCATAGACGATATCCAACTTAAGATCTGGTGAAGGAATTTTAGTATGCGAAATGCAAACCACTAATATTAACAAATTTATTCGTTGCTGACTAACTGAATTGGGTTACGCTTTTAAGTCTAGCATTAAGGCTAGCAGCTCCCGTTTTTCTTCGACTGATAAGCCGACACTTCTTTCTTTGGCCTGCAGGTTTTCAATTTGCTTTTCAATACATTGGGACAATATTTTGTCCAATGAATCGATAAATACGTCTTCTTGGTTGTCATCGTCAAGTGGAATGACCCAACTTGCGAGACGAGACAGAAGTGCCTCATTACTACTTCCACGCCATTGTTCTAATAGCTGGCCTGTAGACATATGGGGATGTGCTTGACATTTATCAACCACTTCCACAAATAAATTAAGCCCTGGCAGTGACAAGTCTCTCACTGTGGACAGATCCGGTACCATTTCAGCATAGCTCGGATTTTGCAAAAGTAGAGCGATGACTTCACGCATTGGTGTGCGTTTGATTTCTTTATGAGGCTGAGCTCGCGTTTCTTGCTGGCCTTGCTTGTCAATTAGCTGTTGAAGCTGCCTTTCATCAACCAAGCCCAACTTACGGCCGAGCAACTCCCTCAAGTATAGTCGCAATGTGCCGCCAGGCACTTTGTCGATAAGTGGCACCGCTAACGTGCTGAGTTTTGCCATGCCCTCTTTGGTTCGTGTATCGACCTGCTGCATCAGCGAGGAGAACATAAACTCTGACAGAGGCATCGCATTTTGTACTTCTGTTTCAAACGCGTCTTTGCCATTTTGGCGAATGAATGAGTCAGGATCCTCACCATCGGGTAGGAACATGAACTTTAATTGCCTACCATCATTAAGATAGGGCAGGGCATTTTCCATTGCACGCCAAGCCGCATCACGACCTGCTCGGTCGCCATCGTAACAACACACGACGGTGCTGGTTTGGCGAAACAGAACTTGAAGGTGATCGCCTGTGGTCGATGTTCCAAGTGAGGCGACAGAATAATCCACGCCATACTGCGCTAGAGCGACCACATCCATATAGCCTTCAACGACTAAGACCTGAGGTGGCTCGCGATAAGCTTGTAGTACCTCATACAGTCCATAAAGCTCTTTGCCTTTATGAAAGATCGGTGTTTCTGGTGAGTTTAAGTACTTTGGTGTGCCATCGCCCAAAACGCGCCCACCAAAACCAATCACTCGTCCGCGTCGGTCACGGATTGGGAACATGATACGACCGCGGAAACGGTCATAACGATTACCCTTGTCGTTTTCGATCAGCATACCGCCAGACACCAACATGTCTTGCGTGGCTTTTTGCTGACCAAAATTCTTACGAACACTGTCCCATTCGTCAGCGACGTAGCCAATACCAAACTTTTGGACAATCTCTCCAGAGAGCCCGCGGCCTTTCAGATACTCTATAGCGACTTTGTTGGTGGAAACTTTAAGTTGATCGCGATAATACTGGCCGATCGTTCCCATAAGATCATACAAAGATCGTTTTTGTTCGCTATTGGCGGTAGGCCCTTTGGAGAAGTTACCCGGTTGTCCACTGCGCTGCTCTCTAGGAACATCTAAGCCTAACGATGATGCCAGCTCTTCAATCGCTTCTACGAACTCGAGACGTTCGTACTCCATGAGAAAGTCGATGGCATTGCCATGCACACCACAGCCAAAGCAATGGTAGAACTGTTTCTCTTGGCTGACGCTGAAAGAAGGGGTCTTTTCGTTGTGGAAAGGGCAGCAAGCACCGTAGTTCTTGCCTTGTTTTTTAAGTTTTACGCGCGTGTCAATGACGTCGACAATATCAAGCCGAGCGAGAAGGTCATCAATGAAGCTACGAGGGATTATTCCTGCCATAAAACCTTTTTACAAGAAAGAGATACAAACAAGCCGTGCGTTCCAAAGGATAGCACGGCTTGCTGCAATTTGATTGGGCGGTTAAGCGAGTTTAGTGCGAACTAGACCACTAGCCTTACCCATATCTGCACGGCCTTGAATTTGCGGCTTAAGCACGCCCATTACCTTACCCATGTCTTGCATGCCCGCTGCACCAGATTCGGTAATGGCACTATCGATTAGTGCTGCAACTTCATCATCGGTCAGTGGTTGAGGCATAAAGTCCTCAAGTACGGCAATTTCAGCTTGCTCAGCTTCAGCAAGGTCTTGACGACCCGCTGCTTCAAACTGCGTTACAGAGTCGCGACGCTGTTTAACCATTTTAGTCAGCACAGCAAGAATGTCGTCTTCGCCCAGAGTAATCTGTTCGTCGACTTCACGTTGCTTGATGGCTGCTAAGGCTAAACGAATAGTACCAAGGCGCAATTTGTCCTTGGCTTTCATCGCTAATTTTTGCTCTTCTTTGAGTTTATCAATCAGAGCCATAACTAAAATCCTATCTGGACCTAGTTATTAGTACAGGCGAACGCGACGAGCGTTTTCGCGAGCTAGCTTCTTAGCGTGACGCTTTTGAGCTGCTGCTTTAGCGCGTTTGCGAACTGTAGTTGGTTTTTCATAGTGCTCACGACGACGCACTTCAGAAAGGATACCTGCTTTTTCGCAAGAGCGCTTGAAACGACGTAGTGCAACGTCGAACGGTTCGTTTTCACGTACTTTAACTACTGGCATATGCCTTTCACCTCAGGGGTTAACTGTTCATTAATGCTGGCGCTTTTTGGTTAGTACTAAGAGTTCATGCTTGAGCCCTTTGTTCTAAGCGTAAAACCAGCTAGATCAAAAATGGTGCGGAATTTTAATCCGATCCCTAGGGCTTTGTAAAGTACTTTGTCGCCTATCTCTTGTACAAAATTTGTTTGCGAGCCCATGACGCGGTAATATTGCGCCAATTTCGAAATAAGTCGAGAACAATATGCGCATTCTAGGTATTGAAACCTCTTGTGATGAAACTGGCATCGCAATCTATGACGATGAGAAAGGACTGCTGTCTCATCAACTGTATAGCCAGGTAAAACTGCACGCGGATTACGGCGGTGTGGTTCCTGAATTGGCATCACGCGATCACGTGAAAAAAACGATCCCATTGATCAAAAAAGCACTCGCAGACGCGGATCTTACACCAAAAGACATCGACGGCGTGGCGTATACTGCAGGTCCGGGTTTGGTTGGAGCACTATTAGTGGGGACAACGATCGGCCGAAGTATCGCTTACGCTTGGGGCGTACCAGCGGTACCGGTTCACCATATGGAAGGCCATCTTCTAGCGCCTATGCTTGAAGACAACCCGCCGCCATTCCCATTTGTGGCGCTGTTGGTGTCCGGTGGCCACAGTATGATCGTTGAAGTAAAAGGTATCGGTGAGTATCAGATCCTTGGTGAGTCTATTGATGATGCAGCAGGTGAAGCGTTTGATAAAACGGCAAAACTGATGGGGCTGGATTACCCAGGCGGTCCGCTGTTGTCTAAGCTTGCAGATAAAGGCACCCCAGGACGCTTTAAGTTCCCGCGTCCTATGACGGATCGCCCTGGTCTAGATATGAGTTTCTCTGGCCTTAAAACGTTTGCTGCAAATACCATTGCAGCAAACGATGATAGCGAGCAAACTCGTGCTGATATCGCTTATGCATTCCAAGAAGCGGTATGTGAGACGTTAGCGATCAAATGTAAGCGTGCACTTCAGCAAACAGGCATGAAGCGCATCGTGATTGCTGGTGGCGTGAGTGCAAACCGCTTCTTGCGTAAAGAGCTGGAAGCGTTAGCCAATAAAATGGGCGGTGAAGTCTACTACCCACGCACCGAGTTCTGTACTGACAATGGCGCAATGATTGCCTATGCAGGTATGCAGCGTTTGAAAAATGGTGAGGCCGCTGAGCTTTCGGTAGAGGCGACACCTCGCTGGCCGATTGACCAGCTAAGCCCGATCAAAGGCTAAATATGAAGGTCACGCAAGTGGCCTTTTTTAATGACAATTTTCCACAAAACTCCTAAAGTCGGTGACTGACAGGCCATGCTAGAGTCTGGATGAACAACGTATTGGTTATTATGGATTAGGGAATAGAGCGACATGAAGCAATTTACGATAGATGGACAAGAAATGGCGTACCAGGATGTCGGTGAAGGCCCGGTCATTCTGTTTGGTCACAGTTATTTGTGGGACAGTCAAATGTGGCAGCCGCAAATCGATGCGCTTAGCCAGCACTATCGCTGCATTGTTCCTGATTTATGGGCTCACGGAGAGTCGCAAGCGGCACCTGCGTCAATGAGTAATCTTACGGACTATGCAAAGCACCTGCTTGCTTTGATGGATGATCTCGGTATTGAAACCTTCTCAATTGTTGGCCTATCGGTTGGTGGTATGTGGGGCTCAGAGCTCACAGCATTAGCACCGACACGAGTCAAAAGTTTGGTGCTGATGGATACGTTTGTTGGTCTAGAGCCAGAAGTAGCGCACGCCAAATACTTCTCAATGCTGGCGACGATTGCTGAGCTTAAAATGGTACCCGCTCCAATTGTAGAAGCGGTGGTTCCTCTGTTCTTCGCCAACAATGCTAAGCAGGATAATTCAGAACTTGTCTCGAGCTTTGAAGCTAAACTGGCCGCTCTATCTGGTGAGCAAGCAGAGCAAGTGGCTCGGATCGGTCGTATGGTATTTGGTCGCCGAGATTTGTGTGATGACATTGAAAAGTTTGCATTGCCGACATTGATCGCAGTCGGTGCTGAGGATAAACCCCGCCCAGTGCTTGAGTCATACTTGATGAATGATCTGATCACGGGCAGTACGATCAATGTGATCCCTTCAGCAGGCACATCAGCAATCTAGAGCAACCCGACTACGTGACGGCTATGTTGAGTGAGTTTTTATCGCAGCATGCCTAGTGGTTATCTACGAATACTAAAAGAGCAGCCACAAGCTGCTCTTTTTTGAAAGTGGAACGCTACGAGGTTTTCTTCTTACCTAGCTTAGGCTCAGTGCCTTCTACCAATCTGCGAATATTCTGATGATGCCTGAGCAGGATAAGACAACTTAGCATCGCTACAGGTAAGGTGAATAGCGGGCGCGCCATCCAAGTATAAACTGGCGCCATCAGCACCGTCACAATAGCCGCAAGGGAAGAGTAGCGAAATAACACCGCAACCAGGAGCCAGGTGCCGGTAATGAGACCGGTGAGATCCCAGCCTATCGGAGCAATAGCGCCAAGTGCTGTTGCCACTCCTTTACCACCTTTGAAGTGAAAAAACAGTGGGTACATATGCCCAAGACAAGCAGCAATGGCAATGACACCAAGTACCACAGCATCAATTCCCATGTAGTAACCCGTCCAAACAGGAATGGTGCCCTTGAGCATGTCGCACAGTAAAACAGCGACGGCTGCGCCTTTACCGCCGGTGCGCAGGACATTGGTCGCGCCCGGATTGTTGGAGCCGACCGTTCTTGGATCGGGCAGCCGCAGTAGACGACAGATCAACACGGCGCTCGACACTGAGCCGAGTAAGTATGCTGCGATGATCATAGCAAGTGCTATTAGTGTCATGGGTGTCCTTTTCGCAAGAAATTATCCATAGGGACTGATATCATAACGAAAATAGTACGTTTTTTCCCGACAAATGGGTATCCGACCTCTAATCAAAGGACAAATCATGGCATTGGATAAAGTATTCATTGAGCAGCTCGAAGTGATCACCACCATTGGGGTGTATGACTGGGAACAAGAGATTAAACAAAAGCTTATTCTTGATATTGAGATGGCACACGACAATGCGCCAGCAGGCAAAAGCGATGATGTTGCCGATGCTTTAGATTACTCCAAAGTGAGCGAAGCGGTGCTGAATCATATTGAAAATGACCGGTTTTTGTTGGTTGAGCGCGTAGCGGAAGAAGTCGCTGCCATTATCCAAAAGCAATTCAATGTACCTTGGGTCAAAATCCGTCTGGCGAAACCTGGTGCGGTGCCTCAAGCGAAAAGTGTTGGTGTAGTGATTGAACGAGGTCAGGCATGATCACCACCTACATTGGCATTGGTACCAATGTGGAGCGCGAGAAGCATATCAAAGCTGCATACCAAGAGTTAAACGCTATTGGAATGAACTTGGCGTTGTCACCTGTGTACGCATGTGACTCTTTTGGCTTTGAGGGCAATGAATTCTTTAACATGGTCGTAAGACTCGATACCGAGCTTGCTCTTGATGAATTGTCTTCAGCGTTAAAAAGTATTGAAGTGAAGTGGGGACGCGCTGCTGATGCGGCAAAGTTTCAAGATCGCACGCTTGATCTTGATATCTTGTTGTATGGAAAAGAAATTTCACAAAAAAAACCGCTGTTACCTCGCGAAGACATATTTAAATATTCCTTTGTCACACAGCCTCTGTATGATCTTGACCCGCAACTGGTGATTCCTCAAGACGGGCGAACCATAAAACAGATTTTAGAGACCATGTCTGATGTGGGCTCACTGAAAAAATCGATTTTCAATTTTAGTTGGTAGTAGTTAACAATGAGTTATTTTGAAGCCTTTATTTTGGCACTGGTGCAAGGGTTTACCGAATTCTTGCCTATCTCGAGTTCGGCTCACTTGATTTTGCCTTCCGCCATCTTAGGCTGGGAAGACCAAGGGTTAGCCTTTGATGTTGCCGTACACGTGGGCACTTTGGCTGCCGTGGTTATCTATTTCCGTAAGGAAGTCGTGACTCTATTTAGTGCTCTGTTTGGTTCTATATTTAAGGGTGAGCGCAGCAAAGAAGCCAAGTTGCGTGGATGATCGTGCTAGCAACGATTCCTGCCTGTATCTTTGGTTTGCTGATGAAGGACATCATTGAGCTATACTTGCGCAGTGCTTACGTAATTGCGACCACGACGATCGTATTCGGCCTATTGCTATGGTGGGTAGATAAAAACGCCAAGCTTGCGGACGATGAGTATCAAGCGGGCTGGAAAAAAGCCTTGTTTATTGGTTTGGCACAAGCGATGGCGATCATTCCAGGTACGTCACGTTCTGGCGCGACCATCACCGCAGCGCTTTACCTTGGCTTTACCCGTGAAGCGGCAGCGCGTTTTTCATTCTTGATGTCAATCCCAATTATCACGCTGGCGGGTGCGTACCTTGGCCTTAAGCTAGTGACGGGCACTGAGCTATCCATGTTGGCTTCTTGCTAACTGGTATTGCGGTGTCATTTGTAAGTGCCTACATCTGTATTCACTTCTTCCTGAAGCTGATTTCACGCATGGGCATGACACCGTTTGTGATTTATCGATTGATTCTAGGTTTTGGCCTATTTGCTTTCTTGCTGATGAGCTAGAGTCTGCTCTATTGCCAGGGCTCGGCGTCTGTCGAGCTCTTCTTTTATCGCCTTGCCTTTAAACCCATCGCTAATAATGGATTGCACATCCACATTGATAGCGGCTTGGTAGACAAGTCTAAAGCGCTCTGCCTGTGGGTAGGCTTCATTCTCTAACCCTTTTCTTCCCTGATGATCCGCTTGGCAGCACAGTAGTACTTGTTCGAGTTTTTCTGGCTTTCGCCAAACATCCAGCTTGGCAAAGATCTTCACGAACGTACTTGGTTTGAGTTCAAAGGCTCGATGGACATTGGAGTGCTGGGCACAGACCGCTAGCGCCAAATCGCGATAGTCATTGGGAACTCGTACTCTCGCGCAAAGCGCCTTAATTACTTTCTGGCCTGTATGGGTATGTAGCTTGTGGCTCGGCCATTCTTCTTTTGGGGTCAGTGCTTTACCTAAGTCATGCACTTGAGCGGCGAATCGAACCGTTGTTAGTTCACTCAGCTCGGCTGCTTGCTTGGCCACCATTAGGGTGTGAATGCCGGTGTCAATTTCTGGGTGCCACTGCTCTGGTTGCGGTACGCCAAACAGCGCGTCTAGCTCTGGAAGTACCACCTTGAGTGCGCCGCATTGGCGTAATATGTCGAGAAAAACCTCTGGAGAGGAAGTGGTGAGAGACTTATGCCATTCTTGCCAAACGCGTTCGGCGGTTAGGAATTCCAGCTCACCTTGTTTAACCATATCTTGCATTAGCGCCATAGTCTCAGGCGCGACGTGAAAACCAAGGTGCGCCAGTTTGGCAGCGAATCGTGCAACGCGTAATACACGCAACGGATCTTCACTAAATGCAGGAGAGACGTGCCTTAATATTCGTTGCTCTAAATCGCTAGGCCATGATAGGGGTCGATAAGTTTACCCTTATCATCTTGAGCGATAGCATTGATGGTGAGATCGCGGCGCATCAGGTCTTGCTCTAGCGTTACGTCGGGCGATGAGAAGCATTCAAACCCCGTGTAACCGTTGCCAGACTTACGCTCGGTACGTGCCAGAGCGTGCTCCTGTTTGGTCTTTGGATGGAGAAATACCGGAAACTCTTTACCAACCGTTTGGAAGCCTTTCGCCAACATTTGCTCAGGTGTGGCGCCGACTACGACCCAATCTTTGTCATAGACTTCAATGTTAAGCAACTGGTCGCGTACTGCGCCCCCAACAAGATAGACTTGCAAATTGGCTCCCCTTTTTACTACTTACCGTTGGCATTCCTGTGCGCCAATGGTACTTTGCTTTGACTGATATTGTAAGGTTAACCCATGTATAAGGATTATTTTGGCTTTCGAGAAGTGCCGTTCTCGATTGTACCCAGCTCACGCTACCTGTTTTTGAGCCAGCGCCACCGTGAAGCGATGCAACATTTGCAAGCCGGCCTTGGTCAAGGTGGTGGCTTTGCCATGCTTACGGGCGAGGTCGGTACCGGAAAAACCACCGTGGCGAAAGCCATGCTGGCGTCGTTAGATGATAAAACCGCGTCGGGACTGATCCTTAACCCAACCTTTTCCAGCCAAGATCTTCTTGAAGCCATTTGCGATGAGTTTTCCATCGATTATCCCCCGCAAGCTTCTCTCAAACAGCTAAGCCAAGCCATCTACCAGTACTTGCAGCACAATGAGCAGCAGGGTATTAACACATTGGTGGTTATTGATGAAGCGCAGCATTTATCGGCGGAAGTGCTCGAGCAGCTTCGCCTACTCACAAATTTAGAAACGGACGACCGTAAGCTGCTTAAAGTGCTTCTTATCGGTCAGCCAGAGCTGCAACAGAAACTGCGAACTACGCAGCTTCGTCAACTTGCGCAGCGTATTACTGGACGTTACCACCTATTGCCACTCTCAGAGGGTGAAACGCGCCAGTATATTGAATTTCGTTTATCTACCGCTGGTGGCGATGCATCGCTGTTCAGTAAATCTGCAGTGGCGGTGATCAATAAGGCGAGCCAAGGCATCCCGCGGCTGATTAACCTTATCGGTGATAAGGCGCTGCAATACGCTTACCACTCAGGTGAAAAGCGCGTCTCGAAATCGACAGCGCACAAAGCGTGTGAGGATATTCTGTCATTTCAGGCGCCAGGGGTAGGCAACAGCACGCAAGAGTCTGCACTGCGACAAGCCATTAGCCGCTATGCATTTCCCGCACTGCTTGGTGTTAGCGTTGCGGCTGGGCTCTATTGGAAAGGTACCGATGCACTGTCATGGGCTCAGCAAAGCATTTTACAAGCCAAAACGTCGCAAATCGCCAATGAGACTACAGTTATAGAGCCTGTCACAATCGCTGAGCCCGCTCCAGAACCTTTAGCTCAGAGCATTCGTACTCAAAATGACTATCCAGTAGAGCTGCTGCAATCACTGTTTAGACGAGATGATAAGATTGCAGCTGTTCAGGAGCTTTACGCGGTATGGGGCTACCAAGCAGGTGTGCTCGATGGCATGTGTGAGTCAGGTGCAAACAGTTTATTCCAATGTCAGAAATACCTTGGCACCCTAGAACAAATCATTGGCCAGAATTTACCAGTGGTGATGCCGCTGTATCACTTAGGTGATGAGAGCTATGTGGTGCTTTATCGTGTCAATGGTGATGAAGTGGAAGTCCTCAATGGTCGCGAGCGCGTTGTAATGCCAAAGAGCTGGCTAGAAGCTTTGTGGACAGGTGAGTACTACTCTATTTGGCAGCGTGATATCTATACCACTCTGCGTTTGAACCAGCGAGGAGAGCAGGTCGCTATATTAGACAGTAAGCTATCTCAAGTTTTGGGTGAGCCTGCATCTGGAAGCGATGTGTTTGACAGAGCCTTAGAGCGAAAAGTGGAGTTGTTCCAACGTTGGCAAAAAATGGATGTAGACGGCATTGCGGGCCGTAATACGCTGAAAAAGCTTGAACTGATGACACAAACTAATGCACCAACGTTAAACGAACCAACGATAAACATGGATGAGTCGCAGGAGGTGTTACAATGAGTCGTATCCAGCCCCTAAGTCTACTCATCGCTACACTTGTTTCCCCCTCTTTGATGGCGAAACCAGAGGTTGAGAGTACCTACAGCGTATTGCCGTACCCTGAGCTCAGTGAATTAAAGCCATTGCCCAAACGCAGTCAATCATCAACGGTGGTGAGCTTGCCCGTGCCATCCGCAGTTACTGTGGCATCAGATACAGGCATAAATGAGCCATCAGGACAGCAGGTTGTAACGCCGGCCTCCACACAAAGCCGCCAAGCGACAGCGCAAAATGCTACAACGCAAAATAGTAGCGACGAGCCGTTTGGGCTCGATGATTTAGACTTATCGGGCTTGGATCCAGAGATTGCTCGTAAGGTTGCGGCAGCGATGAATAATGAGCCGAGCGATCCGCGATTACGTAACGCCGACCACATTGCTCTTGAAAGCAATGAAGCGCGCTATCGTGGGCGGCTACCCGCGCTCAACTTCCAAACTCATATGTATTCTTCCGATGTGAATCGCCGGTGGATAAAGGTTAACGGTCAAGAGCTTAAAGAGGGTGACCGTATGAACTCGATTCAACTGCTTGCGATTGAGCCTCAGTCGGTGACTATTCGCTTTGACAACGACATCATTGATATTCCCGCACTCTATGAGTGGGGAGGATAAAAAACGCTCGCTAGTTTAATCTAGCGAGCGTTTTGGTGTTCCGCCTATTGCTTCTGAGACTCTGCTTCAGATTGCGTCTCCTCGGCATGACTCACTGGTTTTACCGCAATCAATCCAAAGCTTTGCTGCGGGAAAAGATATTCAGCCTCAGCAAGAACTTGTTGCGCCTTATTTATCTCGCCGCTGCCTTGGTACGCCAGAATCAAATTGCGATAAAAGGCCGGCCTTGGCTTGCTCTTAATTACTTCCACAGACCAATCAATGTAAGGTTGTATGTACTCAGGATTGTTGGTGGATAAACCCAGTTTGAGGTAGGTGCTGTAGAGATCCCAGTGGTAGCGGTCTTTCCACACTACTGGATTGGTGACCTTTTCTAACAGACCCGCATTTACTGGCTGTGACTTTTCAAACTGTGTGAGCACATAGTTAGTGTGTAAGGCCGCGGCCATATAAACACTGACTAGAATTGGGATCAGCAATGAAAATACTCGGAAAGTGGTTTTCGTAATGCTGCTGAAAGAGACGCTTTTAAGTCTTGGAGTGCGTTGGTCTACCCAGTAAATCAATATCACGAACGTAATCCAGTGAACCAGTGAGTGATAAAATGGATACTCTAATTGACTGTGTAGAAAAATAGGCACAAATAGTGCAAAGATCGCCAGTCGAGTGCCGGGCTTGGCAGTATAGATACGACTCAAAACGAACAGCGCGGCCAGCAAGAGCCCTAGAATCGGCAGAAGTCCACCTTCAACGCCCCATAGTAGAAGCTCGTTGTGTGGGTGATCAAGCGCAGGAAGTCCCGGGGAAAAGCTGTCATTGAGTTGATGCTGTCTCGCGGTATAAATCAAGTATTCAGGTTCGAATTTTCCTAAACCATAACCTGTAAACGGCTTTTCAATTAGCATATCCAGCGACTGACCGTAAATGGTAGAGCGGATATCTTCAAGTTTAGCCTTGTTAGTGATGAGATTCTGACTTCCAGAGTTAGTAAAGCCCATCAGCAGGCCTATCGCCAACCTAGCAGGGCCGCGAGCGTCCAGCCTCTAAAGCGCTTACGTGTAGAGTGGCGATAGAGGTATGGCACCAACAACACAAAACCAGTCGTGGCACCTATCCAACCTGTACGCGAGGCTAGTACAACAATCAGTGGTAATACGATAACAGGCATTAAATACAAGATTGAGACATCACTAATATGCCAGTTGTATTTGTGTTTTTGTCTCGCGAGCAAATAGCCGGATAGCACAAACCCGGTCGCTAGAAAGCTCGCCATTACATTTGGCTGTTGGAAAATTCCATATGGGCGATTGCTGACTACGTCATACCCTAGGGGGTTATTAGTGCTAAGGAGGAAATACTGAATGTAGCCGAACAGCGCTTGGATACAGGCAGCAAGCACCACCAACCAGAGTAAGCGCTGCTTTTGCTTGTTGGTAAACTGAAACTGCTGTAATAACACAAACAGTAAAAAACCGCTCCATAAGCCGATAAGTCGTGGCAGTACCGCCTCAATATTAGGGTGGCTGTAAAGCAGTGGCGCGCTCATCAATAGACAGGCAAGCCCTAGGCCTATAGTCAATTTGCTGTACTTAAGAACTTGGTTAGTACCAAGCTGATATAAGCCAATCCCTAACGCAAAAGCGAAGGCTATCCAAGCTGTGTTATTGAATGACAGCGCTAGCCCAGTTCCACCAGGATTAGGCCAAAAGAAATGCGTCGCAACGAGAAACAGCACCGCCATAGCGGTCATAAACTTGCGATTGAGTGGCGGGCGAACTTTAATCGGCTCTAGTTCAGTGCCATTGGTATGAATGATAGCCATAGTTGTGACGAGTAAAATCCAAGAAAATAACGGGGGCCAACATTGGCCTCCCGTGATAATGCTCTAATTTACCCTTTTAGCATAGGCTTTAGGAAGCGTGCGGTATGCGAACCTTCGACTTGGGACACAGTTTCTGGTGTCCCTTCTGCAATGATTTGGCCGCCGCCCTGACCGCCTTCAGGGCCTAAATCAATGACCCAATCTGACGTTTTAACGACATCGAGGTTATGCTCAATGACTACGACGGTATTGCCGTGATCGCGCAGACGGTGCAGTACCGAAAGCAACAACTCAATATCATGGAAGTGCAGACCTGTGGTTGGCTCATCCAAAATGTAAAGGGTTTTACCCGTGTCACGCTTAGAAAGTTCGCGCGCTAGTTTGACACGTTGCGCCTCACCACCTGATAGGGTTGTCGCAGCTTGACCGAGTCGAATGTATGACAGGCCAACATCCATTAGGGTTTGCAGTTTTCGGGCAATCACAGGCACAGGGTCGAAGAACTCTCGCGCATCCTCCACCGTCATTTGCAGCACTTCATCAATGGTTTTGCCTTTGTAGCGCACTTCCAACGTTTCGCGATTGTAGCGTTTACCTTTACATACATCACAAGGTACATAGACGTCTGGGAGGAAGTGCATTTCTACCTTGATTACACCATCACCCTGACAAGCTTCACAGCGGCCGCCGCGAACGTTAAAGCTGAAACGGCCCGGTTTGTAGCCGCGAGAGCGTGCTTCTTGAGTACCAGCAAACAGCTCACGGATTGGAGTAAAGATGCCGGTATAGGTTGCAGGGTTGGATCGAGGCGTTCGACCAATAGGACTTTGGTCGATATCAATCACTTTGTCAAAATGCTCCAAACCTTCGATCTTCTTGTATGGCGAAGGTTCGGCAGTCGTTGCTCCGTTGAGCTGAGTGTGGGCGATCTTAAAGAAGGTATCGTTGATCAGTGTTGATTTACCTGAACCAGAAACACCGGTAATACAGCTAAACAAGCCTACAGGAATGGTGAGGTCAACATTCTTCAGGTTGTTGCCCGTCGCGCCTTGCAGGGTGACTACTTTTTTCGGATCCATTGGTGTGCGCTGCTCTGGAATCGCAATTTCGCGCTTACCGCTAAGGTACTGACCTGTTAGTGACTGTTCAGAAGCAACGATATCTTCGATAGTGCCTTCTGCAACCACAGAACCACCATGCACACCGGCTCCAGGACCAATATCAATGACGTGATCCGCGGTGCGAATAGCATCTTCATCGTGCTCGACTACCAATACGGTGTTACCCAAATCACGCAGGTGGGTTAGGGTGTTGAGTAAGCGTTCATTGTCACGCTGGTGGAGGCCGATAGACGGCTCATCCAGTACATACATTACCCCAACGAGACCAGCACCAATTTGGCTTGCTAAACGGATACGCTGAGCTTCACCGCCTGAAAGTGTTTCTGCACTACGCGATAGGTTGAGGTAATTCAGTCCAACGTTGACCAAGAAATGCAGTCGGTCGTTGATCTCTTTCATGACCTTTTCGGCAATTTGAGCACGCTGTCCCTCTAGTTTCAGAGACTTGAAAAAGTCCATCGCTTCGCTAATGCTCATCTCAACGATTTCTGGCAGCGTGGTATCGTCGACAAACACATTGCGCGCCTCTTCACGTAAACGAGTACCGCCACAAGTGCCGCAAGATTTGGTTGAGATGTATTTAGCGAGGTCTTCTCTTACCGAGTTGGATTCGGTGTCACGATAACGACGCTCTAAGGTATTAAGGATCCCTTCGAATGGGTGGCGTTTCACGCGAATATCACCACGATCATTGACGTAGTTGAATTCAATTTCGGTGCGGCCGGAACCCGTCAAAACGACTTCTTTGATCTTTTTCGGCAACGAGTTAAATGGGGCAAACAGATCAAAGTCATAATGTTTGGCGAGCGATGTGAGCATTTGGAAGTAGTAGTAGTTCTTTTGATCCCAACCACGAATCGCACCATCTGCAATGCTTAAACCGTCATCAACGATCACGCGTTCTGGATCGAAATATTGCTGTACGCCCAGGCCGTCACAGGTGTGACAAGCGCCCGCTGGGTTGTTGAATGAAAACAGTCTCGGTTCCAGCTCTTGTAGCTGTAGCCACAATATGGACATGCAAAGTTCGCTGAAAAGATAATGTCCTCTTTCTCGGGTTCATCCATCCAACCCACGCCGACAATACCGCCAGAGAGTTCTAGTGCCGTCTCAAAGGATTCAGCAAGACGTTGCTGTAAGTTGTCGCGTACCTTAAAGCGGTCGACGACTACTTCGATAGTGTGCTTCTTATGTAGCTCGAGGGTAGGTGGATCGGACAGATCGCAAGTTTCACCGTCGATACGAGCACGAATAAAACCTTGCGCGGCAAGGTTTTCTAATGTTTTGACGTGCTCACCTTTGCGCTCTTTGACTATCGGCGCCAGTAGCATCATCTTTGAGCCTTCTGGTAGCTCTAGTACCTTGTCGACCATTTGGCTGACTGTCTGGGCTGCAAGTGGCACTTTGTGAGTGGGACAGCGCGGCTCACCGACACGAGCATAAAGCAGTCGTAAGTAGTCATAGACTTCGGTAATTGTACCTACTGTGGAACGTGGGTTGTGAGACGTCGACTTTTGCTCAATTGAAATCGCTGGTGACAGACCTTCAATATGGTCAACATCAGGCTTTTCCATTAAGGATAGAAATTGTCTTGCATAAGCGGACAGAGACTCCACATAACGACGTTGCCCCTCGGCATAAAGGGTGTCGAAGGCGAGTGATGATTTGCCTGAGCCCGATAGGCCGGTGATCACTGTGAGTTTGTCGCGAGGAATTGTCAGGTTGACGTTTTTCAGGTTATGGGTACGAGCACCCCTAACTTCGATATTGTCCATTATTGCCACTCATGTAAAACGTAGTGTGACAAGTATTACATAGTGTGAAGTTTGTGCAAAGAAATACTGGATAAAAAAACAGGTTAAAACAAAAGCGCGATGTAGTGAAATTACGTCGCGCTTGATTCAATGATTATTGACTTGAAGCTCGCTTATGCTTTCTTTGTCGCGTGCTTGCCAAGCTCAGCGGCTTTCTCATCTTTTAGATATAGGTTTTCAAAGCAATAGTTTGTCGCTTCGATGTAGCCTTCAACGCTACCACAGTCAAAACGCTTGCCCTTGAATTTGTACGCCAATACGCAGCCTGCTTTCGCTTGTTTAAGAAGAGCGTCAGTAATTTGGATTTCGCCACCTTTACCTGGCTCAGTCTGTTCGATTAGCTCAAAGATATCAGGAGTCAGAATATAACGGCCAATGATAGCAAGGTTGCTTGGCGCCGTGCCTTGTTCTGGTTTTTCTACCATGTCATCAACACGGAACAGATCGTCTTTGATCATTTCACCAGAGATCACGCCGTATTTGTGTGTTTCATCTTCTGGTACTTCTTGTACTGCAACGATTGAGCAACGGAACTGTTTGTATAGCGCTACCATTTGTGCCAATACGCCTTGGTCTTCGTTGACGCAAAGGTCATCGGCTAGGACAACGGCAAAAGGTTCGTCACCGACGAGCTCACGACCTGTTAGAATTGCGTGACCAAGACCTTTCATCTCGCGCTGACGAATGTAGGTAAATTGTGCAGACTCGATGATGTCGCGAATATCGACCAGTAGTTCTTCTTTATTGGTACCGCTGATTTGGTGCTCAAGTTCGTAGTTTTTATCAAAGTGATCCATGATGGAATGTTTGCCACGACCCGTTACGATGCACATACCATCCATACCTGCTTGAATAGCTTCTTCCACGCCGTATTCAATCAGTGGCTTGTTTACCACTGGCATCATCTCTTTTGGCATCGATTTCGTTGCCGGAAGAAAACGAGTTCCATAACCCGCCGCCGGGAATAGGCACTTCTTAATCATGATAAGACCCTTTATCTTTATAGGTTTCAATTCATTGCCAATTATGGCGAATGGGATTAAGTCTACAGACTAACGAGCGGTTATGACAGTAGAAATGTTGTGAAGTTCGGTTCACATACAGACAAAGAGATCGAGTGCAAAAAAGCGTTCAAGATAAAAGGTGCTGATTGGCCCAGGCAATGGCCTGCAATCGATTTTTTACCGATAGCTTGCGAAATATCTGATACAAGTGTGACTTGACCGTTGATTCAGTGATGTAGAGGTCTTCAGATATTTCGAGGTTGCTGGCGCCTGACTGTAAACAACGCAGAATCTCAATTTCACGAGATGTTAAGTCGACCACTGTCGTGCACGTGTTTGCGGAAACCACATATCGATAATGGTGAAGTAACTGACTGGCGACATCTCTTGGAAGCCAGTTTTTACCATTAATAACCTCACCAAAGCCGAAAGTAATCTTACTGCCATCTTCATGGCTATAGAATAAACCTTTTAGGTGACCGTATTTGAGGATCTCTTCGGTGGTTAAGCGGTGCGGGACATTGATCAAAATGGTCTCAAAGTTTTTGCTGGCGAGAGGCAGATTAAGTACCTGTTTAAAAAGATCTAATGACTCTTCGTAATCAAATAGTAAGATTCGATTTCGCGGCCCAGAGGTGGCGTTCAGTAGATCTTTGGGGGCAATGGTCTCGATAGGATTAATGCAAAGATTGGAGAGCGCCTCAATTCGTTCGGTAACTTCAAGATCTTGACCGAGGCTGACGTGTTGTATGGTGCGTTTGTAACTGTTTTTTCTCATCGTCACTAATAATTTTTGCCGCTGAATTAATGTGCATGTTGGTGTATATAAGGGTGAGCGGCTAGTGTCGGCAACACGAAATGAGAGAGACTTAAACTATTTTAAGTAATTGATATGTGTATAAGGTGGGCGGTGTGCCTAGATGGGTTGAAATTTCGGCGCTAGACTTATATTCAAACACCGAGCTGGGATTGTAGGATAGTTCACATAAGCGCTGTTGCTGTCTTGTGGGTTCATGGTATCCTACTGGGCTATTTTAAAACACACTGTGGTTACGGAGCAAAACATGGCAAGCCGTGGAGTAAACAAAGTCATTCTAGTGGGTAACTTAGGTAACGACCCAGAAATTCGTTACATGCCAAACGGCAGTGCCGTGGCGAACATTACAATCGCGACCTCGGAATCGTGGCGTGACAAAGCGACTGGTGAACAGCGCGAGAAAACTGAGTGGCACCGTGTTGCGTTATTCGGCAAGCTAGCGGAAGTAGCAGGTGAGTACCTAAGAAAGGGCTCTCAGGTTTACATTGAAGGTCAACTACAGACACGTAAATGGCAAGATCAAAATGGTCAAGACCGTTACACAACTGAAGTGGTAGTACAAGGCTTCAACGGTGTGATGCAAATGCTAGGTGGCCGTCAAGGCGGTGGCGCTCCTATGCAGGGTGGCATGAACCAAGGTGGCATGCAGCAGCAAGCACCACAACAGCAAGGTTGGGGTCAGCCACAACAACCCGTTCAACAGCCAGCTCAACAAAAGCCTGCGCAACAGCAGCCACAATACAATGAGCCACCAATGGACTTCGACGACGATATTCCGTTTTAAATCGAATACCTTGTGCGCAGTGAAGCCTATTCACAGTACAGATGCTGAAAGGCCGCGACATTCGTCGCGGTTTTTTTTGTTTCTTAGAACCCTGCCATGGCTTGTGACTTAACGGTTTTGGCTAAATTTGATATAACAAACAATCAGCTGCCTGGCTGTTTTACTCTTGATAATTGACAGGCGATAGCGACATTTCGTTCAAAAAGGACTTTGGCAAATTATGAGGCAAACCCCCACTCTAAAACTGAGCACGCGCTTGGTCGCTTTTGTTACAGTCATTGTAATGAGTGCGGTTTTTATTCTATTCGTGGGTGGAACCTTATCCATCAAGCGTATGGGACAAGAGTATCTCAATCATCATCTTGCAGGGATCGTGAAAGTCATCGATAAAGAGCTTGAGGATCCCGATGCTGCTTACATGATGCAACGCTGGATGCCCAAAATGCTGCAAGCCAGCAATATCATTGAAATGCAGCTGATGTCTTCTGCTGGCGTGGTCTATCGTTATAAAACACCTCACCGATGCTCGACAGAACCATAGTGTACGAGCAAAGCTTCGAACTAGAACGAAACGAAGGCTACCGTGTTGAGTTTGTTGCATTGCCTCCTTATCTCGATGTGCGCTACTCCCTTGAAGCGATGTGGTCGGTAACACTTGCGTTTGGCCTCATCGTGTTTTGTCTAATGCAAGGGGTGAAATGGCTTCGCAAGCAACTCGTTGGCTCAGAGCTTCTGGAAGAGCGAGGAAGGATGATCCTTGGTGGTCGAGTTGAACAATACGCAAAAGGCGACGAGCGTGAATGGCCTTACACCGCCAGTGAGGCGCTCGATATTCTGATAGAAGAGCTGCAAGATGCTCGTCAAGAGCGTAGCCGCTTCGATACCTTTATTCGTACTCAGACGTTCTTAGACCCTCTCACCGGCAGTGCGAACCGAATTCTGTTTGATAGTAAGTTAGAGTCAGCTCTGCAAGAGAGTGGAGCTCAAGGTGGTGTGATCTTGTTCCGTATCGAAGATTGGGAGCAAGCACAAGAAAAGCTTGGAAAATCTGAAGCAGACGACTTTCTCATTGAAGTCGGGGAAGTGCTTTCTCAAGCGGTACAAAAATACCCAGATGCAATCTTCTCTCGCTATTACGATGCAGACTTTGCCATATTCATTCCACATCAAAGCTCCAAAGATGTCGCTGCCTTGGCAAGCCAGTGCATCCGTCAAATGGAGAAAGCGCCGCCGCCGATTCCCTTGGATGAAGACAACTGGTGCCACATTGGCGTGAGTATGTACTCAGAAGGCGAGCGTCGCGGCCGCATTATGGAAGAAGCGGAAACGGCGCTTAAGAGTGCCCAGCTGCAAAAAGTGAACAACTGGAGCCGCTTCCAAAAACAAGTTCAAAAGTTTGACGAGCGCGGTAGTGTCCGTTGGCGCACACTATTTGATCGTGCATTGCTGCCTGAGAACCTGCTGATTTATGCTCAGCCTGTTACTTGTATGAAAAAGGGAGGGAGCTCGCTCCGCTGCACAAAGAACTGTTTGCACGTATCGATGATCCAGAGCGAGGCACTGTTAAAGCGTCTCGCTTCCACTCGGCATTATTGCAAGTGGGCTATGAGTCTAACTTCGATCGCGCTGTGTTAGGCAAAGTATTCAGAAGCATTAAACAGGGTAAGATTACTCTGCCGGTGTCGATCAACGTATATGTGGTGCCCTTTGCTAACAAAAACTACTTCAAATGGTTTAGGGACGAGTTATTGCAGTTGCCAGTTAGTGTTCGTAGCCAGCTTAGTTTTGAATTTTCTGAGGCGCGCTTGGTGCAGCATTTGGATTACATCCGCCCGGTAGTGAAAATGCTGTCTGGTTTGGGATGCACCGTTATTGTAGGCCAGGCGGGTCGCTCTATCGTCAGCACTCACTACATTAAAGATCTGAAAGTGGATTACTTAAAACTGCACCGCAGTTTGGTTAAGCGTATCGATCAGCGCGACGAGAACCAATTGTTCGTGCGCAGTATGGTCGGAGCGTGTGGTGATGCACCTACCAAAGTGATAGCTGTTGGTGTTGAGAACAAGAAAGAGTGGCATACATTAATAGACCTTGGTGTTAAAGGTGGTCAAGGTCGCTACTTTGCTGCTGAGACCCAGCTGTTGCCAGAGGCGCAGGTCAAAACAACATCGATTAAACCAGGACGTCGTAATCGCTGGAAGCGAACCTAACGGAGAATCAAAAAAGAAGCGCCTAAAAGGCGCTTCTTTTTTATCAAGCAACTCGCGTACAGCTAGTTGATACGCGGTCGATACTCAGTCCAAGACTGATCATCGAAGCTATAAAACTGAGAGTCATTCACTTCGAGCATTGTTGTACCTGAGTTCTGCGAGATAACCGGCGTCGTAGGTAAGTCCTGGGTCAGTGATGTCAGAGACGTAGCTTCGCCCTCATACATGTTGCTACTTAAGATATTGGCAAGCAGATCGCTTAGCGCCAAGAAGCTTACGCTGATCAACATCGATTTGACTGCGGTTCTCAATCGCTACGTCACCAAAGAATTTTACGCCGACCGGTACATTAGTGATGGCTTTGGTTGGGATTTCACGCATTCCAGAGATTTGCATACGATCGCCCCGCACAGCCGCACCGTGCTCGGGCAGTAGCACGACAACCACGTTACGCTTGCTTGCTTTTAAGGTTTGGAAAAAGGCATACAGCTCATCAAGTAAGATCTTTTGCTGGCGCTTGTAGGTGACTAAACGCGAGCCAGATTGCCCTACTACTCGGTTACCATCGTGAATACTAATGGTGTTATATAGGCTGACCGTAGGCTTGGAATGGTCGATTTGCTCCCATTGAGACAGGATTTGTTTGTCGCTGTAAATTCGAGTGCCATCAAAGGCGTATTGTGATGGCGTCAGGTTTTCAATATCGACGGCTGGAGAGAAGGTGCCGATATTATTGGCGATATGTTTGTTGAACCCATCGAATTTACCGTCATGGTTCATAAACACTTCTTTCTCATAGCCAAGGCGGGCAAGCTGATCAAACAAAGAGCATTGCGCAGTCAAATTATCATTAAATAAGTCGGCGTGAGACTGCTGACCACAGTTGGCTCGCAAAATACGCAGTACCGCAGGTCCGCTGTAAGACGTTGCAGAGTTAAAGTGCTTAAATAGGATATCGAATTCTTTAAAGATCGGGTGATCAATGTTGCCGGAATACTCCAAGTCATCCCAAGCCAATGAGCAGACACTTAGAAATAGAATGTCAAAGTTAGGCTGAGTTGTCAGTGCATCTATGCTCGACAAACTCGATGTTTTAGAGGCTTGATCGCGAAAGAATTCTCCTACATACGTAGTGAGCCCTTCTGATGAAGTATCCACGGCAACTTGAGTAGGTGCCGTTGTGGTTGGCGTATTGCCAGTGTTGTTGGCGGCCGTCTCTAAAACTGGGCTGGTGGTAAATGACATCTGCCAAAATGAGCTTGGAATAGACGCGATCACCATACCAATGACGACAAACGCAGATAAGCGTAGGATTTGGCTCAAATAGAGATAACCAACGATGAGTACAAATCCGAGTAACAGAAAGTCCAAGGAAATAAAGTCTTTGGCTAATGCCAGTAGGTAGACAGTGTCGAATTGACTAACTAAATCCCATTGACTAAATAGTCGCTCTAACGGTGGCAAATAGGAATCATGGTGTAACAGCAGCAGCGCCAGACCTATCCCAATAATATGTCGGGTAATGTTGAGCCAACGGTTGCGCAGTGGGATCAATACAAAGCAGAGTAAACTGAAATTGTAGAGTGGTGAAAAGCTCAGAGTATCACTGGCGAACAGTGCTAGTTTTAGAGCAAAGTAGAGTGTCCACCAACCGAGTGAAATGTGAGCTGAGGGTTTGGATTTATCCATGATTAAAACTTGGTTTCTCGTAAATGCCTAGGACGTTTTTTGAGTTTGATAATTAGCCTTGATACTAGACGCGCGATACTTGGTGCGACGATACCAAGAGCAAGGCCAACTGCGGTAAATATACCTGCGACCGTCAAAAAGTCTTCAATATTCATAGTTGATCCCAATCCGCACGAGAAGCAAAACGACTGGCGGGTGTTGCATTGTTAGACTCCGTTTCTGTGGCGCTTGGCTGCTCGGGGTAATCGATAGCTTGTATGCTGGAAAGTCGCGTAATAATTTCATCGGCATCCGTATATTGCGACTGCTCAACAAACAATTCACTTGGCGCGACCGCGAACACGTTCAACAAAGCTTGATGAATTTCATATCGTCTTAACGAACTAAAGAAGATAAGAATGCGACCATCAATCTGACAGGCAATATCCCCTCGGCGCTTCATTTGACTATAGGACATAGCCTCTGTAAGTGGTACTGAAGAGAAGGGTGTTAGTTCGACCAGTGCATACTCTATCTGTGTGTTGCGACAGACTTCAATGGCATTCAGCGTTAACGATTTAAATGCGTCGTAACTCACAAAGCCACTTTCGTCCACAGGACTTTCAAACTGCCTAAACAGCGACGTTTCCGATAGGTAATTTGCCTCCATTTTAGTCATCGACGCTAAGCGGATTTGATCGTAAAGCACCGCATCGCTCTTAGTGTGATCGACAATACTTTGAGCACCGGCGGTGATGAGCATATGGAAGTCATTATAACGAATACAGGGAGTTAGCTCTTTAACGACAAAGTGCACACTTTCCCCAAAACGTTTTTTATTGTGGAGAATTGTTTTGGCGACACGTTTGATGTCATCAAAACCGCCACAAGGGAGCACGACGACAGTTGCTAAGCTGGTTTCGAGAACTGCATCAGGGAAGTTACATTGTTCAAATAGTTGAAATCCATGTTCATCGGTAAGTCGCGACTTGCCGCCTGAGAAGAAACCAGTACTGGCAATACTTGCTTGTTAACTTGATTGCTTTCATTGTCTGACAGTAAAAACAGCTTGTTGGCCAATTGTGTATCGCCATTTTGATAATGGATAGCCTTGATATAAGTTTGTTGATTATGCTGTCTTAACTCACCGAGAAATATCGTTTTTCCCCGTAAAGATTGTTTATATTCCTCCGGGCTAACTGAATTATTAATATCCAGTAACAAAATTGTAATATTTATAAAATCAATTGTTGCTTGTTCGATCGCAAAATTAACATCTAGTTTTGAACACTGCTCTAAGTCGAGCAATATACAGATATGAATATTGTTATTAATAGGCAATCTAGATAAGTCATCCAAGAACTCAGCCATTGATAACGCTGGGTTTGAAAGGAATATCTGCGAGAAATTTTGATTGATCAGTTCGGTAGATTTAATGCTGAGCTTGTCAGTTTGTGTAAGAAAATCCTTACCAGATGGGGAGGTAAATAGGTCAGCTTTAGTCTCGAAAAGTGGGGCTTTTTCGTGGTGGAGTAACAGATTTTCCAAAGCCTGCCAAGAGTTAATGTGCATGATCTGTTGAATCATTAGCCTAATTACCATAAGTAATAGTGATATTAGTTGGGGCTTAGTGTACTATGCGTACAAAATTAGAACAAACTTATCTTAAGCTGAGTAGTAGAAGGTAATGCAAAACCATATCACCGATGTCGAACAGATTTATAAATCGTACGGCATTCCAACTTCTGGATATCAGAATTTGGAACGTAATAACGAAATAAAGTTATCGCAAAGTAAATGGAATTTTTTGCAATCAGAAAATACAGAGCAGAGTGAATCACCAGAGTCAGTATTTGCTACGCTTAATAATCAGGCCAAGCCATCCCAGGCGTCGTTAAACGAGGAATAAGTTTTTCATGTCCATATTATTGGTAGAAGGTATTCATGCGGGAGTGGGGGCAAGCACTGTCGCCGCTAACCTCGCGGCTGCCTATACCGTACTTGGACATAAAGTACTTTTGGTCGATTTAGACCCGAAAAATCTTGTTGGTCCATGGTTTGGCCACTCAACGGATAAAGTGTCTGGATGGACAGACGCTGTGCGCAGTAATGAAAGCTGGAAGCAAGCGTTACTAAAAGATCCGATTGGCAGTTATTTTTTACCGCACGGCTTTGCTAAGCTGACTTCAAGTGAGTACGCCAGTTATTTAGATGAGATGCTAGCGGCTGCGCAGGACAAATTTGAGATCACCATTGTTTCTGCGCCGCATGATACTGAGCTGGCTCCAACACCTAATAGCGCGTTGCTGAAACTGCGCGTCGTCAATCCAACTCCAATGTGCGTAACAATGTTAAACCGTCAAATTGCGCAGAACCCTCCCGACGACAAAACCTTGTTTGTTCTTAACCAGTGCCGTCATGATATTGCCTTACTGCGAGACATGACCTTGGTGCTAGAAGATGCGCTAGGTACCCGACTTATTTCCGCACATCTCTATTATGACATTGCGATTCAAGAAGCTTTTGCCATGCTTGGTAATGTAATGACTGCTGCGACACGCTCCAATGCGGCGGTTGAATTTAGACAGTTGGCAACCGTCGTGTTGTCACAGGTAGAAAAGAACCAGCTTCGTTCATAATCATGTTTGTCGCCCGATTTGTTTCACCAGACTTGCTGCATCAGTTTAGTCGTTCGGTACAGTTGCCCGAGTTAGCGTTAAAGAATCGACACACGCTGCTGTTGCTGTGCTTTCTGATTTTGCTGGCAGGCACACGAGTGACGCCAACGCGCTCAGATTGGGATCGAACGTTCCCACACATTGATTTGAATCATTTCCGCTTTGGAGACAATTTCCGCCTGCTTATTCAGTTGTTTTGGTTGGCATTAATCAAGCAAAACTTTACCTGGCAGCAGTGGCGTTTAACTCGCCATCTCAATGCCATTAATCAGGTTATTTCGCGTTTCTTTAACGCTTGTCGACGATTTTCGGCCAAAGCGGTCACAGCCATTGATGATCAGCTTGAAGGGCAAGGTGTAAAACGTACAGCAAACCATTTCATCCCAGATAGCGTGCTCTATATCGTACTGATTGTATTGACGGCATTGTGTCTGACCGTGCCATTTTCCATTACTGCACAAGTTGTATTTGTGGCGGTATTGGCTGTGGTTGCTAGCTCGGTTCGAGGGGTAAAAGGGCGTTTGCCGAATATGCTGCTTATCATCCTCTCTCTTATCGCGTCTTGTCGTTATTTGTGGTGGCGGTATTCGTCGACTATCAACTGGGACAAAGATCTCGATATGATGCTTGGCTTGGTGCTACTGATGGCGGAGACATATTCTTGGATGGTGTTGATCTTAAGTTATTTCCAGACCATTTGGCCGTTGAATCGTACTCCGGAAACTTTACCGGAAGATCCCAAAACTTGGCCAAGTATCGATCTATTCATTCCCACCTACAATGAAGAATTAGATGTCGTTAGAGCACGGTGCTGGCGGCAACGGCTATCGATTGGCCAAAAGACAAGATCAATATTTATATCTTGGATGATGGTAAACGTGATTCGTTTCAGGCGTTCGCTGAGCAAGCTGGGGTTGGCTACATTCGCAGACCCACCAATGAGCACGCTAAGGCCGGTAACCTCAACTACGCACTAAAGCAAACTCACGGTGACTATGTTGCTATTTTCGACTGTGATCATATACCCACCCGAGCATTCTTTCAGGTGACGATGGGCGCGTTTGTGAAAGATCCCAACCTGGCATTGGTACAAACGCCACACCACTTTTTCTCTCCGGATCCGTTTGAACGTAATCTCTCTCGCTTTCGTCAACTTCCGAATGAGGGCAACTTATTCTACGGCTTGATCCAGGATGGTAATGACATGTGGGATGCGACGTTCTTCTGTGGCTCGTGTGCATCTTGCGTCGAGGTCCATTGGAAGAAGTGGGTGGCGTAGCGGTAGAAACCGTGACGGAAGATGCTCATACCGCATTAAAGATGCATCGATTAGGGTATCGCAGTGCGTATCTCAAAGAGCCGATATCAGCCGGCCTTGCAACGGACAGTTTGTCGGCTCACGTGGGGCAACGAATTCGCTGGGCTCGCGGCATGGCGCAAATTTTTCGAACCGATAACCCATTGCTTGGTAAAGGGCTATCTTGGCAGCAGAGGCTGTGTTATCTCAACGGCATGATGCACTTCTTAAGTGGTATTCCACGTCTTATTTTTATGATCGCACCACTGGCGTTTTTGATTTTGGATGCGTACATCATTTATGCCCCAGCAATTGCTATCGTACTGTTTGTACTGCCGCACATGTTTCACGCCAACGTGGCTAACTCCCGGATACAAGGGCAGTTCCGGCACTCTTTTTGGGGGGAGGTGTATGAAACGGTATTGGCCTGGTATATCGCGATTCCAACCACCGTGGCTTTGTTCGCTCCGGGACGCGGCCGATTTAACGTGACCGCAAAAGGTGGATTGATTGATAAGCGTTTCTTCGATTGGGACATCAGTAAACCTATTATCGGTTTGCTACTCCTCAATCTTCTTGGATTTGCGGTGGGCGTTTATCGTTTGTTTGATTACCAGTTTACCGACACGACGACTGTACTGGTGAATTTGTTCTGGGTCATCTACAACTTAATTGTGCTCGGTGTCGCATTAGCCGTTGCTGCCGAAGAAAAACAAGTCCGTATGGCGCATCGTATTGATGTTGATTATCCGGTGTCGTTTATGACGACATCTGGGCATCACTATCCAGCAACACTTAAAGACTTTTCGTTTAGTGGTCTTGGTATGCAGATAGATCCTGCCATCGAAATCCAACTTGGTGACGAGATCCTAGTCGCGTTGGAGCGTTATGGCATTAAAGAATCGTTCCGCTGTGTGGTGCGCTTTAGTCGCAATGGCGTCGTCGGCGCTGAGCTTTTGCCTATGACGATGGAAAAAGAAAAACGTTTTGTTCAGTGTACGTTTGCCCGCTCAGACACATGGTCTAAGTGGCAGCAAGCCTATGAGCACGACAAGCCGCTTGAGAGCTTGAAAAGCATGCTTTATGCCAGCGCGGTTGGAATAAGAAAAATGATTGAGTTTAGCCCCTCGGCGATCAGAGTGGCGGTTTTTAAGTGGGTCGATATGATGAGGAGCCTTGCCTCCTATCGTCCTCGCTGGATTGTATAGGATATTAGAATGAAACTGATTCACGCGTTAACGCGAGTGATACTCGGGGCTAGCTGTTTGCTGTCTGCCTCTGCTATGGCTGATTTTGTTGATACCTCTCCCGAGCAAGTAAGCTATACCTTCAGCGAGATTGCTGGTCCGTCGTCGATCACCATTCGGGGTAGTGGTGGCACCGCTTTTCTGGGATTTGGCTCTCGCCTTGATCAAATCATAACGGGTGGCGAGCTAGATTTGTATTTTTCACCTTCTCCAGCATTGCGAGCACGAGTGTCACACCTTCGTGTCTATCTCAATGAAGAGTTGATGGATGTTGTCGACTTCCAGCAAGATGGTGCTAACAAGCTTGAAAAGAACATCCGTCTCGATGGTCGCTTCTTCAAAAATTACAACCAGATAAAGTTTGAGCTCATAGGACGAATCGACCAAGAGTGTAGTGATGCCAGCGATCCGGCATTGTGGTGGGAGTTAGGGTCGGCGAGTCGGATTACTCTTGATGTGCGTGATATTGATGTGGCCAACGAACTTAGCTTGCTTCCCGCGCCGTTTTTTGATGCACGCGACCTAAAAAATGTCACCATCAGTGGTTTTGCCAAGCGATTTTAGTACTCAAAACCTGCATTCAGCGTCGGTAGTCGCATCTTACTTCGCTAGCCAAGCAAAGTGGCGAGAGGTGAGTTTCCCTGTTTATCAGCAAAGTGTACCGAGCCAGCATGCTATTGTGTTTGCGACGAATGATTATCGACCAGCCATAATAAAAGACCTACCAGAAATCACTCAACCAACCATTCAAATGGTCACGCACCCGACTGTTCCAGGGAAGAAGCTACTGTTGGTGCTGGGTAAAGATGAGCAGCAACTGGAATTAGCAGCACGCGGTTTAGTGGCTGGCAGTCAGTTGATGTCCGGCGAAGTCGCGTACATCAACAGCGTTACGAATGTTGCTCCGCGTAAGCCTTATGATGCGCCAAATTGGCTGCCGACAGACAGAGCAGTAAAGTTCTCTGAGCTTATTGAGGGAAGTTATCAACTTGAGTCTCAAGGGGTCGAGCTAAGCCCTATTCGCGTTGATTTTACTCTGCCACCTGATCTGTTTACTTGGAATGCGAACAGCGTGCCGATGAAACTCAGTTATCGTTATTCGCCACCACAAAAAGGCACAAAAACTTCGCGTTTGAATATTTCCGTTAACGATCGCTTTGTGCGCGCCTTTCCGCTTGATGAAAACAAAAGTGAAGGTGAGCAAGACACGTGGCGAGTGCCTATCTTAGGTACCGAGTCATTTACCGGTAAGTCATCGGCACAATTGCCAGGGTTTAAGATTACTCAGAACAACACCCTGGCGTTTAATTTTCAAATTGCCAATGTATCTACAGGCATCTGTGAAGGTATAGGCCCGACAATTAATTATGCGGCGATTGACGGTGCGTCGACACTCGATTTCTCTGGCTTCCCCCATTACATTCGTATGCCGGATGCACAGTCGTTTGTTAGCTCTGGTTTTCCATATTCACGAATGGCTGACTTGTCTGAAACAGCGGTAGTGATTACCTCAAAGCCAAGTGCAAAAGAAATCGAGCTATTGCTCAATACCGTCGGCTTTATCGCTAAAAAACCGGCTTGCCTGCTTATCAATTTAGCTTGTCCGAGCAATGGGATGAGTCTGCTTTGAATGACAAAGATATTTTGGTACTTGGCGTGCAAGCCGCAACTAAGCTCGATTTGGCATCGACAGCGTTAACACATGTTAGTTCTAGCGGGACTGGTCGCTTTATTGAGGCGACAACTGTATCAGAAAAGCCGCAATCACAAGGCTAGCAAAACTGTCTGGTCGCCAAGCAACCATTAGTGCCAATGTGCGCGCTCGCGGCGAGTTTGCGTCTATCGCCAGCTTTGAATCGCCATTTACTAAGCAACGTACAGTAACTGTGTTGTCTGCTCGAATGATGGCTCCATTCCTCTTCTGTATGGCGCAATGAATGCCCGAGCGAATACCATTAGTGGCTCAGCGGTGGCGATCACCCCGAGCGACATCGTGAGTCATCAAGTTGGTGACTACTATTATGTTGGTTCATTGCCGCTTTATGACCTGGTTTGGTACCACTTCTCCGATAGACCTATGTTGATGGTCGCTATCGCACTACTACTGGTTGTCGCCTTTACCATGGTGATGTGGCGTATGCTTTCACGTTATGCAAAACGCCGCTTGGCAAGTCAGGTCAGCAGTCACAAAGGAGCTAAATGATGAGAACATGGTTGTTCGTGTTTGCCATGATGCTAAGTGCCGCTGTATCTGCGAGCCAAGGCGAGACCTGGCAACAGTGGCAGGAGTTTAAATCCACTTATATGACCCCAGAGGGGCGCATTGTTGATGGTTCTGATGATAGGCTCATCACCACATCAGAAGGGCAGTCTTATGCGATGTTTTTTGCCTTAATCGCTAATGATAAAGCCGCGTTCGATACGTTATATAACTGGACTCAACAGCATCTTGCTGGTGGCGATCTCACTGCTCGGTTACCTGCTTGGTTGTGGGGTAAAACCAAGCAAGGTTATGGCGTCATCGATAGTAATTCTGCGTCAGACTCGGACTTGTGGATAGCGTATACCTTAATCGAAGCTGGGCGTTTGTGGGGTGGTGACTACTATCAAAACGTCGGATACCTGTTAGCTAAGCGCATCCTCAATGAGGAAACTGTCTCCTTTGGGCAAGGTAATAGACAGCTTCTGCCTGGTAAGCAAGGCTTTGAGCAAGGTGATAAGGTAAAACTCAACCCAAGTTATGTGCCGTTGCCTGTGTTAGCGGTCTTCGCCAATCGTGATACTACGGGGCAGTGGCGCGATTTGTACTCAGGCTCTCTCGCCTTGCTTCTCGAGAGTCAACGTAAGGGCGTGAGTCCGGACTGGTTGCTCTATGATGGTAAGACAATTAGCTACGATTCAGAGACCACGGACATCGGCAACTACAATGCCATCGCAGTTACCTTTGGGCAGGAATGATGTCGAGTGATATGGAAGGTGCTCAGCCATTGGTGAACTCGTTTAAACCTTTCATCTCTCAGGCTATTGGGCAGCAGTACACACCACTTAATACTTATGCACAAAGTGGAAAGATGGAGCAGCGTGGGCCTATTGGGTTTGATGCAGCGCTACTGCCTCTGATTGGCTTAAACGCAGACGAAAGGGTGACATCAAACTGGGCAGAACGAGTGCGTGAAAATCTCGTCACCGATCGCAATAATGAGTATTACAACAATGTGTTAGCCTTGTTTGGATTAGGCTGGTACGACAATCAATATCGATTCAATAGCCAAGGAGAGTTGTTAGTGCCGTGGGCGGAGAGTGGCCAGCCGTGAAGGTAACGAGAGCATCGAGTCAAATTTCTGCTGCGCTTTTGAGTGTACTTTGCTCCTCTGCGTGGGGTAGCGATGTACTCGGTGTTTTATCGCTCAGCACCAGATTGGCTTGAAAACCAGATAGTGATTGGCGAGCTCAAACAAGACGAGACTCTTGTCGAAGCGGCGGTAGAGCGCTGGCTAGCGATCACGCCAGAGAGTCCCGAAGCCTTATTTGCAAAGGCACGCTGCTGGTAAGAAATAACCGCGCAGATGAAGCGAGTACACTCTTCAAGCAGTTGAACAATCAAGCGGGCCCGGCTTTGGTGTCAGCTTTTGGTAACTATCTAGAACTTCATACTACAGAGCGCGATCAATACAATCAGGCTTTGCTGTTGCAGCGCGGCGGCCAAAACGAAGCTGCGTTAAAACTGTTTGAGGAGCTCTATGGCTCCGAGCGTCCAGATATTATTAGTGAGCTTGACTATCTCGGTCTTAAATCGACTTTTCCACAGTATCAGGAGCAAGTGCTTGAAGCATATCAGCAGCTGGATCGTGCATTTCCCAATGTGGGAGAAATTCGTCTAGGCCTTGCTAGGCATCTCTCGCGCTATGGACGAGAGCCTGAAGCGTTAGCAATTTATCGAGACCTAGCAAATGACTCACGCCTTGGGGTGTTCGCCAGTACTCTTTGGATGACCGAGCTACAAACTGAGCCCATGTCTCAAGAGTGGATGGATACTCATGAGCTTATTGCTAGTTACCACCCAGAAAACTTGAGTATTCAGCAGCAATACGAAACGGCGAAGCAGCGCTGGGAGCGCGAAAAAACGTTACGTAAAGATCCGGTATATCTTGGCAAACTCGCAGCGTTTGCTCGCATTGAAAATCGTCAGTATGACGCCGCTACATTCAAGGCACTGCAAGCGGCCAACCGCAAGTATCCCAATGATCCGGAAATCTTAGTAGCACTGGGTCGCTACTACTACCATAACAACAATTATCAAGCTTCAGTAAACGCGTTTAAGCAAGCGCAGAAGCTTGATGATTCGCCAGACCTTATAGACTTTTACCAATCTGAGATCAATTCGATTCGCTTTTGGCAAGCACTCGATGCCTCAAGACGTGCTCTGAGTGCAGAACAGTACGCCAAAGCAATGCAGCAAGCGGACTTAGCATTATCACTCGATAATAGTGAGCCTTTTGCCCATATTATCAAAGGACAGATTTATCTGGCGCAGCAAGAGTATCGCCAAGCGCACCAATCGGCCAAGAAGGCTTTGACCTTGGCGCCAGATAACAGTTCAGCACTGCAGCTTTGGGTACAAACTTATGCGCCAGATAAAGGGCATGAGGGTGAATATGCTGCATTGCAAACGCTTGAGCAGGCGCAAATCGAGCAAATCGCAGCGTATGCGGCAGAGGTCGAGCACCTTGTAGTCTACGATA
This sequence comes from Vibrio maritimus, assembly GCA_000755425.1. Lineage (GTDB taxonomy): Bacteria > Pseudomonadota > Gammaproteobacteria > Enterobacterales > Vibrionaceae > Vibrio > Vibrio maritimus_A. The sequence continues at coordinate 183,052 of BBMT01000002.1, forward strand.
AGCTGCTAAAAAGCCAGTCTCTGCCGGAAAGTGACCCGCTATTTCGCGCGCAGTTTAAACGCGTACTCGAAAGTGATGCTTACCTCCCTTGGTTAAACAAAGACATCGCTGAACAGTTGCTGCGTTTAAAGCAGCGCCGCTTGGCAGATACAGTGATGAGCCGTGCTTATCAACAGCACCAAGACAACGAACACACTCACGCTTATACTCTGTACTTATCGGGTCAAGGGCGCTGGGATGACGCATTTGCGGTCGTGAGTCAATCGCCCGCCCAGCAGTTAACATCCGCGGAGCTTTCAACTTATTCGCGTGTAAAACTGGAGTACTACCGCCAACAAATCGCTAAGCAGCTGCTTAGAGGTGATGAGCTGATAGCGTTTATTGAGAATGTTGCTCGTCATGATCGCCCAACTGCGATTGTATTATGGTCAGAGACACCATTTGATGAGCGAGCCCAAGCAGAAATGGACGCAGTGGATATTGTATCGCTTAGTACGCCAGAGCTTGAGCTGATGTCGCAGGCAGCGTTTGATATCGACAATGCTGATTTTCACCGAGCGATTTATCAAGAAGCAGCGCGACGCAAAGTCCTGTCAGACATTATTGAGCAGCGCCAGAGCTTATTTGATGCTGATAGATTGCTGGCTGAAAACAACGTCGAAGCTGCGTCAGAGATTTATTTGGCGAGCCTTAACGATGGTGTTGTACTTTCTCAACAGCGGCTGAGCACTTGGCTGAGCGCCGCACCACAATACATAGACCCTGTGTTGGATATTCAAGCGCAGCGAGTGTTTGAGCTTAGCAACGAGCAAATCGTTAGTAGTTTATCTTTGGCGCTGGAAACCGACAATCAGCCCTACATCAATTTTTTCAATAACCACCTGCCATTAAAACCGCTCAACGCTTTCAATTATTGGCAGTTGCAAGAAGCATCGTTGTCTCAATCCAATGATGCGTTGACTCAGCAGTACTCGCGTCAAGCTCTGCTATTGGACGATAAAGAGCGCTTGGGACTGACCCGAGTCCGAGATATTGGTAGCGCGTATCGCGATGCTGACGATAACTGGATGACCAACGACATTATTGCCACGCTTGATAGGATTGATGAGCGTCAGCAATCCTACTTCATCGTGGGTGGTGAGTTTAATAATGTACCGGGTGGCTCAAAATACCTCACCGTTCCTTTTGAACTTGGCATTGCTATCCCTGAGTGGGACGGACGATTCAAGCTTCGTACGGACAGCGTTTATCTCAATAGCGGCTCGTTAACGTATTATGATACTAATATTGAGTTCGAGCGTGACCGAGTGGGACAAGCCTTTTCTGTTGGTTGGGAAGCTGAGAACTGGCAAGCGGATCTAGGCACCACGCCTGTTGGTTTTCGTTATACCGATTGGGTAGGCGGCATTGAAGGGATCACCGAGTGGGGAGATGTGACTTTACGAGGCAACGTCTCTAAACGCCCTGTTACGGCAAGCTTTATCTCTTATTCTGGATTATCAGTGACGGATCGTACAGGCATTACCACTGAGTTTGGTGGTGTGACCCGCAGTGGCGCCACAGTGAGTGCGTCTTGGAATGATGGACGTCCATACGGCGTTTGGGGTTATCTTGAGTACCATCAGCTCACTGGCAACAATGTCGCTGACAACGATAGAACCTCTGGCATGTTGGGTAGTTACTATAATTTTATCAGTAACGATGATGAGGTGTTCTCTTTGGGTGGAACCGTGTTTTACATGGGCTACGAGAAGAATGTCAATGAAGTGATCATCGGTCATGGTAAATACTACAGCCCGCAAAATTACACATCGCTTTCTTTGCCTGTGTCGTATTATCGTCGCCATAGCTTTGATTGGACGTATGGGGTAAGAGGCACGGTTTCACTGTCGAATGCTTCTTTTGATGCACCATACAATATCCCGGGCGGAACGGCTTCGTCATCAAGCGGAGTGAGTGCAGGGCTGCAGTTTTATACCGAGTATCGAATGAGTGATCATTGGAGCTTTGTTGGCTATGTATCCCAGCAATTTGCGAGTGATTACCAACCGAGTGTATTCAATGTTTATCTTAAATATCACTTTGATTCCAACTGGCGCAAAGCTCGACTGCAGCCTGATCCGCTAAGACTGTACGCGGACTATTTCTAGTCCGCGTATTTCGCTTCTTATCGGGTTTACTGCGGACGCTGTTTGAAGAATTTAGCGCGCTGTTTGACCCATTTGTTTGCCCAGTCGACAGGCGCATTTTGGTAAGCACGTTCGACAGTTTGGTTTAAAACGCGAACTGAAGGTAAATAGTCAAGAGTCTCTTGAGCGCCACCTAGTTTAGCGATGTCGATGTCCGTCAGTGAGCGGGCTGCGAACATCAGTGAGTTGAGATAAACCGTTCCTGATTCGTACTTGTTGATGGCAGTATCGGTGAACAGCGCTAAACCTTTTCGATTCATTGCCCATCGCTCGCCAAGCCCTGGATAGCGCATAGTGTCTATGTGCTCGCCATCAATGTAGAGTTTATAGGCGACGTCTTCTGTCTCTGATGCAAAAAAGACCATGGCAATGCGATGCCAGGTATTGGCTTTAATGAGCCCAGCGTAATTCGGTGCAAGACCCATCTCACCCTCCGGTGATAGGAAAATATCGGGTGCGCTGCTGCTTGTGTCCGCATCGATTATTGCTCGGTATTTACTGCTGTCAGTCTCTAGCTCTGGCCACAAAGCATCAAAGACAATCGTGTAATAAGAGAGGCGGTCTTGGTCGGCGAAGTCTCCGTTGGTATCAAGTTCTGTCGTAAGCTCGAAGCGGCCATTGTCTGATGCTCTCAGGCACTTAGTTCTACTACCGAAGCGTTGCTGCCATCAGGAAGCCGTGGCAAAGAGAAAGATTCAGCCGTACCACAATTCAGTAGTTCGTCACCGCAAGATTGAAGTTCATCTGACGCATTCTTGAGCGTTAGGCTAGAAGCGATGTTTTGCTCTGGTGCAAAGATGTTGCTCGTATCATCGAAGTTCCATACAGAGGTGATGTTTGGAGCGTTTTCATCACAGCTAAACAGCAGCTCATCAACATCGATGTATAGGCAGTTTGCGGTGCGCTTACGGGCATAGGCATCAAATATCTCCCAAGCTTCGCCAACAAACTCTGAATCTTCTTTGCGGTAGTAACTGCCGTTAAAGAACAGCTCTGGATTCCAAGCTGCTGATTTAAAAAAGGCCTACTTGATAGGTCTTGTTTGAATCAATATCGTTTAGCGCAGGACCATGGTAGTCAAGACCACTTTCATAACTCAGCATAGCGCTAAGCGCTTCGCCAGATACGCTCACTTGATATAGCGACGAGAAACCAGGCGTGTTAGCTGGTTGGCGTTCAATTGGATACGCTTGATGGAAGTCTTCTTGAGTTAATGAGCCAGGTGCCCAGATTTCACTGTCTTCAATTTCTCCACGACTTAGGAAACTGGCATCTATTTGATAAGTAGTTCCCGACTTAGGAGCTGTAAAGTCGGTCAAGCTGTCGTGTAGTATATCTAAAATATCATCACGGCTTGGCTGGTTGAGTGATACCGCAATTTCGGTGTTCGCATCGGGAGCATAGGTTCCCATGATGCCATCAATACGACGTTTGGTTACCTCGTTAATAGGTAACGATTCGGTAATATCGAGTTCGGCAATGGTTTCGGGCGTTGTTGCGGTTTTGGTGGCGAGGTCAAACGTTACGGTGACGTCGGTGTAACCTTTAGCATTAAAATCAGGCAGCAGTACGGTCGTGCCATTTACTCTAGTGGTCTTCGGTGAATCGTGAGTGTGTCCGCCGAGCACAAGATCGATGCCGTCAACAAAGGTAGCCAGTGCGACATCAGTACCATGACCAAGATGGCTGAGCATCACCATATAGTCTACTTGATCGCTATAGGCTGCGATGATCTCGCGAGCGCGCTCGTTCCAGTCCCAGCGCATTCTGAAGTCGTCGATAAAATCTACTTGAGGCTTGATCTCTTCATCTAGCTCATTCCATGGCCCCGACGTCATGCCAAATACACCCACCTTAATGCAGCCTACCTCGGCAATCGCAAAGTCTACTCCTGCAAATCCGGCTGGGTCATTGCCATAGTACTCGGTGTTAGAGGCGAGTACCGTTGATACATCGTCTTTTGCGTATTCTAGTAACTGCTCAGGCCCCCAGGCAAAGTCGTGATTACCAATCACGCGGTAATCAAACTCCAAGGCTTGCGTGGCCTCAAGCGTGGCATAGCCTCTGACAGTTGCTCCGCAACCGTTCCTTTTTCATAGTCATCACCCCCATTGGTAAATAGGGTGTAGGGCTCCTCGGCAAGCGCATCGACATGAGCTTGTTTGATTTTGCTATAAAACTGCTCGCGATAACCGAAATGGCCGTGTAAGTCAGCGACGTGGATAAAGCGAATGGTTTGCGTGTCGGCACTGGTGTCACAGGCTGGTCCATGAGACTTAGTCGGTGCAACAGGAATAGGATCACCAAGCGATACGCTGGTGTTATCGTTACAACCAGAGAGCAATATTGTGGATAGGGCGCTGCTTAATGCCAGCAATGTAAAGCGAGTACGTGTCATCGTAAAACCATAGCGAATCAAAGTAGAGAGCAAAAGCATGCATAGGATACCAGATTCTGGTTGGTAAATTATCACTAGTGGTGAGGTTATTGGTGGGTTTTATGTGGTAGTTCGCATTCAGTAGAGTTTGGGAAGAGGATCTGCGGGCAGCAAACGTATATCGAGACGTATTTTAGCCGCTGCTGGCACTATAGGCTGGGGCGGTATAATGGCTGAGTGCCAATAAATCCTGTGAATTTTTTGCGTTAAGTAAGGAAACTGTAAGAAAATGGGGGTTTCCTCCAATGTTTCTGCTTCAATGCCTTGCTGTGATGGCGCGGCATTGGTACATTTAGTGCAATTTTTGTCTTCTAATTCTTGCAGGACGAGCGAAGAATATGTTTAAAAAACTGCGTGGCATGTTTTCTAACGACCTATCGATTGATTTAGGTACTGCCAACACACTGATTTATGTAAAAGGACAGGGTATCGTCCTAGACGAGCCTTCTGTTGTAGCTATCCGTCAAGATCGTGCGGGTTCAGCCAAGAGCGTTGCGGCCGTCGGTCATGCAGCGAAACAGATGCTAGGTCGTACACCTGGCAACATTTCTGCCATTCGTCCAATGAAAGACGGCGTGATCGCTGATTTCTACGTGACTGAAAAAATGCTTCAGCACTTCATCAAGCAAGTTCACGACAACAGCGTATTGAAGCCAAGCCCACGCGTACTCGTGTGTGTGCCTTGTGGTTCTACCCAAGTTGAGCGCCGTGCAATTCGTGAGTCTGCGCTGGGCGCAGGTGCGCGTGAAGTCTACCTCATTGATGAGCCGATGGCGGCAGCGATTGGTGCGGGTCTACGTGTTTCAGAGCCAACGGGTTCTATGGTGGTCGATATCGGCGGCGGTACAACGGAAGTTGCGGTGATCTCACTAAACGGTGTGGTTTACTCATCGTCAGTTCGTATCGGTGGTGACCGTTTTGATGAAGCGATCATTAACTACGTACGTCGTAACTACGGCAGCTTGATCGGTGAAGCAACGGCTGAAAAGATCAAACACGAAATCGGTTCTGCATACCCTGGTGACACGGTTGAAGAGATCGAAGTTCGTGGTCGTAACCTAGCTGAAGGTGTACCACGTAGCTTTAGTCTAAACTCAAACGAGATCCTAGAAGCGCTTCAAGAGCCGCTAACAGGTATTGTATCAGCAGTGATGGTTGCGCTAGAACAGTGTCCGCCAGAGCTTGCCTCTGACATTTCAGAAAACGGTATGGTACTAACGGGTGGTGGTGCACTACTTCGCGACCTAGACCGTCTACTGACTGAAGAAACGGGTATTCCAGTTGTTATCGCAGAAGATCCACTGACTTGTGTGGCTCGTGGTGGCGGTAAAGCGCTTGAGATGATCGACATGCACGGTGGCGATCTATTTACTGAAGAATAATGGTTTCTCTCTAGTTTTGGTGTGGTACTGAAACTAGAGTCCGCATCAAGGTTATGAGTACATGAAACCAATATTTGGTCGAGGTCCGTCCTTACAACTTCGGTTATTTCTTGCTGTAACTCTATCAGCCGGCTTAATGCTGGCTGATAGTCGTTTAGACACATTCTCCAATTTCCGCTATCTGCTGAACAGTGCCGTTGCGCCTATTCAATATGCTGCCAACTTACCGCGTAGCATGTTTGATGGTGTCTATGAGCGTCTCAATACCCGTCAAGGCTTGGCTGAGCAGAACATCAACCTCAAACGTGAAGTACTGCGCCTGAAAAGCGATCTTATCTTGCTCGATCAATATCGTGAAGAGAACCAGCGTTTCCGTGAACTACTTGGCTCGTCTTTTGTGAGGGATGAGAAGAAAGTGGTCACCGAGGTGATGGCGGTGGATACCTCTCCTTATCGCCACCAAGTGGTGATCGATAAAGGTCGTATTGATGGTGTTTACGAAGGCCAACCGGTTATCAATGAAAACGGTATTGTCGGTCAAGTGACGTTTGTTGGGGCGCACAATAGCCGAATTATGCTTTTAACGGATACCAACAGTGCGATCCCAGTACAGGTGATCCGCAATGACATCCGTGTTATTGGCTCTGGTAACGGCTCTATTGATGAAATCCAACTGGAGCACATTCCTACCAGTACCGATATTCAGCCTGACGATCTTCTAGTGACCTCTGGTCTTGGCGGTATTTACCCTGAAGGTTATCCAGTGGCGCACGTTAAGTCGGTGCAACGCGATAATCGTCGTGAGTTCGCTAATATCATCGCTGAGCCAGTGGTTGATTTTGACCGTTTGCGCTACCTACTTTTGATCTGGCCGAATAATGATAGGCAGCAGCAGGAAGTAGAAGACATCCTCAATGCAGAATAAAGGATTAACACACAATTATGGCTAACAGCTCTTTTCGCAGTCATATGGTGATTGGCACGTCGCTGCTGGTGGCATTGGTGCTGCAAACCATCCCATGGCCGGGCGTTTTGGATTTTATCCGCCCTTCATGGCTATTTTTGGTGCTCGGTTACTGGGTGCTGGCGCTGCCGCACCGCGTGAATGTGGGTACTGCCTTGTTTGTCGGTTTAGTGTGGGATCTGCTTGTCGGCTCGACGCTTGGTATACGCGGCATGATGATGTCGATTGTGGTCTACGTCATCGCGCTTAACTTTTTGGTATTGAGAAACATGGCATTGTGGCAGCAGGCAACCATTATGGCGCTGTTGTCTATGGTGCTCGAAGTGTGCATCTTTTTCGGCGAGTATTTGATCCAAGACGTGACTTTTAATCCAATGTCGCTGTGGAGTGGTTTGATTAACTGTATACTCTGGCCATGGATGTTTTTACTGCTACGTCGAGTAAGAAGGCATTGGCATGTCAGATAATCAGTCTGTATCACGTGTTGTATTGGCGTCCACATCACCGCGCCGCAGAGAATTATTGACTCAACTAGGCTACGAATTTTCCATTGTTAGTCCAGACATTGAAGAGCAGCAGCAAGATAGTGAAGCGCCAGAAGAATATGTGGCGCGTTTGTCGCGAGAAAAGGCACAGGCCGGTCTGGCATTGAGCAACCAAAACAGTGTGGTTGTGGGGTCTGATACCGTGGTTGTGCTCGATGGTCATGTGCTTGAAAAGCCGCACGACTTTGACCATGCCAATCGCATGCTGAGTAGCATGTCCGGTCAAAAACACCAAGTGCTGACAGCGGTCAGCGTGGTAAGCAAATTAAAGCAAGCATCGGTGGTGGTGACCACGGATGTATGGTTCAAAACACTCAGCCAACAAGAAATAGAACGATATTGGCAAAGTGGTGAACCGAAAGATAAAGCTGGCAGTTATGGTATCCAAGGATTAGGTGGGCGTTTTGTTACTCGGATCGAGGGCAGCTATTACGCCGTAGTGGGACTGCCGCTGTATGAAACTGACCAGCTCTTGCAAGAATTTATAAATAATTAAAAATATTGAGGTGCGCTCATGAGTGCAGAGCTGTTGATAAACGTAACTCCCAGTGAAACAAGAGTTGCGATGATAGAGAGTGGAATTCTCCAAGAAGTCCACATTGAACGCGAAGCCAAACGAGGCATCGTAGGGAACATCTACAAAGGCAAAGTCAGTCGCGTGCTTCCGGGGATGCAAGCGGCGTTCGTCGACATCGGTCTGGAAAAGGCCGCGTTTCTTCATGCCTCCGATATTGTCCCTCACACCGAATGTGTTGCCGAAAACGAGAAAAAACAGTTTCAAGTACGCGACATCTCAGAGCTAGTCCGTCAAGGTCAAGATATTGTTGTGCAAGTGGTCAAAGATCCACTGGGCACCAAAGGCGCTCGCCTAACCACCGACATTACCCTACCTTCACGATACTTAGTATTCATGCCGGGAGCGAGCCACGTAGGTGTGTCACAGCGTATTGAAAGCGAAGATGAACGCTTACGCCTCAAGCGAGTTGTTGCCGATTACTGCGATGAGAATGGCGGGTTCATTATTCGTACCGCCGCCGAAGGTGCGAATGAGAAAGAGCTGGCGCAAGATGCCGCGTTTCTTAAGCGTTTGTGGACTAAAATCAATGAGCGCCGTACTAAATACAAGACACGTTCAACCTTGTATGGTGAGTTAGGCTTAGCGCATCGTATTTTGCGTGATTTTGTTGGTACCGAAATCACCCGCATTCAGGTCGATTCTCGTTTGATATTCGAGAGTCTAAAAGAGTTCACCAGCGAATTTGTTCCTGAACTAGAGTCACTGTTGGAACTCTATGAAGGCGATAAGCGATCTTCGATATGTTCGATACGGAGAACGAAATTCAGCGCTCACTGGAGCGTAAGGTCGATCTGAAATCGGGCGGCTACTTGATCATTGATCAAACTGAAGCCATGACCACGGTAGACATCAACACCGGTGCATTCGTCGGTCGCCGCAACCTGGAAGAGACCATCTTTAACACTAATGTTGAAGCGACTCAGGCGATTGCTCGTCAGCTGAGGCTGCGTAACTTAGGTGGTATCATCATTATCGACTTCATTGACATGGGACTGGATGAACACCGTCAGCGTGTTTTGACTTCTCTTGAAGCGGCACTGTCAAAAGATCGTGTAAAAACCAATATCAATGGCTTTACTCAGCTTGGCTTGGTGGAAATGACCCGTAAGCGCACCCGTGAAAGTATTGAACATGTATTGTGTAGCGGTTGTCCAACTTGTGAAGGTCGTGGTTCGGTGAAAACGGTGGAAACAGTCTGTTATGAGATCCTTCGTGAGATCACCCGAGTCAACCGAGCTTACGATGCTGACAAATTTGTGGTTTACGCGGCTCCAGCTGTAGCGGAAGCGTTAGAAGGTGAAGAGTCACATGCACTCGCCGAGCTTGAAGTCTTTATTGGTAAGCAAGTTCGAATTCAAGCGGAACCACTGTATATTCAAGAACAATTTGATGTTGTTATGATGTGATGAGAAGTTTGTGAGTCCTCGCGTTAATCAAATCATACGCCTATTTCTCTGGCTATTATTGACCGTGCTGGTGTTACTTGCCTCCACGGTCACAGTGCTGCGTGTCGGCCTGCCTCAACTGAACAAAGTCCAACCTGAGATCGTTACTTGGATAAACCAAGGTACAGGGTTGAACGTCTCGCTCAAAGATGTACGTGGTTTCTGGCGTAACACTCACCCGTCAATCTCACTACAAGGGGTATCTGTCGGTCTCCCTGACAGTCCTGATACCAAATTTGAAGTCTCTAACCTAGAGCTTGAGTTCGACCTAGTACAAACCGTGTTGCAGCGTCAGCCTGTATTGGCGGATATGGTGATCAACGGTATGACTCTGGACGTTCGTTCAGTGGATCTGCTCAAGGCGGCGGAGAGTAAACCGCCAGAATCGGAAACCAACGCGCCTGCAAAAAGTGGTGAACAGTTACTCCAGCGTTTGGACAACTTACTGTTGAGGCAGCTTGACCGATTCACGGTAGCGGACTCGACCATCCACTACACCTCTATTTCTGATGAAGCTCGTCAGTTAGACATCGAGAACTTGCAGTGGCGTAACGAAAAACGTCGCCACTTAGCGCAAGGCGTGGTGTCCATCGCCGATGCCAATCTCAATGCGCTTGAAGTGCGAGCGGACTTTGTTGATAACGGCTCTTTGACCAGTGTGACGGGCGATTTTTACGTTACGGTAGATGAAATGTCGCTGTCTCCTTGGCTATCGGATGAGCAGAAGCAGCAAACGGGCATTGAATCAGGCTCGGTCAGCCTAAGAGCTTGGCTTGAGCTAGACAATAGCAAAGCCAAAGAAGTCTATTTGGATGTGCTTCCTTCTGAACTCAGTTGGAAAAGAGATAATCGGCAACATGACCTCATCGTTGAATCTGCGGTATTACATCTATTGCCATCCACGTCGGGTTGGCAATTGAATGTACACCAAGTGCAGGCGCGTACTGATGAAGTGACTTGGCCAGAGCTGGATATTGCTGTTGATTGGAATCGTGATAATCAATGGCAAGTTAATATCTCCGAGCTCGATGTGGATAGCTTAAAGCCATTGGCGACATTGGCCAATAACGAGACCATTGACCAGTGGCTGTCGAGACTTAACCCGGGCGGCCGTATTGAAGACATCCGCGTTTCTCAACTTGCTGGTACTGATTCGATTAAGTACTCGGCGTCATTAAAACAAATGTCGCTTTCTCAATGGGGGCTGCTACCGGGATTTTCTCATGTTTCTGGCCATCTGCGCGGTAACACTGAGCGTGCTTATGCGCGAGTGTCGGTTATTGATGACAAGTTCCCATACGGTGATGTATTCCAAGCACCATTGAATATCAAACAAGGTTTGGTTGACATCCACTGGGAGAATCATGGTGAACAAGGCTGGTCGCTATGGTCGGATAAAGTGACAGCTGCCACGCCTGACCTTCAAGTTCTGGGGGCATTTAGGCTCGATTTCCCTAAAAATGACAGTCCGTTCTTGTCCTTCTATGCAGAAGCGGATCTGTACAACGCAGGGGAAGTGTGGCGGTACTTGCCAACTCTAGCAATGGGGCAGAGCTTAACAGACTATCTATCTGCAGCGATTCAAGCCGGTCGCGTGAACACCTCTAAGCTATTGTGGTACGGTAAGCTTTCTGATTTCCCGTATCGCGACAACAACGGTATGTTCCAGGCGTTTGTTGGCCTGCGAGATGCCAAATTTAGCTTTGACACTAACTGGCCGCCGCTAACAGACCTGCAGCTTGATCTGCTGTTCCAAAACGAGAGCATGTATCTCGACTCGCGTTCTGCGACTTTAATGGATGTGAAAGGGCAGCGTATAACTGGTCGAATCCCTCAGTTGCGTGGTGATGGTCATCTTGAAATTGAGGCGAAAGCAGCCGGAAAAGGCAGTGCGGTACGTGATTATATGACCGCTTCACCTTTGGTGGACTCGGTTGGTGCCGCGCTAACAGCGGTTCAAGTTAGCGGCGATGTTAATGCCGACTTCCAGCTTTATATTCCTTTTGGTGGTGATGACACGCCATCTAGAGCTTGGGGTCATGCTGAACTAAGTGACAATCACGTTGAGATTGACGCTCCGCCGATGACACTTGAGCAAGTTTCCGGTCGTATTGAGTTTGACAATGACGTGGTTAAGGCGACGGGATTGTCTGCAAACTTGCTTGATCAACCGATCAATTTGGACTTCCAAGGTCAAAATGCAAGCAATGGCTATGCGGTGAAGATCAACTCCGTTGGTGACTGGAGCACAGCACCGCTAGAGCCTTACATTGGCGACAAGGTCGTCAGCCGCTTATCAGGGCACGCACCTTGGCACTTGGATGTCGACATCCAGCTCAACGATGTGGGCTTTACTTATCAGCTTGATTTGGATGCAAACCTAGTCACTATTGCCAGCGATTACCCTTATCCACTGAGCAAGTCGTTTGGTGACGCAGGTAAAGCAAGGCTTCAGGCTTCAGGCAATCAGGAAAATATTACCGCTCGTTTGCAATTGCCGTCGGTGAAATATCAAACTGAAATTGACATTACTCAGTCAGTCCCGGTGCTTAAAGCGACCAACTTAGTGCTTGGTGATGGCGGTTTTAAAATTAGTCCAATTGTCGGCCATCACTTCCAAGTGCGTTCAGACACTATCGATTTTGATAAGTGGAGTGAGGTGTTTAAAGAGCCACCGAGTGACAAAAAAGCGGTGCTCGATGACTTGCCGAAGCCAGAGTTGCCTCTGCCAAAGCGTGCCAGTGTAGAAGCTAAAGAACTGATATTAGGTGGAATTGAATGGCACGATGTCAATTTCGATGCTAGATATAAAAAGGGTGGCTGGCAGTTTGCACTGGATAGCCAAGAGGCGAAAGGTGAAGCCAGTTACAGTGATAACAATGAGCTTCATGTTGCTTTGAGCCGCCTTCATATTTATGTGCCGGAGCTTGATGAGATTGCTGACCAAGATGAGTCGATCATCACTCAAGAAAACCCAGATGCACCGATTGTGACCGATTTTGAGCGTTCCTTGTTTAATGCATTGCCCGATACCTTGCTAACCATCGATAACTTTTGGTTCCAAGGTTACAAGGTGGGTAAGGTCGACATGGATGTATCTAGGCAGGGCAATAAGCTGGTTTGGAACAAGTTGCAGCTCTCTAGCGGCGCCAACCAAGTGGATATCGATGGTGATTGGATGGTGTCCGGTGATCAGAATAAGACCCAAGTGAACTTCGCGGTTAAAGGTGAAAATAACAGCGACCTCATGGAGCGGTTTGGCATCACGACGGTATTCAACGCGCGCCGTTTGAAATGAATGCCAAACTCGATTGGGAAGCGCACCGTGGTCTATGCGCCTTGATACTGTCAATGGTGATTTGAAAACCAAGCTTGGCAAAGGGTGATCTCCGATGTGAGTGGCGCGGCGCGACTGCTTGGCCTGTTCAGTCTCGACTCTATTATTCGTAAAATGCAGCTCGATTTCTCGGATGTGTTTGACAAAGGCATGGCCTTTAACTCGATTACAGGCAGCGGCCGAGTACGTGATGGTGTGTTTGTCACCAACGACATCAAGATGGATGCGGTAGCCGGTGATATGAGAATCAAAGGTTTGGCTGATCTTTCTAAACAAACGGTAGATGCAGAGGTGAGCTTTACCCCTGACATGACTTCTGGCATTCCTATCATCACCGCATTTGCGGTAACGCCACAAACGGCGTTGGTCGTGCTGGCTGTGACGACAGTGATCTCACCGGTTGTTGAGGTAGTCACGCAAGTTAATTACTCGGTAAAAGGGCCGCTTGATTCACCGACCGTTAGTGAAATATCCCGCAGTAGCGGTGAATATACGCTGCCTGAGGATCTTAAGAAGGAGAAATAAGTCGTCTATGAGCATGGAACGCTTTGGAATCATACAAATGACCTCGGGGCCAGACCCACAACGTAATTTTGAGCACATTGAGCAAAAAGTCGCGTTCTTGGCAGACAAAGGTATGCGCTGGATACTAACGCCTGAAAATGCGTTGGTATTCGGCCAGCGCCGAGACTACCACCAACACGCAGAATACTTGGGCAAAGGAGAGTTTCAAACCAAGCTCGCCAATCTTGCTAAGCGATATAGCGTGAATCTGATCATCGGCAGCTTTCCGATTCGCATTTCCGACAGCGAAGTGTCGACCACTACTCTGGTCTTTGACAGTAATGGTCAGCGTATGAATCATTACGACAAGCTGCACATGTTTGACGTCGATGTGAATGACGCCCATAAGACTTATCGTGAGTCCGAAACCTTTAAGGCTGGGGGCAATATCGCTATGGTGCCGACAGATTTTGGCGCGATTGGGCTGTCTATCTGTTATGATTTGCGCTTTCCGCACTTGTACTGCGCGCTTAGGTCGCAAGGCGCGAATGTGATTGTCGTGCCAGCTGCGTTTACTGCGGTGACCGGCAAGGCGCATTGGGAAGTGCTGCTTCGAGCGAGAGCCATCGAAAACCAATGTTGGATCGTTGCCGCTAACCAATGTGGTACTCACCCATGCGGTCGAGAGACTTGGGGGCGCTCTATGGTGGTGTCTCCATGGGGAGAGATCCAAGGCCAACTTGAGCAGCAAGCGGGCACCATTACTGCCGAATTGAATTTTGATGTGGTCGAAGAGGTAAGACAGAGCATGCCTGTCGCTAAACATATCCGCTTCGAGCAACATCTCCACTAATTATACTTATTAAGAGCACTCAAATATGGAACGCATAGAAGACGCGCTATTAGGCCCAACTGGTCTCTCTGAGCAAGATATTGAAGCTACGCTAGCGAGCATTGCGACTCGCCAAATTGACTATGCAGATATATACTTTCAATCCAGCTGGCACGAATCTTTAGTTCTTGAAGACAGCATCATCAAAGATGGCTCTTTCAACATTGATCGCGGTGTTGGTGTGCGCGCAGTGACTGGTGAGAAAACTGGTTTTGCGTATTCCGACCAAATCACCCTTGATGGCTGAAGCAGAGTGCAATCGCAGCTCGCGGTATTGCCCAGCAAGGTCAAAGTGCTCAAGTTAAAGCGCTGACTCGCAGCGACAACCAAGCCTATTATGCAGCAGTAAACCCGCTAGAAAGCTGGGAAAAGCAGCAAAAAACCGAGCTGCTGAAACAGCTCGATGCTTATATCCGTACTAAAGAGCCATTGGTCAAAGAAGTATCAGTGAGCCTAAGTGGTGTCTATGAACAAATGTTGGTTGCGGCAACCGATGGCACCTTTGCGGGTGATGTTCGTCCACTGGTTCGTTTGTCGATCAGCGTACTGGCGCAAAAAGGCGAGCGTCGCGAACGTGGCAGTGCAGGTGGCGGTGGCCGATATGGTTATGATTTCTTCCTATCAACGGAAGAGGGTCAGCAGGTTGCCTACAACTACGCTGACGAAGCGATTCGCCAAGCGCTGGTTAACCTTGAGGCGATTGATGCCCCTGCTGGCATGATGCCTGTGGTACTTGGTGCGGGTTGGCCGGGCGTACTATTGCATGAAGCGGTAGGTCACGGTTTAGAAGGTGACTTCAACCGTAAAGAGTCCTCTGTCTTCTCTGGCAAGGTTGGTGAGCAAGTGACTTCAAACCTTTGTACCATTGTTGATGACGGAACGCTGCAAGATTTGCGCGGCTCGCTTAACGTCGATGATGAAGGTGTACATGGTCAGTACAATACCCTGATCGAAAACGGTGTATTGAAAGGTTACCTACAAGATAAGCTTAATGCGCGTCTTATGGGCGTGAACCCAACGGGTAATGCGCGCCGTGAGTCATACGCTCACTTACCAATGCCACGTATGACCAACACTTACATGCTGCCGGGTGAGCACTCTGCTGAAGAGATCATCTCAACGGTGAAGAAAGGCCTATATGCGCCAAACTTTGGCGGCGGTCAGGTGGACATCACCTCGGGTAAGTTTGTGTTCTCCGCATCAGAAGCGTACTTGATTGAGGATGGTAAGATCACAGCTCCAGTAAAAGGCGCAACGTTGATTGGCTCGGGTATTGAAGCGATGCAGCAAGTGTCCATGGTCGGCAATGATCTAGCGATTGACCGCGGTGTGGGCGTGTGTGGTAAAGCAGGACAAAGCGTGCCAGTCGGTGTCGGTCAGCCGAGCTTGAAGCTGGATGCCCTAACCGTGGGTGGCACGGACTAATAGAACCGTATAGAGCCTAGGTATCGATACCTAGCTCTTTTTTTGCCTACAAATTCTCCTCAGCAAACTCCGCCAATCGACTTCTTACCACACCATTGAGGTGAATATTGGCACTGCCACCAAAGTTCTTAAATCGCTCAACCATGTAAGTCAGCCCAGATGTCACCGGCGTTAAGTAAGGCGAGTCAATCTGCGCTAAGTTACCAGAGCAAACAATCTTGGTGCCTTCACCGCAGCGTGTGATGATGGTTTTTATTTGCGATGCGGTTAAATTCTGGCACTCATCAAGCAGTACAAACGCATTTTGAATCGATCGGCCACGCATAAAGTTGATCGACTTGAATTGAATGTTCGCCTTATCGCAAATGTATTTAAGCGACCCTTCGGTACAGTGATCGTTCTTGTGCAGCGCTTCAAGGGTGTCAGTGATCGCCGCTAGCCAAGGCATCATTTTCTCTTCTTCGGTACCCGGTAGGAAACCGATCGACTCACCAATGTCCGGCGTGTTTCGGGTCACGATGATCTTATCGAACATGCCGCGCTCTATGGTCATTTCCAGTGCTGCGGCCATGGCAAGTAAGGTTTTACCGCTACCCGCTGCACCAGTGAGAATGACTAAGTCAATATCCGGGTCGAGTAGGGCGTCCATCGCCATGCCTTGATAGATGTTTTTTGGTCGAATATCCCACGCTTGACGGCACAGCATGCGCTCTTGGCTTAAGTCGCGAATTGTCACCTTATCACCGTCGATGTCGGCCACTCGCCCTGCAAAGTCGCTCGACTCATCGATCAGGTATTGGTTGATGAAGGTTGGGTCAATCGCCTCTCGGTCGAAGGTGTGATAGGTCTTGCTGGCCAAGGTTTTGGTCTCGACCTCATCAATGTGTTCCCAAAACGCACCTTCCGACTTTTGAAAGCCCTTAGTTAGGTACTGCACATCGTCAATCAGTTGGTCGGTTCGATAATCTTCAACAAAGCGCACGCCAGCGCCTTTGGCGCGTAGTCGCATATTGATGTCTTTTGTCACCAACACTACTTCGCGTGGTGAACGTTTGTTCTGAAGATAGAGCACCGCATTGAGGATCCGGTTGTCACCCTCTTTGTCGGCAAAGGCTTTGACAGTTTCTTGCAGTACGTAATCCGCGAGGATGGAGAGGGTGCCCGTTGCGTCTATATTGCTGGAAAAGGGAATGCCTTCAGAGATCTCATCGGGCGTGGCGTCTTTAAAAATATCTTCGAGAGCTCGAATGGCGACACGAGCATCACGCGCGACATCGCGCTTGCTGTCTTTGATTCGGTCGAGCTCTTCGAGAACGGTCATCGGAATGACGACGTCGTGTTCCTTGAATGAAAAAATGGCGTGAGGTTCGTGGAGAAGGATGTTGGTGTCGAGAACGAAAATTTTACGGTCGGTATCGCCCATAGAGTCTCCTTGCCGCAACTGGCGCTTGTCCTTTGCGGTTAACTCAGAAGGCGATCGAGTCAGACTGTCTGTCCACATTCGCTGGTTCTAGCTAATTCACTGTTTCTAGCCAATTCACTAGTGCTAGCAATGCTGGGGATCTACGCTGGCTCTGATGTCCTATCTTAGTGAGTCAACCGTGTTACGTTCAATTGAAGTGAGTTCAAATTGAACCTGATTCCCTGTAAGGCTGACGAGAGAGGTAACTATCAGGGCTTGGCGAGTAGTTACATGTCGTTAACGTTTACATTCTGAGTATAAGTGAAAAATGTCACTTTCGTTCTCAGAAATGACACTGTTTTTTTGCAGTTTGATGTCAACCACGACAATTCAAAAAAAACTCAGCTTTTCCTTGTAATTGGCGTGACCTGTATCACGCCTTCAAGTAAGATTAGCGACCTTTCATCTAGGGGATAGGGCGAGCAAAATTTGCACTATCACCTACTATTATTTGGGCGGAGTATTGAGCTCAGTGTGCCACGACTTGGCAGGCTGCGTTACCGCCGAAATAACAAAAATCGACACGAATTGAGGTAGTCTCTCTATGACATTTGCTTTAGGGCAGCGCTGGATTAGCGATACGGAAAGTGATTTAGGTTTGGGTACGGTCGTCGCACTGGATGCGAGAACAGTATCACTTATGTTTGCAGCATCAGAAGAGAATCGCGTATACGCTCGTAGCGATGCGCCTGTCACCAGAGTTACGTTTAATGTCGGTGATGTCATTGAGTGTCAAGAAGGCTGGTCGCTAGAAGTTGAAGAAGTGATCGAAGACCAAGGTATCTTCACTTACGTGGGTACGCGTCAAGATACTGAAGAAGCGAATGTCGCCCTGCGTGAGATCTTCCTAAGTCACCAAATTCGCTTTAACAAGCCACAGGACAAATTGTTCGCAGGTCAAATTGACCGCATGGACAACTTTGTACTGCGTTACCGCGCGCTGAGCAACCAGTATGAGCAACACAAGAGCCCAATGCGTGGTCTTTGTGGTATGCGTGCTGGCCTTATTCCGCATCAGCTATTTATTGCCCATGAAGTGGGTCGCCGTTACGCGCCTCGCGTACTGCTTGCCGATGAAGTAGGTCTAGGTAAGACCATTGAAGCGGGCATGATCATTCATCAGCAGGTGTTATCGGGTCGTGCGCAGCGTGTGTTGATTGTGGTTCCTGAAACCCTACAGCACCAATGGCTAGTCGAAATGATGCGCCGCTTTAACCTGCACTTCTCTATCTTTGATGAAGAACGTTGTATTGAAGCGTACGCAGAAGCAGAAAACCCGTTTGATACTCAGCAGTTCGTATTGTGTTCACTGGATTTCCTTCGTAAGAGCCGTAAGCGTTTTGAGCAAGCCCTTGAGGGTGAGTGGGACTTGTTGGTGGTTGATGAAGCGCATCACCTAGAGTGGAGCCAAGAGCAGCCAAGCCGTCAATACCAAGTCGTTGAAGCTTTAGCAGAAAAGACGCCGGGCGTGCTACTACTGACCGCAACCCCAGAGCAGCTTGGCCGCGAGAGTCACTTTGCCCGTTTGCGCCTTCTAGATGCAGATCGTTTCTTTGACTACGACGCATTTGTTAAAGAAGAAGAGCTGTACGCTCCGGTTGCCGATGCGGTAACGGCGCTGTTCTCAGGTCAAGCGTGGCTGATGAAGCCAAAAACCAAATTACCGAACTGCTGTCTGAGCAAGATGTTGAGCCACTCTTCAACGTGCTAGAGAGCAATGCCAGCGATGAAGAAAAAGCAACTGCACGCCAAGAGCTTATCGATAACCTGATGGATCGTCACGGCACAGGCCGCGTACTGTTCAGAAACACTCGCGCAGCCATCAAAGGTTTCCCAACGCGTAATGTGAACTTGGTTCCGATGCCAATTCCGCAGCAGTACACCACTTCGATGCGTGTGTCTGGCATGATTGGCGGCAAGATGACGCCTGAAGCGCGCGCGATGAAGATGCTTTACCCAGAAGAGATCTTCCAAGAGTTTGAAGGTGAAGATTCAAGCTGGTGGCAGTTTGACTCGCGCGTTAACTGGCTGATTGAGAAAATCACCGCCAAGCGCAGTGAGAAAGTCTTGGTGATTGCGTCTCGCGCCAGTACGGCGCTGCAGCTTGAGCAAGCACTGCGTGAGCGTGAAGGTATTCGCGCAACGGTATTCCATGAAGGCATGTCGATTCTAGAACGCGATAAAGCGGCAGCTTACTTTGCGCAGGAAGAGGGCGGTGCTCAGGTTCTGATCTGTAGTGAGATTGGCTCTGAAGGCCGTAACTTCCAGTTTGCAAACCAGCTTGTGATGTTCGACTTGCCATTTAACCCAGATCTTCTGGAGCAGCGTATCGGTCGCTTGGATCGCATTGGTCAAAAGCGTGATATCGATGTACACGTTCCTTACCTAGAGGGTACGTCACAAGGCATTTTGGCGCGTTGGTTTAACGAAGGTCTCAATGCGTTTGCTGAGACATGTCCAACGGGTCGCATGGTGTATGACCGTTACCAAGATAGCATCATTAACATGCTAGCCAGCGGTGATACCAGCGAACTTGATGACGTGATTGAGGGTTCTCGTCAATACAACCAAGAGCTGAAACACGAGCTAGAACAAGGCCGTGATCGCCTGCTAGAGATGCACTCTAATGGCGGTGAAGCAGCGCAGCAGATTGTTGAGAAAATCTCAGCTACCGACGGCGACACTAACCTAGTGACCTTTGCGCTGAGCCTCTTCGACACCATAGGTCTAAACCAAGACGACAAAGGTGAAAATGCCCTCGTGGTGACACCTTCTGAGCACATGATGGTGCCAAGCTACCCAGGTCTTCCATACGACGGTGCCACGATTACGTTTGATCGTGATACTGCGCTGTCTCGTGAAGATATGAACTTCATCAGCTGGGAGCACCCAATGATCCAAGGCGGTATCGACTTGGTAATGAGTGAGGGGGTAGGCACGAGTGCGGTATCGCTTCTTAAGAACAAAGCGCTGCCAGTGGGTACGATTTTGCTTGAGCTGGTCTACGTTGTGGATGCGCAAGCGCCGAAGCAAAGTGGTATTAGCCGTTTCCTACCACCAACACCAATTCGCATGATGATGGATGGTCGTGGCAACGATCTCTCTTCACAAGTTGAGTTTGAAGGCTTTAACCGTCAACTTAGCCCAGTAAACCGTCATCTAGCGAGCAAGCTAGTGAGCTCAGTTCAAGCGGACGTTCATCGTCTAATTGAAGCGGGTAACGGCGCGGTTGAAGAGAAGGTGACTGCGGTTCGTGAAGATGCGCACAAAGCGATGTACGCGAGCCTTAATGGTGAGCTTGAGCGTCTGCAAGCGTTGAAAGCGGTGAACCCAAATATCCGAGATGAAGAGATTGAAGCGATTGAGTCTCAAATCACTGAGCTAGATGGCTACATCAATAAGGCGCAAGTACAGCTTGATTCGCTGCGCTTGATTGTCGTTAGCCACAACTAAGCCTTGAGTTAAGAGCTTTGACTTAGGCGTTTTAAATAAGCATTTCGTCAATCCGAGATGCGATTGATACAATGGCGCAGCGAAAGTTGCGCCTTTTGTTTTTCCTGTCAGCTGTTTTGATTTCCACTGCGAGACCCTGTTATGGCCATGCTAAGTTACACCCCACCTACCGAACCTTGGACTGATATTGTCTATGAGGATGAGCACATCCTCGCAGTCAACAAGCCCTCTGGGCTACTGTCGGTTCCAGGAAAAGCGGCGGAGCATTACGATAGCATGTGGAGCCGTTTAGTCGCGGACTACCCGGATATTCAAGTCGTGCACAGGCTTGATATGTCGACATCCGGCCTTATGATACTGGCGAAAACCAAAGAGGCGGAGCGTTCGGTTAAGAAGCAGTTTCAATACCGTCTGACGCACAAGATTTACTATGCTCGCGTTTGGGGTACACCGAAAGAGAGTGAAGGCCTCATTGATCTACCCTTGATCTGCGATTGGCCAAACCGCCCGCGTCAAAAGGTGTGTTATGAGCATGGTAAGCCGTCACAAACCTACTATCAGGTGGTTGAGCAGGAAGAGAAAACCAGTATCGTTCGTCTGTTTCCTATTACCGGTCGCTCCCATCAATTGCGCGTTCATTTGCTGGCGCTCGGTCATCCTATAGTGGGTGATGAGTTCTACGCTCATGAAGAGGCCATGAACTACTCTGACCGCCTTGAACTGCATGCCTCAGAGCTTTGCTTCTATCATCCGCAAACTGAGCAGCTTCAGGCGATTTTTGTTCCATGTGATTTTTACCCTCAGACCGAGCAACTTGTGATTGAGCACTTTGACCCAGCGCCACAATTACCCGATTATAAGACTCTTCCTCGGCCATAAATAACTGTCGGCCGTGAATATCAAAGGAGAGATCATGGCCGCCAAAAAGATTGTGTTCTTAGACCGAGACACGATTCCAGCTCACATTCATATTCCCACGCCTGCTTTTGACCACCAATGGGTCAATTACTCCAAAACCGAGCCTCATGAGGTGGTGCAGCGAATTGCTGACGCCGATATCGTGGTCAGCAATAAAGTGTATTTGGGGGCGGAAGTGTTGAGTAACGCAGCCAAGCTTGAGCACATCGCCGTTGCTGCAACGGGCGTCAACAATGTGGATTTGGACTACTGCCAGCAGCACGGTATTCGAGTCACCAATATTCAAGGGTATGCGACCCAATCCGTCCCTGAACACATCATTGGATTGCTGTTTGCCTTAAAACGTAACCTTTTGGCTTATCATAGTGATATTGCTGCGGGGGAGTGGCCGCGACAAAACAAGTTCTGTTTCTTTACTCATCCAATTCAAGATATGGCGGGCTCGACACTCGGTATCATTGGCAGTGGTGCGCTTGGGCAGGCTACGGCCGCATTGGCACGCGCCATTGGTATTAAGGTACAGTTTGCTGAGCGCAAAGGTGCCATTCAGTGCCGCTCAGGTTATGTCGAGTTTGATAAGTGTCTGGCGAGTAGTGATGCGATTGCATTGCTGTGCCACTTACCGATGAGACTCGTGATCTGATTGATGCTGATGCGCTTGGTAAAATGAAGTCGACTGCTGTGCTTATTAATACTGGGCGTGGTGGCTTGGTTGATGAGACTGCGCTTGTCACCGCGCTAAAAGCGGGAGAGATTGCGGGTGCTGGTGTGGATGTTTTTACCGAAGAGCCAGCGCCAATGGACAACCCTTTAATCGCTAATCATCAATTGCCTAATCTAATACTAACGCCACATGTGGCGTGGGGCAGTGACTCGTCGATAACCAAGTTGTGCCAAATATTGGTCAGTAACCTTGAAGTTGTGATTGAAGGTGTTGACCAGAACCGAGTGGTATAGCGAGGCGCCATTTAGAGATGGTACAAACAAAAAGTCCCACTCGAAGTGGGACTTTTTAGTATGCATTCGGTTAGCTTGCTTGTGGCTTAACCTGTCTGTGTCTTAGCTAGCCTGTGGTTTAACTGGCTTGTGGCTTAACGACTAGCACATTAATTGGCGAGTTTTGTACCACTTTGCTTGCCACTGAACCAAGAACAACCTTATCAATCTTCGAGCGCTTATGACTTGGCATAACAATAAGGTCGGCACCTAGTCGCTCAGCATAATCAAGAATAGTCGCGTAAGGCTTACCTTCAGTCACGTGCACTTTGTAGACCACATCATCAGAAATATGCTGGTCAGCGAACGCTTTTAATTGCGCTTTCACATCATTTTTCATCTGTGCTGCGGCATCTTTAGGGAAGTAGCTCGCGACCATAGACATGTGAATGCCAGGCAGAACATTCAGTAAATGCACTTCGGCATTGGAGTGTTTGGCGTGCCAAACGGCGATTTCTACGGCTTTGTCTGAAAAGCCTTTGTCATTCAGATCGACAGGAACAAGGATTTGCTTGTACATGTTATTTCTCTTTTTGGTTCCTACCCTACTAGCATAGGGTAAAGCATAAGCTTGGCTAGTATTATCCGTTCCGTTTAAAGGTAGAAGGCTCCAAGCATTGAATCTTGGAGCCAGACTTACCTATGCGCTCAGGTTTTCACGACGAGCACGACGCTTTTGATTCATCGCCATGACGATAAGCAAAAGCAGGGCAGGTACAAATACCCACTCTTTCATTGGTCTATCCGCTTCCTGCACGATAGACTTGATTTCCCAGTCAAAGTCTAGACCGGATGCCTCAGCTGGGCTACCGAACTCAACCATATCGACAATCATTTTGCCGTCAGTCTCGTTGAGCATTAGACCCATAGATGCAATGCGATCGTCAGCACTTACCGCGTCATCCTCAAATGGCAGGCGTACCGTCTTCTCGACGTATTTACCTTCCAGAGTTTCTCCGGCGACTCTCAACTCAAGCGATTGTCCAACATTTAGGTTTTCAGTAATTTGAGCTATCTCAACACCAGGTGAAAGAACCTTCGCTGGATAGATCATGTCCCACCAGAAACCCGGTCGGAAGAAGGTGAAGGTGAGTGCTAGAAGCAACACAGTTTCCCACCACTTGTTCTTAGTGAACCACCATCCTTGCGTCGCAGCAGAGAAGATAAGCATCGCTATGACCGCTGAAATTACTGTCAGTGCCAAGTGCCACCAAGAATCAATGCCCATCATCAATAGCTGCGTATTGAAGATAAACATAAACGGCAGAATGGCGGTACGAATATCGTAGGTAAAACCTTGAATACCGGTACGGATAGGGTCTGACTTAGCGATAGCGGCAGCCGCAAAGGCGGCAAGACCTACTGGCGGCGTATCATCAGCAAGAATACCGAAATAGAACACGAACAAGTGAACCGCAATCAGTGGAATGATCAGGCCGTGCGCAGCACCAAGCGTTACAATTACCGGTGCCATCAGTGTTGATACCACGATGTAGTTCGCCGTTGTCGGCAGACCCATACCTAGGATTAGTGAGATGACCGCGGTAAACAGCAGCATTAAGATGATGTTACCGCCAGAGATAAACTCTACGAAGTCGGTCATCACAAGGCCAATACCGGTTAGGGTTACCACACCAACCACGGTACCAGCCGCCGCTGTCGCCACGCCAATGCCAATCATGTTTCGAGCACCAGATACGAGACTTTCTGCTAGATCAACGAAGCCTGCTTTAAGTTCTTCGGTAACATCATCGGTTTTTGCCATCAAAGCAATCAAAGGACGCTGAGTGATGAGGATGAAGATCATAAACACCGTGGCCCAGAATGCAGACAAACCCGGTGAGAAACGTTCAACCGTCAAACACCAAACTAGTACCACGATCGGCAATAAGAAGTGTAAACCAGACTTAATGGTTGGACCCGGATCAGGAACTTCATTCAGCTCGGCATCAATCTCAATGCCGCCTTCTTTGGCGTACTTAGCAGAAATGCGTAACAAGCCGACATAAGAGAGCAGCAGAGCGACACCCACGATAGGCGTTGCCGCATCGCCAAAGACACCTTTAGTCCAGCCAATACCGTAGTAGACCACGGCACTGATGACGCACAGACCCAAAATAGTGCCAGTAAACGACAGCAGGCTTTGTACTAGTGTCGGGTTGTGACGACGAGGAAGACCTGTCATACCAGCCTTGCAGGCTTCTAGGTGCACAATGTAGATAAGGGCGATATAAGAAATCAGAGCAGGTAAAAGTGCAGCTTTGATAACCTCAACGTAAGAGATACCGACGTATTCCACCATCAAGAACGCAGCGGCACCCATGATTGGTGGGGTGAGCTGTCCATTGGTGGACGCGGCCACTTCGACTGCGCCAGCTTTAGTGCCTGGAAAACCAACACGCTTCATCAGCGGAATAGTGAAGGTACCGGTAGTCACTACGTTGGCAATTGATGAACCTGACACTAGGCCAGATAAACCAGATGCCACTACTGCTGCTTTCGCAGGACCGCCGCGCATGTGGCCAAGTAGTGAGAACGCCACTTTAATGAAGTATGCACCTGCGCCGGCACGCTCAAGCATGGCGCCGAATAGTACGAACAGGAATACGAACGAGGTCGATACACCAAGTGCAACACCAAATACACCCTCAGTGGTCAGCCATAGGTGTGACATCGCTTTATTTAAGCTCGCACCTTTATGGGCGATGACGTCCGGCATGTATGGGCCGCCAAAGGTATACAGCAAGAATACCGCAGCAACGACCATCAGCGGTGGACCGAGTGCTCGGCGAGTTGCTTCTAACAGCAGTACCATACCCGTGACCGCTGCGACGATATCCATCGTTGTTGGTGCGCCAGAGCGCCCTGCAAGCTGAGTATAAAACAAATAGATGTAGGCGGCAGAAAAACTACCCGCAAGCGCCAAAATCCAGTCGATGGCAGGAATTCGGTCGCGAGGCGAATTCTTCATTGCTGGATAGGCGGTAAACGCTAGGAAAATAGCGAAGGTTAGGTGAATAGAGCGCGCTTCAGTGTCGTTCAGTACGCCAAAGTTAAATATAAATGGCAGTGGCGAAGCGTACCAAAGTTGAAACAGTGACCAACAAAGTGGCACGAACCAAAGAATTTTGGCAGGGATCCCCTTAGGGCTGCGTGCGCCGGTGTCAGCCTGTGCGACCATGTCTTGCACATCTTGCGACGGTTGTGTTGTCTGCGTCATGTACGTTGTCCTTTATTATTTTTGGATTCGTGACGTTTAAGCCAAAGGCTAATTAAAAAGGCACGAACCTATTTCGCATTTAACATTGTAGTCAATGGATGCAAACGTGTAGCAGTTGTTGTGTTTTTGGGCTCTTAATGACGGGCTTGGAAAGAGAGCCCAAATAGCCACACCAGTTGGATGCACTGGTGTTGATTGTTTTGAGTGTTACTCATAATAGAAAAGCGGTAGGGGAAGCGATGCCTCCCCTACTAAGTGGTCTTATTTTAGTAGACCAACTTCTTTGTAGTACTTCTCAGCACCTGGGTGAAGCGGGATGGATAGACCTGCTTTTACCATGTCTTCTTTCTTCAGGTTAGCGAACGCTGGGTGCAGACGTTTGAATGTGTCGAAGTTTTCAAACACAGCCTTAGCAACGTTGTAAGCAGTTTCGTCAGAAACGTCTGACGTGGTTACCATAGTCGCTGCTACACCGAAGCTGTTAACGTCACCCTCTGTACCACGGTACATGCCTGCAGGTACAGTGCTGTAAGCGTAGTAAGGGTTTGCCGAAACGATCTCATCGATTTTTTCGCCAGTCGCAGAGATTAGCTTAGCTTCACAAGAGGTTGTAGCTTCTTTGATTGATCCGTTTGGATGACCAACCACATAAACGAACGCGTCGATTTTGTTGTCACAAAGTGCTTGTGAACGCTCAGAACCTTTTAGTTCAGAAGCCAGTTTGAAGTCATCGTTAGTCCAACCCATCGCGTCCATGACTACGCCCATTGTTGCGCGGTCACCAGAGCCTGGGTTACCGATATTCACACGCTTGCCTTTTAGGTCAGTCACGTTGTTGATACCAGCATCAGCACGAGCGATGATGTTGAATGGTTCGGTATGCAAAGAGAACATCGCACGAAGCTTTTTGTAAGGGCCTTGCTCTTCAAATTTGCTTGTGCCGTTGTAGCCGTGATATTGCCAGTCAGATTGAACGATACCGAAATCTAACTCACCAGCACGGATAGTGTTGACATTGTAGATAGAACCACCAGTGGACTCTACTGAACAACGGATGTTGTGTTCCTTACGGCCTTTATTCACAAGCTTACAGATTGCGCCGCCAGTAGGGTAGTAAACACCCGTCACCGAACCTGTACCGATTGTGATGAACTCTTGAGCATTAACAGCGCCTGCGCCCATAACAGCTGCGGCAATAGCACCGATTTTAACAAGTTTCTTAAATGCCATGAATTTCCCTTCCTTATTCATTATTAGCCCTGAATAACTATAGTTGTCTTCAGAGGTTTCCTATGTGGAAACGGCATCTTTTTCAATCCATATGTTGAAAAAGTGGCGCAATCATACCAAATAATTTGGAAGAAAATTACTGGATTGTTAATAGATATAGGGGATTTGTCTGTGCTAGAAATGGAAAGAGGTGATGTATTTTTGGAATATAAGTCAAATAAAACAAATAATTAAAGCCAATTGGAAGGCTGGAGTTTGATTTTTTCAAGATGTGATGAGTGTCACGGAACGGATTGCTCCGTGACAGAATGTTCTGAATGTTAACGTTTAAAACTTAACCAGCGTATTCGAACAAATCACATACAGAATCAAACAGTTGCTTAGTAGAGACTGTCAGCGTTGGCGTAATAAAGATGGTGTCGTCGCCTGCGACAACGCCTAAGATACCTTCGGCCTTGCCGAGTGAGTCCAGCAATCGAGCGATGAGCTGTGCAGCACCAGGGCCAGTATGAATGACGACTAACGCGTTGTTATGGTCAATATCGAGTACCAATTCACGCAGCGAGCTCGATACTGTAGGAACGCCAAGTTCTGCAGGTAAGCAGTAAACCATTTCCATTTTGGCGTTGCGGGTTCTCACTGCGCCAAACTTAGTCAACATACGCGACACTTTTGATTGGTTAATATTTTCAAACCCTTCGTGTTTTAACGCGTCGACAATCTCACCTTGAGAGCCAAATCGCTCTTCTTTTAACAACGCTTTAAACGCGCGAACCAGATTATCTTGTTTGTCATTATTGCGCATATACGCCTCTTATTCTTCGTTCTACTCGCAGTGATCGCCGTATTGTGGCACAGAACCCGTATCTTAACCAACTTATCCATGGTTTCTGCCGACAATATCACTTAAACCTATGTCACAAAAAAGCACCATAACCTCATAATTAACAAGGTAAAAGGTGGGTTTTAACGAGGGTGTTTACGTGCTAGTTTAGTGGCACGTTATTAGCGAGTTGCGTGACCTCGCAAAGCTGGGGTTAATTGATTGTAATCGATTAGTGAATGCTATAGCTTTTTACTAGCTGATGAAAAATTACCCTACAAGACTATTAATAAGAGATACCAATCTCAAGGAGAACTACCATGAAAGTAGCTGTTATTGGTGCCGCGGGTGGCATCGGTCAAGCCCTAGCTCTACTACTTAAGAACCGCCTTCCTGCAGGTTCTGATTTAGCCCTTTATGATATTGCCCCTGTTACACCTGGTGTAGCGGCTGACCTTAGCCACATCCCGACACCAGTATCTATCAAAGGTTACGCCGGTGAAGATCCAACACCAGCGCTTGAAGGTGCCGATGTGGTACTTATCTCGGCAGGTGTTGCACGTAAACCTGGTATGGATCGCTCTGATCTGTTCAACGTAAACGCTGGTATCGTGAAATCGTTGGCAGAAAGAATTGCGGTAGTTTGTCCAACGGCGTGTATTGGTATCATTACAAACCCAGTAAACACGACTGTGCCAATCGCAGCAGAAGTGCTAAAGAAAGCGGGTGTTTACGACAAACGTAAGCTGTTCGGTGTAACAACACTGGATGTGATTCGTTCAGAAACTTTTGTCGCTGACCTAAAAGCAAAAGATCCAGGCGATGTGCGTGTACCGGTTATCGGTGGCCACTCTGGTGTGACAATTCTTCCTCTTCTTTCTCAAGTCGAAGGTGTTGAGTTTACGGCTGAGGAAGTCGAAGCATTGACCAAGCGTATTCAAAACGCAGGTACTGAAGTTGTTGAAGCGAAAGCGGGTGGTGGCTCTGCAACGCTATCTATGGGTCAAGCGGCGTGCCGATTTGGTCTAGCGCTAGTGAAAGGCCTACAAGGTGAAGAGAACGTTATCGAATGTGCGTACGTTGAAGGTGATGGTGAACACGCTCCTTTCTTCGCACAGCCAGTTAAGCTAGGTAAAGATGGCGCAGAAGCTATCCTCAGCTACGGTGAGCTAAGTGATTACGAGAAAGCAGCTTTAGACGGCATGCTTGAAACGCTAAACAAAGATATCGAGATTGGTGTTGAGTTCGCGAAATAATCGCCAAGCTCTGCTAATTTAGCTTCTTTATATTCAAACCCAGTCTTTACTAGACTGGGTTTTTTGATCTATCCCTAAAGGAACGCGTAAGAAATTTGGTGTGAAATGGGGGATGGATGATGGAAATAGACAAAGTACGCAAGGGTATGTGGGTCGAGTCCCAGCACGGTGTAGGGCAGGTGCTAGTCATAGACAAAACGTCTAATTCTGTATTGGTCGAGCCACTTGGCAGCGATGTTCAGTGGGCGTTAGACGCTGACGAGATCCAAGAGGATCAACAACTGCACAATGGCTGCGAACAATACTATTGAGAGAGCGGCGAGCAAAGTTAAAGTCAAAAGGGGTAGCAACTCGAGCCGCTACCTCTTTTTTATGCGCTGCGTTTAACTGCCATATAGGCAAGAGCGACCAGCGCCTCTTTATACTCACTATCAGGAACCACAGAAAGCGAGTCAATCGCTTTATCTGCTTCTTTAAAGGCGATGTCTTCAGTGTATTTTAGCGAGCTACACGTTCCATTGTCGCCATGATGGCATCGATTTTGTCTAGGCCGTTGCCTTTCTCAATTGCTTCACGAATCATTTCGCTCTCGTGTACTTCACCGTGCTGCATTGCGTGGATAAGCGGCAGTGTCGGTTTGCCTTCTGCAAGGTCGTCGCCAACGTTCTTACCCATGTCTTCACCACTAGAGGTGTAGTCCATCACATCATCGATCAGTTGGAACGCAGTACCTAAGTACTTGCCGTAGTTTTGTAGGGCAAGTTCTACTTCTGGTTCGGCATCATTGAGTATCGCGCCAACTTGCGTTGCAGCTTCAAATAGACGTGCGGTTTTAGAATAGATAACCTGCATGTAGCTATCTTCACTCGTATCAGGTCGTTGCAGTTCATCAATTGTTGAACTTCACCTTCCGCAATGACATTTACCGCATCACTCATTAGTTCTAAGATGCGTAGCGAACCGAGTGCTGTCATCATTTGGAATGAGCGTGTATAGATGTAGTCACCCACCAATACACTTGCCGCATTACCAAATGCCGCGTTTGCGGTCGCTTTGCCGCGTCGCATGTCGGACTCATCAACCACATCATCGTGTAATAGAGTGGCCGTGTGGATAAATTCTATAAAGGCAGCAGCTGTGGTGTGAGCATTCCCCTGATACCCCAGCGCTTTGGCGGATAGGATAGCAAGAAGCGGTCTTAATCGCTTTCCACCGCTGCTCACGATGTAAAAACCAAGCTGATTGATAAGGCTAACTTCAGAGTTTAATTGTGCTTGTATTGTTTCATTCACTTTTGCCATATCGTCGGCAGTCAGTGCTTGGATAGCTTTAAAATCCATTACGTACCCGGTTGAGCTTAGAGCCTATAAGGCTTAATCGTTGGTTATAATCTGTGAATAATACACTAAAAAACGTTGATTAATACATGGTGAAAGGGCATTATTGCGGCACTTTCGATTGGCGATTAGTGTTTCGCCAATTTTTTCAAAATATGGCTTGTCATAGGGTAATCATTCGCGTAGAATCTGCGCCCTATTGATGATTAGTTTAGCGCACACCCTATTTGTTGAAATAACAATCAAAAGGCTGTGCGGAAAAAGCGGAGTAAAATATGTACGCTGTTTTCCAATCTGGTGGTAAACAACACCGTGTAAGCGAAGGTCAAACTCTTCGTTTAGAGAAATTAGACGTTGAAACTGGTGCAACTGTTGAATTTGATAAAGTTCTACTTGTTGCTAACGGTGAAGACATTCAAGTTGGCGCTCCTCTAGTAGAGGGCGGCAAGGTTGTTGCTGAAGTAGTACAACACGGTCGTGGCGATAAAGTTAAAATCGTTAAGTTCCGTCGTCGTAAGCACTCTCGTAAGCAACAAGGTCACCGTCAGTGGTTCACGGAAGTGAAAATCACTGGCATCAACGCTTAATCGATTAGGAGAGTTTAACAATGGCACACAAAAAAGCTGGTGGTTCTACTCGTAACGGCCGCGATTCAGAAAGCAAACGTCTAGGTGTTAAGCGTTTCGGTGGTGAGTCTGTTCTTGCAGGTAACATCATCGTACGTCAACGTGGTACTAAGTTCCACGCTGGTACTAACGTTGGTATCGGTAAAGACCATACTCTTTTCGCTCTTACTGAAGGTAAAGTGAAATTCGAAGTTAAAGGTCCTAAGAACCGTAAATTCGTTAGCATCGAAGCTGAGTAATTAAGCGTCTCGCTAAATTACACAATGCTTTCAAGCTGAATTCAAAAGCCCTGCCGAGTCGGCGGGGTTTTTTATTTGTATTGAAATGAAGGCAGTCGATAGAGACGAATCTCTAGGTTTAGTCTTTGCAAAGTAAGGTCTAGCTTAGTGGGGAGTCGTCTCTGTCATCTGCTAATATGTAGTGATAATCGAATGAAGCCATAAGGTGCGTCGTGATGACGCTTGAGCCTTTGGTGGGTAAGCGAAGAAGTAGTCGGAGTAAGAGATGAAGTTCGTTGATGAAGCGGTAGTAAAAGTCCAAGCGGGCGACGGCGGTAACGGTGTTGTTAGCTTTTGGCGTGAGAAATTTGTAGCGAAAGGTGGCCCTGATGGTGGCGACGGCGGCGACGGCGGCGATATCTATATCGAGGCAGATGAAAACCTAAATACACTAATCGACTACCGTTTCCAGCGTTTCTATGAAGCGGAACGTGGTGAAAATGGCCGTGGTGGTAACTGTACTGGTAAGCGTGGCAAAGACAAAGTCATGAAGGTGCCGGTTGGTACTCGCGCAGTTGACATTCACACCAATGAAATCGTGGCAGAAGTGGCTGAGCATGGCAAAAAGGTCATGGTTGCCAAAGGCGGTTGGCACGGTCTTGGTAACACACGTTTTAAATCATCGGTTAACCGTGCACCTCGTCAAAAGACGCTAGGTACTAAAGGTGAGATGCGTGAACTGCGCCTTGAGCTACTTCTGCTTGCAGATGTGGGTATGCTTGGTTTACCAAACGCAGGTAAATCAACCTTCATTCGCGCGGTATCTGCAGCAAAACCTAAGGTAGCTGATTACCCATTTACCACCTTGATCCCGAGTCTTGGTGTTGTAAGTGTGGTCCCAGAGAAGAGCTTTGTGGTTGCCGATATTCCGGGTCTGATTGAAGGCGCTGCGGATGGTGCTGGCCTAGGTATTCGTTTCTTGAAGCACCTAGAGCGCTGTCGCGTGCTGCTGCACATGATCGATATTATGCCTATCGACCAATCTAACCCGATTGAAAACGCATTGACCATCATCGATGAGCTTGAGCAGTACAGTGAAAAGCTGGCTGATAAGCCGCGTTGGTTGGTATTCAACAAAGTTGATCTGATGCCAGAAGAGGAAGCGAATGAAGTGATCCAAGAGATCCTTGATGCGCTGGGCTGGGAAGATGAGTACTTTAAGATCTCTGCGGTTAACAAAAACGGTACTAAAGAGCTTTGCTACAAGTTAGCTGACTTTATGGAAACCCTACCACGTGCAGAAGAAGAGGTCTCTGAAGAAGAGAAAGTCGACTTCATGTGGGATGACTACCACAAAGATGCTATGTCAGGTAAAGACGTGATTACCGAAGACGATGACTGGGACGATTGGGATGACGAAGAAGATGACGGCCACGTTGTCTACGTTCGTGACTAAATCCGCACCTAGATTGAAAAACCGCAATTGTTATTGCGGTTTTTTTGTACCTAAATCATTTCTCTAATAGTGAATCTGAGGCAAACTAACGCGCTTAAACGTTTGCATTCTTGCTTTGGAATGACTTTTTACATGGAAGGACACATGGTACCGAATCAAAGAGCAGTCTCTCGATTGATTGCTCAAGCTGGCCAAATGCTGTTAGCGCATGGCGCTGAAAGCACCTTGGTTGGTCACATAACATATCGAATTGGAAAAGCGGCAGGCATGGATGAAGTTGAAGTGTCGCTTTCTGCTAGCTCTCTAGTCGTCACTACCGTTTACAATGAACACTGTGTTACCACTGCACGTAGAAGCCCAGATCGCGGCTTGAACATGCGAGTGGTTACGCAGATTCAACGCATCTGCATCATGATGGAAAAGGGCATTCTTGATTATCAACTGGCACAAAAAAAGCTTAATCAAATCAGTCCTGAGCGCTACAACCGCTGGCTAGTAGTGGTGATGATAGGCCTTTCTTGTGCAGCCTTTAGCCGATTGGCAGGCGGCGACTGGGCGGTGTTTGTGATGACGTTCTTAGCATCGAGTTTGGGGATGATCGTCCGCCAAGAGTTTGGTCATCGTCACTTCAACCCGCTACTCAATTTCGCGATCACTGCCTTTGTGACGACACTCATCTCAGCACAGGCGGTGATCTATGGAATCGGTGACCAGCCACAGTTAGTGATGGCCTCTTCGGTATTGATGCTAGTGCCTGGCTTCCCGTTGATTAACTCGGTGGCCGATATGCTTAAAGGCTACGTTAATATGGGAATTGCCCGCTTTGTAATGGCAAGTTTGCTGACGCTCGCGACGTGTTTAGGCATCGTTGGTGCGATGAGCATTACCAATGTTTTGGGGTGGGTACAGTAATGATGGAACTAGTACTCGCCTTACTTAATGATATGTTTTTTGCCGCGATACCAGCGGTGGGTTTTGCTCTGGTTTTTAACGTGCCGCAAAATGCGTTGGCCTACTGTGCTATTGGCGGCGCGATCGGCCACGGTTCACGCTTCTTAATGATGCATTACGGGGTGCCGATTGAATGGGCGACCTTTTTTGCTGCGACCTTGGTGGGTATGATTGGTGTGCATTGGTCTCATAAGTTTTTGGCGCATCCTAAGGTATTTACTGTCGCTGCCTTGATCCTATGGTGCCGGGCGTGTTTGCATTCAAAGCTATGATTGCGATGGTGGAGATTAATCACTTGGCTATACACCAGAGCTATTGGCGACGCTTCTAGAGAACTTTTTGAAGGCGATGTTCATTATCGCAGGCCTCGCGGTTGGTCTTGCGATGCCGGGGCTGTTATTCTACCGCCGTCGCCCAATCGTTTAACTAGGAACAAACAATCATGAACATCAGTATGATAGCCGCTATGGCGGACAATCGAATCATCGGTAAGGACAATCAAATGCCTTGGCATTTACCGGCTGATTTCGCGTGGTTCAAGCGCTGTACTATGGGTAAGCCTGTGATTATGGGTCGTAAGACCTATGAATCCATCGGTCGTCCACTGCCAGGGCGTCGTAACATTGTTGTGAGTCGTAACAGCGAACTGTCTATTGAAGGCGTAGATACAGTGACCTCACTTGAACAGGCATTGGAGTTAGTTCAAGGTGTCGAAGAAGCGATGATCATCGGTGGCGGTAGCTTCTATAGTCATTGCTTACCGATGGCAAACAAGCTGTATCTGACCTATATTGATGCCAAGCTTGACGGCGATACGCAATTTCCTGACTGGGGAGAGGGTTGGCAGCAAAGCCACAGCGAACACTACAGTGCGGATGAAAAAAACGCCTACAACATGGAGTTTGTGGTGTTAGAGCGTTAAGTTTTTACTGCTCGCCAGTTGAGAGACTGGCGAGCTTTATCGTCTTTTATAGCGCTGGTTGACTGAATAGCGCTTTGTCTTCCCAGCGGATCATCGTCAGTTCCCCGCCCCAAACACAGCCGGTATCAAGCCCGATAACCTCTTCACTCACATAACCACCAAGCGCTGCCCAATGACCGAAGATCACAGTCTTATTTAATGGTTCACGTGATGGTAGGGCAAACCAAGGTACATACTCACTCGGATTGACTTCTGAAGGGGGGAGCTTGCAATTCATGTCTAAGCGTCCGTCAGGAAAACAAAATCGCATTCGCGTGTACGCATTGATGATATATCGAAGTCGCTCGATCCCTTTTAGTTCAGAAGACCACGAGTCCGGTTCGTTGCTATACATGTTTTTAATCAGTGACTGCCAACTGTCTCCGCGCAGCTTGTTTGCCACCTTCTTTGCGCATTTCTTCGCTTGTTTCAGTGTCCATTGTGGCGAAACCCCCGCATGACAAACGACAAACTCATCGTGTTCAAGCAATAATGGTTGTTGTCTTAGCCAGTTAAGTAACTCGTCTCTGTCGCTCGCTTCGAGGATGGGTAACGTTTTGTCCTTTGGTTTTGCTTTGTGAACGCCTATAGACACCGCAAGAAGATGCAGATCGTGGTTGCCTAAACAAACCTTAGCCGCATCTCCTAGCGCTTTTACATACCTAAGTGTTTCTAAAGACTTTGGTCCTCTAGCGACGAGATCGCCAGCGAACCAAACAGTATCTCGTTGGGGGTTGAAGCTAACGCTGGCTAATAGAAGCTGCAGTTCATCGAGACAGCTTGAATGTCTCCGACAATGTAGTTGGCCACAGTGTTCCTTAATTCAGTATGTTGGGAATGGCTAAGCGGAATGGCTCAATTTCGGCGGTAAACTGTTTACCGTTGGCATCTAGCATGATGTAGTGTCCTTGCATCACGCCGAGTGGCGTTTCGATCGCGGTACCGCTGGTGTAGGTATATTCATCATTTTTCTCTATCACCGGCTGCTGACCGACGACACCGTCGCCTTCGACGGTAAGCTGTTTGCCATTGGCATCAGTAATGAGCCAGCGCCTGCTGATCAGTTGAACCGTTTCCTGACTCAAATTCTTGATAGTAATGATGTAGGCAAAGACATAGCGACTGTTGTCTGGATCGGATTGTTCTTCAACGTATTTAGTATGTACTTGGCATTTAACGCATGGCGTGGTCGACTCCATGTCAATCTCCTAACTGCTTGAAGTGCATATTCAGATATGACAAAAAAACGCTCAATAGCAAGCTAGTGAGCGTTTTTTCTATTATTGATTTCGATTACCCATGGTTGGCATCGAGCCAGTTTGCCATATCAACAAATTGTTGCAGCGTCAGGTTCTCTGGGCGCATTGATGGATTCACACCAAGCTCTTCCAGGGTTTCTGCGGACATGAGTGCTTTGTAGCAATTACGTACGGTTTTACGACGTTGGTTGAAGCCTTCACGACATACGCGATCAAGCCACTTGAGGCTAGTCGCTGGATAAGGCAGTTCTTCGTAAGGAACGAGACGCACAACTGCAGAGTCTACTTTTGGCGGCGGAACGAATGCCGTTGGCGGTACTTCAAGTACTGGCACTACTTTACAGTAGTACTGCGCCATCACCGTCAGACGGCCATAAGCTTTGCTACCAGGCCCCGCTGCTAGGCGGTTAACCACTTCTTTTTGAAGCATAAAGTGCATGTCTTGAATGTCTTTATGGAATTCAAATAAGTGGAACATCAAAGGCGTAGAGATGTTGTATGGCAAGTTACCAAAGATACGCAGTTTATTGTTTGGCTTCACCAGTTGGGTAAAGTCAAAACGCATCGCGTCGCCTTCGTGGATGGTCAGCTTGTCAGCAAGATCTGGGTGGTTGCGCAGACGCTCTGCCAGATCTCGGTCAAGCTCGATAACCGTGAATTTATCGACTTCTTTACCTACTGGCTCAGTAATCGCGCCAAGACCAGGACCGATCTCAACCAGGTTTTGGCCTGGCTTTGGGTTAATTGAAGATACGATACCATCGATGATGTACGGATCATTCAGGAAGTTCTGGCCAAAGCGTTTTCTGGCCTTGTGCCCTAAGTGGACATCATTTCTCATTGTTTGCTCTCTACTAAGTCTATTGCGTACGCCAGCGCTGTCTCAAAGCTGCCAAAGTCTGCTTGGCCTGTGCCAGCAAGATCAATCGCGGTGCCATGATCAACCGATGTCCTTATAAAAGGTAGACCAAGTGTGATGTTTACTGAACGACCAAAGCCTTTGTATTTTAATACAGGAAGTACTTGATCGTGATACATGCCTAAGACAGCATCCGCTTCGCGTAAGTATTTTTCGTTAAATATCGTGTCGGCGGGTAATGGGCCAACAAGCTGATAATTTTTCTCTGTGCGAAGTTTCTCTAGGGTAGGAGTGATGGTTTCAATCTCTTCCATACCAAGGCAGCCATCTTCACCCGCGTGAGGGTTTAGGCCGCAGACATAGATGTTTGGCGTATTGATGCCAAACTTGGTGACCAAATCATGATGCAGTATGTCGATGATTCGCGTTACGCGATCTTCGGTGATAGCGTTTGGCACTTCCGTCAAAGGAAGATGCGTTGTAACCAGTGCCGTTCTTAACCCTTCCGTTGCCAGCATCATCACCACGAGTGGTGTATTGGATACCTCTGCAAAGAACTCTGTATGGCCACTAAAGCTAACGCCAGCGCGATTGATCACCCTTTGTGCACAGGGCCGGTGACAATAGCATCAAATTGACCATTCATACACCTTTTGCGGCTTTTTCTAGGGTATTTAGTACGTACTGACCGTTTCTTTCGTCAAGCACACCAGCTTTTGCTGGTGCCGCGAGTGGTTCATGGAGGATAACAAGGCGGCCTTGCCGATGAGCGTCAAAATTTTGCTCGTCGAAGTCTACTAGTTCAACATCGATACCCAGTTGTTTAGCTCTATCAGCAATCAGTGATTTATCAGCACAAATGACCACTTGATGTGACCACGACTTTTGCGACAAAGCCACCGCTAGATCGGGGCCAATGCCCGCCGGTTCACCGGCGGTAACAATAATGCGTTTAATTGGCTGCATTCTCATCGTCCTCAACCATTTCTACAAAAGCACTCGCACGAAGCTCTTGGATCCATGCCGATGCTTCTTCATTAAACTTACGGTTAAATAGGATGCGGTATGCACGGTTTTGCATCGCAGAACCTGTTTTGTCGACATCGCGGCGATCGAGCAC
This sequence comes from Vibrio maritimus, assembly GCA_000755425.1. Classification (GTDB taxonomy): domain Bacteria; phylum Pseudomonadota; class Gammaproteobacteria; order Enterobacterales; family Vibrionaceae; genus Vibrio; species Vibrio maritimus_A. Next base: position 220,894 of record BBMT01000002.1, read on the forward strand.
TTCGACAATGTGCCAGCGTGAACGGTTTTAAATGGTTCACTGATCTGTTTAACCGGTAGCGTTTCTACTTGGTGTTTGAACTCAGGCACGTAAAGCTCAGGCGTTTGATAGCCTAGTTCGCCACCTTGTACTGCAGACCCTGGATCTTGGCTGTACTGTTCAGCCATTTCTGCAAAGCTCGCCTCACCAGATTGAACCTTTTGGATAATCTCATTGAGCTGACGTTGAACGCCTTCATCGCTAAGGATAACCGTTGGTTTGATCAGAATATGACGAGCATTTACTTCAGTCACAGAAACGGTTTCAAGGCCTTTGACATCTTCGATTTTTAGGATGTGAAAACCAACGCCACTACGGAATGGACCTATGATGGTTCCTTTGGTTTGCATATTGATTTGGTCAGCGAAGATGGTTGGCATTTCCTCTTTACGCATCCAACCCCAGTCACCACCTTCCAGTGCTTTAGGGCCTTTAGAGAAGGTATAAGCCATCGTTGCAAAATCTTCGCCGTTGTTTAAGCGTTCGATGATAGTTTCCGCTTGCTTCTCTTGAACGCTCTTGTCTTCACCATCGTTAAAGCGAAGCTGAATATGGCGTATCTTGTAAGTCACTGTCGCATCACTTTCTTTCGCAAGAAGCTCCGAAAGGTTGTCAACTTCAGCAGGAAGGATGTTGATGCGCTGTCTTACCATAGCATTACGTGCTTCACTGGCAGCAATTTCGTCACGAATTTGCTCGCGAAATGCTTCCCATGACAGACCTTCGTTAGCGACCGTTTGGCGAAGCTGCTCTTGAGTTTGCTCGTTGTTTGCTGCGATATCACTAAGAGCTTGTGACAGGCGGTTATCGTCGATACGAACGCCGATACGCTCTGCTTCTTGAAGCTGCAGTTTTTCTAGAATGAGCTTGTCTAATATCTGCTCTAGAAGGATGTCATCTGACGGCAGTTCTTGGTTGTTTTTGCGTGCATTAGCAGTTAGTGTCTTTGTGGCAGAGTCTATATCGCTCTGCAAAATAACACCGTCATTAACGATAACTCGCACGCGATCCAGCTCTACAGGCTCAGCCATGACTTGAGACGTCAGTGCCACCAATATACAGGTTGAAAAGAGTTTACTTAAAAATTTCATCGATAGTCCTAGTGAAAACTTCACAGACTATGAGTCTGTGAAGTGAATAAAGTTCCTCACCTGATTAACTTGCGGGCTACTAATTATTAAGTGTAAATGGTCGGCTATAGCCAAGTGCATTTCCACTTGGTGATGGTGGTGGAGCAGTGCTGCCGCCAAGACCTGTTATACCGAAGTTTACTCGGAAGTTTTGCTCGAACACCGGGTCATTGCCGATGCCATTTTCCCAAGACCTTAGCTGTTTACTGAAGTCAAAACCAAGATACCAACAGTCAGACTCGTATTGAATTTGTGCGAGCCACTCCATAGACACACTTTCGGTTGTATCGTAAAAGTATTGACCCTTCACGATCCAACTTGGTTGAATCTGTATCCACCTAAGAGCCCTACTTGTGAGATGCCTCTGCGGGTGATGGAGTTAATGTTACTAAAGTTGACAGTACTTTCTATGTACTCTTTGGTTACATAACGATAGTTGGCTTGAATGTAGTCACCACCGACTCGATATTCCAACGCACTATTACCCACAGAAATTTGTGAACTGTCAATATCATACTGGATACCACCACGATAAAATACTCTATCATTGTAGTTAAAATCAGTCTCTACCGCCCACGCAGAGTAGTTCGACAAGTTGTCATTGGTCGAATTGTTTGGGTTTTTAGTTCCTGCATCGAGATAATAGATTTGGCCAAATGAAACGGCGAGCTCTCTTTGTTCGACGCATCGAAAAAGCGGCTTGTTGCTCCGTAACTAATTTGGTTGGCTGCCGCGATCTTGTCGACTCCACTGAATTTACGCGTTCTAAACAGCCCATAATAGTCGGTTTGAAGAAGCGTAGTGTCATATTCATAGATACCGCTTTGATCGACTTCTGGGATGTATAGATATTGAACTTGCGGTTCCAGTGTTTGAGTGTAGTCTTCGACAAATGCGGTATCTCGCTCAAGCACGAGACCAGCATGAGTTCTAAACTGTGGAATGTTTCTGAAAACAGTATCCTCCAGTGGTCGAATTCTGCCATCACTATCTTTAACTGGGTTTCTTATCTCTTGATCATAGTAAGTTGATAGATATCGAGCTTCGGTAGTCCAAGTGCCCCAAGTTGTAGCTAGTGGCAAAGTTATACCCGGCTCAATATGTACTCGAGTAGCTTCTGGCTTATCATCGTCATTGACTGTAAAGTGGGATATGTGGCTGATAAGATCAAAGTTTAAATCGCCGTAGAAATTAGGCAGGTAATAGTTAGCTTCAAACTGCGGTGCTAGTTGATAAGGTTGGCTGTTTTCTACAAGGATTTGGAAATCTCTCACACGTAAAGCTGTATCCCAGTTTGTTGTACGGTAAGTGAGGGTTCCCTCTTGCAATAATTGACCATCAGAGCGATTGCCGAGACTAGAATCTAGGTCTGAGAAATATTGAATGTCACTTACTTGCGAGTAATCAACCTTCAACCCCCAGTGAGTATTAAATTTCGTTCTATTCTCGAATTGAGTCGCCCAACGAGCTCCCTTATCGGTAAACTTTTTATCTTCACCAAGAATTTCCGCTCTTAATCTACCTCTACTGCTATCTGTGAGATATCTGAAATTTCCCTTCAACTGCAAACCACGATTTTGCATATAGTTAAAGTTGGTTAACAAATCATAGTTTTCCGCTAGGTTCCAGTAAACTGGCAGATCAAACTCAAAGCCGTTTTTAGAACCAAGAGAGGCAGACGGTCTTAATACACCAGTTTTACGTTTATCACCGATAGGCATCTGCATGTAAGGAAGGTAGAAAATCGGTACGTTTTGGACTTCGACTCGAGAATTGTAGAGAGTTGCAATCTCTTTCTCTGGATCTATCTCCATATCTGAGGCTAAGAAACGCCAGGAATTATCACCTTCAGGACATGAGGTAATGGACCCGTCTTCAACTTCGTACAGTTTCTTACCGGTTTTCGAAATAAAAACGGCATCGCCACGCCCAGGAGTACATAAAAACTCATACTGGGTATTCTCTAAAGTGAGCTCATCTTTGGTGATGTTGTTGGTGACTTTGTCAGAAACGGCACGTATCTCACCGTCGTTCATGACTACGTTACCTTCAGCAACAACGATATTCTCTTGTTGGTGCAAGGTAACATTGTCCGCAGTGATGGTTTTGTTGCCTTGAACAACCACGACGTCGCCTTTGTACGTCGCTCTCTCTCCATTGATTGCATCTAGAGAGTCCGCTTCAATGTTGATTGGCTCTTGATTGGAGTCAGAACTTTGGGCAGTATCAACGGAGCACTGCTCTGCTGGTGGCATAGATTGCCCACTATTATTCGATGTTTCTTCGGCATGTGCGTAAGACGCTAGCAGCGCAGCACCAACAGAGGCCGCTAGATAAGTGCGGGAAAAACGTGACATCGAGTTGTACTATCCTGTTTAACTTGATTCATTCAGTTGAATTCGATTGATATTGAATCGTTTATAAGACGGTCTCTATCATAAAGGAAATTGACCTCAACGACACTAGTAGACTGCGAATCAGCGCAAAAATTCATAAATAAAGAGCACATATATCACATGATAGGTAAAATTTTAGGCGTATTTTTCGGCATGCTGTTTGGCGGGCCACTAGGGGCGCTGTTTGGTTTGTTTTTGGGACATCAGTTTGACAAAGCCCGCCGACTCAATCAGTCCGGCTTTGCTCGCGGTGGCTTTGGTGGGGCGGATCAAGCTCAGCGCCAAGAAGAGTTTCTAAACGCGGCGTATGCGGTGATGGGGCATGTTGCTAAAGCCAAAGGGCAGGTGACACCAGAAGAGATCCAGCTTGCGACCATCATGATGGATCGCATGAATCTCAACAATGAGCAAAAACGAGCCGCACAAGAAGCATTTCGTGACGGTAAATCGGCTGATTTTCCGCTTGAACGTGTACTTGATAAAGTTCGTATCTCTTCGGGCGGTCGCCATGACCTATTACAGTTCTTCCTAGAGCTTCAAATCTCGGCCGCATTTGCAGATGGTAGTATCCATCCAACAGAGCGTGAGGTTCTGCACCGCATCGCGCAGGGCCTAGGTTTCTCAGCGCAACAACTTGAGCAACGTCTGCGCATGCAAGAAGCGGCTTTCCGCTTCCAGCAAGGTGGTGGCAATTTTGGAGGAGGTCACTACCAAGGTGGTCAACAGGGAAATTGGCAGCAAGCAAGTAGCGCATCGCAGCTTTCTGATGCCTACGATGTGCTTGGTATCTCAGAAGATGCCGATTCAAAGGCTGTTAAACGTGCATACAGAAAGCTAATGAATGAGCACCACCCAGATAAACTGATGGCGAAAGGCCTGCCACCAGAGATGATGAATGTGGCAAAAGAGAAGTCTCAAGAGATCCAAAATGCTTATGATCTCATTAAGAAAGTGAAAGGGTTTAAATAATGTTAACGGACAAGGACGTATTCGACTTCTGGTTTCAAGAGTTGTCACCGAAGGATTGGTTTGCTGGAGACAAAGCTCTGGATGATGTGATTGCTCAAAGGTTTGGAACACTTCATGAACAAGCGAGACAAGGGGAGCTATATTATTGGCGCTCATCGGCTGAAGGCAAGCTTGCAGAAGTGATTGTGCTCGATCAGTTTTCTAGAAATCTACATAGAGGCACACCCGAGTCTTTTGCTTCGGATGCTATGGCTTTGGCATTGGCTCAAGAGGCGGTAGCTGGCGGTGCAGACGAAAGACTGACACCAGAACAGCGTACCTTTCTTTACATGCCTTACATGCACAGCGAATCGTTGAAAATACATGAAGAAGCAGTACGTCTATTTAAAAGCAATGGAATAGAAAACAATTTGGATTTTGAGTATCGCCACAAAGCAATTATTGAACGTTTTGGACGATACCCTCACCGAAATAAGATCTTAGGTAGAGCCTCTACCTTGGATGAGATCGAGTTCTTAAAGCAGCCCGGCTCAAGCTTTTAACCCTTACTTCTTGTTTAAGTCCCAATCGTAATCGTATTTGATCTTGCCATCGAAACTGGCAAGATCAGGCGATACTTCGCCATATGCTTCAATGCACCTCCATCTTGCACAAAGTCTGCTTCAAACCATTCATAAATCGACGATAGCGTGATGGTGTTACCTGAAATGTTGGCGCCTTTCGATGAATTCACAAATGCATTAGCTGCACTCTCTAACATTACTTCGCTGTTATCGGCAGTGAATGCCTGAGTTTGAAGGTTTGGGCAACCAAGGCTGGCGCAGTTCACGGCATAATGTGTTCTAGGGTCGTTCCAAATTGGTCGTAGTATACGGTGCTCAATATCGTTTAAGGTGAGTGCTTGCCCGGTAATGGTAATGACCTCATCACCCCACGGTCCAAAGCTAAATAAGCCTCCAAGCTTAGTGATGGATTTCACTGGGTACTCATCAAGGATCAAATCGACAGTGATGGCGTTATAGAGGTTCACCCAGTAGGCATACTGCTCAGCGCGGCTAAGCTGTCTTGGGTCGATTCGGGCGAGGTCGTTAATGTAAGTTTTGAGTGCTTGCTTATCGTTAGGAGAAACACGGACATAGCGCACTAGAGTATTCTCTCCCTCGGTAACCAAGTAGCGATCTAGAAAGCTCTGCCAGGCTTGATGGGAGACACTTTGTGTGTTGCTATCATTACTCTTATCCCAATACGACCAAAGCTCAGATTTTGGTGCCGCGAAAACACTGGTGGAAAACATGAGAAAAACCAAAGAGAGAACACGTAGCATAGCGAATATCCATTCCGTTAAGTAATTAATCCAACAGACCCGACTCTTGGCCGAGTTCTTTCAGTGTAGTGACATTTAGGATAAAAAAATCCCAGCCTCACTAAGAAAGTAGGGCTGGGATTGGATAGTTCAACTAAATCGCTAACGGATTATTTTAAGAAGCTTGGGATCTTCGCTTCATACGCCGCAATCTTCTCTTCGTGTTGAAGCGTGAGACCGATGTTATCGAGGCCGTTCAGTAGGCAATGACGGCGGAACTCATCGATTTCAAAGTTGTAAGTTTGACCATTAGCCGTCACTTTCATTGCTTCTAGATCAACGGTGATCTCAGCACCTTCATTCGCTTCCACATAGGTGAACAGTTCATCAACTTCTTGTTCTGTTAGGCGAACCGGAACCATTTGGTTATTGATGGAGTTACCGTAGAAGATGTCTGCGAAACTAGGAGCAATCATCACTTGGATTCCGTAGTCCGCCAGTGCCCAAGGGGCGTGCTCACGGGATGAACCACAACCGAAGTTTTCGCGAGCAAGCAGAATGCTTGCACCTTGGTAACGAGGCGCGTTCATGACAAATTCTGGGTTATCTTGTTTACCCGCATCGTCTAGGAAGCGCCAGTCGTGAAATAGGTGCTGACCAAAACCCGTACGTGTTACCTTTTGCAGAAACTGCTTTGGAATAATCGCATCGGTATCGACGTTAGCTGCATCAAGAGGTACGACTAAGCCGGTGTGTTGTTTAAATCCTGACATGGTATGTTCCTTTTTAGTCTAGCTCTCTGATATCAACGAAATGTCCAGCAATAGCGGCTGCAGCTGCCATCGCAGGGCTTACTAGGTGCGTACGACCATCACGACCTTGGCGACCTTCGAAGTTACGGTTACTGGTCGATGCACAGCGCTCTTGTGGACCTAAACGGTCGTTGTTCATAGCAAGACACATCGAGCAGCCTGGTAGGCGCCATTCGAAGCCTGCATCTTTGAAGATAGCGTCTAGACCTTCCGCTTCTGCCTGAGCTTTCACTTGTTCAGAGCCAGGAACGATAAGTGCTTGAACGTGAGAAGCAACCTGACGGCCTTTGGCAATTTCTGCCGCTGCACGCATGTCTTCGATACGAGAGTTAGTACAAGAGCCAACAAATACCTTGTCTACCTTGTAATCTTTTAGTGATTTGCCTGCCTCTAGACCCATGTAAGCCAGCGCTTTTTCTGCTGATGCTTTTTCTACTGGATCTGCAAAGCTTTCAGGTGCTGGTATTGGTTGATCAACCGCAATTACTTGACCTGGGTTAGTGCCCCAAGTGACTTGAGGTTTGATATCCGCGCCGTTTAGTGTGACTACTGCATCGAAGGTCGCGTCAGCGTCAGTTTTGAACGTTTTCCAGTACTCAACCGCAGCATCCCACTCAGCACCTTGTGGCGCGAATTTACGGCCTTTTAGGTATTCAAAAGTAGTCTCATCGGGAGCGATAAGACCGGCTTTCGCGCCTAGCTCGATAGCCATGTTACATACCGTCATACGACCTTCCATAGAAAGGTCAGTGATGGCCTCACCACAGAATTCAACGACGTATCCAGTACCGCCCGCTGCTGTTGTTTCGCCGATGATGGCTAGAACGATATCTTTTGCTGTCACGCCAGGTGCGACTTTACCCTGTACTTCAATTTTCATAGTCTTAGCGCGCGACTGCTTAAGAGTTTGCGTAGCCAAAACGTGTTCAACTTCTGAAGTACCGATACCGAAAGCTAGTGAGCCAAATGCACCGTGAGTTGCGGTATGAGAGTCACCACATACGATAGTCATTGCAGGCAGAGTAATGCCTAGCTCTGGCCCCATTACGTGGACGATGCCTTGGTATTTGTGGTTGATGTCGTAAAGCGTCACGCCAAACTCTTCACAGTTTTTCGATAGCGTTTCCATTTGGATACGCGCCATCTCACCAGAGGCGTTGATGTCTTTGGTTGTCGTTGATACGTTGTGGTCCATCGTGGCAAAAGTTTTGCCTACTTGACGCACTTTGCGGCCTTTTTCACGCAGGCCATCGAAAGCCTGTGGTGAAGTCACTTCGTGAACCAAATGACGGTCGATATAAAGGATTGGGTTTTCACCCTCAGCTTCGACGGCGATATGAGCGTCGTAGACTTTTTCGTATAGAGTTTTAGACATTGCTTAATTCCTTGCTTCCCCTAGCCAAGTTGAACGGACATCGGCTAGGGCAGTGTTTTAATTATGAATTCAGTACGTACGCTGCGATTTTGTCACCCATCTCAGAGGTGCTCAGTGCTGGCTTGTCACCGGCTAGATCGGCAGTAAGCTCACCCGCTGCAAGTGCTTTACTTACGGCCGCTTCAATATCTTGTGCCGCCGCTTCTTCACCTAGCTGTAACGTAACATCAGTGCAGCAGAAAGGATTTGAGCTACTGGGTTAGCGATGTTCTTGCCTGCGATATCTGGTGCACTGCCACCTGCTGGTTCGTAAAGACCGAATTGGCTTTCGTTAAGGCTTGCTGATGGCAGCATGCCCATAGAGCCTGTGATCATTGCACATTCATCAGAGATGATATCGCCGAAGATGTTTGAGCAAAGCATGATGTCGAACTGTGCAGGGTCTTTAATAAGCTGCATGGTCGCGTTATCGATGTACATGTGGTTAAGCGTCACATCTGGGTAGTCCTTCGCAACTTCTTCCACTACTTCACGCCATAGGATTGAACTCTGCAGAACGTTCGCCTTATCAATTGAGTACACGTTTTTGTTACGAAGACGCGCAGATTCAAACGCAATCTTAGCGATACGCTCGATCTCATAGCGGTGGTAAACCTCAGTATCAAACGCTTTCTCTGTTGGACCTTCACCTTCACGACCTTTTGGTTGACCGAAGTAGATGCCACCCGTTAGCTCACGAACAACGACGATATCGAAGCCTTTTGCAGAGATATCAGCGCGCAGCGGAGAGAAGTCCTCTAGACCCGCGTGAATCTGTGCAGGGCGTAGGTTACAGAACAGTTGGAAGTGTTTACGAAGTGGAAGTAGCGCACCACGTTCAGGTTGATCGTTTGGTGGAAGGTGTTCCCACTTAGGGCCGCCAACCGAACCGAACAGAATTGCATTCGACTCTTCACAGCCTTTTACCGTGCTTTCTGGAAGTGGGCAGCCGTGGTTATCAATAGCAATGCCACCTACATCGAACTCTTCACGTTCTAGAGTAATGTTGTGCTTCTCTGAAATTGCTTCAAGCACTTTATGAGCCTGAGCCATTACTTCTGGACCAATACCGTCACCTGGTAGAACCGCAATCTTGTAAGTACCTGCCATGGGGCTAATTTCCTTAAATGTTGTATTTGCTTATATTTTTATGTTGACTCGTTTTTCACGAGCCAACGAATTTTCTTTCTAGGATCTAGGATCTAGGATCTAGAACCAAATTTTATACCGCTTCAGCCTTGCTCTGCTTCATCACTTCGATTTGATCTGCGCGATGAATACTATTGATAACATGAAGTAGTGCCTGACCTGAAGCTTCAACGATGTCGGTTGAGACTCCAGTACCGTGATATTTACGGCCTTTGTAGTTTGCGATGATATCCGCTTGACCTAAGCCGTCTTCACCTTCGCCTTTCGCCGTCAAATCAAACTTGTCTAGTACAATGTCGTACCCGGTTACGCGGTAGATACATTGGTAAAGCGCATCAACCGGGCCGTTACCCACAGCCGCTTCGCATTTCTCTTCGTCACCGCATTGGATCTTGATGCTGGTGGTCGCCATGATGCTACCTGATTGCACGCTTAAGTAGTTCAACTTAAAGAAGTCGTCTTCTTCGCGCAAGTTAGCAAAGTGCATTAATGCTTCTAGGTCGTAGTCGAATACTTGACCTTTGCGATCCGCAAGCTTCAAGAAATCTTGATACAAGGTATCTAGGTTGTACTCATGCTCGCTGTAACCCATTGAATCCATGTGGCTCTTAACGGCAGCGCGACCAGAGCGGCTGGTTAGGTTCAAGGCTTTGTTTTTCAGACCAATAGACTCAGGGGTCATGATCTCGTAAGTATTTTTATTCTTTAGCATGCCATCTTGGTGGATGCCTGATGAGTGACTGAACGCGTTCGCTCCAACAATCGCCTTGTTGTCCTGAATCGGCATATTACATAGCTGAGACACTAACTTACTGGTGCGGTGGATCTCTTGATGCTGAAGACCGGTGTGAACACCTAAGAACTCTTGACGGGTCTTGATGATCATCGCAATTTCTTCTAGTGAGCAGTTACCTGCACGCTCACCGATACCATTGATGGTACCTTCGATTTGTCGAGCACCAGCTTGTACAGCCGCGATAGAGTTGGCCACTGACATGCCTAAGTCATCGTGACAGTGTACTGAGATGATGGCTTTGTCGATGTTTGGAACGCGATTGAATAGTGTCTGGATGATGCCACCGAATTCATTTGGGACGGTGTAGCCTACTGTGTCAGGGATGTTGATGGTACGAGCGCCAGCATCGATAGCCGCTTCAACCATACGACACAAGTTATCGATAGGGGTGCGCCCTGCATCTTCACATGAGAACTCAACGTCATCGGTGTAGTTACGAGCATGCTTAACCGCTTTAACGCCCATCTCAACCACATCGTCGTAGCTGCGGCGCAGTTTGTCTTGAACGTGTACCGTAGATGTTGAAATGAAGGTATGGATACGGAATGCATCCGCCACTTTCAAGGCTTCGGCCGCAGCATCAATGTCTTTGGCTACCGCGCGAGATAGAGCACATACACGACTGTTTTTGATGTGTTTTGCGATGGTCTGTACCGATTCAAAATCACCCGGAGAGGAGATAGGGAAACCAGCTTCGATAACATCAACACCTAGACGCTCGAGCGCGTAAGCAATTTGCAGCTTCTCTTTCACTGTTAGACTTGCTGAAAGTGCTTGTTCGCCGTCACGCAATGTGGTGTCGAATATAATCACCTGATCGTTCATATTTGCTTCCTCTTTTTCCAGGTTAATCGTTTACGTCCAGTTCAATCGATATAAAAAACCCGCTTGTGTAAGCGGGTTTTTTGGAATTCTTTATGTGGTGTTTTTCGTCCACAACCTACCCGCGCGATGTTTTCACGATAAGGAGGAGGTTCAGGAGTAGAGAAAAACGTAATGACACTGTTATGCGTTCCACAAAAATAAGTTACAAGATTAGTACCGCACTCAGCTTCATGCGTCAAGGGTTAATCTGAATTTTTATGGATATCGGAGCAGTTGGCTTTTTACTCGAGGTAAGGGGGAAAACTTAATTAATCACATGATTAATATTTGATGAATTTAACTGTTCGCCGATTGAGCAAGCTTTACTCTACAATTAATCAATGATTAATAAAAGCAAGGATTGGTATGACGAACGCTACCGAGACCACGCGTAAAGTCGGTCGCCCTAAAGAGCGCACCGATGCTAGGCAAAAACTGCTGACTCATGCTAGAGAGCTATTTGTTGTTATGCCGTATGACAAAGTCTCGACACGTCTTATTGCTCAAAAGGCAGGTGTCAATATTGCATGATTCGTTACTACTTTGGTAACAAAGAAGGTCTTTTTGAGACTATGGTTCGCGAAACCATGATGCCGATGAAAAAGAAGATGGATGATATTTTCAACGAGAGCGATCATCGTAATCTGTTTGAGTTCATGCGTATTTACTACCATGAAATGAATAAGGTCCCTCAGTTTCCGAGATTGGTCGCTCAAGTCATGCACATGCCGCCTTCAGCGACACAGCGACGATTGTTTGAAAAGGTGTTCACCGATATGGGAAGGCCAGACCATGATTTGATGTTTGGTAAGCTTCAAAAAAGCGGGGTACCTGCATAGCGATGTCAATCCAAAGCTTTGTAAAGTCTCTTTCATTGCTCTAATGGTTTTCCCATTTGTGGCGCCGCCCGCCATGCTGCAACTACACGGTATTGAGTTAACCGAATCTTTCCTTGATGAACTGTTAGAACACAACATTCGTCTGCTCTCACGTGGTTTACTGCGTGACCAAACCTAATTAATTCAGAATGTAACCCTATGAAGTCTATAAACAAAAAACTCCTTTTCTTTCCTGCGCTCGCAGTAGGCGTCGTGGCGTTAATCGCCGCTGTTAACTTACGTCCTGACGTACCAACCAAACCGGCGGGCGATCGTTCACGTGTGGTGGATATCATGCCGTTACAGCCTCAGATGTCAGCTCCAGTGGCGATTGGTTTTGGTCGCGCAGAACCAAAAGTTCAATGGCAAGCCATAGCAGAGGTAACCGGGGCGGTTATCTACAAACACCCCAATCTTGAGAAAGGCACAGTGATAGCAGCGGGCACAGAAATTCTTCGAATTGACCCTTTAGATTATGAGCTCAAGCTATCTCAAGCCATTGCTGATCTGAAATCGAGCCAAACACAACTGGCGCGCTTGATCAAGAAGAGACCAACCTAAAACAGACCCTGTCGATTGAGATGAATCGTTTGAAATTGGCGGAAAACGAGTATCAGCGCCGTGTGGATCTGAATAAGCGCGGGCTAACTTCACAGTCTGATGTTGATACTCAGCAGCAAAATATGCTTTCACAGAAGAAGCTAGTCCAAGAGATTGAAAACCAACTGGCGTTGATGCCAGATGAGCGTGGTGTATCTGAAGCACTGGTTAAGGTCAATCAAGCAAAAGCCGATGAAGCACAGCGCTCGCTAGAGAAAACCCGTATCACGCTGCCGATGACGATGCGTATCTCAGAGGTTGATGCTGAAATCAATCAGGTGGTGAACTTACAGCAAACCATGGTCACCGCGCACCTCAACGATGTCATGGAAGTGGAAGCACAATTGTCCATTCATGACCTACAGCTGCTTTCGGACACACTCTCATGGGATGAAAACCAAGCAGAGCGCGGCGAGCTCGATAAACTGCAAGCGACAGTCGAGCTAAGTAGCGGCAATCTAACTGCAACTTGGCCAGCCAAAGTTGCGCGCGTCAGTGAAACGGTTGATGCCAACCAAGCAACCGCAGGGGTGATCCTAGAGGTCTCTCAATTACCAAGCAGTAACGGCTTAGCGGGCACACCTGTGCTGGTTAATGGCATGTTTGTGAAGGCGACTATTGAAGGGCAAAAGCAGCAATCTTGGTCTGTTCCTGAGCGTGCTTTGCATGGTGACAAGATCTATTTGATGAACGCGGAAAATCGTTTGGAAATGCGCGATGTGAATGTCGAATATCGCCGTGACAATCAAGTGATCATTTCTGGTGATCTTGAAGCGGGTGAGAAAGTAATCCTCAATGATATCTTGCCTGCCATTGAAGGGATGTTACTGCGTGATAGTCAAAGCGATGATGACAACGCTGGAGAGGTCACCCAATGATTCGATTTTTCTCCAAACACCCAACGGCGGCGAACCTGCTGATGCTGGCGTTGTTGATACTGGGTATCAGCTCGCTGTCGACCATCAAGCGTGAGACCTTTCCTGAGTTCGATCCTCCCTACATTATGGCTGCGATCACTTACCCAGGCGCCTCTCCACAAGAAGTGGAAGAGAGCTTGTGTGTACGTATGGAAGATGCCGTTGACGGTCTTTCGAACATCGTTGAGACCAAATGTGAAGCGATTGAAGGCTCGGCAAGACTGACCCTTAAGCTTGATGAAAAAGCCGACATTGGCCGAATGCTGGTGGATGTTCAAACCCAGATCAACGCGATTAACGATTTTCCAGATGAGATTGAATCTCCAATCGTACAAGAGCTTGATTGGAATGAACCTGTCGTGGATGTGGCGATCACCGCTGAGACCAGTTGGCCAGAATTGAAAGCCTATGCGGAACAGCTAAAGCGCACACTTAAGCTCGACTACGGGGTCTCGCTCGTTGATGTCAGTGGCTTTTCTGATCACCAATATCGTGTAGAGCTCAATACTCAAATCATGCGTCAGCTTGGGTTAAGTATCGGTGATATAGCAACCCAAATTGGTAATCAAAATATTAAGCTGCCAAGCGGTAATGTCGAAACGGAAGATAAGAACTTTTTGATTCGCTTTGATGAGAGGCGTATTACGCCTCAAGAGTTAGAGTCGATTGTGGTGGGCTCTAGCCCAAGTGGCGCGTTAATTCGTCTTAAAGATGTGGCAACCATTACCGACCGATTCGAATTGGATGAGCAAAAAGTCCTGTTTAACGGCAAGCCTTCCGCGGTACTAAAAATTAGCAAGAACAAGGAAGACGACGCACTACGTGTGAAAGAGAAGGTGACGGAGTTTGTTGAAGCGCAGCGCCTGATCGCCCCTGAAGGGGTCACGCTTGAGATGACCAATGATATGTCGTCCATCCTGTGGGATCGCTTGACCATGATGGTGAAAAACGGCTGGCAAGGTATCTTGCTGGTATTTGCGACCATGTGGCTATTCTTTAGTTTCCGTTACTCATTCTGGGTGGCCGCAGGCTTGCCGGTGGCGTTCCTTGGTGGCCTGTTCTTGATGGCGAACCTTGGACTCTCTATCAATATTATGTCTCTGGTGGGGCTGCTGATGGCGATTGGTATCATGATGGATGATGCTATCGTGATCGCCGAGTCGATACAGGCGCACTTAGACCGTGGGCAGAAAATTGATGATGCGGTGATCAATGGCGTTAAGAAGGTGCTGCCAGGTGTTATCTCATCTTTCTTAACCACAGTGTGTATCTTCGGCAGTTTGCTGTTCTTGCAAGGTGAGATGGGCGCAGTGCTTAGAGCTGTGCCTCAGGTGCTGATACTTGTCTTGTCGCTGAGTCTGGTCGAAGCCTTCTTGATTCTTCCAAATCACCTGTCTCACTCGCTGCATAAGCACAACCGTGACAAGCAGCCTGTGAAGTTCAAACGTGTGCTGCTGGAGCGATTTGAGCACTTCAGAAATACCACGCTAGTCAATGCGGTAGATAAAGTCGTCTCTTATCGCTACGCCTTCATGGGCAGTGTGTTTGCGGCGCTGCTTATCTCTGTCAGCCTACTTGCTGGTGGTGTGGTGAAGTTCAATCCGTTTCCAGCATTGGATGGTGACATTGCCGAAGCTCGTATTATTCTGCCGCCGGGGGCGTCGTTGTCTCAAACAGAGCGAGTGGTTGATAGAATCGTTCTATCCGCTGAAAAGCTCAATAAGCAGTGGAGTGCAGAGGTAGAAGGAGGTGAAACTCTGGTGAAGCAGATCACCAGTCAGTTTAACACTAACCAAGATGCCAACGAGTCTGGCCCTCACATTGCTACGGTGAGGCTGGATCTGCTCAGTGCAGAGATCCGCAACACGCTGATCGATGAATTTATCGATGCGTGGCGTGAGGATGTAGGAGAACTAGCCGACCCAATCTCAATGGTATTCAAGCAGCCAACGATGGGGCCGGGTGGCCGTGCGATTGAAGTGCGCATTGCGCATGACGATCTGGATATGCTGAAAGCCGCATCGGTAGAGATCCAGCAATACCTAAATGAGTTTGATGGTGTGAGCGGCGTACTTGATGACATGCGCCTCGGTAAAGAAGAGATCTTAGTTAAACTGCGCCCCGGTGCTGAGAGCTTTGGGGTTAACGGTCAGATGATCGCAAGTCAGTTACGTGCTGCCTTCTTTGGTCAAACTGCCGATGAGATCCAAGTCGGTGTCGAGAACATCAAGATTGAAGTGAAGCTCGACAAGCAAGATATCGGCGACATTCAGCAGTTGTCGAACTTCCCGATTTTCTTAGCGGATGGTTCACAAGTGCCGTTGGCATCCGTCGCGACGCTCGACTTTCAGCGTAACTATGTTCGTATTCAACGTGTTAACGGCCTGAGAACGGTCAGCGTATTTGGTGATGTTGATACCAGCAAAGCGAGCTCAACCGATATCATTAGGCAGTTCCAAGCCGAAGAAGTCGCTAAGCTGCAAAAAGAGTACCCGGGACTGCGCTTTGACTTTGAAGGTGAAACCAAAGACAGCGCAGAGACGGGCGCGTCGATGGCTAAAGGTTTTTTACTGGGGCTATTTGGCGTCTTCACCATTCTTAGCTACCAGTTCAGAAGTTATCTAGAGCCGTTTGTGGTGATGCTAGCGATACCGCTTGCCTTTATTGGCGTGGTCTGGGGGCATTTGCTACTTGGACACTCGATGAGTATGCCAAGTATTATGGGCTTTGTGTCTTTGGCGGGGATTGTTGTCAACGACTCTATCTTGCTGGTGCAGTACATACGTCACCACGTTGATGAAGGTGACTCGGTGCATGACTCTGTGGTGAAAGCGAGTCGTGAGCGCTTTAGAGCCGTGTTCTTAACATCGATGACCACTGCGGCAGGTTTGCTTCCTTTGCTGACCGAGACCAGCTTACAGGCTCAGGTTATTCAGCCTCTGGTTATCTCAATTGTGTTTGGTATTTTTGCATCCACAGCTTTAGTGCTGTTCATGATTCCTTCGGCCTACGCCATCCTCGCGGATTGGGGATTGGTTCATAAACACGAAGAGCTTTAAAACCCCATAAATCTTACCTCTTAATTAAATGAAAGTTAGTGACTAGGGTTCCTCTAGCGCTAACTTTCATCATTTCTCCAATAAATCGTCACCGAATTGTCATTGTTGCTGACTACTTTTTGATCATGAATTGCGCCTCTAACAAGGAGTAGGTTGTGCGAACGATTGAACCCATAGCAAGAATGGATTTGGCTTTTTCATTGTTTTGTTTAAAGCATCGCTTTAACGCCCAAGTAGCATCGGTGAGTCGTTGGGTGTCTAGAACGGGCGACGGTCATTTGTACCTGTTACTTGGTATCGCTGTTTTTTTGCTCGATGAATCTGTTGGCAAGCTGTTTTTTGCCGCAGCCTTGTTAGCGTTTACTATCGAGTTACCGATTTACTGGTTAGCTAAAAACAGCTTCAAGCGTCGCAGGCCGGAAGAATTTTCTCATCTACTGCAAGCCTTTATTACTCCCTCAGATCGCTACAGCTTACCGTCTGGACATACAGCGGCTGCGTTTCTGATGGCGACCATTATTGGCCAGTTTTATCCCGAGTGGCACGATGCCGCTTTGATGTGGGCAATACTCATTGGCGCTTCACGTATTCTTCTTGGTGTGCATTTTCTTACCGATGTGGTGATTGGTGCGGTACTGGGGATGTCATCGGCATACATTGCACTTGAATATGTACAGGCTTGGTTAGGAGGCGTGTGAATGAAGATACTTTATGGCGTACAGGGCACGGGTAATGGTCATATTGCTAGAGCAAGAGCGATGAGTCAGGCGCTAGCCAACCATGATGTGCAAGTCGACTTTTTATTTTCCGGCCGAGAGAAAAGTAAGTACTTCTCGATGCAGCAGTTTGGTGATTACCAAACGCGCCGCGGTTTTAGCTTTGTGACGGAAAATGGTCGTGTGAATTACATGAAAACAGCGTTTGAGAACAGTTTGCCTCACTTTATTCGTGAAGTCAGAGAACTCGATGTTTCTGGTTATGATGTGGTGGTCAATGACTTTGAACCCGTTTCCGCTTGGGCGGCAAAGCAGCAAAACATACCCACTGTAAGTATTAGCCACCAAAACGCCTTTCTGTTTGATGTACCTCAAAAAGGCGCAAACTGGCTGGATGATTCGGTGATTCAGCACTTTGCTCCATCACAGTATCAGCTAGGTCTGCACTGGTATCATTTTGGACAGCCTATTCTGCCACCTATTGTGCATACATCTGGAGAGGATGTGACCTCCGAAGACTTTATTCTTGTCTACCTTCCATTTGAAAATACTGAAGCTATTGTTGACCTGTTGCTCAGATTCAGTCAAAACAACTTTATCTGTTATCACCCTGAGAACATTGAGCAGGTTCAGATAGAAAACATTTTAATGAAACCACTTGGCCACGAGAGTTTTCAATGCGATCTCCATCGCTGTGCCGGTGTGATCGCGAACGGTGGCTTTGAGTTGCCGTCAGAGGCGCTCAGCTTAGGTAAGAAGTTACTAGTGAAGCCACTGGATGGACAATTTGAACAGCAAAGTAATGCGGCAACACTGGATAGTTTGGGGCTAGCTCAATCTATGGACTTTCTTGATGCCAGTGTGATTCGCGATTGGTTGGATGAGAAACAAGCTGAGCGGGTTTTTTATCCAAATGTAGCCGAAGGTATTGCCGATTGGCTAGTGAGCGGACATTGGTCGTGTAGTGCTAATCTGCGCAAGCGCCTTTGGGATAAAGTCGACTTTCCTAGTTACGCCTCAGTGTAAGTTCTCTTCATAATACCTAACTGACCGCTTGGTTAATTAGGGGCAGCAATAGTAAGACCCGAATCTCACTTTGGTTCGGGTTTTGTTGCTATTGTAAGCGGTCATATGCAATTGCCTTCTCTTCTTTTAAGCTTGGCTATGTTCCACACTGATAGATATTAACTATATGCTATGCGAATAGTTGTGGTTGTCTTTTGTGCGTACATTAAATAGGCTTTGTTCGACGACTTGGTTAGGTGTCATAGTGCTTGGTTATGTATCTCGCTCCTTTGACCAACAAAAGTTATTAAAAATATAATTTATCTTTTTTTATATATGATGTAACTTATTGTTGTTTAAGGTTATTGCGTTTTTCTCGATAAAATTTGATGATTCTTTGTCAATCTTGTTGGTGTTGAGTTAATTATTGGTGGATAGTTGGTTTCGTCCTCGAAGTATGCAGAGGATTAATAGAATGACGTAAGGTACACCACAGGCGATGACGCTGTTCTCATTGTTCCGTTTTATTGGTTACCTACCCCAATAGTCGAGATTGAAATTACACGAGGCTTACTAAATGTTAGACAAAAAAGATGCTATGAGCGCAATCGCTAGTTACCGCATGGAAAGCACATTACGCGGCGTAGATCTAAACCTATTGACTGTATTCGACGCAGTGATGCAAGAGCAGAATATCACTCGCGCGGCGCATAATTTAGGTATGTCGCAACCTGCAGTAAGTAACGCAGTAGCGCGCCTTAAAGTGATGTTCAACGACGAGCTGTTTATGCGCCAAGGTCGCGGTATTCAGCCTACTCAACGCGCACGCCAGCTATTTGGTCCTGTGCGTCAAGCGCTTCAATTGATCCGCAATGAGCTACCAAGCTCAATCTTCACTCCAGAGACTTCAACGCGTCTATTTAAGATGGCGATTTGCTCTCCTTGTGATATGCGTTTTGCGCCACGAATCATGCAAACTATTTCTGAGCAAGCTCCACACGTTCAGCTTCATCTAGATGCAGAAGCAGACCGTCAGCTCGCAGACCGCATGCGTTTCCAAGAAATCGACTTTGTTATCGATTACGCTCGTTACGACGCTCAAGGCTTCTCAAGCACTGAGATCTTCCAAGATGAATTGGTTGTCGTAGCAGCTAAGAATCACCCACGTATTCACGGTGCAGTGAGCACAGCTCAGCTAGCGAACGAAAAGCACGCTAAGCTATCAAAAGTTCACGGCGTTCGTAGCTTCTCAGAGCAAGCTTATCGTGACCTTGAGTGCCAAGCGTCTTACGAAGGTACTAGCCTAAGCAACGTACTGTACGTAGTTGGTCAATCTGAGCTAGTTACCATCGCTCCACGTTGGTTGGTTGAGAACGCAGTAAACAAAGATCAGCTTCAAGTACTGACGCTGCCAACTGAAAACAACAAGATCAGTGGCTTCCTGAGCTGGCATGAATCTAGTGAAAAAGATAAAGGTCACATCTGGTTGCGTGATCAACTAATGGTTATCTGTGGCGAAGTGGTTGCTTTGTCATAATCCATTACAACTTAATTATAAAAGCCCTGAGTACGATGTATTCAGGGCTTTTTTCATACTGGTCAGAAGCTTATTATCATCCAGCGGAAAAGCTGCCAGGAATTATTGATAACTTTGATGTCGGTCTGTTGCCTTTTTCGGCGGCACAGGTACACTTGTGCGCTCAAAAAGGCTTACATGTGTAAGCTAAAAGGTAAGATAGAACATGGCTAATTTAGATTTCCATATCGTAACTAAGATTCGTGAGCGAATCGCACAAGGTGGCGACAAGATCGCCTTACGACATAAAATCAACAATGTGTGGCAAGGGATTAGCTGGAAAGAGTTTGGCGTTAGCGTAGATGCGCTGTCACTCGCGCTACTCGGAAAAGGAATCCAACCTCAAGATAAAATCGGTATCATTTCCAATAACATGCCGAAATGGACCATTGCTGATTTGGCTGCGCTTCAAGTTCGCGCAGTGACGGTACCCATTTACCCTACAAATACACCAGCCCAAACCAGCTACATCGTACAAAACGCCGACGTCCGCATTCTTTTTGTCGGTGAACAAGAGCAATATGATGCAGCCGTTTCCATTTATGACGAATGTGAGCTGCTAGAGCTGATCGTCGCGATGAGCGAAGAGATTATTCTGGCTGACAATGATTTCTCTATGACTTGGCAGCAGTTTACTGCCGACGTAAGCAGTGACGTGCAACCAGAGTTAGACGCGCGAATTGAGCAAGCTAACTACGACGATTTACTGACACTTATTTATACATCGGGTACCACAGGCCAGCCGAAAGGCGTAATGCTAGATTACGCTAACATCGCGGCTCAGTTGAAGGGACACGATGAAAGACTAAGCCTAAGTGATAGTGATGTCTCACTATGTTTCCTGCCGCTTTCGCATGTTTTTGAGCGAGCATGGACTTTCTATGTATTGTACCGAGGCGGCACGAACTGCTACCTACAAGACACGATGCAAGTGCGTGATGCCCTTGGCGAAA
Organism: Vibrio maritimus; assembly: GCA_000755425.1. Taxonomy (GTDB): domain Bacteria; phylum Pseudomonadota; class Gammaproteobacteria; order Enterobacterales; family Vibrionaceae; genus Vibrio; species Vibrio maritimus_A. The sequence goes on from BBMT01000002.1 coordinate 241,470, forward strand.
TCCGTCCGACGGTAATGAGTGCGGTCCCTCGTTTCTACGAGAAGATTTTCTCAGCAATCCATGAACGTGTATCGAAAGCACCTGTCCATCGCAAGATTCTATTTACCTGGGCAGTGAACATGGGCGCAAAAATGGCGCAGTGCCGCCAAGACAATGTGGAACCTTCGTTCTTACTCAAGAAGAGTTACGCGCTTGCGGACAAGATCGTATTAGGCAAACTTCGTGAGCTACTAGGCGGTCGCATTAACTTCATGCCATGTGGCGGTGCGAAACTGGATGAAACCATTGGCCGCTTTTTCCAAGCGATTGGCATTAATGTCAAGCTTGGCTATGGCATGACGGAAACCACAGCGACCGTTTCTTGCTGGGATGATACCTGCTACAACCCAGGCTCCATCGGTATGCCGATGCCCGGTGCGGAAGTGAAGATTGGTGATAACAACGAGATCTTAGTGCGCGGCCCTATGGTGATGCGTGGTTACTATAAGTTGCCAGAAGAAACCGCTAAGACTTTTGATGCTGATGGCTTCTTGAAGACTGGGGACGCTGGTGAATTTGACGCTGCCGGGAATCTGTTCATTACCGACCGCATTAAAGAGCTAATGAAAACCTCAAATGGTAAGTATATTGCTCCTCAAGCAATTGAAGGTGCGATTGGCAAAGATCACTACATCGAGCAAATTGCAGTCATTGCCGACACTCGTAAGTTTGTATCTGCATTGATTGTGCCTTGCTTCGATACGCTAGAAGAGTATGCCAAAGAGCTAAACATTGCTTACCAAGATCGCTTAGAGCTTATCAAGCACCACCAAGTAGTGGAGATGTTTGAAAAGCGCATCACGGAACTGCAAAAAGAGTTGGCTAAGTTTGAACAGGTGAAGAAGTTTAAACTGCTCCCTAACGGTTTCTCTATGGATAAAGGGGAGTTAACACCGACGCAGAAACTGCGCCGCAAGGTGATTAACGACCGTTATCAAGATGAAATCGAAGAGATGTATCGCGATACGCCTAACAAGTAATCGGTCTCTATCCACCGAAAAGCTCATAAACGAAAAGCCCCAAGCAAATGCTTGGGGCTTTTTAGTTTATTGCTGTTAGTTGTTGGCGTAAAGCAGTTCACTGTATCGGTCTAACGTATTGAGGCGGTTTTGTGCATTGGCTAGGAAGGTTTGCTTCGCTTTACCTGTCAGAGACTTAGATTGCGGTAGTTTGACCGTTCTTGGGTTCTTATGTACACCATTAACCAAGAATTCATAGTGTAGGTGAGGCCCCGTGACTCGCCCTGTCCCGCCAAGTGTACCGACAGTTTGTCCCTGTTTCACTCTCTGGCCGGTTTTCACCTTACGTTTCTGTAGGTGCAAGTATTTGGTAATAAAAGTATTACTGTGCTTAATAAACACATAGTTACCATTAAACTGGTTGTAGCTTGATTTGATGACGGTACCATCACCAGCAGCCCAAATAGGAGTACCAACAGGCGCGGCATAGTCAGTGCCTCGGTGGGCTCGTACTTTACCTGTCACTGGATGACGTCGGTTCGGGTTGAAGTTGGAGGTTACACGACGAAAATCCAAAGGCGCACGTAAAAAGGCCTTTTTCATTGCTCGGCCATTTTCATCGTAATAGTTACCTGTTTTGTCATCGAAGATAGCGGTAAACGTATCATTTTGGTTTTTAAAGATAGCGGCGATGATCTTGCCACGGCCAATCACTTCGCCTTCGACGACCTTCTCTTGATACAGCAGCTTAAAGTAATCGCCAGAGCGGATATCTAACGCAAAGTCGATATCCCAACCAAAAATACCCGCCAGCTCCATGATTTGGTTGGCCGTCAGTCCTGCTCCAATTCCGGCATTCCAGAAGTTTGAGCTTATTTCGGCTTGGGCGTAGTTATATTGGTAGTCGACCTGCTTTTTGTCCCAGCTAGAGGTAAAACCTTTCTCGGTTTTGGTGACTTTGAAGGTCTCATAGTCATTGATGCGGCGCTTTAACTGCACGAAGTCACTGTTTTCATCAAAACCAAAGGTCAGTTTGTCACCTGGGCGTAAGCGTGAAAGCTGCTTCTTAATGTCATCGTTGGTATAGATAAGGTCATGAAGTAGGCGAGGGGAAAGGCCAAGACGTTGAAATAGAATGGCGGCACTCTCTCCTGAGCGAACGGTGTGCTCTTCCCATTTTAGTACCACGGTCGGCGGAGCGGCATTGCCAACAGGGAATGCATCGCTGTCAATGGAGAGCGCGTAGTGCTTGCCAATTTCGAGTCTGTCGTTGCTATCGTCGAGCTCTGAAATGTCAGGCAGAAACAGTGCAACGACGATAATGGCACTAAAAAAGGCGATGAGCGCGCGGTGTAGCCAAGGCAAGCGCTTTAAAACAGAGACCATGAGCGTTTAATTCAACATTATTTTTGTAATTTCCTAAACCAAATAGTCTAACTGGTTTCAAAAAACATCGCTATTCAAGTAAGATGTCCAACTAAACTATTTTTGCCAAATCTGTGGGAGTGAACAAGAATGGCGAACCTTGAAGCAGCGTTGGCTGAAATCAAACGCGGTGTCGACGAGCTAATTCCAGAAGAAGAACTGATTGCGAAGCTAAAAGAGAACCGTCCTCTTCGCATTAAACTGGGTGCCGATCCAACTGCGCCAGATATTCACCTAGGCCATACCGTAATTCTAAACAAACTACGTGCATTCCAAGACCTAGGTCACGACGTGACGTTCCTGATCGGTGACTTCACCGGTATGGTTGGCGACCCAACGGGTAAGAACACCACTCGTCCACCGCTAACTCGTGAAGACGTACTGCGTAACGCAGAAACGTATAAAGAGCAGGTATTCAAAATCCTAGACCCTGCAAAAACCAAGATTGCGTTCAACTCTGAATGGCTATCTGAGCTTGGTGCAGAGGGCATGATTCGCCTTGCTGCAAACCAAACTGTTGCTCGTATGCTTGAGCGTGACGACTTTAAAAAGCGTTACGGCAACAACCAGCCAATCGCAATCCACGAGTTTATGTATCCACTGCTTCAAGGTTACGATTCAGTAGCGATGGAAACGGATGTAGAGCTTGGTGGTACTGACCAGAAGTTCAACCTACTAATGGGTCGTGAACTGCAAAAATCACACGGTCAAAAACCACAAGTTGTGCTCACTATGCCACTACTTGTTGGTCTAGATGGCGTGAAGAAGATGTCTAAATCTGCTCACAACTACATTGGTGTAAGTGAAGCGCCTTCTGAAATGTTCGGTAAGATCATGTCTATCTCTGACGATTTGATGTGGAGCTACTACGAACTATTGTCTTTCCGCCCACTGGGTGAGATTGCGCAGTTCAAGGCAGACGTTGAAGGTGGTGCAAACCCTCGTGACGTTAAGATCTTGCTTGCAAAAGAAATTATTGCTCGCTTCCACTCAGAAGCAGACGCTGACGCGGCGGAAAAAGAGTTCATCAACCGTTTCCAAAAAGGTGCGATGCCAGAAGAGATGCCTGAGTTCGACTTCGATGCAGGCCTACCAATTGGTAACCTACTAAAAGAAGCGGGTCTAGTAAGCTCAACATCTGATGCTATGCGTATGATCCGCCAGGGTGCGGTGAAGATCGACGGCGAGAAGGTTGAAGATACTAAGCTAGTACCAGCAGCAGGCCAAGCGGTTTACCAAGTGGGTAAACGCAAGTTTGCTCGCGTGACGTTGAAGTAATATTCAATGGCTTGAAACTGCTGTAAAAACCTCCTTTGGGAGGTTTTTTTGTATCGGTTGATTGCCGATTTACAGGCATAAAAAACAGACGCTTGTGCGTCTGTTTTTTAGTATTCGTTTACTTAGCGCCTCTAATTATAGAGACTCAGTAAAGGTACGAGCGATAACGTCACGTTGCTGTTCTGGAGTTAGCGAGTTGAAACGCACTGCGTAACCAGAAACACGGATAGTCAGCTGTGGGTAGTTCTCTGGGTTAGCAACTGCATCTTCTAAAGTTTCACGCTTAAGAACGTTCACGTTAGGTGCTGACCGCCTTCGACTTTTGGAGCAGCTTCGATAGCTACTTCGCGGCTTTCGTACTCACCTAGGTCGCTAACAGCGATAACTTGGTCAGCTTCAAAACCAGCATTTGCTGCAACACAACGAGCTTCGTTCTTCTCGCCGTCGATCAGCCAGATTGAGTTTAGTAGGTCGTCGTTTGCTGCTTTAGTAATTTGGATACCTTGAATCATCACTATCTCCTAATCCACTTTCAGAGTGGTAAACTTATGGTGTTAATTTTCAAATTTTGTTGAGCTGGTCTATATATAACCCGTTGTGGTTATTTTAGTATTGATTTAGATCAAATTACAACAAAAAACATTAAAAACATCAGGGTTAATTTTTTGACCAAGGTCAACTAAACCTTTAAAAATGGTGTGTGCAAATGATATTTTAAGTATTCAAATTTATTTGAACGCTCATTTTGTTGTAATAAAACTACAAAAAGAGCTGATTTATTGCTTTGGAAACCAAAAATCAACGATTTCCATAGCTAAAACTGAAAGTATAAGATCGCTAAATAACAGTTCTAGAATTGTGATCTTGATCGGGTGAAAGCAAAGATGAATAAATTTATTGGTGCGCATGTGTCTGCGGCTGGTGGTGTGGATAATGTGCCACAAAGAGCCCATGCGATTGGCGCAAACGCGTTCGCGTTATTTACTAAAAATCAGCGTCAATGGGTGGCAAAGCCGCTTGATGAAAAAGTCATTCAAAACTTTAAAGCGGAATGTCAAAAATACGGTTTCCGTACGGAACAAATTCTTCCTCATGACTCTTACCTAATCAACTTAGGCGCTCCTGAAGAAGAGAAATTGGAGAAGTCTAGAGCGGCGTTTATTGATGAAATGGAGCGCTGTCATCAGCTGGGGCTGACGTTACTTAACTTCCATCCAGGCAGCCACCTAAAGAAGATTTCTGAACAGGAGTGTCTTGATCGCATCGCTGAATCTATCAATTTAGCGCACAAGGCTGTCCCTGAAGTGATTGCGGTGATTGAGAATACGGCGGGACAAGGGACAAACCTAGGTTGGCGTTTTGAGCACCTGGCGCACATTATCGATAAGGTAGACGACAAATCGCGCGTCGGTGTCTGTCTTGATACGTGCCATACGTTTACTGCGGGTTATGATCTGCGAACAAAAGAGGCGTGTGAGGCGACGTTTGCGGAGTTTGATCGTGTCGTGGGCATGCACTATTTGAGGGCTATGCACTTAAACGATTCAAAGATCCCGTTGGCAGGTAAGGTGGATCGCCATCATTCCCTGGGTAAAGGTGAGATCGGTTGGGCTTGTTTTGAGTATATTGCTAAAGATGAGCGATTTGATGCTATCCCTCTGATTTTAGAGACAATAGAGCCCGAAATTTGGGCCGATGAAATCCAACAACTGAGACATTTTGCCATAAATAGTTAATTTCTTACTTTTCGGTTATGCGTTTTTGGCATCTTTCTTTCATACTGAGTTACATGCATGTTGCATAAATCTGTGACTCTAAAAAGGTAGGTGCCATTATGACTCGTCCAACTGCTCCAAGACCAAACACAGCACGTTCATCACGTTTTCCAAGTCCAAACCGTCATATTCATTGTCATGGACACTACCGAACGCCACAGATGAAGAATCAGCATCATTGATAAATTAACGAATTAAATAACAGCACTGACGCTTGAATCATGCGTCTAAGGTGCGTGGCGTAAAGCCAAATGACAGTAGTGGTGACCCTCCGTTGAGTGATAGACTACGCCCCAGATTTCACCATCTAGGGAACGACAATGACAACACTCACCTGGCAAGACGTCATCGGTAAAGAGAAACAGCAAGCATACCTTCAACAAACCCTAGAGTTTGTCGAGGCGCAGCGCGAAGCGGGTAAAATCATCTACTCCAGCAAGCGATGTGTTTAACGCATTTCAATTTACTGAATTTGCCGACGTGAATGTGGTGATTCTTGGTCAAGATCCTTATCACGGTCCCAATCAGGCGCATGGCCTCTGTTTCTCGGTACTTCCGGGTGTGAAGACGCCGCCGTCGCTCGTCAATATGTACAAGGAACTCGCTCAGGATATTCCCGGGTTCGAGATCCCAGAACATGGCTATCTTAAAAGCTGGGCTGATCAGGGCGTGTTGCTTCTAAACACGGTGCTCACAGTCGAGCAGGGTCAAGCTCATTCTCACGCTAAGCTGGGTTGGGAGACCTTTACCGATAGAGTGATTGAAGCGCTAAACCAAAACGGTGAGAACATTATATTCTTGCTTTGGGGGCTCATGCTCAGAAGAAAGGCTCGATGATCGATCGCCAAAAGCACTATGTGTTAACTGCACCGCATCCATCGCCTTTGTCTGCGCGTCGCGGCTTCTTTGGTTGTAGCCATTTCTCCAAGACGAACCAGTTGCTAGAGGTACTCGGCAAGCCCACTATTAATTGGCAGCCACGACTCGATTAGCTTTATCCTCCGAGTTGGCGGTTTTTCGAGCATCATCAAAACACGCTTCCAGATTCTCTTATACACTTACAAGGAGTATGGATATGGGAGAAGGATTATGATGATCGAAAGGATTAGGCGTGAGCACGGCTATATGGTGCGATTGCTGGCGATATTGAATCGAAAAGTGCACTTGCTCGAGCAAGAGCAACCTATCAATTACGGGGTGATCAAAGAGATTGTTGATTACCTTGCCAATCACTCAGAGAAAATCCACCACCCCAAAGAAGACATTCTTTACCACTACTTTATTGAGAAATATGGCTCACAAGAGCATATCGATAATTTAGAATCTGATCATCAAGCGCTGTCAGAGAAAACACATTCTTTCTTAGACATTGTGGAAATGATTTTGCACGATGCGGTGGTGCCGCAAGAGCTGTTCATTGGGCGATTGTCTGAGTTTATTCAAGATCAGAAAAAGCACCTCGATTTGGAAGAGCATTCCGTGCTGCCATTGATTGAAAAGCGTTTTACGACCTCAGATTGGCAACAGGTTGAGAGTCTGTGGACTGTGGTAGAGGATGATCCGGTGTTTGGAGAGACGATTGCCGACCGCTATAAACAGCTTGCCCAGCGGGTTAGACAAAACGAGTTGGAGAGTGTTTAGGGGTCTATAAATAATAATTCCCTCCGTAGAGGGAATTATGAGTTTCATTTCTGCGAGTAAAGCGCGCAGGGGAGACTTAATGTGCTCGACTCATCTGTTGTAGATATTGCAGCCAATCAGCGCTTTGCGTGGTTGGCTTAACTCGGTGTGCTTGTTCGGCCACCTTCGTCGCTTTTGCGTAGTCTTTCAATCCCACATAAGCACGTACCTCGAGTAGCAATCGCTCTTGCTCTGGCATGCCTTTCACTTTGCCAAGTGACGCTAATGCTTGTTTGAAATCCCCTTGTTGCAATTCAAGTCGCGAAACTTCTTCATAGTACTTCCCATTTAGCCTTGCTGCTGCGAGCCACGCCGTTTGTGCATTTGTCCACTCGCGAGCCATCTGCCAATGTCTAGCTTGTTTGATGATGGTGTCGATATCGGTCTCTTTCACTTGCAAGTCTGCGTACGACTCTGCCGCTTTTTCGGGAATACCTTGTTGAGAGTAGAGCTGCGCTTTACTCAACTTCAAATTGTCAGGGACTTGAATACCTGCTCGTTCGGCGGAGACTAGCGTCGCGAGCGCCAACTTGTACTGTTTGGTTTGCATATACAGTGAACTAAGCTGCTGCCACCACATAACGTTGTCTGGCTGAAGTGCGAGTAACTTTTGCGTGGTCAGTATCGCACTTTTCAGATGGTTTAGCTGCATCTCAGCACTTAGCTGTAAGCTCAATGGTTGCAGTTTTGGCGTGCTATCGAGCTGGTGGTAGTGTTTAATCGCTGCAAGTAATGACTTCCACTCTTGAAGCAGGTAGTGAGCGCGAGCCTTGTTTAACCAAACTCCGGTGATCTGCTGCTTCGACAGCTTTTCGTACGAGTTTGCTGTCTTGGTCAAGTTGTTAAAGTGACCCAGCGCCTTCTCAGGCATATCTTCGGAGAGCATAAGCTCTGCAAGCATACGCTCGGTTTGCCAACCCTGCTCATCTTTAAACGCTTTTGTGTCGACGGCGATTTGCAATTGCGTGATGGCTTTCTTTGGCTGCTCGGCTTGCCAGTAGTAGATGCCGAGCATGCGAGCTACATACGCCTTGTCAAAGCTCGCGTTAGGCTTTAACCCTTCTAGTAGCGTGATGGCTTCGTTAAGTTTCTCTTCCTGCTCTAGCTCGTAGGCTTTGGATACCTGAGCTGCGGTGCGCATTCCAAGCTCCTGGCTTGCGAATGCACTTCCGGTTAACACGCTAAGAGATAGGGCAAAGAGCGTTAATACACGTTTACTCATTGATTCAACTTAAACTCTAGTTTTACGGTCTGGCCAATACGAGGCGTTGCCTTACCATTGACGACCATAGGCTGATATTTCCACTGTTTTAACGCGACCATAGCTTCTCGCTCAAACATGCGCTTAGGATTGGCTTCTACCACTTCGATATCGGTTGGACGACCACGCTCATCAATGGTGAAAGACATCACCACATAGCCCTGAATATTGCGCTGCAAAGCACGACGTGGATAACGTGGCTCTTTGCGATGCAATGGCATGACTTGTTGGTTTTGGCCAATGTCCGGCACAGTCGGTGCGTTTAGCGACACGCCCGCAACCTGAGTCGATACCGAAATATTCGGCAGTTGTGGAGTGCTTGGCGTTTGAACGCTAGATACCTGAGAGCTTTGCTCAACCACTGCAGCAGACGGCGGGGTGGATGGCATTTTTGGTGGCTCTGGCAAAGTACGTTGTCGTCTTGCGGTCTCACTGTCGGGTTCAACCATAATGAGGTCATAGCTCAACCTTGGCTTTTCATCTGGCTTAGATTTTGGGCCAATATCGATCATCCAACTCATAAACGAGAATAGGGCAAACGCGAGGGCGGCGGCCAACGGTATGCTCGCAAGTACTCGAAGCATCTATGGACTCTCCGTAGCCAGTGCAATTTTGGTGACGCCAGCGCCTTTTGCACTGTCCATGACTTCGACAACGGTACCATTGAAGGCATGTTTATCCGCTTGAATAACCATAGAGGCATTAGGTTGTTCTAGAAGCAGCTTCTCAATGGTCGCTTGCACTCGCTCAACATCTACACGGCGTTTGTCGATATAAATGTCGTTGGACGATGTGATTGCGACAAAGATGCCAGCATCTTTTTGACTGACCGCATGGCTCGCTTGAGGGCGGTTAACATCAACGCCGGACTCCCGCACGAAGGAGCTTGTAACGATGAAGAAGATAAGCATGATGAAGACAATGTCGAGCATCGACGTCATATCGATGTTGGCTTCATCATTTTGTTTTCTACGGTGACCTAATCTCATTGTGAGTCTCCATCAGCAGACTGACTGGTTTTAGCAATAGCGGTTTGTCGCTCACTACGCAGTAGCTGCTCAAGTTGAAGCAGGCTTTTGCTGCTCCATTTTTGAATACGGGAAAAGGCTAGCATGCCGGAAAGTGCAGCAACCATGCCCGCCATTGTCGGGATAGTCGCCATAGAGATGCCTGCTGCCATCAATTTTGGTTGCGCACTGCCTTGCGCTGCAAGGGTATCAAACACGGTGATCATACCGGTTACAGTACCGAGCAAACCAAGCATCGGGCACAGACTCAATAGACACTTCAGTAGGTTAATGTTCTGCTTGAGTTTGTTCTCTGCCTCGCTAAGCATGGCGTTGCGCTGGGACTGGGCATACCAAGAGTAGTGATCTTGGCGCATCGCCCATTTATCCACCCAGGTCTTTCTCTCTGAGGGAAAAATCTTGGCGAAATAGATGACGCGCTCAACGGCCACCACCCAGAAGATGAACACGACGGCGGCCAGCCACCAAAGCACTGGCCCACCTTGTGTCATAAACTGATTTAAGTGCTCGCTTCCTGGCAACCAACTAAAGAGGTTATGCGGCATACGCTTGCTTAGTCTCCATGGTTTGCGCTTCAGCTTGCTCTGCGACAAGACCCACACTCTGTCTTTCTAGAATATTGCGGATTGCTTCTGCTTTTGAGCTCAATAGGTTGTGAGCAAGAAGCAGCGGCATAGCAGTAATCAAACCAAGAACCGTAGTCACAAGCGCCATTGAGATGCCGCCAGCCATCACTCTTGGTTCGGCATTGCCAAATTGTGTGATGACCTGGAAGGTTTCAATCATACCCGTTACTGTGCCGAGTAGGCCAAGCATTGGGGCAAGTGCTGCCAGAAGTTTCAACATGCTCAAACCGCGCTCGAGATGCTGCTGTTCATCCATGATAGATTCAAGGAGTCGTAGCTCAAGCGCTTCTACGTGCAGTTTTTTCTCGCTGTTATAGACGCTGAGCACGCGACCTAACGGGTTGTCGGTTGGCGTTTCTGGAGTTTTAAGCTGCTTTTTAATCTTTTGTTCTGTCGTCGTAAGTACACTGCACGATATAGCGCGATGATCATACCAATGGCAAAGAGAGCGGCGATGATCTTGCCGACAATACCACCATGGGCAAAACGCTCGCCAAGGGTTGGGTTATCCGCAAGTTGCTTGTAGATGTCTCCGCGGCTTGGGTCGATAAGCGTTGCGGTTTGACCTGTCACGATGCCCGCTGTTTCTGCCGATGTCGGTACTTCTTTTGGTAGACGAGGGAAATCGCTCGCCAGTTTACCGTTCCAGTCAACTGGGCCATGTTCAGCAAGCAGAACAAAGTTACCTAAACGAGTCGCGTTAATCGTAGTGATTTCACCAGCGCCATTAACAAATGGGACTTTAACTTCAGCATAGGTTGCGCTAGAAGCGATTTGCGCTTGGTAGGCTTCCCACAGGCCGGTAAGTTCTTGAATAGAAGGCAGTGTTTTGGCGGCAACAATGTTGTCTATTGCTTGAATTTGCGCAGACTGCTGTGTGTTTGCAACAGATTGTTCAAGTTCGACTTGCAGTTCTTTCGCTGATTGACGCACCACACCAAACAGTTCACCTAAGCTACCTGTCTCTAAATGCAGTTTCTTTTGCTGCTCTGCCAAAGTACGTTCATTTTCTGAGAACGCAGTACTTAAGGATTCAATGCTGGCTTCCAGCTCGGCTTTACGGCTTTCAAGCTGTGCTTTGCGTGCAGCAAGAGTTTGTTCTTCTTTCTTGAACTTGGCTTCACGTTCGCTGTTGTGAGCACGTTCTTGTTGCTGTGCGGTCTGTGCTTTTGATGTTAGCGAGTCCGCAGCAATAGTTGGTTGTGATAAGCCGAATGCAAGCAGTGCGGCGAGGAATACGGAATTGCGCATTAGCTTGGATCCTTTTGTAGAGACACTGGAAGCTCAATTAGAGCAGGAGAAGCTTGCTTGTTGGCAATGGCAAACGCTTTATCAATCTGTGGCGCCAAAGCTGCATCGACAGCAACCCAGTTATTTTGGAGGCTATCCCACGTCCAGTATTGGTTTCGGTCTAGGCTGCGAGCAACCAATGACAAACGACCAAGATACAATTGTTCAGCTTCAATCTCGCTGCCGACGTTAATAAGAGAACGGTAACTACCTAGCTTGATGCCGTAATCCATCTCAATTTGGTAAGCCTCAAGAATGCGGCGATACTTTTCAGCATCACTCACATCAGCCTGTGGCATCAGAGCTTTTAGCTCGTCGAGCCTTGCTAGGCGAGTTTGCTGGCGAATCGGCTTGTCGCTAGCAATGTGCTGTTCCAGACCTTCGAGCATCTGGTACATCAAAGGCACAACACCTTGGCGAGTATCACTGATTTGTTCAAGTTGAACGTCGATACTGGCCATTTCTTGTTCTTGGTTATTCACGACATCTTTTAGGTGGCGCTCATAAACCTCAAGATTAGCGACTTCCTGCTCAAGCATGGCTATCTCGGATTTAAGCTCAAAGGCTTTATCGCTGCTTTTGTTGATGCGAGCTTGGCTTTGCGCGCTCTGTGTGATGGTCTTTGCTTCGACATTGCGAGCAGTGTTGAGATCGTTTGCGTTCGCAAAGCTGCTCAAACTCAGCAGTGGCAGCGAACACAAAGTCAGGCGAAGAGCCGTTTTGTTCATTTTAGAAGCCTATTGTTGCTAAAGGGCGCCATCACTGGATGGCGACACTGGTGAATACCAGCCTGAATAAAAATGACACTATTCTATTTTAATCAGTACGGGATGTATAGATTTATTGATAATGAATGTCATTTGTATTTTGTATCTCATTTGTTAACAAAAATAGCGTGTAGCAATGATTGCTTATTGGCTCTTGATGTAAACGTTAGTAGCAAAAGTAGTGCTTGCGGATAATAGGAGTCCTATTTTGACAGTGGGGCATTCGGGCACCCTTGGCAGTAGCCGCCGTCCGCACGTTTGTAGTGCATACAGCAACTACGTCGTTGAATATAGTGCTCTCCCTGATTGTCTACTTCAAGGCGACCGAAGCGCGTGATGGGAAGGTTCAGTGTTTGCTGCCAGTGTTGCAGTTCGTGCGCAAAGGTTGGGTGCATATGTTCGGCTGGTAACAATTCACTTGCGACCATATGCTTTAGGCCACGGAGTAGCATTTCCATCAAAGTATCGGCGAGAAGCTTTTCGCGTGTTGCTGGGCTAAGGCGGAATATCCCCTCAACTTGATTGGCTAACTGCGCTATAAGCCTTTTTAGTTCGTTTGCGGCAATGACTTGGCGCTGATGTTGATCGCCGGTTTGCCATTTAGAGTCAAGGAAATCGAAGTTGGCAACTAGACCACTTGAAAGCTGCACTCCCTGACGTAATTGGCTCAAGGGAGGTACGCGCTTCGCGTAGTATGTCGCCACTAAAGCGAGAGTAATTGGTTGCCAGGTCAACATTGTCCAGGTGCGAGTTTGCCAGTAGCACGCCCTGCTTCCGGATAGTGGGTTTGCCAATATTGATACAACTGCTCAATCGTCGCCGATGGATCAGACGTCTCAGCCATTACTTCAGGCAAAATAACGCTATTAGTCTCGTCTAGAACATCGAGTAGCGGTGAAATCTGACTCGATACATGAGTGAGTGCGAGCAACTGAGCGTGGTGTTCTGTGTGGTTTAACCTTTCCATTTTGACCTTTTATAAACTAGAAAGCAGCGCTTATAAAAAGCGCTGCTGCATGACTTGCGTGCGATTTACAAATCGAACTTCACGTTGACTTGAACAGTTTGCTGCTGGCCGTACCAACAGTAACTTTCATTCCAACATGTGTAGTACTCTTGGTTGAACAAGTTGTTAGCAATTAAGTTAGCTGAAGCGCCTTTCAATGTTGAGCTTACTTCCCCTAAGTCGTAGCCGATAGACAGGTCAACGAGCGTGTACGATGGGAGCGTTCCTGCATTCACGTTAGCCGCATTGTTCTTCACAGTTTCGCCAACGTAACGTACGCCACCACCAATACGCAGCCCGCGCATGGCACCTTCATGCATGGTGTAGTTTGCCCATAGATTAGCTGTATGATCAGGTACATAAATCGCTTTTTGACCTACATTATTTGGGTTCTCATCTTTGGTGATTTCCATATCGGTGTAGGTGTAGTTGGCGATAAGGTCTAGGTTGTCATTCACCAGTGTGCGCCCTTCAAGCTCTAGACCTTGGGAACGTACTTCGCCGATGGCTTCGTAAGGAGAGGCGCCATCTTTACGCACACCAACGTTGCGTTTTTTTATGTGGAATAACGCCGCCGATGCGGTTGTTGTGCTGTCATACGAGGCGTACTTAACACCGGCTTCCACTTGTTCGCCTTTCTCTGGTTTTAGGTTGTTGCCATTGGCATCAAGCTTAGCGTTTGGTTCGAAACTGGTCGCAAAGTTTGCAAATGGAGAAATACCGTTGTCGAACTGATACATACCACCAACACGATACGAGAAGTTACTGTCGCGGGTTACCGTGTCTGTTGGAGCTGCGCCGTTAGCAGAGCCGATAGTCTTAGACTCAACCCAGTCGTAACGACCACCGGCAATGAATACCCAATTGTCGATCAACATTTGATCTTGGAAGTAGGCTCCTAACTGCTTCATAGAAACGTCTGTATTTGAGTAGTAGTTTCTATTGAAATCGTTAGGGTTAAGCTGATTATTATCTGGGTTGTAGAGGTTAATACTCTTTACGCCATCGAAGGAGTTGTAGTCGACGTCACCTTCAATAGAGCGGTAGTCAACACCAAATAGTAAGTAGTGATCTAGAGCACCAGTGCTTGCGAAGCCAGAGAGTTGATTATCGACGCTGATGCCTTTTGAACTTTCATCAGTGCTATAAGCTGTACGTTGTAGTTCGCCTGTCTTCTCATCGAAAGCACCGCTATTGGTACTTTTTTGATTAAACTTCGTCGTCATATAGCGGAAGTTTTGGAAGAAAGACCAATCATTGTTGAAGTCGTGTTTGATCTTATAACCTGCCAGCATGAACTCACGATTGATGTCGTTGTAGTTCACATCACCTGCAAATGTTGAAGGTGAAATTTTACCAGACTCGATAGCTGCAAGAGGGACGGTAACGTTCTGTCCCAGTTGAGGATCGTTTTGATAGTAGAGGTTGAAGTTCACAAACGTTTTGTCTGAAACATTCCAATCAATAGATGGTGCGATAACGTAGCGCTCTTCTTGTACGTGATCGACTTGCGTGTCTTTTTTGCGGCCAAGAGCAATAAAGCGGTAAGCCACGTTGTCGCTAAGTGCGCCCGTCTTATCGATAGAGGCTTCAAGCAGGTTGTTGAAACCTGTCGCCAGATTGACCTTGGTGCTCTCTTCAAACTTAGGTGTTTTAGCGATGATGTTGACCATGCCACCTGGAGGCATAGTGCCGTACAACACAGATGTTGGGCCTTTGAAAATTTCCAATCGCTCCATCGCGATTGGGTCAATTTGGGGCTTGGCATTCCAACCTGGCAGACCGGGGAGCATCAATCCATCATAGTAGTTGTTTGACGAATCGAAACCGCGAATTTTTACCCAGTCGGTTAATACGACAGCGCCGCCCTTGTTCTCGGTTGAGACACCAGGCGCGTAACGCAGGGCTTGCATGACGGATTGAACGCCGCGCTGCTCCATCTGCTCGCTTTCAATGACGTTCAGAGTTTGCGGTGTTTCTTCAGGGGATAATGAAGTCTTCGTCGCGGTGTTGCGGTAAGTTTTCCCCAAAACCGTCATCTGCTCGTCGGCTTGGGTATCTTTTGACTGTACAGTTTCTTCTGCACTAGCGACAGATGGTAATGTCACTAGCATGCTTATCGCCACTGCTATTGGCTTGAGTTTTGTTTTTAACATCATAGAAAAAGAATCGCAAAGAGTATGTAAATGTTATTGATAATTAATTTCATTTGCAATTCTATTCGGTTTGTTGACTTAATACTTAACAATTTGGTGCAACTTTTGCCGCGATACTCACGTTAGCTAAGGCTATTTTTCTATAGGAAGCCAGAAATCCATATGAGCCTGTGGGCTGGCCACGTCATAGTCACGAGGATAGCGCTCAATTTCAAACCCTTCTTTGCCTATATAGCCTGACTGAGGAAGCCAAACATTCAGTACCCATTTTAACGTTTGTGGCAATGTAGAGGTTGGCCCAAGGTGAGTCACGACGGCGTAGCTTTGCTCTGGGACGACGATCGACTCGAGATCTGGATGCGTAGAGAATTGCTCATCATCGCTGGCCGCCCAATACAGCACCTGTGCGTTTGGTAATACGTGAAGGGTGTCGATGATCCCATAATAGTGGGCGCACGGTTTGAACGATTGGTTTAGAACCGTGCGAGTAAATGTTCCCCAAATATTGGCAACTTGGTCACTAAACTGTGGATTGGTGGCATAAAGTGTGTCGATCGGGCCATATACGCCATAGTATGTGCGTTGAGGCTGGTTCTCGATACGAACCACTTGAGTTGCGGCCTGATCAAGAGGGAGATCCGCGCTATTAGTTAACGGTAAGCGAATGCCGGTTAGCTTACCGCTTGCTCGGTACTGACGTGGAGACACTCCAAACTGCTGTTTGAAGGCTCGACTGAAGCTATTCTCTGAGTTAAAGCCAAATTCCAGCGCCAAGTCGGCGATCTTGGTCATGCTACTCAGTAACTGCTCGGCAGCGCGGCTGAGTTTCTGCTCTCGTACATACTGAGCAAGGTTGTGATTGGTTTGTTCTTGGAATACGCGTTGGAGTTGCCAGCGTGACCAACAGCTTATGTCAGCCAGATCATTGACGGAAAGCGGTTTATCTAGGTTCTGGTGAATATAGTCCACCACTTTTTCAACCCGATTAAGATGTATAGGTTTCCGTTTTGAGACCATTATTGAATCCCCACCTCGTCCAAGAGCCTATTATATTGGCATTTTATTTCGTTGAGGTCGATGCTGAGAGAGGGCGAGACTAGAAAGCTAGATAAAACAAAACCCTCAATCAGAGGGCTTTGTTAATATCGGTAGGGGCGTTTCAGGCTCGCCTCCACCGAAAATTCGTTAATGTGTGTTTGAGTGATAAATTAAAGGTCGACGTCGTCAAGCGCAAAGTCCAGACCGATGTCCATGTCGTTAAGCTCTTTTTGTAGGCGCTGTCTGTCTTTAATAGCCTCAATTTCTCGCCATTTTCTTTTGACAGGTTTCGAGCGAGCGGCGCGCCCTCTAGGTGCGTCTACTTCCGTAATCTCATCCAGTTCAAAGCCATCCATAAGCTACCTCACTTGTTTTGTTCTCCCTACGGAGCCTTTTAAGTACCACATTCTTACGCAGACTAACTTTGATATGTTTCTCATTTGTTTCGAGACTATGAATGTTTTATGCCATTTTGAACTCAATCTCACATTTTTAGAGCTTAGGTTCGAATAAAAAATGACCACTTGAATCACAAATTGCAAAAGAGTCCTTCAGTGAGTTTTGTTAACGCTCTGTGCGAATCAGGCTGAAGGGCAACGTTTGCGTGCTACGATAAGCATTCTCATTGCCTGATAACTGCTAAAAAGTACCTCGTTTGGTAAATGAGCGTAGACCCGTTGTGCTAACAAGGTTTGCACTAATTTTGCCTAACCCTAAGCGCTTTGCGCCTAACACCATTAGCTTGTTGTATATTTGATGCTAATTTGAGGCAAAAAAGTGAATCATTTGCTTTGCTTAGTGTTAACTTTTCGTGATTTTAAGGTGAAAAATAACAATAATATACCACTGATTGCGTATTGCTTTTTCGTGAGCATGGCTGCAAAATCCGCTCCGTCAAAAAATACCCCGACTTGTATGCCGTTCTCAAGTGGTAAGAAATACAAGCTAAGTTGCCGTGAAAAAGAAAGAAATGAACAAAACTTCACGGATGGAGAAGACCATGGCGCTTAGGACGCACTAGGAAGTGCAGCTCGGACTCTAACTTTAAGTGAGGTTTAAAGTGACAGACGTTATTAATCTAATGAACGATCTACTTTGGGGATCGATTCTTGTTTACTTGCTCGTAGGTGTGGGGATTTACTTTACAGTACGCCTTGGGTTTATTCAGTTCCGCCATTTCGGTCACATGTTCAGTGTGCTGAAAAACAGCCGTAAAGCAGACACTGCTGGTATTTCATCTTTCCAAGCACTTTGTACCAGTCTTGCTGCTCGTGTGGGCACAGGTAACATGGCAGGTGTTGCTGTCGCGCTAACAGCAGGTGGCCCTGGTGCGATCTTCTGGATGTGGCTAATTGCAATGCTGGGTATGGCGACATCATTCGCAGAAAGTACTCTAGCACAGCTATACAAAACCAAAGATGACGACGGTAACTACCGTGGTGGTCCAGCTTACTATATGGAAAAAGGTCTAGGCATGCGCTGGATGGGCGTATTGTTCTCTATCTTCCTTATTATTGCTTTTGGTTTGGTGTTCAACGCGGTGCAAGCCAACGCGATTGCCAATGCGATGAATACCGCGTTTGGTTTTGATCCAATGATCGTGGGTGTGGTGATTGTTCTTATCTCTGCATTCGTTATCTTTGGTGGCGTACGTAAGATTGCGCGTACTGCGGAGCTTATCGTTCCAGTAATGGCGCTGGCGTATCTTGTTCTGGCATTTGTCGTGATGTTCATGAACATTGAGAAAGTGCCAGATGTGATTGCTTACATCTTTAAGAGCGCATTCGGCTTTCAAGAAGCTGCTGCTGGTGGTCTAGGTTATGCTATCGCTCAAGCGATGATCCAGGGTATCAAGCGTGGTTTGTTCTCAAACGAAGCTGGTATGGGTTCTGCGCCTAACGCAGCGGCATCAGCAACGCCTTATCCGCCGCACCCTGCGTCTCAAGGTTACGTACAAATGCTAGGTGTCTTTACCGATACTATCGTTATCTGTACGGCGACCGTTGCTATCATCCTAATGTCGGGTGAGTATGTACCACACAGTGAAATCACAGGTATCGAGCTGACTCAGCGTGCACTAAGTGCTCAAGTTGGTGAGTGGGGCGGTATCTTTGTAGCGGTTGCGATCTTCTTCTTCGCATTTACCTCTATTATTGCCAACTACTCGTATGCGGAAACGAACCTGATCTTCCTGGAGCATAACCATAAAGCAGGTCTTGGTCTGTTCCGTGTTATCGTACTAGGCATGGTGATGTTTGGTTCGGTGGCTACACTGCCGATGGTATGGCACTAGCGGATGTGTCCATGGGTCTGATGGCGATTGTTAACTTGATTGCGATCATCCTGTTATCGGGTATCGTGATCAAACTTGCTAAAGACTACAACCAACAGCTCAAAGCAGGCAAGGTGCCAACCTTCGATGCCAATGATTACCCAGAGCTGAAATCTCAGCTTGAAGACGGTATTTGGGATAACAATAAGGAAACAGCGAATAAGTAATCGCTTTTACCTATCTCAAAAATAGAAAAAGCCATGCACTATTTCATTGATGAAAGTGCGTGGCTTTTTTTATACTGAAGCAAACCAATATTAAAAGAGTAAAGTCATGCTTATCGTTGTTTCACCTGCTAAGACCCTAGATTATGAGTCACCGCTCGCCACTGAGCGTTTCACTCAACCTGAGTTGATTGAACGTTCTGCTGAGCTTATCAAGGAGTGCCGTAAGCTCACTCCTGCCGATGTCTCTGCTTTGATGAAGGTGAGCGATAAGATCGCTGGCTTGAACGTGGCGCGTTTTGAAGAGTGGTCAGAAACGTTTACAACAGACAACGCTCGCCAAGCCATCCTGCATTTAAAGGCGATGTTTACACCGGGTTGGAAGCAGAAAGCTTATCTGAGGATGACTTTGATTATGCTCAGCAGCACTTACGCATGCTTTCTGGCCTTTATGGTCTGCTTAAGCCATTGGACTTGATGCAGCCTTATCGTTTAGAGATGGGCACCAAGCTTGCCAATGAGCGCGGTACTAACTTGTACCAATTCTGGGGCGACATCATCACCCACAAACTCAATGATGCACTTAACGCACAGGGTGACAATGTGCTGATTAACCTAGCCTCAAACGAGTACTTCAAGGCCGTTAAGCCGAAGCAGCTCGATGGTAAGGTGATCACGCCGATATTCAAAGACTGTAAGAACGGCCAATACAAGGTTATCAGCTTTTACGCTAAAAAAGCGCGCGGTATGATGGCACGTTACATCATCGAGAACCGTGTTGATTCGATTGATAAACTGACGGCATTTGATGTCGCTGGCTACTACTTTGTTGAAGAGGAATCGACGGCGACTGAACTGGTGTTTAAGCGCGAAGAGCAGTGATTCGATTTTTAAGAGATCAAAAAAGGGTGTCAGACCAAGTCTGACACCCTTCTCTTTTATCTGAGGTTCACGCTTATTTCTTCTTAGCGCTTTTCTTTTTCTTCACCGCTTTTTTCTTGTCGTCTTTCTTCGGCTTTTTCTTCTTGAAGACTGGCTTTTTGTGCGTTGGGCGCATGCCGTCGATGAAGCGCTCTTTGATGGTCTCTTTGGTGTAGCGAGCGACGCGATCCATCATTGGTTGATCATGTGCTTCTACAATAGAGATAGCGATGCCTTTTTTACCTGCGCGAGCGGTACGACCGATGCGGTGTAGGTATACGTCTGCACTGCGTGGCATGTCGTAGTTGATGACGTGAGAGACATCTGGCAAATCGATACCACGTGCCGCGATGTCGGTCGCGAGAAGGACATTCACTTGGCCATCACGGAAGCGGCTGATCGCGTTGTTACGACGATCTTGTAGCATTTCACCTTGGATCCACGAACATGGGATTTGCGCACTATCTAGTTGCTGACGAAGCTCACCCAGACGCTCGCGCGTTTTTACGAATACGATAGTACGCTGAGCTTGCTCGGTCAGGATGTGTTTTAGCAAGTTCAATTTGTGGCTTGCATCATCGGCGCGGTGATACCACTGGGTGATCTTTTTGCGCTCGCGTGTTGATGGCTGTGCTTCGAGTTCTGCTGGATTTTTCAAAAGATCGGCAGTGAAACCTTCTACACCACGACCTTCAAGCGTTGCAGAGAACAGCAGCGTTTGCTTACGCCAGCGACACTCAGCTGACAGGCGATCAACGGTTGGACCAAAGCCCAAGTCCAGCATGCGGTCTGCTTCATCCAGTACTAGCCATTCGATAGCACGGCAGTCAAAACGTTCTGCTTCGATGTACTCCATCAAACGACCTGGCGTTGCCACCACGATATCTTGAGTCTCTGCCAGCGTTGCGGCGTGAGAATCGTACGTGACGCCACCGGTAATAGTCGCGACTTTAAGGCGAGTGTACTTAGCGAGTGCAGTCGCTTGCTCTGCCACTTGCATTGCCAGCTCACGAGTTGGTGTTAAGATCAAAATACGTGCTGGACCAGCCTTCTTGCGAGGGAAGTCGAGAAGGTACTGAATAGCTGGGATGGCAAAAGACGCGGTTTTACCTGTTCCTGTTGGAGCAGAGGCAAGAATATCCCTTGCATCCAATGCTTGTGGAATAGCCTGAGCCTGGATATCAGTTGGGCGTCTAAAGCCCATTTCTTCAATCGCTTCTAAAAGGACCGGATCTAGATCGAGTTCGGCAAAGGTTCTGATCACTATAGTGTCTCCACAAGACGTAGGTTAACCCTGAACAAAAAAACATCAAACAGGGAAAAAGTAGGGCGGCTATTATACTCAAACGAACGCGCGGCGCACTTACATTTTAAGGTAAAAGTCCTTAGTTAGAGTAATAAAGTCCGCAGAATATCCACCGATGTCGCCATGAATAACTAAATGCTCCTCTTCACACTCTTCAAACACCTTACTCAAGGTAAACAGCAGACGGTGACACGGCTTTTTAGGGGTAGTTTGCACTCGACATAGACGTGTTAAATGCCAACCGTGCTGCTTAGCCATTGCGATGAACTGCTCACCTTCTGGTGTTGGCAGGACAAAGCTGGCTTCCCCCTCTTCTGTAAGCAAGGTTTGGCAACGTTCTAGTAATTGCTCATGAGCTAGGGTGTGCGTGTGTCTGGCGGTCGCTCGCTGGGCATTATGCGAGACTTCACCGCTATTGAAGTAGGGAGGGTTGCAAATGATCCCAGTAAAACGATCGCTAAAGTTCTGCTTTAATACATCGCCTTGAAGCAGTATCAAACGTGTACTCCATCTGCTGGCAGTGAAGCTGCGTTTGGCGTCATTAATGGCCGTGCTGTCGATATCAACCGCCGTAATCGCGGCAGTTTGAAAGCGCTGAGCGCACATTAAGGCTAAAAGGCCAGTACCGGTGCCGATATCGAGCAGCCGTTCGGCGTTGGTATATTGTGCCCACGCACCAAGAAGTACGCCATCGGTGCTAACTGGCATTCCAGAGTGACCATCGAGAATTGCGAACTGTTTGAATTGAAAGCCTTTCGTTTTTGATGTGCTACGAATCATAAGTTATTTTGTTAATCGTTTGCTTTTAAGTGATAGGTACTGTTGTTAAATTGTTGAGTAGTGATATGTTCTGTATGTAAGTGATGTGTGTAGGAAAATGATCAAGATAAAATTCCGCACCGAGTAATCACTCTAGTTAATCAAACTGCTTTCGAATCAATTAAACAAATTTATATAGTGTTTATATCTATATCTATTGCTTATTGACTAGTGATTCGTCATTATGCCCGCCTTATTTTACGAGGGAACCAAGATTCCTTCTACAGAAACACAACATAACAAGTAAGGGCATATCTGTGAAACAGACGTTAAAAACAACAGATATTATAGCAGTCGGCTTTATGCTGTTTGCGTTTTTCCTTGGTGCTGGCAACATCATCTTTCCACCACTAGCGGGTCAATTGGCGGGTGAGAATTTGCTCCCAGCAATGACTGGTTTTCTTCTCACTGCAGTAGGTCTTCCTCTTATTACCATTATTGCTGTTGCAGTGGCAGGAGGCTCTTGGGAGCACCTGACGAAAGATTTGCCAAAGAAAGCGGCGACGCTTATTGCGGTACTGATCTTTATTATTATCGGCCCTGCATTCGCCGCGCCTCGTACTGGTCTAGTAGCCTATGAAATGGCGATTCGCCCATTCTTCGCTGACGCAGCCCAAGTTCACCTAACGATTTTCTCAATCCTGTTTTTTGCTGTTGCCATGTCATTTGCTTGGTCGCAAGGCAAATTGATTGATGTTATCGGCAAGGTGCTTACACCCGTTCTGTTTGTTGGCCTCATTGTTCTTGCAGGTGCGGTATTCATTGACCCACAAGGTGAGATGATTGCTCCAGTCGGAGAGTACCTAAGCCAGCCTCTGACCAAAGGTTTCCTTGAGGGTTACAACACTATGGACACCTTCGGCTCTTTGATGTTTGGTATGTTGATTGTGGATGCACTGCGTAAGAAAGGCATCACAGAGCAAGCGGCAACGACTAAGTACCTAATTAGCGCGGCATTCATTGCAGCAGCGGGTCTTGCTTTTGTTTACATCTCACTGTTCTACCTTGGTGCGACGAGCGCAACGGTTGCAGCAGGTGCTGACAACGGCGGCGCAATCTTAAGCCAATACGTTCAAGCGTTGTTTGGTCCATACGGTCAAATCGTTCTTTCTGTGATTGTATTGCTAGCGTGTTTGACGACGGCGATCGGTCTGATTTCAGCGTGTTCTGATTACTTCAGCTCACTCACGTCTATCAGCTACCAGAAATGGGTTGTGATCATTGGTGTTGCATGTGCTGTTGTAGCAAACGTTGGTTTGGCACAGCTTATCTCGCTTTCTGTTCCAGTACTTTTTGCACTATACCCAGTAGCGATTGCACTCGTCGCTTTGACATTTACTCGTAAGTACCTAGCGAACCCGAAACTTGCTTACCGCGTGGTTATCTTAGTATCACTGGCATTTGCTATGATCGATGCTGCGAAAGTAGCGGGTATTGATGTGTCTGCATTCAACGCATTGCCACTGTTTAGTGTGGGCATGGGTTGGGTAATGCCTACGTTTGTTGCGATTGTTTGCATGTGCTTTATTGGTCGCAGCGACCAAAGCCTAGAGCAAGAAGCTGCCTAGTAGAGCATGCTAATAGAAAAAGTCTGCCAGTAAGACTTCAAAAGAACGAAAAACGGCGCCTTGATAGGCGCCGTTTGTTTAGGTATTTTTTCTTTGTCAGCATCAAAGCGTTTGCTGATACTCAATAAGGATCTGCTCAACCCAGCTTGCAATGCGCTCATCACTAAGCTCGTATTGAGAGTCCTCATCTAAAGCGAGACCGACAAACTGACTGCCATCTTCGGTGAGTGCTTTTGACGCTTCAAACTCGTAGCCTTGGTTATTCCAGTACCCAATAAATTGAGCGCCGGTTGGCTTAAGCTCGTCGTGTAGCATGCCCATGGCATCGAGATACCATTCGCCATAGCCTTCCTGATCGCCTAATCCGAACAGCGCGACGACTTTATCATTAAGTGATACACCGGAGATTTGATCCCAAATAGCGCCCCAGTCTTCTTGGAGTTCACCAAAATCCCAAGTGGAAATGCCTAAGATAAGCAGATCATATTCGCTCATCTTGGTAATAGGTGTCTCTTTTACGTTGAATATGTCGACGATATCAGGGCCGATGATGTCGCGGATTTTCTCTGCAGCCATCTCGGTGTAGCAGGTGGACGAGCCGTAAAATAAGCCTATTTTCATAACTTCACTGTATCTTGGTTGTGATGATTGGCCAAGATTCTACTCTGAATTCGACCATCTTTGCAGCGCTTATTCGCTAGGTGGTGGTTTTTTATGGCAATCTGGTTTTTTCTCGCTTACTCTGTTCAAAGTACTGTATAAACATCCAAGAGGTAGTCGTGAGCGACGTCAATATCCAAGATCAGGGCTTAGTGGAGCAATTTCTCGATTCTATGTGGATGGAGCGAGGATTGTCAGAAAACACCTTGGCGTCTTATCGAAATGATTTGGTGAAGTTGTTGAAATGGATGCATGAGCATAACTATAAACTGGATTTTATTAGCTTAGCCGGCTTGCAGGAGTATCAAAGCTGGTTGGCGGATCAAAACTACCAACAAAGCTCAAGAGCGAGAATGCTGTCTGCCATCCGTCGGTTGTTCCAATATCTACATCGAGAAAAACTGCGCTCGGATGATCCGACCGCTCTATTGGTGAGCCCCCAAGCTTCCTAAGCGACTACCGAAAGATTTAACCGAAGATCAAGTGACAGCGCTCCTGGACGCGCCCGATCCGAACGATCCAATAGAGCTTCGCGACAAAGCGATGCTAGAACTTCTATACGCTACTGGCCTTCGTGTTACAGAGCTTGTGAGCCTGACGATGGAAAACATCAGCCTGAGACAGGGCGTGGTGCGAGTTGTTGGTAAAGGCAACAAAGAGCGTTTAGTGCCTATGGGTGAGAACGCCATTGATTGGATCTCTGAGTTTATCGATAAAGGTCGCCCACAGCTGCTTGGTGAGAAAACCTCGGATGTGGTGTTTCCAAGTAAACGTGCAAAGCAGATGACCCGACAAACCTTTTGGCACCGTATTAAGTTCTATGCTGTGTTGGCTGATATTGATACCGAGTTATTGTCGCCACACGTATTAAGACACGCTTTTGCGACGCACCTATTGAACTATGGTGCAGATCTGCGTGTCGTACAGATGTTGCTAGGGCATAGTGACTTATCTACGACACAAATTTATACTCACGTAGCAACTGAACGATTGAAGAACATTCATAGCCAGCATCATCCAAGGGCTTAATTTAACGTTTTCTATACAAAGGTGATTTTAATGAGCGTATTACGCCGCTTAACTCTACTTTCTCTGCCATTTTTCGTGACGGCTTGCGGTGCAGAAGAGTCTCAACCAAGCCAAGCAACACCAGCAACTGTCGTTGAAGCGGCGGCGGTGAGTAATGCAGCAGACGAAGCGGCCATTCGTGAACGATTTGCCAAAATCGGCATTGAGGTATCAGAAGTCGTGGCTTCAGATATTGCGGGTCTGGTAGAAGTTCGTACTCCTGGCGGTATCTTGTTCGCATCACCATCTGGTGATCATTTTATTGCTGGTACCTTGTACTCGATTGATGCTGACGGCAATTACAAAGACGTGATTGCTGAGCGCCAAGCACCAATCAATGCGGAAAAAATTGCCTCTTTTGCTGACACAGTCATCGAATACAAAGCAAAAGACGAGAAATACGTAGTGACGGTATTCACTGATATTACGTGCGGCTACTGTGTGAGACTGCACAGCCAAATGGAACAATACAATGACCTTGGAATTACGGTGCGCTACCTTGCTTACCCACGACAAGGCGCGACAGGCTCGGTAGCTGATCAAATGGCGAAAATCTGGTGTTCAGAAAATCCAGCTGACGCGATGCACGACGCGAAAGTTAACCGCAAAGAAGCGGTGTTTGATGGCGATCTGAAGCAGTGCCAAGAGACCGTAGCTAAACACTACGAGCTTGGACGCGAGCTAGGTATCAGTGGTACGCCAGCAATCTTCCTACCCAACGGTGAAATGGTGGGTGGTTACCTTCCTCCTGCTGATCTTCTAAAGCGTCTACAACAAATTCAATAACGATTAGGATTGGGGCAGTTTAAGGCCCCATTGCACTTTATGATAGAAATCCAACGCCGTCCTGATGTCGATATATCGATACTTCCTGACTCTATTCCTACTTTGCTTCGCCGTCTGTACATCAGCCGTGGTGTGAGTGATGTCGCTCAACTGGAAAAAGCGGCCAAGGGGCTGCATTCCTACCAACAATTAGCGGGTATTGACGCCGCCGTAGAGTTGCTGTTTGAGTCGATTAAGCAGCAAAAGCGCATCATCGTTGTCGGTGACTTTGATGCTGATGGTGCTACGAGCTCGGCGCTTTCTGTATTGGCGCTGCGTATGCTAGGCAGCCGCAATGTAGATTATTTGGTGCCTAACCGTTTTGAAGATGGTTATGGCCTAAGCCTGAGGTGGTCGATCAAGCTATCGAGATTGGTGCAGAAGTCATCATGACAGTTGATAATGGTGTTTCTTCGATTTCCGGGGTGCAGTACGCCAAAGACAATAACATCAAGGTGCTGGTGACTGACCACCACTTACCGGGTTCAGAGTTGCCGAATGTGGATGCAATGGTCAATCCCAACCTAATTGAGTGTGGGTTTCCATCGAAAGCGTTAGCGGGTGTTGGCGTCGCATTTTATCTGATGATGGCACTTTGCGTTTATATGAGAAAACGCAATTGGTTCGCCGAGCAAGGTATGGCTGAGCCAAAACTGATGGAGCTGATTGATTTGGTGGCGCTCGGTACCGTTGCCGATGTGGTGCCTTTGGATGAGAACAACCGCATCCTAGTGCACCAGGGTTTGCAGCGAATTCGAGCAGGCAAAGCCAGACCCGGTATTCAAGCTTTGATTGAAATCGCTAAGCGCGATGCAAGAAAGCTGGTGGCATCCGATTTTGGCTTTGCGCTTGGTCCAAGAATCAATGCGGCAGGTCGTTTGGATGATATGTCGTTTGGTGTTGAGCTTTTGATGTCGGATAACATCCACGCTGCTCGTCGTATGGCCAGTGAGCTTGATGGACTTAACCAGACACGTAAAGACATCGAAGAAGGCATGAAGCAAGAGGCATTGGCATTTTGTGAACGCTTGCAAATTAGTGATAAGGCGGCACTGCCGTATGGTCTAGCGCTGTTCCAGCGTGATTGGCACCAAGGTGTGATTGGCATTTTGGCCTCGCGTATCAAAGACAAGTTCCATCGTCCGGTGATAGCGTTTGCCGATGGTGGCGAAGGAACGATTAAGGGTTCTTGTCGTTCTATCCAAGGCTTACATATGCGCGATGCTCTTGACCGTATTGATACCCAGAACCCTGGATTGATTTTGAAGTTCGGTGGTCACGCGATGGCAGCCGGTCTTACTATTATGGAAAAAGACTTCGAGCGCTTTAGTAAGTTGTTTGATGAGGTGGTTCGTGAAGAGCTAGGTGATACCGCGCTAAAAGGTATTATCTTGTCGGATGGTGAGTTAACACCGGAAGAGTTTTCCATGCATACTGCAGAGCAGCTCCGTGCTGGAGGTCCTTGGGGACAAGCGTTCCCTGATCCAGTGTTTGATGGAGAGTTTAAAGTACTGCATCAAAAGTTGGTGGGTGAAAAACACCTGAAGCTGATGGTCGAGCCGATGCACAAAGGGTTTGGCACCAATATTATGCTGGATGCGATCGCCTTTAATGTGGATTTACGCCGCTGGCCAGATGCCTCGGTGAAAACGGTCACTCTCGCTTACAAACTGGATATCAATGAGTTTCGTGGAAACCAGTCATTGCAACTGATGGTCGACCATATTGAGCCTCGATAGGGGCTAGATATTTCGGTCAAGGAAAATCGATATTTTCCTGTATCTTCGTCACATTTTTGAGTAGAATTCTGCGGTTAAATTCTACTCATAAATGCTGAGCAAATATGTTTGAAATCAATCCTATCAAAAACCGCCTACAGGATGTGTCTGAACGCACAAATATCCTGAGGGGGTATCTTTGACTATGACGCTAAGAAAGAGCGTCTAGAAGAAGTCAACGCAGAACTTGAACAACCGGATGTATGGAACGAGCCTGAGCGTGCGCAAGCACTCGGTAAAGAACGTGCCTCATTAGAAGCGGTTGTTGAAACCATCGACCTTCTTGACCAAGGTGTAGAAGACGTAGACGGTCTTCTAGAGCTTGCGGTTGAAGAAGAAGACCAAGAAACCTTCGATGAAATTGAACCAGAACTTGCTGAACTGGAAGCTAAGCTAGAAACGCTTGAATTCCGTCGCATGTTCGCTGGTGACCACGATGCGTCAGATTGCTACATCGACTTGCAATCGGGCTCTGGTGGTACTGAAGCGCAAGACTGGACCAACATGATGCTACGTATGTATCTTCGTTGGGCAGAAGCGAAAGGCTTCAAGACAGAAATCATCGAAGTATCAGAAGGTGAAGTTGCTGGCCTTAAAGGCGCAACTGTGAAGGTATCGGGCGAGTATGCTTATGGTTGGCTGCGTACAGAGACAGGTGTTCACCGTCTAGTTCGTAAGTCACCATTTGACTCAAGCGGCCGTCGTCACACTTCATTTGCTTCTGCGTTTGTTTATCCAGAGATTGATGACAACATTGATATCGAGATCAACCCGTCAGATCTTCGTATCGACGTTTACCGCGCTTCTGGTGCGGGTGGTCAGCACGTTAACACCACGGAATCTGCGGTTCGTATTACTCACGTTCCAACGAACATCGTGGTTCAGTGTCAGAACGATCGTTCTCAGCATAAAAACAAAGACCAAGCGATGAAACAGCTACGTGCAAAACTGTTCGAGCATGAACTGCAAAAGCAAAATGCAGAGAAGCAAGCGAACGAAGATGCTAAATCTGACATCGGTTGGGGCAGCCAAATTCGCTCTTACGTACTTGATGATTCACGCATTAAAGACTTGCGTACTGGCATTGAAAACCGCAACACTCAAGCGGTTCTTGATGGCGACTTGGACAAATTTATCGAAGCTAGCTAAAATCAGGCCTGTAAGCTTTTCACCACTTTTAAAACAGGATACATCGAAAAATGACTGATGCTGTTCAAAACGAAAACGTACAAGAAGAAAACAAGCTGATCGCTGAGCGCCGCGCAAAACTGGATCATATCCGTAAAAGCTGCAAAGCTAACGGCCACCCAAATGATTTCCGTCGTGAGCACCTAGCAGGCGACCTTCAAGCGGAATTTGGTGAGAAGACGAAAGAAGAACTAGAAGAGCTAAACCACGTAGTGGCAATCGCAGGCCGCGTTATGGCTAAGCGTGGTCCATTCCTAGCGATTCAAGAAACGTCTGGTCGTATCCAAGCATACGCAGCAAAAGATGTTCAAAAAGAGCTAAAAGAGAAATACCAAGGCCTTGATATCGGTGACATCATCGGTGTGAAAGGTGCACTGCACAAGTCTGGTAAAGGCGATCTTTACGTGAACATGGAAGAGTACGAGTTGCTAACGAAAGCACTTCGTCCACTACCAGAGAAGTTCCACGGTCTCACTGACCAAGAGATGCGTTACCGTCAGCGTTACGTTGACCTAATCGTTAACGAAGACTCTCGTCACGCGTTCATTATTCGCTCTAAGCTAGTATCGGCAATCCGTAACTTCATGAGCTCAAAAGGCTACCTAGAAGTTGAAACGCCAATGATGCACGTGATCCCTGGCGGCGCGACTGCGCGTCCATTTATCACGCACCACAACGCGCTTGATATCGACATGTACCTACGTGTTGCACCAGAGCTTTACCTAAAACGTCTAGTGGTAGGTGGCTTTGATCGCGTATTCGAGATCAACCGTAACTTCCGTAACGAAGGTCTATCGCCACGTCACAACCCAGAATTCACAATGATGGAATTCTACCAAGCGTATGCTGACTACAAAGATCTGATGGATCTCACTGAAGAGATGCTAAGCACGGTAGCGATGGATGTTCTAGGTTCAACGTCAATGCCTTACGGTGATGAAACCGTTGAGTTTGGTGGCACTTACGCTCGCATGAGCATGTTTGAAGCGATCAAACACTACAACCCAGACCACGCTGAAATTCAAGCGCTAACAGAAGAAGACCTAACTAACCGTGACAAGATGGTAGCGATAGCTAAATCTGTACACGTTGAAGTAGAGACGTTCTGGACATGTGGACAGCTTCTTGAAGAGATCTTTGGTGAGACGGCTGAGCCTCAGCTAATCCAGCCAACGTTCATCACTGGCTACCCAGCAGATATCTCTCCACTGGCGCGTCGTAGCGATGATAACCCATTCTTCACTGACCGCTTCGAGTTCTTTATCGGTGGTCGTGAAGTGGCGAACGGTTTCTCTGAGCTTAACGATGCAGAAGACCAAGACGCGCGCTTCAAAGCACAGGTTGATGCGAAAGACGCAGGTGATGACGAAGCGATGTACTACGATGCAGACTACATTACTGCTCTAGAACACGGCCTACCACCAACAGCGGGTCAAGGTATTGGTATCGACCGTCTGGCGATGCTATTTACTAATACGCATACCATTCGTGACGTTATCTTATTCCCAGCGATGCGTCCTCAGCAGTAGCTCTCTGCTAAGGTTATGATTTCCTACAAAGCCTCTCTTCGGAGAGGCTTTTTTTCATGCCAAATTTCCTTGAATGTTTATAGAAAATTTACAAATCGTGCACTAGTCTTAAATATGAGACACCACTGTACGATTTAAACGCGATGGTCGTCTTTGATAGATAGCGTCACATGCATAGAATGGAGCTATTGAATCTAAAAACAATAATAGGAATGATGTAATGGGAACCGAATTTCGGATGGATTCAATCCCCGGCTCTTTGGTCGTGGTGGGGGGAGTTTATGAGCTTGGCTGTCTGTTCTGGAGCAAGCGGGTTGGCGCTGCACGCAATGCTCTGATCTTCGCAAAGCAGATGCACTGTTTTCTGAGATTGGACCATGTATTGGTATTGTCGATCTCACGCGGGATGATTTTAGTTTAAATGGTATCGCGAAACTCGTTAGTACGCATAAGCAGGTGCGTTGGATAGCGTTTATCCGTGAGTCGCAACTTAGCTCAGATACGATTTGCCAGTTTATCGTCAACTTCTGCATCGATTTTTCACCACGCCAATTCCAGACTCAAGACTCATGAGTACCATTGGTCACCAGCTTGGTATGCTTAAACTTGAGCAAAAAGTTTGGCCGCACAATGGCAACGATAATGACTTAGGAATTGTCGGGCAATCGCTGCCCATTAGACGACTACGCGACCAAATACGCCGTATTGGTCCAACAGACGTGAGTATTATGATCCACGGCGAAGTTGGGGCAGGCAAGGAGTCGGTAGCCAAAGCGATTCATCGCTGTTCAGCTCGTTCGCAAAAACCCTTTATTGCCGTCAATTGTCGTGCGTTTTCTGATGCTCGTTTCGAAAATGAGTTTTTTGGTATGCATGATGCTTCCCAGAGTTCACTGCTTGACCAAGCGTCAGGCGGCACCATTGTCCTCAACGACATATTTACTTTGCCACCTAAGCAGCAGCTTAACTTATTAAAGTTTTATCAAGATGGGCAAATTGAAACGGCGAAAGGCATCAAGGAATTTGATGTGCGTATTTTAGCGGCGGATTCATCAGATATTGAAAAGGCCTTGGGTGACGGTTCCTTTAACGAAGAGCTTTTCCACTGTATCAATGTGCTAAGAATTAATGTCCCTAGTCTTAAAGAGCGTGCGACAGATATTGCGCTATTAGTGACGCATTACATAAACCAATTTGCGAAAGAATTTAATTCGCCTGTGAAGTCCATTGACGACGATGCGATTAAGTCACTGACCTATTATCATTGGCCTGGAAACGTGAAAGAGCTAATGAACCAGGTGAAGCGCGCAGTATTAATGACCGAGGAAGAAGTATTGGCGAAAAAACACTTTGAGCTACCGGGTACCTTTTCTGGTAAACGTAGCCTGAAGAGTATTCGAGAACGTTCAGAGCGTGATGCGCTTATTTTAGTCCTCGATAGTCACAACGGGCAGGTAACACAAGCGGCGAAAGAGTTAGGTATTTCGCGAGCGACGATGTATCGCTTGTTGAACAAGCACAACTTGATCACAGAAGAGACAATCTAACTTGGTGACTGGGTTTTAAACAATAAAAGGTGCTTCGGCACCTTTTTTGGTTGAATTAACATCGTTTTTATTGGTTTGCATTAACATTACATAAGAAGGTTGATGCATCTCGCACTAAGTGGGCTTGAAACAATATCAGGTTGTATTTTGTTTGAATGAAATTAATCACCATATTTTGATGGGGGGTTAATTAAATGCTCGGCAATAAAACACTTGTGATCGACATCACTAGAGTATTCATTTGTTTTTCACTTTTTTTGTATATGTTTTGTTGATTTAATAAACGAACTGCATAAGAATTAACCGTGAGCGAGACGCTCATTTACCCAAATTTCAGGATTAATAAAGTCAGTATGGAGGCACAGAAAATGATGAATCGTATTTCTTTTATCAACGCTTGTGCTGTTCGCCGTACTGATGCTGATCATATGTGTGGTCTAGTTTCGACCGCCATCGTCGCCGATAAACCGGTAGCAAGTTCAGCTCAAGCTTAATTAATCCGTAACCTTATGAGGCTGCGGAAATAGCAGTCACATAAGAGTCTTTATATCTTTCCCAGACCGCTATTTCTCTCCTCTTTATTTCATAATCTGGAGATTATTATGCGTACTTCTGTTTATCTAACTATCGCAACATGGCTAATTAAAGCTGACATTCAAAAAGAAGAGCGTGAGTGGAAAAGACGCTATCGTCGTAGCGCGTATCAATTACCGCTTCACAGCGAACACCTGCTAAGAGACATTGGTTTAGACAAAGATGGTCGCCCACTTGGTCATGTAGCCGCTCCTCAAGTTGTCGCTAAGCGCAAAGCTCGTCACCTTCGTCGAGAGTTGCAGTCAAGATTAGCTACGTAACTCAAGGCGGGCAGTGTCACTGCCCGCCGAATTCTTGATATAGCGAGGCTGAGTTTTTTCCATTCCTCGCAAACGCGCTAGAAAACACGATTAGGGGCAAGGGTTCGAATACCTTGCCCCTATTATTTGTAGCTCTTCTAACAGTTCATCAGACAAAGTGACGTCAATACTATCGATATTGCTTTTTAGTTGTTCGAGATTGGTGGCACCAATAATATTGGAGGCGACAAAAGGACGTTGATTCACAAATGCCAACGCCATTTGTGATGGGTCTAGACCGTGTTTATGGGCAAGATCCACATAGGCCTGAGTTGCTCGATGCCTTGAGGCGTGAAGTAACGAACAAAGCGTTCAAACAGGCTGCAACGTGCGCCTTCTGGTTTTTGCCCATTGAGGTATTTACCGCTCAAGCAGCCGAAGGCTAATGGTGAGTAGGCGAGTAGCTCAACCCCTTCATGGTGACTGATTTCCGATAGTCCTACTTCAAAGCTGCGATTGAGTAGGTTATAGGGATTTTGAATGGAAACGATTCTTGGTAAGTCGTGCTTTTCTGCTAGCTTGAGCAGTGTCATTACGCCCCATGCGTTTCGTTCGATACGCCGATATAGCGAATTTTCCCCGCCTTAATCAGCTCGTTTAGTGCTTCGAGTGTTTCAATCAAGGTAACTTCTTCATTGTCATTAGGGTAAGGGTAATTAAGTTGGCCGAAACAGTTGGTTTTACGCTGGGGCCAATGAAGCTGATAAAGGTCGATGTAGTCGGTCTTTAATCTAGTAAGACTGTCATCAAGCGCTTGATGGATGTTGCGGCGATCTAGACTCATATTCTCGCGAATGTAAGGGACGTTGCGTGGGCCTGCGACCTTGGTTGCTAATATGACTTTCTGTCTTTTATCGGAATGTGATAACCAGTCACCGATATAAGATTCAGTTAACCCTTGCGTGTTCTGCTTAGGCGGAACTGGATACATCTCTGCAGTATCGATGAAGTTGATCCCGCGCTCAACGGCGAAATCGAGTTGTTCAAACGCTTCTTGCTTGGTGTTTTGCTCACCGAATGTCATGGTTCCCAAACAGATTTTACTGACTTCGAGCGAAGAGTGTGGGAGCTTGTGGTATTTCATTGAGCCATCCTTGCTTGTTGTTATTTGATTCCACTATACCCCGTTTTTATAAAAGATCTGCTCATTTTATGCGCAACTGGCTGCGCCTTGGCTAAACTGATAGTGATAAGTCACGCATTATCCACAAAAGCAGAGGAGGTGGACTATGCAAAAACATCAGCTCGATCGTTGGTTACACGGACATCATAAAGAGAGTTATAAGCCACCTAAGGTGTTTGTGATCGGTTGTGCTGATATTTCACACTATTTACTTGCAGTGGAATACAAGCACAAACTCGAACCCATTAAACAAGATGATGAACCTATTCATTACGAGTCATTAGATTCGGTGAAAGAAGCGCTGACACGCCTAGGCGTAGAGAAAGCTTACCTACGGCTTCATAACGCCTACGATGAATGCGGCAGCGCGGAGATGAATCGCTACTGTGATATTGAACTCAACTTGCACTGAGTCTTGAGTATATTGAGATAGCGGCAGTCTTGTTTGCTTGATCCCCACGCTGTTCACAGTGAGGGGAGGAAGGCAGGTCTTGAGCAAACAGACATTAGGCAAAGTAGGTTTCTAGGATATAGCCCGTAAAGCTCGCTCTGAGGTAAAAGCCTCGGGGAAGAGTTTTTATGGGCTGTCCATTCGAGCCATACGCTTCCGTTTTCGCTCGGCTGTTGGCGGCCTTTGGTCTTATTTGCAGTACTTCGCCGCTTCTGGCGGTAATCTGATTAACCTCACCGAGTGCAATCAAATCCATGAGCTCTTCCCAGTCGTTTTTAAGCAATGTTTCTTCTTGCTCCGAAGGCTCCAGATAAGCGGAGAGCCTACACGCCTCTCTGCAACAGGAATTTCTCGCTCACCCTCAACAGGCAACCAAAGGACTCGCGACAGTTTGTTTCGAATATGACTGGTTTCCCAAGTTAATCCGGTGATCCCTGTTAATGGGGCGACACAAACGAAGGTCGACTCTAGTGGCTTACCATTGTAGCCAATAGGGATGCTTTTTAGCTCGACACCGATTTCAGGAAAATCCTG
This sequence comes from Vibrio maritimus, assembly GCA_000755425.1. Taxonomy (GTDB): domain Bacteria; phylum Pseudomonadota; class Gammaproteobacteria; order Enterobacterales; family Vibrionaceae; genus Vibrio; species Vibrio maritimus_A. Next base: position 276,504 of record BBMT01000002.1, read on the forward strand.
TACAGGCTTGCTACCAGCCGTCGCACCAAGGTGCCATTCCAGTAACTGACCAACCCAACCTTTATCTCGCTTGAGATTTTCAGGCACACGCATATTGGCTTGTTTGGCAAGCTCGCCAAAGCTCATGCCAGCAATCTGACGGGCGCGTTCTAACAGTTCGGCTTCGGATTTTGGTGCTGTGTTCATGGGTGTTAATGTCGCTGTTTTTTCTAACCGCCGCTAGTTTACCATGAGAACGAATTCTAGCTCTGTACAAAAAAGGATCACTTCGCTGCAAACTTGATCTATTAAATAGTTATCCACAGCTAGATTGCCCAATTGCCATTAAAAATGAATGCATGGATAAATAATCAGTATATTTAACCTGACAAACTGCTTGAATTATCGGGCTTTGTATGAAAATTGGCAATCCTAATGTGGATAAACCAAGCTGTGGTGGATCTTTGACCGATCTGAATGGTAGCAAATCAAAATCGTAAGAACCACACATAAGACATGAAGGTTTTGCTCTTAAGTTTATGTTTATTATATTTTTATTGTATTGTTCTGTTTTTGGGGTAGTTTGGTAGGTTCTAGTTTTTCTACGATTTTTCCAAGAGATCAACGATTCTGCACACAGTTATTCACAGAAAAGGTGAATAAATGTGGCCTATGTCTCATTGTGGTGTTGATAACTACGATGTTGTTTGAATCTTATCCAGTGCACTGCAAAGAAGTGGTAATTGTTCAAATTTACACATCCATAAGTTTGCTCAAGTTGGGGATATGTGGAAAAATCAAGGTAATGAAAATTTAATTGAGGTTGGCCAGTGATAGATGGCGATGGTTACCGACTGAATGTTGGTATTGTAATCTGTAACAACCATGGTCAGGTCTTCTGGGCTAAACGATACGGACAACACTCATGCAGTTTCCTCAGGGCGGTATTGACGAAGGTGAATCCCCTGAAGAAGCCATGTATCGAGAACTGTATGAAGAAGTGGGATTGACTAAGAACGATGTTAAAGTCGTTGCGGTTAGTCGCCACTGGCTAAGATATAAGTTGCCTAAGCGTTTGGTGCGCTGGGATTCGAAACCGGTCTGTATCGGGCAAAAACAGAAATGGTTTTTACTGCGCTTGGATTGCGATGAATCCAAAATCAATATGCAGCGCGGTAGTACCCTGAGTTTGATGGTTGGCGTTGGGTAAGTTACTGGTACCCAGTTAGACAAGTGGTTTCGTTCAAGCGTGATGTCTACCGCCGTGCGATGAAAGAGTTTGCGTCGTTAGCGATGCCGTTTAAAGAACGAAAATTTAAAGGCAAAAGAAAGCATCGAAGAGGGTAAGTATGCTATCGCAACTAAGGGATATAGTTGAGCACGTCTCAAAAGTAGAAGACGTGCATGCAGCCCTCGAGATGTTAGTGCAGCAAACGTGTTCAGCTATGAACACTGAGTGCTGCACCATTTATCTTGCCAACGACGATAAGCAGCGCCTAGAGCTCATGGCGACCCAAGGGCTTATCTTTCAAGGTGATACAATTCATATTGGCTTCAATGAAGGTTTGGTCGGCTTAGTTAAGCGTACCGCAGAACCTATCAACCTGGCAGAGGCCGCCAAACACTCCGCATTTAAATTCTTCCCCGAACTGGGTGAAGACGTCTACCATTCCTTCCTTGGCACGCCTATTATCCATCGCAAGCAAGTGCTCGGTGTGTTAGTCGTGCAGCAAAAAACTCCCGACAGTTTAGTGAAATGGAAGAGTCTTTCTTGGTTACGTTGTCTGCGCAGATAGCGGTGTTGATTGCTCATGCGATCGCCCAGGGACATGGCTTTTTTGACGACAATGCAGCGCCAGTCATTAGGGGTATTGGGGCTTCTACGGGTGTCGCGATAGGACCGATTTGGTGGGACAATACTCAGCCTGATTTGAGCGATGTATTCCCTGCGTCCACGCTTGATGTGGCACGTGAGCAAGAGATGCTCACGGTTGCGATTGAACATGCGTTGGCGGACTTTAAGCGCATGCGTAAAAAGCTCGATTTGGAGCTCAATAAAGATGCGCTGGCTATATTTGATCTGTTTACTCACTTGCTCAACGATCCGATGTTGAGAAACGACCTCAAAGCGCAGATCCAAAAAGGGGATAAAGCCGATTGGGCACTGCGCCAAGTCGTCGAAAGTTACGCCAATCGCTTTGCAAAAATGTCTGATGTGTATTTGCGCGAGCGGGCGCAAGACATTAAAGAGCTTGGTCAGCGACTGCTGTTCTTCCTTCATGACACAGAGTACCCAATTCACGAGTTTAACGAGCCCGTGATCTTAGTGGTTCGAGAGCTGACCGCTTCGATTCTAGCGTCTATTCCGAAAGAGCAATTGCTTGCTGTTGTTTCGCTAGAAGGCGCCGCTAACTCGCACGCGGCAATTTTGTCTAGAGCCATGGGCATTCCTGCGGTCATGGGGGTGAATACCAATCCGGAGCTGCTTAGCGGTAAGCTCGGTATTGTTGACGGTTACAGCGGTGAAATATTCCCAGACCCTAGCCAAGAGCTGTTATTGGAATACCGAGAGCTGGTCAGTGAAGAGTCGGAACTATCACAAATGGTGGAGTCGACGGCTGATCTTGAAGCCGCCACCAAAGATGGTCAGCGTATTCAAGTTATGCTCAATGCGGGGCTTAGTGCTGATACCAGTATTTCTATCAACAAAAATGTTGATGGTGTTGGCTTGTACCGAACCGAAATTTCGTTCTTATTGCAGCAGCAGTTTCCATCGGAAGAAGAGCAGCTTCATCAATATCGTTCTGTGCTAAGTGCATACTCGAATAAGCGAGTCGTCATGCGTACATTGGATATTGGTGGCGATAAAGCGTTGCCGTATCTGCCTATCGATGAGGACAATCCATTTTTGGGTTGGCGGGGGATCCGTTTTACCCTCGACCATCCCGATATCTTTTTGATTCAGCTACGTGCGATGTTGCGAGCCAGTATTGGCATCGATAATTTGAGCATCTTGCTGCCTATGGTCTCTTCGGTTCAGGAATTTGATGATGCGGCAACCTTGATTGAACAAGCTTATCAGGAAGTGCATGATGCTCATCCTGAAGTGAAAAAGCCACAAATCGGTGTGATGATTGAAGTCCCGTCGATGCTGTATATTTTGCCGTTCATGGCAGAGCGAGTCGATTTTGTTTCGGTAGGCACCAATGATTTAACCCAATACTTATTGGCGGTTGATCGCAATAATGCGCAAGTGGCAGACATCTACGAAACGTTACACCCTTCGGTGCTTGCGGCAATGAAACACATTTTTTCGACTTGCCAAGCCTATGACTTACCTGTCTGTATCTGTGGTGAGTTAGCGGGCGACCCTATTGGCGCGCTTCTACTCGTTGGTTTAGGTTACGACACTTTGAGTATGAACACCTCAAACGTGGCAAAAGTGAAATACTTGCTTGCGCAGAGTTCACTCGATGAGCTTAAACAACTTGCTGACAAAGCGCTGATGCAACCCTACGGAAAACCATCTACAATCAAATGCGCGATTTCTTTGAGGCCAAAGGTCTTGCTGGCTTTATCCGTGCAGGTAAATTTTAACTCTTATTTTTTGGTCTTGTTGTGAATTACGAATTGATATTGCTGTTGCTACTGCTTGGTGCCGTAGTAGGAACTATGTCGGGTCTGCTGGGGATAGGCGGCGGTCTGATTGTTGTACCAGCCTGGCGTTTTTGCTGCCTAAATTTGGGATTGGTAGTGAGCTTGTCATGCACATAGCACTGGCGACCTCTCTGGCTTCGATCATTATTACCTCTGGATCATCGGCGATAAATCACCTTAAGTTAGGTAATGTTGATTTGTTTGTGATTAAGTGGCTCATGCCAGGTGTCGTCATTGGAGGGTTTGCGGGCTCTTATATCGCAGAGTGGATTCCATCGCATTACCTCCCAAAAGTGTTTGCTTTTATCGTGTTGATGTTAGCGATTCAAATGTTCTTATCGATTAAGTCTCAAGCGGTACGAAATCTGCCACCCCCATTTATCACCACGTGCTGTGGTGCGGGAATTGGTATGGTGTCGAGTCTTGCAGGCATCGGCGGCGGCTCTATGTCGGTGCCATTTTTGAGTAAACATGGCGTTGAAATGCGCCGTGCGGTGGGTTCTTCTTCCGTTTGCGGTTGTGTGATTGCACTGGCAGGCATGTTAGGCTTCGTATTTCATGGTGCAAAGGCTGAAGGACTGCCGGAATTCAGTGTCGGTTATGTTTACCTACCAGCTTTGTTTGCGATTGCTGCTACCTCTATGGTGACGACGCGATTTGGTGCCAAATTGGCGACGACGATGCCAACACCGAAACTTAAAAAGATTTTTGCAGTCTTTCTATTGTTTGTGGCATTTTCTATGATGTTTTAGCCCCATTATTTAATAACTTTAAGTGAGCGTTTTATGTCTCAGGGATATATCCAGTTTCCAAATATTGACCCTGTTCTGTTTGAGTTAGGTCCACTATCTGTCCGTTGGTACGGTTTGATGTACTTGATCGGTTTTGCTTTCGCTTTGTGGCTTGCAAACCGCCGCGCAGATAAGGCGGGTTCAGGTTGGACCCGAGAGCAAGTGTCGGATCTTCTGTTTGCCGGCTTTCTTGGGGTGGTTATCGGTGGTCGTGTCGGCTACGTATTGTTTTATGGCTTTGAAGAACTGCTACAAGATCCACTGTATCTATTTAAAGTGTGGACTGGTGGCATGTCATTCCATGGTGGGTTGCTGGGTGTTATCACCGCGATGTTCTGGTACGCACGTAAAAACGGTCGTACCTTCTTCAATGTTGCCGATTTTATCGCGCCACTAGTGCCGTTTGGTTTGGGTATGGGGCGTCTTGGCAACTTCATGAATAGCGAGCTGTGGGGACGAGTGACGGATGTGCCTTGGGCGATCATCTTCCCGAATGGCGGTCCATTACCACGCCATCCATCTCAACTGTATGAGTTAGCGTTAGAAGGTGTGGTGCTGTTCTTAATCTTGAACTGGTTTATTCGCAAACCTCGTCCAGAAGGCTCAGTCTCTGGCCTGTTCTTGCTTGGTTATGGAACCTTTAGATTTATGGTAGAGTACGTGCGCGAACCGGATGCTCACCTAGGTTTGTTCGGTGGATTTATCTCAATGGGTCAAATCCTTTCATTGCCAATGGTGATCATTGGCGGTTTGATGGTCGCGTGGGCTTATAAAGTCAACGGTGCAACCGCTCCAAAAGTATCGAAGTAATAGGAATTGTCGTGAAGCAGTATTTAGACTTATGTCAGCGAATCGTTGAGAGGGGGTTTGGGTTGAGAACGAGCGCACAGGTAAACGTTGTTTAACCGTGATTAATGCCGATCTCACTTACGATGTTGCTGGCAATGCCTTTCCATTGGTCACAACTCGCAAGAGCTTTTGGAAAGCAGCAGTCGCTGAACTACTAGGTTACATCCGTGGCTATGACAATGCGGAAGATTTTCGTAAGTTGGGCACCAAAACATGGGATGCCAATGCAAACCTCAATGAAGCATGGCTAAAAAACCCTTATCGTAAAGGTGAAGACGATATGGGACGTGTGTACGGTGTTCAGGGGCGAGCGTGGGCTAAACCGGACGGTGGCCATATCGACCAGCTTCGCAAGATTGTTGATGACCTTTCCAAGGGTGTTGATGACCGTGGTGAAATTCTTAATTTCTACAACCCAGGTGAATTTCACATGGGGTGCCTACGTCCATGTATGTACAGCCACCACTTTTCTTTGTTGGGCGATACCTTATATCTAAACAGTACTCAGCGCTCTTGTGACGTGCCGCTTGGACTTAATTTCAATATGGTTCAAGTGTATGTGTTCTTGGCCATTATGGCGCAAATTACGGGCAAGAAGCCTGGCCAGGCTTATCATAAGATCGTGAATGCGCATATTTATGAAGATCAGCTAGAGCTAATGCGTGATGTTCAGCTTAAACGTGAGCCCTTGGCTGCGCCAGAGTTCCGCATCAACCCTAAAATTAAGTCATTAGAAGATCTAGAAACATGGGCAACGCTGGATGATTTTGAAGTGATTGGTTATGAGAGTCACGAGCCGATTCGTTATCCGTTCTCAGTGTAACGCTTCCCGTTAGGAATAGAACTAAAACGCCGAGCAGTTCAGTCTGTTCGGCGTTTTTGTGTTCAGCCAATGGCTTTATTAACTGGCTACTCGCTTTGTTACCAACTGATGGCTTCACGTTCGGTAAAGAAGCCTGCGGTTGGGCCATCGTTTTCCAATGTTGCTAACCAGATCGCAGTGTCTGCACCTTCGCGTGGCGTTTTCAGTTTCACGCTATCTCCGTATTCAGGTAGATCGTCTAGGTTCATGCCGGAATCGACCCACCCAGGACAGTAGGAGTTCACCTTAATGCCAAATGGCTCGAGCTCCTTGGCAAACAGTACCGTGTTAGCGTTGACGCCAATTTTAGATGATTGATAGGCGGCACAGACATCCTCTCTCCAAGGGGAATTCATATTGGCCAGCTGAGAAAGCTGAGCGGCTTGGCTCGATACATTGACCACACGAGCTCCTGAGGCTTTTTTCAGTAAAGGCGTTAAGGCTCGGGTAAGTAGAAAGGGGCCAATCTGATTGATTTCAATCACTCGTCGATAAGTATCCTCATCGATCAGAGATGGGTGTTTGCCAAAATCTGCTAAGATCGAGGCGTTGTTGACCAAAACATCTAGACGACCAAACTCTTCTTCTATCTTGTTGGCAATAGCTGGAAACATAGAAGACATCGCAAGATCGATTTTAACATGCGATGCGAGATAGCCTTTGTGACGGAATTCATTAGCGAGGGCGCTGCAAGATTGGATGTCCGCCATGATCACGTGGAAACCTTGTTCCATGAGCATTTCAGATGTGGCGAGACCGATCCCTTGAAACGCACCTGTTACAAGTGCGATTTTGTGCATACTGGACCTTTTCGTCGAGTTTATTGAATGCAGTTTATCGCTGGGGGGAGAAGGATGGCAGTAACATAGGGGGATGTTACCTCTAGGTAACTGCCAAAATGTGAAGGTAAAACGTTAGTCGTAGTAGTACTCTTCAGCGATTTCCTCGTCGACAATTTCTTCTTCAACCACTTCTTCGGCCACGATTTCGTCTTCTACAGCGACATCGGTAACGACTTCACACGCTTCTTCATCGTAAGCACCATCGACAGTCCCCACAACTGCCCCCGTACCGCCACCTATGGCAGCACCGGCAGCTGCGCCGCGACCGCCATCAACAATCCCACCGACAACAGCGCCTGTGATTGCACCATCTACTGCTCCATCGATAGCGCCTTCTGCGGTTTGGTCACAGTAGTATGCAAAGCTTGGTGAGGCGATAAGTGCGCTGAGAAGTAGAATTTTTGTTTTCATGACAGAGTCCTATACATAGTGATTGCGTAATAGAGTAAACAAGGACTTAGACTTCGGTAAGTTGGCCAACGTCAATCTTGGGTCAGTTTCTAGTTGGGGTATTGTTGAGCTGTATTGACAGCAAGTACTAATAGGTAATGTGTCAATAATAGGATGCAAAGACTCAACAAAAGGCTGTCACTTGCGAAGCGGTAACAGCTTGACTCATAATGAATTGAGTGAGAGATAGGAGAGCAGAAAATGCGAGTGTATGTATGGATCTTAGCAGCCCTGCTAGTGGGCTGTAGTAGCGGTCCTGATGAGATCAAAGTTGCCGATGAAAAACTGTTGGTCAATTATCAAGATGCGAGCCTTGATGCGACACCTTACAAAGGTCAGCCAGCGCGCTGGGGTGGGGTGGTCGCAAAACTCACGAATCCGTCGGCAAGCAGCAGTGAGCTGCAAATCAGTTATTTTGAGCTTGATGCGAAGGGGCGACCAGACGAGACCCGTCAAGGAAGCAGCCGTTTTGTCGTTAAGGTAGAGCGATTTCTAGATCCGAAGATCTTTGTGCTTGGTAAACCGATGACCTTTGTCGGTACGATTGAAGGGCAAACGGATATCAAAGTGGGTGAGCAGACGCTTTCTGTTCCAGTGATAAAGGCATCGAACTACTACCTTTGGACAGAAGATAAACGCATCAAAACCTACTATGTTGGCGATCCGTACTACAACTACTATTATGACCGTTATTACTATTGGGACTACGTCGATGAAGCCGATCTTATCGAACATTACGACGCGTACGATGCTTATGACGCCTACGATTATGGTGACTTTTAAAAACAAAAACGCTCAGCAGATGCTGAGCGCTTTTTATTCTTAACTGTGCCACTAAGTGGCAACAGTTAGTTCGTCGTTAAGCCGTCAGGGCGAGAATCGAACCTGGGATAACCACGAAGATAGATACGAGGTAACCTGCAACAATGGCTTTATTTTTGATAGCCAAGTCTGAGATATAGTCGGCGCCTTTCACTGGAAGCTCACGCAGGAACGGGATGCCGAAGATAAACACAGTCGCCATGATATTGAACACCAAGTGTACTAGCGCAATCTGCAGAGCAAATATAGCGTACTCACCAGAAACAGCCGTCGCAGCAAGTAGACCCGTGATACAAGTACCGATGTTCGCACCTAGTGTGAATGGGTACACATCACGAACCTTCAGAGCACCTGTACCTACTAGCGGAACCATTAGGCTGGTAGTAGTTGATGAAGACTGAACCAGAACTGTCACGATAGAGCCCGACACGATACCGTGAATTGGACCGCGACCAATTGCGTTCTTTAGAATCTCACGAGCACGACCAACCATTAGGCTCTTCATGAGTTTGCCCATCACAGTGATAGCAACGAAGATAGTCGCGATACCAAGAACAATAAGTAGTACACCACCGGTCACACTACCAAAGGCACTTAGCGGCTCTTGAATTGCGCTCACTACTGGCTTGGTGATTGGTTTGATGAAGTTAAGACCACCCATGCTCATATCGCCTGTTGCCATCATTGGCGATACAAGCCAGCTAGAGATTTTGTCTAGCACACCGAACATCATTTCTAGCGGTAGGAAAATAGCAACAGCTAGCAAGTTGAAGAAGTCGTGAATCGTAGCACTTGCAAAAGCACGCTTAAACTCGGTGTTGCAACGAACGTGACCAAGACTTACTAGGGTATTGGTTACAGTAGTACCAATGTTTGCACCCATGATCATTGGGATTGCAGTCGTCACAGGTAAGCCACCGGCTACCAGACCAACAATAATAGAGGTAACAGTACTAGAAGACTGGATCAGTGCAGTAGCAACCAAACCGATCATCAAGCCAGCAACTGGGTGAGAAGCAAACTCGAATAGCACTTTTGCGTGCTCGCCAGTCGCCATTTTAAAGCCACTACCTACCATAGAAACAGCAAGTAGTAATAGGTAAAGCATGAATGCCAAGTTAGCCCAGCGCAGCCAACGCGTCGTAGTCGACATAGGAGTCGTCGCTGTAGTTGCTTGGTTCATCATAGTTTTCTCCGTTTGGCCTTGGTTAATCTATTTGCGGCCTGTTGTTGAATCTGACGCGATAGTAGAACTCGAATATTACAGAAATATGACGAAACTATTTCTATGTGATTTAAGTGCGATCATCGGCTGATTTTTGAACTGTAAATTTGCATTTACGACCATAAATTCCTGATTTTTAATGTAATTTTTATTTTTGAGAAAAAGAGATTAATCTGACATTATTGATGAAATAAATCGATGTATATTGACCACTTTGTCATTTATATGACAGTTGTGTGGCAAGTGTGACAGTGCCTATTTCGTAAAAAAGATAGGTAAGTGGCTTTTGTTGTCGGTTATATCGAATATTGTTGGAGTGGCGAGATTTTGCTATAAAAGAGAGTCACTCACTTTAGGCGATTTAGCATGTCTCATCTCAACTATAACCATTTGTACTATTTCTGGATGGTGTGCAAACAAGGTTCAGTTACTAAAGCAGCCGATGCGCTGTTTTTGACTCCACAAACGGTCACCGGTCAAATTAAAGCGCTGGAAGAGCGTATGGATGGCAAACTGACCAAGCGAAACGGTCGCAGTGTTGAGCCAACCGAGCTAGGACAACTGGTCTATAAATACGCAGATCGAATGTTTGGGCTAAGCTACGAGATGCTGGATATCGTTAATTACAGCCAGCGCTCTAATCTACTGTTTGATGTTGGCGTCGCGGATGCGCTGTCTAAACGTCTCGTCAGTAAGATTTTGATGACGACTATCCCTGAAGATAACAACATCCACCTTCGCTGTTTTGAATCGACGCACGAAATGCTGCTAGAGCAATTGGCTCAGCATAAGTTGGATATGATTTTGTCAGATTGTCCAGTGGACTCCAGTCAAAGCCCTGGATTGTTTAGTAAAAAGCTGGGCGAAAGTCGTATGAGTTTCTTTACTTCTGGGCACTTGGACAATGTTCGTTTTCCTGAGGTACTCGAACAGACTCGCCTTCTTATTCCAGGTAGCCGCACATCCATGGGTCGTAAAGTGATCCAATGGTTTGACCAACAAGGGATTCAGCCGAATATTTTGGGTGAGTTTGATGATGTGGCGCTGATGAAAGCTTTCTCTATGTACAAAGACGATGTCATCTTTTTGGCGCCGAGTATCTATATGTCAGAAATTAAAGATCAACGTAACTTACAGTTGATTGGGGATATCGAAGATATTAAAGAAGAGTACTACGTGATTTTTGCAGAACGAATGATCCAGCATCCAGCGGTAAAAAGTGTCTGTGAAGCGGACTTTACCGATCTGCTTGCGTTTTAACTTTGGAGTTAGTTATCAATTTATTCATTTCAGCAACAGTTAATTAAACAAAGCCTTAGCATGCGCGAGCTAACCATGTAAAATGTGTCGGAAATTGCCAGCGTTATGATTTTTAGTGAAAAAGACTGGCAGATTGGCAACGGTATCACCAAATGATTAGAGGTAGATTATGAACTTGCAGGATATGGAGAAAAACGCATCACAAGCGGTAGTACTCTTAAAAGCGATGGCTAATGAGAGACGCCTGCAAATTCTGTGCATGCTACACAATACAGAATTGTCGGTCGGTGAGTTGTGTGCGCGTTTAGAACTAAGCCAATCAGCGCTGTCTCAGCATTTGGCTTGGTTACGCCGCGATGGATTGGTCTCCACGCGCAAAGAAGCACAAACGGTGTTTTACACCTTGAGCAGTAGCGAAGTTCGACAGTTGATTGAAACGTTGCATGGTATGTACTGCAGCGATGAATAAAGCATAACGTTCGCTACTTTGTCGTAGCGAGTGTTTTCTCGCTAATACATAAACTGTCAATGTAGAAAATGCAGATACAAAAAAACCGGCCTTAGCCGGTTTTTTTAACACAATACAAAGTCTAAATTATAGAGCTTTGATTGCAGCAGAGAAGCGTGCCTTGTGACGAGCAGCTTTATTCTTATGAATAAGGCCTTTAGTCGCCATGCGGTCAAGGATTGGAGTAACTTCTGCAAATGCTGAAGTTGCTGCTTCTTTGTCGCCAGCTTCGATAGCTGCGATTGTTTTCTTCATGTAAGTGCGCATCATAGAACGACGGCTAGCGTTGTGCTGGCGACGTTTCTCAGCTTGGATAGCGCGCTTCTTAGCAGATTTACTGTTTGCCAAGGGTCTAACTCCCAAAAACTTAGTTCGGTGACAATTTAAGGGCGAGGAATATCCCTCATTTGCGCTCAATTGTCAAATGATTTGTGCAAAAACCCGACGATATAAAACAATTTTTGATATCTGTGGGCTATCGCGGTTAAGATGGCGGGGATTCTAACAGTATTTTTCGACCAATGCTAATACTAATCCTCTCTTCAATAACAAAGGCTATTGAAACCGATAAATAGCAAAGCATTGGCTAGGTAATTCAGAGGTTATCGTGAGTAAACGCCTTCTTAAGTCTGGCATGATAGTGAGTGCCATGACGCTGGTGTCTCGAGTATTGGGACTGGTTCGTGATGTGGTGGTGGCGAATCTAATGGGGGCAGGGGCGAGCGCTGATGTCTTCTTTTTTGCCAATAAAATCCCCAACTTTCTTAGACGCCTTTTTGCAGAAGGGGCATTCTCTCAGGCATTTGTTCCTGTACTTACCGAATATCATGCCTCTGGTGATAAAGATAAAACTCGGGATTTAATCGCTAAAGCATCCGGTACGTTAGGAGTGATTGTCACTATTGTGACATTACTCGGTATCCTTGGCTCGAGTGTTGTTACCGCTTTATTTGGTTTTGGTTGGTTTCTCGATTGGCTCAATGATGGCCCTGCGGCTCCGAAGTTTGAACTCGCCAGTTTGATGCTTAAAATCACCTTCCCGTATCTTTGGTTCATTACGTTTGTTGCGCTATCTGGGGCGATTCTTAACACTTTAGGCAAGTTTGCGGTTTCTTCTTTTACGCCTGTTTTTCTTAATGTGATGATCATTGCTTGTGCGTGGTTCATCTCACCAAACCTGACACAGCCGGAAATTGGCTTAGCAATCGGTGTGTTTTTAGGTGGCTTTGTCCAGTTTGCGTTCCAAATTCCCTTCCTTATGAAAGAGGGGGTATTGGTTAAACCCAAGTGGGGTTGGCGCGATCCTGGAGTGACTAAGATCCGCACCTTGATGATTCCTGCACTGTTTGGTGTCTCAGTGAGTCAAATTAACCTGCTGTTTGATACCTTTATTGCCAGTTTCCTAGCCACAGGTTCAATCAGTTGGCTTTATTATTCAGACCGTCTTTTAGAGTTCCCACTTGGTTTGTTTGGTATTGCCATTGCTACTGTAATTTTGCCGGCGCTATCACGTAAGCACGTTGACGCTCATAGTGAAGGTTTTGCTCACACCATGGATTGGGGTGTACGTATGGTTATCTTGCTCGGCTTACCTGCGATGTTGGGATTGATGGTGCTTGCAAAGCCGATGCTAATGGTGCTCTTCATGCGTGGCGAGTTTACCCCTCATGACGTTGAGCAGGCATCATTATCTTTGTTAGCTTATGCATCTGGCCTACTTAACTTTATGTTGATCAAGGTACTCGCACCAGGTTATTACTCACGTCAAGATACTAAGACACCAGTGAAATATGGCATTATTGCCATGGCGTCCAACATGGTCTTCAACGCTATCTTTGCTTATTTCTACGGGTATGTTGGCCTGGCAATGGCAACAGCGTTGTCTGCCTTTATCAATATGGCGCTGCTTTATCGTGGTCTTCATCGTCAAAATGTCTATCGCATCACTAAGAAAACGATAGGCTTTGTCGTTCGTCTAGTGGTTGCTGTGGCCGCTATGGTGGCAGTATTGCTGTGGCAGCTACAAGACATGCAGCAGTGGCTGAGCTGGGGCTTATCTGAGCGTATCGTTAGTTTGACGGTACTGATTGGTCTTGGAGGACTGACATACTTGGTGGCACTGCTGATTTTGGGAATTCGTCCGAAAGACGTAAAAGCAGCGACAGATTAACAATGATTGGTTATAATCCGTCAGTTTCACACTCGTAACATTTACTTAAGCAGGTGGTTTAGTCGTTTCATGGAACTCATTCGAGGCATACATAACCTTAAAAATCAGCACCATGGCTGCGTTTTAACCATCGGCAACTTCGACGGTGTCCACCTTGGACATCAACGTGTACTGAGCCAGGTTAAACAGAGAGCGTCACAGCTTGGTTTGCCTGCGGTTGTGATGACTTTTGAACCACAACCGATGGAGCTGTTTGCGAAAGATAAAGCGCCAGCGCGTTTGACTCGATTACGCGATAAGTACGAACTGCTTGAGAAAATGGAACTGGATCGCCTGCTGTGCGTGAACTTTAATCAGCGATTTGCCAGCTTAACTGCGGAGTCTTTTATTCGAGACTTGTTGGTAGGCAAATTGGGTGTTAAGTTCCTTGTCATCGGCGATGACTTCCGCTTTGGTAAAGGGCGTGAAGGTAATTTCGAGATGCTTCAAAAAGCGGGCGAGGAGTTCGGTTTTGAGGTGGTGAATACGTCAAGTTTTTGTGTTGAAGAGACTCGAGTCAGTTCAACGGCCATTCGTCAAGCTCTTGCTAATGACGAACTCGATGCAAGCGCAGAAATGTTGGGACGTCACTATACTTTGTCGGGGCGTGTTGCTCATGGTCAAAAGTTAGCGCGTGGCTTTGGGTTTCCAACCGCCAATATTTCACTCAAGCGTTATGTCGTGCCTGTTCGCGGTGTTTATGCGGTGCAGGTGCTTGGTGTTGATGATAAGCCGCTACCAGGCATTGCCAATATAGGTAAAAAGCCAACGGTTGCGGGGACAACGCCTGATCTTGAAGTGCATATCTTTGACTACGAGGGCAACCTCTACGGTCAACAAATTGAAGTGGCACTGCTTCATAAAATCCGTGATGAGAAAAAGTTCGAGTCACTGGAGCTGCTTAAGCAGCAAATAGAATTGGATGCTGATGTAGCAAGGGTGTGGCTACGTCAGTTTAAGGGTTAGCGGAAGATTCCACCGCTAACATAATGTCTAACTTTCGCCCAATACAACGGAATTAAGAATCGATGAGTGAGTATAAAGATACCCTGAACCTACCTGAAACAGGGTTTCCAATGCGCGGCAACCTGGCCAATCGTGAGCCAGAAATGCTTAAGCGTTGGTACAAAGAAGATCTTTACGGTGAGATCCGTAAAGCTAAAAAAGGCAAAAAATCCTTCGTGCTACACGATGGCCCTCCATACGCGAATGGTGACATTCACATTGGTCATGCTCTAAACAAGATTCTTAAAGACATTATTATTAAATCCAAAACACTTTCAGGTTTTGACGCACCATATATTCCAGGTTGGGATTGCCACGGTCTACCTATTGAATTGATGGTAGAGAAGAAAGTGGGTAAAGCCAGGCCAAAAAGTGACTGCGGCTGAATTCCGTGAGAAATGTCGCCAGTACGCGGCAGGTCAAGTTGAAGGTCAAAAAGAGAGCTTTAAACGTCTAGGTATTCTTGGTGAATGGGACAAGCCGTACCGCACTATGGATTTTGCAACTGAAGCAAACATCATTCGTGCTCTAGGTAAGATCGCTGACAAAGGCCACTTACTAAAAGGCTTTAAACCAGTTCACTGGTGTACAGATTGTGGTTCAGCACTTGCTGAAGCAGAAGTTGAATATAAAGATAAAGTATCTCCTTCTATCGACGTGCGCTTTAAAGCGGCCGACGAAGTGGCGCTTTTGTCTAAGTTCGCGTTGAGCGAAGGTCATGAAGGTCAAGGTGACATCTCAATTGTTATCTGGACAACGACGCCATGGACACTGCCTGCGAACCGCGCGGTATGTCTACGCGACGACCTTGAGTACGTGCTAATCCAAACAGAAGGTGACAACCCAGAGCGTATTATCGTGGCTTCTGAGCTAGCGAAAGATGTGATGGATCGTGCTGGTATCGAGCACTTCCACAACCTTGGTTTTGCGAAAGGTGCCGATCTAGAGCTTTCTCAGTTTAACCACCCATTCTACGACTTCACCGTTCCGGCGATCCTAGGTGATCACGTAACGACTGAATCAGGTACGGGTGTGGTTCACACAGCACCAGGCCACGGTCAAGAAGACTTCGCGGTTGGTCAAAAATACGATCTAGAAGTGGCAAACCCAGTAGGTTCAAACGGTGTTTACTTGCCTGATACTGAGCTATTTGCCGGTCAGCACGTGTTTAAAGCTAACGATGCGGTTGTAGAAGTACTGAAAGAAAAAGGTGCGCTACTTCATCATCACGCTTATGAGCACAGCTACCCACACTGCTGGCGCCATAAGACGCCAATCATTTTCCGTGCAACACCTCAGTGGTTCGTATCTATGGACCAAGCGGGTCTACGTGCAAAAGCACTAGAGTCTATTAAAGGTGTTGAGTGGATGCCTGAGTGGGGTCAAAGCCGTATCGAAGGTATGATCGAAGGTCGTCCTGAGTGGTGTATCTCTCGTCAGCGTACTTGGGGTGTGCCAATCGCTCTGTTCGTTCACAAAGAGACCGCAGAACTTCATCCAAACTCGCTAGAGCTGATTGAAAAAGTGGCTAAGCTAGTGGAAGAGAAGGGCATTCAAGCTTGGTGGGATGTAGAAATCGCAGACCTACTTGGTGAAGAAGCTGACCAGTACGAGAAAGTTCTGGATACACTAGACGTTTGGTTTGATTCAGGTGTGACTCACTACTCGGTTGTTGATTCTCGTGAAGAGTTCAATGGCAACAGTGCAGACCTATACCTAGAAGGTTCTGACCAACACCGTGGTTGGTTCCAGTCTTCACTGATTTCATCTATCGCGATGAAAGACGAAGCGCCATACAAGCAAGTACTAACGCACGGCTTCGTGGTGGATGGTCACGGCCGTAAGATGTCTAAGTCAATCGGTAACGTTGTTGCGCCAAAAGATGTGACTAACAAGCTGGGTGCAGACATTCTGCGTCTATGGGTAGCATCGACTGACTACACAGGCGAAGTTGCGGTTTCTGATGAAATCCTGAAACGCTCTGCAGATGCTTACCGTCGTATCCGTAACACGGCTCGCTTCTTCCTAGCAAACCTAAACGGTTTCAACCCAGAAACTGACCTAGTACCAGCAGATGAGATGGTGGCACTGGACCGTTGGGCGGTAGGTCGTGCGCTAGCGGCTCAAGAAGAGATCGTAAAAGCATACGAAGAGTACAACACTCACGGCGTGACTCAGCGTCTAATGCAGTTCTGCTCTATCGAAATGGGCTCTTTCTACCTAGACGTTATTAAAGACCGTCAGTACACAGCGAAACTGGGCGGACACGCACAGCGCAGCTGTCAGACTGCACTTTACTACATCGTTGAAGCACTTGTTCGTTGGATGGCACCAATCATGTCGTTCACTGCAGACGAAATCTGGAACGAAATGCCAGGTCAGCGCGAGAAGTTTGTGTTCGCAGGTGAGTGGTTCGAAGGTCTGTTCGGTCTTGCGGAAGGTGAAGAACTGAACAACGAATTCTGGGCTGAAATCCAAACGGTTCGTGATGCAGTAAACAAGCAACTAGAAGCAGCGCGTAGCGAGAAAACCATCGGTGGTGCACTACAGGCTGAAATCACTTTGTTTGCCGATGATGCGCTAACTGCGAAGCTTAGCAAACTAGAAGACGAGCTACGTTTTGTATTGCTAACTTCTGCAGCAGCGGTTAAGCCAATGTCTGAGAAGACGGATGCAGCGAAAGCGACAGATCTAGAAGGTCTATTCGTTGAAGTGGCAGCCACTGAAAATGAGAAGTGTGACCGTTGTTGGCACCATACTCCGGACGTAGGCACGATTGCGGGTCACGAGAAGATTTGTGGTCGTTGCGTATCGAACGTAGATGGTGAAGGCGAAGTTCGCAAGTTCGCTTAATGGTAAGCTAACCGGAACTTTTGAAAGATTTAACAGCCCCAGTTTTTACTGGGGTTGTTTTTATCAGCGAACTGATTGAACATATAATTCATTGAATGTGTGCTACCTGAGGTAGCGAGAAAGGAAACAGATGAGCGAAACGGCAATCACATTTCGACAATCAGGTGTACGCTGGCTATGGCTAGCGGTGGTGATTTTTATTGCTGATATCAGCATCAAACTCGTGGTCATGGATAACATGGGCTACGGCTGGGCGAATCGAATTGAGATCTTGCCATTTTTCAATCTGCTCTATGTCCATAACTATGGTGCGGCATTTAGCTTTTTGAGTGATCAAGCTGGTTGGCAGCGCTGGCTGTTTACCGGTATCGCGTTTGTCGTCACCAGCATGCTAACGTACTGGATGAGCAAGCTTCCTGCAAAAGAGAAGTGGAACAACATTGCTTACGCGATGATCATCGGCGGCGCAGTGGGTAACGTCTTTGATCGCGTTGTTCATGGTTTTGTTGTCGACTACTTGGATTTCTACTGGGGTAATTATCATTGGCCCGCTTTCAATCTAGCAGACATGGCGATCTGTATTGGTGCGGCGATGATTATTATCGATAGCTTTCGCAATAAAGAGCAAAAGTAGCGCAGATAACGAATAACCTTAAGCGCTGTGCGTTGATATGCACGGCGCTTTTTTATATAACAAGCTAAATGATAAAGAGCTACTGTGCGTATCAATCAACACAGACTCAATAACACAAGGAAGCCGTAACGTGAGCATCATTTCCCAAGATAGCGCTGTCACCCTACATTTTACCATCAAGCTGAGCGATGGTTCGGTTGCAGACAGTACCCACAATATGGGTAAGCCTGCGAAATTTATTATTGGTGACGGCAGTTTAAGTGACAATTTTGAAAAGTGCTTGGTGGGTTTGTCATCCGGTGATAGCAAGGCGATTGAGTTAAAGGCCGCAGATGCGTTTGGTATGCCAAATCCAGACAATGTTCATCATATGGATCGCGCAAAGTTTGTGGGTGACTCTGAGGTTGAAGTCGGTACAATAATGGCCTTCTCAGGTCCTGATGGCATGGAGATCCCGGGTATCATCACAGATATTGCGGGTGATTCGGTAACGGTTGATTTTAATCACCCGTTAGCGGGGCAAGATGTCACCTTTGAAGTTGAAATTCTCGAAGTAGAATAAACCACTCAGATAAATACGATAAGTAATAGCGGTTCCTCAATGAGTAATGAAATGAAAATTAAACTAGCTAACCCACGTGGCTTTTGTGCGGGTGTAGACCGAGCGATCAGCATTGTTGAGCGCGCGCTTGAGATGTATCAGCCGCCAATCTATGTTCGTCATGAAGTGGTACATAACCGTTTTGTGGTTGAAGGTCTTAAGCAGCGTGGTGCGATCTTTGTTGAGGAACTGAGTGAAGTGCCTGATGACAACATTGTGATCTTTTCTGCCATGGTGTGTCTCAAGCGGTTCGCAAAGAGGCGAAAGCGCGTGAACTGACGGTCTTTGATGCTACTTGTCCGCTAGTGACCAAAGTTCATATGGAAGTGGCTCGTGCGAGTCGCCGTAATATGGAAGTCGTGCTGATCGGTCACGCGGGTCATCCAGAGGTGGAAGGGACAATGGGTCAGTACTCAAGTGAGACTGGCGGCATGTACCTTGTTGAGCGTCCAGAAGACGTGTTAACACTAGAGGTCAAAGACCCAACGAATCTTCATTACGTGAGTCAAACCACACTGTCAGTAGATGAAACCGCGGATGTGATTGATAAGCTTCGCGAAGTGTTCCCTAAGATCCAAGGTCCTCGCAAAGACGATATCTGTTACGCGACGCAAAACCGCCAAGATGCGGTTCGCGAACTGGCTGGTGCCGTGGATGTCATGGTTGTCGTTGGCTCAACCAATTCTTCGAACTCAACGCGCCTCAAAGAGCTGGCTGAAAAGCTGGGCACGCCCGCTTACCTAACGGATACGCCAGATCTCATTGAAGCTGAATGGTTTGACGGAAAAGGTTTGGTTGGCGTAACGGCAGGTGCATCTGCACCAGAAGAGCTAGTTAATCAAATCATCGATAGAATCAAAGCGCTGGGCGCTGATGATGTTGAAGAAGTGTTAGGCCGTGAAGAGAACATGTTCTTTGAAGTGCCAAGAGAGCTTCAAGTTAAAGTGGTTGATTAACCCTCACTCACTGTAACTCCGATTGTTTAAATAAAAACGCCGCGTTTGAAACGCGGCGTTTTTGATCGTCACTTAGTATTGAGTTTTAAAGTTACTTGGTTTGCTGGGACAGCAGGGCTTCTGTGGTAGCTAATCGCCAGGTGTTTCCCTTATCAGAGCTGACCAGCAATACAGGGTGGTGCTGGAATTGTTGGCTGTAACGACTTGGACTACCGGCCAGCATTTCGTTAGGCCAGCGGCGATAATGCTCGCTAACTACGTGAATGCAGTCCTTGACATCAGACAGTAGCGCACACTCTTGTTGACTTGATTTGGAAACACGCAGTGTTTGATTGAACCAAGTGTTATCGTTGAAGTTTTGGATTTCATAGGTATACAACAGGTATAGGTTCCCGCGCTTATCCTGATGCAGTTTTTGAGTGTAGTTTGAATACTGCTGCCAGTTTGGCATCACGATGACACCTTTGTCTTGCCATTTGTATTGGCCATTTGTTTGTGGTGTACCTGTTATCCATTCAAGTCGATAGCCACTTGGTGCACTTGCAGTAGGCGCCGTGTTACGCATTGCCAACACTATGCTGTCATCACTTTGGATTGCGGCGTGAACGTAGGTATAGCGGCCCAAAGGCTGACCGACATAATCGACCTTGCTATCACTCGATGTCTCTTCTGGGTAGCGACCAACGGGCGTCTCTCGTCCGTAAGAAAATTTATCGTTTGCTGCTACGTTGCCCCATAAATTATCGCCGTTATTCCATTCGTTATTGGTGACAGGCGCTAGAGAGTAGCGATGCCAGATCTGATGGTTGTGAGCGCCAGAGATAAAGTGCAATCGTTTCTGGCTGTCGAGCAAAAGGATAGGTTGATTGTGGCCATCTGGTGTTGCCTCAGAGGTCGAACCGCTCCAACCCATGAACACAACGTCGGCTTGTTCGGTGCCAAGCTGATAGCGAACATAGTATTGCCCGGTATTGTAATCTAGACGATTCAATGCACTCTCATCGTAGCTAATAGCGGCAATATGTAAGGTGTTGCCTTCCCAAATGACGGGCTTGCTGCTCGATACAGACCTAAGCGAATTGGCAGTGATAGTGTCTCTTCTTGCCAATCGAGTTCACCATTGCCAATGTCGATTAAGCGAGAGATGGCGTATTCGCTATTGCTATTAGATGTGCGGATAAACAGCGGTGCCTGGCTGCCATTACCCACCATTTCAGTTTGAGCTAGCCAGTTCTTTTTATAGCCTAGCCAAGTTTGGGTTTGTGCCTGATAGCGGACAGCTCCATGATCGAGTTTAAAGAACACATCGCCATTGTCTTGAAAATACACTTGCTCAATATAGCGGTAGCGATAGCCATCTAGTCCATCGGCGTTTTGCCTAAAGCCAAATTCTTGCTGCATAGCTCTTAGCGATGTACCAATCCATTCACCCTTTGGGGTCAGCCTCACCAAGTATGAGTCGCAGTCGGTACACGGATTGGCGTCACTATATAGAGATGAATAGACACGGTCGTCGTAAGTTAGTGCGTGTAACGGCTTATTGGTTTTCTCCAGAGTTACCGGATCTTGATGATGTCCTGGCAGTCCGTCGCCGACATTGAACTGATTCATATTGTTGACGATCATCCATGGTAGGTTGTTGGCATCAAAATAGGGGCGACCTGGGATGAATCTTGGGTTGTAACCGTAGCGTTCACGCTCGCCATCAAAAATATTCGTGTATTGAACCGAAGAAGAGGCGTCGGAACTTGTCGTGAACTGCGGTGCAGGCTGAGCTGTTTCATCACAATTGTGATCATATTGGGAACGAGTCCAGTTGCGGTTAAGGTCGGTGAAAGTTTGCTGCCAATTGAGCTTACAGTTGTTGGTAATTGGTGGAGGCGGTGTGGTTTCTCCGCCACCTGGCGTGGTTCCTCCACTCCCCGGTGTTGTAACACCACCACCACCTGGTGAAGTTGCACCGCCATTTGATGTGGTGCCGCCACTATCGGAAGAGTTACAGCCAGAGAGGAGAACGCTGGCGCATAGCATCAAAGAGGACGCTAAAAGAGTAGAACGAGACATGTGATATGACACTTATATGAACAAACGTAAAAAATGATTTCCATTAGGGAAAATGGACTTTACTCATGGGCGTATTTTGGTATCCTACGCCGCGCTACCAGTAGGGTAGTTTTTTCGGAGATAACTATGAACAATACCGACCATCCTCCTAGTATGAAAGGAGAAAAATAGCCTCGCGTCGGTAATTGCGATCTTCGTTCCTACCGCTGAGGTAGGTGTGTTTCCCTTCTATAACATCCTGATATTTTTCTCCTTTACTACTATTGAGTCACTCAATGAGTGTGTCTTTTGATGCGTGTTTTGGCTATATACATGGCCTGACATTCGTGCGCCTAGACTATGTCTTCGCACTTAGCATTGAGTCATGCTTTTGGCATTATTTTGTCAATTACTGAGCCGACTTTCTGATGGTCGTTACCAACGCTAATCGGGAGATTCGCCATGACGGTAATGAGCAATACATATATTGAAAATACAGCACCTCGCTTCTCAGAGGAGGAGATCAGTGCTGCAACGAAAGCATTTCTGCAATACGATACAGATCAGCAATTAAACCTGCTTACGGTAATGCCGATCGATGAAGCGGTAGGTGTGCTACAACACTGTGCCTTGGGACAAGTTCAGTTCTTGATTGAAGAGCTTGATTTGCAAGGGCACGATAAGCGAGCAAGACTTTACGCTCACCATTTGGGTTTGATTCACTCAGAAGCGGAAACCACAGGTGGCTATTTGACGACGGGTGTACTCGAGCACGTTAAACAGCGCATAGGATGGATTGTTACCTTAGCACTGCTAGGCATCGTTTCTGGACTTATCATTGCACAGTACGAAGATACATTAAGCCAACTCGTGCTACTGGCCGTTTATATGCCAGTAATTGCCGCCGCTGGTGGTAATACGGGTACCCAAGCCGCAACTCTGGTGATACGTGCACTGGCAACCGGTGAGCTTCGCAAGAGGCAGTGGTTAGAAGTGCTCTGGAAGGAGAGTCGTGTGGCAGTATGTCTGGCTGCCGCGGTGGCAATGGTAATGGTTGGGCGTATTCTGGTCTTTGGTGATGTGAATTCTGCAGGTGGTTTTGATATCAACCTTATCGCGATGGCGATAGCGGTGGCGCTGTTTATTCAGGTTACGGTATCGACAACGTTGGGCGGCGTTCTGCCTATCATCGCTCGAGTGTTTAAACTCGATCCTGCAGTACTGGTGAGCCCAGTACTGGCATCGATTGTTGATATTTCTGGTATGTGGATTTACTTTACAGTGGTTAATCACTTCCTAGGTTTATCGTAATTGACCACAATCTACTAAGTCGATATTACGATGGTAAAGCGCAGCTACGGCTGCGCTTTGTTGTTTGAGCGCTCCAACGAATAGCTGTAATCGACCACTTGGCGATAATAGGCCTTCTCAAATTGTGTCAACGGTGACTCAACTGGCTTGCTGGTGTTCGCTTTCTTTGGATGGTAGTCAGTAACAAATTGGACAAACAAACTTTCACGCTCACCTTTGCTACCAAGACCAAATCCCATCATGTTATAGGTGCCAAACAGAGAGCCACTTTTTGCCACTATTGCGCCTTTAATCGGTGCCTTTCGCATACTTGAACGATATTTTAATGTGCCGTTGTTGCCAGAGACGGGCATGAGTCGAGCAAGCTTGAGAGTGCTGTCGTTATTGTGGATGTAGCTAAGTACTTCACGCATTTGACTGGCGGTGACACGGTTGTTACGCGACAGCCCTGAGCCATCTTCCAGCACTGCCAGATCAAGGTTAATACCGGCTTTTTGCTTAACAATCGCTTTTATTGCTTCGGTGCCATTAATAAAGGAACCTGGCTCGTTAAAATAGTTGGCTCCAAGGGTTTTAGTGATGTTATCGGCATACAGGTTATTAGAGTCTTGTAGCATCACAGCAAGCAAGTCATTGAGTGGTCGTGAGCGCTGAACAAACAGCGGCTTTTGTCCTTTGATGTTTGGCGCACCCACTTTGACTTCACCGGATAAAGTCACACCGATACGCTGAAGCTCTGATTTGATAACATCGACGGTAAATTGCTCGGGCGACGAAACGGCAAACTTGAGCGGTATTGGCGATTTTCGCTCGACCGCGCAGCCACTCAGCGAGTATTGATTGTTAGGGCTCACTTCAAGCTGTAGATCACAATGGCTCTGCTCTTGGTATTCCTTTGAGACGCTTTTTACAGAAGTCGACGCACTGATAGGTTGATGCGAAGGCACATTGATGCGCGTCGTACCATTTTTATTGGTGTATAACGCGCCTTGAACACAGTTGCCATCGAGTGTAATGGCAGAGGCTGGGGCGCTATAGCAAACGCCAAGAATATCCCAAGGCCAGCCCACACCGCGCTGGTAACCTGTAAACACGCTGTCATCCAACCAAACATTGTTAAACCGAGTTCCTACCTCTGACTTGGCCTGTTTTAGCATCGTTGTGAGTGAAGCTCGGCTAAACGTAGGGTCTCCAGAGTATTTGATAATGAGGTCATTACCTGAAGTATAGAGTGTCGTCTCAAAGCGAAAGCTATCAGGCAGTGCCAGTTTTGCTGCCAACGCTGTCACGACTTTTAGTGTGCTAGCTGGGGGAAAAAATTGCTCAGTATTGTACTCAACTAGTGCCTGCTGCGGAGCCGAAAGAGGCGCGATGAGATGCGCACTGCGGCTTCCATAAGGGAGATGTTTGGTCGCATCGGCACCATCTGCAAACGTCGCAGCGGAGAAAATAAGTAAACAGGTGAGCGAGAGTTTGGCTGTCATAGCGAATTCATCAGGGTGGGCTTAATTTTTAATGTAGGCTAACAACCTATTAAGTCGAGATAAAGCGTTAAATTTTCGCAAAAAGTCGCTTCGAATAGTCTTTGTTCGATACAGCGAAACGGACGCAAGGTTGCTCACACTTTCATACTATCGTCAGCGTGGTTTACCTTGCGAAATCAAAGCCAACTAGGCTATATTGTTGCGTTGCTTAAAAAGAACAACTCTGATTGTTATCAGAAAGAGCAGCACAGCCAGTGCCAGCAATAAGTGCTTCCTTATTGCCTCAGTATCCGAATCACAGTGATTTGTATCCGCGGATTGATTACACTAGGCTTAATCCAGTTTATTTTTCAAATTGTACTCAGGCTTGCTTGAGTAGGGTTTTATTGTCCAAAGGATGCTTTGGAAAAGAGGTTGTTATAATGGAAAAGGTTCCAATGACTGTACGTGGCGAACAGCAGCTACGTGAAGAGCTAGATCGTCTACTTAAACTTCGTCCACAGATTTCTGAAGCAATTGCAGAAGCTCGTGAACTTGGTGACCTAAAAGAGAACGCAGAGTACCACGCCGCTCGTGAAGAGCAGGGCATCTGTGAAGCGCAAATTCGTGATATCGAGTACAAGCTATCTGTCGCACAAGTAATTGACGTGACTAAGCTAGACAACACGGGCAAAATCATTTTTGGTTCTACAGTGACTCTGATTGACATCGATACGGATGCTGAGCAGACTTACCAAATCGTGGGCGATGACGAAGCGGACATCAAAGCTGGCCGTATCTCAGTAAGCTCACCGATCGCTCGTGCTTATCGGCAAAATGGAAGGTGACGAAGTGACTATCGTGACTCCTGGCGGTCAAAAAGACTTCGAAATCGACAAGGTTGCTTACGTTTAAGCAATGTTGTTGAGAGAAAAGTCGCCTAATTGGCGGCTTTTTTTGTGCCTGCAAGTCTGAGTTGTTGTCTTCGTTTTGCTCGCGTTGGTTGTCAGAAAAATGAAAAGGCCGCCTAAGCGACCTTTCCCACTTTGAAACAAATTGTTTCTATAAAATCAACTATTCAGCAAATTACTTGCGTGGCAGTTCGATTTTCTTTTGCTCTGACTGACGGTAAAGAACAAGAGTCTTACCGATAACCTGAACTTCTCTGCTTTTGTTTCGCGCACAATTGCGTCGATAATCAGCAGTTTAGTTTCACGGTCTTCTGACGCCACTTTCACTTTAATCAGTTCGTGGTGGTCAAGAGCGATTTCGATTTCCGCTAGTACAGCCTCTGTTAGTCCATTTGCGCCCATAAGCACAACGGGTTTCAGTGCGTGTGCTAGGCCTTTTAGGTGCTGTTTTTGTTTGGTGCTTAGGTTCATAACGCGGCCAAATTTATTTACTATTAGGGTTGAAAAGTCGTATTTTAACGCCATCTAATGACGAAGACTATACTTTATTCTAAGGGCATGCCTTATTGAGTTGGAAATTGAATGAGTAAGCAAAAACATTCGGCCAGTTCGGGTCGTTGGCTAAAAGAGCATTTTGATGATAAATATGCCAATGAGGCCAGAAGAAAAGGCTATCGTTCACGTGCTATCTTTAAGATTGAAGAGATTCAAAACAAGGATAAGCTACTGAAACCCGGGATGACTGTAGTTGACTTAGGTGCTGCTCCTGGCGGGTGGTCTCAGTACGCTGCCAAAGTTGTTGGCGACGAGGGACAAGTTATTGCTTGTGACTTGCTGCCGATGGATCCTATCTCTGGTGTGAGCTTCCTTCAGGGCGATTTTCGTGAAGAAGCGGTGCTTGATGCACTACTAGAAAGAATCCAACCGGATATGGTCGACGTAGTAATGTCTGACATGGCTCCTAATATGGCAGGTAACTTATCTGTCGATCAGCCTAGAGCTATGTATCTTGTTGAACTAGCATTAGATATGTGTCATCAAACTTTAGCCCCTGGCGGCAGTTTCGTAGTGAAAGTGTTCCAAGGAGAAGGGTTTGACGAATACGTAAAACAGGTGCGTGAAGCCTTCAAAGTGGTGAAGATTCGCAAGCCGGACTCATCTAGAGCTCGCTCTCGTGAGGTGTTTATTGTAGCTAATGGCTTCAAAGGCTGAACATTAGTTTACAAAGACAAAATTAACAATGTAGCTACAGCCTAAAAACTGTAGTACCCTACCTTTAATTACAATTAGTTATCGAGAGGCTGACACCTTGAGTGACATGGCAAAGAATTTAATTTTGTGGTTAGTCATCGCCGTTGTGTTGATGTCGGTATTCCAAAGCTTCGGACCGGGGGAAAGTAACGGTCGAGCGGTAGATTACACCACGTTCGTACAGGAAGTTGGCAATGGCCAGATTCAGGAAGCTCAATTCAAAGACAGCGAGATAACCTTTACTCGTCGTGGTGGTGGCAGTCGCTTTGTGACTTACATGCCAGTTTATGATCAAAAACTTCTTGATGACCTAATTAACCAAAACGTGAAAGTTTCGGGTACTCCACCGGAAGAGCAGAGCCTGCTTGGCACTATCTTCATCTCGTGGTTCCCAATGATTCTTCTTATCGGTGTCTGGATCTTCTTTATGCGCCAGATGCAAGGCGGCGGTGGCAAAGGCGCCATGTCGTTTGGTAAGAGTAAAGCTCGCATGATGAGCGAAGAACAGATTAAGACCACGTTTGCTGACGTTGCAGGTTGTGACGAAGCAAAAGAGGACGTAAAAGAGCTAGTAGACTACCTACGTGATCCAAGCCGCTTCCAGAAGCTGGGCGGTAAGATCCCAACGGGTGTTCTAATGGTTGGCCCTCCTGGTACAGGTAAAACGCTCCTTGCTAAAGCAATTGCTGGTGAAGCAAAGGTACCGTTCTTTACTATTTCTGGTTCTGACTTCGTAGAAATGTTCGTGGGTGTGGGTGCATCTCGTGTACGCGACATGTTCGAACAAGCGAAGAAAGCAGCACCTTGTATCATCTTCATCGATGAAATCGATGCGGTAGGTCGTCAGCGTGGCGCTGGTGTTGGTGGTGGTCACGATGAGCGTGAGCAAACCCTTAACCAAATGCTGGTAGAGATGGATGGTTTCGAAGGTAACGAAGGTATCATCGTAATCGCGGCAACTAACCGTCCTGACGTACTTGACCCAGCACTACTTCGTCCTGGCCGTTTTGACCGTCAAGTTGTAGTTGGTCTTCCTGATGTACGTGGTCGTGAACAGATCTTGAAAGTACACATGCGTAAAGTACCTCTAGCGTCAGACGTAGAGCCATCTTTGATCGCGCGTGGTACACCAGGCTTCTCTGGTGCAGACCTTGCTAACCTTGTGAACGAAGCTGCACTATTTGCCGCTCGTGGTAACAAGCGCAACGTATCTATGGTTGAGTTTGAACTAGCGAAAGACAAGATCATGATGGGTGCAGAACGTCGCTCTATGGTGCTTTCTGAAGAAACTAAAGAGTCAACAGCATACCACGAAGCGGGTCACGCAATTGTTGGTCGTTTAGTACCTGAACACGACCCTGTGTACAAGGTATCTATCATTCCACGTGGTCGAGCACTGGGTGTGACTATGTACCTACCAGAGCAAGACCGTGTGAGCATGTCTCGTCAGCATCTTGAGTCAATGATCTCAAGCTTGTACGGCGGTCGTCTAGCTGAAGAACTTATCTACGGTAAAGACAAGGTATCAACAGGTGCATCAAACGATATCGAACGTGCAACTGATATCGCTCGTAAGATGGTGACGCAATGGGGCTTCTCTGAAAAACTGGGTCCTTTGCTGTATGCAGAAGATGAAGGTGAAGTATTCCTGGGTCGTAGCGTGACGCAGACTAAACATGTGTCTGGAGAGACTGCGAAACTGATTGATGAAGAAGTTCGTCACATCATTGATCGCAACTATGATCGTGCGAAACAAATCCTAGAAGAGAACATGGATATCATGCACGCAATGAAAGATGCGCTTGTGAAATACGAGACCATCGATGCAGGTCAAATTGATGACCTGATGGAGCGTAAAACGGATATTCGTGAGCCAGCAGGTTGGGCTGACCAAGCAGCAGCTCAGCAAGAAAAGGCAGAGGCGAAGCCTGAGCCTAAAGCTGAAGAACCTAAGGTAGAAGAGCCAGCAGCGCCAGCTGCAGACTCAGAAACCAAGGCTGAAAATGTGTCTTCTGAGCCAACCAAGAAAGACTCAGAATAACCACAACTGATTAAGCCCCGAGCCTTGCTCGGGGCTTTTGTCGTTTTAAGCAGTTATGATTTTACAAGCAAACCAGAAAACTCTTTCTCTCGATACGCCACAAGTGATGGGTATCGTCAATGTCACCCCAGATTCTTTTTCTGATGGTGGCAAATTCAATTCAGTAGATGCTGCGCTCGAGCAGGTTGAAGCGATGATCGCTTCTGGTGTGACGATTGTTGATATCGGTGGTGAGTCAACACGCCCAGGAGCACCTGATGTTGAGCTCCAAGAAGAGCTAGAGCGCGTAATCCCTGTAATCAAAGCGATACGCGATAAATATGATGTGTGGATTTCTATAGACACCAGCAAAGCCGAAGTCATGCGCCAAGCCGTAGAGGCAGGCGCAGACATTATCAATGACGTTCGTGCACTACAGGAGCCCGGTGCTTTGGAAGTGGCTGCTGAGGCAGGTGTACCAATTTGCTTGATGCATATGCAGGGACAGCCTCGAACCATGCAGATGAATCCAACCTATGAAGATCTATTAGAGGATGTGGCACAATTCCTACAGGAACGTATCGCCGCATGTGAAGCGGTCGGTATTTCACGTGATAAACTCATCCTCGATCCTGGCTTCGGATTTGGCAAAACGCTGGAACACAATTATCATTTGCTAGCGCATTTGGATAAGTTCCATCAATTTGGACTACCTGTGCTCGCCGGCATGTCTCGTAAGTCAATGATTTTTAAATTACTTGATAAAGCACCTGCCGACTGTCTCGCTGGGAGCTTAGCTTGCGCTACTCTTGCTGCAGCGAAAGGAGCACAAATTATCCGTGTTCACGATGCGGCTGAGACAGTCGAAGCGATGAGAGTCGTCCAGATGATGCAATCAAACTTATAAAAACGAATAAGGAAATAAAATGTCACAACGACGTTATTTTGGTACCGATGGTGTTCGAGGCAAAGTGGTCAGTACCCAATCACACCAGATTTTGTACTCAAGCTAGGTTGGGCTGCTGGTCGAGTGCTTGCAAAGCAGGGCACTAAGAAAGTGATCATTGGTAAAGATACGCGTATCTCTGGCTACATGTTGGAATCGGCACTTGAAGCCGGCCTTTCTGCGGCTGGCCTCAAAGCGATATTCACTGGTCCACTGCCAACACCGGCAGTGGCATACCTTACTCAGACGTTCCGCGCGGAAGCGGGTATCGTAATTTCTGCATCGCACAACCCGTACTATGACAATGGTATTAAGTTTTTCTCATCTGAGGGCACAAAACTGCCTGATGCTATTGAGCTAGCTATTGAAGAAGAGCTGGATAAAGACATCGAATGTGTTGAGTCTTCTGAGCTTGGTAAAGCGAGCCGTCTTAACGATGCTGCTGGTCGCTATATCGAGTTTTGTAAGAGTACTTTCCCACACAACTTAAGCCTTGCGGGTCTAAAAATTGTTATCGATTGTGCGCATGGTGCAACTTACAAAATCGCGCCTTCAGTATTTAAAGAGCTAGGTGCAGACGTTGTCGCAATTGGTGTTGATCCGGACGGTACTAACATCAATGCAGAAGTGGGTGCGACAGATGTGCGTGCGCTACAAGCAAAAGTCGTTGAAGAGAATGCCGCTCTTGGTCTCGCTTTTGATGGTGATGGCGACCGCATTATCATGGTTGACCACTTAGGTAACAAAGTGGATGGTGACCAAATCGCTTATATTATTGCTCGTGACGCGCTTCGCCGTGGCGAGCTAAAAGGTGGTGTTGTTGGAACCTAATGACTAACCTTGGCATGGAAAACGGCCTCAAGCAGCTTGGTATTCCATTTGTACGTGCTGCCGTTGGTGACCGCTACGTAATGGAGCAGTTACTTGAGCGTGACTGGCGTATTGGCGCGGAAAACTCAGGCCACGTTATTCTACTCGACAAAGTGACGACAGGTGATGCGATTGTCGCTGCGCTGCAAGTGCTTGCATCCGTAGTTGGCGCGAAGATGTCACTTAATGAACTTGCCAGTGGTATGACGCTATATCCACAAGTGCTGATCAATGTTCGCTTCAGTGGCGATGCGAATCCGCTAGAAGCTGAAGCTGTAAAGCAGGCGGTCGCCAAAGCCGAAGCTGATCTTGGCGATAAAGGTCGTGTACTGCTTCGCAAATCGGGTACTGAGCCTTGCTGCGAGTCATGGTTGAAGGCGAGGATGATGCGCTAGTGAATCAATCAGCGCAATACATTGCTGATATTGTAAAAGAAAACTGCTAAGTCTCGACGAATTAGCATGAGCAAGAATCAAATTAGTTCTTTTGGTTCTTGCTTATTTTTATATGATTACTCGCTTATTCTTATCGGTAATTGTTCTTTTGCCCTTTTTTTGAGCGTTCAGTTGCTCGGCGAAAGATTTTTGTCATTTTTCTCTTGTCAGTCAGTGCGGCATTCGCTAGTATTGCCACCGCCTTCACTTAGGAGGCCATAGCCAGGTTTTCAATGCGTTCAGCAAGGAAAGCAGCGCTGGCTCAACAATTAGGAACATAGGTGGACACATGATTCAAGTTCTACTTGTGATTTACCTGTTGGCTGCGCTTGGTGTTATTGGCCTAGTGTTGATTCAACAAGGTAAAGGCGCAGATATGGGAGCCTCATTCGGTGCTGGCGCTTCAAACACAGTGTTTGGTGCTAGTGGCTCAGGAAATTTCCTAACCCGAATGACTGCAATTTTTGCAATCGTATTTTTTGTTATCAGCTTAGTACTTGGCAACATGTACACTCACAAAGGTGAGTCTCAATGGGTTGACCCTACTCAAGGTCAAGTGATTGAGCAAGCAGCTGATACAGCGAGTGATGTCCCAGCTGAAAACAGCGACGAGATCCCTCAATAAGTCGATCGATTCTAACGAATCGAAAAGCTTAGATGCCGAGATGGTGAAATTGGTAGACACGCTAGCATGAGGTGCTAGTGCCTTTGGTGTGAGGGTTCGAGTCCCTCTCTCGGCACCATTATTTATAAACTTGTAATACAGTTTGGTGAGCGTATAATGCTCAGCAAGTCGGACGCGGGGTGGAGCAGCTTGGTAGCTCGTCGGGCTCATAACCCGAAGGTCGTCGGTTCAAATCCGGCCCCCGCAACCAATACTTTCTAAGTGTTGATGGATTGCAAGTTTAGCAGTGTGAAAAATCACTGCACATCGAGAAAACACCAACTATCTTTTTAGGGTGTTAATTTTTCTCGATGATCAGGGTCCAGCAACAAAAAACCCCGACTTTCGGGGTTTTTTGTTATTTGCGCTTTTTAAAAGGCAGCAAATACGAGTGCTTGGAATTTAAATTGGGCTATATGCCCTTTTTTTGTTTCTGGAGTGGTTAAATGACTGGTTTAGAAAGACAACTTACAGAATTGCTCGAAGCGCCTGTAGAGGCAATTGGCTACGAGCTTGTTGGTTTAGAGTTCATCCGTGCTGGTGAGCATTCTACTCTTCGAATCTATATCGACCATGAAAATGGTATTACTGTTGATGCTTGCGCAGAAGTAAGTCATCAGGTAAGTGCAGTAATGGACGTCGAAGACCCAATTACGGTGGCTTATAACCTAGAGGTGTCTTCACCAGGCCTAGAAAGACCACTTTTCAAAGCAGCACATTACCAACAGTTTATTGGTCACGAGGTCAGCATCGTGTTGAAAATGGCTGTCGGCAACCGTCGTAAGTGGAAAGGTGTAATCCAATCTATTGATGGCGAGACAGTGACCATCCTTGCCGATGGTAACGAAGAAGAAATGGCGCTAAGCAACATTTCCAAAGCTAACCTTATCCCTAAATTTTAGGTCCCTAATAATAAAAGCTTAGAGGCTAGATAAATGAGTAAAGAAATTTTAGCGGTAGTAGAAGCAGTTTCTAACGAGAAAGCTGTTCCTCGTGAGCGTATTTTTGAAGCGCTAGAGATTGCACTAGCAACCTCTTCTAAGAAAAAACACGAAATCGAAATCGATGTACGTGTTGCCATTGACCGCAAAACAGGTGAATTCGAAACCTTCCGCCGCTGGATGGCAGTAGAAGAAGTTGAATTCCCAACGAAAGAAATTTCTATCGAAGCGGCACAATACGACGACGAGTCTATCCAATTGGGTGACTTTGTTGAAGAGCAGATCGAGTCAGTAACGTTTGACCGCATCACCACGCAAACAGCCAAGCAAGTTATCGTACAGAAAGTACGTGAAGCTGAGCGCGCGCAAATCGTTGAGCAGTTTATCGACAACGAAGGCGACCTAGTGACAGGTGTGGTTAAGAAAGTTAACCGTGACACCATCATCCTAGACCTTGGTAACAACGCTGAAGCCGTTATCCTACGTGATGACCAACTTCCTCGTGAAAACTTCCGTCCAGGTGACCGTGTACGTGGTCTTCTATACAAAGTGGCTCCAGAAGCTCGCGGCTTCCAGCTATTCATAACTCGTTCTAAGCCAGAAATGCTAGCTGAGCTATTCCGTGTGGAAGTGCCAGAGATTGCTGAAGAGCTTATCGAGCTGAAAGGCGCAGCACGTGATCCAGGTTCTCGCGCGAAGATCGCAGTGAAAACTAACGACAAGCGTATCGACCCAGTTGGTGCGTGTGTGGGTATGCGTGGTGCACGTGTACAAGCGGTTTCTGGTGAGCTTGGCGGCGAGCGTATCGATATCGTTCTTTGGGACGATAACCCAGCTCAGTTCGTTATCAACGCAATGGCGCCTGCAGACGTTGCTTCTATCATCGTTGATGAAGATGCACACTCTATGGACATCGCGGTTGAAGCTGACAACCTAGCGCAAGCTATCGGTCGTAGCGGTCAAAACGTACGTCTAGCTTCTCAACTAACTGGTTGGGAACTGAACGTTATGACGGTTGCAGACCTTCAGAAGAAACACCAAGAAGAAGCATCTGCTTCTATCGAAAACTTTATGAAGCACCTAGACATCGAGCAAGACTTCGCGGAAATGCTTGTTGAGGAAGGCTTCTCAACTCTAGAAGAAGTGGCATACGTGCCAGTTAACGAACTTCTAGAAATCGACGGCCTAAACGAAGAGCTTGTAGAAGAGCTTCGTAGCCGTGCAAAAGATGCCCTAACGACACTTGCTCTTGCTCAGGAAGAGTCATTCGAAGGTGTTGAGCCAGCTGAAGACCTACTAGCACTAGAAGGTCTAGAGCGTGAGATGGCATTTAAACTGGCTGCAAAAGGTGTAGCTACTCTTGAAGACCTTGCAGACCAAGGTGTCGATGAGCTAGAGGGCATTGAAGGGCTAACAGAAGAGCGCGCAGGTGAGCTAATCATGGCTGCACGTAACATCTGTTGGTTCGGCGACGAAGAATAATAATCAGCAAGGAGGTAGTTGCATGACAAAACTTACGGTTAAAGCACTTAGCGAAGAGATTGGTACGCCAGTTGAACGCCTAATTGAACAACTTGCTGATGCTGGTCTGAAGAAATCAGAAAGCGATCAGGTGAATGATGAAGAGAAGCAAACGCTTCTTACTCACCTTAAGAAAGAACATGGTGATACATCTGGTGAGTCAGAGCCTACGC
Organism: Vibrio maritimus; assembly: GCA_000755425.1. Taxonomy (GTDB): domain Bacteria; phylum Pseudomonadota; class Gammaproteobacteria; order Enterobacterales; family Vibrionaceae; genus Vibrio; species Vibrio maritimus_A. Next base: position 310,555 of record BBMT01000002.1, read on the forward strand.
GTCTTACGCTTCAGCGTAAAACTCGTAGCACTCTGTCTGTTTCTGCCGGTGGCGGTAAGAGCAAAGATGTACAAGTAGAAGTGCGCAAGAAGCGCACTTATGTCAAGCGCAGTGCGATCGACGAGCAAGCAAAACGTGAAGCTGAGGAAGCAGCAAATCGTGAGGCGGAAGAGCGTGCCCAACGTGAAGCCGAAGAGCTAGCCAAACGTGAAGCTGCAGAGAAAGCACAGCGTGAAGCAGAAGAGAAAGCTCAGCGCGAAGCCGAAGAAAAACGTCTAGCAGAGGAAAAAGCTAAACGTGAGGCGGAGCAACCTGAAGCGGATACTGCTAAGCGCGAAGAAGCGGAAAAGGCCAAGAAAGAAATGAACGCAAAGAATGCTGAAGCGAAGAAAGAAGCGGACGAGCTAAAACGTCGTCAAGAAGAAGAGGCGCAACGTAAGGCGGAAGCTGAAGCGGCTCGTCTAGCTGAAGAAGCTCGCAAACTAGCGGAAGAGAATGCCGCACGCTGGTCTGAAGAAGAGAAAAAATCTAAAGACAACGAAAAAGCAGATTACCACACGACAACGTCTTCGTACGCTCGTGAAGCAGAAGATGCTCAAGATCGTAAAGAAGAGAAAGCACCTCGTCGTCGCAAGAAGAAGGCGAGCGCTCAAGAAGACAACCGTGGCGGCCGTGGCGGTCGTAACCAACGTGGTAAGAAAGGCAAATTGGCTAAGCCAACGTCTATGCAACACGGCTTTGATAAGACAGCCCAAGTTGCTAAGCAAGACGTTGTGATCGGCGAGACTATCGTTGTTTCTGAGCTAGCAAGCAAAATGTCTGTTAAAGCAACAGAAGTTATCAAGGTGATGATGAAGATGGGCGCTATGGCGACTATCAACCAAGTTATCGACCAAGAAACTGCACAGCTAGTTGCTGAAGAAATGGGTCACAAAGTTGTTCTACGTAAAGAGAACGAACTGGAAGAAGCAGTACTGTCTGACCGTGATGAAACATCAGAAGCAGTATCTCGTGCTCCTGTTGTTACTATCATGGGTCACGTTGACCACGGTAAGACATCGACACTTGACTACATCCGTCGTACTCACGTTGCATCAGGCGAAGCGGGTGGTATTACCCAGCACATCGGTGCATACCACGTAGAAACTGACAACGGCATGATCACTTTCCTTGATACTCCTGGACACGCGGCGTTTACCGCAATGCGTGCTCGTGGTGCTCAAGCGACAGATATCGTTGTTCTAGTAGTAGCTGCAGACGATGGCGTAATGCCACAAACAATCGAAGCGATCCAACACGCGAAAGCGGCTGGTGTGCCTCTGATTGTTGCAGTGAACAAGATCGATAAAGAAGACGCGAACCCAGACAACGTTAAGAACGAACTGGCACAGTACGACGTTATCCCTGAAGAGTGGGGCGGTGAGAACATGTTCGTTCACATCTCTGCGAAACAAGGTACTAACATCGATGGTCTTCTAGAAGCTATCCTACTTCAATCAGAAGTACTTGAGCTAACAGCGGTTGCTGACGGCATGGCATCTGGTGTGGTTGTAGAATCATTCCTAGATAAAGGCCGTGGTCCAGTGGCTACTGTATTGGTTCAATCTGGTACGCTACGTAAAGGCGACATCGTACTTTGTGGTCAAGAATACGGCCGTGTACGTGCGATGCGTGACGAACTAGGTAAAGAAGTGACTGAAGCTGGTCCATCTATCCCAGTTGAGATCCTAGGTCTATCTGGTGTTCCATCATCAGGTGACGAAGCAACAGTTGTACGTGATGAGCGTAAAGCACGTGAAGTAGCAAACTACCGTCAAGGTAAATTCCGTGACGTGAAACTTGCGCGTCAGCAAAAAGCGAAACTAGAAAACATGTTCTCTAACATGACTGCTGGTGACGTTGCTGAGCTTAACGTAGTACTGAAAGCGGACGTACAGGGTTCTGTAGAAGCAATCTCTGATTCTCTACTGAACTGTCTACTGACGAAGTTAAAGTGAACATTGTTGGTTCTGGTGTTGGTGGTATTACAGAAACTGATGCAGTACTAGCAGCAGCATCTAACGCTATCATCCTAGGCTTCAACGTACGTGCTGATGCTTCTGCTCGCCGTACTGTAGATACTGAAAACCTAGACCTACGCTACTACTCAATCATCTACCAATTGATTGACGAAGTGAAACAAGCTATGGGCGGTATGCTTGCTCCTGAATTCAAGCAAGAAATCATCGGCCTTGCAGAAGTACGTGACGTATTTAAGTCTCCAAAACTTGGCGCAATCGCGGGTTGTATGGTGACAGAGGGTACTATCAAGCGTAACAACCCTATCCGCGTACTGCGTGATAACGTTGTAATCTACGAAGGTGAGCTAGAATCTCTACGCCGCTTCAAAGATGACGTTCAAGAAGTTAAGAACGGTTACGAGTGTGGTATCGGCGTTAAGAACTACAACGATGTTCGCGTTGGCGACCAAATCGAAGTATTCGAAATCGTTGAAATCAAACGTACTCTAGACTAATAGACAAAATCGCTACTCAGTATCAAACTTGAGTATTGATGGTTGTTGAATGCACCATGGGGCTGGTTGATACCATCCCCCATTCTTTCTATAGTGAGAAAAGAAATGTCAAAAGAATTTAGCCGCACACAACGTGTTGCGCAGCAACTACAAAAAGAGCTTGCTCTTATCCTTCAACGCGAAGTTCGCGATTCTCGCCTTGGTATGGTGACGATTTCAGACGTAGAAGTGTCTCGTGACCTAGCATACGCAAAAGTATTCGTGACTTTCCTATGTGTGGGTGAGCAAACCCCAGAATCTAGCATTGCGGCACTTCGTGAGCATGAAGCTCATATTCGTATGATGCTAGGTAAGCGTATTCGCCTACGCCTAACGCCAGAAGTACGCTTCCAATATGACAATACACTCGTTGAAGGTATGCGTATGTCTAACCTAGTGAGCGAAGTGGTTAGCGAAGACAAGCGTAAGCAAAACGAAGCGGGTCGTAGCGAAGAAAACGGCGCTGAGGGAGAAGAGCAGTAATGGCTAGACGTCGCAAGGGACGTCCAGTCAACGGCGTTATCCTTCTAGATAAACCTACCGGTATCTCATCGAATGATGCTCTGCAAAAAGTAAAGCGTATCTACTTTGCTGAAAAAGCAGGGCACACAGGTGCTCTTGATCCACTAGCAACTGGCATGCTGCCAATTTGCTTGGGCGAAGCCACTAAGTTTTCGCAATTCCTATTAGATTCAGACAAGCGCTACCGCGTGATCGCAAAACTTGGTGAGCGCACCAATACCTCTGACTCTGATGGTGAAGTGGTTGAGACTCGTGAGATCAACGTAACTCCAGAGCTTCTCGATGAGTGCATCGATAAGTTCCGTGGTGAGTCTGATCAAGTCCCGTCAATGTTCTCAGCATTGAAATATCAAGGTAAGCCACTTTATGAGTACGCTCGCCAAGGTATCGAAGTGCCGCGTGAAGCGCGCAAGATCACTGTGTATGAAATCGTCCTACGTCGCTTTGAAGGTGATGAAGTGGAGATGGAAGTACACTGCTCGAAGGCACGTACATCCGTACTATCGTCGATGATTTGGGCGAAATGTTAGGCTGTGGTGCGCACGTGACTATGCTTCGCCGTACGGCGGTTGCTAAGTACCCTTATGAGAACATGGTGACTCTTGAGCAGCTCAACGAGCTATTCGAGCAGGCAAAGCGCGAAGAGCGTCAGCCGCGTGAGTTGCTTGACCCACTGCTGATGCCAATGGACAGCGCAGTACAAGATCTGCAAGAAGCGAATGTCACGCCTGAACTTGGTGATTTGCTTCAGCATGGTCAGCCTGTGCAGGTTTCAGGTTTGCCAGTGGATGCGCCAGTGCGTATGACCATGGGTGATGATCGTTTGTTTATTGGCGTTGGTGCTATGAATGACGATGGTAAGCTGGCGCCTAAGCGTTTGGTTGTTTTTCGTGAGGAAGAGCAGCAGTAGGGTGTGTTGTTGGGTTGGTGGTTGAGTGCCTAAGTTTAGGAGCTTAAGAGCACCCCTCCTAGCCTCCCCTTATTAAGGGGAGGAACTGCTGGCTCGCTGGCGCATCGCCTGTTGTTCACGTGCGGTGCGACGATAGGAGCTAGGAGTGGTTCTCCCCCTTTATAAGGGGGAGTTAGAGGGGGTAAGATTTTTGCCCACAACCTCTTGCCTTTCCCCAATCCCACCCTTATAATCCCCGCTTCGCGTAGCGGCTGAATCAGAGATTGGCTGCTACAACTTTAAACCTACTCTTATTAGGAGAGAATTATGTCTCTGAATGCAGAAACTAAAGCAGCAATCGTTGCAGAATACGCACAAGGCGAAGGCGACACTGGTTCACCAGAAGTTCAAGTAGCTCTACTTACAGCTTCTATCAACCACCTACAAGGTCACTTCAAAGCACACAAAGGCGATCACCACAGCGTCGTGGTCTTCTACGTATGGTTTCTCGTCGTCGTAAGCTTCTAGATTACCTAAAAGGTAAAAACCTAGCTCGCTACCAAGACTAATCAAACGTCTAGGCCTACGTCGCTAATCAGCGTCTGCATAGAAAGTTTGTTAAAAGGGGCTATATGCCCCTTTTTTGTTAGCTAAATTCTTTAGTTAATGGCAAAACTTCCACTAAGTAGTTTATACTACGTCCCGTCTAAACAGAGTTGTCTAAAGCATATCCGTTTAGCCACAATCTGCTCAGTACATTACAGTCCATTTTGTCGACCGCAGGGTCGCGACTATTCCAAGCACATTTGCTCGCTTTAAGCTGTTTAAAGCAAAGAGCTAAGTTTGTTTGAACTAGTCGCGATTTGTAATGCATTGAGCGCACAATCAAATGATCTGGATTCGCTCCAGAAAAAAGGAAATACAATGTTCGAAAAACCAGTTGTTAAGTCGTTCCAATACGGCAACCACACTGTGACGCTAGAAACAGGCGTTATCGCACGTCAAGCTACTGCAGCTGTAATGGTAACAATGGACGATACGTCAGTATTCGTTTCTGTTGTTGGTAAAAAAGAAGCAGTAGAAGGTCAAGACTTCTTCCCACTAACAGTAAACTACCAAGAGCGTACTTACGCGGCAGGTAAAATCCCAGGTGGTTTCTTCAAGCGTGAAGGTCGTCCTTCTGAAGGCGAAACACTGACTGCACGTCTAATCGACCGTCCAATTCGTCCACTATTCCCAGACGCATTCAAAAACGAAGTTCAGGTTATCGCGACAGTAATGTCTGTAAACCCGAACGTTCAACCAGACATGGTAACAATGATCGGTACTTCAGCTGCTCTTGCTATCTCTGGTATCCCGTTCAACGGTCCTATCGGTGCTGCACGTGTTGGTCACATTGATGGTCAACTAGTACTAAACCCAAGCAACACTGAGCTAGAAAGCTCTAAACTAGACCTAGTTGTTGCGGTACAGAAGGCGCTGTTCTTATGGTTGAGTCTGAAGCAGACAACCTAACAGAAGAAGAGATGCTATCAGCAGTGGTTTACGGCCACGACCAACAGCAAGTTGTTATCAAAGCAATCAACGAGTTTGCAGCAGAAGTTGCTACTCCAGCTTGGGATTGGGTTGCTCCAGAAGAGAACACGGCTCTTAACAACCGTATCGCTGAGCTAGCGGAAGCTAAGCTTGTTGAAGCGTACCAAATCACTGAGAAGATGGCTCGTTACGACCGCATCCACGCGATTGCAGCTGAAGTTAACGATGTTCTTCTTGCTGAAGATCCAGAAGCGAACACGAAAGAAATCCACACTATCTTCCACGACCTAGAGAAGACAGTTGTACGTCGCAGCATCATCGCGGGTAACCCACGTATCGATGGTCGTGAAAAAGACATGGTTCGTGCGCTAGACGTACGTACTGGCGTTCTTCCACGTACTCACGGTTCTTCACTGTTCACTCGTGGTGAAACTCAGGCAATCGTAACTGCGACTCTTGGTACGCAGCGTGATGCTCAAATCATCGATGAGCTAACTGGTGAGCGTAAAGATCACTTCCTACTACACTACAACTTCCCTCCATACTGTGTTGGCGAAACTGGTTTTGTAGGTTCTCCTAAGCGTCGTGAAATCGGTCACGGTAAACTGGCTAAGCGCGGTATCGCAGCAGTAATGCCTTCTGTTGAAGAATTCCCATACACAGTTCGTGTTGTATCGGAAATCACTGAATCTAACGGTTCATCTTCAATGGCTTCTGTATGTGGTACGTCTCTAGCACTTATGGATGCGGGTGTTCCAATCAAGTCTTCTGTTGCGGGTATCGCAATGGGTCTTGTGAAAGAAGGCGATGACTTCGTTGTTCTTTCTGACATCCTTGGTGACGAAGACCACCTAGGTGACATGGACTTTAAAGTAGCAGGTACTAACACTGGTATCACTGCACTTCAAATGGACATCAAGATCGAAGGTATCACTAAAGAGATCATGCAAATTGCTCTTAACCAAGCGCAAGGTGCACGTAAGCACATCCTTTCTGTAATGGATGAAGCTATCTCTGGTGCTCGTGAAGAGATCTCTGAGTTCGCTCCACGTATCCACACAATGAAGATCAGCGCAGACAAGATCAAAGACGTTATCGGCAAAGGTGGCGCGGTTATCCGTCAGCTAACTGAAGAGACGGGTACAACGATTGAGATCGAAGACGACGGTACTATCAAGATCGCTGCGACTGACGGTGACCAAGCGAAAGATGCGATCGCTCGTATCGAAGCTATCACTGCAGAAGTTGAAGTTGGTAAGATCTACACGGGTAAAGTTGCTCGTCTAGCTGACTTCGGTGCATTCGTAACGGTTCTTCCAGGTAAAGATGGTCTAGTACACATCTCTCAAATCGCTCAAGAGCGTGTTGAGAAAGTGACTGACTACCTGAAAGAAGGCCAAGAAGTTCAAGTTAAAGTACTTGAAATCGACCGCCAAGGCCGTGTACGTCTAAGCATGAAAGAAGCGGTAGAACAGCCAGCTGAAGCTGCGAATGAAAAAGCGGCACCTGACGCAGAATAATTCGCATTTCTAGACCATTGCGTCTAAAAGCATGCTATAAAGAGGGGGCAATCGCCCCCTTTTTTAGTGCGCGAAGGAAATTACCTGCTATACCAATAAAGCAGCATGGCAAAAAAATTAAATAAAAGCCGTCGGTTACGCTTAGCGATAGCAGGCATTAAGGAGAAGAATATAGTGAAGTGGTTTCGAATCTTAGGATTGAGTTTAGTGGCCGTAGTGACGGGTTGTGCATCCAACTCATCAACGCAAGATCAGCAGTGGTTAAACCCACCAATGGCTGTGCCTTTACAAGCCAATGTTCAATATGAAGTCCAGGTTGCAAGACTGACTCAGCTACTTCAGCGCAGCGATCTCGATAACGATGTGCGCGCTAAAATGCATTTCGAGCGTGGTTCTTATTTCAATAGTCTAGGTATGCGTGATTTGGCGCAGCTTGATTTCAACCAATCACTTCAACTAAACCCAGCTCAGCCAGTGGTGTTCAACCAAGTCGGTCAATACTTCACTCAGATCGGTGATTTTGACTCTGCGTATGAAGCGTTTGATTCAAGCCTAGAGCTCGATCCAGCTAACTCTTACGCGCTTCGTAACCGTTCTATCGCACTGTATTACGGCGACCGCATTCCTCTTGCGATTGAAGGAATGACGCGTTATTACCAAGAGAATCCATCCGATCCGTACCGAGCGCTGTGGCTTTACATCATTTCTCGCCAAGCGAGCCCATCGGAAGCGGCAATTACTTTAAACAAGCAGTACCTTGCTCGTAATAACGACTGGGGCTGGATTTTGGTTGCCTTGATGCTTGACCAAGTGTCAGAAGAGCAAGCATTCAAAGCGATTCTAGCGAGTAGCCGAGACAACAATGTATTGGCAGAGCGTCTGACAGAGGTGTACTTCTACCTTGCTAAGCGTCATCAAATCGACGGTGACTACCCAACCGCGGTTTCGCTTTACAAGCTGGCTATCGCGCAAAACGTGTATGATTTTGCCGAGCATAAGTACGCATTCCTAGAGCTCACCAAGATCTTTGAAATTGTTCGCGCGCAGCAAGCAGAAGAAGCGAAGAAACAGCAAGAAGAACAAGCGAACGCAGAACCAAGCGACGCCTAGTTTTTCTCAGTAAATCCAAGACATTAAAACACCAGCGATGAGCTGGTGTTTTTTATGCGTTGCAGTTTACTTCTAATACCCCTAAAATAGTTAGCTAGGCTAATTAATTGGTGATATGAATGTCTATAGAAGTCAATTTAGAGAGAATGGAACGCCTCACTGCTAAGGTTTGGCGCAGTTACAGCAAAGAAGATCCATTGTCGCACCTTAGCTTTAATGAATATGACTATCTCAAAACCGTGCAAGCCTCCGAGGAGCCGATTAGGCTCACTGACTTGGCCCGAGAGTTAGAGGTGTCCAAGCCGTCAGCCACCAATATGGTCAAACGGTTGGAGAAGAAGGGGTTAGTGGAACGTTTAGCGTGTCCAGAAGACGCTCGTGCTAAACGGGTAGTTTTGACAGAGAAGGCACGTATCCCTCTAGCGTCAGAGTTGGAAATTTATAGCGTGGTTGCTGATAGATTAAAGGTGAACCTAACAGATGGCGAGTTTACCTCGCTCAATCAGCTTCTGACTAAAGCGCTAGAGCTTTAATTCCTGCTAGTTCTTAATCAACAGTAAGACTCTGAAGAGTCACTTGAAAACAAATAATCGTAGTAACGTCGTGATGAATCAAAAATCAATTTACCAACAGTTTTGGCGTTATGCCGTACCTACGTAGCCGCTATGCTGGTCAACGGTTTATACCAAGTGGTAGACGGCATCTTTATTGGGCAGTATATGGGGGGCGATGGCCTTGCGGGCATCAATGTCGCCTGGCCAGTGATTAGTGTCATTCTAGGTCTTGGCATGATGATCGGTGTCGGTACTGGAGCGCTGGCGTCGATTAAACAAGGTGAGAGTGATCTTGTGGGTGCGAAGCAAGCTCTGGCAACCGGTTTAATGGCATTGCTAGCGTTGAGTCCAGTCGTTGCTGTCCTACTTTGGCAATATGCCGACAAGATGATCCTGATTCAAGGTGCACAGGGACGCATGTACGATCTCGCGATGCAGTATCTCGACATCTTGATCGTAGGTGGTGTGTTCACTCTCGGCTCAATTGCCGTGCCGTTCTTATTGAGAAATGACGATAGTCCCAATATGGCAACCATCTTGATGGTACTTGGCGCGGTGATTAATATCGTCCTCGATTATTGGTTTATCGCTATTCTCGATTGGGAACTTACTGGTGCAGCGGTTGCAACAGCGATAGCTCAAGCTGTGGTGACAGTGTTGGGTGTAGGGTACTTCTTTACCTCGAAGGCGAAAATGCGCCTATCACTTCGTGATTTTAGGTTCCAGTGGCCACTGCTACCTAAGATATTCTCCATTGGTATCGCAAGCTTCTTCATGTACGCCTACGGCTCTTTTATGGTAGCGCTGCATAACGCTCTGTTTGCTGAGTATGGTCGATGACCTTGGTCGGCGCCTACGCTATCTTAGGTTATATCGTTGCTTTCTATTACCTAATTGCCGAAGGTATCGCTAATGCGATGCAGCCACTATTGAGCTACAACTATGGCGCTCGACGTGAAGACAACATGCGTAAGCTGTTCAATGTCGCTATGTTCAGTTCCGTACTTGGTGGTGCGGTTTTTGTGGGACTCCTTAACCTGTTTCCTTACCAAGCGGTTTCAGTGTTTAACTCCAGTGAACCACAACTTATCGAATATACGGTGGTCGGTATCCGCTTGCATTTGTTCTCAATGTTCCTTGATGGGTTCATCGTTGTGGCAGCCGCATATTATCAAGCGATCAGTCACAACCGAAAAGCGCTGTTCGTGACATTAGGAAACATGCTGATCCAACTGCCATTCCTCTACGCTATGCCAAAGCTTTGGGGAGTGAACGGTGTGTGGATAGCGTATCCTCTGTCTAACATCGCATTGAGTTTGGTGGTTGGAGCCATGATGTGGAAAGACATTCGCAAGCTGCGTGCGAACGGCTATGAGACAGTAACGGTATAACAATACTGAATCAGAACATTGCCATTAAAAAAGAGCCTCGCTGATTAGCGAGGCTCGTTTGTTTAGATTTGCTTGATATCGAGACCAGCAATCTGATGCCAATAGCCGTTGCACTGCCGATCGAGCGACGCTTGCGGATTGCTGCCGTCTTCATTGGCTCTGAAACGATCCACTTCTGCAAAGGTATCCAGTCCAAGTGGGCTCAGACGTGCAACGTCGACCAAGCCTTCCATCGATTTAAGATCATTAATTAGGTTGTACTGATAACCTGACTGGGTTTGGATTCCATTTAGATTAAATACTGACTGACCTTCTTGGCTCTCTACTTGAAGGCCTGTTGGTATTTAATACAGCAGGTTTCGCAGTCATCTTTCGCACGGTTTTCCGCGCGAGCAGTGAAGCAGCGTGCAGAGTAAGCTAATGGCAGGTAGCCGTGGCTAAACACTTCTACTTCAAATTGACCGCGGATACCCAAGTCTTCGGCTTGGTTCATCGCGTTCTCAAGCCACTCTCGTGACAGCTCAACCGGCATACACCAACGGATCATGCCTTGTTTAGCAAATAGCTGCAGCGTACGAGCGTTGTAGGTGTTGACCGCAGGCCCTACGACAAATGGCACCTTGCTTTCACTGGCAAGTTGGATAGCGGACACGTCATTAGCTTCAATCGCAAAGTCACCGTTGTCGATGTACTTCTTCATGATATTCACTTCACTCGGTGCTTCGAGCAGTGCCATAGTGGACAGCACCACTTGCTTACCAGATGCGCTGAGCTCTTTAGCAATGTTAAACCAATGGCCAGGTTTCATCTCACGGCGCTTAGAACAAACACTCTCACCCAGATAGATGATATCGCAGAGCTCGATTTTGCTTGTTCGTAGAAGCTTTCTACATCTTGCTTTGGCCAAAAGTACAGCAGCGGCCCTAATGCATATTTCATATGATTTGCTCCTTATTGCCACTTACGGTGGTAAGCACCGAGTGTTGTTTGCGTACCTTCAGAAACGTTCGCCAGTGCACTGTCCCAAGTTGGTTTCACTTGGTATTGCTCAGGATTACGTTGGTACATATCAATCGCTTCACGCCATGTTCGCGTCACTTGCTCGACGTAGGCTGGGCTGCGTTGACGGCCTTCAATTTTCACTGATGCAACATTGGCAGCAAACAGCTCAGGTAGCATAGACAAGGTGTTCAGGCTGGTTGGCTCTTCAAGAGCATGGTAGCGTTTACGCTCACCATCGACTTCCGCTTCAAATCGTCCTTTACACAAAGTAGGGTAGCCGGCGTTTTCACCTTGCGCGTAGCGGTCAATCAGAATGTCATTTAGACGTGATTCTAAACCGGTTTCTGTTTCTTGCCAGCGGACGTATTTTGCTGGAGAACATGCACCTACTGTGTTTGGTGATTCGCCTGTCAGATAAGACGAAAGGTAACAGCGACCTTCAGACATAATACAAAGGCTGCCGAAGGCGAATACTTCTAATTCGACGTCAGATGTCATGTTTCGAGAGAGCTGTTTTACTTGATGGATCGACAGCACGCGCGGCAGTACCACACGTTTGACATTGAAGTTCTTGTGATAGAAGTCGATGGCCGCCACGTTGGTCGCTGAGGCTTGAACTGAAAGGTGCAGTTCAAGATCCGGATATTTGTTCGCGGCATAATCCAGCACGGCGATATCGGCAACGATCAACGCATCCACACCGAGATCGGCGGCTTGGTCGACCGCGTTAGTCCAGCGTTCAAATCCATTCGGGTGAGCGAACGTGTTCAGTGCAATGTGCAGTTTCTTGTTGTGGTCGTGAACATATTGAGCCGCGCGCTCAAGCTTCTTACCTGTAAAGTTAAGACCCGCAAAGTGACGGGCATTGGTGTCGTCTTTAAAGCCGATATAGACGGCGTCGGCACCGCAATCAATTGCCGTTTTTAATGCAGGTAAGTTACCCGCTGGGCATAAGAGTTCCATATGCTCAATACCATAATTCTGTCAGTAGAGCGCATTTTATGAAAAGTTACTGTAGGCGAGTTTGATATAAGGCAGGTTTCGCTTAATAAGCAATGAATTAACACCAAAGAGGTAAGTTTGCTGAAAGGTCAACATCTGGCCTCTTTGGATAACAATTATAACTAGTTTCGGTGGCGACGATTTTGGGCAAATAGCGCTTCCACTTCGTGCTTTGGTTGCGGGCGGTGGAAGTGGAAACCCTGAATAGAGTTACAGTTAAGATTTGACAGTAGCGTCGCCTGATGACGCGTTTCCACCCCTTCAGCCACCACGGACAAGTTAAGTGATTTACCCAAGTTGATGATGTTTTCAATCACCGTTAGCTGCTTAGGCAGGGTATCAATATCCATGATGAACGCACGGTCGATCTTAAGTTCATCAATAGGGAAATGAGCCAGATACGAGAGTGAAGAATAGCCCGTACCAAAGTCATCAATCGACAGTGCAAAACCAAGCTTTTTAATTGAGTTCAGCATTTGCAGCGTGTGTTCGCTGTTGCTCATGACGGCACTTTCGGTCAGCTCGAAGGTAATGCAGCTAGGATCAAGCCCTGTGCTACGCAGTAGGCGCTCCATGTAATCAATGAGTTTAGGGTTGCCAAACTGCTCTGGGGATAAGTTGATCGCCACGCGTCCAGGTAAAATGCCCTGCAGCTTCCAGCGTTTTACCGTGGTAAACACATCGCGCATGACTACGCGGCCAAGACTTCGATCAAGCCCGCTTGCTCAGCAACTGGATGAAAGAGGCTGGCTGATGTAGCCTTCCACAGGGTGCTTCCAGCGTACCAGAGCTTCTGCGCCATTGATGCTGAAATCGCGCGCGTTAACCTTAGGCTGATACCAAACCTCGAGGCCATTTTGTTGCAGCGCTTTTTGCAGTTCAATTTCCAGCCATAGACGCATTCGCGCCTCTTTGTTCATCTGATCATTGAACTTCACTAACCGGTTGCGACCGCGCGCTTTGGCTTCGTACATCGCAGTGTCGGCATTTTGCAACAAGATACGAGCATCATTGCCATCGTTCGGTGATTGTACGCTACCGATGGAGCAGGCGAGTCGTTTGCTAAAGTGGTGTAGATCGAAGGGCTGATTAATCAAGCCGATGATTTTCTCTGCCAGTTCGTCGGCAGCGATATTGCTATCGGGCTCAGGCAAAATGATGCCAAATTCATCGCCGCCTAAGTGAGCTAATACCGCCTCTTGTGGTAAGTAGCGCTTAAGGCGTGCCGATACTTCTTGGATCACTCGGTCGCCAATGTGGTGGCCAAGTGAATCGTTGATATTCTTAAAGTTGTCTATGTCCAGGTAGAGCATGACAAACGGTGTACCAGCTTCAATAAAATGATCGAGACAGCGGGTAAAACCAAGTCGGTTATAGAGTTTCGTTAGTGCATCAATGTTGGCATCTTCGTGACTGGTTTGTGTCACTGGACTTGGCTTTTCATCTAGGTCTTGCACTAAGATCAAATGCGCATTGGCACCAAATAAATTCGCAGTGTCGACATGCAACGCCAAGCGTCGCTGGATGCCACAATACTCACTGGTCATAAAGTGCAGGGGTTCTTTGGCGTTGACCTGATGCAGGTCGAGCTGCACTCGTTGGTTATCACTTTCGTTACGAAGCAAACGAGTGAGAGACTCGCCCAGTAAATCACTTTGGCTTGAATAACCAAATAGTCGCGCTGAAGCTGGGTTGGCTGAGATAATACAACCGTCTTCGACCAATAACAGTCCGTCAGGAATCAGCTCCGTCAGCTTTAAAAACTTAGTTTCAGACTCTTCGAGTGAACGGGTAATGATCTGCTTTTCAGAAGTATCAATGGCATGAAAAACCACATACTCGACCACACCATTTAGCTCAATGGGAGAGACACTAAAGTGCAGGCTGGATTCGATGTCAGATTCGTCGAGAGTCACTTCAGCTTCAATCGACTCACCAAGAAAAGCGCGTTCGTAATAAGGTTTGAGCTGGTGGTAGAAACGGGTGCCAAGTACCTCATGATCATTCATACCAATGAGGTCGCTGTGGGTAAGACCGGCCACATCGCAGTAGCATCATTGACCATCCAATAACGGTGCTCGTCGTCTAAAATAGCAAAAAAGAAGGGGCTATTAGACGTTAACTTAGCAAAGTATTCCTTTAACAATTTGGATGACATCAATGTACTACCAGTTCTCTGAAGCGCTTATATATCAGTAACCCACACACTATAACTGTGATTTATCGGTTAGGAAAGGGTTAAGACAAAAGCAAAAAATTTTTGACGCACAACAGGATTTTTTTGTACGAATACCGTATTATGGCGTTTCTTAAGTACAAACTAACGGAAAAACCGCGTGTTAGACAAGATTCGTAGTCAACTAGTTAAAAACGCAGCACAAATTTTGCGATCTCCAGTCCATTTTCTGCCGAACAAAATTCAGAATCGTGCCCTGCTTGAAGGACTAAAAACTGTTTTTAAAGAAGCACTTGAGGACGGTGACTTCGAGTTTCTTGAAGATAAGTGGTTGAAAGTCCATATTCGTGATCTAAACCTCAGTTGGTACATTTCCTACAGTGATGAATCGCTGATTGTTGCTGATTTCGAGCCACAAGAAGATGTCAGCTTCAGAGGTAATCTCAATGACTTAGTTTGATCGCTGGTCGTAAAGAAGACCCGGATACGCTATTCTTCCAACGCCGCTTGAGTATCGAGGGCGATACTGAGTTGGGTTTAGAAGTGAAAAACTTGATGGACAGTGTTGATCTTGATGCGCTGCCAAAGCCTATGCTATCTGCACTCATGCACTTAGCTGAGTTTGTACATAAAGGTTGCAACCCGTATCTGACGTAAAAGAGGTGTCTAATGCTTATTCGAACTGAGGCACCTGCCGATATACTGGCGATTGACCGCCTACTTAAGTCGGTATTTGAAACCGACGCTGAAGCCAATCTGGTCATGGCGCTGCGTGAAAACAGCCGTTTAACGCTCTCTTTGGTTGCCTGCAGTGACGAAGGCGAGGTGATTGGTCATGTGCTGTTTTCACCAGTATCGATAGATGGCGAAGAGCTGTCTTGGCAAGGGCTTGCACCACTTGCAGTGGCGAAGTCACACCAAGGTCAGGGTATCGCGAAAGCTTTGGTTAAAGAGGCATTCGAAACGTTACTCGATTTTGGTTATCCCGCATGTGTAGTGCTTGGTGACCCGAATTACTACTCGAAATTTGGTTTTACCTCTGCGAGCGAGTTTGGCCTAAAGTGCCAGTGGGAAGTGCCAGAAGGCGCATTCCAAGTGCAATCATTAACCGAGCAGACGATTCCAGAGTTATTGGAAGGCAAAACGGGTACTATTGAGTACAGTCCTGAATTTTTAGAGTTGTAATTGAACTCAGCTCTAGCTTATCGTCTATCGTAGGCCATATCCTTATGGCCTACGCACGTTTCTGACTTACGTCCGTGTTTAGAATGGCTTGCCGTTTGGCTAACCCTATCTGCTCTGTTACACTTCGCCCAATCGCCTCAAACGGCGCAACACCTTTGCTTAAACCTGAGATACAGGCCAATCTATGCATAACCGCACTACGTTACAGTTGATGGGGATCCAGACTTGGGAGTTGACGCACCCTGAGCGACTACCGCACAGTGCTCAAGCTCGCTTTTCTTTGCCCGAATCTTGTCAGTTGTTACTTGTTTCGCCTATGAAACCACAGGGCGACAAGGTTGCCTTTTTCGAAAAGATCCTCAAAGCGATGAAGCTTGAACTGTCCCAGGCGCTGCATATTACGCCGGACATGCTGAGTCAATTGGACGCAGAGCCGATGCCGGATTGGATTTGGCTTTGTGGCGTTGAATCGGCAAAGCAGCGACTGGAGCAATGGACAGAGCAACATGCCAATCAGCTCAACCAATCGCCACGTACTTTGACCTCGCCACCGCTGGCAGAGATAGAAGGTCAAGATGCCCACAAGCGTCAACTTTGGAATCAAATCCGTGCCAAACAATAATATTAGCTTCACTCAGATGAGCGAAACACACCTTGATGATGTTATCGCTATTGAGCTGCAAGCACACAGCCACCCTTGGAAAACGTCTATGCTCACCGAGCTAAATGGACGTGGTGCCCACAATGTGGTGATGCTTGAAGATGATAAAGTGGTGGGCTACTTCTACGCCCAGAATGTGGTAGGGGAAGTGTCACTACTTAATGTTGCCGTGTCGCCGGGTCATCAAGGGCAAGGTTATGGTCGTCAATTAATTCAGCACCTATTGGCCTACTGTGAGTCTTGCCAAGCTGACAGTGCGTGGCTTGAAGTGCGCGAAAGTAATAATGCCGCAGTATCACTCTATCTGTCAGAGGGCTTCAACGAAGTAGACAGACGCGAGATTATTACCCAACTGAGCAAGGGCGCGAAGACGCCGTCATCATGTGCTATCACTTCATGTTTTCAGTTTAGTGACGGTCGGACGCCGAGGTAGTGCTCTTGTTCATCTTGTATAAAATGTAGCGATAGAAGGGGTGCTTAGCCTTTTGATTTGCATATAGGTTACATTACCCAGAGTTACTTCGATTACCCTACCAGTGCTTCATACTTCCCAGCAATTATTGATAATCATGGGATTAAAAACATGAAGCACTTTTCAACTCTTTCTGCAGCAGTTCTTGCCGCGCTAGCGTTCAATGCGCAAGCGACAGAAGAGCAAACTAATGATCCAGCTGACGTGACTCGCCCACAAACCTACCTAAAAGTTGATTCTGGTGCGAAAGGCAAAGATGGCCTTACTCGTCTGCAACTGAACATGGCAGGCTCTTACAACGAGGATATTGGTTACCTAGGTCAATTTGAAACTGACTTTCAAACCAACCTAGATGGACAAGAAGGCAAGTCGAAGGACTTTGGTCTCTCTCGTATCCGTGCTCGTTACTTCCAAGTACACGCCACTGGTTCAGAAGTGCTTCCTGAAATTGGTTTCTCGCTTGATTACATCAGCTATGGTTCTAACTGGGTAGCGAAACAAAGCGGCACTGAGCAAACAGCTGCAATCGGTGCGGTCGCGAAAGTGATCACCCCATTTGAAAACTGGGTTTCGTACCCAAATGTGGCTGTGATGCGTAACGAGTACGACAACGGTCGTTCAGAGAACGGTTGGCAAGCAAACTGGTTCAACTCGTTCTACCTATCAGAGCAAGGTCACTACGTAACGGTAAACCCACAATATGCTAACTACAACAACGCATTTGGTAAGAACGAGCAGTCGCTTGAGCTTAACTTTGAAGGTGGTGTGCCGCTAACATCTGACGGCAGTGTTTGGGGTAACCTGACCTACTCAGAGCACTTCTTCAAAGCAGGTGGCGAGTCACGCATGAAACACCTTGATGGTAACCGTGAAGTTCGCATTGGTGCGACTTGGTTCTTCTAACCCGGTAGTCAAAACAGTTCCTCTCAACTCTAAGGCAAGGATGCCTTAGTCTCATACTTCAAACATCCTTTCATTAATCAAATCTCTTTATTTTTCAACTTATTTACTGCCTGTTACTGGATCGTTTCCAGTTACTAACTGCTGCTAAATGCGCTCAATCGTTACACTGGTTCACAGTGAAATTTTAACCCTGTTTAATCGATGAGGACGCAGAACAATGTCTATGCCGTTTCAGCTCACAGACAAAGTCGTGGTGTTAATTGGTGGTACTTCGGGTATCGGTGAAGCGATAGCCAAACGCCTAATCAATGCTGGCGCCAAACTGATGATTGCTGGCATCAATGCCAATGAACCTGCATTGCAAACCCTAGAGGCACATTATGTATATGCCGACGTCACTGATGAGTTTTCACTAAGTGAGTTGATGGCGATTGCGTTTGAGCGTTTTGGGCAAATTGACGTGTTGGTGAACTGTGCGGGCTCGACCAATGGTTACAGCACCATTATGGAATCGAAAAAGTCCGAGTATAACGCCAACTTTGAAGTCAACGCGCTGGGTACCGCACTCACCATTAAGCATGCGGTGCCATATATGCCAAAGGGCAGCAGCATTATCAATATTGCCTCGGTGGCGGGAACTCAAGGGGTGCCATATCTTGGCGCACTTGCGAGCTCTAAATGGGCGGTGTTAGGCATTACCCAAACAGCGGCACTTGAGCTTGGCACTAAGCAAATTCGTGTTAATGCCGTGTGCCCAACCTCTGTGGATACCCCGCGCGCTTACGCTTCTGGCGGTGAGCCTCAACTGCGAATGGAAAAACGTGCGGTACCACTCGGCCGTATTGCTAAGCCAGAGGAAGTCGCGGCGGTGGTGCACTTTTTAGCGTCAGAAGACAGCAGTTTTGTGAATGGTCAGTCTATTGGTGTCGACGGCGGATTTAGCGCAGGCATGAGTATCGATGCTTACAATCAGCTTGCGCAGTAGGAGAGTAGAATGAACAAGTTAAGTCTAATTATTGGTGCCTGTTTGATGATGCTAAGCTCGATGAGCTTTGGCTACTACTGTGATCAAGAAGCGGAAGGTGCTGTTGTCGGTGCCGTCGATGGTGCGGTTACAGGTGCGATTGTTGGCGGCATTGTTGATGGCAGTGACGGTGCAAAAACGGGAGCCTTGATTGGCGGCGGCGCTGGTGCGGTTGGCGGTGCAATTGATGGCGCGTATTATGAAGCTGAGTGCGAAGTAGCGACCGATGTGATCATTGAAGATGAGTACATCGCAGAAGAATACTTGGCCGAAGAGTATATCGAAGAAGAGTACATTGCCGAAGAAGTGGTGGCAGAAGAGATCATTGAAGAAGAGTACATCGCGGAAGAGATAGTCGAGGAGCAAATCGAAGAGGACTATCTTGAAGAGGCGTATGACGATGATGTCTACGATTACTAGTTCGCACTGACTGTCACCTAATGAACAGTCACCGAGTGAACCGTAAACTAAAAAGAGAGCCGTTAGGCTCTCTTTTGCTATCTATTGTTTGTCTTCTATGGCTTACAAACGAGCAAGCCCTTCAAGCAGCTTGTTCTTAATCGCGGGGCTGGAGATAAACGCACCTAGGTAGCGCTCTTCATTGCCCTCAAAGTCAGGACGGATCTGCAGCATCTCTTTGTAGCTGGCTTGCGCTTGTTTGAACTCGCCTTTGTACACCTGAATCACAGCTTTCAGCATCGGTACCCAGAATAGGCGGCGTAGCGACAGCTTACTGATGGATTTTTCCGCGCCGTCAAAGTCGTCTTGCATGATTTTGTGCACCACAGAAACTAGTGAGAACCATGGTGGGCGGAATGGGTTAAGCGCTTTGGAGTTTTCTAGAAGCTCAAGGCCGCGTTCAAACTCTCCCGCCATGCACAATGCCCAGCCACACAGGCCAATTTGATAAGCGGCATTCGGGTTGATCGCGAGTACTTTATCAACGGTTTCGATAATGCCGCTGACATCGTCTTTTAGCTGATACGCCATCAGCATCGCCATTTGGGCTTCTTGGTTGCTTGGCTCAAGCTCCACGGCACGACGTGCGTGATTCAGACCGGTTTCTACGGCATTGTCCACTTGCCCCATACCTAGCATTTCGGCATCGAAATAGAGCACAGCGAGCATCGCATGTAGCAGGGCAATATCCGGTTCGTTTTGTACCGCGCTTAGTAGTGCCTGCATCGCTTGCAGATGGGTATCTTCGGTCAACGTCATGAGATAGTGACGGTAGCGCAAGGTCGCTTCGTACGTCGACAGATGCTCAATCTTTTTCTGATTACAGCTGGCGTAGATCTCACGATGGATAATGCCAAAGCTTGAAGCAAGCTCAGCGACGATTTCAGCGATGATGTCATCTTGCACAGAGAAAAGATCGTCGGTGGCTAAATCGCAGGTGTACTTCTCAGCCCAGACTTGCTCACCGCTGTCAGTGCGATAAAGCTTGGCGTAAATGCGTACCTTGTTGCCAAGAGCTTGCATAGTGCCCGAGGTGATAAAAGAGACATTGAGTTTTTCGCCCAGACCTTTTACGTCAGCAGAGGTGCGAGGGTCGATATTGGTGTCACCCAGCGCGTGCATCGATACCACTTTAAGCATGTCAAAACGAGCCAGCTCAGTGGCAAGCTCTTCACCAAAACCTTCGGCAAAGAAGCGCTTCTCAGCATCATCGGAGAGCGACAAAAACGGCAGTACAGTCAGAGTTGGGTTGAGCGCCTTATTGGTGTCACCCACCATTTGTGCCAGCGTGGTTGATTGACGTGCCGCTTGAGGGATCTGTGGGGTGAAAATCGGGCTATAACGACCTTTAGGGATCGATAGCACCAATGGGTCGTTTACCCCTTCCGTTAGGTAATAGGTTTCAAGTGTGCGACGAACACGCCCCGCTTGAATACGTACAATAGGGTCAGCTTGGTGATCAAAATCGGCATCACGATCAAACACCTCAGTCGCGATGGTGAACTGTTTGAGTCGATCTCCATTGCCCGCCAAAGTTTGTTCGACGACGAAAGAGAGTAACTGCTTCATCTTCGGGCTTTGGTCGAACGCTTTACTGGAAAGAATACGATTAAGTTGATCTTTCACTCGAGTTTGATTTTCTTCGATTCGAATATCTAATGGAGCTTGTTCTGACACCGTTTCTGACTCTCTTTTTGTAGGATCTGCGTATTTTGCCACTTTAGGACATTGAAAAATAGTAACGAGTTCACTTCTTAATGAAAAACTAGATATCACTCGCTACTCATACCAATATAAAAGTATGCATGCCGTTAAAATAATAATCTAAACCATAGACTTATCATCATTAACTATAGACGAGCTAAATGGTTACAGCGAGGGGGGAGGCTGACATTTTTACTAAAAAGTGCCGCTAACTCAGTGGCTTTTGTTATCTAAACGTGATTATTATGTAACTATCTATACCCAGTAATATTGTGCATTTTGCGTGCAAGGAGAGGTCATGGAAAAGACGAATGGTAGGATAATTCTGGCAGCAATTTCAGCCTTGTGTGTTTCTTCAAATGTAGGGGCGATGCAGCAATTCATCGATCCCAAAGACGGTATGTTCGATGCCAGCCAATGGGTGTTGGACAATGCCATTGGTTTTATGCCTGTGCCTATTATCATCACCGATCCTGCAGTTGGCGTCGGTGGTGGTGCAGCATTGTTGTTTTTCCATGAGTCTGAAAAGCGCAAGCAGCTTCGTGAAGAAAACCCTGATGAAGTGGTTGGATTACCACCTAGCGTAACAGCGGTCGCAGCCGCGGGAACTGAAAATGGCTCTTGGCTTACCGGCGCGTTTCACTTTGGTTCTTGGCAGGAAGATACTTGGCGTTACCAAGGCGGCCTGTTTTACGGCTCGTTTAACTTAAAGTATTACGCTGGTGATGTACCGTTCGATTTCAACATCGATGGCCTCTACTTTATGCAAGATATTGATTATCGAGTTGCCGGCAGTAATTGGTTTGTTGGTGCGAAATACTCACTCCTTTCTTCAAAAAGCACCTTTGATTTGGGCTTTGATATCCCGGGTATCCCACCGATTGATTTTGATCTCGAAGACGCTGGTGTTGAACTAAAAGTGACTTATGACAGTCGCGATACAATTTTCACCCCCAATGACGGCCTAAAAGCGAAATTCAGTACTGACTTCCACAATACAGCCTTTGGCGGTGATGTGGACTATCAAAAAGCGCGAGCTCAGGTGAATTACTTTGCGCCAGTGCGAGATGATCTCATCATTGGTGTGCGGGGCGACTATCAAACGGTGAGTGACGATGCACCATACTATGCACGTCCTTTTATCAACATGCGTGGTATCGCCGCGATGCGCTACCAAGGTCAAGATATGGCATTGGCTGAGATTGAGGCCCGCTATGATGTGACGCCACGTTGGTCGATTGTTGGATTTACCGGAACGGGTAAAGCGGTTGAAGATGGTCAGAGCTTTTCTGACGCGGAGTATCAAAGCGTTGTCGGTGGAGGTTTTCGCTATCTAGTAGCGCGCCAGCTCAACATGAGAGTGGGTGTCGATGCAGCGAAAGGTCCAGAAGAGTGGGCGTACTATATTACAGTCGGTCATGCTTGGCAGTTGTAGCGTAAAATAGAAAAGAGCTGGAGTACTAGTCCAGCTCTTTAGTTTTGACTCAAGGCTATTTACGTTTAAACAATAACGTCGCAAAGGCAAATACTAGCGTCACGATAATGCTCGCAGCGCAGTAATCGACAACCGAGACAAAACCGCCAGCATCAATCAACTGACCCGCAATGTAAGTACCTACTCCGAAGCCAATGGCCATGGCAAACATAAGGATGCCTTGAGTCAGAGCTGGTGAGCTTGGGCTCAGCTCTTCAGCAATCGCTGGAATAACCATATCAAACCAAGATATCGCTTGCATAAGCAGTACTATCAGCAAGATAGGAACTAGGCTTGGAACATTTGTGCCTATTGCTAGCCACAAGCCAATCGAGGTCACAGCGTAGCAAGCTAGTGACACCATCCAGATGATGTAAGGACTGCTCTTTTCGGCAAGGCGGCCTGCCGGCTCTAAAAGCAACATAGTCAACACCGCCGAGCCAGCTAAGCCAAAGGCTGAATGTCCAAGATCGACATTGAACACCTCTTTGATGATGATTGGCCCTGTTTCCATCAAGTTACTAGCAGTAAACATGGAAATGAACACGGTTGCAAGAACATCACAAATGCAATGGCAGTGCGCTTGTTGCTGTTCTTCGTCAGTGATTCATCGTCGCTTTGTTGCTCGGCCTCAGGCACTTCCACTTTCGGTGGTGGTGCAATAAATACAGTAACAATAGAAACACAGACCAATGCCATCAGCATCAGCAGCTTTTGTTCACTAGTCCAACCTAATAGGCTCACCACGCCGAGGAGCGAACCTGCAATCACCACGCCCAAAAACTGGAATTGAAATAGGCGACTTAGTCCACGCGCTTGCTCGTTTTCTGGCAGAGAATTTAGAACAAATGTTGGGTTCAATACCAACTGAGAGACGGTACCAATACCGATGGCCAGTCCGACTAACAGGTAGGTGTAGGTTTCAGTCTGCGCAAAATAGAGCAGTACCAGCGAAAGTAGGTGAGAGAACAACGCTACTTTTTGCATCTGGCGGTGGATGCCATATTTATCGGCGAGCCAACCGATGAGCGGTGCGCTGATACCAAACAGGCCAATCAGAGACATTACGCTACCCATAAGAGCGCCGCTGCCTGTGCGTTCGATAATAAGCGGTGTCAGCATCAGGCAATGCCCGCCCACTGAACCACGCCGTTTGACATCTGTGCGATGTACCAAGGTTTAAAAGTTTTCATGGAGTGTTCCCCAAATTGAAGACCTTAAGGTCAAAACGAAATGAAATTGCGATAGGTAAAAGCACAGGAAAATGATCTTATTTATCGAAACTCGGTTTACGGCAAAAAGTATATGGGAGGCGATTTAGGTTGAGCAGTGTGTAACTCGTTGTTACTTAAGAAGAGAAAGTAAGTTACTGAGTCGTTGAGTGGTTAGTCATTGTTTGAGGGAAACTAGTGATTGAGAATCGAAGCCAGATCGGTGAAAATAGCGCCCATTATTTTTTCGACGCCTTCGAGTAGCGGTTGGGTCAATACCTTCAAACGCTATTCTACAAATCAAGAAGATCGAGATTCATGTCAAATCCTCAATTTTTGCAACAAGTTTCTAAGCGTAGAACGTTTGCGATCATCTCTCACCCGGATGCGGGTAAAACCACCATTACTGAAAAAGTACTGTTATTCGGAAACGCGATTCAGAAAGCAGGTACAGTAAAAGGCCGTGGCAGTGCACAGCACGCGAAATCGGACTGGATGGAAATGGAAAAAGAGCGTGGTATCTCGGTAACAACTTCCGTGATGCAGTTCCCATACAACGACTGCTTGGTTAACCTTCTTGATACCCCGGGACACGAAGACTTCTCGGAAGATACCTATCGTACACTGACGGCGGTTGACTCTTGCTTGATGGTTATCGATGCTGCCAAAGGTGTCGAGGATCGTACTCGTAAGCTGATGGAAGTTACCCGTCTTCGCGATACGCCTATCGTTACCTTCATGAACAAACTCGACCGTGACGTTCGCGATCCAATGGAAGTATTGGACGAAGTAGAAAGCGAACTTGGTATGATGTGTGCACCAATCTCTTGGCCAATTGGTTGTGGTAAAGAGTTTAAGGGTGTCTATCACATCCACCGTGACGAAACGATTCTTTATGAATCTGGTCATGGTCACGAAATCCAAGAAGTGCGCATCATCAAAGGTCTTGATAACCCAGATCTTGATGAAGCAGTGGGCGCTGATCTTGCTGAAAGTGTACGTGAAGAGCTTGAGTTAGTAATGGGCGCATGCCCTGAGTTTGATCTTGAGTCATTCCTAAAAGGTGAACTAACACCAGTTTACTTCGGTACCGCTCTTGGTAACTTCGGTGTTGACCACATGCTAGATGGTCTGACTAAGTGGGCGCCAGCACCACAAACACGTCAAGCGAACGAGCGTGACGTTGAAGCAACAGAAGACAAGTTCTCTGGTTTCGTGTTCAAGATCCAAGCAAACATGGATCCTAAACACCGTGACCGTATCGCCTTCATGCGAATCGTATCGGGTACCTACAAACAAGGTATGAAGATGAACCACGTTCGTACAGGTAAAAACGTTAGCATCTCTGACGCAGTAACCTTTATGGCGGGTGACCGTGCGCGCGCAGAAAATGCGTACGCGGGTGATATCATCGGTCTTCACAACCACGGCACTATCCAGATTGGTGACACCTTCACTCAAGGTGAATCACTGAAGTTCTCTGGTATTCCAAACTTCGCACCGGAACTGTTCCGTCGCATTCGTCTAAAAGATCCATTGAAGCAGAAGCAGCTACTGAAAGGTCTGGTTCAGCTATCAGAAGAAGGTGCAGTACAGGTATTCCGTCCACTACAAAACAACGATCTGATCGTTGGTGCGGTTGGTGTACTTCAGTTTGACGTGGTAGTTGCGCGTCTGAAGTCTGAGTACAACGTTGAAGCAATCTACGAGAGCGTTAACGTTGCGACTGCGCGCTGGATTGAGTGTGACGACGACAAGAAGCTAGAAGAGTTCAAGCGTAAAAACCAAACCAACCTAGCGTTGGATGGTGGCGACAACCTAAGCTATGTTGCACCGACAATGGTGAACCTGAACTTAGCGCAAGAGCGTTTCCCAGATATTAAGTTCCGTGCGACGCGTGAGCATTAATGCTGGTTGATTGAATGGGAAAGCCGCTCGGGAGAGCGGCTTTTTTGGTTGGAGTGTGGGGCAGTTAAGAGCCTACCCCTCCTAGCCTCCCCTTATTAAGGGGAGGAACTACTGGCTCGCTAGCGCGTCGCCTGACTATAGTTGTTCAGCGATGCGACGATAGGAGCGAGCCCGAGGTTCTCCCCCTTAATAAGGGGGAGTTAGAGGGGGTAAACGCGAAGCGTTAGCAGCGCTCTACTCACGCTCCTTAGTATAAGGCACCCCAATCGCCTTAGGCGCCACCGCCTTACCAATAAACCCAGCCAACAAGAACACCGTCAACACATACGGAATTGCTTCAATCGCCTGTACAGGAATTGGGAAGTCGCCAATCGATACACCCTGCATACGAATCGCCAATGCATCCAAGAAGCCAAACAGCAAACATGCACCCATTGCCGTAAACGGACGCCACTTACCAAAGATAAGCGCAGCTAGAGCCATATAGCCCTTACCCGCACTCATGTTTGGAATGAACTGCGCCGTTTGTGCAACCGACAAGTAAACGCCGCCGATACCAACTAAGACGCCACAAATAGCGACCGCAGCATAACGCATACGAACTACTGATATACCTGCGGTATCAACGGCTGATGGCGATTCACCCACAGCGCGTAGACGAAGCCAAAGCGTGTCTTGAACAGTAGGTACCAACAAGCTGGGACGATGAAGACCACCATGTAAACCAGAATCGAGTGGCCGCTGATAAGCTCTGAATAAAGCAGACCAAGCACAGGTACATCCGCTACCGCATCCGCACCCGGGAAGGTGATAGGCGCAAAGCGTGCATCGCCTGAAAGTGCTGGTGTTTGGCCACCTTGTTGGAACCAGTGGCGGCCAAGGGTAATGGTGAGACCGGCCGCAAGGATGTTGATCGCCATACCACTGACCACCTGATCGCCGCGGTGGGTGATCGAGGCAAAACCGTGGAGTAGGGCAAGTAATACCGACACGCCAATACCGGCAAACAGACCAAGCCAAGCTGAGCCGGTGACATGTGCTGTCGCAGCGCCAGCAAAGGCTGCCGCCAGAAGCTTGCCTTCTAGGGCTATATTAACGATACCCGAGCGTTCACAAAACATACCGGCAAGTGAGGCTAGGATAAGTGGAGTTGCCACACGTAGCGTGGCATCAAGCATGAGAATAATCGTTTCAAACATAATCAAGCGACTCCTTTCTCTGCTTGTTGCTCAGCTTGTTTTTTGCCGAACAGTTTGAGGTAGGTTCTCTCTAGAGAAGGGCGGAACATGTGCTCAAGTGCACCAGAGAATAGGATCACCAAGCCTTGCAGTACCACAACGATGTTTCGGTCAACACCGTACTCAAAGCTCAGCTCTGCACCACCTTGGTATAGGAAGCCGAACAATAAGCTTGCGAGCAGTACACCTACCGGGTGGTTACGACCCATAAGTGCTACGGCGATACCGGTAAAGCCAAAGCCCTCAACGAAGTTCAGCTTGATTTGGTGTAGCTCACCTTGAAGAACGTTGAGGCCAAAGAAGCCAGCCAGCATGCCCGAGATAAGCATGGTCAAGATGATGATCTTCACATACTTTATGCCTGCGTAATCAGCAGCCGATGGGTTAGAGCCCACAGAGCGGATTTCGTAGCCCCAGCGTGAGTGCCACATCAGTAGCCACACAAACACACAGCACAAAAGAGCAAAGATAAAGCTCAGGTTCATTGGGCTTGGTGCCATTTCAATCCCAACAACCGCGAGGATCTCATGCATCTTTGGTAGCCAGCTTGAAGCTGCAAAGACACGGCTTTCTGTTGCCATTGTCGTTTCTGGCTTGAGGATATCGACCAACAAGTACGCCATCAAAGAAGAGGCGATAAAGTTAAACATGATGGTGGTAATAACGATGTGTGAGCCGCGTTTGGCTTGTAAGTAAGCAGGGATAAACGCCCACGCTGCGCCAAATAAGCCACCAACAACAATCGCTACTGGAAACACAATATACCAAGGGGCATATTCGCCTAAGGTGAGACAGATAAGACCGACACCGAGGCCGCCAATGTAAGCCTGACCTTCGCCACCGATGTTAAACAAACCCGCATGAAACGCGACGGCAACAGCAAGACCGGTAAAGATAAAGCCTGTGGCGTAATACATGGTGTAGCCGAAGCCCTCGGCATAACCAAAGGCGCCCGTCCACATCACTTTTGCGGCATCAATCGGATTGATGTCGATATACATAAACAGCAGGGCAGACACTAGGAATGCCACCAACACGTTAATCGCTGGTAGCAGAGCCACGGTTACCCAAGCTGGAACTTTTGCTTGCTCATGCACTTTCTCCTTGTGGCTGATTAGCCGCTGCCGATTTTAGGTGGTCAGGCATAATGTTTGCATCATAAGACCTAAGGTTTTCTCATCGGCATCTTTGATTGAGACTTCGCGACAATCGCGCCATCGAACACGACAAGAATACGGTCAGAAAGACTTAAGATTTCATCGAGCTCTACCGAGACTAAAAGCACGGCCTTATCTGCGTCGCGAGCAGCGATGATTTGCTGGTGGATGTATTCAATGGCGCCGATATCAACACCACGAGTCGGCTGTCCGACCAAAAGCACATCCGGGTTTTGTTCCATTTCACGGGCAATCACTAGCTTTTGCTGGTTACCACCGGAGAAGTTGGCAGTTTTCAGAGTCGTGTCGTTAGGGCGCACATCCCACTTATCCATGCTCGCCTGACAGCTCTCTTTAATCGCCTGCTTGTCTTGCAGAAGACCTTTGTTGTATTGCGGCAGGTGATGGTAGCCGAGGATATAGGCCTCTTGCGCTTCGAACTTGTTGATAAGCCCTTGCTTGTGGCGATCTTCGGGAATATGACCGACACCAATAGCTCGAACCTGTTGCGGATCGAGAGCCGTGTCTTTATCAATGTGGCTACCGTTGATGTTAATGCTGCCAGAATATGGCTGAATGATGCCGGATAGCAGGGCAAGAATTTCGGATTGACCATTGCCAGATACGCCAGCAATACCGACGACTTCGCCTTGACGCACGCCAAAGCTCACGCTTTTCACACGCTCGACACCTGCGTCATCGAAGTACTGTAAGTTGTCGACTTTGATCAGCTCTTTCTTTGGAGTAGCTTCTGACTTATCGACTTTGAGGCGAACTTTACGTCCCACCATCAGCTCAGCCAGTTGCTCTTTATTGGTGTCGGCGGTGACCACATGTTCCACCATCGCCCCTTGGCGCATGACGGAGATATTATCGGTGATCGCCAATACTTCACGCAGTTTGTGCGTGATGATCATAATGGTGGTGCCTTGCTGACGAAGTTTGTCGAGGATCTTAAATAGGTGATCCGCTTCTTGAGGTGTCAGCACGCCCGTTGGTTCGTCGAGGATCAAGATCTTCGCACCGCGATAGAGCGCCTTTAAGATCTCCACTCGCTGCTGAAGGCCGACCGGAAGCTCACCAACTATGGCGTCTAAAGGGACTTCCAAGCCATAATCTTCGGCCAGTGCTTTGAGTTTCTTCTTAGCTTTGCCAAGACTTTCTTGTAGCTCCATCCATCTTCAGCGCCGAGAACAATGTTCTCGAGTACGGTAAAAGTCTCCACCAACATAAAGTGTTGGTGCACCATGCCGATGCCTGCCTTGATGGCTTCTTGAGAGTTCGCTGGCTTGTAACGTTCGCCATTGACGGTCATCTCGCCTGCATCTGCGTGGTAAAAACCGTAAATAATACTCATAAGAGTGGACTTGCCTGCACCATTTTCACCAATGATGCCGTGAATCGTGCCTTGAGGAACCTTCAGGTCGATATACTTGTTGGCGTGCACCGCGCCAAATCGCTTATCGATCTGCTTGAGTTCGATGGCAATAGGTTGTCCATGTGTCACTTGATACTGCCTTATAATTATACGCCGCTGCTTGAGGGCAACGGCGTTGTTATAATTGCCTAGGGTATTGATAAAAATACCAACCCTAGGCCTTCATTCTGAATGAGAAGTCGTTAGATGTTACATGTGTTGTCAGACATGTAGTCGTGAACGGCGATCTTACCCGATACGATGTCAGCTTTAAGACCGTCTAGGTAGGTCTTCATTTCTGGAGTGATCAGATCTTTGTTGTAGTCATCGTATGCCCACTCAACCGCACCTTCTTTAAGTCCAAGAACCTTGATGCCTGCTTCCCAGTTACCTTGCTCAGCTTCTTCCCATGTGTTGTAAGCGGCTACGCCTACTTTCTTAACCATTGAAGTCAGCATAGTGCCTGGTTGTAGGTGGTTTTGGTTTGAGTCAACACCGATAGCGAAGTTGCCCGCATCTTTCGCTGCTTGGTAAACACCCATACCTGTGCCGCCAGCTGCTGCGTAGATAACGTCTGCGCCTTTAGAGAACTGAGATTTCGCAAGCTCAGAGCCTTTTGCTGGGTCAGCGAATGCTGCTGGTGTAGAACCAGTCATGTTTTGGAAGGTTTCGATTTGTGGGTTTGCGTATTTCGCACCTTGACGGTAGCCACACTCGAACTTACGAATCAGTGGGATATCCATACCACCAACGAAGCCTACTTTATCTGTCTTAGACGCTTTAGCGGCAAGTGCACCTACTAGGAATGAACCTTCGTGCTCTTTAAAGACGATAGATTGAACGTTTGGCTTGTCTACTACCATATCGATGATAGTGAATTGAATGTCTGGGAATTCAGTCGCGACTTTTTCAACAGCAGATGCCATGTTAAAGCCGACCGCCACGATTGGAGTGAAACCACGGCTTGCTAGACGACGTAGGCCTTGCTCGCGCTGTGCTTCATTCTGCGGTTCAAATTCACGTACTTTGATGCCTTTGTCTGCATTGAAAACTTTAACACCGTTTTGGAATACAGCTTCGTTAAACGATTTGTCGAATTTACCGGCTGTATCGTAAACCACTGCTGGTTTTGCTGCGAATGCACCAAAAGAAGTTACTGCCACTGCGAGTGCAGACATTTTTAGAATAGTTTTTTTCACGATCAATTCCCTTATAGTGTCGAATGATGGGGCATCATTGACGTTTCGATAGGCTAGGCGATGTCCAAATTACTCGTGCCTAGAAAGTAGTCGTTTGTAAATATCCGAACAGTCATGCTGATAGCAAACCGTTCAGTTTACAAACAATGTGCGACATTTTATCGTTTGCGTGTGCAAAAAAAACGCCTTGCATGGCAGCATTGAGGTGTAAGTCACAACTTAGTGACAAAACACTAACTATTACAGCTATTCTTTGTATATCGGTGCGCAACATCTTGTTATTGCAATCGATTACAATGTTTTTTTACGAAGGAGCGGAGCATCATGTTGAAGTTGTTCAAGAGATGGCTTGCGAAATATGACCAATGGTGTGAGTCACTAGGTTTAACACCAGAAAATAAGCGCAGTTGTGTGCCTTACAAGAAAGAGCCACAAGACGATGATAGATAGTCACTGTCATCTTGATTTACTCGCTCAGCAAAAAGATTTGCAACAAGTGCTCAGCGCTGCAAGGCAGCAAGGGGTCGAGAAAATCATTGTCCCTGCTATTAATGAAAGCAACTGGGCAACGGTTCAAATGCTCAGTGAGCAGAATGATGACATCTATTACGCTCTTGGCTTTCATCCACAGTTTCTCGATGAGCTGAGTGAATCTAGTCTGGATAATTTGGCTTCAAGAGTTGCCTCGCAGTGCCAGACAAGTGTGTCGCTATCGGCGAATGCGGTCTCGATTTCTATCATGGTAGAGAAAATGAAACGCTACAAAAACAGTATCTCAACGCTCAAATTGATATTGCTAACCTGAGCCAATTGCCGATTTTACTCCATTGTCGCAAAGCGCATCAGGATCTGGTGGCAATATTAAAGCGCAATCCTCCTAAATATGGCGGGGTAGTTCATGGATTTAGCGGTAGCGTTCAACAGGCGATGGACTTCATCAAATTGGGGTTAAAAATCGGTGTTGGCGGTGTGATCACGTACCCAAGAGCAAAGAAAACACGCGCTACTATCGCCGCTCTGCCGTTGGAAAGTTTGTTAATAGAAACGGATGCCCTGATATGCCATTAAGTGGCTATCAAGGCTTCCAAACGAACCAAAAATGGTAAACATGGTGCTAACGTCTTTAATTGAGCTGCGAAATGAATCTGGGCAAACGGTTGCCTCACAATTATCAATTAATGGCAAATTGACGTTTAATTTTTGTGATTAAAAATGCGTTAATTTGTGAATTCGAAATCGTTTGCACTCACTTTTTGTGATTTTACTCACAAATTTTAGTGTATCCCCCATGTGTTCAGGACGAAAGTGTGAGGGGGTACTACTTTCTTTTCTGTGGGTTTGTATAATCGCCCCCGCTTTTGAGCTTCAAATTTTGTTACACGCCAAATTATTAATTATAAGGAAGTCATAAACTATGAGCCTGTTTATGAGCCTGGTTGGTATGGTCGCACTTATTGCAATCGCAGTACTGCTTTCAGACAACCGCAAAGCTATTAATATCAGAACTGTGGGTGGCGCATTTGCTATCCAATTTGCACTAGGTGCATTCGTTCTTTACGTTCCTTGGGGACAAGAAGTACTACGCAGCTTCTCTGATGCTGTATCTAACGTGATCAACTACGGTAATGACGGTACGTCATTCCTATTTGGTGGTCTAGTATCAGGTAAAATGTTTGAAGTATTCGGCGGCGGCGGTTTCATCTTCGCTTTCCGTGTACTACCTACACTAATCTTCTTCTCTGCGCTTATTTCTGTACTTTACTACCTAGGTGTTATGCAGTGGGTTATCAAGATTCTTGGTGGCGGCCTGCAAAAAGCACTAGGTACTTCTCGTGCGGAATCTATGTCAGCAGCAGCTAACATTTTCGTAGGTCAAACAGAAGCTCCTCTAGTTGTACGTCCTTTCGTACCTAAGATGACTCAATCTGAACTATTCGCAGTAATGTGTGGTGGTCTAGCTTCTATCGCTGGTGGTGTACTAGCAGGTTACGCATCAATGGGCGTGCCAATTGAATACCTAGTAGCAGCATCATTCATGGCAGCACCGGGTGGTCTTCTATTCGCTAAAATCATCAAGCCAGAGACTGAAGAAGCAGTTGAGCAGCTACATGACATGAACGCTGAAGGTGAAGACAAGCCAGCTAACGTTATCGACGCAGCAGCGGGCGGTGCATCAGCAGGTCTTCAACTAGCCCTTAACGTAGGCGCAATGCTAATCGCGTTCATCGGTCTTATCGCACTAGTGAACGGTATGCTTGGTGGCATCGGTGGCTGGGTTGGTATGCCTGAACTACGTCTAGAAATGATTCTAGGTTGGTTGTTCTCACCACTAGCATTCCTACTAGGTGTGCCATGGTCTGAAGCGACTATCGCAGGTGAGTTCATCGGCATGAAGACTGTAGCGAACGAATTCGTTGCATACTCTCAGTTTGCCCCTTACCTAGGTGAAGCTGCGCCAGTTGTTCTTTCTGAGAAAACGAAAGCAATCATCTCATTCGCTCTATGTGGTTTTGCGAACCTATCTTCTATCGCAATCCTACTAGGTGGCCTAGGTAGTATTGCACCTAAGCGTCGCGGTGATATCGCTCGCATGGGTGTGAAAGCAGTAATCGCTGGTACGCTATCTAACTTGATGGCTGCAACGATTGCAGGCTTCTGTCTAACTCTAGCTGGCATGTAATTGCTCGCGTTAGGTTAAACAGTATATAGACGCCATTATAAATCGCCCCGTAGCAAGAGATTGCTGCGGGGCTTTTTTTGTTATTTGGAGGGTAGAACCTTCCAACGACCCAGATAGGACTCTGGGGTTTGAATAGACAACGGAACTTTTTTTGAGATACAAACCGTTTGCGTTTTAATCAGTACTACCGTTTTAGATATCGCTCCTATACTGTATAGGCTACTCATTAACTCAGAGAGTGGAGTTCAAGGAAACGAACCCAACATAAACACCGATGAGTTAAACAGCCAGAGCCAGTTCTCACCACAGTTAGGAATAAGGTGATGTAAACGAGCGGGTACTGTGCGGTGACAAGGATAGCAATTGGTATGGCAGCATGGTTTGCCAAGCCGAGTCTTCAAGGAACCAAGTCCGTTCATTTATTGCTGACGTGTTTGTCAGATAATTAATTGAATATATTGACCGGAGATAGAAATGAGCGATTTAAAATCAGCAGCTCTACGTGCACTTAAACTTATGGATCTAACCACGCTAAATGACGACGACACGAATGAAAAAGTGATCGCACTATGTCACGACGCGAAAACAGCTGTGGGCAACACAGCAGCGATCTGTATTTACCCTCGCTTTATTCCTATTGCTAAGAAAACCCTTCGTGAACAAGGTACGCCAGAAGTACGTATCGCGACGGTAACTAACTTCCCACACGGCAACGACGACATCGAAATTGCTGTAGCAGAAACTAAAGCAGCAGTTGCTTACGGCGCAGACGAAGTAGACGTAGTATTCCCATACCGTGCACTTATCGCTGGCAACGAAGAAGTTGGCTTTGAGCTAGTGAAACAGTGTAAAGAAGCGTGTGGCGATATTCTTCTGAAAGTGATCATCGAAACCGGTGAGCTAAAAGAAGAAGCACTTATCAAGAAGGCATCAGAAATCTGTATCAAAGCAGGCGCCGACTTCATCAAAACCTCAACAGGTAAAGTGCCAGTTAACGCGACTCCTGAATACGCTCGAATGATGCTAGAAGTGATTCGTGATATGGACGTTGCTAAAACCGTTGGTTTCAAACCAGCTGGCGGCGTACGTACTGCAGAAGATGCTGCTGCTTACCTAGCAATGGCAGACGAAATCCTAGGCGCAGACTGGGCAGACAACATGCACTACCGCTTTGGTGCATCAACCTACTGACCAACCTACTGAATACATTAGAAGTAACTGACGAGACGGCGGATCCTAGCGCTTACTAAGTTACTTTGCGGGATTTGGGGTTTCGCGAATGACCCCTCCTAGCCTCCCCTTATAAAGGGGAGGAA
This sequence comes from Vibrio maritimus, assembly GCA_000755425.1. Taxonomy (GTDB): domain Bacteria; phylum Pseudomonadota; class Gammaproteobacteria; order Enterobacterales; family Vibrionaceae; genus Vibrio; species Vibrio maritimus_A. The sequence goes on from BBMT01000002.1 coordinate 344,819, forward strand.
CCACTGGCTCGCTAGCGCATCGCCTTATGTTTAAAAATATAGCGATGCGACGATAGGAGCGAGCCCGAGGTTCTCCCCCTTAATAAGGGGGAGTTAGAGGGGGTAAAACGCCTATTCATACACCTACACCCCCGCAACTTCTACCCTACACTTATTCTGTACTTCAGCACTTCGCTGTGGAGGCACTAATGTATTTACCTCAAGAAATTATTCGTAAAAAACGCGACGGTCATGAACTAAGCGCGGAAGAGATCAACTTCTTCATTCAAGGTGTTGCGAAAGACACGGTATCGGAAGGTCAAATTGCAGCATTTGCGATGACCATCTTCTTCAATGAAATGACCATGCCAGAGCGTATTGCACTGACTTGTGCCATGCGTGACTCTGGCATGGTTATCGACTGGAGCCATATGAATTTTGGCGGTCCGATTGTCGATAAGCACTCAACCGGTGGTGTGGGTGATGTGACCTCGCTAATGCTTGGCCCTATGATTGCCGCTTGCGGTGGTTTTGTTCCTATGATTTCTGGTCGTGGTCTTGGCCACACAGGTGGTACGCTGGATAAACTGGAATCTATTCCGGGTTACAACATTACGCCTACCAACGACGTGTTTGGTGAAGTGACCAAAGAGGCGGGCGTGGCAATCATTGGCCAAACTGGCGATCTTGCACCAGCAGATAAGCGCGTTTACGCGACTCGCGATATTACTGCGACCGTGGATAACATTTCACTTATCACTGCGTCTATCTTGTCGAAGAAGCTTGCCGCAGGCCTAGAATCTCTGGTTATGGATGTCAAAGTGGGTTCAGGCGCGTTTATGCCAACTTATGAAGCATCAGAAGAGCTAGCGAATTCTATTGTTGCTGTGGCTAACGGTGCGGGCACTAAAACGACGGCTATCTTGACCGATATGAACCAGGTACTCGCTTCGTCTGCAGGTAATGCTGTTGAAGTGCGTGAAGCGGTGCAGTTCTTAACGGGTGAATACCGTAACCCACGTCTGTATGCAGTGACGATGGCACTATGCAGTGAGATGTTGGTACTGGCTAAGCTTGCAGAAGATACAGAGCAAGCAGAAGCTATGCTTAATGAAGTGCTTGATAACGGCAAAGCGGCTGAGTGTTTTGGCAAAATGGTCAAAGGTCTTGGTGGCCCGGCTGATTTTGTTGAAAACTACGACAACTATTTAGAAAAAGCAGAAATCATCAAACCGGTGTTTGCGGATGCAGAAGGCATCGTTTCTGCTATGGATACACGTGCAATCGGTATGGCTGTAGTAGGTATGGGCGGCGGTCGCCGTGTCGCTACCGATGCTATCGATTACGCAGTTGGTTTCGACCAGTTCATTAGACTTGGCGAAACAGCAAACCAAGGCAAGCCACTTGCGATGATCCATGCTCGCAATGAAGCTCAGTGGCAAGAGGCGGCAAATGCGCTTAAAGCGGCGATTACTGTCTCAGATGAACCTTATACAGAAACTCCTTGTGTGTACCGCCATATTCGTGCGGAAGACTTGGCATAAGGACGGAGAGAAGTTATGAAACGTGCATTTATTTTAGTGTTGGATTCTTTCGGCATCGGCGCTACCGCGGATGCGGACAAATTTGGTGATGTCGGCTCAGACACAATGGGTCACATTGCAGAGCAGTGCGCGAAAGGTCTGGCAGACAACGACCAGCGCAGCGGCGAATTGAAGCTACCAAACCTATCTAAGCTAGGTCTAGCGATGGCTCATAAAGAGTCAACAGGTAAGCTAGCTTTGGGTCTTCGTGACGACGTTGAGATCATCGGCGCTTACGGTCACGCGGCGGAGCTATCTTCTGGTAAAGATACTCCGTCAGGTCACTGGGAAATTGCCGGTGTTCCGGTTCTGTTTGATTGGGGTTACTTCACTGACAAAGAGAACAGCTTCCCGAAAGAGCTGACTGACCGCATTCTAGAGCGTGCAGGCCTTGATGGCTTCCTGGGTAACTGCCATGCGTCAGGTACACAAGTACTGGATGACCTAGGTGAAGAGCACATGAAGACAGGTCAACCTATCTTCTATACCTCTGCAGATTCAGTATTCCAAATCGCGTGTCATGAAGAGACGTTCGGCCTTGACCGCTTACTAGAGCTTTGCCAAATTGCACGTGAAGAGCTAGAGGATTACAACATTGGCCGTGTTATTGCGCGTCCATTTATCGGTGCAGGTAAAGGTCAATTTGAGCGTACTGGTAACCGTCGAGACCTGTCTGTTGAGCCGCCAGCGCCGACAGTGCTGTCTAAGCTTGTTGAAGAGAAGCAAGGTGAAGTGGTCTCTATCGGTAAGATTGCTGATATTTACGCTAACTGCGGTATCACTCAGAAAGTGAAAGCGACGGGCATTCCTGCGCTTTTCGAAGCGACGAAAGAGCAAATTCAAAAAGCGGGTGATAACACCATCGTATTCACCAACTTTGTCGACTTTGACTCTGCATACGGTCACCGCCGTGATGTAGCGGGCTATGCTGCGGCTCTTGAGTACTTCGATTCTCGTATTCATGAAGTGATTGAACTGATGCAAGAAGATGACGTACTGATTCTGACGGCTGACCACGGCTGCGATCCAACATGGCAGGGTACTGACCATACTCGTGAGCATATTCCTGTTATCGTTTACGGCCAGAAAGTACCAGCAGGTTCTTTAGGCTTCGTGACAGCTTTGCTGATATTGGTCAAAGCCTTGCAAGCTACTTTGGTACATCCTCAATGGATTACGGGAAGAACTTCCTATAATTAATGGCGGCTGAGCACCTTAGGTGCTCAGCCGCATCTTGCTCCAATCCTAAAATTTACACGAACAACATAAAGGAAAAAATAATGGCAACTCCTCACATTAACGCGGAAATGGGTGATTTTGCTGACGTAGTATTGATGCCGGGTGACCCACTACGTGCAAAATACATCGCTGATACCTTCTTAGATGACGCTGTACAAGTGTGTGATGTTCGTAATATGTACGGTTACACAGGCACTTACAAAGGTCGTCGTATCTCAGTAATGGGTCACGGCATGGGTATTCCTTCGTGCTCAATCTATGTGACTGAACTTATCAAAGACTTTGGTGTGAAGAAGATCATTCGTGTGGGTAGCTGTGGCGCGGTAAACGAAGACATTAAAGTACGCGACGTTGTTATTGGCATGGGCGCATGTACCGATTCAAAAGTGAACCGTATTCGCTTCAAAAACCATGACTTTGCAGCAATCGCTGACTACAAAATGGTTAAAAATGCGGAAGAGGCAGCAAAAGCACGTGGTATCGACGTAAAAGTGGGCAACCTGTTCTCAGCAGAACTGTTCTACACGCCAGATCCAGAAATGTTCGACGTAATGGACAAGTACGGCATTGTTGGTGTGGAAATGGAAGCGGCAGGCATCTACGGTGTTGCAGCAGAATACGGTGCGAAAGCTCTGGCTATCTGTACAGTTTCAGACCACATTAAAACGGGTGAGCAAACCACATCTGATGAGCGTGCAACCACGTTCAACGAAATGATGGAAATTGCACTGGATTCTGTTCTTCTTGGTGACGCTGAGTAATTTAGCGTTCCTTCTGAATAGACAAAGCCTCGCAAATGCGAGGCTTTTTTAGTTGTGGCTAACGGCTTCGTTAGGGCTGCTTAAGCAGTAGGTTTTCGCCTTTGTTCTTTGGCTGCTTGCGAAGCAGTACCATCAGCAGTAGTCCACATAAGAAACTCATTAAGATCATCATGTACATAAAGCGATCACTCTTGCGGTAGTGGTGATCAGAGATAGCGGTCACTTTACCGGTCTCAAAGGTAATTCGCACGAAGCCGATGATGGTGTGGTCGTTAATGATCGGCTCGACCAGTTGCTGGCGGCCGATACTCGCAGTGGACAGCGGGGTATCGAGCCCCAACACGTCACGAACCGTTTTTGCTGCATCACTGGCTGCAACTTTGACTCCTTCCGAATCATATACGGTCGCATCAAGCACTAGGCGTTCGCTAGCAAGTTGGTTGGTCAAAGCACCAAGTCGCTCTTGATCTTGGTCGATTAGCATTTGTCTTGCCGATTGCGAGGCTTGAGAAATCAGAACTTTGGAGAGAACTTCGAGCTGATTGGCTTGAATACGCTCGTTGCCTTTACTGATCAGCACACTGTTGGTGGTGATAAAAACACCATGGCACCAATAAGACAAAGCGCGACTAAGCGTAAAAAGTTTCTAAACGAAAACAGTGAACCATCCATAAAAGTGCAAAAGTACTAAGAAATGACGAATTGGTTCATATTGATGCTTGCACAACTAAATTGCAATAGGTAACGTTTTGGGAGCACATTTAAAGGAAGGATTAGCTATGGATGCTATTAAGCCGCTTGCAATCAGTAAGCGTATTCCACTTAAACAACGATTCCCAGAGACGCTTCTCGCTCATTCTTTAGAGCGACGCACTGCAACATGGATTGTTTACGCACCGTACCTGTCGACAGACGTGTTCAACGACTTGGACTTTTATGTTGGAGAAACCACTCGCATTTTAGATATTTGGCAAGTCGGTCGCTACGAGGTTGCACTAATGGAAGGCAACTTAACAGTCGAGCATAGCCAAATATTGGATGAGTTAAATGTCGATTACGCGCGTTTGTGCGACGTCCCCGATCTCAATAAGCCTGGTGTTATTGTGCTAGATATGGATTCTACCGCGATTCAAATCGAGTGTATTGACGAGATCGCCATACTTGCTGGAGTTGGAGAGCAGGTCTCAGAGGTGACAGAGCGTGCAATGCAGGGGGAATTAGACTTTGAGCAAAGCTTACGTCAACGTGTCGCTGCGCTAAAAGGTGCGGATGAGTCGATTTTGGCTGAGGTTCGTGAATCGCTGCCATTGATGCCAGAGTTACAAGAGATGATCAAAACGCTGCAAAGCTATGGCTGGAAGACGGCGATTGCCTCTGGTGGCTTCACGTATTTCTCGGATCACCTAAAAGAGATGTTGAACTTGGACTTCGCCCAGTCTAATACACTAGCAATCAAAGATGGTAAGCTGTTAGGCGAAGTCGTTGGTGATGTGGTCTCCGCACAAACTAAAGCGGACATCTTGCTAGAGCTTGCGGAAGAGTATGACATTGAAGCGCATAACACTATCGCGGTTGGAGATGGTGCCAATGACTTAGTAATGATGGGCGCAGCCGGACTCGGTATCGCTTATCACGCGAAACCGAAAGTGGAAGCTCAGGCGCAAGTTGCGATTAAGCACGCAGGTTTAGGCGGGATTGTCTGTATTTTGTCGGGACTATTGGCAAGGCAGAAAAAAATCGGCTGGTAAGCTTGAGCTTATCCAGTAGTGATTATAAAAACGACCCTAGCAAGGGTCGTTTTTCATGAGTGGTTAAAAGCTTTGCAGTTAGCTATTCATCTCTAAACGGATTAACACTTCTTCGGTTATATCCACCAACTCGCAGTAGCCAATAATTGCGGTCATTTCATTCTCAAGGTTTCGTGCATGGCTGAGACTTAATGACAATAGCTCATTAATGTCTTTCTTCATCAGGGTCGTCAACGCATCATACACAGGACCTGAAGTAACACGAAGAATGTAGAGCTCCCCCATATTTAGCGCATCTTTAATGAACTTGATACGTTGTTGGTCGATTCAAACTCGTCGCGTACCTTGGTGTGAATCGATTGGATCCTATCCCCAAGCTTGAGCACGCCAATGTAAAGCTCGAATGCGACAGGCTTGGCGCCAGGTTTGCGTTTCAGTGGCTCCGCCAATAGCGAATTGCTGCGACCTTTAAAAATAGGCTCTAGCGCAAGCTTTTGATCGTGGCCAATACGCTCAAAAAACTGCAAGTAACCAGGAAGTGGGAAGTTAACCCCAACCGAGCGGCATTTCACTGAGGTGCCGCGTTTGTCAACATAAACTGGTGTCGAGACCATTTTCCCTAGCAGCACATTGTGTAAAGCCTCAAGTAACGATGAGCTTGGTAAGATCTCTTGCTGAGCCACCAGTTTGTCCTGGTTGCTTTCAATAATACCGCGGAAAAATGCGATAGTTTTGACGGTCTTGCCGGACTCGACGAGCTTTAGGTGTGCCGTTTTTCGATCAGCCGACAGGCGAACGACTTCATATGGCACTTGGTCAAGCGGAATACGTTGGTTGTATCGTTTTAGCTCTAGATAGTCGACAGATATAACCGAGCCTGAAGGGATGTTGAGCGGCTCACTTAGTTGAATGCTAGCACCATGTTTGGATAAGTCGACAGTGGCGCCAGATAGGGTGCTACCTTCTGGCGTTGTCATGACTAATGGTGAACGAAACTGGTATCTAGGTTCTTTGCGACGAGATTTTGCATCAAAATACAGACCGCGCGGCTGAGATTTGATATTTCTTGGGTGCCTAAATTGGTTTAGTGTACTGGTTGGCAAACGTGGTTTTTCTGTAAACAGATAGTCACTTGCCGACTTGTCGTCGCTAATTTCTTGCAAAATGCCAAAGTGAGTTAGCTTTTCGTCGTGTCCAACCAGTTCGCTATAATGCTTCGAGATGGTCAGCATATCATCGGTTGAGAGCTCAAACACCGATAGGCGGAATGCACGCCAGCTCGCGCGTCGTCCACCCACATGCCAGAACAGTTGGCGCTCTTGACGGTCGGCTTCTGGCATCATCATTGAGTAAAACAGCTTCATGCCGTTGTGTTCATGGGTAAAAGTATAGAGAACGTTACTACAGCCTTTGATTCCGGCTTTTACCAATAATTCCATGCGTTCACTGGAGAACAATGAAGCCAGTGATTGTTGATTGCGTTCGTCGTTCCAATAACGCCAGATGTCTTGATTGTTTTCGGTAAGCAAGGCGACTTTTAGATCATTGCCACAGAAAAACAGCGGTAGATTACAAGCATGTTTTAGATAGGTGTGCTCAAAACCGCGCGTACGAGCACGGGTAATGCGATCTTGGTTGTCGTGGCGAACTTTTTTAGATTCAGTGTTGAGCATCTTGTTAACCACTAGCTCAACAGCATTAGTGCGCGTTAGTCTTAAAGTACGCAAGTATTTCACAGGCGACACGCCGTGTAGACCATCGACGCCAAGCACGCGATATTCGATCGGCTTCGTGATTTCTTTAAGCTGACTGGTTTCGGCTAGCTCATCGAAACTCACGCTAATGACTTGACCCAAATCGTAATCGAAAGTGCCTGGGACTTTGAACTTGGCACCGGAGCTAGAGAGGTCGACGCTTAGGCCGATGATGGTTTCACCATTTTCTAGCGTTATGGAAACTTGCGATTCAACTTTTAATCGGCACTCTTTACGCTTAAGGTCATACCCTAAGTTTATAGGGCAGGCAGCATATGGGCTTTGCGGATCAGTGAGATCGCCGAGATGAGCGTTACGTTGTTCATCGCCAAGGTTGCTAAGGGTTTTTTTGTCGACCAAAAGCTCCCATACACCTTCTGTATAACCGCCATATTTTCGGGTTAGGCGATGATAGGAGTCAAATGCACGATCGTCGAGCCAGTGAGACAGTCCGTCCAATTGATATTCGTGACAGTTAGTCGATACGCGGCCACGCAGATCGATGCGCTTATGACAAGGAGCCATAAGACGATTGAGCTCCATCTTTACCAACAACTTGGTAGAAGGAGATTCACCTTCGGTGACTTGATTGAGCACTAGATCGAAGTCTTCTGCGTGATAGGCTGAGATTAAGCGCTCTGCAATGGAAAGTATTTCTGTTTGCTGCATGAGTTTTGTTAAAGTGTCCCTGCGATGATGGATGTCATCAAAATAAGTACAGCGTAATGCCCTATATCGGCTACCATGCCGAAAACCTTAACGGTATGTACAAGAAAGATAAGGTATTCTTTCACCTTATTCTTTGTGTATTGTCATATCTTGACAATACTTTGAGCGTTTGGATGCTCAAAATTAATAGATTAGTCAATAATTAATGCAACCCAGTGCATTCATAGCACCAGAGTAAGTAGGTTAGTTCAAAATATGGCAAAAGCGAAAAGAGCTTATGTGTGTAACGATTGTGGCGCAGATTTCCCTCGCTGGCAGGGGCAATGCAATGCCTGTGGCAGTTGGAATACGATCAGTGAGGTGCGTTTAGCTGCATCGCCTCAAGTTGCGCGCAACGAGCGACTAACGGGCTATGCTGGTGGTGCAAACGAATCAACGATTCAAACTCTGTCTGAGATTGACCTGCAAGAGGTGCCACGTTTTACCAGTGGCTTCAAAGAGCTAGACAGAGTGTTAGGTGGCGGTGTTGTACCAGGAGCAGCGATTCTGATTGGCGGCAACCTGGTGCGGGTAAGTCGACGCTGCTCTTGCAAGCGATGTGTTGGTTGTCTTCACAAATGCCGACACTCTATGTCACGGGAGAAGAGTCGCTTCAGCAAGTCGCGATGCGAGCTTCTCGTCTAGGCTTGCCCAAAGAGCATTTAAAAATGCTCTCTGAAACCAATGTCGATCGGATTTGCCAAATTGCTGAAAAAGAGCAACCAAAGCTGATGGTTATCGACTCTATTCAGGTAATGCATGTTGCTGATGTTCAATCGTCCCCAGGTAGTGTGGCTCAAGTTCGTGAATCGGCGACTGCGTTAACGCGCTATGCGAAACAAAATAACGTGGCGATTTTCATTGTTGGTCACGTAACTAAAGATGGAACCTTGGCTGGCCCTAAAGTGCTCGAGCACATTATTGACTGTTCCGTACTTCTTGATGGGGGCACGGATAGCCGCTTTAGAACACTTCGCAGCCACAAGAACCGATTTGGCGCGGTGAATGAGCTGGGTGTATTTGCAATGACCGGGCAGGGCTTGAAAGAAGTCAGCAACCCATCGGCCATCTTCCTGTCTCGAGGCGAAGAAGAAACTTCGGGTAGTTCGGTGATGGTGGTTTGGGAGGGGACTCGTCCTCTGCTTGTTGAGATCCAAGCGTTGGTGGATTACAGCCAATTAGCGAACCCACGCCGAGTCGCTGTTGGTCTTGAGCAGAACCGTTTGTCGTTATTACTCGCGGTTCTACACAAGCACGGCGGACTGCAAATGGCGGATCAAGATGTGTTTGTCAATGTGGTGGGGGCGTGAAGGTAACTGAAACCAGCGCAGACCTTGCTTTGGTAATGGCACTGCTATCCAGTTTCCGTGACCGTCCATTGCCAAAAGATGTCGTGGTATTTGGTGAAGTGGGACTAGCGGGCGAGATTCGCCCTGTACCGAGTGGCCAAGAGCGTTTGATGGAGGCGTTTAAGCATGGCTTTAAAAAAGCGATTGTTCCCGCGGCCAACATGCCAAAAGGCGGCATTGAAGGTATGCAGATCCATGGCGTGAAGAAGCTTTCAGAAGCGATTTCAGCATTTGATGAACTTTAATGGTGGTTTTTGCCTGAATTCAGGTAGAATACCGCCAACAAAAGTACGATTTTGCGAAATGACATCGAAAAATCACCAAGAGCAGCTAAAATTAACTGCGATCTGGTAACAACACCCAAATCCGTTGAAGCTTGATGACATAAGCCTTGAGAGACCATTTCTCCCAAGGTGGCGTGTTATCGAGTCGGGTTCGGATAACTTTTTTTTAATACACATGCACGCAGAGGTATCGGTCTTTACAGATTGTGATATACTCTGCGCGCAATTTATACCTTATAAACAGAGTAAGACAATGGCAGATTTATCAAAGTACAGAAACATTGGTATTTTCGCGCACGTTGATGCGGGTAAAACTACCACCACTGAGCGTATCCTTAAGCTTACTGGTAAAATCCACAAAACTGGTGAAGTACACGACGGTGAGTCTACAACTGACTTCATGGAGCAGGAAGCTGAGCGTGGTATCACAATCCAGTCTGCTGCGGTAACTTGTGAGTGGAACGGCCACCGCCTAAACGTTATCGATACTCCGGGACACGTTGACTTCACAGTTGAAGTATATCGTTCACTTAAAGTACTAGACGGCGGTATCGGTGTATTCTGTGGTTCTGGTGGTGTTGAGCCTCAGTCAGAAACAAACTGGCGTTACGCGAACGAATCAGAAGTATCTCGTCTGATCTTCGTTAACAAACTAGACCGTATGGGTGCAGACTTCTTCAACGTTGTTGACCAAGTTAAGAACGTTCTTGGCGCTAACCCACTAGTAATGACTCTGCCTATCGGTCGTGAAGACGATTTCGTTGGTGTTGTAGACGTACTAAACCGTAAAGCTTACGTTTGGGATGATTCTGGTCTTCCAGAAAACTACGAAATTCAAGACGTTCCAGCTGACATGGTTGACGATCTAGAAGCTTACCGTGAAGAGCTAGTTGAGACTGCTGTAGAGCAAGACGACGACCTAATGGAAGCGTACATGGAAGGTGAAGAGCCTTCTATCGAAGACCTTAAGCGTTGTATCCGTAAAGGTACTCGTGACCTAGCGTTCTTCCCAACATTCTGTGGTTCTGCATTTAAGAACAAGGGTGTTCAACTAGTTCTTGACGCTGTTGTAGATTACCTACCAGCTCCGACTGAAGTTGATCCTCAGCCTCTAACAGATCCAGAAACTGGTGAGCCAACTGGTGAAGTTGCTACAGTTGACGCTGACGCGCCACTAAAAGCACTTGCGTTCAAAATCATGGACGACCGTTTTGGTGCACTAACGTTCATCCGTATCTACTCAGGCCGCATGAAGAAGGGTGACACAATCCTTAACTCTGCAACTGGTAAGACTGAGCGTATCGGTCGTATGTGTGAGATGCAGGCTGACGAGCGTAACGAACTTACTGAAGCACAAGCTGGTGACATCATCGCTGTAGTAGGTATGAAGAACGTTCAAACAGGTCACACTCTATGTGATCCTAAGCACGAAGTTACTCTAGAAGCTATGATCTTCCCAGAACCAGTAATCTCTATTGCTGTTTCTCCGAAGGACAAAGGTTCTACTGAGAAGATGGGTATCGCTATCGGTAAGATGGTTGCAGAAGATCCATCTTTCCAAGTTGAGACTGATGAAGATTCAGGTGAAACTATCCTGAAAGGTATGGGTGAACTTCACCTAGACATCAAGGTAGACATCCTTAAGCGTACTTACGGCGTTGAGCTAGAAGTAGGTGCTCCACAGGTAGCTTACCGTGAAACTATCACTCAACCAGTTGAAGATAGCTACACGCACAAGAAGCAGTCTGGTGGTTCTGGTCAGTTCGCGAAAATCGACTACCGTATCAAACCAGGTGAAGCAAACTCTGGCTTCACGTTCTCTTCTTCAGTTGTTGGTGGTAACGTTCCTAAGGAATTCTGGCCAGCAGTTGAGAAAGGCTTCGCGAGCATGATGGACAACGGTGTTCTAGCTGGCTTCCCTACGCTAGACGTAGAAGTTGAGCTATTCGACGGTTCATTCCACGCAGTTGACTCTTCGGCAATCGCTTACGAAATCGCAGCGAAAGGTGCATTCCGTCAGTCTATGCCAAAAGCTGGTGCACAGCTTCTTGAGCCAATCATGCACGTTGACGTGTTCACTCCAGAAGATCACGTTGGTGACGTAATCGGTGACCTTAACCGTCGTCGTGGTATGATCAAAGACCAGCAAGCTGGTACTACTGGTGTTCGTATTAAAGCTAACGTTCCTCTATCAGAAATGTTTGGCTACATCGGTCACCTACGTACTATCACTTCAGGTCGTGGTCAGTTCTCTATGGAGTTCGAACACTACGCACCATGTCCAGCAAACGTTGCTGAAGAAGTTATCGCTAAAGCGAAAGAAGACAACAAGTAATTGGTCTTTGACTTCAGATAGTAAAAACCCGCCTTTCGGCGGGTTTTTTATCGCCTAATTTTAAGGTTCTACAGTGAGTTTGGCCTTAGAACGTAGTCAGTTTCGATAACGGAGAGGTGCGACATATCACAGCGCTTAAACTCATCCACTTCTTTGTTAAGCCAAGTTAAAAAGGTTTTAATTTTAGGCCGATTGAAGTGGTTTGCAGGTGCGCACACATAGTATGAAAATCTGGGTTTTAACGCGAAGTCGCCGATACGAACCAGTGTCCCTTCTTTGATGTACCTGTAGGCGAGGCTGTGTTTAATCAATCCAACCCCTTGTACAGACAAAGCTCCCTCTACAACAAAATGAGCCCCATTATACTGAAGCGTTCGCGTGCCAATCGGCGCACCGACATGGTTAAGCCATAAGCTCCAGTCCATATCAGGCCAGGTATCTTCAATTAAGTCGGCTTTATGCAGATCATGAATCGTATGGATGTTGTGCTGCTCCTGATACAAGGGGTGGCATACGGGATAGATAATATCCTCCATCAAAAGTCGGCTCTCGACATCAGGGTATTGCCCCTCACCATAGCGAATACAGATATCCACCGAGTCATCTTGAAAAGTCACCAGTTTATTATTGGGCTCAAGTAGTAGGCTAAGCTCTGGTACTGCTCACGAAAGCTCTGAATTCTAGGCACTAACCAATGCTGAGCAAACGAGGGCAGGGTGGAGATAGAGAGTCGGTTGGGCTCTGCGTCGTTATGAATGCTCTGAACGCCGCGAAGAATATGTTCAAAGCCCTGACTTAGCTCCTTAAAAAGCGAATGTCCTTCGGTCGTGAGCATGACCTTTCTGTGTTGTCGATAAAACAGCTCACAACCAAGCTGCTCTTCTAGTTGGCGTATCTGTTGGCTGATTGCTGCTGCTGAGACATAAAGCGTTGCTGCTGCATCCTTAAAGCTGCCAAGCTTTGCGGCTTGATAGAAATAATACAGGCCTTGAAGTGGAGGGAGTTTATCTTTCACTTAAGTTTTCCTTAACTCAATGGCAGGATAGATCGTTTGTCAGTCTTCTCTGTGTGCACAAAAATTATACGAAAAAGACGGAGGAAAAACAAATGGACAGAACAATTACGAAGCTCGAATGTGCAGAGCAAGAGAACAATGGATTTCAACTAAGAAAGAATATCTTAACTGTACTTAGTGTTTGGTATCGAAATTACAAAACTCGAAAGGCGCTTGCAGAGATGTCAGATCGGCTGCTTGATGATATCGGAATCACTCCCTATGAAGCGAAACAAGAGAGTCGTAGGCCTTTCTGGAAATAAAATAGGCGACCCTGAGGTCGCCTATTTTGGATTAAAGAGTGATTATTCTTCCCATACCACCAGTTGACCTTTTGGCCAGTTCTGACCAACTTCGTGGTACTTCTGCTCTAGTAGGTGGCGTTTAATCTTGAGCGTTGGCGTTAGCAAGCCGTTTTCAATGCTCCACGGCTCTTTAACCATTAATACACCCTTGATTTGCGCATGTGACTCAAGCTCCTGGTTCATACGCTTGATAACACGCTCTGCGGTTCGTGCGTAGCGCTCACGGTCAAAGTTAGGGAAATCATGAGGCACGACCAACAAGATAGGAGCGGGTAGACCCAGGCCAATAAGACACATCATTTCTACGCGACTATATTCAGCGAGTTTGTTCTCAATAGGTACTGGAGCAACAAACTTACCTTTTGCCGTTTTAAAGGTGTCTTTTTTACGACCGCGAATGGTTAAGTAGCCTTCGCTATCGATAACACCAATATCACCGGTATGCAGCCAGCCGTCGCTGTCGAATGATTCCTGGGTGGCAATGTCATTTTTGTAGTAGCCGGAGAACATACCCTGACTGCGCACCATGATCTCGTCATCATCGGCAATTTTCAGTTCAATCCCTGGTCCGCCATTGCCCACGGTACCAATTTTGTCGGCTCTGAATGGATGGTTAATCGTGCTGTAGGCGAACGACTCGGTCATCCCCCAAGCTCAGTAATGTTAAGGCCGACACTGTGGTACCACTCAAGAAGAGCTGGTGAGACAGGCGCTGAACCACAGCCTAATACACGAGCTTGGTCTAAACCTAAACCATCGGCGAGTTTCTTCTTGATGAGCGAATTTACAAATGGGATCTTCAGTAAGATGTTGAGCTTTTTCTGTGGTAGCTTGTCTTGGATTCGTTGTTGGAACAAGTTCCATAACCGTGGCACTGAGATAAATAGCGTTGGACGCTGCATTTTTACGTCCTCGATAAAGGTATCGAGTGATTCTGGGAATGCAGTTGGTACCCCACCGATGACTGATGAGCCGAAGATGTAGACCCGCTCTGTAATATGAGCCAATGGCAGATACGAGAACAAGCGGTCGTTAGCTTCGATGCCGATGTGATCAATCAATCTTTGCACTGACCAGTTGAACGCGCCATAAGTGAGCATTGCCCCTTTTGGCAGACCAGATGTACCAGAGGTATAAACCAAAGACATCAGTTTGTCGTCATAATGCACTGGACGCTCTTCACTTGGCTGATGGTCTCCTACAAGTTGTGTAAAGCTATGCTGGCAGCTTGGAGCGGTATCGTAAGGCAGTGAAATGGTGATGAGCGAATCCATTCCACTGATGACCTCACTGGTTGCTGTTGGGTCATCAAGTTTACCGGCGATAAGTACTTTACTCTCACTGTGTGTTAAGCAGTATTCAATGGTGTCAGAGCCGGCCGTTGGGAAAATAGGCACGCTGACATAATCGCCGAGCATCATTGCTAAATCACAGATGAACCATTCAGCACAGTTTTTCGATATTAATGCGACTTTATCACCAGGCTGCACTCCAAGGCTCGTAGAGCACTGACGAGCCTCAATGCTTTATCAGCAACGTCGGCATAAGTAAATTCTACGAACTCACGATTGATGATTTGTTTGAGATAAACCTCGTTCGGTTTCTCGTGCGCCCACTTTAGGATCATTTCATTGGGCGGCGGTAGCGTACAGCTAGAAGTAGTCGTTTCGTTATTAGGCAGTATCATTCTTGAACTCCGTTTGCGTGTAGAACGATAGATTTTATAGTTGTAGTTATGTTAATTGATTGTTAACAATACAATACTAGTCACTGTGATTAGGGACTGCAAGAAGGGAGTAACTGATAAATGAGGCCTTTAGCACATAATTTGAGTAAAAACTCAGATTTTTTATAAGGGGTCGCTCAAATATCGAGCGCAAGCGATGAGATTACTTGCGCTCAATTTGTCGTCAAACTCTAGGTACGTGAACAGACTGCATCACAAGCCTAACTGCGTCTTGCTGGGCTCTTAGAGCCTGTACGCAGTTACCATCAATCTTACCCATAGCCACCATTTTTTCGAGTTCAAGCAGAGCGTGAGTTAATGACCAGGATTCACTGTAATAGCGGTGACTTGTTAGAGCATCAAAAATGTTAGCAACAGTAACAATGCGAGCAGACACTGGTATATGAGCGTGGCGCAAACCTTGCGGGGCTCCGCTGCCATCCAAATATTCATGATGATATTGAATAATGTCACGCAGTAATTGTACACAAGTGTGTTGCTGTTCATGGATTTGTCGCGCCAGATCATTAACAAGGTTTAAACCATGCTGGATCTGAGCGGTCAGTTGCAAGTGATTCCCCCAGTCTTCGAGCCAAAGACTTTGCGAAGAGGAGCCAAGAGCTGAGTATTTTCCGATATCATGCAACTGGGCAAATTGAACAATATGATCCAATGTTTCATCGTCCAACTGATAGAGTTCGGTAAGCTCGGTACCGATAAGTTGGGCAAACTGACCAACCCGATAGGCATGGTCTAGGCTTTCATCTTGATGTTCAAAGTTGGTGCGTCTCACTACATGCCCCAGATCTGTCATCGCGTTGACGCAGCGACGTTGATGAGTAATTACTTCAATCAGTGGCTCTGAATGAGCGACAAGTTCTTCTCGGGTTGCAGAATCAAAGTAGTGCGGTTGAGTAGCATCGTAGAACAGCATGCCAAGAAATTGGCCATCATCGAAAATAGGTTGTGTTAGCGACGATTGATAGCCTTGTTCGAGCAGCCAATGTGAATGGCTACTGGCACTGGTTATTGTTGAGGGAATATCATTGAGCACTCGTATTTTTTGGCGAGTAATGCTTTTTCCAAGAGAGGATTGTGTGTTAATTGGTGCGCTGTAATGAAGCAGTGGATCGCCAAGAACCGTGCTATGCGCAAAAGTTTTTAGTGCACCTCGTAAATCGTCGTAACTGGCAAAAGCCAAACGTACTATGTCAGGAGCTTGATGAGAGATTTCGCGATGGGTGTGTTTAATCGCTTCTCCAATAGTGCTGGCATTTGAGTTCGCATGCAGAGATTGACCCAGTTTTGTGCTATCCATAACTCACCTCCTGATTATCACCTTTGGTCATGGAGGCGTATCGAGTGGTGTGTACTCTGATTGAGCATGCATGTCTTAGGTGAATCGAGCCATTAAATGTCTTTTATTGCTGTTAACCCTTTTATTGTCAGTATCACAGGGGGCATTTGCCCCCCATAATTAGTGTAGAAACGCTTTTAATAGGTTGCGAGTGATTACAGTAGCAATCCGCTATAACTTTGATTTAGATTAAGTTTGCAACACTTGGCGCTATGAAACCGGCAGCAGAAAAGTAGATGACCATCCAAACGATCGGTAGCTTGAACTGCTTCATTAATAATGCCCCTAATAGTACCCAGCATAGGTCGAGCGGCGTGATGACAGCGCTAGTAAACACTGGTTGATACAGAGCGGATAGCAATAGCCCCACTACAGCAGCATTGACGCCCACCAATGCACCGGAGACAGAAGGAATGGCAGCCAGTTGTTGCCAGTTCTTTAGCACACCAACAAGCAGTAAAAAGCCAGGTACAAAAACGCCAAGAGTGGCAATGATGGCACCGAGCAATGGCGCTGACGGCATAAGCTCATAACCGATATAGGTAGCGAAGGTAAACATTGGACCAGGGACGGCTTGAGCGGCAGCGTAGCCAGTCAAAAATGCATCTTGCGTAAGCTGATCGCCAACTATATTTTGCAGCAATGGAAGAACCACATGTCCGCCGCCAAATACTAGACTACCGGCTTGGTAGAAATCGGAAAATAACTGTACCGATGATGAGTATGTACCAACAAGGGGAAGAGCGAACAGCAACACAAAAAAGCTTGCAAGTGGCAGCCATGAAAATGAACGGGTGGCAGAGACTGGCTTCTCGTTAGTACCATTGCCATTGGCGAGATAGCGTACCCCAACAGCTGCAGCAATCACGAGCACCAACACCTGGCTTGCGACGCTTTGAAATAGTAGTAGGGCAACGGCTGTACCGATGCATAAAGTGACTGTGAGCGGAGATTTGCAGAAGTTCTTGTACATCCCCCATGCAGCATCGGCCACTACGAGTACAGCCAATAGCTTCAAGCCGTGTACGACATTTTGAAAATAGCTGGATTCAGTGAGCTGGCTACTGAGCATTGCTAACAGCAACATAAGTATCACGGAAGGTAAGGTAAAGCCCAAAAAGGCCATAATGCCCCCACCAAGGCCGGCGCGTTGATAACCTACGGCAAAACCAACCTGACTTGAGCCTGGGCCGGGAAGGAACTGACTCAGAGCAACGATCTGAGCATAGTCTTCATCACGCAGCCAACCGAGCTTTTCAACGAAAGTATTTCGAAAATAGCCAATGTGCGCTGCGGGCCCGCCAAAGCTTACCCAGCCAAGGCCAAAGAAAATCTTGAAGATAGCAAACAGTGATGATTGCTTGTGGTCATGCGCATCATTGTGCGCAGTAGAAGGTTGAGTAGACACAATATAACCCAATTGATAATCAAATTTTCAGTTGGTACCGATAGTAGAACCTGACATATAATGATTCAAATCGATAGTTTTGATACCTACTATGAATGAAATGGGACAAGAAAAGCTGGACTGGAAACGTATAGATCTCAACTTACTGATCGTATTTTATCGGCTTTATCAGACACGCAGTGTGTCGCTCGCTGCGCAAAAATGCTTTGTTAGTCAGTCTGCGATGAGTCATAGCTTAGCAAAACTGCGTGAGCTGTGCGGGGACAGGCTATTTGAGCGTAGAGGCCATCAAATGATGCCTACAGAGCGAGCGAGTGAGCTATTTCCTGCTGTGGAACAAATTCTTAATTTGGTTGAGCATAAGGTGCTGCCCAACAGTGAATTTGAACCGAATGAGTATCGAGGGGTGTGTAAAATTGGTTTGACTGATTATGCCGAGTTCATTTTCGGCCCAGTGATTTACGATGCCATTTTGTCCGATGCGCCTTATTCAAGGGTAAGCTTTGTCAACGTGAATCGAAACAGCTATAAGCATCTCAGCGAGCAGGAAAGCCTAGACATGATCATTGGTAGTATTCCTGAACTTGATGAACAGTTTGCAAGCCAAAAATTGTACACCGAGAAACATGTCTGCATATATGATCAGTCTATGGTGAATATTGAACAGGTCGACATCGAAACCTTCGTCTCTTTACCTCACTGTTTAGTTAGCCCTGAAGGCGCGTTCTCAAGTAATGTGGACAAGCATTTGGATGCCGTTGGGCTTAGTCGCGCAGTCACTGCGGTATCACGTAACTTCCTTACGATTGGTCGGCTTGTTAGTGGTCGAGCGATGTTTGCTATTGTGCCAGAAAAAATGGCGCAAATTAGTTTGATGCAATCGCACCTTACTGCCGTGCCTCCTCCTGTTCCAGTGGCGGATTTTGACATTTCCCTTATTTGGCCTAAGCAGTCTCAGCTCAATGATAAGGCTAAGTGCTCAAAGAAGCATTGTATGAATCCATCCTGCGTTCCATACGAGAGAGTAATTTGTAGCTCGAGCCATGACAGCACGAGCTTTGTTTTGGAAAGTCTAAGACGTCTGATAGGGCTAGGTTAACGCAAATCGTGTCCAAACTTTTGAGCGCCAGCGACGGATCATCACTATTCCTCGCAGCCACTCATCCATACCAATCGCTATCCAAGCGCCAAGTATGCCGTAGCCCCAGTGAATACCAAGCAGGTAGGCGAACATAACGGCAACGCCCCACATGCTTAAAATACCCATTTGAACTGGAAACTTGATATCGCCTGCGCCTTTGAGAGCCGCGATAAAAATTAAGTTAGAAACGCGGCCTGATTCAACAAAAATAGAACCACCAATGAGTAGGGCGACCAAGGTTACGATCTCTGGGTCTTGAGTGAACAGATCAATCAGTGGATAGCGGAAGATAAACAAGCTCACGACAATACCGGTCGACGCGGCAAGGCCTACGAGATAGTACTTTTGCACGCGATGGAGAATATCATCAACCCAACCTTTACCAATGAAGTAGCTGGTTTGAATTTGTCCCGCCTGACCGAGTGCCAAGGCAAAAGCGAACGAGACTCGCGTGATATTTTGTGCGTAAGTAAATGCTGCCAGTGAAGCTGTGCCCATTTGCACAACGAAGTAAACAATCGCCATTTGTGCCATGTTATAAGACAGCACTTCGCCGGCGTTCATTACGCCAATTTTCATGATTTTCTTATAAAGCTGACGTGGAATATCGCGCCATGTAGCAAATGGAAGCTCGATTTTTTTCGCTCGCACCATGCCAATCATCAGCAAAGTACCAATGATTTGACTCACAACTGTGGCAGTAGCAACGCCGCTTACGCCAAAGACGGGCAATCCAAAAGGCTGATACAGAGCGATGTAGTTACCTGCGATGTTAATCACGCCAGCGATCAGGTTGATCATCATAGGTGAGCGAGAGTAGCCATGACTACGAAGAATGGTCGTCAGTACAATACCCAGCGTCACGTTAAAGGTCATCGAACCACTGATGATCAGATAGTCATAACCGAAGGCCGCAACTTGCTGCTCTAAGCCAAATAAGGCAATAAAGTGCTCGGCACCTAAAAATAGCGCTAAACTCAATCCAAAACCCACAACAAGTGCCAGCAGAATACTGGCGACACCTGTTTGTGCCGCCTCTGCGAATTTAGAGGCACCATTGTATTGAGCGATCAAGATCCCAGTACCACTGCTGACCATCATTGAGATCACAATGAGGAAGAAGCTGATCTGAGTGATCACACCAACAGCAGACACCGCTTGATCTGAGTAGCCACTTAGCATGAATACGTCGGTGGTATTGAGGGCAGTTCGCAGTAACACCTCGATAAAAATAGGCCACGTCAGCGCAACGATGTTCATTCTATTACTGAGCGCTGAAGCACGGTTCGACATTGTTTTCACCTAGTATTGTTGGGGTTTTGGTTAAATGGGCGGCAAGTTTACTCTCAATGGCTATAAACACAATACAATAATCACAGCAAAAACTGAGTTTGAAATTATTGCCTGTGAAAGAGCGACTTTTGTTCCACCAAAAGCGTACGCCGGTGAGGTTCTAATAGTGTCGGCGGGTTTGGTCAAGTCATATTAAATTCATGCAGTCAAAATGACATGAATTGTATATGTGTCAATTAGACTCTTTTTGTGGCTTATTATTGTTTACTTGATTGATAATTATAGTTTTTTAAATTGGTACATTTTGTGCTTTGGTCAACAAGATTAGATTTATTGAGTAATTGGTATGATTAACATCGTTGATAAAAAGGCAGAAGAGGCCATTCCTGCTTGGCTTCGTTTAGGATTTCGTCCTTTTTTCTTATTAGGAAGCATCTACGCAGTATTTGCAGTTGTTGCTTGGGTCGTGATGTTCCAGCATGGCCAGCCGAGCGTATTGGCGGTGCCAGCCTTATGGTGGCATGCTCATGAAATGATTTTTGGTTTTTCGATGGCGATTGTGGTTGGTTTTGTGCTAACTGCTGTGCAGACCTGGACCGGTGTAAATGGTACCAAACACTACCGACTGCTGTTATTGGTGGCACTTTGGACGATAACTAGGGTGCTGTTTTGGACGCCAACGCCTCTGTGCTAATCTCATCGATTGAATCACTATTCATTGCATTGGTGGCCTATGAAGTCGGCTTTAGAGTCTATCGAGCAAAAGGTTGGCGTAACCTGTTTTTTGTTCCGCTGTTTATGTTGGCTATTTTTGCTAACTTTGCCAGTTACGCAACGATTAAAGGCATGCCTCCGTTTAGCTCAAGCGCAGTATGGCAAGCCATGTTGTGGTGGTTTACCTTATTGCTGTCGATAATGGGCGGTCGAGTGATTCCATTTTTTGCTGCTCGCCGTTTTCAGTATGACAAGCCTCAGCCTGTCGCGTGGTTGGAGTGGGCGGCAACCTTGCCTTTGCTGGCACTGTTTGTATTGAGCTTTTTCCCACTTTCTTTTGCGACGTTGGGTCAACCGTTGATGCTTGTCGCTGGTGTCGCCCAGTTGGCTCGTTGGGCTCGATGGAAACCTTGGTTGACTCTTTCTGAGCCGCTAGTGTGGTCATTGATGCTGACTTATCTCTGTTTGCCGTTAAGCTTGTTAAGTCGCGGGTTGCTCTCCAACGCGTTTGCATCTCACGCGATGTTACATCTCTTTGCGGTTGGTGCTTTGGGTGGTGTAGTGCTTGCGATGATAAGCCGAGTGACAATGGGGCACACAGGGCGAGCGATATATAAAGGTCCGAATATGTCGATTGCTTTTGTTGCCGTGATTGCAGCGGCAGTGATACGCAGTGTTGGTGTAGCCCTATGGCCAGAGCATATGTTTATTCTTATCGATGTCAGTGCGGGTCTCTGGACGCTGGCGTTTGCCATGTATGTTTTCTATTTTGGGAAAATGCTCGTGACGCCAAGGGTGGATGGCATCCGGGGTAAGCTGCAGACACAAAAAACCAGCCGAGGCTGGTTTTTTTGTGTCTAGCGATTAGTAAGCGTCATTATGAACCGTTTGTACCGCGCGGCCTGATGGGTCGACACAGTTTTGGAATGACTCATCCCATTCAATGGCTTTCGCTGAAGAACAAGCAACCGATGGACCACCCGGAACACATTTCGCCGCTGACTCTAGTGGGAACAACTCTTCAAAGATTTCACGGTATGCGTAACCTTCTTTTGTTGTCGGCGTGTTGTATGGGAAGCGGAATGCTGCTGTTTCCATTTGCTGGTCAGTGATTTTAGCTTCTGCCACTTCTTTTAGTGTATCAATCCAGCTATAGCCTACGCCGTCTGAGAACTGCTCTTTCTGACGCCATGCGATAGACTCTGGTAGGTAGTGCTCAAAACACTCACGCAGGATGTGTTTTTCCATCTTACCGTTGCCACACATCTTGTCTTCTGGGTTTAGACGCATCGCTACATCGATAAACTCTTTGTCTAGGAATGGCACGCGACCTTCAACACCCCAAGCTGCTAGAGATTTGTTAGCACGAGCACAGTCAAACATGTTAAGGGCTAGCAGTTTACGAACCGTCTCTTCATGGAACTCTTTCGCGTTTGGCGCTTTGTGGAAGTAGAGGTAACCACCGAAGATTTCATCAGCACCTTCGCCAGACAGTACCATCTTGATACCCATTGCTTTGATCTTGCGACCCATTAGGAACATTGGTGTGGATGCGCGGATTGTCGTCACGTCGTATGTTTCGATGTGATAGATAACATCACGGATCGCATCCAAACCTTCTTGAATGGTGTAGGTCATCTCGTGGTGTACGGTGCCGATTTGGTCAGCCACTTCACGAGCCGCTTTCAAATCTGGTGCACCTTCTAGCCAACCGCAAATGAATGAAGCTGTGGCCACCATGCTGCAGATTGCTCATCATCTTCAATACGCATAGCTGCAAAACGTTTAGCCACCGCTGAAGTGATAGACGAATCTAGACCGCCAGAGAGTAGAACACCGTAAGGTACGTCAGTCATAAGCTGGCGTTTTACCGCCGCTTCAAGCGCTTCAGTAAGCTCTTCTTTACTGGTGGTGTTGCCTTGTACTGCGGCGTATTCGTTCCAGTCACGGATATAGTAGCGCTGAGGTTCTGCATCTTTTGAACCGTAGAAACAACCAGGAGGGAACTCGCTGATGGTCTTACAAACAGGGACTAGGGCTTTCATTTCTGATGCCACGTAGTAGTTGCCGTGCTCATCGTAGCCTTGGTAAAGCGGGATGATACCAATATGGTCACGGCCTACTAGGTACTCATCCTTCTCTTCATCGTAAAGTACGAAGGCAAAGATACCGTTTAGCTCTTCAAGAAGATCCGCACCCATGTCTTGGTATAGCGCCAGGATAACTTCGCAGTCAGAGTCGGTTTGGAACTCGTACTTTCCTTCATAGCGTGCACGAATTTCTTTGTGGTTATAGATTTCACCGTTAACAGCAAGGATGTGTTTTTTATCTTGGCTATACAGAGGTTGAGCACCACTGTTTAGACCAACAATCGCTAGACGCTCGTGCGCTAGAATCGCTTTATCTGAGGCGTAGATACCGGACCAATCTGGGCCACGGTGACGAAGTTTCTTAGACATTTCAAGAGCCACTGGACGCAGGGCTGCGGCATCGCTTTTAATGTCTAGAATACCAAATACTGAACACATACAACTTCCTTTTAGATGAAATTTAACGCTGTTGAGTTCAATTTGCCATCTGCTCAAAAAAAAGCAACCGTGAGGAATGAAAAATAAAATAAAAGTGGAGTCTTTTTAAAAATAATTCACCTAAAAGCCAGTTATGGTGGATATTTTCTATCTTGGGCTATTTTTTGGCCAAAATAGGAAAAATCAGCCACGAAAAGTGGCTGACTAAGGGCGATTATTTAAGGTTAGGTTGCAACTGTTCACATACGTGGCGAGCAAAACCACTGCCGGCTTCGCTGTATATGTTAAATGCTGCGCTTACGCCCATTTCTTCGAGTTCAGCCAGTTGGTCTGGATAAGCGGCAATCGCGGCAACCTGCCCCTTAAATTGCTTAGCCTGCAGCAGTTCAAGGGCTGTTTGGTTCCCTTGGTGATGTGGCATGGCGAGTAGAACCAGTTTACATGAGCGGTATCTAAGATGCGCTCCCAAAAATCAGGTCGGTAGCATCGCCAGCAATGACATTTCGACCTTCTTGTTGATGCTGCTTAGCTGCCTCTTCACGAACCTCTACGCCAAGACACACTTTGCCATAACGCTCGAATAGTTCATCGTAGGCGCCACTACCAATACGTCCCATTCCTAAAATCAACACTTGAGCTTCACCAGGTTGATAAACTGGTCACGGGTGTTAATTTTTTCGGCCGCCTGTTCTTTGAGCCATTTAGCGCTGCGCAGATAAATGGCGTGACCAACACGGTTCAGTGGTGCTGAGATGATAAACGACAGTGACACTGCAATGGCGAGTGCGACTAAAATGTCTCCCGAGATCCAGCCAAGCTTGAAAGCAAGACCGCCAACAATCAGGCCAAACTCACTGAAGTTGAATAGTGTGAGCGTGGTAAGAAGGCAGGTACGAACGCGGAATTTAAACGCGTTGATGACAACGAAATAGAGTATGCCCTTAAGTGGCAGCAATAACACTAGTAACGCACCAAGAATAAAGCCTTGCATGGTGGGTTCATCGGCTAAACCAATGTTTAGGAAGAAGCAAACGAGGAAGAGCTCTTTTAAGTTGAATAGAGACTTTGAGAGTTCAGAAGCTTTACGATGTGAAGCAAGTAGCATTCCAAGGATTAGCGCACCTAAATCTGGCTTCATCCCCACAAGTTCGAATAGACCCGCTCCCATGACGAGCGCAAAGAAAATGCCGCTTAGTACTAGCATTTCTCCGTGGCCGGCTTTATCAAGAAACTTAAACATCAGTGGACGTAGCAGTGGTAGACCAAACAGCGCAATGGCATACCACTCAGGGAATTTTCCAGTGGATGCGGTTAAGAAAATCACCGCGAAGATATCTTGCATAACCAAGATACCGATAGCGAGCGTGCCGTAAGTGGCGTTCATCTCACCCTTTTCTTGCAAGGTTTTGACGGCAAATACAGTGCTAGAGAAGGATAGGGCAAAGCCCAGCAGAATGAGCTGGTCGATCTCTAGACTGGCGAGACTCGTTACACCCAAGAACTTAAGCCCTAGTAATAAAAGAGCGAACAGTAACGTAGAAAGCAGATTGTGTACCGTAGCGCCTGCCCAAATCTCTTTGGACAGTAAGGTCTTAATATCGAGCTTCAAACCGATGGTAAACAGCAGCAGTGTCACACCAAGATCGGCAAGAGTAGTAATAGTGGGAGTCGACTCAAAGCCAAAGTCATGCAAAAGGAAACCGGCGAGCAGAAAGCCCACCAAAGGGGGAAGCTGACATTTGAGTGCGAGAAAGCCTGCGACGAAGGCGACAGTGATGAGAACTAATTCCATATATTTTTATTAACTATCCACGATAAAAAAGACCGCACGATTGTGCGGTCTATATTCTACTCGAAATTATCTTCAGCGTGCTGAGTTATTTCGCAACATTTGTTCAATCTTCAAGGAGTTTTTGTAACAAAACGCCGTTAAGCATAGCTCGCTTAATCATTGCAAATGCACCCATCGTTGGCTGCTTATCAATTTCAGACGCCACAATCGGAAGGTCGGTGTGGAATGTAGTCAGAGATTGGTTTTCGACGTTGCGACGAATCGCTGGGAATACGATATCTTTCGCCATAGTGATATCACCAGCAATGATCACTTTTTGAGGATTGAACAGGTTAATTGTGATGGCAATGGCTTTACCTAATTGGTTACCCACGCGAACCAGGCTTTGTTTCGCCAGTTCGTCACCATTGAGAGCGTGTGAGCAGACATCTTCAATTGTGATGTGCTCTTTGAGTGCAAGTGTGGACTCGTAACCTTGGTCGATGAGTGTGCGCACGCGTTTAACGATAGCAGGGTTCGATGCAACGGTCTCAAGGCAGCCAAAGTTGCCACACTGACATTGCTCACCGAGTGGATCGATTTGGATGTGGCCAATCTCACCGACGTTGCGGTTGTGGCCTAGGAATACTTGGCCGTTAACGATAATACCTGCGCCGGTACACGGTGCACACTGACAAGAATAGAGTCTTGGCAATCGCGGCTTGCACCAAAATAATGTTCGGCTAGAGCAAGTCCACGCACATCGTTACCAACGAAACACTCGACTTTAAAATGCTGTTTGACTAGATCCGCGAGCTCAAGTTTATCGATGTCCGTGTTTGGTACATACTCGACTACACCTGTAGTTGGGTTAACCAAGCCAGGTAGAGTAACGCCAATAGCAATCAACTGCTCGATTTTAGGGCTGTGCTCTTTTAGGAATTCACGCAGCTCAATAATTAAGCCTTCGCTTAGCTCGTTTTGGTCAGAGTAGTAAAGTTCTTTATGAGAAAATGCGAGCTCTTTGCCACCTAGGTCGTACAAAGAAAACGAGATGTAGTCACGCCCCAAACGGACGGCGACTGAGTGGAAAGGCTCCACTGCAGTTGTGAGGGAGATGGCGCGACGGCCACCGGTCGAAGCTTGTTGAGCGACCTCTTTAATGAGGCCGCGCTCGAGCAATTGACGGGTAATTTTGGTAACGCTGGCAGGTGCCAGCTGGCTGACATCTGCAACCTGAATGCGCGAGATAGGCCCTTGTTGGTCTATCAAACGGTAAACCGCTGCGCTATTGAGTTGTTTTACTAAATCTACGTTACCTATTTGTCCGCCATTCATGCTTAATTTTGCTCGTATTGTCCGTTAACAACCGTGCCTTGAACGTTGAAGTCTCTATCAAATACAGTCAGGTTAGCCACCATGCCTTTTCTGATACGACCAAGTTTGTTATCTATGCCCATGGCTTTTGCTGGATAGAGCGTTGCCATGCGAAGAGCTTCGTCCAAAGCGATACCAGCGTGTTCAACTGTATTTTGAACCGCTTCTATCATGGTCAGTGCACTGCCACCTAGGGTGCCGTTTTCATCTACGCACTTACCATCTTTGTAATATACTTTCTTACCGACAAAAATAAAGTATTCCATGTCAGCACCCGCCGGAGCTGTGGCATCCGTCACTAATACGAGCTTTTCACCCTTCACTTTATGCGCGATGCGAATATTTGCGTAGTCAACGTGGAAACCGTCGGCAATGATGCCTGCATATACATCAGGTGTATCGTAAATCGCACCAACAACACCTGGTTCACGACCTGTCATTGGTGTCATCGCATTGAATAGGTGAGTGGCGAATGTAATACCAGAGTCGAAACCTCTACGTGCTTCTTCGTAAGTCGCGTTAGTGTGACCAATCGACACAACAATGCCTGCATCACGAAGCTTCTGGATATGCTCAGGTGCATTCTGCTCTGGTGCCAATGTTACTTTGGCTACCAAATCACGGTGTTCACAGATCAAATCAATCATCGCTTCATCAGATTGGCGGATGAAATCTGGGCTATGGATACCTTTTTTCGCGACGTTTAGGTACGGACCTTCAAGGTGTAGACCTAGAGAGTGATTTTGATATTGATTGTGGTAGTCGCGCGCTGCAGATAGAGCTTGACGCATGTTCTCATCAGAAGACGTGATAAGCGTTGGTAGGAAGCTAGTACAGCCAGACTTTAGGTTGGCTCTATGCATGATATGAATGGTTTCTGCTGTGATCTCGTCATTGAACATCACACCACCACATCCGTTGAGCTGTAGATCGATGAAACCTGGGCTTAGGTTCGCACCGTTAAGGTCGATACGCTCAATAGAGGCCGACAGCTCTGATTCGTGGACGATAGATTGGATGGTGTCGCCATCAATGATCACCGCATGATTGGTCAGAACATCAGTACCTGTGAAGACCTTACCGTTCGTTAATGCATACATAGTTAGTGAATCCTTGTGTTGTATTCTCTCTAGCCCGTTACGACGCAGTGCTTGAATCACATTGATTTTACTTGATTTCTAGCTCTTAGTAACGAAACAAATTTTTTAGTCAGCAAGTTGTAAATAGTTAAAGTAATCAAAGTAACTTAATGATTACACGAGAGTTATTGTCTTTTTTTAGCGCTTCAATACGGTATAAAACTTGATTTATATCGCAACTTAACTGCTTGTGTTTGCAACTCTCATGGCCAGAATCCTACTTAGATTTGGCTATTTTTTCGTATGATAAAATAAGTTTTATGATCTCGCTAGCAAAAAGCCTGTATTTTGGCAAAAACTGGTGATTAGGATCACAATTGATAAGGTTTTAATTTGCGGGGCGAATTTAATTCCATACACTGAATAGGACTAAATTGAACGGCTAAAATAAGTCGTCCAAAAAATTCAAATCCTATAGGGGGAACTTAAGGTGAATATTCTAGGATATGCGCAGAAGCTAGGTAAGGCATTGATGCTACCTATCGCAACGCTACCAATTGCAGCGCTTCTACTACGTTTGGGTCAAGGCGACCTTTTAGACATTCCATTTATGGCACAAGCTGGTGGTGCGATCTTCGGCCAATTGCCACTTCTTTTTGGTCTAGGTATTGCGATTGGTCTTTCTAAAGATGGTAACGGTGCAGCAGGTCTTGCTGGTGCAGTTGCTTACTTCGTACTGACGGCAACAGCAACAACTATCAACGCAGACGTAAACATGTCGTTCTTCGGCGGTATCTTCGCAGGTATCATCGCAGGTCACTCCTACAATGCGTTCCACGCGACTCGTCTACCTGAGTGGCTAGCATTCTTCTCTGGTAAGCGTCTTGTACCTATCATGCAGGTCTGTTTGCTCTAGTAGCAGGTGCGATCTCTGGTGTGGTTTGGCCTTCAATCCAAGGTGGCCTAGATGCACTAGCACACGCAGTATCTACATCGGGCGCTGTTGGCCAATTCGTATACGGTACACTTAACCGTGCACTTATCCCTGTAGGTCTACACCACGTACTAAACTCATACTTCTGGTTCGGTATGGGTACATGTCAAGAAGTTCTAGTTACTGGCGCTCAAGCAGCTGGTCAAGCACTTCCTGCACTACAACAGCTTTGTGTTGACCCAGCTCTTGCTAAGACTCTAGTTGCTGGTCAGTCTCACACATTCGAATTCGCTAACTCAGTAACGCCTGAAATCACTGCAACAGTTAAAGAAGTAACTGAAACAGTTAAGTCTGGTGACCTACACCGCTACTTCGGCGGCGACAAAGGCGCTGGCGTATTCATGAACGGCTTCTTCCCTGTAATGATGTTTGGTCTACCAGGTGCTGCACTAGCAATGTACCTAGCAGCTCCAGCTGAAAAACGCAGCCAAGTTGGTGGTGCACTATTCTCAGTAGCATTCTGTTCTTTCCTAACAGGTATCACAGAGCCACTAGAATTCATGTTCGTATTCCTAGCTCCAGCTCTATACGCAATGCACGCAGTATTTACTGGTCTTGCTCTAGTGGTTGCTAACATGTTCGGTACGCTACACGGCTTCGGCTTCTCAGCAGGTCTAATCGACTTCGTACTAAACTGGGGTCTAGCAACTAAGCCATTCGTACTACTACTAATCGGTCTTGGTTTCGGTGCTCTATACTTCTTCACATTCAGCTTCGCAATCCGCGCATTCAACCTGAAGTCGCCTGGTCGTGAAGACGATGAAGAAGCAGTAGAAGTAGCAGCTGGTGAAGGCAAAAACGGTGACCTAGCTCGCCAATACCTAAAAGCTCTAGGTGGTCACGATAACCTAACGTCTATCGATGCTTGTATCACACGTCTACGTCTAACGCTTAAAGACCGCTCTGTTGCTGACGAGAAGGTTCTTAAGAAACTGGGTGCTAAAGGTGTCGTTAAACTAGGTGAAAACAACCTACAAGTTATCCTTGGCCCTCTAGCAGAAATCATCGCTGGCGAAATGAAGTCTATCGGCGCTGGTGAAGACCTATCAGAAGTGAAACTGCCATAATCACTCTCTGAATCATTGATTTCCATACCAAAGCCTCTCCCCCGAGAGGCTTTTTTTATGCCTTCCGAACCTTGCGAATCCCCTGTCTATAAATCAGTACTAAAATAATCTAATGAAAATGCGAGTTCTTGTTGAGGTTTCTCAAAGAATTGTGGATCATTAGCGTTTATATATCTGACAATACTTAAAACATAGAGGTGTTATAGATGAGTGAAGCTGAGGCTCGTCCATCGAACTTTATTCGCCAAATCATTGATAAAGATTTAGCGGATGGCAAGCATACTAGCGTGCATACTCGTTTCCCGCCGGAGCCGAATGGCTACCTGCACATCGGTCACGCGAAATCTATTTGTTTGAACTTCGGTATTGCTCAGGACTACCAGGGTCAGTGCAACTTGCGCTTTGATGATACTAACCCTGAAAAAGAAGACGTTGAATACGTTGAGTCAATTAAGAATGATGTAAGCTGGTTGGGCTTCGATTGGTCTGGTGAAGTATGTTATTCATCAAACTACTTCGACAAGCTTTACGAGTATGCGGTTGAATTAATTAACAAAGGCTTAGCGTACGTTGAAGAGCTAAGTCCAGAGCAGATCCGCGAGTACCGTGGTACGCTAACCGCACCAGGTAAGCCAAGTCCTTACCGTGACCGTCCAGTAGAAGAAAACCTAGCGCTATTTGAGAAAATGCGTGACGGCGGCTTTGAAGAAGGTACGGCATGTCTACGTGCAAAAATCGACATGGGCTCATCGTTCATGGTGATGCGCGATCCTGTTCTATACCGTGTTCGTTTTGCTGAGCACCATCAAACAGGTGACAAGTGGTGCATCTACCAATGTATGACTTCACGCACTGTATTTCAGATGCGCTAGAAGGTATTACGCACTCACTATGTACACTTGAGTTCCAAGATAACCGTCGTCTATACGATTGGGTTCTTGAGAACATCACTATCGATTGTCAGCCTCGTCAGTACGAGTTCAGCCGACTCAATCTTGAATACACAGTGATGTCTAAGCGTAAGCTAAACCAACTTGTGACTGAGAAATTGGTTCACGGTTGGGATGACCCACGCATGCCGACGATCTCTGGTCTGCGTCGCCGTGGCTTCACGCCTGCATCTATTCGTGAATTCTGTAAGCGTATCGGTGTCACTAAACAAGAGAACATGATCGAATTTGGTTCACTAGAATCTTGCATTCGTGATGACCTAAACGAGAACGCACCTCGTGCATGGCAGTTCTTGATCCTGTTAAGATTGTTATCGAGAACTACGAAGGCGAAGGTGAGACGCTAACGCTTGCGAACCATCCAAACAAAGAAGAAATGGGCACTCGTGAAGTACCATTTACTCGTGAAGTTTGGATTGAACGCGAAGACTTCCGCGAAGAAGCGAACAAGAAGTACAAGCGTTTGGTGCTAGGTAAAGAAGTTCGTCTACGTGGCGCGTATGTGATCAAAGCTGAGCGTATCGAGAAAGACGACGCGGGCAATATCACGACTATCTTCTGTAGCTACGACCCAGAAACGCTAGGTAAGAACCCAGCAGACGGCCGTAAAGTGAAGGGTGTTATCCACTGGGTATCAGCGGACAAAGGTCTTCCTGCAGAGATTCGTCAATACGATCGCCTGTTTACGGTAGCAAATCCGGCTGCAGCAGATAACTTTGCTGAAACCATCAACTGATTCACTGGTTGTGATCAACGGTTTCGTTGAGCCAAGCCTAGCGGCAGCGAAAGCCGAGCAAGGTTACCAGTTTGAGCGTATGGGTTACTTCTGTGCGGACTCTAAAGACTCTACTGCTGAGTCTTTGGTGTTCAACCGTACGGTTGGTCTTCGTGATACTTGGGCGAAGATTGAAGGGAAGTAGGTTTAAGAGCTGGTAGAGCTTACCCCCTCTAGCTCCCCCTTATAAAGGGGGAGAACAACAGGCTCGCTGCGCATCGCTGATATAATTTGAGGCGATGCGACGATAGGAGCTAGCCAGTAGTTCCTCCCCTTTATAAGGGGAGGCTAGGAGGGGTAG
Source organism: Vibrio maritimus (assembly GCA_000755425.1). Lineage (GTDB taxonomy): Bacteria > Pseudomonadota > Gammaproteobacteria > Enterobacterales > Vibrionaceae > Vibrio > Vibrio maritimus_A. The sequence continues at coordinate 376,399 of BBMT01000002.1, forward strand.
AAACAGCGCACACCAAACCCAACCCACAAAAACAGCCACGAGGCTGGTTTTTTCATATCTAAACAAAGACTTACTTAGGCTTATGCGCCTTAGGGTCAGTCTTACACGCACCACCAATACACTTACCGTAAAGGTACAAGCTGTGGTTAGTCAGCTCGATATTGTATTTCGCTGCGATTTCTTTCTGACGCGTTTCGATAAGGTCATCAGAGAACTCAATTACTTCGCCACAGTCTAGACACACTAGATGGTCGTGGTGGTGTTGAGTTGATAGTTCGAATACTGATTTGCCGCCTTCAAAGTGGTGGCGAGTGACAATACCAGCATCATCAAATTGGTTAAGTACGCGATAAACTGTTGCTAGACCGATCTCTTCACCAAGGTCGATAAGCTTTTTATACAAGTCTTCTGCGCTAATGTGTTGGTACTCTGGCTTCTGCAGTACTTCTAAAATTTTTAGTCTCGGCAACGTGACTTTCAGTCCCGCGTCTTTAAGTGCCTTGTTATTGTCTGACATAAACTTTCCTGTGATGATCTGCAGCAATAAACAGATTTCATGTATTTGACCATTATAGGGTACTAGCGCGTAACAATAAACCGTGAAGTTCAAAGGGTTACTAACTATTAACATAGAAGTGGAACTGTGTCACTTTACAAACACATCTGACCAGTTACAATCTGTTTACATTTAATGGACTTGCAGTAATGGATGAATCAGATGGATAAACGACTCGCCAAAATATATAAACCTAAGTACGTTAAGTTCGCGCTAAACATCTGGCCGCCGTTCTGGGGAGCGGGTATCCGTATCGAGGAAATCAGTGATGATTTTCGCAGTGTTAAAGTGCGCTTGAAATTGCGTTGGTGGAACAAAAATGCCAATCGATCTCAGTTTGGTGGCAGCATATTTGCGATGACGGATCCTATTTACTCATTGATGTTAATGGGAATTTTACGTGAGCAGTATTATGTATGGGATAAGGAAGCGAGCATAGACTTCATTAAGCCAGGGTTCTCTGATTTGCGAGCAGAGTTTGTTATCAGCCAAGATATGCTCGATGAGATATTAAAGAGCACTCAGACCGGTGAAAAGTGTTTTCCTGAGTTTGTGACTCATATTCAGAACGACAAAGGAGAGGTAGTTTCAACGATCCAGCGTAAGCTCTATATTCGTAAAAAGGCGCAGTTCCGTGATGTGGAATCAGAGTCGGTTAATGCCTAGAAGTAAGGTTTGTTGTTGCCATATTCAGATACAAAAAACCTCCGTTAGGAGGTTTTTTAAAGCGTAGAGATTAGTCTTCTAGCTCAGCTAGGCACATCTCTTCGTAAATCTGCTTAGTCCAGTTTGTTACGCGCTCGTCAGTAAGCTCTGGCTGGCGATCTTCATCGATACATAGACCAACGAATTGAGATTCATCGCCTTCAACTAGCGCTTTAGACGCTTCAAACTCGTAACCTTCAGTTGGCGTATAACCAATGATAGTGCCGCCTTTCGCTTCAACGATGTCACGCACTGTACCCATCGCATCACAGAAGTACTCAGCGTAATCTTCTTGGTCGCCACAGCCAAAGATAGCCACTAGCTTAGTTGAGAAATCGATGCCTTCAAGTTCTGGGAAGAAGTCATCCCAATCTGCTTGCGCTTCGCCGTAGTACCAAGTTGGGATGCCAAGTAGAAGCAGATCGAAGTTATCGATGTCTTCTTTGCTGCTTTTAGCAATGTCTTGAACGTGAACGAGCTGTTTACCCAATTGTTTTTGGATCATCTTTGCAATAGCTTCTGTGTTGCCAGTATCGCTACCAAAGAATAGACCTACACTTGCCATAAATTCAGTACCTTTTTATCTGTCTTCGTTGGACTCGGGAATGGAGGTAATTAGCCTAGTCCTGTACCTTCCCAGCTTAGCTGAATAATGCCTTTCGCGACAAAACCTGCACAGCCTAAGAACAGCACAAGCCACACAATACGTCGACCAAACACCGGGACATTGCCTTGTTTTAGTACATCTTTGATTGCCATGCCGATCAGAAAAAAGATCGACGCAAACAACAGATCCAAACCAATGGACTCGAGTTTATCTATATAGTCGTAAAGCATGGTATTCCTTTGTGCCAATATGCTTGCGCGGAACTATACCATTGTTACTCAGTAAAGTTAATCCATGGAAATCAACCTGCTTACGATACAGGTCAAATTAAATGAATTTGCGTATCGCACGCAGCACTTCGTTGGGCTTTTCAGCGTGCAGCCAGTGCCCGGTGTTGGCGACAATATGTACCTTAACCTGCGCAAACTGTTGTTGGATTTTTGCTTGGTGATCGGCTTGAAGGTAATCGGAATCCGCACCTTTGAGAAACAAAACTGGAGTGTCGGTTTTATTGATTGGCTGCCAGTCTAAAATGTTCCAGTAATTTTTCTCCAACCCCTCGAGGTTAAAGCGCCACCCCATGTGCTCACCCGAATTAAATAGTGACTTGCCCAAGAACTGACGTACACCGTCTATTTCAATGTGTTCGCTCATGACTTCCATGGCTTCGGCGCGAGTCTTCGGAGCTTGTTGGCAGACGGCATTGAGACCTGCGAGTACATTATCGTGGCGGCGGGTGGTGTATTTGACGGGGGACATGTCCATCACCACAAGCTTCTCAAGAGGATAATCAAAATCACACAGCCTCATGGCGACTTTACCGCCCATTGAGTGACCGATAATGATAGGTTTTTCGACTTTGAGCTCTTTTAGTAACGTGATGATATCACTCGCCATTAATGCGTAATCATGGTCGTCACTATGAAATGAACGGCCGTGGTTTCGTAGATCGACACTAATGACATCATGATCCTGTTTCAATTCTCTGGCGAGCACGCAAGATTATTCAGGTCACCAAACAGTCCATGGATTAGAACGACTGGCGTACCTTGACCTTCTCTTTTGTAGTTTAATAAAGCTGACATTTTCTGTTATTCGTGATGTGTTTAACGTGGAGGTTCATCGCGGAACTCGTTATAATCATCCAGAGTTTAAACATAGAGATTGTGAAAAGCGAATGAAAACAATTGAGGTTGATGAGGATCTATACCGTTACATTGCAAGCCAGACCCACCACATTGGCGAAAGTGCTTCAGATATCTTACGACGTTTATTAAAGGTAGATGCAGCCGAGACGGAACAGAGACCCGCTGCCGCTAAGACGATTGTCGTGAGTAAACAGGCACCAAAGGCAGAAGCTGTTGATTCAGTAAAAGAGATGCGCTCTCTACTGATTTCTGACGAGTTTGCTGGACTGAAAAAAGCCATTGATCGCTTTATGCTGGTGCTATCGACGCTGCATCGCTTAAACCCAGAAAGTTTTTCTGAGGCGACACAAGTAAAAGGCCGCAAGCGTGTCTACTTCGCAAACAATGAAGCGACGCTACTAGAGAGCGGTAATACCACCAAGCCAAAAGCTATTCCGAATACGCCGTTTTGGGTGATTACCAACACCAATACTAGCCGCAAGAGGCAGATGGTCGAACAGGTGATGACCATGATGGAGTTCCCCGCAGAGCTCATCGAGAAAGTCACGGCTTCTATCTAAGATTTCGATTTAAACCTCATAATGTTCAAACTTAAACGAGTATTATGAGGTTTTTTGTATTTTTAAGCTTAATTTTGAAAGGACGTCAGTTATGGCTATACACCCACGCGCGGGCCAGAAGGCTTTACAACAAGACCTTCATAACATTCCAGCGCTAGTATCCAATTATTTTCTAATTCAACCTGAAGCGGGCAACACGGCACAAAGTGTTCAGTTCGGCACTTCTGGTCACCGCGGCAGTGCGGATAAAGCAACGTTTAACGAAAACCACATTCTTGCTATTGCACAAGCGGTAGCAGAAGTGCGTGCTGAGAAAGGCACGACAGGTCCACTGTTTGTAGGTAAAGATACCCACGCCTTATCTGAGCCAGCATTTGCGACTGTGGTTGAAGTACTGGTTGCGAATGGTGTTCATGTTATTGCTCAGGCAGACAATGGTTACACGCCAACGCCGGGTATTTCTCATGCGATCTTAACGCACAACCTGGTAAGCGATAAAAAAGCCGATGGTATTGTGATCACGCCTTCGCACAACCCACCGCAAGATGGTGGTATTAAATACAACCCAACTCATGGCGGCCCTGCTGAAGCAGAGCTGACTCAAGCGATTGAAGATCGTGCTAACGAAATCATCAGCAACGAGATGAAAGACGTGAAGCGTCTGCCTATCGCGGTTGCGAAGGCAGACGATCTGTTTGAAGAGCGTGATTTGGTCAAGCCGTATATCGATGAACTCGTCAACGTTATCGATATGGAAGCGATTCAAAAAGCAGGCCTTAAGATTGGTGTGGATCCATTAGGTGGTTCAGGCATCGACTACTGGCGTCAAATTGGAGCTGCGTACAACTTAGATCTAACTTTGGTAAGCGAAGCCGTTGACCCATCGTTCCAGTTTATGTCGCTTGATAAAGATGGCGTGGTTCGTATGGACTGCTCATCGCCATATGCAATGGCAGGTCTTCTAGCACTTAAAGATGACTATGATTTGGCATTTGGTAATGACCCAGATTACGATCGTCACGGTATCGTTACACCAAAAGGTCTCATGAATCCGAACCACTACCTAGCTGTATGTATCGACTACCTATACCGTCACCGCAACGAATGGCGTGCTGATGTGGCTGTGGGCAAAACGCTGGTATCGAGCGCGCTTATCGACCGTGTTGTTGCAGACCTTGGCCGCACACTATGTGAAGTACCAGTTGGCTTCAAATGGTTTGTTGATGGCCTTTACAACGGTGAGTTCGGCTTTGGTGGTGAAGAGAGTGCGGGTGCTTCTTTCCTTCGCAAAGACGGCACGCCTTGGTCTACGGACAAAGATGGCATCATCCTTTGTCTGCTAGCTGCAGAAATTACCGCGGTAACGGGTAAGAACCCACAGCAGTATTATGAAGAGCTGGCAGCTAAGCACGGTGAGTCTAAGTACAACCGTATCCAAGCAGTTGCAAATACAGAGCAGAAGAACGTGCTTAAGAAGCTATCACCAGAAATGGTATCGGCGGAAACATTGGCAGGTGATGCCATTACTGCTCGTCTAACGCACGCTCCAGGTAACGGTGCGGCTATCGGTGGCCTTAAAGTAACAACAGCAAATGGTTGGTTTGCTGCACGTCCATCGGGCACAGAAGATATCTACAAAATCTACTGCGAAAGCTTTAAGGGTGATGAGCACCTAAAACAGATTGAAGCAGAAGCACAAGAGATTGTTAATCAAGTATTTGCTGATGCTGGTCTGTAAGTCTAATCTGACATAAACGATTAGCTCAGCTATTAACAAAACTGTAGAAAGCGGTCACCTTGGGTGGCCGTTTTTTTATGGGTCAGTTTGGTAGAAATGCTTATCTAAAACTTATTCATAAATTTTAGATAAAAAAACACCGCCAAATAGGCGGTGTAAGAAAATTTGACAGACAGGTCAAAAATACAGGAAGTACACACATCAGCTAGGGGATAACTAACCAGTGTGTGGTGGTAGAATTCTACCTAACTCGAAAATCGAGATTGCAAACACAACATCGCAAGCGCAGAGTCAATCGGTTCTAGAGAGAACCGAGCCGTTCAGACTCGCGTTTGCGGGATGAAATATAGAATTTCTCTGGCTGTTCGGCAATGGACAAATTATAATGTTTCAGATTAAAAAAACTAATGCATTAGAGAGTCGTTATGTCGAGACGTTTGCCTCCCCTCAATTCGCTCAAAGTTTTTGAGGCCGCCGCGCGCCATTTGAGCTTTACCCGAGCGGCGGAAGAGCTGTTTGTCACTCAAGCGGCGGTCAGTCATCAGATCAAAGCGCTTGAAGAATTTTTAGGTCTAAAGCTGTTTCGCCGTCGAAATCGCTCTTTGTTACTTACCGAAGAAGGCCAAAGCTACTTTCTTGATATCAAAGATATTTTTACATCCTTGGCTGAAGCAACCGATAAGGTGCTTGAGCGCAGTGAGAAGGGCGCTCTTACCATCAGTTTGCCACCTAGCTTTGCGATTCAGTGGCTGGTTCCTCGCCTTGCCGACTTTAACGAGCAAGAGCCGGATATCGATGTACGCATTAAAGCGGTAGATATGGATGAAGGGTCGTTAACCGATGATGTTGACGTTGCGATTTACTACGGACGCGGCAACTGGCCTGGGTTGCGTGCTGACAAACTGTATCAAGAGTTTTTGGTTCCCCTGTGTTCACCCGCGCTTCTGCTTGGCTCTAAACCTCTCAACACGCTTGATGATTTATCGAAGCACACGTTACTTCATGACACGTCTCGTAAAGACTGGAAGCAGTTTGCTAAACAAAACAGTCTTGATGGTGTGAACGTCAATCATGGTCCGATTTTTAGTCATTCCACGATGGTTCTTCAAGCTGCAGCTCACGGCCAGGGCATTGCATTAGGGAATAACGTGCTCGCTCAGCCAGAATTGGATGCTGGTCGATTGATTGCGCCATTTGATGAAGTCTTAGTCAGTAAAAATGCGTTCTATGTGGTGTGCCATGACAAACAGGCCGACATGGGGCGTATCGCCACCTTCAGAGACTGGATGCTAGCCAAAGCACAAAGTGAGCAAGAGGTATTGCTGGATGAGTAATCTTATTATTAATGGACCAGAGCACGGTCCGCTGTTTTTATTTGCTCATGGTGCGGGCGCGGGTATGGACCATGACTTTATGCAGGACATGGCTGTTCGTTTAGCAGCGAAGGGTATTCGCGTTGTGAGGTTCAACTTCCCTTACATGGTGAAACGTGCAGAGGATGGTAAAAAGCGCCCGCCAGACCGTGCACCAAAGTTGCTTGAGGCGATGACGCAAGTGATTGAAGATGTTGCTAACAGCAAGCCCATTGTCATTGGTGGTAAGTCGATGGGCGGACGAATGGCGTCACTGCTTTCTGAACACGAACTCGTTAAGTCAATTGCCTGTCTAGGTTTTCCTTTTCATCCGCCGGGCAAGCCTGAAAACTTCAAAGGCGACCATTTAGCGTCGATGGAAAAGCCGTGTCTTATCTTACAAGGTGAGCGCGATACCTTTGGTAAGCAAGAAGAATTCGCCGATTTTACTCTTTCAGATAACGTCGAAGTGAGCTTTGTGCCGATGGGGACCATAGCTTTAAACCAAGAAAATCCTCGGGTTTCACCGAAGCGCAAAACCGCCAAATGGCTGCCGATCGCTTAGCGCTGTTTATCAAGGGCATCAATGACATGGAGGAGGTCAGTGCGTAGTTGTACACTCATTATTATTGCTGCACTATCGGGACTTCTCAGTGTCGGTCTGGGGGCGTTTGCTGCTCATGGCCTTAAAAGCATGCTATCGCCGTATCTTCTGGGTGTTTTTGAAACGGGTGTGACCTATCAGTTTATCCATACCCTAGCACTGTTGTTATGTGCGCTTTTTGCATTACATAGCCGAGCAGAGAAAGCGCAAAAGGCATTTCATCGTGCAGCAATTTGCTTTATCATCGGCATCCTTTTCTTTAGCGGTAGTCTATACGCCCTTGCGCTAACAGGAGTGAAGTGGTTTGGTCCCATTACTCCACTGGGCGGGGTGATGTTTATGGTAGGTTGGGGATTCCTTGCTTATGCTGGATATCAGATGACTGACGAAACAAACAAAGATGGAGTCAATCAGTGAAACAGGTAATGCTTTATTGCCGCTCTGGATTCGAGAAAGAGTGTGCAGGCGAAATTCAAGACAAAGCGACAGCCCTAGAGGTATTCGGCTTCCCGCGAGTCAAAAATAACTCAGGCTACGTGATTTTCGAGTGTTACCAAGACGGTGATGCGGACAGACTTATCCGCGATATCGATTTCCAATCGCTTATCTTCGCTCGTCAAATGTTTGCGATTGCGAGTGAGCTTGAAGCTTTGCCATCGGACGATCGCATTTCTCCACTATTGGCTGCACTCGATGAGGTGGAAGACTTCCCTCGTTGTGGTGATATCCGCATTGAGACTCCAGATACTAACGAAGCGAAAGAGCTGCTGAAGTTCTGTCGTAAGTTTACCGTGCCAGTGCGCCAAGCAATGCGTGGTAAGGGCTACTTGTTCAATAAAGAGCACGCCAAAAAGCCGGTTCTGCATATCTGCTTTATCGCACCGGGTCATTGTTACGTGGGTTACTCCTACCCGAACAACAACTCTGCGTTCTTTATGGGTATTCCACGCCTTAAGTTCCCGGCAGATGCGCCAAGCCGCTCAACGCTAAAACTGGAAGAAGCGTTTCACGTGTTCATTCCTAAAGAAGAGTGGGATGAGCGCTTAGCATCTGGCATGTGGGGTGTTGACCTTGGCGCGTGCCAGGTGGTTGGACGTATCAGCTAGTTCGCCGCTCTATGTTCGTACATGCGATTGACAATGGCATGATGCAGATAGCCTGATGGAAACCGGCCAAGTTAAGCACCACCAAGAAGATGGCTTTAAGTTTGAGCCACCGCGCAAGAACGTTACTTGGTTGGTGTGCGACATGATTGAGAAGCCATCTCGCGTTGCACAGCTAATGGGTGAGTGGTTGATTCGCGGTTGGGCGAAAGAGACGATTTTTAACCTTAAACTGCCAATGAAAGGACGTTATGATGAGGTTCTGCAAGACATTGAGAACCTGAAGATCTTCCTGATTGAGAACAAGGTGAAATTCAAGCTGCAAGCGAAGCACTTGTACCATGACCGTGAGGAGATCACGGTGCACATTCAAGTGCTATCAAATATCTCTCCGCATTAATCTCATTTAAAGCGTCTCTAAAAGGTCTAGGTGTTGGCGCCTAGACCTTCAAATCGAATATCCTGCAAATTAAAACCAAGCTCAATATCTGTCTTTAGCGCCGATACTTGTTTTGATTTTCTCGCCATCTCGATGTGCTCATCGAGCTTCTTACGATATTTAGCAGCAAGCTCATCAGAGGCGTATGCCGTTTCAATATCGTTGTACTCAGTTAAGATCTCTTTCGCTGCTTTCGGGCCAATGCCCGCAACGCCCGGTACCTGTGAAGAACTCACGCCTGTCAGTCCCCAGTAGTCGGAGAGCTGTTCAGGTTTTACCCCAAATTCTTGCTCAATGAACGGCGCATCCAGCCAACGATGTTGGAAGTAATCTCTGATTTGCAGAGTCGGGGAGAGCAGTTGGCAATAACCCTTGTCGGTCGAGATAATCGTGACCTTCTCTCCATGACTAGCGACTTTCACTGCAAGCGTTGCCACTAAGTCATCCGCTTCATCGCCCTCCGAGAGCAGTGAATCAATACCGAGCTGCCACCAAGCGTCTTGGATCTTATCTAGACCGTTGTAAAGCGGCTCTGGCATCGGTTTTCGATTCTGCTTGTATTCAGGCAGAATGTCACCGCGCCAACCTCGGTCTTGTTCGTGATGATCGAACACTGCAATGATATGGGTGGGCTGCGCTTCATCGACAATGCGACGAAGTGTACGAGAGGTGGTTTGTATGGTTCTTTCTATGTCAGTGGGATCGGGCTGCACCGCATGGACTCGGCGGATCAGGTTTAGAGCATCGATGATAACAAGATGAATTGACATAAAATTAAGGCCACGGAGAATCGTGGCCTTATTGTAAATAAAACGCTACCGAGTTTCAGGTTTTATTCGCCGTTCGCGATGCGATAACACGGAATGTATTCAGAGCCCGGCAATTTCATGCGTTGCTGAGTCACAAAATCGCTGAGTAGCTTGTCCATTTTCTTCATCAAAGCTTTGTCCCCATCAATCATGAATGGTCCATGGCGTTCGATTTCTCGGATGCCTTCTGCTTTCACGTTCCCCGCTACGATACCTGAGAAGGCTTGACGCAGTGCTGCCGCTAAGTTTTCTGGTCGTTGGTTTAGGTGCAGATCGAGTCCAGCCATGTTTTCATGGGTTGGATCGAATGGCAGCTGGAACTCCGGCTCGATATGCAGTGACCAGTTGTAGCTGTAAGCGTCACCATTTTTCTTGCGGTGTTCTTTTACCGCAGGCATGGCCTGCTTCATGATTTTGGCGGCTTTCTCTGGGTCAGCAATGACGATCTCGTAATACTTAGTCGCTTCCTCGCCGAGTGTAGAACGTACAAACTCGTCGATAGAGCGGAAGTAGGCTTCACTCTCTTTTGGGCCTGTAAGTACAATAGGCATCGGCTGCTCAGCATTATTCGGATGCATCATAATACCTAGTATGTAGAGCAGCTCTTCTGCTGTACCTGGACCACCAGGGAAAATGACAATACCGTGAGCGATACGAACAAAGGCTTCAAGGCGCTTTTCAATATCTGGCATGATGACCAGTTCATTAACGATAGGGTTTGGCGGCTCAGCGGCAATGATCGATGGTTCAGTTAGGCCTAGATAGCGCTGGTGGGTATAACGCTGCTTGGCGTGTCCGATCGCTGCACCTTTCATCGGACCTTCCATCGCACCAGGACCACAACCGGTACAGATGTTGAGTTCACGAAGACCAAGTTCATTGCCTACTTCTCGTGTGTACTGGTATTCAGTCGCATTGATGGAGTGACCACCCCAGCAGACAATCAAGTTAGGATCGATACCTGGGATCAAGGTGCCAGCGTTACGTAGGATACCGAAGACCAGATTGGTAATGTGGGTCGAGTTGGTCAGATTCAGGCGCTGGTTGTCAGCAAGATGCATATTAACGTAGACGATATCGCGCAGAACTGAAAATAGGTGCTCTTGAATACCCTTGATGATTTGGCCATCGACGAACGCATGCTCTGGTGGGTTGGCGAGCTCAAGCTTGATGCCACGCTCACGGCGCATGACGTTGACGTCAAATGATAGGTGTTTATCCAGTAGCTCTTTAGAGTTGTCTGTATGGCTACCCGAATTCAGTACCGCTAATGTACAGTTGCGATACAGTTGATATAGGTCACTAGACGCGGTCTTTTTAAGACGCTCAACTTCGAGTTGAGATAAAAGATCCATGCTACCCGCGGGACTAATGTGAGTGATCATAAGCAAATTCCTTATCTAGAACCGAGTGCTGCGATCTTTTATTAAGGGCAAGAGAGAGTAGGGTGTTCGGTGCCCACTGAATCGAGAACGCAGGTGTTTTGGGTTCATTGTTATAGTTATCTATCGCTAAGTTTATACGGGCGCTTTTGGCCGTAATTTACAAGCGATTAACTATTAGATTAGCAAATGTCAGGAAGGTTTCTATAACTATTTGAAAAACAAAGCGAGATTATGGGTTCCATGCGAGCTGGTTCGGACCGAGCTTTTGTGTATGGGACAAGGTTTTGTGTAGTCGTTCCAATACATCTTCCGGAATGTCATTTTGGCTAAACAGCGCACTGGTTGCTGTCAATGTAATTGTGAGCAGTTGGTCTCGGAACTTGAATGGCAAGTTACTGATTTTTTTCTGAATCTCACGTACTTTTGCCAAACTTGTCGCTTCGTTTTGTTCCGGCATAATTAAAATAAACTCTTCACCAGAGAAGCGAGCGACGGTGTCGGTTTTGTCGACTGAGTTGGCGATGGTTTTGGCGATGATCTTTAATGCTTTATCACCGGCACTGTAACCAAAGTTGTGGTTGATGCTCTTAAACTTATCGATATCAAACACCACGACCCAGAGTGGGTGTTGGTTCTTCAGCCAACGGCGGTATTCAATCTCAAGCTTATCCAAAAGGGCGGTGCGGTTATAAACCTTGGTCAATGGATCAAGCAGCATACGCTGAGACTGATCTTCCAAACGACGACGATAATCTTGTGTGTTGTCGTAAAGGCTTCTAGCTGGTTCTTGTTGTGTGCCATCTGCTCAATCAGCGCAGCTTCCCTCACTTCGGCATGTTGTAGACGCTCTGTTAATGACGCAAGTTGAGCAAACAATGGCGTCATGGCGCGCTTGGCTTCCTCTAAGTCTTGCACTGAAGCAATACCACGTTTACCACTAGAGACTAGGTTGTGCAGCTCCTTGCTCATATTTTGGCGCTGCTCAAAGTAGATTTGGCTTTGGTCGAGATTTTGCGAGTTATTCTTCAGTGACGAAGAAAGCGAGCCGTTGACTTGCTCCAGGAACTGCTGCGAGGTGCGGCGTTCATATTTAGTGGCGTCAATGACCAGTCTTAGCACCTGCAAGGTATGCTCGAGTAATTGATTCGACGAAGCGTCCGTGAGTAGCTTATAGCGGATTTCAAATAGCTGTTCACCAGGTTCACCATCGAAATCGAGCTCAGTGATGAGGTTTTGCAGCTCTTCATTGAGACTTTGTAGTAAGCCACTATTCTCAGTTGGCTCTGCTTCTTTTGGTAATAGCGCAGAGTTGGAAGTGATTATCTTGGTCGCTCGCTCATAAATGGCCAGTAGCTTGACGGCATTGTCAGTGAGCTTCAACGAACTTTTATCGTTAAAAGCCAATACGTTTCTAAGGTCGCGCTTGATTTGAGCAGGCAAGCCACCAATGCGCTGCAGTGTTTCGCCACTGCGCCTTGTTTGCTCTTCCAGTGATAGCTGTTGTTTTTCCATCGAAGCGGACCTTTGACCGATGAGACGCTCCAAGATGGCAAACTTGCACCAGAGTACTTATGTCCTTGTTATGCTCTAATTCTTGGCGGAGTTCAATCAGTTTATCGTCAATGCGCGAGTGGGCACCAATATGAGTATTGCTGAGTGTCGAAATGAAACGTTTCAGGATGGCTTGTTCACGACGCGATTTAAGCGAAGCATCGCGATGAGCTACACGTAATTGCTCCACCTGCACTTTAAGCTGGTGGAGATGCTCTAATGTCTCGCTATCCTGTGAGCTCATAAATCCTTTAAAACAAACCAGATGGGAATCTTATTGATGTATTGATCGATAATATCAAAAAACATCACAACGTCACGTTATTCAGTGTTCAACTGCGGACTTTTTACTCACTCATCAACGATTTTTTGAACCCGTCCTCATTCTGGGAAGAAGAGTGAACTTTTATTAACCCCTGTTTTATCGCTGTGCGACAGGCTTGTCTGACATTGTCGGTGGCAAGACTCGCAGCTGGCGCATTGTCAATCGCCTTGAGGTAAACCCAATGACTTTGGCTTTCGCGCATGCTGACTTCACGAGCCATATGTGTGGCGACTAATAAGATATCAAGTAGCTCTTTGTCGTTGATGGCAGTATAGGCGCGAGGTAGGAATGGGTAGTTGGCCATGCCCACTCGTACGATGCGATTGATCTTCCGATCCTGCTCAAAATCATTGATCCAACTTTGAATCTCTTCAAACAGACTTTCCGCTGTACGCGGTTTGATACTTGGCTCGATATACAGCAAGTTAGCATCAGAGAAGTGATAGATACGAGCCGGAGCTTCAATTTTACTGCGGATAAACTCACCAAACGCGTGTTCCAACTCTAAACCTGCCTCGTAACCATTTTGCAGATACATATTGCGAAGAAACGGGACATCAATCATCACAAAACGTAAGCGGTCGCTGAGCGGCTCGTTGATAAGCTCACCGACTTGCCACTGTTCAAAGTAGCGCTGAGTGCGTTGCAAAGAGTTTGGTAAGTTAGCATTAAGAAGGCGCAAATTTGGCAAACCAGAACGCGCATGGGTAAACAGGTTCTCATTTAGCTGCTCTACCTCATTCTTATTACGTCTATTGGTGTAGCTTAAACGCAGTACTATCAGTGCCAAAAGAGAGGCCAAACAGAATAAGCCAAGTGCCACTTTTTGAAATTTGTTTTGTTTTTCTAGCGCTTCAGCAAGCTCTTGCTCTTGGATTTCGTAATGCAGACCTTGTTCGACAAACTGTCTTTGTTTACGGAATGCCTCTTCACTGATTTGATTGAGCTGAGCTTGATGATAGATACGCAGTGAGTTGGCTTTCTTAATGTTGCTAAGTGCCTGTTTAAATTCGCCACTCTGTTCATAGCCAAGCGCAAGCAACTGATAGGCTTGTTGCTCAAGCGACGCTTGTTCAAGAGACTCGCTCATCGCGAGAGACTGACTCAGTGTCAGTGCTCGTTTTGCTTGCTCAATCACTTGTTTGTTATCTTGCTGGAAGTAACCAAGCCCGGCATCAAGCAGCGCAGCTTTGGTTTCTAGTTCTGGTAAGTCTGAGTAGCGAAGCAGTTTTTCTGCTCGTGCCAAATACTGCTCCGCCAATGGGTAGTTGTAGAGCTGCAAATAGGTGGAGGCAAGACTAAGGCGAATATCGATAACCTTTTCGATGTTTTTGTCGGTCTTCTTTTGGTCTATCACATTAAAGTAGTGCACTAACGCTAGGTTGTATTTACCTTGCAAGTAATACACATCACCCATTTGCTTGAGCACATCGGCAAGAATTGGGGACTCTGGGTATGCACCGTAAAAGTCCGCGGCCTGCGATAAGTGCTCAAGTGCTTTGTCGAGAACCTGACGTTGCATAAATAGCTGTGCGAGCTGTTGGTTGATACTTGCTAGCTGATCGCTACTGTTGAGCTCAATGGCAGACCAGTAAGCGAGTAGCAGTTCAGACAGGGCTTCGTTGTATCGGCGGTGGTACAAATAGTGCTTACCAAACTTGGTATGAAAGTCGATTTGCCACTTTGATAGCTTGTCATTCGGGATATAAGACAGTGCCGCTTGGAACAAGCTATTGGCTAGCTCAAAATCGTTCTCGGCTGAGGCGATCTGAGCTTGTAAAATTTTGATGCGATAGCTGGTGCGATTGGCAATATTTTGTCCTTTGCGGATTGACTCTAGGTCGCGCTCAACTTGCTCTAATGTCGCCAAAGCTTTGGTTGCTTCATTGGTCGTCAGCCATTGCAGTCTGGCTTTCAGAATACGCACATCCAGCGCCAAAAACAGCAATTGGTATTTTTCGGTCATCGACTCGGCAAGCAGCAAACTTTGCATGGCCGCTTGGCTATCACCCAGATTAAACTGAGATTTAGCAATGATCAGTAGTGCATTGACACTACTGAGCGGCGTGCGAATACGCTGGTCGGTGTCATCACGTTTCAGTTTCGGTAGTCGGTCGTTGTTGGGCTCAGAAAAGGTACGATCGGTCAGATACTTATTGGCAATCTCCAGTGATTTTGCCGGTTCAATATCGACCAACTTATCCGCCTCTACTAAAATCGGAGACGTAAAGGATGTTTTAGCGTGAGCCACTCCTGCAATCAGTGAGCAAAGCAGAGCCAATACTGTCCAAATTTTTGAGCCCATGACGGTTTCCATTAATTGAGAGTGCTTACTGACGTGCCATACGCATGTTGTGAGAAGGTGCGCTGTCTTGGTTTGAGCGGTACGGGTTGATATCCAAACCGCCACGGCGAGTGTAGCGCGCGTATACCGTTAGCTTGCTTGGCTTACAGTAGCTCATTATATCGGTGAAGATACGCTCAACACATTGCTCGTGGAACTCATTATGTTCACGGAACGAGACAAGGTAGCGCAGTAGGGCTTCACGGTCGATCTTTGCGCCGTGATATTGGATCTCGACACTGCCCCAATCAGGTTGATTAGTGATAAGGCAGTTGGATTTTAGCAGGTGACTATGTAGCGCTTCTTCAACCACTTCCTCTCCTGCCGCGCCCTTAAGCAGCGCTGCGTCGAAGTCGTAGCTGTCGATACGAATATCTTGGTTGTCGATGCACTCCCCCTTCATACCGACGATCTGGGTGTTTTCAAAGTCGCCCACTGGGATAAGTTTTACTGTTACGGTTTCCCCGGCGCAGTTTGATAGATCGCCAGCGATGGTGCTTTCTACCTCACCCCATGAATCAAATCGCGTTTGGTTGTAGCTGTTGAGGTACAGCTTAAATGACTTGGATTCGATAAGGTTGGCACTGGTTGCTGGGATGTAAGCTTCACCAACAGCGACCTGTGGCAAGCCATTGGCATTGAGCCAAGAAATCTCATACATAGTCCAAATATCACAGCCTTGGAATGGCAAGCTATCACCGAGTTCAAGGTCGTCACGGTTTAGGCTTCGTGGTACAGGTTGCAAAAGCGAAGCGTCATACTGGTTGGCATAATCGGTCTTTTGACCCAGAGTGAGCCCCGAAAGCTCTTTCGCGTTGGAATATTTGCTCATAATTGTGTGATATTTCGATTAGAATAAAACGAATTTTACGAGATCCCCGAATAGCTGTCATCCTTTGTGCTCGGAAATCGCCGAACAATTGAAGGATGAGTGGAGAGCATATGAATCAAAGTGTACAGCAAGCTCTAGAAGCGTTTTCACAGCGCTATCAACAGGCTTGGCAAGAAAAGCATCAAACACTACCGGCCAGTGAAGAGCTTCACGGTTTGGTGTCCCCTTGTATTGACCGCAAAGACGACGAATCGGTGTATTGGCGTGCCTGCGTCCGTGATGTCCCGGAGCGTTTGGAAAACATCGAACAAGGGATAGAGTTAACGCTACACGATGACATTAAAGCTTTCTACGGACACCAGTACAGCGCAGACATGAACGCTACATGGAAAGGTAACGAACTCACGCTGCTGCAAGTATGGAGTGATGACGATTTCACTCGTCTGCAAGAGAACATTTTGGGTCACCTGGTGACGCAGCGCCGTCTTAAACTGAAGCCAACCGTATTCATTGCGGCCACCGATGCGGATATGGATGTGATTTCTATCTGTAACATCACCGGTAACGTGATTCTTGAGCGCCTAGGTACAGATCGCCGCGATGTGGTTGCTGAGGATATCGAGACATTCCTTAACGGTCTGGAGCCTGATGTTTAATTATGTATGTGGTAGAGCTTCATTTTGAGTGTTTTGATAACACCACAATCAGCGCGGTAGAAAAGGGCATTAACGGCCTGATGGACGCGCTGCGCTATAACGGCCAAGTATTAGGGCGCGAGTTTCCGGTGGTGATGGGCGAGGGGGAATTCTTTGTTCGTGCGGTATGCCCTGAGCAAGATAGCTTGCATCCAAGTAATCACTCAGATTTCGTAAAAGTGTGTTTAAAGCGTTTGTCGGATGCGTGTCTATTGGCACCTAAGGTTCGCCTTCTGGGGCGTGATATCAATTCAGAGCAAGCTGCAGAAGATGAAACGCCGAGCTGGCAAGTGCTGTACACCACCTATGTGCACACCTGTTCACCGCTTCGAAGTGGTGAAACCTTGTTGCCGATCCCGCTGTACCGTAATCCGCCAACACTCAATGGCGACCATAAGTCTGTGATTAAATGGCAAACCGAGTGGCAAGCGTGCGATGAAATCCAGATGGCGGGTGGCTGTAAAGCAGAGCACGCCGCGCTGCGAGAGCTGTCTGAGGTAGGCAGTGACCTGTTCCGTCGTGGCTGGGATATTCGTGGTCGTATCGAGTACATTACTCAGATCCCAACGTACTACTACCTGTACAAGGTAGGCGGTAAGAGCCTTGAGGAAGAAAAAGCACGTAAGTGCCGAAATGTGGTGGAGAGTGGTTGCTTGATGAGCCGCTGCACGACATCTTTTACTTCAAGTGCGACTCATGCCGAATCGTCTCAAATATCTCTTGGGATCATTTAAAGTAAGCAATCTTGTCTGGTAAAAATGCAAAAGGTTGAAGCTTAGCTTCAACCCTTTTTTGATGGTTGGTGCAAAGGTGGTGAGATTACCAGCCTTTAACCACGCCACCTTTGAAGATATCAGAGGCTGCGTTGTACACATCTTCTGTTTGGTACGCTTTAACAAAGTTCTGAACGTTTTCTGCGTTCACATTGTCTTCACGCGCAACGATTAGGTTTACGTATGGAGACTCTTTGTCTTCAACAAATACACCGTCACGTTGAGGTGTTAGGTCGATAGAGCTTGCGTAAGTCGTGTTGATGATAGATAGCGCTACGTCATCAAGAGAGCGCGGTAGCTGTGCTGCGTCTAGCTCAACGATAGTGATGTTCTTTGGATTCTCTTCGATATCACGAACTGTCGCCAGTAGACCAACACCTTCACGTAGAGTCAGTAGACCTTGCTGCTCAAGTAGCAGTAGAGAGCGACCTAGGTTTGTTGGGTCATTTGGTACCGCGATACGAGCGCCGTCTTGGATTTCATCGACAGACTTCACTTGCTTCGAGTAGCCCGCGATTGGGTATACAAAGGTGTTACCTGCAATCGTCAGCTTGTAGTTACGGTCAGTCACTTGCTGATCTAGGTATGGCTTATGCTGGAATGCGTTGATATCGATAGAGCCATCGTCCAGTGCTGCGTTTGGTGTTACGTAGTCTGTGAATGTGACTAGCTCAACGTCTAGACCGTATTGCTCTTTAGCAACTTTTGCTGCAACTTCTGCAACTTGTGCTTCCGCACCTGCCATCACACCGACTTTGATCTTGCTAGTGTCGACTTCTTTTTCACCACAGCCAGATAGAATAAGTGCTGATGCAGCGGCTGCAATTGCGAGTAAATTCTTAACGTTGAATTTCATGACTCTCTCCTTGTTATAAATCTTAAAATCTCGATTATCTGTGGTCTACGCGGCGAACAACGGCATCACCGATAGACTGAATAATTTGTACCAATACAATGAGCATCACCACGGTCACGGCCATAATGGTCACATCGTATCGGTGGAAACCATAGCGAATGGCTACGTCACCTAGACCGCCACCGCCGACGGTACCCGCCATTGCTGAGTAGCTTACTAGGGTCACTAGAGTGATTGTCACCGAATTGACAATCGTAGGTAATGCTTCTGGAAGCAGTACCTTAGTAATGATTTGGTATGGTGTTGCGCCCATTGATTGTGCCGCTTCCACCAGACCTGTTGGTACCTCAAGTAGTGCACCCTCAATAAGACGTGCCACAAATGGAATCGCGCCAACGGTTAGTGGAACGATTGCTGCTGTGGTACCGATAAAGGTGCCAATCAAAATCTTAGTCAGTGGAATGATCGCTACCATCAATACTAAGAAAGGTACTGAGCGACCCACGTTAACAATGGCACCGAGCACACTGTTTAAACGCGTGTTTTCTAGCAAGCCACCTTTTTTAGTGGTATGCAGAATAACACCTAGTGGAATACCCACGGCGAAGAACCACACCTGCTACCGCAACCATGTATAGGGTTTCCCATGTTGCCCCTAATAGTAGGTTACTGTTTAGAGATAACCAGTCTGTGACAGTGTTAAAGGACATAACCAAGTACCTCTACTTTTACATTGTGGTCACGAAGATATTGAATCGCCGCATTGTCGTCTTGCTCATTACCAAATAGCTCAGCCACCATCATGCCGAATTTAACGCCGCCTGCGTAATCAAGATCGGAGCTTAGGATGCTGACATCAATATTGTATTTGCGTGCAATTTGCGTCATTAGCGGCGCGTCTACAGTAGCACCGGTAAACTCTAAGCGAACAAGCGGGTAGCTGCCTTTCACACGCTCAGCTTGCAGCCTTGCTTGGTAGTCTTCTGGAATCGATAGGTCGAGTGTTGAACGAATGAACTCGTGTGCAAGCTCGGTTTTTGGATGAGCAAAGATTTCACCACGGTGCCTTTTTCAACCAGACGACCGTCGCCAATGATAGCGACCTCATGACAGATGCTTTTTACCACGTCCATTTCGTGAGTGATCAGTAGGATAGTGATCTTAAGCTTGCGGTTGATTTCTTTCAGTAGCTCAAGGATCGATTGGGTCGTCGCAGGGTCGAGTGCGCTGGTGGCTTCGTCACAAAGCAGTACTTTAGGATCTGACGACAGTGCGCGAGCAATCGCAACACGCTGCTTTTGACCGCCACTTAGATTGGCTGGGTAGGTATCGCGCTTATCTGCCAGACCGACGAGCTTTAGAAGATCCGTCACTTTGGTTTCGATGTGCGAGCGTTCTTTGCCAGCAAGCTCAAGTGGCAGTGCCACGTTTTCAAATACGGTGCGAGATGAAAGCAAGTTAAAATGCTGGAAAATCATGCCGATGTTGCGGCGAGCTTCTGAAAGCTCTGATTTCGATAGCTTAGTCAGGTCAACACCGTCAACGATGACTTCGCCCGACGTTGGTGCTTCAAGCATGTTTACGCAGCGAATCAACGTACTCTTACCTGCACCAGAGGCGCCAATTACACCAAAGATGGTGCCTTCTGCGATATGCAGATCGATGTCTGCCAAGGCGTTGATTTCCTTAGCGCCTTGATAAAACACTTTGTTTACTTGATTAATTTCGATCATCTAAGCAACCTGAAGTCCGTGAGTAGCATAAAAGTTTGAACTACATCTCAATTGATAGAAGATGCTATGGTTTTCACCTTTTAGTGTCAATAGATATTTTTACGTCTAGACGTCTAAACGGCATTTTCATAGTGCCGTGACTATAAAAGCGTGTAATAATTCAGGTTATTAGCACCTATCTATAACAAGAGAGTGAACTGTGGCAAAACCAGCTGTTTTTTTGGATCGTGATGGCGTCATTAACGTTGATCACGGGTATGTGAGCGATGAACACGACTTTGAGTATGTTGAAGGCGTCTTTGAAGCGACGAAAAAACTGCAGGACATGGCTATATGCTTGTGTTGGTGACCAACCAATCAGGCATTGCTCGCGGTATGTTCTCCGAAGATCGCTTCCTTTCTTTAACCCAGTGGATGGATTGGAACTTCTCTGATAATGGCGTTGAGTTCGATGGTATCTATTACTGTCCGCATCACCCAGAGCATGGTATTGGTGATTACAAGCAAGATTGTGACTGCCGTAAACCAAAGCCGGGCATGTTTATCTCTGCTCGCGATTTCCTGAAGATCGATATGGAAAACTCAGTCATGGTCGGTGATAAAGCCGAAGATATGATGGCCGCTGAAGCGGCTGGCGTAGGTACCAAGATCTTAGTGCGCACTGGCAAGCCAGTGACTGAGCGTGGTGAGTCTGTCGCAACTGTGGTACTTGATAGTATTCGCGATGTGCCGCAATACTTAGCTAAGTAATCGGTTGATCCTAAAGGAGTCATTATGAGTGCATTAGTTAAACATGGATTGGCTACTGCTATGGTGGTTGGCAGTTTGACTGCGTGCAGTAGCTCAGAGCAGGTGGAACCTGAAAACCCTTATCATGTCCTCCAGTATCAGTGTGATAACCAAAGCTTTCAGGTGACTCAGTTATCGAGTGAGCAAATCTTGCTGCTGATTGATGGCGAAGAATATTATCTACACCGCGTCCCTTCTGCTTCAGGTGTGAAGTATTCACTTGATGGTCAATCTCAAGCGGAATCAGAGGTTGAGCTGTTTAGTAAGGGTAGAGAAGGTATGCTTACCATTGCCGGTGAAACCGATAAAAGCTGCATGATGACCACGCGAAGCGTACCAAAAAACGGATATTGAACCTTTTAGACACCCATGAGCAAAAAACTCACCATACTTGATATTGCCAAGCTGTCGGGAGTCGGTAAATCTACCGTCTCTCGCGTGCTCACCAACGATCCCAAAGTAAAACCCGAAACTCGCGAAAAAGTGGAGCGTGTGATTGCAGAGCATGGCTATGTGCCTCTAAGTCGGCGCAATCGATGCGTGGGGGCGGAGTGCAAAAGGTCATTGGTGTCATTATCTCTCGTCTCGACTCGCCTTCTGAGAACAAAGCGGTGAGTAGCATGCTCAATGTGCTTTACTCAGCAGGTTACGATGTGGTGATCATGGAGAGTCAGTTCGATCCCGAGAAAACCAACGAACACCTGAGCGTGCTGCGTAAACGCAACGTTGAAGGTGTCATTGTGTTTGGTTTTACTGAGCTTGATATTGACAAAGTCTCTCAGTGGCAGGAGAAAGTGGTGGTCATCGCCATGGATACCGATCAAGTCTCGTCCATCAATTACGACAATCAGGGATTGATCCAAGCGGTTTTGAATAAGTTGCAGGCGCAAGGCGTTAATCAACTAGCCTATATTGGTGTTGATCCAAAGGATAAAACCACGGGCTTAGCTCGCCTCAACGCATTTCAAAGTGGTGTGATGATAATGATCAGCATGCCGTTTATCGTACCGGTGAACTTCATCACGAGAGTGCTTATCAGCTTGTTGATGAGGTCGTGACGGACTCACTTCAAGCGATCGTGTGTGCCAGCGATACCTTAGCGCTTGGCACTATCAAACGCTTACAAGAGCTTGGCCGAGAAGATATTGTGGTGACGGGCGTTGGCGGTAATGAACTTTTGTCTTTCCTGTTCCCGAATATCTACAGCATTGATCCTGGCTATCAGCAAGCGGGAGAGAAGGCGGCTAACCTATTGATAAGTCAGCTTACTGGTAATAAAACCATCTCTCATCTCACGCAAGAAGCGGTGTAATCACGGCTTCTTTTTCTTAGCAGCTCCCTTAATCAACTTGGCGCATTTATCAACAATTATTGTGATCACACTCAATTAATGGGACTGTTCCCATTTTTGTTTGAATCATTCCGTGGCACACTTTACGCAACTTTTGGGAATGTTCCCATTATCGTATTGCGATATTATTAATACAACGAGACAAATGGACCTAGACGTCTTAACCCTACGTCTCTATATCAGGAAAAGGTGTACAAACGATGAGCAAAATAGCCCAGCAAGACATTGCAGCGATCATCGACGGTGTTGGCGGCGCTGACAACATTGCCAGTGTTAGCCACTGTTTAACTCGCTTAAGATTCGTTCTTAACGATACCGATAAAGCCGATAAGTCGGCACTAGAGAGCCTCAAGATTGTTAAAGGCTGCTTTACCAATGCCGGTCAGTTCCAAGTGGTGATTGGCACTGAAGTCGACGAAGTCTACAAAATGTTGATTGACTCAGCAGGCAAGACAGCGGCATCAAAGGATGATGCTAAATTGGCTGCTCGTCAGAACATGAACTTTCTAGAGCGTGGTATCTCGCACTTAGCCGAAATTTTTGTTCCCCTTTTGCCGGCGATTATCACGGGTGGCTTGATTCTTGGTTTCCGCAACGTTATCGGCGATATTCGTATGTTCGATGGCAAAACCTTAGTGGAAATCAGCCAGTTCTGGGCAACCGTACACTCTTTCTTATGGCTTATCGGTGAAGCGATTTTCTTCTTCCTACCGGTTGGCGTGTGTTGGTCTACGGTGAAAAAACTGGGTGGTACGCCAATTCTTGGTATCACGCTGGGTGTCACCTTGGTATCGCCTCAACTGATGAATGCCTATCTCATTGGTAAAGAAGTGCCAGAGGTTTGGGACTTTGGATTGTTTGTGATTGAGAAGGTGGGCTATCAAGCTCAGGTTATCCCAGCGATGCTGGCGGGTGTGGCATTGGCGCTTATTGAAACCAATCTAAAGCGCATTGTCCCAAGCTACCTGTATCTGGTTGTGGTGCCATTCGTTTCAATTATTCTGTCGGTCATTCTTGCTCACGCCTTCATCGGTCCGTTTGGTCGTGTACTAGGTGATGGCGTTGCGTTTGCGGCAAAGGCGGCGATGACAGGTGATTTTGCGGTACTGGGTTCTATGGTGTTTGGTTTCTTGTACGCACCATTGGTGATTACTGGTATCCACCACACAACCAATGCGGTTGACCTTCAGCTGATGCAAGACCTTGGCGGCACGCCAATCTGGCCTTTGATTGCACTGTCTAATATCGCTCAAGCATCTGCGGTCGTTGGCATCATCATTATTAGTAAGCGTGAGGGTGAGCGTGATATCTCAGTTCCGGCCGCTATCTCAGCTTACTTAGGCGTCACTGAGCAGCTATGTACGGTATTAACCTCAAATACAAGTTCCCAATGCTCAGTGCAATGATTGGTAGCGCGATTGCAGCCGCTATCTGTGGTAGCGCAGGCGTGATGGCGAACGGTATCGGTGTGGGCGGTCTACCGGGCATCTTATCGATTCAGCTCAATACTGGATGGTATATCTCATGGCGATGTTAGTCGCAATGGCCGTGCCGATTATGCTTACTTTGTTCCTGTACAAACGCGCTCAATCAAAAGGTGAGCTAGAGCTTGCGAGCGCGTAACCCCCATTAGTGCTCATCTTGAGCCACTTCTTTGCTTTTTATTTTGACGATTTTCCAATTGGTAAGTGAGATTAAACCTATGAGTCAAACTGCTCAAAAAGACTGGTGGAAAACAGCCACGATTTATCAAATCTATCCGAAGAGTTTTTGTGATAGCGGTGATAAAGGAATGGGGGACATCAAAGGGATTACCTCTAAGCTTGATTACTTAGCGAAGTTAGGTGTCGATGCCATCTGGTTAACGCCAGTGTATGCCTCGCCAATGATTGATAACGGTTACGACATCTCCGATTACTATGCGATCAACCCTGATTTTGGCACCATGCAAGACTTTGATGAGCTGCTCGCGGCTGCCCATCAGAAAGGTATCCGCATCATTATGGATATCGTGGTTAACCACACCTCAACCGAGCATCAATGGTTCCAATCGGCATTAGGGGACAAACAAAGCCCGTACCGCGACTACTACATCTGGAAACCTAACGAAGGCAAGCTACCTAACAACTGGCAGTCAAAATTTGGTGGCTCTGCATGGGCATTAGATGAAGCCACCGATGAATACTATCTGCACCTATTTGCCAAAGAGCAGGCTGACCTGAACTGGGAAAACCCAAAAGTTCGCGAAGAAGTAAAACAGGTTATCGAGTTCTGGGCGCAGAAAGGCGTGGATGGCTTTAGGCTGGATGTGATCAACCTTATCTCAAAACAGCAAGACTTCGCTGATGATGACATTGGTGATGGCCGCCGTTTTTACACCGATGGTCCGCGCGTTCATGAGTATTTACAGGAAATCAGTGAAGCGGTATTCCAGAAGTATGGCTCGGTAACCGTTGGTGAAATGTCGTCTACGACGCTAGAGCATTGCCAGCAGTACAGCTCTCTGGATGGCAAAGAGCTTTCGATGGTATTTAATTTCCACCATCTAAAAGTGGATTACCCCAATGGTGACAAGTGGACGAAAGCAGACTTCGACTTCCTGCAATTAAAGCAGATTTTCAACCACTGGCAGACAGGCCTAAATGGTCAAGGGTGGGGGGCGCTGTTCTGGTGTAACCACGACCAACCTCGCGTAGTTAGCCGTCTTGGTAATGATCAGCAATATCGAACCGAGTCGGCAAAAATGTTGGCAGCGTCTGTTCATCTGATGCAAGGCACGCCTTATATTTATCAGGGTGAAGAGATCGGCATGACTAACCCGGGCTTCACCGAGATGAGCCAGTATCGTGATGTCGAAAGTCTTAATATGTATCAGCTGATGGTGGAGCAAGGCGATACTACTCATGACGATATGATGGCTATCCTAAGACAGAAATCTCGTGATAACTCTCGCACACCGATGCAGTGGAACGACAGCAAACACGCTGGCTTTACCCAAGGTACACCTTGGATTGGAGTTGCTGAAAACTATCCTCAGATCAACGCTGAGGCAGCGGTTGAAGATGAGCAGTCGGTATTCTACTTCTATCAAGAGCTTATCGCGCTTCGTAAGCAGTTAGCGGTGATTACTGACGGTAGCTATGTTGATTTGTTCCCAGAGCACTCTCAGGTTCACGGTTACTTGCGTGAGAGTGAGGATGCGATGCTGCTGTGTTTGAACAACTATTATGGTGAGGAGACTCGCGTGGTGTTGCCGGAGCAGTTTGATGGCTTGGTGAGTCGTGCTGTGTTGAGTAATTATGGGGTTGTTGGTGAGGTTGAGTTGGTGGGTGAGGTGGTTTTGAGGCCTTATGAGACTTTGGCGCTTTTGGTTGGGAAAAACTAAGAGCAAGATCAAGAGCTTGATCCCCTCTAGCTCCCCCTTATAAAGGGGGAGAACCAGTGCTCGTTACTTACGTAACATTGCACCTTTACATAAGGCGATGCGATAGCGAGCCAGTAGTTCCTCCCCTTAATAAGGGGAGGCTAGGAGGGGTAAAAAACGAGCGAAACGAGTCTTATCCATAAGTCACCACATACCTAGTCGGCTTATGATTCATCGCCAACACCAAATTCAACATCACCGCACCTAGAATCGAAATCCCAATAATCGACGGCGACACAAAGAAGAACGATGCAACAAGAATGGCACTATCAATTGCCATCTGCGTTTTACCGACCGATATTCCAAACTTGTCCTGAATAAACAGACACAACACGTTAAAGCCACCCAGGTTGAACGGTGTCTGAATAGAATCAGCATACCCAATCCCATCAATAAGCCACCGGCGATCGCGCAGTAGATGGTATTGACGTTATCCAGCGTGACCACTCGATGCATATTATCCGTAATAATAGACACCAAGGCACCAGAAATGGCGCTGCTAGCAGCAAAGCGTTTACCGAAGCGTTTCCAAGCAAGTAGGTAAAACGGGCTGTTTAGGGCGAAATAAAGCGTACCAAAAGAAATCGGTACAAATTGGCTCATAAGAAGGGCGAGACCTGTTGTGCCGCCGGTCAACAGTTGAGCCGACTGAAGAAAGAATATCCCCTGAGCGACGATAAAGGTGCCAGTGAGAATAGCTATCCAGTCTTCTTTACGTGAGTGTTTTTGCATCAACTTAAAATTCTTCTAATCAATAAACGCCGCAATATTATTGAAAAGTTGATGTTTTCGGTAGCTTGAAGGGAAAATTTACGGTAAACCTATGTAATTCAATTTTTACACAGTGTAAATGGAATTATTGACACTTAGCGCACTCGAAGTATGCACTTTAACGGGGCATATGATGAAGCCTAAGGTTCACTATGAAAAAACTGCATGAGAAATTTCCAATTTTCTCTTTATGACCTAGATCAAATTATGTATCATGCGAGTCATCAAATGTGGTGACGAAAACGTTTGCTTTTGGTCATTGTGTGGTTTTTTTGAAACTTTCAGAACAATCTGAGTCAGGAGATACAGATGCTTAAGCGTGATATGAACATCGCTGATTACGATGCGGAGCTATTTGCAGCAATTCAAGAAGAGACACTACGTCAAGAAGAGCACATTGAGCTTATCGCTTCGGAAAACTACACCAGCCCTCGCGTAATGGAAGCGCAAGGCTCTCAGCTAACGAACAAGTATGCTGAAGGCTACCCAGGCAAGCGCTACTACGGTGGCTGTGAGTATGTTGATAAAGCGGAAGCACTAGCGATTGATCGTGCTTGTGAGCTTTTTGGTTGTGAGTACGCGAACGTTCAGCCGCACTCTGGTTCTCAAGCGAACAGCGCAGTATATATGGCGCTACTTAACCCAGGCGACACTGTTCTAGGTATGAGCCTAGCGCACGGTGGTCACCTGACTCACGGTTCACCAGTAAACTTCTCTGGTAAGCACTACAACGTTATCCCTTACGGTATCGATGAAGCGGGCCAAATCAACTATGACGAGATGGAACAGCTCGCTGTTGAGCACAAGCCTAAGATGATCATCGGTGGTTTCTCTGCATACAGCCAAATCGTAGACTGGGCTCGTATGCGTGAGATCGCAGACAAGGTTGACGCGTACCTATTCGTTGATATGGCGCACGTAGCGGGTCTTATCGCTGCAGGTGTTTACCCAACACCAGTGCCACACGCTCACGTGGTAACAACAACAACGCACAAGACTCTAGCAGGTCCTCGCGGTGGTCTTATCCTGTCTAATGCTGGCGAAGACATGTACAAGAAACTGAACTCTGCTGTATTCCCTGGTGGTCAGGGTGGTCCTCTAATGCACGTTATCGCTGGTAAAGCAGTAGCATTTAAAGAGGCAATGGAGCCAGAGTTTAAAGAGTACCAAGCACGCGTTGTTAAGAATGCAAAAGCGATGGTTGCACAGTTCCAAGAGCGCGGTTACAAGATCGTCTCTAACGGCACTGAAAACCACCTGTTCCTTGTTGACCTAATCGACAAAGACATCACTGGTAAAGAAGCAGATGCAGCGCTAGGCGCAGCAAACATCACTGTGAACAAGAACTCAGTACCAAATGACCCACGTAGCCCATTCGTAACGTCTGGTATCCGTGTTGGTTCACCTGCGATTACTCGCCGTGGTTTTACTGAAGCGGATGCAACTGAGCTTGCTAACTGGATGTGTGATGTTCTAGACAACATCAACGATGCATCAGTAATCGAAGCAACGAAAGCGAAAGTACTAGAGATCTGTAAGCGCCTACCTGTTTACGCGTAATTCTCCATTGCTGAAACGCAATGAAATGAAAAAAGCGAGCTAAATGCTCGCTTTTTTAGTACCTGAAACTTTAAGGTCGCAGGGAGTATTACTTATTGATATTAAGCAAAGTGCCCGACTTGCATCGGAATGAGTAATACTTGCGACTCTCACTAAACTGACCCAAGCCTTCGCCATTACAGTAATCAATGTTGATATCACGCATGATATCCAATGTCTTCTCGCTGTTAAGGGCAAACTTAGCACCATCCTTACAAACGATACGAACGCGACCATCGTCGCTGACCGAGTATAGGTTCACTTCAGTGTTACATAGCTCGAATGACGCTTCTAAATAGTTGTCTTGCTGAGTGTTTTGCGCACAGCCTGCGATCACTGTTGCCGCTAGAATCGGCAAGCCAATTTTCAATAACTTCATGCTACATCCTTGATTGGGTGAAACTTTTTCTTTAAGCCTACCTAAAAATAGCAAAAATGCGAGTATGAGATTGTCATGTTGCATATTTTTCTCAAAAAAAACACGGATTGCTTCAATAGCGAATCCGTGTTTTATGTCTCGAAAAAGGGGCTGTTACTTAAAGAAAACAAGCAATGCTATTTTACTTCTTCGCCTTTTGCTTGTAGGTCAGCATGGTAAGACGAACGCACAAATGGGCCACACGCTGCATGGGTAAAGCCTAGCTCCAATGCGATCTCTTTTAGCTCATCAAACTCTGATGGTGGGACGTAACGTTCTACCGGCAAGTGGTGACGACTTGGCGCTAGGTACTGACCGAGAGTTAGCATGGTGACGCCGTGAGCGCGAAGATCTTTGAGTACTTCAACGATCTCTTCTTTGGTTTCACCCAGCCCCATCATCAATCCAGACTTTGTCGGTACGTCAGGTGCATCTCTTTAAACTTCTGAAGAAGTTGCAGCGACCATTTGTAGTTCGCACCTGGACGCGCTTTACGATATAAGCGAGGCGCCGTTTCTAGGTTGTGGTTGAATACATCTGGCGGGTTATCTTTTAGTGCTTCAAGCGCTACATCCATACGGCCACGGAAATCAGGTACCAAGGTCTCGATGCGGATCTCTGGGTTAAGTGCGCGGATTTCACGGTTACAGTCTGCAAAGTGCTGAGCACCGCCATCACGTAGGTCGTCACGGTCAACAGAGGTAACGACCACGTACTTAAGCTTCATATCTTTGATGGTTTGAGCAAGCTTTTGCGGTTCGCCTGCTTCCGGCGCATTTGGGCGGCCATGAGCTACGTCGCAGAAAGGGCAACGACGAGTACAGATAGCACCTAGAATCATAAAGGTTGCCGTGCCGTGGTTAAAGCACTCAGCCAGGTTGGGGCATGAGGCTTCTTCACATACCGAGTGAAGATCGTTTTTACGCATTGCAGACTTGATGTCTTGAATACGCTGGCTGTCCGCTGGCAGCTTGATCTTCATCCATTCAGGTTTACGAAGGATTTCTTTTTGCTCGGTAGGCATGTTCTTTACAGGAATCAGTGCCATCTTGTCAGCGTCACGGTACTTGACGCCTTTTTCCATTTGGATAGGTTTGCTCATCGTCTTATGCTTCTTCGCTGAATTCTACTTGCTCGTAATCAAGTATTTCTAATAGTGCTTTGATCATTTGGTCTTCGACCGTCGAGACCTCTGTTGGACCACCCAGTTGGCTCACTTGAACCATTTCCATCCCGGCATAGCCACAAGGGTTGATGCGAAGGAAAGGAGAGAGATCCATATTAATATTTAGCGCCAGTCCGTGGAATGAACACCCTTTGCGGATACGCAAACCAAGGGAACAGACTTTTTTGCCATCGACATACACTCCAGGGGCATCCGGTCGTGCCGCTGACTCAATATCATACGCGTTAAGTGTCTTGATAACGAGGTTTTCGATGTGCGTAACCAGCTCGCGAACGCCAAGCTTTTTACGACGTAAATTGATAAGAAAGTAGGCCACGAGCTGACCTGGACCATGATAGGTAACCTGTCCGCCGCGATCGCTTTGAATGACTGGGATATCACCAGTGTTGAGTAGGTGCTCTTCTTTACCTGCTTGTCCCTGAGTAAAGACAGGGTTGTGCTCCACTAACCACACTTCATCGCGTGTGTCGTCTGTTCGATTGTCAGTGAAATCATGCATGGCTTTCCAGACTGGTTCGTAGTCTTTTCGCCCAAGCTTCCTTACAACTAGCTGATTTTCCACCAGTCACCTCGCTGCTACTTAATAAAGT
Source organism: Vibrio maritimus (assembly GCA_000755425.1). Classification (GTDB taxonomy): domain Bacteria; phylum Pseudomonadota; class Gammaproteobacteria; order Enterobacterales; family Vibrionaceae; genus Vibrio; species Vibrio maritimus_A. The sequence continues at coordinate 406,642 of BBMT01000002.1, forward strand.
ATTCGCATTATAAACATGTTGATGGTTTTGAACTACCAATAAATAACGAATTCTTAACCAACGTATGATGCGAATCTATTATCTTATTGATAAATAAAAAGAAAGCAGCCTAAGCTGCTTTCAAATAAATTTTAAACTTTCAATTTATTATAGAACCATACGAACAATGTCGATATCGCCAAGTTCTTTGTAAAGGGTTTCTACCTGCTCGATTGAGGTTGCTGTAATGTTGATAGATACAGCGTGGTAATTGCCTTTTGCACTTGGTTTGATGGTTGGGCTGTAGTCCCCTGGCGCGTGGCGTTGGATCACTTCCAGCACTTTTTCAGGAAGCTCTGGTTTAGCGTAACCCATCACTTTGAAGGTAAAAGAGCAAGGGAACTCGAGTAGGTCTTTGAGTTTTGCATCAGAGTTGATGGTCAACATATTAGGGACTCCAAAAAATACCAATTCTTTATAACGGTGCGAATAGTAATGCCTTACGTGGACGATCTCAAGCCAATGAAAAAGTAAAGCCGCTAATAGCGGCTTTACGATGACTCGATTACTTTGGCGTTAAACACCAGGGCTTAGAAAAAGCTCTTGAAAAGCAATACGATGTAATCCCACAAGCGACTGAACAGGCTACCTTCTTGAACATCCTCAAGAGCAAGCAGCGGTATTCAGCTACGTCTTCGCCTTCTAGTTGATAGTATAGCTTACCAACGACATCGCCTTTAGATATTGGTGCTTCTAACTGCTTTTCAAGTACAAAGCTGGCTTTTAAGTTTTTCGCTTGGCCGCGTGGCAGTGTGACATAAGTGTCTTGGTTAACACCTAGCGCGACGGCGTCTTTGTCACCCATCCATACTTTCTCTTCAACGAAGGTTTCGTCTGCTTTGTGTGGGTTGACAGTTTCGAAGAAGCGGAAGCCATAGCTCAGTAGCTTTTTACTTTCTGATTTACGAGCGTTAGCGCTCTTAGTGCCCATCACAACCGCGACAAGACGCATCTTACCTTCAGTCGCTGAGCTCACTAGGCTGTAACCTGCTTTGCTTGTGTGACCGGTTTTGATGCCATCAACGTTCATGCTCTTGTCCCAAAGTAGACCGTTACGGTTGTACTGGGTGATGCCGTTGTAGGTAAATTTCTTCTCAGAGTAGATACGGTACTCATCTGGCACGTCTTTGATAAGTGCGCGACCTAGTAGAGCCATGTCGTATGGCGTTGAGTACAGGTTCGGGTTATCTAGACCGTGAACGTTAGCGAAGTGCGAGTTAGTCATACCGATAGACTTCGCCCATGCGTTCATTAGGTCAACGAATGCATCTTCAGAGCCTGCAATGTGCTCAGCCATTGCAACACAAGCATCATTACCCGATTGAATGATGATGCCTTTGTTTAGCTCTTCAACGGTGACCTTGGTGCCCACCTCGATGAACATTTTAGATGAATCAGGGAAGTTCTTTGCCCACGCATTCTTACTGATGGTCACTTCATCTTGTGGTGCGATATTGCCGCGCTTTAGCTCTTGGCCGATAACATAGCTGGTCATCATTTTGGTCAGGCTGGCTGGGTGAAGCTGAGTATTCATTTCTTTCTCAGCTAGAACCTTACCAGAGTTGTAGTCCATCAAAACGAAGCCTTTCGCTGCGATTTGAGGTGCATCAGGCATGACAACAGGTGCCGCTGAGGCAGAAGTTGCTGCCAAAGTTGCGGAAAGAGCAATAGTGGTTACAAATTTCATAGAAGACTTATTCTTATTCATTTCGAATGCGTTTGAGTAATAGTTCGTATAGTAACAGAATGTTGCTTGCAAACTAGATAGCTTACACTAAGTAACAACGGTTATTTATGTCAATGATGTTTACAGTTTTTTGACGAAAGCTGAGGGGTAGCCAATCTTTTGCACCTGCTCAAGCACGTCTTGGGTTTGCTTGTAGTCTTTAAACGGACCAAGCATCAAGCGATAGCTTTTGTTTACCGGGGTAAGAAAGGTATCGACAGACAACTTCTCCCCTAGTTGCTTGGACAATTCACTGATGCGATCTTTATGAGGGGATGCTGCAACCTGAATCGTGTACTCAGGGTGCTTGCTCAGCTCATGTTGGCTGGACGGTTTTTCGATGATAATCACTTCAATTTCGACGTTAGCGGTACCGGTCTTAATCACATCTAGCTTGTTTGCTGCGGCATAACTTAGGTCGATAATGCGGCCGTCATGAAATGGACCACGGTCATTGACACGCACAATGGTCTCTTTTCCGTTATCAAGATTTTTAACTTTGACATAGCTCGGCAGAGGCAAAGTCTTATGCGCCGCTGACATTGAATACATGTCGTACACTTCGCCATTCGAGGTTAAGTGCCCATGGAATTTTTTACCGTACCAAGATGCTTCGCCACGTTCAGTAAAACCTGTCGGGTCTTTAATCACTGTGTAGCTTTTGCCGCGCAGGCGATAGCTCTTATTGCCTCCGAGACTGTATGGCTCATATTTTGGCACTGCGCCTTCAATATGATCGACAGAAATAGGCGTGTTGGGAGCCACATCGTCTTTGAGATCATAGCGACTGTCAGATGAAGAAGAGCATCCAGCGAGAGCTAACAGCCCTAAGGCTAAACCAAGCCAAGAAAGGCGCTGGCGCCATGTGTCATTCCATTTGTTCATTAGGTTGCCTTTGAGAATGCTTTTCTATGCGTATGAATTGACATCAGAATGCCAAATCCAGCCATTAGGGTCACCATGGAGGTACCACCGTAGCTGATTAGCGGCAATGGTACACCAACTACCGGTAATATACCGCTCACCATACCAATATTTACAAAAACATAAACGAAGAAGCTAAGAACGATGCTTCCAGCCATCATTCGACCGAACGCAGTTTGTGCCGAGCTAGCGAGATACAAGCCACGGCCGATGATGAATAGATAGAGAGTAAGTAGCAATAGAATTCCGATCATTCCCCACTCTTCAGCAATAACTGCAAAGATGAAGTCGGTGTGGCGTTCAGGCAAAAATTCGAGCTGTGATTGAGTGCCTTGCATCCAGCCCTTACCAGTTATTCCGCCAGAGCCGATAGCAATTTTACTCTGTATGATGTGATAGCCTGCACCCAATGGATCCGACTCGGGGTCGAACAAAGTACGTACGCGCACTTTCTGATACTCACGCATCAGGAAGAACCACAGTACGGGGACAAAGGCACTTAAGGCGACCACGGCACCAAAGATAATTTTCCAGCTGATACCAGCTAAGAAAATAACGAAGATCCCTGAGGCGGCAATCAAAATGGACGTACCAAGATCTGGCTGCTTCGCGATTAATATTGTGGGTACGAACACCATCACTAGCGAGATGATCAAGGTCTGAAACGTGATGGGTAGTGAACGCTTACCAATGTAACGTGCCACCATCAATGGCACCGCTAGTTTAAGAAGCTCCGAGGCTGAAAGCGCACAAAGCCCAGATTTAGCCAGCGCTGAGCTCCCTTGGAGCTTCACCAAAGAACAACACCCCAAACAGTAGCATGACGCCCGCAAAGAACATTAAGGGTGCCAAGGTCTCATAGGTTCTTGGCGATAGCTGGGCGAGGACAACCATTACCACGAGAGCAAGCACCATACGCATTGCTTGCCTGTCCATCATTGCCATACTTTGGCCACTGGCGCTGTACATCACTACAAGACCAAAACCCATAAGAGCCAAAATTCCGAGCACCAAAGGCAAATCGATGTGAAAGCGTTCGAACATTACTCGGCTTTGACCGGTGGAAGGATCAAATCTCATTTTTATTCACTCTCTTCCTTTTCTGCCAATGCTAAGTCGAACAGTTGTCGTGCGACTGGTGCACCGTTGCTAGAACCACCGCCGGCGTTCTCAAGAACGACAGTGACCACGACCTCAGGATTCTCAAACGGGGCGAAGCCGGTAAATAATGCATGGTCTTTCAGGTGTTCTGCGAGCTCTTCAGCATTATACTCTTCGTCTTCTGCCAAGCTAAATACTTGCGCAGTCCCCGATTTGCCGCCACTTTGAAACGGCATATTGGTAAACGCGCGTCGAGCTGTACCTTTGACGCCATGGTTCACAAGGCGCATGCCTTCTAATGCGATATCCCAGTATCGTTCTTGCACACCGGTGATTGGTGGCCTTGAATCAACCTCACTTAAGGTTTGATGATCAAAGCTATCGCCATTATTTATAGTTGCACGTAGCAAATGAGGGGAGAGTACCTCACCGCGATTAACGAGAACTGACGTCGCTTTCGCTATCTGCATTGGCGTTGCTGTCCAGTAGCCCTGACCGATACCAACAGGAATTGTATCGCCTTGATACCATGGCGTTCTGTGTCTGGCCATCTTCCATTCACGTGTTGGCATATTGCTTTGCTCTCTTCAAAGATATCAATGCCAGTGTAGTCGCCGAAACCAAACATCATCATCCATTTCGATAGGCGGTCGATGCCCATATCGTAAGCAATTTGGTAGTAGAAGGTATCTACCGACTCTTCAATCGCTTTGAGAATATCAACCTTACCATGCCCCCAGCGCAGCCAGTCACGGAATGGGCGTGTCTTCGAGTTTGGAATACGCCAATAACCCGGGTCATTACGTGTGGTTTTGGTGGTAATAACACCTTCTTGAAGTGCGCCGACTGCGATAAACGGCTTAACAGTTGAAGCTGGTGGATAGATGCCAAGGGTAGCGCGGTTTACCAGTGGACGGTTTTTGTCTTCCAATAGCGCGCGATAGCCTTTGCTAGAGATACCATTAACAAATGCATTTGGATCGTAGCTTGGGCTCGATACCATTGCTAAAACACCGTTATCACTTGGGTCTAGAATGATCGCTGAGCCTCGTCTACCGTCGAGCAATTTGTGGACTTTGAGCTGAAGCGTAATGTCCAAGTTCAGCACAATGTCTTTACCAGGCACAGGTGGTACGAATTTGAGGGTTCTCAACACGCGGCCACGGCTGTTCACTTCCACCTCTTGATAGCCAGCGGTGCCGTGTAAAATATCTTCGTAGTAGCGCTCAATACCGAGCTTACCAATATCGCGTGTCGCCTGATAATTGGCGTCTTTCTCTTCGCGGATCAGCCGGCGCATGTCGCGATCATTAATACGGGATACATAACCAATGACGTGGGTAAGTACATCGCCATACGGATAGAAACGTTTTAGATTCGCAGCTATTTCAACGCCAGGGAACTTATGTTGATGAACGGAAAAGATCGCGACTTGGTCTTCAGTCAATTGAGTCAGAAGCGGGATCGATTTAAAACGGCGAGTACGCTTGCGATCGCGGTTGAAGGCTTCTTCACGCTCAGGTGAGATATCCAGATATTGTCTTAGCGCCTGGATGGTTGCATCCATGTCTTTAACTTTTTCTGGTGTGACTTCTAGGTTGAAGACAGGACGGTTCTCCGCAAGCAAAATGCCATTGCGGTCGTAGATGAGCCCGCGATTTGGCGCGATAGGCACGACTTTGATGCGATTATCGTTCGAGCGGGTCTTATAGTCTTGATACTGGTTGATCTGGATGTTGTAGAGGTTAGCGACGAGCACCAACATCATCACCACGATACCAACAAACGCCACAATGGCGCGACTTTTAAATAGTCGCGCTTCGGCCTGATGATCCCGTATCTGGCTGCGTTTACGTTTCATCGCTAGCTCAATTACTCTCTGTGATACGGATGATTAGCGGTAATTGACCATGCTCGGTACAAGCTCTCCGCCATGACAATGCGTACCAGCGGATGAGGAAGTGTTAAAGCGGACAAAGACCAGCTTTGGTCTGCGGCCGCTTTACAAGCAGGAGCCAATCCTTCAGGACCGCCAATCAGAATGGAAACATCACGGCCGTCGAGCTTCCAGCTTTCCAGCTGCTCGGCGAGCTGAGGTGTGTCCCATTTTTTTCCGGGAATATCCAAAGTGACAATACGGTTACCTTTTGGCACAGCAGCGAGCATCGCTTCGCCTTCTTTTTGAAGGATGCGCGCGATGTCAGCATTCTTTCCACGTTTGCCTGCGGTTATTTCGATGAGCTCAAGTGGCATGTCGTGTGGGAAGCGGCGGCGATACTCTTGAAAGCCTTCCTCTACCCACTTTGGCATTTTTGTGCCAACGGCGATCAGTTGAAGTTTCAAACTGTTAGCTCCAAAGCTTTTCTAGTTGGTAAAGCTCACGGTGCTCTTCTTGCATTACGTGTAGCATGGTTGAGCCCATATCCAGTACAACCCATTCACCTTCGGTGCTGCCATCGATCCCTAGTGGTTCAAGGCCTACCTTTTTCACTTCTGCAGCGACATGATCCGCAATTGAAATGACGTGTCTTCTAGAAGTACCAGTACAGACGATCATGAAGTCTGTGACGCTAGACTTGCCTTCAACATCAATGGTAACAATGTCTTGTGCTTTCATATCGTCCGCTTTATCAGCTAGAAAAAGTTTCAATTCTTCGCGTTGCAAAAGAGATTCCTCAGTATGTATATAGTTGGTAGAGTATCGCTACTCAATCGATCGGTAATTATATCACGATTTTATGGTTGCAAAGACAGACCGCTGTCAGCACTACTCAGGTTTAGAGAGAGTTGCTGCAAGTATGGCCAAGGGCTTTGCTCGTATTGGGTCTTCACCTGCACTTCAATGGCACTGAGCAACTGAATGTTTTGGCGCAGTTTCTCTGGTGAGAGTCGATTTAGTGCAGCAGTATAGAGCGGCTTTTTATTTTGCCATACTCTAAATTGATCCAGTACTTGGCCAAGTGATGACTGCGCCAACATGGCTTGCATCTTACCAAGTTGTACCAGTTCTTTTTGAATTGTCCGCAATAAAATTGTTGCTTCTACGCCTTCAGCCTCAAGTTGAGTTAGCACGCGATGGGCACGCTTTGGCTTGCCTTCCAACAGAGCATCAACCCAATGAAATACGGTGAAGTGATTGTGTCTGCTGAGTGACTCCTGAACCCGAAGCAGAGTCAACTGGCCATCAGGGTAAAGCAGGCCGAGCTTTTCAAGGCTTTGTGACAAAGCAAATAGGTTGCCTTCGTGCCATTGGCAAAGCAGTTGAACAGCTTCCCCATCGGGCATTAATTGATTGGCTCGACAGCGTCTCATGACCCATTGTGGCAACTGTTTAACATCAGGTGTGTTACAGCTAACCAAGCAGCCACCTAGTGCCTTAAACCATTTCGCAGACTCTTGTGCACGGGTGAGCTTGGTGCCAGTGATGATAAGTACGATGTCTTCATGCAGCGTTGGGGCTATATCCGCAAGCTGTTTGGCAATACTGGCATTAACACCAGTCTCTGGCATGTTGAGCTCAATGATCTGCTTTGAAGAAAACAGACTCAGCGCTTGGGTGCAGTCGTAGACCTCGTTCCAATCAAGTGAGTTGTCGACGCTAAAACGGTGATGCTCTTCAAAGCCTTGCTGCTTAGCGTGGCGAATAACCGCATCTCGACTCTCTTGAACAAACAGTGGTTCATTGCCGAACAATAGGAAACAATGGTGCCATTGCTTAGCGAGGTGCTCAGAAAGGCGGTCAGCAAAAATTCTCATAATCGATTACCGATTAAGACTGATTTTTTTCATCAGAAGGGACTGCAATTTCTTGCTGTTTTTTCTCGTATTCTTCAATTTCCGTTTTTAAACGAGCCATTTGTCGCAGCATTTGCTGAGCGGAAAAGCTTCGCATTTCATCTTCAATCAAAGAACGCTCTTCTGATTTTGCAAGTGCAGATAAAGGGTTGTCCAGGTAACTGCGAGTGATTTGTGCAGAGAAGTTCTTTGAACCTAACTGCGGCACAGTCACGCGGTAATTCACGCGGTAGGTCAGCTCCTTCTCAGCTGCACGAGTATTTTGGTAGAGTGATAGTGTTCTATCGCCAATCGACTCCCTCACAATATGCAAATTGGTCACGTTAGAACTTGGTTTGACAATTTCAATTTTATTGAGTGTTAGTTGCTCTTTGACCAAGCGAGTAATCATTCCATAAGGGTCATAACTGGTTACAGAGATCTGCTGAATGTCTTCTGGCACCGTGTATTCGCCACGGAGATGAAAGCCACACGCGGTCAATAAAGTAGAGATAAAGGCAACAAAGAAAAGTCGAGAAAGTCTGTTTTTTGATAGTCGCATAGCAGTCGTGGGTTCTGGTTGCAAAGAATTATGTAAGATCCAATCTTGAAGCTTACATAATGCTTCGCGCTGTTGTCATAGAGGGAGTCGCGATATAGTTATCGCGACTCTTGTTATCTTAATTGGTTGGCAATTAGTTCGCTACAATATTCAGTAGCTTACCTGGTACGTAGATCACTTTACGCACAGTTTTGCCGTCTGTGAATTTAGTGACGTTTTCGTCGTTAAGACCAAGCTCTTCAACTTGCTCTTTAGACGCATCAGCAGCCACAGTAAGCTTAGCGCGCAGTTTGCCGTTTACTTGAACAACGATCAGCTTCTCGTCTTCAACAAGTGCTTTCTCGTCATGTGTTGGCCATACTGCGTTGTCGATGTCAGACTCACCTAGAGCAGCCCACATTTCAAATGAGATATGCGGGGTGATTGGGTAAAGCATTGCCACTACTGCTTTTAGCGCTTCATCTAGAATCGCACGATCTTGTGCTGACTCTTGAGGCGCTTTCGCTAGCTTGTTCATCAGTTCCATGATAGCTGCGATAGCGGTGTTGAACGTTTGACGACGGTCGATATCGTCCGTTACTTTCGCGATAGTCTTGTGAACGTCGCGACGAAGCGCTTTTTGGTCACCAGAAAGAGCTGCAGTATCTACTGCTTCTGCTACGCCTTTCGATGAGTGTTCATTAACCAGTTTCCAAACACGTTTTAGGAAGCGGTTAGCGCCTTCAACACCAGACTCTTGCCACTCAAGCGTCATATCAGCAGGTGATGCAAACATCATGAATAGACGTACTGTATCTGCGCCGTACTTGTCTACCATCTCTTGAGGTCGATACCGTTGTTCTTTGACTTAGACATCTTGATCATGCCTGAGTGCTCAACGTCACGGCCTTGGTTGTCTTTCGCCGAAGTGATGCGGCCTTTACCGTCACGCTCAACAGCAACGTCAGTCGGTGCAACCCACTCTTTACCACCTTTGTCGTTCTCGTAGTAGAACGCGTCTGCCAGAACCATGCCTTGACATAGTAGCTGCTTGAACGGCTCGTCAGACGTTACGTAACCCGCGTCACGAAGCAGTTTGTGGAAGAAGCGTGAGTACAGTAGGTGCATACAAGCGTGCTCGATACCACCGATGTACTGATCTACAGGTAGCCAGTAGTTTGCTTTTTCTGGGTCTAGGATGTCATCTGCTTGTGGTGAGCAGTAACGAGCGTAGTACCAAGAAGATTCCATGAAGGTATCGAACGTGTCCGTTTCACGAAGTGCTGGTTCACCGTTAAATGTGGTCTTCGCCCACTCTTTGTCGGCTTTGATTGGGCTGGTAACACCATCCATAACCACATCTTCAGGAAGAATAACTGGCAGCTGATCCGCAGGTACCGGATGAACTTCACCATCTTCTGTTGTCACCATTGGGATTGGCGCACCCCAGTAACGCTGACGAGATACACCCCAGTCGCGTAGACGGAAGTTCACCGTCTTGTGACCTTTGCCTTCAGCTTCCAGTTTTGCAGCGATTGCATCGAATGCCGCTTGGAATTCAAGACCATCGAACTCGCCAGAGTTAAACAGTACGCCTTTCTCAGTGTAAGCTTCTTCAGAAATGTTCAGCTCGCTGCCATCAGCAGGCTGAATGACAGGAAGAATATCTAGACCGTATTTAGTCGCAAACTCGAAGTCGCGTTGGTCGTGACCAGGAACCGCCATAACCGCGCCTGTGCCGTAGTCCATCAATACGAAGTTAGCCACGTAAACTGGTACTTCACGGCCGTTCAATGGGTGAATAGCAGTAAGGCCAGTCGCCATACCTTTCTTCTCCATTGTCGCTAGCTCAGCTTCTGCAACCTTGTTGTTTTTGCACTCTTCGATGAAAGCCGCAAGTTCTGGGTTGTTCTCAGCCGCGATCGCTGCTAGAGGGTGACCTGCTGCGATACCTACGTAAGTCACACCCATTAGCGTGTCTGGACGAGTTGTGTAGACTTCTAGATCTTGTTGACCGTTAACTTCAAATTTAAGTTCAACACCTTCAGAGCGGCCAATCCAGTTGCGCTGCATGGTCTTAACCATTTCAGGCCAACCTTCAAGGTTATCTAGGTCATCAAGAAGCTCTTGTGCGTACTCAGTGATCTTGATGAACCACTGTGGAATTTCTTTTTGCTCAACCGGAGTATCACAGCGCCAGCAGCAGCCATCTTCAACCTGCTCGTTTGCAAGAACAGTTTGGTCATTTGGACACCAGTTCACAGAAGAAGTCTTCTTATACACTAAGCCTTTTTGGTAAAGCTTGGTGAAGAACTCTTGCTCCCAGCGGTAATACTCAGGCGTACAAGTAGCGAACTCGCGGTTCCAGTCGTAGCCAAAGCCCAGCAGCTTAAGCTGGTTTTTCATGTATTCGATGTTTTCGTACGTCCAAGGCGCAGGAGCCGTGTTGTTCTTAACTGCAGCGTTTTCTGCAGGTAGACCAAACGCATCCCAACCGATTGGTTGCATTACGTTTTTACCTTGCAGGCGTTGGAAACGAGATACCACATCACCGATGGTGTAGTTACGTACGTGACCCATGTGCAGTCGTCCACTTGGGTAAGGGAACATTGACAGGCAGTAGAATTTTTCTTTATTTGGGTCTTCACTTACAACAAAGGTTTCATTGTTGTCCCAATGCTGTTGAACTTTACGTTCAATGTCTTGTGGGTTGTATTGTTCTTGCATCGATGATGTCCGGTTATCTTGGAATTTGTGAGTTCTGTTACTACAGAGACTAATAGATCGTCATAGAATACCTAAAGGAAGCTCGGTCAACAATAGCCAATAACAGGGGGATGTATGCCTAAGCGTAAAACCAGTTATGAAGAAATGATCGAAGATGTGGTTGATAACCTCAAGCATAGTCCAGAAGAGCTACAGCACGTGCTTGAAAAGTCGGGACAAGTGGTGGAAGCTGCGAACGACATGACCAAGGACGAGATGGCACTGATCTCTGCGTATGTTAAATCGGATCTCAAAGAGTTTGCTGATAATTACGAAGAGAGCAAAAGTGGCCCCTTCTACTTGATGATTGCTAATTCAATTTGGCAAGGGCTATTGGACATTACTGATCGAACTAGAGTGGAATGGGTCGAGTTGTTCCAAGATTTGGAGCATCAGGGTGTTTACACTTCAGGTGAAATGATTGGGCTTGGGGTATTGGTTTGTGAGCAGTGCGGTCATAAAACCGAGTATAACCACCCAACCGTGATTGGAGACTGTGCTAAATGTGGCAATCAGTCGTTTAGTCGTAAGCCATTAAAACCTTGATGGAATGAGAGAAACAAAAGCCCCAATTAAGGGGCTTTTGCACAGCTAGAAATACAACTAGGAGCTAATACTGATTCTAGGTATACACAGCGTTTAGGTATGTTGCTGTTTAAATTCTTGCACCCACATTGCCGTCGCGCCGCATACTGAGACAGGTACGATAAACAGGTTCAAAATCGGAATAGCGGTAAATAGAGATACCAGCATTCCAAATCCATAAGCTTTGCCTTGTTTTTGCTTTATCGACAAGCGCATGTCGTTGAAAGGGACTTTGTGGTTATCAAACGGGTAGTCACAATACTGAATCGCTAACATCCAAGCGGTAAAGATAAACCATGCGAAAGGACCGATTGTTTGGCCGAGAGCTGGAATCAAGAGCAGTAAGAACAGACCAATAGCTTTAGGTAGCGTGTAAAGCAGCTTGCGCCATTCGCGCGCCATAATTCTCGGCACATCTTTGACAACGCTCATGAGTCCTTCATCATTAATTTTATTGCCGGTGAGCATTTCTTCTACTTTCTCTGCCAGCAATCCGTTAAACGGGGCGGCGATAAAGTTAGCCAAGGTGCTAAAAAAGTAGGAAAAGGTCGCAGGATAGTAAGCGCTAACAAAGGCCACAAGATATAACTCAGCCAAGATAAAAACTCAGGGAGGTAACCAAGCCAACCCTCAATCCAAGCGTTCAAGTGGGAGAATAAGTAATACATTGCCGAGCCAACCAAAAGGATATTGGCTAACAATGGCATCAGCACATAGCGTCTGATCCCGGGCATAAAAGCGATCTGAAAACCTTGCATGAAGTAGCCAAACCCAGTGTTTGCTTTGTTCAAAATTGGTGTCCTTTATCTGGTTTTTGCGTTGCTTATGATTTCGACTATAACAAAAAAGGGTTTACGAAATCACAAACTTCTTATACTTAGGTGTTCTAATCATCTATAGAGTTTTGGTAAAGTAGACAAAGTTGAAGCGTGTAAGCGCTTCTTTAAGGACTATTTTTAACATTGAGAGCAAACAATGCAGGAATTGCGATTCGTACTCATTATTGTCGGTGCCTTAGCTATCGCGGCGCTGTTGTTTCACGGCTTGTGGTCGAGTAAGAAAGAAGGCCAAAAGAAATTCGGTGACAGACCGCTAGGAAAGTTAGACGACAATGATAACGCCGACGATGAATACGTCGCTCCTGAAGATGATTTTGAAATCATTAGAAAAACACGCACCGAGCCTGATTTTGGACTGGATGCCCAAAAGCCTGCCTATGACCCTCTAGAGTCTAGCCCTTCTGATGATGATACATTAGAGCCAGCGCATGACGCCGCGTCTAATTATGATACAAAACCAAAGTATGATGTTGAACCAAAACACAACGAGCCTTCTCAGCAGTCAAAACAGGATGGGGAAATAGAGCTGACCTTCGCCTCTTCTCAGGAAACTGATGAACAAGAATCACTGCCATCATTCTCCGCGAGTAAAGACGCTGATGACATTGAAGCCAATGAACCTAGCATTGATTTAGACTCTTTGGATGATGGCTTGGAGCAAGAACCACAAGCTGTAGTAAATATTGCTGACAGCGAGAAAGAGGTTAAAGAAGAGCCGAAAGAGCCTGAAATGGAGGTATTGGTGCTCAACGTTCATTGCTCTGGCGAAGTACCGTTTAACGGTACTCAACTGTTTGATAGCATGCGCCAAAACGGCTTGATCTACGGTGAGATGGATATATTCCATCGTCATGCTGACCTTTCAGGCACTGGCAAAGTACTATTTAGCGTCGCCAATATGATGCAGCCTGGTACGCTTAAACATGATGACCCTGCAACCTTTACAACGAAAGGCATTTCATTCTTTATGACTTTGCCTTGCTTTGGTGAAGCCGATCAAAACTTCAAGCTTATGCTGCGAACAGCACAGCAGATCTCTGACGATCTTGGCGGCAATGTACTCGATGACCAGCGTAATTTAATGACGCCACAAAGACTTGATGCTTATCGTCAGCAAATCAAAGACTTTAACCGAGCGAAAGCCAGCGCTTAAACCAAAAAATTCGAAGCAAAAAAGGCTCCTTAGGAGCCTTTTTTATCAATACTATCAAGGTATAACATGTCGCAACAACGATTAAACGAACTCAAGCAACAGCTCCACTACCATGGTGTGAAGTATTATGTTGAAGACAGCCCTGAAATCCCAGACGTAGAATATGACCGTCTGATGCAGGAGTTGCTCGCAATTGAAGGCGAGCACCCTGAATGGGTAACTGTGGACTCTCCAAGTCAGCGAGTAGGTGGTTTACCGTTGGATAGCTTCAGCCAAGTTCAACATGAAATCCCGATGCTCTCTCTTGATAATGCCTTTTCTGATGAGGATCTCGATGGCTTTAATAAGCGAATTTGCGAGCGTCTCAATCGAACTAATGTCGGCGATTACTGTTGTGAAGTAAAACTTGATGGTTTAGCAGTGAGCCTTCTTTATGAAAATGGCATCCTTGTACAAGCCGCTACACGTGGTGACGGTACGACGGGTGAAAACATTACTGAGAATGTTCGAACCATTAGTGCAATTCCACTCAAGCTCCAGGGCGATGACATTCCTGCTCGTATAGAAGTGCGTGGCGAAGTCTTTATGCCAAAAGCGGGCTTCGACAAGCTCAACGAAGTCGCTGCTAAAAAGGGTGAAAAAGTCTTCGTTAATCCACGAAACGCGGCGGCAGGTAGTTTGCGCCAATTGGATTCTCGCATTACCGCTAAAAGACCGCTTAGCTTTTATGCTTACAGTCTAGGTGTTGTTGAAGGTACTGAGCTGCCGGCAAGCCACTACGACCGCTTCCTAAAGCTAAAATCACTGGGTTTCCCTATGGGGCCTGAAACCAAGCGAGTGAGCAGTATTGAGGAAGTGAAGCAATACCACAAAGCCATTCAAGAGAAGCGTGACGAGCTAGCGTATGAGATTGATGGGGTAGTTATCAAAGTTGACGAGATTGCGCTTCAGGAACAGCTCGGTTTTGTTGCTCGTGCGCCGCGCTGGGCGATTGCATACAAATTCCCTGCTCAAGAAGAGATCACTGTACTTAACTCAGTTGACTTCCAAGTGGGTCGCACTGGCGCGATTACGCCAGTAGCGAAGCTTGAGCCTGTATTTGTTGGTGGTGTTACTGTAAGCAATGCTACGCTTCACAACGCAGATGAGATTGAACGTCTTGGCGTTAAGATCGGCGACAGTGTGATTATTCGCCGTGCGGGTGACGTAATCCCTCAAATCGTTTCTTATGTGCCAGAGCGTCGTCCTGACAATGCTCAAGAGATTACGTTCCCAACACATTGCCCAGTTTGTTCATCACTGGTCGAGCGCATCGAAGGTGAGGCTGTAGCAAGGTGTACCGGCGGTCTAGTTTGCCAAGCACAGCGAAAAGAAGCACTAAAGCACTTTGTATCGCGCAAAGCATTGGATGTAGATGGTTTAGGTGAAAAAGTGATTGAGCAGCTGGTGGATAAAGAGATGGTGGAAACGCCAGCCGATCTGTTCCGCTTGTCAGCTGGTCAACTGACGATTCTAGAGCGCATGGGGCCTAAATCGGCACAAAATGTGGTTAATGCTCTGAACGTATCCAAAGAAACCACATTAGCTCGTTTTCTCTATTCGCTGGGTATTCGCGAAGTGGGCGAAGCGACAGCGGCTAACTTGGCTGCACACTTTAAGACGCTTGAAGCCATCAGTAAAGCGACGCACGAGCAGCTTATTGAAGTTCAAGACGTCGGTGAGGTTGTTGCCAAGCATATTCAGTTTTTCTTTAACGGGGAACTTAATCAATCAGTGATAACCGCGTTAATTGAAGCTGGCGTGCATTGGCCTGCTATTGAAGAGCTAGCAGAAGACGCTCCTCAACCACTTGCTGGGAAGGTAGTAGTATTGACCGGTTCACTATCTGTACTTAACCGAAATGATGCTAAAGCAGCATTGCAAGGTCTAGGAGCGAAAGTGACGGGCAGTGTATCTAAGAAAACAGATATTTTATTTGCTGGTGAGAATGCGGGTTCTAAACTGGCGAAGGCACAAGAGTTAGGTATTGAAATCAAAACTGAGGCTGATTTAATAGCGTTAATTAATTAAAACTTCATTATTTGAAACTAGCCCTGCTTATAGCGGGGCTTTTTTTTGCGAGTAATATCAAACTATTCTTCTCTAGTGCAATGGCAATTTAAAATCAAACATCGCGATCTCTATATTTTTAATAACTTAAATAAAATAAATACCATGCGAGTCACTTCACGAAAATTCAATGATAACCTACCGAAATAGCGTTTATTTATCAGTGTAAAGCATTTCATTAAAGTGAGTTTTAAAAATAAGATCTCCATCAATAACTAACCCCAAAATTTGTACTGCCTCCTATTTTTTTTACCTAAAATAAGTCTTGAATTGATATTTTTTTTCGCGAAGTTAGTCTAGTCAATATGGATACACACAGTGTAGACAGCAAAATTAATCAGAAGTTCTGATTAAAAATAAAAAGGAAATGATTCACTCTTCGGCGGCCAACTAAAGCGTGAATTATGGACAGCAGCTATACCCATTTTTAGGAGTTTAATTCCATGGAAAAAATGTTTAAACGCACCCTTCTAGGTGCAGCAGTGGCGTCATTAACAATGGCAGGAGCAGTTCAAGCGAAACCAGCAACAGATACAGTTGATTTATATGGTCAAGTTGCTATTTCTGTGTGGCAAGTAGCGGAAGATAAATTTAATGGTGGTGATGCGCCAATTAAAATGGACAACGAGTCTCGCTTCGGTCTTAGAGGCTCACACGAGCTTGCTCGTGGTCCAAAGTTTATTTGGCAACTTGAAGGCGGTAACGTACTAGATGATGGTGCAAATAGTGGCTTAGGTGTTCGTGATACATACGGTGGCTTTGAATTCGAAAATGCTGGTCGTATCCGTTTTGGTCGTATGTTAGCACCGACATATGAAATTATTGACTGGCCATATTCAAGCACTGCGACTGGTAAAGTGTTTGACTGGGGTGGTGATATTATTGGTGGTGCTCGCTATGACCGTCAATCAAACATGGTACGTTACGATTCTGCTAACTTAGGTGGCTTTACATTTAACTTAGCTGCTGGTCGCGGTACAGAAGATGTAAAAGATTCGAACTTCTTTGATGTTGGTGCTCACTATACTGCTGGAGTATTCACGCTTCATGGTGGCTATCAAGTAGGTCAAGATCGTCAAATCGATGCTCTTAACTCATTGCTGACTCGCTGGTGGAAACAGAATCCAAACCAAGAGCCAACGTGGGCAGAAAAGTTTGATGCTAAAGGTGAGTCAGATACTCAAGCTGGTATTCTAGGTTTTGAAGTTGCACTAGATACATTTAAGTTGTTTGGTGCTGTTAAGCAAGAAATGGCTGATTATGACAATATTACGGTAACGTATACTCCAGCGGGCGCAACAGACTCGGTGACAGAGACTTATCGCAATCTAGAAATGAAGCAACTTAGTTACTCAGCTGGTGTGGTATACAGTGGCGTAGACAATTGGCTGTTCAAAGCGAACTATGCTGCGAATATGGATGTTGAGCTCCAAGGTGATAAAATCGCTGACACGGCTGACAGCATCGTTTCAGCAGAGGCTCTATACTTCCTAGACGATTCTGCTCTTACTTACGTTCGTCCATACATGATTGATCGCGATGCATCTGGTTATGAGTTTGGTTGGGGCGTAGGTGTTGAATACTACTTCTAATTAACATCATAAGTACTGCCTTTATGCCGGCTTTTTTAAGCCGGCTTTTTTGCATGTTCCGTTAATATTTAAAGTTAAGCTAGAATAAAGTACTCATCGAGAAATACGAACAATAAAAAAGCTCGCACTAAGCGAGCTTTTTTATTACTTGATATATTATTCATCGAGATTACTGATTGCCCAAGTAAGGAATTTCTTTCGTTCCTCTAGAGAGGCTGCTTTAAATGAAGCTTTTAGATCTGTGTAAGAATCACCGGACAGAGTTGGCACTTCAGGTGCTATCTTTTGATAGTTAGCTAAACTTGCAGGTGCCTTCGTCTTATTGAAGGTAGCGATTTCTTTTTCTAGATCAGCAGCGAGAGCAAAAGTAACGCCTAGTTGACCTTTTGCAATGTTATTAATTTCTCCTGATTTAACGATCAGTTCGAAAGTAGGATTGTCGTTATAAACGCTTCCTTCAGCTAGTGTTGTGATGTTAGGTACTTTAAAAGTGATTAAAGCATCTTTACCGTAAAATGTTGCAACCATAGGCTGCGACTTGTACTTAGTTTTCTCTTGACCGGTTTCACGCACAATTTTGGATATTCTGAATGCTATCTGGTTTACACCATCCTCAAGTTGGATGTTTTTATTGGAGTCAAACCCAAAATTTGAGTAACCAGCATCTTTACCGTTAACTGTTAGCATTTGCAATCCGGTCGGTACTTCGACAGTTACTGCGGAATGCGTAAAAAACGGCGCCATTAGAAGGCCAGCGAGGATTGTTTGTTTTAGCTTCATTGCCACTCCTTTATACTTTGCCTGTATGGCAATCCATGTGTAGGGTAAAGTTAATTCTAGTTTTTTTGTATCGCGAATAATAGCGATGTTATGTAACTAATAGTTGAAGAACATATTTTTGCGAGTGAGTTATCACTACGCAGTTTGATGTAACGGGAGCGAGCGTATGAACATAAGCGAAGTGGTCGAGAAAACAGGGCTTACCGCTAAGTCAATTCGGCTGTATGAAGAAAAACAGTTGATATCTCTCCCTAAGCGAGCTGAAAATGGCTATCGAAGTTATGAAAACAAACATGTTCAAGAGCTGAGTATTATCGCCAGTGCTAGACGCGTTGGCTTCACGCTAGATGAATGCCGAGAGTTGGTATTTATTTCTATGAACGAGCACAGAATGAGCGCGGAAGTGAAGCGCAGAACAAGTGAGAAGCTAACCGAAGTCAAAAAGAAAATTGCTGAGCTTCGAAAGATTGAGGAGCAGCTAAACGAATGGCTATCGATCTGTCCGGGTGATAGCAGCTCCAACTGTCCAATCGTTGAAGACCTAAAAAAAGGCTGTAAACGTAAGTAGGTTACAGCCTGAGTTGCTTACTGGACGCGTAGATCATTAGAACAGTCTTTTCCCGCCAGCACGTTCACACAACACAATTGGTGTGAAAGTGCGAGAGCCATCTGTAAGCTGACACTCTACGTAAGGACCAGCCGTAGAACTGTCAGAAGCTAGTGTAGGCATTGAAAGTGCGAGCATGCCCCCTAGAAAAATAGCACTAATGTATTTCATAATCTTCCCTCTCTATTTAAATATCAAAAGTTTGAACTGTCTCGCAAATTGGGCGAGTCAATAGAAGTATGAACAAGAGAGAATAAAGATCAAAAAATATTGAACAAATCAAAAAATTTTAATTTCAAAAAAAAGTGTCAGTTAATTGTGTTCGAAAAATAATAACACACTGAAAATATGTAACTTCTACTTCGACTTTCAATATTGATGAAAGATGATGTAATGCAATACATATACCAAACTGCATTACTTTGTTTCTAACACTATCTAACGGTACTTATCTGTAACCTACTGATAAATAGCGTCTTTAACTTACTAAATCTAAATCGAATCCGAATAAATAGGAGAAAAACAAGTAGATCAAGGATTTTTGACTTTCTAAGTCTCAAAAGACGCGGAATCAGTCTCATAACTAAGACGCTATACATGCGTTTTCATACTACAGCCCGCCGATTCAGAGCGACTTATTTGTTCTATTGAAAACCCTTGCTGCTTAAGTAACGCCACTACACTCCCTTGGCCAACTAAGTGCAATGCCCCTACTGCGATAAAAAAAGTCCCTTTTTGATACTCAGATGATGTTACTAAGCTTCGAACCCATTTTTGATTCCGGTCGATAAGAAACCTTTGGTAAAAGTCGTCGTTGTCGCTATCGATTTGCAACATCGCCTCAAGGTTAGTGATATCACCATGACTCCATGACTTGATTAGGCATTGGATATTGTTTTCGGTATACGGCCATTCTTCAATCGTTTGAAGCAGCATTTTCTTTCCGCCTAGCGGCTGATCCGCAAGTAAGTCTATTTGAAATTGTAGCGACTCGAGTCCTTTGACAGGGAGGGCGTGAGTTTGTGCCCAGCTGCTGAGCTGGTGTTCTACGCCAAACTCAGCATGAAAGTTGAGTGCTGTAAAAACATATTGCTGTAAAACCAAAGCGGCTTGCCATGAGGGTAGGGACTTTAGCATGTCGATATTAAGCTGGGTTTCTGAGGCAATATCATTGAGCTTCGCTAGTTCGTCATTTGTTAATACATCCCTTACTGGATGTTCAACAAGGTTTGGAAAGTCGATTTTGCCCCCAAGTTTGGCTTCTAAGACGAGCGCGTCACTTTGCCTTATTGCCATTTCTACAGGCTGGGTCATAGCTTGCTGAGACCTAGAACCAACATGGACTGTGCCGAATAAATAAAGTAGTTGAGAGCTTTTGAGCTTTGAATAGCAGCGGCTCAGCAGAGAGGCTAAAAGAAAGTAATGAAATCAGTAACGTAGAAAAACGTCAAAAATGACATTTGGCGTTTAGAACCTGACCAGGTGAATTGCGAGACGATTAACATTTTTAAGCTCAATGAAAATAAGGGGTAACCAAAGGATATCAATTGGTTTGAATATGGGGAAGAAGTTCTAAAACGCACCGTAACGAAAGCGTCATATTGTCGAACGAATAATCTTAAAAATAACGACAGTTTTGCTTTAAGTAATTGAAATTAAGGCTTTTATTATTTGTTTGTTTTTCTAACAACGATGGAGATCACAGTTATTTGGAAGGTTAATTGAAGCTGCTGAACGTGGAGATAACTTGTGCCCCATATTTTACTTCCATCTGGAGAACTCATGTTCCGTAACAGCATGATTAGCTTAGCCATCTTAGCATCAGGAATGTCCCATGCGGCGCAAACACCACAACAACTTGTGGATCGTATTTCAGAAGATCTGTTAATCCATTATCAAGTTGAGACTAACAACTCAGACGCGAATAACTTGCCGTGTCAAACATTGGGAGCTGATTGGGCACTATGCAATAAAAGTGTGATGACGCTTAGCAATCAAGGCCAAGCTATCAAAGATAAAGACTGGTCTCTGTACATCCACAGTGTGCGAATTATTTTATCTTTGGATAGCGAACAGTTCACGATAGCACGCCTTACAGGTGACTTATATGAGCTTAAACCGACAGCTAAGTTTAAAGGTCTTGAGCAAGGTGAAAGTCTCGATATTCCAGTGATCGGCGAATATTGGCAGTTGTTTGAGTCAGACTTCATGCCGCGAGCATTTGTGCATCATGAACAGGCAGAGCCTAGAGTGCTCAAGCAAATGGACACTGAGGATTTGAGTCAATTTGTTAAACCCATTGCACCGGGTCTATTAAAACGTGTGTCGACGGATAACAATACCCTGATGACGCCAAAAACGCGATTCGAGCAAAATCAAGACTTAAGTCAACTCGATATCGAAAGTCATATAGTACCCACGCCGAATCAAGTCCGCTTAGGCAAAGGAAGCTTAGATATTAGTCAAGGGCTAGATTTTACTTCACTACCACTGTCCAATAAGGCGTTAGAAGCCATTGAGCATCGAGCGGTGACGCTTGGACTGGCTAAGCAAGGTGAGCAGAAGGTTTATGGCGATATTGACCCAGATGCACTAGATAGCAAGCTTCAGGTTAGTGGCGGTTACCAACTGTCTATTACCGATCGCGGCATTGCTATTGCCGCTTTTGATGAGTCTGGTATGTACTATGCGGTTCAGTCCATTTTTTCACTGTTGGATATTACGAAACCGACGGTGTTGCCTTTGGTTGATGTTGCCGATGCTCCGCGTTATCAATATCGCGGAGTGATGGTGGATGTGGCGCGAAACTTTCATTCCAAGTCCGCAATCTTCCAAACCTTGGATCAAATGGCGGCGTATAAGCTCAACAAGTTTCATTTGCACCTTACAGATGATGAAGGTTGGCGTCTAGAAATTCCAGGGTTACCTGAACTTACGGACATTGGTGCCAAGCGATGTTTCGATAAATCGGAAACTCGTTGCTTGTTGCCGCAGCTTGGCTCTGGACCAACTAGCGATAACTTTGGTTCTGGTTTTTTCAGCCGACAAGATTACATCGATATCTTGCAATATGCCGCAGCTCGTCATATCGAAGTCATTCCAGAAATCGACATGCCTGCGCACGCCAGAGCGGCTGTTGTATCTATGGAAGCACGCCATCGTAAGTACGCTAAGCTTGGTGAGATGGAGAAGGCCAATGAGTTTCGATTGCTCGATCCCCAAGATACATCCAATGTCACGACGGTTCAGTTACGACCGTAAAAGTTTTCTAAATCCATGCCTTGATTCGTCTCACCGCTTCGTGAAAAAAGTGATGAGTGAAATTCTAGCGATGCATGAGGAAGCAAGAGTGCCACTAACGACTTGGCATTTTGGCGGAGATGAAGCGAAAAACATCAAAAAGCTAGGTGGGTATCAAGATGTAAGCACGAAAGCTAAAGTGCTTGGTAAGGGTGAGATTGAGCTCAGCGCAGAGCATCATCCGTTTGAGAAGTCGCCGAAATGTCAGGCGCTTATTGCTGATAATACGGTTGACTCAGTGGAAGCACTACCGAGTTATTTTGCCAAGCAGGTAGCCAAGGTGGCAGAAGAGCTGAATGTAGGAGCATTTCAAGCTTGGCAAGATGGGCTTAAAACAGCGCATAGCGCCGCTGACTTTGCCACGAAACAAACCCGTGTCAATTTCTGGGATACGCTTTATTGGGGAGGATCAACATCAGCGTATCAATGGGCGAACAAAGGCTACCAAGTGATTATCTCAAGTCCAGACTATCTCTACATGGACTTTCCTTATGAGTTTGACCCTAAAGAGCGCGGCTATTATTGGGCAACACGATACAACCATTCAAGAAAAATGTTTGCGTTCGCACCTGACAACCTACCGCAAAATGCTGAGACGTCTTTCGATCGCGATGGTAACGGATTTAGTGCCAAAGGCTCGGTTGAGGCAACTCCTTTTTATGGTATGTCAGCACAGCTATGGTCAGAGACCGTGCGAACAGACGCGCAATATGAATATATGGTGTTTCCACGTGTTATAGCTGCGGCTGAGCGCGCCTGGCACAAAGCTGAGTGGGAGCAGGACTATCAAGCTTCGAGAGCCTACAGTCAAGAATCGAACTACGTAGATGATGCGACGTTTACTCAAGATTTCAATCGTTTTGCAAATGCGTTGGGACAGCGAGAGTTAAATAAACTCGCCAAAGCCGATGTTCAATACAGGCTGCCAGTTCCTGGTGCTGTAGTTAAGGAAGGTAAGCTTTATATGAATAGCGGCTTTCCTGGCATAGCGCTTCAGTATTCCGTTGACCGTGGGGAAAACTGGCAAAATTATGAACCAAATCACGCCCCAAATGTTTCCGGTGAAATTTGGATACGCAGTGTTGATTACCAAGTGCAAAGAGCCAGCCGTGTGACCAGATTAACCACTGAAAACTAGATCCCTTTCCTCCAACGCTTCCCTTTCTTATGCACAACAACAGATGTTTGAGAAGGGGAGGCTATAAGTAAGAAAACAACAATGAAAAAAATAGCAGTATTTATGCTGACATGCTTGTCGGCAGGGACTTTTGCGTCCGATAACATTGATATTGAGGCAATTAAAGCGGGCATGAAGTACGAGGTCTACGGAAAAATAGCCTTACAAGCTCATGTTCGAGACTATGAAAACTCACCGAACTTAGAAGGATTTCAAACCAATAATGAGAGTCGAATTGGTTTTCGAGGCAGCAAACAGTTTGCCAAGTTTAAGCCTTGTTTATATGGCAGATTGAATCTGGCTATGTTGATCCATCCTACAAGAACCATGAGGCAAGTGGCGGTTTGGGTGAGCGGGATACCTTTGTCGGCTTTGAAGATTGGGACTCATTTGGGCAAATTCGACTGGGCCGAGTATTAACGCCTATGTATGAAATTGTTGATTGGCCTGGCGCAAACCCCGGTATGGGTGATGTTTGGGATTGGGGTGGCCTAATTGGTGGCGCTAAGTTTCAAGATCGTTCATCGAATACGGTTCGCTGGGATTCACCAGAATGGGGCGGTTTGTCTATGGATCTTGGTTACGGTAGAACCAAGGCTGCTGCAGTGGGGAGTGATCAAGGTTGGTGGCAGGGCGGTGCTGCGCACTATAAGGTTGGCCCGTTTTTGGTATCGGGGGCGTACGAGCTCAACCGAAATACTAAAGAAACCTTGAGTTATGAAAAACCTGGAACGACGGATAGGAAAATCTCTAATAGTCGAATTTGGGATAACAACACCTATTTAGCGAGTCTACAAGGATGGTTCGACAACGGTATTTCATTTTTTACTCAGTACCGCTGGCAAGATGCTTTGGTGACCTCGGGTATCGACGTTGGACGAAAAGAGAAACAGAACGCGTTATCAAGTGCCATCATGTACGACATTGCGGATTGGCAGTTTAAATTGGGGTATGCGAAAAATGAGGAACTGCACGTGAATGGCAAAATGCTTGATGGTACTGATGATGACGTGATCTCATTTCAAGCGATGTATTATGTTGATCCCACAGCAGTTCTATATTTCCGCGCTAGAGATGTGCGAATGGGAGACAACAAGGTGCCAGTGAGAGGTGGGCAAGATGTCGCTTATCGACGTTGGAAGTCAGACTCCTTTAATGAAGTTTCTGTAGGCGTCGAGTACGTTTTCTAATCGTTGATTCATTCCAGGGAGGCAACGCCTCCCTAACTAAAGGTAAAGCATGAAAAAGTTAGTAGTCGCTCTGATAACATTGTTAGTCGCTTGTGGTGTGAAAGCGAGTGAGGGTAGCTCCCTATCACTAAGCAGAGGTATTGTGGTGCATGTGGTTAATGGTAAAGCGGTAGACAAAGAATGGTTGGTCAGCCAGCAGTTGCTAACCTTACCTGCTGGCGCAAATCAGATTTTAGTGACACTTGAGCAGCCGATACCTTACAACACCATGAAGGAAAAACATCGTTCTAACCCCATAGTGCTGGAATTTGCCCTTGCTAAAGGCGAGAGCCAGTTATCTTATCGCTTATTTCGTGACAAAGCGGATGCAAGAAAGTTTGAGCAAAGCTTAGATTTTACGCTGTTAGATGCAAGTGATAGCTTGATTGATTTTGAAGCAACGGTCTTACATGCTTCTGGATTTGTTGGCTTTGAAGATTTCTTGAAGTTGATTGACCAGCATAATCAAAACTAAGTATGACGGCGGTGGGTTTTGTTGTTCCTCAGCTGGTTATACTTATAATCCAAAGAAAATTAAGTATTGTGTGCAGTTAAAAAACAGCGTTGTTTTTTCTAAAGTTCATCACTCAGATCACAGTTTTAGCGTCTTTAATGAGGGGGTATCTACAGTTTTCTGCCATTTTCCGTATTTACAGTCGATAAGTGGGACTTTTTTCGTGATGACGATCTTGTTACATCGCTTTACAAAAATAGATATTGGTTTTTGTTTTTGTTTAAAGTTCTGTTTTTATTGGATTTATATTTTATTTGATTTGTGTTTGGTGATAAAGATCACTAAAGGACGCTTATTATTTGTTGGCGCGAAATAAATGTCGTTATATTGTGCTCAAGCCAAAACGGCAATGTAACAAGACGACAACATAAGTCGCCCACACACAATCAATTAAAGGTGTTTTAACCATGAAAAAAGTTCTCGCTCTTACAGCTCTAGCAGTAGCTTCAACAAGCGCATTCGCTGGTTCTTCTTACGTAACAGGTAACGTTCAATTTCACTCTACTTACCTACAAGGCGCAAAACAGACGTCGACACTAGAAGCTGGTCATACTTTTGATTCAAACACCACGCTATTAGTGGAGTTTGACGGTATTCCTCTAGGTAAAATTGACCCAAGCGCTGCAAACAACCCTCTTCCGTTTACGACTTTAGGTGCAGAGCAAGTATTCAACATTAATGACAACTTCTGGGTTGCAGCTGGTTACCACCACTTAGTTCAAGCGGGTGAAACTTTCCAATATCGCCCACTTATTAAAATCGGTTACAACTTCGACAACGGTATCTCTCTAAGCAACCGTACTCGTCACCACATCCAAGCAGACGACAAGCGTGATGACGAAACTCGTCTAGACAACAAAATCGCATACGCTTTCCAAGATCAGCCTCTAGCGGTTAGCTACAACAACATCTATGTAATCAAGCAAGGTGATGCGGACAACTCTATGGATCACGAGCTTCGTGCAACTTGGACTCGCAACGGCGTTCAGCCATACATTGAGTACCGTAACCAAGCGAACAACGAAAACAACGCGTTGGTGTTCGGTGCATCTTACGGCTTCTAAAAAGTCGTTTGACCTCCTTTATTTAGGCTCCCTCGGGAGCCTTTTTTACATGTAATGAATGTAATATCTAATTTTAAATTTAAGTAATGTCTCGCAATGCTAGTCACTTTGGTCTCTTGGGTAGTGGAGAGTTTTTGTGAATACGTGATAATGAACACATTCGGTGCGTTTTCGTATAAACGCCTAAATCATTCAACTCTGATGTTTGGAGGTGTTCATGAGATACTGGACAACACTAGGAGCCATGCTAGTCACCATGGTATTAGCGGGATGCGCAGCGACAAACTTACCAACAGATGGATCTACCGATTCATGGAGCCAATTTGGATACGAAGAAGGTCAAAAAGGTTTTATTAAAAAAGATCAAGAATGGCTAGAACTCACTCAAGAATCGCTATTTGCTGCTTACTCGGATGGTTATGAGAAAGGTCGAGAAGAGTATTGTAGTCAAGATGCCTATAAGTTAGGGATCATGGGCAAGTCTTATAATGGCGTCTGTGACGAGTTAGATTGGCGTTTCCGTATGAGATATAACGATGGTCGATCAAATCAAAGCATGGGTCGGATGTAGGTTCATTGCTCTTGAGATAAGCCGGCTTAGCCCGGCTTATTTTTTTGGTAATCTTTTTGCAAAGTTTTAAAGGACAAGAGACTTGAATAACAGTGCAGCAGGCAAGTCAATATTATGTGTGAGCAGGTGTCAACGATGACACGAATTTGACTTTTCTATTTGGAACTTGCAGCTAACGTAATGAAAATAAATGCTTTATATGTATTTGCTTTCTTTTCTAATTAGCTTGGCGATGACAGTGTCAAAACTTGAGTTTCACTCGTATCCCCTCATTATTGCCGCAAATTTCTAAGCACAAGGAAGCTCTTTTGCGACACTTATTGATTGCGCTTTTCTCTCTCTCGAGTTTTGGAACCAGCGCTGCCTCTTCGTACATTGAGGGCAACATCCAATTTAACAGCACCTATCTCTATGAATCAAAGACGACCGCTAAAATGGAAGCAGGTCACACGTTTGATACGGATACAACCGTTCGTTTCAAGATTGAAGACATCCCAATCGGTCAAACGCCGCACAGTCACCATCACCACCATAATAATGTCTATTATGGGCACTCAGCACGGGCACCTCTGACGACTTTGGGGATTGAGCAGAAGTTTCAAATGTCTAAAAACTTTTGGTTAGGCGCTGGGTACGAACATTTGATGCAGCTTGGGGAGACCATGCAGTATCGACCTCTGTTTAAGATTGGTTATGACTTTGATGAGGGGGTATCTCTCAGTCACCGCACACGTGTGGAAGCGTACGCGCAGCATGACCGTTTTGGCTATAAGCCAGACATCGATTATCGTTTTGACAACAAGATCGCGTATCAGCTGAAGTCGCATCCTATTAAATTACACTATAACAATGTGATTCATATAGGGGGCGCTTACTCCCCTTACTATAATTATCGCGACAATGCGATGGATCATGAGTTTAGGCTCACCCTCACCAAATACGCATTCCAGCCGTATTTTGAGTACAAAAGTCAGGGACACTTTAGAACACCTTACTACCCACGTGGCACTGCAAACTCGGCATTTGTTGTTGGTGGTAGCTATCATTTCTAACGTGTTGGTCTAGTCGGTCTGCTTAGCATTAGAGTCGTTCTATTTGCAAATGGCTCAATGCAAAAACGCCCACGGTAATGTGGCGTTTTTGATTACATGTTATGCGAGCGGTAAGAAAAAACCTGCCCTTTTTCATTGTAAGCGTAGACATGGTATGGGTCTTTTTGATCACCATACTCCATACCCGGTGAGCCTACTGGCATTCCAGGTACGGCGAGCCCTTTCGCGCCTTTAGGTGGGTTATCCAAAAATGCTTTGATGTCGTCTGCTGGTATGTGACCTTCAAATACATAATCACCAATTACCGCGGTGTGGCACGAGGCGAGCTCTGGTGTTACCCCTAATTTTTGCTTAATTGGGTTCATGTTTTTATGGTCTTCTACCTTGACGGTAAAGCCAGCATCTTCCATATGAGTAACCCAATCCTTACAGCAGCCGCAGTAAGGTGATTTGTAGGTTAGTACGTTGGTAGCAAACGCCGAGCCAGTGAATACGGCCAGTGATAATGTAGCCAGTTTTATCATTCGTTTAGTGGTCGACATAATCCTTCCTTTTAAGTAATTATTTTTAGAAACAATGAGCTGCAAAGCTATTTATATCGCTTATGGCAGCGGTTAGCCTTTATGCTGAAACTTTCTCAATCTATTGGCATTAGTTACGACAGTAATCGACGAAAGTGCCATTGCTGCGCCTGCAAAAACTGGGCTTAGCAAAAATCCGAACAGAGGGTACAGCACACCAGCGGCAATAGGGATGCCTAGGGTGTTGTAAATAAAAGCACCAAATAGGTTTTGTTTAATGTTACGCACCGTCGCGCGCGATAGCGAGATGGCATAACTGACACTGGCTGGATTGCTATTAAGCAATGTCATAGGGGCGCTTTCAATGGCGACATCACTGCCAGTGCCCATTGCAATACCCACATCGGCCAACGCCAGTGCCGGTGCATCGTTAATGCCATCGCCTACCATAGCAACGTGCTCATAGCGGCCTTTTAGTGAAGTAATGTGCGCGGCTTTCTCGTCCGGCAGCACCTCAGAAATGACCTCATCTATGCCTAGTTGTTCTCCAATAACACTTGCAACATGCTGGTTGTCTCCAGTAAGCATAATAGTGTGAATGCCTTGTGCTTTGAGAAAGTTGATGGCATTTGCAGCATCGGTTTTTATCCCATCTGCAATGGCAATTAATGCGACGGCTTGACCCTCGATAGCAACAACGATTGGTGTATGTGCTTGACTGGCGGCCTGAGCAAGAGGGGCTTCAAGTGCCTGTAGGTTGATCCCAGTGTCTTAATGTGATTGATTGAAGCAATAACAATTTGCTTACCATCGACGATGCCTTGCACGCCTTTGCCTTTTAGATTCTCAAACTGCTCTGGCTCAAGAGTGTTCGCGTCACTCCAATAGTCGGTGACCGCTTTAGCGAGTGGATGCTCCGAGCGTTTTTCAAGTGGCACTACCCACTTAGCCAGCTCTGTTTCACTGATACCGATAGGGTGAACGGCTTGCACTTTTGGTTGCCCAAGCGTCAAGGTACCCGTTTTATCAAATACCACAGCGTTGACTTTGCTTAGCTTTTGAAGTGCATCCGCATCTTTAATCAATATGCCTGCTTGGGCAGCTTTTCCAATACCGACAGTGATGGATAGCGGCGTCGCTAACCCAAGTGCGCATGGACAGGCGATAATGAGTACTGTGGTGGTCACTACCAGCATGTAGCTTGCCTTAGGTTCTGGCCGATGAAAAACCAGACAAGAGCAGCGAGTATCGCGATAGCTACGACAACTGGAACGAATACTGCAGAAATAGAGTCTGCAAGCTTGGCGATAGCTGGTTTGCTGCTTTGAGCATCTCGGACTAGATGAATGATTCGCGAGAGCATAGTATTTGCACCGATCCCAGTCGCTTTGATAACTAAACTGCCGTCGGTATTCACGGTGCCTGCGGAAACGTTATCTTTTATGCTTTTTAAAATGGCTATTGGCTCACCCGTTAACATCGATTCATCCAGGTAGCTGTGGCCCTCAATGACTTCTCCATCAACAGGCACCTTCTCTCCTGGCTTAATGCGCAGCAACA
This sequence comes from Vibrio maritimus, assembly GCA_000755425.1. GTDB lineage: Bacteria > Pseudomonadota > Gammaproteobacteria > Enterobacterales > Vibrionaceae > Vibrio > Vibrio maritimus_A. Next base: position 436,166 of record BBMT01000002.1, read on the forward strand.
TACCAAGTTGGATATCACTCACTGAAAGTCTGACGTCTTGGCCATCGATAATAGCCGTCGCGACTTGAGGCTGCAGGTTCATCAGTGCCTGCAAGGATTGGTTGGTTTTTGCTTTTGCTTTCGCTTCAATAAAGTGACCGAGGGAGATCAAGCCGACAATCATCGCACTCGCTTCAAAATAGACATGGCGTGATGCTTCTGGAAACCAAGATGGCATGAGTACAACCAGCATGGAGTAAAACCAAGCAGCCCCTGTGCCAAGGGCGACCAATGTATCCATGGTTGCGCGTTTATGTTTAAGGGCTTGGAAGGCGTTGCTATAAAAGGCACGGCCAGCGGTCGCTAGAAGCCACAGACAAAGCAAGCCAATAACGCCCCAAGCAAGCTGATCCATTGGGGTTTGTATCGTCATGCTGCCACCGAGCACCCCCCAGAGCATTAGAGGTGCACCTACGCTAACGCCCATATCGTATTGCGCTTTTGCAGCGTTTGATGCTGTTGTAGCGCTTGCTGCTGTTTTTTCTGCGTTGAAGCTAAATCTTCAACTATCTCACCAAGATAGCCTGCGTCTTTGACAGCTTTGAGCAGAGGTTGTTCTATTTCAGAATTAGCTAAGCTAGTAAGCACTAACGCGCTTTGCTCTGCCAGGTTAACCCGTGCTTTGTCGACGCCAGGCACAGATTGCAGGGCTTTTCAACGGACGAGACGCAACTGGCGCATGTCATCCCTTGAATAAGCAGTTGAATGCTGGAAGAAGCTTGGGCACTGGTGGCTGATGCCTCAACAGAATCGCTTGGCTTATTTTCTGTCGTATTTTCTTCCGTACTGTTTAGTTTGTTGCTCCCAACGTCAACTAGTGGGACATCGCTCAATACGGCTTTGAAGCCCACTTGCTTAATGTTGTCTTGGATGAGATTAACATCAAGGTTAGATTCAATAGTAAGTGACTGCTTACTTAGCGCAATGATATTGCTTGATTCAAGCGTTTCTAGCTGAGCCTGAAGCTTTGCGACGCATTTGCCACAGTTAAGACCTGAGAGCTCAAAATACCGTACAGGTTTTGCCTCAAAGCCTAGATTGGCGATAGGCTGAATAATGTTATCGATATTGGTATCCGTCGCGACTGTTAAAACGTGCTTATCAAGCTGTTTGATTTCAATATCAGCCGATGACTGCTCTAGTGCATTGCGAACTTTGTTTACGCAACCCATACAGGATAAGCCTGATAAATTGAACGTATAAGTAACCATAACCAACCTCGATACTTGTCTAGTACCGGTAAACATAAACCTTCCCTCAAGGGTAAGGTCAAGTGGTTTCATCTCATTTAGGTATAGAGATTGTAGAATTAGTGTAAGGTGATAAAATAGCGCCCAAAATTTGCAACGCACGATGACAAGCATTGTGCGACGTTGACAACAAGGTACTTTCGATGACGGTTAAAACACGTTTTGCTCCAAGCCCAACTGGCTATCTTCACGTCGGTGGTGCGCGTACTGCACTTTACTCTTGGTTATTTGCTAAAAACCAAGGTGGTGAATTCGTTCTACGTATTGAAGATACGGATCTTGAGCGTAACTCTCAGGAAGCGGTAGATGCGATCCTTGAAGGTATGCAGTGGATGGGACTTGAGTGGGACGAGGGTCCATACTACCAGTCGAAGCGTTTTGATCGTTACAACGAAATGGTCGACAAGCTACTTGCTGAAGACAAAGCATACAAGTGCTACGCACCAAAAGAGCTTCTCGAAGAGATCCGTGCCGAGCAAGAAGCGAACAAAGAGATCCCTCGTTACGATGCAAACCATCCGAAAATCGTTGCGGCAAACGCAGCGGCTAAAGATGGTGACCCGTGTGTGATTCGATTCCGCAACCCGAAAGAGGGCAGCGTAGTATTTGATGACCAAATCCGTGGTCGTATCGAGATTGCTAACAGCCAAATGGATGACCTTATCATCCGTCGAACTGATGGTGCCCCTACTTACAATTTCGTTGTTGTGGTAGATGACTGGGATATGGGTATCACTCACGTGTTCGTGGTGAAGACCACATCAACAACACACCACGTCAAATCAACATCTATGAAGCTCTAGGTGCGCCAGTTCCGACTTTTGCTCACTGTGCAATGATCTTAGGTGATGACGGTGCTAAGTTGTCAAAGCGTCACGGCGCCGTGTCAGTTATGCAATATCGTGATGAAGGTTACTTGCCAAATGCACTAAACAACTACTTGGTGCGTCTAGGCTGGTCTCACGGTGACCAAGAGATCTTCTCTCAAGAAGAGATGATCAACTTATTCTCACTGAATGCAATCTCTAAGTCAGCATCAGCGTTCAACACAGATAAGCTAAACTGGTTGAACAACCACTACATCAAGACATCTGAGCCTGAGTACGTGGCGAAGCACTTACAATGGCACCTAGATGAGCAGAAGCTAAGCACAGAAAATGGTCCTGTTATCACAGAAGTGATCAAGCTAGTCGGTGAGCGCTGTAATACGCTTGTCGAGCTTGCTGAGCAAATCCGTTACTTCTACGAAGACTTCTCTGAGTTTGAAGCGGGTGCAGCGAAGAAGCACCTGCGTGGTGTTGCTAAACAACCATTAGAAGTTGCCCTTGCTAAAGTGGAAGCGCTAGAAGAGTGGACAACGGCAAACATCAAAGATCAAGTGATTGCTGCTGTTTGCGAAGAGCTGGAAATCGGTATGGGTAAAATCGGTATGCCACTTCGCGTTGCTGTGACAGGTGGTGGTCAATCGCCTTCTGTTGATGCCGTTATGGAGCTTGTCGGCAAAGAGCGTGTGATTGCTCGCATTAAGATGGCGCTAGAGTTTATCGCTGAGCGTGAAGCAAACGCTTAATTGCCATGCATGAGTTTGAAAAGCCGCGACTTAGGTTGCGGCTTTTTTGTGTCTTCCCAACGAGAAAATGGGCAACAAAAAAGCGACCCTAGGGTCGCTTTTTGTTTCACTTGTGGATACGTCTCTATTTGGAGATGTAATCGCGAATAGATGTTTCGATACCAGCAGCATCAAGACCAAGTTCAGCATGTAGCTCAACTTGTGTGCCTTGTGCGATAAACTTGTCTGGAAGGCCAAGGTTAAGCACTGGTTTCATTAGCTTCTCACTCATCATAAACTCAATCACGCCCGCGCCCGCGCCGCCAGCGATAGCGTTTTCTTCGAGAGTGACGATTACATCATGATTATCACACAGCTCACGGATCAACGCCTCATCGAGAGGTTTAACAAATCGCATGTCAGCCACGGTAGCATTGAGATTGTCCGCAGCAACCAAAGCGCTGTCCAAGAAGGTACCGAATGACAAAATCGCCACTTTATCACCTTCACGAACAATACGGCCTTTGCCAATCTCTAAAGCGGTAAACTCAGATTCTGGCTTAGTACCATTGCCGCTACCACGAGGATAGCGAACGGCACTTGGGCCTGTGTGCATGTGACCGGTGTAAAGCATCTGGCGACACTCGTTTTCATCGCTCGGCGCCATGATCACCATGTTCGGAATACAGCGCATAAAGCTTAGGTCAAACGCACCTTGGTGGGTTTGGCCGTCCGCACCAACAAGGCCTGCTCGGTCGATGGCGAACATCACTGGCAGATCCATTATGGCAACGTCGTGTATAAGTTGGTCGTAGCCACGCTGTAAGAAGGTCGAGTAAATTGCGACGATTGGCCTATTACCAGCAATAGCCATACCGGTTGCCAGTGTGACTGCATGCTGCTCCGCGATAGCGACATCGAAGTACTGACCTGGGTATTCTTTTGAGAAACGAACCATACCAGAGCCTTCACGCATTGCTGGCGTAATTGCCATTAATGAAGGATCTTGCGCCGCCATATCACACAAGAAATCGCCAAAGATTTTCGAGTATGTTGGTTTGCTTGAGCTGCTTTTCGGTAAGCTTGAATGCGATGGGTCGAATTTAGGCACGCCGTGATAACCGATAGGGTCTTTCTCAGCTGGCTCATAGCCTTTACCTTTTTTAGTCATGATGTGTAGGAACTGAGGCCCTTTAAGCTCACGCATGTTTTTCAGCGTTTTCACCAGTTCATTCACATCGTGGCCATCAACAGGGCCGATGTAGTTGAAGCCAAGTTCTTCAAACAAGGTTCCAGGAACAATCATCCCTTTGAGGTGCTCTTCGGTACGCTTGACCAATTCTTTGATTGGTGGCAGGCCGGATAGCGCTTTTTTACCGCCTTCACGGATAGAGGTGTACAGGCTTCCAGATAGCACTTGAGCTAGGTGGTTGTTCAGTGCACCAACGTTTTCCGAAATCGACATTTCGTTGTCGTTTAGGATCACGAGCATATCAGGGTGCACATCGCCAGCATGGTTGAGCGCTTCAAACGCCATACCCGCAGTGATTGCGCCATCACCAATTACACTGACGACTTTACGATCTTTACCTTCTTTGGCGGCAGAAATCGCCATACCAAGTCCGGCACTAATAGACGTAGAAGAGTGACCAACAGAGAGCGTGTCGTATTCACTTTCTTCGCGCCAAGGAAATGGGTGCAGACCGTCTTTTTGACGAATAGTTGAAAGCTGCTCACGGCGACCGGTTAATATCTTATGCGGGTAGGCTTGATGGCCTACATCCCAAATAAGCTGGTCGAACGGCGTATTGTAGACGTGGTGTAGGGCAACGGTGAGTTCAACCGTGCCAAGTCCGGAAGCCAAGTGTCCACTAGACTGGCTCACTGAATTTAGCAAATACGTCCTTAGCTCCTCACACAGCTTAGGTAACGATTCCTTCGGCATTAGGCGAAGTTCTTCTGGCGTGTTTGCTAATGTCAGTGTCGGATACTTTGAAATATCAAGTGTCATAGTTATTTAGCGCTTTAATATAGTCTAGTTGTTGCGCTCGATGACATATCGGGCGAAATCTTCGAGTAGTTGCGTATTGTAGGGTATCGCTTGCAAAGCACAAAGTGCTTCTTCAAAAAGCTGTGTGGCTTTTTGCTGAGCCCCTTCCAGCCCCAACAATGCTGGATAGGTACTCTTGTTAAGTTCGACATCAGAACCTTGCGGTTTTCCAAGGGTTTCGGTATCACCGACAATGTCTAAAATGTCATCTTGAACCTGGAACGCTAGACCAATAGCTTCAGCGTAAGTTTCAAGCTGTGGCAGATACTCACGACCTTTTTCACCCGCTGCCAAGGCGCCAAGTTGCACCGCGCATTTTATTAGTGCGCCCGTCTTGTGTCGATGGATTCGCTCAAGTTCATCTAATGTCACTTGGCGGTTCTCGCTTCGAGATCCAATGCCTGTCCGATGCACATCCCCGCTGCGCCAGAAGCATGCGCAAGCTCTTTTACCATTGTAATACGTTGCGATTCGGCAAATGGCGCTAAAGTCCCTTCTGATAATATGGTGAAGGCTAGCGTTTGCAGAGCATCACCGGTCAAAATCGCAGTGGCCTCATCAAATTCTATATGACAAGTTGCTTTGCCTCGGCGTAATTCATCATCGTCCATAGCTGGCAGGTCATCATGAACGAGAGAGTAGGCGTGAATACACTCAATCGCAGCCGCGGGTGTGTCGAGCTGATCTTCACTGCAACCAAAGATACTCCCAGTGGCATAGACTAAAAATGGTCTCGCACGCTTACCACCCAAAAGTAGGGCATAGCGCATGGCTTCAACCAGTCGTTGCTGCTGAAAGGGATAGCTGTCCAACCAGGCATCCAGTTGCTGGTTGTTACGGGATTGATAAGACTTCAAAGTCTCTATCATGGGGATACTCACTTTTGAAATTATTCTGACGGCTGAGCAAAGTCTTGAAGATCGGCGTCATCATCCTTAGCCAATAAGATGCTAACTTTCTGTTCCGCTTCGGTCAGTTTTTGCTGTCCAGCTCTCGCTAAGGCGATACCGCGCTCGAACTTCTTCAGCGCATCATCCAGTGCTAGGTCGCCGTTTTCTAGTTGTTCTACGAGTGTATCGAGCTCGTCTACTGTCGCTTCGAACGACATGTTCTCAGGTTTCTTAGTCGCCATAACGTACTTATTTTTTATGAAATGATCGAACGTTACATGAGCGGCTAGCGATGGTCAAACTTATGGTGCGAAAAATGCTGTTAACACACGCTGAGAGGATTTAGATTGCTAAAAAAAGCGTCAATACAGTCCATTAATCAGGCTGTATTTGTTAACAAAACAAATGGGAGTCTTCAACATCTGACGGTTTGCGACGCAATTTTGTGATTTTGTGGTCATAAATCACTTAAAGATATGGGCACTTGGTCGATAACCTAAAAGTAACGAGATAGACTCGGGCTGCTTGTCGGTTTGTTCGAGTGGCTAAGATGTCAAATTTTCTATGGAGTGTTGAGTGGATTTAGCAACGCTGATAGGCCTCATTGGTGGGGTCTCTTCGATAATTATTGCGATGGTGCTCGGTGGCAGCATCATGACTTACTTTGATACTACGTCGGTATTTATCGTTATCGGGGGGTCGACGTTTGTCGTCTTGATGAAATTCACGCTAGGACAGTTCTTTGGCGCTGCCAAAATCGCCAGTAAAGCGTTTATGTTCAAAACCGATGAGCCAGAAGATTTGATCGCTAAGATTGTTGAAATGGCTGATGCGGCACGTAAAGGCGGCTTCCTCGCGCTTGAGGAAATGGATATTCAAAACAGTTTCATGCAAAAGGGCATTGATCTTCTCGTCGATGGTCATGATGCCGAAGTGGTACGCAATGCGATGCAAAAAGACATCGCCTTGACGGATGAGCGCCACGAAAAAGGCGCGGCGGTATTTAGAGCTTACGGGGATGTTGCGCCCGCAATGGGCATGATTGGTACCTTGGTTGGCTTGGTCGCCATGCTATCGAACATGGACGATCCTAAATCTATCGGGCCTGCGATGGCGATTGCTCTATTGACCACACTTTATGGCGCGATGCTTGCGAACATGTTGTTCTTCCCAATTGCCGATAAACTGACCCTGCGTAGGGAACAAGAGAATCTTAATCGTCGTCTGATAATGGATGGTGTGCTGGCAATTCAAGATGGCCAGAACCCTCGCGTTATTGACGGCTACCTTAAAAATTACATCAATGAAAACAAGCGCGCGTTCGATCTCGATGGCGAGTAACGTTTCCGTAACGATTGATAACGGGATGAAGTGATGGAAGAGAAAGGTAAATGTAAATGTCCACCTCCTGGCGCTCCAGCTTGGATGGCGACCTTCTCTGACCTAATGTCTCTGTTGATGTGCTTTTTCGTTCTGCTCCTGTCATTTTCAGAAATGGACGTGCTGAAGTTTAAGCAAATCGCAGGTTCGATGAAGTTTGCGTTTGGTGTTCAAAACCGCCTTGAGGTGAAAGATATCCCCAAGGGCACCAGCATTATTGCTCAAGAATTCAGACCAGGCCGCCCAGAGCCGACACCGATTGATGTGATCATGCAGCAAACGATTGATATCACTCAGCAGACGTTAGAGTTCCAAGAAGGGGACTCGGATAGAGCGGGTGGCAATCAGCGCGATGATGGCAAGATCACTGGAGGCCAAACCGCTGACCGTACTCAGAAAAATCAGATTGGTACAGCGTCTTCAGACAGTGAGCAGCAAAACGAAGATCTTGAGGAGTTGGAGCAAGTGATCAAGCAGGCGCTGCAGCAGGAGATTAACCAAGGTGCCGTTGAAGTCGAAAACTTGGGACAACAATTAGTGATTCGTATCCAAGAAAAAGGCGCGTTCCCTGAAGATTCTGCGTTCTTGCAGCCGAAGTTTAGACCGCTGGTAAGGCAGGTTGCCGACCTCGTCAAAGACATTCCAGGCCAGGTTCGTGTCTCCGGGCATACCGATAATCTTCCACTCGATTCTGAGCTCTATCGCTCAAGCTGGGATCTCTCTTCGCAGCGTGCCGTGTCGGTTGCGCAAGAGATGGAAAAGGTGAAAGGTTTCTCTCATCTCAGACTTAGAGTCATTGGTGTCGCCGATACAGAGCCACTAGGGCCGAATGATACCGAGCGACAACGGGCTCGAAATCGCCGAGTTGAAATCAGTATCATGCAAGGTGAGCCGGTGTACACCGATGAGGTATCGGCCGATGGCAACTGATGGTTAAGCGATTGCTGTGACTTTCTAAAAACGCTAGAGCTTTGCTCTGGCGTTTCTGTTTTTTATCGAAGATACCGCCCTTTGTTTGAATTGGGTGGATTGCTCGCATCTTATAAAGGTTGCGGGTATACTTGCGCCCCTAATGAACAATCGCTCAGTGAAGTCTCATAGTTTGCACTCTGAGTTGAGCGAATTTGTACTACAGTTGATATGTGTTTCCCCATACTGTCGCGCTCAGACAGCATTGCAACGAGATGTGAAAAGACTATGAGATTTATCGTAAAGCCCCATCCAGAGATTTTTGTAAAAAGCGATTCAGTGCGTAAGCGCTTTACAAGGATCCTTGAGTGCAACCTGCGAATCATTATCCAGCGCCGTACGGAATCGGTGGCGGTATTTAACCGTCGTGATCACATTGAAGTGAGTGCAAGTTCAGACCAATATCATAAAGAAGTATTGGAGATCCTGACTCAAACCCCAGGTATCCACCACGTGCTTGAAGTTCAGCAATCTGATTTTACTGACATGCACGATATCTATGAGCAAGTTCTTGAGCTTAATGGCAAAAATATCGAAGGCAAAACCTTTGTAGTACGTGCGAAGCGTCGTGGTAAGCATGACTTTACTTCGATTGAACTCGAGCGTTACGTAGGTGGTGGTCTTAACCAAGCGGTAGAAAGTGCTCGTGTGAAGCTGTCGAAGCCTGATGTGACTGTGAATATCGAAGTAGCGAACGACAAGCTTAACCAAGTTATCGCTCGCCACAAAGGTCTTGGCGGCTTCCCGCTAGGGACTCAAGAAGATGTGTTGAGCTTGATTTCGGGTGGTTTCGATTCGGGCGTGTCCAGTTACCTGCACATTAAGCGCGGTTCAAAAACGCATTACTGCTTTTTCAACCTTGGCGGCCCTGCGCACGAGATCGGCGTAAAGCAAGTGGCTCACTTCCTTTGGAACAAATACGGCTCGTCAGCGAAGGTGAAGTTCATCTCTGTAGACTTCGAACCAGTTGTTGCTGAGATCCTTGAGAAAGTGGAAGACGGCCAAATGGGCGTTATCCTCAAGCGTATGTTTATGCGTGCCGGTGGTATGCTGGCTGAGAAGTTCGGCATTGAGGCACTAGTAACAGGTGAAGCGCTAGGTCAGGTTTCTAGCCAAACATTGACTAACCTTCGCCATATCGATGGCGTAACAGATACGTTGATTCTTCGTCCTCTTATCAACTGGGACAAAGAAGACATCATCGATCTTGCTCGTGAAATCGGTACCGAAGACTTTGCTAAGACCATGCCTGAATACTGTGGCGTGATCTCTCGTAAACCAACGGTTAAAGCAGTTAAAGCGAAGCTTGAAGCGGAAGAAGAGAAATTTGATTTCGCTGTACTTGAACAAGTGGTGCGTGATGCTCGTATGATCGATATCCGTGATATCGAGAAAGAGAGCCAAGAGCAGGCGCCGGAGGTTGAGCAAGTGGAATCGGTTGAAAACGATGCAATCGTACTAGACATTCGTAGTGCAGAAGAGGAAGAAGCAAGCCCATTAGAGCTTGATAACGTAGAAGTGAAACATCTGCCGTTCTTCAAACTAGGCACTAAGTTTGGCGACCTTGACCAATCGAAAACGTACCTGTTGTACTGTGACCGTGGCGTAATGAGCCGTTTGCAAGCTTTGTACTTGCAGGAGCAGGGCTTCAGCAACGTTAAAGTGTACCGCCCATAGGGAGTACACGCCTCGCTCAATCGACGATTTTAATAAGAAAACGCCAAGCGAACTGCTTGGCGTTTTTTTGTCTGAGCGTTTAAAAATCAACGGGTGCAAAAAAGCCAGTCAACAGACTGGCTTTACAACGAATACTTAAGTGACGGTTAAGCGCTGGTCTTAGTGACGTCAACGTACAGCTTTAACTTCTGACCTGGTTTAAGGTATTTGTTTTTCTGAAGGCTGTTCCATTTCACCACATCATTGGTGCGCACTTTAAACTTGTGGGCAATGCCGCTAATGGTGTCACCGCTGCGCACTGAATAGAATATGGTGCGAATGATAGCGCCATCGCTAGCACTCTTCCAAATCACTAGTTCTTGACCGACACGCAATGTGTCTCTTGGTCCCATACCATTCCATTTTGCTAATGATTGGTGTGACACCTTGTTCGCTTTGGCAATCGACCACAAGCTATCACCACTTTCTACCTTATGGGTGACTTTGTAGTTACCACGCGAAGTCGATTGAGTTTTGGCTAGGCGGTTGGCCGCACTTAGACTGTAAGTGGAGTCGTCTTTGGTTGACGTTGGAACCAAAAGGTATTGGCCTGCACGAATGTTATTGTTGCTTAGACCATTCGCATTACGAATTACCTTAGTCGTTGTTTGGTGGCGCTGAGCAATAACACTGAGTGAATCACCTGACTTCACCTTGTAGCGTACTAGGCGCATACCTTTGCCACGATTTTTCTCAAGCTCGACGCGGAATTTGTCAACGCTATCGATCGGCAGTAGTAGGGTTTGTGGACCATTTGGTGCCGTTGCCCATTGGTTGTATGCAGGATTGTAGCTTTGTAGTTCCTTGACAGAAATACCGGCGTATTTAGCTGCAATCGCGAGATCAAGCTGTTCATTTGGCTCGACAAGTTCAAGAACGGGTTGGTTTGGAATCGCAGGGATATCGACGCCGTACTTCTCGGCGTTGGCGAGAATATCAGCTAAAGCCAACAGTTTCGGAACGTAGCCACTGGTCTCTTTAGGTAGATCTAGAGAGAAGAAATCGATAGGTTTACCTGCATTGCGATTTTTTCGAATCGCACTAGAGACTCGGCCGCCGCCACTGTTGTAGGCCGCAATCGCATGATTCCAGTTACCATCAAAGCGTCGGTTAAGCTGCGTTAAGTAATCGAGCGCAGCATTGGTCGACAGTGTTACGTCGCGGCGACCATCAAACCAATAAGTTTGATCTAGGCCGAACGCTTTGCCAGTGGCTGGAACAAATTGCCACAAACCCGCTGCACTGCCGTGTGAGTATGCAAACGCATCAAACGAGCTTTCTACGATAGGAAGTAGTGCTAGTTCAAGCGGTAAGTCACGCGCTTCTATCTCTTCAGTAATGAGATATAAAAACGGTTTCGCGCGCTGCGAGACTGTTTTTAAGTGATTTGGGTGCTTGATGTACCATTTGCGATAGTAATCGACTTTCGCATTATCCGGGATCTCCATCTCCAACTGCATCGCGATACGTTTCCAAACGTCCTCTTGTTGTTGAGGCGTGAGTGCTTTCGGTGCAGGTTTTACTTCAGGAGTGGTAACGGAAACGGGCTTTGTTGTTTTAGTTGTCGCTGTTTCTGCAGGAGAGTTGGTTGGCTCTGTTGTGGTGCTGCTTGTATCTGGCTGAGTCATTTGACAACCAGCCAGCAACAGGGCAAATGCCCAACTGTATTTCTTATGCATTGTGTTTGCTACAACCTCTTACTTGAACGGTTGAGCATAATACTAATAGGCGTTGGGCCAAACAAGCAGCAAAACGTTAAAATTCGTTCTTCCACTCACGTAATGCGGTAAAAGTGGCTAAGGGATCATTATTCGCACTACGATTTGCTACCGAGTTCACAACTTCGGTTTGCGTGGTGCGCAAGAACGGGTTGATGCGTTTTTCCACGGCAATCGATGTAGGTAAAGTCGGAAGGCCTTTGGCTCTTTTCTGATTCGCATCATCGCGATATTGGTGCAGAAATTCATTGTGCGGCTCAACGGCAAGTGCAAACGCGAGGTTACTCAGCGTATATTCGTGCGTGCAGTACACTTCTGTTTCTTCCGGCAGTAGCGTGAGCTTTTGCAGTGAGTTGTACATTTGCTCTGGCGTGCCTTCAAAGATTCGCCCGCAACCGGCTGAGAATAAAACGTCACCACAAAATAGCTTACCATCACCGACATAACCAATGTGATCGAGCGTGTGGCCAGGCAAGTTCAATACTAGAAACTCTTCGTGGAAAAGGTTAATGCGGTGACCTTCGGCCACTCTGTGGGTTAGATGTTCAGTCGAAGAGTGTTCAGGACCGATGACACTGATAGATGGATATTTCTCAATCAGTTTGGCGATGCCGCCGGTATGATCCCAATGATGGTGGGTGACTAGAATAGTCACGAGCTCAAGATTGTGCTGCTCTAGATAGTTAATCACGGGCTCTGCATCACCTGGATCGACAACAGCACACAAGTTTTGGTTATTTTGTATAAGCCAGATGTAATTGTCATTAAATGCAGGTATGCTTTTGATATGTAACATTGTTGTTTCTCCAGTTCGGTTTGGGAGATTGCCCGAATATGAAACCAGCTCGCAGCAAGAAAAAAGTAGACCATCCCCACTCCTGGATGAACTCGCCAATGGGCAGTGGGTATCAGAGTCGATTCAAACGCGCCTTGATGAGTGGTGCCCTAAGCTATTTGGCTATCACTTACTTAAGTTAGGTGGTTTGAGCTGCGAGTTAACCAGTTGCAATTGCAATATTCAGCATCAAGTGAATCTTGACGTTAAAAACCCTCTTCACAATGTTATCGCTGACCGCTACGAATTGCCATTTTTAGAAAAGAGTTTTGATGCGATAGTGATGTCGCACCAACTGGAGTACGCAGAAGATCCCCATCGTTTATTGCGCGAAGTAGATCGTGTGATGATGGATGATGGTTATTTGATTTTGACCGGGTTTAACCCAATGAGTTTTACAGGATTGGCAAGCCTGATGCCATGGCGTAAAAACAATTTTCCGTGGAGTGGACGAATGTTCACGCCGGGGCGCATCAAAGATTGGCTAGGGGTACTTAATTACCAAGTCGTATATGCCGATACTTATGCCCTGTTTCCAATGAAACGCTATCGCACCATGTGGACTTGGCTAGAGAGCAGTATGGGGGATTGGGCATCGCCAATGGGCAGTCTGTATTTTATCGTCGCTAGAAAGCGCACCTATCCGCTAAAACCGATCAAACCGCATTGGCGTCTGAAAAAGAAACTGACGCCCGCTAGCGTCAGTTATCGAACAGTAGATAAGCAGCAGTCTGGTGATTGTCGTTAACTAGGCTGATAACCCGTATCTTCTTCGGTTGGGTTTTCCGCCGCCGCTCTTGCTAGCTCATCACACATTTCATTCTCTCGATGACCTGCGTGACCTTTTACCCAGCGCCAATCAACCGAATGACGAGCCGTTTCGGCATCGAGTGCTTTCCAAAGATCAGCGTTTTTCACAGGCTTCTTGTCAGCGGTTTTCCAGCCACGTTTTTTCCAGTTGTGGATCCATTGTGTAATGCCTTGACGCACATACTGGCTATCGGTGGTAAGGATCACTTCGCACGGCTCTTTAAGTGCTTGTAATGCGACGATGGTCGCCAGCATTTCCATGCGATTGTTGGTGGTTAGGGTATAGCCTTTGGCTAGGGTCTTTTCATTCTGCTTGTAACGCAGAACAATGCCGTAACCGCCAGGGCCCGGATTACCTAAACAAGAACCATCTGTGAAAATTTCAACCTGCTTCGTCATGATTTGATACTATAGAGTCTTGAACGTTTATCTACATAGTCTGACATACATAACGCCATGAATACCAGTCACAATCCAGAACAGCGCCGAATTGTGGTACTCGATACCGAAACCACAGGTATGAATCGTGAGGGTGGCCCTCACTATATGGGACATCGCATCATTGAAATTGGTGCTGTTGAGATCATCAACCGCAAGCTGACTGGCCGTCACTTTCACGTCTATCTTAAGCCTGACATGCCAATTCAGCCTGACGCGATCGACGTTCACGGTATTACTGATGAATTCCTACTCGATAAGCCGGTTTATAAGCAAGTGCATGAAGAGTTCTTAGACTTCATCAAGGGCGCTGAGCTTGTGGCGCACAACGCGCCCTTCGACGTGGGCTTTATGGATCACGAATTTGGTATGCTGGATGCCGCGATCGGTTCTACTGACCAATATTGTAAGGTCACTGATACCCTTGCCATGGCAAAGCGCATGGCCAACATGCCGGCGAGAAAAAACCTCGACTCTTTGGCAAAACACTACACCATCGATACCTCTGCACGTATTCTCCACGGCGCATTGCTCGATGCGGAGATCTTGGCTGACGTTTATCTGGCGATGACGGGTGGTCAAACGTCAATGCAGTTTAATGCGGGTCAGTCAGATGGTGATGCTGGTGGCGAATCTATTAAGCGCCTCACATCTTCAAGAAAATCATTAAAGGTTTTGATGGCCTCTGCCGATGAAATGGATGCGCACAGTGCGCGTTTAGATATCGTTGAAAAAGGCGGCAGTTGTCTCTGGCGTCAGTAGGAGAGAGTCATGCAGAGGATAATGCTAGCGATAGCCATGTGGTTGTTGCTGACAGTGGGGGCGGTCGCGAGTGAATCCTCAATGCCTTTTCTCGACAACCGTTTTCGGGTTGATGAAACCGTCGATAGGATTACTTTCTTAGTCTACCGCCAAGAGCGCTCTAAGCCAGTTACACTCGTTAGACCCGATGGTAAAAAATACTATGCTTGGCGTCACCCGTCTCACGTCCGCTGGATAGAAGAGCCAACGGTTGATGTGATTACCATCGAGCGCCCTATGCCAGGTCCTTGGCAGGCGATTGGCAAAGTAAGTCCGAAAAACAATATTCAAATTATTTCTCAGTTGAGCCTTAAAGCAGAAACGCTCCCCCAACGTATTTATCAAGGGGAAAAGCTTAAGTTTACTGCTTGGTTGATGAGTGATGATGAGCCGCTGATTGTAGAAAATATTCTTGATAGGGTTAACCTTCGCGTGGTGATGACCCGTTATCTAGAAGAGCAGACCCAGAAAAATAGCCAACAGAGTGAAAAGATAGCGCCGGTGCCTATTGTCATCGGTGAGTTCTTTGATAATGGTGAAGGGTTAGATGAGCGCTCCGGTGACGGTGTGTTTACTGTAGAGTTGCCTATCTCGGTCGAGCCAGGCAAATACAACGTTCGAATTACCACTGGCAATGGTGTGTTCTTGCGCGCGCTTGAACAAGAAGTTTTTATCTACCCAACACCATTTGTCACACGCTTTGTCCAAGGGGAAGGTGATACTCCGCATCAGGTGGTGGTTCGCGGTGAACCTGCGACTCTGGAGACCGGCTCTCTTGCCGCATCGATAGAACTGCTGCAGCCAGATGACAGTCAAAGCGTTGCTCAGGATCAAGCGGATAAAGGTGAGAACGATATGGTAGTGTCGTTTCACGATAGCGATCAAATCGGTACTTATAGCTGGTCTGGTACTGTCTATGCCAATGAATCTGCCACTGGACGCCCTTTGGTGTTTGAGTTGCCAAACCGCACCTTTAGCGTAGTGGGTACGATTGATCTTGCGAAAGCGGAACAAATGCAGAAGGCCGCTCGTGAGGCAAGGAAAAAAGCCGAACAAGAAGCGCAGATATTGGCGCATCGTCAACAGGTGCGTCAAAACGCGATCATCGCGATTGCAGTCGGCAATGTGGTATTAATTGTGGTGGGTGGTTTGATCTGGTGGTTCATCAGACGCCGCAGAGCCATTAAAGCTTCGCTGCCAGAAATGCAGTTGAAAATGCCAGGTTGATATTAGCCTTGACCGAAGAGCTATAGACTCAAAAGCGTTGCACCAAAAGTTGTGCATTAAAAAGCCAGCAAGGTTTCCCTTGCTGGCTTTGTTTTATGTATCAAAGCGTACGTTATTCAGAACTTACGCGACTTCCTCCATCGCCGGATAAACGGGCTTTGCTGCCAGCTCCTCCGGTGAGAAGTCATCAACATTGATAGTGTATAGACGATGCGCTTCAGCAGTGGTCAACAGCTGTGCTTCTTCTTGAGTAATGATGCCTTTCTCTAAACCAATCACCGCTACTTTATCAAGTTGGGTAAATGGACGACGTTGTTCAATGGCTTTGCACACTTTAGTAAACACTGGCTCGGCGCGCAGAATGATGTCTAGCGCTTGCTCAATGCGACCAACGGCATTGTACTCGGTTGGTTCGAAATACTGACCATAACCTAAGCGGGTACGTGCTGCGCTAGGAGTTTGCAGAATACGTGCTACCTGGCTATCAAGCTTGTCCGATGGCGCTTTACGTACAGTGCCGAGAGGTAAAACAATCACGCGTAGTAAGCGGCCGATGGCTTTATTTGGAAAGTTTGCTAAGAAGTCATCCAGTGCCTGCTCGGCTTGCAGCAAGCTATCTTGCATGCCCCAGTGAAGCATAGGTAAATCTTCGCTGTTGCGCCCTTCAACGTCATAGCGCTTAAGCGTTGCGCTGCTCAGATAAAGCTGACTCAAAATATCGCCTAGGCGAGCGGATAAGCGCTCTTTGCGTTTCAGCGACCCACCAAGTACTGCCATGGATACATCAGACAGTAGAGCTAAGTTTGCGCTGTAACGGTTGAGCTGTTGATAGTAGCGAGTAGTGACATCTTTATGTGGTGCAGAAGAGCCACGACCATCAGTTAGGCCTAGCCAGAAACTGCGCACTAAGTTACTCACCGTAAAGGCAACGTGACCGGCTAGTGCTTTATCAAACTTGTCGACGGCGTTTGAAGCGGTTGAGTGAGCGGCTTCCATTTCTTCCAATACGTAAGGATGGCAGCGAATGGCACCTTGACCGTAGATGATCATCGAACGAGTTAAGATATTGGCACCTTCTACCGTGATAGCAACAGGTGCACCTTGGTAGCCACGACCGAGGAAATTTGAAGGGCCAAGACATATACCTTTACCGCCGACAATGTCCATCGCATCAATGATGCTGCGCTGTCCTCGGTGAGTACAGTGGTATTTGACGATGGCAGAGATAACCGATGGCTTTTCCCCTAGGTCGATACCCGTTACGGTTAGGCGACTTGCTGCATCCATCACGTACGCATTGCCACCTAGGCGTGCTAGTGGCTCTTCAATGCCTTCCATGTGACCGATAGGCTGTTTAAATTGACGACGAATGCGAGCGTAAGCACCGGTTGCGAGAGCAGCAGTCTTGATGCCACCCGTTGAGCTTGATGGCAGAGTGATACCACGACCAACAGATAAACATTCAACCAACATACGCCAGCCCTGGCCAGCCATCTTTTGGCCACCAATAATGAAATCGATTGGAACAAAAATCTCATTGGCACGAGTTGGACCATTTTGGAATGGCACATTCAGTGGGAAGTGGCGATTTCCTATTTCCACGCCTTTTAGATGAGTCGGGATTAGAGCACAGGTAATACCAAGATCTTCTTTGTCACCCAATAGGCCTTCCGGATCTCTAAGCTTGAAAGCTAGACCCAACACAGTCGCGACTGGCGCAAGGGTAATATAGCGCTTGTTCCACGTCAGCTTCATACCCAAAACTTCTTTGCCTTCCCATTGTCCTTTACACACAACGCCAAAGTCTGGAATCGAGCCCGCATCAGAGCCAGCCTCTGGACTGGTTAGGGCAAAACATGGGATCTCTTTACCAATCGCAAGTCTTGGTAGGTAGTAGTCTTTTTGTTCTTCCGTACCATAGTGCTGCAGAAGCTCACCTGGACCTAATGAGTTCGGCACGCCGACGGTTGAAGAGACAACGCTCGATACGCCACACAGTTTTTGTAGTACGCAAGACTGTGCGTAAGCAGAAAACTCAAGACCACCATATTGCTTTTTGATGATCATCGCGAAGAACTTGTTGTCTTTAAGGTATTGCCAAATCTCTGGCGGAAGATCTGCTAGTTCGTGGGTGATTTGGTAATCGTTGATCATCGCGCATACTTCGTTAACAGGGCCATCGAGAAAAGCTTGTTCTTCCTCAGTGAGCTTTGATGGAGTGATATTTTGCAGCTTTTGCCAATCAGGCTTACCTTTAAACAGTTCTGCTTCCCACCAAACTGTGCCTGCATCCAGAGCTTCTTTCTCCGTTTGCGACATGGCAGGGAGGACTTTCTTAAACACTGCGAGCGCCTTAGCAGAGACAAGTGATTGTCTAATCGATGGTACACACATTACGGCCACAGTGGCGATGTAGAGTGCCCATGAGATAGCTCCGAATACGCTCAGTAGTGTGCCAAGCACCATCGCTGAGGTGATTAACAAAAGGGATTTTGCCAGCGACGCTCGTTGATAAAAGCTGATACCAATAGCGCCGACTAAGGCGACGAGAGAGAGCAAGATGTCCATGATGGTTCCTTTATCTGGGTACTTATTGTTGTTTTGGGTCAGTTTGCTGTGGTACTGACTCTTATCTGTACGGGAAAGGTAAGAGGTCGTACCAGTAATAATTGTAATTAAAATATTGCACAGATGTAAAATCTGTCAAGTAATTGCTCTAGTTGATTGCAAAATAAGCGGCTTAGGCAGCACTTTGTCTGCCAAACGTCAATTTGAACAACAATATTGATGAAATTGGTGCCGTGGTCATATGCCATCTATCGACAGAGTTGACGGTTTATAGGTAAACTCAGATTCAACAGCCATCGCTTAGGTATGGCCAAAAAACAAAGAGAACAACACCATGTACCAAGACTTGATTAGAAACGAGCTAACTGAAGCTGCTGAAGTACTAAATAAATTCTTAAGTGACGACCACAACATTGCTCAGATAGAAGCCGCTGCGAAGATGATCGCTGATTCTTTTAAGCAAGAGGGTAAAGTGCTGTCTTGTGGTAATGGTGGCTCGCACTGTGACGCCATGCATTTTGCTGAAGAGTTGACGGGTCGCTATCGTGAAAACCGTCCGGGTTACGCTGGTATTGCGATTTCTGATCCTAGTCACCTTTCTTGCGTGAGTAACGATTTCGGATACGACTTTGTCTTTTCTCGTTACGTAGAGGCAGTAGGTCGCAGTGGTGACGTGCTGTTTGGTCTATCAACGTCTGGGAACTCAGGTAATATCCTAAAGGCGATTGATGCGGCTAAAGCAAAAGGTATGAAAACCATCGCTCTAACGGGTAAAGATGGCGGTAAAATGGCGGGTCTGGCGGATATTGAAATTCGTGTACCGCATTTTGGCTACGCTGACCGCATTCAAGAAGTCATATTAAAATCATCCACATCATTATCCAATTGGTTGAAAAAGAGATGGAATAGCACTTTGCTATTGTGATGATAACTAGGAATCAAGAGAGTAGGGAACTCAATGTGTGAATTGCTTGGCATGAGCGCTAATGTGCCAACAGATATTTGTTTTAGCTTTACCGGGCTAATCCAACGTGGGGGCAACACTGGCCCTCACAAAGACGGCTGGGGGATTACCTTCTATGAAGGGAAAGGGTTTCGTACTTTCAAAGATCCACAGCCGAGCTGTGATTCGAAAATAGCAGAGCTGGTACAAAACTATCCGATTAAAAGTAGAGCGGTGGTGAGTCATATCAGACAAGCTAATCGTGGCCAAGTGAATTTGGAAAACACGCATCCATTTACTCGAGAGTTGTGGGGGCGCTATTGGACCTTTGCTCACAACGGTCAGTTAACGGATTACCAAAAACTCAATACGGGGCATTTTCGACCCGTGGGTGAAACGGACAGCGAGCTCTCGTTTTGTTGGTTGCTTCAAAAGCTAGAACAGCGCTTCCCAGAGCCACCGCAAGATATGGAGGCGATGTTCGCCTACGTGGCAGAATGTTGCGATGAACTAAGAGAGCTTGGTGTTTACAATATGCTGCTGAGTGATGGCGAGTACGTCATGACTTACTGCACCAATCACCTTTATTGGATTACGCGAAAAGCACCGTTTGGTAAAGCAACGTTGTTGGATGAAGATGTCACTATCAACTTCCAAGAAGAGACGACCCCGAATGATGTTGTTTCGGTCGTGGCGACTCAACCATTAACAGGCAATGAAACGTGGCATCGAATGAAGCCAGGAGAATATAACCTGTTCCATTTTGGTGAGCGTGTTGGTGGCAATGTGGATGAGCTTGCAGACGTAGCATTTGCAGAGGCCAAGCCTAAAAGCCAAGCACCTACAGAGCCATTGTAACTCGTACAGCTATGTGGCTCCTAAAACGTGGCCTGAAAAATGAAAAAGCGAGTGATGAACATCACTCGCTTTTTTGATTGGTTTAAACAGCCGTATTGTGGTTTAGCTACTTGTCTGCATAGCCTTGTGGCCCAAGAGCAACACCATCCAAAAGGGCTCTACTTCCATCCATGACCAAGCGATCCTCGACAAACCATTTCACTACCAATGGGTAAATCTTATGCTCTTGGCTTTGAACTCGTTGCTCTAGTGTTTCAACAGTATCGTCATCGAACACTGGAACTTTTGCCTGTAGAACAATCGGCCCACCATCCAGTTTTTCTGTGACGAAATGGATACTGGTACCGTGGTGTTCATCGCAGTTCTCGATGGCACGTTGATGCGTATTTAAGCCTGGATATTTAGGCAATAGTGATGGGTGAATGTTAATCATTCGACCCATATAGTGACGAACAAACTCACCACTAAGAATACGCATGTAGCCTGCTAACACTAATAGGTCAGGTTTGTGCACATCGATTCGGCGCATCAATTCAGCATCAAATGCTTCTCGTGTTTCGCTTAGCTTAGGGTCGAGAAATTCCGCCTCGGCGCCAGCATTACGCGCTCGTTCCAGTGCAAATGCTGACTCTTTGTTAGAAAAAACAGCACGCACTTTCGCATTCGAGATAGTCGACTCGCAGGCATCAATGATTGCCTGCAAGTTGGTTCCATTACCTGAAACTAAAACAACGATATTCTTCATGAAATTAATTGATCTCTACTTGCTCTTCACCAGCTTCTGCAGTTGCGATCTCACCAATAACCCATGCGTTCTCGCCTTCTGCTTTTAGAAGTTCAACCGCTGCATCTGCTTGTGCTTTAGGAAGAGCAACAACAAGGCCTACACCACAGTTGAAAGTACGGTACATTTCGAACGTATCTACGTTGCCTTTCTCTTGTAGCCAGTTGAAGATAGCAGGCCATTCCCAGCTATTACCGTCGATAACTGCTTTAGTGCCTTCTGGTAGTACGCGTGGGATGTTTTCCCAGAAACCGCCGCCAGTAATGTGAGAAATTGCATGGATATCGTGTTCAGCGATCATCTTAAGAGCTGATTTGATATAAATTTTAGTTGGCTCTAACAGGTGTTCACCGATGGTGCGCTCACCCAGTTTCTCGTCTTTATCTGCGCCAGATACTTCTAGGATCTTACGGATAAGCGAGTAGCCATTTGAGTGTGGGCCGCTTGAACCTACGGCAATAAGTGCGTCACCTGCAGCGACTTTTGTGCCGTCGATGACGTCTTCTTTTTCAACTACACCTACACAGAAACCAGCAACGTCGTAGTCTTCACCTTCATACATGCCTGGCATTTCTGCAGTTTCACCACCAATAAGCGAACAGCCTGCTTGGATACAGCCTTCAGCAATACCTGATACCACATCAGCTGCAGTATCAACGTCAAGTTTGCCTGTCGCATAGTAATCAAGGAAGAATAGTGGCTCAGCACCTTGAACGATTAGATCGTTCACGCACATAGCAACTAGGTCGATACCAATGGTGTCGTGCTTGTTCATGTCTAGGGCTAGGCGTAGTTTAGTACCTACACCATCAGTACCAGATACCAATACTGGGTGTTTGTATTTTGTTGGCAACTCACATAAAGCACCAAATCCACCGATGCCTCCCATTACTTCAGGGCGACGAGTGCGCTTAACCGCGCCTTTAATACGGTCAACTAATGCGTTACCTGCATCAATATCTACACCAGCGTCTTTATAGCTTAGGGAAGTGTTGTTTCCGCTCACGGGACAGTCCTCGATAAATAAATGGATGTGAAAGCGGCGCTATTCTAACAGGGGTTTATCCAAAAAGGAAAACGTTTGCGTAAGAAAATACAAACTATTTTCTCGAAGCATCAATCTGTGTATTTACAGTCTGTTGTGACATTTTATTGCGTACAAATACCATTTTGCCCACATTGCTAACTGAAATAGTCAAAGAAACCATGTATAATTTGCAGGTTTTGTAAAATTTTGCCGGAGTTGGACATGAAAGTTGTTGAAGTTAAACACCCCTAGTAAAACACAAGCTTGGTTTGATGCGTGAAGGGACATCAGCACCAAGCGTTTCCGCGAGCTTGCGACGGAAGTGGGTAGCTTGTTAACGTACGAAGCGACTGCAGACTTTGAAACTGAGAAAGTAACGATTGAAGGTTGGAACGGCCCAGTTGAAGTTGACCAAATCAAAGGTAAGAAAGTGACCGTAGTGCCAATCTTGCGTGCAGGTCTTGGTATGATGGACGGCGTTCTTGAGCACATGCCTAGCGCACGTATCAGTGTGGTTGGTATCTATCGTGATGAAGAAACACTTGAGCCAGTGCCATACTTCAACAAGCTAGCATCAAACATTGACGAGCGTATTGCACTTGTTGTTGATCCAATGCTAGCAACGGGTGGCTCAATGATCGCGACTATCGACCTTCTAAAAGAGAAAGGCTGTAAGCACATTAAAGTTCTAGTATTGGTTGCGGCACCTGAAGGTATCGAAGCACTAGAAAAAGCGCATCCAGAAGTTGAGCTATACACTGCTGCTATCGATGAGTGCCTAAATGACAAAGGCTACATCGTACCTGGTCTAGGTGATGCTGGTGATAAGATCTTCGGTACTCTATAAGTTCCGATTGCCCAGTAGTAACAAAGAAATAGTAAAAAGGCTGACCATTGGTCAGCCTTTTTTTGTGTCAGTAGGAATTAGTCTTCTATCTGAGCGTTATCGACAACTTTATTCTCACCGAGATCGTGAGGCAGAATTTGGTTCAAAATAATCGCGACGATACCACATAGACTCACACCTTGAAGGCTGAAGTCGCCAATACCAAATGCCATACCACCGATACCAAATACTAGTGTAATCGCAACGATCACTAGGTTGCGTGACTTATGCAGATCCACATTGTTTTTAATCAGTGTATTCAGACCGACGGTCGCGATAGAGCCGAATAGCAAAATCATGATGCCGCCCATCACTGGCACAGGAATCGTCTGAAGAATCGCACCAAGTTTACCAACCAGTGCAAGCACAATAGCGGTGACAGCAGCCCATGTCATGATGACTGGGTTAAATGCTTTAGTCAGCATCACTGCCCCTGTTACTTCACTGTAAGTTGTATTTGGCGGCGCACCGACCATAGATGCTGCAATTGTAGCCACACCGTCACCCGCAATCGTGCGGTGAAGGCCTGGTTTTTTCAAGTAGTCTTTACCGGTTACGTTTGAAATAGCTAGCATGTCGCCTACGTGCTCAACCGCTGGAGCGATGGCAACCGGCAGCATGAACAAAATTGCGTTGATGTTAAACTCTGGCGCAGTGAAGTTAGGTAGCGATAACCAAGAAGCTTCAACAACTGGCGTGAAATCAACGACACCAAAGAACAGACTGGTCACGTAACCTGCCAAAATACCACTCACGATAGGCAGTAGCTTAAGGAAGCCTTTCGCGAACACGCTAACCCCAACGGTTACAACAAGTGAAATGGCCGAGATCCACAGTGCTGCATTGCCATCTATGAGCTGAACAGCACCATCCCTGTTTTACCAAGCGCCATGTTTACCGCGACAGGAGCAAGACCCAAGCCGATAACCATGATAACGGGACCAACAACGACCGGTGGTAGCAGTTTGTGAATGACTTCCACGCCTTTTACTTTGATCAGTGCACCCATAAGAACATAGACGACACCTGCAGCCATTAGGCCACCCATGGTGGCGCCGATACCCCAAGTTTGCACACCAAACATGATCGGCGCGATGAAAGCAAACGAAGAGGCTAGGAAGATTGGTACACTACGGCGTGTTACCAATTGAAACAGTAAGGTACCGACACCTGCACCAAATAGTGCTACGTTAGGATCTAAGCCAGTTAAAAGGGGTACGAGTACCAAGGAGCCAAATGCGACAAACAGCATTTGCGAGCCTTGTAAGATCGTTTTCATAATGATTTTCCAAGCAAGTCAAAAAGAGTTAAGCAAAACGGATGGGATTCTAGCATCTTGTAATCGTTTACTTAATGATCTAGTTAAAGAGAACGCTGTTTTTGTAGCCTGAATCTCAATAGCTCGAGTGAGTTACTATTTGATCCACAGATGCGAGCCAGTAAACCCACTTATTGACCAAACCTTGAAGTAGTGAGCTTGCTCCAAAACGCATACTTGCTTATCATTTCCGCTTATCTGTTTGTAATTTAGGATGCTTATGCGTTATTTAGCTTGGTTGTTGGCCGCCGCGTGTGCTTTGCCAGCGTATGCGTTGACAAAAGTCGATATCTATTCGACGGAAGTAGTTGTGGATGCCCAGCAGCCGAATGCCGATGAGTTGGCACGTCAAAAAGGCATGTTAGAAGTGTTGATTAAAGCCAGTGGCGATCTCAATGCAGCGTCCAACCCGGTTGTTAAAAAGGCATTGGGTAAGAGCTCTCAATACATCACTCAGCTTGGTTACACTCAAGTCGATGGTGAGCAGGCGATGCGCTTGAGCTTCAATAGCCAGCAAATCAATACGCTACTCACGCAAGCGGACTTGCCGTCGTGGCCTGTTGAACGCAAAAACGTCATGGTATGGCTGGTGGAAGACAGTGGCTACGACCGTACCATCGTTTGGGAGCATAGCAACTCACAAGCCGCTAGCCAGCTGAAAAAAGAAGCCAATCGTCGCGGGTTGCCAATTACTTTCCCAATCGGTGACTTTGACGATATCACAGGGATCCAAACCACAGACCTTTGGGGTGGTTTTGTCGGCCCTATTGCAGAGGCAACGGCGCGCTATCCGGTTGATGCCATTGCCGTGATTCGTCTGCAAGGCAATAATTTACGCTATACCCTGTACGACCAAACGCCGGACAAACTGGTAGAAACACATTATCTCCAGTGACGGGGTCAACATCCGGGGAACTCGCTATTGCTAGCGCTATTGATGAGATCAGCGATTACTATGCCTCTCAAAATGCAGCGACGACGCTTGGAGAGAGCGCAGGCATGGTAACCGTGTCTTTCTCACGTATGAGTAGTGCAGATGCCTTTTTCACACTAGAGCGTGCTCTTGGCCGCTTAGCCTCAACCGCTAAAGTTGACGTGGCTGAAGTGAGTGGTGATGTAGTAACAATGCGTGTGTCTCTGCTTGGCTCACTAGAAGCATTTGAAGAAGAAGTGTTGAAATTGGGTTTGGTGAAAAAGCTTGAGCAAGCACCAGTAGAAGTTCCAGTGCAAGCGCCCGTGCAAGATAGCGAAGTATTAGCAACGGAAGAGGTAGGCACATCAGAGCAAAGTTCGTCAGTTGAACAGAGTGAGAGCGGCGTAGCGCCAACCGATACCGCGATTGGAGAACTTGTGACTGACGGCATGACCGAGCTTGGAAAGCCGGCGCAGCCTGAACTTAGCTTTGAGTGGCTGTATTAATCGGTACAGATAACTTTCGTTTTCCCATTGAAAAAGGAGGCATGATGCCTCCTTTTTGTTTGTATCGCTCAGCTCTTCAAAGGCTCAGCTGTTTCTAGCGTACCGCTATTTTCCAAATCGCTCGCGTTCTTTCTTTTCTACCGATGATAGTCTTGGCAGTTTCAACCCCATATCGCGGCCTTTCAGTCGAGCATAGACGGTGTTACCCACAAAGGCGAAGCTGGTGAGAATGAGCTCAACGAGAGCTAGCCATCGCTCGCCTCATCGGCGTATAGCAGAGTCAGCGCATGTAAAAAGTACAGCATCAACACAAAGTTGGCCCAAGCGTGGGTATAAGGTTTCCCCGCTAATATGCCCGGTAGAGGTAGCAACAATGGGATCAACCAAGCCACAGTTAAAGCATACGGATTGATATGCGGGTGCGGCGACAAGTAGCCATGCCATAAGCCGACCCAAAAGAGCAGGGCAAAGTTGGCAGTGAGAGCAAAGGCGCGCATATTTGCAGTATTGATTAGGGAATTACGGCTCATCGATTGTACCTAGTCCTTGATACAGATTAGTCTTTAGTTTGTGCTTTTTAGCTTGCTTGCGGTGGAGGCCAATCGTTGGCCAAGCGCCATCGCTAATGCATACTCATCATCGCTCAATTGCACACTGTTGTTCGCCACATGAGAGGCACCATATGGGGTTCCTCCGGTCGTGGTCGAGTGAAGTTTTGGCTCACTGTAAGGAATGCCCATCAGCATCATGCCATGGTGCAGCAACGGCAGCATCATACTCATAGCGGTGCTTTCTTGTCCGCCATGCATTGAGGAGGATGAAGTGAACACACACGCCGGCTTATCGATGAGACTACCACTAAGCCAAAGTGAAGTGGTTTGATCCCAAAAATGCTTTAATGGTGCTGCCATATTGCCGAACCAAACCGGGCTTCCCATCGCGAGTCCATCACAAGCTTTTAACTCGGAGAGAGTGGCGATAGCATCGGTTTGTGATTCTCGCTCGCTCTCCAGCTCTGGCACGGTTCTTAGCAGTGCCTCGCAGCCTTCTACCGACGCAATGCCACGGGCAATAGCTCGAGCAAGCCGTTGGGTGCTCCCATGACGGCTATAGTACAGCACCAATATTTGGCAAGACATTATAGGATCTCAAGCACTTGCTCTGGTGGGCGGCCGTGTTTGGCTTTGCCGTTAGTCACGACGATAGGGCGCTCGATAAGCTTAGGATTTTCAAACATCGCTTGGAACAGTTGATCATCGGTTAAACTTGGGTCAGCGAGGTTGAGCTGCTTGTAGATATCTTCTTTGGTACGCATCATCGCACGCACGCTTTCTAGTTCGAGTTGTTCAAAGAGCTCTTTAAGCTTTTCAACCGTTGGCGGTGTGTCTAGATACTTCACAACTTCTGGTTCAATGCCTTTTTCTTCAAGTAGAGACAGTGTTTGACGGCTTTTTGAGCAGCGTGGGTTATGAAAATGGTGACTGACATAAGGGTTCCTTTCTGTTTTTATTGTAGTGCCATGAAACGCTCACGGGCGACCAATAGCTGGTCGATTCGCGCGTCATAGCGAGCTTGTTTTAAACTTCCGAGTTCGGCGAGTTGGCTAGCCTGGGAGTAGACTGAATCGACTTATCCCACTGAGCGTTTAACGCCATAAGTTCAGCGCGTGCGGCCAAGTCTTCCGCACTGTTACCGAGCTTAATGTTAGCCTCAGAGAGTAAGTGCCAGCCGTTGGTGTCTTTTGGTCTATCGTGGGTAAAGCGCTGCAGTACCTTGATAGCCTCATCCGTTTTGTCACTCTCAAGCAACGCATTAGCATAGTTGATAGTAATAACCGCATTGTTTGGTTTCACCTTGAGTGCACTTTCCATCAGTTTTACTGATTTTTCAGGCTGCTTTTTCGCGATGTATAGATCCGATGCAGCATCGAGATAGAAGTTGTTGTTCGGATCATGTTTGAGCAATTTGTCGAGTATCGCTTCGGCTTTGTCTAGCTGGTTCGTGTCGAGATAGACCAACGCCTTACCATATTCAAACGAGTTCTGAATTTTCGGTGGCGCTTTTCTGGCAGTACGCTGGAACCAGTCCATTGCCGCATCGGATTTGATGCCAGCATGGCGAGCTACAATACGTGCTCTAGCTAAATGGTAACTGATTGATGGCTGTACACGCAGCGGTGGATAGGCCTGAGCACGTTCGCGAGTATCGGTGATACGATCTTCTGGTAATGGGTGAGTAAGTAGCATTGGTGGTGGCTTACTGGCGTATCGATACTCATCGGCAAGGCGGCCGAAAAAGCGTGGCATATCATTCACGTCGAATTTAGCGCGCGCTAAGGTGGCAATACCAAAACGGTCTGCTTCTTTCTCATTACTGCGGGTGTAGTTGATAGAAGCCTGCATCGAGCCCGCGGTTGTTGCCGTGAGCGCCGCCATACCAGCTTGAGGGGCAGCGATTGCAAGGAGCAGTGAGCCCACTAGCGCGGCAACGGTTGCTGGAGAGCGGCGTGCCTCGTCTTCCATTCGGCGTGCGAGGTGACGCTGCGTTACGTGGGCAATTTCGTGCGCCATAACAGAGGCAAGCTCACTTTCTGAGTGCGCATGCAGAAATAAGCCTGAATGAAGCGCGACATATCCGCCAAAGAAGGCAAATGCGTTAATGTTTCGATCGCGGATCATGAAGAAAGTGAACGGCGTTTTTACATCGTTAGCGCTGGAGACTAATCGATGCCCAACCGAGTCTATATATTCATTGAGCACAGGGTCATTAATGATAGGTGAGCTAGCACGTATCATTCGCATGTAGGCATCACCATAGATCAGCTCTTGATCTATGGTCAGTGTTGCACCCGCAGCCGTGCCGATATCGGGCAGATCCATCTCGGCGTACGACACTTGGGGAGTAGATAATGTGGCTGCAATACATAAGCAAAGCAACGAACGGGTACGTTTCAACATGCTGGTGAGGTAACTCCTTTATAGTTGGTAAGTAAGACCACAAAACTAACGCTGGGTTTCCTACCATATCCTCTAGGGCAACATTTTTGCATACGGATAGACGTTAGAAAAGGACTTATCCGTGACAAAGATAGACTTTAGTTATTGTTTGTGGGTGATACATTGTCGAGGTAATTGGCGTTCTGTAACACATACGGGTTGGGGATGCTTGAAAAAGTCTTTACAATAGACGCATTGAAGGTAAACCACATACTGCGCGTGCAAGATGATGAGTGAAAACAAGCTGATGACGCACATTGAACTCGATTTAGAGCAAGAGCGTTGTCCTATGTCACTGCTTTTGGTTAAGCGAGCCTATAAGGCTCTGGGTTCTAACCAGACACTGACGGTTAGAATCATCGATAGTCAGTCCGTTCGTGATTGTAGGAGCTACCTGATCAAGCACAAAGCTGACGTGCAGTGCCAACAGCAAGGCGAGGTTACCGTAATGACAATAGTTAATAAGAAGGATAGCGAATGCTAGAAATGGTCCGTCGTTGGTATAAACGACGTTTTTCAGATCCAGATGCAGTAAGTCTGGTGGTTATTTTGCTATTTGGTTTTATCACCATTTACTTCTTTGGCAACTTGATTGCCCCATTGCTTGTGGCGATCGTGCTGGCTTACTTACTTGAATGGCCGGTGAGCAAGTTGCACTCGCTTGGACTTCCTAGAACGTTTGCTGTTGTGACTGTCATACTAGTCTTTATTGGGCTGATGTTAATGGCCATCTTTGGCTTAGTACCAACGATTTGGAATCAGGTGGGTAATCTGCTCAATGATATCCCAAATATGTACACTGGATTGCAGCAATTCGTAGCCTCTCTTCCCGAGCGCTACCCCGACCTTGCAGAAGTACATCTAGTTGAATCCATCATTATCAATATGAGAGACAAGGTTCTTGTATTGGGCGAGAACGTGGTCAAAGGCTCTCTGGCATCGCTTGTCAGTCTGGCTGCGCTTGCCGTCTATCTGATTTTGGTGCCACTATTAGTGTTCTTCTTACTAAAAGATAAAGAAGAAATGGTAGGCATGGCAAGTGGCGTACTACCGCAAAACCGCCGCTTAGCGAACAAGGTCTGGGTTGAGATGAACCAACAGATTTCCAATTATATTCGCGGCAAGGTACTGGAAATCTTAATCGTTGGTACGGTGAGTTACATTACATTTGCAGTACTGGATCTTCGCTATTCAGCGCTACTTGCGGTGCTTGTCGGTTTCTCAGTGCTGATTCCTTATATTGGTGCAGCAGCCGTTACTGTGCCGGTCGCGATCGTCGGTCTTTTCCAGTGGGGGCTAGCTCCTCAGTTCTATTGGCTACTGTTGGCTTACGGCATCATTCAAGCGCTAGATGGGAACGTATTGGTGCCGATCTTGTTCTCAGAAGCTGTAAATCTGCACCCAGTGGCAATCATTGTTGCCGTGTTGGTGTTTGGAGGCCTGTGGGGCTTTTGGGGCGTATTCTTTGCTATACCTCTGGCGACTTTGGTAAAAGCAGTATGGAATGCACTGCCAAGTCATGATGAACCCATACAACCTGCGACATAGAAGCAAATAACATTCATAGTAAAAAAGCCGCTCAAAAGAGCGGCTTTTCTATAGCTAAATGTTACTGAAGGCTTAGCCGTTCAAGTAATCCAACACGACTTCATGGTGAGTCTTAGTTTTGAACTTGTTGAACACGTGCTCAATCACACCTTCCTCATTGATCAAAAAGCTGATGCGGTGCAGGCCGTCATAGACTTTACCCATGAACTTCTTCTCGCCCCAAACGCCAAACTGCTCAGCGACTGCGTGGTCTTCGTCTGACAACAGCGTGAAGTTAAGTTGGTCACGTTCGATAAATTTACCCAAGCGCTTCACAGGATCAATGCTCACACCCAGCACAACGACATTGTGAGCGTCAAGTTCTGCTTTGGTATCACGTAGCCCTTGCGCTTGAACGGTACAGCCTGGTGTCATTGCTTTAGGGTAGAAGTAAAACAGCACTTTCTTGCCTTTAAAATCTGCCAAAGTAACCGTGTTACCATCCTGGTCGAGCAGTGAAAATTGTGGGGCTGGTGTGCCCGCAGTCAATGTGTTCATTGAATTTCCTTTGAAGATTGCGTTCTTTATAGATCGAATTGTTATTTTTAGTGGCCGCCGCTGATGAAGTTTAGCGACCCTTTTACAGAAAGCTGATTGCACAGCGCTTCAAACTCTTCTTGGAGCTGCATGAGATTGCAGTCCTCTTCGACGTTGGCACTTAATGCAATTTGGAACTGATCAACGTCGGTACCCGCTCGTTCTTTGACAATGGTCTGCGCGCTGAGCGAGGCGAGACCAATGTTTTTGTCAGCGAAGAATTGGGTAAACTCCTCGGTTAACCCAACGCGATCCTCAGATTCAATAAACACTTCGACGGTATATTGATTCGGGATTGAGTCGTGTTTGGAAGTACGCTTCATCATGGTGATCAGATCATGTTCTTGACCCAAAAGCGGTAGGGTGGTTTCTACGCGAGTGATGTAGCTTGGGTTGCCAGATATCAGCATGATGAGCGTGAACTCATTGCCGAACATGGCGATGCGACTATCGATGATATTACAACCTGCGTTGGCAACGAGGTGGACGATTTCATTGCAGATCCCTGGTCGGTCTGAGCCAACTGCGGTAATCACTAAATACTGATTCATAGTGTCACTCTAAGTTCCTTGTTGGCTATATGTTAGCATAGCTGAGTGCAAAGCTCTTGTGATTGATGTAACCGATTCTCGCAAATCAAAAATCTTAATACCCGTACTGAGCGAAAGTGTCGGTTACGTAAGCAACTTGACTGCTCAAGAGTAAAATTAACCCACCACTGACACCTTTTGGGCGAAATAGCGCATCTTACACGTGCCTCATATCTGAAATCTGACATTATTCATCCACTTCTTGATGGGATCTGTTTTTCAGCTCTTGTGTTTATCAATAGCATTACAGTACCATGCAGTAAGTATCAATTTAGGGAGATCACCATGTTTTCAGGAAGTATTGTTGCGCTTATAACCCCACTTACCACCGATGGCGAAGTCGATTTTGTTAGTTTACGAAAACTGGTCGAGTATCATATTGCTGCGGGTACGGATGGCATTGTTGCTGTTGGTACAACTGGTGAGTCAGCAACATTAACGGTTGAAGAACATGTAAAAGTCGTCGCGAAAACCGTTGAGTTCGCTGATGGCCGCTTACCAATTATTGCTGGCACTGGTGCCAATGCCACTCATGAAGCGATTACGTTTAGCCGTCTATTTAACAACGTCGGCATTGCAGGTTGCTTGAGTGTGACTCCTTATTACAACAAGCCGACACAGGAAGGTTTGTACCAGCACTACAAAGCGATTTCTGAAGAAACTGACATTCCACAGATTCTTTACAATGTACCAGGTCGTACTGGTGTGGATATGCAGCCAGAAACCGTAGCGCGTTTGGCAGAGATTTCAAACATCGTTGCTTTGAAAGATGCGACCGGTGATCTCTCTCGAGTTCAAATTCATCGTGAACTTTGTGGCGAAGATTTTATCTTACTAAGTGGTGATGACGCGACTGGCCTTGATTTTGTTCAAATGGGCGGCAAAGGCGTTATCTCTGTGACCAACAATATCGCAGCAGCCGACATGGCCAACATGATGCATCTTGCATTAGAAGGTAAGTTTGAAGAAGCTAAGCTTATCAATGAGCGCCTGATGACTCTGCACAAGAATTTATTTGTTGAATCAAGCCCGATCCCAGTTAAGTGGGCGGCGCACAAAATGGGTCTTATCGCCAATGGCGACCTGAGACTACCAATGACAGAGCTGTCTGAAAATGCGAAGCCGATTGTGGCGAAAGCACTGACAGAAGCCTGCATTTACTAAATTGAATGATAAGAGGAGCGATAGGCTCCTCTTATATAAGGGAGTATCAATGAAATTTTCACGTCAGCTAGCGGTCTCTACGTTAGCTGTTATTGTTTTAGCCGCGTGCTCAAGTGATCCGAAAAACCGTCGCGAAGCCAAAGATGACTTCAACTATCTTGAGTCACCAGAACTAAGAAGCTGGACGTTACCCGAAGGCGCGACGCCTCAGTTTTACCCTAATTATGAGATCCCTCAAGGTGACTTTTCTGGTGGAATCGGTCGTGAAGTCGATATCCGTCCACCGCAACAAGTATTGGAACTGATCCCTGGCGCTCGTGTCGAACGACAGGGCTCAGAAGTAACGCTGTGGCTACTTCAACAAGAAGAAATGGATAAGGTTTGGGCAACGGTGAAAACCATGCTAGCTGAAATCAATGTTCAAGCCGTTGAAGAGACTGACGATCGCATCGAAACCGATTGGGTAGCTTGGGTGTCTGAAGACGAAGATGTTGAAATTGGCAGCCGTTACGAAATCACTCGGTTTGAAGCCAACAATCGTTATGGTTTTAAAATGAAACTGATCGATTGGCGCGAAGGTGGCTCTGTGAAACCAGTCACTCGCGTTAATGAAGAGCGCTATAACACTTTGATGACGAACTTAGTCACAGCGCGTTATGACCGTGACCTTCGTGAAGAAGCGGCGCTGCGTGCTCAAGAGTTGGTGAAATCTATCCCAATCAGCATGGGTACAGACCGTAGTGGTTTGCCAGTCATCATTGCGCGTACGCCATACAATGTTTTGTGGCAAGAGCTTCCAACGCTACTTCCGAAAATGGGCTTTACCATTGAAGAACGCAACCAGTCGCAAGGCACCGCGAAAGCGAAGTATGCGTCACCAGATGACGAGTTCTGGAATGAAGTGGGCCTCAAGCCGATTGACCTTGAGCCAGGCGAGTACACCTTCCTGTTTGGTGATTTAGGTAACCGTACGTCGATCAATGTGACCGACAGTGATGGTAAACCTGTTGCTGAGAATTTGCTACGTTCACTTGAGCCGCTGATCGCAACAGTTATCAAGAAAGGGCAATGATTAAGAGAAAGTCTTAATCATGATTCACGAAAAAGGACCGTTAAGGTCCTTTTTTGTATCTGAGTTTTGCTCTGTTTTTAACAAGCAACGTTCAAACAAACATGTATGGGCTAATTCGACTTATTGTGCTCATCGTTTGGGTTATCGCCATACTTTTGCTTGTCTAACTCATTGAGACGATCTAGCTGATTCTTGCGTGAATCAACTTTATCACCTTGCTGGAACTTCATGTTCGCAGTGTGCTTGAGTGCAGCAATGTTGCCAATTACCACAGCCAGTACCACGATTATGATAACCCAAGGGTTAAATAGCCATTCAATCATTGTCTGCTCTTAACGGTTTATGTTGATCACATATTGATTGTAGATGGAATCGAGCTCAGAAAGTATCGCCTCACGTCCCAAAATATCCGATTGCTGTAAAACTTGTCGCCACTTATCGCAAGAAAAGTGCGCTAAGCAAGCTGAACTCGCTTGGCGGTGGCTGATATGCCACGGCTCCATCGCTACACCACCTAAGTCTTCGCCATATGGAAAGAAAAAACCATACAGTGCTGCGTGCTCGTTAAGCCAAAGGTAAAACTCACGCTGGTGTCCGTCTAAATATTCCCAGGGTTCTAACTGCAACTTAGTGTCACTGGGAAGCAAATTGCCAGCGTAGACATCGAAATCCGTACCCCAGTGATGACGACTCGCGCCAGGTAAAGCACTCCACTTCAAGATAGCTTGAACTTTTTCGAGTTCGTTCATTTGCTCTGACACCATCGGTTGACTGTCTTTATCCAAAATTGGCGTTGCGCCAGCCATTTTGTTGTTCCAAATTGTCAACTGACGTTCAAACGAGCGATAGCCGCTTGCTAGGAATAACTCGAACCCTGCTTGGCTTGCTGCACTCACTAATGTCAGTAAGTCAGCTTGCACATGCTCGTGCACCAGAAACGACTTATTCCCAATGGTAGTGTCAACCAAGGCTTCTGTGGACTGCCCAACAAGCTGAGCTATCTGCATATTACGTTTTACCTAGTGCTCTGAACCTGACTTAAGACTTAGCGAACAAGTTAATCAAAGTGTGCTCATACATGTCAGTGAGTTTTTCAAGATCAGCGACACTCACGCACTCATTTACTTTATGGATGGTAGCGTTGACAGGCCCTAGTTCAACAACTTGCGCACCCATTCGAGCGATGAAGCGACCATCAGAGGTGCCGCCCGTTGTTAGGAGCTCAGGCTTATTGTGATTCACTTCTTCGACCGCACTAACGACTGCATCAAGTAGGTTACCTTTATCCGTGAGGAACGGATGACCACTTAGTGTCCACTTAAGGTCGTAATCCAGTCCATGCAAATCTAGCGTTGAATGAACACGGCTCTTGATGGTTTCATCGGTCAGTTCCGTACTGAAACGGAAATTAAACTGCACGTTGAATTCACCTGGAATCACATTGCTCGCGCCTGTGCCTGAATGCAGGTTAGGGATCTGAAAGCTCGTTGGAGGGAAGTACTCGTTGCCGTCATCCCATTTAGTTGCCGCTAATTCTGCTAGCGCAGGCAGCGCTTGGTGAACTGGGTTGTTTGCTAGATGAGGGTAAGCAACGTGGCCTTGTGTGCCTTTTACGGTGAGATCCCCGGTGATAGATCCACGTCGGCCATTCTTAACCACATCACCAACGCTGTGCGTGCTGGATGGTTCACCGACAATACACATGTCGATGATTTCATCGCGAGCCATCAGGGTGTCTACGACGCGTGTCGTGCCATTGATAAACGGACCTTCTTCGTCAGAGGTGATTAAAAAACCAATAGAGCCAGTGTGATCTGGATGGTTCTCAATAAAACGCTCAACCGCAACAATCATACAGGCGAGTGAGCCTTTCATGTCCGCCGCGCCGCGACCGTGCAAATGACCGTCGATGATAGTTGGTTCAAATGGAGCGTATGCCAATGGTCGAGATTGCCCGCAGGAACGACGTCAGTGTGGCCTGCAAACGCAAACAGTGGTGCTTCAGTGCCACGACGAGCCCAAAAATTAGTGGTGTCTTCAAATACCATGACTTCGATTTCAAAGCCGAGTTTTTCTAGGCGCTCGATCATCACTTTCTGGCAATCGGCGTCTTCTGGTGTCACGGATTGGCGGCTAATTAAATCTTTTGCAAGAGCCAATACTGGCTGTCATTCATCCTTGAGGATCCTTGTTTCTAAATTTACTAATGAAAGGGAGTTAATGCAGTGGCTATATTAAACACCAAATACTTGTTGGTATTGATCTGCTTTGAATCCAATGTGCAGCGTGCCGTCCACATCTAGGATAGGGCGCTTGATCATTGCTGAGTGTTCAACGAGTAAGGCAATCGCCGTCTCTTGATTCAAGTTGTCCTTTTGTTCTTGGGTCAGTTGGCGGTAGGTGGTGCCACGTTTATTGACCACTTGTTCCCAGCCAAGTTGTTCGCAGAACTGACGAACCATTTCTTCGCTGATGCCATCCTTACGGTAGTTATGAAATTGATAGTCTAACTCATTGGCTTCAAGCCATTTTTTTGCTTTTTTAATCGTGTCACAGTTGGGAATACCAAACATCGTTGTGGCCATGATGACTTCCTTATGGGCGTTGAACTGTTTACTTTTTATTATGTGTTGAGCGTTTAGAAATAGAAATTGACGCCAAACACTTGCTTGTGTCTAAGCATCCTATCAAGAAGTGCTGCGTTAAACAAAACCTTGTCACTGGTCACAGTTTTCATGCCGGTTTTTGCCACTCAAGGTTACAAATTGTTGAATTTCGAAATTAACACGATGAGCGAGAACTTGATCGAGCGCAAAACGGCCAAATGGAAATGCAATATATTGGAAAAGCACATAAATAGGAGGTGTCAATGGAACTGAGTCCTGTTTTTGCACGTCGTCTCTATCTTGCATTGCTCGTTGAGAGCATTGAAAGACCGAATGTGCCAAAACTAATCGAGAAAACGGGTTGGCCTCGCCGTACCATTCAAGATGTTATCAAAGCGCTACCAGGTATCGGCATTGAGCTCATGTTTGTTCAAGATGGGCGTCGACACAATGATGGTTATTACCAGTTATCAGACTGGGGGCCTTTTGACAGCCAGTGGGTTATTGATCGTCAAGACGATATTGAAACCACGCTGGGCGTATAGCCTTGCTGCAAGAGGGGTTGCATACTCAATGTGCGCGGAAACCCAAAGTGCTTGAGAATGAAAAATAAAGCCGAAGCTAAGCTTCGGCTTTATTTTTTGCAACGATAGCGCTGCCAAAGAGGGTCACAGAGGTGCTGAAATAGACTGGGCTGAGTAGCAATACGGTATCGCCACCTAGCGCAGCAGCGTGATTTTTGATGCCATTGACCGCACCTTGCGTTAAAGAATCATTCTTGAAGAATAAATACGTGTACCAATATCCTTCAGAACCCGTTACATCGCCTTTCCACTCACAATCAGAGACATCTACACTCGCATCAAGTCGCATTTCTACCTGAGCTGCTTGTTCCGACTGTAATTGATTGAACGGTTGAGCACAGCCAGAGAGCAACAAAGCCACTGCTACCCAAAAGCCGAAGGTTCGCTTAAAGTGCAACATAGGCAATAAATCCCACCCAACTGATGGCAAGCAGTGCCCACGGTAAAATTGCAGTGCGAGGAGCCGACTTGGTTTCGCTAGTGTCTGTAATTGCTTGGTTACTTGCTGGTTCGACTGATTTAGCGCGTTTCTGTTTTTTCTGAGCCTTGTCAGCTTGACGCTTTTTCTCTTTTTGTTGTTTCTTGTACAGTGCAATACCTTTCTCTATACCTTGAGCGACCAGCTTGGTTTGCTCCTTGGTTTGACCTGGTTTTTGCGTTGCTTTGGCAATTTTCATTGCTTCTTGCTGAGTTTCCACAGAGGGAGTATTTTTGTTGGTTTTCATCTGAGTTCCGCACAAACGTTGGAGCTTGTTATTTTTCGAACATCTTAACACAATGGTTTGCTCAGTCTTGAATCAAAGCGAGATTAGCACCATATAGTTTGATATCAGATAATTTTAGAGACGTATAATGCGCTATGCCATAGAACAGTATGATCAGCACGGTTTGCTCAAGCCGCCAGTGTGGCTTTGGCTTGGCTGGGCTTTTTTGATTCGTGCGTGGGTGGTGTTCGTTGTCGCGGGTGCAAGTCGTCAAGAAGGCAGCAACATTCTCCAGTACGTCTATCCTAATCATACGATGCTATATATTGGCTTGGCGATGGGATTGCCGATTGTCATCGGCATGTGGTTGGTCGGACTTCGAAAGAGTGACTCTAATAAAACCAACTTTCTGGTTAGCTTACTCAAGCCGGTTACACTCGCTATTGTAGCAATGCAGCTTGTCCATACAGGGTACTTAGTTAATCTGCATCATTGGCAATTTAGCTGGCCGAACGCAGTGACACTGGTATTGCTCGCATGGTTTGCTATTTACCTGATAAATAGTCGTAGAGTGAAAGATAGTTTGGCGTTGCCAGCCAAAATCACTTCAGTTCCTGATCAAGGTCATACAATCAACCATCAGTAGAAAATACACTGAGCGGAAAAAACAGAGGAAAGACAATGTCATTACCACAAAGCGCGATTACGCCAGAAGCCGAACCTTTTGCGTTGTACGCTCAATTAAAAGTTAATCAAAACGCTCAACAGGTTTTGGATGCATTGCAGACCCTGCCGAGTTTAGTGGATGAACTGAATCAATCTCAACCGGGTGCCGATCTGGCGCTCTCTGTCGCTTTCTCGCATGCATTTTGGTCCAAGCTAGACCAAACTTTGCCGGCGGAGCTAAAGCCGTTCCCAGAGCTGGGTGAAGGCGAAGTTTTCGCCCCATCAACAGATGTCGATGTTCTAATTCATTGCCACTCACAGCGACACGATTTGCATTTTTACTTACTGCGCAAGCTGATGGGACAAATTTCAGAGAACGTTACCGTTGTTGATGAAACCCAAGGCTTCCGCTTTATGGATGCGCGAGATATGACAGACTTCGTTGACGGCACTGAGAACCCTAAAGGTGAGCAGCGCGCTGAAGTGGCTCTAGTAGCAGACGGTGAGTTTGCTGGTGGTAGCTATGTTATGGTACAGCGTTTCGAGCACAACCTACCAGCTTGGAACCGTTTGAATGTTGCTGCGCAAGAAAAAGTGATCGGCCGTACTAAGCCAGACAGTATTGAACTCGAGGATGTTCCAGCTGCCTCGCACGTAGGTCGAGTTGATATCAAAGAAGAAGGTAAGGGATTGAAAATCGTCCGTCATAGTCTGCCATACGGCACTGTGAGTGGTCCACATGGTCTTCTGTTCATTGCTTACTGCAATACGGTTCACAACTTCGATGCCATGCTAGAGAGCATGTACGGTGCTACTGACGGCAAAACAGACCAATTGCTTCGCTTTACAAAGGCGGTGACTGGCGCTTACTTCTTTGCTCCTTCACAAACAATGCTGGCGGCGCTAACTGTTAAAGGTTAACCGAAGCCACTCTTCAATAAGACACTCTCAAGGACATATCGCTTGTCTTTGAGAGTTCCTCTCTAAATGTCTCAAGTTTCCAAAGTGTTGGTCGATAACTAAGCTATTCAGTTCATTCTGTTTTTGGAAGCGACATGTCGATCACCGTGAATACTAATGTCAGCGCAATTGTGGCGCAAAACCACTTAGGGGCGGCAAGCAAAGCGCTTAGTCAGTCCTTAGAGCGTTTGTCGTCTGGGCACCGTATCAACAGCGCCAAAGACGATGCTGCGGGCTTGCAAATTGCCAATCGACTCGATGCTCAGATCAGTGGACTTGGCGTCGCACAGCGCAATGCTAATGATGGTATTTCCATCATGCAAACGGCTGAAGGCGCGATGAATGAAGCAACACAAATTCTACAACGCATGCGTGATCTTTCTTTGCAAAGTGCCAATGGCGCCAACTCTCAACAAGACAGACAAGCGTTAGAGCAAGAGTTTGTCGCGCTTAATGATGAACTAAACCGTATTGCTGAAACGACTAGCTTTGGCGGAAGGAAGCTCCTTAACGGCACATTTGGTACCTCAGCGTTTCAAATTGGTGCTCAGTCGGGTGAAGCTCTGCAAGTAGGGCTTGCTAACTTGCGAACGGATCAGTTGTCTATGGGCGGCGCAGTGTATCAAGCCGGTAACAGCGCTTCACCAGAGTGGCGAGTAGGGCAGAGTAATAATACCCTCTCATTTAGCTATGTTGATACCCAAGGGAGTAATCAATCGGTAACGATAGAGCTCAAACAAGGGGACGATATCGAGCAGGTGGCCACCTACATTAATGGGCAAACGGATGTGTTGTCGGCGTCAGTCGATGAGAATGGTCAACTTCAGGTCTTTGCTGATTCGGACAAAGCAACGGGAGCGGTGAGTTTTTCGGGCAGCTTTGCCACTGAAGTCGGTTTGCAAAATGGTCAAGTCGTGACAGTCAACGACATGTCTATTGGCACCGTCGGCGGAGCACAACTGTCAGTGTCTGTGCTAGATAAGGCGATGAAGTTTGTCGATAGCCACAGAGCAGAACTGGGTGCGACTCAAAATCGCCTCAACCATACCATCAATAATCTCGCCAATATGGAAGAAAACCTTTCCGCTTCACAAAGTCGCATCCGCGATACCGATTATGCCAAAGAGACCACTCAAATGCTTAAGCAACAAATCTTGCAGCAGGTGAGCACGACAGTTTTGGCGCAAGCGAAACAAACACCGAATTTGGCATTAACGCTATTACAAGGTTAAGGGCATCGACCGTTTAAAGTCGAACTTTAGTCTTTTTTTGATAAAACATTCCTTTTTACCATTTCTGTCACATCTTCCAGTCTAAAGCTCAAAAATTCGCAACTTTGTTTACTTTTTATCTCAAGTGTTTGGTTTTAAGGACGATAAAGTAAGTAACTTTGAGAGAACTACTTGGTTTTCCGAGACGTCGGAAACCGCTACACCGGAAAATCAATTGGAGAAACACCATGGCAGTGAATGTAAATACAAACGTATCAGCGATGACAGCGCAGCGTTACCTAAACAACGCTAACCAAGCTCAACAAACCTCAATGGAGCGTTTGTCATCTGGCCACAAAATTAACAGCGCTAAAGACGACGCAGCGGGTCTACAAATCTCTAACCGTTTGAACGTACAAAGTCGTGGTCTTGATGTTGCTGTACGTAACGCCAACGATGGTGTCTCAATCGCACAAACGGCGGAAGGTGCGATGAACGAGACAACCAACATCCTGCAACGTATGCGTGACCTATCACTTCAGTCTGCAAACGGCTCTAACTCAAAAGCAGAGCGTGTTGCGATTCAAGAAGAAGTAACAGCACTAAACAACGAACTGAATCGTATCGCAGAAACCACGTCTTTCGGTGGCAACAAGCTACTGAACGGCACGCACGGTACTAAGTCATTCCAAATTGGTGCTGACAACGGTGAAGCAGTGATGCTAAGCCTGCGTGATATGCGCTCTGACAACGCACAAATGGGTGGCACGAGCTACCAAGCTGCGAATGCGAAAGACAAAGACTGGAGCGTAGCGGCGGGTACAAATGACCTAACGATTGCCCTAACAGACAGCTTTGGTGATGCACAAACGATCACTATCAACGCGAAAGAGGGTGATGACATTGAGCAGCTAGCGACTTACATCAATGGTCAACAAGACTTGGTGAAAGCGTCAGTTGATGAAGATGGCAAGCTACAAGTCTTTGCTGGCAACAACAAAGTTGATGGCGCTGTGACTTTCTCTGGTGGTCTTGCGGGCGACTTAAGCATGCAAGCAGGTACTGCGGTAACGGTTGACACTATTGATGTAACGTCAGTTGGTGGCGCGCAAGAATCGGTTGCTATCCTAGACTCAGCACTTAAGTATGTGGACAGCCACCGTGCAGAGCTTGGTGCATTCCAAAACCGTTTCAACCACGCAATCAACAATTTGGATAACATCAACGAGAACGTGAACGCGTCGAAGAGCCGTATCAAGGATACTGACTTCGCGAAAGAAACGACGGCGATGACTAAGAACCAAATCCTATCGCAAGCATCAAGTTCAATCTTGGCGCAAGCGAAGCAGGCACCAAACGCGGCATTGAGCCTGCTGGGCTAATCCATTCTAAAAGTATAAAAAAACCAGAGCCTAGGCTCTGGTTTTTTATTTTTAACGGCTCGTACTGTCTACATGCCCCAAGTCGCGATCTGGCGCGATAATATCACGCACTTTCTGCTTGAGAACTTTCGCTTCTGGAAAGCCGCCATCACGCTTACGCTCCCAAATCTGAACCTCATTACAATAGATCTCAAATCGGCCACCTGTATCAGGATGCAGGCGGATCGTTTCAACTTCTTCGCTAAACGTGTGCAGCAGCTCTTGGGTCATCCAAGTAGCGCGTAGCATCCAATTACACTGGCGGCAATAGTAAATGTCGATGGTCGCTTTTTGCATATTCATCCCTGTTGTTATGATTAAAAAAGGAGGCTTGCGCCTCCTTTGAATACTTCATATCTGAATCGAATTAGTTTGAAAACAAGATTGACGAACCTTGGTTCAAACTGGTCAGCAGCAGCGTTTTCTCGTTGACGATGTCGATACGACGGCTTTGCTGCGCTTCCATTTTTAGGAACTGCTTGATCATCGCAAGTTGCTCATGAGTAAACTCATCAGATTGTGCAGTTGCTGTATCTTTAAATTCGCGTGGCGAAATCAGAAGATAGTTATCACTGATTGTCCAAGTGCCCATTTCAGAAATTTTAATCAGCGTGTGAGTCTCTGGATCGTCACCAAAAAGACGCATCGAAGACTCACGAATATACTCACCACCCGGTAAGTACTTCACGTTTGCTGACATTTCAAGACGGCTCAATGGACCGATATCCGTATCTGGATAATGCCTTGCGGCAATAATGCCAACCATGTTCGATTGCCATTCGTTGGAGGTCAGCACTTGCTCCAGCTTGAGATCGCTTCCCCAATATAGCCAGGCACTCAACGCAGTTGAGATTGCCAGTAAAATAGCGGCGTATTTCATTTTCATCGGTTACGACTCCTTACTGACACACTTTAGACAAATCAGACTGTTCAGTGAAGATACGCATTGTGCTGTTCTCACTTGAATGATCGACAGTGTGAAT
The DNA here is from genome assembly GCA_000755425.1 of Vibrio maritimus. GTDB lineage: Bacteria > Pseudomonadota > Gammaproteobacteria > Enterobacterales > Vibrionaceae > Vibrio > Vibrio maritimus_A. Next base: position 478,722 of record BBMT01000002.1, read on the forward strand.
GAAGTTGAGAGCGATTTGATCGGTTTGATCGCCAGTGACAATCACTTGTGCTGGTAGCATGTCACCAGTGTGTGTTTCCACGTATTTCGCTACGCATTGCTCAATTTTTGGCAACCAGCTTGTCACGTCAGGGTGACTTTCTGGCGTCACAATCTGAACGTCATTGACGACACTCAGTGGTTTAAAGGTCGATTGTGCAGGGTTGGTGACCATTAACACTAATATCGGCAACAAGATAGCAGCTGCTATCATCGCCCAAACGCTTGGTGGCGTTTTTGGTTTTGGTGCGATAACAACAGTAGCTGCTGTCGGAGCAGTTGCAGTAGCTACCGCTTCCAGTTTATCTGCTGGAAGTTCGGCAACCGGTGCCTCATCTAGTGTGTCAGAGGACGCTTTAGGTGCAGAGCGTTCAACTGCAGAGATCAACTGGTAGCCACGTTTCGGCACCGTTTTGACAAACTGCGGAGATTTTGTTGGATCTTTTAGCATTTTACGCAGTGTAGAGATAGCTTGCGTAAGGCTAGAATCGTCCACCTCGAAGCCTTGTTCACGCCAAACGAAATCATGCAGTTCGTTTCGAGTGACCACTTCATTCGGTCTTTCAGCAAGTAGAAGTAAGATGCGACTTTCATTACTACCAAGACGAACGACTTCATCGTTATTGGTTTGATCGACCAAAGAGTTGCTGTTTGGGTCAAAAATGTACTTCTGGCCGAGTATAAACTTAGTGCTATGTTACTCATTGCATTCTTCTTTTTAGTGCCGCAACGCGACGGAACAGGTATTTAGGCGCTGCATGGATTCAGAGCCAATTATAGAATTTTAGGATTTTTTTATAGTCAGGTGCAGTAGGATAATAAAAACAAATCAAAAAAACAGTATTTTTATTTATCTTTACCTTGAATTTACAATCTTCATCCTCATCTCTTTAATCAACTAATCATAGCTATATCGAGTGTGACTTTAGCGACACTCGATATGAAATGTGTAAATGGAGATAGCATGAGCACCGTTGAGACTAAGAACAAAGAGACCCGCGGCTTTCAGTCTGAGGTAAAACAACTTCTTCACCTTATGATCCACTCTCTGTATTCAAACAAAGAAATTTTTCTAAGAGAGTTGATTTCAAACGCGTCAGATGCCGCTGACAAGCTGCGTTTTCAAGCCCTGTCTAATACAGAGCTATATCAAGGTGATGCTGACCTAGGCGTTAAGTTATCGTTTGATGAAAAAAACAATACTTTGACTGTTTCGGACAACGGTATTGGTATGACCCGCGATGATGTGATTGAGCATTTGGGCACCATTGCTAAATCTGGAACCAAAGAGTTTTTTGCCAAATTGTCTGAAGAGCAGAGCAAAGACTCACAGCTTATCGGCCAGTTTGGTGTTGGTTTCTACTCTGCCTTTATTGTTGCGGATGCAGTGACCGTGCGCACTCGTGCTGCAGGCACGTCAGCTGACCAAGCGGTGCAATGGCATTCGGCTGGTGAAGGTGATTACACCATCGAAGACATCACCAAAGAGACTCGCGGTACCGATATCGTGCTTCACATGCGTGAGGAAGGTAAAGAGTTCTTATCAGAATGGCGCTTACGTGATGTGATCAGCAAATACTCTGATCATATCGGTATCCCAGTGTCTATCTGGACACTTGAGCGTGATGAAGAAGGAAAAGAGACCGACCAAGGTAAGTGGGAACAAATCAATAAAGCTCAAGCACTTTGGACACGCAATAAATCTGATATCAAAGACGAAGAGTATCAAGAGTTCTACAAACACGTTTCTCACGATTTCGCGGATCCACTGGTTTGGAGCCACAACCGTGTTGAAGGCAAAAACGACTACACCAGCCTGCTTTACATCCCAGCGAAAGCACCATGGGATATGATGAATCGTGACCATAAAAGCGGCCTAAAGCTTTACGTTCAACGCGTGTTCATTATGGATGACGCTGAGCAGTTTATGCCGTCTTACTTACGTTTTGTCCGTGGCTTGATAGATTCAAACGATCTACCACTAAACGTTTCTCGCGAAATCCTTCAAGACAACAAAGTAACCCAGTCGCTACGTGGTGCCTGCACTAAGCGTGTTCTCACTATGCTTGAACGCATGGCAAAGAATGACGAAGAGAAATATCAGTCATTCTGGAAAGAATTTGGCCTAGTGCTAAAAGAAGGCCCTGCTGAAGACATGGCAAACAAAGAGAAGGTAGCGGGTCTACTGCGCTTCGCTTCGACAGAAGTTGACTCAGCAGAGCAGACGATTTCTCTAGCGTCTTATGTTGAGCGTATGAAAGAAGGCCAAGATAAGATCTATTACCTAACAGCAGACAGCTATGCAGCCGCGAAGAACAGCCCGCACCTTGAGCAGTTTAAAGCGAAAGGCATTGAAGTTGTCTTGATGTATGACCGCATCGACGAATGGCTAATGAACTACTTAACAGAGTTTGATGGTAAGCAGTTCCAGTCAATCACTAAAGCGGGTCTTGATCTGAGCAAGTTTGAAGGCGAAGAAGAGAAAGAGAAGCAAAAAGAGACTGAAGAAGAGTTCAAGTCAGTGGTTGAACGCACGCAAACCTATCTAGGTGAGCGCGTGAAAGAAGTTCGCACTACGTTCAAACTAGCAAACACACCAGCGGTAGTTGTCACTGATGATTTCGAAATGGGTACACAAATGGCTAAGCTTCTTGAAGCTGCCGGTCAGGAAGTACCAGAGGTGAAGTACATCTTTGAAATCAACCTGAGCACGAACTGGTTAAGCGCATGGCAGATGAAGCCGACGAAGAAGCATTCGGCCGCTGGGTTGAAGTGTTGCTTGGTCAAGCGATGCTTGCAGAACGCGGCTCTATGACTGACCCTTCGCAATTCTTGGGTGCGATCAACAAGCTTTTGGCTAAAGTCTAATTCCCTTGCGGAGTCGGACACCCTAGTCTAATTCAAGAGCTCGAGGGTTCGAGCTCTTGTTTTCTCAGGGCTAAACGCACACTTTTAGGTTACTTTAGAGTGCAAAGCAGGATCTTTAGACACTTTTGGCGTCAAGCAAGCGATTTCTATGATAGAATGCGCGCCAAGTTAAAGATTCAACTATTTTTGAATAAACCGTTTATACCGAAACGTATCGCAGCAAACATGCCCATTGGGCATCAAGCAGTAGGCTTCGGTATAAATCTTTTTTATATAAGAGGACAAGTCATGCGCATCATTCTTTTAGGTGCTCCAGGTGCAGGTAAAGGCACACAAGCTCAATTCATCATGGAAAAATACGGTATTCCACAAATTTCTACTGGTGACATGCTACGTGCAGCAATCAAAGCAGGCACTGAGCTTGGTAAGAAAGCGAAAGCAGTTATCGATGCAGGTCAACTTGTATCTGACGACATCATTCTTGGTCTAATCAAAGAGCGTATCGCTCAAGACGATTGCGAGAAAGGTTTCCTACTTGACGGTTTCCCACGCACTATCCCTCAGGCTGACGGTCTAAAAGAGATGGGCGTAGATGTAGACTACGTGATCGAATTTGACGTAGCTGATGACGTTATCGTTGAGCGTATGGCTGGCCGTCGTGCTCACCTAGCTTCTGGTCGTACTTACCACGTTGTTTACAACCCACCTAAAGTGGAAGGTAAGGATGACGTAACAGGTGAAGACCTAGTGGTACGTGATGACGACAAAGAAGAAACCGTTCGTGCTCGCCTAGGTGTATACCACGATCAAACTGCTCCGTTAATCTCTTACTACGGTAAAGAAGCAGAAGCTGGCAGCACTAAGTACCTAAAATTTGACGGTACTAAGCAAGTGGCTGACGTAAGCGCAGACATCGAAAAAGCACTGTCTTAATCGACATTTGTGAATTCGCTAAAAAACGACCTTTCGAGGTCGTTTTTTTGATCCAAGAAAAGCGCACATAGGTATATAATTCGCTTAGAAATTATATCAATAGCAAAGGAAGTCTATGAGCGATTCGTCAAAAATAGGTGTGTTGTTAGTCAACCTTGGCACACCAGATGAGCCGACAGCAAAAGGGGTAAGACGCTTTTTAGAGCAGTTTCTGCACGATCATCGCGTCGTAGATATGACCCGCTGGATTTGGTGTCCGGTGCTGCACGGTATCATTCTTCCTATTCGCTCTCCTAAGGTCGCTAAAGCTTATCAGTCGGTATGGATGGACGAGGGCTCACCGCTCATGGTGTACTCCAAGCGTCAAGCGGATAAGCTGGCTCAATCAATCAACCTTCCTGTTGAACTTGGCATGAGTTACGGTAATCCATCGCTCCAAAGCGGAATCACCAAACTGCTTGACCAAGGCGTAGAAAAGATAGTGGTACTGCCGCTTTATCCGCAGTACTCGGGCACCACAACAGCAGCTGCGTTTGATGGTATCGCGAAAGCGTGCAAGTCGATTTCAACCTTACCGGCCTTTTCTATGATTCGTGACTATCACGATCATCCAATGTATATCAAAGCGCTTGCTGACAAAGTCAGAGCTCATTGGGAGCAAAATGGCCGCGCAGATTACCTATTGTGTTCTTACCACGGCATACCAAAGCGTTATGCGGACAATGGTGATGTGTATCCATTGCATTGTCAGGCAACCACTGATCTGCTGCGCCAAGAGCTCGGTTTGGATGAATCTCAGATGGGGATGAGCTACCAATCAATCTTTGGTCGTGAAGAGTGGCTACAGCCTTATACCGACAAAACTCTTGAGAAGATGCCAAGCGAGGGTATCAAAACCATCGATGTCATGACGCCAGCATTCTCGGTCGACTGTTTGGAAACCTTGGAGGAAATCGCTATCGAGGCCAAAGAGACCTTTATTGAAGCTGGAGGTGAACGCTTTAGTTACATTGAGTGTCTCAACGACTCAGATGCCCACGTTGCGATGATGGCAGAGTTAGTGAATAACGCTTAGCTCTTCGAACCAATTGCACAGATACTAAAAGGCCAGTCATGATGACTGGCCTTTCTCTTTGAGCCGCGATTAAGCGATTTGAGCTTGCTGCTCTTCTACTTGTTCTGCATTGCTGATTGAGCTTTGCTCGGCACCATGCATCCATTTTACAAGCGTGTTAGCAAACAACAGTAGGATAACGCCACAGATAACCGCTGTGATTGCGATACCACTAAAGATAGCCATAGCACCCAGCTCACCCACATGTGAACCAACGACACCTGCTACGTAGTTCGCAATAGCGTTGAAACCAAACCATGCACCCATCATCAAAGACGCAAGACGTAGTGGTGCAAGCTTAGTTACTAATGATAGGCCAATTGGTGATAGGCAAAGTTCACCCAGTGTATGGAAGAAGAATGCACCCACTAACCATAGCATTGAGGTTTTAACGCTGGTATCGCCACCTTGCTCAAGTACTGCGCCAACCATGCAAAGGAAGCCTGCTGCTAGGAAAAACAGTGCAAGTGCAAATTTAACTGGTGAGTTTGGCTCACGTTTGCCCAATTTAACCCAGATAGCGGCAAGAACCGGAGCAAGAGTAATGATGAAGAACGGGTTCAGAGATTGGAACCAGGCTGCTGGTACTTCAAAGTCGCCAATCATACGATCTGTATATTGCTGAGTGTAGATGTTCATCAAACCACCCGCTTGCTCGAAGCCCGCCCAGAAGACGATAACGAACAGACCCATGATCAGGATAACCTTCAAGCGATCCATCTCTTCACGAGTAAGCGGCGCTTTGGTTTTTGATTGGTTCAGCTCACGAGCACGTGCAGCTGCAGGTACGTTACCAATGTCACCTAGCCATGAGTTTGCCATGGTCATTTGCATTATTAGGCTGATGACCATACCGGTACCTGCCACGATGAAGCCTGCAGACCAACCGAAAGAGTTAGTTGCTGAGCCAACGACGATACCCGCTAGTAGTGCACCTAGGTTGATACCCATGTAGAAGATGGTGAACGCGCCATCACGGCGGTTATCGCCTTCAGCGTAAAGGTCACCTACCATGGTTGAAATGTTTGGCTTAAACATACCGTTACCAGCGATAAGCAGTGCTAGGCCACCGTAGAACATCTCGGCACTTGGTGTACCTGATGCTGCAGCGGCTAAGACAAATTGGCCTGCAGCCATTAGTACACCACCGATGATGATGGACTTACGTTGACCTAAGTAGTTGTCGGCAATGTAACCACCGATAAGCGGAGTGATGTAAACAAGTCCAGTATAGATACCATAGAGATCTAGAGCATCTTTAGTAGACCAGCCCATACCACCATTGATTGTGGTGTCTGTTAGGAACAAAACTAATATTGCGCGCATAGCATAATATGAGAAACGTTCCCAAAGTTCGGTACCGAACAGTAGGAATAGGCCGCGTGGGTGGCCGAAGATGTTGCGTTGTGCTGTCATAAGTTTTACTAATTTTTATCATCAAAGAATTTAATGTGCCAAATGGTATACCTGACAACATTAATATCCGCAAGAGGTTGATTTTGTGGGATTTGTGAAATAAATGTTTAACGCAATGAAATGTAAGAAATTTTTTCAGTAATGGTACGTAAATTTCGTGCTGCAATCTAACTTTTCATTTTTACCGGCTAGCATCTATTCGGATTTTTCATCGGTTGGATCGCAGGCATGAGATGGTTAAACGGGCACAGTGTCCGGTTTAGTGGTAGGATGCAGACAAACAAAAACATCAAGTAATTAAATTAAACAGTTTAATCGAACAGATAAAATGAAACGTTGGTATTTGCTTTATTGTAAGCGCGGTGAACAAGGCCGAGCGAAAATGCACCTCGAGAATCAAGGCTTATCCTGCTACTACCCAGAAGTAGAAGTAGAAAAGATCCTCAGAGGAAAAAGACAGAAGGTGAAAGAGCCTCTCTTTCCTTCTTATGTGTTTGTAGAATTTGACTACGAACAAGGCCCTTCATTTACAACCGTGCGCTCAACGCGTGGTGTGGTTGATTTCATCCGTTTTGGTACTCATCCCAAAGAGATCGACTCCGGACTTATTGACGAGTTGCAGCTGTTAGCCGAGCTTCCGGATGAACCGGAAACCGACAGCTTACCAAAACACGGTGAGACAGTTCGCGTAACGGGTGGTCAGTTCGCTGGTATCGAAGCGATTTTCCAAGAGGCTGACGGAGAAGCGCGTTCGATCATGTTGGTGAACATGATAAGCCGCCCGGTCGCGGTGAGCATTGAAAACAAAGATCTGGATATCTAGCGCGCTCAATAATCGAGTGTTTGTACACTCGCCGATATAAAAACCTCAGTACCATAAGATGGACTGAGGTTTTCTGTTTTTGGGGTATTACCCCATCAGCAACTGAGGATTAGTTGTTGCTGTGAAGCTCGCTGTTCAGTTCAACGGCTGTTTTGTTTGTCAGACATTCAATTTGACCTGTCACTGAGTTGCGACGGAACAGAAGATCTGGCTTGCCAGCGAGGTCGCGAGCTTTAACAATTTCAACTTCCGCACCAGATGCGTCCAGCATGCGTACTTTAGAGCCAGCGGTTACGTAAAGACCAGACTCAACAGTACAACGATCGCCTAGTGGGAAACCAAGACCAGCATTCGCGCCGAGTAGTGAGTTTTCGCCAATAGAAACAACAACCGTACCACCACCAGAGAGCGTACCCATAATAGAAGCACCGCCGCCGATGTCCGAGCCGTTACCAACCACAACACCTGCAGAGATACGACCTTCAACCATGCTCACGCCAGTTGTACCTGCGTTGAAGTTGATGAAACCTTCGTGCATAACCGTTGTGCCTTCGCCAACGTGAGCACCAAGACGTACGCGAGACGTATCCGCAATACGAACGCCTGTTGGAACCACGTAATCAACCATTTTAGGGAACTTGTCTACGCAATCGACAGTCAGTGTTTCACCTGCTAGACGCGCTTCGATTTGACGCTCAGCCAGCTCTGGAAGATCGATTGCACCTTGGTTAGTCCAAGCGATGTTATGAAGTAGACCGAAGATGCCATCAAGGACAGTACCGTGAGGCTGTACTAGGCGGTTTGAGATAAGTTGCAGTTTTAGGAAGCCTTCTGCTACAGATTGAGGTTTCTCGTCTGTTGCCAGAACAACCAATACTAGTGGCTGTGAAGAGCTTGCTGCTTTCTCCGCAAATGCCGCGTTTTCTGCGTCATCATTGCTAGAGAATGCGGTTGCTAGAGCCGCGCTTTGCGCTGCAGAAATTTCGATAGCTTGGTTGCCTTCCGCGTAACCAGATACCTCTGCCACTGCTGCGATAAGTGCATCAGATGGGTTTAGACGTGGGTGAGGAAAGAATGCTTCGATGATTTTACCGTCGCGGTTTTTGGTCGCAGTACCAAAAGCGATTGAGAATGCTGCCATGACTCTATGTCTCCATGTATAGATTTGTCTCAAAGCCGCGGCGATTGGCGGCGACCTTGACTGATTTGTTAGCAAACATCTTAAAGAGACGTGGTGGCAGATGAAAGGGTAAAAACGACAAAAGTCTGTAAAACGATACCCTTTGTCTTTTCAGCGATGTTTTTTCCTAATAAGAAATTTATCGGCGTGCATTCGCTTATTCGATAGCACTGACTTAAGCAGTTGGATTTACTTGATTAAGGCTCAAAAAGCAAAATAGCCAGTAAAACTCGACGCTCTACTGGCTATTGGGCTGCTTGTGCAATATTAGCAAGTTAACGCATTAGGCTGCGTCTTCTGCATCCTGCTCTTCAACAGGCTTAACCACTTTTGGCTTTTTTTGCGTTGGCTTGCGCTTAGCACCAAGCGCGTAAAGCACTTCTTCTTTACGCTGAGCAAGGTATAGCGACAGCTCTTCTTGCTTCTCTTCATCTTCGATAAGCTTGCTTTCACCTAGCAGAGAAAACAGCTCATCCGCCATATCCAACATTTTGTCATAAGCGTCAGCTTCTGCTTTAGAGGTAAAAGTCATCTTTTCTTCTCCGTTGCGTTCCACCACGTACTTGACGATTACAGCCATGGTTAATCCTCTAGTTAAATTTTAAGGTTCTAATACTGTCTGTTTATACAGAGGGTCAAAGTTAATGTCCAGTCGAGGGCACAAAAGTGAGAGCTGTTTGCCTAATTCCTATTCGTATCGCACTACGTGTTTTTGACTGAAGTTGTCGAACGCCATTGCTGGCAGAACAGGATAAAGCGCTCGAGAAGGGGACTTTGGTACTTCTCCTTATGAACCAGTAGCCAAAAGCGTCGCTTCATATCGAGCGAAACTGAGATAGACACTAAGCGACCATCATCAATGGCGCTTTGTGTCGCCAGAGTTGATAGACAAGCCAAGCCAAGGTTGGCGGATACACTGTTAATAATGGCTTCGGTGGTATTGAGCTCAAAGGCTTCATGCCAAATCTCAATCCTGGGGGCAACCGTTCGTAGGAAAAACTCCCGAGTGCCAGAACCTGGTTCTCGTAGAATCCAATCGCTATTTTCCAAATCCTCTAGGGTGACGTGCGATTTGTTAGCGAGAGGATGCTTGGGAGACACCACAATGCACATTTCATCTTCACTAAATGGGTAGCTATCAAGCTCAGGGTGCAAGGTTTTACCTTCGACTAAGCCGATATCGAGTTGATAGTCGATGAGCTTTTGACAAATCAAAGCGGTGTTGGAGATAAACAGCTGCTGAGACCTATGCTGATGTTCGTCGCGAAAATCGCTGAGCAGAATGGTGCGACTTGGTTGCCCACAGTGTCACTGGCACCGATACGCAGTACGCCGCGATAGCTCTGCTCATCGCCAAACAGTGATTCAATATCTCGGCTTCGACTGAGCAGCTCATCGGCAAGGGGTAGCAGTTTTTGGCCTTCTTGGTTGATGACTAAACGGTTGTTGACCCGATCAAACAGGGCGTGTCCTATCTGTTTTTCCAGCTCACTCAGCGACATGCTGACCGCCGCTTTAGAGAGAAAAAGCGTGTCTGAAGCTGCAGTAAGCGTTTGATGCTGAGTCACCGCAACAAAGACCTTGAGCTGTTTTAACGAGATGTGTGGCTTCATGTTCAGTTTATCTTAACGAGTAGATTGAATAATTGAATATATATAAACATAAGCAAGGTTTACAATCACCGCAACTGAAGAATTGAGGTGATTGTGATGATTGCGAGAGTGACAAAAGCACATAACAGAGTAAAAGCGGCGCCAACTCCAATGGCAGGATTGGCACTGGGTATCGCCAGCCTTGGCTGGAGCTGGGAAAATGCGCTGCCGCTTAATCATGTTGCTCAGTGGACAGGTGCTGCAATTGCTAGCGTGTTGCTTATTATCCTTGCCTACAAATACTTGTTCCATAATCACGTTCTGCGTCAGGAGCTTGCACACCCAGTGGTAGGCAGCGTTGCCCCAACGTTTGCTATGGCGACCATGGTGGTGTCTCACTCTGTTGGCCAATTTGCACCTAATGTCGGTGACGCACTATGGCTTGGTGCTGTGGCGCTTCACATCGTGTTCTTGGCAAGTTTTACTTACCATCGTATGCGCGATTTCGAGTTGCACCACATGGTACCAAGTTGGTTTGTACCACCAGTCGGCATTATCGTTGCGGATGTGGCCTTCTCTGGAAATCCAGACTTAGCATGGATTGCCAACAGCGCTCTAGTATTCGGTCTTGCCGCTTACGCAGTCATGCTACCAACTATGATCTACCGTTTGGTGTTTACTCATGAAATCCCAGATGCGGCAAAACCAACCATGGCAATTATGGCAGCGCCAGCGAGCTTATCGCTTGCCGGTTACCTAACGGTTGCGTCAGAGCCATCTGCCATCATTATTGCGCTACTATTCGGTATTGGTGTGTTGATGACACTGTTCATCTACCTTGCGTTTATCAAATTGATGCGCTTGCCATTCAGCCCAGGTTACGCAGCTTTCACCTTCCCTATGGTGATCAGCGCAACGGCGCAGTACAAACTCGCAGCTTGGATGAGCGCACAGCACGCGCCAGTTGAGATGGTGAAACAGATCACCGCGCTTGCCAATATCGAGCTAGTTGTGGCGACAATTGTTGTTAGCTACGTTGCGATTCGTTATCTCGTTGCTTATTTACCCAAACAAGCAAATATCACGGCGTAAAAGGTCTTAGATACACAGGGACTGTGTTAACCTTGAGGGAGGAAAACTAGCGAAAGGCGCGCCGTCACGTGTTCACCGTTTACCACTCAAATCAGATAGATGTGCTTAAATCCTTATTGGTTCAGCTCATCAAATTCGACCCAATTGAAAACCCGTTTGAGAAAGAACAAATTCTCGTCCAAAGCCCAGGCATGTCTCAATGGCTGAAAATGGCGTTGGCGGAAGAGTTTGGTATTGCGGCCAACATCGACTTCCCACTTCCAGCCACTTTTATATGGGATCGCTTTGTTCAAGTTTTAGATGATGTGCCTACACGCAGTGCATTCAACAAAGAAGCGATGACGTGGAAGATCATGCACCTTTTGCCTGAGCACTTAACTGATCCCGACTTTGCGCCGCTCGCCCAATATTTAACCGATGACCAAGATGCATCGAAACGCTACCAATTGGCGGAAAAAATCGCCGATATCTACGATGGATACTTGGTATATCGTCCAGAGTGGATAGCCTCATGGGAAGCCGGTTTACCGGTTTTTGAGCTTGAAGACGAGCAGCCGTGGCAGCCAAAACTTTGGCAAGCACTGTACGATCATACTGTGGCGCTTGGTCAGTCCCCTTATCACCGTGCCAACCTATATGAGCATTTCATTGACGTACTCGCCAATAACCAAGATGTCAAAGCGCAGGGACTCAGCCAGCTTCCTAAGCGTTTGTTTGTGTTTGGCATTTCTTCACTTCCACCTCGTTATCTCGATGCACTGAAAGCTCTTGGTGAGCATATCGATGTTCATCTAATGTTTACCAACCCTTGTCGATTCTATTGGGGTGAGGTGCGCGATCGTAAATACCTAGCAAAACTCGCCGCCGCCAAGCGTAAGCAGCTCAATGATCTCGATGCTTTTGCTGACAGTCAGCAGTGGCAAGAAGGTGAGTGGGAGATGGCGCCGCAGCTTAAAGGCGATGTAGAAGCGAACGTAGACGACGAGCTGCATCTCTCTGAAGTGGGCAACAGCTTGCTAGCATCGATGGGTAAACTCGGCAGGGACAACTTGTATCTATTGTCACAACTTGAATCTAACGAGATTGAAGCCTTTGTTGACGTAGATAGAGCTACTCTGCTTGGTAACCTTCAGGCGGACATTCTTAATCTAGAAGAGCATCAAGATGATACCTTGTTACTCTCATCAAGCCACAAACCGGCGATTGTCGCGGATGATACCTCGCTATCAGTGCATGTTTGTCATAGCCCGATGCGTGAGGTGGAGGTGCTGCATGACAACTTGTTGGCGATGTTTGACCGCAACCCAGATTTGAAGCCGCGTGACATCATCGTCATGGTGGCCGACATTAATGCTTATAGCCCGGCTATTCAGGCGGTGTTCGGCAATGCCTCCGGTGAGCGTTACATACCGTTCTCTATTTCTGACCGTACTGCAGATAAAGAAAGCCCGCTGCTCAATGCCTTTAACCAGCTTTTGCAATTGCCTGACTTGCGTTGTACCAGCAGTGAAGTGCTTGAGCTGTTGGAAGTGCCAGCAATCATGGCGCGATTTGATATCAGTGAACATGAGTTTTCGCTGCTGCGTGCTTGGGTGGAAGAGGCACAGATCCGTTGGGGTATCGATAATCAAACCGCAAGTGAGTTTGACTTACCTGAGTTTGGTCAAAACTCTTGGATGTTTGGTATTTCTCGTATGCTGGCGGGTTATGCGGTGAGCGAGCAGGCAGGCCTACTGATGGTCGGCGAAGAGAGCATTTCCCCTTACGAGCAAACGCAAGGCATGCAAGCCGAAACTGCCGGTAAGCTGGCGCAGTTTATCGATAAGCTGGCGCATTATCGCAAGGTACTCAACCACACCATGACGATTGAGAAGTGGCAGCAAGCTATCAATCAATTGGTCGATGATTTTTTGCCGTGGATATTGAAGGTGAGGTCGTTGTTAAATCGATACGCGATACTTTGTCGGCACTTGGTGACCAGTTATTGGATGCGCGATACGACGAGGCACTGGCGCCGCGCATCGTGCGCCAGTACTTCATTGATAAGCTTTCTGGCTCGCGCGTCAGTCAGCGCTTTTTGGCAGGACAAGTCAATTTCTGTACCTTGATGCCAATGCGCTCTATCCCGTTCAATACCGTTTGCCTATTAGGCATGAACGATGGTGTGTACCCGCGCAGTGTGCCGCCGGAGAGTTTTGACCTCATGGTAGGGCGAACCAAGCCGGGCGATCGTTCAAGACGTGATGATGACCGTTATCTATTTCTCGAAGCGCTGCTTTCGGCGCAGCAAAGTCTCTACATCAGTTACGTCGGACGTTCCATTCAAGACAATACGGAGCGCGTGCCATCGGTGTTGGTTTCAGAGCTTTTGGAATACTGTGAGCAAAACTACTGCTTGCAAGGTGATGAAGCGCTAGACGTTGATAGCTCGGGTGCCAAGCTCACCCAATCACTGCTGCGTGAGTACCCTATGGTGCCATTCAGCGCAGCTCACTTTGATGCCTCGAGTGCACTGCAAAGTTACGCGGCCGAGTGGTTGCCATCGGCACAGCAAACAACGCTTGAGGCGACACAAAGCTTATCTCTGCCGTTTAACTTAGAACCCATTGCTCGAGCGCAAGGTGAAAAGGTCGAATTGGAGTTGACTGAGCTACAGCGCTTCTGGCGCTTGCCGGTGCAGTATCTGTTTAACCGTCGCCTTCAAGTCAACTTTGAGGAAAGCCTTCTCGGACTAGAAGATGAAGAGCCATTTGCGCTAAGTGGATTGGAAAGTTTTGGTCTTCGTAAATCCCTGCTGGATGCCATGATAGAGGCCAAAGGCAGATTGAAGGCGAAAAGCTGAACGCATTTAAAGCAGAGCAAAAAGCCAAGGGTTATTTGCCTGTCAATGGGTTTGGTGAGCTGGAGTTTGCAGCCAACGTCTCGCAAACCAAGAGTTGGCAGAGGCTATTACACCGTTAGTGAGTCAAGAAGCTGAAGATGTTGAAGTCGATTTGACACTAGATATAAATGACTGTCATGTCGCGCTGCAAGGTTGGGTAACCGGGTGTTATCAAAGTGGTGTAGTGCGCTATCGAAGCGGTAGGCTGCGCGCTACCGACTATCTCGCCGCATGGATAGATCATCTGCTAGTGGCGGTGGCAGGCAGGCAGAGTAAAACTCACATGCTGGCGTATGACAAAAAAGAAGGTGTCGTCCATCGCATTTATCCAGCGTTGAGCGCTGAGAATGCCAAAGACTATTTAACCCAGTTAGTCAGCCTATATCTGCAAGGTTAGATAAGCCGCTTTGCTATTTCCCTGAGACGGCGCTGGCTGGGATTGAGGCCAACTACAGCCGTGGGCAATGGACACCGAGCGATGAGAAAATGCTCAGCAAAATGGCAGGTCGCTTCCAAGGCGGTTACATGCAGATCGGTGAAGGTGACAACCCTTATATCTCTCGGGTTTGGAATGAATGGAATGAGGCACTGGCGAGTGAAGCTAAAACACTCGCGCACTTAGTATTAGAAGCGCCGCGAACCCTGAGTATCAGTGCAGAAGAGTATTACTCGGCAAGCCCAGCCGGCTAAAGCTACCTTCTTGAAAGAAAGCCTTTGAAAGGGAGTGGCCGCCAGTCTTAATTATAGTGTGTAGGGAGAGTGCTGGACGGCCGGGGAGGGTCAGAGGGACCCGTATTTCTGGGCGGAATAGTAGAGTGTGAGGGTGATTAATTCCGTGAATGGGATCGCAACTTACATAGTTATTAATTATATCCGCTTGTTTTAAATTAGATTTTAAGCGTTAGATCACAGTTGAGTTCAGACATGAAGCCAAATGAGCACTCTTCAGATAACCCATTTACAGATAGCGATGCCCAAGGTCAATGCTTGGACGGAGCGCCGCCTAAGAAGCCGACTGCGCTGAATACCATGACCTTTCCATTGCATGGTGCTCGGCTGATTGAAGCATCCGCGGGTACGGGTAAAACCTTTACTATCGCGGGTCTCTATCTAAGACTGCTGCTCGGTCATGGCAAAGATGGTAGCGCGCATCGTCAGCCACTAACGGTTGACCAGATCTTGGTGGTGACCTTTACCGAAGCCGCGACAGCAGAACTTCGCGATCGAATTCGTACCCGTATCCATCAGGCTCGTATCGCGTTTGCTCGAGGCGAAAGTGACGATCCGGTCATTCAGCCATTGCTTTCGGAAGTAAGCGATCATCGCTATGCCACCGAAACCTTGCTTCAGGCCGAGCGCCAAATGGATGAAGCAGCGGTATACACCATTCACGGTTTCTGTCAGCGTATGCTGACCCAAAACGCATTCGAATCAGGCGCTCGTTTTAACAACGAGTTCGTGACGGATGAAAGCCGTTTAAAAGCGCAGGTTGCCGCAGATTTTTGGCGCAGTCAGTTTTATCCGTTAAACCTCGCGATGGCCTCTGAAATCCGCAAAATTTGGGCAACGCCAAGTGCGCTGCTCAGTGATATCGGGCGTTATCTGACAGGCCCTGCCATTACCTTACAAGATATTGACTCCGTAACGGATAGCGATGACCAGAGCATGGACATTGCCGCTCTGCATCAAACCAATTTAGAGAAAATAAAGACGCTAAAAGCCAACTGGTTAGCCGTTAGCGACGATGTGGTCACTTGCATCTCACAATCTGATGTGAATAAACGCAGCTACACCAAAAAATCCCTGCCGACTTGGGTGGCAAGCATTACGGATTGGGCTCAGCAAGAGACGCTGGATTACAGTTTACCGAGCGCGCTTGAAAAATTCTCCCAAGCGGTGCTGATTGAAAAAACGCCTAAGGGCGAGCCTCCAACGATGGCAGTTTTTGCCGAGATTGAGGCCTTTCTAGCCACGCCTCCTGAGCTGAAAACCCCGCTGCTCGCAATGGCGATCAAAGCGTGTCGTCAGAGATTAGCGTTAGCCAAGCAGCAAAAGCAGTGGCTCTCTTTTGACGATCTATTGACTCAACTGAGCGCCGCTTTAGAGCTCGAATCTGGCGAGCGCTTAGCCGAAAAAATTCGCAGCCAATTTCCGGTGGCGATGATCGATGAATTCCAAGATACCGATCCACTGCAGTACCAAATTTTCAGCTCGGTGTATTTAGACAACCCTGAGTGTGGTTGGTTTATGATTGGCGACCCAAAGCAGGCGATCTATGGTTTTCGTGGCGCAGATATCTTCACCTATATCCAAGCAAGAAATCAGGTTGTTGATCATTACACCTTAGGCACCAACTGGCGCTCCAGTGAGCGTATGGTGAGCAGCGTCAACGCGCTGTTTGAGCAGGCCGATTCACCGTTTTTGTACGACAGCGACATACCCTTTTATCCGGTTAATGCCAGCCCGAAAGCAGGCAAACGTAAGTGGCTGCAACATGGTGAGAGTCAACCTGCACTGCAGTTTTGGTTGCAAGATGCCGATGCGCCTATTGCGAAAGGGGACTATCAGCAGCATATGGCCGCTGCCACTGCCCAGCACATCAAAATGGTGCTGACAGAGTCGCAAGCTAGAAATGTCGTGTTAGCGGATGGCGATAGTGAGCATCCGGTTGAAGCGGGTGATATTGCCGTGCTGGTTCGAACCGGTAGTGAAGGGCAACTGATCAAACAAGCGCTGGCTGAGCGCGGCATTGCCAGTGTCTACCTGTCGAATCGAGACAGTGTGTTTTCCAGCCCGGTGGCAGAAGATATGCTGCGCCTGCTGCAAGCGATTTGGTATCAAGATGATGAGCGATTGCTGAAGAGTGCGCTTGCCTCAGAGCTATTCGCGCTACCTGCCGATGTACTTGATGGCCTGAACAATGATGAGAACCTGTGGGAGCAAGTGATTGCGGAGTTTCGTGATTACCGTCAGTTGTGGCAGTCGCGAGGGGTGTTGCCAATGCTTCGCTCGGTACTGTTTAAACGTGAAATGTCGAATCGTCTATTGGCGACCGTTGGCGGTGAGCGTTTACTGACCGACTATCTACACTTGGGCGAGCTATTGCAGGCCGCTAGACAAGATGTGGAAAGTGATACTGCGCTTCTGCGCTGGTTTGCTCAGTCCATTGAAGATGCCAAGCAAGGGTTAGGCGCATCCGATGAGCACATTCAGCGTTTGGAATCGGAGCGAAATCTGGTGCAAATCATCACGATTCATAAGTCGAAAGGCCTTGAATATGACTTGGTTTACTTGCCGTTTGTGGTCAGCTACCGCGAAGCGATGGAAGCGAAGTACTATGATGCAACAAATCAGGAATCGGTGCTGGATCTTAGAAAGTCTAAAGCCGCACTGGCTCAGGCAGACAAAGAGCGCCTAGCGGAAGACTTACGCCTTATCTATGTAGCGCTGACACGTGCCGTGTATGGCTGTTTTATCGGTATTGCGCCGCTTCGCAACGGCCGCTCCACCAAAGAGCCCACTGGTGTGCACCACAGCGCGCTGGGTTTCTTGGTGCAAAATGGCCAAGAGCTGGGCGTCAGCGAGCTAGAAACTATGCTAAACCAGTTGGCAAAATCCTGTCAGGACATCGCAATTTCTGCACCACCAGAGCTCGATGGTGAATCGTATCGTTTGCAGTCAGCTCCTACACCTGAGCTTGAAGCAAAAACGCAGCAACATACCATTGATCGGGACTGGCGTCTGACGAGCTACTCGGCATTGGTAAAACAGAGTCACCACGGCAGCAGTGATGAGGTGTTCATTGAAGAGTCGGGTTTGGATATCGACTCTTCAGACGAGCAGCAGCTGGATCCACTGTTGGAGCCAGAAAAAACCATCTTCCATTTTCCAAAAGGCGCTCGTCCGGGTACCTTCCTACACACGGTATTTGAGGAAATCGAGTTTACCGAGCCTGCTGGCTCTGAGCATAATGAAAAGGTCATCGCCGAGCTGCTTGCCAAAGAGCAGTACGACGCAGAGTGGCTGCCAGTGATTACTTTGCTGGTGGATCAGGTGATGAACACGGCTCTAGATGGTGAGAATCTATATCTTCGAGATAAAAGCCCTTCGCAGCGCTTGGTGGAGATGGAGTTTCTATTGCCTATAGATGTACTTGATGCGCCTTCGCTTAATCGAGTGATTCAGCGCCACGATAGCTTATCTGCTAAGGCTCATGAGCTAGGCTTTTATACGGTTAAAGGCATGTTGAAAGGCTTTATTGACTTGGTGTTCGAGCATCAAGGCAAGTACTACGTTCTCGACTGGAAATCGAATCACCTTGGTGAGGACAGCAACAGTTACCAGCGAGCTCAACTCGAACATGCCATGTCGACCATCGCTATGACTTACAATATCAACTCTATGCCTTGGCGCTTCATCGCTTCTTAAAAACGCGTATTTGCGATTACGATTATGAGCAGCATTTTGGCGGCGTCTATTATCTGTTCTTACGTGGCATTGAGCCGAACTCTGATGCGGGAATCTTCAATGCGCGTCCCACAAAGGCAATGATTGAAAACCTTGATGCGCTGATTTCCGGTGAGCTGAATGCCATCGAGACTGAAAACAGTGATACCAACGAAGGAAATAATCAACAAATGGGGCTTGGATTTTAATGACTGAACAGCGCGCTTTTTCCCATTGGATTTCCGATCTGGTCGATAAAAAATGTTTACGACCGCTGGATCATCAGTTCGCCAAGTTTGTTGCTTCCATTGAAACCGAGTATCCCGATGAAGTGATGTGGCTGGCGGCACTCACAAGTAGCCAGCTTGGGCAAGGCCACATTTGTGTCAACCTAGATAGCGATTTGGTTGAGCAGGCTTTGCCACCGTTACCAAGCCTGATTGGACTCTATGGCGCCGCAGCTGCGCCGTTGGAAGATAAGGTCAATCAGGTTGATTGGCTACAGGTAATGGAGCGTGCGTCAACGATCACTGTGTTAGCGCCTGGCACATCTTTAGAGGGTGCGGTCACGCCTCTAGTCTGGCAGCAAAAGCGGCTCTATTTACAGCGCTACTTTTATTATGAGCAAACCATCGCAGAGCGTCTGTTGTCGATGGCGACGCCGATTGAGCTGCCTAGTACTCAACTTCAGCAAGCGGCGCAGATCCTTGATCAGCTGTTTGCCCGAGAATATCACTACCTCTACTCGGCATTAGCCTCGCTCTCTAATGAACAAAACAACCAAGTGTCACGACAGCAACTAGTGTGTGACTTCTTAGACGTTGTTGATGATGGCTCGATCGACTGGGATCAGGTGGATCGCATTGTCACGTCAGCGAACTCTGCCAGTGAGCTTCAAATGCTTGATGCTGCAATTCCGCTCAATACCTGCCTGAACTGGCAAAAGGTGGCGGCTGCGGTAGCATTGACCCGCCGTTTCGCCGTTATTTCCGGAGGGCCTGGTACGGGTAAAACCACGACAGTCACCAAACTGCTCGCGGCAATGGTGCATCAGGCGAGCGCGCAAGGAGAAACACCTACCATTAAGTTGGTTGCACCAACGGGTAAAGCGGCGGCGCGCCTGACTGAATCGATTGGTAAAGCGGTGGATGCTTTGGCGCTGTCACCGGAGCTTAAACAGCGTATTCCCACCGACTCGAGTACCCTGCACAGGTTGCTTGGTGCCATTCCTGGCCGTGTTGAGTTTAGGCACGATAAAACCAATCCTCTGCATCTGGATGTGTTGGTGCTCGATGAAGCCTCTATGGTCGATTTGCCTATGATGCACCGATTGCTCGATGCGCTGCCAAACCACGCGCGGCTTATCTTATTAGGTGATAAAGATCAGCTCGCCTCAGTTGAAGCGGGAGCGGTGCTATCCGATATCTGTGATTTTTCGGCTCAAGGTTACAGCCAAAAGCAAAACGAACGGGTGAAAGCACTCACTCAGTTTGACTGCCAGTTTGGGCGTACTGCCAAACAGTTGGTCTCACCACTTGCTGATAGTCTCTGTGTTCTGCAAAAAAGTTACCGTTTTGACGCGCGTTCAGGCATTGGCCAGCTGGCAAAACAGGTAAACGCTGCGAGCAGTCGAGGCTTCGAGCAGGTTTGGGGTAAAGGGTTTGAGGATATTGAATGGTTGCCACTTAGTGGTGATAGCTATCAAAAATTGATTGATTCCATGGTGCGGGTTTACAAGCCGTATTTGACTGAGTCGAGAGCTGCGTCACCACAAGGTGAGTCGCTGCAAAGCAGCGATGCTTTAGTGAACTGGCAGCACAGCGTTGCGCGTCAAGTCTTAGGTTTATTCGCTAAAAACCGCTTGCTGTGTGCAGTGCGAGAGGGTGATTTTGGCGTTACAGGTCTTAACCAGAGGATAGAGTCGCGTCTGAAGCAGCGCAGCGTGATTTCGCGAGGTGAAGAGCTTTGGTATGTGGGTCGACCACTGATGGTGACGAAAAACGATCACGGGCTTGGACTTTACAATGGCGATATTGGTATTTGCCTATGGGATCATAGTGCTCAAACACCAAGGCTGAAGGTCTTCTTTGAGCTCCCTGATGGCAGCATAAAGTCGGTATTGCCAAGTCGAATGCCAGAGCATGAAACAGCTTATGCCATGACGATTCATAAATCTCAAGGCAGTGAGTTTGCCCATACCTTTATGATATTACCGGGTGAATTTAGCCCTTTGCTCACCAAAGAGCTGATTTACACCGGAATTACCCGTGCAAAATCGCGTTTCACCTTAGTGGCGGATGGCAAAGTATTGGGTAAAGGGATACGTCATAAAACATTGCGTCACAGTGGACTGTCATTGCGTTTGGCGTAATTGCGATTGGTTTACTTAGTAGTTTGGGGAAAGTAAATGCGTAGCTGAGGTGGAAAGTAAGTGAGAGAGAAAGAAACTCTACCGTCCTTGGCAGTACCTATTATCTGGGAATAATTTGGCCGCGTTAGGCTGGATTAAAGACCTCAGAGTAGGTGATTTGCTTGATCCGATACTGCTGCTGGTAAATCGCCATTAACGATCTGACTTTTTCGGATACAGGAAAAACACAGTGGACGTTGAGCCCTTCTAGGAAGTGGTTTTCCGCCATGTCCCAGAAACTTTGAATCGAATTACAAATAACCGTTCGCATAGATGTCACTCTTGAATGTGGTGTTCACCTAGCATTCCTTGCACTGCCCGCCAGCGCGCTGCTTTTTGGGAGTCCTGTCACATAAATAGCTGTGATTTGGGCGAATTTTAAACAGGAATTGACCTTTTGTAAAACGATTTGTGCTAATTCATGACGGCAATCGATTTCATAAATTTCAAGCCGTCATGAATGTTTCTGTAAAACTATACCGAGACCGATAGGATCTTGGAGCGCCTTTGTAAATTGTAGAGGTCTTGTTTCGCCATCGGCAGCGATTCTACTCCTACTTCAAGGAAACCTTGCTCTCTAAACCAGTGCAGGCTGTGTGTGGTGAGTACAAATATATGCTCAATCCCCATCATTTTTGATTGCTGCTTCATATGATTCAGGAGCAGAACGCCGCGATTGCCATCGCGATAGTCGGGATGGATCGCCACGCAGGCCATTTCAGCCATCTTTTCTTGCTGGTAAGGATAAAGTGCAGCGCAGCCAATCACCAAACCATCTTTCTCGATCAAGGTGAACTGGTGGATTTCTTGCTCAAGCTGCTCTCTAGAGCGACGAACCAAAATCCCTTTTTCTTCCAAAGGTCGAATCAGTTCAAAAATGCCGCCAATATCATCAATGTCAGCTTGTCTGACTTGCTCGGCACTGGCCATGACGATTTGTGTGCCGATACCATCAATAGAGAACAGCTCCTGAATCAGTGCGCCATCGATTTTATAGCTAATTAAGTGGCAACGTGGAATCCCTGCACGACAAGCGGATTGCGCTCCGCGTAAGAAACGCAGTGTACCGCTACTATGGCCTTCGTCAGCCAGTTCTTTGGCTTCAAGCTGTTCAATCAGTTGATTGACTTCAGATGGGAACAGCTCAGCGATGGCATTGCCGGCTTCATCGAGAACCCCTTGTTCTGAACAAAAGCCAATTAATTTATCTGCATTTAATTTTATAGCAACTTGGGTCGCCACTTCTTCAGAGAGGAGATTGAAGGTCTCACCCGTTACCGAACCTGCCACTGGGCCGAGTAAGGCGATTGAACCTTGCTCAAGAACACGATTGATACCTTGAATATCAATGCGGCGCACGCGACCACTGTGGCAGTAGTCGATGCCATCATCAACGCCGAGCGGTTGGGCAATGACAAAGTTGCCACTAATAACATTGAGTTGGTTGCCCGCCATTGGTGTGTTATTCAGGCTCATAGAGAGACGGGCAGTGATATCCAGTTGCAGACGCCCCGTCGCCTGCATCACATAGTCTAAGCACTTTTCTGTCGTGACTCGAATGCCTTTGTGATAGGGACAGTGACAATCATTGTGTTCAAGAAGTTGGTTAATTTGAGCTTTGCGCCATGCACTAGCACTAACTTAACACCCAGACTATGTAGCAACGCGATGTCACTCACAATATTGGTGAAGTTTTTGTCGGTGAATGCTTCTCCACCTAGCATGATGACCATGGTTTTATTGCGGTGAGCATTAACATACGGAGTGGACTGCCGAAATCCTTTTACTAGGGCGGTACTGCGGATCTTCACAATGATTACTCGTGGTTTATTTATGTTGAAATAATGACTTTTTATTCAAAAATGCGCAAGGGAAATTTAGCATGGAGCGATGTAGAGACTTGCCCCTTTATGAATCAAGTGACACACTGGCCCAGAATACAGAAGAAGGCGAATTATGAGTGAAGGCAAAGAGAGTGGTATTGTCAGTAGCGTGGATGTCACGTTAACGCCTCGCAGTACGATTAGACCCAACAAGTGGTTGGAACGAGCACTAATTTTGCTGGCATTAGTGGGCACGGCCTCAGTGATTGGCTTATACAACGATTTATATGGTCGAGTTCAAGACCACATTAACCCTAAAGCAGAGGTGTTTGGAGTGTGGATCGAGAAAGATGTGGCTCCTTATGCCAGAGCGTCGTTTGAACTTGGAGATAATAAGGTGGTGATCAATAACCGTGTGGTTGCGACCTCTTTTGAACTGTCCGCTAAAAACTTTGGTTTACCGTAGGGGTGACCGAGTATCGTTATCAATTTCTTAACCGTAACAAGACCGAGATACGACAGCTTTCACCGACTCATTACAACCCAACGTTTGTTTTGTCAGGAAAACACAAAAAAGACCTGAGATAAGCATCGGTTTTATTGCGCTTTTTTATAGAGTTTGCCATCCTGAATGCACGAACCATAAGGGATGACTAACTTGATCAAACGTATTTTGCCTCTTGCCTCTGTTTTATTGGTGTTTGGCTGCGCGCAAAGCGATCGCGCTCAGCAGAAACACGATGGTGAGTTCACCAGCCTACTAAATAAAACAGAGCAAATTGAATCCAACAAACCTCGCAACTTTCACACATTTGCTGCCCAAGCGAATGAGGTGGTCACTGCCTCGCCATCCATGGCGAAAACCTACCAACCATTATACGAACAGCTAGAAACATGGGCTGTGCAAAGTGGCGACCCAAAACAGTTGGCAAATTACGGTGTTCAAGCGGCGCAACTTGGCGGTGGTGATAACAAAGGTAATGTACTCTTCACGGGTTATTTCTCACCTGTAATGGAGCTTCGTCACAAGCCAGATGAGAAGTTCCGTTATCCAGTGTATGCGATGCCAGACTGTCAGCAAGAGTGTCCAACTCGCGCAGAAATTTATGGCGGCGCACTCAATGGCCAGGGACTTGAACTTGGCTATGCTGAAAATCTCATCGACCCATTTATTATGGAAGTGCAAGGCAGTGGTTTCGTTCACTTTGAAGATGACGATACCTTAGAATATTTTGCCTACGCAGGAAAAAACAACAAAGCGTACGTGAGTATTGGCCGTGTGTTGATAGAGCGAGGCGAAGTGCCAAAAGAGAAAATGTCACTCAAAGCGATCAAAGACTGGGTGATGGCACAAGATGAGAAAACAGTTCAGGCACTCCTTGAGGAAAATCCATCGTTTGTGTTCTTCCAACCGCAAAATGCAGCGCCAGTAAGAGGTACAGCAGGTATTCCGCTATTACCGATGGCATCGGTTGCGGGCGATCGCTCTGCATTCCCAATGGGGACTCCGATACTGGCGGAAGTACCACTGCTTAATGCTGATGGTACTTGGAGTGGTGCACATGAGTTGAGACTGCTAATCGTGCTCGATACTGGTGGTGCGGTGAAAGGTAACCACTTCGATCTCTATCATGGTATGGGAGAGTTTGCCGGCACTCAAGCTGGTCACTACAAACACTTTGGCCGCGTGTGGAAATTGGGTTTAGAAAACTCGACAACGGCAGACCCATGGTTGATGCCAGGAGAAAAGACCTCTCCAGCAAACCCGTCTGATGCGTCGGCCAAGTCTTCTGCCTCTTCGCAAGACAAGCCTGATACCGAAACGGATACGAATAGCGAGAGCAAGTAGGCCATCGTAATCAGCGGCTACAACGCCGACAGAGTTGACCTTTTTAGTAAGAGTGCGTATAAATCGCACTCTTCTTTTTTACTTGGACAATGCAAGGTAACCCATGCGCGAATTGAACCAACCTGCCTCTGACAGCTACAACCAACGTTTTGGTGGCACACGCCGACTTTATGGTCATAGTGAGGTCGACATTTTACGTGCAGCACACGTGTGTGTGGTAGGCATTGGTGGTGTGGGATCGTGGGCAGTAGAAGCGCTAGCGAGAACCGGTGTCGGTGAGTTAACACTCATTGATATGGATGACGTGTGTGTGACGAACATTAACCGTCAAATCCATGCGATGTCAGGTACCGTTGGTCAGAGTAAAATCGAAGTGATGGCAGAGCGCGTTAAGCTGATTAACCCAGAGTGCAAAGTGAATCTTATAGATGACTTTATTACTCCAGACAACGTGGCCGAGTACATCAGCAAAGAGTTTGATTACGTGCTGGATGCGATTGATAGCATTAAGCCGAAAGCCGCGTTACTGGCGTATTGTCGCAGCAATAAAATTAAGGTTATCACGACCGGTGGTGCGGGTGGTCAGGTTGACCCAACCCAAATTATGGTGGCGGATTTGACCAAAACGATTCAAGATCCGCTCGCCAAAAAGCTGAAAGATACCTTGCGCCGTCATCACAACTTCACTAAGAACCCAGCTCGTAAGTTTGGCATCGACTGTGTGTTCTCGACCGAGCAGCTTAAATACCCTCAAGCGGACGGCAGTGTGTGTGGCGTGAAATCCACAGCAGAAGGGCCAAAACGTATGGATTGTGCCAGCGGTTTTGGCGCGGCAACGGTGGTAACGGCGACATTTGGCTTTGTCGCGGTATCGCGCATCGTTGAAAAAATTCTGCAAAAATACGCAGCAAAGTAATAGGCAGTTGAGATGAGTAATAGCAATCCATTTGGCAGTGAAATCCAAGCGCAGCAAATTGTCGACACCATGTCTCAGTTGAAAGGCTGGGAGGATCGCTACCGCCAAGTCATTCAGTGGGGTAAGAAATTACCGGTCATGGATGAAGCTGATAAACAAGAGCAAGTGCTGGTGGCAGGCTGTGAAAGCTCAGTGTGGCTGGTGCTTGAACAGGTTGATGAGGCTTGGGTAATCAAAGCGGATTCTGATGCACGTATCGTTCGCGGTTTGATTGCGATTGTGTTGGCGGCCTTCAATGGCAAGACTTCAAAGCAAATCGCTGAATTCGATCTCGAAGGCTATTTCGAGCAGTTAAACCTCATTAATCACCTTAGCCCTTCACGCGGCAATGGCCTTAAGGCTATCGTGAATACGATCCGCGAGCAGGCGCAGCGCTCGCTTTAACCGCGTTTAGAAGCACTATCGATTGCAGTGATTTTAAAAAGGCCATTGGCGGGAGTTCCTACCAATGGCCTTTTTGCGTTCAAAGCATATCGACAGCTTTTTCTACCGAAGCGATAAAGCGGTCAACATCTTGCTCAGAGTTGTAGATCGCGAATGAAGCTCGCACGGTACCTTTTACGCCTAACGCGTCCATAAGTGGATGAGCACAGTGGTGTCCAGCGCGTACTGCGACATTTTGCTGGTCGAGCAGTGTGGCCAAGTCTTGATGATGCACGCCTTCCATGACAAAAGTGATGACGCTAGCACCAGGCTGATAGCCGATGATTTGAATATCATCGAGTTGACTTAGGGCATCGTAGGCGCGTTTTTGCAGCGCGCAGATGTGTTTTTCAAGATCGGTATGGCTGTATTGATTAAGCCAGTCAATAGAGCAGGCAAGCGCCAGAGCACCAGCGACATTAGGTGTGCCTGCTTCAAACTTGCCAGGCAACTCACTAAATGTTGTGCCTTCAAACGAGACCTTTTCGACCATTTTTCCGCCACCATGCCATGGTGGCATTGCTTCGAGTAGGGCTAGCTTGCCATACAGTACGCCAATACCCGCGCGCATAGAGTTTATGCCCCGAAAAGACGTAGAAATCGGCATCCAGAGTTTGAACATTAGTTCGTTGATGCACCACGCCTTGCGCGCCATCGACGACAACCACAGCTTGGCTATTAGCGCGAGTGATAGCGATGATGTCGTTGAGTGGCAGCACGGTCCCGGTCACGTTGGTTACTTGAGCTACGGCCACGATTTTTGTGTGGCTGTTGATTAATGCTCTGAATGCATCGAGGTTAAACTGACAACCTTCACCCATTGGTACCTTGACCACTTTAGCACCGGTTTGCTCTGCGACAATTTGCCACGGAACAATGTTGGCATGGTGCTCCATTTCAGAGACTAAGATTTCATCACCTGGCTGCAACTGATTGCGTGCGTAGGTTTGAGCGATGAGATTAAGCGCTTCGGTAGCACCGCGTGTCCAGATGATCTCTTTCTCGCTGCTGGCATTAATAAAACGCGCGACTGTTTCACGAGCCGATTCAAAACGGGATGTCGCCAGTGCAGTCAACGAGTGGGTACCGCGATGGACGTTGGCGTTTTGGTTGCGATAGTAGTGGGTAATGCAATCGATCACCGCTTGCGGCTTCTGTGTGGTCGCCGCACTGTCTAGATAAACGGTTTCGCCATCAATTGCCGGGAACTGGTCACGAATTGCTTGTAAATCAGTCATCTTACTTTCCCATTTCGTGATAATGCAGCGTTGGGTTGGTGACCATAGGCTCGGCGACTTCCCATGCCTTTTCCTTACCACAGAGTGCAATGATGATCTCAATGGCAAACTCAAGCGCGGTACCTGGACCTTGGCTGGTAATCAGGTTGTGGTTGATATCTATGGTAACGCGCTTTTCGCGCCAGCAGCTTTCTGGGATATGAGATTTAAAACTTGGATGGCAAGTCATCAAAGCATCTGGATAAAGCTGGTGATGCTGCAAAACGAGAGCCGGCGCGGCACAAATAGCCGCCATGAGTTTGCCATCGTATTTGTGTTGGCGAACCATCTCTACCAGTAGTGTACTATCACGGAATACTTCCGATCCGCCGACACCGCCAGGTAGCGCGATAACATCGAACTCGTCGTCTGCAACATCAACCAGTTTACAATCGGCTGTTAATGTCACTCCCCGGGAGGCTTTCATCGTCAATGCGCCATCGAAGTCAGCGCTAGCCACGGTGACGTCAAAACCTGCTCTCACCATAGTATCTATGATGGTAATGGCTTCCATTTCTTCCGTGCCTGGGGCGATAGGGACAAGTACCTTTTTAGTCATGCTGGCTCCAGCTTGCTTCTATTTGCTTAATTTTTTGATACAGGGATAAGTTATTCGGTATATCGACATGGTGTTTAGTCGCAATATTGACCACGTAACCGTTGATAAAATCGATTTCACTTTGCCTTTTATTATAAATGTCTTGGTGCATAGACGAGTAGTTTTGTGCCGTAGATTTAGCCACATTCACAACGGTGTCGAGTAAAACCGATGGGTCTAACTCAACCCCATCGAACCTTGCGCAAGAAACCGCTTCTTTCACGATACTAAGTAGTTGATCTCGATACTCATCGTTCGCTAGTTGACCATTGCGACAGTCGAGAATGGCGGTCAATGGGTTGATTGCGCAGTTGATTACCAACTTAGTCCATAACGCTTGTTGGATAGTGCTGTGCCACTGTGCCGGTGAGAAAGCATGGTCAAGGACCTCGGCGACAAATTCGCACTGCTGACCTATTTTGTTCCATGCGCCGATGAGTGTTTGTCCGTTACCTGTGTGGTGGATGGCGGAGCTATTAACCTTGAGGGCGCCGTGTGTGCTCGTACCCAGCAGTACAGGCCGATGCGCCAGCTGATCGGATAGGCTATCAACGGTTCCCATCCCATTGTGCAAAAACAGAATAATAGCGTCTGGGTGAAGATGAGTTAGCAGCGGGAGTAGCGCGCTTTTTACTTGCCACGCTTTTAAAGCCACAACCAAGAGGTCACATCGTTCCAGATCGTCGAGGCTTTGATTGTTGAACGCAATGCTTTCACCATCATCGAGAGTTATCTCTATTTCGCTAGATGGAGTACGTCCCCAAAGAGAAATAGAATGACCAGCGAGATGAAGCTTGTAAGCGTATAAGGAACCAACGGCACCAGGACCTAGAATGGTAATGTTCACAATTATCTACGGGTAGTGAATGAAGCGAGAAGGATAGCAAAGTTAGCTAGATTGGTCGAAAGCTTAGTGCGCGAATTTTAGATACAAAAAATGGCGCAATAGCGCCATTTTTCGAACTTCTTACATTCAGAGAGTTAGAAGTTGTACTGCATACGGTAGATGATAGCGTCACCGTAGTGTTGGTCGTTACCCGCATTTTTAGCTGAGCCATATACGCCAAGCTTGTTGTTGAAGTAACGGTACTGAATAGCAGCAGTTAGGTGCTCAGTTGCGTGCCAGTTGAATAGCAATGCACCGTTTAGGCCGTTTTTACCACCTTGGTTTTGAGCGTATGCGTCGTTGCGATCAAACTCGATCTCGTTCCAGTTAACGAATGAGAAGTTTTGACCAAATGCTTCGAAACCGTAGCGTGCAGTCCAACCAGCCATGTAACCGTTGCTGCCATTAACATTTGGGTTTGGTGAGAAAGAATCCCAAGAAGTGATGTCGTGAACACCAACCAAGGTTTGAAGAACCAGTTGTCGCCTTTAAGCGCAGTGTAGCCAAGACCTAGCACGCGGTTAGTTTCGCTTTGCGCTGGGTTGTCATGGTGGTAAACCTGACCGTATAGAGAAACGCCAGAATCACCTAGGTAAATGTGCGCAGTACCTTTCATCGAGTTTTTCTGCTCAGAAGAGCTTTTCTCTACGCTCTCACGGTCGTAGAAACCATATAGCTCACCCCAAGTGAAACCTGCACCACCTTCGATACCTAGTACGAATTGGTTACGACCTTTGCCGTCTTGGCCATCTTGGATTGCGTTTGGACCGTGATCCCAGCTCTGGTGATCAAGGTAAACACCACCAAAACCGTATAGATATTCTGCAGATGCTGGCACTGCAGCAACTGCTGCAACAACGCCAAGAGCTAAAAGTGATTTACGCATAGTGTGAAAACTCTTCAAGTTGTACTGTAAATTGGCCGCTGTCCGTGCGAACTCATCCGATGGGTGGGCATGATAGCGATTTATATCTCAAAGTAAATGTGCAACACCGCAAACGTTTACTAAAGTTTGTGAGGCCTATCACAATTTAAGAATGATTAAGGGAACTTCTATAAAGCGTACACAAATCGATCAATCTTTTGTGTGTGGGGGTTAACATTTAACCGTGCTTGTTAACAAGGTGATGCTGATCGTATTTCAATTACGGGCGTAAACACTGATGTAGTAACAAAGGGAACAATCATGTCACAGATTATGCTTTTTCCACTGCGCTCAGTGGTTTTGCCAGAAGGAAAGATGAGGCTAAGGATATTTGAGCCTCGCTACAAAAGAATGGTCACCGAATGCCTCAAGAACGAGACAGGTTTCGGTGTTTGTCTTATTAGCGGAGACTCGAGTTCCGTTCCAAACAACGTGTCAGAGATCGGGACATTCGTGAGCATTGTAGATTTTGAAACGCTTGACGACGGCATGTTGGGCATTACGGTATCCGGTATCAAAAAGTTTCGGGTAATGGACGTTCGAGCTGACGATGACGGGCTTAGATCCGCGTCAGTGAAGTGGTTGGAAGGCTGGGCGACCGAAGAGCTCAGCGATGAAAATCAGTTTCTAGGCGAACGCCTGCAAGATGTCTATAAGAAGTTTCCTCAAATCGGAGATTTGTACCTTCACCGCTTCTTTGACGATGCATCATGGGTCAGCCAGCGTTGGCTCGAAGTGTTGCCTTTGGAGTGCCATCATTTCGAACACCTAGTGACACAACCCGATTGCAGTACCGCAGTCAACTTTCTCGCTGAAGCGTTCAAGTCGGGAGATATTCAGGAGGAAACGCGACACTGAGCGTAATAATGAGTGATCCTAACAGTTTAACTTGGCGTAGAATAAATTGGTAAGGCAGTAATGTTGCGATATCAACTTTAGGGACATGAGCATGATAGTAGAGAGTCCAGAGGCGCTCACCAAGCAAGAGTGGCAGAGTGTATGGAGAAGGTAAAACAGCGTGACAAACGCGCCTTTGCCACAGTATTCAGTTATTTCTCCCCGCGTCTCAAGCAATTTACATATAAACACATGGGTAATGAGCAAGTCGCAATCGAAATGGTGCAAGAAGCAATGGCAACGGTTTGGCAGAAGGCGCACCTTTTTGATGGTAGCAAGAGCTCTCTGTCGACTTGGATCTACACTATCGCAAGAAACTTGTGCTTCGACATGCTTCGCAAGCAAAAGGGTAAAGAGTTGCACGTGCATGCGGATGATATTTGGCCAACAGATTACTGCCCGCCAGATTTTGTTGAGCACTATTCGCCTGAGACTGACCGGTTGAAAGAGCAAATATTGAAGTTTCTCGAGGATCTGCCAAAAGCCCAACGAGAGGTTGTAAGAGCTGTGTACTTAGAGGAGTTACCTCACCAGCAAGTGGCTGATATGTTTGATATCCCGCTGGGGACCGTTAAGTCCCGTCTCAGACTAGCTGTAGAAAAATTAAGACATTCAATGGAGGCGGAGTAGTATGAGTTACCACCCAGAAAAACAAGTTTTGAAGTGTTACGCGACTGGGGAAATTGATTCGGCTCATGGAGCTGCCGTCGCCACGCATTTAGAAACATGCTCTCACTGCCGTCAATTGGTGGCTAAGTACGAGGAAGAGGCTGCTGAAGATTTGGTCGCCAGCGGTACTGAGGGCGCCATATCTGATTCTGAACTCGCTCTGGTGTTCGACAATATGATGAACGACATCATGACATTAGATGCTGATTTTAGTAAACCTAAGGCTAGAACGGCAACCACCGTTGAAGTGAATGGGAAGTCGTTTAAGGTGCCGGCAACGCTCAAACCTTTCGTAGATCGAATGGGAGAGTGGAAGAGTTATGGCGGGAAAGTGTTCACCTCGAACATTGAGATTGATGAAGACTGTAGAGTGAGTCTTTTGTACATCACGGAAGGCGTACAAGTGCCGCAACATACCCATAAAGGCTTTGAGTCTACGCTGGTTTTGCATGGCAGTTTCAGTGACGAGAATGGTGAGTACCACGAGGGTGACTTCATTCGGGAAGACGGTGACACCAAGCACGCGCCTCAGACAGCATCCGGGCAGGATTGCTTGTGCCTATCGATCCTTACCGAACCCATGATATTTACCCAGGGTGTGGCGAGAGTCTTTAACCGCTTTGGAAAAGGGATGTATCCTTAAAGTTGTGATCATAAAGTTGCAATCAAACAAAAGGCTCGCATTATTGCGAGCCTTTTTTACGTTGTAATTGCAGTTTTACTGAGACAGGTTTTCTTGCTCTTTAGGTACTGGGCTTTCGTCTTTATGTTTCGCTTTTTCAAGCAGGTCACTAAAGTAATGGCGCAGTGAGTACAGCATGATAAGACTTGGAATCACCATGAGCGACGTAATAATAAAGAACAGGCTCCAGTCATTGAGTGCATCTACCATTTCACCGCTGAACGATGCTAATGTCGTCCTGCCAAAGTTACCCAGAGACGCTAGCAGTGCGTACTGAGTAGCAGAAAATGCTTGACCGGTAAGTACGGTTAGGAAGGAAACAAACGCTACGGTTGAAAATGCCGTTGTGAAGTTGTCGACAATGATTGTAGCTAAGAACAGCGTCTCGCTTGGTCCTACTTTTGCTATCCATGCAAACATCAAATTACTAGCACTCATTGCAATGCCGCCAATCATCAATCCTTTTACTATGCCAAAGCGAACATTGACCATACTGCCTAGTAGCGTAAAGACGATGGTCGCCCCCCAACCAATAAGCTTCGAGTAGTAGCCAATTTGCTCGTTACTGAAGCCAATTTCTTTATAGAAGGTAATCGACATGCGTCCTAGGAAGGCTTCGCCAATCTTAAACAAGAACACGAACAGCAGTAAGGTGATCGCAACTTGAACGCCATTGCGACGGAAGAAGTCCAAAAATGGCTCTATGACCGTAACGGAAATCCAGCTGGTAAAGCGGCTGCCTACCACTTTGTTATGACGAGCTTCGGCCTGAGCCTGTAGTGCTTCGCGATCAGTTTTAGGCTCACTAACAAATAGAGTAAACAGCATAAGGATGACAACAATGCCAGCCATGCCGTAGTAGACGCCATTCCATCCAATTGAGTCAGCATTAACAAACGCTAAGTAGCCAGGCAATGAGTAACCTGTCCACCAACCGATAACAGCCATAGCTGACGCTTGGGGAAGTTTATTGGACTCTGATTTTGGGAAAGTGTCGATACGATAAGCATCAATTGCAATGTCTTGTGTTGCCGATGAAATCGCGATGCAGAGCGCTAACATGGAAGTAAACATCAGGTTATTGGCTGGATTAACGCCAGCAATAAACAAGGTTCCGATCAAAATACAGCTCTGACAAAGGAAAATCCAACTACGACGCTGGCCAAGCGTACCGTGAAGAACTGGTAGTTTTACCCTGTCGACCAGAGGCGCCCAAAGAAAGTTGATAGCATAAACTGCAAACACAGAGCCAAAGTAACCGATAGCAGCGCGAGTGAGTCCAGCATCCTTTAGCCAGCCAGACATATTCGAGCCAATCAAAACCCATGGGAAGCCGCTTGAGCACCCCATCATAAAGACCCAAAGTAGCCTTTTATCCCAGTAACTTTTGACCGTATCAAGCCAAGTCATTTTTTGTTCCACAGGTGTGCTCCTTGCGAGTGCAGCGAAAAGGAATGGATACGCATAACAAGCAAAGAGAGAGGCGAGCCTCTCTCTTTTTGGTGTTAATCGCTGATTTTTTCCATTTTAGTGATAATAATGGGATCGAGTGGCACGTCGCTCATTCCACGAGTGCTTCGAGTTGGCTTTTGCCCCATTTTTTGCACTACGTCAAAGCCTTCAACAACCTTACCGAATACGGCGTAGCCAGGGTTAGTCACGCTGTAGTTGAGAAAATCGTTATCAACGAAGTTGATAAAGAATTGTCGTGTTGCGGAATTTGGATCGCGAGTGCGTGCCATCGCAATGGTCGCAGCATCGTTATCCAAGCCGTTTGATGCTTCATTTTCAATAGGCGCATAGGTTGGTAGACGTTTGAAGTCTTTGGCAAAGCCGCCACCTTGTGCCATAAAGCCCGGGATCACACGGTGGAACTGGCTGTTTACATAGCTGCCGTCATCCACGTACTTGAGAAAGTTTTCAACGCTTACCGGTGCTTTTTCTTGGTTAAGTTCAACCACAAAGCGACCTAAGTTGGTATCCACGGCAACTTTAGGGCCTGCGAATACGCTAGTTGCAACAAGCGCTAGGGTAGCGATAGCCGTTTTTAGCATTAGAAACGCTCCTTCATATAGTCTTGTAGCTCTTTGTCGTTAGCGATTTCTTTCAGTACTAAGTTAACTGTGTCGTTCAGTACCATCTCGATATCGTCGTTAGATGCGCTCATAAGGCCTGAACGCTTTGCTGTGCCTGTGTAAGTTTTTACTAGCTTGCCTTTTGTGTTCTCAGCAGTTAGTTCGAGCACAACGTTTGCAGTCATGTCATTTTCCATAACGGTATGTTTTACCGAGACCAATGCCTCCTGTACTTCAACCTGAAGGGCATTTTCGCTGTTCACGGTAACTTGATAGCCCTGTGAGGAAAATTGATTCACTAGCGCATTTTCAATACCAATACGAAGATTTTGACGAGTATGTACTGGCGTAATGTTCGAGCGTCCATTATCAAGTAGTGCAACGTACTGAGCTGTTCGCACATCTTTACTAGATAGCGACATCGATTTGTTTTCGACGACTTTAGCGGCACTAGTTGTCGCTTTAGGCGCAAAGTTGACTTGTTCTTGTTGAGGGCTTGCACAAGCAGCAAGCAATACGACGGAAGCCGCTAAAACGAGCTTTTTCATTAATGATTCCTTTTCACACTCTAAAACTATTGAGGCCAAACCGAGCGATGGCTGGCATCATAGCGAATTCTTTTTTTTATGCACGTTGCCTAAGGGCAACTATGACTCAATCTTTACTTAGTTGCCTGTAAAATAACAAATTTGGCATTGGAAGCGACAAGCTTCACATTGTGCTTGCCAAAGAGACGTGCCAGTTTTTTATCGTAGCCTAGGTGGCGATTGCCGATAACCATTAATTCGCCTTTAGGGCGAAGAACATGCTTTGCATCACAGAACATTTGCCAAGCGATGTGATCGGTGACGGCTTGCTGTTGATGGAAGGGTGGGTTGCAGACGACACGATCTTGTGAGGCCGCATCAAAGCCATCTAAGCAATTGTTCGTAATGAACTTGCACTGAGCGTCGTCTAACTGATTAAGTTCAAAGTTATGTTTTGCCGAGGCTGATGCCATAAAGCTCTCATCGACCGCGGTAATGCGAACGGTTGGGAAAAGCTGTTTGAGCTTTATCGATAAAACGCCATTGCCACAGCCAAGGTCGACGACATCTTTATTGTCCGCGTCGAGTTTGTATAGATGCTCTAGCATAAAGCGAGCGCCTAAATCCAAGCTTTCGCCTGAGTAAACATTGGGTAAATTCGCCAGCGTTAGTTCATGCCCTTCAACCGGCCAAGTTGTATACGCATCCACAGCAGGCTTTTGGGCAACACTAGATAGCTTAGTAAACACTAGGCGGTGTTTTTTCCACGCCAGCGAGGTTGTGGTGGAGCCTGCAAACTTCTCAAACAGTTTCAGTGTTGAGGTGTGGATCTCTTTTGCTTTATTAACCGCAACTAACGGACAGCGGCCTGCGTACTTTTGAGCAAGTTGGTCTAACTGCCAAGTTAGGTAGCGATTATTGCGTGGGATTTGCATCAGAACGATGTCGATGTCGTTTGGCCATGCATCCGTAGAATTGAGGAGGGTCACTCCACTGAGCTGGTTTGTCGACAAGTTACTTTTGATACCTTGCTGGGAAACAAAAGAGTCCGTGACGGTAGTTACCTTATGCTCTTCACTAAACCAACAGCTTAGCGCTCCAAAGTTATCGTTGAGGATCAGAATATTCGATGACTTGGGCAAAGCGAGCTCTTCAACATGTTGAATCAGATACTCATCTCCCGCATCCCATGCTTGGAGCTGCTCATTGGCAAGTTTAGGGTAGCGAAAAAGCGAGTAGCTGCGCTCAAGTAGGTTCAGTTCAGTTTTCATAATTTCTTGAATTGGTGACAATGGTTGTATTTTGACAAAATCCCCTTAACTAAGCCAAGCAGAATGTGATTTAAGGGAAGATTATTGATTAAGTAAAGTATATACTTTACCGACTATATAAAAATAAATGTCGGTTTCAGCCCAAGGAAGTAAGATGATTCAACAATCTATCGAGCAAAAGCTCCATCAAGCTTTCCATCCAACACATCTCGATGTTCGCAATGAAAGTCATATGCATAATGTCCCGCCAGGCTCAGAAAGTCACTTTAAGGTCATTGTCGTCAGTGAAGATTTTTCAAGTGAGCGTCTTATTACTCGGCATCGTAAGGTCAATACTGTGCTTGCTGAAGAGCTCGCAGGCTCGGTGCATGCCTTAGCGATCCACACCTACACTCCTGAAGAGTGGAACGAAGAGAACCAACTTGCCCCAGCTAGCCCAAACTGTGCTGGTGGCGGCAAGTAACGGCAAACCTGTTTATTGGTGCGGTACCAACAATAGAAACTGAGAACACAGTTTAGCAACAAGGTAAGGGTTTACTGATAATTACCGTCAATTTATTCGGGTAAAGCTACGGTTTTGCCTACCTCTTTGGGGGTAAATCATTAACAGCGTATCAACATATAATGTTATGTGATTTTGATGATGGTGAATGTTTCAGAATGTGAACAAGCCAATCGCTTATTTTTAAAAGCATTAATAGCAGTTTGTGCGTTTGGTCAAAGTTACACATATTCGCAACCCCAGATGTAGCAAAAGTTTCCAAATAAAGCGGCTATTGCTGGGATTGGTCATGGCATACCCTTTGTAAAAGATGCTAAACTACCGCTCCAGAAAAATCTCGCATCGATTCTATGACGAGATTGTTAAAGTGATGTTGCTGCTTTGGCCGCAAAAGAAGCCAGAGCCAGACACTCAATGTCGTGTCTAAATGTTACGCAATTTAAAAGAATCTTTTTCCCGATAAAAGTAGTGCAAGTGCGTATGATTACAATAAAGAAGGGCTTGGATCTTCCTATCGCAGGAACTCCTTCCCAGGTGATTAATGATGGTAAGTCCATCACTAAAGTCGCCTTGCTTGGCGAAGAGTACGTGGGTATGCGTCCAACGATGCATGTTCGCGTTGGTGATGAAGTGAAAAAAGGTCAGGTTGTTTTTGAAGACAAAAAGAACCCAGGCGTTAAATTTACTTCTCCAGCAAGCGGTAAGGTTATTGAAGTTAACCGTGGCGCGAAGCGTGTCCTACAATCCGTTGTGATTGAAGTGGCAGGCGACGAGCAAGTTACTTTCGATAGCTACACAGCTGACCAACTAGCAGGTCTTGATCGCGACGTGATCAAAACTCAATTAGTTGAGTCTGGTATGTGGACTGCGTTGCGTACTCGTCCGTTCAGCAAGGTTCCGGCGATCGATTCTACGACTCAAGCGATTTTCGTGACTGCTATGGATACTAATCCACTAGCAGCAGAGCCTGAATTGATTATCAACGAGCAAAAAGACGCGTTTGTTGCAGGTCTTGACCTACTGTCGAAACTGACAGACGGTAAAGTGTATGTCTGCAAATCAGGCACTAGTCTTCCTCGCTCAACTCAATCCAATGTCGAAGAGCATGTCTTCAATGGTCCGCACCCAGCGGGTCTAGTAGGCACTCACATGCATTTCCTATATCCAGTCGGCGCGAACAACGTTGCTTGGAGCATCAATTATCAAGATGTGATTGCATTCGGTAAGCTTTTCACTACAGGTGAACTGTATACGGATCGCGTTGTGTCTCTAGCTGGCCCTGTAGTAAATAACCCTCGTCTGGTTAGAACTCAGATTGGCGCTAGCCTAGAAGATGTAACAGATAACGAGTTGATGCCTGGTGAAGTTCGAATCATTTCTGGTTCTGTACTTTCTGGTACTCATGCTACTGGTCCACACGGCTATTTAGGTCGTTACCACCAGCAAGTTTCTGTACTTCGTGAAGGTCGTGAGAAAGAACTATTTGGCTGGGCGACGCCTGGTAAGAATAAGTTCTCAATCACTAAATCATTCCTTGGTCACCTATTCAAAGGTCAGTTGTTCAATATGACAACAACAACCAATGGTAGTGATCGTGCAATGGTTCCAATCGGCAACTACGAGAAAGTTATGCCGCTAGATATGGAGC
Source organism: Vibrio maritimus (assembly GCA_000755425.1). Classification (GTDB taxonomy): domain Bacteria; phylum Pseudomonadota; class Gammaproteobacteria; order Enterobacterales; family Vibrionaceae; genus Vibrio; species Vibrio maritimus_A. The sequence goes on from BBMT01000002.1 coordinate 516,543, forward strand.
CAACGCTATTACTTCGTGATCTATGTGCAGGCGATCAAGACAGCGCTCAGCGTCTTGGTGCTCTTGAACTAGATGAAGAAGATTTGGCGTTATGCACCTTTGTTTGTCCAGGTAAGTACGAATACGGTCTACTCCTACGTGAGTGCCTAGACAAGATTGAGAAGGAAGGGTAATCCCATGCTTAAGAAATTCATCGAGGATATCGAGCATCATTTCGAGCCAGGCGGCAAACATGAAAGATGGTTTGCACTGTACGAAGCAGCGGCAACGCTATTCTACACGCCAGGTCTTGTAACGAAGCGCAGCTCGCATGTCCGTGATAGCGTTGACCTAAAACGCATCATGATCATGGTTTGGTTCGCAGTATTCCCAGCAATGTTCTGGGGTATGTACAACGCGGGTAACCAAGCGATTATGGCACTTAACCATCTTTACACTGGCGCAGAGCTTGCAGGTGTTATCGATGGTAACTGGCACTACTGGCTAACTCAAGGTCTTGGCGGCACGCTAGGTACCGATGCGGGTTGGGGCAGTAAGATGCTCTTGGGTGCAACTTACTTCCTACCTATCTACGCAACAGTATTTATTGTTGGTGGTTTCTGGGAAGTGTTGTTCTGTATGGTGCGTAAGCACGAAGTTAACGAAGGTTTCTTTGTAACTTCTATTCTCTTCGCATTGATCGTTCCGCCAACACTTCCACTTTGGCAAGCAGCGCTAGGTATTACATTTGGTGTTGTTGTTGCAAAAGAAATCTTTGGTGGTACGGGTCGTAACTTCCTTAACCCAGCGCTTGCTGGTCGTGCTTTCCTATTCTTCGCTTACCCAGCACAAATCTCGGGTGACTTAGTATGGGTTGCAGCTGACGGCTACTCAGGTGCTACGGCTCTTAGCCAATGGGCACAAGGTGGCGAAGGCGCATTAATAAACAACATCACTGGCCAAACTATCTCTTGGATGGACGCGTTCATCGGTAACATCCCTGGTTCGATTGGTGAAGTATCAACGCTAGCACTTATGATTGGTGCGGCAATGATCGTATACATGGGCATTGCGTCTTGGCGCATCATTGCTGGTGTAATGATCGGTATGGTTGCAGTAGCAACTCTGTTCAATGTTGTTGGTTCTGACACAAATGCACTATTTGCTATGCCTTGGCACTGGCACCTAGTACTAGGTGGTTTTGCATTTGGTATGTTCTTCATGGCAACAGACCCAGTATCGGCATCATTTACTAACAATGGTAAATGGGCATACGGTATTCTGATTGGCGCAATGTGTGTCATGATCCGTGTAGTAAACCCGGCTTACCCAGAAGGTATGATGCTAGCAATTCTATTTGCTAACCTGTTCGCACCTCTATTCGACCACTTTGTGATCGAGAAGAACATCAAACGGAGAGAAGCTCGCTATGGCAAGTAATAACGATAGCATTAAAAAGACGCTGTTTGTTGTTATCGCGTTGAGCTTAGTGTGCTCAATCGTTGTATCGCTTGCAGCAGTAGGTCTGCGTGACAAGCAACGCGCGAACGCGGTTCTAGATAAACAGTCGAAAATCATCGAAGTAGCGGGTATTGAAGCCGAAGGTACAGTTGCTGAGCTTTACAGCCAGTACATTGAGCCACGCCTTGTTGACTTCAACACAGGTGAGTTTGTTGATACAGCCCCAGATGGCAGCGATGCAAACAGCTACGATCAACGTAAAGCGGCAAAAGACCCGTCTGAGTCTATCCGCCTTACAGCTGACCAAGACTTTGCAAAAATCATTCGTCGTGCAAACGTAGGTACAGTGTACCTAGTTAAGCAAGACGGTGAAGTGAGCAGCATTATCCTGCCAGTTCACGGCACGGGTCTATGGTCTATGATGTACGCGTTTGTTGCGGTTCAAACAGACGGTAATACTGTGAACGGTATTACATACTACGAGCAAGGTGAAACTCCTGGATTGGGTGGCGAAATCGAAAACCCATCTTGGCGTGCACAGTTCGTTGGCAAGAAACTGTTTGATGAAAACTTCAAGCCAGCGATTGCAATCGTGAAAGGTGGCGCACCTGAAGGTTCTGAGCACGGTGTTGACGGTCTATCTGGTGCAACACTGACAGGCAACGGCGTTCAAGGTACGTTTGACTTCTGGTTGGGTGACATGGGCTTTGGTCCATTCCTAGCTAAAGTTCGTGACGGAGGTCTGAACTAATGGCTGATGCTAAAGAAATGAAGAAGAGCCTGATGGCACCGGTGTTGGATAACAACCCGATCGCTCTTCAAGTTCTTGGTGTGTGTTCTGCTCTAGCAGTAACCACAAAACTAGAGACAGCATTTGTTATGACGCTGGCGGTAATTTTCGTTACTGCACTGTCTAACTTCTTCGTATCTCTAATTCGTAACCATATCCCAAATAGCGTTCGTATCATCGTTCAGATGGCGATCATTGCATCTTTGGTAATCGTGGTAGACCAAATCCTGAAAGCATATCTTTACGATATCTCTAAGCAGCTTTCAGTATTCGTAGGTCTGATCATTACTAACTGTATCGTAATGGGTCGTGCGGAAGCATTTGCTATGAAGTCTGCGCCACTACCATCGCTTATCGACGGTATTGGTAACGGTCTAGGCTATGGCTTCGTTCTTATTACTGTTGGCTTCTTCCGTGAACTGTTTGGTTCAGGCAAGCTATTCGGTCTGGAAGTACTACCGCTAGTAAGTAACGGTGGTTGGTATCAGCCAAACGGTATGATGCTACTAGCGCCTTCTGCGTTCTTCCTAATCGGCTTCCTGATCTGGCAATTCGTACAATTAGGCCAGAACAAGTAGAAGCGAAGGAGTAAGGCTGTCATGGAACATTATATTAGCTTAATGGTTAAGTCGATTTTCATCGAAAACCTTGCGCTTTCTTTCTTCCTAGGTATGTGTACATTCCTAGCGGTATCGAAAAAGGTGAAAACCTCTTTCGGTCTAGGTGTAGCGGTTATCGTTGTACTGACAGTAGCAGTACCGGTGAACAACCTGCTTTACAACCTAGTTCTTAAAGAAAATGCGTTGGTGGCAGGTGTCGACCTTAGCTTTCTAAACTTTATTACCTTTATCGGTGTAATCGCAGCGCTAGTACAGATCCTTGAGATGGTACTAGACCGCTTCTTCCCACCTTTGTATAACGCACTGGGTATCTTCCTACCGCTAATCACGGTGAACTGTGCGATCTTTGGTGGCGTATCATTCATGGTACAGCGTGATTACAACTTTGCAGAATCTGTCGTATACGGCTTTGGTTCTGGTGTGGGTTGGATGCTAGCTATCGTTGCGCTAGCAGGTATCCGTGAGAAGATGAAGTACTCTGACGTTCCTCCTGGTCTTCGTGGTCTTGGTATCACGTTCATCACGGTAGGTCTGATGGCACTGGGCTTTATGTCATTCTCTGGTGTTCAACTGTAAGGTATAAGGAATAGTCAATGGACATTATTCTTGGTGTAGTGATGTTTACGCTGATTGTTCTAGCCCTAGTTTTAGTGATTTTGTTCGCTAAATCTAAGCTAGTACCAACAGGCGACATCACGATCTCTGTAAACGAAAACCCTGATCTTGCGATCACCACACAACCAGGTGGCAAACTACTGAATGCACTAGCAGGCGCTGGCGTATTCGTATCATCTGCTTGTGGTGGCGGTGGCTCTTGTGGTCAGTGTCGCGTAAAAGTGAAATCTGGCGGTGGTGACATTCTACCAACCGAGCTTGACCATATCTCTAAAGGTGAAGCACGTGAAGGTGAGCGTCTAGCGTGTCAGGTAGCAATGAAGACTGACATGGACATCGAGCTTCCAGAAGAGATCTTCGGCGTTAAGAAGTGGGAATGTACGGTTATCTCTAACGATAACAAAGCGACATTCATTAAAGAGCTTAAGCTACAAATCCCAGATGGCGAATCAGTACCTTTCCGTGCTGGTGGTTACATCCAGATTGAAGCACCTGCTCACCACGTTAAATACTCTGACTTCGACGTACCAGAAGAGTACCGTGAAGATTGGGACAAGTTTAACCTGTTCCGCTACGAGTCTGTAGTTAACGAAGAGTGCATCCGTGCATACTCAATGGCTAACTACCCAGAAGAAGAAGGCATTATTATGCTGAACGTGCGTATCGCTACGCCGCCGCCTAATAATCCTGATGTACACCTGGTATCATGTCTTCGTTCATCTGGTCACTGAAAGAAGGTGACAAGTGTACGATCTCTGGTCCATTTGGTGAGTTCTTCGCGAAAGATACTGACAACGAGATGGTCTTCATCGGTGGTGGTGCTGGTATGGCACCAATGCGTTCGCACATCTTTGACCAGCTTAAGCGTCTAAATTCTAAGCGTAAGATGTCATTCTGGTATGGTGCTCGTTCTCGTCGTGAAATGTTCTACGTAGAAGATTTCGATGGCCTACAAGCTGAAAACGACAACTTCCAGTGGCACGTTGCACTGTCTGACCCAATGCCAGAAGATAACTGGGATGGTTACACAGGCTTCATCCACAACGTAATCTATGAGAACTACCTCAAAGATCACGAAGCGCCAGAAGATTGTGAATACTACATGTGTGGTCCACCAATGATGAACGCAGCTGTAATCGGCATGCTGAAAGATCTTGGTGTAGAAGATGAAAACATCCTTCTAGATGACTTCGGTGGTTAATCTTTCTTGAAGTAATGAACATGGCTGGCTCATGGGAGCCGGCCATTTGTTTTTAAAGAGATATAGACAGAGTGCTTTCATTTTGCGACAGCATCCATAGCTGTGGCAAACGTGAGTATTTTAAATTCATTAGGTGAGTAAAGGCATGTTTCATCTAACTAAGTTTCATTTAACGAAACAGTTGAAATTAGTGCTAGCCGCAATGCTAGCAGCGGTACTTTTAACCGCTTGTGGTAATGATCGTGAGCAAGTGCATTTGAGCGGCCCGACAATGGGGACGATTTATAATGTGAAGTACATTGCGACCGACAATAGCCCAAAACCGGAGACCATTCAGGCAGAGCTTAATCGCTTACTTGAACAGGTGAACGACCAAATGTCGACCTATCGCCAAGATTCTGAGTTGAGTCGCTTCAACCGTTTCTACGGGACTGAAGCATTTCCCGTATCTAAACAAACCGCGATTGTGGTGAAAGAAGCAATCCGTCTTAATGAAGTCACATTAGGCGCTTTGGATGTTACGGTAGGGCCTTTGGTTAACCTTTGGGGATTTGGCCCAGAAGCGCGTCCAGAAGTAGTACCAACGGCAAAACAACTTGCTGAGCGCAAAGCACAAACGGGCATTCAGCATCTCTCTGCAACTGACACGACGTTAAAGAAAGACCTGCATGGTTTGTATGTGGACTTGTCGACTATCGCAAAAGGGTGGGGAGTAGATGTCCTCGCTGAATATCTAGAGCGTATCGGCATTCAAGATTATATGGTCGAAGTCGGTGGTGAGATGCGCTTGAAAGGTCTTAACCGCGAAGGCGTGAAATGGCGTATTGCGATTGAAAAGCCAGCGACGGATGAACGTAGTGTTCAAGAAATCATTGAGCCAGGTGACATGGCTATCGCAACTTCTGGCGACTACCGTAACTACTTTGAGCAAGATGGTGTTCGCTACTCACACATTATCGACCCGAAAACGGGCAAGCCTATCAACAACAAAGTGGTGTCGGTGACGGTGCTTGATAAGTCTTCTATGACAGCAGACGGTTTAGCGACAGGCTTGATGGTACTGGGTGAAGAGCAAGCACTGGAAGTTGCCGAGCAAAATGGCATTCCAGCGTTTATTATTGTAAAAACAGAAGATGGGTTTGATGAAATCGCGTCAAGCGCGTTCAAGCCTTACCTCAACAAGTAACAGGTGACAACTATGAGTACATTTCTAATTACTTTCGGCGTTTTTCTTGCGGTGATTGTTGCCATGTCTGTTGGTTACATCTTCCAAAAGAAAGTAGTCAAAGGCAGTTGTGGCGGTCTTGGTGCCGTTGGTGTCGACAAGGTATGTAATTGTCCAGAGCCATGTGATGCTCGTAAAAAGCGTGAAGCGCGTGAGCAAGCGCGAGCAGAAAAGCTAGCGGCTTGGGAAAAAGATCGTATCGCTTAATCAAGCCTTTCGATAACTGAATAACAAAGACCAGAGCAACGCTCTGGTCTTTTTGGTTGGTTCTCACTCAAAATCGGCGTATACTTTTAACTGTATAAATAAACAGTTCAATGCCGTGTCTGACTCTATTCGAAAATTCATCCATGTGGATATGGATTGCTTCTACGCTGCGGTAGAGATGCGCGATAATCCACATTATCGAGGCAAGCCCCTTGCCGTTGGTGGCAGCGAGCGCCAGCGTGGGGTGATCAGCACTTGTAACTATGAAGCGAGAAAGTTTGGTGTCCGCTCAGCGATGCCAACGGCACAAGCATTAAAGCTGTGCCCCAATTTGCTGCTCGTCCCTGGACGAATGGAAGTCTATAAAGAAACCTCAAAGCACATTCGCGCGATTTTTGCTCGCTATACCTCGCTCATTGAGCCGTTATCGCTAGATGAGGCCTACCTGGATGTCACAGACTCCCCTCACTGTCAAAACTCAGCGACGCGCATTGCGGAGCGTATTCGTGCCGATATCTGGAATGAACTGCAACTGACTGCTTCTGCAGGGGTGGCGCCGCTTAAGTTTTTGGCCAAGATTGCCTCGGATATGAATAAACCAATGGGCAGTTTGTGATTCCACCCGATCAAGTGCAAAAAGTAGTCGATGAGTTGGATTTGGGCAAAATACCGGGTGTCGGGAAGGTTAGCTTAGATAAGCTCAATAGTGCCGGCTTTTTTACATGCTTGGATATTCGCAATAGTGACTACCGAGATTTGATCGTACGTTTTGGTCGCTTGGGTGCTTCATTATGGAAGAAAAGTCATGGCATTGATGAAAGACAAGTTGTCGTGGAGCGAGAAAGAAAGTCGATTGGCGTTGAGCGCACTTTTAGCGTCAACATCTCCAGTTTTGACGAGTGTTGGCAGGTGATTGAAGACAAACTGTATCCTGAACTCGAATCTCGCCTCGCAAGAGCGACACCGAAACGCAATGTCATCAAACAAGGAATTAAGGTAAAGTTTGCAGACTTTAAGTTAACCACCATTGAACACGTACACAACCAGCTCGATCTCCCTTATTTCAAAGACTTGCTGCGCGAGGTACTTGAAAGACAGCAAGGACGAGAAATTCGGCTGCTAGGCTGAGTGTGATGCTAGAGCCTTTAGAGCAAGCTCGGCAACTGTCAATGTTTGAGGAATAGTATGGACAAGCGCGCACTGCTGACTGCAGTGATAAATGAACTTGAAAGCAAAGTGACAACTCTGGTCTCTGCCATGGAGCAAACCGTAGATGCTGCGACCAATGAAGAAACCGTACCAGAGCACAAATATGACACGTTAGCACTGGAAGCGTCCTATTTGGCACATGGTCAGGCGATGCGTTTAGAGCAAATAAAGAACGACATCGCAACGCTAAAGCGCACGACGCTGCGAGAATTTTCTGAGCAAGACAGTGTTGGGTTAACGGCTTTAGTCTGTGTCGAGAATGATGATGAGCATATCGCATGGTATTGGATGTTGCCCTGCGGCGGTGGCGTGACAATAAAGGATGCTGAGGTAACAACGGACTCTGTGTTGGCGGCGTTCACTGTCGTGACTCCCCATTCGCCACTCGGTAAGGCTCTGCTTGGACAGAATATAGATGATGAAGTGAGTCTGGCTATCGGAGATTCCGTGCAGCACTATGCTATTATCGCGATTCAGTAACGACTTTGGATCGCTTCGAGAACTGTACAGACGATCTGACCAATAGGGTGTGCTATGAAATTACCTAAACTTTTTCCAACGACAACAGCGCTGCTTAGCGGTGTCGTACTTAGCAGTGCTTTAGTGGCGAGCAATGCTTACGCTTTTGGGCAGTGCGGAGTGGACATTAAGAATGAAGTTCACTTAGATGGTGAACAAGTAGAAATCGTTAAAGCCAGTTCTAAAGTCCTGATTGATGAGGACAATAACTTGTTCATTAACGGTAAAGCGATTGAACTGAGTCAGCTACAACAAGATGCCTTGGAAAGCTATCGAGAGAACATGAACAAGTACGTGCCTCAAGCGAAAGAGCTCGCGTCTAATGGCCTTGAGCTGACCAATGAACTTATCGACGATGTTGCTGAGAGTTTCGATAACTCTGAGGCGTTTCAAAACGTCAAACAAGCGGTTGGTGAGTTTTTTGCAGATGTTCAATCTCGCTACGAAGAGAACGGTGATTTCGTCCTAAAGTCTGAAGCCTTTAGCAGTTTTATGGACAATTGGGAGCAAGATTTAGCCAAGGCAAAAGAGGTCTTCAACAAAGAGTTTTTCAGCAGCGCATTTACTGCGTTACAAGAAAAGATGAGTGAAGAGGGTGGGTTAAATCTTACAGAGCTCTCGAAGCAGATGGATGAGCTCAAAGCCAAAATGTCGGACACCATGAAAGAACAGTCAGAGTCATTAAAGCAGCAGGCAGAAGAGTACTGTGACTCGCTAAATGATGTCGCAGAGCAAGAGCAGCAGTTACAGAAAACCATTCCGGAGCTTAAGGACTATCAAGTCTTTACTATCTAACCCCTAAGCCCGCACCAAACCTTGAGTAGATTCCTGCCTGCGCAGGAATGACGAATGTTGAGAATAATTCTAACCCCAAACTATCGTCACCCCTGCGTAGGCAGGGGTCTTCTTAATGCGATCACCAAGCCTCAAATAGATTCCTGTTTGCTCAGGAATGACGAACCTGTGGGGGCTAACGTTCAACATGAACTGACCGGGCACAAGGGTAAAGTGTTAACCGAACAAATAGACGGCAAAAAAGCGAGTCGAACTTATTCTAAATGTTGTTCGTAAATTAATACTTACGGTTGTATTTTTCTTCTAAATTGGTCTATCTCACTAAATAAATTGATTAAAATCGATTTCTATCTTATTGTACCAGCAAACTAGTACACAAGATTCTTAACAGTGGATAATTCAAACTCAACGACGGCTCCAAGGGAGCATTTCGGTTCTCGTTTAGGCTTCATTTTGGCCGCTGCAGGCGCAGCCGTTGGATTGGGCAATATTTGGGGTTTCCCAACACAAGCTGCCAGCAATGGTGGTGGTGCTTTCCTTTTGGTGTATTTAGTCATGATATTGGTCGTGGCGTTTCCTATGTTAGTGGTCGAAATGGCCATTGGTCGACATGGACAAGCCAACCCTGTCGATAGCATGAAATCTCTTACCTCCCATCCTATCGGCAAGCAGTTAGGTGGCATGGTCGGTTGGATCGGTCTCGCGGTGCCTTGTGCGGTATTAGCGTTCTATTCCATCGTTGGCGGTTGGCTGATCTGTTTCTTGTTTGGCGCACTGGCAGACATCGCCGGCCTGACGTCACTAGCGGATTGGTTCAAAGGATTTAGTGTCGAAAGAAACGTGTTTGGTACGGTGCTTTTCTATCTGTTGACGGTGTTGATTGTTCAAGGCGGGGTAAAGAAAGGCATTGAAAAATGGTCGACACGTTTGATGCCATCGCTGTTTATTCTTTTTGGATTGCTGTTTATCTATATCATGATGCAGCAGGGCGCAATTGAAGGTCTTAAACACTACTTGATCCCAGACTTTGAAAAAGTATGGGACAGAAAACTCATTCTCGCAGCCATGGGGCAGGGCTTCTTCTCGTTGACGATTGGCGGCTGTTCGATGCTTATCTACGGCTCTTATTTATCGAAAAAAGAGAATCTACCGAAGATGGCGATGAATGTGACTCTAGTGGATACCTCGGTGGCGTTTATCGCAGGTCTTGTGGTGATGCCGGCGATGTTTGTCGCGATGCAAAAAGGTGTTCAGATTTACGCAGAAGATGGCTCTTTGCTGAGCTCAGATACTTTGGTCTTTACAGTATTACCATTGATGTTTGAGTCATTGGGCATGCTTGGTTTAGTGTTCTCTGTGGTGTTCTTCTTGCTGTTGACCATTGCAGCGCTAACTTCATCTATTTCGATGTTGGAGTGTCCGGTTGCTCTTGTCGATGAGCGCTTTAACACCGGTCGTAAGAAAACCAGTTGGGTACTCGGTGCGCTTATTGCGCTGTTTAGTATCTACATCGTATTTAACTTTGGTGAACTGTTCGGCTTTGTCGCTATGGTCGCAACGCAATACTTACAGCCTATTGCTGCACTCTTGTTCTGCTTGTTTGGTGGTTGGGTATGGAGCCGCACGAGTAAAATCAAAGAGCTTGAGCAAGGTTGTCCAGACTTCCAACTTGGCTGGTTTGGTAAGGTATGGCCTTGGTACGTGAAGTTTGTCTGCCCAGTGCTTGTAGTTACCGTGATTTGGGCGTCATTTGGCTAATCACTGACTATGAATTAAGAATGAAAAAACACCGCTGAGGGAAACCTAGCGGTGTTTTTGTTTATCTGAACTGACCTGCATCTTCTAGGAAGTCAAAGCCAGCACTGGCAAGCTTTTCGACAAGGGCAGGTTTGCTGATGTCGAAGTAGTTGACGAGCTTATCTAAATCCCCGCCAAAGTCGTCACGCAGTTTCATGTTGACGATACTCATTAGCATCACAGGATCCATAGTTTCAAAGTTGGCTAGATTCATCGTTAGTCTCTACTTGTCTTCAAAATCCGAAATCAATAAGTTTGCCGCCGCGAATGCCGCTTGTTCGCGGACATCTTTTGGCAGGCTTTCATTGGCAGCCACTTCGTTTAGCGCACGAACGGCACATGAGATTGCTTGTGGAATGTAGGCTTGGTCGCCACTGCCAATTTGTGCGTAGATTTCACGAACCAATTCACAACAACCGTAAACTTGCATAATGTCTTTCTCTATAAATGATAACTGGTCTCAATATACACAGGCTGCAGAGGAAACTCAAAAGCCACAATTGATGTGAAACAAAAAAGCCGATGTTTTGGTTAAACATCGGCTTATCAATCACAATACTGGCTAAATTAAGCTTTAGCAGGAATCGCTTCTAGTAGGGCTACCATTTGGTTCCAGAATAGCTCAACCGTGTCGATTTTTACTTTCTCGTCAGGCGAGTGAGGGAATTTAATGGTTGGGCCGAAAGAGACCATGTCCATGTTTGGATACGGTTCCTTGAATAGGCCACACTCTAGACCCGCGTGGATCACCATGATGTTTGGTTTGTGACCGTAGATACCTTCGTACATATCACGGAAGATAGCCATGATCTCTGACTCTGGGTCTGGTTTCCAACCAGGGTAAGCACCTGAGCACTCAATCGTCGCGCCGGCAAGCTCAGCGACTGACGCTAGCATGCCTTCTACTTGAGAGCGGCCAGAATCGATAAGCGAGCGAATAAGGCATAGCACTTCAACTTTATCCGCTTGCGTTGTGATGACACCAACGTTTAGTGACGTCTCAACGACACCTTCAATGTCGTCACTCATACGAATAACACCATTCGGACAAGCATTCAGTGCTGCGATAAAGCGAGATTGAGCATTAGACTCGAACACATCGCCAAGATCTGCGGCTTCGTTAAAGCTAACAATGTCAGTTTCAATAGCGCCTAGCTCAGATTTCAGGAGCTCAGTGTAGAAGCTGTAAAGTTCTTCTAGCTTCGCTAGGTTTTCTTCTGGTAGTGCCAGAGTAACAAAACCTTCGCGTGGAATAGCGTTACGTAGGCTGCCGCCACGGAATTCAATGAGGCGAGCATCAAGCTCTTTTGCGTGACCCGCTAAGAAACGGCCAAGCAGTTTGTTGGCGTTGCCACGACCTGTGTGAATATCACAGCCAGAGTGGCCGCCTTTTAGACCTTTCAGTGTTAGCTGACGTGCAACATAGCCTTGAGGTGCCGCTTCGCGAGTGATGTCGAACGTGATAGCTGCGTCAATACCGCCCGCACAACCCATGTACACTTCGCCTTCTTGCTCAGAGTCAGTGTTTAGAAGAATATCACCTTCTAGCCAACCTGCCTCTAGGCCGAATGCGCCAGTCATGCCAGCTTCTTCATCGATGGTCAGTAGAACTTCTAGTGGACCGTGTTTGATATCGTTTGAAGCAAGCACAGCCAAGCACGTTGCCATACCGATGCCATTGTCAGCACCTAGCGTGGTGCCTTTCGCAGTTACCCATTCACCATCAATGTATGGCTGGATTGGGTCTTGAGTGAAATCGTGGTCAGTGTCTTCATTTTTCTGAGGCACCATGTCGATGTGCGCTTGTAGAACCACACCTTTTTTGTTTTCCATGCCTGCCGTTGCTGGCTTTTTGATAAACACGTTGCCTGTCGCGTCGCGCTTAACATCAAGGCCTTGCTCTTTCGCCCAGCCGATAATGTATTGTGCTAGGGCTTCTTCATGCTTTGAAGGGTGTGGGATTGAGCAGATTTTGTCGAAAAATTGCCAAACCGGTGCCGGTGACAACTTGCTGATTTCAGAATGGAATTCAGACACGGAACTCTCCTTTATGCAGACTAGGCTAGATTGTTATTCCTCAGATGTTTGGATTCGAGGTGAGAACATCTGGTTTTCTAGCTTATTTAAGATAAAGGCAAGGATACCATTAGTTGTAAACAACGAGTAGTAAAAGCAAAGCAATTATGTAATGTCGCGTGTTACTGGAATGAATTATTAAATGCATTGCGATGCATATTAGTAATGATATTATCCGTAATAAAATTACAGAACGGGCATTTGATTTCAGGAATTATGAAATTTATGTGACTTGGATCGCTATTGTTCTTGTAATTTAAATTCAATATGGTATTCTTTTGAACAGTTGAGTAATTCAACATAGCTTGTTCAAGGATTGAGCCCGATTTATCGCCTCCAAGGAACCGAGATTCAAAGCAACTTTATCCATTATTTGTTTTGTTAGAAGGTGATGTTATGCAAGGTTTAGCAAGCGCGATGTTTTGGAGTAACCAAAACGTATACACGAAAGACTTCGCGTACAATGTCTACTACGGTAGATAGTAATTAAGATTTTCCCCTAAATTGAGAATTTATTGTTGGTTATATACCCCAATTGATGACCAAATTATTCTACCGCCACTCTCTGGAGTGGCGTTTTTTTTGCCTTTTTCTAAGAAATGCCATCTTAATCTCAAAAAGTATGGTGAATTTTTGTCCAGTTATCCCACCTTGTCGCTATGATGAAATAGGGCGTAAATGCGGTAACTATTTCAATTTGTTAGCAGTTGTTACCGAATAGGTTTCATATCAATCGGAAAATATGTTGATTAGAGTCTAAATTCTAGCTGGAATTTGCGTTTTGATAACCTTATAATTCGCGCCAATCGTTTACGCAACCGTTTACTTTTTACACTTTTTAGGGATTCGATTATGCTCGAGAAGCTGTTCAAGCTCAGTGAAAATGGCACTACAGTGCGCACTGAGATTATCGCAGGTATCACTACCTTCCTGACGATGGCTTACATTATCTTTGTTAACCCAGCAATTCTAGCTGATGCCGGCATGGATCGCGGCGCAGTATTCGTTGCAACCTGTTTAGCAGCTGCGATTGGCTGTTTTATCATGGGTTTTGTTGCTAACTACCCAATTGCTCAAGCGCCAGGTATGGTCTAAACGCCTTCTTTACCTACGCGGTTGTACTGGGCATGGGTTATACATGGCAAGTCGCACTGGCGGCGGTATTCTGTTCTGGTATTTTATTCATTCTATTGAGTGTGTTTAAGATCCGTGAGTGGATTATTAACTCCATTCCTATGTCGCTTCGTACCGGCATCTCTGCAGGTATTGGTCTGTTCCTAGCGCTGATTGCTCTTAAGAACGCGGGTATCGTAGTTGATAACCCAGCGACGCTTGTATCTCTAGGTCATATTACTTCTCTACCAGCGACACTGGCTGCTGTCGGTTTCTTCATTACTATTGCTCTTGTTCACCGTGGAGTGAAAGGTGCGGTAATGATTGCCATCCTTGCAGTAACAGGCCTAGGTCTTATTTTTGGTGATGTTCAGTGGGGCGGCATTATATCTACGCCACCAAGCATTGCACCAACGTTCATGCAGCTTGATTTCTCTGCAGTGTTCGAAATCGGTATGATTTCTGTTGTGTTTGCTTTCCTATTTGTTGACTTGTTCGACACGGCAGGCACGCTAGTAGGTGTTGCTCAAAAAGCAGACCTTATCGGTAAAGATGGTAAAATCCCTCGTCTAAATAAAGCACTGCTGGCTGACTCAACAGCGACTTCAGTAGGTGCACTACTAGGTACATCAAACACAACTTCTTATGTAGAAAGTACAGCAGGCGTTGCAGCAGGTGGTCGTACAGGTCTGACTGCAGTTGTTGTTGGCATTTTGTTTGTACTTGCATTATTCTTCTCGCCTTTGGCGGGTATGATCCCAGCTTACGCAACCGCGGGTGCGCTATTCTATGTAGCAATCCTCATGATGTCTGGTCTAGTTGGTATCGACTGGAGAGACATCACTGAAGCGGCACCGGTTGTTGTAACTTGCTTGCTGATGCCATTTACATTCTCAATTGCAGAAGGCATCTCACTTGGCTTCATCGCTTATGCTGCTATTAAAGCATTGAGTGGTAAAGGTCGCGACGTATCTATGAGTGTATGGGTAATGTCTGCAATCTTTGTCATCAAGTACATTGTGGCTGCTTAAGTCTCGAATACGGTTTAATTAGGTTATTATTATGGCTAACAAATTCATCATCACTTGGGACAATATGCACGCATATTGCCGTCAACTCGCTGAGCGTCAAATGCCAGCTGAACAGTGGAAAGGCATTATCGGTGTAAGTCGTGGCGGTCTAGTACCAGCAGCGATTCTAGCTCGTGAGCTAGGTATTCGTTATGTAGATACAGTATGTATCTCTAGCTACGACCACGATCACCAACGTGATATGACGGTACTGAAAGCACCAGAGCACGACGGTGAAGGTTACCTAATCGTTGATGATCTAGTGGATAGCGGCGACACGGCTCGTAAAATCCGTGAAATGTACCCTAAAGCTAAGCTAGTAACAGTGTGTGCTAAGCCTGCTGGCGTTGAGCTAGTTGACGAGTACATTGTTGATATCGACCAAGATTGTTGGATCGAACAGCCATGGGATATGGCGCTGTCTTACGTAGAGCCAATTAACCGTAAGCAAAAGTAAACAGTGATGTTTGAAAAGCCGCGATAGTTGATATCGCGGCTTTTTTTCGTCTGGCCATTAGTTTGTCTTTGAACATTACTCAGCCGATTTGTTGGTTAATGGGCTTCTAGGAGCTTGGCGACGCTTTGGTTCATAGTTGGAGATAGCCACTCCGACAAAGATGATGGCAGACCCTATCCACTGACTAATGGATATCTCTTCCTTAAGGTAAAACACCGATAGGAACACGGTAATCACAGGTACCAAATTAATAATTGACGACGCACTGGCTGCGCCGATAACGGAAATGGCTTGGTTGAAAAATAGATATGCCACCACAGAGCCTCCCAATGCCATAAATAGGACGGCAACAATCGCGTCGAGTCCTACCGGCTTTAGCACCATGGTACTATTCGTTATCCACCATTCTAAAAGTGGCCAAGGCAGCAGTAATAGGCTTCCGTATAGGAAGGTGTAGTACATAAACAGATGATTAGGCGTATCTTGTTTATTTCGCTCCACAAAAATGTTGTACACCGCAAAGCAGAAAGTGCTAACTAACAGCAGCAAATCGCCAACCGAATACTCAATACTGAGCAGTTTCTCCAATTGCCCATCAAACACGATGTAAACAACCCCAACATAGGCAGCTAAAAAGCCAATCACTTTTGTGAGACTTTCTCGCTTGCCGCTGCAGGCCGCGATAAACAGTGTTAGGCATGGAATCGTGCTTCAATGACGCCAGCATTAAATGCGCTAGATAGCTCAAGGCCTCGGAAGTAGAAGTAATAGCATGCCGTGATCCCAAAGAATGCAGTTAGCGCTACCTTCATATGACGCATCAAGGCATAGAATAGCTTTGAATTTGTCGCCTATAGAGTAGCGCTAGCACCAAAGCGGCAATACCAAATCGCAAAATCGTGACCATGGAGACTGAAAAGGTTTCCATCGCTATTTTCCCAGCAATCGCCGAGCCTCCCCAAAAAAAAGCAGAGAGAAATAATTTGAAGTAGGTCGTTAGGTTCATCGCTTGGCTGAAGTCCATGTGTGGTAATCTTATAAAAGGCTATAAGCAAAAAGGCGCATACAAAAGGATGGATAGAGACAAAATGCCCCAAGATCATGCCAACTCGCTGGCACACTCTGTTGTTTTAGTGGGGTTCGAGTCACTGAGAACCTTTGAGTTTGGCTGTGCGGTGGAAATTTTTGGACTTGAACGACCTGAGCTTGGCGTTAATTGGTACCAGTTTAAGGTTTGTGGGGTTGAATCAACGACCGTGCAAGCGATAGGTGGTGTGTCGGTGACGTTTGAATATGGCTCAGAGATACTAGATCAAGCCGACACTATAATTCTTCCCGGCTGGAGAGATGTGAATGAGGCGCCACCTCAGGTGTTGGTTAATGCGTTAAGGCGCGCACACAAACGAGGTGCGCGTATTTGTAGTATTTGCACTGGAGCATTTGTGCTCGCAGCTGCAGGTTTGCTCAATGGTAGAGCCGTGACCACACATTGGCATCATTCAAACCTGTTGTCACAGCGCTATCCCAGCCTTCGGGTTTCATCATCTTCGTTATACATAGAAGATGACAACATAGTGACCTCTGCGGGCTCGGCTGCCGGATTAGATATGATGCTTTATATTGTGCGTCGGGACTATGGATATCGAGTTGCCAATATGGTGGCACAGCGCCTTGTTATCCCGGCGTATCGAGATGGAGATCAGTTGCAGGTCGTCTCGCAACAGACGATGGCGACATCGCAGACTAAGATGGCGGAAGTTATGGATTGGGTGAGAGAGCGATTGTCTGAATCTCATAGTGTGGACTCGCTTGCAGGTCACATGGATATGACGCCACGCACCTTTCAGCGAACGTTCAAAAGTGTTGTTGGGCTACCTGTGATTGAATGGTTAACGCGAGCACGAGTGGATCGAGCCAAGGAACTCCTCGCCACGACTTCATCGACGGTATCGCACATTGCTTACCATTGCGGGTTCGCGTCTGAGAGTACCTTTCGGCATCAGTTCCGAAAGCGAGTAAGTCAAACCCCAACTGAGTTTCGGCGCCAATCATCGAGTCATTTGCAGCAATTGAGAGACAAAAACACTGAATATTAGCGATTATTCGATTATATTGTTGCTGTTAACACGTAATGCTAGGTGCGCGTATGTCCGAAGAAGTCAGCAAAAACATCTCTGAAACCTTGTTTGAAAAAAACAAGCAGGCCAAAGAAACCTCTCACCTCATCCGGTATATGCCAAGCAGTATCCGTGTGCTGGAGGAACGTCAATCAAAGCAACCAACCTCTTGGTATCGCAATCTCTTGCGTCTGCAATGGGTTTGGCAGGGCATGGATCCTATTGAGCTAGAATCGGTATTGGCGAAAATTGCCTCTTCGGATCACTCGAGAACGGTTGATGAGTGGCTCGATACCGTCATGGGGTACCACGGTGGTAACTGGAACTACGAGTGGACCAAGCATGGCATGATGCATCAAAAGCGCGCCAACGATTTGCAAGGTGATGCAGCGGCGGAAGAGCTATTTAAAGCATCTTTGAGCTTTAGTATTGCAGGTTATCCGCATCTTAAAAATGACAACTTGGCGCTGCAAGCTCAAGTGCTGGCAAACAACGCCTACAATGAAGCTGCGAAACACACCAGCCACATCATTAAGCAAGTTGAGATCCCGTATCAGAACCGACGCATCATCGCTAATCTTCACTTAGTAAGCACCGATAAACCTCAGCCGGTTGTAATTGTTAGTGCTGGACTAGATTCATTGCAAACCGACATGTGGCGACTCTTTAGAGACTATCTAGCCCCCGCTGGTATCGCAATGCTCACAGTTGATATGCCATCAATAGGGCACAGCTCTCATTGGCCATTAACTGAGGATACATCTTGTCTGCACCAAGCCGTATTAAGTGAGCTTCCCCATATTCCTTGGGTGGATCACTTCAGAGTTGGTTTACTTGGTTTTCGTTTTGGTGGCAACGCCATGGCGCGCTTGTCGTTTCTTGAGCCAGAAAAAATAAAAGCATGTGTGACGCTCGGCGCGCCAATTCACCATTGCTTAGCGACACCGCAGATCATTCAGTCGATGCCAAAAATGTACATCGATATGCTAGCGTCACGTCTTGGTAAAGATGCAGTAGATATTAATAGCCTTGCTGGGCAATTGATGGCTTGGTCTTTGAAAATCCAAGGATTCTTATCATCTCGTCGAACCAAAGTGCCTATTCTAGCGATGAGTATGGAAGGAGACATCGTGTCCCCGCTATCCGATAACCGCTTGCTAGCGATGTTTAGTCAATATGGCAAAGCGCGTGAGATACCAGCGAAAGGAATCACAAAGGGATATGCGCAATCCCTCGAAATGGCCATCAAGTGGTTGGAGGACGAACTTTTAAAGTGACATTTGTGCGAATTTAGTGAACTATGTGAAATGATTGTGTAATCAAGTGCATGATAAAAATATAAATTAAACACAATTTATTATCGCTATCGATATTTTTTCAAATTTCATATAGAAACGGAGTTTCCCTATGTCAGAAACGGCGAAAACCCCTACTCACTATCGTTTAATTGCTGCGTTTAAAGCGATTGGCCCGTATTTACGAGAAACCTTAAGTAAAGACGGCACCTATCATTTCGATTGTCTATCGGTGTGTGTAGATGATACTAAGTCTCCAGAAGATAGAGAGTTTTGGGGCTGGTGGCTCGATTTAGCCTAGTAGATGGGCAGTTCGAGGCGACGTATCAAATTGGTCGTTACAACCAAACCGGCGAGTGGATTTTAGAATCAGCACCTAAATCGGCTGTTAATGAGATAAATCGCACGCAAGAGGTGTTTCATCAAAAATTGGAAGCGACACTCAACGAAAAATTCGAACTTACTGTCTCTATTCATGACGACTCAGTAGAGTTTGTATAACCCTCGAATAATAGGCTCCGGAGCCTGCCATGAGCAGCTTTGGAGCCTTTTTTGTGCCTCTTTTCCCCACGCTTCGTTTTTTTACTTGTACAAATGATGTTTGATTGCTAAAACATCACTCCTTATTCAATTTTTCACGTCAAACAAGTAGAGATGACTTTGGATATTACTCGTCAAACTGCCGACAAAAAAACGGTAGTGGTGAAGTTAGGTACTAGCGTCCTAACAGGTGGTTCCCTTGCGCTAAATAAAGCGCACATGGTTGAGCTGGTCAGACAATGTGCCGAGCTGAAAAAGCTTGGACACTCCGTTGTGATGGTATCTTCAGGTGCTATTGCCGCGGGTCGCGAGCACCTAGGCTACCCCGAACTTCCCAAAACGATGGCGAGTAAGCAGCTTTTAGCAGCCGTTGGTCAAAGCCAGCTTATTCAAGTATGGGAGTCTTTGTTTGCTATTTACGGGCTTAAAATCGGCCAAATGTTGCTAACGCGTGCCGATCTTGAAGACCGTGAGCGCTTTCTTAATGCGCGCGATACCATCAACGCTTTGGTTGAACACGACATTATCCCAGTAGTGAACGAAAACGATGCGGTAGCGACCAGTGAAATTAAGGTTGGCGACAACGACAATCTATCGGCATTGGTGGGTATTTTGTGTGGTGCGGATAAGCTTTTGCTGCTTACCGACCAACGCGGTTTGTTTACTGCCGACCCTCGCAAAGACCCAAATGCAGAGCTGATCCGTGAAGTCACAACGATTGACGAAACACTCCGCAAAATCGCAGGTGGCAGCGGTACCACATTGGGTACCGGTGGCATGGCAACCAAGCTTCAAGCGGCAGACATTGCACGCCGAGCTGGGATTGAAGTTATCATTGCAGCTGGTAGCGCAGAAAATGTGGTGTTTGACTCTCTATCTGATGAGCCTCAAGGCACACGTTTCTTACCTCTACCAGAAGCATTGGAAAATCGTAAACGTTGGATACTCGCAGGCCCTGCGGCAACCGGTAATATTGTTATCGATTCAGGTGCAGTGAATGCGGTAATAGGCAAGGGCAGTAGCTTACTTGCCAAAGGGGTTATAAAAGTTTCAGGCCGCTTCGCTCGTGGTGAAGTGGTACGTGTGACGACCAATGACGGAGCTTTAGTTGCAAAAGGAATTTGTGGCTACTCCGATCTGGATCTGTCCAAAATAGCAGGTAAGCACAGTAAAGAAATTGCTGATACGCTTGGCTATGATTATGGTGCAGAAGTGATTCATCGCGACGATATGGTCGTTATTCAAGATTAAGAATAAAGGGAACCGTTATGGACATGATTAAACTAGGCCAAAACGCGAAGCAAGCCAGCTTTGCTTTGGCGACCGCGTCATCGGCGCAAAAGAATCGCGCACTGCAGATCATCGCCGATGAACTTGAAGCGAACGCAGACGTTATTTTGAAAGCGAACGCGAAAGATATCGATCTTGGCCGCGAAGCCGGTCTAACAGAAGCGCTACTAGACCGCCTACTGCTTAACGAACAGCGCCTGAAAGGCATTGCGGATGACGTTCGCAACGTTATCACACTGTCTGATCCTGTTGGCAGTGAAATCGACAGCAAAGTGCTTGAAAACGGCATGAGCCTATCGCGTCGCCGTGTGCCACTTGGTGTTGTTGGCGTGATTTATGAAGCGCGTCCAAACGTAACGATTGATATTGCCGCACTGTGCTTGAAAACCGGCAACGCAGCATTCTTCGTGGTGGTAAAGAGACGTTCTTCTCTAACATGGAACTGGTTAAAGTGATTCAGTCTGCACTTGATAAAGCAGGCCTGCCTTCGGCATCAGTACAGTACATCGAAAAACCGGATCGTGAACTGGTTTCGCAACTGCTTAAACTGGATGACTACGTAGACATGATCATCCCACGTGGTGGTGCAGGCCTACACAAGATGTGTAAAGAGAACAGCAATATCCCAGTTATCATCGGTGGCTTTGGCATTAGCCATATCTTCGTGGATGACAGCGCTGATCTTACTCGCTCGTTGGATGTGGTTGAGAACTCAAAAGTGCAACGCCCTTCAGCATGTAACTCATTAGATACTCTGCTTGTGCATGAGAAAGTTGCTGCTGAGTTCCTACCAATGATCGCTGAACGCTTGAAAGGTAAAGTATCACTGGTCGCAGAACCAAAAGCGAAAGCGTTGTTGGCGGGTTTTGATGACTTGCGTGACGCCGGTGAAGGCGACTTCGATACTGAATGGCTAAGTTTCACTTTAGGCGTGAAAGTCGTGGCTGATGTTGAAGAAGCGATCGACCATATGCGCGTTCATAACGCTAGCCACTCAGACGCTATTATGACTAACAGCCTAGTGAACTCGGAGAAGTTCATTAACTCTGTTGGCTCAGCGGCTGTGTACGTGAATGCCTCTACACGCTTTACTGACGGTGCTCAGTTTGGTCTTGGTGCCGAAGTAGCGGTATCGACGCAAAAACTACACGCTCGCGGCCCTATGGGACTAGAAGAGCTAACCAGCTACAAGTGGGTGGGTAAAGCGGATTACTTACCGCGTCCATAACGCTTGAATATATTGAATACAAAAAGAGTCAGCCGAATATCGGCTGACTCTTTTTTTTCGCCTGAAGGCGGCCAACTGAATCTAGCGCGTTGCTCGAGCCAGAAATCTATCCAAATGATTGGCAAACTCGCGTCGCTCTGTTTGCCCAAGAGGGGCAGGGCCGCCAGTTTGAACGCCACTAGAGCGCATGGTGTCCATAAAGTCACGGATATTGAGGCGAGCCTTAATTGTATCTTTGGTGTAAAGCTCACCGCGTGGGCTAAGTGCCACAGCATTTTTGGTAATGACTTCATCGGCCAAAGGAATATCAGACGTAATAACCAAGTCGCCGGCGTTGACTCTTTTCACGATTTCATTGTCCGCAATGTCAAAACCAGCAGGTACGGTCAGTGAGTGGATATTATCTCGCTTTGGTACAGGTACGCTGTGGTTAGCCACAAAGGTGCAAGTTAAACCCGTACGCTCGGCGGCGCGGCACAGCGTTTCTCGAATCACTTTTGGGCAAGCATCGGCATCGACCCAAATCTTAACAGCTTGTTTTAACGGTTCAGTCACGAGATTGCTCCAATGCTGCCAGTCGCTGAGTCAGTGTGGCAACTTGCTGTTCTAGTTCCTTCACTCTTAGCTCGAGAGGTTGCTCGGCCTTTTCAGCTGCTATTTCAACTTTTGGTACGTGCTGGCTGCTCTTCCAGGATTTGATTACAGTGATCAGTGCAGGCATTGGTACTTTTGTCTTCAAACGCGCCTTAACTAGAGCGACGGTTGGCTCTTTTCCCTCGGCGTGCAATGAGCTGATTGCAGCTTCAATCTCAGCAGAGACATCTTTGGTTATCATGGTGGTTATTCCGTTAAATAGGCTATTCATTAATAGTACCTTCGAATCAAAGGTAGGTACAGGCGGAGCTTATGTGACGGGCATCACCAGTTATGAGTCGCACGCGAATCTAAGACATTAGCCAATTTGGAAGGCTCCTGTGCGAGATCTCTCACACGAGCTGTGAGATAAAGAGAAAAGATCGCCAGAAATTCGGAAGAGAAAATGCATAAGATATTGTTTAATAGGATAATTAACCTTACTTTAACAGTGTTCATGCAAAAAAAATTGTATTGGGTAGATTGTCCAGAATCGCCATTAGGGTAAATTAGAACCTGTCGGAAGGATGCTGACACGGAACAGGAATGACATTGGAAGGTCATCTTCAGGAAGAAGATTTGGTTACCAAGGGAAACGTAACCAGCACGGAAGTTAGGATAGCGCGGGAAGCGAACAATCATCAGGACGGTGATTTTTAAGGAAATGGATACACTCAGGAAGAGTGCAAGGAACCCCATCAGGATGATGGTCAAGGACACCGCTCAAGGAACAAGTGAAGCGAGCTGACTGGGATAGTTAGCGTCATTGGATGAGATGGACACCGCTAGGACGGCGACGAATGGATATAGCTGAAGGATTCAGCCACTATTACGGATGATGCATGGAGCATTTTTAGTAGCCGGACTGCTGCGAGTAAGACTATAGCCCCAATACGCAAGTGTTGGGGCTTTTCTTATTTATAAGCCCTGAGTTTTATATTTACGATTTAAGTGTCGCACTTACTCCAAGGAATCATGAAGTTATCTTGATGGTTATCAATGAAAAGGAAGTCAATGACAATAGTTACTCGCAGAACCATTCTCGTCCCCTATACCGACTATTTAGAGTCGGATTTTCTGATGCTTAATGTGTGCGCGAAAAATCGTAAACACATGAATGGTCCTCATACTCTAGCCACTGCGCGCCGATTGTTTCAAACCATATTGAGCGATTCAAAGTTCTATGCGATGGCTGCGCTGGATCTGCGTACGCGTGATTATATGGGGCATATTTTCATTGAGCGCGGAGCAGAAAGTGAAGGAGAGATAGGCTATATCTTTGATAAGCAATACTGGAACAAAGGGATTGCAACAGAGGTATTGAGAGCGTTTATTCCCGATGCTGTTCATACATTGGGGATTAAGAGGCTCGAAGCGAACGTCGATACCGATCATGCTTCTTCGATACGATTGCTAAGTAAACTCGGGTTTGAGCAGTACGGACAAGCAAAAGATGAGCATGGTCCGTACTATCAATTTCAATCTACATTCGGTGTGCCGGAAAATGAAAATTCAGCACATGGAAGCCTTTCATCACCAGCTTACCTTGATAATAGTCGTCACCAAGCGCTGAAAACTCAAACTCATAAATAGTATGCCAACCGAATCGGCCGTTGGCATCTCTTAGTCTGTGCGAGCCAAACGAGACGCTCAACATTTGCAGATCTAACTCTTTACAGCGACGCGTCACCGCCGCTTTAGCAATCTCAGATTGACGCCGCTGCTGCCAAAATACAAAGCAGAACATGCTCAGCGCCAAAATCATCAAAAGATTATCTATCATTTCACCTTCCTAGTGAGTTTTTCCTTGTGTTGCCGCCTGTTGCAGCGCGACTAGTGCGCTAGCGAGTTCTGGTGATGGGCTAGAGTGCAGCAATGGCAAAAGCACCAAACGCAGGCTCGGCATCATCACCAGATCGGCAAACAACTGATTAAACAAGCCTTGGTTACCCGTTTGTGCTAGACGTACCAAAAACTTCTCGGCTAAGGCTGGAGTAGTCAGAGGCTGCCATGCACGGCCAGCAATGGCAATCAGCACTTCTTGATGACTCAAACGCGCACTGGCCAAAATTTCAGTCACCAATGACTCAAGTTGCTCTGGTTTGCCACCCGATAGCGCGCGGGTATAAGCCGCTAATAAGAACAGATCCGGATCATCGGACTCACATTCAAATTGAGCAAGTTCGCGCAAGCTTGTGGAGAGCTTTTCTGGCAACGCCACATGCTCAAGAGCCCCAAGTAGGCATAACGGGGCTCGCTTGCAAGGTGACGCAAACTGGTACGGATCAAGCGGCCATTTTCTTCTTGCCCAAGCCTTGCTGCCATATCCGTGATGCCTTGCAGCCCAACCGTTTGCCAGTTATCCCAGCCAAGGTCACCACAGAAGTAGTCACGAGCATGTTGGTAATATTGGCTGGTGGTGAGATCGAGTTCTGCTCTCAATAGGCTATGGAAGACAGCCAACTTGTCGTCTGTTGGCTTAAACGTAAATGGGTTGTTGGACAGCTTTTGTTGCTGCTCTTCACTCATTTCTTTTCCAAGACGCGTCCCCATTGCTTCAAGAACATATTTTAGAAACTGGCCGACATCGCCTTGGCTTAGCAAACCGCGCTCATCAAGCTGGAATTTAAGGAACCAAATCCAAGGCTGTTTTTCTTCGTTCCAGTAGGCGATGGCGAACTGAGCCTGTCTTTGAATCGGATAAGGGTAAGGCTGACTGGCGCGCTCAACGGCAGCAAACTGGTCGTTATCAATCAGTTGTACACGTCTTGAGATATCGTAAATATGATATTGGCAGCCACTGTTGACCAATAGATCCGTCAAAGTATGAATGGTTTCCATGGAGGGGTTCCTAGTACGGTTTGGGTATAGAACAATAAATGGTATTCTATCGCCAATTTTCAAGTCATTGACGACCATTTTCAATAGCGATGATGCAAAGTCGTGAAATAGTTCGTCGCGTTACTAGATAGATCTATGAAGTTATTACTTGTTGAGCTGAAACAGCAGCTTAAAAAATACTCACTTTGGCAGCAGCACGCCCCAGATGCAGCTGCATTGAGCAGCCAGCAGCCGTTCGCGGTCGATACGCTTGAGCCCCAAGAGTGGTTACAATGGATTTTTATTGCCCGCATGGAGTCTCTGATTGAGGCAGGTGGCGACACGCCAAAAGGGTTTGAAATCACGCCATACTTTGAAGAAGTGTGGAAGCTTCGTCCTGAGTTGGCCGAGGTACTAACGGTGTTGAAACAGATAGATGAGGCTGCAAAATGAGTGAATCGACTGCTTTGCCAGAGGTGGAGCCATTAGAGATTGTCTATCGAGATGAGTACCTCATCGCAGTGAACAAGCCTGCGGGTATGTTGGTGCATCGTTCATGGCTTGATAAAAACGAAACACGTTTTGTCATGCAAACTCTGCGCGACCAAATTGGTCAGCATGTTTTCCCTTTACACCGCTTGGATAGACCGACATCGGGAGTGCTGTTGTTTGCGCTTTCCAGTGAGATAGCCGCAAAAGCGATGCCGATGTTTGCCGAGCACAATATTGAGAAAACTTACCATGCCATCGTGCGTGGCTGGATTGAGCAAGGTGATGTTTTAGACTATCCACTGAAAGTGGAACTCGACAAAATTGCTGATAAGTTTGCCGACCAAGAAAAAGAGGCGCAGCCAGCAGTCACCGCATATGAGCCTTTGGCTAAGGTTGAAGTGCCACACTCAACAGGACGTTTTCCAACCAGCCGCTACTGCCTAATGGAAATGAAGCCGAAGACGGGTCGCAAGCATCAGCTTCGCCGTCATATGCATCATTTGAGTCACCCTATTGTCGGTGACACGACTCATGGTGATGGCCGACATAACCGCTTGTTTAGAGAGCACTACGATGCCCATCGCATGCTGTTGCACGCATCTTGTTTGACGTTTAACCACCCAATGACGGGTGAGCCAGTGCGTATTCAAGCAGGGTTTGATTCGGTTTGGCTGAGCCTAATGAGTGAGTTTGGCTGGCAAGAGTGTGACGCCATCCAAGATTACACCTAATTACGTTACTTTACGGGTCAAATAGTGGATTTCTTAATAGGTGAATTTTCGCTAAACTGTGGGCTAAACCATAGGAGGTGTTATGCATTGTCCATTTTGTTCAGAAAATGACACAAAAGTTATCGATTCCAGACTGGTAGCCGATGGCCATCAGGTGCGTCGTCGTCGCCAATGTTTGGCGTGCAGTGAGCGTTTCACCACCTTTGAAACCGCCGAACTGGTTATGCCAAAGGTGATTAAATCCAATGGTAATCGTGAGCCTTTCAACAAGGATAAGATGGTCGGTGGCATCCAGCGAGCGCTAGAAAAGCGTCCTGTGAGTGCTGACTCGATTGAACTTGCGATCAGTCACATTGAATCTCAACTTCGCGCTACCGGCGAGCGTGAAGTCCCAAGCGAAATGATAGGAAACCTTGTCATGACTCAGCTGAAAGAGCTGGATAAGGTCGCCTATATTCGTTTCGCATCCGTTTACCGTAGTTTTGAAGATATTCGCGAGTTTGGTGAAGAAATCGCTCGCTTGGAAGACTAACGGCTATCCCCCAATCAGTGATAGGTATGGATTACTATGAGTCAGTTTAGCGCTATTGACTATCAGATGATGAGTTTAGCGATTGACCTTGCCAAGAAAGGCCGCTTCACCACTGCTCCAAACCCGAATGTCGGCTGCGTGATAACGCAAAATGATGTCATTGTGGGGCAGGGATACCATAAGAAAGCGGGAGAACCGCACGCCGAAGTGCACGCAATGCGTATGGCGGGAGAACAAATTAAGGGCGCTACCGCGTACGTCACCTTAGAGCCATGTTCCCACTATGGGCGCACACCACCCTGCGCCGAAGCTGATAAAAGCGGGCGTCGCTAAAGTCGTCTGTGCCATGTCCGATCCAAACCCACAAGTCGCCGGGCGTGGTTTTGCCATGCTTGAAGAGGCGGGTATTGAAGTGCAGGTTGGCATCTTAGAGCAAGATGCGCGAGCACTAAACCGCGGTTTTCTAAAGAAAATGGAAACCAATCGTCCCTTCGTTCAGCTTAAAATGGCGGCTAGCCTTGATGGGCAAACCGCACTTGCTAATGGTCAAAGCCAGTGGATCACAGGCGCTGAAGCGCGCCGCGATGTGCAGGCTTATCGTGCTGAAGCTGGCGCGATTTTGTCGACTAGCCGCACCGTGATTGATGACAATGCCTCTCTAAATGTTCGTTGGAATGAATTGCCAAGCCAAGTTCATTCGGTGATTGACTCAACAGAGCTTCGTCAGCCAACCCGAGTTATTTTAGACAGACAGAATCAGCTTAGCGCCGATCTCAAACTGTTCAGCACTGAAGGCACTATCATCCGAGTGGCGCATGAAGGTGGCGACCTTAATATCCCAGCAGGTTCAAGTGAGCAGCTAGACCTTGCGCAAACGCTAGATGCACTGGCGGCACAGCACCAAATTAACCATGTTTGGGTGGAAGCAGGCGCTACTCTGGCGGGCTCTATGATAGAGCAGCAGCTTGTCGATGAGCTTATTGTCTATTTAGCACCTAAGCTTATGGGGCAGATGGCCGAGGACTGATCGGTGCGCTTGGGCTGGAATCGATGCAACAGGTTATCGATCTCGACATTAAAGATATTCGTATGGTGGGCAGTGATATTCGAATCGTTGCTACGCCACAACTAATAAAGAAATAGAAGATGTTTACAGGAATTATTGAAGCCGTTGGTACCTAAAAGCGATCACGCCAAAAGGGGAAGACATCAGCGTCACCGTTGACGTAGGCAAACTGGACATGGGCGATGTAAAGCTCGGTGATAGTATTGCGACCAATGGTGTGTGTCTAACTGTGGTGGCGTTCACTGACAGTAGTTACCAAGCGGACTTATCATTAGAGACGCTCAAGAAAACGGGATTTGCCAATTACAGCGTGGGTGACAAGGTGAACCTTGAAAAAGCCATGTTACCGACCACGCGTTTCGGTGGCCATATTGTCTCTGGTCACGTTGACGGTGTGGGTGAGATTGTCGACAGACAGCAAGTCGGCCGTGCAGTTGAGTACTGGGTACAGATGCCATCAGAGATCACTAAGTACGTCGCTGAAAAAGGCTCGATTACCGTTGATGGTATTAGTTTAACGGTGAACGATCTTCGAAAAGATGCGTTTAAGCTGACTATCGTGCCGCATACGTCGGAAGAGACGACCATCGACCAGTTCCAGGTTGGCAGAAAAGTAAACCTGGAAGTCGATGTGATGGCTCGTTACATGGAGCGACTGCTTCAAGCGCAGACTCACTCTGAGCCTGAGTCGAGACTGACGATGGAATTCTTACAACAAAACGGTTTTGCTTAATCTCGCGAATCTTATTCTCGAAAACCTAAGAGCTGCAAAACCCAGATAAAAACAAGCGCAACAACAGGAACGTGAAATGCCAATTAGTACGCCGCAAGAAATCATTGAAGATATCCGTTTAGGAAAAATGGTCATCCTGATGGATGACGAAGATCGTGAAAACGAAGGTGACCTTATCATGGCCGCTGAACATATTACTCCTGAAGCTATCAACTTTATGGCTACCCATGGTCGCGGTCTTATCTGCTTGACCATGACTAAGGAACGCTGTGAAACGCTGGGTCTGCCACCAATGGTGCAAGACAACAACGCGCAATACACAACAAACTTCACCGTATCGATTGAAGCGGCTGAAGGTGTGACGACTGGTATTTCTGCCGCTGACCGCGCGCGCACTGTGCAAGCGGCTGTGGCAAAAGATGCCAAAGCGGCCGATCTTGTTCAGCCTGGGCACATCTTCCCACTTGCTGCTCAAGATGGTGGTGTACTGACTCGCGCAGGTCACACTGAAGCGGGCTGTGATTTGGCAAAACTGGCGGGTCTTGAGCCAGCATCGGTGATTGTTGAGATCTTAAATGACGACGGTACCATGCTCGTCGCCCAGATCTTGAAGTATTTGCCGAGAAGCATGACATCAAACTAGGTACGATTGCTGACCTAATCGAGTACCGTAACAACAACGAAACAACGATTGAGCGCGTGGCTGCGTGTCATCTGCCAACTGAGTTTGGTGAGTTTGAACTGGTCACTTACCGCGATACCATCGATAACCAAATTCACTACGCTATGTGTGCTGGTGACTTGACGGCGAACACACCACTAGTACGTGTTCACTTGCAAGACACGTTCACTGATATTCTGCGCTCAAACCGTAACTCAGATCGTAGCTGGACGTTGGACAAAGCGATGAAACGCATTGGCGATGAAGGTGGTGTGCTAGTGATTCTTGGTAATGAAGAGAGCACAGACTTCTTGATTCACAAGATGAAAATGTTCGAACAGCAAGACAGCGGTACTGCGCCAACTATGGCGAAAAAGCAGGGTACATCACGCCGCGTAGGTGTGGGCTCTCAAATTCTAGCCGACCTTGGCGTGCATGAAATGAAGCTGCTGTCATCGGCAGACAAAAAATACCATGCACTTGGCGGTTTTGGTCTGACAGTAACCGAGTACGTTACAGAGTAATCAAACAAGCCTTTGCTTCTGATAAGCAAAGGCTTTTTCTCATTAAGTCCGCTCGCCATTTTGGGCGGCTTTGCCAAAGCCTTGTCTCGGCAAAGTTAGCGGTAGATATTAATAAATGACTTGTGCTAGAATCCGTCGATTCTCGCGCGATGAACATAGTTTATAAGGAAAGCATATGAAAGTTATCGAGGGTGGCTTCCCAGCACCGAACGCAAAGATTGCTATTGTTATTTCTCGTTTCAATAGTTTTATCAATGAAAGCCTACTATCGGGTGCTATCGATACTTTGAAACGTCACGGTCAAGTGAGCGAAGACAACATCACGGTTGTACGCTGCCCAGGTGCAGTTGAGCTACCTCTTGTTGCTCAACGTGTTGCAAAAACAGGCAAGTTTGATGCAATCGTATCGCTAGGTACAGTCATTCGTGGCGGTACACCACATTTCGACTATGTTTGTAGTGAGTGTAATAAAGGTCTTGCACAAGTGTCTCTGGAGTATAGCCTACCAGTAGCCTTTGGTGTATTGACTGTTGATACCATCGATCAAGCTATCGAGCGTGCAGGAACCAAGGCTGGTAATAAAGGTGCAGAGGCTGCACTAAGCGCGCTTGAAATGATCAACGTTCTTTCTGAAATCGATTCCTAATGGGGGCCAGTGTGAAACCAGCCGCACGTCGTAATGCACGTCAATTTGCTCTGCAAGCAATTTATTCTTGGCAAATTACTAAAGAAAATGTTGCCACTGTTGAAGAACAGTTCTTATCAGGTGGTAAGTATGATGAAGAAGAGCATCATGCTGCCGAGCCTGCGTTGACTGCGCCAGAGACTGACGTTGTATATTTCCGTGATCTACTTACGGGTGTCGCGTTGAATCACACGGAGCTAGACAGCAAGCTACGTCCATTTGTTTCTCGTCCAATGCAAGATCTAGACATGATGGAACTTGCGCTACTTCGCCTAGCGATGTACGAGATGACAAGTCGTGAAGACGTACCTTACAAAGTGGTTATTAACGAAGCGATCGAACTTGCAAAAGTTTTCGCAGCAGAAGACAGCCACAAGTTTGTTAACGGTGTGCTAGATAAAGCAGCACCACACGTTCGTAAGAAGTAACAAACAACGTTTGTCTATTCGTAAAAAGGTCAGCAATTTGCTGGCCTTTTTATATACTCTGTTCACCTTTTCGTTGCCAAGTCGACAAGATGTCTGGTGAATTTAGTTTAATCGATAAGTACTTTGCTCATAAGCAGCAAAACCGCAAAGATGTGATTCTCGCTCAAGGAGACGACTGTGCGATTGTCGCCCCTGCAGCTGGCTCTCACATTGCCATTAGTACCGACACCTTAGTGGCGGGCACGCATTTTCTCGCCGACGCCAATCCTGCGCAAATTGCCCACAAAGCGCTCGCGTCCAACATCAGTGACTTAGTGGCCATGGGCGCTTCCCCTGCTTGGGTTTCTATGGGTATTTCGTTACCTGAAATCGATACAGCATGGTTAGAGCGTTTCTCCAACGCGTTTTTTAAGCTTGCCGACTACTATGGTATTCAACTCATTGGCGGCGACACCACCAAAGGCCCTCTCACCATTACGCTCACTGTTCAAGGTACGCTACCAGAAGGTAAGGCGCTGACTCGCATGGTGCGCAGTCAGGAGACTGGGTCTATGTCACCGGGAAACTTGGTGATGCCAAAGCAGGACTTGATGTGATTTTAGAGAACAACATCAGCGCCGATAGCAGCCTTAACCAAGAATTGCAGCGACGCCACTTTGAAGCCACGCCACGAGTGCTCGCAGGCATAGCGTTGCGAGACATCGCTTCAGCGGCCATCGACATCTCTGATGGGCTAGTGGCGGATTTAGGGCACATTTTGAAACGCTCTAAGGTTGGCGCAAGACTTAATGTTGCAGCCCTTCCGATATCAAAAGAACTGCAGCAATTTGTCGGTAGCTGCGAGCTTGCTCAACAATATGCACTGACCAGTGGTGAAGAGTACGAGCTATGCTTTACGGTACCAGAGGCCAATCGCGGTCAACTTGAGGTGGCGTTAAGTAACACGCCGTTTACCTGTATTGGGCAGTTAACCGGCACCGAATATTTAGAGCTTCACAACGACGATGCGCCAGTGGACTGGCAACTCGACGGTTTTGACCATTTTAAGGGAAATCAATGAGCAATCCTCTAGACCTAATCTCACTTAAAAACCCTTGGCACCTGTTAGCAACCGGTTTTGGAAGCGGTTTGTCGCCGATCATCCCCGGCACCATAGGAACACTCGCATCGATCCCTTTGTACCTGTTACTGGTTCAGCTGCCGCTCAGTGTTTACCTCATTGCCGTGGTTATCGCTTGTATCATCGGCATCAAGATTTGCGACGTCACTTCTCAAGACATGGGCGTGCATGATCATGGCTCAATCGTTTGGGATGAGTTTGCTGGCTTTTGGATCACGATGGCCATTGTACCCGCTCTCAAACTACCCGCCGATGATTGGAAGTGGTTAATTACAGGCTTTGTGCTGTTTCGCTTCTTTGACATGGTAAAACCTTGGCCTATCGGCTGGCTCGACAAGCGCATGCATGGCGGACTGGGTATCATGATTGATGACATCGTTGCCGGTATCATGGCAGGGCTCTGTTTGTACTTAGTGGGGCATTTTGCTGGCTGGCTAGCTTAAAATGTTCTTGTATAGCCTTGTGAATTCACAAGGCTTCTTCATTTCTGGTCGGAGGACTGCTGTTCGGTAACTTGCTAAGTTATTGTAATTAAAGTTTTTATTTTGGTGGTTTTTACAAACCCATATCTGAATGACAAAGCTTTACTATACGTTTGGTTAAAACTTGTTATGATTGCCGCCTCTTTTACGTCCTGTAACAATTGGTATGTTTAGCAATCTACGTCTTTTCATTAATTCTTTTCTTGTCATGGTCAATACGGCTATCACGGCTGTCGTGGTTTGCACATTCTCGATCATTAAATTAGCCCTACCTCTCGCGTCTGTTAAGACCCTGATGACGAGCTTATCGAATAAGCAGATGTGGCTTTGGGCAACGATTAATTTGTGGCTACTTAACCTGAACAACAATATTGAATGGGATGTAGAAGGCGGTGACGACTTAACACCAGAGCAGTGGTACATGCTGCTGTCTAACCATCTCAGTTGGGCGGACATCGTTATCATTACCTCGGTTATGAAAAACAAAATGCCGATGTGTAAGTTCTTGCTTAAGCAGAGCCTATTGTATGTCCCGTTTGTTGGCCTAGCGTGCTGGGGACTTGATATGCCATTCATGAAAAGGCACTCGCAAGCTTACCTTGTAAAGAACCCAGAGCGTCGCAATGACGATTTCAATGCGATTCGTAAGGCGTGTAAGAAGTTTGAACATGTACCGACCACTATGATCAGCTTTGTGGAAGGTACACGTTACAGCGAAGAAAAGTTGGCAACGGTTAAAACGCCTTATAGACACTTGCTGAAGCCAAAAACAGGTGGCGTTGCGTTCACACTTAATGCAATGAATCACCTTTTAGATGGTGTCGTCGATATTACACTTGCGTATCCAGAAAACCGCGACGATCCGTTCAAGGATTTGTTGAAAGGTAAGCTCACTAAAGTAGTGGTCAAGATAGATGTTTACCAAATGGATGAAAATCTTAATGGTGATTACTTTAATGACAAAGCATTTAAGCGCCGTTTCCACAATTGGCTCAATGATGTCTGGAAGCGTAAAGATGAGACGCTAGAGACGATTTATTCGCAAAGCTAAATTGTTTCAGAGACAATAACGCCAGATACAAAAAAGGTCTACCCTAAGGTAGACCTTTTTAATGCGACTGAAACAGTTAAGCAAACTGTCTAGGTATCACTCTGCAGCACTTTTCGGCTTCGTTAATTAACACCGATACTGCATGAGTATGGTAATCCTCACCGCTCTTCCAAACGGTTTCTCCGAATATCTGACACAACTCAAAATCAGAAATAGTTCCCTTCATTTCCTTGTAGGCGACGGCTGAGATGATTTTTTGCTCTAATGCTTTAGGGCAAGATTCAACACGCCAACGGCTCACTTGAATATTCGGCAAAGCACACTCCTTTGTGGTCACATTTTCGTCATCAAAGCCACGATAACACCATGAAAAAGTACGATCAAGGTGATCTTACTCACATTTTTATAGGGTGTATAACGTGCTAGAGCTAACTGTTTGTAAACCTGAGAAGTTCTGCCGATAAGGTGAAAAAATAAACTTTTGGTGGACGAATTAAGCATCCACCGTTAAAAGTGACAAATGTCTAATTTTTAAGCGAACTGTCTTTTGCTAATGATAAGTTGTTTAGCTCGTGTTACCAGTGAAGGAATACACCATGTCATCGCTATAGGGAGTGCAAAACGACTGACAGTATCAATGAAGGCGGCGGTATCTTGATCGCCCTTAGACAATTGATCCGGGAGCACAAAGGCTAACAGTAGGTAGGTAAATACGACTAATAAGACACTAAACCACCATGGATCGCTATCCTGATATTTGATCACTGTGGTTGAGCTGTGGTGAGGTTTTTGCTGATTTTCCTTAATCATGGATTCTACTTCCTATTCATCCAATCTAACGCTTTCATTCAATCATGCGAAATGCTCAAAACAAGTAACACAGCTCAATAACGTAAGCGACATCGAAAAAATAAGTGATTGTATTGTCAGTTTTGGTCAGACATCACATTCGGTTGGGGTTTTGTCGCAATGTGTAAATGAGGCCAGTGCTATACACGATGGGGTTCTCATTATTGAGTAAATATTCTAACGCTTCTGCTAGCCCTCACTACACTGATGAAAAAGCCAGCAAAATAAAGGAATAACGATGGACTATAAAAGGATCAAAGTCAGCCGCACTGAGGATGTGGTGACTGTGACGTTGAATCGCCCCGATAAGCTTAATGGTGTCGATATGGGGATGTTCGAAGAGCTGATTCACGTGAGCCGTGCGCTACGTAAAGATCGCCAGCTCAGAGCGGTGATTATGACGGGTTCCGGGGACAACTTTAGTTCGGGTCTCGATTTTAAATCCATGATGACCAATAAAAGCAACGCGGCGAAACTGCTGTTCAAATGGTGGCCGGGTCAGTCCAATCGGGCTCAACAGGTAAGCAGTAACTGGCGCAAACTATCAGTCCCTGTCATTGCGGCAATCGACGGTTATTGCTGGGGCGCAGGGATGCAAATTGCGCTTGGTGCTGATTTTCGTATTTGCTCGCCAAATGCGAATCTATCCATTATGGAATCAAAGATGGGGTTAACATCGGACATGGCTGGCTCTATTGCTCTGCGTGAAGTGATGCCTAAGGACAGAGCGATGCTCATCTCTATCTGCGGTCAAGAGGTGTCAGCGGAAGAAGCGTTAAAGTATGGATTGGTAACAGAGGTC
Source organism: Vibrio maritimus (assembly GCA_000755425.1). GTDB lineage: Bacteria > Pseudomonadota > Gammaproteobacteria > Enterobacterales > Vibrionaceae > Vibrio > Vibrio maritimus_A. The sequence continues at coordinate 551,756 of BBMT01000002.1, forward strand.
TGCGAAGATCCATTAGAGGCAGCTCAAATGCTCGCCAACAAAGTAAAACGTATGTCTCCGGATGTAAACGCAGCGATGAAGCACATGTACACTCGATATTGGACAGCGCCCGCCTGGAAGCTGTTGGCCTATGAGACCTACAGTCAAATACGCATTATGTTGGGAAGGAACTTTGGGCGGATGCAAAGTGCGTTAAGAAAAAAAACGCCGCCTGAGTTTCAGCCCAGACAGCGTTATTGGTAGCGGGGGAAACTAACGGACGATCAGATCCTCCCCGCAAACTCGGCAGCGGAAAAGCTCTTTGATACCATAGAGCTTTTGCCATATATTGCGCCGGATTCGAACGATCGCTGATCGCTGTTTACACTTGCACATGAAAATATACCTAACGTTGTTGTGTGATCTTGGTTCAGGTTTTATATAAGCCGTGTATATGGTTACAGTTCTATAAATAAAAGTGAATAGCGGAAAATTCTGTTGTCTTATTCAATTAAGCTTATAATTTTAAAGTATTTTTATCGGGAATTTCTTGGTTTTACTTATTGATCTGGGTTATGTGTCGTGCAAAGAAACAAACAGCTTAGAAGTCAGTGGGTAGCTGCAATTAGTCGAGTGAAAGCTTGGCTGCTGAGCCCGCTTTTATTGTTTTATCCTTTGACGTTAGCTGCGTCGCAAAATATGGTTTTGGTTAATGCTGTTGTCTATCAGCACCCAAAAGCCAATAGCGTAGCGATTGAGAACGGAGTGATAACTCAAATAGGCATAGCCGAAGAACTGCTTTCCAGTGTCGACCCTAGTGTAAAAATCATCGATCTCGAACAGCAGTTCCTACTTCCTGGATTTATCGATAACCACAATCACGTCTTTGAAGCCGCCTCTGAAGCGGGTGGTAATTGCGAACTCAGTGCCTCGGCAAGTCTCTCTGAGCTTCGGCCATACCTTGAATACTGTCGTGAGCAAGCCAGTTCTGACGGATGGTTACTTGGCTATGGTTTTTCTCTCGAAATGATAGTGGAAGAGAGTAGTGAGCTATCTCCAATTGCGCTGCTTGATTCTGTTTTCCCTCACCGTCCCGTGATTTTAATGGAGCAGACCTCACACTCGATGTGGGTGAACTCACCTGCGTTAAAGCTGGCAGGCATTACTGAGCGTACTTCTGGTCCTCAAGGAGGCGCATTGCTGCGCGATGTCCAAGGCAATCTCAACGGCGTGCTGCTCGACAGTGCTGGGGATGCGGTGATGGAAATCGCTTGGAATAGTTTAAACGCACAGTTTGAGCAGAGCTATCAAGGACTACTCAATGGTTTATCTGCTGCGGCACAGCACGGAATTACCACCATTGGTGACGGCAGGCTCTATTGGAAAAGAGGTTGGTTTGAAGTATGGCAACATGCTCGAGAGCAAGGAGCGTTGACGTCACGTGTGCTGTTGCGTCCTTGGATCTATCCTGATGAGGGTATGAAAGAGCAGCTTGAGTACCTAGAGTCCATTTACACTCCTGAGGCATCACCAAGTGATAAGCTAATCGTCAATCAAGTAAAGATGTACAGCGACGGCATTATTATCAATGGCACGGCCAAACTGCTAGCGCCTTATAAAGAAACCTATTTACCCGATCACCCAAAAGGTCTCAATTACATTCCGCCTGGCAAAATGAAAGCTTGGCTCACCGCTTTGGATAGGCTCGGCTATAGCGCTCATATTCACGCTATCGGTGATGGTGCGGTGCATGAATCACTCAATGCCATCGAGCATGTACGTCACGTTGGCAGCGACAAACCGTACACCTTGACCCATGTTGAGTTGGTCGATCAGCAAGATATTCCTCGCTTTTCAAAACTTGCGGTGACAGCAGACTTTCAGGTGGGCTCAGACTATGTGGCCTTTCAAGACCACGCATGGGCAAAAGCCTTCTTAGGCGCTGTTCGTGCTCACAGGCTTATGAATTTACGCGTGATTTTTGATACCGGCGCGAACTTAACCCTTAGCAGTGATTGGAATGTTCACGACATTAACCCTTTGGTAGGTATCGCGAACAGCATCATGATGGAAGATACGGGTTTGCCATCGGTTGATGCTGCTATTGACGCCTACACCATAAATGCAGCGAAGAGTTTAGGGATTGATGGCTTCACGGGCTCAATCGCAGTCGGTAAGTCGGCGGACTTAGTGGTGGTTGAAGAAGATATTCGTCAGCTATCACCGGAGGCGATTGCCGAAAGCGCAGTAACGCTAACCATGACTCAAGGCGAGATCGTCTTTCAGTGGGCAAATCAGTAATCAAAATGGTTGTTCGATGAACAATTGCTCATATTTATCAATATTATGAATGTGGCTCTGTGACCTATTCGCTATGATAGAAGGTACTCTATTAACGCGAATGGTTTCAGGGAGCCTTAGTGAGCGAATTTCAAGATCTCTCAATACACATCGATCAAATCTCACAGGCCGAAGACACGCAGCAGCCACAGATCCTCAATCAATATATTGAACAAGGTTTAGATGCCGCATCTATTGCGCTTATTCTAGAGGCATTTCCCATTGAGCAAAGGGTCAGGCTTTGGCGCGAGCTGCCGCTCGAAAGTCACATTGATGTCCTTACCGAGTCTCGTGGTGAAGTGCGCGTATCGATCCTCGATGCTCTATCAGAAACCGAGTTAAAGCTAACCCTTGCAAAGCTCGACAACTTATCTTTGATTGAGTGGGCTGACTCACTGCCAGACGAGATCATCGAAGAAGCCATCTCCCTCCTAGAGCCAGCAGAGCTTGAACTTTACGATCTCGCGAATGAGTACCAAGAAGAAGAGCTAGGTCGCTGGGTTGAGCGTAAAGTGGTGGCACTGCCATTTAATATTTCCGTCGCTCGTGCCAAAGTGCTGGTGGATAAGTACACCCATGAGCCATCGGGTTACGTTTATCTCATTGATAAGCAGCACCGTTTTCGTGGTATGGTCGAATACGCTGAGTTGGTGGGTGCAGAGTCATCGACTCGCATTAAGTCCTTAGTGCTGGAACATGTGAGTACGCTAAGTGCCACACTAGAGCTTGCTGAGGCCGTTGATGCGATGGAGCGCTCTGCGTTTACCTCGCTTCCTGTTCTAGATGAGCGTAAGCGATTGCTAGGCGAGATCGATTGGAAGTTTGCGTTAAGTACTCAGCGCGAAATCTATGAGACACGCCTTATGGCGGGTACTGGTATGGACGAAGGCGATGACCTGTTTGCGCCGATCCTTAAAAGCTCACAAAAACGTGGTGTGTGGCTTGGTATTAACTTGCTCACGGCTATTCTTGCCTCTGTAACGATTGGTCTGTTTGAAGATGTGATTGCGCAAGTGGTTGCTTTGGCGGTTCTGATGCCTATCGTGGCCTCCATGGGCGGTATTGCAGGGAGTCAAACCTTGACCTTAATGGTGCGCTCTATGGCGCTTAATCAGATCACGTCAGGAAACCGGTTTGCGCTAATTAAAAATGAGCTTGGCATTGGCGCGATTAACGGCCTGCTTTGGGCGTTGATTATTGGTGCCGTAGCCGGACTGTGGTTTCAATCGCCATTGCTTGGCGGCACGATTGCTCTGGCGATCGTCGTTAATATAATCACCGCAGCCTTGTTTGGGGTGTTGATTCCATTAATCCTCGATAAACTCGACCTTGATCCAGCACTGGCAGGTTCGGTTATCCTAACCACTGTAACTGATGTCGTCGGCTTTTTCGCCTTCTTAGGCACGGCGAGTTTGGTGCTGTTGTAGGGAAAGGCTGGCCTAGTTTGCTTTTTTGTAACCAGCTGGTGATCACATCAGCTGGCCTACAAAACGACCTATACGTAACTTATTGAATAAAAAGTTAGTTTTATCCTCGTTTGGTACAGATATTGGTGAATTTGATCGCCTTTGTTAACGCCTCGGTTTTTCCCGTTTTGCCTATCTAGCACTCTGTTTGATTGGAGTTATAATCCCGCGCCATTTATTGGTAGTGAGAATGAAAACGTCAGTGGTATTGACTGGTGTTTTTCTAATGATTTCAATCAACTTGCTTGTCTTTGAATACGTGGACAGGCAATAGGTGTTTAAGTGATGAAACTGATCAAAACAACAATTGCTGCGGCGCTAATGTCTACTATGCTAACAGGCTGTATCGGCCAAATGGCGACAACAGGTGCACTCATGTACGAGGTGAACCTAAAAGGTGTCGATAACCGTTACGCGCGTGCAGGTCTTTACACTTTGATGTCACCAGTGTACGCGATCACAGCGGCTGCCGACCTATTTGTTGTTAACTCTATTGAGTTCTGGACGGGTACGAACCCTATCACAAAGAAAAAAGCCGTCGCTGATACTCCGGCTGAGGCTTACATTAAAGTAAACCACAAAGTGGGTAAGAAGTTCTCAACAGCGCCGGTGAAGCTATCGAAACTTGACGACAGCACCATGCAAATGGAATTTGTGGATGACGCGGGCAAAGCACGCACATTGGTGGGCGTTAGCGGTCAAGACAGCGTTGATTTCTACCTAGATGGTCAGTACGTGACAACCGCGACACATCAAGAGCTAGAGCAATACGCGACCGCTTCTTAATGCTGTTTGCTTGATAAAGAATGAGCAAACAAAAAGGCCGACTGGGTGCTGATCCCGGTCGGCCTTTTTACCAATTAATAGGATGCGGAAAAGGAGCGAATTGGTATACAAAGATGTTAACACATTGTTCAAAAAGCGCGACCAGCAGAGCGTGGCAGAATGTAAAATTCGGTATGCAATCTTCTCTGCAGAAACACTTAGTCGCGTTTAGAACCTTTTAATTCGCTTTAGACGCCTTGAATACGTTTGGCGGTAACTATCAGTCCTTGGGTATAACTGAAGCCGTAACCGTAGCCATAACCACCGTAACCATTTTCACCTCTTCCACCTGCCTCAAGAATCGCTTTGTAATCGTAGTCTCCACTCGTGATTGGGGTAATTGAGACGACTTCAAAGCCATCATGATTGAGTGTCGCGACCGCTTTTTGCAGATCTTCTGCTAGACGAACACTATCCACTACCGATTTCGAATACCCCGTTTTTCGCCACACGGGAGAATCGCTATAGTCGACAGCTTCATGTTTCCCCACTTCGCAAAAATGCGCGGGTACATGAACGATTCGATTCATTTATTTACCTTACTGCTATTGTTACTCTGATTTGCCTTTTGGGTCAGTCTTAATGCCGACTCTCTGCTATTAGGCTTGCCGATTCTAACTTACTCTTCCATCAACATGCACAAATTGTTCAATTATTCAGATAGTTAAATGTCGTAAGTGAGCTGTATCGCACAATTCGTTTCCGATTGTACCTAGCCTTACCCAATCGTAGGCGGTGACACGCATGGCGAAATTGCCATTCTTATACATAATTAAATGTGTCTTTTGTAAGTAAGGAGACACGTTATGAAATGGATGATTGCAGCGGGTATAGGAGCGCTACTCTTGCTCTCAAATGCCAGCGTTGCTGGTCAAGGTAGCGGAAAAATTGGCTTTTTGGTGGACTGCACCATTGACGGGAAATCAACTCGAATGCCAATGACGGCTTGCAGGCAAAAAGGAGGCGAGGCTAGATAGCCAGTCATGACCATTCGCCTTAACTGTGTTTCAGAGGCAAGTTAAGGCGAATGCAGAAATGTCTGATAGGTAGAGGTTATTAAGCTTTCCCTTTAGACACAATTCGACTGATGCGTGAGTAGTGCAGGCCAAAGTGGGCACCGATCTGTTTCTGTGTGTAGCCGCCGCTACGAAAGGCCAGGCAAATAGCTTCATCTCGGCTATGGGCTTTCTGCTCATATTCTTTCAGGCTAAGCGGTGCTGCGCGTCTTTGGGCGCTTGGGATCTCTCCAAGTTCCCCGTTAAGCGATGCAAGCTGTGTCAGGTGGCGCTGAATAAAGGCCTCATCGCCCAAGAAAATTTGACGCTTTAGATGCTGCCAAGGGTTGCACTCTTTCCCTTCGAGAACAAACTGCTTGTAGTGGCCTAGTGCTTGCGCGCGATCTGTGCCAAATGATTCGAGTGTGGGCTTACTGACAAACCATGCTGGTGCTGTTTTGCTGCCGTTGAGGTAGCCCCAACTGCTCCACGGATAACTTTCTGGATCGACGACCATATTCGCTTTCACTGGGCTGAGCAAAATGTCGCGACTGACATCGAGGAAGTGTGTGTCTCTCTGTACAAGAATCGACTTAAAACGACCTTGGTATAGGTGCCCACTGCGACCATGTTTTTGATTAAATCGCTGTGTGTAGACGCCGTTAAGCTGGCGCATGCCGATACTTAAGTTGCCATCTGGCGTTTCAAGCAGCAGGTGATATTGATTCTTCATCAAGCAGTAACTATGAATCACCCAGTTGTAGCGCGTTGCGGTGTGATCGAGCACTTGAAGAAACAGCTCAAAATCTTCACGATCTTGAAAAACAGACTGTCCGTCGTTGCCTTTCGAGTTCACATAATAGAGGGCGCCTGGATATTCGATTCGTAGTGGTCTGCTCATAACGGTGTGGGTCGTCTCATAAGTTTATGAACGTTCTACTATAAAGGATCAACTTTGAAAGGCAAAACGCAAGACTTGACCCCTATTGGATTTGCTCGTGATGCGTTGTCCAATATGTCAGCACTTTTGATAGGAGCGTGCTGACACATTGGATAGTGAGGATTTTGCGAGTTATGCCGCTACCGCTTTAGTGATGCTAAGTGGTGCCACGTTGTGTTTGTTGCGTTGCCATACACGCTCATGGAAGAAGTAAGCAACCGAGTTAATAGCGGGTTCAATCGTTGCCATTAGACCGCCAATAAAGGCATCGCCAGTCAGTAGGTAAGTAACACTAAACGCGACGCTAAAGTGAATGACAGCAAAGCTTGCCGTTTTCACTTGAGTCTTTGACTCACGGCGTTTTAGGTAAGGCAGTTTTTGCCAAAGCTTCTCATGAAGATAAAACGCGCCGGTGTTGATAGTCGGCTCTACCATGGCGACCAGACTACCAAGCAAGAAGTCTCCAGTCAGAGCAAACGCAACCATGGTTGCGATAGAGAAGTGGATACCTGCAAAAGTGAGTGTCTTGATCATTACGTTACCCTCATGAACGTTAATCTGTGTTGATGAGGTTATTATTGATAATAATTCTCAGTAACAGAAGTAAATTACTCCTATTTAGTTGATAGTTTATTCCTATCAATGCCTTTGGATTGAGTCGAATTTCAAAGATTATCAGGATCTAGGCGCCTAAACTTTTGACTTTGTTTGATAATCAAACTAAATTGACAGTCAAGTATTTTGATAATCAAACAAAGTGTGCCTAATGCCTTTTGAATCCGCCCCTCACTCACATAACTTCTCTAGTCATAATCACCAAGGTGAAAAGCGAACGCTCTATGTGCTGCTGCTAACTGTGACCACTATGGTCGTCGAGATACTGGCCGGAACCTTTTACGGCTCCATGGCACTCTTGGCTGACGGGTGGCACATGCACGCACGCCGCTGCTTTCTGTATCACGCTATTTGCCTATCGCTATGCTAAGAAACATGAGGACAATGAGCGGTTTTCCTTTGGCACAGGTAAGGTCAGCGTGCTCGGGGGGTATACCAGTGCCATTGCTCTGGGTATTGTGGCGCTTATGATGATCGTCGAATCGGTGCATCGATTGTTCAATCCACAGCCGATTCATTTTAATGAGGCGATTGTCGTGGCTTTATAGGGCTTGCTGTGAATGTCGCGAGTATGTTTTTGCTTGGCGATCATCATCATGACCATTCACATAAGTACGGACATTCGCACCATCATCATGACCACAATTTAAGCGCTGCCTACATGCATGTTTTAGCGGATGCACTGACCTCCTTGCTAGCTATTGGCGCTTTGATTCTTGGGAAGCTCTATGGTTGGAATTGGCTCGATGCATTTATGGGCATTGTTGGTGCTGTGGTTATTGGTAGGTGGACGCTCAACCTTTTAAAACAGACCAGCCCTATTTTGCTCGATGAGAGCGTAGAGGAAACGTATCGAACTGAGATTCGTCATGAGCTTGCCCCCTCAGCAGAGGTGGTTGATTTGCACATGTGGAGAGTGAGCGGTCATCATTATGCTGCGGCCATTACCTTAGTGTCTAAAGACCCGCTTTCTTTGCAGGCGTATAAACAAAAACTCAGTAAGTTTGATAAGATTAGCCATCTCACACTAGAAGTACGTTCGACTTAATGCAGAATCTAGAAACGCTAAACCAGCTATTGACCGAGTTTTACGACAAGATGTCATCTTGGGAGCAGTCCGTTGTTAAAGAGACGGGATATTCATTGGCGCAAGTACACACCATAGAGGTTTTGGGTGTTCATGGTGCAATGCGAATGAAGGAGCTTGCTGACAAGTTGGGGATCACGACAGGAACTCTAACGGTACAGGTTGATAAGCTGGTTGCCGCAAACTTGATTGAGCGTTTCTCACACCCTAATGATCGCCGCGCGATTGTGGTGGGTTTGACGGAAGAGGGGGAAGCGATTCATCGTCATCACAACCAATTGCACCTGAGTTTGGTCAAAGACATCACCCGCCATTTTGATGAGGGGCAAGAGGCTTTGCTTATCTCCTGCTTATCGAAGATGAATCGAGAGTTCTAAGCCAGTTAAGCGTCGTTATTTTCTCATTGCTTTTTTGAGCGCTTAGCAGTACATATAAGCAGATCCCACTACTAGGCTTTCTGTGTGAAGCGAACGATTAACTTCTTCCCATTACTGCTGACTTTGCTAACGATGTTGCTTTTGAGCAGCGTCGCTGAGTCTATTAGTGAGACGAGGTATTCCTATCAGCCTGCAGTAGTAAATCCAGAGCGGGCGCCGACCTCGCTAATGAGAATCAACTTTTACGTCCTTCTACATGGCGAGTACCTTCACACAAAGCTCAGTTCCGACCGAGCGATCCCTTACCTTGGTTGATCGTCGCGTTTTCACTGACCTCATGGTTTGTGCTTTCGCAGTCAAGACGCAACTTCCCAAGCAGCTATCTCGCCTTTGCCAATCCTCGGCTCGGTGGCTGGCAAGAGTCCAACCTACAATTTCGTTTTATCCACTCGCGTTAGTCTCGATTCAAAAGATTTAACTTCCTCATTTCGTTAAGCTTTTGGAGTGTCTATGTTTGATGCGACTCAAGAGGTGTTGATTGCCATATGGCATCAAGACTTCGACGCACTGCTGTCGCCTGGCAGTGCCGTACTGATCTATGTTTTGGTCTCTTTGTTTATTTTTCTAGAAAGCAGCTTTTTGCCGGCTGCACCTTTGCCATGCGATAGCGTAGTGGTGTTGGTAGGTACCTTGTCGGCGGTGGGTGTGCTCAATCCATTTCTTGCGTTTGCGCTGCTTATCATTGCCGCTTCCGTGGGCAGCTGGCTTGCGTATTTACAAGGGCGCTGGTTAAACCGTCTGCCTGTCGTCCAAGGCTGGGTAAATAAAGTTCCCGAGAGCAACATGAAGATGGTGGATAACCTTTTGGGTCGCCATGGGCTTATTGCTCTGTTCATGGCTCGCTTTGCCCCCGGTGTTCGCTGCCTGGTGCCGATGGTGATGGGTATTCGACTGCATGAAGTGCAGCGCTTCCACTACTTTGCTTGGTTCAGTGCCAGCTTGTGGATCGCCTTGCTGGCCAGTGTAGGATTCCTCTTACCATCTCTACCTGAACCTATTAGCCGTTTTGCCACCATGGTGTTGATGGCAGCGCCTGTCGCGACGCTCTGCGCGGCGATCTTCACCTTTGCTACTTGGCGTCTGCGCAGGCTTATCGGTGACAAGAAACGTCGCCTCAACAAGCTTTAAGACATACCTATTTCCATAGTTAAAACTAGGGGGCGTTAGCAGCGCCTCCGTTTAGAATCCCATGTTGAAAAATCTTAAGACTCCTCAGCTCGACCTTAGTATCTTGCTGGCTATTATCTCGATCATGATGCTTGGCTCGCTGACCATTTGGAGTGCCAGTGGCTACAGCGAAGCAATGATGACTAATCACTTGATGCGGTGTGGGATTGCACTGACTTGCGTGCTGATCATGGCTTCAATTCCAGCGAAACAGTATCGACGTTTTTCACCGCATCTTTACTTACTCACTATTATCCTGTTAATCGGCGTGGTGCTGGCAGGAGACAGCAGCAATGGCTCTCAGCGCTGGCTCAGTATTGCTGGGGTTCGCTTTCAGCCTTCAGAGTTGGTAAAGCTAGCTATTCCAATGATGGTGGCCTGGTTTATTCAAAGGGAAGGTACTAGACCAAGTGGCTTGCGACTGATTGCGGCTATTTTGATGACTGCTATTCCTGCAGGCCTTATTTTTATTCAACCAGACCTGGATGGGGCAATCTTTGGCGTGATTTACATGCTGTTTGTGCTCTATTTTGCTGGGATGAGCTGGAAGATCATCGGAGGCTTTGTCGCTCTAGTGGCAACCTCTGCGCCATTGCTATGGTTCTTTGTGATAGAAACGTATCAAAAGAAACGCATTTTGCAGTTCTTGAATCCGCAAAGCGATCCACTCGGTTCGGGGTATCAAATTATCCAGTCCCATATTGCTATTGGTTCAGGTGGGGTGACAGGGAAGGGCTGGACGAACGCCACTCAAAGCTCGTTGGGCTTTATTCCAGAAAGTCACACTGACTTCATTTTCTCTGCGTTCGCAGAAGAGTGGGGGTTTGTTGGCTGTGTTTTGCTTCTGTCGCTTTATCTGTTTATTACGCTGAGAGCCTTGTGGCTCGCTTGCCATTGTCATCATGCTTATAGCCGTCTGGTGTGCGGTGCACTAGCACTCAGCTTCTTTTTGTATGCGTTTATCAATACTGGCATGGTCAGTGGTCTATTGCCTGTCATGGGCAGCCCGCTGCCGTTTTTTAGCTATGGTGGTACCGCAATGATCACTCAGGGAGTGTGTTTTGGGATCATTATGTCGCTGTGCCGTGCGACATCACGATATGACTCATAGAGAGTAATTTTTTGCGAGTGGGTTTACGTTTGGAAAAACTAGTTGCAGGACTTTGTCTATATCATTGATAGGTCACTCGAGAATAACTCAACCTATTGACAAAATTAGCTTTATTTTAAGATCTAGGCGCGGCGAACCCTCTTATTACTGTCAATAATTGTTATGTAAAAACAACTAGTTCCAGTAATAAGAGAGGATAAACATGAAGAAAGCCCAATACTTAGCTTTGGCCGCAGCGCTGGGGGTATCACTGCCTAGCGCCTTCGCCAATGACAAAGTGGTCGCTGGCTATTTTGCCGATTGGCAATACCAAGACCAACGAAACCCTTACAAGGTTCAAGATATTCCCGCCGACCAGCTCACCCATGTTATTTACGCCTTTTTGAGTATGTGCGGTCCTCATACTGCAGCTTCTGCTGCAGTGCAGCAGCAAATTGCAAAAGCGTGTGAAGGTAAAAAACCTTATACCGCAGTCATTGTCGACCAAGCGTCAGCATTGGAAGTGGACTTTGGTGATGTCGATGTTGAGGTTAATTATCAGGGCACTTTGCTCAGTTCGCCCAACTTAAACAGAGTCACCCAGAACTGAAAATTCTACCGTCCTTTGGGGGATGGACCATGTCAGAACCGTTTCATGCCATGGCAAAAGATCCCGAGAACGTAAAATGGTTCGCTAAAACCGCTGTTGAACTGATTGCCAAATATGACTTTTTTGATGGCATTGATCTGGATTGGGAATATCCAGGTGGTGGTGGCTTGACTACGTCGCCGTGGAATCCAGAAACCAAATTGAGTGATGAAATCAAGCTCTCGGAAAAACAAGCGTTTACGCTGCTGGTCAAAGAGCTGCGTCAAAATATGGACGCGCTAAGCAGCAAAACAGGTAAAGACTATCAGCTTGGCACGGCTGTTGGAGTTGGGTTTAAGGCCACCAGCATCGACTGGCCAGAAGTATCCAAAGACATCGATTTGATGTTTGCGATGACGTATGACTATTTGGGCGGCTGGGGCACGCAAACAGGGCACTTAACCAACTTATTTGCTACTGAGAACGGCTGGTGGGGAATGGGCACGGATGCTTTCATTAAGCAAATGCTCGACCTTGGTATGCCTGCAGATAAAATTGTCGTAGGCGCTGCGTTTTATGGTCGTGGCTGGGAAGGCACTAAGAACTTTGATGGCAAAAACCTACCGACTGAGTTTACCTCAGCGAAAGGTGCATCTTTTGGCACTATGGAGCCTGCTTCATTTCAGTTCTGGGATTTAGTACGTAATTACACCAGTAAAGAAGGGTATGTGGAAGGTTACGATGAAAATGCTCATGCTCCCTATCTTTGGAACGCGGAAAAACAGGTCTTCATTAGCTATGACAACGCGAAATCCATTAAAGCCAAAGCTGATTGGGTGAAACAGAACAAACACGCAGGTTTATTTGTGTGGGAGTTGTCGGGAGATAACAAAGGGGAGCTGACGAAAACGATGTCAGAGGCGCTCAGGAAGTAGTTTTCATTGAGAGTGATTTAAACCGACCCAAGAGGTCGGTTTTTTGTATCATCTGTTCACAAAGCCCAACCGCTTATTTGGCTTGATGAATCTAAATCGATAAACTTCGCGCACGATATGTGGATGTTCACGATAGGGAAGCTGTATTGAAATACTTAGGAACTGCCGCGCTTTGTGTATTTTCAACCATGGTGCAATCAAACGATTTATGTATGACCGAGGAGCGGCGTGTTGCTGGCTGTGAATTAAGAAACGGAAAATCGGTCAGCTTTTGCAAGGCAAGCGATGGCATTACAACCTATCGATACGGGAGTGTGAATAAGCTTGAACTGGAAGTCGCTGAGCAAAAGCCAGACACCATGCTCATATTGAGTGAAAGCTATTCTAAAGGCGCTGCTCAAGAGTATCAGGCTCAAAACGGCAACTACCAATACACTTTTATTGATGCGTTAAATGGCAGTATGGAAGCGCCATATTTGCTATTAGAAATGGATCATCGTGGCTACGATGTCCCTTGGATTAATGAGAATACGTTAACCCACCACACCGTCGATAAATACTTGACCGTATCTCACTCGAACAAAGGGGAGTTGGCTCGGCTCTATTGCCAAGATGATGACCACTTCTACGGACAGCCACATAATCAAGCGCAGTACATTTATATTTTGCGCGATACAACAGATAAATACCGCACTACGGTACCAGCAGAGATAGCAGAATGTCAGTCTGATGCTAAACGCTGTTTTTCGATCTACGAGGACTATAAACAAGAGTTCGCCGTGCTCCACTTTCCAGCTATTGGGAATAGTGTGTACGTTAACGACACAGCTTATTTGATAAAAATGAGCAGTGGTTCAATGGTGAAGTTAGCACCAGAAGTTGTTAATACCCAAAATCGAGCACAGTCGAAAGGGATTGGAACCCTTCACCTTACACTAGATAATCAACAAACTGTGATTGGATTAGAAACCAAATAGCCCACCGCAGTTGAGAGGTTTGGTTTCAACGTTAATGACAAAAAGTAAGCCGACCTTTTAGGTCGGCTTCGTGATTTATAAGCCTTGTGCCTTCGCCATGCTATTAGCGATTTTTGGCGCATACCAAAGACTTGGGGCGATAATGAACGACGCTGGTACCGCAGTAATCACAATGAAAGATTGCAATGCAGAAATGCCACCACTGCCCATTGAAATCAACACGATCGCCACCGCGCCCATAATTACTCCCCAGAAAGCGCGGATCAGAGCATTCGGCTCTTTGTCGCCGGAAATCACCATAGTGATGGTGTAGGTCATGGAGTCACCAGTCGTTACAATGAAAGTGGTGGTTAGAATTAAGAATAGGATTGAAATCAGCATCGGGAAGGGAAGCTGCATAGTGATTGCCAGTAGCGCACCTGGCATATTGAACCCTTCAAAACCGGCTTTTATGATGCCAGGTGTTGCTAGCTCAAAGGCCAATCCAGAACCACCCACGATGGTAAACCAAAAGCACGTCACTAATGGAGCTGCAATGCTTATGGAGAGAATTAACTGCCTTATGGTACGGCCACGTGAAATACGTGCGATAAAAATGGCCATCATTGGTGCATAACCAATAAACCAGCCCCAGAAGAACACAGTCCACCAACCTAGCCATTGAGTATCACCGCGATACATCGCCATTGGTACAAATTGGTCGATCATGGTACCAAGACCTTGAACGTAGCTGTCGACAATAAAGCGAGTAGGGCCTGCAATTAAGATGAAAAAGATAAGTGCAGCAGCCAGAATGATATTGTAGCGGCTGACCAATTGAATTCCGCGATTTACACCGCTTAGTGCAGACAAGGTATAAAAGAGCATAGCTATGATGACCACAGTAGCCTGAGTGGCAAAAGTGTCTGGAACGCCAAACAGTGCTTGCATCGCATAACTGATCTGGAGGCCAAGAAAACCGATCGGGCCAATGGTACCCGCGGCAACCGCGATGATACTAAGGGCATCAATAGTATTGCCAACCCAACCCTCGATAGCGCGCTTTCCGAGCAATGGATAGAGCAGGGTACGAGGTTTCAGTGGCAGGCCTTTGTCGTAATGCAAATGCATTAGCACGATTGACGATAATCCTCCAAGGACTGCCCATGCGAGAAAGCCCCAGTGCACAAATGATTGTGACAGTGCGTTGATGGCGTTGGTTTCTGGTGAAGAAGAACCGAATAGCGGTGGCGGAGATAAGTAGTGGCTATAGGCTCAGCTGCCGCCCAAAAGACGCCGCCACCTGCGAGCAAAGTACAGAGCACAATTGACATCCACTTGAAACTCTCAACATCCGGGCGTGCCATTCCACCAAGCCTTACATCACCAGTGCGACCAAAACAAAGCGCAAGACCAATAACGAAGTTAGCCAGTAAAAGCAGTTGCCAAAAGGCACCAAAATAACGAGTAGCGAGATCAAAGCCGGAGTTTACGGCGTTGGAGAGGGCGATGGGGTGAGTCAATGCAAGGAGGACAAAGAGTGTTAGGAAAGAGCCGCTGAGCCAGAATACAGGGTTGTTCATTTCTAGTTTTTCAGCAAGGCTCTTGATGCGTTCAGGTGGATGAATCGCATCGTACGCTGATATCGATGCGGCTGAGCAAGCCTCAACCGTATTGGAATTTGACATTAAATTATCACTGTTCACGGAGCGCTGTTTATCTATCGCGCTGTGGATTTAAATGTGGCCATGAAATTAAAAATGTGACCTACATCATAAAATGGTCGGGCATCCTAACACAAAGCGTATTCAGGTTCAGAAGTTTTTTGCACGCTCAAGTTGTTGCTATGTGAGCGGTGGGACATGGTTAAAGGGACGTTGGAAACAGGACATTTGTTGGTTGAATGGCTTTAAAACTAAGATTAGTGGTAATTGGTGCTTTGCTACCTTAAGGCCTGCGCTGCTCAAGAAAACCTGATAGTCGATATAGGCTTTTCGCACTCTGTCTGGAATTGGTTTTTCATAGACTCGGGCGTCATCAATTTTAGCCATCGACCAGCCTTGGAATATCGGCTCTTCATAACACTTTATAGTGCCTTGATGAGGGCTAGTTAGCAGCGCATGACGCAAGTTCTGTACATGATACCAAGGCGAACTTTTGCCTCTAAAATGGTTAAGGATTGGATATTGGATCAGAAATATTTCGCAGCACAATAGCTGCGCCATTAGGCAATCAACACCATTGCGCGCTTCCTCAGGGTAATAGTGGACAACTTTATTGAGCTCACGGTTACATTCTTGGATAACGTTAGCCAAATTTCCCCCTATAAAAACTAGCGGCAGTATTCACTTTAAATGCCATTCTTAAGAATGTACTCTCGACATGCACGATACGTCTGAGCACCTTCTTTACTTCGAGGGGGTACATTCCTCATTTTGTGCATTTGTCGCAATACTTGGTTCCTTGTCCTTTTCTTTTTTTGGCTATTGAAGTTGATGCGAGTTTCTGCCAAGCCGCCAAACTTCACATGATCATAATGAATGTGCCAATACGCGCCTTCACCTGCTTTATAAGCATTGTTCCCGCCTGCTAGCTGCAATACGTTGGCTTGTAATTGCGTGATCTTGGTAGAGCGGTTGTCTTGTAACGGCTTACTATGCTGCGTTGCCTTACGACGCTGGACAAGCGCTGACTTAGCGGAGTATTGGCTCTGGAGTGAATCTGAGATTTGATGGGAGTACATCCGCTGTTTCTCCTTGATGGCTATGCGTTTTGTTTTTGGGCATAGAGATATCTATAGGAAACAAGCGGATGAAAATCAAAGTAATGATGTATTACTTATTGAGAGCTTTGAACTAAACCAGCATAACCGCCACGGATCAAACAGGTCTCCATAACACGAATGACATGTCTACTTGTTTCATGGCTTAGGATGTCCGAGTGGTGGACATTGTTTTGTAGTAGCGATGAGAAGTGCTCGATTTCGTTGGCAAATCCGCCACCTTTGATTGGCATAGCGATTTGGGTCAATTTACCCTGGTAGGTTATGTCTATTGTCGATGAACTCCACCATTTCTCGTGCATAACGATTTCTAGCTCTGGCCCTCGAAGAATGGCATTTCGTGGCAGGTCGCGTGTAATTGAGGCGCAAATGCGGCCTTTCAACGGACCATCAAATGAGAAGGAAGCGTTCTCGTCGACTTCACTTTGCTTATTGTCTTGAACGTACTCGACAGTTGGAATGTCAATCGCGCAACCAGTAAGCAGACATAAATCTGCGTATAACCAAAGACCATAAACGCCGACATCTAACGTAGCGCCACCACAAAGCTTAGGGTTAAAAAGATGCCAAGTACTGTCGTACTCGTGCCAGTTGCCAAATGACGCTTCAACTGAGGTAATTTCAACCTTATTGTCGAGGATAAACTGTTTCATTGCGCGATACGCTGGAAATGTCACGCTTTTCATCGCTTCAGCGAGCAGCAGACCATTGCTCTTCGCAAGCGCAGCCATCGCATCCCAGTTAGCCAAATTAGTGAGGGCGGGCTTTTCTACCAGCACATGTTTTCCATTGTTTAGAAAAAGCGCTACTAGTTCTTTGTGAAACGGATGGATAGTCGCCACATAGATAGCGTCAATATTGCTATCGCTGGCGAGCTCAATGTAAGAACCATAGCTTGTTTCGCAGCCATATTGTTTAGAAAACTCTTCGGCACGGCTGAGGTCTCTTGCTGCAACTGCAAAAAGCTCTGCGTTTTCAGCGTGAGCAGTTAGATCTTTTGCAAATCGATGGGCAATGTTGCCCAGGCCAGCGATGCCCCAGCGTATTTTTTTGGTCAAGTGATTCTCCTATGTACTTCTTCGCAAGAATAGGTGCTTTGTACGGTCTAATTCTATTTTAAATAATGACTTGATTGGGTGATGCGAGTTTGACTGCGTATATAGATACTCGTTTGCCAACCTATTGCTGTTTCTTCATCACCAAGTTGAGCAACAGCAACAAGCTTACCGGGAATAGCGAGGCAAGTAGCATCCATGTCCAGCCTTGAGTAAAGAGTACGATCCCAGCGCCTAGCGAACCAGAGGCTTGAAAGGCCGTGATTGAAAAATCGTTTACTGCTTGCACTTTAAAGCGCTCACTCGGTTTATAGGTTTGCGGCAATAGAGAGGTGCCACCAATAAACAGAAAGTTCCAGCCAACCCCAAGCGCAACCAGAGCCCACCAATAGTGATGAACAGAGTGACCCAGTAGTGCAACTGCGATACAAGCAAGAAAGACCACACAGCCGAGAGTGATGAGCCTATAGACACCAATACGCTTAATGATGAGAGGGGTGACGAGTGAGGGAAGGTACATCGCCATAACATGACTTTGGATAACCCACTTGGCACTTTGAATATCGTGCCCGTGTCCCGACATTGCCAGTGGGGTGGCCGTCATAAGAAAAGCCATCACCGCGTATGCAGTGAGGCCAGAGCCTATCGCCAGCCACAGCATGGGCTGCTGAAATAATACTGACAAAGTTCTAGCGTCCCCCGCTTCTGTTGTGTTCTCCTGAACATTCAGCGGCTTCATTGCTAAAGCAAGAATAGCGGCGCCAATCAACTCTAGAATGCCAAGAGCGGCATAGGCTCGAGCATATTCAGCATCGAATAGGGTAATAGACTGACCTATATTCAGTAGCTCAGGCCCAACCCATGCCGCAGCGATGCCACCGACTAAGACTAAGCTAATAACACTTGGGTGTTGAGCGGGACTTTCACAGCTTTCAATGGCAGCAAAACGATACTGACCCACATACGCCAATTGAGTACCAAGTAAGAATGCACTGGCGCAGAACCCCCAAAAGCTGCCAACCTCGATACTCCAAGCTGCACCCAAAGCACTGGCACTACTTACGATAGCGGCTAAAACAAAGGCTCGTTTTCTGCCAAGCTTTTTTTGGATTCGAGCTGCGGGAAAAACATTCAGCGATACGCCGACAATCAATGCAGTGACTGGCAAGGTCGCGAACGTAGGATCAGAATGAAGCTGCGCGCCGACAATCCCGCCTAAAAACACATTCAATGCGCCAACTGACAGGACAAAAGGCTGCACTAGCGCAAGTAACCAGGCGTTCCATGGTAATGATTTCATTGTTTTTCTTATGTGGTGCTTTTGATGGTGTTAATGGTGACGGAATTTAGTAGAAAAGCAATCTCTGAGTTAATACGCTTGAGAATGAGATTTTGCATTGGATCGAATCAACATTGGTGTTTTACAGGGCGAGAACAAACACTTTATCGGGCCTCTCGTCCTACTTTGAATTAAGTTGTTCAAACCAATCGAATAGTTAATGTTTGTAGAATTTTAGTGAGTGCTCCGTTGAGTGAGTGACTCTCGGTTTTGTATAGAATATTGCGAATATGAAAGCGTACGGTAGCCTCAGAGACAAATAGTTGTTGGGAAGCTTCTTTAGGCGACAGACCTTTGCAAAGTACGTTAACAAGGTTTGCCTCTGCATGAGAAAGGTCAAAAGCTGATTTCAAGTAATGCTCGGTGAAGGGGATACAGTCTTGAGTAAGAAAAAACACCATACAGCGAGAGTCAGAGCCTAGCCAAGTGTGCTCAGTAAAGTGTCGATTCCATGGTACACAGACAGCTGTGTATGAAGCACCTTTGTCGACGAATCGAATATAGGCACTAGGGCAATATGCAGAACTATTAAGAATACGCATGACTTCACTATGCAAACGCTTACTGTCTTTAGGGGTGGGTAGCTGTAGTGGAAACTCAGCGTTGAGTAATTGAGACCTTGCGAGGTAATTCATCGAAGCTTTATTGGCAAATAAAATATTTCCGTTCGCCGAAAACATCACGACTCCTGCCGATAGATGATCTAATCCTTCTTGATACGCAAAAATGGTCGACTCTCGTTCTAGTAGAGTGAGATTAATGAGTAGCGAACGATGTAAGTGAGGAAGAAATAATTGCAGATCTTTCCGTTGTTGTTGAGTAAACAAAGCATCATATTTTGAGCGTGTAACTGATATGTACCCCCGAGCGGCGTCAGACTGATAGAACAGCCCAGCGGTAAAATATGTCCAGCCAATCTTGTGATAAAACTTTTGATAAGCCGAAAAGTCCTCTAGTGTGCTCAAATTCCATATATCTTGTGATAACCAACTGTTGCCAACTTTTTGGTTTTCGTAAAATGAGGTAAGCTCATCTTCTCCAAGCACATTTTCTATGTAGTCTTGGGTTTGCTCCGTGGTTACGCCATTAGTAAATGAATAACGAAAGCTAGAACTCAATGTGTCTTCCACAACAAGGCTCACTGAGTGCCCTCCGATCATTGACTGTATTGACAGCGCTGCGTTACTCATCTCATTTTGATCAATAGCCGCTGCGTATATCTTATTTACTGTGTCGTTAAATCGCTCAATCTGCAAAAATCATCTCATCTATTGGCCTTTTTATCAGCGTAGGTAAGAATTTGAGAACTGAACAAGGGAAAACAGTGTTTTGTGAATTAAATCGGGTTTATTAGTAGAGTTGTACACAATGAACTTTCTATGGGTGTATGCATTTTTAGCAGTGCGTATATGTCCTTTTATTGTGCACCTTCAATGACTTCTTCAGCGTCTTTCAATGCATCACGTCCTGAAAATGTGCTATCTAGGTCATTGATAAGTTTAATTACTTCTTCTTCGAAAACAGTATTATTTATGCCAATAATAGACCAAAATCCTTTCCCCGAAGTTCTAGGAATATCTTTATGCTTGAACGTCCAGGAACCAAGGCTAAAACAACAACAGAAACGAGGAACTCATGTATGGATAGCTCTTCTACACTTCTTTCCCTTTGTGACCCTGTCAAAGTGTCATGTTTAGTCTTAAGTTGCTGGTACTCAACGCGCCCAGTTGAAATATTGAGTGAAATAAGGTCGATGCCTTTTATCTTTAAACCAAATTCTGACTCGGTATTAATTGCGTAAGGGCTAATACTCGCTACTCTTTCCCAAAGAAGCCCCATTTTAGTACTTAGGTTTCGAGTGATATTGTTGGCGCTAGCAAGCGTTGCAGCTCCTGCCAACTCGTAAATGTTTTTTGGTTTAGTTTCTGGGTTTGTGACTTTGGCTTTAGTATCGTTTATAGCTTTAACTGCGATCGGTCGAAAGTTATCGATTTTGAACACGGATTGCAGCGCTTTGTGTGTCATTGGATGCAAGAACATTTTTGCCTTGTCTATCGGCTTTAATACGAAGAGCAAAGTAATCAGATATGAATGTATTGATTGCCTTAGAAATTTTTTCAGCGGCTTCAATAGCAGACTCTGAGCCATTTAAAGCAGCCATACTCGTAATCTTAGCTTTTCGTTGAGCGACAGTCATACTAGCTATGTTCGCTGCTAAAGAGGTATTCAGTGTCATTAGGCGCTTCCATAGAATCAAAACATTAATCGAGTTTTATATGCGACAAGTTATGGCTTAAATCAACCCCGATACGCTTTGCTGCTCCGACATGCGATAATTGGAAAATATGGCGCTCCCGACAGGATTCGAACCTGTGACCTGCCCCTTAGGAGGGGGCCGCGCTATCCAGCTGTGCCACGGGAGCTTAGGACTTATATTACTCAATTATATGAATAAGTTAAGCCTGTATTCGTACTATTAGTTCTGTTTGTGCATTACGTCGCCAATCTGAATACTGTTGGCTAACGTTGGTTGATCAACCGTCGCTTCCGCGTCACGCTCGTAGACACGAGAGACGGTTAAGGTAATGTCGCTGCGACTGACTTTGTTGCGTGGCAGGCCGTTTTGGTCAATGAAGGAACCAGTGTGCCATAGGCGAAGTTTGTCGCCGGCTTGTACGCCATGTACGCGGCCAAGATCGATGGTCACTTTGTTGCCGTAGGTGGCCACTACTTCAGGTAGGGTCATCTTGCAGGAAATTTCTGCTTCCAAGTCGAGCATGATATTGCGGCTGACACGCTGCATCATTTCCCCATAGGTTGATGTCCAGAAACGAGCGCTCTTGGTATCGACTTTACTGGTTTTCGCAAATGGCCATTGGGCAATTTCTCGATAGGTATGCTGGAAGATCTCGTGGCCGGTTTTGCCATCAAAGATAGCCATGTCCATGGCGAATTGGCGGTTGATGCGATCGTCTCTTAGTAACCCGCCAGTCTCGATGGTTGCCGTAAGATCTTTAATTTCGCCAGTGACAATGTACTGCGCGCCAAGATCATCGGCGATCATCTTGATTCGCTCCGGCTGGCGCTTGTTGATCTCGTAACGTGTGGTGCCGGCAGAGACAAAGCTGTAAGAGCGGGCGGCAAGCTGCTTATCGATGACGGCGCTGTAATCTTCACCCAGCTTATAGATCTGTCCCATTACCGCTTGTTGCGGGTCAACAATGTCAAACATGGCAACGCCGATTGTCTTCTTATATTGCTCGTTATGGCAAGCCTTTGCCGTTGGGTAGATGTCGATACGGGCTTTTACCACCATTTGATTGCCGCTGACGTATTTATCGTCAATGACGATATGTCGAACCTCAGAGTCGATGAACTGGTACTGTGTCCGGTCGTCTTCAAGCATTGGCGCCAGTGTCGATAGGCTGCCGATGTCGGCACCGGAGAAGTCGACCGCTTTGTATACGGCATCTTCAAGCGCGTAGATCCTTGCCGCCTTTTCGGAGGAGACAATGGTCGACGTACCCGTGACTTCATACCACTCGGCATAGGCATTACTGGCACTCAATGTCAGTAATACTGTTGAAATTAAAGAAGAAACGATTTTTTTCATACAACCTTTCCAAATGTGGAACAATATTTGCTTACTATTTTCTAGCGAATATTGGAGCGGGCTTTCTTATTTAGGACAGAATGAGAAAAGCAAAGATTGTTCCAACCTTAATCAAGGTTGCCACAATTGACCCAATTAATAACTTTTGGAGAGTGTGAAATGAAAAAGTGGCTACTGATGGCGTCAGTGTTAACGCTGACCGCTTGTGCCTACTCACCAATCTATAACGGTAAAGAGTCGTACTCAGGCAGCAAGTTTATGCTGATGGAGAGTCCTCGCCATACCATGGATTACTTTGTAGAGAGCTTAACGGAAGAGTTGGTGGCGTCGAACACAAGTGTATCGTCGCGGACACCGGTTGCCGTGGCTTCTTTTGTCGACCTGCAGAATATGGACGCGACTAACTGGCTGGGTAACTCTGTGTCAGAAGGGTTTATCCACCAACTGCAGCGCCGCGGTTTTAAGGTAGTGGATTTTAAAACGACAGGCTCTATACAGGTGACCAGTCAGGGTGATTTTGCACTTAGTCGAGACTGGAAAGATCTTGCTCAAGAGCAGCAAATTCAATTTGTCCTAACCGGCACTATGCTGCGTCAAGAGGGCGGTGTGTTGGTGAACGCTCGTGTGATTGGTATGCAATCGAGAATTGTCGTCGCGTCAGCACAAGGCTTTTTGCCAGCGGACCGTATTGGCCGAGACCTAGATACGCTTAATCAAATGCGGACTGAAGATGGTGTGTTGATTCGCTCAGACCCAAGCATGACAACGCCAACGACAGTGATTTTACGCCCATAGGAAATGAAGATGAGAGTAATTTTTGCCGCTTTAATCGCGATGGTCATGATTGGTTGTACGCCAATTAGCGCGATGAATCAGAACACGTTGACCGCGGTGGGCTATGCCAGTATCAGTGAGCAGACTGGCCGCAACGATGAAGAGAAACAAGTTCGCGCTATGCGTGCTTCAAAGATCGATGCGTATCGTGAACTGGCAGAGCAAGTCTATGGCCTGCGCGTTTCCGCAAGAGCGGATCTTCAAGACCAGCGTCTAGGTGTTGAGTCGACAACGGGGGCAGTGGATGGCGTTATCCGCGGTGCAGAGGTTGTACGTAGCTACAAAGTAGGCGACAGCTACGTCACTGAGCTACTACTGGATATTGAAAAAATGGACAGGCTGCGTGATTACGGTGAAATCCGCCGTGTTCCAGAGAAGAAGCGTCAAAGCTTATTCTAAGTATTCAATTAAAACAAAAACGGCAAAGTGTGGTGCACTTTGCCGTTTTTGTGTTTGGTAAACGAGTAGAAACTTTCTTGTTACGACTGCTGTACTTAGCTAGGCCTTTAGATTTGTACCAAGTGTCGATAGAGTATGCGTCTGCCCGCCTGCGTTGTAGGTCATGCCGATTTTGCCGTGGCTTTGCTGCATTAGGTTATTGAGCTTGTTGAAACTTAACTGAGCTCGCTGCAAGCTTTGGCCGTTGATATCGTTAAGCTGCTGACAGTCGAGAACGATCGACTTAATGTCTGCCACTTTTTGGGCTAGTGGCGCTTCATCGGTGAGGCGGTGAACGTCTTGATGTTCACTTAAACGCTTGTCGGTTTGTTGTAATTGGCCGACCAGCGTCATCTTTTCTTTTGCTATGCGTTCAATCTCGCTGGATTCGCGCGCTGCGATGGCTTTGGTCTCTTCCGCAAGAAGAAGAGACAGGGCTTTTGCGTTTTTGAGTTGGTAGTCAATCAAATCAACAAGTGCTGCCATTACCTGTACCTAAAATCTAGTGAATCTGCGGACTCGATTATCGTAATCCGCCAAGTTCGTCTTCAAACTTCATCATGTTATCAGCCAGCTTTTCTGCATCGACGGTGTAAGAGCCGTTTGCGATAGCGTCTTTGATTGCTGCGACTTTTGCCGAGTCAAAGCTCGGTTGGCTAGCCATTTGCTGATGCATTTGGCCAATGGCTTTGCGCCTTGGCTTAATGTGACAGCGTCTTGCTTTGCTGAAGGTTGACCAACTTGAGTTGACGCGCTTTCTTTGCTGGCGTCCGAACGAGCAGGTGCGCGACTTGTCGTCGTTAGCGTCTGTCCAGATCGAATGTTATCAATGCCTGCCATAGTTTCGCCTTTTTAAATTGCTCAATATTGCGTTGGTTTTGGCCATGTATTATAGCCCTGAATGTCACACAATGTATTTGTGTATACCGTCCATATCGACGAGCAAATCAAAATCTTTAGAAAAAAATCAAAAATTAACGCTAATTTCTGCAACGCCGGTGACAATTCCCTCAATTATACGCTGAGACTTGTCATTTTTCACTCTTACTTGATCGCCATGTGAACCATCCGATAGTGCTGTACCTCTGGTGGAGATGGTCATTTCGCCTTTTACAGCGCGTATCACGACTTTCTCGTTGCGGCAAACTACGCAGACATCGTTGCGCTCGATAACATCACCGAGCTTTACGTTTCGCTTCAGTTTAGCACCAACGACATTGTTCATGTCGCTAAAACCGCCGCGTCGTGCGCGGTTCTTATCTACCATGGTCATGGTGACATCGTGAGCTTCGACCAAACTGCCTCGAGAGAGTGGTCTTGTCGCTGTCACTAGTGGCATTGAAATGGACATTCTAACCGGCACGTAGATACGCCAGTTATCTTCTGGGCATTCCACCAATACCGTCACATTGCTGCTGGTATTTCTCGTTGTCGAAGACGAGGTTTCGAGTGGTGAAGGGCAATCAGTTGCATGGATGCGACTGTCGATTCGGCCAGGGGTTGCCACGATCTCACCGCCAAGCGGTTGCTCAATAGTCTCTAAAACATGAGCTTGGGCAGCCTTTTGAATGTTTTCTATTTGCTCAGGCGTTGCTGCGTGCGTTAATACGCTAAAGAATATCGCGTGCCAGACGATAAAGAGGCAAAGCCAGTGACACTTTTGCCTTAAAGTGCGGCTGGAAGTATGCAAAAAGATGTCTTATAATACAGCATTCTGTTTCTCGGGTTCTCTGAGGCCGAGATAGACTATCACTTTTTTAGCTTAAAAGTTTGAGATGGAGATGAACTTATGACCGGTATCTTGGATTCGGTGAATCAACGAACGCAGCTAGTAGGTCAAAACCGACTAGAGTTGTTGACCTTTCGTTTGATGGGCCGCCAGCGTTACGGCATTAACGTGTTCAAAGTTAAAGAAGTGCTGCAGTGTCCAAAGCTCACCCGTATGCCTAACCTCAATCCGTTAGTCAAAGGGGTGGCGCACATCCGTGGTCAGACTATTTCAGTGATTGATTTGAGCTTAGCGGTAGGTGGCAGACCCACTACCGATATTGAAAATTGCTTTGTGGTCATTTCCGAGTTTAACCGCAGTGTTCAAGGCTTTTTGGTCAGCTCTGTTGAACGCATTATCAACATGCACTGGGAGTCGATATTGCCGCCACCAGAAGGCGCAGGCAAAGAAAACTACCTGACCGCCGTTACCAATATTGATAATGAGCTGGTTGAAATTCTCGATGTAGAAAAGATCCTTGCGGAGATCTCACCGGTGCGTGAGGAAATGGATCATCGCATTGTTGAAGAAATTGCCGTGGCAGAGCAGAAAAAGCAGAAGCCAATGGTAAAACGCATTATGATTGCCGATGACTCGGCTGTTGCGAGAAAACAGGTACAACGAGCTATTGAGTCTATTGGCTTTGAAGCGATCTTGGTTAAAGATGGCAAAGAAGCGTATAACAAGCTGGTTGAAATGGCCGCTGAAGGTAATATTCACGACCAAATCTCGCTGCTTATCTCTGATATTGAGATGCCAGAGATGGACGGCTACACGTTAACGGCAGAGGTTCGCCGTCACGCTGAGCTGAAAGATTTGCACATTATCCTTCACACCTCTCTGAGTGGTGTATTTAACCAAGCGATGGTTGAGCGAGTGGGCGCCAATGAGTTTATCGCCAAGTTCAACCCAGAAGAGCTTGGAGGCGCTGTAAAAGCGGCAGTCATCGCTGACTAAAAGTAAGAAAACAATGAGAGCTTGTCGGCTGTGTAACGTGCAGCCGTAAAAAGCAAGCCTTTAGTAAAGTAGTATAGAGAATTGAATGACAGCGATAACCATTAGCGATCAAGAGTATCGTGAATTTAGCCGCTTTTTGGAATCCCAATGCGGCATTGTGCTTGGTGATAGCAAGCAATATTTAGTGCGTAGCCGTTTGAGCCCATTGGTATCAAAGTTTGGCTTAGGCACTTTGTCACAGCTGTTAAAAGAGGTCGTCATTGGCCGTAACCGCGAGTTACGCCTTGCCGCAGTAGATGCCATGACCACCAACGAGACTTTATGGTTTCGCGATGGTTACCCGTTTACGGTGCTGGCTGATAAGCTGCTACCTGAAGCGGCGGCAAACAAAAGACCAATAAAAATTTGGTCAGCGGCAAGCTCATCAGGCCAAGAGCCGTATTCAATGGCCATGACCATTTTAGAAACGCAAACCAAAAAGCCTGGTTTATTGCCAAATGTGTCGATTACCGCTACGGATATTTCCAACACCATGCTCGACATGTGCCGAGTCGGTGAATATGACAATCTAGCGCTAGGGCGCGGTTTGTCGCCGGAGCGTCGCCGCGTGTTTTTTGAAGATGCTGGTAACGGCAAGATGAAAGTCAAAGACAACGTCAAGCGCTTGGTTAACTTTAGGCCGCAAAACCTAATGGATTCTTACGCGTTGCTGGGTAAGTTTGACATTATTTTCTGCCGCAACGTATTGATTTACTTCTCGCCGGATATGAAGGCCAAAGTTCTTAACCAAATGGCACGTAGCCTAAACCCTGGTGGTTATTTGCTGCTTGGTGCGTCAGAGTCGCTGACGGGGTTGACGGACCAATTTGAAATGGTGCGCTGCAATCCGGGCATTATTTACAAGCTCAAATCCTAACTATTTACGTTAATGGTTGTTCCTTCCTAAAGCCTTGGTATATCACCAAGGCTTTTTTATTTGCTATGCTCACCCATAGTGCCGCTTTGGATGAGCGGTGCGATGACATTCCTAATCATCCAACGCCTTATTGGCGCAGTGTTTGCTAGACAGTTTTCGTTATAGCACTCACTTAATTGTCCGCTTGCACGGAAATGAAGGCTAATTTTACATTGGCAAACATTTTTGGCGCGGATATTGCTTTGTAACTATGACAGGCACCTGTTTTTGAACGATGAGGTTTAAATGGCCATCTCTTTTAACAATGCACTAGGCATTCACCAACATACCGTCGGGGTACGTGAGAAGAATGCAGAAGTCATCTCTACCAATATTGCACAGGCAAATACCCCTGGCTTTAAGGCGAAAGGGATGGACTTTGATCGTGCGTTAAAAGCGGCAAGCTCAGGGGCAAGTATTGGTCTTAGTCGCACAGATGGACGGCACATTTCTGCCTCCACGAATGTTTCTGGCGAGGTGCTATACCGCACTCCGACTCAACCAGATACGGGTGACGGCAATACTGTCGATGTGGATCTAGAACGAAACTTGTTCATGCAAAACCAATTGCGTCACCAAGCTTCAATCGATTTTCTAGGAAGCAAGTTCAAAAACATGACCAAAGCGATTAAAGGGGAGTAATTTAGATGAGCTTATTTAACGTTTTCAATGTAACGGGTAGCGCGATGAGCGCTGAATCTGTTCGTCTAAACACGACCTCAAGCAACCTCGCGAATGCCGACAGCATTAGTAGTTCAGCAAAAGACACTTACAAGGCACGCCATGCCGTGTTTGGTGCTGAGCTGAGCAAAGCAAAATATAACCGCGACCATACAGTGCCTGTGAAAGTGATGGGCATTGTAGAAAGTGATAAGCCACTAAGTGCGGAGTACAACCCAGATCATCCACTAGCGAACGACGAAGGCTACATTTACAAGCCGAATGTTAACGTGATGGAAGAGATGGCAAACATGATCTCAGCGTCTCGCTCTTACCAGACTAATGTTCAGGTAGCGGACGCGAGTAAGCAGATGCTCATGAGCACGCTGCGAATGGGTAAATAGAGATAGGAGATAGCACATGGCTGGAATCAACAATGTTGGTCAAGGCAGTTTATCCTACCTTGACCAATTAAAAAAACTGCAAGACCAAAGCAAAACTGAAGAGAGCACAGGTAAACAGGATCTCAAGCAAGAAGACTTCCTGTCACTACTCACTAAGCAGTTGTCTCAACAGGATCCGTTTAAACCGGTCAGCAATGACCAAATGATTGCTCAAATGGCATCGTTCGCGACTGTTGATGGTATTGGCAAAATGAACA
The DNA here is from genome assembly GCA_000755425.1 of Vibrio maritimus. Lineage (GTDB taxonomy): Bacteria > Pseudomonadota > Gammaproteobacteria > Enterobacterales > Vibrionaceae > Vibrio > Vibrio maritimus_A. Next base: position 580,239 of record BBMT01000002.1, read on the forward strand.
CTCAGTTCGAAAGCCTCAACTCATCAATGACCTCTAACCAAGCGCTTCAAGCGTCTTCGTTAGTGGGACGTGACGTGCTAGTGCCAGGTGCTGCAGGTATCAAACCTGCTGATGCTGGTATGGCGGCAATGGTGAAGCTACCGCAATCAATGGATAACGTGCTTGTTCGTGTAGAAAATGAAATGGGTCAATTGGTTCGTACCTTCGATGTGGGTGCACAGCCTGGTGGCGATGCACGCGTAGAGTGGGACGGCAAAGATGATCAAGGTAATCCAATGCCTGCTGGCAAGTACAAAGTGAAAGCTTCTGGCTTGTTGGAAGGAGAAAGCCGAGAGTTTGAAGTGTCGACGTACGCCAACGTCAACAGCGTACTTCTTGGTAAAGGCGATGGAAACGTACTGCTCAACCTAGCTGGTTTTGAAAGTCCAGTTCGACTAGCAGAAGTACTGGAAGTCGGCAAAGCATAACCGCTGGTTAGATTAGGAGATTAGGAATGTCATATGTATCTTTAAGCGGTCTATCTGCGGCACAGCTAGATCTGAACACCACCAGTAACAACATTGCCAACGCCAACACATACGGCTTTAAAGAGTCTCGTGCGGAATTTGGTGATGTGTACTCAAACTCTTTGTTCACTAACGCAAAAACCACTCCGGGTGGCGGTGCGCAGGCGAGCAAAGTCGCGCAGCAGTTCCATGAAGGTCGAGTATTTATACCAACAACCCAATGGACCTTCGTATCAGCGGTACAGGTTTCTTTGCCGTGGCAAAAGATCGCCTCACTCCGCAGCAAAACGAATTGACGCGTAACGGTGCGTTTCACTTAAACAAAGATAACATGCTCGTGACGTCTAACGATGAGTTCCTGCTCGGTTATAAGGTCGATCCAAAAACCGACCAAGTCACCTCTTATGAAGCAGAGCCGATTGAAGTTCGAGCGGAATATGGTGTTCCTGAAGCGACACAGAATGTTGAGCTAGGTGCTAACCTTCCGGCGAGCGCGGAAGAGAATGACCCGACACTGTTCAACTTTAACGATGAAACAACTTACGACCGTGCGACATCAGTAACCGTGACCGATTCAAAAGGTCAGTCTTACAAGATGACCACCTACTACCTAAAATCAAGCAACCCAGCCACGCCAAATACTTGGAATGCGTTCTATACGCTAACGGATGGGCAAGGCGAAAAACCACTGAACATCGAAGCCGGTGACACGACCGCTGCTAATGGTCACGTAGGTCACTCCATTACGTTTAAAAACGACGGCACCTTTAACCAGGTGAACGGTGGTGCGCCGGTGAAAACTGTCGACTTCGCAACGGCAGGGATTGACATGAACGACGCTGATCCTGCACAGGCAATCAACATGAAGCTGGGTACGCACACGTCATTTGCTGCTCCGTTTGAGATCACTAAGCTTGATGAAGATGGCGCAATGCCAGGCTTTTTGACCAAAGTTGATTTTGATGAAGCGGGTAACGTGTTGGGAACTTACTCAAACGGCAAAAACGTGAACCTTGGTCGTGTGGCATTGGTTCGTGTTGCTAACGAGCAAGGCCTTGACAAGAAAGGCGGCACTCAGTGGGATTCGACTTCTGCATCCGGTGAAAAGATCTGGGGCGAATCCAACAAAGGCTCTTTTGGTACGGTTAATAACGGTACCCTTGAGCAGTCGAACATCGACATGACTCAAGAGCTAGTGGATTTGATTTCAGCGCAGCGTAACTTCCAAGCAAACTCGCGTGCATTGGACGTTCACAACCAGCTGCAACAAAACATCCTGCAAATCCGTTAATCGAATCTAGCTCGATAATTGATTACCGCGTGATGGGTATTTGCCTGTCACGCGGCTTTGTACGTTTATTCAGCAACGCCTTGCCGCCCGGTGCTGCATTGCCGTTTTTCTTTGCCATTGCCGCGCCTGCCACCTTTGCCGATCTGGCAATTACCCCCGAGAAGCCCTCTTATCTAACTGATTAATATAATAAATAATTATTGGCACAGAGATTGCTTTAATGCTCTAGTACTTTGAATATTGGAGCTATCAATGGATCGTGCCCTGTACCTCGCCATGAGCGGAGCGAAGCAAAACATGCAAGCTTTGCAACTAAGAGCGAACAACCTTGCTAACGCAAGCACACCTGGCTTTCGTGCCGACCTTGCCCAAGCGCGCTCAATGCAAGCGTATGGCGAAGGGTTGCCAAGCCGTGTGTTTAGCATGACAGAGCGTCCAGGCCATAGCTTTGAGCAGGGCAGTGTTGTGACCACAGGTCGCGATCTTGATGTCACCATTGAAGGCCAAGGTTGGATTTCTGTGCTGGATAAAACCGGCAAAGAAGGACTCACCCGTAACGGCAGTATGCGTGTTGACCAAAATGGTCTTCTGACAAACAGCAATGGCCACCTGGTTCTTGGTGAGCGTGGTACACCGATCACTGTGCCAATTCCACTGAGAAAAATCGAAATCGGCCGTGATGGAACGATATCTGTTATCCCTCAAGACGCGCCAGCGGATGAGATGGAAGTGGTGGATCGCATCAAACTCACTAACACAGATAACCGCTCACTATTCAAAGACACCAACGGTTTATTTCGTAGCAAAGATCCAGCGCTTGGTTTTGAAGCGTCTGCCGCCGTGCAATTGATGACTGGTGCAGTTGAAGGCAGTAACGTCAATGCCGTTGGTGAAATGACAAGTTTAATTGATCTGCAGCGTCAGTTTGAGATGCAGGTGAAACTCATGAGCACAGCAGAAGACATGGACAAAGCGTCTGATTCACTGCTTCGCATGGGTTAATGGTAAGGACATAGGGGAAGAATATGCATCCGGCACTTTGGGTAAGTAAGACTGGCTTAGACGCGCAGCAAACCAATATTTCAACCATCTCAAACAACTTGGCAAACGCCTCAACCGTTGGCTATAAGAAAAGCCGCGCGGTATTTGAAGATCTGTTTTATCAAAACATTAACCAGCCAGGTGGTCAGTCATCGCAAAACACAGAACTGCCAAGCGGCCTAATGCTAGGCGCGGGTTCTAAAGTGGTTGCGACGCAGAAAATCCACACACCAGGCAATGCACAAACTACCACCAACAGCCTAGATATGATGATTGAAGGCGATGGTTTCTTCCAAGTACTGATGCCGGATGGCAACATCGGTTATAGCCGTAATGGTCAGTTCACGTTAAACGATGAAGCATCATTGTGACGTCCGGTGCCGGTTATGCACTAGAGCCAGAAATTGCCATTCCAGAAGATGCAATTTCGATTACCGTGGGTACGGATGGTGAAGTGTCAGTACGTGTACGTGGTCAGCAAGATAACCAAGTGGTAGGTAACATCACAACAGTCGATTTCATCAACCAGGTGGTCTTGAGCCTATTGGTCAAAACCTTTACTTGCCAACGGGTGCCAGTGGCGATCCAAATGAAGGTATTCCAGGTCTTGATGGTTTTGGCAAAATTCGTCAATCGACGCTAGAAACGTCAAACGTAAACGTGACTGAAGAGCTGGTTAACATGATTGAAGCGCAGCGCGTGTATGAAATGAACTCCAAAGTGATCTCGTCCGTCGACAAGATGATGAGCTTTGCTAACCAGCAGCTATAGCAAGAGGCCTAACTGATGAAAAAACTGTTTTGTATCTCACTATTGGCTGTATTGTCTGGTTGTGCGCAGTTTGGGCCGCAAGAAACCGTCGACGAAGTTGCTGACAGCACGACAACGGTTGATGCCGTTGAAGGTGACCGTACCCAATCGAGTGGCATCGTGGACACTTTGCGTGGCCGAACGGATCCGGTTGCGGACGATCCAGCTTGGGCGCCGATTCATCCAAAGAACAAACCAGAACACTACGCAGCAGCAACGGGTTCCTTGTTTAACACCAATTATGCGCGTGATTGGTATGACGATTCCAAACCTCGTGGTATTGGCGACATTATCACTGTTGAGCTGAATGAAGCGACGAAAGCGGCAAAAAGTGCCGATGCGGATTTGTCAAAAGCCAATGACTCATCCATGGAGCCATTAGCGGTGGGTGGTCGTCCGGTGACGATTAACGACTATGATTTCTCTTATGAGCTGAAAAACGATAACAGTTTTAAAGGTAATGCGTCAGCAAACCAGAGCAATAGCTTGTCTGGCTCGATTACCGTCGAAGTTATTGAGGTACTGGCAAACGGCAACTTGGTGATTCGCGGTGAAAAATGGCTAACATTGAACACCGGTGATGAGTACATTCGCCTTAGCGGCACTATCCGCCCAGATGATATCGAGTTTGATAACACCATTGCTTCAAACCGCATTTCCAATGCACGAATTCAGTATTCTGGCACCGGAAATCAGCAAGATATGCAAGAACCTGGATTCTTGGCACGATTTTTTAATGTCTCCCTATAGGAGTGGATTAATCGAATCGTAAGCGGCAAACCCTCTCCTAAGAGGGTTTGTTTGTTTTTAGGGTAACATCATGAAAAAGTTTACGTTTTTACTATTGGGTTTGTGCTTTGCCGCGGCAAGTGTACAAGCAGCACGCATCAAGGATGTGTCAGAAGTTGCCGGTGTGCGTAGTAACCAACTGGTGGGTTACGGTCTGGTAACAGGTCTACCAGGTACCGGTGAAAAACGCCGTTTACTGAGCAGAGCTTTCGCTCAATGCTGGAAAAATTCGGTATTCAAATGCCGATCGGTTTCAAGCCTAAATTCAAAAACGTCGCAGCGGTGATTGTCACTGCTGAGCTGCCCGCATTCTCAAAGCCGGGGCAAAAAATTGATGTTACCGTGTCGTCTATCGGTGCGGCAAAAAGTCTCCGTGGTGGCACACTGATGCAAACCTTCCTTCAAGGTTTGGATGGTGAGGTCTATGCGGTCGCTCAGGGTAACTTGGTCGTGAGTGGTTTTAGTGCAGAAGGTCTCGATGGCTCAAAGATTGTCGGTAACAACCCTGTTGTTGGTATGATCTCAAGCGGCGCGACGGTCGAACGTGAAGTGCCAAGCCCATTTTCTCGTGGTGACTACATCACCTTTAATCTATTAGAGTCAGACTTTACCACGGCGCAAAACATGGCGAACGCCATCAATGACTTCTTGGGACCGCAAATGGCGAACGCATTGGATGCAACTTCGGTACGCGTTCGTGCGCCACGTGATTTAAGCCAGCGTGTTGCCTTCCTATCTGCGGTTGAAAACGTGGAATTTGATACCGCTGACAGCGGTGCAAAAATCATTGTTAACTCACGTACAGGTACCATCGTTGTCGGTAAACACGTTAAGCTAAAACCGGCGGCAGTGACGCACGGTGGCATGACGGTTGCCATTAAAGAAAACCTCCGCGTTAGTCAGCCGAATGCATTCGCTGGTGGCGAAACCGTAGTTGTGCCGAATTCGGATATTCAAGTGACCGAAGGCTCTGGCAAAATGTTTAAGTTTGAACCGGGTTTAACGCTAGATGATTTGGTGCGTGCGGTGAATGAAGTAGGCGCGGCGCCTTCGGATCTTATGGCTATCTTACAAGCGCTAAAACAAGCCGGCGCTATCGAAGGCCAGCTGATCGTAATCTAGGAACGCTAATATGATGAAAAATCCAAATGATATCGGTTTTATCCACGATATCGGTAGCCTAGACAAACTTCGTCAGCAAGCCGTAAGCGGTAAAGAAGGGGACGATGACGCAGCGCTAAAAGCGGCGGCGCGTCAGTTCGAGTCTATCTTTACCACCATGATGCTCAAGTCGATGCGAGATGCGAATACGCATTTCGAGTCGGACTTATCCATGAACCAAAACAGCCAGTTCTATCGTCAAATGCTAGATGAGCAGATGTCGAGTGAACTAAGCGCAAATGGCTCCCTTGGGCTTGCGGACATGATTGTGGCTCAGCTTGGCGCAGCACGCGCGCCAGAAGCGCAAGCAGCAAGCAATCATGAACTTCGCGTTCGTAATGAATCGTTTGATTTGCCGGAGCGTGAAGCCAAGTACGATGAAGCTAAAGCGCGTCGTACGGCTGCAGCATTGGGCTTGATGGGACAAGAACCAACGCCAAACAAGTCGATTTTGGAACGCCAGAAAGTTTTGTAAGCTCACTGAAACCTTATGCTGATCGCGCGGCGAGATCTTTAGGTGTCGACTCCTCACTTCTTCTAGCACAAGCGGCACTAGAAACAGGCTGGGGACAGAAAGTAGTCAACAACAGTCAAGGTAGCAGTAACAACCTGTTCAACATCAAAGCCGATCGCAGCTGGGATGGTGACAAAGTGGCAACACAAACGTTGGAATACCACCAAAATGTGCCAGTGCAAGAACGTGCCTCATTCCGCTCTTATCGCACTTATGAAGATAGTTTTAATGACTATGTGAAGTTCTTGAATGAAAACCCACGCTATCAATCGGCGCTAAATCGCAGCGAAGGCTCTGAGTCGTTTATTCGTGACATTCATAAGGCGGCTACGCCACCGACCTAGTTATGCCGACAAGGTACTGAGAGTTAAAAAACAGATTGATGATATGACGCTTTAGTCTTCATTGAGTATCGAATAACCATCGCTCGGCAACTATGCCGAGCGATGTTGTTTCTACCCTAAAAAATGGACGTTTATCGGTCGTTTTTTATCCATTAAAACATCCACTTCCGACATTTATTATCACCTGGCATGTATGTTGCATTTTAACTATCAACGACGGGCAAATCATGATGATTGTTGCCCGATTTTGAGGTTTTTGGGGGCGATATGGCGTCAGATCTTCTGAACTTAGGTACACAAAGTGTACTCACAGCTCAGAGACAGTTAACTACGACTGGTCATAACATTTCTAACGCAAATACAGAGGGTTACAGCCGTCAATCTGTGATTCAGGGTACCAGTGACCCGAGGCAGTTTGGTGGGCAAACCTACGGTATGGGTGTGCATGTGGAAAATGTTCGCCGCTCTTGGGATCAGTTTGCCGTCAAAGAGCTCAATATGGCCACCACTCAGATGAATTTCCGCAACGAGAGCTTGTCGAATCTCGATTTGTTGTCGGGCATGCTGTCATCGGTGGCGTCGAAAAAAATTCCAGAAAACCTCAATGACTGGTTTGATTCCGTTAAAACACTCGCCGATACACCGAATGATATCGGCGCTCGTACAGTGGTGCTTGAAAAGGCGGACTTGATTCGTCAAACCATGAACAACTTTCACGAATCGATGCGTCAACAAGCCGATACCGCCAACAAAAAGTTGGATATGGGTATTGAGCGTGTCAACCAACTTGCTGTCGAGATCCGCGATACTCACCGTCTAATGCAAGAACGCCAGGGCCACACATTGATCTGATGGATAAGCACGAGCTGCTTATCAAAGAGTTGTCGGAGTACACCAAAGTGACGGTCACACCAAAAGCGGAGTCGGAAGGGTTTAACGTTCACATTGGTAATGGTCACACTCTAGTCTCCGGCACGGAAGCAAGCCAATTGAAGATGATCGACGGCTCGCCCGACGTTCACCAACGACGCTTAGCCATGGTCGAAGGCAAGGGGATCAAACCGATTAAAGCCGATGATATTGGCGGTAAGATTGAAGGGATGCTGGATCTGCGTGACAAAGAGATCCCATTCATTATGGACGAGTTAGGCAAGCTCGCCACCGCGTTCTCTTTTGAAGTTAATAAGCTGCAAAACCAAGGTTTGGATCTTAATGGCCAGGTGGGTGCCGACATTTTCGTTGATGTAAATAGCGAAGTGATTGCCAAATCACGTGTGGTGACTGCGCCAAACTCGAAAGCCGATATGGCGGTATACATAGCTGATACGAGCGAACTGCAAGGCGGCGAATACGAGCTGCGATTCGATGGCAATAACTACTTGGTCACTAAGCCAAATGGTGAGAAGCAAACCGTGGACGTGAATGTCAGCTCGGGTGCGTTTTATCTTGATGGCATGGTGGTCAACATCAAAAATGCACCTGAAGTGGGGGAACAAGTCCTGCTAAGACCGACGAGAAATGGCGCAGCGACGATGAAAATGGCGACTGATGACCCAAAAACAATCGCGGCACACAGTTTCGAGGCTTCTTCTACACGTGCTCAAGGTAACGCCAAATTTACCATTCTTGGCGCAGGCCAACTTCGTGAGTTCGAAGTCCATGTATCGCCTACTGGTAAAGAATTTGCGGTCACAGATAAGCAAGGCAATGTATTACTGACGCCTCAACTATATCCGCCAACCGATCCGGTTACCGTGCTGGGTACGACCTTTGAGCTGACTGACGGTGCGCTCCCTAACGACCGATTTGCGGCGAATTTAAATCCGGCTCCCGGTGACAACGGTAACCTTCGGAAAATGATCAACATTCAAACGGACAAGACGTTGAATGGAGCAACTCGACGGTGATCGATGTTTATCACAACCTAAATACCGAGGTTGGCCTGAAAGCGTCTACTGCGACTCGATTGCAAGAAGTGGCCAATCTTGAACACGAATCAGCGAAAAGCCGTGTCGCGTCTATTTCCGGGGTAAATCTGGATGAGGAAGCGGCAAATATGATGAAGTTTCAGCAGGCGTATATGGCCTCATCACGAGTGATGCAGGCGGCTAACGAAACCTTCGATACCATTTTGGCATTGCGATAGGAGATGATGGAACATGATGAATCGCATTTCTAGTTTTCATAACTATCAAACTGTTCAAAATGACCTGCGTCGTCAGGAAAATAAGATTCACCACAACCAGGCGCAGTTAGCGTCGGGCAAACAGCTTCAAAAGCCTGCGGATGACCCACTAGCAGTGCATTACCTGCAGAAAGTAGGTCAACAAACCGAACAACTTAAGCAGCATACCGACTCAATTGTGCTGTCTCGTAATCGTCTAGAACACCAAGAAGTGATGCTGCGTGAATCTGAGCAATTTGCCGATCACGCCAAGCGTTTAACCATGGAAGCGATCAACGGTGCGCTTTCGCCGCAGGACCGCGAAGCTAAAGCGCGTCAAATTGAAGAGTTGGCCGTAAACTTTTTAGCTCTGGCAAACACGCAAGATGAATCTGGCAACTACACGTTTGCAGGGACTAAGAGTCGTACTCAGCCGTTTTTTGTCGATAGCAACGGCAAGATGTCGTACGCAGGTGATGACTACCAACGTAAAATGCGTATTTCAAACAGCATGGAAATTGCGACCAGCGATCCTGGCAGCAAGCTGTTTATGGAAATTGAAAACCCATTTGGTGACTACTCGGCTAATTATCAGCTCCAAAATGCTTCGGAGCTACTACTGCAAAGAGCTACCAATAGTAACGCCACTGATCAGAGCCGCTACAAAGTGACGTTTGTCGATATGGGCAATGATAGCTTTGGCTATCAGCTAGAGCGCGATGGTGCGGTGGTGAAAGCGGACAACTACGATCCAAAAACGGGCGTCGAGTTTGAAGGTTGAACATTCGCGTTCGAGGTCAAATTACGCCTGGTGATGCCATTGAGCTTGAGCCACAAAAAACCTTTAGTGTCTTTGATACGTTCCGCGATGCCATTGTCGGTATGGATAACGATGTAGCGGATGCTAGTGCAAGTGCGGAGTTGCACCAAGCCACGGAGCAATTCCACACGGCATTTTTGCATTTGACCAAAGCACGTACCGATACCGGCGCAAGGCTGAGCACATTGGATATTCAAGAGGCGCAGCATGAAGATTTCAAAATCTCGCTAGCGCGATCGAAAAGTAATTTTGAAGATCTGGATTACTCAAAAGCGGTGATTGAATTTGAAGAGAACTCAAGAGCGCTGCAAGCCTCGCAGCTTGCGTTTGGTAAGACCAAAGATCTGACTTTATTTAACTACTTATAATTTTACACTTTGTGTTCTCGGTTGCCCTATGAGCTAAGCCTTAGGAGCAGGAGCGTAAAGTCGATATGTAAAAGCAACTAGATACAAGAAGCGAGGTAAAGAGCGGCAAAACATCGTACCGCCTCATTGCCACTCTTATCAATAGGTTGACTAAAACTCATAGCTATGACTTTTGGTTTGATGCTAAATTGTTAATTTTTAATAACTTAAACGAAATATGATTCAGATTCTAAAACTTGGCACGTGATTTGTATTAACTAAGTTGAACCACTGTGCTTTGCCGTTTTGGCAGAGCTCAGGTAGTGAATTTGAACAGATACTCCATCTGATACGGGGTATCAGGTGGATGTAGACGTCAGTCGTTGCCAACGGCTATCTGGCCGCGTCGCAATCCAACTTGAAGCGCTTGCGAACTCATTTAGGAGAGCAAAATGGCAATTACAGTAAGTACTAACGTTTCTGCGATGACCGCGCAGCGTTATCTCAATAAGTCCTCGAATGACTTAAATACGTCTATGGAACGTTTGTCATCAGGCCACAAAATTAATAGTGCTAAAGACGATGCAGCGGGTCTGCAAATTTCTAATCGCTTAACCGCACAGTCTCGTGGCTTGGACGTAGCGATGCGAAACGCTAACGACGGTATTTCGATTGCACAAACGGCAGAAGGGGCGATGAATGAGTCGACCAACATCCTGCAGCGTATGCGTGATCTTGCGATTCAATCGTCAAACGGCACTAACTCGCCGTCAGAGCGTCAAGCTATCAACGAAGAATCGACAGCATTGCAAGCAGAGCTAAACCGTATTGCGGAAACCACATCATTTGGTGGACGTCGTTTGCTTAACGGCTCGTTTGGCGATGCATCATTCCAAATTGGTGCCAACTCTGGTGAAGCCATGATTATGGGGCTAACCAGCATCCGTGCTGATGATTTCCGTATGGGTGGTACGACGTTTACTGCGACGAATGCAAAAGATTCTAGTTGGTCGGTAGACCCTAACGCTGCTGACTTGAAGTTTGAGTTCACCACGAAAGCGGGCGAAGCCGTAACGGTAGATATCGCGGCGAAGGCGGGTGATGACATCGAGCAGCTAGCGACCTACATTAACGGTCAATCTGACCTGGTGAGTGCATCAGTTGGTGACAACGGTGAACTGCAAGTCTTTATCGCAGAGCCAGATCTTGATGGTGCGGTGACGATCTCCGGTGGCCTTGCAACAGACCTAGATCTCACTAACGTTGGCGTGCAAACCACAGTACAAGACATCGACATGACCACGGTAGCGGGTTCACAGAATGCTATTTCTGTATTGGATTCAGCTCTGAAGTATGTCGATTCACAACGTGCAGACCTTGGTGCGAAGCAAAACCGCCTGAGCCACAGTATTAATAACTTAGCGAACATCCAAGAAAACGTTGAAGCGTCAAATAGCCGTATCAAGGATACCGATTTTGCTAAAGAGACAACCGCGATGACTAAGAACCAGATCCTGCAACAAGCAGGTACCTCGATTCTAGCTCAAGCGAAACAGTTGCCTAACTCTGCGATGTCACTACTACAATAGTAAGACGTCCAGATAAAGCAAAAGATACCTAGCCAGACGTGGCGTAATTATCTTATTGCTTGGCAAGCATACCTTGTGAAAGTGTTGGGCTCTCTCTCTCAACCTGCCCTGATACGGCCATGAGGTATGTCGGAACGCCGGATTGTGTTCATTTCTCTTGATCTCCACACAGGCCATGGCTTCCACCCAGCCCCAGTTCTCTCAAAGGAAAAGGGGCTTTTTCTTTTTTAGGTCACCAGAAATCTGTTTATCCACTTAACCTCGTGTTACCTCAACCTCTGACACTCAGTACTCTCCAAGCTAATTTTTACTGAAAAAATCTGATTGTTTCGGCCGCCACTTACCGAACTTTAGCGCTTTTTTGGCAAATTGTTTCCGTCTGCTCACTTCCTAACCAAACGAATGTTTTTATTTTAATTTTTTTCCGTTTTTCCCTAAAGGTTTTTGTCGCCGTGTCGCTAAAAGATTAACTTTGAGAGAACTACTTGGTTTTCCGAGACGTCGGAAACCGCTACACCGGAAAATCAATTGGAGAAACAACATGGCAGTGAATGTAAATACAAACGTATCGGCGATGACAGCGCAGCGTTACCTAAACAACGCAAACCAGGCTCAACAAACCTCAATGGAGCGTTTGTCTTCTGGTCACAAAATTAACAGCGCAAAAGATGACGCAGCGGGTCTTCAAATCTCTAACCGTTTGAACGTACAAAGCCGTGGTCTTGATGTTGCAGTGCGTAATGCTAACGACGGTATCTCAATCGCACAAACAGCAGAAGGTGCGATGAACGAGACTACAAACATCCTACAACGTATGCGTGACTTATCACTTCAGTCTGCAAACGGCTCTAACTCAAAAGCAGAGCGTGTTGCGATTCAAGAAGAAGTGACGGCACTAAACAACGAACTGAACCGTATCGCAGAAACCACGTCTTTTGGTGGTAACAAGCTACTGAACGGTACGCACGGTACTAAGTCATTCCAAATTGGTGCTGACAACGGTGAAGCAGTGATGCTAAGCCTGCGTGACATGCGCTCTGACAACGCACAAATGGGTGGCACGAGCTACCAAGCTGCGAACGCGAAAGACAAAGACTGGAGCGTAGCGGCGGGTACTAATGACTTAACGATTGCCCTAACAGACAGCTTTGGTGATGCACAAACGATCACTATCAACGCGAAAGAGGGTGATGACATTGAGCAGCTAGCGACTTACATCAATGGTCAACAAGACTTGGTGAAAGCGTCAGTTGATGAAGATGGCAAGCTACAAGTTTTTGCTGGCAACAACAAAGTTGATGGCGCTGTGACTTTCTCTGGTGGTCTAGCGGGCGACCTAAGCATGCAAGCAGGTACTGCGGTAACGGTTGATACTATTGACGTAACGTCGGTTGGTGGCGCGCAAGAATCGGTTGCTATCCTAGACTCAGCACTTAAGTATGTGGACAGCCACCGTGCAGAGCTTGGTGCATTCCAAAACCGTTTCAACCACGCAATTAACAACTTAGATAACATCAACGAGAACGTAAACGCGTCGAAGAGCCGTATCAAGGATACTGACTTCGCGAAAGAAACGACGGCGATGACTAAGAACCAAATCCTATCGCAAGCATCAAGCTCAATCTTGGCGCAAGCGAAGCAGGCGCCAAACGCGGCACTAAGCCTACTGGGTTAATCAAAATACCCAACCAGTTATAAAACCAGAGCTCCGGCTCTGGTTTTTTTTCGCCTTGTTAGTGCTCCTATGGCTGCTGGCAGCCTCAGTCATTTCCTACTTCCAATATGTCTTGCTTATCACGATCAAGCTCACATTTATTCAATCAATTGAATTTGCGACAAAAAAAACACACTTTTTTTCTAAAGCTTCTAAATGAATCGCCGTTACAGGGATTGAGAGAAATGAAATCAGATGTGCCAATGTGAGGTGAGAGACACAGAGGCCATCTATCCCTAAATGCCTAAGGAGATCAATATGGCAATTAATGTAAACACTAACGTGTCTGCAATGACCGCCCAGCGTTATCTAAATTCCGCTGCGGAAGGTACACAAAAATCAATGGAGCGTTTGTCTTCTGGCTATAAAATCAACAGCGCAAAAGACGACGCTGCGGGTCTACAGATTTCTAACCGTTTGACATCGCAAAGCCGCGGTCTAGACATGGCTGTAAAAAATGCGAACGACGGTATTTCTATTGCGCAAACAGCAGAAGGTGCGATGAATGAGACCACCAACATCCTGCAACGTATGCGTGACCTATCGCTTCAATCTGCTAATGGCTCAAACTCAAAGTCAGAGCGTGTTGCTATTCAAGAAGAAGTGACAGCGCTTAACGACGAACTTAACCGTATCGCAGAAACCACTTCTTTCGGTGGTAACCGTCTTCTTAACGGTACTTACGGCACACAATCTTTCCAAATCGGTGCCGACTCTGGTGAAGCAGTTATGCTGACTATGGGTAACTTACGTTCTGATACAACAGAAATGGGTGGTAAGAGTTACGGTTCAACAGTCAGCGCAGACGCAGACTGGGCAGTTGGCGCAGGTGCTAACTTAACCATGTCTTACACTGACAAACAAGGTGATGCTCAAACTTTAGACATCCAAGCTAAAGAAGGCGACGATATCGAGCAGCTAGCAACATACATCAATGGTCAAAGTGAAGATGTAAAAGCGTCTGTTGGCGATGATGGCAAACTGCAGCTGTATGCTTCAACGCAAAAAGTAACAGGAGATGTGACATTCGGTGGCTCTCTAGCAACTGATCTTAGTATCGGTGCTGGTCAAGATGTCACTGTGAAAGACATCGATGTGACGTCTGTAGCTGGTGCTCAGGAAGCTGTGGCAATACTTGACGGCGCACTGAAAGGTGTTGACTCTCAACGTGCTGAACTTGGTGCTTTCCAAAACCGTTTCAACCACGCTATCAACAACCTAAGCAACATCAACGAGAACGTGAATGCGTCAAACAGCCGCATTAAAGACACGGACTATGCAAAAGAGACGACTGCGATGACTAAGAATCAGATCTTGCAACAAGCGAGTACATCGATTCTTGCGCAAGCGAAACAGTCTCCATCGGCGGCACTTAGTCTACTAGGCTAATTTCGTCGTAGACCTTAGGCAGGTTGGTTGGCGGTAACATCCCTTTACCGCCAACTTCCAATTTCAATGCTATTGCTCAACAAGAAGTACCTTTGTTGGAGTTGGACAATACGAGGTTAGAAACGGGAGAGCGAGAATGGACATTTCATCCTACGCATCGAACCTTCAGCCTTTTGCCTCATCGAGTGGCACAGAACTTGCTTCAAAAAATACTAAAGATGCCGCCTCGCAACAGATAACGACCGAGAATAAAGAAAAATCTCAGTTGGTTGAAGAGGTTAATAAAACCGAGACGCCGGAGCTGACTAACAAGAAGGCTACCGAAGTCATTCAACGCATAGCCAACGAACGACAGCAACTTAATGATGCTGAGCGTGAGAAAATGGTTGAGCGACTGGATAAGTTTTTGAGCGACATGAATACGGGATTATCGTTTCGTGTCGACGAAGAGTCTGGACGCAACATTTTCACGGTATATGCCAAGGAAACAGGGGATGTGATCCGCCAGTTTCCGGATGAAGAACTGCTCGACGTTTTACGCCGCATCGAACAGCATGGCTCCTTAACCATAGACATGTTGGTGTAATGCCTGACTCAGTTGAGTTCAGGTTGGTATAGATTTGAAGTAGTTTGGTGAATAATGGGCCGATAGGATGTCATCTGGCATGGATATCAATTCCATGGTGAGCAAAATCGTTGATGCGGAGCGCATACCAAAGCAGCAACGCATTGATTTTGAACGCGCAAAAATTGATACCAGTATCAGTGCCTATGGACGGCTCCGAGAATCACTCGATACGATGAAGAACCTGATGGCAAATTTTCGTCAGGAAAAAGCGTTTGCACTGCGTAGTGTAAACAGTACTGAGGAAAATATTGTCACAGCCACAGCGACCACAGATGCGATCGCTGGCAAATATGCTGTCGATGTCTTGCAGCTTGCACAAAGCCATAAAATTGCCTCAGACGTCATCCCTGATGACACGCGATTTGGGCCGGGTAAGCTGCAAATTTCTCTTGGCGACGAACAGTTCGATTTATCCCTTCGTAAAAACTCCAGACTTACCGACGTGGTGAGAGCCATCAATGGCGCCAGCGATAACCCCGGCGTTCGAGCTTCGATTATCAAAGACCGCAACGGGCCAAGGCTCATTGTTGCCTCCGATCAATCAGGTGCTGAAAAAGCGCTCACCATTGGCGTGCAAGCCGAAACTGGCAATGACCTATATCGACTTGAGTACAAAACCATAGAGCAGCGAGTACGCGATCTAGAACAAGCCCAAGAGGAAGCTCTAAGTCTACTAGGTATGCCATCAGAGCCTGAGAATGAAGTCAATCCGCAGCAAGAGGTCGCTGAAGCGCAAGAAGTGCAGCAGCCAGCGGATGAAGGCGAAGGTAAAAAGGATACCGCTCAAGAGGCAACTTCTGGCCGCCTGAAGATACCATTCCTGGCTGGACCGAAACGGCATCCGGCACCCTAATGGATTCCTACCAAGCACCAGAGCCGGAGCTTGATGAAAAAGCGATTGAAAAATCGAAACAAGTACCAGGCTGGTCGAACACCGCCTCTGGTACCTTAACCGACTCTTACGTCACCCCTGAAGAGGCGCAAGCTAAGCTCGAGGAAGAACTCGCAGCGGAAAAAGCAGCGATAGCAAAAGCTGTGGCCGATGGTGATATGACGGAAGAAGAGGCTAAAAAGCTAGAGCGCGAAAAACTGTCGCCAGAAGAGCGCGAACGGTTAGATAAAGTCGAGGCAATTCAATCAGAACTCGCTGAAGCTCAGCGTTCAATGCAAATTTACATGGGGATGACAGAGGTGCAATCCGCACAAGATTCAGTCGTCCTTCTCGATGGCGTTGCTGAACTCTCAAGTCACAATAATGTGATTGAAGATGCGATTGAAGGTGTGGACTTAACCTTAAAAGGCACCACCAAACCAGGGGAGCGAGCTGCCGAAATTGGCGTTGAATACGACAGAGATAGTGTACGCGCCGATATTGAACAGTTTGTGAATGCCTATAACCAATTCTTTGAAGTGTCTCAGGACTTGTCCAAGGTTGATCCGACCACGGGAAGAGCAGGGCCACTTGCGGGTGACAGTATCGTACGCAGCGCCGACTCTAGGCTGAAAAGCGTGTTTTCAAGTAGCGTAGAAGGTGCTCCAAAAGATCTGAGTTCGCTTACCGAGTTTGGTATTACACTACACGGGAAGGGCGCCTAGAAATTAACTATCAACTGCTCGATAAGCAGCTCAACAATAATTTTGGCAATCTAGGTGATTTCTTTGGTGGCAATAACGGGTTTGCCAAGAAGGTCGAAGATGCTATTCACAGCATGACGGGAATGACGGGCTCCATCCGTACTCGAGAGAAGAGTCTGTCGGAGCAAAACTATCGCCTCAATGACGACCAAGCTTCCTTAGACAGGCGCATGGAAGGTATTGAGAAGCGAACCCAAGATAAATTCGCTGCGATGCAAGATGCGACTGGAAAGATGCAAGCGCAGCTTGCAGGCATGATGAATGCCTTATCTTGATTGTTATCCGTACGGAGTTAATTAAATGCTTATTTTCAATGAGTTAAGTGATTTAGATCACCGTTTGTTATCTCTGATAGAAAATATTGACCCAGAGACTGAAGAAATTCATCAGTTGGTCGATAAAAGAGAACAGTTAATCAAAACCATTATTGATGTCTGCAAAAGGAATCCGAACCTGCAGCAAAGTGCTCAGTGGCAGCAGGTGGTCGAGTCGACTCGCCATATTGCGCGGCTGATGGAATCAAAAACGGAACAACTGGGACAGTCGTTAAGAAAATACCGACATGGTAAACGTTCCTTACAGCAGTACAAAAAATTTATTTGAGAGGATAGTGATGCGTGGTTCATTGCAAGCATACAAGAAAGTTTCTGTAGACAGTCAGTTAACGGCTGCCTCACCGCACAAAGTTATCCAAATGCTTATGGGTGGCGCTATCGAAAGGCTAATCCAAGCAAAAGCAGCGATGGAGCAAGGCAACATTCCTGTTAAAGGTGAGCGCATCGGTAAAGCTCTCGACATTATTATTGCCCTGCGTAGTTGCCTATCTATGGACGATGGTGGCGATATCGCGAAAAATTTGGATCAATTGTATGAGTTCATGATTAGCCAAATTACCGAGGCAAACCATGAAAACAACCCGAAACCAATTGATGATGTGATTGAGATTATACGTGAAATCAAGTCAGCTTGGGATCAAATCCCAACTAACTATCACAACCTAACTGCTCAAGAAGTAGGTATTTAAGCGGAATAAACCTCTTAAACTGGCGGTGTGTCAGTTGCCTTCTTATATTAATGCCAATAGAATAGACGCCATTCTTAGCCTAATGGCGCTTTTTTTGTACCTAAGCATCTGTTTTATAAAACTCTTATAGCGTTTATAAAGCGCATTTGTCGCACAAATTTTGCGGCTGTATCTAGATGCATAGGTTGACTTATCAAGGCATTATTCCTGACACATGCAAGACTTAGCTAAACTTCTTGTTATTGCTGACGACTCGCAAGTGCGCAATAACCTTCAGACTATCCTTGAGTTTGTGGGTGAGCACTGCGTTGCAATTTCATCGAACGACATCAATCAAATTGATTGGACTCAGACCTGGTCTGGGTGCATCGTCGGTGCACTGCAAAGCGCGACGCTCTCCAACGCCTTGCTGGCTCAGCTTGCTGTGTCAAATCACATCCCACTTCTTGTCACTAGTGAGTTCACGGGCGCCGTCGAATCCCTGACCAGTTTTGTTGGTGAACTTGAATTCCCGCTCAATTACCCACAGCTCAGCGATGCTTTGCGTCACTGTCGTGAGTTTTTGGGACGCAAAGGGGTACAAGTCCCATCCGCGACGCGCAAGAATACTCTGTTTCGTAGCCTAGTCGGCCAAAGCTCTGGTATTCAAGAGGTTCGCCATCTCATTGAGCAAGTTTCTGGTTCAGAGGCGAATGTACTGATTCTAGGTGAATCGGGTACCGGTAAAGAAGTGGTTGCGCGCAATATTCACTACCATTCCAGTCGTCGTAAAGGGCCGTTTGTACCGGTTAACTGCGGTGCTATTCCTCCCGATCTATTGGAAAGTGAACTGTTTGGCCACGAGAAAGGGGCGTTTACTGGCGCAATCACTGCACGTAAAGGGCGCTTTGAGCTTGCTGAAGGCGGTACACTGTTCCTCGATGAAATTGGCGATATGCCAATGCCAATGCAAGTGAAGCTCCTGCGTGTACTTCAAGAACGAGTATTTGAACGCGTTGGTGGCACATCAGTGATCAAGGCCAATGTTCGAATTGTAGCGGCAACCCACCGCGATCTTGAAAGCATGATTCAAGAGACTCAGTTCCGTGAAGACCTCTACTATCGCCTAAATGTGTTCCCAATTGAGATGCCATCACTTCGTGAGCGCAAAGAAGATATTCCACTGCTGCTTCAAGAGCTTCTAGCTCGTATGGAAGCGGAAGGTGGTCAACCAATATGCTTTGCACCGCGCTCAATTAACTCGTTGATGGAGCACGATTGGCCTGGCAATGTTCGTGAACTTGCAACTTAGTAGAGCGCATGGTGATCCTGTATCCGAATAGTTTAGTCGATGTAAACCATCTTCCGGTGAAGTATCGTTACAGTGACATCCCTGAGTTCCAGCCAGAGATGAACACACTTAAGACCATCGAAGAGCAAGAGCGAGATGCACTTGATAGTATTTTCTCAGATGATTTCTCTTTTGATGACGAGCCTGACTTTGATGCACAGCACGCACCCCAGTCACTGCCTCCAGAAGGCGTGAACTTGAAAGAGATGCTAGCCGACCTTGAAGTCAATATGATCAACCAAGCACTGGACGCACAAGATGGCATCGTTGCCCGTGCGGCTGACATGCTTGGTATGCGACGTACTACGCTCGTCGAGAAAATGCGTAAGTACGCCATTCATCGTTAAGTGTTCATCACTTTCGCTATTCTGATAGACGGAATAAATTTGACGCAGTTCACGCTTGAAAATTGACGACAAATAATTGACGCAATTAAGTATCTGAAAAATAACAAATATAGCCGGCATGCCTTTTGCATTCTCGGGCTATAGTCTTTTATGGGCTTACGTATTTCTACGAGCAGTGTTAATGGAAGGAAAGCCTCGTACATGAACCAGATGGTCAACGAAACCTCGCAGTCTGAACCACAATCCAGTTCGCACTTAGACTCTCTCGAGTCGCAAGTTGAACGTTATCAGCAAGTCATTGAAGCGATGCCCGCTGGAGTGATTTTGCTTGATACTCAAGGCGTCGTGCGTGAAGCGAACCCAGAAGCACACCGTATTCTGGAGATCCCGCTGGTGGGTCAAAAGTGGTTTCATCTTATTCAAGTAGTCTTTGACCCAAAAGAAGATGATGGACATGAGGTATCGCTGCGTAATGGGCGCAAAGTACGTTTGGCTATTTCAGCGTCTTCGACTGGACAGCTTATCTTGATTACCGATTTGACGGAAACACGCTTACTGCAGTCGCGAGTCAGTGACTTACAGCGTCTGTCGTCTTTGGGGCGCATGGTGGCTTCTTTGGCTCACCAAGTCCGCACGCCGCTATCAAGTGCGATGCTATACGCCTCAAACCTTGCAGCGCCAAACCTTCCGCAAGTGACGCGTGAGCGTTTTCAAGTCAAGCTGGTCGATAGACTTCATGACCTTGAGAAGCAGGTTAACGACATGCTGCTGTTCGCCAAGGGCGGAGACAACAAGGTAATTAAACCTTTTACTATCGGTGACTTGGTTGCCGAATATCAGCCGATGGTCGAGACCACGCTTAAGAGCAATCAAATCGACTACTGCTTGGAAGTCGAACAAGAACAGACACCGCTATTAGGCAACGTGAATGCACTAGCGTCAGCCCTGAGTAATTTAGTGTTGAATGCGGTACAAATTGCAGGAAAGGGCTCCCAGGTCGATGTGTTTTTTAGGCCGGTAAATAACGAATTAAAAATCTCGGTACAAGACAGCGGCCCTGGTGTACCGAAAGAGCTACAACAAAAAATCATGGAGCCATTTTTCACCACACGGTCTCAGGGTACAGGTCTTGGGTTAGCTGTGGTTCAAATGGTATGTCGTGCCCACGAGGGACGATTGGAATTAATATCAGAAGAAGATGATGGTGCTTGTTTTACCATGTGCTTGCCACTGGCAAAAACAGCGTCAGATCAAGAAGTAACGGACGAAGGACATAACTGATGGCTCAGAGCAAAGTATTGATCGTTGAAGATGATGAAGGTCTTCGCGAAGCATTAGTCGATACGCTAGCGCTTGCTGGCTATGAATGGGTTGAAGCGGACTGTGCAGAAGATGCGTTAGTGAAACTAAAAACGCAACCTGTAGACATTGTGGTTTCTGACGTTCAGATGGCGGGTATGGGGGGCTGGCGCTGCTTCGCAATATCAAGCAGCACTGGCCGAATCTACCTGTTCTTCTAATGACGGCGTACGCAACATTGAGGACGCTGTGGCTGCAATGAAAGAAGGCGCTATCGACTATATGGCGAAGCCATTTGCGCCTGAAGTTTTGCTCAATATGGTTAGTCGTTATGCACCTGTCAAGTCGGACGATAATGGCGATGCAGTGGTAGCGGATGCTAAAAGCATTCAGCTATTAGCACTCGCAGAAAAAGTGGCTAAAACCGATGCCAGCGTGATGGTGCTTGGTCCAAGTGGTTCGGGTAAAGAAGTGATGTCTCGTTACATTCACAACAAGTCACTGCGCGCTGATGGCCCATTCGTGGCGATTAACTGCGCTGCTATCCCAGACAACATGCTAGAAGCAACGCTGTTTGGTTACGAAAAAGGTGCCTTTACCGGTGCCATACAAGCTTGTCCGGGCAAATTTGAACAGGCGCAGGGCGGCACGATTTTGCTGGATGAAATCAGTGAAATGGATCTTAATCTGCAAGCCAAACTGTTGCGCGTTCTGCAAGAGCGTGAGGTAGAGCGCCTTGGTAGCCGCAAGAGTATTTCACTTGATGTTCGTGTTCTTGCGACCAGTAACCGTGACCTTAAACAGTACGTTCAAGAAGGCAACTTCCGTGAAGATTTGTATTACCGTCTAAACGTGTTCCCAATTGCGTGGCCTGCACTGCGTGAGCGTACCGGGGATATCGCGCCTCTCGCTCGTCACTTAACAGAGCGTCACTGTAAGAAATTGGGTATGCCGGTGCCAGAGTTTACTGAACAAGCTTTGGCGAAACTGCAAAGCTACCCTTGGCCGGGCAACGTACGTGAGCTTGATAACGTGGTGCAGCGCGCTCTGATTCTGTGTGATCAAAGTCAAGTTGCCGCGGAGCACATTTTGCTCGAAGGCGTGGACTGGCAAGATGCATCGAGCCTACAAATCGCAGTATCAGACCCAGTATCCGTTGCAGCTCCGATGGTCACTCCGGTAGCCGAAGTCGAGTCTGAACTGGCTCGTCCGGTGGCAAATAGTGAAGGGCTTGGCGGTGAGCTCCGAGACCAAGAGTTTGCGATTATCTTAGACACATTAAAAGAGTGTGAGGGTCGTCGTAAAGAGATGGCTGAGAAGCTGGGCATCAGCCCTCGAACTTTACGTTATAAGCTCGCTAAAATGCGCGATGCGGGAATTGAGATCCCTAGCTAAACGTCACAATTTATTTGCCCTTGGTGCTGGTCAGCATCGGGGCAAGCGTGGCATAATTTTTGCTGTTTTATTTCCATAAATTAGAAATATCAGAATTTAAAAAGGAAACTGTCAATAAATTGACAGAAGATGGTACAACATGAAAGTTGACGGACTACACCATGAAATGCAGGCGATGATGTTTGAAGCCTCAAACGCAAAGCCGACAGCGACCGCCCATCAAGTGGGTGCCAACTTTGGCGATATGTTGTCCCAAGCAGTGAATAACGTAAATGGTCTTCAAAAAACCTCTGGTGATCTTCAAACCCGTTTTGACCGCGGTGACGCTGATGTCTCATTGTCAGACGTCATGATTGCTCGTAATAAGTCGAGCGTCGCTTTCGAAGCAACCATTCAAGTGAGAAATAAGCTCGTCGAAGCCTATAAAGAACTCATGAACATGCCCGTGTAATCTAGGTAATAAGAAGTGGCTCAAGATAACCAGTCGACCGACGTCGCAGTCATGGATAGTGGTGCGGACACCGCAATGGTCTCTAGCACAGACATCTCAACCGATAGTCAAAATCCTGACATCAATGAAAAAAGCAGCTCCAAATTTGATTTGGCCGTCGGCGATCTCGATCTGCTGCGACAAATCGTACTGGTTCTGTCGATCTCAATCTGCGTCGCCTTGATTGTGATGCTCTTTTTCTGGGTCAAAGAGCCAGAAATGCGCCCACTTGGGGTATACGAAACTGAAGAATTGATCCCGGTTCTTGACTATCTCGATCAGCAAAAAGTTGCCTATAAACTTAATGGCAACTCTTTGAGCGTACCTGCAAGCGAGTACAATAGTCTCAAGTTAGATATGGTGCGTGCTGGACTTAATCGCTCGTCGAATGCTGGCGACGATATCTTGATGCAAGACATGGGGTTTGGTGTATCTCAGCGTCTTGAGCAAGAGCGTCTCAAACTTAGCCGTGAAAGGCAGCTCGCCAAAGCTATTGAGCAAATGAAGCAAGTGCGCACCGCGCGCATATTGCTCGCACTACCAAAACAAAGCGTGTTTGTTCGT
The DNA here is from genome assembly GCA_000755425.1 of Vibrio maritimus. GTDB lineage: Bacteria > Pseudomonadota > Gammaproteobacteria > Enterobacterales > Vibrionaceae > Vibrio > Vibrio maritimus_A. The sequence goes on from BBMT01000002.1 coordinate 603,430, forward strand.
CATAACCAGGAAGCGTCTGCTTCGGTATTTCTGACTCTGGCGATGGGCGCGTCACTCAAACAACAAGAAGTCGATTCTGTTGTCGATATGGTAGCGAGCGCTGTCCCAGGCATGAAGCCATCACGTATTACCGTTACTGATCAACATGGTCGTCTTCTCAACTCAGGCTCTCAAGATGCGACTTCAATGGCAAGGCGTAAAGAGCAAGAGCTTGAGCGCAACCAAGAACAGGCGCTGCGTGAGAAAATTGATTCCGTTCTTATCCCAATTTTGGGTTTGGGCAACTACACCGCTCAGGTTGATATTGAACTCGACTTTAGTGCTGTCGAGCAAACGCGTAAGCGCTTTGATCCTAACACTCCAGCAACACGAAGCGAGTACACGCTAGAGGATTACAACAACGGCAATGTGGTTGCCGGTGTGCCTGGTGCGCTGAGTAACCAGCCGCCAGCCGATGCGTCGATTCCGACCGATGTGGCGCAAATGAAAGATGGCTCAGTGATGGGGCAAGGTTCGGTACACAAAGAAGCAACGCGCAACTTTGAGCTCGATACCACCATCAGTCATGAGCGTAAACAAACAGGTGTGGTTAACCGACAAACCGTTGCAGTTGCAATTAAAAACCGCGCGAAAGTCAATCCCGATACCGGTGAAGTGACGTACGAACCGCGCTCTGAAAGTGAGCTGGCAGCACTGCGTCAAATACTCGTGGGTGCGGTAGGCTTTAACGAAAATCGCGGCGACTTGTTGAATGTTCTTAGTATGACTTTCGAAGAGCCAGCTGCTGAGCTTCTGCCAGATGTGCCATTTGGGAGCATCCAAACTTCAATGATTGGATTCGCTGGTTCGCAAGTGCGCTGGTGATTGTGGTTGTTGTGATGGTGCTTATCCGTCCTGCGATGAAGAAACTGCTTAATCCTGCTGCCGCTGAAGAAGACGAGCAGCTGTATGGACCTGACGGTCTGCCGCTCGGTGCGGATGGTGAAACCAGCTTGATTGGCACCGATATTGACGGCAGTGAGCTGTTTGAATTTAGCTCCGGCATTGATTTGCCGAATCTACATAAAGATGAAGATGTGTTGAAAGCCGTGCGTGCACTGGTCGCCAACGAACCTGAACTGGCTGCGCAAGTAGTGAAAAACTGGATGGCCGAGAACTAATGGCAAACGATATTGTAGCGGCCAATGGTGGCCAAATAGTGGAATCTAGCGTTGATATCGCCTCAATTGGTGGTGATGAAAAAGCAGCTATTTTGTTATTGAGTCTGAATGAGTCTGATGCGGCGAGCATTATCCGTCACCTTGAGCTAAGCAGGTTCAGCGTGTTGGTAGCGCAATGGCGAAAGCAACTGACCTGAGTCAAGATAAAGTCGGCGTTGTGCACCGCGCATTTTTGGAAGACATTCAGAAATACACCAACATCGGTATGGGCAGTGAAGACTTCATGCGTAATGCTTTGGTTGCTGCACTCGGTGAAGACAAGGCCAACAACTTGGTTGACCAAATTTTGCTGGGTACGGGTTCAAAAGGTCTCGATTCATTGAAATGGATGGATCCACGCCAAGTAGCAAGCATTATTGTAAACGAGCACCCACAGATCCAAACCATTGTTCTTTCTTACCTAGAAGCGGATCAATCAGCAGAAATCTTGTCACAGTTCCCTGAACGTGTTCGCCTTGATTTGATGATGCGTATCGCCAACCTAGAAGAAGTTCAGCCGTCTGCACTTGCAGAGCTGAACGAAATCATGGAGAAACAGTTCGCAGGCCAAGCTGGTGCACAAGCTGCCAAGATTGGTGGCCTGAAGGCAGCGGCGGAGATCATGAACTACCTAGACAACAACGTCGAAGGTATCCTCATGGATCAAATTCGCGACCAAGACGAAGACATGGCGACTCAGATTCAAGACCTCATGTTTGTGTTCGAAAACCTTATCGAAGTCGACGACCAGGGTATTCAGAAGCTGCTTAGAGACGTACCGCAAGACGTGTTGCAGCGTGCACTGAAAGGTGCAGATGAAGGTCTTAAAGAGAAGATCTTCAACAACATGTCGAAACGTGCTGCAGATATAATGCGTGAAGACATTGAAGCGATGCCGCCAGTACGTGTCGCAGATGTGGAGGCCGCGCAAAAAGAAGTGCTCACTATTGCAAGGCGTATGGCAGACAACGGAGAACTTATGCTGTCCGGTGGCGCAGACGAGTTCTTGTAATCCCAGTTAAAAGAAGGTTTGCCGATGTCTGGTGATCGAAAACGTGGCTTTTTACGCCCATCTGAAGATAACACTGTAGAGCAAGCGCATTCGTGGGGCTTGCCTGACTACACCTCTCAAGTGACTCAAGAAGCTAGAGAAACGGCGCTTAACTATGACCCGAGCTGGACTCCTCGTGAAGAGGTCGCTCAGGAAGAAGAGCCGTTAATGCTCACCGAGGAGCAAATCGAGCAAATCAAACAAGGCGCCTACCAAGATGGTCTTTTCCAAGGCCAAGAAGCGGGCTTTAAGCAAGGTTATGACAAAGGCAAAGAGGAAGGCCTCGCTGCCGGTCATAGCGAAGGTTTAGAGCTGGGTAAAGCAGAAGGCGTGTCGGCCGGTGAAGAGTACATTAAACAGCAAGTCGACACCTTCATGGAGCTTGCTAATCAGTTTGCGAACCCGCTTGAGCTGATGAACAATCAAGTTGAAAAGCAGCTGGTAGATATGGTGCTAGCACTGACCAAAGAAGTCGTGCATGTCGAAGTTCAAACTAACCCACAAATCATCCTCGATACCATTAAACAGTCAGTGGAAGCTTTGCCTATCCTAGGTCATGCGATTACGTTAAAACTCAACCCGATTGATGTTGATATCGTGCGCGCCGCTTATGGTGATGATGAGCTAAACATTCGCAATTGGACATTAGCCGTCGAACCGTCGCTTAATCGCGGTGATGTGTATATTGAGGCGGGCGATTCTAGCGTGAGTTATAAACTGGAAGATCGCGTTAAAAACGTTCTCCAGAGCTTTTGCGGTGCCAATCGCCACCAAGGGGGCGAGTAATGCAGCCGTTGGCTCAGCGACTGGCCAACTACAAGGTCGAAGGCCATAAGTCTCGAGCAACTGCTTCCGGCAAACTGGTTCGTGTAGTGGGCTTAACGCTCGAAGCGATCGGTTGTAAAGCGCCTATCGGCAGCCTGTGTAAGGTGGAAACCATGCATGGCGATATGGACGCTGAAGTGGTTGGCTTTTCTGGCGAACATCTCTACCTAATGCCAAGTGAGCAAATCACGGGCGTATTGCCGGGGGCAAAAGTCACCCCAATGGCGTCGGAAACGGGTTTGCCTGTTGGAATGGAACTCCTTGGCCGTGTCATTGATGGCGTGGGTAATCCACTTGATGGCCTTGGCGACATCTACACTGAAAAGCGCGCCTCATTCAACGCTGAGCCTATCAACCCATTGGCACGAAAGCCAATCACTGAGCCTTTGGATGTTGGTCTTAAAGCCATCAATGGCCTGTTAACGGTTGGTAAAGGTCAGCGTATTGGTCTATTTGCCGGCTCCGGTGTGGGTAAGTCGGTGACGCTTGGCATGATGACTCGCGGCACGACTGCGCAGGTGGTTGTGGTTGGCCTAATTGGTGAGCGTGGACGCGAAGTAAAAGAATTCATAGAAGAGATTTTGGGTACCGAGGGGCGTCAGCGCTCAGTAGTGGTTGCAGCTCCTGCTGATGCTTCACCGCTGATGCGCCTGAAAGGCTGTCAAACCGCTTTGACCATTGCCGAGTATTTTCGGGATCAGGGGTTGGATGTGTTGCTACTCATGGACTCGCTGACTCGTTTTGCCCAAGCGCAGCGTGAAATTGCCCTCTCTGTAGGTGAACCGCCAGCAACCAAAGGTTATCCGCCATCGGTGTTCGCTAAACTGCCTGCTTGGTAGAGCGTGCCGGTAATGGTGACGTTAATCAGGGCTCGATTACAGCATTTTTCACGGTATTGACGGAGGGGGATGACTTACAAGATCCGATTGCTGATGCCTCGCGAGCCATTCTAGATGGTCATATTGTGTTATCACGTGAAATGGCAGATGCAGGTCATTATCCGGCTATTGATGTCGAAAAATCGGTGAGTCGTGTCATGCCACAAATTACCGATGACCAGCATGTCCTGATGTCGAAAGCCGTGCGACAAATTCTGTCCGTTTGCCGTAAAAATCAAGATTTGGTATCGATTGGTGCCTATAAACCGGGAACCGATCCAGCCATCGATAGTGCGTTCACCTTGAAACCAAAACTCGACCAATACTTACAACAAAGTATGCGAGAAACCGTGCCTTACGGCATGTGCCTTGGCATGTTGAAACAGCTTCTTTCCGTAGAGTAGTCATTGTATGGAAAACGCCCTAGAGTTCTTGCTTGAGCAAGCGAAAGACAACGAACAACAAGCGGTGCTGGCACTAAATAAAGCTCGCACTGAGCTGGAAGGCTATTATCAACAAGTGCAACAAATTGAGCAGTATCGACTTGATTACTGCAATCAGTTGGTTGCTCGCGGACAAGAGGGATTAACGGCAAGCCAATATGGGCACCTCAATCGCTTTCTCACTCAGTTAGATGAAACGCTCACAAAGCAAAAGTCAGCCGAGGGGCACTTTAAGCAGCAAGTGGAAGACTGTGAAGAGTATTGGCACAACACTCGTAAACAGCGTCAGTCTTACGAGTGGTTGATTGAGAAAAAAGCCAAAGAAAAAGCCCAGCTCGAAGCAAAGCGCGATCAAAAGCAAATGGATGAATTCTCGAACTTGTTGTTCGCCCGTCGTCGCCAAGCACGTTAATTTCCCGTCTCGATTTTCTGGCCTCCACTTTCTGACTCACTTGGGCACGATACTCGGTATAAAAATTGCATCGACCTGCCTAGTGAATATGGGCGGCAAGTTTCCGCCGAGTCAGCAACCTTTTTAAATAACGGGCGTAAATGGAATGAGTCTGTCGATTTCAAATAACAGCGTATCGAATAGCGTGCTGCCAAAGAGTGAAGGAAAAGCTTCAGTCTCTGAGAGTGATGCTGGCGAAAGCCGGGATTTTGGGATAAGTTCAAAGACGCGCTATCTCCAGAAAAGTCTGAAGCTGATCAAAAGGTTGAGGGCAGTGCAACCAAATCAAAGACCAGTTCTCAGTCAACTGATGCCATGCTGGAAGATGCGGCAACGCAGACGAAATCCAGTAAAGAGAACACTTCTGATGAAGAGGTGTCTGATGTAAAAGCGGCAAAGACGGATAAGGTTGAGATTGCCGCGCAGAGTAAAGACTCAGAAGCTTCTGTCAAAAAAAATGACAGATGATGCAGCGCTGGCTGGTGCTACTCAAATTAATACTGAAGAGCCCGCGGATTTAGCCGCAGCCCAGTCTTCTGAAAACAAGCCTTCTATAGCCAAGTCCGGTAGCAATTCAACAAAGGTTGGCGCAGACGCTGAGCAAGCTATGTCTGAAAATGCAGAGCTGCTCTCGCGTCTCGATGAGTCCAATAAGGCCCTTAAAAAGCCTGCTGATGGTGAGGCAGAGAAGGTTGCAGGCGCAGCAGTAGGCGTTGCCGCCGCTGAGCAAGCACTGCCTTCATCGCAGTCTTCTTCGCAAAACTCTGAACAAATAGCATCTTCGATAACGGATGGTAAGCCAGAGCTAGCAGGTAAACAGGCTCAAGGTTCGAATACAGTATTCGCGGCCGCCGCGGCGGGCGCACATGCTTCTGACGGTAAATTGACGCAAGCTTCTGATGCTAAGACTGCGCTCGGAGCGGAAGGCGAGGGCAAGGGGCAAGCAAACATTGCTTGGAGTAAATCCGACGCGGAACTTGCCGCCAAATCAGAAGCGAAAGCAGCACTTGCAGGTGCCGCTATTGCAGCGGATAAAATGCCGCCTACTGCAACGTCTCCTACGGGCGTATCTTCTACTGGTGCCGCTCTTCAAACTCAGTCGCAAGTGAGTGCACAAGCCAGTTCAGCCCAAGTACCGGTTCAAGGTGCTCAAGTCGCCAGCCAACCCGCTGGTGAGATGGCCGCTGCCGCAGCAATGATGGCAGGTGGGAAAGAGCTTGGTGGTACCGATGCAACCAAAGCAGGTTCACCGATGGGCACGCAAGTGGCTGGCGCGAATATCAATGGAATTAAAGGCGCTAATAAAGCTCAAAATCCGGCAGGCTTAGGCAATGACACTGCGCTACAAGCAACTGGCGCGTTAACGGCGACCCAGCAATTGCGTGCTGAGCAGCAGGCGCCCGCAGCCTCAGCGGTTCAATCACCAATGGTAATGACAAAAGAAAATGCCAGCGATCAGGTAGCTGAGCGTGTGCAAATGATGATGTCGAAGAACTTAAAGCACGTCGATATCCGACTTGATCCGCCAGAGCTAGGCCGTATGCAAATTCGCATGAGCCTGAACAACGATTCGGCAACGGTGCACTTTACCGTTCAAAACCAGCAGACTCGCGACATGGTTGACCAAGCGATGCCAAGGCTTCGTGAGATGTTGTCACAGCAAGGCATTCAGTTGGCGGACACATCCGTACAGCAGCAAGGTCAGCAGCAGCGCCATGCGTCACACGGTTCAGGTAGCAGCGGTTCAGGCAATGGCACATCAAATGGTGGCAGCGACGTTGATAGTGTTGAGAATGGCACTAGCGTTGACGTTGCTGTAAAACAGAATAAAGATGGCATAAGTTACTATGCATAAAGTAGAAAATTACGATGCATAAAGTAACAAGTGATTGTGTCTAAAACAAAATAACGCAGTAGTTGAAGAATTATGGCTGAAGAAAGTTTACAACCCGCAAAAAACAACAGCAAAAAGATGCTGATCATTATTGTTGCTGCTGTCGTGATACTGCTTGGTGTCGGCGGTGGCGCATATTGGTTTTTGAGCTCCGATGACACAGTGAGTGCATCACCGACACAAAGTACTTCGGGAGGTGCTGCGGTGCCTGTTGACCCTATTTCTTATGTCAATCTTGCCCAGCCGTTTCTGTTTAACGCCACTGGGAAGCAGCGCGATCGTACTGTGCAAATTAAAGTCCAGCTTATGGTTCGTGGCTTAGATAACGAGAGTCAAGCGCGTTACCATTCACCATTAATTGAAAGCACTCTACTTTCAACGTTTGCCTCTGCGACGGTAGAGCAACTGCGCAGTTCGACAGGTCGTGTCGAGCTTCGTGATCAAGCGACCACTGATGTTCAAACAAGCCTCAGTCAAGTAGTAGGTTCGCCAGTGGTTGAGCGTGTGTTATTTACCGATTTTGTAATCCAATAGGTGCATTGTGACCGATTTATTAAGCCAAGATGAGATTGATGCGCTACTGCACGGTGTGGATGACGTCGATGAGGTAGAGGACGAGCTGGATCAAGATCCGGCGGATGTTGTCCATTTCGACTTTTCATCCCAAGATCGCATTGTTCGTGGTCGCATGCCGACGCTTGAGCTGATCAACGAGCGTTTTGCGCGCCACATGCGCATCAGTTTGTTTAACATGCTGCGCAAAACAGCCGAAGTGTCGATCAACGGTGTGCAGATGATGAAATTTGGTGAGTACCAAAACACTCTGTATGTTCCGACCAGCTTAAACATGGTGAGATTCCGTCCGCTTAAAGGTACGGCACTGATCACCATGGAAGCACGTTTGGTGTTCATCTTAGTTGAGAACTTTTTCGGTGGAGACGGCCGTTTCCACGCCAAGATAGAAGGCCGAGAGTTTACTCCAACCGAGCGCCGTATCATTCAGCTGTTAATGAAAACAGTGTTTGAAGACTACAAAGAAGCGTGGTCGCCAGTAATGGGTGTCGAGTTCGAGTACTTAGACTCAGAAGTGAACCCGAGTATGGCGAACATCGTCAGTCCAACAGAGGTCATTGTGGTGAGTTCTTTCCACATTGAAGTCGATGGTGGCGGCGGTGACTTCCACGTTGTGATGCCTTACTCCATGGTAGAGCCTATTCGTGAACTGCTTGATGCGGGTGTGCAGTCCGACAAAATGGAAACCGACGTCCGCTGGAGCAGCGCTTTACGTGAAGAAATCATGGATGTTCCTGTCAACTTTCGCGTCAACTTATTAGAGAAAGATGTGTCGCTGCGCGATCTCATGGAGCTGCAAGCAGGCGATATTATCCCAATCGAGATGCCCGAAAACGCCACTATGTTTGTTGAAGACTTGCCAACCTTCCGAGTGAAGATGGGACGCTCTGGCGAGAAAGTCGCGGTACAAGTATCGGAAAAGATTCGTCGCCGGATGTGGTGAAAACCGACTTGGCTTTCCTTGGCAAAGACATCATGGCTGAGCTTGAGCACGTCGAAGATTTAGACCAAGAATAATCAAACTGCGCGGGTGCGTGGTGCAACAGAATAACAGAAGTAGAGATAACCAATGACAATCAGTGATGACCAAAAATTAGCGGACGAGTGGGCAGCGGCACTGGGCGAAGATCCAATGGCGCCTGATGTAGATGTGGATGAAGTGCTGGCGGCACCGTTGGATGAATTAGAAGATTCACCAGCCCCAATTACTGATGATGAACGTCGTAAGCTCGACACCATTATGGATATTCCAGTCACTATTTCGATGGAAGTAGGACGCTCTCAAATCAGTATTCGTAACCTGCTACAACTTAACCAAGGTTCGGTGGTTGAACTTGACCGTATTGCCGGTGAGTCGCTCGATGTGATGGTCAACGGCACCTTGATTGCCCACGGTGAAGTGGTCGTGGTGAACGATAAGTTTGGTATTCGTTTAACGGACGTGATCAGTCAAACTGAGCGCATTAAGAAGCTGCGCTAAACAAAGTTAGTGAATGGAATGAGACTGATGACACTGAATCGATATTGGTTGTCCACGATTGGGGCGGCGCTGTTGATGACTTCTGGAATCGCCAGTGCTGCGGCAGAGGTTTCAGCTAACGGCGGCTCGCCTTTTGATTTTGCTGCAACACTTGGCTCACTCGTCTTAGTGATAGCTGTGATCTTGGGTTTGGCATGGGTGTTAAAACGCATGAAAGTGCCATCTTTAGTCAATCAGCAAGGGCTTAAGATTGTTCGCCAAATCCCTGTTGGAACCAAAGAGCGAATCGCGATCGTAGAAGCGGGTGAAGAACAGTTTTTAGTGGGCATTACCTCACAATCGATTCAACTGATCTCAAAGCTTGAGAAGCCGCTCGAAGAGAGTGAAGTCTCTCAACCGGCATTTGCTAGTCAGCTGTCGAAAATCATGAAAAAGCAGACTCACAATGACTAATTGCATTCGACTTGTTTTTGTTTGCTTATTGCTGATTGCAGCGCCACTGTTTTCGGTCGGTGTGAGTGCAGCTGAAGAAGAGTTAGCAACGCCTATTTCAAGCTCTGCTGCCCCAAGTAGCAGCGTTACCGTAAGCGGAATGAGCAACGACCGCGGCGCAGCCGGGGCAACCACATCCAGTGCCTTTGGCACAGGGCCGGGTATTCCAGCGTTTACCATGACGACTAACCCAGACGGCAGTGAAGACTATTCGGTCAACTTGCAAATATTGGCACTGATGACCATGCTGGGCTTCTTGCCTGCTATGGTGATTTTGATGACGTCATTCACCCGCATTGTGGTGGTGATGTCTATCTTGCGCCAAGCAATGGGTTTGCAGCAAACGCCATCCAACCAGGTGATCATTGGTATCGCCATATTCTTGACCTTCTTTATTATGTCACCGGTGCTCAATCAGGTGAACGAGCAAGCAGTTCAGCCTTATCTCAATGAGCAGATCAGTGCCAAGCAAGCCTTTGAACAAGCACAAGCGCCCATCAAAGACTTCATGCTTAAGCAAACACGCGTCAAAGATTTGGAGACATTTGTGGAGATGTCGGGCTCAACCGCGCAGAACCCAGAAGATGTGTCTATGGCGGTGCTTATCCCGGCCTTTATTACTTCAGAGCTGAAAACAGCCTTCCAAATTGGCTTTATGCTGTTCTTACCATTTTTGATCATCGACTTGGTCGTAGCGTCTATTCTGATGGCAATGGGTATGATGATGCTTTCGCCGATGATTGTATCCTTGCCGTTTAAACTGATGTTGTTCGTGCTGGTGGATGGGTGGAACCTCATTCTTTCCACCTTGGCCGGCAGTTTCGCCTTGTAGCTGGAGTAGCATTATGACTCCTGAGATGTTTGTTGAACTGTTTAGAGATGCCCTATGGATGGTACTCCTACTAGTTTGTGCCATCGTAGTACCGAGCCTTCTAGTGGGTCTTATCGTGGCCATCTTTCAAGCAGCGACATCGATTAACGAACAGACGTTGAGCTTTTTGCCAAGATTGATTGTCACTATTTTGGCACTGATGGCGTTCGCCCATTGGGGCACGCAGATGATGATGGAGTTTTTCTATGACATCATCGAGCGACTGCCATTGGTACTGTGGTAAACCTACATGGAATACCCGGCGAGTGATGTCCTCGATTGGCTAGCCAACTTCTTTTGGCCTTATGTGCGGATTTCTGCCATGTTGATGGTGATGTCCGTGACTGGGGCTAACTTTGTGTCACCTCGCATTCGATTATTCTTGGGGTTGGCGCTCACTCTGGCGGTGTCTCCTTCAATCCCAGCTATTCCTCAAACCATCGAGTTACTGTCCTTCCATGGCTTCTTAACGGTTGCTGAGCAGATACTTATCGGCACAGCGATGGGCATGGTAACGGTATTTATGGTGCAGACCTTTGTTATGCTCGGCCAGATATTAGGTATGCAATCGAGCCTAGGTTTTGCTTCTATGGTTGACCCAGCGAACGGTCAAAATACGCCCGTGTTAGGTCAGCTATTTCTGTTTCTCACTACGATGTTTTTCCTTGCGACCGATGGTCATCTCAAGATGATTCAGTTGGTGGTGATGAGCTTTAAAACTTTGCCGGTTGGTTCAGGCCACCTTTCAAGCGCCGACTTTCGAGAAATGGCTGGCTGGATGGGCATCATGTTCCAGACGGCATTGAGTATGGCGTTGGCCGGTATTATTGCGCTTTTGACAGTCAACTTGTCTTTTGGCGTTATGACTCGTGCAGCACCACAACTTAACATCTTCTCTCTCGGTTTTGCGTTTGCGTTACTTATCGGTTTGATGATCTGTTGGTATATTATGGCGGGGCTGTATAGTCACTATCAGCTCTATTGGTTACAAGTAGAAGGTCAGGTGTGTCGCCTGATCGATCTCGCGTGCTAGGGGAGGGCTAATCATGCAGAATCCGACGGCCAAGAACGTACCGAAGACGCCACCCCCCAGCGGCTTAAACAAGCTCGCGAAAAGGGGCAGGTGGCGCGCTCCAAAGAACTGGCATCTGTTTCCGTACTGATTGTTGGATCACTATCACTGATGATGTTTGGTGAGGGGTTAGCGCGCGCCTTGTTTAGCTCAATGGCGAGACTATTCACCTTAACCAGAGAAGAAATCTACGATCCCACCAAACTCTTTGATGTCGTGCTCGGTGCACTGTCGAGTTTGTTATTACCGCTGACACTTATCTTGGTTGTGCTGTTCGTTGCTGCGCTTATTGGCGCCGCCGGGGTAGGGGGCATTAGCTTTTCCGCCGAAGCTGCGATGCCAAAGCTGTCGAAAATGAACCGCTTAGCGGCGTGAAGCGAATGCTTGGGATGCAAAGCTGGGTAGAGCTTATCAAGTCGATTTTAAAAGTCGCGCTTGTTGCCGGGATGGCGTTTTATTTGGTTAACGCCTCGAGAGCGGACTTATTCCAGCTCAGTATGGAAGTCTATCCTCAGAACATCTTCCACGCGCTGGATATCTTGCTTAACTTTATTTTACTGATAAGTACGACACTACTGATTGTGGTCGCGATAGATATCCCATTTCAGATCTGGCAGCACGCCAACCAACTGAAAATGACCAAACAAGAAGTGAAAGACGAATACAAAGACACCGAAGGTAAACCCGAGGTGAAAGGACGTATTCGTATGTTACAACGGGAAGCCGCTCAACGGCGTATGATGGCCGAAGTGCCGCAAGCCGATGTGATTGTGACTAACCCAGAGCACTTCTCCGTAGCACTTCGCTATAAACAAGGCCAAGACAAAGCGCCGATTGTGGTCGCGAAAGGCGTGGATCACATGGCGCTGAAGATCCGTGAAGTGGCGAGAGAGCACAATATTTATGTTATCCCATCGCCGCCATTGGCTCGTTCGCTCTATCACACCACAGAGTTAGAACAAGAAATCCCAGATGGACTGTTTGCTGCGGTGGCGCAAATTCTCGCTTATGTGTATCAGCTTAAGCAGTATCGCAAAAAGGGTGGACAGCGACCTAAGTTGCAAAATGAGCAAATCACCATCCCGAAAGATATGCGCTACTAGCACGGCCTTGTCGGCGTTGGTGGTAGAGTATCAGTGTCAAAAAAATGGCGTGCGTTAATGGCGTAATTCTTGCACATTAGCTTTATTAAAAGAAACAACCCGAGTCTCCAAGGAAAGTGGAGACCAGCAGTGAACTATCCGCAATGAAATTGACGTTACCTTTTACCGATAAGTTGCCGAACATTCCGCGTCGTGCGCTACCTGCTATCGGTGCACCGGTTATGGTGCTTGCCGCGCTTGCGATGATTGTATTGCCGATCCCGGCAATTCTGCTCGACTTGTTCTTCACCTTTAACATCGCATTGGCCATGGTGGTCTTGCTGGTATCGGTCTATACCCGTCGTCCTCTTGATTTTGCCGCATTCCCTACCGTGCTTTTGATTGCGACGCTATTGCGCTTGGCGCTAAACGTCGCGTCTACCCGTGTGGTATTACTCTATGGTCATGAAGGGGGCAGCGCTGCCGGTAACGTAATTGAAGCGTTTGGTAACGTGGTTATCGGTGGTAACTACGCCGTTGGTCTGGTGGTGTTTATGATTTTGATGATCATTAACTTCATGGTTGTGACCAAAGGTGCGGGACGTATTTCTGAGGTAAGCGCTCGCTTTACCCTTGATGCCCTACCAGGTAAACAGATGGCGATTGATGCCGACCTTAACGCCGGTCTCATTGACCAAGACCAAGCACGCCTGCGCCGTTTTGAAGTCACCAAAGAAGCGGACTTCTACGGTCGATGGACGGTGCGTCCAAATTTGTTAAGGGCGATGCCATTGCAGGTATCTTGATCCTGTTTCTCAACATCGTTGGTGGTCTCAGCATTGGTATGATGCAGCACTCGCTCGGCTTTACCGAAGCACTGCAAATCTACACTTTGCTCACCATTGGTGATGGTCTGGTTGCTCAAATCCCGTCGCTATTGCTTTCTATTGCTGCTGCTATCATGGTGACCCGTCAAAATACTGACGAAGACATGGGGCAGCAGGTTGTATTCCAGCTTTTTGATAACCCGAAAGCGCTAACTATCACCGCCGGTATCTTGGGCGTGATGGGTATCGTACCGGGGATGCCACACTTTGCGTTTCTACTATTGGCGCTTCTTGCCGGTGGTGGCGCTTATTGGATGCACCGTAAACAGCAAGCGAAAGCGGATGAGAAGAACCTTCCGGCTGAGGTGGGCGCGAACAGTAGCGACCCGCTGCGCCGCCAAAAGAGCTCTCTTGGGATGATGTTCATCCTGTTGATGTGATAGGTCTTGAAGTGGGCTATCGCTTAATCCCATTGGTCGACAGAGACCAAGGCGGTGAATTGCTTGAGCGCGTGAAGGGGGTTCGTAAAAAACTCTCTCAAGACTTTGGCTTTCTTATTCCCGCAGTTCATATACGCGATAACCTAGAGCTGACGCCAAACTCTTACCGCATTACCTTGATGGGGGTTGCGGTTGGCGAAGCGGAAATTCGACCTGACCAAGAACTGGCGATTAATCCAGGACAAGTTTACGGCCTGATTGATGGTGAGCAGACCATTGACCCTGCATTTGGCCTCGAAGCGGTTTGGATACAAGAAGCGCAGCGAGAACACGCGCAGGCGCTCGGTTACACCGTCGTAGACTCATCTACTGTACTTGCCACTCATTTGAGTCAGCTCTTAACCAATAATGCAGCTCAGCTATTGGGTCACGAAGAAGTCCAGAACCTTCTGGAAATGCTTGGCCGAAGCGCACCGAAACTGGTGGAAGATTTCGTCCCAGAGCAATTGCCGCTGGGTACTGTGGTTAAGGTGTTGCAGAACTTGCTGCATGAGGCGATTCCGATCCGTGATATTCGCACCATCGTCCAAACTTTGGCGGAATACTCCGGCAAGAGTCAAGAACCTGACGTATTAACGGCAGCGGTTCGTATCTCGCTGAAACGCCTGATTGTTCAGGAAATCAACGGCATAGAGCCAGAGCTTCCAGTGATTACTCTGATACCTGAACTGGAACAAATTTTGCATCAAACTATGCAAGCGTCTGGCGGTGAATCCGCTGGCATTGAACCTGGATTAGCCGAAAGACTTCAAGCTTCGCTAACACAAGCGACTCAAGAGCAAGAGCTAAAAGGAGAGGCAGCTGTGCTGCTAACATCGGGTGTATTGCGTTCGACGCTCGCTAAGTTCGTGAAAAACACCATTCCGAACTTACGAGTCTTGTCTTACCAAGAAATTCCTGATGAAAAACAGATTAGAATCGTGCAGGCCGTAGGTAATTAGCCTTAGCATTGGTCGCCGGTCTTACGCCGACGAAACACGATATTGCACATTGAATGGATGTAACACTTGAAAATTAAACGATTTTTCGCCAGAGATATGAGGCAAGCTCTGCTCCAAGTTAAAGAAGAACTTGGTGCCGATGCTGTGATCATGTCGAATAAAAAAGTGGCGGGCGGCGTAGAAATCGTGGCTGCTATTGATGGCGATACTGCGCAGCCAGAGCGTCAAATGGGCAGTAATGCTCTAGCGGCGCCATCGCGTTCGGCCTTGCGAGCTACGGTCGCGACCTCAAAGACGATGTGGTGAACTTGCAGAAAAGCAGCACCGCACCGACCGGTAGCGCACTACCATCAATGACCGATCGTTTTGCGAATATGCTAAAAAGCTACCGCGGCAACGACAACGAGCAAAGCAAGCCTAAGAATACACCACCAGATTCACTCTCAGCATTACTTGAACGTCAGTCGGAGCGCAGTAAGTCTGCCGGCGATTCTCGTTCAGTGAGTGATGGTTATCAAAATAGCGACCGTTTGCAGTATGCTCAGCAAAATCGAACTGAGTCGACTTTCCGAGACCGCCAAGAAAGTGCTCGTCCCTCTTATCGCTCTGACGAAGGCTATTTAGATAATGCTCGAGAGACGCGCAGATCAAATAGCGGCCGCGATGGTAAATTTGGCGAAGAGCTCGAAGCGATGAAAGAGGATATGTCCTCGATCCGTCGTTTACTCGAACACCAAGTTTCCGGATTAATGTGGCAAGAAGTGGAGCGTCGTGAGCCGCTGCGCGCCATGTTGATTAAGCGCCTTGAGCGTATGGGGATCTCTCCTGAGCTTTCTGACCAGCTTGCTTGCTATATTCCAGAAGACACACCGCCACAAAAAGCGTGGAAAGCACTGCTGTCTTTGGTTTCCGATCAAATTGTTATTAGTAAGCAAGACATTCTGCGCAAAGGTGGCATCGTTGCCTTACTCGGCCCTACAGGCGTGGGGAAAACCACGACTGTAGCAAAACTCGCTGCGCGTGCGGCGATGGAGTATGGCTCAGACAATGTCGCCTTGGTGACTACTGACACTTATCGTATCGGCGCTCATGAACAGCTGTCGATTTATGGCCGCATTATGGGTTGCCCGGTAAGAGTCGCTAAAGATTCTGAAGAATTGGCCGATGTACTCTATCAGTTGAGAAATCGACGTTTGGTGTTGATAGATACCGCCGGTATGGGGCAGCGCGACGTGCGTTTGTCCGAACAGTTAGACACTCTGATGCAAGAGAGTGGCGTAGTGATTCATAGCTACCTTGTGTTGCCTGCTACAGCGCAGCGACAAGTACTGCAAGAGACACTGGATCACTTTAGACGCATTCCGCTATCTGGTTGCATTATGACCAAGTTGGATGAGTCGTTGAGTTTGGGTGAGTTTATTAGTGTCGTTGTACAAAATGCACTACCGGTGACCTACATTGCGAATGGTCAGCGAGTACCGGAAGACATCGTGATCGCGCAGCCAAAATACATGGTCGCGAAAGCCAACGAATTATTAGAGAAGTCGACAGAGAATGAACCTCACTTCTGGAACAGTGATATGGAGGGGGTTTAGATGCAAGCGAAAATGACAAATAACATGATACATGATCAGCCAGTGGCCTAAGACGTTTGACTAAACCAACTTTAACTAAAGTTATCTCTGTCACCGGCGGCAAAGGCGGCGTAGGTAAATCCAACGTAACGCTTGGTTTGGCGATTTGCATGGCGCGCCAAGGCAAGAAAGTGATGGTACTCGATGCCGACTTAGGTCTGGCTAATGTCGACGTCATGCTGGGCATCCGACCTAAGAAAAACCTAGGTCATGTTCTGGCGGGCGAATGCGAATTGAAAGACGCTATCGTTGAAGGCCCACACGGCATCAAAATCATTCCAGCGACGTCGGGCACCCAAAGCATGACGGAACTGAGTCATGCACAGCATATGGGCTTATCCGAGCATTTGGTAGCTTGGAAGAAGAAATGGACGTGTTGCTGGTCGATACCGCAGCAGGTATTTCTGACATGGTGGTCAGTTTCTCACGCGCCGCGCAAGATGTCGTTGTAGTGGTCTGTGATGAACCAACGTCGATCACTGATGCCTACGCATTGATTAAATTGCTGAGCCGCGAACACCAAGTGCAACGCTTCAAAGTGGTGGCGAACATGGTTCGTAGCTACCGAGAAGGCCGAGAATTGTTCACAAAATTGACATTAGTCACAGAGCGATTCTTGAATGTGAGCCTTGAGCTAGTCGCCTGTATTCCATTAGATGATAAAGTGCGACAAGCGGTGAAGAGACAAAAAATTGTAGTGGATGCGTTTCCACGTTCACCAGCGGCATTGGCGATGAGCTCGCTTGCGAACAAAGCACTGACTTGGCCAATACCAAAAGTACCAAGTGGCCACTTGGAGTTTTCGTCGAAAGACTACTCAATAGACCGGAAGTATTAGAGGAACCGTTTGGTGAATAAAGCTTTGACCTATGACCAGCATGCCAATTTGAGTGGTCAGCAAGCTTTCTTGGAGAAATACTCAGTATTGGTGAAACGAATCGCTCACCATTTAATTGGGCGTTTACCACCTAACGTGTTGGTTGAAGACTTGATTCAGGCCGGGATGATCGGCCTGATTGAAGCACAAAAAAATTATGATGGTAGCAAAGGTGCAAGCTTTGAGACCTACGCTGGCATCCGCATTCGAGGTGCGATGCTAGACGATATTCGACGAGGTGACTGGGTGCCGCGTTCGGTACACAAGCACAGTCGTGATATTTCGCAGGCGATTTCGGTATTGGAGGTGGAGCTCAACCGTGACCCGACCGATACGGAAGTCGCTAACCATTTAGGAATGAGCCTAGAACAATATCACAAGGCATTGTCAGACATTAACTGTTCAAAACTTGTTGGTATTGAAGATCTTGGCGTTTCCGAAGACTCTGTATCTGTTGCAGATGAAGAAGATAACTCGCCGTTTCAGGGCGTCGCGGATGATGCATTCCGCGAAGCGTTAATAGAATCAATTAAATCGCTCCCAGAGCGTGAAGCGTTAACGTTATCCCTGTATTATGACGAAGAGTTAAATTTGAAGGAGATAGGTGAAGTATTGGGCGTCAGCGAATCGCGCGTTAGCCAAATACTAAGTCAATCCATGCAGCGTCTTCGCACCAAGCTAAGCGCTTGGACCGATAATAATTAATAAACACTGATTTTGCTTTCAGTGGAGGCAACTTTGAATAAAAACATGAAAATCTTGATTGTTGACGATTTTTCAACAATGCGTCGTATCGTTAAAAACCTTTTGCGCGACTTGGGTTTTAGCAACACGCTAGAAGCCGACGATGGTTTGACGGCTTTGCCAATGCTCAAGAAAGGCGATTTCGACTTTGTGGTGACTGACTGGAACATGCCTGGCATGCAAGGTATTGATCTGCTGCGCCATATTCGTGCCGACGAAGAGCTAAAGCATTTGCCAGTTCTTATGATCACTGCAGAAGCTAAGCGTGAGCAAATTATTGAAGCGGCGCAAGCAGGTGTAAACGGCTATATCGTTAAGCCTTTCACCGCGGCAACACTAAAAGAAAAACTAGATAAAATCTTTGAGCGTTTATAAGACGCCATAAATAGCAGACGGCTATATCAGAATGATTTCATTGGAACAAGCTAAGCAACTTGTTGATTTGTTGGAACAAGACAAGCAACAAGAAGCGGACGAGCTGGTCATGATGATTCAAGGTGGCAGCGAACGCAAAGTGCTTCAAGAAGTCGGAGCGTTAACTCGTGACCTACATGATGCATTGACGGAGTTAGTTACGACACTCGCCTAAACGAGATCGCAACTGACGAAATCCCAGAAGCGCGTGATCGCCTTGAATACGTCATCAACAAGACCGAAGTCTCAGCGAATACAACCATGGATGCGGTGGAACGCTGTTTGCCAATGGCAGACAGTCTACATGAGTGTTTAACTCAAGTACGCCCTCAGTGGAACGACTGATGCATGGCAGGCTCGAGCTACAGCAATTTAAAGACCTGTGTCATCGCATTGATGACTTACTCAGTCAGGTGGAAGGGGACAGTACCGAGCTGCGTACTCAACTGACCAATATCCTTATGGCACAGGACTTTCAAGACCTTACTGGACAGATCATCCGACGCGTCATCACGTTAGTGAGTGAAGTGGAGACGCGCTTGGTAGAAATCTTGAAAGTGTTCAGTGACGAACAACAACCAATAACAACAAAACCAAAGCAAGCGACCTCTGGCGTTGAAGGACCAATCATTAATCCTCATGAGCGTGACGATGCTGTTGCTTCGCAAGACGAAGTTGATGACTTACTGTCAAGTCTTGGGTTTTAGGGGTGACTATGAGCTACGAATTAGATGAAGAGATCCTGCAGGACTTCCTAGTGGAAGCGGGGGAGATCCTAGAGTTACTTTCTGAGCAACTTGTTGAGCTAGAAAATAATCCGGAAGATAAAGATCTGCTTAACGCTATCTTTAGGGGTTTTCACACCGTGAAAGGTGGCGCCGGATTCTTGGCTTTGACCGAGCTAGTTGATACCTGCCATGGCGCAGAAAATGTGTTCGATATATTGCGTAACGGACAGCGCTCGGTGAATGCTAGCCTGATGGATACCATGTTAAAAGCGCTGGATACAGTGAACGTTCAGTTCCAGTCAGTTCAAAACATGGAGCCGATTGACCCTGCCGATCCTGCTCTGCTTGAAGAGCTTCATCGTTTAAGTAGCCCAGAGTCTGCTGACGAAGCTGCAGTCACACCTCCACCGCCGCCAATAGTCGACGTTGTTCCTGAAACCGTTCCCGAGGTAGTGGCAGAAACACCTGCTGCGGAGATCTCTGCGAGTGGTTCGATTGATGATATTACCCAAGACGAATTTGAACGTTTGTTGGATGAGCTCCACGGCAAAGGTGGTAGTCCAACGAAATCAACCGCCAAACCGACCATGACAGTGGTTGAAACACCCGCACCAGCAACGGCGCCGAGCGATCTTCCTTCATCGGATATAACTGACGATGAGTTCGAAAAGCTCCTGGATGAACTTCATGGTGTTGGTAAAGGCCCATCTGCAGCGGATGGTGCTCAGCCAGCGCCAGTTGCACCGTCTAAACCGGCGCCAGCACCAGCGGCTACCTCTGCGAATGATGGTGGCGATTTGATGACAGACGAAGAATTCGAAAAGTTGTTAGATGAACTACATGGTGTAGGTAAAGGCCCTTCTCCTGATGAGCTAGATGTTGCGACTAAGCCTGCTTCAATGAACGAAGCTCCTGCTGACACCAAGCCAGTTGAACCGGCTGCACCTGTCGCAGAGCCTGTTGCTGCACCAACTGCCGCACCTGTCAGCGTTGGTAGCAGTGAAAAATCACTACCGGCTGAGAAAAAAGCGACGGCCGTTGCACCTAAGAAACCACAAGCAGAAGCAAGCGTACGTGTTGATACGTCAACGCTTGATACCATTATGAATATGGTAGGCGAATTGGTATTAGTTCGTAACCGTTTGGTGAGTCTGGGTCTTAACAGCAACGACGAAGAGATGTCCAAAGCGGTCTCTAATCTCGATGTTGTTACCGCAGATTTGCAAGGCGCGGTAATGAAAACCCGCATGCAACCGATTAAAAAGGTGTTTGGTCGTTTCCCTCGAGTTGTGCGCGATTTAGCACGTAGCCTAAATAAAGACATCGTACTTGAGATGCAAGGCGAAGACACGGATTTGGATAAGAACCTAGTGGAAGCACTAGCGGACCCATTGATCCACTTAGTGCGTAACTCGGTCGACCATGGTATTGAAATGCCGGACGTCCGTGAATCTACCGGCAAGTCACGCACGGGTAAAATTACCCTATCAGCCTCTCAAGAAGGCGATCATATTGAGCTTGCTATCATCGATGATGGTGGCGGTATGGATCCTGATAAACTGCGCGCCATTGCGGTTAAGCGCGGAATGATGGACGAGGACGCTGCGTCTCGCTTGACCGATAAAGAGTGCTTCAACCTTATCTTTATGCCTGGCTTCTCAAGTAAAGAGAAGATTTCTGATATCTCTGGTCGTGGTGTTGGTATGGATGTGGTGAAAACTGCCATCAACACTTTGAACGGTTCAATCGATATCGATTCAGAGCTTGGCAAAGGCACTAAAATCACCATTAAAGTACCGCTTACTCTGGCGATCTTACCGACCTTGATGGTGGGTGTTGGTAAAAATCCATTTGCGCTGCCACTTGCAAGTGTAAATGAGATTTTCCACTTAGATCTAAGCCGCACCAACGTGGTTGATGGTCAACTGACGATTATCGTTCGTGATAAGTCTATCCCGCTATTCTATTTGCAAGACTGGCTAGCACCACACGCAGGTCGCGCTCAGCAGCGTACTGGCCATGGTCACGTTGTGATTGTTCAAATCGGTAGTCAGCGTGTTGGCTTTGTTGTTGATACCTTGATTGGTCAAGAAGAAGTGGTGATCAAGCCACTCGATAGCTTGCTACAAGGTACTCCAGGTATGGCAGGAGCAACGATCACAAGTGACGGCCATATTGCGCTTATTCTTGACGTGCCAGACTTACTTAAACAGTACGCTGCAGCATCGCGTATCTGATAAGGAAGTCTATGTCGTTAAAAGTATTAGTTGTAGATGACTCTAGTTTCTTCCGTCGCCGAGTCAGTGACATTATCAATGCCGCGCCACGTCTGGAGGTTATCGACGTGGCCATTAATGGCAAAGAAGCGGTGGAAAAAGCGCTGGCATTAAAGCCTGACGTGATCACTATGGACATTGAGATGCCCGTCATGGATGGTATTACTGCCGTCCGTGAGATCATGAGCGCTCAACCAACCCCTATTTTGATGTTTTCTTCATTGACCCATGAAGCGCTAAAGCCACGCTGGATGCGCTAGAAGCCGGGGCGTTGGACTTCTTGCCTAAGAAGTTTGAAGACATTGCACGAAATAAAGATGAAGCAGTTAGCTTGCTGCAACAGCGGGTGCAACAAATTGCTAGTCGTCGAGCACTACTAAGGCGCACGGCGTACGTCGACCTGTGTCAACGCCAAGTGCTGCGCCTAGAGCTGCAGTTACTCGCCCGAATGATGATGCATCAGCGTCTAAGGCAGCGGCACCTGCCGCTCGTTTTCGCAGTAGTGGTAAAAGCTATCAGTTGACGGCGATTGGCACCTCGACAGGCGGACCTGTTGCTCTGCAAAAGATCCTGACCAAATTGCCAGGCAATTACCCCCATCCGATTTTGCTTATCCAGCACATGCCGGCAACCTTTACCGCAGCATTTGCGGCTAGGCTTAACTCGCTTTGTCAAATCACGGTGAAAGAGGCTGCTAATGGTGATGTGCTGCAACCAGGCGTGGCTTACCTTGCTCCTGGTGGTATGCAAATGATGATCGAAGGGCGTCCTGGGAGTGCGAAAATCCGTATTCTAGATGGTGGTGAGCGCATGAACTACAAACCGTGTGTTGATGTGACCTTTGGCTCTGCGGCTAAGATTTATCACGACAAAGTATTGTCGATGGTACTAACCGGAATGGGGCTGATGGCCGCGAAGGCGCACGCATGCTGAAGTCAGCAGGTTCGACGGTTTGGGCTCAAGATGAAGATTCTTGCGTGGTTTACGGTATGCCACAAGCAGTCGCTAAGGCAGGGATCTCTACAGAAGATTTACCCCTTGATCGTATTGCCGAGCGCATTTTGGTTGAGTTGAAGAGGTCGTAACATGATCGTATGGAGTGTTGCTAACCAAAAAGGTGGTGTCGGTAAGACGACCACTACTGTTACGTTGGCGGGGCTTTTGAGCCAGAAAGGCAATCGTGTCTTGCTTATTGATACCGATCCTCATGCTTCATTGACCACTTACTTGGGTATGGATTCAGATCATCTTTCACACAGTCTGTTTGATCTGTTCCAGCTTAAAGAGTTTAGCGATAGCCGAGTAAAACCGCTGATACACAATACCAATATCGATAATATCGACATTTTGCCAGCTCACATGTCGCTGGCAACACTTGATCGGGTGATGGGTAATCGTAGCGGTATGGGACTTATCCTCAAACGTGCTCTAATGACTATTCGTGATGATTACGATTACGTGTTGATTGATTGCCCACCTATTCTCGGGGTCATGATGGTTAATGCGCTGGCCGCAAGCGATCGCATCTTAATTCCTGTCCAAACAGAATTCTTAGCAATGAAAGGCTTGGAGCGTATGGTGCGCACACTTGCGATTATGCAAAAGTCGCGTCAGCGTCCGTTTAAGGTCACCATAGTACCCACCATGTACGACAAACGCACACGAGCATCACTGCAAACCTTGACTCAGCTTAAACAAGATTACCCATTGCAAGTGTGGAGTTCGGCCGTACCGATCGACACTAAATTTCGCGATGCTAGCTTGAAGCATTTGCCTGCATCACACTTTGCGGCGGGCAGTCGAGGTGTCTTTGCCTATAAACAATTACTGATTTACTTGGAGAGGCTAGCGCAAGATGAAAGCTGATACTGCGCCGCTCTCAAGTGAACAGGCGCTGGATGATTACTTTGCGTCTCTGCTTGGTTTAGAACAAGACGAGTTATTGCTTGACGAAGAGCAAGTGCTTGAAGATGTTCCTGTTGAGCCAGAGCCAGAGCCAGAGCCAGAGCCAGAGCCAGAGCCAGAGCCAGAGCCAGAGCCAGATTGGAATGATACAACTCCACCTCTTATGACACGGCCCGCACCAACGGCGCAGCAGCCGGTGGAGGCTGAGTTTGAAGCTTTTGCGGAGCAGCCAGATCTGCAACATCTGGAAAAACTGTTCAGCGGCCTTCAGCAGCAAGTGGACATTGAAATTGAACCGCAAGCTGAGCCAAGCATTGAGCGACCGACAGCAGATGCAGCCAGTGAGAGTGAAATCCAAGGCTGGGATGTTGAAGCATTAGAAGCGGACACAGCCATTGCGCCTGAGCTGAATGAACTTGATGCCCTACAGTCATCAATCAAGGCTCAAGAGACGGTGGAAGTCGCCGATAGTATAGAAGTGGCTGAAAGTGTAGCGGTTGAAACCCAACCTGACGTCGCTAATGGCGGTGGTGCGGATAAAGCCTGGGTAAACAACGAACGTACTGAGAGCTTTCAAGTGCTCTACTTTGACGTTGGCGGGATGACGTTCGCAGTTCCATTAGATGAGCTAGGTGGTATTCATCAAATTGGCGAGTTAAGTCATTTGATTGGTCGACCGGCTTGGTACTTAGGTTTGCAGTCAAGTCGCGAGAGCCAGCTTGATGTCGTCGACACTGCCATGTGGGTGATGCCGGATGTGCTCAAAGATGATAGTTACAAAGAAGACTACCAGTACATTGTCATGCTCGGTGAGAGCAACTGGGGGCTTGCTGCCACAGAACTCAAAGGCACGGAACAACTTCAGCCTGTCGCCGTTCGTTGGCGTGAGAAAGCTGGTAAAAGGCCGTGGCTTGCAGGCATGGTGAAACAGCAAATGTGTGCGCTGGTTCATGTGTCTGAACTAATAGATATGCTTAACGCTGGATTAGATGTTAAATCAGTACAGTGATTGAATAATTTGATGTCAAACGACGCATAGCGTCGCTGATCAGAATGAAATTGAGAGGAAGACTATGTCTCAAACGATGGATGTTGAACTAAGAAAAGAACAATCAAACGATGAAGTTCTTCAGTGGGTCACGTTTCAACTAGAAGAAGAAACCTACGGCATCAACGTAATGCAAGTACGCGAAGTACTGCGTTACACTGAAATCGCTCCAGTACCAGGTGCACCAGATTACGTACTAGGTATCATCAACCTGCGTGGTAACGTTGTGACTGTTATCGACACGCGCTCACGCTTCGGTTTAATGCAAGGTGAAATCACAGACAACACCCGTATTATCGTGATTGAGTCTGAGCGCCAAGTGATAGGTATCTTGGTTGATAGCGTTGCGGAAGTGGTTTACCTACGTTCATCAGAAATTGATACCACACCAAGCGTGGGTACCGATGAAAGTGCTAAGTTTATCCAAGGTGTCAGTAACCGCGATGGTAAACTGCTTATCCTTGTTGATTTGAATAAACTGCTCTCTGAAGATGAGTGGGATGAGATGGCTTACCTATAATGTTTGACGCTGTGTCTTTAACGTCACCTCTTCTTTGGGGAGGGGTGGCGATTGTCGTTATCCTTTTCGTTTGGTTGGTGAAAGTGCATCGTGGCTTAAACATGCACAAGGCACATGCACGACAACAGAAACGATCGCTTGAAAAGGAAGTCGAGAAGTGCAATAAGCAGCTACTTGAAGTTCGTTCCGTGCTGGTAGGACTTGGACAAAAGGTTTCTGAACAAGAGGAAATCATCGTTCACCTTACCGAACGCATTATTGAACTTGAGAACGTCGACAACGATGGGCGCTTATACACTCGCGCTAACAAGATGGTGCGCTTGGGCGCTGACATCAACGAACTGATCGAAGAGTGTGAACTCCCAAAAGCCGAAGCTGAGTTGATGCTCTCTTTGCAGAAAAAAATTGCTGGCAAAGAAAAAGTTCCACCGTTACATAAAGAGCGCACACAACCTGCTCGCCGAACGGCAACGAACTATCCGCCACAAAAACGACCGCGCTAGACGATCTGTCTGTTTACAGGGTGTTAATGTCCAATTGACGCCCTGAAAATATATCAATAACAATCGTAACACTCTTTTACTCTTTCTAATTAGCCGACTGAATGCAGTCTGGTATCCTATCATGCGTCCGAATGTGAAGTTTTGTGTCAGTATATACCACTTTGTGGGTAGTTATTTCAGTTAGAGAACAGTAATTTATTGTTTATTACTAAGTTTCGTGAAGCCGATTTAAACATTACACTTTCGCGCATAAGTAGCTATGGTAAGATGAACGCCCAGTCGAGCCAGTGTTTAATTGAATGTTAGAAGTTACAAATTTAACCGCGATTCGAGACGAGCGGATACTGTTCGAAAATTTATCATTTTCGTTACAAAGTGGTGATCTCGTTCAGATTGAAGGTCGCAACGGGACCGGTAAAACCACCTTAATGCGCATCGTAGCGGGATTGGGAGATAAAGAGGAAGGCCACATCAAATGGAATGGTGAGTCTATCCAATCCAATCGAGAAGACTTCCATCAATCATTGCTGTTTCTTGGCCACCAAACTGGCGTAAAGCGCGATCTCACTGCGTTTGAGAACCTTAGATTTTATCAATCGATACATGCTCCTCACACTTCGGATCAACAGATTTTTACTGCGCTAACGCAAGTTGGACTTGCCGGTCGAGAAGACGTGCCGGTGGCTCAGCTTTCAGCAGGTCAGCAGCGCCGCGTAGCGCTGGCTAGGTTGTGGTTAAGCGAGCAAATGTTGTGGATCCTTGATGAACCACTGACTGCGATCGATAAGCAAGGGGTAAAGGTACTAGAAAACCTGTTTTTGGAACATGCTAATAAAGGTGGGATAGTCCTACTTACCACGCACCAAGACATGTTTAGTGACAACCCTAAACTTAAAAAAATAACCTTGGGAGCTTAATCAATGATGTTGTCTTCCATGATGAAAATTGTACGTCGTGAATTGCTGATTGCGTTTCGTCGTCAAGCGGATATTTTCAACCCACTGTGGTTTTTTATCATAGTGATTACTCTGTTCCCGCTTAGTATCGGCCCAGAGCCAAACCTTCTAGCTCGAATTTCAGCAGGAATAGTATGGGTAGCGGCATTGTTGTCGGCGCTGCTTTCCTTGGAACGATTGTTTAAAGATGATTTTCAGGACGGCTCTTTAGAGCAGATGATGCTGATGCCTATTCCACTGCAGTTGGTGGTGATGGCAAAGATCATCGCGCACTGGTTACTGACAGGGTTACCACTGATTATTATCAGCCCACTGTTGGCAATTTTGTTGTCTCTCGATAGCAATACATGGATTGCTGTGGTGCTGACGCTGTTGGTAGGGACGCCAACTTTGAGTTTTATTGGTGCAATTGGCGTAGCTTTGACTGTAGGGCTACAAAAAGGAGGTGTATTGCTGAGCCTGCTGGTGCTCCCGCTTTACATCCCAATTCTAATATTTGCTACATCGGCGATTGATGCTGCCTCCTTGGGGGTTGCGTATAATGGTCAGTTAGCTTTGCTCGCAGCTATGCTGGTGGGCGCGATGACCTTGACTCCATTTGCCATCAGTGCAGCCTTGAGAGTCAGCGTCAACTAAAATAATAACGCTAATATCATTGCCCAAAGCGAGTTTCACAGCTTGGAGTAATGGGAAAAATGTCGTCAAAGAGTGAGAAACACTATGTGGAAATGGCTCCATCCTTACGCCAAAACCGAAACCACTTATCAGCTGTGTGGCAAACTGCTTCCTTGGTTCGCCACTCTTGCATTGCTATGCCTTTCAATTGGTACCGTTTGGGGACTTGCATATGCGCCTGCGGATTACCAGCAAGGCGACAGCTTTAGGATCATTTATATTCACGTACCTTCGGCAATTTGGTCAATGGGTGTGTATATGTCGATGGCCATCGCCGCGTTTATTGGATTAGTCTGGCAACTAAAACTCTCCAGTATGGCAGCACTTGCCATGGCACCAATCGGTGCAGTGTTTACGTTTATTGCGCTTCTCACTGGCGCAGTTTGGGGTAAACCAATGTGGGGAGCATGGTGGGTGTGGGATGCACGCCTGACTTCTGAGCTTATCTTATTGTTTTTATACCTTGGTGTTATCGCTCTTTACCACGCATTCGATGATCAAAAACGGCGGCGAAAGCGGCGGGTATTCTCGCTATCGTTGGTGTGGTGAACTTGCCGATTATCCACTTCTCAGTGGAATGGTGGAACACGTTGCACCAAGCGCGACCATTACTAAGTTTGCGAAGCCATCTATCTCTAATGATATGTTGTGGCCTCTGCTACTGAATATTTTTGGCTTTGCGTTTTTCTTCGGTGCGCTGACAATGATTCGTCTGCGTAACGAAATCATCAGTAAAGAAGGCCACAGACCATGGGTGGTTGCCTTAGCTGCGCAATCGAATCAGAAGGGGTAAATCACCATGCATTTTGAATCCTTGAGTGACTTTTTTGCCATGGGCGGCTACGCGGCGTATGTGTGGAGTGCCTTCGGTATTACTTTCTTAGCTATGTTGATTCTTTGGGTAATGAGCGTGTCACGCGGTAAAAAATTGCTTAAAGAGGTACAAGCCAAAGTCGATAGGCAAGCGCGTATCGATGCGGCGAAAAATATGGAGAACACACTATGACCCCAAGACGTAAGAAAAGGCTTGGCATTATTTTGGCCATTTTCGTTGGCATCAGTGCGACGGTTGGTTGATTCTCTATGCTCTAAACCAAAACATGGATTTGTTCTATACACCGACGGAGTTGGTGAACGGTAAAGATAATGGTGTGAAACCAGAAATCGGCCAGCGCCTTCGAATTGGCGGTATGGTCGTTGCGGGCTCGGTCAGTCGTGATTCTGAATCACTGCGTGTGAGCTTCGACCTAGCCGATGTCGGTCCGAAAGTTACTGTAGTGTACGATGGCATTCTTCCGGACTTGTTCCGTGAAGGGCAGGGCATTGTGGCACAAGGCGTACTGGTTGAACCGACAAAAATCGAGGCTTTCGAAGTTCTTGCTAAGCACGACGAAGAATATATGCCTCCTGAAATTGCTGAAGCGATGAAGAAAACCCACGCGCCACTGCAATACTCTGAAGAACAAAAACAAGGAAGCGGTCTATGATTGCTGAAATCGGCCATTTTGCGCTGATACTCTCGCTCAGTTTGTCTGTGCTTTTGAGTATCTTGCCGCTGTTTGGTGCCTCTCGAAACAATACAATGCTGATGAATACTGCAAGACCTTTGTCTTGGGGTATGTTCATCATGCTGCTTATTTCATTCCTTATCTTGGAATGGGCGTTTTACGTCAATGATTTCACTTTGCAATATGTGGCGAATAACTCGAATACTCAGTTGCCTTGGTATTATCGCCTAACCGCTGTATGGGGTGCACACGAAGGTTCATTGTTGCTGTGGGTATTGATCCAAGCTGCGTGGACGGTTGCCGTTGCAACGTTTAGCCGCGGTATGCCTCAAGAATCTGTTGCTCGAGTACTCGCAGTGATGGGTATGATCACAGTGGGATTCCTACTGTTCATCATAGTCACCTCGAACCCATTCTTAAGAACATTACCTTTCTTCCCCGTAGATGGCCGTGACCTCAACCCATTATTGCAAGATCCGGGATTGATCATTCACCCACCAATGCTCTACATGGGTTATGTAGGTTTCTCTGTTGCGTTCTCGTTTGCAATTGCCTCACTCATGTCAGGTCGTCTTGATACGGCATGGGCGCGTTGGTCTCGTCCTTGGACGACAGCAGCGTGGGTATTCTTAACTATGGGTATCGCGCTTGGCTCTTGGTGGGCGTATTACGAGCTTGGCTGGGGTGGCTGGTGGTTCTGGGATCCAGTAGAAAATGCCTCTTTCATGCCTTGGCTTGCGGGTACAGCACTGATGCACTCACTGGCGGTGACGGAAAAACGCGGCACCTTTAAAGCATGGACTGTATTGCTAGCGATCTCTGCGTTCTCTTTGAGCTTGTTAGGCACTTTCTTGGTTCGCTCAGGTATCTTGGTGTCGGTTCACGCCTTTGCCTCTGATCCATCGCGCGGCATGTTCATCCTTGGCTTCTTGGTATTTGTTATCGGTGGTTCGCTATTGTTATTTGCCCTAAAAGGTGCATCTGTGCGTGCACGTGGCAACTTCGATTTGCTGTCGCGAGAAAACGCGCTGCTTGGTAACAATGTGCTGTTAATGGCGGCATTGGTTGTTGTACTGGTTGGTACTCTATTACCACTGGTACACAAACAGATTGGTTTAGGCTCAGTCTCTATCGGTGCGCCTTTCTTCGATATGTTGTTCGCGTGGTTGATGATTCCGTTCTCGTTCCTACTAGGTATCGGTCCACTGATCCGCTGGAAGCGTGACAAGCTATCAACGCTAGCTAAACCTATGATCGTCTCCGGTATTATCTCGGTTGCGTTCTCTGCACTGATGATGGTCGTCCTAGCTGAATACTTCACAGGCATGGCATTCCTTGGTTGGTTGATGGCGTCTTGGATTATTACGATGCATGGTTTTGAGTTGTACGAGCGTGCAACCCATCGCCACTCGTTTGCTGAAGGTGTGAAGAAGCTACCGCGTAGTCACTGGGCAATGATTCTTGGTCACCTTGGTCTTGCAGTTAGCATTATCGGTATTGCGATGGTGCAAATTTACAGTATCGAGCGCGACGTCCGTTTGGCTCCTGGTGAAAACTATCAGGTTTACGATTACAACTTCTACTTCCAAGGTGTACGCGATAAAGATGGCCCTAACTACGACGGGTACATTGCTGACTTTGAAATCACCAAAGATGGTAAGTACATCAACACATTGCACGCAGAAAAACGCTTCTATCGCACAGCGAAGTCGATGATGACAGAAGCTGCGATCGACCGTGGTGTAACGCGCGACCTTTATATCGCAATGGGTGAGCGACTCGATGACGGTAAATCATGGGCAGTGCGTATTTACCACAAGCCGTTTGTACGTTGGATTTGGTTTGGTGCCATCATGATGTCGATTGGCGGTGCGTTGGCGATCAGCGACAAACGCTACCGATTCAGAAAAACGGATAAAGTGAAAGGAGAGGCATAATGAACAAGAAGATTCTGTTTATTCCGTTAATTGCCTTTCTGATTCTAGTGTCGGTTTTCGCTGTGCAGTTAGGTCGAAACCAAGCCGGTGATGATCCAACCAAATTAGAGTCGGTATTGATTGGCAAGCAAGTACCTCAGTTTCGTCTAGAAGACTTGGCGGAACCTGGTAAGTTGTATGACCAAGCTGTATTCACGGGTGAGCCACTACTTTTGAACGTATGGGCGACTTGGTGTCCGACCTGTTATGCCGAGCACCAGTATTTGAACGAGCTGGCTGCTGATGGTGTGAAGATCATTGGTCTTAACTACAAAGATCAGCGCAACAAGGCGGTTCAGTGGTTAAACGAACTCGGTAACCCTTACTTGATCAGTCTTTTTGATGGTGATGGCATGCTAGGTTTGGATCTTGGTGTTTACGGAGCTCCAGAGACGTTTCTTATCGATGCGAATGGTGTCATTCGCTATCGCCATGTCGGTGATGTGAACTCGAAAAACTGGAGCGAAAAACTTCAGCCGCTGTATCAGCAGATGCTAGAGGAGGCGAAGCAATGAGAAAATGGTTAGTTGCATTGACCTCAAGCTTGGTCTTGGCATTTGCCGTAAACGCAACGATTGAGATCCATGAGTTTGATTCGTTAGAGCAAGAGAATCAGTTTAAAGAGCTGAGCCACACATTGCGTTGCCCTAAGTGTCAGAACAACACGATTGGTGACTCAAACGCTGAACTCGCGCAAGACTTGCGCCAGAAAGTGTATGAGATGACTAAAGAAGGCAAATCGAAGCAAGAAATCGTGGATTACATGATTGCTCGTTACGGTAATTTTGTCACCTACAATCCGCCATTAACGCTCGCAACGTCGATACTATGGCTTGGACGCTGTTTGTTATTGTGCTTGGCTTTGGATTAATTGTGGTACGAAGCCGCAATAATCGCATTCAGAAAGCCCAGAAAAGTGAGCAGTGGAGCGATGACAAAGAAGCCAAGTTAAAGGCTTTACTCGATGACAAAGAGACCGGAGATAAGCAGTAATGACACTATTTTGGATATCAACAGTCGTTCTTGTCGTCGTTGCTATTGTCCTGTTGGCTCTCACACTAAACAGTAAGAAAGCCAATAATGATGAACAACTTCGTGACGAGCTAAACAAGGCATTCTATAAAGATCGCCTGACTGAGTTGGAAGAAGAGACTAACGAAGGTTTGGTTGAAAACCAGCAAGATCTGATTGACGATCTTAAGCAATCACTTCTTGATGACATTCCAAATCAAGCGGAGACAAAGAAAACATCTTTATCGCCTATGACAATTCTTGTGCCTTCAGTGGTGCTAGTTGTCGCTATGACTTACGGGCTGTACATGCATTTCGGTGGTGCAGGTAAAGTTCAAGATTGGCAAGAGGTGTCTGGTCGTTTGCCAGAGCTATCTAAGCGTTTGATGGGCGAGTCAGCCGAGCCAATGACAGAAGACGAGATGCAAGATCTAACATTAGCGCTTCGTACTCGTCTGCATTATCAATCTGATGATTCTACAGGTTGGCTGTTACTTGGTCGTATTGCACTTGCTAACCGCGATGTGACAACAGCGACAGATGCAATGGAAAAGGCGTACCGTCTTGAGCCAAATGATCCAGATGTGAAGCTGGGTTATGCGCAGGCTTTGATGATGTCACAAGACGAATTAGAGCAGAATCAGGCTCGAGGTCTTTTGAACAGCTTGTTGAAAGAAGAGTATGTTGATCTACGCGTACTTTCTCTTCTGGCATTTGATGCTTTTGAGCGTCAAGATTACCCAGCTGCGGTTCGTTACTGGTCTGTTATGCAACGTATGATTGGTCCTGATGATAGCCGTTATGAAATGTTGACTCGCAGCATTGAAAACGCTCAAGCCAAAATGGGTGAGCCAATTGTGGAAGGTAAATCTGTCGCTGTCACGATTACCGTATCACCTGAGGCGAACGTCCCTCAAGATGCTGCGCTGATTGTGTCTGTACACCCAGCTGATGGTTCACCAATGC
This sequence comes from Vibrio maritimus, assembly GCA_000755425.1. Lineage (GTDB taxonomy): Bacteria > Pseudomonadota > Gammaproteobacteria > Enterobacterales > Vibrionaceae > Vibrio > Vibrio maritimus_A. The sequence continues at coordinate 635,750 of BBMT01000002.1, forward strand.
CAGTAGCGGCAGCTCGCTACCCGCTAGGAACATTCCCACGCACAGTGGTACTGGATGACAACAATAGCATGATGCAGGGTCGTAAGTTATCTAGCCTTGAAGGATTGATTGTTAGAGCTCGTATTGACAGCGATGGTAATGTTGCAACACGTGATGGCGATTGGTTTGGTGAAAGCCAGCCAGCCGCACTTGGTGATACGGTAGAGCTTGTTATTGACCAGCAGTATTAATCAACAATCTATGGCTTGTGATTAAATAAAATGTGACCAACTTGTTGCTTTAACTAGCTTGGACTGTCGCATGCCGCTATACTCATCCATAGTGGTTATTAATACAATCTGACGTTAATTACTTACTTATCAAGTAAATACAAAAATAGTTAACATATCAGACGCAGATTGTACTGGCTTATGGATGAGGTTATGCAATCAGCAATAACCGGCAAAAAGTCTACGCTTTTTGCCGTTTTTGTATCTAGCGTATTTCTATTTGGCTGCTCTTCAGCACCAAAAGACGAGCAAGTTCCTTCGGCTCAAGAGGCAACTGTTGCTCCTATCGCATCTCAACCGGTTGACACATCGGTAGAGAGTACAAGCGCGCCAAATGATGCGGTGAGTAACAATGGTGTAGACACCTCCCAAACCAGTGCCGAGCTTGGTAGCGAAGCGCCTGTTGGTACTGATGTCTATGACCCGTTTGAGGGTTTCAACCGGGCGATGTTTACCTTCAACTATGATTACCTAGACCCTTACTTCGTCAGGCCAGTATCTCTTGCCTATGTGAATTATACCCTGTGCCAGTGCGTTCTGGCGTAAGCAACTTTCTTGCTAACTTAGATGAGCCATTCAGTGCCGTGAACAACGTGGTGATGGGTAATGGTTCTAAAGCGCTCGACCATTTCAATCGTTTTTGGATCAACAGTACGCTTGGTTTGTTGGGCTTTATTGATATTGCTTCCGCAGCAGGCATAGAAAAGCACGACAAGAAAGAGTTTGGTGATGCGATTGGTCACTACGGTGTCGGCACTGGTCCTTACTTCATGGTACCTGGCTATGGACCTATTATCTTGCGTGAGGGGGCAGATGTCGTCGATGGTCTTTACCCGCCTATTTCATTCCTGAACTTTTGGGCAAGCCTTGGCAAATGGGCGTTAGAAGGTATGGAGAAACGTGCGCTTGTTGTATCTCAAGAGGCAACGTTGGAACGCTCACCAGACCCATATGCTCTGACTCGTGATATCTATATTCAGCGCCAAAACTACAACGCCGAAGTGGTCAGTGATAAGGTCGATGAAGAGCAAGAAGCTTATATTGATGACTACTTGGATAGCTTTGATGAGTAGCGTTAACGAATTGTCCTAGTGAGCAAAAATAAAAACGTCACTCAATAGAGTGACGTTTTTCGTAGAAATCTTGTCGTCATCTTCATGAACGTGAAGATCTCTCCCAAGCGCGTAACCAACATAAATGGTTCGATGAACTCAAAATTTGAGTCTGCGACACGCTATATGAGCTCTACTTTTGCAAGGGGATGACGATATTTCTAGTAGTCTCTGCAACTAAATCAGGAGATTAGAAACGGTAGTTAGCTTGAATACCCGCAATCCAAACATCACCTGAGATTTCACCTTCAAATGTACCAAAAGCAGCTGCACTTTCGTCAAGCTCATCACGTGGTTCAATAATAGACGCATCGCGAGCCATGATGTAGGTCAGACCGCCATCCAAGGTAAACTGCTTGGTAAAGGCGTAGCTAAGACCCGCACTAAGCCAAGTACGGTCAGTTTCTGGAATCGTTGTAGTACGATACTTGTCGTCAACAGCAGACATGTCGTATGCCACACCACCGCGCAGTGCAAGCTTACTGTTTAACTGGTAGGTTGTGCCCAATGCAAAGCGGTAACTGTCTTTCCAGTTCTCGTTTTTGATTGTAGAAACTTGTCCATCAACAAACTCAGCTTCAAGTTTTTCGAAACTGCTCCACTGTGTCCAATTAATGCTAGAGTGCATTGCCCACTTTTCGCTAAGTTGATGATACGATGAAAGCTCTGCAGTGGCAGGAAGAGCAACACTCAGCCTTCCGTCTTTACGACCCGGGAACTTAAATCCGATTTGGCCTTCGCCATAGCCATCGAAGTCCATCATTACTTCGGATTTATAGGCAAACCCTAGTCGATGAGAATCATTGATTTGCCAAGCAGCTCCTAGTACATATCCCCACGATGAATCCTTACCTTCAACATATTTTAGATAGTTTCCAGCGATGCTTCCAAAAGGGGGAATGTTAGGAATGGTAGCGCCGATTTTACCTTCACCTGTTACAAAGCGAACACCACCGCCAACGCTAAGTGTTTCGTTTATTTGGTAACCAACGTTTGCTACTGCTTCAACAGTCATAATTTTCGCTTCATTGCCATACTGTGTAGCCTTGAAGTTTTTGTCTAGGCTCGTTTCCATACCATAGTTAGACCCTAGAGCTAAGCCCGCAAACCACTGGTCGTTAATTTGATGGGAAACGTAGAAGTTGGGTACAGGTGCACTGTTAGCGATATCTTTTGCTTCAGTGTAATAAGACTCACCTAGCGGGCTTACTGCCGTACCCTTAACATCAATATTAGGCTCAACGTACAACACACCACCAGAAATTTGTGTGCCTTCTAGGTAGGTAAGCATTGCTGGGTTACGCCATTGTGCGCCGGCGTTATCCGCCATAGCCGCTTCACCAGCGTAAGCACGACCTAGACCAGTAGCAGAGTACTCAGCAAGCTGGAAGCCTGCCGCAGACGCTGTCGTAGACGCTAGTGTTCCCAATACCACTGCAATAGCAAGGGAAGAGTATTTTGTATTTATCATTATTGTTCGCTCAAATTAATTGCGTTTAGAGCGCAGATTCTATTTTTAGAGCATTAACTTTAAAACTATTTTGTGACTAAAAGTGCATTTTTAAGACTATCTATCGGAGGGAGTTATTTTGCAGATGAATATTCTGGTTGTTATCGAGATGTTGTAAAATTTGAGCGTACAGTTGTAAGGAGGGAAGAGCGTTATATGTGTAGT
>BBMT01000001.1 GCA_000755425.1 Vibrio maritimus
CGGCCTGACGTTCAACCCAGATGGCAGCTACACCTTTGACCCAAGTCATGGTTCTTATCAACATTTAGCGCAAGGGTCGACAGAAGTTGTTAGTACAACAGTCATCGTGACAGACAGTGTGGGTGGTACGCACAGCGAACAACTTCAATTTACAGTGACGGGTACGAATGATGCTCCAAAAGTAACAGGGCAATTTACTGGCGCCTTAAAAGAGGATTTCAATGTTGATAACTCCGGTTTAATGCATGTCCACGGCAAAGTGGACGTGGTGGATGTCGACCAAGCTGAGTCTCACACTCTTTCTGAAGTAATTCAGGGTAAGTTTGGTGTATTGGACATTGATTCAAATGGTCATTGGCACTATCAAGTTGATAATTCCTTGCCGGCTATTCAACAGCTTGCTTCAGGGAAAATAATTACCGAGCAAATAACGATTCATACGGCAGACCAAACTCCGCAGTTAATAGAGATTGTTATCGGTGGTACGGCAGATTCAGCGGTTATTTCCGGTGTAGATTCTGGATCGGTTAAAGAAGACTTGAATGTCATCAATGGCAGCATTAAAACCTCGGGCGATTTATCGGTCATCGATAGCGATCTGGGTCAGAGCCATTTCTTGTCACAAGTATTGGTAGGTCAATTTGGCACATTAACAATAGACGCGAATGGTCACTGGCAGTATGAGGCGAATAATCAGCAAACAGCATTGCAGGAGCTTGCCAAAGGCGCACATCTAAATGAAACCTTCACGGTGTCCTCTGTAGATGGAACAACACATAGTATTGATGTTCAGATTGACGGCACCAACGACTTGCCAGTGATGGCTGGTCAATCGCAGTCTGTGAAAGAAGATGGCGCAGTTTCCATGGCCAAATGGTAGCGACCGATGTTGACCATGATTTGCTTACCTACACCACTTCCAATCCAATTGACGGCCTGACGCTCAACCCTGATGGCAGCTATACGTTTGACCCAAGCCATTCGTCGTATCAACATTTGGCAAAAGGTGACACCTTAGTTGTCACCACCATGGTCACAGTAACCGACACGGCTGGTGGCTCGCACCAAGAGCAGCTCAAGCTCACCATCACAGGCACCAACGATTTACCCGTGATGGCAGGCCAATCACAATCAGTGAAAGAAGATGGCGCAGTTTTCCATGGCCAAATGACAGCCGCCGATGTTGACCATGATTTGCTAACCTACACCACTTCCAATCCAATTGACGGCCTGACGTTCAATACTGATGGCAGCTATACGTTTGACCCAAGCCATCCGTCGTATCAGCATTTGGCAAAAGGTGACACTCAAGTTGTCACTACCATGGTCACTGTAACCGATACGGCTGGTGGCTCGCATCGAGAAGAGCTCAAGTTCACCATCACAGGCACCAATGATTTACCCGTGATGGCTGGCCAATCACAATCAGTGAAAGAAGATGGCGCAGTTTTCCATGGCCAAATGGTAGCCACCGATGTTGACCATGATTTGCTAACCTACACCACTTCCAATCCAATTGACGGCCTGACGTTCAACACTGATGGCAGCTATACGTTTGACCCAAGCCATTCGTCGTATCAGCATTTGGCAAAAGGTGACACTCAAGTTGTCACCACCATGGTCACCGTAACCGATACGGCTGGCGGCTCTCATCGAGAGCAGCTCAAGTTCACCATCACAGGCACCAACGATTTACCCGTGATGGCTGGCCAATCACAATCCGTGAAAGAAGATGGCACAGTGTTCCATGGTCAAATGGTGGCAACCGATATTGATCAAGACCTACTCACTTACACCACTTCCAATCCAATTGATGGCCTGACATTCAACCCAGATGGCAGTTATACGTTTGACCCAAGCCACGCCTCGTATCAGCATTTGGCGGTTGGCGATACACTAACCGTGAAAACCAAGCTCATTGTGACTGATACTGCGGGTGGGCAAGATCAAAAAGAATTGTCTTTTGTTATCGAAGGAACCAATGACAAGCCCTCAGTGACGCCAATCACTGCTCAGTTCCATGAAGATCAGTCACAGCATCTTGATGTTAATTTGTTATCCCATGCTCAAGATGTAGATGGTGACGCACTAAACGTGGGGAGTTTGTTCCAAGTTAAGGTGAATGGGCACATAGAGAGGCTTCCTGATGGCTTTGGCATAGTCAATGGCCATTTGCAGGTTGACCCTTCCAGTTCTACATTCCAACATCTCGCGCAAGGCGAGGTTGCGACATTTGAACTGAGTTACAAAGTCACGGATAGTCACGGAGGGTCAACGCCTCAAAGTGTCACAGTAAAAATAATAGGCACCGATGATAAAGCACAGCTGGTTTCGAGTTCGATAAATATCGGTGAAGCTGCTGCTGAGCATACCTATCACGGCACTTCTATCAAAGGCTCACTTCAGCTGACGGATATCGATACGACCGACAGCCCACAGTTCGTCGATATGATCTATCAATCTAGCTCTCGATTAGGTGCTCTCGCGCTACGTGCAGATGGACACTACGAGTACTTTCTTCAAGGTAATTATGTTGGTACTGCCAATGCTCAAAAACGGTAGCTGCATTGAAACCTGGTGAGAGTATCACCGAAACCTTCAATGTGAAGACCGTCGATGGGCAAACAAAACCCGTTACCGTGACCATTCATGGTGAAGAAGATAGCGCTCAGATTGTCCTTAATTACCGCACTGCAGATAATCACTTGCACGAAGACTCGATGACGTCTCCGGCCTACCCTACGGAGCTTTTTGCAACTGGTATCGTTAAGGCTATTGACCCCGACCATGATGACGACCAATTGAAGCCTCAAACATTAGTATCGACCACGGAGGTCACTTCACTCTCACAGAAACGGGCATGTGGCAGTATCACATTGACAACAGCTTGCCTGCGATTCAGCAGCTAGGTAAGGGAGAGAGCTTCCAAGAGCAATTTACCGTTGAATCAAAGGATGGGTCTGCACAAAAAGTCATTACCGTAACGGTACACGGCACTAATGATGACCCAGACGTCTCTTCGGCCGTAACATTGCCACCTGGACATGAAGACAAGCCTTATATTATCAGCGGTGCCGCCTTGCTTGCCAATGCATCGGATGTTGATGCTAACGATGCAGGTCATCTATCAGTCGCTAGCCTTGCTGCACTCAAGGCTGATGGTTCTTCCGCTGGCACCATTACAGACAATCACAACGGCTCGTTCACATTTACCCCAGAACTCAACTATAACGGACCAGTGCGTTTTAGCTACGAAGTCCATGATGGTCATGGTGGAAGCGTCGTCACCTCTGCGAGCGCTGCACTCAAACCGGTGTCAGATAACGCACAAATAAGCTACGCATCGACCGACCATCATTTGGCTGGAGTGACCGAAGACAGAGGCTACATCGATACGCATGACAAGCTTCACTTTGAAGGCAAACTCGACATCGTTGATCCTGACCAAGGAGAAGCGATGTTTGATATTAACTATGGTCCGCAAACCTATACCGGCATAGGCTATGATACCAAGCTTGGCGGTCATATTTTGTTAATGCGAGATGGCCACTATACCTACACGATCCGAGACCTTCAGCCCCAAGTTCAATCATTAAGCCAAGGTGAAGTGCTGACCGATCAATGCGTGGTTCGAGCGAAAGATGGGACGACGTTTACGATTGAAGTGAATATACACGGCACTAATGATGCTCCAACCCTCAGCGCACAAACGCAGGCGGTGACAGAGGATGGCAACAGTCTTAATGGCAGATGCAAGGCCGAGATATTGACCACGGTGCAACGCTCACCTATTCGATAGCTAATACGATCGATGGACTGACATTCAACGCCGATGGTAGCTACTCATTTGACCCTTCTCACGCAAGCTATCAACAGCTCAAAGACGGCGAGCACAAGATCATTGATATTCCGGTGACAGTGACCGATGAGCATGGTGCAAGCTCGACGCAAAACTTGACCATCAACGTTCTAGGCACAGGTGATGCCGCAGTCATCGGCGGTGTGGATACCGGGGATGTATATGAGAATCAAGCTGGGCAGGATAAGTCTCCTGATTATGCACAACCTGGCATTGGGGTTATTGGTCAAGACTCTCTGACAACAAGCGGTCAGTTGACGATTGTGGATCCAGATTCTGGCGAAAGCGCGTTTGACCCCAATGGACAGGTGTATTCATACAGCGGTCAATATGGGCACTTATTACTTCGTCCAGGAGGGCACTGGGAGTATGCCGTTGCTGCAGGTACTCACGATTGGCACTTAGGCTCCACCAAAACCACAGTCGGCTCAACAATTGATCAGTTAGGTCAAGGGGAAACGCTCACCGATACGGTTACCGTCCATTCTAAAGATGGAACCACTCACGATATTGTTATCACCATACATGGCGATAATGATGCTCCTTACATTTCATCAGAAGTTACCTTGCAGTCTGGCAAAGAGGATGTCAGCCAAACCTTTACCAAGGCTGACTTGTTGGCGAATGCTGTTGATGTCGATAGCAACGATGCAGGATTGATGGCGGTCGCCAACTTGCTTGCTGACCATGGCTCTATTCGCGATAACCATGACGGTACCTATACTTACACGCCAGAGCTGAATTATCACGGCAAAGTGCACTTCAGCTACGACATCAATGATGCGCATGGGGGCTCAACACCGACAGGTGCGTCGCTCGATCTTGCATCCGCCAATGACGCAAGTGTGCTCGCTGCTGGGCAAGATTCAGGCACGGTGACAGAGGATCATTTGCGATCTGGTACCGCTGGGCAACTTTGGTCTGGTTGGAGCAACTTAGATGTCACCGATGTGGATAGTGCTTCAGAGGCAGAAGTCGCCTTTATCGAAGTGAATGGCGTCAAGCATGCAGTACCGGCAGATTTTGGCATGAGTCTGACGGCAAACCATGGCTACTTTTCTACGACACACAGCACCGATGGTCACAACAAATGGAGCTATACTGCTGACAACACCAGTTCTGAAGTTCAGGAGCTGAAAACTGGGCAGCAACTACAAGACACCATGGTGCTCATCACAAGAGATGGTACTCGAATACCAATAACAGCGACCATCCAAGGTCAAGACGATCATGTCATCATTGACACTCCAGACGCTTTAACAGCGGCTATTGGAACAGCGGTCGAGGATATTAAAACGACCGTTGTTGGGATGCTGCAGGCACACGATCTCGATAAGGGTGATCACGTCTCCTTTGAATTAGTAGGCTCTGCGTCATCTCAAGCAGGCAGCTACGGCACCTTTTATGTCGATCGAGCTGGGCATTGGCACTATGACTTGGATGCTTCAAAAGTCGACTCATTAAGAAGTGGTGATGGTAAGGCTGAGGCATTCAACATTGTCGCTATTTCTAGTGATGGTTCCCGCGCAACTCAGAAAGTGGAAATACTTGTTAAGGGTACAGATGATGCGGCAATCATTACTGGCCAAAGCACTGGCTCTGTGACCGAAGATCTTCACGTACAAGGTGATGCGAGACATACAGTATTTACTGGGGGGTTCTTAATGTAATCGATCCGGATATCGGTCAACGTGGCTTCCATCATACCTTGAATGCTCACGCGATTACTGATCCATATGGCGGCAGTCTCTCAATAGACAAAGCTGGAGGCTGGACTTACAGCGTTCCAAACGGCAATTTACAACATTTGGCGCAAGGTGAAACGAAGCACGTTCAATATCAGGTACAAACACTCGGCGGTGACACCCATGTGATTACCATCGATATCGTGGGTACCAATGATACACCGACTCTTGTGGCGCAAACCCAAACCGTGAATGAAGATGGTTCACTGCTTAACGGTCAGATGCAAGGCAGTGATATTGACCACGGAGCTACGTTGACCTATTCCATCGCTAATCAGGTGGATGGATTGACGTTTAATAAGGACGGCAGTTATAGCTTTGATCCTGCCCACGCCTCATATCAGCAGTTAGCTCAAGGTCAAACGCAGACACTTACTATTCCTGTGACAGTGAAAGATGAGTATGGCGCGAGTGAAACTAAGAACCTCGAAATTAACGTTGTGGGTACTAATGATGCCGCGGTGATTGCGGGACAAACGCAGCAATCCGTGACAGAGGATAATCAGGTTAACAATGGACAATTGATTGCACAGGGGCGTCTGACGAATACAGATATCGATAACCCTGATGATCATTTTATTGCGGAGATTATCAATCAAGATATTAATGGCCGGGCTTCTATCGGTGAAGTTATGATGACCGAAGGTGGTCGTTGGGTTTACTTGGTAGACAATAGTAAGATCCAATACCTGGGCGTAAATAGTCAAATTGTTGAAACCTTTAAGGTACGTTCACAAGATGGAACAGAAAAGCACCTGTCGGTTACCATCCAAGGTAGTAATGATGCTCCATCCCTTTCTGTGTCCTCACAGACGCCAACACGAGGCGATTTAGTAGGACATGATATTGATGTAGGCGATGGTCTCCAGTATGACGCTATCAGGCCAACTGGGCATTATGGGAATTTAAACGTTCACCCGACCAATGGTCATTATGAGTATGTGCCCAATGGACATATTCAAGGCATGCACTACGACCCACAAACCAATACCTATTCTGGTGAAGATACGTTTGAAGTAAGAGTTGCTGACGGCATGGAGGGCAGACTAGGCAGTATGTCAGTTTCCACACACAGGCGACAGTGAGTGCTCCGTCTCAAACCGGTGGTCAGCCAACGATCCATACCTTTGTTAATCAAACGCCAGTTGTTTCAAGCACGGCACCTTCGTTGGGACAAGCCGCCATAGTGAGCAATCACGTCTCTATTGATTTAAGTGCAGCAAGCGATACAGGGGCGTCTAGCTCAGACCATGTAACCGCTGATAATACGCCTGATATTACAGGCCACACCGATGTGCCGTTTTCTCATGTAATTATTTATGAGGGGCATCAGAAAGTTGGTAGTGGGTTTTCAGATGTGAACGGTAACTACACGATAACGGTTAGTTCACTCGGCGATGGCGTACATACATTAACGGCTTCAGCAACAACGTTGTCGAGTAGCCAAGCGTCAACATCCTCTCCTTTATCTCTGAATATTGATACTAGTCTTGCTAAACCAAGCATTGATTTACAGGCGAGTACGGACTCTGGGGTCTCTGATCATGATGATTTGACGAAACATCACAATCCTATCTTCACGGGACATACTGATGCCAATGCGCAGATTGAAATTATCGATAGTCATGGCAAAGTCTTGGCACATGGTTCGGCGGATAGTCACGGTGACTACCAACTTACAGTTACTTCAATACCTGAGGGGCGTCAAAACCTGAGTGTTATCGCGACGGATCTGGCTGGTAACACAAGTCGCTCAGATCTTTCCCTAGAGGTCGATTACACCGCTCCTACTATCACCAACGTCAATCTCAGTGATGTCAGTACACATCAGGTATTGTTTGCCGGTAAGGTCAGCCCTGATACACACCAAGTAAATATCGTCGTTAAACAAGGTTCGCATGTTGTTGAGACGTTGCACGCAGCCTTGGATGGTCATGGCGGCTATAGCGTTCATGCTACCAATCTTCCTGATGGCGATTATACGGCGTTTATACAAGCGACCGATAATGCAGGAAATCGCACTTCGGTGGGATATACGGGACGATTTGATCGATTTAGTGTCGACACAGTGGCAGCACCGCTTAGTATTGCTCTCACACACGACACTGGTGTCACAGGCGATCACATTACTAGCGATGGTTCCTTAACGATTACAGGTCAGGAGCAAAATGCGCTTATCGAGTACTCTATTGATGGTGGACAGACTTGGCAGTCCAGCTTTACTCCTCAAGCAGGTATTAACCATCTACAGGTTAGACAAACTGATAGTGGCGGCAATGTTTCTGTGAGCACAGACCTTTCGTTTACTTTAGACAATCAAGCTTCAGCCCCTCTCGTTGCTTTAACTCAAGATACTGGCGATTCATCATCTGACAGGGTGACTAAGTTAGGAGGGGTATCCGTTACAGGCACTGAGCCTGGGGCTTCCGTTGAATACTCAATCGATCAAGGTCAACACTGGAATGCTCAGTTTATGCCTGTGGAGGGAATGAACACGGTTCAAGTCAGGCAGACCGATATATCAGGAAATGTGTCCCCAGCGACGACATTTAGTTTCCGCCAAGATACCCAAACGGATATTCGAGTGAACTCGGTTGTAGTGGATTCACATGGCCACGGTATGGAGGTACAAATATACCTCCCCAAAGATGCTGAAGTTACTCACTTAGAGATTACCAGTGATGGCGGTGGTTCCCCGTTGATTGTTGATTTAAAAGCCGTAAACACGCTTCACCAAGGGGCTAGTTCTAGGCATCCAGATCATCAATATATCCAGTTTAAAGGTATCGACCTTTCGTCTCTTCCAGAGGGAAATCTGAATATTCACGCTTTCAGTACTGATCTCGCCGGCAACACAGCAACGACGCAAACTCTGGGTAGCTATGCACCACTGGTATTAGACCGAACCGCAAGCGCGACAGATGATTCCAATACTGTCGTCGAAGATGTGACCACAAGCATCAGCGGCAATGTGTTGGCCAATGACCCTGATGCCAATACCGTGGCCACGACAGGAGATATACAAGGACATTATGGCGTATTCCATCTTAGTTCTGATGGTAGCTACACTTACACCTTGAATAATGCTTTGTCTGCCGTACAGCAGCTTAACTCTGGATCGACGCCACTGGTTGATACGATCACCTATATTGCTCAAGATACAGCGCACAATCAGGCGAGCGCACATCTAGCAATCTCGATACAAGGAACCGATGATAACCAAGCCCCTGTCGTCACTGGGCATCATATTACTTCCGACGAAGACACGACAAGGGTGATTAGAACGACTGAGCTTGGATATCGCGATGGTGATAACGACGAGTTGAACCATATAACCATTACTCAGCTTCCAGCACATGGGCTACTGTTGCTAAATGGTGCAGTGGTAACTGCAAACCAGCAGGTTTCGAAGGCAGACTTAGATGCGGGTCACTTGACGTTTACCCCCATTAACAATCAGCATGGCTCAAATTACGCTCACTTTAACTTTACTGCAAATGATGGGCATCAAGACTCTGCAACTGCGTCGATCGTCTTTAATGTCAATTCAGTAAACGATACACCAACAGTAGGCTCCACCTTTAAAAGCCTACTCGAAGACAATCCCTATACTTTTAAACCAGCGGACTTAAAATTCTCTGATGTTGACGGTGACTCGCTGCACCATATTACCATCACTAATGTCGCTCATGGACGCTTGTCCCTGCACGGTCGAGTAGTCTCCGTTGGAGATGATGTCGCAGCTTCTGATATCAGCTCTTTAGTCTACACCCCAGCACAGAACTACCATAGCTCGGGTGCTAGTGGGCTAGGGGGCGTTCAATTTACTGCTAATGATGGTCATACCGATTCTAAAGAAGGATCCTTCATTATTAATATTGTTGCCGTGCCCGACCCTGCAACCTTTAACGGAGATTCGACGGGAGGCGCGCAAGAGGATCTTCATACTCAAGCTAGCGGTGTGTTGAACGCTGTTGACCCAGATGGCACGCAAGGTTTTATAGCTGTGCAAGGCGGTGTGGGTATTGTTGGTAGTAAAGGGTACGGGCATGCACATATTGATAGTAATGGTCACTGGACGTATAACCTGTACAACAATCACCCTGTTGTACAGCAGCTCAAGCAAGGCCAGACGGATACAGAAACCATTACCGTTCAGGCAAAAGATGGCACCACGCATGACATAGTGATCACTGTCACCGGAACCAATGATATCCCCACGGTTTCAGAAAAAGTACTACCAGGTCAAAGTTTGGGCAAACACGTAGTGACCGAAGATGGCAACTTAACCTCAACCGGACAACTGACGACACATGATACCGACGGGGATACGCTCAGTTTGAGTCTCGATCCAAGCCATGGTGCGAGTTATGGTTCGGTACAACTGGATAGTCATAGTAATACTTGGACATATCATCTCGACAATGCCAACTCACACGTTAACGCGCTAAATGATGGTGATGTGCTGCATGACACCTTTACTGTGCTGGTGGATGATGGGCATGGTGGAAAAACCAGCCAACAGGTTACCATGACCATCAATGGCCATACTGATCCTGTGCCTTACACGCCACCGACAATCAGTGTGTCTGTTGATGCTCAGCATGCTCGTCATGTGACCCCAACCATCACTGCCACCACCGTTCGAGATTATGCTCACCGCATTGGGCATTCCGCCACAACGGCAAGTGGTCATCATGAGATAAATGGGCATGGCAGCTCAGACATTATTATTGTGCAAGGGCGCTTAAGAGAAGAAGCAGAACTGAAAAGTGGTAATGACATTCTTTATATTGGCGGCAGTCTGACGGACAAGGAAATAGAGGGGGGAAGTGGATCAGACACGTTAATCCTTGGTGCCTACAATCGCCAAAACGCTCCGCGCTTGCGTGACCATGGTGAAAAGCTCAGTGATGGGCATGAAGAGATGGAGATAGAAAGTATCGAAAACATCATTCTAGCGATGGCACTGTGCTAAAAGGGCACCTTCCAGCCAACTTTCCTGTTCAAAGCCAAGGCCATTATGAGTGTGATGTAAATATCCACGCACAGCTCTCTTCTCATGATGAGGCTGTTACAGATATCCGAATAACCCACTTGCAAAGTCATGTCACCTTGCAAAACGGTGGGCATGCCATTCACGCAAACCCAGATGGGAGTTACACAGTGCCAACAAATGGGCACGTTACGCTAGTCTCATCTCAGCCGATAAGTGGTAACCACCACTACTTTGCAACAGAAGTGACTACTCATAACTCAGTAACAGGGGTAAGTGCGGTAACGACTGAAGATCTTCAAGGACACATACATAGTCATATCAATCCGCCACCGCCTCCTCCACCTCCAGTTTTAAATGATGAACCGGCGGACGACAACGCAGCAGCAGACGGGGAGTCGTTAACGATAATGTCGGTATTGGGAATTGGTGATGCCACTTCGGATAATAGCGAACATCAGCAACATGGTGCCTCCAGCTATCTGGATAAGTTAGGGATTACTCAACAAGAGGGGCATCAGCCTTTGGATCCGAGCACATTACCTGATGATATTGATATCGTATTTGATGATGCAGATCAGCACGATGTGACAACCGAACATCACGGTGCTGCCGCACATCAGGATGACCAAACTGGGATTGAGCACTTCCAAGACACTGAGAGTGATCATCACGATTTAGACGATCCATCATTGCCGGATGATCCTACTCGCTAATCTAAAAAACGCTTGTTAGACAAGGGCGTTTGTTTAATTAACGATGATTGAGGCCGGAGAAGAGTCAGTTAGCGTTCGCCAAAGGCTCGACTTACATTGGTATAAATTGGCTTCCATAGGTATTGGAATACGGTCTTCTCACCAGTGGTGATGTCGACTTCACCGGTCATACCCGGCAAGATCGCAAAGCGCTCTGGGTCATCTCTAAAGTAGGGCTTTTCCACTGAGACAGTGACTTCGTAGAAAATATTGCCTTTCTCATCCTTGGTGGTTGTTGGGGAGATAGACTCGACTACGCCCCGCAGTGCTCCAAATCGACTGTAATCAAAAGCATCAACCTTGACTCGTGCAGGTTGACCTTCATCTACAAAACCAATATCACGTGGTGATAGCTTGGCTTTGAAGTCGCTTTGCCACCAATGGGAACGATCTCTACCACTGTGCCTCCTGGTTGAATAACCGCCCCCGCTTTAGTGCTAGGAATGCTTTGAACTAGCCCTTGTACAGGAGAGGTCAAAACCGTATTCGACAGTTTAGCTTCTCCTGAGCGAACTCTGGCTTCTAAAGCAGAGAGCTCAGATGCGGCTTTGGAGCGTTGATCGGCGACTTCTACTTTTGCTTCGGCTAAAAGTTGAGAGATTTTTTCATCATTGGAGTCGGCTTGTTTTAACAGCAGCGCTTTCTTACCTCGAGTCTCTTCAATCTGCTGTTCAATTGAGGCGACTTTTTGTTGCATCTCAAGCACACGTAAACGTGAGATGTTGCCGCTTTTTTGTCCTCTTTGGAGTATGGTCAGTTCTTGCTCCGATGCCTGTAATTCACGCTCATAGGCTGGTAAGGCGTTGTCTGTACTTCGCAGCTGTTCAGCAATTTGCTCGGCTTCTTTTTCCAAAACGATACGCTTTTGATAGTAGAGAGCGACCTGCGCACTTCGCTGCGCTTTTTGTTGAGCGACCAACTCTGGGAACTCTTGTTCATAGTCTGAGAAGTCCGGGTCTCTTTCATCAATCAGTGAGCTAAGGCGCTCAATAGTTAAGTTGAGTGACGCTTGTTGCGCTCTGAGCTCTTCCAGCGCCGTTGTTTGGAAGGTAGCATCAAATTCAACCAGTACTTGTCCCTGTTCGACGAGATCCCCTTCTGACACCGAGATTACTTTCAACTTTCCGCCAATATCACTTTGTATGATCTGTCTCTCACCTTCAGGAATAACAGTGCCTTGCGCCTTAGCTATTTCATCGACTTTGGTGAAGGCTGACCATGAAATGAAGGCGATCACAGACAGTGCAATCGCGAGGTAATAACGGATAAGAGTCGACGAGTTTGCTTTGATTCTATCGCCTCAGCGTAATATTCCTTACTCATTAGCAACGATCTCCATAGGTTGTGACTCCTGCTGTGAATCTTGATTATCCAAAGCGCCGAAATAGGCCACGCCCCCTTGATTTAGTACCAGTACTTTATCGGCGAGCTTAATCAACTCGGCGTCTTGGGTACTGAAAAGGATTGTCGAACGGCCGCGCTTTTCATTTAAAAAGTCGCTAAAAAGCTCAACGGAGTTTGGCGCCGAGTCTTGAAGCGGATTATCTAGGAGGTAAAGCGGATAATGAGTAGCCAGTGCTTTTGCGGTAATGAGCATTCTTGCTTCAAACCGTGATAGTAAGTCGTACATACTGGCTGGCCATAAATCGGCTAAGTTGCTATCGAGTCCATTCTCTAGTGAAGCTAACCACTCTTCACCTCCAGCTCGTTCGATAGCGGAGATGATTTGTTGATCTTCAATATCCTGTTTGTCAGAAAACCAGTCTCTGATGCTAGTGAGCAAAATCTGTGGATGAGCCGCTTGATAGAACAGCCAGTGTCGATAGAGATGCGGGGCATACTGGTTGAGGTTTATCCCGTTTATGTTGACCACACCATTTTGCACTGGTTGAAAACTGGCGATGGTGTCGATGAGGCTGGTCTTACCGCTATTTGAAGGCCCAGTGATGGCGACAATCTCTCCCGGTTCAATGACGGCAGAGACCCCACTAAGCGCCGGTTTCGCTTGTTTTGCATAGCGTAGCGTCACTTGGTCGAGCTCTATTTGTGGTGGCGACTGGTCAAGGGTGTGGTGATGATAGCGGTAGCTTTCCTCTGTATTCATGGTCAATGTGCGATTAATCTGCAGCTCGGTTTGTTTGAGCTGCTGGAGACGAAAGGCGTTGTTGGCCAGTGTTTGTGCAGGTCCGGTAATTCTTGAAATCAACATCATGGTCGCGATCAAACCACCGGCGGACATGACGTTGGCAAAGATAAGCTCAATCCCTAGACCAATCACGGAGATGGTCGATAAAATGCCGATCGCATAATAAATAGAGGTGTATTTGGCTTGATGCAAAGACTGTTTAAAGCTGTTGGTTGAAGCGAGATGATTGGCTTTGTCAAACTTGGTCAGCCATCCATCTATCATTTGGCTACTGCGCATAAACCGAGTTGTCCTGATATCTCAGCGATCAACGTTTGACGGTTAGCACCCGCCACTGTGGATTGATTCGCTCTGACTGCAGAATGTTTGATTGAGCGCTTCGCCACCAGATAATACAAACACAAAGCGACGATTGGCACCATAACTAGCCAGCCGCCCAGTGCGGCAATTGCCACTAAGAAGACTAGAACAAAGGGGATATCGAAAAGTGTGTTGCCGAGTGGGCCTGACAGCACACCTGCAACCCTCTGCGAGAAATTCAGCTGATTGACTTGGGTTTGTTGTGCGGTGTTTTTAGTGACTTGATAGCTTTCTGTGAGCAGTTTTTTTACCAGCGCGTCTGATATTTCGCGACTGATTCGATTCGCCACCGTGGCTAAAGTTTGGCTTCGTATTACTCGAAGCAACCAAAGCAAAGCAAACAAAAGTGTGGCGCCAACCGCGATACCAGACAACTCATGGGGCGCATCGCCACCAATCACATGGTCGTAGATGGACATGGTGATGAAAGGAATGGCCAGCGCGAATAAATTAGCTACCAAGCTTGCGAGTGCAACTTTGGGGATAATGTGTCGAAATGCGTCGAGGCGGCTGCCGAGCCAATTAGGATCCGGTTTATCTGGTGGAGTGTCTTCTAAAAGAACGATATAAGCGTTGAGGGTCTGGTCTTGCTCTATTGAATCATGTCTCTTGTAGGCCGTTAACCCGGAATCGGAAACGTGCACAGACACTTTGTAATCGTATTGGGTTAATGCCATATCTTGGCTAATGATTCGGTAGGGTACGTTAAGGCGGTCGAGCATGCTTAAGTAGTCTTGCAGATCCGCTAGACCATTTTCTTCTACCCATTGATTTGCAAACACATCAATGTTGCTGTTCACGTCTAAAAGTCTAAGTGATTTAAGTGCGGCGGTTTCAAAGTTATTCATTTGATTCACCTCGCTCGCCTGCCATTCTCTCAGAAACACTGATGACGTCGCTCGTCAATTGCTTAAATAGTGGATTATGAGTAACCAAAGCAATGCTGCGTCCTGATCTAGCTTCACTTTCCAGAACGGCAGCTAATTTAGGCCAAGTATCAATGTCGAGATCGATTTCTGGTTTGTCGATAAACAGCAGCGGAGTCGGCTTTGCCAATTGGAAACAAAGATTAATCAAACGCATACTACTGTGACTGAGTGGGATCGTTGGCAATTGTGCTAGTTTAGTTTCAAGTCCATCAGGGAGTTGAGTCAACACATCATACAAGCCTAGCTGTTTACTGTACGACAGAGCTTTCTCAGAAAGCTCCGGGTTGAAGCCACATAAGTTGTCCAAAATGGAGCCTTGCAAAATAGAGCCTCGGGCACTGACATAAGAGGTTATCGATGCCATCGAATGTGGCTCCACCGTTAAGTCGTCAATCAACACCTTCCCGCCAGAAAGGGTATTAACTCCAGCCATCGCTGCCAGCGCTTGTCCCGACACTTCGTTATTGCTGTGTTCAATAAGGGCGATGCAACCAAAGGCCAACTCGTGGCTGATGAAATAAGCTTTTCCGTAGCGGTCGAACTCAATATCGCGATAGGAAATTTGGCGGAAAGACTCAAGGTTATCAGGTAGGCTCTCTTCTTTAGCTGATAGGGTGAGTAGCTCGCGTACGCTCTGAATCGATGTTTGCATATTTGCGTAGCGAATATTGAGATTTGTCAGTGCGGTAAGCGGGGCAACCGCTCTTCCTGCCAGTATTGAACAGGCGGCTAAGCCACCGGTCGTCAATTCTCCAGACAAAACATGTGATGCACCAGCGATCACTAGAACCACTGAAGTTCCAAGTGATGCGAGGTAAATGCACTCTTGCGCAAACGCATTCTTTCTTTCGTCGTCTGCCGTAATGAGACGGTATCTTTGATTCAGCTTTTTGAATGTTGAGAAAGTACGATATTCACTTGCCTGACGTTTGATGCCGAGTAAGTTTCGAGAGAGTTTGACTAAGAATCCTGCTCTTAAGTCGTCGAGCTCCGCGTGCTTTTGGCTACGCCGTTTTGCGCGTTTACCAGATAGCCACACAATTGAAAACGTCACCGCCCACACGGTAACTGGCACCAGAACCAGCGCTCCGCCTACATAGTAAATTAAGAACAGGAACAGTAATGCAAAAGGAATATCTATGAGCCCGGATAGCAATCCGCCAGAGTAGATATCTTTGATTTTTGAAATTGATTCTAATCCATTTTGTACGCCACCAACTTTTAACTGCTTGATCTCTGCGGTAGGCGCACTAGCGAGCACGCGAACCGCAGAGGCATAGCGCGCTTTTTCCATGTTGGCGGACTCTGCTGCCAAGATCCAGCTTCGAACATAACGCAGCAAAGCATCAAGTAATACTGCCAATGTAGCCCCTAAAAGAAGCAGTGTTGCTGTTCCATAGCTTTGATTGGGAATAATACGGTCATAGATTTGCAGAACCGTTAAGGGCACGGCAAGGGAAAGAATGTTGATCAATATTGAGGGTATTAGAACTTTTCTTATACCCGATACGCCAGCCGAAAGTGTCGT
Organism: Vibrio maritimus; assembly: GCA_000755425.1. Taxonomy (GTDB): domain Bacteria; phylum Pseudomonadota; class Gammaproteobacteria; order Enterobacterales; family Vibrionaceae; genus Vibrio; species Vibrio maritimus_A. The sequence goes on from BBMT01000001.1 coordinate 16,319, forward strand.
CTCCATACGCAACCCGCTTAAGATCCATATGAATTAAGATTCGGACAGAAATGGCCAACTTTCAAATAGTAACCAAGGAAAAGGTGGGTTTGCGATAAAGCACTGTTCAGATATGAGATTCGGCGATGCTATAACCATCGATAGAAGCCTCATTATGAGGATTATTTTTATTACTACCTCGGGAAAGATCCTATTTTTATTAAAGAGATATCCATAGACAGGGAATGAAATGAAAATCTCCAACAGGTCGTTTCCAATTCATGTTCATATCGTCACTATTATCATATTTGTTGTCGTACTTGCGACAGGCACTCAAGTCGTTTTGACGAATCAAGCGATGTCTGAGGTGATTTTTAAAGCCAATAGTAAGATATTTGAGCGGATTGCAGAGCAAACCAAACATCAGCTAAACAGTCACTACGGCACGGCGTTTGCCGCGCTGGGCAGTTTCTCCAATAGCCATGGACTAAAGACATCAAAAGGCTCTGACAGGTTAAGAGTCGTGCCAGAAGTAGTGCACCTACTATCTCAGTTTGAACACGTACAAACCTACGTATTTGAGTTTGAAGACGGCGATAGTATCGTGATTAAAAGAATAAACGACGCGCTTTCTCCAGATATCCCCATTGCTCACCCTGACTCACAATACCTTATCGTTCACCAAATAAGCGGGAAAAAACAGGCCTACACACTCGACAATAACCTTAACCTCGTTGAGAGAATTGAGTTGGATAGCGAACATTTCTATGCGAACTCTAGAACTTCAGCTGATGTCTCGCCAAATACCAATACTATTTCAAAGCCGACCAAACTTGCGCACTCAACCAGCATGGGAATCGTTATATCTCGCACCAATGAGTTTGGGATGCGTGTTTCGGTGGATGTATTGCTTAAAGATTTGCGAGATACCCTGCAAGATACACTAACCAATGACTCATCCATTAGAGTGTTATACAACGATGATGGCGCGGTTTATGCGTTTTCAAGCGGAGAGGGCAACCAGCAAGATAGCGGAGTTCTGCACATCTCTGAAATCAATCGAGACATCGTTCCTCATGCCATTGAACGTAAAAACGGTGGCGAGACATTAGGACGTTTTTCTTATCAAGGAGAAAACTGGTTTGGGCGAATCGTGACAATTCGGCCACTCGACAGTGAGCACATTCATCTACTGATGGCAGCCAAAGCATCGTCGATATTCGATGAAGGGGAGTTGATTAAGCGACAAACGTTTTATGCATCACTGCTGGTTTTTCTGATTATGTTGCCGTGTATCTACATAGTCTCAAGGCTGATCTCTAAGCCGATAGTAAGAGCAAGGGCGAAAGCGAAAGCCATTGAAAACTTCCAGTTTGACAATGCCCCACTGCCACATAGTTACATTAAAGAGATACAGGAGCTTAATCATGCTCAAGTGTCGACACAGAGCACCATCTCTCGGTTTATTACTCTGACTGATGGCATTGCTCGCCAGCAAAACCTAGACACAATGCTTGAGCTGGTCTGCAGTAATACTGCTGCATCTGCTTCAGCTGATGGGGTATTGCTGTATCTGCTGGACGCCAAAGGTGATCAACTTATTCCTCATGTCGCTCAATTTAAGCCAGTCGAGGATGTTCATGCAGAGCCTATTTTGGTAAAGGACGTGACTCGATTTATTGAGCACATCTTTAACCTTAAAAAACCTCAGGCATTCCCTTTCAATGAGCTTACTCATTTGAGAGCCAACCAACCTATTAATGATAGCTGTGAGGTGATATACATTCCGCTTCAAAATCGGGAAGGGCTGGTGATTGGTTCGCTGGGTTTGATCTTTGAACAGGGAAGCGCGGATGAAGTGTATCGACAGCATGCCGATTACCTAAAAACTTTACTTGGTTATGTGTCTGTTGCTATCGAAACTCAGCAAATGCTTGAGTCGCAGCGGGCGCTGTTAAATTCCTTCATTAAAGTGTTCGCAGGCTCTCTTGATAAAAAATCCCCATACACAGGAAACCACTGTCAGCGTGTGCCAATCTTAACGGAGTGGTTAACCCAAGCTGCACACGACTCGTCCTTGCCGCCTTTTAAGGGCTTCCATCTGAGTGAAAAAGAGTGGCAAGAGCTCAAAATGGCAGGTTGCTACATGACTGTGGCAAAATCACTACGCCAGAACATGTTGTCGATAAATCGACCAAGCTTGAGACTATTTACGATCGCATTCATGAAATCAGAACGCGTTTCGAGGTCATTAAACGTGATCGTGAAATTGAGCAGCTAAAGATGCACGGTGGAGAGCTTGGCGAACAAGCAATGCAAGAGCTGGAGAAGATTCATCAAGAGCTGGATGATGATTTCGAATTCATCGCATCGCTTAATCTTGGTAGCGAATTTGTCAGTGATGAAGAGTTAGCGAGATTGGAGAGAATCGGCGCGATGCCCTGGACAAGAACGCTCAGTAAGCGATTAGGCATATCTTGGCTTGAAAAGCAGCGCTACCAAGGGCAAGAGCGGTTGCCAGCGCAAGAAACGCTGCTATCGGATAGGCCTGAGCACTTAATTCCTTGGGATTTCCCACAAAGCAATGACCCACGCTTTACAATGAAACCCACAGAGTTCAAAGCGAACCAAGGGGAGCGATATAACCTCGCCACACGAAGGGGAACGTTAACGGAAGAAGAGCGCTTCATTATTAATGATCACATCATCCAAACGATTCAGATCCTTGAGTCTTTGCCATTTCCAGCACACATGCAAAATGTCGCCAAGATTGCGGGGGGGCACCATGAAAAGATGGATGGAACCGGGTATCCAATGGGGCTAAAAGGGGATGAAATGCCATTGGCTGCGAGAGTCATGGCCATTGCTGATGTATTTGAGGCGCTTACCAGCGCCGATCGCCCATACAAAAAGGCGAAGTCTCTGTCGGAGTCACTGCAAATCATGAGTTATATGGTGAAGGACAATCATTTGGACAAATCGCTTTTCGAGTTGTTTTTAACGTCAGGCGTGTATTTACGATTCGCGAAAGAGTACATGCTGGACGAGCAACTTGATGAGGTTGATATTACGCAACTGATCTAGGCTGTTTCTTAGATCTCTAGGCGTCAGACTTCGATTCTATAAGCACCTTAGCGTCTACGTGAAAGAGTTTGGATAAGCAATAGCTATCTTGTTCTACAAGTCAATAATTTAGGGTGCGCCGCATTCTTGGATTTCTGCAACGCGAGTGTCATCACAGGGTTTTGAGCAATTGATATGCTAGGTAGTTACACGCCCCGCAAACAACGCTCGTTCGCGTATAAAGTAAGAAGGATTTGTCGTGAGTAAACCTAAATTACACTTTGATGTGCTTAACAGTGCAGATGACTCGCTCAAGCTCAATATTGTCCTAGAAAATAGCACTGATACGGAACTGAAAGATTTTGTGCTGTGCTTTGATATGCCGCGCTTTATCGATAAACAAACCGTGGTCAATGGACACGTTACCTCGCAAGTTGGGTCGCACATTGAAATGACACCTCCGGCAAATACTGCGATAGGAAAAGGTGAGCGCTGGCTAACCACCATCGAAAGTCAAACTTGTGGTTTGTTCAATCTTTCTGAGCGCCCAAATCATCCCTATTTACGACTTGGAGAAACGATAGTCGATGTTGAAAGGGGGACACATAAGATGAGTCAACCTGAAGACTTAGATCTTCGAGTGTTGACGCTTCCCGCAGCGAGCTCAGGTGTTATTCCTCAGCCGCAGTCTATCGAGCCTGCCGAGGGTGAATTTCGACTAGCCAATCAAGTAACTTTCAACGCTGAGTGGCCAGAAACCCGCAATGCCATTGATTGGCTTTCAAATCAGTTTCCCGAGGTTGCCTTTGCCAAAGCAGAAGGTGATGCGACGCTGTCGTTATTGAAGGTAAGTGCAGAGCACATCATGCCTGAAGGCTATGAGTTGACGATTGGCGGTGAGTCTATACAGATCAAAGCGGCGACATCGGCAGGGTTCTTTTATGGCGTGGTAACGTTGGCGCAGCTGTTGGTTACAGGTCAAGGTGTCGTCGCCTCGGCTACTATTATCGACGCGCCTCAATACCATCACCGTGGGCAGTTTTTAGATTGTGCACGCTCATTTCATGGTATCGATACTGTGAAATCAGTCATAGACCAAATGGCGTGGCTTAAGCTCGATACCTTCCATTGGCATCTCACCGATGACGAAGCATGGCGCATAGAAATCGACGCTTTTCCTGAACTCACGGATTTGGGTGCTTGGCGAGGCGAAGGAGAGCTTCAGCCTTCTCAATTTGGCTCCGGGCCTAAGCGATACGGCGGCTTTTTTACCAAGCAGCAGATTAAAGAGGTAGTTGAGTACGCCAAAGCACGAGAGATCGCTGTGATTCCAGAAATTGATATTCCAGGTCATGCTCGTGCCCTGATTATGGCGTTACCGCATTTGCTGCGCGAAGCTGACGACAAGTCAGAGTATGTTTCCATTCAGCAGTACCAAGACAATGTACTCAATCCAGGGTTGCCAGGCACCTATCAAGTGCTGGAAACCATATTGGATGAAGTATGCGAGCTGTTTCCATCTCAAGTCATTCACTTGGGTGGCGATGAAGTGCCGAAACGCGTATGGGAGAAATCTCCTGCGTGTATCGCCAAGGCTAAAGCAATGGGACTCGACGATGTACGCTTGCTAGAGGGGCATTTGATTTCCCACTTGGAGCAATATCTAGCCCAGAAAGGCCGTAAGATTGCCGTGTGGGAAGAGGCCAGCCATGGCAACAAGATCACCAGTAACGCAACAGTCTGTGCATGGTCAAACGGAGCTGAAGGGCAAAAAGCAGCGGCAGCGGGGTATCCTGTGATAATGTGTCCGGCTCAGGCCACCTATCTCGATATGGCATGGAACAAGGATGTTAATGAAACTGGGGTGCTGTGGGCTGGAGCCATTGATCTTAAAACGGCCTACGAATTTGACCCTGGCAGTATTGATAACAGTGAACAAGTGATTGGTACCCAAGCATTGGTGTGGACCGAGTTCGTTAAAGACAAAGCCACATTGGAGTACTTGTTGTACCCAAGGCTGTTCGCTGTTGCTGAGGTGGCATGGACGGCCAGCGAGAACAAGTCTTGGCAAAGCTTTTTACCAAGGGTGGCTGCTCAGTTGGAATACCTTGATATGCGCAATATTAATTACAGGCGCATGTCATCTTAGTTTTTTATGTAGATAGTTTTTTATGTAGATAGTTTTTATGTAGAAACGATAAAAAAACCGCCCTTGATAGGGCGGCTTTTATTTGAATCAAAGTTTGAGCTATAGCTCGAGACCCTGGCACTTCTCACACACTTGCTCTACTTGAGCTTCGTCTTTGTGCTCTATACTGTCGACTTCGAATGCGTCGTGTGGTGTTACTGAGTTGCAACGCGGGCAGTAATCGTTAACCAAATAAAACTGTAAATCGTCCATAGTGCCTCCTTGCCGGTATTTACCATTCAAGTCTAATGTCATTTGGTTGCAGTTCTCAAGCTGGTGTTAACAAACTCTTTACATATGTCACGATTTAACGTTTTTTACCGGCCTTACCCTGAACTGCTTTAAATCTAGGGTTCGATTTACAAATAACGTAAATGCGGCCACGACGCTTGACGATTTGACAATCTGAGTGACGTTTCTTGGCACTTTTAAGTGAGCTGAGGACTTTCATGATTAGCTCTCCGATTTCGTCTTGAGGTTACCGAAGCGGCGGTTAAAGTTAGCAACACGACCTTCTTTATGCAGCACACGCTGTTTACCGGTGTAGAACGGGTGTGACTCTGAAGAGACTTCAATGGTCATATAGGGGTAGGTTTTACCGTCTTTCCATTCGATAGTGCGATCAGTTTCTAGTGTTGAGCCTACAATAAAATACTTGTCGACACTTGTGTCGTGGAAAACAACCTTGCGGTAATTAGGGTGAATATTTGGTTTCATGATTATCTCTTTTGTTATGTTATAACATTTGCAAATGATAATTGTTATCGAGTGTGAGATCCAGACATTTTTAATTGTCTCAAATAGCCGTAGGTATAATAGGGTTGAAATTCAAATGATAATCAATATCATTTGAATGGTGGGGATTTTGATGGTGAGGATGTAATGGATACAGCGAAGTGGGAGCAACATACCTTGTTGGCCGATGAGGCGAATCAGCAAGGTGAACTAATGACGGCAGTGACGCATTATCAGGCGGCGCTTTCTGAATCTAAGCAGATGGACGTGACGATCAGCGATTCAGATGAATTCGAAGATCTACTGGCAATCAAAGTGATGTCTTGCCACAACCTTGCTGACTTCTGGCGCGCTCAAGGTGACAGCGACTACGAGCTCAAGTATCTACAGTTGGCGTCTGAAGAGATAATGACGTTGATTCCCCAATGTCATCAAGTCCATTGTGATCGATTTATCTCTTCGCTTGGTTGCTGCAAATCGGCTTTGGTAAGCTTCTTAAAACGACACCCTAATCCGCAAGTCGCAAAACATGTCGAAAGCTTGCAAGCGATCAGTGATTGCGAGATCATTGCTCGATTTAAGCTTCAATGACCACACTACTTGGTCGGTGGTCACTAGAGAATACCGAGCGCCGTTGTTAGCGTACATCACTGCTAGAACACGCCGTTGTTATTGCGGATAGCACCACCCGTGAAAAACGCATAGAGACGCATGAAACTGTCTAGCGGCTGGATAGCATCCCAGTGAGCTTCAATGTTGTTACCGCTGATTTTCCAAGTATCAACAATGTTGAGTCCTTTCTTATCGTTGCCACGGTGTGATTTCTTGATGGTAGCGTGAGAGTGCAAGGTGACATAGTCACCATCCACATAGATGTTCTTAACGTTGTATGAGAACTCTGGGAATCGCTTTACAAAGTTACCAATGTAGTTCAAAACACCTGCCAGATGGTCAGGGATCCCGCGACTATGTTGTACATAGGTTGAGTCACTGTATTGCTGGTGGATGTAGTCAAAGTTGTGCTCATTCATAATGTTTTGCACGAAGTCGACGATCATTTCAGCATTGTTCAACTCTACTTCAGACCATGTATCACGTTTGAAATCGTCTAATTTGATTACTGGTGTTGTCATCTTGATATCCTTTCTGATTTGTTCCGTTCTTGATCGTAATAGCTGTCGGTTAACGCCCCAGAAGCTCTGTTAACCAAACTTCCATTGCGTCACTTTGTGTTTCAATAATAGTGCTGTCGCCAAGTGTGCTAGCAAGTACTGCTGCGCCTTGGTTTTGTGTCATTAGATGAAGGGAGTAGCGGTCTGCTTGTTCGTGGTATCCAAGCGCTTCAAACTGAACGACGAGCCAACGTCGAAACAATGAAAACATCTCAGCAGCTTCTTCCTTCGCTGGATGCACCAGTTTATTGAGCTCTGAACAAAGAGAGCCCATTGGGCAGCCAAAGATCTTAGTTGACTCTTTATTGGGTAGTGACGAGCGAATAAAGGCACGAATTCGTGCTTCAGGTGTTCGGTGCTCTTGCTCCCAAGATTCGATCAGTGAGCGGATCGTCTCTAATCGCAACGTGATCACCGCTGTTAATATTTCGTCTTTCGTTTTGTAGTGGTAGTAAAAATTTCCCCTAGAGATCCCAACCTTGGTCGCGATCTGTGAGAAAGAGGTGTGCTCAAACCCTTGTTGATAAAACAGCTCATTCGCTGCTTCGGAAATTTTTAACTTTTGTTTTACTCAGTTTCATCGTAAATCCACATTAGGATGGTTGTCCTAATTATTAATTTAGGACGACTGTCCTAATAATGCAAGTGTGAAATTTGAACAAACAGGGATGGTGAGTAAAACGGGTGGATTGTTTGAGTGAGTTTACTGCCTAGGGTCACGAAAAACAGTGACCCTAAAAGGTTTCGAAATTAATGATTTACCGAGGATGAGAAGATATTAATGATCATCGTTCCCACTAAGATAAAGCCAATCCCCACTATCGCGTAGAGATCAAGTTTTTGCCCGTAAACCAACCAAGAAAGGCCAGCGACCAAGACAATACCTGCGCCACACCAGATGGCGTAGGCGACACCAAGTGACAAAGTTTGCACTGCGACCGCGAGTAAGTAAAACGCCAAACCGTAACCAACCAACACGGCGAGCGTAGGAACAAGCGCGGTAAACTGCTCGGTTTTAGGAAGCCAAGATGTAGCAAAAACTTCAAGTCCAATGGCTATTGAAAGTGCAAGATAAGGAGGAATTGAAAGCATGTAAGTGCTCTGGTTGAAAATTGATGCGGCACATTACCACATCAATATTTCAGTTGGGTGTCTTAATTGAAAACGAAAGAGTTAGAAAAGGTTAACCTTGCACCAACGTCTTTACGTTTTGGGTGTTCTAACTTCTTTCGCTTTTTGGCGCTGATGTTTTCTGAGCCTAAGAGCGCGAGCTGTTACCAAGTATGAGAGAGACTGCCACAGAGATACCAAGCGCAGATAAAATATTAACGGTGTTAACGCCCCAAATGGCCACACATACACTAACTGTTACTGTCGCCCATACAAGTGTTTCTAAAATCCAAACTCTCATCTTCACCTCATTACCTAATCAATATATCGCTAGTGTAGAGGGGGGAAGGTTATCATTTGGTTAACGGAGGGGAGTCAAACATCAACTCTGTCGCGTACGTCGAGCTAGAACGTTCAAAACGCAAAGACCAATTTTGTAGATGACAGACCTTTTCAACCAGCGTTAAACCAATACCAAATCCTGTGGGTGAGGACTCTTCATTTTGCTCGGTCGTTGGGTTGGAAATTAGAATGCCGTCTTCGACAACACGAATGGTGATTTGGCCGTCAACACAGTGTTGAAACGCATTTCGAATAAGATTTGTGAGCGTAATTTGAGTGAGCTCTAAAGGCAGTTTAATCACCTTAGCTGACTCGCAGTGAACCTCAACCTCGACCGCTTTGCGTTCGATAAGGTAGCGATTATTTTCGACAAGTTCGGCTACGAGGTCTTTCAATCTGACGTTTGATTCTTGAACAGGAAGCTGCTCTTTTCGGCTTAACCACAACAGAGCCGTAATTAAATTGTTCATATTAGCGGTGGCACGGTTGATGCGATTTGTCGCCCGTTTTTGACTTGGTGAAAGGTGCTCGGTGCCGCGTGCTATTAACTCGTTGCTGGCTGAGATAGTAGCAATTGGGGTTCGCAACTCATGACTGGCTGTTTTGAGAAAGGTCTCTTCTCGTGCGATTGACTCCCTTTCTCGCTCGATACTTTGCGTTAGTGTGTCGGCAAGCCCGATCAACTCTTGATAGCGCAGCTTTTGCTGGGATGGTGGCGTTTGCGTATCTATGGTGGCACTCCACTTCGCTAAACGGAACACGGGCTGAGTTAAGCGGTAAACGAGCCATCTGACCATAATAAAAACTGCCAGTAGCAGTGCTCCACTAATCAAAAGAGCCTGATTGAATTGGGTATAGGACTCAGGAATATCAGACTCTAACAGTTGATAGTAAAGTGATTTATCGTATGTAGTGACAAAGTAAAGCCGATTGTCTTTGTTTTCTACCTGCTGCGTTGAGGCATAGAGGTAATGGGCATTGCTATTGCCTTTGGAAACGAGGTAGTGCTCGTAAATCTCACCGGGCTCAAACGCTTGCCAGTCAAAGCTTTTGCGAAAATGTGTTGGCATGACATCAAGACTCGAAAACACCTGAAATGTCCGACCTTCAGTGTCAGGGAGTGTACCTTTCTCTTGATAATATTTTTCTACAGCACGCATTTCATAGAGCATTTCGTACTTGGCAGACTCCTCTAGCCCCAGATAATAGCTCTGGCTAACCATGATGCTGTATGCCGTAACAAGCAGGAAAAGTAACCCGAATAGGAATAGATAAACGTCTCTTTTAATGCTGATCATGATTCTCTCTGAGGGCGATACCGACACCATGAATAGTATGAATAAGCTTGGTGTCGAAAGGAGTATCGACGACCTGCCGTAACTTAAACAGATGAACCTTTAGGCTGTCAGCTGCTGGTACATCATCTTGCCAAATCGCTTGCTCCAATTGAGATTTTGAGACTACGTTTGGACTGTGTTTTGCTAAGCAAACGAGCATTTTCCAGCAGACAGGAGGAAGGCGAAGCTCCTGTCCACCACGCACTGCGAGATGAGTCTGCAAATCGACAGATAAATCACCGACAGAGAGCTTATTGATCGATGTGAGACCACGCCGAGCCAATGCTTGCAACCTGACCTTGAGTTCTTCCATGGCGAAGGGTTTAACGAGGTAGTCGTCTGAACCAGCTTGAAAACCGATCAGCTTGTCTTCCAAGGTATCGCGTGCGGTCAACATGAGAATGGGTGTTGCGACGCTTGAGTCCTCAAGGTTTGAGTCATTGTTAGGCCATTCATCTTTGGCATGTTGATGTCAGTGAGTATGACATCGTAGTGGTTTGTTGAGGCGAGCTCTAATCCACTGACTCCGTTGTAAGCGAAGTCAAATTCGATGCTGTCCACTTCCATGTAGTCGCTGATTGCCTCAGCAAGATCGATATCGTCTTCAATGAGTAATGCGCTTAACTTGCTCATAATCACCTGTTTTACCAATGGTTCTCTGTTCATTGTATCAATTAGGATGGATTCGCATCGTTGCGTCGTCGTTTTTGTGACTGCTCCCACGCCCAGTGAGGAGATCGAGTCAGCAACTGAAATCGATATGCCCACGACGGTGCATGCCATATCTGTTGAGTGAGTTTCCAGTAGCCGTGGAACAGCACCTTTATTGGGTTTACGGAATTAACCGCTGGGTAGATGCCATACTTTACCTTTTCCTCTTCTCTCGCAAAGGTGCCAAACATTCGATCCCAGATAATCAGGATCCCAGCGTAGTTTTTGTCTAAGTAACGCTTGTTCGCTGCATGATGAACACGATGATGAGAAGGCGTGTTGAACACAGCTTCAATGGGACGCGGAAAACGTTTGACCGTTTCGGTGTGAAGCAGCGTTTGGAACACCTGAACTATGGTTTCACACATCAATACTAAGAATGGATGGAAACCCAACAGCACCAAAGGAAGATGGAAAAAGAATGGAAAGAACCAATCAAGTGGACCAAACCGATACGCTACCGAGATATTGAAAAACGGTGAGCTGTGGTGAACGGAGTGAGTGCCCCACGCAAAACCATTGCTATGAAGAAAACGATGTTCCCAATAATACGCAAGATCTGCGAGAATCAGGCAGCCAACGACAGTCCAGCCGGTGAGGGGTAGGTGTGTCAAACTCCAGTTATCGTAAGCAAATAGAAAGGCGCCAACGTAAGCGAGCCCGACGATAAATACCATAACAAATAGAAAGCCGAGGGTGACAAAGTTAGTCGCACTATCGCCAATAAGCTGCCAGCTTATGCGACGTTTAAAGACATAGCGTATAAGCTCGATAGCGAAGACGAACATGGCGAGTAGGAAGAAGTTATCGTCTATCCATGTTTCCCAATAATACAAAGAATCGGGTGTTGTCAGCTCGGACAGCATAGTCAGTATTTCCATAATGTTAGCTCCTAATCCTTATAGTAGACGGTCAGTGAATTGCTGTCGGGTAATCCATGTTGATTGAGGTCGTGTGTTTCGATAATCACCTCAATTTCTCGGCGGTAGTCGATGTCGTTCCAAGCGTTTTCTATGGCACTTTTGTCATGGCTCCCCTTATTAAGCAAAACCTGTTTGCTGTGGCTGAGTTCGATGGTGGATTTTTCACCTTTGGCAGCAGTGTTTGATTGGTATCCGATAGTGATGTCAGCAGCAGCGAAATCTTGGCTGAGATCTTTGTAGACGACGATGATAGTGCTCAAGTTGTCCTCTGAGACAGATTCAAGTTTTTCGTAGGCTTCTTTCCATATCAGTTCGATACGGTTTAAGTCAGCCCTCTTTTGCAGCACGGAGATGTAGTGAAGTTCGACCTTCGCAGTGCCTGTTGTATTGGGTTTGGCTTTAGGTTGCTCTTGAGCAGCAACACTTCCCCACGTCACTAAAGTAATAAACATTGACGTAAAAATGGATTTCGCTAGGTTCATTTGTTTGCCCCCCATATGGGTTTTACTGATGCGGATAAGCGTATCGCAATGGGGGTTAACAAAAGGTTACCGCTCATTTAATGGCGTACAAATGCTATCGAACTATTGGAATATCGAATGTATTAGCGGTTTTGCCTGGCACCTGGTATCAAAAATCAACAAGTTATTTAGAGGTATCAGTTTGTCTGATGGTACCTGTTTTCATAGGTTCGCTTTTGTTCGCTATATTCAGTCACAACAGGCGGGGTGATGGAGTATTCGGCTATTCACTACAGATTGAAAGGTGGGGTGGTTACGATGAAAAAATTAACTCAATGTGTGCTAGCAGCGTGCTTGATTTCGATGTCTTCTTTCTCGTCAGCGAGCAGTGAGGATTTGACGTATGGAGCTTATGTCGGTGAGAAAGAAGTCGTAATACGCGACTATGTCAGTACAAAGGTGAAAACTTGTCTATATAAAGGCAGCACTGAACAGCCACTTGAACTCAAGTGGGGGAAAGCACTGGAATGTCCTGAGCATATCAATATCGACGGTAAGATCATTCATGAAGGCGATGGCCTAGATACATCGGGATATATTCGAATCTAGTATCGATTTTATTGATGCAGAAACAAAAAACCGCGGAGTAAGACTCGGCGGTTTTGGTGAATCCGTTTTAAAGATTTACTACTTATCAAACATCAGCTTATCTATCTGCTTACGATCAAATTCCGCCAGCGAGCGTCTAGCGAGCATTCGAAATGGCAAAGCCTTCACGATTTCTTCAATTGGCTGTACGGCAAAAGCCCAAAAAATTGACCCATCTAAGCCCAAGATAATAAATGCGCACAGGGGAATCGAAATAAGCCACTGACCAGTAAAGTTGATTTTGAATACAGCGGTCGTTTTGCCAAGCGCACGCAATACGTGACCATGCACCGTGTTATACCCACGGACGAGAGGTAGAAATATGTACAACGGAGCGATGATAGATAGCGCATCATAGGTCGCAGGATCCAGTTCTGGGTAGATATCGGCAAGCACAAAATGGAGTCCAGCGAAGCAAACCGCGCAAGCAAAAGATGCCCAGACAGCAACATCAATACTGGTATCGATATTCTTTGCCATGCCATCGGTTTTTCGGGAGCCAATTGCTTGACTAATGGTAATGGCCGTTGAGTGTGCCCACGCCGTTATAAACTGAGTGCCTGCGCGTATCCACGGAAAAATGATGGTAATAGCAACATAAGAGTGAAGGCTAAGCTGAGAGTAGAGCAGTTGATACGCCGTCGCGCCGATCGATAGGATGGTGACATTGGCTGCCACAGGGAATACTTCGATAAAGTGTTTGCTTAAGTTGGTTTTTGTTGGGGCTGTAAACAAAGCCCCATGATCGCGAAACATGGGCTCTTGCCGTACATTCCATCCCAGGTACACCATGCGCATCGCAATGGCGATGACGCTGCCAAGTGCGGCACCGCTTACTCCTAAGCCTTGGAATGCAATCATGCCGTTGCTCGAAATGCCATTGATCAACACATACGAGAGTGCGGCGTTGATGGGCAATTCAATAAGGTATCCCTTAAAAGGAACCTTGCTTCGACCCATGCTGTTGAATAGCGCGATGAGGATCTGAGTGATAGCGGTAAACAGCACTAAGTATTTCGAGATGCTCAGGTAATCACTTATCTCAGCTTGCAGTTGTGAATCCTGGGTGATCATGCAAGTAGCGGTGCTTCAAACAGGGAAAGCAATGTCCAAAAAAGCAGTGCCACTGCAAAGTTAATGAGCATTCCTGAAGATACGGCACTCGATAGCGCTTGAGGTCTTCCCGAGCCGACAGCGCGGCTTAGTACCAATTGAGAACCGTTGGCCAACGCCATCTGTATTCCCAGAATAAAGGCGACGATAGTCGTTGCAATCCCCATAGCTGCAAGAGGCTTCTCACCCAATGGAGATACCAACCAAATATCAATCATTAACATCGATTGCATAAGCAGTGCGTTTAACGCGAGAGGCCATGCAATAGTGAAATTGGTACGGATATAGTTTTGAGAAGACACGAAAAACCTTGACTTGTATCGACAAATTGAAGAATGCAAAGTGGTATTGTAATACAAAATTGGTTGTTAAACTAAGGGTTGTGTCACGCTCTTTCGGTCGCTCTTCCAGCCAAGGAATAACAAGAACTTCGTACTATTTAAAACAGTAACTTAGGTTTCGATATTGTCTATTTGTCTGACTTTATGTGCGTTATATCTCAATCTAGACGTCTAGTTCCATTTTTGTGGCTAATGGGAATTGCGAAACCAAAATAGACGATATATAGTAAATTACACAAATAGTCATACAATAGTATTTTAGGAGTGACACATGACAAAACCAGTTATTGGTTTCATCGGCCTAGGCCTGATGGGCGGAAACATGGTTGAAAACCTGCAAAACCGCGGCTTTCAGCTCAATGTAATGGATCTGAACAAAGAAGCAGTTGCAGCATGTGTTGCTCGTGGTGCTAACGCTGTCCAGACGCCTAAAGAGCTAGCTGAAAACAGCGACATCGTCATGCTTTGTCTAACAACGTCTGCCGTTGTAGAGAAAGTTGTTTACGGTGACGAAGGTATCCTTGAAGGTATCAAAGAAGGTTCGACTCTGATTGATTTTGGTACATCTATCCCAGCTTCTACTCGCAAAATCGGCGAAGAGTTGGCAGCACGCGGTGCAGGTATGATTGACGCACCACTTGGTCGTACTCCAGCTCACGCGAAAGACGGTTTGTTGAATATTATGCAGCCGGTGATATCGACACATTCAACAAAGTGAAACCAGTACTTGATGAACAGGGTGAGAATGTATTCCACCTAGGTGCGCTAGGCTCTGGTCACGTTACTAAGCTTGTTAACAACTTCATGGGTATGACGACAGTTGCAACTATGTCACAGGCGTTTGCTGTCGCTAAACTTGCTGGCGTTGATGGTCAGCAGCTGTTTGACATTATGTCAGCTGGTCCTTCAAACTCCCCGTTTATGCAGTTCTGTAAGTTCTATGCTGTGGACGGTGAAGAGAAGCTAGGTTTCTCTATTGCTAATGCGAACAAAGACTTAGGTTACTTCCTAGAAATGGTATCGGATCTAGGTACCGAGTCGCTTATCGCAGAAGGAACATCACGCAGCTTGCAAGCCGCAGTAGATGCAGGTCTTGCATCGAATGATGTACCCGTTATTTTTGACTACTTCACTCAGTTAAAAAAAGACGCTTAATCAAAAATACGTCTAGTAATGCCCCACGTACTAGACGGTATATTCCCCGGCACTACACTTGGCCCCGCTTTGCGGGGTTTTTTTGTATCTACAAGTTATAGCAACATATGCAGATTATTTGTAATACAATTTGGGTGCGATTATAGAGTTGAATCTACGTAAAACATGAAAAGAGTTGGTTTCAAAGTAGATGATGATTAATCACTGTATATCCCGTCAAGTAAGACACTTATGTCTATATCTTCTATGTGATTGACGTCTGCTTTCTTCCATGAATAGATTTAAATCTTAGTTATATTGTATTACTTTATTGTAATTGAGTCCGGGATATAGATTGAAGGTGAAAATGTCTACGTTAGTTCAGCCAATACTGCTTACAGGCAATGAAGTACAGCAACTCAGTAAAGAAGTCGGCCGTGATACGCTCATGGGAAAAGCCATCGCTAAGAATGTTAAGGATCTGGAAGCTTTTATGAGACTTCCAATAGAGGTTCCTGGGCATGGTGAGGCGGGTGGTTACGAGCACAATCGCCACAAACAAAACTACACCTACATGAATCTTGCGGGTCGTTTGTTCTTGATCACGGGCGAAGAGCGTTATGCTCAGTTTGTGCGTGAGCTGCTGGCATCGTATGCTGACTCGTACTTAACCTTCGATTTCCATGTACAAAAAAATACGAATCCAACCGGACGTTTATTCCACCAAATACTCAATGAACATGTATGGCTGATGTTTAGCAGTTTGGCCTACTCATGTGTTGCATCGACCATGACAGAAGATGAGCGCCAACATGTGATTGATAATCTCTTCAACCCAATGCTGGATATGTTCACAGTGAAGTATGCTCATGACTTTGACCGAATTCACAATCACGGTATTTGGGCTGTGGCAGCTGTCGGTATCTGTGGTTTGGCAGTGAATCGTCGCGAATTTCTTGATATGTCGGTCTATGGTTTGGATCGAGATGGAAGCGGCGGTTTCTTAGCGCAGATCAGTAAGCTGTTTGCACCGTCAGGCTACTACATGGAGGGGCCTTACTATCACCGTTACGCAATTCGTCCATTGTGTGTGTTTGCTGAAGTTCTGCATCGTCATATGCCAGAACTTGATATCTTCAATTACAAAGACGGTGTGATTGGTCGAACTGTCGAGGCCATGCTAGCGACTGCGTATCCTAACGGCCAATTCCCGGCACTAAATGATGCCTCTAGAACAATGAGTATCAATGATGCTGGTGTTCAAGTGGCCGTTAGTCAGTATGCCGAACACTATGGTATTGATGAGAACTTACTTGGTATGGCCAAGATCCAAGACTCAGTATGGATGCATGCATGTGGCCTAACATTATCGAAAGCGTTTGAGAGCAAGAGTGATGTTGGTCTGCCTTTCTGGCCAAGTGTTGAGCTTAATGAAGGTCCGAATGGCGATCGCGGCGCTCAGGGCTTTATGCGCGTCCAAGATAAAGACAAAGATGTGTTCCAGTTGGTTATGAACTATGGTCAGCATGGTATGGGGCACGGCAACTTTGATACTTTAGGTATCTCTTACTTTAACCGTGGCAAAGAGGTACTGCGTGAGTATGGCTTCGGTCGCTGGGTAAACGTTGAGCCGAAATTTGGTGGTCGCTACTTAGATGAAAATAAGACGTACGCACGCCAGACGATTGCTCACAATGCTGTAACTGTTGACGAAACCTGTCAAAACTATTTTGACGTGGAGCGCGCTGACAGCGTGCATGGTGAACCCCACTTCTTCTGCGCTGATCACCAACAAATGGTTGGTATGGGTGCATTCGCCAATGCACATTATGATGGTTTAGGTCAGCAGCGCAGTGTCTTTATGTTGAAGCACGAAGACTTTGAAGCGCCTTTACTTATTGACCTGTTCCGACTGACTAGCGACTGTGCTCACCAATATGATTACTCGCATCAGTTTGACGGGCAGATCATCAGAACCAACTTTGATTATGAAGCGCACAAAGAACTCAATGTGGTCAGTGATGCTCTGGGCTATCGCCATCTTTGGAATGTTGCACAGGGTGACGTTACAGGTAGCGCATTGGTGAGCTGGCTTCAAGAAAACAGTTACTACACCTGGCTAGGTACAAGTTCAAATCCAAATGGGCAAATTATTTTCACTCGCACAGGCGCTAATGATCCGAGCTTCAACCTGCGTAGTGAGCAGAGCTTTATTTTACGAACGCATGGTGAAGATACCTTGCTTGCGTCCGTGGTTGAGACTCATGGTTACTTCAATGAAGAGTTTGAACAATCCGTCAATGCTCGTGGTGTGGCAAAAGAGATTCGAGTTATCGGGCACTCAGACTCGGCCTCTGTGGTGGAAATTGAGACAGAGAAAACACGATTCACTTTAATGGTAAGTAATGATCCTAATGTGACCCGTGATAGTGTGAATCACGCGGAAATAGCAGGTAAAACCTATTCATGGGTTGGCTTCTATGCGATTGAGCAAGCGGTATTAGTTTAGTCTGTCTTCAATCCAAATTTTGGAGTAGTCATGTGAATCTGACGTGCGGTTCTCGTTGAGAATGTCGAATATAGTCCGCTTTACAATCATACAAATAAACAAAGCCAGCAGTATGCTGGCTTTGCTGTTTCTGGCGTGTAGTTATTATTTTACCTAGCAACTAACGGCTCATAAAAAAGATCTGACCGTTATCTCATTTGAGAGTTTTTTGTCTTATTTGTAATACAAGAATATGAGAATATCATTTGTAACAATAAAGGCATCAACGTAACACTTAGTATTGGTGACGCCTATTGTTTTCAATTTGATTGGACAACTCAAAAGTGATGGAACCATGAATAAAAATTACTTCAAAACCCTACTCGCTTCATCCATTGTTATCGCTCTGACCGGATGTGTATCAACCGGTGACAACGCAACCATACAAACGCCAAAACCTACCTCTGTTGTCGCCTCTAGCCACGATGGGAACAGCCCTGAAATGGTTTTAGATGGAGACGCCAAGACGCGTTGGTCAGCAAATGGTGTGGGTGAGACCATGACGTTTGACTATGGACAAACGGTCGCCTTCGATGCCGTCAAATTGTCATTTCACAAAGGTGACAAGCGCACGACCAAATTTGATATTGAAACCAGCCTAGACGGATCAAGTTGGACAAAAGTCATTACCGATGGTGAAAGCACGGGTAAATCACTGGATTTAGAACGATTCGATTTCGCTGAGACTCAAGCGCGTTACATTCGTTATGTTGGTAAAGGGAATAGCAGCAGCGCGTGGAATAGTGTGACTGAGTTTATCGGAGTTAACTGTAAGAGTGATTACTGTTCCGACCAAGAGCTACCGAGAGTGGATATATTAACGCCTGTCGCCATCGAATCATCCAGTCACGATGGCAATGGTCCAGAGCGTCTGTTTGACCAAGACATCAAGACTCGCTGGTCTTCTAATGGAGTAGGCGAGACGGCCACCTATGATTATGGCAGCGTTAATCAGTTTGATGCCGTGCGCCTAGCATTCCACAAAGGTAATGCGCGTTCGACCTTGTTCGATATTGAAGTTAGTGTTGATGGCAATACATGGAGCAAGGCACTTGAAGGTGGCATGAGCTCTGGTGCCGTCAATGGTTATGAGCGTTTTGAGTTTGCACCTGTAGAAGCGCGCTATGTGCGTTATGTCGGTAATGGTAACTCAAAGAGCAGCTGGAACAGTGTCACGGAGTTTGCTGCTTTGAACTGTAAGATTAATGCTTGCCCAACCAATCACATTATTACTGAGGATGTCATTGCGGCAGAAAAAGCGGCTGAAGAGAAGCGCAAAGCCACGGCGAAAGTTGATGATAAACGCAAAGATCTTCGTAAAGGCAACTTTGGCGCGGTTGTCGCCCTGCCTTGTGCGACAAGTTGTGACTGGGATGTGCCTTTAGCAGAGCCTAAGTTGCCAAGTACGCCTCAAGCGGGTAACAAGCCAGGTGAAAACTTTGACCTTACTTCATGGTACATCTCTATGCCGTTCGATCATGATAAAAA
Source organism: Vibrio maritimus (assembly GCA_000755425.1). Classification (GTDB taxonomy): domain Bacteria; phylum Pseudomonadota; class Gammaproteobacteria; order Enterobacterales; family Vibrionaceae; genus Vibrio; species Vibrio maritimus_A. Next base: position 35,612 of record BBMT01000001.1, read on the forward strand.
CGGCAAGCCGGACAATGTGTATGAGTGGGATCTTGCCAACGGTTACGAGCATCCAGAACTATTCTATACCGCCGATGACGGTGGCTTGGTGTTCAAAACCTTTATTAAGGGCGCGCGCACATCGAAAAACACGAAGTTTGCGCGCACAGAGATGAGGGAGATGCTTCGCCAAGGTGACAAGAGCATTGATACAAAGGGTGTAAACAAAAACAACTGGGTATTCAGCTCGGCTCCAATTGAAGACCAAAAAGCCGCGGGTGGCGTGGACGGTGTACTCGAAGCGACACTCAAAGTCGACCATACGACAACGACGGGCGAGCTCAATGAAGTTGGTCGATTCATTATTGGCCAGATCCACGACAAAGACGATGAACCGATTCGACTTTACTACCGTAAGTTGCCAAACCAAGACAAAGGTACGGTTTACTTTGCTCATGAAAACACCAATAAAGGCACCGACAATTACTACAACCTAGTTGGTGATATGACAGGTGTGCCAAAAGACGGTGAGGGTATTGCACTCGGTGAGACCTTCAGCTATCGAATTCAAGTGGTTGGTAACGAAATGACCGTGACCTTGATGCGCGAAGGAAAACCTGATGCAGTCCAAGTTGTTGATATGTCAGACAGCGGATACGATGTTGGTGGCAAATACATGTACTTCAAGGCCGGTGTTTACAACCAGAACATCACAGGCGACCCTGATGACTATGTACAAGCAACTTTCTACAAGCTAAAGAAATCACACGGTAAGTTAGCTGCAAAGTAAGCGTTAAAGTGGAGTAGTGTTTGAGCCAGCGGTTTTGACCGCTGGCTTTTTCATTTATCAGTACTATTGAGTGCCAAGACAAAACATCTGTTTCTCGGCCTAGTACGAAGTCGTATTCACAAGCCGTCCTTGATACGGACTCGTTTTTAACCCCATGTGATTATCAGTCACGCTAATTAAACGCTTTCTGCAGTGCTTGCTGATACATCATACTGGTTTCACATATATCCCCTTGAGCAGAATGCTTATGTCCTTGATATCCATTTAACCGACTTAGGACAAACATGACATTTGGGTTATACACCATCCCGGCATTACTCATTGTTAGTGGCGCTGGCGTTCCACGATAGACCGTCGCCTTTACGTTAATTTCATTGATAAGCCGCTCATCAATTGTATATGGGTTGGCGTCAAGCACAGTAAAGTCGGCATATTTACCCGGCTCAATAGAGCCGATCGAATCCTCTAGGCGAGCAGTGTAGGCCGCATCAATCGTAATCGCCCTCATTGCTTCATCAACGGTAATACGCTCCTCAGGCCCCATAACGCTCTTTCCTGATAGGCCAATTCGATTGACTGCAGCCCACACCAAAGCTAATGGTTGTGCTGGAGCCATAGGTGCATCAGAGTGCAAGGAAAGCTTGCCACCGGCGTCAATAAAGGAACGACCACGAGCCATTACTTCAGCTCGTTCTCGTCCAACACCTTGTTCCGAATAGAGCTCTGCAAGAACATGCGTGTAATAGGGATTAACACTAAAATTTGCGCCTACTTCAACGGCTTTGGGAATGTCATCTTTATCGGTGATTCCGAGATGATGAAAGCTTGTTCGGTGATCGGTTCTTGGCATTGCTTCATTTAAATCTTTTACAATATTAAGAGCAGACTCAAACCCTAAATCGCCGTTAGCATGAATAACAACAGTATAATCGTCTTCCCAATATGGCTTCATACTGGCTTTGAGTTCCTCTGGCGTTTGGATCCACTCACCATCATGCCCATCGGTGTACCCATCTTTAAGCTGCATGAGTTGGCTATACATAGCGCCATCAGAGAATAGTTTTACGTATTTGGGCAACCAACGTATTTGATCTCCTTGATAGGACGGATGTTGCATTTGCTGCTCGGCGATAAGTTTACCTTCTATCGGGTCATATCCCCCCATCATGTAAGTAAAGTTTCCCGCGGCATAAGCCAATAATCCATAGGTAGAAAGTCTCTTTCCATAATACTAACCACTTGTTCGAACATCTCTGGAGTGGCTATGACTCCGGGATCGATGGCTGTTGTAATCCCTCCCGAGTGGACATATTCTTTTGTTCTCTCCATTCCCTTCGCGAACAGCCCCTCTTCTACCCAAAATCGCATAACGTCATTTAGAATGACTTTCGCACCGGCTTCGTAAGCATGACCTCTTTCCCAGTCCAGTTGTTCATATTTAGTTTCTTCACCGGACCAAGACTCCTCGTCCCAGCCGAACATTGCTATCGCTGCATCATTAAAGAAAAGCTCGTGAAAGCTCCTATGCCAAACGATGATCGGACGGTCAGTTGAAACAGAATTTAAGAATTCGCGACTCATGTGAGCGCCATGAAAGTAATTGTGGTAACCCCAAGTTACAAGAGGCTCATTTCCAGGCGTTTGAGCCTCAAGTTCGATGATTCGTTGTTTGTAGTTGTCCCAACCTGTGATTCCCTCTACATCACCCCAAGGCAGGTTCCAGGAGGATGGGGTAATGAACTCAGTGCCACTCAGAATCGCCATCAACCAAAGGTGTATATGAGGTTCAACAAAACCCGGAGTCAGCACGTTATCGGAAAACTCGTCATTGAGCACAAACCCGTCAAGAGACTGATATTTATCTACTAGCGCTTCTTGTTTACCAACTTCGATTATGATGCCGTCTTGAACGGCGACGGCGTTGACTTCTTTGCTATCACCGTCAGTCATAGTAATTAGGTCATTCGCGATAAACACGGTTAACGGCTTATCAGGATCAACTCCTTCCAGATTTGACGTTGGCAGTTAGATGGTTGAGAACAAGCTGCAATTAAGGAGATGCTCGCGGCGATAAATGACAATTTGAAATGGGTGTTCATATTTGTACCTATATAGAGGCGTGTTCACTTTGTAGGGTGATCGTTCAAACGTAAACTGTGAACGAACTCCAAGTAAAGAATCATTGGTCTTGAACATTGAAAATAACAAAGTAGTTTCGTTCCATAAATTGCATAATGATGGGGAAAATCCATCAAGTGGGGAGGGTAAACGTGTTTTCATACGAGCATTTAGCAGCATTTTGCGCCACTGTTGAAGAGGGAAGCTATAGTCAAGCAGCAAGAAAGCTGCAAAAGGATCGCACCACGATAAGAGAGCAAATTAAAGCGCTCGAAGACAGTTATGCGGTTACGCTGTTTGAAATACAGGCAAGAAGGCCGTAGCCTCAGGTGAAGGGGTCGCGTTCTATCGTCAGGCAAAACTACTTGTTCGAAACAGCGAATTACTTAATCAGAGAATGATGGATAGTTATAAAACTGACTATACATCATTCGATATTTACCACGATGTTTTAGTTCCCGCTTCATTGATACTTCACGTTGAAAACTACATTAAAGCATCATTTCCATATATTAGAGTTAACTGGCTGCATCGTAATCGAGAAGAAGTTCTTCATCAGGTATCAAATACCAGTAATTCTATGGCAATCATGCAGAACCGCATGAGTAATATGGCAGAGAAAAATTTAGGGTTTATGAATCTCGGGACAGATAAACTGGCTATTTATTGTCATCCTAAACATGCTCTTACCAACATAAGCGATCTCACATCAGCAGACTTACAGTCTGAGAAGCAGTATGTTAGTGAAAACCATATCCATACACTACCCGACGTTTTTTCAGTTTCTGTTGATCAACATGTGATTAGTAACAATGATGTTTTGCTTAGTTTGTTAGTGCATGATGGTTGGGCATTTCTCAGCAAAAACCTGGCGGCACCTTTGGTTCAGTCAGGTCATTTAGTTGAGTTACATCCAACGGAGTTGTCTGTTGCCATTAACATAGGAATATCGTTCTATTTTCCTCTTTCAATGCAAAACTCAGAGGAACTAGAAGGACTTAAGGAGACACTTAAATTTTATTCAAACGAGCATATGACGTAATGGTGGAGTTGAGGAAGGGAACATCTAGCCCGATCCATGGGTCTAGATAGACGAAAAGTCATCGAGTTAAAAGAACCATTTCACTCCAATTTCAGCAGTGAGTTCAAGGTCACCTTCAAGGCGAACTCCACTGGGTGTGACAATGTCGGCACTTCCATACTCTAACTTAGTCATAAGCCACTGAGTTCGGTCAGTTTTAATTGGAGCGTTCAACATTACGTTAAATGAGCGTGACTCCATCTCAACGGTATCTCCTTTGGCTTGAAAGTATTCAGGCCATGCTTGGACAAAAGTACCCGTGTCACCGATAGGTTTAGTCACAAAGAGATTCAACATATACCCATCGGCAGATTCCCCGAATACCTCGCCGGTCGTATAAGCGATATTAGGGAAAACCATCGCCCCCCCGGTATAAAGTGGATTTATCAAGCCTATAGCACCAATCGATAGAAGTGTTGTGTCTTTCAATCCCATACCACTTAGCACGCCTGCAGATCCATTTTGGTGTATGAGGTCTGTGGATAGGCCAACTCTAGCATAAGCCCGTTGTCTATCGCATGAACTTGAAAATACTGAGCGCGACTTTTTTGATAGTTCAGGCCAAACTTGTCTTTACCATCCTGCTTTGCACGGCTGTTCCCAAAGTTGCCTTCAACAAATCCAGCAAACTGGATGTCATCTGACCAAGAACCAGTGAGCATGGCAGAAGCGCGTATATCGGCATCGGAAGTGACAAATAGTGCTGCTTGAGTATAGACGCGTGTTAAATCTGAAGGGTCGATGACTTCCTGTTCATCAGCGATAGTAAAGCTAGAATATCCAAGTGTAAGTAGTGAGAACGATAGGATCTTTTTGATCATTTCAGTAGCCTAGATTTATTAATAAATGAACCTGTTGGGAAATAACGCAGACTCAAATTGAGAGGAATGTCGCCTCAATTATCCTGAGCATTAGAAGCTTATGAGTTACGAGATTTATTCTGAAATCGGATACTATCTGAATTCTTTCGTCTCAAATAAAGCAATATGAACGTAAATACCCATCATTTCTAGTTGAATGATTGAATCTTATTTATTTGGAGAAGGGGTGATGATCGTTGGTTTGACGGGTTTTATCGTTCAAACGTGTTTGGCGAACAATGCGTTCTATCGGTAAGATGTTGACAGATTACTGAAGGAGGTAGGTGCTTATGAATGATTTTAAGTTTTCGAAGCCAGCACTCATTTTAGGCTTGATTCTGGCACTGTCTATTTTGTCCTTTTCCTCTATGTATTTAGTTCATGTACCGGCCGTCAACATGGAACTAGATTCTCAATCCGTTCAGCACGTCTATGAGCTTCTGTCACCGAGACGGTGATACGATTTCGAGAGATGAATCACTAGATTTCGAGGTGGTTTGTATGTATCAATGGAAACAAGTGTGTGGCGAATCGAGTTGTTCACTAGAAATTGAACGTTAAGTTCAAACGTCTGTCTGTGTCGATGGCAGAGTGCTGTCAGGTATCTCAACTTATGAAATGCTTTAGGAGAATTAGGCCTCCTAAAGCACAATTTGAGTTCTCTACCAAGACTTGCCAAGCCAGTAATCTGTGCTAATTCTACCTGGTCCTACAATCAGCAACGCGGCAAACCCTCCAGCGATAGCGATGTTTTTCATTAGGTGTATTGTTTGCCCACTATCGTGAATGTCAAAATGAAAGATGAGCCTGAGATCACACTGAACCCAGCTAGGGTCAGCGATAGTGTCCGAGTAAAACAACCGACGAGAATCGCCAAACCACCGCCTAGCTCTAGCAAAATGACGAGAGGCAATACACTTCCAACGATTCCCATCGCTTCCATGTAACTTTGCGTTTGTGCATACCCGACAATTTTCCCCCAACCGGCTTTCATAAAAAGTAGCGCTAACATCATTCGAGAGATCAACAAAATATATGGCGCAATCCTATCCAACATAAAACTTCCTTACTCCGAGAATAACAATGCCGGTAAGACTATTGGTTTCTTTTGAAAGATCATATCGCAAGAATTGGGACAAGATGTTTTAGTTTTCAGGAGAAGAATTTGCTATCAATCTAGCTCATTAAAACCGTTTCTCGCTTAATCTTACTATTTAGACGTGGTACCGATCGACCTAGCCGGTGAGTCGACATCTTGCTTGTCTAGTAAAGAGGAGAGTGGGGCAAAGCGGTGAAAGGGAAGGGCGGATTCTTGGAGCTGACTGCACACACAAAAACTATGGTCGCAGGAATACGAAAAGAATGTTTGACCGTAGGGGGAAAGGACACGTGTTAAGTACAATGACTCAGGGTAGCGTGCCCTGTTAGCTTAATCTGTCATTCAAACATAAGTCTTAGACACAAGAGGCCCCCAAAAAATTGGTAATCAACTATTTGGGGGCCGATCTGTGTCGCTAGCTTTTTGTTAAGTAGAAAACCGGTATCTATCGAAACGCCAGACGACCGTTAACGATACATTTACTCTCGAGCACTGCGTCTAAAGAGCATTTCCCAGCGCCTGCCAAGGTGAAGTACAAGAATACAGAGAAAAGAGTCCATTGATATTCAAGGCCGCCGTGAAGTGAGTGCAAACCGGCTGCGATGCCACCTAACGTATAAATGGCGACGCTCATACAAACCAGTAGCCCCAGCGAAGCTAGACGAGTTGCTAAACCAAACATTAAAGCTAGTCCCCCTAAGAACTCTGTATAAGCGGCTAAGTAAGCGCCCAACAATGGGAAAGGGACAGCGTTTGCCTCTAAAAAAGGTACTAAGCCTGCTGGATTTAGCACTTTGCCGAATCCATGGTATGTCATGATGAATCCCACCATCACTCTTAGTATCAACTCTATCTTACCGTTTTCAGACGTAGCGATGAGCTTTGGAACTATCTGATCAAGCATTCTAATTTCCTTTGTCGTAGATTAGTTAGTAAAAGTATTCGAGACCAATGACGTGAGTGTCGCCAATCGTGCCGCTGTCTCCACCGTTAGAGAAGCGTCCTTCAGAGAGTGCAAGTAATTTAGGGGTCACGTAGTAGTGCACACCGTAGCCAACGAAGCGCTCATTTTCCGCTCCCCAGTTACCGTAAACTTGAGCATGATGAAGAATGAACTTGAGGTCACTGTTAAAGGAGTATTCGCCTACTACGTCATAGGTGTAATCATTGAGATTGGATGCCTTACCGTGTTCATTAAGATCAGAGCGCGTTAATGTAGCGCCGATATACCACTGACCGTGGCGATAGCTCATCCCAACGTTGTGGGTTGCATCACCTTTGTCTTTGTATAACTGACCACCAGACCCGTATAGGCCAGCGTTGTGAAAGGAGTAACCGATCCCAAAGCCATCACCAAAGAAGGGAGATGCGCCGTAGGTAATAGTGAATGCTGAGCCGTCCGTCGTGAATGAGTCATCGCTGTAATCAAAGCTCTGTTCAGATTTAGACAGCTGGGTGGATGCGACAAATGTCCACTTTTCATATGTATTTTATATAGCAACGTATCGCTGTTTCGCCATGTAGCTTGAGCCGCGGCGACGTCTTGAAATCCTAAGTACGCCATCTTCAATATTGGAAGGTGAGAGTAGTTCGCCCCCCAATCCTTACCAAACCAAAGTGCGCCCAGATAACTATGTTCAACGCCTACGTACTCATAGCGTTTACGAAGCTTGCCGTTTTTTATTTCCGTACCTTCTTTTAAGTTCAAGAAGTTAAGGTCGTACTCCATTCTGCCAAATACGCTCCAATCCTCCGTAATAGGAACATTCGCCGTCAAATTTGCGCGCACTTTTGCTTCAATGGGGTTTCCCTCTTTTGAGCCTTCTACAAGGGGGCCACCATTTGTCTGGTAGGCACCAACCAAGCCGTTAAGTGAGACATAATCCTGAATTTCGAGCGCACAAAGTTGGCTCGCAGGTAGCAACAAAGCTACTGCAAGAGTCTTTTTCATCATTTTACCTTTTGAAGATTTGACCGAAAAAAAGGGGCTGGTCAAGCCCCGAAATGCTGTATCAGTTTTTCTCTAAGAGAGAAATCAGGGCGCCTTTGAGCTGCGCCTCTTGGTTATCGTCAAGTGTGTTGAGCCACTGACTTTGAATTGCGGTGACAATGGTATTGCCACTTTGATGGACTTCGCGTCCTTTGGACGTGAGTTGAATAAGTTTTACTTTTTGATTAGTTGGATGCGGGACAATCGATACGAGATCGCGTTTAAGCATATTGTCGATCATGCGCTTTATTGTGCTTCGCTCTCTCATGAGTTTATCTGCTAACACTTGTTGAGGAAGGTGCGAGTGGTAACTAAGTATCTCTAGCGCTTTTTGCATCTCTGTCGTGATGTCGTGGGCACTTAAAAGTTGCTCTTGAACTTCATTGCGAAAACGGCGGTAGGCGACCCCCATCAGGAAGAATGTCGATTCGTCCAGAAGAGGCGTTGCGAGCGTGTCATCTTTATATGCCATTAAAATACCTTCGAGCATGAGTTCGTTTCTATCACTAAAGTAGTATTACTAATCTTAGGGTCTTTTTGTTGTACCTACAACAAAAAGCGATTGGATTTCATAGACTGTTGCAAATGGTACGATTTGGAAACGTACAGAGGGGGAGCGAGTATCCGAATGTAAAATGGCAATGCAATCAGTTAACCGAAGGTGGTAGAACTTTCGTTAGTCGAATTTTGGGGCTAGCAGGGTTGAAAACCAATACCATCTATGGTCGATGGTATTGGTGAAAGTCTGTGCTTAGTTCTACATAGTCTGTTTAGCGCACTCTATGCTGTAGTACTAGATAGCGTTGCCTTTTCGCTACTCAATGTAAAGCGGTCATAGTCCTTGAGGACATACAAAAGGTAGCAGGCTGCGAGCATCGGCCACGCTGCAAAGAAAAGTAGGTTGCTCATTGGCTCTAGATACTTAGGAAAAGAGATAAATGTTGAAATGCCATGAAGAGCCAGCACAGAAAGGTAAGTGATATTTTTCTTGTAGCCAACGACAAAGGCCAATACGAACAGAGTTTGTAACGCGCCGAGTAAGATAGAAACGCTGCTAGAGATAGTGAGTCCATAGAAACCAGCAAATACCTTCATGGCATGCTCGGGCACTAGGACTTTGTCTAATGCCCACACAAGAAAGACCAAGCCGATGCTCAATCTTGTAACCAGTAGTCCGTAAGCAAGTTGCGTGTTTAATTTAGGTTGAAACGTGGTTGTCATTACTTTTTCCTTTTGGGTTGTGTTACTTCCAACAACACGACCCCAAAACAATCGTTTTGATTACAATCGGGAATGTAAAAATCTGTTTCTATGAACATGATGAAGCAGATATTTTATTCAGAACGCTATTGGTGAAACGGAATTTTCATGGGATGGGGAGTGCCAAGTTAGCGCGACCTGATAGGTATCATTAACTTTGGTTCAAACTAAGATGTGCACATCTTTGCGGTTTACTCTGTCTCGAACCGTACTTCGAGAGAGCGCAATGCGTTATTCCGTTCTGTTGTGTCTCAAAAATAAGTCCTTAGTAAGCATTTGCTATTCGAATTTGACAGCGCGACTGAGTTCATTAATACCTTAGTAGTTCGCTCAACTATTTTGAGCTTTAGCGAAAAGGATGTGTTATGAAAGAGGTTACCTTAATTGGCCTGCTTACTGCTTCGTTGTTCTCAATAACTGCTCAAGCGGAAGTGATCGAAATAGCGACATTTAAGCTTAACGATGGCGTTACAGTCGAAGAGTTTACGCCGCTAGACAAGGCTGTGGAGATGCAGCATGTCTCTCAGCAGCCGGGCTTTATTTCTCGTGAAGCGGCACATGGAGATAATGGTGAATGGTTAGTGGTGGTGCATTGGGAAACCATTGAAGACGCCGAAGCCTCTATGAACAGTTTTATGACCGCAGAAGCGGCGAAAGAGTTTATGTCTCACTTGGATGCTAACACTATGAGCATGAAGCGTTACAGTAAGTAATCCGAATAGACAATAATACGCCCCAAGGTGCTATTTCTCTATGGGGCGTAATATTTGAAAGTAGTGGTTTAGTTAAGCGATTCTGCCTGCGGCTTTTATTTTGACATGCACCATGTTGCCTTGTAGGTAACTGAGCGGTATTTCACTACGCTCGATCACCGACACGCTGTTTGCACACGCACCTGCTTCCATGGCGAGTTGTCTTGCTTCTTTCTCCAAATCAACCAATACTTCAGCTCGCTGGTTAGGCTCGATAGGTACAATTTTATCTAGCTGACCCGATATCTCACCGAGCGCGACACCTATTGCATTGGCGACTTCAAAGTGCTCTGGACGAATGACTGAGCTGACACCTTCAAATTCATTGGGCATGAGCGCGCTGCCTCCGCCAACCAGAATGACCGGCACTTTAGTGGCAGAGGTCTTCATCCTGTCGATGGCATCTTCAACCTTTTCTATCATATGAGCATATATTTGATTGGCCGTTTCTGGTGCCAAATCAATAGACTCTTGCTTTGCCTTACCTGTCCATTCCATCACTTGTTTAGTGAGTGCCACGTCAGTTAGCGTTAATCTATCCCCACCAAAACTGAGCGCCTTTTGAGTCAGTTCATGACCGACACTTTCTGGGCCTAACTGAATGTCACCATCGGTGAGCGTCACTTTGGTGCCCCCGCCAATGGCGATAGCTAAAATGTCCGGCATGCGAAAGTTAGTGCGCACTTCACCGAGCTCGACGGCTACGCTCGATTCCCGAGGGTAGCCATGTGTTAGCGCACCTACATCTGAGGTTGTGCCGCCAACATCGACCACAATGGCATCATCAAGCTTAGTCAGGTGGCTAGCACCGCGAATGGAGTTGGTAGGACCACACGCTACGGTAAGAATAGGGTACTTAAGCGCGAATTCTTGCGACATCAGTGTACCGTCGTTTTGGCCGAAATACGGTGTAACAGCGATGCGGTGCTTCTCTAGCGCGTGGCAAAATCCTTCGACAAAGCGTTTCGCTGTGCCTTGCAGAGCCGCATTTAGGATAGTGGCGTTTTCACGCTCTAAGATACCCAGACTGCCAACCTTGTGTGAAAGGGAAATATTAACCTCTGGTAGCTCCTCTCTTACCCACTGCTCAATCAATAGCTCTTGGTCACCATTTACGGGAGAAAACACACCACAAATCGCTATGGAATCAACCTTGCCTTTCATCTTCTGGCATAGCTGACGGATCTCTTGCTCATCCACGTCCGCGATTTTTTGACCGTCGTACTCATAGCCACCGTGGGCTTGATAGAAATGCTCGCCAAGTAAGGTCTGCCAAGATGCGCTCCAACCACAAAGAGGTGGTACAGCGCTGCCACTTGGCAGTGCTAGGCGAAGCATGCCTACATTATCGAGACCTCGCTTCTCAACAATGGCATTGGTACATTGAGTCGTGCCAAGCATGGCATGCTTGACACTCTGACCGGTAAGGTTTGCTTGGCGCAGTAGTTCATCAATAGCGTTGTCGATGCCTGTCGAAATATCGTGTGTTGTAGCTACTTTGACCTTAGAGATAACTTTGAGCGACTCATCTAAAAGGACACCGTCTGTGTTGGTTCCACCGACATCAATACCGAGGCGATAAATAGCGGTTGTCATAGTCCTGCCTCCGTATTTACACGTTTCGAAAGGTTTTCAATGGCGACATACTCAACGCCATAGCCAAAGTAATCGGGACCTGCGACTTCGATCCCCTTAGCGGTGCGCCATTTGGGATCGCAAGGGTAAGCGATAAGCTCAATTCTCTGTCCGTATCTAAGCTGCTCAGTCGTGATTGGCTGTCCGGTTTCATGGTCAAGAATGCTGATAAGATCGGGCGTGCAAGCCAACAGCGATTCTTGGCTCATGTCGCTCGCCTTGGTTCCTTTGTGAGCAAGCAACAGCTCATTTTGGAAATGAACGTAGACGGGTTCAGCATTGCTTTCAGAGGTTTTAAGCGGCTCAATGACGACACCGCCAGTTACGAAACCACCGCCGGTATTTCGGTCGATATCGACAATCTTTCCGCTAATAATTCGGTGTCCGTCTACAATCTCTAACACGGCTTCGACCGCACTGTCACCGCGAGCATTCGCTTCACGAATGGCTTTACCTATTTGCATGGCTTTGGTCAGGGTCGCACCAAGAGCGCTGCGTTTGAGCTCCTTACCATACATAGGGTAGTCACACATCGCTGCAGAGCCACCCATTTGCTCAGTGATTGGGCGAGCAAATCGTTCAGACCAAACACCGTCGATAGGGTGCAGGGTCACGACGTTACCCTTTTCATCAGCAAGCGTGTTGGGTGCGGACGGGAGGCCGTCCAAGTAAAAGGTCACCATTTGTGACTCTGGGAATGCGCGTCCCATGGCATCACAGTCGATCACAGGGATCCCTTTTTGTGCCGCAACCAAAATAGGGATCAACGAGTTGAAGCCGCCGACCTCAATAGGGAAGGTCGCTTCGATGCGCTCACCGACGGCTTGTTCCATCGCTTCGAACGCGACCAGCATTTGATCTTGGGAGTTGAGTTTCTCAATGGCGACGGTGGGCGCGCCGATCATTGACGAAGGCACTGTCATCCAGTCATCTTTCACCTCATCCAGCGAAATAAGCTCAACAGGCTGTTCAGCATTGGCAATGGCGACTTTGGCCATCAGCGCACCGCTGTAGGGATCACCACCCCCTCCGGTGCCAAGTACGGTGGCACCTAGGGCAATGTCATCAATCATTTGATCATTGAAAATCACGAACCGCTTCCTTATTTGATACTGACAGCTTTACAAACACAATGTAGGCAACGAAGGACGCAAGAATACCGTCAATCGCTGAAATACTGGTTAATGAGAATAGGTTGAAGAATTCGCCTGCGGTGCATGCACTTACCGCGCTACCAAATGCCCAAGCAACTAAGCCTTTTAGCATCCAGTTTGGCGCACTTTGAATACGTTCAAATTCAAGCGCAGACTTATCTAAGAAGTAGTATTGAGCAAGGTAAACACCTGCTGAAGGCGCAATCGTCACACCCAGAAGTGTGAGAAATGCAGTAAACATATCGATCATGCCAAGCTGAGCGATAGCGAGGCCAAGAATGGTCATCACGATGACCAAAATCGGACGCGGTACATTCGGCAACACGACCGACATGCCCAAAGCGCCTGAGACAAGGTTGCTGCTGTTGGTCGTCCATTGAGCAAACACCAGCACGATAATCGCTGCCATACCCAAACCAATACCGAAGAACACATTGACGAGGTCGTCGGAGCCGGTCATTTGCGTGAGCAGCAAAGCAACCACAATCGTTGCGCTGTTACCAAATAGGAAGCCAAAACCGGCACCGAGAATCGCGTCTTTGCGCGTCTTCGCGTAGCGGGCAATATCAGGAGCAGCAACTGCGGCGAGGATCCAAATAGACATAACATAGGATATGGCTTCACCCATAGAGAGTGGCGACTCAATAGCCTTGTCACCCGCGCTCTGCGCACCTGCCGCCATAAATAGGCCAACGGTAATGAGTGTCACCATGAGTGGTACAGAATAGGCGCTAAGCTTACCGAGCGCTCGGACACCATAGATTGCAGTGATCATCATTAGTACGCCGCCGCCAACAAGCGCAGCAAAGTGAGAGACTACGATGTCATATTGTGCTAGTGCATCGACAAGTATGTAGGCGAAAAGTCCGCTTGAAACGCGAACCAGCCAACAAGAGAAATACCGTTGATAGCGCCGAGGATCTTGCCACCGTGGCGACCAAATACAGAGCTACTCATTAGTGGTGTTGAGACGCCAGATTGGAAACCAATATTAGCGCAAAGCATGGCAAGTACGGCGAGAATGGCAGAGCCTGCGAACGTTGCAAATAGGGCGTCGTGAATGGTGAGTCCAGTACTCAAAAACGCACCTAAGAACAGACCAGAGATATCAATACCAATTGCAAGCCAGATCAGGCTGATGACGTACCACGAGCGTTTTGCGTTCTCGGGTACGGGTTCTAACTCAAAGTCATCAATCTTCCGTGCTGTTCGTGATTCCGCCATCCTAAGCTCCTAAATAATTATCCATAAAGTTCACATAAAAAAAGTTAGCAGCTTGTTACATATAAATAAATACATATTATTAGATACAAACATTCGTTTTTAGTTATGTATTAAAATTATGGCTATTCATATTGAAAAACTGGACAAGCGCGACCTAAGACGATTAGAGATTTTCTGCGAGATCGTTGAGCAGGGCGGCATCAGCAATGCTACCGTAAGTACAGGGCTGAGTCAGCCTGTGCTGAGTAATCAGTTAATAGAGCTTGAAAAGAGCTTGGGTGTGACGCTTTGTAAGCGTGGTCGAAGTGGTTTTGATTTAACAAGTGAAGGACACACTGTGTATGGTTATGCAAATGAACTGAGTAGTTTGCTTAGTGATTTTGCCTTTAAATTGAAGGGCGTACAGTCAAAACTGACGGGTCAGGTGCGCGTTGGTATTCTCGACAATACCATTACGCTTCCAAGAAATCCTGTTCCGGTCGCCATCGAAAACTTTTATAAGTTGAGTGACAGCGTGGAACTCACGCTCGAAGTCGGCGATTACACCTTGCTAAATGAAAAGCTGGCGAAGGGACAGCTAGATATGATGATCGTCGTTCTTGCCGAACATCAACTTGATGCCTTCAGTCATACAGAGTTTCTGTTCACTGAAAAGAGTTATCTCTTTGCCCGCGAAGACGTTGCAAAGGCTATTGAAAATAGCAATTACTCGCTTGAGGGAAGACGCATTAACATTGGTGGTTACGCTTCTGAGGTAATGCGTAAGCTTTTGAATGTTGAACAGTATCAACAACTAAAACTCATCGATGGCTGGAATGTTGAATCTGGCGCTTTGCTTGCGATGGCGGGGACGCATTTGAGTTTTCTACCTGGGCATCTTATTGAAAGCAATCGCTCTCAACAGGCGCTTGTGGCGGTGAATCCAGAACAGTGGTGGTTTACGAGTGATTTTTCAGTTGTACTAAAGGGAGCAAAGACGGCATTGTCTCCTGCGGCCAACGCATTTTATGAGTGTTTAACTAGCCTTGAACTTTTTTCAAGCGAACATATGACTTAAAAGTGGCGTTGAGGAAGCGAAGGCCGAAATCTTGGTGCTTTTTGCGCACTCAAAAACTATGGTCACAGGTATACGAATAGAATGTTTGACCGTAGGGGGAAAGGACACGTGTTTAGTACAATGGCTCAGGGTAGCGTGTCCTGTTTGCTTTATCTGTCATTCAAACGAGACTCGTTCACTTGTCATTGTGAGAATCACTGTATTTTTTTGCAATCCACTGATGTATGTGAAGTCCAGTTTTGCGCTTTAGGAGTATATCGACCCCTGCTAAGACTAATAGTCCAATTATCGTTCCCATATTCATCTCCAAGCTTAGTTGTAGTTTGTTAATTCATAACAAGGTAACTTGATAATTAATCCATAGACTTCATTAGCTTATCTATATTCAGTCCACCAAGATCTTCTAAGTTACCTTTAATCTCTTCATCGATTGATAGATGGCGCTCAACCTTCTTTACTTCCTTCTCAAGGAAGTTCTCAACCTCTTTAGAGACGTTGAACATCAATCCTTGCTCACGCGCTGCTTTTCTCGCTCGTTTAAGACGAAAATCTAAGTCTGCTGAAATCTTAATGTTCAGTGATACTTTGGATTGCTTCTTCTGTAAAGACATGTCGATTCTCAATGTGTGCTTAAAGAAACTATAAACTTTTCTACCTTTTTAGCAAGAAAAATGAGTGGTAATTGTGATCGAATTGGAATCTGAGTTGATGTCAGCATCTAACTATCGCGTTGAGAATGGTCGTCACTGATAAAAAACTGAGCACGCTGTTAGGCATTCCCTTCCTAGTGAAGGGAAAGTGTTTCTTAAGAGCGGGCTAAGAAAGGGGCGAAATTGTTGTCGTAGACGCAGTCATAGCAACAAACTAGACATCATTATCGGTAAGGTGAATGACTGCATATTGTGGCGAATATTAACGATACAAGCGGCGTAATTATGAATCTTATCAACCGAATATGAAACTAGCACCGCAACAAAATCTGGACTAGCTTTAAGGCACGTTCTTCCATCTTTTAAACCTATTTAACGACTTAATAGTATTAGTAAGAAAAAGGATAGATTATGCCTCTTCATAAAAAGTCAGCTGTTCGTGGTTCAATGCTAGATGATGTTTACTCTTCGAAAGACTTGTCTGTGGTCATGCCCAAGTATCGAATTCCTGAGAATGAGCACGCCCCGGAACATGCTTATCAAGTTGTTCACGATGAACTTATGTTAGACGGTAACTCACGTCAGAACTTAGCGACATTTTGTCAAACATGGGTCGAGGATGAGGTTCATCAATTGATGGATGAATGCATCGATAAAAACATGATTGATAAAGATGAATACCCACAAACGGCCGAGATTGAATCGCGCTGTGTCCATATGTTAGCTGATCTTTGGCATGCGCCAGATGCAGAGAACCCGATGGGTTGCTCAACGACGGGGTCAAGTGAGGCTGCAATGCTTGGTGGGATGGCATTGAAGTGGGCTTGGCGTGAGAAAATGAAGAAACAAGGCAAGCCGACTGACAAGCCGAATCTGATCTGTGGTCCTGTGCAGGTGTGTTGGCATAAATTTGCGCGCTATTGGGATATTGAGCTTCGTGAGATCCCAATGGAAGGTGATCGTCTTATCATGACGCCAGAAGAAGTGATCAAACGCTGTGATGAAAATACCATTGGTGTGGTGCCAACTTTGGGCGTGACGTTCACCTGCCAATATGAACCTGTTAAAGCGGTGCATGAGGCGTTAGATAAGCTTCAAGAAGAAACCGGATTAGATATTCCTATTCACGTTGATGGCGCCAGTGGTGCGTTCTTAGCCCCTTTCTGTGACCCTGATTTAGAGTGGGATTTCCGGTTACCACGAGTTAAATCGATTAATGCTTCTGGCCACAAGTTTGGTTTGTCACCATTGGGTGTGGGCTGGGTAGTGTGGCGCGATGCAGATGCGTTACATGAAGATTTGATCTTCAATGTTAACTATCTGGGCGGCAACATGCCGACATTTGCATTGAACTTCTCTCGTCCTGGCGGACAAATCGTTGCGCAGTACTACAACTTCTTGAGATTGGGCAAAGAGGGCTATAAAAAGATCCATGATGCCTGTTACGAAACGGCGCGCTACATCGCCAAAGAAGTTGAAAAATGGGCATGTTTGAAATCATTTACGATGGTCATGGTGGTATTCCAGCGCTAAGTTGGTCTATCAAGAAAGATGCAAACCCAGGTTTCAATCTCTATGACTTGTCAGATCGGATCCGATCGCGTGGATGGCAGATCGCTGCGTATGCCATGCCAGCCGATCGCGAGGATCTGGTTATTATGCGTATTCTTGTGCGCCATGGCTTTAGTCGAGATATGGCGGATTTATTGATCTCTGACTTGCAACATTGCGTTGATTTCTTTGGTAAGCACCCAGTGGTTAACGGCAGCGATGCCGATGAGTCGAGTAACTTTAACCACGGTTAATGTTGCGGCTGCTCTAGGTAATCGGCAGGGCGATTCCTTATATCGCTCTGCTGCTTCAATCACAATGTAGCAGGTGAGATCATGTCTTTTCTTTTTAATTACTTATCTGAAAACCCTTTTGTTTTTCTAATCCTATCACTCGCGATTGGTTACCCATTAGGACGCATTACTGTTAAAGGCGTGAGCTTGGGCACCACAGCAGGGACATTGATTGTTGGTGTTGCATTGGCGCTGACCTCGTTCTCTGTGTACGGACTTAAGATTGAAGAGCCGGGGTTAGTCTCCGATATTTTCTTAATGATGTTTATGTATGCCATCGGTATGAAAGTCGGTCCTCAATTCTTTTCTGGACTGGCAAGAGGTGGTTTAGATTTCGTGGTGATAGGCTAATCGTTGTCTTTAGCAATTTCGCCATTGTTGTAGTTGGCGCCAAGCTCTTGGGGCTAGAGCCTGGGTATGCGGCAGGTATTATCTCTGGAAGCTACACCGTTACCGCAGTAATGGGTGTGGCTCAATCGGCGGTTTCTTCCGGCGCTTTTGTTCCTCCGGCCGGTATGAGTGCTGACCAAGTGAGTGCTAATATCGCGGCTGGTTATGCCATCAGCTATGTGCTGTCTACTGTTCTAATTATTCTTTTGATCAAATACTTACCTTCTATGTTTGGTATTGATCCTGTTAAAGCCGGTAAAGATGCTGAAAAAGAGTTCTCTAGCGGTGATGACAATGAAAAACTCCCGAGCACTTTTGGCTTCTCCGATGTTGGTGTCTTACCCATCGATGTTCGTGCTTACAAAGTAACGCATGAAGAGTTGGTTGGGCAGTCAGTTCAGGATCTCTACAAACGTTTTCCCGATGCTGTTGTGCTGAAGTCGTGCGTGGTGATGACGTGTTAGATGCATCGAACAACCCTATATTACAACTCGGCGATGTAATCGGTGTTCGTGGCGAGTACAGTGCTCTAATTAAAGAAGGTGAAGCGACATAGGTAATGAAGTCGATGAGCCTCGAGCCCGTAATGTTGATATCGAAGTCGCTGATATCCATGTCGGAAAGTCTGAACATGCAGGTAAAACGGTTGCTCAGTTGCACGCGGAAGTGGGTTTCGGTGTCTATTTTAAAGCGCTATTTAGGCAGGGTCATCAACAGCCATTACTTCCTCAAACCACCGTTGAAGTGGGGGACGTAGTACGTATTGCCGGTTCTCAGTGGTGTGTTGAACAGACCGCTTCTCAGCTTAACAGCGTGCCTATTGTTGAAAGTACGGTGACCGAAACGTTCTATTTAGCACTGCGTTACTAGTGGGTTATGTGTTCGGCCACTTGAGTGTAACGGTTGCGGGTATCCCATTTGCATTAGGGACTTCGGCTGGCTGTATGCTTACCGGGATTGTGTTTTCGTTCTTGCGAACTCGAAACCCTGCGTTTGGCGGCCCAATGAGTGAAGGGGCGAGAAGCTTTTTGCAAGATATCGGGCTTAATCTGTTCGTAGCGGTGCTTGCGGCAACCGTAGGTCCCAAAATCCTTGCTTCTTTTCAGGGCATCATCGTGATTAAAATTGCGCTACTTGGTGTTACTGCTGCGCTTGTTCCGCCTCTATTAGCTTGGTTATATGGGTTGTACATTCGCAAGATGAACCCAGCCATTCTTGCTGGCGCTTGCGCGGGTGGTCGAAATAGCACACCAGCAATGAAAGGGGCGCAAGATGCTACCCAAAGCGACATGCCTGCAATTGGTTATCCCGTGCCTTATGCATTGACATCAGTTCTCGTGCTGATCCTTGGCTATATCGCAATGGTGATCAGTTAAGACGGGATATGTGTGTAATTATTGTTCGACTTGTCGTAAGGAGAGCGGTAAGGTTGGGAGAGGTATGTGCCACATGGCATAGCACAACGCAATACTTTAAAAACAGGGAGGACTAGAATGGAATGGAGTTTATGGTTAGCGTACGTTGGGGTCATTACGGTTTTGATCTCATCTCCCGGCCCCTCAGCAATGCTGTGCATCGCACACGGTGTTAAATACGGGAAATCGAGTGCGCTAGCGACGGTGTTTGGTGGAACGTTTGCTTCTCTGACACTGATGGTCCTCTCTGCTGTTGGTTTGGGTGCCATATTGGCAGCATCATCGGAAGTATTTTTGTTGCTGAAAATTTTCGGGGCGCTGTATTTGGTTTATCTTGGATACCAGACCTGGAGAGACACAGGGACTGAGTCTGCGTTTAGCACTGATACTAAACAAGAGAAAGTTGCCTTTACTCAGCGTGGCATTCTCAAAAAAGCCTATATGGTAGGTATCAGTAATCCCAAAGACTTACTGTTTTTTACCGCACTGTTTCCTAACTTCATTAACGTGAATGCGCCGCAGCTTAGTCAGTTTGCGGTGCTAGCGTTAACCTGGATTGTGATCGACACCGTGGTCATGCTGGTGTATGCAAGGCTTGGCGCTAAGGTTAACCCTTGGCTTTCTAGTAAAAAGAACATCAAGCGCTTTAATAAGGTAATGGGTGGCTTCTTTATGTCTGCTGGTGGCGCTTTGTTTGCCTCGAGCACAAAGTAATCTCATAAGCCTGCATCACAAGTGGATGCAGGCAGTAAAATTAATAAGGACTAACCAAATAAAGCGCTGACGGCGCGTACAATCGGTTCCAGCGCTAGTAGCACCAGCAGCAAAGCTGCCACGAGCGAGTACCCATGTCGTAAATGGAAATACCTGTTGTCACAAAGGTAACGCGCCAACGCCCTTCGTGTCTCATATCATCCTCGTAACCCCCGACAGTCACGAGGTCACCATGAAACCAACCAATGTCTCCCGATACTTACTGTGCAGCTTTGCCTTTGTGCTGCTTTATCCTACCGCGATTGATCTGTACTTGGTCGCGTTGCCACAAATTGCAAATGCACTCTCTGCGAGTGAATCTCAGCTTCATATTGCCTTTTCGATTTACCTTGCGGGTATGGCATCAACAATGGTGTTTGTTGGGCGAGCAGCAGACCGATTCGGCCGCAAGCCAGTTGCAATGTGTGGCGCGGTGATATTTACCATAGCGTCTGTGCTTGCAGGTTCCGCAGAGACCAGTAATAGCTTTCTAATGATGCGTTTTTTCCAAGGTGTTGGTGCGGCGTGTTGTTATGTGGTGGCTTTTGCAATTTTACGTGACACTTTAGACGATCAAAGGCGCGCTAAAGTGCTATCTATGCTCAATGGTATTACTTGTTCTATTCCGGTACTAGCGCCGGTTATCGGTAACCTGATTATGATTAAGTTTCCGTGGCCAGTACTGTTTTCTGCCATGGCTATGATGGGGATTGCGATAGGTTTGATTGCCTGTTTTGTATTGAAAGAAACGCTGCCGAAAAAACAGCATAAAGCTTCGGATGTTGCGGAGGGTAGCAATGAGTCGCTGTTTGATCGTTTTTTCATTTCGCGTGTTATCTATACCTCTCTGGGTGTAACCGCCATTCTTTCTTATGTAAATACGTCACCCATGATAGTGATGGATACGCTTGGCTATACTCGAGGCCAGTACTCAACAGCGATGGCTTTGCTTGCGATGGTGGGTATGGCAACGTCGTTCTCAGCACCCGTTGCGCTCTCTTACTTTAAACAGTCGACACTAATGTTTGCAGCGCAAATCACTATTTTGCTGTCGGCTATTGTCATTCTCGCGGCTCACTTGAATGGCGATAGCTCGACACTTTATATGGTTGGTTTTGCTTTGATAAGCATGGGGTTCTCAATGGGGTTTGGTGTGGCAATGAGCCAAGCGCTCAGTTTGTTTTCTCGTAAGGCTGGGCTGGCCAGCTCCATGCTCGGCATTGCTCAGGTCTCTTGGTCGGCACTGTATATTTGGTTGATAGCACTGACCGGTGTTTCAGCGGTAATGATGCTTTTGATCGCGCTGGTTGCAAGTGGCGTTATTGGCCTCTCTCTATTAGTATTATTTCCAAATCAGAATGTTAGTGAAACTCATGAAGAAATCTCTTGCCCGACTTGACCTTAATTTACTGCTGACTTTGCAACTGCTGTTGCAAGAGCAAAGTGTCACCAAAACGGCGAAAAAGCTTAACGTGACCCCCTCAAGTGTCAGCAAATCTCTAGGGAAATTGCGAGATTGGTTTGATGATCCCTTGTTCGTGAATACCCCTCAGGGGTTAAAGCCGACGATACTCGCCACGAGCATGCAAGAGAGCTTGTCGGATTGGATGCAAATCGGCAATCAGATCGCATCGCGCAGAGGTGACGATGCACCAAGTGGGGTGAGGTTTAATCTTGGTGTTGAATCACCACTGTCGTTGATTATGGTGGATGAACTGACCCAACGCATTCACAACACCTACCCAGAGTCGAAGGTAAAGTTTCACAATTGGGATTATGATTCCTTAGACGCCATTACTCGCGGTGAAGTGGATATCGGTTTTACCGGAAGAGAGAGTCACCCTCGGTCTAAGGAGTCGTTGGAGTTACTTCCATATTTCATTAACTTCGAGGTGCTGTTTTCGGATTTACCTATGGTGTATGTGCGAAAAGACCATCCAGCGCTTGAGCAAGAGTGGAACTTGAAGACCTTCTTAAGCTATGCCCATATCAATACAACTTGGGAGAAGACTGACAACTGGGCGTTAGATGAAATATTGTTGGAGCAGGGATACACACGTAACGTGAGCCTAACCATGGCAAGCTTTGAACAAGCGCTGTTTGTCGCAGAAAAGCCCGCTCATCACATGCTTACGACAGCACCAAGGTACTGCCAGCGATACTGTGAACAGTTACATCCGAATTTAGTGGCGCTCCCGATTCCTGTTGCTAAGCAGTATCAAAATAAGTTGCTGATTCCATTTACGATGATTTGGCACAAACGCAATAATCAGAATCCTAAAATCGTATGGCTTAGGGAGACCATCAAAAGTTTGTACGGTGAAAATGGCATGTATCAGGATAAGGCAGAGTAGTAGCGTGCTTAGGCTTGGATAGCCAACACTGAAAAGAGCACCTTGAAGGTGCTCTTTAGTCTTTTTCCCAAATTCATGCTAGACAACTAGTGCAATCAGCGCGACTCTTACTGGTTTTCGGATGGATACCCAGCGTTGTTGATTCTGCTTTGTTCACGTCGAACATAGTGAAGTTGTATGTCTCTGCTGTCCATGTATCGTAGCGGTCTAGTACCCATTCACCTTGGTTGCGATCCGTGTGAACTGTCCACAATGTTGGGAACACATCTGGTGTTTCCAAAGAGTGGTCAAGCTGGTCGTAGCCGGCAAATGTGCTGTTGGCCACCGCTTTCATCGCGTTCTTAGCGGCGTCGTTGTCTGTCACGTTGCGAGCGTACATATCTGCGACGATTTCTTTACCACGTAGGCGACGGTCAATTGGGTGAATCGAGCCATCAGATTTCTTGCCGTTCGCAGAGAACTCTAAGTGCACAGATAGCTCTGGGTCGTTGGACATAACGTTAGCAATGTCGCCACGGTAAACTTTGAGCTCACCTTGAACGAATTCTACGATAGCTGTGTCGCCAGTTTTGTCTGCAAATTGGTAGTGAACCGGCGCTTGAGAGCAGTGGCCGTGGCCTGAGCTCGTAGGCAGGTTACAAACCTCAGCGTCGATAATATCAACGCTACCGTTTTCAATTGCATCAATCACTTCTGCCACCGTTGCAAAGTTGTCTGCTGCCCAATTTGGAACTTCTAATGCAGATACGTCTGGCGTTTCCGCTGTGCCTTCTGGGAATGCGGTGTAAGTGCGGCTCAAGTATAGGATACGCGCTTCCAGACCAGCTTCATTCATTGCTTCTGCCACAACGCCCTTACCCATGCTGGTGCTTGCGCCATGGAACGATTTGATTTTTAAAGTGGCGAATTTTGACTGACCTTGAACAGCATTGTCAGTGGCGGCGTATGTTGTTTTGACGCCTTTACCGGTTCCCACTACAGATGCTTCATCGTGACCAAACCAGTCCATAGAACGAGAAGAGATAGATGCGTCGCCGTTGTGATACACAGCCGTGGTACAAGCGTTTGCTGTACCAACGATAGCAGTTGTAGCGGTTGCGGCCAGTACTAGAGCTAGGATTGATTTTTTCATGTCAGTTACTCGTTTGTGTTCTTAAGTTGGGTGTAGATTAAACCGGCAACACAAATAAGAGTAATGATGAGGTGTAAGTAAGGCTTACAGGTTGGTGGGTATTGGCTGCTTTGTCATTTGAATTGCTCAGACTCATTCAGGCTAATGGCTTTTTCGATAAAAATATCTGCTGCCACACTCAACTGACTTTCGTGTGGGTAGTACAGCATCGCATACCAATTGACCGGTACGGAGCCTTCGGCACGAAACTCATGGACTTTGCCTTCTTTGAGCAAAGTATGGACTTTGTATTTCGGCACTCTTGCCCATCCGACGCCCAGTTCTAGCATAGTCAGTATTTCATCAAAACCATTACAGACGATGGTTTTGTCACTCGATATATAACGTCCTGCGTGTCCATAATCATAAATAAACTGAGGCACGAGTTGGGTCATGTTGACTTGCTCTTCTTGGGTCAAGACGGCTTCATTGGCAACAAGGCTCGAGGATGCGACTTCTGATGTTGCGAAGTTAAAAGCAACCATCTCTTGGATTCCTTCGATTGGCGTCAGTGGAGAAAAAGCCAGCGCGACTTCTGCCTCACCACTTTTCACCCATTCGATGACCTGCTTGGTATCTCCGCTCATGATTTTGAGGTCGATGGTTGGAAATTCTGAGAGCACCGAAAGGTAACATCTGGCGACAGCAGCACAAGATAGGCTGTTGTCGATAGCAACGGAAAAAGCGTAGGGTAGTTGCTCATCAAAGCTTTTAAGTTGTGCGTCCAGCTTTTCGCTTTCTAACATCATGCGTTTAGCGTAGCGATAGAGTTTTTTCCCTTCTTCAGTGACGTGTAGCTGCCGGACTTGGCGCTCGAAAAGCAGCACATTGCAACTGTCTTCCATCATAGAAATAAATCTAGCGATGACTTGGGCGCTTTTGTTGAGCTTTCTGGCTGCTGCCTTAAAGCTGCCTTCTTCAACGGTAACGACAAAGGCTTGTAATTGGTTAAGTGAATACTCCACTGCGATTCCTCGTTTTGTGTCACGTGTATTAGCATGAACATCATTATGATGTTCATTGGCGTTAACTTAAAAACCTTTTGTTATGAATAATAGCCTCAAGATGAAAAAACATCAGTAGCAACCGCATTGGTAGCAACACTGATTGAACTTGTTCCGAATGGGGATAACGATGAAAAAGACCTTTCTAACTCTGGCTACTGCTGCTGCACTTACTGCAGGTCTCGCGACAACAGCCAATGCTTGCTCGTACTCTACTTTTGAAGTTGAAGGTGCAGCCTTTGTCTCTCGTACTATGGAAGCACCAGATTTTATGGGGGAGCATTTGGTCATAGTGCCTCGTCATTTTGAAATTAACGGTAAATCGGGTGACTATGGCTTTGTGGGTATGCGCCATGCTGATACCGAGTGGATCTCGTCAGGCTTAATGAACATGGTGTCAATATTGAGTCTTTGGCACTTTTGGAGTCTTCGTATGTGGAAGAGGGGAAGGGTGACATTAATTATCTCGAAGTTGTTGGTCATGTATTGGCGAATGCTCAATCAGTCGACGAGGCGATTGAACTTCTTAGCAAGACAAAAGTAGAAACCACCAAAATTAAAGTAGCGCATGACCTTACGGTTGGTATGCACTACGCGATTCGAGACAAAGAGCGCGCCATTGTCGTTGAATATGTTGATGGCTCGGGCTATCCAACTATCTACGAGAATGAGTTGGGCGTGATGGCCAATGATCCGCAGTACCCTGTTCAAGTAGCAGAAGCACAAAAGCATATAGAGGCAGCTGCCGCGCGTTCGGATGAAACTGTGGACGTATGGAATAAACTGGATTCTGGCGTAACGGGTAGGTTCTCACACTTAGCCGCTATTAATGCAGAGTATATCAATCGTGGTGCAGACAAAGATATGAGAAACAATGGGTTAGGTCGTGCCTTCTCTATTCTGAATGCGATGGAAATTGTCCCGAGCACTATGTACTGGTTATGGGTTTCACCAGACTCTCAGATGATAGGTTATGGCAATGTGGTTGATATTGAAAACAAAGACTATTACTACCGCACAGTAAACAATCCGGATATTCGTAAGGTCGATTTGAACAAAATTGATTTTGGTTCGGTGGCATATTCTGCTCAAGACATTTACCAGCAAGTTCCGATGTTTACAGAGATGACCGCCGTTCAGTAATTACTAGGGGTAGTCACTCGATGGCTCACTTTGTGGACTCACATTAAATATCGTGGTGAACAGGCAATTATGATCGATACTAAATATCTACTTCAAGAAGTTGAGCGTAACCTATTGGAAAATAGAAATCTTTTTGATGCGCATCAGTTGAAAATGGCTCGTAGTGGGACTCTTAAGCCCTTGCAGATACAGATTCAAGATATTGACACACAAGAAGCGAGAATTTGCCATATTCTGAATATGGTCAATCAAGTAAATATTCGCTATCGCGAACGCAACAGCACGATTCTCAATCATGCATGCGACGCCATACTCAAAGAGCTTGCTGCTGCAAAATTCGCCTAGCTTTCAAAGAGTAAAAAAGTATTCAGCAAGGCAAAAAAAGACCCGCTATCATCTTTGATGCGGGTCTGTGAGTTTGTTTTAGTTTAGAGATTAGTTTGCCTTGTAAGCTCTATCGTAAGCAGCTTGCATCGCACTCACGACTTTCTTATAACCCATACGCTCAATGCTCTTCTGGTAATTTGGCCAGTCTTTCTCGATATCACGAGAGCCTAAGATCCAAGCTTGCTGCATCTCTACCATATAGTCACGAATGGTCACCCAGTGCTTGTCGTAGATGTCTTTCTCTTTCGCATTCAGAGAGACACCCATGAATGGTTCTAACAAGTAATCACCTTGGTCATACAGAGCTATACCTTCAAGCGCGTATTTGTTCGACCATTGAACTTCGTTCTGATAGTCCATTGGGAAACCACGTTGAACCTGAGCACCGATCGCCCACATTTGTGCGTTAACCGGTGTATCCGCTTCGAGGATTTCTTTTTTAAACACTGGCTTGTCATCGACTAGCTCATAGTGCTCACCTTGGATACCGAAGTTTGCTAGGCGTTTACCTTCTTGTGTGAACCAGAAATCGAAGTACTTAATGGTCTCGATTGGGTGTTCGTTCGTGTATGAGATAGCCCAGCCGTCTGGCTTCACTTTAGCGCGGCGGTGCTCTTCTACACGTTTACCACTGATTGATGCTGGTGGCGCAAACGCTTTAAATTGGAAGCCTTCTACTTTGTCTGCGAGTGAATCGTTATAGCCAGAAGTAGACGCAAACCAGTCGTGGGTCATACCACCAAGGTCAGCAGACAATAAGTACTCACGAGAGCGACTGCCGCGAGTGAATACTTCGGCATCGATGAGACCCTCTTGGTACCATTTAGCGAGGTTCTGAATACCGACTTTGTAGTTCTCTTGCGCGTAGCCGTGCTTGATTTGACCATCAACGACGTGGAAGTCGTGGAACACATCAGAGCCAGACGTGCGGCCGTCCCAAAGTGTCACGAGACGAACCATCTCTTGCCAGTGACGCGCAAAGAAAGGAACTTCATCTTTCTTGCCGTTGCCGTTTGGATCTTTATCGCGGAATGCTTTGAGCACCTCGTACATTTCGTCGACATTTTTCGGTGTCTCAAGACCGAGTTTTTCTAGCCAGTCATAACGCACAAAGTAGCCACGACCGTATTTACCGTCTGGTAGGTACGGGATGTAATACACATTGCCATCGGAGGCTTTGATGGATGCCCAAACATCAGGGTTGGCGTCAAAGAATGCTTTAATGTTTGGCGCATGCTCTTCAATCAGTTTGTTAAGAGGAACAAACGCACCTTCAGGGCCGTACGTGTTTACGTTGTTCTTCATGCTTGAACCGCCGACGATATCAGGCAGGTCACCCGAAGCGATCAGCAGGTTGAACGCTTCTTCACTCTTAGTGGTTGCCATTGAGGCCACGTTGTTTAGGTGAACGTTAGTTAGACGCGCCGCTTCTTTTTCCACTGGCCAGTCGTTGTTATAGACGAACTTCTTTTGGTGTAAGTGGATGTCGAGTTTGATTGGCTTATCTGCCACTTTGTATGCACCATCTTCCGCTGCAAATGCTGGGGCAGCAAGCGTGGCAGCGATCAGGGTAGACAACGCAGTGATTTTTACATTCATCTTTTGTTTCCTTTCTCGTTATTGTGTTTTGTATTAGGAAGAGGGGGTTACTCTTTAACCCCACCCAACATAATTCCCTTGTTGAAGTACTTTTGAATAAATGGATAAATCAGAAGCACCGGAATGATTGAGCAGATCATGATTGCCGCGCTAACGGTCTCAAAGGAGTAAGCAGAGTTAATCAAAGTACTGGCGAACGTATCGTCGTCTGTAAGCTGAGTAATGATCTGACGCAGATAAACCTGAAGTGGCACCTTGCTTTCATCGCGAAGCAATACCATGGCCCAGAAGAAGCCGTTCCAGCGCGCAACGATACAAAATAGCGTGACTGTCGCTAGGGCAGGTTTTGCTAGCGGAATAAATACTTTCCAAAGTACTTGGAAGTCATTGGCGCCATCCATTCGAGCGGCTTCTTCAAATGACTTAGGGATAGCCTCAAAGAAGTTACGTAATAGGATGATATTGAACGCGTTACAGGCAAAACCGATGATGATACCGAAGTAGCTATCGAGTAAGCCGAGATCGCGCATGTTCAAGAAGAACGGAATCATGCCCGCGTTAAACCACATGGTGAACGCGACTAGGATGTTCCAGTACTTGCGACCAAGTAACTGGGGTCTAGACAATGCGTAGGCACCGGGAACAATAATCAATAGACTGACGAGTGTGCCGCCGAATGTGTAGATAAAGGTATTCTTATACGATGTCCAAAAAGCGGGATCGGTGATGACCTTCTCGTACGCGGCGAACGTGATATCGACAGGGGTAAGCACAACCTGACCTGCCGTTACGGCATCACCGGCACTGATAGACATCGATGCCACATAGATGAAGGGATAAAGCGTACTGATGGTGAAGATACCCACGAGGAACATGTTCAGATAGACAAACGCCTTATCGCCTCGGGAGTAAAGATTCATATTCATTGCTTGGCTCATAACTTACTCCATTACCACAGCGATGTTGAAGAGACGCGACGGCTGATCTTGTTGGCGGTCATCACCAAGATAAAGGCGATAACTGCATTAAACAGACCGGCGGCAGCGGCGAGATCGTACTGAGCAGCTTGAATACCTTGACGGTAAATGAAGGTGCTGATGACGTCTGCGGTTTCGTAAGTGGCAGGCTGATAGAGCATGATGATCATCTCAAAGCCAACCTCAAGGATGTTACCGATACGAATGATCAACATGATGATGACCGTCGGTAGGATGCAAGGTAGGGTGATTTTCCACATCATCTGCCAACGCGAAGCGCCGTCTACGACTGCAGATTCATAGAGTGATGGGTTAACGCCAGCAATCGCCGCTAGAAATACGATGGAACTAAAGCCCGCTTCCTGCCAGATACCGGTACCGACGAAGATCGTGCGGAACCACTCTGGTTTGGTGAGGAAGTACACCGAATCATAACCAAGTGCATTGAGGAACAGATTCACCACACCGGTTGAGGGTGAAAACGCGGTGATCACAATACCAGCGATAATCACTGCCGAGATAAAGTGTGGGAGATACACAATCGTTTGTGCGGTGCGTTTGAACTTCGCATTGAGGATCTCATTGAACATCAGAGCGAGGATAATTGGCACTGGGAAGCCAAAAATAAGGCTAGCGCCACTTATCATCACGGTGTTGCGAATGGCACGTAAGAATTGATCGTTTTCAAACAGCGTAACGAAGTGCTCAAACCCTACCCAAGGGCTCTCCGTGATGCCACGGAACACACTGTAATCTTTAAAGGCGATTTGTAATCCGTACATGGGCTTATAGAGGAAGACTAAAAACCAAATAACGGTTGGAGCGAGTAGCAGGTAGAGTTGCCACTCTTTTTAAAGTGATGGATGAGCCACTTGGTCTTCTTCTGCAACTTGCTTTGCGAAGTAGGCGACTTGAGTGTCTCATCTGTATTTTGATGAAGGTTTTCCATAACACACGCTCCGTCTAGTTCACCGAGATACGCTTGAGCGCATTGCCAGTCGATTGATCAAAGACGGTGATCGCGTCTTCTCGGAAGTACAATGTGTTGATGCGGTCAAGGTGATCGATGCGACCATGCGTTTCGGTCTTAACGACAAACGGTTTGCCAACAAATTTAGTGTGCAGCAGAGCTTCTGAACCGAGTGTTTCGACAAGGTTGATGTGAACAGGAATCGCGCTCGCTTGGTCAACGGGTTCGATGTCGATATATTCTGGCCTGATCCCCAAAAGGATATTCTTGTTGTGCTCAAGTCCTGCAACGTTTGGCAGTTTGCACTGGATCTCTTCAAACTCGGCATACCACCCATCTTCACGTAGTGATGCGCGCGCTTCGATAAGGTTCATCGGAGGCGAGCCGATAAAGGTGGCAACAAAGGTGTTCACTGGACTATTGAAGAGCTCCATCGGGGTGCCAATTTGCTCGATTTTACCGTTGCTCATAACAACAATTCGGTCTGCCAGAGTCATGGCTTCGACCTGATCGTGGGTAACATAAACGCTGGTTACGCCCAAGCGGTGGTGAAGGCGCTTAATTTCAGCGCGCATTTGGGTGCGAAGTTTGGCATCCAAGTTAGAAAGGGGTTCATCAAATAGAAAGACTTTAGGATGACGAACAATCGCACGACCCATGGCAACACGCTGGCGTTGGCCACCGGAAAGGTCGGCAGGGCGACGCTCTAGAAGTTCGGTTAAGCCTAAAATTTCTGCTACATCATTGACAGACTTAGTGACCTCATCCTTGGGAACTTTACGAATTCTTAGGCCAAACGCGATGTTCTCGAAAACGCTTAGGTGTGGGTAAAGTGCGTAGTTCTGGAATACCATGGCCACATCGCGATCTTTGGGGGCAACTTCGTTGACGCGGCGATCCTCAATGTGAATATCGCCATCGGTAATTTCTTCTAGCCCAGCTAACATGCGTAGCGTCGTCGATTTTCCACAGCCTGAAGGGCCAACCAATACGATAAATTCTTTCGACTTTACTTCTAAATTAATGCCATGTACGACACTGGTATCGCCATACGCTTTAACGATGTTATTTAACTGAACACCAGACATAACTACTCCTTGTCTTCACTACAGAAAACAGAATTTTTAAAACTGTTTGTTCGTCAATTAGCAGGAAATTAATTTATGACAAAGTGGAGCAATATAACTTCCTTGCTATACTGAAAAACTTTATTGGAATGTGATTAATTTGATAGAAGCGAATTAATACCGATAGCTTCAGCACTAATTCGCTCAATAGATTAAATTATATTAAGTGATTAGAAGCTGTACTTAATACCAGCACGAGTTCTTAGCTGACGATTGTCTTCAGCAGATGAGCCTTGGTCGACTGTCCAAAATTCAACATAAGGTTGGAAGGCATCAATCGCGTAACCAATTTTAATGCCAAGATCCCATTCCCAGTTTTTGTTGTTCGCGAGACGAACATCGTCGTAGTTGTGGTTAAGGTTTGCCTCGTAGCTAAGCTTAAGGTTTTCAGAGACTCTTGGCTGAACTTGTAGGAGCCAGTCAATGTCCATTTACCTTGTTGAACAGTGTTGCCCGCGACATCAAGCTTACCACCATCAACTAAGGTCTTTTGATCTGCTGATTCAGCGAAGACTTGCAGTTCGTGTCGGTAGCGCAGTGCTGTTGTTAGACCGAAGTCTGCTTTATAGCCAACACGGAACTGAGGTTTATACGTTGTTTTGTCTTTGGCAAAAGTAATTGGCATACCAGGCTGAATATACCATTTACCCGTTTCACCGACTGATTTAGTCCAAGCCCAGCTGAATTCTGAATCGCCACGAACGACTTTATTCCAAAAATCTTTTTGGTCTTCACTATTAAATTTTTGCTCTACGCCAAATGCTAATTTACCGTCAAATGCTTTGGTTGAGTCGCCAATTTTAATACGATGCGCGTATTTTTCATCTTCATGTTTGTACTCTGCACGGTAATCAAGACTTGTGGCAGCAGCAGAGCCAGCTAAAAGAACAAGTGCAACACCAAGAGCAGTTTGCTTAAGTTTCATACTGATATTTCCCTAGTTTATCTATTTTATATTGTCATTTCTTTGAGGCGATAAACATCGAGTAACCTAACGGGGAGCTAGGAAGACATTATGTTTATAACCATTATTTAGAGGGACTTTGTTACTTGTTCACTTGATAGCTATTGCAGAGTGCGTTCCCTTTGATTTCCGAAACATCCGACAAAAGCCTATCTCGTGGTCGTCCATGTCATTAATTTTCTGTTATTGAATTAATGTATGACAAATACTAGATTGCTCCATTCGAACTTTCTGTGAATTGGCTCAATATTTCATCTGAATCGATGTGTTTTTTATTGATATGAAGATTTGGGTCACACTTTTTACACTTTGAAACACTTGCTTCATGTCTAGGTAAAGGGAAGGGTATTGAAAGTAATGATATAACTATCTTTTTATGATGTTGTTTCTTAGGGGTTTTGCTCTGGCACTGTTTGCGGGGAACACTGGGTTGCGTTAGCTAGAGATGTGTGGCCTTTAGTTTTAAAGGCGTTTCGACTACCAAAGTTCGCTTTGTCAGGCTCGCAACCGTAACAAAGTTTGATCAAGGTAACTATGTGGACGCTTTTCCACACCAAAAACGATATCCACGTCACGGATGGGTATATTGTATTACAAAAAGGTCGATTTACTCGTTATATTAATCATACAACAAGTAAAAACGACAAGGATTCACATATCATGGATTTAAACACAGTTATTGTGGGCGTCTATTTCCTCTTCCTTATGGCAATAGGTTGGATGTTCCGAACATTTACCAATACAACCAGTGATTACTTCCGCGGGGGCGGTAATATGCTCTGGTGGATGGTGGGTGCTACCGCCTTTATGACTCAGTTCAGTGCTTGGACATTTACAGGTGCGGCGGGTAAAGCATATAACGATGGTTTTGCAGTAGCCTTTATCTTCCTTGCTAACGCGTTTGGTTACTTTATGAACTACGCGTATTTCGCGCCTAAGTTCCGCCAACTGCGTGTAGTCACAGTTATTGAAGCCATTCGCATGCGTTTTGGTGCAACGAACGAGCAAGTATTTACTTGGTCTTCAATGCCAAACAGCGTTGTTTCTGCGGGTGTGTGGCTAAACGCACTGGCAATTATCGCGTCTGGTATCTTTGGCTTCGACATGAATCTAACCATATGGGTGACAGGTTTGGTTGTATTGGCGATGTCAGTAACGGGTGGTTCATGGGCAGTTATCGCATCTGACTTTATGCAGATGGTCATCATCATGGCCGTGACCGTGACATGTGCTGTTGTTGCTGTCGTTCAAGGCGGTGGTGTTGGCGAAATCGTTAACAACTTCCCAGTACAAGAAGGTGGTTCGTTCCTAGCGGGTAACAACCTGAACTACCTAAACATCTTCGGTCTATGGGCATTCTTCATCTTTGTTAAGCAGTTCTCAATTACTAACAACATGCTTAACTCATACCGCTACCTAGCGGCGAAAGACTCGAAGAACGCGAAGAAAGCAGCGCTTCTAGCATGTGTACTTATGCTTTGTGGTGTATTCATTTGGTTCATGCCTTCTTGGTACATCGCAGGTCAAGGTGTTGACCTAGCGGCTGCTTACCCAGAGCAAGGCCGTAAAGCCGGTGACTTTGCTTACCTATACTTTGTACAAGAATACATGCCAGCAGGTATGGTAGGTCTGCTAGTAGCAGCAATGTTCGCAGCAACCATGTCTTCAATGGACTCAGGTCTTAACCGTAACTCGGGTATCTTTGTTAAGAACTTCTATGAGCCGATTGTTCGTAAGGGTCAAGCGTCTGAGAAAGAGCTAGTAACGGTTTCGAAAATTACGTCAACAGTATTTGGTTTCGCTATCATCCTAATCGCACAGTTCATCAACTCTCTGAAGGGTCTGAGCTTGTTTGATACTATGATGTATGTGGGTGCTCTAATCGGCTTCCCAATGACGATTCCTGCATTCCTTGGCTTCTTTATCAAGAAAACGCCTGACTGGGCTGGCTGGGGTACGCTAGTTGTTGGTGGTATCGTCTCTTATGTAGTTGGTTTTGTTATCAATGCAGAAATGGTTTCAGCAGCATTTGGTCTAGAAGAGCTAACTAAGCGTGAATGGTCTGATGTGAAAGTAGCGATTGGTCTAATGGCTCACATCTCACTAACAGGTGGTTTCTTCGTGCTATCTACTCTGTTCTACAAGCCACTAACAGAGAAGCGTCAAGCAGATGTAGACAAGTTCTTTGGTAACCTATCTACCCCACTTGTTTCTGAGTCAGCGGCTCAGAAGAAACTGGATAACAAGCAGCGTCAAATGCTTGGTAAGCTTATCGCAGTTGCAGGTCTTGGTGTGTGTCTAATGGCTCTACTACCTAACCCACTATGGGGACGCGCAGTGTTCATCTTGTGTGGTGTTATCGTAGCTGGCGTTGGTGTTCTACTCGTCAAAGCGGTAGACGAAAGTGCAGAAGCGAACCTAACGGAAGCAGAAGCAAACTAACAACATAGTAATGCAATTAAATGGAAGGAAGGCTTTTAGCCTTCCTTTTTTGCGTTGTAATCCCAGAGCGTATTCATAAGTGAGCCGGGTCTTCAGGCTGGTTCTCAATCCATCCATAGTAGCGCTTACACCAATACTCACCAGCTACATCATGGGTTTTAGTTTCGGTCAGTTCCTATTCTTTCATCTGCTCTAAGTCGTTATCTGAGGACTAAATTGATTTGGTCTTTATCAGTGAAGTGCTATCCAGCCACTCACGGTAATTCTTTCTGGTGTATAACAAGGGAGACAATGCGGATATTGTTTAGATAAGCAGGTGAAGAACTGAGTCCAAATTATTAATTTTATTGATGATACATGTCTGGATTTGGACCATTGAATAAATACTGGAGGAGAGGGACATAAAAAAGCCAACAACTTTCGCTGTTAGCTTTTTGAAAAATCATTAACTTGAATGGGCGAGGCCCAGCAAAG
Source organism: Vibrio maritimus (assembly GCA_000755425.1). GTDB lineage: Bacteria > Pseudomonadota > Gammaproteobacteria > Enterobacterales > Vibrionaceae > Vibrio > Vibrio maritimus_A. Next base: position 70,275 of record BBMT01000001.1, read on the forward strand.
GAATAAGACTATGGCTTAAACGAAATCTTTGCGCATTGGTGTGAAGTTATCAATCAGCACACCTTCTTTAACACAAGTACAACCGTGCATGATATTAGGTACTTTGTAAACAGTATCGCCAGCAGTTACACGTTTAGTTTCGTCGCCAACAGTGAAATCGAACTCGCCAGATACTACGTATGTGATTTGCTCGTGTGGATGATTGTGCATTGGTGCTACTGTACCCGTTTCGAAGTGAACTTCGACAGTCATCATGTTCTCGCAATGAGCAAGTACTTTACGACGTAGACCGCCGCCTTGATCTTCTAGTTTGATGTCTTTGTTGTAAACAAACATGCTGTTTTCCTTAAAGTGTTACCTAACTCGGCGTGACTAACGCGAGCTTCTGGTTATGGTCATTGAGTAGTAGTCGAGAAGAAGTACGCGCCTTAAATGCGTCACCTGTCATAATGGCGTCGTAAATGGCTTCGTGTTCTTCTAAACAAAACCGTCCTCCAGTGGAGGACTCGTCTATAAATGTCTTGAATAGCGATTCAAGGATATTGGCAAACGGTATGTAAAATGGGTTACCGGTTGCCAGAAAAATTGTTTTGTGAAACTGGTGGTCGTTTATCGTCCACGCTGCGTAGTCGTGACACGCAGCCGCTCGTTTCATGTTTTGAAAGCTAATCGATAGTGCCTTTCGATGTTCAATCGATGCATAGCGTGCCGCGATGGAGCACGCTTCAGGCTCAATAGCTTTCCTCAGTCCTAAAAACTGGGTTAAAAATCGTTGTACGTTGTCTGCCTCTTTGATCCAGTCGAGAAGTTGAGGATCGAGAAAATGCCATTGCTGGCGAGCTTCGACACTTGTTCCGACTTTGGGTTTAGAGGAAATCAACTTTCGCCTCTAGCAGTTTATTGCACTCTCGAAGTGAGGTCCGGCTAATGCCAAACTTGGCCTTGAGATCATTCTCACATGGCAGCTTTTCACCTTGGTTCAGCTCTCCAGTTAATATCTTTATCGCAATTTCTTTTGCGACTTGTACATAGACCCTGTGACTCGATGACGAGTCCGATGCTGCAACAGCATTCCCTGCTGGTTCGTTTGAGAGCATGATCATTCCTTTGTCTGTATTTATTCTCTAAGGGTCGTTTTGGCATCGCGCAAACGTCCAGTTTGCTCACAGTGACGACCGTGTACCGTTGTCAGCGATGTCTCTGCCAAGGTGATCAACGAGCCCCAAACACTTCATGTGTACTAGCTAATAGACATTAAGTAATACAATATCATTTATTTGCTTGATGAGATAGATTGAAGTGTCACAAATTACAAAGTTGGTTTGATTCTTGTGAGTGAGAATGTGTGAGTGATTCGAGCGAAGATTCAGTTCGTTATGGTATATAGCACGGCAAATGCCTTACAGAGCTGACGACTTATCATCAATAAATGCGGAAGGTCACATTTACTCAATATCTATTAGTGGTAGAATATCTACTAAAATAATACATATTCAATTTAAAATCGGTAGCATTATGTCAGGTAAGTTCAATGTAATAACGGGCTCGAAGCGCAGTATCCATGTGCAGGTAGCGAGAGACATCGCCAGAGGTATCCTCTCGGGTGATTTGGCTGAGGGTTCTATCATTCCCGGAGAGATGGCTTTGTGTGAGCAGTTTGGTATCAGCGTACTGCACTTCGTGAAGCGGTAAAGCTGTTAACGTCGAAAGGGCTGCTGGAGTCGCGACCTAAGATCGGTACTCGAGTGGTTGACCGTGCCTACTGGAACTTCCTTGATCCGCAACTGATCGAGTGGATGGATGGTATTAGTGATGTTGAGCAGTTCTGTGGTCAGTTCCTTGGATTGCGCCGCGCTATTGAGCCAGAGGCTTGTGCACTAGCGGCGACATTTGCGTCTGCCGAGCAACGCATCGAACTTTCTGCCACCTTCCAAGAGATGGTTGAGGTTTCCGAAGCAGAACCTTTCGATCAAATGAAATGGCTGGATGTGGATACGCGTTTCCACTCGCTAATCTTTAACGCGACAGGCAACGACTTCTTCTTGCCGTTTGGTAACATCCTTACCACGATGTTTGTTAACTTTCTTCAGTTCTCTTCGGATGGCGGTTCGACATGTATCAATGAACACCGCCGCATCTACGAAGCGATCATGGCTGGCGATTCAATGAAGGCGAGAGAAGCGTCTGCAAACCACCTTCGTGAAGAAAATCACCGTCTTCCAGTGGCGAGTTAGAATTCGAGTTAATCAGTTGAAAAGGCAGCGTTTACGCTGCCTTTTTTATTTCTGCTAGTCCCAATTGTAAATAATTGCTATTGTAATACAAAATGAAAGTCTGGAGATAAACATGACTGATGCTCTTGTACCCAATATTACTCACTTTCTAAATAACGTAGATCCGTTCAATAAAATGCCTGAGCCCTTGGTGCGACAGGTCGCATCCAGCGTTAAAATCACCTACGTAGGGAAAGGCGAAATCCTCGATCCTTGCATAAATAGTGCTTCAACCCAGCCTGTTGAAACGAGAGAATTAGAGAATCAAGACAAGTATTTGTACGTGATCCGCTCGGGTGCCATGGAGCAAAGAGAGGCTGACGGTGTATTACGTGCGAGATTGGGTGCAGAGGATGTGTTTGGCTTTACCTTTTTAGACAGTCGTGTCTCGGAGCAAAAGGGTTACAAAGCCATTGCTTTGGAGAACACCTTACTTTATTTAATCCCCCACAAGGCACTGACGTCAATTTTTAAGGACTCTCCAGAGTTCGCAGAACATTTCGCAGCCCAAGCTCAAACAAGGCTCAAGTCTGCGCTGGATGTCGTGTGGTCGAATAAAGAAAAAGGTCTGTTCATTCGCACGGTCTCTGAGGTCGCAAGCAAAGCCATCGCTATTGTAGATGCGAAAATGTCTATTCAAGAGGTGGCGAAGGAGATGCGTTATAAAAAGCGTACTTCCACAGCCGTAGTGTGCGACGACGGGCAGTTAATTGGCATAATCACCGATAGGGACATGACCAAACGTGTTATTGCGGACGGGTATGACCTCACTGCGCCAATTAAATCAGTCATGACGGCCAACCCTATGACCGTTAGTCCCCATGACTTAGTCTTACATGCCGCATCACTGATGATGCAACATAATATCCGCAGCCTGCCGGTTGTAGAAGACGGCAAAGTCGTTGGACTGCTTACCACTTCTCACTTAGTTCAAAACCATCGCATGCAAGCGATTTTCCTAATAGAGAAGATAAAGTATGCAGAGTCAGTTGAGGACTTGGAAGCACTCAATACTGAGCGCCAAGCGATATTCGAAGCACTCATTGAAGGACAAGTTCCGCCAGATATTACCGGCAGAGTGATGGCGATGATGATGGATGCTTACAATCGACGCTTGATCCAATTGGCGATTTCTCATTTTGGGGAGCCGCCTTGTAAGTTCGCGTGGATTGTTGCCGGTTCACACGCCAGAAATGAAGTCCATATGTTGTCTGATCAAGACAGTGCATTAGTGCTTAGTGATGATGCGACTGAAAACGATAAAGTCTATTTCGGTCAGCTTGCACAATTCGTGGCGAAAGGGCTCGCGGCGTGTGGTTACCCACTATGTCCCGGCAACTATATGGCTGCGACGCCTAAGTGGTGCCAGCCCCTAAAGGTCTGGAAAGAATACTATCGCAAGTGGGTGTCGAATCCTGAGTATGAGCGTCTTTTGAATATCAGTGTGTTTCTAGAAATTCGTTCCGTCTATGGTGAAGCGAGCTACGCCGATGAACTGCGAGATGAACTGCACAGTCAGATAAAATCAAACCGTGAGTTTTTGGGGATTTTGACGCGAGATGCTATCAATACCCAGCCGCCTCTTGGCGTGTTTAAAAACCTCGTACTGGAAAAAACAGGCGAGAATAAGAAAACCCTTAATATCAAGAAGTATGCGATCAACTTGATCATTGATTTAGCGCGAATTTACGGCTTAGCTGTGGAGTGTGACTCTTCTAATACCAAAGAGCGCTTCACGCGAGCCAATGAGCAAGGGATTCTAAGTGATGATGCGTACAAGAATATCCTCAATACCTACCAATATGTGCTCATGTTTAGGCAACATCATCAGTTAGAAGCGTTGAAGCAAGGGGGGCAACCAGATAGTCATATCAACAGATACGTTTGGCAGTTTTGAGCGCGGTAATCTAAAAGATGCGTTTTTGATCATTTCTGGTCTGCAAGATGCCGCGAAAATTCGCTTTGCAGGAAGGATGTAACTCGTGTTGAAAGCCGTTTGGAAATTGATGAATCGTGTTCATGCGTATCATCAATTTGAAAAAAAGCGTACACACTACTTTTCAAAGGTCTCTACTCCAAAAGAACTGGAGAGTTTGTCGAGTGCTCAACTCCCTGATATCGAATCTCTCGGGAGTCAACTGAATTACCTGGTCGTTGATTTCGAGACAACGGGATTGGATGCTAGCACAGACAGTATCTTAAGCGTGGGTTGGGTTGAGGTGAATGGGTTTAGCATTGATTTGGCATCTGCACAGCACTTGTATGTTGACACGACAGCGAGTGTGAATGCTGACGGCGCAGTGGTAAATCACATTGTCCCAGAAATGCTCAAAGACGGCGTTCCCCTTGATGAGGCGATGCAGCGCTTATTTGACGCCGCGAAGAACCGAATCCTAATTGCTCATGGGGCGATCATTGAAGCATCGTTTGTTAAAGAATACCTAAGTCACCGCTACGGTTTGAAAGACGTACCGATACTTTGGATTGATACGCTAGCGATTGAAAAGTCGATGGCCATGGCCGTTAACGCTGACGGCTCTATCGATGTACGCCTCGCAGAAACGAGGGAAAGATACGGACTGCCGGAATACAATGGTCACGAAGCACTCATCGATGCCATCGCCACCGCTGAGCTGTTTTTAGCTCAGCAGACGCGTTTGTTCGATAAAAGTTATCCTTGTATCGGTAAGCTCTATCGAATGAGTCGATAAGAGCATGGGTTGGTGTGAGCTTATTCTGTAACATGCTCACGCAACTCTTCGATACATCCTCGGCTAATGTCTTCATTGATGTAAGCCATGCCAAGAATATTCAAGAAATCCATACGGTCGGCAATGCGAAGGTCAATCTCAGGCACGGCGAGATTATTATCTTGGTAAAGCTTGGCGATGTGCGCCATGAATGCCTCACCATCACGCATCATTAAGAGACTCATTGCACCCACATCCGGCTTTACGCGACTTTGCTGGTCTGCATTGAGGTTAACCTGCAATACGACTGGCTCTTCGCTCCCCTCAAATCTCACGCCACGTTCACGAACTGTTTGCTGCGCCCAGTAGTATGCGAGCTCTTTGCTTGGTGTGAGAAATACGGGTTCGGTGACGTCTTGGAAGTGGTTTCCTATGGTTGCCATGGTGGCTTTAGCAACGTCATTGAGCGCTTGGTCGCCTGAGCGTTTTAAGCCTTGTGCTTGGATAGAGGCGACGAGTGCTGAAGAGGTGCCATGGTACCAGGTGTTGCTGGTGGTGAAACCGGTTTTTGTTAGTAGGGTTTGGGTGTCTTTTAGGTGTTGTGGGGTCATGGGCGGCCTCTTGGGGTTGGAGAGTTGGGTGGATTGGGATGTTTTTGGGTGAAGAGTTAGGGGTTTAGAGCGAAAGAGCGAAGAGCACCCCCTCTAGCTCCCCCTTATTAAGGGGGAGAATTACTGGCTCGCTCCTATCGTCGCATCGCGGATTAAATATATAAGGCGATGCGTTAGCGAGCCGTTTGTTCCTCCCCTTTATAAGGGGAGGCTAGGAGGGGTAAGCTCTTAGTCAAACTGATTAGAAGTATTCAACTCACCAGCTGCTTTCAGCGCGTTCTCACCCGCAAAGTACTCTTTATGGTCATCACCGATATCTGAACCAGACATGTTTTGGTGTTTAACACATGCGATACCTTGACGGATTTCTTGACGCTGAACGTTCTTAACGTAGCCAAGCATGCCTTCGTCACCGAAGTACTCTTTCGCTAGGTTATCTGTTGATAGCGCAGCAGTGTGGTACGTTGGTAGTGTGATTAGGTGGTGGAAGATACCTGCTTCACGAGACGCGTCTGCTTGGAACGTGCGGATTTTGTCATCAGCGCGTTTCGATAGCTCAGTTTCGTCATATTCAGCGCTCATTAGGTTTGCGCGGTCGTATGCTGATACATCTTCACCTGCTTCTACCATTGCATCATAAGCTTGTTGGCGGAAGTTTAGTGTCCAGTTGAACGAAGGAGAATTGTTGTAAACCAATTTCGCGTTCGGGTGTACTGCACGTACGCCGTCCATCATCTCTTTGATTTGACCGATGTGTGGCTTCTCAGTTTCAATCCAAAGTAGGTCAGCGCCTGCGTTGATAGCTTCGATACAGTCAAATACACAGCGGTCTTCACCTGTACCTGAGCGGAACTGATATAGGCCAGAAGGTAGACGCTTAGGACGTACTAGCTTGCCATCGCGGTTAAAGCAAACGTCGCCTTGCTTCATTTCTGCAACATCGATTTCTTCAACATCTAGGTAAGAGTTGTAGATGTCGCCTTGGTCGCCTGGCTCTTTCACTACGGCAATTTCTTTGGTTAGGCCAGCGCCTTGTGAGTCAGTACGTGCAACGATGATGCCGTTGTCGATACCAAGCTCAAGGAATGCATAACGTAGCGCGCGCAGTTTCGCGTGGAAGTCAGCGTGAGGTACGGTTACTTTACCGTCTTGGTGACCACATTGCTTCTCATCAGCTACTTGGTTTTCAATCTGTAGACAACAAGCACCCGCTTCAATCATTTTTTTAGCAAGTAGGTAAGTCGCTTCAGCGTTACCAAAACCTGCATCGATATCGGCAACGATTGGTACAACGTGAGTTTGATGGTTGTCGATTTTGTCTTGGATTTGGTCTTGAAGTGCTACATCGCCTGCTTCACGCGCAGCGTCTAGCTCACGGAATAGACCGCCTAGTTCACGTGCATCTGCTTGACGAAGGAAAGTGTATAGCTCTTCGATAAGTGCAGGAACAGACGTCTTCTCATGCATTGATTGGTCTGGAAGTGGACCGAAATCAGAGCGAAGTGCCGCAACCATCCAACCTGATAGGTATAGGTAGCGTTTGTCAGTCTTGCCACCAAAGTGCTTCTTAATAGAAATCATTTTCTGTTGGCCAATGAAACCGTGCCAGCAACCCAAAGACTGAGTGTACTGAGACTTGTCTGCGTCGTACGCTTCCATGTCTGCACGCATAATATCCGCCGTGTACTGCGCGATATCTAGGCCAGTTTTGAATTTGTTTTGAGCACGCATACGAGCAGCAGACTCAGCATCGATTGCATCCCATGGCGTACCTGCAGCGCGTTTTGCAACTTCGATCATTTCGATATCTTGATTAATTTGCGACATAACTATTCCTTAGTTTCACGTTGGATATAGGGTGGCCAGTGGCCTGTAGTATTAACTTGTTGTTATGGACAAATCCTAGCCGCTTGTGTGATAATTTTGTTAATTTATAGTTGTTATACTCGGTATTTTTGTTATGAATATTGCTCGTATTGACCTTAATTTGCTTGTGTATTTAGACATGCTGCTGCGAGAACGAAATGTGACCCGCGCAGCGAATCAACTGGGCATCACTCAGCCTGCGATGAGTAATGGATTGCGTCGCCTGCGCGATTTGTTTGAAGACCCACTTTTGGTGCGAACCAGTGAGGGAATGATCCCCACCGAACGTGCCCAAAAGCTTCAGCCGCAGATCCGAAATATCCTTGCCAATGTAGAAAAGACGGTGCAAACCACGACTGAGTTCAATGCTGAGGATAGCGAGCGAGTGTTTCGTATCATGGCGAGTGATTACGCCGAGTCCACCATTATTCAACCGCTATTGGAAAAGCTCAGTGAAATTGCACCAAAGATACGTTTGGACATCATGACGCCGAGTGATGTGAGCTATCAGGATGTAGAGCAGGGCACGGTCGATATCGTCATCAACCGCTTTGATGATATTCCTCAGTCCTTCCACCAAATGAGTCTGTGGCATGATGGCTTTTCTTGTCTATTCAGCCGCGACAACCCTATCGCCGATAACTTTGATCTGTTCTCTTATCTAAAGGCACAGCATATCTGGGTAAGCAAAACCGGCATGGGTACCGGGCACGGCGTTAATCCGAGTCAAGCACAGAAACTGGGCTGGATTGATGAGGCGTTGATGAAAATTGGCAAGACGCGCAATATCACTGTGTTCACTCGTCACTACCTTTCCGCGATTCTTTTTGCACAGCAGAAGAATCTGATTTTGACCATTCCGAGCAAAGCTGCCCAATCACAACGTAATAATCCGAAGCTGCTAATCAAACCAGCGCCATTTGCGATTGAGCCGTTTGAAGTCAAGATGGCATGGAGTCCACTTTTGCAAAGTAACCCCGATCATCAATGGATGCGTCGCCTGATAAAAAGCGTCGCTAATGAGCTAGAAAGTGGCGTAACGGAGTAACTGAGAAGGTCAATAATAGGGGTATTTTTTCTATGAATGTTAACTATAAGTGGCATAAATTAGTCAAATTCTCCTCAGTTACGTAAATTTTTAAACAGTGGTCATCGACTAATTCGAGAGAAATTTTATGAGCAATCGTATTCAACAGGGAAGCTTGAACATTGATAGCACCCTCTATAATTTGGTTAATGAGCAAATCATTCCCGGCACTGGTATTGAAGCCGACGCATTTTGGCAATCGTTCGAGTCGATTTTAACTGACCTAGCACCTAAAAATCGCGCGCTGCTCGTCAAGCGTGACGATCTGCAACATCAAATCGATGTTTGGCATCAAGAAAGGGCAGGTCGAGCGATTGATCCAGTCGAATACAAAACCTTTCTTCAGCAAATCGGCTACTTGGTTCCTGAAGTTGATGATTTTGAAATCACCACAGAAAACGTAGAACCAGAAATTGCGACTCAAGCAGGACCGCAGCTGGTGGTTCCTATTATGAATGCCCGTTTTGCACTTAACGCAGCGAATGCGCGTTGGGGCAGTTTATATGACGCGCTTTACGGTACGGATGTGATCGGTGAAGAAGACGGTGCGGAGCGTGGTGGCAGCTTTAACCCAGTACGTGGTGAGAAAGTCGTTGCTTATGCTCGTGAGTTTCTCGATTCAGCTGCACCTTTAAACGGCGTATCACACCGAGAAGTTGCCCAGTACAGTATCAGCAATGTCAGTGTAGGTAATACGCTAACTGCCACCCTTACCAACGGTGAGGAAGTGACTTTGATGGATAGCACTCAGTTTATCGGCTATCAGGGAGAGGCGAGTTCACCGTCATGCATTCTTCTTAAACACAATAACCTTCATATCGAAATTCAAATCGACCCGAACACGCCTATCGGTCGTGTCGATGCGGCAGGCATCAAAGATGTGGTTGTTGAAGCGGCGCTAACTACCATCATGGATTGTGAAGATTCGGTAGCGGCGGTAGATGGTGAAGATAAAGCTTTGGCCTATCGTAACTGGTTAGGTCTGATGAGAGGTGATCTGCAAGAGAGCTTAGAAAAGAATGGCAAAACGATTGTCAGAAGCTTAAATCCAGATCGTCAATATACCAGTGTGACTGGCGGAGAGATTCACCTTAAAGGCCGCAGCATGCTGTTTATTCGCAACGTCGGCCACTTAATGACGAACCCAGCTATTCTTGATAGTGCAGGTCGTGAAGTGCCAGAAGGTATCATGGATGCCATGATCACCTCGCTGATAGCTACCCATGATCTTAAAGGTAATAGCCAGTATCAAAACTCGACATCTGGCAGCATCAATATCGTTAAACCTAAGATGCACGGCCCTGAAGAAGTGGCGTTTACCAACGAGCTCTTTACTCGCGTGGAAGACGCGCTTGGCTTGGAACGAAATACCATCAAAGTCGGGATTATGGACGAAGAGCGCCGTACCTCGGTTAACCTCAAAGCGTGTATTCATGCTGCGAAAGAGCGTGTCGTATTCATAAATACGGGCTTCTTAGATAGAACGGGTGATGAAATTCATACCAGCATGGAAGCAGGCGCATTTGCTCCGAAGGCGCAATTGAAAACCATGACTTGGATTGGCGCTTACGAAGATCAAAACGTGGATCTCGGTTTAGCGTGCGGTCTACAAGGCAAAGCGCAAATCGGTAAAGGCATGTGGCCTGAGCCAGATAATATGGCAAAAATGATGGATGCCAAGATTGGTCATCCACAGTCAGGCGCCAACACGGCATGGGTGCCTTCGCCGACCGCAGCGACATTGCATGCGCTTCACTACCACCAAGTGAGCGTACCAAGCCGTCAAAAAGAGCTTCGTGAGCGCGTGATGGCGAGTGTGGATGATATCTTAACGATTCCATTATTAGGCTCGCAAAAGCTAACAGCAGAACAAATTCAAAGCGAGTTAGATAATAACGCACAAGGCATTCTTGGTTATGTAGTACGCTGGATTGACCAAGGTGTTGGCTGTTCCAAAGTGCCAGATATCAATGATGTTGGTCTGATGGAAGATCGCGCTACGCTTCGTATTTCAAGCCAGCACATTGCCAACTGGTTACGTCATGGTATTTGCACTGAATCTCAAGTGATGAAAACCATGCAGCGTATGGCACAAGTTGTTGACCAACAAAACGCCGATGACCCAAATTACAACAATATGGCCCCCAACTTTGACAGCAGCATTGCGTTCTCTGCCGCTTGTCAGTTGGTGTTCGAAGGCTGCGCACAGCCCAATGGCTATACCGAGCCCGTATTGCACGCAATGCGACTCAAATTAAAATCACAACAAAGATAAAACACTGTAATTACCAAGCCCAAGGTAACACCGCGCTCTCGAGCGCGGTTTTTTTTGTTCTCCGAGTTGCGGCTAACTAAGCGTGAACCTGAAGATAATATTGATGGTGTAGTTGCGAGTTTTTGCCTAATACCAGTGAGAAGCAAGCAGAGCCTAAGGTTATGTCGTGGTTTTCTTAGAAAGTCTGCCTACTCACTTAATTGAAGGCTCCATACTGCAATAGTAAGTATGTATCATCAAAAGCTTGAGTTATTCGCCAGCTTTATCCATACAAACAACCTCATAACCTGTCGATGATTTGAATACTCGAACGTTAAACCCTACCTCTTCTAGAAAGTCATAGTTATGCCTGCAATGGCGGGCCAAACTGCAAGTGCAGACAGTCGAGTGTTGCCCGTATTGATCAATCGGTGGGCGACAAAGCCGGGAATATGATGCACGCTGCCTGGGAATACTTTCTCAATGGACACTTCCCCTTGCTCTGTTTGCATGAGTAATAAACCTTCACCCTGCGAGCCAAAATAGAACTCCGCTTGCTCTTTGCGTTGGTGAATGTGCCCTCTAGTCATATGGAATTCATTACCTACAGAACCGGGCTCAATATGTGAGACACCAAAGTTTAGTTCTCCTTCTGCATGCTGGGTAGGTAGCATTTCCACCTGGTAGATAATTTGGTCCTGTGCACTTGCGGAACGTTGGGTTTCGTCAGCAAATACACCTTCAAGTGAGCCAAGTGTCGTTTCTTTGCAGACGACGTTTTCTGCATCAATCTGACCAGTTAAGTAATTGATGCTAGGGGGAATAGATAAATGCATGTTAATCCTTATTGGCGATTCTGAGTAATTCAGAAAAGGCTAGAAATAGATGATAAAAACTGCTCGCTGGAGAGTGTTCATTTAACGGTTCACCCGTGCCATCGACTTGATCGACCCATAACCCTGGCAACGCTGGATTCAAGTAATGAACGAAGATGTGTTCCACTGCTTGGCTGACTGCGGCTCGGCGAGTTTCGCTAGGCTCTCTTTCCCAAAGTGCAATACAGGCTTTTAAGTATTCGGTTTGACACCAAAGGCGTGATGTTGAGCGCAACGGCTTCCCGTTGGCGTATATCTCGTCTCTAACAAGACCGTTGTCGTTGTGTCCATATTGCTGTGCAAAGAGGTACAACACGTCGATGGTCTTTTGGACGTCAACGCCAGTCAGCTTCTGATAATGGCTGAGTAACCAGATCCATTCATAATGATGACCAGGGTCAATATGGGTACCTGTTTCCACGTCAAGTGAGAAATCGGCCTGAAAGAACTCTGCTAAATGGTCACGTTGTATGAAATGAGTTTGGAACAATTGATAGATTTGAGTTGCTCGCTCCAGCCAAATGGGATTGTCGGTATGTTCGTAGCTGACCATTAACGCTTCGAACAAATGCATGTGAGGGTTTTGCCCTTTGTTGAAGCGTTGCCTTCAGTCAGAAAAAACCACCTTTTGCTGTGTCCCAAAGATACGCTGAGATGCGTTGGTAAATGGCCTCCATTGAGTGTAGAGAATGTTCATCAGCTGCTAGTTTGTAATGCCAAGCAAACCCAAGAAGCGCGAAGGCTTGCTCGTATAGGTTAATCGCCACACTTTTGCTGTCATTGCTTTCGCACAGCGCAAAGCGATAACCGGATGATGGTGAGCCAAAGTGCTTAAATCCTTGTTCAATGGCAGAAAAAACTTGAGTGCGTCCGTCGATTAGCTCGAGCTCAGTGGCGTGAGCGAAGACGTAAACTTGACGTGGCTGCACGCGAAATCTAAGTAAACCGTCACTAAACTCTTGTCCGTCGGAAAGTAAGCCTTCGGCAAAGATCCCGTTTTGACTCGATAGTGTTTTTTGCCATCGAGGTAGTGCATGTTGAGTGAGCCAGTGTTGGCACCGAGCGATTTGAAAGGTTAGGGAGTCCATAGCTTGCTCCAAAAAGTAGGGCACTCAATGAGTGCCCTAAATATTGAATTATTAGAAGAGACCGATGGCGACACCGATGAAGGAGATAACCACTAGCGAGAGCATCGCTTTTACTGGGCTAAGACCTTTTTTCGCCATCGCAAACCAAGTGCCCAACACGACTACTAATGGCAGAAGTTTAGGAAGATACCGTCGAGCATCATTTGCACGTTGATGTCGACACCGTCTTTGGTTGCGAATTCAAGGCCAGTTCCTAGGTTGACGTAGCTGGCCGCAACACCGCCCATGACAAAGACACCTAATAGCGACAATGCTTCACGAATTTTGGTTGAACGGTGGCTGACAAGCATCTCAACGGAGCCTGCGCCCATTTTGTAGCCTTTCATAAACAACTGATAAGAGCCGATGATAGCGATGGCGTTGAATGCTACGATGTAGAAGATCGGGCCTAACATACTACCGCCAGCGGCTAGTGCCATACCAATACTGAGTAAGATAGGTACTAACATACCTGGAATCATGGAGTCGCCAATACCAGCAACGGGGCCCATCAAACCGACTTTGAGTGTATTAATGGTCTCGCCGTCAATAGGCTCGCCGTTGGCTTTCTTCTCTTCCATACCTACAGCCATACCGTTGATGATAGCGCCCAACTGCGGTTCGGTATTGTAGAATGAAGCATGACGTTTCATCGCTTCTTTTCGGTCTTCTTGATTCGGGTAGAGCTTTTTCAAAGCAGGCATCATACCAAGGCAGAAGCCAAATGATTCCAAACGTTCAAAACTCATCGATGATAGGTTGTACATCATCCATGCACGCCAGCATTTCGTCAGATCTTTTTTGTCGAGTGTGACTTTGGGTTCGATCTCAGTACCAATTTTTGTGTGTTGTGCAGTCATTAGAATTCATCCTCGTCATCATCAGCCTGTTGAACTGGTGCAGCGTTAGCTGTTTGTGGCTCTGGTTTGTAGTTGTAATGAAGTAACGCGAATAGTGCGCCAATCATGACCAAACCCACCATGTTGAGGTTTAGGAATACGATGCCAACGAAACCGACTAAGAAATAAATCAGCATCGTTGATTCTTTGATAATCTGCTTTAACAGAATAGCGATACCGACAGCTGGTAAGATGCCACCCAAAACCGTCATGGTGTCAATCACCATATCCGGTAGGCTGGCCATAAAGCCTTCAATATATTGATTACCAAAGTAAACAGCGATAAAGGTTGGAACAAAGCGCATTAAGAAGTTGGTGACCTGCGGATAAATGGCTGAGTTCATGTACACGCCTTTCTCATCACCGGCTTCTATGGCTAAATCTGCTTTATGGTTCCAGTAGGAGTTTATGACCATCATAAAGTTGAAGATGATAGTGCCTGCGATACCGATGGTCGCGGCAATAGCAACCGCGACTTCCACGCCCTGTCCAGACATGATGCCCAGCGCTACAGCAGGGTAGGCGACGAAGTTTAGATCGGCTGGCATGGAGCCGCCGGGTGTTACCATTGCGATGTAAACGGCTTGCACCGCCACACCAACCATGATGCCAGTTTGAATATCACCTAAGATGATACCCACCAACATACCGGACACGAGTGGTCGAGTGATAGTGTACCAACCACCGGTTAGTCCAAGTAACCAGGGGGTGGAGAGGGCACCGAGATAGCAGAGTATCCCGATAAATACTGCTTCTATAAACATAATGTCATCCTTTAGCTCACGTATTAGTCACCCCACTTTTGAAGCGAAAGTCGTATCAAAAGTGGAGTTTGTTTTGTTGTTATTTCAGTTTTTGTAGCGCATCTTGCCAGGTGTAGGAACTGGCATCAGGAACTAGTCTGAAGTCGATGTTATGACCATCATCTGAGAGGTAGTTAAATGCAGATATTTCTTCTTGGTTGACGCATTGGTTGCCGCCAATTGTCGTTGTGCCTTCTCGAGCACTCATTGGGCCAACATTGATTTTATTGTTGAGATTTTCAAGGCTAATACCGGCTTCCCGAATACGGCGCAGCGTAACTGGAGATTTTGCGATGACGAAATATTTCTTGTCACTAGCGATCACTTTCGGCAGCTTGCTGACGGCGGTCGCCGTGTCAAATAGCCAAACTTTAACGTCGGTTACAGCGCCCTTCATGACTTGTGAAAGCAATGGGTCAGCCGCTACAGCATCGTCAATGGCTACGATGCCATCACATGGAAGTTCTTTCGCCCAACGAGTCATTAACTGTCCATGAATAACGCGGTCGTCGATACGCACAAATGAAATAGCCATAGTGTTTCTCCTTAAAAATCGTCTTCTTGTGCCAGCTCTACTGGCTTGGCAACGACAACCGTTTTTAGAGCTTCTTGCTGCAAGGTTGTTGCAACGTATGAAGAATCTATCTCTTCAACAAAGTCTGCCGTCATTAAAAGTGTTGGGAAATTCACCCCAGTAACGACTTCAACCTTTGGATTGAAATCTGGGTTGAATGCGTAAGTGCAAGCAACGTTGTAAGGTGTGCCGCATTCCAAATCGCATAGCACAACAATGCCATCGACATTGGGCGCTATCGCAGTGATTTCATGGTGGAAGTCTCGTTTAAATTGCTCGATGCCTCCCTCTTCGGTGAGACAGATCGCAGTCGTGTTACTGAGTTCGCCAAATACCATGTTGGCACTGCTGATAAGTGCAGTGGCTAATGGACCGTGACTGGCTACGATAAAATGGAGCATGATTAACCTCTTACGAACGCTTTAATAGTGGCAATTTCTTGTCCTTCGCTTTCGCCATATGGTTGAATGACATAAGCGTCTACGTGAGCTGGGATAACGAAGGTTTCGGCATAATGAACAACAAATGGCTCGAATTTATTGTCTGGACTCAAGATAATTGCCTCTTTACCTTCTACTAAGTTCAGAACATTGACGGTTCCCTCAGTTTTATGAAGAACGGGTTTGCTGAACCAGTGGCGTCGGGTTTCGATAAACTCACGCTCATGCAGGCCCGTTTTCTCTTCTCTCCAGCCTTCGCCTTCTGCGATTGGTGTTATAGCGTTAACTAAATGTTCCTGGCACCATTCTGTGTTGCGTTCCCATTGAATGACTTCTTTGCCGTGATCTAAGTGCACTGGTCGTGGCAGACCGTCTAACCCTAGACGGTCCCAATCCCACAGCTTGAACGTGAAGATGTAGGGGGTCGCACTGATTTCAAGCACCATAGAATCTGACCCAGAGCAGTGAATAGTGCCCGCAGGGATTAAGAAATGGTCGTGCTTTTTCGCTGGGAATTGATTGATAAAGCGCTCATCGTCAAATGACTTTTCGCCGCGCTGCGCTGCATATAAATCATCCATCATTTCATCTGGGTTGATGCCAGACTTAGTGCCAAGGTACACACTGGCCTTTTCTCCAGCGTCTAACATGTAATAGCTCTCGTCTTGGGTATAGTGCATCCCAAACTCGTTCTGAATGTACTCTGTTAGAGGATGCACTTGCAGACTTAGATGTTGACCTTGCATGGTATCGAGGAAGTCGAATCGAATAGGGAACTCGGCGCCAAAGCGAGCATGAACACTGTCGCCCAATAAATCGCGCGGTTGGGTTAATACCAAGTCTTGCGATGGAATTTCGACCACAACGTCGCCGTACTTAAGCAGTAGGCTGTTTTCTTCAGGAACGCAGTCAAAACACCATGCATAGTTGGGCTTGTCTTGGTCGAGGTCGCAGACTTCTTTCATCCATTGACCGCCCCAGACGCCAGGGTCAAAGAAGGTACCAGTCTAAATGGTTGAGTTGTCGCTTGTTGTAAGCCTGCGTTAAACGCAGCGCCCGAGACCATCTTAGGGTCAAAAGCGGTGTTGGTGTCTAAGAGAAAATCAACTTCTGAAAGCAGTTTGGTTTTATAGCGGTCGAAGACACGCCATTCAATAAAGAAGGAACGCTTGTATTTACGTAGGACGTCTTCGTTATAGTTTTCTGCTCCCCAGTTGCCAAGCTCGCCACGGCGGAAGCGTTGCTGAATTTCCCAACGAGCTAAATCAGCGTAAACAAAGGTATCGCCATCGGCGACCAGTCTAGCACCATGGCCAATAACAACGATCAAACCAGAACTCGCATCGCTAACGGTTTGTTTTAAACTTTGAAGCTTCTCGCGGTCAAAAAACTCGTCCAGCTTGTGTGGTGCAATGACGCCAAATACTCGGTCATCGGTAATGTTGCGCTCCAACATGGCGAAGATGTGTTCTTCGGAGTATTTCGCATCGTCCATTGACACTACAAGAGAGGGGGAGAGCGGTGCTACAAGCTGGTCGAGAAGTTCGTTGTGATTGACACCATGATAGGTGTCGATCACCAAAATATGTTTATCTTGGTTCTGAATACGTTGTTCAATTGTCTCAACGATACTATCCCAACCGCGAACGGCAGCGTGGTCAAAGCCCTTCACTTCTACATTTGGAAACTTGTCATAATTGGATTGACCAGATAGGTACTTCATACATCACCTTGAGTTAATCATTTGACTACAGTCTAATCACTCAGTTAATCAACCAACAAACTGGTTAACGCGGTTAACCACTCATTTAGCAGTTGTTAACCAATAATTGGTGAGGCAATTTTGTAGTTAATCACATAATCATGACGATAAATGACAGTCGATTAGGTTAATCGATTAACCTTGTTTTAATCACAAAAGAAAGTCGCTATAACTGGTGCTAATTTCATTTACTGGAGCTCAACATGGCCAAAGCAACCATTGCGGACGTGGCTAAGCATTGTGGTGTTTCCACCGCGACAGTGTCCATGGTATTGACTAACAAAGGGCGAATCTCGTCGGCCACGCGTGAGCGGGTATTAGAGGCGGTTAAGGAGCTTGGTTATGTTTACAATCAAGCGGCGGCAAACTTGCGGCATAAGCGCAGTAATCTAGTCGGGCTCGTTACACCTGATATCACCAACCCCTTTTTCTCTGAAATGATCGCAGGTCTTAGCCATTATCTTGAAGAGCAAGATTCGCTACTGTTTCTCGCTAATGCTGAAGAGAGCGTTGAACGTCAAAGCAAGTTCATAGATTCGCTGTTGAGTCAGAACGCTGGTGGTGTAGTGATGTGCCTGCGATGGAAACGAATTTGGACTTTTTGGAGACAGTACAAAGCCGAGGGTTTCCGATCGTATTGGCTGTTCGGCCTATTGGAGAGGATCAATTTGATTTCGTTGGCACCAATAACTTTATGGGTTTGCAGTTAGCAACGGAACACCTAATCAAAAAAGGTCACAAACATATTGCGTTCGTTGGTGGACTGGAGATCTCTAAGACGCGTTCCCATCGTCTTGGGGGGTATATGTCAAAGTTAATGGAACATGGGATTCCATTCAATGAGCGATACATTCGAAGCTGCTCAGCGAGTCGTTCCGAGGGTGCTAAGGTAACAAGAGAATTACTGGAGCAGCACCCAGAAATTACCGCTATTATTGGCTACCAGGATATCGTTGCTTTTGGTGTAATGCGAGCCATTAAAGATCTCGGTAAAACCGTAGGCAAAGACATAGCGGTTGTGGGTTTTGATGATGTGGCAGAATCCGCGGATACCAATCCAGCGCTGACTTCCATCTCTGTTTCAGCGCGAGAAATTGGCCGAGCGGCGGGAGAGATCATTCTGTCTCGCATGGAGGGCGACAAACAGCCCTACAAAAGCGTGGTGTTCCCACCTAAACTGGTGGTGAGAAGTTCATGTGGTTGATTTCTAATTTGCGACAAAATCAGGTTTTTGTAGTTCGCATAGGTATATTGCTCGCAGGATATTCGTGCGCTCACTTTTAAAACTTGCTATTCGGTAACCACGGACCGTTGAGCTGCGACAACTTTCTACAGACAAAAAAAACGCCAAGACAAGCGGTCTTGGCGTCAAAGATAGTAATCGTAAACTCGGGAGCTGAGTCTCCCATGCGCTACAATCTCAAATATCCCTTTAGCTACTTTCCTGTAGCAATGTTGTGATCATATATTCATCACCTCGATGGCAATACTAGCCTAAAGTGGTAAACACATCGTCAACGATGCAATCTGATATTCCATTTTTATTGGCTTTGTGAAGCCATTTTCGCGAGTACACATTTTAGTGTGCCGTAGTCGTATTGCTGCTCAAAGTGCTCGAATAGCGGCTTGATGGTCTGCTGTGCTAGAGAATCAAGCGCTATTGCTTGCTGTGTAATTGCTTTGAACTCCTCTTTGCTTAAAGAGACCACGCTGTTTAACTCGCAGGCGTTTAACTCTATGGCTTGAGCAAGATGAGACATGATTGTTGTTGCCTTCAGTCCGCGTTCATTTGCGATGTCTTCAACGGCAAACCCTTTGTTAAGAAGCCTCAGAGACTCAAGTTCGGTATCTGATAACTGCTTTTCGGCTTCGGATTTAGGCTCAATAGCGGCGATAAAAGCATCGCCGTATTTCTCGATCTTAACTTCACCAAAACCTGATATTGTTGAAAGTTCATCGAGGGTGTGCGGGCGCACACTAGCGAGTGATTCCAGCGTCGCATCGTGACAAATCATGTAAGCCGGCACTGATTGCTGCTTAGCTAGCTCTGCACGAACCTCGCGAAGCTTTTCATACTGCGGCATATCGGCAGTAGACAATGTGCCAGAGTTTTTCTTCTTCGCGCCTTTCGCCGCTTTTTTCGAGACTCGCAGTTTACGAAGTTCGATGGGCTGCTCACCTTTCAGGTAAGGACGGCACAACTCAGTAAGCTGTAAGCTGCCGTGTTCACCGTGCACCTCCAGAAGGTTCATGGCGAGCAGTTGGCGAAATACTCCCTGCCACTCTTTAGCAGAAAGGTCGCCACCAATACCAAATGTAGAAAGGGTATCGTGTTGGTTTTGGGTGATTCGACTGTCGGCTTTACCTAAGAGAATGTTGACTAAGTAGCTCACACCAAACCGCTGACCGGTTCTATACACAGTGGAAAGAGCCTTCTGCGTCGCTTGTAAGCCATCCCAGGTTTCTGGTGGGGTGAGGCAGTTATCGCAGTTGCCGCAGGGCTTTGATAGCGTTTCACCAAAGTAGGCGAGTAGAGATTGGCGACGGCAAGTAGCCAAATCACAATAGCCGAGTAGTCGATTGAGCTTTTGAATGGAGACGCGCTTATATTGCTCCGCACCTTCGGAGTTTTGCACCATTTGTCGTTGTAGCACCATGTCTTGCATGCCAAAACTCATCCAAGCATTTGCAGGCATGCCATCACGTCCTGCACGGCCTGTTTCTTGGTAATAGGCTTCGATACTTTTTGGTAAGCTCAAATGCGCCACAAATCGAACATCGGGCTTATCAATCCCCATCCCAAATGCGATGGTTGCGACGACGATGATGCCGTCTTCACTTAAAAAGCGGCGCTGATGATTAGCTCGCTGTTCACTTGATAGCCCTGCATGGTAAGGCAAAGCAGTTTTGCCCATGTCACATAGCCACTGTGCTGTCTCTTCCACTTTTTTACGCGATAGGCAATAGACAATGCCGGCATCATCTTGATGATGAGTATCGATAAAGCGCCATAGCTCTTGTTTTGTATTGCCAAGGTCGGAGACGTAGTAAGTGATGTTAGGGCGATCAAAGCTGTGAACATAAACATCGGCGTGCTCAAGTGCTAATTGAGCGATGATCTCCTCGCGTGTTTTAAGATCGGCGGTAGCGGTGAGCGCGATTCTCGGCACGCTAGGAAAGCGCTGCTTGAGCACACTCAGCTGCTGATACTCTGGACGAAAGTCGTGACCCCATTGGCTTACACAGTGTGCTTCATCAATAGCAAAGAGTGACAGGCTCGATTGCTCCAACAAACGCAGTGTCTTCTCCATTAATAGTCGCTCAGGTGCGACATATAGGATTTGGATGTCACCGGTGAGTACTTGCTCCTCCACAACTTGTTGATCGTACGGGCTCAGAGTTGAGTTGAGGTAAGCAGCACGAACGCCAACTTGGTGTAGCGCGTCGACTTGGTCTTGCATCAAGGCGATAAGTGGAGAAACCACAACACCGACACCGCGTCTCAGAATAGCCGGAATTTGATAACAAATAGATTTACCGCCGCCGGTTGGCATTAAGGTCAGTACATCATTCCCCGACATCAACGAGTCGATAATGTCTGCTTGCTGATGACGAAAATTATCGTAACCAAATAGAGATTTCAGCAGTTCATTGGGCGTGATGGGGTTCGCGGTCGGAGTATTCGGCATCATAGAAGCTTTGGATTTATCACAAAGTGGGAAGATAGCGTGAGAGTGTGTCAGGAGCAGAGTGGGTTTTCAAGCATTCATAGAGAGAATGCGCAGTCATACTCAATGTAGCTGTGGATCAGTGTTACGAGAGTTGTACTACTTGGGGCAGTCTTGTTGTTATAAGGCTTGCTTAAATGCGGTGAGTGACGGGGAGTAGGTAAGTCGCGAAGAGAAATCGCGAGAGAAAGTCGGGCTTAGCTTGGCATATAAGCCCGACTTATACGGAGCTTTGGAATACTGTGCGTTTCCATCGCTTTTGTTGCCCTTGCTCTAAAAGCAAAGAGGTAACAATTTGTTAGACACAAGGTAGAGAAAAAGTTCCGCTACCTTGTACCTGAAGGCTTATAAAAGCTTATAGACCTTTGATGTTCTCAACTTCAAGCTCGTTGAAGTAGCGAACTGTTTTCACTTTTAGCTCTTGTTGAGCAGCATCGTCAGCAACGATGATTGCTTTAGAGTGCATTTGTAGTGCAGTCACTGTCCACATGTGGTTTACAGAGCCTTCTACTGCCATTTGAAGAGCTTGAGCTTTGTTGTGACCCATAGTTAGGATCATCACTTCTTCTGCGTCTAGTAGAGTTGCAACACCGATGGTTAGCGCGTATTTAGGTACTTGGTTGATGTCGTTGTCGAAGAAACGAGAGTTTGCGATACGCGTGTCTTCTGTCAATGTCTTGATACGAGTACGAGAGTTTAGAGATGAACCAGGCTCGTTGAACGCGATGTGACCATCGATACCGATGCCGCCCATGAATAGGTTGATCTTGCCGTAAGAACGGATTTTTTCTTCGTATGCTGCACAGTGTGCGTCGATATCGTCCGCTAGACCGTCAAGAAGGTTGATGTTTTCTTCTTGGATATCAACGTGGTTGAAGAAGTTGTTGTACATGAAAGAGCGGTATGACTCTGGGTGCTCTGGGTCAATACCTACGTACTCATCCATGTTGAACGTTACAACGTGTTTGAAGCTTACTTCACCTGCTTTGTGCATAGCGATAAGTGCTTTGTACGTTGAAAGAGGCGTACCACCAGTAGGTAGACCCAAAACAAACGGCTTTTCTGCTGTCGGTTTGAAAGCGTTGATACGCTCAACGATGTGGCGAGCAGCCCATTTACCTACTTGTTCTGCGTTCTGTAATGGAATAAGTCTCATGTTGATCCCCTAATAAAAGAATTTAGTGTGTTCTGAAACATTAATTCGCATTATAAAAAAAGTTTTTCGACACGGCTATTACTTTTCTGTGAATTTTTCGTTTTTTTCTTGATCGGGATCGCCTTTTGCCATTGGTGTTGAAAGTTTGTTAACGGCTAGTGCTTTTTTAACAAGAAAAATTTTCAACAGAAAATAAAGGGCAAATTTGGGGTGTGTAGCGAGAGGAACTTGAAGGAATAGTCGAAGAGGTTCGAGAGTTGGGCAGAGAGCACCTGCCCAAACCTTTGGCTAGATCGCTTGACCATTAGCAGTAACAGCAACGTCGACGTTGCCACGCAGTGCGTTCGAGTATGGGCAAACTTGGTGCGCGACACGAACCAGTTCTAGCGCTGCGGTATCATCCATATCTAAAGTCACATCCAGAGCGACATCAAGAACAAACCCACCATGTTCATTGGCCTTTAGTGCGACCGTTGCTTTTGTTGGTGCTTGTTTTACTGCTAGTTTCTGCTGCTGAGCGACATGAAGAATGGCATTAGAAAAACACGCTGAGTAACCTGCTGCAAAAAGCTGTTCAGGGTTGGTTGCAGTGCCAGTTCCACCTAGCTCTTCTGGATAAGAAAGCGCAAGATCGAGCAAGCCATCATCTGTTGATACTTGTCCATTGCGGCCGGCGATTGCAGTTGCTGAAGTAGAGTAAAGTGCTGACATAGGTTAATCCTTTCGCTGTTTTTAATTGTGTAAAATTAGGTTGCGCGCTAACTATATTGTTAAAGTTAGATGATTGCAAGTATATTGTGCACAACTTAATTTACTCGAGTGGCCAATTATGAAGTTAGATAGCCTGAAGCCTTAGATTTAGACAAGCAAGTTTGTTTCGCACTGTACAGTGCTAGCAATGCACTGACTCGTGCCTATCGGCCAATTCTTGAGCAAGTCGACCTCACTTATCTGCAATACATGACGATGTTGGTACTTTGGAAACAAGCGCCTATGAATGTCAAAGATATCGGGGCAGAATTGAAACTCGATTCCGGCACACTTACGCCGCTGCTTAAACGCTTAGAACAAAAGGGCTTGGTGGAGCGTAAGCGCAGTGAGTCCGACGAGCGTGCTCGTATGATTTTTGTTACCGAGCAGGGCAACGCGCTTCGCGAGAAAGCGATGTCGATACCTGGAGCGATTGCTTGTAAAGCCAAACTCGACCCAGAGGAGGCGATGGTGCTCAAACGGATTTGTGAGCGACTAACAGACAATTTGATGGATTAACATAGATGGATATTGAAGGACTCAATCGAGTCGGGTTTAAACATTTATTGGCGCTGCATGTGATGCTAGATACCTGCAACGTGACTAAAACGGCAGAGCTACTTTCCGTTACCCCCTCTAGCGTAAGTAAAACTATTACTCAGTTACGCGATATTCTTGATGATGAGCTGTTTTTTAGAGATGGCACTTCGTTAACTCCAACGCTTTACGCTGTTGAGATCGCACCGCTCGTACATTCAATGTTAGCGAGTATGAATGGCCTGCTGAACCAAGCTCGTTTTGAGCCACAAGTATTTGAAGGCCGTTTTAGCCTATCAATGCGTGAAAGTACGTTTGAACTGTTTGCTAAACCGCTGGCGAAACTGACGACCGAGCTCACGCCCAAAGCTAAGCTAAATATCATGACTAAGGCGAAATTTGGCTTTGGTGCACTTCATAGTGGGCAAGTGGATTTCATTATCTTGCCACACGATGTCAGTCAGCCACCGACTAACACCAAAGAGTTGGTATGGGAAGTTGTCCTTGAGGATGAGTTGGTGTGTTTGATGTCACCTGACCACCCATTAGCAGAGGTAGATCTAACGATAGAGCATTACCTCAATAGTCAGCACATTGGCATTGCTGAGTCCGAACTGAGCCGTCCTTACTTTGAACAAACGCTTAGGCAGCAACACGGTATTCGCGATGTGAAAATGATTGTGCCTGATTTTGGCGCCGCAGCAGTCATGTGTCACCAGTCGGAGTTACTGTTTACCTGTTCAAAACAATGGGCTGATGTCGCCAGCCAAGCGAAGGGATTGACGGTAAAATCTTTACCGTTTGAATATGGCAAAGTGGCTTACAGTGTTGTCTGGAATCGAGCGGCGATCAACGATCCTGCTATTCAGTGGCTCTGTTGTTATTTGCGTGATTTACGCGTCTAGTTGAACCAATACCGAGCTGATTTAACTATCTAAAGGATTGGAGTAACTAACAAATCGTTAGTTGCATATCAGGCTAGCTTCTTGTAGCCTGAAATTTCATCAAAAAGGTTATTTATGCATCACACAGTTTCTTACCTCTGGCTCACACTCACTATGCCTGTAGCTCGGTAGGATCCCCTGTGCCTGGCTACGAGTTGATTGTAGCCAGAATCGCACCTTCATTCTCGTAGCCCAAAGTTAAAAAGGAACGAGAATGAATTCAAGGACACACATCGCTCATCAGGACAAAAAGCAGCAAGTTCAGGGATTAGTATACGCGTTAGTCGGTACCGCACTTTTTTCTATCAAACCGATTTTCATCAAAATAGCCTATCAATATGGTGGCGATGCGACGGCCATTATGTCGCTTCGTGCACTGTGTTCATTACCCTTTTACTTCATCGTGTTGTGTTTGCTGTGCCGGGATGGTCAAAAGCGTTCACTGGTGCGTCACCATGGTTGGCAAGCGGCACTCGTTGGCATCCTCGGCTACTACGTCGCGAGCTTTTTGGACATTGCAGCACTGGCCTATATTAGTGCTCAGCTAGAGAGGTTACTGATTTTCTTGTTCCCAAGTTTTGTCGTGTTGCTGAGTTGGCTGTGCCTTGGTCAGCGACCCACGCGTAATGTCGTACACGCGGTTGCTTTGGGGTATTTAGGAATTGCGGCCATCTTGTTTCATGATGTTCAATCTTTGGGTAGCGAGATTTGGAAGGGGAGCGGCTTGGCTATCGCATCCGCGTTTATTTTTGCCATCTATCTAATGCTGAGTAAAAGTATTATTGGCAAGATGGGCAGCGAGCTATTTACTAGTATTGGTATGGGAAGTGCTGGTGTTGCAATTCTTATCCAACTTGCTCTCTCTTCTGCATCGCTGAGCAACTGGTCATTTGAACTTGTCGTGCTTGGTGTTTTACTGGGGATTTTCTGTACTGTATTACCGTCTTATTTTGTCGCAGCGGGCATGGCTCGCTTAACCGCGACAGAGCTGAGTATCACTTCGAATATTGGCCCTGGTGTAACGGCTATTATGGCCGTATTCGTGTTGTCCGAGGCGTTCACTGTGTATCATTTTGTTGGATTGTGCTTGGTGACTTTGTCGGTATATTGGATGAAGAAGCCGACGCCGTAAGCCTGAGCAAAACGTTGAAAGGTGCTTTGAATACTAGAGACGCAATGGATGTTGCACGATCGGCGTGCAACATCGTGTCGCGGTGGTAATAATTAGTTCCAAGCGCTACCAAATTGGATATAGGTCGTCCATTCTTCAGGACCTTTGGCCACATCGATACCCACACGCATACCTAGTTGGCGAGCGATGAGATAGCGGAAACCGCCACCGTGAGTATAGTAAACCTGACTTTTAGCAATGCTTTCATCGTGGTTAAACGCCGTTCCTGCACCGACGAAGCCCAGTATTGTCCAGCGTTCGTCAATATCGTAGCTGAGTTCTAATTCGCCCAATGCTGTATTGTCAGCTTGATAACGCATTGCTGCGATACCACGCATTTCAACGTACGGTCGAGCATAAATAGAGGCAGGAAACTCGACGTTATCTGAAATTGACTTAACATCACCGCGTACGCCAAGCCCCCAGTCCTTGGATAGACGGGTATAGTGTTGAGCATAGGCATTGTATTTTTGGTAGTCGAATTGGCCACCAAAGGCTTTGCGGTGATAATCGACTTTCAAGCCAGCTTTGGTGCCTTCTCGTGGTGAAAACTGGTTGTTGCGAGTGTCATACATTACTCGCCAGCCGAGGCGACCATCTTTGGAGGCTTGGTCAAGGCCTTCAAGTTTTGTATCTGAAGACATGTAACTGTATACCCCGCCGATGAAAAAGTCGGAATCACCGAGGCGAACATCTAGCTCTTGAAAGAAGTACATCCCGCGGATGCTCAGATCTAATGGATTAGGCAGAAGTTCATTGTGGAATTTGAGGTTGAACTTAGCACCAAACAAACCACCTAAATATCTAACGCGATCATTCATCCAGTTACCATAGTGGAAACCACCATAGAGTTGACTTCCATTATTAGTACCCAGAGCCATGAGCCCGATGTACTAGCAGGAATGTCTTTCACTTCCTCTCCGGCAAGACGTTTTTGTTTACGTTCTTCGGATTCGTGAAAAAATAGCAATGCTGCTCCGCCACCAACACCAACGGCAGGGTCGGTAACCGTTAATGGCACGGGAAGAAAACCGACAGCATTATCGAGAATGAACTGACTGCCATCCAGTCGTCCGTCTTTTGGGTCAATGAAGTTGTCCATCACGCCGGCTTGGAGGGAAGTGCTGCTCAATAGAGCACTAGCAAGAAGAAGAATAGAAGTGGAACTATATATATATTTCATACTTATAACGATTTAGAAGTGGCTGTTGTAAAGTGCTCCCTGCAATTTTTCCAATTATAGCGGCATATTAACGTCATCTTTGTCAGCGTTCGAGCATTTAAATAGCAAGAACCGCCCATCGAATGTCATTATCCAATTGCTATTCGAATAGGTTGTATTGTCTTATTAGGTGGTTTGCTCTAGTGGGGTGCGATTGGTGGCAAACACGAATGAACGTCATCAGATAGCTGAGTTTTGTCTATTCACGTTTTCTATGAAAAAAAAGTATTCCAGAGAATAGAAGTGCGATAATGTGCGCACATTTCGTATTAGGGGTGATGGTAACAATGCTGCGCCGATTTCATGATCTTTCTCAGACCTCAAAAGGGGTTGTTGCCTCAATTTTAGCTTCTTGCCTTTTTGGCTTGTTGCCACTTTATGTGCAGTTTCAACCGGATCTCGGTGCGTTCAAGGTGAGTGGTGGTGAAGGGCACTGGGTAGCTGCACAGCGAGTAACGTGGAGTGCAGGACTCATGATGGTCATCCTTGTCATAACGGGTCGTATTCGTCAGTTTTGGCAAGCATTCAAGCAAACACGGTTATGGCATCGCTATTTAGTATCGGCGCTGCTCGTTGCACCCCAATACTGGTATTTGTTTGGGCGCCTTTGTACGGAGAGACACTGTCTGTTGCACTAGGCTATTTCACTTTACCTCTGGTGTTGGTTGTCGTGGGTAAGTTTGTCTATGGCGATTCATTGTCACGACTGCAATTGCTCGCTTGTTGTTTGGCGGCCATTGGTGTCGGCTATGCCTATGTGATGGCTGAAGGTCTATCGTGGATTGTACTGCTGATTGCTTTGGGGTACCCGATCTACTTTATCCATCGCAAAACATTGGATGTTTCGAGTGACGTTGGCTTTACGCTCGACAATGTGTTTTTGTTGCCGCTTACATTTTTTGCAATGTTCTATCTATTACCTGTAGAGACGATTCAAGCCATACCAGTAACAAGTTGGTTGTACTATCTTGGTCTCGCGGTTGCTGGCGCAGTACCTATGTTGCTATTTCTCTACGCGTCGCAGTCACTACCGATGTCCTTGTTTGGTTTACTAGGATATGTCGAGCCTGTATTAGTGTTTGCAGTTGGATTGCTGCTTGGCGAGCGCTTAGAGGCTGCAGACATGCCAACTTACGTACTGGTGATGATGGCACTCTCCGTTCTCGCACTGGATGGGGTGAAACGAGCGAGAACGCATGGTGCCGTTTAAATAGGCTTGTTGTCTTAATCTCTACATAACGGAGTCGAGACGCCCGAGAGGTACTTCAAGGGTGTTTTGACCGTGCTTGATCGGGCTGCCTACCATTTCATCATAAGCGCTGTCTTGCCTTAGAACGACTTCCTTTGCAGAGAGGTTTTGACAAAGACGGCGCATGTCCACCACGTTGTGCGCGCGTAGCAGCGATCCATTATCGTGGGTGACGTAATGCTCCTCGCCGTCCAGTACCACTGAAGCTTGGTAAAGTGACATTTCCAACGAGTGAATGACTAATTTGTCAAATTGGGCGTATTGTTCCAGTGTGCTTATCTTGGTATTCATCGCGCGTCTCCATCATTGCCCCGATTAGGTTTGTTTAGAAGGAATCAATGACAAACTTGTACGGTAGGGGTTAGATAAACGGTTAAATATCGTTCAATAAAGATGCGGATTTCAGAGAGTCGTTTGGTAAGTTTACAATGTAAAAGTCAGGCAGACTGGTGCTACCTGACTTGGAAATAATGAAAGAAGAGATTACATTGCAGCTTCAAAGATTCCTTCTATTTCCGCCTGGCTTGCTTGACGAGGGTTCGTCATACAGCACACGTCTTCTAATGCACTTTCAGCAAGTTTGGCAATGTCTTCTGTTTTTACACCCAGCTCTTTAAGGGTGGCAGGAATACCTACCTTGTTTGATAGCTCTTCCATCGCTTCAATCGCAAGCTGTGCGGCTTGTTCAGCACTCAAACCAGACGTATCTTTACCCATCGCTTTGGCAATATCAGCAAACTTGACTGGGTTGGCACTGGCATTGAAACGTTGTACATGTGGTAGCAATACGGCATTACAAACACCGTGCGGTAGGTGATACGTAGCACCAAGCTGGTGTGCCATTGCATGAACATAGCCAAGGAGAGCGTTGTTGAATGCCATTCCCGCCATAAACTGAGCATACGCCATTTGCTCACGAGCTTCGATGTTTTCACCGTCAGTAACACAGGTTGGTAGGTGCGCAGTGATCATCTCAATCGCTTTGAGTGCCACAGTATCTGTGATTGGATTTGCCGCAATTGAAACATAAGCCTCGATCGCGTGAGTCAGTGCATCCATACCGGTTGCTGCAGTGAGTGAACTTGGCATCGCGAGCATCAGGTTAGGATCGTTAACGGAAATCAGTGGCGTGACTTTTTGATCCACAATCGCCATCTTGATCTGTCTTTCTTCATCGGTGATCACACTGAACATGGTCATTTCAGATGCTGTACCTGCCGTGGTGTTGATAGAGATGAGTGGGAATGGAGCGAGCGTCGCTTTGTTGATGCCCTCGTAGTCTGTGATTTTGCCGCCATTGGTTGCGACAAGTGCAATGCCTTTCGCGCAGTCGTGTGGTGAGCCCCCACCAACCGATAAAATTAAATCACAGCCTTCATCCGTTAAGACCTCAAGACCCGCTTCGACATTTTGAATAGTAGGGTTGGGTTGGGTTCCATCATAGACAGCAGATGCGATCTGACGATCGTCGAGTTTTTTTGTAATTTGAGCGACAAGGCCTATTTGATTCAAAACCGCGTCGGTTACGACGAGTGCTTTTGTGAATCCCTGTTGCTGGATAATATCCAGTGCTTTGTCTAGACACTCTTTTCCTAACAAGTTGGTCGATGGAAGGATAATAGTACTGCTCATTTGAATGCTCCTTGCTATTCGTCATGATGAATATAATGGCGGTAAGCTAACATGAGCATTTAATGAGAAGTATGATGTAAATCAATAGGTAATATGGCGTTTAAGAATTAAACGATATCAATATAAGTGTTTTAAAACATAGCGTTATGTATTCTTTATGCATTTAAGTATTACCATGACTATTGGTTGCTCGCTCTACGTATTGAATTTTCGAATGGTTAATGAGCGTGCATTTCACCAAGTGTTATCTTCGACAGCTGAGAGTTTACCCGCAAAGACTCGTCAATGATTAACCTAGGATCATCAAGGCCGATACCCTGCTCAATTGAGTTATTTGCTTTGTCTGAAAGTGATTTGAGCAATTCAATGGACAGCGAAATGTCGCTTTCCGAACCCTTAAGAGCGTTGAGCGACTGAAGGCTAAATAACTGCTCGGTGAGTTTGTTGAGGGCGGACTCCAGATCATAGGCCTCTTCGCTAAGTCTGATATTCGGTTTAAAGCGTTCCAGCTGCCGTATGGTGGTGATTAGGGTTTCTTGGAGAGTGAGTGGATCCATGCTGCTTCCTTGTGCATTAAGTTTCATCTGCGTGTTGGTTTATACTGGTACACTATGTTGTAAAGTCGAACATGTTTTTAAAAACTGAGACATGGATCGTTTATTCTAGATATGAGGTTTGCATTCGACTGCTAGCCGAAGAATTCTGCGCTCTAGATCATTCCTTTGAGTTTTGCTAATCCCCACGCTGCGGTCGTCACCACATCTTGGATCTCTCCGTCAATGATCATGCGTTCAAATTCAGCAACCGTAAATTCACCCGCGATGAGGTCTTCTTCTTCACTGTCGTGGCTTGGCTCTCCTTGGGTTAAGTCGGTTGCGAGATAGATATGACAAGTTTGGTTTAGAAATCCATAGGCGATGAACTGCTTTCCAACATAGGTCATAGAGCCAGCGATGAGACCGGTTTCCTCTTGTAGTTCACCTTTTGCGAGAGATAAATGACTCGCATTTGGGTTGGACTCCCATGCACCTTGCGGCAGTTCCCAAAAGGTTTCGCTGACAGCGTATCGATATTGCTGAACCAGATGAATAACGCCGTTATCGATCGCAATGATCACAGCACAATCAGGCTTGTCGACAACACCGTAGATACCTTGGTTACCACTTTCACGTTCGATTTTGTCCTCGCGAACTGACATCCAAGGGTTTTGATAGACGACGGTTGAATCTAATGTTTTTATGGTCATAGCTGGCTGAATAGTTGGCAAAAGATAAGGCAGCTTACCTCAGTTTTTCAATCTATCCTATGCTAATCAATGAATAACAATTAAAAGGGCTAGGATGATGAAAATAGGGTTGAAACGAGCTGCGGTAATGATGTTTACCGTTATGGCTTGTTGGGCAACTGCGCAGGAGAGGTTCCCACTTGCACCGCCTGATACCAGCACCCCAAAACAAACTTACCAAAGCTACATAGAGGCCGTGACACAGGCGAATAGGGAGTTGGGAATCGTTTATCGTGACTTGTCTAATGTGTCAGACTCTCAGCGCCACGTTATCGACTCTTCTTTTGAGCGAGCCTCACTGACGTTTGATTTATCGCAAGTGTCGGCCTCGAGTCAAAATCGTGTGGCAATCGAGTCAGTCATGTTGCTTAAAGAGGTGCTCGACCGTGTACCTCCTTTCGATACAAGCGCTATTCCAAATATTACAGACGTTGAGCGTTGGACAGTACCGAATACGAGTATTGATATCGTCAAGCAGCCTTCAGGCCAGTATCAGTTTTCAAGCGAGACCGTCGAACATTTGCATAGTTTCTACCGCTTGGTGAGTCATCTACCTTCCAACATTCAAGCCTCGCCCGATTACTATGAATACTACTCACTAAGTGCAGGGCGCTTAATACCCCCTCCATGGTTTGCAGTCATTGATGCGATGCCAGAACAGATGATGATTGAGTTTGGCGATCAAGCTGTGTGGCAATGGGTCGCACTGATTTTGCTGGTATTTGTGTTGGTGTGTTATGCCTATTGGGTTTACCAAAAGATTGAGCATGTGCTGCTAAAACCTGTTCTCATGGCGCTTGGGTTATTTGTATTTGATTGGACAGCGGATTATCAACTCAACTTGACTGGTACGTTGATGACAACCCTAAATATGATCGGTGAGCTAATGTTTTGGCCACTCATCGCACAAGCTGCCTATTTACTAGGGGCGTCGTGTTGTCGCTGGTTAATGGTAGGTCAGCGAATCAATACGGGTCTTAAAAAAAGCCTGGCGCAGATCATGGGTACCTTAGCTGGTAGCTTTTGCGCTGTTTGCGTCGTTGGATATGGTCTGCATCGATTGGGGGTGCCGGTATACGGTATTGTTACCGGGCTTAGTTTGGGTGGAATGGCGATAGCGCTTGCGATCCGCCCCACGATGGAGAACCTGATTGGTGGCGTGATCATGTTTATGGATAAATCATTGTCGGTAGGGGATTTTTGCTCAGTCGGCAGTGTGTCCGGTGTGGTCGAACAAATTGGGGTGCGTTCTACCCGGATTCGTGCCAAAGACCGTACTTTGATCACCATCTCCAATGGCGATGTTGTTAAGATGCAAATTACCAATTTTAGTCGTCGAGATCGCTATCCATTTTTAGTCAAACTTGGGCTGCGCTATGAAACGCCAATGGAGACTATGGTTGCGGTGACTCGAGACATTCGAGAGTTTTTAGCACAGCATCCTAGAGTCTTGGCATCGCCGCTTAGGTTCATTTCTCTTCGTTCAGTGATTACAGCTTAGACATTGATGTGTTTGCTCATATCGATACTCGTGATAGGGAGGATTTTCTCAATACTCAGCAAGAGCTGTTGATGGAAATTAATCGCGTGATTGATGAGCATGGTGCGGAGTTTGCTTTCCCTTCGACGACGACCTACCTCAATCCCGACAGTCTTACGCAAGCACCAGCAACGCTCAAACTGGCTGGGGATGGGCAAGACTAACGAAGCGAAGCTTCAGCTCTTACCTTTAGCAAAGGTTTATCGCGTTAAAACACAAATCAGTGCTAGCACCTAAGCACTGATTTTGTTACAACAGTGGCCATAAATTCCATGCTAGATGCTCGCGAATCTGGCTGGGTACCTTATCAATAGAAACAAGTATAAAAAGGACATCAACGTGGCACAGTCTCTACAGTTTGAAAAGTTCGTCGATCTAGAGTTTGATTTAGCAGAATGCCCACGCTGGGATTGGCGTACAGAGTCGTGGATGTGGGTCAACATCTGTGAAGGGGAGCTTTGGCGTCACAAAGATGGCGTGAGTGAAAAGCGTGAGTTTGGTGACAAGCTAGGCTGTTTTGCTCCGCATGGCGAGCAAGGCTTTGTGGTTGCGCTTAAATCTGGCATGTACCACATTCAAGACTGGAATGCTGAGATGACCCCGTTGGCACCACTGGTTTCAGAATTTCCACGTATGCGCTACAACGACGGCCGCGGTGCGCCAGGTGGACGTTTTATTGCTGGTACTCGTAATGGTGCAAAAGAGGGTGACCAAGGTCAGTTCCATCAGCTACACCTAGACGGCACTATCGAAGCACTACCTATGTTTGCGTGGACGTGTAACGGTCTGGCATTTTCTCCAGACGGCCAATGGTTATATTGGGCAGACACTGGCTCAAGTAAAGTCTTCAAGCACAGCTATGATGCAAACACGGGTCAATACGGTGAGCAGCAACTGCACTGCGACTTAACCGACTACAACGGCCGCCCAGATGGCGCAAGCGTTGATGTGGATGGTAACTATTGGGTTGCGATGTACGCGGGTCAATCTATCGTCAAGATTGCTCCAAGCGGTGAGGTACTTGAGGTCATTGATGTCCCTTCAGAAAACCCAACTATGGTTGGCTTTGGTGGCGAAGAAATGCGTGACCTAATTGTGACATCTGCAGAAGGTAGCAACGAGAAAGGCAAACTTTTGATTGCTAAGAATGTAGCGCAAGGCTTGAAAGAAGAGCTCGTTAAGGTAGTAATTAGTTAATCACTTACTTTTTAATAGTGATGAAAGCGGAGCCCACGGCTCCGCTTTAACATGTCATCGAAAGCGTGTAGTGTGACGCGCGATTCATATCGCTTAGCTCGTCTTCAGTAATGTATTTTTTGGCCACCACATTACCCGCCACGACAAGGTGGGATATATAATCACGGCACGACGTGGTTGGCATATTACCCCACATAAAATCGGCTTTGGTCGCATCGGAAAATTCGATATTCAGCACGATAGATTGCTCCTCGCACCTCAAGTCATACACGTTGATCTCGTACTGCTGCATACTACTTCCCCCAAATTTCACTAACCGTTACTCAAAGGCTAACCGTACCACTATGTGTAGGGAATGCAGTTGAATAGCATGTTATTTAATTTCTCATCATTGCAACATGTTCTTTGTTTTGTTTAACGGTTAAGTTACATGGTCTTCGTACGGTAAACTTTGAAGCACTTCAAATAGTGGATCTTTGCCAAGATTCAAAATGTATTTATGGAAGGTTAGTCTCACAAATTATTGGTAAATCTTACCTTTGTGTGAAGAAATGTGAATTAAGATAACAAGGCGTGCTCACTCTAAGAATGCACAAGTGAGCACGGCGAGCGTTATTCTAAGATAAGCCGAGCATTGAGTGCTTGTGTCGGTCTTGCGTTCTCTCCCATAGTGCTAGACAGACGTTTTAGCTGGTTTTTAGGGATGAATTGAGGATCGCGTAGTACCAACCAGCGCACACCTTCGCTGCACGGAGGAGTCGTTAGGGAGCCGTTATAGCGATAGTAATCTTTTACGCGCGGCAAAAGGTCACCAAGGTTTACTTCTTTCTCCAACGTGATGGTTTGCGCTTTTGCAGGCAGAGTGTGAACAATACTATTTAGCTGTGCACTCTCGCGTTCACCTTCTCGGTACATTACGGCAACCACCGCAAGTTGCCCTTTTTCGTTAGCATGAACAAAGTGTGCTTCCAATGGCGCCGATTTACCGTTGATGGTGTTTTCGGAAGGCGTGTGGAAGTGAAACTGTTTGAGCTCAAAGTCTTGACCGTCGATACGAAGGGTGTTTTTGCCGCTAACGTTGACCTGAATCGTGTGGCCGTTGTTAATGACGTCTTTGACCTGCCCTTGATAGTCAAAAGCAAGGGGCTGTTTTTTGGCGCTGGTGAGTTTATTGGTTTCGATGTCAACGGGACTTTGGTTCTGTCCCTGTTCACAGGTTGCACTGATATTGCCCCATGTCGCCGGACCATCCCCTTCACCGTACCCCCATTGTGCTGAATATGCAGGCGCTGCCATTGAGATCATAGTGCTGATCGTCAATGTAAGTTTGATTGCTGTTTTCATAATTATCCTTAGTTTACTGACGTTTGCGGAAGCTTCCGCTTCCGAAGTCTAGATTAGGACAAAAACGACAAGATCAATCGATTGCATAATTAGTTTGCGATTTTCCTCGAAAAGCACTGAGGTCTTTTTCATTCGTTTATCGACCTCGCGGTAGCGGTATCACAATCAAAAGGCGGTCGTTGGCGGCTTTGTGAAGCCGATAATGACATATCACGTTAAAATGAATACAATGCGGATACAAATATTTCTCATTTGTAGTTACTATTGCCTGTATCAATCATAAGATGTTGATTAATTATGTTTTCACTTACACAAGCGAGCTACCGCATTGGGTCGCTTGAGATTCTATCGCCATTTGACTTGCAGTTTATCCCCGGAGAAGTTACCTCACTACTTGGACACAACGGTAGCGGTAAATCCAGTCTCATCAAGCTTCTTAGTCGTCAAAATCAAGTCGCTTCAGGAAGCGTAATACTTGATGGAAAACCACTCGAACAATACTCCCCAAAAGAGTACGCGAAAAAAGTGGCTTATCTTCCCCAACACCCACCGATTACCGATGGTGTCACGGTTCGTGAGCTGGTTATGTTCGGCCGCTATCCCTGGAAAGGTGTGCTTGGTCGCTACAACAAAGAAGACCATCAGTTGGTTGATGACGCGATTGAAAGAGTTGGGTTGACCGATTTTACCGAGCGTTTTGTGAGTACCTTGTCTGGTGGTGAGCGTCAAAGAGCATGGGTGGCGATGCTACTTGCTCAGCAGAGCGAGTGTATCTTGCTTGATGAACCTACTTCAGCATTAGATGTTGCTCACCAGTATGAGTTGCTCAAGCTGATACGAGAACTCAATAAGAGCCTAAAGCTGACGGTGATTATGGTGATACATGATGTCAACATGGCTGCCCGATTTAGTGACAGATTGGTCGCACTTAAAGGTGGAAAAATTGTTGTTGATGGGCCTCCGGATACTGTCATGAACGAAGCGTCATTGACGGAAATCTATGGAATGCCACTCTCGACGTTCAAAGATCCAAACACCCAACAAATCATTAGCTACGTTAGATAACTCATTAAAGGATTATTATCGTGTTTACTAAATTTCGAATCGCTCATGTGACGGTCGCATTAGTGGCTCTGTTGGCCTCTTTCTCATCAACGCTGTGTTGGCTAAGAGCTATCAGCATGAGCTTGGCACCATTGAAATTAAAGAGCCGCCTAAACGTGTGGTTGTACTGGATTGGGCGCTTGCTGAGTCTGTGCTTGCCTTAGGTGTCAATCCAATCGCATCGGCGGATGTTAAAGGCTACCAAGATTGGGTTGGTTCACCAAACATGCCTAGCGATGTTACTGATGTCGGCTCACGCAGAGAGCCAAACCTTGAGCTAATCGCGAGTCTAAAGCCTGACCTGATTTTGATGAGTGGGCATTTGGCTCCTGCTTACGAAAAGCTAAACGCGATCGCTCCGACTCTAGTCATGAGCATTTACAATGACAAAAAGCAGCCATACGAAAATGCTAAGTCCTTGGTTACCACTCTAGGTGAAGTGTTTGATAGGGAAGATCAAGCGCAGCAGCTTGTTGATGAGACGAGTCAGAAGCTGAGTCAAAATGGTCAACAGGTAGCAAAAATGACTAATGGTAAGCCTTTTATTATGG
This sequence comes from Vibrio maritimus, assembly GCA_000755425.1. GTDB lineage: Bacteria > Pseudomonadota > Gammaproteobacteria > Enterobacterales > Vibrionaceae > Vibrio > Vibrio maritimus_A. Next base: position 106,946 of record BBMT01000001.1, read on the forward strand.
TGCGCTTTATCGGAGACAAGCACGTTCGCGTCCACAGTACTGGTTCGTTGATGAATGACACTATTTCGGCTATGTCACTAGATAATAGCTGGCAAGGGCCAACCAACAGCTGGGGCTTTTCGTCAGCAAGTGTGGAACAGCTTGCACAATACCAAGACAGTAATGTGCTTATCTTTGGCCCATTATCGGATGCCGAGCAAGCACAGTTAAATGGTTCACCTCTGTGGGCGGCCATGGCGTCTCGAGAAAACAGAGTTAAGATCGTACCGAAAGTGTGGACGTTTGGCAGCTTGGTCGCGATGCAGCGACTAAGTGACGAAGTAGTAACACAGGTTTCAACATTGGGTAAGCAGTAGGTTTCTAATGCAGTTAACAGCCCACAGAGATACAGCGCCATTTGGTAAAATGGCGCTGTTTGTTTTTGTCAGCGCGTTCGCACTTATTTGGCTTTTCCAAAATGCGGTGCCTTATCGTTTGTCTTTTAGTGAGTGGCAAACGTATTTCTTTAGTCGTGATGACAGCGATTATCGTCAGCTCATTTTACACTTCACCTTTTTTCCGCGTCTCAGTATGGCACTGCTGTGTGGTGCAGCGCTGGCGATTGCGGGCTGCTTGATGCAGCATTTGTTGCAAAATCCACTTGCCTCACCAACAACGCTAGGCGTGGCGGCGGGTGCAGAACTGGGTATGACCACAAGTTTACTTGCGGGTGTGGTTGGCGGCAGTGTCATTCAATATGCTTACGCATTTGGTGGAGGCATGATTGCAGCAAGTCTCGTGTTCTTGCTTACTGCCAAAAGGGGATTTGCACCTCTGCAGATGGTCTTGGCGGGTATGGTTGTCACCTTGTTTCTAGGGGCAACCAACATGATGCTAGTGATGCTAAACGAACAGCAGCTCACCAGTTTGTTCGTTTGGGGTGCGGGTGCACTTGCCCAACAAGGCTGGGATAACTCTGTTTTGTTGCTTTGGGTATTAGCGGTTGTGCTTGCTTTAGTGCTTTTGATGCTAAGACCTTTGTCGGCATTAGAGCTAGGCAGTGAAGTTGCAGAATCGGCAGGGGTCAACGTGGCCAGAATTCGAGTTTTTGGTCTCGGACTTTCTGTTGTTATTACATCTATCGTAGTGGCGACAGTTGGCGTTATTGGCTTTGTCGGTCTAGTGGCTCCAACTATAGCCAAAATGCTGGGCGCAAGAAAATTTGTTCAACGCGTATTACTCAGTGGCGGGGTGGGCGCATTATTATTGCTCACTGCTGATTTGATCATTCAGCCATTTTCAGGCGTGTCTAGTGAACTACTACCAACAGGCGCGATGACCGCTCTGTTTGGTGCACCTTGTCTGTTGTGGTTGTTAACCAAGCAAAAGTTTGCTTCTAGCTTTAAAGCAGAAGAAGTGACAAATAAGGTCTACAACCCTAAACCTTTTGCTTCGGTAGTTTGGTGTTTGACTCTGTTATTGGCCATTGTGACAACCTTAGCTTTGCTGCTAGGTCGAACTCAAATCGGTTGGGGTTTTAGCACAGATCTGAGCATCTTAGATCTGCGCACGCCGCGCGTTCTCGGCGCTATTTTCGCAGGTTGTGGACTCGCACTTGCGGGCACTATGGTGCAACGAATCACAGTTAACCCGATGGCAAGCCCAGAAGTGATGGGGATTAGTTCGGGTGCCGCACTTGCTCTTGTCCTCTGTGCGTGGTTTGGCTTCACTCCAACACGAATCGAACAGATCCTTTATGGTGGAGTAGGCGCAGCCTTAGTCATGATTGTGATTTTGCAGTTTAGCAAGCGGTCTAATTACGCGCCGTCGCAGCTACTTCTGACTGGTATTGCAGTAAGTGCAGCACTTGATGCCATTCTTCGTGTCGCACTGTCGTCAGGTCAAGATAATGTGCAAGCGCTGCTAACTTGGTTGTCGGGCTCGACCTATTTAGCAAGTTATAACGACGTCCTCGCTCTAGGGCTTGGTATTGTGGTATTTGGCGGTGCGACTTACGCAGCGAGCCGTTGGTTGGACATATTGAATTTGGGTCAAGTCTCTGCGGTATCGGTTGGCGTCAATACGAAACAAACTCGTTTGTTCCTGTTAGTCATGGCCTCTTTACTTACTGCACTTTCTACATTGGTTATTGGACCTCTCAGTTTTGTTGGATTGTTGGCTCCTCATATCGCGAGAGCGCTTGGGCAATACAATGCGAAAAATCAGCTAGTGGTTGCGTGCTTAGTGGGTTCGATCTTAATGGTGAGTGCAGATTGGCTTGGACGGACGATTTGGTTTCCGTGGCAGTTTCCGGCTGGACTTATGGCCTCGGTAGTGGGTGGTGCATACTTCCTTTTGTTATTGAGGAAAGGAAACTAACAAATACCTCCGTAATATCTAAAAATGGTGCTTATTAGCGCCATTTTTTTATTTCTATCTTTTGCAAAAATTCAGTCGTTCTGTAACGTTAAGTCGGTACGTGTAGCAGTCAGGTAACTACTTAAAATTCAACAGCCTAATGAAAAATAAAGAGGATATACTCACAGCTAATATCAATGGAAATGACAATTATTAGCATTTACTATCTCGGGTGTTTCTCATGCTACGGCAAGAGATGAAGTCACGATAAATATGACAAACGACAAGAGTTAGTAAAATGAAAGCCCCAAGCAACTGTTTCCCGTTCAACAAAATATTGGCCGCCCTGCTAGTTGCAGGCGTTACCGCTCCCACCTTTGCATCGACAGAAACCAAACCACCAAAAAATCAGAAGTCTGCTGATGAGAAAATGGTTGTCGTAGCTAGTCGCGCTCCCAAAAGCATCAGTGAAATCCCCGCCACAGTTTGGTATGTCGATAGTGAAGCTATCGAGCGCGGTAATCGCAGTGGTAAAACACTTGGTGAGATATTGGCACAAGAAGTGCCGTCACTCGATATGTCGAGTGGAGCAAGAACCAACTTCGGGCAAAACCTACGCGGTCGACCTATGTTGGTAATGATTGACGGCGTATCGATGAACTCGTCACGAGGAATTAGTCGTCAACTTGATTCCATTGACCCCTTTAACATTCAGAGGGTAGAGGTATTGTCTGGTGCAAGCTCTATTTATGGAGCAGGAGCCACTGGTGGTGTGATCAATATTGTGACTAAGAAAGCAGAAGCGGAAGAGCTGACGTTTGAGAGTTTTGTTAGTGGTCAGTCTGGCTTTAACTCCAGCGAAGATGGTGACTTCAAGTTGGCTCAATCGGTGAGTGGAGGCAATGAAAAAGTTAAAGGGCGCGCGGCTGTCGTTTATGGCAAAACTCAAGGCCTTTACGATGCAAATGGCAAAATGGTCGTCCCAGATATGACCCAAGGTTCTTTGCAGTTTAATGAAACGGTAGACGCGATGGGAAACATGACCGTGGATGTCTCCGAAACGAAAAAGCTGAACTTTACTGCTCAGTATTATAGTAGCCAGCAAAAAAGCCCTTACGGCTTATATCGTGGCCCGAACTATTCCCAATCACCGGAAGTGAGAAAAGGCTTTGAATCTGACCGTCAAATGGGAACAAAGCGCGTACTCATTAATGCTGAATATGTCGACGAGGCGTTCTTTGGGCAGCAGTTATTGGCTCAAGTGTCATACAGAAATGAAGACTATACCTATAGCCCTGGCTATTTGAGAGTGTCGCAAGGCTCATTCGACCCAAGTGGTAATAGTGATGTCGCTTACATGAGTGCTTCACAGCAGAAATCGGAGGTCTTTAGCTTTAAGACTGCTCTAGTAAAGAAGTGGAATGCATTCTCTCTGACCTATGGTGTGGACGGTTACCATGATAGATTCAGTTCTAACCAAACGGTTTATGATCCTGCTAAAAGTGCCGCGTCAGGCGGCTTAAGCAATAAATCAGTTTTCTCCACGGGAAGATACCCTGGTGTCCAAACCGATTCATTGGCGGCATATGTTCAAGGCGATTACGCGATTACCGACGCATGGAGTGTGTCGGGGGGCTACCGTTTCCAAAGCATGAAAAACAAAGTGGACGACTTTGTCGATTATCGTGAGCAAGTCAAAATTGCCTTTGGCCAAGCAAACTCTGCGGACGTCATTAAAGGTGGGGATGCAACTTATGATATTGGTTTGTTTAATCTAGGCACTGTCTACAAGCTGAATGATATTAGTAGTGTTTGGGGTAACGTATCGCAAGGTTTCGATCTACCGGACGCTGCCAAATATTACGGGCAGGGCAAGTATAAAAATGGAGCCAATGGCCACAGAGAGTTGGTGAAGTCTTACGATATTAACACTGCGACGTTGAAAGGGGTGAAGACCAATAGTTATGAGCTCGGTTATCGAATCGATACCGCGGATATTTCTTTCCAAACTGCGGCATATTACTCTCTGTCAGATCAGACAATCAGCAAAAATAACTATCAAGTCGTTGTTAAGGATCAGGACACGAGAATTTATGGCATAGAGGCTGCCCTTGCATATTACATTACTCAGAATTGGGATGTCGGTGTTAATGGTCATTTGGTTGAGACCGAAACTAAATCTCAAACGTCTGGTAAGTGGGAGAAAACCGATATAGGTAACGCCAGTAACTCCAAGGTAGGTGCGTGGCTGGGTTGGAACGAAAGTATTTATACCGCTCGTTTGCAAAGCCAAACAATGTTGAGTCGTACTGATGAAAAAGGTAAGACGCTCAATGGTTATACAACCGTTGATTTTGTCACAACGGTGGATCTGCCAGTCGGCAATCTAGCGATCAGTATCAACAACTTGTTTAATGAAGATTACACCACTGTCTGGGGGCAAAAAGCTCAACACTTATATGGGGATAAAGCTCTTTATAATTACAAAGGACGTGGACGAACTGTGTCAATCAACTATCAAGTTCGTTATTAAACACCAACAAAAAAGGTCTAGTTGAAACTAGACCTTTTTGGTATGTGGCACTGGCATTAATTGCGACGTGGACCGTTGCGCACCATGTCTTTGCCATTTTCATAGACATCTTGAGACACCCAGCGACCGAGTAGCAATTCATGTTTGTCACTCAGTACAGCAACAAATGGACGACCATCAGAGTTTGAGGTCGCCAGTGCAATACCTGCCACGCCTTGCAAACCCAACGCGCCGCTTTCAACTAAGATCAGGAACTGCTCTAGTTGTTCTAATGTTTCAATTACTTCGTTGTCAATGTTCATCGTTTTCTATCGCTTGACTGATATCATTGGTGGCGTACTCTACCTAAGTTAAACAGAGAAACCAACAATAGGCATAAAAACCGATGAAAAAAGTACTGGTTACGGGCTTCGAACCTTTTGGAGGTGATGAGGTTAACCCGTCACTAGAGATCATCAAGAGACTTTCAGGCGTGATGATTGACGGTGGAGAGATTGTCACTTGCCAAGTACCGGTGACTCGATACGAGTCGATCGATTGCGTGTTAACTGCTATTGCAGAGCATCGGCCAAGTGTGGTGATCAACCTTGGGCTAGGGGCAGGACGAACTGCCATCACCCCAGAGCGTGTTGCGATCAATGTTGATGACTTTCGTATTGCCGATAATGCAGGTAACAAGCCCATAGATGAACCTGTCGTGGCAAACGGTTCTCACGCATTTTTCTCAACTTTGCCCATCAAAGCCATTACTCATACCTTGAATAAAACGGTATTGCTTGTGAAGTGTCAAATAGCGCTGGCACATTTGTCTGCAATCACTTGTTCTACGGACTGCAACACCATCTGGCGGGGCAGCCGATTGCTCAGGGGTTCATCCATGTTCCTTTAATGAAACAAGTGAATGACCAAGCTGCTTCTCCTTCGATGCGACTTGAGGACATGGTCAGGGGTATAGTGCTTGCTGCAGAGGTTTGTTTGCAGGTTGAGCAGGATATTAAGTATGAGTCGGGTCAGATTTGTTAAACCCATCAATTTGATTAGGGTAAAGGAGACGGGTTATCCGCTCTGAGCCAATGAGAAGTTTCTGTCCACAGAGGCTGCAAACATAGTACTCCCTTACTCCTAGCAATTTCATAAATAGGCTTCGTTTTTGACGCTGTAGTGCTCCATGTTTGCACATTTCCCTGCTCCAATGATTGTGTTGGTGTGATATTGCTCCCAACTTTATCATTGCATCAAAGTGCAGACCATGTCGTTTAACATCAACAAGTTGAACTTTGATATCCGGTTAATAATCATTTACAAATCGAAGTTGTGCCTACTGCTGATCTTTGAGCCTTGCCATATAGTAGGTGGAGATATACTCACCATCTCGAAATGCGGAACACAGTGCTTCCCCTTCGATATCAAAACCGTATTTTGAATAAAGAGCGATAGCGGCTTTGTTGTCTGTGTTTACTTCAATATGCAACCTGAGTAGGTTGAGCCAGTTATCTGCGAGATCCAACACAGTTTCAATCAGCTGACTGCCAACTCCCATGCCGTGGTAGTCATCATGAACGGCAAGGCCAAAGGTAGCGCTGTGCATCAGTCTTGGGCGCTGTGATTGAGTCAATGCGATATTGCCGACAATTTCACCATCCAGTTCTGCTACGTACGAATAGACTCCAACTGGGACATTGTTGAGTCGCTCTTGCCAGAACGCGAGGGTTGTGTGGGGTAAATGCAGTGTTTCGCGCATGGCTTTTGGTTGTAAAAACAGGTCTCGTAAACCTTCAGCATCTTTTGGCTCAGTAGGTCGAATAGATACGTTCATCGATGGCTCCGCTATGGTCTCTATATGTGGGGGGTTGGGTATCGATGTTGTTGGATACTCACGTATATAACTAATTGAATTATCAGATTGTAGCAAGCGATTTTTCGACGCTGGTGGGGTTAGTGTCGCGATTCGAAAGTAATGGACACTAAGGCATGATCTGAGCCCACATCATCGACATCAAACGTCGGGTTAACAATGTGCTTATCGGTAAGCTGATACTCAATGAGTTCGTACATCGAGTATTCGTATTCAGGGACAAATTCACTAGAAACCAATATGTGGTCAATGCGCTGTCCAGATTCACCATAGTAGTGGCTGCGAGGTGACTTGATAGCATCTTGAGCTCGAACGGGTATGCCGTGGGGTATCAGCTTCCAGCTGTCGTGGAAGTGATAGGGAGCGATGGCAGCGCGAGAGTCACGTCTGCGATGGCGCTGCTGCGCGCGAAAGGGAGCAAACTCATCCGCGGTAAGCACATTATTAAAGTCACCAAGTAGAATAAACGGACGCTTTACTTCGCGTTTATGACCGACGATTTGAGCATGCAGCGATAGAGCTTCTTGCTGACGAAGCTGACTTGATAGCGTAGAGCCCGCCAGTTCCTTTAACCACTCCGTGACGTTGTCACTTAAGTCTTCGCCATCTATGATCGCTCGCTTAGACTTTAAGTGGACGTTGAAAAGATCAAAGTCGCCAAGTCCTTGAATCGATAGCGAGACATGAAGCGGAGGTCGACTGAATTCGCCGCTAAATGGCTCACATAGCGCGAGGTTGGCCTGCTTACTGATTGGGAAGCGTGAGGCAACCGCCAATGAAGGTTTGGAATAGATGTAATCCGCTTCAATCGCAGGGAGTTGGTTATACTCAAAGAATTCGTAGCCTAGCTCTGCGGTGAGGGCACGCAGCGCTTCTATGGAAAACACTTCTTGAAAAGCAATGATGTCACTGTTGAGTTCACGTAATGTGCTCTTCAACCAATTGGTTTTCTGATGCCACTGCTTTTCGGAGTAAATATTCTCCATTTCATAGAAAGCGAAAGGGCGGTTCAACAAAATTACATAAGTTGCAGGTAGTGACTTTCAATGTATTTATTTGTGTCAAAGTATTAGACTCCATTACAGCTTATGCCTGTCACAGTGTTTCAGGTCGTCAGTGAGCATATAAGAATAACGCTTTCAAAGGAATCACCATGTCTCAAGCGAAAACCGAACCTGCTTGGCGAACGCCGCAGAACTTTCTCATCATTATATCCATTATAGTGCCCATCGCTTTTTCCAGTTGGATGGCACTGCTTAATAACTTTGTTATTGAGAAAGCGAACTTTGACGGTTCAGATATTGGATTGCTTCAGAGCGTACGTGAAATCCCTGGGTTTCTAGCATTTACGACGGTCTTTGTCCTACTGTTCATTCGTGAGCAGAAGTTCATGATTATATCGCTGCTGCTACTGACTGCGGGTACAGCTATAACAGGTTTGTTCCCATCGGTGGCAGGTTTGCTTATCACGACACTTATCATGTCTACTGGCTTTCACTACTTTGAGACTCTTAAACAATCGCTCTCCTTACAATGGCTCAGTAAGGAGGAGGCGCCTGAGGTGTTGGGTAAACTTATCTCCGTGGGCGCATTGGCCTCGCTTTTGACCTACGCAGGTCTTTGGGTGATGGTTGAGGTTTTCAAGCTCGACTACGTATGGGTTTACGGTATTTCTGGCGGCGTTGGTTTTGTTTTGGTGCTGTTTATTGCTTTTGCATTCCCTCAATTTAAAACAGATACCCCTCAAACCAAGAAGCTTGTGCTCAAGAAGCGTTATTGGCTTTACTACGCCCTGACCTTTATGAGTGGTGCACGACGTCAGATCTTTACGGTGTTCGCGGGCTTTTTGATGGTCGAGAAGTTTGGTTACAGCGTGTCTGATATCACCTTACTGTTCTTGATTAACTACCTGTTTAACTTTTTATTCGCGAAAAAGATTGGTCGATTTATTGGCATCGTTGGTGAACGTAAGGCGCTGATGGTGGAGTACGTTGGACTGATTTTCGTGTTTGTCGGTTATGGCTTAGTGCAAACCGCTGAATGGGCGGCGGCGCTGTATGTGATTGATCACCTGTTCTTTGCGTTAGCGCTGGCGATCAAGACTTATTTCCAAAAGATTGCTGATCCGGCGGATATGGCCTCGACTGCTGGGGTGTCGTTCACGATTAACCACATTGCCGCGGTTGTGATTCCAGTGTCGTTTGGGTTTATTTGGCTGATTTCACCATCGAGTGTGTTTTACATCGGTGCTGCAATGGCGGCTGTGTCGTTGGTGTTGTCGTTGAATATTCCGAAGAAGCCGGAAGAAGGGAATGAGGTTCGGGTTTTGAAGTGGGGTTGATGGTAACTGGTTTATCATTTGCTGTGAGTTCAACGTTTTAGACCCCCTCTAGCTCCCCCTATATTAGGGGGAGAACAGTAGCTCGTTCCTATCGTCACATCACCCTTTTATGTAAGGCGATGCGCAGCGAGCCAGTATGCTCCTCCCCTTTATAAGGGGAGGCCGGGAGGGGTAAATTTCGATGAACTTAACAAAGTAAGCTCACCACAACTTAAACATCAAACCGATCCGCATTCATCACCTTGACCCAAGCAGAGACAAAGTCACAAACAAACTTCTCATTGGCATCATCACATGCATAGACTTCAGCCAATGCACGAAGCTGTGAGTTAGAGCCAAACACGAGATCCGCACGTTTTGCTTTCCATTTCTGACTGCCCGACGCACGGTCAAAACCACCAAACTCAGTCGCGTCATCGTTGGTTGGACGCCATTCAGTGCCCATATCCGTCAAGTTAACGAAGAAGTCGTTAGTGAGTTGGCCTTTACGGTTAGTTAGAACACCAAAGTCGCTGTCACCGTAGTTTGCGCCTAGTACGCGTAGACCACCGATCAACACCGTCATTTCTGGTGCGGTTAGCGTTAGTAGTTGAGCTTTATCTAGCAGTAGCTCTTCTTCAGACACACTAAATGCTTTCTGACTGTAGTTTCTAAAGCCATCAACAAGTGGCTCAAGTACAGCAAATGATTCAGCATCAGTCTGAGATTCAAGTGCATCGGTACGGCCAGCAGCAAATGGGACGTCTACTGAAATACCTGCATCTTTCGCAGCTTTTTCGATGGCCGCGTTACCGCCAAGAACGATCAGGTCTGCAATTGACACTGGCTTAGCAAACTCAGCTTGAATGCGCTCATAGATATCTAATACACGGCCTAGCTGCTCTGGTTGGTTGACTTCCCAGTTGCGTTGAGGGGCGAGACGAATACGCGCACCGTTTGCGCCACCGCGATAGTCAGAACCGCGGAATGTCGAGGCCGATGACCAAGCCGTGTAAACCAGTTCAGAAACCGTGAGTCCAGAGGCCAAGATACTCGCTTTCAGTGTCGCTGCATCTTCTGAGCTGATAGGCGCAGATGTAGCGGCTGGAACTGGGTCTTGCCAGATCAAGTCTTCGCTAGGCACTTCTTCACCTAGGTAACGAGCTTTTGGTCCCATATCGCGGTGAGTGAGTTTAAACCAAGCGCGAGCAAAGGCGTCGGCGAACTCATCTGGATTCTGGTGGAAACGTTTAGAAATTTCACCGTAGATCGGATCCATACGCATCGCCATATCGGCGGTCGTCATCATAGTGGTAACGCGCTGAGAAGCGTCGTGTGCTTTTGGTGCCATGTGCTCTTCAGTGACACCCACAGGAACCCATTGCCAAGCACCTGCTGGGCTTTTAACGAGATCCCAATCGTAGCCAAGCAACATGTCGAAGTAGCCGTTATCCCACTGGATAGGGTTCGGTGTCCATGCGCCTTCAATACCGCTGGTCGTAGTGTCGTCACCTTTACCGCTGCCGAAACCGTTCCGCCAGCCAAAGCCCATTTCTTCCATTGGTGCCGCTTCTGGCTCTGGCCCCATTAGTTCAGGGTCGCCTGCACCGTGTGATTTACCGAAGGTATGTCCGCCTGCTACTAGCGCAACGGTTTCCTCATCATTCATGCCCATACGAGCAAACGTCTCGCGAATGTCGCGGCCAGATGCAAGCACACTTGGGTCGCCATTCGGGCCTTCTGGGTTTACATAGATAAGACCCATTTGTACCGCCGCAAGAGGATTTTCTAGTTCGCGGTCACCAGAATAACGTTTGTCACCCAACCACTCGCTTTCCATACCCCAGTAAACGTCTTCTTCCGGTTCCCAAATATCTTCACGGCCACCGCCAAAACCAAAGGTTTTTAGACCCATGGATTCGATAGATACGTTACCAGCAAGAATGAACAAATCGGCCCAAGAGAGGCTTTGGCCATATTTTTTCTTCACTGGCCAAAGTAGACGTCGGGCTTTGTCTAGGTTGCCGTTATCAGGCCAGCTGTTAAGGGGTGCAAAGCGCTGGTTTCCTGTGTTACCGCCCCCGCGACCATCAGCGGTACGGTAGGTACCGGCAGCGTGCCAAGCCATACGAATCATAAACGGACCATAGTGACCGTAGTCGGCTGGCCACCAATCTTGAGAATCCGTCAGGATATGCTCAATGTCTTGTTTAACTTGTTTAAGGTCGAGCTTTTTGAAGGCTTCCGCATAATTGAAGCTCTCGTGATGAGGATTTCCTTTACGATCGTTTTGATGAAGGATTTTCACGTTGAGTTGGTTTGGCCACCAATCCAAGTTTTGTGTACCACGACCACCAACACGAGTATTACCACCATGCATGACAGGACATTTGCCTTGAGACATATTCTTTTCGCTTTCCATATTCGACTCCAGTTTACGAACAACGCGATTCAAACGATGACTTCAGAACCACTCGAATTTATGGGTGAGGATTCTGATAATCAGCGGGCTAATTAAACTCTATGTAACAGTAGTTGGAAATGATGAGTTTTGATCTAAATCAATTGTGAAATCAGATAACCTTCCATTTACAATGTTTTACACAAACTAACTTCTATACGTAGGAATAAGCTTACTTGTTAGTGGGTTACAGAGGTGAATGAGTTTGAAAATTCAAATAAAAAGGGATGCCTGCTGAGTGGCATCCCTTTTGGATTCTCATTGAACTTGTTAACGAGTGTTAAGCAACCACAATGAAGAATAGGGTAGTAGCAACAATACCGATAAGCGCGTATGGGAACTGCGTCGTTGCGTGCTGCATCGAGGTACAACCGGAGCCTTGAGCGGATAGTACTGTCGAATCACTAAAGAAACATGAGTGGCTACCTGCCGCCGATGCTGAAAGCATTGCTGCAATCGTTAGGTGTAGCGGCACACCAATTTGCTCTGCAAGTGGCAGAATGATTGGCATGGCAACTGCAAACGTACCCCATGAAGATGCTGACGCGAATACTAGACCACCAGTGACCAAGAAGATCAGAGCAGGGAAGTACTGAGCAGATAGATAAGGCTAACAGTCTCGATAACGTATTGTGTTAAACCAAGCGAGTCGTTAACGCTTTTTAGCATAAAGCCGCCGATAACTGTTGCGAGTGGAAGCAACATGACCTTGATACCGTCGTAAACTGCATCAAACAGCTCATTCATGGTTACAAGCTTTTGGAAGCCGTAGAAACAGATGGTGAAGATAATAGCAACAAACACACCTGCAAGTAGGTCGATACCAAAGTACCAAGATGCACCCACTAGCACGACCATAGGCAATAGGAAGTTGATAAGCCCCATTGTTGGATTTGAATGCGCTTTGATGTCTGAACCGAAATCGATGTCTACAGCACCATCTGGCTTCACTTGGCCATTGCGTGCACGTTCTTCAGCTTTTTTCATCGCGCCTAGGTCTGGCATTTTGCCAATCGCCACAAGGAATACGATACCAAGCGTTACCCAACCATAAGCCATATATGGGATAGCTTGGATGTACGCTGCAATACCTTGCCCCGGTTCTGCCACTTCATTGGCTTCTAGAAGCGAGCTGAAAAAGATAGCCCAAGTTGAGATAGGAACTAGGATACAGATAGGTGCTGCTGTTGAATCAACAAGATAAGCCAGCTTTTCACGTGAGACTTGGTAGCCATCAGTGATTTTCTTCATAGATGACGAGATAGCAATCGCGTTCAAGTAGTCGTCGATGAAGATCAAGATACCCAAGAAGAAGGTCATTAGTAGTGACTGATTGCGACTCTTAACCTTATTAACCAGCATGTCGCTGAAACTAAGGATACTGCCGCCTTTCTCTAGAATGCAATCAGACCGCCCATCAAGCCACACACGAGAATGATCCATGCAATGGTCTCATTCATCATCACATCCATAGAAATGCCAACGATTTGCTCAACGGCTTGCGTTGGGTCGAGAAGGAGCACACCGGCAATCGTGCCGCTAAACAGTGCTTCGACCGTTCTATGAGTGGTGAGTGCGAACACCAATACTAACGAGGTAGGGAGTAAAGCTAACCAGCCGTAGCTTTCGCCTTCCACGTGATTCAATCCAATTGAGGTAAAAGTAATAAACAAAAAGACAATGGTCAGGCTGACCGCCAAATGTTTACTGCTAATTTTGAGCGGCGCCTCCAGCGCCTTTGTCTGCGTAGTCATAAACTTATCCTTTCTTATGCAGAGTGAAGCATCCAGTCGATCTCAAGCGGGGTAATGATGCGCTCAAATTCGGCCAGTTCACTTCGTTTACAAGCGAGATACATATCAATAAAGTCCTGGGAGAAATACGTGCCTAACTCACTGTTATCCAGTTGTGTTAGGGCATCGGACATGCGTGTTGGCAGATCGATGGCATTTTCACTTAGGGCTGGTGGACACTGTTCTTGGGTATAGTTATCACTCGCTAATACTGCGGAAAGTACTACTGCAGCGAGAATGTAAGGGTTAACATCCGCACCAGCGATGCGGTGTTCAATACGACGGTTTTTACCATCGCTAATCGGTACGCGAAGTGCGACTCCTCGGTGGTTCTCACCCCAATCTGCACGTGTTGGTACATAAGCACCAGGTACAAATCGACGGTAAGAGTTCACGTTCGGGCAAAGTAGCGCCATCGCGTCCGGAATTTGGGATAACATCGCTGCCATTGTTTGGAAGAACAACGGACTTGCTGAGTCATCCTCATTATTAGTAAATAGGTTATCGCCTTGCTCGTTGATGAGGCTGATGTGCATGTGCTGACCGTTTCCTGCTTCTTCGAGGAAAGGTTTCGCCATAAAGGTGGCGTCAAAACCATGCTTGTGAGCGATTTGTTTGATTAGACGTTTTGAGAAGACGATTTCATCGCAAACACGCAGCACGTCTTTAGAGTGATTGAAGTTGATTTCGAACTGACCTGGTGCGGATTCTGCTAGTGCGCCTGCTGTGTTCAAGCCTTGGTCGGCGGCAGCGGCGTTGAGTTCTGATAAGAAGTCGGCATAGTCATCAAGGCCATCGACGTCATAAACTTCGGTGTCACGTTCTCTTTTATTCTTTGTTGGGTTGATGGCGGTTTGCAGCTCACCATTCTCGCCGCGCTCTTTATCAATAAGATAGAATTCAAGCTCAAGCGCCACGACAGGGAATTGATTTCTAGCGTGTAGGGTATCCACCATACGTTCAACAATATTGCGGATAAATAGACGATGTGGCGTTTTACCGTCATCTTCCATCATAGAAAGCAATACCTGACCCGTTCCTTCTTTCGCCGTTGGTAGCAATGTTCCAGAAACAGGGAAACAAAGGTTATCAGGTTCACCAAGGTCTTCACCCAATCCAGCCGATTCAACAACAGCACCTTTAGTATCTAGAGTAATAGTAGAGAGGGGGAGGGCGACACCTTTAGCGAGCTTTTCAAGCGCGTCTACCGGAATGCGTTTGCCGCGTGGTGTGGCGTTGAGATCGGTAAATATGACGTCTACATACTGAATCTCTGGCCAGTTTTGTCGAAAATTTTTAACTTCCTGTAAATAGGTATCCATCTTTACTACTCCTAGTTACCCTGTCTGACTGACGCTAATTTCGGCGGTGTTTAACAAATTGAACACAATAACCATTAGCAAATGAGGGTTTTTGGCTGAATTATAAGTTTAAATTATTGTTTTTATTGTATTTAGTTTAATCTGGTGATTATTTCAACCGTGTTAAACGTTAACTAATTTGTAACAGTTGATCGGCTTTTGCTCAATATATCGAGCGAAATTAGTGCTTTTTATGACCAAAATAGAGATCGAAATCACGATTTGGAATCTATTTTGAACACTAATGTTGATAATTATGTACGTGGGTTGTACGGTTTTTGTTAAATAAATCGAACGTGAGTGTGACAATGTCTGAGATAAGAAAACCAATAATAGGACTCGTAAGCTGTAAGAAAGAGCTCGCTGGCTATCAAATACAGGCATTGAATGAGTTCTACCTTCAGGCGGTGAAAGATTTCGGTGGTACACCTATCATCCTGCCATCGGCAATAGAAGCGGACGAATTAGATAGAGTGCTGGCTGTGTGTGACGGACTGCTGTTTCCAGGAAGTCACTCTAACGTAGCGCCAGAACGTTATAACGGCAGTCACGAAGAGAAAAAGAAAGATGAAGCGCGAGATGAGCTATCTATTCAGCTGATTCGTCGTGCTATTGATATGAACATCCCGTGTTTGGGGATCTGTCGCGGTTTCCAAGAAATGAATGTGGCACTGGGTGGTAGCTTAGATCCGGCGGTACATGAGTCAGGATATCAAGATCACCGTGAAAATGAGTCGAAAGACTTTACCGAGAAGTACGCGCCAGCTCATCCGGTATTTGTTGAAGGCGACGGTGTGTTTAAAGAGTGGCTGGTCAATGCCAAATGGGAAGATACCAGCAAGTTTGATGTTAATACCCTTCATAACCAAGGGGTTAAACAGCTCGGTTCAGTACTAAAAGTGGAAGCAAAAGCACCAGATGGTCTTATAGAAGCGTTTAGCTTACCGGGGCAAAAATACTTTGTTGGCGTGCAGTGGCACCCAGAATGGGAAGCAAAACACAATCATTTCTCACAAATTTTGTTTAAAGAATTTATTATGTCAGCTTCCCAGTAATTTAGAGGCTGAATGCATGGACAACCACCAGATTGGTAAAAATATTGCTCAACTAAGAAAAGAGCGCGGACTTTCACAACGAGAACTGGCAGAGAGAGCGGGCATTACACATAGCGCGATCTCATCCATTGAAAATGCCAAAGTGAGTCCTTCGGTGAGTTCTCTGCAAAAAATAGTGAACGTTTTTTCCTTGTCGCTTTCGGAGTTTTTCACTCTAGAGCAGCAAGAAAACAAAGAAGTAAAGGTTGTAATTAAACCAGACGACTTGATTGAAATTGGTAGCGAAACGGTGTCAATGAAACTGGTCAACAATGGTAGCAACAAACAAGAAATTGGATTTTTGATAGAGGAATACGCTCCAAACAGCACCACCGGAGCGTCCAATATTAAGCATGACGGAGAGGAAGTCGGCACCGTATTGAGCGGTGAAGTCGAACTAGAATACAACGGTGAAACCTATCTGATTAAAGAAGGCGAATCTTATGTGATCGACACGACTATCCCACACAAATTTACTAATTACTCCGATAAGGCTTGCAGAATGATAAGTGCTCATACACCAAAAGCATTCTAGCGCCTTGAGGTAACCAAGGAGAGCGTATGAAAACGCAACAACAATGGATTGAACAACGAGAAGCGCAAGTGATTGAACAGCGCGCTTTTCTTAACGGCGAATACACAGCCGCTGTCGATGAGACGACACTTGAAGTGGTCAACCCTGCCACTGATGAGATCATCGCGAACATCGCTCGCTGTAAATCTGCCGACGTCGATCTTGCCGTTGAATACGCGAAAAGAGCCTTCAAAAAGGGCGAATGGAGCCAAAGCTCTCCAGCACACAGAAAATCTGTACTGACCAAGTTTGCTGATCTTATCGACGAGAACGTTGAAGCGTTAGCACTTCTCGAAACCCTTGATACGGGTAAACCTATTTCTCACAGTGTTTCAACAGACATTCCAGGCGCGGCTAAGTCCATTCGTTGGTACGCAGAGGCGATTGACAAGGTGTATGGCGAAGTAGCGCCTACCGAAAAAGACGTTCACGCGTTTGTTTCTCATCAAGCAATCGGTGTGGTAGCGGCTGTGGTTCCTTGGAACTTCCCATTGTGGATTGGCTGTTGGAAGCTCGGTCCTGCGTTAGCTGCAGGGAACAGCGTGATTCTTAAACCATCTGAAAAGTCTTCTTTGACGGCCATTTTCTTAGGCAAGCTCGCGAATGAAGCCGGGATCCCTGCTGGCGTATTCCAAGTCATCACTGGCTTTGGTCACGAAGCGGGTGAAGCACTTGCTCGACACAACGGGGTTGACTGTATTGCCTTTACAGGCTCTACACGTGTTGCTGGCCACCTCATGATCGCATCTGGTGAAACTAACCTAAAACGCGTATGGGCAGAAGCGGGTGGCAAGAATGCCAATATCGTCTTTGAAGATTATGCCGACCTTGATGGCGCTGCTGCTGAAACGGCTGCAGGTTGTTTCTACAACCAAGGTGAAGTCTGCGTGGCGGCCACTCGACTGCTAGTACATGAAAGCATCAAAGATGCCTTTATCGATAAAGTAATCAGCGCGGCACAACGTTTCATGCCTAAAGACCCGATGGATCCGACTTCTTCAATGGGTGCACTGATTGACCGTGAGCACAAAGCAAAGTATTGGATTACGTCAAACTTGGCGAGCAAGCCGGTGCGATTGTGCGCTGTGGCGGTGATGTTGAAGGAAAAGGCGCGTTCGTCGAACCTATCATCCTAGACAATGTAAATAACCAGATGCGCGTAGCTCAAGAAGAGATTTTTGGCCCAGTACTTTGCGTTATTCCTTTCAAAACTGAACAAGAAGCCATTGCTATTGCCAACGACTCTCAATACGGTCTGGGCGCAGCGCTATGGAGTGACAACATCAATCGCGTACACCGAGTCGCTAAGCAATTAGAGGCGGGATCTGTGTGGGTGAACAACTACAACGAGGGCGATATGACCGTCCCATTCGGTGGATTCAAAATGAGTGGTAACGGACGAGATAAGTCCATCCATGCTATTGAAAAATTTACCGAAACCAAAACAACCTGGATTCGTCTCCACCGTTAAGCCCGAAGCCGTTATTACAAGGAATAGAATGATGAATAAACATACAGATTCATACTACGCTCACTCGATCCCAAATGTAAGTGAGTACCCACAACTACAAGACAATATTGAATGTGATGTTTGCGTGGTTGGTGCCGGTTTCTCGGGCTTGTCGTCAGCGCTGCATCTTGCTGAGAAAGGCTTCAAAGTTGTGGTACTTGAGAACGCCAAAGTAGGCTTTGGTGCGACGGGTCGTAACGGTGGTCAGATTGTAAATAGCTACAGCCGCGATGTGGATGTAATCGAAAGCCGTTATGGTGAAAAGCAAGCAAAAGCGTTGTGTGACATGATTTTTGAGGGTGGTGATATCATTCGCGGCCTTATCGACAAACACAACATCGACTGTGATTTCAAACAGGGTGGTATGTTCACCGCGCTAAACAACAAGCAAATGAAAGGGCTTGAAGAGCACAAAAAGCACTGGGAACGCTACGGCAACGACAAACTAAGCCTACTCGACGCCAACGAGGTTGAAGCGACAGTTGGCACAAAAGCTTACAAAGGCGCGCTACTGGATATGAGTGGTGGCCACATCCATCCACTAAAATTAGCGCTTGGAGAAGCTGCTGCCATCACAGCTCTCGGTGGTCAAATCTTTGAGCAATCCGGCGTAACTCGCGTGGAGAAAGGCGTAAACCCTGTTGCTCATACAGAAAAAGGCAGCGTAAAAGCTAAGTACATTGTCCTAGCAGGAAATGCGTACCTAGGCGGCTTGGCACCAAATATCAGCAATAAAGCGATCCCTTGTGGTACTCAAGTTGTGGCTACTGAGCCGCTATCAGAAGCGATGTTGAAAAATATCCTGCCATCAGATTACTGTGTTGAAGACTGTAACTATCTATGGATTACTTCCGCCTAAGTGCCGACAAACGCCTGCTGTTTGGTGGTGGCGTAGTCTACGGCGCACGTGACCCAGAGAACATTGAAGCCTTGATTCGACCGAAGATGGAGAAGATCTTCCCGCAACTTAAAGGCATCGGCATTGATTACAAGTGGACTGGCAACTTCCTACTGACTTACTCCCGTATGCCGCAGTTTGGCTCTTTTGCCGACAATATTTATTACCTTCAGGGTTACAGCGGCCATGGTGTGACTTGTACGCATCTAGCAGGAAAACTGCTTGCTGAAGCTCTATCGGGTCACGCTGAACGTTTTGATGCCTTCGCAGACCTTACCCATGTAACGTTCCCAGGCGGTCGCCACTTTGCGATTCCGTTTACGGCAATGGGTGCGGCGTACTACAACTTGCGCGACAAACTCGCAATCTAATCCCAAGAAGATACAAAAACACCACTAGACAAAAAGAAGTGCCTGCAATGACGGGCACTCAGTCAGCCCTTAGATGAGAAGAGATAAAGGAAGATCCTATGAGTAAAGTAGTTAAATTTGCTGCCCTTCAGTTGACCAAAACTTGGGACCTAGATGCAAACCTAGAAAAGATTAAAGGCGCGATACGTGAAGCTGCAGCGAACGGTGCAAATGTGATCGTACCTCAGGAGCTCATGGCTGCCCCTTATTTCTGTAAAAAACAAGAAGCGAAGTATTTTGAACTTGCAGAAGAGACGGATAACTGTCGTCTGATTAAAGAGCTCAGCGCGTTGGCAAAAGAGTTGAACGTCGTTATCCCAGTGAGCTATTTCGAAAAAGCCGGCAACACCTTTTTCAATTCGCTGGTGATGATCGATGCTGATGGCTCTGTACTTGAAAACTACCGAAAGTCACACATTCCAGATGGTCCAGGTTACAGCGAAAAGTACTACTTCAGCCCTGGCGATACAGGTTTCAAAGTATGGAAAACTCAATTTGGTACTTTCGGAGCAGGCATTTGTTGGGACCAATGGTTCCCAGAGCTTGCTCGTAGCCTAGTGCTGAGCGGCGCAGAAGCGATTTTCTATCCAACAGCGATTGTTCGGAGCCACAAGATCTGTCACTAGACTCTAGAGATCACTGGCAGCGTACGATGCAAGGACACTCCGCGGCTAACCTAGTACCGGTGATTGCATCTAACCGTGTGGGTGTAGAAACAGATGACGGCATTGAGACCACGTTCTATGGTTCGTCATTCATCACAGACCACACTGGTGGCAAATTGGCAGAAGCGACGCGTGAAGACGAAGCGATCATTTATGCGGAAATCGATCTTCAAGAAACGGCCAAAGCTCGTCACGCTTGGGGCCTGTTCCGTGACCGCCGTCCAGAGCTATACCAAGACATTCTTAGCCTAGCGAAGTAGTGAGGTGACCGATGAAACTCACCACTACACCAAAACAAGATGGTTTTTTCTTTCCGGCTGAGTTTGAGCCGGTAAGAGAAGTTTGGTTGGCTTGGCCTGAGCGCCGTGACAACTGGCGAGACAAAGCTAAGCCAGCACAAAGAACCTTCGCTAAGGTTGCCAATGCAATTGCTGATGTTGTACCGTGTCCGTAGCAGTGAGCAGTTCTCAGTATGAGACAGCTCGCACGATGCTAGACCGCTCCGTAAAGCTGGTGGAGATGGCGTTCAATGATTCTTGGATGCGAGACATTGGTCCAACAGTCGTTGTTAACGCTAAGGGTGACAGGCGCGGCGTGAGCTGGAAGTTCAATGCTTGGGGTGGTGAGTTCAATGGCCTTTATGATGACTGGAGTGACGACGATAACGTTGCCGCTGCGGTATGTGATGTCATGGGGCTTGATTACTATCGTGCTCCGTTCGTTCTAGAAGGTGGTGCGATCCACACCGATGGTGAAGGCACTCTGTATACCACGGAAGAATGCTTGTTAAGCCCGGGACGTAATCCATCACTGTCTAAGACCCAGATTGAAGCCAAATTGAGTGAATACCTCGGTATCGAGAAAGTCGTATGGCTGCCTAAGGGGTTGTTTAACGATGAAACCGATGGCCACGTAGATAACCTAATTCACGTCATTGCACCTGGTAAAGTGGTATTAAGTTGGACGGATGATCCATTCGATCCCCAGTATGCTTTGTCTAGGGAAGCGCTATCAGCACTCAAGGCACAAAAGGATGCTAAGGGACGTGCTATCGAAGTCATCAAAGTGCCATTGCCTGGCCCGCTATACTACTCTCATGAAGAGGCATCTGGCGTGGAAAGCAGCGATGGTATGAACCGCCAAGCGGGAGAACGATTAAGTGCGTCTTACGCTAATTTTTTGATGGTGAATGGTCACGTCTTTCTGCCACTACTAGACAGTGAGTTTGACAGCATCGCGATAGAGATTTTGGCCGCAGCACTGCCTGATTATCAAATCGTCGGTATTCAAACTCGCGAAGTGCTGTTAGGTGGCGGCAACATACATTGTATTACTCAGCAGATCCCAGCTTAGGGCTTTGCTTACTGATTCACTCTACTTACAAACAATAATGGCCGCTCCCCAGGAAGCGAGCCATAGAAACAAAAGGATTCACCATGCAGCAAATTGACAACAAAAGCCTATTGGCGTTTATGGTGACAGCAGCTGATAACGCTGTTGAAGTAACCAACCCTGCAACCGAAGAGACGGTGGGCTTTGCGCCACGTTCAAGCGATGCAGAAGTGATGGATGCCATCGAGCGTGCCCATGTGGCACAAAAAGAGTGGGCGAAGGTACCTGCAAAAACGCGCGCCGGTATGCTTAACCGCTGGTTCCAACTGATTCTAGAGAACAAAGATGATCTTGCTCGAATCATGACGATGGAGCAGGGCAAACCACTCGCAGAAGCGGCAGGTGAAGTGCTGTATGGCGCGAGCTTTATTGAATGGTTCGCAGAAGAAGCAAAACGTACTTATGGCGATACGATCCCTGGACCAACGGCGGACAAGCGAGTCGTGACTATCAAGCAACCTATTGGCGTTGCTGTCGCTATTACCCCTTGGAACTTCCCTATCGCGATGATCACGCGTAAAGCAGGCCCTGCTCTTGCAGCAGGTTGCAGCTTTGTGGTGAAACCGTCTGATTCTACACCGCTGTCTGCGTTCGCTATTGTGGAATTGGCTTACCAAGCGGGCATTCCAAAAGACGCGTTGCAAGTCGTGTTGGGTGAAAGCTCACGTAAAATTGGGGCAATTTTCACTTCGCATCCTCTGATCAGAAAACTCTCTTTCACAGGCTCTACTCAAGTAGGCAGTGTATTGATGGCGCAGTCTGCTAAGGACATCAAGCGCACGTCGATGGAGTTAGGTGGTAACGCGCCATTTATTGTTTTTGACGACGCAGATATCGATGCAGCGGTTCAAGGCGCAATGGCGTCTAAATTCCGAAATGCAGGCCAAACGTGTGTTTGTGCGAACCGCTTCTATGTTCATAGCAAGGTTTACGACGAGTTTGTGGCCAAGTTCGATGCGGCTGTTCAGCAGCTTAAGATTGGTAACGGCTTAGATGAAGGCGTTAGCATTGGCCCTGTGATTAATGAAAGTGCAAAACAGGGTATCCAAGCTCTGATTGATCGTGCTGTTGAGCAGGGCGCAACACCTGTCACGCCGCTTAAATCCCTTGAAGGCAACTTTATGCAGCCAGTGGTGCTAAAAGATGTGTCCCACAGTATGGATATCGTTCAAGAAGAGATTTTTGGCCCGGTTGCACCTGTAATTCGCTTTGAAACGGATGAAGAGCTGATCGAGATGGCTAATGACACCATTTACGGCCTAGCAAGCTACTTCTACAGCCAAAACATTCATCGTGTATGGAAAGTGGCGGAAGCACTGGAATATGGCATGGTCGGCATTAACGAAGGCATTATTTCTACCGAGGTTGCACCATTTGGTGGCGTGAAACAATCGGGTATTGGCCGCGAAGGCGCGAAGCAAGGTATTGACGAGTATATGGACGTTAAATATCTCTGCTTTGGTGGCAATTAATTAGCGATAACGAAGAAAGGACTGAACAATGAAAAATCAACAACTGCATGAAAGAAGAAGCAAAGTTATCGCTCAGGGCATGGGCGCACTTTATCCACTGTATGTTGAGAAGGCAGAAAATGCGCATGTATGGGATGTCGATGGCAATAAATACATCGATTTCGCAGCAGGAATTGCGGTAACCAATACTGGCCACTCTCACCCACGCATTACAGAAGCGGTGAAAGCGCAGATTGAAAACTTCTCTCACACGTGCGCCATGGTGACGCCATACGAATCGTTTGTGGAGTTGGCTGAAAAACTTACTGAGCTTGCTCCGGGTGATACCGAGAAGAAAGCGATCTTTCTTACTACAGGTGCTGAAGCCGTAGAGAACGCAGTGAAAGTGGCACGTGCACATACAGGCCGAAGCGGAGTTATCGCTTTTAAAGGCGGTTTCCATGGTCGTACCAATATGACTATGGGTTTAACCGGTAAGGTAGCGCCATATAAAGCGGGTTTTGGACCGTTCCCGAACGAGATATTCCATGCACCGTATCCAAATGCGTTCCATGGCATTAGTACTCAAGATAGCTTGCAGGCACTTGAAGATCTGTTTGCTTGTGACATCGAGCCTAGCCGTGTTGCGGCGATCATTTTCGAACCTGTACAAGGTGAGGGTGGTTTCTATCAAGCACCTCAAGACTTTGCTGAAGCGGTGCGTGCATTGTGTGACAAGCACGGTATCTTGTTGATCGCGGATGAGATCCAAACAGGTTTTGCCCGCACAGGAAAAATGTTCGCGACAGAGCACATTGGTATTGAACCAGACTTGATGACGATGGCGAAAGGGATTGCGGGTGGTTTTCCAATCTCAGCCGTAGTCGGTAAAGCACACGTTATAGATTCAGCGCTTCCTGGTGGCCTTGGTGTACTTACGCTGGTTCTCCACTTGGTTGTATCGCGGGCTTAGAAGTTCTCAAGAT
Organism: Vibrio maritimus; assembly: GCA_000755425.1. GTDB lineage: Bacteria > Pseudomonadota > Gammaproteobacteria > Enterobacterales > Vibrionaceae > Vibrio > Vibrio maritimus_A. Next base: position 130,586 of record BBMT01000001.1, read on the forward strand.
CATCGAAGAAGAACAGTTGTGTGCTAAAGCTCAAGGTATCGGTGAAGTTGTTAATGTCCGAATGACCGCGCTGCAAAAGCAAGTTCCAGCAATCGGTGAAATCCGTACTATCGGCGCAATGATGGCGATTGAGTTTACCGACCCACAGACACAGCAGCCATTGCAAGATGTCACCAAAGCGGTGATTGCGAAGGCTCAAGAAAACGGTCTGATCTTGTTGTCGTGTGGCGTGAAAGCGAATGTGATTCGCTTATTGCCACCGCTAACCATAGAGTCAGAAGTGTTAGCAGAAGGTTTAGATAAGCTAGAAGCTATCATTTTAGACGTGGCGAAGTAGTCCCCCTAGCTTCCCACAGATTTTTATCTCTCCGATAAAGTCTCTCCTTAAAAAAGCCCCCTCGATTCGAGCCCGAGGGGGCTTTTCTTTTTTCTGATCTTTTTGTCAATTTTTGATCTTGTCGAAAGTATTGATCATTTATCAATTTAAAACTATATAGTTTTAAATTGAGTTCTGTTAACTTATTTTGAGTGACTGACACTCCGTTAGCAGACCTGGATCTTGATAGCGCTCTTTTGAAAAAGTCCGCTATCAAGATCCCTTTGATGATTGGTTGGAATTTTCATGACGCAACAACATTTTTTACCTATGAGTAATGTTATCCAAGATTACCCATGGGGCAGTGAGACCTCGATTTCGACGCTCTTTGGCATTGAAAACCCAGAGCATAAACCGCAAGCCGAACTGTGGATGGGCGCACATCCTAACGGTTGTTCACAGGTCTTCATCGACAATCACTTGGTTCGCCTCGACAAATGGGTGGCGGGCGACCCTGAGTCTATTCTCAGCCCTTCTGTACAGGAGCAATTTGGTGAGTTGCCATACTTGTTCAAAGTGCTTGCGGCAGAAAATGCACTATCGATTCAAGTGCACCCAAGCAAAGAACAAGCTGAAAAAGGTTATTTGTTGGAGCAGCAACATGGCTTGGCTTTAAACGCGGACTGTCGAAACTACAAAGATCCCAACCACAAACCAGAGTTGGTTTATGCTTTAACTCGCTACCAAGCATGAATGGCTTTAGGCCTCATGAAGAGATCCTAAAGCACTTCAATACATTGGATATTTCGGAGTTGTCTGAGCTCGTCACTGAATACAACTCGGAGCCGAACTCTGCAGGACTCGAGCAGTTCTTTGTCGGATTACTGAAGTTGGAAGGGGACATGAAATGCCGCGCCATTGACGCCCTATTAAGTTTTGCTAGCAATCAGCAAGGCGATGAGACATTTGAGCTTATTACTTGGTTAGCAGAGCGATACCCAGGTGATATCGGCTTATTCGCACCGCTTATCTTGCATGTTCTTACTTTGGAGCCTGGCCAGGCAATGTACCTAGATGCGTGTACTCCACACGCCTATTGCAAAGGGACAGGTCTTGAAATTATGGCTAACTCTGACAACGTGCTTCGAGCTGGACTGACGCCAAAGCATATTGACGTTGCGGAGTTGGCTGCTTGCACCGTGTTTGAGCCAAAACGTCGTGAAGATTTGCTTTCCACTCCCCATCGCGAGAACGGCGCAGAACACTTTTTGGTGCCAGTAAAAGACTTTAAATTCAGCGTATATGTGAATCAGCACCAACGTGAGCTTTCTGTGGAAACGCCAGAGATCTTGTTTGCGCTTGATGAGCCAGTGCATTTAATGCATGAAAATGGCGAGGTCGCTGTGTTGGAGCGCGGACATTCTATGTTCATTCCAGCTTTTGCTAAGCGCTATTCTGTCAGTTGCCAAGGTAAGTTTGCGCGTGCCTACTGCTAGGCTTGAGAGCAAAAACTGACGCAATATCGACAAACTGCTAGGGAGATCGCGAGAGATCTCCCTTTTTATCCAATTTGTACAGAATGCAATCAGCATGGATTGCAATTTAGTTACAGATAACTAGTATGTAATTTAAGGAAATGTAAAAACTAAAGCACTAGGTACTGTAAAATGGAATTTAGAGTAGCAGAATATGCTGACTTTCAAAATGTGGCTCAATTACATGCATCGAGCTGGCAACACGCTTATAAGGGAATCATGCGCCAATCGTATCTTGATGACTCGGTTCTAGAAGATAAACAACTGATTTGGCAGACAAGGTTGCTCAATCCGCCTTTTAGTCAACATGTCCTTGTCGCAGAAGACAATGGTGAGTTGGTAGGGTTTATTTGTCTTTTTGGCAATCATAATGTCGATTTTGGCACTATCATCGATAATCTACATGTCACGCCTCAAGCACAGCGTCGCGGTGTTGCTAAACAGCTTATCGTTCGTGCCGTCGAATGGGCGGAAAAGTTCTACCCGGAAAATGGCATTTTCCTCGAGGTTCTCGCCGACAACGCCAATGCCATTCACTTCTATGAGTCGCTCGGCGGTAATCAAGTCCTCAAACAACGCACAGAATCCCCTTGTGGTAAGTTTCTTGATGAATATCTCTACACTTGGAAGCGCCCAGCGGACTTAGGTGAAGGGTGTGGCGTTCTAGCCTAACAAATAAAAAGGTCACTTCATAAAGAAGTGCCCTTTCCTTATTGAGCTTCGCTGTTAGAAATCTAACTTAAATACAGATGTCGTTCCGCTCACTTCGTTGCCCACCGCGATGAAGTGCTGACCCTGCCTTGTAAAATACTTAATCGACTCAGGCCCAAGATCTCCAGCTTTTGGGTTGTACGTATCGTTCGTACAATCACCATCGTCTACTTGAGTGCAAACCGGTTGATTAAAGTCACGGTTGTTCACATAGGTGATAAATAGTGCTTGCTTAGGAACGGTGACGTCATAAACCATAATACCGCCTTGTCGCTCTAGCCCAATAAATGCGTAATGACGGCCATTGATAGAGGCGACTTCAATAGCTTCTGGTTCGACGCCTTTGTCATCACTACGATCATCGGCTGATGTGTTGTTGTCGTTAGTGCTGTTAAAGTTGGTTTTGTCGTTCTTCAGTACAATGTTCGCGAACTCATCTCCGCTGTCGTAAACAGCTTCTCCTTGGTCATTCCAAATCGTGAAAGAACGAGCGCCAAAGGCTTGTACCTTTTCGTCAGCCTGCAGTGGACTGTTTGCTTTGATGACTTTAAGACGAGCAAGCTGTTTGTTGTCTTTGAGCGCTTTGGCAAGAGGGTGGTCATCAGCAACCTTTAGCTTTTTGCCGCGCACTTCATCAACATAAGCAATACAGAAATCCTGGTTGGACGCATAATCCGCTGTTGACTGATCTTCGTCGCCATCCCATTTATAGCCAAGTTGGTCACACTGCTTCTGAGTGGTATCAAACCCATATTCACGGCCATCGCCTTCGTTTGCTGTCACTATGTAGGTTTTACCGTCCACTTGGTAACTAGTAATACTGTCAGGCATATAAAGCCCTTCTAGCATTGGGTAGCTTTGTAAGTTGCCAACAATTTTGTCTTTGTTTGATGCATCAAGCTGAGCGGTTTCCCAGGATTTGCCACCAAGTCCGTAGATGCCAACTACGCGTTTTTGTTCAACGTCGATGGCTGCCAGTGCATTGTTTTCTTGAAGTGCGACATACACTCGACCGTTGTCTGCAAAGGTTAAGTATTCTGGTTCCAGATCTTGTGCAACGCTGGCTTTCGGGTGTGAGATTCGAACCTTGTCACTTAGTTCAGTATGTCTGGACTCACCTTGATTGAAGTCTCTAAAGTCGATTTGCGTCACCTCGGCATTGAGTGGGCCTTTGCTTAAGTCGACGAGTGTTATTGAGCCTTCTGGATCGATGGAGTAATCTGAGTTTGGTTCACCCTCGTTGGCCGAGGCAATGTATCGCCCATCTTTAGAAAAGCTCACCATATCCGGCAGAGCGCCTGCTGGGTAAGTAGTAATGAGCTCTAAAGTATCTGAACGGTACAATGCGATAAGACCCGCTTTTTGCTTATTCGCGTTTTCAATGGCGACTGCGACCAATCCTTGATGCACAGAAACGCTGTTTGCCGCACCAATGGCAATGCCTGACAGCGCGGCTGCCGAGTTAAGATCAATTTGTCCGGACAGAGTTGGTGCACTTGCTTCGTCAAGTGACATGACGTCAACGGTTTTACCTTGAGCATTGACGACATACAGCTTGTCGGTGCAACTATCATAACTGACGATTTCAGCAGCAGAGCTAGCAAATGGCGCATCAGCTACAGAAGTTCCTACAAGAGTAAGCCCACTAACCGTCATCTCACTGGATTGCGGCGCTGTTTGAGTCAGACATTGAATATTAAATTCTGTCACAGCCGAGAATGGCTGATTTGTGGATGTTGGTGTGCTTGAGGCGCAGCCAGTAAACTGGCAGAAGCAATAGCCAGGGCAGATAGAGCGAGTGTGTGTTTCATGTTTCCTCCTTGAAAGTAGACTCGCCGACTTTAGAGAAGTGGTATGACGTTTTTATGTCGATAATGTAACTATCTGATTAAATAATATAATTGACAATAAAACAAAGCGAGAGCCAATGCTCTCGCTTATCTCGTCTCTGATAGTCGGAACTATCGCCTTAGTGTATTGAAGCTAGGTTGATTGCGAATGACTTTTTCATGAACCTGCGTGTAGGTTTGCAGGTAGATGTCGTCAATTTGCTCTGCACTTGGGAAACTTTGTGAAAACTCGGGATGCTTATTATCAATAGATAAGCTTGCTGCTTCGATGATGTGAGCGATAAACATACGCGGATCTTCTAGGCCAATAGAGAGCCTCATGGTGGTTGGTTTTATCCCCGCCTCGGATAGCGCCGAATCACTAAGTTCTGAGTGCGTGGTGAGCGCCGGACATAGAGCAACGGTATTGGTTTGCCCAAGGCTGACTTGCATACCAATTGCAGGCTCTAGCATGTCGAAGAACTGCTTAAACACCTCTCGATTGATAGGCGCTCGATTTCCATTTCCTTCCATGTCGATGGTAAATAGCGCTGCCGGTAACCCCAAATACATATTCTTCTGGCAGTGAAGGTAGTTATCGCTATCAGGGAGAGCAGGGCAAGAGACATTGATATCTGGATGGGCATCGAAGATTTTCGCTAGCGTTAGCGTGTTAATGGTTTTTTGTACCACACGCATCTCATAAGTTTTCATGCCGTTTAGTACTTCAAACGCTTTGTCCGCATCGAGGAACGCGCCCTTGATATAGTAAACGTTCCAAAACAGTGAGTTATTCCACTCAATAGTCACTTCATCGCCATTAGGTTTAGTGAATGGAACACTCTCACCTTTAGGGATAAACATGGTTTCGTTTCGACCGATTACTACACCGGCGGTCGTTGTTCCTGAACCAGCAAGCTCCTTGGTATACGAGTGAATGACGTAGTCGGGGCGCTCCATAACATCATCACGTTTAAGAACAGGGTGTAGCATCGGTGTACCAACGGTTGAGTCGACAATTACATCCCAGCCGCGTGTGTGTGAGGCATGGCTAATGGCCGCGACGTCCAGCACGTATCCGTGAGGGTTGCAAGGCGATTCTAGGTAGACGTAGATGCGTTTGCCATTTGCTATTCGGTCTGCGTATTTCTCCGTCACTTCATCTAAGCGTTTGGCGAAGTCGTCACCAGAATAACCATCGACCCACTCAACGGCGACATTGAGATTTGACGGCTTAGCGAACCAATCTTCAAGCAATTGATACGAGCCGCCATAGATGTTTCGTGATGCCAGAACAATATCTTCATAGCCCAGCAAATGACTAAGTAAACCATCAATCGCTGCCATACCGGAGTTGAAGTTCCAAGCAAGGTATTGGTTTGCTCTATCACCGGCTTCTAAGTCGACCATATGATTTGCAAGAGCAATCGACGTTGGGTTGAGCAACCTTGAGTAGATATCGTGCAACGGCTCTTTGCCGTTAAATGCATCTTCAATCCACTCTGTACACGCGAAAAGATAGGTCGCAGTACGAGTGATAACTGGGCTTGCAGAGAAGATCGCAGCCACATTGTCAAAAATAGGGTATGCCCCTTTAGATGCGAAGTTGCCATTGTTGGTGGCGATTGATTGATAAGTGGCGCGCATCGGGTTTTGCAAGTTGTCTAGAATCTTCGCGATCTGGAACGACAAAAATCGTTTGGCATTAAACCAAGCGATGCGATCGCTTTTGTCGAGATCAGATAGGCCTTCGACGGTGATTGCCCAAAGGTCGTGAATCTTGTTGTTCGCTTTGTATAAGGTCGTTGCAAGCTCGACCAGTGACATTCCGTATTCACTGCTCGGATCGATTCCAAAATGCTGGGCTTGCTCTATTGCTAATGCCTCTGCTTGTTCGTGTTTGGTTGTTTTTCTTAGAGGGCTGAGTTGAGTCGAGGTATTCATATTTCCATCCTTTATTTTACCTCTTAAAAGTTTAGTGTTATAAAAATGTTAATGATTGCGATGTGCTAACTAGTTACGGGATTTAGCGCAATATTATTGCGTTGAATTGGTCAATTTTGAAGGAATCTGCCAATGGATGAGATTGATAAGAAGATATTGAAAGAGCTTCAAAGCAACGCTCGATTGAGTAACCAAGAGCTTGCCGATCGCATCGCTCTTTCACCGTCTCCCTGTCTTCGCAGAGTACGGGCATTGGAGAAACAGGGCATTATTCGTGGCTATCACGCGAGTGTCGATCAAGAGGCATGTGGCTTGCCAGTTAACGTCTTTGTGCTGGTTAAGCTAGAAAAGCCTACTGAGGATAATATGCGAGACTTTGAGCAGCACATTGAAGCAATGGACGAGGTTCTAGAGTGCTTTTTGATGACAGGTAATCATGACTATTTACTTCATGTGGTGAGTGGGTCACTGAAAACCTATGAGCAGTTTATTCGTCGCCAACTTACTCCGCTTCCCAATATTGCTTCTATTGAATCAAGCTTTGCATTCGGGCAAGTAAAACGAAAGACCAAGCTTCCGATAAACTAGGTATCGGATCGTTGAACCGTCGAACCGTCAGCCGGAAACTTTTACACAGCTTTACATTCCTGACTATCGCCTAACAATTGTAAATTCTTGATAATATCCTTAGCTTTTTTAAGGAATCATAATCATGTCAAAAAACTATCAAAACCGACAATTGCTCTTCACTGGTTAACGGGACTGACCTTCATCGGGATCTTTGTACTTGGCAAAGTCTTTGAATCGATGGAGCGCAGTCCAGAAAAATTCGAACTGCTTGGTATTCATAAGTCATTGGGTGTGATTTTACTTGTGATAGCCACAACCCGCCTGATCTGGCGATTCAAAGAGGGTGCTATCGAAAGCGCTGCGCCTATGCCTCGATTGCAGGAAATCGCCGCAAAATCTATCCATCACTTACTTCTTTTGGGCACATTATTGATGCCAATCTCTGGCATTATGATGAGCATTGGTGGCGGACGAGGGATCGATGTGTTTGGCTGGGTTCTCTATAGCAAGGGCGAAAAGATTGAATGGCTTGGTTCGCTAGGCAGCAACCTACATGGTATTGGTGCGACCGTGTTGATGGTTGCTGTTGCATTGCATGTGCTTGGGGCGATTAAACACCAAGTTATTGATAAAGATGGCACAATCAGTCGTATGCTGGGTCGCCGCTAGATAGGGCTGTGATCATAAACAATTTTGTCACTGGCTTTTCTCGCAGGGTAAGAAACGGTTTTGAACTAGGTTTCGAAGCCGTTTTTTACGTCAGAGTAAGGGGATGGTTGCAGGTTAACCATATTCTGATTCTAGATGTGATTTTTGGTGATTAATTAAGCTTTTATAATGGGCGTATATTTAGCTGTTGTTTTTATAAATCAGTGCGTTAGTGTTACATTTGTCAGTAGCTTCAGTATGGTGTTAGGATACCGTTTTGTAAGTTTATTGTTAGTATTAGTAGTAAAAGAGAGAGGCACGCAGGAAGCGTGTCGGTAGTTCTCACTGAATGATAATGAAAAAGCGGACACCTTTCAAAATATCTCCAATCATCAAAGCGTTGCTCTGCTTAGCGCGCTTCCTCACAATGCGTTTGTGTTTACCGAACGTGGTGATTGTATAGAGGCATTTGCTGGCAATGAAGCAACAGTATCGACGTTTGACTATCGATCTCTGATTGGGTTGAATCTTACACAGATGCTGTCATCACAGCTTGCCAAACGACTGAAAAAACACATTAAGAAAGCGATCGAATCCGATCTTACCGAAACCATTGTCCATCCTGTTCGTGCCGCAGACCTAGCTCCGGAATTTCGAGGGCTGACCGGACCCGAGGACACGCTGTGGTTTGAAGGAAAAGTTACTCGAATCCCAGCGTGGGGAGGAGGGGAGGTCAATGCGGTGATGTGGCTAAGTAGTGATATAACAATGACGATTAGCCGTGAGCAAAAAATCAAATCGCTCATTGAGTTAGATGCGCTTACCGGAGCCCGTAGTCGTCGCTCGTTACTTAAGTTTTTGCGCCGTGCGTTTAAAGACCAAGATGCATCGTCATATTCGTTGCTTTACATCGAGGTTCGAGATTACCTGACGTACAAAAGGGACTATGGACTGGTAAGCAGTGAAAATTTGCTTAAGCAGCTAAGTGATTTTTTTCAGCAACATATTAGCGCGCCAAATAGGCTGTATCGCTTTGAAGGCAGTGATTTCGTGGCAATTTTACCAAGCACCGATTACGTAGAAGCTTGTCAAGTGGCCAAAAATCTTACAGAAAGCCTTATCAACACAGAGCTAGAAATCGGTCAGCACGCACTAACTATCCCTATCGATGTAGGCGTGGCTGAGAATCATATTACCCCAACATCACGCCCTTTGGATGCGCTTTATCTCGCTAACGAAAATGTTGGTAAATATCAGTTGGGTTAGCGTTAGCCTTTTTCTACCGGAAACACTCGAATTGCTTAGTATTTACTAATATTTCTAGGCGATGCATGACATCGCCTTCTGGGTTTAAAAAGCTAGTTAAGGACTACTGTCCATTGCGCTAAGCTCATATCTACGCTCGCACAGTCGCTAAGCTCAAGTGGACGCTTGACCCAAGGTCCTGCTTCTTGTGTTTCTGTTGCTACTGACAGGCAGAGTTGCGCATTTTCAAGTAGTCTGATGGTTTGGTCTTCTTCGCTATACACAAAGCTTTGATGTTTAGTATCACTGCATTTTAGAAGCCCAAATTCAGTTTTCCCGGTTGCTAAAAGTGCTTGAAGACACAGACCTTCAAAGGCGTAGGAGCGTATCCTATTTGCAGCTTCATCGTATTCAAATCGTGCGTCATTATCTTGATAATCTCGCGGGGATCCTTCAGGAGCTTTGGGTTTACACGAATGAGTTTGCACTAATTCAGATTTACCTCGCCCATAGGTATCAATACAAAATCCGTATCCATTTGGTTCATCCAAATTGTCACTTAATACGATGTAAGGTGGTTCTGATGGAACTTGCGGTGTGTTGTTAGGTGAAGTAGCGGCGGCGGCAATAGTACTAGTGACGGAAAGAGCGGCTATGAGAGTTAAGTTGCCTGTGAGAGTAAGGTGCATCTTGTCATTTCCCTGAGTTGCTTGTCAATTTGACATTAACTTCAGCATAGTTGCTTTTTGGGAAATGGGGCGGATCAACACATAACATGCACTTAGAATCAGGTTCTGCTATCAAAGAAAAGGATGTAAGAACTGGTACGAAAAGACCCCGCCTAGCAGCGGGGTTGGTCAAAGCGGTTGCTACGATTTACGTAAAAAGACCATAAGTTACCAATAGTGAGCCTGTGAAGTCTCAATTAAACAGACTCTAGGTGTTTTGAATGCGTTCACAGTAACCGGGGGTTAGTTAAACGCACGAGCAAGAACACCATTCCCTTGATATTGGTAATGAGCAGAATCATTGCTGATGAATACCGATTCGCCAGGTCTTAATACAACTTGGTTGTCTGATGACGATACGGTCACTTTACCTTCTACGCAGAACAGTATTTCTGCACTGCGCAAGTATTGACGTTGGATTTCTTGGTTGGACTCAATAATGTCAAATCCAAAGTCGTCCACTGGAATAGGGTAACTAAGCCTACCGGCCTTGTTTACAGGATTAAGCCTGATATCTTCCGGCTTGATAGACTGGAACTTAACGTTGTCGATAAGCTCGGATACGTCGATGTACTTCGGTGTTAAACCTGCGCGCAGAACATTGTCTGAACTCGCCATAATTTCTAGACCGGTTCCCTCTACATAAGCATGAGGTGTTTCGGCATGCAAAAACATCGCTTCACCTGGTGCGAGCTCAACGGTGTTGAGCATCAGCGGTGCAAACAGACCAATGTCATCGGTGTAGTGCTGATAGAAACTCTGGCTATAAGACAAGGCTTCCCTAACCATCAAACTTTTTGCGGGTTTCTTGTAAGCGGCATAAAGCTCTTGCAATGCTTGCTGCTTATTGTTTCCGCTAAGAGACATGATCTCGGTAAAAAAGCGTTTGAGACCATCGCTCGTTTGATTGCTCGCCAAAGCAGTCACCTGAGGTTCAAGTGCGTCAATATCAATGGATTCAAACAAGCGGACTATGTCTTCGATTGGTCGAAAGCCATTCATCGCCTTGTAGAAAGTGAGCGCATAAACCAGTTCAGGTTTGTGGTTCGGATCCTTGTAATTGCGGTTGGCGGCATCAAGTGGGATACCTTGGGCATTCTCACGCTCGAAGCCTAGTTCAGACTTATGCTTGTTAGGGTGCACCTGAATCGATAATGGCGTTTCTGCAGCAAGCACTTTAAACAAGTACGGCAGCTCCCCAAATCGATTGGTTGTGTAGTCACCGAGGGCTTTTTGTTTGTCACTGGCAATATAGTCTGCAAGTGAAGAGCCTGTGTCTTCAAGCACTGAACTACCATTGGCGTGGGCGCCCATCCAGATTTCAGCCTGTGGTTCATTATTTGGGTTTTCAATGCCAAATAGCTCAGTGATGGAGGTTTTACTTCCCCACGCATAGTGCTTGATGTCATTGCTAAGTTTTACTAGAGACATGTGTTTTCTACCAATCAGCGATGGGTAGCTCCCCCAAGTGAGGGAGCTGGTGGATGTTAGAACTTGATTTGGAAGCTTCGAGCTTGACAAGGTTTCAGCTCACCGAACGATTGCATTGCGACATTCGTTTCGCGCACACGTTCATCTAGGCTAACCTCTCGCCATGAAGTCACCGGCTGAGTAAAGTCAATGTGGCCTTCGATGCTGCCCGTCTCTGCTGGGTTGTAGACACGTAGAATCAGTGCATCGTCATCTTCCGCTTTCTTGAGGACACTCAGAACCGCGCCTTTCTTGCCCTTGTTTAGTAGCGAGTACGTCAGCGGCTTATCTTGCTCACCCACGTTGAGCTTCATCGCGTTGTATGGGATCTTGTTGTAACACTGGATTGGCGTCACATTGTCACGAGCTCGGCCATGAGGTTGGCGTCGATGTGATTACCCGCAAAACCAAATAGTGCGAATTCACATACAATCTTGCCGCGTGTTTGTGAGTCTGGTGTTGGGATCTTAATACCAGATGGTCGACCCGGGCGAAGCAGCAGATTCTCTTTACCAAGCACGCCTACACCGCGGAATAGAGTGAGTGCGAAGGTGTCGCGTTCTTCAGAGCCTTGGCTTGAAATCACTTCGAACTCACGCAGCCCATTGGTCATCAGTGCCATGCCGCCCGTTTGGTTTTCTACCGCTGCAAAATTCATAAGCTGGTACACAGGCACTGGTGCTTCTTTCCAGCCTTCTTGCTCCCACACGTCCATTGCTGGGTCGTTAGTTGGGCGAGTAATCAAACCAAATTGGTTGTCTGCTACCACAGTCTCAGAAACAAACGGTGTCGGTACCAGCACACGAACACGGTGATCGTCGGCTTGGTTGTCCATTTCCATTCGAACTTCGATGCGGCGTGAACCCTGTTTGAGCACCACTTGGCAGTTCATATCGACGAAGCCATTTTGCCCTGAGCGCGCTTCGCGCTCTTCAAGGTTTGCTGGGACGTTCATGCGTGTTTTGATGGTCGCAACAGACTGGAAACCTTCGTGCTTGATGCTGGTTTCAACATCAAACTCATCCGAATACAGTAGCCATTCTTTGCGAGATGGTGAGTAGTCGTACTCATCACCATCGTCTGAGCCGTCTTCCACGCGCAGAACTTGGTCGAAGGTCATTTGCGTCTCTTTGTCCAATACGGTTAGAGTGCCGTTGCTGTTCACTGAGATTTGGTAGAACTCATTTTCAAGGTATTCTGACGTCGACTTCACGGCTTTTTGTGCGCCGTCTTTGCTACCTTGGATATGCAGCGTGGTAAAGCCCATCGCAGGCACTGTGTATTTGATCTGGATGTCGTACTCAATGAATGGGTCGTAATTACCGTAGTGAACGATTTGACGGTCAATCTTACCTGGGTCAATCACACGCTGGTCTTGAATGAAGTACTCAACTGGGTTGCCTTCATCATCAAACAGGTTGAACTTATCAGCGCGGATAGTGATGGTGGTATTGATCACCTCTTCACGCTCGTATGGTGATAGGTTAAAGAATGCCAGCTTGTCACAGCCTTCGCGCGCTGGCATATGGTCAACGATCTTACGCTTGTAGAAAGTGATCAGGTTGGTGGCCATATCGTCGGCAAGAATGTAGCGGTTCAGGATCTCAGCATGAACTTTGTCTGAGCAGCAGCAACCAATAGAATCGTGGGCATGGTTCTTCATGCTCTCTTTCCACATCTTCTCGATAAGACCGTGGTGGTACTCAAAACCGAGTGTCCAAGCGATGGCAGCGAGTGGCTCTAGGATATTAACGATCTTGTTTTCTACCTCTGCGTGGATCAGTTTGATGTCCATGCGAGTCGAAGAATGGTGCGGTGAACACGCATGTACTTACCGTCGTTAAACTCACCTTTGATGGTATCTAGATTGTCACGCTCTTCGCGGATACGGTCGAAGACCTCTTCAAAGCGGCTCATGACGAACTCACGATCTGGGTAGATTTCACGTAGCTTGTCCATCACCTCAAAGATGTCTTTTTGAATTGGCATCTGGTCGTGACCGTTTGGTAATAGGATGTCTTTGGTCACAGAAGGCTTTTCAAGCACAGGGAAGTATTTATCTAGACGTGCACGCAGACCTTCTTCGTCTTGTGGTAGGTATTTACCAATCGCGTAGCCAAGAGGCAGTACCTGAGCCATGACCTCAGAGCCGTCGTTTGATTGCCACAAGAATTCCGTTTTGTCGGTACCGTGGCGTTCAGAGCAGCCGCGCCAGAACATGGCAGTGTCAATATCAAAACCGTTGTAGATCATCGGTAGCTGTGAGCTCATTGAGAACGAGTCTGGCAAGTAGCCAATCTTCATCGGCTCGCCCAGCGCAAGACAGTCACGCATTCCGTAAAGCATGTTGCGAACAATGGACTCGCCAGAGACTTGCATGGTGTCAGTTTGTGAGTACCAAGGACCAACAATCAGTTTGCCAGCCTCTACCAGTGCTTTTAATCGCTGTTTGTTCTCTGGCTTGATAGCAAAGTAATCTTCAAGAACTGCAGTCTGACCATCCAGTACGTAGTATTTGTACTCAGGGTCATTTTCCAGACGCTGCATGATTTCTTCCATATTGTTCACAAGTAGAATGCGAGATTCTTCTGTTGTGAAATACCATTCACGATCCCAGTGCATGTGAGGAGTGATATGAACGCGAGATGTAGTCATTGTGTTAACCTTTGGACTGCTTTGCAGTGAGTTTAAATTCTTTAATATCAAGGGATTGATTGTTTCTAATTGCTGATTAAGGGCACGGAAATCCCGTGCCCTCAGCTTATTGATTAATATTCGTTGATTAGTTTTGCGTCGCTACCTGGCTTCAAATTTGCCCTTTTTTACGGCATGCGCTCTCCAAGCTAGCAAGGTGACGGTTGAAATGGCTGTACCCACTAGAGCTGCGCCAAACCAGATGGCTGCCGCCATGAAGCTACCGATACCTGCGTCGTGCAGTAGGAAGATTGAGAATATGCCTGCACCCGGAGTCGATAGACCAATACCCGCCGCGCCAATCATTGCACCCGTTACGATTGAACCGAGTAGGAACGAACCGATAACGCGGATAGGGTCTTCAATCGCCATTGGAATTGCACCTTCAGTGATACCTGCTAAACCAAGTAGCCATGTGGATTTACCCGTTTCAATCTCAAAGTCTTTGAATAGTCTCGGGGCAAGCATGGTTGAAGCCGTCACTGTGAATGCTGATACCATTTTCACTGAGCCGAAAATTGCGTATGGACCGTAAACACCGTTTGCCATCGCACCAAGACAGAAGGCATAAGCTGCTTTGTTTACCGGACCGCCAAGGTCAAACGATACGAAGCAACCGATCACAGCACCTAGAAGAAGGGCGTTGGTACCAGACATACCGTTCAGCCAGTCTGTTAGACCTTGGTTTAGCCACGCTACTGGCTTACCAATAACGAATAGCATCAAAGAACCAGCAACTAAGGTACCGATAACTGGGTAAAGGTAGAAAGTTAGGAAACCGTTGAAAGCAGGGCTTAGGCGAACGTTTTCTTTCACCCAACGCATCAGGTAACCGGCAATCAAACCACCCACAACACCACCAAGGAAGCCTGAACCGATAAGATTCGCGGCAATACCGGCAGCAAAACCTGGACCTAACGCTGGTTTCTCAGCAAGTGAGTAAGCGGTATAAGCAGCAAGTACAGGAACCATTAAGGTGCCTAGCAAGCCACCACCAAGTTTGCGGTACATCCACAGCCAAGAACCATCGGTTGCGTACAGCTCTTGCAAGTCAAAAATTTGTGCAATAAGAACGGCGACAGCTAGAACGGTACCACCAGCAACGATAAGCGGAACGGCATAAGAGATACCTGAAAGCAGCGCTTGCTTCAGCTCCGTTTTCAGCGGAAGTTTTTTCGGTTTGTCGTCAGTCGCAATGGTGCGATCTGCGCCTGTACCATGTTTGCCAGCCTCGATGGCTTCGTTGAGAATTCGCTCAGAGTGTTTAATTGGCTCCGCCACGGGTACTTCGACACGAGGAATACCGTTAAAGCGTTCAACTTCTTTGATCGCCACCTCTGCTGCGAACACAACAGCCGTGGCGTTGTTCAATTGCTCTGCAGTCAAACGATCTTCGATACCGTTTGCACCTTGCTTCTCTACGTAAACCTTGTATCCAAGCTTGTTGCCTGTCTTTTCAAGGTACTCCGCTGCCATGTAAGTATGAGCAATGCCTGCAGGGCAAGCAGTGACACAAACAATGGTTGGTGCATTTGTATCTAAGTTGTCTTGTTCTTGAGTTGTTTCTTCTTTTTCAGACAGTAACGTTAGAATTTGTTCTGAAGTTGTAGCATTAAGAACCGCTTGACGGACATCGTCATCAACAAGAGTTGTCGTTAACTCGGTAAGCAGGTGCATGTGCGTTGAGCCTGCTTCTGCATTGGGAATCGCAATCAGAAAGATGAGATTAACGTCTTCTTCTTCGTCGATACCTTGCCATTTTAGATCGCTTGATAGGGTCGCAACCGCAAAGGCTGCTTCTTTTACGGCATCCGTTTTACCATGGGGTACCGCTAAGCCTTCGCCAAGTGCTGTTGGCCCTTGCGCCTCGCGCTCAAATACCGCTTTTAGGTATTCTTCTTTATTGTGAAGTTTGCCTTGTTGATATAGTTGTTCGGCAAGAGCTTCTATCGCTGCATCGCGACTTTGAAAAGTCGTTTGTAGGTTAATCAGCGATGGGTTGGTCAGAGATGTCAGGTTCATAACTTTTGTCCCATTGTTACATTCATCTATTGTTGTCCCGTCAACAATGGCTAAATAATACTTCTTTAATACAAATAATCCATGATGGAGATCTCATTTATTCATAAATATGTATTGTTGTTGTATTTAAAGTAGGTTTTTTTGTAGTAACAATTACTTGTCATTGCTCTATCAATTCGTATCATATGACTAAATATAGTTGTTGATGGGTCTAGACGCCCCATCGAACATCGTTAAGTCAGTAGAGGTTTGTATGGCGAGATTGCCGATGTATCGAAGAATCGCTGATGCGATTCGGGAAAAGATCAGTTCAGGGGAGTATAAAGTGGGCGAAGCATTGCCAACTGAAGCCCAGCTCCGTGAAGAGTTCTCGGTAAGTCGTGTTACGGTCCGACAGGCAATTAAGTTACTAGTAGAAAACCAAGAGCTTGAGAGTATTCAAGGCAGCGGTACTTATGTGAAAGAGAATCGTGTTAATTACGATATCTACCAACAGACTAGCTTTGCAGAGAAGTGGGCGCACCTTAATGGTGTTACTCACAGCGATGTGCTGGCATTTGAGATCCAAGCGGCTTCATTGACGATGGCAGAGCATTTAGAGATTCAAGAAGGTGAGCGGGTTTTCTATATCAAGCGTGTGCGCTTTCTTGATGACAATCCAATCACCGTTGAAGAGACTTGGATGCCGATCAGCATGTTCCCTGATTTGACCTATCAGGTGATGCAAGGCTCTAAATATGAGTTTATAGAGAAGCAGAAAGGTCTCGTAATTGACCGCAGCGAGCAGGAAATTATTCCTGTACTGCCTCCTGAAGAAGTCGCGGGACTATTACACATAGACCCAGCTCAGCCGATCATCGAGAAACGGACTCGCGGATTACTGCGAGGAGACATCGTATTCGAATATAGCCGAAACTATTTTAAATCAAGCGAATACAAGTTTACCTTGGTGGCCAAGCGACATTGATAAGAGAGTTGGCTGTATCAGGAGTGTCACTTTTTTAAGCGATTACCGACAAGTCTACTATCTAACTTGTCACCTCTGCGACTCGCCATTTATAGTTAACCTGTCAAGCATACAGAAAAGGAATAAAAACAATGCGTTGGATGTTAATTGGAGCCTTGGCAGTCGGTGGTTTAGTAGGCTGCCAATCAACTTACTACTCTGCAATGGAGCAAGTTGGTTATCACAAACGCGATATTATGGTGACTCGGGTTGAAGATGCCAAAGAGTCTCAGCAGGAAGCGCAAGAAGAGTTTACTAGTGCGCTCGATGCAGTATCAGCGCTGAGTGGTTTTGATGGCGGTGATTTGGAGAAAGTCTACAACGACATCAACGACAAATACGAAGACAGTGAAAAGGCTGCGGAAGAGGTGCGCGATCGCATTTCGGCAGTAGAGGATGTTTCTGAAGCGTTGTTCGAAGAGTGGCAAGCTGAGCTTGAGCAATACACGAGTGCTAAGCTGCGCCGATCGAGTGAGCAGAAGTTAAAGGATACTCGAGCCTCTTATCAAACCATGTTGAAAGCAATGAAGCGAGCAGAGCAGAAGATGACACCTGTATTAAATACACTGCGTGACAACACCCTCTATCTTAAACACAACCTTAACGCGAGTGCGATTGGCTCACTACAAGGTGAGTTAATCAGCCTTGAGAACGACATTCAGGTGGCGATCAATCAGATGAATGCCGCGATTGAGGAGTCGGATAAGTTTATTGGCAAGCTTAATAACCAATAGAAGGTATCAAACAGGTCGTGTTGTTTGATACCTTGGCTGGTGGCTAGATCTTACCGACTAACTTTTGTAACAGCTGAATCATGGTTGCTTGCTCTTGTTCTGTAAGAGGAGCAAGAAGCTGTTGATTCACTTCGAGAGGCAAGTGGATCACGTCTTTCTTAAGCGCACGACCTTCATCGGTTAGGTAGATTTTAAATGAACGTCGACTGTCGGGATCGGGTTGACGTTCGACAAGACCAAGCGTCTCTAATTTGTCGATAGTGCGTGTCGTTGTCGAGCTTTCGACTTTGGACATCTGAGCGATTTCTCGCTGATTAATCCCTTCTTTCTCCCATAAACACATCAACGTCGGCCACAATGCTAATGTCAGCCCTTTTTCCTTGAGTCGCTGATCAAACTCTTTAGCGGCGTGATTGGCGACTACGTTGAGCAGCCAGCCAAAACTGGATTCGCGTGCAAACTCTTTGTTCATCATATTTCCGTTATGCAAATCGTCTATTAAAAACCTCGTAATGAAAGCTGGGTGGTCACAATAATTGGTAACCAATGAGCTATACCATTGATGGGGCAACTATTGCGATGGTAACTAAAATGGCACCAATTAGCACTAAAAATGCACGCATCTGGCTCACTAGCATTGGAGCAGAGGTAGGGTGTGCCATCCATTGTTTGCCTGTCACCATTGCTAGGAGCAGTGGTTTGCCTATCAGTTTGTATCCAACGATCGCTGCTACATGTAAAGCGATCACCCAAGGTAACAGTTGCGCCAATACAAGATGAACTTGCTCTCCTGCATCATAAAGGGCATCTGGGATTGTGACGCCATATTGTTCCAGCCCGTCAAATAGTCCGGCGAGTAACATCCCGCTTAAACACTGAAGAACAAGCAGGCCTAGCATAGCCACTACCATAAGAGCACCCAATGGATTGTGCCCCGCAGTGCAGGTTGTTTACCTTTTAGATAGCCAAGTATCTGTTTAGGCATTTTGACGAACTGTTGAAAGCGACTGGTTTCACTACCGACAATGCCCCAAGCCATACGCCAAACTAGCAAAGTAAATAACACCATACCAAGCTGTAGATGTGGTCCGGTATCTTGAAGGCCAGTGGCCATTAACGCCATAAACAGTAACGCCTGTGCCCAGTGATAAATGCGAGTCGCGGCATCCCAGATTTGAATGTTTTTCATAATATCTACTCGTTATCGAAGAAGTGCAATTAATTTACACAACAATAGTTGCGTACGCAACTATTGTTGTGTAAATTAATCTGCAAGCAAGTTAACTCTGAAAATAAGGTGGGTGTATGTTGTTGGTGAAAAAGGTTTGCTCTAAAGCTGCAGTAAGTGGATTGGCGTTTCTATCATTGGCTATGGTGCAAAACGCTCAAGCGATGAGCCATGCTGAGTCTATCGCTACACGTCAATCGGCGTTTGAGCGTATCGAGAGTCAGACCGAACGGGTTGCCGATCAAGTGAGTCAGTCACAAGTAGATTGGCAGGCACTTCAAGTGGCCAGTGAACAGCTTCTAGAAGATAGTTTGCTATTGTCTGCGATGTTCCCTGTGGGTAGCCAGCAAGGGAGCAAGGCGAAAGAGTCGGTTTGGAAGAAACCTGGGAAATTTCAGCAGTTACTAACCGACATGCAGCAAGGCTATCAACAGGTCGTGGACGGCGTTCAATCTCAATCTGTGGAGTCGGTAGAAGCTGGACTTGATGCTGCAAACTCTACTTGTCGCAGTTGCCACCGCAGTTACCGCTCGCGTTGGTGATCGATCTTGATGTGTTCGTTGCTTTGAATGAGTGAACAATTTTTGAACAATAAATTTGTAAATACCGAAAGCTGTTACAACTATTAGGAAATAGGCTGGTGTTTTTGAGGGATTAATCAATGAGCAGTGTATTCCACCGCAGTTGTCACGGCCAACTGCCAACGGTTAGCCACGGTGAAGGTGTTTATCTTTTTGATACCCATGGTAAAGCGTACCTTGATGGCTGTGGGGGAGCGGCAGTTTCGAATTTGGGGCACAATCATCCCCGAGTGAAACAAGCTATCCGTGACCAGCTTGATGCCGTTCCTTACGCGCATACTGGCTTTTTTACCACACAAAGTAGTGAGCTTTTAGCAAAGCGTCTTGTGGAGTTAGCTCCGGAGCCGTTAAAACAGGTTTATTTTGTGAGTGGTGGTTCGGAGGCGGTGGAAGCAGCGCTTAAAATGGCTCGTCAGTATTTTGTTGAGAGAGGAAAACCTCAGAAAACAGAGTTCATTGCTCGGCGGCAAAGTTATCATGGCAATACGCTAGGTGCGCTGGCGGTGGGGGGGAACGAATGGCGTCGTGATCCGTTTCGTCCTTTGCTTACAACCAGTCACCATATCGCGCCTTGTTATGCGTATCGAGATCAGATGGCGTATGAATCCGAGACGGATTACAGCATACGAGCGGCCAACGAACTGGAACATCAAATCCTGGCACTCGGCGCGGACAATGTGATGGCGTTTGTCGCAGAACCTGTTGTAGGGGCGACCGCAGGCGCAGTCCCTGCTACCAAGCACTATTTTAAACGGATAAGAGAGATCTGTGACCAGTACGATGTCCTTCTTATCTTGGATGAAGTGATGTGCGGTGTAGGAAGAACGGGGACTTTTTATGCTTTTGAACAAGAGGGTGTTATACCTGATTTGGTGACCATAGCGAAAGGGCTTGGAGCTGGCTATCAATCGATTGGTGCCGTGGTTGTACAGGAAAAGATCTATCAGACGATCGCCAATGGCTCTGGATTTTTTCAGCATGGGCACACCTTTATGGGGCATCCAATGGCATGCGCGGCAGCGCTTGCCACAGTGAACACAATTATTGACGATGAGCTCCTATCCGCGGTCACCACTCAGGGGAAAGGGTTATCTAATAAGCTACATAGCGCACTCGGTGATTTGCCGTTTGTCGGTGATATTCGTGGGCGAGGCTTGTTTATCGGTATTGAACTTGTATCGGATAAAGTCACAAAAGTGCCACTGCCCTCGACAACACAGGCGCACAAGTGGGTAAAATCCATCGCTATGGAGCAAGGGTTAATGTGCTACCCCATGTCAGGCACTATTGATGGCAAACAAGGGCATCATATCTTACTCGCACCGCCGTTCATCATAGCGGACTCTGAGCTGGACGAGTTGGTCGTTAAACTCACTAATTCACTCAAACTGGCCGCTGCAAAGTGGGGGGCATAGCATGATTATCCACCCATTTTCTGAGACGGCGATCATCGTGGCACCCAATGGAGCCCGTAAAACTCGACGCGACCACCCAAATCTTCCCATGGATCTGCCAAGTATTATTGATGAAGCCATCGCGTGTCGAGATGCTGGAGCGGCGATGGTGCATTTGCATGCTCGCGACAAACAAGGTCGGCACTCGCTTGAGCTTGACGATAACCTCCCCCTGTACCGAGCTCAAGGAGCGGTTGGTGATACGCTTCTAGTTCAATTGACGACAGAGGCTGTCGGTCAATACCTTCCGGAACAGCAGAAGGCATTAGTTAAAGCAATCAAACCGGAAGCCGCGTCTTTTGCACTTCGAGAGCTTATTCCTGATGAGCAGCACCTAACATCGGCGAGTCGCTTCTTTCACTGGGTCGCAGACCAAGGCATCATCTCGCAATATATCCTCTATGACGAACAAGACTTGCAGCGCTATTTGCGATGGTTATCGCGTGGATTGTTGCCCAACTACCACCATCATTTGTTATTAGTATTAGGGCGCTATCGCGACGGGCAGTTGGCACATCCGCAGGATCTCGCACCTATGTTGGGATCACGATTATTTGAACTGGATCACCGTTGGGCGGTGTGTGCCTTTGGTCATTTTGAACACAACTGCTTGACGGCTGCTATGCTTATGGGGGCTGACGTACGAGTAGGGTTTGAAAACAATCACTATGACAATCAAGGTGCTATCGCGAATAGCAACGCTGTTTTAGTGACTCAACTTGTCGATACGGCGACAGCGCTCAACATCAAACCAATGACAACAAAAGAATTAAAAAACCATCTCACTTCGACCGGTTGTTAAGGAGTACACCGGTCAGGATACCTACGACAGGAAAAGGAATAATTATGACCAAAATAAAGACCGTGTTAACCGTATCTGCTGTTTGTATGGCAATGGGCGGCGCTACCCTCGCGCACGCCAAAGACCAATTTGTGACAATTGGTACCGGTGGTGTAACAGGTGTCTATTATCCTACTGGAGGGGCGATTTGCCGATTGGTAAATAAAGACCGCAAAGATCACTCGATCCGCTGTTCTGTGGAAAGTACAGGTGGTTCTATCTACAACATAAACACCATTCGCGCGGGTGAGTTGGACTTAGGTATCGCGCAATCCGACTGGCAGTACCATGCGTACAACGGCACCAGTAAGTTTGCTGATGCTGGTCCTTACGAAGAACTCCGTGCAGTGTTCTCCATCCACCCAGAACCGTTTACCGTTGTAGCGCGTGCTGACTCAGGTATAGAGAAGTTTGAAGACCTAAAAGGCAAACGAGTGAACATCGGTAACCCAGGCTCTGGCCAACGCGGTACGATGGAAGTGCTTATGGATGGCTACGGTTGGGGTATGGATGCATTCAAACTGACTTCTGAGCTGAAAGCCTCTGAGCAGTCTAAAGCGCTTTGTGACAATAAAATTGATGCAATGGTTTATACCGTTGGTCACCCAAGTGGTGCGATTAAAGAAGCAACAACTTCTTGTGATAGCAAGCTAGTAACCGTTGACGGCTCTGTGGTTGATAAGCTAGTTGCAGACAATAGTTTCTATCGTGTTGCTACAGTGCCTGGAGGCATGTACAAAGGTAATCCTGAAGACACGATGACATTTGGTGTGGGTGCGACATTTGTTTCATCTACTGCTGTACCAGAAGATGTGGTGTATAACATCGTTAAGTCTGTATTTGAAAACTTTGATGATTTCAAACGTTTACATCCAGCATTTGCTAATCTGAAAAAAGAAGAGATGATCAAAGACGCTTGTCGGCGCCATTACACCCAGGTGCTGAGAAATACTACAAAGAGGTGGGCTTACTTAAATAGTCTACTGGTCTTATAAAAGTTCAAACCCAACGCGAATGCGTTGGGTTTGTTGCTTTTGGGGGAAAGCAAAAAAAGAGGCAATACAAAACTGTATTGCCCCGAGTTACACACATAACACAAGTTCTAGGTGCTTAAGGCCAAATCATAGTGCGCCTAGTTGCGTTTGTTTTTGTCAGTAAACAGTGAGCGAAATGTCAACGCCATTGGCAGTTGGAACCGTTCTCACAGTTATTTTTGGAACCTTATTTTAGCTTGGCTGAGGTAATGAACTCGCCAAAACTTTCACACCACACAATAGCCGTATTGTATTGAGTTAAATCGGTTTGTTCTGGCAGTGTCAGCAAAAACCGATCGAAGGTTTTTACATCTCCGACTTGAAGCATGGATGCTTTGTTGGCGACAAAATCTGCCTCTGTTTCAATGAAGCTAGGAGAGAGATAAAGTTTGTAATCGGGTCCCGGAGCCAGTTCGCCGATAAACATCGCACTCTTGTCAGAAAAACTGATTTTCCCCTCGCCCCAGTGTAGAAAATCACTGTCCGCGCGCTCTTTGCTGAATTCGCCCTGATAAACAATGGCCGAGGCTTGCGACTCTATTGCTTCTATTGATGGCGAGTCAGGCTGAGTGAGAATAGGTAGAACATAGATCCCCAACATAAAACCAGCAAACAGCGCCGTTAAATGGGTACAAAGTAATAAGACACGTTTCACAAAGATTCCCTTCTATTCTAAAAACGGATAATACCTAGAGATAACTCTAGTACAGCGGTGAACTGATTGATAGCCAACAATGCCGTTGTTGCATGGAGCATCTCCTCACTTCTTCGATGGTATTTCCTGTGATTGCTTACACCCTCTCCTATACTTTTTTCTAGGGGGATTGCTATGAAAATCAGTTTGTTAATCAGTGGTGTCACCATAGGGCTGGCGAGTTCTTTGATTGGACATCAGGTCGAAGCTGCCCCATCGATGGGGTTGGTTTTACCAGGCGGCTGGCAGGCATGGGGTAGTCGCGCTAAAGAGATACAACAATGGGAAGCACAGAATAGCGATATTGTATTTGGCAGCCTAGGTACTGCAGAGCTAAACAAACAGACTAGAGCTTTAGGCTATATGTACAGCCAGAAGCTGGACTGCTTTGCTGGTGAACAAGAAGCTTGGCTTCATCGACAACTGTGGCAGCAAGGTATTAACCCAGAGCACCTTTATCTGCATGCTGCTCAAGAGACGCATTTAGCCTACGACCACTTATCGGTAAAGGCGCAGCAATTCCTCGATGGAAAACCACTTCATATGATGGTGAAAAAGGGCACGGTGCTTCAGACTGCCCGATTGCCGTTAACATTGTCGATAGATGAAGAGCTCATCGTCGTCACCTCCCAGCCTTTTGTGGCTATCAATGTTCCCTCCATCGATACACTGTCGATTAGCCTTGCTAAGCCAGAGCAGGTTGGTGCGCTGATAACTGAGTGGCAATCATTGGTGATTGATAACTCGGATGTTAGCTCTAACCCGGATAAAGGCTCTTTGTTGCAAGTTGCTATTGAAAAGCAGATGCAGGCCGTTACTCCTTGGCTTGGCGAGTATCATTTCAATACCGGACATCGCGCGCTCGATATAGATATGCCGGTATATATGGCGCGGTTGAGTTGGTCAACGCCGCAGACTATTGATGCGTTGTCGGTTGACTATGGCTTGCGTCAGGAAGCGAAGCATGTGGTGATGCCGGGTTGGGATTGGCGCAATGATGCCAACGGAGATGGGTATTTGGATGATAATGAGTATCGGCAAAGAACGAACTTAAAAGCTCAAGCGCGTTACGCCTCACAGGCGCGCCTTATCCCGATAGGCAACATGTGGCCTGGAACCTGTTGGCAACGCACTAACTTTTCTCACCCGTCAGCCAATCAAGCACATATGGATTGGTATAAGTATGATTGGCACAGGCAGGGATTGAGCGGTGCTACAACGATGATATGGCAAAGCTGCTTGGTGGCAATCAGTATCAAGTGCTCAAAGGAGGCGCTATCGCTGAGTTGCCAGGCACGTTAGGCACGGATGAGGCTGCCTTAAACTATGCAAGCCAAATGGCGAGCTTTCTCTCACAACTCAAAGCACACATTCCTAATACACAGTTGGCCGCGAATATCTCTGAGCTTAATCTGTGGCGCTACCCACAGTGGACGCCCGAACTCAGAGATGTTTTTGATGTCTGGCTCAGAGAACATTACCTATATGCGGCAATGGGAACGGATGCGCTCCGCGAGCGCTGGGAACATTTCGCTCTCTCTGCTATGGGGGATGAGAGTCTTGTCATGACAACGACCCGCTTTGGTCGCAGCGAGCGAAATACCAAAAATGAGCAAGCGTGGCAGCAAGACATTACGACCGGATTAGCTCTCTATTACCTGTTCCACATACCTAAACAGACCCACTATCACAGCTGGAATCAAACCTTTTATTACAGCAGCAATCCAACCGACAACAATAACTGGTACCAAAGCGGCGCGGTTAAAAACCAGGTTTATCGGCCCACCAATATGCTCGGGCACGATCTTGGTGAGCCTATGACTGACACTGTCTCCTCAATGGATTGGTTAACGCAAGATGGTACTGAAGCAAAACTTGTTGGAGAGCTTTTTGACACTATCGATTCTGGGTGGTTTTGGCTTGATAGCGATGAGAGCGGGCTCTGGTCTGAAAAGTATCAAGCCATTGGCCGCCAATTTGAACGTGGCCTAGTGGTCTACTTCGCAGGTGAGTCTCGTGCCGACAATGAAATGTGGCGCGATGAGGAAAAGTGGAATAAAGAGAGTCAAACCATTCTGTTGCCTGCTCAATATCAACGAGTGAACTGGGATGGAAGTTTGGAGACCAAGAGCAATCAGGTTGCACTTCGTCCTTATGAGGGGGCGGTGTTGATAAAGGCTGGCGAGTAGAACAGCAATTTGGGACACGGCATTTTATTTTGTTTCCTTAATACTAATGGGCAAGACGGCTTGGGATCCACCCTAGTTTGTGTTCGTTAGATTTTTGGAGAGAGTAATGAATCGACGTAGCTTCATGACGCTTTTAGCTATGAGCCCCTTAGCGGGTTGTGTTAGTGCTAATACCGCAACAACACAAAATAATGACAAAAAGAAAGTGGTTGTTATTGGCGCAGGTTTGTCGGGACTTGTTTCCGCCGTACGGCTTTTGGAGCACGGTGTTGAGGTAACTCTGGTGGAGAGTGAGTCCAGAGTAGGTGGACGCATTTATTCTGTTCCTTTTGGAGGCACGCATGCCAATCTTGGCGCACAGTATGTCTTTGAAAGCGATAATGATTACATGAACAGGTATGTGAAGCGAGTTGATCGTTTCACCAATGAGTACCCGAAACTATTTGATTCTGATACTGGCCATCATGGCATCCTTTGGGACGGGCAGTTTGTGAGAGATCGCGGTGAAGGCGCGTTTCTCAAGCTTCCCATTGAGCGTCAAGCCTTAGAGCAGTGGGATGAGTCTATTCAACAGATGGCGAAGCATCGCAAGGAATTGATGAAAGGGCGCGACTACATTTTTGATAAATCGCCGAGCTCTGAGCTCTGGGCAAGGTTAGATCAGATATCTGGTTCGGATTACTTGTCGTCTTATGACCCCGATGTTGAAAACTTATTTAATCTCATGTTGACACCAGAGGGTGGAGTCGGAGCCACCAAAACATCGGCTTTGTTAATGGCGGGATGGTATGGCGCGGAAGCGAGAGGAATGAGCGCACTAGTTGAAGGGGGTAACCAGAAAATGGCAGAAGCCATAGTAGAAGACATTCGTTCCTTAGGTGGGAATATTCTGTTGTCGACGTCTATCGCGAGTATTGAGAATCGCTCTGCTGGAGTCGCCATCGTCACCGAAACAGGTGAAAGCTTGACTGCTGACTATGCGGTTGTCACAACGCCAGCGCCTATTACAAGGCGCATTGTTAAAGGGTTGCATCCAGAGAAAAAGAAAGCGCTAGAAGCCGTGCAATATGGGGCGAGTATGCAAGTGGCGCTTCATATCAAAGACTATACCAGCGATAAAAAGTTGGCATCTTGCCTGTTTCACAATGAAAGTGTGAATGCGTATATGGATCAAACGAAAGAACATCGAAACAACGAGACTGTGATTTGCCTTAACATAGCCGGAGATGATGCTCAGAAGCTGGATGATCAGGCCATCTTGGAGCGCGTGGCAGAACCACTTAGTAAGATCCATCCTGACTTTGAGCTGAACAAGTCCCTTATTGATTATCGGATCAAGAAATGGCCGCATGGGATCGCTACTTTCCCTACGGGCTTTTTAACACAATATAGTGAGCAACTGAGAAAACCGGAAGAGCGTATCTATTTTGCTGGTGACTATACTCATAGCCCCGAACTTTCAGGTGCAGCGTGGTCTGGTGTAAGGGCAGCCGATACCATTTTGGCACTGTAATTTATGCCAGCCTGATTAGTTGCAATCGCAAACGTGATTATCCATAGTTGGGATAGAGTAATGCACTATCTCAACCATGGATTTAATGCAATGACATCAAAAAGTACAGCCCCGTTTAACATTGCACCTGAGCTGGTCATTCTTGATACGTTACCGGACAATCTTCGCAAGCGTTTTAAAGTGGCTTTGAAACTCATGCATGAGAACCTCTTTGATAGCCTTTCTTGGGAGATGGTCGCCAAGAAAAGTGCCATCTCTCCATTCCACTTTCATCGTCAATTTAGCGAGCTATTCCAAGAAACGCCCGGGCGTTACCTAAGTAGGGTGCGCCTGCAACATGCGGTTCATCTACTGCTTACTGAGCCGCAGAAAAGAGTGACTGATATCGCTCATCTGTGTGGTTATTCGTCGTCTCAAGTTTTAGCCAAGGTTCTAAAAAGAGAACTGGGTGTTTCTGCAAATGAGCTGCGCCCTGCCGGCTCCAATTCGACACCATTACAAACTTTTAAGCATTTAGAGAAACTGGCTCACCCTAGGCATGGTGATAGTTTTGAAAAGCATCTCGCTAAATCCATGCCAGCGGAGCTTGTATGGTATGCAAAACGTGGGGTTAAAGTGATTGAAGTGCCGGATTTCGACTGGGATAAAGCTTATAGCCAGTTTGGTGATAAGAGCTTGCAGCTACTGACCCTGACCCCAATTGGTGATATTGACAGATGTTGGGATGAAATTGCGATGATGATAGCTGATTGGAATGCTCCAATCCAAGATCAGAACGAGAGCGTAGCCGAGGGGTATTACCTTTGCTGCGAAGTGTTTGTGTTAAACGATACTGGTTATGTCACGGCAATTGAGTCGTTGTTTGAGCGGGCGAGGGGTTTAGGCTTTAAGGTCGATACATCGAAAGCCTTGGTCGAGATGATGTTAAGTCCGCATTGTGATGAGGACGGCGGAGCATCATTTAGCTTTCAACTTCCAGTTCAAAGCTAAATGACTTCATGCAGTGTTTCCTCGTTCTCGTCCGTAAGTTTGGGAGATCAATAATTACGCGATATGAGTCATCTCGCTGACAGTAAAGTTTTCCACTGCGCCTTCTGTCGCCTCTAAATAATCGGATAGATGCGTATTACCCATGTGTGCTTGCCAAAGCTCACGCGATTCCCAGTTTTCATAAAAGACAAAATGAGCAGGGTTTTCGTTGTCTTGGTGTAGATCGTAGTTGATGCAACCCTGTTCTGATCGCGTGATGTCGATTAATTTGAGCAGTTCTGCTTTGACTAGTTCGACTTTATCCAATTTTGCCTCGATGCGGGCGACGATGGTTAACTTTGCCATAAATAGATCCTTTTGCTTGCTTTGAATGAAGCGTCCCGTATATAAAAATATGTCTAGAAACTGAGTTCCGCCAGATTTACCGAAAAATCAATAGTGCGCGACTTTGTTGTTTGACCTGTCTACAGGTATCGAGTTTAAGCTCTCGCATCTAGTTAGTATTGCATTTATAGGGGAGCTTTCGTGTTTCAATTTCTGACAAAGAACTCTGTTGGGTACTCAAGGATTATGCGTTTTGTGAGCCGTTTTCCGTCTGTCGGCAAAGGGTGGTGCTTGCGCTGATCTCCACGGCCTTGTTTACTATTGTCGGAGTTTTGGTTCGAAGCCTGAGTTCTGATTACAACACATTTCAGATCCTGTTCTTTAGACAGCTCATCTTTACTCTGCTTCTGGTTCCAGGGATCGTAAACAATCTAGATGTAATAATGAAGCCGAATAAAGTTTCCCTTCATGTCCTGCGTATCTTCGGGGCATTTATAGCGCTGTATTTTGGCTTTGTTACAGTAAGCAATATCCCTTTTGCAGATGCGACAGCGCTGGGTTTCTTACAGGTTCTTTTTTGTTGCCTTATTGGCGCGATTTTTCCTCGGTGAGCAGATATCCAAAGTACGATTAGTCACGATAGTCGTTGGGTTTGTTGGCGTGATGATAGTGGTTCGTCCTACTTTTGAGGATAGCCAAGGCGTTTATGTGTTAACAGGCCTATTTGCAGCATTGGGGGCTGGGATCGCAGTCATCTGCGTGAGGCAAGTTGCTCAAAGTGAACCTAAAATTACGTTGATGGCCTATCAGGCGCTCGCCGTCGGTATTATTTCCATGGTGCCAGCGATTTATATGTGGCGCACTCCGAGTTTTGAGGATTTGCTGTTGCTGTTGCTGGTGGGTGTTATTTCTTCTCTAGCACAGTATGTTGGTATTACCGCTTATAAATGGGCACAAGCGAATATTGTTGCCAACGTAGAGTATGTGAAAATAATCTACTCGATTATCATTGGTTTCGTTGTTTTTGCTGAGGTGCCCGATACTTGGTCTATTGTCGGTGCCGTTGTTATTGTTTCCAGTGCAGTGATTCCTTTGGTTTGGTCATACAGTCAAAAAGTGAGTAAGGAGTATTTGAAGTGCTAACGATAAAACAGTTCTGCGAACAGCTAAAAGTATCTCGCACGACAGTTCTGTATTACGAAAGAAAAGGCTGATTGCTCCAGCCGGTCGAACGCCAAACGGTTATCGATTGTATGGTCAACAAGAGCTGGAAAAATTTAAGACCATACTCGTTTATCGATCTTATGGTATTTCGGTAAGTGAGATTGAGGCACTGTTAGAGCAAACTCAGGCACGCGCAGAGACGAGATGTTACGCCAACAATTTGCCGCTCTCGATGTAGAGATACAGAAGCTGCGTCAGCAGCAGCGCTCTATTATGACACTACTCAAAGAGCCTGAGCTTATAAACCAAGGCCAACTAACGAAACAGCGTTGGGTAGAGATCCTCAGGGAGTCTGGTATGAACGATCAGGACATGTCGAATTGGCACAAGCGCTTTGAGCAGATGGACCAATGGGGCATCTCAAGTTTCTACAGTCATTAAATATTGGTGAAGAGGAAATTGAACGGATACGGAAACAGTCTCAGGAGCCATAAGCTCAACAGGTTTCGTTTTTTATTGTGAACAGGTTCCACGGGAAGGGTAGCATTAGGATAATGCTACCCTTTTCAGTTTTTGACTAGCTTTGATTCTCTAATGTTTGTTTTCGCGTAGCAAGATAGCGAATATGAATCAAATCAGCAGGTGTAATGTCAGCGAGATGGCAGATCATCGAAGGTGTCATGCCGTACGCGACAAGATTCTCCCAGCTTTGATAAGCACGTTCTATATATTCCAACTCCTGTCGATTAGCGGCGGCGACTCCCTGTCTAACATTTCGCATCTGTGTTCCGATCCAGATTGGAGATGCGTGAGCATTATCTTGATGAAAGTGCTCATAAGGTTCAGTGTCGTCATCATTTTCTCTTGTTTAGGGTTCGTTTAGAAGATTAACCATCTAATCACTTTAGATATAGGCAGCCATATTGGTTTGTACCATTAATCATATTTATGCTTACTGGCTAACGTCGAGTGGTTTTTCATCACCATGGCGCTAAATGGTAAGTACCAAAATCATCCAACCCTACAATACGCTCCATCACTTGGTCGTAGACACTATTGAGAGGCCATCGCTGCTAGTAAATAACTTTTCGCAGCAAATGGCATAAGTGTCCGACTTTCATAAATGAGGATTGAACCGCTTAGGATGGCTTGATTGAGGCAACGACTTTGAAAAACACATTCATCACGAAATTAGCATTGGCAACCACTGGTATTCTGGCACTTACAACAACCGCACAAGCGTTTGAACTGGGCGCAGATACAAGACGCGGTGTGACCTTTCAGTTCGATAAAGTGATTGTTGGTGTAAAAGACAACTATGTGAATGGTGGCTTCGCTTTTCTAGAAAAGCCAATCTCTGCGGAACATAACATCAGCTGGTTTGTTGAAGGTGGTGTCGGTTATAACTGGAACAGCGAACGAGTTGATGTGCATGCCCCTGTTGGTCTGCGCTGGGAGCCAGTAAAAAACCTAGATGTCGATCTGTTTGCAACGCCGGAAGTTAAGTTTAACGATGGTGCGGATGTTGGAGTGGGTGTGGACTTAGGTGTATCTTGGAAGTTCTAAACCTGAAGACTCTATAGCAAATAGCGCTAAAGCAGATGGAAAAGAGGCAATACATAAAAGTATTGCCTCTAGATGTTTGTAGTCAAAGTAATGTCTGTTTAACCGTTGCTTAATAAATGACTTATCGTCAAATATGTTGCTCACCAAAGTTCCCACTTGCCTAACTAGCAATTAGGTCAAAGCGACGGTGTTAATTTTTATTGATACTGGTTGTTTTGAATCACCGATTTCAGTATTTCTCGTGTCGCCTTATGATCTTCATCGTTTACAAAACGTCGGTGGTAGATCATACGGTGCTGAACATTACGTATTTCTAGTGGGATCGGGAATATTTTCAGGTTTAACATTGGAGCCAAATGTTTGGCGAGCGACAACGTTGATGCCCCTAGTAAATTCGTTGTGGCGGCGAGAGCAAGCATACTCGATACAGAACCGGTTTCTGCTTTGATGATTCTAGGTGGGCTGGGCTTTTGCGATAAATAATCCATCATATTGGCGTTATTACGACGAATTTTAAGAGCGATATGTTGGGCTCGATAGTAGTCCTCGTAAGAGAGCGAGTCACCGATATCTGGATGATCTTTTCTGCACACACAAACTGCGGGTTCTTCAATAATGTCTTCCACAACGTGTGCTTGGCTGGTACTCGTGGCGAAATCGATCGCAAGGTGTACCTTTTGTGAGTCTATATCCGCGAGCAATTGTTTTTCACTAAGCGGTGCCTCAACAAAAGAGAGCCCCGGTAAATCACAGACAAGATGCATTAGGCTCTCGCTGCAGTAGACTCGAGTGATCTCTTGTCGCTTCTCTATCGTCTCAAGTACCGCGAGCGGCATTTCGATCTTATCGGACAATGCCACGGCCGCGCCAGTTGGTGCGATCCCCCTTCCTGACCGAACGAACAACGTCTTTCCCACCACACCTTCTAATCGTTTCAAGGCTGCACTCACCGCTGGCTGAGTAAGGTTAAGCTCTTCTGCTGCTAGAGTGATAGAGCGGTGTCGATACACTGCGCTAAAAGTGGATAGAAGGTTTAAGTCCATAACAAACTGGTCTGAAGGATGATATCTCTATCCTAGCAGAGGGTTAGGTGCTGTCAATTAGGTGAGATGCTTGCTTTGTAAGAGAGCCATACTAATTAATGCATAAATTCAATTTATGTTTATTGGGTTTTATACTTTATTTATATTATTTTCATGAATACTTAAGCTTATTCTCAACAGCACAGGGAGGTGATTGCTTGTTCAGAGATTAAGAGAATTCAACTATGAAAAACATTCGTATCATTTCCATTATGGCGTTGTCCGCGCTGGTCTTCACTGGTGCTGCCAACGCTCACACGACAGATTCTGACTTAAAGTTTAGAGGCGGTTTGGGTTATACCGCCCTTGAAGGTAACCACTCGGCAGTCAATGCCACAGTGGGGTTGGAGCTTAATCAATACTTAGGGATTAACTTCGATCTCTACAAAGGCACAGATAGCAGCATCGATTATACCGGTGGCGGTTTTGCTTTGGAGCTTGGCTACAACTTCGCTTTACCAAACAGTTTTGAACTTCGCCCTTTTGTAGAGGGAGGCATGACGGCAGGTGTCATGAACAACGAAATAGAGGGCATGAACAGAGATGGTCATCTTGGTTTTAGCTCAAATATTGGTCTTCGAGTTCAGCACGAAGAAGTGCCTGTTTATGCCGAGTTTAAAACCGACATTCACACTTCACACACCGACGCCCGTTTCTTACCTGAAAATACGTTCCTAGTCGGTTTTCGACTGTCCTTATAGCGTCTATTTAAACCAAATCTAGCGAGCTTGCTCGCCCCTTAATACTAACTTTTTAATCACCAACCCTACATTGTGGGTGTGGAGAGATCACTATGCGAAAAATTCACCAATTAAGCGTTATGACTGGCGCGATCCTCATGTCGAGTGCGGTTCTCGCGCAGAATCCGTTTGAGCACTATCAATCAGAAAACTCAGCCAGTTTTTCAGGCTACAAACACTACAACTACGAACAAAATGTCAGTACGGACGAGCTGATGAAGCAAGGCGGTAAGATTTACTCCTCTCCTGAGGAAATCCACGCTATCTTACAAGGTGGTCTCAAGACCGACATTCAAACAGGAGAAGAGCTTTGGAAAGAAGGTCTGATGTTTGACGGTATTGAGCCGATGGATCATATGGTTACCGCTGCTAACTGGTTCCCAAGAACGGAAGAGGTTCAGCACAATGAAATGCGAGTGACCTTCATGGGTACTTCTCCCATGATTCGACCTGGGCAGGCCAATACGTCCATCTATGTAGAGCTTGGCAATGGCGATAATTTTGTGTTTGACCTGGGTGAAGCGTCCATTGCAACTACATTGGCGCCGGTGTCGCTTTGAACGAACTCGATAAGGTGTTCATCACTCACTTGCATGTCGACCATTTTGGCTCACTACCTTACTTGTATCAGTTTGGTGGTTGGAACGGTCGCTGGGAAAAGCCGCTGACGATTTATGGTCCTTCTGGTCGTAACCCAGAAGATGGTACGCGCCATATGGTTGAAGGCATGCTGCAGATGCTTTCGTGGCACCAAGATGCCTTCGATGTGTTTCCATCTGGTAACGATATAGAGGTGGTGGAATACGACTTCAAAGATGATGGCGGTGTGATTTACGACGTTGATGGCGTAAAAGTGTCTCACTGGCGTCGTTCCCACGCTAAAGATGGCGCATCTGCGTACAGGTTGGATTGGACGATCAATAAAGAAGAATCGTTGTGTTTTGTGTGGACAGGCGATGGTCGACCAACTGAGCTTGATATTGAATATGGCAAAGGCTGTGATTTGTTTGTCACCGAAGTACAAACCGAGCTAGTAGGGCTTGCTTCTATCGTACAGGGGGTGCCTGCATTCTTAACGCGCTACACCATCGATACGCACCACACCTCTGGCTACGCGGCAGGTTGGCTTGCAAATCAGGTACAGCCAAGGCTGTTCATGACGACACACATGGAATTTGACCCTTATTACAACAACGAGACGGTAGCCCAGGTTCGTGAACATTGGAAAGGGCCATACCATTTCGGAGCTCCAGACATGATCGTCGCCAACATTACTCCGGACAAAGCGTGGGTGCGAGAGGGGATTATTCCAGACTTTCCGAATAACCGAGCCCCTCAATTTAACTTAAACGACGGCGAAGTGTTCCGAGTACCAGTGCCTAAAAATTCGAGAGCCGATATTCAAGAGCAAGAGATTCGAGACCTAGAAATCGATGAGTCATTGTATTACCCAGAGGGGTATCACCCTGAACTGCTTAAAGAATGGCCATTGGATCGTGATTTGATCGTACCGACCGAAGTGTTGCCAGAGAGCATGAAACGCGGCATGGGTGAGAAGCAAAGAATGGTGGATGAAATGCGTAAAGCCCATGGCCTAGAGCCTCGTTCAGTTCATAGGAAGTCGTCTTCAGATCCATATCGTGACACTCGCGAAGACAACACCAAAGATCAATAACCCTTACTAGCGGGTATTACATACGATGCCCGCGCTCCAACCGCTTTTTATCGAGACGATATTATGTTTAGACGATTGACCACTTTCACATTAATAGCTATGAGCCTGGCAGGAACAGCAGTGCATGCAGCACAACATGATCATGACACGCTCTTTAGCCGCGACAATGCCGTTATGGCCGCTGCCGCTGTAGAGACAGTAAATACCTACTGCGTTGAGCTTGGTTCGATGACCTCCGAATACTCAACTCAAAATGCCACCATGATTCGAGAAACTATCGAAGGGTTATCAAGCGAAGTATTACACGAGGCCTATACCTTTAGCGAAGACGATGAAATGTACCTACAAGGTGTCGCTCTTGGCAAAAAATTGATTCAGGAAGCTGAACACAAAGGGCACGTCAACCAAATGTGCGTTCAACCAGAGGAGACAACGTTATGAAAAAATTCGTACTTAGCTTGGCAGCAATGATTCCAACTTTGGCTCTTGCTTGTGGTGCTCATGTCCATAACACGTTACCGCACTATGAAAACTACACGGAGTCACTAGTTGCAATGTCGGTTTGTAAAGTGAATGAGCATATATCGGAAGAACAATCAGCGGTGTGGTTTAAAAAATTGGCGTGGGTAGCAAACGGCACGGACGAGGAGTTGTTTGAACACTATGCACATTTTGCCGCGGATCATGTAAAGGAGATTGCGAATGATTCTGAAATGCTACCCAAGTGGACGAGTGACTACTGTAAAGAGCAGTTTTTTGATGTGATGGCAATGGATCAGGTTGTCCTAGAAGATCTTTATGACGAGCAGGAATTGGCTGATAGAGATTTCAATCGCCATATTAAGTCATCAGGTAGCGAGAACTCGTTAGACAAGCCTCAAGCATAGTGTTTTAACTCGCTGACTTAGTCGCGACTAAGCGCTACGTACGATTTCTAAATCAATGCAAGCCAGTTTAGTGCAATGGCTAAACTGGCTGCTTTCGGAATTGTAATCTGGATTAGACCTAAGTGGGGGTTGTGATTTTAATATCCATGGCGCAAAGTAGGGGAAAATTACTGATACAAAGATAGACAGATGGATTTAGCGAGTTTTTCAAGGTTGATTCTACTTGCCTCAATATGGGGTGGCTCCTTTTTATTTATGCGCATTGCTGCCAACGTTATGGGGCCTGCAGTACTGATTGAAGCGAGAGTATTTTTTGCGGCCATCGCTCTATTTGTAATTAGTATTTATTTAAAGAAGAAACTTGGGTTCACCAAGCATACTCGACATTTTTTCATCATCGGACTGTTCAATACGGCGCTGCCGTTTTTATTGTTTGCTTATGCTGCACAAACGTTGAATGCATCAACTTTATCGATTCTTAACTCGACGGCTGCGATCTGGGGAGCGGTTATTGGTGTTTTCTGGACCAAAACACCGCTCACGAAAAGGGGGGCGTTAGGCTTACTGATTGGTGTGATTGGCGTTGCAGTGCTAGTCGGATGGGATGCCGTCCGAATTGGAGAAGAAGCCACACTGCCAATTATTGCGGGTGTCATGGCTGCTTGTTGTTATGGTATTGCAACCAATTATGCGAAAAATGCACCATCAGTCCCGGCGTTTAATAACGCTCACGGTAGTATGTGGGCTGCATGTCTAGTTGTATTGCCGTTAATTCCCTTCGTGCCAATGAGGGAAGTGCCGACCCAAGAAATCTGGATTTCTGTCGTGTTGCTTGGCGTTGTTTGTACGGGTGCAGCGTATCTACTTTACTTCCGATTGATCACCGATATAGGCCCGTCGTCGGCATTATCGGTGACTTTCTTGATCCCAATGTTTGGCATTTTATGGGGATACCTTTTTCTGGGGGAACCGATTGGTGTGAATACGGTAGTCGGAACAGTGTTGGTTATCAGCGGTACCATGTTAGTGACGGGCTTTTCATTCTCTTCTTTAACAAAAAGGGTGGCATCGTAGGGCGATTGGATTAGAGAACCTGTTTCCTGTCGATAACAATCAGTCCATATTGTCTCGCTCGATAGCTTCTTTGATGCGTTTACGTTCATACCAAAGCACGACGAGTAAGGCTGAAATAACGATGACTAACCAATTGTTGGCATCGTCGGTCAAGCAGTAGTGCATTTGCTGCAATATGATGTCCATTGAGCCTCCGCTATGATTCTGCAAACAGAGTAACAGCTGACTTGTAGCATGGGGCTATCGCGACATCGATAACATACCAGCCTTCGCCACAGATCTGTTTAAAGCCGCTAGAGTCAACAACAAAGCGGTTGGCACCATTTTGGATTAGGAAATATTTCATCATGACCTCGTTTAATCGGTTTAAGTGATTAGTCCGTTAATCAAGGTTTGTGTATTTGGGTAAGCGTATTGTCTCAGAAAGAGTAGAAGGTGCGAGTTAGTATCTATCAGTTGTACTAATAGGAGAGCCATTTTAAGGGCTCTCCTAAACGTCTAGATTTTAGATAGCTTGAGTGGCAATGGGCTTGAATCTTTCTCGAATTTGTTGGATCAGCACAAAGAATACACTTGCCATAATGCAGCCAACAAAAGTGGCGGTCACTATTCCGCCAAATGAAGCCCAGCCAGAGCTTGTTGTCCACCAGACCCTACTGCGTTTGCGAGCATTAGCGGAATCAATCCAACACCGAAGGAGAACGCGGTCATGAACACCGCGCGAGCACGCAAGCGCAGTGCTTGTACCGCGGCCTGTTTGATCGTTAGGCTGCCCTCGTCACGTAGAGTTTTAGCGAACTCGACGATCAGTATTGCGTTTCGAACCGTCATGCCTATCAATAAGATAGCAGACAGCTGAGTAAGAATGTTGATGTTGCCATTAATATGAATCACCCCTTCTACGATACCAATGACTGCGGTAGGTACTGTTAACATGATGGCGAGTGGAATCAGCATGACTCGTACTGGGCAACCAATACCAAGAAGGTGATCAGCATTGCTAATCCCATGACGATAGCAACGGTATTTCCTGCACTTACTTCCTCTTTCGCGGCACCAGTGAACTCGACGCGGTAGCCAAACTCTTCAGCCAATTCTTGTATCGCTTCAATAGCCTGACCGGAAGCGACGCTAGGGATCACGTCGATAAATACACCTTGCTCAGCGTTGTAGCGAGTGATGAAGTTAGGCACTTTGATTTCTTCAACATCGAAGAATTTATCGTAGGTGATACGAATTCCGTTGCCTTTGAAAGGCCGGTTTTCTTAAGTGCTTCTGGATCCAATCGATATTTAGGGTCGTTCTGCACCATCACCTTGTAGTTGCGACCACCCATATTAAAAGTGTTGATATACATGCCACCGAAGTGGGTCTGCATCCCTGCGACAACATCAGCAAAAGTCACGCCGTATTTGAGCAGGTCATCACGCTTAATATTGAGTTTCATTGATGGTTTAGTCACTTCAAATTGTCCCATAGCGAGACCGATACGTTCGTCTTCCATTAAACGTGTATTGAAGTCCATGGTTAGCTTGTACAGTTCCGTTGGGTTTAGCTCTGGTGCAAGTAATACAAAGTTAACGCCATCTACCATGCCAAGCTCAGGGATAACGGGTGGCTTAAATGCAAAAGCCTGAATATCGGTGTTCGATGCCAACACTTCGTTGATCTGTTCGGTGATAACGGCGTCGCTTTCGGCTCTATTTTGCATCTCATCCAGAGATAGCAGCATCATAAAGCTACTCATTTCAGCTGTGTTGGTTAGCAGGTTAAAGCCTGATGCTTCAACGCTGGTGGAAACGCCAGGAAGTGCATTCAGCTGCTCAGTTAGTGAGGCTAAATACTCATCAGTTTTAGCCAAAGCGGTTCCCTGTGGGAAGCTGCCAACCACAAAGATTGCACTGGTGTCTTCCTCAGGAAGCAAACCTGTTGGTAGGCTAGCTCCTCGTTCTACGGAAAGGTATAACCCACCCGCTAGCAAAGCAATCGTTAGAATAGGAAGGCGGGTTGCTGTCCACGCTAAGCCGGTGAAAGCTCGGATTTTTTGAGTGATCACCCATTCTACAGATTTAGCAATGACATTTTTCTTAGGTGGTTTCATAAATAGTGCGCAAAGTGCCGGGGTGAGCGTTAACGCAACCAGTGTCGACACAACAACAGACGCACAGAGCACGATACCAAACTCTGAATAAATTGTGCCCGCCATACCTGGGATGAACAGAGAAGGCGTGAAAACTGCAAGTAGTACCAGCATAGAAGCAATGATGGGAGAAAAGGTAATATCTAGTGCCTTCGATACGGCTTGCTTCACCGTCATTTCTGGATGTTCATGAAGCTGGTGCTCGGCGTTCTCGATAACAATGATCGCCGCATCAACCACAATACCAATGGCCATGACTAAGCCAAACATCGAAATGATGTTGATTTGGATACCTAGTCCGCTCATCACCGCAAACGTGCCAATCAGGGATACGGGGATTGCTGTGACGGTAATCAAGGTCAGCCTAAAGTTTTGCATGAAAAGGAGTGTGACCAAGGAAACAATGGCGACAGCGAGGACTAAAGTTTCGAGTACGTTGTATATCGCACCATCGATAAAGGTCGTGGCGTCATATACGGTCTTAATTTGATAGTCGCTTGGCTCAGCAAGTAGTGCTTTAATGCCAGATGCGACGTCCATTGCGTTGGCTTCAGGTGTTTTGTAGATGAACAAAACGGCGCCATCGGCATTCTCACCATAAGCATTGGCGGTGTAGATTTCGCTACCTAACTCAATATTGGCGACATCTCTCAGGTAGATGGTTTTTCCCAGTTCATCAGAACGAACAACAATCTTGCCAAACTCTTGAGGCGTTGCTAATCCACCTTCAACCGTAATGGGAAACTCAAGTTTGTCATCGACTAAGCTACCTGCAGAGGCAATCTTATTCTGTGTGGCGATGGCGTCATTGACCTCATTAACATTGATTGAGTAGTACTTCATCTTGTCTGGATTGAGCCAGACACGGATTGAGTATTTCTTTTCACCAAGTACGTCAATCTTAGATACGCCATTAATACGCTGGATCTTCTCTTTTAGCGGGCCACCCGAAAATGCGCTGATATCAATCGCTGACGCATTCCCTGAAGGGTTGGTAATCGAAATACC
The DNA here is from genome assembly GCA_000755425.1 of Vibrio maritimus. Classification (GTDB taxonomy): domain Bacteria; phylum Pseudomonadota; class Gammaproteobacteria; order Enterobacterales; family Vibrionaceae; genus Vibrio; species Vibrio maritimus_A. The sequence continues at coordinate 170,222 of BBMT01000001.1, forward strand.
AAGCATTAAACCGTTAGACAGCTTTTCTACTTTGACACCGTTTCGCATGACATCGCCGGGTAGCTCTGGAAGGGCAAGGTTGACACGATTTTGTACCAAGTTCACCGCTTTGTCTGAGTCAGTACCACTTTCAAAAACCACTTCAAGAGTGTAGGTACCATCTGCGCCGCTGGTGGATTTCATATACTCCATCCCAGCCACACCGTTGACTTGTTTTTCAATCTCTGGCGCAACAGATTTTGCCATGACATCCGCGCTAGCTCCGTCCATAAAAGTGCGAACTTCTACGGTAACAGGAGCCACATCGGGGTATCGCCCTATGGGGGAGTTGGCGGCAGAAATTGCCCAATGAGAGAAATTAAAAGCGCAATGACAATTGCAAACTTAGGCCGTTCTATGAACATTTTAAACATGTCAGCTACCCGTTGATGAATAATTGTGCTGAGTGTACGCCTCGGTTTTTTTTATCACAATTTGGGGAGCGTTCCACCTATCGGGAAATGAATTGAGTTGTATCGAGCTTTCGAATAGCTTTGTAAGTCCGTGTTGTTTTTCATAGCAATGTGGATGTATTCATACATGTAATAGAAACCATTTTCTCAGTTGGACGGATTCGCCTTACAGTGATGTCACATTTTATAGTGCAGTTCGCACTTCAATTTACTGAGAAAACAATGAAAAAAGTATTTATCGGCTGTGTTTTATCTTTGGTCGCACACTCTGCTGTTGCTTATCACCCTTGTGAACCGGGGAATGTTGTCACCGATGCCGTAGAAGGCGCCGTTGTAGGTGGTGTTGTAGGAGCGATTGCTGGTGATGCCAAAACAGGGGCAATGATTGGCGGTGCTGCTGGGGTAATTGATGGCGCTTATGATGATGCGGAGTGCGATGCTTTAATTGGAGAGCTGTCGTTGAAGATGCGATTGTTGCCGACTACGAAGATAGCTTGGTTGACGACGCGATTGAAGAAGCTGTTTGGTAGAGTTCACTTACTTTTCTGACACCTCTTTTGATAGAGGTGTCAATACATGCCCCAAATCTTCTATCTGTTATGTCAATGGAACCTATTTGACCGTCCGAATAGTTGGTCGATGACGCCCATTTAAGGCTCCGAGTTTAGTGGCTACTATAGCACCACTTATTATCTCGTTCGGCCTTACTGATAACCAATATGCACTCGGTTTTTCTCCTATTTGAGTCTCGAAAAAGTACTCTGAATCGACTCCTTGTTTTCATTTTTTGTATCGGATGTTGGCCTCTGATTAGCGGTGTATCTATTGCTGCTGAGAAGGCTGCAGAGAATCACTATATAGTGGCAACGACTCACGCGATAAAGTTGCGCCGTTACTGTTTTTTGCTGCGGAACAATCATTAAACGTAGAGTTTGAGTTGGTAGAAGTAGAAAGTCAGCGTCATGGTATTAATTTATTGGAAGTGGGACGCGTTGACTTCGTTGCCAATGTAGTAAGCAGTGAGGTTAATGGTGATAAGATTATTTATTCTAGTCCGACAAACTTAGAACCTGTATTTGCTGTAAGTCGAAAGCCTATTGATTGGCATAAGAAGCTACGTGTTGGTTTGCTGACGTCTTCTCCCTACAAAAACTATCTTACCGAGGCTCTTCCCGAAGTCACCCCCGTCGAGTTCACAACTAAATCAGAGGTCTTTACTCAGTTATATCAAGGTGGTTTAGACGTATTTTTAATGACCTATCGCGACATCTCTCGCGTGGCCAAATACGATGTCTATATTGAGCCTGTCGATAGCTTACTTAAATTGCCCCCGGCGTCAGTAGTTGCACTTAAAAACAGTCGCGCAGAGTTTTTGTTAAGCGATATCGCTACCGTTGCCGAAAAAACCAAAAATGCCCACACCATTTATGACACGATTCAAGACGTCATACTGTCGGCACGTTTGGAAGCTTTGGAGTACAAAGCAAACCGACTTTTCCCTCTATCGTACAATTTGAAAATAGCGCTGGAGAACCGAAAACCTTTTAGTTTCTTCGAGAGCGGAGCGCACAAAGGTATTATGCTCGAGGTAATAGCGAAGGCGTGTCATCTGCTAAAGTTTCATTGCACAGTTGCTGATACCAAAAACATGACTTGGGAAGACATCGAGTCACAGTTTATTCAGGGGGAGGTGGATGTGATTGCTCCTTATGTTGCCTCTCAACCTCGCAAGCAGCACACCTATTTTTCCGACGTTGTTCATGAAGCCGAAATCTATGTAGTTAAGCGCGTTGGTTATAAGGATCATTATTATCATTCGGTGTCGGAACTGTTTCTGGAAAAGCTAGGAGCCGTCAAAGCGGATTATTCAGAATATTTGTGGAATCGTTATTTACCGAATAAGGCCGTCACATTCTTTGGTACTCAGGAAGCGCTTATTCAAGCACTTCTGAAGGGGCAAGTGGACTACATTATGTTGGACTCGGTGAGCCTAAACGCCATGCTCGCTGATGAGCTACTTCCAATCAGGCCTGAAATGAATATTCCGAGCGTTCACTCAGTACCTGTTGCCGTTGGCTTCTCAAAACGTGATCGACATGAGGAAGTTGCCGCTTTGTTTTCCGAAGCATTTGAACTGGTTAGTATTGAAAAAGTCATTAATGCCTATGACTCGCCGCCGGATTGGCAGAAGATTTGGTTATCTCACAATAGGATCTCGACGTTAATCTACATTATAGCTCTACTCATTATCATTATGGCATGTGTGGTCGCAGTGTTGCTTCATAAAACGTCGAGAACAGATGCGCTGACTGGACTAAAGAATCTTAGGTCTCTAGAGAGAAGTTATGCAAAAGGGCTAAAAGTTGGGGAGACGGTGCTGTATTTGGATGTGAATCGATTTAAGCAAATTAACGATAAACTCGGTCATAAGGTTGGTGACAGTTTGCTGGTGCTGTTGGGCAAGCGGATCAAAAAATACTGGAACGGGGACGCCTATAGAGTAGGTGGTGATGAATTTGTTCTCATAGGTACGCCCACCAATGCGCAATTGAGGGACTCGCGAGCTTTGTTAGGGGAGTTTTTGGTGCCGCTAGAGCGGGAGAAATCGTCAATACTAGTGTCGGTTGCCATGGGCGTTTTTCGAGCGAGTAAACCCATAGAACTTGAAGAGGCGCTCGCCAAAGCGGATGCCTTATGTACCAAAACAAAGCTGAAAATCATGTCAGTACAGAGAGAACTTCAAAGTCGCTCGAATGCAAGGCCTCCAAAATCTTATAGTGATCGAGCTTACACTTTAGGTTATTTACCCTAATGACGCAGAACCTTGTAAGTCTCTGTTTTATCTTTCTAATAATTGAATCAATAAAGAAGCGGTAATAAATACTATAACTTCTAGTTAATTGAATTCACTTTTCTACCTCTTTAGGCTGCCCGCGCACTTTAGGGTTGAAGTGCTGTGATTGTTAATGATTAATCGCAAAGAGAAAGGAAGCACTTTTCTAACTTCAGGGTGAGTTTTCATGCGACCGAGCATTTCCGTTTTAACCGCAGCTGTGGCTGCGAGTCTTTCCTTTTCTTCTTTTGCTGACCAAACCTCCGATAATGAAGTACAAGACATGTCTGATCCGCTAGCAGTTTATACGCAGGCGGGAGTCGGTGCATCGGACAAGGGCTTAAATATCAAACTAGGCCGTACCTATGACACGGGTAACCCAGAAACCATGGCGATGAATATCATCGAGGTAAAAGGCGTTGTCGGTGAGTACCTAGGCTGGTCAGGTTCGAGCCATCGCGATAATTCCATTGATAGTGTTCGTTTTCGTAACTTCAGTGTAAACACTACGAATGGACGAGGCTCTCAGGTTGACTTGAACTACAACGTGGAGCAAGAGAGCTTAAACGCTTCGTACAGCTTTATTCAAGCGTTGCCAAAATTAGGTAACCTCAGCCTTTATCCACTGGCAGGTCTTGGCGTGAATGTAAGAAATGGCGAGTTTCAGGGCTGTGAAAACATGCCAAACGTAGACTGTCCAATTGAGCAGCAAAACATTGGCTACACAATTCCAGGTACGTATGCCGTTGTGGGGGCGTATACCAAGTATGCCATCACTGATAAGTTGTGGCTCAACTACAATCCTATGTGGCTGACGACAATCTCAGGCTCAAAGGCCTATGTCGAGAATGCTTACGGACCAGGTATGGACTCTATTTTACCAATGAGTTCGCAGTGTCTTATCAGTTCACACCACGCTTCAACGTTCGATATTTTGCTAACTGGACTCAAGAGCAGAATTACTTTGATGGCGACCAAAGAGTGGAGTTTAACTACCAGTTTTAATTGAATGGTTTGTTAGGTTTATTGAGCAGGGACGCTCTTAAAGTGGGTAAGTGAAGATATTCATTCCTTCGAATATCTTTGATCTATTTAAAGTGAGTCAAGCTTAGAATGGGAATACTACGCCTACTTTACCGTAGGTGTTGCGTTTGTCGTCACCGTGTTTACCTTCGTTACCGATTTCTACGTATGGAATCATGTTGTCGATAGCATTGAACGTTGCGCGAAGTTCAAGGTTGTAGATCATGTCTTTATTTTGGTCGCCAGCAATCACTTTCTTCTCGTGTTGCTTCTGGCCTACCACTTTAGCGTTTAGATACATGCGTTCTGTTAGTTGCTTTCCAGCAGCTAGGTCAAAACGGGTGATGTCGCCACGAGGTGTAGCATTGTTTGAGTTGAGGTCGATGTCCTTACGCAAACGAAATGATGTATCAAACATATCAGCAACGTTACCGCCGACTGTCACGCCAAACTTGTTTTGATCATTGGCTGGTTGCTGGCGACTTTTCTTATCGACAAACTCGTATTCACCTTTTAGCCAGAAGCTTTCGAAATCGTGCTTGTAGTTAACGTTGTACTCATTCTCAAAGTTTGCTTTGCGTTTAGCTGAAAGACCGAATCCTTCGTAACCAACGAATGCTTTGATGCCAGAGCCGTTAGTTGTTGTGTATTCTTTTTCACCGTTAACAAATTTAGCGTCAAGTTCAATACCACCAGATACACCGTTCGCGAAAGCACTTACAGAAAATGCAGATGTGATTGCGAGAATGATTGCTGTTTTTTTCATTTCTTTATTACCTATATTATTGTTTTTGCCCCTGTAATTGGAGCGGCACAAAGGTACCTAAAAAATGAAATGTGACTAAATTAGGAAGTATTCGGTATTTTGATTGGTTGATTGGTTGATTGGTTGATTGGTTGATTGGTTGATTGGTTGATTGGTTGATTGGTTGATTGGTTGATTGGTTGATTGGTTGGTCGTTGGAAGAGCACCTCTCCCAGCCTCCCGGCTGCGCGCCCCGCTTAAAGGGGAGGAGCTAAAACGCTCGCTGCGCGTCGCTCACTTAATAGAGGTGATGCGACGAGAGGAGTAGCTTGAAGTTCTCCTTTGATAACGGGGCGCGTAGCCGGGGGAGTTAGAGGGGGTAAATGCGCAAGGCTAATAGATTTAAGATAGATTCAAAGTATCACTCTAAACCTCTCTCACCTAAACTTAAAAATGAAACACGCCTTAAAACATCGTTTTAAGAGCTAAGCGACACCACACCCTTACGCGTTTTATCAAAACATGGAGAACAACGATGAAGCCAACCTTGACACTATCTACTCTCATTCTATTGACCGCTTGCAGTGCACCCATAGACCAAGTGTCAGGTGTAGCGAGTGATGATCTTTGTAGCGCACTGCAAAGAGGGAATGTGGCGGAAAACAGCACCATGATTAATGGTGAAGAAGTGACGATGGATAGTGTCTACGGAGAGCTGACAAAAAGAGAACTTAACCCATATGCGAAAGGGTGCTTTGGCAGCCAGAAAAAGGCGGTAGAGTATAGAAAACGCCAAGAAAAAATTGTTGCAGAGGCGTTGAATTACTAGATTCAAAGTAAAAAAAAGCACCTCAACTAAGTGAGGTGCGGTAGACCCAATTTTCCGTTCCAAGTTCCAATCAGAGTTCCAACTATGCGCGGGTCTTAAAAGGGTTAACTGTTTGTATTACAGTGCATTTAGGTACGCTTTTAAGGCTTTCAAACGAACGGTTGCACCGCCAATGATGTCCATAAAACCAAGTTTAGGTGACGGCTTGTTGGCAGATATCCAGCCAGAACCAGTGGCACCAAGTGGCACGTTGTAGCCTTCTGGTTCGTTAAACTCGATGATGACTGTACGGCCATGGCTGCTCGTGTTATTCCAACGTGCTGCCTTACGTGCTGCGTGGAACCTTGTGCAGAGACGGTGGCTTCACCAGTATTGCTTGTAATGCTATGTACTCGGCCTCGAAATACTTCGCCAGGGTGAGAGTTAACAAAGAACTCAGCAAACTGCCCTTGCTCAATATAGCGATAGGTTTGATCGCTAACGCGCATTTCAACAAATTTTCTATCGGTGTCAAATAAATGCAAGTTGCCCGTTCTTGAACCTTCAGCAATGTTGATTACACCAACAATTCCGTCGAATGGTGCACGAACTTGGTTGCGATCGTTCAGCCACTGTTTCTGATTGATTTGTGCATTAATGCCATCCATATCCGATTTAGCAGCCATGAGATCCGCACGACCTTGCTGAATTTGGGTGTGCAGTTCGTCGCGCTCTTGCTCGGAGCTAAACTCGTCAAGATTAATTAAGCGGCGATGGTTTTTTCATCAATAGCAATTTGCTCTTCAATGCTGGTGATACGATGTTCCGCAGCCACTAAGCTCGATTGCAAACTTTTCAGTTCATGATCGGTATCTTCCGACTCCAAGGTGTATAGCAAATCGCCTTTTTTCACTTCTTGGTTGTGGGTGACGTAGATCTTTTTCACTTGTTGGCCAAATAAGGGGCTCAGCACCGCATGTGGCGCTTTAACTGTGGTGCTATCGGTTAAATCTGCCGGTGACCAAAAGCGGTGCGCGGTAAACAGCATAAATGCGAGGAATGCGCCAAACCCGACACTGATAACTGCATTACGTAGTGTCCATTTAATAACGCCAAGTTTGACCAACAGCCAAATAATCAGCACATAAGGAAGCATGATTTCTTTCATTACGCGTCCTCCGATTTTTGGTTGCCATGGATGCCACTGTGAATCACTTTACTCACTGCGCTTGCGACTGCATCCCAGTTGGTAAAGGCAATAATAATGGCCAGTACCCACCAAAGTTTGTCAATGAATAGGCCACATAAAGACAGAGCAAACACTAGATTCGCTTGTGCGCTTTGCATGTATTGACTGCGGTGTACGGCAACTTCGTGCAATTGCCACAGTAGGTAGAGCACATAGGTAATGATGGATAGGGTGATAACAAAAATCACACCCATAAAAAATTCAGAATTCAATAATCCAAGAATGCTAGGCAAGTCTTGTGAGAAATACTCAGCAGGCAGTGATTTACCATGAACCGTAGAGAGCTGAGCAAATACATAACTCAGAGAGAGAAACCCGCCGATAATGACAGCGGATTTGGTACTAAAATGTAACGCTCTTTTTATTAGTCTGAACATGTTTGTTCCTTGATTCAGGCTATCCGTAGCGATTTGAGTGATTGTGAATTGGATGAGGAGAGTGTAACCAAGGGTTACCTTTGGATACATAACGCAAAATTGGGTTTAAATATAAATACCAGTTATAGATTGGCTGATTGAAACGAGGGTGATAGGTTTTTGGTGAAACTGCACTATGTTTAAAGTGAAAGACGCAGATAGGAATAAGCCAGTGGATGTCAAATATTCAAACTGATGAATTATTCACCGAACAAACTGATTTTGCTGCATTTATCCAAGCAAATGCTATACAAGCCGAAAATCGTCAGTTAATATTTCAACATCCGCTAATTAAGTGGACGTCAATGGATACGGCAAGCAACGTATCATCGATGCCGAGATGGTGAAATTGGTAGACACGCTAGCATGAGGTGCTAGTGCCTTTGGTGTGAGGGTTCGAGTCCCTCTCTCGGCACCATTACTCCTTTCCTTATATTACCTACAGACTACGATGCAGAACAAAGGATCCAGTTCAAAGCAAATGAGTACGTCTAACTCGGAATCAATCCAACTTTTGACCGAGGTGTCTCTGCACGCCCTGTTATATCTAGAGTTCCACAAGCTTGACCGCAAATCTCAGATCTTTGACCGTGAGAAAAAGAATGAACTCTTGGTTCGCTGGCTAAAACCGAGACTTAAAAGCAACAAGTACAAATCGATACGTAAGCAATTAAAAACGATGAGCTTACAAGCTAAGAAGTCTCAAGTCGATTTAGAAGACGTGCTGCTAACCGGTATAGAGGCGAAACCAGAAGCTTTACAACCTCACCTTGATAGCTACTTGCTACTGATTCGGGAAATTGAGAAGAAGCTAGGCACTACTGCACTTCTTTCTACGCCAGAGAGTGTGGATCTCAGCCACGATGAAAATGGCTGTTTGCTTTGTGTCTTGTCTAATGATCTCAATGCCCACTTTGGTACCAAGAATCAGCTCGTGGCGAATATCTCCATTTTGTTCCGAGGCACTGTACGTGAAAAGCATGTGTTCTTAGGGACGATCTATGCCAATGAGGTCTTTGGCTATCAGATCCAATATGAAGACGAGAACTTTGTCCGCATCTCATTGACGCTCAATAAGTAGTGTCACAAAAAAGCCCAGCGTAATGCTGAGCTTTTATCTGGCTTCAGTCGCGCCATCAATCCTCAATGGGAACCACAAGAACGTCCACCGGTGAGCTATTGATAACTTGTCTAGAAGCGGACACAATTTTGCTCCAGAAATCATGATGGTGGCCACAAATGAGTAGGTCAAAGTCATTCTGTGCAATCGCAACTTTCAATTTGTCACCAAGGTCGCCTGTGCCAATAATAAAGTGATTCAGCTCGCAGTCTGCATACTCTGCGAAGCCATTTAAGCGCTCCATCGCTTCGATGTTTAGCGGCCGCTGCTCTGGATCGTCTTTCAAGTCAACTAGGTCTGGATATATTTCACCGTGTGAGCCATCAATATGGATAAATGAAACATCGGCATTTAATAGTTTTGCTAGAAAAACAGCCTATCAATCAATATGTTACTTTCAGGAGAAAGCTCCAGTGCCACTAGGATATGTTTGTATTTCATAACCATGTCCTCTTGCCGTTTAGCCTACTTAAATCATAGCCTGTTATGGGATAAATTTGTGTCTAACAGATCGCGTATCGGTGATTAAGTAGACGAAAATTGCTCGGAAGATGCACGGCGCGTGTATTGTGGAAGTTTTTTACCATAATGTCTGGAGTTTTTTGCTCTTTTACTTCTAGGTCTTAAGCTCTAATCTACTCCTCGCTGACACGAGTTGGCCAAGGGTTAAAAAGCGGTTTGCGATGCTGTAAATCACCGAAACATTCGCTGAAGCCCCAATTTTGTAGTGAATATATAGTGGAGAGAGCACAGTGACTCATCAAATCATCAAAGATCTAACAACCGTTACACAGCTAAAAAATACGATGCAACTAAACGTATTTCTGCAGAGGATATGGACGTGATCAAAGAGGCTATCCGCTTATCTGCGTCTTCAATCAACTCGCAGCCGTGGAAGTTTATTGTGATCGAAAGTGATGAAGCGAAGCAGCGTTTCCACAATACGTTTGCGAATATGCACCAGTTCAACCAACCACATGCGAAAGAAGCGTCTCACACTATTCTATTCGCACACAACCCACACTTTACTAAAGACGACTACAAAAAAGTGGTGGATGTGGAAGTAACATCGGGTCACTTACCAGCAGACATGTACGACCAAATGCTCAATGGCGCGTTCGGTTTTGCTGAGTTAAATACCGATGAAAACGGCTTCAACGGCCAGTGGACAAAAGCTCAAACTTACATTGCGCTGGGTAATGTATTGCATACTCTTGCACGCATGGGTATCGCATCGACTCCGATGGAAGGTGTGGATCCAGAAATGATTGGTGAGATTTTTAAAGACGAATTAGGCGGTTATGTGTGTGACTTTGCTCTTGCACTTGGCTACCACAAAGAGGGTGAAGACTACAACTACGGTCTTCCTAAGTCTCGCTTAGCGCAAGAAGACATTATTACTGTCCTCTAATTTTAGTTAGTAGACAAAAGATACTGCCAGCCCCCATTGGTCGCACAGCGATGAGTGGGGGCTTTTTACATTTAAGGGCTATAAGGAAATTACATATAAAGTCCCGTAAAAAACTTATGGACGGGTCCATGCTCTTCGCCTTCAAGTTCGACTAAATCGACGGCAATACTGACCCCAGCATTAACCAAATCTGATTGAATTATCTTTAAAAGTCCGAGATCTTGGCGTTGTTGGGCTATTTCTTCTGGGACACATGCCCACCCCAAACCTTGTTCAACAAGCGCGAGGACATCTTCCAAGCTTGATGCTTCCCACTGTTCAGGGGCAAATAGTAATAACTGTGAAAGGAGAGGATTCTGGATCAGGCTAGAGCAGGATATCTGACGCTCAGTATAGAGAGTGTGTGTTGGAACTGTTTCCAGATCGGCAAGTTTGGAGTCCGGGGCACACACAAGGCTGAGGTTAATATTACCGACTCCTTTACTTTCAAACTCATCCATCAACTTGCCCTGAGTCCCAACCAGTAATACATCCAGAGACGCTTCACTCAGTTGCTCGAATAGACTGCTGGAATCGCTGCGAACAATGTGTATTGCGGTATCCATGTATCGCTGATTGACTCGATTAACCTGCTCTTCAAATACACTAGTAGGCAGTAGGTTTTCAACCCCGATCCTAAAGCTTTTCTCAGCCTCTCGATTCTGAGGAAGCATGCTGCGTTCAATTTTGCTTACCTCACGCAGAAGTATCTGTGAGTTGACATATAGCCTTTCTCCATCTTCCGTCAGGGTTGGCTTTCTAGTGCTTCTGTCGAACAGAGCAACATTAAGATAATCTTCAAGCGCAATGATAGCGGCGCTAACTGTACTCACACGCTTGCCAACGACTCTTGCCGCTGCCGAAAAACTGCCTTCTTCTGCAGCAGTTCTAAACATTTGAAGCTGATCTAGCGACAACATCAGCACTCCTTAATTACGGTATTCCCTTAACAATGCTTAGATAATAGTCTGTAATGACCGACATTTTCTCAACTTTAGAGCCAAACTTCCAAAAATATTGGAATTAACTTATTCGCTCACTTTTACCTCTCGGTTTAAATTGTATCCATCGCAACGCAACAGAGTTTCGCGGAGCGTTTTAAACCTTAGGGTGGGGGAGAGGACTCTTCACCAAGTCAATGTAAATCGCACGGATGCCATAAACACCAGTCAATACGAGGCACAGATTATGGCTAAAAATGATATTCAAAATAACCCGCACCTAGATCCTGAGATGAAGTCATTCATGCTTTCCGAGCAAGAAAAATGGGACAAGCTGAACGCCAGCTTAATTGAGCAATTTAAAGATACACGTTGTCATGTTGAACATGGATTTGCACGCTATCGTGCCGCTTATGTAGGTGATCTGAACGCGGTTTATGTACCAGACCCAGATGTTGGTGAAATGCATGCAATGACCGGTGACAGCCTAGCAGACGATGCAATGCAGTTTTGGCGTGAACACAAAAACAAACCGCTAAAAGATGTGGCTCCAGAGCTGTTTTCTGAGATGCAAGAAGAGTCTGACGGTCTAGCAGCCGCACTCGAAAGCTGCGGTGTCAAAGTGATTCGCAACCGTGATTGTGAGTACCCAGAAGCGATTGTTGATAATAATGCTGCATGGAAAGGCCCCAAATTCTGCTCAATTTACGGTGGGCCGGGTTATGGTCGTATCATGGGCGATACATTCATGCAAATTTGGGAGTGTGGCCCTGTACGTCAGTGGGAATTTGCGACACGTGCTGGCACCAATGAGTTGTTTAAAGCGAACCCTGATTTGCGCTACCGTTCGATGCCGTTCCCTGAGCCAGATGTAAACATGCAAGGGCCAGGCATGATTGGTATTGATAACGCAGCTGTGAAGATCTTCCCTAACAAACACTTGTTATTAGGTTGGGGTGTTCCGAACAAAGAGTGTATTCCAGAAACCTATCAAGAAGAGACTTGTCATGACCATACCTCGGCAGGTAACCCACTTGGTGGTAAGTTCATGATGGAACGAATCTTGGAAGATGAGGGTTATACATATGAAGAAGTTTTCTTCGATTCGAACCTAACCTATCATTTTGATTGCTTAATTATGATGATCAAAGAGGGCGTTGTTGGTCTACCTGATGCGCCAAACTATGGTTTGATGAGCGAAGGCTTGCCTAAGTGCCTTGAGGCTACACCATCATTCCTATCCCTCTGGAAGATGTAGCTCGCGGAGCAATGAACGCACCTACGATTGGTGACGGTCGAATCTTGATTGATGACCGTTGTGAAGAGACGATGCGCCGATTGCGTGCACACGGCATTGAACCCGTGCCGGTGAAGTACTCTGCTTGTTGGGACACGTTTAACTCTGGTATGGATTGTTCGGATGCAGAAATTTGGCGCGAGAATGATATTAGCGAATATGAAGCGAGTCTGGTTGAAACAGAAAGCGAATAACTCGTCATCTTTCTCCACAGTTATTCTCGATAGTTGAAGCTAAAAAGACCACATAGTGTGGTCTTTTGTTGTATTTAAAGAAGTAGCCCGCTAGCGCCTAACGCAATGAATAGGATTCCAGTGAGCCGATTAATAATCATAATATGACGTTTTAGAAAGCCAGCTACTTTCTCGGTTGCAAGTGACAGAAGTAAGTGAATGGACAGAGTAATGATAATCAACTCTAGCGTAAGCACTGCTGCTTGCAGCGCAAAGTATTCTTCACCTTTAACAAAAAGGGGGAACAATGCACCAAAAAACACGATAGTTTTTGGATTCAAAAGCGAGATCAATACACCACTTCTATAACCATAGGGTCGTGCCTCGATCATGCTTGACTTTTCGAATAGTAAATCGCACGGCACCCTAGGTAGATAATGTAGCTGCTACATAATCCGGTCATGACTTGGTAGGCAAGGGCGTTAGTATGAACTAGGGTCAACAGCCAAGAGTTCGACAGTATTGATGCAAGCAACAGTCCGGTAGAAATGCCGAGTATGACCGGAATCGTTCGTTGCATATTCTGGTTTAAACTGTTGCTCAATACCGCCAGCATCCCCGGGCCTGGAGATGCCGCTGAAGCTATGCATATGGTGATAAACGCAAGCTGACTTTCCATCTTATTCCTTAATGGCCGTCATCACTGTCATTGGCCAATTGAGTGCCATCCGGTTGGGGTGCGACGAATGCCAAGTAGGCGCTCTGCATCATCCAAACTGTGTTTGTGAGAATACTCAGGTTTGTTGGAATGAAGGAGTGACAAGAAGACACCGATATCTTCTTTTCTCTCAAAATGCCACTGCAGTGCAAGATCAGTAAACTTAGGTTCGCTCCACCCTGTGAGTTTGCACAAACTCTTGGCGTAAGGTTTGCTCAAGAAGCTAACTTCGTGACCTGTAGTGCATGAAATCGCCACATGCTCATCAAAATAGTCTGATAGCTTAGTGCCACTGAAAATGTCACAAATCACCAGTCGTGCGCCGGGTTTGGCAAACTGCGCTAAGTTATTCAAGACAGCTTCTTTACTTTTTACATGGTGGAAAGCGCCACGTGACCATATAGCATCGAGCTGGACCCCTTCAGAGAGAGAAATATCTTCAGCTGGCCTTTGCATGATGGTGATGTTGTCGTCTGCTCGTTCGTAAATAGGCTTTAATTGATCTGGAGAAGGGTCGACGACAAATAGTCGTCCTTCAGGACCAATAGAGGTAGAAATATCGAATGAGAAAAAGCCACTTCCCGCTCCAATTTCTAGTATTGACTCACCGCATTGAGGGGAAAGAAAGTCATACATCATTAACGTGTCTTCTTTCCAACACTCAGGAAATTGATTCAAAGCCAATTTGTACGAACGAGATCGCTCTGTCGAGAACTCGACTTGATGTAACTCCATTTATTTTTTACTCCAACTAACCTAGCTACTGACGTTGTTATTTTATTTGTTTATTCAGTCGCTACTCTAATGAGCCTGGAGGCAGCTATCTTGTAAAAAATTGCTGTTGGTATGTCTTTGGATTGATCCCCATCGCGCTGACGAAGGTTTTATGAAAGTGACTTTGGTCATGAAAACCACAGGCGACTGCGACATCAATAGGTTTGTGTCCTGCCTTTAACAAGGATTTGGAGTAGCAGACTCTTTGCTGGACTTGAAATTGGTGAGGAGTAACGCCGAAATGACGTTTAAATTCATGAATCAAGTGATATTTACTTACACCAGTTAAAGTAGCCAACTCATCGAGTGAAACCTTATTGGTGCAGTAATCTGCAAGATAGTCACGGGCGATAATGATGTTAGATTTGGCATCCAAACCATCAGTATTCGCGAGTCTAGATGAGCCGTATTGCAAGATCATTTTCACTAATAACAACTCTAGATGACTCTCGACTTCAAGTTGCTCTCCACCGCTATGAATTGTAGAAAGCAGTAAGTGCATTTGCCGTTTCAACCTGTCATCAGAGATGATGCTTCCACGAAATGTTGGCAGTCCATCTTTCGAGTACATCTCTTTATAGATATCGCGCACTTGTTGTTCACTTGGTAGATACCGCGATATCGCCACCCTTGTTCACAACCTTTGCTACCGGTATGGATCTCGTCTGGGCTGATTACACAAATATCGCCGCTGATGGCATTGTGAGTAGCACCTTTGTGAAAGAACTGCTGAACACCCGCATCAACAAGTGTAATTACAAACTCTCCGTGCGCGTGTTTGCCAAATGTGGTATCGACAAACTGTGCATTGATGACATCCATTCCATCGAATGCCTCAAAGCTTGCCAGATGACAGAATTCTTCTTTAGACATTTATATCAACGTTCCTTGTTACACTCCTTGTAAAAAATAGCGGTGTGCAGAGATTCAACACCGCTATTTCTGTGGAGCCTATCACACAAAATGAGGACTTACTCTTAGGTTTAGCTCCTTTTGTGCACCTTGTTGCAATGTCAGTATTACTTTATTTAGGCTGTTTGGCGAGGACTTCGTCAATATCGGATGCACTGTGGCGCTCGGCCAAGGTTTCCCACTCTTCTCCCCATACACGGTTTACGATACGGCCGCGTTTCACTGCTGGACGCTCTGCAATCTCTTTTGCCCAGCGTATTAGGTTAGGGTAGCTTTCAACATCTAGGAACTCGGCAGCGTCATACTGATTATTGATCACTAGGTTGCCATACCATGGCCAGGTCGCAATATCTGCAATCGTGTATTCGTCTCCCGCAAGGAACTGATTGTCAGCGAGACGTGCATCAAGAAGGTGCAGTTGGCGCTTCGTTTCCATTGTGAAGCGGTTGATTGGGTATTCGAATTTTTCTGGAGCGTAGGCGTAGAAATGACCAAAACCACCCCCTAAATAAGGCGCTGAACCTTGCAGCCAGAATAGCCAGTTCATCGCTTCAACACGCTTGTCCGCCTTCTTAGGCAATAGCGCATCAAACTTTTCTGCGAGATAAAGCAGAATATTGCCCGACTCAAAGACGCGAACTGGGTCATTGCCTGAGCGATCTAGTAAAGCAGGAATTTTTGAGTTTGGGTTTACGGCGACAAAGCCAGAGCCAAATTGATCGCCATCACCAATTTTGATGGTGTAGGCATCGTATTCCGCCTCTGCCTTACCAAGCGCAAGCAGCTCTTCAAGCATGATAGTAACTTTCTGACCGTTGGGTGTTGCTAACGAATAGAGTTGTAGCGCATGCTCGCCGGAGGGGAGGGGCTGGTCGTGTCTCGCACCAGAGTCGGTCGGTTGATACTGGCCCACTGGCCGCCACTTTCGCTATCATGCGTCCAAACTTTAGGTGGGGTATATTGATTCGTCATGCTTTTGCTCTCCATCATATTATTGCAAAACACGCCATCGCGTTGATTCAAAATCGTAGCTGGATTAGCACAAGTCTTCAATATTATTGAGTAAAACTTAAATTATAACTTATGACTATGCGACATTTGGGGGCTGGAGAGTAGTGCTTGGAAGGAGCATAAAAAAAGCGGGCATTATCGCCCGCCAAAACGTTATTCAATAAATCAAATTCCGTAATACAATCCGAAGAGGCATGTCCTCTTCAAAGGGTTAATCGCATCAAGAGAGAGAACACTTGGTTCGGCTGTGACGGCCATTACCAAGCTACACTATCGACGCGGTAAGTCTATTATGACGATATGAGCGTAATTTTCTATAACTGAAAAAATCAGTCATTTGTAGTACATAAATGGCAAATAGTGTCAAAAATATGGCCAAATCACACTATTGGTGTAACAAAATATTATTGTTTATCTAAACACTTACCGGCTGTTATATTGGGCGCACCATTTACTTCTCTGGAGCTGACACATTATGAGCCCGCTACCCAGTGATGGATATATTTGCTATTTGGTGACGGAACACCTCAAGAAGATCCTTTCGGAATCGACCAATATTAAGCTGTCGTTGTTCAATTTCTTTGTCCTTCAGTATGTCGACAAGTGTTCAGAGCAAGGCTTGTCGGAATGCACTCAATATATGATCAGCCAAGCATTTCTTGCTGATACATCTAAAGTGAACAAAGCGGTACGTGAACTAGAGTCTGCGGAACTTGTGACAGCCACCAAGATCAAGCAGAGTGGTCGCATCAAAAAGATACTTGCTGTTACCCCGCCGGTAGAAAATTGATAGAGATTCATCGAGCGAAAACTGATGCCATTGGCGAGCAGTATCTGACGGCAGTTCGTGGACGTGTCAATGCTGATGAGGTGTTTGATGCTCACAACACCACCATGGCGGCGTTTTATGATGCGCTAAAGCTCTACAAGAGTGCTTGTTGAGTAGCGAAACAAAAAAGCAAGTACCGATATAGGCACTTGCTTTTTAAACAGTTTGATTTTATTTCCCAGTTACTAATTCAGCCGCAGAGTGTATGAGTCATTCAGACCAATGTTTACGAAACTGTCGCTTTTTAAGAAACTATTGCTTCAGCGTTTTCTTGGTGTGAAGTGGTATTGCTTGTTTCAAACATCTCAGCGCAAACTAACACTACATCATTTTCAGTGACAGTGTAACGTTTCTGGTCTTCTTCGAGATCATAGCCGATCACAGTGCCATCGGGGACGACACATCCTTCTGCAACAATCACTTTCTTTAGCTTACAGCGACTACCAACACAGCGCGTGGCAACAAGATGCTGTCTTTCACTTCCGCAAAGTCTTCGACTCGCACATCAGAGGAAACTAAGCTATGTTCAACCTGGCCACCAGAGATAATAGCGCCTGCGCAAAGAACTGAATCAACAGCGAAACCACGGCGTTGTGGGTCATTAAATAAGAACTTCACCCCAGGTCGTTGTACTTGGTTAGTCATGATAGGCCAGCTGGTATCGTAAAGATCAAGCTCTGGCGTTGGCGCTAGCAAATCCATAGTCGCAGCGTAGTACTCGTCTACATGACCCACATCACGCCAGTAGCCGTTGGCGCCAGGATGGCCACGCTCGGTGAACACGTAGCCTTTAATCTTCTTTCGGCCAATAAGGTAGGATGATGTTGTGCCCAAAGTCGTGTTTATAGTTTGGATCATCAAGGGCTTGTCTAAGTTCGGCATCCAAAACGTCTACATTAAAGATATAGATACCCATTGAGATGAGCGCCTTATCCTCATTGTTTGGCATTGGAGTTGGGTTGGCAGGTTTTTCTACAAAGTTGATGATGTCACCATCTTCATTGAGACCCATTACGCCGAACTCTGACGCTTGTTTAATGGGTTTCTGAATACAGGCAACAGTGACATCGGCACCACTTTCAACATGGAAGTTGATCATACGTGAGTAGTCCATTTTGTAGATGTGATCACCACCTAAGATCAATACACGTTCGGTATGATCAACACGTTTAATGAGATCGAGGTTTTGGTACAACGCATCGGCGGTACCGCGGTACCAGTTTTCTCCAACACGCTGCTGAGCTGGGATAATGTAGACCCCTTCACCTAATGCTGAGTAAGACGACTGCCAACCAGATTGGATATGGCTTATAAGATCGTGCGCCATATACTGAGTAAGCACGCCAACTCGACGAATACCTGAGTTGATGCAGTTGGAGAGTGTAAAGTCGATGATTTTGAACTTTCCGCCAAAGGATACCGCAGGTTTTGCGATATTTGAGGTGAGTTCTTTTAGTCTAGTGCCTTTCCCACCCGCTAGAATCATTGCAGTGGTATTACGCAAACGCGCATTACTAGAAATGTGGGAATATTGGTTTTCCTTCGGCATTGTATAACTCCTTATATAACAAGCACAAAAGACGTTTTTGGGGGAGTGTGATGTGTGGCTAACCTTCTCTGGATAAGCTCTCTATGACCAATACACTCAAAGACGTCGTTAAATCATTTACTATCAGAACAGAACTTAGCTATGCAATCTAGCCCATAAAACCTAAAGTTTTATCAAAAGAGATAATCTTGATGTTCAATCACACTACATTGGGGACGAAATGTAATTGAGCACTAGGTTATCTAGGTGATGGAGTAGGATTCAAACGCCAATTCCGTTCTGCGTTGGACAAGCTAACTAGTAAAACTAAACACATTGTGTGACATCACGGTGACAAATTTAGCCATGATGTGGGACTGTTTGAAACAGCGCTGCGGATGATAGTGGCTTATGCACGGCCATGCACCTTGTTTTATTGCTGGCTGAGAATCTTGGTTATTTGAATGTTTGTTGGCTCCGTAGCGAGTAAGAGATTTAAGAAAAAGTTGAGTTATGGGCATAAATACATAAACTTATCGGAATTCAGGCGTCGCGGAAATTCGAACGCCCTTTTTCTGTTTGAGTAAGAGAGTGAGTGAGGTTTTAGCATGTCGAAAAGAGATTATTACAGCGTGCTAGGTGTCTCGAAAGGAGCCTCAGAAAAGGACATCAAAAAGGCCTATAAGCGCCTAGCGATGAAATACCATCCTGATAAAAATCCCGGAGATACCGCAGCAGAAGCAAGCTTTAAAGAAGTAAAAGAAGCTTACGAGGTGCTAACGGACACTAATAAACGTCGTCAGTATGACCAGTTTGGCCATGCAGCGTTTGAAGGTGGCGGTTTTGGCGGCCACGGCGGCCATGGCGGTGGCGGCTTTGATGACATTTTCGGTGACGCATTTAGACAGCGCGGCGGCGGTTTCGGCGGCGGTGGTTTTGGTGGTTTTGAGGACATTTTCTCTCAAGCTCGTGGCGGACGTGGACGCCCGAGAGCGGAAAAGGGTCAAGATCAGGAATACACATTAACCGTAGATTTCGTTGATGCGATTCAAGGTGCCGAGAAGGTAGTTGAACTGCCTATCAATGGTGAGAGCAAAAAGATCAATGTAAAAGTTCCGGCTGGCATTAAAGATGGTGAGAAAATCCGCTTTTCTGGTAAAGGCCGCCCGGGTGTCAATGGTGGCCCAGCTGGTGACTTGCTATTGACCATCGCGACTCGTTCTCATGCTTTTCTTGAGCGTGATGGCAATGATCTTATCTGTCTGACCAAAGTTTCGATGGTCACGGCTGCTCTGGGTGGTGAAGCGGAAGTCAACGTGTTGGACAGTCGCTTTAAACTCAAAATTCCTGCGGGAACACAATCGGGTCGCAAGTTCAAGATGACCGGTCGTGGTGTGACGAGCCGTAAAGGTGAAACGGGTGACTTATTAGTAAAAATTCAGGTGGAAACGCCGACGAATCTTACTGATAAGCAGCGTGAACTCCTCGAGCAGTTCAAAGCAACGCTTGCATAACGAATACGTTTTACAGGACAAAAAAACAGCCACATAATCGTGGCTGTTTTGCTATCCATGCGATAATACCTAGTCTATGACCAAGTACCAAACAGGCTACCAAATAGCACCCTTTTAGGGTTTGAACTATTCTTAATTTTACCCGTAAGAAAATGTTCGCAATAAGGAGGTGGCAATGAGCATGGTTTTTAAAGCACTTATACTCGGACTGTTATTTGGCCTTTTCGCTAAGGAAACGCTGGCGAGCAGTTGTCCAACCCTCCTAGATTCTACTCAGAGAAAACTTAACTCGGCCGATACAGTGAGCCTTTGCGATGAGTATCAAGGCAAAGTGTTGCTGGTGGTGAATACGGCCAGCCAATGCGGTTTTACCGGCCAATTCGAACAGCTAGAAACCCTCCATAATCAGTTCAAAGAGCAAGGCTTCAGTGTCGTTGGCTTCCCTTCCAACGACTTCAATCAAGATAGAGGCAGTGAAGAGAACACCGCTAAGGTATGTTATCTCGATTATGCCGTGACCTTTCCCATGATGGCGCGTAGCTCGGTAAAAGGCACTGAGGTCAATCCAGTTTTTGCTGAAATTGCCAAGCAAAGCGGTGTCACTCCAAAATGGAATTTCTACAAATACTTAGTGGGTCGAGATGGCAATGTCGTCGGCGTATTTTCGACAGGCACTTCGCCAACGGATGATAAAATCACTGCCATGATCAAGCAGTATTTATGATTAGTAACTTTATATAAAAACGGCAACCGATGTGGTTGCGTTTTTGATGGTGCTACCTTAGTGATCCAGGTAGAGGTAGTTTTGCCAGCTCTTCATTCGGATCAGTACCTTACGCATGATCGAAACGTGGGTGAAGCTATCAGAGTACACCGCAATTTCTACGTTAGAACCTGTTGGTAGTACGTACTCACTCATATCATCTTCAATCACTAGCTTAACCATAGCTCGGCCAGAGGTATTGAATGTTTGAGTGGTTCTTAACGTACCGCTTGCTTGGATTTGGCCTTCAGGGATAGTAGGCAGAACCTCGACAACTTTGCCTTTAAAGACTTTGCCCGGCAGTGCTCTGAACAGAAACTCCGCTTCAAAACCTGATTTAAGACGTTGCAGTGAGTTTTGTCTAAAAGCGCCCACATAAAAGTCTTGCTCGGTATGTACAAACGTCATGAGCGGAGCCAGTGGCAGGGGTACCGCCATCATACCTGGTCTCAGTGCTAGTTGAGTTACGTAGCCATCGGTCGGAGCTACTACGGTAGTTTCTCGCAGATTAAACTCGGCTTGAATCAGTTGGGCTTTCAACTGAGCAACCATGGTGTTCTCACCGAAAATTTGCGACTCAAACGCAAGTCGAGCGCTCTCTTCTTGTGCTTGTGCCGCTTCAAGCGCAGCTTGGTTCGCTTTGAAGGTTTGTAGGCGAGTATCGACTTGTTGCTCAGTGAATGCGCCTTTTTTTGAAGCCTTGTTGATATCGATTGTACTCTCTTTCAGCTTTATCACGTTCGGCAAGCGCTTTAATGGTGTCCGATTGAGACGCTTTGTAGTTGCTTTCTAATTGCAGAACATCTTGCTCTGCATCAGCTAGGGCTGCTTTAGCTCGAATGACTTCCGCTTCAAAAGGAATAGGGTCGATACGAAATAGTACGTCGCCTTTTTTAAGTTGTTGGTTGGCTTCGACGTCAACCGAGACGACCTTACCGCGCACGCTGGAAACAATCGGTGTAGTGGAGTAGAACTGGCCGCCAATTTGACTAAATGGGTGGTTGTAGTTCATTAATAAAATCAACGTTCCAACCAGAACGACACCCCCTAATACGGCAGTTGGTACTGTCCATTTGTTGAGAGGGATCTTGAAGATCTTAAAGATAGCAATACACAGTGCGGCGTAGGTTAATACCAATAATAGATCCATAGGTTACTTCTCCTCTGCCTGCACTTGGGTGGTCGCGGCTTTCTCTTGAGCCTGCTTACCCTTGAGGTAGCTCACCTCATTTTTGAGTTCATCGACTTGGTCAATGAGCTTTTCTAGACGGTGATGTAAATCGTGCTGCTCTTCCTCTAGTTTATGGAAGCCCCAGCCACGTTCATTTCGCCATAGCGTTGCCCAGATCCACAAAAATGGCCAAATGGCGTGTAGCGTAAATAAGCTTACCCATCCTGCAACATGTATGGCATCCTGATGAGGATGATCTCGCTCTTTGGCGATCTCATAGGGGATGTCGTGAATGACGATGATTCCGTAGAACAGAACCAGGGCAACGAATACCAGTAGCCCTAAAGCAAAATAATCCAAAAACATAATGCATCCTTGGTGAAGAGTATTGAATCGCGTAATCAATTTACGTTGGTTAAGTATTTGTTGTAATTATGTATTATGCAATAGCAAACTGATAAATATTAGAGGGTTGAGTGCAATTTCTTGGTGAATTTGCAGCCATTGGTGCTGCGATTGTGTGGGCAGTTGCCACATGGATATACAGTCAGTTCAGTCATCACTTTTCTGCGATGCAGCTCAATATCATTAAGGGTATTTTGGCATCGGTAATGATGCTACTGGTGATGCCTTTCGTTCCCATGCCGGATGTGCAATTAGAGGCGAGCTATGTCTGGATACTCGGCATATCTGGCATCATAGGCATCGCGATTGGTGATAGTGCCTACTTTGCTTCACTAAAACGTATCGGTGCCAGCAAAACGCTATTGCTGGAATCATTGGCACCACCGTTATCCGGCGTTCTCGCTTTGGTGGCGCTTGGCACGGCATTGGGGTTTCAGAGTTGGTTAGGAGTGATTATCACCACCATTGCGGTGACCGCGGTCGTGTTTCAACCTGCCGATGAGCATAGTCAAAAAGCGAGTTTATCAGGCATTGGATTTGGATTGCTGGCCAGCGTGTGCCAGGCAAGTGGTGTTGTCATTTCCCATTTTGCGTTGGTGCAAGGAGATTTACCACCGCTACTGGGCGCTTTGATTCGTCTCACTATCGGTGTTGCAGCAGTGGCGCTATTGATTGGTTTTGTTGAGAAAAAACCGTACCAAAAGATGGTTGAGCAGAGCAAAGGCATGAGTCAGAAAAACTGGTGTTGGTTGCTGGCAGCGATTTTTGTAGGGACGTTTCTCGCTCTTTGGCTACAACAGGTTGCGCTTAAACATGCTAATCCCGCTATCGCGCAAACCTTGATTGCCACCAGTCCATTGTTCATTCTGATTATCTATGCCATCCGCGGTGAGCCAATCTCACGTCGCAGTGTCGTCGGTACTCTATTTGCGCTCGCTGGGATTTCACTGTTCTTTTTGTAGCGCTTGTTTGTAACAAATGAGCTACTCAAGCAGGCAGCGTAGGGTCATCGGTGCTTCGGTGACCCCTAATCTTTGAGCGGCTGTCTGACCTTGCTTGTCTTGATAACACAGGTTGTGCCAAGCACGGAAAATATCCAGCAGTGGGTGGATCCCCGCAGGTCGTAGTTTTCGTCTTGGTTCATTCACAAAGCTTTCAAACAGCAAGTGGAAACGGTCTTGATAAAAGGTAACTTGTTTGGTTGAGGCGGTTTGTAGCCAATAAGAGACATTCGGGTTATTGCCTGCTAGGTAACACACTCCTTTGCTTGCCCCTGAAGCTTGATGAGTGACCGCCCAGCGATCGCGCCACCATCCCATCAGTACCACGTCAATAAGCTCGGATGACTGTGCATCTTGCCAATGTTCATCTTGTTCTACGTACATTAGCTCCACGTTACCGCGTTGGATTTCACCCAGAAAAACAGTAAGCGCGGCAGAGCGCAGCACGGGATCTTGTGGCATGTATACCGTCACGCGCTTTTTGTTTTCTCCAGACTCGCTGCTTAGTGATTCTAGAATCGATAAGTAGTGAGCATAAGAGGTGTAGGGGGCTCTAATTAGCGAGCCTACAGCAGGGTAATGAAACTCGGCAAAGTTACCCAGAGGATCTTCGACGTTACTGCGCGCAAGGATGTTTTGATAGGTAATATCAATTTGTCCTTTTAAATCGGTCGCGGTGGTGTTGATCTCATGATTGGTCTCCGCACTGTAGTTTTTCGGGAGCACTTGAGTACCCGCTGCATAGGCGTCATGATCTTCTAGTGTATTCTCCGCATCGGCTGAGCTGTAGTTGGTGTGTTGGCACAGCACATAACCTGAATCGGCATCGCAGGTTGCAAACCAAAAAACGCCGTTGTGGCTTTGTGGCTGCAATGGTCGATAATGTGAGGCTAAATGAAAAGTATCAGTGTGTTTTATCCAACGACCATCGATATCCGCTAGTTTACGACGGCAACGACTGGCAATCTGATCGATATGATCGTAAAAGGTTTTTGGATTGATTTTTAGCTTTCGACAGATCTCGCGCACAGAGTATCCAGTAAACAAAAGTCCAAGTAACGACTCTTGGAAGCTCAGTTTCTTATTACTGCCCGACCATTTATCAACAAAGGTGCCTTGGCAAGATTTACAGCGATAACGTTGACGATCGCCACTAAACCCAAAAGAGTGATAACGCTCTTTGTGGTATGTACCGACAGGCCAAAGTGTTCGCATTGCGGATCTTTACACGAAGGGAGCCCTTCGTGATGATGCTGCTTCAATCGAGTCAGTTCATTGAGAACTTCTCGATTGTTAAGTAGGGGGGAAACGCGCCACACTCGCGGCATACCATCGCTGGCCGTTTGGGGTTACGGTGCTGCAGGATATAGAGGTTTGCATCACTTTGTCCAAAATTGTCACACGCCAATGTTTTACAAAAATTGAGCTGTAACCCGTCCGCGGCCATCGGCAGTTTGCCTTCTGACACGTTCACCCCCTATGGTTTGGTGACATCAAGCCATGAATATTGCTATACATGAATATTGTTATAGGGCTCGATGAAGTCTTTAAATCAGTTAGAAAAAAGCCAGCTCACTTCAGGCTTGAGCTGGCTTTCTTCTTTTATAGGTTGATTGCAGTTTCTAATGCAACGACCATCATATCGTTGAACGATTTTTGGCGATCTTCTGAGCTTAGTTTCTCACCACGGATGATGTGGTCAGATACAGTCAGTACCGTTAGAGCTTTCGCGCCAAGGTCTGCAGCAACGCCGTAGATACCCGCCGCTTCCATATCGACACCTAGGATGCCAAGGTGCTTCATTTTGTCGAAGATATCTGCTTCTGGAGTGTAGAACAGATCTGCCGAGAAGATGTTACCTACTTTAACCGGTACTTCTTTAATACGTGCTTGCTTCACGGCTTCTTCTAGAAGACCGAAATCAGCAATCGCAGCAAAATCGTGGTCATTGAATCGAATACGGTTCACTTTAGAGTCTGTTGACGCGCCCATACCGATCACAACATCCATTAGGTTTACGTCGTCACGTACCGCACCACAGCTACCTACGCGAATTACGTTTTTAACGCCGTAATCTTTGATAAGTTCGTGAACGTAGATACAGCAAGAAGGGATGCCCATACCGTGACCCATCACTGACACTCGCTTGCCTTTATAGGTACCTGTGTAGCCAAACATGTTGCGAACGTCACACACTTTCTCTACGTCTTCTAGGAAAGTTTCTGCGATGTATTGTGCGCGAAGTGGATCGCCTGGCATTAGTACTGTCTCTGCGAAATCACCTGGTTTTGCATTGATATGAGGGGTTGCCATGGGGGTCGCTCCTAAAGTTTTAACTAATTATGTTGAACGCTTTGTTCGTTGTTGATGAGGATTTTAACGCGCCCAGTAAGGGCTCTATGAGAGTTTAGTCACAAATTTGTCGGTAACGAACAGAAACTCGCTTAATGATAACTAATTTTGTTGAAAGTGGTTGGGCAATCGATTTTATCGATGATTGAAAGTGGGGAAAATATTTGTCTCGTGAGTGAACCATTTGTCCGCGGAAACCATAAAATTGTACAAAAGAAAATTTTGTATCACTTCAGAAAGTGATCTAAAACTTATACATAACCGTATTTTGTACAATGTTAGCGAGAGCAAGGTGTGAGGAAAGGACGATGAGCGAGAAAATTACCGTTGGGATCAGCTCCTGCCTATTAGGCGAAAAAGTGCGTTTCGACTCTGGTCATAAGCAAAGCACGTACGTCAACAAAGAACTAAGAGATTACTTCGACTTTGTTTCTGTTTGCCCTGAAGTAGGGATGGGTTTACCAGTGCCAAGGCCAACGATTCGATTGATGAGCAACGAAGAACGCATCGCACTTGTAGACACCAAAGATGAATCAAATGACCACACAGATGGCATGATGCGTTTTACTCGAGAAAAAGTCGCTGAGTTAGAAGACACGGAAATGTGTGGCTACATCGTTTGTGCTAAATCTCCAAGTTGTGGGATGGAGCGTGTGAAGGTTTACACTCGTGGCCATGCTAGAACTGATGGTGTTGGCTTGTATACCGAGCACTTAATGAAAAAAATGCCTTGGCTGCCAGTTGAGGAAGACGGACGACTCAATGACCCTGTATTGAAAGAGAACTTTGTAGCGCGTGTTTACAGCTTAAAGGATTTCTATGCATCAATGGGTGGCGAACCAACGCCTGGCAAAATCGTTGCTTTCCATTCTCGTTACAAGTTGACGCTCATGGCACATGATCCGCAGTCTTACAAGAGTTTGGGACGTCTTGTTGCTAATCAGGCTGACTATCAGCCAGACGAGTTCTATCAAGCCTATCGCCTAGGTTGATGGAAGGGTTGAAAAACCGCGCAAGCCGAAAAAATGTGACCAACGTGCTGATGCACATTCAAGGGTATTTCAAGCGCTCGCTTAATAAAGATGAGAAAGCGGAATTAGCCCACGTTATCGATGACTACCGCACTGGACTGCTACCGATATTAGCGCCATTGACGCTGCTTAAACATTACCTCAATGCTTACCCAGATGACTATTTGTCACATCAGCAGTTTTTACAGCCTCACCCAGAGGAGATGCGTTTAAGATATGGCTTGTAGTAATACCTTGAGTAATACCATGTACGCGATCCGTGAAGTGGCGGATATTACTGGCGTTAAGCCGTTACGCTTCGGGCTTGGCAACGTCGGTACAATTTGATTCAACCACAGCGAACTGACAAAGGACATCGCCTCTACACTGAAAAAGATGTTGAGCGTATTAACACTATCCAAAGCTGGCTCAGTAAAGGGGTCTCCATAGGCAAAGTTAAGGCGCTCATTGATTCTGACACTCTGTCTCAAACTGACATCGAGACCGATCAGTTGGAAGAAGTGACGACGTTACTGGATGCCTCGGCGCTTTAAGCAGTAAAAAGTTGACGTCATTATTGATACTGTGTTGAAAGAGTATCCTTTAGATGTGGTGGAGATGAAGTTTGTTATCCCAGTTCTCACCGCGACAGACTACTTAAAACTGAGTCCTAAAGCGATACAGCAATCATTGTTTAAAACAGCGATGATACAAAAGCTTGCCATCATGTCGAATGTAGAGCGCAAACGAAAACGCTCAACATCCACTTTGCTGGTTAGCATGGATGTTACCGGCAATCTATTTGCCTGGCTGAATTATGCAAGGTTGTCTGAACAGGGCATCAATGTCACCTTCATTGATGGGGTCGAAGATGTGTCTGCGCTTCAGGTGGATTCAGTGAACTTCGACTCGGTACATCTCTTCGCGGAGAAATCCTTATCTGAAAAACAACTTGATGCAATTCGAGTGCAGCGTGAGCAAGACAAACCGGCTTGGGTATTGTCTCCCGTCATTGAGCACTTAATCAGTAATAATGCGGGTAAGCTGTCATGAAACTAATGCTGTTTAATCGTGATCTTAGAACCATTGATAATACAGCGCTCATCGCTGCTATTGATGGTGTCACACCTGTGGTCGCCTGTTTCATCATTGCGCCGCAGCAATGGGCTGAGCATGACCTTGCTCCTATCCAAGCCGATTTGATATTTAGACGTTTGAGAGAGCTTGAAAACGAGCTCAGTGCGCTGAACATACCTTTGTTAGTGGCGAGTGCTGATAACTTCGATGGAGCGAATCAGTGGCTTGTAGAGCTCTGTACCAAACATGATATTGGTGATATCTACTTAAACCGCGATTACGAGTTCAATGAACGTCAGCGAGTAGAGCAACTGGAGTTGCTGGCGGCTACAAATGGCATAAGTGTGAATGCCTTCCATGACAAGTGCATGTTGTTGCCAGGTAGTGTTCTCAATAAGCAAGGCGGTTACTTTAAAGTTTTCACGCCCTTTAGAAAGGCATGGCAAAATCAGTTTTCAAGAGCTGAAGTTGTTAAGCCACCAGTCTCCGCACCATGTACTGCAGACTTTCAAGGTTTAAGTTCTTTGGAGGAATGCTTTACTTATCCAAGACAAGATAGCCGTCAATACCATGTATCGACAGATTCAATATTGACCCGTTTGAGGCAGTTCTCTGATGAATCCGTACGCAATTATCACAATGAACGTGACATTCCGGCGATTGATGGCACAAGTCAATTGAGTCCCTACTTAGCGATTGGCGCGTTGTCCGTTCGTCAATGCATAGCACGTCTTTACTATGATGCTGAGGGAGAGCCTTTGTCCGAAGGGGCGCAAGTATGGCTCAGTGAGCTTATTTGGCGAGAGTTCTACCAGCATCTCACCCACTTTGAACCAAAGCTCTCGAAGCACAAAGGCTATCTAGAGTGGGAGAAGGGGCTACGCTGGCCTGGAGAGGATGTGTGGTTTGACCGTTGGTGTGAAGGAAAAACAGGGTATCCGATCGTGGATGCGGCGATGCAGCAGCTTAACCAGACAGGTTGGATGCACAACAGACTGCGAATGATTGTTGCGAGTTTCTTGACTAAAGATCTCAACATCGATTGGCGTCGAGGTGAGCGTTACTTTATGAGCAAACTGGTGGATGGCGACTTTGCAGCGAATAACGGCGGATGGCAGTGGTGTGCGTCAACAGGGTGTGATGGACAGCCCTATTTTCGGATTTTTAATCCCATCACCCAAGGTGAGCGATTCGATTCCCAAGGCGAATTTGTGCGCACTTGGTTGCCTGAGCTTCGCGATGTGCCTAACAAATTTATCCATAAGCCATGGACGTGGCCGCACTTCGGTGATGTGGCATATCCGGCACCAATAGTTGATCACAAGACGCAAAGAGAGATAACCTTAGCTCTATACAAAGAAGCTAAGGATCAATATTGATGTTACGTAAGACCTTACTGGCAGCTTGCTTAGGATTTTCTCAGTGGCTAAGCGCAGCGACTTTTGAGCTCCCAACCGATGGTAGTAATATGGTTGGAACGCTCCAGTATCACAGCGTTGAAGCGGGTGAGACCATGTCAGATATCGCTAAGCGTTACGATGTGGGCTTTTTGTCGCTGATGGCCGCCAACAAGGGCGTGGACCCATTTTTGCCATCCGAAGGCTACGTATTGACGATACCGTCTCAGGCAATTCTTCCTGAGGTGGATTATGAAGGTATCGTGATCAACTTGGCTGAACTACGTCTGTATTACTTTGAGCCAGACAAGAACGTGGTGCATATTTTCCCAGTCGGCATTGGACGTATTGGTCAAGACACACCAGAAATGACCACGACGATAAGTCAATTGCGTGAAAATCCAACGTGGACTCCGCCTACGTCTATCCGTAAAGACTATCTAGCAAAAGGGATTGAACTTCCGGATGTTGTGCCGGCAGGCCCTGAAAATCCGCTCGGTGATTACGCGATGCGCCTTGCTTACGGTACTGGTAGTTATTTGATTCACGGTACCAACAAAGATTTCGGCATTGGGCTGCGCGTGAGTGCTGGATGTATTCGAATGGATCCTAAAGACATTGATTGGCTGTTCTATCAAGTGAAGCTTGGCACTAAGGTTCGAGTAATTGATGAACCAATCAAAATAGCGCTTGAGCCGGATAGAAGCGTCTTTATCGAGGCTCACGAACCACTTACCCGTAGCGACGGCACCAAAAAGGCGATGGAGCTTCCTCAAGAGCTAACATGGTGGTTAGAAGAGTATGGAATCCGAGACCAAATTGCTCGTGCAGCGGTATTGGCTCAAAACGGCGTACCTGTTGAGGTGGTGCCAGCGATGGAAGACCTAGAGTAACCGCATCTTGAGCGGCGGAAATAATTAGGTTGTGTCACTTAAAGCAGATATAAAAAAACGCCCACGATATCGTGGGCGTTTCTCATTGTCTTAACTAGCGTCTTACTTAGTGTAAGATTGAGCGATGTTGTCGATACGCTCGTTTGCACGTTCAGCTTCTTCTTGAGCTGCCATTGCATTCTTGTTGCCTGCTTGTACTTCATTTTTAAGCGCTTGAACGTCTGCACTTAGCTGGCTAACTTGGTTGCTTAGGTCATCCATTTTTGCTGTTGTTGCTTCATCTGGACCAGACGCACAACCTGCAAGTAGTAAAACTGACGATGCTGCAGCTGCAATTAAAACTTTCTTCATTATAAGCTCCTTCAGGATTAGTATTTAGAACAGCCCTGCAACTTGATTGTTCGCATAAAGGCTATTTCTGAGTTTAGTGCCAAATTATAAGAAACGCAAATTATTTAAAAGTCAGAAAAACCAAAAAATTACGCCATTTTAGGGTTAACCTTCCTTTGTCTTAATTATGAGATTAACCTCAGCAGTATTAATGTGACCTGTGTCACGTAGATAGAAACGTATACTGATAAGTCTCTGTAACTGCTGATTTTATTTTTTCTAGGTTAATAAATGAGCAATTGTGACTCAGGCTTCTCCTACAATGTGTATATCGACCAATTTTTCACCTCGATTGTTCGCTGGTGACAAGGAGAATTATCGGGTATCATGCGCGCTCATTTTTAGCCTGCAACTGTCTGAGGAGAACTTGCATTGCAATTTAAAGAACTTGGCCTAGATAACCGACTATTGAAGAACTTAAGTCATTACGACTTTAAAAAAGCGACTGACATCCAGAAACAAGCTATTCCGGTAGCAATTGCTGGTAAAGATTTGCTGGCGTCTTCAAAAACGGGCTCTGGCAAGACTTTGGCATTTGTATTGCCGATGCTGCATAAATCTCTTAAGAACAAAGCATTTTCTGCAAAAGATCCACGTGGTGTGATTCTGGCGCCAACGCGTGAATTGGCAAAGCAGGTATACGGTGAGCTTAAATCTATGCTAGGTGGTTTGTCTTACGAGGCAACACTTATCCTAGGTGGCGAAAACTTTAATGACCAAGTGAAAGCGCTACGTCGTTTTCCAAAGTTTATTGTTGCAACGCCGGGACGCTTGGCTGACCACTTAGAGCACCGTTCACTGTTTTTAGACGGTTTGGAAACTTTGGTTCTAGATGAAGCTGACCGTATGTTGGATCTCGGTTTTGCTCCAGAACTTCGCCGCATCCACAACGCAGCGAAACACCGCCGCCGTCAAACATTGATGTTTTCTGCGACGCTTGATCACGCTGAAGTCAACGACATTGCAGCAGAGATGTTGGATGCACCAAAACGTATCTCGATTGGTGTCTCGAACGAAGAGCACAAAGACATCACTCAGAAATTCTACCTTTGTGATCACTTAGATCATAAAGAAGCGTTGCTAGAGCGTATCCTTGAAGAAGCCGAGTACAAGCAGGTGATCATCTTTACTGCGACTCGTGTTGATACTGACCGTTTGACTAAATGGCTCAATGAGAAACAGCTTAAGGCTATCGCATTAAGCGGTAATCTAAACCAGACTCAGCGCAACACCATTATGAGTCAGTTTGAACGTCACGTATTTAAGATCTTGGTGACCACAGATGTGGCTTCACGAGGTCTAGACATTGCAACAGTGACTCACGTGATTAACTTCGATATGCCAAAACACACCGAAGAGTATGTGCACCGTGTAGGTCGTACTGGCCGTGCAGGTAATAAAGGTGATGCAATCTCCTTGGTTGGTCCAAAAGACTGGGATAGCTTTAAACGTGTTGAGGCTTTCCTTCAGCAAGATATTAGCTTCTCGGCACTAGAAGGTCTGAAAGGCAAGTTTAAAGCTTCCGCCCTAAGAAACCGGCCTTCAAGAAGAAAGCGCAAGCCGCTAAAGGTAAAGCACAGCAGAAGAAGGCAGCGCCTAAGAAGCCAGCTAATCGCGATAAAACCTTCTATAAGAATGTGGCTGTGGGTGATTCGGTATTCATTCCGAAGAAAAAGCCGAAGCCAGAAGCTGATAGCGAGTAAAACTGACTATCCTTCACTTGCTGCACTCAGTTAGCAGTTGAGAGTATTTCTAGAAAGCCTTGTCGCGAATGTGACAAGGCTTTTTTCGTTTCTTTGCCCACATAAAACCACTATTGAAGTTAGGTTTCTAGTAAAGGTAACAATCTATATGTCAATTTTTCTTAAGGTTTACTGATTTAGACTTCAAGGAAAACTCGCTTAATCTACACCCATCGACAAAGCGAACCAACAAACGCGATGATCGATTTCCTGTCTAAACAGAAGTCGTGCATGGAACCCACGGCCATGACCGAAAAGGAATCCACAGCTATAGGTTTAATACTATGACTGAACTATCTATGACCGAACTATGCAAACCATGTGTTGAAGTGACAAAAGATTTAGAGAACTTTGATTCAAACTACAACGCAGACGTTGATCCGGTAAAAACGTTTTCCGACTCAGTAAGTCCAGATTTGGCTTTCTATGAGCGTGTTCGTGATACCAAGCGTAATGGCTCACGCCAATTGGTGTACACTGATGTGCTTGAACGTGAAACGGGTAACGCCTTTCTGGTGAAAGCGGGTCAGGTGATTCGCATTGAGCAGCGTCCAAACGCAGAAGGCAATAACGGCCGAACGCAAATTATGGATGTGCTGATGGTCACGCCAGATCTGCAGCAATACTCAGATCATTTGAACTCAACGGCAATGGATGGTTTTAACCAGCGACTGTACTCAGGTATTTGGACGCAATCACGTCACTTTAGAAAAATGGCGACACTTGTTGAAGACGAGTTTCCGTATGATGAGTTGCCTGATGGTTTCACTCATATCTGGTTGGCGGCGCATTGTTCTCCAGAGTACATAGGCTTGGCGCATGGATTGGAGAAAGTCACCAACAGCTGTCATGAGAATTTCTTGCATGGTTTCTCAAGAATTCCGGCTATTGCTAACATTCGTGATGAAAAACTGAAGCGCGAAGTGTGTCAGTTCTTAGCTGACCGCAATGATTGGAACATTTTCCAAGGCAACCAGTTCATGTTGGATGAGCAAAATATTACTCGAGCTCGCATGTGCCCGACGCCGCCAGTGAAAGATGGTACGGCCATTGAGTGGTATGCAGAACAGGACATGTACGTAGTAATTTCTAACTGCCCGTATGGTGACCAGCATACGTGCTACACCGAAATAAAGAATAACAACGTGTTTATTGAAGTGTATGACACTGGGATAGCGCCATACTCACAGCGCTCGACTGACCGCATTCAAGGTTGGGAAGAGGCGGCATGGGCGCGTGTAGAAGCGCGTGGAGGTAAACTTGCTGAGCAACAAACAATGGAACCTGTTGAGTTAACCTTGCCTTTTGATGTGATTTCATTGAAAGGAAAATAACAGACGGTCGCAGACCAAATAAAATGGCGGTAAATCGTATTTACCGCCATAAGACCTTTCTACTCAAGCGTTATATGGCGTTAGCTGTATAGCGCTCGTATTGCTTTGTGCACTTTTCCAGGTTCACTTCCTATTTTCCAAATGAGCGCCGCTGGGATTGCTTTTCTCAATGATGGCTCCACATTCAACTTAACAATTTGACCGGACTCTATTTGCGGACGAATAAAAGGTTCGACCGCCATACCCCAACACAGTCCATAGCCAATGGCGGTTTTCGCTGCAGAAATGGATTCACATTCCCAGATATTGGGCGAGATTGCCGTATCTGAGTTATTGGTATTATGGGATAGGTAAGCTTGCCTGTGACGCTGTAAATCTACCAAAGAGACCGTATCGAGTTGAGCTAGCGGGTGCTCGGGGCTGGCGATATAAAGCAGTTCGGCACCTGGGAGCGAAATTGCGCCGAGGTTGCTGAAAATAGGCTGCTCCAACAGTGTAAAACCAATGTGTGCTTCACCTTTGATGACTGCAGTAATCACTTCCGAAGAAGGCATCTCTACCAGTTTGAGTTTTAGCCTCGGAAACTTCTCGGCCAACATAGTGAGGATTTCTTTTTCATAAGGCACGCTGTAAACACTATCGAGTGCCAGGGTGAACTCTGTCTCTTCTTCAGGCTCCAACTCGTTTGCGAGACGTTCAAAGTGCTCACATTGCGCCAAGATAAGCTTGGCTTCTTTCAACAGTACTTCGCCAGCGGGCGTCAGTGTGGGGTTGCGCGTAGAACGGTCGAATAGCTCTTGGTTCAGGTCAAGCTCTAGATTGGAGACCGTCATGCTAATCGCAGAGTGTGTTTTCTTCATTTTTCTGGCAGCAGCAGAAAATGAACCGGTTTCAGCGGCGAGAACGAAGGCCTGAAGTTGTAGCAGATTCACGGTTAACATATCAGATTTACTTACACCTAAAGTGGTCTTTACGTTTATATTCTTTAAGGTTAGTTAAGTGAGTGAGGTTTGCAAGAGGATTGTCCGAGACGGTATTAAATTAGTATCTGTCAATTATTCTTAAGGTTTACTGAATTTGTATTTCAGTAAAAGTGACTAATATAGACGGTGTCAGAGGGGAAAACGAAACCAATCGTTTTGACAACATAGTGGAATGGATGCGCTTTATTAGACATAAAGAAGGTAAAGACCATGACTACTGACATCAAATCAATCTACAACGAAGACATCGACCCAGTAAAAACATACGAACGTAAAGTCTCACCAAATGTGGCTTTCTATGAAGATGTTCGTGGCACTAAGTCTAATGGGACTCGCCAACATGTTTATGATGATGTCTTGCTACCACACACAGGCAACGCTTTTCTCGTCAAGGCAGGACAAGTAATTCGCTTCGAGCAGCGTCCGAGCCTTCACAATAATCGTACCCAAATCATTGATGTTCACTTTGTCACACCGGATCTTGAACAGTATGGTGACCACCTCAATACCAGTGCGGTCGAGGGTCTAAACCAACGCCTGTACAGCGCAGTTTGGTCTCAGAGCCGCTATATGGAAAAAATCGTCACCCTGGTTGAAGATGAGTTCCCATACGAAAAAATGGACGAAGACTTTAGCCATATCTTCTTTGCTGCCCACTGCTGTCCAGAATGGCTGCATATGTGCTATGGCGAAAAGGGCAATGTAAACAGTTGCCAAGAAAACTTTATCCAGGGTTTTAACCGCGTGCCTGCTATAGCTGCGATTGAAGATGAAGCACTGCGCCGTCAGATTGTACAGACCTTCGCTGACCGTAATGATGTGAATATGTTCCAGCCAAACAAATTTACTCAAGACGACAATGGCATCACGCGCTGTGTATTAGCGCCTACGCCTACCGTTGATGATGGTGTCGGTTGTGAGTTTTATGCAGAGAAAGATATCTATGTCGTCGTGAGCAACTGTCCTTACGCCGACCAAGCATTGCCTTATCCAGAAGCAAAGCCAAACCCAGTGTATGTGAGTGTATACGACACCGGGATCCAACCTGAAACAAACCACCTTGGTGATATCGGTGGTTGGGAAGAGCGCATCTATGAGCGTATAGCGACTAAAGATAACTCAATCAAGTAACGAGGTATTTATGTCGAATCAATCAAATCTAAGTCTAAATGCGCTGGTGGATACACCGTTGAAGAAAGTGGCGCTGGTCGCCTTCGTTCTCACCAACATTGGTATGTTTGCGGTACCCGCTGGGCTAGGGGCACTGGCTCCGCCATGAACTGGCCGGCAGCAGAAACCGTATCGGTAGTTGGAATTGGGTTTGTCATTAACGAGGTGATTCTATTTGGTTCAATTGCCATTTTAGGAAAACCGTTGGTGAGTCTTATTCGCTCAAAGCTTAAATCCGTTTTTCGCTCAAAGAGCAGACATCAATAATGTTAGTATTCTCTCCCTTGCCTTCGTGTGGACTTGGGAGAGTGCAAACATTATGCAGGTTCTAACGCAGGGCAGTCTTTCTGTCAGGTATAAATTTTAACCAAAAGCCAGAGGTTCTCCTCTGGCTTTTTGCCGTTCGGCGACAAAAACGTACGTGTTCTAGAGTTAATTTAGTCTTTGGAAACACTAAAATTGACGAACTCTTGTGCAAACAAACCGCTTTATGACAAAGATTACAGTACAATTTTTGACTGTCATATTTGGGTTTGTACTCAACACTTCATGATAAACCACTGATTTTAAGTGATCTTCTCCCATAAACCTCCATCTTCAAAATTCTCATTTGTCATAGACCTTTCAAGGAACTGAAACACAACTGTCATATTCGCCCACTAATCTTGTCAGCGTTCAAACGAAACAAGGCAATCAAGCCATTAAAGGAAATTGTGATGAAAAAGACAGTTATCGGTGCAATCGCTCTACTAGGCGCACTAACAGTGACATCAGCTTCAGCAAAAGAAACTATCTCTGTAGTAGGTTCTAATAGTGCTTCTCCACTGGTTGAGGTTTTTGCAGAAACTTACATGAACAAAGGCGAACCAGTGTTTATCGAAATCCAAGCACCAGGTTCTTCAGCAGGTATTCGTGCAGCGAAGGATGGCAGCGCAGACCTAGGTATCTCTTCTCGTGACCTTAAAGCAGAAGAAAAAACTTCAGACCTTAAAGAGCTAGTTATCGCTCGTGACGGTATCGCAGTTGTTGTTAACCCAAACAACGGTGTTAAAGAGCTAACAACTGAGCAAGTTACTCGTATCTACAAGGGTGAAATCTCAAACTGGAGTGAAGTTGGCGGTGAAAACAAGCCAATCGTAGCTATCACTCGTGACACAGCTTCTGGTACTCGTGGTGCTTTCGAAGACATCATGAGCCTAAAAATGGAAATCAGCGGTAAAAAAGTTTCTGCGATTTCTCAACGTGCTCAAGTTGCAAACGGTAACGGCGCACTAAAAGTATCTGTAGCAAACAACCCATACGCTATCGGTTACATCTCTCTTGGTACAGTTGACGAAACTGTTCAGCCTCTAGCTATCGATGGCGCTGCAGCAACTGTAGATAACGTTAAGAACGGTTCTTACAAAGTAGCTCGTCCATTCCTTGTTCTTTACAAAGATGGCGCACCTTCAGCTGAAACTCAACAGTTCCTAGATTGGATGGTTGGCGACGAAGCTCAAGCACTATCAGCTGACAAAGGTTACATCACTGTAAACTAAGTCACCCAGTAAATTATTTAAGTTGCTCGGCCCACCTTTTAGGCTGAGCCTTTTGCGCGTCTATCGAAGTATTTAAAAATAGAAGCAGTATTATGACCATCGCAACAAATAGTGAGAAGCTTATGAACAACGAAGCGACTCAGTCCGAACCTCGCAGCCTTAAGGCACAAAAGCGAGTGGATTGGAGAGAAAGAATCTTCCACGGACTTTTCCTTACCAGTGCAATTATCGGTATCGTTTCTCTTGCCGTTATTGCTTACTTCATCGTTAAAGAAAGTATCCCAGCATTCCAAGAAGTGGGTGTTAGTGGCATCGTATTAGGTCAGCATTGGTTACCACCAGCGCTGTACGGTGTTGCAACCATGATCGTAGCATCGATTGTGTCTACGCTAGGTGCTGTCGTCGTTGGCGTCCCAATTGGCGTTCTAACGGCTATCTTTATCGCAGAAATCGCACCAAAGCGCCTAGCGGACATTATCCGTCCAGCGGTTGAACTACTGGCGGGTATCCCATCGGTGGTTTACGGCTTCTTTGGTCTGATTATCATCGTACCGCTTATCCAACAGGTATTTAATGTACCAGCGGGTAACACAATTCTTGCGGGTATCATCGTACTTGGCATCATGATTCTGCCAACTGTAATTACCGTTTCAGAGACATCGATTCGCGCAGTACCACGCACCTACAAAGAGGGCTCATTGGCTCTTGGTGCATCAAAGATCTACACTATTTTTAAACTTCTCGTTCCTGCGGCTCGTTCAGGCATTATGACTGGCGTGATTCTGGGTATCGGTCGTGCGCTAGGTGAAACCATGGCAATCATCATGGTAATGGGTAATGCACCGGCGATGCCAGGTAGCATCCTAGAGTCTGCTCGTACACTGACAGCAAACATCGCAATCGAAATGTCCTACGCAAGTGGCGTGCATGCAAACGCACTTTACGCGACGGGTGTTGTGCTTCTCGTGTTTATCATGACGCTCAACTCGATTCTTCTTTACTTGAACCGTGAGAAAGCGAAGTAATTATTATGGATACAGTAAAACTAAAGAAAGCGCGTGTTCAAAAAGACGCGATTCTCAATGCCTTCGTATGGGCAGCAGCGGCAATGACCGTAGGCTTCTTGTTCTGGATTATTTGGTACATCCTTTCCAATGGTCTTCAGCACGTAGATTGGAACTTTATTACTGACAACTACACGGCAACGGGTAAAGAGAAGGGCATCTTCCCGATGATCATCTCGACCATCTACATGGTTATTGCATCGATTGCTGTTGCAGCGCCTCTGGGCATCATGACGGCTATCTACCTAACCGAATACGCGAAGGTAGGCAGTAAGCTGGTTAAGGTTATCCGTTTCTGTACTGAATCTTTGGCGGGTATTCCGTCTATCATCTTCGGTCTGTTCGGTATGACGTTCTTCGTAGTCATCATGGGCTTTGGTTTCTCGATTCTGTCGGGTGCACTTACGCTAAGTATCTTGATTCTACCAGTTATTATCCGTACGACAGAAGAAGCTCTAATGGCAGTACCACAAACTTACCGTGAAGGTTCTTACGGTTTGGGTGCGTCGAAAATCTACACCATTTGGCGTCTAATTCTGCCAAGTGCAACTCCAGGTATTCTTACTTCGGTCATTCTAAGTATTGGTCGTGTAATCGGTGAATCTGCACCGGTATTCCTAACAGCAGGTATGGTGGCACGTGTCCCAGACTCACTGTTAGATTCAGGTCGTACCCTAACGGTTCACCTGTACAAACTCACAACGGAACTGTTTACCATGGATGAGTGGAACCAAGCATACGGTACAGCGACTGTACTGATTGTGGTTGTCCTACTTATCAATATGCTAACGAAGTTTATCGCTAGCCGCTTTAATACAGCAACGTACTAACTGAGAACAATTCGGCTGATGGTGAGGCCAGAACATAAAGAGCCTAGCCATCATATAAAGCACGAATTAACACGACAAAGAATTTAGAGAACAAAGACATGAACAAGTTTAACATTGAAAATCTAGACCTTTTCTACGGCGAAAACCAAGCACTGAAATCGATCAACCTACCGATCCCAACTCGCCAAGTAACGGCACTAATTGGTCCATCAGGTTGTGGTAAATCGACGCTGCTACGCTGTTTGAACCGCATGAACGACCTTATTGAAGGCGTTAAGATCACAGGTCAGCTAGAAATGGATGGCACTGACATCTACGGCAATATCGACGTTGCTGACCTACGTATCAAGGTAGGTATGGTATTCCAAAAGCCAAACCCATTCCCAATGAGCATCTATGAGAACGTGGCTTATGTCTTCGTGCACAAGGTATCAAAGACAAAAAGCACATCGACGAAGTGGTTGAAAGCTCGCTTCGCGGCGCAGCGCTTTGGGACGAAGTAAAAGACCGTCTTAAGTCACATGCGTTTGGCTTGTCTGGTGGTCAGCAGCAGCGTCTGTGTATCGCTCGTACGATTGCCATGCAGCCTGACGTTATCCTAATGGATGAACCAACGTCTGCACTTGACCCAATCGCGACGCACAAAATTGAAGAGTTGATGGAAGAGCTGAAAAAAGACTACACCATCGTTATCGTTACTCACTCAATGCAGCAAGCTCGTCGTATTTCAGACCGCACTGCGTTCTTCCTAATGGGTGAACTGGTTGAGCATAACGACACTCAGGTTATTTTCTCCAACCAAGTGATGACCGTACTCAAGCTACGTAAACGGTGACTTTGGTTAATAGCGCGTAACGCTTGAAATCGTTTGAACACTATTTTCATTTATCGCCCGATTCGTTTTGAATCACAGCATTAGCGAATGACAGAATTTACTGGCATATCACTATAACTATAAGCGATGGTACTATTGCCCTTCCATGTGAAGGGCTTTTTTTCGTCTGTACAAAGTGAGCTTGTTGATCGCTTCGTTGCTGAAAAACACAAACAAAAACGTCAAACCTCCTTTAAGGTTTGACGTTAGTCGTAGACGGGTTGTTTGCAGTCGCGAATTAGTTTTGAAATAGAAATACGCAACTGGTGAGGTAATCCAACATCTCTTGATGGGACACGGCCTGATCAGCGCGGTAGCCAGTAATCAATCCGTAAACAATGGCGTAGTTTTTGTCGTTGTGCACGACATGCTCCTGGGCAAAGAAGTCAGAAATCACCTTACTTAGCTCAAAGATATCACTGCGGTCTAGCGCCTCTGCGCCTACATTTACTGCGGGGGAAAGGTCACCAAGTTTATTCGTTAGCCATTTGACGAGTTGCGAGTCTTCTACGGGACTTTGTTGATCAATTTCCACAATGTAATTCCAAGTATGAGTGAATGCTCTAATCCTAGGAAACTTTTCACTCTCTTGCCATAGTAGAAAAGTCGCAACTATCGAAGTTAGCGATTGAAGTCACACTGACCTTTTAACAATAGAAAAAAGCCAACGCATAAACGTTGGCTTAGTGAAATTGTGTTTCGTTAACTAGGCGGTTGCAGTTGCCGTTGCTATTGGGCGCAGCGGCTTATCATTGATTGGCAAATGAATTAGCGCGGCTGCAAAAGCAAGAACAACCGTTGACCACCAGATAGGCTCGTATGAGCCGTAGTAGTCGTAGATCCTACCGCCAGCCCAAGCGCCAAGGAAACTGCCCACTTGGTGAGTGAAGAACACCAACCCGTACAAGGTTGATAGGTAACGCGCGCCGAAGATCTGACGAACGAGGCCAGAGGTCAGCGGTACTGTACCCAACCAACAAAAACCGATGGCACCACCAAATAGCGCCGCAGTGT
This sequence comes from Vibrio maritimus, assembly GCA_000755425.1. Classification (GTDB taxonomy): domain Bacteria; phylum Pseudomonadota; class Gammaproteobacteria; order Enterobacterales; family Vibrionaceae; genus Vibrio; species Vibrio maritimus_A. The sequence goes on from BBMT01000001.1 coordinate 211,023, forward strand.
GTTCAGTTACCGGCATCGTCACAAACGCAGCAATCACAACCGTTCTAAATAAGTACAGCATCGACATCACATGGCGTTTACTGAACTTATCGCCCATCAAACCCCAGAAGTATGAACCAAAGATATTGAAGATACCCACGTAAGCAAGCGCCAGTGCTGCACTACTAGCAGGAAGATCTTTATCGGCTAAGTAGCTGGGTAAGTGCGTCGCGATGAACATTACATGGAAGCCACATACGAAAAAGCCTGCATGGATAAGCCAGTAACCTTTATGGTTGAAGGCCTCTTTGAGCGCTTGCTTTAGTGTTAGCTCGTTTTGCTCAGCTGTACCATTGGCACTATTACTTGGGCGTGCTGATTTCATAAATAGTGAAAAAGCAATCATCATGGTACAAAGCACAGCAAAGCCTTGCAGTGCGCCTTGCCAGCCCATATCTTGTAGCATCAATTGGGCGCCCGGGATCATCGCGAACATACCAAATGAACCAGCCGCGGTAGTCAGGCCAAATGCTTTGGCAGCATGTTCAGCAGGTACCACTTTTGCCACGGCACCTAAAATGATGACATAGCTAGTGGCACTGAGGCCTAAGCCAACTAATGCACCTAGTGAGAAGTAAAGCACTGAAGCTTCTGTGGTGACAGAGGTCAAATACAAGCCTACAGCATAGGCGAAAGAGCCCATCAAAATGATGCGTTTTGAGCCCCATTTATCCGCAGCCATTCCAACAAAGGGTTGGAACATACCAAACAGTAAGTTTTGCAGCGCAATGGCGAAGCTAAAGAACTCACGCCCCGTCTGGAAATGATCGGAAATTGGCATCATAAAAATGCCAAATGACTGGCGAATGCCCAAGCTGACGATAAGGATGCCAATACCGAGCCAAACTAGGGCTGGAAAGCGGAAAATACTCATTGTAATAACACTCTAGTGATGATGATGATGGTGGTGTGAGTGATCCATAGGATCAGATGGGTTTTGTTGGTGACACCCACTGTTAATGGCTTGCTTGGCCAAAAGGTCGAGCAAGGTGGGTGAGTGGTGCACCGCCATCAATGCCACGGCAAGAAGCAGCAACATTCGTATTAGCTGAGCAAAAATGGATTGTGAGAACATAAACTCAATTCGCGTTGATGCGCAAAAGTGGCGTTAAAAAGAGCGCGCAGTGTAATGATCTAGCGGGTATGACTCAAATGACATTTAGTGAAGTAATATATGCATAAAATGCATATTTAAAAATCAACCTTCTCTCTGAGTACCTATTCGCCATTTGAGGGGGTATAATTCCGCGGTTCATCACTAGGGATACAACAATAATGAAGTACGATTGGGTTCTATTTGACGCGGACGAGACGCTGTTCCACTTTGATTCATTTGGTGGCATGAAGCTGATGTTTGAGCGCTTTGGCATTAATTTCACGCGTGACGACTATGACGCGTATCAATTGGTCAATAAGCCGTTATGGGTGGACTATCAAGATGGAAAAATTACTGCTGATGAGCTTAAAACCATCCGTTTTGAAGGTTGGGCTGAGAAACTTGGAATCACACCTTTTGAGCTAAATTCTGCATTCCTAGAGGCAATGGCGGATATTTGTACTCTGTTGCCGGGTGCAAAAGAGCTGCTCGATGCACTTTCAGGCCATGCAAAACTGGGCATCATTACCAATGGATTTACTGAACTGCAAGCGATTCGTCTCGAGCGCACAGGGCTTAGCGACTACTTTGAACACGTGGTTATTTCTGAGGAAGTGGGCGTAGCAAAACCGGATCTCGGTATTTTTGACCATGCTCATCAATTGATGGGGCTACCATGTAAAACTAAAATTTTGATGGTAGGTGACAATCCTCATTCCGATGTGCTTGGTGGTATTAACTTTGGTATTGAGACTTGTTGGTTGAACACACAAGGTGTTCAGACGCCAGCGGGCATTCACCCACACTATGAAGTGAACTCCCTTGAACAGCTTAGAATGACGCTGTTTGCATAGGATTGGGATATATCGAGCGATAGTCTATTTTGGGGTCGAATGTGAGAAATTGTAAACTCAGCTTTGCACTTTGCCCCTTTAGAGGTACTGACAATCTTCACATTCGAACACTTGTTCGGTATAAATTCTCATCTGCATTTAGTACGATATGTTGAAACTTCGGCCGAGGGATCTTTGGCCTAGCCGAACGAATGAGTAGTTCTGAGTTTCTGTATCATGTCTTTAAAAAATCTTCCTACACTTCAGCAATTTATCGATGCACTTGATGACCATATTTGGGTAAAGGACGCCGGTGGTCAATATGTTGCTGTCAACGGAGCCAGCGAAACCGCTTGGCAACATCCTCGTGATCATATCTTTGGTAAAACTGACCGAGAGTTATTCAGTAAGGAGCGTGCTGAGTACTTCAGACGTGTCGATGAGAAAGTGGTTGCCAAAGGGGGGCAGCAGACAGTTGAAGAGTGTGCTGCGCTGGATAGAGATGGTAACGAAGTTTGGCTAGAGACGGTAAAATCACCCATAACGGATGAGACTGGGGATCTGGTCGGTATCATTGGTATGACGCGCAATGCCACGAGAAGAAAACAAGTGGAGGCTCGATTATCACTTACTTCGGAGATATTCAATAACTTCCAAGAAGGCATGATGATCACCGATCACAATGCCAACATCCTAGATGTTAACCGTGCATTCACTGACCTTACCGGTTATGAGGAAGCTGAAGTTATTGGGCGTAACCCGAGTTTTCTTCAATCTGGTCAGCACGATCCCAATTTCTACACTGAGCTTTGGCTGCAGTTACAGAAGCATGGCCAATGGAAAGGGGAGTTCATTAACCGTAAAAAGGACGGTAGTATTTATCCTCAACTGGCAACTATCAGCGCCATAGCTGATGAGAGTGGAGATCTTCTGCATTACATTTGCGTTTTTGAGGATATCTCGTTACGCAAAGCGCATGAAGAGAAGCTGCGCCGGATGGCGTTTTTTGATCCGCTAACCAATTTGCCTAACCGGGTACACCTTACTCACCTATTGGAGCAAAGCATTGCCCTAGGCGAAAAAAGTGATACTCCATTTGCCACTTTGTTTCTCGACCTTGATCACTTTAAACACATCAACGATAGCAAAGGGCACTTGTTTGGTGACCAACTGCTAGCCCAAGTTGCCGACCGTCTGCAAGCGATGCGAGCCGGGAGTGCAACGATAGGAAGAATTGGTGGTGATGAGTTTGTCATTATTCTTACCGATTATGATTGTGAAGCGACGCTGCTGGATATTATCGATCAGACTTTGGGTGTGTTTAATACACCGTTCGTGTTTGAGGATAATGAACACCTGCGAGTCTCGGGCAGTATTGGTGTTGCGCGATATCCCAATGATGGCAGAGACAGTGAAACGTTGCTTAAGAATGCTGATACAGCCATGTATCTGGCTAAAAAGAATGGCCGCAGTGGCTACGCTTTTTACTCCCCAGATTTAACCGATAGATCGGTGCAGCATGTTCGTATTCAGTCTGCGCTTCACGATGCCGTCGACAAAGAACAGCTTTCGCTTGCTTACCAGCCACAATATCGCCTTGAAGATAACGCTTTAGTCGGCGTAGAAGTGCTGCTTCGCTGGGAACATCCTGAACTTGGTTTTATCCCGCCAAGTCTTTTTATTCCAATTGCAGAAAAAACAGGATTGATTCAACACATAGGCCAGTGGTACTCAAAGCCGCGTGTCAGCAAGGAAGAGTGTGGATTGACCAGGGGCTTTCCTTTGGAAAACTGGCGGTGAATGTGTCGGCCTTGCAATTGCAAAAGGCGGAGTTTGTAAAACAGTTGGTTGATATTACCGGCCAAACGAAGTTTCCGCTGGAGCAATTAGAGATTGAAATCACCGAGAGTTTTCTTCTTCACAATCAGCAGCATGCGTTCAATACATTAAACGAGCTTCGCGAACTTTGCGTTGATGTTTCATTGGATGATTTTGGTACCGGCTACTCTTCTCTTTCTTATTTGAAAGGTCTGCCGATCAACAAGCTCAAGATTGATCGCTCGTTTGTCAATGATGTGCCAGATGAAAGTGATAGCAACGCGCTCGTACTTGCGATTATCGCCATGGGTAACGCGTTAGATTTACGCGTTGTTGCAGAGGGGATTGAAACTGAACAGCAAATCGATTTTCTAACTCAGCATGGTTGTCAGTTTGGCCAAGGTTATGCCTTTGCTAAGCCACTGACAGCAAAAAACTTCGTTTCCCTAATCTCTTCGTAATTATCGGCAAACCTTATTGTTCTATTTTGTAAGGTTTGCCAAGTATATCCTTAAAGAAAATACGCCTTTGTTTGCACTATTGTTGTCGCTAACCCGTAGCAATGGAGGTTAGGACTTAGCGATGTCAGGACACGGGCACATCTGCCTCAATAAAGAAAACACGTATTAATCGCCTGTGATTTTTGACTGACCACGCAACCCGTTACTATGCTTTCTACTCAAGTTAGCTTTATCAAGAACGGTAAACGTTACGTCAGTAAGTATGCAGTCCTGACTTTCGTCAAACAAGGAAGCGCATCATGGGTAAATTTACCTCCAGGGTGATTCTGGCTCTTTTTACTGGAACACTCTTGTTTTCATTTCAGACGCTCGCAGATGAGCGATTCAAAGTGGGTATGGAGAAAGCCAAAACCTGCGCCACCTGTCACGGTGATCAAGGTATCTCCAGCATTGAGTCTTACCCCAACCTACAAGGTCAAAAGATGGGATATCTGATGACCGCTCTTCGAAGTTATCAAACCAGAGAACGCAGTGGCGGTCTTGCGGTGCTGATGCAACAACAAGCAGACGCATTGAGTGATCAAGACATCGCTGACATCGCATACTACTATTCCAAATTAGGCTCTGACGCCAATAAGCAGTGAAGGAGCCTCTATGGACATCACGGCGAATCATTACGACACAAAAGTCGTTCGTTACTTTATCTTAGCGTCACTCATCTGGGCAGTTGCTGGCATGGTGATTGGTGTTATTTTGCTGCTCAGCTTTACTGGCCAGTACTCAACTTTGACTCTGAGTATTTTCAATTTGGGCGGCTCAGACCGCTTCACACCTCTGGAGTTATATACGGATTTGTCGTCAACATACTGATGGGGACTTCTTTGTATATTGTTCAGCGTACGTGCCAATGTGCACTGTTCAACAAAAGCTTGTCTTGGATGGTCTTTTGGGGCTGGCAGTTGGTACTTCTCCTCGCACTTATTTCGTTGCCGCTGGGTTACACAACATCAAAAGAATACGCTGAGCTTGAGTGGCCAATCGATCTACTGATCGTTTTGGTTTGGGTGCTTTATGGTGTGCTATTTTTCGGCACGATAGCGAAGCGAAAAGTCGAACACATCTTTGTCGCTAACTGGTTTTTTGCGGCGTTTATCATCGTAATCGCGATGATATTTGTCGTTAATAATCTGGCTATGCCAGCTTCGTTGATGAAGTCATACTCCGTGTATGCCGGAGCGCAGGATGCTATTGTCCAGTGGTGGTGGGGGCATAACGCTGTCGGTTTCCTACTCACAGCTGGGGTCATAGGTATGAACTACTACTTCATACCGAAAGTCGCCGACAGGCCAATCTACTCTTACCGTCTTTCGATTATTCACTTCTGGGGTTTGGTGGCTTTATACCTGGCAGGTACTCACCATCTCATCTACAGCTCGGTGCCACTGTGGGTGCAGAATATTGGTATCGTGATGTCACTAATACTTTGGCTCCCATCTTGGGCGGGGGCATTTAACAGTGCGATGACCTTGCTTCAGAACAAACAGAAGCTGAAAACCGATTACATCATGCTGTTCTTCTTCTCTGCCATTCTTTATTACTGTCTTGCCACATTTGAAGGACCACTGCTTGCGATCCGTTGGTTTAACATGATTGCGCATAACAGTGAGTGGGTTATAGGGCATGTCCATTCAGGCGCTTTGGGTTGGGTAGGTATGTCGGGGATAGCCGTATTTTATTACTTCATCCCTAAGTTATGGGGTAAAGAAGAACTCTGGTCTCCAAGGTTACTCAAGTGGCACTTTTGGCTTGCTCATGCTGGTGTTGCTTTGTATGCCATTGCGCTTTGGGTAGCGGGTATCGGAGAAGGGGTGATGTGGCTTGCACAAGGCGATAATGGCGAGCTGCAATACAGTTTTGTTGAAGCGATGAATTTCAAAGCACCTTGGTTGTTCTTGCGCTTCTTTGGCGGAGCGCTATTTGTTCTAGGCTTATTCCTGATGGTCTTGAACCTCTACAATACGGTGCGTATGCCGCTTACTCGTCGGGTGAGTAGTGAAGGAGGCGTATCATGAATGCTGATTTTACTAAGTCTTTAGTGATATTGATCGTATCGACCGCGGTCGTGGCGTCCTTTTCCATTTTAGTTTGGGTGCTTCCGAATTTGTTGCGTACCCCAGAGCTCGTGCAGCAAAGCCAAGCGAAGCCGCTGACCGCGATAGAGGTAGCTGGGCGAGATATCTATATCAGTGAGGGGTGCCATGTGTGCCACACTCAGATGGTTCGCCCACTTGAACCCGAGATAAAGCGTAATGGCCGCGCCAATCAAGAGTCTGATGATATTTATGAGTTTCCGAATCTTTGGGGTTCGAAGCGCACGGGACCCGATCTTACCAACTTGGGTAGAAAGTATTCAGACCAATGGCATGCGATTCACCTGATTGATCCGCGTCGCGTTGTCCCAACGTCCATCATGCCTGCTTATCCTTGGTTGTTCGAACAGGTTTTGTCTGGCGATGCCATCACTGGAAAGATGCAAACTTTGAAAACGCTTGGTGTGCCTTACTCCGACGATGAAATAGCCAACGCGAGGTTAGAAGTCAGAGGCAAAACCAAAGGTGAAGCGCTGATCCGTTACTTGCAAAGTCTTGGTGTCGATACGGCTGAGGAGAGTGTGCAATGAGTAGTTTCTGGACTCTATGGGCTGCCTTAGGCACCGTCGTATTCTTCGTTCTAATGGTCGCTGTGATTGTTAAGTACTGGCGCAATAATCATCAAGCGGACAAAGACAAAGTACTCGATACGTTCGATGGCATTGAAGAAAAAGATGCGCCGCCGCCAAAGATATTATTTGTTTCTTACTTTGCTGCGTTCGTTATCTCAATTGGCTACCTAATCTTATATCCGGGGATCAGCGGTTGGTCAGGCTTGCTTAATTACGACCAAGCCGACGACAAGCTTAGTGCGCCGTCGACAAGCCTTGATGCTCAGTTTTCCCAGGTGCAAGATCAGTCTCTCATCTCTTTAGCGGACAATACTGAGATAGTTTCTTCTGGGAGAATGCTATTCCAAACACATTGTGCTGCGTGCCATCGCGACAACGCACAGGGAGCGAAGCATTTCCCAAACCTCATCGATAATGAGTGGATGTATGGTGGATCAGACGAGGCTATTATCCATTCCATCGAACTCGGTAGAAATGGTGCAATGCCAGGTGGGTAGACGTGCTAAGGCCAGATGAAATCGCCAAAATTTCTTACTACCTCGCATCGCTCAACCAACGCCATACCGATGTGCCGGAGGTTAAGGTGGAGCTCGGTAAAGAACTGTTCGTGAAGACGTGCTCTTCTTGCCACGGCGACGGCCGCTTGGTGAATACAGAAACAGGCGTCCCCGATCTCTCGGACAACATTTGGCTTCATGGCGGCAGCATAGAAGAGATCCAACACACCATACGAGCGGGATTGAATAATGTTATGCCAGCCTTTGGTGAGCAGCTCTCTCAGAATGAGATTCTCGCGATTGGTGCTTACATCACCTACGCTCGGATGAAAAACGATAGCCGACTTGCGTCATTGGATGCAGAGGCGGTTGAACGCGGCGAGTATCTAGCTCATGCAGGAGACTGTGTGGCTTGTCATAGCGCCGAGGGTGGAGAGCCGTTTGCGGGTGGCCTGCCGTTTGTCACACCATTTGGCACCATTTACTCAACCAACATAACCCCTCATGTCACGGAAGGCATCGGCAGTTATGACTATGAGGACTTTAGAGCTGCGCTCGTTGACGGTAAAGGCAGACATGGGTATCTGTATCCGGCGATGCCGTTTACTTCCTACCAGCATGTTACTGAGCAAGATATGCGTGATATGTGGGAGTACATGCAATCCATTGCCGCGGTATCACGACGTAATGATGCCAATCAAATGATGTTCCCATCTAATATTCGTTTGGGTTTACTAGCTTGGGACATTGTTTTCGCCGATCGCAAACCAATGGAATACGAAGTGCCAGTCGAACTACAAAACAAAGTAGAGGATGTAGAGAAGTGGCAACGCGGTAAATATTGGGTCGCTGGATTAGGTCACTGCTCAGAATGCCATACGCCAAGAAACATCGCTCAAGCGTTGGATAATGGTCGTATATTCCAAGGTAATTTAATCGACGGATGGCACGCGCCGGATATTACGGCAGAGGAGCTGTATGTCGATGGCTGGGATCTGACTTCTTTAACGGACTTTCTCCATACAGGTCACTCCGATAAAGGCAGCGCGTTTGCTGGTATGGCCGATGTGATAAAGAACAGCTTGAGCTTGATGACTAGAGAAGATATTGAATCCATGTCTTATTACCTGTTGGCGGGTGACACCAATAACATGATCAGTGATGCCGCAGTACGATTAGAGCCTAAGGGGTTTGATGAAGTATCGTATGCAGAAGATATCTATGCTACCTACAACCAAACTTGTGGGGCATGTCATGGGCCAGACGGCAAAGGACGAGATCCCATTGCACCAACGCTGTTGAACAACGGGATTATTATGCATAGCGATCCGTTCAATACGATCGCTGTGACTATTCGGGGGCTCCAACCGACGTATTTAGACAAAGAGCGCAACTTCATGCCGATGGCAAGCTTTGAAGACGTGTTGTCGGATAAAAAGTTGGCAGAGTTGATTACGTTCGTTCGACTGCATTTGGGGGCACGTGAAGTGCCAGTGACGGAAGAGGACGTGAGACAAGTGAGGGAGATGTTGGAAAAAGCAGGTTACTCAGGTGGCTTACACGTTACGCCTGAAATGTATGATCAGCGTGATGGCAGTATTAATGTTAACTAAGCCTGCTTTGATTTGGGTTTAATGGGAGAAAAAGGCTCGCTAATTTTAAAGTAGCGAGCCTTTTCTATGGTTAACTTTCCGCTTCGGTCAGTTCCACTTGCTCTTTCGGTTGATGCGCATCTGCTGCGGCAAGCATCTTGCGAATTGCAATGGATGAGAGAAGAGCAACGAGCACCATTACAATCGCGAGCATGGTCAGCAAGCCAAAGTAGTCTCCATAAACAGTTTGAACGAACTCTTGGGTGATTTCCTGGCCTTTCTCTGCCGCGATGGAAGTAGAGAAAACAGCGCCGACAATACCAGATAAGGCAATCGCCACCGAGAATAGACTCACTGAGAAGTTTTCAATGTGCTTAGGCGCTACCGATAGGATAAACGCAACTACTAGCGATCCAACAATAACCTCAGCAAACGCTTGGAAGAAGTGAATAACGAGGAACACCTCTGGACGGATAATCACATCTTCACCTACGTTCTTAACTGCAAACGCTAAGATGCCAAACGCAATCGCCGTCATGATAAATGAAAAACCAATCTTGGTAGCGGTGGTGAAGTGAATGTTGCGCTTTTCTAGTCCAGAGAAGGTAGCGGCTATCACCGGTCCGGCGACAATACACCACAGTGGTTCATCGACATTGACGCCTCAGGTGCGATTGGAATGATACCAAACAAGTCACCACGCATTGTGTTGATGGTCACCATGGTCATTGATGTCATCATTTGTCCGTAGTAGACAAAAAACGCTGTCGTTAAAACGGTAACAATGATGATGGTACCCATGCGAAGTGCATCGGCTTTTTCTGCTTTGAACATCAGTGAGATGAAATAACCAATCGCAGCTAAACCGATGGCGTAAACGATGTTTTTACCAATGTCCATGTTCGAGAACATGAAGAACACCATGCCGATCATAGCCACTGAAGTAATGGCAAACTTGATCCAGTTAGCGCTAGAGACTGGCGCTTTATCAATGTCAGCTCCGATACCTTGTAGCTGTTTTCTGAATGTGAACAGCATAAACAAAGCCGTAAATGCCAAAATTCCTGAAAGTGCAAAGCTACCATAGAAGCCAATCACCAACACAAACATTGGGAATAGGTACTGACCAAGTAGGGCGCCAATGTTATTAACTGAATAGTTAACAGGGTAACCATTCTCAAAGTCTTCTTGGCTTTTGAACGTGCGCTTATAAAGGCTTGGGTAAGAAGGGGACATTAAGCACGTGCGTAACTTGCCAGTGCGATACCAGCGAGACTCATTGGAATGTTAACGGTTGATGCGCCTAGGACTAGCAAAGCGTAACCACAAGTGAAACCAAGGTAGGCAATGGTTAGAGAGCGGTATGCGCCTAGAAATTTGTCGGCGATAAAGCCCCCAGCAATGGCGAACAGCGGGCCGATAGATGAGAAAGCTCCAACGACCATCATAGTATCCGCTTCGCTGTAATCGAGGTTCTCAAGGAAGAACCGAGTCAGTATGACCATGACGCCATAAAATGATAGTCCGAACATCATCTGACAGAGCATCATAGATTTGTTTAGTTTGTTCCACATAACTTTATCCTTAATAATTTATATTAAGTGGTTTAAATATCCATCTTTATGGTATCAGGCAATATTTGTTACATGTTTTATCGCTGGATGAGAATGTGGGGCGTGAGCACGAGTTTTTCTAATCAACAAGGTGAGTATTACTAATGTGGCGGCCTTAGATAAACGTAATGTTTTGTTTACGCTGAAATAGTTAGTTACATGTGAAGTAAGTGGTGACGTTCATGTTAATGTGCAAACAAAAAAAGGACATAAATATGAAGAATGTAACAACTGCTCTCCTCGCATCAACACTCGCTTTCCCAGCATTGGCAGCAGACAATGACGATTGGGTAGTGGATGCGAAACGCAATTTTGGTCGTGTTCTGCAAGATCCGCTCGGTAACTTTCGTGGAGTGATCGCGGAGAATGCCATGTATGGTGGGTTTGAGGAGTCGGATGAAACCGCAGGCCTTATTCGGCTACAAGGTCTGTACGCGATTCCGATGCCAGAATATGGTATTAACTTTATCCCAAGGGTTATTGTCCCTGTTGTTGGCCTTCCACCGGAGACCAGCCTCCCAATTTGGCTCAATCGCCAAACCCAACCAGCAATGACAACTGGGGACTAAGTGATGTGATACTGCAAGGTTTTATTGGTCCATCTGATGCTGGTGATATCAAATGGGGTATTGGACCACAAATCTCGCTTCCAACCGCGAGTGAAGATTATCTCGAAGCCGCAGGTATGGGTGGTGGCTTAAGTGGGGTAGTGGTGACCAAAATCGGAAACTGGGGTTTGACCGGGGTAGCAGGGCACCTTTAGGGACAAAATGGTGAATTCTCTACATCGTTATTTCGACCGTTTGTTAGCTATAACGTGGAGTCCATCCCTGGATTCTCTATCTCAACATCACCGCAGATTACTTACGATTGGAAAGCAGAATCGGGCAATGGCTGGACAATACCAATTGGTGGTGGCTTTACTCAGGCCGTACCTTTCTCCTCTACAAAAGCGATGCTAGTTGGGCTAAGTGCTTATAAGTTTGCTCAGCAAGCGGAGTTTGGCCCGGAGTGGCAGGTGAATTTAACTTTGGCGTTTATGTTTGCTGAAGACCGCAGTTAGTCCATATTTTCCATAACAACACATCGCTTCAAAAGAGGCGATGTGTTGCTCTAGTATTGTTTCGCGACGCTTTTCCAAGCTGCTCGTTTACTACTTGCAATAATCACTTCAATGACTTGCCATCCCACGCCTGTAATTTGCTGAAACTCGGGTACATTCAGAATAAATCGAGAACCTCCATTCTGAATTAGAAAGTATTTCATATTTTCCTCTTTATGTTAGGGAAGTGGATACCAGAACCAATTGAGTGTTAGTTAGTTTTAGCTTTGTGGTGAATGCTAAAGCGGATTGGAGTTGGCGCCAACTGAGGTTTTATTAGGCATTCGGATAGATAATTGTTTGAGTGCGATAAGGTAGACATAATCCATTCTAAAAACTGTTAGAACATGCAGGACTTTCCTATAAGTGAAGCGTATGGCCAGTTCAAAAACTGAGCGGTTCGTTGTTACAATTGCCCCGTCCTTTTTATTGCTAAGGAATCGCAGAGTGAGCTTTGTATAGCACCGTTTTCTGGTGATTTACTTTGTCAATATCTAAAGAGGAGATGGAGCAGTGGCAGCAAACGGATTTGGTACCTAAATAACTAAATTAAGTATCAGAGGCGAGAATGAACGATTTGACTGACATCTGGGGATACATAGTAAGTCATCCGACTGAAGCTATTGAGGTGTATGCGATGTCTTGTTTAGCGATGTACGCGCTATACCTACAATTCGTAAGTAAAGGGCAACACAATTAATGAGAATCAAGGTGTCCACTTTGCATTGTTATTAGTACACATGCATATTCGGTGCTCCCCTCGATGGAACCAAGGGGAGTCATGGATAAACCAACAACTTATCTAGTGGCTTTCTTCACCATTAAGCGATACATCACTGGAACAAAATAGAACGATAATAGCGTTGTCAGTACTGTACCGCCGGCAATGGCGACGGCAAATGGTGGCCAAAAACCACCACCTGCGATAATTAAAGGCATGAAACCACCCACCGTGGTAATGGTGGTGGAGGTGATGTGGCGAGTACATGACATCACAGCCTCAACCGAGGCCTCGATATCACCACTAGCGGCTTTTTCATCCATTCTTAGCTCAGCGAGTATGACGATCGCGGCATTAATTGCGAGCCCCATAATACCCAACATGGCAATGATAACGGTAAAGCCAAACGGGTAGTTAAAGATCCATACAGACAACAAACCCAAACCGCCAGCCAGCCCAGCGACCATGAAAATGATCGAGCTTAGTCTAAATGAGTTGAACGACATCACCACAACTAAGACCATCAAAACCACCACGACAGAGATATTCGAGATGAGCAATGCCACACTGCGATCGCGCTCAGCGGATTCCCCACCAAAATCGATGTGGTAGCCCGAGGCAAAGTATAAGATTCAAGCCTTTGTTGAAACTCGTTTAACACTGTTTGTGGTAACACGCCTGCTTGAATATAGCCTTCGATAGTATTGACTCGTTCACCGTTGCGGCGTGTGATGGCACCGCGACTGGTCGTTAGCTCAAGTTCGGCCAACGTCGAAACGTTGACACCTGTGGTGTAAACCTCAGAAGTAATAGGCAATCTTAAGTTACCAAGGTGTGATAGATTTTCGCGTTCTTCATTGGCGACTCGAACACGTATTGGGATCGATTCACTACCTTCCGTCACGGAGCCTGTTTCTCGTCCTACCAAGGTTGCCTGCAACATGTTGGCAAATTGATTGAGTGAGATGCCATTCAGCTTTGCGGTGTCTTCGTCGACTTTAAGCCAAACTTTGGGAGTGCCTGGTTGGAGCGTTTCTCGCGTATGCGTAACGTGCGGTGTATTGGCTAAAATAAGACGAACATCTTCACCTATTGCTTTGAGTGTATTTAGGTTTTCACCATAGACTCGAAGCTCAATAGGGGCTCGGAACGGAGGACCTTGTTCGAGCTTTCTCACTAAGATCTGTGCTCCAGGAAGCTCGCGATTTAGCCGAGCTTGCAGCTGTGGAATCAAGGAATTAGCCAACTGGAAGTTTTCCATTTTCACCATGGCCTGTGAAAAATACGGTGCGTTGTTTTGTGTTGCTTGTAAGTTGTAATAGAAGGAAGGGAAGTTAGCACCCACTAGCCAATCAACACGTTCAACGCCTTTATAGTCGCGAATAATGGCATCGACATCCTCTGTCGTCGCTTTCGTTGCATACAGGCTCGCTTGTGGAGGTAGGTATACTTGAACCTCAAACATATCTCGATCTGAAGGTGGGAAAAATTGCTCGGTGAGCTGAGACATACTCCAATAGCCAGTCACAGGAACGGCGAGCACCAGGACAAGTGAAATTGCGGGATGTTTGATGGCGAGTCTTACGGATTGGCTAAATCCACGAGTCAACGCTGGAATACGAAGGCCGCTGTTATACCAATGATTGCCAGAGGCATGGCTTGGCAGCAGCATAGTCGCAAAGCCTGCGATTACGGTATGCGACAGAATATAAGAGCCAACCAGTGAGAACGAGACAGTAATGGCAATTGCGCCAACAAACTCTCCCGTTGCGCCCGGCATTAGGAAAATAGGTGCAAATGCCAAAATGGTGGTCAGTGTAGAGCCAAGGAGCGGCACCCATAAGTGGGAGATAGCATTGATGGTCGCTTCCAGTCTAGCTTGACCTTTGAGTCGATAACTCTGAATCGTATCAACCATGACCACGGCGTTATCGACCATGATCCCCAGTGCGACAATGAGTCCGGTGACTGACATTTGGTTGATAGGAATGCCCGTCATTTTCATCAATGACAAGGTGATCATACAGGTCAGTGGAAGGGCAATCGCAACGAGTATGGCTGCGCGTACGCGAGAGTGACAAAAAGTACGATGAGGATAAGAGAAAAACCAATCAGCAGGCTTTTGCCCAAATCGACCAAACGGGTTGTGGTGTAACCTTGTTGGTCAAATAACAAAGTAACCTTAATGTTACTTGGAAGGTCGCGCTCGAACTGATTGATGACTGTTTTTGCTCGTGCAGTCCATTGATCAACTCTGAGTTCTGGCTCCATGCGAGCAGCAATAATCACACCAGGATGGCCATCGATGATAGCGACTTCACTCTCTGGTGTTTTTTGGCTGCGAGAGACGGTTGCAATGTCTTCTACGCGGATGATATGTCCGTTCTTAGCGACAAGAAGAGGCACCTGTTTGATACGCTCAATCGAATCGAGTTCAGACTCAATTTCCAAGCCGAATCGCGAGAACTGGCTTACTAGTTGCCCTGCTGAGTTCTTTGCATCAGCGCCACGCAGGCTATCACCGATTTGAATGCTCGATGCCCCAAACGCGGCAGTATCTGCGGTTCGTAGGTTTACTTGGATCTCTTCTTTCGGCATGCCGTATTCGTCAACAAACTCGGTGCCAGATAAAGTGCGTAGCCTTTTCGCAAGCTCCTTGCCATAACGACCTAGTGTCAAAATATCCGGTTCGCCCGCACCCTCCCAAGTCAGTGAAGAGATGACAGTAAATGCGTAGGTGTGATCGCTATCGAGATCGGGTGGTGCTGTTCCTACTGGAAGTAACGGTTCAATATCGGAAAGTTTGTCTCTGGCTTTTGACCAGATAGGCTCTGGCTCTGTCACTTCGTCTTTGAGCTCAATAGTGACGATAGAGACTCCTGGACGCGAACTGGATGTGAGCAGCTTAACTTCACTTAGTTCGCGCAGTTTGTTTTCTACAACTTCAGTGACTAGTGTTTCCAAGCGATCGGCACTTGCACCAGGAAAGCTGGTGGTGACGTTGGCAAAGCGATTACTAATGATGGGATCTTCTGCTCGTGGCAATGAAGTAAATGCGGCCAGGCCACTGACGATCAATAGTGCAGTAACCAGCAGCAATAGACGAGTATTAGTGATTGCATCAATAAGCTTCATAATGATCCTTATTGCTGCGCAATTTGAACAGGTTGCCCGGGTACTACACGATGTAATCCACTGGCGATAATGGCTTCACCATCTTCAATAGCCCCGGATACAAAGGCGCGCTGACCATCGGCATAAAGCACGTTGACGCTGCGTCTTTCAACTTTATTGTCCTCTCCGACCACGTACACGTTCCAAACGCCACGGAGTCCATCGATAAGCGCAGTAAGGGGAACCCAGTAACCGCTGTCTTGAACCGTTTCATCAAAGGAAAGGTAGGCCAGTTGACCTTCTAGTAGGTCTGGGTTTTCTGGGAGTTGATATCTAAGCCCAACGCTTCGAGATTGAGTGTCGACCATCGCACCCGGATTGAGCAGTTTTGCGGCATAGTCGTTATCATCGACTCGGATGATAGGAGAAGTGAGAGCGGTAACGCGCTTTAGCTGCTTAGCCGGGATGCCGATAAATGCCTCTTTCCCTTCTGTTGCAAGCAGTACAAATGTCGGGGTACCCACATTGACAACGTCACCTAATGAGACGTAACGCTCTGAGATACGTCCCGCGTACGGAGCCAGAATAGTCGATTTCTCGATGCGCAGTCTATTAGCGCGAATTGCCGCTTCCAAACGGACGAGATTCGCTTGTAGGACGCCTTTTTCGCTGGTGAGTGCATCGATTTCTGCATCAGCGCTAAACCCTTTGGATTTTAGCGATTGTTGGCGTTTGAGGTTGGCATTGACGAGTTTTAATTGCGCACGCACTTCTTTGTCTTGGGCGTTAAGTTGACCAAGCTCTGTTTTCAGGAGATCGGTATTGAGCCGAATTAGCGCGGCTCCCTTTGCTACGCTGTCACCGACATCGACCAAAATGGACTCAATTTTTCCTGCTAGTTCAAAGCCAAGTTTAGCCTGTTGGCCTGCTTTGACTGTGCCTACGTACTCGCGTTTTACTTGATACGATGGGCTGAGTTCGACATCGGTTGTGGAGACCGTTAATGGCTCGACAGCGGTGATGTCCGTTTCATTTTGCTCGCTACAGCCTAAAACTAGAGCTATAGCACTTAACACTGATGCTTTAATTAATACTTTAGAAGTGCGCATCATTAATTCCTATACAACTAACTGCAATGTATAGGTTAATCAATGAGTTTCGTTGCTGTCCACCTTGTTATGTTAATGGAAGGTAAAACATAACCAAGGTGGTCGGGGTGTGAGGTTGATCAGAAAATGAGTGAGTTGTTACACTACGCCGCTCACTTTCAATGCTGTTTACTGCGCTCAAAAATATCGGCTAGAGAGTGAGTAAACCAGTTCATCATTTCACTATTGGCGTGCCGAGAATGAAAGTATCCATTTGCTGGATAGTACGCTTCAGGAACGTGTATGTCAGGTTCAAGCATTATTAAGTCGGGGTAGTCCTGAATAGGAAAACTGTCGCTTATACCCATAAACATATCAGAGTGACGCAGTACATCGATGAGTACTAATGGGAATTCAGAAGCAAACCCTACCTCAAGTTCAAAACCTAGGCGTTTAAATGCGTCGACAGTCGGACTGGTTAGTTTGCTGTAGTTACTAACTAAAAGGCGAGCCAGCGGGTACGGGACGAGGTTTTCTGCCGTAATAGGCTGATCCATTATGGGGTGGCCACGTCTGACTAAGATTTTTGCAGTAAGCTGTGTCAATTCTTGCTCAATCAAAAAAGGCAGTCTTTCAGTGATTGGTGCGTTTACGCCAAGCAAAATATCGCCTTTCTCTATTCCTTCAATAGTATGTTCATTCCAAGAGGTAACGTGCACAGTTAAGTTAGGCGCAGTTCTAGAAAAGTAGCGATAAATCTCTCCAGAGATTGAGAACACAAACTGGGATGACAATGCGATGGTGACTTCTCCATCTAGCTCGGCAGGATCGAATGCGCTGCTGGCGTTGACCACACTTTCAAGTTGATGAAGTAGTGGAAGTAGATCTCTAGCAAGTTGCTCGGAAAACGTGGTTGGCTCAAGTCCGGTTTTTACTTTAACGAACAGCAAATCATCAAAATGATGTCGGAGCTTTTGCAAAGATTGGCTGACGGCGGGTTGCGATACAAACAAACGCTCAGCGGCTTTGCGCATGTTTTTCTCTTCAAGCAGAACTTTAAACACTCGAAGTAAGTTGAGGTCGAGATTGTTGAATCGATTTTTAGCCAAGGTGCTCACTCTTGTATGTGAAATCATCGCTAACCTTAGCATAGTGCGTTTGGGGAATGTCATACAGCCAACAGATTGACTGTTGGCTTTGAAGAAAATAGTAACTAACTATGAACGTGCTAGAAGCGATAGCCTACGGTAAATGACAATGAGTCAGTATCAATACCATCGTAGCCACTCATGTCATAGCGAAGATCTGCGTAGATGCCCATTTGCGTTTGAGCTCTCACACCCATACCGATCATTAAGCTGGTATCGTTGGCAGACAAGCTATCGTGGCGATCAGAAATCTTTTCATTGGCAAAAGCAAGACCGATTGCGCCATAGGGTTTTAGCCAAAGCTGGCCAAGGTCGAACGCATAGCCAATATCAGTATCGATTTTGAATGTATTGAAATCGTAGTCGAGATCAAATGCGCTTTTGCTATTCATACTGTATGACGCGTTGACACCAAAGATGTGGTTGATGTCGTAACCGTATTCGAGCTTAAAGCCTGAATCGAGTTTTAAGTCGTCTCCACCTTCGCTTAGTGTTACACCAGAAATACCTGCGCCTACGCGATGACCTTGAAAATCCGTGTTGGCAACGGCGCAAAATGAAAGCGTTGAGATGGTGGCGATGATGAGTGTCTTTTTCATGTTAATGTGCTCTTGTTGTGTATAAATCACAGCGTCCTAGCCGTATTGATCACTCCTTGTCGAATGAGCGGCATTGTAGAAACTTGTTGTTTTTCAGACTAATCACCTTTGTTTACTAGTCTCATTAGCTCTACTTATCATCAGGCTTACTTTCATGATTTACCTTCAACTGGTGAAAGATACCTTGAGAAATCCTCACTGTTATCCGTTGCTTTCGCTTGTTAACTTGGAATGACGTAAAACCGAAGGATTGGAACACAGTATGGAACTATGGATAAAGCTGGAGTATCTGGCGCTGCAGATTTGGGCGATTTATTTGATAAAAGCACTGCTGTTTGGATAAGTTTGTTCGCTATTAAGGCACTTAATCGTCACTCATTAGCATCAAATGTTGTAGAAATTAAAATGATTGAAACCGAAAGATTGATACTTCGACCCACAATACAAGACGATCTACAGCTCTATCGTGCGCTATTTCAAGATCCCGATATCGTCAGATATTTACCTGGTGGCGAGCCATACTCATGTGATTACATTGCGAATTACGTATCTAACAAGTTGGCACATTGGGAAAAGGGCTTTGGTACGTTCACCGTCACGCTAAAGAATCACCCCGAGGTCTGTGTTGGTTATGCCGGAATTGAGCAGGCACCCGATTCTCACTTTCACGATATTCGATATGGCTTTCTGCCTAGCTACCAAGGGCTAGGTTTTGCTACGGAAGCGGCTCGCGCCTCAATAGAGTTTGTATTTGAAAACCGCTTTGTAGAAGAAGTATTTGGTGTGGCTGTTGTCGACAATCTTCCTCTGTTCGTATCTTGCAAAAGTTGGCAATGACACCGTCTTCCGCGACGCTCTATGAGAGTGATGATTTAGTCACGTTTTCTATTCGTAGGTAGTCGCTCCGATGGAGGCGATTTAGCTGTCATCTCCGCTTAATCGCCACAATCTGTTTACTGGTTATTCTCTTTATAGATAGCAGGCTTGATATCCAAAAGAGCGGTTCCGGTTAAGCAATCTAGCCCTCTCACTATGATTACGTTTCCTTTGAGCGCAATTATTGGAACGACCGCGGCACCTATTGGGTTAGGACGATGAGGTGTACGAAGAGCAAAAGTGCCTTTTTTGCCATCTTCCAAGTAATCTCGTTTCGCTTCTGCTAGCCAGTAGAGGATAAGTATATGATCACCCTCCGATAAACCTCTCAGGCCACTTTCAAATGATTTATCGATCGTAATTTTGCATTCAGGACCGTCGGGACTAATGTTTCTAGGGCAATCTTTAATATACACATACGGTGTTGAAATATGGCCAATGAATGATAGTGACGTGGACATAGTGACTCCTAAACTACGGGTTATTTTTTAAGGTATTGAATGTGTAGATGAAGATAGTGACTAAGATGATAAAACCACCCAAGATACTTGTTGCTGCTGGGATCTCTAAAAAGAATAGAAAGCCCCAGACTGGCGCTAGAACGGTTTCTAGCATTAACGTCATAGAGACTTCAGCTGCGGTAATATAGCGAGTTGCAACCATAGACATTACTCGACCCAACGGTGCAGTAAATAGCCCCATTGCCGCCATAATAAGCCACGTTTGCCACGTAAAATTTGAAATGTCGGCAAATAAAGACATGACTAATGCAAGTAAAGCCCCTCCTAATGCAACACTCGCAACTCGACTTACTTCAGAGTATTTGCGCAAAACGGTAAACATCAAAGATAAACATACGACGGAAAAGATTGCTAAGGCGTCACCAAAACTGTTCCCAGAACCAATAGAGCCTGAAACAACAATGCTTATCCCTACCATCACGCCAACAATGGCAAATATAGTTGCGCGATTCGTTTTTTCTTGCAGCCACAGCCAACTGAAAAGAGCTGCGACGGCAGGGGATGCGCTCAGGATTACAAAGGTGTTGGCTATTGAAGTGTGTTTAATACTAAATACTAGTCCTGTAGCGCTGCCGACCATCAAGACGCTTGTGAAAAGCAAATGGTAGCCCACTGTCGGTGATGACTTTAGTTACTGGTCTGCTATCAGTTGCTTTGAGCATTCCCGTCATTGCGATAGCACTGAATAGCCCGAAAAGAAATGCTGTGTCAAATCCGCTCACTCCCGCATAACGAATGAATATTGGATCCAAGCTCATTAATACGGCGCCAAACAATGCGATCAAAAAACCAATTCTTCTAGAGTGAACTATCTCGACTTTAGGTAGTTGAAGTATTGCCATTGAAATTCCTCATTTAAAATCATACTAGAAAGTATGATTTTAAATGGTATCGTGTCAACATAAATCATACTAAAGAGTATGATGCTGGTTGTTGGAGTGGAAATGAGCAAAATAGAGCAAAATAGAGAAAAAAAGAGGCTGGCGATCTTACAAGCCGCGAAGTCTATCTTTTTATCAGAGGGTTATACTGCAGCCAGTATGGACAACATCGCTAGCCAAGCGAATTTAACGAAACAGACGCTATATCGTTATTTCCCCTCGAAAGTTGAGCTTTTCCAGTCCACGCTTAGACAGATAGGGGAGAGCTACAACGAAAGTTATTTAAGCTATCTTGCGCTGTCTGATTCTCGTGAGGCGTTAATTGAATTTGCGAAACAGTTTATGCGTTTCCATTTGTCACCCGAACATATTGCTACTCAGCGCTTACTTATCGCAGAAGCGTCTCAAGCGCCGGAGGTGGTAGAGAGCTTTATGAGTATTGGCCCTAATGATATCCAGAACTCATTACGTGCATTCTTTACAGAACGGCTCCATATAGAACAGCCAGAGAGCAAAATTGAGCTTTGGTTGGGAATGCTCCTTGCTCCTCGCTCAGGTGCACTCCTTGGGCTAACTGAATTCACCGATACGCAAATAGAGCAGCACGCTATCGAATCGACGGATTTGCTTCTATTTGGTATCAATGACGAAGGTAAACTGTGAAGATTCTCATGATGACAATCGGCTCTCGTGGAGATGTCGAGTCTTACATTGCGCTCAGAAAATGGTGCTGACAACGCAATTAAATGGATGGAAAAACAGTAATTCTCAAAGCTTAGAGGGCAAGCATAGCCTTAATCTTTGGCATGGCTTGCTTTGCGGCTATATAGCCCGCTTTAATAGACTCCGTTTTTTCGTCAAACGCTTCACTTCCATTCGGTTCGTATGTTGGGGCAATGATGATGTCTGCACTGTTAAGTTCCTCTTGCGAGAGTCGGCAGCTTTGCATCCTAAATGCTGCGAGCGTAATCTTACCAGCAGAAATCTCCGGGGCCACTTGATTGTGACAATAGATATCAACGGCAATTACCTTTTTTGCACCAAGCGCTCTTGCGGTATATACCGGAACTACGCTGAAGAGTCCTCCATCGACCAATACATCGCCTTGGTGTTCCACAGGGACGAACGCGCCGGGGATCGTTGAGGATGTTTGTACTGCATGGCCTGGGTTCCCAGAGCGGATCATGATGGTTTCTCTGGTAGTCATGTTGGTCGCAGTGACTGCAAGCGGAATAGGCATCTTCGAAATATCGTCATAGGCGACTTGGCTATTCACCCATGTTGCTAACTTTTTGCCGTTCACAATACCTTTAGAGGAGAGAACAAAATCCGCGATATCAGACATTGCGACGTCTTCAATCGCCTGTTCCATCTCCGCTAGTGTCATACCGGAAGCATAAAGTGTGGCAGCGATTGAACCGCAGACGTGCCACTGACAACATCAGGTTGAATCCCTTCTTCTTGCAGCGCTTTTAGCACACCAAGATGCATGAAGCCCCGCACTCCGCCACCACCAAAAGCGACACCAAGCTCGTGTTTTTTTGTCGGCTTTGTTTCCGTTGAGTTGAGGTCTTCATAGACGTTGGGGGATGAGCAAGCCGCCAATACGGTGGCGGCGAACACGACGGATATAGTCTTTAGCGCCTTGGCTCTACGTAGCATTATAGTGACCATTTGATAGCGGTTTTTTCTAGCGACAAGTCCCACAGCTTCGTTGCCATTTCTTTGTCTAAGGCAATCGCATCAAGCTCGTTTTCTCCCACTGCGCCTACAGTATTAGCGCGTTTGGTTGGGCCATAAAGTTTGCCTGTTTGAAGGTCTTGCTCTGTTGCACACATAACTTCCGGCCACGCGCCACGCTCCGCAGATTGGGCAATCACTCGAGACATCACTGCCCACAGCAACTTATTGAATGTACTTGCCGTATCTTTTAGCAGGTTGGTGCGTGATGCGCCTGGATGACAAATATGAACTTGTACATTTTTTCCCGCAGCTTCAATACGGCGCTGTAACTCCAAGCCAAACATGATCTGCGCGAGCTTGCTTTGAGCATAAGAATCCCAAGCTGTGTATTTGTCATCAAAATTAAGATCTTCAAACTTAATACGTTTTAGCCCCATCTTGTAGGCGTTGCTGCCAACCATCACAATGCGACCTTGAGAAGCTTCAATTCGGTCAAACAACAGTCCACAAAGTAAAAAGTGTCCATAGTGGTTCACGCCCAATTGACTCTCAAAACCATCAACGGTGAACTGCTGTGTTGCAACTTGAGCGATTGCGCCGTTGCAGATCAATGCATCAATAGAAGTAACAGTTTCTAAGAGTTTTGCGGCTGCCTGACGCACCGAATCGAGACTTCCAAGATCGATTTGTACAAAGCTGACATCAATATCATTGCCCAAAGTTTGCTTCAGTTCATTGATGGCGGTTTCCGATTTCGCTGGGTTGCGGTTCAACATAACAACTCGAGCACCTTTGGAAAGCAGAGTTCGAGAGGCTTCAAAACCAGCGCCACTGTTCGCACCAGTGATGACATAAGTTTTACCTACAAGGGAGCGAATACGTTCTGGAGTCCAACCGTTTTTACCGAAAAGTTGAGCAGTCATAGTGTTTACCTTTGTTTAATTGCTGAGCTTTTTTGTCACGCGACAAATCAAGTTGCTTGTCGTTTTCAACAGTAGTATCGTTGTCTGAAATCTACTATAACTCTCGCAATGGTTGATAAATAGGCGAATTAATCTCTATTAATTGCCTATTAGTATCATTTTTGGTTTAAGGTGTTGAAATGATAAAGCAACAGATAAAACAGCTTGTAGAAGATCGAATCACTGAAGACGGTATGCTTGATACTGGTATAAAAGGCGTTCGCCTGTTTAAGGTCACGACAGCAGTACCTTGTGTTCCTGCCGTCTATGAGCCAACGGTTATCGTTATTTTGAGTGGTAAGAAAGAAGCGATACTCGAAGGTGCTCGCTATGTTTACGATAATAGTCAGTACATGTGCTGCACAGTATCGATCCCCGTCGAGGCAGGCACACCAGAAGCATCACCTGAAGAGCCATTGATCGGAGTTTATATTTCACTCGACACCAAGTTGATGACTGAGTTGGCAATTGAGATGGAAAGCACAGCGGGTGCGGTTAAGCTTCCAAAGAGCAGCAATCAGCCTCCGGGCATGTCTCTCGCCGACTGGGATGATGCATTTGGTGATGCTTTGTTAAGGCTGCTTCAGCTTGGTGATGATAAAGCGGATGTGTCTATACTTGGTGAAAGTCGATTGCGTGAGCTCTACTATGCTGTGCTGAAAGGAGAAGCAGGGGTTTCTGCTCGAAGAGCGTTTGGTGTCGGAAATGAAATCGCGCGCTCGATAGAACACTTATCTCTTAACCTCAGTAAGAATGTCACCATTGATGAACTGGCGTCATTAGTTGGAATGAGTAGGGCTGTGTTCCACCGAAAATTCAAACAAGCGACTCGAATGTCACCGATTCAATTCATGAAGTCGATGCGCCTCAACAACGCAGCAATGAAGATCGCAGCAGGTATGAATGTCAGTGAGGCTGCAATGGCTGTGGGCTATGTGAGTTCTTCTCAGTTTAGCCGAGAGTTTAAACGTCTTTATGGTGTATCGGCAAAGCAGTGGAGCCAATCGCAAGACCTACCTAAGAACATCGCCTAGAGTTGCCTTGAAACTCTTATTTGATACAAATAGGCAAGAAATAGCGATTATATCACCTAGTTTATATTCGGGTTGAGAGATAGAGTGTATATAGATCAACAACGAAGGTAACTCGTCGTGAAGAAGCTATTTTTATCTATAGGAGTCACTATGGTTCTTGCTGCAACATCATCCGCGAATGACATTAACTCTGCGTTAAACACGTTAGAAGGTACTGTTCAAGACAATGAAGGTAATGTCTATCGAACAGTTCAAATTGGCGAACAAGTATGGATGGCTGAAAACTTGAGAAGCACTAAGTATCAAGACGGCTCAAAGATAAAGACCGCAGCAATCCCTAAAGATGATGAATCAAACCTGCTCAAATATGGGCGCCTTTACGATTGGCACGATGTTGCAGATGAACGCAATCTTTGTCCAGAAGGTTGGCGTGTCGCAACCGATGAAGATTGGAAAGAACTTGAACGAACCATAGGTATGTCAGAAGAGGACATCGATAAAGATGGATGGCGTGGCGACAATGACATCGCGATTCAGCTTAAAGAGAGTCAACCAGACAGCTTGTTTAAATCGTTCGATCAGTCTCAGGTAAATAAACACAACTTTTTCGCCCGCCCTGCTGGGGTGAAATGGAAAGGCTTTTATATTACTCAAGGTGTTTATACTGAATTTTGGACAGGTACTAAAGCGAAGGGTGACAAGGCGTTCATCCGCACACTCGCTTACTCTTGGTGGAATCCTCATAAAGGTGAAATCAGACGCACTACGAGCTCGAAAGACTATATGTTTTCGGTGAGATGTATAAAAGTAGAGTGATTTGGACTCTGGGCATTGTTTAGACGGTCAGTGATCTTAGAAATGTTTGTAAACAATAGGGAATAAATATGACCAAAGAGCAGCTCCTCACCCAGCTTTTCTTTAGAGAATCGCACACAAACAAACTCGTGTCGCCAACCTCTGATGCCTTGGGCTCGATCGACCAATAGTGTTTCAGGAATGGCAAAACAGCAAGCGAGAGCTTGTTCTTATGGATGTAGCAGACACCCATTGGATCAAAACATGCACGGAAGGCTATGTCACCGAAGTGGTGTTTCATGCAGATGGTGCGCTAAATGAGTATCGGTTGTTCGATCGTTTTGAAACGCAGGGGACGTGGTTCTTAGCTGACGGAATCCTACATGTGGAAATCATCAAAGGGGAAAATCGCTATTCCTTTGGTGTAGTAGGCAGTGTAGATGTCAATATTCACTCTGCGGTTGAGCACAAGAACGATGAGCTGCACTCTTACCTGAAACTGGCGCAGATTAAGCCAAATTGATGAAAAGTGATTGGTTGGAGCTGGAAGTGCGATAGCCTAAAGAACGGCTATCGCAACTCATACCGACGCTAGTTACACTATGATCTGGCCTTCAAAACCAAGTAGGTGCTGCTTGACTTCTTTGGATGCAAAAGACTTAGAAACACTACTCAAATAGATGCTTCTATAGTCCTCTTGGGTGAGTTTAAACGTCTCACACACCTTCTCCACTTCTTTAGTCATCGTGGTGTTAGACACCGTGCGGTTGTCAGTGTTAATGGTGACGACCACATCGTCTTTATGGAAATCTCTGACAGGGTGATCAGCAAATTTCTCAACGCATTTGGTTTGCACATTGCTTGTCGGACATAGCTCTAGCGCAATTGCATTATCTTTCACTACAGAGTAAGCCTGCTGGTGATCTTTCATATGAACGCCGTGACCAATGCGCTCGGCATCGAGCATAGTCACTGCGTCATACACATTTTGGCCACACCATTGCTCCCCTGCATGAATGGTGAGTCGATACCCTTTATCGGCGGCGTACTGAGTAAATTCAGGAAACTCGCTGCAAAATCCTGGTTTCTCTCCTCCTGCGATATCAAAAGCAACCACTCCTTTATTCAGCCAAGGAGCACCAGCATCAATGACAGATTTGATGTCATCAGTTGGCATGCCACGAAGCACAGACAAGATGTAGTTGCCGTGGATATCGTAAAGTGCTTCCGCTCGCTTCATTCCTTTAACAACACTGTCAATGATCTCAGAAAGCGCTAAGCCTTTCTGTTGATGAAGCAATGGCCCAAACCTTACTTCTAAGTACTTAACGTTTTCTTTTGCGGCGTCTTCAAATAGCTCAAATGAAATACGCTCTAGCGCTTCTGTAGTTTGCATTACCTGCAAGGGTAGAGCGAAACAATCTAAGTACTCGTCGAGATTCTTACATTCTTCTGGAACGGACAGGGAGTTAATTAGTACCTCTTTGCTACGGCCTTCGGTTACTCCGTCTTTTAGCGCCAGCTCATAGATGGTTTCTGGTCTTGCACTGCCGTCAAGGTGGCAGTGTAAATCGATTTTTGGAAGTCCCGCATAGTTCATAAGATTAACTCCAAGCTGGTTGTTTAAGAGGTAATTTAGCTGAGATGGTATATGATTGGAATTGACGATATTTCCAGAATGGTATGAATGAAAGGAATACTATAGTGAAGTTTAACGCGCCTATAAAATCTGACATGAATTTACTCTCATGTTTTCAGGTGCTTATGGAAGAGCGCAATGTAAGCCGCGCCGCAGACAGGCTATTCTTGACTCAGTCGGCGGTGAGTAAGCAGCTTACTAGGCTTAGAGGCTGGTTTGATGATCCTTTGTTCGAGCGTTCACCAAAAGGGCTGCTTCCGACACCGAAAGCGCTGCAAATCGCGCCACAGGTTGAGAGCATCTTATTGCAAGTGGATATGCTGAGTTGGCAGGAAGACTTTGATCCCGGTGAGAGCGAGCGTTTGTTTCAGTTTGAGCTGGTGGAAACTGCGTACAGCTCAATCTACTCAAATGTTGTAATAGAGGCGCTGGAACAGGCGCCAAGTATTCAATTGAAGACCAAAACTTGGGATCAACAAACGTTCGAGCGTTTACTTAAAAGGGATGCGGACTTTGGTATTGGAATGGTTGAGTACGACGAGCGAGCGAGTAACCAAGTTCATCAACTGCCAAAAGATCTCGAGTGTGTGGAGCTCGTTCGTGATTACTCAGTGTGTCTGATGCGCCAGATCATCCAGCACTAATGATAGATTGGGACGTAACGGCATTTACTCAATATCGGCATATACACGTAGTGACTGGCGGTGTGGGGAGTTGGTTGCTGATGGACATACTCAATAAGCGGGATATCCCTCTTGATATCGCTCTCAATGTCCCGGATGTTGAGAGCGCAATTTCGGTCTGCAGACACAGCGATTTGCTGATGTGCTATCCCTACAGCGCGGTTAAACATATTGTCGCCGAGGCACTCTCGTTGCTAAACCCATACCGATAGAGCTTGAACCTGGGGCGCTATTTCTATTCTGGCATAAGTTTTTCAATACCGATCCGAGCCACGTTTGGATGCGCAAACTGATTGTAAATTGGTGTAGCCATCAATCAAGTGAAGTAGAAAGTGGCTAAAACCTAGACAGGTTTAGAGCAGTTGAATGATTATAGGGATAAGTCCTAGGTAGACACTAGCGTGTGTCCACCTAGGTGACTCCCGAAATTGATGAAGGTTTAACGAATCATTTGACGAAGTTTTGCTGACAGGATGTCTGTGGCAAATACCAATCCAAGTATCACGAGTACACAGGCCGCTGTGTCGCCGTACTCAAACATCTTCATCGATGTCATTAGTTCAAAGCCGATCCCGCCTGCGCCAATCATCCCCAATACCGCGGAGATGCGAATATTGGCTTCTAAACGATAGAGCATCACGCTGATCCAGTTAGGGAAGACTTGTGGCAGCACGGCAAATAGGATGATTTGCGCTTGCGAGCAACCTGACGCTTTCATTGCTTCAACAGGACCTTGATCCATTTCTTCAATTGCTTCTGCAAAGAATTTGCCCACCATACCTGCACCATGTAGAGACAATGCCAACACACCAGCAAAGGGGCCAAGGCCGACGGCGGCCACAAAGATAAGTGCCAAGATAAGCTCATTAATGCCTCGAAGCACGTTGAGTACTTGACGAGACAGATGATATAGCGGCTTGCTTGGGGTAATGTTTTTTGCTGCTAGCAGCTCATTGGTAGCGCTAATACTACTGCAAGCACGGTGCCCCACAGTGCAATTTGCAAGGTTTGAATCGCTGGACCGATTAGACTATCAGAGATATAGCTAAGGTTTGGCGGCAACATGCGCGATAGAAAATCCCAAATCCAAGGCAGTCCTTTGGTAAGCGCAGAAATGTCCATTCGCGCACCAATTGCCGACCAGTGCAATACTGCGTAAATCACCGCAAGGATCGGTAGTACTATCCACCAACCATGCTTAGGTGGGTTGGCAATAAACTGTAAATGACGAGTTTTCATTTTACGCTACCTTCTCTTGTTGAATGCGTTGTTGACGGCGCTGCTCTGCCATACGCAGAACTAATTGACTGATACTGTCATCCTCAAGGCCTGAATAAATTTGGTTAACCACATCCGGTGTTAGCTCTTCTGGTAGACCGTCAAAGATGACTTTGCCATTGGAAAGTCCAACAATGCGCTCACCAAACTCCATTGCATAGTCGATTTGGTGCAAATTACAAAGCACAGCGATATTTCGTTGTTTGCAGCTGTTTTGAATGTAGGTCAGTACCTTACGAGACGATTTTGGGTCTAGGCTAGCTACGGGTTCATCGGCGAGCATAAGTTGAGGGTTTTGCGCAAGTGCGCGTGCAATACCAACACGTTGCTGCTGTCCGCCACTGAGGCTATCTGCTCTTGCGTCAATTTTGTCAGCTAAGCCGACTTGCTCTAAGCACATCTTTGCAATCTCAACGTCTTGTTTGGGAAACAGTTGCAATACGCAGCTCCAAAGTGGCAGCGACGCCATGCGGCCTACTAACACGTTCTTGATGACAGAAAGACGCTTAGTCAGATTGTGATGCTGAAAGATCATTCCCACAGCTTGGCGAATTTGAGTGAGCGCTTTACCTTGGACATGAGCGATGTTGTGTCCATTAAGTTCGATATCGCCGCTGGTGGCTTCGGTTAGGCGATTGATACAGCGCAGTAGGGTTGATTTACCTGCCCCAGATGGACCAAGGATTACCACGAACTCGCCCTCGTTTACAGTGAGATCGATACCGCGCAATACGTGATTATCGCCATAAGATTTGTGGAGATTGTTTACTTTAAGCATGAGTTACCTCTTTGCGGTTTGGCGCTCACAGGCAGCGCCAAACCTTGAACTGGGGTTATTTGAATTTTGCTGCTTCACGAACAGGGTTATAGGCAGCATCATTGGTTTCGATATATCGGTTCACCACACCTTGGTCACCAAACTGGACTGACTCCATTGATAGGAAAGCTTGCTTGATCTTTGCTTTGTCCTGTTCAGGAATGTCGTTGCGCCAAACCATTGGTGACTCAGGGATCGACTCTGATCTCCAAATGACTTTGTATTCATCTTTACCGATGATGCCTTTTTCGACCGCAGAGGTGAGAATGCGATCGGCAACGGTCGCAGCGTCGACACGACCATGTTTGACTGCGAGGATGTTGGCATCGTGTGCACCGGTATAAACGACGTTCTTAAAGTACTCACGTGGCTCAATGCCTTCATTTTTGAGTCCGACGTAAGGGAAAACATAGCCAGATGTAGACGTTGGAGAGACGAAGGCGAAATTCTTACCTTTAAGATCTTTGAGACTATTGATGTCGGCTGCACTTGCAGGCGCAATGATTTGACTGTGGTACGCCACATCACCCGCTTCTGCTGTTTCGGCAACTACGAAGGCCTCAACATCGGCAATTTCGGCGGCCTTAACATAGGAGAATGGACCAAGGTAAGCGATGTCGACATGCCCCGCGCGCAGTGCTTCAATTACACCGTTGTAGTCTGTTGCAACAAACCCTTCGACCTTAACGCCTAATTGGTCACTGAGTCCTTTGATCAGCGCTTCACTTTGCTTGATCATGGCGCGTGAATCTTCTGATGGGATCAGAGCGATTTTTAAATCATCCAGTGCCGCTGCGCTAAATGAAGTCAGCGATGATGCTGCCGCTAGAGATAGAGTAAGCAGTGTCTGCTTCATGTTCATGGGGGCGTTCCTTTAAATAAATTGATTCAGTAATTGTTGAGAGCAGCCTGGAAAGTTTTTGCCACGTTCTCCGTCCAGTGCGTCAGTGACAATTTGCTGCCATTTTTCTTTGTTGTAGCCGTAATGTTCTGGACTGGTATGTACATTTAACTTGTGTATCCAGCTCTCTAGCTCTTTTGCAGCCGCGTTGATATCGTCGCCAAATAGCTGACGCAAGCTCTGCGCCGTTGGGCACTCACTAAACGCAAATGAGCAGAGCACTGCAGGCAGAGTAAAAGAGCAGGCGATGCCGTGTGGTAAGCCTGTTTCAAGTGTCACCGCGTAAGACATGTTGTGAGCGATGGATGTTTTGGTATTGGAAAATGCAAGCCCGGCGAGCAGAGAGCCTTTCATCATTTTCTCTCGAAGGTCGAGGTTGCTCGGCTCGTTGACCAGCTTTGGTAGTGTCTCGCGAATAAGCGCAATAGCTTCTGTCGCATACATCAAGGAAATTGGATTAGCATTGCGATTCCAAATGCTCTCCATCGCATGGGATAGCGCGTCCAATCCAGTTTGAATGGTCAGTGAGACCGGAAGCTCCAGCGTCAGAGTGGGATCGCAAATCGCTGCTTCTGGAAATAGCGCTGAGTCATTGAGTGAATACTTACAGCCACTGTCTTTATCCCAAATGGTTGCCCACGACGTGACTTCACTCCCTGTCCCAGTCGTCGTTGGAATGACAATCATCGGCAGTGGGTTCTCTACCGGTGCATGTTGCTTGAGGACGTTTGCGATGACGCGATGGTCATCTTTTGCAACCGCAAGCGCTTTCGTAGTATCGATGACAGAGCCGCCACCCAGTGCGACCAATACTTCAATCTCATTTTGATGAGGCTTAAAAGCTGCGCAGATAGCCTCAAGATCAGCGAGATCTGGGTTTTCGGCGACTTGATTGAATACTGTCACGCAGCCGGGACATTGTGCTTTAATCTCTGTTGCGATGGCAGCGAAGTGAGCGTTGTCGTAAGTCACTACTGCATAGCGTCGGTTGTTAAGCTGCTGCCCTAACGTCGACAGTGAACCTTCACCAAATAGAATGTTGACTGGGTTATTAAATTTCCACATCGATTTATCTCGAACTTGTTTTGATGTGAAGAATTTAATTTATAAAAGTGACACTTTTATTTAATGAAAATACTATTTAATGGAGCGCAACATAGAAAAAAACGAATTAGAGAAACATCACTAACCCTCTGAGTTCAGGAGCAATCGGACAGATGTTGGGGGAAGAGTGGTGGGAACAGCATTATGAAGCACACACAATTGCGCTCTTTTCACACGGTTGCCAAACTCGGCAGTTTTTCCGAGGCAGCAAAGGTGCTCAACGTATCGCAGCCAACCATAACGGCACAGGTAAAAGAGCTCGAGCAGCGTTACAACGTGGCACTGTTTTATCGTCAGCGGAGTAATAACCGACTCACCGATGTAGGTCGTCAACTGTTTGAACAAACTACGTTAATGTTCTCTATACAAGAGCGCGCAAAAAAATTACTTGAAGCCAACGGTGCTCTAAAAGTCGGTCAATTCAAAATGGGCGCAGTAAGCCCTGCAGCCGCACTGCCATTAGTCGAGCGATTCAAACGCCATTACCCGCAAGTGGAAATCACCATGTCGACCGGAGGCTCTGCTCAAATCCGTAATGCGGTGTTATCCGGTGAGCTAGAGGCTGCTATGTTGGCTTACCGAGATCCCAATCCGAAACTCGTCTCGCAGAAAATTGCCGAGCAGCCTGTGGTGTTGGTTGTACCTAAGTCTCATCCATTGTCATCTCGCACCGAGATTGATTTAGAAGAGCTAGAAAACGCCAAGGTCATTCATCGAGAGCATGGCTCCACGACTCGGAAAATATTAGAAGACGAACTGCTAAAACGCGGCATCAACATCCAAAATGATCTCGAAATCGATAGCAGAGAAGGGGTACGAGAAGCCAGTATTTATGGTCTTGGTATAAGCTATGTCGGACTACACGAGTTTCAGCCTCATCCTGAGATAACGATGCTCAGTATCCGTAACTTAGAAACCAAGTCTAAGTCCTATTTGATTTATCTTAAGGAGCTAGAAGCGTTGCCTATCATTAAGATATTGAAGCGGTTTCTGAGTGAAGGCTAAAAATAAGGTACTAAGCCCTTGTTAGTCAGAGAAAAATTGTAGCAATTAAACTAGTTAAAATGACAAACAAAGACAGGTTAATTAGTGCATCATCGGATGTCTTTTCAAGAACTTTAATCCCACCCTTTACACCAATGAAAGAACTTAAAACGACGATCAGTCCGATCGCAACGTTACTTTGGCTACTACTGCTATAACGAATAGCTGTTACTCCAGATAGAATGACGGCGATGACGATAGAACTCCCCACAGCTTGCCTGACCGTTGCTCCAAGAATATTTTTTAGTGCAGGTAGTAGTATGACACCTCCACCTATCCCAGTTGTACCGAGCACTGACCCGCTCAAGGCGCCGACGCTAAGAGCAGTAGACATGCTTGTTTGTTTATTAGAAGGTGCAAGTGTTGATTTACGTCCTAGGTATAAAGAGACGAATGCGCCAACCATAGTGATGACCACACAGCCTTGCACAAAAATCTCGGTAAAGGGCTGAAGCGTTGGGTTGGAGGCAGATCTTACAATAACCTCTGTAGCAATGATTAGTGCTGGAACCGCGCTGATAAGGATGATTTTTACATGGCTCCAGTTTACATTTTTGCAGCGAATATGATTCAACGCGGCGTTTATCTTGATTAAGGTGGCGATAATACTTGCGGTGCCAACCGCAGTCACAATCGGCATAGCAAAACTAAGTTGCAACGCTGGAATAATGATCACTCCGCCACCGACACCTGTCATGGTCATAAGGCCTCCAACAACGACACCAATGATTATGGCGTACGTGATGTGATGAAGGGGGAGAGTGAGAATGTCAGCTAACATGATGAGCTCCAAAGGCTTATATTTCAGTGACCTCTTAACGATGATTGGATAAGAGGTCGATGAGATTACCTGGTGGTTACTTAATCCAGATTGGGCTTGTCCAGCCGATATTGCGATCCTTTTGGAATACGCGAAGGTAGATGTAAGTCGCTTCTTCCTCCAGTGAAAATTCATCTAAGGTGATGTCAAACTTGTGACCACCGACTGACCATTTCTCAAAAACTTCTCCGTTAACAACAAGCTCGACTTTGGTCATTGGTTCTGGCGTAATCGCTTCAATATGTAAGTGATAGGTGTCTGCTCGGCTTGCGTCGTTGCCAATGAGTACATTGTCCAATTTTAGGTCTAGAAACATACGTGGATGAGTGGTGGCAATGGTTCGACGCGCTTTCATGGCGTCAAAAATATCTGCACGGGTTTGCGAGCTCGCAATAACACCTGTAATGCCGCCATAGCCTGGGTTACCGTCATGACCGTCACTGTTGGATACAAAACCAAACTTTTTTCCGCGATTTAAGAAATCAACGACCGTGTTGTCTTTGACGTTATTGCGAGCTTTATGAAGCATAGGATTCTTCGCGTACTCAAATCTACCCCATTGAGCAGAATAGACTTCAATCATGGTTTCATCGGTACTGCTAGGCTCCCAATTGGCAAGATCAAACCCTTTTTCGAACTTGGCGTCTTGGTTGTCAACGTGCTTTGGGTTTCGACCGTTACAGAATCTATGCAGATGGGGAATGGTAATAAACTCACGCCCCTTATAGATATCCCAAATATCATGGATTATGGTGACTTCACGATCTGGGTACTTTTCTTCCAAAAGTGAATTCTTGAACAACACCACTGTATCGCCACGTCGGCCATGGAGTTCAAAGCCGCAGAAGGTGACGAATGTTCCTTCTTGATTGAATTTGTCACATTGTTCACCAATTTCTTGCCACGTCGTTTTATCGATATTGAGGCTGCGGTCTTCGTTAAAGGTGAACGTTTGTTCCGATAGCGCCACAAAATCGAGACGAGCAATATCCTTAGCGTAGGTGTAAGCATTGCGAGGGTAGGCACCACAATCATTGTCACGAATGTTGGATGTTAGGTTGGAGTGCGTATGAGTATCACCCCAATATATTTTTTCCTCCACTGTTTCTGCAACTTTGATGGCGGCAGGCGCAATGTGCAGTTCGGTATTTTCTACTGTTGCAAGGTAACGACCGGTAGGGAGCCGTGCTTCTACATCACCATATGGAACATTGCGGAATTGCAGTCTTTCACCGCTATCAAGGTTAGTGAAAACAACTGTTAATGCGTCGCATTGATAATGTTTGAGCGGATTTTCAAATCTGTCCATTGCGAGCATGGTGAGTTTGAATGGCTCGTCTTGTGCAACCAGTGTTGGGGCGACGAGTGAGAGCTCTGTGGCGGTTCCTGGCTTAAGTGTTATATCGGGAAAGATGGGTAGGCGTCGAGTGATATCAGTGCCACCTAAGGTGATATCAAACGTCTTTTCAATGCGGCATACGTCCTCGTTGAATGCACGAATACCGATTCGGGTTGTGCCGCGTCACCTTTCAGAAATAGGCGGTCTACGCCGCCAAATTGGACAAAAAACGATTGTCCGATTTGAAAATCGTCAATTAGCGTAATATGAGCTTGTCTAGAAGAGTCTTTCCAACGATTAATATGACTAAAGTTTGTGTCGACCTTCTTTATAGCGACATCAATTTCTAGGCTTTCTTCATCAGCTAATGCGTAAATGTAGCTAGGTTTCCAGTAGTCGTAGCATTGCAAATACTCTTCGGACAGTTGATGTTGATAGGGTTGAACTGTAATGACAAACTTGGTGCCTGATGGCAATGTGCATTTTGGCTCAACTTCTAGCCGCCATTCGTACTCACCATTTACTTCTATTTCTGCTTGTTGTGTTACACGAAAAGCCGCAACGTCATCTAAATAAGTATATACATTCATAATCTCTAATTCTCTACGTCTGTTTCCGAATAAAACTTATTCTTCTTAATGTGTGTGGCTAGTTTAATACTGGTATGTATGCTTCATCCTGACTGGGTTATTTAATGTTACATAATGTCCATATTGATTAATAAACTAGCGTATATCTAAATAAAATAGGTGCACATCAATGTAGGGGATATGAGCACTTGGTAAGTCATTGTTTTTAATATATAGGTGCATCGAGAAGAGATAGTATGACTGTCGTCATACTGTATTATGGATTTTAACCATTAGTTGAAAAAATAAGCCGCAGCTCACACATTGATAAAGTTGTCATCGTGCTATGATCATCATCATATCTGCGTAATACAAAACCTAATAACGTTTAATTACGAAAGGATGCATAGCTCGGAGCTATGAATTGGGTTGTTATTATAAGTAGTATAATTTAAGCAGAATGCTTGGAGGCACGTGTGAAACAATTACTGTCATCGATATTAAATCAATTACAGAGGGTAGGTGGTGCTCTAATGCTGCCTATTGCTGTATTACCAGTAGCGGCCTTGCTGCTTCGATTTGGGTCTGCAGACTTGCTTGATTTACCATTTGTGAAAGCATCTGGGGGAGCGATATTTGGCGGGCTACCATTACTGTTTGCTGTCGGTATCGCCGTCGGGTTAGCCAAAGACCACAATGGTACCGCTGGCGTTGCTGGCGTTATCGCACACCTGATCATTCTCGAAGGTGCAAAAACTATCACACCTGACCTTAAGATGGGGGTCTTATCTGGCATTATTGCCGGTATTA
Organism: Vibrio maritimus; assembly: GCA_000755425.1. GTDB lineage: Bacteria > Pseudomonadota > Gammaproteobacteria > Enterobacterales > Vibrionaceae > Vibrio > Vibrio maritimus_A. Next base: position 247,222 of record BBMT01000001.1, read on the forward strand.
TGGCGGGCTATCTTTACAACAACTTTAAAGATACTAAGTTGCCAGATTGGCTTGGTTTCTTTGGAGGGAAGCGTTTTGTTCCTGTCGTGACCGCATTGTGCTCTATCTTTATGGCCTTCATTGTTGGGCATGGCTTCCCTGCTATTGGTGCCGCGATCAACGATATTGGCATGTGGATGATCCAAAGTGGTGAGCCAGGCCTATTTGTTTATGGTGCAATGAACCGTCTTCTCATTCCATTTGGTTTGCATCACATCCTAAATAGTATTGTCCGCTTTATGTTCGGCTCGTACACAGATGAAAGTGGCGCCGAAATCATTGGTGACCAGTTACGTTTCTTTGCTGGTGACCCTGAAGCGGGGGCGTTTATGACGGGTTGCTACGTTGTGATGATGTTTGGTCTGCCGGCGGTCTGCTTGGCGTTCTATGTAACAGCGAAAAAAGAACGTCGTCCAGCCTTGGTGGGAATGTTGGTTTCTATAGCGCTTACAAGCTCCTTACAGGGATCACAGAGCCTGTTGAGTTCTTGTTCATGTTCACTGCGCCAATTCTTTTCGCTCTACACGCTATCTTTATGGGGGCATCATACGTAATCAGCGATTGGCTAAACATTAAACATGGCTTTGGTTTCTCGGGAGGCTTCATCGATTACGTGTTGAACTGGGGACTCGCAACGAACCCGATTCGAATCATCCCTCTAGGTCTTGTTTATTTTGCTATGTACTTTGTTACCTTCACTGCCGCAATTAAGTACTTCAACCTTAAGACTCCTGGGCGCGATGATGAGGAGGAAGAAGTCGTCGCCTCAACAACAGATACGAGTGGGTTAGCAGCTGCGTACTACGATGCTGTTGGAGGGTACGACAATATCACCAATATTAGCTGTTGTATGACGCGCCTTCGTCTTACTGTTAGCGATAGCTCCGCAATTGAGGATTCGGTCTGTAAGAAGCTGGGTGCCGCTGGTGTGATTCGACCAACTCCGACAACAATTCAGATAATTGTTGGCACTTCTGCTGAAGCCATTGCCGGGGATATGAACGCTATCCATAAAGAAAAAGCGTTACAGGAACAAAAGCAATTTGAAAGCGCCAAAGCCTAATTGAGCAGTGTGAGTCTTATAGCCGAACTTAGTCGATACTAAGTTCGGTTTTTTCTTGTTTTTTGCTAGCAGAGAATGTGGTGTCGGTTCATATAATTGATATTATCGTTCTTAGTTAGATATCCAGCCTAGAAAGCCCAGCCTTTATGGTGGTATCGTCGACGGGGATGAGGCTCCGAAGTATTCGGGAGGGAAAATGGAACATTACCGATTAGCGGCATGCGACATAAAAACGGTTGTTCTGCCAAAGGGAAAGTTTCTCTATGATCAACATGACGAGCCAGACTGTTTCTATTATATCGTATCTGGTTTGGTATCGCTGCAACGCTTATTACTGATTGGAAAAGAGGTGATAAGTCGCGTTTATAAAACGAATCAATATTTCGGCTATCGAACGCTTCTTTCTGGACAGAATTATCACGTAGGCGCCAAAGCTTTAACCGATCTCACTCTTGAGCGTGTCGTGGTGCGGGATTTTGATCAGTTCTTTCAAGAGAACTCAAAATTCGTTCGTTATCTATTCTCTGAAATGGCAACAGAGCTTCGCCACGCGAGATTCGTTTGTCCAAAATGTCTACGCACAGCGTCGAGTTAAGAGTAATTGATAGCGTAATTGATTTGGTGACCGCTGATGCAGGTTATAAGTGGACATACAGGGAAATTGCAGCTTATTCGGGATGTTCAACAGAAACAGTTATTCGTGTCAGTAAGAAACTCAAGAATAGTGCTTTAATGCATGGAGAAAACACCAACAAATCTTTTGAACTAGAGAAACTGCAGCAAGTGAGAACACAATTAGCGTTAGGAGAGAAGCTGTAAGAATGACCCAAATCTATTTCGTATGTGGCTTTATTGGCTCTGGGAAGACAACGTACTCTAAAGTGTTAGCCGCTAAGCACGGTGCGTTTCGGTTTTCTATTGATGAATGGATGATCCCGCTTTATGGTGAGCATATGGAGCGGGCGGTCTTTGATCGTCGTCTAGCAACGCTTCAAGGGTTATTTAAGGACTCTGCCTTACAACTTTTTTCGCTTGGTGTGCCGGTAGTATTTGATTTTGGTTTTTGGACCAAGGCGGATCGTCTTGCTTTTACTGAATGGGCATCGAGTGTCGGTGTTAGGAGTGAAATTCATTATTTGGATGTCGGATTTGATGTTTGTAAGCAGAGAGCGTCCGTTCGAAACTCGGAACTCAACGGCAAATCTTATGAAATGACACCAGAGATGCTGGAGTTGTTTTGGTCTTGGTTTGAGATACCGACTTCAAATGAAAAGGTGGTGTGGATTCAGTCTGCGGGCTAACCATCGCTACCCTCATTACCAAAGCAACCTGAAGGAGGAAAGGTGCGACACCTTTCCTCCTTTGTATTGCTAAAGCCTGCTAAACGCCAAGAATGCCTTTTATTGCCATCGTTGCGTAGCTGCCGGTAGGCAATGTGAACTGCAACTCACAGCTCTCAGAGTCGAGAGGTTTGGACTTAAAGTGGCAATAAATAAAGCAGTCCCTTGTTGCAGAAAGTTTCTTAATCTCACCATCGATTGCGCGCCACTTGTCTATGGCTAATTTATTCGGAAGCTTATGTGCGGCTAAATCATCTTGGCTCGGAGCGAAATAACTGTTGTCTGCGATGCGGATAGAGGCGGTAGCAGAGCCTTCTGCTCGTATGAGTTCACTGAGCTTCTTATTCCACATGTGCGAGCCATGAGAACAAAGCCAAAAAGCCCGTTCGCGCATAGGTATTACAGAATCTAGATTTTCTACAGACACCTCTCTATTAGCTAGCACGCCCGATTCACGCGCGAATTCTAGGCACTTGTCGAGGTTACCTTCAAGGTAGTGTTGTCCAATCAGATGTGTCAGCGCAGGTTGATTGGGTAAGCCGAAACGCTGGCTATCGTAGTAATTCGGGACTCTAAGCTGGGTTTCATTGATGCTTGCAAGGGCACTGTGAGCCTCTTCGTCAAGTCCTCTCAACACGATTTTAAATGTGTTGCCTAGGTTAGAACCTACGGTGATTTTATTATTAGAGAAACCAATTTGGTTTAACTCAAGCCAAAAGTTACTATCTTTGTCCATAAATTTATTAGGGACTTCATAACTTTCAATTGTGAGATATTGCTGCGTGACTCCTTCCTCATCTTTTAAACCGGCTACGCCAATTTGACTTTCTTTTAGGCTAAATTCTTTGCTAATTATATCTATAGCGTTAAATGTTGAGATGCCACTTTTTACTAAGCAAAAAAGTCGATAGTTAGTAGGGCTATCGGCAATATCTAAGTTAATGATTTCGCATACTCTAAAGTCTTCGTTCTTTTCTTTTATCTTATACTTCATCCATTTCTCCTTGCGATTACGCTTCATCTGGTTGAAAGTCAGTGGTTAATTACATTCCGTATTGAAATGGTTTACCGGCACTTACCATGTCTCGGTGTACGGGGGCTAAAGCATTGGCATAGGCTGCGAGTAACTTGAGTGTATATTCGCTTCGAGCATGTTGTTTTTTGTCTGTACATTGGTGCTCGGCAGTCAACGTTTGTTCGCAGTTTCTAAAGATAAGATGGTCTGGCAAAAAACAGACGTGATTGTTTTTATTACCAGTCATACGCAGTTCGCTGATGGGGTATACGCCATTGATGCCAGCAGAGACGCTCACTAGCAACGCCGCTTTGTGTGCCAACTCGTCGTCAGTAGTCAGCATTAAAAAGTTCTTTAGTGAAGGCGTTGCCATTCCATGCCACTCTGGCGTGATAAAAATAAAGGCATCAGATTGCTTGAGTTGCTGTTTAATGGGTTGCAATGGTGCCCATTCCTCGCTGCCTTGCCACACACCTTCATTCCAAAGTGGTAAAGCTAACTGATGCAGGTCGAGAACATTGATCTGTTCAAAGTGCTCGGTGGCGAGTGTTACGAGGTAATTAGCCACATTCACGCTTTGAGAGTTTTCCCTTTGGCTGCCAGCAACGATGGTGATGTTCATTTATTGTTCCTTCCTTGGGTTCTAGATAGGTGAATAAGGAGTTTTCGTTAATTTGATACCTGGTGTCAATGTCATGGTTATTAAAATCTCTTCTATGCCGAATAGTTTGAAAATAGTTTCATTCTAGTGGCGATAATAATGCCTTTCGGAACCTTTTACTCATTCTGTGTAAATTAACAATCCTGCTTTGATGGTTATATGAATATTGTTAGTTAAAATAAATATGTGTGATGTGTATCTATGTAATCTGGGATGATAACTTTAGTTTTGTTAATTGCGGAGTCGGTCTGTGTAGTATTATTTATGCAATTGTTAGTTCTAATGATTACATTGCTTGAAAGACACTTTTGTTGATAAGAATGTTAGTTTTATGGGGTTTGATATTGATAAAAAGCTCACGATTGGATCGTGAGCCATATCTTAGGAGTTATAAAGAAATCCAAGATTAAATATCTAGCTATTGAGAATGCCAAGGGCGCGTGAATTCAGTTGTAAATCGCTTGGTATAACGGTTGCTATCACTTGCGTCTTGCGCTGTAATCACTACGGGTAAGTTGGTCAACGTGTCTATCGCTAGCACCGATGGCGCTGAGCTATCGACCTCTCTCGTTGTCAATGTTTCTCCTTGATTTGGCCACTGCCATTTGAGGTTCAGTGACTCAGTGCAATTAACTAGAGTGAGCTTTTGGTTTGAACTACCAAGACAAAGGTTGACGTTAGTCGCCGACCTGTAATTTTCGTAACTCGAGAAAATGAACGATTGCTGCTTGTTGAAGCTATCACACGCCTGAACCGATATCTCATTGTTGCTGCCAACTTCTAGACAGCTGTTATTTTTATCTAGTGATCGAATGTTGACAGTTTGTGTCCCTAGAAAGATTGGATCGTTCCAGTCGACGGTAAACTCAAAATGGTTGGCGGCCTCACCGTAGAAGGGGCCGATGAACCCGGGAATTTCTGAAGGTGTATAGGTGAAGTTGAACACATCAAAACGGCTATTCGATCTCAGTCCCGTCCAGCCAACGATGCTGGATACGCTCACCTTGGTTGGTTCCGTTCCAATCGGTACTTCTTTTGTGAGCATATACTGTGTTCGAGCATTAGGTGAAAAATTAAGCCAACCGATGGGTGAGCCTTGCAGTTTATGAATATCGTATGCTTCTTGATGGCCTCGAAACATAGTGTCGGTAAACCAGCATTGCCATCCATATTGTTTTGCTTTTAGTAAGTCGCAGTGGTTTGAGTAGGCGCCTCGAACAAAGTCAACTCTGGATTTCAAGTGGTCGTTGTTACGCCTTATATTAAAGTCATAAATATCAAATTTTTGACGTGACCCTCTTTCGCTATTAAAGCTAAGAATGCTCGTGGGATCCTTTGCAATTCGCAGTGCATTGAAGGTATAGCCTTGTTTGGTGGTGATGGTTTGCTCGTAGGAGCCGTTCTCGTTGCTTGGGATAGTACTTTTAATTGATAAGCTGTTGCCGTGGTTTGGCCCAGTCAGGTTAACTTCGAACGCATATCGGTTAGCAAATGCGCTATAGCGGTAAAGATCTTTCGAATAGGTTTCATCCCATCCAACATGTTTAAAGTACAAATCATTATTCAACTTAATACCGGCACCAGAAGCATCTTCTTCTAGCTCGACGATGAGATACTTGACTCGTTGCTCAGGTGAGTTTGAATCAAACGGTTGAGACGCAAACTTACTTACCTTGTAGTTCAAGTCTATCACCGCGGGAGGACACATGTTTTTGTCAATCCAGTTATATTGATTGACTGGGACATTACATTGGAATCCTTGTCGAATATGAATAAAGAATGATTCAACATGCTCGTTGGAGGAAGCATAGTTATTGAAGGTTCTAGGCTGAAAGTTATATAAGTTGCTACTTACTAGATCTTCTCGCGTTTGCTCTATGATTGCGAACAACTCCTTGGCGTTGTCTTCGCTTGATTGCGTATTTAATTCGGTATTGATGGGCGAGAAGGATATCAGGCCATTCTTTCTACCAACAATAACAAGATCCGTATTGAATCCAACGCCTATGTTTTCTGAATAGATTTTTGATCTTTTACTTCTGGAGATGGCAGTTGCATCTATGATATATACCGTGTCTTGATCTAATGACGTATTTATGACATTACTGCTGATGTTGCCGGACGTTTCCTGTGTTTGATGTCGTAACGCTGAATCGTTTAATTTACTGACGATATAAGACGTTTTATCCTCAACATGAGATTCGAGAAGGGATTGAACACCAGCAATAGAGCCTGGTATGTATAGAATGCCAACGGTAGCAACGAATATCGTAAAGTATCTCATCGTAAGTCCTTTTAATGTTCATAGTTAAATCGATATGTTGGTGCCTGTATTTGAACTTGCTAACTTATTCTGTACTTCCTATTTAGTGTTGTCTGCAATTTGATTGCTGTTAGGTTTGTAAATTAACTTCTCTGTTTAGATTAGATATTTATTTCAAGATTTTATCCTCGAGGAATACCAACAGTAATTTAGTTGGTTACATATATTTATCATTGATAAACAAGGTGTTCCAATGAACTTGCTGTTACAAAATTATTGAAGTGATAGTTTACTTATTCCTTTTACAGTAAATAATGATAACTATTCTTTATTAGGGAGACGGCTGACATTTCCTGTTGGCTCAGAACTGGCTTTGTGTCGAAAGGACTTTCTAAATACTAATATCTGTAATAATTGCCGTTGAATGAAAAGGCTACGAAGTGTTTTCCAAGAGTGACGAGAGGCTTGTCTTTAAACTTAAAAGCTTATGATAGGGGTTTATGGCTATGTGTTTGAGTAAGTTTGAACAAAAAAAGCTCACGTTACGAGCGTGAGCTTTTTTATCGGATTGTAATCGTCCTACGGACGTTCACCCGCCAAAATACGCTTCTCAATATCGGCAATCACCCCAGGAAGGTCGGCAATTGTATCAACTAGATAGTGAGGTGAAGCCGTACCAAGTTTGACTCGTGCACGCTCACGAGCTGCGCTCAAAGTAGCTTCATCAGCGGCTTGGTATTCGTCAAATGTAAGGCCAGCCTCGTTGCCAGAAAGTAGCAGACCCACAGTCCACATACCTGCATTGTGCCCTTCTTCGATACCGGGTGCTGCGTCATCCACTTTTACGCAAGCGCCGACGCTAGTAGCGCCCAGTTCGATAGCGTTTTTCAGTGCCATAAATGCCGCTGGGCGGCCACCTTGTGGCAGGTCATCCGTTGCGACGACATAGTCTGGTTTATAGCCGTAATCTGCCGCCACTGGATCAGTACATCCATCACTTGACGCGGGTAGCCAGAGCAAGAGCCGATCTTGATACCTTTGTGTTTAAGATCGTTCACAACTTCCACAGCGTTAAGGATCGGTTTAGCGTGATCGGCTACTTTGGCTTTTTGTAGTGGCATGAATGCGGCGTAGATTGCGTCAACATCGCTATCTTGCATTTCCTGGCCAAATTGAGCTGTCCAACGTGCATTTACGGCTGGAATTTGGCCAACGGCCTTAATGTGATCCCATTTACCAATGCCCATCGGCTCGCGAGCTTCGTCTAGAGAAATCTCGAAGTCAAAGCCTTGCTTAAATGCTTCGACAAAAATACTAGTCGGGGCGAACGAACCAAAGTCAACAATGGTGCCAGCCCAGTCGAAGATAACGGCTTGAATCGGTGATGAGTGAGACATGATGTCATTCCTTAATAGTTAATTTTTTATGTTCGATACGTGAGCAATAGCTTGCTCAAAGATGTCGAGCGCTTTGGTTAGCTCGTCACGGGAGATGATCAGCGGAGGGCTAAGCTGAATGACGTTGCCTTGCGACACCTTAAAGCTCAGACCTTGGTTTAAACATTGATAGAGAACTTGCTCGGCTTCGTCGTAGGCTCTGTCTTTGGTGATGTGGTTTTTAACAAGTTCCACACCCCACAGAAGACCGATACCACGAACATCGCCAATGATTGGGTATTGCTGCTTCATTTGAAGTAGACGCGCTTTTACAAATTCACTGTCATTGCGTGTCTTGTCTAGTAACTGTTCTTGCTCAATCGCTTCCATGGTGCAAGCGCCGCCGCGCAGCCAATGGCACTTTTCTCATGCGTGTAGTGACCTAGAGAGATTTCCGCAGCCGTGTTGTATTTGTCTTTAGTAACCATCGCAGCGATAGGAACCAAACCGCCGCCAAAGCCTTTACCGATACAAAGAATGTCTGGTTCAATGTCAAACGCTTGATAGGTAAACCATTCGCCACTACGTCCCATGCCATTTGGAATATCGTCAATAATGAGCAGCACATTGTGTTTGTCGCAAATCTCACGGATACGTTTCCAGTAAGCCTTGCTTGGTACCTGTACATCGGTGTTGCGAACACCTTCTGCGATAAACGCACCGATGCCGCCTTCTTTCTCAATCACGTATTCGAGATAGTCGGCATAGTGAACATCGCTACCGTCTTGCGAAGGGAAGGCGCCTCGATATGACACCGCTGGTGGAATACGCTCAACGCCGGCCATGAGTGGCCCCATGCCTTCACGAAAACACGCTTCACCACCAACTGAAATCGCATCAAGTGATGCACCATGAAATGAGTCCCACAAAGACACGACTTTGTAATTGCCGGTGATATAGCGAGCCAGCTTGAGCGCCATTCCAACCACAGATGTGCCACCTGGCGCAAACAGAACTCGGTTGAGATCACCGCCGCAGATTTCGGTAAGCTTTTCTGCACATTTAACCGCTGTTTCGTTGGTAAAACGGCGCGGCGAGAAGGGCAGCGAATGCATCTGCTCCGTTACACGTTTGATGACATGTGGGTGGGCATAACCAAGTTGGTGGACATTGTTGCCATGAAAGTCCATGTAGCGCTTTCCACGTGTATCTTGGATATAAATCCCTTCCGCCCCTTCTAGTGAGTCTAGGCAGGGCGTTGACATGGATTGATGCAAGAAGACATCGGCATCGCGTTGCAGCAGTGCTTGGGTCGCGTCGTCTTGTATTTGTTGATTCCATTCTTCACGCGCCGGAGTGTTGTTCACATCTCCCTCGCTGCGCAGGTGCGTTGCTTGGTCTGCCATTACGCTAGCTCCCAGTACATTGCGTTCTTCACAGCGCCAATTAAGCGCTCAATGTCCGCTGGATACACGTCACCAATGTTACCAATACGGAAACAGTCAGCATTGGACACTTTGCCCGGGTAGATAACAAAACCTTGCTCTTTCAAGCGTTCATAAAACGCTTTGACTGGTAGTCACTGTGCTCAGGTGAGTAGAACGAAGTAATGATTGGGGAATGAAGATCATCGTTTAGAAGCGTGCGAAAGCCCAATGAACGCATACCTTCGACCAGTGTCTTTTGGTTGGTCTGATAGCGATTGAAACGCGCTTCAATGCCGCCTTCTTGCTCTAGTTCTATAAGTGCTTGATAGAAAGCGCGCACGGTGTGGGTTGGGGAGGTGAAGCGCCACTTGCCGTGGTTCACTTCCATGCAGTGCCATTGTTCATAGAGGTCTAGGCTGAGCGAGCGCGCTTGGCCTTGGCATTTTTCTAGTTCTGATTGCTTGGCAACCACAAACCCAAAGCCCGGAACTCCCTGAATACATTTGTTGGCAGAGCTAATCATAAAGTCGACACCGAGCTCACCAATATCCATTGGGATGCCACCAAAGCTCGACATCGCATCAAGGATCACAGTTTTGTCATGTTGCTTTGCTAGTTTGATGACCGCTTCAATAGGGTTCAGCATGCCGGTCGTTGTTTCGCAGTGAACAATTGCAACATGCGTAATGGCACTGTCTTGCTCTAGGATGTTGGCAACCTCTTCTAGGTTTGGCCTGCTGACTTCACCCGGTGCAATGACATGAGTCTCGATGTTTAAGTAGTCGGCAATTTGCGCGATACGAGCGCCGTAGGCACCATTGTCGACAACAAGCAGTTTGCCCTTTGTGGTGACAGTGCTACCAATTGTCGCCTCGACTGACGCGGTGCCGCTGCCTTGCATTAGGACGCTGGTGTAGCCCGCTTGTTTAGTGGCAAGTTGAGTCAGTTTAGCGCGAATGACCTCGACAATATCTTTGTTGTAGTCGTCATCCCATGTACACCAGTCTTTTAACATCGCCTCGCGCACGGTTTCAGTCGTCGATAGCGGCCCTGGAGTTAATAGCAAGTATTCGTTTTTCATCTTGATTCTCAATTTGGACTATACCAGTAAGTTGTATTTACTCTAGCAACCGAAAATACGCGTCGTAAAGCATCAAAACCAATTTTCATAAAAGTTTCATACGCCGTGAAAGGCACCTAATGCGATCGTTAAATCGACGTCTTTTTAGTAAAACTGCCACTTTTTGTTCATTTAATCGTCATAAATCGAAACTAAGGTGATTCACATTAACTGGTACAGACCAAATCTAACTGGAGACGACAATGAAAAACCGTTTGATGAAGGGAACACTGGCTACACTGGTTTCTCTATTAGCCACTAACGCATTAGCAGCAACAGAAGTCACTGTGTACACCGCTTTCGAAACGGACATTCTTGCGAAATACAAGAATGCATTCGAGAAAGAGAACCCAGACGTGAAAATTAAATGGGTTCGCGACTCAACGGGTATCATGACCGCGAAGCTTTTGGCGGAGAAAAACAACCCGCGCGCTGAAGTGGTTTGGGGTTTGGCTGGCTCTTCCATGGCATTGCTAAAAGAAGAGGGAGTGCTTAAACCATACTCGCCAAAAGGACTAGAAGACCTGAAGCCGAACTTGAACGATCCTCAGTCAAACCAAGCATGGTTTGGTAATGATGCTTTCTTTAACGCTATCTGTTTTAACGAAGCCGTGGCTAAGCAGCTTAACCTTCCAAAACCACAATCTTGGGAAGATTTGACCAAGCCGGTATATCAAGGTCATATCGCGATGCCAAACCCGGCATCTTCAGGTACAGGTTATATGCAAGTCTCCGCTTGGCTCCAAAGCATGGGTGAAGACCAAGCATGGAACTACATGAAAAATCTCGATAAAAACATCGCACATTACACGCACTCAGGTTCTAAGCCATGCGTCCAAGCGGGAATGGGTGAGGTCGCTATCGGTATTTCTATGGCGGTTCGTGGTGCTAAGCTAATTAACCAAGGTGCGCCTCTTGCAGTGATTACGCCAAAAGGGATTGGCTGGGAGTCAGAAGCCGTTGGTTTGGTGAAAGAATCGGATGCTGCCAAGCGCGTCGTAGATTGGTCTGTGTCTAAGTCGGCAAACGAGCTGTATGTTGAATCTTACCCGGTGGTTGCTCATAAAGCCGTAACAGGTAATGTTAACAACTACCCAGAAGTTCAAGGCGCGATGGCGAGATGGACTTTGGTAAGATGGGTGCGGAACGAGCTGAGGTTCTTAAAACTTGGTCTCAGAAATTTGATGCTAAGTCTGAACCAAAATCCTAATAGACTTGTGCGAATATTAATGGGGTGATCTAAGGATCGCCCCATTGTCGTTTTAATGAAAGCCAATAAACCAGTTCAAAAAATTCTGCACTGCAATCTACCTGCTACAAAACTGTCATGCCGATGAAACAAACCAGATTTAAATTTGGTATATACCATTGGAGAGACGACGATGACAGTATCCAACCCTTATCTAAATATCAAAAATGTGGTGAAACAGTTCGGTCAGTTCACGGCATTAAAACAAATTTCACTCGCCATCAATAAAGGCGAGTTTGTCTGTTTCCTTGGCCCATCGGGCTGCGGAAAAACCACTTTGTTGCGTGCTATCGCCGGATTGGATCTTCCAACCTCCGGTGAAATTCATCAAGCGGATCAAGAGACTACTTTTCTGCCACCGGAAAAGCGCGACTTCGGAATTGTGTTTCAATCTTACGCGCTATTTCCAAATCTAACGGTGCAGGAAAACATCGCGGTTGGCCTTAAAAATCAGGCATGACCAACAAAGAAGCGCTAGAAAAAGTCGAACACTGGCTAGAGATGATTGGCCTACCGACGTCTGGAAACAAGTACCCAAATCAACTCTCGGGCGGGCAGCAGCAGCGTGTGGCGTTAGCTCGCGCACTGGCGTTGTCTCCCGGTCTGTTATTGTTAGATGAGCCTCTTTCTGCGCTTGATGCAAAAGTGCGTACTCACCTTCGTGAAGAAATTTGTCAGATGCAGCGTAGGCTCGGCATCACCACAATCATGGTGACTCACGATCAAGAAGAAGCGTTATCAATGGCGGATCGCATTGTGGTCATGAACCACGGCGTCATTGAACAAGTAGGCACGCCGCAAGAGGTGTATGAAAAGCCCGCGACTCGCTTCGTGGCGGATTTTGTTGGCAGCATGAACTTCATAGAAGCTTCGGTTGCATCGACCACCAGTTTACGTATCGCGGAAAGCATGTTGCCTCTGCCAACCTTGGACAATATGACGCTCGAGCAAGGCGATATATTTGACCTCGCCGTGCGACCAGAAGGGCTGCGCTTTGTTGAGCGAGCATCCAATGCCATTCCGGTAAAAGTATTGGCGAAAGAGTTTCAAGGGGCGTTTTATCGCGTCGAAGTTCAGATGCAGCATGCCCCGACCTCAGCGCTATCTACATTGATGTGCCTATCAAGCGTGTGAACGAACTCGACTTACGCCGTAACGACATTCGTTATATCGAATTTGCAGAAGACGGCCTGCTCGGTTACGCCAGCAGCAAATCATCACTAGGCGCTGCAGCGTAGAGGCCGATGATGCAGATAACTTCAACATTAAATGCGAGTCAGACTATGAGACAGCGAGCGGCAACATTCACTGCACAACATGTGACGGCGAAACTGAGCAAAGACAACATGGTGCTTTTCTCTTTGTTAACAGTGCTGTTTGTGGGAATGGCGCTGTTCATTCTTATGCCGCTTTGGGCGATGGTGAAAAAGAGTGTGCAAAACAGCGAAGGCGAGTTTGTTGGACTCGCTAACTTTGCCAACTACTTTGCCACCGACAGCCTTTGGTTCTCACTCAGCAACACCATGACCTTAGGTCTTATTGTAACGGTGGTAGTGGGTGTGTTGGCATTTGGCTATGCGTTCGCTTTGACTCGCTCTTGTATGCCATTTAAAGGCCTATTTCATTTGATGGGCACCGCGCCAATCCTCGCACCTTCTTTGCTACCTGCTATCAGCTTGATCTTTTTATTTGGTAACCAGGGCATCGCGAAGGAGTTGCTTCAAGGCCACTCTGTATATGGTTTGATTGGTATTTCGCTAGGTTTGATCTTCTGGACGTTTCCCCATGCGCTGATGATCTTAACCACTTCACTGCGAACCTCTGACGCGCGTTTGTATGAAGCGGCGAGGGCACTAAAAACTCCACCAATCAAAACCTTCTTCATGGTCACGTTACCTGCTGCGAAATACGGTGTGATTAGCACACTCATCGTAGTGTTTACTCTGGTGGTGTGCGACTTTGGCGTACCGAAAGTGATCGGTGGCAGTTACAGTGTCTTGGCGACAGATATCTTTAAGCAGGTCGTCGGACAGCAAAACTTCTCTATGGGTGCGGTAACCAGTATTTTGCTGCTGTTGCCTGCGGTGCTTGCGTTCGCTGTCGACCGCTGGGTTCAGAAAAAGCAAAAGAGCATGCTCGATACGCGCTCGGTGCCTTATCAGCCGTCACCGAACAAGCTTCGTGACTCGTTATGTTTTGTTTACTGTTTGCTCGTGTCATTTGCTGTGCTGGCAGTATTGGGCATGGCGGTGTACGGCTCGCTGGTCACCTTCTGGCCTTGGAACAAAGCCCTAACACTAAACAACTATAACTTTGCTGAAATGAGCACCTATGGCTGGAGCCTTACTTTAACTCGTTGAAGCTGGCGACATGGACTGCGATTATCGGCTCAGTGGTGATTTTTGTCGGCGCTTACTGTATTGAAAAAGGCCGCGCGTTCGCGCCAGTTCGCCAAGCGATGCAGATGATGAGTGTGCTCCCAATGGCAGTACCAGGATTGGTATTGGGCTTGGGTTACATTTTCTACTTCAATGATGCAAACAACCCGTTGGGCGTGCTTTATGGCACCATGGCGTTCTTGGTGATTAATACCGTAGTGCACTACTACACTGTGGGACATATGACGGCGCTAACCGCTCTTAAGCAGTTACCGACTGAGATTGAGGCCACGGCTGCATCGGTCAAACTGCCCCAGTATAAGCTGTTTTTCAAAGTGTCATTGCCGTGTTGTTTGCCTGCGGTGTTGGACATTGCCATATATCTATTTATCAACGCTTTAACAACGACGTCGGCAGTAGTATTCTTGTATTCAACCAATACGATTCCAGCGTCCGTCGCAGTGCTGAACATGGATGATGCTGGCCAAACGGGCAGCGCAGCAGCGATGGCGGTGATGATTATGCTTTCCGCGGCTATTGCGAAACTGCTGCACATGCTGGTTGGAAAGTTGTTTGAAGCAAAGACTCAAGCTTGGCGTAAACGCTAATATTGAAATGTAGGGTCGTGAGTAATGACGATTGATATAAGGATGCCAAGTGCAATACGTAAAAATTAAAGACGCTATCGTTGAGCAAATTGAGTCAGGAATGCTGTCTCCGAGACAAAAGCTACCAGCAGAGCGAAAGCTAGCAGAGTCATTTGACACCACTCGCGTCACCTTGCGAGAAGCGCTATCATTGCTTGAAGCGGAAGGGCGCATTTATCGCGAGGATCGTCGTGGCTGGTTTATCTCGCCAGAGCCTCTGCGTTATGACCCAACGCAAACACTCAACTTTACCAATATGGCGATTGCTCAAAACAGGCAGCCGCGTACCGAGCTTCTGTCGGCAAAAGGGATCCTAACGACCAAACAAGCGGCGCAACTGCTTGAACTGCCGCCATTCTCTGATATTTATCGGGTTGATAGAGTTCGTTATCTTGAAGAGCGTCCAGTCGTTTTTGTCACCAACTTCATCAGGCCTGAGAAGTTTCCTGAGTTGCTCAACCTTGATTTAGCGGGCGCGTCACTGACCGATATTTATCGTGAAAAATACGGCGTGGCTTATGCAAGGTGAAGTATCGCGTGACGACAACTTCACTGTTAGGCGAAGTGGCTCAAGCATTAAGAGCGACATCGGGCACCCCAGCAATGATGGTTGAGCGCATCAATTACAATCAACATGGTGAGCTGATTGATTGTGATATCGAGTATTGGCGCCATGATGCCATCAGCATAGAGTCTATCGCTCAGCTTGAACGTTAGTTCTTCTCTCTAGTTTCTACTAGTACTATACCTCTACCCCAAGCAGCATTGTATTAATGCTGCTTTGTTTTTCTACATGGATTTTGTTTTGACTCTCTACGCTGCACTTCTCGTCATTTTCTCCGCACTCCTTCACGCTGGTTGGAATATTCTTGGTAAATCAAACAGCGGCTCTGGCTACTCCTTTACTTTAGGCGCTGCGCTTTCTCAATGCTTACTGCTTGCCCCGTTTATGGTTTGGTGTTTTGCCCAAGTCGGGATCAGCAACGTTTCCGCTCACTTTTGGGGACTACTTGGTTTGAGTGCTGTTGGGCAGGTGATTTATTTGGTGGGGCTTCTCAATGCGTACAAGCAGGGGGACGTTGGTGTTATCTATCCCATTGCGCGTGCGCTGCCCGTATTAATGGTTGGCGTTGGTGCTTGGTTCATTGGCCAATCGCTTGAGGTCAGTGCTTGGATAGGGTTTGCGATTCTGACGATGGGTTGCTTACTGGTGCCTATTAAAACCTTCAGGCAACTGACGATGAGTGCTTATGCCAACCTTGGTGTGTTGTGGGCATTTGTGGCGGCTGTTGGTACCACCATCTATTCAATTGTCGACAAAGAGGGGATTAATTGGTTGATGACCGAGACCTCTGCTTTGACTCCTCACCACATAGCTATCCTCTACCTAGGATTACAAACGGCCGGCATCGCAGTGTTACTCTTGATATGGCTACTTATCACTAGGCAGTTTGAACAGCTTTCGTTAACTTGGAAATACAAACGTCAGTCATCTATCGCTGGTGTCATGATGGGGCTGACTTACGGCATTGTTTTGTTTGCGATGACGATGGTAGACAATGTCAGCTATGTAGTCGCGCTTCGCCAAGTCAGTATCATCTTTGGTGTATTTATGGGAATGTGGTTTCTGAAAGAGCCGTGGCTCAATACGCGTATTTTGGGGTGGTTTTAGTGAGTGCTGGTCTGTTTATCGCGCTCGCGATCTAATAATACGGCGAGAATGACATTGATCCAATCCATGTAACCGGGGCAAGAACTAGTGTACACTCTGGCAGTAACTCTATGATTAAAATGGAATTGAGTAATACATGCGATTGGAACACGTTATTGAGATCATTGAACATACCGACTCAGACCTTTTTGCAGACGCGATTGAGCAGTTTAACGCGCAGGGCATAGTAACCGATGGCCAGCTGCCCTTTTTGGATGTTGTGTATCAATCGGCGCCTGACGCAGTATGTCAAAGGCTAGCATCGGCGGGCTTTAAAGGGCGACCTCAAGTAACTAGTGGCATCTTGTTCAACGGTTTTGTCATTTTTAATGCGGAGATGTTCGATAAAGAACGCGCGTTGCACTTGGCCGCTGAAGAAATCAAATAGACAATTCGACTTCATAAAAAAAGCCCTTGTATCTGCATACAAGGGCTTTCTATTTCAAGCGTATCTTATTGAGGTTAGTACTTTTTCAGAATCTCAATAATTTCAGCTTCGTTTTGTGCAGCGATGATAGCGTCAACGTCATCTTCGTTTTGGAACAGCTCAGCCAGCGCCATAATGGTTTGGATGTGGCTATCTGAATCCATCGCCGCTAGTGTGATTGAGAAGTAAACGTCACCGTTATCTTCTGACTCTAAGTCCACACCGTTCTTGAACACAGTCACTTGAAGCGCCGCTTCGTTTACACCGTCTTCTGGGCGAGCGTGAGGCATTGCAATCTTTGGAGCCAGTACATAGTAAGCACCGATTTCTTTGTGCTTCTCTTTGATAGCTTCAAGGTAGCTTGCTTCAACCTTGCCTTGCTCTAGTAGCTTTGAACAAGTGATGTCCAGTGCTGCGTCAACCGATAGATTTTCTTCGTTGCAGATAACGATGCCGTTATCGCCGATTAGATTAAAAATACTCATTGAACCAACCAACCTAGAATTAGACCAACAACACCGAAGTCAAAGTCAGCAAACGTTGTTGCTTCTAGACCAAGACCACCTAGAACCGGTAGCAGTAGCATTGGAAGGAACGAGATACATAGACCTTGTGTGAATGCACCAAGAACCGCACCGCGCAGACCACCCATCGCGTTACCGTAAACACCAGCTGCACCACCTACGAAGAAGTGAGGAACAACACCTGCTACGATAATCGTCCAGTCAAATGCACCTTGGATACCCATTGCGATTAGACCAGCAGAGAACGATGATAGGAAACCAATCAATACTGCATTAGGCGCAACTGGGAATACCATTGGACAGTCTAGTGCTGGTTTTGCACCCGGTACTAGCTTGTCAGAGATGCCTTTAAATGCTGGAACGATTTCCGCAATCAACATTTTCACACCCTGAAGAACAATGTACACACCGCCGGCAAACGTTAGCGATTGCATAAAGGTGAACACAACCCAGTTTTGACCGCCAGACACGCTTTCTACAAATTCGCCACCTGCAAAGATAGAAGCAAACATGAAGAAGATAGCCATAGTCGTTGCAACCGCAACAGGCGTATCACGCAAGAACATTAGGCTCTTTGGTACGTTGATATCTTCTGTTGATTTAGATGCATCACCGAACTTGCTGCCAACGAAACCCGCAATAAGGTATGAGAACGTTGAGAAGTGACCCATAGCTAGTTGGTCAGTGCCCATTACTTTTACAGTATATTTCTGTGCTAGAGCAGGCATGATAACCATCAGCGAACCAACGATAATAGAGCCCATAGCCACTAGCATCGCACCTTGAATTTCCGCTGTAGACAGGATTACCGCAACCAGCATAGACATAAACATGGTGTGGTGACCTGTAAGGAAAATATACTTTAGCGGAGTAAAGCGCGCTAAAAGAATATTCACAAGGAATGCGAAGAACATAATTAGTGCCATTTCATAACCGAACGCTTCTTGTGCTAGAGCAACAATAGCTTCGTTATTTGGAATAACACCACTTACGCCAAAAGCTTCTGTAAATACAGTAGAGAAATTATTTAGTGCGCCAACAAGTGCGCCAGCACCGAAACCTAAAATTAGGAAACCCATTACGGTTTTAATAGTGCCTTTAAGAATGGTCGATACATCAGCTTTCTGGGCAATTAAGCCCACGAAAGCTATTAGACCTACCATGATTGCTGGCTCTTTTAATAAGCCCAGCATGAACTCGAAGAAATTTTGCATTACAACGATTCCTTAGATGAATTTTTTCAATTGTTCTTCGATAGAAGCTTTATCAAAAATATTCGCAAGGCTTACAATGTTTTCTTTACCAGCGTCAGCTAGTTGGTTAGCAACGTCTGTTGCAGCTACCCAAATATCAGCAGTGCTTGACGCTGCAGATGATAGATCTTCATGATCAACTTCGGCATCCAGACCAATTTTACCTGCTACTTCTTTAACTGCCATTTCCATCATCAGTGAAGTACCAAGACCATTTCCGCATACAACCATAATCTTTTTCATATCATCATTCTCTTGTGAGTTTATAGGGGAGGAAGGCTTTTCCTCGCTATTGGATGGTACAAATCATATCCAAATTGACCAAAACAACAATAGACCTGCGTCACAAAACCAAATTGACCTTGTGACGTAGGTCGCATTAATTTGAGTTAAAGTCTCGATTATGATGTCTTTAACTCTTAAGTGTTATGGTTCACTGAGAAGTATAGGAAAGGGTGGGGTTATTTGTAATGTGAATGGGTGGATTTTTATTGAATGGTGATGTTATGAATATAATGGCATTGCGGTAAGTAATTATTTACCATAGTCGGTAAGCATTTTCTTAAGCATTTTATTTACATCTTTGGTTTTCTTATTTCTCTTGGTGAGTGCACTCAAAGAAGTTGGAAGCTGTGGCTGTTCTTTTTCTAAATCAACTTCATTATTACTCTCGCGTAGTTTTTGCACCGCTGGACGAAGCATGCGAATTTCATCACCTTCTTCGGTCTCCAATAGAATAACATTTTCAGACTCAACCTGAGTGATGGTCAGTAATCCATGTTTTGGAGATAATACCGTTTCTCCAACCATCGACGATTGAATAGGAGCCGCTCGGTCAGTAATTTGACCTGCACGCAGTTTGGAAGCAGTTATCGAGCGAATATTGCCCGTGTTCTCAAATGCAACAATCACGGTATGTGTGTTGTAATATTCCACAACCGTAACATAGCCATGAGATTTAGTATCGAATCTAGCGCCTATTTGCATATCGTGTGGCGCATCCATTTTCTTTATTTGCATTTACAATCCAGAGTACAACTTCGCAAGTTCAACTCAATAAGTATACACACTCAATAAATTTAAAGGAATATTCAAAAATCATGTTAGTGTCAAACGATGTGACTTTTGGTAAATCAGCGCCTAGATTTGACGGAGCGCAATGCGCGATGGGGCTAGTCCAGTAATACGCTTAAAAGATCGCGAAAACTGGGTGATGCTCGCAAAGCCCATATTGACGGCGACCCTTGAAACCGCTTCGCCTTTTTGCAACTGCTCCAACGCGAGGTCGGCAATTAGATTGTCTCTAAGCTGCCTGAAAGTGATGCCATGTTGATTTAGCCGTCTTTGCAGCGTTCTTTTGCTGACCTCAATGATTTGAGCAGCACGCTCTAAGTCAAACTTAAGTTCTAGTACATAGGGTCTCAGCGCACTGTATGTTTGACCAATGGCGTTGTAATGGGCGTTTCCCTCGTCCTCGTCACTAGGAGCAGGACTTGAGATAAAAACGGGCTGTGAGAGCACCTTATTATCAATGATGACGCCTGACGCCTCTCGAGCTTGAATAAACTGTATTTGGCGCGGAAAGCACGGAATAAGTTCGCTGCAAGAGTGAGACTGAACATGCACTTGTTTTGGTAACCAATTGGATTTGGTTAGGGCTTGGACTAGCTCAATCATGATCCACAAGGTGAAAACTTCAGACCAAATAAACGCTGAGTCATCAGTGTGTACTGGTTTTTGTCGTGAGAAGATAACGCCATCCCCCATCGGATCTAACGATACTTTTGATTGAGGGATCTGAACTTGAATTAAGCGAATCACTTGGTTTAGCGCCTGATGAACGGTTTTGCATTCGCCTAGCTCAGACAAGGTTTTTGGAACGATATGAGTGCGCAGAGCATTTCTAATAAGTGCTGTGGCTTTTTCATCCCCGAGCTCTTGATAGGTGACTTCCAACAACCTAAACACCGCTCGTAGCGGTAGAAACGTAGATTCGGTTTGTTGGTACTCACTAGGAAGACCAGAGGCCGCTACCAACTCGCTAACGTCGATACCTTGCTGTTTCAAGTGCGACAAAATGCTGGTGGCATAATCACTATACACGACTGGGAACATAAATCGTCTCCTCGAGTTGGGTTGTTAGGTTCGATAAGTAATATAAGTAACCGTGTGAGGCTTGAGAAATGATAGGTTTGGATAAGGGATATGTGCGACGTGTATATCGCTGGATTATCAGGTGGTTAAAGTGCGAGAGCGACTACTGCGCTCCCGCTATTTCTGGACTTATGATTTAACTACCGTCTTCTCGGGTGAGATTTCGCCATCCATCACTTTCTGACTCACACCGTAGTAGCGCACGGTAAATGAGAAGTTTTGCCCGTTGGTGTCAATGTTGTTGATGGCATTCGAGCCACAGTTAAACGATACGGTGACAGTGCCGTCGCCATTTGTTTTCCAATCGTTTGATGAAATATGATTAGCACCATCAATCAGGTAACGAGACTCATCATAAGGTGTGACGGAAGTGAAGTATTTGGACTCTGGCTCTTCAAACGTCGTCGTTTGGCACTGCTCAGCGTCAAGCATCACAGAGTTGGTATACAGGTTCGCGACATTGACCTCTGGCGATGAACCACCCCAGCCGTTGGCGTTCTCCAGATTCCATTGATGTAAATCCGTCACCTGCTTGGAGGTACGTGGGAAAGTGTAAGCGAACACTTGTCCTTGAGTCTCGGCGGTAAGCGTTGACGTCCAGGCTTCAACTTCTTGGTAGTCGTAGTTTTTAATCACGTACGTACCAAACTTGAGTGTGTCGGTTTCAATCTTGTCTTGAGCAGCACGCGCAGCCTCTAACCCTTTCTCTGTGCCAGTGCGATAGATGAGAAATGCATAGTCTGTCTCAATCGCTGCTGTATAAGAGCCTTCACCCACCACGTAATGCTCGCCGTGGCCTCCCTCGTTGACGACTTGTACTGCCATGTAGACATCAGATTCTGGGATTTCGAAGGTCACCATGCCATCCACCGCTTCAACAACCGCGACAGAGTATAGAGTGTCATCATTCATCTGAACTGTAGGTGCCTCTTTACCTCTCGGAGGAAGGTTACGCATGTGGGTAATGTGTTGGTTTGCACCCAGTGCCACCCAGTTGCGGTAGTTGCGAGCGGTTTCTGCGTGAGCGTAATTTTGCTCTGTGATCTCAATGGTATTAGGTGTTTGATTGGCAGTTTCAGTTGACGTGTTGCTGCAAGCGGTGAGCGCTAAACCAAGGCCAAGGATTGAACAAGTAATGAGTGATTTCTTGAAAGTCATAGCTATCTCCGAAGTGGATTCATCGTCACTATTAACTCGCCCTGTATTTAATAGCGTTGCTTGTTGATGAATAGCTTACGAAGATAGCCTTATTTACTCCAATGATATGTGCTTATAACTGATATGCTTCAAGTGGATATCATGGCTCGGTGTATATCTAACTGGTTGAAATCCTCTCAGATAGCGAATCTACGACAAGCTGTTTAAACCAGCTATGAGCAGGGCTACTCTCAGTTTTTCTGTGTTCGATCAGATACAAGCTCACGTAATAATCGTCGCGGTTAAATGCCTTGATCACTTGCAGATCTTGGTAGTCTAACAAGTCGTCGGCCAACGCATGACTTGAGATCATTAATCGATCTGTACCGGTAAGTGAATCCAAAAGCGTGGAGAGCTGTCCGGATTTCAAAGCGATGGTTCTGCTCAAGCCTTGTTTGGCTAGCTCTATATCGATCGGGTTTAGGTAATTGTGGTTGGATCGTACATCCAGTGAGAGGTCGACGAATTGGAAATTAAGGCAGTCCTCAACGGTTATCTCCGTTTGCTGTGCGAGTGGATGGCTTCGAGAACCATAGATAACTGGGTAGGTACTACCGATTTTTTGAAATTGGTACTCATCACTTTGTGGCGGTTCTTCAACGTGGATAGAGAAGTCAACTTGACCATCTTTTAGTAACTGAATAGGTTCGCGGGATGAAGGATACTCTTCCAGTGTTACTTTAGGGGCAACATCTTGTAGGGCTTTCGCTAAAGGCGCAGTTAACAAACGGCTCATTAATGGTGGAACGGATATCCGAAATGCGCGTTCACAATCAATCGGTGAAAAATTCAGTCCGTTCAATAAGGTGTCTATAGAGAGCAGAATATGATCCAATGATGCTTCGAGTTCTAACGTTTTGGTAGTGGGCTGCAGGCCATTAGACTCCCGGTAAAACAACGGGTCATCGAAGAGATCTCTCAATCTTGCGAGGGTTCGGCTCATTGCAGGTTGTGATAAATAGAGCTTTTCCGCAGCGCGAGACACGTTACGTTCTTTAATTAGCACACTTAGCGACACAAGCAGGTTCAGGTCGATTCGAGACAGTTCTTGTTCGAGAGTCTTCATCCGTTCATTCCATTAAAAATGCCTATTACTTCAAAGCATATCATCATATAGATAAAGTGCATGGTATTAATAATTTAGTCCAGAGGTTGCACGAGTCAAACATCGCGGTGATCGAATACTCACGGATATGAGTAACTTAAATCAGTAAACGGACATAACTAAGGTATCGTCATTCATGCATGTTACTCATCAAGACCTACTTAACCTAGAAGACCGCTATCGTGCCAATTTCGTCAATAGCTTGTCGGGTTTTAAAAGCGCCAATCTTGTGGGCACGGCCGACCACGAGGGCAACACTAACCTAGCCATTGTCAGCTCGGTCTTTCATTTAGGCGCCAATCCACCATTGATAGGGATGATTTCGAGGCCGCACTCGGTTGCCAGAGACACACTTGAGAACATTCAGTCGGTGGGCGAGTACACTATCAATCATGTTAATAGTGATATTTGGAAACGAGCACACCAAACGTCGGCGCGATATCCAAGGGAGGTCTCTGAGTTTGAGGCTGTGGGATTAACACCACAATGGCAAGAGGGCGTTCGAGCACCTTTCGTGGCGGAGAGTCGACTCAAATACTCGCTAGCGCTTAGAAGCAGTCAAACCATCGATTTGAACGGCGTGGTACTGCTTATTGGAGAGATTACGCATTTGCACGTGGAGCGAGAAGCGATAGCTGAGGGAGGGTATATTGATATTGAGTCGCTAGGCAGTATCGCGGTATCGGGTTTGGATAACTATCATGTGACTGATAGCTTAGGGAGCTCACTTATGCCAAGCCTCACACCAGACCAGAGATTTTTGGTTAGCCGACAAAGACCTCTACGCCCTTAGATTTGAGATGTTCCAGCATATCTTTCGGCGCAGCTTTGTCAGTGATAAGCACTGAGATCTCCTCTGTACTGCCGATGGACGAAGGGAAAATCTGCCCAAACTTACTTGAATCGGTCAGCACCACATTGCGGCGCTTCTTACCCAGGATAGTACTGGCGATGTCAGCGCGCATCATGTCTCGACTGGTAAAGCCGGTATCAATATCAAAGCCATCGATACCCAGAAAGGCTGTGCTGAAGTGAATGTTTTCAATACATAGCTTGGTCAAAGGGCCGACTAAGCTCTCCCCTTGATGCTGATAGACGCCGCCCAACAGAATTATATTGGCTGAGGTGTGGCGAATTAAGTGAGCGATGTAGGCAGACGGTGTAATGATAGTGACATCACCGCGCTCTGCTAGCGTTCGAGCTAGTAAGGCGTTAGCGCTGCCACCCTCAATCAGAACGGTTTCATTTGGTGCGACCAGATCGGCGGCTTTGTTTGCTAACTGCTGCTTGATGTCAAAGTGCACCTCTAGGCGAGACTCAATGTCGTCACTTTGTAACGAAACCGCCGCACCATGGACACGTTTTAGATAGCCGTTTTGCTCTAAGAAATTGAGGTCTTGACGAATGGTGACGCCAGACACGCCCGTTAGTTCAGACAGTTCGCTGACTTGCACTCGAGTTCTATCGTTAACGAGGTTGAGGATTTCAGATTGTCTGGAGTTCATAGTCTGCCCTTGGGAGAATAATGGTTCGCTTAGTCAAAAAAACAAAGAGAGCATTATAGCTCTCTTTCATTTAAGTTTCATTTGAAAGCACGGTTCTTCACAAAAAACTGCGAAGTGTAGCTAATGGCGTAAATTACAGCTCGTGCTCGGTACGCGCGATTATATCGTCTTGAGCATCTGGTGACAGTGCAGTAAAGAATGCAGAGTAACCGGCTACACGTACCACCAAATCACGATACTGCTCAGGGTTACGTTTGGCGGCGAGCAGTGTTTCTCTCGATACGATGTTGTACTGAACGTGCCATCCTTTGTGGTGATTGAAGAAGGTACGAATCAACATAGAAAGCTTGAGTTTGTCGCTTTCAGATGCAACGGCTGCTGGCGATAGTTTCTGGTTGAGTAGTACGCCACCCAAAATCTTATCAGCTTGAATCTTGCCAACAGAGTTGTATACCGCCGTAGGTCCTAAACGATCCGAACCTGATGATGGACTTGCGCCTTCAGCAAGTGGGGTCGTCGCTTTTCGACCGTCTGGTGTTGCCATAGTAGACGCGCCAAATGGGACGTTCGCAGAAATACTCGATGTACCTGCATAGTAACCACCACCAATCGGGCCACGACCATGACGGGTATTGACGAAGTTATTTAGTTCGTCGATATACACTCGGTACGCTTCAGCCAACAGTAGATCGACAGAGTCATCATCATTTCCGTACTTTGGAGCAAAGTTCAAAATGCGTTGACGAAGCTGCTCTTGCTCTGAGCCTTCAAAGTTTTCTGCTAGTGCCTTAGCAAGCTCTGGTTGGCTGATTTGCTGTTCATCAAACACAAGATGTTTGATAGCGGCTAGGCTGTTGCCAAGGTTAGCGATACCCACTTGTAGACCAGACACCCAGTCGTATTTTGCACCGCCTTCTTTGACGGTTTTACCGTTAGGTAAGCAGTTGTCCACGAGTGATGAGCAGAAGATATCTTGAGCCTGCTGTTCCAGAACCGTATCGACGACCGTATCAATCTCGATTGACTTTCTTGCGTAGTAGCGAACTTGGTCTGCCCAAGAAGTCATGACTTCATCCATATTGGCAAAGTTACCCTTCGCCAAAGATTTGTCATGCGGTAAGAAGCACTCGCCAGTAGTTGCATCTTTGCCTTCGTTTAGAGCGGCCAGCAAAATACGAGCAAAGTTGATAAAGCTCATGCCTGTACAGCGATATCCCCATTTACCAGGTACAGCGGTTTCGATACAGCCGATTGAAGCATAATTGTATGCATCTTCGCGTTCGACACCTAGCTTGATGAACTCAGGAATGACAATCTCATCATTGTTGAACGCCGGCATACCAAAGCCACACTTGATAACTTCGATACAACCCATCAAGAACTCTTGATTTAGCCCTTCATGATAACGAACGCTTAAGTTTGGTTGCGTAGAACGAAGCTGGCCGCATGACTCTAGGATTGCCCAAGATAAAGGGTTCACGGCATCCATTGGCTCGCCGTTATTATTGAGCTTTTGGCCACCGATACACACGTTTTGGTACAAAGGAGAGCCTGCAGACGCTTTAGAGTGAGCTCCGGAGCGGATCTTGTTCACTTCAAGCAGTTTTAGCCAACAGCTTTGCAGCAATTCTAGAGCGAAGCCATGCTCAAGTTCACCGCTGTTGATATCCGCAACGTAGTAGTCGTTCAAATACTGATCCATGCGGCCGAATGATACCGAGTGACCGTTCGACTCAATTTGCAGCATAAGCTGAACAAAATAGCTTAGCTGTAGTGCCTGCCAGAAGTTTGTTGGTGCATGGTAAGCGATGTGTTCACAGTTGACAGCGATAGTTGCCAGTTCTTGTTTGCGGATGGCGTTTGTTTCGGTTTTTGCCATGTTAGAAGCAAGCTCAGCAAAGCGTAAAATGTGCTGCTGAATAGCACGGAGTACGATGTCTACCGATTTGTAGAACTGCTCTTTTTTCAATCCTTCATAGCTTGAGATATCGTTGGCACGGCGGTAATCATCGACTTCTGTGATCAAGCCATCTAAGCCTATAGCTAAGATCTTCTCGTTGTCGACAGCAAGGTGTGCGTCACCAGACGTCATGTTGCCTTCAGCTTTGATGATTGTGCTTGCAAGAATGGCTTCTTGTTCATCTGTGAACATGCCATAACAACGATCTTGTACTGTTTTACCGCGCCAGTAAGGTGTCAGTGAGTGAATGACTTCTTTGTCTTCTTCGGTGACATGAAAGCCAGCACCTGGGCGATCAGCAAGACCGTCTATCTCCGCTTCAATCCAGCGAACTGTGTATTCTGGGAAAATTGGCGCCGCGCGGAGCTTGCTCGCTTGGTTACCAACGATCAACTCGTTGTTGTCGATCCAAATAGTGCGCGTTCTTAAGTGTTCCTCAAGTGCAAGGGCACGTTGCACGATCACTGGCTTATCTTCATTCTCACGATAGATCTTAGTGTACGCCTCGGCACGCTCAGTACAGATCGGTGGCGTTACAATGTTCACCAATGCTTTTTTATGGTCTTGAATACGCTGTGGTAAGTAGTTGAGTTCCATAGTCATTAACCTCGTACGATTACGTTCATATGTGAATACTGCTTTGCGTGCTGTTGCGCGTATTCAAGCAGTTCAGGATTGTTCAGTGGTTTGTCTGCACATAAATAAGGCATATCGAGCAGACGATATTTGTTGATGCCCAAGGTGTGATAGGGCAGTAAGTGAATCTCTTGGCAGCTTTCAAGTGACGCTGCAAAATCAATAATGTCGGCCAGTTCGGCCTCGGTATCGTTAAAGCCTGGTACCACAGGTACTCGGATCACAATACGCTTGGCAATAGGGCTAGTTTTTGAAAGTTCGCCTTTATGCGCTTCAAGGAACCGTGCGCCCATTGCTGGAATTTTTCGTCGTTGGTGTGTTTCAGGTCAGCAAGCCAACAGTCAATAAAAGGCGCTGCTTGTTCAACGTTCTTCCAAGGAACATGCATGCAGGTTTCAATCGCTGTGCTGACGTCTTGCTGTTTCAGTTGGCTGGCGATAGAGGTAACCAATTCAGACTGCATAAGTGGCTCACCCCCAGAGAAAGTTACTCCACCACCGCTTTGATCATAGAAAGGCTTGTCTTTCATTAGCGTGTTGATGAGCATCTCTTCTTTTGCTTCCTCACCACACACGCTTAGCGCTTGAGTTGGGCATACATTTCGAAGGGCGATGATCTGTGATTGGTCGAGCATCTGACGATTTATCGTAATGTCACCACTGTCTCGAGACCTTTCAATTGAAGGGCAAACATCGCTACAAGCATTACATTCCGCCAGACAGCTACGCTCATCAAATAGCAATGAATGTTTAGGGCTACGACTTTCAGGGTTCTGACACCACGGACAAGCTAAGCTACAGCCCTTTAAAAATAAGATGCTGCGGATACCATCGCCATCGTGAGTGGAAAATCGTTGTATGTTGAAGTACATGGTTACCTCTAACTTCTCGCCTTTCATTTAAAGTAAATTCTTACTTTCGTTTAGTGAAATTTAAAGCCTTCATTTGAAGTTTGTTTTGATCAAAATCAAGATCTTAAACATTCCGCAGATCTATATTGTTCACAACATGAGATTGCTCAAATAAAGAACTGAGAGATGACTATGATTGAATTGTACTTAGATACCGCAGACGTAAACGAAACCGCGCGTTTTAGCCAATGCTTCCCGTTGAAGGGCATCACTACCAACCTACGATTGTTGCGAAATCGGGTACAGGCTTAGCTGAGACGCTACAGTCAATGTCAGAAGTACTAGGAAAAGAGGCTCGCTTCCATGCTCAGGTAGTGAGCAAAGACGTGGCTTCAATGGTGGCGGAAGCCAAAATGCTTAATGAACTTCCTTACGATATGGTTGTGAAAGTGCCGGCGACAGAAAATGGCTTGGCTGCCATTAAGCTTATGAAGAAAGAGGGTATTCAAGTACTTGCTACGGCTATCTATACCGTTCAGCAGGGTTTTATGGCTGCGCTTTGTGGTGCTGATTATCTCGCGCCGTACGTAAACCGAATTGATGCTATGAATGGCGATGGTGTTGCGGTGGTGCGCGATATTCAAATGCTTATTGAAAAGAATGGGTTGTCGTCGAAGATCTTGGCAGCCAGTTTTAAGAATGTTCAGCAGGCAATGGACGTGATGAAGTTAGGTATCGGCGCGATTACGTTGCCAGTGGATGTAGCAGCGCAAATGTTCTCACACCCAGCGATTGAACCTGCGGTTGAGCAGTTTGATAAGGATTGGAGTGGGGCGTTTGGGGGCAAGCTTTCATTTGAAAGTTAGGGTTTGTGTTTTTGGTTTTCTTAATCGACTAATCAAGCTCGTCGTTTGTAGATAATGGGCGATGCGACGATAGTAGCGAGCCAGTAATTCTCCCCCTTGATAACGGGGCGCGTAGCCGGGGGAGCTAGAGGGGGTGCTTTTGGGCTCTTTTCTCTTTTTATTTTAGTGAGTTAAAACATAAAGAGCACCCCTCCCTGCCTCCCGGCTGCGCGCCCCGCTTTAAAGGGGAGGAGCGACAGGCTCGCTGCGCATCGCCGTTTTTATTGTGGGCGAAGCGTCGGTAGACGCTAGCCAGTAGTCCTCCCCCTTAATAAGGGGGAGTTAGAGGGGGTGCTCTTGGGCTTTTTTTCTATGTACTTTATTAGTGAGTTAAAAACCAAAGAGCACCCTCCCAGCCTCCCAGCTGCGCGCCCCGCTTTAAAGGGGAGGAGCAACAAGGTTCGCAGCGCATCGCCTTATGTTTTTACCCCTTCAAATCTCTTACCATCCCACGAATCACCTCAACAACCCCATCACACTCCTCCAGCACTTCGCGATTAGTAAATCGAACTACTCTAATTCTCCGCGTCTCCAAAAACTCCGTCCGCAACGAATCATACTCTCGTCCTCCCACAGAAAAATGACTATCACCATCAACTTCTATCGCCAGCCGCAACTCAGTCGAGTAAAAATCCAACACATAGTCCCCAACGCCATATTGACGCCGAAACTTGGCGCCAACCTGCCCACCTCTCAGAAAATACCAGAGTCGAGCTTCAGCCAAAGTGGGGTTGTTTCGCAGTTGCTTTCGAAAAGATGTTTGGTGAATGTTGTTGTACAGCTGAGTTCTCATAACGTTTGCGTATTGGATGAATGATACGCAATAGTGAGGAAGGTGCGGGCAAATGTACTAGCGGCAAAAGTGCGCTGTTTGCGTCAGGGCAAAATACCTAGCAATTGATATGTATGTTGAGAACGGAATTTCTCCCACTCAAGCCGTTCGCCTGAGTGGGAAACAGTGGGAGCGAGCTCTCGCCTCTAAACCCTCACAAACCGATTCTTCACAATGCAATCCGCATATCTTACAGCTGACTCGTGCTTAAACTTCAACGGTTTATCTAACTCACCAAACAGAGGAATCCCTCCGCCCAGCAAAACTGGAATCGTGCTAATAATCAGTTCATCGATAAGATCTTCTTTAAGGAAGCTCTGAATGGTTTTACCGCCATCAATATACAGGTCGTTGTAACCTTGAGACGCTAGGTCGGCAACGATGTTTTTAAGTTCGCCTTTGACCAAGAAGACTTTGCCTTCAAGACCCTCAGGTACCTCAGTCATCGTGTTGCTCAACACAAACACAGGTTTTGAGTATGGCCAGTCACAATCAAAGCTCAATACGATCTCTAGTGTATTACGCCCCATAACCAATGCATCAATTCTGTCCATAAACTCTGCGAAGCCGAAGTCGGAACCTTCTGGGTTTGGAATATCATGCAGCCAATCAACGCCGTTGTTTTTGTCGGCGATGTAACCATCAAGGCTGGTGGCGATGTATACGATGTTGGCCATGTGTGGCTCCTGAAATTGTTGTCATTTAGATAGTGGAACAGTGCATGGAGCAATGTTTTTGTTCTCTGCAGTCTAGTTCTCTGCTAAAATTCTACAGTGTAGAAATTAATTAAAGTCTAGCTAGGATCACCGATGACTGTCAACTCAAAAAAACGTGGACGCCCGGAGAAAGGGGCGGATGGGCTCAGCCAATCACGTATCATTGACGCCGCGAAAAAGATGATGCAGACCAACGGGAAAATACCCAGTATCAGAGGGTTAGCGACCGAGCTCAACATTGATGCGATGGCGATTTATTACTATTTCAAGAATAAGGATAGCTTACTCGAAGCCGTTGCTGTTTCTTTGGTTGAAGGGATTTACGAGCCCAATAATGAAACACGTTGGCAGCAGGAAGTCACGGAGCTTGGCTGGAGTTACCTTGTACTCCTTAGCGAGTATTCTGGCTTGCTTGAAACACTATTCAAGATGCAAAGCAGTGGGCCGGCGGAGGTATTCATCACACGCTTTAACGATGTGGTTGAGCCTCTGAATCTTACCCCTGATGACAAGTCAAATGCAGTGAGCTTGCTCGCTGATTATCTGCACGGATTCGCTTTTTCGATGCAGTTTTCTGATGTGACCGAGCAAGAACAGCGCCGAATTTACGAGGGGTCAATGTCACTTTATTTGAAAGCAGTGACGCCAGCACTTCCTCAGTAGGTACGTACGAGGTATGGTGACAACATTCGAGTAGCTCACAAGGAAAAGTGATGGCAAAAGTCCATGATTTTATAGTGATTGGTGGCGGTATAGTCGGAGTGTCAACGGCGTGGCAGTTACAGCGAAAATACCCTCACGCATCGATAGTGTTGGTCGAGAAAGAATCGAACTTTGCCAAGCATCAGACTGGCCATAATAGCGGTGTGATTCACGCCGGCGTGTATTATCAACCGGGCAGCCTTAAAGCAGATTTTTGTAAGCGTGGGGCAGAGGCGACGAAACGTTTTTGCGCACAGCACAACATTAAGGTCGAGAATTGCGGAAAGCTTTTAGTCGCTACAAACGCGGTTGAGAAACAGCGAATGGATGCTCTTTATGAGCGCTGTATCGAAAACGGTATCGATGTTTCGCTGCTGAGCCAAACTGAGCTGGAAGAAATTGAACCCAACATTACTGGATTGGGGGCAATAAAGGTAGAAGCAACCAGTATTGTTGATTATCGGTTGGTCACACAAACCATGGCTGAGCAGTTTCAGTTGCTTGGCGGTGAAGTGTTGCTATCGACTGAAGTCACTGCGCTAACTGAACAACAAGATTGGTCGATATCAATAGCATCACCAATGGAACGCCAACCACTCTGCAAGCTCGCCAACTTGTCGTGTGCGGCGGGTTGATGGCGGATAGATTGGCTTCGATGATTGGTATCGACGTCGACTTTCAAATCATTCCTTACCGCGGCGAGTATTATCAGCTACCAGCCAAGCATCACGATATTATCAGTCATCTCATCTATCCAATCCCAGATCCAGAACTTCCGTTTTTGGGTGTGCACTTAACCCGAATGATCGATGGCTCGGTGACCGTGGGTCCGAATGCGGTGCAAGGGTTTAAGCGCGAAGGCTATGGGCGCATCAACTTTAGCATTGAAGATACGACTGATATG
Source organism: Vibrio maritimus (assembly GCA_000755425.1). Taxonomy (GTDB): domain Bacteria; phylum Pseudomonadota; class Gammaproteobacteria; order Enterobacterales; family Vibrionaceae; genus Vibrio; species Vibrio maritimus_A. The sequence goes on from BBMT01000001.1 coordinate 279,181, forward strand.
CTCAAATTCTCGGGTTTCTGGCGAGTGTCGCGCACGCATTGGAAATCTGGTTTGAGAGAGTTTAAGAATTCTATGTGGCGCCCGGGCTACCTTCAGTTGGTTCAAAAGTACTGCCCATCCATCAAGGTGGATGAGCTCCTGCCTTATCCCGCTGGTATTAGAGCCCAGGCAGTTATGTCTGATGGCAGTTTGGTGCATGATTTTTTGTTTGCTGAGACCGCTCGCAGCTTACATGTTTGCAATGCACCATCCCAGCGGCTACTTCGGCCATCCCTATTGGCGAATACATTTGCAGTAAAGTTGAGGCCAAACTTCAAACTTTAGAAAATATCGACTGATTTCCCTTTATGAGCACAATTTCCAGCTACTATTGAAGTCGTGCCTCGGTACCGAGCACAATACTTTGAGCAAGCTAGGAAATGGAACACCCTCATGATCAGAGAATACAACGAAGCAGATATCGATAGCGTTTTAAAAGTTTGGTTGGCAGCGTCTGTCGAGTCTCACGACTTTGTTGAGCCAAGGTTTTGGCATGACAAACTCGATGATATGCGCAACGTCTACCTTCCGAACTCAGAGGTGTATGTTTACGAGCATGCTGGGCGGGTCATTGGTTTTTATGCGTTAGCAGATGACCAATTAGCAGCGCTGTTTGTTGAACCGCAAGCGCAAGGCGGCGGTATTGGCATGCGTTTGATTATGGACGCACGTAAGAAACGCGACTCACTTTCTTTCTCTGTCTACAAAGACAATTGCCGAGCGATTGGTTTTTATCGTCGCTGTGGGTTTACGATTGTTGATGAATCGACAGACCCTCATACTGGACACTTGCAATTAACCATGTCCAGCCACTAGCTCTATTGAAATCAACCGTTTAAACTGACTCTATTGTTTCGTAAATACGCTAACAAAATAGCGTGGTGAGATAGGGATAGACATGTTTGACTTTGATGAGATTGTAGAGCGTAGGGGAACCCATTCAGCAAAATGGGATGAGATGGAAGCGAGCTTTGGGGTCTCTACTGTTGATGGCCTTCCTATGTGGGTCGCGGATATGGACTTTAAAGCGCCGCAGGCCGTCAACCAAGCACTTATCGATGCTGCTGAAAATGGTGTAAATGGCTATTACGGTGATGATTCACGCTACAAAACGTCAGTTGTGAACTGGATGAGCAAGAGGCACGATTGGCAAGTATCTCCTGATTGGATTGTCACTTGTGCTGGTCTCGTTCAAGGCACGGCACTTTGTGTTCAAGCCTACACAGAGCCTGGTGATGGCGTTATTCTGTTCACGCCCGTATACCATGCATTCTCAAAAGTCATTAAAGCGAACCAACGTGTTGTAGTAGAAAGCCCATTGATTCAAAAACACGGTCGCTATGAAATGGATCTTGCCGCGCTTGAAGCAAGTCTCAATGGCACAGAGAGGCTCGTAGTCATGTGTTCTCCGCATAATCCGGGTGGACGCGTGTGGACGAAAGAAGAGATCCAAGACCTCGCTAACTTCTGTGCGCGTCATGATCTGGTACTTGTGGTCGATGAGATTCACCACGATTTGGTTTTCCCACCGAACAAGCATACCGTCGCGACACTCGCTGCCCCAGAACATGAACAAAACATGGTGATTCTGGCAGCGACAACTAAAACTTTTAATATCGCTTCCGCATTAACCGGCGCCGCTATCATCCCGAACCCTGAACTTAGAGATAAGTTTAAGTTTGTTCTCAATGCTGCGGCATAGGCCAAACCGAATGGGAATGCTAATGGCAACGGCGGCCTATGAACATGGTGAAGCATGGTTGGAGCTTTAGTGGAATATCTAGATGAGAACCGCCGTATATTCGATGAAGGTATCAACGCGATCAAAGGGTTGAAATCGATGCCGCTGGAGGCGACATACCTGTCTTGGGTCGATTTTTCAGAAACAGGTTTGGCACCTAAAGAGGTAATCGAGAAGGTACAAAGTGAAGCCAAAATTGCCGCCAATCATGGCTCAACGTTTGGCTTGGGGGGCGAGCAGTTCCTCAGGTTTAATTTGGCGACACCACGCTCTAGGGTGACAGAAGCTATTGCTAGATTGCAGCGCGTATTCGGCAGCGAGTAATTGAATAAGGGAGGCCTTGCCTCCCTTTTCGTTGATAAGACTTTAGGCAATATGCTTGTCTACTAAGTCAGATATATAGGCATCTTCGAGCTCAGAGCCCATCATCAGTTGGTGGTTCAAGAGTCCGAGCATTAAGGTATAGAGCTCGATTGGGTTTTTAGAACATACATAGTCGCTTAATAACGCCAAGTATTTCTGATTGGCTACATTCATACTTGGGTCACTCGACACATTCTCATGTCCTATGACGTTGATGTAATCAGCGACAAGCTGCATTTCATGAAAGAATCTAGGAGTAAGCTGCCTCAATATGGCGATAAAGTTGTTTATCCGTTGAGGCCGAGAAGCGTCTTTTGCTTTCGGAAAATCGAGTAAAGCATCCGAATCGTAATTGACCATGGCTTCAGTAGCAGCTTGAAGAGCTCATCCTTGCTCTTGTAATAATGGTATACAGCGCTCTTACTCATTCCTAAAAAGTCACATAGCTGGCGCATACCTACGTTTTTGTAACCATGTTCGAGAAACACAGTCGTTGCTTTGAGGGCTATTTCTTGACGTCTTTTGTCATGATCAACGATTTTCGGCATGTAAATTTCTAACTCTCTGAACCAATTCAATAATAGTAACACAGTTCTAATTATTTAGACCAACTGGTCAAAAAAGATCTTTACTCGGCCTGGTTGAGGCTATATTTTAAAAAAGACCAAGTGGTCTATAAAAAGGGTTTTACTATGAACATTAATTGGAACTACCCAAAAGTAAGAGAGGGTTTTTGGGGCAACATTGATAAGTTGATCGGTCCAGGTGCAACAAAAGCTGAGAAGCGAATTCAGCTCTATATTCCGGTAATAGCCGGAGTCGCAGCGATTGGCTTTAGTAGGGAAGTCAGCTCTTCGTGGGGTATAGGGCAGCTAATACTGCTCTTTTTGCTCACGATAGACATCGTGGGAGGCATTATTACCAATGCAACTTCTAGCGCTAAGCGATGGTTTCACCGTGAAGGGCAAGGAGTTAGACAACATCTCTCATTTGTTGCCGTGCACTTCGTGCAGCTATCACTGGTTGCTAGCTTGTTTCTACAAGGAGACTGGTTGTGGGTAGCAGTAACAGGTGGCTATATGATGATCTCGAGTTGCTTGGTTCTGATGTCGGCGCTCTATTTGCAGAGACCGATAGCGCTCGTGATGTATGCCGGAGCGTTATTGTTGTCATTGTATTGGTTTGAGGCTCCTGTGGGGCTTGAGTGGTTCCTGCCACTGTTTTATCTCAAGCTGCTGGTGAGCCATATCTTGCGAGAAGAGCCGTATCGTCCTGAGTCTGAACAGACTACAAACGAAGAGGTATAGATATGTCACTCACTCCTAATATATTAGTTGTAGGCGCGACCGGTTACCTTGGTCAGCACATCCTAAAAGAGCTGTTATTGCGAGGGGCTAGCTTCAAAGCGTTAGCTCGAAATCGCACTAAGTTAGAAATGATGGGGCTAGATGCATCTCAGATAGTGGAAGCTCAGGTAACGGATTCTAAGCAACTGGATGGTCATTTTAACGGCGTAGATGTCGTGATTTCCTGTCTAGGTATTACTCGGCAACGTGATGCTGTCACTTATATGGATGTTGATTATCAAGCCAATCTCAATGTACTTGAAGCGGCAGAAAAATCAGGGGTGAAAAAGTTCATCTACATTTCTGCCTTTGGTGCTGAGCGCCATCAAAATGTTAGGCTACTTGCCGCCAAAGAGCTGTTTGCGCGCAGATTGCTAAACTCAAATGTTCTGGAGCCTTGCGTTATTCGCCCAAATGGTTTCTTTTCTGATTTAAAAGAGATCTACAACATGACTGCCAAAGGAAAAGGGTATCTTTTTGGGCAGGATGGTGTGCGTGTAAACCCGATTCATGGCTCTGATCTGGCGCGATTTTGTATTGAGGCGATTGATCGCTCGGAATTGGAGTTAGCGGTAGGTGGTCCTGAGGTACTGTCTACACGTGAGATGATTGAGCTTGCGTTTAACGCTCAGAACAAAGAGTCAAAAATAACTGTTCTGCCAGATTTGGTTAGAAAGATTGGGTTAGTCATTGCGAAACGACTACCTGAAAAATGGGGAGGGGCTGCTGAGTTTTTCCTGGCTATGATGTCGCAAGATGCCATCGCACCTTCTTATGGGCAACAAACACTTGGCGACTATTACGTTCACTGTTTTAATGAGGAGCACAGCGGTAAGCAATGAAGGCGGGGTTGAGATGCACGATTGGAGTCTAGAAGTTAAACAGGCACTGGAGCCTCTAAAAAACAATGACAATGCAATCTTTATGAAAGCGTATATGCGCGATCAATATGCGTTCTACGGGATCCAATCAGGCCCACGACGTGACGCGTTGAAAACGCTGTTTTCGAAACAACATTTGCCCAAACTGGATGAGCTTGCTGATATCGTCGATGAGCTTTGGTCCTTACCCCAAAGAGAATATCAGCTCGTCGCTGTCGATCTCCTAATTAAACAAAAGAAAGTCTTGCCAGAGTCTTTCCTTCACCATGTCGAGCGTTGGATCAGACAAAGTCATGGTGGGACACAGTAGACATGTTAGCAACGCACATCGTAGCTAGTTTGTTTCAGCGATTTCCGGACGAATCGACGAATATGATTAGCCAATGGCGCAAAAGTGACAACATTTGGTTAAGACGCACTGCAGTTCTTTATCAGTTGAAGTTTAAACAAAAGACTGATCAAGATTTGCTGTTTACCATTATCGGCGAGAATCAAGCGAATAAAGAGTTCTTTATTCAAAAGGCAATAGGGTGGAGCTTGCGGGAATACTCAAAAACTAACTCGGCAGCAGTCATTGAATTTATCGATACTCAACACATTGAAGGGCTAGCCAAACGAGAAGGACTGAAGTGGCTTAAGTCTCAAGGTAAGCTCTGATTTGTCTGAGTCTATATCAAGCAGACTCAACTATTGTGAGGGGCTGTGTTCGTCTTACTGCAATCAGTAAGGTTATTTTGACCAAATAGTGCCAATACAATACATCTTGACTACACTCCCTATAGCCATTGGATTTGGCAAACTTGCTAATTAACTTGGGAAAAGCACTTGTATAATAAGCATGATCCAATATCTGTAGACCCAACTAAACACCCAGAACATCGAAGTTCTTATGTCAGTGAGCGGTATATAAGCTTACTGTTGCTTTATATCGTTTCCGCTTTCATGTTTTCTTCATTGAGCCTCAAAGCCAGGTTGTCTCACTATGGCCCCCTGCAGGCATTGGCCTTGCTGGCTGCATTCTATGGCAATCTCGTTTTGTACCAGCCATTTTGATCGGTTCAATAACGTTTAACCTTGGCGTGCAGTTAATCAATGGCGCTGACTTTAGTGCATCGGTCATTTTTATGGCGATGAGTATTGGGATGTGCGCAGCGGTTCAAGCTTGGGTTAATTATCGTTGCATAGCGTACTTTTCTATTAATATTATTGCTTCACCGAGCCTCCGAAAAGTCACTCTGTTTGTGATTTTTGCTTTTATATGCAGCCTTATTGCGAGCGTGTCAGGTAGTTTTATTGTAGAGCTTCCAAACATTGAATATTTGGATGAGCACTATTGGACGAATGTTGCGATTTGGTGGTTGGGAGACTTTTTAGGTGTCATTATTATTGCGCCAATTATCCTAGCATGTATTAAACATGGACAGAATATTGCGCAATCAATTGCTCATAATCGAGCTTTGATTTTTCCACTGCTTTTAGTCTTTGTTGCACTAATTATTATTCAAACATCTAGCAATAAGTCTCTGGAGAGAAACAGCCTGAACGAAATTAGTGTTCGTTCTCAGTTGATAGAGAAGAATCTTAACCATCAAGTTGAGAATTACCTCAACTCATTGGCACTATTGGCATTGAAGCTATCTGGAAATAGTGACATTACCCAAGAGGAATTTCGACAGTTTACCTTACCTCTCATTGAACAGAATCCGGGTATACGAGCCTTTTCGTGGAACCCATTAGTTGAGCAGCAGCACGTTAGAGAGTTTCAAGCCCAAACAGACAGTCAAACGGATGTGCGTTTCAAAGTAAGGGGTGTGCCGTTAAAAGCCGACGATCCTTTGGTTGTTGTGAAATGGATTGAGCCTTTCGCTTCCAATGAAAGAGCATTTGGTTTCAATGTTTTCTCAAACAGCGCACGGCGAGAGGCAATGATTCGCGCGCAAAACAACAATCGACCTGTCGCCACCGAGACGATTCAGCTTGTTCAGCTAGAAACCAAAGAGCCAGGTTTTCTCATTTTTTCTCCAATTAACCCAGGCCCGTCACTGGGAACATCCACATTGACACATTCTTTTACTTTGTCGGGCTTTGCTGTTGGAGTGTTCGTTGTTGGGGATATTGTTACCGAGAGTCTAAAGAGCAGTTCTGTCGATTATATGAGTGTGAAAATCCTCGATTCCAGTGCCAACGATGACGTTATCTACCAGTATACTCCTACCGACACCAGTCCAATTGACAATGCGATTGAGTTCTCTTTCATTCAACAGGTCGCAACCAGAGAATGGACGGTCGTTTTATCGGTCTCAGAGGATGTCGTATCACTATTCAAAGCAAACCGATCCGTTAAATCTCTCGTTTATGAGTCCGTATTTGGAGCGTTGAGTGTCCTACTAATTATTACTTTGTTTGGCACACATACTAATTTATTGGCGCAAGTAAGGAGACGAACCCGAGAGCTAGAAGCATCGAGAGACACACTCAAACATTACGCTTTTAATGACGTTTTAACTGGCTTACCGAATCGCAGGATGTTCATTAAGTTAACTAACCATGCGTTAAATGTGGCGACTCGGAATGGCACTATGGTGTCTATGCTTTTCTTGGATTTAAATAGATTCAAACACGTGAATGATAGTCTAGGCCATGACTTTGGTGACAAGTTGCTTGTTGAAGTTTCAACTAGATTAAGTCAAAACCTAAGGCGCAGCGACGTGATGGCGCGCTTTGGTGGTGATGAGTTCACGATCATGATTGAAAATGTCACCAGTACAGATCAAGCTGTTGTTCTTTCCCAAAAACTCCTAGAAGTACTTAAGGAGCCAATACACATTGGCGGCCAATCTATTACTATCTCGACCAGTATTGGTATTGCAACTTTTCCTAGGGATGGCCATAACGTTGATGCGATTTTGCGTGCAGCTGATATCGCTATGTACAAAGCCAAAGAGTCATCTTTGGGCTACGTATGCTTCGCTAATCATTCTGATTAAAGTCAACTTGGGCTATGCATGTCTTTCTACCCACTAAGTGAAACAAGCAGCTATATCGGCTTGGTCCTTTTTCATATATTCTCGTAAGCTAAAACAACCAGTTAACATATCAAGGAAACAAGTAAACCAGATGGATTCTCTTACCCAAGCCGCCCTAGGGGCAACCGTTGCTGGTGCAATAGCTGGTAAACACTGTAATGCAAAGGTGCTGCTCACAGGCGCTGCGCTTGGTACTTTGCCAGATTTAGACGTAGTACTCGATTATGGTGATGCCGTAAGCAACACCATAAAACATCGTGGATTTACGCACTCACTACTACTTATTCCAGTGTTCTCTCTTATTGTCAGTTGGTTGTATTGCCGCTTTAAACCCGATGCGTTTTGGTCTTTCAATCGCGTCTTTTGCTTAGTCCTGAGCGTTCTGGTTACTCACGTTGCCATCGATGCGATGACGACCTATGGCACTCAGCTGTTATGGCCAATTCCTGGTTACTTTGAAGTTGGAAATATTTTTATCATCGATCCGCTCTATACCTTGCCACTTCTCCTTGGTATCGGCGTTGCGTTGTTTTCTCGTCACCGAGGAGGGCAGTGGTGTAACGCGGTTGTGGCTGTGTCGAGCTTATATCTAGTTTGGGGCTATGCTGCGCAGCAAGTGATTGCAGATAGAGTAGAGCAGAATTTGGCCGCACAAAACATCAGTAATGAACAGGTGCTAATTACTCCTTCCCCGTTTAATACTTTGCTGTGGCGAGTGGTGGTGGTTGAAGGTGATCAGTATTTCGAGGGTTTAGCATCGTTGCTCGACTCTGATAGCCAAATTGACTTCATCCAACGTTCGCGTGGTAAGTGGCCGCTAAAGGAAAAGCCAAAGACCCTTGAAGGCTTAGAAGCGTTCTCTCATGGATTCTTGGGGTATCGTGAAGACCAAGGAAAACTTATCGTGTCGGATTTAAGATTGGGTATGGCAGACAGTTTAGCGTTTGAATTCGTTTTTGCAGAGACGAGAATGGATGAACAGTGGGAGCTGTTAGAAGCGCCTACCAGACATCCTAGTGAGCGTAGCTTGGAGCAAATCTCAGTCCTCTGGGAGCGCATGCTAGGTAATCAACAGATTGATGCAAACTTGCAGAAAGTACCTTAAACAAAGCCAGCGATTATCAAGATTAATATGTAGCGTTGGCTATTGCGCGGCATGCGATAAAGACGAGCCTTCTAGGCTCGTTTTTTATCGTGACGATAAAAATCATTATTTGACGAAGCAATTCATGTAAGTTCACTATTCCCGTCCTAAAATTGTCACTGGAGACAGTGACTTGCTTGTCAAAAATACTCATCTTTCCCTATTGAGGACACGGATATGACACTTGCCGCTCTGGCGATTCTAGTTGGTTTTATCTTATTGGTTTGGAGTGCAGACCGATTTGTTGATGGTGCGGCAGCAACCGCGAGTCACGCAGGCATGCCTCCTTTGCTTATCGGTATGGTGATTGTTGGTTTCGGAACCTCAGCACCGGAAATGGTGGTCTCTGCTATGGCAGCAGCTGAGGGTAATCCTGAGTTGGCATTGGGGAATGCGCTTGGTTCGAACATTGTTAACACCGGACTTATCTTAGGTGTCACTGCAATCATTGCGCCAATCATGGTGCAATCTGTCATTGTGAAAAAAGAGCTGCCACTACTGTTCGCTATTAGCTTACTGCTCGGTGCACTGCTTTGGAATGGAGTATTAGGGCGCGGTGAGGCTGCGATTCTGTTGGTGGGCTTTTTCAGTCTGATCAGCTGGAGTATCTACTCGGGAATCAAGGGTAAAGGTGACCCGCTTGAGACAGACACGCAGCACGAACTCGAAGAGAAAACCATGTCATTAGGCAAAGCAATCTTCTGGCTTGTACTAGGTCTTGTTTTGCTGGTAGTGAGTTCACGTATTCTTGTTTGGGGTGCAGTAACCATCGCTCAATCTCTTGGTATTAGCGACTTGGTGATTGGATTAACGATTGTTGCATTGGGTACGTCTTTGCCAGAACTGGCGGCTTCTATCGCAGCAGCGCGCAAGGGTGAACATGACATTGCGATTGGTAACGTTGTCGGCTCAAACATGTTTAACATCCTTGCCGTAGTGGGTATTGCAGGCATGATTTCGCCGATCGCGAATGTGCCAGAGGCTGTTCTATCTCGTGACTGGCTGGTGATGATGGCGATGACGTTAGCATTGTTCTTTATGGCTTACGGTTTTGGTCGTCAAGGACGTATCAATCGATTGGAAGGGGCATTATTGCTTACAGGCTACGCTGCTTACAACATCTGGCTTGTTGTCTCTGTTACGACTTAACTGCGCAGCGGTTTTTGAAATGAGCCCGTGATTCAATCACGGGCTTTGTAGCATCGAACGGCTAAGAATTATAGTTTGTCTTTTCTTTTGCTTTGCTGACGAATGTAATCGCCAAATTCATACTTTCTTTCTTGATGTCCTACCTGATAAAGCTCGCTCTCCGTGCGCTGTTGCGAATAGTTTGTCGCCTTCATTGAGCCTTTTCCGACTCTCAACATGTTATCGACAACGCGTTTAAAGAAAGCATCAATGCGTCGACCATACATTTGAAGAACGCCAAACATACTGCAAAAACTCATCGCTAAAGCGACAGTCCAGTGTATTTCTATCATGCCAATCCTCCACGAAGTAAAGAAAGTGTAGTCAAAGTGCTTTTAGGAGAAGATTGGTGAGTTGCGAAGAGAACAGGCTCTTTTATTGAGGTTCGAGAAGACAATACAGCGTTTGTTGGCGGCGCTGCGGGTTGTGGGCGCGTTGAGCTGCGCAGTTGATTTGGATCGCTTGTAGATGCGAAACGGGCCAAAGTGATCATTGAGTTTTATACCTTTATTATTTGAGCTGACTTAGCAATAACTGAGCATGTTTTGCTAAACGTGAATATAAGGTATGTGGCTTTGTAACATCAATGTGTCTGAAATTAGTTGATACAATCCGTCACAGAGCTAAATGCTAATTAACGAACCTTCGACAATTGACACGGCTGATTAATATATTTCGTGCTTCTAAACAAATCGAAAGGTGACAACTTTAGATCAGTAACTTAGCTCATTCAAGGTTTGAGATATGTCGATATAAAAGCAATGTTTTCATATGGTTGAAGTTCATTAGCATAAGAGGCCTGTTCAGAAACAACTAGCACAAGACCATCGGTAAAGTAATCATGTTGGCGATTGCTTGTCGTAGCAGAAGCGAGCTGAACATTCTCTGCATTCCAGCGGTCATTCAGTCTGAAAACATCGTTTTTTAGCTGTTCGCGTTCGACATCGACATTGGGTGAGACAGAATGAAGCAAAGTAACAATTCCGCCATAAGGTGTTAATGTCAGGCCGTCATCGTAGCTAAGGGCACCAATCCATACGGTTTGTTGGGTTTGCGAATCGATCCCCGCCTGCCACCAACGAATGTGTGAACGATGAGTAAGGGTTCCGGGAAGTTGAAACGCCAAATGCTGTGGCTGACCATTCCAAAGTAAATCAGAAACGGGTGGTGTACTCTGTTGCAACAACTGGACATAATCACTGAGCTCGATATCACTGCGCGAGAAGGTCTTGTTTTCAATCCATCCTAACTCACCCATTAATTCTGCCGGGCTTTCGCCTAGGTAAACCACATTGACTGCTTGCGCTGAGTAAACGGTGGATTGACCCGCATACACGCGATAATCAAGCTCCGATAAAGTGACTTCAGTTGGCACTGCATGCGCCAAAGGGACGACCTCGTTATCACTCCACCAAAAAAAGTGTGAGTAGTTGAGCGCAAGCATGCCACCAAGAAACAAGCTAGATGCCTTCAACCAAGAATAGCGCCACTGCTTTTTGATGCCGAAATAGAGTAGTGCCAGTGATACAAGTGATAGACCCAGAGAGTATTTGTGCTCAGAAACAAACGTTGCGGCTTCATTTAGCATAGGTACGTTGTCAACGCCTGCAGCAAGCAAATACCCCCAGGTAACAAACTGACCTACACCGAGAACTAATCCGACTAATGCGTAGGCAGAGAATTTTTCCAGCGAATGTGATTCGCGCCCGCCATAAAAGGCACAACCCAAGCGATGGGGCCAAGTAGGCGAGCAAACGCAATAACCCAAAAGGCATTTCGGTTGATGAGAAGTCGACAGCGCGCTAAAGGGCGGCGAATCTTAGGCTGCCAGCGGAGCAAAGATTTTTGTGCATTGAAGCCGTAATGACGCCCGATGAGGAAGCTAAGCTGGTCGCCAATTAGGCCTCCGAGTAGTACCGCAGCGACAGCCATGTATGTGCCTGAATAGAGCTGATACCCCGCCGCTATCATAAATGGTTCACCCGGTACCACTAAGTTTGGCCCAATCAATGCGTCGAGAAGCGCACCTACAAACAGTCCCAATGTTTCAAACATACCCAATCCCTACCTACTTTATATCCAGCGACCTGTTGTGCTGTATTTACCTTATTCGCTGTTTCTGTCTTACTGTTTCTGTCTTACTGTTTTTGGCTACTGTTTCTGCCTTACTGTTTTTGGTAGTGGCCAACTGGTATTCCATTTCGTTGTTGCGCATTTCACCAAATAGGAAACGTCGAACATTGGCTTTTAGGTAGGTAAAGCCCATTTTGAAGAAACCATCTTGCTCGAGGCGGCGCGGATCGAATTGAAAGCTGATCGGCAGAAATCTGAAACGCCAAGTTCTAGACGCTTTTTTGACGTAGTGGCAGTCTTCACAAAGCACGATCTCTTCGTCGAACCCACCGATCTCTTGGTGAACACGCTTGGTTGAAAAAATGCATGCTCCAACCGCGGTTGGGAAGAAAAATTGCGTGGCAAACAACCCTGCATTAAATAGGCCATAGCCGACTTTATAAGCAGGCGCTAAGTTACGGGAACCCATATAGACACCGGCTACTTCAAGCTTTTCTTGTTCAAGTTTGTCGATGGCCTTTTGGAGGAAGTCTTTGTCGAGACGAACGTCAGCATCCAAAAATAGTAAGCGTTCATGTTTCGCTAGCTTCGCTCCGGTGTTGCGGCCAAGGCTCACGCCACGCTGAGACATTTGATGTACGGTTAGACTTGGCAGAGAAGCTTGATACTTACTGGCCACTTCACACGTCAGGTCATCGCTATTTGAATCGACAACGATGACTTCAAAGTCTTGATAAGTTTGGCAGCTAAGGTCGCTCAGCAAGCGAGCGATACGTTTTTCTTCATTAAGGGTGATAACGACTACGCTAAGTGATTTCATCATTCTGTTCCTTTCGTTCAATGGTTCCATCGATAAAGGCCGCTTGGTTAGCTTGGTTAGCTTGGTTAGTTGGTGCGGCCAGTTGACGAAGCCAGTATCAGGGAGTGGCACTGAATGAAGAATGAGTGGAGAGTTCAGAATCAGTTCATGTAGATGAACAAGACGCTTTACCAGTATTGAATACTAGTAAAGCGTTGTTTAATCGAAGAGTTGGTAGTTATGCTGTGTGAGCGAACTGTGCGACCTCATCAAGGACGTGTGGGTTAGCGATTGCCCCTTTGTTCTTTATTTCTTGGCCGTGCAACACTTGTTTGACTGCTAGCTCTACCAGCTTTCCTGACTTGGTTTTTGGGATCTCACTGATCGCATAGATTTCTGAGGGTACATGGCGAGGTGAGCAATGCGTTTTCAGTTGCTGTTTGATGGCACGCTGCAAATTATCATCCAGCACAGTAGACGGGGAAAGCTGTACGAATAGGACAATCTTTTCATCGTTGAGATGTGTTCTGCCTACTGCGATGGAGTCGATAATGCCATCGAGCTGATTGACCTGCTGATAGATCTCAGCGGTGCCAATTCGTACGCCTCCCGGGTTTAGTATCGCATCACTGCGCCCAAAAAAGCGCATACCCCCGTGTGAAGTCATCAAAACATCATCGCCATGACTCCAGCACTGCTCGAAGTCAGCCCAGTAAGCGTTGTGGTAACGTTCACCATCGTCATTCCAAAATCCAGCAGGCTGGTTCGGGAAACTGTTAAGGCACACCAATTCACCTCGCTGTTCTGTGACAGATTCGCCATTGGTACTAAAGACTTGGACATCCAAGCCTAAACCGGCGGCTTGGCATTCACCGCGATAAACAGGGGATATAGGACTGCCAAGCACAAAGCAGCCGCAAATATCGGTTCCACCGGAAATAGACGCTAAATGGAGATCCGATTTGATGGCTCGATAAACATAATCAAATTGCTCCGGATACAAGACAGAGCCTGTTGAGCAAAGGGCTCTAAGGTGGGTAAGTGCAAACTTCTCACTAGGGGAATAGCCATTTTTCTCTATCGCTTCCAGATACTTAGCGGCAGTACCAAACAAGGTTACTGACGTGCGATTGGCCAGTTCCCACAGTACGTTTTCAGTGGGGTAAATAGGGTTGCCATCATAAATAACCAAGCTCGCCCCACTTGCCAGTGCCGATACGTGCCAGTTCCACATCATCCAACCACAAGTGGTGTAATAGAACACCCGATCGCCAGAGCGAACATCGCAATGCAACTGATGTTCTTTAAGATGATTTAAGGTGATGCCGCCAACAGAGTGAACAATGCACTTGGGCTTTCCCGTTGTTCCGGACGAATAGAGGATGAACAGAGGAGAGTTAAACGGAACGCGATGGTAATGAACCGATTCACTTTGAAAGTCACCAATGATGGACTCCCATTCGACGTTGATAGCGTTACCGGAATTGATTTGAGAAGAAGTTGGCATTGATGGCTCGTTCTGACCGAGGTGCTGGTATCCCACAGTGCAAATGTGGGTAACAGAGTCTATTGCATTAGAGATGGTGCTGTTCTTATCTGCCATGGAGAACGATTTACCGCCAAATTGGTACCCATCCACGCAAAACAATACCTTGGGTTTCACTTGTCCAAAGCGCTCAATAACGCTTTCCGCACCAAAATCTGGAGAGGTCGATGTCCAAATAGCACCTAGACTGGTCGCTGCGAGCATAGCAATCACGGCATAGGGAGAGTGGGGGAGATAGCCCGCCACGACATCGCCTTCTGCTACGTTGATGCTTTGAAGCCACTGTTGCATGATTGACACGTGCTCAAGGAGCACCTTCCAAGTGTATTGCTCAACATGGCCTTGCTCGTTTTGAAATAAAATGGCAACCTTTTCAGGGTTTTTACTCCCATAATCGAGTAGATTCTCTGCATAATTCAGCTTCGCCTCTGGAAACCAGACAGTGTCTCTCGCTGGGATGACATCACCCCATACTGCCTCCCCAAGCGTGGTCGTTTGACCTTGTTTCGAGCCCACAACGCCGCAAAAATCCCATACTTGTTGCCAAAAATGCTCTGGATTATCTAGTGTCCATTGATGCAACTGTTGATAGTCAGAAATGTTTAAGGCGGGTTTGTCTGCAACGAGTTCATTGATGAATCGCTGGATATGACTTTGAGCAGCCCGAGTCGCGTTAGGTGTCCATAGAGCTTGAGAGGAAGTAGGCTTTGTTAACATTATTGATACACTCGTCCTTGATATTATTATGAGTTTAATTTTTGTTGCTTTTGGTGGGCTAGTCAAACTTAGTAGCCAAATTCAATTAATTGAATTTAAAGTTAAAAATATACATATGTAAAATTTATGTTACACGCGAAGTGCGAGTGCTATTTAGAGGGGTTATTGTCAGGCCAAAACCAAACACATAGGCTTAATGTAAAGAGTTTGTTAAAGGAAATGGCATGGCTCAGTATGTATCTAACCCTGTGAATGAGCAGGGAATAATTGATTGGAGCGAAGAAGAAAACCGCATTTGGCATGATCTTGTTGAACGCCAACTGGATTTAGTCAAAGACAGAGCCTGCAAAGAGTACTTGCGCGGACTTGAACTGCTTGATTTACCGCTGGATAGAGCGCCTCAGCTGACTGAAATAAACAGCGTGTTGCAGCGAGAAACTGGCTGGCAAGTGGAGCCTGTTCCAGCGTTGATCGATTTTGACCGCTTCTTTGAACTGTTAGCATCACGTAAGTTCCTGTGGCGACATTTTTACGCTCTCGAGAAGAGTTTGACTACCTTCAGGAGCCCGACTTCTTCCATGAGATCTTCGGCCACTGCGCCATGTTGACCGATCCGGATTTTGCCGAGTTTACTCAGCACTATGGAAAGCTTGGCTATCAAGCGAGCAGCAAGCAGAGAGTCTATCTGGCGAGATTGTATTGGTTTACCGTCGAGTTTGGTCTTGTTGAGCAAAATGGCGATCTAAAGATTTACGGGGGCGGCATCTTGTCATCTCCAGGTGAAACTCTGTACGCACTCGATGATGAAAGGCCGCTGCGCCAAGCGTTTAGTGTCGATAACGTGTTAAGAACGCCTTATCGAATCGACATTATGCAGCCGACTTACTTTGTGCTGGACGACATTCGCCAGCTGTATGAACTAAAACAACAGGACTTGAGCCAAGACGTCGCACGAGCGATGGAATCGGGCTTACTCCCTCCACTTTTTGAACCAAAGGACATGACACATGCTTAATGAACTACGCTGCGAAGCCTGCAGCAGCGATGCAATTGCACTGGGTAGGGATGAACAACAGCAGTTACTGACAGAGCTTAATGATTGGCAAATTATAGAGCGTGATGGTATCCCGCAACTTGAGAAGCACTATAAATTTAAGAATTTTAAGCTCGCTTGGGCGTTTTCAAACCAAGTGGCGGAGCTGGCCGAAGAAGAGTTCCATCACCCAACAATCACGCTGGAGTGGGGCAAAGTGACCGTGACCTGGTGGAGTCACTCTATCAAAGGGTTGCATCAAAATGATTTTATCTGCGCAGCCAAATGTGACGGTTTTATCGCACAGTAAAATTCATCGCTTTACAACAAGATCCTCGTTTAACGCGGGGATCTTTTGTTTTGGGTCAGAATAGAGGTGTCGCACTTTCCATGTCAGCAACTGTATTGGTAAGAAGTCGATTTGAGTCAAAAAAGATGATGAAACCTTACAGTTATATCAATTAATATGCGTACAATGGTTATAAACCTCAAACGTACAGTTGTTGAGGTACGTTGACTAAAGAGCACCATAAGGGACACTATGTTCAAGCGCAGTATTAAATGGATTCTCCCGTTCGCAATCTTAGGCGTGGCGGGTGGCGGTTACTTCTTAGTTCAAAAGACTGCACCAGAAGTCGAGACAGAGAAAACGCTCGACACCACACCGCGTGTCAAAACTCAAATTTTGCAAGCACAGACTCATCAAGTTCAGATTTCGAGTTTTGGTGAAGTTGTACCTTTGGAACGTACAGCGTTGTCTACCCAAGTTTCGGGTGAAGTGACCAGTTGGCACCCAAATTTTGTCTCAGGCGGGGTGGTTAAACGCGGTGAAGTGCTGTTCACTATTGAGAAAGATGACTATCAAGCCGCGGTACTGCAAGCTCAAGCAGAACTTGCACAAGCTCAAGCGACCCTCATCGAAGAGCGTGCAAAAGCGAAAGTCGCTGAGCGCCAGGCCAAGAAAATCAAAGATACCCAAGTATCGGATCTTTATCTTCGTATCCCACAAGTATTAAGTGCAGAAGCCCGTGTGAAATCAGCGCAGGCAGGGCTGCGCCGTGCTAATCGTGACCTTGAAAATACCGAAGTGGAAGCACCTTACGATGCGTTGGTGGTGTCACGCAATATCGGTGTTGGTCAATATATTACCGCAGGCTCTCAGGTAGCGGAAATCAATAACATTGAACACGCAGAAGTTATGGTGCCGATCGCTGGATTCGACGCGCCATTCTTACCGAAAGATATCGAAGGCGTCAGCGCCGAGATCATTGCTAAAGGTCGTATTGAAGCGATTCGAGAAGGCCAAATCGTTCGTGATTTGGGTGTGGTCGATAGTGCGACGCGTATGGTGAACATGGTGATTCGTATTGATGATCCATACGGCCTTAAATCTAATTTAACCCCTCTGCCGTTTGGCTCTTATGTTGAAGTCCAATTCAATGGCCGAACAGTGGACAACTTATTTCAAGTGCCACAAGAGCTTGTTATTGATGAGCGAGTTTGGGTGATGGATCCAGAAGACAAACTGATTCCAAAGCCAGTACATGTGCTTCGTGAGGAGCAGGCCAACTTCTTTATTGATTCAGGCATTGAGAATGGTGACGAGCTGGTATTGACGGTACCCGAGTTTCCGCAGATTGGTATGACCGTTATTCGGGTCAACGACGAAGCCGATGTCTTGGCGCAGCAAGGAGAGGCCAGTGAGTAACTCGACCCAGCGAGGCATAATTGCTCTGTTCGCCAACAATTCGGTGGCGGCCAACTTGCTGATGGCGTTTGTACTCATTATGGGTACGGTCAGTTACTTTCTGATTCAGCGCCAAATGTTCCCGAACTTTGAAATTAACTACATTCGTGTGACCGCGTCTTACCCGGGGGTGTCGGCACAAGAGATAGAGGAAACCATCCTTATCAAAGTGGAAGAGTCACTCAAGGATGTCACCGAAATCAAAAAAGCAGTTACGGATGCGTATCGCGGTGGCGGCCAAGTTACGCTCGAAATCGATACCAAAGCTGATCTTCCGGAAGTACTTGACCGAGTCAAACAAAGGGTTGATGCCATTGCCAGTTTTCCAAGGGCAATGGAGCCAATTAAAGTCACGCAAATCGAGTTCAAGCAAGATGTGATAGGTATGGTGCTGTCGGGCAATACCTCACTGACTGAGCTCAAAACCATCTCTAAACAAGTAGAGAAAGAGCTGCTACAACTGAGTGATGTGTCGCTAGTTGAGGTCAGCTCACCACCGGATGAAATTGGTATTGAGATTCACCCTGATGAGCTGCGTACGTATGATCTTACGTTGGACGATGTGGTGTCGGCGATTCAGAAATACTCCGCCAATTTCTCAGCAGGGCAAGTGCGAACCAACACCGGCTTGGTTTCTATTCGAATTGAAAACCAGTATTACGATGGCTATGAATTCCGCCAAATCCCCGTCAAACTCGGTGCCAATGGTTCGAAAGTGTTGCTCGGTGATATTGCTACCATTAAAGATGAGTTCACTGAAGGGCAGCACTACTTTAAATTCTCGGGTGAGAATGGCATTTATCTCACGGTAAAAGCCACTAAAACTCAGAACATGGTACCGGTAGCTGAAACGGTGAAGCGCTACATAGAAGCTCGCAACCAAACCTTGCCGCATGGGGTGCAAATCCACACCTTGATGGATATGACCTATTACCTCAACGCTCGCCTCGACATGATGCTCAAGAATTTGATGCAGGTGCAGTTTTGGTCGCGGTATTGCTCACTATATTCTTGCGTTTTCGCTTAGCAATGTGGGTAATGGTCGGGTTGCCGGTTTGTTTCCTTGGTGCGGTGATGTTGATGCCGCTGTTTGGCGTAAGTATCAATATCATTACTTTGTTCGCCTTTATCATGGTACTCGGTATCGTGGTCGATGATGCCATCGTGATAGGGGAGAGTGTGTATACCGAGGTAGAGAAGAACGGAGGCGGTGTCACTAACGTGGTGCGCGGCGCTCAGCGAGTCGCTACACCTGCTACCTTTGGTGTGTTAACCACCATCGCGGTGTTCGTCCCGTTTCTATTCTCAACCGGCCCTGAAAAAGCGTTTTTCTATGGCTTGTCGATAGTCGTTATCTTCTGTCTCATCTTTAGTTTGATTGAATCAAAGCTTATTCTGCCTGCTCATTTGGCACACACGAAGTTCACGCCCATTAAGGAGAACAGCTACCGAGCTCGGTTTAATCGTGCTTTCTTTAAGTTCATCAACGGGCCTTATAAACGTACTGTCAGTAAATGTGTGGAATGGCGCTGGTCTGTCATGGCGGGATTCATTGCCATTTTGGTCGTGAGCGCAGCATGGTGACCTCAGGGCATGTGAGAATGATCCCAAGCCTAAAGTGCCGTCTGATTTCCCCATGATCAGAATCGAAATGAACAGTAACGCTTCAGATGAGCAAACCATTGATGCTTTGCTGACGCTTGAGAAAGTGGTTAAAGCGGTAGATAACGACATTCAAGAAGAATTTGGTATGCCGGTCATTCGCGACATGATGACCATTAATACCAGTCGAACTGAAGGTATGCTTATCCTACCGTTAGTGGATGAGGAAGTGCGTCCTGTTGATGCGTTCGAGCTCTCTCGCCGCTGGCGTGAAAAGCTGCCGACCATCGTCGGCCTCAAGTCCATTGTGATTAATGACAATGTGGCTGGTGGTGATGACGGTGATGAGTTTGGTTATCTGCTTTATGGGCCAGATATGGAAGTGCTTAATGAAGCAGGAAGAGAACTCATTTCCAAGCTGCAACTGCAAACTGGGCTGTTTGATGTCAGTTCATCAATGGATACAGGCAGCCGAGAAGTACAGCTCTCTTTAAAACCTGTGGCCTACGATCTTGGATTAGATCTAGCCAGTGTTGCGGCGCAAGTCGGCGGCAGCTTTTATGGCGGTGAGGCACAGCGTGTGTTGAGAAACACAGAAGAAGTTCGAGTCATGGTTCGCTATCCAAAGCTGACCCGTGAGGCCTTCTCATCTCTGCGCTATGCGCTGATCAATACTCCATCGGGTAAGAAAGTGATGCTCGGTGATGTGGTAGAAATTGAAAGCAAACCGGGTATTAACCAAATTCGACGCGAAAATGGCTTTAGAACGGTGTATATCTACGGTTCTATTGACGAGACCGTTATTGAGCCCGATAAAGCGGTGCAGAATATCGAGGATAATGTTCTGCCAGAGCTGAAGGCCATGTTCCCAGAAGTGACCACCGAGCTTGGTGGCACGATTGAAGAGCAGCAAAAGCAATCGGCGGAACAAATCGTATTCTTTGTAGCGGGTATGATTACGGTGTATATCCTGCTCGCGGTGCCTCTCAAAAGTTATGCTCAGCCGCTGATCATCATGTCGGTGATCCCATTTAGTCTGACCGGGGCGATTTGGGGGCACTATTTCTACGGTTTAGATATGTCGATGATGTCGACGTTTGGTCTTATCGCGGCTGCGGGGGTGGTGATCAATGACTCGTTGGTGATGACCGATTACGTCAACCAAATCAAAGCACGCTGTGACTGCGCTAAAACAGCAGTCGTTGAGGCGGGATGTGCCAGGTTTAGGGCAATCACCCTTACTTCGGTTACAACCTTCTTCGGCGTTCTGCCAATTATGTTTGAGACCAGCTTGCAAGCTGCATTCGTTAAACCTATGGCCGTTGCTCTAGGGTTTGCAGTCATGTACGCCACTGTAGTGACCTTGATTGCCGTGCCATGCTTGTATGTGATTTTGGAAGACATTGGTGGAGTATTCCGTAAGGTGAAAAGGCTCTATTTCCCGCTAAAACAACCTGCCGCTGAACGCAGCTAATTCCAATCTTAATTGGCTCGGTGAGCTCTGACTCCCGAGCCGATACCAACTTAATTTCCAGATAATACCTATCAAAAAACCTCAGTTTACTTACTTGTTTACCGTAATATAACTCTTTATTTATCAATTGATTATGGATTGTTTCTTTGATTTAAAACTGCCCATGTATTCGATTGATAAATAGTTACTGTTTTGAGTAAATCAGTACCAGTTCATAAAGTCACTACCAGAAAAACGAGGACATCTTATCGTTTGATGTCTGGATTTTGGATAACAAAGGTGACTGACAATGAAAAAAACAGTGATTGCGCTAGGTATTGCTGCAGTAGCAAGTTCGGCTTTGGTGAGCACGGCAAACGCTTGTTCGAGAATTACGCTAGATACACCGTATGGAGTGTCACAAGTTCGCACCCTTGATTGGGGAGAGAAGTTGGGGACGGTAGCGATTGTGACACCAAAAGGGACGAAGGTCGTGACCAAAGATGTACCTTCTTACCAGCAGGCCGCGTCGTGGACGGTGAAGTACCCAACGCTTAACTTGGAAGAGCGCGAAGTGTTTGTCGATACCTCTGGTGAAGCAATCAACAGTGAAGGTTTGTCAGCCTCTACGCTCTATATGTATGACTCACAAGCTTTCATCAAAGACTATAAAGACACGGGTGCTCCTGCTGTGAACTGGGGTGACGCTGCTGCATTTATGGCTCAGAACTTTAAGACGGTTGCTGAAGCCGTGACTGCATTTGAAGCGAATGAGTTCCAATTTGCTTGGGCGGATGGCATTCATGGCACTCAACACGGTTTGCATATTTCGGTACAAGACAAATCGGGTGATATTGCCTTGTTTGAATTGAACGAAGGCGGCGAAATGGTGGTCTATCGCGGGTCAGTGAACGACAAGCTGCGTGTGATGGCGAACGCACCCCTGCAACAGTATCACGATCAAAATGCGGAAAAGATTGGCGATATGTCAGTCGTCGAGAACGGCTTCAAGATCGGCTCTTCAATTGCGTCTTCGGAGCGTATGCTACGCGGCCTATACAACACTGCTCACGTAGAGTTCTCTGATACAGCAACATGGCCACAAACTGAAGGCAAGCTGCAGTCTACTTTTGATGCGGGTAACTTGGTTCCTCAAGACATTATTGACCCTACCAATGGCGAAACGTACGCCACGTGGATCCAGTACACCTACAACTTAGAGAACGGCTCATTCAAGATGCGTAACTTGGATACGTATAGTGAAATTCGTATCGATCTGAACGAGTTAGCGACCATTTCTCAAGTCTCCTGCGCTGACTTGGTTGAACAAGCAGAAGTTTCTGGCACTGCAACCTTTACTCCTTGCCAATAAGGGCACCTTTATCCTGAGGGCGCCATTACTCAGGGATAATTCAATCCAAGGACGACCTAATTAAAGGGACTTATGTTTAATTAGGTAACTTCATGAAAAAAACACTACTCACTGTCACGTTGTGCGCGATGACAGCAGGCGCATTCGCGTCAAATTCGACGCCAGCGGACACTGCGGGTGAGGATATTAACTACGGCGATCCAACGGCTTCTTTTTCCACCCTTGGGGTTTCTCGTTCAGGTGATGCGACGCAGCTCAACGGCATGCTGGGCATGGGAAACAATATTTTCCAGCTCGACCTTGGTTTGGCGGATAAGAAAACCTATGACGACAAACTTGATTACAATTATCGTGCTCGCTATTTCCATGTTACCGACGGTTTAGGTGTCAGCGTAGACGTACTGGGTGACCGAAACAGCACCACAGCTTTGGCGGGACTCATCTATAAGTTCCAAGTGACGGACAATATCATGCTTTTCCCAATGTTGTCGGTTGGCCGTACTTCTGCTGATTGGAAGGAGAACGGTGTTAACTGGAACCCTGGAACAGCGGATATCTATGTCAAGGATCAGAATTTCGACTCTAATGTTTATCAAGCTGGCCTTTACGGCATGTATGCGTTCGACGCGGGTCACTGGTTGTATGCGAATCCGAAATCGACCTACGTTCAGCAAACCAAAGAGTGGATACCTCAGGTAGAAATCGGTGGTGGCTACATGGTTTCAGATGTTGTTTCAGTGGGCTTTAAAGTAGAACACACTGCGGAAACTAAGTACCTGAAAAAAGACACCACAGGTTGGCTACAAGCTAACTACTACTTCTAATGAGGTGAGATCGTGGAAGACACACTAGATATCGTCGAAATGTGTGTCATGGATGATCGCAGTTTTATACTGGCTTATTTGATTGGATCAGCATCGATGGCGTTATGGTTTGAGTTTCGTAGACTTGGGCCAAAGGCAAGGCGTCGCGATAATAAGGCCAAGCAAGAATCAGGTAATACAACGGCTCCCTAGGGAGCCGTTTTCTTTTCAACAGTTTAGTTTAGCCGAGTTAGCATCGAGCGCTGAAATTGCTTAGGCGTTTGACCAAACTCGTTTTTGAACAAACGTATAAAGTGAGAGATATTGTCATAACCCGTTTCGTAGGCTGCGTCGGTGACGGACATCGAGGTTAAATGTCGCTTCGCCGCTTTTAAACGCAGTTGCGTTAAGTACTGCTTCGGGTTTTGTTCTGTCATCAGTTTGAACTTCTGTGAGAAGCTCGACAGCGATAATCCCACTTCTTCCGCGACCTGAGACAGCGACAATTGCATGCCCTCCTGAGAGTTCATTAATCGTATCGCGCGCTTAATTGGATGTGATTGATTGCCATTGATGATGCTGTGGCAAGCGTTATTACGAAGAAGCTCAAACACTAATTCTTGACCTGTTAGGTCAATCAAAAAATCCATTCCAGTTTCTTGCTCACGAAGGATATCTTGCATTCTCCCATGTAGAGCATCAACCCGCTTCTCAATCGGGTTAACAACAAAACGTTGTGAATCGAATGATTGAGAGGTATCGAATTCTAAATAGTCGGAGACTCGCTGCGCGACTTTCTCGATCAGTGGTTCCGTGAACTCATACACCAATGCCTTGGTATACTCCGGCATCTTCATATGGATATTAGAGTTCGGTGGCAACAATACGAACTCATCGCTCTGATATTTAAACGCTTCTGACTGATTAACTTTTACAGATTTAGCCCCCTCAAGGATGGTGCAAAGGCGAGGGGCTTCGTATGAACGGTATTCGTCGTGAAAGTCTTTTGGGAGGTCGTAATAGAGCAAATTGATTTGACCTGCGCTCAGGGCATACTCTCGCTCTGCGATGCGACTAAAGTTGCTTAACGTGTGCATGAGTGGTGCTTCGCTCCTATTACGAGGGTGAATCCCACAATAGACAGGAGAAAATAGCACAACATTGATCTGTGTTAGTTAATCTCTCGCCATTTATAAAACAAAACTGCAGGCAAACGTTTTACCTGCAGTTCTGAGATGTGACTCGAAATTAGTACTCTAATTTGTCTTATAGAGCAGCGGCTAGAATGCCAACAATTTCGTCATGGGTTGCTTGTTTCGGGTTAGTGAAACCACATGCATCCTTAAGTGCGTTTTCAGCAAGAACGTCGAAGTCGTCGCGTTTAACACCAAGCTCTTCTAGACCTGCTGGAATGCTAACGTCTTTTGATAGCTGACGGATAGCGTCCAAACCTGCGTTTGCTGCTTGCTCATCGCTCATACCCGCTGTATCAACACCCATCGCGCGCGCTACATCTGCTAGGCGTGCTGGTGCAACTTGTGCGTTGTACTGCTGAACATGTGGTAGCAGAACTGCGTTACATACGCCGTGTGGAAGATCGTAGAAACCGCCCAGTTGGTGTGCGATAGCATGAACATAGCCAAGAGACGCATTGTTAAACGCCATACCCGCCATAAACTGTGCGTATGCCATGTTGTCACGCGCTTCTAGGTTATCACCGTTTGCCACTGCTTCACGCAGGTTAGCTTGAATCATTTCAATGGCTTTGATAGCTGAAGCATCAGTAACAGGAGTGGCCGCGATAGACACGTACGCTTCGATAGCGTGAGTCAGTGCATCCATACCGGTTGCTGCCGTCAGTGAAGCTGGTTTCGCTAGCATTAGCTCAGGGTCATTCACTGAGATAATTGGCGTGACGTTTTTGTCCACGATAGCATCTTAATGTGACGAGCTTCGTCAGTGATGATGCAGAAGCGAGTCATCTCTGATGCTGTGCCAGCCGTGGTATTGATAGCAATTAGAGGAAGTTGAGGCTTTTTGGAAACGTCTACACCTTCGTAGTCTTTGATTTCGCCGCCGTTTGTCGCAAGTAGCGCAATGCCTTTCGCACAGTCGTGTGGTGAACCACCGCCGAATGAGATAACACAATCACAGCCGTGCTCTTTAAGAAGAGCAAGACCGTCGTTCACGTTCTCGATGGTTGGATTTGGTTTAGTTTCGTCATAAACCACAGCAGCAACTTGTGCTTCATCCAATAGCGTTGTCAGCTTATTTACTGCACCAATTTTGTTTAGAACGCCGTCTGTCACAATTAGGGCTTTTTGAAAACCGTGGCTTTCAATCGTTTTTACTGCGTCAGCTAGGCAACCAGCACCCATAAGGTTCAAAGATGGAATATAGAATGCGTTAGACATGTTCTACCTCGTTTAACTTTCAAAAATTATCAATTTCAAACCTATGAATAGGTCTTACTTTATCTTCTGAACTCAGACTATCAGTGGTCGCAATGGGCAAACTAGCGCTGGTTTTATAGAAATAGTCGATTTTTTACGAGGGTTTATTTTCGTGACAGGATGCGAGGTAGGTCGGCTATAAAGTAGGCGCCAAAAGAAAAGCACAGAATCGGTGACTAAGCGATTCTGTGCTTTAGGGGGAGCGGTAAGGTGATACCGCGTTATCTGTTTAAGCGGAATACTTAAACCAGAATTCGGTTAGCTATTGCGCGAGAGCCACTTTCATTTGCTCTGCGACTCTATCGACTTTGCCAAGCCCGATGATGACTTGCAGTCCGTGTTTACCCACAGGGACAACGCCTGCAGCACCGAGTTGTTTTAGACGCTCAACGTTTGCAACTGACGAATCTTTAACTGAGAGGCGTAGACGGGTAATGCAGTTGTCGACCTCAGTGATATTCTCTGCGCCACCAAGTGCTTCGATATAGTCTTGCGTCAGCGCAACCAAGCCTTCGCTGCCAATAGTGGCCTTTTTCTCATCTGCGCTTTCCATGAGTTCACCACGTCCTGGTGTCTTTAAATCAAACTTGATGATTGCGAAGCGGAATACTGAGTAGTAAATCGCGAAGAACACAAGACCTTGAAGGATTAACATGTACCATTTAACCGCGAGCGGGTTTTGGCTCGATAGTACCAAGTCAACGAAACCTGCGGAGAAGCCGAAACCTGCCATCCATTGCATTGATGCGGCAATGTACATAGAAATACCGGTAAGCACTGCATGAATGAGGTACAGAACAGGTGCAAGGAACATGAAGCTAAACTCTAATGGCTCGGTAATACCCGTGAAGAAAGAAGCCATAGCCGCTGCGAGCATGATAGAGAAAACCGCTGCTTTGTTCTTTTTGTCTGCACAGTGGTAAATAGCCAGCGCAGCACCTGGCAGACCAAACATCATGATTGGGAAGAAGCCTGCTTGATACATGCCCGTTTGGCCAACGACTGCAGTGCCATTAGCGATAGATTGCGCGCCGCCCAAGAAGTTTGGAATGTCATTGATGCCCACCACATCAAACCAGAAAACAGGGTAGAGAGCGTGGTGCATACCGACCGTTAGCATTAGACGGTTGAAGAAGCCAAACAGTCCTGCGCCAATAGCGCCCATAGATTGCAGCTTAACACCCAGGATGATCAGCGCGTCATAAACCACAGGCCAGATGTAAAGTAGAACGAATGCGAGCACCATGCCAGCGATTGAGGTGAGTATGGGTACAAGGCGCTTGCCGCTAAAGAAAGCGAGGGCTTTTGGAAGTTCAACATGGGAGAATCGGTTGTAGATTTCTGCCGAAACGATACCAACAAGGATGCCCACAAACTGGTTACTGATTTTTCCGAATGCGGCAGGTACTTCGTCTGCTGCTAAACCTTTGATTTGCTGAATAGTAGAAGGGTCAAGAAGCGTCGTCAGCACTAAGAAGCAGATAAAGCCAGAAAGCGCGGCTGAGCCGTTTTTATCTTTACTCAAGCCAAAGGCAACACCTACAGCAAACAGTACCGCCATATTATCAATGATGGCACTGCCAGATTTAATCAGAAAAGCGGCGAGAACACTGTCTGCACCCCAACCGGTAGGATCAAGCCAATATCCAATCCCCATTAGAATTGCGGCGGCAGGTAGTGTCGCCACTGGTACCATCAGCGCCTTACCGACTTTCTGCATATAGCCAAGTATATTCATTCAGACCTCGTTGTAATTTGAAACATGTGTATGTGCGATATAGGTCTATTTGAAACTTATTTAACGATGCAAACAAACTAGTAATGTCTTACTATGAATTAAATTTTTTGATTCATAGAACTGACATGGCAAACCAGCAAACGTTACTCAGAAATCTGCATACGTTTCATGTGGCAGCAAAAACATTGAGCTTTACGCTGACGGCGAAAGAACTCAACCTCACCCAAGGTGCGGTAAGCTATCGGATGAAAGTCTTGGAAGAGTCGATCGGCTTTAATTTGTTCACGCGAGGCACTCGTAAACTGTCTCTTACCGAAGAGGGACAACGATTTCACGCCACATTGGCGAAATCACTTACGTCCATTTTTGGTGAAATTGAGGACATTCGTAGCACTGAGTTGGCGGGAGAGATTACCATTGCGACTTCTCCTCAGTTCGCGTCGAGCTGGCTGATGCCGCGGCTATCGGACTTTAAGGAGCGCCATCCTAAATTTAATCTCAATATCTTGGTATATGAGGAGCAGGAAGCCTTCTTCCAAGAGGATATTGATGTGGCCATCGTCTACGGAAGCGAGACACCAAAAGAGATGTATGTTCGCCCGCTATTTGGTGAGCGGTACGTTCCTGTATGCACGCCCGAGTATGCGACAAAGTATGAGTTGTTTGAAAAAGGCACCGACGCGCTCGCTAACATCAATTTTCTTCATGCGTTAGGCTCTGACGTCTGGCAGCGTTGGGTGAACCATCATGGTATTGAAGTGGATATCTTTGAGCAGTTTTACTGTGTAGGACATCGTGGGTTAGGCGTTACCGCGGCACTTAATTCGGTGGGCGTTGCATGGGACGCTATCATTTTGTGAAGAAACATATTGATAAAGGAGAGCTGGTTAGCCCGCTTCCGGCAATGCCAACCGTGAACAACTACTACTTGGTCTGTCCGGTAGGACACGAAAAAAGGCCTAAAATACAGACCTTTGTTCGTTGGTTAGATAATCAGATTATCTAGAAGGATGATCCACCATGATCCAGAAGTTGGTACTTTCAGGCGATTTTGCCAAATCTGCACGAACGACCAGACCTGCCATCAAAGCTCGCACAGAGCCGCCGGCATCGTACTTTAGGTCGGTTAGGAGTTCATTGGCGGTATAGGCAGAGCCCACTCGACCGACTTCGACAAAACCAACAAGTTGAATCCAGTCGACTCGCAAGAAATCGAGCCATGAGACTTCTTTGAGCGGGTTGTAAGCTAAGGTGTAACGATATTCCGCCGCGCCGTACAACACAGCTTTGTCATGGAAGCGGTTGTTGTCATAGCCGCGAAGTCGGGTGAAGCCACCTAACGTCGCACCTTCATTGTATGGAGGGTTGCCGTTGACGACGCGGTTGCCTTGTTGATCGGTGTTCACTTCCCATGTTGGAGAGATACCCGTCCAGAAGTTAAGCGCGATAACGCGTTGCGAAGCCCAATCTGACTTACCCAAGGAAAAATACTTACTCATATCGAGCTCGTGAAATGACCATTGCTGCTTGGATTCAAACCAGCCCCAGTCATGAGAGGTCGCAACATATTGGCGGCTACCGTATGACGGGTTCGGCGCAAAGTCCGTATTGTCATAGAGAAGACCAAACTCCATGGCGTGAATAGTGCCGTCAAGGGTGCCTTGGTTGAACTCAAAAGACTGATAGCGATTAAACTGACGAGTGACAAAAATGGTGGAGCCACTTTCCATTGGGTTCCACTCTTTACCACCCGACGGCTCAGATACCAGTAAGCCGTTACGTATTTCGTAGTCCACTCGGCCATCATTTCGAGTGGAGCCTATCGGGAGTACATACTCCATTTTGATATCGAACCAGTTGGATGCGCCGTCAGCTTGGAAAAACTGATCGTTAGAAGAGCCATTGCTTCCCGGTAGTGTTGACCCAGGTGGGTAAGACTCGGTGCCTGCGGTATACGCCCTTTGTTGAGGGTAATAGCCAAACATGCCATAGGCGCTCAAAAATACTCGCTCTGTACCAGGAATCATATAGTTCCAGACACCGCCAGCGATAGCGTGGCTAGTATCACCACCAAACACGGTACCACCAATGGTCATTTGGTCTTGGTGAATACCTTTAATCATTCCGCCGACACCCACGTTCAATCCCATGGTTTCGGTACTAAAGAGGTACGGTAAGACCATCGACTCACGGATTCGATCGGGAGTCTCTTGACGGTCAATTCGTGATTTTACGCTCGTTGGCACGGCTGCTTGCGCCAAAGTGGCATTGAGAGAGCATGTCAGCGCCGTAACGAGTCCTAATAGGCGACGATAAGTCATAGATGAGCGACTTCCTTGTAATTATGATTGTTATTTGTCGTTACATAGCCTAGCGTGATTTGTTACGCGAGAGAATAAATAACAGAGACTTTGATGGTTTTTTGTAGCAGGTTTTACAAATGTGGCTTTTTGGATGTGCGCATTTAGAAAACCCAAGCATTAAGCTTGGGTTTTGAAGTGTTGTGTTACATCGAGGTTTGTAGGAAATCGAGTGCCCCTACGACCGCAGCGACTTGAGCATCATTACACTCTTGTTCAGTCACTTTCGGGCTATCTGGATATACTTCTGTTGTGGTTGAGTACTCGCAATCCGTCATGCCAGTACAAAGGCTAAGCTTTTTCAATGGGTAATTGATTACGCCATGCTGCACCACGTCAGAGCCAATAATTTTGCCGTTGTCATCCGGCGGCGCAATATGAGTGACTTTTTCAACAAAGCCAATCACATGCTTTTGAAACGCTTCAGCTGGTTTTTCGGTGTTACCTACAAGATAGAAGCCGTCTGGTACATTGTCTTCAATATATTCAAGGCCATCACGTGCAGCAAGAGCAGGGCGGAACTCGCTCTCATCCGTATCCGTGGTTTCATGCAGATCAATGTGAGCCCAAATATCGGTGCCTAGTGACGCCACAAACGCCATAAGATTGGCTGACTCTTCCGCTGGAGAATCTTGATAGAACGAACGGTTTGGATCTACTGCGTTAGGATTCCAGCGGTTAATGGTTTCATAACCCCAAGGGCTCACACAAGGTGCGATAACGATATTGAATGCATCTTGGTAATCTTGAACGTTGTTCTTAGCAAACTGAAGCGCACCGTGAACACCGGACGTCTCATAACCATGTACGCCTCCTGTCACTAGGATAGTTGGCTTTTTCGCATCCCAAGCACGCGTTTTTAGCGCAAACAGCGGGAAGCGAGCTTCGTCGTATGAAAGCGCACCGTATTGCACCACATCTAAGCTCTCACGCAGTGCGTCGATTTTAGGAAGGACATCTTCGTTATAAAGACGTTTTACCGACGTGCTTTCACGCCACTGTTGGACTTCGCTATCTGTCCATTTTGTTCCTGGGGTACCGATAGGGTATTGAAAGCTATTTTGCATGGTTTCCATTCTCAACATCTAATGTGCGAGAAAGCATAGCGGTGAAGAAGCGCAGTGGCAATCGAAGAGAAGTGAAGATTGTGACAAATTTGGTTTCCAAAACTCATTGAAGCTGTTTAATCCAAACGAGTAATAAAGGTCTTCTCGTCATCCACAAACGCCACAAAGCCACCGTGATAAATAAACACGCGACCACGCCCTTCCACCAAACAGGCAAGCTGCGGATTCAAATCTTCTTCGTTGTTTGCTCTCTGCAACGTGCCAGTATCTGTCACTACGCCGTCGAGTGAGGGCAGATACCATAGGTGCGCTTAGCTTGATCAATCAGGCTTAATTCGCTGGTGGTGGAAAAGCAAGAAGGAATAGTACCGGCATCTTCGATAAACATAGTTTTGAATTCTTCAAAGGCGGTAATCACCAGCCAGTCGATGTCGTTTACATGATGGATAAACATAGAGTGTCTCTGTAATTCTGATGGGGGGATGTTATCACTATTTGTAGGGAGCATAGTAGGGGGATAACGCGTAATTGCCCCGCGATCAGTTAGAGACACTACTCTAACCTGTCGAACCCGTGATTATTCCCTACTAAAAGTGATCCGAGTTCAGCACACCCAGAAACTGTGCCTACCTGAGGAATCCAATTTCTCAACTGGCTTGCTATGGTTTTATTTCTAAAGCGTTTCCATTGCGATACATTTCCTACCTATTGAGAAAGTGAGATCTACATTTAGTTAACACATTAATTACATTGTTTTTGCATAACTCGGGTGCTATCGTTTAAAAATCAAACAGTGGTCATATATGGAGCGAATGCCTATGGTGACAGTACGCTAATGGAGTTAGGTTTATGAGTGTGGATGGCACCTGCGCAAATTTGGTTCAGTTAAATGAGTTTCAAAATGAGATGATGTTGTTGCTAGACTCGAGTATGAAGGTATCTCGTTTAGCTACTTACTTAGTCGATGAACGAGCGCGCCCGATTTGCTATCAAACGTCTAAGATCCAACCTTTGATGCATCAACAGTATGTTGACGATTTCTATCAGGCAGATCCTCTCTATCCAGAAAACTTTAGCTCACCAAGGGATCGAATCATTAAGATGAGCGATCTTGTTTCGCCGATGAAGCAGCGTACTCACGCCTACTATCAGGATTTTATTAAGCCGTGGAAAGTAAACGAGATTGTTGAGCTTTATTTTTATCATCAAAACAATTTAATTGGTGGTGCGGCGCTGTTTTTTGATCAGGCGGTAGAAGCTCCGTCAAAAAATGATTTAATCCGCCTGGGTTCATTGCATAGATACATTGAGTTCAGTTTGGGACAGCAGTTGAAAACTGTGACCAAAATGAGCTTTGACGATTTCTGTGATCAGTACTTATTAACAAGCAAAGAAAGAGTCGTGCTACAGCTTGCGATACAAGGGCTAGCGAACAAAGTCATGGCGCAAAAACTAAATTGCAGCTTATCGACGATTAAAACTCATCTACAACATCTGTTTTCTAAGTTAGAGGTAAACAGCAAAGTTGAGATGGTAAACCTGGTCTACAGTTCCAAATGCATTATCTGACGCGATAGAATAAAAAAGAGCCCTTTGAAAAGTAGGGCTCTTTTAAATTTGAATGGTTTATTTGTTAATATTCACAACCTGAAGTAGGCTATTTTCTAATAGCCCCTCCAAACCGAACTCCACTCCAAACCCAGACATTTTGCAACCACCAAATGGAGCGTGTGGCAGCACTTCAGCATGTCCATTGATCCAAACGGTGCCACATTCCAGTTGAGTGGCTAGAGTTGTTGCAGCTTCAGTATCCCCCAAACAGAGCCACCCAAACCAACATCTACTTTGTTTGCCATAGCCACTGCCTCTTCTAATGAAGAATAAGGCACCACTGGAAGTACAGGGCCAAACTGTTCTTCATCAACTATCGACATTCCGTTTTTAGCATTGCCGACGATGGTTGGGGGATAAAAATATCCTGAAGTTTCACTTCGTCTACCACCGCAATATATAGTGGCTCCATCTTTTCTGGCTTGCTCAACGAGCGACACAACTTTTTCTAGCTGATTTACATTCTGAATCGGACCGAAGGTAGTTGATTGAACCATGCCATCACCCACGACTTGCTTTTCAGCAATACCAGCAAGCAACTCGCACAATTCGTCATGTTGCGATTGATGCACGTACAGCCTTTTGAGTGCGGCACAGGTTTGTCCCATATTGATAAACGCGCTGTTAAATAGTCCTTCAGCGATGGCATTGAGTTCAGAGCCCGGAAGTACAATTCCTGCATCGTTTCCACCCAACTCCAGAGTCAGCTTTTTAAGATTGCCCGCAGCAGATTGCATTATCTTTTGCCCAGTCGCAGTAGATCCGGTAAACACAATTTTATCGATACTAGTGTGTTCACTCATTGCCTTTCCTAGTGCTCCATCTCCAGACAAGATGCTCAATACCCCTTTAGGCAGAACATCCTGAAGAAGCTCTCCAAATAGAAGAGTATTAACAGGGGTTAGTTCAGACGGCTTATTGATGACGGTATTGCCCATGCGCAGAGCAGGAATAATATGCCAAATAGCGATCATTAGTGGCCAGTTCCATGGAGTGATTGAGCCAACAACACCCACTGGCTTGCGTCTACCTTCAATTTGCTTGCTTGGTGAGTCTTCGTAAATTTCTACAGGTATCTCTATGCTTGTGGAGTAACGAGTCCAGGCTACAGCACCACCGACTTCCATCTGAGCTAAGGCAAAAGGCTTACCTTGTTCCTGAACAATAATGTTTGCTAGCTGCTCGGCATTTGCTCTATGGTGTCCGCAATCTTATTAATATAGGTGTCACGCTCAGACTGAGGTAATGCACTCCAAGAATAAAATGCCGATCTAGCGGCTTCCACAGCCAGGTCAAGCTGATGTTCAGAAGCTGAAGGCGCTTCAAATACGACCGTTTCGCTCGCAGGGTTAATGACTTTTAGTGAAGGCATTTCGCCATTGGCAGATGCTCCATTTATGGTTAGTAACGGTTGATTCATTATATTTTCCTTTATTTAGCCGCTGGTTTTGTCGTTATTGGTTTGAAGTGAGGATTGCTGTTTTTCTCTTTTCATGCTGAAAACAAACAGAGTGACGGATAGGACGATCATGCCTAACAAGGCAAGGCTGATGGGTCTTTCTATAAAGATGCTTAAATCGCCATTAGAGACACCCAAAGCTTGCTTGCTACGTGCGATAAATACGGGGCCCAACACGAGGCCGAGTATGATAGGAACAGCAGGAATATTTTCTCGCTTTAGAATGTAGCCAAAGACTGCAAATCCAAGCGCTATCATCGCATCAGAGAACTGGTAGTTTTGGCTGTAACTACCGATAAAACCGAGAATCAAAATCACAGCACCAATGAAGCGCCCACGAATCCGAGTGAGATTGGCAATCCATTTGCTGCTAAAAGTTAGGTATAGGAAAGCGACGATGTTAATAAGAAATAAGGATATGTATAAACCTGAAATGAACTCTGGTTTCTCAGCAAACAAAGTAGGGCCAGGGATGTAATTGTGGACCATAAAAACGGAAAGAAGCATCGCCATAAGTGCATCAGCAGGGATGCCGAAAGCAAGCAATGGAATCATTACTGACGCAGTCACCGCGTTATTTGATGTTTCAGAAGCAATGAGTCCTTCTTCGGCACCTTGTCCAAATTTCTCTGGATTTTTTGAAAATTTTTGCGCCAAGGTGTAAGAAAAAAACTGAGATCCAAACTCACCTACGCCAGGTAGTAGCCCCATCAACACGCCAAGTGTTGCTGAACGAAATACAGTAACCTTGTACTTCATAACAGCGATAATCCCTGAAAATCGACCTTTCCCTTCGTAACGTGTGACTTTGGAATCATTGCCTTTTTGAGATAGCAGGACAAAAGCCTGAGACATGGCGAACAATCCAATAACTGTTGTACGAGTGGAATGCCTCCCATTAGCCACTCTTGATTAAAGGTGTAAGTGAGTGTGTTATAGGAGCGGTCTATACCTATTGAACCGAGAAAAATGCCTAATCCAAGCATCATCGCGGCAGCAAATGCTTGTTTATAGTGAGCCATTACCACAAAAATCATCCCAAGCGCTGCGAGCATTGCAAATTCAGCCGAACCAAAATGGTTAGCAACCTGGGAAAGTACTGGCGCCAACAATACTAGCGATAGAACACTGACAATGCCGCCGATGAAAGAGGAAGAGTAGGCAATTGAAAGAGCACGTTTACCTTCTCCCTTTTGGGTCATGGGGTAGCCATCGTATGTGGTTAGAACTGCAACTGGTGTTCCTGGAGTATTCATAAGAATGGCGGGGATAGCACCTCCATACCAGGCGCCACCATAAACTCCTAACAATAGAGTCACACCAGGTAGTGGATCTAGCGTGAAAGTGAGAGGGAGCAGTATCGCCATTACACCGGCAGGCTCAAGCCCTGGAATCGAACCGATAGATACGCCAAGTAATGCACCGAAAACAATTGCCATTAACACATTCATTGAGGCAATTTCGTTTAAACCGAGAAGAATGACATCCATATAAAATTACTCTTATTCTTTAAAGGTACATGTTGGCAAAGTCAGCGATCTGAGCTGGAAAAAGTGAATACAGCCATACATCAGGAAGCCAGAAACTAACTAGCACGCGAAACACTAGCACTATTACGCTCACCGATAACACGGCCATAAAAACCCAGACTTTGTTGAACAGGTTGCTTATCCATAACATTGAGAGAATGAGTAAGAGGCTAGAGGGAGCAAAGCCAATGATGGATAAGCTCGCTATGAAAAGCATAAAAAATAGGCTAATGATGATGGCAGAGCGGTAGCGGCTAATAGCTTCGAATACCAGTTCAAATGGGTTGATACTTTTCAGATAACGAATGTGCTTAGCGGTATTAAGTAGTAAGTAAAGGCCGCTAAATACACTGATAACAATGAGACCGACATACGGTGCAATATAGGGTTGTGTATACCAGCCATGTGCTCGCACCACTTCTTTTGCTTGCCAAGGTTGCAACAGTAATAAAACAGTCGATCCTAGAAATGACAGCAGATAAAAATAGTAATGAGAAGGAAGCTGACTATCGGTTGAAGTACTGCTTCTCGCAAGTTCTATTTGTCGCTCTTCAATTTCCATTGTTTTAGCCTCCTTAATATAAAAAGACAGCGTGACGATCCACGCTGCCCCAGTGGTTTTAGTTCATGTAATCCAACAGGTCTTTGGCACTGCTATAGTCGGCGCTAATAAGCTCTTGAGCTTTCGAACCGTCAATCCAGAACACACTAGCACCAGTACTAGCGCTGATTTCAGCAACTTTGTCTGTTGCCAATGCTTGTTGGGCAATATCGGCAATGCGCTGCTTGATCTCGTCTGACGTTCCTTTCTTCACAAAAAGACCGTTCCAAGTCGTTTGAGCGATGCCTGTTTGTTCTTTCAAAGTCGGAACGTCTGGGCTAAGGCTTAGTCTTTTATGAGTGATCGATGCGATGATCTTAACGTCGCCAGATTTTAAGCACGAAAGGATAGTTTGTGTCACGGTGTTGATAACCGTAGCGTCACCGTTGGCTAACGTTGAGCAGTTAATTGAGTC
This sequence comes from Vibrio maritimus, assembly GCA_000755425.1. Taxonomy (GTDB): domain Bacteria; phylum Pseudomonadota; class Gammaproteobacteria; order Enterobacterales; family Vibrionaceae; genus Vibrio; species Vibrio maritimus_A. The sequence goes on from BBMT01000001.1 coordinate 315,287, forward strand.
AAACGGTGCATTGGATGAGAACTTCAGTCCGATTTGATCTGCAGCTTTAAACGTGATCGCAGTTGGCAATGCTTGATAACCAAAGTGTGCAAGAGACACAGAGTTAGTTTGCGAGAACTCTGCTAGTTCCTCTAGGTTATTGTATGGCGCATCTGCTTTAGCTGCGATTACAAATGGATAGTCCAGGAAGATACCCACTGGTTCGAATGTATCCTGACCAATGGTGCGTTACCTGACAGTATTTGAGTAGTGAGTAGGTCGGCTACAAATGAACCAATCGTTAAGCCGTCTGCTCTTGCTCGCGAAACCTCAGAAGCTCCTATGATACCACCGGCTCCTGGCTTGTTAACCACAGTCGCAGGCTTACCGGTCTCTTTAGCCATCTCTTCCGCGATTAAGCGAGTCAAGATATCTTCCAAATCTCCCGGAGGCCACGGCACGACGTATTTCACAGGTCTATTGGGGTACTCCGCTGCAATTACGGCTGTAGAAGCGGTAAAAACGGATAATAATACGGCAGCTAGTGCGGTTAACTTTTTCATGACAAGTCCTTATCTCTCTTTTCCTAAATGAAAACTCAGTTCGCCTTTGTATGAGAGGCGTCTAATAGAGGCACTATCAGTACTGGTACCTCAGAGTGTTGCAAAACTTTTTGGGCAGTCGACCCCAAGAATACGCGGGACAGGGCGCTAACTTTTCGGTTACCCATAACGATCATCCCCGCATTGTATTGTTTGGATGCCTCGATAATGACCTCTTCAGCAACACCAAACTGGATGCTGACAGAAAAACGGGGGAGTTCTTCTAATGCTGAAAGTTCTGTATCCACGAAACGGTGTATTCGTTGTTTGATTCCGGAAACTAATGGCTCTTTTTGAAGATCTGCGTGATGTTCTTCGATTCTTTTTGGGAGCAGTGAGTGAGAAACATCAGGGGTGATTTTGTTCACCTTATCAAGTGCATGCACATAGATGATTTCGGCTTGATGTTTAACCGCCTCTCGAACTGCCACATGGAAGGCTGTTCGACTTCCCTTGTGAATATCCGACGCATAAATAATTGCATTTATCTCATTGGTCATTTTCACGTCCTGTCGTTGGTTGACGATTTCATTACAGGTGAAAGCGAAAAAAGAAAAAAATCGGCCATAAGGATGAGAGGGTTAATTATTTGTTGCTTAGTTACTTTTAATTTACATCTCAGCCTAACGGTTGATAGCAGGTATCAGATTGCCGTGATTAGATGAAATGGACTTAGCACGAACAAAGGAATGAGCATGAGACATTTAGATTCTCTCACTTATTATGCTGCTACTAAGAAATACGACCTTAGCTTTCCTAGGCTTACTGAAGATCTAGAAGCGGATGTGGTGATTATTGGTGGTGGCTTTACGGGTGTGAACACGGCATTGGAGTTGGCAGAAAAAGGCATTACAAATACCGTATTATTGGAAGGTCGTTATCTCGGGTATGGCGGGACTGGCCGCAATGGTGGGCAGATAATGGCTGGCCTGGGTCATGATCTCGATACGGTTAAGAAACACGTTGGAAAAGAGGGGCTTGAAGAGCTGTTCAAGATTGGCAACCTAGGTGCAGGTATCATTAAAGAGCGGGTGGAAAAATATAATATCGACGCCGATTTTCGTCATGGTTATGCCTATTTAGGAAGTAACTCTCGAATGGAAAAAACACTTAGAGAGTGGGAAAAAGAGTTTAAATCTGTATCGCCTGATGAGGATATTCAACTGCTTACGGGCTCGGATGTTAAACAAGTTGTCGGTTCAGATGCCTACACCTGCGCACTCAAGCACATGGGAGCTGGGCACGTACATTCGTTGAACTTACTGCTTGGTGAAGCTAAGGCCGTTACCGAACTTTATGGTGTGAAAATCTTTGAAAACTCAATGGCGATAGATGTTGAGTATGGTTCAACCATAACAGTTAGAACACCAACTGGAAGTGTAAAAGCAAAGAAATTACTGTGGGCGTGCAACGGATTCCTAGAAGGTATGGAACCCAATCTGCACACGAAAACTATCAATACATACGCTTTCCAGTTGGCAACCGAGCCGCTATCTGACGAACTGATTGAGCAGATTAGCCCCATTCGAGGCGCCTATAGTGATATTCGCCCAGTGATCGATTACTACCGAGTTACCAATGAAAACCGATTATTGTTTGGCGCAGCTACTCGTGCACTCGAATATATTCCAAGCGACTTAAAAGCATGGAATAGAGAACAAATGCTGAAGATCTTTCCTTATCTGGACAAGGTAAAGATCGATCTAGCATGGGGAGGGCCGCTTTGTTGTAGCGCGAATCTTTTCCCACAGATGGAACAGTCGAAGGTCACGACAACGTGTTTTATGTTCAGGGCTACTCTGGCTTTGGCGTTACACCAAGTCATATTGTTTGTAAGGTACTTGCAGAGGGTATGAGTGAGAAAACCGAGCGCTATGAGCTTATTAGCAATATCCCTCACGTCAATGTACTAGGGAAAGACTACATCGCACCCGCGCTTCTAACTAGTGGAAAGGTCTGGCATCAGGTCTCTGGTTATTGGATGGGTCGTCGTTAAAAAAGGAAAAACTATGAAACCAATATTACTTAACTCAGAACTGCCAAAAATGGCTGAAATTGGCAGCATTACTAACCTAGGTTCAACAGTGATTGAAGGTGACCCTCAAGCCAGTATCGCAATGATAGATGGTGCACCGGAAGACAATGTTGCTTGCGGTATATTCAAATGTACACAAGGTGTGTTTTCTATGCAGTATCCGTTCACTGAACACGCTACGGTATTGGAAGGTGAACTAAAGCTAAAAAATATGGATACCGGAACGGAGCAGACTTTTGGTCCAGGAGATTCGTGGTTTGTAGCGCAAGGTTCAAACGTAGAATGGCATATTATTTCAGGCCACTTTGTGAAGCATTACCTCTCTGTAGCCAAATAATTGTTACTGTGATCAACGGTGCTAAACAGAAGCGTACCCAATTAGGTACGCTTCTGTACTACTAGAAGTAATCGGAAAAGTCAGGGTTTTCTACGAATCGTCACTCAAATTTGCCTAAAAGCGCCCTTAGATTGATTTCATAATAGCTAGATGAAGCTCTTCGACAAAACACTCAAGAGAGATATACTCTCATACTGTTTTCCTTTCGAGCTACTGACGATGCTTCAAACCATCAAGCGAATACTAAAAGCACTAACCCAAGTTAACCCACACCTCGAACAAGATGTCGACACTGTCATGAGCGCTATTGGTGGGCTTGGCAACCTAGTCGAAACCGGTGCGTGCGCGACCAGGCTCCGACTAACTTTGAAGGACACGTCCATTGTTGACCAAAAGGCACTGAAAAATCACGGAGCGCATGGTGTGGTGATACTTGATGAGCACCACATACAGATTATTTACGGCGTAAAAGCCAATACCTACTCCCAAGAGATGGAAGAAAGACGCGTTAAACATGTCTCCGAAAGCCAATGAGGCTTGTTCCTTCGAGTGAAAATGATTCATTATCTTGAAGCACAAATGTCGATGCTCTATTAAATACTTGATAGCTATAAAAAAGACGCCTTTCGTATCAGACAACTTTGTTATCTGATACGAAAGGCGTCTTTTTTTACTAATTAACTAGTCCAGCGATCCATTTCGTGTCGCTTCAATCGCCTTCATCAATTTCTCAGAAATCAGCCCTTTCTTATTGGTGTTAAAGTCAAACATCACAATGGTTGCGCTGCCTGTTGTTGTGACTTTGCCAAGCTTGTGGCTGACAATCTTATACTCCATCGTGAATCGATCTTCTTTGACTTCGGTAATACGAGAGCCAACAAGAAGAGTATCTGGATACGTTACAGGCAGTTTGTAGCGGCAGTAGGTGTCGCCAAGCACGGGGCCAACATTGGTGACTGCCATATCTTCCATCAAACTGATATGGCGAAAATAGTCGAGGCGAGCGGTTTCAAAATAGCGAAAGTACACCGCGTTGTTGACATGATTTAGGCGTCCATTTCCCCCCAAGCGACAGGGATTTCTGTGATGACAGGAAAACCTTCAAGCAATGATTCCATTTGTTATTATCCTTTTTGTATTGGGTTTTTACTCTATTTAATCTTTAACATGTTTGCAACAACCTGAACGTGGTACATCATTGAATTTGACGAACACGGCATAGCCTGATGCGGCGAGCACAAACGGCATCAGCAGTTTAAATTGAGAGCCGTGAACGCCACCATATTGGGATTCACTGTGATGCTTGCCAGAGCTGTTGGCGAATGGTTGGATTGATTTTAATCGTGTGATGCTCAGTGAGTCTTGAGTTCGCCAAACTCTACTGATTAAGGACACAAGCCTAAACTATTCGCAAATTGAATAGTACCTCTTTTGAAATGCTTCGTTGATAGGCGTAGTGTCGCATCCAAATTAAGGACTGAAATTCTATCAGGGATTGATCAGACATGACGCAAAGAGGCCGTTATCATGAAACAATCAATCCTGGTTCTTGCGCTAGTAGGTAGTGGCGCACACGCAATGAGCTTGCAATATGATTGTGGTAATTGGGGGGATCAGGTACTGGTCTCGATGAACTCAGATGCCGCGCAATATCGTGGTTCCAAAGGCAGGGTGCAACTAGAAAAAACCGATGCTAGCCGACATATTGGCGACAACGAGGCCATTCAAACAACGGTATTATTTCAGGTAGATGCAAATGGTTCGACAGCGATCCTGGAAAGCGGTGTTGTCGTCCCCGAGACCGGAAAAGTCACGATTCTGACGGACGGTGACAACTTTCGTAATGAGTTCTGTCGTTTCCAGACCGGTACAGTAGAGTCTGTCGACTACTTCTAGTGCTAAACCCTGTGTTGTCGTATGTTGTTATTTAAGTGGTAGCTTGCTTAAACATTTACGACATAAACAGGTCGCTGATTTTTGTAAGCTTGAGGTGTCGCGTTTCTCTAACTCGAAGCACCAGCAAGATGACTTCCCAGCTGAAATATCACAATAGGCGGGTTCACCACATTGCTGGCATTGGTGCGTGGATTGTTCGCCAGAGAGCTGATCTACCTTGTCTTGGCGCTGTTCGTTATCCATAAAACGCCACTGCGAAAGTTCATCCATAGTTCGATGACATCCGCTGCAGATCCCACCTTCGTTTTTACAGGCGGCGCGGCATGGAGTGACGATAACAACTTCTTGGGACATGAACAGCAATCTCAGTTGGGCTTGAAAAATAAGGCTCCCATTATTCATTAGGGAGCCTTACATATCCAGTATTCGCGGGCTTTTTTTAACGCTTATTTAACTTTCCAGCTTACTGTTTCACCACCACGGATTGGTACAACGATGTCGCTACCAAATGGCATAGTTTCTGGTACGTTCCACTCTTCTTTCTCAAGCGTGATGGTATCGGTGTTACGAGGTAGGCCGTAGAAATCTGGACCGTTATGGCTTGCGAAGCCTTCAAAGTTCTCTAACTTACCTTCTTGCTCAAACACTTCCGCATAAAGTTCAACAGCAGCGTGTGCTGTGTATGAACCCGCACAACCACAAGCGGCTTCTTTCTTGCCTTTTGCGTGTGGTGCTGAGTCTGTACCTAGGAAGAATTTCTTGCTGCCACTCGTTGCTGCCTCGATAAGCGCTTGCTGGTGGGTGCCGCGCTTAAGAATTGGTAGGCAGTAGAAGTGTGGCTTGATGCCGCCAACCAGCATGTGATTGCGGTTGTATAGAAGGTGGTGAGCCGTGATAGTTGCTGCAACGTTGTCGTTAGCGTTTTTCACAAAGTTTGCCGCATCTGCTGTTGTGATGTGTTCTAGAACAATCTTAAGGTTAGGGAAGTCATTCACGATAGGAGCAAGAACGGTGTCTAGAAACTCTTTCTCACGGTCGAAGATATCAACTTCGTGAGTGGTTACTTCACCGTGAACCAGCAGAAGCATGCCAACTTCTTCCATCGCTTCTAGTACGTGGTAGATGTTCTTTGCGGACGTTACGCCAGAATCTGAGTTTGTGGTTGCACCCGCAGGGTACAGTTTTGCTGCCACAACTGCGCCAGATGCTTTCGCTTTGCGGATTTCGTCTGGTGTAGTGTTGTCAGTCAGGTATAGCGCCATTAGAGGTTCAAACTGCTCAGAAGGCTGCTCAGCCATAATGCGTGCTTTATAAGCTAGCGCCATTTCTGTGTCAGTGACAGGTGGGATAGTGTTTGGCATGATCAGTGCGCGACCGTTGTAGCGGCTGATATCGCGGACAGTATCTTTAAGAACGTCGCCGTCACGAAGGTGTACGTGCCAGTCGTCAGGACGAGTAATAGTTAATGTAGTCATTTGGGCTCCCACCAAGTTAGATTCTTCTTGAAACGGAGCCTAAACAGCGGCGAAAAATGTGAATGCAATCGCTTACGTTTAGGCGACAGGATGATAGAGGAAAACGAGTAAGATTTCACTATGTTTCTGGGACTAAGGGAAAAAAGACGTTACCATTGAGCTTAAAATAAGGAAGACAACAATAAAAGGGCTCAGTCGTGTCAAAATCTCCTCTGCTTTCCCAAATCAATATCTATCCCGTTAAATCCGTTGGCGGTATTTCTCTTTCTTCTTCTTGGGTTGAAAAACAAGGCTTGTGCTTTGATCGCCGATTTATGGTCGCGCTTTCAGATGGGGCTATGGTCACTGCTCGTAAGTACCCAAACATGGTCAAGGTGTCGTCAAGCCTGTTGCCAACAGGGATCATTTTTACTTACCCAGGTATGGCTCCTCTAAAGCTAGAATACAGCAGTTTCAAGTTACAAGAGACGCCAGCAACGGTTTGGAAAGACAACTTTGCTGCTTACACTACAACCGACGCAGCGGATGATTGGTTTAGTAAGGTGCTCGATCAGCGTGTTGAACTGTTGTTTACTGGTGAGCAATCGAACCGTGTGCGTGAGAAGCTAGGACACAATGTAAGTTTCGCCGATGGCTACCCCCTGCTCATCATTAGCCAAGGTTCTTTAGATGAACTGAATCGACGCAGCAGTGAAACCCACTCTATGGAGCAGTTTAGAACCAACTTAGTGGTTGGCTCGGATGAGCCATTTATTGAAGACTCGTGGAAGCGTATCAAAATTGGTGAAGTCGAGTTTGAAGCGGTTAAACCTTGCGAGCGCTGCATTTTGACCACAGTTGATGTGGAGAAAGGGGCGTTCCGAGAGAGTAAAGAACCGCTAAATACGTTCTCTCGTTTCCGTGCTAATGAGAGAGGCGGCGTCTTCTTTGGTCAAAACTTGGTGGCCAAGAATGAAGGGATGATCCGCACTGGTGATGAGATTGAAGTTCTTGAATACAAAGATAAAGAAGTCTACGACGATCTGGACGCTCAAAAACAAGAGTTTGTTTGTGTTGAGCGTGAGCGTGTTGCTCGCAACTTTGAAACGTTTTGGTTAAAGCCTCAAAAAGGCGCCATGCCTGATTACAAAGCAGGGCAACACCTTCCAATTGAACTTAATCTTGATGGTCAAGTTGTGAAGCGTTTATACACTCTATCATCGAGCCCATCTCTCTAGGACGTTTGGCAATCTCAGTCAAACGTATCGACGGTGGCAGCGTGTCCAATTGGCTAATTGAACACTTTCAAGTAGGGGATACCCTAATTGCAGATAAACCAAATGGCAGCTTCCATATGGCGAATGCAGACCACGAGCCAATGTTACTCCTCTCAGCGGGTAGTGGTGTGACACCTATGATGTCGATGCTTCGTGATTTGTCAGACCGAGATGCCGTTAACAATGTGGTGTTCTTCCATCAATGTTCTACTGTTGATGATATTCCTTTTGCAGAGGAGCTTAAATCACTAGAGGTTAAGCACGAGAATCTCACCGTGATGCTGTCTTTGACTCAATCTAGTGATGACTGGCAAGGCTTAAAAGGGCGCTTTAGTTTATCCCACCTAAAACAAATTCCAGATCTCACCGCAAGGCAGGTGTTTGTGTGCGGCCCTGATGGTTTCATGCAGAAGGCTAAGAATCTGATGTTGAAGAAAGGACTAGCGGAAGATCATTACCATCAAGAAGCCTTTGGTGTCGCAACAGCGACGGAATACAGCGTTAAGGCGCTTCAAATCAGTATCGATGGCAACGTATTTGAAGGGGATAACCAGAAGACTCTGTTGGAACAGGCTGAAGATGCGGGAATGTCGATTGCACATACTTGTCGTGCTGGTTTTTGTGGCGCATGCAAGGTGACGGTGGAGTCTGGCTTGGTTCATCAACCTGATGTACCTGCGATTCAAGAGTCAGAAATTGCGGAAGGTAAGGTGTTAGCATGTTGCTCAGTGCCTAGAACGGATGTGGAAATCGTGAGTTAATTACTACTGAGAGGTAGTCGTTATTGTAGGTGCCAGTGTCCAACTGGCACCGGCTTTGATTTACATGCTTATTTTGAAGCACTCACTATACGTTGATGCAACGAGTCTTTTAGAACGGCTCTATCATGTTTTAGCTGATGCATCTCGGTATCTTCGATGGGTGAACCGTTGAGTTCTAACACACGAATTTCTTTATCCAGAGCATTGTAGTTTTTAGTGTCTGCAGCAAAGCCTTGATCGCTTTGTGTCAGCGCTAAATGGTATCTTGATGTTCTGGAAATTCCTTAAGAAGAGAGTGATCTTCGCCTAACATAGCAACCCCTTTTTATTCGATGAACAATAGTTTTAGCTTGGGCATGTGCACAAGTGGATTGATGCGCGCGAAGGCGTGTTATCACCTGTGCTCTTATAACAATGGCACAAGTTACGGGTGATTAAAAGTTGACCTATAGGAAGATTTGATTTCAGCGAAGTAAATCACAAGCTAGAAAAAAGCCAGCAATTTATTTGCTGGCTTTTGGCGTATGAGAGAAGCGGATTAGTCGTAGATTGTCGGGATGCTTCGCGTTTGTGTTGAGTTGCTTTGTAAATAGCAATCAACTTGTCTGAAACGTCTTGAGAGACTGGCTTGCCTTCTAGGAAGTCATCAATCTGATCGTACGTTAGGTTTAGCGCATCTTCATCGGCTTTTTGAGGGTCGAGTTCTTCAAGATCCGCTGTTGGTGTTTTCTTAACAAGTAGCGCTGGCGCACCAAGCGTTGCTGCTACTTCACGAACTTGACGTTTGCTCAAACCAAATAGTGGTGCCAGATCACACGCACCATCGCCAAACTTAGTGTAGAAACCCGTGATGTTCTCCGCTGAGTGGTCAGTACCAAGTACTAAACCGCCTACGTAACCAGCGATTTCGTATTGTGCCACCATGCGTGCACGCGCTTTCACGTTACCTTTAACAAAGTCGACTTTCGCCGCATCTGTTGGTAGCAGACCAGTGCCTTCTAGTGCAACGTGTGATGCAGCATGAAGACCATCTACACCCGCTTTAATGTTAACTGAGACAGAATGAGTAGGCTCGATGAAAGAGAGCGCTAGTTGCGCTTCGTCTTCGTCTTTTTGTTCACCGTAAGGTAGGCGTACCGCGATGAATTGGTAGTCGTTGCTGTCGCTCGCTTGGTTAAGCTCGTTAACCGCCAATTGTGCCAAACGACCACAAGTTGTTGAGTCCACACCCCCACTGATACCAAGAACGATGGATTTGCATCCAGACTGCTGCAATTTCGTTTTGATAAATGCAACACGGCGTTCAATTTCAAATTGTGGGTCGATAGACGGAAGCACGCGCATCTCGTCTCGAATAAGTTGTTCCATGTGGGATCCCTTTTCCTGCAAGCAAAAATGATTTCTTGTATGATACCTACGAACATCGCTGAAAAAAAGTTACAGTGGTGGCCAATCTATGCATAGATACGATTTATTGAGATACATATGACAAAAATAGCGATATTTGGCAGCGCCTTTAACCCACCGAGCCTTGGCCACAAGAGCGTAATTCAATCATTGAGCCATTTTGACAAGGTGCTGCTAGTACCGAGTATCTCTCACGCTTGGGGCAAAAGTATGTTGGATTACAGCATTCGCTGCCAACTCGTTGACATGTTTATCGACGATCTAGCCCAGAGTAATGTCGAGCGCTCAGATATCGAAGAGCATCTTTGCCAACCCAATAGCTCAGTGACTACATTTGCAGTGCTAGAAGCCCTTGAGCAGCGTTACCCAGATGCGGAGCTGACTTTTGTGTTGGGGCCTGACAATCTATTTAGCTTTGAAAAATTTTATAACGCTCAGCAAATCGTTGAACGTTGGTCATTACTCGCCTGTCCCGAGAAAGTAAAAGTCCGCTCTACCACTATCCGCTACAGTTTGTCCCAAGGTTTGAATGTAGATCACTTAACGACGGTAAGTGTCGCTAAACATTTGGTCGCCCATAAGCTATATTGACCATATAACTAAAATGGATAATTTATAAAAAATGAAAGCAACATGGATTTGTATTGCTTTAGCAGTGGCCGTCAGTAGCCCTCTTGCGTATGCATTTTGTGAGAGTAATTCAAGTAAGTCTGTCGTTATAAAAGCGACGGAGGAAGAGTCTTTTTGCTCGCTAATCACCAAACCGTTTAGCTACATCGGTAACCAAGTTGTGACACTTGGTGGTCTTATTGAACCTGAACCTCCAACCAACTCCTTGCAAGACTCCTACTGGGATCAGTGGCTGCTGACTCAAGAGTCTGAACCTGTGTTAACTGGAAACATCGACAATAGCTTTGTCGGGATTGGCCTTTGGGCGCCTGAAGAAATTGCTCGTCGTAAAGATGAGATGTCAATGCAAGAGTGGTTAATGGCGCAGGGACTTCATTTTGGTGTTGGGTTTGGCGAGAAAGGCAAAGAGCCTAGGTTGCGTCTTGATTATCGCTGGCACCAGGATTACCAGGGTGACATGATGATGCAAGTTGAAGTGCCATTCTAGAGCGTTTTAAAAACTTTCAATCATCAAATAGAGCTTCAGTCCTTGAATAGACTTGAGCAGAATAAAAACAAAGCGAGCCTAGGCTCGCTTTGTTGCATGTAGGGAGATGATTCACCTGAAAGGATGTCACCTAAAGTTCTGTTCCTAGCAGGTTTTGAGTAAGTTGCTGGAACTGTGCTTGATTACCAGCAAATAGCTGCTCACAAATTGCCTCTGGTTTTTTACCAGACAGTTTAAGCTTGCGAGCTTCACGAACAAGCAGTACTAAGGCCAGCTCTCCAGAAACCGTATTGGAGCCCGGCGTCCAGCGCGAAATTTTTTCGCTAGTGCTGTCCAAAGTGAGTGCCGGTGACATCACAGCAGCTTCGTGACGTACGACTTGCAGCAGATCGTTTTTAATCTCGTCACTCGATGCTGTGGTGAGTCTATCTAGAATCGCGCTCACAAGTGGTGTGGCTTTGACATAGCCAGCTTGCCCCGGGAAGTTATCTCGTAATCGTACTGAAAACTTCACGGTACTGAGCTTGGTATGCGGTAATATTGTTAAGCTGGTTAAGCAGTCAAACGGCAGCCAGAAGAGTTCGCCAGCTTGGTAAAGGTATTCATTCTTACCCAGCCTGACCATCACTTGACCTTCTTCGACACGAATTAGCTGGTTGTGCAGCGTCTTTTTACGTGCGGTGATGGTGACAAAGTCGTAACTGTTTGATTGAAAGTCGATTGCGTGATTCATGATGGTCTTTAGCTGTGGATCTGCGCGTAGGTTACCCCTTGATAGGGGGAATGCCAACTAAAGATCACATTTTTATGTGGTTGTTAGTGAACAAGATGGTAAAACTGTGGTCTGACCTTAACAAAAATAGACGTAATAGGGCTGCGGTCTTTAGTCGCAGGGCGTAGAATATGGCAGCTTTTAATTTGATGTAACAAATATGACAACACAGACAGATCCCTATATTGATATTCGTCCCTACAATGATGACGAAATCCCAGCTGCGATTGATCGACTGATCAACGACGCTGAATTCATTGATGCTATTTTACAGCACCGTTTTTCTAATCATGCGCCTTGGTTTAAAGCGATGATGAGCCATTGGTCAAAGTGTACCTAAAATTTAAGTGGGCGAAGCTTGATAGCGTAGAAGCTATTCAGTTGGAAGTGAAAAAGTATCTAGAGCAAACATTAGACGCGACAACGCAAGGTGTGACTTATCAAGCCTTGATAAGCTCGACAAAAACACTTCTTACCTATTTGTGTCGAACCACCGTGATATCGCGATGGATCCGGCGCTAGTAAATTACGGACTGCATCAAAACAACCACAGAACTGTTCGTATTGCTATTGGTGATAACTTACTTAAAAAGCCTTGTGCGACAGAGCTCATGCGCCTTAATAAGAGCTTTATCGTTAAGCGCTCGCTTAAAGGCCCACGTGAGATGATGAGAGCTTTGGGTACATTGTCTTCGTACATTAAGCACTCACTGGATACTGGTAATTCAATCTGGATTGCTCAGAAAGAAGGCCGTGCAAAAGATGGCAACGACTTCACTGATCCTGCGATTCTTAAGATGTTCCATGTTGAAGGTCGCAAGCAAAAAGTGGCATTTGCAGAATACGTTCGCTCGCTGAAAATCGTACCTGTATCGGTGTCTTACGAGAATGACCCTTGTGACATTGCCAAAGCAAAAGAGCTTTACGAAAAAGCGACGCATGGTAACTATCAAAAAGGTGAGTTCGAAGATATCGAAAGCATCGTGCAAGGTATTGTTGGACGCAAAGATCGCATAAACGTGGTATTTGGTGACGTGATTGACCAAGATTTCGATACGCCAGAAGCATTGGCGCAAGAGATTGATCGTCAAATCCATGCAAACTACACCTTGTTCCCAATCAATAAGTTAGCTGCTGGTTTGGAAGATGACACCATTACTGAAGCAACGCACACAACGCTAAAAGAGAAGCTTGATGTGTTACCAGAGGGTGCACACCAATACTTGCTTGATAGCTATGCCAACCCGGTTAAGAACATTTTGCTAGACAAAGCAGAAATGCCAGAGGCCGCAGAAGCGTAAAACGTTTCGAGCATTAAACGTTTCAAGCATTATTGGAACAGTGAAAACACCACCCTTGGGCGTATCCAACGGTGGTGTTTTTTATGCTCAATATCACGAAGGTAGAAAGAGTCAGCTTATTCTTCGCTGTGATCGTGAGTTAGTTTTTAGCAACAAAACAGTTAGGTAAAATCATACGATAATGGCTACACCAGCGTAGTCCGTCTAGACTCAAGCATGATGTGTACAGAAACCATCAGAATCAGCAACCTTCATGCACAGGAGCGTCTATGACCTACCCGGAAGCACTGCCTCATGGCGAATTGCGTCACATCATTGATGACATTTATATGGTGACAGGCTCAGTTGCGATGAAAGCGCCTCATCCTAAGTTTGGTCCATTCAAAATGACATTTAGCCGCAATATGTTGGTGATTAAACAGGGTGGTGAGTTGATTTTGGTAAACTCTGTGCGGCTGAACGAGAAAGGTATAGCTCAATTGGATGAACTTGGTGATGTTACTCATGTGGTGCGTTTAGCGGCATTTCACGGGTTTGATGACCCATTTTACAAAGAGACCTTTAACGCCACCCTTTGGTCGGTGGAGGCACCGTACGTCCGTGGTTTTGCCAAGTCTTTGACCGAGGAGTATTACCGAGCAGACCGAATATTAAAGCCTGGCAGTGAACTTCCGGTTAGAGAGGCCTCTTATCATGAGTTTACGACCAGTCACCCTAAAGAAGGCTTGATATTACTTGAGCGAGAAGGCGGCATATTGTTAGCGGGAGACAGTATGCAAAACTGGCCTAAGCCTGATAAGTACTTCAATTGGTTTGCCAAAATCATGATGAAGCGAATGGGCTTCATTGAACCGAGCAACTTTGGACCAGGTTGGTTAGAGCTCGCGAAACCCGAAAAAGACGAGTTGATGGAGAAGGCAAGGCTAGATTACAGCGTGCTATTACCTGCACACGGTAACCCTATTATGCGAACGCGCAGCAAGGATTTATTAGATCCGCTGAGCAAGCCTATTCTTAGAGAATGTATTGGGATAAGTAAAACTAATCCGAAACTAATATAAAATTTCGTAACTAACTTACTGAAAATATTTGACCTTGCTCACAAAGTGAGTAGAATTCGTGCTGTCTTTTGAAATGTTATTACACAAGGGTGAGAACAATGAACTCAGCACTTCTATCAACATTGGACACTGAAAAATCAAACAAAGTAGAGAGCGCATCTAAGTCGTCAACGTCTACTGCGGCTGAAATTGCAACTATCGTTGCAATGTACCTTGCTACTTCAGCTGTGATTTTGTTACTAAGCCTAACTTGGGTTTTGTAACCAGCTTTTCAAGGATTTGAATGGAGCGATACTCGCTATAGCAGCACATGTGAGTATCGCCTAAACTGCTTCAAGCTTTCCTATGGTTCTACCACCACATACTTGCCATTTCCGATGGACAAGAACCAATTCCCTCTCGAAACAAAGTACTGTTGGCCACGTTTATTGACTGCTGTAGCCCCTTCGGGAAGCTGTCTGATGACTTTACCCGGTCGATAGCGACGCTTTGGCGGTTCTTCGACAAACACATACTTCTCTTTTCTCTGCTCGTAATAATGACCATCGATGAGCGCGTAAGTGACTCCTGCGATAGCTAATAAAATGGCATCTTTCGGTAAGTGATGTCTTGGATAGTGGTGAACGACATGCACTTCTTTCTTTTTATGTTTGTGTTTATGCTCTTTCCAGGACTTATCGATAAACTTATGCCAAGGGTCTGCAAAAGCAGGGCTGGTGCTAAGTACGGTGCAGATTACGAGTCCGGAAAACAAAGATTTGTAAGTCATAAATGGCTCAATTGGAAACTTTGAGCCATTGTTTCGTGTCCAGGGTGTTTATGGGTTAGTGATTTGTCATGAGCGAGTCGTGATTTGATGGGGGCTAAATACTCGGTCTTGCAACTATTTGTCGGGTGAATTGCTTAACTTGCCGTCTGTGAGCGTATCGCTATTTTGGTAAAACTCAAACAAGGCGTTGATATCAGGACTGCAAACGATGTCCATAGCATCTTTCAACGTTTCTAAAGGCCAATCCCACCATTTCATTTGAGAAAGCTTCTGGATTTCTTGCTCGGTAAAGCGCTTTTTAATGACGGTATTGTGACCGACCACCACGGTGTAAGGCGCAACGTCTCTGGTGATCACCGAACGTGCACCAATAATCGCGCCGTCGCCAATTGTTACCCCTGGCATTATCATCGCTTCAGAACCAATCCAGACATCGTTGCCTATAACCGTATCTCCAGAGGCAGAAAGCCATCTTGGACTTTGTCACCAAAGGTCTCGCTCGAAAAAGGAAACGTCGATATCCAGTCCATTCGGTGGCCTTGGTTGCCCGCCATCATAAAGGTCGCTCCTGATGCAATAGAGCAAAATTTACCAATGTAGAGCTTATCAATATTTGAATAGAGACCGCTTTCCCATACTTCTCGAGTCGGTGGATCGCCAAGCAAATAGCGCACGGCACACTCTTCGAAGTTTTTTCCGTGATAAAACCTGAATAGTAGGAGTGATCGCCGACCTGAATATTAGGTTAGTGATTGTATCTTTTATGACTTGGCCTTGAAGCAATTGGGAAAAGGATTCATGTTGTTGTTTCTTTTTGGTGGTGACTCACAAAAACTAGCATGAGAACGGTGCAAGCCCAAATCTAATCTTGTTTATCGGTTTTTAGGCCACTAGTTTACTAGCAAATGGTGTAGAAGAATATGTAGGGAAAGGGAAGTTTATGGAAGGATTTCGCATTAGAACTATGACGTTAAATGAAGTTTCCACCGCGGTTGAGTGGGCAGCACAAGAAGGATGGAACCCAGGACTAAACGACGCACAGCTCTATCACATGGCGGATCCTAATGGTTTTTTGGTTGGTGAACTCGATGGGGAGCCCATTGGTTGTATCTCGGTAGTAAAGTACGACGCGAACTTTGGTTTTTTGGGTTTCTACATCGTCAAACCTGAGTACCGTGGAAAAGGCTATGGCATCCAAATATGGAATCAAGGAATGGCGTATTTGGATGGCTGTAATGTCGCTTTGGATGGCGTTGTAGATCAACAAGAAAACTACAAACGATCCGGATTTGTGTTGTCTCATCGAAATGTTCGCTATGAGGGGCGTAGTGCCCAGCTTGCCTTTGATAGCAAAGCGATAGTGAAGGCAACCAGTGTCGACTTTTATCAGGTTGAAGATTATCTAAATGGTTTCTTCCCCTTGGCTAGAAGGGAGTTTAACCATGCTTGGTTTAGTCAAATGCAGTGTACGTCTCTGGTCTATGTGAAAGAGGGTAAGGTGCTTGGTGCAGGGGTGATTAGAGATTGCCATACGGGCTATAAAATCGCGCCACTGTTTGCAGATAGTGAGCATATTGCCAATGAGCTGTATGCAGCGTTAGTCTCTAGTGTAGATGCTGGGAAACCTGTTTTTTTAGATGTACCTGAAGTAAACGAGCCTGCCGTTACCCTGGCAAGCTCGCATGATATGGCGTCTTGTTTCGAAACCGCGCGAATGTACACTAAACAACCACCGGCACTTTCCTTAGATAGAACCTACGGCGTGACGTCATTTGAAATTGGCTAGCCATGTCGGCCTAACATTGCGCTCGGCTAGGCTGCAGAGCGCTCTGTGTTTTCTGTTAAATTGTTTACCCATTTATCACTGTAGACTCGCCACACTGCTGGTAACACCTTGATAATTTCTTCTGATGTCATCAAGAGCAGTACAGTAGTAAAAGGCAATTCAAACACGATAGCACCCATAGCGGTCACAGGAACTGCCCACATCCACTGGCAAACGAAGTCCATGTTCATGCAAAATTTACTGTCCCCACCACTTCTCAGCACACCAACGATTAAAGTGATGTTGATGGTTCGCAACATGATGCTGAGCGCCATAACAGGGAAGCTCATAATCATGAGTTCTGTGACGTCATCAGATAATGCGCCATAGAGGGATAAAAGGGCACTTTGCGCGACTAATAAAATGCCACCAAGTAACGCACCCACAATAAAGGCTGATTGAAGCGCCCACCTGGCATATTGTGTACTGTGCTTAAATTGATTCGCGCCCAAGCTGTTGCCAATAATGATGCCGGTCGCATTAGATAGGCCGAGACCTAGGGCAAGGCCAACGGATTCAAGTGGCGTGATCACCGCCATCGTTGCGAGTTCGGTTTGTCCCATGCGACCAAGAATGATGTTGAATGTGAAGATCCCGGCGCACCAAATTACCGTACCGACCATTATTGGGTATGTGATAGTGACAAACTTACTCACCATGCTTCGTTCACAAGCCTCGACAACGTTTTGCCAACGCAATGCCAATACTGGAAAGTAGCGATAGATGATTACCAGCACCACGATTAGGCGTATTGAACGTGCGATAACGCTGCCGATCCCTGCACCAATAAGACCCATTGCGGGCAAACCTAAGTGGCCGAATATCAGAATGTAATTCAAAGCCACATTAAGGGCGACTTCTAATATCGACACGTATAGGTTTATGCGGGTCTGTCCTATTGAGCGCAGCGCCGTGTCAGCGGCGATACCAAGTCCAGATAGACACATGGCAATGCCAAGAAGTTGAACATAGTCACTGGCGAGTGCCAGTACCGTTTCGCTTGGGTTGAACAAACTCGGTAATAAGGTCGGCATGAAAAAGCAGAGTACGAAGCAAAAAAAGGCAAGTCCTTGAGTGACTCCTGTACCAGTGCGAGATAGCGCTTGAGGCCTTTCTCATCGTCCGCACCCCAGTATTGGGCTAACAAGATACCCATACCGGAGCCCAGCCCCCAAACCAAGACAATAGAAACCCAAAATATGCGAGCGCCAATGCCCGCCGCCGCGACTTCCTCTGTACCTAATTGACTGATCATTAAACTGTCGACAAAACCTAAACTGCTCATCAACAAGCTTTGCAGTGCAATTGGAATCCCTAGTAGTAGGACGTTTTTAACAAAGTAGCGATACGACGGTGGTTCCATAGCGTTCTCCCTGGTTGCTTATTTTTCAAGCTACTGATTAGGAGGGAGATATGCAACTGATATCGATCTAATAATTGTGAAGCATGTCGCACGGGAATGTTTGTTTTATGTTTGCCCGAATATTGCCAGCCTACTCTAGATCTATGTTTGGAGCTTGGCGAAATATCTGAATAGCGACCTTAGACTCCCAGTTTTCATCCAACCGTTTTGCTCGATCAATGTTAATTCCAGCCCGGAGCGCGATGGCTTTTAACTCTGACGGACTGTAATCACCGATGTTAATATGCTTGGTGATCGTTGTTGTACCATTTGATTGGCTGCTATCAGGGATCTCCATTTTGAAGACGAAAGTAGGTTTAGCATCGTCGATGCGCTTATATCTCTCGTAACCCTGCTTTTTGATAAGTTTGTAGTTGTGACCTACAACATCTTTCAATATGTGATACGGCATTTCACGCATTGCGGTTCCAGGGATATCAAGTTAAGCCAACACCACACTCGTATCGAGCGAGGTAATATCGGAACGTAGATTTAAGTGAGTTGCCATGGATGAACCAAAGATGCTAGCTGCTACTCTCGGCTGCCATAAATAATTCGCCTGCTTAGCCATATCAAGATTGATACCCGATAGCTCAGCAAACATTTTGATGGCGTCATCACGATATTCTTTTAAGTCTATGTAACGAATAATGGTTTTATAACCACCGGTATCGTTAGGTGCATTTATATCTACTTTGAACAGATAATTGAACGCGTCGCCATCGACGGCGCGAAACCGCTGATATCCATTCAAGTCCGTTAAAACAAAACCTTCATCCATAATGTCATGGTAAACATTCTTAGGCAGTTGCTTCATGAAATTAGACTCCACGTTAAAGAAGGGCGGATAATATTCACTCGCTTTGTGTTGGTAAATGTTTATCCGATTAGGCCTACAGCTTGTAGGCCTTTTGCTTAGTTGATTAGGGTCTAAGTGGCTGTTTTTATGATGCTCGTGTGAAATTGTGCAATAAATTTGGCTCAGAAAAGTCCTACGCTTTGATTCTTCTGGAAATGTAAAACAATAAGATTAACGGGTTAAAAGCCATGTACGAGGAGTCAAAAAGCGAGCTGCATTAAAATGGTGCTTATGCGAGGCATCTCTCCAAATTAGTGAAAGTTCAATCCATATTGCACCAAGATGCAGCGCACCAAATTGAACTTAACGTAACTAAATAGTGCGTCGGAAGTTATAACTTCCTAATATTCAATAGGTTACGCTGTTATTAATGGTGTTATCTAAATTGGCACTCTTCTTGAAGTAGTAGATTTGAATAACTATTCATTACAAGGAGATATCCAACATGAACATGACGTTCAAATTAAAGCTTGCAGCGATGGGCGCGTCACTGGCTTTTGCATCTGGCATGGCAATGGCTGAAGAGGAAACGATCAAAGTCGGCGTTCTACACTCACTGTCAGGTACGATGGCAATCAGTGAAACGACACTGAAAGACACCATTTTGATGTTGGTGGAAGAGCAAAATAAGAAAGGCGGCCTTCTGGGCAAAAAGCTTGAAGCCGTTGTGGTAGACCCGGCATCAAACTGGCCTCTCTTTGCCGAGAAAGCACGTGAGCTGATTGAGAAAGAGAAGGTTGACGTGGTATTCGGTGGTTGGACGTCGGTATCTCGAAAATCGATGCTTCCTGTGTTTGAAGAGTTAAACAGTATTCTTTTCTACCCAGTGCAGTATGAGGGTGAAGAGTCATCTAAAAACGTGTTTTACACCGGCGCTGCGCCAAACCAACAAGCCGTTCCTGCGGTTGACTACCTAATGGATGAATTGGAAGTAGAGCGTTGGGTATTAGCCGGTACGGATTACGTTTATCCACGCACGACCAACAAAATCCTTGAATCTTACCTGAAGTCAAAAGGGGTGAGCGAGTCAGACATCATGATTAGCTATACGCCGTTTGGTCATTCTGACTGGCAGTCGATTGTTTCTGACATCAAGAAGTTTGGCTCAGAAGGTAAGAAAACCGCCGTTGTTTCAACCATCAACGGTGACGCAAACGTACCGTTTTACAAAGAACTGGGCGCGCAAGGTGTCTCGTCTGAAGACATCCCGGTTGTAGCATTCTCGGTTGGTGAAGAAGAGCTCTCGGGGATGGATACGTCCGCGCTGGTGGGTCACTTAGCTGCATGGAACTACTTCATGAGCGTGGATACCGATGCCAATGAAGAATTCGTTGAAACCTGGCAGAAGTTTATTGCTAGCGAAAAACGTGTCACTAACGATCCGATGGAAGCACACTACATTGGCTTCAATATGTGGACACAAGCGGTGACCAATGCTGGTACGACAGATGCTGAAGAAGTACAAGATGCACTGATCGGTGTGTCGGTACCAAACCTATCAGGTGGCTACTCAACCATGCTACCAAACCACCACATCACAAAGCCGGTTCTGATTGGCGAAATCCAAGACGACGGTCAGTTTGACGTTGTTTGGGAGACCACGGGTCTAGTCGCGGGTGATGCTTGGTCTAACTACCTACCTGAATCGGCCAAGCTTTACTCAAGCTGGGCGAAGCCATTCTCATGTGGCGCATTCAACGTAGAGACAGGCAAATGCTCAGGTAGCGCACAATAAATCCTCGTTACTCGGTGCCTCTCCCGTTCCTTCCTCAAAGGGCTGAGGCGCCTTTTTATTTCTGCCGGAGTTCACGTCAGGCTCTGGCAGCCAAAAGGACGCATTTCATGAAAACCATAATTCAGATATTGAAAGTCGTGGTGTTCTTTGTTTTGAGTACGCACTTCGCGTTGGCTAGCGTAAGTGACAGGGAGACGTTTGCCCAAGCACTCATAGGAAAAAACAACCCTCTAAAAGAGTCAGCGATGACTTGGATTGTTGAGAATGAATCTTCAACAGTCGCAAAATCGGTATTAACCGCTTGGCTTGAAGGTGACCTCTATTATGTCAAAGACAAAAAGAGTGAGCAGTTTCAGGCTTTGTACATTTCAGACAACATCAAAAAGTCTCCCACCGCAAAAAGCGCTTGGGATGATACGACGCTTGCCATCGAATCCTCTCGTCAGTTTAAGAAAGTTCGAGTAAACAACAAACTACGCGGCATGATTCGCCTAGAAATCGCATCGCTTGGTTTATCGAACTCCGAACCCTCTATCCGTTTAAGTGCGGTCACTGCCTTTTTAGGCAAAACGGATGATCCGTCATGGCGAAACTGCAGCAAAGAAAAGAGATTGAGCAAGATGCCGATGTGCTCAACATTCTTAACTTAGCGCTGGCGATTGACCAATCACTAACAGGGGACACGAGTGTAGACAAAATCACTGCGATAGAGACCCTATCTGGTTACAAGCAATCTGTCGTTTTACAGACCTTAAACCAAGTTATCGACAAAGAAAAAGATGAGCGAGTCGTTGCTGCTGCCGAGCGAGCGCTTGATAGCTATCAGCAGAGTCAGAAATTTTACTCGGGTGTCGAAACTGTCTTTTTTGGTTTGAGTCTAGGTTCAGTACTCGTTCTAGCAGGCATCGGCCTTGCCATTACCTTTGGCGTGATGGGCGTTATCAACATGGCTCACGGCGAGCTTATTATGATTGGCGCGTACACCACTTATGTGATGCAGCAACTTATGCCGAACAATATTGGTATGGCGCTTATCTTATCAATTCCGATGGCGTTTATTGTCTCTGGTTTGGTTGGCATTGCGATAGAGCGAAGTGTCATTCGTCACCTCTATGGTCGTCCCCTAGAAACCTTATTGGCAACATTTGGTATCAGCTTGATTTTGCAGCAAGCGGTTCGCTCTATTTTCTCTCCTCTTAACCGTTCTGTGAGCACGCCCGATTGGATGTCAGGTGCTTTGAATATCAACCCAATGCTGTCACTGACCTATAACCGCTTATACATCATTCTATTCTGCATCATGGTGTTTGTTGGCTTGGTCATGGTGTTAAAGAAAACACCACTCGGTCTTCAGGTTCGCGCTGTGTCTCAAAACAGAGCGATGGCACGAGCGATGGGTATTCGCTCTGAGCGAGTCGATGCCATGACGTTTGGGCTGGGTTCGGGGGTCGCAGGTGTGGCCGGTGTGGCGTTATCCCAATTGACCAATGTAGGGCCTAACATGGGACAAGCTTACATTATCGACTCCTTTATGGTCGTGGTGTTTGGTGGTGTCGGGAACCTATGGGGAACCTTAGTTGCTGGACTGAGTCTAGGTCTATTTAACAAGATCCTTGAGCCATGGGCTGGCGCCGTTCTTGCCAAGATTTTGGTGCTAGTGTTCATCATTTTGTTTATTCAAAAACGCCCTCGTGGACTCTTCCCACAGCGCGGTCGTGCGGCAGAAGGTTAAGGAAAACGTATGCAATCAACAATTCAATCTTCTGGCCACCCGGCAGGTGCTGGATCTAAGTCGTTTGTCCTCGCGGCAATGCGTGGTGATAAAGGAGGACAGCTCACAATCCTAGCGATCTTAGCCGCTGTTATCTTGATTCCGCTAGCGAACACACTATTGCCATCGGGTCATCCGCTTCACGTTGAGACATTTACTATTTCACTGATGGGTAAGTATCTGAGCTATGCCATGCTTGCCTTGGCGGTCGATCTGGTTTGGGGTTATCTCGGGATCCTCAGTTTAGGCCATGGCGCGTTTTTTGCGCTTGGTGGCTATGCCATGGGTATGTATCTGATGCGTCAAATTGGGGATAGGGGAGTGTATGGCAACCCGATTCTGCCTGACTTTATGGTGTTCCTAAATTGGCAGGAACTTCCTTGGTTTTGGCACGGCTTTGACCAGTTTTGGTTCGCTTGTCTGATGGTTGTGCTTGTGCCTGGTGCATTAGCCTATGTGTTCGGCTATCTGGCGTTTCGCTCCCGTGTTTCTGGTGTTTATCTCTCCATTATGACTCAGGCTCTGACCTATGCTTTGATGCTGGCGTTTTTCCGCAATGAAATGGGTTTTGGCGGCAATAATGGCCTGACCGATTTTAAAGACATTCTCGGCTATAGCTGCAGCAAGATTCCACCAAAATTGCTCTATTTGTGGTAACGGGAATTGCACTCGTCATTAGCTACGTTGTTTGTCGAACCGTTATCAGCAGTCGTCTTGGTCGAGTATCTATGGCAATCCGTGATACGGAATCAAGAACACGCTTCATGGGTTATGACGTCGATGGCATCAAACTATGGATATTCGTCTTATCAGCAGTCATCGCTGGTATCGCGGGTGCGCTTTATGTCCCTCAAGTTGGCATTATCAACCCAGGTGAATTTGCTCCGCTTAACTCCATTGAAATCGTCGTGTGGGTGGCGCTTGGCGGTCGAGCCACTTTGTTTGGGGCGATTGTCGGTGCGCTGGTAATCAACTACGCCAAGAGCTGGTTTACGGTTGAGTTTCCTGAAGTATGGCTATTTGCCTCGGTGGGCTGTTTGTATTGTCGACCATGTATTTCCCGAAGTTTGATTGGTTTTATTTCAGACAAAATAGCTCTAATGAAGAAGCGATCTACACCTACTCAGGCGTCTGACAAGGAGGCAACAGCATGACGACATTACACAGAGCCCAGCAGCTAAAAAGCTCGGTACAGGAAATTACCAAGCGTGATGAGGTGTTCTCATTTCTAAAGCCTGACCAACATCCTCTTGTCGACACTCGCCATAATATTCTTTTGTATATAGAAGGCGTGAATAAGAGTTTTGATGGTTTTAAAGCCATCAATGACTTGAACCTCTATATCAAGGAGGGGGAGCTGCGCTGCATCATCGGACCTAATGGCGCAGGCAAAACCACCATGATGGACATCATTACTGGCAAAACCAAACCCGACACGGGTGAGGTTTGGCTCGGATCAAACATTAACTTGCTCAAGATGAATGAATCTGAAATTGCCAACGCAGGGGTGGGGCGTAAGTTTCAAAAGCGACGGTGATTGAATGTCTAACCGTTTGGCAGAACTTAGAGCTTGCCATGTCGGGCGTTCGTGGTGTGTGGGGAACTTACACCGCGTCTTTGTCTGGCGAGCAGCAAGACAAGTTGGAATCGGTACTTGAGCTTATCCACTTAAAAGACAATGCCGCTTTAAATGCAGGGAATCTTTCTCATGGACAAAAGCAGTGGCTAGAGATCGGCATGCTACTGATGCAAAACCCTAAGCTGTTATTGGTCGATGAGCCAGTGGCAGGGATGACACATCAAGAAATGGACAGAACATCGGAGCTGCTTAACTCGCTCGCCGGCAAACATTCCGTGGTGGTGGTTGAGCACGACATGGACTTTGTTCGTTCCATTGCAAGCCATGTGACCGTGCTACACCAAGGTCATGTGCTGGCCGAAGGAACCATGGATCAGGTTCAGTCGCATCCGGAAGTTAAACAGGTTTATCTAGGGGAATAGCATGTTACAGATTCAATCACTCAATCAGTTTTATGGTGAAAGCCACACCTTGTGGGATCTTGATATGTCGATCCCTGAAGGTAAATGTACCGTGCTCATGGGACGCAATGGTGTCGGTAAAACCACGCTACTCCAGTGCATCATGGGTTTAGTCAAAGTTAAGAGCGGCGATATTCAGCTCCATGGCGAGTCCTTGTTGAAGCACGATGCTGAGTCTCGTCCACGAATGGGCATTGGCTATGTGCCTCAAGGTAGGCAGATTTTTCCAATGCTAACGGTGCAAGAGAATCTAGAAGTGGGTCTTCCGATTCGAGCTAAGGGCGATCGTAAGATCCCAGAGTTCATTTTCGATCTGTTCCCTGTGCTAAAAGAGATGCTTCATCGCCGAGGTGGCGATCTATCGGGAGGTCAGCAGCAGCAACTGGCAATTGGCCGTGCTTTGGTGGTCAATCCGAAGCTGTTGATCCTTGATGAGCCAACCGAAGGCATCCAGCCAAACATTGTCCAGGAAATCGGTGACATCATCCGAATGCTTAATGAGAAGTTGGGTCTGACGGTGTTATTGGTTGAGCAGAAGCTCCCATTTGCGAGAAAAGTGGGTGATCAATTCTGCATTCTCGACCGAGGTCGCCAAGTCGCTGAAGGGGAAATGTCGGCACTGAATGATGGACTCATTAAGGAGTATTTGACGGTATGACGGCAGCTGCACAAACACATGTTGAGCCGCATCTAGGCCTTGGACAGGTTATTGATGCACAAACCGAGTTTGGCTGGAAAGCGACACTCGATCTTGGATTTGTTAACCGAGGCGATAAAACGGTGCTTAAGCACCGTTCACAGAAAGGGCCGCTCGCGATTCAGCGGCCGCTCTATCCCGAAGGGAATCCGTGTCATACCTATTTACTCCATCCACCGGGTGGCGTAGTTGGCGGTGATACATTGCAGATCAGGGCGATAGCAGAGCGCGGAGCGCAGGTA
Organism: Vibrio maritimus; assembly: GCA_000755425.1. GTDB lineage: Bacteria > Pseudomonadota > Gammaproteobacteria > Enterobacterales > Vibrionaceae > Vibrio > Vibrio maritimus_A. The sequence goes on from BBMT01000001.1 coordinate 340,626, forward strand.
CTCATAACGACGCCTGGTGCCACCAAGTTCTATCGCTCAGAAACTAAATACGCCAAACAGCGTCAGATCCTTAAGGTGGAAAAAGACTCTCGGCTTGAGTGGTTGCCTCAAGAAAACATCTTTTTCCCAGATGCTCATGTGCGTATGGATACCGAGGTGCATTTAGAAACCGGTGCACAATTTTTGGGCTGGGAGATGCACTGTTTTGGTCGTCCTGCACTAAATGAGGGATTTAGCTCTGGCCATTTGGTAGGGAAAACAGAGATTTACCTTGATGGAAAGCGACTGTTGACAGAAGGCTTGAATGTTAAAGGTGAAGATAACCTTCTGAAAAATAAAGGACTTCTTGACTATCAAATGATGGGGACATTGTATATTTCAATTGATGACGAAGATTTTAGCCAGTTGGTACAGAGCTTGCTCACTAACATGCAGCAAGACAACAAAAAAGGTGCAGTGGTTATCGCTGCGAGCCAGTTAGAAAATTTGCTTGTAATTCGTGCGTTAGGTAACTGGAGCGAAGTGATCTTAGATTGCTTCCAACAGGTTTGGCAGGCGGCGAGAGAGCATTGGACGGGCGAATGTCCTTACCCACCTAGGATTTGGGCAACCTGAACCAACAAATAGAATCGACAATAAGGCTTATCAATGGAATTGACCCCAAGAGAGAAGGACAAACTTCTGATCTTTTGCGCTGGCATGCTCGCTAAGCAGCGCAAAGACAAAGGCTTAAAACTTAATTACCCAGAATCCGTTGCTTTGATCTCTAGCGCCATTTTAGAAGGCGCTAGAGAAGGCAAGACCGTTTCGGAACTCATGGATTTTGGCCGCACATTACTTACCACCGAAGATGTCATGGAGGGCGTACCCTCAATGATCCCCGATGTTCAAGTTGAAGCCACCTTTCCAGACGGCACCAAATTGGTGACTGTCCATGAACCTATTGTTTAAGAAGCTGATGTTTAAAAACTCATTTAACTGAATTAGGAGGTGACATGGCAGGTTCATCAAAACAATACACGGGCTTCGTGCCAGGCTGGTTGAAACCGCCAAAGGCGATATTGAGCTCAATGTTGGCAGAGAAACGGTGTCTGTGAAGGTAGAAAATCTCGGTGACCGCCCAGTACAAATTGGCTCTCATTACCACTTCTTCGAGGTCAATAACGCCTTAAGCTTTGACCGAGAACTCACTCGCGGTTTTCGTCTCAACATTCCTGCAGGTACTGCCACACGTTTTGAGCCAGGACAGTCTCGAACGGTTGAGTTAGTCGCGTTTGCAGGTAAACGCGAAGTCTACGGTTTTCAAGGCAAAGTTATGGGAACGCTTTAACGTCTGATACTGACGTTAGGCAAGCATTGCGCTAGTTAATGTCGCTTTGCAAACAAAACGCCAATCTAAAAACAACAAGGAAGAATAATGGCGAAGATATCCAGACAGGCATACGCCGAGATGTTTGGTCCCACAGTAGGGGATCGAGTCCGCTTAGCTGACACAGAACTTTGGTTAGAAGTTGAAAAAGATCTCACCGTCTATGGTGACGAAGTTAAATTTGGTGGTGGTAAGGTCATTCGTGACGGGATGGGACAAAGTCAGCGTCCAAGCGCGGAAACACCAGACCTTGTTATTACCAACGCATTGATTCTTGATTACTGGGGCATTATCAAAGCAGACGTCGCAGTGAAAAATGGGCGTATTCAAGCACTAGGCAAAGCGGGAAACCCGGACATACAGCCTGGTGTTGATATCATCGTTGGTCCCGGTACCGAAGTGTTAGCGGGAGAAGGTTCAATATTGACCGCTGGTGGCATTGACTCCCATATTCACTTTATTTGTCCTCAACAAATTGAAGAAGCGTTAGCATCTGGCGTCACGACTATGATTGGTGGCGGCACTGGGCCAAATACAGGCACCAATGCGACAACGTGTACGCCGGGTCCTTGGAACATGCACCGCATGCTTGAATCCTTGGATCAATTTCCTATGAATTTCGGTTTGCTTGGTAAAGGTAATGCTAGTCAACCCGAGGCATTACGTGAGCAGATAACAGCTGGGGCAGTAGGTCTCAAACTGCATGAGGACTGGGGCACAACACCGGCTTCTATTGATACTTGTTTAACCGTTGCCGATGAAATGGATGTGCAGGTTGCCATTCATACCGATACGCTTAACGAATCTGGTTTTGTGGAATCGACACTGGGCGCTATAGGCGACCGAGTCATTCACACCTACCACACGGAAGGCGCGGGTGGGGGGCATGCTCCAGATATTATCAAAGCCGCTGGTGAATCCAATGTGCTGCCATCCTCTACTAACCCAACGAGACCATACACGGTCAACACAGTGATGAACATCTCGACATGTTGATGGTGTGTCACCATTTATCACCATCGATTGCAGAAGATGTAGCGTTTGCTGAGTCCCGTATTCGCCGCGAAACCATCGCCGCAGAAGACATCCTTCATGACCTAGGCGCGTTTTCCATGATTGCCTCTGACTCGCAAGCGATGGGACGTGTCGGTGAGGTAATTACCCGCACTTGGCAAACTGCTCACAAGATGAAAGTGCAGCGCGGGAGCCTCAAACAAGATTCAAGTTACAGCGATAACTTCCGACTCAAGCGCTATGTCGCCAAGTACACCATTAACCCTGCGATTACTCACGGCATGGCACATGAGATTGGCTCGATTGAAGTTGGGAAGCTCGCCGATTTAGTACTCTGGAAACCCGCTTTCTTTGGCGTAAAACCAAGCGTTGTACTGAAAGGTGGCATGATCGCGATGGCGCCTATGGGCGATCCCAATGCATCGATCCCGACACCGCAGCCAGTACATTACCGTTCTATGTTTGGCAGCTATGGTAAAGCATCACAAAACACATCCATGCTGTTTGTGTCCCAAGCTGCCGCGGACGCAGATATTGCTTCACAGCTCGGTCTAGGCAGTTTGATTGGTGTTGCCAAGCAGTGTCGAACCATTAGTAAAGCGGATATGAAGCTCAATGATTGGCAGCCCAACATCGAGGTGGACTCTCAAACTTATCAAGTCCGTGCGGACGGTGAGTTGCTGGTGTGTGAACCAGCAGAAGTACTGCCAATGGCTCAGCGCTACTTCTTGTTTTAGTGAAGTTATAGACAGTTTTAGAGGACAACAATAGTGATTGAATTAATAGAAATAACCCAAGAGTTAACGCCACAGCCGCACGCATTTTTAAGTCTGCCAATCGACAGTCGTATCAAGAGCCGCCTCAAGGTCATGCTTGATGATGGTCGTGATGCTGGGCTGTTTCTACCAAGAGGTCACATTCTACGAGGCGGAGAGCAGCTCAAAAGTAAATGTGGATTGGTCATTGAGGTGAAAGCCGCGCCAGAGCAAGTGTCATCCGTTTATTGCAGTGATCTGCACTTGTTGACGCGCGTTGCCTATCACTTAGGTAACCGTCATGTGCCCCTTCAAGTCGAGTTCGGCTGGGTTCGCTATCAGCACGATCATGTGTTGGATGAGATGGTTGAAGGGCTAGGCGCCGAAGTCACTTCAGAAATGGCACCATTTGAGCCTGAAGGCGGTGCGTATGGTGGCAAAAGTGGCGGTCATCACCATCACCATTAATTCGCTGCAGCAAATTTAAGACGATATCAAATCGTCTGATTATTAAAAAAACAAAATGAAAAGGAAAATTCAATGAAAACAACATTCCTCAAATTCGCAACACTTAGCTCTCTCGTATTTGCGCCTATGACGGTTCTGGCTCACCCTGGTCATGAATCTACAGCATTTTCTAGCGGGCTATTGCACCCAGTAACTGGCGTGGATCACCTTATCATGTTGCTTGCTTTCGGTCTTTTAGTGGGCTGTCTGAGTGCAACAAAAGCGCAGAAAATCGGTTTGGTTGTTGGTGCTCTTATCACTCTAATGTTGGGATTGCTTGTAGGTAGCACATTTGGACTTGTCAGTGGTGTTGAAACGGCGATCGTTGCGTCTCTATTTGTGGTTAGCGCTGCTATTTGGCATGCATTTAGCGCGTCACAGAAGATGGTAAAACTTGCGGTCGGACTTTGTATCGGAATGATGTTCTTCCATGGCTATGCGCACGGCGTTGAAGCAGAAGGTACGCTAGGTCAGTTCTCACTAGGCATGGGCATTGGCGCTACGGCATTAATGGTTCTAGGCACACAAGTTGGTAGCCGCGTAGCATCTCGTTGGATGTCGGTCGGTGTTGCTGCAGCAAGCTCACTGTTTTTACTGGCAGCCTAGCCTATGACATTACGAGCCAATACCGCTGTTGATAGCGCTCTAACGCCCAGTACCGACAACGATGTCTCTAGCTATCGGCTATTTCAACTTATTAGCCCTTCTCTCCCTATTGGTGGTTTTACTTACTCTCAAGGGCTTGAATGGGCGGTCGAAGCGGGGTGGGTGAAAAACCGTGCTTCGATGGAGGAGTGGCTAGCGAACATGCTGTTTAGCAGTGTCGCCACGTTGGAGCTGCCGATTATTGACCGATTGTATCGAGCGATTCAAACGGGTGAGACAGCGGCGATACACGATCTTTGTGAGCAGCTTTTTAGTAGCCGAGAAACGAAAGAGTTACGCACTGAGGAAAAGCAGCGTGGCCTTGCGCTCAACACACTGCTGAGTCGCTTAGATATTCGAGTCGATGGTATTGAGCTAGATGACTATTTACCCAACCAGCTACTTGGTTTATGTGTGGCTGCTGTGCATTGGCACATTGATGTCAAAGAGCTAAAGAAGGGGTACTTGTGGAGCTGGGCTGAGAACTTGGTGATGGCTGGTGTAAAGCTGGTACCGCTTGGGCAAACCGATGGGCAGCTGGCATTGATCCACCTCTCGGATCAGTTTTCAAAAGCACTAGAGATAGAGCAACAAACGGAAGATTGGATGATTGGCAGTTTTACCCCTTCAGTGTCGATTGCCAGTAGCCTTCACGAAACACAGTACACAAGACTATTCCGCTCTTAGCCTAATGACGAGGCAGCAAATGATGAGCTGCCTCTTTAAAGCTAAGAGGCTAAGAGTGACAAAACAAAGGAAGAAATAGAAACATGACAAATACAACGGACAGTTATAAACAGCCACTGCGCATTGGTATTGGTGGCCCAGTAGGCTCAGGTAAAACGGCTTTGCTTGAGGTGTTGTGTAAAGCGATTCGAGATAAGCTCCATATCGCGGTTGTGACGAACGATATTTACACCCAAGAGGATGCAAAAATCCTTACCAGAGCAGAAGCGCTCGAACCGGATCGCATCATAGGTGTTGAGACCGGTGGCTGCCCACATACGGCGATTCGTGAAGATGCCTCGATGAACTTGGCTGCCGTTGAAGAGTTGGCTAAACGCCACAAAAACCTCGATGTGGTGTTTGTTGAAAGCGGCGGTGATAACCTGAGTGCGACTTTTAGCCGGAGCTTGCGGATCTCACTATCTATGTGATTGATGTTGCAGAAGGGGAGAAAATTCCACGTAAAGGTGGCCCAGGTATTACTCGCTCTGACTTGCTGGTTATTAACAAGATAGACCTTGCGCCTTATGTAGGTGCGTCATTAGAGGTTATGGAGCAAGACACACAGCGTATGCGACCAACTAAGCCGTTTGTATTTACCAATCTTAAGGAAAGCAAAGGTCTCGATACGATCATCGATTTCATCTTAACTGAAGGTATGTTGGAGTTTCATAGTTAAGAATCTGAGGTTTCGGTTTTAATTACACCGTCAAAGTTGCACATAAGTGACGGTTCTGGCTTACACTTTTGCTATAACACGCGATACGCAGGACCTCTATGTTTCAAGCAAAATTGATGGTTTGGATAACGGCACTGGTATTTTTGGGTTATGGCGTGCTGTTTTCCCTTTCTCCGAGTACCTTGTTTGAACGGGTGACAGACAGTGCGCTGTTTTCCTATTCAGCGGCCATTGACGTGAGAGCAACGTACGGCGGTATGATGGCTGCTGTGGGGATCATTCTTGCGCTTTTGGTGCTAAAACAAGAGACACTCAAGCTCTCGGTTATCTCGGCTACTTTGCTGGCAGGGCTGATGGCGGTGACTCGTACAATGGGCATCATCGCTGAAACCCAGCCCAACGATACCATGCAGATCTACTTGATCACTGAGGTGTTTTTCACCCTTTGGGGACTGTTTATCTTATGGAAATTCCCCAAGCGGCGAATGTACTTTAAGTAGCGAGTTTCGATGTCGGCCTCCAATTTTAGAGGCCGGCATTTTTCTTTCTATCTAACTTGCTCACTACTTGGGTTACAGATAGCTTTACGCGAGTTTAAAGTCGTTACGCGAGTCTAAAATAAGTCAGTTGCTGTTTCAGCTCTTCGGCAGCGACGGCCATTTCTTGGGTTTGTGAGGCAAGCTGATTACTGGCTTGATTGATCTCACGTGCGGATAAGTGAATGGTGGTGACATTTTCACTCATTTCGTTAGAGACCATACTTTGTTGCTCCGCGGCTGCGGCTATCTGTGCGACCATGTCATTCGCTCCATTGAGGTCATCAACCATAGATTCTAAGGTTGTCTTGGTATTGCTTGCTGCTGACACGCTTGCACTGATGCTGGCGTTGTTTTGCTCCATTACACCTACCACCTCACCGGTTTTTTCCAGGAGCTCATTGATGGTGGTTTGAACTTGATTGGTAGATTGCTGCGTTCGACTTGCCAAGCTGCGCACTTCGTCTGCGACGACAGCAAATCCACGGCCTTGTTCGCCTGCTCTTGCGGCTTCAATAGCGGCGTTGAGTGCCAGTAGATTGGTTTGTTCGGAGACTTCTTGAATGACTCCGACCACATCACCTATGTTGTCCACACCTAGCTTCAATTCTGCCATCAAATGTGTGCTTTCTTCAATGGCGATGGATATAGCGGAGACTTCCTCAAGGTAGAATCCATGCTCGCGCTGCTGGTGGTTGCGTGCTGCGCTGCACCACTGGTTTTCTCTGCACTTTGCTCCGCATTGTTGGCCACATCATTGATGGTGGCAGACATCTCATTCATCGCAGTAGAAAGCTGTTCGAGCTGAGCATTTTGTGAGTCTAAGCTTTGCGCCGTCTCTTCACTTGTCGATGCGATACTTTCCGAGAGACGACTCGCTGTGCTGGCCGTTAGCGTTGCCGCGGAAAGCGTGTCTCGTATGGTGCTTTGCATGTCGTTTAGGCCTTGACTTAACTGCCCAACTTCATCTTTGCGTGCTTGAGACAGATCCGCCGTTAAATCGCCTTCCGCCATACGTTTAAGGTCGCTCAGCAGTCGTTGTATTGGGTTAACGATGTTGTTGCCGATGACAAAGCTCGCAATCATCAGTATTAAGACACAACCAAGTGTGAATGCTATTTGCTTAATCACCTGCGTGATGAAGTCTTCTTTGATATCAGAAACAAACAGTCCAGATCCTACGATCCAATCCCACTGAGGGATATGCGCAACATACGAGATTTTGTCTTTGAGTTCACCCTGTGGAGACAACCACGTGTAGTCGAGAAACCCTGAACTTTGGGTGTTGGCTATCGATGACATTTCTCGCCAGTGATGCTTCCCAGCACCGTCGACGATGTTGCTCATATCATTGCCGATAGACTCAGACCTAAGGGGATGCAGCAGCAGTTTATTTTGACTGTTGGTAATCCAAAAATAGTTGCTCTCATCATATCGCATTGCATTGATGGCTTGAGCAGCAGCGGCCTGTGCTTGTTCTTGACTTAGAGTGGGTTGATTGCGGTAGTAATTGATAAGAGACACGACTGCATCTACCTGAGCGTTAAGCTTATTTTCGCGCTCGGCAAGTTGCTGACTTTGCTGAAGGTAAACATTAAAAATGCCCAATGAGAGCATTAATAGTGCGGAAAGGATAACAAGGAATTGGAGTTTGGTTTTTATACTTATATTGTTGAGCTTCATAACTAGCCTCTATGACATGACGTTCATAAAGGTTAATGCTATCGCATCATCGCGGTCGGTTTTAGTACTCCTAGTCTAAAAAGATAGCCCGCGCGTGGTTGGAAGTAAAAAATGTAGCAGCGATCGAGTTATGTAGGAAAAAATGCGAGAAAGTTATGATTGAAGAGTGAGAAAAGTGAGGCATATCAAACTACTAGTTGGACATGCCTCGCAAAAACTTATTTGAAAATACAGTGCTTAGCGTAGTCGCTAGCTTCGTTCGCAGTCCAGTCGCCTTTCGGCTTTTCTTGCATATCTTGGCACCACGCTTCGCTGCCAACTTCTGTACATGCAGCCAATGCCATAACGCCGAGCGCAACGACCGCCCATCGACCAAGTAGTGTAATCATAATCCGTTCCTTAGACCCATCTTCCGTTCTATCTTGCGACTATGCCAATCATAGGTACTAAAAGCAACTCCCCTGTCTAATTGGTGGTGGTGATCTCATATCTAAGTGTGATGGTTTGGGTGCTAATAGCTGATATTTGATAACAAATAATGCTCGAATATTAAGTTGTGATTAAAACTTGTTCTAGTAATCGTATGGTAATTAATTTTGGTTAAAGTTCGGTCGCAAATTTAAAGTTGCCAAGGCTATTTTAAAAATAAATATATGGAATGATATGTTTAATAACAGTAAAGAATCTAATCCATACGGTAAAAGAATTACTTTTATTAACTGCTTGTCTTATATTTAAGGTGCCTTAATATCAAAAATATTAATATGATTTGTGGCCTGTTTGCTGCGCTGTATTTTAGGGAATGGAATGTTGTTCAATTTTAGGAAAAAAAACATAGAGACTAGTCAACCGATGAATGAGGAAGTGGTAAAGGTTATCAATCTTGATACAGCGGCACTGTCGTCGTTCGAGCCATCGGGACTACTGTTTAACGGAAATAAGCCAGCACTAGGTATTGGCTTTGTCCCCCATGGTCACGACCTCAATCATATTCATCGTTTACTCAGTAGAGCAGTCGACGGCCAGTTGATTCTAACTTCGACAGCAGGAGAACTTTCTTCTACTCATGACGATCTCTATCTCGCGACGGGTCAAACGCAAACTATGGTGTTGCAAGTTTTTTCCAAAGCACTAATCAGTGATGTTGATACTCACACTGTGCCTCTTCCTTGTGATGATATTCAAAGCGGTGTCAGTCATTTTCAACCTTCTAGCCGTGTTCAAGATATTGAAAAACAGCTTGAAAACATACGATTAGCTTTTCCTCTAGATCCAACAGACAGCTTTTCTATGACACTGGTCAATGGACTAACTAACAGTGAAAACTGGTTGATGGAAGCGGTTTATCAGTCGGGTAGGTTTCCGATCCCTTTTGTTGGCGGCACCTCTGCGGGAAGTTTGAATTTTGATAGTGCGCCGTTTCATGATGGCACATCAGTACGCCATCAACACGCACTATTGTGTTTTATTAAACTTAATCCTGACTATCAATTTCAGTTGTTCAAAACACAAAACTTTGAGCCGGCAGGACGGTCTTGGCTTATTGGCGATGCTAATCCTTCCCTTCGCTATGTCAAAGGTGTGTTATCTCCATCAACGATGGAAATAAAGAGCTTTCTTGATGAATTAGCCATCCATTTTCGCTGCAGCTTAGAACATGTAGAACAACGATTAACGGATTTTACTTTTGCGGTAAAAGTGAAAGGTGAATATTTTGTTCGATCGGTAGCAAGTATTAATATTTCCGAAGGAAAAGTGCATTTTTATTGTGATACGCCTTTAGGCACTGAGCTGCATTTAATGCGCAAGACGCCATTTGTAGAGCAGACAGATACGGACTTTGTTCGTCAGTTGGTTAATGAGGACAAATTGGTTGGCGGTATTCTATTTGATTGTATCTTAAGGCGACTAAATAATAGCAAGATCTAAATAAACTGAGCAACTTTTCCAAGCTACCTGTGGCTGGGTTTTCTACTTTTGGAGAACTTTTTGGCGTCAACATCAATGAGACCTTGAGTGCGATCTTCTTTAGCCGACGCAGTGAAGGTTTAGAGCAAGCCCACGGCCAATTTGTGCTGATTATGCCTCTTATACCAATTACTTCTCACAACTCAAGCTGCGTTCTAATGAGCTAATGATGCGTATTCAAGACCGCTCACTGACGGACTCCATTGAAGCAATGAGTGTCGCGCATAAGTCCAGTGAACTTACGCAGAACTCAATCAGCTACATTGATCATATTGGTAGTAACTCATCTGCCTTGTCTGCCGATACCAATCAGTTTAGTGGCACGGTTCGCTCATTGGAAAGTGAGGTCTTTGCTTTGCAGCAAAATATTAGCTCCGTGGAGAAAGAAGCAGAGAGTCTGCGTAGCGTGCTCTCAATCATTGACAAGATTGCTGAGCAAACCAACTTGCTAGCGCTCAATGCCAGTATTGAAGCTGCGAGGGCAGGTGAATACGGTCGCGGTTTTGCAGTCGTGGCTGATGAAGTACGAAATCTGGCGAAAAGCACTCAGCAGTCGCTTGATAACTCTCGCTCTAGCGTCAATGCGTTGTTTGAACAAATGGACACTATTGCTGATGTGGTTAAAACGGTCGGCGATCATATGCATGATGCAACAGCAAGAACCGAGTCGATAGCGACGGCAATTCAAGACATCGACAACCTGGCGCGCGATACCAATCGGCTACTGGAAAATAGCCATAGTATCGCTACCGAACTGCAAAGCATGGAGGCAAAGGCGCAGCAGCATCAGCAAGATGTAGAAACCATTCGTAGTCAGGTGAGCTAAGCGCTACTTCAATTCAAGCTAGCAGAAGATGATTTCTGCTAGCTTGTTAACTAACGATGAAAACGCAATTCAAAAAAGTAACTAGACGACTGGTCTAATTGTGTGTCATGATGCCTACCATGAATGCAAAGACCAATGAAACCCGCCAGCATATCTTGGATGTCGGGTACGAACTGATTTTATCAAAAGGCTTTACGGCGGTTGGGCTGTCTGAACTCCTTAAGACAGCGGATGTGCCTAAGGGCTCGTTTTACCACTATTTCAAATCCAAAGAGCATTTTGGTGAAGTATTGATAGCTAACTACTTCGAAGGCTACTTAGAGCGATTGAACGACTTTTTGTCTGATAACAAGCTAAGTGGCTACGAGCGCTTAAGGGGCTATTTTGCCCGTTGGCTGGATGTCGAAAATGGTCGCTGCAATGCTCATAAGTGTTTGGTGGTGAAGCTTGGTGCTGAGGTTTCAGACTTGTCAGAGCCAATGCGTTCAGCTCTTCACAATGGTGCACAGCAGATTGTGAGCAGTATCGCTGACTGCATTGAGCAAGGTATTGCTGACGGCTCTATTGCCTCACAAGATAGCCAAATCACCGCGAGCATTGTTTACCAGCAATGGCTCGGAGCCAGTTTAGTAAGCAAACTCAGTCAAAATACGCAACAACTCGAACTAGCTTTGGCAGCGACACAGTCACTGCTTAAGCGATAAACAAAAACACCTGCTTAAATTCTGTCTATGCTATAGCAACAGGAAAGCAGGTTTTTTTAGAAATGATGACTAGACGACTGGTCTAATATTAAAAGGGAACCCTTATGTCACAGAACAACAGAAGAATTGTTTTAGCCTCTCGCCCTGTCGGCGCACCGACACAAGAAAACTTTCGCCTAGAGCAAGTTGATATTCCGCAGCCTCAGGAAGGTGAAATGCTACTTAAGGCCATCTATCTCTCATTAGATCCTTATATGCGTGGCCGAATGAGCGACAGTGAATCGTATGCAGAACCGGTAGCGATCGATGAAGTCATGGTAGGTGCGACTGTGTGTCGTGTAGAGCAATCTAACCATGCTCAGTTTGAAGAAGGCGAATGGGTGCTTGCTTACACCGGTTGGCAAGACTACGGGATCTCAAATGGTGAAGGCCTAGTTAAACTAGGTAAAACGCCAATGAACGCTTCATACGCATTGGGCATCATGGGTATGCCTGGCTTTACCGCTTACATGGGTCTGTTAGATATTGGCGCACCAAAAGCGGGTGATACCGTTGTAGTGGCCGCAGCAACAGGACCTGTGGGCGCAACCGTAGGTCAAATTGCGAAGCTTAAAGGTTGTAAAGTAGTAGGCGTTGCAGGTGGTGAAGAGAAATGTCGCCACGCAGTAGACGTGTTGGGTTTCGATGTTTGTCTTGACCACAAAGCAGATGACTTTGCCGCGCAACTTGCCAATGCATGTGACCAAGGCATCGATGTTTACTTTGAAAATGTCGGTGGCAAGGTGTTTGATGCGGTAATGCCACTTCTTAACACTGGTGCGCGTATTCCTGTATGTGGGCTTATCTCCCAGTACAACGCAACAAGCTTGCCAGAAGGCCCAGATCGCATGTCTGCACTGGTCGCTACACTGCTAATCAAACGCATTAAGATGCAAGGCTTCATTATCTTTGACGACTACGCTCACCGCTATGATGAGTTTGCTGCGCAAATGAGTCAGTGGCTAATGGAAGGCAAGATGCAGTACAAAGAGCACTTAGTGAAAGGAATGGATCAGACGGTGGATTCGTTTATTGGTCTGCTAGAAGGCAAAAACTTCGGTAAGCTTGTGATTCAGCTTAACGATGTGGATTAACTCTTTGATTATATGATTGTTAAGCGCTCAACCTAGTTGGGCGCTTAATTGTGAGGAGTACAATTGAAATATTTACGAAAGTGAGAAGCTTTGATTGCGTTTAAAAGCTACAAAGCAACTCGGCAACGCACTTTTCCGAGGTGGATTTTCACTAGAAGATCATTAAACATGACCTTCATTGGCCTGCTCAAATAAGTCAGCCAAAATGGTGCCGCGAACTAAAAACTTAACCACGCTTTGTTTGCATGGAAAGGAATGACAGAGTTTCGATTAAGCAAATTACCCTGAAATATTTTCGGTTCATAGGGCAAAGCTTCATCACGAAGTTGCAAGGCTAACTTCACAGCGTGCTTGGCCATCTCTTCAATTGGCAGTTCAACCGTTGATAATTCGGGTGTTGAAAACTCTCCGTGAGGGTCATTGTCTACACCGATAATTGAGACTTGATCGGGGACACTAATCCCTTGCTCAGCTAGAGCCTTGATTGCTCCGAGTGCCATATTGTCATTAAATGCAATGATCGCTGTGAACTTCACACTCAGTCCCATGAGTTTTTGGCACGTTTCATAGCCACTTCGAATATGGTAATCACCTGATTGCACCAAAGACGGGTTATAAGGCAGCTTCGATGCATGTAGTGCGTGTTTATATCCCTCAATTCGAGCTTTCCCGGTAGGGTTATCAATTGGACCTGTGATACACGCGATACTTTTGTGTCCGTTGGATATCAAATGCTGCATTGCAGTATGAATCAGCTGAAACTGATCGATGGATACCGAGTGATAGTTGCCTTTTGTCGAGACTCGATTCAGCACGACCAACGGCGTTGACAGCTTCGATTCGAGTTCCTGAATGTGATCGTCCGTCAAGGTACGGCTGTAGAGCAAGATAGCGTCACATTGACCTTCACTTTGCCTAATAACTTCATACTCATGTTGTGGATCGTTCATACCATCAATCACAGTCAGCGTTTTTCCGGCTTGCTGAACTTGAATGGATACTTGATGTAGAAGTGTCCCCCATCTAGCACTGTCATAGTTTGATAAAACCAACGCAATTGTGTCGGTTTTATTTGTTGCGAGCGCTTGTGCGGTGCGATTGGGTCTGTACCCCAATTCTTCCATTGCGGCAAAAACACTATCTTTTGTAGATTGCTTCACCTGTCCTGTGCCATTGATCACACGAGAGACAGTTGCTTTTGATACTCCAGCGAGTTTGCTGACATCAACAATGGTGCTCATTCTAGCCCTTTCATCGCTTGTTTACCCACATCTAGTTAATAGTAAGTGTTTGTATATTATCATAAAAATATAGAGTAGAGAAAAATACCCTAGCGTCTACTTAATCACACTGGATTAAAAAATCGAACAAAATAGCGACGCAAATGTGACCTTGTTCATCAAAATATTCATTGGCTAGCACTATTTTATGAGTTTTCTCACACAAATGTAACCGGTTTCTGTAAACGGTTTCTGAAACCGGTTACATTTTCTCTCGTACTCTACAACGCCTTACTACAGGCAGAAAAATTTATAGAAGAAAAAGGAATTAGGTCATGGTTAAAATTTTATTGTGCTGCGCTGCTGGAATGTCTACAAGCATGGTTGTTAGCAAGATGAGGCAATCTGCATCCGCAAAAGGTATTGAAGCTCATATTGAAGCAGTTGGACTTGAGGAGTTTGAAGGCAATCTTCCAAACTTTGACTGTGTGTTACTGGGTCCACAAATCAAATACAAGCTCAATGATTTCAAAGAAAAAGCCGATGCCGTCAACAAGCCTATCGCCGTCATGAACCAAATGGATTACGGAATGATGAAGGGTGAAAAGATTCTTAATGATGCAATCGCGATGTTAAATCGATAACCAAGGAGGGTACGATGAAAGCGTTATTCGACTTTTTAGAAAATACTTTGACGCCAATAGCAGGTCGCTTGGCTACTCAAAAACACGTTTGTGCAATCCGTGACGGTTTTATTGGCGCGATGCCATTCATGATTGTTGGTTCGTTCCTTTTGGTATTTGCGTTCCCTCCATTTACGGAGGATACGACATTCGCGATAGGTAAATTGTGGGTCGGTCTGTCATCAAGCTACTTTGATGAAATCATGACGCCTTTCAATATGAGTATGGGGATCATGTCCTGCTACATATCTGCCTGTATTGCCTATAACCTAGCTCAAAGCTACAAACTTGACGCTATGCCAACCGCAATGTTGTCGCTGATGTCATTCCTTTTGGTTGCAGCCCCGATGAAAGATGGTGCTTTATCAGCCGCATATCTTGGTGGTACCGGTATCTTTACCGCAATTCTAGTTGCGATATTTGTTACTGAATTGACTCGCTTCCTTAAAGTGAAAAACATCGGTTTTAGAATGCCAGAGCAGGTGCCAGATAAGATCCGTCAATCATTCAATCTGTTGATTCCTGCGATGATTGTTATCGTGACAATCTACACTGAACTTGGCGATTCAGAGCAACTTCGACATGCTACTGCCGGGTGCGATTATGGCTCTGTTCCAGCCTTTGGTTTCAGCATCCGATACATTGCCAGCTATCTTATTAGCGGTGTTGGTGGGTCACACATTGTGGTTTGCAGGTATCCATGGTTCTGCCATTGTCAGTGGCATCATGGCGCCATTCTGGCTCTACAACCTTGGGCAAAACCAAGAAGCATTAGCGGCAGGTACAGCACTACCTCATGTTTTCATCGAACCTTTCTGGACCTTCTTTATCGTTCTTGGTGGTTCAGGTGCAACCTTTGCTCTGGTTCTACTTTACTTGAAGAGTAAATCGGCACACCTGAAGACGATTGGTCGACTAAGTTTTGCTCCAGCAGTATTTAACATCAACGAACCTGTGATTTTCGGCTCTCCAATTGTGATGAACCCAATTATGTTCATCCCATTCGTCGGCGCGCCAATGATCAATGCAATCATTGCTTACTTCGCAACGAGCATGGACTGGATTGGAAAAATGGTATCTCTGGTTCCTTGGACAGCGCCAGCGCCTGTTGGAGCAGCATGGGGCGCAGGTTGGCAACTGAACAATGCGGTACTGGTCTTTGTTCTGCTTGGTATTAACCTCGTCGTTTACTACCCATTCTTCAAGATTTATGAAAAACAGCTGCTTGCAGAAGAAAAAGCGATGGAGACCTCCGAAGAAGAAGGCAAACCAGCCGGCGAGCAAAGCTACGCTTAATCCGACACCTATTACCCTACAAACAGAGTGGCTCCGCGCCACTCTAATAAGAAACAATTAAGGATTTCTCATGGAACTAGAAGCAACCGTAATGGAGCTGATCATCAACGCTGGTGAATCAAAAAGTCTGGCAATGCAAGCACTCCAAAACGCCAAAAAAGGCGATTGGGACGAAGTGGATTCGCTGCTAACTCAATCGACTGAAGCATCAAAACGCGCCCACAAAGTACAAACAGAGCTTATAGGCTTGGATGAAGGTGAAGGTAAAGTGCCGGTCAACCTGATCATGGTGCATGCGCAAGACCACATTATGACCGCAATGCTTGCTCGTGAGCTGATTGAAGAACTCATCAATATTCATCGTAAATTACAATAATAAGAGTATAAAAATGAAACCTAGTAATTTAAGTCCATTTCCAAAGTCTTTTTTTTGGGGCGCTTCAACCTCGGCTTATCAAGTAGAAGGTGCGTGGAACGAAGATGGTAAAGGTCCATCTGTTATTGATATGGCACCGGTGGTCGAAGGAACCACAGATTTTAAAGTAACCAGTGATCACTATCATCACTACAAGGAAGACGTCGCGCTATTTGCAGAGTTAGGCCTAAAGGCATACCGTTTTTCCGTTGCATGGACTCGTATCTTCCCTAATGGTGATGGCGAGATTAATCAAAAAGGCGTTGAGTTCTATAACAACTTAATCGACGAGCTAATTAAGCACGATATTGAACCGATTTTGACTATTTATCATTTTGACCTTCCTTATGCACTACAAGAAAAAGGTGGTTGGTCTAATCGAGATACGGTAAATGCTTTTGAGCTCTACTGTAAAACGTTGTTTGAACTGTATGGCGATCGAGTCAAATATTGGCTGACCATCAATGAACAGAACATGATGATTCTACATGGTGACGCTATCGGTACGAAGAGCGTCAGTGGTGAGAATCCAATGAAAGATCTCTACCAACAAAATCACCACATGCTGTTAGCTCAAGCGAAAGCAATGGTGCTATGTCATGACATGCTACCTGAAGCGAAAATTGGCCCAGCTCCAAATATTTCAGCGATTTACCCAGCATCTTCCAAGCCGGAAGATGTACTTGCCGCAAACACATTTGCAGCAATCAGAAACTGGCTCTATCTCGATATGGCAGTGCATGGCCATTACAACGCAACAGTTATGGCTTTCCTGAAGGAAAAGGATGCAACACCCGATATCGAAACAAACGATATGGAAATCATGGCCAAAGCGAAGCCTGATTTTATCGCGTTTAACTACTACAACTCACAAACGGTGGCACAAAGCACTGGTGATGTTAGTGATATAAATCCGACGGGCGACCAGCAGATTACCATCGGCGAAGTTGGCGCATACCGAGGCACGGACAACCCATATCTAGTTAAGAATGAGTTCGGTTGGGAGATTGATCCTGTAGGTTTCCGCACAACGATGCGTGATATCTACGAGCGTTACCGCCTTCCTCTAATCGTGACAGAAAACGGTCTTGGTGCTTTTGATAAAGTTAAAGAAGACGGCAGTATCGATGATAGCTACCGCATTAAGTATCTCCAGCAGCACATCGATCAAGTGCAGTTGGCTATTAGTGATGGTGTGGATGTCTTTGGTTACTGCCCGTGGTCAGCGATTGATCTTGTGAGTACTCATCAGGGCTGTAGCAAGCGGTATGGTTTTATCCACGTGGATCGAGAGGAGTTTGACCTTAAGGAGTTAAAGCGCTCCAAAAAAGCGAGCTTCCACTGGTATCACGCTCTAATCAACGAACATACAGCATAACGTCTAATGAGCTTGGGACTGGGCGTCCCAAGCCTTCACTTTTATCTAGGTATAATTATGAAGTTCTCCAATGATTTCCTATTTGGTGCGGCGACGGCTGCCTATCAAATAGAAGGTGCGATCGACATCGATGGCAAAGGCTTAAGCAATTGGGATGAGTTTGTAAAAATCCCGGGGAAAACCTTTGAAGGTACAACGGGTGACGTCGCTATCGACCATTATCACCGTTTCAAAGAAGACATAAAGCTCATGGCGGAAATGGGACTTGAGTCTTACCGTTTCTCCATTTCTTGGCCACGCGTCATTCCTAATGGTGTTGGTGAAGTCAATCAAAAAGGGATTGATTTCTACAACGCTGTTATCGATGAGTGCTTAAAGTATGGAATAGTCCCTTTCGTGACTCTGTACCACTGGGACTTGCCTTTACCTCTTGAGAGGAAAGGTGGCTGGGTAAACAAAGAGACCATTGATGCATTCGTTAACTATGCTTCAGTCTGTTTCAACGCGTTTGGTGATCGAGTTAAACACTTTATCACATTCAATGAGACGGTCGTTTTCTGCGGTCATGGATACCTTGCCGGGGCTCATCCTCCGGGCATTAAAGATGAACCAAAACAGTATTTTCAAGCGACGCACAATGTGTTTTCTGCCCACGCTAAAGCTGTCCTGGCCTACAAAGAACTGCGACAGTTTGGCGATATCGGTTTAAGCCACGTATTTTCACCGGCATTTTCGGTTGATGACAGTGCTGAAAATCGATGGGCAGAACAGCATGCAAATCAGTTTGGGATAAACTGGTATTACGATCCAATCCTGAAAGGTCACTACCCAGAGTACGTGACGGAAATACTAGAGAAGAATGGCTGGATGCCAGAAATCCTAGAAGATGAGAAGCAAGCCCTTATTAAAGCCGCGCCTCTTAATGATTTCATCGGTTTAAACTACTACCAACCAGTGCGAGTTGAAAAGATTCTAGGTGAAGCAGAGAGTGTTGAGCATTCAAGACAAAACTCTACCGGTGCTCCGGGTAATCCAAGTTTTGATGGCGCATACAGAACCGTTGCTATGGCAGACAAACGATACACAAAATGGGGCTGGGAAATATCGCCAGAAGGGTTTGTTGATGGCTTGAGGTTGCTAAAAGAGTATTACGGCGATGTGACCATGTACATTACCGAGAATGGTTTGGGTGATGAAGATCCTATCATCGAAGGAGAAATATGCGATATCCCTCGTATCAACTTCATCAACGATCACCTTTGCGCAGTTAAGAAAGCCATTGACGAAGGGGTAAACGTGAAAGGTTACTATGCTTGGTCTGCGATCGATCTTCTCAGTTGGTTAAATGGTTACAAGAAGCAGTATGGTTTTATCTATGTCGACCACAACAATAACCTAGAGAGAAAGAAAAAGTCCTCTTTCCATTGGTATAAGGACGTGATTGATAGCCGTGGTGAGAATCTAAATTACCCAGCCTAACTGACAAGCGAGCTAGCGTGTTGAATGCACCTAGCTCGCTTTTGTCTATGCCAAGTGAATAACATAAGAAAAAGACTAAGCGTGCAGAGAGAACACTGATGAAGACGGAACGCGAAAAGATGCTTGCCGGTGAATTATATAATCCCGCTGATCCTGAGTTAAGTAGAGGTAGACGCCGATGCCGGAAAATAGTCCATCAACTAAACAATACAATGACAGGCACATCAGAGTGGAGAAGTGCTATTGATGAGCTAATTCCTAATGCAAACGACGCTTGTCTAGAACCGCCTTTTCACTGTGACTATGGAACCAACATAAAACTAGGAAAGCATTTTTACAGTAACTACAACTGTGTCATTTTGGATGTCGCAGAGGTAAAGATTGGAGACAATGTTATGTTTGCTCCCAATGTCCAACTGTATACAGCGACTCATCCAGTCGATATTCAGAGGCGAATCAATGAAGGGGTAGAGTATGGGTTGCCAATTACTATTGGAGACAATGTTTGGTTGGGGGGAGGCGTTGTTGTATGCCCCGGTGTGAGCATTGGAGAAGGTGCTGTCATTGGTGCGGGGAGTGTGGTGACGAAAGATATTCCTGCCAATGTTGTGGCCGTAGGTAACCCATGTAGAGTGATTAGAACTATCGATAATACGGGAGCGCAGTCCTAACCAGAGTAATGTGTCAGGCGGTCAGCGATACGAACTTGCTAAATATAGTTATGAACCTAAAGCTAGGTTCATAACTATGACGGTCAGCGATACTTTCCTCTTCGCTTCAATATCTTCTACCAAAGCTCAGGCTTATCAAACGCAGCTACACAACTAGAGCTACCCCCAATCGATTTCAACGGCTCCGTCGTTAACGATTGTGCAAGCCAGCCATGGGGATAGCTAAGCTTGTGAGGAGCAGTAAACTGCTCAATGGTAATTGGTTCAAACCCGACTCGGCCATAGAAGTTTGGATCGCCGTAGGTAAACGCAAGGGATACGCCTTGTGCTGCCATTGTATCTAATCCAAACTTGATCAGTTTTTGACCCACCCCTTTACCTTGATAGTCGGTATGTACTGCAACCGGTGCCAACAAAAATGCGGTTTTATCTGACTCGAAGTTAAGGCGAGTAAAGTAAATCGCGCCCGCCAAGGTGTCGTTATCCATTGCTGCAAACACGACGATATCTTCACTGTTAGTTGTTTCGATTAGGTCTCTTGCAAGCTGACCAATGGCTTTGCCTTCTTCTAGTCCTTCTGAGTCACCAAATGTTTTTGCGAATAATGCTTCTAGCATCTCTGCTTTCGGTTGGTGTAATTGTGTGTAGTTCATTTCTATTGCTCTTTTATTCAATGATGGCAAGGAGCTTAAACTGTAAAGCAGTAGACAGGTCAAGCCTTGCTAAGCAATTAACTGAAAAGCACAGTAAAGTAAGGTAGCTGCGAGCGTGATATTGATGGCTCTACCATGTTTTTGAAATTGCGACTGGAGCAGCTTACCCGCGATAGCCCAAATTAAGTTGCAGATGAGTGCAATTAAAGCCAATAGCAAGCTTGTCGCGATGATCCAAACGAGCTCTTGGGTGTTAGGCAGCACGAAGGTAGAGATCGAAGTGACGCCGTATAAAATGATTTTGACGTTGACGAACTGCAATCCAAAACCCGATAGGGCGGTGATGCCTTCGGAATCCTTTGCTGCGGTTTTATTGCCACTTGTGGCGATGCCCCACGCTAGCCAGACAATGTAAGCCGCACCAACCATTTTAGCCACGGGGTAATGACTGGCAGAAGATTTACCATGTGATAAGTAAACAAACCACATAGCAGCATCAATACTATGTAACCGCAAAACATGCCCATAATGACTCGCGTCGAGCGTTTCAAACCGTATTGTGTGGCGACACTAAGTGACAAAATGTTGTTTGGTCCCGGTGTAATCGAAGTAATGATTACGTAGGTAAAAAATGCGCTGTAGACGGCTGTCATCACTATATCTCCTGTTTTTAGTGCACTATACTAGCCATTAATAATTTAAAAAATTGAATGTATTTGAATCTAGAGTTTCAATATTTCGAAGTGTTTTGGTTAGGAGCTGAGTTATGAACCTAAAGCGGTTTGTCACGTTTAAAACTATCGTGGAGGAAGGATCGTTTCTAAAGCGTCACAGAAACTCTATTGCACGCAGTCGACAGTTACATTTCAAATCAAACAGTTAGAACAAGATCTCTCACTACAACTGTTCGAGAAAATTGGTCGAAAGATGGTGCTTACTCAAGCTGGTGAAAAGATTCTGCCTTATGTCTATGAACTGACTCGAGTGATGGAAAATATTGAAGGGACGGCACAGCAAGAGAGTTCTGAACCGACTGGAGAGTTGAAAGTGTTGATAGCAGAGACTCAGCTTGCTTATAAAATGGCGAATGTATTGAAACAGTTCCGGCTTCGAGCACCGAAAGTACGCTTGTCTTTGCAGTCTCAAAATTGCTATCAGATCCGAGATGATTTACTGGCCGACAAAGCCGACTTTGGCGTGTTTTACCGAGTGGGTAGCCATGATTCTTTGAAAGTTCATGAGTTTTCCTCAGAGCCACTCGTTTTGGTCGGCTCGCCGTTGCTGCAGTCATTGGATCTGCAAACCAATGGCCAACACATTGATGTTGGCTTTATTAGCAATGGCTCTAACTGTTTGTTTCGTAATACCTTCGAAGACGTTATTCAGCAGCGCAACATCACGATTGATAATATGATTGAGCTAAGCAGTATCAACACCATCAAAAATTGTGTCCAGGGCAATATCGGAATCTCATATCTACCGCGTTTCTGCGTCGACAACGAGTTAAAGGAAGGCAGTTTGCAAGAACTCGCTTTCACAGATTCACCTCAAACCATCACACCATTGTGTGGCTACCATGCCGGGAAATGTATTACGCCAGCCATGGAAGTGTTCATCGATTGTATGCAAAGCGAGTACTAGGGAAGGGAATATGCAGATAGAAGCCTCTCATAGTGTTCGATACCGTTCCTTATTGTTAAGAGCAGTGCTGAAAAGACCAAATCAAGGTGTTTTGTCTGAAGCCTCATCAAATGCATCGCTGATAAACAGCGCATTTTGTGTCGATGCCGACGCGCTAAGTCGTTACTGTAAACACTTCGGTTTTGAGGAGCTTGACGTACCCGCTACGTACTTGTTTGTGGCAACGCAGAGCGAGTTACTACAACTTTTCGTTCACCCAGAAACGCCAATCCGTCCATTGGGTTTAGTGCATACGTTTGTCGCGTTTGAACTGATTGAGAAGCTAGAAGTAGGGCAGAACTATCAATTTACAGTAACGCTTGAAATGAAAGAGAAAACGGAGAGAGGCCAACGGTTTGAGACACTTGGAGAGTTCTCTTTGGATGGAAAAACGCTAGCACGTTATCGCAGCGGATATTTAATGCCAGTTAAAAATTCGAAACCAAAACGGGATGGCACAGTTTTGGTCGATGATATATCCGTCTATCAACGTCAATCCAACCTACAGACATCAAAAGCGAGCACTAGAGCCTATGCGAGCGTGTCGGGTGATTATAATCCGATTCATCTAAGTGGTTTTATGGCGAAGCTTTTTGGATTCAAGGCGCCTATTGTTCATGGGATGGATATGGCTGGGAGGCTATTGAGTATTGCTAGCAAACAAGTTGGCAATAACCAGGAAATAAACCAGTGCTATTTTAGCTTCAAACGCCCAATATTTATCTCGCAAATGTTGGACGTTGTTAGTGATGGCAGTCAGGTTTTGCTGGTAAATGCAGAGGGAAAAACGTGTGTGATGATGAGTGCTTCACAGAGCACTAGTTAGGCTTTGACAGCAGTTTCTGGCTTAACCACTCAGCACTACTCGTCGATTGCCCATCACAGACCACTTGATACGCTCTGCCGGTAAACCAGCTTTTAGATGCCACTTCATCAATAAACACTTGGGTGGAAGTGACATCGTCTTTGGCATAATCCCACTTCCGACGCAGGTGCGCCGCTGCTTCTTGGCCATTATGCTCATCGCCATTGCGAATAAAGGTGCAAGGAGAGCTGTTCATCTGCTCAATAAGGTAGAGCACATCGCTTGCTGTGCTTGCCAGCGCGCTTTGGCTGGCAAGACTTAGAACTAAAGCGGTGATCGACTGCGTTCTCATTGCTGCCACCATTTAGTAACTGGCATCGGATTCGCAATATCGAGCCTTTGGCCGATTTCTGGTGAAACCATAGTGACACCGCGTTCTTCGCTGATTTCTAATGCTTTATTCATAGGCTCATACCAATCGTGCATAGCAAGATCGAAGGTGCTGTTGTGGATTGGCATCATGACTTTACCTTTCACATCTATGTGTGCTTGCACACTTTGTTCCGGGAACATGTGGATCTGGGACCAGAGTTCATTGTATGCGCCAGTTTCAATCATCGTAAAGTCAAATGGGCCATATTTTTCGCCAATTTCTGCAAAACCACCAAAGTAGCCAGAATCACCGCTGAAGAATACCTTCGACTCTTTGCTGTCAATTATCCAGCTGCCCCAGAGTGTTGAATCTCTATCGGTAAGGCCACGACCCGAGAAGTGCTGTGTTGGCGCGAGTGTATACTCAATGCCATTTACGCTGTGCGATTCCCACCAAGCAAGTTCGGTTACTTTCTCTGAAGGCACTCCCCATTTGATGAGGTAATCACCCACTTTTAACGGCACGATGAAGTGATCAACTTTATTTGCGAGCGCCTTTACGGACGCTTTATCTAGATGATCGTAGTGATCATGGCTGATGACCACGACATCGATATTCGGTAGTGCTTCCAAAGTGATCGGTGTTTGGTGAAAACGCTTTGGTCCCGCCCACTGTACTGGTGATGCTCGGTCACTGAATACCGGATCGGCCATGACTAACTGACCGTCGAGCTTCATGATGACGCTAGAGTGTCCAAGGCGATAAACCACGTCGCTTTGCTCATCTATTAACTGTTCAGCAGTAATTGCGTGAACTGGCAGCTCAAAAGTTGGTGTTGGCTCTGCGCGTTCAGTCGTGAAATAGGATTTCATCACATCAACGATGTCACCAAAGCTCGATTTGTATTCCATTTCAGTGTTTACGTACTTGTCTGGATAACGCTCAGAATCTTTTTCAGTGTTAGTGCAAGCAGTTAGTGAGGCAATACTCATAGATAGAACTCCCAATGTCGCGAATAGTGACTTTTTCATAGTGATGAACTCATTTTGTGGGCTAGTGCCCATCTCTCAATTAAAGTAAACTGACCAGTGCAGTTTACTTTCTTGTGGTGAAAAGTAAACTGATTAGTGTAAAATAATCGAAGAAATTTTCGTCCCTCTGGTTAACGTAATGATTGAAAAGAAAAAAACACGAAGCGAGCTAAAACGAGAAGCAATCATTAACGCTGCTAAAGAAGCGTTTAATGAATTTGGCGTGCAAAACACCAGTATGGATAAGCTGGCAGCAATGGCGGGTGTGTCTAAGCGAACGGTCTACAATCATTTTGAATCAAAAGAAGAGTTAGTGATATTGCTGCTATCTGAGTTGTGGAAGCAATCTATGGCAGCTGTGGACTTGCGTCCTCTTAACTCGAAAACCATTGAGCAGCAGTTGCAATATTTGCTCGAGCACGAGATCCGAATTTTAAACCAAGCGTCGTACATTGATTTAGCCAAGGTGGCGTTTGGTCATTATTTCTATCGCCCGGAAGAGCTTCAGCAGCAAGCTGCGCAAATGTCTAAGCAAGAAACCGCACTGTACAAATGGCTGGAAAAACAACATGCCGATAAAGTGATGGTTATCGATGATATTGAGACCGCGAGCATTCAGTTGCACAGTCTCATCAAAGGTAGCTGTTTCTGGCCACAACTGATGGGACTAAGTCATCCTCTAACTGAGGAGGGTATCACTCAACTGTCTCAATCAACCGCTGATCTATTCTTAGCTCGTTATATGGCGCGTTAGTCGCTATTCATTCTATCTTGGCAGTATGTTTGTATCCATACTGCCTTTCTATTCCCCACATTTACTCCTCCGAAATACTATCTTTGACCGTATTGCTTACTGAGCTATCGATTTTATCCTCAACATATGCGCCTATGTGCATCTTGGCCTTCATCTAACTATCTGTCACCCAACATTTTTATCTTCCTACAATCAGCAATAGGCTGTCGCGGTTCCTATGGTTGATTCTGAGTCTAATCCAATCAATGTGAACTAATAATGATTTTATCAAATCACTTTTGATAACTAAAAATCAAAATTGATGTTGTGAATGCGTTTTTATTGGGCTATTATTCGTGCAAATAGTTCATATTTGATGCTCTTTGTCTAACTGTTTCGTTTTTTGGTACATCAAAGTAGAAGTAAAGTCACAATATTGTTGTTGATTGCAGACTGTTTAGCTTTTGTATCATTTTTGATTCCCTAGCCTCATATAGAGTGCTCGAGCGAAGATGATGATGCTAGTACTTGCTTATGGAAGAGATTTATTCCCAAAGAATCTAGGCGGGTACTTTGGGAATAACTAAGAGGCAGTACGATGAAAAAACTATTGGCACTCGCGCTATTGGTACCGGCTCTCGCACAGGCTCATAGCCAAACACCCCGCGAGATTAAAAAGTACGTAGCAACGGAGAGAGCGGATGTTGCATTGGACGTAACGAATCTAAATACCTATGTACAGAGTTACGAGGTGATTGTGGAAGGAAAGGTACTAGGCAGTTTTACGCTTAGTCCCGATGAATCAAAGAAGATTCATTTGAACCTCAAAGTTGAAGGTTTCGACAGGTGGACAAATAAAATTGTCGCCACACGCTCGATTCCTGACAAAGGCGATGCAGTTCGAACTGAGGTTCAAAGTTTAATTCGATTATACCGACCAACGATCAAGGGTTAGTGATGAAAATTACAATATTCGTCTTGGCTGTACTGATAGCGTTTGATGTTGCCGCTGCGTACATGCCTAGCCCAACGATGGCACAGGGTGATCGTATTCGTGTAAGAGGAGAGTCTGGGATTGAAATAGACGCCACTTATCAGCCGGACATGACATTGCAAATGGGTGGCTCGTTAGGCAACGATTTAAATAAAGACAATTGGTACGACCATCACCATCGTCACCAGAATCGGTACAGAAATGAAAACTCGGTTTACATTCAAGCGGTAGTGCCTATTACGTTTGGAGAGCGAAAAAAGCCAGATCCCAAGCGGTTGTACGATATTGAGTTAAGAGCCAGGGAAGCGCAAATCCAAAAGCTAGAAGCTGAAGTTAGATTATTACGCGCTGCCACTGAGGCTGGCGCAACATCCACTAAAGAAGTCTTTGTAGAAGGTTAAATCATGAAAAAAATAGTTCTAGCGACAGCCATCGCTGCCATATCAGGTTCGGTACTTGCGAGTTCTAACGGTGTTCGTTTTGAGCGTCAGATTAAACACGTAAATGGTATCACTATTGATAAGGAGCTGGCGCATATCTCTATGAAAGGTGAGCATGCAGGTGAGCGCGGTGAGTTCACGATTGTATCTAACCATCCATCAGGTCATGAGCGTGTTATGTTCGATATGAAAGAGTCCTCTGCAATTCAACCTGGCGATGTGACCTACACTGTTGATGGCTCATTTTCGGTTCGCAACCAAGAGCAGAGAGATATCAGTGCAGGCAAACACCATATTGGTGCTCACATGCATCACAAAACATACGCTGACTTCAAAGCGGGCGACAAGATTGAGTCGATAGTCACTATTACACTTCTAGCGCCAACGTCTTAGTAATAGGGGAAGTGGTGGTGAAAAACGTACTCATAGTTGTAGCGGCATTTTTAGCTCTTACTTTTACGGCACTCTATGTGATGACAGACCCAAGTAACTACGTGGACAATCCTTGTCCGCATGCTGCTCAACGGAATAGCAGTAATGAGATTTTAGGGTAGCTAAAAGTCGGCGTTATTCTCATCTACTAAAAAGGTCGCTGATGCGACCTTTTTTGCTACTCACAGAAATGTCCTAACTCTTGTACCAAAAGCTGTGTTGCTTTGGAGTAGATATGACGTTCTTCTGATCCCACTAACTGCACTAGCAGAACTTTATTTGAAGCCAAACATTGGCGAAGCACACGCAGCACCATATTGATGTCCAACTTATGCTTCTCGCTGCTGGAATTGTGCTTTGAAATTGAGGGAAGGTCGATAGTTAACACTAACTTGTCGCAGTGACTAATAAAACGAGCGAGCTGCTCTTTGACCATAGTACGACCGCGGTAATTCACTTCATCGGCAAGCAGCCAGTTACAACCCATATCCTCTGCATACTCAAGCTGCTTTTTGTCGCAACGATTACGATCAATACCGACATGAAATGCACGGCATTCATTAAAGCGGTTTAGGGCGAAATGGAGCATAGAACCTATGGTCAAATCCAAACACTGATCCATGAGTAAATGGGCGTTGATATTAATAATGCCCACATCCTCTTGATCAATAATAACGCTTGGCAGAACCTCGAGTAGCGTTTCATGGCAGTTGGTGATCACCAGCGGCATTGCACCGACAGTCAGTTGTTCAATCAGTTTGTCATTGAAGCTTAAATTGGTTGCTGAATTTTCGAAATACGGCGGCTTAGTATGAGCGACCTTGAGGACAGGGAAGTGCCTATGTTTCTCATTAAATGAGAATTGTGCTGCGCACTCAGCCAATCGTAGGCGGTATCGAGTAAAGATTCAGCGTCTTCAACTTGAGCGTTGTTAAGAGGTTTAATCGTTTCACAGACGGTCAGAATCGACAGTTTGTTTTCCAGGGCTGGATGATAACGACGTTTCCATAACTGTTTGAAGACGCTGAGCATGATGAATTACCTTTCTGGTGGCAGCGCTCTGGCCGCTTGTAATACATGTAGAATAAATCTGTCCTTGTTTGCCTCTACGCGGTGGGCAGGGGCCATAATGGAAACCGCACCGATCAGCTTTGTACCTTTAGTAACTGGAGCACTGATGCCGGTTACGCCAGGATCAAACTCGGAAGTACTGATAGCAAAGCCTTGACGACGGATCTGTTCTAACTCGCTTTGCCATATCGCTGCGTTTGCTTCTTCGCCAAAGTGACGAAGGATCTTTTCGCGGCGAGCCTCTGGTAAATAAGCCAACATAACTTTCGAAGACGCGCCTCGAAGTAAAGGCTGACTTTGGCCACGAACATAACTACAGCGAAGCGCTTGTGCACTTTCTTGTAAGCTAACGCAGAGGGCTCTATAACCCACTGGCACCATGTAGGCTGCCATTTCACCCGTCTGTTTTTGTAAACGGAACAAGATGCTTTCAATCGTTTCCAGATTGTGTGGACTCGATTGGTAGCTGTGCATAAGCAATAGAGCGGCAGGACCAACAATCAGTGTTTTATCATGAGCGCTCTCTTCAATGAGGTTCCATTCTTTGAGTAGTTTGATATGTCGATATAAACTACTCAAAGGAACACCAAGTTGCAGGCTTAATGCCTTGGCAGAGACGGGCTCATCCGATACGGCAACTTGCATGAGCAGTTGCAATGGTTTTTCGTTGACCTGAGTCGAGGGTTGCTGTGCGTTTCCCATAGTTGGTTATCTATCATCAATAAGAACTACGCAATTTATATTCCTGTCAGATAAGAAAGGGAACAAAATTCATCGATACCTTTCTCATCAGGTGAAAAATACGCAAATTCTGACATCTTATGAATCTTGCGATGCATCAATGCAATGAGATGAGTATCTAATTAGAGTGTGCTTAGTACTTAGGGAGAGATGGAAAATGAAATTTGTTTGTGGAACCTGCCGCCAGTTTCAAAGAGACAAAGAGAATGATAAGGCGATCTGCAGTGCTTGGGGAAACCCGACGTCAATGAAGCGCGATGGTTGTCAGTTTTGGATCCCCAAGAGTGAGGGGCTGTATCCGACAGAGGAACCCAATCTGCCGAAATAAAGAAACGCCCAACGTTTGGGGATACGTTGGGCGTTTTTATTAACGATTAAGCAAAAAAGCGTTGGGGCTATTAGAACTTGTAAGAAGCACCTAGGTATAAAGAGCTTACTGACAATTTGTACGTTTCTGGTCCATCGAGACTAGCATCAAAAGCATCAGCTTCGTATGCAACACGCATTGCTAGGCCTTCCACCATTTGTGGTGCGTACTCGAGACCTAAGCCATAACGGAATCCTGTTGCTGAACGGTCAACGCTTTCCCCCATTGCTTTAAATTCCATGTTCACGCGAGAAAGACCTAGGGTAGCGAACGGACGTAATCCATTGTCGAAGCTGTAACCGAGGTTCGCTGCTAAGGAGAAAGCACTCGGTTTGATTTTTACCTCTTCTAGTAGCTCATGCGACAAGTCACCATAATTGGTGTAGCCACCCTCTAGCGAAATGACACGATTAAACTGATAGCCACCATATACGCGCATTGAACGTGCACCGTCAATTGTTGGCGCAGGAGAAACGTCGCGGCTAGACAATTTGCTTTCTGTCAAACCGTAACCACCACCAATATAGAAACCTGTCTCTGTAGAGTTCGCTGATGCGCCAGTTGCCACTAGTGCAGAAACTGCAAATACCACTGCTTTTTTCATTCCGATACCTTAAAAGATGTTTTTAGTGTGTTGTAATATTGGGGCGTAATGTAAGGGATCTTCGCGGGGAACTCTGTGCTAGAAGTGTCGTGAAATGTGGTGGAAATGTCACAGAACTGTTTGCGACTTACATCAAGAAATGACAATCAAATACGCAAACGTTTACTCGAATATTATTGAGTCGCATCACACTTTTTTGGAACGTCAGGGTGGTTTTGTAGTACGTTTATCAGTATAACTGCCAACGATTACGACTAGAGAGGTAACGATGAATTATAAACAACTGCCAAAAATCGACCTTCACTGCCACCTAGATGGAAGTGTACGCCCAGAAACTATTATCGAGTTGGCGGAGCAACAGAACATCGATTTGCCTAGTAAGGACGTCAACGTTATTCGCGATATGATGATCGCTCCAGAGACCTGTCCTAACCTCATTGAATACCTGAAGCGTTTCGATTTGCCACTGTCTGTCATGCAAACTAAAGAGGCACTAGAGCGTATCGCTTTTGAAGTGTATGAAGATGCAGCGCTTGAAAACGTGACGTATATGGAAGTGCGATTTGGTCCACTTCTGCATCGTGAGAAAGGGCTGAATGTTGAGGAAATCATCGGCGCAGTCGTTGCGGGCATGCAGCGAGCTGAAAAGGTGCATGGTATTAAGGGCAATATCATTTTGTCGCTACTGCGCCATATGCCAACCGATGAGATCAACGATGTGATTGATGTTGGTTCGCAATATGTAGGTAAAGGCGTTGCTGCATTTGACCTTGCTGGTGGTGAAGAGTTGGGCTTCTGCGAGAAGTTCATCCCATTTGCTCAGTATGCAAAAGAAAAAGGTCTTAATGTAACGATCCATGCTGGAGAGCAGGGTGAAGGTCAGAACGTATATGATGCGATTACAATGTTGGGAGCGGAACGAGTGGGGCATGGTATCCACATCGCGACCCATCAAGCAGCATTTGACTTAGTCCATGATAAACAAGTTGCTCTGGAAACGTGCCCAAGTAGTAACGTTCAGACCAAAGCGGTAGACAGTATGGATGTTCACCCGATTGAAGACTTTAGACAGCGTGGTATTCCGGTAACCATTAACACAGACAACAGAACAGTTTCCAACACTACCATGACAAAAGAAGTACAAAAAGTGATGGAACAGTTCAATCTGAGCGAAGAAGACTATATGCACATCTATCGCAATAGTGTGAATGCTGCATTTACGGATGAAACTACGAAATCAAAGCTCTTAGCTAGTGAGTAAAACGCAGAGCTAGTGTGGCTAGAACTAAAAAAAGACCGAGTTGTTACACGACTCGGTCTTTTTATTTAAGGCATGAAAAGTCTCTAAAATGGTAAGCAGCAAGCCCTTCTACTCGCTACTATGGTTTCCTTTTTTGATCAGAAATACACTCTAAAGCCAGCCCTTGCCTCAAGTTCTATTTCAAATTCATCAAGATAAATTGCTGGTGTCACATCGACATAGAACCCGATAGGTTTAACGCGAAACTCTGCACCGATCCCTGGCGTAACTGCAATGTAGCGGCTGTTTCTATCGACATAGTGACCGCCTACAAAAAAGTAAATTGGAGTATCTTGGATACCGAAGGTCTTATTGACGCCAAAGCCCATACGGTCGTCGAGGCTAACATTAAAGCGAAGATCATTGTGCTTGAAGTCCAACCCCCAATAGGGATCTCCCACAAAAAGACCAACCCCGGTATCTGCCTTGCTACTGAGCTAAAGCCTAAGCTAAGTGCCAATACCATCATTAATACGTTTCTCATGTTTGCTACCACTGCTATTTCGTAGGCGGCAACCATAAAAGATCAATGCAAAAATAACGTTAAGCAGTTATTGGTTTGACGAATGTCTCACACGATTGGATAGTCTCTCACCATTACTGACAGTCGGGAAACCAAACAGAAACAATTGCTAACAGCTCCTGAGCTCTCTTGAGTGTTGTTCATCGTGCGCTTTGACCCAATAAATTGATGCTCAAACGTCAGATAGAAAAAGACCCACACCAATGGTGAGGGTCTTTTATTAGAAGTCGACTTCGTAGCCTAAGCTAAAGGTTCTACCGCGACCTGAGAAGTAATAGGCACTATGGTGACGGATTTGGCTAAAGTAGTTGATGTACTGCTCGTTAAACAGGTTCTCAATACCGACACTGATACGGCCATACTGCTTCATGTTGTAGAACATGGAAAGATCCATCAGACCATAACCGTCAAATTTCTGCGCACTGCCCGCACCGTTCTGCTCTTTTGAGCGCGAAAACATGTGGTTATATTGTACTCGGCCATTCCAGTTATCAGAAAACTGGTGGTTCATTGCGACCAACAGGCGATCTGGCGATAGGTTTTTCAAATCCATATCGCTGTCTACACGACCGTCTTGGTTCGTATCTACCTGACCTTCGACATGCGAGTATAGCGCTTGAAGCTGAGTAGTTGGCAAAATGTGGTAGGTGGAGCTTAGCTCATAACCCTTGATGTCAGTTCTTTGACGAACCACATCATAGGTACCGCCTTTGTTTAAGCTCAGGTTAGCGCCATCTTTTGCAATAGACATGTAAGTGCTACCGCTAATGAAGAACTTATCATTGCTGTAGCTGAGCCCAACTTCGTAGTTGTCTGTTACCACTGGTTTAACCGCTGGCATAGTATTGAAATCGATAGGGTGTCCGCCAGAAGGAGCATCAACG
Organism: Vibrio maritimus; assembly: GCA_000755425.1. Taxonomy (GTDB): domain Bacteria; phylum Pseudomonadota; class Gammaproteobacteria; order Enterobacterales; family Vibrionaceae; genus Vibrio; species Vibrio maritimus_A. The sequence continues at coordinate 372,944 of BBMT01000001.1, forward strand.
TCAGGCCCGCCGATCCAATTACCGCGAAGTACTCGACCAATATCAGGCAAGCCGAATCCTTGACTAAAGCCCACAAACGAAGACACGTTTGGTGTGAAATCATAGACGGCGCCTGCGTTAAATACGGCTTGGGAGAAGGTTTGCTCACCACCAATGATGTTCACTTCTCGATGACCGCCGTTGCCGTAGCCCCATAATGTTTGTCCATTAGCGACTTTCACGCGTGTATTTTCAAAGCGCACACCACCAGATAGTCGCAGTGAATCGGTCACCAGCATGTCACCTTGAATAAATGGTGCGATGCTCTGATACATCATATCTGGCGTTACATCGCGGTTTGATTGTGTCAGTTTTTGCTTAGTGGAGTCTTCTAGACCATCAAGGCCAATCACCCAGCTATCGTCAAGGCCAAGGAGGTCTAGCTTCACATAACTAAGTTTGAAACCCTTTTTGGTAGAAACGATAGCGCCTTGATCATACTGTTTGTCTGGGGTTGGCCACCAAGATGCTTGACCATAGACAGCTTCGAAATTTTGGTAAAAGGCTTGGAACTTAAGCTCACCGCCTAAGAAATCGTAGTGATCATAGCCAAAGTTGTAGAGCTCAGCGTAGTTAGAGGTTGGGTCGCCACTTGGTGTGCCTTTCACTACCGTACCTGGAACGCCATTTTGCCAGTCGCCTTTTACGGCAACGTAGTTCTGGTTACTTTGCAGTTTGAATCGGCTGGCACTAAAGCTGACGCGTTGATTACCACCATCAAAGTTGTAGCCACCTTTTGCAAGAAAATTGGTGGCGTTGGAGTCTTGGGTTTCACCTTGTATTGAGTTCATACCAATAGGGTTGCCATTGCCATCGTAGTACAAGCCTTGTTGCTCCCAAGCACCACCGATGAAAAGATCGTAGTCTTCATCGTACTGGCTAAGGTTGTAGTAAACTTTGCCGCCAGTACCATCATCTTTAAGGTTAGAGGTTACTCTTGTACCTATGGTTTGTTTCCAGTGATCGCCTGGCTTCGCACTCTTGGTTACATAGTTAATGATACCGCCAGTCGCGCCATTGCCTTGCACCGCACTCGCACCTTGAACCACCTCGACGCGCTCTAGCATTGAAGAGTCAACGGTGTAGCCATTACGGTTACCATTTCGAAGAGGGTTATTTTGTGGAACACCATCAACCATGATTAGCGCGGTGCGGCCGCGCAAGTTTTCACCTTGCGTTGATAGTTTTTGGCGACTCGGGGTCATACCTGGTACCAAGTTTGCGATAACGCTAGTTAGGTCGTCGGCGACAGCCGTTTGCTGTTTCAACTCTTTTTCTGAGATAACGTGGATAGACCCTGGGATCTTATCCGCGTCTTGGCTGTAACGTGTTGCTGTCACAACCATGTTTTCATCGGCTTTGTCTTTATCTGTTTTTGTCGATGACGTTGTCGTTTCAGCTGCGTTGGCTTGAGCAATGGATAGTGTGAGTAGTGAGAGGGATAAAACTCGATTCCCTGTTGATGATGCCATTAGATGTAATTACCACTGATTTTAAATTTCGCGGCAATGTTAGTGCTTATGATAATAATTATCAATACTGATATTTCAATGTGTTGTACCCGATGTATAACACATTGAAATGATTAAAGAGCGACGCACATTGGCGTATTGGAAACCGGGTCTTCAATTACCATGGCATCTAGATCAAAAACTTGCTTGAGCAATGATTGAGTGAACACTTCAGAAGGCTCGCCCTCGGTCATTAATTGACCATCTTTAAGAACAACCAAATGGTCACAATAGCGGCAAGCTTGGTTGAGGTCATGTAATACGACAACCACTGTTTTGCCTTGCTGATTCATGGTTTGCATGGTCTGCATCAGCTCGACCTGGTGAGAAAGATCAAGGTACGTGGTAGGTTCATCGAGCATGACAACTTCGGTGTCTTGTGCAATGATCATTGCGATCCAAGCACGTTGACGTTGACCACCTGAAAGGGCATCGATGGGCAGTTCGGCCAAATCACTGATGCTGGTGGCTGCCATAGCACGTTCTACGATTTTGTTATCCTGTTCGTTGAGTTTTCCCCAATGTGATGTGTAGGGTGCACGGCCATATTCAACCAAGCGGCGTATGGAGATCCCCTCTGGGCTAGTATGCGTTTGAGGTAACATCGATAGCCTTTGTGCCAGCGCTTTGGTTGGGATCTTAGTTAGTGGTGTGCCGCCAATAAACACCTCGCCAGACTTAGGCTGATTGATTCTGGCCAGTGTTTTCAAAAGGGTTGATTTGCCGCAGCCGTTCGGTCCAATAAGAGCCGTAATTTTTCCCTTCGGGATCGACAAGTTGAGATCTTGGATAATGGTTCTATTGCCATACGCAACGTGTAGATTTTTAACAGACAGCATTACCAACCCTTGTGTCGTTTTAATAGAAAGATGAAGTAGGGTGCGCCAATGACGGAAGTCAGAACACCAGCAGGAAGCTCAATTGGCGGCGAGATGCCTCTAGCAATAGCATCTGCGATGAGCACCAATAACGCACCAATCAATGCTGAACCAATGGCGAGCGCTTTGTGATTGTGCCCAAATAGCATGCGAGCTAAATGTGGTGCGAGCAATCCAACAAAACTGATGGTTCCGGCGATGGAAACGCTGAGGCTAGCTAGCATGACGGCGCTGAGTATTGCGGCTATCTGTACCTTTTCGAGTTGCACACCCAGAGCAATGGCGGATTCGTCACCAAGACCGATGATATCCAGACGCCATGCGTACCATAAGGCTATCGGCAATAAAATGGCTAAGCCGAGCCAGATATAAGGAAGCTGATCCCAACCTCTTCCCCATAAACTTCCTGTCAGCCAAATCATGGCGGTGTTGATCTCGATAGGGTGAACAACGAGAAGAAAGTCGATGCCACTGGCTAAAAAGGCGCTGATAGCAATGCCGGTAAGCGCCATTCTCGCAGGAGGAAGTTTTGCCGCTTGTGCAATGACAACTAAAGCAAGCCCTACGCTGACGCCACCAAAGATGGCCGCCAAAGGCAGATACCAAACTGGCGCATCGGGATAGATGGTTAATAGCAGTGTGGCAGCGAAACCAGCACCTGCACTCACGCCAATCAAGTCTGGAGAAGCAAGAGGGTTTCTGATCACACCTTGTACAAGCGCACCAGAGACCCCCAGTCCTGCACCGACACCAATGGCAAGCAATAATCTCGGGAATCGATATTGATTAACGACAAAGTCGTAGTCTCCACCCTGAAAAAGGGTATCAACCACTTGTACCAGTGATAATTGCGTGACACCGACCAGCATACTTACGATGCCTACAGCAACCAGGGTCACAATAAGAACGAGCCAAGAAAGCTTCATGAGTTGATGCGGCCTTTTATGGAAATAAAGATGAAAAATGGCGTGCCAATCAGGGCTGTCACTACGCTACTGGCGTTTCGCTTGGGAAGGCGATGGCACGAGCCAAGGTGTCAGACAGCATCAATAACAATGCGCCAAGAAGCGCGCTGGCTGGTATTAAAAGGAAGAAGTTGTTTCCAACAAGCTTACGCGCCATATGAGGAACCAACAGTCCCAAAAAGCCAATTGGCCCCGCAGTGGAGACACTGACACTGGTCAGCATAACTATAGCGACACAAGCCAGTAAACGAATGACAGTGGTGTCAACACCCAGCCCAGTCGCGACATCGTTACCCAGCACCAATAAGTTTAATTGATGAGCCAGTCCCAACTGAGCAGTAGAGCAAACAGACTGACCGGGGCGAGCAGACTAATAGAGTCCCAATTGAGATTGCTAACAGAGCCAATTAACCAAGATTGAATGCTATAGGCCTGATCGTCAGCAAGAATAATGGTGGCTCTGGTTAACCCTAGCAGCAGAGCATTTACTGCAATACCAGCAAGAACAAGCTTAACCGGGTGAGGTCGATTTTCGAAAAAACCGCCAAGATAAATAACCAGTAAGCCACTTAGCGTACTCCCCAGTGCACCCGCTACAACAGTAGGCAAAGGAAGGGTAAGTATTCCAAAACTGGTCAATACAATCATAAGTGCTGCACCAGAATTAATGGCGAGCACTGACGGTGAAGCAAGGGGGTTTCGAGTTAGGCCTTGCATGAGTACACCAGCAACGGCTAAGTTGGCGCCAATCAGCGCACAGCCCAACACTCTTGGCATGCGAAGCGTATTGATTATCTGGTGTTCGATATTATTGGTATCGAAAGCAAACCAATAGTGGCTCAGAGCGGAAAACGTTAAATCGAAACTAGACCATGCGATCAAGGAGATGTTTAGGGAAATAAACATTCCCAAAAAAAGTGCAAGCCAAAGCTTGCACTGTTGGAATTGGAACATAGGTGAACTACGGCTTCTGGATGATGTCAGTTAGGTTTTTAGCAATGCCTTCAGCTGCGATGATCCCTCGGTTTAGTGACCACAACTGCGGCGACACTTTCACTGCTTGCTGCGACTTTGCAACATTCAACATCTTGAAAAGGGGATTGTTTGCCCAGTCATCATAGACTGTATGAGGCTTATACGGGCCCAGCAGTAGCCAATCGGGGTTGATCTTCAAAAGTTGTTCAAAACTGACTTCAATGTACGCTTTGTCTGTTTTCGGAACGACTGGTCCTTTGAGTCCCAATGCAGTAATAACGCCACCCGCGTAGGAGTCTGGTCCATGTAGCCACATGCCTTTGTCAGTTACGACCGCAAATTGAAAGTTGTCTGCTGATGATAGGTTTTGGCGATACTGCGCCATGATCTCGTGGTGCTTATCAATTCGAGCTTCCATCGCAGCTTCTCGGTTTACCGCAATACCTATTTTCATTGCTGAATCAAGGTTTTCCTCGTAAGTTTCACCGCGGCTTTTCAGAAGAATGGTCGGAGCAATGCTTGAAAGGTCGTTGTAAATGGTGGCGTGACGCTCAGCATCTGCGATGATGAGATCGGGCTTAAGCTCCGCGATAGCTTCTAAGCTTGGCTGTGGGCGTACGCCAACAGATTGCCAAGGTTTAATCAGTTCACGAATCTCTGGAAGAATACGTTCGATGTTCTTGTCATCGGCGACACCAACGGGAGAAATTCCCACCGCAGCAAGCGCATCCACAAAGGAGTACTCCAGAGCAACAACACGACTTGGGCTGCCTTGAATTGAAACTTGTCCTTGTTGATCTTCGAAAACTCGGGCGTCGCTTGCCGTAGCGGAAACACAGACAAAAGCGAGAAAATTGACGATAACAGCACGAAGTCCTTGTGCAAAAGAGATATTCATAGCGAGCTCAATGTAAAAAATAACAGGTGCGCAATCCTACATTGATTGGGAATGGTTATCAATAACATTAAAGATAAGTTACTAATATGAAGCAAAACAAACCATTACATAGAATGAATGGTTTGCCTCGCTTCTGACAGCTAAAAGTTAGGTGTTATTGAGGGCGTTGTACCGTGATGGTTTTGTCTAATGTCGCGTAATCATTGCCGCCCAAGCGAGATAGCGGGTCAACTTTAAGAGCATCGATGACCAAGCGCTCGTTCTGCACCGTGACGACTTGATCATCGATGTAAACTTTTTCTATTTTCGCGATTAGTAAGTGCTGAGGAGTATTTCCGACCTCTAGAACATCATGAAGGTACAACCAAACGCGATAGGACATTGCTTCACTCTCGGTAGACGGAAGCCGTCTAGTTCGTCGAGTTCGACCTGACTAGCGATGATCTCTGATTCACCGTGGTTCAATGTTGCAGAGGTTTGAGTCATGGTTTCGGCGCTTCCAGTAGACGCAATGTGAATGACCAGCTCTTTATTGTTAATAGCATTCACTGCGGTGTCTTTTAAGGTGCCATCTGGCTTTTTACCCACTGAGAGCATCAACAATGGAGGGTTGCTCGATATTGGAGCGAAATATGAAAATGGGGCGAGATTATAATTGTCGTCGGATGATTCTGTGAGCACCCAAGCTATCGGGCGAGGGATGACGGTTTGCGTCATTAAATGATAGATAGAGTTGGGGGATAACTCATCGAGGTTGAGCTGCATACTGACTTCTCCGTGTCGTCATTTTTAGTATGTCAAAACAGTATCATATTCAATTGACAGTGTGGAGATCCGAAGCGTCCTAGACTACACCTATAGAGTCAGCATAGATAAGGAAACCCCCATGATGATCCGACTAGGTACGCTACTCGCTGCTCTGGCAGTGACGTTCTCGTCACAAGCTGAGTGGATGCTCGATAGTAGCAATTCGACACTCAAATTTGTCTCCACTAAAAGCAACAGTGTAAGCGAAATACATCACTTTGAAGCGATGACAGGCACGATCAGTGACGATGGCAAAGCAACGCTGGTTATCGATTTGTCCAGTGTCGAAACCAACATACCCATTAGAAATGAGAGAATGCAAACCATGCTATTTAACGTTGCTGATTTTGCTAAAGCGACGATTACCACTGTGGTTGATATGAGTGAACTGGACAATAGCGACATTGGCGGTATTTATAGCATCATCAACGACGTTACTGTGGATTTGCACGGTAAGCAGAAAACCTATTCTGCGAAACTAACGGTAATGAAAATGAGTGACGACAAGGTGGTGATTGTTGCAACCGATCCTTTGATCGTGAATGCCGCGGATTTTGGTTTGGAACAGGGTATCGAAAAGTTACGTGAAGTGGCGGGACTACCCGCTATTGCGACGTCAGTACCGCTGACGTTTGTGTTGGTCTACAACCAGAAATAACCCAATAAAAAACGCTGCACAATGGCGCAGCGTTTTTGAATCTTCTAAGTTGTAATCTGCTTACACTCTAAAGTAAGCTAATTTTTGCGTTAGCTCGTCGGAAGCTTGAGCCATTGATTGTGACTGCTGCGCCAAACTTTGGCTCGCCTGTCTGATCTCGCTAATCGATAAGTGCACGACGCTAACGTTTTCATTCACGTCATTGGCAACGGTACCTTGCTGTTCAGCCGCCGCTGCGATTTGCGTTACCATATCGTAAGTGTCGTTGAGTTTAGCTACTGCCGTATCTAGCTTTTCTTGTGTTTGCGAAGCCAAATCCACGCTCTCAGATACCTTAGTTTGGTTCGCCGCCATCACTGACAATACACTGTCAGTGCGTTCATTGAGCTGATCAATGGTGGTTTGTACTTGCGCTGTAGACTCTTGAGTACGGCTAGCTAGGTTTCGAACCTCGTCGGCAACCACGGCAAAACCGCGACCTTGTTCACCGGCACGTGCTGCTTCAATCGCTGCGTTGAGGGCGAGAAGGTTGGTCTGCTCTGAAACTTCGTGAATCACGTTTACCACAGAGCTAATATCACTTACGCCTTGTTTTAGCGCTTCCATGAGCTGGTGGGTGCTGGTGATGTCATCAGAGATACCGGCGATATTAGTCAGCGTATAGCCCATACTACGACTGCCTTCAGCAGCGAAGTTTTTGCTTTCTTCTGTTGTTGCAGAGGTGCGCTCAGAGTTGCCGGCGATATCTTGAATGGTTGATGACATCTCACTCATTGCTGTCGCAAGCTGTTCAAGTTGCTGGCTTTGAGAGTCAATACTGGTAGAGGTTTCTTCGCTTGCCGCGGCAATGCTACTAGAAAGTTGGCCAGAATAATCAGCCGAAGCTTTCGCTGCGGTGATGGTGTCTTTAAGTGCCGACATCATGCGTGCAAGTTCATTGCTTAAATAACCGAGTTCATCCTTACGGTCGCTCGACATGTTTACGGTTAGATCACCATCAGCGACTCGATGAACGCGTTGTACTAGGCTCTCAATAGGCTTGACGATATTACGCGCAATGAAAACGCTGATAACAATTAGCACAATTGCAGCAATCGCATCGACAATCAGCTCTTTTATTAACTGGCTTTGGAATGCTTTGTCGATATCTGCAGTTTGAACACCCGAACCGATAATCCAATCCCACTCAGGAATGTAATTTACGAAAGAAATCTTTTGTGACTCTTCACCATCGCTGCCTAGCCAATAATAAGTAACAAAGCCACTGCCTTGTTTGGTTGCAACCGCACTCATTTCTTGCCAGAAATAATTACCACGAGAATCTTGTAAATTACTCGCTTTAGTGCCGTTTAGCTGTGGGTTAGTTGGATGCATGACTACCTTTTCATCGCTAGTGGCGATAAAGAAGTAATTGTTGCCATCGTAGCGCAGCGCTTCAATGGCTTTCGCAGCTGCTTGCTTCGCTTGCTCTTCCCCCATCGAAGCACTGAGTTTTTGATAGTGACTTGCTAAGGTGTACGCCACTTCAACATTCGAGCGTACCCTGTCTTTACGCTGGTCGTAGCTTGAGTTTTTTTGAATGATAAGATTAAAAGTACCCAGTGAGAATAAAATGAGTACGGCAAAGCCGACAAGAGCCTGTAATTTCGCTCTGATCGACAAATTATTCAGTTTCACAAAAATATTCCTCTTTACCTTTTGAATGCAGCAAGTTCCATTTGAAATACCATTTATGGTATTTAGATTGCTAAGTAGCAGGCCATAGTATCACTTATTACTGATAATATTGGTACTTATTGATTAGGATTATTTATTAACTGCCGGAATTTCGATCTATTTAATATGATTAGCTGAGTTTGGCGCAGTAATTGAGGGCTGAATAGATTATTAGAGTATAAGTCTCACTATTAGTGAGGGTTTATTCATCTGTTTGATCAATGAATTACTCGTAGCTTGAGTGCGGTTATATTAAATGTGGTGTTTATTTCTTGGTGATTTTATCGCATTTAATCTGGTATTTATTATCTGATATAAAGTTAAGGTAAATTAGAAAAAAGTGCTAATTGCTAGCACTTTTCATCGACACAACATTCATCTTGTAAAAAGCCAATAACGCCCGTGAGATGTTCGTATTGTGCTACACAAAATAGAGTACGACCTTCGCGACGCTGCTCTATTAAATTCGCCGAAGCAAGACTAGATATATGGTGTGATAGTGTCGAACCTGGAATATCAAGTCGCTCTTGTATCTCACCGACAGGGATACCTTGTCGTCCTGCTTTGACGACTTGTCGATAGATAGCGAGGCGGGTAACGTGTCCCAGCTCTTTTAATGCTTTTGCTGCAACTTCAATCTGCATGTGTTTCTCTCCGCAATGACTATTTCGATAGTAATCGAAATTTTGAGTCAGCGCTAGGGACAATCAAGAAAAGCACCAGTGCAAATGCCAATGAACCAAATAGGTCTTCCGGACGGTGCATGCCAAGCCAAAGTCGACTGGTCGCCACGCCAACTGCCCACAACATGACTAACGATGAGAGAACAGGATATTGGTGATTGGCAAATAACCCAGCAAAGAAAAGAACACACACTGCCACGAAAATTGTGTGGCCAGAAGGAAAAGAATAGTCAGTTTCACCCAACCAGTGCTTGGTGCGCCATTGGCTTACTTCATCGCTCGCTAGAACGATGATCTGGTTTTGGTCAGTACTATCAAGCGTGTAAAACTGTTCGGGTGAAGAAATCAGACCCTCGGCCGCTAGTTCATGAGTGTAAGGCCTAGGACTTTCTGTCCACTGCTTCAGGAACGTCTTTGCGCCAAAGCTTAATACTAACAGTAACCCTAACTGTGCAATCAAAATCACTTTGTACTTACTTGCTCTCGTCACCCAGAGTGTTATCACTCCAAGTATCGCTAATGTGATTAGGAACTTGGTGACCAGCAGAATAAGACAGTAATTGCATCACGGTACCTAGCTCGTTGCTTACTTGGGCGCTGAGTTCGAATGGGTAAAGCAAAGATGATAGAACGAACAAAATGGTCGCCACGATAGCAAGGCAGACAATCCCCAACAATTTATCTTGGGTAAAAAATCGCAGTTGATGAAGGTTTAAATTTGGCATAGAGAGTAGGGAATGCTGATGTAAAACAGGGTGGATAGGGTATTGGATTGATTGTATTGATAATTCAGGGGAATGTCATAATTTGTTTGAATTGCCGTTTTAAGCCTCGCATTATCACTGACGCATCAAACAATAGGTCACAAAACAGTATTAGGTGGCAAGCAATGTAGCACTTGCCACACTAATTCGAGATTCTACTCACTTTCTTAAAGATCACGCATTAGTTCTTCATAATCATCATTTGCTCGTTTGACTATGGTGCTTAGCTCATCTGCATCTCGATTGTTGAGCGTGATTTGCCATGCTTTATGATCGTGAATCTCAAATCCTTTCACTAACGTTGAGTGCTGTGAACGTTTGAAGCTGAGTTCGTTCAACTCGGTATTATGGTGTTCATTGGACTCGACAATATCAACATCGAGTTCACCGACTGGATTGACGTGAATTTGAGCGTGACGTTGGTTGCTGCCATGCAGCACGAAGTTGCGATGTGTTTTGATCATTGTCCTCTCCTTTGGAAAGTAACGATTCCTGATAGCCTATTAGACAGTGTAGGAGAGAGTGAATGACGTCTATATGAAATTAAAGTGAAGCTTGATAAGGGTCAAACAAACGTGCACAAAAGCGACGTACTTACATCCGGCATCGTATATACATTAAATATAGTACTTGCACGCATTGCATCATTTGGTCGAGAAATGCTCTCGTAGTGCTGAACGTCGGTTCTGAGCTGGATTGTAACCATCCATGGGAACGGTATCTTCGTAGCCTTCAAGAATAAATCGTTGCGGAGGTAAAGCAGGCGTGACGCGACGAAGTTGAGGGGAGCGTGGTGTGCCGACACGTTCATAAACCCATAAGCCGCTGCCTGTTTTAAGACGAACAATGCGACCATCAAATTCGAAGGACGTTGTCACCAGTCGATGGTTACGAAGCGCACCTGCGTCAGAAAACGTCAAGATTTCTGTGCTTTGCTTCGGAGCGCCAATTTCAATCCAATTGCCGTAGACGCGGGTTGGGGAAATATGGTTTTGGTGACTGGTGTAAAACGCAAAGCCAAGCAAGCCAGACAGCACGACGATAACCAGCAGTATTACCACCAGCATATAAGAGTCAGTATTGGTTTTTGCTCTGGCTCTAATTCTTGTCATTCGCTCGGCCTTCCTTGTCGCCTTGTGGAGTCTTGCTGCTCAGTTGTGTTTTGCGAGCGTCTTTAGGTGTTATCGGCTAAAGTTGAGATTACTTTACCAGACGCAGTTAAAGGGATGTTCGCCCCTTCCCTCTAACCATAGCGCTAGTCATCAAAAGCCGACAGGCAGGCTTTGTAATACTTTGTTATTTCACGACTTCCGTCAACTTAAACGGCAAAAATAGCTGGTTAACGTCGACTTTTGCTTTGAGTCTAGCCGCCAATAAATACAAGCCACCGATCTTACGGTGCAAGAATAACGCATCTGCGGGAGGCGTATGCCAATAGTCTTGCTCCATACTGATAATGGTGCCTGCTTCACTGATGCGCTGTGCAAGGTTACTGGCGCCAAAATCATAGCTACCTTGATGCTTAAGTGGCTCGCCGGCAAGTTTAACTAGGTTCACGACTGCATCTCTCTGCGCAGGTAGGATTTGTTGAGTAAAGAAGCCGATCTGCTGCAATGCACGATAGAGCGCCTCGTCGTCACCGTCGAGAATGGCACTGAAAGCGAGACGATAGCCATCGCTAATACGGTCGTCGTAAGCTCGAGTCGCACCAAAATCGAGCAGGACGACTTTTTGTTGCCGCTCATCAAAAAGAAAGTTAGCGAAGTTAGGATCCGTTTGTACCAGCTTAAAATCGAATATCTCTTTGAACAGAAGCTCCAACAGCAAGGTAACTACACGGTCGCGAGTTTGTTGGCTGCTGTTCACTAACGACTCTATCGCGACGCCATCTACATAGGTCATAGCGAGCACATTATCGGTTGTGAGTTCATCTCGAACATCAGGCAAAACAAACTGCGGGGAGCTTGCGAGGTAGTCGCGAAATTGGCGCAGAAGTTTGGCCTCTAATAAGTAATCTGCCTCGGCATGAAGCTGTTTTTTTGCCTCTTCCAGTAATCCTTTATAATCGACATCCTTAGGAATCAGTCCAACCACATTGAGTAGGGTGCCTACATTGTCGACGTCACTGTCGATGCTTTGCTTGATGCCTGGATATTGCACTTTAATCGCCAGTTTAGTGCCATCATCTGAATGGGCTTGGTGTACTTGACCAATCGATGCGCTCGCGATGGGTTTGAAGTTAAATTCGATGAAGTTTTGCTTCCAGTCAGCTCCCAATTCTTGTGAAAGAACCGAGGAAAGCTGGCTGGCGGGCATTGGTGAAGCATCGGAGCGCAGTCTTGAAAGAATGTCAGCCAATTCTGGGCTAATAAGATCACCGGCATCCATCGACATTAGCTGACCGACTTTCATCGCTGCACCGCGAAGGTGAGCAAGTTGGTCGGCCACTCGTTTGACGTTACTCGGGGTGAGTAGCAATTCGCGAGCCTTGGGTCGCTTTCCTTGAGCAAACTGTTTGGCGCCCTCTGTGACCATAGAGCCTGTAACTCGCGTTGCCAGTGAGGCTAATTTCCCGAAGCGGGTGAGGCGATTCGTTGGGACTTTACTTTCCTGATTGGACATACCTTGTCTCTGATTAATTGATTCTGTTTATTTATACCATCACAGACTAGCAAGTGATCAATGACTTGTTTTAGTTAACTTTGTGAGGTAAAACGATGTTTTGCCTTAAGTAAATTACAAGGAAGTCATTATGATCAAAGAAAACACTTATTTTGAAGGAAACGTGAAATCACTCGCTTTTACGCAAGCGGACGGCGACAGTAGTGTCGGTGTTATGGCGCCGGGTGAATACACGTTTGGAACCGCTGCTCCAGAGAAAATGACGGTAGTGAAAGGCGCGCTAACGGTTCGTTTAGCTAACACGCAAGAGTGGAAAACCTACACAGCGGGTCAGGCGTTTGACGTTGAAGGTGACTCAAGCTTTGATTTGCAGGTCGAGCAAGCAACTGCTTATCTTTGCGAATATCTGTAGTAGTAATAGCGATAGCGTAAAAAGAATCGTAGAAAAAAGAACGCATCGACGTAGTCAGTCGATGCGTGACACACAGGCAGTGGATTAAGGTGTCAAATCTAAAACTTGGTTGTTGAATCAATAACGTTCAAATTCGCCGCGATTATAGTCATGAATAGCCTGCTGTATTTCTTGACTGCTATTCATAACAAATGGACCGTAATGAACGACTGGCTCGTTGATAGGTTCACCTACGAATACTAACAACCCCGTATCTTCTCTCGCTTCAATCTCCATAGCCTCTCCTTTTGAGACTAGTGCAAGTTCACCTTTATTCAATTTTTTCTCACTCAATGAGATTTCACCTTCGTAGACATAAATCATGGCGTTGTGGTGTTCAGGTGTGCCTAAAACGAGTTGGTCGCCTTTTTCAGCGCGCCAATCAGCAACGGTTGCCGCCACGCCTGTTTGTGTGAGCGGACCACTCAAAGCCTCACCATCGATGGTTAATGTGCCAGCTAATAGACGTACTAATCCAACTCCCGGTTTTTGATACTCGGTAATCGTTTCTGGTTGGAAGTCGTGGTACTGAGCTGGCTTCATTTTGTCTCTAGCTGGTTGGTTAATCCAAATCTGAAAACCGTGCAGCTGGCCGTCATCCATTATTGGCATCTCGCTATGGATGACGCCACGGCCTGCCGCCATCCATTGAGCACCGCCGGAGCGTAACTCGCCCACGTTTCCCATATGGTCACGATGTTGGAAGTGACCTTGCATCATATAGGTAAGTGTCTCAATACCTCGGTGTGGGTGAGGGGGAAATCCGCCAACATAATCTTTTTTGTCGTCGGATTTGAGCTCATCAATCATAAGAAACGGCGAGAACGCCTGGTTGTCAAAGCCGTGTACACGTCGAATTTTTACACCATCACCATCAGAGGTGGCATGCGATGGAATGATCTGTTGAATGGTTCTAAATGAAGTCATTTGGGACCTCCTTGTTATCTGATAGTCAAACTATAGATCTCCGGAGATCTAAAGAGCAGAGTGGAAATGTGAAAGAGACGTTCGAATAGTTTGAACTTAAAACTGCATGTGTATTTTTATAAAACTATATAGTTTTGTGACTTGTTCGTAATTTTGAGGGTCTCGTCCTTTAGAAGAGAACGAAAATTTGTTTTATTAGAATCAATCCAACGAGATGTTGGTGAACCCAGGTTTAAAGATTGGCGAACAAACAAATCAAGAGAGCAGGACATGATAGTAGGACTAGATATCGGCGGCACAAAAATAGAGGGTGTCGGACTCGACGCCAATAACTACGAGACCTTGGTTGTTCATCGTGAGCCAACGGCAAAAAACAGTTATTCAGAGTTCTTAGCTGCCGTGATGTCTGTGATTGATGCTGTGAGCCAACATGGGGAGATCGAATCTATTGGCATAGGCTGCTGTGGCTCTGTCGGTAATGATGGCCTGATGCAGGGTGCAAACGTGTCTGTGTTGAATGGAGAGGATTTCATTGGTGATATTCAAAAGCAGATCGATGTGCCAGTTGCTATTGCGAATGATGCAGATTGTCTTGCGCTTTCTGAATACAAGGATGGCGCAGCAAAGCAAGCGACCAACTCCTGTGTCGCCGTCATCATTGGAACTGGCTGCGGTGCCGGTGTAGTAATCAACAATGGCTTGGTGACCGGTCTCAATAAGCTCGGTGGCGAGCTGGGACACAATCCACTTCCTAACTTTAACCCAGAGGTTGATGGTCATCCTCACCAGTGTTACTGCGGCTCGATGAACTGCGCAGAGTCATTTGTCTCAGGCACAGGCTTTGCTCGCACATTTGCAGAGAAGTACGAGCCGCAAATTCTAGAGAGATTATGGCCCTCTACGAAAGAGGGGATGAAAGAGCCGTTGAGCACTTCGATTTGTATTGTGATCAGCTCGCTAGAACTTTGGGTGCAATTGTGAACTTTGTTGATCCTGAAGTTATTGTACTTGGTGGTGGAATGTCGAATGTAGACGAAGTGTATCCTTTGGTTCAGCAAAAACTCTCGAAATACACCTTCACAAAGTCGGTCACAACCCAGGTTGTAAAAAGCGTACATGGGGACTCGTCTGGTGTCCGAGGTGCCGCCTTCTTACACACGCTCTAGCCAAAACTCATCGCTTTGTCACGGACAAACACTTAATTAAGCAAATATAACGAGTTCATAAAAGAAACTATGACACTAAAAGACGACCTGTTCCTAACTCTAGATTTTGGTGGCTCATCGGTGAAAGGTGCCGTCATGTCGCGTGATGCTCAAATTCATGAGCGATTCTCGCTCCCTAGCCAAGCTGACAGTTATGAACAATGGCTAGACACCTTTACCCCAAAGTTCGACGAACTCCTTGAACGCTTTGCACTGAAGGGTATCGCGATAAGTACTTGCGGAGCCGTCAATGTCGATACTGGGGTGATAGAAGGAGCAAGTGCTCTACCCTATATCCACGATATCGATGTCAGATCTTTATACCAAGCTCGTTTCCACCTGCCAGTTGAACTAGAAAACGATGGCTGCTGCGCGGCACTTGCAGAAGACTGGCTTGGAGCCGGGAAAGAAGATGACGAATTTTGCCTACTAGTATTGGGCTCTGGGATAGGTGGTGCCATCGTGCGTGATGGTAGAGTCATCAAAGGGACGCACTTGCACGCGGGGGAGTTTGGCTACTGCATACTCCGTTTTGAAGAAGGGCAGCCTATTACCTATTCGAACGCCGCATCCACTCGTGCCCTTGTTAAAAACGTAGCTATGAACAAGAGTCAAAAAGTCGAAGATTTCGATGGTGTTAAAGTGTTTTCCCTCTACGAACAGGGTGACAACGACGTACTGCCGTTGGTCGAACAATGGTATGGCGATCTGGCAACGATTCTCTTTAATGTTCAGTACTCTTTAGATCCCAAACGCATTCTACTTGGAGGGGCGGTCAGCCGTAGCCCTCGATTAATTGACAATATCAATCGCAAACTGGACGAGCTGCAAGCTAGCATCCCAATTGCTCGAATACGCCCAGTTCCCGCACTGACACAATTTGGTAACGACGCCAATCTGATTGGCGCTTTGAAACATTTTCTGAATAGACAAGGTTAGTAAGATGACGACATACACTTTTCCGCAAAATTTTTTGTGGGGCGCCGCTGCGTCTGGCATTCAAACAGAAGGCACCACAAATAAAGCCAACGATTCTATTTGGGATCTTTGGCACCAACAAAGCCCAGAACGTTTTTATCGCGGCATCAGCTCTCAAACGGTAACGGATACCTACCACCGTTACAAAGAAGATGTACAAGACATGAAAAAGGTCGGCTTCAATTCGTATCGTACCTCTATTCAGTGGTCTCGACTGATCAAAGACTACGAAACTGGCGAGGTTTGCCAAGACGCCGTAGAGTTTTACAACAACTACATTGATGAAATGATCGCCAATGGCATTGAGCCGATGATGAACCTCTATCACTTTGACATGCCAGCAGAACTTCAGGAAAAGTTCGGCGGTTTTGAGTCAAAGAAAGTGGTCGATCTGTTTGCAGACTACGCAGAGACGGCGTTTAAACTCTTCGGCAACAAAGTGAAGCACTGGATCACGTTTAACGAGCCAATCGTGCCAGTAGAAGGCGGTTACTTGTATGACTTCCACTACCCATGTAAGAAGGATGGTAAACTCGCAGTTCAAGTGGCTTTTAACATCATGCTTGCTCATGCAAAAGCGGTACACCGTTTCAACGAGTTGCAGTTGGAAAGCTCGCAAATTGGTATCGTGCTCAATCTAACTCCTTCTTACACGCGAAATGATAGCGAAGAAGATAAAAAAGCGGCATGGTATGCAGATCTTTTGTTTAATCGCAGCTTCCTAGACCCAATGGTGAAAAACGAAATCCCTCAAGAGCTATGCGATGTATTGGCTGAGCAAGGGTTGACGCCTGAAGCAACAGAAGAAGAGATTGCCACGATTACAACCGCAAAGGTCGAGTTCCTTGGTGTTAACTATTATGTTCCGCGCCGTGTGAAAGCTCGTGAAGCAGAGTATGACCTAGATTACTTTACGCCAGAGGTCTATTTCGAGAACTACGTAAACCCAGAGGTCGGTTCAATCCTTATCGTGATAATAACGAAATCTTGCCGACGGCTATCTACGATATCGCTAAAAATGTTCAAGAGAACTACGGCAACATTCCTTGGTACCTTGCTGAAATTGGTATTGCGATGGATCTAGAGTCAGAAGGAGAGCCGGGTGCCGACGGTCTGATTGACGATTCCTTCCGGACAGGCTTGATGAAAGAGCACCTAGTTCAGCTACACAAAGCGATTGAAGAGGGCTCAAACTGCTTTGGTGTTCACCAGTGGACCTTTATCGATAATTGGTCTTGGCTGAACTCGTTCAAGCGTCGTTATGGTTTCTTCCGCTTGGATTTAGAGACTGGTAACCGAATCCCTAAGAAACATGGAGTTTGGTTTAAAGAATTGGCGACGACGGGCTCGTTTGAAGTCGAGTAAACCTGTCATATAGTAAATGTTTTAGATAGTAAGAGGGCAAGCGTGAGAGCTTGCCCTTAGTTTATCTATCTGGCTTTAAAGTCACTTTCGAGTATGACCTTTTCATGTGCTTTCCCTCGCAACGCTGCTCCTATTCGATGAAGGAGCCTACTCAATGGTTAAACAATATGCTTTGCTGAACACCTAGGCAATTAGGTGGAGAGACAAGGATGAAGGTATTGGTCGCTGGAGCGAGTGGCTATTTAGGTCGGCATGTTACCGAACGTTTTTTGAGCGCTGGTTTTAACGTATATCGCTACCAAAGAAGTAACGCAGGGGGAGTACCAATCTGTTGTGAACCTACTAGGGTTGATGAAGTCGGCCTTGAGGACTTTGACGTCGTGATCAATTGCGCGCGCCCTCACTGGTCACAATATGAGCCTGAGCAGATAGCGCAGATAGAAAGTGAGTTGTTGTCCAAGTTAGAACTGTATGCGTCTCCAAATGCTATAAAAATTCATACCTCGGGTGTGTGGCTATTTGGTCACGCTACCAAAGCGGAGCTGCATCGCTTCGAGCACAAACCTTTTGAGTCTGTGGAGAGAGATGTTGAAACGATCCATCAAGTTCTGACTCGAAACTGGCATGTAGTTTACTGCCCAAGCCTAATTTATGGCGGAGAAGATTGCCAGTTGCGTCGAATTCTTGAAGAACGTGAGGATACGGCTGTTGATGTGGCACTACCCAGTATCGGATACAATCAATATGTCCATGTTGCCGATGTTGCTCAGTTCTATTTGGATCTTGTTGTTAGCCATGCCTGTAATGGAAAGCAGCATTTTATTGCTGAGGACAAAGGGTACAGCCCTCTTGCGTTTGCTGAACGATTGCAGGAGTACGGTGTGATTACTTGCATTAATCGCTATTCTTGGGAAAAGTACCAGTCCAAGTTTGCATCCAATGCTGTTGATATTGAAAAACTGCACCTTGATTTACCCATATCAAAACATTTTTCGACAAACCACAAAATTGACGATTACCTTGCGGCATGGCTTGAATCTTAAAGCTGTGTATTACGTTGTCGTGCTGATGCTGCTATCAATCACCGCTTAAGTTTGGTAAAGTCCCCGCAGCTTCGTATAACCCCAATAATACGGTTTGGGGGTCTCTACCAGTTCCCGAAAAGTGCTGATTACGAAGAGTTAGGATGGCATTGCTGTCTTTACTCTTTGTATTGGCGTTAGAAAATTCTCTTCATCTGTTCCTATACTCAGAGTAAGTGCATCCGCAAGCCCCATAAGCCGTTTAGGCTCTCATAAGCATAATAGGTGGTATATGAACGCATTTATTCAAGGTCTTCCAAAGGTCGAGTTACACCTTCACATCGAAGGCTCTCTTGAACCAGAACTACTTTTCAATTTAGCAAAACGTAATCAAATCGACATACCGTACGACTCACCAGAAGCGCTTCGCAAAGCGTATGAGTTTGATGATTTACAGTCATTTCTGGATATTTACTATCAAGGTGCTAATGCACTGCAAACCGAGCAAGATTTTTACGACCTAACTTGGGCATATTTAGAGCGTTGTCAGCACGATAACGTGATTCACACGGAAATCTTTTTTGATCCACAAACCCATACTGATAGGGGAATCGCGTTTGATACCGTAATCAAGGGAATTGTTCGTGCGTTAAAAGATGGCCAACAGAAGCTGGAAATAAGCTCTAAGTTGATTATGTGCTTCTTGCGTCACCTTTCTGAGGAAGCGGCAATTGAAACGCTCAAACAAGCCATTCCTTACAAAAATGAAATTATAGGTGTGGGTCTGGATTCTTCCGAGCAAGGTCACCCGCCTGAAAAGTTTGCCCGTGTATTTGAGATGGCTAGAGAGCATGGCTTTTTAACTGTCGCGCATGCAGGGGAAGAAGGCCCTGCCCAAAACATTACTGATGCGATCAGTATGTTGGGTGTCAGCCGTGTTGATCATGGTGTCCGCTGCGTTGAAAATGAGGCGCTGGTAGCGCAGCTGATTGAGTCTAAGATGCCGCTTACGGTATGTCCGCTATCGAACATAAAGCTTCGTGTGTTTGATGATATGCGAGAACACAATATTGTAGAGCTGCTAAGAAGGGGGGTCGCAGTGACCATCAATTCAGATGATCCTGCCTACTTTGGCGGCTATATGACAGATAACTTTGTTGCGGTCAGTCAGGCTCACTTTCTAACCCATGAAGAGCTCGCACAATTTACGCTTAATGCCATAGACGCCAGCTTTATTGATGACATGCAGAAGCAAGCTTACCGGAAAAAGGTGACGGACTATTTGAATTCGGCAGTTTAGCGAGGTCAATATAGAAAGCGGTTGAACGCCAAGGAAAGTTAAGTCGTCACTCCCGAAAAAGGTGGCAGCCTCAAAAAAGGAATGACGACTTTAGTGGTAGACTCAGAGGTGGTTAATCAACTGAGTGATTTATTTGTAGCGCGTTCTGTTATTACCTGCAATACAACAAGTTATGAAACCCCAATTAGAATCCGGTTTTGTGAAACATTTCACTTTATGTAGAGGAAAATTGATGTAGTGCATTTTGTTGTACTACACCAATTTGCGTTTGATTGTGTGCAAGCTCAATTGAGCGCGCTATCCTTAAGCTAACGTCTTCTCAGCATCTATCGCGAGGAAGTGACATGGGGAAATTGGCTTGGCTAGTGTTGTTCGTTGTATCGTGCAACGTTCATGCTCTGCAGCGTTCATGGGATGAAGTATCGGTGCCTAGTGAAGGGGAATCCAGTTCAATAGGCAGTTATGCCAATGGCTGTTTAGCTGGTGGACAACAGCTTTCTCTAAAGGGTGAGGGCTATCAAGTCATTCGCTCGCAGCGTAATCGCTACTATGGTCATCGAGATATGATTGCTTATTTGACCGAACTAGCTGGTAACGTCGATAAGCTAGGGATAGGGCATTTACTTGTGGCTGACATATCAATGCCAAGGGGAGGGCGCTTTACTTCTGGTCACGCGAGTCATCAAACTGGGCTTGATGCCGATATTTGGCTAAGACTCCCTAATGCCCCTCTCAATGCAGAAGAGGCGGCGGATCCCAAACCTTATCCAGTCGTAGACATTGAAAAGTATCGTTTCAAACAAGATAAATGGACGACGAATCACGAACTCCTGCTTCAAGTCGCTGCTGTTGATGAACGAGTAGCACGAATCTTTGTCCATCCTTTAATCAAAAAGCAGCTTTGTGAAGTCGAATGGAAAGATAGAGACTGGCTTCGTAAAGTGCGTCCATGGTGGGGTCATTACTACCATTTTCACGTAAGGCTGCATTGCCTGAAGGGGAGGGAAAGTGCATAGCGCAAAACCCTCCACCACCGGGAGATGGTTGCGGGCAAGAGCTTGCATCGTGGAAGCCTTATATCCCAGCTAAGAAAAAGCCTGCAGATAAGGTCACTAAAAAAGCTCCGCCCAAAAAACGCGTATCAAAGCCAAAGTTCCAAGAGTGTATTGCGTTATTGGCTGAGCCCTAATTAGGCTGTTATTGAAGTCGATACTCGATGGTGACCTGATTACCGTCGACACGAATATTGGTAATGTCACCGTCGATTGTAAGGCGAGTATTGAAAGTTCGGTCAGCTTCGCTAACAAAATGGCTGCGCATCGATGGCAAGTGGTGGCATGGGTCGATATGTAATAGGCGACAAAAGCGATCGACAAAATTGGCGTCTAAAGCTGGTTGCCATTGAGTCGATTGGACAGTTCAATTTGACTGACGTTGAGGCGTTTGGCCACTTCCATCTGTGTAATGTGCATTTTTGCTTTCTGTGACATCCAGACACGGTAAAGCGCTTCAGTATCTTGTTGTGTAAAATTCATTATTAACCCCTGCAATTAGTTGGAATTGTCCCATTCCCTTTTATGCCGCGTATTTCAGCTTAGCTTAGCCTTGATGTTGTCAGAGCCTTGCAAGCCAGGTAAAGCCACTGTCCGATTGAGGACAAATGCACGTCAATATTTTGATGAACTTTGTGTTGCATAGTGAGAGGTTCTCACTAGGTAAGAATTTCTCTTGGTTTCTGAATTATATTTACTGTGTGTTGCGCGCTGGATGGTGTTTCTGCCTATATCAAAGAGATCGATTTGGTCTGGTTCAGCTAGACTGAAAATTATACAACTTGGTAACAATATTAGTGATGAAGCTCTCAAAAAGAACCCGTTAATCCCCTTTTACTGTCTGGTTGTATAGCATCTGCTAATGGTTGTGGAGTTATTGATTTGTCATAAAAATCAGTAAAACTATAAAGCTAGGAATCAAATGGATACATTGACCGCATTTTCTCTCGATATGAGAACGTTGAATTTTGTGATGATATTGTTCAGCGTCATATATTGTATCGGGTTATTTTTATTCGCACAGACACAAGTCAAAACCCAAGGCCTAAGATTATTTGCGCTAGCTCTGCTGGTCATGGGGAGTGGACCGTTGCTAATTAGTTTACGCGGGGTGGTGCCGGATTGGATTTCTATAATAGTCGCCAACACATTAATAGCGATTTCTTTCCATATGATCTTGCATGGTATGTGTCAATTCCGGGGCGTAAAGGCACAATTTGCACATACTTTCAGTTGGATCGTCCCTGTTGTCTTGGCATTGAATCTTTATTTTACCTATGAAGCGAACTCTATAAATCAGCGTATCTTGGTTAGTGCCGTCTCCATCAGTATTTTAGCTCTTGCGACTGCTTACGTGGTCATAGTGGGCAAGCATAAAGATTACCAACCCGCTGTGTGGACAATGGCAGCGACGTTTGGCAGTTTTGGGTTCTTTATGCTATTTCGAGCGTTTTACACTTGGAATAGCGTGGAAATTTATCACTTTATGAATGCAGATCTGGTTCATAAATTGACTTTCTTGTTTAGTATTTTCCTTGTCGTTGCATCGAGTTTTAGCATGCTTTGGTTAATTAACATGCGTCAGCTCGATGATATTTATGCATTGTCTTATTTTGACTCCCTTACTAATTTACGCAATCGTCGTGCTCTTGACAGTTATACGCTAGCATTAACTGATGAGGAGGAAAAACTGAAATGCAAACTAAGCATAATTATGCTTGATATTGATAGATTTAAGCTGATTAATGATCGCTACGGCCACGTCATCGGCGATAAAGTAATAAAGGCAGTCGCCACTCAGATAAAAGGAACCTCGAATGCACCCAAAGCCATTTATCGATTTGGTGGCGATGAATTTATTATCGTATTGAACAATCAGACCATAGACTTTACCCACTTTCTAGCTGAATCAATGCGAACGCGCGTGGTTGAACATGTGCGTGTTGATGGAATGTCTGCCAAAGTCAGCTGCAGTTTTGGTGTGGCAGAGTCTCTTTGTGATGAAAGTTGGGATGCGCTGGTTGCACGAGCAGACGAGGCCTTGTATCGAGCAAAGCAAGAAGGTCGAAATTGTGTCCAAATAGCCTCTGAGCGTGCTCAACTTATTGCGAACGTATAAAGTAATTATTGTCCCAATAGCAGTGGAACATGGGCCTTGCCGATCGTAAAGATGGTCAACCATATACCGCATGTAATCAACATCACAACAAATCGGGTACGTTTTGCGAGTGGAAATTGGAAAATAACCATAGTACTGATCGCATAAACGACAAACAGACTGAGTTTCTCGGTAAGCCAAGGGTTCGAGATTGGAAATTGCCCAATAGTCATGCAAAGTCCTGCTGCGCTAAGCAACATAAAGGCAGTCAGTACTTGATGAATGACCAGCGCGAATTTGTTTTCAACTAGAGCGGAATGGCTAAAACCCCACCAAGCGCGAATGATGAAGCTGATAAAGCTCAGTAGTGCCAAAGTGACGTGTGTTTTCAAAAGTAGCGTGTACATAAATATCTAAATAACCTCAAGCCGCCGCCGCGGTGCCACCCAAGTCGTGCTCGCTGACTCAAACATTGAGCTCAGTGTTTGTTAGCACTAGCAGGGTATAAAGCTTTTACACAGTGTTTACAATTTCATGTCGCCACGATAGGGAATAGTACTGAGTCGGTCTTTGATGTAAATCAAGTGTTACTTCGTTGTTTCTTTTATCTGCTCAATAGGGTTCCTAGAACGTGATGTCCGCCGGACAATGTGCCGATTTATACACACTCATACGTTTTACTGATGTTCTAATCCACTGAAATTAGGGGAGATACTTTACCTATTTGTAGATCTCATACAACACGCCGTTTAGTCATGTTGTTTCCCAATTGATGTAAGTTTGCCTAGTTGTTTATGGATTGTTTCCGGGTGTATGTTGTTTTCACAATAAAAACAGCGCAAATAGCGTGAACATTTTTTAGTCGGTACTTTCCGACTTACTCTTTCCCCCGGAGAAACAACATGGCGATTAGAACATTAAACCCATATACCAATCAGATAGAACAGCAGTTCGACACTTGGCAAGACGCTCAAGTCGTGGAGCGAATTGATACAGCTCAGGCTGCTTTTAAAGCGTGGAGAGCAACAAGTCATCAGGAGCGAGCGGCTTTGCTTTCCCGCGTCGCTTTGTTGTTAGAAGAGCGAGCAGAGCACTATGCGGCTCTTATGACGACAGAGATGGGTAAATTGCACAGCCAAGGTGTCGCCTTGGAAATCCCACTCTGTGCGCAAATATGTCGCTATTATGCTGAGCACGGCGAGCGCTTTCTTGCTGCGGAACCAATTGAAGAAGTCACAATCGGTCGAGCCGAAATTCAAAATCACCCACTCGGTGTGATTTATGGTGTTATGCCTTGGAATTTTCCGTTTTATCAAGTGATTCGTTTTATTGCACCTAACGTGATGGTTGGTAATAGCGTTGTCTTTAAACATGCGTCTAACGTTCCTCAGTGTGCAGAGGCGATCAGTGAGTTATTTGAAGATGCGGGTGCGCCTAAAGGATTGATTCAGCACTTGTTTGTTGCATCGAGCCAGTCTGAGCTGATTATTGCTGATAAACGAGTGCAAGGTGTGTCGCTTACGGGTAGTGAAAAAGCCGGAGCAAGTGTGGCTGCACTGGCAGGTAAACATTTGAAAAAAGTGGTGATGGAACTGGGTGGTAACGACCCGTTTATCGTGCTTGCTGATGCCGACGTTGATAAAGCAGTAGAGCTGGCAGCAATCGCGAAAATGTTCAACTCAGGCCAAGTTTGCATTAGTGCTAAGCGATTTATTGTTGCTGATGAAGTCTATGATGAGTTCATTGAGAAGTTTGCTGCAGCGCTGGGGAGTCTAAAGGCGGGCGACCCTATGGATCCCCAAACCGGTTATGCGCCAGTCGTGAGTGTTCAAGAGCGTGATTATTTACTTGCGCAAATCCAGCACGCTGTTGAACAAGGTGCTAGTTTGATATTGGGAGGTGAATCTGAAGCGCTAGAAGGAGCATGGCTCAAGCCAACGATTCTTGCCGATGTTACTCCGCAGATGGATGTGTTTGATGAAGAGTTGTTTGGACCTATTGCCGTCGTTTATCGCGTTGGTAGTGATGAAGATGCGATTGAACTTGCCAACAATAGCTCTTATGGATTGAGTTCTGCTGTCATTTCAGAAAGCATCGATCGCGCTACTGCGGTCGCCGCAGCATTAGAATGTGGTGCGTCGTTTATCAATACCTTCTCAATGTCGGAGGCGTGCCTTCCGTTTGGTGGCATTAAAAATTCTGGATTTGGTCGTGAGCTAGGCCGATTAGGGCTGGATGAGTTTGTAAACAAGAAGCTGGTTAGGTTCGCGTAGTTCTGATTATACTCTCGAGCATGCCCATACGGACATGCTCGTCATTACTTCCTTTCGGTACTCTGGTCGCCTTTAGAGCGTTCAAAAAGCATGTCGTAAAACCGTTGCCTGTCTTCTACGCTGCTACGGCGATGAGTCAGGTAGGCAACGTGTTCATTGCCGGCCGCCCCCTCTTTTAACACGATGCTCCACAATGCGTTGAGCTCATTGGGAACGATGGAATAACGTACGTCGATAATGCGCTTATTATTCTCTTCGCTAAGGGCGACAAAACCATCCGAAAACCAAGAAAAACGTGCGATATCTTTGGCTTGCTGCGAATCTTCATGTAACCAGGGAAACGCTCTCTCCATGTTTAGTTTTGCTACACTAGTTCCTGGATATACAGTCAGCTTTTGTCCTGCTCTCACCGCATCAATGTAAAACCTTCCATCAGCTTCATAGATAACCTTCCAAACGAGAATATTGCCAAAACTGGGTTTTGCTTCGAGCCTAACTGGGCTGTGATTACGTTCGTTTACGACTTGCCAACCGATACGTTCTGCTCTGTCTCTTTGCAGCATGCCTAGGGTTGGATAAATCAGTGCCCATAGGAACGCGACTCTTGCGATGGCAGGGCTTCGTTTCCACAAAGCGATAGCCAATACAATGAGCAGTGGGAGCGTGAATAGGGGTCGATGACAGAAATGCTGTTAAAAGCAAAGCGCTCATTAGTCAGTGGCCAGAATAGTTGCGTGCCATATGAGGTGCACGCGTCTAAAAGCCCATGAGTTGCATAACCAAGTGTGCAATAGAGCCAGGATTGCTTGAATGAGAAGCCACGCTTTTTGGCAATCAGAGGGTGCAAAAGCATGGCACAAATAAGGCTCCTATCGGATGAACAGCAGTGAATGGGTAAATTGTCGATGAAACTCTAAGAACAATAGCGGATCGTGCGAAGAGCGGATCAATACGTCTATATCGGGTGCTAGTCCAGATAGCAGACCTAAAGCCCCCGCGACCACAAACCTAGGTCGGTTACTCGCCGATTGCGATAATGATGCCCCCAACAGTCCTTGTGATAATGGATCCATAAATTATGCTGCGATCGCTTGAGAATAAATAACAGAGAATACAATAAGCTATAGCAGTAAATCGGAAGAAGCGACAATATTAAGGCGTTGTTATTGTCTTTATACGAGTGGTTTTGTCATGGCTTGCGACTGCACTAACTATGATGGGTTTCAAATAATTTAACTTTACATCCCCTATATGCAACTTGGGTCGCAATGTTGGGTGTTTATTTTGAATAAGCGTCACGAAATGTGCATCGTTGCATTGTTAAATTACAATCCGAAATGAATCAAAGGATGGAAAACAATGCATGCAAAAAGAACCACTTTAGTCACCGGTATCGCAATTTTACTCAGCGCATGCGGCGGAGGAGATGGAGGTAGCGATGGTAGCACCACACCAGCTTCACAACTCTCCTATCAGGGTAGGACTACCCCTGCGGTCGTCACTCTCGACAACATGGCAGAAGTAAGTCAAGTCCTGTCATTATTGTCTCAGAATCAAAGTTACTTTACCGATAGTATTGTTGTGTCGGCACAGTCGGCCGTGTCAAAACAAGTGAATGTTGATGAAGATTTTGGTTGTGCGTTTGGCATTGGAAAAATATCAGGCAATGTTGATCCTAGTACTTACACCGGGACAGTTACCGCTAATTTTGAAGCATGTGATATTGATGGAAGTGGACAGGTTATTCTTGATGGTAGCTACACCGTGAACGCAGAAGCCGTCGATCCCAACACGCTTGCGCTTTTGGACAGCACTGTATCCTTTAACGGCTTCAAAACCAGCTCGTATGATGGTAACTACGTTTCTGTTACTGGCCAGTTAATCGAGCGTGGAGCGAACACTTGCCAGTACTCGATTACGCAGAATTTGGTGAGCAACTCTAATCAGCCAAACCTTAATCGTTATCTAAAGGATGTAAAGACGACCCAAACTTGTGTGAGCGATGACTCTTTGGGCTACAACGTGGCGAAGTACAGTCTCTCTGGGCGCTATTATATCGCTGAGTTGGGGTATATAGATTTACGGTCAGAGGATGTTTACATAGCGAATCAAGTTGTCTTTCCCCAACGTGGTATCGGTCTTGTGGATGTCTTAGCTAAAGGTACACTCGAGCTATATAATGAGTCTAGCTCACTTCAATACATTGGCAGTGTTGAAGCTGTTGGCGACACAATTAATCAATATAATTACAGAACGAGAGTAAAACTCAACGAACTCGCAAATAACACTCAAGTTATCGATGTTGATATGCCCTCTTGGATGACAGTCACTCCAGAGCTGCTAGATTTTAATGATAGCGATGGCGACAAAATGTGGGATGGCTATGAGCGTTATTATGGCCTAGACCCTTTTGCAGATGATGCTAACGAAGATTTGGATTACGATGGTTATAGTAACCTTACGGAACAGTTGGCTGAGACTGATCCTAATTCGAGTTTTTCCAAGCCAATTGGCTATATTGGTGTTAGCCACACTCCTGCTTATGTGAGGGGCGATGTTGGTATGTCCTTGAAGATAGACGTCTCAATTACGGGCGGATTCGACAGCCGGTATGCAGAAGTAGTCGATACGTTTTCTATCGTTGCTGATCTACCGGAGAATGTTGGAGAGTGGCAACTAAAAAGTGATTTAGGGTGTGTCATCACTAACTCGAATCAAGTGCAGTGTGGCAACCTCTTAGCTCAAGACTTTCTCATAGATACCGAAGGCAACTCGACTGAAAAACCTTTACTTGAGCTGACTCTTATTGGAGATAAAGCGGCCTTGAGCTGCGTTAACTTCCAGGTTCTCGCAAAAACTGCTTTAGACAGTGTACCTTCGGACGCGTGCTACTCATTCTATTAATTCTATAATCAGCAATAAAAAGGGACAATTGATTGTCCCTTTGTTCGAGTTAGTGTTTATTTAACGTTATTTAATAGCGGGTGATGCGACTTGATCGACAAGATAAAGAATCGATTGATAAGGGATCCCGCTGTGGTGAGAGAGGCCAATTTCACAGGTAATACTGTTACTAAAGCCTCGGGTGCACCCTTTTGGTACTTGTGCCTTAAGCGGTGCTACAGCCGCTTCATTGAGTTCTGGAGTAGTGAAGCCTTTGTCACCTGCCCAGCCACAGCATTGAATATGTTCTGGGACGATGACGTCGCTAGCACAAGCTTTGGCGAGCGATAGCATGGCGCTCTCTAATCCCATTCGTCTTGAGCTACACGTAACATGCAACATCACGGTTTCATTGATTGGCGATAGGGTTAGTTCGCTGAGCAGATAATCACTGACGAATTTTACAGGCTCGACAATGGTCATTGGCTTGGTGAACTGTTCGATACTGCGTTTCGCGCATGGGCTGGTGTCCATCAACACAGGTATTTGCCGTGCTCCGAAGCATCCCACAAAGCCAGCTCCAATTGTTCACTCTTTTGTTTGGCAATGTCGGTCATGCCTTTGCTGTCATAGGGCATGCCGCAACATTGGTCACTGAGTGATTTTGGAGTGATGAGTGACACTCCTGCTTTCTCAATTAGTGACAATGTCACCTCTCCGAGGGAGCGCTGATCAAATGCGTTGGATTGAGTGCTCATGTTACGGCTGGCACAGGATGGTAAGTACACCACTTTTTTGTCTTTCGTCATCGTGTTATTTGAACGCTCGCGGCTATCAAACTTGGCTCCTCGCGGTGTTTCAGGTAGCCAGGCTGGGGTAGCGTTTTTGGTGATTTTGCGTATTCCTTCAGCGGCCTTAACGACGCGCTCTTGACCTAGGATATTGGTAGCAACAGCACCGCTTTTGAGACCGAAGCGCGCTATGGCCGTGGTCGCAGCAAAGTGTTCCGCTGTCCACTTAGCGATCGGTCGGAATTTTCTGTATTTCGGCTCTCGAAGTTTCTTAATCAGATCGCCCGTGTTGATACCGACAGGGCAGCGATCGGCACACAAGCCCGTGGCTGCGCACGTATCGATCCCTTGGTACTCAAAGACCTGCTCTAGCTCTGTTGCCTCAACCGTTTCACCGGCCGCTTTGCGACGTTGAAGTTCGCGGAACAGTACGATGCGTTGGCGAGGTGAAAGGGTGAGGGTGCGAGATGGGCAAACCGGCTCACAAAAACCACATTCAATACAACGATTCACAATGTCATCCGCTGCCGGCATAGGCTTGAGATTTTCGATGTGAGAGTGCGGATTGTCGTTAATTATCACACCTGGGTTGAGTAAACCTTCGGGATCGAACAGCGCTTTGATTTGTTGCATCAGCGCATAGCCTTCTTGTCCCCATTCCAGTTCGACATAGGGAGCCATGTTACGTCCGGTACCATGCTCAGCCTTCAACGAACCTTGGTATTTGACAGCAACAAGCTCAGCTACATCATCCATAAAACCACCATAACGGTCGATCTCATCCTGACTATCAAATCCTTGGGTAAACACAAAGTGCAGATTGCCCTCTAACGCGTGCCCAAAAATGATGGCCTCGTCATAGTGATACTTGTCGAAAAGCTGCTGTAAATCACGTACGCCAGCAGCGAGATTTTCGACGGGGAAAGCAACGTCTTCAATGATAACGGTGGTGCCGACTTCTCGCACTGCGCCAACCGCGGGGAACATGCCTTTGCGAATGCCCCAAAGCGTTGCAACAGTTGCTGGGTCAAGTGTAAATGGAACTGACTCTACGATGGTGTATTCGCTCAGTGCTGCCATTACTTTATCAGTGTGATTGTCTAACGTGTGCTGGCAAGACGCATGAACTTCCACCAAAAGTGCAGTCGCTTCAAGGTCAAGTTGCTGAATAAACTCAGGCATGCCAGGTTTATCTGCGACTGAACGTAGAGCGCGTCCATCCATCATTTCTACTGCAGCAACCGGTGTTTTTGCTATCGTCGCGACGGCCTTGCTTGCCGTTTCAATATCGGAGAACACCAGCAAAGTTGAGGCTTTGTATTTATGTTCTTCGACCGTGTTATAGGTAATATCAGCGATAAAGCCTAGGGTACCCTCGGAGCCAATCATCAAATGCTCAAGAACTTCGATAGGGTCGCTGTAATCAACCAGAGCATTCAGTGCGTAGCCGGTGGTATTTTTAAGACGGTACTTATGAGCAATTTTCTCAGCGAGCTCACTGTTGGCCTTGGTGGTCTCTGCAAGGTGTTTTAGTCCTTCTATAAACTCCGGCTTGTCCGCTTTAAAGCGCTCGATACTTGCTTTATCTCCGGTGTCTACCAAGGTGCCATCACTTAGAACTATCTTCATGCTATCGACAGTTTTGTATGAGTTTTGCGCAGTGCCGCAGCACATACCGCTGGCGTTGTTGGCAGCGATACCGCCAATTTTACAGGTGTTGATAGACGCCGGATCAGGGCCAATTTTGCGTTGAAATGGTAGTAAGTATTTGTTGGCATCAGCGCCGATTACACCGGGCTGCAGGCGGATTCTAGCGCCTTCCTCGAGGATGGTATGTCCTCGCCAGTCGTCGGTGAGAGCGATAAGACTGAGTCAGATACCGCTTGGCCTGACAAACTGGTACCAGCGGCGCGGAACGTAAATGGAATACCGTGCTCACGGCAACACTGAATAGTAAATATTACTTCATCGAGATCCTTAAGACGCAGCACGATCTGTGGGATAAGTCGATAGAAACTAGCATCGGTACCATAAGCTAGGCGCTCTGCTTCACCCGTAATAATACGCTGAGAATCGATTCTGGTTGCGAGTTGCTGCTTGAGCAATTCATAGTCGCGTTTGTGACTCATCTTGGTGTCCTTTATAAGTTCTTATTCGTCTTCCAGTAACAGTACGATCAATTGACTCGGGCCATGAGCGCCGTAGGCGAGCGTTTGTTGAATGTCGGCGGTTTTCGAGGGACCAGAGATTAATAGTGCATTAGTTGGCATATAATGATCCCAGTTGTTCTCTTGCATTACTTGCAGGAAGTGTCCGTAAAGTGCTGACTTCTTGATGACTGCTATGTGACTTGGTGGTACTAAAGATAAGGTACGCGGCTCGTGTTCATTCGGCCACAGTACAAGTGCGCCTGTATCAGCAATACCACCTAGAGTGTGAGTGATGCCAACATCAATGTCGTTAAACAGTTCCGTTTTCCAAGCTTCGATTTGTTGGTTGAATGACGTTACTTGTCTATCATGAGCGGCAGCTTCGAAGTCGCGAATGAATTCTCCTGCTGTTCCCATCGCAACACGATTGAAGCTATAACTGTTCATCACATCACGTAGGGCTTGGGTAAGTTCAGAGCGCTGTATTGTGCGAACATCTGCATGATTGGCGCTCATCATGTCGACAAAGCGCTTTGCTTTGTCGTCGATAGTGATATCTGGATGACTACCCCATGGAAAAAACGCTAATTCTTCCGCTGACTTTGGGGTGCGTTTAGCTTGTTTGAGTCGGCCAAGAATATTGTCTTTGGCAAGTCTAGTGTTCATCTTGGTTTCCTCGCTACTGCTTGTCGCTTTTGGATTTGCTGCGTTCAGCCATGATCTGGTGTAAGGTTTTCTTAGCCGGTTTTGGCTGGTACGACATTGTGTCCAAGCGCCGAGTTTATTTGGGATAAGATTTTGCAGCTTGGTCGCCATGTAAGTGCTGGTGTGATACAAGCTTGCATTGCTTGCAGCGAGCGCGAACCCTTTCATTGCCGCGGTTTCAAGGCCACTGCTGGCGGCGTTTTGTCCTTTGAGTGCAGGTGTTTCTTTTTCCGCTTTGTTTTTGGCTTCTTTACGAAGGCGAAGCAGCATATCGGGAATCGGTATTCTTACTGGGCAAACCTCGCCACATGCACCGCAAAGACTGGAGCAGTAACAAGATCTTTGGTTTTATCCATACCTAGTAAATGAGGGGAGATAATTTTACCTATAGGGCCTGGATAAACTGTACCATAAGCATGACCGCCAATTTTGGTGTAGACGGGGCAGTGGTTCATGCATGCGCCGCAGCGAATGCATTGGAGAGTCTTGCGAAGTTCTTCATCGCGGTACGCTTGGCTGCGTCCGTTATCAAGCAAAATGAGATGCACTTCTTGTGGACCGTCTTTCTCACCGTTTTTACGAGGAGAAGTGATCATGTTGAAGTAAGTCGTAATGGCTTGTCCAGTTGCAGAGCGAGTCAAAGCGCTATAAAGCGGTGGGACATCAGACAAAAACTCAACGACTTTCTCGATACCAGTGATGGCAATGTGCACGTTTGGCACCGTTGTTGACATGCGGCCGTTGCCTTCGTTTTCCACTAAACACAGCGTGCCGGTTTCTGCGACGGCAAAGTTGACACCGGATAAACCGATATCGGCTTCGAAGAATTTTTGTCTCAGACGGGTGCGGCCGGTTTGAATCAGGCTATCTACATCTGTGGTAGGTTTGAAGCCATCGAGATGTTGCTCAAAGGTATCACTTACTTCCTGCTTATTTTTGTGAATCGCTGGCATGATGATATGAGAGGCTTGTCGCCATCGAGTTGAACGATGTATTCGCCCATATCACTTTCTAAGCATTCAATACCGAGTTTCGCCATCTCATGGTTCATCTCGATCTCTTCGCTCACCATGGATTTTCCTTTGATGATTTGCTTGGCATCGTGCTCATCAGCAATAGCGGCAATGATGGCATTTGCTTGTTCTGGGTTTTCTGCCCAATGAACTTGAATGCCATTTTTGTAGCAATTGAATTCCAATTGCTCAAGAAGTTCTGGAAGTTTACTAAGGCAGCGTTGGCGGATGGATTCGGCTAGATCTCTTATTTGCTTCTCTTCGTCGGAGTCACTAAACGCCGTTTTTCGCTTATCACGCAGATAATCCATCGCGCCACGAAAGTTGGCTCGGAGTTGTTTGTCAGCCAGGGCATTTTTGGCTAACTGATGGAACTGTTCAGGAGTTTGACTCATTGTGCATTCTCCTGTGTTCGCTCGAGAAGGAATGAAGCTAGATGACGCCCTTTGATGGGTTTGCCTTGATATTCAAACGCGCCATTTATATTGAGAAGGCATCCCCAATCAGCACTCACCAATGTATCGGATTGAGTCGCTTCGATGTGGTGAGTTTTGTCTTTCACCATGGCTTCGGAGATATTCGGGTGGCGTACAGAGAAACTGCCACCAAAACCACAACACTCGCTTTCATAGTCTTGCATACGAAGCTCGACATTAGAGAGTTGGCTTAGTAGCTCTGTGGCCGTGATGTGAACATTCATTTCACGTCTTGCCGCGCAAGAGGTGTGCATAACTACGCTTGTTGGCTGGCCTTTATCATCAAGTTTGACGCGACAGACGTTCACGAGGAATTCGGTAAGTTCAAATACTCTGTCGCAGAATTGATCAACTTGAGCTTGATTGCTGTCGCCCTTAAATAGGCGGCGATAATGGTGATGCATCATGCCACCACACGAACCGGACAATACAATAATCGGGTACTCTTCAGGAAACAGATCCATTTGGCTCTGTGCGACTTGTTTTGCTTCTGACTCGTAGCCTGATGTGTAGGCAGGTTGTCCGCAACAGGTCTGTTTTTCAACAAACTCAACTTCGATGCCTTGCTGTTTTAAGAGGGTCATAGCATCTAAGCCTGCTTCGGGGTCAAATACGTCTACTAGGCAGGTGGCATAGAAGTAGACCTTGCTCGGTTTTGAGGGATAGATTCGCATTGTATTGCTCCAGCACTAGACCCATTTTTATGGTTCATATTTTTATATAGACTAGTTGTAAGGTTATGAAAATAAGCGCACTTACCTTCTTGAAGTGATTCACAACTTTGCCGATAGTCGGCAAGTGCGCCTTTGACTTAAACCTAAATCAGTTCATGAGTGCGTCGGTAAAATGGAAACCGTACACCAGTGCAAGTCCGATAAGGCCAGTAACAACTAGGTAGTAGAACGTAGGGATAATGGTTTTTCTCAACGTCAGACCTTCACGGCCAAGTAGACCAACCGTGGCAGAGGCCGCGACGACGTTATGAATAGCAATCATGTTGCCAGCAGCGGCACCAACGGCTTGCAAGGCAATCACGGCTGTCGTTGAGATAGTGAGCGTTTGAGCTACTTCAAACTGGAACTGGCTAAACATCATGTTCGAGACGGTGTTTGATCCAGCAATAAATGCGCCAGCGCGCCGATGGTGGCACTCAAAGCCGGGAAGGCTTCTCCAACGAGAGCAGAAGCAAAGTTAGCTGTAGTGACTGGCATACTTGCGAGATCAGCGCCGTTAACACCGGAGTTAATGAAAATACGAACCATAGGAATGGTGAACACTAGAACAAAGCCCGCACCAATCAGTGTCTTACTCGATTCGCCAAAGGCCGCTATTAATGGTTTTGCAGAGCGCGATTGAATGATGACTGCGAGAAGAGCAACGAAGACTAAAATTCCACCCGGCAAGTAAAGGGGTTGAATAGCTGTGCTGATACCCGTCTCGCCAAGAATATTGCTAAATGACAAGCTTACACTGGTTAGGAAACCCTTGAACTCGCTGCTAACGCGACTTGCGACAAGGATAACGGCCAGCAAAACATAAGGGAGCCATGCCAATACCATTGACATAGGTTTTCCTGCACCTTGTTTAAGATCCATTTTTAGTGAGCCAAGCCATTCTGCTGGCCACTTATCTTCGCTTTCAAAATCCCACTTTGATTTGGGAACTAGGAAGCCACGTTTGGCTGCACTGACGACGACGGCAAGGCCAACTAGACCACCAATCAATGAAGGAAACTCTGGACCCAGTAGCACGCCCGTTAGTGCGTACGGCACGGTGAACGCAACACCGGCAAAAAGTGCGAAAGGAAGGAT
The DNA here is from genome assembly GCA_000755425.1 of Vibrio maritimus. Lineage (GTDB taxonomy): Bacteria > Pseudomonadota > Gammaproteobacteria > Enterobacterales > Vibrionaceae > Vibrio > Vibrio maritimus_A. The sequence continues at coordinate 407,960 of BBMT01000001.1, forward strand.
ATCTAGACCTTCAGTCCAACTGCGGTTTTTACCAAAAAAGCGAGTCAGCATCATTGCCATAAGAACCGGCATTAGCGTACCCACACAGGCATGGATAATGGCAACATTAGCGGTGATTTGCTGTAGGTAGAGATCCCACGATGCACCTTGGGAAACTAGTGATTCACTGATGTTGTGCGTATCTAGACCCTTGTTCACACCAACGATGATTGGTGTGCCAACTGCTCCAAAAGAGACAGGGGTCGATTGAATCATCATACCCATCAAAACCGCGGCTAGGGCAGGAAAACCAATCGCAACTAGGAGAGGCGCCGCTATCGCTGCGGGTGTGCCAAAGCCGGATGCGCCTTCGATGAAAGACCCAAAACACCAAGCAATGATGATGGCTTGAACGCGGCGGTCGGGTGAAATATCGGTAAAGCCATTACGAATCGTTGTAATAGCGCCAGTGTGTTTTAGTGTATTGAGCAAGAAGATGGCACCAAACACAATCCAAAGGACGGCAACGGTGATACCGAATCCTTGAAAAATGGATGCTAAAACACGTGTAACGGACATGTCCCAAGTAAATAGGGCGATGACTACAGTTAGGCCAAACGCAACTGGCATGGCTTTTTTGGCTGGCCAGTTCAATCCCACCAGAAGTATGGCTGCAACCACAATGGGAGAAAAGGCAACAAGGGCGAGTAAAGTTTCAGACATTAGCGACTTCCTTTTGTCTTGGCCGACTCTGGTATTGAGTGAGTCAGCCGTGTCGTGCTTATTATTTTTGTAATAGGGTTGTTAAGGTGGGGTAAATTTATCCCTTTCTTTTTTGGTGATATAGAGAAATAATGAAAATGATTATTTCCAAAAATGACATAAAAGTATGCGTGCAGACGATTTAATCCTGTTTTATCAGGTAGTAGAAACTGGAGCGTTCAGTCGTGTAGCTGAACAAAATAACCTTACAAATTCAGTAGTTAGCAAAAGAATAGCGAGGCTTGAGGAAGAATTAGGGGTTCAATTATTATATCGAACAACGCGCAAATTAACGCTAACTGAAGCAGGTAAGGCGTTAGTCCATGGCGCTAAAAATGTGAAGCAAGCCACCCAAGAAGCGATGGAATCCGTGTCGGGATTTGGTGAAAACGTCAGTGGTCACATCAAAATGTCGGTACCGACCATCTCTGGAGACCTAATTTTGGCAGACGCTGTGGCTGAGTTTTGCAATATGCATCCGGGACTTTCGGTTGATATGTCTTTGGACAACCGCTTTGTGGATCTTGTTGACGGAGGGTATGACCTGGTCATCCGAACCGGATATTTGGAAGATTCAAGCCTGATAGCACGCCATATTCTAGACTCTCAGTGGGTGGTGTGTGCCTCTCCATCTTATATTGCGAAAAACCGCAAGCCACTAGAGCCTGAGGATCTGACTCAGCACAACTGTCTGCAATACGCCTATCAGACAACTGGGGCGTCGGAGTGGGAGTTCAAAGGAGACAAAGGCAACTACATCGTACGCGTGTCAGGCTCTTTCTCTACCGATAATGCGACTGCACTTCGTAAGGCAGCTTTAGGGGGACATGGTATCGCATATGTTCCAAGGTGTTTGGTATATCACGATATACGCAATGGCCAGCTGGTGGATATTTTTCCGGATCAAGTGGGAAAGAGGCTGGGTATTTACGCTGTCTATCCTTTTACCCGCCAGCCTCCAAACAAAGTGAGATTGCTTATTGAACACATTCGGACGCGTTACCTTGCGATCTCTCATTACTTTTAATGAGTACGATAATGGGGGGTTAAGCGCCAGTGGTGCTTGGTTTTTGTTGGATCCAAAGCCTTGAAAAATTACACCAACCGATAGAATTGATTTCCACACCACGAATTCGAGAAGGAATGGTTAGGGTTAAGTCTTCGGATTTGATGATCGCAAGCACGTTGTCTTGATATAACCATACCAGCAGCTCATCTAAAAGCCGCTCTCTTTCGGTTGAGTTGTGTGTATGCCTCACGGCGCTTAGCGCCTTACTCAGCATATCTTGCTGTTTCCAATTAAGATTGTTGAGCCAGTGTGGGTAGAGCTTGAAGAAGGCAAACAAACTTGTTGCTCGGTCTCCTTCGAGTCGGATACCACCAATAGAGAGGGCTTGATTTGCTTTGGGATGCCCGTAGATAACTTGCGTGCCGTGTCCTTGTGAGCCACCTTGAGCCAGGCCTTCGTTAAGTTTGTTAGCGAAGGTACGATTCTCGTTGTTGTTTTCATAGCTAAATTCGAGCGGTAGAGGCGAGCAAAGTGCTGAGGGTTGCTCCTCTGAGAATAGTGACTCTAGCTGATGTTTGAACTTGGTGTTTTGAAGCTCTCTGTGGTTGATCAGTAAAAAGAAGTAACCAATATCGGCAGTGGCGACTTTATAGGTTTCCTCCTCGTCGTTGAGAAAGAAGAAGTTTTCCGCGCATTTCTTATCTTTCGCCCATTCCTCATGTATCCAAAGCTCTATGTGTTCTACCAGTGCATTGCTGCCTGAGTATTGACTGTGCCGAGTAAGACGCAGCAATTTTTCTGAATTAACAGTGACCGAAAATGCACCGGAGCCAATGGGTTTATATATGCTTTCTGCTCGATGCACCATACTTTTGGGCAAAATAGCGGCTTCTGAGCGGCATAGGAGAGCAAGAAAATGAGGATCAGGCTCGGTTAGCTCAATGGTTATTTGATAGGGGGCGTCTGCACGAATAGAGTCGATGTGGTCGTACAAACGACTCCAATAGGGAGAAGCAGTCAGAGCTTGAAGGCTTTCGACGACGTCTATCGCGCTAAGTGGTGTTTGATCATGAAAAACGACGCCAGTACGTAGGTAAAATGTCCAGCTTCGATGGTATTGGCAATGGATCCAGCTGTGCGCAAGCTCACCAGCAAATCTTTCCTTACTTGAAGTGACCAATGTTTGGAATACTTCATGGATTAAATGACGTTCGGTTCTCTCCATCGCATGATGCGGATGTAACCAACTGAGCTTACGGTGGAATGGCGCATGTACCGTATTCTCGCTTTCGATGGTTGCGTGAGTGAGATACTGCTTGAGCGCACTAGCAACATTGCGATCATTGAAGCCGATAAGTTTGTGTGCAATATCGTATTTGCCTTGTTCTGTTGCTAAATCGACTTCGTTGTAACAGGCTTGAAGTGGCTCAAGCAGGCAGGTTAGGGTACCTTTTATGCCTCTGCCTCGAGCCGGCTTCCAGTCAAGCCAGCCGCGATCCGACATCTGCTTGAGCAGGGTTCGAGCATGTCGCTCGCTGCAGTTCATTGTCTCTGCAATCGCAGAGACGGTGATGGTGTGATCGCCAGGTCCTAGATGCCTAAATAGGTTTTCGTAGAGCTCAAGTTTACGTTTGTTGATCATGTTGGCTCACTAACAAATGTTCCGGTTATTTGCCTTGTATGTCGCTATCTTTATCTATTTCTAGTCCCCAAAAGGCGTCAGTGTCAAAGAGTTCATTGAGACGCGCGGCGCGTTCAGCTGGAGACAAGTAGAACAGCTTGGCCAGCCAGGTGTCATTGGTTTCGTATTTATAGGTTGATTGAAAGTAGTTTGCAACGTAGTTGAAAAAAGCCATGTTTGTATCTCTGTTTACTGTTGATGACAACAGGTTACAGAATGGAAGTAGAATAAAACCGGAACAGATTTTTCAACTGTTCCGGTTTTTTGTTTAAGCAAGACTTAGTTAATACAAGACTTAGTTTAAACATAACTTCTGGGTCTAGCGTGCGACCGCACCACCAAGAGTAAGATTGTCCGGCCACTGCGTAATCACATTACCGCCAAGAAAGATGTTGCCATTGACGGTCATGGTTTTAGGAAATTGAGTGATCTTTGAACCACCAATATAAAGGTTGCCTTCAATAACAATACCTTCAGGAAGTTCGGTAATAGGTGTTCGAACCAAGCTTAGGTCTCCGTTGACCACCATACCGTTGGGTAGTTTTTCAATGGGGGTGTCACCTAGGTTGATGTACCCACCAGGAACAACGCCTTGCGGCCAAGCTTTTAGTTGGCTTCCTAAAAAGTTGGCGTAACCTGTGATTTTGGTTCCTCTTGGCATGAATTCCACTAAACTATCTGAAGCATCTAGGCTACCTTTGATCTCAAGATTTTGCGGCATCATTTTAATCGGTGTTTTGGCGATATTTAGGTTGCCTTTGACCACTAACCCATTGGGAAGGCTTGTATAAGGTTTGTTGCGGAGATCTAAATTGCCGTAGTTATCTAGATGATTGAGGATCTTGTAGTAATCAAGTTCAATAGCATTTGTGGTTGGAGCTAGTATCAGCACAGACAGCAGAGCAATGGTGGATCGAAGCATAGAGTTTGGGTTCGCTTTAGTTTGGAACGGAATCAGTTTGGAAACGTTAGGTAGTTTGCAATGGAAAAAATAATTTCACAATGGAAATCCATACGCGTTGTGATGCTAGGCGTTGTTGGCGCACTAGTGGCATCGACAGTATCGGCGAAAGTCATTACCACGCCTGGTTCGGATGTTGGTGCTGCGGTGCTACTGTCTGACTCTAAATTAGGTAAACGGGTTTGTTACTACAATGATAAAGCGTACTCACTTGGATCGGTTATCAACGTCGAGGGTGTAGTACTTCAATGTGTGGCAGAACAAGACTTTGAAATGAATGGACAGCTTAAATGGAAGGCATTAAAAAGCGAGCAATAATGCTCGCTTTGGTGAATTTAAGCTTTCGCTGGCTGCGGGATTAACGCGCCAGTGAGCGAGTCTTAAGTTCAAAAATTAGCTTCTCTGCACTCACTTCAAATTTGAATCGAGCTGAAAGCTCTTTACTCTCTTCACTTAGTTCAGAAACTTCGAATTCAACGTTCTCTGACACAGTCTTTGCCAAATCGATGTATTTTTGGATTTCCGCTTGTAGTTGAGCTTGCGATTCGCCGAATAGTTGTACTTCTGCGACGTCATCGCCTTCCTTGATGATGAAACCCATCTCTCCAGCAACGCCACAAGCGTCGCATACAGTTGGCTCTTCATAGGTGTTTGACATAACGATACCTCTCATAAAATCTGTGGTTATTCTATAACTGTAGAAATAAGGTATCCAGCAATAAATTCAATGCCTCTAGGCTAAGTGTTAGTAAATGATGCACGAGCCTAAGCACGTTTTCGTGAATATTAGGCTTTTATTTAATACAAATTGTAAATATCTATTTGTTTATCAATAGCTTTCTGATATGCAAGTGGTATTGCTTGTTTGTGATTGAGTTCTCAAAAATGAGACTCTTGTACTAATGATATAGTACAGATTAGTACAAGCCTTTGTGCGAAATGGTAGACTTTATAAGTTACTAATCAATCACTTGATTTTTATATTATTTTAAATGGTATCTGTACCTAGTATGTGTCTCGTGTATGGTTTGCTGTCGGGTTGCCGTAACCTGGATTTGAGCAAATTGATACATAAATGGATAGAAAATTACATCGAGCACTGCTTTAATTATGGTATAGCATACAGCGAACGCAGATAACGATTAGAGAAGCTTAAGAAATGCCAAAGCGTAGTAAAGAAGATACTGAGATTACGATCCAGAAAATCATGGAAGCGGTCGTTGATCAGATCATTCGTCTTGGGTATGACAAAATGTCGTATACCACATTAAGCCAGCAGACAGGTATATCAAGAACAGGGATTAGTCATCACTTTCCAAAGAAGACGGATTTTACAGCCGCACTCGATGGGCGCATCTTTAAAATGTTCGTTGAACATTTGGAGTTTGAAAAAGGCATTGATGGATTCACAGGTAGTTGGATTGAATCTCTTAAGAATCAAGAGTTTTTAGCTATCCTAAAACTCCTATTCCACCACATTGTCACTTCAGAGAACTCACATGAGTTTGCCTCTAAGGGGATTGACCGCCTCTATAAGCTGGTTGAGACGCAGTACGGTGAAGGAAGTGATAAGGAATTAGAATGGCTTATCGGCCGTTCATTGATCCAATTGACTAAGTATCATCGCTGACCAAACAGTAAGATGAAAACCGCTCTAGATAGAGCGGTTTTTTTATGTCTGAAGTTTATCCAACCGGAGGGCTATTGAGGTAACACAATCGGGAAGTCATGTGTCGGATGTTTGGTCACTATAGAGTGATAGCCATAGACTTCTTCAATCAAATCACTGGTGAGTGCTTGCCAAGGGGCGTTGTCCGTGACGATTTTTCCGTTATCTAGCACGATTAATCTATCTGAGTATTGAGACGCGAGGTTAAGGTCATGAAGTACCACGACCACAGCGGCATTTTGCGTATCGGCCAACTCTCTGGCAACTGCCAAGGTATTGTGTTGATGAGCGAGATCCAGTGCTGAAGTCGGTTCGTCTAACATAAGTATCTTTTGATCACCCGATTGATGTAATTGTGTCAGTACTCGAGCGAGGTGCACACGTTGCTTTTCCCCTCCAGAGAGCGATGGATAAAGGCGCTGTGCTAAGTGTTCTACGTCTGCTGTACCCATATAGCGTTTAGCGAGTGACCGTGTTGCGTGGTTGCAGATTTCCAATGGAATAGCACCAAGCTCAACAACTTCAGAAGCTAGAAATGGGAACGACAAAGTACTGTGTTGCGGCAGTAGTGCTAGATGTTTGGAAAGCCGCTGTGCTGGCCATTGGTTCTTGGCTTACCAAAGTACCGAATATCAAAGCTTGAAGGTGTTTCACCACAGAGAAGTTTAAGCAGGGTACTTTTCCCCGCTCCATTAGGGCCTAGCAATGTGGTGACTTGCCCAGAGTACAGATCAATGTCGACGTCATCTAATATCACTCTATTTCCAAATCGCATGTTAAGGCCACGCGCCGAGATAGCGATGTCATTGAGACAGTCTTCAACAAGATGGCTTTCAAGGCTCATACAAATTTCCCTTTTTGCTGAAATAGCAGGTATAAGAAGAATGGCGCACCAACAATGGCCGTAACGATGCCAACTGGTAGCTCTGCGGGCGCAACTGCCACACGGGCGACCATATCCGCAGCGGTCATGAGTAGAGCGCCTAGTAGCGCAGATAAAGGTAGCAATGTACGGTGATCTGGACCCGCTAGCATACGGCCTAGGTGCGGGATAACCAAACCAATGAAACCAATCAAGCCGGAGACACTGACCGTAACACCGACACCAACTGCGGTGAGTAAAATTAACTGACGTTTTAAGCGCTGAACCGGAATACCAAGGTGTTTCGCTTCAGATTCGCCAAGTAACAAGGCGTTAAGTGCCATCGCTTTTTATAGAAAAACCAAAACAGCACGAGCAATGTAATGGCTGACAAGGAAATCTTGCCCCAACTGGCACCCGCTAATGAGCCATAGACCAAAGTGATAGATCACGAAGCATTTGATCGTCGGCAATGAAGTTCAGATAGCCAATAGCAGCACCGGACAGAGCACTTATCGCGACGCCCGCCAGCAGCATAATGGTGACAGATGTGCCAAATTTACTGGTACCTAACCGATACACCAAAATCGTCGTTAGTGCGCCGCCAAAAAAGGCGAATATCGGTACAACCATGAGTGCCATGAATTCCGGGAACTCGATGCCTAACGCAGCAAAACCAACAATTGCCAATGCACCGCCAAGAGATGCACCTGCGGACACGCCAATGATACCTGGCTCAGCCAGTGGATTACGAAATAGCCCCTGCATGACAGCGCCGCAAACAGCGAGAATGGCGCCGACTAGCATGCAAAGCAGCGTGCGAGGAAGACGAATATCGTGGATGACCAAGTTGATATGCGGCGCCAAATCATTGGTCGCCATTGTCAGCGATTGAATACTCTGCCAGAAAGAGATGTTCATCGGGCCGACGGTAATGGAATACACGGAAGATAGCGCCAGCAATATTGCAAAGGCAGAAAATACGAGAGTGTTAGAGAAATTTCTTAGCATACTAATCTTTAAGAAAGCAGGGTGTTGAGATGCAATAAGTTGAAGGGGGTACAAGTAAAATCGGCACCTTACCCCCAACAAGCTAACTCACTATTATGGGTAAAGAAGCGTGTTAATGCGTTTTGCCTCTTCGAGGCTTTTTAGACCAAGACCGCCCACTAACGCATGGCCATCAATGGTCAAAATGGCATTATTTTGCCCTGCAGGTGTTGCAGACAACATTGGCAAGGCCTCAATAATTGCAGCGCTACCGCCAAGCTTGGCGTAGCTGCGGCCGCTTACAAGCACCACATCTGGCTGCATTTCAATAATGGCTTCATTTGAAATGGGTTTGTATGACGTAAGTGATGTTGCCGCAGGGTTTTTGCCTCCTGCTAGCGTAATGATGGCATCTGGCGTTGTTTCACTGCCAGCGACGTTTGCAGGGCGACCTTCGTGTATTAATAAGAACAAGACTTTCTTAGCCTTACCCTCTGCAGGTTGATTCGCTTCCAGCGCGCTGACTTTCTCGGCAACTTTTGCCTTAAGTGCAGGTGCATTGTTTTCTGAGTGGGTGAGTTTAGCAATCTGGTCAATACGCTTGTTTAGACCTTCGATGGTCGGAGCGTTATCTACCACTTCGATGTCGACACCAACACGCTGCAATTGGTCTAGGGCTGGTTTCGGTCCCATTTCATCTGACCCAATAATCATGGTTGGCTGTAGAGCCAAGAGACCTTCTGATGATAACGCTCTGTGGTAACCAACTTTGGGAAGCGAAGAGTCTTTAGATGTAATACTAGTGACATCGACGCCAACAAGTTGCTTCTCAGCATCAAGTGCATAAATAAGCTCGGTGACTGAAGCGCCGGCGCTGACGATTTTTTCATTGCCTTTTTCAGTATTGGCGGCGAAAGCTTGGCCACAAGCCAAAGAAAATGCGGTGCCAGCTACGAGTATGTTTTTAAGAGCGTGTTTCATTGTAGGGATCCTAAGCAAATCAGTGCTATCCATATATGGTTTTATGGGGCGTACAAGTAGTTTGTTGCCCCAGGTTTTATTGGATTATGCATGTTAGTGAAAATAATATCAATTATCATTTGCATAATCATTATGGGGCTATTATGATCTTGCTCGTTTTAGATTAAGCCTTATACAACAGGGCGTTGATAGTTATCGTGAGCAGTTATGAAAATTGATTTGAGCCAACTCAATGAGTCGCATCTAGGGATAAACACTCCAGATCCATTGCGATTTGCATTTGGAAAGAAGACCTCACCTCATGCAGGTGGTATGGCCGTACCAGTCCAATCGGAACGATACGAAGGCTTATTTAATGAGTTAACCGCCAAGACAACTTCACGCAATAAAAAACGTTGCTTGTATATCCATATCCCTTTTTGTCGTGTTCGCTGCACGTTTTGTAACTTCTTCCAGAATGCTTCTAGTCGTCGATTGGTTGATGACTATTTTGAGGCGTTGATGAAAGAGATTGAGCTCAAGGCGAAGTTAGAGTGGACTCAAAGTGGCTTGTTTCATGCTGTCTACATTGGAGGGGGTACGCCAACAGATTTATCTCCTGAGCAGGTGCGCAAGTTAGGAAAAGCGATTCATGCCTCTTTCCCCTTAGCTACCGATTGCGAAATCACACTTGAAGGGCGAACCAATCGTTTTAGTGAAGAGATGTTTGACAATGCTTTGGAAGGGGGCTTTAACCGCTTCTCGTTTGGTGTGCAGAGTTTTGACACCAAAGTACGAAGAAGTGCTAAACGTCTTGATGACCGTGAAGTCGTCATGGAACGAGTGTCGCAGCTTGCTGCACGAGATGAAGCGCCAATCGTGATCGACTTACTATACGGGCTTCCTTATCAGACACTTGAAGTATTCGAACAAGACTTAAAAGATTTCATGGACACTGGAGCTCATGGTGTCGACCTGTATCAATTGGTAGTTGGTGGTTCAGCTCCGATGATGGAGTTGGTACAAAAAGGTCGCTCGGAATCGCCAGCTTCTTCTGCTGAAAAAGCGGCTATGTATGAGCTTGGCGTCGACTTTATGAGTAAACACTTCGTAAAGCAGCTAAGTGTGAATCACTGGGCGCGAGACAATCGAGAGCGCAGTCAATACAACAGTGTTGCTAAGACATTTGCTGAAGTATTACCTCTAGGCGCGGGAGCGGGGGGCAATATTGGTGGTTATGGAATGATGCATCATCGCACATTGGATGCCTATATGGATGCCATGCGTTCAGGCAAAACAACGATTGCAATGATGAGTAAGCAAAGCCGCTATGAGCCAGTGTTAGCAAGCCTCAAAGCAGGCTTTGATAGCGGCGTGGTACGACGGAGCACATTGGTGAGTTTTGAAGGTGAAGATACTTTCGATTTACTGACCCCACTGTTTGAAGTTTGGCAACGAAACGGACTTGTCGAACTTCACAATGATTATCTTGAACTCACCATCGCAGGTTCGTTTTGGGCGGTTACCTTAGCACAAGGTGCCATTGCTGCAGTTAACACCATGATTACAGATAAACCAAAGATGCCAAAAGGTATGAGTCACCCTCATGCCATACAGGAACAAAAACACAAAACAGCGAAAACTAACGCTGCATAGGAAATACAATGACAACTGAACTGAAGCAAAACGTTGCAAATATTTTGGAAACTGAGCCGTCACTATTACCCGCTGCTATTGCAGAAAAGCTGGGTGTCAGTGAGCGAGATGTGGTCTGTGCAATGCCAGACGAAATGGTGGCATTTGAAAGTGGTGATGTTGCTCAGGACATCCTTGAATCGATTACAACATGGGGGCCTGTGACTACCATCGTGCATTCATTTGGTTCAATTTTTGAAGTTAAAGCACCGTTTCCAAAAGGTAAAGTAGCACGTGGCTATTACAACCTAATGGGAAAAGAGGGTGAGTTGCACGGTCACTTGAAGCTGGATTTGATCAAAACAGTCGCCTTAGTAAGTAAACCATTCATGGGTAGTGAGAGTCACTATTTTGGCTTTTTTGATGAAGCAGGCAACAACGTCTTTAAGATTTACTTAGGCAGAGATAAAAAACGTGTGCTGTTTCCGCAGCAAGTCGAGAACTTTAAGGCGCTACAACAAAAATTGCGTGGTTAACTTAAGCAGTCACAAAAGATGACTGAGTTATAATTATTAGAGAAAGTGAGGTTTCAACATGGATCAACAAGTTAAGCAAGAGCGCCTACAAGGACGCTTAGGCCCGGAAATCAAAGAGTTTCGTCAAGAGCGCAAAACCATTCAATTGGCAACGGTTGACCAAGAAGGGCGCCCAAATGTCAGCTACGCGCCGTTTGTACAAAATCAAGATGGCTACTTTGTTCTAATTTCTCAAATTGCACGTCATGCGCGTAACTTAGAGCAAAATCCAAATGTATCTTTGATGATGATTGAAGATGAAACGGAAAGTAAGCAGCTGTTTGCAAGAAAGCGACTGACCTTTGACGCCGTTGCCTCGGTAGTAGCGCGTGACACTGAACAATGGAAGCTAGTCGTTAGCCAAATGAAAGAGCGTTTTGGTGAAATTATTGACGGTTTAAGTCAGCTAGAAGACTTCGTTTTGTTTAACTTGAAAGCAGAACATGGCCTGTTTGTTAAAGGTTTTGGTCAAGCGTATCAAGTATCTGGCGATGATCTTGTCGACTTTGTACACCTTCAAGAAGGTCATCGCAAAGTAGCAGATTCTGAAGCGTAACCTGTTGAAATATAAACGCCGATCTGTAGTAATACAGAGCGGCGTTTTTGTTGCTATGACCTTATCCAGCGCTGGGTGTACTTCCAGTCACTAAGTTTTGTTGTGAGGCTGCCTTTAGTTCATAAACTAATTGGGCGAGCAAAAGCACTCCAGTCGCAGCGAGCCCGACCAGTATACCGCCCCAGATCCCAGCAAGCTCATAGTGAGACATCAATAACCAAGCCGCGGGAAGGCCAAACATCCAGTAACCGATAGCGGTCATTATGGTCGGCAAAACCACGATTTTCATTCCACGTAGAAGGTTTATTGCCAGTAGTTGCCAAGCGTCAACGACAAAACAAAGTGCCACAACCCATATCAACGAAGAAAGCATATCAGTGAGCGTGTGTTCGCCTTCGCCATCGAGTTGGAAAAGGTTCGCGATGCTTCTGGCCAAACAATGAAAACAACCGCGAGCACTGCGCTTAAAATAGTAACGAGAGCAAAACTGCGCTTTGAGACCGCTTTGACACCGTCTAGATTGTCATTTCCGAACTCTTTGCCCACTAAAATCGCGGCAGCTTGCGAGAAGCCGAAATTGATGTTCCACGTAAAGCTTAAACATTGCAGAAGGATCTGATGTAGCGCGAGTGCCGTAACGCCAATAAACCCTGCCATAAGCGTACCGCCGTAGATCAGCCCCATTTCGAGCGCAGCGGCAATAGCAATTGGAATCCCCATCGACAGCAGTGGTAACATGAGTCGCCATTCGTATTCTTCCAAGTGGAGCCAAGGTGCGAATCGGTAGTATGTAGGGCGCTTGAAAACCCAGTAACCATAACCAATCAATACTAGTGTTGCTGCGAGTGCCGTTCCAAGACCTAAACCTGCGATCCCCCAGCCTAAATTGAATGCTAGAACGTAACTGAATGGTACGTTCAAGGACACGGTTGCTAGTGACATGATCATCACGGATTTAGCGTCGCCGTAATTGCTGGTCAATCCTCGCAGAATAAGGAGCAATAACGTTGGTAACATTGCCCACTTGAGCGTATCGAGGTAGGTCATTGCCACCACAATCACTTCTTCTGGCTGCTTAGCCATACTCAAGAAATCAGGGGCATAAACAAACGCCGAAGTGAGTACAACAGTTAAAAGCAGCGACAGCATTACGGCGCCTTTAACTGCAAGTCTCACTTGTTTTTTGCCGTACTCGGGCCTTGCAACACTTTGGCCGTAAGCAATAGCAATTAAGTTAGCGACACAGCCAACGGTGCTGCCTGCCACAAGAAAAACAAAGGTATAAACTGATGCACCTAGACCACCACCAGCAAGGTCGCTGACGCTCAGTTGTGCCATCATCCAGACGTCAGTAAGTACCAACGCCATAGCAATGAGCTGCGAAATAATAAGTGGTGTTGCAAGTGATAGAATGCGCTTCATGAATAATTCCTGGTGATGATATGCATATTTTAGATGCATACTTATGGTGTTCAATTAACATTTATGTCACTCTGGCATTCCTACAGATCATGTGATTAATTATGAACCCATATTCGAATATTCCTTACTCACACAATGCGTTAAAAGTGTTTGAAGCTGTTGCAAGGCTTATGAGCTTTACGATGGCAGCGAAAGAGCTGCACGTCACGCAGAGTGCTGTGAGTCGTCAAGTGAAGCAACTTGAGGATGATCTCAATGCATCTTTGGTTATTCGTGGCCACCGTTCGATACAACTGACGTTAAAAGGGCAGGCGTTATATGAGGTGCTGGGTCGGAACTATGCGTCATTGCAGTCACTGCTCGACTCCTGGAAGGAGCCGGACGCCAGTAAAATCGTCATACGAGCCGCACTGAGTTTTGCAACGCGTGCTTTGCTACCGAAAATACAGCAGTTGAATGAGCGTTTTCCTAGCTATGAAATCGCTGTCATTCCAGTGATTGATGAGGAGGAGAGCTTAGGTAAAGGGGATTATGATCTGTTTGTATTCACTACGCGCAACAGTGAAAACTACGAGAATGACCCTGAGATATTCTTCATGCGCGAAGAGTACATGGCACCAGTGTGCACCCAGCAGTTAATAGGAGATAGACGTGATATTGAGCATCTACTAACGCTACCTAGTTGCACCCAACTCTGGATCATCTTGATTGGCGCGCTTGGCTGAATAAGATCCATCACACAGATAGAAGTGTTCCCCGAAATTCCACCTTTTTCACACTTGATCTTACGCTTAGTGCTTGCCTATCGGGTCATGGTGTTGCGGTTACCGATCTTTTGCTCGCATTACCTGAACTCGAGCGAGAGTACTTGGTTTGTCCTGAGAACGCTCGAATACATTCAAGTGGGTGGCGTTACTTTTGCCATCAACGCACTCAATCTCCTATCGTAGAAGAGTTAGTGGATTGGCTGAAACAAGAAACTGTTGAAGAGCTCAGAAAGCTTCAGCAGCTTTCTGAGCGACATGGTTGGGGGCCGATTAGAGATTAGCTTTTTTCTGACTGATATTTCTTCACCGCAGCCTCTAGCTGCTCATAGGGAATGAATCCTGGGATCATTTCATCGCCAATAAACATGGCAGGTGTACCGCGCAGCCCTAACGCAACGAAGGTCTTGTAGTTTTTCACGAGTGACTCATTGATAGAAGTATCGCCAGAGAGATAAGCTTCGGTTCCTGTTTTCTTCGCAATTGCTTCTAGCGATGCTTTGTCATGCAATCCAGGCTTGGCTACAAGCAGACGGTTCACTTCGGCAAACTTCTCTGGAGCGTTTTGCCATACCTTGATGGCGAAAGCAGCTGAGTTGGTTTCAAGACCATCAATAACTTGCTGTTTTAATGGAACATAAATATTGATGACTTTTACATCGGAATCCTTACCCGCCAATTTGGTTAGAGCGCCATCTAAGCGTTTACAGTAAGGACAGTTGTAATCGGTGAAATTAATGATCACCGTGTTGCCATTCACGTTGCCGGTTACGCTATGGATTGTTGTGTCGTTTAACCAACTTTCGCTCTGCTGCTTGGCTTGCGTAAGGAGTTTTTGGCTCTCGACGTATTGCTGCAAATTGGAATGTAGGTCAGCAATGATTTCTGGGTTTTCGTTGAGTAGCTTATGGATCCCTTCTAGTTGCTGCTGTTGTTCAACCGTCAGTTCAGCATGAGAAAGTGTCGGCAACAAAGCTGCCATTGTCATTGCGATAGAGAGAATTGTTTTTTTCATGTTTTGTCCTTGGCTCAGATGGTTACTGAGCAGAGAAAATTCTTAGCCATAATCCCATTGGCGTTGTAACGCCAGTCGAGATGTTTTCAATTTTACCTTTGTAGATAACAGCAATAGTCGGTGTGACGCTGATATTCCATTGGCGACTTATTAAGCCATTTGAATCGTTGATGACGGGAAACTCATATTCCTTGGCCTGCATGTATTGGCGTACACGCTCATCGGTGCCTGATGAGAGAGCCACGGATACCACTTGATAGTGGTTGGAAAACCAATCCACTGTCGGGCTGACCAGTTTGCATGCTCCGCACCAAGTTGCCCAAAAATAGAGTACGACAGGCTCTTCGTGGCTTTGCTCAATAATGTCGACCGGTATGTTATCCAAAGTCATTGCTTGGATAGCAGGAGCATCTCCTTGCGGCATGTTTAGGCTTCGATACCAATCGATGGCAAGTGATACAAGCGTTATCAGGATAAAGATACTGACAAGCTCTTTACTCCACTTTATGAGAGTGTGTTTCCATCCACTAGGTTTAGTCATTGGGTGTCCCATTTGCAGCGTTTAACGCTTGTATGACGTTGTCTGACGTCAATATGACTGGTAGCGCGATCCCTTCTGGGTGTTTAGGCCCATACACAATATTGAACGGTACCCCAAATCGACCATAGCTTTGCAAGTAGCCTGTGACGCTGTCACTTGGCGTAGTCCAGTCACCCCGCATAGTGACTACATTAGCTTGTTGCAGCTGACTATAGACAGGGTCTTGAAGGACGACACCAATCTTGTTGGCTTTACAGGTAATACACCAGTCTGCGGTGACATCGACAAACACCGTTTTACCTTCCGCTACCAGCGAAGGAATGGATTGGGCATCTAGTCGTTGCCAGTTGAGATCATCAACAATCGGCGTTGACCAACTATCTGCAGTAACGCTGCCAACGATCAAACCGCCGCCTAATGCAAACACAGATAACCCGGACATCAAGATGAATGCTTTTCGACCATAGACTTTTCCGACCATAACGAACGAGGCTATTACAACGATGCCTATGATCAACACCGTTGCGGTTGTACCAATAAATGCAGAAAGTAATGAGGTCAACCACAGGCTAGTCAGCAACATCATTGTTCCAAACATTAGCTTGAGCTTATTCATCCAAGCCCCTGGTTTAGGGAATGCTTTTACTAGTCCAGGAAAAACGGTAAACATCAGCCAAGGAATGCTCATACCAATGCCTAAAAAAGCAAAAATTAGCCACAGTTGAACGTAGCTCGCACCCAGCGCGTAAGCCACGGCCGTTCCAAGAAATGGTGCGCTGCAGGGCGTTGCTAACAAGGTCGCAAACATTCCTTGAATGAAATGACCGCTGTAGCTATGGTCACCTTTTGTGGCGAGCCAAGTACTCATCGAACTTGGCAGTTGAATGTTGAACAATCCAAGTAGATTGGCGGCAAACAGCAAAGTAACAACGGCCATAAGAATAATGAATCCGCTGCTTTGGAATTGAATCCCCCAGCCAATCATGTGGCCAGCCATCTTTAATGCACTAAGAGCACCAGCCAACAATAAAAATGAGGTGATGATACCGGCTGAAGATGCCAGAAATGACAAGCGAACTTGTTTTCTTGATTGGCCGGCACCTGAGATGATTGAATTGAGCTTCATCCCTAGTACCGGAAGTACACATGGCATTATGTTTAAGATTAGGCCACCCAATAGAGCAAACCCAAGCATCCACAATAATCCACCTTGATTGGGTACTACCATAGGCTAGTGGTGACTATTGTCGACGTTTCGGCCAGAATCAATTCATCTGCAACTGTAACTTGAATCCGTTTATCGGCAATGTTAGCTTCGCCGAGCCAGTTGCTAACATCAAATTTGGCGTAGAGTGATTGTCCATCGATAGTCAGCTTAGGCTGAGAGAAGAACTCATCAGCGACATCTTTCCCATCAACAAGAACAAACGGTTTTGACCAAGCTGTCTTGGAATCAAGCTTAAGCGTTAAAGTTTGTGCTTGTCGATCCCAGTAGCTATCAGCAACTTGAACTTGTTCGCTGATTTTAGGAGTAAGGCTCATACCTTGCCCAAACAAATAGGCCGCATCGGCATCCAGTTTTAGCGAGCCAGGATCTATGGTGAGTTCGATCGGATAATCAGTAATTACACAGATATTGGTACAACTTGGCAAACGTAGGTTTGCTTTGAGCACGATCGGTTTTGTCGGGTCACTAACCGTTAAAATAAGCGGAAAACTTACTTCGTGTTTATAGCCTAAAGTGAGCACGCCCAACTGCTCATAGTACGCAGGTACCGGCCAGTGCCAATCGACTTTTTCGATGTTGGTTGACCCGCTCCAGTCAAATTCAGGCGCAACACCCCCTTCACCGGGCTGCGCCAATAAGTTTTCCAATCACCATCGAGTTCGACATCCATTACCATCTCCACTTGACGGGTGGTAGGGTCGATATGCCCGGTGGATAGTGCTCTCACTTTAACAGGGGGGTGCATAGGATCAGTGATCCAACCTGTCGATTGAGCAAGAGCATTCACGCTGTAGAGCGCGGCGACATTTGTTATTACTAGCATTAAAGCAATGCTAAGCAGCCGACGCATTGACGGCACAATAGGAAGTGCCTTAACAGAGGCACGTTTAGTTTCAGTGTATAAATTCGACACAGTATTCTCCAAAAAGTAATTAATAGACCTTGGTGAATACTTTTTTATTCCCGAAATGTGCAGAGCGTCAGATGAAGCCGGTACTTTGCAGGCGTCTCACCCGAGCGTTTGAAGTGCTTGTGCTGCGAAAGGCGTGTTGAAACTATCGCGATGAGCGCAATAAGAAACAGAAAAGGTGTTAGGTCTTCGATGCTAGGAAGCGATTGCGTAAGTAGCTTCTTAGTGACAAAGCAGGGTTCTGCCGCTGAAGCCGAATCGTGAACGATGTTGTTTAGAGATTCACTATCAAGTAACGCTTTTAGGTTTAGCGTGCTCATTGATGTGCTAGGAGCTGCTTGAAGGTTGCTGTGATAGGCGACATTGGTTTTCAGCGCACACAGAGCCACTACCAGTAGGGCAGTAAGCAAAAGCAAAACGCGAAAAGTAGTGTGCCTAAAGGTTTGCAAGAAAATCGTTCTCTATCTGTAAGAGTGGGTTAAAAACCCCAAAGTTAAGAGCGACTACGTTAACGTCTTACGGAAAAAGATCAAGTGAAAATGATTCTCTAAACGGCAGTATTTGAGTTGGGTAATTGCTGGCAGTGATGGAAACTTGTTAGTCGAGGTACAAAAAGAGCAACGCGATGGTTGCTCTTCTTGTGCTGCACTGTTTAGGCGGCTTTGCTGACCAATCGCAAAATCGCTTTATTAATGCCGATAAGATCGTTGACGGACTTAGCGCCTTTAATCGCATCGAGCAGTGATTCCTTGCTACAGCTTGGGATAACATCAATGTTTTTTACTTTTCCCTGAAGAGTGTTTTTCATCAATTCAAATTGTTTTTGTTCGAACATGATATTGAGCCTGTGACGTTGTTTATTATTTGCATTGCGCCGCTATCTTACCCTCTTATTGTGACAATTGTTTGGTTTTTATTGCAACAGTTTGTGGTTTGAACGGCATAGTCTCTCGACCGGGCGACTATGATAGGGATTTATGCTAACTGATTCCAATGCAAACTGGAAATGAAACTAAGGCTCTCATAGGTCGCGCATATCCGAATTGAGACTCACCTCATTAACTACTTGATACTCAAATACTATTGGTAAAAAAGTTTGTAACCTGTTGTTAACGCTGTGTGTGTAATTGCAGCTCGTGCATGTATTTGTGTGATCTTTATCTAAAATACGTTGAAAGAGAGCTCTGGTGTGAGATGTAAAAAGCCCCTTAATAAAAGGGGCTTGGTAGGAGAGTTTATCTGTTATTTTCCAGCGAGCCAGAACACGGCGTCTTTTACTTTGTCGCTTCTTGGCGTACCTTTCGCAAGGATTTCATATTCAGTATCCGCTCTGAGACCCATAAACGAAATGATTTCCTGAGTTGAATTACTTCTATCTAAAAGTAGGTAGTCGTACTCTGGGTCTACGCCATCAAGGATCGCCTGTGCACGCTCTTTATCGACACGTGGTACAGACCAATCGTGATATAGGAAGAATATCGACGTCATTGTTTCTGAGAAGCGAATACTCGCAACGCGATCGCGCTTCTCTTCTGGTACTTGTTCGACAAACGCGGCTAGATCCGGCTTCATATCTTTGGCAATGTCGATAGCAGGGAATAAATACGTGAATGCACTTGAGAAAAACAGTGCCGTCATAATTGCCATTTTACTCCACTGTGGCCAACCTTTGCGCTCTACAATAATCATAAGAGCAATGGCGATTAGCGGGATGAGAGCTACTAAGTGCCAGGTGCTTAACCATTCCATTAGTGCTGGTGGAATTTTGTGTTCTGGAAGTAAGCCAGACCATAGAGGAACCACGGCGAAGGCGATCAATACGAAGGACATTAGCGCTAGCCATGCACGGCGATACCAATCGAACCATTTGCCCGCGAATATCATCACGGCATCTGCAATTATCAGTGCAAACAATGGCATCAGTGGGGCTAGATACATTGAGCGTTTGGTCGCGGAGTAAGAAAGTACGAAAAGTGCTAATGTGAACCAGAAAGCAAAGAAGCCGTCAGTCCAAGATATCTGCTTGGGTTGACGCAGTTTATAAATAAAGTGACCGAGCCAAAGCACGAGTAGTGGTGTCCAAGGCGCACTGTATTCGAGCACACCTTTCACGTAATAGAATGGTTTACCCTCATGGTTATGACCCAACGTGTTGGTTGCTGACCCAGTTAGACGACCCACTTGGTTGTCCCAGAACCACGCTTTCCACAGCTCTGGAGAGGCGTTTTGATAGAATGGGTATATCCAACTCGCCGCAACCAAACACATAGTTGCAATGCCAATAAGATGCATAGCGATGAATTGACTCATTGGCGCAGCTTGCTCTGGGAACTGTTTACGCAAATGAAGAGCTCGTAGTACTAGTGGCACCCAAGCTAAGCCAATACATAGCACGATAGCTACTGGGCCTTTGCTTAAGAATGCAAGGCCGGTAAAAGCACCGGCGATCACCAAGTAACCGAGTTTTTGGCGCAAGTAGCTTCACTAAAAGCCCATGTTGCAGCAATAGTGGTAAACATCAGCGCTGCATCAACACGAAGCCAGTGGAAGTTAAGCACAAAACCTTCTAAGGTGCCTAAAATAGCGAGTGCCATCCAAGCAAAGTTTTCACCTTTGAATAGGTAAGCGATGCGATAGGTCGCGGCCAATGAACCAAGACAAAGTAGGGAAAGCGCTAGACGACCGGCCATGATGGCGTCGAGACCAGTGGCATGCATCAAAAGAGTCGACATGACGAAGAAAACAGGCGGCTTTTCAACGAAAGATATGCCAGCAAATTGAGGAATAATAAAGTCCCCAGTTAGGTACATGCTATGAATAATCGCAGCTACTCGAGGTTCGTCTGGTGTCCAGACATCGTGATCGAAAAGACCACTAAACACCACGGCGAGTATGGCGAGTACCAGAATAAACTTCCAGCTCTGGTTTTGATCACCGGTTTGCGTTGTTGACACTTTTTTTCTCCACTGTTGCTGCAAGTAAAATAGCTTGCGAGCGGCATGTTAAAATATTCATTAAGATAAAAGGGGTAAATTCTAGTTAGCTAGAATTGATGCATCAATAGTTTGTCTATGAAATACAAGCGTATTTCCACAAGAATTGACGTCCTGCTGACAGGAGGATACCTTCCTATAAGTTAGATTTATATGTTGTTTTTGTAATGATTGATAATTCTATACTTACAACTAGATGGGTATAAAGCGATAAATTGTTATGACAAATGGTTCTAGTGCTGCCTATTGCTAAAAAGTGTGATTTGGATCTACCATTGTCATCAAGGTGATGGGGTTCCACCTACTTAACCGCCAACTGGCTGATGACTCCTACAGTTTCTGAAAACAGGTGTAACTTGTTCGTGTGATGACGATATCACGCGGTAACTGTAGATCTAAGCCGATTCCTACACCTGTTTTCCTTTTAGAGGAAAACACCATGCAATACTCCCACGAAATTCAATCTATGTGTCCGATTCAGCAAGGGGCACTGCATCCATCTGCACCTATTCCAGTCGAAGGTCGTTGGGTCAATCCAAAAGATGTCATCGCTATTTCTGGCTTAAGCCACGGAGTTGGTGCTTGTGCACCTCAACAAGGCGCAGCCAAACTGACACTCAACGTTAAAGATGGCATTGTTGAGGAAGTGTTGATTGAACTATAGGTTGCTCTGGTATGACACACTCAGCTGCCATGGCGTCCGAAATCCTCACCGGTAAGACCATTCTTGAAGCGATGAATACTGACCTCGTTTGTGATGCTATTAATGTCGCGATGCGTGAAATCTTTCTGCAGTTTGCCTATGGCCGCACGCAATCAGCGTTCTCAGAGGGTGGGCTTGAAATTGGCGCAGCGTTAGAGGACTTGGGAAAAACTCAAAGAAGCCAGGTAGGTACGAGCTATGCTACGCGTGCTAAAGGACCAAGATATATGGAGGTTGCCGAAGGCTACGTGACTCGACTTGCGTTAGATGCTGATAGTGAAATCATCGGTTATGAGTACCTTAACCTTGGAAAAATGATGGCAGAAATCAATAAAGGCGTGGCTCCAGACGAGGCTATGTCTCTGGCGAAAGGCAGCTATGGTCGATTTGATGAAGCCGTAACTTTCGTTAACCCACGCCAAGATTAATTGAGGAGCCTATTATGACTATCACAACACAAACACTACTAAATGAAATGGGCTTTGACACATTAGAGCAGGCCTACCAATTTTGCCTTAAACATAACATTGACCCAAAACACCTGGTGATGGAAACCCAGCCTATCGCATTCGATGACGCCTGCGATGCCTACACGCTGGGAAGCGCTTTAGCACTACATCGACAAGTAAGTACAGCACAGCAGGCGGCTCTCACCATTGGCGAAGGTCTTCAGGCATTTTGTAAACCAGGCAGTGTAGCGGCGCAGCGACAAGTTGGTTTAGGTCATGGTGCATTAGCGGCAAGACTCTTGAGTGAAGAGACACAATGCTTTGCCTTTTTGGCAGGCCATGAGTCATTTGCAGCCGCTGAAGGTGCGATCAAAATAGCGCTGAACGCCAACAAATCGAGAAAAACTCCTCTGAAAGTGATTCTTAATGGTCTAGGAAAAGACGCGGCTTACCTGATTTCTCGCATTAATGGCTTTACTTATGTTAAGACACAGTTTGATTATCAAAATGGCGTATTGAACGAAGTGAGTCGCAAGCGCTTTAGCCAAGGAGAGCGTGGGGAAATCCTCTGTTATGGTGCTGATGAAGTTCGTGAGGGTGTCGCAATCATGCATGCTGCTGATGTCGATGTAAGTATCACAGGCAACTCGACCAACCCTACACGTTTCCAGCATCCGGTTGCTGGAATCTACAAGTCAGAGCGTCTAGCACAAGGTAAATCATACTTCTCAGTCGCGTCGGGTGGCGGTACCGGCAGAACGCTGCATCCGGATAATGTGGCAGCAGGTCCTGCAAGCTATGGTATGACAGATACGATGGGCCGAATGCACGCTGATGCGCAATTTGCTGGAAGCTCGTCAGTTCCAGCACACGTTGCGATGATGGGCTTTATTGGTATGGGTAATAACCCGATGGTTGGGGCTTCAGTAGCGCTGGCTGTTGAGGTTGATCAGATGCTAAATCGTTAACCTAGCAAATAACAATGGAGCTGGTACTCGGTTAATGCCAAGTACCAGCTTTAAAGTTTGAACTCGATGACGTTGGACTCGCTTTCATTAATTAGCTTTTTAACAAAGTCATCGACCGGCATCGGCTTGTCAAAGTAATAACCTTGGCCGATTTCACAGCCGATTTGGGCGAGAGTATTCGCTTGATCTTCGGTTTCAATGCCTTCAGCAACGACCAGTAAATCAAGGTTATTAGCCATAGCGACCATAGCTTGAACGAGTTGCTGGTCTTTGGAATCGGTAATGATGTCACGGACGAACGATTGGTCAATTTTAATGCCATCGACGGTAAATCGACGTAGGTAACTCAGTGATGAGTATCCAGTCCCAAAATCATCAAGCCAAACTTCTATACCACTTGCGCGGATCTCTTTTAGAGTACGTTCAGCCTCGTCTTCATCCTGTAGTAGCAGACTTTCTGTAATTTCCATGCGGATAGTGCGTGGTGGGACATGGTATTTCTCCATGTAGAACGCGAACATTTCCACTAGGTTTTGTCTATACAACTGTTTGGATGAAATATTAATTGAAACGTGAAAATCATGTGCAAAGTACGGCATCCACTGTTGAATCTGGAAGCATAGTCGCTCTATGAGCCACTGACCAAGTGGCAGAATCATCGCGGTTTCTTCGGCAATAGGGATAAAATCAGCAGGCGGAACCACGCCTAATACTGGGTGGCGCCAACGGACTAGCGACTCAGCGCCCATGATTCGGCCTGTTTTCAAGCAGACCAGCGGTTGAAACCAAAGCTCAAACTGTTGTAAGTCAGCAAGCGAACGTCGAAGCTCACGCTCAATGTTCGCTCGGTGCGTGACAGACTTAAGCATTTTGGGTGTAAATACTTTGTGTGTGTTTTTTCCATCCGCTTTGGCGCGATACATTGCAATATCGGCGTTTTTAATCAGATCTTCCGCTGTTTTACCATTGTGTGGGTATCGAGCGATACCTATGCTCCCACCAACGACAAGCTCTTCATTTTCCATGAGGATAGGTGAGCGCACTGCAAGGAAGATTTTTCTCACTAACCCGTCAACGTCTTCAGTAGACTTTAGATGAGGATCAGCATTAGGAACTCATCACCGCCTATCCTTGAAATCATAGTCAAAGGGTGGTCATTGGTGATCTCGCGTGCACATGTGGTGAGTTTTTCAGACAATCGCATCAGTAAAAAATCGCCGCTGTCATGACCATAGTTATCATTGATGACTTTAAATTCGTCGAGGTCGATAAATAGCACGCTAAACGAGGTAGCAGGGTAGGATTTAATCGTACCTTGCAGGTGTTGTATAAAGCGGGTTCGATTCGGAAGATCGGTCAATGCATCATGATAAGCCAGATGCGAAATTTTCTGGGTACGTTGCTCAAGTTTTGACGCCATAGATTGAACGGCAAGGGTTAAGTTCCCAATTTCATCTTGCCTTTCCACCGTGCTCATCGCTTGCGCTAGTTTGAAATCGCCGCGCCCAATAGACTCTGCTTGCTCTGTGAGCTTAACCAGTGGTCGACTCCAGTGCCGAGAGATAATCGCCGCCATCAATGCTGACAAAGACAGCAATAATACTGCAGCGCCTAAGACACCAAGATACAGTGCTTTCTGAGAGCGTTCATTGGTCGACTCAATAAGCGTTGTCATCGTGGCGATGTCCCGATCGACTTTTTCGAGTGAAAATTCGATAAAAATGCCACCAATGATTTCGTCTGCGGCTTGGATAGGGCGAATGATGACCAAACGGTCATCGGTAAACTCATGAATTCGTTGACCTTGGTTTAATACAGCACTGACATCATTGGGAAAGGGTAGATCTCGTCCGAGCATTTCTAGCGAATGATCGCCATTGTGGAAAACATGCCCTTTGCGATCAAAAACGACGAGGCTCTCGAGCTCGTCCATTTGTAATAGCGGCTCGAGCAAGTAGCCTGCTTCTTCTAAATTGTACATATAGAGCGGATCGAACATAGACTCAGACAGATAACTAGACATTTGCTCTGCACGCTTGCTGAGCTCGGTTCGAAAGGTTTTACTGTTTTGTACTGTAAGTTCGTGAAGCAATCGCTGTGAATGATTGGATGCTAACCACAAGTGCACCGCTGCACTGGTCAATGTCATCACTACTGCCAGTGCGAATGTCACTAGCATGTACTGCCCTTGTAGTCGTAATTTCAGCTTCATTATCCGTCTACCTACTTAAACCACATGCTTTCGATTTGCATGCGATATTGATTGTAATCGGCGAAAGATTGCAATCGTTCGGGGGAGAATGCTTCAAACTTGGAGGTTTTCTGAAACTTATACAGTGCGGCTTTTCCTTCTGCAGATTGATGGGCATTGACCAGACTTGTCTCGATAGCCCGTTTCACTTTAAAAGGGAGGTTTCTACGCAGTAAAATGACACTGCGTGGTATGAACTCAGTGCGATAGATGATTTCCATTTCCGGTTTTATATGCGGAGGCATATCACCAGAGTCTTCCCAGTTGGTGTTGGCAAACGCACCGGCATCAGCTTGGCCATGCGCAACCCATGTAGACAACGATATTTCATCAGCTCGTCGAAGAATGTCTCCAGCAACGACGATGTTAACGCTGTCTGGATTGGTGATTTGAGTCGAAACAGGCTGAGAAACCATTGCTAATTGTTGGTTTATTAAAGTTTGTACAGGCATGTAAAAGCCGGAGGTGGAACTCCTATCTTCGAGAACAAGTGTTTTACCGACGAGATCGTCAAGGGTATGAATACCGCTATCCTTTCGCGCAAAGAACACGGTTTGGTAGTCGGCTTGTCCTTTTTTCCAGCGGTGCAAACGAATATCGGCTTTGTGTTCCTCTTGCAGTTTTAAGGCGGCAAACAAAGTTTCAGACACCATGTCGATATCACCGCTGTCTAGCCATTGGCCCAACTCGATGATGGAGTTGGTGACTTTTACACGCCCCTCGGTATAGCCATAGGGAGCAAGTTGATGTCCTAAATATTTTGCTATCGGCGAGGTAAACCCGATGTGCTTGCGTGCTTTGCTACTTAACACACCGATGGTGAAAGTCTTATTTTGTTCGACTTGTACCGGTGTTAGTTCGGTTGTTGTATCTGACGCTAGACTTGTCACACTATAGCCTGTTGTACAAAGCCCTAAAGCAATAAGTCCCAGTCCTTTCAACGCTGCGCTTTTTAGGCGCAGTGTATGGGCTAACATGGGGCTAGAGATAGAACTTACACGCATTACAACAAGCCTTATAAATAACGATACAGATATACTAGGTGATAGCTCTCGACATTCGAACAAAATAGGTTGACTAACAACATTAGCGGCATCACTTATGGAATGGCTCTCACGATTTTTTAGTCAGCGTCAGTCAAGCGAATGAATTTTGGTAACGGAACTATCTGTTATGATTCGGAATGTTAACACAATCATTTGTTCTGTGAATGCTTGTATTACTAAAAATAATTGGCTGATTTAGCTTAGGATTTGATACTCAGCCCAATTATTCATTAAACTTCATTTCATACGAGCCGATACAGTGTGTGTATCGATACTTAAGGAACACAGGGTAAGGTAGCGGTGAAAAAAATCTTATTGGGACTTGGCATAGGCGCCGTGCTTTTGGGCGCAGGTGGCGGGGTGGCTTATTATCTTGGCTATTTCGAAGAGTCTGAACCACCTCAAACCAGCGGAAATCGTAAAGCACCGGTTCCTCAAACCCTCGTCGAGCCTTCAAACATTGAGGAGCCGACTCCGGAACCAAAGCCACTCCCTAATCACTATTACGTTTCTCGATCTGCTGAGACCGTGTACTTGCAACCAGAATCCACTTCAACACCGGATGGTATTGCTTACTATGGTGAGCAGCTAAATGTGATGGAAAGACGTGGTGACTGGATCCGAATCGCGCCAATTTACCAGCTCGAAGAAGGCGCTGATGAAGTCTCTCAATGGGTCAATAGTGCTCATTTATCAGTAGAGCCGGTAAAACTATCCGGCAGCGATTGGCTTGATGTTCTGCAAGAATATATTGAGAACAGCGATCACTACATGAGCTTTCAAGAAGCCTTCCTCGAAGCCAGCACTCAGCTTATCAAAGGCAAACAATGTCGCCTCGCTGACTTTGAAGAAGTTGGCGGCTGGATCAAGTCAATTAATCATAAAGATAGCGTCTACTTTACCTATTGTGGTGGCATAGAGGCCGAACATAAAATCTATTTGAATGTTGCTAGTGGGGAAATCTTTTAGCTCCTATCAAGCGATTACCAAGGAGATTGATCTCGTTCTTTTTCTGCCGTTCGTGCCATTTCTTGCACGCATTGCTTGAGTCGTTTTATGGATGTGAGGTCACCATGCTCTATGTGTTCAATAGGGGCATAACCATTGAATGTATTGGAGTTGTTGCGTACGTTAATGAAGTTATTTATAAAATGAGAGCTTTCAAATGCGGTGCGGAGCAGGCCATCTATTTCGACGATAAGATGCACTCGTTCAAAGGTTGATGGACCAACAGGTACGGTTGCCGGGGTCACTTTTAGGCGGGCGTGCTGTTCTTGTGAAAGTTCAAGAATAGCTTCGGTTTGTTGATTGGATGCGCCCCAACCGTCGAGCACGCTTAGCGCATATTTGACGAGTGTAAGTCTTTCATTCTGTGACAGTTCCATTGTCTTGTCCTTTTCACCACTACCGTTTTGAATATAGTTGCTGAGCTGTATTACCTCAAGATGACGGACATGAAGGCCTTTAAACTCTTTGTCGTAATGGTTTAGCTTTTTTTATTTGTCTTCTAACTAGGTTAGGCACATAATGCGAGCCTATTCGTATTGAGGTTGTGTCTTTGAGTCGGTTCAGTGTGTCATTTTTGCTTGCTTTTGTTGTCGCGTTTTTCGCGCCAATGGGGTTTGCTGCATCTGATACTTTTGAAGGTGACCGCGTTGTCAATACAAGCATCGCTGCATGGGCGCATTCCTCAAGCGCCTATGATGCGCCTCACGAGTCAGTACGCACACCGCGTGAGTTATCGAACAGACTTTCTTCTAAACTAAACCAGCGCCCAACCCATCCACGTAAACCTAATCGACCAACGTCTAACTCATTTGGTGAGCATGACGCGCAAGGTATTTTGTCTTCGTGGCGATGGTTCAACAGCGGCCATGAGTCACGTGAACAAGAAGCGCCAGACTACACTCAAATCGCTGACTTAGGTGCTTCTTGTTACATTGAACAGTTTGTTTGCTCAGCAGATTCTAGACTGCTCACTCCTTTCTATTTTCGTCATGCAGCTTCTCAGCACCGTTTGAGTGGTTGGAAAGATGGAAACACCTTGTACGTCTATTTAAGCTCTCTCTACGCTTAGTTTTCCCCCAGATGTTTCTTTAGTCACTAGTCTTGTGCTCCGTTTCGCACGAGCGCTCTAGTGCATTCCATTTTTATATGTTCAGCCATTGGGCTGAGGGAAAACTATGCGTACAAAAAAACAACCCAGAGCAGTGTTGAATCATTATTCAACCTGGAAGTACCTCGTATTGGTCGTCACCTGCGTCATTCTAGCTCTTAGCGCGATGCCGTCTTGGTTTGGCGAGAAACCTGCGATTGAGATTAAGTTAAGCGAGCAGAACACGCATTTAGATACACCGTTTAAAATTAATTCATTGTTGACAGGGCAAGGCGTGGAAACAACGTCTATCACTGTCGAAAATCATGTTGCTCAACTGGTATTTGATAACGAAACTGAGCAAACGGATGCTCGAAATGTGCTGGGCAAATGGGTGGGTAAAGAAGACACCATGTCTTACTCCTACACATCTGTTGCACCGCAATGGCTTCAATCTATGGGCTTTACGCCGATTAAATTAGGCCTTGATTTGCGTGGTGGTGTCCAGTTCTTACTCAATGTAGACGTTGACCAAGCTGTATCAGAGCAGCGAGATGCTGTGATTGATGAAATCAAACAGCAACTTCGAGATGAACGTGTATTTGGTGTGTCAGTAAGGCCAGAGTCGCACACGGCGATTCGCGTTGCTGCCAAAGATAAGCAAGGTGAAATCGCGGTTCGTAAGTTTGTTAATGCGACTTACCCTGAGTGGCAAGCGAAAGGGGAAGGCAATGCGTTGTCGATTGTGATGAAAGCGCAACCTTACACTGAGTTCGAAACGCTAACAATGCAACAAAACCTTAAGATCATGCGTCAGCGTATTGAAGAGTTGGGTATCACAGAAGCCATGGTGCAGCGCCAAGGCAGCACAGGTATCCGAATCGAGCTACCAGGTGTCCAAGACCCTTCATTAGCAAAGCGTGTGATTGGTGCAACCGCCAGTCTTGCATTTCATGAAGTCAGTACGTCGTCGAATCCAGTATCGACTCTACGTATTAAAGACGAGCAAGGTCAGTTTGTAACGCTGGTGAAAAAGCCGGTATTGACAGGTGAGCACATCGTGAACGCGCGAGTGGGTTTCGACCAAATGAAGCGTCCAGAAGTCGATATCTCGCTTGATCATGCGGGTGGCAAGAAGATGAGTGACTTCTCATCTACACATATTGGCAAGCCAATGGCAACCGTGTATCGCGAATATGGCGTTAATGCTCGTGGCGAGACGGAGCGCAGTGAGAAAGTCATCAGTGTGGCAACGATTCAATCTCAGCTTGGCAGTCAATTCCGTATTACGGGTTCGGGTAATCTAGAGGAAGCTCAACAACTTGCACTTCTTCTTCGAGCGGGTTCGCTTACAGCACCGGTCACCATTGTAGAAGAACGCACTATTGGTGCATCACTAGGTGCAGAAAACATTCAGAACGGATTTGCGGCGTTGGCACTAGGTATGGGTCTGACCTTGACCTTTATGGCTCTCTGGTATCGTCGTTTGGGCTGGGTTGCAAATGTGGCACTGATTCTAAACATGTCTTGTCTGCTTGGCTTGATTGCCTTAGTACCAGGAGCAGTGTTAACACTTCCGGGTATCGCTGGTCTAGTACTTACCGTGGGTATGGCGGTGGATACTAACGTACTTATCTTTGAACGAATTCGAGACAAACTGGCAGAAGGGCGCAGTTTCGCTCAAGCGATTGATCAGGGCTTTAACTCTGCTGTGGCGACTATTTTGGATGCCAACATCACGACCATGATTACTGCAGTGATCTTATACGCGATTGGTAACGGCCCTATTCAAGGGTTTGCTTTAACGCTTGGGCTAGGTCTACTCACTAGTATGTTTACGGGAATTTTTGCCTCCCGCGCTATCATCAATCTTGTTTGGGGCCGCGACACTCGTCGTGAGGTAAGGGTTTAAGCATGAAACAGTTTTTTAAATCGCACATTCGTAATGTACGTTATTTCACCAATATATTGTCGATTGCTTTGGTGGTCTTGTCTGTCGCTGCGGTGGGTATCCGTGGATTGAATCTTGGTCTAGATTTCACTGGAGGCGTAGTATCAGAAGTCCAACTCGCCAGTGCTACGACTCAAAGCGAGCTACGAGACACCTTGACGCCAGTATTGGGCGAGGGGATTTCTGTCACCAAATCGGGCGAAGAAGGCCGCTGGACAATTCGTTACGCTGCAGACCAGGATGCAGCGAAGCATCAAGCGTTCAAAGAAGCGCTCGCGAATGCGTATCCGCAATCGAAAGTGGTGAGCGACAGTATCGTCGGAGCTCAGGTTGGTCAAGAGCTGTATGACCAAGGTGGCTTGGCACTGTTGGTTTGTTTGCTATGTATCCTTGGATATTTGAGCTTCCGATTTGAGTGGCGTTTGGCTAGTGGCGCATTAGCTGCGCTGTTGCACGATGTGATCTTAGTCTTGGGTTTCTTCGCGTTAACCCAAATGGAGTTTAACCTAACGGTATTTGCTGCGGTGCTAGCTGTGCTGGGCTATTCGTTGAACGACTCTATTATCATCGCCGACCGAATTCGTGAAATTCTAAAACTAAAACCGAATGAGCAAACGGCAGATGTCAGCGATCAAGCCGTAATTGCTACGTTCGCTCGAACTATGGTGACTTCTGGTACAACGCTCATTACTGTTGGAGCGCTTTGGCTGCTTGGAGGGGACGCACTACAAGGGTTTGCTACGGCGATGTTTATCGGTATTTTCTCTGGTACGTGGTCGTCAATTTCGATGGGCACCGTTATTCCGGAATGGTTACATCTCGAAGCAAAACACTATCAACCGATTGAAATAGATACTGCACCTTAACCGGCGGTTGATTGAAATTTAGGGCACCTTGTGGTGCCCTTTTTTATTACCTGGCTCTAACTGTCAAAGAGATACTTGCTTTCATCTACGGTATCAATTTGGCTTTGCTCTAAGAACTGGTTGGCGTAATCCATATACACTTTGCTGCGCACAAATAAGCGGAAGACTTCAATATCAACATGATTGTCCAGTGCCATCTTGTGCAAGATATCGAGCGACTGGCTGACGGTCTTGGCTTTTTTGTACGGCCTATCTGAGGCAGTTAGTGCTTCAAATATATCGGAAACTGCCAGAATTCGCTCGGGAATAGATAACTCGTCTCCAGTTAAACGTCTCGGATAACCTGTCCCCTTCATTGTTTCGTGGTGAGTGGTGGCGATGCGCTCAACATTCTGAAGGTCTTCGGGGAAGGGAATGCTGCTCAGCATTTGGATGCCAGTGATCATATGTTCGTTGATTTTGAAGCGTTCTTCGGCCGTCAATGTGCCTCGTGATATGGTAAGGTTGTGCAGCTCCCCTAGGTTATAAAGGTGCTCAGGGACATCTACTTTAATGCCAAGCTCCGGTGGATAAGTAATCTCACTGTGATGATGAATAATATGCTCAACTTTGTCGCTGAGGAGTGATTCTGTCACAGGAAGTGAGTCACCTTGAGGGGGCATACGTCTCTCCTCAACAGGTGATAAACCAAGTTGATTGTCGAAATAGCGTTGCATGGTTGTTTGGCTATCTCTATGAGCCGCTCTTTGTCTTGGTCATTTAAAAACTCACCACCGATGTTGACGTTAGCAACAAACGCAAACTGCTCTCGAAGCATTTGTTGGCGGGCTTGGAGCGCTTCGATGATTTGCGGTTTATTCTCTGGCGTGTCAATTTCAGATTTCAGCGCCTCTATTTCCGCATCACGCCATAATACTTCAAAGCGAGTTCTGACTTCGTTGATGCGATTGTAATTGGTTTCAAGCTTAGTCCCTTTGTCTACAACGTATTCTGGCGTGGTTATTTTTCCACAATCATGCAGCCAAGCGGCTATCCTAAACTCACGGCGCTCCGCGTCATTTTTAAAATGGAAACTCTCAAACGCGGGATCTTTTGCCTGTTCAGCTGCATCAACCAACATGAGTGCGAGCTCTGGGACGCGTAGGCAGTGTCCGCCTGTATATGGAGATTTGCTGTCAATGGTTTTCGCAATAAGTTGGATAATCGATTCTATAAACTCTTCTTGTGATTGCTGATATTGATTTAGGGATTGAGACATATCAAAGATAGCGGTAGAAAGTTCATCGACTTCACGAACCGGACTACTGTGCTTTTCGACTTGATCATATTGACGGCGTTTGACTTTATCAGTCTCTTTGACAAGTCGATATATTGGGTTGGAGAGTGGCGTACTGAAGTACCATACTATCGGCACCATGATCACCAGTGCCGCTAAAGTCCACGCAACATTGTACATGACGTACTTGTATACTTCACCAAGCACCTTTTCCTCGGGCAACGAAACGATTAGGTATTCTGCTGGGACGTTATTCACTTGGTCTACGAAGACAAAACTAGGTTTGTCATCAATGTCAATTGCCGTGATCTCTCCAAAGCTGAGAGAGTTGGCGATTCGAGATAGCAGAGTTTCATTGCTAATGTGGCCGAAAGTTTGCTGTGGAGATTTGAGCCAGCGATGATTGAGCTGCTCTATAACACCAGCGGTTTCTAAATATTGGAGCGCTTGGTTGATAATTTCAACATAAGGACGTAGCTCATCTCTAGCGACATATGTAAACCCTTTGGGCAGAATTTGGACGTGCTCAATAGCCTGTAGTCTAAGTGTGTCTTGATTGTTACGCTTGAGCTTATTCGTCAGAACTGCTCGGTTGTCGAGTACACCACTAATTCGCCGTTCCTGAACATCTTTCAGTGCGTCACTATATGACTCATATCGATATACCGTTATCTCTGGATAGGATTCAATGAGCTTCTCTATGACAGACCAACCATCAATCATACCGATTGTTTTACCCGACAAATCGGAAAGAGAGCTGAAAGTTGCACTTTCCGTGTGACTGGCGACTGCATAATCAAGCTCGTAGAGTATGTTGCCTTCTATGTGGGAATCGGTTATCGAGTTGGTAGTAGCAATAGATTGAAGTATATCTATATTTTTGGTTTGAAAATCTTCAACGAGTTCGCTCCATAGCAACCCGTTGACAAATTGAAATTGGAGTCCGGTCGTGTCTGATATCAGCCTAAATAAATCGGGAGAATAGCCATACGGTTGTCCGCCAACAGCAAAGTCGATAGGCTCCCAGTTGAGCTGGTTGGAGACCGTTAAAATCGGAGCGTCGATGACAGTTGTAATTTGGTCATCGCTCAGCGGCATGGGCTCCACATAAGGAAGGTTGCTTTTCTTTGAATCAAAGTGACTGCTTCCAATAATACGACCATCAAATGTTGTTACATAGACTTCTGCTCCTTTTAGCAGCTCAACGTCACCTAGGGACTGCTCAAAGTGACTACCAAGTTGGGCTAAAGAAATATCAACACCCACAACAGCATTTCTCTCTGGAAGGCGTTTCGAAAAAGTTTGTCCGGTGATCCTGATATTGTGGAATAAGTAGGGTTGCGATTTACTTACGGAATCGGGCGTAGCACGAGTGTACCAACCCCTTTCGGTCGGGTAGTAGTTGCTGAGTGTGGTGACCTCTCTGCTCAGCTCTAGGGTATCAAAAAAATATCGAGTAGTTTTTGTGCGAGCATTGCCACTTGTTTTGTGTACAACAACCATCCAGGTTTCACCTTCCATCAAGTCGAGCTGCTCAGAGATATAGTCCGATTCAAGATTAAAAAGCTGTACAAAATGGTCATTATCGTAACCAACATAAATACTGTGTAGAAATTCATTGCCGACGAAAGCTGCTCCAAATATCTCGATCAACTCAGCAGTGGATTTTTCCCCTGGTGTGGTAGAGAGTAAGTAAGCTAATTGATTGGTTGTCTGCTCACCGACATCGTCAAATTGTTCCAATCTATCCGATACGATGGAGGAGACAAGTCCAAGTGTGCTGAGCGCAGTGTCTATTTCTCGCTGTTTGGTTAACGAATAAATCAAGGAGGCAGAAAGTATTGCTGTAGCTGAAATAACAACGATGAAGAGCAATGCTACTGCGCGTCGAATTGAGAGCTTTTTAAACCCATTGGAATGTTTGGACATGGACAAGCGAAGCCTATTTATGGCCAGGTTGTCCCGTTGTATTTCGAAGGGAGCCTGACTCTATTTGTCTAATTTTATTGATGTATTTAAATATAGTAGACATTTTGCCAGGCGAATATAAAAAGCCTCGCGAATGCGAGGCTTAATGATAGTTCAATAAAATTTACATCTCTTTGTCTTTGCCAAGAGATAGCAGCCAAAGTGACACTGCTGCAACCCCAACAAATCCCGATAAGATGATGACCGGCATTGCCGCGTAGCCAAGCACGTGCCAAATAACCGATTCTAATGTGCTCATTCAGTGCTCCTTTATTGCCAGCCTTCAACGCCTTCCATATCAGGTAGACGGTGTGCGATACCTTTGTGGCAATCTACACATGTCTTTTCACCTGACGCAAGCGCTGTCGAGTGTTGTTGAACGCTTCGTTGACCCTGCTCGGAGAAGTCCATGAAGTCGAATTCGTGACAGTTTCGACATTCTAACGAGTCATTCGCTTTTAGTCGTGCCCATTCACGCTCTGCTAGGTGTCCACGACGAGCTTGGAACTTCTCTTCTGTACCGATGGTGTCGAGTACATAGTGAGCGAACAGCTCTTTCGATGCTTGAACCTTACGAATAATTTTATCAGTCCAGTTATGTGGAACGTGACAGTCAGAACAGATAGCACGCACACCAGAACGGTTTGACCAGTGAATAGTTTCCTGGATCTCCGCTACGATAGGAGCATGACAGCCCGAGCAAAATTCCTCGGTGTTAGTCATTTCCATACCCGTGTTAAACGCACCCCAAAACAAAAGTCCGCCAGAGAAGCCAAGAAACAGAACAATGCCCGCTGCGACTTTACTTGGTGACTTAAGACGTTTCCAAAACGCTTTCAAAAATTTCATAGATAGCCTCTCTCTACTTCACTTGGCTATTCAGTACGCAATGAATCAACGCGCTCAAAGTCATTGCCAACCAATGGTTGAGCGTCAACTTGAGGTACGTGGCACTGAAGACAGAAGTAGCGACGAGGAGACATATCAGCCAAAACAGCGTCTTCACGGTTCATATAGTGAGTCACACTGATTTTGGTTGCACCTGCTTCCTTCGCATTTTTCCAGCTATGGCATGCCAAGCACTTGTTCGCGTTAAGCGATACTTCATAGTTACGGATTTGGTGAGGGATCAGTGGAGGCTGATACACATATGAACTCTCTACCAGTTGGTCTTTTGGTGTGTGTTTGAAGTCATCCGCAGGACGAGTGTCTTCAAGGTTTGTACTCCCACGAAGTGAATCTAGACCACCAGTTCCACCCGGGTTATTCAATTCTGCTTGTGCTACGCCGGCGATAAGTGCACCAACAGAGAGAATAGCAACAATCAATTTTTTCATTTTTGTTTCTCCGCCTTTAGGCTAATTCTTCGATGGCTACCCCTTATGGAGTAGCCGTATTGCTCATTCGTTCTCTGCTAAGCCAGTTTAGTGATCTTAACAGGGCACTTTTTGAAGTCTGTCTGTTTGGACAGAGGATCAGTCGCATCGAGAATCAACTTGTTGATTAGGATACGAGCATCGAAGAATGGTACGAATACTAAGCCTTGAGGTGGACGGTTACGACCGCGTGTTTCTACACGCACGCGAACTTCACCGCGTTTGTTTGCCATGAGAATTTCTTCACCGCGACGCACTCCGCGAGCCTTGGCATCCTCTGGATGCATGTAACATACGGCATCAGGAACGGCTTTATACAGCTCAGGAACACGGCGAGTCATAGTACCGGTGTGCCAATGTTCTAGAACACGGCCAGTACATAGCCACAAGTCAAACTCTTCATTTGGCACTTCTGGTGGCGCTTCGTACGGTGCTGAAATGATCCAAGCTTTGCCGTCGGGCTTACCGTAGAAGTCCCAGCCAGAACCTGCTTTCGCATAAGGATCTGAGCCTTCTTTGTAGCGCCAAAGTGTTTCTTTACCATCTACAACAGGCCAACGTAGACCACGTACTTGATGGTAAACATCGTATGGTGCTAAGTCGTGACCATGGCCGCGACCAAACGCTGCATACTCTTCGAACAAGCCTTTTTGAACGTAGTAACCGAAGTGATGAGCGTCATCGTTCAATTCACGTGCTTCTTCGATAGGGTACTTATCGACTTGACCGTTTTTGAACAGCATGTCGTACATGGTTTTGCCACGGTACTCTGGTGCCTTAGCTAGAAGCTCTTCTGGCCAAACGTCTTCCATCTTGAAGCGTTTAGAGAACTCCATTACTTGCCATAGGTCAGATTTCGCTTCGCCCACAGTTTCCACTTGTTGGTACCAAGCTTGAGTACGACGTTCTGCGTTACCGTAAGCCCCTTCTTTTTCAATCCACATCGCGGTTGGAAGAACAAGGTCAGCTGCTTGTGCTGTCGCTGTTGGGTATGGGTCTGAAACAACGATAAAGTTCTCTGGGTTGCGGTAGCCAGGAAGACGCTCTTCGTTGATGTTAGGACCTGCTTGCATGTTGTTGTTACATTGCACCCAGTAACAGTTTAGAACGCCGTCTTTCAACATACGGTCTTGCAGAACTGCGTGGAAACCAGGTTTTGGTGGAATCGTACCTTCTGGTAGTTTCCATTCTTTCTCTGCAATTGCGCGGTGTTTAGGATTTGCAACAACCATGTCTGCAGGTAGACGGTGAGCAAATGTACCTACTTCTCGAGCAGTACCACATGCTGATGGCTGACCTGTTAGTGAGAATGGGCTGTTGCCCGGAGTGGCAATCTTACCTGTAAGTAGGTGGATGTTATAAACCAAACCGTTCATCCACACACCACGAGTATGTTGGTTCATACCCATAGTCCAAAGTGACATCACTTTAGTGTTTGGATCCGCGTATTGCTTAGCGAGTTCAATCAGTTTCTCTGGCTCAACGCCGGAAATTTCTGAAGCTTTTTCTACTGTGTAAGGCGCAACAGACTTCTTGTACTCTTCGAATGAGATATCGCTCATATTGCCAGAGTTAGGGTTTGCTGCTGCTTTTTGCAGTGGGTCGTCGTCGCGCAGACCGTAACCGATGTCGGTATCAGCTTGCTTGAAGTTCGTGTGCTTATTCACAAAGTCCCAGTTAACCGCATCGTTTTGGATGATGTAGTTAGCAATGAAGTTTGCGATTGCAAGGTCAGACTGTGGATTAAAGATGTAACCATGATCCGCAAGTTCAAATGAACGGTGGTAGTACGTAGACAGTACGTTAACTCGAACGTGAGGATGGCTTAGACGACGGTCAGTAATACGAGTCCATAGTACTGGGTGCATTTCTGCCATGTTTGAACCCCAAAGCACAAATGCATCAGCGTTCTCGAAATCATCGTAACAACCCATAGGCTCATCGATACCAAAGGCACGCATAAAGCCTACAACTGCAGATGCCATACAGTGACGTGCATTCGGGTCGATGTTGTTTGAACGGAAGCCTGCTTTCATCATTTTAGCCGCAGCGTAACCTTCCATTACTGTCCATTGACCTGAACCAAACATACCGATACTTGTTGGTCCTTTGGCTTTGAGAGACGCTTTCCATTTCTCAGCCATGATGTCGAATGCTTCGTCCCAAGAGATAGGTGTGAACTCACCGTCTTTGTCGAACTTGCCGTCTTTCATACGAAGTAGAGGCTGAGTAAGACGGTCATTACCGTACATAACTTTAGACAGGAAGTAACCTTTGATACAGTTCAGCCCCTTGTTTACAGGCGCTTCAGGGTCACCTTGAGTCGCAACAACTTTACCGTTTTGCGTCCCTACTAGTACAGAACAGCCTGTACCACAGAAACGACAAGGTGCTTTATCCCAGGTAATTTTTGTTTGGTCGGAGCTAGCAATCAGGTTGGTTGCTGATGCAGGAAGGGTTATACCCGCTACAGCCGCCGCTGATGCCGCTGCGTTCGCTTTCACGAACGCACGTCTTGTCATTTTCATACTTCACCCTCTAATTGGGAATGGTTACTTCCAGTGTTATTTTCATCGTCGTCTAGCCCGGACTCGATTTGGTGAAAAACCAAAGCACAGGTGAGGACATTAGGTAAGTTGTTGATAGCGTCGATAGTGTCAGTGACGAAACCTTGGTTTTCGGTCTCTAGGACGACAACAATTTTGCCTTCCTCACTGTCCCCATAAATCTCTGCGTTATCGAATTTTTCGATTTCGCTTTTAACTTCTGCCAGGTGTTCTGCCTTGCAGTTAACTACCAAACTTGAGATATGTACTTCGTTTAGTGACATTAAACGGTGTTCTCTTTGTTATTTTTAATTCTGTTTTAGACATTGCTCACTGAGATAGAAGAAGTAGGGCAAGGAGACACACAGGCTCCGCATCCATTACAATCTGCTAACTCCAATTGAGGTAACGCGACACCACCTGCTCGTAGCTTGAACGTAATCGCCATTGTCTCGCAACTATCACCACAACTTCGGCACTCAACATTGTTATGCGCTAAGCAGGAGTCGTTAATGGCGGCTTTGGCGTTCCATGGTTGTGTCTCGATACTATTAAATATAGGCTCTGGGCAGATTTCTGCACACTTGTAGCAAAAGGTACATTCATCAACTGTGAAGTCGATAGCAGGGTAACCGCCGTCACCTTTATGAATAATCCCTGTTTCACAAACTTCTTCGCATTTTCCACAGCGGGTGCATAAGTCTGTAAACTGTTCAAGATTGTTGACCCAGGGGAGTCTTATTTGAGTAGGATCAATGGCTTTGCGTCTAAACAAACGTCGTTTTGCAATATCTACCATTCACGGCACCAATGAAATGTGTGATAACAAGAGTGTAGCAAATCCAATCTGTTAACAATCTTTAATTAATAGACATATGAATTGTAGTTTTCGACACATTTGTATAAATACCTCCTAGGGGGTAATTGAGTGCTAAGCTTGTTTTGGATCAATAAATTACTGACAATAGATGGATAGTGTTGCCTCCAGTTGAAGCCTAATCGATACGAAGGTGTTTGTAGGCATTTGATAGTTTGATGAGATGAATGGATTATGAAAAAACCGACAAAATCCGTTACTGGTACCATAGCGAAGGCGATGATTTTGATTCTATTGCTCTCGTTAATCACAACCAATTTCGCGATTTTAACCTTGGCATCGAGCTTGAATGATGCTGAAGCGGTTAATGTGTCGGGGTCTATGCGAATGCAAAGCTATCGCCTAGCGAACGATATTCAAATGGACTCACCTGAGTTTCAAACCCATGTGGAAAAATTCGAACGCTCCCTTTACTCGTCTTCTATGAAAGCGCTCCAGTCCTGGGATGTGCCAGAGGAAATTACTCAAGATTATTATCAAGTCATCATTCGTTGGCATGAACTCAAAAAGATATTGTTGAGCGAAGACCGCCAGCAGTATTTGCACCTCGTTGCAGACTTCGTAGATGGCATTGACCATTTTGTATTGAAGCTTCAAGAGCACTCAGAAAACAAGCTGATTCGTTTGGCATGGGCGGGTGGTATCGGGTTGGGCGGAATCCTCATCGTCGCTATTTATGTGGTGCTGTTTGTGCGCAAGCAGATTGTAAGGCCGCTAGGCCAGTTGATTTCAGCCAGTGAGCAGATTCAAAATCGTTACTTTGATGTCAAGGTCGATCTGCGCTCTGATAATGAGCTTGGAATTTTAGGTCGTGCGTTTAAGAATATGGCGGATGACTTAGGTAAGCTTTACCGGGGACTTGAGGATGCCGTAAATGAGAAAACGCATAAACTGCAGCATGCTCACCAATCACTGGAAGTCTTGTATCAATCATCACAAGAGCTCACAGCTACACGTATATCCCATGAAAACTTCAGGGCAATCCTTAGCTACATATACAGCATCGAAGGTATCACAGCAGTGGAGCTTCAAGTTACCGAGGTAGAAGGTACACCATGGGTAGCCAGTGAGGGGCATTTTAATGGCAATTCTGAGCGAATTAAGGCGTTGAAACTCGATGGTGAGACCCTGGGCCAACTACGATATCAAATAGGCTTACCGTGCTGATGAGCAGTTGGTCGAAAACTTTGTGCAGATTCTAGCGCGGGCAGTTTACTACAATAAATCACAACGACAGACTGAGCAGCTTATTCTGATGGAAGAGCGCGCTACGATAGCGCGTGAGCTTCACGATTCTCTGGCTCAGTCGCTGTCTTACTTAAAGATTCAGGTTACACTGCTCAATCGCTCTATTAGCAAGGAATTTGGTAGTTTGGAGGCTACTCGCTCTGCTGTTGTACTCAATGATATACGAGAAGGTCTGGATAATGCTTACATCCAGCTTAGAGAGCTACTGACTACGTTTAGGCTATCAATCAAAGAAGGAACGTTTGGAGAAGCGTTAACAGAAATGCTGAATCAACTCGATAGCCAAACCTCTGCGGATATAGAGTTAGACAATCAAATGTCCTCTTTGGAGCTTGGCGCTAATGAGCAAGTGCATATATTACAGTTGATTCGAGAGGCCGTACTGAATGCAATTAAACACGCACAGGCTTCAAAAATTCAGGTCTCCTGCATAGAGGAAGACAATGCGGTTGTAACTGTTAAAATAACCGACAATGGCGTAGGGTTCGATCAAGCGATGGAGAAGTTGGATCACTACGGAATGAGTATAATGAAAGAACGTGCAGCGCGTTTAAACGCCGATTTTTCGATACATTCAGCGAAAGATTATGGTTGTGAAGTGCGATTCACATTTCAACGAACATATGCAGCATAGAATGTTTTCTGTTCTGCCAAAACGTAATAAAGCTAAGGAGCCACTCAGTGAGCGAATGTAAAGTCATGTTAGTCGATGACCATCCATTAATGAGGCGGGGAATCGGTCAGTTGCTCAGCTTTGAAGATGACTTTAACGTCGTCGCAGAGGCCAGTAATGGTTCAGATGCTGTAGCCTTGGCTAAAGAGACAGAGCCGGACTTGGTGCTGCTTGATCTTAATATGAAAGGCATGTCGGGTTTGGATACGCTAAAAGCACTTCGTGAAGATGACTTCCAAGGCTTTATTGTCATCCTGACAGTCTCTGATATTCCGGCTGATATCGACTCGCTCGTAAAAGCAGGCGCGGATGGGTACTTACTAAAAGATACGGAACCAGATGAGATTGTAGAACTGCTTCGCGGTCTAAGTGATGGCAGTAAGGCATTTAGTGGTGCAATCAAGACTTACCTGAGTGAGCGTGCGAATGTCAGTGATGTGTTTACTACGCTAACAGAAAGAGAGATGCAAATTCTAAAAGAGGT
The DNA here is from genome assembly GCA_000755425.1 of Vibrio maritimus. Lineage (GTDB taxonomy): Bacteria > Pseudomonadota > Gammaproteobacteria > Enterobacterales > Vibrionaceae > Vibrio > Vibrio maritimus_A. The sequence continues at coordinate 449,249 of BBMT01000001.1, forward strand.
AGCGAAAGGGTTTAGGAATAAACAAATCGCAGACCGCTTGTTCATCTCTGAATCGACAGTCAAAGTACATATGAAAAGCCTGTTGAGAAAGCTACAAGTGCCATCAAGAACGGCGGCAACAATTTTATATCTAGAGCGCTATGGTGAGGCTAAATAGCGCTCATTGAGTAACTGCATTCAAGTAAGCGATATACTAAAATCCGACCTAGAGTCGGGATTTTTTGTACGTATCGATATCTATCTGACTATTTTGTCGCATCACTGGTCAGTCACACCACTGACATTCACGGATAAAAAAGCCCTCACCATTAGGTGAGGGCTTGATAGATCTTAGTGTTTTGTTACAGCTTCTTAGAAAGCACACCCGTCAATGCGATGATACCGATACCCATCAGCATGATAGGACCCTTGCCGCTGTCGAAGCCACTAGAGATACCAGCGAATGCTACGATAGCTACTGCTACAGGGATAACAAACTTAACTAGGTTGTACCACAGACCGAATAGTGGGAATTTAACTTCACCATCGTTAGTGATTTCTTTCTCTAGCTCTTCGCGGCTTAGTCTCCAACCAGCGAAGATACATACCAACATACCGCCAACTGCTAGGAAGATCTTATCAGTCAATAGGTCGAAGATATCGAATGCACCCGTTTCAAACAGAGTTGGACCTACACCGCCAAGCGATAGAGAAGCGAAGATACATAGTACTGCCATTACTGCTGCTGCAGAAAGTACGGCTGTAGAACGTTTCAGGCCTTTCTCGTCGATTAGGTAAGACACAACAACCTCTAGTAGAGATACTGAAGATGTCAGTGCTGCAACCGTTAGACCAACGAAGAACAGTAGTGCAAAGATAAGACCAACGCCGCCCATTTCAGCAAATAGCTGAGGTACAACTACGAATACTAGACCAGGACCTGCTGCAGGCTCCATGCCCAGAGCAAACATAGCTGGGAACATTGCGATACCCGCTAGAATAGCAACACCCGTGTCCATTGCCGTTACCATGCCCGTAGTTTGAACTAGGTTCTCTTTCTTCTTCAGGTAGCTACCGTATGTGATCATACAACCCATACCAAGACTTAGAGAGAAGAATGCTTGACCAAGTGCTGCAAGCACTACGCCGCTATCTACTTTCGAGAAGTCTGGGCTGAATAGGAACTCAACGCCTGCCATCGCGCCAGGCAGTGAAAGACCTTTCACAGATACGATGATTAGGATAAGGAATAGGATCGGCATCAGGATCTTACCTGCTTTTTCGATACCACCTGAGATACCACGGCTAACGATGATGATGTTCATTAGCAAGTAGATACCCATCCAAAGAAGTGGTTGCACAGGGTCTGTGATGAAACCACCAAAGCTATCGCCGATTGCTTCAGGTGTGCTCAATAGACCGGTTGCAACTTTCTGAACATAAGCAAGCGCCCAGCCACCTACTACAGGGTAGAAACCCATGATAAGTAGACCACTTAGTACGCCAATTACCCCAACAAATGTCCAGCGACCGTCTGTCGATTTAAAAGCACCAACTGCACTGCGGCCAGTCTTACGACCAACAGCAAATTCAGTCAGCATTACGCTAAAACCAATGAAAATAACAAATGCAAGATAGATAACGATGAATGCACCACCGCCATTTTCACCTGCTGTGTATGGGAATTTCCAAATATTACCAAGACCTACAGCAGAACCTGCTGCGGCCATTACGAAGCCAAGCTTCGAACCCCAATTGTCGCGGGGTGCTGCGTTTGTGTTGCTCGTTGCCACGATAACTCCAATTAATCTGTTGTGTTTGTCCGTAACTTTGGCGCCGAACGTTGTGTGTATTTTTTATATACACCTTCTAAAGGTTGTAGAGGCGCGCTAACAGTGACAAGTAAACCAGTTTATGGTTGCAGTTGGAACCCTTAAAAGTGTTTTTTTCTGACTTTTGTAGGAAAAATGTTGTCAACTGCTGATTATTTAAACGTTGAGTGGATGTTTTTCTATAAAACTCAAAGCAAGTAGTGCCAATTTCTGATTTTAGGTAGTCACTTCATTGCATATTATAGACAAACATTCTATGGAATTTTAGATTTTTAGCATGACTACATTTCGAGCCGTAGAGTTATAAGGTGAATATAATTTGCTAGTGCTTGACTAACATTTCATCGGTTAAAGGAAGAAAATGAATGTTTACTCGCGGGTTTCAAGTAAAAAATGAGGGGTAATCGTGTGTTTTTGAAAGTCAATTAAAGGTGGAAAATTAAGTGCAGGCTGAACTGTAAATTATTCATTCCATGTAATTGATGCAAAATTTCAATTTGTAGTAATAAGGTAGTTAATAATTCTAGTTATTTCCAGAAAGAGCCGACAATTAAACTACAGGACATCATGAAGAGGTGTTAGAGGTAGTCGTTCAAATACAAGTGAGGAGAGATGAAAAATTAACGCCTCTATTCAGAAGACCAAATAGAGGCGCTGCGTAGATTAGACTTTAAAGCGGCTTAAGATAGCTTCTTGCTGGTGGACATTCTCAAATTGATCTGTCATTGCAGCATTTGCACCGTCAGCAGCCTCGGAAACCTGTTCACTAAGGTCTTTAATCTTAACCGTATTGGCGTTGATCTCTTCCGCAACCAGGCTTTGCTCTTCGGCAGCTGCAGCGATTTGCATGTTCATGTCAGAGATTTGTGCAATAGATTGGCGGATACGTTCCAATGCATCGTTTGCTGACTGCGCGCGGTCTACAGCGAGCGTTGCACTGTCTTTGCTTTGCGCCATTGCTGCTGATACTGAGTGAGCGCCAGATTGAAGCTGCTCGATCATGCTGCGAATTTCGGTCGTCGACTCTTGCGTGCGCTGTGCTAGCGTTCTAACTTCATCCGCTACCACGGCAAAACCGCGTCCAGATTCACCAGCACGTGCTGCCTCAATTGCGGCGTTTAGTGCTAGAAGGTTGGTCTGATCGGCAATGTCGTTGATGACCTTAAGAATCGTTTCAATGTTGTCAGTGGCTGTTTCTAAGCCTGAACTTCGATGACCGCTTCTTCAATACTATTTGATAGGTTAGTTATGGCGCTCGTGGTATCCAGCACGACTTCTGAACCTTCTTGAGTTGCACTGTCCGCTGCTTGCGCTGCGCTTGCCGCCCCTTGTGCGTTATTAGCAACCTCTGATGATGTACTTGCCATCTCGTTCATTGCGGTAGCGAGTTGCTCTAACTCTTGAAGCTGAGTATTCATTGCTATCGCTGAGTGCTTCGCGCCTTCAGTCGTTTGCTGTGTCAACGCCAAAATCTTAGTAGAGATTTGCTTCGATTGAATAATCTGCTGCTGAAGATTCCCTGTAAAGGTGTTGAAGCCTTTAGCGAGCTCGGCAAACTCTTCATCGGTATTGGTATCAAGACGATGAGTCAGGTCACCATTACCATTGGCCACATCTTGAATTGCCGCATTAAGATCGTTGAGTGGGCGCATTAGGAAGCGAATTAGCACTGTTAGAGCGATAACACTGACAATCAGACCAATGACAGTAAATAGAATCGATTGATTACGCATGCTACTGATTGCGGAAAACGCAATGCTTTTGTCAATGATTGCACCGACGTACCAGTTTTCCTCCGGTACTTGAACTAGATTGACTTGGTAGTCCTGGCCATTGATAGACAGTTGTTGCACCCCTGAGTGAAGTTGAATCCCTGGAACGAACTTATTCACTGGTTGACCGTTAAAACTGCTATCTGGATGAGCGATGGTCATGCCTTTGTCGGTTACAACAAATAGGTATCCTGCTCCAAATAGGTCGGTTTGATTCACTAGATCAGCCAAAGTCGTCAAGGTAACATCGAAAACCACACTGCCAATAAATTTGCCCGAGTCGTCATTAAGCGCTGAGCCAAGTGAAATGATCACATTTTTCGTCGATGAATCGACGTATGGGTCAGTGATAATTGTGTCATTGGCCTGTTTTGCTTCTTGATACCAAGGTCGAGTGCGTGCGTCATAGCTGCTATCAGGCACCCAACCATCATTGCTGACCAATGAACCATCGGCTTCATAACCGATACCTACGGCTTGGAAACTGTTTCTTAATGTTGGGGTAGTCACTACCTCGGTAACAAACTGAAGGTTCTCAGGATCGATCTCCAAAGATTCGGTCACGGAACTGGCAATATCTCGCTTGGCATTTAAGTCATAGGTGATGGTGTTTTTAATGCCGGTTGTCAGCTCATGAATGCTGCTATCAATATGCTCTTGAAGCTCGCTACGCACGGTAATTAACTGAGTGATGCCCAAGGTTGAGACAGTAACGAGCAGTAATGCCGCCGAAGCGGACACGATTTTGTGGCTAAATTTCATACTACGTCCTAGATTCGCTAAAACTATTGATCTATTGGTTGGCTGACATTGAATGTATACAAGGTGTTATGAAATGAATTTATTATTGGGAACACTGTTTTGTATAACTAAATATTGTATCGGTTCTGAGAGAAGTTTCTTTAGCATTTTGAGTAACTAATTTTACTGGTCAGATTACTCTTGAGGTATTGCTCAACAAGGGGTGCGCTTACTGTCTGAAGTAGAACGATAAATGTACGAAACCCCACAATAATTTCATTGCTTCGGACTGAATCTGTTGGTTATAGTCGGACGGTAGGAAGACGATAAGGAATCAAAATGAAAACTATTGGCCTGCTTGGCGGAATGAGCTGGGAATCGACAGCAAACTATTACAAAGCAATCAATGAAGGTGTAAAGGCAGCGAAAGGCGGTTTCCATTCCGCCAAGATTGCGCTTTACAGTGTCGATTTTGCTGAGATTGAGGCGATGCAGCGAAGTGGCGATTGGGATGCTGCGGCTGAGCATTTGTGTCAGGCCGCTCTATCAGTTCAGGCTGCAGGTGCCGACGCTCTTCTGATTTGTACCAACACCATGCACAAGGTGGCGCCAGAGATAGAGCAGAAACTGTCTATTCCGCTTATCCATATAGCGGATGCAACTGCAGAAAATCTAGTCAAAGATGGTGTAACCAAAGTCGGATTGCTTGGAACGGCCTTCACTATGGAACAGGATTTTTACAAAGGTCGATTGGAACAGCAATTTGGGATTGAAGTTCTAGTTCCAAATCACGAGCAACGTAAACGTGTTCATGACGTGATTTATCAAGAGCTTGTCAAAGGAGAAATACGAGAAACTTCCAAGCAAGAGTACCTGAAAATAGTAGGAGACCTTGCTGCAAATGGTGCTCAAGCAATCATTCTCGGTTGTACTGAGATAGCTATGTTAATCAAGCAAGCGGACACCTCGATACCATTGTATGACACGACTCAAATTCATAGCGATGCCGCCGTGAGCTTTGCTATAAAAGGTTGAGTTGGTTTTATAAAGTCACGCTCACAACTCAGTCATTACACAGGCTGCTACTCACTAAGTGAGCATAGTGAGATCTAAGTCGAGAATTTTAAAAATACGGAAGGCAGGTCACAAAATAAGCAGCTATAACTAAGACTCTTGTTAAGTAGTCGCGAGTATGTAACATGTTGTTTATGTCCCGGTTTAAGGTGGTTTGGCCAATAGCTTTATACTGGTACTGATCTGCCATATGTCTTTTGCTTCCGACAATGAAGCTCTGCAAAGTCTCAACGTCTATGATGTCGCTTCTGAAGTAAGCGAGCCGTTTTCATCGAATCGATTAATTGTTGCCAACTCAAAAGCATGGAAACCGTATTCATTTATTGATGAGTCGGGTCAACCAGCGGGTATTTTGGTTGATTTTTGGAAAGCTTACGGTGAGGCTAATGATGTTGAAATCGAGTTTCAACTGGTGGACTGGCAAGAATCTCTAGATCGTGTAAAGCACAATCAAGCGGATATTCATGCAGGTTTGCTTTGGTCTGAATCGAGATCCAAGTATTTGGCGTATGGTCGAACGTTGTTTGCGATAGATACTCAGCTATATCTGCACCAGTCATTACAAACGTTCGATGCAAATGCTTTTTTACAGGGTAGTCATAGACACAGTGTTGGAGTCGTGTCCGGTGGCTATGAAGCCGACTACATGCAAACTCATTTCCCCAATGTCGCGCTGACGCTTTTTGCTAACAACGCACTCTTGATTGAAGCTGCGCTTGATAATCGAGTACGAGCCTTCGTAGCCGATCAGCAAGTTGCCAATTATTATCTCTCTACATCACGTGCTAGTGGGAAGTTTATTGGCGTAAAACACCTCTATTCTGGGGAGCTTTATTACGCGACGTCAATCTCACGCGCTCAAGCGCTGGGCAGTGTGATCGCCGATTTTAACAATGTGACAGCTCAAGAACGTAACCGGATACTAAGTCGATGGATGCACATCACGACCGTCTATCCTGATTATTTACCTAAATTGGCTATTGGTGCTGTTAGCGCATTGGTCATCATCTACTTAGTAGTGTTCAAACTGGCAGTAAAGCTGCGTACAGCGGAACTGGCGCGATCCAATCAAAAGCTTAAGCACTTATCGGAGACGGACGCACTCACCGGGCTTTGGAATCGTCGTTACTTCCTTGAGAAGTTAAAGCATTACGGGAAAGCAAACTGGAACTTAACCGTCATGATTGTCGATATCGACAATTTTAAGTCAATCAATGATACCTACGGGCACATCAAGGGTGATTTGGTTATTAAAAATGTCGCTGAAAAACTCAGTGCCTTGACAACCTCGACTCAAACTATAGCCAGAATTGGTGGGGAAGAGTTTGCAGTGGCTTTTGTCGACATGGCCACTGATGCTTCCGAGCAGCTTGCAGAAAACATTTGCCGTGCAGCGAGGGAGGTCGCTCTTGAAGAAATTGATTATCAGATGGTGACGGTAAGTGTTGGCTGTGTCATCTATCAAAATGCGAGTGACTTTGAGACTCTGTATGAAGCCGACAAACTCATGTATGCTGCTAAAAAACAAGGCAAGAACCAAGCCGTCGTCGAGTATCTGCCTTCGAGTGTTCAGATCATCCAGTCGGCCAAATAATTTCCTTAGGTCATCGTAGAGAGACGCTGTTGCTCACTATGCTGGGATAGGGAGAACGACACAGCATGCGAGCCGATGAACAATAAAACCAATCTCAACCTTCTCTACACATTGCAAGTGCTGCTTGCAGAGCGTCATGTTAGCCGAGCGGCATTACGATTGAACTTGACGCAGTCGGCGGTCAGTCGTCAGTTAAGTCAACTTCGTGAGATCTACCAAGACCCACTACTCGTGCGTGATGGCAGTCATTATGTCCTTACTCCACGTGCTATAAAGCTTTGCGGTGAGATTGAACCTCTTCTCGATAACATACAGCGTGTGCTTGGAAATGACGAGTTTGATCCCAAGCACTATCAGCAGACCCTAACGTTTTCATCCTCTGACTATGTGGCTCAGTACATTTTTCCGGAGTTAGTAGGACGTATTGGAGAAAGTGCGCCTTTAATGGACTTCTCGTATCGTCTTTGGGAGCCCAATTTACTACAGCGCCTAGGAGATTCTGACGTTCAACTCGCCTCGACTATGTTGCCAGAGGCACCAAATGGTTTGAGTTCACGCAAGATTGGCGAGGATGTACCGGTGATTGTGACTCGCAACATCATCCACTGGCAAGCTGTAAAGCGCTGAGTTTCTCCGATCTGGAAGCTTATCCACATATCCGTATTTCAGCGGGTGGTGACAAAGACAGTTTCCTTGATCTCGCAATGAAAGAGAAAGGGCTTGAGCGCCGAATCCTGGTGTCGACACCATTTTTCAGCTCAGCTTTTGCGATGCTCTCACAAAGTGATGGACTGCTTACTTTGCCAGACCATATCGCGGTCAACCTTGCCAAACAACTAGGGCTGCGAATCTTCGCACTACCATTCACTCCACTTAAGCACCTTTATTGGCTAATTTGGCACCCGAAGTATGACCAAGATCCGGCGCATACTTGGTTACGTGAACAAGTATTAGCGCATATGCGTACCTCGATGTACTCGGTTCGAGAATAATCACTATGATCTTAAATCATGACGGTAATGATAAATCGTGATTTCAAATCATCAAAAGTGAGTGTTAGATTGATATTCAACGGAGGAAACAATCTATGAGCTTCACTATTTGGTTATCACTTTTGGCTATCTGCTTGTTGGGGGCAATGTCGCCTGGTCCGAGTTTAGCGATCGTCGCAAAACACAGTCTCGCAGGAGGCCGGCAACATGGCCTTGCTACAGCGTGGGCACACGCGTTTGGAATTGGAGTTTATGCACTCGTTACCGTTCTCGGCCTGTCTGTATTACTACACCAGTTTCCCCTGGTGTTCAAAGGAATTTCATTACTTGGCGCACTGTATCTCGCGTGGCTGGGTTATAACGCGCTCAGCTCTAAAGGTGGCATTGTTGAGCGACTAGAATCGGGTAAGCAAGTATCGGTAATGACAGCAGCAAAAGAAGGGCTGTTTATTTCTCTACTGAGTCCAAAAATTGCCCTGTTCTTTACCGCATTGTTCAGCCAATTTGTTGCCGTCGGGAGTGAAGTATCTGACAAAGCCATCATCGTCTTCACCCTTTAGTGGTTGATGGGTTGTGGTATACCTTGATCACTTTCATGCTGTCGTCACCTCGTTTATTGAACAAGCTTAAATCTAAGGCGAAGTTGATTGACCAATTATCAGGATTGGTGCTTATTCTATTGGCAGTTCGCGTTGTGACGACCTTGTAATTGCTCAATTAAACTTGTGAATCATCGTTTACCTTCATAGACTTAGGTAGCCTTACTACTCTTTGGAGAACGATGTGAAACAAGCCATTGTCCTTTTTTCAATTGCAGCTTTATTACAAGGCTGCAATGAGTACACCAGCGAACCGCGTCCAGAGGTCTTTACGCTCGACAATATCGATAGACTGGTGGTAGAAGATATTCTGATCCCAGAGAAATTGGATCCTAGAGATAAAGAATATAGATATAAGTCTGGTGCGACAGATTTGAATAATGATGGTCGTGAAGAGCTCCTTGTATTGATGCAGGATCCATATTTTTGTGGGTCGGGTGGCTGCTCTGCCTACTTATTTCAAGATTCTGGCGAGCTACTTAGTAGGATGACAGTCGCCAACACGCCAATACTTCTCGCTAGTCGAGAGACGAACGGTTGGAAAGATTTTTATGTATGGAGCGACGGGGCACTGCGTAAGATGGCACATAATGGCCAGCAATATCCTTCTAATCCGTCCGTGGAGCCGAGTTATGATAGAACTCGAGAGCGTGATGCAGCACGACAGTACATTGAAGTACAAGAAATCTACGTGCAGGACGGGTTCGACCTTACATTGATAGAAGATGTACCTATCTTTTATCCAGCTCACACGTATCAGTTTCAGTTTAAGCATTACGGTGACCCACAAAATCTGTATCTGTTTACCATCGATATGGTAACCGGAGACACTCAGCTTGTTACACAATCAGTTAAAAGTGACGACGTGGAGTCCAAAGAACATTGATTCTCAATTTTGAGATCGCAATGGCTTCGCCTTAGCGTGACATCTGTCCTAGGCTCTTTATGTTAGATAAAGCTAAAGGACTTAGCAGATGTCAAAACAAAGTCGTCCCAAAGGAAGGTTTGAGCTTAGTTGTTTACTCTTAGTCCTATTGTGCTCACCACTTCAAGCAGAACATGGAGACTATTCCGTTCATATTTATAACTGGGAAGCGTTTATGGCGCCTTCAGTTATCAACAATCTTAAACTTGAGCATCGTATCGAAATCGAGCAACTTTATTTCTCAGATGAAGCGGTAAGAGATGAACTGTTGCTTAGTGAACGTGGCAAAACCATCGACATAGTCGTGATTGAAAGCGTCCGTTTACAGGCTCTAAGCCGGTTAGGTGTGGTACGACCGATTACCTCACTAAGAGAAAAACTGTCGTCGCGCTTTGATGCTAAATGGATGGATGCATGCGGGGATTATGGTATCCCTTATGCGTGGGGTACCAGTGGAATTTTATATAGACATGACAAGGTCACCCCACCCATTTCCTCTTGGCGAACTCTCCTTGAACCTGCCGACAGCCTCAAAGGCAGAGTCTCCATGTATTACCATCCTATTGACCTTATTGGCGCTGCGTTATTAGCTTCAAATAAACACCCATTTTCAGAAGATGAGGTGGCACTTCAAAGCGCCCACAAGCTGCTTAAGTCCCAACGCTCCTATTTAGGTACTACCAACTATATTCTTAATGAAATAGGTCAACCTGAAAATCTCAAAAACATTGATATTGCTTTTGGTTTTTCTGGTGACCACCACGCACTCAATCGCGCAGAATCAAGTGTTAATTGGAGTTACGTCGTACCAAAGGAGGGCACGATTGTATGGTTAGAGTGCTTGGCAATACCGAGCGGTAGTCGTTTTCACGACAAAACGTTGTTCACTTTGGACTATTTAACGTCGCCAGAAGTTGCGGCGCTAAATGCTGAAGAGTCATGGTTTTCGACACCAAACAAGGATGTGCGCGCTTTTCTTAGTCAACAATATCTAGATGATCCGGTGATAAGTCCCGAGTCAGACTTAATAGAAAAAAGCTTTATTTATTCGCCCGTAAGTGACAGTGGTCTGTTACTGAGGCAGAGAATTGTTGAAGACTTGAGGTAAGGTGATGAGATTACTTCGACGGCTTGATGTTGTCTTAATTCCTGTGATGACTTTGGTTGCTTCGATAGCGGGTACTGGGCTTTTTTTCGTGCAGCTTGATGAGCACAAAGCGGTAGAGCAAGAAAAATGGGTCACTAAGGTTGAGAATGCGCTTAATGCAGGTAAATTCGAGAGAAATGGTATCGAAGCGCTAGGGCATGAGATCGCGGGGAGTGCCCAGTTTATTAATCACATTCAAGATACAGGTGACTTTGCTCGTCGCAGTTTTCTTGAATCGCACATTAACTATGTATTGAAGCAAGACCGGGTTACGCAGCTAGGGAATGTAGATATCTACAGCCTCGATTCTATGTTTACGCTAACAGCAACGTCGATGAAAACAGATCCATTTGTTGCGAGCGCACTATCGGATGACATTTATCAAACTGTGTTTGACGCTTACATCCTCGTTTCGCTGGGGGAAGAGTTTTGTACCACAGGTTACACTTATCAAGCTTTGACAGGTGAAATTAGATACAGTTTTATTGGCGCGTACGATCCCAATTTGCTTCCAGATGATAAACAGGCAATGACGCGTAAAGAGCGTAGCATGTTGGTAATTGATGGACCTTTAACTGAATTAAATCATCTATTTACCGAAATTGCAGACTATCCGTACATTACACTAGAGTTTCACCAGCAACCCAGTGAAATCCAGCCGAAATCTGAAGTCTACTCCAAAGAAATCAACAACGAGTTCATTGATGGTAAGGTGATTAAGGTGTTTGGTCCCAGCATAGAACTGGAGCTCGATATTTTAGATGACCATTATGCTGCAATCAAAACTCTACTCGCTATAAAAATGCTCATTTATATGGTGGGCGTAGTTCTATCGTTGTTACTTATTATTCATTTGATTGTTAGGAGCGAAGTGCTTAAACCAATTAATGGTTTGCTACGTGATATCAAAAAGGGTGGCTTAGAACTTCGCTACTTCAAACGTGCGAAAGGAAATGATGAGGTATCCACCCTAAAAAATGCCTATATCGATAGCTTAAGTAAGGTTAAGTTTGAAGCTGAGTTTGATAGTCTAACCAAGCTCGCGAATAGAGCCTCGTTTATACGTTTCGTTGAACAACGAAGCGAGAGTTACTGCAACGAACATTCATATATTGTCGCTTGGGATGTCATTGACTTCAGGCGGGTCAACGATTTACACGGTCAAAAAATCGGAGATAAAGCGTTGGTCACAATTGCGAGAGAAGTCGAACGTTTCATCTGTATGAACCAATCTGAATCGGGTTGTGGTTGTAGTGACTATTCAATCAGTCGCTACAGCAGCAATGCATTTTATGCGTTGATAAATGCAGAGAGTGAACTGAAGATTAGGGCGCTAATGGCGAACTTTGAGACGACGCTAAAGAATGCAGTTCGGATCGATGGTATGCCGTTAAGTTTAGACTTTGCGCAATCTATTTTTCCGCTCTATGGCGCGACTCACAAAGGGCTATGGCAGAGAGGAACGGAAGCTGCGTTAAATGAAGCAAAACAGATAAAAAACCAAAGGCCTTTGGTGTATTTCGATGCTCGACTCATGGAAGAGATAAATAGACGCGAAGAGATCGAAAAAATCCTGCTTACTTGCTGTCGAAGCGGTGAGTTCGAGCTGCGATATATGCCGTTGATTGATGCGAAAACCTACAAAATTGCCAGTATTGAAGTGCTTGTAAGGTGCCCACCGTTGCAAGCTATCGGTATTGGACCTGAAGAATTTATCCCAACAGCCGAGCGCGCGAATATGATCGGTGACATTGATAAGTGGGTGATGGACAGTGCATTGAAAGCGTTATACTCACTACAGGAAAAGGTGGGATATGAAGGTGATATATCCATCAATATCTCGGCACTGGAGCTCTACAATAATGAGTTTATCGAACTTCTTTGTGGTACTTGCCATAAACACGGAGTAAGCCATGACAAAGTGATATTGGAAGTGACAGAGACCAGCTACGTGAAAAGTACTAGAGACACAGTCGCGATTATTTCAGGGCTTCGCGATCTTGGCTTCAGGATTTCATTGGATGATTTTGGTACTGGATTCACCTCGATTAAACAGCTTCTCAGCTACCCGGTTGACGAACTTAAGGTTGATAAGAGTTTTGTTGAGCGTGTGGGGACTGACGGTTCGGAAGAAAAAATGTTGAATTCCATAATTTCACTCGGTCATAACTGTGATGCGAAAGTTGTAGGAGAGGGCGTTGAAACTGGCTATCAATGCCGGTATTTAACGGAGTTGGGTTGTGACTATCTACAAGGGTATTGGTTCAGCAAGCCGTTGACGTACCAAGAGTTCAGCGAATTCTATACAAAAGAACGGTTGGTTGGTATCAAATCCAAAATCTCGGAACTCACTATAATCAAGACTTAATAAGTAGGAAACTTTAATTAATATTAGCCCATGACAGCTTGGTTATACTGCTGTGACGGGCTTCTTAGATAGTTGTGTGAGCTTTTCAATAAGCCCGCGTCTTACGAGATTGGCTTCTCGGTGAATGGTTATGTCGAGGATCAGAGCCATATCTGACAATTCAATTGGCTCTGCAAGTGCGTCTTTGATTGATTGTTGTAGATTTGGCGTGATTTGAACGTCGGGAGTATTGCTCAGCACTAAAAACTGAGAGCCGCTATAGCGATACAATGCAAAGTCATTGGTTAGACAGTTTGCTACACGATCAGCCGCGACTTGAATCAACACATCCCCATAATCAATCCCATATTTTTGGTTAATTTCTGGAATATTTAATATGCGGATCGACAACAGGTGATAGATGGGGTGCTTTAAATGATGCTTGATATCATTGGTTAAAGCGGTGCGATTCAGTAAGCAAGTCAGAGCGTCTTTTCGCTGAATTGTTCTTCGAAGTTTAGAGTCGACCCAAAAGACACAGGAAATGAGTAAAAACAACACCACTAAGGCCACGGTGCTGGCCTTTTGATAGGTGAGTAGCCGTTGCAGTTCAGTTCGGTTTCGTTCGGTAATAGGGCTCTCTATTTGGAACTTTTCATTGATAAAGTGGATCATCTCTTCGAAATTTACTTCGATTCTTTGTGTAAGCGCATCTTGGATTTGTGGTTCTGTGTCGAGGAGAACTAAGGAGCGTTCTAGGGCTTTAAACTTATTAAACTGAGAATCGATAAATGCCTTGTAACTTGCTTGTTCGATAAATTTAGAGGATTCTTTGCTGTTCAAAATGATATCGAATCGGCTCCAAGTAAGATCGTATGCAAGCCACAAGCGGTCGCGGTTAAGTGGTTTGATGTGGGACTCTTTGATGAAGTTAGAGTACTCTTTCACTAGCTGTAGGATAAACCAAGTCGCCTCATTTTTACGATCGGAAAGGTCTTCATTGATTTGATTGATCCTATCAATAGTGATGACGTTGACTGCTAATACGCAAGCAGTGATCGTGGCTAAAACGATTTTTACAATACTGATCGGGAACTGTTCGACGCAGTCTTTTATCCTCATACTAGTACCGCACTTCTTTCAGTTGCCAGATCATCATTGAATGGTAGTTGGTATTATCAATTTCTGGATACTGGGACAACGGGAATATCACCCAGTAGGGCCCTTTATCCCGGATTGACATTCGTTTGCCATTCTTACGGTTTGCGATAATGGGCTGGTATTGTTTTATATCTTCTTGTCGAATCGAGACTTTGTAATCGTTTAGTGCGATAAAGGTGATGAGCTCAGGTAGTGGGGTATTTGCCTGAGTGAACAATTCTTCTAATTTGACTCCTGTAAACTGGTTCATTCCCTCTAACCAAGGTAGCTCGGTATCAATCGTTGCTTTAGGCATGCTAGAAAGATCAGTATCGGAGTACTTTTTTACCACAACACCACCACTTCTCAGTGTTAAATCTGCAGCAAGTAATGGGGTGGAGAAAAACCAAAGCAGTGCTGTTAGGGAGGCGATGAGAGCAGCTATACGCATAATGAAACTCCTTTTCACGTTATACCGTATAGTGTAGAAACAGAGGTTTCTCCTTCAAGCCAATCTGTGTCTAAGATATGAGACACGTTGAATTTAAAGCAAGGACATATAAAAAAGGCTGAGCAAAAGCCCAGCCTACGGAACTCAATAGAGAAGAGTTACTTCAATAGTTCTTTTGCTTTGCTTACTACATTCTCTGTAGTGAAGCCAAACATCTTAAATAGCTCACCTGCAGGCGCAGACTCACCAAAGGTAGTCATACCAACGATCTTGCCGCCAAAGCCAACGTACTTATACCAGAAATCGGCAATGCCAGCTTCAACTGCAACACGTGCAGTCACGCTCGAAGGCAGTACAGACTCACGGTATGCTTCGTCTTGCTTGTCGAATACATCCGTTGCTGGCATAGAGACCACGCGTACTTTCTTGCCATCTGCAGAAAGCTCAGCCGCTGCGTTAACAGCTAGTTCAACTTCAGAACCAGTGGCGATAAGAATGAGCTCAGGTGTGCCGTCACAATCTTTTAGCACGTAGGCACCTTTTGCGATGTCAGCCACTTGCTGCGTGTCACGTTCTTGCTGGGCAAGGTTTTGGCGAGAGAAAATAAGCGACGTAGGACCGTCTTTACGCTCAATTGCAAATTTCCAAGCAACTGCTGACTCAACTTGGTCACATGGACGCCATGTGCTCATGTTTGGCGTTAGGCGAAGTGATGCCATTTGCTCAACAGTTGGTGCGTTGGACCATCTTCACCTAGACCGATAGAGTCGTGAGTGTAAACTTGGATGTTTTGCACCTTCATTAGCGCCGCCATACGCATTGCGTTACGAGCGTATTCCATAAACATTAGGAAGGTTGCACCGTAAGGTACGAAACCGCCGTGCAGAGCGATACCGTTCATGATCGCTGTCATACCGAACTCGCGCACACCGTAGTGAATGTAGTTGCCTGACGCGTCTTCAGCGGTTAGAGATTTAGAACCAGACCACATAGTTAGGTTAGACGGAGCAAGGTCAGCAGAGCCACCTAGGAACTCAGGTAGCATTGCGCCAAATGCTTCTAGCGCGTTTTGAGACGCTTTACGAGAAGCGATGTTCGCAGGGTTTGCTTGAAGATCAGCAATGATTTGTGTTGCTTTCTCTTCCCACTCTGCTGGTAGTTCACCATTTACGCGGCGTTTGAATTCTGCTGCCAACTCTGGGTAGGCTGCCTCATACGCTGCAAGTTTCTCGTTCCACGCTGCTTCTTTCTCAGCGCCCGCTTGTTTCGCATCCCAATGCGCGTAAACGTCTGTCGGAATTTCAAATGGACCGTGCTCCCAACCTAGTTGTTTACGAGTTGCTGCAATTTCGTCAGCACCTAGAGGTGCACCGTGACAGTCGTGTGAACCTGACTTGTTTGGTGAACCAAAGCCGATGATGGTTTTAGTACAAATAAGAGTAGGGCGCGGATCCGCTTTAGCAGCTTCAATAGCAGCATTGATAGCATCAGAATCGTGACCATCTACCGCTGGAATAACATGCCAGCCGTACGCTTCAAAACGCTTAGGTGTATCGTCTGAGAACCAACCTTCCACTTCGCCGTCGATTGAGATGCCGTTGTCATCCCAGAACGCAATGAGTTTGCCAAGGCCTAGTGTGCCTGCAAGCGAACATGCTTCGTGAGAGATACCTTCCATCAAACAACCGTCACCCATGAATGCATAGGTGTAGTGGTCGACGATGTCGTGACCTTCTTTGTTGAACTGAGCTGCTAGTGTTTTCTCAGCCAGCGCCATACCGACAGCGTTTGTAATGCCTTGGCCAAGAGGACCCGTTGTTGTTTCGATACCAGGTGCGTAACCGTATTCTGGGTGACCCGGTGTTTTCGAATGAAGTTGACGGAAGTTCTTTAGCTCTTCGATTGGTAGCTCATAGCCTGTCAGATGAAGCAATGAGTAGATCAGCATAGAGCCATGGCCGTTTGAAAGTACGAAACGGTCGCGGTCAGCCCACTCTGGGTTTGATGGGTTGTGGTTTAGGTGAGAACGCCAAAGTACTTCAGCGATATCAGCCATGCCCATAGGTGCGCCAGGGTGACCAGAGTTAGCTTGTTGAACACCGTCCATGCTTAGCGCACGGATAGCATTAGCGAGATGTTTACGATCCATAATACATTCCGAAAAAATTGATTATAAAGAGAGAAAATTGAAGAGGGGAACGCAAACGTTCCCCTCTAGAAAATGATGTGGATTAAAGCTTAGCTTCAATCATCGCCTCAAGTTTGCCTTGGTCGACAGCGAAGTTACGGATGCCTTCTGCTAGTTTTTCTACTGCCATTGGGTCTTGGTTGTGCTCCCATAGGAACTCAGCGTGAGTCATTGCAGCAGGACGCTCTTTAGAGCCCTTAGAGTCAACTAGCTTCTCAGCAACTTCACCTTGTGCTTCTTCTAGCTCAGCAAGCAGCTGTGGGCTGATAGTTAGACGGTCACAGCCAGCGAGCTCAAGGATTTCACCTGTGTTACGGAAGCTTGCACCCATTACGACAGTGTTGTAGCCGTGGTCTTTGTAGTAGTTGTAGATACCCGTTACAGAAATCACGCCTGGATCTTCTGATGCTTCGAAGTCGCGACCTTCTTTCGCTTTGTACCAGTCCATGATGCGGCCTACGAAAGGAGAGATTAGGAAAACGCCTGCTTCAGCACATGCACGTGCTTGAGCGAATGAGAATAGAAGCGTCAGGTTACAGTTGATGCCTTCTTTTTCTAGGATCTCTGCTGCACGGATGCCTTCCCAAGTAGAAGCTAGCTTAATAAGGATGCGGTCGTTTGCGATACCTGCATCGTTGTACATTTTCATTAGCTGACGGGCTTTCGCTACGCTGCCTTCCATATCGTAAGAAAGACGAGCATCAACTTCTGTTGAGATACGACCTGGGATGGTTTTTAGAATTTCTTTACCGATGTTAACTGCAAGCATGTCGCAAGTGTCTTGTACTTGCTGTGCTTTGTCGTCGCTTTGAGATTTCGCGTACTCAATAGCTTGGTCGATAAGAGGTGCGTATTCTTCGATCTGTGCCGCTTTTAAAATCAGAGAAGGGTTAGTTGTTGCGTCTTGTGGTTGGTACTTGCGAATCGCTTCGATATCGCCAGTGTCTGCAACAACAGTAGTTAGTTTGCGAAGTTGCTCTAATTTATTGCTCATCGGTTCGTTCCTATTCTAGAGGGCAGAGAATTTGAGACTTAGCCTCGAAATACAAATGCTAAACAGCGGTTCAAAGATTCACTTAATCCCCAACACCGCCAAAAGACTGCTTGGTCACGAGCGTCTACAATTGCCTGAACATTTGCATCACTCGTGAGTAAATGTTGAAGTCATATTTACCCTATGCACGATTAAAGTCAACCAAATACTAGTACAAAATCTGTTATTACTAGGGTTATTTTTGGTTTTTGCAGGTTCGCACAAATTTGTGGAGCAAAGATAGTAAACATAAGGCTCTGGCTTAGTGATGGTGGTGAAAAATTCCGCTGAGAATTTGTAATGAAGGTGAGCGAATGATATGGTGTCGATATGTTTGAGCATATGATTGAGCCATGAGCCAATGCTCATTTTTATAAAATCCTTGTGGTAAATGCATCGATGAAGAATGACAACAACGAAACCAGCAACGACTTACTGACCGAAATCGCGGTGGCCTACTATCAAGACGGGGCGACACAAGAGGAGATATCGAAGAAGTTTGGTGTTTCTCGTGCCAAGATTGGCCGTTTACTTAAACAGGCTAGGGATGAAGGTATCGTTGAAATCACGGTTAAATATCACCCGGTTTACAGTGCCAAGATTGAACAACGACTTATTGAACGCTTTGGCGTTAAACGCGCACTGATTGCTCTCGACCAACCAGATGAAGAGTCGCAGCGCATGCAAGTGGGTGGCTTAGTATCTAACTATTTGGCCCAAACCCTTCGAGGCGGTACGGTTGTCACGGTAGGGCAAGGCCGAAATGTGTCGGCGGTTGCTCATCATATGGGGGTTATCGCACCGCGCGATTGTAAATTCGTGTGTGGTATCGGTGGTATCCACCCTAGAGGCGGGCGCTTCAACGCAGACCATATCTGCCGTCAATTAGCAAAAAAGTACGGTGGCACTTCCGAAACACTTTATGCACCTGCTTATGCTGAAAATCGCGACCAGAAAATGGCCTTTATGCAGAACGCGACTGTAAAGCAGACGCTAGACTTGGCTCGCAAAGCTGACGTGGCAGTCGTCGGTGTCGGTGACATGAGCGAAAACAGTTACATGGTGGATTTAGGTTGGTTCACGACTGAGAAGTGGTTCAGTCTCGTTTGAATCAGGGCGTTGTTGGGGATTTCGCTGGCTATGATTTTTTCGATATTCAAGGAAGAGCGGCCAACACTGTAATGAGTGACCGCGTCATCGGATTGGGACTTGAAGAGTTTCGTCGGATTTCAGAAGTGATTGCGATTGCGTCCGAAAACAGTAAACCAATGGCACTGCTTGGTGCGCTTCGCACAGGTGTCGTCGATGTTGTCGCAACCAGCGTTAGCAACGCACTGACAGTACTTAACCTAGATGAACAGATGCTAAGCCTGCCAGACAGCCCACAGCAAGATTAGGAAAACTCCGTCTCTTTAATGACATCAAGTAGAAAAGAATATCGCGCGGCTAGCCGTTTACGTTTCTTCTGCACAAAGTATAGGGGCTCACTCACGAGCTCCACTGTCTGCCAGACATCCACTTTATCTTTATATTCTGAATATTCGATAGCGACCTTGGGCAATACGGTGACGCCAATACCCATTGCGACAGGCTGCAAGATCTGACTGTGTTGATTGATATAGCTAACTTTTCGAAAGTCTTGCCACTCAACACTTTCTAACTCTGCAAGTCCACTTTGATCAATTAACTTTTGTAAATAGTACTGAGCATCAGGGTGGTCAATAACACCTAACTGCTCTAACGCCTCTCGCGGGCTGAATTTCGAGACTGAAGACTTTGAGCCAATTAGGCACAATTCCAGTTTTCCTAAGTGCTCTGCGGATAGATCAGGGTGCTGTGGTACGGCAGTAACAATGCCAGAGTCTATGCTGCCGTTGGCGACACTCTCTATGACGCGTCGATTGGGAGCGGCTTCGATGTTCACTCTCAAGCCTGGGTATTGAGTCTGGAGATGAAGAAGTTTTGGATAAAGCGCCGTGCTTATCGCGCCAGATGCCGAAAAACTGAGGCTCCCAGACTCAGGATCATCGTATTTCAGCTTTTCCAGTAATGACACTTCTCGCTTGGCCAATTCACACGCATAGTCGTACACCAGCCTACCTTGCTCGGTGAGCTCAAAAGTTTTTCCTTCCCGAGTGATCAACTCAGCTTTGAGGCTAGTTTCAAGCTTTTTAATGTGCTGGCTAACACCAGGCTGAGTCATAAACAGCTTTTCGGCCGTTTGGGTAAAGTGACCAATCTCTACTAGAGTTTTAAACGTATTAAGCCAAGTTGTGTTAATCATACACTCTACATTTGATAACAAATCCTTATTGCTTGAAGAGTATATGATAAATAACGACGAATCCATCAGAAGTATCTTATTCTCAACGAGAGAGAGGGACACCACTCATGACGTCACCCAATACCAACCACACTTATCCACGTACTTTTAGCCACATTGGAATATCGGTTCCTGATTTGGAAGCTGCCGTGAAGTTTTACACCGAAGTTTTGGGCTGGTACTTAATTATGCCGCCAACCGATGTCACTGAAGACGACTCCGCCATAGGCGTTATGTGTACCGACGTATTTGGAGAAGGATGGAATCATTTTCGTATCGCGCACATGTCGACGGGTGATCGCATTGGTGTCGAACTGTTTCAATTTGATAATCAAGAAAACCCAGAAGATAACTTCGAGTACTGGAAAACGGGCATTTTCCATTTCTGCGTGCAAGACCCGGATGTAGAAGGGCTCGCTGAGAAAATTGTCGCTGCAGGTGGCAAGCGCCGAATGAAGGAGCCGCGCTATTACTATCCGGGGGAAAAGCCGTATCGTATGATCTATATGGAAGACCCGTTTGGAAATATCCTTGAAATCTACTCGCACAGTTACGAGCTGCATTATTCTAGTGGAGCTTACACTGGCTGATCGAGCATCAACATTTGGAGTCTAGTGAACAAAAGCGCCGCCCATGAAGGGCGGCGCTGCAATAAGCGTATTCCTAAGAACGACAATTAAACTTCTAGCGGTAAGTCTGTTCTTTGTCCCCATTCCGTCCACGAGCCATCATAGACTGACAAGTTGGTGTACCCACAAATATAAGCACCAAGAGCTAGAATGCATGCCGTTACACCTGAGCCACAACTGAACACTAAATGCTCGCGCTTGCTGCCACTGATGGATGCAAACAGAGGTGCTAACTCTTCCTGAGGCTTTAATGTACCGCCTTCCATAAGCTCGGCAAATGGCAAACAGACGGCACTGGGAATGTGGCCGCTGCGCACGCCTTCTCTAGGCTCTGGAGTTTCTCCTCTAAAACGAGCCAGAGAGCGAGCATCGACGATGCGAGCATTGCGCTTTTGCGCGTGGTCTAACACTTGCTCTGCCGATAAAAAATAGTGGCTGTCGAGCGATTGAGATAGCTCAGCAGGCTGTGGTGTTGAATAGTCATTATCCACCTCAAAGCCAGACTCTTTCCATGCCGGAAGACCGCCAGAAAGCACGTATACCTTTTCAATACCTAATGACTTTAACATCCACCATGCACGTGGTGATGCAAACGTCCCGGAGTTGTCATACACGACGATGGTACTGGAGGACTGTATACCTAGATTCGATGCCAGAGCATTAAAACGCTCAGCCGATGGCATCATGTGTGGCAGCGTGGCGGCTGGATCGCAAAATACCGCATCATAATCAAAGCGCTGTGCCCCCGGTATGGCACCGCTTTTGTCTTTTTGCGGCTCAAGAGGAATTTGAAACTCGATGCTGGCATCAAGAACTATGGTGTTAGGGTTGGCGGCAAGTTGTGAGTGAAGCCACTGGGGAGAGACGAGGGTGTTGGTCATAAGCCACTTCCTTATTATTGTTTTATTCCTTATTTTTAGGATGCAGGCTAATCGCGGCGATGTCTATACCCGCTTTCTTGGTACAAACTGAAGTGTGAGCATGGTCAGCGTGGTAAGCACTGTCCAAGTTGGTAGGTATTGGCCTTGCCCAAGGAAGAAGAGGTGACGTTGAGCTCGATTTGTGAGCCAATAGGGCATAGGGAGTTCTGATTGGTAACCAATCTAGTTGTCGAGCCATCGGCAAGCTTCACCACCATATAGTGGCGATTGCCATCAAGAGATTGTGTAAGAACATGGTTTTGCACAGTTGCAGTGACTGTGCGGTCGATAGCAGGGCTGGTTACCTTAAGTAACACCAACAATAGGCTCACGCCAGCAAGAAGAAGGATAAACGCGATAGCGAATGGTTTCATGCGACGTACTCCTTTGTTGGTGTCGAATAGAATCAGCTACAGACGGGGCATTGTTTAGATTTAGGCAGTCCCAGCTCGCGCCAGCTTAATGTGAGTCCATCAAATAGCATCAGCTTAGCGACTTTCGGTGTTCCATAGTTGGCAATGACCTTGATGGCTTCCAATGCTTGGGTTGCCCCAATGATGCCGACAATAGGTGACATCACACCCGCTTCAACACAGCTTAGACTGGTTTCTCCAAACAGTGCGCTCAAACAGCAATAGCATGGTTGCGTGCTGTCATGATAGGTAAAGACAGAAATTTGTCCTTCCATACGAATTGCCGCGCCGCACACCAAAGGGATTTTATGTGGATAACACAGACGATTAAGTTGGTTGCGTGTTTCCACATTGTCTGTCGCATCTAGCACAAGCGTATGTTTGATGATTTGCGCTTCAAGCTCTTCATCGCTCAAACGCTTATCCAAAGTGTGAACGATGAGATGAGGGTTGAGCTTCTCCAACGCTTGCCTTGCTGAGTCCACTTTCTTAAGTCCGATGCTAGCGTCATGATGCAGTACTTGGCGCTGCAAGTTTGATAGCTCGACCACATCATCGTCTACCAAGGTCAAAGTGCCAACGCCCGCAGCAGCGAGATATTGGCTGGCAGCACAGCCGAGGCCACCAGCACCGATGATAAGGATAGAAGATTGCTTGAGCGCTTCTTGGCCGTCAAAATCAAAGTTTTTTAGAATAATTTGACGGTTGTAGCGAAGCATCTCTTCATCAGAAAGAATATCCAAAATCACCTCTTAGAACAGTGTTGGATTGAATAATTGGATTTGTACAGTCTCACCAACTTCTACTGAGCCGCGCTCGCGCTCTAACACGACAAAGCAGTTAGCTAGGCTCATAGAGCGGAATGCACCAGAGCTTTGGTTACCCGTTGTTTCCACTACAAACTGGCCATTTTCAATTCGGTAGATACCACGCTGATAATCCGTGCGACCCGGCGCTTTCTTGAATGCGCTACGAGTGATAGCTGGGATAGATTCCGGCGCTTTCCACTCACTGTTACCACCCAGCTTAGCAAGCAGAGGCTGAACCAAAACATACATAGTCAGTACAGCCGAAACAGGGTTTCCTGGAAGACCGCAGAACCATGCATTATCAAGCTCGCCAAAAGCAAAAGGTTTACCTGGCTTAATCGCAAGTTTCCAAAAACCGATTTGCCCAAGCTCTTCGAGAATATCTTTGGTGTAGTCTGCTTCACCCACGCTTACGCCGCCTGAGGTGATCACTACATCGGCCATTTGCTGTGCGTTCTCAAAGGTTGCTTTTAGTGTGTCTTGGCAGTCAGGAATGATGCCTAAGTCAATCGCTTCACAGCCAAAGTTTTCAATCAGTGGTTTAATGCCGTAGCGGTTGCTGTCATAGATTTGACCTGGCTCTAGCTCGCTACCGAGTGGTTTGAGTTCATCACCCGTGGAGAAAAATGCCACCTTCGGTTTGCGATAAACGCTAATGTGGCTGATGCCAAGTGTCGCAATCATTGGAATATCACGCGCAGTTAGGCGAGCACCTTTGTTCAATACCACATCGTTAGCACGAATATCATCACCAGTAGGGCGGATGTTCATGTTGGTTTTGATGTTTGGCTGATCAAAGGTGATAAGGTCACCGTCTGTGGTGGTATTTTCTTGCATGATCACCGCGTCACAGCCCGAAGGGATTTGAGCGCCAGTCATAATACGAATGGTAGTTTGCGCTGGCCATTCACCTTCAAAAGGAGCGCCAGCAAATGATTTTCCAACCATTTTCATGGTGGTTGATTGCTCGAAATCGCAAAGGCGAATGGCATAACCATCCATCGCTGAGTTATCAAATGGTGGGACATTAATTGGAGAGAGAATGTCTTCTGCCAATACGTACCCCAGCGCTTCAGCGAGCGGCAAGGTAATGGTATCGATAATTGGCGTGATTGGTGTGAGCATTTTATTCAATGCTTCTTCTATAGGCATCAAGCCCGGTGCGTCGCAGCAACCCATAAGATAAGTCATCCTAATTGAATCTTTAAAACCAATTGACTGTAACACATTTTTGCCAGCGAATGGCTTATCCCTTTGGACAAAAGCGACTATTTGAACCACAAATCATTGCAGTTACAAAGCAATACGGAATTTGTGGGTGTAATTAACATTAAATCCGAGTATCCTTGTCTGCTTACGGGAGTTAGTGCGAGGATGTAAGATGTCAGGTTTAAGTGAATCAGCAAAATTGGTAAAAGCAGCGTTATCAGAGCGCGGTTTGGAGACACCAATGTTGCCAAATGAAGTGTCGAGAGAAGAAAAGAAAGAACGTATTGAACACCACATGCGTGAGATCTTAACTCTACTTCAATTGGATCTCGCCGATGACAGCTTGATGGAAACGCCGCAACGCATCGCAAAGATGTATGTGGATGAAATCTTCTCTGGTCTTGATTACCAGAACTTCCCAAAAATCACCGTCATCGAAAACAAAATGGACGTCAGTGAAATGGTGCGTGTTAAAGACATCACGGTGACCAGTACTTGCGAACATCATTTGGTGACTATCGATGGTAAAGCTGCAGTGGCGTATATTCACGTGGAAAAATCATCGGCCTATCGAAGATCAACCGCATTGTCAGATTTTTCGCTCAGCGCCCACAAGTGCAAGAGCGCATGACACAGCAAATTCTAGTTGCCCTGCAGACACTACTCGAAACAGATGATGTAGCAGTGACTATGGACGCCGTTCACTACTGCGTGAAGTCACGCGGTGTGATGGATGCAACCAGTGAGACAACAACAACCGCTTTGTGGAATTTTCAAGTCTAACCCAGCAACGCGTCATGAATTTTTGCATGGTTTGCGCTAAATCTCTCGAATGTAAATAAAATGCTAATAACGCCCTCTAAATTAAGAGGCGTTATTGTATTTGTCACTGCTTTTCGTTCATACTATTGATTACATAAAAGATTTAATCAGAAAGAATCGGCATTTATATAAGTGCACTATAACGATTAATAGCATAATAAGCCGAAGCACTTCTTTCAGTTGGACTAGGTAGATGAACAGACTTCAAAAGATCTACAACTACGCCGAGCCTAATATGTCGCTTGTAGTGATAATGGGCGGGGCGGGTTTCCCTCTATATTACTGGGTATGGGAGTACTTGTTTCCGCAAGCTTATGAAAATTTAGGCTTGAGGCTTCTGTGTACTGCTTCAGTGTTTGTGATGGCCTTTCGCGACCACTATAGCAATCGAATAAAAAAATTCCTTCCTGTCTACTATCTCTTAGCGATGGGGTTGTGTCTTCCGTATTTCTTCTTCTTTATGATGCTCATGAACGGGTGGTCTGACGTTTGGGTATTGTCCTTTATGTCGTCTATTTTCATTCATATCTTACTCGTACACGATACTCGAATGATGTTTACGCAAGCCTTTATCTGTGTGGCTTTGGCGAGTATAACCGCCTACTATGTGAAAGGTCCAGACTTAAGTTTTGCAGAACATAAATCTTACATACCAATTTTTGCGTTTACTTATGTGTTCGGCAATTTATTTTATTTTCGTAATCAAGTTGAGCACGAAGCGAAAGTATCAATTGCAAAGTCTTTTGGAGCGGGGATCGCTCATGAGATGAGAAACCCGCTTAGCGCACTTCTTTCATCGTTTGAAGTCGTGCGCTCGATTGTACCGACTAGCAACTCCTCATACCGAAACTCACATCATCTTAATGCGCAAGAGATTCAAATCCTCAATGATATTATTGAAGATTCGATGAAAGTGATTTGGACCGGCAACGAAACTATTGACTTACTATTAACCTCTATCGACCAAAATAGGGTATCAAACTCTACTTTCTGTAAACATCGAGCGAAGAAAGTTATAGAGAATGCTATTGATAGCTACAGCTATAAGAATGCGACAGAAAAAAGACTCGTTACTTTAGAAATGGACAAGGATTTCGAGTATCTGGGTAGTGATACCTTGCTAAAGTATGTCATCTATAACCTGCTAAAGAACGCTTTCCGTCATCGTGGCACCGGTCGTTTTAAAATCACGGTATCCTCAAAAAGACCTCCGATGGCTACAGCGTATTGATCAAAGATACAGGGCAGGGCATCGAGCCACAGCTAATTAAGAATATTTTTGAAGACTTCTACACCACAGGTAAAAACGGCACATTTGGTCTTGGTTTATCGTTCTGTAAGAAAGTCATGAAATCGTTTGGTGGCAGTATTGTATGCCGCTCAGAATTTGGAGAGTGGACAGAGTTTGAGCTTATTTTCCCGGATAGTGAGTCAACACAAGTTGCCACGATTAAGCAGGAACTTATGAAAGCAAAATCCGTTTTGTTTATCGGCAATGAGCTGGGTGTATTAGGTAGCGATATTAGGCAAATAGCACTGGAGCCGATTTAAACTTGACTCACAAGCCATTGGCCGAAGCCGTTGATTTAGAAGAGCATCAGTTTGAATACAATCTCATCGTTATCGATGGCGATCTAGATACCGCAGGCTGGGCACTCATGTCACGTCTTGAAGGCAAACTCAGTTTTACTGAAGGACGTATTGCTTTCATCCATGATGAAAATTCTCCGCGCAACCTGTATTTCCAACGCTATGTTGATATTCAGTTGTTCAGTATTCAGAAGTTTGTGCAAGACCCTTCCGCAGCTGTCGATTACCTGTTGTTTGATGATTTTGATGTCGATCAGCCGGCGCATTCATACAATGAAATCTCGACTAAACGTACTGTCATGATTGTTGATGACAATCACTCACTACGTTCTATCACTAGTATCATGCTTGAAAAACAAGGACTCCATGTTATTCAAGCTGAGAATGGGCAGACTGCCTTGCAGACCTTGGAAGAGGAAGACGTCGACTTGATCTTAATGGATATCGAAATGCCTGTGATGGATGGACTAACCGCAACGAGACGTATACGACAGTCTGAGAGCCATTATGCCTCGATACCTATCGTTGGTTATACCGGGGATAAGAGTGAGGAGACAGTGGTTAAAATCAACGAGTATGGAATGAATGACTATCTCGTTAAGCCGACGCCAAAAGATGAGCTTATCGATAAAGTCGCCACTTGGATTTACTAAGTTTTAATTGAAAAGAGCGCTTATTTGAGCGCTCTTTTTTTGCTATTAGACAGTGGCATCTAAGAGAACGAAGTTCTGGGTTATCCCATGCTTTTTGACAGACATCTATTACGCGATTCAGCTCTTCTTTGGTGTGACCGGAGTTAATGGAAAAGCGAATTAAGTGTTTGCCATGCGGTGTCGCTGGGGGACAGAATACAGAACCAAACACGCCGTTTTCCTCTAAAAAGTTTCGGATCTTGAGTGTGTTATGGACATCTCCAGTATCGATTCCAAAGATTTGTGATTCGCTATCGATATCAAAACCAATCGAACGAAGCCCTCGATTCAAATAGTCCGCGTTTTGTTTCAGTGCTCTCCTTCCCTCATGGGCACCAACAATCACATCGAAAGTTGCGTTCAGTCGATCCATTTCATAGGGCAGCATTGCTGAGCTAAAGATGGATGGATACGCCAATAGAGGGACTAAATAGGCGGTTTGTTCATTGGCTAAGATAGCACCAGCGCGATAAGCAAAGGTTTTAGCAAGGCTTGCGGTAATGAAATCGACATGCTCTGTAAGCCCGAGCTCTGCAACGAGTCCAGCTCCGTTGGGGCCATGTGTACCCAAAGAGTGGGATTCATCAACAACTAACGCGCAGTCATACTTGTACGCCAGCGACACCACATCGACAAGTGGTGCAATAGTGCCAATGGTGCTGTAAATGGAATCGACTAGGATGATACCGGAGCCATGACGCTTTAATTGTCTCTCAAGGTGACGCATATTGTTGTGCATAAACATATGAACCTTTGCGCCAGCAATCCTTGCTCCCTCCCATAAAGATGCGTGAGCGAAGAAGTCGACATAGACATTGGTATCTTTGTCGCAGATTCCTTGGAGGAGGTCGATATTCGCATTCCAGCCAGATTGGGCGACGACACAGCGGTCGAAACCAGTCAACTTTGCGAGCTTTTCCTCGAATACAGGTTGGTTTTCAGCTCCTCGCAGTAAAGCGCCCGACATGAGAAGGCTCTGATCGTTGTCACGAATAGCTTGGATATGGGCATTTTTAATAGCATCGTTATTGTGCAAATCCAAATAATCATTTGTCTGCATCACAACGTCGCCTGACTTGGGAGTCATACCGAAAATGATAGGCTTACGGTCAGCGAGAATATTAATTCTATCTTCGATGATTGCGTCAAACTTCTTAGTGATAAAATCTGGGAGAGACTTTTTGATCTGAGTTAGTTGCATAGCAGTTATTCTCTATAAAAATTGATTTATATGTCGGCCGATGCATTTATTTATTGCCGACGAGAGAATACCTGTCACTATGGAATATTTTATTATTTGTTGCTGATTGCAAAATGAACTATATTGGGTGGGAATAGTTTTATTTTGATTATACCAGTTGGGAGTCTAACTGCTTGATAATTGTGTCAATATTTATAAATTCTGACATTTATATCAAACAAGATCAATGCTTACTTGCTAGCTCAGGCCAATACATTTTCACAAACCCCACCGTTACCCAAGCAACTGCCAAAGACGCAACTGACAGTTCCAAAAAGCCGAAATTATGCAGCCAATGCCAGTGAGGATGCTCAGCTTCAAAGAAAGTCGTTAAGCGGTGCATGGCGATAGAGCTGATCACAGACGGAAACGTGATAGCGGCAATAGATGGCTGAAATTTCAGACGTAATAATCGAATGTAACAGAGATAGATTAGTAGCGTCATGGTAATTGCTATCCCTGCAAGCGCACCTGTGAGTATAGGATCAGGCTCGGAAAAGTTAACCAAGTATGCGGATAATGTGAGGTTGATCGGTGCTGCCATAATCGCCAGTGTAGGTCTGGCACGTTTGGGTAGCATCCCTTCGAATACCAGCCGATAAAGAACCAGTGGCAGCATAAAAAAGTAAATCGTGATACAGACTGAAGCGATGGTCTCTGAATAAACAGTATGACCAAATTGGGTACCGGCAAGTGAACTGCTAATTAAACCAACTGGATATAAAAACCAGCTTGGCACTATATTCGACATACGAAAGTTTTTTAGCTGGTAATAGAAAAACAGCACGGCCATACAAACATGTAAAGTTAATGCGGCAAACCAAAGCGGATAAGCAATTAAGGGAAGAATAACTGCTAGATAATCACATAAAATGAGTAATGCCATACTCATTGGTGCCATTAAGCTGCCCGTAAGAGGATGTTTAATATCCGCAGAAAAAGTATGTCTATTGAGTAGGTATTTGATGAGTACTGGCAGAAGCAATAGCGCGCCAATAGAGGCCAAAATTGGCTGCACCTTTTTACCGAACTCCGGAACATATAGCGCCCATGCATGACCAAGACCGATCATGCCAAGCGCTAGGGAGGCTTGTGAGGTCGGTACGTTGTGAAACTGTGTAAGGCGCTTTAATGAAGTAAGGCTGATGGTCACTGCGGGCTCTCTTGAAAATCCATATCAATCGACGGCTAGGGCATAGCAGTCTAGCCGTCTAATTATACATGCTTTTTGTAGGGACGAAACCATCACCACAGTTTGTAAGGTTAGTTTGTTTCTTTTCTTGGTAAATCTTCCTGACGCAGCTTCTCGTTTTTTAGCGTTCGGTGTAGCAACTGGCTGTAGATTGGTTGGCCACCAAGCATCTGCGCGACAATCGTTGCACCAAGGCCTGTAATGATGAGCGGCAGAATAAGATGGTAGTTGTTTGTCATTTCAATCACCAACAAAATTCCGGTGATAGGGGCACGTACCGTAGCAGCAAATAAGGCTCCCATTCCAGCAATTGCAAATACACCAGGTTCGATAGGCAACTCGGGAAATAACGAATGTGCGACTAAACCAAACGCATAACCAAACGAGGTACCTAGAGCCAGCATAGGCGCGAATATTCCCCCAGGCGCCCCGGAGCCAAAACAAATAAGCGTGGTAAGAACTCGCCCAATAAACAGAAGAATAAGGATGCCAGCACTAAAGCTGCCATTGGTAATTTCTGGGATGAGGCCAATGCCACCGCCTGTGAGTTCAGGGACGTATAAAAGTAATAAGCCAAAACTGCCACCGATCATCGAACCGGTAAACAGAAATCTTTTGAGATCGTTTTTGTGGATACGTACAAACATATCCTGAAACAGTGTGACTAGCCGATTGAACACGACCCCAAAGCCACCAAACAAAGTACCTAGCAATAGGAATAACCACAGTACAGTGAGATCAGGCGAGTCATATTGCGGCATCGAAATAACCGCATGTTGGCCATTGATGGAGCGGAATACAATGGTTGCCGTTACCGCAGAGATAAGCACCGCTTTGATTGAAATAAGCGAGTATCGAAAGTGCGGGCGCATTTCTTCTACAACAAACATAATACCAGCAAGAGGCGCGTTGAAAGCCGCTGCAAGACCACCTGCTGCGCCAGAGGCAAGCAGTGTGTGTCGACTATCATCATTTTTAACGCGAAACAGATCGGTGACCATCCGTCCAATGTTGCCGCCCATTTGCACCGTTGGGCCTTCACGTCCCAACACCATTCCGGAGCCAAGGGCACCTAAACCGCCGAAGAATTTTACCGGTAGCACACGCCACCAACGAACAGGACGCATATTGTCCATTGCCCCTTCAATTTCTGGAATACCGGAACCTGCAGCTTCGGGGGCAAATTTGTGTACCAAAAAATAGCCGATAAATGCTAAAAATGCGCTAATGACAAAGGCGAGTAACCATAAAGGCAGTACAGAACCAATTTCATCTTTTAGCCAGTCGGTGCGAGTTTCGGTGACAAAGTGCACACCGATCTCGAACAAGGTACCGACGAGCCCTGCCAATACCCCAACCACACAGGAAAGCAGTAATACCGAGATAGGCGTTTTATCGCTAGAGAGAAACTGATTAATCGTTCCTTTTGGTACGTGGGCGAGCAACGATTGTTTTATTTTCTCTCTTTTTGTCATAGGGATGGGTGCCTGTATGCGGGAAGTGAATCATCAAGGTTAAAATTATACGACCTAGCAAAATTGGCAATAGTGGCAAGAATGAAAAGTAGTATTTCACTTATCACTACTTTTGATGCTCCCACAGGCAATTTCATCAACGCCAGGTTCATTTTGACGTCAGTTCAAAAGCGTCACTTATTTTTAGTATACGGCTTGAAAAAAGTCATTTTTGTACCATAGTTAAATCGTAGGGTTCATATTCGACAAACATGGAGGATCTAATTCCCTACCTACAATTTGGATGTGCAACTTAAGAAACACATACTACCGCCTCGTTTTAACATCTCAGCCGCTCGACTTGGTTCAGAGATTCGCAAACTCACGATTGAGTAACGAGGGATCAAGGCGCGCGCAAAGTGCGCCTTTTGTCTTCTATAGAAAACCGAAATTCCCCTCAGCTGTCTGTTCCACGACCTCTTCTCTGGTGATTGAATCCATCGGCTAGAATAGTGCTGTGCGTTAGGTATATACTTTGGTGATTGACAGACATCGAGTAAGACAATGAAAAATCAAGTACCTACTAACATCATCACAGGGTTTCTTGGCGTAGGTAAAACCACGGCCATTCTAAATTTACTAAAGGAAAAACCGCAACATGAGAACTGGGCTGTCTTGGTCAATGAATTTGGTGAAGTCGGTATCGACGGTGCCATGATGGCAGAAGGCGGAGCTATGATTAAGGAGGTTCCGGGTGGTTGTATGTGTTGTACGGCGGGAGTACCCATGTCGGTGGGTATTAATGCGCTGCTCAGACAAAAACCTGATCGCCTGATTATCGAGCCGACTGGCCTTGGTCATCCTAAGCAAGTGATTAAAACGCTAACCTCAGAACAATACGAAAATTACATTGATTTGAGAGCGACCATTGCGCTGGTGGATCCACGTAATCTTTCTGATGAACGCCACCTTGAAAACAACAATTTCAACGATCAACTCGCATCGGCAGAAGTTATCATCGGCAATAAGGTTGATGAGTGTACTGCACAAGATATCGACGTATTCAATGATTGGGTGACAGATCAGCAACCCGCTAAGATATTCCATAAACTGGTGAAAAACGGCCAACTTCCTCTTGAACTGTTGGATCTCGAAAGGCGAGAGGCATCGGCAGAGGCAAAAGGTCATGCTCATCATCACGACCATGACCACAGCGACTTAGAGCCCGTATTTGAGCTGCCGCCGGAGAAACCATACATTCGCCGTGAAAACCAGGGGCAAGGCTATTTCAGCTGTGGTTGGATTGTTGGTGAGGAGCACAAGTTCAATTTCGACGAGCTGTTTTCACTCTTTAGTGACCTTAAGGCGGAGCGTGTTAAAGCCGTCGTTAACACCGATAAAGGTTGCTTCGCATTCAACGTCGCAAATCGAGTTGTGTCGGTTAATCAGATGTCACTTGAGGCTATGAATCACGAATTGAAGTTATCGATTCACAATTGATGCCATGGGAAGACTTGGAAAACATTTTGTTGAAACTTTGCGGTTTGAACGACGCATAGTATTGCACTCAGACACTGAGTATTGCAGATGAATGAATGGGAGAGGCGAAATGCCTCTCTTTTTTTGTGTAAAAAATGAGTAAATCCGTTGGTGAACCTTGCCGGATGTTCATTCTAGACTATTGTTATTATTGAAATAACAATAACTTGCAAACAAGCAAAGGAATGTCAGATGAGCGTAGTGTATCGGGTGGTAAGCGCTGTGGTTATGCTGCTGGTAAGTGTAAGTTCCTATGGAAATGTAACGGATATTTCGACGACGAGCAGCATAGAAGCTAGCTATGTGGGAAGCGAAGCCTGCATAGAGTGCCATCAAAAAGAAGTAGAGCAGTGGAAAGGGTCCGATCACGAACGAGCCATGGATCACGCCACAACGCATAGCGTCTTGGGGGACTTCGATAACGCTACGTTTGAGTTTAAAGGTAAAGAAAATCGATTTTCAAAAAAGGAGAACAGTACTGGGTCAATATTGAAGGACCAGATGGCCAGCTTCACGATTATCAGATTACCTACACGTTTGGCCACTATCCACTTCAGCAGTACATGGTTGAATTTGACGATGGACGTGTCCAGTTAATCCCGTTCACCTGGGACTCTAGGGATAAAGCGCAAGGCGGCCAGCGTTGGTATCACCTTTATCCAGATACAACGAGCAGCGATGAGTTCTACTGGACAAATACAGGGCAAAATTGGAACTTTATGTGCGCTGATTGTCATTCGACTAACCTAAAAAAGAACTATGACAAAGAGACCAATCGCTATGCGACTAGCTGGTCTGAAATAACCGTGGGCTGTGAAGCCTGCCACGGCCCGGCAAGTGTACATATTGAGCTCTCTAAGCAAAATAACCCAAACCAATTTAATTCAAGTAGTCACTACGGCTTCGATCGCGACCTTTCAAAAGCCGTATCCGAGTGGGTCTATCAAGAGGGAAGTTCTACGCTCAAACCCAAAGCCATTAAGGAAACCCAACAAGTTAAAGTGTGTGCTCAATGCCATAGTCGCCGAGTGCAATTGTCTGAGCAGTATGACCACGTGCAAGGAGACATCTTTGACAAGTACCTGGTCTCTAATCTAACGCCTGAGCTATATCATTCAGATGGTCAGATTTATGATGAAGTTTATGTCTTCGGCTCGTTTGAACAATCTAAGATGGCACAAAAGGGCGTAACGTGTACCAACTGTCACGAGCCTCATTCAGCCAAACTTAAAATTCCGGAAGAGGCTGTTTGTGCTCAATGCCACGTCGCTTCGGAATACACACCAGAAAAACACACCTTCCATGAGGCAGGTAGCGAAGCGAGCCAATGTACAACCTGTCATATGCCAGAAACTACCTATATGGAGGTCGATCCACGACGCGATCATAGTTGGCATGTGCCTAGACCTGACATGAGTAAACACATTGGTACTCCCAATGTATGTTCTTCTTGTCATGAGGATAAGGGAACGGATTGGGCCATCCAAACTTTGGCACAGTGGTTCCCTGACTCGAACTATCAAAATAGTCAGCACTATGGGATTGCATTTTATGCGGCAGATATTGGTCACCCAGCGGCGGCCGATGCGCTTTCCTATATCGCGCAAGACATTAACCAAGCATCGATTGTAAGGCGTCAGCATTACAAAGAATGGCGAACTACCAAGGACAAAATAGCTTAATCGCGCTGGGTAGAGCGGTAAAAAATAGTGAGGCAATGATTCGAATTGGTGCTATTCAGGGTAGTGCCCCTTATCCTGCTCACCAACGTTGGCAAATCATTGCACCGCTGCTTAATGACGATGTTCTCGCTGTTCGTGCGGAAGCTGCTGGTGCGTTGGCGCAGTATTGGCGAGAGCTCAACCCCTTACAAAAAGATCAACTTAAAGCGCCACTGCAAGAATACATTGATATTCAGCAATACAATGCTGACCGTGGTTTTGGACGTACTAATCTTGGCAATGTCTACGCTGCTCAAGACAAACCAAAGCTGGCGATTAAAGAGTATCAAGGGGCGATCGCGATTGAACCCTATTTTGAGAACAGCTACATCAACCTTGCCGATCTGTATCGAGGTCAGGGTGACGAAGCATCCGTGGACAAAACACTCGCGCTTGGGATCAAAAACCAACCAAAATCGGCTGCTATTCATTACAGCGCTGCGTTGTCAAAGCTTCGTCAAGGTGACAAAACCACGGCTAGCCAACTACTTGATAAGGCGACACAGCTAGAAGCAAATAATCCCCAGTATTGGTTTGTGTATGGGTTAGCGATGGAAACGGCGGATGTTAACGTTTCACTCAAAGCGGTTGATAAGGCCTATCAGTTGAGTAGAAATCCAGAGCATCTGTTTTCTAAGTGTGACTTAATGCTCAAGCATAAGCATCAAGGTGCTACACAGTGTCTCAACCAATTGTCGAAGTTAGCGCCACCAGAAGTTATACAGCAGCTAAAATCACGCTATCAACTGTGAAAAAGCATTACCTCTATAACCAAAAGTTATAGAGTGACTAAGTAGTATTAAGTCAATTATTGAGTCTATTCATTTAAACGAAGACGAGCAAGCAAAAGGTGTGAACCCATGAATCAAGCGCAAACAGAACTTAACCGCCTAGTGACAGAAGTGGGAAAATCAGTGATAGGCCAACAACACGTGGTGACAGCGCTGGTGGTCGGCTTGATTACCAACGGCCACATCTTGCTTGAAGGTTTACCTGGTACCGCAAAGACTCGCTCCATTAAGTCGCTGGCCGAGCGTTTGAATACCAGTTTTGGGCGTATTCAGTTCACACCAGACTTACTCCCTTCCGATGTTACAGGTACCGAGATATACCAAGACGTGGATGGCAAGCCCCAGCTTCATTTTCAAGCAGGCCCTATTTTTAATAGCATCGTGTTAGCCGATGAAATCAACCGTGCCCCTGCAAAAGTACAAGCAGCACTCCTTGAGGCTATGGCGGAAGGTACAGTTACAGTGGGTGGTGATAGCCATAAATTGCCAGAGCTGTTTATGGTGCTGGCGACGCAAAACCCGATTGAACAAGAGGGTACTTATCCACTGCCAGAGGCGCAGATGGATCGCTTCATCATGAAAGTTACGGTGGATTACCCAGAAGATGACGCTGAGCGCGATATCATTCGTTTGGTACGAAATGAGGAGCGCGCAGCAGGTGGAGTTAATAGCTCGAAGCAAGTGGATGAATCGGAGTCAGTGACAATCTCAACCGATTCTGTGTTTGCCGCGAGGCGTGAAATGCCAGAGATTGAAGTTTCAGAACTGGTCGAAAACTATATTGTTAACCTTGTTATGGCGACAAGACAGCCAGAGCGCTACCCAGAGTCTTCTCTCGCCGATTGGATCCTCGTCGCTCATCGCCACGTGCTTCTATTGCTCTAGATAAGTGTAGCCGTGCTTATGCTTGGTTACAGGGTCGCAATTATGTCGAACCTGATGATGTAAGAGCCGTCGCCAGTATGGTACTTGGCCATAGAATTGCTTTGTCCTACAACGCTCTGGCTGAACAAGTGACACAGCAAGATGTTGTTAATCACTTGCTTGATGTTGTGGCTATTGGCTAAGTCGCTAGAGGTACTTCTATGCTTCTAAACACGCCAATAATCACGATCATCGAATCCACACCTCGTATGAGCGCTTGGTGAAGCTGCAATCACAGGTTCAGTCGTTTTCGTTGTTGCCACATTTAGTTGCTCAATCACGAATGTCAGGCCGACATGGTTCGCCTTTTCGTGGGCGCGGCCTCAACTTTGAGGAACTTCGCCACTATCAAATGGGCGATGATATTCGCAATCTCGATTGGAAAGTCACTATGCGTACAGGCAAACCCCATGTTCGCACTTACACAGAGGAGAAAGACCGCAACTTTATTCTCTGTGTTGATCAGCGCAGCGGGATGTACTTTTCTTCCATTGATACCATGAAGTCTGTGGTCGCTAGTGAGATCGCCGCATTATCCGCGTGGCGCATTTTGAAAGATAACGACCGGGTCGGCTTTATTATTAGCCGATCGAATCAGATTGAATATCTGAAACCACAACGATCTCAAAATCACCTGTTACATGCGTTAAAGCGACTAAATGACGCGAACCATGCATTAGATATCTCTAGCGAGGATAGCGAGCGTGCTAACTTTTCTTCGACCATTCGAATGCTAGGAAATTTAGGCTCAAGAATGCCACCATCTTGTTTATCAGTGACTGGTCAGGCGCGACGGAGTTTGATTTGGATAGCTCAAGTACCTTCAGCAGCATAATGATATTTTGAGTGTGGTGATTTCTGACCCATTGGAAGCTGCGTTACCGGCTGATATTTTAGATTCTGCTTCGTTGGTGTTTGGAGACGGAAAGTATCAGCTGAGCGTGACGGAAAAAACTAAATTGGACAAAGCGAACCAAGGTTTAAAAGCACACGCTCATCATCGTCTGGAAAAGCTCGGGCAATTAATGGCTATGAAGCGATTACCTGTGATAGAGCTATCCACAGATGGCCAACATATTGATGCTTTCAAGCGAGCCGTCGGAGGGTTTGCATCATGACCCAAGCTGCCCCGAGTTCCTATATTCTTCGCAATATGTCAGAAGTCCCTAATCCTGATGCTATCTCTTGGTTTCCTCAAACCTTGGGTTGGCAGGTTTTAGCCTTGTTGATTGTTGTTTTCATCATTTACAAATTTGCGCTCGCGTATTGTAACAAGCAGATGCAGCGTTATCGAAAAGAAGCGAAGCAGGTATTGGAAATGCATCGTAACACCGATGAAATGCCACTGGTTTGCTACGACGTGCTAAAAAACACCTTTCACTATCTGTATCCAAACCAGCCACAGCAATTTAACCGAGCTTGGCTATCGACGTTGAGTCAAACATCAGACGCAAATCTGTCGAGCGAACTAGACCTAGATTTAGGCGAGAAGTGGCTGAAAACGCTGGTCACTCGATCTGTTGTGTTAACTGACCAAGAAGTCGAGCAGGTTTACAACATGGTTTGTCTTTGGGTTGATACACATACGACACCAACATGGCTTAAGCAACATTGGTCATTGTGTGCCACGATTTCGCGAGCCCTGAACAAAACTAAGCGTGCTATCTCTGGCGTGGTGGGAGAGAGTTCATGAGTTGGGACAGTCTTTCTTTAACCCATCCTTTATGGTTGCTTCTATTACCACTGCCGATCTTAGTGTATCGGTTGGTGCCTGCATACAAAACGAAGCAGAGCGCTATTAAGGTGCCGTTTTTCCGCAGCCTATTAGATATTCTTGGAGAAGAGCCTGAGCAAGGCGCAAGTCAGCTAAATCCGTCGTGGTGGCAACGGGCTATTTTGGTTGTGTCGTGGATCTTATTAGTGTTCGCAATGACCAAGCCAACCGTGTTGGGTGAGCCTCAAACCCGTGAGAAGCTCGGCCGTGATGTGATGGTTGCTGTCGATCTTTCCGGGTCGATGTCGGAAATGGATTTTCTATCACCGGATGGACAAGCGATTTCCAGACTTGACGCAGTAAAAGGTGTTCTAACGGATTTTGTCGAAACGCGTGATGGAGACCGTCTTGGTCTGATTCTTTTTGGTGATGCCGCCTATTTGCAAACCCCATTTACCGCAGATCACGATGTTTGGCTTGCGCTATTGAACCAAACCGAAGTGGCGATGGCAGGTCAAAGTACTCACCTAGGGGATGCGATTGGCCTCGCGATTAAGGTGTTCGAGCAATCACAGGGGGAAGCTGAACGCGAAAAAGTCGTGATCGTGTTAACCGATGGTAATGACACAGGAAGCTTTGTTGAGCCCAAAGATGCCGCAACGGTAGCGGCGGCGAAACAGGTACGGATTCACGTTATTGCAATGGGTGATCCGGAAACCGTTGGTGAGCAGGCTCTTGATATGCAGACCATAGAAAACATCGCCAACTCATCGGGTGGCCAAGCATTTCAGGCGATGGATCAAGAGGCCTTGCAGCAAGCCTATCAAGCCATTGGAGAGCTGGAGCCGAAATTGTACGAAAGCACACAGTATCGACCGAAACAAACCGTTCACCAATACCTAATGATGATCGTCGTTGTACTGTATTTGATTGCATTTTCTGCGGCAACGATACGTCGTTCATTGTTCACAGCAAATCAAAATGCAGAAACTAAACAGCAGGAGAGCGAGTCATGAGCAGTTTGGCTATTGAGCAGTTCTTCTCTCAGTTTCATTTTATGCGCCCGATCTGGCTATTAGCGTTTGTGCCGCTGGGAATATTGCTACTACTTCGCTGGCGCCGAGAAACGACCGCTGCTTGGAAAACGATTATCCCTGAGCATTTGCAAAAGGCACTCATCATAGGAGAGCAGGGCTGGAAGAGTCAGCTACCTCTTAAGTTGCTTAGCGCTATTTTAGGCATTGCCATTGTTATCTGCGCAGGACCTACATGGGAGCGTGAACCTTCGCCATTTGGCGAAGATCAAGGCGCGCTTGCCATAGTGCTTGATGTCAGCACGTCTATGGATCAAACAGACTTGCCGCCGTCACGTCTTGAGCGAGCAAAATACAAGATTCGAGATCTATTGGAAGCGAGAAAAGGCGGTAAAACATCGCTCATTGTTTTCGGTGGTAGTGCTCACACAGCGATGCCAATGACACAAGACAATCAAGTCTTCTTGCCATTCCTCAATGCGATCACACCTGAAGTGATTCCTGTGCAAGGAAAGAGTGTCCAATCGACAATACCTGAGCTTCAATCGCAGTTAAAAAATTTTCCTTCGGCATCGATTTTGATTGTTTCTGATGGTGTTTCTCAAGAAGGGATCAAGCTCTATCAAGATGCTTTTCAAGACACGAACCAACTGGTGATGGTTTTAGCTGTAGGAAATGAGGCTATTCATAGTAGCTCTGCGACCGACTGGGACAGTTTGAAGCAACTGGCCAGTGCAACCGATGGCCGATATTACGCATTGACCACGGATGACAGTGACATCAACAGTATTGCGTCCGATGTTGAGCGTCATATGCAGATCTCGGGAGAGTCGGCGATGCCGTGGCGGGACATGGGTTACTACCTCGTGTTTCCAGTGATGGTGTTGGCGTTGCTGTGGTTTAGAAAAGGTTGGTTGGTTCAATGGGTTATTCTTGCCACGTTAATGAGTCCAAATATTTTCCTAAACCAAGCTCATGCAGAGACGGTTTCCGCAGTAGCAAGTAGTGAGCAAATCACAGAGCCGAAATCGGCCGTCGAAGAATTTTGGGACAGTGCGATTCAAACTTGGATGGATTTATGGCTGACACCAGAGCAGCAAGGCCAGTGGTACTTTAACCGAGGGGAATTCATCAAAGCGGCCAATCATTTTCAGGAGCCAATGAACAAGGGCATCGCTTTTTACTATGGACGCGATTTTGCCTCGGCGCAGTCTCAGTTTTACAGGTACAGGGTGATGAACGAGCGGTTCTTTATCTAGGAAACGCTTTGGCAAGACAACGAGAATATCTTGCAGCACGAAATCTCTATAAAGATCTTATCGAGAAAACCAAAGATGAGAGTATCGCTGTGGTGTCAAAACAAAACTATCAAGCCATGAGTGAATTGGTAGACGAGATTAATCGAGTGAGTGAAAGCCAATCGGGTACCACTGACGGACCAGAAGAGTCGATGGAGCTTGGAGATAACCCGAGAACGGCTGACGGTGCTGAAGAAAATACTGCCTCAGAGCTGATGTTAAAAGAAACCTTGAACGCTAACGAGATACTGGGAAGTGAGGAACTTGCAGATAAATGGCTGCGTAAAGTTGAAGCAGACCCGAAAAACTTTTTGCGAAACAAATTCCAAATCCAACTTCGTGAGCAGGGGAACCAACAATGAACATCGTTAAGTTAGCGAAACTCTTTACTCAAGCGGGTTCATTGTTACTTCTGGCCTTGATGACCTTGCTCGTCCCGATTTCGTCGCAGGCAAGTATGACTATCAATCAGTTGGAAAGAGAAGGTGGCGTAGAGATAACCTCTTGGCTTAGCAAAGGGGACAACGCATCAGAGCCGGCCGCGATACGCGAGCAAGTCATTCTTTATATCGAGGTAGCCACACCAAGGTGGTTTACTGGCGGTACACGTATCTCTGGCTTTGGTATGCCGGATTTGATTGTGAAGCAGCGCAATCAACTTGCAACAAACTACACGGAACGTAAAGACGGTCAGACATGGTCGCGCCAACGTTGGGAAATAACCTTATATCCTCAGCAAAGTGGAGAGTACCGAATACCCAAAGTACCCGTTAGAGTTCAAGTATCGGCTCCGGATGGTTCAAATGTTTCTGGGACACTGTATACCGAACCGATGTCACTGTTTACCTATCTTCCGGATGCGTCGTTTACTCAAGACGAAGCCTGGTTCTCTGCTAATGATGTTAAAGTGCAGGAATCTTGGAGTGCTTCGTCCGAAGAGTTGCATGCGGGGGACAGTATCGTAAGGACTCTCGAAGTTGAAGCTGACGATACACTCTCTATTATGTTGCCACCACTGAGCGATGACAGCATTGCTGGCGTGAAAGCGTATCCGAAGCCCAGTGTTTTATCAGATAGCCAAACGCGAGGCGTATACAAGTCAAAACGTGTCGATGAGGTCACTTACATTGTTACCACAGGTGGCGAAGTGGTGTTTCCAGAGCAAATCGTTCGCTGGTGGGATGTCGAAACACAATCTGTACAGACAGTGACTTTGGAAGCTAAAAAAGTACGGGTTGCTCACACTTGGCGTTCACTTTTCAATACGTATAAAACTGAATTCGTTATACTTTCGATTGTTATCTTAGCACTGCTAATAGCTTCGAGATTGATATATCGATTCTTTAAAACTCAACCAACACCACCTTGGTGGGAGTTGGCTCAAGCCATTCGTCATCGTGATTGGCCGAGTGTTAGGCGTCTGATTTACAGAGAAGGCCGCCAAGTGAGCGGTGAAGTCGAACTCAAAAAAATGCGCAGTGATGCTTCTTGGCAACAAACCAGTCAAGAGGTGCAAGATGATAGGTTAGATGCCACCCAAAGTCGTTGGATGTGGCATCAACTAAAAGACTCGAAACGTGGTTGCTTAAAGCACGGCTCACCAGAAAATAGCGCTTCGAGAAAAAGTGAGACTCAATCCGTATTAAAAGGTTTAGATAGGTGGCGAAAACCGAGCTAAGCCTTTGCAGGTGATAAAAAG
Source organism: Vibrio maritimus (assembly GCA_000755425.1). GTDB lineage: Bacteria > Pseudomonadota > Gammaproteobacteria > Enterobacterales > Vibrionaceae > Vibrio > Vibrio maritimus_A. The sequence continues at coordinate 491,076 of BBMT01000001.1, forward strand.
GTAATAATGAAAAACACCGAGCTCAATCTTATCCCAGTCTTTGTAGCCATCTATGAAGAACAGAGTCTATCCAGTGCCGCGACACGATTGGGTATTAGTCAGCCTGCCGTAAGTAAGGCACTCAAGCGATTACGAGAGATATATGAAGACTCCTTATTCCATCGCAATGCCAGTGGCGTAGAGCCGACGACGTTTGCCAATGACATTTATCCTGCATTGGCAACGTCGCTTAAAAACTTCAATTCAACCCTAGAGGCTTCGCGAGACTTTAATCCCAAAACGTCAACCAAGACGTTTTCTATTGCTTCTGTTTCTGCCGCAAACTATGCCGTGTTGCCTGAACTGTTAGTAAGGTTTGCCAAAATTGCACCTAAGGTGTCGCTAGAGGTTCACCCGCTATTTACCGAAGATCATGAGTCCGACTTGCGACTGCAACGTTATGATTTGGTCATTGATAGAACGCGTGCGGATGTGACGACGCTGAAAACTAAAGAGATCTTCAAAGAGAAGCTCTATGTGGTCGCCGCTAATGATCATCCAAGACTAACTGGCGAGACAATAACAACGGACGAATACTTGGCTGAGCAACACGTCGTTATGTCTCGCTGGCAGACACGTCAAAGCTTCTTTAGTGAAAAGGACTTTCCTGAGTTTGGTAAAAGAAAAATAGTGTATCGTGCACCCGGTGAAGTTGACATGCTACCGGTGATAAGTCGAACGGAGGCCATTGGGCTTGTCACCCATTCGACGTTTACTAAGTTCTCACAGGGTCTGAACGTCAAAGCGTTGCCAATGCCATTTGGCGCCTCAGAGCATGGGCTAAGCATGGTGTGGCACCCTAGCCGAAATTCCGACTCCGCGCATCAATGGCTGCGAAACCAAATTGCGAAAGTCGCCAGCACCGTTAATAAATAATCCAGGAAATAAGGAACGCATTTGTGATCAAATGGGGTGTGATGGGGCCAGGAAGGATTGCCCATAATTTTGCTCGAGGCATCGCTGTAACGGATGGTGCCGTCATTCAAGCGGTCGCGAGCAGAAACGAGCAGCGCGCAAAGCAGTTTGCTAATGAGTATCAGGTAGAAACGGTTTATTCGGACTATCAAGCGCTGATACAAGACCCTGACGTCGATATCATCTACATTGCCACCCTCATGCCTTTCACTATGAGCAGGCCTTAATGTGCTTGAATGCAGGAAAGGCCGTAATGTGCGAAAAAGCGCTTACGATGACCGCCGAGCAATCTCGCCACCTGCAGCAAGTGTCGAAAGAGCAGGGCGTGTTTATTATGGAAGCGTTTTGGTCTAAGTTTTTGCCAGTTTGGGAGCAAATACAGCGCTGGAAGTTAAAGATTGGCGAAATTAAATTGGTTCAATCCAACTTCTGTTTCAAAGCTGAACGCAACTACAGTGATCGACTGTTTGATCCCCAACAGGGTGGCGGAGCTTTACATGATATTGGCATCTATAATATTGCATTGTCGAACTACGTATTTGGCCAGCTGCCAACTCAGTGGCAGGTTTCAGGCGTCGTCGGTGAAACCGGTGTTGAGGAGAGTGTCTCTGCCGTTTTAGAGTACGACAACAACAGGTGCGCCACTTTTACCTGCAGCTTTAACGTGACGACTCCAAATACCATGTCGATCTTTGGTGAGCTAGGGCGAATTGAAATAGCAGAGCCATTCTTTGGCGCTGAGAAAGTCGAGCTGACGATGGATAGTGGCAGTGAAGTGTTTGAAATGCCGCATACAGGTGCAGGGTTTGAATACCAAATCGTCGAAGCAATGGAATGTTTGAAGCTTGGCAAGTTAGAGAGTGAAACGCATCCAATGCAAGCTACGATTGACACACTAGAAATCATTGGCGAGATGCGAAGAGCGCTGGGTGTGGAATAGATAAGTGACCAGCATAGTATTACTCATTGAGTAGGGCACACTATTTAGATACGTAAACGCCCAAAGCGAATAGCTTTGGGCGTTTCTTCATTCTAACCGCTGCGAGGCGTATTTTAGCGTCTTGCTGGAAATGTACATCGCGCGAACGAGTAAAGATTATGCTGCTTTGGTGCTCTTGTAGTTGCCTAAAAGAGCACGATAGAGCTCGTTATCATTGAGTACACCTAACAATTTACCCCGCTCGGAGAGCAAAATAGGTTGACCACTTCGGTGCTTGAGTTCAATAGCCTCTCTCATGGCTATATCAGGACTGACAACAACGATTGTAGAAGGGGAAACGTCTTCCAGCTTGTTTTGTTCGCTATCCCATTCCAACAAACTAAGACCGGGCTGCTTAACCAAAGAAAGTGAATCCGAAGTTTGTTCTACCCATACTTGTTGGCTGCAGCAGACTTGTAGACGTGAGTCTTCGCGTTTTAGCTCACTGGTGGGTCGCATCAAAGAGCGTCCTTTAAGCACGTTTAATGGGTTGGTATGCGCGACAAAATCACGTACATAGTCGTTTTCAGGATTAAGGATAATCTCTTCTGGCTTTCCATGTTGAATCAAACGACCAGATTCCATGATTGCAATGTTATTGCCAATTTTCAGCGCTTCATCGAGATCATGGCTGACGAATAAAATGGTTTTGTTGAGTTTTTCTTGCAGCATGATGAGCTCGTCTTGAAGCTGGGCGCGTATCAAGGGGTCAAGTGCTGAGAAGGCTCGTCCATCAATAAGATATCGGTATCCATAGCAAATGCTCTTGCGAGACCAACACGCTGCTGCATTCCGCCAGACAGTTCGTGAGGATACTTATCTTCCCATTCTGACAGACCAACCATATCAAGCTGTTCGCGAGCTCTGTTTCGTCGTTCTGATTTGCCTACACCTTGCAGCTCTAAACCAAATGCCACGTTATCAAGTACAGTTAACCAAGGCATTAAAGCAAACTTTTGAAATACCATGGATACACGGTGAGTCCGCAAATGGCGTAAAGTGTCTTCATCACAGCTTGCTAGATCAACATGAGCCTCGCCATCTTTAACTTCAAGGTTGCCACGAGAGATCTCGTTCAATCCATTCACGGCACGAAGTAGGCTGGATTTCCCTGAACCAGAAAGTCCCATGAGAACACAAATCTCTCCTTCTTTTACCGCCATAGAGACATTATCCACACCGACGACCTGTCCAGTTTCATCGATAATCTCTTGGCGCGACTTGCCGCTATCCAATTGGTCTAGTGCTAGCTGTGGCTTGTCACCAAACACGACATCCAGATTTCGAATAGTAATCGCATCCATAATTACGCTTCCCTTTGGTTTGGTGATTTGCATAGGCGATCGAGGATGATCGCTACGAGAACAATGGCTAATCCTGCTTCAAAGCCTTGAGAAATGTTTACTGTATTCAAAGCACGTACGACTGGTTTTCCTAAGCCATCGGCTCCAACAAGGGCAGCAATCACTACCATAGAAAGAGACAACATAATGCACTGAGTAACACCTGCCATTATGCTTGGCATCGCTGCGGGTAGTTCGACTTTGAATAGTAGTTTCATGCGAGTCGCACCAAAGGCTTTCCCCGCTTCTACAAGTTCTTCTGGTACTTTTGTGATACCGAGATAGGTCAATCGAATTGGTGCTGCGATAGCAAAAATAATGGTTGAGATAAGCCCCGGTACGATACCAAGCCCAAACAAAACCAAAGTTGGAATTAGGTAAACAAATGTTGGGACGGTCTGCATCAAATCTAGGATCGGTCTTAAAATGGTATACAGCCAAGGACGATGTGCGGCCATGATCCCAACAGGGACGCCAATTAATACAGAAATCGTTGTCGCGGCGAAAACCAAAACAAAGGTTTCTAGCATTTCTTGCCAGTAGCCAAGATTAAGAATGGTGAGTAGAGCACCAATAACAAACAAAACAAGTGGGATACTACGGTGCAAATACCAAGCAAGTGCAGCGGTAATCGCAATAGGCATAGCTGGTGGCATCCACTTAAAAATATCGACAGCAAAAAGAATGATTGTTTCGAGGAAGATGGCGATCGCATCAAATAAGCCTGCTGCATTAAAGGTTAACCAATCAACCCCTGCTTCCATCCATTGACCCAATGGGATTTTGTTGTCTGTAATAAAATTCACAATACAGCCTTTGTGGTAGTGATTCTTCTAACGAGTGAGAAAAGGTGGGCAATGAGCCACCTAGCACTTCATTAATTAAGCTTTTGAATTGATGTAGCGTGTTACTGCGCCTTGTGCATCTTCACCGTTCAGTGTTTTCACACCTTCTAACCAGGATTCAACTTGTTGCGGGTTTGCTTTTAACCACTCTTGAGCGGCTTTGGCTGGTTTTACATTCTGGTTTAAGATCGCTTCCATCAGCTCGTTTTCCATTTCTAAGCTGAATTTCAGGTTTTTAAGCAAGTTACCGACATTTTTACACTCATTTAGGTAATCCTTACGGACGTTAGTGTAAACATTGGCGCCGCCATAGTTTGGACCGAAGAAGTCATCGCCGCCGTCTAGGTAAGCCATATCAACATTGCTGTTCATTGGGTGTGGAGCCCAGCCAAGATAAACGATCCATTGGTTACGACGAACTGCTCGTGATACTTGAGACACCATGCCCGCTTCACTTGACTCTACTAGGCTGAACTCCTTCAGGCCAAATGCGTCGCTGTCGATCATTGATTGAATCAAACGGTTACCATCATTGCCTGGCTCAATACCGTAGATGCGGTCTTTGAACTTGTCGCCATGCTTTGCAAGATCTGCAAAGCTTTTTACGCCGGCGTCATAAACGTATTTAGGCACCGCTAGGGTGTATTTTGCCCCTTCGAGGTTAGCACGGACGGTTTCAACAGTGCCGGCTTCACGGTATTTAGCGATATCTCCCTCCATTGTTGGCATCCAGTTGCCAAGGAAGATATCGATATCACCGTTCGCCATTGAGGAGTAGGTAACAGGAACAGACAGTAGATCAGTTTTGGTTTGATAGCCAGGCCTTTAAGTAGTTCAGATGTTACAGCCGTGGTGGCGGTGATATCTGTCCAACCCACATCAGCAAAACGGACAGTTTCACATTGATTGGCGTAAGCGTTCATCGCAAGGCTACTTAATGCGACGGTTGAAAGGGTTTTTGTCATCATAGACATGGTGTTTTCCTTGTAATGGTTACTGACTTTTGAGGTTAATCTAGCTCTCGATGTGGAGCGTTAATTCGTTGTTTTTGTTGCCAATCTGGTGCAATCCAAACGGGTTGATTGGTCGATTTAAGCATTGGTTGACCCAGGATCATATCGGCAGCACGTTCAGCTACCATGATGGTGGGTGCATTGAGGTTACCGTTTGGAATCGTTGGGAAGATTGAGGAGTCGACCACACGTAAACCTTGGATTCCTCTTACGCGGCAGGTTTCATCCAATACTGCCATTGGGTCATCATCGGCACCCATTTTGCAGCTGCACGAAGGGTGATAAGCGCTTTCGACATTCTCTTTCACCCATTGGTCGATTGCAGCATCACTGGTAACTTTGCTACCTGGTTGAATCTCTTCACCACGATAATCATCCATTGCTGGCTGCATTAAAATTTCACGAGTAAGACGAATACAGTCTCGCCAGTCTTGTTTATCTTGCTCTGTGGAGATGTAGTTAAACTCGATTTTCGGCTTGTCTTTTGGATTGGCGGAGGTAATGGCAATGGTTCCGCGACTTTGAGGTTTATTTGGACCCACGTGAACTTGGAAGCCGTGACCATCAAAGGCCGCTTGACCGTCATAGCGCATTGCAGCGGGTAAGAAGTGATATTGGATATTCGGCCATTTCAACCCTTCACGCGAGCGGATAAATGCACAAGATTCAAAGTGATTGGTTGCCCCCAAGCCCTTGCGTGTTAATACCCATTCTGTCCCGATGAGGCCTTTGCTAATAAGTCCAAGCTTGCTGTTAAGCGTGATAGGCTGAGAGCAATGATATTGGAAGTAGACTTCAAGGTGATCTTGCAAGTTTTCACCCACACCGGGCAGTTCGTGGGTAAGCTCAACCCCAGCTTGTTCTAAAACCGCTTTCGGGCCAATGCCTGAGAGTTGCAGAAGCTGGACTGAGCCTACTGAGCCGGCACTTGAAATGACTTCTTGATCGGCGAACGCTTGCTTGATCACGCCCGATTTTTCAAACTCTACGCCAACCGCTCGCTTATTTTCGAGTAGGATTTTATGTGCAACCACGCCTTTGATTAGGGTTAAGTTAGCGCGTTTGAGTGCTTGCCTTAAGTACGCGTTAGACGTAGAAGCTCGTACTCCGCCATCAACCGTCATGTGCATTGGACCAAAGCCCTCTTGCTGATAGCCGTTGTAGTCTTGAGTTTCTGGATAACCAGCCTCTTTACCGGCATCAATGAACGCTTGATAGAGTGGGTTGCGTTTCATGTCATTGCCATTACATGTACCCACGGGACCACTACCACCACGGTAATTGTCTTCGCCGCCAATCCAGCTTTCCGCTTTACGAAAGTAGGGTAGGCAGTTTTGATAGTTCCAATTTTTCGCGCCGTGCTCTTCCCATTCATCAAAGTCACAAGCATGACCACGCACATACACCATGCCATTGATGGATGAACTGCCACCGAGCACCTTGCCTCTTGGGCAATGAAGCTGGCGGCCATCGAGGCCTTTCTCTTCAACAGTTTCAAACTGCCAAGCATACTTCTCGGTATTCATCGGGTAAGAAAGGGCTGTGGGCATTTGGATGAAAATACTTTTATCGGTACCACCTGCTTCCAGTAGCAGCACCTGATGTTGACCACTTTCACTGAGCCGGTCCGCCAACACACAGCCGGCCGAACCCGCACCGACGATAATATAATCGTAGCGTTGCATCATTTAATCTCTCCGTGATTTGAGTTAGGCGTAAGGGCTGGCGTAATCGCCGAGCTCAATCAAAACACTCTTGGTTTGGGTGTAGTGTTTAAGAGTCTCTGGGCCATTTTCACGGCCAATACCTGAATGCTTGTATCCACCAACAGGCATTTCTGCAGGAGAATCTCCCCAGGTGTTGACCCAACAAATACCCGCTTGCATTTGATGAATAACACGATGAGCACGAGAAAGGTCTTGGGTAAACACACCGGCTGCTAGGCCGTAGTCAGTGTTGTTTGCTCGCTCAATAACTTCTTGCTCGTCACTGAACTTGAGCACCGACATGACTGGGCCAAAGATCTCCTGCTGGACGTGTGGCATGCTGTCATCACAGTCAACAAACACGGTAGGAGCAACAAAGTTACCGCGCTCTAGGCCTTTGTCAGTCACTTGATAGCCACCTGTTAGGAGCGTTGCACCACTTTGTAGCGCACTTTCAATGGCTTGCAGAACTTTACTTAAATGGTCTTTGGAAATGAGTGCACCAATTTGAGTGTCCATATCCATTGGGTTACCGACAACGAGCTTTTCTGTTCGAGCCTTAAGCTGTTCAATAAACTGCGGATAAATCGAATCGTGGACAAACACACGCGTGCCATTGGTGCACACTTCACCTTGAGTGTAAAAGTTAGCCACCATGGCAGCTGAAACCGCATCATTAAGTTTGGCATCGTCAAAGACGATCATTGGTGATTTGCCACCCAGCTCCATCGTGACTTGTTTTAATGTCTTAGCACTGTCGGCCATCACTTGTTTGCCTGTACCTGACTCACCGGTGAACGACACTTTGGCGATATCAGGATGTGCCGTTAGCATTTGCCCGACACGGTGGTCACCTTGGACAACGTTAAATACACCATCGGGCAAACCTGCCTCAGTGAAGATTTCCGCCAGTTTGAGTGCAGTTAGAGGCGTCTCTTCAGAAGGTTTGAAGATCATAGCGTTCCCTGCAGCGAGTGCTGGAGCCGATTTCCACATCGCAATTTGAATTGGGTAGTTCCAGGCACCAATGCCAGCACAAATGCCCAAGGGCTCTCGGCGAGTATAGAAAAACTGATTTTCGCTTAGTGGCTGTTGCTCACCTTGCATAGCAGGCACTAAGCCCGCAAAGTACTCAATGACATCCGCACCGGTTGCAATATCAACCTCAATGGCTTCTTGAAGCGGTTTGCCCGTGTCTGCTACTTCAAGTGCAGCCAGATCATCGTTACGATCGCGCAAAATTGATACGGCTTTAAGCAATATTCGGCTGCGTTCAATAGGACTCATTGCAGACCATACAGCAAAGCCTTTCTTCGCTGACTCGATTGCTTGCTCAAGATCTTCCTGACTTGCAAGGCCGATGGTCGCGAGGGGTTCACCATTAGCAGGGTTGTAGGTAACAAAGCTTTCACCAGACGTTGATGATTGGGCTTTTCCATCGATAAAGAGTGTTTTCATATCCATTTGAAGGTCTGACTTTAGAGTTATTTTTGGGAATAGAAAGTGAGTTGTTTGTCGAGATAATCGTTGATGATCGCTCGTGCTTTGTTTGCATCTATGCCTTGCGGGTTGAGCGTTCCACGAAGCCAGATACCATCAATCAAAGCCGCGATACCATGAGCAACGATGTCTGCTTGCTGAGCGTCTAGAAGTCCCTTTAGTTCAATCTTAAGGTGTGAGAGCAAGCGCTTTTCGTTCACATGCTGGAGGCGTTTTAGTTTGTCGTCGTGCATTGAGTACGACCAAAACGCGAGCCAAGTTTTCGCAACTTGGTTTTCTGCCTGAAAACCAACAAAGTTACCATCAACAATTGCGATGATTCTCTTTTGGTGGGCATAGTTGGGTAATTGCGCAAGTTTGGCTGTTATGGTTGTTGAGTGCTGGCGCAGAATCTCTCGCATCGTTTCCTCAAGCAGCCCATGTTTACCGCCAAAGTAATGATTGATTATTCCAGTAGAAACGCCGGCTTCTTTGCTGATCAACGCAATACTTGCTGCATGTAAACCTACGCGATCGATAACCGCCATAGTCGCTTTGACAAGCTGAGGCTTTCTGATTTCGGGCATGCCAACTTTCGGCATTTTGAATCCTTTTTATTTTTAATTGAACGGTTAGTTAAATATAGCGTAACGAAAATTTAGTTAGACCTCAAATGATTTGTGTGAAACTCATGTGAAAAGAAAATCAATAGTTAACATTGATGCTACTTTTTTGTCTTGGTAGATAGACTAATAAAATGGCAAGGCGGTGATATTTTGTTTTTCAAAAACAGCATGTTAAGTGGGTTTGTTCCTGCTTGGTGACGTCATGGCAATTGGAACTGGACGCATGCTATTCATTAATGTCTCTTGATAGTGATAGAAGGTCGGTTCTGAAGCCAAATTATCTGATTGAAAATGTTTTGAGGTCTTATTAATTTGTTTTGAAGTTGACGCTTTAGTGAGGTAGTGGCAGGTCGAGAAGAGGTAATGTTGCTGCTAAGCTCAATAAAATTAAACCTTGTAGACACGGAAACGCCCAAAGTTATTAGCTTTGGGCGTTTCTTCTATCAAATTAATTGACGACTAACCGAGCTCTAAAGTGTCATATGTAAAATCGGAAATGGTTTTCCCATATCATCAAACGGGGAGCGTGAAGTGACTTTGAAACCCATGCGCTCATAAAAGCGAGTCGCTTGTGGGTTTTGTTCGTTCACATCGACTTTATTGGCATGTAAGTGTTCTATTGCGTGCTCAAGAAGTACTTTGCCAATCCCTCTCCCTCTCGCTTCATTTAAGACGAACAGCATTTCAATCTTTGAATCGTGGACACCCACAAATCCAAGGATAGATCCACAGTCACTTTTTACACATTTCAATGTGACCGCAGGAAACGCTTGCTCAATGATAATAGGTTTAAAAAACGCAATATCGTCTTCTGTTATGAAGTCATGAGTAGCTCGGACTGAATTTTCCCAAACATCAAGCATTTCGGCGTAATATTCAGGACGCACATTTTCGACAATCATCGTATTTACTCTTTGGTTGACTGAAAGACATGTGCAGCCGCGTACAAGGATTTTGCTACAAATGGCGCGAAATGGGAAGTATTGGTTTCAAGCATACATAAAATGGTCTGTTAAAGATGATCATAGTGAGCGTAGCGATGATGTATTTGGTTTTGTCCACCAGACTTATTCGAACGCTTGCAAAGTAAACATGAATGTTTGAGGAGAACATATGAAAACGAAACCGATGATGAGTTTCTTAGGGTTAACTCTACTTGCGAGCACGAGTGCACTAGCAAGTAGTGATAGTAACAACGATATTAAATTCGGTGTAGAAGTCGAAGGCATGTGCGGCGTCAAAATAGTCGACGGCAAAGGTGTGTTGGGTACTGGCGGACAAGCATCTGAAGACAATGCTCAGATTAAAGTCGTAAACAATCAAGGGTTATCAACTATTGAAACAGAAGTAGCGTACACGTTAGATCCGGAACTCCAACAAGTGGCGGGCTTTGAAGAGTCTCTAATCATGACGATAGGTTCCGAGTCGAAACCCTTAACAAGTTGGCAGTCAGCCTCCACTCCTATCGAGTCTGGTCGTGTTCTTAATGTGAAGCAGAAGACAAGTTTTGACGAAATGGATATTCCAGCAATGAACAGAGATGATGCAATTACAACGACGTTTACTGTCTTTTGTGACGCGTCCACGACCAGTTAACCTGACCAAACTATACCGATTGAAGTAGCCTCTGGGCTGGAGTTTTTCAGCCCAGATTCTTATCCCTTCCTAAAACCCTTCCACGGCGTTCTGCCATAATTAATGTTCCTGAGTGAGAGTTTTATTAGGCTTGATTTGGTCGAAGTTTTCGTTTGTTCGAAAGATGAACTGTTAGGGAAGGGTTCTAAAAAATCAAAAGGAGCGGGTAATTAAAAAGCCAGTTAAGAAAACAGGCATGATAGGAGTTCAGCATTTTGGAATGCTGGATACATTTCTAAGCTCATAATCGAGAAAAGAACCTCACAGACACACCGTTTCCCAATCGAGCCGCATAGTATGATCGCCTGCTGGCGCGACGTCTTCATCGATTCCGACTCGGGCTCTAATTTCGATAATCTGATCGTCATTGAGCTGGTTCGCATCAATGACTATACCGTTTCTCCAGTAATTAATATCGCCCTCATAACGTTGAGGAATATCGACTTGAAATCGGAACTTTTCTAATGAGATAAAGTTATTGAGCTCACCAAAGTCTGCGTTGGCGAGTCGAAGAAGAAAACGGCCTTCGGGAATGTTGTAGATAATTCGAAGTCGAGTTTCGCGGCTCTCAAAGCTATCGCCGAACGTTAACTCGCCCTGAGCATCAAGTGCCTCGATACCGCATTTCGTTGGTACATTCGCCTTAAAACGCAGTTGGCTGCTTGTAGATTGTGAGAAAGCTGAAGGAACCACCAGAGCCGCACAGATTGTGGCGACGGTAACGTGATGTCTGAATTTCATTAGCTCTGAACCACCCGTTTAACGTTGTCTGAGTTAGAAAACCCCAGTTGTTTAGTGGTTGGACTGCTTACCATTGCTGAGTTAGCTAAGCAGCCCAACCATTTTCGTAAAGCTTACGCGCAGAAAGTTACCCATTCCGTTTCAACGGCAGCGTGATCGGTGGCCACTGCCGCTTCTTCATCTAACGAAATACGCGCTCTGATCTGAAGTGTATTGTCTTCGCCCAACTCCGATCGGGAGAACGTTTTCCCGTTGAACCATTCATTTGCATTGCCTTCCTGTTCAGCAGCGCCAGTGAGTTTGAAATAGAACCAACCGTAATCGACATTTTCTGGAAAGTCGTCTTCGTCGTAATCTAACTTACTCAGTTGCACCAGTACTTGGCCATCTTGTCTGTTGTCGATAACTCGAATCTCGGCTGCATCGTTCAAGTAGTGATCTCCAAAGGCAAGCGCACCTTTATCTTTTTCGATCGCAAGTCCGCATTGAGAATCAACACTAGCTGAAAACTCGATCTCTTCTTTGCCGCTGATGACAGAGAGATCACCGGTTCTCGCATGAACTGCATAGCTGGCACACATCGTTGAGGCGATGGCCATCGCCACAAGTCTTTTTTTCATTATTTACTCCGCAAAGGTTGTGTTTGTTTGTTTCATTTTGATTAGACGGTGTTTCTCCGCCTCGATTTGTAGAAGTTTGAGCTCGTGTTCTGCTTGCGCTAGTTCTTCTTCTCGCTTCCTTTGACGCATCTCATACTCGTAGAGTTTTGTGCAATCTACTCGGTCTTCACCACCAAACTGAATCGTGAGAGCCGCGTAAATTCCCCTATCATCCTCGTTGTAATAGTTGTGGTAAGGATCGTATTGATTGCTGTATGTATCGTCGGCACCCTGAGAACCATAGGTACCAAATTGAACGGTTTTACCTGTTGAAACCGCTTGTTCACAGGTAGCACCTGTGCTGGTTCGTATCCTATCTGTACCAGACGGATTAGAAACAGATGGTATCGGGTTCGACAACGCGCCAAACGATAACAGCAGTGCTGCAGAACCCACGAATAATCGACTACTCATGGTTAGAACCTTTTAAACGTTAACTTTGTACACACCTCGTAGGTGTTAGGAGAATCAGTAACCATCTTGGTACATACATATTTTTCGCTAGTTTGACTGGCTGGCGTGTTGACACTGATATCAAGGTCGATTTCTTGATTAGCTTCCAATTCGACCTTATTTGGGAAAGTTTTTTCGTTAATTCTTAGATAGTAAGTCGCTGGTACGTTGGCGCGGTTCACGAGCGTGAACGTTACCTGTGTCTTGTCTGAATAAGTTTCGAAGGATGTATTCTTCCATTTGTGTACGTTGGCATTGGCTGTAAATGATGCAGCCAAAACAAAGGCGCACAGAAGATAGTTCGTTTGTCGCATAACCACACCTTAGTTACAAAATAGGGTGAGATGTTAGTACAGGAGAAAAGATGAGGATTACCATTTTGCGCCAAGCAACATAATTGGTCAGAAGAAGACGCGAGAACGAGAATTATAGGGAGACACAAAAAAAAGACCCTCGCACCACCTGTAATAGTGCGAGGGTTAAACGACATTAGGAGATCCAAAGTCAAAGCAGGTGACGCTCACTTTAACTCAGGGTGTGAGTGAGCATTGCTCGATAGACAATGCTCTTATTCTTATCAAGTAGGTTTGTTAATTACCTCTATCGCTTGGGGTCGAGTGAGATAATGAGGGCGTTGAGCCACATTTAGTGACTCTACTGATTCGTGAGACATCCTGTCCTCTTGAACTGTAATAATATTAATGTATGACAAATGTGATTGATGCGACATAGATCAAACTTTTGAAGATTGGCGTTCCCTAGGTAGTGGGATGTAGTGATTTTTTATTTAAACTTCAGAAATTATTGGGATTTTTGGCTGTAGATTGTTTTTGGGTTTAGCGGGTTATTTTTGATTTCAATGGCGTGTAAGCTAAGAAATCATGTAAAAACACGAGTATTGTATTACATTAGCGTGAGATCTGAAGCTGAACTGACATTCTTGATGGGGTAACGCAAGACGCTTCATGCTGCTCCCGCGTTAGTTAGCACTCAGCTAGCACAGCATTAATTTAGTGCGGCGTTTTTGTATTCTAGCAGCCATTCATCACCGTCTTCGCCATAAACCTCAAACCCCAACTTTTCATACAAACGACGTGCTGCAACATTGATCTTCCAAACCGACAACGCTAAACCTTTACCTTCCTTGTGAGCTTGATTGATTAGATCGCGAATTAGAGTTCCACCCACGCTTTTACCTTTGAATTTCGGGTGAACTTGAATCAAGTCTAGGTAGTATCGATTCTTGTCTTCCTCAAATACGACACGCCAGAACCCTGCGTCCTCACCGTCAACTTGAATTATCTGAGCCGCTTCTTCGAACTTCCACATAATATTGCGTTCATAGGCCTCGCGAGTAGTGTTACCTCCGACTTCGATGAGGTAATCTCGCATTGTGATGTCTCGCAATTCGACTAGGTAATCTAAATCACTCAATTGGGCTTTGCGCAGATTCAGTTTCATAGTTTGTCCTCACATTTAGATAGGTTCGTTATTATACTGGAACGCGATATTATGTCTCTCGTGCATATCTGATATAGGACATTATCATTAGAAAGGAAGTGCTGGAGTACTTATATTTGAACATGTTTAACGCGCTAGGGATTGTTTCAGCAATAGTCTGAATGAGTTAAAGGAGGTAGTGCGCGTGTAAAGTCACCCTTTCTTGAGGTTTCAACATGTCTAAATTACTACTCTCAGTGCTAGTCTCATCCGTTTCTTTTTCTGCAATTGCTTCTCCTGAATACAGTGCCAATATACCAGATGAAATCATCACCCAGATAGTGTTCAATCACTCTATTTAGGAGAGATGCAATATACATCTGGCGCACCGTCTCCAGAAACGTACCTAAAAGCGCGAGACTTTGTAGACACTGCTACGGCTGTCAGAGTGTTCTTGTCAGGAATCCAAGTCGCATCAATGCAAGGTTTGTTTGCGGGACACGAGAGCCAAGGCATGGAGCCAAATAAAACGATAGGTATTTCTGAAGGGATGCTGAATGCGCGTAGTATTTGGCTCACACCAAACACGACAACGCCATATGTAACAAGTGAGGTCGATGTCAAAGAGGGACCAGTAGTATTAGAAGTGGGCACTCCGGTACTTGGTCTACTGGACAATGCAGCGTTTGAGTTTGCTGGTAAAGTTGGCGTAACGCATCCCTTGGATCAAGGGAAGGGCGGTAAGTACTTTATCTACCATAAGTCATATGAGGGTGAAGTACCTGTAGGGTACATTCCAATTGAAACAGAAGGGTATCAACACTGGTTACTGTTGCGCATTGTCGGTCAAAAAGCAGATGTCACTGCAAATATTGCGAAGCTGAAGCAAACAATGAAGCTATATCCTTATGGAACTCAAGCTAAGACAGAATTTATCAACTTAACAGATCGTCAATACAACACAGTTCATGCCATGAATGAAAAGTTCTTTGATGAGATTAATACTCTGATTCAGTACGAACCAACGGAGATTTGGAACCAAGAGTGGATTGCGTTAGCCCAAGATTTGGGCATCGAAAAAGGGAAAGCGTTTGCACCCGACGAGCGAATGAAATCTGTGTTGGTTGAAGCCGCAAAAATTGCAACGGCTGAAGCGCGCTCTACGTATTTTTATCCAGAAGAGAACATGAAGGTTTATGATGACCGTCATTGGTTTACGCCGCTGATCTCTGGTCATGAATTTAAAGATGAACACGGAGTCATTTCTGTCGATGAGAGAGCAACGTTCCACTTTATGGCAACTGGGATAACGCCAGACATGGTGACGAACACAGTAGGTAAAGGATCTGCGTATCTTTTAGCGACTCGTGATGCATCAGATAACCTACTAAATGGTGGAAAACACTATACGGTGACACTACCTAAAGATGTGCCTGTCGCTAATTTCTGGTCGTTTATGGTCTACGACAATCAAACCCGCTCTATGCTAGAGACCGACCAAAAATCAGCAGGTGTCGATGGGCTTAGTGACAAGGTTCGCAAGAATGCTGATGGCTCAGTGACTATCCACTTTGGTCCAGAGGCTCCAAAGGCTGGGAAGGAAACTGGGTACAAACAATGCCAGGTAAGGGGTACAACATTATCTTCAGAGCTTATGGTCCAACGGAGGCTTGGTTTGATAAATCATGGCGACCTAGTGACTTGAAGCTGAAATAAAACGAGTACCACATTTCTGCACCTCAGCAAGCAGTTAGGTGTTAGTTACCCCCTCTAACACCCCCCTATGTTGAGTTTGGCAGTTAACGCAGTTGTGGCTTGTGTTCTAGGGGGAAAACAGGACAAGAGCCAACAATTTTGTTGTTGGCTCTTGTTTTTAAATATTCTAAAGAATGTCTCTTACTCGATAGTAAGACATCGCCAACACCAATGCTGGTGTCTTAAACAACCTTCCTCCAGGGAACGGCATATGCGGGATCTTATCAAAATCGCAAAGCGTTCTGCGGTGGTTGCAACACATTCCGCCATCAGTGTGCCTGCCATCCTGTTGCTGCGATGCCGTGGCCGGAAAAGCCTTGAGCAAAGTAGACATTGGGTTTTAGACGGCCAAAGTGTGGCGCGCGGTTCATGGTAATAGCGACATTACCACCCCAGGCGTAATCGATTTTTGCATCGGACAGCTGAGGGAATATATCCACCATGCGTCCACGCATCGCTTTTTCGAGATTAAACGGTGCCACGCCTGAATAGCTGACTCGTCCGCCAAATAGCATCCTGTGATCGCCAGAGCAGCGGAAGTAATCTAACACAAAGTTGATGTCGCAGGCGGCGATGTGATCTTTCATTAGAGCGCCAGTAAAGTCTTCTCCCAAAGGCTCTGTGGCACAAATATAGGTGCCGACGGGCATCACTTTGTTCTCCAGTTTGGTCTCCAAGCCATCCATATACGCGTTACAAGCTAGGATGACGTGATTCGCCTTTACTGTGCCGTTTTTAGTGAACAGAGTAGCCGGGTCACCATGCTCGATTTTGGTCACCGCGCTGTCTTCATAAAACTCTGCGCCAGCCTGTTTGGCTGCATTTACTAATCCAAGCGTGTAATTAAGTGGGTGCAAATGGCCACTGTTACTATCAAACATCCCGGAAGTGTATTTTTTACTCGCGATGTGGTGATGGGTCTTTTCTTGATCCCACATTTCAAGCGATTCATAGCCGTAGTTTTCGGTGAGGTCGTCATACCAAGCTTTGAGCTCTTTGTCGTGGCGAGGTTTAACACCGACATGCACCATGCCATCTCGCCAATCACAATCAATGCTGTACTTGTTGATGTTGGATTTGGTCAGCGCTAACGCTTCAACTGAGATATCCCAGAGCTTTCTAGCATCGGATTTTCCAACTAGCTTTTCTAAGGTGTCTTGCTCGGATGCCCAGCCGAAGATCGCTTGACCACCGCTTCTTCCAGAAGCGCCCCAGCCAACACGATTCGCTTCTAGGACGATAACTTTGAAGCCTTTATTGGCAAGTTCTAGTGCGGCGGTGGCTCCGGTGATGCCGGAGCCAATAACACAGACGTCGGCAACATGATCTCCCATCAGTTTAGGAAAATCGAATTGCTGATTTCGCGATGCCGCGTAATAAGAGTCTGTGTGCTTCACTTTCATTTTGTATCCTTACTTTACTTGTACCACTGATATTCTAATGGTGAGACTTGCGCCGAGAAGCGAGCTTGCTCATGTTTTTTGTTTGCTAAGTAAACCTTGCAGAACTCCTCACCAAAGCTGCGCTTCATAAACTGGCTATTAGCGAACTCATGCAGTGACATATCCCAAGAGATAGGCAGCATTGGCAGTTCTAGCAGGGAAGCGTCACCTTCGATGGGCTCTGGTGGAGTGAGTTTGTTTTCAATGCCGTCGAGTATCGATGCGAGTAGAACTGCGACGGTGAGGTAGGGGTTAACATCGGCGCCAGAGAGGCGGTGTTCGATGCGTTTGTCTGACTGACCACTTGCCGGCACTCGCACTGCAACGGTTCGATTATCCCAGCCCCAAGTCGCGTGAAGTGGCACAAACATATTAGGCTGTAGCCTTCGATAAGAGTTAGCGTTAGGGGCGAAGATCGCCATGCTATCTTCAAGGTGCGCTAACACGCCCGCAATCGCATTGAGAAGAACGCTTTCATCTTCACCAAAAACATTGGTTCCTGTTTCATCTCGCAAACTAATATGCACGTGACAGCCGTTGCCTGCGTATTCGGTGTAAGGTTTGGCCATAAAGTTGGCGTAGAAACCGTGTTTTTTGGCTACCGCTCGAACCACACGCTTTAACAGCATGGCTTGGTCACAAGCGAGAAGAACATCATCAGTATGCTTTAGGTTGACCTCAAACTGCCCAGGGGCGTACTCGGCTGTGATGTTTTCAGCCGGGATATTCTGCTCTTCACAAGCGCTGATGATCTCATCGAGGAAGTCTTTGAACTCGTCTAGCTCTTCTAGGGAATAGACTTGGGTTTGCGTCATGCGTTCACCACTAATTGGCATCAGTGGTGGTTGTGGGTTGCCTGCTTCGTCGGGTTCAAGATCTTGTAGATAGAACTCAAGCTCAACTGCGATGCAAGGTTTGAGCCCTTTACTGGCGAACTTTTCTAGCTGAATTTCAAGCACATGCCTTGGGTCGGCAAAGAAAGGCTGGTTCGACGTTGGCTCAAACATGGTTACGATGCTTGCGCGCTGTTCTCTTGCCACGGCGTGGTTGTGAGTGAGCTTGCCACCATTCGGCAGATCCTATCACCGTCGCCTTTCTCAAAACCAAGTCCGGTTTCTTCTACCGTCTCCCCACAAATATCCAGTGCGAATACCGATGCGGGTAGACAAATACCTTGTTCTAACACTTTGCTGAGTTGGGTGATGGGGACACGCTTGCCACGAACAACACCATTCATATCGAACAGGATCAAATCCAAACTGGTGACGTCTGGATGCTGTTCAATAAATCGTTCAATTGTAAGCTTTTCGTGACCAAGTTGAATTGGTTCGATGTTGTCTGCGCTACTCGCAAGTTGACTCGTTCCCACTGTGGCTCCTCCACTTTTCCCAACGATTCCTTATGTATCAAGCCCTAGATTGGGCTCAACCGTGTTGGTTGCTTTTTAACCATAGACATAATGTTCAGTAAAACACAACACTAATGTATCTAAAATGTTAATCACTATCTCAAAAGTTGCAAAATAATTAACATCTTTGTTTGACATTTATACAGGTCAGTGCCAATGCTAAATGGGAGCTTATTGATAAATTCGTTGAGCGAGTAACGAAAAGAAGGATTTATGGAAACGATTAGGAAATGGATAGAAGAGAACCGTATTACTGAAGTTGAGTGTTTGATCCCGGATATCACGGGCAACGCTCGAGGCAAAATTATGCCAGCGAAAAAATTCCTTCGAGAAGGGGGCATGCGTCTTCCCGAAGTGGTTTTTTCCAGACCGTGACCGGCGATTGGCCAGACGATGAAAGTATGATCGATCTGACCGAAAAGGACATGACTCTGGAACCCGACCAAAACACGATTCGATTTGTTCCTTGGACGAAAGAGCCGACGGCGCAAGTGATTCATGACTGCTACACCGTAGAGGGTAATCCAGTCGACATCTCACCGCGTGCTGTGTTACGTCGTGTGTTGAGTCTATACGAAAAAGAGGGCTGGCACCCAGTTGTCGCGCCAGAGCTCGAGTTTTCCTTGTTCAGAAAAACCTAGATTGGGATTACCCACTTGAGCCGCCGATTGGTCGCAACGGTCGCCCAGAAACAGCGAGACAGTCATTTAGTATCGATGCGGTTAACGAGTTTGATCCTATTTTCGAAGACATGTACGACTACTGCGAAGCGCAGGGTTTGGATGTAGACACCTTAGTCCATGAGTCTGGCGCAGCCCAGATGGAGCTTAACTTCGACCACGGCGAGCCGCTAGATCGAGCAGACCAAGTTTTCCTATTTAAACGTACGGTGCGTGAAGCGGCGTTAAGACACGATGTCTACGCGACCTTTATGGCAAAACCGATGGAAGATGAGCCGGGCAGTGCAATGCACATTCACCAAAGTCTGGTCGATAGCAAAGGCAAAAACCTATTCGCTAACGATGATGGCTCAAACAGTGAACTGTTCAAGAACTACATAGGCGGCATGCAGAAGTATACACCAGCGGCGATTGCCTTCTTTGCTCCAAACGTGAACTCCTACCGCCGTTTGGTATTTGGTGATTCAGCGCCGACGAATGTGGCTTGGGGTGAAGACAACCGTACCGTCGGCCTTCGTGTTCCAGTGTCTGACCGAGATTCAAGACGTTTAGAAAACCGCTATGCCGGGGCAGATGCTAACCCATATCTGGCGATGGCTCTGACATTGGCGTGTGGTTACCTTGGCATGAAAGAGAAGCTCACGCCAACGGAGAAGAGCACTGGTGATATGACGACTGAACCGTATTCGCTTCCTCATAACCTAGAGGATGCATTGGTTCTGCTAGAGAACAGCGATGAATTACGAGAAATCCTAGGCGATCGATTTGTATCGGCTTATGTAGCAATCAAACGCAAGGAGTACAAAACCTTCTTCCAAGTCATCAGTCTTGGGAGCGAGAATTCTTACTTTTAAACGTGTAACTAAGGCAACGCTATCGAACAGAGCATCAATTAAACAGCAGGAAATGGAAATTAATTTATGTCAGTACAAAACGGATCAAAATGGATAGAGCAAGACAGCGCACACTGTCTCCATCCATTTACTAACTTCAAAGCACTAAACGACAAAGGCTCACGAGTGATTACTCGTGCAGAAGGCATCTACATCTATGATGAGCACGACAACAAAATTTTAGATGGTATGGCGGGTCTTTGGTGCGTAAACATGGGCTACAACTGTGAGCCTCTTATTGAAGCGGCGACTAACCAGCTAAAGGAGTTGCCTTACTACAATCTGTTTTTCCAGACTACGCATCCACCTGCTGTTGAGCTTTCAACGTTGCTTGCCGAAGTCGCGCCAGAAGGATGAATCATGTGTTCTTTACTGGGTCAGGCTCTGAGTGTAACGACACTGTGGTTCGCATGGTTCGTCACTATTGGACAAGCCTAGGCAAGCCGAACAAACAAACCATCATTAGCCGTAAGAATGCCTACCACGGCAGTACTATGGCGGGCGCAAGCTTGGGTGGTATGGCGTTTATGCATGCGCAAGGTGGTTTGCCATTGCCGAACATTACCCATATTGATCAGCCGTATCACTTCGGTGAAGGTCAGGGTATGGATGCTAACGAGTTTGGCTTGGAGCGAGCACGTCAGCTTGAAGCGAAGATCCTTGAACTTGGCGAAGAGAATGTAGCGGCATTTATTGCTGAGCCTATTCAAGGTGCTGGTGGCGTGATTATCCCACCAGACAGCTACTGGCCAGAAATTCAACGCATCTGTGATAAGTATGAAATTCTTCTGATTGCTGATGAAGTGATCTGTGGTTTCGGACGAACAGGTGAGTGGTTTGCTAGCCAAACTTACAACATCAAACCTGATCTCATGTGTATGGCAAAAGGCATTACCTCGGGCTATTTACCGCTTGGTGGTGTGATGGTGCGCGACCACGTTGCTAAGGTGCTGACGGATGCAGACACTGAGTTTGCGCACGGGTTTACCTATTCTGGTCACCCGGCAGCTTGTGCGGTTGCTATTGCCAATATCAAGGAAATGCAGAACCGCAACATTATCAACCAACTTCGCGAAGATACCGCGCCTTACTTTGCTTCACGTTGGAGTGAACTTTTAGAGCATCCAATGGTTGGTGAAGCAAGGACTAAAGGTCTGGTTGGTGCGATTGAACTGGTCAAAGACAAACAAACCAATGAGCGATACCACAAAGACCTTGATGTAGGGACGCGTTGTCGTGAGAACTGTTTTAACTCAGGTGTCGTTCTTCGAGCGGTAGGGGACACCATGATTTGTTCGCCACCGTTAATTATTACCCGAGACGAGATCGATGAATTCATCGAAAAAGCAAAACTCGCACTCGACAAAACACTCGCCGACGTTTCGCAGTAGCCGACGAGACTACCCAATACCTAGAAAAGCACAATAAAGGTATTAACCAAAGAGCAAACAGGAAACGGAGATCCAAATGGAGAAAGCAAAAGCATACTTTGGTGTGGCGTTAGGGATGACAATGGGGCTTACCTCAATGACATCTTTTGCTGCTGAGGAAAAAGTCCTCAACATTTACAATTGGTCAGACTACATCGCAGAAGACACCATCGCGAAGTTTGAAGCGGAAACCGGCATCAAAGTCGTGTATGACGTATTCGATTCAAACGAAGTGTTAGAAGCGAAGATCTTATCGGGCAACACAGGCTTTGACCTTGTTGTACCGAGTAACGACTTCTTAGGTCGTCAGGCGAAAGCGGGGCTTTCCAAAAGCTCGATAAGTCTAAGCTGACTAACTACAAGAACCTTGACCCGAAACTGATGGGTATTCTTGCTGATACTGTCGATCCAGGTAACGACTACTCAGTCCCTTACCTATGGGGTACGACGGGTATTGGTTACAACGTTGAGAAAGTGAAAGCAGTACTTGGTGAAGATGCCCCTGTCGACAGCTGGGATCTCGTGTTCAAGCCAGAGAACATGGAAAAACTTAACAAGTGTGGTGTGGGCTTCTTGAATGCACCAACCGAAATCATGGCGGCTGCGCTTAACTATATCGGTAAAGATCCAAACAGTACCAATCCAAACGACTACAAGAAAGATGCATTAGCGCTACTCAAAGAAGTTCGCCCATACGTGACGTACTTCCACTCATCGCAGTACATCAATGACCTAGCAAACGGTGATATCTGTGTCGCGATCGGTTGGTCTGGTGACGTACTTCAAGCGGCAGACCGCGCTGCTGAAGCAGACAATGGTGTAGAAGTGGCGTACTCAATTCCTAAAGAGGGCGCATTGGCTTGGTTCGACCTAATGGCGATTCCAAAAGAGGCGAAGCACCCAGAGAATGCTCACTTGTTTATCAACTATCTACTTCGTCCAGAAGTGATTGCTGAGATCAGTAACTATGTTTGGTATGCGAACCCGAACCCACCATCGCGTGAGTTTATCGACGCAGAAATTCTTGAAGATCCAGGAATCTACCCAACAGAAGAAGCGCAAGCGAAGCTATATAGCTCGAAGATGTTGCCACACAAAACATCTCGCGCCATGACTCGCGCTTGGACTGACTTCCTTAAAAACTGATAAGACAATTTTGGCGACCCAACTTGGGTCGCCGCGTTTGCTTGGAGACTACCATGACAGTGATGTCACTCGACACAGAGCTCAACCATCAACACGTTGCCCCAGTGCCACCAAAACCACTTTTAGAAATTCGAGGTCTGACTAAGGATTTCGATGGTCACGTAGCCGTGGACAATATCGATCTCACCATCAATCAAGGCGAGTTATTCGCGCTACTAGGCGCTTCTGGCTGTGGTAAATCAACACTGCTTCGCATGTTAGCAGGCTTTGAACAACCAACGGCTGGCCAAATTATCCTAGATGGTGAAGATTTGGCAGACATTCCGCCTTATAAACGACCAGTGAATATGATGTTCCAGTCGTACGCGCTGTTCCCACATATGACGGTGGAGAAGAACATCGCTTTTGGTCTAAAACAAGACGGCATGCCAAGCAAAGAGATCGACGCGACGGTGAAGCATATGCTCGAGCTGGTACGGATGACCGATTTCGCCAAGCGTAAACCTCATCAATTATCAGGTGGACAAAGACAGCGTGTTGCGCTGGCAAGAAGCTTAGCTAAAAAGCCAAAACTACTGCTTCTTGATGAGCCAATGGGCGCTCTGGACAAAAACCTTAGGGAAAAGATGCAGCTTGAGGTGGTCGATATTTTAGAAAGTGTCGGTGTGACCTGTGTGATGGTTACCCACGATCAAGAAGAAGCCATGACCATGGCAACTCGCATTGCCATTATGAACAAAGGGCAGTTTGTACAGATTGGTTCGCCAGAGTCGATTTACGAACACCCGAACTCCAAATTTGCCGCTAAGTTTATTGGCTCGGTCAACATCTTTGAAGGTGTACTTGAAACCAATGAGGCCGACCATTCAACCGTGCGCACACCGGATATGGGCAATCCCATCTCCATCAGCCACGGCATCTCCGGCGCGCCAGGTATTCCAGTGTCGATTGCTGTGAGACCTGAGAAAATCACATTGTGCGATCATATGAATCCGTCGCCAAATCATTGCAGTGGCATTGTTGAAGATATTGCTACATGGGCAATCAGTCGATTTATCACGTAAGACTCGACTCAGGAAAACTGGTGACCGCAACACTGCAAAACACCAGTCGTGTCAGGAAAGGAATGCCTACATGGGAGCAAAGAGTCAATCTTTGCTGGGACAAGGAAAGTTGTGTGGTACTCAAGATATGAAGAAACCAGCCAAACTTAATATTTGGAGCGTGGTACCGACACCTAAGTGTCTGCTACTTGCCGTGCCGTACGGTTGGCTCCTACTGTTCTTCCTGCTGCCGTTTCTTATTGTATTTAAGATCAGTTTCGCAGAAGCACAGATCGCTATCCCACCTTATTCAGAGTTACTGAGTTATGCTGAGCAACAATTGCAATTACTGCTCAATATAGGCAACTACCAGTACCTGATTGAAGATGATCTCTATGCGTCTTCTTATATTCAATCAATTCGTATCGCCTTTGTCTCTACGGTACTGTGCCTCATCATTGGTTTTCCGATTGCTTGGGCGATTGTTCACTCTACGCCAAGTACGCGTAACGTGCTTTTGATGCTCATTATCCTACCTTCATGGACGAGCTTCTTGATTCGAGTTTACGCATGGATCGGCATCCTAAAAATAACGGACTGCTCAATAATGTTTTGCTGATGTCTGGCGTTATTGACGAGCCATTGCAAATCCTTCACACAGATACGGCTGTCTATATTGGCATCATCTATACCTACTTACCGTTTATGGTGCTTCCGCTTTACACAGCGCTAATGCGTGTGGACTATTCGCTACTTGAGGCCGCGAGTGACTTAGGTGCTAAACCAATGACAACGCTGTTTACGGTGCTAGTTCCACTGACACGAGCGGGCATCATCGCAGGCTCTATGCTGGTGTTTATTCCAGCCGTGGGTGAGTTTGTTATTCCAGATTTACTCGGTGGCCCCGATACCGTTCTAATCGGTAAGGTCTTGTGGCAAGAGTTCTTCAATAACCGAGACTGGCCTGTGGCATCCGCCGTCGCCATAGTGATGCTGCTTATTCTGATGTTGCCGATTCTATGGTTCCACCGCTATCAAAAACGTGAATTGGAGGCTCAAGGATGAACGACATCCCAGTTTACAACAGCAAACTTAAATGGGTGATATTGGGCGTGGGATTTGCGTTCCTTTATCTACCGATTCTGATTCTGATCATCTACTCGTTTAACGAGAACCGCTTAGTAACGGTTTGGTCTGGATTTTCATTTAAATGGTATTTTGAGCTGCTTGAAGATGACTTATTGATGGGCGGCGTGAAGCTTAGCTTCTGATTGGATTCCTGTCCGCGAGTGCCGCGGTGGTTCTTGGTATTATCGCCGCCTTCGTTCTCAACCGATTCGGTAAATTCAAGGGTGAGACGGGCTTTGCCTTTATGATCACTGCTCCTTTGGTTATGCCAGAGGTTATCACCGGTTTGTCACTATTGCTGCTGTTTATTGCGATGGGGCAGGTGTTCGACATCTTCAGTCAACGCGGCATGATGACTATTTGGATAGCACACGTGACGTTCTGTACTGCCTATGTGACTGTTGTAGTGAGTTCAAGGCTACAAGAGGTGGATCGCTCGATAGAAGAGGCAGCAATGGACTTAGGTGCTCCGCCTTGGAAGGTGTTCTTCCAAATCACGCTACCTTCTATTGCACCTGCTATTTTGGCAGGTTGGTTGCTGGCGTTTACCTTATCTTTGGATGATCTCGTGATTGCAAGTTTTGTGTCAGGGCCAAGTGCAACGACCTTACCTATGGTCGTGTTCTCCAGCGTCAGACTTGGGGTGAGTCCTAAGATAAATGCACTGGCGACGCTCACCATACTTGCAGTTTCATGTGCCACATTTATCGCGTGGTGGTTGATGGCAAAGGCAGAAAAGCGTAGGCTGCTAGAAATGAAGATGAGTCAGCAGTAAAACGGAACTAACTTGCTGATAATAAACTCAATTTGGAGAGAGATTCATGGATGTAGGGAAACAGCTAAAAACCATTCGCACAATGCGCGGACTATCGCAACGAGAACTGGCAAAACGCAGTGGTGTCACCAACTCCATGATTTCTCAAATTGAGCAAAATTTAGTGAACCCCTCGGTGGGTTCACTGAAAAAGATCCTAGATGCTATTCCCATCTCAATGGGTGAGTTTTTTACGCTAGATGTGGAGCCGAAAGACGAAATCTTCTTCACAGCCGACCAAATGGCAGACTTAGGTGACGGCAAGATCAAGATGCTACTTGTCGGCGCCAAACGCGAGGGTAGAGATCTAGCCATCCTCCGAGAAATTTACCCACCAGGCTCAGACACCGGTACCGATTTCATGCAGCATGAAGGAGAGGAAGGCGGCGTTGTCATTCGAGGAGAAATCGAAATTACGGTTGGCAGTCAAATCCGTGTTCTCAAAGCCGGCGACTCATACTACTTCGAAACCAGAAAGCCTCACCGCTTCCGCAACAAAGGCAAAGTAGAATGTGAACTAATCAGCGCCGCCACGCCACCAACTTTCTAGCCTTCCGCACTGTCAGGCACGAAATCCTCCAAGATGCCGTCATTCCTGCGCAGGCAGGAATCTACTCACCGCGAGCCGATAGCTTACTTGTATCAGCAGGAATCTCCCTCCGGGTGCTCAAACATAGTGCGCGTTCATTCACAGTTTATTGCGACGTTAGCACTTAAGGCGTTTTAAAATTTTCACACTGTTTTCTATTACCTCAGAACTTGTGTCTGTCATATAAACAGTTGTGATTGCCCCTTCTTTTAACAAACATATAGCATTAAGTAATTCCTCTGAATCCCCACTTAGCTTGCTTTGTATCAACTTGCGTACTTGCGCTTTGTGGAAGCGACAATAGGTTGATATTTCACTTTTTGCGTCATGGAATTCCGCCGAAGTGTTAATAAAGAAACAACCATTAAAGTCACCTAGATCAGGCTCTTCACCATCAAACCAACCCTTTAACGCACGAAAAAGTGTATCAATCAACTCGTCATTATTGGTTGTTTTTTCAAGTTTAGCTTCAAGCCACTGAATAAAGACAAGGTGTCTTTTTCTAGAGCCTTAAGTACTAGATCTTCTTTGCTACTGAAGTGGCTGTATAGTGTCTTCTTAGCCACACCGGAAACTTTGATTACCTCATTGATTCCAATGGTATTAATGCCGTGTCGGTAAAAAGCTCTAATGCTGTACTTAATAGTAAGTCCCGTTTTTGCTCACAAAAAGACACCTCGATATCAGTTTTATATATATTGACAAAGGTAGAACGACCTGTCTACAATTAAAAGTAGACAGATTGTTCTACTATAATTGTGAGGTTTATATGAATCATTATGTGTCTGCTATAGTGGCGGGAGTTGGGGCTTCAATTACTCTTGGCCTTCTATTGGTGGTAGAGGCTAATGTCGAAAGCGCAGCTTTGGTAATGGCTCCGTTTGGGGCAACAGCGGTTTTAGTTTTTGGTTTGCCGCAGAGCCCACTGGCTCAGCCCAAAAATGTCATTTTTGGGCATTTGATCACTGCGAGTATTGGTATAGTGTTCTCGCTGTATATTGGTGTAACACCGATGAGTCTGGCTATTGCGACAGGTTTAGGGATTACATGTATGTTGGTGACTAAAACAACGCATCCACCGGCAGGAGCGAATCCAATTCTAATTATGTTGGCAGGATATGGTTGGTCATTCTTAATAACACCTGTTTTGATTGGTTCTGTCGTGATAGTTCTAATGAGTAAAGGTCTTCAAAAAGCTCAACAATACAGTTTAGAATCAGAGCGCTAGCAATAAGTTTAAGAGTGGCTCCTACGCTTACTGTTATCGCTTCAAGTCTGTTTGGCGTTTGTGGCAGAATTTGTTAGATGGGTGTGGGCGTTACTCGGCATTTCCAATGAAGGAAGGCCGCACGGTTCGTGTAGATAGAAAGGATATTCATATGACGGTATTGATTCTCTGTTTAATTGTTGCTTCATTTCTTCCCTATTTAGTTAAAATCCCATTAGCAATTGCCATGGCAAAAGAGGGCGGTTACGACAATCGCCATCCCAGAGACCAACAATCTCGTCTTGAAGGCTTTGGGGCGCGAGCACTAGCATCACACCAGAATGCTTTTGAATCTTTGTTGGTATTTGGGATAGCTATCCTGCTTGCAGTAGCAACCGACACTATGACTGAGAGCGTGCAAACACTCGCAATAGTCCACATTGTGTTTCGTGTGATTTATCACGTCCTTTACTTAATTGATAAGAGCACACTTCGTTCTATCTCTTGGTTTATCGCGATGGCTTGCTCGTTTGCCATTATGGGACAGTGCTTGTGAGGCTGCTATTCAATGTGCTTGTTGCTCTTATCTCTTTCCATGCACAGATCGAACGATTAAGTGAATCTGGCCTCTTTGGAGAATCTTTTGACGTTAAAGAGGCTTTGTCAGTTATTGATAAGTAAAGGTTATTAAGAACGCTAAGTAGTCTTCATATGTGGTTTCTCTTTGTAGCAGTGAACACTTCATAAGGAAACTCATCATCAATTAACCATCCAGTGCATCAATTCCTTAATCTAGATTAATATTTCTCACCTACATTCCCTGTACTATCCGGCCTCGCTGCATTTTTTCGGCAATAAGCTTAACGATACTTTGAGGGGATTGGACTTGAGCCACTTGTTCACAGAAAGCCGTATTGGCAATTTGACACTTAAGAACCGCTTTATGAGAAGCGCGACTTGGGAAAACATGGCTACGGACGATGGCCATATGACTGATAAGTTGTATGCCATCTATGAGGAGCTAGCCCAAGCGAGGTCGGTCTGATTGTCACAGGCTATGCCAACATTGTCGAAGAAGAAAAACCCAATGCTGGCATGATGGGGATGTACGACGATTCGTTTATCCCTGAATACCAAAAGCTAACAAGTTTGGTTCACGACAACGACTCTAAAATCGTTATGCAGTTAGCCTATGGCGGAACTAAGACGACCTATAACGTTGGCGAGCGCGTTATCTTCGCACCGAGTGATGTACCTGAGATGGG
This sequence comes from Vibrio maritimus, assembly GCA_000755425.1. Classification (GTDB taxonomy): domain Bacteria; phylum Pseudomonadota; class Gammaproteobacteria; order Enterobacterales; family Vibrionaceae; genus Vibrio; species Vibrio maritimus_A. The sequence goes on from BBMT01000001.1 coordinate 519,749, forward strand.
GACTCAAACCCAAGGTACGGCGATGACCAAGTCAGATATTGATTATATCGTTGCTGCGTTTGCGAAAGCGACATTAAGAGCCAAACAGTCAGGCTTTGATGGTGTGGAGATTCATGCTGCGCACACGTATCTCATCAACCAGTTCTTGAGCCCGTATTACAATCGTCGTGATGATGAGTATGGTGGCAGCTTAGAAAACCGCATGCGATTCCTACTCGAGATATATCGTGAATGCCGCGAGCTTGTGGGCGGCGATTTTCCGATTTTGGTTAAACTGACCGCCACTGAGTTTTTTGAAGGGGGACTCACCTTTGAAGAGACTCGCAAAGTGTGTAAAAAGCTCGAAGAAGTTGGTGTTGATGCCATTGTGATCTCTGGCAATATCCACGGAAAAGCTAACAAGATGATAGGTGAAGAACATGATGGCTTTACTATTCAAGAAGAGGGCTACTTCCACGAGTATGGGCAGGTCATAAGCCAAGATGTGTCGATTCCCGTTATTACGGTGGGTGGATTAACCGACATCGCTGCCATCGAAGAGCTAGCTAATACGACAGACATTCAATATTTTGCACTATCACGTCCACTTCTCTCTGAGCCAAAACTCGTTAAGAGATGGAAAGAGGGCGACCGAGCGCCTGTTGAGTGCGAGCGTTGCTCTAAGTGCCGTACAAAGCGTGGTAACTTCTGCGTGGTAAACAAAGAAAGGAAAGCTCAACTGGCACAACTGTAGAGCTAATCACGCACTCCGCTATCATTTGAATAGAGCTTTTTTTGTGAAAACGCCCGATGGACTCCATCGGGCGTTTCTATTTCTATTGGTAAATGCTATCGCTCGCGAAAATCTGTATTGTCGGTCAATTCCTCGCTTGGTTTATTTGTATGACAATTTGTGATGTGATAGAAAGGATTCTATAGCAATGTAATGTGCAATGCCGGAAAAATATTCAGCGATAGCGCTAATTAATGAGTCATAAAGTAAGGTAGAAGTATGAACGATAAAGTGTTTCAAATTTGGCATAAAAAGCGTGAGCAAGGTTTCTTCAATTGGATTTCGAAAAGTACGGTTGCCGCGGTACTGTTTTATATGATTTTTAGTATCGTTTTCCAATACTCTGCTGTGTCAGATGCCGGTATCTTGGTGTTTCTACAGAATCAGGCTAAGAATTTTGGGTTGTTTGCGGGTCTTATGTTGGTGGCGAATTGTGCGCTTTGGATGTACCGAGAATCCAGCTATAAGAAAGAACTAAGCCGCAGAAACGGCGGCTTGTGATAATTATTAGGACGAAGATGGAACTTGTACCTTTCAAATCAATACACTACCAAGATTTGGTAGAGTGGATCTCATCACCTGAATTGAATTATCAATGGGGTGGACCGGTTTACGACTTTCCACTGACTATCGAACAGATTTCCAACCATTGTGAACAACCGGATATTTTCCCATTTCTCTTTTTGATAGAAGGTGAGGTTGCTGGTTTCATCGAATTTCGCCGAGCCAGTGACACTTTGTGTCGGGTTTGCCGTGTATTAATCCTTGATCGTTTCAAAGGGAGAGGGATTGCTAAAAAGATGGTGAGCTTGCTAATCGAAGAAGCAAAAGCGGTCACAAACTGTACGGAATTCAGCCTTTGTGTTTTCGACCACAATGAAGCAGCCAAATCTCTCTATCAATCACTCGGCTTTCAAGTCGTTTCATTAGAAAAAGGTTCTGAGAAAATTTTTGGTCGGTATTGGACTGCTCTGGAGATGAAGGCGCAGTTTTAAGCTCCACGTCAAATGAAGAGTAACCCAGCGAAGGAATGTGATATGACAAGCGGGTGATTGACGAATCCGATTAATCGAAGAGGTGTCCGCACTGCGAACACCTCTCTGAGTTAACGCCGCTACTAGAGAGATGAATATCAGCACTAATCCAACTCAATCCATGTCGACTTCATTTCCGTGTACTTATGCAGAGCATGAAGTGATTTATCTCTACCATTACCACTTTGCTTATAACCACCAAATGGCATTGTCATATCGCCGCCATCCCAGTTGTTTACAAATACTGTTCCCGCTCTTAGCGCTCTTGAGCAGCGAACGGCTGTTGAAATGTCTGACGTCCAAACACCGGCGGCTAATCCGTAGTCGCTGTCGTTAGCGAGTTTGATGGCCTCCTCAATGGAATCAAATGTTGTAACGCAAAGCACGGGACCAAAGATTTCTTCTTGGAAGATCCTCATATCCGATGTGACGTCGGTAAACACAGCGCTGAATGAAGTAGCCATCGGTGTGTGTCATTGCGGGCTGACCACCAAATGCGAGCGTTGCGCCTTCATTCTTACCGATGTCAATGTAGCTGAGCACGCGCTCGTACTGCGCGGCATCGACAATCGCTCCGACACGAGTATCTTCTAAAAGTGGGTCATTAGGCTGCCACTTCTCCATGTATTTCAACAGTAGTGCGACAAACTCATCTTTTATCGAAGAGTGAACAAGCAAACGAGATCCCGCAGTACACACCTCGCCTTGGTTGTAGCAAATAGCGGATGCAGCGGTAGCGGCCGCTTTTTCTATGTCTTTGACATCGTAGTGAACGATGTGGGGACTTTTACCGCCACATTCCATAAAGGCGCGTTTGAGATTCGATTCTCCGGCAAAGGAGAGCAGTTTTTTGCCGACAGCGGTGGAGCCAGTAAAGGTGATACAATCGACATCGTTATGAAGTGCCAACGCTTGTCCCGCTTCATGCCCAAACCCAGGAAGTACTTGGAATACACCTGCTGGGATCCCGGCCTGTTTGGCAAGATCGGCTAAAAGGATGGCGGTCAAAGGCGATTTTTCTGACGGTTTCACGATAACCGAGTTACCAGTGGCAAGTGCTGGACCAATTTTCCAAGCTGCCATTACAGTAGGGAAATTCCACGGAACAACTGCTGCAACCACACCAAGTGCTTCTCTGGTGACTAGTGCGAGAGCATCTTCAGTAACAGGAGCAACTTCATCGTACACCTTATCTATGGCTTCCGCGTTCCATTGGATACAGCGCGCCGTTGCTGGGGCGTCATAGCCCATTGCATCAGAAATTGGTTTACCCATATCTAGGGATTCAAGAAGCGCAAAGTCCTCTTTGTGCTCATCAATTAACTTGGCATAGTTGAGTAGAATCGCTTTTCTATCAGCTGGTGCCAAACCGCTCCACACTCGGCTCTCAAACGCGGTACGAGCCGCTTCAACTGCGATATCTACGTCTTGTTGAGTGCATCGAGCCACATGGGCGAGTGAGTGTCCTGTTGCTGGGTTAATGATCTCGAATGTCTCGCCGGAAGTTGAATTGACAAATTCACCATTGATGAATGCCTGAGTTCGGAAACTCAATGCTTCTGCTTTGTCATGCCATGTCATGTTGTCCATAAATATCCTGCCTTAATTCCTTTCGTTAGAAGCTTGCCGGTGAGTTTGCACTGATAATGACGCAATCCACATCAGTGGTGTTTCTAAATCGGTGAGGGCGCTCACTGTCAAAATAGTAGCTGTCGCCTTCGACTAAACGAGTGACTTGTTCTTCAACAGTGAGCTCAAGTTCGCCTTGCACAATTACCCCACATTCCTGGCCTTCGTGACTGAGCATTTCTTTACCCGTGTCTGCACCTGGAGCGAGCGTTTCTCTTAACATACCGATGTGGCGATCTTCGTGATAGTGGCCAATCTGTCGATAGCTGATTTTACCGCGACCAATTTCTGGCTGCTCTGCTCGTCGTGTAAAGAACTGCTCTGGCTGGGGCTCATCGACGGCAAAAAACTCTGCCATTGAAGAGGGAATTTTACTCAGTAATTTGCTAAGAGAGGCTACTGAAGGACTAACCGCGTTGCTCTCTATTTGAGAGATAAATCCATTGGTGACCCCAGCGCGCTTTGCTAGCTCTCGTTGTGAGAGTCCAGCTCGTTCGCGTAGCGCTTTGAATCTTGATCCAATCTCCATTTCCATGAAATGAATGCTCCCTACATGACTCGAAGTGATTAGTAAACTAAACACAATCCTAGCTCACTAAACGCAAAAAACCAGAAAATGTTTATAATTTTATCATTGCACAGCTCAAAAGAACGTTCTATAGTCAATTTTGTTTAATATTTAATAACATTGCATTTACATTAAGCGGTATGGGTGTTTATCGGTGTTTAGTAAAAGAAACAATCATTCATTCAACTATAAACAGTTCAACTAAGATCAGTTCAACTATGACCGTTGGGGTGCACTATGCATGGGACGAACAATAAAAGCATGGATTCGTTAGTAAGCGAACAATCAACCAATAAAGACGCTTTTTGGATGCCTTTTACGGCAAACTCGCAATTCAAAGCGTCACCGAGAATGTTGGTATCTGCTGAGGGGATGTATTACACCTCTGAAGATAAAAGAAAGATCCTTGATGGTACTGCTGGACTTTGGTGTTGTAACGCAGGGCATGGCCGACATGAGATCAGTGAAGCAGTAGCCAGTCAAATCCATAACTTGGACTTTGCACCAACCTTTCAAATGGGTCACCCATTGCCGTTTCAGTTTGCAGAGCAGTTGGCTGAGATTGCTCCATCTGGTTTGAACCGAGTATTTTTCACAAACTCAGGATCAGAGTCCGTCGATACCGCTTTAAAGATTGCACTCGCTTACCAGCGCGCGATTGGGCAGGGCACAAGAACTCGCTTGATTGGCCGAGAGCGTGGCTACCATGGTGTGGGGTTCGGAGGCATCTCCGTTGGAGGTATTGTTAATAATCGCAAGGCGTTTGGTAGCTTACTTACTGGCGTTGACCACTTACCGCATACATTAAGTATTGAGAACAGCGCTTTCAGTCATGGTTTGCCTGATTACGATCCGGGCTGGGCGGAGAGTCTCAATAATATCGTTACTTTACATGATGCAAGCAATATTGCTGCTGTCATTGTGGAGCCAATTGCTGGCTCAACAGGGGTGATTATTCCGCCGAAAGGCTATTTAAAACGTCTACGAGAGATCTGTACCCAACACGGTATTTTGCTCATTTTTGACGAAGTGATTACCGGCTTTGGCCGTATTGGTAGCCCATTCGCTGCTCAAGAGTTTGATGTTAAGCCAGACATTATCACCACGGCTAAAGGGCTGACTAACGGTGCTATCCCGATGGGAGCGGTGTTCGTTAGCGATGAGATTTACCAAGCGATGGTAGCTCCGGACAGTCAAGCTATTGAACTGTTCCATGGTTATACCTATTCAGGTCACCCAGTCGCGGCGGCGGCGGGTCTCGCTACCTTGGATATCTATCGCAATGAAAACCTCTATACCCGAGCGGCGGATCTTGCTGACTATTGGCAGCAAGCGGTACATAGCCTGAAGGGCTTACCTCATGTGAAAGATCTACGTAATTACGGATTGATCGCGGGCATTGAGCTCGAAGGTATTGTAGGTAAACCCGGCTCTCGTGCTTATCAGGTGTTTACTAAGTGTTTCGAGAAAGGCGCACTGATTCGGGTGACGGGCGACATCATTGCACTGTCACCTCCTTTGATTATTGAAAAACAGCATATTGATGATCTGTTTACGCTTATTGCCGATGTTCTACAAAATATTGAATACAAGGAATAAAACTTATGTCAGTTTTGGTATCAAACTTTATTAATGGCGAGATTGTTGAAAGTAGCAGCCAGCGAAATGCCGATTTATTTAACCCTGCTAATAGCGAACTAAGGGGCAAGTTCAGCTTTCTAGCGCAGAAGAAGCCGTGGCGGCCGTCGAGGTTGCCAAAAAAGCACAAGTTGATTGGCAAGCCACTCCGCCATTGCAGCGTGCTCGCGTAATGTTTCGCTTTAAAGCCCTATTAGAAGACAATGCCGATGAGCTGGCAACATTGATTTCGACCGAGCACGGCAAGGTTCATAGCGATGCGTTGGGGGAGCTAACTCGCGGTTTGGAAGTAGTCGAGTTTGCATGTGGTATTCCACACCTACTTAAAGGCGAGCACTCGCTAAATGTTGGACGTGAAATCGATAGCTACTCTATGATGCAGCCGGTAGGTGTTTGTGTAGGGATAACACCGTTTAATTTCCCGGTGATGGTACCGCTTTGGATGATCCCCGTGTCCCTTGCCTGCGGTAATAGCTTTATTCTTAAGCCTTCGGAAAAAGACCCGAGTGCTTCGCTAATGCTCGCAAGATTGCTTAAAGAAGCAGGTTTGCCAGATGGCGTATTCAATGTTGTCCAAGGTGATAAAGAGGTTGTTGATGCGCTACTGGAAGCACCTGACGTTGCGGCAGTGAGCTTCGTTGGCTCGACACCAATAGCGGAAGCGATTTACTCAAAAGGCAGTGCGAATGGCAAGCGCGTTCAGGCGCTTGGTGGTGCGAAAAATCATCTAGTTGTTATGCCAGATGCCGATCTTGAGGGCGCTACCAATGCGATTATGGGCGCGGCTTATGGCGCAGCGGGTGAGCGTTGTATGGCAATTTCGGTAGCGGTTGCAGTGGGCGATGAAGCGGCGGATAAGTTGGTGGCAGCTCTTAAAGAAAAGGTGCAAGCACTGCGCGTCGGCCCTGGCCTTGGCGTTTCTCCAGAGAACGAGATGGGACCATTGGTCAGTGAGCCACACATGAATAAGGTACGTGAGTACATTCAAACGGGTGTTGATCAAGGTGCGACTCTAGTTGTCGATGGAAGAGATATTGATACGGGTGCTCCAGGTTATTTCGTAGGCGGTACACTATTTGATAACGTGACCGCAGATATGACCATTTACAACGAAGAAATCTTTGGTCCAGTACTCTCCGTGGTTCGAGCGAAAGATTACCAACACGCTCTGGAGCTTATTAATGAGCATGAGTTTGGTAATGGCACGGCGATCTTTACCCGTGATGGCGATACAGCTCGCGATTTTGCAGAAAAAGTTGAAATCGGAATGGTGGGTGTGAATGTGCCAATTCCAGTCCCGATGGCGTTCCACAGCTTTGGTGGTTGGAAACGTTCTATTTTCGGTCCATTGAATGTGCATGGCAATGATGGTGTACGCTTCTATACTCGTATGAAGACAGTGACAGCACGCTGGCCAAAAGGGCAACGTGAAAGTGAATTTGTAATGCCAACAATGAAGTAGGTGATGAATGAAGATAGGGATTATTACTTGTGGTCATGTAGATCCACCGTTATCCGATTATGGTCAATACGCTGACATGATTGAGGGCTCGTTGGTCGAAATCAACCGTGACTTTACGTTTCAAGACTACGATGCTACCAAAGGTGTGTTACCAGCACTGGATGAATGCCACGGCTTTATCATCACAGGAAGCGTGCATAACGCGTACGACAATCACCCGTGGATACTTATGCTCGTGGATTGGGTCATACGTTGCGAGGCGCAGCGCAAGCCACTAGTCGGTATCTGCTTTGGTCATCAGCTAATCGCGAGAGCGTTGGGCGGTAAGGTGCAAAAGTCCGACAAGGGCTGGGGACTAGGAAGCTATGAAGTGCAGATGCAGGCGCAAAAGAAGTGGATGAGCCTGTCAGTAGACAGTGCAAGACTGTTGGTGAGCCATCAAGATCAGGTGACAATCGTTCCCAGAGCGCTAACGGTGATCGCAGGTAATGAGTTTTGCCCTAACTTCATGTTGGTAAAGGATAATCATATCTTTACAGTTCAAGGGCACCCGGAGTTTAGTGTGCCGTTTACTCAGAAGCTGGTGGAAAAACGTCAGCATCTCATCACGCCAGAGCAGTATCAGCAAGCATATGTTGACCTAGAGCAGCCACAAGACTCAGCGCTTATTTTGCATTGGATCGATAACTTCTTTGTTATGGCCCAACAAGGGAAAAGCGCAGAGCGAATGCAACAAGCGGTTTGATAATTGTTCTGGGAATAACCGTCTTCAATAGGCTGATGTCTTTCTTCTTTCTAATGAAGAAACATCAGGCCTATTTGTACATCAAGTGATAGTCAGGAATATAACTTTCCCAGATAGCCGGCTCTCCAATCGCCAGTTTTAGCTCGTTGATAAACTCCGAGACCAGAAGAGTTTGTTTTCTGTGTGGATAGAGGGCGTAGATACCTTTGTCGAGAGTCGACAGAGTATGGTCAGTCAGTAGAGGAACTAACCCGAGTTCATCAATGGGCTTCTCAAGGTTGAACAAATCAATTACTGCGTAACCCAAACCATCACGCACAGCCGCAATCAAAGTGCGTACGTCACTGACTTTGTAGTTGCCTTGCATCTTAAACGAACGAAGCTCGCCGCCATTAGGCTCTGTACTCATTTTAAAGGTATCCAGGCAAACGGTGCCGTTGTTGTAAATTATGGCAGGCAAGTTAATCAGTGCTTCTGGTGTTGTGGGTTTGCCGTGAGTATCAATAAACGAATTCGACGCTATTACAGCAAAGTTAGAATTAGCAATTTTTCTGACAATGAGGTTGGAGTCATCAAGTTTGCCCATCCGAATAGCCACATCATAGTGGTCGGCGATAATATCGGTGCGTCTATCGTCTAAATGCAGCACAACCTGAACATCGGGATATTTACGCATAAATCGCGTCACTACAGGTTGAATGTATTGCTGGCCTAGGAACATGGCAGAGACGATACGAATGACGCCTTTCGGCTCAGATTGGTAGGAATCCGCAATGTTCTTAATATTATCGAGTGTATCAATGAGCTGATAGGCTTCTGCCAAAATATCCTCCCCGGCAGAGGTCAGGGAAAATGAACGTGTTGAGCGATTGAGTAATTGAACACCTAGGTGTTGCTCGAGCTTCTTGATCTGTTTGGATAGTGAGGAGTTGTCCATATTGTTTAACGATGCGGCTTTGGCAAACGAGCCTTGTTGGACGACATCGACAAACAGTTTAAGTTGCTGGGTAATGGACATGGATTTGCTGCCTTAACTAAATGATTCGTAGACATAATAGTTAAGGGGTATAAAGAATGAAAGGGGCGTTTGATTTATCTAAATCAAACGCCCCTCCCAATGAACGCTAGTTATCGACGACCTCTTCAAGGATATTGCCGGTAGCACCGCTTGGCGCACTGATGTTTAAGTAGCCGGAAAGCGTAGGCGCAATATCATAGGGCGTGACTGGGCGGCTGATGGTTTCAGCTTCCAGTTTGTTACCTGCAAAGATAACCGGCACATGAGTATCATATCGCCAAGGTGAACCATGCGTTGACGCAATGGTGAGGCCGTCCATATCGTTGATGTAAGTACGTGAGCCAAACACCATGTATACATCACCAGAGCGCAGTGGATGATAGTTATTGCGAATCAATTGATTCACACGGGAATCCGCCACGCGATTGTTCGCAATGTCTTCACTGGTTACTGCTGCGGCAACGCCTTTCACTTTCATCACTTCTTCTGCGATGAGCTTCTGAACGTCACTCAGTGATAGGTTTTTCTTGGCAATTAAGTCGTGATCTAGGTAGATGTATGGCTGTGCGTAAAGCTTAATGACCTCTTCACCCAATCCAAACTTGCTCTTTAACTTGCTCATCAACTCTTTGGTGAGTAGGGCATCTTTATTGAAGTAGAACGGCTGTCTAAACCCTAAAGTATTTAGCGTTGGTGCTGCTTCTGGTACGCCATGGTCAGCAGAAAGTACGATTAGCGTGTTGTCTAGACCTACGGAGTTGTCAATATGGCTAAACAGGTCCGCCAAGGTTTTATCGAGCCTAATTAAATTGTCCTCAGTCTCCAGGCTTGATGCACCGTACAAATGCACCACGTAGTCATTGGAAGAGAAACTGATGGCTAAAAAGTCGGTTGCGGAGCCAGTTCCCAGTTTCTCTTGCGCCATTAACGTCTTAGCAAATTCTGCAGTGATTTCATCGCCCGCAGGGCTAACAGTTAGCATGGTCGAGTAGTACTTGTATGACGCAGGGCCGTATGGGTGCGGGAAGGTTCGCGCAAAGCCACCAAGGTCGACTTTGTGGTCTTTTGCACGTTCTTGCAAAGAGTAACTTTCTTTAGGCAAGGAGAGTTCCCAGCGTTGACCAGAGTAGCGTTTAGGAATCGCTTTTTCATTCCAACGATTCAACCATTGAGGATTGCTGTCGTAGTAGTAATTACTGGTGACGAACTCTGATTGTGCTTTTGAGAACCAAAAAGCTTTGCCGCTATGACCTGCTAAAGATATCGCCCCGCGATCTTTGATGGATACCGAGAAAACGCGAGATTGGCCATTGTTGGAGATAGTCAGCTCATCACTAAAGGTGGTCGACAAAATAGGGTCTGGAGAGCGTCCGTCGCCAGCAGCGGCTTTTTGAGTGGGGTCGATCTCGGTTGCTTTATCCACACCGGCTCCCGTTGCGAGCATCGCGTAGTTAGGATCCTCGACATTATAAACCAGTCGGTCAAGTGAGCGATCGAACCAGACGTTGCCCACCATCCCATGTACAGCAGGTGGCGCGCCCGTTGCTAGGGAAACGTGGCCGACGATGGTTTCGGTATTGGCATGCTCATAGTTGGCGTTTTTGTAGTAGACGCTTCATCCATAAGGTAGCGAAAGCCACCTTGGCCAAAGTTGTGTTTGTATCGCTCAATGAGATCGGCACGTAATCCATCTACGGTGATCTGTACTACCAGTTTCGGCTGGTTGGCATCGGCATGTGCAATGGTGGGCAGCAAAAGTCCACCAGTAAGTGACGCCGTCACCAAAAGTGCGCGTGTCACGCGAAAGGGTATACTGAGAGTATGTTTCATACAGGTTCCTTGCCAAGACGTTAATGATCTTTTGCCAGACGTAATCCCATGTCCGACATAATTATAGATTGGCTTGCGAAGTCACGACGGAAATTTTCTGATTCATCAGCGTCATAGGAGAAGCTTCCACCTCTAACGGATTTATGTGACAAGCCAGAATCTGAGTGTTTGGCATTATTGGGATTATCGACAGGAGAAAAACGGTAAAAGCCGTCATCAAAGGCATCTTGCACGAACTCACCGACGTTACCTGTCATGTCATAGAGGCCAAGTTCATTTGGTTGTTTAAGTCCTACAGGGTGAGCGCGATTGTTTGCGTTTCCTACATACCATGCGACGTCATCAATGTTGTTAGAACCCGCATAGGTGTAGCCTTTAGACTGGTTACCGCCTTTTGCAGCAAATTCCCATTCTGCTTCCGTCGGTAGGCGATAGTTTTCACCCGTCAGCTCATTTAATCGTTCGACAAAGTAATTGGCTTGTTGCAGCTTAGGTTGTTCACTGGCACGTTAGGGTCGGCAAAAAAGCTCATCGATGAACCCATAACGGACTCAAATAGCTCTTGAGTGACTTCAAATTTTGAAAGGTAGAAGCTGTTTACGTTTACAGTGTGAGCAGGGCGTTCCGACTTGGCGGCTTCTGGTGCATCGGAGCCCATCACATATTCGCCACCTTCAATTAGTACCATGTCTTGGTTGATCTTGAGGGCGATTGGGTGATCTGGCTTAGTTGCGCAGCCAGAAAGTAGGATAGGTAGCGCGATGATAGCGAAGACTACTAATAGTTTGGTCGCATTCCATGCCTGCTTTTCCTCTGTGTGATGGTTCATGTGCGTTGCTCTTGTCAGTCAAAAGAATCCATAAAATGGTAACCCTAGTGCACTTTCCTTTTGGTTATATGCACTATAACAATCACCTCTCTAAACATGGGATACACTGAGCTCGTTATCCGATATAAGGTCTATTTCTATGGTTTCTAGCTCTAACGCGACCACATCTCCTATGGCATCTTCTTCTAACGCCGAGTCACCGATGCAGCTAACTCAAGGACCACAATTTCAAGGAAGGCCCTCTAAGCGAATGCACGTGATGGCAAAGCCAATTGGTGCGGTGTGTAATATCGACTGTAACTACTGCTACTATTTGAGCAAACAAGACTTGCTCGAATATAAGAAAGGCTGCTCACCAGAGATGGACGAAGCCATGCTTGAGCAGTACATCAAAAACTACATTCAAGCTCAGAACACCCCAGAAATCATTTTTTCTTGGCAGGGTGGTGAACCGACCATGCTTGGTCTGAACTACTTCAAAAAAATCGTCGAACTACAGGCGAAGTACCAGCCACCAGGTGTGAAGATTTCCAACGACTTACAAACCAACGGCACCTTGTTAGATGACAAGTGGTGTGAGTTTTTAGCTAAGCACAATTTCCTCGTCGGCTTAAGCATTGATGGACCACAAATGCTGCACGATGCTTATCGCACCAATCGTGCTGGTCGTGGCACTCACAAACAAGTCATGAAGCTGTCGAACTATTACATAAACATAAAGTAAGCTTTGCCACGTTAACTTGTGTAAACAACCTAACCAGTAAAAACCCTCTAGAGGTCTACCGCTTTTTGCGTGATGAAGTACGCTCGCCGCAAATGCAGTTTATTCCTATTGTTGAGCAAAAGACGTTTCGTACTGATGCGCCGCAAACAGGTCAATCGAGTGAGCAGTTAAGACAAGGCGATAAGCGCCTTATTCCAGGAAATGCTAATTCTATTATGGAGCCTTGGTGTGTGTCGGATGAGGCTTGGGGTAATTTTCTTATCGCAGTCTTTGACGAATGGGTTCAGAAGGATATTGGCAAGGTGTTTGTCCAGTATTTTGAAGCCAGTGTTGAAACATGGATGGGACGCAAAAATCCACTGTGCACTCTAGGGTCACTGTGTGGAAAAGGGTTGGCAATGGAGCCAAATGGCGACGTGTTTAGCTGTGACCACTACGTCTACCCAGAATACAAGATTGGCAATATTAATACCGATAGCTAGAAAATATGGCTTACAGCAAAGACCAGCAAGAGTTTGGTTTTGCTAAATCTCGTACTTTGACGAGCCAATGTCAGCAATGTGACTACCAATTTGCTTGTTACGGAGAGTGTCCAAAAAATCGCTTCATCAAAACTCGAAATGGAGAGCCTGGTTTGAACTATTTGTGTGCAGGGTGGAAAAAGTTTTTCTCTCACGCAGACAAAGCGTTAGCGTACATATTGCGTGCAACTGGAAATCCGGTAGCCCATGGCAAGTTTAGTGATAGAGCGGTAGCTGAGCAAAGAAAGATGGCCATGCAAAGTGTTGTTCAGAAAATCAATACAACCAATGCAACCGGCTTTAATCCAAAGTTCTAGCAAGCCACTCAGTATCCATTATAGGAGCGAATCATGAATATCAAACCTTTGGCGCTGGCAAGCCTGTTACTGGCATCAATCAGCCATTACACAATTGCAGATAATACCGTTATCAGTGAATCAAACGCACAGGTGGTGTCTTCTGAGCAAGAGTCTACCGAGCAGCGTATTCAACGCTTGTCTTATGTTGCACAAAACCAAGCAGAGAGTGCAGAAGCGCGCGTCGATGCACTGCATGAGCTTAGCCAATACCCCAATCAGAATGCGTTGGTGGCGGTTACGCGTGCTTTGAAAGACAGTAATCCTGATGTTAGGGAAGCGGCAATAGTTGGTGCAAAACCTTATCAATTTGAGTATCGATGGAAGCTAGTATCCCCGTTGCTATCTGATGGTGAAGAGTCGGTACAAATAGCGGCGACCATCAACTTATTACCAGATTACTCGACAATGGCTGAAGAACAACAACAGGCGATTGATAAAATTTATCCTACAGTAACCGCGTACCTTGAAAGGCAATCTGGCAAGCGCAGCCAATTATTATTGGGCGACGTTTATCGCTGGCAATTGCAGTGGCAGAAGGCAGAGCAGCAGTATCTTGCGCTTATAGATGATCCGGAGCTGACGACACAAGCATCACTTAGTTTATCTGATAACTATCGCGCTCAATCTAACGATAAACAGGCGTTAAATGTGCTTAACCAAGCTATCGAGCGTGACGATTCTTCGGCACAGCTTCAATATGCGAAAGCGCTAACTTTGGTTCGGATGGAGAATAAGTCAGAAGCCGCGAGCGCAATAGAGAAGGCGACAGAGCTTGCTCCTGAGAACAGTTACTACTGGTATTTGAACGGGGTATTACAAGAGCCTTAGATGTAGCAAAAGCGACCCAATCGTTCGAGCAAGCTTACTTGATCTCGGGGGCACCAGAGCAACTTTATGCGGTGTGCGATATGTACGTTCGCCACAACAACGCGAAAACAGAGGCATGTTTAGGTGAGCTAGGTAAGGTGGCACCACCGTATGTGATTGAGCAATTGAAAGCGAAGCAAAATCTTTGAGCAGTTTCTCAACTATATGTAACAAAATAAAAAATTCGCCATAAAAGAGTTGGATAGCATACTGAATACAGGCATCCTGTAGTTATTATTTTGTTACAGGATGTAGGTACTATGATAATTGAAGACGGTGTGATTCATATCGATTCTTTTTTAGCGGTAACCATGGGCATTATTGTTTTGTTTGTGGGGCGCAGGCTTAATCAGGTTGTGGGGTTTCTAAAGGAGTTTAGTATCCCAGAGCCTGTATCGGGTGGTATTGTTTTCTCGGTATTATTCGCACTCTTCCACATGGCAACGTCGCTTGAAGTCTCTTTTGATTTGATGGCACGCGACGTGCTCTTGGTTTATTTCTTCACCACCATTGGTATTAACGCCAGCTTAGGCGACTTGATGAAAGGTGGTAAGCCACTCATTATTTTGCTCGCCATCACTGTCGGCTATATGCTGATCCAAAACGTCACGGGTATTACCGTGGCAACGGCCTTTGGTTTGGAACCGGTAGCAGGTCTTCTAAGTGGTACGGTATCGTTGATTGGCGGCCACGGTACCGCAATTGCTTGGGCACCAAAAATTCAAGAACAGTTTGGCCTCAATACGGCGATGGAAATTGGTATTGCGAGTGCCACCTTTGGTTTGATATTAGCCAGTATCATGGGCGGTCCAATCGCTAAGTTCCTGATCAAACGTTATGACCTGAAGCCTGCTGAAGAACAACACTTAGATGTGGGTGTGGCCGATAACAAACCAGAACCCAAAATCACTTCTTATGATTTCCTAGATGCGATGCTTGCTATACATACCTGTATTATTGTGGGTGTGTTCCTTAATGAAGGGGTAGAGTATCTTGGGCTACAACTGCCTCTGTTTGTGACCTGCTTGTTTGCAGGTATCATCCTTTCGAACATTGTCCCGCATAACTATCCACGCATTACTGGCACAAAATGGCCTGCTAACAAACCGGCTGTGGCATTGATTGCTGATATGTCGCTCGGTGCATTCTTAGCGATGTCACTGATGAGTATGCAGCTTTGGACGCTAGTAGATTTGGCTGGACCGATATTTGCCATTCTCGGCGCACAATTTGTGGTCGCAATTTTGGTTAACCTGTTCATCATTTTCCCAGCGATGGGTAAGAACTACGATGCAGCCGTTATCTGTTCTGGCTTTGGTGGTATTTCACTAGGCTCGACACCAACAGCAATGGCCAATATGTCAGCCGTAGCACAGAAGTACGGTAACTCGCATCAAGCGTTTATTGTCGTACCGCTGGTTTGTGCGTTCTTTATCGACTTAGCGAATGCGTTTATTATTCCTTACTTTATGGGCGTGCTGGCTTAACAGCAGCATCAAAAACTTCATTGTAACAAGGCGCCATTTATTGGCGTCTTTTTTTATCTGGGCTTAACTTTTATGGTTCAGCCTCTACCTTTCTGATTAATTAGATTTGATGTAAGGAATGGCAGTTAAGACAATTCTAACTACATTCTCTTATTTTTGAAGACTGAGTGAATTGTTAGTTAAATGATTTTATAAATTTATTTAACGTCTAGTTATTTGATGTCGCTTCAACCCTCTGGAACGTGAGTAGAGCTAAATTTAAATGATAATTCAATCATTTAAATGGAGCGGTGCTCAGTTGTACACAATTAAAATGGAGTGTAGTAGTGCATTTGAAAAACATACTCAGTATGGCAGGGATGATCTTTCTGCTATCCGCTTGTAACAGTGGAAATGAGTCTAATGAAATCGAGCAGCTGGCAACAAGTATAAATACTCAGTTTGCTGCTGTTTATTCGCAGGGCATAAAGAAACGAGATCTGAACAGTTTAAATGACAGTTCGGAAGTAGCGCTTCAATCACCAGAGCAGCAAAATACAGACAAACGCTTTCTAGGTGAACTTCAAGTTGTCGATGTGGTTGCGGCACAGACGCAAGTTCTTAACTGGGCGGTAACGCTTCGATCAGATGGCGTTGTCGAATCCCATGGAACCGTCGCACTATCACCGGGTACTTACGACTTTAAAATGACCCTTGAACGTGATTCTAAACAGTATGTGGCCGAATCTCTCGGTGTTGAGGTTGCGGGCGATGGTAGTGCAGATATTCTTCTCACTTTGCTACCTAACTTAGCAGATACGATAACTCCTGAAGGAGATGTGGAATACACGTCTACGATCAGTTTTGAGTATCCTGCCGAGGATTTAGTTAATCTTATAGATCCCAAATTCGGACTAATTTTGAATAATGGTGATGAGCTGATTTTTGATATCAATAAAGAAGTGGGTATTACCAAATTTATACTTAATGTTGATGCAGGTAGTCATCAAATAGCCCTCAACCTTTACGATGGGAGTCAGCTTGTTGGTCATGATACAGGCACTCAAGCGATTGATCTTAGTGAAAATGAAAATGTGACTTTGGATATTATTTCACTTCAAAGTGATATAACGTTTGATGTAGATAGGTTGGTAGAAAATGGAGAATTTATTTTCAACGTACCAAACGTCATCGTTGATGAGGTAGGTGGTGAAGAAAACCTAGCGGTGTTGGTTAAGATGGCCGCGGGTAACAACCCACTTCAAGAGAAAATACTGGAGGTAATTAATGTCGAGGGGAAATACCAAGCTTCAGATAACTTTGTAACTTATGGGGAAAACTCTGTTACGGTTTCAATTGACTACTATGATCAAGCCGAGCTGGTAGATGGTTTGTCTGGTCTTCCTTTTGCCACTTGTACGACTCAAATTAGTGTAACCAGTTCTCAAGCGGTAACCTGTAAATACTTTCTAGAAAGATCTAGTGTTATTAGTGGACGTTTATTGGGTAGCATAATGCTCAATGTAATGGAAACAAATGGCACTCCAGCTATCGGTGCAGAAGTTTACTTAAACAATAAGTTGGTGGGTCTAACTGGAGAAAACTATCAACACGGTGGACTCAAAACTCACCAAGTTGCCGGAGACTACGAGCTTAATGTTGTTAGGCCGGATGGAAGACACCATTCTAGCTTTACATTAAACCCTTTGCAGGTGCTGAACTTGTCTGTTGTGTTGGATAGTCACTTTTCAGTCGATGAGATCCAGTATGTTGATTCTAATAAAGAAATTGACTTGTCTGATGCTTACAAATCAACTCAGTATCGAATGCGCCTGGAGGATTTCAACCGAGATGGGTTTGTAGATATTTACTATAGCAGGAACTCATTCAACACAAGTGATGTAGTACTTTTGAATGATGGTACAGGTAATTTCAGCTCACAAGTTGAGCTTGAAAGGTACTCAAGTCAAACAGTGTTGGAGGATCTATCTCCAGTAGCAAGTGGTGTTCATAATGATGAAACTATCTGTTTGTCTTTGACTACTATAGAAACCCAACAGCAATAGTGTATCACTATCAAGGAGAGGGGCGTTTCGGAGTGTACGATTACCTTCCTTTATCTACTCACGTCCTTGTAGAGCAGTTTTCAGACTTGGATGGGAATGGCACATTGGACTTAATTACATCAGACTATAGCTACGGGTGAGTTCAAAATCTACCTGAACGATACCGAATCTAAATTTGACAAAACGCCTAGTTTCATAATACCAAATCCTGGTTGTATAAGCGGTGACAGTCCCATGACTCGGATTGAGAATTTTGAAGTTGTAGATATGAATGGTGATGGCATTAAAGATATTGTTTATGCTTGTGCTTTTACAATAGACGATGAAACCACGTTTGGTGGTATTTTATTGGGTATTGGTAATGGGGATTTTTCTCATACTCCGAGTACTGTGTTTGAAGGAGTGTCATCACATAGAGTAGAGATATGGGATATTACAGGTAATGGTAATCCTGATGTAATAGCGAGTCCGAGCATCCATCATTATTTGCCGATACTTTATAAGAACAATGAAGACCATTCGTTGACTCCGCATGCAATACGTGAGGCTTACCCACCTCATCACAGGCCGTACTTTAGGGCTCGCGACCTAAATAACGATGGTACAGTTGAAATTTTAGAGATAGAAAACACCCACGAGTTTAAAGGGACTAATTACTATAGGATTACTAAAGATCAAGGCATAGTAAAACAAGGTGTCTTGAATCTTCCAAAAGACTGTGAGGGAATTTGTGATTTAGAGTTGGTCGATTTTAACAATGATGGCTTATTAGATGTGTTTGTTGAAGACCATTATCATGACAAGGGCGATATATATTTCGCGCAGTATCCGTAGTATTTTTAGTATATAAACAACGTTACACCCCGGAGCATGCTCCGGGATTGATTCTCTACCCGACCAAGTTGACGGCAGTCATTTTGAAATAATAACTATTTAAAGGCTAAAGAAGTCTCTTCTAAGTTCAACCTAAACATGAGCGATAGTGAGCATAGGTTCGAGATTCAACTTCGAAATGGTGTTGTTAAAATTCGTTCACAACTAAATTCTTTGCCCTCATGCTTCTAACTCACTCAATGGTAGCAAATATCTGAGCCACCACTTTTTTGCTTACTGATAACATCGGAAGTGCTTTTTGATGTTAAAGATGTTTTTGGCCTGAACCTTTTCTGACTATCAATTCAAGCATCCCTTCCGAAAAAACTATTGTGTCTCTATGGCAAGCTACGAAGGTGTTTGAGTGTATTTGGTAGAGCCAAACCGAGGGAAGTGCGGTAGCTTGCCTCGGTTGGCATCTTTTCTATTTAAGAAGCAACTACTTGCCAAAGTAAGCAACAATCACCTTGTCACCCTCAAGCTCCCTAGAGAACACATAAGCATTGTCGTTAGTAATTTCAGTATGCTTACCCGCACCAATAGCCGGGTGACGGTCTCTGAATTGACCAACCGTGCGCCAATGCTCGAGCAGTGCTTTCTTTTCGTCAGTGAGTGTCCACACCATGTCGGAGCGAGTGCCTTGGTGGAAGTCATCGGCATATGGGCCAATATTTCGACCAACTTCATCACCGTAATACACCTGAATCGCGCCTGGGCTTAGAAGTAGGGCATTCGCCGCGTTTTTCTGCATGGTGTAGTCTTTGAATCGGCTGAAGAAAAGCTCAGTATCA
Source organism: Vibrio maritimus (assembly GCA_000755425.1). GTDB lineage: Bacteria > Pseudomonadota > Gammaproteobacteria > Enterobacterales > Vibrionaceae > Vibrio > Vibrio maritimus_A. The sequence goes on from BBMT01000001.1 coordinate 538,941, forward strand.
TGGGAAGACATGTAGCTTACTGGGTTAAAGTCGTCAGACTCTTGAATTGAATTGGCGTAACTTTTGTAGGTGTCCGCCATTTGGCTGAAACATGCCGCGCCTTTATCTAGCTTTTTCTGCATGTCAAAGTTGATGAGTGCATTGAAGCCATCGTCAAAATATGGGCTGCGATACGCACTGTGTCCCCAGACTTCACCCATCATCCAGAAAGGTTGTCCAGATTGATTGTTGTCTTTTCGCCACTGCTCTAGGCTTAGTGTGGCTTCGGCTTTTAGCTTCTTCCAAACTTCGCCTTCTACGTGCTTGACGGTATCGACACGGTAACCATCAACACCAAAGCGTTTTACCCAGTCCGTTTGCCATTCAATGAGATAGTCAGCTACGGTGTAATTGTCGCGTTTGGAGACACGGGTTCCTGGATTATCAAGCAGCCACTGTGGAGGGGTTACTGCTTTCGTGGACTCAGTTTTAAAGTCTGGGAGGCCTGCAAGCGATAAGGTAATGTCACTTGAACCTGGCTTGTCGTAGCCTGGCAAGCCGGTACGCACCCAATCCGCGCCCCACCAGTGGCTCCATTCTTCGCTTTGGTAGTCGATATTGCTGTGATAGCTGTGCCAGTTTTCAGAAGGTTTAGGTTGCCACTTGGCAAACATTGCTGGTAACTGGTGCTCTGGCTTGATTACGTTGAGGTCATCATATTGAATGTCGGCAAGTGTTGAATAGCAGGGTGGTTGATAACCGCGTCCAGCAGCACTTTGATGCCGCGTTTGTGTGCTTCGTCTACTAAACGTTTTAAGTCATCATCGTTACCAAAGCTTTCATCGATCTTGGTGAAATCACGAGTCCAGTAGCCATGGTAGCCATAGAATGGGAATGAACCACTGTCGCCACCGCCAACAAACCCATGTACTTGCTCGACAATCGGTGATAGCCAAATCACATTAGTACCAAGTGATTGGATGTAATCAAGCTTTTCGGTAATACCATTAAGATCGCCACCGTGGAAAGTGCCGATGTTGTCTTTCCCATCAGATTGGCGGCCATATGGCTGTGGTTCACCTGGATTGGAATTGTTGAATCTATCTACCATCACAAAGTAGATGTTCGCATTTCGATAATTTAACTCATCAGACAGCTTAACCGTGTCGACAGGTTCTAGTAGAGTCAAACCACCAGACGCAGCGTTTGGTAATACAGTTACCTTGCCGTCATTGACGGTGACAACAACACCAGTGAATACATCCTTTAGCTTAGTGCCATCGGCATAGGTATCACCGACAGTAATAGTCTGTGCTTCGCTTGGTAAAGCTGCGCATTGAACATTGGGAATAGGGCGCTTGAACTCTTTCTTAGCGACTTTCTTAGGTTGCCTTTTGAATACTAAAGACTTGGTTTCTTCGTTGTAGCTAAAGGAGTAATCACCGGTAAAACGGATGTTAAGAGGCAGAGTTGAGTCTTCGCCACACAACAGAGGAATCGGTGTATTGAACTTAATTTTGCTAGGCAGTTGATGATCGCAGCTGCCATCGACGCCCGACACTTTTAGTTGGTACTTATCTTTGGTCAGTGGTATCACCAACGGCTCATCTGCCGTTATAGGATAGTCACGGCTGGTGGTTGTAGTTGAAACCGTGATATTAGGTGATGCTAGCAGCCCAGGCGAGGCTAGTAGCATGCAAGCAAGTAGGGTCTTATGTTTCATGCTCATTCCATTTTTTGTAGTTTTCCGAGCCTAATATAAAACGCATCAATGTCAGTCACATCCTTCTCACTGCCTACGCCTTAGAATTTGCGTCTGGTCACAAAATGACCTTGGTGTGGGCGTAAATTGGGGGGAGGAGGGGAGAAACGGTATAACTTGCTAGTCTTGGGTATCTGAGTTAGCCCGTGAGATCGAAATGAAGCCCTTGTTAACCCTATTACTGTTTGTTTTTAGCCATAGCGTCCTCGCTACTGAGCTTTGGCCGAATCAATATGTTTCGGGTCTACAGTCTATAGAGACGCTTGCTGATGTAGAGAGCCTTTCAGAGCTATTTGACTGCGGCGAAGTAGAGCGTCAGGAGTTTTGTGCTTTTGAGCAAAGCTATCGCGGCATTGAGCTTGATGTGGTTATTTCGGTCAGTTCAGACGGAGATGTCACTGCGGTTAACTACTCTTTTCCTTATAGTGTGCATGACTTTACTTATGTTCAAACCGCTTTGCGCAAAGACAGCTATCACTTGGTTGAGGTCAAAATTGGTGATGAAATACTCACTGTCGAAGAATTGATCAATCAGGGCACGGTTCAAACTGCGGATAAGAAACTGGTTGAATTTTTGAACTTACATCCCACTTTTGTGTCCAAACAGTTTACCTGGATCAGGAAAAATGAGATTCAGAATACGTTAGCAACAAAGACGCTATTAATGACCAGTGACGCTGAGCGCATTCATTTGATTTGGAATCGTTAGCCGAGCAAGCGTGTTCAACACAGCAAGCTTATCGATGTTACTCAGAGAGTGTCACAAAATGGTCTTACGGTTGTCATTTCACTGTTACATAAGAAACGTAACGTGAGATGCGTAAAGTTTAGAAGGAGTTAACCATGAAAAAGATGAGACGTGCACAACTGCATCGTTGTCGTATTCAGTACTGGAAAGAAACGAACCAGAAAGCGACGAGCAAAGATAAAGCATAATCAATACTTTACATTCCAAGACGTGAAGCCAGCATCCTTAATTATGCTGGTTTTTTCGTTTTTGGGCTTTTTTCTTATAGACAGCATTTAAATCTCGCCCTACAATCGCCCCGTTTTGGGGAGTAGTCACCCGTTTATTTGTCGTCATCTCGTTAAGTTATTGCAGGTATAGCAATGAACTTATCCGGCAAATATAAGTGTTTTCATAACGCTTTGACGAGACCAACGCAATCAAAGGCTCAGCACATTCGTGTGCTGGTGTGTTATTGGTTTGCGGAAGGTCGCCTAAAATAGTCCCGTCCTTCCGCTCGGAGGACTTATGAGCCCATCTATTTATCTAGGCTTCCTGCTACTGACTCTTGCGTTAGTCGCATTGGATATCTATCAAACTCGCGGCGGTCAAATTACCATTCGTAAAGCGGCGATTTGGAGCGGTTTTTGGTTTGTACTGGCATTCGTGTTTGCTGCAACCATCTATCTATTTTGGCATGTGTATGCGCCAGACAGCGATTACAGTGCAGAGAAAGCAACAGTATCGTTCTTAACTGGCTATTTGCTTGAAAAATCGCTCAGTGTCGACAACCTATTTGTGTTCGCTATCATCTTTCATCAGTACGCTGTACCTCAGCATTTGCGTCCGCGTGCGCTATTGTGGGGTGTGATTGGTGCGTTGGTACTACGTGCATCATGATCAGTGTCGGTGCTCAGCTGCTTGCTCAGTTCCACTGGGTGATGTATCTGTTTGCGGCTTTCTTGATTTGGACGGGTATTCAATTGGCGCGTGACCATGGTGATGATGAGATCAATCCACTTCCGGAGCGATTGATTCGAAAACTATTGCCGGTGACTGAATCGTATCATGGTAATAGCTTGTCAATTATTGAAAATGGCAAACGAGTATTCACCCCAATGCTGGTGGTGATTGGCGTGATCGCTTTATGGATATTTTGTTTGCATTGGACTCGATCCCGGCAATCTTTGCTGTTACTCGTGAGCCGTTCCTTGTGTTGGCAGCAAACGTGTTTGCTCTGCTCGGACTGCGTTCGCTCTATTTTGTTCTTGAAGGCATGATGAACCGATTCGTGTACCTAAAACCAGCGCTTTCTTTCATAATGATATTTATCGGTATCAAGATGGCATTGGTTGGATCACCTTGGGAGATTCCAACTTGGTTCTCCTTATGTGTGATTCTATTCACCATGACGGCGGCTTCGTTAGCATCACTGTACAAAGAAAAACAGCAGCTCAAGGTTGTTAATAAATAGAATTAACAATAAATGCGTAAAACCTCCCATTATTTGGGAGGTTTTTGTTTATCATTTTGCTAACAAATTGAACCTGTAGAGCACTGCGTGGAATGTTTATTCACCAAATTGTTTGTTTTGGGTATAAAAATTCACCAAAAATAAATAGGTTTATGTAGGGGTTGTTAAAGGTTTGTTTCATTAGAAATTCTAATCTGAAATGCCAAATTTTGTCATTTTTTAAACAGCGTTTTTTTGCCTAATATTGTCACCAACAACAACGAGTTACCAAATTTCAAGAGAGGCAATCATGGCACAAGCAGTGAACATCGAAACCATCGCTATCGCACCCTCTATGGATAAAAAACCTACGCGGTTAACTTCAAAGGATTGATTGCACACTTACTGGATATTCTGTTCGGCAAAGGCGAAGTTGAAGCAACTTACTACGCGAACGAACTATCTAGCCACATGCAGCGTGATATCGGCATCAACCGATAAATACAAGCATGATAAAAAGCACCTTTGAAAAGGTGCTTTTTTTGTATCTGGCGTAAACAAAATTAAGCGCTAAAGCCACCACGTTGCTGTAGCTGTTTGACCAATGCGATTCGCTCACACTCTAGCGGACTTGGAGTTGCTAGCGTTGTGTGGGTAGCCAGGCCATTCTTAGTAGCTGTTGCTACTTTTTTATCAGCGACTATAGCGGAAACAAAAATAGGCGTGGAAACAAAATGTGGACGCTTCATGGTGTCTAATCTCATCTTCTCTACTTTAACTTAACATCATTATTTCAGGATGGGCTATCAATCGCATCCCCCTTAATTTGAATCGATGGGGCGTAGTGTATTGGGCGTATCCCGTTATATCAGGGCTAGCGACGGATGAGTGTTTGGGCTTATATCGACCTTACAAAATGCTCGTCAAATCAGATAAAACTGATTCATCGCAACATTCCACTGGCTTCGATCCGTATTATGAAGTGACTTGGGTTCACAACCACTATCAAAGGTGAAAATTATGACAGGTCTTATCGACAGGTTTCTCAAATATGTCACGTTCGACACGCAATCTAACCCGTCGCAGGCAACATGCCCGAGCACACCAGGCCAAACTGAGTTTGCTCGATATCTGCAACAAGAATTGATCGAACTGGGCTTATCCGATGTCACGTTAGATGCAAATGGTTACATCATGGCGACCTTGCCATCGAATGTAGAGGCTGACATTCCCGCGATTGGGTTTGTTGCTCATATGGATACCGCACCAGATGCATCAGGCAAAGATGTAAACCTCAGTTGGTAGAGAACTATCAAGGCGGTGACATTGCGCTCGGAAAGGGGGATGTGGTGCTTTCTCCAATTCAATATCCCGATCTTCACGCTCTTCATGGTCACGATATCATTACGACCGACGGCACGACATTGTTGGGTGCCGATAATAAAGCGGGCATTGCTGAGATCATCTCTGCTGTAGAGTTTTTGATGGCAAACCCAGATATCCCTCATGGTGATATCAAAATAGGTTTCACGCCTGATGAAGAAATTGGCCGAGGTGCCGATTTGTTTGATGTCGACAAGTTTGCTGCAAAATGGGCGTACACAGTCGATGGTGGTCCGGTAGGTGAGCTTGAATATGAGAATTTCAATGCAGCGGCGGCGCTCGTTGAGTTTAAAGGTGTCTCAGTCCATCCAGGTACGGCCAAGGGTAAAATGGTTAATGCCATGACCGCAGCAGCGCGCTTCCATGCGGATATGCCGCTTGAGGAGACCCCAGAGTGCACATCAGGCTATGAAGGGTTCTATCATCTGCATAATGCACAGATGTCTTTGACGGATTCTTCGCTGCATTACATTTTGCGTGATTTTGACAAAGACGAATTGGCACGCAAAAAAGCCTATCTAGAAGATAAGGTAGCAACGTTCAATGCGCAGGGTAGTCAGGTGAGTTTAACCATCACAGATAACTATTCGAACATGCGCGAAATGGTAGAGCCACATCCACATATTATTGAAATTGCTAAGCAGGCAATGGAAAGCTGTGAGGTGAAGCCAAACATTAAACCAATTCGTGGTGGTACCGACGGCGCTCGTTTGTCATTTATGGGCTTACCTTGTCCAAACCTGTTTACTGGTGGTTATAATTTCCACGGTATTCATGAATTTATTACGGTTCAAGGCATGGAGTTAGCGGTAAAAGTGATCGTGCAAATTGCGAAAGACACCGCGATTCGTTATCGTTAACACTCATTCTTAATGCAGTAGTAGGCGACCATGGAAGATGTTCAAAAAATCATCGCGTTTTTAATTGAAAACAAACTGTTATTGAGCGTCCTGGTCATCACACTGATTTTGATAATACGCCGCATCACACTCTCGGGAATTCGAGGGGATGTGGCGTTTTTGTCTGAAGAGCAGCGTAAATGGATGTCGCGGACTAAAAACGGCTCGTTCGCGATCATCGTTGTGACACTGTTTCTGGTGTGGAAATCAGAAATCAGTGAGTTCGCTCTGTCTGTGACTGCGATTGCAGTTGCTATTGTCGTTGCTTCAAAAGAAATCATTCTTTGTTTTACCGGTTCAATCCAAAGGGCGAGTTCGCGTTCTTTTCGCATCGGTGACTGGATTGAAGTCGGAAAAACCAGCGGTGAAGTGATTGAACACAATCTAATGGCCACTGTGATACAAGAAATTGACTTGTACCATGGTCAATATCATTTCACAGGAAAACCATCACATTGCCTAACAGCATGTTTTTTACCTATCCGGTTAAAAACCTCAACTTCATGAAACGTTACGTTTACCACAGCTTTTCAATTGTGGTTCCTGGCTTCAAAAACCTGTTTCCACTGCTCCCTGAATTGATTGTCAGAATCGAGAAACACAGTGAAAACTTTATTGATGTCGCAAGGCGCTATAATGGTGTCATTGAAAAACACGCAGGTGTCGACTTGCCAGGCTCTGAGCCGCATATCCACATCGATAGTGGTGCGACCGGTGAGCAAATAGTGCACGTAATGATTTTTTGCCCAACTGAGCTTGCGACTCATTTGGAGCAAGAGATTCGCGCTGACTTTATGATGCTGCATGATTTGTCGTTTCCAGAAGAAAATTCAAAAGATTGATATAAATCAATTCGTTATATTTTGAAACACTTTCACCATAACTATTAATACTTCTCGGACATTCAGCTGACTTGTGATTTGTTAGTCTGCCAAAGCTTGTTCCAATCAGAAGAGAATAGGGTGTTTCAATGCCTAGAAAAATACTTGTTGCCAGCGTTATCTCTGCACTATTTTTAGCAGGATGCGGCGAAGCAACACAATCCAACCAAAATGCACCAGCGCCTCTTGTGCAAACCACTGCTGTAGAGGTCGTCCCACATCAACAAAGTAAGTCTTACATTGGACGCATGGATGCGGTTGAAGATACGGCCATTACTGCACAAGTAACTGGCTATTTGATGGAACGCCATTTCCAAGAAGGCAGATCGTCGAAAAAAGGTCAAAAGCTATATTCTATCGAGCCATCATCATTTGAAGCTCAAGTAGCGAGTGCCAAAGCCAAAGTGTCTGAAGCGGAAGCTGCACTGAAAAAAGCTGAGCTTGATTTTGAGCGTGGCAAAAACCTTGTTAAGTCGAACAACATTTCTCAAGCAGAATTTGATGCGTTGACTGCAACTCTAATGAGCGCACGCGCTCAGCTCGAAGCGGGTAACGCTCAGCTGAAAGTGGCTGACGTTAACCTGTCTTACACCACTATTCGTGCTCCGTTTACCGGTCGAATTTCTGACAGTAAAGTCAGTCAAGGTGATCTTCTTTCTCCATCTTCTGGTGTATTAACGACACTGGTTAGCATGGATCCTATTTACGCATCATTCAGTATTAGTGAGCGCGAGCGTTTGGCTCTAGGCATGGATACCATTGAAGGTAACGGATCGGATGAATCAAATGGCGTTGCTGTGAACATCATTCTAGAAGATGGTCGAGTGTTCGAAGAGCAAGGCAAAATAGATTTCTTAGGTAATCGAATTAATCTCAACACGGGTACGTTGGCGATGCGAGCTGTGGTTGAGAATCCGCAGCAGCGATTGCTCCCGGGTCAGCACGTGCGCGTTGAGCTTATGGAAAAAGAAGCAATCGATGTGGTGACTGTGCCCCGTCGTGCGGTTCAAACCGATCTTGAAGGCGACTTCGTTATGGTCGTAACGGAAGGCAATGTGGCAGAGCGTCGTAATGTTGCTTTGGGTACACAAGTTGAAACTGGCATCATCATCCAATCAGGATTGAAACCGACTGATGTTGTCATCACTCAAGGCTTGCAGCGTGTAAGGAATGGCGTGCCTGTTCGAATCGATGAGTCGAAGCCAGCAGATCAAGGTGCGTAATAGATGCTAAGTCGTTTCTTCATTCAAAGACCAAAGTTTGCTTTGGTCATTTCAATCATACTCACGCTGGCGGGCGCCATCTCTTTGATGGTGTTGCCTGTTGCTGAGTATCCTAAAATCAGCCCGCCATCAGTCAGTGTTACTGCATTCTATACAGGTGCAAGTGCAGAGGTCGTAGAGGAGGCGATAGCCGACCCAATAGAAACCTCGGTGAATGGTGTAGAAGACATGATCTATATGTCTTCAAAGAGTGCTAATGACGGTTCATACAACCTCAATGTGACGTTTGATATCGGTACTGACCCTGACATGGCTCAGGTCAACGTGCAGAACCGCGTGTCACAGATTGAGTCGAAACTGCCACAAGAAGTTCGTATGGTCGGTGTAACGGTGAAAAAACGTTCGCCTGACCTATTGATGGTATTGAATTTCTACTCACCTGATGGACGTTATGATGACAAGTTCCTGATTAACTACATCAACTTGAACGTTAAGGATCAACTTGCTCGTGTTAAGGGCATCAGTGAAGTAAACGTAATTGGTGGTGGTGAGTATGCGATGCGTGTTTGGCTAGACCCAGACAAGCTAGCCAACCTCAAAATGACGACCTCTGACGTATACGCTGCACTGGCTGAGCAAAACGTACAGGTGGCTGCTGGTCGTGTGGGTGCTGCGCCATATGCAAACCCTCAGGAGGTACAGTTCAACCTCGTAACCAAAGGTCGTCTAGAGTCGATTGGTGAGTTTGAGAACGTGGTTCTGCGTGCAAATTCTGATGGCTCAACGGTTTACCTTAAAGATGTCGCTCGCGTAGAGCTTGGTAAGAAGTTCTACGATGGTAGTGGTCAGTTCCGAGGTGAAGATGCTTCTATCGTTGCACTTAACCTTCAATCGGATGCAAACGCGTTAGAAAGTGGTAAAGCGGTCATGGATCTGCTTGAGCGCTTGAGTGTGAACTTCCCAGAGGGCATGGCGTACGAAACCAGTTACGATACCACTGTGTTTGTTGCTGAGTCGATCAAAGGGGTAGTTAAGACCCTAATCGAGGCAATAATACTTGTTATCGCGGTAACGTATCTGTTCCTTGGCAGCGCGCGCGCAACGCTAATTCCGGTTGTTGCGATTCCGGTATCGCTTATCGGTACCTTTGCGGTAATGAACATGACGGGCTTTACCGTCAACACGGTAACCCTGTTCGGTATTATCTTGGCGATTGGTATCGTGGTGGATGATGCGATTCTTGTTATTGAGAACGTAGATACCATCATGAAACGCAACCCAGATATGTCACCTAGAAAAGCGACCTTAATCGCGATGAAAGAGGTGACGGGGCCAATCATCACCTCGACGTTGGTACTGCTTGCGGTGTTTATTCCGGTAACGCTGTTACCAGGTATTACAGGCATTATGTATCGTCAGTTCGCTCTGACTATCTGTATTTCGGTAGTTATTTCTTCTATTAACGCACTGACGCTGTCGCCAGCACTGTGTTCGTTGGTTCTGAAGAAAGGCGGTGGCAATACAGCGCGTTGGTTCCAAACATTCAACCGTTTACTAGAGCGTATTACACTGCGCTATGGTCAAGTTGCTGGATTCCTTGTAAAGAAGGCACTGCTACTTGTTACCTTCTTTGTGATTGCGGTTGGCGCGGTAACCTTCCTTGCGAAAAACACCTCAACGGCGTTTGTACCGCAAGAAGATAAAGGCATCTTGCTGGTTAACGTTCAGCTTCCAGATTCAGCGTCTTTGTCTCGCACCACAGAAACAACCGACTCGTTGGTTAACTTGGTGGAGCAAGAGCCTGGAATTGATGGTATCACTGTGGCGAACGGCTATGCGTTTATGACCGGCGCGGCTGCATCGAACGGTGCATCGCTGTTCATCAAACTGAAAGACTGGGATACCCGTAATGGTTTTGAAGGGGATCACTCTTCGAACGCTATTGCTGCACGTATCAATGGCATGGCTGCTCAGCAAATTCCGGGCGCGGTTGTGTTCGCAATGGGGCCTCCGGCGGTTCCTGGAATGGGTGCGGCTTCTGGTTTTGAATTTGTGTTGGAAGATACACTTGGTCGAAGCCGAACCGATCTAGCGTTGGTTATGCAGACGTGATTCAAACAGCGAATCAACAGCCAGAGATCGCTTATACGTTTAGTACTTTCCGTGCCAATGTGCCGCACTACTACGTAGACATTGACCGTGAGAAAGCTCAGCAACTTGGTATCCCACTGTCTTCGATTTTCCAGACGCTACAGGGTAACTTAGGCTCATTGTACGTGAATGATTTCACCATGTTTGGTAAGAACTTCCGTGTAACTATGCAAGCAGACGCAGAATACCGTAGTGGTATGGACGATCTTCAGCTGTTCCATGTTCGCTCTTCTAAAGGTGAGATGATTCCTCTGAGCACGCTAGTGTCTTATGAGCAAGTCTTTGAACCAGATGTCGCATGGCGTTATAACATGTACCGTAGTGCGGTAATCCAAGGTCAACCAGCACCAGGTTACTCAAGTGGTGATGCGATCGCTGCAATGGAGCGCGTAGCGGCGGAAGTTCTGCCAATGGGTTATCAGTACGAGTGGACAGGTATGGCATACCAAGAGATTTTGGCAGGTAACCAAGCGATTTATGCGTTTGCGCTGGCTCTGATCTTCATCTACCTATTTATGGTTGCTCAGTATGAAAGTTGGGGTATCCCACTTGCCATCATACTCGTGGTTCCGGTGGCAACACTTGGGTCATTTGTCGCGTTGAACTTGGCGGGCATTCCGTTGAACTTGTACGCGCAGATAGGTCTTGTCCTGCTCATAGCGATGGCGGCGAAGAACGCGATTCTTATCGTGGAATTTGCCAAGATTGAACGAGAGAATAAAGACGTCCCTGTCGATGATGCAGCTGTGCGTGGTGGCATGCTACGTTTCCGCGCGGTAAACATGACGTCATGGTCGTTTATCTTAGGTATGATTCCACTGATCTTTGCATCTGGAGCGGGCACATCAGTCAAAACTCGCTGGGTATTTCACTTGTTGGTGGTTTGTTGTGTGTGCTCCTTGCAGGTACATTCTTGATTCCAGGCTTCTATGCTCTGATTCAGCATCGTCGTGAAAAAATTCATGGTGGTAACACTAAGCTAGTACCGCTGGAAGATGATGAGTAAGGTCTATCGAGCCATTAATTGATGATCAAGCCCCTCCAAGTGAGGGGCTTTTTGTATGTCTTGATTTGTCAGGGTGTCATGACAAATCTCTACATTCCGTATTTGAACTATTAAAGATTATTGTTGAAGTTGATGTACGGTATGGAACTATAGCTATGTTTCCTTAACCATCTGTTTAGTAAGAGTAATTTGGTGTTTGTTAGCGATTTGTAACAAAAGTCTCATTAGGAATACACCTACAGAAACATAATAATTCGCATTTGTAGTATTCTGTAAAATTATGTATCTTTGCGGCCGATTCGATAGATGTAGTGGATTGGACGATGGTAAATCAAAAACTGTTGATCGTAGAAGACGATGCAAAACTAAACGTAATGCTAGGCGATTACTTTAAGACCCAAGGCTTTGATGTAAAAACAGTTTATGATGGAGGCGAGTCTGTAGATTTAATTGAATCTTTTCAGCCTGACATTACCATTCTAGACCTGATGCTTCCGGGTCAAGATGGCCTATCTATTTGTCGCGATGTTCGTGACAGCTACAACGGCAAAATTCTGATGCTGACGGCAAGTGATGACGACTTTGATCATGTTGCTGCATTGGAAACAGGTGCCGATGATTTTGTCTCCAAGCCTATCAAACCTCGCGTATTATTAGCACGCGTACGAAACCTTCTAAGACGCCCAGCCGAAGACGCGATTGCGATGGAAGCAAACAATATTCAAATTGGCCGATTAAAAGTGTGTCAAAACAGCCGCAGTTGCCGACTTGGTGAATGTGACGTTTCTCTAACGGACAGTGAGTTTGATTTACTCTGGTTACTTGCTAAATCTGCAGGTGAAGTGTTATCGCGTGACTACCTCACTAGACAGCTCCGTGGCATTGACTACGATGGCATTGATCGTACTATCGACAACCGCATTGTTACACTACGCAAAAAGCTATTTGATGACGCGACGAATCCGAAAGGTATTATCACGGTTCGTGGCAAAGGCTACCTGTTTGTTACTGATGGCTGGAAAGCATAGGACTGAATGGTTTGTGGAGACTATTTCTTGAATCCCTAATTGGCGTAATACTGCTATTTACCGCAAGTATCTACGGCTACGAATACGTGATTTACGGCAAAACCGATCCCGATTTGGTTGATGCTAATCTCAGAGTAGAAGCATTTCGCGACATCATGAATCATGTTGCGACCAATGAAAGTGACGAGCAGGCGATTGAGTTACTAGAAACATTTGCTGAGAAAACTCACCGCTTGCTAGACTCCCATACACCTTCTGATTTACCAGAAGAGGTTGCTAGCCACTTTGAAGAACAGCCAGAAGTCCATTTCCTGCTCGATGACAACGATCACTTGTGGCTAAAGTTCGACAACAATACCAATTACTTTCATCTGACTGACGATCCCGATTCTGAGCTCATTAAAGCGATTGAATTTGCCAATCAAGTGGTTTGGCTATTCTTTTTTGCGGGCTTTGTTGCGTTTAGCTTTTTGTTGATTTGGTTCCTAAGTCGTCGCTTGCGCGTGCTGGAAAAAACGGCTAATGAATTTGCGAGTGGTAACTTTGAAGCGAGAGCTTCTGAAGGGCAGTGGGTTCGCCTTGGCAAACTCAATAAATCTTTCAATCACATGGCAACAAAAATCGCCAATCTTATGGTGAGCAACAAAGCACTCACTAATGCCGTTGCTCATGAGTTGCGTACACCGATTTTCCGTATTCAATGGCAAAGCGAAGTGTTGATGGAGCAGTTGAGTGATCCACAAGCCAAGCAGCAGTTGGCCAGTATTATTGAAGATACGGAAGAGATGGAACACCTGGTAGATGAGTTGCTCTATTACGCACGAGTAGAGCGCCCAGATGCCGCGATTGAGCTTGAGCAAATTGATATTGCAGCGTGGCTGAAAGAGCATCACGTGAAATGGCAGACGCACATTGGGCATACGTTCGACTTACAAGTGGGTAGTGAATGCGTCAATGTGAACATGGATCGCTTCTTACTATGCCGAGCCTTAGTTAACTTGATCAGTAATGCAAAACGCTACACTGAGCAGCGTATTGTGGTGAAGTTGGTCGAAGACGACGACCATATTGCCATTGAAGTGCACGATGATGGTATTGGTGTTGACCCAGAGCATTGGGATCGCTTGTTTGATCCATTTTACCGTGTTGATAAGTCCCGAGACCGTGCATCGGGTGGCTATGGTTTAGGTCTCGCCATTGTTAAGCACATCATGTTACGCCATGGCGGTAGTGTCGAAGTTAGTCACAGCGAACTTGGTGGCGCTTGTTTTACCTTGGTATTGCCTCACTTCTCTCAGTCTTAAGGCTGTTTGTTTGATTGGTCTCTTATTGAATCCCTTTTGTTAGTTTGTTGCGCTTCGTCTGCTTGAATGCAGACGAGCGTCGCCGTCCAGTGATATACTTCGCGCTATGGATTGGACATAACAAACTGAACTGAATGAAATTTATCCACACTTCTGATTGGCACCTCGGCCGGCAATTTCACAATGTGTCTCTGCTAGAAGACCAGCAGCACGTTCTTGAACAAATCACGCATTACCTCTCTGAGAATGACATCGATGCCTTGTTGATTGCTGGCGATGTATACGATCGCTCTGTACCGCCTACTGCCGCCATTGAAGTACTTGATGAGTTTTTAAACCACGTTATTCAGCAATTGGGTATCCCTGTCATTATGATCTCAGGAAACCACGATGGCGCTAAACGCCTCGGTTTTGGTTCACGACAGTTTGGACAAGCTGGATTGCACATCATCAGTTCGTTGGAGCAGATCACCACGCCCATTGAGATTCAAGACAAAAATGGCGAATCGGTGTTGTTTTATGGCCTTCCTTACACCGATCCTGAGCAGGTAAGGCATCACTATAAAGTCTCGGTAAGCAACCATGATGAGGCACATCAGTATCTTGCAGAGCAGTTGAATGAAGTTGTCGATCCAAGTAAGCGTAATGTCCTACTTAGCCACTGCTTTATCGATGGCGCGCAAACCTGTGAGTCTGAACGTACGCTTTCTATCGGCGGAGCGGACCGCGTGAGCTACGAGCATTTCCAGCAGTTTGATTACGTTGCTTTGGGACATCTTCACCAAGCGCAAAAGCGTGGTGCGGAACATATTCGCTACTCTGGTTCTATCATGAAATATTCGTTTTCGGAGCAGTACCACAACAAAGCGATGACGTTAGTGGAGTTTACTGCTGAAACATCTGAACCGCTCATCACGAGTGTACCGCTTACAAGTCCACATGATATGCGAATCATTGAAGGTGACTTGCTGGACTTGTTGGAGCAAGGTAAAAACGATCCTAATGCCGATGATTACTTGCTAGTTCGTCTTACTGACAAACACGCGATACTCGATCCCATGGCGAAGCTTCGTGAGGTGTACCCAAATGTATTGCACCTAGAAAAGCCGGGCATGTTAATTGGTGTTGAAACCGAAATGGGGCAGGCTAGATTAGGGCGTTCGGAGCTCGATATGTTTCAAGATTTCTTTTTAGAAGTGCAAGGTGACGGCATGAGTGAGAGCCAGACCGAGATGATAGCGGACGTGCTAAACACCCTTCAGACAGCGAAACAGGAGCAGTAATTCAATGAAACCGTTAACGCTGACTCTACAAGCTTTTGGTCCTTTCTCTGGTGTTGAGCATATCGATTTTCGCACCCTTGGTGACTCACCGCTATTTTTGATCAACGGCCCAACTGGTTCGGGCAAGAGCTCGATTTTAGATGCTATCTGCTATGCGCTCTATGGCGAAACAACAGGCAGTGAGCGTACTGGCGACCAAATGCGTTGTGACTACGCTGATGCCAAGCTTTTAACCACCATTACGTTTGAGTTTGAATTGGCCGGGGCTCGTTACCAAATCACACGTAGCCCTGATCAAGAAGTGCCTAAGCAGCGCGGTGAAGGGATGACGAAAAAATCTCACACAGCACAGCTTGTAAACCTCGATAACGATGAGCTTATTGCCAATAAACCTAAACCGGTTGCTACCGCAGTTCAGGAACTGATAGGGCTAGATGTGAAGCAGTTTCGTCAGGTCATGGTTATTCCACAAGGTAAGTTTCGTGAGTTATTGACGGCAAGCTCGAAAGAGCGTGAAGCGATTTTCGGCCAGCTGTTCCAAACTCAAATTTACACCACTATTGAACGAGTGCTGTTTGAGCGAGCAGCGGGTATCCGAAAGGCTAAAGAAGAATTCGATAACCAAATCAAAGGTGCGTTGGATGTCGCATCGGTGGAGTCGGAGTCACAGCTTTCACAAGCGCTCATTGAGTTAGCACCGCAGTTAGAACATGCAGAAAGCGAACTGAATAAAGCGGAAAGCCAAAGAAGTAAAGCGCAGCAAGAGCTAGACAATGCCCTAGAACTAAGCAAAAAGTTTTCGGTTAAAGCCGAGCTTGAGCAAGCGCAACTAAAACACCAACAAAGTAGTGAAGCTATTGAATTGGCTAAGACCGAGCTTAATGCTCACAAGGCCGCTGTTGCTATTCAGTCTGAGTATGATAGCCAGCTACGTTTGACCAAAGAGTCCGCTACATTGGCAGAGCGCTTGCAAACAGGGCAAGGCAAAATTGCCGCTGCGAAACAAAATCAGCTTCAAGCTCAAGCAGCCTATGACGAGGCGAAGAAAGCGAGTGATAAGGCAGAGCCATTAAAGCAAGAGCGTTATGAGTTAAACGCTCTAATTGAGCGCCTAAAAGAGCTCGACAGTAAGAAAGTCGAGCTACAACAGGCAAATCAAAAACTCAGTAGTATGAGTGCATCTCAATCTACACTTGCCGAACAGCTCAAAGCGATGACGCAACAAGAAGAGTCGTTGCATGTTGCGTTCGTCGATGCGGAAAAACAGAAGTCGCAGCTTAGCAACTTACGTTGTCATTGGATCTTGAGAACAAGAAGCAGCAAGCGCTGCAGTCATTGGCGCAGATAGATGGGCAGCTAGAGAACAAATACAAACAGCGCTGAGTTGACGAGTTCTGTTGCTTCGAAAGAGTCTGTTGTGAAAAAGACGCGTCAAACGCGCACTGAGGCAGAAATTGCTTGGCACAGTGGTCAAGCGGCTTTGCTGGCGGCTTCCTTAGAACAAGATACTCCGTGCCCTGTATGCGGCAGTGTTGAGCATCCGAATGTGGCTACGTTTTCGGGTGAGGTTGTGACACTTGAGCAGGTTAATCAGCTAAGAGAAATAGAAAACACAGCGAAAGATGAGCTCACTCGTCATCAACAGTTATTTGCTGAGTTGGAAAGTCAAATCGCTACACTAATTGCGCGTAAACAGGAGTGGATTGAATCGTTAGGAGTCGATTATCAGAAAGATTCCGGCCAGTTTGCTCAAAGTGTGCAGCAGAGGATTGCGGATTTATCTGCGCGCATTACCAAGTTGCAAGCCCTGAACATTGGGGTATTACAGACCCAATACCAACAAGCTACAGCGAAGCGTGTTGAACTGTCTCAGCAACTCGAGCAAACAACGATTCAAGTAGCAGAGGTGACGAATCAAGCCCAGCAATTGAGTGGTGTCGTTAGCTCGTTGGAATCAGGCAATAATACAGGTTACTCGACAGCACAGGCGGTTCTAGAGCGCCAGCGTGCTATCGAAACAGAACTGGCTCAAAAAGCAGCCTTATTAGAGCAGGCGACGCAGGCATTGAAACTGGCGAGCGAAACGCTCGCGAAGTTTGAATCTCATCTTGAGACGTTACAAAAACAGTTCGAAGAATTAGAGCTAGCTCGTGAAAGCGCATCAGCAGCATGGAAGGTGGCACTAGGCAACAGTGTATTTGAATCTGAAGAAGCGTTCTTGAATGCTAAACTTAGCTCAGAACGAGCTGAGCATATAGCGCAGCAAATCGAACATTATCAGCATGAAGCATTCGATTATCAGAACAGCTGAATCTACTGACAGCACAGCTTAGCGAGCAATCAATGCCTGCGATAGAACAAGTCACCGAGAATAAACAGCAAGCTGACGCGACATACCAAGTAGTGCTCAAACAGTATCAGAAGTATCAGTCGCAGCAGAGTAGTCTACTGCAAGTACGCAAACGCATTGAAACCCTGAGAGCGCAAAATGAAGAGCTCGATAAGCAGTATCAAGTCGTGGGTACCTTGAGTGACGTTGCTAATGGACGAACCGGCAATAAAATCAGTCTTCACCGTTTTGTACTTGGCGTTTTGCTCGATGATGTTCTGATCCAAGCGTCGCAACGACTAAGATTAATGAGCAAAGGGCGTTACGATCTGAAGCGCAAAGAGTCGCGCTCTAAAGGTAATGCGGGCTCCGGCCTTGATCTTATTGTCGAAGATGCTTATACCGGAAAATGGCGCGACGTAGCAACGCTCTCAGGCGGTGAGTCATTCATGGCTGCATTGTCACTTGCCTTGGGTCTGTCTGACGTTGTGCAGTCCTACAGTGGTGGTATAAGGCTTGATACTCTGTTTATTGATGAAGGCTTTGGTAGCCTCGACCCCGAATCTCTTGACCTAGCGGTACAAACGCTGGTCGAGCTTCAACAATCAGGCCGTACAATTGGGATCATTTCCCACGTGTCTGAGTTAAAAGAACAAATGCCGCTCCGACTCGATGTACATGCATCACGCGTCGGCAGCACGGTTAGTTTGGTCAACTAGGAGAAACAACATAATGCGCGACCAAATCACTTTTTTGAACGCTTCGAAGCCGATATCATGGCGGGGAAAAAGACCATCACGATTCGCGATAAATCAGAGATTGATTTCGAACTCGGCCGTACCATTCCGGTCGCCACATTCGAAGATGGACGAGTGTTCGGTAACTTGAACATTCGCTCCATTACACCAATTTCATTCGATGACATCAACGCAACACACGCTGAGCAAGAGAACATGACTATCCCGCAATTACGTCAGGTGATTAGTGAGATTTATCCTGGTGAGGATGAGTTGTATGTGATTGAGTTTGTAGTGGTGTAGCACTTCAAAGATAAACTCTCCGCTAGCGTAACGTAGCGGGGAGCTCTATATAGGTCTGATTCTTCCTGCTTAACTTCTGATCCTTATTACCCAAATAGCAATTTACTCAAACAACAATCGCTGATACGCCAATAGCGATTTAGGCAGTGATACTTTCAGTTCCCACGCCCTTGGAATGTCTTGTTCAGCTCCTTGATAACACGCTGCAAGTGTCGCACCGAGCAGTATCGCGCGGCCGCAGTTGTCTCCACCACACAGTATATTTTCGCGTATGCTGGCTTCGTAGCTAGTGGCATTCAGTAGCAAATGAACGGTTACTGGAAATGATGCTTCTAAATCGCAGTGCATGCCTAACTCTGTAGCCACTTCGTTAGAGGGTTTTAAAATCCGCTCTTCGGCGAGCTTAATCGCTTCGTCTGTTAGATCTGACAGGCCTTTAGCACTATGTATGCACTCTATTGGCGTTTTACCTGATAATGCGGCTTTCAAAATGGCCGCAGAAGCGAGGGCATAAGCGACTGCCGTATCATTGTTGTTGGTGACGCGTACCGCGGACTCAACAAGTTCGTTGAGATTTTTATCCTTGTGATGAACAGCTAGCAATGGCGGCAGCTTGGAAACCGCGGGGTTTTGTGTATCGTCTGCTCCCAGGTTCGACAATGGCTTATCTTCAGCTTCAAGTGCATGAGCGTTAAGCAGAGTGAGTTTGGTCGGCTTATCTATATAACCGCGCCATTTGCCTCCCATATCAAACCATTCTCGAAACGCGTGAATGTACTGCGCTTCGTCGTATTGCCCATGCTTCGCGATGGTATCCAGCATCGCAATCATCTGGATCCCGTATTGTGAATAGTCACCGGGCTTTTTGCCTTCGTGGGCGTAATAGCCTTTGTCTATGTAGTCTTTAGCGTTGGGGGCATGGAACTCTGGAGTGCCATTGGAGAGGGTTTTGATGGCGACTTGGTCATATAACCAATGAAAGCATAGACGCAGCATCGGCGACCAGGGCGCCAATCACGGAATTTAATGCTCGATTATTTTCACTATTCATCTCGTGTCCATACATCACAGAAGTAATCCTTGAGTCTGTTATTGTAGGCGCTTTGGGGTAGACTTTTTTGGGGCTAACGCAAATTTCTGCGCTTAGGCCTTAGTGTTCGAACAAGGCTGCGGCCTAACGAGTTTTATTCAGTACGGAACTTATGTGAAAGGAAGAGCGATGAAAGACGAGACTTTATCAATACATCACGGCTACGAGACAGATCCAACGACTAAATCAGTAGCAACGCCTATCTATCAAACAGTGGCGTATGAGTTTGACAGTGCCCAGCATGGTGCTGACCTCTTTAATCTTGAAGTTCCGGGGAATATTTACACTCGTATTATGAACCGACCAACGACGTGCTTGAACAAAGAATGGCAGCGCTTGAAGGTGGTATTGCGGGGCTTGTGGTCAGCGCAGGTAGTGCGGCAATTAATTACGCTATTTTGACGCTGGCAGAGGCTGGCGACAATATTGTATCAACCCTCAGCTCTATGGCGGTACTTACACTTTGTTTGCACACATGCTACCAAAGCAGGGGATTCAGGTTAAGTTCGCGAAAGATGATAGCCCAGAATCGATTGCTGAGCTTATCGATGAGAATACCAAAGCGGTCTATTGCGAATCGATTGGTAACCCAGCGGGTAATATCGTTGATATCGAGGGTATCTCGGTACTCGCACATCAGGCAGGTGTTCCAGTTATTGTTGATAATACTGTGGCGACGCCCGTGCTGTGTAAACCGATTGAGTTTGGCGCAGATATCGTTGTTCACTCGTTAACTAAGTATGTTGGTGGTCATGGAACCTCGTTGGGCGGAATTATCATTGATTCCGGTAAATTTCCTTGGGATAAACACAAAGATCGTTTTCCTGTTTTCAATCAGCCTGAACCTTCGTATCACGGTGTCGTTTATACGGAAGCATTTGGCCCAGCCGCATTCATAGGTCGTGCTCGAACGGTGCCGCTTCGTAATACAGGTTCCGCGTTGTCACCAATGAATGCATTTATGCTACTACAAGGCTTGGAGACGTTATCGCTTCGAATGGAGCGTCATACAGAAAATGCGATTAAAGTCGCCGAGTTTTTACAAAATCATGAGAAGGTGAGTTGGGTATCTTATGCGGGTCTAGAAAGCTCACTACACTACGAGTTAGCGGCAAAGTACATGAAGGGAAAACCTTCGGCAATTTTATCATTTGGTCTGAAAGACGGTTATGAAGCAGGGGTTAGGTTCTATGATGCTTTGGCAATTTTCAAACGCTTGGTCAACATTGGCGATGCTAAATCACTAGCCTGTCACCCAGCGTCAACGACACACCGACAAATGAGTGAAAGTGAGCAGCGTGAAGCTGGAGTGAGGCCTGAGATGATCCGTTTGTCCGTGGGTATTGAGCATATCGATGACATTCTGGCCGACCTTGAACAAGCCTTGAAAGCATAAGCTTCAGAAGTAAAAAATCGGGCCTTTGATTTGGCCCGATTTTTAGTTCCGTCTTACTAATACTTACTGTGTTTTTTCTACCATTTCTTCAACAGTGTACTCAAACTCTGGAACCGTAATTTCAACACGACGGTTTTGTGCACGGCCTTCTTTAGTCGAGTTATCTGCAATTGGATTCGCTTCACCCATACCACTAACCGACATTCGTGAACGGTCGATTCCCTGAGATTCTAGATATGAAGCAATAGATTCAGCGCGCTCTTCGGAAATTCGTTGGTTCAGTTCTTCAGGGCCTGAAGAATCGGTATAACCCACGATAGTGACCGTTGATTCTGGGTGCTCATTCAGAAGCGCTATAACAGGATCAAAATCTGATTTTTTGCTTTCTTCGAGTTTGGTACTGTTAAGAGCGAAGGTTTCTTGTCCTTGAACTTGCTCAAAAGTTTTTGTCATCACTACGGCTTCAACAACAGGTGGCTGCTCTTCTACTGGTGCTTGAGTGACTGCCGCCGCGGCAGCTGCCGCAGCTGCGGCTTTACCAAATGAGTAAGAAACGCCGAGCCATATGGTATCTACATCCGTCTCGAACCAACTATCTTTGAAGTCATTGATACGCTGATATTCAAGACGACCCGACCACGCAGTGGCGAAGTCGTACTCGATACCAACACCACCCATTAAGGCTGCTTCCTTGACATCTTTATACATAGCATAGGCGCCGCCTATCTTACCGAACACGGCCCACTCATCATTGAAAGGGTATGATAATTTCGGCGCCAATGTTACCGCACTCATGTTTCCATCTTGCACGCGAGAGTTTGTACCATCGACAAATGATGTTTCATAGCTGCCAAGCCATTCATAGGTGAGTTCTAATGCAAAATATTCATTCCAATCGTACCCACCAAAGAGACCGGCACCAAAAGCGCTGTCTGTACATGGTGCTCCGGATACGTTACATGCGTCAGAGAGCTGGGAGCCCCCTATACGAGCGCCCAAATATGCTCCACTGTCAGCAAAGGTGGGTGCTGCTGCCGTTAGTGCGCCGAAGATTGATGCTGCTACCACTGTTTTTCTCATAATGACGTCCTTTTAATCGATAATGATGCGATCAGATACATCACCACTAAAAATAGATTAGCTTTTGTGCATTTTCAAAATGAGTTCAATAAGTTTCATACTGTTGCAGGCTAAATCGCGGTCATAGATCGTTTAGCCTGTTATTTGACAGAAATTGTTGAATTCTGGGCATACGAGAGGGGTTTGTAGCGACGAAGTATGGGATCGATGATTGATATCAACCATTGTATTTTGTGCTCATTCTTACGAGAGGCTTTGGTGAGTATTGCTAAGTCGAGTTGAACTGGCGCTTTTTCCGGTACTTCTGTGGTTTGATAACGTACCGTGTAGCAGTCATCAAGAAGTTGTGTCATTAATGCGTGGTTATCGACGAAAATAGTCGCCTCGGCGTCACTTTTCAGCAATTTGTAGAGGTCGATATGTTCATTTAAGTCGGCAATAAGGTACTTAACGTACTCACCTTCTTTGTTGCCAAACAGCTCACCTGTGCCAGTATGTATGTACTTTTGATAGATAGATTGTGGTTTATCGGTCAATGCATGCACGGCAAGATCGACTTCTTCAGTTAGAAGTAAAGACTCAGAGAGTTTTGTCCATTGTCTTATCTCAATGGGCGCTTTTGTATGCTTACGAATTGCCTGAATGATTTCCTTGCCACAAGAGATAAGATAAGGCTCTATGAGGTGTAGCGTGATTTTATCTAGTGCTGAAGGGCAGAATTGATCAGGGGCAAGAGCCTCGCTGATCTGATTTAGCGCGTGTTTTATCTTAGGTTCTATAGCAATCGCATAACTGGTTGGCGTTAGACCTTGGGCGTTGCGTATAAACAGTGGATCATCGAGTTCTTCTCGAAGTTGCGCCAACACCTTAGATACGTAGGATTGAGATCGACCTAACGCCAAGCCAGCTTTAGAGGTCGAACCGGCCTCCATGATGGCTAGGAAGACACGTAGGGCATTAAGATCGTTCATATCAGTTCACACCAATGAGTTTTGAGCATAACTAAAACGTAAACGAAATAGGCTGATTTCTCAATGCCTTGTATCTACAAAGCTAGATTATCGTTAGTTTAGAACCACGTAACCACGGTTTGTCATACAGTTTTTAATAACGCTTTGCTGATCTTGCTTATACTGTTCGGCATTATCTCGGTTCGCTCGACCTCGACCTAACACGCCTGCTGCAAGACCTACCGCAGCGCCTTTTTTTGCACCCTCTGTACCTGAACCGCCAGCTATCGCAACACCGGCTGAGCCTAACGCTGCGCCTTTCGCTGCGCCGCTAATTGCACCGCCAGAGGCTTGTTGTTTTTGTACTTGGCCAGCCATTTCTTCACATTTATGTAAATCGTAGACGTAGTCCTTTTCATCCACACCTTCCATATCGACAATGATGTTCGCGAAACTTGGCATTGATGCGAACAGAGTTAGCGCTAAGGTATAGATAGTTTTTTTCATAATCGTGCTCCAATTGGTTAGGCCTTCATGGTAAACCATTGAATTCACGAGTATGGAATATCCTTTATTACCTCAGGAATTTTGCTGTTTGATCTCCGAAGAATGTGCTCTAAGCATCCCGTTGTAGGGGATTTACAGTGTGAATTTGCAAGTGAAATCACAAAACCGGTTAGTTTTGTACCGGTAGGCGTTGGGGATGATCAAACTTGATTTTAATCAATTGATTGCGTAAATATTTTGTTTCGTAGTTGTGATTTTAAAACTGTCAGTAATGTGGTCTGCTGCTGTAAATACTACGTGCATAATAGTTTATGAATTTTAACATTCCTTTTTTCATTAAGTCTATCGAGTTTTTGCGTTATATAAGTTTTCAGATGTTCAATATTATTTCCGAGCCAAAGGGAGTTCCAAGCCAAATAATTATTAGAGGCATGAAAATTATTATAATTCGCTATGTTCAACATATGCTTGCCACATATTTATTGAATACACAAAAGGAAGTCGTATGAAAAAATGTTGATAGTGTCGCTGGTTGCAGCAGCGTCTTGCAGTGCCTATGCATCGCGTGAAAGCAGTGAACCCATAAAAGTGATAGAACCTGTCGTTGGGCTGAGTGAAGCTAAGGTTGAGCTAGGAAAAACGCTTTGGTTTGAGCCAAGGCTTTCAGCATCAAACACCATTTCTTGTAACTCGTGTCATAATGTTGCAACCGGCGGTGTTGATAATTTACCAACTTCTATTGGCCATAAATGGGCAGTGGGTGGAATTAATTCACCAACCGTACTTAACTCCGATTTAAATTTCGTACAGTTTTGGAATGGTCGCGCAAAAGATCTTCAGGAACAAGCCGCAGGACCAATTGAAAACCCTATTGAAATGGCATTTTCTCACGAGTTAGCTATTGGGACATTAAAATCGATTCCACAGTATCGCGAGTGGTTTAAGGACGCTTACGGTAAAGAAGAGTTCACGATTACTGAAGTAACGGATGCGATAGCAACGTTTGAGAAAACACTTCGTACACCTAACTCAAAGTTTGATCAGTGGCTAAAGGGCGATGATTCAGCGTTAACAGCAGAACAAGTGGAAGGCTATGCATTGTTTAAGCAAAAAGGGTGTACAGCGTGCACAGTGGTCCATTGGCTGGTGGTCAAATGTATCAGAAGATGGGGTTGGTAAAGGCGTTTAAGACCGATAACCCAGATGTTGGTCGTAAAGCAGTGACCGGCAACGATTTTGATAAATACGTGTTCAAGGTGCCAACGCTTCGCAATATTGAACTAACATATCCGTACTTCCACGACGGCTCGGAGTGGGATCTACAAAAGGCGGTTGAAATCATGGCTGACATTCAGCTAGGCCAAACGCTGACGCCACAAGAATCCAAAAAGATCACAGCATTTTTGACAACGTTGACGGGTGAGCAACCGAAAGTGACATTGCCACATCTACCGCCGTCAACGCATGGTACTGCGCGTCCTCAGATCTAATACGATTAGATTTATTTACTTATTGATAAGCCCCTTGATGGGGCTTTATTGGTTCTAATTGATGCTTCTTTTTGTGACATAGGTATAATGCCCAGTTCAGCGTAATGACAACTAATATCAATAAGGAATTCAGTTTGAATTTATTCGTCAGAGACCTCACCGTTATCGACTCTTCTTACCTTTGCGAACAACGTGGAATGGTAGGAGAGAGTTGGATCGTGGATGTAGTTTTGTCCGGTGAGCTCAATGAGATGAGCATGGTGCTCGACTTTGGCAAAGTAAAGAAACAGATCAAACACTTAATTGATGAGTATGTTGACCATCGTTTACTCGTTCCAATGAAAAGCAACGCTGTGCGCCACCAAGCGTCAAATCAGCTACACCAAGTTAGACTTTCTTAGGGGCGAGCGAAGCATCCATCTTCACAGCCCGGACCAAGCGTTTTGCTTAATTGATACTGACGAGATAACCATTGAATCAGTCACGGGCTATATCTATGAGATCCTGAAAGGCAATCTACCCGACAATGTACAGGGGCTTGAAATTACATTACGCCACGAAGTGATTAATGGTGCGTTTTATCATTACACCCATGGCCTCAAAAAGCACGATGGTAACTGTCAGAGAATCGCACACGGTCATCGCTCACCGATTGAGCTTGTGGTGAACGGAGAGCGAGATGTGGAACGTGAAGCCGCATTTGCTGCTCGTTGGCAGGATATCTACCTTGGTTCGCTAGAAGACAAGGTAAGTCTTGCAGCTCTTAGTTTAAGTGATAATGCTACGGGTATTACTGACGATACGCACTACGGCTTTCGCTATTCAGCACCACAAGGTGAGTTTGAACTTGCAATCTCTAAGCTAGAGACAGAAATACTTGATACTGATACAACTGTTGAGCTTCTAGCGAACTATGTTGCGGATGAGGTGAACAAAACCTTGGCGGAGAATCAAACACTGCAGGTGATTGCCTACGAAGGAGTTGGCAAAGGTGCCATGGCATTTCGCTCTTAAAGCGTGACTTTCTTCTCTCAAAAAACGCCCTTAAATGGGCGTTTTTTGTATTTTCAATCTAATCTTGATGTATCGTGCGTATAACGGATTTGAGTTTATCTGCGTTCGACATGGAGAGAAAAGTGTTCAGGAAATCAAGGCTATGGCTAGTGGGATTGCTGTTGGTAATCACCGGATGCACAACAAAATTTCTTTACAGTAATCTTGATTGGTTACTGGTTGAATATATTGATGATTACGTCACGCTCAGTGACGGCCAGGAAGACATCCTAAGCGAGCGGATCTTAGTACTTGGACAATGGCACAAAGAGAACGAACTTCCTCAATACGTAAAACAACTGGATGCGATTCGCGCGAAAGATCCAAAGCAGGTAGATAGTGCTTATGTGCTGCAGCAAATGAACGATGTGAGAGCACATACAAAAAGACTTGTAGAGCAAGTCACCCCTGATCTTTATGCGTTGACTCAGCAAATGAGTGATGAGCAAGTAAAAGAGCTTATAGAAAACTTTGAAGAGAAAAATCGTGAGTTCGTAAAAAAATACCAAGACATGAATGACGATGATGTTCGAGAAATCTACCAAGAACGCATTGAAGAGAACTTCGAGCGCTGGTTTGGTACTGTCACGGATGAGCAGAAAGAATTTGCTAAAGAGTGGGCGTCTAGCATGCAGGTGACAGTGTTCGATTGGCAGGAGCATCGCAGACAGATGAACTACTACATGCGACAACTTCTAAATAGGCGCAATGACCTCGCTTACTATCAGCCGGAGTTTCAACGCTTCCTCAATGACTCAGACAGTTATTACTCACCAGAGCTTCAAGCGAAAATCGATCACAATCAACAACTTGCTGGTAAGTACATCGCGCTCGCGATCAATAGCATTAACGCCAAACAGCAGGCGCACTTGGCCTCAGAGATTGATGATTGGCGTGATATTGCAAAAGACTTAATGACTTCAATGACATTAGACCATAGTCCAAGAGAAATTCTCGCACTTACCGCATACACTAAACGGGTACTAATATAAGGAGTGAGTACCCCTATGATGGAGCTAGGACTATTCTGGACAGAAAAAGCACTACTGGTCGTCGGTGCGTTGTTTATTTTGACCGGCATTGTGCAATATGGACGTCGCAGCCACGATTGGAAAGGCGTGGTGACCATGTTTTATAAACGTGTTCCGATGAGCGTTGCTGAGTACAAACGATATAGACTCGGTGTTGCGTTGATCATCTTTGCTATCGTTCTTCGTTTTGCTCTTCATATTTTCTGGCCTCAATACTAGCTAAATCATACGGCGAGATGGATAGCGAGCGTTTGTAATTTCGCTTTCACTCCCCCTAGTTCACAGTTATAGCGCGGACTCTCTGTTACGCTTGTTGATGCAAGCATAGAAAAGGGACGCGCTATGATTCCAACACCCTCAAGTCATCCATCTCTTCCAGAGGTACTCTATACCTCCGCTCAAGTTCGTGAAGGCGAAGGCCTTGCAGCACAAGCATGTCATGTTGACATGTATTCCCTGATGCTGCGCGCAGGCCAAGCTGTCTTTGATGAGCTACTTCATCGATACCCAAATGTGAAACATATCTTGATTTGTTGCGGTAAAGGCAATAATGGAGGAGATGGCTATGTTGTTGGCAAGCTTGCTCTTGAGCGTGATCTTGCTGTAACCCTTTGGCAGGTGGGCTCTGAAAAGGAGTTGAAAGGTGATGCTGCAAATGCACGCGATGCATTCGTTAAAGCGGGCGGCGTCATTAGTCCTGAGCAAAATACGGTTCCGAACTCAGTGGATGTGATTATTGATGGGCTGTTAGGAACCGGGATTAAAGGCGAAGTTAGACCTTACTTTGCTCACCTTATCGAACGTCTTAATCAAGCCCAAAAGCCCATAGTCGCGATAGACACGCCAAGTGGTTTAAACACGGATACTGGCGCTGTAGCGGGTACCGCGATCATAGCAGATTACACAGTCACCTTTATTGGTGTAAAGCAAGGTTTAGTGACAGGGAGGGCAAGGGCACACACTGGTGTACTGAGTTTTGCGGGTCTAGGTATTGATCAGGTATTTGCAAAGCAAAACACAGCGAATACATTACTAGCACTATCGTCCTGGCTTGAGCTAATGGTATCAAGAGCGCGTGATACTCACAAAGGAAGACAAGGCAGTGTGTTTGTCGTAGGAGGAAATGATGGGATGAGTGGTGCAGCTTATCTTGCATCCTGCGCATCTTTGAAATCAGGAGCGGGTTTAGTAGCAACCTTTGTAAACCAGGGAAGCTGTTTGGCTATTCGAGCTTTGCTTCCTGAGGCTATGGTCAGTAGCGGTGAAGCTGACTCGGTTTGGTTAGAGCAGCGAGTGCACTGGGCGAGTGCACTATGTATAGGGCCAGGCCTGGGACGAGATCATTGGGGAGAGTGTGTATATAAATCTGCTATG
Organism: Vibrio maritimus; assembly: GCA_000755425.1. GTDB lineage: Bacteria > Pseudomonadota > Gammaproteobacteria > Enterobacterales > Vibrionaceae > Vibrio > Vibrio maritimus_A. The sequence goes on from BBMT01000001.1 coordinate 567,360, forward strand.
CATTTAAGTACCAAGTTTAATAAGCCAATGGTTGTTGATGCCGATGGTCTTTATTGGTTAAGTCATACTCCTGAGCGTGGGGATAACCGAGTCTTAACGCCTCACCCAGGTGAGGCCGCGAAGCTGTTGGGTGTCACAAGTGCTCAAATTGAGGACGACCGTTTTTCTGCGGCGCGCCACTTGCAGCAAAAGTTTGGCGGCGTGGTTGTACTCAAAGGTGCTGGCACCATTATTTGTGATAGTTCAACGACCGTTGTTTGCCATGCTGGTAATCCGGGCATGGCGACCGGAGGGATGGGGGATGTACTGGCGGGTGTCATCGCTTCATTCTTGGCTCAGGCTATCCTATTCTTAAAGCTGCAGTTCTTGGCACACTTGTTCATAGCTGCGCCGCTGATAGAAATGCGCGGATGAAAGGAGAAGTGGGCATGATGGCTTCTGATGTACTCAATGATATTCGTTATGTTTGTAGTGTAAAAAAGAGCTGGGATTGAGCAATTAGACGAAAATTTTTCATAAAAACGATTTTTTTGAAGATGCTTTGAGTGATTTTTGAGCGCTAGAATGACAGGTTTTTGCTTAGATTTGTGCTGAACGATGAGATTATCATCAATAGATAAACGTTTGCTTTGGAAGATTTGAGTAGAAATACGTTTGGTGATTTGTATTAAGTGTTTGATTTTAATATAAAATAAGGGTTGATTTGATAGGTGTGGGGAACTTTGCTGCGGGCGAATTTGTAGCTTTTCGGAATAGTACCACAAAAAAATTGTAATATCAGTCTTGCGAGAAAGTTTTCGCGACCTATAATGCTGAAAACCGGAGCGTCTGCCAACGCTCCGGTTTTTTGTGTCCGAAGAAAGGTGCACCGTCTGCCAACGGTAAGCCAACGCATCATGTTTAGACATATGCCCACTGGAACATGTACTAATAAATCGAGGAATTTTTACAATGCGTATCGAACAAGAACTTAAGTTAGGCTTTAAAGATGTACTGTTTCGCCCTAAGCGTTCAACACTGAAAAGTCGTTCTCAAGTAAATTTAACGCGCGATTTTACATTCAAGCACAGTGGTCGTCAATGGTCTGGTACACCAGTAATCGCTGCAAATATGGATTCAGTGGGTAGTTTTGAAATGGCAACGGCTCTTGCGCAGCACGGCGTAATGACAGCTATGCACAAACACTACACTGTTGAGCAGTGGGCAGAGTTCGTAAAAGGCGCATCTAAAGAGACGCTAAACAAAGTATTCGTATCAACAGGTACCTCTGAGCGTGATTTCGAGAAAACTAAAGAAATCCTAGCGCTTAGCGAAGACCTAGAGTTCATCTGTATCGACATCGCGAACGGTTACTCAGAGCACCTTGTTGAGTACGTACAAAAAGTTCGTGCAGAGTTCCCAAACAAGACTATCTCTGCAGGTAACGTTGTAACTGGCGACATGTGTGAAGAGCTAATCCTAGCGGGTGCTGATATCGTTAAAGTTGGTATCGGCCCAGGTTCTGTATGTACTACACGTGTTAAAACAGGTGTTGGTTACCCACAGCTTTCTGCAATCATTGAATGTGCAGACGCAGCACACGGCCTTGGCGGCATGATCATCGGTGACGGTGGCTGTGCATGTGCGGGTGACGTAGCGAAAGCATTCGGTGGCGGTGCAGATTTCGTAATGCTTGGCGGTATGCTAGCAGGCCACGAGCAATCTGGCGGCGAAGTGATTGAAAAAGACGGTGAGAAATTCATGAAGTTCTACGGCATGTCTTCTCAGTCAGCAATGGACAAGCACTCAGGCGGCGTTGCAAACTACCGCGCAGCAGAAGGTAAAACAGTACTTCTCCCTTTCCGCGGTGACGTAAACAACACTATCCAAGATATCCTTGGTGGCGTTCGCTCTACTTGTACTTACGTAGGTGCAGCTAAGCTTAAAGAGCTAACTAAGCGTACTACGTTCATCCGTGTACAAGAGCAAGAAAACAACGTATTTGGTAAAGAGTAACCTTTAGATACTCTTAACCTTGCTGATATAGCTTAAATAAGGTGCCTCTTTATGGCTTACGATGCTTAGAGCAGTGATAAGTTGATAAAGGGGCATTTTTTGTATTCATTTCCTTTCAGATTTAAAAATTCTCTTTACGTTACCTTTCATTAGCGTTCTTCATATTTTGTTCTCAAACCTCGTTTCTATTTGAAAGCGATATAGAACCTATCTTTGTACTTATCTAGGTGTATAGTCTAATCGCCGGCCCATACGGTTAGATTTTTGATTAGCTGTGAGCCATGTTCTCTCATAAGGCTCAGACAGCAGAGGTAAAGAAGTGAAAAGGTTTTCCTTGTTCTGTGTTATGCCATTTATGGTTAGTGCGCAGGGTGTTTATGTTTCAGGTGGTATTCAGTCAGCTTATATTTCAGAAGGCCGTAATGCTTTTGATAGCGCCGTAGCGACCGCTGAGATTGGTAGCTACCTAGATGGCTTTGTATTTAATTTATGGGGTGCCCGTGCTCTTGATAACAAGAGTTGGGAAACGAATGCCAGTATTGGTTACGAGTTTACTTTTGATACGGGCGTAGATTGGTTTATTGGATACAACCGATTTGATCAAAATGTTCGCGGTGAAGGGGATGATGCCAATGAAATATTGAACTCACTCTCTTTGGTTATAAACCCCGATTGGTCATTTATCGCCGACCATACTTATCGACTTAATGACAACGCACAATACCTTCAATTGACTGCAAAAGGGTCTTTTGAGTTGACCAAAATTTGGGAACTGAATCCTTATATCACGCAAGAACTGGATTTTGGTTACGCCAAAGAAAACTTCAATGGCCTCAATAACGTTCGCTTTGGTGCCATTCTATCCCGTACGTTTGGAGATAAATGGGATGTGTCAGCAGAAGTGCACCGTTCCATTGCTCAAGAAGGCGTCAAGCGTGATGGAAAAGGAAATCAAACGTGCAGGTGCAACCGCGACATATAACTTCTGATGTTAGAATAGGCTGACCAAGCATTACTCACTTCAATTGTTAGAGATCTAGACATGACTTCACTCTGCATATTAGCAATGGCATTGATTGTTGCTAACGATTGGGAGCAACTTACGCGTCCCCCTCAGACCAGTGAGCAACAGGAACTAGTGGAATGATTAAATTAGTGAATGCGTTTGCTAGTTCCGCTCTCGGGTTTCTGCAATGGGAAATGTACGCTGTAGCGATAACGTTGAGTGTTGCATTTGGCGCAGACCTGTTATTTGGCGCTTCCGATATTAAGTCATTAATTCTAGAGGCGCCCGATAGTGTCATGATCGCATGGTTTGCAGGTTTTGGGTGGCATGGATTTTGGTCAACATTGAAGCAAGAAACGCAGCAATGATCTGTTGTCCGAATACCGAGTTATATTAATCGTTCCTAGGGTGGCATTGTTCAACCTAGCACTAGCTACCTTTATTCTGCCACTAATTTGATAGGGAAAGAGGAAGAAGAACAGAACACTAGCAGTCACATTACTCAAAATAGACCACTGAGCAAGTATGCGACAAGTTTATAAAGGTATTAATCCCATCCGCCCCGCCCCAAAATATTTCAACGCTACCTTCCATGAGAGCTTTTCGTACTTCTATTCTTAGCCACTTTTCAATTTGGTAGCATATTAGTGACTGCTCATGTTTGCAGTTGCCAAAGCTGATTTTTATTAATTTTGTCAATGTGTTTACCAGTCATTTTTTAATCAATTTCATAAAACTAATCTCTAAGGCCATTAGATCGTTCAGAGATGAATGGTTCGGAGAGCATGCACCCTTAAGTCGTTTTTGGTATTCGAACCGGATTTGCTACTACTTTATAGTAGTTTCATTTTAGTAACCTAGTTGATGCGCTTGAGAGCGTGTAAAAAATAATTACTTACCGTCATGCGCTCGTAAGTAGATGATTTTATATAATATTAGTTTAATAAATGTTGTAAGAGCTGAGATACATAAAAATATTTAATCGTGTAAACAAGTCAAATTTGTCTTTAAGAGTAGGGTAAATTGATCTCGATTAAATATTTTACTTACGAGAAAGCATATAAACTCATTGCTTGTTAACATTTTGTTTGTGCGGAGATAGAAGGTTTGTATTCGGCTGAATAACGAATGTTATACATGTAGGACCATATAAGGAGGTTTAATGGATTACAACTATTTATACATGACAAGCCAAAGTAAGGAAGAGTTTAGTATTAGATTAAAAGAAATGTTCTCGTATACAAGGTTTTTCCACTCCCAACTCGGTAGATTATCTGTAGCGGCATTTAATAAAGGCGTACTCTCCACATACCATAGTGAGTTTGAAGAATCGTTAATAAGCAATGTAATAGAGTTCAAACCAATTAGACTTTTACTTAGTTCTAGTTTAAGTGAGCTTATCAATAACAAAAAAATAAGGTTTGTTGATGATCTAAATGATATGCCAAAAACTCAACATATAAGAATGCTCACCGACGCAGGGTTTATGAGCAGTCTTTCATTTCCCATTGTAGACAATGACAAAGTTGTTGGTGTTGTATTCTTTAACGCAAAACAAAAATCGTACTTTAGCTCTGAAAAAATAAAGTCGGATTTTATTTTCTTAGCTTCTCTGGTTTCCTCTATGTTTGTGCAGGTTATATATGAAAGAAAAAGTTACCAGCAATTATTAGATGTAGCGCTTAAAATAGGTCATCACAGAGACCCGGAAACAAGCCAGCATTTGAAGAGAATGGGTATGTATAGTGAACTATTGGCTAGGCTACTAGCTGAAGACATCCCCGAAATAACAACGGAGTTTATTCATAGAATTAAGTTTTACGCTCCCTTTCATGATATTGGTAAATATCGCATACCTGATGCCGTACTTTTTAGTAATGCGGTTTTTTCAGATAAGGAAAGGTCTATCATGAACATGCACCCAATATATGGAGAGGAAATAATCGATAATGTAATAGCGATTTCAAAAATTAAGAATGGTCAATCTGAAGATATTATGTTTTTAAAAAATATTATTAGGTCGCACCATGAGGCTTTTGATGGCTCAGGATATCCTGATGGTTTAGTCGGGCAAGCTATCCCACTAGAGTCGAGAATAGTAACGGTTGCAGATGTTTTTGACGCCCTCTTAAGTAAAAGGGCATATAAGGACTCATGGAGTTTAACTGAAGTAAAGAAGTTTTTTATCAGAAACTCAAAGAAACTGTTTGATCCAGTTTGCGTAGAAAAACTTCTGTGCAATATTGATAAATTTGTCGAAATTAGGAATGATTTTGATGACAGTAGGGAAATGCTAACCTCTAATCGCTCTTTTTAATACAAAATTTATAAGGTTAGTATTTATTAGCAAATGACTTTTATGGTAGAAGTTATGATACATAAAGATAATGAAATACAATATGCAGATGACTTGAATCTGATATCGACAACCACACCTGATAGTACAGTTACATACGCTAATGATTCGTTTTGCAAAATAGCGGGATATTCTCAAGAAGAGTTACTGTCCAATCATCACAACATAGTTCGCCATTCAGATATGCCAAAGGCTGCTTTTGCACAAATGTGGGATGCTATTCAATCAAATAAGAGTTGGATGGGGTTGGTTAAGAATGCGAGAAAAGGTGGTGGGTTCTACTGGGTATCTGCATTTATTACCCCTATAACAGGTTTGAATGGGAAAATTATAGAATTTCAATCCGTCCGTTCAAAGCCAGAACGTAAATGGGTAAAGAGAGCAGAAAATATATATGGCCGTTTGTCAAAGGAAGGGAAGGTAAATAGGTTATCATTGCCAAGATTTAGCTTTTTATGGCTTAGGATACTATCTGTGATTATGATCTCCATCGGAAGTTTAATATTGGCTGTCGGTGGTTCATCAACGTTAGCTCTAGCATTGAATTTTATAGCTCTATTTACCTTTATGGGCAACGAAATCTATTCGGAAAAATGCTATAAAAAGGTGAAGGATTTGGCTTCTGAAATATATAACAATAGATTAATGGAGCTGATTTATATAGGCCGAAATGATGATTATTCTTTGATAGAGTTGGCTCTTTTGAAGTCAAAAGCCGAACTTCGGGCAGTTGTCGCGCGCTCTTCTGAAACGTCTCAAAAAATTTATCAAAGCTCTAAAAATGAGTTGAAAAGTCAAGAGAAAATCAAGGAAAACCTGCATAAGCAAAGTGCAGAGACCGATTCGTTGGCGACAGCTATGGAGGAAATGACACATTCGATTAGGGACGTTGCGAATAGCGCTCAAGAGGCTTCAAATCTTGTTGAGCAAGTAGACTTACTTGCTCATCAAGGAACCCAAAATGTGGAATTGACGATTCAGTCGATTACTAAATTAAATCACGAGCTGACCGAAGCGAAGAAGGTGATAGGGGATTTATCTGAAAGCAGTCACCAGATCGAGTCAATCCTAGAAGTCATCGGCGGTATAGCTGAGCAAACAAACCTTCTGGCTTTGAATGCGGCTATTGAAGCGGCTCGAGCTGGTGAGCAAGGGAGAGGTTTTGCTGTCGTTGCGGATGAAGTGAGAAAACTTGCCTCCATGACTCAAGCGTCTACGGGAGAGATACGTAACATGATCTCGCAATTACAAGCAACTGCAAACGATGCCGTGCTCGCGATGGAGAATGGAGGTAATTTATCTAAGATTTGTGGGGAGCGAGCGGAAGATACTGGTCAGGTATTGCAAAAGGTGTATCAAATGCTGAGTGATGTTTCGAATACTAGTAATCAAATCGCTGTCGCTGTTGACCAACAAGCAACCGTAACCGCCGCCATAAACAATAATGTATCGTCCATACAAAGTTTGTCAGAGGACAACTATAGAATGAGCGGATTGTCCGTGAGCCGATCGGGTGAATTGGTCGGTAGCCTAGAAAACCTTCAAAGATTGATAACACAGTTTCAAAAAATAAAGTGAGGTAACACTATCTGGTAGATAGGCACTGTTTTCGACAAAAAAGTGCCTATTTAATTAATTTTCAATCAAGGGCGTCGAATGTTGCTCTGAAATGAGATAGATCTCTCGAGCTACTTTGAAATTGAAGTTTGTGGATGAAATCAGGATTAACGAATGAAGGCCTCTAGTTTGAACGCAATAATCTGATTGGGTTGGAATTAGGTAACAAAACCTTCTGCCGACAACAGAAATGACCATCAGTTATTGGTTGAAGATGCCGATCATGTATTGCCCTCGTGGGGCAACATGTCGAGTAATATTAAATGCAATGCACTAAGAGGCCTGATTTTGACGAATTATCCAAATCAGGCTCTAGAAGTTACTAGTTCGAAACGTTTAACACTGTGGATTCACAAGTTATGGTATGCCATTGTTATTAGTCTTCGAAGCGCTTAGCTAAATGATAAAATTCGCCGACTTGTCCTTTGAGGTGTAGCGCGTTTTGTTTCACGGAATGCGTCGCTGCAAGGTTTTGCTCCGCTGTCGAAGCAATTGACTGAATGTGTGTATTAACATTTGTAGATAGCTGGCGTTGCTTATCTGCAGAGTCTTCCACATCCTGCATCAGTTTATTCATCATTGTCATCAGTGACTCAACTTCCGACAAACGTTGAGTACTCTCCTCAGCAACTTTGCTACAGGCATTGGTTTGCTTTTGATTTTCGATAATATCTGTCTGCCACCCTTCAATCGTACTTAGCATAGCTTCAATACTATCTTTGATCTTTACTGTCGCATTTGTTGTTCGCCCTGATAGTGCGCGAACTTCGTCTGCGACTACTGCAAAACCACGACCTTGCTCACCAGCTCGTGCGGCCTCAATGGCGGCATTGAGTGCTAATAAGTTGGTTTGCTCAGCAATACCGCCAATTTCTTCCATCATTTGGCTAACGTCATGGGCTTGTTCACTCAATTGGTAAGTCGTGCTTGTCGCCTTTTCCGCTTGAATACCTAAGCGTTCAAGATTGCTGTGCGTTTGGCGGATACTTTGCTGTGCCTCAGAACATGTATTTAAGGTTACATCAACTATTTGATGTGCTTCCTGCGTCATAGAGGAGACGTCATTGGCTGAAGTCTCGACCTCTTCGGTGGCTTGACGAACTTGAAGGATATCTTTGGTCTGTTGTTCCAGCGCATCAGTGAGTTGGTAAGACGTCGCGCTAAGGTCGTCTGACAGCTTTTGTAGTGGCTTCGCAGAGTCCGTCATTCGACCTAATACTGTGCGAATTCGGGCTGACATCAGTTTTAAATGAAAATCGGCCACAGAAAACTTATCGTCGCCGGAGAATACCAATCGACTGATACTGTCATATTCATTCTGAAGCTTTTTCAGTTTTAAAGGAGTATCAACTAACTCTTGGCGAAACAGTAGGCTTAGCACGGAGATTGGAAGTAGACTCGCCAACAAGCTCGCACTATTACCTAAGTCAGCTAAATGAGTGATGAGGGGAGCGGATACAGCGCCAAGCAACATTGCATAACGTAACGTATCTCCCAATTGAATCGACCGACGTTCACCTGACTTTTCTGCTTTGAGCAACTTACGATACGCTTTTTCGGCAATCGTCACCCACTCGGTTTTCGGTCTGACTCGGACAGATTGATAGCCTACGATTTGATTGTTTTCATAGATTGGTGTGACATAGGCGTCGACCCAATAGTAGCCGTTGGATTTTGTTTTATTCTTTACAATTCCTCGCCAAGCTTTGCCTTGTTTTAGGTTTCGCCACATGTCAGCAAAAGCGATCTTGGGCATATCGCTATGACGAACAATATTGTGATTCTGTCCTAACAACTCATCAACCGTGTACTCCGCAACCTGCGCAAAGGCTTCATTACTATAGGTAATGACACCTTGTAGATTGGTTGTGGACACGAGTTGTTGGTCTTTTTGCAGTATAGTTTCGCGCTCTGAAGAAGATTGAACTGACATTTACATTACTTTCTATTTATTAATTTGTTGCGTAATATAAACAAATGCTAATATTATGACAAAATATTAATAGAAGTAGCACGAAAAATTATGATCTAATTCACGGCTTTTTTACGTAATCTGTTGAAACTAAATGTACAATTTACGACATCTTCGGCTACAACAGTCAATTACAGTAGTCCCATTCCTACATCTCGCTGCTAAACAAATAACTGATAGTGGTGCAATAGAACCCGAGTCAACCGTTGCTCTCCTTGCTTTTTGAGAACGCGATTAGCTTTAATAAACCCCCGTATTTAACCTTGCTAACATCACTGTAATTTGTCCCTTTTAAGGCTGCTAGCCTAAGGAGGGTGAGGTTCCATGTAAATCGAAAACGTGAGGAGCGTTGGTGTATATAGTCGTCGCTGTATCACTGCTAAAGAGAGCTAAGCTATGAAGTTTAGAATCTTTGAGCGCCAGCACACGTACTTGTTTCGCTTTCATTGCCATAAATTTCATTCAAAGAATCATGTATCGCCTAGAATGTAGATTAAGCAGACGTGTGAGCGGGTTGATTTGGAAAGTGCACTCTTAATCTTCTACATGCGTAACAATTTTGCGTTAAAAACTCATTCGATAAATCAGTGAAATGGAGAACGATATGTTGTGTCGTGAGCTGAAGGTATCTTTTAGATGGCGTAGGTATGCCCTTGCTGTATCGTTTTTGATGTTAGCCACTGTTGGTTGTAAACAAGAAGCGGAAAAGGTAAGTGAAGCTCCTGTTATTCGACCTGTCTTGGTTGAAACCTTAACAATTCAGACACCTTCAGATTTGGTCTTCAACGGTGTAGTGCAGGCGTCCCAAAGAGCTGATTTGGCATTTCGAGTGGGAGGAAGAATTGAATCCATCCTCGTTTCTGAAGGCGACAGTGTGACTAAAGGTCAAGAACTAGCTCAGCTTGATGACAGAGAGGCAAAGAGCGCTTTGAAAGATGCTGAACTTGAACTCAACAAAGCGTCGCAAGAATTCAAACGAGCAAAAGCTGTATTCGACAAGACACAAGCTATTTCAAAAGCTGATCTAGATGCTCTCAGAACAAAGCTCAATTTAGCATCAAACAAAGCACAGGATGCTAGAGAACGCGTGGAATACACAAAACTGGTTGCGCCATTCGACGGTGTCATCGGCGAGAAAATAGTGGAGAGCTTCACTCAAGTTCAAGCTAATCAAGCCATCATGACATTGCAGGATGTGGATAATCTAGAGGTAGAAATCAATATCCCTAACCGAGTCATGCTGTCTGGAGTAAGGAACACAAAAGCGCTTGCGACATTGGCTGCAATACCTGACGACACGTTTGACCTCACACTTCAAACATACTCAACGCAAGCTGATCGTAGCTCGCAAACCTATTCGGTTGTACTTGGTTTTGACGACTTAAAAGGTTATCGGGTGTTACCCGGCATGTCTGTGAGAGTCTTTCCTGCACCGACCGATACTAGCAGCACGTTAGAGAGGATCGTTACCATACCGTTATCTGCGGTTGTGCCCGATAATCAGGGACAGCAGTTTGTGTGGGTAGTATCGGGGAACAATAGAGTTGAGAAACGTTTCGTCGAATTGGGCACTGTCTATAACGATAGAGTCGTCATCAAGGACAATGTCAGTGAAGGTGAGCAAGTAGTCATTGCTGGAGTGTCATCTATGACAGAGTCGACGCTTGTTAGACCATACGTAGATTAGGGCGGTGACTGAAATGGATATTGCTCGATATACGATCGCCAAACGAACAAGCGTCTGGATACTTATATTGCTCATTTTGGTGGGTGGCTATATAAGCTACTCAAAGTTGGGACGTTTCGAAGACCCAGAGTTTGTCATCCGACAAGCCGTCATTATCACTCCATACCCAGGCGCAACCGCACAGGAGGTATCTGACGAGGTTAGTGACGTGATAGAAGGTGCGGTTCAATCACTGCAAGAGCTAAAGGAAGTGAAGTCTGTATCTCTACAAGGGCGTTCTGAAGTGACGGTAGAGATAAAACTGGATTTCTCTAAAACAGGGGCTGAGCTGCAACAAGTTTGGGATAAGTTAAGGAGAAAAGTTGCTGACGCACAGCGTCAGTTGCCACCTGGTTCTGGCCCCTCAATAGTCAATGACGATTTTTCTGATGTTTATGCGCTATTTTTCGCGGTGACGGGAGAGGGTTTTACCGATAAGCAACTACAAGATTACGTTGATGGACTCAGACGTGAACTGGTTTTAGTGCCGGGGGTTGCAAAAGCCGCTACGCTGCTGAACGCCAAAGCACAATTTTCGTTGAAATTGGAAGCGATAGACTCAAAGAGTTTGGAATTCCAATGGATACGGTTGTTCAGGTACTTCAAAAACAAAGCACAGTCGCTGTGGCAGGCTCGCTGTATAACGGCACAAATACGATCCCTGTGATTCCGAAGTCGGGGTTAACAACTTTTGATGATTTAACCAATTTACAACTAGCTCTTGGTTCTAACGGTGTTGTAGTCACACTCGGGGATATAGCGACAATTACACAAGGGTATCAGACTCCCCCGAGCTTCCTAATGAGGTATAACGGACAGCGTGCAGTTGGTTTCGGTATATCAAATCTCACCGGGGGCAATGTTGTAGAGATGGGCGATGCCGTCAAAAAGCGTCTTGCCGAGTTAGAGTCGCAAAGGCCTTGGGGGATAGAGCTTCATCCAATATCTTTGCAATCGGACTCTGTAAAAGCGTCTGTGGCTAACTTTATTGACAACCTTATTGCAGCAGTGGCCATTGTTTTCGTTGTGCTGCTTTTGTTTATGGGTGTTCGTTCAGGGATCATCATTGGATTTGTGCTTGTTGTTACCGTCGCTGGCACGCTCTGCGTCATGTATATAGAAGATATTGCAATGCAACGTATTTCCCTCGGAGCGCTTATCATTGCTTTGGGAATGCTGGTGGATAATGCCATTGTAGTAACGGACGGTGCATTAGAAAGGTTAAAACAGAACCTGATGCGGATAGGGAAGCCATTGTTTCTGAGGTAGTCGATACAACCAAATGGCCACTGTTAGGTGGAACGATTGTGGGCATATTTGCCTTTAGCGCTATCGGATTGTCACCCTCGGATATGGGTGAATATGCTGGGTCTCTGTTTTGGGTAATTCTCTACTCAATGTTCCTCAGTTGGTTGTTCGCGGTAACTGTCACACCTTTACTTTGCCATGACTTCCTTAAGGTTAAAGTGGGTAATAAACGTGCTGAACCTTCGATTTTGGTCTCCACTTATAAGTCAGTTTTGGTCTGGGTTTTAGGCCACCGAATTGTAAGTTGTGCAGTCATTTTAGTTGCTTTGGTGGCCAGCATTTGGGGAACTCAGTTCGTTCCGCCCGGGTTTATGCCTGATTCGCAGCGACCGCAATTTGTTGTCGATGTTTATTTACCTCAGGGCTCTGATATACAGCGCACTTCTTCAGTGGTTTCTGAAATAGAAAAAGACGTTAAGCAGAAAGCAGGGGTAACGAATGTCACGAGTTTCATAGGTGGTGGTGGCCTAAGATTTATGCTCACTTACTCTCCTGAAGCTAGAAACCCGAGCTACGGGCAACTTTTGATTGATATAGATGATTACACCAAGATAACTTCTATCGTGGAAGAGTTGCAAACAGAGTTGAGTTTTAAATATGCAGATGCTTCTATCAAAGTATGGAAGTTCATGCTGGGTCGGGGTGGCGGCAAAAAAAATTGAAGCAGGTTTTAAGGGACCTGATAGTGCCGTACTGAGGGGATTGGCCGAGCAAGCTAAGGCAATCATGAATAGCGACCCGAATTTGATTGCTGTGCAGGATGATTGGCGACAACAAGTCCCAGTGCTTCAACCTGTTTTTTCCGACTCGGAGGCGCAGCGATATGGCTTAACCAACATTGAAATTAACTCAGCACTCGCTCAAACACTCACTGGTCGTAATGTCGGTGCTTTTAGAGAAGGCAATGACTTGATACCGATAGTCGTGCGCGCTCCCGAAGAAGAGCGTAACCAAGAGAGATCAATAGAAAATACCTCTGTATACAGTGCGCAATCCAACAGCTTTATACCGGTTAGCCAATTAGTTGACTCAGTAGACGTCGTATTTCAGGATGCAATTTTACGCCGAATAAATCGTGTTCCTACTATTTTAGTGCAAGCCGATCCAAAGCCAGGAATTGCAACGTCCGCTGCTTTTTCCGGCGTGCGTCAGGACATCGAAGCAATCGAACTACCTCCGGGCTATGAGCTGATGTGGTATGGAGAATACAAAGCATCCAAAGATGCAAACGCCGGTTTGGCAGCTTCTGCTCCCTATGGCTTCGCAGCAATGATATTGGCTGTTATCTTCATGTTTAATGCACTGCGTCAGCCGTTGGTTATTTGGATGACGGTTCCACTTGCCGTAATTGGCGTAACGGTCGGGCTCATTGCTTTTCAGACGCCATTTGAATTCATGGCGATACTGGGCTTCTTGAGCTTAATCGGAATGATGGTTAAAAACGCAATCGTATTGGTAGACCAAGCTGATATGGAAATAGCGTCGGGTAAACAGCCATACAGTGCGATAGTTGAAGCCTCACTGAGTCGGGCTAAGCCCGTTCTGCTCGGTGCGTTTACGACCATACTAGGGGTAGCGCCTCTATTGGTTGATCCGTTTTTCAAGAGTATGGCTGTGACAATTATGTTTGGCTTATTCTTTGCAACCATCCTCACACTTGTCGTTATTCCGCTGTTCTATGCGATATTGTTTAACGTCAAAGAGTCGCCGGTTGAGGCTACATAGAGAATAGATTTTTATGAACAATTAGCGGTCTCAAATTACCCTCCATTTCAAAAGCTATCTATTGGAATGATACGCCTTCGAAGAATTGTTGGGTGAGACATTACATACTTGCCCTCATCTGAGGCTTGGGTTGATTGCTCAAAGGATCGCTACAATACTATGTAAAACAACTCCAGTTAAGGTGGGTCATGAGTAGTGTTAGAGCGCAAATTCTTCAGAAGAGTCTCTTGTATTCTAGTGTTGTGCTCTTATGCCTCGGTTTGAACCAAGGTTATCATTTCTACCAAACAGAAGAGTCGAGAGCCTTAGAGGTATTGAGACTTCATAACACTGCAACGAACCATATTATTACCGGTCACTTTACAGAAGTTCAGCATCTAGTAGATGGCCTTGCCAATCTCAGCTTTGTTCAAAATGCTTCTAAATATGATGACGCCACAAAGGTGCGCCTCTTAAACTATCTGGATACGATTCAACAGGCAAATGCGAAAATTACCCATATATACGTTGGATACGCGAATGGCGAACTCTTAATAAACAACTATTCTCCTCCAGCAGGGTTTGATGTGACAAATAGGCCTTGGTACGTTCAAAGTATGGAGTCTGATACGGTAGTTACCGGGCTGCCTTATCGTGATGCTTTGAACAATGAATGGCTAATCACAACGGGAAAATCGTTTGAAAGTGCGAGTGGGCAGCGTGGGGTTTTTGCCATAGATAGTGCTTTATCTGTACTGAAAGCCTTGCTAGATCGTCAGGCAGCTAAGTACAAAACATCAGTGAGTTTTATTGTTGATCGAGAAGGTAGAGTCATTATACACCCCGATCCAGATAAAATTGACAAGCCTCTTCCGTTTGATTTTGTATTGGCATCGTCAACAAACTCGATTCTGGAGTTTGATGCCATAGAAGGTCATAAGCTCGCAGCGTACTCGACAGTAGATGACTTAGGCTGGACATTGTTTACCACAGTATCGTCTAACGAAGTCTTTGAGCCAATTTTGGGGCAATTAACCAAATCAATAATGTTGATGAGCATCCTAGGTGCTGCTCTGCTTTTTTTACTTAGCCATACACTCGCAAATGAACTCTCCAAGTCTATGCTGAACCTAAAGGCATACGTGTCGAGGGTTTTGCATGGTGAAACGACTTATGATCTTGGGCAGTTTCCTAATAATGAAATAGGCGCTATTGCCAAAGAAGTGCTGCAGTTGACTGAGCAAGAGTTGTACCGAAAAAACAAAGAACTAGAACACCTTGCGGCCAAAGATCAGCTCACTCAGTTATTTAATCGTAGAAAAATCGATCAGATTTCTAATGAAGAGTTTTATCGTTTTACTCGCGATGGAACGACGTTTAGCCTAATCATGTTTGACGTCGATTATTTTAAAGCGATTAACGATGTTCATGGGCATGGCGTTGGCGATGAGGTGTTGATTGCAGTCGCTAGTATCTCACAAGACCAATTACGAACTACAGATAGGTTAGGTCGTTGGGGAGGCGAGGAGTTTTTAGTTATTTGTCCGGAGACCGGTTTAGACGAAGCTACCTTTATCGCGGAACGACTAAGAAGAGCTATCGAGCAACATCTGTTCTCTTCCGACTTAAAGGTGACGATAAGCTTAGGCGTAAGCACAGTAAAGTCTGGTGAAGACCTCAAGAGTTTCATGCATAGATTAGATTCGCATTTATATGAAGCTAAAAAAGCTGGGCGCAACTGTATTATTTCAGACCGTTAGCTTCACGTTTTTATGTTTTTAATAAATGCGTGATAAACGTCAAATATTTGTCTTTGCGAGAAGATGATTTTATAAATTGTTTGGTGTGAGATAGTCGCTTTGTGTGAAAAATAATCAATTTTTGGTCATTGAGTTTCGGTCGTCAGCACTCAATAGCGATTATTTTATATGACCTTTAGTTTATTTAACTTGGGTTTTTTGTTGGTGAGGGCTTGACGTACCAAAGTAACTTGCATTGATGAACAATGTAACTAGAATGTGCCGTTATTGTGAATCAATAATATAATAACAATGAATAAAGCCTTAACTCTGCCCAACTATTAAACGATCTATGTCATACTTTGCCTGCTGCTGTATTAATTTACACCTTAGATAAAAACGGTAGTGATAATATCGAGTACATGAGCGAAAGCTGTAAACTAATCTGGGAAGTTAGTGACGAAATTATAGGCAGTGACATCAATGTGCTATGGAATATGGTCCATCATGAGGATATAGATAGCCTCGCCGAGACGATAAATCAATCGGCTACTCAACTGAAAGCGTGGAAATGTGATTGGCGAATAATACCGCCTAAGTCTCATAAAGTTAAGTGGCTCAGAGGTTACGGCAACCCAAAGGTAACTGAGAGTGGGCTTGTAAGGTGGAATAGTGTTGTCACTGACATTACCAGAGAGAAAGAAGCTGAGCTAACTGAGCAAATGGTTCTCAATGATACCATTAGAGTATTAATCAGCGCTCTCGAAGCGAGAGATCCATACACTGCGGGTCATGGAAAGAATGTATCTGTCTTATCTAAAAAGATAGCGTCAAAATTGCACTTATCCGCGCACGATACAGCGGGTCTATCATTGGGTGCACTTCTACATGATATCGGAAAAATTGGGACACCTTCCGAAATACTGACAAAGCCTACGAAACTATTGAATGAAGAGTATGCATTGATCAAGCTCCACTCGGAAATTGGCGGGAGGTTCTTCGAAGGAATCAAGTTTAGCTGGCCAATAAAAGATATGATTGAGCAACATCACGAACGTTTAGATGGTTCTGGTTATCCAAGAGGGTTGAAGGGGGAAGAAATTATATTGGAAGCCCGTATTATTGCGGTAGCAGATGTTATTGATTCAATGTCGTCACATCGACTTATCGCCTTGCCCCAGGTTTGCCGAAAGCAATAGATACGATAGCGGAAGGAAAGGGCACCCTTTTTGATACAAAGGTTGTGGATGCTGTTATTGAATTATACAAAAACAAAGAGTTAGACATTTATCACGTATAGAAATCAATTGAATGCTTTTTGACCGTGCTATAACTGCGAACCAGCTCCCTTAAAAGTTATGAACCAGCGTTGGCTTCTTAGCAAACAACCATCGGTTGAGTACAGATTTATATTGCCAACCAAGTGATAGAAGCTTAGAGGCTAGACCTTGGTTTTCGATAATTTCTACTTCAACACCTTGATAGTGGTATGGGTTATTTTTGATGTATTGAATGAACTGGGTAAGTACACCTTGGCCTCTGGCTTCAGGGGTAAAGTTCACTGACACAATGCTAAACCGTTGGCTTCCGGCTGGGCTTCTTACCAAGCAATAACCAAACTCGCTTTTGAATGTTTCCGCAAAAACCGGAAATGGCTCTGACTGGTACTTTGAGGATACACGGTCATATTGGCGACAAAGATGTTGGAGAAGTTGCTGCGCTTTATGATTCATAGTCATGGTTAGCTCCTGTCATTGTGTTGCCTAACGATTTGTTGCATCCTCATTTTAGGTATAAATGCGGCTTAAAATAAGGAGTTTGGCTTTTGTAATAGTTGCCGCATTTATATTGAAGCACTAACCGATGTCTGTTCTCCTATCGCATTTTCTGTGAGGACGGGGCTGTTCGCATTGGAGTTATCGAAACTTGACTACGATGTCAAAATTCTGAATTGAGATTTGCTCTGTGGTTGAGCTAGGTAGTCAAAATAGGGCACTGATATGAGTAAAAAACGTCATGGTATTGCGATTGGTTTGGAGCGAAGTGACAGAACCTTGAGAGCAAATTAGGTAGCTGGTTTATTGCTGGAGATATGGCGTCTTGTGGAAGTTATCAAGACGCCATCGATTGGCTGTTGGATTAATTACTGTACCTCGGCGTTGTTGGCGGTGTGAGTCCTAATCTAGGTGTATCATATGGCCTCGAGTTACCATCACCATTTGACAATACCTCGTGTGACCTTGATGCCACCGACCAGTGTCGATCCGCCATAGTCTTTCGCGAGACGAAGGAGTGTGTCGTGAAAACCGTGATTGGGAAACGCTGACTCTACTTTTGCAATGGCTTCTTTACTCAGCCCTTTGCGAACCATACCTTTTGACGCATCAATCCAGTCAGCTTTACGGCAGGCTTCAATGACTTTTTGATGCTTGCTTTATAAGGGGTGATTTTGTGGTGCCAGTGAATGGCACCTCGCAGCAACTCGGGATCTAATCCCCAACCATACTCCGCATTATCGGCAAGCGCGACTGCTTCCGAGGGTTCAAGATAAGCGAGTTCGTGATCTGTCCACAGACCAATGTCGTGGTAGACAAAAGCGGTTTCTACTATTTGTTCATACTCTTCTGCATTATCAAGAAAATGCAAGGCGTAGGTGATGGTTCGATAAACGTGATTGCGATATCCCATATAGTCTTCACCAATCAACTCTCGATAGCGGCTAAATAACATTTCTACCCTAGGCCTCTCAAGCTTGATCTCTATTTCATTCACGATGATATCTCCTTCTGACTAGCCACTCTTTCCTGTTGCGTTAGCGTGTGTCTATAGAATAGACCAGATATCAACGTTGATATCGCTCGCAATAGTTTGAATAGGGATATTTGGATATTGAAAACCGGTTTTGTTATGTGCAACTGTGTGATTAATGAGTGAGTGGGAGTTCCGTATTTTGCCGGGTTTTGGAATGAATAAAAAATTGGCTGTTATTGGTGGTCTTGTGGGAGTGTGTGCGTTGTTCTTTTTAGGAAAACGCAGCGGAGAGGAGCTTACTATGCCAAGCTGTGAGGTGATGGAAAAGGTGGAAACACCGATCCACTTTTTTACTGGCGACTTTGTCAGTGATGAAAGACTTCAAGAATATGTCGACTATTCAAACTTAGTGCTCGACAACTCTTGTGTACCAATGAGGCGAACGATTGCATACATCACTCGAATTAACCTCAAGGACTTTGAAAGTCATGATACTGGCCGTTTACATAAGCAATTAATCGACACCGTAGGGGGAGCGACCTTGAAACCGATGCAGAAGAAAGGTCGATACTATGGACTCATTCTACCTGAAGGCCATGCTTTTGGGAGAGGCGGGTTCGTAGGCGAAGCACATTTGAATTTTAGTCGTAGTTTTTTGTAATGACCGCAGATGCCGTGATGCCATTTTAGAGCATGAACTGGGTCATTTAGCTTGGGCATGGCACAACGATGAGCCCATTCATTGGCTAAAAGGTATGCTGTTACCCGAATTCCATCCCTTCATAAAGCCTTACGCCTTTGGTGCTTTGTGTCGTGAGGCGGGCACTGTGATGACTTATGCGGATAAGTCACTACCCATATATTCGTCGCCAGATATCAAGTACTACGGCACAACTTGTGGCGATGCAGACAGCGCCGACAATGCTCGGCATATGAGGGAGTTTGCGATGTCACTGATGTAAGTATCAATGACATCAGGGGGTGAAAGAACACGGTGAATAAAGGAGAGTATTATTGTGATGCTAAATGATCAACCGCGTGCTGAACGATCGTGTGCGAATCTAACATGGATTTTTTCACTTGTATGATTTTGTCCTCATTACCAAATCTACAGTTGTTAAAAAGCACGTAGGCGAGACCGATATCTTTCAGTATTCCACGCAGTTTAGGTTCTCCTTGCATAAGCAGCTTTCGCTCAATATGGTCTACTTTATCTACCTCGACAGCGGCTTTGGTCGCTGCCATCAAGCCAGAAATGGCCAACCCTGGAATTAAAGCTAAGCCACCGGTTAGTACTGATGTTGCGGTAAGTAGTGTTGTTAGTAAGACAGGTGCAAAACTACCAGCTACCCAATACTTATCATCCAGGCATCCTGAGCCTTTTCTGCTATCCACTCTTTCGCGCTCCCTCTGTTGTGTACAGCTTTGCCGGTGTTTTTTCTTAGAGTTTCAGCAATGTCCATATCTTCTGATCCAACCTTTTTACCGGTGACTTTACCTGCCCCCCATTGGCTCACCTTCTTAACCCCTGTTCCGGTCACACTGATACCCGCGTTGACCGCCCGTCCAGCCAAATGGTTTCCCACACCATTTGCAACGGGTTTGAGAGCCATTCCACCAATCGATGTTCCAACACCAAGGCCAAAACCAACGACTTGTTTGGCCACTGCTTTTGCTTTGGCGGCATTTTGGTTAACCATGGTCGCGTAATCGGTTAGTGATTTAACGGATTTATCTGCTAGCTCTAGTGCCATACCAAGGTTGGCGCATTCGGCAATGAGCTTGCTTTCACCCATGTCATAACGAAGGATATCGAAATTGGGGGATTGGGCGATAAGCTTGTAGACTGCTTGGGCGTGAGGGGCGAGGCTTTCCCACGCGTCAGGATCGAATCCATTCGGTACTCTAGCTTTTTGTAGGACATTATTTGTTGATAGCTTTGGCTGAGAAGCTTGGTTTGACTGACGTTGAATAGGCGCACTCACCACATTCGTCAGACGATTGTCTACGAGGTGAGATTGGCGTTGAGCTGTGGTGATGTTATCTGCGTCTGCTCGTTTGTCTAACAAAGGTTTAGAAGGAGTATCGCGACGCTTCGTTGTTGGTGGTTGCTGCGATTTTGTTGTGTGCTGTGATTCAAGCAAATCCGAATACATATTGCGGCCTTCCTATTTCCTAATTAGCGAAGAGTTGTTGCCACCACCAAAGGCAACAACAGTATTCAAATTAGGTTAGGAAGGATCGATTCAGTTTCTACTATTTACAGTACAGATGATGTTTATTTTTTTGCATTGAGCTCTGCGTAAGAGTGCAATAAATCATTGAGCGTCTTCACCCAGCCTAGAACATCCTTCGGCCTATTATTCAACAGGACTTCAACGTGGTTGCAATGTGTTTGCAATGGGATGGCGCTTTCCAAGTTGAAGGAAACCGCATAAAAGTGCCATAGAACGAGACGCGTCATACGCTCACTGTTCTGACTCGCATTGTCCGAATCGTCAAATGCTTGCTGGATTTCGCAAAGCGCAATTGCCGTCATTCTTAAGATAGCGTCTAGTTGTGTCGTTAGCATGCGTTCTTCGTTATCCACTTCTTCCTGATCGAAGGTGAAAAGCTCAGTCATCACATCTTCAGGTACCATGCGGCTGATCATACGCGCAGCGAACTCTTCTAGTTCTTGGCGCGGCATAGTGTTGAGGGTATTGAAGGTGTAATCAGGATCATAAATGCATACTCTTGCTATCGGTTGAGTCGTGCATTGTAAGCGGTTAGCAGTGATTTTCCAGTTTTTAGCATTCCAGTTTGAAAAAAGAGCCACAACGAAGTGGCTCTTACGGTGTTATTTAAGCAATAAATTAGTACTCATAGGCAATATCGACCATGACTGATTGATACGAGCTATCACCTTCTTGATTAGTGACTGCTTTTGATTGGCTACCGCGTTTGAGCGTGACAGTGTAGGTTGGATTACTTTCGTAGCTGGTGCCTTCCGCCATGCTGGCTTTAGCATCGATCATTTGTTGAGCTAGATAGCGGTAGTTGTCTTGCTTGGTGTATAAAATGTCATCGTTAGTTAGCGGTTCGACCTTCTCATCGATTTCGTTGGAAGAAGATTGTTCGCTAAATCGAATGTCGTAGGTTAGCTCAGGCATGTCCACTTCGAGTATGTCGCCTTCGCGCAAGAAGTGGGTCTTAACATCCGTAATCCATAATGGTTGCGTCTCCACAACGGAACTGTCTACCATATCGATGATATAAACACCGCCAGCGCCGACAACAGACATTGAGATCGGGGATTTTTCTTGGTTTCCGACTTCCTGTTTCACGATCAATGCGGTGGTCTCGTCAACACCAAACCCAAATCGAGTTTGTTGCTGTTGCAGCAGTGTAATCAAGCGAGTTTCTCTGGCACGCTCAGAGAAATGGGTATCGGTAACCCCTAATGGGAATAACCCAAGTCCACCGGTTTCCACATAAGCACTTGATGGATAGCCGTCAACGAGAACATCGTAGTTGGTGCCACCGTCAATCATAGGATTAGTGTTAGCATTAGCGTCTAATTTACCTCCGGTCATGACTGCGGTACCCGCACTGCTACCACCCACCAACAACTTGCCTTCTTCGTAGCGCTGACGGATCAGCGCCATTTCTTCACTGTCGCCAAGATCGGTAATAAGGCTGTTTAAGCTTCGACTTTGACTTCCTCCGTTAATAAACAGGCCATCAGCAGACGCAATGAGTTCCAGCAGGCTTGACGGTGCTTCACATGCTTGCTGTTTAATCGCGGCGTAATCAGGGAAATAGATATCCTGATGGGGTTTGCCAGCGTAGATGTCGTGGTAAAGCTGTAGGTCTTCACAGCGGCCATCGTCTACAGCTTGTCGATAGGCTCGATCGATCGGAAGCCATACACTATTCGCGCCTGCCTGAGCAAAAATTTCTAGGTAGACATCGACTGCGTCGTAGTTGTTGTTCGACGATGAGGTCATGACTAGGACTGTCGGTTTCTCGCCCTCTGGCTTGTTTTCCGAGGCGAGAGAAACAAAAGCTTGATAGGCGTTGATAGAGTCCTCGCTATAGGTATCCGAGAGCGAGACTCGCTCGATCGGACGTTGGTAGGAAACATCATTGCGTAATGCTCTAAGAAGACGATATTGATTTTCAATAGCAAGAGAGTTAAAGGATGGCGATAGTGCGTTCACCAAATCGATATAAGAATATAGCTTGTTCTCCTCTAGCGTATTGACTGCCGCTGTAATGGTGCTGTTTCCTGCAAATACATCTAGCAGCAAGGCAAGATTGGTGGAGTTAGGCGTGTATTGAATCACACCATCGTCCATTTTAGGTAGTGCAAGGCGTCCCATTGATCAGAGGATGAGCTGTACCACAGGTAGTCGCCGTCAGCTCATTGCCGTCGATATCAGTGTTGACACGTGCGGCTGGTACGCTGATAAATGCAGATTTAAACGCATCCCAAGAGTCGTACTCGAGAGAGGGGTTATCAGTTTGCAAGGCTTGGAACGTGTTATCAAGGGCGCTTTGCCATTCAGGTTCACTTTGCCAAGCGCTGGTGCTAAGCACGCGCGTTACATATTGATTTGAAATAGAGACCATTTCGGATTGCGGAGAGCGAATTGCAGAGTCTTCGATGTCGGCAAATAGCGTAGTGCGAACTTCATCCCAATCATTGCATTCATCCGGTGCCATTGAGGAACAGGCAGTTAGGTGCCCTCCGCCGAGAAATAGGCGTTTGGTGTAGACATCGGTAATGCTTTGATCGTTGAGATTGACCGCTTGTTGGTCATTGTCGCTGTCACAAGCGGTTAACAGAAGTAGGCTAGTGATAACAGTTGCAAGTGTGTGTTTTGTTTGCATAAAGATTCCCTTCATACTGACTTTATATCAGTACAGACAACACAAAAATGTATCAGAGTCGAATACCCCGTGACTCTGAATGCTGGTGAACTCATGGTGTTCAATATTGTGAAAGAGAAGGGTAGGTCTACTCGTTATACCACTCGCTCAGTGCGTGTCGACTGAGTTTGTAGAATCCAAGGAAGGTAGAGTGCGTCACGACAGACATCGCGCTTCGCTGGGCGAGCACGTAATCAAATAGTGGATTAGGTCTGTTGGGATGAAACACAGTGTAACCTCTAACATAGCTTGCTTTTATGCTTTACATATAAGCGTTGGATTTACGCTTACCGAATTAATGCATTGACTAAAGCCAAATAGTAGATGCCGTTCTTCATTTCGCCAACATTGATATTTTTAATCTATTGAATTCTTATTCATTATTAATGGCAATGTAGTTGAATTGAGTGGATATATGGCTATGATGATGGAAGGTTATTCAAAAGTTGCAACTGATTAATATATAGTTAACTTTGATATTAAGATCACAAAATATATGTTGCTGCTCTATCGAAATGAAATAATATGAATAATTACGATGGTTATCACATTTTTTTAGTACTTTACGCACTAGACTAACTCGGTCTTTCTTTTCAGTTGGGTGCAACTATGTCTCAAGCTTTCACACACAAGCAAACGAAACGGTTAATATACCGTGCTTGCTTGCGCGCTGAGTCTTGTACCACTGCAGTTACCTTCATCGGTTTCTATCGCCTAAGTCGCCACGCTCTCAGCGAGTGGTGTAACGAGTAAACTTCCCATTGTCTCTATGAACCGATAGATCACCGTATATTGTGCGGTGGGCTGCTATTGGTTTGCATTAATATCCATAATTTTAATCGTGACTGTATTCTGCGTGTAGAGTTCTATTCTCTCATGCACGTCACTTTTAAATAATTGGTGTTCTATTACTTCTTAAATACAAATGCTCGAATTGTTGGAGTAGGGTATGTTGCACGTTATTAAGAATGTTTCTCTTTATACACCTGAATATATTGGTCTTCGGGATATTATAATTGGCGGTGGTAAGATTCTTGAAATCTCCATGCCAAACGATTCCTATAATGAATTGTTTGCTGTCACCGATGGCGAAGAAAATATACTGGTTCCGGGGTTTGTTGATGGACTAGTACATATCGTAGGCGGTGGTGGCGAAGGAGGTTTCGGCAATCGTACGATAGAGATCACTGCACAAGAAATGCTTAGTGCAGGTGTTACTTGCGCCGCCGGAGCCCTTGGCACAGATTCCATTACGCGCTCGGTAGAAAATTTGCTGGGTAAAAGTCGTGAGTTGACGGAACAAGGTGTATCCACTTATTTCTACACGGGCTCGTATCATCTGCCCCCATGCACGATTACCGATAGCATCGAACAGGACATTATGTATCTCCCTGATGTGATTGGACTAGGGGAGCTCGCGCTGTCCGATCATCGCGGTTCAGTCGTTCGTTTTGACGATTTGTACTCAATTGGTAGGCGCGTAAGAACGAGCGCAAGCCTTGCCGGTAAAACAGGCGTCGTGCTGTGTCACCTCGGGGATGAGCATGAGCAGCTAAGTTTGCTTAGCGAGGTTATTAAACAGACCGACTTACCTCATACACTGTTTTGGCCTACTCATATTAACCGCAATCCGATGTTGTTTGAGGCGGGTATCCAATATGCATTAGACGGTGGTTTTATCGATTTTACCACAAGTACGAATGCTGGGTTGTTGGCCGATGGCGAAGTGGCATGTGCCAAAGCGCTCAGCTTGATGTTAGAAGCCAGCGTACCAATCGAACAAATCAGTTTTACCTCTGACGCCAATGCGAGCCTGCCGAGATTTGACCCACATGGCAATGTAATAGGGATCGACAGTGGCAAAGTCGGCAGCCTATTTCAAGCGGTGATCGACGCGGTAATGCTGCATGACATTCCGCTCGAACTCGCACTTCGTTGCATTACGTGTAACCCAGCAGCTCGGTTAGGCCTTTCCAATAAGGGAAGAATAGAAAAGGCACGAGATGCTGATTTTGTGATGCTCAATCCCACCGATTTTTCAATTCAACAAGTTTGGACGAATGGTGTCGCGCGGCTTTCCTAATTAAGACGTGCATCAGAATATTATCAAGGAGGTTATCATGACCACAGAAGTGACAACGCAATCAAAAGGGTGGACATTAAAAATGCCCACGGTTTATACGTTGCTGTTTATTATCACCGCATTAGTCGCGTTTATGACTTGGTTTGTACCTAGTGGAAAATACGACTATCGAATGGCAAACAGTGGCGAGGTGATCAGCGCTGAAAATGTCAGTAGTTATTCCGGTGGCGAGCGACTACTGCCTATTCCGGGCACTTACCAAGAGCTAGAGAGCAATCCGCAAAGTGTGTTCGATGTATTTGCAGCTCCACTTTCGGGCTTTGGTGATGCGAGCTCTATCATCTTGTTTGTATTAATGATTGGTGGTTTTTTGAATGTGACGATTCAAACTGGCGCTATGGATGCAAGTGTCAGCGCGCTGTCTAAGCGTTTTACAGGCAAAGAGCAGTGGCTGATCCCTATTTTGATTTTCATTCTAGCGGTGGGCGGTAGTACCTACGGTATGAGTGAAGAAACGGTGAGCCTTTGGGTTATTTTATTGCCGCTGTTTATTGCTGCGGGTTACGACCGCTTAGTCGTCGCGGGCATTATTCTACTTGGTAGTGGCATTGGTGTCGCAACCAGTACCGTCAACCCATTCGCCACTGGTGTGGCCTCACGCTTTGCTGAAATTCAGCTTGGTGATGGGATTGTCGTTAGGTTGGTCGCGTTTGCTGTGCTTTATTTGGTGACATGCGTGTTCATTATGCGCTATGCCGCTAAGATAAAAGCCGATCCGAGCCAATCATTGCTCAGTGATATTGCGTTCTCTGATCAGTTCTCTTCTGAGCCGAAGGCTTTGCCATATACGAAGCAACACAAAATCACGATGACCGTGTTCTTTGGTGCCTTTGCGCTCATGATTTATGGTGTGATTCCTTGGGAAGACATCGGTGTAACGTTTGTACCTGCGCTCAACTGGTGGCTAAAGGAAATCTCGATTGTCTATTTAGTCGCAGCTATTTTGATTGGTTTGATCAATCGTATGCCTGAAGAGCAGTTTGTTCGTTCATTTATTGCGGGTTGTAAAGACATGATTGGTGTCGCCTTAGTTATCGCTGTGGCCAAAGGCATTAATGTGATTATGAACGACGCCAATATTACCGATACGATTCTCAGCTGGGCGGAAGGCATGGTTGTTGGTCTCGACAGTGGCGTGTTTGCGTCGTAAGTTACATCGCGCATATTGTATTGGCATTCTTTATTCCTTCGAGCTCTGGTTTAGCGACTGTCTCGATGCCTTTGATGGGGCCGATGAGTGATTTTGCAGGCGTCAACCGTGACATCGTCGTAACTGCTTATCAGCTGGGTTCTGGCTGGATTAACTTGTTTGCGCCGACTGCCGCTACAGTTGTTGCTGGTTTGGCGATTGCCAATGTGCCATATGGGCGCTTCTTCAAGTGGGTCATGCCTTACATTGTGGTCGTGTTTGCAAGCTCCTGCGCTATTTTGTATATCGCTGCCTAGGTATTTCCACTTATGATCTCAAAAAGCGCTATTACCGATTGGTAATGGCGTTTTTTATGTTAGAACCATTGTCATTTTTCTTGAACCTTGGTTTTCTCTGGTTATGATGCCAGTAACTTACGGTTCTATGGGTGTTCCTTATGGCTACAGAATTAAAGCGTATTCAGTCAGTCGAGCGAAGCTTTGCTTTGTTAGAAACGCTGTCGCATCACGATAAGCCCATGTCACTCCAATCCATCTCGCATGCGTGTGTGTTAAACAAAACCACGGCACACGGATTGTTGTCTACGATGTGCGCTTTAGGTTATGTAAGTAAGGTTGACGGCGGTTACACCTTAGGATTGCGCCTCAAAGATCTATCAAAGCCACTTGAACAGCGTGATGAAGCGATACGACGCCATTTTGCAGAGCTCATCCACTCTATGGCTCAGTTGACCAATAATACCGCTTATTTAGCGGTGCCAAGTGGTGTAGGGGAATACCTGTATTTGGATGCCGTAGAACGTGATAATCCACTTACGATTCGAAGTCCTCGTGGTAGGCGGGAAGGTTTAACCACATCGGCTATCGGTAAAGTGTTTTTGGCATTTGAAGATAGCCTCAGGCGAACATTAAGGATAAGCGGCGAGGTGTCACCTGAGCTAGATGAAGAGCTCTCTCAAGTTAAGCTTCAAGGTTATGCGTTGGATCTCGAACAAGCAGAGCCGGAGCTCAACTGCTTAGCAATTCCACTCTATTGGCACGGAAAGGTTGTGGCTGCTGCAGGTATTTGTGGTGCTTCGAGCGATCTTACTGCACCACGATTGATTCATTTTGCTGGAGTGTTCACTAGAAAAAGCCAATAAAGTTCGACAATGTCGAATTTATCTGTCTTTTCGATGAGTTAGAAACCAATCCGATGGTCATTGCATTACACTCGGTGAATACCAAATAGTATGTCAATAGAGGAGTATGCAGGTATGGCAACAGTATTAGTAACCGGTGCGAACCGAGGCCTTGGCTTAGAGTTTGTTCGACAATATGCAAACAAAGGTTGGACGGTGCTAGCCGCCTGTCGCTCCCCTGAACAAGCCACTGAATTAAACGCATTGGCGACAGATAACGAGTTCATAGAGTTGCTGCGACTTGATGTCACGAATGAATCGGATATCAATCGACTATCAGAAACGCTTCAAGGGCGAGCTATTGATCACTTGATGCTCAATGCAGGTGTTTTGGGCGATGATTGTGCGACGCTTGGTCAAATGACACAAGCCAAATGGTTACAAGTGTTATCGGTAAATACCGTTGCGCCCGCGTTACTAATTCAAGCATTGAGTGAGAATGTCGCGGCGAGTGAGCACAAGACCATTATCGGTATTTCAACTCGTGTCGCAAGTCTCTCGGATAACAGCTCGGGAAATATGTATAGCTACCGCGCTTCAAAAGTAGCCCTAAACCAGATACTGGTATCCGCGGCTAAAAACCTTGAATCGCAAGGCGTAAAAACGCTAGCGATTCACCCGGGTTGGATCCAAACCGATATGGGTGGTGAAAATGCTACCTTTACCGTAGAGGAAAGTGCGCTAGGTATTATCAGCGTGGCGGAAAGTCTTACTTTAGAGCAATCAGGTACATTTCGAGTATTTGATGGTGCGTCTATCGAATGGTAACTACTGCATTTTATCCAACTATGGATTTCTTTTTATCTATGAGGTAGGAATGATCTATCAATATTATCGATAGTAGTTTCATGTAAAGGTAAAAACGTTTAAGAATTACGTCTAGATATAATATAGTGGAGTTTTTAATAGATATGCGTCTGTGCATATAATCCAGATAAGGTCTTTTATGGAGTCACAAAAGACCTTTCAATATTAAATTCGAATTAGCAATTTAATTACTCTTAAAAGAATACTGCAGCGCCTAAGAAGAAGTGCGTACCTTTTGAAGTGCCGGCTTCTTTTAGATCAACATCATCGTTGTACAGCTCAGCATAAATTTCACCCCACGGTACTGGAGCAAATCCAGCACCTAGGTTGTACATAGTTACCTCAGATGCCTTATTACCTGTGCGATTGTCTTCTTCTTCGGCCATTTCATAGCCAGCGTACACGCGAATGCTATCAAATAAGTACATGTTAGCGCCTAAGCCGAGGTTTTGAGTTGTTGAATCAAAGCCGCCAGTTTCTCCATTTTTTGCATCAAATCTTTCGTATCGGGCTGAAAGAGAAAATGCACCTTCCATAAAGTGATGCTCCGCTGCAACTGCGTATTGCTTTACTTCAGCATCAACAAGCGAACCAAACATAGAAACTCCAGCGCCAAGTCCGTCGATGAAGTTGCCGTTAATATCATTTGCTTGGTTGTACGCCGCTGCTAGGTACGTACCAAAATCAAATGTGTAGGTAATTGCGCCACCAAAGCCATTTTTGATATCGATTCCGTTTGGTACGATGTCATTACCAACGACGCTTCCACCGATCAAGAATGAACCAAAATTCAAACCATTACCAAAAGAGATCTGGTCAACATTGCGTGCCGCCTGGTATTGCAAGCCAATATATAGGTTATCAAAGTCTTTTTGCCAAACGACAGTATTCGGAGAGCGGCGGCTGCCTAGTTCATCAGATTGCATCATGTTTAGGCCGCCTACCCAATAAGCATAATAGCCTTTGTCCGTTTTCATATATGGGCTTTCTTGTCGACCAATAGTCACTTGACCAAGAGTATCGTTTGCGAAACCAATGTAAGTTTGGCGAATCTGAAGTGCTTCATCATTTTCTAGATGCGCGCCAAAGTTTACATCCCACTCAAGTTTGGCAAGAGCTTTGGTGCCGTTGATATCATGGGCAATGTCAAAGCCGAAATATGAACCTGGATCTTCAAAAAGGATTTGATCACTGTTATATCCGTAACCACCATCTGCTTCGGGAGTACCGATAACCGTGTCTTTACTGTAGTCGTATGAACTAAGTTGAGCGGCAATGGCACCTGACATGTTTACCGTTGTCCCTTCGTTGTTATACAACTCAATAGCAGCAACTTGCGATGCAGCAAACACACTTACTGCCAAAGTAGAAAGTTTGAATAGACTTTTCATATGTATTCCTTTTTATATTTATTCCATTTTTTGGATATAAGAACCCCCTTCAAAAATATTTATATTTTCGAATACCACTATTGGGGGACATTGTTGGAGAGTTTGCTATATTCTATTTGGAGAATATTCAGTAACTCTTAATAAATCTGTTTGTTGATATTAGTGTAAGATATTCTATTCAAACGTGCGTTTAATCTTGGTCACATTTATTAAAGGAGTGAATGATGAACTATTCGATGTTTTAATGCTTTGTGGGGTGTAATCTATGAGTAATTGATGGATGTTGCAATAATGTTATTCATGTTTGAGCTAGTGTAAATACTCTGCAGTTTTTAGTGAGCAATCTATTAGTTGGTGATGCTGGCTAGCAGCCTTTTCATTCCATGAGCATCTAAATGCCCATCACTTTTCTTGGTGGCGCGTAAGTATTGATAGGCGATGATGAGTTTGCGATGGGTGAGGGTGTCACTTTCAATGAGCTTATTACCTACTACGGTTTCATAGGCGAGTTGGTAAGCAGACATATCAACCACTTCTGCCTGACGATATAAATAGCCGCAACCAGTCGCTAACCACTCAAGAGAGCAGTTTGCTTTCATAGCGATTTGATTGGCTTTTGCTAAGCTTGGTTCACTGCCTTTGAGATATTTGCGTATAAGTGCTTCAGAGAGTTCAACACGGCGAGCGAAGCCACTGACGCTTTCTTGTCCAATCAATTCTTTAAGTCTTTCAGCAAAGCTCACAACTTCGTACTCCAGTTCGTTTTTTCGAATTTTACCCGTTGTGAGCCTTGGTAAACAAGCTTAGGATGTGGGCAGATTTAAATAAGGAGATAACCCATGGTTTCTAAAGTAACGATGGCGCCAAATGGGCCGGAATTTTCCGAGTTGGTTCAGGGGTATTGGCGTTTGGCTGATTGGGGAATGACACCGCAAGAGCGTTTGACCTTTCTTAAGCAGCATATCGAACTGGGTGTGACGACCGTTGATCACGCCGATATATATGGTAACTATGAGTGTGAGACACTATTTGGTGAAGCGCTTGCACTGGATCCATCAGTCCGTGAAGAAATCCAAATCGTTTCAAAGTGCGACATTAAACTATGTAGTGACAAGTTCTCAGATCGCAAGATCAATCACTACGACACTAGCGCAAAACACATTTATGAATCGGTAGATAACTCTCTACAAAGATTAGGGGTGAATGAACTCGATGTGCTGCTGATTCACCGCCCAGACGTTTTAATGGATGCCGACGAAGTCGCTGATGCATTTAACGAGCTGTATAAAATCGGTAAAGTGAAACACTTTGGTGTTTCAAACTTCACACCTCGCCAGTACGAGTTGCTGCAATCGCGCTTAAGCAAGTCTCTGGTCACTAACCAAATTGAAATCAACCCACTTAATTTTGAAGTGGCACACGATGGCACTTTAGATCAACTACAGCAACTAAGAGTGAAGCCAATGGCGTGGTCTACGCTTGCTGGTGGTGAGATCTTTAATGGCCAATCTGAACAAGCTCAGCGCGTTCGCAGCGAACTTGAGGCAATCCGAGCTGAAGTCGGTGCATCGAGCATCGATCAAGTGATTTACGCGTGGGTGAAACGACTGCCATCGAACCCGCTCCCTATTATTGGTTCTGGTAAGATTGAACGTGTAAAAGCCGCTATTTCCGCGTTAGACATTGAGCTAACTCGTGAGCAATGGTATCGAGTTTGGGTCGCATCTAAAGGTCATGGTGTGCCATAGGAACGCTATGGTGCTTTGAACCATAAAACGCCATAAAATTGAAAGATTTTGTGGCGTTTTTATTTTTTGGTCTGGTTTCATAGTATGATGAATTGGTTTTCTGCTCATTCCTTGATACAAAGTTTGACAATAGTTATGTTTTCTTTACTGGATGAAAGATGTTATAACATAACAATTGTTTGTTTTTCGTATCATCACTATGAAGCTTCTTCGTCCTATTCTGATGACTACCGCTGTCATTACTCTCTCTATTGCTTCTTTAATTAGCTTTCTATCCAAACCCACACCTGAGCCAGTTGAAATAAAGGTAACGCCGTATCAACGTGAAAGTGTTTTGGATTCCTCTTCGACTCAAGACCAGCAAAAAGACCATTCAACTCGAGTTCACTACTTTGTCAAAGTTGGCGATACTTTAAGTACGATTTTCTCGTCTTGGAACCTTGGCTATTCTACGCTCCAGCATGTTTTAGAAGCCGACCTAAATGTATTGAAACTGGACACTATTAAACCAGGTGATCACCTAGAGCTTATTATCGACTCAGAGTCAAAACAGCTACAGTCGATGATTTACCACCAAAGTTTGGTAGAGCGCGCTATCTACACCAAAGAATCGGATGGGTCCTTTGATTATCGTTTTGAAGAGGAGCAGGGTGACTGGAAAGAAACTCTGTATTCAGGAGAGATTCATGGCAGCTTTTCAACTTCTGCGTATCGAGTTGGCCTTTCGACGAAACAGATTGCCAACATTACTCAAGTATTAAGAGACAAAGTTAACTTCTCTAAAGAATTGCGTGCGGGTGACCGTTTCGAGGTTTTGGTCAATTATCAATATGTCGGGAACCACCCAACAGGGAATTCTGAAGTTCAAGGGATTGCTATCACGCTTGGTAATCGAGAAGTCGCTGCATTTTTGGCGGGTGATGGTCGATTCTATGACCGCGAAGGCAACAGCTTAGAGCAGGCGTTTGATCGCTACCCTGTAACGAAGTCGTTTCGTCGAATCACTTCGCCGTTCAATCCAAAGCGAAAACACCCGGTTACTGGACGTATTTCTCCGCACAACGGCACAGACTTTGCGACACCGGTCGGAACACCTATTTATTCAACAGGGATGGTAAAGTCATCGCCATTCGCAACCATCCTTATGCAGGCAAGTACCTTGTAATTGAACACAACGGTGTTTACAAAACGCGGTATCTCCATCTATCAAAGTTCCTAGTAAAGAAAGGTCAACATGTAAAAAGAGGGCAGAAAGTAGCACTGTCTGGTGCAACAGGTCGACTAACTGGTCCACACCTCCACTTTGAGGTGTTGGTACGCAATCGTGCAGTAGACCCAATTACTGCTGACCTTCCATTGGCTACGTCTATCTCTGAAGAGGAGAAAAGTGAGTTCTACGCTCGTATCTCTGACTTCGATCGTCGAGTAGCCAACCGAAGCATGGCAAATCAAGAGCCTTCTTCGAAAGACAGTGACGTTTAATTTCTTTTAGACACCCAATTAGCGCTTAGTCTCAATAAGCAATAAAAGCTTAAGATTAAGCGCTTGAATCTCTTTCTAACCTGAAACAAGCTCGTTACTATGCCTTATATAAGTTCGAGATTGTCGATGGGAGACGCGATGTTACTGAGCAATTTTCATATGCATTGTCACTATTGTGACGGAAAAGGATCTCCTCAGGAGATGTTCGACAAAGCGAACAGCTTGGGTTTTACTTCTGTTGGTTTTAGTTCCCATGCACCGCTTCCGTTTGACAACGATTTTTGTATGCAAGCCGATAAGCTTGAAGCCTATGTTAAAGAAATTAGTGCACTGAAAGGCCATACTGAGACGCAGGTGTACCTTGGTCTGGAGTTGGATTTCATTCCGGGGGTGACAGCACCCAAGCACCCTCGATGGGAAGGGGTTGAACTGGACTATAAAATTGGCTCGGTACACACCTAGAAGCACCGAATGACCAATATCCCATGCTAAGTGTCGATGGTCCTCACGAAGAATTCCTAGTCCTTCTCAATGAAGTTCATGGTGGGAGTGCTCGTTCGATGATCACTAAATACTATCAAAGAGTGACAGAGCTTTGTGTACTTGGTGGATTCGATGTCTTAGGGCACTTCGATCTCGTCAAAAAGCACAACAAAGCCCTGGCTTTTTTCGATGAGTCAGACGATTGGTACAAAGAGGTTGCATTGAACGCATTGGAGGCGGTGGCGAAGGCTGGTGTTGTACTTGAAGTCAACTACGGCGGCATGCTTAGAGGAGCAACCGATGATGTCTATCCATCACCTTGGTTATTAGCAGAAGCGAAGCAGCGTGGTATTCCGATCCAGATAAACGCGGATGCACACGCACCACATCATTTGGGGGTTCATCATGACTATTGTAGAGAGCTTTTAAAGCGTGTTGGTTATGACACCCAAAGAATCCTGCTGGACAATGTCTGGACTGATGTCCCGCTTTAAAGCGGTCAAAACGGTTGGGATTGATATTGTTTGAAAATTAGCCGAAAACTCTACGTGAATATGCTACCTGGTTAACATAGTTTGTGGTTTGGTTGAATTACAATCGACCCCAAATCAACGATTTGATTATCAGGAGTGCCCTCATGCAAAGGATTGAAAACTGTGTATGCAGTGTTTGTTGCGCTGAAACGAAACACATTGTGGTACTGGTTGAAAAACCGGCTCTAGCGGAAGGCGAGCATTCACAAGACAATAGTGCGTTTTTGGCTAACCTATTAAAAGGCTGGGTGTTTGGCGGACTGATGACTTCCACCCATGCCTATTCTTGTCACCGAGTTTGTGAGGTTTGCGGCACCAAGACCATCGAGGATTACATAGAGTGACATCACCGTCTATTTTTGCCATAGCGCAAACCAATACTCTTGACCTCTGCATTCAAAACAACGTTCTAAATCATATAGAACTCATTAAACAAGCCTCTGAAGGGGGCGCTGAACTGGTGGTTTTTCCTGAACTATCGTTAACAGGCTATGCACTCCCAAAACTCAATTCGATTGCTATGAAAGAGGACGACGACTCACTTTGTCAGCTGTCTCACGCGGCTCAAGCTCACAATATTGATGTCATTGTAGGCTGTCCATTAGAAGTTACAGATAATAAGCCAGCGATTGGCGCTGCTTATTTTTCTCGCCAAGGTCAAATGGAGCGTTACGGTAAACAATATTTGCATCAGGGAGAAGCCAAGTGGTGCAGTCCAGGAAGTAAAAGCTTTGTTTTTGAGCTTAATGGGTTAAAACTCGCATTGGCGATATGTGCAGACTTTTGCAATCCTCAACATGCTATTGATGCCTTAGAGCTTGGCGCGGATATGTATTTAGTCAGTGCGCTGATCTCACGCTCGGGTTATGACGCGGATTCTGAGATTCTATCGAGTATTGCTAAGCGGCATCATTTTCCCGTTGTGTTGTCTAATCATGTTGGTCAAACAGGCGGATGGGAATGCGCAGGAAAAAGCGCAGTTTGGGATGCAGATGGGAAGCGAGTCGCAACGGCAGCGTCCGATAAGCAAGGGTTATTAATTGTTCGATTTGATGGGCAAATGGTCAATGTTGTAGATATTGCGCATGAAAACCGCGTGACATAGGTAGAGACTAGTTGAGCAGGTGGAACGTATTGACTACAATGAGCCACTTTTCACTAACTCATTCAGGTTATCACCATGAGCGACAACGCAAAGCCAGAATTACCAGATCATCTATCAGGCAACCCTCGTAGCCACATCACGTGGCTGAGTGTTTTGAACACCAAATTGGCATTCGCTAAATGGTAAAGAGCGCACAGACGTTGAAGAATACTGCATCAGCGAAGGTTGGGTTAAAATCCCTTCTCCAAAAGCGAAAGACCGCTGGGGTCAACCTATGCTGATCAAACTTAAAGGTACAGTTGAAGCGTATTACGTTTAATTGAAGCCTAAAAGAAAAGGCCAGTCACTTTATCAGTGACTGGCCTTTTTTATAGCGCTTGCTTTAGATTGCTTGTTCCAAACGAAGCGTTATTTCATTTGCTCAACTTGTTTCTGTAGTTGGTCAAGTTGGTGCATTTTGCCTTTCAGACCCAGAGATTGGTAATCAATCGCCGCTGGTTCATCATTTGACCCTGCTGCATTGGGTAGTCTGGTAGAGTCTTGAAGAAATCACCTAGTACGTCTTGAATCGGTACGAATAGCCACATGTTGTCAGCCATCCAACGTAGGTACATGCCAGACTCGTGAGGTGCTTTCTCAAATGGGTCTGCACGTAGGTGGATGATCTTCGGCCAGTTAGGTGCAAATCGAACTGCGTCAGTGATGTTACCCTCAAGAGTAGCAAAGTGCAGTTTCCAATCGTTCCAACGAACCGCGTTTAGCTCACCATTCGCAGTGAAGTAAAGTAGCGATTCACGCGGCGCTTCGTCCGTTTTACCTTCGAAAAACGGTTTGAAGTTGTAACCATCGATGTGTACGCGCCAGTCTTTACCGTTCGCTTTGTAGCCTTCAGCCAGTTTTTCTTTAACATCTGGAACACCGGCAGCGGCAAGTAGGGTTGGTAACCAGTCTTGGTGCGCCATCATTTCGTTGATCTTGGTACCCGGTTCAATGGTACCCGGCCAGCGAACGAGCTGAGGAACACGCATACCGCCTTCCCACGTTGTACCTTTCTCGCCATGGAATGGGGTTGCACCGCCATCTGGCCAACTTACTGTTTCTGCACCGTTATCCGTAGAGTAGATAACGATAGTGTTGTCAGCAATCTTCAACTCATCCAGCTTGTCTAGCAAGATACCTACGTGATCATCGTGCTCTAGCATGCCGTCAGCTAGATAGAAATGCCAGACTTACCTTGATATTTTTCTTGTAGGCGAGTCCACACGTGCATACGCGTCGTGTTGTGCCAGATAAAGAAAGGCTTGTCCGCTTTTACCGCCTTTTCCATAAACGCCAGAGAAGACTCTAGGAACTCTTCGTCAGCGTGCTCCATACGTTTACGCGTCATAGGTCCGGTATCTTCGATCTTTCCGTCTGCGTAAGACTTGATTACACCGCGAGGACCGTAGTTTTTACGAAACTCTGGGTCTTTTGGATAGTAGTAAGTTTCCGGCTCTTCTTCTGCATTCAAGTGGTAGAGGTTACCAAAGAACTCATCAAAACCGTGTTGCGTAGGAAGATGTTGGTCTTGGTCACCAAGGTGGTTTTTACCGAATTGAGCGGTTACATAACCTTGATCTTTGAGAAGATCCGCGATAGTCGGTGCCCATTCAGGGATACCATGAGTGGAGCCAGGCATACCGATGGTAAGTAGACCAGTACGGAAAGGTTCTTGACCCGTAATAAATGCCGCGCGACCAGCAGTACATGATTGTTGACCGTAATGATCGGTAAATAGGGCACCTTCATTAGCAATACGGTCAATGTTCGGGGTTTCGTAGCCCATCATGCCTTGGTTGTATGCGCTAATGTTCCAGTAACCAACATCATCACCAAAAATCGCTAGGATATTAGGTTGGTCGGCTGCAACTGCTGCTGAAGAGGTTGCAACTAGGCCAATGCCCATTGCAATCTTACTTAAGTGGTTCGCCATTCGAGACTCCATCGTCTTTTAACTTATTGGATTTGAACGAGACACCCAAAGGTATCCGGATGACTGGCACTTTAGGCGAGTCGCAGATGGAAGTCCTCTTATAGAGACTATAAAGAAAAGTTATAACGCATAGTTATCTTTCTGATATTTAATGGTTTTAGCTATCAAATAACCTAGAGAAACTTACCGAATGGCATGTGATTATTGTCGAATAATTCAGCTTTATAACCTGATGACATTTTCAAGAAAAATCGTTGCGTTAGTGGTAGTTATGCATGTTAGCGACTATAAGTTAATGGGCAGGATGCAACCAACTAACGTAGAGGTTTACATGACAACGACAACAAGGTTTAAGCGGAGCTTAGCTGTATTGGCTACCGCGTTAATTGGTGTTTCAGCAAGTGCGTATGCCGAGGATAAGCCAATATCCTCGTTATTTGGGGCGATGACATTGGTCAATCCAACGTCAGTGCTTACACATTTGGCTTAATGGGTTACAAGACTCCTAACATCGATTCCATTGCTAAAGATGGAATGATGTTTACTGATTATTATGGCGAGCAGTCGTGTACGGCAGGACGTTCGACATTTATAACAGGTCAAAGCGTACTGCGAACAGGCTTAAGTAAAGTGGGGCTACCTGGTGCAGATTTAGGTTTGCAAGCGGAAGATGCCACGATTGCAGAGCTACTTAAGCCCCACGGCTATATGACCGGGCAATTTGGTAAAAACCATTTGGGAGATAAAGACGAGTTTCTACCCACCGCCCATGGTTTTGATGAGTTCTTTGGCAACCTTTATCACTTGAACGCTGAAGAAGAACCAGAAAACATCGACTATCCAAAAGATCCAGAGTTTCGTAAACAGTTTGGTCCTCGAGGCGTCATCAAGTCATTTGCTGATGGAAAAATTGAGGACACCGGACCTTTAACGCGTAAACGTATGGAAACGGTGGATGAAGAAACCTTGTCGGCTGCGCTCGACTTTATGGATCGTGCTGTGGCAGCGAAGAAACCGTTCTTTGTATGGTGGAATGCGACACGCATGCACTTCCGTACCCATGTCAAAGACGGCAACTTGGGTAAATCAGGTATCAGTTTTTATGCCGATGGCATGATCGAGCATGATAACCATGTTGGGGAGTTGCTTAAGAAAGTCGACGAGCTAGGCATTGAAGATAATACCATTGTGTTCTACTCCACAGACAATGGTCCACATATGAACACCTGGCCGGATGCAGGTCTTACTCCTTTCCGTGGCGAGAAAAACACCAACTGGGAGGGGGCTTACCGAGTGCCAGCAATGGTCAAGTGGCCAGGAAAAATTGAAGCGGGTAGTGTGTCTAACAACATTATGCACCACATGGATTGGCTACCAACCTTCCTAGCAGCAGCGGGTGAGCCAGATGTGAAAGAGAAGCTACTTAAAGGTCACCAAGCCGGTGACAAGAGCTTTAAAGTACACTTAGATGGCTATAACTTCTTACCGTACTTAACAGGAGAAACTGAAGAGTCTCCACGTGCGGAAATTTTCTACTTCTCTGATGATGGCGATCTCACAGCACTACGTTATAACAATTGGAAAGTGGTGTTTATGGAACAGCGCGTAGAGGGAACACTGCGCATTTGGGCAGAACCGTTCGTTACGCTTCGTGTACCAAAAATCTTCAACTTGAGAATGGATCCTTATGAAGTCGCTGACGTGACCTCCAACACTTACTATGATTGGATGCTAGACAGGGTTTATCTACTTGTGCCAGCCCAGGTATATGTAGGTAAGTTCCTAGAGACCTTCAAAGAATATCCGCCAAGGCAAAAAGCAGCGAGCTTTAACTTGGATGAGGTGATGGAGAAACTACAGACACCTACCAACAAGTAAAGTGATGATAAAAAACGCT
The DNA here is from genome assembly GCA_000755425.1 of Vibrio maritimus. Classification (GTDB taxonomy): domain Bacteria; phylum Pseudomonadota; class Gammaproteobacteria; order Enterobacterales; family Vibrionaceae; genus Vibrio; species Vibrio maritimus_A. The sequence goes on from BBMT01000001.1 coordinate 606,339, forward strand.
CCCAACGATTGGGAGCGTTTTTATTTGGATTCTTTTTCACACTTATTACATAAACTTGGATGGATTTAGCGAGTTGATACAGTAGACTGACTACTATAACTCACAATGAATACCCGTTATTTCGATTTATCATGCTGCTAACCGCCACTCCCACCGCCGAGATCTTTACTCAACACGAGTTCCGAACCATTGAATTGCAATCGCACTGTCTAGTCCTGCATTCTGTTCGAGCGGAGGTACGAATACCTTTCTGTGAATGGAGCGGCAAGCTCAGCGTTAAGCGTGGCCTGATTTGGTCTTCGATTACTGTTCATGCACATGAGAGTGACGATAAGCAAGTATGTTGGGTCGTACAAGGTTTGCCATGGCAAGAAGCGCAGTATTTTGCGAAGCAAGCCGTAACGGTTTACCAAAACTGGCATCGAGAACAAAGTGCCATGCTTAAAACCTACTTACCAAAGTGGGAGCAGGAGTTGGCGAGGTTGCGTACGCTACCTCAGTTCCTACCGCATTCAATGATGACAGGGTGGGTAGATGGGGTAAACAGTCAGTTTCTGGAGATGAACATGTCTATCTCGGAAGCGATGCGTACCATGCCGAATCGAATTCAAAAGCTATTGCCATGCTAGATGAGACTCAACAAGCACTGGAAGAGCGCAATACCCATTGGTTAGTTGAAGAGCGTGAAAACTGGCAGGTGCTGTTTACCCAGTCAGAATCGTCGCCAATGAACTACTCGCAGCAAATGGCCGTCCTGCACAATAATGATCAGAACCTGATTTTAGCAGGAGCTGGGTCTGGCAAAACCAGTGTGTTGATGGCGAGGGTCTCGTACTTGTTGCAAAGTCATTTAGCGCAACCGGAGCAGATACTCCTTGTCGCTTTTGGTCGTGATGCCGCCAACGAAATGCGTGAGCGATTAGAGAGGAAGCTAGGTAAAACCGCTGATGACATCGCGGTACTGACTTTCCATCAGCTTGGTCTTCAAATCCTAAAAGAGACAGAAATCCAACCCCCGAAGCTTACTCCGCTCGCCACCGAGTCAGCACAGAAAAACGGGTGGTGTATTGACTGGCTGAAAAAACACTGGATGACGCCCACCAATTTCAAACGTTGGCAAAAACACTTATCCAAATGGCCTATTGCTTACCTAAAAGGCGATGAAGAGCTAGGTAGTCAGAGCGAAAACCCTAAGTTAATCGCATGGCTAGAGCAGCAGCTCGACCAGTTGATTGCAACGGGACTGAGTAAAAAAGCGATTCAAGAGCGACTCATCGATGATGCAGAGTACACGCGGTTGAATAGTGAGTTAGCATTGTGCTGGCCTTGCTACCAAGCTTGGCAAAAGATGCTTAAAGATAACGACCAAATTGACTTTACCTCAATGATTACCAATGCAACTAAACGAGTGAGTTCGAAAAAGTTTACTTCACCGTGGAAGTTCATCATGGTTGATGAATATCAGGATATCTCGCCTGATCGCCTAGCCTTAGTGCAATCTTTATGTGAACAGCCAAACAACAAAGCGTCGCTGTTTGCAGTTGGGATGATTGGCAGTCAATTTATCAGTTTACTGGATCGGATGTGGATTTGACCACCGAGTTTAGCGACCGTTTCCCTCATTCATCGGTACATTTACTCGATACCACTTATCGCTTTAGTGACAAACTCAGTGAAGTGGCGTCTGACTTTATTCAGGCTAACCCTGCGCAAATCAGTAAAGAGATAAAAAGCCACAAAGCGGTGAAGCAAAAGGCGGTTGTGATTGAGCATGGTAATCGAGTGGAGAAGCTCCTTGATGATATCAACAGTAAGGCAAAGAGCGCGAAATCGGTGCTACTGCTTGGCCGTAATCATTATCACAAACCAGAGCTCTTTAGCGATTGGCAGAAGCGATTTACTAATCTGTCTTTAGAGTTTATGACCTGCCACTCGAGCAAGGGTAAAGAGGCCGATTTTGTAATAATCGTCAATGCCGATGAAGGGCAGTTCCCAGCTAAGCGTAAGTTTATTCATTTAAGTGATGCGCTAACGAAAGGGTCAGATGATTATCCTCATGCAGAGGAGCGACGCCTATTCTATGTGGCGATGACCCGTGCGAAAAGTAGAGTGTGGATCACTTATCAATCCTCACCGTCACCGTTTGTCAAAGAACTAATGGATCATGATTTGGTCATGGTGAAAAAGTAAGTATTAAAAAGCCCCTTGCGGGGCTTTTTAGGTTTAGACTTCGATGACAACTTTGCCTGTTGCTTTTCCAGACGCAAGTCGATCATGAGCGGCACCTATCTCTTCTAGAGTGAAATCTACTTCATCCAGAACTGGACTTAGCTGGCCAGTTTCGACCATTTTTGCCACTTCTTTTAGTATTTGTTGATGTTCTTGTTGACGAATGCCGTGAATCATTTGAATCAGCATAAACACAACGTGAAGGGAAAGACCTTTCATGTGAACGGTTGAGAGATCCATTTCAAGTAACGATACGGTTGTTGCTACTTGTCCGTTAAGTTTTGCTGCTTCAAAGGAATTCGGTAGGTTTGCGCCGCCAACAGAGTCGTACACCACATCAAACCCATTGCCTTGTGTGTGTTTGGCAACGTAATCAGAAACAGCCTCTGTTTTGTAGTTTATCGCGGTAGCACCGAGCAGTTCCATCAGGGCGACATGCTCATCTCGCCCAATAGTTGCATACACATCAGCGCCCATCGCTTTTGCCATTTGTACTGCCAAGTGACCAACGCCACCACCACCACCTTGTACCAACACTTTATCGCCAGCGCGTGTGTGTGCTCGAGTTAAGCCTTCATAGGCTGTAATCGCACACAACGGTAATGCCGCTGCTTCCTTCATCGACAAATTGCTAGGCTTGTGAGCGATTAAAGATGCGTCAGCAGGCATGTATTCGGCAAGAGCACCTTGTCGGTCGCCTAGTCCGCCCGCACAGCCGTATACCTCGTCACCCACTTTGAAATCAGTAACATCATCCGCTACCGCTTCAACTGTACCAGCGACATCCATACCTAATATGCCCGGCAGTGAGGGTGAAAACGGTAGTGCCGTACCTAGTTCACGGATCATTAAATCGACAGTATTGACGCTGGTCGCGGCAACTTTTATTAGAACTTGTCCCGATTTAATGTTTGGTTTATCTACGTTTGCTACTTCGAATACATCGCTTGTTCCGTATGCATTGATGATCATCGCTTTCATTATGGATTACCTTGTCGGTTGCGTTAACAGTGATTGCTAGAGCCAAGTATAGACACTATATTTATGGCTGATAATAAACCCTATTATTGAATGACTTTCTTCATAACATTGAAAATAGAATATGAATATCGACCATTTACGTTTGTTTATACGCTTAGCAAGCACACATAACATCAGTCAGGCAGGGCAAGAACTCGGTTTGTCACCCGCAGTAGCAAGTGCTCATATCAATAAACTAGAGGAAAGTGTTGGCGCTCGGCTTGTACATCGCACCACTCGGAAAGTCTCCCTAACGCAAGAGGGGGAAGCGTTTTTACCTCATGCAGAAAATGTCGTTGATAGTGTTGAACTAGCCAAAGCTTCTATTGGCGGGCAGGGAGCATTGGCTTCCGGCACATTGCGAGTGACAGCACCTTCGTCTTTTGGACGTATGCATTTACTACCAGCTATGAATGGATTTATGGAGCAAAATCCAGAGCTTTCAGTCGACCTGCGCTTTTCTGATTCGATTGTTGATTTGGTGGATGGAGGTTTTGATGTCGCCATTCGCAACGCCGAACTAAAAGACTCGAGTTTGATTGCCAAAAGATTAGCACCAGACCATCGTATCATCTGTGCTTCTCCTGATTACCTAGCTAAATATGGAACGCCCGATTCGCCCCAAGCTTTAAAAGATCATCAGTGCATTAGAATTACTGGTATCGATCATTGGGATTTTAAAACGGCGAATGGTGACATCAGCATTAAAATCACGGGCAAAATTCGTTCAGATAATGGCGATGCGATACGTGAGCTTTGTATGGCAGGCCATGGTATTACGATGAGCAGTACATGGAGTGTGTATCAGCAAATAAAAAGTGGGGAGCTGGTGGAAATTTTACAGCAAACCCCTTACCAATCGGATACCGCTATTTGGGTGTTATACCCAAGCTCAAGGCTCGTTGCCCCGAAAGTTCGTGCCTTTATTGATTTCTTTAGTGACTACTTTGGTACGCCCCCATACTGGGATCTATGAAATCGACCCACCACAAGAAGTGGTGGGTCGAGTCATGACTACCAAGAGAACGTCTGAATGATGTTTTCTTTCGCACTAGGGTTGTTAACGATGGCCTCATTAACGTGCTTTAAAAAGAACGCTTTATTATCTGGGAACATGCCGCGCATTTGGATCATGTTATTGCCGTGATCGCCCCAGTAGACAGTGTTGAAGTTCATGTTTTCAAGCAGATATTTCTCTTCTTCGAGTAATTGCATTTGTGTTGGTAGCACAAACTCTCCGGCTTGAACCTCACGCTCCAGCTCCGTTCCAGGTTGAATAGCTAACGCCATAGGAGCGATTTGCTCGGGTTGCATTTCATTAAGGATCTTAGTTGTAGCAACAATATGCTCTTTCGAGCGATACCTACCGCCCAGACCAAAAATGAACGATTGGAGCACTTCGATACCGGCTTCTTTGGCCATGGCCGCACCTTCGATTGCTTGGGAAGGTGTCATACGTTTTTTTATTTTTTCAAGAATAACAGGGTCACCAGATTCAAGCCCACAATATGCCATGTCCAGACCTGCGCTTTTTAGCTCCTTTAGTTCAGAGACCGACTTGCGACGAAAGTCATTCAGCCCACTATAAAGCGAAATTTTTTGTACTTCTGGAAACGTCTGCTTTAGCTTATCGAACACTTGTAATAAGTAGTCAGTTCGAGCTGCCATGACATTACCATCTGTCAAAAAGATCGATGTGACTTGAGGTAGATACGTCTCGCTTCTTCGATATCCAGGAACACTTCTTCAAGTGGGCGTACTTTAAAGCGTTTGTCATCGAACATGCTGCAAAACGTGCAGGTATTGATGCTACAACCTAAAGTCGTTTGAATTAATATGCTGTTGGCTTCTATCCAAGGGCGATATACTTTACCGACATATTTCATTCGTTTTTCTCCGCTTGTGCGCCTAAAGAAAATCAGTCCAGATTGTTAGGACGCGCGCAAACTCAGCCTCGTCATTAATCCTATTAGACGTGGCTCTTTTTTCGGGTTAACTGTTGGCTCTATGAGAGCCCGAGTGTATTCAGAGCCACAGTAAGTGGCTCTTGGTGTTGATAATCAAAAGGGTGAGCGGGTTTACTCCACTCAAATGATCATAAGTACTGATCAAGCGCGGACATGACAGCTGCAACCTTGGTGGTGTTCTGAGCATCGTTGTGTGGCTTAGCGAACTGGCCGATGTCGTTATCAAAATAGAGACCGCTGGCGTTGGTAAACTCATCCGACAGTGCAGCTCTCACAAGAATGTCAGCACCAATATTCAGATCGTTACCGGCGACGCCATACGCCTCTTTAACCATTTTGCTGCCCAAGAAGGAAGCAGGGTTTACAGCAACAAACACCGGACCGTTTGGATACTCAGTCGCCAAGGCTTGCGTCCACATAGTGATCGCCAGTTTTGACTGTGCGTACGCGCCATTGTCAGAGAGTACCGGACGGCCAACCATTGCTTGAACATCAACAGGTGCTTGGGCAGCGGATGATAAATTCACCACGCGACCATTACTATTTAATAGCGGCAATAGCTGACGAGTCAGAATGTATGGGGCGATGGTGTTTACCGCAAAACGTACATCCAAGCCGTCTTTTGTTAGAGTGTTCGGTGTAGCAAAAACGCCTGCGTTATTGATAATCACATCGAGCTTACCGTGCATCTCTGAAACTTGAGCAGCCAACTGGCTGACTTCGCTCAATACAGATAGGTCGGCGACATAGCTTTCAATCTTGGCATTGCGATTTAACGCCGCGACTACTTCTACGGCGGCATTGAGTTTCGCTTCATTGCGCCCATGCATTAGGATGTGGTGACCCTGAAGAGCGAGTTTTTTTGCTGTTTCTAGGCCAATACCATCTGTCGCGCCAGTCAATAAAAGTGTTTTTTGCATGGGTGTAGTCTCCTGATGAGTGAACAACTATAGATTAGGCTATAGAAGGTATCTCACCAAGAAGCTAGGTTAGTAAACAGTTTTTAGATTTTGTTGATAATAAGAAAAAGCCTTTGTGCGGGACAAAGGCTTGTTAAAGTTATGCTGTGTTTGAGCTAGGACTAAATTTTGTAGCCCGATACGACATCATCCATATGCTGAGTTTGACCCGAAACCTTTTGTACTTCTTCAATACATGCATTGGCGTTGTTCATATTGTCAGTAGAAATCTCATTAAGTTCGGTAATCGACTCGCCAACCTGGTTCATAACAATGCCTTGCTCTTCAATGGCGGCAGCGATTTGCTCCGAGTTTGCTTGAATTTCAGACATGTCGGTAGAAATCTGTTGCAGTGCTGTATCTAACTTGGCAGAGGCCGATAGTGTAGCTGCGCCTTGAGTATTGCACTGCTCAATATCATCAACCACTGTAGTCATTTGGGATTGAATGGCGGTCACCAAATTGGTGATTTCTTCCGTAGATTGGTGAGTTCGGCTTGCCAATGCTCGAACTTCATCAGCAACCACGGCAAAACCACGGCCTTGTTCACCCGCGCGCGCCGCTTCAATGGCGGCATTGAGCGCCAAGAGATTGGTTTGCTCAGCAATATCTTGAATGATATGGACCGCACCTCCAATTTTGCCTACATGGTCACTCAATGAGCGAATTTCATCATTACTTTCCGCCAATACAGCGGACAAAGATTGGATATTGCTTACGGTATCATCCACAAAGGTACGGCTTTGCTGAGAGTTGTCTGCAGCCTGATTAACGACGTCGGCTGCTTTATGTGTGGTTTGAGAAATCTCATCGATCGTGGTCACCATTTGCTGAACGGCAGCCGCCATTGAGTTGGTGTGATCGCTTTGGCTGTGGAACTGTTCAACCACATGTTGTAGCTCGGAGCTCATGTTGCTGCTGCTGTGTTTAAGTTGACTAGATTGCTGCTGTGTATCAGCAACCAATGCTCTGAAACTATCGAGTAGACTATTGACTGCGCGACCAATCGTAGCGATTTCGTTATTACCTTCGGATGGCACATGTTGCGTAAGGTCGTTGGTGCGAGCAATAGTGGAAATACTGTTCTGCAAGGTGTCGACATCACGGCTGATGGAACGAAGGAGGATACCAATCAAAGCGACAATCGCAAAAATAAGTCCGCCGGACACAAACCATTTAATAGTTGTTAGTGTAGCAATCGCTTGATCTAAAGCGTTGTGAACGGTTTGATTAAAAGCTTTGAAGTCAGATTCTATACTATGAGAGCGACTGCGAGTTTCACCTAGCAAGCCTTGGTTGTATTTAAAACCGATGATGGAACGTTGTGTTAACACCTCTTGACCCAGTCGGTCTAGGGTCGCGATGCCACTTTTATCAAAAGAGAGATCAGAACCTGTAAGTACAGCGGTTTCTAGCTCGACAAGAGATAGAGTTAGATTACTGCGTTGTTGTCTCTCAAGCTCAAGCTTGAACTGCTCCAAGATTCCTTCGTTCGGTGTGAGGCCTAGTGTTTTATAAGCCGCGACCAAGCTGGTAAATGCACTGCGATAATCGGCTAATTCGCTATCGAGTTCATTCGGTAGAGGCACGTTAGACGCTTCAAGAGTTTGTTCTAACGTACGTTTCTGCTCAATAAATAAACCAGAGTTTGAGTTGAACTTCTCTAAGTACTTCTCGTCTTTACGGAGTAAAAAGTCTTTTTCGTTACGACGAAGATTGAGTAGCGTAACTTCAAGCTGTCCAAGTTGCGTGACTGCATTGGAAAGGTTGTCGGTAGTGCGGGCGAAATAGGTACTGGTTCCCAGTACTGCGAGAATCGCTAACAATGATAACGATCCTAAAAGGAGAAGTTGATGCTTAATCTTCATGTTGAGCCTTTACTATTTATCTATCCGTATCAAAACACCTTTACTGAAAGTTAACCCAGTAGGTGTATAGCTTTGTTACAATATGGGTTTGGTCCCATTTTGGGTGCGCAATATAGCAAGTTATTGATTTTTAGTCTTCATTTGCAGCAGCAAGACTAAGAAATGGAATCGAGTGCATATAAAGCGCACAGTTTTATCGATTTACTGATATTAATATCGGTAACAGTACGCAGTTCTTTAGTAAACAATGTTGGCTTTAGAGCACAAATCAGAACATTAGAGGTTAACGTCTTGTTACAGCTAGAAAAATACGATGCAATTATTTTTGATATGGATGGTACTCTTTTAGATACCATGCCGAACCATGTAAAAGCATGGGAGTTGACCGCAGAGCACTTTGAGTTTCCATTTGATCGTTCTTGGCTGCATTCACTTGGTGGGATGCCAAGTAACAAAATTGCTGGACAGGTGAACAAACGCTATGGGCTAGATTTAGATACACAAAGTGTTGCCAACTTCAAAATGAAAACCTTTGCCACGTTGCCATTTCATGGTGCTCCAATCATGCATACTTATGAAGTATTTAAACAATACCGAGGCCAGAAGCCGATGGCGATTGGTACCGGCAGCCAACGTGACTCTGCAATAAAACTGCTTACTGAAGCAGGTGTGTTGGAGGCGTTTGACTGTATCGTGTCTGCAACTGAAGTGACTAGCCATAAGCCAAATCCAGACACCTTTTTGATGGCAGCGGAAAAAATGGGCAAGCAAGCCTCACGCTGTGTTGTTTTTGAAGACACGAAGTTGGGATTACAAGCTGCTCATGCGGCAGCCATGGATTGCTATTTAGTGACTGAAACCAGCTTTGAGTTTTACCCTGCGTAATGAAAAAACGCCCTATCAATGAAGATAGGGCGTTTTACTAGAATGTTTTTTACTCTTTTATTGGAGCGCGAGTTTATTGAATCTCAAGTAACTCGACATCAAAAATCAACACAGCAGAAGGTGGTATTGGGCCGCTACCGCCTTTGCCATAACCTAGGGTGCTAGGAATATATAGACGGAATTTGTCGCCTTCAGACATGTATTGCAAGCCTTCTTGCCAGCCTTTGATTACTTGGTTTAGGCCAAAGCTGATTGGTGTTCCACGATCAACGGAACTATCAAAAACAGTACCATCGATTAGTGTACCGTGATAATGCACTTTTACCTTGCTCTTAGCTGTTGGGGTTTCAGTATTGTCACCTTTATGAAGGATCTCATATTGAAGACCACTTTCTGTGCTGATCACACCTTCTTTTTTTGCATTCTCTAGTAAAAATGCCTGACCTTGTTGGAAGTTCTCTTCACCTGCTTTGCTGTTGTTCCAAGTGCGATAAATCATGAAAGCTGCCAGTAGCAGAACGATAACAGGGATAAGAATTTTAGACACAATCTTTCCTTTTATTTTGTTTTTAGATAATTAATGGTTTCAGCAATTTCATCGATGCCCTGATGACCAGAGACCATGACTTCATACTTGCCGTTAACAATAAATGTCGGTACGGCATTAATCTGCGCTTCAACAGAAACTGACTCCGCGACTTCTAGATAGCGAAACAGCTGCTCTTGTTGCGTTTTATCGAGTTCGTATGGGCTCACCATGTCACGGGAATGGAAAATACGGTCTAGTTCCGCTTTTTTTGCTTCTCCATCAAGGTCGCGATCTTGAACCAAAGCAAAGAGACTATCTTTCATATCTGCTGGTACTATACCGTTTTCAGATTGCATTACCGCAGTGTAGAAAATCATCGCGGCAATTTTAGCACTGTCATTGAACATGACATGCAGTTTACCAAGCTTTTCACCTGTCTGTTCTTCTAGAGCGGGTAGCATAGGTTCTAGGTTACGACAGTGGCCACAGCTCAAAGAAAAAATTTCAGTAACTTGCGGAAGACGATGGGTCGCTAGGTTGGTATCGAGCGTGCGGTATTGTTTGCCTTCAACGGGAGTTGATGACTCGCTGCAAGCAGCAACAGCTACAACCAGCGCTAATATAGATAATGACTTAGAAAGTGTTTTTAACATAATAATGCTTCTAAATGAATTTAACCCAAAGAGTGTAACGTTGAATGAGTGAACCACACAAGAGGGGAAAAGACGAAAGATTTATTGTAAAGCTTTGACTATTTCGGTCGATAAAAGATTAAGTTCAAAATTGAGGAGTGGGTGATGTTGAAACTGAAAAAAATCGTAGCTGTTGCTGTAACAGGTGCTGCCGCGATCATTTTGTCAGGGTGCAGTTCTATTTCTGAAGCCACAAGTAACATGTTTCCACCTATGCTAGAGACCGCGCCGCGTGATGATAGTGATGTCATGCACGCCGATTGGGCCAAAGCGCCGATTATGTCGAGTGCGTATGTAGGCGGCCCCAATGGTCAGTATCGAACACAATCCTGGGATCAGCTAGAAACCTACTTGGTGAATCAAGGCCTCGATTATGAATTGATACCCGGTGATTACGTCATGATCCGTCTTAAGCAAAAAATTCATTTTAACACTGGTTCTGCCAATGTAGCTGATGGTTCTGCGCAGTGGCTAAGTCAACTCGCTAGCTTTTTATCAAACCAAAACGGAGTAGATGTCGTCATTGATGGTCACACCGACAATACCGGTACAGTTAAACTCAATGACTCTTTGTCAGATAAGCGAGCGGAGTCGGTAAAACGCACACTAGTTCGTAATCAAGTTCCACAAAAGATGATCTACACACGAGGCTACGGGGAGTACGTTCCGGCATGCACCAACTCTACCCAGTTTGGTAAAGCTGCAACCGCCGAGTAGAACTGACACTGATTGTCGCTCAGTAAGCTCGAAACATTAAAAAAGCGACGGATAATCCGTCGCTTTTTAGTATCTAGTTTTCGTCAGCCTATTGAAAGTGCTAGCTCAGCCCAACAATATTGCCATCGTCATCAAGATCTAGGCTCATAAAAGCGGGTTTGTCTGGCAGACCAGGCATGGTCATTACATTACCACACAGAGCGTAAACAAAACCGGCACCTGCGCATAGGCGTAACTCGCGAATCACGACATCGAAGCCGCATGGTGCACCTTTCACACTGCCGTCAGTCGTGATAGATAAAGGTGTTTTCGCCAAACAGACTGCAAGGTTGTCAAAGCCGTGCTTCTTGTATATCTCAAGCTGCTGTTGTGCTTGGTAAGAAAGAGTAACACGTGCCGCGCCGTAGCCGACTTCACACACTGTCATTAACTTCTCTTCAATTGATTGCTCTGCGGTATAGAGTGGCTTGAAGTTCGCTTCTGTATCGCAGGCTTCGATCACTTTTTCAGCCAGAGCAACCGTACCTTCTCCGCCTTTAGCAAAACCTTCACTGATCGCGACACGACAATTGCTGTCGAGCGCTTCAACCCATCGTTTTAATAGCGCAAGCTCTTGCTCGCTGTCTTGAGGGAAACGGTTGATAGCAACGACAGAGGGAACACCATATTTAGCAACGTTGTTGATGTGCCATTTCAGGTTTTCAAAACCGGCTTTAAGCGCGGCGCTGTCTTCGCCATAAATGCTATCTGGAATTGGCATGCCTGGCTTAAGGTCATACAAGCCTGAATTGGCTTTTAGACCGCGTAGAGTCGCAACGATCACGGCACAATCTGGCTTTTTATCAGTAGCTGATGCTTTGATATTACAGGCTTTCTCAAATCCCATGTCAGAGCCAAAACCGCCTTCAGTAACGGTAAAGTCACTCAGTTTTGTTGCAATGCTGTCAGCAATGATTGAAGAGTTACCATGGGCGATGTTTGCAAATGGCCCCGCGTGGATAAGCGTTGGGACGCCTTCCAAGGTTTGCATCAGAGTTGGTTCAATCGCTTCTTTCATGCTCACGGCCATAGCACCTGCGACTTGTAGGTCTTCTGTCGTGATCGGCGTACCGTCGATAGAGTAGGCGACAACGATTTTGCCGATGCGTGCACGTAAATCCTTCAGATCTTTAGAGAGTGCTAAGATGGCCATCAGTTCCGATGCTGCCGAAATATCAAAACCATCTTGGCGCTCATATCCGTTGACGGTCTTGTTGATCTCATTTTGACCCACTGTAACCATACGCAATGCACGATCGTTGTGGTCTACAACGCGTTTCCATACCACATTTTTGGAATCGATCTTTAGTGCTTTTAAGCCAGTACGAGTTTCAAATGCTTCAAAACCTTGGCGTTGCTCGTGGTAGATACGTGCATCGATAGCTGCAGCCGCTAAATTGTGCGCCGCTGTGACCGCGTGAATATCACCGGTTAAGTGAAGGTTTAGCTCTTCCATTGGTGCTACTTGCGAATAGCCTCCGCCGGCAGCACCGCCTTTAACACCGAAAATAGGCCCCATAGATGGTTGGCGGATACAAGCCATTACCGACTTGTTGAGCTTTTTCAGACCCTGGGACAAACCGATAGTTGTCACGGTTTTGCCCTCGCCAAGAGGGGTAGGGGTAATCGCAGTAACAACGATTAGCTTACCGTCACGGTTGCCTTTAAGGCGAGAGACCGCATCTAAAGTAACTTTCGCTTTGTGATAACCTTGCGGATGATATTCATGCTCTAGCAAGCCTGCTTGCTCGGCAATGTCAGAAATAGCGGAGAGTGACGTCGTACGACAGATATCGATATCGGAAAGCATTAACGGTCCTTAAAAGCCACAAAATTATTGAGGAAAACGTTTGCGTCAGGATAATACTGGTTAAATGTGCTTTGTAAAGCTAAATATTCAGCGGCCTGTACTAATATTAACCAGCTACTCAATAGTTTTATGATTTAGAAACAAAAAAGGGCCGAAGCCCTTTTTTTAACGATCCCAGTATGCTTCTTCCAAGCTGTCTTCTCTTTCTGGAAGAGCACGCGTTAATCGAGGAGAATGCTGGGTGAGTACTTCGTAGCTTACGCGGTTCGCGTATTTACAAATTTGCGATAGCGACGAGTACGTCAAACATGGTGCAACGTGTTTGTCTGAGTCTGAGACGTTCTTACTGTGGAATGAGTTAGCCGTCATATCGTGCAGTAATGCAGAAAGGGCCCCGTCACCAGCACCATTGGTGTTTTTGATCTCCAATGGACCGCCCAGATAAGGGCCAATATGTGAGTACACTTTTTGTGGATCGGCACAGTCTTGCTTTCGCATCGCGCGGCTAAATTCAAACTGATTGAACTCGCTGAAGTGCTCAGAAGATAGCAAGTCATGGGTGGTTTCGCGTAGGGTGACGTTGTCACAATAACCTGCCATATACAAGCCGTCTGGACCTGCGGTACACAATACTAAGTCAACCCAGTCTAGCGCTTTATCTGCCGCTTTTAGTGGATCGGCAAAGCCCGTTAACGCTTCACCTTCTTCTTCGTTCATCGCCAGAATGGTGACGTTTTCTTGAATATAGTCCTGCCAAAACTTCTCGTTGCCTTCGATTACCCATTTAGTACCAAGTGTGAGCACGACTGGTACTGATTTCTGCTTGGCGATTTCGACCGCGCGAGCCACTGCTTGTGGCATTGGGTCTTCCGGTTTACCGCGCATCAGGTAAGAAGACACCACTAGCGCTGACGCTTTATTGAACACGGATTCTGGGATGCTTTCTGGACGTAGTTGGTTCATTTCGCCTTCGTTAATCGCGAAGGTGCGCTCGCCGTCATCGGTGATTAATGTGTAGCAACGACCAATAGGGCCGTCGACAGTTTGCAAGTGGTTGAGGTTCATTCTTGAGGAGGTACGGCAAAGGTAACGGTAGCCGTAAGAACCCACTTGGATATTTTTGACATAACACCAAGCAGCACAGATTTACTATCAGCAAGCACTGAATAATTGTGTAGTGTGTTGCCGATTGTGTCACCCGGGAATTGGTGAGTGATTAACTCTTTCTCGACAAGTTCGGCGTAGAGAGCGTCCGCTTTGCTCTCTTCTAGTACTAGCGAGTGTCCCTTGCTCAGGTCGTATTTCGCTAAGAAGTCGTCATCAACACGCGCTTCAATATCAACGATGGTTTGACCGACACCGACAATCGTTGGACGATACAGTTTTGGCGCTGACTGCGCCTGACTGATCGATAGGTCTTTCTTGCTGGTAGGGAAATAGTGTTTTGACTTACGTTGTCCAGGAAATTTCATAATAAAGGCTAGCGGCTCAAAATTTGGCGGCATGATATCACAAGAAGTTTATTTGTGTTTCATGAAATTGCATAGATTTTGTGAGTTGTTTCAGTTTTGGGGCATGGGCTATCTAGGTCATCGGTCACAAACTGAACCGATGACCGTACGGAAAATGCGTCAATATGCAATACTATTCATTGTTAGGGTAAGTTTGAGGACGCAGGTTATGGACATGAAAAATCTGACTGTCGACGAAATTAGAGCGGTACTAAGTCGTTTAGATTGCTACTTTTTTGTGAAAGACCAACATGCCCGCTACACCTACGTCAACGACGCGGTATCGCGTTTATTTGGTAAACCTGCCGAAGATATTGTTGGCGGTGATGACACCCAATTTTTTGATCTCGAACAGTGCCATGATCTTATCCAACACGACAGAAAAGTGCTCGAGGGACAATCGCTGTCACAAGTTGAAAAAAGTACGGATATTCATGGTGCGACGCATCACTATCAAATCCTTAAAACACCGATTTATGACAACGAAGGCAATGTGGCAGGAATTTTCGGCTTGGCTATCGATATCTCAGAATCTATCGCTAAGCGAGATGAATATGAATACTTAGCCATTCGAGATGTTTTGACTGGTGTTTACAACCGCCGTTATTTAGAGTTGCAATTAAAGCGAGAAATCGCCGCTCACGTTCGCCATAACAGGCCGCTCTCATACGTGATGCTGGATGTCGATAATTTTAAACATATCAATGACAGCTATGGTCACAGTATTGGTGACTATGTTCTTAAAAACGTTGCCAAACTAATGGAGTCATCGATACGTGAAGAAGACTATTGTTTTCGTTTTGGCGGCGACGAGTTCGCTTTGTTGCTGCCTCTCACAACGTTACTTTCTGCATATAGGGTGGCGGAGAGAATTCGTGCCAGCATTGCCGAACTTGAATTTGTTTCTTCAGAAGGACAAAAGTTCAAAATCAACATTAGTCTTGGGGTTTCACAGCTTACTGATGGAAATACCGGGTTGCTTGTTGCGCAAGCTGATGGCGCATTGATGACGGTGAAGCGGGAAAGAGAAGGTAAGAATATGACGTTGGTCTATTGTGACAAACAAGGCCATATTACTCAGTGTGATAAATGTAAGATAAAGCGTACCTGCCAATAGAAGTCAGCTCTCGCTAAAAGAGCTGACGTTATTATGAAAGCTACTGTTCAACGACTACAGGAGATTCTATGTAGGCTTTGGTTCCCCATAGAGGTACAGTCGATAAACTATGTTTAAAACTGCCCGATGTTTCTTTGGTTGAGTAAGATAGGTACATCAGCGTTTGGTTGTCCGCATCATAAATCCTACGTACCTTCATACTCTTGAAAAAGATACTTTTGGATTTCTTGAACACCACTTCACCGGATTTAGATTTGTCGATTTGAGCGATCATCTCAGGAGTGATTTCACCTGTTTGGCGGCATGAGATCGAACTGTCACTTGGATCAGCTAGGCTCAAATCTGCCTCAATGCTGGCTACGTGGCACGTTACGCCAGTGACTATCGGGTCATCAAGAGTGTTGAGTTTAATATCTTTTAATGTGAACATACCGAGCGACACATCTCCCACCTCTTTGTCACCACAACCTGATAGGGCCAACGTGACAAGCGGGACCAGCAAAAGCTTTTTAAGCATAAAGGATTCCTTTTTAAATTAGGCTTTTGTATACCATAACTAAGGTTACCCGAAAAATCGAATAGGATTAATATGAAAGACATAGCCACACGCCTCCACAACGAAAAGAATCAATGGCTGGCTAGCCAAGTAGAAGGCGGGTATCCAACCAAAGAGAGCCTCAAGGGTCGCGATCTTTACCTTGGTGCTATCACTAGTTGTTACTTGGAACCATTTGAAGCTCCCAGTGGCTCCGCAACTCACATTGAATGGCATTTGGTCGATTTCCATCGGCTAACCATAATGTTCTCACTGTTGCATTCCAAACGTTGGGCAAATGATGAGCACCAGCAACTCATAGTAGAGTTTCTTACGCAGATTATCGTTGAGCCTAGTCACGCGCTGTACGTTGGTTTTGAGCAGGGAGAAGCCACTGCGGCAGCCATGGTCTCGACAGAAGGGGAGACGGTGTTGATTTCGGATATCGCACTTTCCGGTGATTGGAATGAGGTAAATGTTTTGACTACCATCGCATCTCTAATACAAAGTGCCCAGATTGCAACTAATTCACAGGTTTGGTTAGAAAAACGGTGATCAATCACTGAGTTTCGAATTTTGCTCCCTTCAAATATCTAAACTTTCGATTTCATCGCCTTCTGAGTCGCTGAAGTGTATTAATATTCAACGAGAATTAAGTGTAAAAGGTCGTTGAATACATAATGGCGAGTATTAAATGTGTATTGTTTGATTGTGATGGAACCTTGGTTGATAGCGAGCGTTTGTGCTGTGTTGCGATAGTAGAAACGTTCGCGCAAGTTGGAGTGACACTCAGGTTAGACGCCGTCATGGATAACTTTGTTGGCGGAAAGATAGCAGACGTATTGACGTCTGCTCAAGAGCTGGCGGGGAGCCACGTATCACTTGATTTGTTAGAGCCTATTTATCGCGAACAAACCCAACGTCTGTTTGAAGAGCAGCTAAGACCGATGGACGGAGCCGTTGAGCTACTCGATTTCTTAGATCAATCCAGTATTGAATATTGTGTGGTGACAAACAGTCCTACTCACAAAGCGAAAAAGATGTTGGCGACAGTGGGACTGGAGCAGCGCTTTAACAATCGTGTGATTTCGGCGTTTGATGCGAACAGTTGGAAGCCAGAACCAGACTTGCTTCAATATGCAGTGACTATGATGGGCTTTTTGCCTGACGAATGCTTGTACATAGATGACACGGCTAAAGGGGTGAATATGGGCGTTGCTGCAGGGATTCAAACCATCCATTTCGCATTGTCCTGTGATTACCAACAAAATTCCAGCACTTGCCTAACCTCGATGAGTGAAGTAATCAAACACATCGAGAAGGCATAGCAGTAGCAACAGCGAAACGTTAGTGCATCAGGTGGATATGTTTGATGCGTGGAACATGATTTTGAAAATGCGTGCTCTGGTAAACCACGAGACTATGATGAGAAAACTGGCGGGTGAAGTAGCCACAATCTGCGCATATAAATGTCTCTGCATCTTCAGATAATAGTCCTTCATCAGATCCACACACTGGGCATAGACCCAGAGGTTGATGCGAAGGTTTGGTTTTATTCATAAAACCCCTCTTGTTGTGGAGGATGGGCTTGTTTTTATGATTGTAATACTCTTCAGTGGAACGCACTTACATTACCCGTGAATTGAACCAGGTAATGCGACTTATATCACTAATATTAGTGAATGAGTCGAAATCATTAGTTATATCAATGTGTGAGCATAAAAAATAGACCAGGTGAACTGGTCTATTTTGCATTATGGCTAAACATTCTTTTGATTTGTGCACTCTGTTAAAAGCGAGCGTTTTATTGCTTAAGTACGATAGCGGGTTAGTACTTCACTTAATACTTTCGTGGCTTTCGAGAGGTTCGCTACGCCAATTTCACTGTTTTCAGCGACTTCACGAATGGTTGCTGATTGGGTACGAATATCGCTAAGCTCTGTAGCAATTTCTGATGCCACACTGCTTTGCTCTGCAGCTGACGTCGAGATTTGTGTGCTCATGTCCATGACAGCACGTGAAGAGTCAGCAATTGAGTTTACGTCGCCGCCAATTTCACCAATGAGACTGCTACTAGACTGAGCTTGCTCAACAGTTTGTTGGGTGATTTCGGCAATGTTTTGACTTTCAGACTGCAGCTTTTCAATCATAGCTTGAATCTCTACCGTAGCAGCCTGAGTGCGGCTGGCCAAGGTACGAACTTCATCTGCTACCACGGCAAACCCGCGGCCTTGTTCACCAGCACGTGCAGCTTCGATTGCGGCATTGAGTGCGAGTAGATTAGTTTGCTCTGAAATCGCATTAATAGTGGTGATCACTTCATTGATTTGCGTCGTGTTGTCAGTTAACGCAGCAACAGAGTGCGAAGCTTCTTCGATGTAGGCAGACAGTTGGTTGATGTCCGCAATAGCTTGTTGCACACGTTGGTAGCTCTGCTCAACTTGTTTGCTATCTTCTTCTGCTTGTTGGTTTGATTGCAAAGAGATATTAGACACTTCTTGTGCAGAAGCCGTCATCTGTTCCATTGCCGTCGCTACAGAATCCAACGAAGCATATTGATTGTTGATTTGGCTGTTACTGCGCGCCATTTCTTCATGAAAAGAAGAGGCTGTTTCTTCTAGGCTAGTCGCGGAGTTTTTAACTGTGGTAACAAGCTCAGTCAATGTGTCCATTGCTTGGTCTAGGGCAACTCCGATAGTACCAAACTCGTCGCGTCCAGCGACAAAGTTAAGACGCGAAGTTAGGTCTCCATCTGCGATCTTGTTTACCGTTGTATATAGTGTGTAAAGTGCACCGCCGAGGAATGTCGCAAGCCAGTAGCTGAAAATACCAAATGGAATCACCCATAGGTAGGTAACTGCCAAGCTAGTTAGTGCGTCTGATTTCGCTTGCTCAAGTTGATTGTTCATCGAAACGCTAAGCGAGTAGTTCTTGCCGTCGCTGCCTTTGGCGCTAGCAGAAACGGTACCATTGCTGATGCCTGAGGACTGAGAGTATCCCTCTGTCACGCCCATCTTGTTAAGTAAAGTCATATCGCCCGCAGCATGTGCTGTGTCGAGATAAGCGCTCAGGCTTGCTTCTACCTTACTGATAGCCAGGGATTCAGAACTGGTTACGGCGTCTTGATAGCGGGCGACGGACGAGTAGGTGAGTGCGGCAAAAAACAGTGCAAACACTATCCATACTTTGTCATTTATCGACAGCTTAATAAAAAACGCATCGATTTTTCTAAATTGTACTTCTCTCATGGGCGGCTCCGTGAGTGATATTGTTATTATTGAATTGAATAGACATGAAAAAGCCCAGAGGGCTTAATTAATGGATATGATATCGACTTTTTATGAAATATCTTTAGGGGTATACATCATTGGTGTGATGGTGATCACTAAAACTAGCCAAGACTTGGAAGTACATGAAAGCTTACAAGTAATTGAGCTATAACGATAACTAGGCCTACACTCATAGCAGCGTAAAGCGCAATTTGCCCACCACCCGTTTGATAGTGCGTTGAAGATTGAGCCTGCTCTAACTTAGCCTTACGAGTTTTCGCCACCATGACAGTGGGTAGAAATATCGCCAGTATAGCTAGAGCGATTGCCGCATATCCCAACGCCATAATAAAGCCTTGTGGGTAGAAAAGGGCAAAACATAAAGGTGGTAAAAACGTAATGAGCGCCGCTAAAGCACGATGAGCGAATGCGCTGTCAGTTGACGTATCTGCTGATGCTTTACGACCCAAATCTCGCAAGTATTCAAACAAACCTAAACTCACACCCAAAAACGAAGTCACCAAGGCTAAGTCTGCAAACACTCCAATAATCGTCGCTAATCGTTCGACATGAACGGTGCTTGAAAGTAGCGAAATCAAGTTAGACAAGCCGCTATTTTCAACCAAGGTTTGTTGCTGTACAACGCCTAGCGTTACGAGTTGCCAAAATACGTAAATGACCAACGGTAGGCTTGAACCGATGATAATGGCTTTACGGAGCGACGCTGTATCTCCTTTAAGGTAGTTAACAATCGCCGGGATACTTCCGTGAAATCCAAATGAAGTAAAGACCACTGGGATAGCCGCAACAATCAATCCTTGTTGGAGAGGAAGGCTGGTTAAGTAACCTTGTGTCACATTCGGTGCTAGCAAGAAAAGCACACTGCCCATGGCAATCAGTTTGATGGTAAATAACACTCGATTTAGTTTGTCCACTGCATGCGTGCCAACGGTGACGGTCAATGCAACGATCAACGTAAAGACAACGGTTGCTGTGGTTGATGATAGAGAAAGACCAAATACCATCTCTAAGCGCTCAGCAAATTGACCGCCTCCTCCTGCGATATATGCCGCACACAAGGCATAGAACAAAAACAGCATAGCGAAGCTGGCGATGTACTTACCTTTCTTGCCAAGGATCTGCTTTGCAAGCGTATGCAGAGTCGCCGAATGGTCGGCATATTGGTGTAACTCGACCATTAGTAGTGCGGTGTAGGCCATGAGTGCCCACAAACCAACCATTAATAGTAGTGAGGTACCAAAACCGATGCCGGCAGAGGCGATGGGAAGGGCAAGCATACCTGCACCTATCGTGGTGCCGGCGATGATGAGAGTGCTACCGAGAACTTTTGATTGCATTGTATATAATTCTTTACGCATTGGTGGAAATTAGCGATATGTAAACTAATTTGGCTGTTGTGTTAGACGCTAATTCTAATATTTCTGGGATTATGCAGTGCTAAAAGCTATCGATCAAGCACTTTGTACGATAATGTTTATATCTATGTAAACCCAAGTTTACGGATGGATGTTAGAGCACGAAGCAATCGTTTAACGATGACTTTGCTCAAGAAAATGGTATGAGTGAGTTGGGTTTCTTATTAATGTCATATAGCGTTACTACATTGTCGTTTGGACATGATGAAGGAATATGAGCATGGAAAAAGACATCAATGAACACGAGCTAGAGTGGCTAGATGCGATTGAAATTGGTCTGCTGCTGTCTGAGTTTGACGTGAACGAGCAAAGCGAAGAGCAATAGTCCTGTTACAAAGAGTGGTAAGAAAAAGCGGCGAATAAACTCACCAGAGACTATCCTAATGAAATGGAAGGAATTATCAGGGTAGTAAGGAATGCGTATGGTACGAGTGTTTGCACTGTTGGCCATTCTTTTACCGTTATTTCTTGCCGTTTACCTTAGATTTTTTGAACCTTTCTGGCAGCTTGAAAATCTTGCTGCTTTTTTATCTTTATTACCCATCTATTTTGGTTTGTTGGCGCTGATATTTCTAATGATGCGCCACTGGCTTGTGTCTGCAGGGCTCTTACTTACGGTATTACTCTCTACGCTCGGAATGAGCAGCATATTCGTTAACCAGAGCGCTTGTGGCACCAATCGATTATCAGTTCTGCAATACAATGTGTATTTTGACAACCCATCGATTTCCTCGTTGATTGATTATGTGAACCAGGCTCAGCCAGATTTGGTTGTGCTTCAAGAAGTCTCACCAAGACATGGGAAGGCGTTAGAATCGTTGTTTCGTGGCTATCCCTATTATTACGGTGGTCAGATTAGAGTTGGTTATCCTAGTGGCCAAATGGTATTAAGTAAGACACCACTTTATGGCATGACAACGCACCGTACTGCCGCTGGTCATGCTTTCATTAGTCTTGTTTGGCAAACTCGATTTGAGCAAGATGTTATGGTGATAGCGGCACACCCGCCGTCTCCAAGAAACCAGCAATACTGGAATGAGAGAAACGACTTGCTGGCAGAAATAGAAACGTTAGCCCTTCGTTCCCCGTTAACATTCAATCTAGTAGTAGGGGATTTTAACCTCGCGAGTACTACTCAGCGTTTCGACAAATTTCTTCCTATGTTTCACACTACGCCCATTCACAGCTGGCCAGTGTTTCTCAAGCGCTGGCATCTACAAAGCTATCCGATAGTAGCGATAGACCACTTATGGGTAAGCAATGAGAATAGTGATAGCTCACCAATATGCCAAAGAGAGCGAGTCGTGGAAATTACGGGGTCGGATCATACGGCGGTAATGACTGTTTTGAATGTCAATTAGAGCGTGAATTGAAGTGAATAAAAAAGCGACCTTGAACGTCGCTTTTCTGAACGAGGGGTGAGTTAACCCCCAGGGGATAGATTACTTCTTGCGGCAGTACTCTGCGATGACATACATCGCTTGACCGTTCGCTTTACCTTGAACGTGCTTTGGATCGTCAGGATTAACACTGATACCACGAATTACAGTACCTTGTTTAATGACTTGAGAAGAACCTTTGATTGGTAGATCTTTGATTACCGTTACGTCGTCACCTTTCTTAAGTTCAACGCCGTTCACGTCACGTGGCTTCTCTTGATTCTCATCAAGACCAAGCTCAGCCCATTTTGCTACTTCTTCGTCCATGTACATCATGTCAACAAGATCCTGAGCCCAGCCTTCAGCTGAAAGACGCTTAAGTTGGCGCCATGCCATAACTTGGACTGGCGCAACTTGGCTCCACATACTGTCGTTTAGGCAACGCCAGTGGTTCACGTCCATAGTCTCTGGGTTTTCAATCTGGCTCTTACATGTATCGCAAAGCATAATCGCGTGATCAACCGTGATTTGTGTATGAGGGGCAACGGCGAATGGCGTGAGAGCCGTTTCGGCAGCACAAAGTTCACATTTGTTTTCGCAGCGTTCAAGCATGGTTGCTTCAGTAGACATACATATACCTTATTTTGATATGACCAGCAGCCGATAAGCTGATGGTTAAGATGATGTGGTACTTAATTTTAGTATCACTGGATTGATAGCCGCGCATTATACATGGTTTTACGAAAAAGTGTGATCTTGGACATAAAAAAGCACGGTCGAGACCGCGCTTTTTAGTGAAGTAATACTAAACAAAGAGCTACTCTAATACTCCTAGAGCGAGAGCTGCTGTCGGAGTGACGCTGCCTGTTTTTGTATACTGCACTACAGCATCAAGCATATTGTAGTGATGGTTTCCATCAGACACGTCACTTCGCATTGGGACAATGAAAGTCGAGTGCAACGCGGTACTGTCATAACGGAGGAACGGTGAAGAGACTGCCGTACTTGACGAGCCACTAGTGATCGCGGTAAGTCCTACTTTGTTGGCCAATGCTTCTGTACCTGCAAACGGTGCGACCGTGGTAAACGAGCCTTCCGGCACATTGTTAGGTACC
The DNA here is from genome assembly GCA_000755425.1 of Vibrio maritimus. Lineage (GTDB taxonomy): Bacteria > Pseudomonadota > Gammaproteobacteria > Enterobacterales > Vibrionaceae > Vibrio > Vibrio maritimus_A. The sequence goes on from BBMT01000001.1 coordinate 629,416, forward strand.
GTAGTATCGTTACTCGATTGTGCCATCATGATTTTGCCAGCAAAACCCGAGTCGACGTTGTTTATTGGATCAATCCCATCAAGCACGGTTTGAGTAGCGTAAGCGAATTGGAGGGTTTGCTCCAAAACTTTGGCTTTGTTCTCATCAGACTGAACAAAACCAATCATGCATGCCTGTTGCCAAGTCGTACTGCTTTGGTCGGTACAATTGGTGCTCACATACTCTGCGTAACTAGGGACTGATTGTATTGCGACGTTGTGAGCGATTAGTGGACCAAAACTTTGAGACCCTAGGAGTAGGTATGCGATTTGCCTCCTGAGTTCATGATAGAGGCGTTGCTAAAACTGAATAGCGAATCACCTTCGGCGGAGCTAAAGAGCGATTAGCTTGGACAAACGCAGTTGTGCCGATAATGCCGCCCAGAGAGTGACCGACTAAACTTACGTCTGTTAGCGAACCGGTTTTGTATGCACTAGTAAAAACAGGATTAACAACCAACGACTGACCGTTTAGTGCGAGCGCTGCTCTTAGATGAATAATATCCATCATACTTTGACGGAGATTATCTCGTGCGACAGGGAGGTAACTTAAGTTCATGTAAGCGAGCACGTCTGCATTCGCAGAGCGCTGCGCATCTAGACTTCTTGAGCCATGTAAAGGAGCATCAATGGCAAGAACAGCGATATCTTGTGTGGTTAGATAGTACGCAAAGCTATATGAATCCTCTTTTAGTGATGTAATGCCATGTTGATAAATAACCAAATTATCGTAGACACCATCTTCTGGGGTAAACAGCAAAAATTCAACATCTTGCAACGACTTTATTGCTGGGACTGGCGAATAGCGAGTGATTAAACGTTGTGGATCCGCCACGCTACCGTCGACTTTTGTCAATGTTATTCCCATGAGGTCTGGCAGTTCTTCCGCGACGCCCGCAGTGCTACTTAGTTTCGTGTAGTCTACATTCGCAGCAGTAAGTTGCTGAATGGTATTAACTTGTTCAGTTTCGTCATCCAAAAGACTTTGAATAATAGCCAAACTTGGTGTTGCGGATTCAAAAGGCTGAGTGTTCCAATCGGAGCCTGTTTCTAAGAAATATGGAAGTTTAACGGTGCCTTTTGTGACGTATGTATTGGTATCGTTAGCCGTAATAGAAGAGTTTGGAAATAAAGCGGAGAACTGTGATTGAAATTGGGCGTATTTACCCAAAAGTCCATCACGGTCGTTTGCCATGAATGTCGTTACATTGGCATCACCAGTGAGTGCGGTATTAAAGTCGCTTGTAGACGTGATTGTTATCGCGCCAGCATTCGTCAAATCGACATTGTTGGGGTTTGCTGTCCCTTTCCAGAAATCTGAAAATCCACCGGCCTTAGCGAGTAGCTTACTAGCAGCTTGTGCGACGATGCCTTTCGTGGCGTACATGGTGTCTCCAACCGATTGTGTTGAAAACCAAGACGAGTAAATAATCGTTGAGGGATCAATACCAGTTCCGCCTGCGATAAATGCCTCTGTTGCCTGAACCAGTTGTTGAGCAGATGCTAGACTGCCTTCGGTGTATATTCTCTGTTTCGATTTTAATGTTGCATAACTTTCAGACATGCCAACAGTTTCTCCGTTTGCATCCGTTAAGCTGTTTGTTATTGCGAGGAGAAACTCGGAACCACCATTTAAAGGTTGAGTAGGAACAACGTTTAGCTTGTAACCAGATTTTATAACGGTCACAGGAATTATAGAGGCTTGAGCGAGATCGGCTTGAGTCATCGCCGTCAACTGCTTCGGTATCTCTATCAAGTAAGCGATAGATTGCCCACTTTGCGCTGATACTGAATTACTTCCTAGACTGGCTCCAAAGTCGATAGATATAGGTTGGCTTGTTGACCAACCATCCATTTGCCCTACGGCGACAAGTGGATTGCTAAGACTGGTGTCATTCGTTGGTATATTGAGTGTTCCGTCAGTAGTGTCGAATAATAAATTGTTAGCAATAGGTACTGAAGCATTCGTTCCCTGTAATGTGAACTTTACTTTGGTCGGCTTTGATAGAGATTCCTGAATGGATGGCTCGAATTCAACGACGGTTGGTTGCCCTGTCAGTTCGGTGTCGTCGCCGCAGCCACCAAGCAATAGCGCGTTTGCGACTAACGCCGCAAGATAAACTTTCTTCATTTTTATATCCTTATATCAGACGCTTAGTCAAAAATGTAATTGACCTGTAGAGCGGCAATGAACGCTGACGATTTTGCATCAAAGCTAAGAGGTGTATTGAGAGTATTTTCTTCATTGAATGAGCCAGACTTGCCGTAGATGTAGGTTAAGCCAGCATCAAATGACATGTTTGACGACCATTGATATGTAGCGCCTGCGGAGTACCAGTAACGGTCTGTATCTGGAATGCTCAAGGTAGTCTTACCCGCCTGCTCGTCGAGGGCGAAGCCGGCACGCAGCGTCCAGTCTGAATTTAGGAAGTGAGTTAAACCTAAAGCGTATCTATTGTTATCTTTGTAGTCTTCTTTTTTGTAGAAGCACTGACCAGCAGTACCGTCGTTACAATTGGGTGATGTCGCTTTTAGTTCTGTGAAACTACTCCATTCGGTTCTGAACCAACTGTAATGTAGCGCCCATTTATCTGCAAAATGATGATAACCCGATAGTTCCCAAATAGCAGGAAGTGTCACATCGAGGCGACCTTCAGTAACTTGCGGATTTGAGATACCAGTTTGGTAGCTATTAAACTCACCGTCCTTGAACTCAAGATCTACTGCTGAGCGATATGTAAAGCCAATACGATTATTGGTGTTGAATTCATAAAGCAGCCCGGCATTCCAGCCAAAAGAATAGGTATCACCCTTTAGACTAATAAGATTGTCAGAGGCATTCAGGCTACCGAATGCACCTGCCAGAGCACCTAAGTGTCGATTCAATTCTGCTTCAGCATAAGTAACGTTCACTCCAGCACCCAACGATAAAGATTCGTTGACACGATACGCAATATTTGGGTTCAAGTTGACAGTGATGAGCGAGGTGTCACCGGCAAGATCGCCGGCGTAAAAATCATCAGGATAGTCCGTAGCGACACCATAATTGGTGAAAAGACCGATGCCCCAAGCCCACTTGTCGTTAATAGGGGAGATGTAATAAGCGCCAGGAACAAATTGTACCGGGGCGACATCTTTGGCCGTCTGTGTTGGAATGTCGGCACCATTACCATTGAGTGTCACATCAACCTGCGGATCCACCACTGAAATCGCACCGGAGAACTGTGCAGTATCGAACAGCGTCATTGCCGCTGGGTTTCGAGCTAAGACACTTGCATTATCGGCAACTGCACCTTCACCAGAAAAGGCGCGTCCAAGACCGGATGCGGAGTGTTCGTTTGCCTGAAATCCAGCAGCAAAGACGGTGGGAGCAGCAACAGCGAGCGCTATTGGTGTCAGCAGCATTCTTCTTTTCATTTAGTCGTCCTTTCATAAATGTAGGGGATCTGATCTGTCGCATCTTTGAGTGACTAATGAGTGCGACTTGTCAGACCTGTTGTTAACTATATGTAACAGTTACGTAAATTAAAAGAGTTAATGCTCAAAAATGATACAGACGTTTACTATGAGGCTGGTTGCATTTCAGAAAAGTGGGAAGGACTCACAAAATAGCGGGGGTTGCCGGGTAATGAGTACCCGGCGAAAAATATCGTTTAGGCCTTTTTACAGGTTGGGTGTGAAATGTCGTATTCTGGGAGCTGATCTGCTTTGGCTTTCAAATCTGAAATACGCGTATCGTGAGATGGGTGAGTAGAAAGAAGCTCTGGTGGCTGGTTTCCGCCAGATGCTTTTGCCATGTTTTTCCAAAGCTCAACACTTTGGAATGGGTCAAAACCGCTTTTCGCCATGAGCTCTAGGCCAACAATGTCCGCTTCCGACTCTTGAGTACGGCCATAAGGTAAAATCACTCCATATTGAACCCCCACGCCGAGAGCTGCCATAGTGACGTCTTTATATTGAGAACCACCAAGCGCAACACTAGTTACTTGAAGACCAGCATTTGCGAGCTGAGATTGTGATAAACGCTCGTTGCTGTGATCGGCCAGTACGTGAGCAACTTCGTGACCAATAACGGTGGCCAATTGGTCTTGATTTACAGCAACATCCAATAACCCGGTATAGACACCAATTTTGCCACCGGGTAGAGCAAACGCGTTCACTTGGTCAGAATCGAACACGACCACTTCCCATTGAGAAAATTCTGGTTGCGGTGGTACATGATCAGTGATGGCTTTGGCCACACATTGTACGTACTCGTTGACTCGTTTGTTGTTGCTGATTTTTAGCTCTTTCTTCATCTGCTCGAATGACTGAGCACCGAGATCGCTCATTTGCGCGTCTGAGAAAAGTATGATCTGGTTACGTCCAGTTGGAGACGACGAACAAGCTGCAATAGCGACAGTTATGGCAGCGCTGCAGCACACCTTTGTCCAACGTTTCATGGTAAAGACTCCCTTGTCCTTGCGAGATGTTTGCCTTTCTGGGTAACTGAAGGCATCATTCCTATCATTCAATCAGCTAAGTATAGGATTTATCGATGAGTATTTGGAAGAAGAATATCTCTTTAGAGGCGCTTAATCGCACATCTAAGAATACGCTTATGGAGCATCTTCAAATCGAATACACGGACTTTAGTGACAATACTTTGTCGGCAACCATGCCCGTGTGCAGCTTTACTCACCAACCTTTAGGTATGTTGCATGGCGGGGCATCGGTAGTGCTGGCAGAGACACTTGGTTCTTTGGCAGCTAATTTTTGTGTCGACGATGACCACTACTGTGTTGGCCTAGACATCAATGCTAACCATATTAGAGCCATGCGTTCTGGTTTTGTCATTGGTACCGCTAAACCCATGCACCTTGGCGTTTCTACCCAGGTTTGGCAAATCGATATTACCGATGAAAAGCAACGCTTAGTGTGTACCAGCCGCCTGACGATTGCGGTGAAAAAGAATAAAAAAGGAAAGTAATGGTTATCGATTTTTCCTCGGGCAAGGTGATTGCTACACCGCATGAAGTTGTGGTTCGCTACCAAGTTGGTCAAATCACTTTGCAGTCTCAAGTCGACGCACTTCAGCTCATTTTGCCAGCCTGTATTGTGTCTGCAAACGGCGCAGAGTGTAAGTGGTCTGTCAAACTGGACGATGAATCTCAGATTAAGGCGATTTCTGAGGCATGCGGCATCGAGATCATGCGCGTGTAACTTGCTAATTATGTTTATAAAGAGGAAACTTAATGGCAAAAGCATTAAAGGAATTTCCTCTTTATGAGCAGCCCTCGTCTTCGCAAGCAATTCGAAATCTTATTTGAACACTTCTCTGGTCAAAATGCTGATACTCAGCTTGATGACGTCACTGGAATTTTGTTTTGCACCCGTCGTAATGCTCGAATTGTCTTAAACAAACTCGAAGAAGAGGGGTGGATTGAGTGGCATCCGGCCGCGGGGCGTGGCAAGTTATCGAAACTGATTTTCAAACAAAATCGTAACGATGTGAGTGAAACTCTCGCGCGTCGCTATTTAGAAGAGGGACGTATTGGTCATGCGCTCAACGTACTGGATAAAGATGCGAATCGTCTATCGAGTGTAATCCAAAGTTATTTGGGTGTATCTCAAGCAGATGGTAAGCAGGTCATTCGTTTGCCGTACTATCGTCCGTTATCCATGCTTAACCCCAAAAAACCGATGCGCCGTTCAGAAATTCACATTGCGCGTCAGGTATTTAGCGGTCTCACCAAGTTTGATGAGAACGATGAACTTCAGCCAGATTTAGCGCACCACTGGCAGCAAGTCAGTGAAATGGAGTGGCGATTCTACATTCGTCCGGGAGTGCGGTTTCACAATGGGGAGTTGCTTAAACTTGAGCACATAATCAGTAGTATTGAGTCTCTCAAATCTGCCAATTTGTTTCAGCACTTAAGCCAGGTCGTATCACCTTCTCCTTGGGTGATTGATATTAGCTTCACTCAGCCAGACCATCGCGCGCCACAATTATTTGCTGAGAATATGGCGAGGGTTTTGCCACCAGAATCTATGCGAGGGGATGACTTCGACCGATACCCCATTGGTACGGGGCCTTACTCTGTCACTACCAACAACGACAAACGCCTTATTTTAACGGCTTTTGATGGTTATTTTGGCTATCGGCCTCTGCTTGATACGGTCGAAGTATGGGTGATTGATGAAGTTCATTCGACCATGGTTTTCCCAAGTCTTGCCGATCCTATCGCTGGCGCTCGTTCTGATATTCAAGATGGCATCGATCTCGACCCTGGTTGTACTTATTTATTGTTAAATCGAGTTTCTGGTGTTGCCAAACATGCTCGATGGGCGCGTTATTTAACCAAGCGATTGAACTCTTTAGCTATTTTTCGAAAGCTGCCAGAAGATACGATCAAAGAATTGGGTATGATCCCTGCTCATGGTATGAAGCCAGGCTGGTATCATCAACCAACAGACATTCCTGTAGACGATGATGAAGTCACAGTTGCCGACACAAACCTCACCGCTGATGAGTTCGATGGCGAAATCCGCATCGCTTATTATGCGGAGCATCCCACGTTCCCGGAAATCTCGGTAGCTATAGACGCCTTGTTAAGGGAGGATGGGATACGCGCAAAATTTATTCGCTATGGAGTCGATGCGCCGGACTTTCATGATGTTGATATTTGGATCCGTCCAATGGGTATTGCCAGCAATCGAGAAGATGCCCTCGCTGGTTGGTTGCTCGATTACAGTGATATTGAGAAAATGGCCAAGCCTGAGGAGTTTGCCCGTTGGCGTGCTCTCGTGACTGGATGGCTGAGTCAATCCGAAACCAGGTTCCCAGCGCAAGAAATTGGCAAACAATTGGTGCAGCACGCTCAAGTGATACCTCTGTTCCATTGCTGGCTTGGCATCAGCAAAGATCATTGTGGTAGCTTGCAAAACGCAAAATGTAACGCGCTTGGTTGGTTCGATTTTAGTAAAGTATGGGTGAAACCGGACAACCAAGAGGTGTCTGAGTAGCATGGCAAAACCGAATAAAAAACTGCCCACTAAAGCGGTAGATATTTTCTGTGCCAAATGTGGCTGCAAATTGTATCGCTACAGAAAGGGTGGTAAAGGTTCCCTGGTAAAATGCTTCCGAGAGCGGATTACTGAAGACCATACAACAGCCATCGGTGTTTGCCCGGAATGCAACGCTATTTTCGGCCGAGAAATGCTGATTAGAGGAGCACCATCAATCAAAATGATTGGTGGTAAAGTGCGAATGAAATAGGAAGGATTTGATGAAATCAAACGCTATTACGGTACTCACGACAGTAGGTTCGAAACAACAAGCAGAGCGCTTGATCAAAGTATTGTTGGAATCGCGCCTCGCGGCCTGTATTCAAACCCAGCAAATTGAGAGTAACTATGTTTGGGATGGAAAACTGTGCTGCGATGAAGAAGTGTTGCTGATCATCAAATCCACCAACGAGGCCTATTCAAAGCTTGAGCGAACGATTGTGGCCAATCATGACTATGAAGTACCACAGGTGGTTGCGCTACCGATTGAGGCAGGTTATCGACCTTACCTCAATTGGCTTAAGCAGCACGTTAATCCCTAGTTGGTGAGGTAAGCCAAAACAGGGTTAATGCTGTGATCGCTCCGAGCGTGTCACACAGCATATCTTTTGTGCGTCCCAAATATCCCCTTGCGATCCCAAGAACGCAATTCCTTCATCGCCGCCAGCGAGTGCGGCGTACCACCATTCAATGATCTCATACGCCGCTGCTAAACTCATGATAGCGAAGAGGGCAAACATCATGGCAGGCAGTTTGTTCATAACGCGAGTGCGGTAGACATATTCGGCAATGGGAAACGCATAAAGACCAATGGAAAAGTGGGCGACACGATCAAAGTTGTTACGCTCTGAGCCAATTAATTGATTGAACCAGTCAAAAGGTACTTCTGCAAAGGTGTACTTGGCGCCAATGGTGTGCAATGACAACCAAATGAACATCAATAAATAAGCCAGTTTAGAGAACTTAAACTTCCTTGAGACCAACCAAATGCAGACAAGAATACCCACTGCAGGAATAATTTCGGCAACCCACACCGCTCGTGAGCTGGGAGCGATTGCTGAAAACAGAAACACTAGGCAGTAGAGTCCGCTAAGAAAGGTAAGGCTTGGGCAAAAACGGGTCGAGCTTTGATAATTCATGCGTTCAACTTATCTATACAGAATGAAGTAAGCTTAGTATAGGTATAATAAAACGCTGTTCAATTACTAATTATGTTTAATTGGCGATCAAGTGCACAAAAGAGTAACTCGATGACAAACTGTGACAGGAGAATCTTTGTAAAAGGTCGCACTTTTTTTTAACATCGGCGTCGCACCATAACGATAAGAAAGTAAAGTCATGAAATTAGAAACCGTCGATTATCAAGCGGCAGATGCCGCAGAGCAATTTGTCACATCGCTACGCGAAACAGGATTTGGCGTACTTAAAAACCATCCTATTCCCCAGGAGCTTGTTGAGTCTATTTACGAAAACTGGTATCAGTTTTTTATGTCACAGAGCAAAAACGACTACCAGTTTAATGTCGAAACACAAGATGGATACTTTCCACCAACAGTGTCGGAAGTAGCGAAGGGTCACAGCGTAAAAGACATTAAGGAGTACTTTCACGTTTACCCATGGGGTCAGATTCCACCTGAGCTGCGTGATCAAATTCTTGAGTACTATGATAAAGCGAACAGCTTTGCCAAAGAGTTACTAGGCTGGGTAGAGGCGCACGCGCCTGTGGAAGTGCAAGAAAAGTTCTCGATTGCTCTGTCAGAAATGATCAATGGCAGTGAGAAGACGCTTCTTCGCGTATTACACTACCCGCCGATGACCGGCGATGAAGAGCCTGGTGCTATCCGCGCCGCTGCCCATGAGGATATTAACCTTTTAACCGTCCTTCCTGCCGCTAATGAGCCTGGACTTCAAGTGTTAAGTAAAGAGGGCGAATGGTTAGACGTGCCTTGCGATTTTGGCAATCTCATTATCAACATTGGCGACATGCTTCAGGAAGCGAGTGGGGGGTATTTTCCTTCTACCACGCACCGTGTCATTAACCCTACGGGGGAAAAGCAAGAAACATCGCGTATTTCACTGCCACTGTTTTTACACCCTAAACCTGAAGTGGTGCTTTCCGAAAAATACACAGCCAACAGCTACCTCATGGAGCGCTTGCGTGAGCTGGGCGTGATATAACTTAAGCGTTGCGTTCGACAAAATAAAAGGGCTCATACGAGCCCTTTTTTAGTTCCGACAGACTATGGCTGAATAATATGCTTGGATTGCGCCTCATCATTTGCCATGGTTATGGGATCGATTTTTAATGTCTGCGTAGGGTAGGCGATATCGGCACCGTGGTTCTTAATGATTCCCATAACTTGCAGAAGTACGTCCTGCTTCACCTCATGATAGCGAGCCCAGTTCACGGTCTTGGTGAAGGAATAAATAAAGAAATTGAGTGATGACGGACCAAAGGTATCGAAGTTAACCATTAATGTTTGCTGACTATCTATGTCTTTGTGGTTCTCAAGCATACGTTTGACGTCGTCAACGATTGCTTCCATCTTGCCACCATCGTCATAACGTAGACCAATTTTCTCGTAGATACGTCGGTTTAACATGCGAGAAGGGTTTTCGACCACGATATTGCTGAAGACGGAGTTAGGTACATACAGTGGCCGTCTATCAAATGTTCGTATAATAGTCATGCGCCAACCAATGCGTTCGACTGTACCTTCAATGGCCCGATCTGGCGAACGGATCCAATCGCCTACTTTAAAAGGGCGGTCGAAGTAAATCATCATGCCGCCGAAAAAGTTGGACAGTAAGTCTTTAGCGGCTAGACCGACTATCAAACCACCCACACCACCGAATGTTAAGAGACCGGAGAGACTAAGCCAAGAGCCTGCATGATGGTAAGAATACCGATGGTGACGAAAAATAGGCGAGCAACTTTCGCTATGGCTTGAACGGTTGTTTCATCACGTTTCTTCTGCTCAAGCACATGTGTTTCAACGTTTGATATAAGGCGTAGGAAGATCCAGATAAAGGTCGAGATGACCAAAATCAAATCAATCTTACCAAGCCAAACTACATCATCTTTGGAATGTGTGGCTAATACCAACCCAATCGATACAGTGGCTGGCCAAACCCAAATGAGCATACTAATTGGGGCGTTTACCGCTTTAATCACTAAATCGTCCCAAGCCAATTGGGTTCGATTAGCCAGCGCTTCAAGGCGCCCATAAATTACTTTCCAGATTATCCATAGGAAAAAACTACCAGCGGTGATGAGCAGTACATTGCTCAGCCAGTCATAACCGAAAGATTGAATATAGTTTTGGAGTAAATCCATCGAACTATTCATAGTTGAAGAGCACCTTATTGTTGAGCGGTTTGGTCTCTAATCGTTTAAGTCTAGAACTCAAATGAGATTATGTAATTATCAGATATTACTGAATTTTTGGGCAAGATTACATTTCCATACCATATTTAATAGTAAACAGCGCGAAGATAAGCCTTCAATCGCCACAACAAACAGGCATTAGGTGTAGCTATGAAAGCAGTGACAAAGCAATACGCAGTGATTGGTTTAGGACGTTTTGGAATGACTATTTGTAAAGAGCTCTCTGAGGCAGGAGCTCAGGTTCTCGCGATAGATATCAACGAAGATCGTGTGAAAGAGGTATCTGGCTGTGTGGCTCAAGCCATTATCGCAAATTGCACTATCGAAGATACAGTATCAGAGCTTCGCTTGAGCGAATATGACATGGTGATGGTTTCTATTGGTAACGACGTCAATGCCAGTATTCTGACAACCCTAGTGTTGAAAGAAGCCAAGGTCAAAAAGGTATGGGTTAAGGCCAACGATAAATTCCAGTACAAGATTCTCCAAAAAATAGGTGCCGATAAAATCATTATGCCGGAGCGCGATATGGGCGTTCGTGTTGCACAGAGAATGCTGGACAACCGAGTATTCGCATTTAATGAACTGGGCAGTGGATTGGCATTAACCGAGATTGTCGTTGGAAATAAGTTAATGGGACAGACGCTGGGAGAAGTTAATTTATGTCGCTCCGATAGCATTAAAGTTCTAGGTTTTAAGCGAGGGCCAGATATCGATCCGAATCCGTCATGTGATCAGGTGTTAGAAATGGCGATATGATCATTGTTGCCGGACCTGAAAAAGAACTATATCAGAAGATTAGAGAATCATGAGACGGCGTTTTCAAAGAGGATCGCTGTATCCTTTGAAGCGAAACAGCCGATTACCTATGCCATCAGAGCCTTATTTAATCGTCGCTAGCTTTCTTTGCGTACTGATTCCGTCTGCCTTGTTGCTGACTTTACCAGTCTTTTCGGTGACTGGCCTCAGTTTTACTGATGCTTTTTTCACAGCGACATCCGCAATCAGTGTGACGGGGTTGGGGGTTGTGGATACAGGTCAGCATTTTACCTTGTCAGGCAAAATCCTGCTTATGCTGTTGATGCAGATTGGCGGGCTCGGTCAAATGACATTATCAGCTGTTTTGCTTTACATGTTTGGCGTTAGATTGAGCTTGAAGCAGCAAGCTCTGGCACAGGAAGCGCTGGGTCAGGATAGAAAAGTAAACATAAAAGGATTAGTAAAGAAAATTATTATCCTCGCACTGGTTGCAGAGGCGGTCGGTGTAGCGATCCTCGCTTTTAGGTGGGTACCTGAAATGGGTTGGAATCAGGGATTATTCTTCGCCGTATTTCATTCTATTTCAGCATTTAATAACGCAGGCTTTTCGTTGTTTTCGGACAGTATGACAAGCTTCTCCTCGGATCCGGTTGTTCTGCTTGTTCTATCGAGTTTGTTTATTTTTGGAGGTTTGGGATTCACCGTGGTTAGCGACGTAGCGCAGAACGGACACAAAGGCTTTGCCCGGCTCGGACTGCACACTAAAGTAATGTTAACCGCAACACCCATATTGCTGATTGGTGGAACCGTAATGTTCTTCTTACTTGAGCGAAACAATGCAGCGACGTTGGGAGGTTTGGCTCTAGATGGTCAATGGTTATCTGCATTTTTCCAATCAGCGAGTGCGAGAACAGCAGGATTCAACAGCGTCGATCTCGAAAAATTTGGGCAACCTGCACTGTTGGTGATGATTATGTTGATGTTGATTGGTGCAGGTTCAACGTCGACAGGCGGTGGCATAAAGGTATCAACATTTGCCGTGGCATTTTACGCTACGTGGGCGTTTTTAAGGCAAAAGCAATATGTGGAGATGTTTAATCGCACCGTGAGTTGGCAGACGGTAACACGCTCCCTAGCCATCATCGTTGTCAGTGGTGCAATTCTAACCCTAGCGATGTTTCTACTTATGGTTACCCAAAACGCCACATTCGATAGAGTGGTATTTGAAACCATTTCTGCTTTTGCAACCGTTGGATTAACAGCAGGCTTGACCGCTGACCTTAATGACCATGGCAAATGGATCATGATCGTTGTTATGGTTATTGGGCGAATAGGACCACTAACTTTGGCTTACATGCTCGCCCGTCCAAAACCTACCTTGCTGAAATACCCAGAAGACAACGTTCTCACGGGTTAACGCCGAGACTGGTGCACTGAAAAAGAAAACGCGACGCCCGGAAGGATTGTTAGGGGTCGCGTGCGTTCAAGTTTTTTTGTTAGCGCGGCGCTTGCAGCATAGGTACGCGTTGCCAAACTTACTTGTCGAACAAAGGTAGGAACTCCTCATAGCCTTGCTGCGCGAGAAGCTTTTTCGGTACAAATCGCAACGCGGCAGAGTTCATACAGTAGCGTAGGCCAGTTGGTGCTGGGCCATCTTTAAATACGTGTCCAAGGTGTGAATCACCAAATTTACTACGAACCTCAGTTCTAGGGTAAAGAAGCTTGTAGTCAGTTGTAGTGACAATGTAACGCTCGTCGATAGGCTTTGTGAAACTCGGCCAACCGGTACCAGACTTATATTTGTCAGTAGAAGAGAACAGTGGCTCTCCTGTCACGACATCGACGTATATACCGTCTTCTTTGTTATCCCAGTATGTGTTGTCAAATGGTCTTTCGGTACCATCTTCTTGCGTTACGTAAAATTGCAGTGGAGTTAGAGCTGCCTTAATATCCTTGTCTGCTGGGCGAACATACGTTTTTGCAGCGGGTTGATTATTGCGGTCGATCATCTCTCTTAGGCTTACCGGTTTTTCTTTACGGTCATCACCAAAAATCTCGTCAAGATATTGGTCGCGCCCAGAGTTGTAGCGATAGTACTTGTATTTCAGGCTGCTATTTTTGTAGTAGTCCTGATGGTAATCCTCTGCAGGCCAAAATGTAGTGTATTCGATCAGCTCAGTAGCAAGCGGCTTTTTGTAAACTCCAAGTGCATCGATTTCTGCCATGAACGATTCAGCCACCGCTTTCTGTTCGTCGTTGTGATAGAAAACAGCAGGGCGGTATTGTGCGCCTCGATCTACAAATGACCCTTTGTTGTCGGTAGGGTCAATGTGTCTAAAGAAGTGGTCGAGCACTTGTTCGTAGCTAACGACGTCAGCATCAAACGTTACTTGAATCACTTCAATATGCTCAGTTTGTCCACTGGCAACTTGTCTGTAAGTGGGTTTTTCTTGCGTTCCGCCCGCGTAGCCTGAGACAACGTCAACGACCCCGTCTAATTGCTCGAGATCCGACTCGGTGCACCAGAAACAGCCGCCAGCCAATGTCGCAACTTGTGGGGCTGCTGCATCGGGCTTTTGATTATTCGCCATACCGGAATGACTAGTAAGAACGAAGAGCGCGGGTACAGCGACAACGAGTGAAAGAAGTAGTTTGGCTAAGTTTGTCATAGTTACTCCTAAGACGTGGTGGTCTAATTTCTTAATAAGACACAACAAACGCGCAAAAACTTTCAAATTCACGACGTGTCGGGTTACTATCTTTGCCGTCATTCCCAATTACCATGCAGAGGTTTATATGCAAGCGGAAGTGAAATGGATCGAAGGATTCAAGTTTTTAGGTCAATCTCAGTCAGGTCACTCCATCGTTATGGATGGGAGTGGTGGCGAAACAGCGCCAAGTCCAATGGAGATGGTTTTAATGGCTGCAGGCGGGTGCAGCTCAGTGGATGTAGTTGATGGTCTTAAATCAGCAAACCAAGATGTCACCGCTTGTACTGCTAAACTGACAACAGAACGCCGTGAGACGGCACCTCGTATCTTCACAACAGTGAACATCCATTTTGTTGTTTCAGGTAATCAACTGGATGAAGCGTTGGTGGAGAAAGTCACAAAAGATTCGCTAGAAAAATATTGTTCAGTGTGTCTTATGCTTGGTGAAGGTGTGACCATGACCCACTCGTGGGAAATTGTATAAATCGAAATGGTAAGTGAAAAGGAATTCGATAACTTACTTATCGTCCTTGGCAAGCGCCTCAATCAGGATTCGTTAACGCCGGAAGGCGTGTCTCGTGTTGAAGCGCTTGCGGAGATTGTTAAGCACCAAAATATGTCCAATACCATCGTAGCTTTTTGCGGAGGTATCACCGAAGGGCAGTCACGTTCAGAAGCGGAGGCAATGCTTGAACATTTTCAACGCCTCGTGACTGAAAGCGATATTCAGGGAATCGGTGCTATTTTGGTAGAAGATGCGTCGACGAATACGGTCGAGAATATTCAACTACTAGCCAAAGAATTAACGGAAAGCGGCATCGTGCCACCTGGCAGTCGTCCCATTAAGGTTACGTTACTCTCTAACGACTACCATCTTTATCGAGTGTTCACTGTTCAGCGGCTGCTCGAACAGCAAGGATTGCTTAAATACTTAGTGCAGTGCTGCCAACAAGCAGGGCTTGCAATTAAGCTGTCCTATGAGCCGCGTCAGCATGTTTTCGTGCCATACCCTCACGAAGAAATCCAAGGTCGTCTCTTTGTTCTATTTGATAGATTAACCATTTATCGTGTCTATCTTCAGGGAGTCGTAGCTGGTGTATTTTCTGAACCACCGAGTGAACTTGCAACAGAACCCTATCGAATTGCCCTGGTTTCGCTTGACGCGTTAGAGAAGCAAATTGACAACAGTAGCGGTCTATTCACTCCTCTTTACGAACAGCTACCAATTATTCGAGAACTAATCGAAGCAACAGTACACCTAACTGATGGCAAGCCTTTAGTGCACCCTCTCACTAAGCTAGACAAGCTTTTAACTCACTTAAATCGCTACCTAGACCCAGAACAAGCATGGTCGTGAGTAGATGAAGATGAGAGCTACCCAAGATAGTTCTATCAATTTATAAATTAGTTTGTCATTTAACTCGACTAAACCAATAGTTTTCCTAGACTTAGAGTATCTAACTATTGTGTTAGCAAGTGTTGGGCAACGGAATGAGCAAACTTGAGTTTTGGAACAACCTGTCTGTAAAGAAAAAGATGCTTTTGTTGGTGCTATTACCCATGGCGCTCATCGTCTACTTAGCGACGCGGCAGATAAGCGTTTTGAATGCCCAGCTTAGTGATCTAGAAAAAGTAGAGCGCTTGGTGCGGTATTCGGAAGTGTTGTCCGATATTCAAGCGAAAACTCATGATGCTCGACCAACATCGGGTCTTGTCGATATTGATGATTCATTGCAAACGCTCAAATCTCTTGGGCCAGAAATCTTTCCTTCAGACGTCGCTGTCCGTTTAGCTGGCTTACTCGATGATTATCAGGAAAGTGTAGTTTCTGTTGCCGAAGCCGCTGACTTTACCGAAAAACAGGAGCTGGTGGAGTGGCAGGTTGATACCTACAAGCAGATTATTATGATTGTCGAGCAATCACCGGCGAAAGGAGTTTTGCCCGTTGTCAACGGACATATGGTGGCTTTGTCTCAACTTGAGTGGTTGGTGTTTTGGGCAAACGAAGAGATTTGGCAAACCCAAGCCTTAGTTCAAGCCTATCAGGATGGAGAAACAGGGGATCAATACAGCAAACAGGAAATCGCTAACTTGGTTCAAAATCAGCAGTTGTTTGTTGAGCGTTTTGTCGCTATCAACGCTGACCCCATGCAAGTGAATTTGTTGTTGGATTCTTTTTCTAATCCCGCATTTGAAGAAAGCAGCCTGTTCAGAAATATTCTGCTTAGTAGTGAAGGCATCACTACGCTGAGTGGTGCTGAAATTAAAGCCGGTTTGGACGCTCTGAATCTTCGTTCCAATTTAATCCAGGGTGTTTCTTTAGCCATTGAAGAACAGTTGCGTCAAGAGATTAGAACTTTAGTAACAGGGTTCGAGCAACAACGCATCGCCTTTCTATCAGCCGTGACATTGCTGACTATCATGCTGATTGTTTTAGGTATTAGCTTAGCATTGAGGGTTACACGAAATCTTGGTTTGGTGCTTACATTCCTAGAACAAAAAGATGAAGACCAATCGCATGCGGTGTCTTTGAGCCAAAAAATCGGCGGTAAAGATGAACTGAGTCGCTTTGCTAAAGAGGTAGAACGCCTTACTCATGAACGACGCGAAGGGGAGAGACGATTACTCGAAGCCAAAGAAGATGCGGAGCAAGCCAAAGAAGACGCTATTCAGGCAAGTAAAGCGAAGAGTAGTTTCCTGGCGAATATGTCGCATGAAATTCGCACCCCGCTTAATGGCGTGATTGGTATCTCTGAAGTGCTATCCGATACCGATTTAACCGCCACTCAAAAGGACTATGTAGATACGATTGAGACATCCTCACATTTATTATTGAGCCTTATCAACGACATTCTCGACTTTTCTAAGATTGAATCGGGTATGTTGCAAATCAATCCCCATTCAACATCCATCCGCGAAACCATTTACGATATTGCCTCAATTGTGGCACCTAAAGTCAAAGAGAAAGGTATTGAGCTCAATGTTGATATTGATGCCAAAGTCCCTTTCCGTGTGCTTGCCGATGACCATCGTATGCGTCAAGTATTGATGAACTTTATGTCGAATGCGGTGAAGTTTACCGAGGAAGGCAGCGTTACGATAGGCGTACAGTATCAGGGTGAATCTGACAATTTAGCTAATTTGTTATTTGAAGTGAAAGACTCGGGGATTGGTATTGATAAAGCAAGGCAGTCAAAGATTTTTGAAGCGTTTGCACAAGAAGATGATTCCACAACTAGACAGTTTGGCGGCACTGGACTTGGGCTTGCAATCAGTACCCAGCTCATTGAGCTCATGGGGGGCAAAATTCAACTTGATTCAGTAAAAGGCGTTGGGAGCCGCTTCTATTTTACGTTGCCACTCGCCATTGATGAAAGAGAGTATCAACACAGAAACCCACTTCACTTCGATGAACTGGTTATGGTGTGCAACTCAAGTGCACACGAAGAGCGAATCAAACGTGACTTGGCTTTCTATGGCATAACAGTAGATAGTGTTGCGCCGACACTGGCCGAGTTAAACTTAGGTAAAGTGGACTCAAAAACTATCCTTATTTATGTTGATGGGGGCGGGATATCCTCTGAGGAAGACAGTAAGCGATTCGCAGAGATTAATGGTCTAGGTACTGCTATTTGCCTTATCAGACAATTTGATAGTGCGAATAAAGATTTTGGTCGCAATATCTGCGCGTTGATTACTTATCCGTTGCTTGGAAATCGCCTACTGAAATCTATTGAAGCGTGTTGTAAAGCACTTGCACAGGGTAGCGTATACACGAGTAGTCAAAGTGCTAGCATTGATAACCGCATCCGTGTATTGCTTGTTGAAGATAACCTAGTGAACCAAAAAGTGGCCACCTTACATCTGAAGAAAATTGGTTGTGATTACGACATTGCCAATGATGGGAGAGAAGCGGTAACACTGTTTGAGAAAAACCAGAACTACACCTTTATTCTTATGGATTGCATGATGCCAGTGATGGATGGTTTTGAAGCAACAGAAAAAATCCGTGCGACTGAGCAGCGACTCGGCTTAGCTCGAACGCCAATCATCGCTCTAACCGCAAGTGTGGTTGATGATGATATCCAGAAGTGCTTTGATTCGGGCATGGATGATTACGTTCCTAAGCCATTCAAAGCAGAGATTCTTAAAGAGAAAATTGTGACTGCGATTGAATTGAAGCAAGAGGAGTTAGGAGAGCAGAAAGCTTTACCTCAAGCGTCTGCAGAAACGGAAAACACAGTTAAGAATTCACAAAGTGACACACCTATCTTTCTGAGAATGCCCGAGAAAATGTAAGTACGAAAGACAAAACGATTACACCAACAGAAGAACCTAAGTCCAATACGAAGGTATTGCTAGTAGAGGATAACTTGGTCAACCAGAAAGTAGCCTCTCTGCATTTGGAAAAAGCAGGTTATCAGTATGACATTGCAGGCAATGGCGCTGAGGCGGTGGAATTGTTCCAGCGCAAAGGAAGTTACGATGTCATTCTCATGGATTGCATGATGCCGGTAAAGGATGGCTTTGAGGCAACCCAGGACATTCGCGACTACGAAAAACAACAGGGGATGACGCCGACACCAATCATTGCATTGACAGCTAGTGTCGTCGACGACGATATTCAGAAATGTTTTGATGCAGGGATGGATGCATATGTGCCTAAACCAGTAAGAAGAGAAAAACTACTTCATGAAATGAGCAACTATTTATCATAAGTTACTAAAATACGTGCTCGGTTGCTTATCTATCAATGCCGTCACCTTAATGTGGCGGCATTGTTTATAGTAGGGCTGATAAACTATTCCGTTGCCCCATGGTTTACAAATAGCCACATCTAGAAAATTAACTTCGGCTTTCTACAATACGGTTCCGTATTAAAAACCGAGACTTCCAATGACTTTAATCGTCGCGCTGATAGCCATCCTCTGCTTCCTATTACTTTTGCCTTTAATGGTTAACAAAGAAACATATCCACTCAATGAAGTGCATCGTGCGGAAGCCCCTGGTCAATTTATCGAAACTGAGTTTGGCCATACCCACTATCAAATAGAAGGCTCGTCAGAGGCACCTTTGGTTGTATTCGTTCATGGTTTTTCGGCACCTTCGTACATGTGGGACAATAATCGAAAAGACATTGCTAACGCGGGATATCGTGTTTTAACGTTTGATTTGTATGG
Source organism: Vibrio maritimus (assembly GCA_000755425.1). Classification (GTDB taxonomy): domain Bacteria; phylum Pseudomonadota; class Gammaproteobacteria; order Enterobacterales; family Vibrionaceae; genus Vibrio; species Vibrio maritimus_A. The sequence goes on from BBMT01000001.1 coordinate 648,539, forward strand.
CCGTGGTTACTCATCTCGCCCCAATGTAAAATATGATAAGCAGCTGTTTGTAGATCAAATTGAACAAATGACACATCAGCTAGCGCCCAATCAACCGTTTCATATTGTCGGGTTGTCGATGGGAGGTGCGATCACCTCAGCTTATGTCGCTCAATACCCGAATAAAATTCTTAGTGTTGGTTACGTCGCACCATTTAATCAACCGGTGGATATTGGTCTTTTAACTTTACCTGTAATTGGTAAATGGCTCGGTTATCTGTTGTTTATTCCCAAGCTTCCAAGTAATCAAGCGAATGATTTAGTGAGACCAGAGAGTTTCCCTTATTGGGCAGATAAGTTCAGTGAACAGATGATGTATAAGGGTTTTCGAAGGGCGATAATTAGCACTGGTCGTCACTTGATAGCGAAAGATCCCACTGATGACTTTGCTGAAGTTGGTAAACTTGCGATACCTAAATTACTTATGTGGGGTAGGGAAGATAAGGTCATCCCTCTATCAGATGCTGAGCGAGTAAAAGGGTTACTTGGTAGTAACACCGAACTTGAAGTGTTTGAAAACGCAGGCCATGCCATGCAATATGAATGTTATGACAGGATTAACCTAAGCTTCTTTGGCATTTAGCGCGAGCCTAGTGAGAGCCCTTAATTAAAAGAGCAAAGCTTTTCGAGGCTTTGCTCTTTTGATAATCGGTGACTAAGCGTTAGCCAGAGTGAGATTGTTCATCCAGTAGCGTTTGAGGTAACGATGGAAGCAAAGTGAAAACTTCACCACTTCTTCAAATAGCATACACGCGTAGACCCATTTAAAATCCACTCCAAGAACAAAAGCAGCGCTTGCTGTTAATGGTAAGCCCACCATCCACATTGCAATGAAGTCCATGCGTAAACAGAACTTATTGTCACCACCTGCTCGCAGTATACCGTTAATGATGATCATGTTGAGCATTCGCAGCCAAATGGCTCCGCACAAAATGGCCATTGCAGGCGAAGCGATTGGGTAAAGCTCAGCAGTATCTAGGTTTAGCCAAGATAGAATGTTTTCACGCCCTAGCAGGAGACCGCAGCCAATCACAAGGCCAAATACCAATACAGCTTTGATGAAGGTTTGAGACATACTGAACGCCTGTTCAAACTCGTCTCGACCTAAAGATTGGCCAAGTAATATCGAGCAGGCAACAGAGATACCGAAGAACAGTGAGTAACAGAGTGACTCAAACGGCCCCATCATGCTAAATACAGCAAGTTCAGTCGTTCCCATATGGCCAAAAATCACTTGATACATCAGCGTGCCCATTGCCCACAAAACCGCATTTAATGTGGTTGGAACGGCTAGTGATTTATAAGAGTTCCAAAGACGTGTTGTATTCTCTAGTACTTGCTCGGTAATTAACCAATGACGGCGTAGATTTAAGTAGCTCCATATAAACAGGACTTGGAGAAGTCGAGAAATGGTCGTTGCCAATGCGGCACCTGCTACTCCCATTGCCGGAACTCCCCAGCCACCTTTAATAAGCCAAAAGTTAAGTGCGATATTAATGGCGATGGTCAAAGCGCCAAGTACAAGAGGTGTAACGGCATCACCTGAAGAACGCATCGCAGATTCTGCTACTATCACGATATGAGTCAGGATCAGAACGGGAAATGCATACCATAGGTAAGTGGCACCAAGTTCAATAACGCGGCCATCTGTAGTTTGCAGCATCATGATATAACTTGAGAATAGCGTAATTACCAATGTAACTGGGACAAGCAATTTGGCACCAAAGACCATAGAGAGTCGAGTGATGGTATTGGCGCTGGTTTTATCACCACGGCCCCAATATTGAGCACAAGTACACCGTTCGCAGACGCCATGCCCGCCATTATCATGATTGCAACAAAATGCCACTTAGACGCGATACCTACAGCAGCGGTCGCTTCCTTACCAATATCACTCACCATGAGTACATCAGCCAATGCCAAAATAGCCACGAGTGCACTTTGAATAGCAACTGGGAAACCGAGTTTTACAACGGCGGACAAGAGTTGATTTGAAGCCATACCGTTAGATGACTTATGATGGTGTTGAGTTGTCATGGCTGCCTCCCAGTTAAGTGAACTAGAAAAAGTTAAGTGAATTAATGTAAAGAAAATCACGGAATGTGACTGGGTTGGAATCGTGGCTAATATAAAAAAAACGGCATTGTGAAACCATGTTCAAAAATAGACAAAACCTGTGCAAATCCGTCATTGATCAATTTGACAGCAAAACAGAGTGGTTAGACGAAGTTTATTTGTCTGAACACTGTGATGAGCGATTCTTATCTGCCAGTGATGTGCCCGAATTTGCTGCTGAAGATATTTTTATGGCTGGAATGGCCAACCTATTAGATGGCTACCATGTTGAGCGTAAGGGGGTGGATGTCCACACCATCCTCTTTACCATTGAAGGGGGAGGCGTACTGATCACGGAAACAGAAGTGCTTGCGATAGAGCCTTATTCAATAGTGGTCCTGCCTGCAAATACCTCGTTCCGATTTGAAATCAATCCTCAGTATAAGCATTGGCGTATGATTTGGTTTTTGCCCAAACCGACACAGCGTTGGACTCTGTTTGCAAAGATTGGGCAAAAGGTATTACCTTTTAACGGCTGCGAGCGGATTTGGGCACTGATTACCTTACTGTATGTTGAGATAGGCGGGCGCTCGAGCTACCGTAAGTTGTTGGTCAGTGAACTCTGTCGTTTGATTACAGGGTTTGAATCTCAAACAAATGACTCAACAGTGAGAGTGCAAGCTTTGTTTGCTCAGATAGAAGGGCAACTGCACCTCCCGTGGACGGTCAAAGATATGGCGACAAAAGCTTACTTGAGTGAGGAGCAGCTTGCGAGAATCAGTAAGCAACTGTACGGAGTTTCTCCAAGAGCTAGACTGATTAACTTAAGAATGGAAAAAGCCTGCGACCTTCTAGAAAACAACGATTGGTCGGTATCGATGATTGCAGAACGATTAGGTTACCGAGACCCGTTCAACTTTACCCATCGCTTTACAAAACAGGTCGGCTGTTCACCTTCTGCTTATCGAAAGCAAAAATTATCCAGACCGACCTTTGATAAATAGCATTTGGCAGCGAGTGCTTTGAAGGTTAACTAGCCTTTTAGCAGTGCCTGATTGAGCCATTGATCAAACTGAGATTTCGGCAATGCCCCATTTATGGTATCGATTCTTTGACCGCCTTTAAATACCATGATGGTTGGGATACTACGGATTTGAAACTGCGCTGCGAGTTGTTGTTGTGCTTCGGTATCAATTTTGACAAAACGGACATCGCCTTGGCGTTCTTCCGCAACTTGCTGGAATACAGGCGCAAAACCCACGCATGGATTGCACCATGTTGCCCAGAAGTCGACCACAATTGGCTGTTCGCTATTCAACAACGTTGAGAAGTTATCTGAAGTGCCTTCAACTGGCGCACCATCAAGAAGAGGGGACTTACAACGACCACAGTTTGGTGCTTCGGCAATTCTATCGACAGGTAGTCGATTCATCCCTGGCAATGTGGACAGCGGGTGGTGATAGTAGACATGACGTTTTCTCCTGTTGTTTTTATTTACAGACGAGCGAGCACTTAGGTTAGGAGGTTGAAATTTACAAATCAGACTTCTTTGAACCAGTGAATGTGAGTATACTCAGTCGTCTATAGTCAAGATAAGCAAGAAATTATCCCTCTCTATTATAACTTAGTGATTGATATGGCTTGTTTATCTTGATTGGCGAAAACTATAAGAAAATAGGTACACAATGACAACTTTTTACGCCGAAATTACTGGGTGGGGTAAGTGCCTTCCACCAGCAATTCTCTCAAACCATGACCTCAGCACAGTAATGGAAACGTCAGACGAGTGGATTCGCACTCGTACCGGTATTGAAAATCGCCGTATTAGCCATGTCAACACATCTGATATGGCGACAGTAGCGGCGAAACACGCAATGGCGTGTGCAGGTATCACGGCCGATGAGGTTGATCTGATTATCGTTGCAACGTGTTCACCTGACTCGTTGATCCCAAATACTGCATCGCGTGTTCAACAGAACTTAGGCGTTCCAGCAGCAGCGGCTTTTGACCTTAATGCGGCATGTACAGGTTTTGTTTATGGCCTAGAAACCGCAACTAAACTGATTCAGTCTGGCAACTATCGCAACGCGATCGTTATCGGTGCGGAACGCCTTTCTTTCTTTATTGACTGGACTGAGCGTGACACAGCCGTATTGTTTGGTGACGGTGCAGGTGCTGCGGTACTCACAAGAACTGAGCAAAAAGTTGGTTTGCAAGATGCACAAATCGGCTGTGATGCGAAAGGCCGTGATATTCTCGCCGTGCCTAAGTTCGGTACCTCTATGGAGCGTTTTGCAGCAGATAACGGCTACTTTGAGTTTGACTTCATCGGTAAAGAAATCTTTAAACGTGCAGTAAAAGGCATGGGAGCAGCAGCGAACACGGTTCTATCTCGTTCTAATCTGACAAAAGATGACATTGATGTTGTGATTCCGCACCAAGCAAACATTCGTATCATTCAAACACTTTGTGATTTGTCTGGCATTGACCAAGAGAAAGCGTTTGTAAACATTCAAAACTACGGCAATACCTCTGCAGCGACAGTGCCAATCGCACTTTGTGAAGCACTTGAGCAGGGTAAGATTAAGCCAAACGACGATCTCCTGTTAGCAGCTTTCGGTGCAGGTCTAACATGGGGCGCTGGCCACATTAAGTGGGGTGAGCGAGTAACACCTGTTGATACCAGTGATGCGGCATTGCCAGCATGTGAAGCGTCTGCACTTGAGCTTATGGCAACTGCGATTGAGCATTGTAAAAACAAGCCGAGTAAATAGCACTTAACTAAATTGTAAAAAGGCCAGCTCGTTAACGAGCTGGCCTTTCTTTTATCACGAGTACTTTCTGTTGTTACGGATATCAGTTTTCTTGTTGATTACGTTTCTCGTAGAAATCCCAAACTGTATAACGTTCTTCTTCCGATAACACACAGTAAGGAACGCGTTTACCGTTTTCCGTCACGCGCTCTAGCTTGTGGCCTTGTTCAACACAATAGACATAAGCAGGATCACTCTCTACAGTGATTTCGTCCACATCATACTTATCCGGTTCACTGGCACAGCCTGCTAGAATGCCCACTGCTACAGCGCCAATCATCCATTGTACTTTTTTTCATTATTTCTCCTAGTTGGAAGTTAGGCTTTCGGTTAAGTGTAGGAGATTTCTAACAAAAAGTGTTTTGATTTGGTCAAATTATCGATAAATTCGCCAAATAATCCTTGTGAATGCTCACTTGTTCCCAGAATTCCTACAAATGCTTGATTTAAAGTCGTTAAATGTACTTGTTCCCTTCACCAAAACGATAAATTAATCGTGTGCCCCAAAGGCGATCACGAGCGCCTGTATTTCGGTGATAGTTGTACTTCCAATCTGCTTGAAGTGCCCAATTCGCATTCAATGTGTAATGGACGCCGGTACCAATATTCCATTGAAGTTTTTTGGTATCGCGATCCTTGTCGATCATCGCTTCACCAACCCTGCATTCAGATAAGGCTTAAACGCGTTGTTTTCGAATAGGTAATATTGAACGTCGAAGCTGTAGTTCTCATAGATATGCTTCTGGTTGTCTGTAGTAGACTCGTAATTACCTTGCATATAGCCAAGTCGTGCGGAGAATTGATTGGTAAAGTACAAACCTAATGTGAAGGCTGGCGCAAAATCATTTTTCAGATTGCGCTCTTCATCAAGCTGCGGATAGGCGAAGCCCGCGCTTACCCCAACAATACCGTAAGTGACGGGATCGTCGGTATGTTGCTGGTAACTTTTTCTCTGACGGCGCTTTTAAGCCATCAGCGGTTTCGCCAGCACCAAATGCGTACTGTACCTGCATTTGATATTTGGTTTCGACATCACCATTACGCAGAACATTTGAATGCACACCAACGAAACCCGTACCTGCTTTTACGATTTCTTTGCCTGCGATGTTATTGACGCCGCGGCCTAAACTGTCCACCGGATCGAGGAAGAACAGTGCAGTTGAGCCAAGTGCATCAGAGCCCATTACCGTACCGCCTCTTAAACGGATCTCTTTTTCTTTGTTAAAAGCCCACTCACCATAGACCCAACCGAGTGTTGGTGTGACGACTAAGTCTTGAATCGATGGCACCTCAGCGAAGGCTTCTATACCGTATTCCCAGTAGAAGGTCGACATCAATGTCGAATACATAAATGCATCCCACTGACGATAACCCGACTTACGGGCTGCTTGATAGTAAACGCCGCCAAAATAAGGGTGTCCAACGTAGTTAATCAAGTGATCATCACGATCCCAAACAGGTCCGGATCGCACGTTATCCCACCACTTGTTCATCAGCTTAATGTCTTGTTTTTCCCAGTTGGTGATTGATTCGGGCATCAAAGCCAATACGCCAGCAACACCAACACCGTAACCAAAAATGGATTTCGTTTGAGACCAAAGTCTTGCGCTGTCTTCACCGTTTTGCGGGTTGAAGAGGGAAACACGATAAGGCGATTCGTAAAAGTCGATTTGAGTGAGGTTGTCATCTTGCCTCAGCTCTTCAAACTAGTGTTAGTTGAAATCGAGCGATAACCAAGAGAATTCATTGAATCTTGGTGAGAGGCATTGAGCTGCTGTTCGGTGAGCGTTTCGTCGTAGCGTGTCGCTTGTTCAAGGAGATCCGCTTCAGTTACCGTGGTATTGGATGCGTCTGCAAGAGCAACATCAGTGGTAGATAAAGCGGCTGCGAAGAAAAAAGTGCTTGGTTTCATAATAATTGGGATATTTTTAGGTGTTATGTCTATTATTGCCTAACATCCCTTTAAGCGAGGTGAGGATGTTAACATTCTGGTAAATGATTGTCTCATCTCATTTGATAAGAAACTGAGATTGAACTGTAACTTGATATTTTTGTGGTAAACTTCACGAAAAATAGACCAACTCAGAGCAAGACTATGAGACAACTCACTACATCCATTCACCCAGATATCTCCCATCTTGATAACAAGAGCATCGTAAAAAGAAACGCAACTCGTGCAATAGTTGTAGATGGTGAAGATATTCTGCTCCTCTATACTGAGCGCTATCATGATTATTCTCTTCCGGGTGGCGGTATAGATGACGGAGAGGACGTTATTGCTGGTTTAGTTCGCGAGTTAGAAGAAGAAACGGGCGCGCAAAACATCCACGGGATTAAACCGTTTGGCATATATGAAGAGTTTCGTCCTTGGTACAAAGACGATGCGGACGTAATGCATATGATTTCATTTTGTTACTCTTGCAAAGTAGACCGTGAGCTTGGCGAGACCGCTTATGAAGACTACGAAGTTAAAAATGGTATGAAGCCAGTCTGGGTTAACATTCATGAAGCAATAGCTTTCAATGAAAAAACTATTGCAGAGAGCGATAAGAAAGGCATGAGTATCGAGCGAGAAACGTATCTACTGCATTTGATCGCCAAAGAAATGCTCTAGAGTAAGGAGATTACCATTTCATGAAATTGATGAGTAAAGACGATAACTTTTTCTTTTTACTTGGGTCATTATTGGTGCTGTTCTTTTTGAGTGCCGTAGTGCATCAGTTTAAAGATGATGCTCAGGACTATGTACTGGCTTTGATCATTCTTTGCATGAGTACTTCGATCGTTGGCGTACATAGGAAGCAAACCTTCTACCGCTCTTGGTATGCAGTGATGATCACCGTGGCAGTAACATCAGGTGTATTTTCACTGTTTGAAGACTATGACCTTTCTTTAGTGACACTTTTTGCTTTGTTGTTTTTCGTGTTAGCTCAGACGTTTTCAGCGCTAAAACAAGTCATCATGCCGAAACAAGTGACGCTCAATCAGATTGTTGGCTCGATATGCGTTTACCTACTGTTTGGTCTCTCATTCTCGTTCATTTATCTAATTCAACTAGAGCTTTTCATAGAACCATTCAATGGTTTAGAGGCGAAGCCATGGTTGGATAATCTGTTCGATGTGATTTACTTTAGTTTTATCACACTTACAACGGTGGGCTATGGTGATATTTCACCTGCTCTGGCCATTCCACGTTTCTTCGTATTCTTAGAGTCAATTACTGGTAGTTTCTACCTCGCCATTATGGTTGCGAGCTTAGTGAGTAGTCATTTAGCCCAAAAAGAGACGCAGTAGAGTTTTCTACAGTCACCAAACTTGTCTTAAATCGAGCAGCGACTTGCTGCTCGAGCCATCTCAGCTCGTCGCATCGGCATAGCATCTATGGTCTTTTTGACTGAATCCAGTTAGTCGTTGGACCCCAACGTAATTTCTCTGTGCCATCTTTGCCAATCAAAACGGCAGTATGGTCACCGTCGCGAATGTCGTACATCTTAACGAGTTTGTTGTAATCAAAGGTGTCTTTTACCCAGCCTGGGGATGAAAACCCATCTTTTGTCATCACCATGGTGACGACGTCTCGTTCGTCGAGAGCGCATTCATTGATGAGTGTTCCTAACAGGAACTCGTCCACAAGCACATCCTTGCTGGGTGCAAAATACATAACACTCCGGTGCGACAATCCTTGATAGTAACCGCTACTGTGAGGGTCTATTACTTGCTGCTCACTGTGATAACTACCATGGGGGTCAACATCACCACGTTGTTTTTTCGCGTATTCTGGGTAGCCACACGCTGTGGCGCTAAACAGTGCCGTAAGGGCAACGATACCTATGCCTTTCATAATTGCCTCCAAGCAAACAACCAAAAGGTTATACGTTAAGTTTAGCTACTGAGATTCGTCTCACTAAGTTCCACTTGCGGACAATATTTTTGATACACTGCCAGCATCATAAAACGACAAACAATATTATGAACTCAGCAGCTATTTTTGTGGACGTACAAAATGTCTACTACACCACCAGACAAGCGTTTGGCGCCCGCTTTGATTACAACGCGTTTTGGGCTTGGGCCAGTGAACGTTTTAACATTGAATCAGCGAGAGCTTATGCCATTGCTTCTCATGATCCAAAACAGAGACAGTTTCACCATATTTTGCGTGGCATCGGTTTTGATGTTCAGTTGAAGCCTTTTATCCAACGCTCTGACGGCAGCGCTAAAGGGGATTGGGATGTCGGTATTGCGCTTGATGTGTTTGAAATGGCCAGCGATGTCGAAAATGTGATTTTGCTCTCTGGTGATGGAGACTTTGAAGTTCTAGTCGATCGAATTCAGCAACGTTTTGGCTCTCGCGTTACAGTGGTTGGTGTCGCAGACTTGACCGCCAATCATTTAATCGAAGCAGCAAATGAGTTTGTAGCGATAGAAGAGCCGTTTTTAATTGGTGCACGTTGATTTAGGATCTCTCACGGAAACAGTCTGCTATGAAAAAAGCCAGTGACATTTTAGTTGGTGCGTTAGAAACTGAGTTTAAAACCGTCAAAGCCATGATGGAAATTTATTGTAAACAGCAGCATGGCTCGAAAACGTTATGTCAGAGCTGTGCGGCGCTCCTTACTTACGCAGAAACAAAACTTGATCGCTGTCCTTATGGAGAAAGTAAGCCAACGTGTAATAAATGCCCAATCCATTGCTATAAGCCAGAACAAAAACAGCAGATGAAGGCTGTGATGCGATACGCAGGCCCCAGAATGTTATTGCCGCATCCCATTTTGTCCATACGCCACCTCATTCACGAGCGACGTGATGTACCGTCAAAACCGGAGGCAGGCAGTTCGAACCGCGCACGCCGAAAAGCCAAGCGAGAAGATAAACTTAATTAGCACCCGCGAAGGCAATGATATGCGCTACCCCGACGCCGACAGTGAGATGGCTTCTTAATCGTTGGTAAGCTTTAGGAAACTCATTCCCTAGCGCATTAAGCTTGATCCTCTCGATTAACCAGACACACACGTAACCAGCAAGAGCGACAACAATTCCTAATCGAAATTGATCGGGCGTGATAACAATGACTAGCCAAGCCATTAAACAAATCAGGTTACTGAGCGTGAGAATGGGAAACGAGAGTTTATGTGAAGAGTGAGTGAGAGCATGAGACCAAAGTATTCCACATAGAAAGCTCAAAATGATGGCGCTGTAAGAAAGGAATAACATTCTCGTGTTGGCACCCAGAAAAGTAGCTTCTGGGGTGAATGTGGCTATGCAAAGGCCAAATGGGATGAGACCAAGATAGCCAAGCCACGTCATTAAAGTGATGCTTCTGTCATGCGATGAGTTTTCCATAACATCTCAGCGATTAGTGGTTGAATACCCACAAGTTTAAGACGAGAAACACTAAGATGCTAACTATGGTCGTGATTAATACGTCTTTAATAATACGAGCTAAGACAATGGCAAAGGTCGCGGCGACAGATAAGGTAGGTTATCTGCCAGTACCAGCTCACCGTGAGGCAAAAATACAATTGGTCCCCAAATCGCAGTCAAAACCGCGGGGCTAGCATAGGCTAAAAATCGCTGGGCGCCACTACTAATACGAAGTGGCACTTTTGGTTCCAGAAACAAATAGCGGCTCAAAAATACGATGGCGGTTAACACCACAATGATTAAGTAAGTCATCGTTTCAGCTTCTCCTCACTTAAATAGCCAACCGTCATACCAACTACGCTCGATATCACCAGCCCAAGTTCAACGCCCATAGCCGCAAAGATGACTGAACAAATTAGTGCGGAGGCAGCTGCGAGAAAAATGGGTAATGTCGTAATGTTTGGCACGACAATGGCTATAAAGGTTGCGGCTACGGCAAACTCTAGTCCGTACTGCTGCAAGTTCGGAATTTGCGCACCAATGACAATGCCAACGAAAGTCGCAATATTCCAAATTAGATAAAAGGAGAGACCTGCACCGAGCGCATACCAGCGATCAAACTTCTCTGGTTTATGGTGACCGCACAGGGCAAATAGTTCATCGGTAAGCAGAAAGCCAAGGGTCAAACGCCAGCGCAGCGGCAAACCTACAATGTGGTTACGCATCGATAAACTATAAAGAAAATGGCGTGATGTGATAAAGAAGATGGTCACGACCATAGTCACTAACGTTGCGCCGGATTTTATCATTCCCATCGCGACGAGTTGCGCAGCACCCGCAAACAGAACTGCGCTCATTGCTTGTCCTTCCATAGGCGTTAATCCAGAGTCGATAGCAAACGAGCCTGCTAAAAACCCCCATGGCACAACCGCTAAGCTCAGCGGCAACATCGCAATGCATCCTTGTAGTGCTCGCGAGAAATAACTTGATGATGTTTCCATAAACTCTCTCCTTGAACTGAATAAGTTGTATTTAAATCAGTGATTTTCAAGGTTGTGCATATACAAAATCAGAATTATTTTTATTCGTTGCGCCTTGATACTATCGCGCTCCCTGTTCCAAATTGAATTTCAACCCAATGAAACAAGCCCTGGTTCCTCTTTATACTCTCTTACTCTCTGCAATCTGCGTGTCGCCGGTTTTATCGAATGATGATATGGGCGCCAAAGACGAAGATTACGGTCGCTCGTTGCCTTTCTATGGTGACCGGGTTAGAGAGATGGGAATTAAACTTCCGAAACCGATTGGCTTGTCATTGTTCACCCATCAGCAAGAAGACTTGATGCAATTGGGGGATTTTAAAATAGATGGTCAGTCTGCTGAGGAGCTTATCCTGACGGGGGCAGCAAAACGACCAATACCACGAGTATTATTGCTCTGCGAGGCGATATATGGTTGCTGCCATTTTGGGGTTTTAACGCTATGATAGGGAAAGCAGTAACAACATCGGATATATCCATTGGTTTTGGGTTGAACGATTTGACAAATGGCAATTTGGAGCGCCTTGAAATTAATGGATTGGCGACGTCTTCAACTATTACTGCGGTTGGCACAACATTGGCCTATGGTCATAAACAGTTTTTCACAACGATTGACGCTCAATATGTTTCTACTTCGGTGTCAGGAGTAGGAGTGAGCTTGGATGCGTTGGTAGTGACACCACTCATTGGGCTTAATATTGGTGATAGTGGCTGGCGCATCGTGGTGGGAGGCCAATATCAAGATTATCAGCGCCAACTCAAAGGTCAGCTGGGCGATATTCGCTTTAGTGCCACACAAACGTCCAGTCGCTGGTCGACTATGGTGGGCATGCAAAAAGAGTTTACCGACAATTGGGAAGCGTCATTAATGGCTCAAAGTGGCAAAACACGCGAGGGTTTTACCTTTATGTTGGGTAAACGCTTTTAACTGACCAATTTAAGACGAGGGTAGAGCGTTTGCGGCATCGCAAGGTGATACCCTTGGAAAAAATCAATGTCCAGTGCTTTCATAGCTTCAAGCTGGACCTCTGTCTCGACTCCTTCGATAACCGTTTTCGCATTACATGCTTTAGCTAGCTTAATGCCATTAAGCAGAGACTGAGTAGAGCCATCCATATAGTCAACTAGCAATTGCCTGTCGAGCTTTAAAATATTGGGTTTTACTTGTGCAACACGCTCTGGGCTGGATTCTTTGCAACCAAAGTCGTCAATGGCAATCAGAAAGTCTTCTTCGTTTAAGTGTTTCGCAGCTGATGCCAAAGACTTAGGCTAAATGCTGTTAGCTCAACGAGCTCTACCACCACACGTCGGCTATCAACTGCAACGCTTTCAGGCGTGACATCAATAACGATGAACGGATCCCTTCCGCAGCAAGACGCTCGCTTGAAATAGGTAAGAAGTTAAGGAAAATCAGACGTTCACGATACTGGGACATGCTGAAGTTTCGAAGGTGGATAGCACGGCTCAATCTGTCTACGTTGAGCTGATCTGCTAGCGTAATCTGATCGTTTTGAAAATAGAGATTAGGCGGGATAGGGTCGCCATTTAAATCCACCAACCTAACTAATGCTTCCATTCCAATAATGGAATGTTCAGCATTAAAGATCGGTTGAAACACACTTTTCAGCGTCAGGTCTTTGTACTGAGCGATGCAACAGCCGGTATCATCGGAACGGATACATTGGTTGAACTGGTGTTTTTCGGTTAAAAGCATGGTCTAACAAAACGATTAATTATGTCCCACATCTTGTCACGGCTGCCAAACAAGTCAAATTTGTTCGGTGAATAAAAATCGCGACGGTCATCACTTAAATTTTTTTCAATTATATTGTTTGATGATTATCTGCGCAGTTTAGTATTTAAAATTGAGACATAAACATTGATAAATTAGATGGTTACAGTTTTTATCAGTGTGATGAGTGAGTTGGATCAAATTTGTTTGGTAAATGCAAGTAATTGAGAGTTCAGTTAGTTACTGTCGGCTTTATACTAAATATTTGAGCTAGCTCTCATTTTACCTTTCATCAAAGAAGTCTTTATTGCGAATATATTTGCTCATTAAGTGATAAGAAAACGGTCTAATGATCCATGAAACTAACGAGCGACCAAGACGAACTAGGGTAGGTGTGTTTTCATAGATTCGTCCATTGTAGAGCCACAAAACCTTACCCACATGCCAATACAGCAAAGGAAGTGGTGGTAAGAAGGTCACGATATCTAAGTCACAACAGACTCGATAGGTTTTGTGGGCGAGCCGAAAACGCCTTTTAAAGCTATGGTTACCAATGGCTGGTTGGCCAAATGTGACGATACGCTTTATCGATTTGGGGTACTGTTGCTCTAGTGCATCGGCGATGATGCAGCCGATAGCGCCACCGGAAGAGTGACCGGTGATAGTAACGCGTTTACCACTTTCAATGAGCCCCGAAGCAATATCAATGGTTCGTTCGAATAGGCTAACACCAAGGCGATCTTTCTTATGAGCGGGCTGACTCTCTTGGTTGAGTATGTAATGAAAACCAGCGTGGATTCGATAGTTTAATCCAAATGTTTTGCAATGGCGTTGCCACATAGCAAATGTGAGCAGCCAATCAGTCAGGCTATGCGAGCCTTTAATTACGATGACGGCTTCTTCTTTGTCTTTACTCCACAATATCCGAACCACCGTTTTACCATAGCGGTTTGCGACTATGCGTTGCCCATTAGGGTCAAAACCGTATCGAGTTTGCTTGAACACTCTTGGATAAGCGAGATTGCAAAGTACGGCATACTTTTCGTATTGATAGCGTTTTAAACTTTTCACGATTTTTGTAGCGAACAAATGAATAAAACCACTATGAAAAGTTTTGATGAAGCTTTAATGACAAATGGAGCGAAGGTAAAGCTGGAGGGATAACTCACAGAGCAGGCGAGTTAGAGTGTTGCTACAGCGTAAAGCTGGACGTATTTCATCACTCGTTCACCTGAGCAAGGTTTGGTCAAAGGGTGTAAATAGGTGACGTAACTTGGATACAACTGACAGCGCTGTGATAACTCTTGGCTCATGGATGTGTCCGAACCGAGTAGCTTAACGCCTTGTTTTAAGTAGTGACTATCGTCTTCAGGGAACTCATCGCTCCACCAGTTAATCAATGAGCGACTTTGATGGCAGCGGCTCAACCAGTGATCAGCGAGCACGACCAAAAGATCACGCTTTTGTACTGCATATTGATATTCCGCCGACCATTCTTGAACTAAAGAAAAGATATGTTCACGACTGGTCTGGTTTCCATTCACAAAGTGATAAGCCAATACCCAAATCGTCCCATAGGGTGTACAAACGCGATAGGCGCAACGTAATTGGCGATTATCTTCTTCATCGAGAGGAGCGATACTGACATCAAGGGCGTGCTGCTCTATGTCTGTTTTGAGTCGCCGAGCGAAAGCTGCAGAAAGGTGGCGACTTGTTAATCCCCCATTATGTACGGCAGGATAGTGCTGAAGACATAGCGCCTGACAGTCAGTTTGAAACCGCTTAAAACTCTGTATCACTGTGTCTAGAAGCATGACTTATTCCTTGTCTTTGCGCGAATGACCTGAACCAAACTCAAGCCACACTAGCTTCCTAAATCCGTTTTTCCCAGGTACCCCAACGTACTACGCCTAAAATCTCGATTTCATCGTCTTGAACCTGATGTATTGCGTTTTTCGACGTGTCGTCACCATACCAGACATGAATAGTGGTGCCGACTTTAACTAAAGTAAAAAAGTCTGGGTGGGGGTTGCCCGGCAGACGTGCCAGAACGATATCGTCATTGATCCACTCTAACTCTCGGTTCACCAATGCCACGCAATCCCATTTATAGGAAACGCTTCCCCCAACAGGATACAAGACAGCAAAACAGTCTTTATATTCAGGAGGTACAGGGATGGAGCCCTTACTGGCGGCTTTACCTGTCTCAAGCAGCTCGCTAACTTCTGCGCGACTGTAAACTGATAACATAGTTGCACTGCTGCTTGCTGCCTTAGTTAGTTCGCTTGGCTCAGTGTGTTGATTGCCAACGCCAAAGCACAACCAATGTGGCTGTACATTAAAGTAGGAGGCAATCAGCGATAAATCTTCGATAGATGGGTAAGTGCGTGTAGGGCCTTTAGTAAGATATCGACCAATGGTGGCTTTTCCTTTGCCGATGGCTTCAGCAAGTTCGTGGTTGGTGATTTTATTTGCTTTGAGCAGCGCTACTATGCGCTCTTGATAGCCGTAATCCATGATTCCTCCATATGTTCGCTCATAGTTTAGTTTATGGGTTTCAGAAATGAAACTATGAGCGTTAATAATGTTTGAAAATGAGATGCGTGCTAGAGGTTTTGTGTGTGATCCCGTGTGTAAATTCACCAATTAGGTTTGAAATCATTACGTTATACACCAAACTGGTAATCAAATTTGTAACAAAAAACGAGACTAAGCATGTTTGATACCAAGAAAAGAGCGGCAATTGTATCGGAGCTACAAGACTACTTTGACCGAGAGTTGGAAGCTGAGCTCGGGCAATTCGATGCCGAATTTCTGTTGGACTTTTTGATAAAAAAACTTGGCCCTGCCTTTTACAACCAGGGACTAGAAGATGCCAAAGGGGTGTTGGATCGTCGTGTCGCCGATATTGCTGACGAGCTATACGAAATTGAGATGCCGGATGACTTATAGTCTTACAAAATGAGTATCGACCAAGGCACTTTCAACATGTTCAAAAATATTGAATGACTTCATCAATGGAGTGTTGTCGTTAAAGTGTCAATTTAAGTAAATACTGTGTCCCATAGGTTGATGAGTTGTTAACATAACAGGTAATGCACACAGAATCATGGAATTAACGATGGCGGTAAAAGAAGTAAAAAACTACAACCCTGTAGCAAGAGCGTTACATTGGCTCTCTGCTATCGTGGTAATAGGCATGTTTGCTGTTGGTTTGTGGATGGTTGACCTGACTTATTATAGTCAGTGGTACAAAACAGCCCCAGACTGGCACCGTTCGGTGGGCATTTTGCTGGCAATGGCGACGGTGTTCCGATTGGTTTGGAAACACATAACCGTAGCGCCACAAGTCGAAGGCAACCAGTTTGAAAAAGTGGGAGCGAAAGTTGGCCACATTGCCATGTACGTTGCCTTGTTTTGTCATTTTTGCCAGTGGCTATCTTATCTCTACCTCAGATGGCCGCGGTATAGACGTTTTCAATTGGTTTACCGTGCCAGGTTTGGGTGAACTATTCCCAAATCAATCAGACATCGCGGGCGAAGTGCATTTCTATGCTGCTTGGTTCGTCATACTTGCCGCTGCTGGTCATGCGCTAGCTGCGTTGAAACATCACTTTATAAACAAAGACAACACTCTTCGGAAAATGTTAGGAGTTTCGAAATGAAAAAGACACTAATCGCTACTGGAATGGCCGCGGCAATGCTTTTGCCACTAGGTGCAAACGCTGCTGACTATGCTATTGACACTAAAGGCGCTCACGCTTCAATCAACTTCAAAGTGAGCCACTTGGGTTATAGCTTCATTAAAGGCCGTTTTAACACATTTTCTGGTGATTTTAGCTACGACCCAGCAAACGTAGAAGCGTCAACAGTAAATGTTGTCGTTGATACAACTAGTCTCGATTCAAACCACGCAGAGCGCGACAAGCATATTCGTAGCTCAGATTTTATCGATGCAGGTAAGTTCAAAGAAGCAACGTTCAAGAGTACCAGCGTAAAAGATAAGGGTGATGGCAAGCTAGACGTAATGGGCGAGCTTACTCTGCACGGAGTCACTCAGCCAATTACGATTGAAGCGGAGTTCATTGGTGCGGGTCAAGACCCATGGGGCGGCAAACGTGCAGGCTTTAACGGTACCACTCGTCTAGAACTGGCTGATTTCAAAATCCCTGTGATGGGCGCATCAAGCTATGTTGATATGGAGCTACATGTAGAAGGTATTCAAAAGTAATTTATAGAAACATATCCCATAGAGCCCTGAGCATCGTCTCAGGGCTTTTTGCTTTCTAAAAGACAGAAGAAAACCTCCCCCCTGATTACTCAAAAACTCCTATTTGTTTCTAACGTTTCTCTAAGCAATTTAAACACCGTTAGGTTAGCCGCGAAATTTATATATCAATAGGATGCGCTCCGTGTTCGAAGTGAACACAACGAGATCAAACTCTTGGTAGCAATGGAGTGCATGTCGAAACGTATAGCCAAATATTCGGCTGACGTTTCAATAAGGCGAAAGGAGAGTTGCCAGATAATTTATTCCATTTTTCCTTATTGATACAAAGAAAACTATTTTATGAAGAAAACAATTATTGCAATCGTTACGGTTTCATTATTCGCAAGTTAAGCTATGGCGGCAACAATCACTGAGCGTTACACCACAGTTGATGAAGTTTACACAGGTCTAAAGCAAGCGGAAGCTACTGGTGTTATTTCTGTTGAGAACTATGGTGGAGAAGTTGTATTTATTGCTGACAAAGCAGGAAACAAAGGTCATTTAACTAAGACAGAGAGTGGTTATACAGCACATTTTGAAGGCAAAAGTTTTGACGTAGAGGTTAACGACAAAGGTCAAATCACTAAGATAGATGGTCAAAATGCTTCTAATGGAGTGATCATCGATGAAGAAAACAAAGTTATCGTTGATAAAGACCCACAAATTGACGCAAACCGTCAGGCAATAGAGAACCTATACAAAGACATTGATGCAGGCGGTCAGAAGGTGGAAGAGGCTGCAGGCAGAGCATACGCTGATGCTGTAACAGACTATAACAGTCTAGATTCTCGAATTACTGACAACACTAAGAAAATCGCCGGCCTAGAAACCGAAATGAAAAAGATGGGCGATAAAATGCTGGACCTAGAAGACCGTATGGACGGTGTAGTCGCAACTTCTCACGCGGTAACTAACGCACGCCCAATGGTTCAAGACGCAGGTGAGTTTGCGATGGGTGTCGGTATTGGTGCTGCAGGTTCGAAACAAGCTCTAGCTCTTGGTGGCGCTTATCAGTTCTCTCAAAACTGGTCTGCATCGACAACAGTAAACTACGAAACAGCTGGCAAGCGTTCTAAGTCTCAATTTTCTGCTGGCGCAGGCGTTCACTACCGCTTCAAATAAAACAATCATAGTTGGCTAGAATAAGAGTGCCCCGGTTTTTACACCGGGGCTTTTCGGCCAAACGACTTATTTCCTAGCCAAAAATGGGTGTGTTGTATTACGCAGATTCAAGTTCGCGTTCAACAACATTCAAGCGCTCGCCATAGATAGGGCGGACGGCTTTCATTACTTCAGCTCTTGATAAAATACCAACCAAGACGCCACTTTCTAATACAGGTAACACATGTGGTTTGCTTACTTTCATCGCTTTAGCACGCTCTTCTAGTGAAAGAGTAGAGAAGCTTGTTGCGATGCCCATTGAACTTACTGGATACAGCTGCTCTTTATCGATGCAAAGAAACTCTGCCACATCGACCAATTTCTCAGACGCATTGATAGCGACAACATCACGGCTCATCAGGTCTACCACTTTTTGACCTTGCTCAGGGATGTAGTCTTGGCACCACAAATCAACCATAACATCGTGTACAGAGAAGAAACCAACTAAACGACCTTCAATGTCAGTGACTGGAGCACTTGTAAGGTTGTGATCCAAAAGTGTATCTAGAGCAACAGATGTTGGCATTTCAACGCTTAGTGTTACTGGTTGAGTGTTCATGATGTCTTTTACGATGATGTTGTTGTTCATTTGCGTCTCCTTTACTGACGTAAGTTCAGTGGTTTGTGTAATTGCAGTTACGTTTGCTGCTTTTAGTTGTGGTCTGCGGTAGATACTCCAGTTAGCAAGTCCTACCAAAACCGAACCACCTATAATGTTTCCTAGCGTGACTGGTATGAGGTTGTTGGTTAAAAAGTGAATCGGTGTTAGGTCGCCAAATTGTGCTTGGGTTGTGCCCGTTGCTGCCCAGAATTCAGCGCCTGCAAAGTTTTGAATCACAATGCCAAGTGGAACCATAAACATGTTTGCGACACAGTGTTCAAAACCGCTGCTGACAAACATCGCGACGGGTAAAACCGTCATTGCGGCTTTAGTCATCGCATTTGCACTGCTAAACGTCAGCCAAATTGCAAGGCACACTAGTAGGTTACATAGAACGCCTAAAGCGAAAGCCTGTACCCATGTGTGATGCAGTTTATGCTGTGCAATATGCAGAGCGTTGAGTCCCCATTGGCCATTGTCCATTTGGTAAAGCCCCGCGGCAGAAACAATCAAAAGCAAGAACATCGCGCCAATGAAGTTTCCAACGTAAACTTTTCCCCAAATTGAAAGCATTTTGCTAAAGCTAATTTGTTTATTTGCCCAAGAGATGCTCGAAGCACCGAGCTCGTAAACAGTTCGCCACCGCATATCACGATGAGGATCAACCCCATACTGAATGCAAGACCGCCAGCTAGCCTGCTTAAGCCCCATCCCGCATCTGCGCTTCCCGTCGTTACCGTGATGTAGAAAAGAAATGCCAAGCCGATAAAGGCGCCTGCCATAATGGCTAGGCTCATTGTCATTCCACTGGTCTTTTTAGCTTTACTTAATGCGAATTTTTCAGCTTCTGCCATCATTTCTAATGGTGAGAAGAGCAGATTGTTTTCGGAGCTAGCTGATGCCATTCCTTACTCCTTAACCTCGTTAGTGTGTGAATCGCCCATTTCATGACCCCCTTACTTGATTGAAATAAAAGTGATTGAGATGTAAGTGCGAGAACAGAGCCCCGTGCTGTGTTCGAATCCAGATTAAGGGCTATTGGTGGTAGTGGTAAAATTGATAATTTTTAAAATCGAAATCAGAAATATTGATAACTTATCTGCACAAGGTAGAATAAGGCCTGAAGTCCATAACGTACTGTTTTTTAGTGAGAGATTAGCGAGTGTAGAGATTCTCAATCGACGAAAAAAACAACAGTAATTTTTCGTTGAAATCTCGACATAAGAGAAACTGATAGAAACAGTTCAGGATTTGCTATGAAACACAGTGTTTTAAGATTTAAGTGGTGAAAGGAAAACGGATGCGATATTCATTAAAACAACTTGCCGTTTTTGATGCCGTTGCGGATACGGGAAGTGTGAGTCAAGCTGCAGACAAGTTAGCATTGACACAGTCCGCTACGAGTATGTCATTGGCACAGCTAGAAAAAATGCTTGGTAGGCCGTTGTTTGAAAGGCAAGGCAAACAGATGGCATTGACTCATTGGGGAGTATGGTTAAGACCCAAAGCCAAGCGTTTGTTGCAAGATGCTCAGCAAATTGAAATGGGCTTTTACGAGCAGCATTTATTAAGCGGTGAATTAAAGTTAGGTGCCAGCCAAACACCAGCAGAGCATTTGGTGCCGGATCTTATCAGTGTCATTGATAACGATTTCCCTGAAATGCGTATCTCGCTTGGGGTAAAGAGTACAGATTCGGTGATTGAGGGCGTTTTGGACTACAAGTATGACCTTGGCATTATCGAAGGCCGTTGTGATGACAATCGAATCCACCAAGAAGTCTGGTGTCGTGACCACTTAACAGTTGTCGCCGCAGCGCATCACCCGTTTGCCCGCCGAGAGAGAGTAAGCTTAGCTCAATTAGAGCAAGCGCGCTGGGTGCTCAGAGAGCATGGCTCAGGTACTCGAAAGATTTTTGATAGCTCGATTCATCATCTTATTGCCGACTTGGATGTATGGCGCGAGTACGAACACGTACCTGTACTGAGAAGTATGGTGGCCAACGGTCAGTATTTAACGTGTTTGCCTTATTTGGATGTCGAGCGATTTGTAGAATCCGGTCAACTGGTGGCGTTAAATGTGCCTGAGCTGGAAATGGAACGAACGCTGTCCTTTATTTGGCGCGCTGACATGACGGAAAACCCGCTGGTGGAATGTGTTAAACGAGAGGGCTTAAGAATGATGAAAGGCAAACCATCGGTATTTTAGTGACTTGTGTCACATTCACAATGTAATGAAATGTACGTAATGTAATATGTTGTGATTTTGATCGCTTAAATATGGGTTCATATTCGTTACCTTAGATTGAAATTGAATCAATCTTTGGTCGACGATATGAGTCCATTAATCGCTATTTCTGTTACAACAGGCATTCTTTCTGGTATTTGGGGGTGGGCAGCCTTGTCATTGGGGTTGTTGTCCTGGGCTGGTTTCCTTGGATGTACCAGTTACTTTGCGTCACCAAAAGATGGTGTAACGGGGCTTGCACAAAGCTTACTGACTAATATGTCGGGCGTCGTTTGGGCAATGGTCATTATTCATGGCTCGTCACTGATCAATATGGAAATCGCTGGGTACGTAATGACCGCTTTAGTGTCTTTTTTCATGTGTATTCAAGCAAAACGAGCATGGCTTCAGTATATCCCTGGCACTTTTATTGGTGCATGTGCGACATTCGCAGCCGATGGCGCCTGGCAAATCGTGGTGCCGTCTTTGATACTAGGTGGCTTATTTGGTTATACAATGAAAGCAAGTGGTCTTTGGCTGCACAAACAGCTTAGCAATAGTGATTTGGATAACAGTAACTCCGAGGCGAATAACGCTAAGACGGCATTGGCAAATGATTGATTAAAGCGTGTTCTCTATTTAAAAGACCCTATCAGAATTTCTGATAGGGTCTTTTTCTTTTGCTTTTAACTCATAATGGATTAGGTGTTGCCGTTAGCCATTGTGATAACTCTTCTTAGGATCCAACGTATCAAGACAGGAATACTATCGACACCTTTCTCTTCACACTCTGCGACGATAGCCAGCGCCAAATCAGGCTTGGCAAACTTCTTGAGTACTCGCGCCACCACTTTTTTAGGAGGGATAGGGTGGTCATGAGGGATTTTGATGAGATCCCTAAAGAAAATTTCAAACCCGTGAATGTATAGATAGTGCTCTATATCTCTGTCTGGTAGCTCGGTTAGATGATGACGTGGATGCTCACCGTCCAGTTGGTGAAGTACGGTTGCTGCGTATTTTTTACCTGCAGCGTCACCATCGGTAACGACATGCCAATCGATACCGAATGCTTTTGCGACCTTGATGAGCGATCTCAGCCCTGATTGAGCAAACTCGATGATTTGCACCCCTTCGGCGGTCAAGTTATATCCACATTGGTTGGCTAGCTCATTGAACAGCCATACTTCCGTTTCCCCCTCAACTAACAACCAACAACGCGCAAATAGAGCGCGGGAACGATGAAATCGAATATGAAAACCGACTCGACGAAGCTCATCCTTCGTAAGTCCATTGGTGGCTAAGGATTTGGTAATGGTTTTGTCAGATTGCCTCACTAAGCGCCTTATAGATTGCAAAGGAACAGCACCCAGTAAATCACTACTGTTGGTGGTGAGTATTTTTTGCATGGGCAACATTTGCAACAAGCTCCAAGCGCGAGCCAAATGGGTAGGGTGCAAGCGGCCTTCTGGATCTTCTATGATGAGTATCGGCCGAGCACAGCGGCGTAGTTCATTCGGTCCTTTGGCTTGGAGATAAGCATTAAGCAAACCAAGAAGGAGAAGTCGCGTTTGATGGTTTTTGGTTTCGTCTATGACCTGGGCAAGGTTTTGTTCATTGTTAGGGCGAGAGAAAAACACTCCGTCGCGCTGGCCTTTAGTCGTTTTGCGTGAGTGACTCTTAAATGAGAAGTAATGCTCCACTAGAGCTTTCATAGATGTAAGGCTACTTTTAATCTCCCCCTTATTAACGTGACCAGGAATGGCCATTAAGCGTCTAACTGTATTATTGATCCGTTTTTCAGAACGAGCGTTTAAACCATTTCCATTTCCATTTCCATTTCCATTTCCGTTGCCACTATTGTTGCCTGTAGCCAGCGAATTGCCATTGTTTAAACCTTCCTGTTGGTACAAGCGGCGTGAGTCGCGCAATCTTATAACAGGATGCAACGTCATGAGCTCTTGGGCTATTTTTTCCGAATGATGCAGCATCAGCGGAGAGCCTTCGGGATCTAAGAAATTGTACTTTTGAGTGATGTCATAGCCATCAAGCGTTGCACTGATGCGGTAATAGAAGCGGTTTGTACCATCTTCGTCTTGAAACCAGATTGGTTTGAGTTTTCGATAACGCCCGGACAAGGTTTCATTACGTTCAGTAGAAACAAAAGAGAGTACAATTTGCAGATGTCGCGTTTGAGGATGTGCCGCTGCGTGATCAACATGAAAGTCTTTCATTTCGAATGAATAAATGCGTCCGTCGGCAGGGAGCGCGACATTCAATGCATCGAGCAAAGAAGACTTGCCCCAGGTGTTCTCTCCAATGAGCGTAGTAAGATCATCCAGCGCAATGGAGAGGCGTTTGATTCCGCGAAAGCCGGATACATCGATACGTTCTAGCTTCATCCATTTCTCCCAACAAAGTCATACTACCTACTTCAATTATAAGCCTCTTTTTACAAAGCAACTGTAATCAAACTCATAAATGGCTAAGTAATTACAGCCAGTTAGCGGTTTTTCTACCTCTAGCCAACGCTATTAATAATGTGATTCACATCATAAATAGACCTGTGATATCAGTATGTGATTTCATAAATTTCATTGGAATGTCACATAAAGCACGCTACCATCACTAGTACGATAAAAGAGAAGATGCGATGACAATAAACAATAAGCCTCTTTCGCTCACAGTAGCGCACATCAACGATACACACTCTTATTTTGACCCCACGTCACTTGCGTTAAGCATTTCCCACAATGGGCAGCAATGTCAGCCATACGTTAGCGCAGGTGGGTTTGCACGTATAGCCGCTCGTGTAAAGCAGCTAAAGAACTCTCATACCAGTGATGACTTTTTGTTTTTGCATGCTGGAGACTGCTTTCAAGGGACTTTGTACTTTTCACTGTTCAAAGGTGAAGCTAATGCTGTAATGTTGAACGCTCTGGGTATTGATGCCATGGCACTTGGCAATCACGAACTCGATATGGGTAACGAACCGGTTGGCAAATTTTTGCGTGAGATAGATTTTCCTCTTCTCGCAGGGAATTGGAATGTATCCGGTGAGCTACGTAAACAGTACCCTCTAAAATCTCATCCGAATTTGAAGGATTTTGACCATCTAACACACACTGCGAAATGGATTGAAAAGCAGGTTGATGAAGAGCGAGTCGCAATCTTTGGTTTGTCGCTGGATAAGATGGCAGATATTGCAAATCCAGACTGCGACACCACATTTGAACCTTGTGTCGCTACCGCAAAGGCAACGGTAGAGGCGATTCACAAAAAAGGTATCAATAAAATCATTTTGTTAAGTCATATGGGGTATGAAGCTGATTTAGCACTTGCTGAAAAAGTGAGTGGCATTGGGCTCATCATTGGCGGACATAGTCATGTGTTACAGGGTGACTTTTCAGCGTTAGGGATCAAGTCTCAAGAACATTATGGCGTACACATTAATGGGACTTACGTAGTTCAAGCTGGGCATCACTCCATGACACTTGGTCATTGTCGTATCGACTTTGCAGCGAATGGTCAAGTTAATGGTTTTGAAGGACGTAACGAGCTACTAGTTGGACGACGCGTATTTATGGATGTTCATGGAGAGCATTCTGCAAGCGATATTGAGCATATCAAGCAACAGATCCATGCTCATGACCGTGTGGTTGTGGTAAAAAAAGATCCTAAGGTAAAAGCAGTACTGGCTGAAAAATACCAGCCTCAAGTAAGGGCATTGCAAAATCAGACGATAGCCTATGTAGACTCCGAATTACGTCATGTTCGATTGCCAGATGAGTATGGCCCTAGTCAACTTGCTCCCTTAGTTGCTCATTCTTTTTTGTACACGATGCAAGGTCTGGGGCACACAGTAGATTTTGCTATGCATAACGCGGGCGGCGTTCGCAATTCACTCGGTGTTGGTGCTGTGTCGGTTGCCGATGTCGCAGGAAAACTGTTGCCGTTCGCTGTGCCAATTGGCATGTATCGAATTAAAGGTATCGACATTCCCAAGATACTGGAAGGCGCGCTCGATAATGCATACAGCAATGGTGTTCAGGGCACAGGCTCAGGCAGTTACCCTTATACTTCGCAACTTGAGTTTCAATATGACGCAACTTTACCAAAAGGAGAACGCGTCTTTAATGTACGGGTCGCTGGAGAGGTATTGGATGAAAATCGTGTATATACCGGAACATCAAGCGCTTACACGATGAAAGGCAAAGAAGGCTATGATGCGATAAAAAATATGCTTGATAGCGGAATTGTGACCACGTGGTCGATGGCTGACTGTTTTATCAAGATGTTATCGGAACAGCCGGATATCGTGCGCCTCAATTCACAAAAAAACGCGGGCTTGCTTCCATAAACAGGGAACAGTTTTTGCTTTATTTGAACCAATCTACGTAAAGGTCGTCTGTTACTTATGTATGGGTGACCACCACATTTCATCGGAGGGAGTATGTGGAACAAAGATTGGGTTGATACATTTGTTGTCATTGGATGGATTGGTGCATGGTCACTCTTGGTTTACTTGATACCAAGCGGTATGCTTTGAGCTGAGAAGTCTGGGGTTTGGCCGAGTACAACATCCTCTCGGCCTATCCAGACGCGCAAGCAAAGGCGTTCCGTCCTAAAGCTATTGGGGAATGGTTGTAGCGTCAAGGATAAACACACGCAATACGTTATAATATAGCCGAACGAGGAGTTTATTTAACGAATGTGCGGCAGACTTAACATTATCGATGATCCTTTTAGCCACTATGTTTCAGAGCAGCTGGGTATTGAGTTTTCTGCACAACCTAGAGAAGAAGCGTTCCCGTCAGAAAACCTTGAATGCGTGGTGGCAGGTTATGACAAACAGTTATTTCAACACCCGCTAGCTTGGGGAATTAAACCGTCTTGGAGCAACAAACTTATCATCAATGCTCAAGCAGAAACCGTTCAAACAAAACCCACTTTCTCACAAGCATATGCTTCTCATCGAGCCATTGTTCCATGCTCGGGCTG
This sequence comes from Vibrio maritimus, assembly GCA_000755425.1. GTDB lineage: Bacteria > Pseudomonadota > Gammaproteobacteria > Enterobacterales > Vibrionaceae > Vibrio > Vibrio maritimus_A. The sequence goes on from BBMT01000001.1 coordinate 674,833, forward strand.
GTTTGAATGGAGAGCGGAGTCAAATGGCATTAAAACCAAATTTCTTTTCCAATCTCCAAATGAACGGCCAATGTATATGGCTGCGGTGGGTTATCCTGATTTAGGCCAAGTGGTGACAATAACGACCGCACCAACAGATAGTTATGAGACGTTTCATCATCGCATGCCATTGATTTTATCCGCTGAAGATGCAACGCGTTGGTTACTACCGTCTGGCAACAATCACAGTGGTCTACTGAGCGCTTAGTCGACGATGCCTATTGGAAAGTGTCTACGGTAGTAAGGTAAACCGCTTGGGGCTACTCGTTGACCAAGACTGAAAATCCACCATAAATTAGGCGTTTTGTATCAAATGGCATAACAGCCATTTCTCGCTGGATCATAGGATCATCAAACACAGCCTTCATTCCTACGTCTCGAACTTCCTTTGAAGGCCACGAGATCCAAGAGAAGACAACGCATTCGTTTTCTTGTTTCATTACCGCTTGAGGAAAAGAGGTAAGTTGCCCTTCAGCCACATCATCTTCCCAGCATTCGATGACAGACAGCGCTCCGTGTTCCTTAAAAACGGAGGCGATCTTCAGGACATGCTCCCTATATAACGCTTTGTTTTCTTTTGGAACTGCCGCTACAAAACCATCCACATATTCCATCACTGCCTCCTAGAAAGAATGAGAACCTAACCCATAGTATGAACCAATATCATGAGTTTAGCGGATAACAAGAGGTATTGATGGTTTCAATCTATTAAGGGGGAAGATACACTGAGCGCTAAACCGTTATACAGAGAAAGTCCATGTTCATTTTGATTCGCCTTCTAAACTTGCCGTTATTTCAGCTGTGTTTTTCACAATCTATGATCTTATTGCGTTCGGTGAGATCACTTGGTTCAGTCGTTTCTTTGGCTAGTGCTAGCGACTAACGTTTGTTGTGATATTAGCATCATGAATGTTCATTTTTGGTGCTATTTGCCGTCAAATGCACCGAATAGTCATCATTATGTTAGATTCGGCCAAGTGTCACAATTCAGTCATACTAAGCTTTAAATCTACTACTCCCTTCTATAATTTCTCCCTCGCCCTAATACAGGTTAATACAAGATAAAAACAGAGGGTCCCCCAATGAAAACAACAGCGATTGCACTTTCAATTGCAACCTTACTCATTTCTACATCACCACTCGCCAACACAAAAGCCGGTGAGCTAAAGGGTGGTTTTGAACTAGATAAAAAGTTCAACATCGATACTGCTAATGGTGCTCCTGCTCCTGCAGGTGCTGTGGATGAATTTGGCGCAAAACTATTTATGACCTGGCAAGGTCTAGCGGTTTCATACAAGCGTAAATCAGGTGGTTTTGGTGAAACAAACATCAACTACACTTACGGCTGGGAGCACGTTTGGTTGACTCCAGAGTTTGAATACTTGGCAGCACCCACCGGTTCTGACAATGCGAAACTTGGCCTAACAGTGGGCTCTCATGTGAACGGATTATTCGATACAAGTCTGCGTTATCGTAAAGACCGTGACACCAAAGAGGTAGACGGTAAACAGTCTGATATTGACCGTATCGACTTACTTGTAGGTAAACAGTTATCTGACAGTGTTTACCTACAAGCAAAAGCAATTAGCTTTACTGAAAATGATGCAGCGACGAATACTGCTAAACCAGGTAAAGATAGCTGGATGAACTACGAAGTAAAGATGGACTTTACTGCTGTGTCTGACAACATGATTCCTTATGTTGAGTACGAGCGTGCTTACATCAAAGGAAAAGATCGTGAAGACAACAACGTTAAAGTTGGCGTTGTATTCCCATTCTAATCGTCTTCATTCCATATAGAACATCACTGCCAAATGAATAAACGATGACCCAAGGAAGGGTCATGCTTCTTTTGTTTGATACATATCTCTAGCGAGCGGTATGAGTGACCGCCAAGCAATAAAAAGCCTCGACAGTGTCAAGGCTTCTGAAAGGAAATGTCCGAGGTGATAACTAAGCGTTAGATTCAGCGCTCGTCCCACTTTTTTTTTGCATCTGTAGCAAGAAGTAGACGTTTACGCATGCAATGAAGCCGTTCGTGATGACGACTGGCATAGAGTCGATTGCCAAACCGTAAGCGGTAAATAGGGCACAACCTACAAAGTTAAGTACACGCAGTTTAACAATGTCTTTCATTGTTAGTGAGATTGCGACCATGATCGATGCTGCGTAACCAAGTAATTCAACCATACTGAAGTCCATAATTTCCTCCTCAAATATTGCCAGGGGTGCTGGTACCTATTCTTCTCATCATGAGAATGTCGAGGAAGCTCCTTGCCTCGAATGGTGTTACCGTGATTTGCAGACACTATAGCAGCCTAAATTCTGTGATGAAACCGTCAATTTTGGATACGGAGAAGGTTAGCGATTACGCAAACGTTTTAGTACAGGAGAGTCGATAGTTGAGAGTAAAAAATGTTGGAACTGTCAATAGGTGATATGGGCGATCAAAAAGAGCCTACGAACAGGCTCTTTAGAATTTGGAACAAGAAATTACTTCTTACCTTGTACCATTTGCTTGTCTTCTTCAGTCAGCTCACGGATACGACGGCTGATGTCACGACGAGCTTTTGAAATCTCAGCGCTCTTGATGATGTGGTCATCAACACGGTCTTCGTAGTCTGCTTTCATGTTTTTGATGATAGTGACGATTTCATCGTGCGTCATTTCTGGCTTGATGTAGTCCATCAGGTTTTCTAGTAGGTCGACACGCTTACGGTTGTCACGAACCTTTTTCTCGTTGTCTAGCAGTTCACGCTTAAGTTTGTTCTTGCGACGTGCTTGCGCAACGATTTCAAATACGCTACTCATGTTTCCTTTCCTAATTCGTGTGGGTATCTGTCTTGATTAAAACACAACAAACCCATCTATAACAGACCTTAGATCAATACTCATTGGCTATTGCTTAGTTTGTCGCCACTCAGTAGAAGAAACAATTGAGTTGCAGTAAGAAATAGCGCTATGATTTCAAAACAGCAAGGTTTTTAACTCAAAGTAATTCATGTCACTGTTATCTCAAACTTCATTAGAATCCGACAACAACATTGTTATCTCAACCGATAAGCCATCACCAAAACAAAGGCTTAAAGGGGCGTACATCTGTGAGCGTAGTAAGCTAGAGGTAGTTGAAGTCGAACTCAACCGAAGTAAAGTCGTCATGATCGACCAAAATGGTAAATTCATCAAAGTACCGTTTCTGTCGGAGCATTGAGCTTACTTTGTGACACTGTAGCGGACTATAAAGGAATACAATAATGAACATCGAACTGTCCCCAGTTGAGGCGCGCGTCATTGGCTGCCTTATCGAAAAAGAAATCACTACACCGGATCAATATCCTCTTACGTTGAATAGTTTGACGACGGCATGTAACCAAAAAAGCAATCGCGACCCTGTGATGAGTCTTAGCGATGCTGATGTACAAGATGCAGCGACGGCGTTGATTAACCGTCGACTACTAAGTGATGAAAGTAGCTTCAACAGCCGCGTGTCTAAGTTTCAACACCGTTTTTGCAATACTGAGTTTGGTGATTTAAAACTCAATGAACAGGAGAAAGGCATCGTATGTTGTATGTTGCTTCGTGGTGCACAGACTCCTGGTGAAATTCGTACCAGAACCAATCGGCTTTGTTCATTCACCGATGTCAAAGAAGTAGAGGCGACTCTTGAAGCTATGGCATCTCGTGAAAGTGGAGCTTTGGTTGTAAAACTACCCCGTGAAGCGGGTAAGCGTGAATCGCGTTATATGCACTTGTTTAGCGGTGAGGTTGATATCGAACAACTTGCTCAGGAAACGGCGTCAGGCAGTGTGCCTGGTGCAGCATCTGCTGGTCAAGCGCGTATTGAGGCGTTGGAAGCGGAGGTGGAAACACTTAAGCAAGAGCTCAGTGAGCTTAAAGCACTGGTAAATTCGTTACTGTAAAGGTTAAGGCGGCGTCGGCCGCCTTTTCGTATTCGCATAAATAAGATAATGGAATCACTTCTCAATGTCTGAAATTGAAACACAAGCAGAGTGGTTCGTTTATTTAATTCGTACAGCTGAAGATAAACTCTATTGTGGCATAACCAATGACCTAGATCGTCGATTCAAGCAGCACGAAGCTGGAAAGGGTGCAAAAGCGTTGCGTGGTCGAGGACCGCTTAAATTGGTATGGAGTCAAACGCAACAAAGTAAAAGTGAGGCGCTTAAAACGGAAATTGCGATCAAGAAGCTGAATAAGAAGCAAAAAGAGCAGTTAGTTGCCAGCGAAGAAAAATTCATCATTAAAGCCAGCGTTTGATTCTGAAAACTGGCTGAATTGCACCTCATTGTATACACTTGTTCTTAAACACAAAAATATACAGAACAGATGCGCAAATTACATACGTTTTTCACAATAATATTGCTTGCAGCGCCTTCTTTCACAATCTCTGCAAATACTATCCTGTCTGATTATTGGAACTATCAACAGTTCCTGAAAACGTACCCGGAACAAAAACAGCTTGCCGAACAATTACAGCAAGCCGTTTTGGAGAGTGCGGTACCTTTGTCGGTCGAGCAAAAGGAGCCTGTGACTATCTCTGTAGTGTATCCTGGGCAGCAAGTGTCTGACTATTGGGTAAGAAACATAGAAGCATTTGAGCGTCGCTTAGACGAGTTAGGTGTTGCTTATGAGCTGAATCAGGTATTCACTCGTCCCAATGAAGATTACCGTCAGCAGAGTGCTTCGCTGATGGAAGCGGTCAAGAATAACTCGGGGTATTTGATCTTTACTCTTGATACGACAATGCATCGTAAATTTATTGAGCATGTTTTGCATTCAACCGATACAAAACTGATCCTACAAAATATCACTACTCCAGTGAAAAGCTGGGCTGAAAACCCACCATTTATGTACGTTGGTTTTGATCATGTCAAAGGAAGTTTATTGCTCGCCGACTATTTCAAAAAACGATTTGGTGGAGACAGCACTAACTACTCTGTACTTTACTTCTCTGAAGGTTATGTGAGTGACGCTCGTGGTGGCACCTTTATTGAACAAATGGATGCTGAAAAACGCTTTAACTTGACGACATCATACTACACCAAAGCTAATAGAGAGAGTGGTCGTGAAGCCACGTTCAACGCGATGCAGCAGCATCCAGACATGGACTTTATTTATGCTTGTGCAACGGATGTTGCATTAGGGGCGACGGACGCACTGCGCGAACTTGGCAATACCAATGTAGTCGTTAACGGTTGGGGAGGTGGTTCGGCAGAGTTGGATGCCATTCAGCGTGGGGACTTAGATGTGACTGTTATGCGAATGAACGACGATACCGGAGTCGCTATGGCGGAGGCAATCAAATGGGATCTAGAGCAAAAACCGGTTCCACAGGTCTATTCGGGCAGTTTCGAGTTAGTCACCAGTGAAGACAGCACCCAACGAATCGATGAGCTTAAATCTCGAGCATTTCGTTATTCTGACCGATAGTCGCGTGTGAAGTTTGTATGCCATTAACGGATTTTAATAATCGTAAAACTCTCGCAACACTGATAACACGCACGGTGATCACGGTTGTGGGCGTGTTTACGTTCGCAATGCTAATGCAAAGCTGGCAGTTGAGTCGTGACATCGTTCGAGAAGAAGTTCAAAAGAGCGCTAGGCAAACCAGTGCTTTGGTTGTGAACTTTTTTAATTATCGCTTAGCCTCCTTGCAAATTCTTCAAGACAGCAATGCAAAAAGTGATGCTGTAGAAAGCTTTTTCCAAACCTTCGATGCGCGTCTACTCGACTACTTCTTTTTACGAGAGGATAACCTTCAGCCTTCACACGCGCCTGATTTTCGTTTTATAACCCGCAGTGACGACATTGTATGGGATGACGGTAATGCGTTGTTCTACGGGCTTGAACAAAGCAGCCTAGCTACACTGAATGTGGCAGCCGGTAAAACTAATAATTGGAAGACGGTAGCGACCGGTTCGCAACTTGGAGAAAGGCACATATTGTTGCGCAGGACACCGATAGTCGATCGTTCTTCTGGTGAAGTGCTTGGTCAGCTTTTTGTCGGGGTTATACTTGATGATAACGCGGGATTATTAACAAGCTTATTGCGCGGTAGTAACAGTGATGATGTCATTTTAAAGTATGGTGATGCTGTGATTGCCTCTTCAATTTCATCTGATGATAGCTACACACAAGCATCCGTTGTATCTGTGATTAAAAGTGGGGAAGTTGATCTAAATAAAATACTCGTGACCGAAACGCCACTATCGATTGGTAGTCAACTATCAAAGCTTACGGTTTACTCTATACAACGTAACCCGGGCATACTCGCGCTTCGAAATAGTTATCTGTTTTGGATTTTTCTCTCTTTTGTGGTGATCACCATAACTTCTGTGATAACACGACGTTGGCTAAATAGCCGAGTTACTAAGGAGTTGGCGAAGCTGATGGTTTACACTCGCATCGCGGGTAACACGCAAAAGTTTGAGCATTTCTCTGGTTCGACGATCCATGAGTTTAATCATATTGGTAAGACGTTGAGCAATACATTTGAACGTCTTTCTGAGCAAGAAAAGTTGTTCCAGGATCTGTTTAATTTCTCCTTGTCTCCAATCATCGTGTGGACTGAAAACTCCACCATATTGCAGATTAACCCTGCGGCTCGAAAAGCACTTGGCCTAGAACGCAACGCAGACAGTAGCGATGCTCAACCGTTTCTCCAATTCGTCGACGAAATGAAGGTTCAAGTCGACAAGGCGAATCATGGTGTGACGATTACCGGCATTGATGTACCGATTAATGACATGGTTTATCGTTGGAATTTGTCTTCTATCCAAACTCGTAAAGATAAGAAGTTAGTTCTATCGCAAGGATTGGATATCACTAAGCTGGTAGAAGCCGAAAAGCAAAGTGAGAAGGCAAGAGAGGAGGCCGAGCGTGCTGCAGTGGCTCGTACCGAGTTTCTCGCTAAAATGAGCCACGAAATACGAACGCCGCTTAATGGTATCTTAGGTATTTCTCAACTGTTAAAGAAAGAAGCTAAGCAGACCCGTTATAGAGAGCAAATAGATGTGTTGTGTAACAGCGGTGAACATCTGCTCGCTGTTCTGAATGACATTCTAGATTTCTCTAAAATTGAAAATGGTAGTTTTAAGCTTGAGAAACACAGCTTTAGTTTTAAAGAAATTGTTACCGCGCTTGATGGCATTTACCGACCTCTATGTGATGAAAAGTCAATTACATTGAAAATCGATAATCAACTGCCAATCGAAACTGTTTTGTTCACCGATCAAGTTCGCCTGAATCAAATACTGTTTAACCTGTTGAGTAATGCGATTAAATTTACGCATCTCGGCCACGTGAAGGTCTCTTTTAGTATGATTCGTCATCATTCCGACGAGACTGCTCAGTTGCTTATTGATGTTGAAGATACCGGTATTGGTATTCGACAAGATCAACTTGCACAAATTTTTGATCCGTTTGTTCAATCAGAGTCGACGACTACACGGGAATATGGCGGCAGTGGATTAGGCTTGGCTATCGTCCGAAATCTAGTAACCATACTTGATGGTGATATCTCTTTGACTAGTGAAGTTGGGGTCGGAACTCAGTTCAAACTGACATTACCTGTGGAAATCGTAGAGGGGACGCTGCGCTCGCCGTAGAGGAAACAGAAATCGATTTTGACCTGTTTGATCGTGAAATATCTGTGTTACTGGTGGAAGACAATCATACTAATGCTTTTATCGCTAAAGCATTTTGCGAAAAGTATGGGATGCACGTTGTCTGGGCGAAAGATGGGCAAGAGGCGCTTAATTACATCGATAGTGCGAACTTTGATTTAGTGCTAATGGACAACCAGTTACCAAGTGTATCGGGAATTGAGATTACCAAGCAAATACGTCAAGAATACAATAAGACACTACCGATCTACGCTTGTACTGCAGATAACCAAACATCAACGCGCCAGGCATTTTTTGCTGCGGGTGCTGACTTTGTTATCGTCAAACCGATCAAAGAGAAGTCACTTAACGATGCGTTGCGCCACTTTAAGCAGTTTCATTTTTTAGCGGCTTAGTGAATATTCGCTATCCAGATTTCTTCCTAAGAAATGACAAACAAAAAGGATGCCGAGGCATCCTTTTTTCACTGTTAGAGAATATGCTATCTCGCTAACTTGTGGTGGGCGCGTGAGAAATGGCCAGCGCAAAAAGCACCAACGATAGACAGCTCTCCAGCTAAACAAAGAACAGCTGCTACTTCTGCTAATGCTTGCGACTGCCCAGAGCCGTGCAGGCCAAGCAGATCTAAGCACGCTTTTTGGCTCGGAAGCCCAGTACCACCACCGACGGTACCTACCATCAAATTAGGTAAGGTTACACTCGCGTAGAGTTCACCTTTTTCAGTGACTTCCATACGGGTCATTCCAATCGCGGACTCTGCTACGCAGGCCGCATCTTGACCACAGGCAATATAAAGTGCAGCCAGAGCATTGGCATAATGTGCATTGATGCCAATCGTCCCACTAAGTGCGCCGCCGACCGTGGTCATTTGGCCAAATTGAGCCATCTTTTTTGGCGTGGTATGCAGAAACTTCTCAACAAGTTGTGCTGGGATCGTCACCTCAGCCGTCACTTTTTTACCACGAACACTGCGTAACGTTTGCGAATTTGCTTTCTTGTCGCCGGATAAGTTGCCATCCAAAAACGCATAATCTGGTTCGATTGGAGTGTTGGTTAATATGTAGTCAAACACCACATTGGTAGCGATAGTCACCATGTTTTGACCAGAGGCATCACCAGTTAAATATTCAAATACCAAGTAGACATGATTGCCCTCGATATTAACGCTAACATCACTGAGTTTTCCGTGAGAAGTGGTTGATTCCGCCAACGCTTTAAAGTGGTCGAACTGAGTCACCAACCATGCAACGAATTGACCGGCCTCAATGAGCGATTTGAAGGCGAAACCAGGGGTTCGAGTAACACCTTCATTTAACAGCATCGCGCTAGCACCCCCACACGCAGTAATCAGGTTAGCTCCTCGATTATAGGATGCTACGAGAGCAGCTTCTGTAGTAGCTAAAGGAACTTGGTAATCGCCTTGCGCGAAAAGTCCATTGACTCGTAAGGGACCGGCGGTACCTACCGGCATCTTGAGTGTGCCAACAAAAAACTCTATGTTTTTTCGTAGGCCTGCATTTGCGATTCAGTATGAGTATCGAATAGCTCAGCTTGTGCATCAGGATTGTTAAGGATTTTCCAACGATAGTCGACGTTGCGCTGAGTGAGATAAGGACTGCGATTCACCCTTTTAGCAGGGGAGTCTAACTTTGGCGTGAGTTTTTGTTCGAACTCAGACATTGCGAGCTCGTCACCTAAATTGTTCAGGTAGTCACGCTTGTGAAGATTTACTTTTGGCATGTCGATGTTTGTCAGTCAGTTTGAACGGGGATTCTACCCACATAGACCAGAGATACAAGGCATGGTGGCAAAGTTCTGTGACATCATATTACAGACCTACGTATTTTGAACCGACAACTGTTGGGGTAAGACATAGTTGAGAGACAAACGAAAAATGTTCACTTGTCATCAGCGACAAGCTAAGTGAGCTTGATTAGTTGATTACGCAATGACCGAAGTAAACTGCTTAGTATTTTCCAACGATTTGAATTGTCCGCTTTATTCTATTCGTTAGAATACAAGAGCTGTTTATTCTCCTTGAAAACCGAAGAGAAGTCGCTATCAGAAGGAAATATACCAGGATGGAAATTTATAAAACGTAGGCTTTCAACAGGTCTAAAGCTAAATTAGGTATGTGTTGATAGAAAGCATCACATTTTTTATGGACGTTTGTTTGCATGCAATAAAACACGCATTACAATCGACGTAAATTTACCCAATCTTTCCCATCAAATTCTTACATTTGATCGTGTTCTTCGGTTGTTGGTTTGAATGGATAAGAAAAAGGATTTTCGAATGTTAAAACTTGTATTGTTAGCATCCATTTTGGCGTGGCTAGTGTTGCGACAAAAAACAAAAGACCATCCAGAGAAAACGAAAACTATCAAACTAAGAAGGTTTATTGGCTACTCTTTGGTAATAAGCAGTTTATGGATTGGAATGAAAGCCTTTGGTATACCTCAAAACCAAATTCATGTTGAAGGGACTTATACGATAAATAATGGCTCTACAAAAGTCCTATTTGGTTATTCAGAGAACCGCTTGATTCCTGCGTTACACGTACCAAGATTATATAGCTACGATTTTAACCAAATCCATAAAGTTTCGGATAGAGCGAGAAATAGTCTGGTTAAAAAGCACCCTTATATCAAAGACGCTATGATCTGGGTAAATCAAGTCGGTGGGTTAGCTATCCTTTTGCTATTTTTATCTTGGCTGACGCGCAGTCGAAAAATTGACAGAATGTGGGCCAATGCTTTGGAGACCGATAAAAAGAAGGCGTACGACGAGTTCGAGAAATGGTCTTGTAGCAATGTATTACGAAAGCTTCACTCTTCGCCACTAGTTAAGCAGTCTGAGAAAAGAAGGGAACGCTTAAATGTGATCAACGAGCAAAAACTTGCCATCATCACCAAAGCTATCATGTCTAAAGGACGTAAACCGGAAATCCTAGTGGCGTTAAAGAAAGTTAAGGAAGCTGGTTTATCGAGTCTTCATGTCTTCTCTGAACATATTCCGAAAGGAGACAACGAGGGATTATTACTAAATTATGGTGCCACTGACCCTAAGGGGTTTGACAAAGCGCTCTGTGAGTTCGCACAAAAGGAAGCGATTGCTAACAACAACGGAGACGTTAAAGAAGAATCTAAGCACAAGATCATCCTAGAATCGGTATCAGAGAATCGATACGGCTACCCCATGAATGCTATTGAGATAATATCTTCAGAGATTCAATCTAACATCAAGCGTTTTGTGAAAAGTTTCTTAAGCGAAGACTACATTTCCATAAAAGAGGGTTCAATAACGGATTTATATGACCAACAAGCTGTTCTTCACATACAATATAAGTGTACGCTCGACAGTAATAGTTTTAAGGACATCACCACACAAGAGTATCCAGTTGGCTACAAGAGTTCGACTCAAAAATCAACGTTAACAAAAGAGTTTAACGGTAAGAAAATACCGCGCACGCCTTATATAGCCATTTATTACGGAATGATCGCAGAGTGGAGACTCGTTATCTGTGGGCAGGAGTTAATGAATGGTACAATGAAGAGCTTGCCCGACAGAAATATTTCTAACTACGCATTGCCTCGATTTGATCGGTTTGAAGCTGAAACGCCAGATATCGCTCATGAGAAATACTTCACAACTATTGCCCGCTCCAATATCAATGCCCTTGTTTTACAACTACAAGGGAAGCTTGATACTGAGCTGTCACAAGCGTCGGTCGATAAGACCAAACTACATCAATACAAAACTAAAGCACAAGAAACAAAAGATCTGTTAAAAGAGCTCGAAGATGCTCTACGAGATGAGATTAAAGGTGAGGTACAGTATGAGGCAGCATCAATAATCTCCAAGAAAATATACGAGAAGTACAAAGACGAAGTCGATGCTTTAGCACATTCCATTATAGACAATGACATCGATCCAGAAATGACAGCGCTGATACTCGAAGAGTTGGGGGAGCTCTTCCCAGACATGGGAGAGTACTTTGCAGGACTGGGGTTGGAGGTGATTAGTGATTAGGTTCTTGTTATCGACGTTGGTTCTTCTTGCCGCCGCTCCATTAAGTGCGGAATCAAAGCTGTATGAAATTCTCAAAGACGGCGTTTATGAGGAGTTTGGTTCTCAGCTAGCATCTCTGCCAGGTCTCAAACAGCTTCAAGAATTAGAACAATCTAAAAAGTTTAAACTGGTCACTAACGCCCCTCAAAAAGGCTACTTGGCTACAAGGCTAATGAAAGTCATAAATCGGCTTGGATTTCACTAGGTGGGAAGGGAAGCGTAGCACTCGTTGATGGCGCTTCAATGCTTCCAGTCGGTAAGTACACAGTTTACGTTGTACCTAAAAATTCGAAGCTTAAATATCATCAAAAAACCGTCACTATAAGGAATGGTAAAACACAAGAGTTGATGGTTGATAAGTTTTATTCACGAAACGCTTTATTTGGCCTCAATATTACAGCAACCCCTAAAAATGCACGAATAAGGGTTATGAATATCAAACCTAAGTATCGATATGGAATGAAGCTACCTCATAGGAATGATGGGTATGATATTGAGATATCAAGACGTGGTTACAAAACAATAAGGGAAGTCGTCTATCTCAATTCAGAGAACCAACATTTTCACTATAACTAAGCCGTTATTGATGAAAATTCATGATAGTAGTGTATCTCATTCGGAAGTGGAGTTTTGAAGTCTATGTTCGAGCCAAAGGAAGAAGACTCGTTTGCTATGCATTTCTATATCCTAGTAGAACAAGTGCATCAATGGCCAGCTATACCTAATGCGACCGTTGTCGAGGCGTCGAATACTAATATCCATAGGTTGATTTTTAGTGACACTGGTCTGATGGATGTGCTTCTTATCTGTACACGATCAGACGCTATGCCGCTAACTTACCTGAGTAAGTTGAGAGCTATGTTTAGGGTTGTGCTCAACCTGCACTGCTTACCTAATTACTTGACTGACTTCCAAGACATAGTTTCAGAGCTGTGCTGGGCGTCGTATCATAGCCACAACTTCGATATCTTAGATGCACGTAATCTTCTTAATAGTGAAGGTGAACCTATCGTGCTGCGAATGCCAATATGATAAAAAGTGGTTGGCAAACAACGAGACCTGTTGACACAGCGATGTTGTTTTTACATAACTTTCAGGAAAGCTCTGAGCAAGATATAGAAAACTACATAGCACAGGTAACAACAGCTCTTAACCTCGAGTCAGTAGCGGCCATTTCTTTTGGTAGTGGGCGGAAGAGTACTAGTTGTGACTATTCGGTTTTGGTGAAATAAGGGATTTTAGTGATAGGGGAGGTAGTGTTAATGCCCTCACAGCACTAAAAAATGTAGACGACAAGATTAACCGCCATCTATTAAGGTCAATCGCAGGAGGGTTTTAGCGAAATAGTTGTGAAAGTGCCGCTAACTCTTCTTCGCTTAATAAGTTATCAGAGTTTGGCTGCAGCTGTGAGCTGATTTCACCTTGTAGTGCTTTGAGCTGCTGAGGTGATAGCTGCTTTAGCTGTTCTTTTGAGTTTTTCAAATTGCTGTGTTGGCATAGTAACACCCGTTATGACGCAGTTTGGTTTGATCGTAGTTATCTCTTGTGCACAAGCGGTTGAGTTCCTTTCGATCATCAAATGATGAGTCGCTATAGTGAGTATTCTATAAATTGATTTCGTGAATTTTGTCCGAGAAATGTAAGAGGGCGTCAATAGCTTGGTTAACTAAGTCATGTTAATGCAAAGACTGCATTAACATGACGTTTACTAACGTGTTAACTTTCCGACGCTGTTGGTGATAGCACGTCGGGTTTTAGGTGTGTTGATAGTGTTTGTAACTCGGGCAGCATTCGATAGATCAAGTGTAGTTGTTGTAATACCATCCTTGCAGAGCGATCGTCTTCGTCTCGCCATTCCGAAAGTCGTCTATGAATATCAAACTGATCAACCGTTGTGTGGGTGACTTCGATCCCTGCGTCCGATAGATTTTCTTCTATAATTTCAATATGTTGATTAATACTTCGGTGTGCCTCAAGTACCAATAAATGAATCGATTCGTCATTAAGTCTCTGGCGATGCGCGCCCAATGCTGAAATGTAACTCAGCAGTGCATGGTTAAGTGTCAAAAAGCGAAAACACTCATCTGTATCCAGCTGATAACGATCCGGCTCAGCAAGCATGTTAGAGATGGCTTTGGATAGATTTGCGTCCGCATTATGGGCATCGCGTCTTGCGATTCTGTAGCTAAGATCATCTTTCTTCCCGACTCGATATTGCCCTATGATTTGCAGCAGATACAGGCGATTGGTTTTAAGTGCCGAGACCATGATTTTCGATAAACGTTTCGACTCCCAATCCGGAAGAATAAAGTAAACCGCACATACCGCGAGAGCACAGCCAATGAGCGTATCCATTAAACGTGGTAGCACTACCGCGTAGCCTTCTCCAAGCTGATGGAAGCAAAGTAAAACCAAGACGGTGATAAAACCTGTTGCGTAACCATAGTTATTGAGTCGAAACGCAAAGAACATGACGCCAGAAATGACCAAGAGTACGAGCTGGCTCTCTGTAGATGGGAATAGGGTAAGTAAGGGGACTCCAACTAAAAGGCCAACGACCGTACCTGCAATTCGTGCGGTGAGTTTTTGACGTGTTGCGCTGTAGTTTGGCTGACAGACAAACAATGTGGTGAGCAGGATCCAATACCCTCGTTCGAGTTCAAAGAACTGAATGATCCCGTAACCCAGCGTCAACGCACAAGAGAGGCGGATTGCGTGGCGAAGCAACAAAGAATCTAGCGTGAAGCTGGACTTTATTCTACGCCACATTGCGGCTGGTGTGTGCGCGTTAGTATCGTCTAGTACGTTGTCGTCTTGGCTTACGATATCGGGGTTGCTGACGTTACTGAGCAGTTTTTCAACCGTAGCAAGGTTATTAAATAGGTAGTGAATCTGTACCAATAATTGTTTCCACTCTGGACAATTCTGCGTTTCCAAATATTCGATAGAGTCTTGTAGCTCAACCAAAGCATTGAGTGAATCGTTACTGTGTGAATACGAGTTACCAAGTTTGAGAGCATGCGCGATGTTCTTACAGGCGATGGATTGCATTTCGAGCAAGTGTTTAAAACGAAATAGCACATCTGAGTGTGAAAAAGAGGTGGCGAGTTCTTGATAGCGGTAATGACTGGAGCTCACACGCTCATGGATATCTTGAGCGATAAAGTAAACTTGTAAAAAGCGATCGCTTGGTCCGTCAACATGACCACGTTTGGAGCGATTAAGGAGCGTTGTTTTACACTCATTGAGCGCGTATACCGTACAGGCATTTAGGCTGGCTTCTTTAAGGCGATGTGGTTGAGGGATTAGGTTACGCGTTGGGTGAAATAGATTTCGTTTCGCGTCTAAATACAAACTCAGTTCGTTAAACACATTGGAGAGACTTTGCTGCACTGGTTGCAGAGGCCATAAACTGTTCCAAACCAACGAGACAAGGTAATACCAAGAAGCACCGCCCAAAAGTAGAGTCGGTTGCGTCCATAAATCACTACTTTCACTTGCTCCTAACATGGTGTAGATAGCCACCAACAAGGAACCAAAAGCGATACTGGTATACCGAGGGCCGATTGCCCCTAGAAGTACGAAACCTAAGGTTGAAACAAACAGACCCGCAGCAAAAAGCCAAGGTGTATTAAATAATAGCTCGATTGAAAATGAGGCTATGGCAAAACAGATCATCGTTATGATGAGAGCTTTCAATCTGCCAGTGAAGCTGTCGTCACTTTCAGCTAGTGCAGCTGCGATGACTCCAAGAATTAACGGGGTAACCCAAGTTTGCTGCTCTAAATACCAAGCAGGAATGACCACGCCGAGTAGCGCGAACAGCATCAGAACGCTGTAATTAAATGTTTTGTTGGCCCATAGAAGGCGAATTTGACCAAGAATGCTCACAATTGACACAGTGTAAGTGATAAGAAGCGTTATCTTAACAGAAACTTAGTGATAATTGTGAGGATGGCTACGGTGATTTACGCTCCAAAAAGTTGGCTATGAGTAAGCCTAAGAAATGTGAGTTGAGTTATGAAACCTGAATGTCATTGAAACCGTGCTAGCTATCATGCAATATGATGTCGCTTTATATGCATGTGATTGATTTAAAGCGTATTAATCACTTGAAAAGGACTTTGACTATAAAACTACTTTCTTCATTTGCAATATATCGAGATTTGCCATCGAGTATTTATGCTCTTGCTGCAGCAAGGGTGATACTGGGAATGGGCAACTTTATTATCCCTTTCCTTGTTTTACTTCTAACAGAAAAACTGGGCTATTCGGCAACCCATGCAGGTCTGCTAGCCATGTTTGTTACGGCGACTTACTTTGTTGGTGGTTTTGTCGGAGGAAAGCTCTCTGACTCGTTTGGTCACAAACGGATAATTGTTGTTGGTGAATTATTTGGATCGATGCTTCTGATCCTCTGTGGTTTTTTTTCAGAGCATCCAACTGCAGTTCCCGTACTACTCTTTAGTGCCTATTTCTGGATGGGTATCGCATCTCCTGCGAGCAACGCGTTAGTTGCGGATTTATCGGTACCGAACAATCGTGATGCCGTAATGTCGCTTAGTTATTTAGCTTACAACTTGGGTTCTGCAGTTGGACCTGTTATTGCTGGCTATTTATTTTGGTCAAATACGGAATGGGTATTTTGGGGGAATGGTTTGGCAGCTTTAGCTGGTGTCATCATTATTGGCGCGTTTGTTAGTAACGAAAAGCATACTGGCGAAGATTGCAGCGATTTTGAGCGAGAAGTCGAAGGGTCGGTATGGAGAGTGCTGTTTGAGCGACCTAGACTTGTTGTTTTTACGCTATTTTGTGGCGTTCTTTGGTTCGTATTGCATCAAATGACGATGGCAAGTCCACTGTATCTAAGTAACTTATTCGAACAACAAGGTGCTGTTATTTTCGGTCAATTGATGACCTACGCCTGTATTGTTGTCGTTGTTATTACTCCGCTACTTATGAAGCTGACAATGAACAAAACAGAAATGATAGCTATGTCTTACGCAGGTTTATTGTTTGGGACGGGCTACGGACTCATTCTGGCATTACCTACTGTACCAATCCATTTTTTCGCTTGGTTCTTTCTTGCTGCTGGTGAGGTGTTGCTGCTAACAAAAGAGGGGGTTTACTTAGCGAATAACTCCCCAACCAGTCATCGAGGGAGAATACAGGGGGTATTGATTTCACTTAGGAGTATTTTGGTGATGCCTAGTTTTGTCATCGTTGGCTATATGATTGACAACTATGGCTATAGTTCTACTTGGGGAGTTATAATTTTTTGTTCAGGTTTGGCCACTTTAGGCTTTTACAGTATGGAAAAACTTCGCAAAGCACCAAATAACCTTGAGACTGACAATCTTAATAACTGATGTAAAAATGCCAAAGCTTCTTACTCTGGAGCTTTGGCATTAGGCATTAATTGAATAGCGTTGAAGTTAAGTTTTAGCGCTTGTTTTTTAAGTAGCGCTTACGACGTTCCTCTTTTTTCTTCGCTTTTTCTTCTGCTTTTCGTGCTGCTTCAAGTTCAACTTCCACCAGCTCTTTGGTGATCATTTCTGGTAGTTCAAGTGTTAGTTGACCCAACGTACCGTTACGAAGTTCATGAAGTAGAATCTCAGAGGCTTTGTGTAGGTTTACTCGGCCACCAGATTGTAGGGCGCCACGTTTACGGCCAATAAGCTCCATGATTTCAAGATCAGACTCAGGAAGCTCTTCGTCGATTTGGTAGCGCTCTTTTAGACGTTCTGGATAAACCTCTGCGAGGTATTCAACGGTGTAAAACGCTACCTCGTCATATTCGATCGCAGTGTCTTTTACAGCGCCTGTGGCTGCCAAACGAAAACCGCTGTGCGGGTTTTCTACTTTTGGCCATAAGATCCCAGGAGTGTCAGACAAAACGATACCGTTTTGTAGGTTAATTCTCTGTTGGCGGCGAGTAACTGCTGGTTGGTTGCCTGTAACAGCAATGGTACGACCAGCTAAGGTATTGATAATGGTCGACTTTCCAACATTCGGAATGCCCATGATCATTGTCCGGATATTTTTGCCGATCTCTTCGCGATGAGGGGCAAGTTTACGACATAACTCGAGGATTTTATTGACCTCTTGCGGGTTAGATGTGGTGATAGCCATAGCTTTAACACCTTGCTCTTTTTCGAGGTGAGCAATCCACAATTCTGTTTTTTCCGGGTCAGCAAGATCGCGTTTATTAAGCACTTTCACTACCGGTTTATCACCGCGTAGCTCAGAGATCATAGGGTTTTCACTACTAAATGGGATACGAGCATCAAGAACTTCGATAATGACATCTACTTGTGGGATGACTTCTTCGATCTCTTTGCGAGCCTTGTGCATGTGGCCTGGAAACCATTGGATAGACATGTATGAAAACCTTTAACTTTGAAATTTCTGCACATTGTAGGAGCTTGAGGCAGATAGTAAAGCCTATCAAGCATTTAATCGACTCTCTGTTGAGAAATTATCTCGCATCTTAGATTCGCATTTACTTATTAAATAAACACAATTTGTCGTGATGATAAATTAATTTGCCTAAAAACCAATGAGTTAGCGTCGATATAATGGCTGGAATCCATATCACCATATGTTGTTTCGCTTTTTATGGTGGCCAGTATTGTAGTTTGTAGAGTTAGTAAATGCGTTCGTCTTTTCATAACCATTTGTTTTTATGTAGTTTGGTTGCTTCTTCAGCGGTGGCAGATGAAGATCTTATGTCACTATTGGATATGCCCTTGGCGTCTCTCGCAGAAACCAAAGTGATGTCCAGTACTCGAAGCACTCAAAGCCTAGCCGATACGCCTGCTGCAGTTTATGTCATTACCGCGAAAGAGATAAATCGTTCAGGTGCCCGCTCAGTTGCTGATGCGCTCGCTTTAGCTCCAGGTTTGCATGTCGCTAAATTCTCAAATTATGACTGGGGCATTTCTGCCCGTAGCTCGAATCAAGCGTTAACCAATAGTTTGTTGGTCATGGTGGATGGTAGAAGCGTGCTCAATGCCATGTTCTCCGGTGTTGACTGGGATCTTATTCCCGTGAGTATGGATAACATTGCTCAAATTGAAGTGGTTCTTGGTCCTGTAGGAACCATTTGGGGTGGCAATGCGGTTAATGGAGTGATCAATATTATTACTCTGGATGCTGAAAACGCACCCAAAGGAAAGGTGTCTGCCAGTCTCGGCAACTATGGTTACAAAGAAGTAAAACTGCATCACGGTGGACAAGTCGGTGAGTCATCGCATGTTAGTGGTTACGCTGAATACTTGGAGCATAAACCATGGGCGAGCACAGAAGACAAGGTGCAATCCCAGCAGCATTATAATGTCGTGACGGGTCGATTTGGTGCTCGTCTTGATTATCAGTTCTTAAATCACACGCTCAATCTGCAAGCTGGTGGCATTCGATCAGAAGAAGACTATTTATGGGCTAACTACCATCCTCATTTGTTTTTCCCACAGCGTCCAGCGCACGACTACTATGAACAAAAAATGATCGCACAGGAGTGGTTTGCAGGTGGCTCGCATATATATGAGAGAGCCAACAATGACCGTATAGAAAGCGATCTTTGGTTAACGTACAGCGACAACGATGGCCCAGATAGAAACGCTCATTTTGTGCGCTTTGATTTGGACAGCCGTTATTCGTTCGATGATCTGTGGGGCACACAGTTTATGATTGGTGGTAATGTTCGTTTGATTCATGAACGTTTCCATCAGTACTCTAGATATGATGAAGTCACTGCGCCATATCTACGTTCTGCAGACAAACCGAGTTATCTAAACCAGAGCTATGGTATTTACGCTAACTGGACCATCCCAGTGACGGATTCTGCCACGTTAATGCTGGGGAATCGTTGGCAATACCACAACGTAACAGAGGATACCTATGCTCAGCCCCAGGTTCGTTTGAACTACAAATTGGCGGACAACCAAACTCTCTGGGCGGGTTGGGGTTCTACTGTTGTGACGCCGTCACGCTTAGAGCGTTCAACCACATTCCGTCAAAACGGTTATGTTGAAAATGCACAGTTTAATGACGGGAATCGTTACGATTACTACTATAGCTACCTCTACAAAGGGAATAACCAGCTTAAGGTGGAGACTGTCGATACCGTAGAGGCCGGATACCGCTTTTGGCATGGTGAAAAGCTCCAGTTGAACTTGAATGGTTTTTATAGCATTCATGAGAACATCCGGGCATACGCAGGTACTGGTGCACGACAGTGGGTTATCCCAGGTGACGCATCTGAAGGTAGCGTGGGAACAGTCTTTGAGCAGTACACTTCGGAATACGTCGATCCGCTTTGGACGCGAACGTATGGTGGCGAGGTGTCAGCAAAATGGCAACCTGCTTCAAATCTCCAGCTCAATGCAAACTATAGCTATAAAAAGATCCTTGGCTACTGTAGTGGAAGCATTTGTCAAGCCAACTCAGCAGTCGCAAAGGCACTGGAAAATCAGCCCAATCATGTTGTTAACGCTCAAGCTATTTGGGATATCTCCCTCAGTGGTGGGTAAGCAGTGCTGTGCAATATGTGTCGGCCACTAATGTGCCAAGTAATGTCGGGACGGCTGAACAAAATGGTTGGCCGCGAGTAGTGAATCTAGATCTCGCACTTAGCTGGCAACATTCTCGTCAATGGCCTCGCATCACCGCCACGGTTGAGAACTTGGGAGCCTATGAAAACTATGAATATCCTCAAGCCTATGGCCCTTTCCAGAACGATACCCAATACTGGTTACAAGTTGAATGGCGCTATTGGGATCCTCAAAGTGAGCATCGATGATGAAGTACAGGTCTAGTTGGCGGCTTCTATTGATAACTATTGTATGGCTAGGTTGGGATCCAAGCCGTGCATGGGCAGCGGTGAACGACGATCAGCTTAAAGCTGTGTATTTATACCGCTTTCCTATGCTAGCGGATTGGCCAACCCAAGCGAAAGGCGAGGTCACGGACTACTGCATTACTCGGGAATCTTCCACTGGCGATTACTTGTCAGAAATTATAGCAAGTAAAACATCACCTGCTCGTTTCATCGACCTGTCGCAAAGTGATAAGTCACAGACTGCCATTTGCCATATTTTGTATGTTGATGGGCAAGATCGTGAACATGTTGTTGAGTTAGCAAAGCGCTATCCATATGCCCTGACGATAGGCACTGGAGTTCAGTTTGTGTCACTAGGAGGCATGTTGGCGTTTATTAAAGTAAATAACCGAATCAAACCATTGATATCGCAGAACAACGTTGAAAAATCGAGTGTTCGTCTTCGCGCACAACTATTAGCGATTTCGGAACTGGCAGAGGAAAAAAAATAATGTTAACTCGGATTGCTTCGTTGCCCTTGCGATACAAAATGATACTGCCAACATGGCTTATTTCGACCTTTTTGGTGTTTATTGTTGGTGTTGGCACAATCTTGATTTTGACTCATTACCAAAAGAAAGCACTCGATACACGGGTGACGATACTGACTCAGGGTGTTGCGAACACATTGCAGGCTGCACTGATGTTCGACGACAATTTATCTGCAGAACAGCAACTGTCGAACCTTTCGTTTGATCCAGACATTCTGGCAGCGGTTGTTGATGATGCAGAGGTAGCGGAGCTTGCCAAAATTTTACGACTCCCTGCAGGTTGTCGTTGGCAATTTGAGACTGTTCTTTGTGACGATATCGTTATTGAAAGACAAGCTCAGTCAATACGTCTTGGAGAGGAAAACCTTGGTGAGTTGCGTGTTTGGGTATCACACGAAAGGCTGATGCTAGAGCAGCGCCAAATGTGGATTGTCCTATTTTCAACTTCTTTGTTTCTCTCACTGTTCGCATGGCGTTTTGCGAAAGTGATGCACTCTCTCATCGTCATGCCCTTAAACTCATTGCATCAATCGATGCAACAAGTTATTGAGGAGGGGATACGTCAACGCGAGTTACCAGTAAGTCAAAATGATGAGCTTGGAAAACTTACCAACTGTTTTAATGTGATGGTGGCAAGCCTAGTTGAGCGAGAGCGAGAATTAAGTAAAGCGTTGGAGCAACTAGAAGGTAAAAACCGATACATTATTCGCGCTCTAGACGTTATGGAAAAGGGTATCTTGGTCGTTTCGCCGAGCCTTGATGTTATCTATAGCAATCCGTTTGCTGACAACCAGATCCAAAATCTGAAAATGAGCAGAGATGCGAGAACCTTACTAGAAAGCCGTTTTAACCCACGGGTTGGCATTGAAAACATAGTGAGTGCGATTACCAACCAGAATATTGTTGAGTCAGTTGAACTTCATCAGCATCAGTCAGATCGCCGATATATGGTCAGTTGTCATCCACTGGAATCCGAAGCCCATGCATTAGTACAGTTTGAGGATTTTACTGATCGCTATGTTAGCGAGCAGCGCAGATCGCTGATTGAATTGGTGTTTGAACAAAACATGGATGCGATGCTGGTGTTGGATCGCCATGGTATGGTTTCAATGATGAACACTTCGGCCGGAAACTGGTTTGGATCTATTCAATCCTTTACCGAGATTAGGTTGCAGAACAAAGACCGCATATCACGGAATGACATTAAACGGTTGCTAATCAAAGAGCGAATTGAAAACCACATCGATATTGATCTTCTTAGTGGAAGGCGAATTCCTTGTCACGTGCAGGTGCGAGCACTCAAATCTCAAAAAGGTAGGGTAGAAGCTATCTTAGTGACATTGCGAGATCTAACGCATGAGCAAGAACTTCAGCGGTTAAACTACCAAGTGAGCCATGATGTACTGACGGGACTAAGCAATCGAACAGCCGCTCTTCAGATACTAAAAGAAAAGCATATGGCTCATCGTGACCAGTGGGTATTGTTTATCGATCTTGATGGATTCAAAGCAATCAATGATAAATTTGGGCATGCGACTGGAGATGAGTTGTTACGAATCGTAGCCAACAGGCTCAAGGAAGGCGCGCCAACTTACTCGTTAGTTTCACGCTTGTCTGGTGATGAGTTTTTAATTGGCCTAGAAGAAGACGGTAAACTAGATATACACCTTGAACGTCTGCTTTATCTTTTGAAAACGCCCATAGTTATCGATGGCCACCACTGCCATGTGTCCGCGAGTATCGGTGTTGTGGCGTGGAAAAAGGAGTCCAAGACACCGCTGACATTAGTCGTTACCGCGGCGGATCAGGCTATGTATCAAGCGAAAAGAGCGGGAAAAAACCAATTCTACTTAGCTAAAGAAGTGTAATTATCTGGGGAGATTTGGCAAAAAAGGCGTTCAAAAGTGCGCCTTATTCCTCGCTGGGGACGAACTCAGATTTGAGCCAGCGCCTCAATGCCAATGTGCTCTCGCGCTTAAGTTTCTCGGGTGGGCAGGCAAAATAGTATTCTTGGTGCGGATTAACCACCGCTTTTCCAACCTCGACTAATAACTGGTTGTCCACCTCATCTTTGATAAACAGTCGATGAGTCACCAATAGACCTAAGCTACGAATAGCGGCGTGGATCGCTTGAACCGATGCATTGAACGTGAGTGAACGTGGTGAGTCTGGAATTGAAAGTGCATGTGCTTGGCTCCAGACCTCCCAATCATGTTTACGCCGGTCATTAGTTACCCAGATGATTGGGTTATTACTAACAAGAGTTTCCAAATCATCCGAAGGAAGGGTCTTTGCGAGATTTGGGCTGCAGACCATAACGAGTTCATCATCACCTAGCTTTTCACAGTAATACTGTTGCCAGTCATCAACTTTTCCATGAACGATCGCAACATCCACACCTTCCCGCTCTAAATCGAACGGGCCAATGAGGTTGGAAATTCTAGCATCAAGGTTTGGTATTGCTTGCTGGAGCTTTTCGACGCGTGGGATCCACCAATGGAGTGCAAGGGAGTTAACCATGTTAATGGTTAGACGTTCATCGTGTTTTCGGTTTAGCAAGTCTTCACTCGCTCGTACGATTTTCTCAAGCGCAGGTGCAACGTCTCGATAGTATGCTTTTCCCTCACGAGTAAGTGACACGGTGCGTCCTACTCGGTGAAACAGCTTAGTATCTAGCTGGGTTTCTAAGCTTTTAATGGCCTGACTGACAGCGGAATGACTAACAAAAAGTCGTTCTGCCGCCATCGTCATACTTCCTAACTCCGCGACAGCGACAAACGAATAAAGCGATTTGAGTGCGACATGTTGCTTCACTATGGGATCCATATATGTAAGTTATACTTACATTATAGTTAACAAAAACTCGCTATTTTTCAGTGATGCCCCTCACTACAATGCCAATAAGTTAATAAACAGTAGTAAGGGATAACGTGAGAGTTAGTCAAAATCATAAAGCCAGTATATTTATGCTCTCTTCGACACTTAGCTTAGCGGTAACAGGCCTAGTAACTCAATACTTAGCTACTCAGTTTGCTGCTGTTGAAGTAACGCTGTTGCGGTTTTGGATGCCAGCGATTGTATTGTTTGTTTTTCTTACATTCTCTGGCCTTCGTATTCCGCCGACATCAATGCGCCGTGTATTGATGATTCGAGCTTTATGTATCGCCGCCTGTCAGTTTTGCTTTATCTATGCGCTCGGGAAACTGTCGTTGTTAGAAAGTGTGGTGTTGTTCGGAACCGGGCCACTGTTCATAGCACTGTTCGAAAAGGTTCTTTTCCGAATTCCACTGTCGATACAAACCCTTGCTGCTCTAATTGTTACCTTTTTTGGCGTGATCTTTCTTGCAGGGGACACCGATGGGTTCACTTTAAAACCAGAGCTCATCATAGGATTGATGGCGGGAGTGTTTAATGCAGGATCGCAACTTAGTTTGCATAGGGCATCTAAAGGTGAGTTGTCGGGGGTTGAGAACAATGCTTGGACGTTTCTACTTGCCGGGACGTTGTTAACCCCAGTTGGTATTTTCTATTACTCGTCGCTAGGACCTTCGGCAGAAGTGGTTACGATGGCTTTTAAATGGCCAGGTGTAGAAACGATGATGGTTATCTTTCTACTTACTATGATGATCATTAATACACAGGTTTGTCGCTATCAAGCCTACAAATCAGCTGAAACCAACACTCAGGTAGCTCCGCTTATTTACACCAACTTGATTTTTACTGCTATTTTCCAATTTGCTCTTTTTGACACCTCATTTTCAACTATGCAGATGTTTGGTATTGGAATGATCGTATTTGGTAGTCTAATGCCAGCTTTAAAGTCTGCGTTTCGGTGGATAACTCACGCCATGAAAGTACCACGTTGTTCATCGAGCAGTTCAAATTGATTCTCATATTAAAAATATGTATCAGAACAAATCTAAGCTTCTGATATTAAACAATTAAAATTTTGGCACGTGTTTTGTATTCCTTGAGTTAAGCCATCAGCATAGGGAATAACTCATGGTACTCACAAACAAAGTCAAAACATTCACAGGGATCGGAGGCAGTCTTGCTGCAACGTTACTAGCGACAAGCGTTCAAGCAGCGCCTTTTGATACCTGTCCGAGTAAAGCTTATCTTTTTCAATCAACTCCGGTTCAAGTTTACGGCGTTAACCTAGTTACTGGCCAAACGAGCTTACTGCAAGGAGATACCGGTTTAAATGCAAACATCAACGGTGTGGGCTTTGATTTCGATGGTCGTTACATTTATGGCTACGACACCACAAACAAACGTTTGGTACGACTAGGAGGTGATTTTCAGGCTGAAATACTGAACACCTCAGGTCTTCCTACGGATCATACCTTCTATGTCGGCGATGTTTATGAAAGTGTTTACTACCTTTACCGCAAGAACAAAGGACTGTTTACTGTTGATCTTACGCCGTTAGAGTCCGATTCAAGCGCAGTATTGACTGTTGAACGTGTCACAACGCGCTCAGTAGTGAGTTTGACGGATTTTGCTTTCCACCCAAGCGACGGCAAGCTTTATGGTATAGATAACGGCTCCGGCGCATTGTACTCATTTGACGCAGAGACTGGACAAGAAACCTACATTGGTGACACCGGCGAAACGGGCACTTTTGGTGCGGGATACTTTGATGTCGATGGCTACTACTACGTGTCACGTAACCAAGACGGGCAGATTTATCGCATTGACCTCTCTCCGGGTAATGCGTCCAACATTGCGAATGGGATTGTACCTGCGGTGAAGTTTGCTGATGGACCAAATTCTAATCAAAATGACGGTGCCCGCTGTGCCAATGCTCCTGTTATTGATGAAGACTCGCAGATTGATTTTGGTGATGCACCTACTACATACCTAACCAAACTTGCAGACAATGGTCCTAGACATGGACTTGACGGCGTAACTTGGCTGGGTGATTCAGCGCCTGACGGTGAACAAGACGGTCGTGCTAATAACTTAGCGGATGATGAAACAGGGCTTGATGACGAAAACGGCGTTGGCTTTGTGACGGCGATTGAACCTGGTTTAGACAGTATTGTCACCGTTAACGCTTCCACCACCGGCTATCTTTCTGCATGGTTTGACTGGAACCAAGACGGTGACTTTGCTGATGATGGTGAACAAGTGTTTACCGATACACAGTTGCAAGCTGGTAATAACAACCTGGTATTTACTGTTGATGCAGCGGCTTATATCGGTACCACCTGGAGCCGTTTCCGTTTCAGTCAACAGGAAGGGCTAGATTACTTTGGCGGTGCTGCTACTGGTGAGGTAGAGGATCATCCATTGACAGTAACAGGTGAGGGTTTGTCAGTACGCTACTATCCGAATGCCACAGACTATACGACCGTTGCATTTGAGGATAACTGGC
This sequence comes from Vibrio maritimus, assembly GCA_000755425.1. Lineage (GTDB taxonomy): Bacteria > Pseudomonadota > Gammaproteobacteria > Enterobacterales > Vibrionaceae > Vibrio > Vibrio maritimus_A. Next base: position 701,338 of record BBMT01000001.1, read on the forward strand.
CTTATACCGCTGACTACGACATGAACGATGTGGTCGTTAGTTATCGAATCACAGAAATTCTACGAGATGGTAATGTCGTCAAGTCTAAAATTGATGGTTATTTAGGAGCAGTAGGAGCGTCTTACCATAATGGGTTTGCGATTCGTCTAAAAGGGCTAAATCGTAGCGATATTGATACAGATACCAGTCGCTTGATTAAAAATGACGTTCAGTCTGAGACCAGCGGTCTAGAACAGATATCAAATGAAGCTATTTTTGTGATTAGTGAAGATACGTCAGTCTACAAACTCGATAGCTGTGACTTCCATCGAACGTTGATGTCATGCGGTTCTGAAGATGTCCAACTGAACTTCACGCTTCACGTAAACATTAAAGATGGTACAAATACCTCATCGTTGATGTCGATGCCGTATGACCCGTTTATCTTTGCAACACCAGATTATTACCATGGTGCCGGATACTTCCAGCCAGGAAGAAAATGGGAAGTCCATTTGCCAAACTACGAACCAACTGAACAATTCGACGCTGATCTATTCGCAGGTCTTGGACGAGATGTAAGTAATGCTTCAACCAATACCTATTTCAAAACAGCTGAAAACTTGCCTTGGGCAATTATGGTTAACGATGAGTGGTTATGGCCAACGGAAACCACAGATTTGTTAGCGGCGTACCCACAGTACGCTACCTACGCAGAATCGAGCGGTGAGCAAGCGCAAAACTGGTTTGAATCGCAATTCGCAACCCCTAACAAATGCTATATCCCATAGGAGAAATATCATGAAAGCACTTACTGTAACCTCAATAATTTCTCTTGGACTGTTAGTAGGCTGCGGAGGCGGCGGTGGCGGTAGCGACTCAGGTGGCAGCGTTTCAGCTCCACCACCGGCGGCGACACCAGACCCAGCTCCCGCACCGGCTCAAGTACCAGCGCCAACACTTGTTGCGGCACAGAGAACGATGGAAGATTTATCGATTCCTGACGATTTTGACTACCGACCAATAGAAGCTTATTCACTTCTAGTTGATGCGACTAATGATGTAAGTGGCAGAGCGTTTGTTTCGGTTTATACAGAGTTTAGCGAAAAGGTTTCGGGGGACTTAGAACCTAATTATGAAAGTAAAGTCGCATCGCAAGCACTGAGAAACGGAAAGGCAGAATTAAACTTCAATGCAGCAGAGCATGTAGGGTCTTTTTTAGTCGAGATTTGGACGTACGATGGCAATGATCCTGTGAAGAAGTTAGTGACTGCCTCTAGCGAGAAGCTAGCCTGGTAAACCCTGATTAGATACGCAACATATCAGTAAAAGACAAAAAGCCTCGCCATTGCGAGGCTTTTTAATAGCTTGTCGATAACCAAGGCAGTACAATGCACAAAAAGCCATAAGCGATAAAGACAATGAATCAAGAATACCTAAACGAGCCCGAAGAATTTGACGATCAAGAAGGCGAAGAGATCGAAATTGAAGCGATCGGAATCGAAGTCTCTAGTCATCCGATTGAGTTATACAAACTGTTCAAAGTTGCGAACCTAGTGGGTGGTGGCGGTGAAGCGAAACACTTTATTGCTGATGGGTATGTGGCTGTAAATGGTGAACTGGAAACGCGTAAACGTCGCAAGATGTACGACGGGGATTTTTTCGAGTTCAATCAAGAATACTACGTTGTTGTTTGCGATCAACCACCTACTGAGCCAGAAGAGGTAAAGTTAGTCAGCAAGCCTGAGTCAAAAGCGGCGCACTCGAAACAGAATAAGTCGCAGAAAGACAAGCAAAAGAACAAAAAGACGAAGTCCAACAATTCTGGTCAATCGTCGTCAAAAGCCAATAAGTCGAACAAATCAAACTCAAGTAAATCGAACCAAAAGGGCAGTAAAGATCCCAATAGCGGACGCGGCTCCATCGATTTCTTCTAGTTACTCATTGTCGTCAATAGTAGCGCTGAGTTTAAAAGGATCTAGAACAAAACTGCAATATCAATGACCGATACTCTATCAAAGTATCGGTTTATCGAGGAGAGAACAATGAAGTTTGTGGTTGATACTCACACGCATACCTACGCTAGCGGTCATGCCTATAGCACTATTACCGAGAATGCGCAGGCGGCCAAGGCGAATGGGTTAGAAATCTTATGTACTACGGATCATGCCGAATCGATGCCTGGTGCTCCGCACTTTTGGTTTTTCTCAAACCAACGAGTGATTCCAAGGTTTCTTTCGGGTGTGGCTATCATTCGTGGCATTGAAGCTAACATTCTCAATACTCAGGGCGAAATTGACGTGAATCCTACGTCATACAAGGCGCTTGACTGGATCATTGGCAGTTTTCATGAACCGGTCTTTAAACCTGCAAGTAAAGAAGAACACACCGAAGCGCTTATCAACGTGATCAAAAGCGGTAATATCGATGCGTTAGGTCACTTAGGCAACCCAAACTTTGACTTTGACTTTGAGGCCGTAGCAAAGTGTGCCGCGGAACATCATGTTGCCATTGAAATTAATAATTCAACACTTAGAGGGCATAGCCGAGTAGGGAGTGTTGACCGTTGTTATCAGATTGCGAGAGCAGTGAAAACGGCAGGCGGATATATTACGACGGGAAGTGACTCTCACTTCTATGACACAATTGGCGAGTTCGAACTGACGAACAAACTGCTAACTGAAGTAGAAATGCCGGTTGAGAAAATCATTACAGCGTCTTCGCGCCAATTTCTGGATTTCTTGGCACTTAGAGGCCGTGAGGCTATCGCAGAGTTCAGTGATTTATAAGTGAAACGGTGTAGCGTAAACGTTACATGTTTTGATGCAATTTTTTGTCCCGTTGTTGCAGGAACTTCGAGTACAATATCCAAGACCTCAGGAAGCTGGGGTCTTTTGCTCTCAAAAGGACATAGATAGAATGACAACAACAGCGCTTATAAAAACGAAAAAGCTCGCTAAACCAACTCAACTTCTGAGTCTGATGACACTCTGCGTTGCTATCTCTACATCGGCGATGGCGTCGGGAAGTATTGATCTTAAAAAGAATATGCAAGCAATGAAACTCGCCTTCAAGCAGGCCGCAGAAGCGCAGACTGTAGAAGCGATGCAAACACCGATTGCCGAGCTTGATCAATTGATTGCAGACTCAAAACAAGGCAACTACCCACCAGAAAAAGCAGATCTTTACTTGGAAGGCTTCAAAAAGCTTTCGCTAGCAATTGACAATGTAGATGCGGAACTTGAAAAGGGCGATTTAGAAGCAGCTAAGGAGTCTTTGCGTGAAGTCGATAGCCTTCGTCTTGAATATCATGATAAGCGAAACCCGAGTATTTGGAAGAAGCTGTTTGGTTAATTGACAAAGCTTTATACAAAGTTAAAAGGAGCACCGATGTGCTCCTTTTTTACGTCTATTTAAACTTTATTCGGCTGGTGATTAAGCTTTTGCAAACTTATAGGTACGGTAGCCGCCGATTAGGTTACGTGCCTTGTAGCCATTGTTCACTAGCTGACGATACGCTACGTTACCGCGTAACCCAACCTGACAATAGATCACAATCTCCTTGTCCTTTGGCAGCTCATCCATGCGACCACGTAGTTGGTCAACAGGGATGTTAATGGCACCTTCAATAAAGCCAACGTTTGCCAGTTCGCTTGGGTTACGAACGTCTAGTAAAATCTGGTCTTCGGTTAAGTTGTCAATCTCGTCGAAGTGGATCGGTGTCGCATCACCTTTAAGGATGTTATTAGCAACAAATGCCGCTTGATTAATAACGTCTTTCGCACTTCCGTATGGGGGCGCATAGGTAAGCTCTAGGTGCTGAAGCTGCTCTACGGTCATGCCAGCGCGCTGCGCAACTGCCAAAACGTCAATACGCTTATCTACACCGTCTTTACCCGCTGCCTGTGCACCTAGAATTTTTCCGGTGTCAGGGCTAAACAGCATTTTTAAAGACACAATTTCGGCGCCAGGATAGTAGCCGGCGTGACTTGATGTGTGCACGTAGACTTTATCGTAAGCAATGCCTTCACGTTTGAGAATTTTCTCATTCTTACCTATAGAAGCCACTGCGAGATCGAAGATCTTAACGATCGACGTACCTTGAGTTCCTTGATAAGTTTCAGAGCGGCCAAGCATGTTATCTGCAGCCATGCGACCTTGACGATTAGCGGGTCCAGCAAGTGGAACAAAACCAGATTTACCTGTGACAAAGTCGGTATCTTCGATAGCATCACCAACCGCAAAGATAGAAGGGTCGCTAGTTTGCATGCTGCTGTTAGTAGAGATGCCACCAAGTTCGCCCAATTGTAGGCCAGCTTCTTGTGCTAGCTTCGTTTCTGGTCGAACGCCAATTGACATAATGAGCAGTTCGGTATTCAGTGTGTTGCCATTATTAAGTGTAAGCGCAAGCTTGCCAGTATTATTTGCTTCTGGCGTAAACTCAACGGCTTCCAGTGCAACGCCTAGTCGAAGATCAATACCGCGTTGTTTGATCTCTGCATGAGCAAAACCCGCCATCTCTTTGTCTACTGGTGTCATCACTTGATCGGCCATTTCAATAAGAGTGGTCTCTATACCAAGTTGGTGGAATGCTCCATCATCTCTAAGCCAATAAACCCACCGCCAACAACCGTTGCGTGTTTTGGTTTGTTGGTTTGAATGGTCTGAATGATGCGATCCATATCAGGGATATTACGCAGAGAATGGGTTAGAGGGTTATCAATACCCGCTATGGCTGGGATGAATGGAGCGGCGCCTGGACTTAGTAATAGAAAGTCATAAGATTCAGTGTATTTGCTACCATCTATTAGGTTTTTGATAGTTACTGTTTTGTCAGCGCGGTTGATTGATACGACTTCATTCATCACGCGCACATCAACATTAAAACGCGCTAGAAAGCTTTCAGGAGTTTGTAAAAGCAGTTTAGAGCGGTCTTTAATATCACCGCCAATATGGTAAGGAAGACCACAGTTCGCGAACGACACAAAGGCCCGCGTTCTAACATGATAATTTCAGCGTCTTCACTCAAACGTCGAGCTCGAGCAGCGGCAGAAGCACCACCCGCAACACCACCTACAATTACGATCTTAGTCATACCTTACCTCATTACTTGTCTTGGATGCTCATCCAAAATGCATGTTAATCGTGAATAGCAGCCAATATAACGACTAAATTTAGCTTTGTCTAATGTAATTTAAACTAAATATGGAATAGCTAATTAAGCATTGACTAAATAAATGGGTGTGTGGATAATGACGACATCAAATCAACACACAGAGGTAACAAAGTGGACTTACTGCAAATGAAAGAACGCGCAGTGGACGTAGCGGAAGTACTGAAGACACTCGCTCATCCAGATCGCTTGTTTGTGTTGTGCCAACTAGTTGAAGGTGAACAGGGAGCTGGGCAACTACAAGCTAATTCCAACTTAAGCCAATCTGCATTCTCGCAGCATTTATCGGTGTTAAAGAAGGCCGATTTGGTGTCATCTCGTAAAGAATCGCAACACGTCTATTATGCACTAAAAGATGAGCGCGTAGTGGGACTGATTCAGCAGCTTCATAACCTTTACTGTCATTAAGCCTCGTACTTAATTTTCTATCAGTAGCTGGTTTAACTTGCAAAATTTTCGGATGAATTTTGCAACTTTAAATCAATTTTAAGTTTAAAATTCAAGAGGTAAGTATGGAGTTTACATTTCCTTGGGCATCCTTGCTCGGCGGCATGCTTTTGGGTGTGTCAGCCACATTATTGCTGTTGTTTAATGGCAAGATTGCGGGTATCAGCGGTATCGTTGGCCGTATCTATAAAGGGCGTAAGGGTGATACTAGTTGGCGCATATTATTCGTACTGGGCATGATCTTAGGTGGTGTTGTTTCAGCCAAAGCGCTAAACATTGCACCTGCCGCTATGGTGGTTTCTACGCCACTGGTATTGGTGGCGGGCCTGCTAGTCGGGATTGGGACTAAGCTTGGCAACGGTTGTACTAGTGGTCATGGTATTTGTGGTATGGGTCGTCTCTCTAGACGTTCAATCGCTGCGACTATGACTTTTATGGCGGTAGCGATGGTAACCACTACCATTATGCTGCACGTGTTATAGGAGATGACCATGTTTCGATTGATTGCATTGATTAGTGGATTTTTGTTTGGCGCGGGTATGATCGTTTCTGGTATGAGCGACCCAGCGAATGTGATGGCCTTCCTAGATATTTTCGGACAATGGTCGCCTGATCTGGCTTTCGTCATGGGCGGAGCGCTATTGGTGTTTGCGCCCAGCTATTGGCTTGTTATTCGTCGTAAAGCAGAACCAGTTTGTACTGATCAGTTCTGTATATCTGAGAACAACAAAATTGATGCTCAGCTGTTAAGTGGTTCTGCTCTGTTTGGATTGGGGTGGGTATTGCTGGTATCTGCCCAGGTCCAGCCATTTCCTCTATCGCCAACGGCAACTTGGGGATTGTTGGCTTTGTATTTGCGATGTTGGTAGGAATGTTCATTGGTGACGTTTTCCTAGGAAAGAACAAACAAGTCAGCATGGCCAATCAGTCATAGTGGTTGGTTTATTGTTTCGGCAACTTCGTAATATCACAAATTAGAATTTGAAAGCTCGGTTGAAAAACCGGGCTTTTTTTATAGCCTATGATTTTACCAGTCACATCAGAAGACTTCACAAGCAGTCTATTTTAGCAAGTACTAATAAAAATATTAGACAATGCTAATTAATGTGTTTATATTAGGATTGACTAATTAATGATGAGGTAAATATGAAAGTCAGCTTTCTAAAGTGGGCAGTGATTGCTAGCGCAGTATTGAGCGCAACGGCGGGCGCTTATGACACCACCATTATTAAGGTAAACAAGGTCGATTCTGTTATTGAGCTAGACGCAACTGTAGAAGCCGTGAATCGCGGTACGCTGTCATCACAAACGTCGGGAAGAATAGTAGCGGTGAATGCTGATGTAAATGACATAGTCAATCAAGGCGATGTGTTACTAGAAATCAGTGCGGAGCAACAATCTGCGTCACTCGACGCGGCGTTGGCGCAGCTTAACAGTGCCAATGCCCAAAACATAAAAGCAACCGCTCAGGTGAAACGTTATCGTGACCTGTTTCCCAAAGGCGCGATCTCGCGAGAGCGCTTAGATGCAGCAGAAGCTGAAGCTCGGTCTTCCGTTGCTGAAGTTAAGCAAGTGAAAGCAGCTGTCGCTCAAGCTAAAGAGTCATTAGGCTATACCAGTATACGTGCTCCTTACACCGGTGTTGTTACTCAACGTCATGTCGAACTTGGTGAAACCGTCGCCCCTGGTAGCCAATTGATGACGGGCTTTTCACTATCACCACTCCGTGTCGTGACAGAAATTCCTCAGCGCTATCGTGAAAAGGTCGAGGATGCTAGTCAGTTTTCTATCACCACGTTAAATGGCGAGATCCTCCAGCCTTACGAGGCTAAGCTGTTCAATTACGCCCATGAAAAATCTCGTGCCTTCCGCCTTCGCCTTGAGCTTCTTGAACAGCCACAAAACTTGTTACCGGGTGAATGGGTGAAGGTCGCTTTCGCTCATGACGAAATATTGTCGATGCAAATACCGAAGTCGGCGGTCATTCGCCGCGGTGAGTTGAGTGTTGTTTATCGCGTGGAAGGTGAAAAAATCACAATGAATCCCGTGCGGGTGGGTCAATCGCATAACGGTCAACTTGAGATCCTTAGCGGTCTGGAAGTGGGTGATGAGATTGTCACCGATGTGGTTAGCTTCTTGGCTGAGAAGTAGGGGGCATTATGAGTCGCAAAATAAAAGACCAAAAGATGGGGATATCGGGGCGCATAGCAGCTACGTTCCAATCATCGGCAATGACGCCTTATTGGCGTTGGTTGGATTGTTACTCGGATTGATGGCAATTGTTATTACGCCTAAAGAAGAAGAGCCACAAATTGATGTGACTTTTGCTGATGTCTACATTCCGTTTCCAGGTGCTTCACCGAGAGAAGTTGAGAGCTTGGTTACTAATCCGGCCGAACAAATTGTGTCTGAGATCAACGGTATCGACAAAATATATTCGTTCTCCCAACCGGGCGGTGCGATGATTGTTGCGATATTCGAAGTCGGTATTCCTAGAAGCGAAGCTGTGGTGAAGATATACAACAAGCTTTACTCTAACAATGATTGGATGCCTTAAACATGGGGGTTGGTCAGCCTATTATCAAACCTCGTGGTATCGAAGATGTGCCGATTGTAAACGTGACCTTGTCACCTCTCTCAGAGTCAACAACGTTACAAGAGATCACAAGTGTTGCCCATGGATTGGAAACTGAACTAAAACGAATTCCGGGTACACGAGATATCTACACAGTTGGTCGTCAGCCAACGATTGTCGATGTTAGGCTCGACCTTCGAAAATGTCGGGTTACGGAATAACAATTGATTCGCTTAATCAGATGTTGCCAGATGCCAATTCTGCATCCCCAATGCTGAGCTTGACGCAGGACAACCAATCTATCCCTCTTCAAATTGGCGAGTTCCTTACCAACGTCGATGAGGTGAAGCAGCTAGTGGTCGGTTTGCATAATGGCCAGCCTGTCTATTTGGCTGATATCGCAAACATTCAATTGGGCACAGACACGCCAACACAAGTTGTTTGGACCAGTGACAAGAGCGACATTAAACCTGCAGTGACGATCGCGATTGCGAAGAAGAGCGGTGAGAACGCTGTGGATGTCGCTAAAGCGGTTGATGAACGCTTAGGTCAGTTAGAAAGCACATTAATACCGGATAACATCCAAGTAGATGTCACCCGTGACTATGGCCAGACCGCCGCGGATAAAGCCAATACATTGATCGGTAAGCTTGCGTTTGCAACTGGCGCTGTTGTGCTATTGGTACTTGTGACGATGGGCGTGCGCGAAGCGGTAGTGGTTGGTGTCGCAGTCATTATTACCTTGTTGCTGACCCTGTTCGCGTCATGGGCTTGGGGCTTCACTCTTAACCGCGTTTCTTTGTTCGCACTTATTTTCTCCATCGGTATTTTGGTCGACGACGCCATTGTGGTGGTCGAAAACATCCACCGTCACATGGTGAAAGGTAAACAGAAACTGGTGGAGCTTATTCCCGGTGCCGTTGATGAGGTTGGTGGGCCGACCATATTGGCGACATTAACGGTTATCGCTGCTTTGTTACCGATGGCTTTTGTATCAGGTTTAATGGGGCCTTACATGAGCCCGATTCCGATTAATGCCTCGATGGGGATGTTAATCTCACTGATTATCGCCTTTGTGTTAACACCGTGGTTAGCTCGCATTCTGCTTAAAGAGGGCAATGCCCACGAAGAAGCCGTCAGCAGTAAACAATCGGCGTTCTTCAAAAAGGTAATGTCACCGTTTGTCGTGAGTCGAGTACAAAAACGTAATCGATTGTTATTAGGTATTGGCGTGTTGGTGGCGATAGCCGTGTCAATGTGGCTGCCAGTACAGCAACTTGTGGTCATGAAAATGCTGCCCTTTGACAACAAATCTGAGTTCCAAGTCATTTTGGATATGCCTGAAGGCAACTCGTTAGAACGCACCCAGCGTGTATTGTTTGAACTGAGTGATGCACTAAATGATGTCGAAGAAGTCAGTGACTACCAGATCTACGCAGTACTGCAGCACCAATTAACTTTAATGGTTTAGTGCGTCACTACTTTATGCGCCAAGCACCAGAAAAAGGCGATATACAAGTTAACTTGGTGGATAAGTCAGAGCGAGCTCGTTCAAGCCACGAGATAGCGGTCGCGGTAAGGCCAAAGTTAGTAGAAATTGCACAGAAATTTGGTGGCAAAGTTAAAGTTGTTGAAGTGCCGCCGGGCCCACCAGTGTGGTCTCCGATATTGGCAGAGGTTTACGGACCTACTCAGGAAGTTCGTGAACAAGCCGCGCTGCAATTAAGAGAGATTTTCCGTGAAACGAATGACATAGTCGATGTGGATCTCTACCTACCAGAAGCGCATCAAAAATGGCAGGTTGTGATTGATCGCAGTAAAGCCTCTCGTTTGGGCGTGGCTTACTCATCGATCGTCGATTCATTGGCGACCGCAGTAGGCGGCAAACCGGTCAGTTACTTACACAGTGAGCAGAGCAAATATCCGATCCCAATCCAAATCCAGGCTAAAGAGAGTGCCAAAGTGCGTTTGGAGCAGGTGATGAACATGAAGATTAATTCTGCTTCAGGTACGCAGTACATTCTCGCAGATTTGATTAAGGTACGTGAACAGGCGATGGACAATTATATCGTTCATAAAAACTTGGTTCCGATGATCATGGTTGTCGGAGACATGACTGGCGACCTGGATAGTCCCCTATATGGTATGGCTGATATCTCAACAAGCCTTCCGAACCAGGGAATGAATGTCGAGCAGTACTTTGTCAACCAACCATCAGGACTTCAAGGCGTCGAGATCTTTTGGGACGGCGAATGGACGATACTTACGAGACGTTTCGCGATATGGGCATTGCTATGCAGTTGGAATGATACTGATTTATCTCTTAGTCGTTGCACAGTTCAAATCGTACTTAGTGCCACTCATTATTATGGCGCCGATTCCATTGACCATCATTGGGGTGATGCCGGGTCATGCGCTTTTGGGGGCTCAGTTCACTGCTACATCAATGATTGGCATGATAGCGCTCGCGGGCATTATCGTTCGAAACTCGATACTGTTGGTGGATTTTATCAATCATCAGTTGAGAGATGGGATGGATCTGGCGAGGCGGTGATTGAATCGGCTATCGTACGCGCAAAACCAATCATGCTTACCGCTCTGGCTGCGATGATTGGCGCAGTCTTTATCCTAGATGACCCTATTTTCAATGGATTAGCGATAGGCTTGATATTCGGTATCTTCGTATCGACAGTATTGACGCTATTAGTTATCCCAATTTTGTACTACGTAGTTCTCGATCGTCAGATAGTGAAAGCAGCGGTATAGGTGCGCGCTTGACTAAAAGGCCCCGCGCTGGGTTCGGGGCTTTAATTTTAAATTTAATATAAGTAACAGCTTATTAAGGAGTTAGCCATGAAAGTAGAAAATGGAATTCGGATTCTCGCAGGAACAATGGTATTGGCCTCACTATTACTCACTATTTATGCCAGTCATCACTTTGTGTGGTTCACGGTATTTATTGGTCTCAACTTGATTCAGAGTGGGTTCACTGGCTTTTGCCCGCCACGAAGATTGTTGTTAAAGCTTGGTCTACAGGAGTAATCCTATTCTAGCGATTCTACAAAAGCTTAGAACTAGTGCTGTTCAGAGCGTTTGTTGTCCTCCATCTTAGTTGTGCTTACTGTTTATTTATACAGTTCAATTAAAATAGGGCAATGATCGCTCATCTGGTAGTTGAGAACACGTTTGGTCGGCATGACGTTTTGAATAGCGGGACTGCTGCGTAAGTCGGGGCTGACGACAATATGGTCTATTAACGATCTAACTGATGAGTCTTGTTAGGGTTTCGATTGGAACGCACTTTACATTCGGCTTCGGTTGACTTCGTAGCAAGCCTTGGAACAGCATTGAGATCTTTAGTCAGATTTGTCCAGAGCCAGTCGCCCGAATAAGCGAGGTTATGGTTGAAGTCTCCGAGTAATACATACGATTCATCACTTGATTCAAGCTGTTTAAGCCAACTGTTAAGAACTCTACCTTGTTGTTTGAGTGTCTTGCACGAGTTATGGGACGTATATTTACCACTGCATCCAGCTTTAAGGTGAATAGAAAGGAGCTTAATCGTAGCGCCATCCTTTAACGTTAATTCAATAGCAGAGGCAAATCGGAGTCGTCCTCCTTTGCTTAGTGGAAAGTCAGCGACGTCTTTTACGGTATGACCACGACGAACGGCAAAGCCTGTATATTGATTAATTCCTGAGAACTGGTGCTGCTCATTGATAGGTAATGAACGGTCTGAGAGGTAGATGGCATAATCGGATCCCACAACACGTGAGATAGCCTCTACGCTGTCTACTTCTTGAAAAGCGAGAATGTCAGGACTCGTTTCCATGAACTGTTTCTTCAGCACTGAAAAATCGTCTTTGTTCCGATAACTCGTTGGAAATTTTTTCGATGGATTTGTCGTTAACCATTCGAGATTCCAAGTCATCAAAGTTAGAGATTCGCCTTTCGCCATGCTTAATGTAGGAAAAAGAGATATTCCAACAAGTAAGGTTGTAACTAAGTATTTATAACCGTTTGTTCTTATCATTGTCCTTGCCATTTATAAAACTTCTTTCAGGCAATGTGCCGTAAGCCTTGGCAGAAATGCAACTGTTTTTAACGAAAAATTCGTGTCTTATTTTGAAATTACGCGGTATGAGATCCAGTTCATTTAGATCGAATTCTTCTTGTTCACTACCCAGTTTTTATTGATCTAAGTCAATACTTTCAGTTGGTGCTTCTCGTTAAATACACCACAATATATTGTGTCAGAAGAAAAAGTAACAACCTATATAGTGTGTTTGTGGATAAGTCTGTGAGTATGCTAGGGGTAAGGAGAAAGGGTGAAAACAATCGTAATCAAGAGAGATGGCTCTCGTGCTCCGTTTACAAAGGATCGTATTGAAGCTGCTGTGGTAAGTGCGGCGGAACATGCAGATAAGGAACTCGAAATCTATGCTAAAAATGTAGCGTTAGCGGTCGAGCTCAAGCTGCAGGATTGCGAACATGTGGATATTCAGGAAATCCAAACTCTAGTAGAGAATGAGTTGATGCAAGGTCCATACAAAGCTAGCACGTTCTTACATCGAGTATCGTCATGACCGTGATATTTCACGCGAAAAGAAAAGCGCTCTGACTAAAGAGATCGAAGGCCTTATCGAAGAGAGCAATGCCGATCTTCTTAATGAGAACGCTAATAAAGACGGTAAAGTGATCCCAACTCAACGTGACCTGTTGGCAGGCATTGTTGCTAAGCACTATGCGAAAACTCGCATCTTGCCACGCGATGTGGTTCAGGCACACGATGAGGGCGATATTCATTATCACGATTTGGATTACGCACCTTTCTTCCCAATGTTTAACTGTATGCTTATCGATTTAAAAGGCATGCTGACGCATGGCTTTAAGATGGGTAATGCAGAAATTGATACACCGAAATCAATTTCAACCGCGACAGCGGTAACGGCACAAATCATCGCGCAGGTAGCGAGTCATATTTATGGTGGTACTACAATCAACCGTATTGATGAGGTACTCGCACCTTATGTAAAAGCAAGCTACGACAAACACCTTGAAATAGCGAAAGATTGGGATATTCATCAGCCAGAAGCGTTCGCACAAGCACGCACTGAGAAAGAGTGTTATGACGCATTCCAATCTCTTGAGTATGAAGTAAACACACTTCATACCGCGAATGGTCAAACTCCGTTTGTTACCTTTGGTTTTGGTCTAGGTACGAGCTGGGAATCAAAGTTAATCCAAACTTCGATTCTTAAGAACCGAATCGCTGGTCTTGGTAAAAACGCAAAAACAGCGGTGTTCCCGAAACTGGTATTCGCAATTAAAGACGGACTGAACCACAAATCTGACGATCCAAACTACGATGTTAAGCAACTGGCTTTGGAGTGTGCATCTAAGCGCATGTACCCAGACATCTTAAACTACGACAAAGTGGTTGAAGTAACTGGTTCGTTCAAAACGCCTATGGGTTGCCGCAGTTTCTTGAATACTTACGAAGAGAATGGCGAACTGCAACATGAAGGTCGTAACAACCTGGGTGTTGTGAGCTTGAACCTTCCTCGTATCGCTATCAAAGCGAAGGGCAGTGTGGATAAGTTCTATGAGTTGTTGAATGACCGTTTGCTACTGGCTCGTAAAGCACTAGAAACACGAATCAGTCGTCTTGAAAAAGTTAAAGCGCGCGTAGCACCTATTCTGTATATGGAAGGCGCATGTGGTGTTCGTTTGAAGGCTGATGACTCGATTGCACCAATCTTCAAAAATGGCCGCGCGTCTATCTCTCTGGGTTACATTGGTATCCACGAGACGATGACTGCACTATTTGGTACAGAAACTCACATGTATGATGACAATCAAATGCGCGATATGGCGCTTGATATCATCAAGCATATGAAAGAAGTAGTGAACAAATGGGCTGAAGAAACAGGTTATGCATTTAGCCTATACGGCACACCAAGTGAGAACTTATGTAGTCGTTTCTGCCAAATTGATACTAAAGAATTTGGCGTGATTGAAGGCGTAACAGACAAAGGTTACTACACCAACAGCTTCCACTTAGATGTGCAGAAGAAGGTGAACCCATACGACAAGATCGATTTCGAGATGCCGTATCCAGAAATTTCGTCAGGTGGTTTTATCTGCTATGGCGAGTTCCCGAATATGCAGCGAAACATTGAAGCGTTAGAGAACGTGTGGGATTACAGTTACAGCCGAGTGCCATATTACGGCACAAACACACCAATTGATGAATGCTACGAATGTGGTACATGGGTGAGTTTGACTGTACAAGTAAGGGTTTTACGTGTCCTAAGTGTGGTAACCACGACTCTACACGTGTATCTGTAACTCGCCGTGTGTGTGGTTATCTTGGTAGTCCGGATGCTCGTCCATTTAACTTCGGTAAACAAGAAGAAGTTAAACGTCGCGTTAAGCACCTTTAATCGTTATACAAAGAAATCAGTAAAGAGAGTGACAACACATGAATTACCATCAGTATCATCCAATCGACGTGGTCAATGGACCTGGTACTCGTTGTACTCTCTTTGTTTCTGGTTGTGTGCATCAATGCCGTGGCTGTTATAACCAGTCAACATGGTCATTACACTCAGGCCATTTGTTTACTCAGGAGTTTGAAGACCAGATAATCGCGGATTTAAACGATACTCGTATTAAAAAGCGCGGTTTGTCGTTATCTGGCGGAGATCCTCTTCATCCCGCGAATGTGAGTGCTGTACTTAAACTGGTGCAGCGTGTGCGAGCAGAGTGTGAAGGAAAGGACATTTGGCTTTGGACTGGTTATGTCCTTGCGGACTTGAGTGCAGAACAAAAGCAAGTAGTTGATCTTATTGATGTGCTGGTGGATGGTAAATTCGAGAAAGATCTCGCCGATCCAGAGTTAGAATGGCGCGGAAGTGCAAACCAGGTTATACACCGATTTACAAGCTTGTAACATTAATGACGCAAAAATAAGGAGCTTCGGCTCCTTTTTTAATGCCGCTGAGCGCTTATTTACATTGGCTCTGATGATCTTTTATGCAATATATGGCGAGGAGTTAATCTGGTTTATAGCTAGGTTTACAGAATGAATCGCCCTCACCAATAACAAAAGTATTTCAATATTTTTAATCTAATGATAACGTGAAGGCCATTGCTTGAATTTCAAAGGGTTGTGACTTTCATGTTCTCTCAGTTACCCGAGCCAGCGCTCGATCCTATTCTTTCTCTTTCCGTAGCTTACCGAAATGATCCTCGTACCGACAAAGTCGATCTTGGCATTGGTGTATATCGAAATAGCGACGGTCAAACTCCAATCATGAAGGCCATTGCCGAAGCACAGCGCATTGTGACTTCAGAGCAACAGACAAAAGCCTACGTTGGCCTTGCTGGTTGTGAAGAATTTAACCAAAGCATCGCGAAAGTGGTTTTTGGTGAAACACCTATCTACGACCGTATGTCAGTCATTCAAACTCCAGGTGCGAGCGGTGGCTTGCGCATGCTTGGAGATCTAATGAATGTTGCTGCCCCTGGTACGACGGTATGGTTATCAAACCCAAGCTATGTAAATCATAAGCCTGTTATGGAGGCTGCTGGTCTACAGGTTAAGTTTTACCGCTACTTTGACGTCACGACAAAGCAAGTGGATCGTGATGCAATGCTGACCGATCTGAGCCAAGCGGGTCAGGGCGACGTAGTATTACTGCATGGTTGCTGCCACAATCCTACAGGAGCAGATATTGCGCTAGATGACTGGAAAGCGATCACCGAGCTTAGCGTTAAGAACGGTTTTGTTCCTTTTGTAGACGTCGCTTACCAAGGGTTTGGCGATGGGTTAGAGCACGATGCATTGGGTCTTCGTCACATGGCGGAAAATGTCGAAGAGATGTTGTTGACCACCTCTTGTTCCAAAAACTTTGGCTTATATCGTGAGCGCACAGGTGCAGCGATTGTCATTGGCAAAAACGCAGCTGAAGCGAATAATGCCAAAGGTAAGTTATTAACGCTTGCTCGTTCAACGTATACGATGCCACCTGATCACGGTGCGGCTCTGGTTAAAACGATTCTAAAGGATGACCATTTAACCACTATGTGGACGACAGAGCTCTCTGAAATGCAACAACGACTTGTATCGCTGCGTGATGGCTTATGCAAAGCTTTGAAACAAACAGGTTCGACTACCGACTTTGACTTCATCATGTCTCACAAAGGCATGTTTACTGTGCTAGGATTTACAGCAGAGCAAATGCAACGATTGCGCACGGATTATGCGATTTATGGCGTTGACGATGGTCGTATTAACATCGCGGGACTTTCTGAGTCTCAATTACCATATGTTGCTGATGCCTTAGCAGCTGTCAGTCAAAAATAAAACGAAATAGAAACTACTAAAAATAAATAAAGGTGAATGAATGAAACCTTGGAAAGCGATATTACCATTAATGTTATCTGGTGGCTTGGTTGCGTGTTCGACAACACCGACACAAACTCCTCCACCCGTTGAGCCACCAGTAGTAGAAACTACGCCAGAAGTACCGGAAGTACCAGAAACGCCAAAAACTGAACCGGTCGAACCAGAAGTAAAACCGGAAGAGAAGGTGACTGAAGCGAAGCCAGAAGAGCCGGTAAAAGAAACTAAACCAGCGGAGAAGCCGAAGCCAGCTCCAGTAAAGAGTGATGATGGTAAGTTAATCCTAGGTGAGCAAGAATATGTTCGTCTAATGGATATGAAAGTGACGACAAAAGCACGCGTCGATACTGGAGCGACGACCTCTTCACTAAGCGCCGTTGACATCGTCCCATTTGAACGTGATGGCAAAGATTGGGTTAAGTTTAAGATGAAGCACGATGGTGTGGAATCTAAAGAAGTATCGATGCCAGTCGACCGTTGGGTAAAAGTAAAGCAATCGAGTTCGGAAGAGAGTGATAAGCGCCCAGTTATCGTGTCGGTGATTAAAATTGGCGACATGACTAGCAAAACAGAATTTACTCTAGCAGACAGAACACATCTGAAATACCCAGTGTTGCTAGGTAGAAGTTTCTTTAGAGATGTGGCAATTGTCGACGTAAGCCGTAAATACGTTCAGCCAAAACCAACCAAATAAAACAAAAAGGGCTTTCCAAATATGGAAAGCCCTTTTTAATCAATAGACACTATTTTAAGCGAACAAAGTTTGTTCGTATTTAGAAGGTAAATTCAACAGACATTTGCGCTTGAGGGCCGTAGATACCGCCATCTTTGATATCAGCACCTAAAGATAGAGCTTCTGTTGAGTGAAAACGCGCACCCACACTCCAAATAAACACGGTATCATCACGGCGATTTAACATACCGATTTGCCCCGTACCTTCAATATTCTGCAGTAACCAAATACGCGAGCCAATATTAAACTCAGACATAAACTCGCTATCGAATTTTTCATCATCTCTAGTTTTAACATTGTGAATTAATAGCTGACCGTACACATCAGCAAATTGACCAGCCGGACCATTGAATCCTATACCGCCCGCGATATCCCAATCTCCTTCAAATCGACTGTCTCCACGTGCGATAAAATGAGTATTTTCCGTAAAGAAGGTCGTAAACTCAGCACCTACTGTACCAGGTTAGCACCTAAGCGGACTTCGAATGAGTTATAGTTAAAATTGTTAGCTTGAACCAGCGTAGGGGCGGCAACTGCCAATGTTAACAGCGCAGCTCGACTTGCTTTACCTAGCATGAGGACTCCATGATAAAAAGATATCGATATAATCTCGAAATTTGAATTTGCTCAGTATATAAAAACTTAAAGCAAAATACAGACCAAATTAGTGATATCGAGAGCTATGAGACAAAATTGGTGATATTTTAGGCAAGGCAGTGCTGAATAATTCGTTAAGTTTCAATGTGAAGCGTTGGTAGTAATGAGCAAAACAGTTAAACTAATCGAAATATTGATCAAGGAAAATAGCACGATATGCGCCGCACTTCACAAGCTCTTATGGTTCAAGGCACCACATCCGATGCAGGTAAGAGTGTATTAGTGGCAGGGTTATGCCGGGTTTTAGCACGCCAAGGGATAAAGGTTGCCCCTTTTAAACCACAGAATATGGCATTAAACAGTGCGGTTACTGAAGATGGTGGGGAAATTGGGCGCGCACAGGCGGTTCAAGCACAAGCTGCGAATGTAACGGCTACCGTTGATATGAATCCGGTACTGATTAAACCAAACTCTGATACCGGTGCACAAATAATAATCCAAGGCAAAGCCTACGCTAATATGGACGCAGTAGGTTTCCATGATTACAAACGCTTTGCGATGCCTTACGTGTTGGAGTCGTTTGAAAAGCTCAGCAGCCGATTTGATTCCGTAGTTATTGAAGGTGCAGGGAGCCCTGCAGAGATCAATCTCAGAGCCAATGACATCGCCAACATGGGTTTCGCTGAAGAAGCAGACATTCCTGTTATTATCGTCGCAGACATCGACCGAGGTGGTGTGTTTGCCCATCTTTATGGCACTTTGGCCTTATTATCAGAATCAGAGCAGCAGCGTGTGAAGGGCTTTGTTATTAATCGTTTTCGTGGTGACATATCATTGCTAGAACCTGGTTTAGATTGGCTAGAGGAAAAAACGGGAAAGCCTGTCATCGGCGTGTTGCCTTTTTTGCATGGGCTGAATATCGAGGCGGAAGACGCCATCGATGCTTCGCATGATATTAAATCTAATACGAAGCTCAGTGTCGCCGTTCCTGTATTAACCCGCATCAGCAATCACACCGACTTTGATGCACTTCGTCTGCATCCAGATATCGACTTTAGATATGTAGGCAAAGGTGAACGCTTAGATAACGCTGATTTGATTGTATTGCCTGGGACTAAATCTGTGCGCGATGATCTTGCTTATCTTCGAGAGCAAGGGTGGGATAAAGATATCTACAAGCATTTACGCTTTGGCGGCAAAGTGATGGGGATCTGCGGAGGTTATCAAATGCTTGGTAACACCATTGCAGATCCAAAAGGGATAGAAGGCTCAGCAGGAAGTAGTGATGGCTTGAACCTGCTACAGCTCGACACGGTATTGGAAAGTGAGAAGCAGCTTACCAACGTTAATGGAACTCTTACCCTTGTGGGGTGCTCTGCACCGTTTTCTGGTTACGAAATTCATGCAGGTCGTTCAACCGTTGGTGACAAGCAGCCGGTTAGCTTCGATGATAATCAGCTTGATGGTGCGATCAGCAGTGACAACCAAGTGCTTGGAACGTACGTGCATGGCTTTTTTGATTCACCAGAAGTGACTCAGTTGCTCGCCCATTGGGTGAATGGTGCGGATATTGAGTCGTTTGCGATCAACGACGAGAAAGAGTTTGCCATCGATAGAATCGCAGACGCGATCGAACAGCATCTTGACCTTGTAAAACTTTGGCCTGACCTTAAATTATCAGGGCAAAAAGATTAAGAGTTCTGAAGAGGAAACGCGTTAATGCGCACTGTAATTACTTGGTTATTGGTTACACTGTCACAGTTTGCAGTGGTTCAATTTGCAACAGCTAAACCGCTTACGGTATTTGCTGCAAGCTCTATGACTAATGCAGTCAATGAACTCTCTCAAACGTTTGAACGCGAATATGGCATTGAAGTTAGGGCAGTTTACGCGGGCTCATCTTCATTGGCTAGACAGATTCAAAGAGAGGCGCCAGCGGACGTATTTATTTCTGCTAACGTGCGCTGGGTTGATTATCTCGTGTCCCAAAAGGTGATAAGTGCTAGCAACATTCAACATATTGCCAGAAATAAATTGGTTCTGATCACCAGCAAATCAAACAGTGAAGAAACGTCATTTGATATTTCAAAGCAAAGTGATTGGCAGCAGTACCTTACTGATGAGCGACTAGCCATCGGACAGGTTAACGCCGTACCAGCGGGCATATACGCGAAACAAGCATTGGAATCGTTAGGACTATGGCCAACAGTGCGAAGTCAATTGGCGCCAGTGAACAATGTAAGACAGGTGCTAGCATTGGTAGATAGGAAAGAGGCGCCTTTGGGTATTGTATACAGTTCGGACTTAATGGTTAGTGACGGTGTCACAAAGCTGGCTGATTTTCCAGACTCGAGTCACGACGCTATCGACTATCCTTTAGTGACGCTCAACCATGACAAGCAGACCAAGCAGTTTGCCGAGTTTGTCACTTCAGAACAAGGGCAGACCATATTGAGACAACATGGATTTATCACAGATAGGGAAGCAAATCTTTAATATGCTGACTGACTATGAAGTAGAAGCGATACAGCTCAGTGTGAAGGTGGCCGGTGTAGCCATTCTCTGGTTGATTCCAATCGGTGTCTTTTTCGCATGGCTACTAAGCAAAAAGCAGTTCATTGGAAAAAGTATTCTTGACAGCGTGATTCATCTGCCTTTGGTATTGCCACCGGTTGTTGTGGGCTATTTGCTTTTGGTTTCCATGGGAAAACAAGGGGTCATAGGCCAGTTTATCTATCAGCTAACTGGAGTCAGTTTTAGTTTTAGCTGGCGAGGTGCAGTATTGGCCTGCATTATCGTTGCGCTACCCTTAATGGTTCGTTCCATTCGCCTGTCGATGGACAGTGTCGATCACAAGCTAGAGCAGGCCGCTAGAACGCTCGGTGCATCGCCAAGAAAGGTGTTTTTTACTATCACACTACCGCTTGTTATTCCGGGTATTATTAGCGGTACTATGCTGTCGTTCGCGCGAAGTCTCGGTGAGTTTGGCGCAACAATCAGTTTTGTATCTAATATCCCCGGCGAAACACAAACTATCCCGTTAGCCATGTACAGTTTTTTAGAAACTCCAGGTGCCGAAGACGCTGCTATGAGGCTGTGTATTATCTCTATTGTGATATCCCTAGCGTCGCTCTATTTCTCTGAATCGCTTAACCGCTGGGTCGCTCGCCGATTAGGGGTGACACAATGACAAGGTTAGATATCGATGTTAGAAAACAATTTGGTGAACAAGCATTTCATCTAAAAGCTTCATTGCCCTCGAGTGGTATCAGTGCGATCTTTGGGCGCTCTGGTGCGGGTAAAACCACGTTAATAAATCTTATTAGTGGGTTACTCCAACCCGATTCAGCATATTCGCTTTAATGGTCGAACGATTTTTGACTCTAGCCAAGGCATTGACCTTGCGATAGAAAAGCGAGAAATAGGCTATGTATTCCAAGACGCACGTTTGTTTCCGCATTTGTCAGTAGAGCGAAACTTGCGTTACGGGGTCACGAAAAATGATACGGCGCATTTTGAGGAAATCGTCGAGCTGCTGGCGATTGAGCCGCTTTTGACTCGCTATCCAAGTTCGTTATCTGGCGGGGAGAAACAGCGAGTCGCTATCGGACGCGCGCTATTGAGCAAGCCTAAGGTGTTGCTCATGGATGAACCATTAGCATCACTGGATAACCCAAGAAAACGCGAATTAATGCCTTTTCTAGAGGCATTATCGAGTCGCGTCGATATCCCAATTTTATACGTGACACATAGCCTTAATGAGATTTTGAGACTTGCTCAGCACCTAGTCATTATTGATGAGGGCTGCATTGTTGAGTCTGGTCTGATTGAGCAAGTGTGGGGCACAAAGATCATGCAATCGTGGCAATCGTTTTCAGATAAGAGTGCACTGTTTAAAGGTGAAGTCGTCGCTCAGAATGACACGTACGGTCTGACTAAAGTGGCGTTAACAAACGATCACTACTTATGGGTGCAGCGAACGGAAGCGGCCGTAGGCGAAGCGGTACGATTGCGAGTGAGAGCTAATGACGTATCTATCGCATTAAGCCGCGCTAAAAATACATCCATTCGAAACATTTTGCCTTGTACCATCAAAACCATTGCTCAAGGTGGAAAAGGTACGCCAAGACAAAGCGTAGAAGTGGTGTTGTCGTTGGCAGGTCACTGTGAACTCGTTGCAACGGTAACCCAGTGGGCAGTGGATGATTTACGGTTGAGCGTCGGTCAATCTGTGTACGCACAAATTAAAGGCGTGAGCGTCGCGCAAAAAGACGTAGCACTTGAACCCCACCTATAAAAAAGCCACATGGAAATGTGGCTTCTTCGATCTTCTATAGCGATTACTTCACGAATACTTCTTTGAAGTCACGCTTTAGAATCGCGTCACGACGCGCTTTCTTGATTTGCTTAACCATGTCTTTGATGCAGTTTTGCAGCACTTTATCAAGAAGCTCAGCTTTATAAGATTCTTTATCTTCGTCGCTCATATCTGCTGGTAGTTCCATTGTTGTAAACTCTTCAAGAGCGCTTACACCCGCGAACGCCTGGCTAACCGAGATCAACGCGTGGAACTGCTCAAAGTTATCTAGGATGTTTTGAGCGCTTGCTGGTAGTGAATCCCATGCTTCACGAACTGCTTCTTCAGTCACTTCGTGAATCGATACTACCATGTTGTAAAGCTCTTCTGGCACCTCGTCAAATAGGATCACCTGCTTAAGCTCAGCGGATACCGTTTCTAGGTCTACGATTGGGGTTTCAGTATTTTGTGTGTCAGACATGCAGCTTTCTCTGTGTAACGTTTATCGATAATCCTGCGATTACCTTTCTAAAAGACAATAATAATCCAACTTATCAGACAATGCCCAGCCAAAACTTCGTTTTCGGCCTAAACAAGCTGTTATTATTGCGATTTTTGTGGGACTGTTTGAATAATATCCTAATATGTGGTTTATATTAACAATACATCGGCGTAATACAAAGACAAGGATGCTTATGAAGTCCATAGAATCTTCGATGAAAATACTTCTCGTTGATGACGCTCAGTTGGAAAGAATGCAGTTGCAGATACGCCTCAAGCAGTTGGGGCATGAGGTCGAAGTTGCAGCAAGTGGGAGAGAGGCTCTCGCGCTTTATCCGACGTTTGACCTGAGTTGGTGCTCTTAGATATCTCAATGCCCGAAATGGACGGATTTGAAGTCGCCTCAGAGATACGTCAACGCTACGAAGCCGATTGGATCCCTATCATTTTCCTAAGTAGTCACGATGAGCCGGAAATGATTGCTAAAGCGATCGATGCAGGTGGTGACGATTACCTTGTAAAACCCGTCAACAAGATTGTGTTGCAATCAAAATTGATTGCCATGCAGCGTATTGCTCACATGAGACGTGAGTTAAAACAAGCCAGTTCTCAGTTGGAAGAAGCGAATCGAGCGCTTCAACATCAAGCAAATGAAGATGGGCTCACCAAACTGTTTAATCGCCGCTACATGGATCAAAAATTGACGGAATTGATCCAGTGGCATGGCCGACACCAAATGCCGCTCTCTGTGATCTTAATGGATGTCGACCATTTCAAAGCGTTCAACGATAACTACGGACATACCGAAGGCGACCAGTGTTTAATTAATATTGCTCAGTTTTTAGATGTTATGTTTATCCGTTCTGGTGAGTATGTAGGGCGTTATGGTGGGGAGGAGTTTGTTATATTGCTCAGTAGAAGTGACGTAGTAGAGGCAGAAGAGAATGCGGCTCGGGTGAAAGATGGAATTGTTTCGCTTAACATTCCTCATGAGTACTCTCAAACGGCAGATAGAGTGACGCTGTCACTCGGTGTTTATAGCACGATCCCAACAGGTACCGAATCGATTAATGAGCTGTATGAAAGAGCCGACAAGCTGCTCTATCAAGCGAAGCGAAGTGGTCGTAATCGCTACGTATTGCAGTTAGAAAGCGATATTATTAGTACGACTTCATAACATCTTTTATCCTATCAATGGTAGTTAAAACAACGAGTGAGTATCTATACTCAGTGTTTGGCTAAATTGCATTTTGACTACCCCTTATGACAAAGCGTTACTTTAGCGAGTGGCGCTTTTGTTATTCTTAACTTTAGGCTCACTCTTAATGAGTGATGGAATAAGCCAGTAAGTCGTTTTTTTAGTTGTTCGTTTATGAGGTTGTTTTGTTAAAAGTCTCTCAAAGCTTGGTGACTACAGCGATAGTGTGTCATTTTTCAGCTCAGGCGGATCCGGAATTTAAGGATATCTTCGAAGAGGACTTTGCCGCTGCAATTATTCTTACGGATAGTGATGCGTTGACGTTAGGGTTTAAAGACTTTGACCCTAATAGCGTATTCAACATCGACAACGACAATATTGGTTCACAAGACGCACTCGACCGTCGAAAGAACATTGGTGTGTCCTCATTGCCTCTTACCTTTGATCTCTCTGACGACAAGATGTTTCAACGACGAGCTATCGTTCGTTTCTCCGCACTTAGGATTGAAGATCAGATAATTGATAGCGGAGATAGCCACAGAAAATACGTACTTGGTGTGTATAGCGGTTATGAACAAGAAATTAACTTTACGCCAAACTGGACATTCGAAACGGGTGTGGGTATCCATCTTCAATACCTTAATAGTAATTACGATTTTCAATCGCCATTTTCCAAGCTGTTTCAGCCTTTTATTGATGGGAAACTCGTGAACACCACAGCTTGGGCGACATCGATTCAACCCAAAGTTGGATTTAATTACACCGAAGGCAAGGACTGGGGAGAGGTGAAATTTAAATCTAACTTTAACTATTTCTCTGGTTATGGTTGGGGACAGGCAAATGATGGTGATGTTGGTACTCCAGAAGGATGGTATTGGTCAAATGAAGTGAAGCTTTTCTACGATGTGACCGATTGGGGACGTTCGATTCAAACAGTTTATACCAGCTTACGAAGGGTCGATATCGGTGGCGATACGATAGGGATATTGGGCTCAAGTCATTACTACGAAGGGACAGTTGCTGGCTGTTAACGCCGCCATTTCATATCCCTATGGTTGATAATGTTGGGATAGGGCTCAGCCTCAATTACGGTAGTGACTTAAAAGGGGGCAGCATTGTGCTGTTCTTTAATCAAGAATAATGTCTTCTCCACCGAGCAGAGTGCCTCTATCGCGCGCACTGTACTTGGTTACGCCCTTTCTCTTTGGCGCTGTAAAGCGCTTTATCTGCCTTTTTAAGCACGTCTTCAGGCTTGCGAGTCGTTTTGCTGTCGGCTGCACCAATGCTGACAGTGACACTCACCGTTGACTGGTCATTTTTAGCTCCGCGCTTCTTTACGCCTTGTTCGTTATTGGCGGGGCGCTTGGTCTCGTCGCGAATAACCATCTGATAGTCTTGAATTTGCTTACGCAATTCATCTAAATAAGGTTTGCTATCTTTTGCAGTTTTACCTTTGAACAAGATGGTGAACTCCTCACCACCATAACGATACACTTTCGCATTACCACCTACACCGGTCATGCGTGATGCGACAAGTTTGAGTACGTCGTCGCCAGTATCATGACCATAGGTATCATTAAAAGACTTGAAGTGGTCAACATCGAGCATGGCAATAGTGAATTTTCTACCCAAGTGCTTCATGTCCATTTCAAGTGCGCGTCGGCCAGGTATGTTAGTCAATCGGTCATTGAATGCCATTTGATGACTGGCTGAAATGACATACACAATGATCAATACACCAGAGAGCGAGAATAGTGTGCTCGAAATGTAAGGTATATGAAAAAAGATGAACGTGCCGCCGGCCATGAATATAGAAGCGAAGACGACAGCGTCGATAGGGCGGTTATAGTTGAGCAGAAATATCCCTGTTGCGCCAACAATGGCTACCGTAAAAAGCACTAAAACCAGAGGTAACCGAGATATCTGAGGAAACGCCATTAGCAAGTCACTTTCAAACCCTAAAAACCCACCGCCAGCAAAATGAGACAGTATTAGCGCGGTCCAGCCAACGAAACTCATAATCGTAACACTGAAGATCGCCATACCGCGGCTGATCACGCCAGTGTCCGAAAACAGGTATACGAGGCAGCAAGAAACAGGTAGTAACAGACTCAGTAATGACAATTCGAGCAACGTCGTTCCGGAACTGAGCGGGCTTTGAAGCCGAACTTGAACGACGAAATAAGCAAGTAGCATCGATAAGGCGACCATTGCCATTCGGGACTGCTTAAAAGTGTGGCTTAGGGCGATCGCTGTAGCAAACAGGATGTAAGGGAGGTTGGTGACAAAACCTGAGTTAGCTTGCGTGGCGTCAATGATGTGATTTACACCAACCAATACACCAATCATCATCAGCACGGGCGTGAAGAGACGAAATAGGTTTGAACTGGTAAAAGAGGTCGCCATTAAATAAGAACTCAGGTACTTCAATATAGATAATTATACAGTGCTTTAGCATACGGTAATTTAATGTTTTGCCAAGTATTTTGTCATTTAGAAGCCCAAAACCTGATCCTTCCCCGCAATGTTTATAAAAATACGGTTTGCAATTAAATGTTTAGAAATTTCGTGTCATTGGAAACCATATATCCAGTATGGGAATAATCAACGCAAATCGGCATGAGCTCGGCAACTTTGCGAGATTCGAGTTGACCATAAAATGGAAAATAGAGAACATGAGGTTTTATAAGATAACTTGCCGTTAAGGAAAGCCTGTGGGACTGTTTTCAAAATTATTCGGTGGCGGTAAATCGCCAGAGCCAAAGCAAGTCGAACCTGTTGAGTACAAGGGGTTCCTCATTTACCAAGAAGCCATCGCGGAAAATGGCCAGTATCGCATAGCAGGTCGAATCACTAAAACATTTGACGATGAAGTCAAAGAGCACAGATTCATTCGCTCTGATGTACTTGGCACGGAGAGTGACGCCAATGAACTCATGCTTAAGAAAGCACAAATGTTCATAGACCAAATGGGTGAAAAGATCTTCTAACGTACTTTTTTGATGCATTTTTGTTCTGGAAAGACCAGTTTCAGTTAATTGATTTAATTGACGTTGGTCATCTGTTTGCAGCAAATATTGTCATAATATGACCTACTTACACGAAAATTTCCCAAAGATAGGTAATATTACACTGGTATGACCTCTGAGGTGGGGTTTTCGTGTGGTTTTTTACTAGATTAGTTTGTTTAAAAGTCATTACTTTCCGTTATATGTAATGAAATTATGTATTTCAGTTACAAATTGCTTGATGTTACGAACTCAGTTGGTTAAAAAAGAACAATACTTCTGCCAATAGTTAAGGAATGGCTATGCAAATTGGCGTGCCAAAATGCTCCTAGCACCCCTTTGACTTCTGTTTGGTAAGAAAAGTATTCACTAGTTGATACACAAGGAGTCAGTTTTGTTGATAGGTGTGCCAAGAGAAACCCTCGCGGGAGAAACGCGAGTCGCTGCAACGCCGAAATCGGTCGAGCAGCTGTTAAAACTGGGATTTGATGTCTCAGTGGAATCGCAAGCGGGTGTGCTTGCAAGCTTCGATGACGCGGCTTATGAAGCTGCCGGAGCAACGATTATCTCTTCACAAGAAGTGTGGCAGTCAGACTTAATTCTGAAAGTAAATGCGCCAAGCGATGAAGAGATTGAGTCACTTAAAGAAGGCGCGAGCCTGATCAGCTTTGTCTGGCCAGCTCAAAATCCGGAGTTAATGGAAAAGCTTTCTAGTAAAAACATTAATGTCATGGCAATGGACGCGGTACCGCGTATTTCTCGTGCTCAAGCTCTTGATGCACTTAGTTCCATGGCGAACATTGCAGGTTATCGTGCCGTTGTTGAAGCTGCACATGAGTTTGGCCGATTCTTCACAGGTCAAATTACTGCGGCGGGTAAAGTACCACCTGCGAAAGTATTTGTAGCCGGTGCCGGCGTAGCGGGTCTTGCAGCCATCGGTGCTGCGGGTAGCTTAGGCGCGATTGTTCGTGCGTTTGACGTTCGCCCAGAAGTAAAAGAGCAAGTCGAATCAATGGGTGCTGACTTCCTAGAAGTTGACTACCAAGAAAATACCGGCTCTGGCGATGGTTACGCCAAAGAGATGTCTGATGACTTCAATAAAAAAGCTGCTGAGCTTTATATGGAGCAAGCGAAAGACGTCGATATCATCATCACAACGGCACTTATTCCTGGCCGTCCAGCTCCAAAACTTGTCACTAAAGAAATGGTTGACGCAATGAAGCCAGGTAGCGTTATTGTTGACCTTGCTGCAGCAAACGGCGGTAACTGTGAATACACAGTCGCAGATCAAGTGATTACAACTGACAATGGCGTAAAAGTGATCGGCTACACCGACATGGTGGGTCGTCTTCCAACTCAGTCTTCTCAGCTTTATGCGACAAACCTTGTTAACCTTCTAAAACTGCTTTGCAAAGAGAAAGATGGCAACATCGACATCAACTTTGAAGACGTCGTTCTTCGTGGTGTCACTGTTGTTAAAGAAGGTGAGGTCACATGGCCTGCGCCACCGATTCAAGTTTCAGCGCAACCAGAAGCGCCAAAAGCGGAAGCACCAAAACCCGCTGAAAAAGTTGAAGAACCAACGTCTCCAGTTAAAAAACTGGCTGGCCTAGTTGCGGCAGTTGGTGTATTTGGTTGGGTAGCATCCGTTGCTCCTGCAGCATTCTTATCTCACTTTACGGTATTTGTATTGGCCTGTGTGGTTGGTTACTACGTTGTATGGAACGTAACCCACGCACTACACACACCACTTATGTCAGTTACAAATGCTATCTCGGGCATTATCGTTGTTGGTGCACTTCTGCAGATTGGTCAAGGCAATGGCGTTGTTTCGTTCTTGGCGTTCATTGCTGTATTGATTGCCAGTATCAACATCTTCGGTGGTTTCACCGTCACCAAGCGCATGCTTGAAATGTTCCGTAAAGATAAATAAGGAGTCACAATGTCTGCAGGATTAGTACAAGCAGCTTACATTGTAGCTGCACTATTTTTTATCATGAGTTTGGCGGGACTGTCTAAGCAAGAGTCAGCTCGTAACGGTAACTACTACGGTATCGCGGGTATGACGATCGCACTGATTGCGACCATCTTCAGCCCAGATGCTCAAGGCTTTGCCTGGATCATTGTTGCAATGGTTATCGGTGCAGCGATTGGTATTTTCTACGCTAAGAAAGTAGAAATGACTGAAATGCCAGAACTGGTTGCGATTCTTCACAGCTTTGTAGGTTTGGCAGCGGTACTTGTTGGTTACAATAGCTACATCGATCCACCGGCAATTCCAAATGTTGAAACATTGGCCGCAGCTGAAGTTCACGCTCACCACGTTATTCACCTAGTCGAAGTGTTCTTAGGTGTGTTCATCGGTGCAGTGACCTTTACGGGTTCTATTGTTGCGTTCGGAAAACTACGCGGTGTCATTTCATCGTCGCCACTCAATATTCCTCACAAACATAAGTGGAACCTAGCAGCTGTCGTTGTTTCAACACTGCTCATGATCTACTTCGTGAAGGCAGATGGCAGCATGTTCGCGCTATTGGTGATGACGGCGATTGCTCTTGTGTTTGGTTACCACTTGGTCGCATCTATCGGTGGTGCGGATATGCCTGTTGTGGTTTCAATGCTGAACTCATACTCTGGTTGGGCAGCTGCGGCGGCAGGTTTCATGCTGTCGAACGACCTTCTAATTGTAACAGGTGCCTTGGTAGGTTCGTCTGGTGCGATCCTTTCTTACATCATGTGTAAAGCAATGAACCGCTCGTTCATCAGTGTTATTGCAGGCGGCTTTGGTCAAGAAGTTGTCATTTCGAGTGATGAAGAGCAGGGCGAACACCGCGAGACAACCGCTGAAGAAGTCGCAGAGATGTTGAAAAACAGCAAATCTGTCATCATCACTCCTGGATACGGCATGGCGGTAGCTCAGGCTCAGTACCCAGTACATGAGATTACTGAAAAGCTACGCGCACAAGGTGTCGAAGTTCGCTTCGGTATTCACCCAGTAGCGGGGCGTCTACCAGGTCACATGAACGTACTGCTAGCAGAAGCGAAAGTACCGTATGACATCGTTCTCGAAATGGACGAGCTAAATGATGACTTCGGCGACACTGATACGGTTCTTGTAATCGGTGCGAACGATACGGTTAACCCTGCGGCACTTGAAGATCCAAACAGCCCAATTGCTGGTATGCCAGTACTGGAAGTTTGGAACGCACAAAACGTTATCGTGTTTAAACGCTCGATGAACACAGGTTATGCAGGCGTTCAAAACCCACTGTTCTTTAAAGAAAATACGTCGATGCTATTTGGCGATGCGAAAGACAGTGTCGATGCAATTTCAAAAGCGCTGTAAGACGAACTCAGTCAATACAAGCTCTTAACTCTTCAAAGCCAGCAATTGCTGGCTTTTTTTGTGCACATTTACAGCAACAAACAGTGAATTAACAAAATAATTGCGTGCACTTAGCTTTCTTCTTGCCGATAATGTGTAAAAATCCATGCCAACAAACGATCTACAAGACGCGTCTTTTGAAGAACTTACTTTACACCTTATTGCTGTCACTGCCTCTTAGCTATTCCCACACGGTAATGGCTGAGTCTTTGCCTGAACGAATCGATAAGTTCGTAGAGTTTTTCGATTATGAACAAGCGACTGCTTCATATGATGTACGAGTCATTCAAGCTGATTATCCGACGCAGCTGCTGACGCCGGTATCCATGTTGCCGCAAACGACTAAGTATCCTCTTAAGGAGATACAGCAGTTATATCGTTTAGCAGAGAACTGCAGCGGTACTTTGCCACTTAGCCCATTGATCACTGAGCCTTTGGTCTATACTCGAGCAATGTGTGGCGGGCGCCAGCTTTCAACTAAATGGTTTGCTCGAAGTGGTTTGATTCATCCGGGCGGAGGAACTTACGCCGCGCGGTATATTATTAAATATCCAGACAAAAAAGATGCGCTGCAAAAGTACATGCACATTAAAGAGCGTGAACTAGCACCTCCTGGCTCTTTGTTGGGGCGCTTACAAATAATGGATGAAGCGACTGTGATTTCGCTGATTCGTGGTTCATCTATGTTTGTCGAGAATTCGGAGCTTTGGCTAAGGCGAGGGGATATATACTACTTGTTCGACTCAGCAATGTGGCGCGAGAATGCAAAGCAAGCTGGATTGAACTTTAAATTAGCTTCACAGACGAACACGTGTTTTGTACAACGAGGCAATTTGTGTTGGGAGGTAGAAGATCATTCTGATGTATTAAGAATCAGCATGATCGTATTGATCATTGCCAATATCTTGCTGGTCATCGGTTGGTCGATCTATCGTTGGAACTCGAAACGACAAGAGATGAAAAGTCGTATGTTGGTTCTGCAAATATTGACTCACGAGCTACGAACTCCGATCGCGAGCCTCTCTTTGACTGTTGAAGGTTTTCGTCGAGAATTTGAGCACTTACCAGAAACTGTATATGATGAGTTTCGACGCCTTTGTGAAGATACTCGCCGACTGCGACAATTGGCGGAAGCAGTAAAGACTATTTGCAGTCAGATAATAAGCCGTTAGCGACTGAATGGCTGCCTTCTGTACAAGATTGGCTAAGCTATAAAGCAGAAGAAGAGTTTGAAGCTGACGTAAAATTGACTATTAATCAAGATGTAGCCGCTAAAATTAACATCTATTGGCTTGGAACCTGCATCGATAACCTGATTCGCAACGCGATCAAATATGGTGTTGCACCTGTGAGCGTCAATGTCGTGACGTCATCGAACTCACTCAAAATTGAAGTGATAGACAACGGACAATTAACGGCTAAGGACTGGCGAGAACTTCGTAAGCCATTTGTAAGTAAGGCCGGATTAGGGCTAGGGCTTACAATAGTAGAATCCATGGTTGGTCGAATGGGCGGTAAAATGTCCCTAGTTGGCCCACCAACAACTTTTATATTGGAGATACCTTGTGAAACAGACACTGCTACTTGTTGAAGACGACAAGAATCTAGCTGATGGCCTATTGGTAAGTTTGGAACTAGCGGGTTATAACGTCCTGCACGCCGAGCTTATTTCTCAGGTCGAACAGTATTGGGAACAAGCAGACTTGGTAATTCTCGACAGACAACTTCCTGATGGTGACTCTGTAGAGCACCTTGCGGGTTGGAAGCAAACCAAAGATGTTCCAGTTATTTTGCTCACTGCACTGGTGACCGTTAAAGATAAAGTAACCGGTCTTGATGCGGGCGCAAACGACTACCTAACAAAACCATTTGCAGAAGCAGAGCTATTTGCACGTATTCGTGCTCAGCTTCGTGCTCCGGAAGCAGATGCTGAAGATGCATCAAAAGTTGTAACAGAAAGCCTTGTCATTGACAAAGCTACTCGTGAAGTGAACTACAAAGGTGAATTGATTACGCTAACACGTACTGAGTTCGACCTACTGTTATTCTTAGCTAGCAACTTAGGTCGAGTGTTTACTCGTGATGAACTACTTGACCACGTATGGGGTTATAACCATTTCCCAACAACTCGAACCGTTGATACACACGTACTTCAACTTCGTCAAAAGCTTCCTGGTTTGGAAATTGAAACACTTCGCGGTGTTGGCTACAAAATGAAGGGCTAATGGTTAACGCACGTAAACTTGCAATCATAGCGTTACTGTCGGCATCAACATCTGTTGGTGCCGATTGGTTTGAGGGAACCTCAACCATTTCTCAAGCGCATAAGCATTTACTTAATAATGACCTGGAATCTATGTTCCAATCATTGGTTGAAGAGTGGCAACAGCAGCCAAGTAAAAGCATAAGATCGCATATAAATAAGTTGTTTCTACAATCACTAAGTGTCGATTGTGGTAAAGGCTATTCATCGCAGCCGTTACCTGACTGGGTAGAAAATGTCGTCGTCAAACAACAAACTATCCAAAGTCCAGGTCGTGATACCTATCTCTCAACGATTGAATTGGATTCTAACAAAGTAGTATCGGAAATCAGTCTTAAACGTTGGGTTGATAAACGCGTCTCCAATGACAGCGAGTTCTATATTAACGGGAGCAGTGACGGTGTCACTGATGTTGCAACTTACGGTATTCGTTATAATCTAGCTTCTCCGTTAGAAGTCGGGCTTTATCGGTTAGATGTTTCTTTAGTTAATGGAGACAGTTGGAGTCAATGGCTGATATTGACTAATCAACCGTTAAAACAAACGGTTAGATGGTCATCGAAAGACAAGTGGCAAGTAGAAAAGAACGCACTCCTTAATCCATATTGTCCGTTACCAAACTTGAAGTTGGGCTTTTTGACTATATCGATGGCAAATACACGCAAGTATGGGGGCAGGAATATGAATCTGACTACCCAACAACACTCGACACAAAAGGTATAGCACCGGATCGTTATGTATTAGCGGTTTCTATGAAGCAAAGTCGCTGGCAAGGCCCAATACGGTTTGAGCGTGCACAAATCATCAACAAGACCTTTGATGTCTCTGCTGATGAGTAGCACATTTTCAAACATTTTCTAGTGAACACGCTAAAGTATTTATAATTGACGCCGTTAATACCTACACAAAGGACTAATGGCGTTATTTTTATGAAGACAAATCTGAAACCCCTCGTTTTACTATCAGCAACGGCAATGGCCTCTAGCTATACAACCGCTTCAACACTTGCTATAGACGCTAGAGGTGATGCTATGGGGGGCACGGGTGTTGTTTCAGCTTCATACTTAACCGCACCATTCTACAACCCAGCTCTTACAGCCATCTACCGTCGTAATGATGATGCAGGTATGCTCGTTCCAAGCCTAGGTATTAGCTATGACGACCAAGATAATCTATTGGATAAAGTCGATGATGCATTCAGCGCAGCCGAGCGTGGAGATCCTTTGGCAACACAAGCCGCGCTCCAAGCCTTGTCAGGAACGCAAGCAAAAGTAGACTTTGGCGGTGCTGTTGCATTCGGCATTCCAAATCGATACATCGCAGCCAATGTTTTTGGCAAAGCATATGTTGAAAATGTGGCGACCCCGGACATTGCATCAGACTCGAGTGACCCTGTCACACAAGCGCAAAATACGGCAGTGAAAACTGCGTCAGTTGCGGTGACAGAAATTGGTATCTCACTGGCGAAATACCAGACGTTGTTTGGTCAACACTTTTCATTTGGTATATCACCCAAGCTTCAACGCATTTATACCTACACGAGCGTCAACTCGTTGCAAGACTTTAAGTTTGATAACATTCGAGAAGATTCAACGGGCGATACGGCGTTTAACTTAGATGCTGGCGCACTGTGGTTTCATGGGCCGTTCCGCGCAGGTATCTCGGCGAAGAATTTGTTCTCTAGAAACATTGATACCAAAAGTGGTGTCGTCCGAGTCGGAAGTCGAGACGTAGAGTTTGGCTATCAATATCAATTAGAGCCGCTCTATACCGTTGGAGCAGGTTTTGTCGCGGATTATTTCCAGTTGTCGATTGATTACGACCTGAACAAAAGAGAAAAAATTCACACAGTTTGATGACGATGTGCAAATGCTTCGTGCTGGCATCGAGGTAGACTTAGTCCGTCAAATTCAGTTAAGGGGAGGGTATCACAAAAATCTCGCCCGTGATTCTGAAGGTACATTAACCGCTGGTATCGGGTTAAGCCCACTCAATCTATTTGAAATTTCACTTGCGGCAAGTTACACATCTCCCCAAGCGATGGGGCATCAGTCAATTTTCTAGCAACCTACTAATCTAAATGACTTGCGCTTAATGTTAATTCGTCTATAGTCTCCAATTACTTATGTCCGTAGTAAATGGAGGACTATATGTTTGATGATTTACCTACACTAAGCCACGAAGAACAACAAGCGGCCGTCGAAAAAATCCAAGAGCTCATGAAGCAGGGCATCAGTACTGCTCAAGCAATCAAAATAGTAGCGGAAGAAATTCGTGAAGAAATGAGCAATAAAGAAGACAAATAATTGCGAAGTGAATAATCAGCCCACCACTCGGTGGCTTTTTTGTGCCTACAATCCATCTATCGAAAAATTAAATACATCCCATTTTCACCCTTAAACTCTTCACAAGTTCACATCAAATGAGAAAAATCATTATTATACAATAAGATATATCAGCATAAAGCTCTGGATTAAAAGCCTTGCGAAACGGCTTTTGTAATTTAATTACAAGTCGAAATTTACAGATTTGGCCGTCCAGTGTTTTATGCTACATATTATAAAGGGCACGAAGACAGTAGGTGTTTACAAACCTAATTGCTTTTAATGTATGCTTTCTTGATATTGGTTTAACAACTATTGGCTTTCCTGTCAGGTTATGAGAGCCTTTCCAAGTAAACTCAACAAGCTACGTTGTAACGTAATTCGTTAATAACAAGTTATTTGGTTCTTTATTCAGTGTCGGTCAAGTGTTTTAACTTGGTTCAGGAGGGAATGTACGAGTAATTTATTGGATTTACACTTGGTTACAGCGTCACTATTTATAGAAGTCCAACGGAAAGGCCTCTACGTATCGTCGGTTGAAGGTAGATTAGAGGAGTTGTGTGGCTGATTTCAGCATCGCCTTGGCCACTCATATAGTTATAAGGTTCAAGCTACTTAAAGCTAAACTAACGAATTGAGTTACGGCGTAACTCAATTCTCTTCTGCGATTTCAATTAAGTCTACAACATCACCTTTGACAAGAATTGGCATAGCAGCTTCGATTTTCTCAATGTCCCAGTCCCACCATGCTATCTTCAATAGAAGCTCTATACTTTCTTTATCAAACCGACTTTTTACGACTTTCGCGGGATTTCCTACAGCAATGCTGTATGGTGGAATATCTTTAGAAACAACAGATTTTGAACCCACAATTGAACCATGACCAATATGAACTCCTGGCATGATTGTCACATCGCATCCTAACCATACGTCATGACCAACAATCGTATCTTTGCAGGCTTTAAACGGATAATCCGATAGAGGCAGAGATTCCGACCATTCGTCACTGAACACAGCAAAAGGGAATGTCGTGATACCGGCCGTGGCATGGTTTGCATCTGGCATTATAAACTTAACACCATTAGCGAAAGCGCAAAACTTGCCAATGTGAAGTGAGTTACCGGAAATACCGAAGTTATACAGTACGTTTTTAGTCAAAAACTCAGTAGGATCATTAAAGTCACTGTAATAGCTATAATCGCCGGCATGAACATTTGTAACTTCGCTAGATTCTATGAGTGGTTTTAAAAAGACGGTGTTTTTAAAGTCTCGAATGGGGAACAGTTTGTTTGAATCCATTAGCTTTCTCTAACTGACTGGTCTTTAACATTGTACACTAACGGGTTGAACAAACTCCCCAAGAGCGTACTCAAAATTGTAGCTAAAGATAATTGGAAGTACATGCACGTTTATCAGAGTTAGGCTGTGTCGTTGCATGAATTAAAAAACGCTCGTAAAGCTGCTAGCACGATTGAACTTATCGAGAAGCGTGCGTAATTCATGAAGTAACATTTAATGGTTTCTAAAATTAGATATTACGATGTGGAAACTCTCAATCTCACTGCGCATTATGCCGCCTTAAGTTAAATAAGTGAGTTTAAGTGCTTTTTTTGGAAGTTTGGTGAATTTATGCGTTTTACTTACAGTCAGTTAGATAACAGCCAAAAACACAAAAGTGATAGGATTTTTCATTATTTGAGCGTAGAAAGTGTAGCAAAACTATGTTTTAAATCTGTGAAGACGGTCGAAAAATGGAAGTTGACGGGTTGCATACCACCCGAGAGCAAAAGGCTAATTCGAAAGCACTTGAGGCTAGAGTTATGTCATAAACCGGAGTGGTTTGGTTTTTATATGGAAGGGGAAAAGTTGAGACTTCCAACAGGTCAGTTAGTCCAACCTCAGCAGGTTGTACTTGGTTTGGCATTACTTGAACTTGGAATGGAGTCAGAGATGGAAATCGTCAGGAAGCTCAACCGAATTGTGCGCGTCTTGGAGCACATACGTTTATCAAAAATAGATGCACCACCAAAAGAGACTAGTGGCAAAAGAAATCGGTAGCAAATCGCTTGTTTTGGTGACGTTAATTGTGACAAACTATTGAATCTATGAACAAATCGGTATTGCAAATGGAACCAGCTACAGCCCTAACGATGGTCGCACTAAAACAAGTAGTGACTCAAGTTACTAAAAAGATACTCGATAAACCTTGGAGCAAGGATACTGAATCGGCCAAAGAAGTTTTTCGTCAATTGTCTGAAGATTATGCTGCGACAGTTTACGTAGAAAAGTACGTAACAAAATTTTTGAAAATGCGTACATTACATAGCGCTGAGTCCGACGTTTATCTTGATGAAATATACTCGCCTTTAACTCTCAAAGTACAATCTAATGACGACGAGTTTAGTATTGACGATGACGTCACGCTTAGCTTCAGTAGGGTTGTTAATATCATCGGAATCGCAGGCCAAGGAAAAAGTACAATTCTTAGAAAACTCTTTTTGGAAGAGCTCAAAAAAGGTGAACGGTTCCCATTTATGCTTGAGTTACGTCGCGTAGAAGGAACAGACGTTATAAGCTATTTGAAGCAACAGCTAATCAATATTGGGCTTTCCTTCGAAGATGGTGATGTGGAAATTCTACTACAATCAAAAAAGATAATATTGTTGTTAGACGGTTTCGATGAGGTCTCATCCAACTATCGTCAGAAAATGCTTTATGATATTACTCAACTTAAAACTCGTTATAACTGTGATGTCATTGTGACAACTAGACCGGGCACAGAAATATGTAGTGAAGTTGACATCACAAATTTGAAAGTTAAAAAACTTGAGTTGAATGATATTGTTTCGATTATATCTAAATTAGACAAAAACAACGATGTTACAGAATTGCCAGAGATTATCAGTAACAACGTTCAACTCCAGGGTACGTTAGTCAGTCCGATTCTCGTCAACTTGTTGTATGTATGTTACCCATATCTAGATACAGTTCCCGAAAACGTAGTCGATTTCTACGACAAACTATTCATGACTCTTTATAGTCGTCATGACAAGATAAAGAATTTCAATAGAGAAAAATATACCAATATCGGAGCAATTGAAGCTAGTAGAATTTTTAGTGCCTTTTGTTTTGATAGTTTAAATAGAGGGGCGTTGGAGTTTTCTGAAGAGTCATTGCACGATTATATGCAGTCCGCACTAAAGTTAAACCAAAAGGAAACAAGTACGAGTGAGCAAATCGTAAAAGATTTAGTGAATATCACTTGTTTGATTCAAAAGGATGGGTTTAATAAGTATGTGTTTTTACATAAGTCTATACAAGAATTCCATTCGGCAAAGTTCATTTCAACATTACCACATGAGCATAAAAAAAGATTTTACTTAAAGTTAGTAGAAAAAATTGATAGGGAAGACAAGTTTGATAACGTGCTGGTTTTTCTTAAGTATATTGATACTAATGATTACAATTCACTGCTTGTTCTTAACTACTTCAAGAGCAAGAAACTTAATCATCTATGCTCCGAGAGCCAAGATGTCATAATAGACTCAATAATCATTGACATGCTGAAGGAAAAAAAACTGACATTCGCAATTAAAGGAAGCCAGGCTGACTGTGAAACAATGCAAGTTATTCAGCAGCATAATATCCTGTCAACACTTGGTTTTTTAAAAGACAAGGCTCGTA
The DNA here is from genome assembly GCA_000755425.1 of Vibrio maritimus. Taxonomy (GTDB): domain Bacteria; phylum Pseudomonadota; class Gammaproteobacteria; order Enterobacterales; family Vibrionaceae; genus Vibrio; species Vibrio maritimus_A. Next base: position 739,909 of record BBMT01000001.1, read on the forward strand.
GAAACAATCCAGATTATGAAAACGTTCTGTTTAATCATCTTTTCGGCTTTGGTAGTTCTGAACTGACTAGTAATAAACTAACTTCCAAAGATCTTATTTCAGTTGGTAAGTTGAGCAAGGGCAAGACTGAGGTAACAGTAAGTGTCTATGACTTCTTAAAACTAAATGGTTCTATTGATACATATTCTCAACTCTTGAAAGAAGAAATTATTTCCTTCTACAATGAAATATACAAACCAATTCACAAGAAAAGTGAACAGGTTTCTAGAATCTTAGATATAGATTTTGATATGTAAAATTTCAACTTAGAGACGAGATTTATGAATAGGGCATCAAATAAATGTATATTCTATTTGGTGTCCTTTTTCTAAGTAAAGTTTACCATACGGTTTTGACAAGCAGTTATATCAGTCGTATTTTTGTAAAAAAGTAGAGCAATTCTACTCTAGTAAAGTTATTTCAGTACTTTTAACAACATGTTAGGTACATATGAAATATCTAGATATAACTAACAACTACCTCTTTCGCGAGTTCAATTGTGGTTTGACCCAAGAGCAAACAGCGAGGCTCTGTTTTGTAGGTTTAGCACAGGTAAAGTTATGGGATGCTGGAGAAACAATACCTCCACATTATAAGCGTTTGATGAGGATGTATTCAAATCGAGAGCTCGGGATTGGAGAATCATGGAAACAGTTCGAATTTGTAAGCGAAAAGATGAAAATACCCACTGGCCAGCTGGTATCCGCACAACAAATTCTAACCGGATTAGCTCTCATCGAGATCAACTCAGAGCTTGAAATCAAAACAACAAGTAAGCTGCTCAAGTACGCTAGAGCAATAGCTAACATCAAACAATCATAACTAATTTCGCTCGCTGCTATCTGGGATGTTTATTGTGAAGGCTAGGAGAATGGTGGAATTTACCCCCGTAATACAGGTTCGGGGGTTTGACTGTCGCGCGCGCTTGGCCTAGCTCGTCCGCACGCGCGCGAAGTTCAAACATCTAAGTTCTGTGGATTCCAGTTGGATAACCTGCCTTGATTGTGTGGCAGTATCTGGAAGGCTGGTTTAGCAGAGTGGTGGAGTGGCTAACGCTTCTTAGCAAAGGCAACTAACCGCGCCGATCAGCAATGTGCCAAAGATCGATGGAGTCGGGCGGCTTGGTGCCTCGCTTGCACTGCGTGCATTGCTTCTATCAGCATTCGCTGATTTCCAATACTCCCTTCGGTCGTTGACCATCCGCATTAGTTAAACAGGGACACTACGTTGTTTTTCCCGTCTAAGTCTTCTTTACCATCAGAGAAGTGTTTGGGTTCACCGTTCTCTAACGTGATGAACAGCTTTTGTTCTAGGTATGTGCCGACCACGTAGTGATTCTTAGGGATTTGGTAACTGGGCTTTTCTCCTTGGTCATCTTCACAGAGCATGTGTATGTTCGGAAGCTTTACGCGCTGTAGGCCAACTAGGTTTGCGACTTCTATGAAACCGCCAAATGGAGCGGATTGGGTGCTGCCTCCTTTGAGTAACGCGCTGATTTTTCCGTCACACTTATCGCTGAGTGACACACTCCCATGTTCATTGATTCTATCGATTCGGTAGGATGAATAGACTTGTATTGAACGATACATAAACAACCTCAAATATACTGTATCTATATACAGTATATTTGAGTTGCCGGGATTGTCGAGACTTTTGAGGTTAGATTTCGATGGGCAGAACGGGGTCGAGTGGCTCAGTTATTGGTGCTTCTTCTACGATCTCGTTGTTGGCCGTTTCCATCTCGATGTGCTCAGTTGACCTGCTGTCACACACGATGAGCTTGGAATCAGTTTGGTAGGTGACGTTAACCAGGCAATAGTCCATGACTTCAAACTGATAGCCGAGTTTCTTAAGAAGCTTGCTGTTTACGTAGCCCTCGGTTCCATCTTCGTAGACCTGCTTGAAGAGTATGGTGGTGTAGGTGTTGGGATGATCTACTCTCACGGATACCGCTGACACAAACAGCTTAGTTACTGGGTATGGCCAAACAGAGCTGGGCGCTTCTATAGCGCCATTATCAAACCTCGGGATATGAGGCGCAGAGTCAGTGACACCACGATGAACATTGAGAGTCTGACCAGAATGTACTTGGTCAGTGACCACAGTTTGGGTCTGAGTTTGAGCAGTGGCCTCAGCAGTATCTTGAGTGGTGCTATCAGCTTTAAGACTTTCGACGCGAGCTTGGTTAGCCTGTAGCTTATCTTGAGAATCACGAGTGAAAATGTCATAGAGCGTTACTCCTAGTCCTGATAGTGCACCGATGAGTACCACAAGAACGGCAATGAATTTGAATGAAGTAAAGGGATTACTGGCCGCACCGGATTTGGTTGTCTTGCCAGTTACGGTGGATTTGTAGAGTAGGTGAACGGCCACGGGGACTTTCTTGGTTGTGGTGTAATCGTCTTTGGTGGGTTTAACTGACGTAGACTTCGGGTCGTGTTCAAACAGTCTTGGTTTGCGTTTAGTAAAGAACACCGAGTCTTTGCTTTTATGGTGTATGGCCAGTTCAGCACAGCCACGAACGTCCATGGGGATGTTCTTGATTTCCGGCGTGACAAAGGTAATGTCCCAGTTATAGTGGCGGTGTCGTGACATGCTTTCTTCGAACGTTGGCGGCAGTCGTATCAGGCCATTGTCATCAAGCAGAGTCTCGCCAAGGTCATCAATATCTATGTCGTTTTGGTCGGGTTTGTAGCTTTCTAGGTTGCGGCGGTAGAAGTCGGCATACCAATCAGGTAAATGATCCAAAAAAGGATCCAATCCTTGGTAAGTGTTCTTGGCCATGTCGAAGCCAACGGTTTTGTTGTAGATGTTCTGCATTTCATCGATGAGGATGAACGCACCCATTGGCATCCAGTTGTAGAAGTTCTGCCAGAGAGAGCGTCCTTTTTCCGTCAGTGAGTAGATTTTGATGATTTGTGCAGATGGCGGGAAGCGTTCACCCAGTCGGGATTCTATCTCTTGAACGTTAGCAATGCCTTGAATGTTGGTGACGACGATGCGGCCAGAGCGTAGAGCAGGGAGCAAGTCGTACCAAACTGCGGTGGCGGTTTTGTATGACCCGTTACCGCCATGTCGAATGATGATGGCCATGATTACGCTCCTATGAAATCCATAACAAAGCGGGTAGTCATGGCCTCAACAATTCGAGTCATGCCAGCTCCGATACCATAAGCCCCAACCATCGCTTTTTGTTCAGTAGGTAGGTTGGAGAACGCGGCATTGAGTAGGGCGTCGAAGCTAAGGTTGTCGAGCATGGCAACGGCAATGCCATGTGAAAACTCAAGCGCTTTGAACTCGAGTTTGAGTGAAATCAGGATGACGTATTCAATGACGTACGCGAAGATGTATTCCAGTGTTGTTGGGGCATGGAAGAACATCTCTTGTATGAAATCGAAGGTTTCAACGGTGTATTTGATGATGGAGTTTTCTTCTTCGGGCGTGACGGCCAACGCTAACGATGAGGCGGTAAGCGCAACAAAAAACACGATGTATCGAGTAGTGGATTTCATGGTTAGGACTTCCTTGTCATTACGATGCCAAAGGCGATGAGTGTGGAGAGCAAGAGAACGGCGTGATAAACAAAGCCAGTATTGTCTTGCCAGTAGGTGCTTCTTACCGAGACGTTATGACCCGCTTGGCGAATCGATAAACTGTGAGAGTTGATGGAACCATTTTCGATGAAGGACGGCTTTTGGATGACATCAGACTTAAATTTCTCATAGAGATCTTCAATTTGCTTCTTGATATCGTCGCCTTCTTTAACGAGCTTTTCAGTGGCGGTTTCACCAATGATGTCCTCGAACGGGCTTTTTTCTTCAATGGTTGGTAGGTCTCCAAAGGGTGTCTTAGCTATACAGTCAGGATGCTGAGGATTGTGGGTACAGAATGGATCTTTTAGGGTGTTAACGATTTCTCCAATACCTTGATTGAGCGAACCCATGCCAGCGTTAAGTGAATCAATGCCTTCGCCGACATAGACAAACTCATCATTCAACATGGCGTAACCTTCATTGGCCATTTCGTTGAGTTCGCTAATGCGCTGTAATGCTTCAAGTTGGTCGTCAGCGGAACTTAACAAAGCGGTGTTGTAGTTGTTGTTGCTTTGTATACCTTGGTCAATATCGCTGAGTTTTTGATTGATGCCTTTAAGCTGTTCAAGGCTTTGGTACTCGGTTTTGTTGAGGTCACGAATGGCTTGGTGGTGTCGTTCTGCGCGTTGATGGCCGCGCCGCTGTTATCGGGGTCAGGGTTTTCAGGAGTGGGGTTTTCCGGTCTTTCGTCTGGATTGTCACAAAGCCAAGGTGCATCGGCTGGAGCTTCACAACCATTGTCTGGGTCTTCGGTTCCAGGACCAGCGCAAAGTTCAGGATGAGTCGAACACAAATCAGAGTCTTCACCGCCAGAACCACCGGAACCATCACCGCCGCCAGTAGGTGGTTGGGTAGGTGGAGGCAGTTCGCATTGTTCAGTAGCAGGATTGCAGATAGGTTGATCTGTATCTTTATCGCAGTCTACAAAGCAGCCATTGGATGAGTAATCGCAAGTGCTGGAATAGTCGTAACCCTCATCAGTATTGGTGCATGAGTATTGAAAGTTAGAATCAAAATGGGCTGGGTCTTGGTTGCCAGTTTGGCAGGTGTATCGGTCTACTTGGATAGACTTTTGAGTTTCTTCGTCTTCACAAGTTGGAACTGGAGGGAGTGAAGCTTCACAACTACCATCAGGTTGTTCGTCTGGACATATCGAGGTTGACCCATCCGTAATCCACCACTTGACCTGAAAATTGCTTTCAAATCCACCTTCGTTTACGACCCACAGGTTTATGTAATAAGTCACGTTATATTTGTTGTTAGCGTTAACTATTGAAACAGACTCAACATGATCAAGCGGATTAATCGTTGTTATTTGTTCTGTATAGTGTGCTACACACGCTGAAATTGTTGAATAGTCGTAACGGTTACAATATCCCATGACGGTACTGGACTTGTGGCCTCGGTCATAAGGAGCAGATTTTGAAGCAAAAGAGGTGGCCACGAGAACGACCAAAATGAATGATTCTAGATAGAATCGGCGAGAAGAAAATAACCTGTTCATAGTTATATTCCAGAAAAAAGGCGGTGTTAACCGCCCTTTGCTAATGAGATTGAACCCCCGATACAAACCCGTAGATAAAGGCCATCGAGGAGGCGATACCGAATATCACTTCGGGCTGTATCGAGTACATGGTTTAGCGGCTAAGCCATTTCACCAACAGACCAGCACCAAAGCCGACAGCGGCGATGGAGATAACGCCAAGAACGACAGCGGTGACGTTGGCATTGCTCTCAGTGACTGCTGTACCGATTTCAGTGGTGTAATCAACGGCGTAAGCGTTCGCAGTTGCTAGAGCTGAGCCAAGTACAGTTGATAGAGCGATGATTTTCTTTTTCATAACAATTTCCTTATGTTTTTACGGGGTTGGTTTTAGGCTTTTCCCATCCATCGAACGACACGGCCAGCGCCGTGACCAATGACGAATGAGAGAAGTAGGTATCCCGATACTTCGAGATAGAGTTCTTGGTCAAAGGACTGAACCGCAATCACATCAACAGGCTCAAGCAAGACATAGCCTTGGCAAGTGGCGATGGTGTCTGTGGTGATTTGTCCGTTGACCAGGCATTTCATGGGCGATTACTTTCCTTTCATTGACGCTTGAAAGTGCTGCTTAATTTCATCGTCAACAGGAATCAGTTCGGTGACGATAGCGCCTGCGAGTGGGTCGGTTGGGTTGATTTCCAAGCGAAGCTCGTATTCGCGGCGAGGGACTAGGGCACCGGTGCGTTCAAGTTTGGTGGCGTAGTCGTAATCAATCATCAAAGGTTGATCCCATTGGGGATTCACATCACCCGATTCACCGACGGTGCGGCGTTTGAACTTCTCACTGTTAATCTCACGAAGTGGACGCGAGATATTAAGCTGAGCACTGTCACCACGTGCTGAGTTCCAAGTGATATCCATCCCTAATACAAAAACTGCTTTAGTCATGTTTATGTCTCCAATATGTGTTCGACTAACTTCCCGTAGGTATCAGGGAAGGAATAACGACTACCGTCTCGGATGAGCTGGCCGACAGCCTTATGAACATCACCATTGTGAAATTCAATGAAGCTGTTCAGAGTTTTGCCGTACTGTCGGCGCATCCAGAACGAGGCGGTAAGTAAGTCACAGGCCGCTTTTTTGGTGGGCTGTGGTTTGGTGTTGAAGGCGTCCGATACAGATATGGACGCCGCAAAATCATTGAGGGCGGCGAACGCGCCAGAAGGATCTAATAGAACATCGACGTTCCACTTTTTAAGTTCGACCTCAGAGCGATACCAAGTCAGCCCAGTTGCAGCAAGGTTTTGCTCAAGGGCTTTGTTGTAGATGCGCCAGTAGACGCGCGAGGTTCGAGAGCCAATAGAATATTGCTCTTTGCTGTAAACGGGGTTGCCGTCGTTATCCATCCGTTCAATGTCGTGACCGATGGAAAGCTTCGGCGCACGACCACGAACTGAGGTGCGAAATGCGTTGTCGTGCCAGGCTTTACGAGCGTATTCACAATCAAACAGACCGTCATAATCGTCATAAGCCAAGTCAACACGCGCGAGTTGTTGAACACCGAGCACGTTGCTCAGCCAGTCATGGATTGCCCACGGTTGGCGATGTGCAAAAACATGTTTGCATCCAGTGCCGTTTATCTGGAAATGAACGGTATCGTTGTTACCGCCAATACCGATGAAACCGCAGAAGTCTTCACCGTTGGGACTGGTCAGTTTCATCGAGTCGGTATAGTACTGAAAGCCCAAACCACGGGGCGCTGAGAGCGATAAACCTAGAACACGATTGGTGAAAATGACAAGGCAGTCTTCCAGGTATTTGCGGTACAGCGATTGGAACGCTTGGGTATACGCATCAATATCTTCACCACACTTGGCCAGAGTCGGATTGAACTGAGGTGGAGCAGGGAACTCAGGCGTTGTATGGTGACGCTGTAACATACTCTTATGTTTCTCTTTAACCACAGGAAGTATCGCACCGCGTTTAGGTCTGTGCTTGAGATTGCTGTAGGCCGTGTAGCAGTGGCGCAAGTCTTTAATCGCAAACGTGAAGCACAAGAAATCTATCGAGATTTGTTCTTTTTGTGGCTGGAACGTAGCGTTCTCTAGGATTTGAGTAGCAGTGTTCATTCGAATACCCCCATATCCAAGCGTTCTTGGTAAGTGGTATTGGTAATGGACACTAAGTCGTATTGGTCGAATTGTTGAGCCGCCCAAGACTCAAGCAGTGACATGGATTTAAACAGATCCCATTCATCACGGCCTTTAACGAGCACAGATACCGAGTAATCAGGCATCAGGTCGAAGTAAATCACTTGGGCGTCAGTCATGATTAAGCGTCCAGTTGAGCGTTAACAGCGTGAACTAGGCGACCAGTCATGATGCAATCAGCATGAGCGCGGTGAGCTGAAAGGTCTGTAATATCAACGTTTTGCTGGAAACATGCGTTGGTCAATGACTGCCACTTAAAGTTACCTTGTAACTCATTCCATTCACCAAAGAATTGCGAGTACCAGTCCATAACACACACGAGATTGTCAAAGCGGATTGAGGTTGTTGGATAGTCACAAGCGCTAAGTGATTGGATGATTAGACGCGAATCGTAGTCAGCGTTGTAGATAAGAACTTGGCGGCCAACCATGAGATCAGAAACGTTTGGCCAGATCTCATCAAACGATGGAGCGTCGTTAACCATGTCGTTAGAAATGCCGTGGATGTTTTGGGCGCAGCTGGGATGGTAGAAGTTGGTTTAACGAGTGACGTGTACAAAGTTTGCAGTGTGGTTGCATCAATCAATGCAATCTCAACGATTTCAGCATCCGAGCCAAGGCCAGTTGTCTCGGTATCGAGGATAACGGCGTTAGCAGTATTCAGTATTTCCATGGTAACCACCTTGAACAGTTAAGAGAGTGACCACAAGGGCGAAGCTTCAAGGGCAAGCGCCCAAGATGGTCGAGTTAGGAACGATATTTCGTGCCTGAGTCGGATTATAGGCACAAATAAACGTGCCTGTTAAGCACGAAGAATTGTGCCTAATGAGCTAGAATGATCGGATATGGAGGATTTGCTATGTATCAAAATGAACTGTTAGATGCCTATAAAAAGGCGAAAGACTATATACAAGACAAGCAAATTGCTGCCGATTTGAATCTACCACGGCAGAGAATTGGTGAAATGCGTAAAGGAAAGCGCTATATCTCTGATTCAGAAGCGGTTTTTCTTGCTGAAAATGCAGGAATTGACCCAGAAGTGGCGTTGTTAGGATGCCATGCAGACAGGAATGATAATCCACACGTAAAAGCGCTTTGGGAGAACATCGCAAAAAAGTTTAACGGCGTGGGTTTATCAAGTATTTCAATGAGTTTGGGCGGACTTGGCTTAGTGGCTATACTGGATGTATCACCAGTATCTCACTACGCATTATGTATATTATGTTAAATTAGATATAAAGGAGCTTGAATAGTTTCCCTTGTTAGCTCCTCTATTCCCTCAAACACCCTCAATTTAACCATAACGCTGATTTACCATAAAATACCTAATAACCACATTATCTTAATCTGCGATTTAGATAATGTGGTTTTAGATACAGAAAAGCCAGCACCTGAATTGTGCTGGCTTTTTCTTTGTTCTGGTTTGATTAACCGCCGGCTAACTTCACTGTGTAGCCTTTCTTTTCGAGAGCCGCTTTGATCTTGTCTCGAGCATCGCCTTGAATTTCGATGTTGCCATCTTTTACTGAGCCGCCGCAGCCGCAAACTTTCTTAAGTTCTGCTGCAAGCAATTTGAGCGGCGCATCATCTAGGTCTAAACCTGTAATGATCGAAACTCCTTTTCCTTTACGGCCTTTAGTCTGTTTTTGGATTCGAACAATGCCATCGCCTTTTGGACGCTCTGGCTTTTGTTTTTCTTCTTTGATACGGCCTGTTTCCGTTGAGTATACGAGAGTCATATTATTTCTTTGCTAGTTCAGCTTTCTTTTTTGCAATTAGGTACGCTTCTATATGTCTTTGTATAGCAAGCTTACCACCTTTGATAAGTTTACCATTAAACATGCAGTACCAGGCGTTGTTTTCACCCGTATCATTACGAATAGTAAAACCGTTAAAGTTTTCTTGAGCACCTTTCGCCGGTGCTTTTTCAGAACTTGCGGCTAATGTTGCTGGGTCAATGATCGATGCGGTGTCGCACCACCAGTCAATGCTCTTCTTTACAGCGGCAAGATTGCCCTGTAATTCGCGGTTTTTTATAGTGACTTTCCATGTTTGATTGGAAGAGCCGATAGATTTAAGGGTAAACCCTCGATAACTCGCTAGAGCCATAAAGACTTTTCTCTTGTATCGTTGTTGTAACACTGTCCACATGACATGTTATCAGGTATTGTAAGTCAATCAATTAAGTTATAGTGCATTAGTATGAAAAAAGACATCCCACAAATAACAGAACCTGACCGAGCTAACAGATTTAAAGGGTTGCTGCGCTCTTCGATTAGTTATCAAGAGTTCGCCGACATGACTGCTAATTGTTACTCACGTAGTACAAATCTGGCTATGTCTAAGGATTGGCGCACTTTTAATGACTTTTGTAACGCACATAATCATCCTCATTGCCTGCATCAGAAGCAACGTTACTTGAATTCATCGAGCACGTTAGACAAGAAAAAAAGTACAGCAGCGTAAGGCGTTACATTGTCACTATTTCAGTCGTTCACTATCTATTTGAATACATAGATCCTACTCGATCACGCCAAGTAGGATTAGTGATGAACCAGTTAAAAATAGCCAGCTACACCAAGGTCAAACAAACCACGCCGTTTACTGCTGATCATTTAGCAGAACTGCATAAACGCTTGTCTTCCAGCGATGAAAAGAAAGACTGTCGTGACTTGGCTATCTATTTTCTTTTGTACGAATGTGCGTTAAAGCGCCGTGATCTAAAGTCATTAGCAGCCGAGGATATCACTGAAAACGAATCTGGTTACACTGTAACCATCGATGACAGACAATATGCTTTGAGTAAACATGGCGGTGAGAGCGTTCAACGTTGGTTGGACTATGTTCCCTACTCTGTTTTATTCAGAGCCATAGATAGACACGGTAATATCAGCGATTCACCGCTCGATGACTCTTCGATACATCGAGTACTAAAACGCGCGAGTCAGTTGCTTGCTTTGGATGATACGCTTAGCTTTTCTTCTCAATCAGGACGTGTTGGCGCTGTTCAAGAGTTATCTCGTGAAGGCCTGAAAATCAGGGAAATACAAGAATTTGGTCGATGGGCTAGTCCAGCGATGCCGCTACAATACAGCGGCAAGACGTCATTGTCAGAAGAGCAAAAATCGCTCTTCAAGACTAAGAAAAATCACGATTAGTTAAATGCAGACTCAATACAATCCGTTAAAAACTCAGAAAAAGGGACACCCGAATGCTCTACCATTTTCGGGAACATGGAAATCGGTGTCATTCCTGGGAATGTATTAACTTCATTCAGATAGATTTTGTTATCTTCTGTTAGGAAAAAATCGATGCGAGACAAGTGCTTGAGTTTCATTTGAGTGAAGACTTTACGCGCCGACTCATGAATAACGACGCGTTGTTCGTCAGTTAAGTTGGTCGCTTCAACAGTAGTCGTTGAATGGCTATCAGCACTGTACTTTTCATCATAGCTATAAAAAGCACCATCTGGAGCTGTCACTTCTCCAGGCTGAGTAATAACCAGTTTGCCTTGATATTCATAGGCTGCGACTTCGAGTTCACGTGGCTTCACCGCTTGCTCTACGACAACTTGGTCTGAGTAACCGAATGCGGCATCGATGGCTTCGTCTAGCATAGACCTTTCAGTTACACTGTAACAACCAACTGAGGAGCCTTGCTTGGCCGCTTTTACAAACACTTTACCCCACTTATCAAAGGCTTGGCTTGCTGCTTCGTGAGCCTTTTCATCGTTTTCAGTAAGGAAAAGGTATGGTGTATTCGGAATATCTAAAGTGTCGTACCACAACTTAGAAGTGATTTTATTGAAGCTATTACTGCTTGCCTCCGGCCCACAACCTAGATAAGGGATACCGGCCATTTCAAACAGTGATTGAATATCCCCTGTTTCTCCCGGGAATCCATGGATGCATGGAACAACATAGTCGATATCCAGTTTAAGATGTTCTCCCACCAATGCTTTTTGGTTGAGGTCCAAAACGACGAGGTGGCCATCACTGCACTTCCAGCCTTCTTTGCTGATTTCAACTCTGGTTACATTGAACTTAATGTTCAATTTGAGTTGGCTTTCTAGATAGTTTGCGGAGACGAGAGAGACTTCATGTTCAGCAGAGCCGCCGCCACATAGAAGCAGGATATTCAGTTTTGACATCTTAAGCTTGTCCTTAGATTGCTTTCAGAGAATCATAAACGATTGAACAGCAAGATTCAGTTCTAAATCTGTTAAATTTGCCATTTATTCACTCGGATGAGCAGTTTACATACAAAAATGCCCAGCGCATCTAAGCACTGGGCATCTTGAGTAATCAATTTGCTAATTAAGCTTGCTCAATGTTGGGTAATCAGACTTTTTGATCTTGTCGATGCTGCGAACAAAAGGCTTTAAGTCTTGGAATTCTTGAGGCAAGGTTTTGATAGCTTGCTGCGCTTTCGCTTTAGAAGCAAAGTCTCCGTAAAGTAGCGTATACCATTTCGTACCATTAACCACTTTGTAGTTTTGCCATACAGGTTGACTGCTGTTTGGTAACTTATTAGCAAAGCGTGCTACTTTGTCTTGACTACCTACCGCAACAACTTGGATCGTATACCCAAAACGAACGTTTTGCTCAGCTTGTTTTTTAGACGGCGGGACAATTTTAACAACTTTGTTGTCCTGAGCAGGTTGTGCCTTTGCTGGAGCTGCTTTTTGTTGAGTAGCAGTTGACGCGGTTTGAGCCTGAGCTTTAGCCGCCGGTTCTTTTGCTGTTGTACTCTTAGCTACTTTTTCTGACTCAGCAGCTGTAGTCGTTGTCGCAACGGCAACTGGCGCAGCGGTTGTTGCTACCGGTTGATAATCCTCACGATAACTTTCAGATTTCACTTCTGCTGTGAACTCACCAGACGAACAAGCTGCCAACATGGTAGCTAAGCTCACTATTACCACTTTCTTCATCGTATCACTGCCTGAATTAACTATTGTCTATCCTTTCTCAGACAGGAATATCATCAAACGATGATTCCAAAGCCCTGTCCTAACTACCTGTGACATGTTACACAATAATTGAGGCACAGCAATACGTTATGTCTAAATTTAAGAACAAACCAACTTTAATCGATTCAAAGCTAGTCTAGTATTGTTGAATAATGCATCTTATAACTATTACTCCATCGCTCAGGGAGACGCTATGTCGTTGGATACACTTTTCAAACCCAGCTCTATCGCCGTAATCGGAGCTTCTCGTAAACCGAATCGTGCAGGTAGCGTCGTTATTAAAATCTTCTCATGGGCGGATATCAAGGCACCATACTACCGGTTCATCCCAAATATAAATCCGTTAATGGAATACTGTGCTATCGCTCAGTGAGTGAATTACCGTTGGTTCCGGACATCGCCATTCTTTGTACCCGAGGCGATAGAAACGTGGAATTGATCAACGATTTGGCGGTCGCAGGCGTGAAAGTCGCGATTATAATGGCATCGGACATGTCAGTCCCTTATGACGGTGAACACACGATAGAACAAACTTGCTTGCGCATCGCTCAGCAAGCAGGAATGAAAATAGTCGGCCCAAATAGCCTTGGGGTATTGCTGCCTTGGCAAAATTTTAACGCTTCATTTTCACCGGTCGATTGTCTTCCAGGCAAATTAGCATTCATTTCACAATCTTCAGCTGTCTGCACAACGATTTTGGATTGGGCTAACGACAAGAACATCGGTTTCTCGGCTTTCATCTCCATCGGCAACGGTAGCGATGTTGATTTCGATGACATTCTTGATTATTTATCCCGGGACAGCAAAACGGAAGCCATTTTGCTCTACGTTGACTCGATTCGAGATGCAAGGCGCTTTCTCTCGGCCGCTCGTGCGGCTTCTCGCAATCGTCGTATTTTGGTTCTTAAAGCCGGTCGACACTTAACGGGGACGTTGTCTCAATCTCATCAGGGTTCACGTTCGTTCGATATTGTCTATGACTCAGCCATTCAAAGAGCGGGTATGCTGCGTGTAAACAACACACATGAACTGTTTGCGGCAGTAGAAACACTGACTCACTCTGTACCGCTCAGGGGAGAACGTTTAGCCATCATTACCAACGGAATGGGCCCAGCTTTAATGGCGATCGATACACTCGCAGATAAAGGGGGAAGCTTAGCCCAGTTATCAACAAATACCATTGACGAGTTAGATAACGTTTTGCCAATGAACTGGCCAAAGTCTAATCCCGTTGATTTGGGCGGCGATGCGACATCCGAGAGATACTGTCAGGCGATACAACGTATACTCGACAGTGAAGATATTGATGCACTATTAATAATGCACAGCCCATCAGCAACTGCCGAGTCGTCACAAACGGCACGTGAAGTTATAGCAACGATTCAAGCACACCCGAAAGCAAAGCGCTTTAATATCCTAACGAACTGGTCCGGTGAAGCGACAGCGAAAGAAGCGCGTCTTCTGTTCACTCGACAGGGTATACCGACCTATAGAACGCCGGAAAGTGCTGTGACTGCTTTCATGCACCTTGTCGAGTACCGACGAAACCAATGGCAGCTAATGGAAACCCCAACAACAACGGATTCATATTCAACGGAGCAACTCGACAAAGCACACGAATGGCTGGAAGGACAAATCGCAACATTACCAGAAGCAAACGGATCCTCGTCCCTTGAATCTCATGTCTGTGAACAGCTATTTGGCCTTCTCAATTTACCTACTCTTCCTACATGGTTAGCGCATGATCCAAGCGAAGCCATACACCTAGCGGATAACATAGGCTATCCCGTAGCGGTAAAGCTTCGCTCTCCGGATATCGCCCACAAATCTGATATCCATGGTGTGATGCTTAATCTCAAAGATGCGCAAGAAGTATCGAATGCTGCCCAGTCTATTCTCGATCGCACGCGGCTTTCCTACCCAGATGCGCGCATCGAAGGACTTACTGTTCAACAGATGGCTAAAGTGGCCGGCGGACAAGAAATTCGTGTCAAAGTGCTCAGTGACCCCACTTTTGGTCCGGCTATTTTTATAGGACAAGGGGGATCGGAATGGAATATTGAGCGTGAAGCTGTAACTGCGTTGCCACCTTTAAACATGGCGCTAGCCCGCTATTTGATTATTAACGCGATTAATAAAGGGACACTTAAGTTCCAACAATCGCCCAATGCGATCAATCTCGCTAAGCTTGCTGGTTTCTTGGTCAAAATCTCTCAGATAGTAGTAGCCTGCCCTGAAATCCATGAGCTGGATATTCACCCACTACTCCTTAATGGCGATGACATTACCATTCTTGATGCTTCCGTCGTGATAAAACGTTATGAAGGAGAGCCGCAATCCAGACTGGCGATAAGACCTTATCCAACTGAAATGGAACAAACACTAACGCTGCGTGATGAGACTCAAGTACTTCTGCGCCCTATTCGACCTGAAGATGAGCCTACCATGCGGATTTCATCAATAACGTCACTAAAGAAGATCTCTATAAGCGATTCTTCTCCGATGTAGGAGAGTTCAACCATGAAGCTTTAGCGAACTTAACTCAAATTGACTATGACCGAGAGATGGCGTTTGTTGCTGTTGATCTTAGCCAGCAAACGCCACATATCATCGGGGTATCTCGAGTACTAGTTACGCCGGACAACAGCGATGCGGAGTTTGCTATCTTGATTCGCTCAGATCTTAAAGGCAATGGACTTGGTCGTATCTTAATGAACAAGGTCATTGATTACTGTAAGAGCAAACAAACCAAACAAATCTCTGGCATGACGATGCCAACAAACCGAGGCATGCTTACCCTTGCCCAAAAGCTTGGCTTTGAACTCGATGTACAGTTTGAGGACGGAGTGGCGGATATGGTGTTGAGACTTGAGTAAATGAAATGATAAAGGGGCGAAGGCCCCTTATTTTAAATCCCAAGTCTTAGTGAGATGGCGAATACACCAAGATTTAGCTTCACCAATATGATTGCGTTTCCATGCTAAAACTACGTCGATACTGCTCACCTCAGTATCTTTAATTGCCTTAAGCTTCCCTTCTGCTATCAATTTATCCGCGACTTGTGTTGGTAATGTTCCGATTCCCAGTCCGGAAACCAAAGCCTCAATTTTCGCGTCTAAGTTAGATACTGTTAACCTAGGTTGCTTCTCTAAAATATTAACACTTAATGCAGGCTGTTCACGAGCCGTATCAGCAATGGCAATCACTCGGTATTTACTACGAGCTTCGCTATCAAACTCACCATTACGTTTATGTACATAGTGATCCGTCGCGGCAACCCATGTCATCGACATTTCACCAAGAAGCTGCGCTTTAACTCCCTGTGGTAATACTTCTGGCTGAGGACAAACAAGCAAATCACAACGCCCTTCACTCAACGCCTCCCAGCATCCAGCGAGGACTTCTTCCTCTAGTTTGACACGTGTTTTGCTTACATTACCTAGCTTGTCAACAAGGTCAAAAAAGTTAGCAACCGGAATAATGCTGTCGTATGCGATGGTCAGGTCGAGCTCCCAACCATTAGCAAGCAATCTTGCTTCATTAATCATGCTCTCTGTTGCCTGAAGAATGACTCTGCCCCTTTCTAAAATCAGTTTCCCTGCTTCGGTCAGTGTCGCTTTGTGGCCAGAGCGATCGAAAATCATGATGTCCAAGTCTTGCTCAAGCTTTTGCACTTGATAACTGAGCGATGAAGTCGCGCGGTCGAATTCAGCCGCAGCGGCGGCAAAGGAGCCTCTCCTTTCAATGGCATCCAATATGGTAAGAGCTTCCAAGGTAATCGACACTGGCATGTTAGGCTTTCCTAATTCAATAACTTAACTCACTGTCAGTGATA
Source organism: Vibrio maritimus (assembly GCA_000755425.1). Taxonomy (GTDB): domain Bacteria; phylum Pseudomonadota; class Gammaproteobacteria; order Enterobacterales; family Vibrionaceae; genus Vibrio; species Vibrio maritimus_A. The sequence goes on from BBMT01000001.1 coordinate 756,040, forward strand.
GCAAAACTCTTCGAGTTATACAACTTGATTCTTTTTTAATCGAACGAATCTTGATCGTATCGATAATAATAGTAATTATCATTTGTATTAAGTAGTATCGCCATTCCGCCCTTTCAGGCTTCTACTACACTCAATTTATGGATAACAATGATGTATCAGTTTCCTTTCAAAAAGCAGTTAATTGCGACCTCTGTATTAATGGCTATCGCCCCTCATTTACACGCTGAAACCGAGAAAAAAACCTTCGATGAAGTCGTGGTCGTTTCGGCATCAAAAACCCCGCAAGCTTACTCAGACGTGTCTACATCTATCAGTAAGATTTCTAGTGAAGAATTTGAACAAACAATGGCGAGCGATATTAAACAAGCAGTTAAATACTTGCCGGGGGTTGAGGCAGAAGGAAGTGGCCGATTTGGTTTATCAGGATTTAACATTCGAGGTATGAACGGTTCACGTGTAAAGATTATGGTTGATGGCGTACAACAGCCAAATGGCTATAATCCCGGAGCCACTGAGCAGCGCAAATATCCCAATGCAATTGAAGTCGACACCTTAGCTGAAATAGAGGTAAATAAAGGCGCATCCTCTTCACTATTCGGATCCGATGCAGTTGCTGGCGCAGTTGTTATGAGAACTAAGAATCCAGATGATGTACTCGTAACGGATGGCGATGAACACCGATTCGGTATTAAAACAGGTTACAGCTCTGCTGATGAGAACTTTAAAACGACGGCCACGTGGGCAATGCGTCAAGACAAACTCGAGACGCTCTTAATGCTGACTTATGCCGACGGTTCTGAAACGAAAACTCATGGAAGTGGTGCCAATGTTGTAGGTGACCAGCGCGGCGCAGCTAACCCCGCGAGTAAGCAACTTGGTAATGTATTGGGTAAAGTGTTTTATCAGTTAAATGATAATCACCGCATTGGTCTTACTGGTGAGTACTACAACTATTCTCACAAAGAAGATGAACTCTCTTACTACGGCATCAGTATCCCTATGGGCCCTGGTATGGACTTCACATACAATTCAAGAAATACACAGGACGAGAACAAACGCTTCCGAGTCGGTTTCGAGCATGAATGGCAGATGAATACCGCTTTCGCCGACGATCTAAAATGGACTTTGAACTATCAAGACAGTCGCAGTAACAACAAGAACTATGATAATACCAACATGTATGGCGACCGGTTGCGCGAACGAGATGCACAGGATCAATCCTGGCAGTTTGATACTCAACTTCACAAACAGTTAGATTTTGATAGTCACTATCATCTACTTACCTACGGGTTGAACTACAAAGACAACAAATTTCAACTCAACAATGATGACTATAAAACCAGTGGTTCAAGTGTTGGTTCTACGGGTGTGCCTGATGCGACAACAACAAACTTTGGCCTATTCATCGACGACCAAATTTTCCTACTTAATGAACGTTTAGTGGTCAACGCGGGTCTGCGTTATGACAGTTTAAAACCGATCCTAAAGACAGTGAAGGCTACACCAACCAAATTAGTCCATACCAAGATGATGACTTTTCCGCGAAATTAGGTGCTGTGTATCACTTGTCGCAGCAATACAGTGTGTTTGGTCAAGTAAGTCAAGGTTTCAAGGCACCAACGGTACACGATCTGTATTACACGTATAACCAAGGTGCGATTATAAAGGCCAACCCAAACCTCAAATCAGAGCGAAGCACTTCTTATGAACTCGGCTTTAGAAGCCAATCCAAAGCTGCGACCTATGAACTTGTTGGTTTTTACAACCAATACACCGACTTTATTTCAAGCAAGGATTTAGGAACCGATCCAGAGTCAGGCAAAGATGTTTACACCATGGTTAACCTTGATAACGTCGATATTCGCGGCGTTGAGTTCTCTACCAATGTTGCCCTAGATGAATTATTGGGTGCTCCACAAGGTCTGTATTCTCGTTTCTCGCTGACTTATACAGATGGTGAAGATAAGAAAACGGGTGAACAGCTAGATACAGTAACACCAGTTCGTTCAGTATTCGCTGTCGGTTATGACAATGTGGAAAACAATTGGGGATTGCTAAGCTCAGTAACCATGGCTAGTCGTAAGACGGATTGGCAGGACAACGATGCGGATGCAGACAACAAAAACGTCGATGCTCCAGGCTATGCCGTGGTTGACCTCACCGCTTACTATCGTCCTATGAACGATCTCACATTGCGAGCGGGCCTATTTAACGCTTTTGATACTAAGTATTGGTTACATGATGACTTGCGTTCTAAGTCGGTCAAACCAGGTTCTATGTCTCCAAAAACTACGACATCTACACTCAACCAGGACGTAACTGGTCGGTAACGTTAGAGTACTTGTTTTAAAGGAACAATATTTAGTGAAACAAAAGGAGAGCAAATGCTCTCCTTTTCTTATAGGT